>NZ_JBBOXH010000001.1:0-10000 GCF_038007545.1 Bacillus sp. FSL K6-6540
TTGGAAAGCCATACTTCCGAATTATGGCAAGAAATATTATCGATCATACAAACCAAGCTGAGCAAACCGAGTTTTGACACTTGGTTTAAAGCTACCAAGGCATTGACCATTAATGATCACTCCGTCGTCATTTCCGCGCCGACAACGTTTGCTGTGGAATGGCTGGAGAGCCGATACACCAAGCTGGTTAGTGCAACCGTGCTGGAGGTGGTGGGCAAGCAGGTCGACGTTCGCTTCGTGATCGAAGAGACGAAGGCACACGAACCTGCTCCGCAGCAGCCCTCGCCGCCGCTTGAAATATCCGGTGAAGAAATTCAGTCCCATATGCTGAACCCGAAGTATACGTTTGACACGTTTGTCATCGGCTCGGGCAACCGGTTCGCACATGCTGCCTCGCTCGCCGTTGCCGAAGCTCCGGCTAAGGCGTATAACCCGTTATTCCTATATGGTGGAGTAGGCCTTGGAAAAACGCACTTGATGCATGCCATCGGCCACTACATTTTGGAGCACAATCCCAGCAGCAAAGTCGTGTACATTTCCTCCGAGAAATTCACCAACGAGTTCATCAACTCCATTCGGGACAACCGCGCAGAAAGCTTCCGCAACAAGTACCGCAACGTTGATATTCTGCTCATTGACGATATCCAGTTCTTGGCCGGGAAAGAATCGACGCAGGAGGAATTTTTCCATACGTTTAACGCCCTGCATGAAGAGCGGAAGCAGATTATCATATCCAGTGACCGTCCCCCCAAGGAGATCCCGACGCTGGAAGAACGGCTCCGTTCCCGTTTCGAATGGGGATTGATCACCGACATTCAACCGCCGGATCTGGAGACGCGGATCGCCATCCTTCGCAAGAAGGCCAAGGCCGAGAATCTGGATATTCCGAACGAAGCCATGATGTATATCGCCAATCAGATCGATACGAACATTCGTGAGCTTGAAGGTGCCCTTATCCGTGTCGTCGCTTATTCCTCCCTGACCAATCAGGACGTTACAACGCATCTGGCAGCCGAAGCCTTGAAGGATATCATCCCGTCCAGCCGGCCGAGAATGATTACGATTCAGGACATCCAGCAGAAGGTCGGCGAGTATTACAACCTGAGACTGGAAGACTTTAAAGCCCGCAAACGGACCAAAGCCGTCGCGTTTCCGCGGCAAATTGCCATGTACTTGTCCCGCGAATTAACCGACTATTCCCTTCCCAAGATCGGAGAGGCATTCGGAGGCCGGGATCATACCACTGTCATTCATGCCCATGAGAAGATTACCCAATCTCTGAAAACGGACCAAGAGCTTTTCAAAGTGGTCAATAACATTACGGAGAAAATCAAAAATCCAACCTGAACAAGTTCAAAGCCTATGCACAATCTATACACATGTGGATAGGCTTAATTTTATGCCTTTTACGAGGCTTATCCACATATTCAGTGTCCCTATTACTATTACTAATAATAATTAATAAATAAATTAACCATAAAGAGGGGAATCCCCTTGGCTTCCGCCAAGAGAAAAACCCCCTCTCATTTTTCCGTAAGGAGTGAACTTGATGAAAATCAGCATATTAAAAAATGTATTAAACGAATCCATTCAACACGTATCGAAGGCGATCTCCAGCCGAACCACGATTCCGATCCTCAGCGGCATTAAACTGGATGTCACGTATTCGGGCGTCACGCTAACAGCCAGCGATACGGATATTTCCATTCAATCGTTTATTCCTGCGGAGGATGAGAAGCATACCATCGTTCAGGTAGAGCAGCCTGGCAGCGTTGTGCTGCCTGCCAAGTTCTTCGTTGAAATCATCAAGAAACTGCCTTCCCAGGAAATTCAGATGGAGGTCAAAGAAAACTTCCAGACCTTTATTTCTTCGGGAGCCACGGAAATCCAGATGGTCGGCTTGGATCCGGAGGAATTCCCGGTATTGCCTAACATCGAGGGCAGCCAAACCGTTTCTTTGCCAGGTGATCTGTTGAAAAACATGATCAAACAAACGGTATTCTCCATTTCCACCCATGAAACCACCCCTATTTTGACGGGTGTATTATGGAGTCTGAACGACAATGAGCTGAAATTTACGGCCACGGACCGTCACAGACTGGCTACCCGCTCCGCCCATCTTGAGGGAGCTGACGGCATTTCGTTCAACAATGTCGTGATTGCGGGCAAAACGCTAAATGAGCTGAGCAAAATCATTCCGGACCAAAATACGCTGGTTGATATCGTTGTCGCGGATAATCAGGTATTATTTAAAATTGACCGTGTTCTGTTCTATTCCCGTATATTGGACGGCATTTATCCCGATACTTCTAGAATTATTCCAACCTCGCATAAAACAGAACTGGTTTTGGACACAAAAAAATTAAGCGAGTCGATCGATCGTGCCTACCTGCTCTCCAAAGAGGAGAAAACGAACATTGTTCTCCTGCAAACGATGGAACATGGCGGCATCGAGATCTCTTCCAGCTCTTCCGAGCTTGGTAAAGTGCGTGAGGAATTGGACCTGATCGATTTCAAAGGGGAGCCGCTGCGAATCTCGTTCAACTCGAAATACATGCTGGACGTGCTCAAGGTGGTTGAAAGCGAACAGCTGATGATCGCTTTCATGGGCGTCATGAGCCCGATCATCCTGAAGCCGCTCGACGACAGCAAGAGCCAATATATTATTCTGCCGTACCGTACGGCCAATTAAAGTTATCCCCATGTTGATAGGGATGAAAGGACGAAGTCATGAAACAAATTTTTATCCACAGTGAATATATCAAGCTGGATCAGTTCTTGAAGCTATCCGATTGCGTATCCACAGGTGGGATGGCGAAGGCGCTGCTTGCGGAAGGGGCAGTTCTGGTCAACGACGAGAAGGAAGAGCGGCGCGGACGCAAACTGGTTCCCGGCGACATCGTCAAGGTAGAGGATTGCGGGACGTTTCAGGTGGCAGCACAATAGACAGCCTCCCGCAGCCGCTTTGGCGCTAAGCGCGGAAGACGAGGGAGAGGATAAGCTTGTTTGTCAAAAATGTCAGCCTGCAGCATTACCGAAATTACGAGAAGCTGCAGCTTGAGGCATTTGGCGATGTCAATTTGATCATCGGACGCAATGCCCAAGGAAAGACGAATTTGATGGAGGCGCTCTTCGTGCTTGCTTTAACGAAGAGCCACCGTACCTCCAAGGATCGCGAATTGATCGGGTTCGAGCAGTCCAGTGCCCATATATCTGCCGAGATTGACCGCAAGTACGGCACTTTGAGGCTAGAGCTGAGCTTGTCTCAGCAGGGGAAGAAGGCAAAAATCAACGGGCTTGAGCAGCGGAAGCTTAGCGATTTCATCGGCTCGCTCAATGTCGTGATGTTTGCGCCCGAGGATCTGGAGATTGTCAAAGGCACGCCGGGGGTCCGCCGCCGGTTTCTTGACATGGAAATCGGGCAGGTGGCCCCAAGCTACCTGTTTCATCTGCAGCAATACCAGAAGGTGCTCGTGCAGCGCAACAATCTGCTGAAGCAATTGTGGGGGAAGGGCAGCACCGAGCAGGCGATGCTTGAAATTTGGAACAGCCAATTGGCAGAACATGGTGTTAAAATCGTCAAGAAGAGGAAACAATTTATAAAAAAGCTGCAAAAGTGGGCGGAAAGCATCCATCAGGGGATCACCAACGGCCTGGAAGACCTCTCTTTGCACTACCTTCCATCCTTTGCCGACGCGGAGGAAGAAGATGAAGCTGTCTTATTTGAGACATTTATGATAAAATTATCACAAATGAAAGAGCAAGAAATACGGCGCGGTATGACATTGGCAGGTCCTCATCGAGATGATCTGGCTTTTTATATTAATGGCAAAGAAGTCCAAACGTATGGATCTCAAGGTCAGCAGCGGACGACGGCGCTATCTTTGAAACTGGCTGAAATCGAGCTGATACAGGAAGAGATCGGTGAATATCCGGTGCTGCTTCTGGATGATGTGCTTTCTGAATTGGATCCGTACCGGCAGACACAATTGATCGAGACATTCCAGAGCAAAGTGCAGACATTCATCACGGCGACGGGCATTGAGAGTTTGAATACCGACAAATTGAAGGGTGCCAGCATTTTTCATGTCCATGACGGACAGGTGGGCTCTTAAGGAGTGATTCCATATGTATATTCATTTGGGCGGAGAGAAGATCATCCGTTCGTCAGAGCTGGTTGGGATATTCGATATCTCGATAGAGAAATCCTCGAAAATCTCCAAGCAGTTCGTCACGCATGCCCAGCAGCATAAAGTCGTGGAGTTGATTGGCGAAGAGGATCCGAAATCCATCGTGGTGACGAAATCGATCGTCTATTACTCTCCGATTTCCTCTGCAACACTTAAGAAACGAGCGAATCATTTTATAGCTCAGGCATAACAGAATCTGTAGAAGTAGGTGAAGGCATGTCTATGAATCAACCGACATATGATGAGAATCAGATTCAGGTACTGGAAGGATTGGAAGCCGTTCGTAAACGGCCGGGTATGTATATCGGATCTACCAGTGCCAAGGGTTTGCATCATTTGGTATGGGAAGTTGTGGACAATAGTATTGACGAAGCGATGGCGGGAATATGCGACCATATCGAAATCATTGTCCATGAGGATAACAGCATAACCGTTATCGATAACGGTCGCGGCATTCCGGTCGGCGAGAACGCCAAGCTGAAGAAGTCTACGCTGGAAGTGGTTATGACCGTCCTTCATGCCGGCGGTAAATTTGGCGGCGGCGGGTATAAAGTATCCGGCGGTCTGCATGGTGTCGGCGTTTCGGTCGTGAATGCACTGTCTTCGAAAGTCGTGGTTCAGGTCAAACGTGACGGGCACATCTACCAGCAGGAATATCATCGCGGCGTACCTCAATATGACATCAAAGTCATCGGGGATTCCGACGATCACGGGACTACGGTAACCTTCCTGCCGGATCCGGAGATTTTCACGGAAACGACGGTCTATGATTATACCACCCTGCTTACACGGATCCGCGAGTTGGCGTTCCTGAACAAGGGCATCGCGCTTACGCTGACGGACGAACGTACGGGTGCCTCCGACTACTTCAAGTACGAAGGCGGTATCATCGAATACGTCAAGTTCCTGAATGAGAAGAAGGAAGCCCTGCACGAAGACCCGATCTATGTAGAGGGTTCACGCGATAACATCCAGGTGGAAGTGTCGCTTCAGTATAACGACAGCTATACCGAGAATATTTATTCTTTTGCCAATAATATCAACACGCACGAAGGCGGAACGCATGAATCCGGCTTTAAGAGCGCGCTCACCCGGATCATCAATGACTATGCCCGCAAAACGGGATTAATCAAAGATAACACCAGCAACCTGTCGGGTGACGACGTGCGCGAAGGATTGACGGCGATCATTTCGGTCAAAGTGCCGGAGCCGCAATTCGAAGGACAAACGAAGACCAAGCTCGGCAACAGCGAAGTGCGCGGGATCGTGGAATCCTTGTTCGCGGAGAAGCTGCAGGAGTTCCTGCAGGAGAACCCGGCGGTTTCCCGCCGGATCCTGGAGAAGGCGCTCCAAGCATCGCGTGCCCGCGAAGCGGCTCGTAAAGCCCGCGAGATGACGCGCCGGAAGAGCGCCCTTGAAGTCAGCGCATTGCCGGGTAAGCTGGCGGACTGCTCCTCCAAGGACGCTTCCATCAGTGAGCTGTACATCGTCGAAGGCGACTCTGCCGGCGGTTCCGCCAAGCAGGGGCGCGATCGGCATTTCCAGGCGATTTTGCCGCTGCGTGGTAAAATTCTCAACGTGGAAAAGGCACGGCTTGACCGCATCCTGTCCAATGCGGAGATCCGAGCCATCATTACGGCTCTGGGCACGGGGATTGCGGAGGATTTCGATCTCGCCAAAGCCCGTTACCACAAAATCATTATCATGACCGATGCCGACGTCGACGGTGCGCATATTCGTACCTTGCTGCTGACGTTCTTCTACCGTTACATGCGTAAGCTGGTGGAAGCGGGTTATATCTACATCGCCCAACCGCCGCTCTTCAAGATCGAGCGCAACAAGGTGATCCGGTATGCCGGCAGTGAGAGAGAACGCGACGAGATCATCAAGGAATTCGGCGAGAACGTCAAAATCAACGTACAGCGTTACAAAGGTCTCGGCGAGATGAACGCCGGTCAGCTGTGGGAGACGACGATGGATCCCGAGAGCCGTACGATGCTCCAGGTGACGATCGAGGATGCGATCTTGGCCGATACGTTGTTCGATACCCTGATGGGCGATAACGTGGAGCCGCGCCGGGATTTCATTCAGGAGCATGCGAAGTCGGTCCGGAATTTGGACGTATAAAGTACTGCAAGCTAAAGAGGGGTATCCCCAAGGTCTTTGAAGACCTCAGGGGAACACCCCTTTTTTCGTTAATAACGGGCACAGGCCGTGAGTCGTTGCATAACAGGACCCAACCGATTCAGAGAGACTTGCTAACCGGTTTTTTTGGTTTTCTTCTTGCTGGATAAGTTGCGTCCGTAAGCATTGGCGTATTTTTCTACCTGTTTGTAGATGCTGGGATCCTTGAAGAATTTCTTAAACGGGAACAGTGCAGGTTTGGTATTAACCTCCAGGATCCAAATGTTCCAGCGATCGTCAATCGCAACATCCAGGCCGATTTCTTTCAGGTTCGGATACGTTTTTTGCAGCTGCGAAGCGACGTTCACTCCAAGCGTATTCAGTTCTCTGCGGATATTCCCTGCTTCTTCAGCCGTCATATGCTCGAGCATTAGCGGTTTGTAGTGATGAACCACGCCGCCGCTGTGATGGTTGGTAATGATTTTATTTTTGGCCGCGACCCGGCCGATTATTCCTGTGCTCACCCACTGACCGGAGGGACTCTTTTGGGTAAGTACACGAAGATCAAAGGGACGGTCCTTATGACGGAGCAGGTGGATGCCTTGCTGAACCAGATAGTCCTTGCCTTGAAACAAGTCGCTTAATGTTTTATGGAGACTCTCCAGAGAGGTAAATACTTCGGTTTTATGGTCGTAGCGAAGCATGTAGGAAGCATCCGTTGTTTCATCAGTATCCGCGGTTTGGGAATGGAGCTGTTCGACCGACATCACGCCGATGCCGTAGGTCCCTCGGTCAGGCTTGATATACACAAGCGTATGCGTATTCAGCATGTCTTCAAGCGTCTCCAATGAATATAGGCGGGTAGCGGGAACATAAGAGGCGAGGCCTTTGTTTTTCAACAGTATTTTCGTTTTCGCCCACTTGCTTGCAACGCGTTGGATAGTCAAACATCTTCATCCTTTCTTAGCTGTATGATTGGAGTGACAGGATTTTGCCTGTCTCGTAATACAAACTCGTGCTATCGGTTGATTTAAAAGAGTGTGGCTGCCTCTGACAAGAGAGGGGATGCCCGGAAAACATAGGACAAGTATGACAAACAGTGGTATAATATAAAGATGTGATGATTCGAAAAGTCCTTTGCAATGCATTGTATGTGAAAAGGGGCACGGAGGACAGGGCGTATATCCCGGTTTCCGGGCAAAAATCATGCTTTCACTTGATCCATCCCGTGTTTAATTGTGCGATGTTTGTGAAAGTAATATAATAAAGGTTAGTGCGTTTCTAGGTTTCTGATCACTATTCTGCTTTTTTCACATAGATCAAGGCATGGTTGATAGGAAAATGAAGGAGGTCCAGCATGGCGGAAGAAAATTTCTCCCAAATCAAAGATCGGGACATTGGTACCGAGATGCGCGAGTCCTTTATGGATTACGCGATGAGCATCATTGTCAGCCGGGCTTTGCCGGATGTACGGGACGGAATGAAGCCAGTACACCGTCGTATTCTGTATGCGATGTCCGAACTTGGAATGGCTCCGGATAAACCGCATAAGAAATCGGCAAGAATCGTAGGCGAAGTTATTGGTAAGTACCATCCTCATGGTGATTCCGCGGTTTATGAATCCATGGTCCGGATGGCGCAGGACTTCTCCATGCGTTACATGCTTGTTGATGGGCACGGGAACTTCGGTTCCATCGACGGCGATATGGCAGCGGCTATGCGGTATACCGAGGCTCGTTTATCGAAGATTGCCATGGAAATGCTGCGTGATATTAATAAAGAGACAATAGACTTTGCTCCGAACTATGACGGCGAGGAGCAGGAGCCGGTGGTTCTTCCTGCGCGTTATCCTAACCTGCTGGTAAACGGCGTGTCGGGGATCGCGGTAGGGATGGCTACCAATATTCCGCCTCACAATCTTGGTGAAGTCATCGATGGTGTACAGGCGATGATTCGTAACCCTGACATCACGCCGATGGAACTGATGGAATACATCCAAGGACCGGATTTCCCGACAGCGGGTTATATTCTGGGACGCGAAGGCATTCGCCAGGCTTATCGTACGGGCCGCGGTTCCGTTACGATGCGGGCGAAGGCGACGATCGAAGAGAATAATAACAAGGCGCGCATTGTGGTTCATGAGATTCCATATCAAGTGAACAAGGCCCGTCTGGTTGAGAAAATTGCGGAATTGGTTCGCGAAAAACGAATTGACGGCATTACGGATTTGCGCGATGAATCGGACCGTAACGGCATGCGGATTGTTATTGAGCTGCGCCGGGACGTCAACCCGAATGTCGTTTTGAATAACCTGTACAAGCATACGGCCATGCAGTCGAATTTCGGCATTAATATGCTGGCCATCGTGAACAACGAACCGAAGATCTTGAACCTGCGCGACGTGCTGTTCCATTATTTGGAGCATCAGGTCACTGTTATCCGCCGCCGGACGGAGTTCGAACTTAAGAAGGCGGAGGCCCGCGCTCATATTCTCGAAGGTTTGCGTGTTGCACTGGATCATCTCGATGAGGTCATTGCCCTCATTCGCGCTTCCCAAACCACAGAGGCTGCCCGCGAGGGCTTGATGGAGCGTTTCGGTCTCAGTCATGAGCAGGCACAGGCCATTCTGGATATGCGTCTCCAGCGCCTGACCGGACTCGAACGGGAGAAGATCGAGAACGAATATCAGGAATTGCTTGCCAGAATCGCGGAACTCCGTGAAATCTTGGCTAATGAGCATCTCGTGCTTCAGATCATCAATGATGAGCTGCAAGAGATTAAGGAACGCTTCGCGGATGAACGCCGTACCGAAATTACGGTCGGGGAAGACAGCATCCTGGACGAGGATCTGATTCCGCGCGAAGAAGTGATCATCACCATTACGCATACGGGTTACATCAAGCGTCTGCCTGCGAACACCTATCGCAGCCAGAAGCGGGGCGGACGCGGCGTTGTGGGGATGGATACGAAGAGCGAGGACTTTGTCGAGCATCTCTTCGTCACGAATTCCCACCATTACCTGATGTTCTTTACGGACAAAGGGAAGGCGTACCGGTTAAAAGCCTATGAAATTCCAGAGCTGAGCCGTACCGCCCGCGGAACGCCGATCATCAACCTGATTCAAATTGAACAGGGCGAATCGATCAATGCCGTGATTCCAGTGGAGAACTTTGACAGCGATAATTACCTGTTCTTTGCAACACGCCAGGGTGTCGTTAAGAAAACCCCGCTTGAGGATTATGTGAATATCCGCAAGGGCGGTCTGATTGCGATTAATCTGCGCGAGGACGATTCCCTAATCGAGGTGAAGCTGACGGACGGTCAGCAAGAAATCATTATGGGAACGGCGCAAGGAATGTCCATCCGCTTCAAGGAGAGCGATGTTCGCTCGATGGGAAGAAGCGCGACCGGGGTGAAAGGGATCACGCTGGACGACAATGATGAAGTCATTGGCATGGACGTAGTAGACCAGGAGCTTGATATCCTCATTGTAACGACCAAAGGTTACGGCAAGCGGACGCCTGCAAGCGACTACCGCAGCCAGACCCGTGGCGGTAAAGGGATCAAGACCATCAATATTACGGAGAAGAATGGACCGGTTGTGGCACTGAAGGTCGTGAAATCGGAAGAAGACCTCATGATCATTACGGCAAGCGGCACCATCATCCGTACGAGCATGGAGGGCA
>NZ_JBBOXH010000001.1:15000-80000 GCF_038007545.1 Bacillus sp. FSL K6-6540
TTCCTGAGGAAGGCTCGTCCGCTCAGGGTAAGTCGGGACCTAAGGTGAGGCCGAAAGGCGTAATCGAAGGACAACAGGTTGAAATTCCTGTACCACCGTAAACCGTTATGAACGATGGGGTGACGCAGGAGGGTAGTGACGCGGACTGATGGATGTCCGTCCAAGCAGTGAGGCTGATGTGTAGGCAAATCCGCACATCGTAAGGCTGGGCTGTGATGGGGAGTGAAAATTACAGTAGCGAAGGTCATGATCTCACACTGCCAAGAAAAGCCTCTAGTCAGGTGAAGGTGCCCGTACCGCAAACCGACACAGGTAGGCGAGAAGAGAATTCTAAGGCGCGCGGAAGAACTCTCGTTAAGGAACTCGGCAAAATGACCCCGTAACTTCGGGAGAAGGGGTGCCTCGGTAGGGTGAATAGCCCGAGGGGGCCGCAGTGAAAAGGCCCAAGCGACTGTTTAGCAAAAACACAGGTCTGTGCGAAGCCGTAAGGCGAAGTATACGGGCTGACGCCTGCCCGGTGCTGGAAGGTTAAGGGGAGCGGTTAGGGGTTAAACCCGAAGCTGTGAACCGAAGCCCCAGTAAACGGCGGCCGTAACTATAACGGTCCTAAGGTAGCGAAATTCCTTGTCAGGTAAATTCTGACCCGCACGAATGGCGTAACGACTTGGGCGCTGTCTCAACGAGAGATCCGGTGAAATTTTAATACCTGTGAAGATGCAGGTTACCCGCGACAAGACGGAAAGACCCCATGGAGCTTTACTGCAGCTTGATATTGGATTTGGGTACGATCTGTACAGGATAGGTGGGAGCCTAAGAAGCATGAGCGCCAGCTTGTGTGGAGGCGACGTTGGGATACCACCCTGATCGTATCTAGGTTCTAACCTGGTACCGTGATCCGGTACGGGGACAGTGTCAGGCGGGCAGTTTGACTGGGGCGGTCGCCTCCTAAAGAGTAACGGAGGCGCCCCAAGGTTCCCTCAGAATGGTTGGAAATCATTCGAAGAGTGCAAAGGCATAAGGGAGCTTGACTGCGAGACCTACAAGTCGAGCAGGGACGAAAGTCGGGCTTAGTGATCCGGTGGTACCGCATGGAAGGGCCATCGCTCAACGGATAAAAGCTACCCTGGGGATAACAGGCTTATCTCCCCCAAGAGTCCACATCGACGGGGAGGTTTGGCACCTCGATGTCGGCTCATCGCATCCTGGGGCTGAAGTAGGTCCCAAGGGTTGGGCTGTTCGCCCATTAAAGCGGTACGCGAGCTGGGTTCAGAACGTCGTGAGACAGTTCGGTCCCTATCTGTCGTGGGCGTAGGAAATTTGAGAGGAGCTGTCCTTAGTACGAGAGGACCGGGATGGACGTACCGCTGGTGCACCAGTTGTTCCGCCAGGAGCATGGCTGGGTAGCTACGTACGGACGGGATAAGCGCTGAAAGCATCTAAGCGTGAAGCCCCCCTCAAGATGAGATTTCCCAATTAGTAAGACCCCTTGAAGACGACGAGGTAGATAGGTTGGAGGTGGAAGTGCAGCAATGCATGGAGCTGACCAATACTAATCGGTCGAGGGCTTATCCAAATATATTTCAATGTGCTGCAAATTCGTTTCGTATCTAGTTTTCAGGTGATCAAACATCTGAACCGTTTGGTGGCGATGGCGGAAGGGTTCCACGCGTTCCCATACCGAACACGACCGTTAAGCCTTCCAGCGCCGATGGTACTTGGACCGAAGGGTCCCGGGAGAGTAGGACGTCGCCAAGCGAAAAACCACTGTCGATGTAATCGATGGTGGTTTTTATTTGTTTATGGGACTTTTGATGCTTTGCCGTATTAAGAGGTCCAACGCTTAAAATAGCACCAAACGTAAGTGCTAGCGGCTTTTCTGTTATATAACATGATCATAAAATTGACGTAAACAGATGAAGATTTTGTTACCGATACCACACCGAAAATCAGTATAATAGAATTAGGCATAATCGGGTAAGTGTTTACCGATTTACGCAGGCTATAGGAATGAAGGCCTGATTGGAAGGTTCTCCATTAACCAACCAACTATGAATACTCATCTGGAGACCGGTTATTGTGGGGGAAGGAGGACAATGACATGTTGCGTAAAAGTGGTCTGCATGTGGCAGGAATGATCTGTGCGGGTACGATACTGTTAATCGGATCCGGATGCGGGGCATCCACGGAACCAAGCTGGAAATCCTTTGACGGGGCAGCGAATGTGAAATCATTCCCGGTTCCGAAGGAAGCGAATAAAACGGAGCAGACGACAGGCAATAGTGACTTGGATTATGTACGCTATGCGCTTCCAGGCTTGAAGGAAGACGACAGTATTCCTGAGCCTTACTTGGATGAAATCGAGTCCTGGGGATGGAAGCAGAAGGAAGTTGAAGACAACGGGTCTTCGTTAGTGTTTGAAAAAGGTAAAAGTATCGTCCACCTGTCGGTGCAAGACGATTTTCTCATAATCACGGTTCCTACTCAGCTTAAGAAACAAGTCATACAAGGATTGGAAAGCAATAAAGCGAATGAATAAAGACCTCTTCCGGCTTCGGAATGAGGTCTTTATTTCATGTACAAGAGAATATGGTTACAACGCTATGTAGTAAATTCAAACACGAAAAATCCTTTACTTTATTGCTGGTAGTATGAGATATCCTGCTCATTCATTTTTAACATCCCGTCTTTGCGCTGACCGCTCAGGCGCAGCATGGTATAACCTCGCGGAAGAAGCAGCCATAGATGCCAGAACACAATCGCAATGGCAAACGGCAGCGATGACCAGAAGGCCATGATAGCGCTTAAGACTATCCCTACCCAACAGGTATAGAACTGCACCAACATGAATACGCGACGGCTGACATGTTGATCTGGGATATAACCAAGCCAAGGCAGCCTCAGCCTGAAGCGCCAGCGCTTCCGATAGCCTGTTCCCAGGAGGACAAGCACGGTATGACCGATAACGTACTGGATCCATAACATAAGCGGAAAAGCGATGAGCATATAGAGCAGAATGTACGGAGACACCCATAGGGTCCCTGCAGCTGCAGCAAGCCAAGGCAGACTTAAGTAGAGGATGAGCAAGCTTTTGGAAAACTGGATTTTCTTGATTAAGCGGTAGTGATAAAAGGTGGCTTGACCGTGTGGATCTGCCATTGGGCTATGCCGTCCCCCTTTAAATAGAAGATAAATTTCGATAGACGAGAAGTTTTAGTCTTTTATGTTTTTATCGGACAAAATCATATTTTTATTAAGCTGAAAAAAAGGTACAGACACAAGGCCATCAAGGGGTACATATAAATAAAGCGTAGAAAGATATCCTATGAAAAGGTTTAAAATAATAGAAACTGTGTCATACTAATAGGAAAAGGATCAAGGTGGGATGGTTATGGAAGAATTGACCGAACACGTATGTATCATATGCAATCAGTCGAAGACCGATGGAATCACCATTGTATCGCAATTCGTATGCGAGGAATGTGAATCGGAAATCGTCCATACCAGTGCGGAAGATGCCAAATATCATTTTTTTATCCGTCAATTAAAACAGATTGCGATGCCGAAGAATGCATAGGCGCGGGTACGCGTGTTAAATGGGCCTGAAGTAAGGGCCTTTTTTTGTTTAGAGAGGATTTTCAGGACATGGAAACGTAGGCGTAGGTTTCAATTTGCGTTAAAATAGGTTAGAGAATGTAATCCGAAGGGATATGTCGATGACTACACATAGAGAGCGTGCCCCACTTACTGAAGCTTTAAGGTTATACCGGGAACGCGGGGCTTCATCTTTTCATGTACCCGGCCATAAGAACGGCAGGGTATACGGGGCAGAAGGTGGCGCAGCGGAGATGCTGCGAGAGGCAATGCGCATCGATGTGACGGAAATTACCGGAACCGATGATTTATTTCATCCGGAAGGCGTGATTCAGGAAGCGCAGGAGCTGGCTGCCGATTGTTTTGGCGCCGAAGAAAGCTTTTTCCTGGTGGGCGGAAGCACGGCCGGCAATCTGGCGCTGATCCTGACGGTATGCCGTGAGCCGGGCGATCTCGTGCTGGTGCAGCGGAACGTACATAAGTCCGTGTTGAACGGATTGATGCTGGCCGGTGCAAGGGCGGTGTTTCTTCAGCCGGAGCTGGACAAGCAGAGCGGTTTAGCCGTTGCCCCATCAGAAGCTACGCTGAGAGCGGCTCTTGAGGCCTTCCCTGAGGCCAAGGGAGCGATCATCACGATGCCGAACTATTACGGGATGGGGAGCGACTTAAGGCCGCTGGCGGAGGCCTGCCATAAGCGCGGAGTGCCGCTGCTGGTGGACGAAGCGCACGGAGCGCATTACGGGCAGCATCCACAGCTGCCGATGAATGCTTTGTCATGCGGCGCGGACGGCGTGGTCCAATCCACGCACAAGATGTTAGCCGCAATGACGATGGGAGCCATGCTGCATGTACAGGGCGGGCTGCTCGACCGGAGCCTGCTGCGCCAGCGGCTGGCGATGGTGCAAAGCTCCAGCCCCTCGTACCCGCTCATGGCTTCGCTGGATCTGGCGCGGCACCTGCTGCACAAGCAGGGCGCAGGCGCCTTCACGGCTGGCCTGGCCGCCGTGGATGCCTTCCGGCGCGGCCTCGCGAAGCTGCCGCGCTTCGGGCTGCTACAGCCGCCGCAGCCCGAGGATAGCGCCGCGGGCACAGCCGCCGCGGCGTATACCCGCCAGGACCCGTTCAAGGCGGTCATTTATGACCGCACCGGGGCCCTTAGCGGGTATGCACTCCAGCGCGCACTGGAGGCGCGCGGCTGTGTGCCGGAGATGAGCGACGAGCTGCGCGTCGTCTTATTGTTTACATTGGGATCGACCCGCGAAGATGCGAATCACGTCTTATGGGCTCTTGTGCATATTGTAGAGCAGGGGGAGAAGACAGATGAGACCGGAATGGAACCAGGCACTGCTGCGGAAGATACGGAATTACTGATCCGGAAATTGCGGGAACAGGGGGATTTCGCGAAGTACGAGCGGCCGGGGATCCACTTGAATGAGGGCTCTTCTCACTTCAATGTCGATGCTAACTTGTTAACTGAAGAAAGTTCGGTCTCCGATGTTTCCACGTGGAACAATTTGCTGCGACAGGCTCCATATTCAGCTCCAGTCCCTTTCTCGCTCAAGCCGATTGACAAGGAGCGATTGGAATCGGTGCCGTTAGCAAAGAGCGCCGGGCGAAAGGCGGCCGAGATGGTTATTCCGTATCCGCCAGGCATTCCGATATTATACCCCGGCGAAGACATAACAGCAGAAATGGAACAGAGAATGCTGGCATTGAGGATGGCCGGGGCCAAGTGTCAAGGAATAACCGATCCCACGCTGCAAACCATTGTCGTTTACAAGGAAACGTAAAGGATGGAAACCTCCGTTATGCGCCGGTACGTAAAACTTGGGCATATGATCAACAAATGATGAAAGCAGGATACGCTATGAATAATCGCAGACCACTATTTATTACCCTAGAAGGAGGAGAAGGTTCCGGTAAGACGACCATGATGGGCAGACTCGCCGCCTTTATGCAGAATCATTCGATCCCGTATCTGATTACCCGCGAGCCTGGAGGCATAGACATCGCTGAGAAGATCCGCTCCATTATTCTGGATCCGGAGCACACCGCGATGGATGCACGCACAGAAGCATTGTTATATGCGGCAGCCCGCCGCCAGCATCTTGTGGAGAAGGTGGAGCCGGCATTAAGGCAGGGATTGACCGTCCTATGCGACCGATTCGTGGACAGCAGCCTGGTTTACCAGGGCTATGCGCGCGGATTGGGCATGGAAGAGGTATGGAGCATCAATCAGTTCGCCATTGATACCCGGATGCCGGATCTGACGCTGTTATTCGATATCGAGCCGAGGATCGGCCTGTCAAGGATCGTGGCGAATGCAGAACGGGAATGGAATCGACTGGATATGGAGAACCTGACATTTCACGAGAAAGTTAGGGAAGGCTATCTATTGGTAGCAGAGCGTAATCCGGATCGAATTCGCATCGTGGATGCTTCCAAGACACCCGCGCAGGTCGAAAGGGAAATGAATCGTCACTTGGAAGACGCGATATTAAAGGATTTTTGAGGTTGTTTGTCAAATAAGTAGTGTTAAGGGCATATGATGCCCAAAATAAACAAGGAGGGTTTACCATGAAATTGATTGTTGCGATTGTCCAGGATAAAGATAGCAACCGTCTCTCCGCCGCATTGGTCAAAGCTAACTTTCGGGCGACAAAGCTTGCAAGTACGGGCGGCTTTCTGAAGGCGGGGAACACCACCTTTATGATTGGGGTAGACGATTCACAGGTTGAAAGTGTGCTCAGCGTCATTCGCACAAGCTGTAAGGTCCGCGAACAGCTGGTCACTCCGGTAACCCCTATGAGCGGTACAACCGATTCCTATTTGCCGCTTCCGGTTGAAGTGCAGGTTGGCGGCGCAACGGTATTTGTACTCCCTGTAGAACGTTTCGAACATTTCTAAATTCATTCTCTAGATCTGCGATAGATACGTAACGGATGTTTTTATTGGGATATTTGACGGCTGTGTTCTCCTGTATTGAAAGTCTTCTGAACCACTTCTGTATCATAATAAAAATAGTTACCGTAGATCGCTGCAATCGGGAGATGATCTTTCATAAATGGATATTGTAGATGGACTCCGGATAAAGCACCCTGTATTTCGATCAATGTCGGCGAATCGCTTGACAAGATAACCATTTCAAGGTACGTTCACGTGAGGCATAGGTTGTTCGATATGAACGTACCAGATGCCTCCGTTTTATTAGATGCAACAAATAACGCAATAGGCGGTGGATTCAGGTGAAGATCAATCCGGGCTTTCGGCCCATGAAAAGCGAAATCACGGTGCCGGATGGCAACGCCAGACCGATTCAGAAGCGATCGTTCTCGGATATGATGCAGCAGCAGGGAGAACGTGCGACCCATGAAGAGCTGAGTCGTCAAATGCGTGAAATTGCAATGCAAGGGGATCGTTTGGCCAAAGCGATGACCGTTCGAGAGCTAAAGGCATATAAATTGATGGTTCGCCGATTCTTGGAGGAAACAGTTCGTCGCGGGGTAAAAATGAAGGAAACACGAGGCTGGGACCGCCGGGGGCGCGGCAAGCGCTATAACGTAATCGATGAGGTCGATTCGGCGCTGCTCGAGATGGCGGATGAGCTGCTGGATACAGAGCAGGGGAGAATTGATCTGCTGAACAAGGTAGGGGAAATCCGAGGCATGTTGATCAATCTTGTATTCTAGCCGCAAGCAGTAAGGAAGTTACTTGAAATGATGGAGTGTTCCGTAATAGAGGATCATGAAGGATTGGTAGAAGGTGAGGACATATGTCTTTTAACGATATCGTAGGTCAAGAGACTGCGAAGCAACTGCTGCAAAATGCCTTGCGCCGTAATGCTGTCAGTCATGCCTATCTGTTTAGCGGCCCAAACGGTGCCGGACAGATGCAGACGGCGCTTACGTTTGCCAAGGCATTGTTTTGTACGGAACGGGAAGACGATGCTTGCGGGCAATGTTTGGAATGCCGCAAGGTGGAGCACGGCAACCATCCGGATCTGACGATGGTCGAGCCGGATGGGGCCAGCATCAAGATCGATCAGATCCGCGATCTTCAGCGGATATTCTCCTATCGATCGGAGAACCGGAATCCCAAGGTATATATTATTGACCGTGCGGAGAAGATGACCACGCAGGCAGCCAACAGCCTGCTGAAATTTCTTGAGGAGCCGCAGGCGCCTGCCGTCGCCATACTGATTGCCGAGAATGGACAAGCCCTTCTGCCCACCATTCAATCACGATCACAGCTAGTCCCGTTCCGGGCCCTTGATCCGCAGATGATGGAAAAGGTCCTTGTAGGTGAGGGCTATCCTGCCGCGCTTGTACGCTGCGCTGTTCATCTGGCGTCCGGACTTGACGAGTGCAGGAAAATATTGAATGAGAATTGGTTTGCAGAAATTAGAAACGTAGTGTTACAATTAGGGAAGGAGTCTTTGACCCGCAGTGGCTCTGCGATGATCACCGCGAGTCAAAAAGTGTTCAAAACCGAACTCTCCGATCATCTGGACTTATTGTTCAGTATGTTTCATTTATGGTTTAAGGACATGATCCATGTCCAGTATGGAAGGAAAGAGTCTCTCGTTTTCATAGATCAGGCAGAGTATATCACTGGTCATGCATCAGCCCGCAGCACAGCACAGTGGGTGTCATACATGGATTTGGCCGCAGAGTGTCAGAAGAAGTTACGCTATAATGTCAATGGACAGCTCAGTTTAGAGCAGTTATTGATGGGTTTGGGCGGTAACACTCCGGCGTGAGCACACCCCCAGGCCCGAAGAATGGCCAATATGTACAGGCACAAGGGGGTTTATTTTTGTACAGTGTAGTAGGTGTCCGCTTTAAGAAAGCGGGCAAAATATATTACTTTGATCCGCTCGACCTCCCCGTGGAGAAGGAACAATCCGTAATTGTGGAAACCGCGAGAGGGATCGAGTATGGTCAAGTTGTGATAGGAAAGAAGGAGGTAGGTGAATCCGACGTTGTCCTTCCCCTCAAGAAGGTCATTCGTATCGCTGGTGACTCCGATGCCCGTGTGGTTGAAGAGAACAAACAAGCGGCGAAGGATGCATTCACCACCTGTTTAAATAAAATTCGGGATCACGAACTGAAAATGAAGCTGGTCGATGTGGAATTTACCTTTGACCGAAACAAAATCATTTTCTACTTCACGGCGGAAGGCCGTGTGGATTTCCGTGAACTGGTTAAGGATCTGGCCAGCATATTCCGAACAAGAATCGAACTTCGCCAGATTGGAGTTCGCGATGAAGCCAAAATGCTCGGCGGTCTTGGACCTTGTGGACGCGTACTGTGCTGTTCCTCATGGCTTGGTGATTTTGAGCCGGTATCGATCAAGATGGCAAAGGATCAAAGCCTATCGCTCAATCCGACTAAAATTTCCGGGCTATGCGGAAGATTGATGTGCTGCCTGAAGTTTGAGCATGATAATTATGAAAGCGTGAAAGAAGAGCTTCCATCCGCTGGGAAACTGGTCGTTACTTCGCTTGGAGAAGGCAAAGTAGTCGGGCTCAATGCGGATAAGCGGACGGTTCATGTTCAGCTGTTTGAAATTGGAAAGGTCAAGGAACTTCCAATGGATGACGTTGTCATCAAATAGTCCAATAGAATGTTTATTTTCGGGGTGTAGACTTGGAGAAGAAAAACATTTTTGTGCTCATTCAAGAGTTGGAAACACAGATGGGACATATACACAGTGAACTGGGTGGACTTAAGCTGGTCATCAAGGAACTGCTGGAAGAGAACCATCGCCTCAGTCTTGAAAATGAACAGCTCCGGAAAATTTTAAAGAGGGAAGTCAATCCGGCAGAATTGGAAAGCCCAGTTGCTTTACAACCTCAGCCTCATGTGAAGGATGAGGAACATGAAGATGTGGTCGGTGAGGGGTATGATAACCTGGCACGGCTGTATCATGAAGGCTTCCATATTTGCAATGTCTATTATGGACATCTGCGGACGGAAGGGGATTGCCTGTTCTGCTTGTCTTTTCTGAATAAATAAGAAGCCGTAGGGGAAACTGCCTACGGTTTTTTTCTAGAATCGAAAGGTTATACTGTAAGGATCGCGAGTGAAACATATGGCTGCTTGTCATGCAATGTGAAGAGCAGCTTTTTACGTATTTCATATCATCAGGCAAGGGTGGAAAGAGTTACACACCAAAGTAGCGGGGATATAACGAATTATAGAGATAAAGGGTTGAAACCATGAAATTGAAAGAAGTGTTATTGCAACCATCCGAGCGGATCGATGATCTGCTCACCCATGAGCTCGGCATCATTCAAAGCGAAGAGGTATTCAGCTTCTCCATGGACGCGGTCCTGCTTGCCAGGTTTGCCAGCATACCGCGCAGGGGCCGGATTCTGGATATGTGCACGGGTAACGGGGTAATTCCCATTCTGCTGTCGACACGTACAGGCGCGCCGATCGAGGGGATTGAAATTCAGCCCAGACTTGCGGATATGGCCAGACGGAGCGTAGTGATGAATGACCTTCAGGACCAGATCACGATCCATGAAGGCGATCTGCGGGAACTGTACAAGGAAAAGGGATATGGAGCGTATGACCTGATTACGGTCAACCCGCCTTATATGCCGATGAATGGCAGCGACTTGAAGCTGAATGAGCATCAGGCGATTGCGAGGCATGAAATTCACTGTACGCTTGAAGAAGTCATTGAGTCCTGTGCAAGGCTGCTCAAACAAGGCGGGAAGATGAGCATGGTTCACAAGCCTCTGCGGCTGGCGGAGATTATCACCCTGATGAGCAAATACCGGATTGAGCCCAAGGTCATCCGATTTGTGCATCCGCGCGTGAAGATGGAAGCCAACATGGTCCTGATCGAGGGCATTCGGGACGGAAAGCCCGAGGTTCGGCTAAAGCCACCGCTGATTGTGTATGATGAGCAGGGGAATTACGGACCGGATTTTATGGAAATTTACTATGGAACACATGAGGATGAGACAAAAGAATGAGAAATCTTGTGCAACAGAGTTATGCCGACCGGGGAGCGGGAAGTCCGGGTTCGCTGTATTTGGTGGCAACGCCGATCGGGAATTTAGAGGATATAACGTACCGCGCCGTACGCATCCTACAGGAATGCGATATTATCGCGGCAGAGGATACGAGGCAGTCACGCAAGTTGCTGACCCATTTCGAAATTCCGGCTAAACCGCTGTTTAGTTATCACGAGCATAACAAGGCGGCAAGCGGTCCTGAAATCATACGTTATATAATAGAAGGAAAAAATGTGGCACTTGTCAGCGATGCCGGTCTGCCGGCGATTTCAGACCCTGGCAGTGATCTGGTTTCGCTTGCGATTGAGGCAGGAATTTCGGTCATTCCGATCCCGGGAGCCAATGCGGCGTTATCCGCCTTAATCGTGTCGGGTTTGCCGACCGAACGGTTTACGTTTATCGGCTTTTTGCCGCGGGAGCGCAAAGATATCGTCCAACAGCTGCAAGCTTTGCAATCGGCGCAGGGAACGTTATTATTTTATGAATCTCCGCATCGCGTGAAGAAGACGCTGGAGATCCTGCAGGAGGTACTGGGAAATCGGAAGGTGACCTTGGCACGGGAGCTCACCAAGCGCTACGAGGAATTTGTGCGAGGCAGCATTTCCGAATGCCTGGACTGGCTCACGGAGCATCCGCCGCTGGGAGAATATTGTTTGGTGGTGGAGGCCGGCAGTGCAGAAGAGGAGCAGAAAGAGAAAAATGCCTGGTGGCAGGAGCTCTCGCTGGAGGAGCATGTGGGGCACTATGAGCGGGAAGGACTAAGCCGCAAGGATGCCATGAAAAAAACCGCGGGTGATCGCGGCGTATCGAAAAGGGACATCTATAACGCACTCCTGACGGAGTCGTGAATATGGCTTGCCTGGCCCAAGGGGGATAAACAAAAAGCCCCACAAAGTGGACCCAAGCTTCGATGCTTATTCCAAATACTTTACGGGGACCCCAAAACATATAAATGGGATTAAAGAAAGGATACGCTTCACTGAAAACGTATAATTCTTTAATCCCAAAAAAAGACCCTCCTGCGGCCGGGTTCATAGCCGAGGAAGGCACCAAGGAGATATGAAAAAGGTTAGAATTAACAAAATGTAATAATGCTATTATATACTAAAAATCTTAATTTGTCACAGGTGTAGGGATTTCCGAGATACATTCATGGCAAACAATTTTACCTTTGAAGTAAGTGACGTTCTCAGCGTTACCACAGAAGATGCAGGCAGGCTCATATTTCTTAAGCATGATGCGTTCGCCGTCTACATAAATCTCCAATGCATCTTTCTCACCAATTCCGAGCGTGCGGCGCAACTCAATCGGAATGACGACCCGTCCAAGCTCATCGACTTTCCTTACAATTCCTGTTGATTTCATCATAACTTATAAATGCCCCTCTCGCCATAATTTAAAAAAGTCATAATTCGACATAGTTCTAGTTTTTATGTTATTTATAGTACCAACGATTCCCAAAACAGTCAACCTATATTTTTGAAAAATCGGAACCTGTTTACGAAAGTATAGTGAACAAAAGCCTTATATAGCAACGGAATTACCATAATCGAACCAATTTTTGCGGCGATTTTGGATTTGTCGATTTGGAAAGCGTGATTTTACGTTATTCGACATGGTTCGACATTAGATGTCAAAAGAAGTGTTTATCGGCTAAAACTAAAGAGTTAACGAGAAGGAGTTGAGATGAAATGCATTCACCCATTTCGGAAGAAAAAGTGTTTAAGGACCCCGTCCACAATTATATTCATGTGCAGGACGATATTATCTGGCGGTTAATCGATACCCCGGAATTTCAGCGGCTTCGCCGGGTCAGGCAGCTCGGCACTTCTTTCCTGACCTTTCATGGAGCAGAGCACAGCCGATTCTCCCATTCTCTTGGAGTCTATGAAATTACGAGAAGAATCATCTCTCAATTCGAACGGAGAGGGTATTCCGATTGGCCTGCCGAGGAACGGCAAGTTGCGCTCTGCGCGGCGCTGCTGCATGATGTAGGGCACGGGCCTTTTTCGCATTCCATAGAAGAAGCTTTTCATATGAACCACGAGGATTGGACATGCCGGATCCTGCTCGGAGATACTTGCGTCAATCAGGTACTTCAGGAGCTCGGTGCCGATTTTCCCGAGAAGGTCGCCTCCGTTATTAACAAAACCTACGATAAGCCAATTGTCATGAATCTGGTCACTAGTCCGCTGGATGCAGACCGGATGGATTATTTGCTAAGGGATGCTTACTATACGGGAGTCAATTATGGAACGATTGATATCGACCGAATCTTGCGGATGCTGCGGCCGTACCGCGATCGGGTCGTCGTGAAGGAATCGGGCATGCACGCGGTGGAGGATTATCTCATGTCGCGGTATCAGATGTACTGGCAGGTGTATTTTCATCCCGTCACCCGAAGCTCCGAAATCATCCTGCGCCAAATCTTTCGCCGGGCCAAGGAGCTGCATGACCGTGGATATGCTTTCCGTTTCATGATCGAACCGCTTCCTGCGTTGTTTTCGGGGAACATTGGCGTACACCAATACTTGCGTCTTGATGAAGCCTTGATTCAAACGGCCTTTCTGCAATGGACGGAGGAGGAAGACCCGCTTCTTAGCGAATTATGCGGCCGTTTCATGCACCGAAAGCTCTACAAATATGTAGAAATCGACAACATCGATCTGGAAACCATCGACGGGATCCGCCAAGCGTTCCGCGCGGTGGGGCTGCATCCGGAATATGACCTGGAGATTGATTTTCCAACGGATCTTCCTTATGATAAGGTTCATTCCGATATGCCGCTTAACGAGAAACAGATTCTCCTTCTGGACCGGCATGACGAGCTGAGGGAAATCTCGGAGGTATCCGATATCGTACGCTCGATCAGCGGCATTCATAAAGGGCGGTACCATCTTTATTATCCGGAGGAGAAGGTGGGCCCGCTCCTGGGTCAAATGCCGGAGACGATAGCCGACGTTTTCAAACAACAGTATTAAATCAAGCAAAACAGGACAACCGTTAATCCCCTTGCATTCAACCAACTAATGGAAAATAGACGACATAGAAACGACAGGAAGGAGAGTGTGGATAGTATGCTGTTCGACACGCACACTCATATGGACGCTCCCCAATTCGACGAAGACCGGGAAGCTGCAATTCATCGGGCGCTTGAAGCCGGCGTTACGCGGATGATCAATATCGGATTTAACCGGGAGACGATCCCGACCACGATGAAGCTGGCTGAGACTTATGATTTTATATATGCAGCGGTAGGCTGGCATCCTGTAGATGCGATCACCATGGAGGATCAGGACCTGGATTGGATCGCCTCTTTATGCAGTCACGATAAAGTGGTGGCAATCGGGGAGATCGGCTTGGACTATCATTGGGATACGTCCCCCAAGGAAGTGCAGCACCGCGTGCTTCGGCGCCAGATCGGGCTTGCCCGGGAATTGAACATGCCCATTGTCATTCATAACCGGGATGCGCATGAAGATATCGTTAACATTTTGCGTGAGGAAAAAGCCTCTGAGGTCGGCGGTGTCATGCATTCCTTCTCCGGAAGCTGGGAAACGGCCAAAATGTGCCTGGATATGGGATTCCATATCTCGTTTGGGGGGCCGATAACGTTCAAGAATGCGAAGCAGCCCAAAGAGGTTTTGGCAAAGGTTCCGCTTGATCGATTATTGATCGAAACGGACGCGCCTTACCTGACACCTCATCCCTTCCGCGGGAAACGAAATGAGACCGCATATGTAAAATTGGTGGCGGAGGCGGCGGCCGAAATTAGAGGGTTGTCCTATGAGGAATTGGCCCAAATTACCACCAAAAATGCACTGGAACGATTTGGTATTTAACGAAAACAAGAGCAAAAGCCATGAAAAAGGGAGCATTTTCGATTAATTAAAGTTTTTTAATCAGAAAAGGCGTTGATATTACAATATTTTAACCTTTTACTTGAGAAAATGTGGTTGAATGTCGCTTTACAACCTGCATACAAACAGGATATCATCTTTTCAGTGATAAGAAGCTGCGATGTGCAGATCGCAGCCGAATATTTCATGAACCGTCTCGCTTAATCTCCGAAATTCTGGAGAACGGGGGAACCGATACTGCGGTGCATACTGGTCTGGATGCACGAAGCTGTATTTGATTTCTTTTTCGGGTCTTTGGGGTGAATTTGAAGGATCTCGCCATGAGCGGGCATCCGGATATAGGGCGTCTCTCTTACGTCCGAACCCGACAGCTAACTCCGTAAGCGAAATAAGAGGGGAAATCTCGTGCATACCATTTCCATGATTTCATTCATCAGGAAGCCACGTTAGAGCCTCTAGTACTCTTTCAATGGCTTCTTTTATTTTTGAATAATGGAGACGGGTCCATCATACTCTTGGTAAACAGGAGGTGATGGCAAATGGACGGAAGACGGGAATTGACGCAGGGTGTAGATAGATAGCAGGGCGCCCTGTGAGAAAAATTGCTATAGTCACGTCAAATGCATTCATGCGTTTACCTAGACGGCGGGACTATGAAGGAGGATGGAATAGTGGGCATTTTTCAACCTGAAGAAACCCATGAATCACAATCATCCAGCATGTCTTACGCATTGAGATGGAAGCATGACAATTTGCGTCAACTGATGTTGCTCGGCGCCATGGGTGCCGTTACGGTATCACTTCTCATATCGTTGGTTGTACATGACCAGGCAGGCAAGGAAGTTCAGCTTGTCGTCGACGGCCGGGTCACTACGGTGGAAACACGTGGATCGTTGCTGCAGGAATTGCTGGATGAGCAAGCGATCACGTTGAGTCCCCAAGATCAAATTTCGATGCCCCTGAACGGCGCAATCCGGGACGGAGACCGAATTATTATTGACAGAGCTATTCCAGTCAACGTTACGGTAGGCAGCAAAACCAAAACCATATTTACATCCCAGGATACAGTTGATCATGTACTCAAAGAGGCTGGCGTTACGATCCAGGGTGAAGATATAGTACAACCGTCGCAAGACACGAAGCTGACCAGCAATATGAATATCAATGTCGTTCGCGTCACGAAGCAGAAAGTTAAGGAAACGGAAGACCGCGAATTCCGCGTGATCAAGACGGCCGATCCATCGCTTGAAAAGGGCGATAACCGCGTCATTCAGCGGGGCGAGTCTGGTCTTATGGTGAACCATTACGAGAAGGTCTACCACAATGGCAAGCTGGTTTCCAAGACGAAGGTCTCCCAAGAAATCGAACGCAGAACGAAGGATAAAATCATTGCCGTAGGCACGAAAAAAGTGGAGAAGCCTGTTATCGTCCAGGCGGCAGCCACCGATGTAAAAGCTACACCAGCTAAATTGTCCGGCACGAAAAAAGTAACGACCGCCAAGGCTGTGGAGAACAACGTGGTTTCCCGCGCAGGCGTTGATTTTAAATACAAGAAGGTATTGAACAACGTGTCGATGACCGCGTATTCCGCCGAACAGCAAGGAATCGGTACGCGTACCGCATCCGGCACACGCGTTACGGAAGGTCGCACCATCGCCGTTGATCCTAATATCATCCCGATCGGATGGTGGGTTTACATCGAAGGCATCGGCTTCCGCCGTGCTGAAGATACGGGCGGCGCCATCAAAGGCAACAAAATCGATGTCTATTACGATTCGTTGAAATCGGCCATGAATTTCGGCCGGAAGAGCGGCCGCACCGTTTACGTGATCGGTCCGGTTAAACCTGAATTGAACTAGACGCATGAATTCCAATTTACTTTGCCATTCTAATGCTATACTATTTAGCTTATAATATATGATGATCAAGAAGAGGGAATATTTCCTCTTCTTTTGTTTTGTAAAGACCGGAGTAATCAAGGCTAAACGGGTTGAGCCTTAACGTTGTACAGGCCTGCTCTGCTTGGGAAGGAAGAGAACGAACGAATGATTAAAGAAGTGATTGTCGTGGAAGGCAGGGACGATACCGTTGCCATTAAACGGGCCGTAGAAGCCGACACGATCGAAACCGGCGGTTCAGCGATCAACAAGCAAATCCTGAAGCGCATAGCGCTTGCCCAGGAGCGCAGAGGCGTTATCATATTGACGGATCCTGACCATGCGGGTGAACGAATCCGCAAAATCGTGGATCAGGGCGTACCCGGCTGCAAGCACGCCTTCATTCCGGAAGCGGATGCTACAAGGAAAGGGGATATCGGCGTAGAGAATGCCTCGCCAGAGGCGATACGGCGCGCGCTGGAGCGGGTTCACACGTCTTTTGAGGGTGGAGAGAGCCTGATCAGTTTGGAGGATATGCTGGAGGCAGGATTATCGGCTCACCCGGAGGCTGCGGCAAGACGGATGGCGATGGGTAATCTGCTGGGCATCGGATACTGCAACAGCAAGCAGTTCCATAAACGATTGGCCATGTTTCAAATATCGCGGGAAGAATTTCTGGCAGCACTTGCACAGTTGGAAGAAGGGGGCGTTTAGCTAATGAGTCGGATCGAGGATATATCAACACCAAGACGGACGAAGGAGATCATCTCGCGCCATGGATTCTCCTTCAAGAAGAGTCTGGGCCAGAACTTTCTCATCGATCAGAATATTTTGTATAAAATCGTGGAAGCTGCAGGACTGGATGAAGATAAGGGCGCGCTCGAGATCGGACCTGGCATCGGTGCACTGACGGAGAAGCTGGCGCAGACGGCAGGAACCGTCACCGCGGTCGAAATCGATCAGCGCCTGATTCCCATCCTTAGGGAAGTCCTGGAGCCCTACGGGAACGTGAGGGTTCATCATGGGGATGTGCTGAAGGTGGATCTTCACGAGCTGTTCCGTCAAGATTTCGCGGACGTATCGAAGGTAAGCGTGGTTGCCAATCTGCCGTATTACGTGACGACGCCGATTCTCATGAAGCTGCTGGAGGAGAAGCTGCCGCTGGAGAACATCGTGGTGATGATTCAGAAGGAAGTGGCCGAACGGATGGCCGCTGCACCGGGAAGCAAGGATTACGGAAGTCTCAGCATCGCCGTTCAATACTACAGCGAGCCTAAGCTGGTCTGCATCGTGCCGCACACGGTGTTCATTCCGCAGCCGAACGTCGAGTCGGCCGTGATTCGCCTGGCGGTCCGGGAACAGCCGCCGGTCCGCGTGGAAGATGAACGATTCTTCTTCGAGGTGGTCCAGGCTTCATTTGCACAGCGACGGAAGACGATTGCCAACAATCTGAAGAGCCGGTTCTTCCCGGGTGAGGGACGTGAACGGCTGGAGCAGCTGCTGCAGGAAGCAGGGATCGAGCCTTCACGGCGCGGAGAGACGCTTAGCATTGAGGAGTATGCGCGGCTTAGCAACGTGCTGTTTGGCGCCAATATCCGTTGACGCAGCCGTTCAGGGAGTCTCTGGAGCTTACGCATGGCCTCCGCGCGATAAATTGGCGCTGAACAAGAACCAATAGTCACAGTAGCCCATACCATAGGGTAGGGGTGATGTTGTGATGAACTTGGGAGACTTGGTCGTTCGTAAATCCTACGGCGGCGATGTAACGTTCCGGGTAGAAGGCATGCGGCAAAATAACAATATCGTCATCAAAGGGACGGAATTCCGGTTACTGGCCGATGCTCCCGTTGATGATCTGGTTACGGTCCCGCATCCCACCTTAAGCGAACGAACAAAGCAGGCGCAGATCAAAGCCAATGAATCGCTGGACCGCCTGCAGAAGCAAAGACAGGAGCAGAGCGAGCGTCAACTGGCCAGCCTGCGGCATACTGAAGGCGGCCAGCTTGCGGATAAAGGATACTTTGACGTGCCGGGCAAGGTGCTGCATTTGGATGGAGATCCCCAATATCTGAAGAAGAGCATGACCTTGTACAACCAGCTTCGGGTCCCAGCGGAAGGCCATTATATCAATGAGTCGGGGATGGCCGATTCATTATATCGTCTTCTTCCGCGGGTAAGACCTGATATCGTTGTGATCACGGGACATGATGGGGTTCTGAAGAGACGTCAGCCATACGATTTATATAGCCTGGACAGCTATAAGAATTCCCACAACTTCGTCACGGCGATTCAGGTGGCGCGTCAATATGAGCGGAACCTGGATTCCCTGGTCATCGTGGCCGGAGCGTGCCAATCGCATTTTGAGGCACTGCTGCAGGCTGGAGCCAATTTTGCCAGCTCGCCGGGGCGAATCCTCATCCATGCGCTGGATCCCGTTTACGTCGCCGCTAAAGCGGCCTATACGTCGGTCCGGGATACCGTGAACATCCATGACGTGGTCCATCATACGATCAGCGGCAGCCAGGGCGTAGGCGGAATTGAGACGAGAGGCAGCTACCGGATCGGTCTGCCCAAGCTGCAGGATTTGTCCACCTTGAAGGTTACGCCTTCAGTCAGCTAGGCTCCTAATCCGTTCGATCAGAGGTCCAATAACCGCTGGAGAATGAACCAAGAAGAACCCCACTCGCTGGGGTTTTTTTATTTTTCGTTTCCATTCGTTAAGAAAGTTGTCAAAAAAATTACATAAAGCTTGTCAATTTAGCACATATTAAAGCAAATGAGCGCGAGAATGGCAGGGTCAAAAAAAATACATTGACAATATATTTTTGATGCTGATATAATTAATGTTTTTGAATTGACAAATGATGTAATCTTCGGTATAATGGACAAGGAAAGAGGTGGTCGTCGACAATGGCTAAAAATGCGCTGTTGGAAATCAAACGCAGTCTCGATGCCCATTTAGGGCAAAAAATTACGCTTCGGGCAAACGGTGGCCGTCGGAAGACCGTCGAGCGTACTGGTGTTTTGGAAGAAACGTACCCTTCTGTTTTCATTGTGAAGCTGGACCAAGACCAGCAAACTTTTAAACGTGTGTCTTACAGTTATGCGGATATTTTGACCGAAACCGTGGAAATCATGGTCACCGGTGACGACAACGAGATGCGAATCACCTATATCAAGTCATAACGATACGTCATGAGAGCAGTCTCCGCTTACAGGGAGGCTGTTTTTTGTTGCCATCCTTCCGGAGGGATGACAAGGACGGGTTGAACGCATACTAAAGCTGCGCGAAGCTTATCCCAGCCGTTCTATACGCGGTGACGGAGACTTAAGCATGCGTAAGGCCCATGGAAGGCCGCTGCGTCGCGCAGGATGCTGTTCATGCCATACTCAATACATTTTCCAAGGAGGCGGGATTGATGAGCAGAAGAAGACGAAGCATCATGTCCGATCAATTGAAGACCGAATTGGCTAAAGAATTGGGATTCTACGACACCGTGGAAAAAGAGGGCTGGGGAGGCATTAAGGCCAAGGATGCCGGCAACATGGTAAAACGGGCGATTGAGCTCGCCGAGCGGGCAGCCCGCAAATCCGACCTGTAAGAGTATGGCCGCATCGCAGCAGGGTCTTCCGATTAAGCGGAAGGCCCTGTTTGTTTCATCTTTAGCTTCCTGACTCGCAGGAAAAGCTTACGTTATGCGCGTCGATAGGCGTTTTTCTTAAAGCCGGTGCATCGTAAACGTCATCAAACGGTCCCATGACTTCAAAGCCTGAGTTTGTTAATATAGAGGCATTAGATGTTTTTCCTCGAATATGTTAAGTTCAAGCATATGGGAAAAGCTAAGGATAGGTGAACGTTCTTGAAAATATACGAAAAAGCACCGGCCAAAATCAATTTGATGCTGGATGTACTCCATAAACGTCCTGACGGCTTTCATGAGGTAGAGATGGTCATGACGATGATCGACCTCGCCGATCGGCTCGAAATGTCCGAACAAAAGCGGGACACCATCATCATCACCTCGCAGGCAGGATACATACCGCTGGACGAGAAGAATTTGGCCTTTCAGGCAGCAAGACTAATCAAAGAGCGCTACGACGTGAGGAAGGGTGTACATATCCACCTGGACAAAAAAATTCCCGTTGCCGCGGGACTCGCAGGAGGCAGCAGCGATGCGGCGGCCACGCTGCGCGGCTTGAACCGCCTCTGGGGGCTCGGCATCCCCCAGCAGGAGCTGCTCGCGCTCGGTGCCGAGCTCGGCTCCGATGTGCCGTTCTGCGTGACCGGCGGCACGGCATTGGCTACGGGGCGCGGCGAAGTGCTCACGCCGATCCAGAATCCGCCGCAATGCTGGGTGATCGTGGCGAAGCCGCCGATCAATGTGTCGACGGCGGAGGTGTATGGCCGCTTGCGCAGCGAGCAAATTCAGTCCCACCCATCGGCTGAGCGGATGGTGGACGCGCTGGCGCAGGGCAGCTTCCAGCAAATGTGCCAGTCGCTGGGCAACGTGCTGGAAGAAGTGACCTTGAAGATGCACCCGGAAGTTCAGCAGCTGAAGGAAGGTATGCTGAAATTGGGCGCTGACGGCGCGCTGATGTCCGGCAGCGGTCCTACCGTCTTCGGACTGGTCTCCAAGGAATCCAAGGTGGCCCGGATTTACAATGGCCTTCGGGGCTTCTGCAAGGAAGTGTATGCCGTTCGCCTGCTCACTTAGAAACGGTTGGAATTGACAATTCGGGGGCGAATTGCAATCAAAGTTGTATAAATACGTACAAAAGTGTTATATTTAACATATAATATTCGGATTTAGCGAGGAACCCTAGGTGAAAAAATTAAAACGAAGCGAACGATTGGTCGATATGACCCAATATTTACTATCCAAACCGCATACGCTGATTCCGCTGACAACGTTCGCCGAGCGATATGGAGCAGCCAAGTCGTCCATTAGCGAGGATTTGGCGATCATTAAGGACGTATTTGAGAGCGAGGGGCTAGGAGAGCTTCAGACGCTGGCCGGAGCGGCCGGAGGGGTAAGGTACATTCCGAAGCTGCGCAGAGACCATGCCCTGCGCTTTGCGGAGGAGCTGTGCCAGCAGCTTCAGCAATCGGATCGGATTCTGCCGGGCGGCTACCTATACATGTCCGATCTGCTCGGACAACCTACGCTCATGAACGAAGCGGGCAAGATCATTGCGACGGCATTCTCCGACCGGGAGATCGATGTGGTCATGACCGTGGAGACCAAAGGAATTCCGTTGGCCTATGCGACGGCGGCGCAATTGAACCTGCCGGTCGTACTAGTTCGCCGGGACCATCAAGTGACGGAGGGGTCGGCCGTAAGCATCAATTATGTGTCGGGCTCGCACAAGAGCATCCATACGATGTCTTTATCCCGCCGGGCGCTCAAGGAACGCTCCCGGGTGCTGATCGTGGACGATTTCATGAAGGCAGGAGGCACCATTCAGGGGATGGTCGATCTGCTGGGTGAATTTAATGCCGAAGTCGCAGGCGTCGGGGTCCTCGTGGAATCGGGATCGGTAGAAACCGAGGAAAGACTCCTGGAGGACTATATTTCACTCGCGGTTTTGAGCGACGTAGACTCCAAAACCAAGAGAATTACCGTCAAACCTGGTAATTATTTCGAAAACTAGGCACGCGGTTTTTGTCGATATAATAGCGTTTTCATTCGAATCGGCACGAAGTCTGTCGAAAATATCACATTCTAAAAAAAATTCCTGTTTTTAGGACATTTTGTAGTAGAAAAAAGAAGGATTTCGGGTTTGCTGTGTGGAATTATACACCAAGTCTCTGATGGAAAAAGGTGGTGAACACATATGCAAATTACGGATGTCAGACTCCGCCGTGTTAACTCTGAGGGGAGAATGAAGGCAATCGCATCCATTACCATCGATAATGAATTTGTCGTTCACGACATTCGCGTCATCGACGGAAACAATGGAATGTTTGTTGCAATGCCGAGCAAACGCACTCCTGACGGAGAGTTCCGCGACATTGCCCATCCCATTTCTTCCGGTACCCGCGAGAAGATTCAATCGGCTGTATTGGCCGAGTATGAGCGAGCGGCTACTGAAGAAGAAGTGATTGAAGAAGGCGCTTAAGTTTTATAATTGGGGTTCAAGGAAAAGAGAGCCATACCTATGGCTCTCTTTTCTTTTTTTGTAGAATGATATATATTCAGTAGTGAGTTCAAGAGGAGGAGGCATGGCCCTTGAAAAGATTTGCTATTGTGCTCGCCGCTGGGCAGGGCAAACGTATGAAATCCAAACTATATAAAGTGCTGCATCCTGTTTGTGGCAAGCCGATGGTCGGACATGTGGTCCAAACGGTACAGCAGGTGAACTGCGAACGCAGTGTTGTGGTCGTTGGCCACGGCGCGGAAGCGGTTCGTACCTATCTGCAAGACGCAGCCGAGTATGTCCTGCAGGAGCAGCAGCTCGGAACGGGTCACGCCGTGAAGCAAGCCAAGGAACTGCTTGGCGGTGAAGAGGGATCCACGATCGTCATTTGCGGGGACACTCCGCTGGTGACGTCTGAGACGCTGGAGAATCTTCTGAAGCTTCATGAAAGCAGCAACGCGGCCGCCACGGTGCTCACCGCGCATATGGATAACCCGAAAGGCTACGGCCGGGTCATTCGAGGCGAGGATGGAAGCGCGCTTCGGATCGTCGAACAGAAAGATTGCAGTCCGGAAGAGGACGCCGTCACTGAAATTAATACCGGTACCTATTGCTTTGACAATAAAAAGCTATTTGCTGCACTGGATAACGTAACCAACCAGAATGCGCAGCAGGAATATTACTTGACCGATTGCATCGGCATCCTGAAACAAGCCGGCGAGACCGTGCTTGCTTATCAGACGGATGACTACGCCGAATCGATTGGCGTCAACGACCGTCTGGCGTTGTCGGAAGCCGAAGGCTTCATGAGAGAGCGCATCAACCGCTCGCACATGTTGAACGGTGTTACCATCATTGACCCGGCTTCTACGTATATCGGAGCCGACGTTCAGATTGGTTCGGATACCGTGCTTTATCCCGGCACCGTTCTGAAAGGGAACACGGTGATCGGCGAAGACTGCGTCATCGGGCCGGATACCGATATCGAGGACTCCGTTATCGCGGATGGTGCCAGCGTCAAACATTCGGTGCTCAGCAGCGCTGAAGTCGGCTCTCGGACCTCGGTAGGGCCTTTTGCTTATCTCCGTCCGGGGGCAAAACTCGGAGCTGACGTGAAGGTGGGCGACTTCGTCGAAGTGAAGAACGCGACGATTGACGACGGTTCTAAAGTATCCCATCTCAGTTATGTTGGCGATGCCAAAGTCGGCAAAAACGTCAATATCGGCTGCGGTGCGATTACAGTCAACTATGATGGTTATAATAAATCCATTACCGAAATAGAAGACGATGCATTTATCGGCAGCAACGTGAATTTGATTGCGCCGGTGAAGGTGGGCAAGGGCGCATTCGTTGTTGCAGGCTCGACCATTACGCATTCCGTCTCGGACAATGATCTGGCCATCGCTAGGCAGCGTCAGGAGAACAAGCCAGGGTACGCAGAGAAGATCCGGGCACGCGCCATCGCCAAGAAGAACAAGAAATCGTAATTATCCCTGCTTCTCTTTTCCAAGATAAGAAGCGGTGATCGGATAGCCTAATTCAACGAACCAGCACGGAGGGTTTTTATTCTATGACTTATCTTGATTCTAAATTAAAAATATTCACGTGTAATTCCAATCCTAAACTTGCCCATCAAATCGCTGATTACATCGGCATTCCGATGGGAGAGTCGCATACAACCAGCTTCAGTGACGGCGAGATTCAAGTTAAGCTCTCCGAGAGCGTACGGGGTTGTCATGTCTATATTGTGCAGTCCACTTGCTTGCCGGTGAATGATAACCTGATGGAGCTGCTGGTTATGGTGGATGCGCTCAAGCGGGCATCCGCGAAGAGCATCAACGTGGTTATTCCGTATTACGGATATGCCCGTCAAGACCGTAAAGCGCGTTCGCGGGATCCGATCACCGCTAAGCTGGTTGCCAACCTGATCGAAAAGGCAGGGGCTCATCGCGTCATTACGATGGACCTGCATGCGATGCAGATTCAAGGATTTTTCGATATTCCGGTGGATCATTTGCTTGGCGTGCCGATCCTCGCCCAATATTTCCGTTCGAAGCAGATCGAGAACCCGGTCGTTGTATCTCCGGATCACGGCGGCGTGGTTCGCGCGAGAAAGCTTGCTGATTTCCTGAATGCCCCGCTGGCGATTATCGATAAACGCCGGCCGGAGCCGAATGTCAGTGAAGTCATGAACATTATCGGGAATATCGAAGGCAAGACCGCCATTCTGATCGATGACATTATCGATACCGCCGGAACGATTGTGCTGGGTGCCAATGCGTTGATGGAAGGCGGCGTGAAGGAAGTCTATGCGTGCTGTACGCATCCGGTTCTCTCGGGCCCTGCCCATGAGCGTCTGGAAAACTCCCCGCTGAAGGAAGTTGTCGTAACGGATACCATTCCGATCACCAATCCGAACCCTAGCAGCAAACTGACGGTACTGTCGGTTGCTCCGTTGATGGGTGAAGCCATCATCCGGGTTCACGAGGAATTGTCGATCAGCAAGTTGTTTGAAATAGAATAATAAACCGTGTAAAAGGCAGGGTTACATCTCCTCATGAGGGAAATGTAGCCCTTGTCGGCTATGACGGCATTACGGCCCTTTAGCAGATGCAGATGGACAGCCATGAAGAAAACGTTTTCAAAATTCATGACCTGTCAATGCCAGGACGACGTCCATCCGCTGTCAGTAACCGGGCCTGGAGATGAAAGTGAACGTACTCCGGTTGTACAGCGTTCCCTCAAGCTCGACAAAATAGGCGTCGACCGCAGTGATCAGACCCACGTCGATGTGACAACCGAGTTCATAGACTTGAACAGGGATGCCATGCTTCATATGGTATTGAAAATGGCTGTGATGCGTTAATTTCTGTTCGAAAGCTTTCAATGCCGATTCACCTTCTTATGAGGGCATAACGCCAATAGGTTTTGTTCATATTGTACTCAGAAATGCGCAAAGAAGAAAGTATAAATCGTGAAAGGAATCAACCTGTGATGAAATGGATTGTCGGACTGGGCAACCCCGGTCCCAATTATGAGAAGACACGCCACAATGTTGGATTCATGGCATTGGATGCCCTCGCAGAGCGCCATGGCCTGAAGTTCAATCAGAATAAATGCAAATCGGTCATCGCCGAAGGAATGATTGGCGGCACCAAAACCGTCCTGATCAAACCGATGACGTTCATGAATCTCTCGGGCGAGGCTGTGCGTGCTTATATGGATTATTATAAGGTGAGCCTGGAAGACATGATTGTGGTTTATGATGATTTGGATACCGTCGTCGGTAAAATCCGCCTGCGGTATCAGGGCAGCGCCGGAGGACATAACGGCATCAAGTCCATCATTCAGCATACCGGAACCCAGAGCTTCAACCGGGTCCGAATGGGCATTTCGAGACCCGAGCCGGGTTATGCGATTGTCGACTACGTGCTCGGGACGTTCCCGAAGAAGGAGCGCGAACAGCTGCAGCACATGGTGGAAGAGACCTGTGACGCACTGGAATTCAGTTTGGGTCATACCTTTGAGCAGACTATGGCGAAGTTTAACAAGTCGTAGAAGAGCAACATAGATGAGGAACAGAGGAACAAAGATGAAGTATCCCCGTAAGATGACTCTGAGGTATTCGATAATGGGGACATCCGGGTCTTAAACAAGGGAAATCCGGGCATACTGAAGGTAATATACGACCTTCAGGAGGCATATGATGGCGATAACCTATGTTTGCAGACATTGTCGAGCGTTCCAGGGCCGCATCGATTCCCATGATGTATCCGAAGCCCGTCTCGGATTTGATTCCTTGACCCCTGAGGAACGCAGGGATATAATAGCGTATGATTTTAACGGAGAAGTGATGGTTCGGGTAACCTGCGATCATTGCAGGGAAGCGCTCGAGGCCCATCCGGAACTCAGCCTTTTGGCAAACCCCCTGCAATGAGAGTATAATGGGGTACACGACGTTTTTTCGTAGATGACATACAGCGGCAGAGCCTGCCGCTGCTTTAGCCTTGGCAGTTTTGCTCAAGGCTTCTTTTCGGTTATAATTTTTCGGCAATCGTCTAAAATTCCATGAGAAATAGAGTCTAGGAAATTCATTTCTTTTGCATAAGAGAGGTGCCCCTTTTGTTACAAGCACTTATTGATGTATTTTCGAAGGATTCGGACTTCAAATCCATAACGTCTGGCGTTCATGCCGGCATGAGGGAGCAATTGATCTCCGGTCTTTCCGGGTCGTCCAGACAGATCTTAATGGCTGCCCTGCACCAGGACCAGCAGCGCCCGCTGCTCGTGGTCACTCATAATATGTTTTCAGCCCAGAAAATCGCAGATGATTTACAGGAAGCGCTGTCATCGGATCAAGTGCTGTTATACCCTGCGAATGAACTGGTGGCGGCCGAGTCGGCCGTTTCAAGCCCCGAGACTCTGGCGCAGCGGATCGATGTGCTCGTCCGTTGTGCAAGAGGCTTCCGGGGTATTGTCGTTGCGCCATTTTCCGGCGTGCGCCGCCTTCTCCCCGCTCCCGAGGTGATGTCCGATGCCCGAATCGTGCTTCACGACGGCGGGACCCTCGTGTTGGACGCCTTCCTCAACCGGATGATCGAGATGGGGTACGAACGCGTGGAACGGGTAGAGCGCCGCGGCGAGATGAGCGTCCGCGGGGGGATCATCGACTTCTACCCAATGACAACAGCCATGGCGTACCGCGTCGAGCTGTTTGATGAGGATATCGACTCGATCCGAACCTTTGATCCGACGGATCAGCGCTCCATCGATAAGGTCCGGGAGGTCATGATCACACCGTGCAAGGAAATCATTGCGGATGCGGAGCGGCTCAGCCGCACGGCGGATACGGTGGTCCGCCTGCTGGAGGCGCAGCTTGAACGCATGAGCGACCGTCAGGCCAAGCTCCGCCTGCGGGATGAAATACACCGGGAAGTCGAAATGCTGCGCGAGCGGATCTACTTCCCTGAAATCTATAAATATATCTCCTTGTTGTATCCGGAGAAGACCAATCTGTACGATTACATGCCGAAGGATACGATTCTGATCATGGATGAGCCTGCCCGTCTGCTGGAAACAGCCAAGCAGTTGGAGCGGGATGAAGCGGAATGGAATTTGCATCTGATGCAAAACGGCAAATCGCTGCCGGATCTGCCGTTGTCCCTGGATACGGAGGAGCTGATTTATCAGCATCCTTACCAGAGTCTGATGATCTCCATCTTCCTGCGCCAGGTGCCGAGAATGCAGCCGCAGAATATCGTCAATGTCATTACGCGCGGCATGCAGGATTTCCATGGCCAGATGAACGTGCTCAAGGCCGAGATGGAACGCTGGAAGAAGTCAGGCGTCCAGGTCATGATGCTTGCCGGCGATGCGGAGCGGATGGACCGGATGCGGCGGGTTCTGCAGGACTACGGCATCGAAGAACCGGTTATGCTGGAAGGGCATCTCCAGAACGGCTTCGAGATGCCCTCGGTTCACGCGGCCATTATTACGGAGAGCGAGATGTTCTCCTCAAAGCAGCGAAAAACACGCAAAACCACGAAGAATATGGACAACGCCGAGCGCATCAAGAGTTATACGGAGCTCAAGGTCGGCGATTATGTAGTGCATCAAAACCATGGCATCGGGAAATATATGGGGATCGGGACGCTCGAAATCAACGGGATCCATAAGGACTACATGCATATTCTCTACGCTGGGGGCGATAAGCTGTCCGTTCCGATCGAACAGATCGATCTCATCCAGAAATATGTCGGTTCCGAGGATAAGGAGCCGAAGGTTTACAAGCTGGGCGGAAATGAATGGACGCGGGTCAAGAACAAGGTTCGTTCCTCCGTTCAGGATATCGCCGACGATCTGATCAAGCTGTATGCCGAGCGTCAGTCTGCGCCGGGGTACGGATTTGAGAAGGATACGTCCGAGCAGCAGGAATTCGAGGACATGTTCCCTTATGATGAAACCCCCGATCAGCTTCGGGCCATTACCGAAATCAAAAAAGACATGGAGCAGAACCGTCCGATGGACCGGCTCTTATGCGGTGACGTCGGTTACGGGAAAACGGAAGTGGCGGTTCGCGCTGCATTCAAGGCGGCGATCGAAGGCAAGCAGGTTGCGGTGCTGGTACCGACCACGATTCTGGCCCAGCAGCATTACGAGACGTTCCGGGAGCGCTTCGCCAATTACCCGATCAATATCCAGGTGTTGAGCCGTTTCCGCAGCCGGAAGGAACAGAATGAGACGATCAAAAAAGTGAAGCAGGGCTCGGTCGATATTCTGATCGGCACGCATCGACTCCTGTCCCAGGATATTGTGTTCAAGGATCTGGGGCTGCTGATCGTGGATGAGGAGCAGCGCTTTGGCGTTACGCATAAGGAAAAATTGAAAAAGCTGAAGACCAATGTCGACGTGCTGACGCTGACGGCAACGCCGATTCCGCGCACGCTGCATATGTCGATGCTCGGCGTTCGGGACTTGTCCGTAATCGAGACGCCGCCGGAGAACCGTTTTCCGGTGCAGACGTATGTCGTGGAGCATAGCCAGACCTTGGTGCGGGAAGCCATTGAACGGGAGCTGGCCCGAGGTGGCCAGGTATACTATCTCTACAATCGGGTTCAAGGGATCCAAGAGATGGCAGCCCAGATATCGATGCTGGTGCCGGAGGCCCGCGTAGGCGTAGGGCATGGCCAAATGTCGGAAACGGAGCTGGAGAAGACCATTCTCGATTTCCTGGACGGCGAATACGACGTATTGGTGAGCACAAGCATTATCGAGACGGGTGTCGACATTCCGAATGTCAACACGCTTATCGTGCACGACGCCGACAAAATGGGCCTCTCCCAGCTGTACCAGCTGCGTGGGCGCGTCGGACGTTCCAACCGGATCGCGTATGCCTATTTCACGTACCAGCGGGATAAGGTGCTGACCGAAGTAGCCGAGAAGCGGCTGCAGTCGATTAAAGAGTTTACGGAGCTGGGCTCCGGATTCAAGATTGCGATGCGGGACTTGTCGATCCGCGGAGCGGGCAACTTGCTCGGGGCGGAGCAGCATGGCTTCATCGCTTCGGTCGGGTTTGACCTGTATTCACAGATGCTGGCAGAGGAGATTCAGAAACGCAAAGTCAGCATGCTGGGCGAGCCGTCATTGCCGTCGAAGGACTGGAACACGTCCATCGATTTGGGGATTGACGCTTACCTGCCGTCCGATTACATCTATGACAGCATTCAGAAGATCGAAATTTATAAAAAAGTGGCCGTCGTTTCCTCGATCGACGAATCGGCTGAGCTTGAGGACGAGCTGCTTGACCGCTTTGGCGAGCTGCCGCTGGCGGTAAGCAACCTGCTTGCCGTATCCCGCTTGAAGGTATATGGCCGTACGTACGGGATCGATTCCATTACCCAGCGCGGGGACGACGTTCTGCTGCAGTTTTATGAAGGGCAGGATAAAGCGGTGGACACCGCAGGGCTTGCGCAAATTGGAAATAAGTTCGAAAGACGTGTACAATTTGAACAAGGGCCGGCTATGGCCATTCGAATCAAAGGCAAGGGACTATCCGATCAACAACTGTTAGAATTGCTTGAGCAATTCCTGGAGGCTGCACAAGGGCCATTCAACCTGAAGGGAGAACTACAAAATGCCGTCAAGAAATAATAAGGCATGGAAGACGTTTATTGTATCGATCACAGCAGTACTATCCATGTCGATGATCGCTGCGTGCGGAAACGACAAGACTAAAGGTGCCGAAGAAGATAACAGCAAAGTCATTGTCAAATATAAGGGTGGAGAAATTACCGAGAAGGAATTTGATCTGGAACAGCGCATGATTCAGTTCATGTCCCCGGAATATGCCCAATTTTTGCAAATGGATGAATTTAAGGAGTATTTGGCGAAACAGGGGGTAGCATATGAGTACCTGTACGCCAAAGCTGACGATAAAGCCAAGGAAGCTGCCGAGAAGCAAACGGATGATTTGTTAAAGCAGCAAAAAGCCGGAATGGGCGAGGAACAGTTTAAAGCCGCCCTGGAATCTCAAAAATTGACGGAGGACGACCTGAAGAATTATATGCTTCGCGTCATGACCGTCATGGAGCATGAGAAGAATCAGGTAACCGAAGAGGATATCAAGAAGGAATTCGATGCGAACAAGAAGGACTACACCAACATTAGCGTTCGTCATGTCCTGATTGCTTTTCAAGATGCCGAAGGCAAGGAGAGACCGGAGGGCGAGGCGCTCAAAATTGCCAAGGAAGTACAGTCCAAGCTGAATAAAGGGAAGGATTTTGCTGCTTTGGCGAAGGAATATTCCCAGGACCCTGGTTCCAAGAACAGCGGAGGCCTGTATGAGAACAAGCCGGCAGGCAGCTGGGTGCCTCAATTTAAGGAAAAGGCCTTAACGCTGGAACTGAACAAAATCAGCGATCCGGTAGAAACCGATTACGGCTACCATGTCATGAAAGTGGAGAAGCGCGAGGAAGTGACGTATGACAAGCTTCCAGCCGATCAGAAGGAAGGCATTCGGAGCGAACTGGCTTCGGCGAAGATCGACAACTTTATGCAGAATGAACTCAACAACCTGATTGAGAGCATGAACCTTCCGAAGAGCGAGAATGCGGACAAGCCTGCCGAAGGCACGGGTGACCAGAAGACGGACGGCACGACCGACAAACCGGCAGAGGGCGACCAAACACCGGATGCAGGCAAGGAAGATACGGGTAAATAAGCCCGTGGCCCGTGGACCGGTATCGGCACAAGGATATGGTGCTGCGAGTGATGCCAAATCGACGGCCAGCGTGATGATGAAATGGCGTGATCCTTTGAATCCATAACGTGCGATGCGCGCGTTATGGATTTTTTCTCCCCCCGGGGCGGTGAAGTCGCTCCTGACGAGATTTATTTTTGGATTTCGCAACCAACAGAGGGTAGATGATGTATAAGGAATTGGGAATGGATGAATACTATGGTCAGACATTAACTCTTATATACCTGGGGACATCCTCTTCCCGAATGGAACAGTAGTTGAAAAATCTTCTTATGAAAGTGGGGCAACAAGTGACATGAAAGCTACTGGTATCGTCCGCCGTATTGATGACCTCGGGCGCGTGGTCATTCCAAAAGAAATTAGACGCACACTGCGGATTCGCGAAGGCGACCCGCTCGAAATCTTCGTGGACCGGGATGGCGAAGTCATTCTGAAGAAATATTCACCGATCGGTGAATTGGGCGATTTTGCGAAGGAATATGCAGAGTCCCTTTATGAGAGTACAGGCCACATCACGATCATATCGGACCGTGATACGTTTATCGCCGTTGCAGGCGGCTCCAAGAAGGAGTATTTGGACAAGCCGATCGGCAACCTTCTGGAAAACTGCATGGAAAATCGCAAGACGGTACTGGAAAGCAACAACGGTACGTATGAGATCAGCAAAGACAATCCGGAAGCGTTGTCCGCTTTTGTCGCCGCGCCTATCATTGCAGGAGGAGACCCGATTGGCAGCGTCGTGCTGCTGAACAAGGACGAATCCGTGAACATGGGCGAGATGGAAGTGAAAATGGCTGAAACTGCCGCAGGTTTCCTCGGCAAGCAAATGGAACAGTAGACGAGGACATCGTTCCTTGGATGGAGACTCCCGCTGAACGTTGATCACTAGGTCAATCGGCAGCAGGGAGTTTTTGTTTTGTCCGGTCGAATTTTGTGACACTCTCCCACCCTTGGTTATAATGGAGGTACGCATGGCAGCGTCTGCATGAGGATCGGCTTGCGATGCGAAAGAAGAGACTAGGGGATTGGAAGAGGATATGAAACCAGATCAAACCGGGGCAAGGCTGCTGCAGGGAGCGTTTATCCTCAGCGCAGCCGCCATTCTGTCCAAGCTGATTGGCACGCTGCAAAAAATACCGCTGCAAAACATGGGCGGCGATGCCGTCTTTGGCATCTACAACACGGTTTATCCGTTCTATATGATGATCATTACGATCGCGGCGATCGGCTTCCCCGCGGCCGTATCCAAGTATGTGGCAGAGTATGAGGCGGAAGGGCGCACTCGGGACGGTCATCGGCTGCTGCGCTTGTCCTCCGCCGCGCTGGTGCTGTTCGGCCTGATCCTTGGTTTCCTGATGTACGCCTGCGCTCCGTGGATCGGGAAGTGGATCGGCAGCAGCCAGGTAATACCGGCTCTCCGCGCAGGAGCTTTGGCGCTGGCCTTCGTGCCCTGGATGTCGGTTCTGCGCGGTTATTTTCAGGGACTGCATAATATGGTGCCGACGGCCATCTCCCAGATTACGGAGCAGATGGTCCGCGTCGGGGTCATGATCGTGCTGCTGCTCTACCTGATCCGTGTCGGCGCCGATGCCGACGTGATTGCGGCGGGGGCGCTGCTTGGATCTGCTGCCGGCGGTGCCGCCGGGCTTTTGGTGATGGGGATATACTGGCGCAAGCATATCCGGGCATCTCGGAGCACCTCGCGGGGAGCAGCAAGGCACGAATCCGGAGAGTCCGGTATGAACAAAACGGAGATGCGTGCCGATGTAACTAAAGAGGGAGCAGGTGTTCTGCTTGGCCGCCTGCTCGCTTATGGCATCCCGGTCTGCCTCAGTCTGCTGGCGGTTCCGCTAATCGGACTGGTGGACACTTTCACCGTGCCCCGGTTATTGGCGTCCGGCGGACTTGGCGAATCGCTGGCCATGGCGGAGTTTGGGGTCTATAACCGCGGCCTGCCGCTGGTCCAGCTGGTTACGATGCTGGCCGCTTCCTTGTCGGTGCTGTTCATCCCTGCGTTGGCGGAAGCCAAGTTCAAGGGAGAATCGGACCGGGTCGCAAGCCAAAGCCGCATGGCCCTTCGCTGGTTCTGGCTGATCGGCATGACGGCCTCCGTAGGCCTGGCTGTGCTGGCTGAGCCGATCAATATCATGCTGTATGAAGATGCCGCAGGTACGGGCACGATGCAGGTGATTGCCTTTACAGCGGCCGGGGGGACGCTGAGCACGATTACGGCAGCATTGCTCCAGGGCATCGGCATGGTCAAGGGGCCGGCGATTCACCTGCTGGCTGCGGCCGGTTTGAAACTGCTGCTCAACCTGCTGTTGGTGCCGCAGTTCGGCATTACCGGCGCGGCCATCGCCGGCGTGGCTGCGCATCTGACCGCAGCCGCGCTCAACCTCGCGCTGCTCTCGCGAAGGGCCGGCGCCCGTCTTGACGCCGGCGGGATGCTCGCGAGGACGCTGCCGGTCCTCGCTGCGGTGGCGCTGGCCGCCTGGGGCGCAAGTGCCGCGTCCGGCGGCCTTCTGGGGGCGGCCGGCTTCGCACCAGGCCGCCTGACCCACGTGTTCGCGAGCCTGAGCGGCGTCGCGGCCGGCTGCGGCGCCTTCCTCATCGGCGCTGCGGTCACGAAGCTCCTCACCGAGGAGGAGCTTCGGATGCTGCCGAAGGTCGGAAGACCGCTGGCAGCCTTCTTGCGGGCCCTGCGCGTGCTGCGCTGAACCGGGCAGACGTGCAGATATTTGATCTTCTGTGATATAGTAGTGTACGATAACGACGTCGACAAGGCGGACGAAGACGAAAGGAAGTAGCTTATGAGTGCATCCATTACGGTGGTCGGCTTGGGTTCTGGCAATCCGGATCGATTGACGATAGGCATCATCAAAACCATGCAGCGGGCATCGAAGGTGTATGTGCGCACATTATCCCATCCCGTCATGGCTGCGTTGAAAGAGTTCCAGGTTCAGCCGGAATCGTTTGACCATGTGTATGAAGCGCACGACACCTTTCCCGAGGTGTACGAATCCATTGCAGCCGCTCTAATCAACTTGGCCAAGGCCGCGAAGGACGACGAGCGCGAGATCGTCTACGCGGTACCCGGGCATCCGATGGTAGCGGAGGCAACGGTCCGGCTATTGCGCGAGCGCTGCCCCGGAGAGAATGTGACGCTTACGGTGCTCGGCGGCGAGAGCTTTCTGGACGAGGCCTTCGTCCGCCTTGGTTTCGATCCCATTGAGGGCTTCCAGCTGCTCGATGCCGCTGAGCTTCGAGCAAGCGTCATCCAGCCGCAGCTGCATACCCTGATCGGCCAGGTGTATGACATGTTTACGGCTTCGGAAGTGAAACTGGCGCTGATGGAGCTGTATCCGGACGATTATCCCGTCATTGTCGGCCATGCGCTGGGCGTTGAGGGCGAGGAAGCGATCCAGCAAGTGCCGCTCTTCGAGCTCGATCGCATCGACGGATACGGCAATTTGTCGCTGATCTATGTACCCCGAAGCGATGACAGCAATCTGAGGCAGCGGACGTTTGCGAGGCTTCATGAGATCGTTGGCATTCTCCGCAGTCCCGAAGGCTGTCCGTGGGACCGTGAGCAGACCCACGAATCCATCCGCAAAAATCTGATCGAAGAAACCTACGAGGTATTGGAGACGATTGACGAGGATGATCCCGAGCATATGCAGGAGGAACTCGGCGACCTGCTCCTGCAAATTATGCTGCATTCCCAGATGGAAGAAGAGCTGGGCACCTTCACGGTGTACGACGTCATTCAAGCCCTGAATGACAAGCTGATCTTCCGCCACCCGCATGTTTTTGGCGAGAGCAGCGCCAAAGACGCGGAATCGGCCCTGCAGAACTGGGAGCAGATGAAGGCGGAAGAGAAACGGCGCAAGGGGCTCTCCCCGGAGAAGGCCTCGGCGCTGGACGGCATCCCGCGGGACCTTCCCGCCTTGATGAAGGCGTACAAGCTCCAGAAGAAGGCGTCCAAGGTGGGCTTCGATTGGGATAACATCGACGGCGTATTCCAGAAGATTGAGGAGGAGCTCGGTGAGCTGCGGCAAGCGGTGACGGAGGGTCAATCCGACGAGGATACGGCGCTCGAGCTCGGCGATCTGTTGTTCGCGGTTTCCAATGCGGCAAGATTCATCGGCGCGGATCCGGAAGAGGCGCTTTCGAGAACGAACCGGAAGTTTATCCATCGCTTCAGCTACATAGAGGAGCAGCTTGCCGCCCAGGGCAAAACCCTGCAGGAAAGCACCTTGGACGAGATGGAAGCCCTGTGGCAGTCCGCCAAAACGGGATCGGCGCATCACGGCGGTATCGAAGAGTGAAAAAACGCATCTTTTCACGTAAAAAATAAAAAAATAGGGATATGCGGCAGGAATTCCGCAAGGCATCCAGAATAATCATTAATGGTGAAATCTTGCAGAGTGCAAGGCGGTATAACCGAATAACCGTAAATCTTATATTTTTCTGATAATTGGGAGGATTTAATTCATGAACAAAACAGATCTGATCAACAACATTTCCGGTAAAAGTGGATTGACTAAAAAAGACGTAGAGAACGTCCTGAACGGCTTCCTTGGCGAAATCACGGAAGCTTTGGCTAATGGCGATAAAGTTCAATTGATCGGCTTCGGTACATTCGAAACTCGCAAGCGCGCTGGACGCACAGGCCGCAACCCGCAAACAGGCAACACGATCGAAATTCCAGAATCCAACGTTCCTGCGTTCAAGGCAGGCAACAAGCTTAAAGAAGCTGTAAAATAATGCGCGTCGATAAATTCCTGAAAGTATCGAGGTTAATCAAGCGGCGTACCGTAGCGAAAGATGTATCGGATCAAGGCCGGGTGCTGATCAACGGCCGCGAGGCCAAGCCGAGCAGCACGGTTAAAGTGGGCGATGAGATCACCGTCCAGTTTGGCCAGAAGCTGGTGACCGTCCGGGTCGAGCGTCTTACCGAGACAACCCGTAAAGATGAGGCGACCAGCCTCTATACCTTGGTCAAGGAAGAACCGATCGTTAAAGATCGCGGATTGGACTGGTAAACAGCCCGAGCCGTTCCATGAAACGTCCCTCTCACCATAAGGTGGGGGGGACGTTTCTGTTTTCATCCTGGCGTGTATATATGTACGGGAGATCCGGGCTCCCGTTCGTTTATGAAGCATCCCGGCTGCTTTCCGATCTTTCATGAAGGTGTGCGCCGCTTCCGGTTCTAAAGACAGGCACCTCCCCATAAGCTATTGTTAAAAGGAGGGGTACATGCCATGATCGACCAAGGGAAGGGCAAGTTTCATGATCTGCGGATGCAGAACCGGAAGCTGCTGGACATTACGGGTGTCCAAAACGTGGAGAGCTTTGACAGCGAAGAATTCCTGCTTCAGACCGAGCTTGGGCATCTGACCATTCGGGGGCAAAATTTACATATTAAAAATCTCAGCCTGGAAGAGGGGCTTTTGTCGATTGAAGGTCAGGTGCACTCCCTGATATATTTGAATCCCGGTTCGCAGACCAAGAACAAGAGTCTGCTGGGCAAGCTGTTTAAATGAATCCCAGCGTACAATGGATCACGCTGCTCTGGATGCTCTTCTCCGGAGCAGCGATGGGAGTCGCCTTCGACAGCTACCGGGTGCTGGCAGGGCAGCTCCGTTTCCCGCAATGGTCCAAGCATGCCATGGACTTCCTTTACTGGATTGCGGCAGCCTTCTTCATTTTTCGCATGTTATACATGACCAATGACGGGCAGCTACGCTTTTATGTGTTTGTTGGGCTATTTATAGGGGTTTGGATCTATTTTTTATTATGGAGTGTCATAACCCAGCGTTTTGTGGTAATGTTAATTCAAGTGACAAAAGGCTTGCTGTCCTTTTTGTACAAGCTGTTCCGTATGCTATTATGGAATCCGATCAAAGGAATCCTGATGCTGGGCTTAGGGCTGTTAAGGTTTCTATGGAAGTTTCTCCTGTCGCTGTTGCGTTTAATCCTTAAATGCCTCATGCCTTTTTGGCGACTCCTGAAATGGATGCTGAGACCGATCACATCCAGGGTCAGGCTGCCGGCATGGAGCAGGCAATTAGCGGACAAGGTTATCAAGGCGTGGAAGCGCTGGTTTTAGGAGGTATGGTCATGGGAAGATTTGCTGATCCATCGAAGCAGGCTCCCCAACAAACCAAGACAAAGAACAAAGGCGCCCGCCGGCGTAAGAGAATGTTTGTGGCGATGATGGCGCTGTTTTTGATCTGGGCAGGATCAACGCTCTGGTCCCAGAATGACCGCATCCGTAATCAGAACGAAGCGCTAGCTCAGAAGCAAGAGGATTATAAGTCCGTTGAACAGTCGCTCATCCAGATTACTCACGAAGTGGAGCGATTGAAGGACCCAGAATATATCGGGCAGATTGCCCGCAAGAAGTTCGGATTGTATCTGCCGAATGAAACGCCGATCATTCAGCCCCAAAATTCGGGCGAATCGCCGTAATTAGGCATGACAGACGTCTGTTGACCTTGTTTAGGTCATTATCGTATAATCAAATCACCGCAGCGCGATTTCTAAATCGGACTGTATATTTTTAAGGGAGGATCATTTTATTCTATGGCAATTGAAGTGGGCACCAAGTTAGAGGGCAAGGTGACAGGCATAACGCATTTTGGAGCATTTGTGGATCTGTCAGGAGGTGTCACGGGTCTCGTTCACATCTCGGAAATCGCCGACAACTACGTTAAGGATGTCAACGATCATTTGAAGATCAACGATGTCGTTACCGTGAAGGTGATTAATGTCGACAAGGACGGCAAGATCGGTCTTTCGATCAAGCAGGCTGTCGACAAGCCGGCTTCCGAAAGTCGTCCACCCCGCGCACCGAGACCGGAACGCAGTGGAGGCGGCGGAGAACGATTCGGAGGTGGCGGTGGAGGAGGATTCAACCGCGAACGCGGTGGACGCCCGTTTAAGCCTGCGGCCAACAAGCCTTCATTTGAGGATAAAATGTCACGCTTCCTGAAAGACAGTGAAGAACGAATCTCTTCGCTCAAGAAGAATACGGAAGGCAAACGCGGCGGACGCGGAGCCAAACGTATGTAATTCGATAAAATATAAACTGACCGCAGAGGGAAATTGCCTTCTGCGGTTTTTTTGTCGTTGCATCCAAGGGTACGACAGGTTCCTACGCATTTTACGGCGCCAATCTGCGGAATGAACGCGGGATGGCCGCCTCAATTCGGGAAATGATCCGCCCGAACGCCCCAGGCTAGACCTGCGGAAACCCGGCTGGGCGCGGGGGATGAGCGGTCGTTTCCCGAACGTTCGCAGGGCACGTTGATTTTGTCGGAAATTTCTTTGGGGCTTGTCCGGTGTTCTGACAAACTTTCCGAAACGGGGGTTTTATAATGGGACCAACAAATTCGTGAAGAATGGGGTGCCAGCGTAATGGATAAAAGAAATCTGGTGATGTTTCCGGGTACTGAGGCAGTTAAAGGGGGAGCGGGTTCTATTCGTGCCCGCGTGGCGGAACGGTTAGGGCAGCTGCCTTTCCTGCAGCGTCCCATCCACTTCCTGGCCGCAAAGAAGTGGATGATCCTGCTAACCTTCATGGGTTTTCTGCTCGGACGAGCTATGATTCTGGGGGAACTTTCTCCATTTGCAGTCGCCTATTTCGCAGTCATCGCCTTTATGCGACGCGATGTTTTGCTGCCGGTAGGCGCAGCGATCGTTGCAGGAAGTTTATTTGCTTCCTTTCCGGTGGCATGGATGGTGCCGGCAGAGATTTTGATCTTTTATTTTATGATGCGGGGATTGGAGACATATGATCGGGCGGAATTGTCTTATGCACCTTTGATGGTATTTGTCTCCACCTTTTTTGTGAACCTGTTCAGCGTCCTCATCGGACCAAGCATTACCTGGTACTCCATGATGATGCTCACCTTAAATGCCGTACTCAGTTTCGTGTTGACGCTGGTCTTTATCCAGGCGATTCCGGTGCTGACGCTTCGTAAAAAAACGCATGTTCTTCGTAATGAAGAAATTCTATGCATCATCATTCTGCTGGCGTCGGTCATGACAGGTGCCGTCGGCTGGACCGTTCAATCCCTGTCGGTGGAGCATGTCTTATCCCGGTATCTGATTCTGCTGTTTGCGTTGGTAGGGGGTGCGCCGCTGGGCGCTTCGGTTGGCGTAGTGACGGGCCTAATCCTCAGTTTGGCCAATATATCGGCCTTCTCGCAGATGAGCCTGCTCGCCTTTTCCGGGATGCTCGCCGGTATGCTGAAGGAAGGGAAGAAGGGCGGCGTTTCGCTGGGCATGCTGCTCGGGGCAACCATTCTTTCCATCTATTTCAGCAATCCCGGAGAAGTCATGATCTCCACATGGGAAACCTGCGCGGCCATCGTGCTGTTCCTCATTACACCGAAAAGCGTGATGCAGGCCATCGGCAGATATGTGCCGGGGACGCAGGATCATACTCGTTCTCAGCATGAGTATGCCAAGCGGGTCCGGGACCTCACAGCCGATCGCGTGACCCAATTCTCCAAGGTGTTCCGCCAGCTCTCGCAAAGTTTCGGACAAACGTCAGGGGTCATACAGCCTCCAGGCAAACAGGCGGAGGAGATGAATCATTTCATGAATGCCGTGGCGGAAGGAAGCTGCGCCACCTGCTATAAACGGAATCAGTGCTGGGACATGAAATTCTACCAGACTTATAAATATATGACCGATATGATGACCTCGATCGAGGAGAATCCCGAGATGGAAGCAGACGATCTGCCGCCGGAGTGGAGCCGGATCTGCGCCAAGAAGGAGGAGGTGCTCGGCATCCTGAAGCAGCAGTATCATCTTTACCAACATGATATGCAGTGGAAACGCCAAATATACGATAGCCGCCATCTGGTAGCGGAACAATTATCCGGCGTGTCGCAGGTCATGGAGGATTTGGCTCGAGAGATTAAACGGGAAAGCCAGACGATGCACATTCAGGAGGAGCAGATCAGGGAAGCGCTGCAGCAGTTGGGGTTATCGATTCAAGGCATCGATATTATTAGCCTGGATTCGGGTCAGGTCGAGATTGAGATCGTTCATGCGTATACCCGCGGATACGACGAATGCAGGAAGATTATCGGGCCGTTGCTGTCCGACATTCTCGGGGAGCATATCGCAGTTATGGAAGAAACCCTGACCCATCCAAGGGACGGATTGGCGACGGTGCGTTTCGGGTCGGCCAAAACATTTGAAATTATGACGGGCGTAGCGGCAGCGGCCAAGGGAGGAGATATTTTATCAGGGGATAGTTTCAGTACGGTTGAGCTGGGCAACGGCACGTTTGCGGTAGCGCTCAGCGATGGAATGGGGAACGGGGAAAGGGCAAGGCTCGAGAGCAGCTCGGCCCTGAATATATTAGAGCAGCTGCTTCAATCCGGCATGGATGAGAAGCTGGCAATTAAATCGGTCAACTCGATCCTGATGCTGCGCTCGCCGGATGAAATCTATGCCACGGTCGATATGGCTCTCATCGATCAATACACGGCTCAGACCACTTTTATGAAGATCGGTTCGACGCCAAGCTTTATCAAAAGGGGCAATGATGTCATACCGGTCTCGGCCAGCAATCTTCCCATCGGCATTATCCAGGATATCGAGGTGGATTTGGTATCCCTGCAGCTGCAGGCGGGCGATGTTCTCATTATGATGACGGACGGCATTTATGATGCGCCGGGTTACGCGGTGAACAAGGAGTTATGGATGAAACGAATGATCCAGGAGGTGAACAGTGAAGACCCGCAGGAAATAGCCGATTGCCTGCTTGAGAAGGTGATACGCTATCAACAGAATCAAATCCATGATGATATGACGGTGGTGGTCGGGCGCGTGGATCACTTCCATCCGGAATGGTCGAATGTGCATGTTCCGGGATTCGCCCGCATGGAGCGGCCTCGAACGGTTAGCTGAGGATTTACAATATAACAAAGCGATTACCCGGGAAATGGAGGCCCGGAGCCGATCAATTCTTTTCCGTCTATTCTTCCTGATTGTCGTTTGAACTCTCTTGAATGTGGAAATGATAGAGATAGAAATCCAATCGATAGGATGGATCAGACGGGAGGCAATTTATTATGAAACAAATCTTGCTGATTACAGACGGGTGTTCGAATGTCGGTGCCAGTCCGGTTCTGGCCGCGGCGCATGCGCTGCAGGATGGTATTGTCGTAAACGTGGTGGGGGTCCTTGATTACGGGACGATCGGTGAACTTGGGGGATTGGAAATACAGGAGATAGCCAAAGCGGGAGGAGGCATACACCGGATCGTAGGTACGCCGCAGCTTGCGCAGACGATGCAGATGATGACTCGGAAAACGGTGGTTCAGACGATCCAACAAGCGGTAAATAAGGAGATACAGCATATTTTGGGAGGCGGGACGCTGGAGGAACTTCCGCCGGACAAGCGTTCGCAAGTCGTCGAAGTGGTGGATGAGCTGGCCGAGACGTCATCCCTTCAGGTTGCGCTGTTAATCGATGCAAGTGCAAGCATGAAGCCTAAGCTGGCAGCCGTTGAGGAAGCGATACGCGACCTGATGCTGAGCTTGAAAGCGCGCGCAGGCTCAAGCGAATTGTCGGTATTCCATTTTCCCGGAAAACATAGCGGCGAGGATATCGTCATGGACGTGGATTGGACCTCGGATCTTGACGGTGCCCGCGGCATGTTCAGCAGGCTGCAGATGAAGGGGGCGACGCCGACAGGACCTGCCTTGTTAAAGGTGATTGAATTTTACCGATATGGTACACTAGAAGGTAATCAATCATGGCAGGGTCGTTCCAGCCAAGAGGAAGGGATGCTCGGTGACTACGTTGTCTAACCCGGGTTATCCGCCAGGAACCGTAATTAAGGGCAAATGGCGGAACAGCCGGTACATCGTGGAACGTATGCTCGGTAAAGGGGCTAACGGCAAGGTGTATCTGGTCCACCGGGCAGGAGTGCGCGAGCGTTATGCTTTAAAAGTAGGCTATGACGCTCTGGATCTACAATCCGAAATTAATGTGCTGAATGCACTCAAAGAACAAATGACGGACCCTTACCTCGTGGAGGCGGACGATCATCATGACGGCAGCGGCGAAGTGTCCTTCTATGTCATGCGTTACATCGAGGGGAGCCCGCTGCATCATTTTATTCGCAAACGCGGCACCGAGTGGGTCGGCCTGATCGGGCTGAAGCTGCTTGAGAAGCTGTCCGTTCTGCATGCATCCGGTTATGCGTTCGGAGATTTGAAGCCGAATAATGTGATGGTTTCGGCCTACGGAAGGGTGGAACTGATCGATTACGGCGGCGTCAGCTCCTTCGGGCGCAGCGTAAAGCAGTTTACGGAATGGTACGACCGGGGATACTGGAATGCCGGGAGCCGGACCGGCGACGTATCCTATGATTTGTTCTCGTTTGCCGTGATGTGCATCGGCCTGCTGGATGAGAAATCGCTTAAGGAGGCGTCTTGTCAGCTTCCCCAAACCCGGAGCGTTGCCGACCTGCAGCTGGTGCTGCGAAGAAACCCCGTATTCAAGCCGTACGCCGTCTGGCTGAACAAGGCATTGTCGGGAGAATTCGCGGATTCACGGGAAGCGCTGAACGAGTGGAGAAAACGGATATATGAAGGCTCGAGCCGAGGCGGTCGCCCCGTTCCGGGACGTACGCCGCGCTGGCTAAGGAACGCGTTTGGGTTGTCCTTGGTCATTATGGCCTGCGCCGTTTATTTCTTCTTCCGCTCATGAGTTGTTGCCTTGTTACTGGAAGTTCATAAAGGTGCGAGTTCAAAAAGGTCGGTTTTCAGCACCGAGAAGGTTATGCTCCCGATGTGCGTTTTTTCAAGACGCTTCAGATTGGATGAAACTAGGGACGTCAGGAATGGAGCGTACGCTTTGGTACGTGAGCACCTGAAATGTTTCCGCAGGAAACATACTTCGAAAGCATCTGCTTAGGCCCGGCTGAATTCAAGATTCGATGCCGAGTGGCTTCCGGATTCACTTCGTGTTAGATATAGAATTTATGAGTTATCAGTGGAACTGGTGAAATTCTATATCGCCAGAAAACCTACCTATGCATCGCGGTCGCTCATCCTTTGAAGTGGCCTCGATAGGGGGTTTCTTATCAAAAGCGGACTTTTTGAACAACCTCTAAAGGGGATCTGGAAGTGAAACAGGATTATTTACGAACATTCGTCCAACATATCGAGCGTACCGCCGCAGAGTTTGATTTGTGGTCGGAAGGCGACGGTATCGTGGTTGCCGTTTCCGGCGGACCGGATTCCGTTGCGCTTCTTCACGTTCTGCATGAAATCTCACAGCACCGTACGCCGCTCCGATTGATCTGCGCTCATGTGCATCATGGTTTTCGAAAAGAGTCGGATCAGGAGGCGGAGATGGTGCGCGAGCTGGCGGAGTCGCTCGGACTTCCATTGGAAACGGCGTTCATCGATATTCCCGCTTATATGGAAGAGAGCGGCAAGGGTGGACAGGAGGCGGCAAGAGAGAAGCGTTACGAATTTCTGCTGCAAACGGCCCGGAAACACAATGCGCGCTCCGTGGCTCTGGCTCATCATGCCGACGATCAAGCCGAGACGGTATTCATGAGGCTACTGCGCGGAAGCGGTTTGTCGGGCCTGGGCGGCATCAAATTTAAACGCACGGAAAAAAAAGTGGAACTTATCCGCCCGTTCCTTCGTATGTACAAGGCGGATATCGTGGAGCTGTGCCGCGTATGCGGATTCCAGTATGCGGTGGATCACAGCAATCTGCAGACGAAGTACCGCCGTAATGCGATTCGCCTGGAAGTATTTCCTTTTTTGGAGCGATACAACGGGCAGTTCTCCTCCTCACTCAATCAGCTGGCCGAAATTGTCCAGCAGGAGGATGATTTTGTGGAGCTTGAAGCTGCGAAGCAATTTCGGAGTTTGGTACAGGAGAACGATGGGAGGCTCGCTTTCGACGCGCCTTCCTTTTTGGGCTTACATGTCGCTTTACAACGGCGTTTGATTAAACTAATATTAAATTACCTGCCCTCAGATCAGGAAAACACCGATTTTGTCAAGATTGAAACGGTGCGCCACGGCATTCTTAACGATCAGCGAAGCAACTGGCGTCTGGATCTGGGTGACGGCATTACCTGTGTTCGTGAGTACGGAGTGATCCAGTTTTGGCCAAAACCTCCGGAAGAACAGGGACAGTACATATACATTCTTGATTCTCCTGATGCGTCAGAGCTTTATGTTAAGGAAATCGGAAAAATGCTGACATTGTCGTTAAAGACAGGAAGCGAAAGCCGGAGCGGCTCCAGACCATCGGCCTTTGTGGCGGATTTTGATGCGGATGAGCTGCAGTTTCCTTTAACCGTGCGCAACAGACAGCCGGGAGACAAGATGAAGATCATGGGATTAAACGGAAGCAAAAAGGTGAAAGATATTCTCATTGATGAGAAAATCCCGCCGTCTGTCCGTGCCCGGATTCCTATTCTTTGTGACGGTTCCGGCAGCATCGTATGGATTCCAGGTGTACGACGTTCCGTTCACGCCGCTTGCGGGCGGCACACATCACGAGTTCTCCGAATGGAGCTGTCGGATGTTTAAGGCAAGTGTAAAACGAAGAATGGCCCGTTTCACGCTTTCATAGTATAAACGTAGGAGGTCCACTTAAGTTGCAGAATGACATTCAGGAAATACTCATCAGTGAAGAAGAGATTCGCGCAAAAATTAAGGAACTCGGTTCCAAGCTCAGCGCCGAATATGAGGGACGCAATCCGCTCGTTATTTGCGTTCTTAAAGGTGCGTTTATTTTTATGGCCGACTTGGTTAAATCCATATCAGTACCTCTAGAGTTGGATTTCATGGCTGTATCCAGCTATGGAGCATCAACCAAATCCTCTGGCGTGGTCAAGATCATTAAAGATCTGGACGCTTCCGTTGAAGGAAGGGATGTTCTGATTGTGGAGGATATTATCGACAGCGGTCTTACGCTCAGCCATTTGATTGAGCTTCTGAAGAGCCGCAAGGCAAACTCGGTGCGTGTTGTCACCCTGTTCGACAAGCCGGCACGCCGTACGGTGGATTTGCAGGCTGATTATACCGGATTTGTGCTGCCGGATGCTTTTGTTGTCGGATACGGGCTCGATTACGCCGAGCATTACCGGAACCTCCCCTACATCGGGATTCTGAAACCGGAAATCTACAGCAGTTAAACCGCGCCAATAGGCTGCTACCACAGATCGGGGGCCTTTGTTGAGATGGCCAGACAGGCTGTGGTAAAATATCTTATGTGTCTTGAGAGGAGGTAGGGGATGAGTCGGTTCATCCGGAATTCTGGTTTTTATTTGATTCTATTTTTAGTCGTGGTGGGCATAGTACAATTCGTCACCAATGGCGGCGAGCAAGCCGATGCCCCTAGTTATAATCAACTGCGGCAGGAAGTCAAAGCTAACAACATAGAGGAAATGACGGTACAATTTGACGGTTACGCTTATCTGGTGACCGGTAAGTATAGGGAGATATCCGAAGAGAAAAAATCGGAGAATTTCTCGACCTATATTCCTGCCACGGATGCAGCGATGCAAGAGCTGACTGCAGCCAGTGATAGCAACAATGTCAAACTGTCCGTGGTGCCAATGGAAGGCCAAAGCATTTGGCTGACATTGCTTTCATCCTTTATTCCGCTCATCATTATGTTTGTTCTGTTCTTCTTCCTGTTCAATCAGGCTCAGGGCGGCGGCGGCAAAGTGATGAACTTTGGTAAGAGCAAAGCCCGCTTATATAATGAAGAGAAGAAACGGATTACATTTGAAGATGTAGCCGGAGCAGATGAAGAGAAGCAGGAGCTTGTCGAGGTTGTTGACTTCTTGAAGGATCCGCGCAAATTTAACACGGTTGGCGCTCGCATTCCGAAGGGCGTCCTGCTTGTCGGTCCTCCGGGAACCGGTAAGACGCTCCTTGCACGCGCCGTTGCCGGCGAAGCGGGAGTGCCGTTCTTCAGTATTTCCGGTTCCGACTTCGTAGAGATGTTTGTCGGCGTCGGTGCTTCTCGCGTACGCGACTTGTTCGAAAACGCAAAGAAGAATGCACCATGTATCATCTTCATTGATGAGATTGATGCTGTAGGTCGTCAGCGCGGCGCCGGTCTCGGCGGCGGTCATGACGAGCGCGAGCAGACGCTCAACCAATTGCTGGTTGAGATGGACGGTTTCGGAGCGAACGAAGGCATTATCATCGTCGCTGCGACCAACCGACCGGATATTTTGGACCCGGCGCTTCTTCGCCCGGGACGTTTTGACCGTCAGATTACCGTCGATCGCCCGGATGTGAAGGGCCGTGAAGCCGTACTGAAGGTTCATGCACGCAACAAACCGTTGACGAAGGATGTCAAGCTTGACATCATCGCCAAACGTACAACCGGTTTTACGGGCGCCGATCTGGAGAATCTCCTGAACGAGGCTGCCTTGCTTGCGGCTCGCCGCAACCGTAAAGATATCTCCATGCGAGAAGTGGATGAAGCGATTGACCGCGTTATCGTGGGTACCGAGAAGCGCAGCCGCGTGATCAGTGACCGCGAGAAACGCATCGTAGCTTACCATGAAGCCGGTCATACCATTGTGGGTTACTTCCTTGAGCATGCGGATACGGTGCACAAGGTAACGATTATTCCTCGCGGCCGTGCCGGCGGATATGTCATCATGATGCCGAAGGAAGATCGGATGCTCGTAACGAAGCAGGAATTGCTGGACCGCGTAACCGGTTTGCTTGGCGGCCGTGTCGCCGAGGAGCTGTTCATCGGCGAAATCGGAACCGGAGCCTACAGCGACTTCCAGCAAGCAACGGGCATCATCCGCAGCATGATTGTGGAATACGGTATGAGTGAGAAGCTCGGACCGATGCAGTTCGGTACATCCCAAGGACAAGTGTTCCTGGGACGTGACATCGGACACGAGCAGAACTATAGTGATGCAATCGCTTATGAAATCGATCAGGAAATGCAGCGGTTCATTAACGAATGTTATGAGAAGTGTAGAGAGCTTCTGACCAAGCATTCCAAAGAGGTTCATTTGATTGCCAACACGCTTCTGGAGAAGGAAACACTGGAGCTTGAGCAAATCAAGAACCTCATTGAGACCGGATCGGCTGAAGGCGATGGCAGTGGCGAAGGTGAAGGTTCTTCCGAGAACGGCGAGCCGATTATCGATAACATTGGCGACGTGAAAGTTCGCATTCAAGGGAAAGAAGACGGCGGGCAGCCGACTTCCACGGAAGAGATTCCGAACAACCCGATGGATTCGAATGATCCAGCACCGGAAACCAAAGATTCCGAACGCAAGGATCCTCCAGGCGGATCGGACAACGGTAACAGCAGTTTAACGTAATATTCGCTGATAAAACATCGAATACCGAATAAAAAAGAAGAACCGGAGAACGATAATTCGTTTTCCGGTTCTTTTTGTGCTTTCTATCACATTGACAGGGGACAGAACGAACGTGTACATTAGTTGTTAAATAAGGATGCGCTTCCTTTCACAAAGGTGGGAACCATCCTGAAAGTCACATGGTCATAAGCGGCGAACAGCCGGACAACATAAAGGGAGAGGGTCGATCATGGAAGCTTTGGCACTGGAGCGCAAGGCAGAACAGAACCGTGAACTGCGTGAGCGGTTAATGCAGTTGAAGAAGGAACGTAATGCAATTATTTTGGCTCATTATTATCAACGGGACGAAATTCAGGAGGTTGCTGATTTCCGTGGGGATTCCTTCTTGCTCGCGCAGAAGGCGGCACAAACCGACGCCGAGGTCATCGTATTCTGCGGCGTGCATTTTATGGGCGAGAGCGCCAAAATCCTGGCACCAAACAAAACGGTTCTGATTCCGGATGAACGGGCTGGCTGTCCTATGGCCGACATGGTGAACGTGGACGGACTGCGGAAATTGAAAGCGCAGCATCCGAATGCGAAGGTGGTTACGTACATCAATTCATCCGCTGAAATCAAGGCCGAAACGGATATCTGCTGCACTTCCTCCAACGCGGTGAAAGTGATTCAGTCGGTGGATTCGGACGAAATTATATGGGTTCCCGATAAGAACCTGGGGCACTATGTTCAGCAGCACACCGACAAGAAACTCATTATTTGGGAAGGATACTGCAACACGCATGACATGCTGACCGTTAAGGATGTCGTCGAGATGAAGGCCAAATATCCTCAAGCTGAATTTGTGGTGCATCCGGAATGCCGTCCGGAGGTTGTTGCCATGGGGGACTTTGTGGGAAGCACAACCGCCATCCTGGAATATTGCAAACAGTCATCGGCCAAGGAGTTTATCGTGGGCACTGAGGACGGTACCGGTTATCAGCTTCGACTGGATAGCCCGGATAAATCGTTCCACTTCGCGACGAAATTCCTGGTATGTCCGAATATGAAAGTGAATAATCTCAAAAAGCTGGTGAAAGCACTGGAAACGATGAAGCCGCAGATCTATGTGCCGCCGGTCGTTGCAGAGAAAGCCAGAACTTCATTAGAGCGCATGTTACAGGTTAAGTAGCATGCGCTACTCTTTCGTGAAAAGACAGGTGAAGCAACGTGATACCGCAGTATTTGGTTGATTTTGAGCTGAACGATCTCCCGGTTGTAGAGACGGATGTCATCGTGATCGGTTCAGGCATTGCGGGTTTATATACGGCGATCATGGCAAGTGCGACTCAGAATGTGCTTTTGATTACGAAAAAATCGCTCCTCGAGAGCAACACCCGTTATGCTCAAGGCGGGATCGCGGCCGTAACGGCGGAGGATGACTCGCCAGCATATCACCGTCAGGATACCCTCCTTGCAGGGGCCGGTTTATGTTCATCTGCCGCGGTGGATGTGCTTGTAAACGAGGGTCCCGTCGGGGTTCAAGAGCTGATTCGCCTCGGCACGACGTTTGATGTGGAGAACGGCGAGCTTGCTTTGACCAAAGAAGGTGCGCACAGCCACCGACGGATCCTTCATGCCAACGGGGATGCTACCGGTTATGAAATTGTGCGCGCTCTTTCCATTCAGGTCGAAATGCTTCACAATATAGAGGTATGGGATGATCATTTTGTCATTGACCTGATTACCGAACAGGGAGAGTGTCACGGCGCATTGGTACAGATGCCGGATGGCAAGCGGGTATTCGTGCGCGGCCGTGCGACGATTATGTGTTCCGGCGGGGCCGGTCAGTTGTACCGGTACACGACCAATCCGGAGGTTGCGACCGCGGATGGCATCGCCATGGCTTATCGGGCAGGCGCGGAAATTCGGGATATGGAGTTTATCCAGTTTCATCCGACGGCGCTAAGCTATCCGGGTGCTCCCCGTTTCCTGATATCAGAGGCGGTTCGCGGAGAAGGCGCCGTGCTTCGTAATATAAGAGGGGAACGATTCATGCCGAAATACCATGAGTTACAGGAGCTGGCACCCCGGGATATCGTGGCACGGGCCATTGTCAGTGAAATGGAAGCGACGGGATCGACCTTCGTATACCTGGATATTACCCATGAGTCGCCGGAAATGGTCAAACATCGATTCCCAACGATTTATGAAACATGCATGCAGTACGGGCTGGATTTATCGTCCGATTGGATTCCGGTCTCCCCGGCTGCGCATTATATGATGGGGGGCATCAAGACCAACCTGCACGGCGAGAGCAGCGTGAAGCGATTATTTGCTTGCGGAGAAGTCTCGTCTACCGGTGTTCACGGAGCGAACCGGTTAGCCAGCAATTCGCTTTCGGAGGCGGTCGTGTACGGCAGTCGGATTGTCGAGCGCATTAAGAGCCTCCCGGAACCCTCTGGGGATCCTCTTGGGGTATCATTCCATCTGGGCCGCAAGGACGCTCCGTCGCAAGCGATGGTGGAAAAACGCTTGAAGCTTCAGAAGGTCATGGTGCGTTATGCAGGACTTCGGAGAAATCGGGATACTCTAATAAGAGCAGCGGAAGAGCTTGGCCGTCAGCTGCCCTTGTTCCAATCGATGCTCTCCAAGCGTGAAGAATACGAATTTGCGAATATGCTGACTGCATCCCTGCTGGTGGTTCAAGGCGCGTTGGGTCGGGAAGAAAGCCGGGGAGCTCACTACCGTGAGGATTATCCGGAGCGAAATGACAGCGAATGGCGCAAGCATATTGTGTTTATACGGGACCAAGAAATGACGGAGGAATTGAGCGATGATGTTTAACGGATATAACGATGGCCTTCTCCAGAGCATACGGACTTGGCTTCAGGAGGATATTGGGTCGGGGGATATTACGACCCTCACCACGATCGAGCCGGGTCACGAATCCAAAGGGGTTATCCATGCCAAAGAGGCAGGCATCGTGGCAGGCATGCCAGTGGCAGAGCTGGTATTCGAAACGGTAGATCCAACGCTTATGTTTACGGCATTGGTCCGTGACGGAGACGTGGTGGAAAAAGGGACGGTTCTCGCTGAGGTGGAAGGAAGCACCCATCGTATTTTGACAGGCGAGCGGCTCGCCTTAAATTTGCTTCAGCGTCTATCGGGCATTGCAACCAAAACACGTTCTTTTGTTGATGTGCTTGAGGGATTGCCGACAAGGCTGGTGGATACCCGCAAAACGACGCCAGGCCACCGGATGCTTGAGAAATATGCCGTGCGGGTCGGCGGCGGCGCGAATCATCGCTTCGGCCTGTACGATGCCGTCATGATCAAGGATAATCACATCAAGGGTGCGGGCGGCATCGCCCAGGCGGTCAGCCGGGCCAGAGCCCATATTCCGCACACCATGACGATCGAAGTTGAAACCGAGAGCCTGGCACAAGTGGAAGAAGCCTTGGCTGCAGGCGCGGATATTATCATGCTGGACAACATGAGTCATGACATGATGATGGAGGCCGTGCGGAGAATCAAGGCCAAGTCGCCCCACGTTCGCGTCGAAGCGTCGGGGAGCGTGACGCTGGAGACCGTGCGCGGGATTGCGGAGACCGGGGTCGATGTCATTTCGGTTGGACGGCTGACGTATTCATTCCATAGTCTCGATATTAGTTTGGATCTGAATGCAAAGAAAGGAGGAGCAGAGGGTTGATTCTCGTTGTGGACGTAGGGAATACCAATATTGTGCTGGGTGTGTACCAGGGAAAGAAACTGCTGCATGATTTTCGGATCAGTACATCGCGTCAGTCTACCGTGGACGAATACGGTGTATTGATCCACAATTTGTTTCAAATGTCCAATATATTGGTAAGCCAAATAGAAGGCGTTATTGTCTCTTCCGTAGTTCCTCCGCTTGTGCGCGTGGTCGAGGAAATGTGCAATAAATATATTGGCAAGGCGCCCCTTATCGTTGGGCCGGGGATCAAAACCGGACTCAATCTGCGGTATGAGAATCCGCGTGAGGTGGGGGCTGACCGGATCGTGAATGCAGTAGCAGCCGTCGAGCAGTACGGGGGGCCGCTGATCGTAGTGGATTTCGGTACGGCGACGACGTTTGATTGCATTGATGAAGCAGGCAACTATCTGGGCGGCGTAATTGTGCCGGGCATTGGCATTGCCACGGAAGCCCTTGTACAGCGTGCTTCCAAGCTTCCTCGCGTAGAGCTCGAAAAGCCGAAAAAGGTGATTGGGCGCAACACCGTTCATGCCATGCAGGCCGGCATCGTATTCGGTTATGCAGGACAGGTCGATGGCCTGGTTAAACGCATAAAAGCCGAGATGGGAACGGACAATGTTAAGGTTATCGCCACGGGGGGAATGGCTGAGCTGATTGCCGGCGAAACGGAATCCATCGAAGAGATTTCTCCCCTCTTGACGCTGGAAGGCTTGCGTATTATTTACGAGCGTAACTAGAAGCGATATAAAACCGTTAGATATTACAAACAACCAGAAAGACAAGGAGGCCTCAAGATGGGTAATCAAAAAGACCGTATGCTGCGGGGAACGGCGTTAAACGGGAAAGTGCGGGCATTTGCCGTTCGGACAACCGATCTGGTGGAAGAGCTTCGCCGAAGACACGATACGTTCCCTGTCGTCACAGCCGCTTTGGGCCGCACCGTGTCAGCAGCAGCGATGATGGGAGCTATGCTAAAGGGAGATGAGCGTCTTAGCATTCAGGTTCGCGGCGATGGACCGATCGGTCTGATTGCGGCGGAGAGCAATGCCAAGGGCGAGGTACGCGGTTATGTCAAAAATCCGCATGTGGAGCTGACGAATATACGTCCGGGCAAGATGGACGTAGCCGCTGCGGTAGGGACCACCGGTCAGATTGATGTGGTCAAGGATTTCGGATTGAAGGAGCCTTACCGTGGCAGCGTGCCGATTATCTCGGGCGAGCTGGCCGAAGATTTCACGTATTATTTTGCCGTATCCGAACAGACCAACTCGGCGGTAAGCTTGGGCGTGCTGGTTTCGCCGGATTATTCCGTGGCCAATGCCGGCGGCTTCATCATTCAGCTTCTCCCCGGCGTTAGCGATGAAGAGATTACGGAGATCGAGCTTGCGTTAAGCAAGATTCCTCCGATCACCGAGATGCTGGAGGAAGGGCTGGATCTCGAGGATATCCTGAAACGCGTCCTTCCGGATGTGACGATTCTGGAGGAAACGGAAGTCTACTTCAGCTGCGACTGCTCGCATGAGCGGGTGGAGCGCGCACTGATCAGCTTGGGACGGGAAGAGCTTGAGCAGATGATCGAAGAGGACGGCAAAGCAGAGGTTTCCTGCCATTTTTGCAATGAACGATATACGTTTGACCGAGAACAGCTTAAATCCGTGCTAGAGCGGGCCAAATCTTAATGTTGGGATGAGCGACCGTGATGACGAGACAAGAGAAGGGATTGTGGGCGACCGTCATTGTCTTGACAGCATGCGTATTGGGTATGGGGGGCTGGATGCTGTTTTCCGGGGGCTTTTTGCAGGAGGCTTCACCGCCGTGGAAAACAGGCTCCCAGCCCGTTGCATCCATCCAGGACAGGGCGATTACCGAAGACGAGTGGGTTGACGAGCTGAAGAAGCGATATGGGCGCGAAATGCTGATGACCATGCTGAATCGGCACGCCGTGGCGCTGGAAGCGAAAGCGAAGGGCATTGATGTGACGACCGCGGAAGTCGAAACGGAAATCGAAGTCATGAGCCGAAGCTATGGCTCTAAGGAACGGTTCTTATCGGAAATGGAAGATCAGCTTGGCATTACGGAGAGTGAGTTAAAGACGGAGACGACTTATCGGCTCCTGCTTGAGAAAATTGCGACTTCCGATGTTCACATCGAGGAGCAGCAAATCGATTCGTATCTGGAACAGTACCCTGATCAATTTCGGCCCAAGAAACAGCTGAATTTATCCATGATTGAAGTCGCTTCGGAAGATGAGGCGGAACGCGTCATGGATCGGCTGGAAAATGGGGAGGATTTTGCAGATCTCGCAGCTCAGGTATCCCTTGACGAGTACACTCGGGAAGACGGCGGACAGATCGGCTTGGTAGAAGAGGATGACCCCTTTTTGCCGCCAGAGCTGCTTGAAGCAGCTTTATCGCTCGAGCCCGGAGATATTGCGGGACCTGTATCGCTCACGGACACATATGCCATAGTATATGTGAGGGATATTATTGAGCCTCAAGCTCCTAGCGAGGAAAGTATCCGGAAGGCGGTTCGCAAGCAGCTGGCCCTGGAGCAGTCGGTGTCCTTATCGGAATTGGAGCGGCAGCTTCGCGAGAAATACGAGGCACGGATAAGTGCGGGTACGGTTACGCTGTAAATAAAGCAACAAAATGAGGAAAGCTCGCTGCGGCGGAGAAAAATCTGGCTGCAGGAGCTTTTTTCGCTGTAGTTAATGCCTGAGCTTGGATGGCTGCGGAAAATTGGCGGTTATCCGGCATGAAGTCCTCCTAAGGATTTCGCGTTCGGCTCGTTCGTGAGTCGCAGGAAAATTCACCTAGAAATGTTGATTTTCGAGCAGCGGGATATTGACAATGGCCTGTAACGTTGATAAGATGAAGGTACAAAAACCTACCTTTTTACTCGGATATTGGAGAGCCATTGAACAACTGGAATTTTATTAATCTGCAGGCTCCCATTTTTTTAACATCGAGAACCTACAAATTCATGATTCGACATTCGAATGAATAACACCATTATGTATTCACTATTTTTATCCAGATCCATATTTAGAGGAGGTCTTCTTTCATGGCAAAAGTCGTAAATAATGTGACAGAATTAATCGGTGAAACTCCGCTCGTCCGTTTGAACCGGATCGTACCTGAGGATAGCGCAGAGATCTATCTGAAGCTGGAATACCAGAACCCGGGCGCCAGCGTTAAAGACCGGATCGCGATCAGCATCGTGGAAGAGGCAGAGAAGGATGGACGTTTGAAGCCGGGCGATACGATCATTGAAGCGACCAGCGGTAATACCGGCATCGGCTTAGCTATGGTGGCAGCGGCTAAAGGCTATAAAGCGGTTATCGTCATGCCTGAAACCATGAGCTTGGAGCGCCGAAACCTGCTGCGTGCTTACGGAGCGGAACTGGTCCTGACACCGGGATCGGAAGGAATGAACGGTGCCGTTAAGAAGGCCGAAGAAATCCTGAAGGAAAATGCCGGATTCTTCATGGCCGAGCAGTTCAAGAACCAAGCGAACGTGAAGATCCACCGTGAAACGACTGGTCCGGAAATCGTTGAAGCGATCCAATCGATCGGCGGTTCCCTGGATGCGTTCGTGGCTGGCATCGGAACAGGCGGTACGATTACAGGCGCTGGGGAAGTGCTGAAAGAGCAATACCCTGACATCAAGATTATTGCGGTGGAGCCTGCTGCATCGCCAATCCTTGCCGGTGGCAAGCCAGGCCCTCACAAAATCCAGGGCATTGGCGCAAACTTCATCCCGGAAATTTTGAACCAAGAAGTCTACGATGAAATCGTTCATGTAGAGAATGACGATGCCTTTGAAACTTCCCGCCGCGTGGCGAAGGAAGAAGGGGTTCTTGGCGGTATTTCCTCCGGTGCGGCTGTATATGCTGCCTTGAAGGTCGCCAAAGAGCTTGGTAAAGGCAAGCGGGTTGTCGCTGTCATTCCAAGTAACGGAGAGCGTTACCTGAGCACGCCGCTCTATAACTTCGAATAAAATGATCTGGAATAGGCTGTGCATTTTCATCTCACCCAAGTGAGGTAATGTGCTGCGAGAAGGGAGCCCTCAATGTGTTTTTTATAGCATTGGGGGCTTTTTGCGTATACTACTCCCTAAGATAACGCTTTAATGGATTCAAGGGCTGACCGCATCAAAAATTATTGTTGGACAAGCCTCTATTTAGGGTTTTCAAGAGAAGCGGGATACAGTATACTGACAGGCAACAGTAAGGCTTTTGAAGACTAAGGGAGGATCGGCATGGAGAGAAGAGTGGAGCTGGCCCAGTGGCAGTCATGGGCTAAAGAGGGCTGGTCCGTCGTTCCCTATCTGGTTCAATATAAAGGAGCAACACGAGGATTACCCTTGTCATGGAGACATGCTTGGAAAGAAGCATCGCCTTATGCCTTTGTGCTGGAGAGCGGTAAAGGTGGACGCTACACGTATCTTGGGTTACGACCGGTGTCCATTTTGCAGGGAAAAGGAAGCCAGGGCGAAGTTGTCGAAATGTCAGGCGGATTGCGAACGCAGGTAACGGGAGAGCCGCTGCGTCTGTTGGAGCAGTGGATGAAAGCGTGGAAATCACCCCGAGTGCCGGGATGGCCGGACTTTCGGGGAGGCTGTGCAGGCTTTCTGAGCTACGATGTCATCCGCTCGATCGAGCAGCTGCCCGTGATGGCTAAGGATGAGCCTGGCTTTCCGGATTATTTGTGGATGCGCATGGAAGAAGTCTGGATTTACGATCATGCGGATGAGAGCCTATACTGCTCGGTGCATGTTCCTCTGCCTTGGGCTTCCGGGAGCGGGGAAGATTCGAAGGAAGCGACGGCGCTTGAGGATTCAGCGGATGTTTCTGAAGGTTCGGAGCTCTCACTGGGGCAGGAAGAGATTTTGGAGGAATTATATGAGAAGGCCGGCTTAAGAGCCGAATCGATGCTCTCCCAATGGAATCAAATGTACGGAACGGGGTCAGAGAACGATTCGAAATCCGAAGATGAACGGGTGCGGCAGGAACGATGGAAGAAAGCGCAGGAGCTGTCAGGGCCGAATGTGGAGGTCTGGGATCGGCTGGAGATTGATTTTTCGCAGGAAGCGTTCGAGCAGGCGGTTCTCTCGATCCAAGAATATATTCGGCAGGGCGATGTTTTTCAGGTCAACTTGTCTCTTCGCCGGCATCTGCAGCTCCATGCGGAACCTTCCGATATTTACGAGTGGCTGCGCATTCTGAACCCTTCACCTTATATGGGATATTTATCCTCGCCTGGCTTCAGTTTGGCCAGCGGCTCGCCGGAATTGCTGGTGAAGCTGGATGGCGATATCGTGTCTGCCCGGCCGATCGCGGGTACCCGCCGCCGGGGGAGAAATCCGGAAGAGGACGCGGCTATGGAAGCGGAGCTGCTTGGCAGCGAGAAGGAACGGGCCGAGCATATTATGCTGGTCGACCTGGAGCGGAATGACATCGGCCGCATTGCTGCATACGGGACGGTGCATGTTCCGGAGCTGATGACCGTGGAGAGGTACTCGCACGTCATGCATTTGGTGTCCCAAGTGGAAGGGCGGATTGCTGAGGGCAACAATGCATATGATGTCATTGCGGCAGCGTTCCCTGGCGGCACCATTACCGGCGCACCCAAAATCAGGACCATGGAAATCATCGAAGAGCTGGAACCCGTGACACGGGGGCCTTATACCGGCTCCATGGGCTGGATCGATTATAACGGCGATATGGAGCTTAACATTATTATCCGGACCCTCGCCGTGAAGGATGGGGTCGGTTACATTCAGACAGGTGCTGGGATCGTCATTGATTCCGATCCATATCGGGAATACCGGGAGTGCCATAACAAGGCCAAAGCTTTGATAGCGGCGCTGATGTGCAGTGAAGAAGAAGCCGCTGAGGCGGCTGCCTATATAGGGGGGAAATAACATGATACTTGTCATCGACAATTATGATTCGTTTACGTATAACCTGGTTCAATATTTGGGGGAGCTCGGCGAGGAAGTCAAGGTTTACCGGAATGATGAGATCGACATCGCCGGCATCGAAGCGTTGGCGCCGGACCATATCCTGATATCGCCGGGACCGTGCACGCCGAATGAAGCGGGCATTAGTCTGGACGTGATTTCGCATTTCAAAGGGATCATTCCCATCTTCGGCGTCTGCCTCGGCCATCAGGCGATCGGGCAAGCCTTTGGCGGCAACGTCATCCGTGCGGAGCGCCTCATGCATGGAAAAACATCCGCCATCCAACACACAGGAGAATCGGTCTTCGAAGGTTTGCCGGTTCCGTTCACCGCAACGCGATATCACTCGCTGATCGTTGAGAAGGAGACCCTCCCCGAGGAGCTGGAGATTACCGCCTGGACGGAAGAGGGCGAAATCATGGGGCTTCGGCACAAGCATTATCCCGTGGAAGGCGTGCAGTTTCATCCGGAATCCATCATTACCGACCATGGCCATCAGATGCTGCGCAACTTCCTGAAGCGCACGGCTGGCGCCAAGGCATGAAATATATAGGCATGAACGGCGGCATCGTTGAAGCTGCCGACGCGGTCATACCTGTGATGGATCATGGGCTTTTGTACGGAATGGGTCTATTCGAGACCTTCCGCACGTATCAAGGGAAGCCCTTTTTGCTAGAGCGGCATTTGAACCGGCTGGCGGACTGCTGCCGGGAGCTTGGGATCGCCCACAAGGCGGATGCCGAGAGGATCAGCGGCTGGATTGCGGAGCTGATGGAGGCGAACGGCCTTCAGGATGCCTATATACGGTACACCGTAACCGCAGGAGAAGGATTACTCGGTTTGCCTGCCGGAGATTATGCGAAGCCGGCCGAGATATTATTCGCCAAGGAGCTGCCGGCCGCCAACGCTGCGCTCTACGAGACAGGCAGAGCCATGAGGCTGCTGTCCCTACCGCGGAACACGCCGGAATCATCGGTCCGGATGAAATCCCTGCATTATATGAACAATATACTCGCAAAGCGGGAATTGGCAAGATATCCGGAACCATCGGGTGGTCCGCCAGAGGGGCTGATGTTAACTTCGGCGGGAGACGTGGCCGAAGGCATCGTCAGCAACGTCTTTTTCGTCAAGAAGGGGCGTTTATATACGCCGGACGTGGGTACCGGCATTTTGCCGGGGATTACCCGGGCAGTGGTGCTGGAATTGGCTGCCGATCTTGGCATCGAGGCCGAAGAAGGCCGTTATGGTTGGGATGTATTTACCGGAGCGGATGAAATATTTACCACAGGCTCTGTTCAGGAGATTGTTCCGGTTACGACGCTGTTTGGAGTAGAAAGCGAGGCTCTGACCATCGGACAAGGAGTGGCCGGCCCGATAACCCGTACATTGCTGTATGCGTATAGAAGGAAAGCAGGGCTTGATATATGAAAACAACCATCTATGAACGTGAATATCGTTTGGGCAAGGACGCTGAGTTAAAGCTCGGTCAATCGACGCTTATTATGGGCATATTGAATGTGACGCCGGATTCGTTCTCGGACGGAGGCCGTTATAACGACACGGAGCGAGCGGTGGAGCATGCGCTTCAGCTGATTGAGGAGGGAGCCGACATCATCGATATCGGCGGGGAATCGACGCGGCCGGGACACGAGCCGGTTGGAGCTTCAGAGGAGCTTGCGCGCGTAATCCCGGTTATTGAAGCTATTCACCGGCACGCGCCGCAAATTCCGTTGTCGATTGACACCTATAAAGCGGAAGTGGCGCGCCAGGCAATTGGAGCGGGGGCTCATATCATTAATGATATCTGGGGCTTTAAAGACGATCCTGATATGCCTAAGACGGCGGCAGAGCTCGGATGCCCGGTCATTCTTATGCATAATCGACGCGAACGAAATTACACGAATCTGATAGAAGACGTAAAACGCGATTTGCTGGAAAGCGTCGAAATTGCGCGCACTGCCGGTGTGCAGGATCACCAAATATTGCTTGATCCGGGCATCGGGTTTGCAAAGGACTATGACGAGAACATGAAAGTGATGGCATCACTCGATCAGCTTGTGGGATTGGGGTTTCCGGTACTGCTGGCTACCTCCCGCAAAAGGTTTATCCAAACCGCGCTTGGCGCTCCGGCACAAGACGTGCTGGAAGGAACGGCAGCCACCGTCGCATACGGGATTGCGCAAGGCTGTCAGATCGTTCGGGTGCACGACGTGAAGCATATGAAACGGACAGCCAAGATGTGCGATGCCATGACTTACGCTTCAACGGAGCTTCAACGCAACTAATTTTTTGGGATCAAGGATGGAAGGGCGGAGTACGAGATGGATAAAATGATACTGAGCCGCATGGAATACTACGGTTACCACGGTGTGTTTGAGGAAGAGCGGAAGCTGGGCCAACGATTCTATGTGGATCTTGAGCTGGAGATGGATTTGAGCAAAGCCGCGAAGACGGATGATCTGACGTTAACGGTAAATTATGCCGAAATTCATGAACTCCTGCTGGAGATTATGCGGACGGAGTCGTTCCGCCTGATTGAAGCTTTAGCGGAGCATATTGCATCTAAGGTATTGGACACTTATACTATTATCGATGCTTTAACGGTCCGATTGACGAAGCCGCACCCGCCTTTTGACATTCATTTTGAAGGTGTGACCATTGAGCTGCACCGGACCAGGAAGTGAGACGATCATGAATTCACACGCCACCTCTGAGTGTTCAGAGGCTTATATTGCTTTAGGGGCCAATTTGGGAGACCGCGAGGGGAACCTGATGGAGGCTTTGGAACGGTTGGATGAAGTGCCAGACATTGAGGTAGACCGCGTATCCAACCTGTATGAGACCGAACCGGTCGGTTACGTGGATCAGCCGATGTTCCTTAATATGGCCGCAGCCGTGTCGACATCGCTGAGTCCCCATGAGCTGCTTGCCGTAATGCAGCAAATCGAGAAACAGCTCGGCCGGGTCCGTCATATTCACTGGGGACCGCGGACGGTGGATCTGGATCTGTTATGGATGGAAGGGCGCCGTCTGGATACGCCGGACCTCGTTCTGCCGCATCCCCGCATGCAGGAACGGGCTTTCGTTCTCAGGCCGCTGGCCGATATCGTGTCTGAGCTTGAACCTTCTGGTCTGTACCCCGTGGTGAAGACAGCACTTGAGAACCTGGAAGGAAAGGAAGGAATTCAGCTTTGGAAAACAAGCAGCTGGCGCAGCGTATCCGCGCTTTCCGAAAATTGAAGGGTTTGACCCAGCAAGAGCTCGCCGAGCGATCCGGTATTTCTTTGGCTGTTCTTGGCGCAATCGAACGGGGGAACCGCCGTGCTGAGGAGCAGATGCTGGCTCAGATTGCCGACGTGCTGGAGATTACGTTGCAGGAGCTTAAGGAACGGAGCTAGATTATCTATCGTGAAGGGATTCAGGTTTATTTTTTAGAAACCCTGCCATTAATATAGGAAGATGTCTTTTGGATGGGATCTACAAGAATGAGTGTATTTTGCGGACTGGACGATTGCGCGATTCATGGGTATGATGGTTTGGTTTGAAACTTAGGGATTTCACGCTCAAGAAGCGGGATCCTTCGACTATAAATATTTGAAAATAAAGGAGGGAAACATGGAATGGATCAATTGAAAATCGGAAACGTTGAAATGAAAAACCAAGTGGTTCTGGCGCCGATGGCTGGCGTGTGCAATCCGGCGTTCCGATTGATCGCGAAGGAATTCGGCACTGGTCTGGTCTGCGCCGAAATGGTCAGCGGCAAGGCGATCGTTCACGGGAACAAGCGCACCCAGGAAATGCTGTTCGTCGACGAGCGGGAGAAGCCGTTGAGCCTGCAAATTTTTGGCGGCGACCGCGTATCCCTGGTGGAAGCGGCCAAAGTCGTCGATCAGCAGACCAATGCCGATATCATCGACATCAACATGGGCTGCCCTGCACCGAAGGTAACGAAGATGGATGCGGGAGCGCGCTGGCTTCTGGATTCGAACAAAATCTATGAGATGGTCGCGGCGGTTGTCGATGCCGTGAACAAACCGGTCACGGTGAAAATGCGCACAGGCTGGGATATCGATCATATCTACGCTGTCGAAAATGCGCAGGCTGTCGAACGGGCGGGCGGTCAAGCCGTCAGCGTTCACGGACGTACGCGCGAGCAGCTCTACACCGGGCACGCAGATTGGGACATCATTCGCCAAGTGAAAGAAGCCGTCTCCATTCCGGTTATCGGCAACGGCGACGTAGTGACGCCGGAAGATGCTCGACGGATGCTGGATACGACGGGATGCGATGGCGTCATGATCGGTCGTGGAGCGCTGGGGAATCCTTGGATGCTGTACCGTACCGTGGAATACCTGAAGACGGGCCAGCTGCTGTCGGATCCGTCTCCCCAGGAGAAAATCCGGATAGCCATCCTGCATATGGACCGGTTGATCGCCCTGCGCGGCGAAGCGGTAGCGGTTAGAGAGATGCGCAAGCATCTTTCCTGGTACTTGAAAGGGCTCAAGGGATCGGCTCGCATTAAAGATATTATTATGGAAGAAACGAAGCGCGATGAATTGGTCAGCCTTCTGAACAACTTTGTGAACAATCTGGAGGACCATGAAGAATCGGCAAAAAGCGTATACCCTCAAGCCGCTGCGGCGATTGGATAATACGAGGTGCAGGCTGTTAACGGTTGCGTATATGCGACATCCGTGACAGCCTTTGCGCGCATTGACTTTTTGAAATGGTTCCCATATAATCTTTCAGTATAAATTCAAGAAATTGAGCAGGCATCAGAGGGAAGTTCTGATCCCCAAGAATTCGCATATAGTATGTTGATACCGTGGTTTAAATTATTTACATGACAGGAGAATCGGTTAATGAGCGATAAAGAAGTCATTCTTACCCAGGACGGTCTGAAGAAACTGGAGGACGAACTTGAGAATCTGAAGTCTGTGAAGCGCCGCGAGGTGGCTGAGCGGATTAAAGTTGCCATCGGTTATGGCGATATTAGTGAAAACTCCGAATATGAAGACGCCAAGAACGAGCAAGCCTTTATCGAAGGCCGGATTATCACGCTGGAGAAAATGCTCCGTAATGCGCGCATCATCAACAACGATGATATCAATACCGATGTAGTCGGCGTGGGCAACACGGTGATCGTGGAGGATTTGGAATTTGGCGACACGATGGAATATACCATTGTAGGTACGGCTGAATCGGATCCGCTTAACAACAAAATCTCGAACGAGAGCCCTGTCGGCAAAGCGATTATCGGCAAGCAAAAAGGATCGGTTGTGGATGTTAACGTTCCTGCGGGCGTTATTCAATATAAAATTGTAGACATTAAGAAGTAAGTCGGAATGTGGTGTAGAAAGCTTCCTTCGGGGGGCTTTTTTAAATAGGTTAGGGCCGGGTTGAGGGCTTAATGGATGGATGGCATGTCTTGAAATGGCTGCCCTACCGTTAAGTCCTTGCCGAATGTGTACGGGATTCACAATGGAAGCGAAATGAAGGAGATGAATGACGATGACGGAAGAAATGAACAACCAGGAACAAGAACAGGAGTTAAGTGAGCTTTTGCAAATCCGCCGCAACAAATTGGACGAGCTTCGCAAGCTGGGCATCGATCCGTTTGGCGGAAAATACGAAAGAGAACATCACGCAGGTGATATTCTGAAACAGTACGACGAGCTCTCCAAGGAAGAGTTGGAAGAGAAGCAGGTGGAAGTGAACCTGGCTGGACGAATTATGGCTAAACGCGGCATGGGCAAGGCCTCTTTTGCTCATATTCAGGATTTGAGCGGCCGGATTCAGATTTATGTTCGCCAGGATTCCGTTGCAGAAGCGCAGTATGAAGCATTCAGCATCCTTGATCTGGGTGACATCATCGGGGTAAAAGGGGTCTTGTTCAAGACCAAGACCGGTGAAACTACCGTGAAGGTGAAGGAACTGGAGGTTCTTTCGAAATCGCTGTATCCGCTCCCTGAGAAATTCCATGGTTTGAAGGATGTAGAGCTCCGTTATCGTCAGCGTTACGTCGACCTGATCATCAATCCCGATGTGCAGAAAACCTTCATTACCCGTTCCCGGATTATCCAATCGATGCGCCGTTACCTGGATTCCCAAGGCTATCTTGAGGTGGAGACCCCGACCTTGCATTCCATCGCTGGCGGTGCGGCGGCACGCCCGTTCATCACGCATCATAATGCGCTCGATATGGAACTGTATATGCGGATCGCAATTGAGCTCCATCTGAAGCGCCTGATTGTGGGCGGACTTGAGAAAGTGTACGAAATTGGCCGCGTTTACCGGAATGAAGGGATCTCAACCCGTCATAATCCGGAGTTTACGATGATTGAGCTTTATGAAGCTTATGCGGACTACAAAGATATTATGGCACTGACCGAGAATCTGATTGCCCATATCGCCCAAGAGGTGCTGGGCACGCAAGTCATTTCCTATCAAGGGCATGAAGTGGACCTGACGCCGCAGTGGCGCCGCGTATCCATGGTGGATGCGGTAAAAGAAGTTGTCGGCGTAGACTTCAGCGTGGACATGTCCAACGAGGAAGCGCACCGTCTTGCCAAAGAACACAAAGTTCCGGTTGAGCCGCATATGACATTCGGTCATATTTTGAATGCGTTCTTTGAGCAATTCGTAGAAGAGACGCTGATTCAGCCGACGTTCGTAACCGGTCACCCGGTTGAGATTTCGCCGCTGGCGAAGAAGAACGACGTGGATCCGCGGTTCACGGATCGCTTTGAGCTGTTTATCGTGGCGCGCGAACACGCCAATGCATTCTCGGAGCTCAATGATCCGATTGACCAGCGTCAGCGTTTTGAAGCGCAGATGAAGGAGAAAGAGCAGGGCAATGACGAAGCGCACGAGATGGATGAGGATTTCCTGCGTGCACTGGAATATGGTATGCCGCCAACAGGCGGACTTGGCATCGGGATCGATCGTCTGATCATGCTTCTGACCAATTCTCCGTCCATTCGCGATGTCTTGCTGTTCCCGCACATGCGTAATAAGGAGTAGGTTTTGCTCCTTTCATAGATAGAAAAGAGGCAGTCGGCTATAGCTTTCTATAGTCGACTGCCTCATTTGTGCATAGAGCGCGTTTTTGTTATGAATGTAAAGCTTGTGCTACATTCATTTGGTACAAACACGTAATGGACTGGGTAAATGGACTGGGTGTTTAGGCGTCGTCTGCTTGGCGCCTATGATATTTGGCTGGGGAACCAGCACGAACGGAGCTGCTAAAGATGATGGCCTACAGTGGACCGTCATTCTGGGGACTCATATACAGCTTCAGTTATACCTATTCCCGAGAAGCAGACAGAATTAGATGGACTTAAAGAGTCATATATGGCAAGCAAACGAGTGTATAATTTTACCTTATTCTTAATTTACGAAAAAGGGTTGCATATAGGCGGATGCCATGGTATATTATATTTCCGGCCAAGAAATACGGCCTGGAACAAATGCTTGGATCAACAAGCTAAAATGAATTTGATAAATAAATTCAAAAAAAGCTTGCAATCATCGAGCGGATGTGATAAGATATAAGAGTTGCTAACGAGATAACTTGTTGGTAACAAACGAAGAAGTTGATCTTTGAAAACTGAACAACGAGTGAGTAAAACGAACCACTTCGGTGGGACGTTGAAATAGAGAATTGAACAAATTCTCGTCAGTTAAGAAATGAGCAAGTCA
>NZ_JBBOXH010000001.1:85000-157500 GCF_038007545.1 Bacillus sp. FSL K6-6540
AAGCGAACAACCATAAAGACCGTTATCGAGTAATCGATAACGGTCTTTTCCTATATGCCGTGTCGTGGATTTCTGATTTCTGGACTATCTCGAGCCGGCTTGGGTGATACTAAACGACAGTCATGCATCGTCTCCGTGATAATGCCTAAAGTGATGCAATATGGCAGGCCAATCTTAAACGTGGATAAGTCTCCATTTAATAGAAGAAAGCTGTCCGTTTGTCCACTCCAAAGGGACAGGACAACGCGCTGGATGGATACTTGCGAACTTCAGGAAATGGGCCAATTCAATCCTTGACAGCCTATGGGCCCTTTGCTAAGATGGCAATAATATATTTCTGAAAATACTTGAAAATGCCGTCCGGTCCAGCTCTGACAGTAGTTGTAGTCCGCAGGAAGACGACAAAAAGGAGGAATAACCCAGGTGTGGGAAGATAAGTTTAGCAAGGAAGGCTTCACTTTTGACGATGTATTGTTGGTTCCTAGAAAATCCGAGGTACTTCCAAAAGAAGTGGATGTTAGCACCAAATTGAGCGAGCACGTGAAATTGAACATCCCGCTCATCAGTGCAGGTATGGACACCGTTACGGAAGCTCCTTTGGCAATTGCCATTGCTAGAGAAGGCGGAATCGGCATTATTCATAAAAATATGACGGTTGAACAACAGGCGGAAGAAGTAGATCGGGTGAAGCGCTCGGAAAGCGGAGTCATCACCAATCCATTCTCGCTTCATGCCGATCATCTTGTATCCGACGCTGAGAAACTCATGGGCAAATTCCGGATTTCCGGGGTTCCGATCGTGGATGAGAACAATAAGCTGATCGGGATTTTGACGAATCGTGATCTTCGTTTTGTTCATGATTACAATACGGTTATCAGCGAAGTGATGACCAGCGAGAACCTGGTTACAGCTCCGGTTGGAACGACCCTTCAGGATGCCGAAATGATCCTTCAGAAGCATAAAATCGAGAAGCTGCCTTTGGTGGACGACGATAATGTTCTTAAAGGACTTATCACGATTAAAGACATTGAGAAAGCGATTCAGTTCCCTAGAGCAGCGAAGGACGCTCAGGGCCGCCTGCTTGTAGGTGCAGCGATCGGAATCTCCAAAGATACCTTCGAAAGAGCAGAAGCGCTTGTGAAAGCCGGTGTAGACGTCATAACCGTTGACTCCGCTCATGGGCATCACATCAATATTATTGATTCCGTACGCAAACTGCGCGAATTGTATCCGAATCTGACCATTATCGCGGGTAATGTGGCTACAGGCGAAGGTACGCGAGAGCTTATCGAAGCCGGTGCATCCGTCGTTAAAGTGGGAATCGGTCCTGGATCCATCTGTACGACCCGCGTTATTGCCGGCATTGGCGTACCGCAAATCACGGCCATCTATGACTGCGCAACGGTTGCTAAAGAGTACGGCGTACCGATTATCGCAGACGGCGGTATCAAATACTCCGGAGAAATTACAAAAGCCATCGCGGCCGGCGCTAGTGCCGTTATGCTGGGCAGCATGTTTGCAGGGACGGAAGAAAGCCCAGGCGAAGCCGAGATCTACCAAGGACGCCGTTTCAAGGCTTATCGGGGCATGGGTTCCCTTGCTGCCATGAAACAAGGCAGTAAAGACCGTTATTTCCAAGATGACGACAAGAAATTGGTACCGGAAGGCATCGAGGGCCGTGTAGCTTATAAAGGGCCATTGGCAGATACCATCCATCAGTTGATCGGTGGATTGCGTTCCGGCATGGGGTATTGCGGAACGCAAAACCTGGAGGAGCTGCGGAATGATACCCAATTTATCCGCATTTCCGGGGCTGGTCTCCGCGAGAGCCATCCGCATGATATTCAAATCACCAAAGAAGCGCCTAACTATTCCTTGTAATTCACGGAAAAGAATAAGGATACACTATATATGTCATTTATTTCCTGGACAAGCTGGATGAAATTCATCTAGCTTGTCTTTTTTTGATACCCCCCCTATGATAGAATAGAACAAGTTAATGACTTATTGAGAATTAGAGGGGAGTAATTCCATTGATAGACAAGTCTATAAAGAAGAATAAGCGACAACGAATTCAAAGAACGCTGGCATCCTTGATGCTGTTTAATATACTATGTTTCTCTGCTGCGCCTGCGGTTTCGCTCGCTGCGCCTAATATGCTGGCTACAGCGGATACAACCAAAGCTACGGAAGACAAAGCGGCAACGGACAAGGCTGCGACGAATAATGCGAAGCCGGACAAAGTGCCATCGGTCGATCAGTTGGGCTTGGAAGTGAGCTCTGCCGTCTTGATCGAGCCATCTACGGGCCAGGTGCTGTTATCCATAAATGCGGATGAAGCATTGCCACCGGCAAGCATGACGAAGATGATGACGGAATATATCGTGGCAGAGAAGGTAAAACAAGGCGAGTTAGCTTGGGATGACGTAGTCACGGTAGGGGAAAATGCTGAAAAAACCGTGGGCTCACGGATATTTTTAGCTGAAGGCGACCAACATACAGTGGAAGAGCTCTACATAGCCATGGCTGTCGGCTCGGCGAATGATGCAACGGTAGCATTGGCTGAACATGTCGCTGGTTCCGAAGCAGAGTTTGTTACCATGATGAACGATACGGCGAAAAAGATGGGATTGAAGACCGCTTTCTTCATTAATTCCACAGGCCTTAGCCGTGCAGATATGCCTGAGAAATACCGTCCTGCAGAAGATAAAGAAACCGTAATGTCGGCAATGGATACTGCATTACTTGCCAAGTATATCGTTGAGGATCATCCTGACTTTGCGAAGTTTACGGCCATTCAATCGCATAAATTCCGGCCGCGCGATACGAGTCCGATCATCAACTACAACTGGATGCTGGAGGCCAACAAAAGCATTACGAACTTCAAGGCCTATGCTTACGAAGGTTTGGACGGTTTGAAAACCGGTCATACCAATGCGGCGGGTTATTGCTTTGCCGGTACTGCTGAGCGTGACGGCATGCGTTTGATCAGCGTGGTTATGGGAACGAAATCCGAAGGGGCTCGCTTTAAGGAAACCAAAAAAGTCCTGGATTACGGCTTTGACAACTTCGAAGTGAAGGAAGTCCAAGCAGCCGGAGCAACCGTGCAAGGATTTGAAACCGTCGAAGTGAAGAAGGGCAAAGGTAAGGAAGCTGGGCTGGTGACCGATAAAGCCCTCACATTTGTTGTGCCTAAAGGTTCTAGCGGAAAGAACATTACCTTCGAAGCCAAACTGGATTCTTCCAGCGTGACGGCGCCTGTCGCTAAGGATACGAAGGTGGGCACGGCAACCTACTCATACAAAATCGAAGGCATGAAGGAAACCCAGACCGAAACGGTGAATCTCATCACGGCAGACGAGGTAGAGAAAGCCGGTTGGTTCAAGCTGTTCCTCCGTGCGATCGGTGACTTTTTCGCGGATTTGTTTGATTCCATCAAAAATCTTTTCTAAGCAGCCGATAAATTCCGAGTAAATGGGTTGTGTATTTGATTTTGATGCGGTAAAATATCAAGTTAGATTCATTGCAAGTATGAACCATACGGGTACAGACCATATCGCCAGGGAATGCTCTAAATGGCGATGAGATACAACATATAATCGGGAGGCTAGGGGACATGGAAACAGGAACATCTACTGTAAAAAGAGGTATGGCGGAAATGCAAAAAGGCGGCGTCATTATGGACGTCATGAATGCGGAACAAGCGAAAATCGCTGAAGCTGCCGGTGCTACGGCAGTTATGGCGCTGGAGCGCGTTCCTTCCGATATTCGCGCTGCTGGGGGAGTAGCACGTATGGCTGACCCAACCATCGTTGAGGAAGTAATGAAGGTCGTATCCATTCCAGTTATGGCCAAAGCTCGTATCGGTCATTACGTTGAAGCGAAAGTGCTTGAATCTCTCGGCGTGGATTACCTCGATGAGAGTGAAGTGCTGACGCCTGCAGATGAAGTGTTCCACATCGACAAATGGGATTTCACCGTACCGTTCGTATGCGGCGCGAAAGATATCGGTGAGGCGCTGCGTCGCATCGGCGAGGGTGCATCCATGATCCGCACGAAGGGCGAGCCGGGAACGGGAAATATCGTGGAAGCCGTTCGCCATATGCGTTTGATCAACAGCCAAATTCGCAAGGTTCGCAACATGTCGAAGGACGAACTGTATGCCGAAGCCAAAAACCTCGGTGTTTCCTATGACCTCCTGAAAGGCGTTCACGAGACGGGCAAGCTGCCTGTCGTTAACTTTGCCGCCGGTGGCGTGGCCACCCCTGCGGATGCCGCATTGATGATGCATCTGGGCGCTGATGGCGTTTTTGTAGGATCCGGTATTTTCAAATCCGATAACCCTGAGAAATTTGCTCGTGCGATCGTGGAAGCGACAACGCATTATGATGATTATAAATTGATTGCTGAAGTATCCAAGAACCTGGGTGCTCCAATGAAAGGCATCGAGATATCCAAGCTTAGTCCGGCTGAGCGCATGCAGGATCGCGGCTGGTAAGAGAGAAGGGGTAACATGAAGGTCGGCGTACTGGCACTTCAGGGTGCCGTTGCAGAGCATATTCGAAGCATTACGCTTGCTGGCGCCGAAGGGGTTCCGATCAAGAAGGTCGAGCAGCTGGACGACATTGACGGCTTGATTATCCCTGGCGGTGAGAGCACGACGATTGGCAAGCTGATGCGCAAGTATGATTTTATGGATGCGATTCGTCAGTTTTCAGCCCAAGGCAAACCGATATTCGGAACCTGCGCCGGACTGATCGTGCTGGCCGAGCGAATTCAAGGCGACGAAGAAGCGCATTTGAAGCTGATGGACATCACGGTGGCGCGGAACGCGTTCGGACGACAGCGTGAAAGCTTCGAGACTGATTTGCCGGTTAAGGGCATCGATGAAACGGTGCGAGCCGTCTTCATCCGCGCTCCGCTTATTCTGGAAGTGGGACCGGGCGTTGAGGTTCTGTCCACGTATAAGGATGAGATCGTCACAGCCAGACAAGGGCATCTGCTTGCGGCTTCCTATCATCCGGAGCTGACAGACGATTTCCGGCTCCATCAATATTTTGTGGAGATGGTTCGCTCCCGGGCGACGGCGCCACAGGCGTAACGTAATAGTTTCAGTAGAAGACATCTTGACTCTTTGGCAGTATGTGGGAGTCAAGTTGTCTTTTTCGCTGAAATGCAATAAGATGTATCGTATGTAACAACGTATAATGCAGCCTTGTCCCAAGGCTTTTATCAACAGGTAGGGCAGCTGCTTCGATATACTTGATGGATGTTTTACTTTAGGAGGGTTTCCCGTGTTAGACGTAAAAATATTGCGCAGCGAGTACAGTCGTGTAGAAGAAGCGCTGAAGAATCGAGGCAAATCGCTCGATTTGATTGCGGATTTTCCTAAGCTTGACGCCCGGCGCCGGGAATTGCTGCAGGAAAGCGAAAGTTTGAAGAATCGCCGCAACACCGTGTCGGCTGAAGTAGCCAAGCTGAAGAAAAATCGCGAAAATGCAGATGAGCTGATTCTGGAGATGCGCCAAGTGTCAGACCAGATTAAAGCAATGGATGAGGAAGTTCGTGAGCTGGAAGCCAGCATATCCGAGCTTACTTTGGCGATTCCGAATATTCCCCACGAAAGTGTGCCGATCGGTGCCTCGGAGGAAGAGAACGTGGAAATTCGCCGGTGGGCGGAGCCAAGAGCTTTTGATTTCGAACCTAAGGCTCACTGGGAGATTGCCCAGAACCTGAGTATTTTGGACTTTGAAGCAGGCGCGAAGGTTACGGGTTCCCGGTTTACGTTCTACAAGGGTTTGGGTGCACGGCTTGAGCGTGCCTTAATCAGTTTCATGATGGATCTGCACAGCGACAAACACGGCTATGAGGAAATGCTGCCTCCATATATCGTCAATCGGGATAGCTTGTACGGAACGGGACAACTGCCTAAATTCGAAGAGGATTTATTCAAAATTAGCGATACCGACTATTACCTGATCCCAACGGCTGAGGTTCCTGTAACGAACTACCATCGTGAGGAAATCCTAAATAGCGAGGAACTGCCTAAATATTACGTCGCATACAGCTCCTGTTTCCGTTCGGAAGCCGGCGCGGCAGGACGCGACACCCGGGGACTTATTCGTCAGCATCAGTTCAATAAGGTCGAAATGGTGAAGATTGTGCATCCGGAAACATCGTTTGATGAGCTCGAGAAAATGACGGCGGATGCGGAGCGAGTGCTCCAGCTGTTGAATCTCCCTTATCGCGTTATGACGCTATGTACCGGGGATATGGGCTTCGGCTCCATGAAAACCTATGATCTGGAAGTATGGCTTCCGGAGAGCGGCGTATACCGTGAAATTTCCTCATGCTCGAATATTGGTGATTTCCAGGCACGCCGTGCCAATATTCGCTTCCGTCCGGAGCCGAAGAGTAAACCGGAATTTGTTCACACCTTGAATGGATCTGGGCTTGCGGTAGGGCGTACGGTTGCGGCGATTCTGGAGAATTATCAACAGGCCGACGGCTCCGTTGTTATTCCGGAAGTGCTTCGCCCTTACATGGGGAATGTTAGCATCATCGAACCTAAGAAATAAGTTGATAACACAGATTGACTTGTGGTATAATGATTTTTGCACGTGATTCATTTGCAGTGATCATTTCCACATGGAGAGGTACCGAAGCGGTCATAACGGGGCGGTCTTGAAAACCGTTAGGGGGCAACTCCACATGGGTTCGAATCCCATCCTCTCCGCCATACATATACAAACGCAAGCCGTTTCCTTCGGGGAACGGTTTTTTCTATGGTTTTTATGCTTTGTTTGCAAGACAAATGCACGGAAGCTTCGGATATATAGCACTTTATGCTTGGGGGACCTGCTGTATAAAACAGCGCCTGTTATCGCAATTTATAGAGAAGGGGAGGTGTGAACATGAACTCAGAACTGAATGTCGATCAGTCGACGCTGGTCAATGCTTGGCAGGAAAGGCTGCCGACCATACTCAAACCGGGGGATCGTGCAGAAGTGGCAGCAGACGAAGGAGATCCGAACGCCATCCGCATTCACATTGGCGCAGCAGGTCGTCAGGAGTATTCGTTTGATTTTCAATGCACCTATGTGGATTCCCGGGAAGTGAAGGTCGCTCTGATCGATGTAGAGCGTGACGGCGCGACGACGGATGAGCGCAATGAGAACATACAGGGCATGGTGGGCGATTATACGCGTCATATTCATGAGTGTGCTCAAACTCTGCAGCAAATCACGCATCACTAAGTTCCATGAATGAATGTGAAAGCTGTGATGCTCCTTTCAGACCGAAGCATCAAGGCCGATTGCGTAGAACAAACGCTGTGATCCATGAAATGGAGGGCTATCAGATGAGTAAACCAAAGTCGATTCCGGTGCCTGAAGCACAGGAACAACCGAGGCAGCGGAAGGACCATGACCGGGGCGGCCAGGAGCCGCTGTCAGGCTCGCACAGAGCGAAGATCCGCAAGCAGGATGGCCATTTTAATCCGGAGGGCTAACAGCCTTTAGGAGCAAAATACGAAGGCGCCAAGAAGCAAGAATCGAGAGAACTTCCTGTCATTCGACAGGAAGTTCTTTTTTTCGATTTGAAACCTTTTGCTTCCAACTTCCGTATTAGTGTTCAAGTGTAATATTTTGGGGCCCCACCTTATTCGCATGTTAAGAAGTTTGAAATTAAGATGGATGGAAAAAGAAAGGAAATAAAATTTCAGTAAATATTCCAGAAAGTGTTTCTCATTTTGGTTAAATGGTTTATGATTAGAAGGTCTGTTATTTTTTTGACTGTTAGAGGGGAGAGAAATTTTAATGAACAAGAAGTTTGCAGCTATCATGCTGACACTGCTGCTCACGGTGACAGTTGTGCTTTCCGGCTGCGCCAAGAAAGAAGAGCCTAAGGCGGCAATGACCAATGCTGCTACGAACGCGATGAAGATGACATCCTACGAAATGAAGAGCAAATTTGTCATTGAAGACCTTCAAGTTAACATACCTGCAGTTGAAGGCGATCCAAGCGTAACACAGGCGATGACGATGCTGAAGAATGCGGAGGTTACACTGGACGGGATCTACCAGGCTGAGCCAATGCAAACCGAAATGAACATGGGCATCAATTTGAAGGGTGACATGGCGATGTCCTTCAACATTGATATGGTGATGACGAAAGAGAAAATCTACGTTAAAATTCCAAGCATTCCAATGCTGCCATTCCCGGAAGACGTTGTTGGCAAATTCCTCGTGATGGACATGAAAGAGCTTGCTGAGCAATCCGGCGAAACATTTAACCCAGAAACCCTGGATACCGAGAAGTCCCAAAAATTCGTTAACGAAATCCTTGAAGCTGTGCTGAGCGAATATGACCAAGCGAAATACTTCAAAGAGATCAATGTTAAAGATGCCGGCCTTCCAGAAGGTGTTGACGCTAAACAAGTGGTACAATTCTTTGTAACCAATGATAACCTGAATGAAGCATTGGATATTATGGTAAACAAGGTTGCACCTAAGGTTGTTGATATTGCAGCTAAAGACGAGTACCGCGAATTGCTGGGTCTGACCCAAGAAGACATCGATGCTGCTAAAGCTGAAGTGTCCAACGTCAACCAAGACGAATTCAAAGCGGGCTTGGAAGAAATGCAGAAATACCTGAAAATCAATACATTTAACATCAACACGGCTATCGATAAAAAAGATTTCCCTGCGTACCAAGATGTTGTGTTGAACGTTGATTTCAATGATCCAGAAACGAATGAGAACGTGAAGTTGGCTGTGAAGGGTAGCACCCAATACAACAACATCAACGCGAAACAAGAGTTCAAAATCGGTATTCCAAAAGACGCTGACGTCATCACGATGGAGCAATTTGAGGAATCCATGAGCCAAATGAGCACTTACTAATTTTATTCATCGCAGACAAGAAAACCCGGCCATGACGGCCGGGTTTTCTGTGTTCATTCCTCTTACGGTACATAAAATCATATTTTCCCGCGTAAACGCCGAAAGAACTGAGTCAGCAACGATGCGCATTCTTCCTGCAGCACGCCGTCCACCACGTGCGTCCGATGATTAAAGCGCGGCTCTTGAAGCAGATTCATCAGTGTGCCCGCACAGCCTGCCTTGGGATCGCTTGTGCCGTAGATGAGCTGCGGAACCCGGGACTGAACGATGGCACCTGCACACATGGGACAAGGCTCCAGCGTCACGTATAATCGACAGTCGAGCAGCCGCCAGGCTCCAAGATGCCGGCTGGCCTCCCGGATCGCTACCATCTCGGCATGAGCCGTCCCATCGTAAGTCGTTTCACGCAGATTATATCCACGGCCAATAATTTCATCGCCCCGTACGATGACAGCACCAATAGGAACTTCACCGAGCTCTTCGGCCTTCCGGGCTTCCGCGATGGCTTCTCGCATCCAGCGTTCATGATTTTCGTTATCCACAGCCAGTGGGTCTATTGAATGTGATATCAATCTAAAGTCTCCTTTCGCTGCCTGCTAAAACCCTGTATTTATACCCAATGTTCAACGAACATTTATTCGTTTGTTAACATGATGTGGACAGAATTGTGGATAAGCAAAAAGTTATACACAAAGTTATACACATTATCCCCAGATAAGTTGTGTATTTGTGCGCAATCTGTGGATACGTCGTTTTATTTATCGGGATTAGCCTCTTATATTGTAAGGATTCCCTAATTCAATAGCAATGCGATTGCGGAAAAAACCCGTCAGCCGCAATACGGCTTGTCTTTTCAAACGTTCGTGATCAAGGTATCATGAGGGTATATATTCACAAGTCGTCGATGTGACAGCAGAAAGGTGAAGATGCCACTTGTCGATTAAGACGAAATTATCGATGATCATGTCCATATCGGTATTATTTATCCTTCTGCTTAACATTACGCTGAATTATTACACGACCCAGGAAAACCTGCAGCAGGATAGTGAAACCAAAATGGTGATGGCCGCCACGCAGATCGCCATTACGGTTCAGCAAACCGGCTTTAGCTCTGCGTATGTGGATAACATTTTCGGGGATATGCTGAAGGTAGCAGCAGTTAATGCGGCAAAGGCCTTAGATCCCGATATTAACAATATAACCAATCAGCAATTGGCCGAATTAAGTAAAGAGATCGGTGTGACCCACATTTCGCTGCTGGTTCGAACCAACGATGATATCGTTGTTGCCCGTTCCTCCTCCCAAGACGAAATCGGCCTTTCCACAAAAAACTGGGGGTATTGGCATACCGCATTTCTGGAATTGTTCCAGCATGGCAAAGTCGTGTCCGTTACGGAGGGGCAGCGTGCCGAGCATTTCTGGTCCGGACCGTTCGAGTTCTCCACATCCAATCCGGAATTCATTGATAAATGGGGATACTATTATGATGGCAAGCGGAATTATATTATCGATCCCTACATCCGGAATTCGAATATCAAGGATTTTGTGAAGATCACAAGCCCGAACACCGTGGTGGAGGAGACTTTGAAATCGAATCCGCGGATATTGGAAGTGACGGGCATCAACCCCGAAACGTTTGGCAATGAATATATGAGAGAGGATGGAACGGACGATGTTCACCACAAGCTCCGCAATCGACCGATCACGTTCGGCACCTACAATTATGGGAGCCTGGATCAAGATACGGAAGCTGTGCAGAGGGCCGTATCTACCAGCGACAATGTGGTGTTTGTCAGCACCATCAATAATAAGAAGGTGTTAAAAAGCTTCATTCCCATCCTGTCCGAAAATAAACCGACCAGCGTGATCAGTGTCGTCATGGATTATGAAGCCATCTCTTCCGTGATGAGGGAGCAGATGATCAGTCTGGTGGCTATTTCACTGGTTTTGCTCGAAATCGTGATTTTTGGCAGTTACATTGTAGCGGGTTATTTTACGAAGCCGATTCAGGCCATCCTGGGCACCGTAAACGATGTATCGGATGGTCACTTCGATCGTAGACTTGAGGTTAGCAGCCGGGACGAGCTGGGGCAGCTTGCAGGCCGCATCAATGCCATGACCCGCAATCTGGGTACCTACACGAGCCAGTTGAAGCAGATGGTGGATGAGAACCAGTCCGTTAAAGAATATTTAGAGTCCGTTATCAATCAGACGGCCGATGCCATTCATACAACCGACACCTATGAACGCGTGATCAGCGTGAATAAAGCGTTTGAGCAATTATACGGCTGGAAGGCGCACGAAGTGGTCGGGCGGAAGCTTGCGCTTGTGCCTCCGGCCAAAGAGGAAGAGGAGAAGGAACGCATCCGTCGTTTGCGGGCTGGTGAGCGGCTTCCGCCGGTGGAGACGGTCCGTCTGCGCAAGGATGGAAGCACGATTGAAGTGAGCATCAGCACCTCGCTTGTGCGGGACGAGAACGGTGAGGTTACCTCCATGATTAGCGTATCCCGCGATGTGACGGAACGCAATCGGATCGAGGAGCTCCTGCGGCGTTCGGAGAAGCTCAATACCGTGGGGCAGCTGGCTGCCGGGGTTGCGCATGAAATCCGGAATCCGCTTACGACCCTCCGAGGATTTTTGCAGCTTCAACAGCAGACTCACAAAGCGAATCCCGATCATATCGACCTGATGCTGTCCGAGCTGGATCGAATCAATCTGATCGTCAGTGAATTTCTGATATTAGCCAAGCCTCAGGCGATTAATTTCCAGGAGAGGGACGTGGGCGTCATTATGGGGGATGTCATCTCCTTCCTCGACAGCCAGGCGCATCTGTACGGCATCGAGTTCAAATTGGATTTTATTGAAGAACCGACCTTTGTGCATTGCGAAGAGAACCAGCTCAAACAGGTGTTCATAAATCTGCTCAAGAATGCCATTGAAGCCATGCCGGAAGGCGGCAATATATGGATCAGGCTTACACGCCCGCAGCCCGAACAGATACAGATCGATATTCGGGATGAAGGTCAAGGCATTCCGGAAGACATGATGCCGCATCTTGGCGAACCGTTTATTACGAATAAGGAAACGGGCACAGGCCTCGGGTTGATGGTAAGCCAGCGCATTATCCAGGGCCACCGGGGGACGATGGAAATCGAGAGTGAAGTTGGAGTAGGCACGAGAGTAAGTATTGTCCTGCCTGCGGTACCGCAGAAAACAATCGAAGGCTGAACATGAAGTAGTTACAGATAAGGGGATGGCATCTTTGAGAATCAATAAATTTATCAGCGAAACGGGATATTGCTCGCGTCGTGAAGCGGATAAGCTGGTGGAGAGCGGGAAGGTCACCATTAACGGGGTGGTTGCGGTCTTGGGCAGCCAGGCCGAGGAAGGCGACGATGTGCGGATCCAGGGAAAGCCGCTTCAGGACAAGAAGAAGCATGTATATATTGCTCTTAATAAGCCGGTCGGGATTACGAGCACCACCGAGTCGCATATTAAGGGCAATATTGTAGACTTCGTAGGCCATAACGAACGGGTTTTTCCCATTGGACGATTGGATAAGGACTCCGAAGGACTGATCCTGTTAACGAATGACGGAGATATCGTCAATAAGATCCTTCGCTCCGAAGGAAAACATGAGAAAGAATATATTGTGACGGTGGACCGTCCGGTTACTGAATCCTTCCTTCGCGGAATGGCCGGCGGCGTCAAAATTTTGGGGGAGATGACGCTCCCCTGTGAGGTCACGCGAATGTCCGAACGCGTATTTCGAATCATTCTGACGGAGGGGAAAAATCGGCAAATCCGCAGAATGTGCAGCGCTTTTGGTTATGAGGTTCGAAAGCTGCAGCGAATCCGGATTATGAATATTCGACTTGGCAGCCAACGTATCGGCTCATGGCGCGATCTTAATGACAAAGAGAAGGAAGAGCTTGGCCGGCTGCTGAACTATAAGCTCGAGTAGCAATTATAGTGTACCGGGTTTGTGAATCCCTTGTGTAAAAAGAAAACAACCGATGAGATCTGGAGGCCAGATGCATCGGTTGTTTAGGGTGTGTTATAGTCGGTTAGACCGTTCCTTTACCGGTTATTCATTAACGCTGGTAAACGTTGCGCTATCCTGGTATTTACGTATAATGGATACCTCAACCCTACGGTTCTTCGCTCGTCCAACAGCGGTGTTGTTATCGGCGATCGGATGGTATTCTCCATAACCGATCGGCATGAACCGTTTAGGGTCCAGTTCCGAGTTGGTGAGCAGAATCTTCATGAACTGCAATGCTCGATCCGAGCTTAAATCCCAGTTGGACGGATATTTGCTGTTGGAAATCGGCACATTATCCGTATGACCGGAAACAATGATCTCATAATCCGTGAATTTGTGAAGCATTTGCGATATGGCCTTGGCCAGTTTACGGGCCTCCGGCTTCACCACGGCTTCGCCGGACGGGAACAGGGCATTATCCCGGATCGTAATGACCAGCTGGGAGTGGTTTAACTTGGTGCTGAGCTCTGAGGTTAAACCGTTATTTTTAATATAATTATCGAGCTGTTTCTTCAGCTTCTCCAGATCCTCTTGTTCCTGACGCATCAACTCGGCACGACGTTGGTCGGGCGTTGTTGCTGGAACGGAAGGGGTTGTCGCTTTATGATCGTTAATATTAGGCGGGGTGTCGCTGGGCTCGGTCTTGCTGTAATCCAGCACGCCGGTTCCGCCGGTGAGAGCAACGCTGAAGGCTTCGCTCATTTCTTGAAATTTGCGTGCATCCGTCGCGCTCATGGCATACAAAACCAGGAACAGGGCCAGAAGCAATGTCAGCAGGTCTGCGTACGGAAGAAGCCAGGATTCGTCGGCATGCTCCTCGTGCGGCTCGTGTCTAGTCTTTTTGCTCACTAGCACCAGCCTCCCTCTCGCTGAGCTCAGCGCGTTCGGATGGTGTCAGGAACACGGAGAGCTTCTGATTGATTGCAATGGTGGATACACCGGATTGAATGGACAGCAGGCCTTCTACCATCATCAGTCGAATTTCAACCTCGCGCTTGGATAGGCGCTTGAGTTTGTTCGCAATCGGGTGACAGATGACATAACCGGTGAAGATACCGAGCAGGGTAGCAATAAACGCAGCCCCGATGGCATGGGCAAGCTCGCCCATGTCTTCCATATGGGATAGTGCAGCGATCAAACCGATAACGGCTCCGAGTACTCCGAGGGAAGGTGCATACATGCCGGCCTGGGAGAAGATCAGCGAGCCGGAACGATGGCGCTCTTCCGTGGCGTTGATATCTTCCATCAATACATCGCGTACGAATTCCTGATCGTTGCCGTCGATAATCATGCGCATTCCGTTACGCAGGAAGCTGTCATCGATCTCATCGACTTTGGTTTCCAGAGCCAGCAGACCCTCACGGCGCGTAATCGAAGCCCATTCCATGAACAGCTTGATCATGTCCGTCTTGTCCATCAGATTCTGTTTCACGAAGGTCATTTTGACCAGCTTCGGAATCTTTTTCAGCTCGGATAACGGAAATCCGATGAATAAAGTTGCTGCCGTACCGCCAAGAATGATTAGATAGGCTGCCGGGTTATACAAAGCGAGAAGGGAGGCACCTTTAAGAATCATGCCCACCAGTACCGCGACGATACCGATGATTAAGCCTATAATTGTTGAAATTTCCATACCACACCTCATCCGTGAGAAATAAAATAACGAATCCATTCGTCAGAACGGCTCTCATGGAGAACCGGGCCCCTTTTGTGGGGCGTTATCCTATTTATCGTCAGGTCGGGCTTTTTTTTTTAGTTGTAATTTCCGGTATAATGGAAGGAAGGGAAACGAAGCTTAGTACGGTAAGGAAAGGAGTGATTAAGATGGGTGTGAAGCACGGAAGGGATTACGGCGAAATCCTCGCGGAGTTGACCGAAGCCGTCGGGCGAATTTCCGACAGCTACGTTTTCTTTGAAATGGAAGCGGAGGATTGGGGCAATCTGGGCGAAGCCGAGCGGAATGAGGTTCATGAGGCGCTGGCGGAGGATTTGTTCTATGCGCTGGGCACGGAGCCGGTGATTAGCGTCGGCAGCGGCGTGGTCATGCATGACCAGAATAACCATCGAATACATATTTTGATCGGTGAAGAAGAGTTGGCCTTTGTGGCTCTTGTGTAATCACTCCAGTTATCAACGGAAACAGGGCAGAATAGAATAGATGACAGAAGCCCATACACGTGTCAGTCGGCTTTACGATAGGTTTTTTTCGGGGAGGAAGATAAAAGATGCTTTATACGCAGCAAGAAGTAGAGGCTCATCTGGAAAAGCTTGAGGGTTGGGAATTTGAACAAGGGAGATGGATCGTCAGGAAGTATACCTTCTCCTCCTTCATGAAGGGAATCGCTTTTGTTGATGAAGTGGCAGCTATTTCGGAAGCTTTCGGACATCACCCCTATATCACCATAGATTATAAAGTCGTTACGCTGCGTCTCACTTCCTGGGACGACGGCGGCATTACGGCTGTGGATATTAAGGAAGCACAGCAGTTTAACGAGGCCTATGAGAAAAGCCGTTCCAAGGACGGCAAGACGGGACAATAGACGGGAGTCGGATCCAACCGGCTCATAGCTCCCCAATATGTAAAAACACGCTTGCGCCGGGAGGTTCTCCAGGTTCAAGCGTGTTTTGCGTATAAGCTGATTTATTTTTTCTCAGCAAGGTACAGCGCGATGTTTGCGATTTCTTCAGGCTTAAGTTGATCCTTAAAGGAAGGCATACCCTTACGGCCTTTGGTTACAACGTTGAAGATCGCGTCCGCATCCATGTGTCCACCTACTTGATTCAAAGCCGGTCCAGCGCCGCCTTGAAGTTGGTCACCATGACAGCTGATGCAGCTTGCTTTCAGTGTGGCTTCCGCTGTGGCAGCATCCAGAGTCACTTCCGGCATAGTCGGCTTCTCTTCCTGAGCTACCTGTTCCTTGCCTGGGAGCGTAAACATCAGCGCAATAGCCAACGCACATGCGACGAAGAACAATCCGCTCATGATCCATTTTTGCATCGTCATATCGTCCCTTCTATGTATACTGCACTTTTGCACTTGTCTCCATTATAAACCAACATCCATAGACAGCATAGCCAGTTGTGACAAAAAAAGCAACTATACCGCGCACCTTCATAAAAAGTACACAAAATTGTGCCTTTTCATATAGACAAAGATTACTATTCCTCATTTGCCGGAGGCTCATACACCATGCAGTGGAAAAGGGCGTTTCCCGTCGGCGTAAGGCGCTCATACGTATCGGTGATATGAAAGCCCGCCTTTTCGTACGCGCGGATCGCACGTTCATTCCAGGTCATTACCTCCAGGTCGATCTCATCGGCAGGCCGCCTCCGCCTCGCTTCCCGGACAATCGTCTGCATAAACCGTTTACCCATTCCCCGCCCGCACCAATCAGGCCGCATGCCCAGCCCGATTCGCGTAACCTCATGCATCGGAAACAGTTGGGCAAATCCCCATAGCGTCTTCCGTTCATCCAAAATCGAAATGTACTGCTCCCGGCGGATGTCGGGATCCCCAAACTCGATCTCAAGCCCCTTCATCTGCTCCCAGGGAAGAAAACCGTAAATGTTATAGGGAGGAGGATAGGTCCAGGCGCATATTTCTTTCGCGTGCTCTTCACGCATGACCACCGTATGAAATGAAATCGGTGCTGCATCCATTGGCAAAGTCCCCCTGTCATAATTACAAATTAAATTATACCCCATTTCTCAAACATTCTAGCCGCATCAAAAAGCCCGTCCAAGAGAAGTAGGTCTCCTTTGACGGGCAAACGGATATGTATGGGCAGGACGAGGATAAGACATCGAAGCTTAGGAGGATTCTCCGGTCGACTTTTCATACTGATCATTGCTCATGATGCGCTCGGCACCTACGTACCGCTGCTCGTAGTAGTCCTCAGAAAATAAAATCAATATTTTTCCATTAGGGTGTTTAATGAAGGGAGAGGAGGGTATATAAAGGGTAGAAGATGCAACGACATGAGGGGGCGAAGTGAATTCGCATAATAATTTTCTTTTTTTCTCGAAAAGTGGGAACTTTTTCGTTGTCCCAAACGTTATAAAGGTATACACAGAGCAGACAAAAGAAAAAGCCGCTGGATGAGATCGGCACAATCTCATACACCCAGGGCTTCTTGTAAAGGATAAATCAATGAAGTTCCAGTAATTAATTGTAGTTCACAGCTACAGACTTGTACGTAGACTGACTCATGACTCGCTTAGCACCTACGTATCGATTGGCGTAATAGCTCTGGCTCAGCGGACTGATGATGACACCGCGCGAGGATGAGGAATGAGCGAATTTGCCGCCCCCAACATAAATACCCACATGAGATACACCTCTGCCGGATGTGTTGAAGAACACGAGATCGCCAGCTTTCAGCTTGCTCTTGGCTACGGCCGTACCGACTTTGTATTGAGCTCCAGACGTGCGCGGCAGGCTAAGACCAAGTTTCTTGTAGATATAGCTGGTGAATCCGGAGCAGTCAAAACCATTCGTTGTGGTTCCACCTGTTTTATAAGAGACACCAATGGCTGGTTTGATTGCAGTATTTAATTTGGAATCGGCGAAAGCGCTTCCGGTCCCTAATGTGAGTGCGAGGGCCAGGCCTAGAGAAATGGCCGTTAACTTCTTTTTCAAAACAAAAAGCTCCTTCCATTGCCTGCGAGGTTAGCTTAAGGGTTCGGTTGAAGGTCCCCTATGATCCCTCTCTTGCGAGATCAATTCACCCAAAACGGATCCCCCGCTTCCCAATCATGGGAATTCGGCTCCTTAAAATGTTGATGAACCCATTCATAGACGTCTGACGTTCCAACATGCTTAACGAAATTACATAGTTCCAGCAAAAAGTTACAGTAAAGATGACAAAGTTGTTACTAACATATTCGTTATTTTAGCAGAGTATTAACAATTTGGCAAATGAGGAAAGCTCATTTTTATACAAAAAAACCTGTCCCCGTCATGCGGGATCAGGTTTTTTTGTAACTTGGCCATCGGAAAATGTAATATTGAGGAAAAATGAGCTTCTATTCTTTGTAAAATCAAGTCCGAGAGAGAAATGTGTCGCTTCCGATTACAGCATATTTACGAGCTTGTTTATCATATGATGGTAACGAAATGTAACGATTAGGCATGCTGCGAAGAAGAATCCCGCCACAAATGATATTGGGCGGAAATTACCCAAATTTGGAAGAGTCCATTTAGAAAATAAGAGGCTTGCTGAATAATCAAGCCGATCAATCCCGCCCAGAAGAGCGATGCCGAGCTCAGGAGCAAAAGAATGACGCAGGCCGATCCGCCAACGGTAAGGGATAACAGCACAGCCGTGCCCAGTCGGCGGAAGAGCGCAAGAACGGAGCTGATCATGCCGGAATTGTCCGTACGGCCGAATTGCATATAGAGCAATAACAGGCGAATCAGATAGGCGTACAGAAACCAGCCGGCTGCATGAGGCAGCGCATGAAGCAGCATAACCGGCTCATGGATCCCGTTCAGCAGGATCGGAAGGATTTTGGGCAGAATCCAGTATCCGGGCACAAAGGTAAGAACAAGTTCGATCAGATAAAATACCGTAACGGGCTTCCATAGCTTCTGCATGCCGGTGAAGAAGAATAATCCGCGCTCGCCCTTAGCCTCCTGGTGGAGGTTATAGAAGATGCCTGCCCGAATGAGCGGGGTACATACCATCCGGATCAGGAGCAGAGCGGCCAGAAGCCAACCATAGGTATGGACCGTGCCGCTTAACGATAGACTCATCTCGCCCTCGTAGAAGAATAACAGGCGACTAAGCTCGTTAGGGGCAGAATCCGGATACCGCATCAGTAGGGGGACGACTGCCGATTTTACAAGCCGGTACAGGCAATATCCCCACAGCATGCGGTACAAGAACAGCAGAATGGAGACGTATAATTGGTCTTTAACACTGATCCACCCTTGGCCTGCATAACTTTTCATGTGCTCCCCCCTCACCATGACAGGCTGCCGAACAACGTCTCCACAAGCTTGGTAATACTGAGATTCCAGCGTGTGACCACCTTCGGATCCATTCCTGCCTTCATATAGTTATTGATGTGTCTATTCTCCAGAACGATGGAGTATTTCGGATCAACCATGGCCCAGGCGAGCGGGGTGCTGTACTCCAGGGTGTACGTAACTTTTCCGTCCTTGCCGCTCCAGGTTCGCTCCACCGTTTTGCCGTCTTCAAAGGCGAACACGATAGGCACATCGGTTATATCTCCGTCCTTGCTCGTAATCTTGACCGTGGATTCATACCGCGGATGGTCTGACGTGCCTTTATTTTTGGTTTTGATCACATCGATGGCGACGTCGGCCATTTGGCTTCCATATACATATTGGTCAAAATACGATTGCCAGGATGTTTTGCTTACTTGCTCGACGACTTTCTGAAAATCAGACGTGGTTGGGTGCTTGAACCGATATTTCTGGGCATAGGTATGCATGATTTTCCCCATCATCTGTGGACCGACCTGCCGTTCAATGCCTTGCAGCACCAGCTTGCCTCTCGTGTAAACATTCAGCGCGTAGTTCTCGTGTGAGCTGTATTTCCAGGACTCCATCTTCAGCGGGGCAGGGGAGGTAATCGATGCTCCTTGAGCAGCGGTGTTGGAGGTAATGCCGTATTCCTTCTCCATCACTCTTTCTTCTGCATAGGTTGCAAAGGCCTCGTCCAGCCACGCTTCCTCAAATTCGTTGCTTGCGATCATTCCGTAAAAATATTGGTGGGCGATCTCGTGAATGACGGTCCGTTCGAGCTCATAACCCGGCGAATCGTTCTTGGCCCCGAAGGCCGTGACCAGCGTCGGGTATTCCATACCGCCTGCACCGTTGCCCGACTCCGGCGGGACGACGATGGACAACGTGGAATAAGGATAGGTTCCGTACCATTTACCGAACGAAGCCAGTGCCGACTTGGCGGCATCAAAGTAACGGTCCTTCAGGTCTTTATGGGCCGGATCGAGATACAGCTTGATGCGGACGCCCGGCACGCCCGGTGCCGAGAAGGCTTCCTCGGCCGTGACAAAATTGGGCGAGGCCGACCAGGCAAAATCGTGCACATCATCGGCATAGAATTGATAAATTTTTTCCCCGTTCGACTTTTGGGCGGGCTTGGTCGGGAATCCGGTCGCGGCGACAATGTAATTCTCGGGCACCCGGATGCGAACGCTGTAAATGCCGAAGTTGGAATAGAACTCGGAGTTGCCGTGGTATTGATGAAGATTCCATCCTTCCTCGGCTCTTCCGCGAAGTCCGGCCGGTTCATAGACCGATACTTTAGGAAACCATTGGCCAGCCATAATAAAATTCTCGGTGGTGCCCATGCGCGCGAATATTTTGGGAAGCTCGACTTCAAATTCCATGTGAATGGTGATGCTCTCCCCGCCCTTGATGGGTTTGGGCAATCTAAGTTTGACAAGGCTGTGATCCTTGATGTTCCCGTCATCGGGTTGGACGAATTGAAGGCGATGGGTCAGGGCCAGTCCTTCCGTGGTTTTCACATTGGTAATGGTCATGGAGCCGTACCCGTCGTCCGGCATGGGGTCGGAACGAAGCCTGCCGCCCGATTCCTTCATAAAGGTCGTTTCATCGGAAGCAAAGGCATTGGGATACAGATGAAAGTACAGCTCATTTACGCTTTTTTTGCCTGGGTGAGTCCAAGTGAGTGTCTGCTTGCCCTTAAGTTTGTTCTCCTCAGGCTCGTACCGAACATCCATGTGATATTCCACCAGCCGGTCGCTTAAGGCCGGAGCGGGAGTATCAGGCTGCACCTTAGGCGGTGAGAGCGGGGCCTTCTCCACGGCAGAGGCAGAGGGCTTGCCCGCATTTGGGGCAAGGACAGACGCTGAGGACCCTGGATTCAGAAATATCGGCATCGATCCTGCAAGCAAACCAAGGGCAAGCAGGGATGATAGAAAGACTTTGGCACGTGGTGGGACCATATCGAACAACCTCCCGTTGACAAGCATCTAGTGCATGTATATGTTTGCTTTTGGGGGATTATTAGTTAAAATAAAATTATTGGGACATGGTTATCAATTTAGCGGCTGATACGTGAGAATCGGCTCTGATATAGGAGGTCGGCAGCAGTGGAGAACGAAGATCAGAAGCAGGGTGCGAAGAAACCCATTGCGTTGAATATTATCAATAGCAAGAGTAAGCATAAGGGGTTTGGATCCGGCTCCATCGATCTGAACAGTTTGTCGCCTGTCATCATCGACAATGGCGAGGCGCGAGTGGATATTGGAGCCATGCATGCAAAGAGCAAGGTGGAGAAGGGCATCCGCTTCAGCATGAACCGTGATGAAGTGCCCAACGGACGCCAGGTATGGATCGTGTGGGTAGCTGTAGACCGTACCGCGGAAGGACAGCATTATGCAGGCATGACCGCGTGCGAAATGTGGATCGACCATGATGCCCGCCGCGGCTGGAAAATCCTCGCCGACCATGTGAATAAAATGGATGCGGCGATGAAGCGCAAGATTATTCTGGATGGGCTTGGCGACGTGGAGAAGAAAGCGCTGCGCGAACTGCTGATCTCCCGTAACGAGGAATGGTGGAATGCCTCGCCGGAGGAGTTTAGAGAAGCTCTTCAAACAGCGGAATGATACCATAAATAAGCATTTTTCTAGATGCGGACATAAGGAAAGACCGGTTGGATTCGTGAATGAATCCGCCGGTCTTTTTTTGTGATTGATACGGTTAGAATGGAAGGGCGTAGGTCAGCTCTTTCTTTATATCAAGAAACGGATTTTCGTATTGAAGCTTCAGCTTGCCGCCGGCATATCCGTCATACGTAAGGCCGTCTCCGATGAAACCCACTTCGTTTGGCGGCATCTCTTCAATAGCTTTGATACTCTCCTCGTCCAAAAGTTCGGGATAGATAAGTTCTGCGGACTTGCCTGTCGGTTCAACGATATACAGGGTTGCCTTCGTATAGGGACGGACGAGCAGGAAGTCCCGTTCGATCGCTTCCACAATAAAATGATCGTCAACACCGGTGAGGGCGGCCAGATCGTAGGTTTTTACCGTTCTGCCCATCGGATGAACCAGCTCCAGCGTGCTGCCATTCATCATGGCGATATTGCCTTTGTAGCTGAGTTGGTCCGGATGATAGTTGATCCCGGCAAAATTGGTGTGATTGGTTTTGGAAAGCTTCAGGATTTTCTTGTCTTGAATGAGCACCCGATATCTTCCTTCATGGATATGGGGTTCCCCGTAATAATTGGACAAGTCGACGACATAGGTATTGCTGTTGATGCGATGTGCGTTCAAGCCCACTTGATCGATATCCTCAACTGGGAGAATGCCGACTTTCGTTGGCGTCGTTCCGGCTTTCCCCATGGACAGCATACCGGTCTCGCGATTCACCCAGAACAGCATATTGGCCTTGGAGGCATAAGCGTATCGGGACCAGGAATCAAAGGTGGTTCGAAGTCCGGATTTGCTGTCGTACTTCAGCTGAATGCCGAAGCCTTTGGTAATCAGGCTGGCGGGAACATAAGTCACGCCTTTCTTCACAACCGGAGCCGCCTCGAGCTTCAAAGCGGTACCCTTGGCATTCACGGCGCGCGAATTTCCAATAATAATGCGAACAGACTGGGTCGGGCTGTTAATGTACAGCTCGTTCTTTCCAGGGATCGTCAGCTGCAGCTGCAGCTGCTCGGAAACTTCCTTCAGTGGAATGAACACGACGCCTTTGTTTGTATAAGGTTTATGCTTCACATCGAGCGCGCTCCAGGCTGCCTTGCTCTGCGATGTGGAGGCTGCTGCCGCATGGGCAGGAATGGTTATGAGCGATGAGGATGTAAGCATTAAAGACAATGCTATGGATGCGGTACCTGCTAGTTTGATGATTTGTACGGATTTCATTGTATTTCCTCCTTCTGGTTTTCACTCCCGCCTATATAAACGACTAAATAATGGGAAATGTTTCATCAAATCAAAAAATCATGTAAAAAATGATATATGCGATGAAGCAAAGCTGAGGGGAGAGGGAGCGTCCGAACCTAAAAAACCGGAGCTGCCCAGAAGGGACGCAGCTCCGGTTTATATCAATGTCCTGATTGCAGCTCCTGATCCTTGCCAAGCAGAATGGTGAGACCCAGCAGGGTAACGATAATGGTGGCCCCCATGTCCGATATGATCGCGATCCATAGGGTCAGCCAGCCCGGAATCGTTAGCAGCAGAGCGATGGCCTTCAGCGACAAGGAAAGTCCGATGTTCCATTTAATAATCCGGTTGACTCGTCTTGCCGTCTTGATGGCCCCGGGCAGCTTACCAAGGTGATCCTGCATCAATACGATGTCGGCGGTTTCGATGGCGCTGTCCGTTCCTTTTCCCATTGCGATGCCCAGATCGGCAGCGGCCAATGCAGGGGCGTCGTTAATGCCATCGCCGACCATGCCGGTCTTTTTGCGGGAGCTAAGCTCCTTGATTTTGGCAACCTTCTGTTCCGGCAGCAGGCTTGCGAACACCCGCGATACGCCGGATTGTTTCGCGATCGCCTGCGCCGACTGCTCATGGTCGCCCGTCAGCATCACCGTATCCGTGATTCCAGCCTCGTGAAGCTTGCGGACAACGGCTGCGGTCTCCGGCCTAATCTCATCGGCAAGACCGAATTGACCTAATACCCGCTCCTCGCTTACGGCGGCAACGATCGTGTACCCCTGGGCCTTCATTCTCCGAATGTCATCTTCAACGGCACGGATATGATCTTGAGGGCCGTTCACATGCTTCAGCACTTCCTCGCTGCCCACCCAGAACAGCTTCCCTCCGATTTCAGCCCGAATGCCTTCACCCGGCAGCACCGTAATCTGTCGAGGTTCATTAAACATGCATTCCGGCTGCTTGATCTCCAGATGTTTCATGACGGCTTTGGCCAACGGATGGAGCGAGGATTGCTCCAGCGCGCCTACCACGGCATAAAATTTATCTTCATCATATACGGTTTCCGCGTAGACGGCCGGCTCGCCCTTGGTCAGGGTTCCCGTCTTGTCGAAAGCGACGGCTTCCAGGCGTCCGAGCTGCTCCAGATGGACTCCACCTTTAATTAGAATGCCGTTGCGTGCCGCGCGGGTCATCCCGCTAACCAGCGCTATCGGGGAAGAGAGCACGAGCGAGCAAGGACACCCGACAATGAGAATGGACAGCCCCTGGTAGACCCAGGTCATCCAGGGCTGATTCAGCAGCAACGGAGGAATCAGCGCAACAGCCAATGCGATGATCATAATGGCTGGCGTATAGTATTTAGCAAATTTATCGATGAATAGCTCCGTCGGCGTCTTGCTGTCCTGCGCCTCCTGCACAAGATGCATGATCTTGGCCAGGGAGGAATCCTGATAAGCCTTCGATATGGCGATATAGAGCACGCCGTCGGTACTTACGCTGCCGCCAAATACGGCGTCGCCCTCCCGTTTCGTAACAGGCACCGATTCTCCGGTTATGGCAGCTTCGTTCACCGCGCCGGTTCCCTGGGTTATGGCTCCGTCCGAAGGAATTTTCTCGCCAGGTCTTACCCGGACAACGTCTCCGGGAGAGAGGCTTTCGATCGGCACGCGTTTGGTTTGGCCGTCTACCCAAAGCTCGGCTTCCTTCGGCGCTGCGGCCAGCAGCGCTTCCATGGATTGGCGGGCACGGTTCATGCCGTAGCCTTCCAGCAGCTCATTGAGGCCGAACAGAATGGCAACGAGCGTGGCTTCCCGCCACTCCCCGATGATGACGGCACCTACGAGCGCAACGGTCATCAGGGTATCCATATTGAATTTGAAGCGGGTCAGGTTACGCAGTCCGCGCAAAAACGTCGTATACCCGCTCAATATCATGGCACCTGCATATAATGCGATCACGACCGACTCGGCGGCGTTCCCTTCTAATAGAAAAGTCAGCAGATAAAACGCAGCCGAGATGGACAGCAGCCACTTCATTTTTCGTTCGCTGCCATGGCTGTGTTCATGTCCATGGCTTTGTCCGTGGTCGTGTTCATCTGACGGACCATGAGCGTGCGGCGAAGAGGCGGGCCGAACATCAGCGCCGGCAGCCGAAAGGGCTGTTTGCGGGGCATGAACGATACGGGCGCCATCACTTTTCAAAATGGTTTCTACCCGGTTTAGGTTCACCTGGGGGGAAAGGGTCAGCTTTCCGCTGTTATAACTTAGCCGGGCGTCGCTTCCATGGTCGAGCTTCTGGATCTCCTCCTGCATTTCACGGGTGCAGTTCGGGCACGAGAGGCCCTGGACCTTGTATTCAACAAGTTTGCTGCCACCTGCTTCAGGAGATGTTTTGGATTGCTGATGGTTGTCCGTGCTCATCTACACCCTCTCCTTCTGGTGCTCCAGCGTCATATGAAGCAAAGTCCGGATATGGTCGTCTTTTAGCGAATAGTATACATTCTTACCAGCCTTGCGCGATTTGGCGATATTCTTGTTCTTCAGTGTGCGCAAATGATGGGAGGCTGTTGCGGTGGAGCTTCCGAGAACTTCAGCCACGTCGCAAACGCATAACTCGCCGCCGCGGTCCAGCATATAGGCTACCTTGACCCGCGTCGGGTCGGCCAGCGCCTTGAAGATCTCGGCCATGCCGAGCATATCATCATCCGAAACCGTTTCTTTTAACAAAGCAACCCTCTCGGTTGAAGGACATTCCGTTTCACACAGCTCCAGAGCCACGTCCTCTTTCATTGTTCGGACATTCATAAGATCAACCTCCTTGAAATAGGAGCAATAAGTGCTCTTTATTCTATATATTCAAACGTTGATTTGATTGTTAGTCATAATATACCCGATTTACACATGATATTCAAACGAATATTTGATTGTTCACAAGCTTTTCACAGCGCAGGTTATGATCCGGCAAGTCATATCATATGAACCAATTCCAGCGTTAGGCGCAGCGGCCGCACAGAAAATCCTTCCATTTCATTTCCCGCCAACTTATACTATTAGCAAAAAGATGTAAAATTCGCACAGGAAGAGTATCTGCGGCCCAGGCGCCTCAAGCGCTGCATCATATCCTGTACGGGCCATCGTTTCGACTCGAATGTGTACATTATCTAATACCTATCCTTCGATTTGCGGATGTGTATAAACAGGGGAGGCCGGAGTATGACTTGTCCGATATGTCGATATGAAACGGGAGATGGGAAATATTGCAAGAAATGCGGGGCCAGGCTGATTATCGAGGATTCCCCCGTCTTTGCGGCCATGAAGGAGCAAGCTGCTGCGTCGGAAATTTACGGCGTCGCCAGGCGAGGCGGAAGCATAAATAGGGAGATTTCTCATGTGCGCCAAGGAGAAGCTGCTCTGCCGGTGTATACTCCGCCGGATATTTCATTTCCTACAGCAGGCCGCCAGCATGCCGAAGAGGAAGAGGGGCCGAATCCTTATTGGACCAGCTTAAAATTGTATGGGCAGCTCTATGGGGACCATTTCCTGAAGGGGCTAAGGCATCCCTTCAGCGCAGCTGCCGTAACGGACAACAGCCAGTTCCTAAACGCGATCGTATCCATGCTGCTCTATATTGTGCTCCTTCCGCTCGCGCTGTACGCAGCGCTTCATCATGAACTGCAGGGACTCCCGGAGGGGGCGTTTGCAGATCTTGTCCTGAAGCCTATTGTCTGGATTGCGATTTTCTTGTTTTTGCTGAACGTCTTTACCTTCGCTGCAGTCAAGCTGTCATTTAACCCGGCTGCGAAGCTGAAAGAAGTCATGGCCAGATTCGGCACATTGCTGCCGCTATACCTTGTGTTGTATGCGATCAGTTTGTTGTTCCTGTTTCTTAATGGCGATATATCCAAGGTTATCATCCTTCTAGCGTTCATCAGCACCGTGATGACCGTGCCGTTATGCGTCATGACCGGCTACAAGAGAAGAGTGGCCGGCGGCCTGGATCCGCTGTATGCGATCCTGCTGGTCTACGTTGCAGTCATGCTCGTCATCGTGCTTCTGGGCAGCTCCATGATCGAATATATGAGCATTTTATAAGAAGCCATCTACATAAAGAATCGTGAAAAAGAGAAAAACAGCAGGCTCTTTATCGGGAACGCCCGGAAAAAGAGCCTACTGTTTTTTGACGTGACGGGCTATCCGTTTATTCGACCCACCATCGTTTGAAATCCTTCCACCAGGAACGTTCCTCCTGTTTCTCGGCAGCATCTGCAGGGTTAGCCTTCTTGGCGGGCTCCCCGCCTTCATGTTCGTCGCAATACTCCGTGGGTTCCGTCCCTTTGACGAAAACCTCCAGCATTTTGTCCGGACAGCCGGCGCCTGCAAGCTTGCCCGTCTTCGGATCCACATACGCGCTGACGACTTCATCCGGGATCGGAAAAATCTTGGGCGGCACGTTCTCCAGTGCCTTCTCCGTATACTGCGCAAAGATCGGCGCTGCGCGCCGTCCGTCGACTTTGCTGATCTCCCGTCCTTTGTCATACCCGACCCATACCGCCGTCGACAGCTCCGGGGTATAACCGACGAGCCAGGCGTCGGTGTCGGTCGTGCCCGTCTTTCCGGCCACGGGCCGTTTCATCAGGGTGGAGACGCGGTTACCCGTTCCGCCGGTCTCGAATACCCCCTCCATCATGCGCGTCATCACGTAAGCTGCGGAAGGCTCAACCACTTGTTCGCCTTCCTCTTCCGGAGCCGTATACAAACTGCGGCCGGCCGCGTCGGTGATGCTCAGCACCGCGACAGGGGAGACCCGCTTGCCGCTGTTAGCCATGACGGCGTAAGCGGAGGCCATCTCCAGCGGGCTGACGGGCGAGGTGCCCAGGGCCAGCGAAGGGACAGGCTCCAGCGGACTCGTGATGCCCATCTTTTTCGCCATGTCGGCGACTTTATCCGGGCCGATCTTCATGATGGTATTCACGGCATAGATGTTATCCGAGGCAGCAATGGCTTCCCGCATGGGGATTTCGCCTAAATATTTATCGCCGAAGTTGCTGGGCTGGTACGTTTTGCGATTGTTATCGTAATGAAACAGGGTAGGCTGGCTGTTGAACACGCTGGTGCTTGTCATTTCCTTGGATGCAATGGCCGTTAAATACATAATCGGCTTAAATGAGGAGCCGGGCTGCCTGGTTCTGGCCAATGCGTGGTTGTATTGATTCTCGCGGTAATTCTTACCGCCGACCATAGCTTTGATGTGGCCGTTTCGCGGGTCGATGGATACGAGCGCCGTCTCCAGCTCGCTCTTGCTGTCCATGCCCTGGGATACGGCCTCTTCGGCTGCTTTCTGGGCCCGCGGATCCAGGGTTGTATAGATGTTCAAGCCGCCCTGTTCGAGCTGCTGGTCCGTGATGTTCAACTGCTTGGTGACGAGACCCCGGACATAGTCCCGGAAGTAGGAGGCAATTACTTTATTCTCCTGCCGGTCCTGCGGGAGCAGGGCAAGCTTGGCCGAAGCGGCTTTATCCGCCTCGGCCTCCGTGATGAATCCGGTCTCTGCCATGGCATTCAGGACGATCTGCTGTCTTTTGACCGCGTTGTCCATATGATTGTAGGGCGAGTAATACGTGGGCCCCTTCGGAATGCCGGCCAGCATTGCGCTTTCGGCCAAGGTCAGGTTTTTTGCCGATTTGCCGAAATACAGCAGCGACGCCGACTCGATGCCGTAAGCGCCGTGACCGTAATAAATTTCGTTCAGGTACATTTCGAGAATTTGATCTTTCGTATATTTCATCTCAAGCTGGGCGGTGAATTTGGCCTCCTTGAGTTTTCGTGTCCATGTTTTTTCATGAGATAGGTATAAGTTTCGTGCAAGCTGCTGGGTTAACGTGCTCGCTCCCTGTTTGCGGTCCATATGCTGCAGGTTGATCAATACGGCCCTGGCCATGCCCTTCATATCGAACCCGGGATGATCATAGAATTTTCGGTCCTCCACCGCCAAGGTGGCCTGAATCAGTAGGGGGGATATGTCGGCGAGGTTCACCTGCTCGGATGTATGTCCCGTGCTTGAGAATGTGGCGATCAAATCTCCCTGGCTGTCGAGCAGACGGGAGTAGCGGGATGTTTCCGCGACCGGCAGCGGCGTTATAAATAAATAGGCGAGCAGAATGCCGCCGGCGATGATGGAAATGCCAAGGAGTACGAACAGAAATGTAGCAAGCCGGACGAAACGACGTTTGCGCTTGGGTGATTTTTTTTGCCCCGGCATCAGATGTTCTCCTTCCAGTCCTTTTGTAGAGTCAAGGCCTTTGTGCCGCCAAAAATGGAGATGTGCTCAAATTCTCCTTGGCTGCCTTCTTTTTCTATACAGTATGGGGCTGCAGCGGTCAGGATATTCATCGGAAAGGGCGATGTTTTTGCTTCCGTTCGCATGTACCGGAACTTTTGGTTGCAATTTGGGCTTGATTTAATATAATCTAATTTGTTTGGTACAATAGGAAAAGTGTGAAACTGTAAGCTAAAGGCATCTGCCCCGAATAAAGTTTTACGGCTTGGATCTGGACGGCTGAACATTATTCTAGCGGAAAGAAGGTAGTGACGATGGAATTATGGTACACAGAGAAGCAAACCCCGACTTTTGGCATTACGGCTAAAATCCGGGAGACCTTTGTACATGAGAAGACGGAGTTTCAACAATTGGATATGATCGATACCGAGGAATTCGGGCGCATGCTCGTGCTGGACGGTATGGTTATGACTACGATTAAGGATGAATTCGTCTATCATGAGATGGTCGCTCACCCCGCGCTGAACACGCATCCAAATCCGAAGAAGGTTCTTGTCGTCGGCGGAGGAGACGGTGGCGTCATTCGCGAAGTGATCAAGCATCCGGGCGTAGAGAAGGCCGTACTCGTTGAAATTGATGGAAAAGTTATCGAATATTCGAAGCAGTACTTGCCTGAGATCGCCGGCAAGCTGGACGATCCGAAGGTTGAAGTGCTGGTTAACGATGGATATATGCACATTATCGAGCATAAGAACGAATACGATGTCATCATGGTGGACTCCACCGAGCCTGTAGGCCCGGCTGCTCCGTTGTTTGAGCGCGGATTCTATCAAGGGATCTATGAGGCGCTGAAGGAAGACGGTATTTTCGTGGCGCAAACGGACAATCCGTGGTTCAAAGCAGACCTGATTCAGCAGGTCAACAAAGACGTGAAGGAAATCTTCCCGATCGTGCGTGTCTATGGAGCGAACATTCCAACCTACCCAAGCGGTCTGTGGACCTTTACGATGGGCAGCAAAACATACGATCCGCTTGAAGTGGACGAGTCCACGATTGATGAGATGGATACGAAGTATTATTCGCCTCGTCTGCATAAAGCCGCCTTCGTGCTGCCGAAATTCGTAGAAGACTTGGTGAAATAAGGAGGCGCGCATAAACTGATGAAACTGGACCAAGGTTATTCCGGCAACGTGTTTATTCTGAGCTCCGAGGATTATGAAGGATCCAAGGCCGTCATCTACGGTATGCCGATGGACTTCACGGTTAGCTACCGTCCCGGCTCCCGTTTCGGCCCGGCCCGTATCCGCCAAGCATCCGTTGGCTTGGAGGAGTACAGCCCGTACTTAGATAAGAGCATTGAAGATATCACTTATTTCGATGCAGGCGATCTGATGCTGCCTTTCGGCAATGCCGGTCGCAGTCTTGAAGTGATCGGCGATTATGTAGGCAAGCTGCTGGACGACGGGAAGTTCCCGATTGGACTCGGCGGAGAACACCTCGTATCGTGGCCGATTATTCAGAAGGTGTATGAGAAGTATCCTGATCTCATTCTGATCCATATCGATGCCCATGCCGACCTGCGCGAGCATTACGAGGGAGAGCCGTTGTCCCACTCCACGCCGGTCCGCAAGGCGGCGGGCATTATGGGCGGCAAGAACATTTATCAGTTCGGCATCCGTTCCGGCTCCCGCGAGGAGTTCCAGTACGGACGCGAGAACATCAATTTCTACCCGTTTGAGGTAGCCGCTCCGCTGAAGGAAGCATTGCCTTCCATGGGCAACCGTCCGGTCTACGTGACCATCGACATCGACGTGCTGGATCCGTCTGCCGCACCGGGCACCGGTACGGCAGAAGCCGGCGGCATCACGTCGAAAGAGCTGCTGGAAGCCGTACATCTGATTGCAAACTCCGATGTGAACGTTGTTGGCTGCGATCTCGTGGAAGTGGCGCCGATCTACGATCCGACCGAGCAGACCCAGATCGTGGCTGCGAAGCTGATTCGCGAGATGCTGCTGGGATTCGTTAAGTAGTCCACCCACCCAAACCCTCCCTGCCAGGGAGGGCCCCAAGGGCGCTGCCCTCTGGACACCCGGAACTTTGGTGTTCGGAGTGGGTATGAGGATATGTGCAGGGCTGGTGCTTGTTCCCGGCCATTCCTCGGTCTCCCCTGCGGGGACGTCCTCGTGGCCTTTGGTACGCCCATATTTCAGCCGAGGCTATTCGCCCCTCGGCCGATGAAGAAAAAGCAAGCCCTCCCTACCTAAGCCTAGCGGCTATCGGGGACGGCTTGCTTTTTCGCATTTGTTGGAGGCCTCCTCGCGTGAGCTGCCCTGACGGGCATGCTCGGGGCCGAGAGTATCAGCCGAGTTGGCACCGCCGCTCGGCTGTGGTAGATAAAGCAACCGTCCCCTCATCGAAGCCCGCGGTATCGGGGGTGCTTGCCCGAGCAATTGAGAAGAAATCCTCGACGATTCTATGGTGTAAACTTTAGATAGATCCAGATTTATTAAGGAGGGTTACATCATCATGACGAATGCTTCAAGCAAGAAGAGAACCGACACGGCATCAAGGGTTATTATGGCGTCGCCATCTACGATTTATCAGGCATTCTTGAATCCGGAGGCGCTGGCTTCGTGGCTTCCGCCAAAAGGGATGACAGGCCATGTCGACACGTTTGATGCCCGCGAGGGTGGGACTTATCGAATGATACTTACCTATAACGATACCGATCACTCGGCACCCGGTAAGTCTTCGGACAATACGGACGTCATTGAAGGAAAGTTTCTGGAGTTTGTTCACGAAGAGAGGGTTGTGCAGCTGGTCGAATTTGAATCTGATGATCCCAATTATGCGGGGTTTATGAAGATGACATGGGCATTGGAGCCGCTTGCGGAAGGCACCCAAGTCACGATCGTGTGTGAGAATGTGCCCGAAGGCGTACGGAAGGAAGATCACGATGAAGGCTTGAGGTCCACACTCGAGAATCTCGCCAAATCTACGGAGGGACAATAGACGGTCGGCTGTATAACGAAACAAACGAATTGTGATGAGGCATTTTCATGAACAAATCGTTTTGTAGATTTTATCAGGACCACGTTTGTGCTCTGAATGTTTGACTAGTTGCAATGATATTGGAAACAGGTGAGAGCAGCATGAGAAAATTCATCTATAGCTTAATTGCGGTCATGGTCGTCTTAACACTAATTTATATGTTTTCCATAACAACATCTGAATGAAGAACCAGCCACCTTCTCTATCGCTGCAGGTAGCTGGTTTTTTCTTTTCGGAGAAACCAAACCCATCCTCCATCCCATCAACAAATCCTTTTTACCCTCCCTCGGTTTGCTTGCTCCTCCCTAATTTCAAGTTCGACTTCAAATCCATTCATGGGTACACGATACGCGTAGTTATGGGAAGAATCGGCGATCTGCTCATTGCGTGTTGGATTGGACGATTGTGCCGATTTATCGGAAGCCGTTAATATTGGCGTTACATCGACCATATCGACGAAAAGGAGGTACGAATACGATGGCAGCCCAGTCACCCGAAATAAAGCGCAAGGATTTGATAACCGCCCGGCACCCAGGGACATCCCGTAACCGGTACATAGCCAACATCCGCAAGCATTGGATGCTGTATCTCATGATCATTCCCGGAATTCTCTATTATATTGTGTTTAAATATGTACCGCTGGCGGGCAGTGTCATCGCATTTCAGGACTATCAGATTTTCAAAGGCATCCTTGGCAGTCCGTGGGTGGGCCTGGACAATTTTGGATTTATTTTTTCCTACCAGGATTTCTACAACGTGCTGCGCAATACGGCGGTGATCGCTTTCTATCAGCTTGTTTTTGGTTTTCCTGCTCCGATCGTGCTGGCTCTGCTGTTCAATGAAATCCGCATCATGCTGGCAAAACGGGTCGTGCAAAGCATGTTCTATCTTCCGCACTTTTTATCATGGGTTGTTGTCGGCGGGATCGTCTTCGAGCTGTTATCCAACCAAGGGGTTGTGAATGCGGTGCGGGACTGGTTCGGCTACGAACCCATTCTGTTCATGCAGGAGGAACGGTATTTCCGAGGAATTGTCGTCCTTTCCTCGATCTGGAAGGAAGTCGGCTGGGGCACGATTATTTATTTGGCTGCCATCGCCGGCATCAATCCGAATTTATATGAAGCAGCCGTTATGGATGGAGCAAGTCGGTGGAAACAAACGATCTATATTACGCTGCCCACGATGTTTCCGACGATTCTGGTGCTGTTCCTGCTGCAAATCGGTAATTTCCTGGAGCTCGGCTTCGATCAGATTTACAATTTACTGACGCCGATGACGTACTCGGTAGGCGATATCATCGAAACGTACGTCTATCGTGCGGGTGTGCTTCAGGGGCAATACAGCATGACGACGGCTATCGGGCTGTTCCAGTCCGTCATTGGGTTTATACTGCTGTGGATTTTTAACCGGTTGGCCAGAAAAACGGATCAGGGGTTGTGGTGATGAAAGCGACATTCGGAGAAAAAATGTTTCAGACGCTGAATTATGTGTTTCTGTTCGCTGCTGCGGTGACGATGCTGTTCCCGCTTCTTCAGCTGCTTGCCGTATCGCTCAGCTCCCCGGTAGCTGCCGATTCGAAGGAAGTATTTCTGCTCCCCGTGGAGTTTACGACCGCTTCTTGGGAGCATGTATTAAAAAATAAAGGCTTGTGGACATCTTTCGGGATCACCGTATATATTACGATCGCCGGGACGCTGCTCAGCATGCTGTTTTCGGTCATGACGGCATACCCGCTTTCACGTCGGGAATTTCTGATCCGTAAACAAGTCATGTTCGGCATTGTGCTAACGATGATTTTTAACGCGCCGATGATCCCGTTTTTTTTGACCGTTCGCGAGCTTGGCATGATGAACTCCTTGTGGGCTCTCATCATTCCCGGTCTGGTTGGCACGTTCAACATGATCATTATTCGGACCTTTTTCATGGGCATTCCCAGTGAACTGGACGATTCGGCGCGAATCGACGGATGCAGCGAATTCGGCATATTGTTCCGCATGTACTTGCCTTTATCCAAACCTGTGATGGCGACGGTCAGTCTGTTTTACGCGGTCGGATACTGGAACACCTTCTCCCGTGCGGTGCTGTTTATAAGGGATCCGGAGAAATGGCCGCTTCAAATGAAGCTGAGAGCATACCTCCAGTCTCCCGAGGAGCTGGCTGCGGTCAATCTGTTTCTTGGGGATTACGATTTCAACACGACAACCTTGAAAGCGGCAACAATCCTGTTTGCTACCATTCCGATCATTCTGGTATACCCGTATCTGCAAAAATACTTTGTCAAAGGGTCCATGCTGGGTTCGTTAAAGGAATAAAGCAAAACGAGGCATGCGATATGAAATCGGCCTTGCGGCCGGTTTGATATAACTACCAATCCGAAAAAGGGGAGGATTTACTCATGTCGAAATGGTTTTTCCAGAAAGGGGCATGGAAACCGGCGCTCACGGCGACACTTGCGGCAGTCATGCTGTTTGGCTGCGGCGGCAAGGGTGACGGCGAATCGCAAGCGGGCCAGAGCGGGGAGGGAAATCAAGAACTTACACAGGTAAAGGTGTTCAAAAGCCACATGGGCGTCGGCACGATTCCGGGTGCAGATAATCCGCATGTCCAGTATGTTGCGGAGCGGACCGGCGTGGAATATCAGTTGGTGACGACCCCGCCGGGATCGGAGCCGACCGAATATCTCAATCTGATGATTGCATCCGACGACTTGCCCGATATTCTTCGTCCGATCGGCGGGATCGAGCAGACCCTTATTCGCCAAGGAGGAGCGCTGGCACTGGATGAATTGCTGCCCCAGTATGCCCCGAACGTCTGGAACAATATCCCGCAGGAAGCATGGGATGTCGTTCGATCCGCTTCGCCGGACGGCAAAATCTATTATGTGCCAAAAGTGTTCCTGGTGCCGGAAAGAGCGCCGCTGATCCGTCAGGATTGGCTTGACAAGGTGGGGATGTCCATGCCGAAGACAACGGAGGAATACAAGGAGGTGCTGCGCGCCTTCCTTAACGAAGACCCGAACGGGAACGGCCTGAAGGACGAACTGCCTACAACGGGCCGCGAATTCGGCAAATGGATGGACCATTTGTTCGCCATGTTCGGCGTCGCGATGTGGGAGGGGAACCCGGAATGGGACGTCTATGACGGAAAAATCCAGTATGCCGGCGTAACGGACAATATGAAGGCTGCCATTGCGTTTGCCCGTGAGCTATATGACGAGAGGCTGCTGGACAACGAGACGTTTCTGAACAAAGGCGATGTGTGGACAGCTAAAATCAATAACAATCTGGTCGGTAGCTGGTACCACCTTCCCGCCAACCTGCGCGATCGGTTCACGGCCATGCAGCAAAAAGCACCGGATGCTTATATCGTTGGCATGCCGCTTCCAAAGGCCGATGGGTTTGAGGGCTTTGTCACGCAGAAGAGCATGGGCGAACCCGAGTGGATCATTCCGGTAAAGGCACAGGATAAAGCGCCTGCCGCCTTGAAGCTGCTCGATTTCTTCTATGATCGGTCGAATGACGAATTTATCCGCTTTGGCATCGAAGGACAGCAGCATGAAGTTGTCGACGGCAAAAAAGTGCTGCTTCCAGCCGAAGACAGCCGCCCATTGGCGCTCGGCATGCGCAACCTGACGACAGAGGAGGACATGGACATCCGGATTCAGGAGACGATCCCGGAAGACATGCAGCAGATGGTGAAGGATATATTCGAGGTGAGTACCGCCGACGCGAAGCGGATCGCCGGGGATGGACTTCCGAGTACCGTGTATGAAGGCTTCCCGGACATTCAATCGCATAAGCTGTTTCAGGAGTATGTAACCAAGATAGTCATTGGTGAATGGCCGCTGGAAAAGTTCGATGAATTCGTCGACCGCTGGCATAAGGCAGGGGGAGACGAAGTGACGAAGAGGGTAGAGGAATGGTACTCAAGGATGTGATCATACAGTGAAAAAGAAATATGCCATATGCGGTGTGAGCGGTCGTGCGCTCGGCATGTTCGCCAAACCGATTCTGACGACGCATGCACGGCGCTGCAACCTGGTTGCCATATTGGACTGCGATCCGGCCCGCTTCGAGCTGTACCGCTCCCGCTTCCCGGAGCATACCGCCGTCGGAACTTACGGTGAAGAGGAATTTGGGAAGATGATTGACGAGACTCGGCCGGATGTGGTCATCGTGGCGGGGCGCGACGATACGCATGCGCGTTATATTGTTGCCGCGCTTGAACGGGATCTGGATGTCATCACGGAAAAGCCGATGGTCACGACGGGCGAGGACGCACGGCGAGTGTTGGATGCGGAGCGGGTGAGCAAAGGCTCGGTGACGGTCACGTTTAATTACCGTTATGCCCCGATTCACGCCAAAATCAAGGAAATGGTGTGGGAGGGCAAGCTCGGCCGGATTACATCCGTCGATCTCAACTGGTATTTGGACACGTATCACGGCTCCAGCTACTTCAAACGGTGGAACCGCCGGCGCGAAATGTCAGGAGGCCTCTCCATCCATAAGAGCACGCATCATTTCGACCTCGTGAACTGGTGGATCGGGCAAAAGCCGGTCGAGGCCTTCGCCTACGGGGCGCTCCATTATTACGGTGCCCAAGGGGAGCTGAATCCGGGCAAAGAAGACGGTCGCCATTGCGGAACCTGCCTCTCAGCCAGCCGCTGCGCCTATCATTCGCGCTGGAACGCACGTCATGTGCAGGACGATCATCTCGGCCAGCTTGACAGCGGGGGATCGCAATTTCCTTATACAGGCTACCGCCCGGACCGGTGTATTTTTGATGATGAGATCGATATAGAGGATACGTATGCGGCCACCGTCAAATACAGCGGAGGCGCACTGCTCAGTTATTCCGTCAACTTTTCGCTGCCGTACGAAGGGTATCGCTTGGCGATCAACGGTACGAAAGGCCGGCTGGAGACGATCGAATATCATGCACCGTCCCGAACCCCTTTTCCGACACCGCTCCAGACGATCGACTACTTCCCGTTGTTCGGCTCCAAGGAAACCATCCATGTCGTCCATCGGGAAGGCGGCCATGGAGGAGGCGACCCGCTTCTGCTGAACGACCTGTTTCTCGGTGAGAACCGGGAAAGGCCGTTCCCGATTTTGTCGGGGGCTGTGGACGGCGCCTATTCCGTGGCAACGGGGGAAGCCGTGTGGCGTTCCGTGAAGGAACATCGTCCGGTGGCGATAGCGGATGTTCTGGGTGGGTGGAAGGAGAGTGAGCCTATTGAACGATAAAGGATACTTTGACCCGGCGGAAAGCCTGGCTTCTCAAACAGAGGGCAGTAACATCGAGCATGCGCTTACGGTCATTGCCCAGCGTTATGTCGGTGACAATCCGCCTCATGCCCCGGTTTACCGGGTGACGCGCAAGAGTCCGATCCGTAAGCGGGCCGACCACTGCTATCAACTCCCCATCGCGGATATGTTCCCCGAGATGACGGGGAGCCAGGTGGTCTACGCCTGGACGAAGCTGTGGGCTGCCGAACCGCAGAGCTTCCCCTTTCTGATGGAATGGACGGGGCACGTTCGGCTGTACCATAACGGCCGAAAGCGGTTCGGTTCGGCGCCAGGGGAAGAAGCGACAGCAGGCGAATTGCCTCTGAAGCTTGGGATTCAGCTTACCAAGGGATGGAATCACTTCGTCCTGGAATTCCGCCGGAGCCCAAACGGCTGCGGAGCGGTATTTGGCACAAGCAACCGCAAGAACAAGCCGTTTCACTTTCTGGCTCCATCCATGGAGCGGGAGGGCGAGGAAGGATGGATTGTGACGGTGCCGATGGACGGGGCGCTTGCCCGCATCCCCGATTCAATGGAAAGCGAATCATGGACGGGTGCACAGTGGCTGCCTGTGCCAGCAAAGCACGGTGGGGAAGCAGATGGCGGCACAATGTTGAGAATGTACGGGCGGAAGCCGGGGTATGCCGCTTACGCCTGGACTGCCGTGGTCAACCGGACCTTAACGGCCAAGAAGGTGACCTTGTCGGGAACCTCTTATGGTCCGGTCCGGTTTGAATGGAACGGCAGGGAGGTTTACACAAGTCGGGAGGCGGGCACATTCCGTATTGCCATCGATGTGCCTCCGGGCCGCGGGGAGCTTACCGCACGCAGCGAATGCGTTCAAGAGGGCTGGGGGTTCGAGGTCAGCGAAGCCTCGCCTGAAGGGATGCTGACCGCGCCGCGCAGGGTGCACGGCCTGACCGGCGAGTGGCTTTATCTGGGTCCGATCCGTGTGGAAGCAGAACTTGAGCTGTCCGACTATTTCGGGCTGGATACGGTTGCTGTTGACGGCGGACAGACGCTGTTCTGGACAGGAAGCGAACCGGGAGCCTGTGTGAGGCCGTTTTTGGAGAACGAGCTTTTCGGCCGCTGGAATTATCCGCTTGGTGTCACGATGTACGGCTTGCTGGAGTCGGGTAGGCTGCTGAATCGCCCGGACATCCAGGAATATGTGCTCCGCCATGTCGAGTTTGCAGCGGGGCATTACGAATATTCCTTATGGGACCGGGAGGAATTCGGCGCGGCAGGGCTGAACAATCAGCTGTCCGACATCGACAGTCTGGACGATTGCGGATCGTTCGGCGCGCTAGCCATTCTTGCAGACCGAATTCGATCCTTGAAAGGGGTGCACAAGGCGGCGGACGACATCGCCCGGTACATCATGGATAAGCAATCACGTCTTGAGGATGGGGCGCTTTATCGCGAAGTCGGGGTTTCCCCGAGCATGCACCTTACGATGTGGTGCGACGATATGTACATGAGCGTGCCGTTCCTGTGCCGATACGCCGAGCTGTCCGGCGATTCCCGCTATCTGGACGAGGCAGCACGCCAGCTTCTGCTGTATAAGTCCTACCTATACCTGCCCGACCTGCAGCTGATGTCGCATGTATACGATGTGCGTCATGGGCAGCCTTCCCGGACGGTATGGGGACGAGGCAACGGATGGGTGTTTTTCTCGCTGTCAGAGCTGCTTGCCGTGCTTCCGTTTGGCCATCCCGACTATGAGGAACTGCTTCTTTTTTATCGCGTGCTGGCGGAAGGGTACCTTCGTGTGCAGGGAGTCAACGGGTTATGGCACCAAGTGCTGACAGACCCTGAATCCTATGAGGAAGCCTCGTGTACCGCAATGTTTATTTTCGGCATGGCACGGGGGATTCGCCACGGCTGGCTGGAGGACCCGGATCCGTACTTGCAATCCGCCGCTGCGGGGTGGGAAGGTTTAACCAGCAGGGCCATCGACCGCCGGGGAAATGTGTATGGCGTGTGCAAGGGCAGCAGCTGGTCGACCTCGCATGCTTACTACAAGCACGATTTATCGTGGAACTTGAATGATACGCACGGAATCGGCATCGTGCTGTTGGCCGGAGTCGAGCTGCTCGGACTGATGCGGGCCAGCCCAATTGTAAACGCTTAAATTTGCGTGACGGCAGGAGCGGAACGTGAGCTATAATGGAACCATTCTTGTAGTAAAGCGGGGGTTGATATGTTCCTATCGATCGGCAAGTGGCTGAAATACACGCTGGCCCATACGCAAGCGCGGCTGGTGCTCATTTTGACCGTTTCCGTTTTTATGATCATTTTGGCCGTCAGCCTGACATCATATTACACCTCCAAATCGGTGCTTCAGGAAGAGCTCAGCGAGCCGCAGCACCAAATGCTGCAGATCAGTATGAAATATATCGACGATTTGATCCGGGAGAGCGACAAGATTGCGGTCCAAGTCGCGGTGAATGACTATATCTACGCTTTTCTGACGAGCGAGAATCAGAACTCGGTGTCCAATATATCGACATTGTACCGACTGCTCTCAACCTGGATCAGCAATTCAAAATACATTAACAGCATATACGTATACGATGTCGAGCGGGGAAGCTTTATTTCGCTTCCGCAGGGATACAGCTCGAGCAAGCTCACATTCGTGGATTCCGAGTGGACCGGTATCGCAGACGAATTCGGAGACGACACGATGATGATCCGCAAAAGGCATGTCCCCGAGGGGGCGGGCAATAAAGGATCGGAGCTGACGCTGTTCCGCAAAATCATGATCCAGGGCCGACTAAGAGGCGTCGTGGCGGTCAATTTGCTGGATGCTGAACTGTTCGCGAAATTGAATCCGCCGGCGCTGTCCCAGTTGGACAGCATGCGGTACATCGTGGACCAGCATAATAACATTCTTTATTCGGTTTCGAATTCGGAATTCCAACCGGAAGCGGTGAGACAGGCGCTGCACGAGCTGAAGGAAGACCACTTCGGCGATTTTTTCCATGAGGGACGGAAGCTGCTGGTCAATCAGATCGAATCGCCGCTGACCGGATGGAAATACGTATCCATCGTCTCCCAAGATAGTTTGCTTGCACAGTCCAAAAAGGTGCGAGACACGGTGCTGTATGTATCGGTGGCGGCACTTGCGCTCGGCGTGCTGACCATTCTGTATGTAAACTCTGCGGCCTTCCGCCCGGTGCGCAGGCTTAAGCAGCTGTTCAGCGCCTACAACGGGAAGGCATCCAGCCCGGACCGCATCGATCTGGAAAAGCTGGCCGGCGAACTGCTCAGCAATCATGCGCATCTATCTCAGCTGATCCGCGAGACGATATCCGATGCGGCTTCCAAGTTTCTGTATGACATTCACTCGGGTCATATGAGCGGCAGACGCGAAATCCGCGAGAAGTGGAGACGGTATTTTGCGGAATGGACGGATGCGCCCGTCACGGTAGCGGTGCTGTCGATCGACCGCTATGATTCGTGGTCGCGCAGGTTTCCGGCCAGTGACCACTCGCTGCTGAAGTTTGCCCTGGCCAATATCATGGCAGAGCTGCATGAGCCCGAATGGAGGGTGGCCTGCGCCGATTTCGGAGCGGACCGGATGGCTATCCTGTTTCAACCGCGGAGCGGCGAAACTCGGCCTCCGCTGGCCGAGGCGATCGAAACGGTGTCCCGTTTGCTGAAATTCAGTGTATCCGCCGGCGTGAGCATGCCGCAGAGTGAGGTTGTCCGGTTAAAGCAGGCCATGCTGGAAGCGGAGAACGCGTTAACCTACCGTTTATATAAAGGGTACGGTCAGCTCGTGCCGTTTCAGGATGTATCCAGTCACGAAGTGACGGATATGCAGCCGCAGGAAGATGGCGTACGGGAGCTGATGACTGCCGTGGAGACCGGTGATGGGGAGCGGGCTATAGAGCTGCTGGGGCGTATTATTGGCGATATCCGCAGCCGTTACTGGTATCCTTCGGAGGCGCTTGCCTTGCTTCAGGGGCTGCTGGAACGTCTTAAAGGAATATGCCCAGAGGGCGACGGTCCCGAGGGAGACCCGGCCGGTCGGCTGGGCACGCTGTACATTGAAGATATCGAGGCTGAGCTTTCCGGCCTGATTTCGGTCTTGGCCGACCGCTACCGCCGTTTAATCGGCAGCAAGGATTTCTTGATGTGCCAGCGGATGATCGAATTCATGGAGCAGCACCTCGGCGATCCGATCGGCATTCCGGAAATTGCAGAATCGACCGGCATCAGCAGCAGCTTGGCCAGCCAGCTGTTCAAGCAGGAGACAAACGAAACGATCTATAACTACTTAACCCGGCTGCGGATGGAGCGGGCTAGCGAGCTGCTGGTCAAAACCGACCGCAAAATATCCGATATCGCTCAAATGGTGGGCTACCAGCATGAAAACAGCTTCATTCGCAGCTTCCGCAAATTCAAGGATATCACCCCGGGCAAATACCGGGATATGATGAGAACCCGGATAGACGCCTTGTTTGAATGAAGGGGCCGGGAAGGGAGGAGCTATGGAGATGGAGAGAGAGCAGATTGTTTGGCGGCATAATCCTGAATTCGACAGGCTGGATCCGCTTTCGCCACTGTCGGTAGGCAACGGGGAATTCGCGTTTACCGCCGATATTACCGGGCTGCAGACATTTCCTGAACAATATGAGGTGCCGCTTGGCACCCAGTCGAACTGGGGCTGGCATTTTACGGGGGGGCGCGGCAGGTTCTCCGCGAAGGATGCAGCGTTGCAGTTGTTCGAGACCCACGGCCGGCAGGTCGGCTATCCGATGAAGCCGGGGGATAAGCCGGAAGCTTACCAATGGCTGCGGCAAAATCCCCACCGTCTTCACCTAGGCCGGCTGTCGTTCCGATTTCTGGACGAAGCGGGAGAAGAGCTCGGTTACAGCGATGCAGGCCAATTCCGTCAAAAGCTCGATCTGTGGACGGGCATTCTATCGAGCAAGTTCGAAATTCGCGGCGTGCCGGTAGAAGTTACGACGGCGTGCCACCCCGAAGCTGATATTTTGGGCGTGCGGGTGATCTCACCCCTTATCCGGGAAGGGCGGCTTCAGGTATTCATCCGTTTCCCCGCACCGGATATGACTCATTCGGCTTGGGCAAAATCGGTGTTTGCCGATTGGGAAAGCGATCATCGGCATGATACCGTTCTCGTTCGGCAGGAGAAAGGAACGGCCCTGTTGGAGCGGACGCTGGACGAGGAGCGTTATGCGGTCCGCTGGCGTTGGAATATTGGCCGGCTGGAGCAGACGGAAACACATGAATTCACGCTGAATCCTGGCGAGTCTCAGGATGAATCCCCCAATGAATCACCGGAGGAGCTGACGTTTTCCGTAGGCTTTGCGGCTGGGTCGCCCGGTGTGGCTGACTTTGAAGCTATTGTTTCGGCGAGCATCCGGCATTGGGAATCGTTTTGGCAGAGCGGTGGCGCAGTCAGCTTCGCAGGCAGCTCGGATCCGCGAGCCTTTGAGCTGGAGCGCCGCGTCGTCTTGTCGCAATGGTTATGCGCTATTCACAGCGGGGGCTCGATGCCGCCCCAGGAGACCGGTCTTATGTACAACAGCTGGTTTGGCAAATCGCATTTGGAGATGCATTGGTGGCATGCAGCCCACTTCGCGCTGTGGGGCCGGGCTTCCATCCTGCGGAGAAGTTTGGACTGGTACAACGGCATACTGCCGGTCGCTCGCGAACTGGCGCTATCGCAGGGATACGAGGGAGCACGCTGGCCGAAAATGGTCGGTTTTGACGGTATCCCGTGCCCCTCGCCGGTCGCTCCGGGTTTGATCTGGCAGCAGCCGCACCCGATCGCCATGGCGGAGCTGTGCTACAAGGCCGACCCGGCACAAGAAACGCTGCGCGGGTTCCGTGACATCGTCTTTGAATCGGCTGACTTTATGGTTTCCTATGCCCACTGGAATGAGTCAAAAGACGCCTTCGATCTCGGACCGCCGCTCATTCCGGCTCAAGAATGCCATCCGATGAATGCAAGCGTGAACCCGCCTTATGAGCTGGAGTATTGGAAATATGGCCTGGATATCGCTATAAAGTGGGCTGATCGATTGGGTGTCCAGCCAAATCCGCGCTGGGTTGAGGTGGCGACTAATCTGGCGGCGCCGCCCCGACTCGACGGCGTTTACCTGGCGCATGAGTTGGCGCCGGATACGTTTACGGAGAAGAATCATGACCACCCGTCCATGTTGTGTGCATTAGGCGTGCTTCCCGGCAAGCTGATCGACCGCGAAACCATGCGGCGAACATTGTGGAAGGTTAAGGATGCTTGGAAATGGGAGACGGCCTGGGGGTGGGATTTCCCCGTATGCGCCATGACCGCTGCTAGGCTCGGCGAACGCGATCTGGCTGTCGATTTTCTGTTAATGGACGAAATGAAAAACACGTATTTGCCAAACGGGCATAACTATCAGCGCCCGGGTCTGACCGCTTATTTGCCGGGTAACGGCGGACTGCTTACGGCGGTGGCCATGATGGCCTGCGGCTGGGAAGGAGAAGAAGATCTGCACTGTCCGGGATTTCCGGCAAGCGGCTGGACGGTGCAGTGGGAGGGGCTGAAGCCGTGGCTTTAGCTTCGTCTTCGGCTTGTAGAACTTGCGGACAGGAGGGCTGAATATGGCCAAGGGAACGGTGTGGAAGCCGGAACGTAAGCAGTATCGCGACCGGTTGACCGGAGTCGAAGTGGTGCAGCTGACCGACTATAAGGCTCATAGTCATCATCTATATTTTACGGAGAACGGATGGTATGACGGCGGCAAGCGGCTGTTGTTCGTATCGGATAGGGAAAACAGTTCGAACTTGTACAGCATGGATGTCATCAGCGGTGAAATGCTCCAGCTGACGGATTACCCGGACAATGATGATGTGGATGCCTGTCTGTTACCGGACGGCCGGGCCGCCTTCGTCAAAACGGGTCGGAGCGTACGCCGCCTTGATCTGGCAACATTGGAGGAAGAGCTTGTCTACGAAGCCCCGGAGGGGCATAACATCGGCAACCTGAGCTGTCCTGCCGATGGTCGCTCGGTCGTCACCTGTATACAGGAGGATCTATCCTATCGCATGCAGCTAGATCTCGGCAATGGCTATGTCGGCCATAGGGAGTTGATGGAGGCTGCTCCTCACAGCCGGATCGTGCGGATCGATTCGGAAGGGCAGACGCAGCCGGAAACCCTATATGAAGCCCATCGCTTTATAACCCATATTAATGCGTCACCCGTCGAACCATGGTTGATCACCTTTTGCCACGAAGGACCTTGGCATTTGGTCGATCACCGGATATGGGGGCTGGATCTCCGGAGCGGAGAGGCCTGGAGAATTCGTCAGCGCCTTGAACCCGGAGAAAAGGTCGGCCATGAGTTTTTTCATCCTGACGGCGTTACCATCGGTTACCATGGCTTCCGTACGGATGGAACCAATTTCTTCGGAAGTATCCAGTACGACAATACGGCCATGGAAGAGACGGATTTCGGGTTTGATACGTGGCATGCGTATGCGGACGGCCTCGGTCAGGCCGTTGTCGACGGCAAAGGGGCGGTCAAAACCCTCTCCGTATGGCGTAAAGACGCTCAAGGAGTTTACCAAGGGCCGAGGATGCTGTGCGAGCTCCGATGCAGTTTTCATTCCCAGAAGGTGCACGCGCATCCGCGTTTTGATCCAGACGGTAAACGACTCTTGTTCACAAGCGATAAAAATGGTTATGGCAATTTGTACCTGGTCGACATGCCGGAAGATTTCGATTCGCTGCCGCTGCAGTCGGTCTAAAGCGAAGGAGAGGGAGTGGTCTACGGTGGCTGAAGTTACAGTCATGGAACGAATACCGGTCCGGGTGGCAGAGACGATCTTGTCCGCTTGCGTGGACGGGTACCATCCGAATATCGCCAACAAATGGGGCTACGTGGCCGGCATGGCTTTGAGTGCACTGGGCCGCCTGGCCGAATGGACGGGTGAGGAGCGCTACAATGAAGCAGTCAAGCGGCATATGGACGTCTTCATACAAGAAGACGGGACGATAGCAGGCTATACACTCGAGGACTATAATCTCGATCACATCAATAAAGGCAAGAATCTGCTACCCTTGTGGCGCATGACAGGAGAAGAGAAATACCGCAGGGCTGCCGAGCTGCTGGCATCTCAGCTGGTTGGACAGCCGCGGACAGACGAAGGCGGATTTTGGCATAAGAAAATCTATCCGTTTCAGATGTGGCTGGACGGCCTCTATATGTCGTCACCGTTTATGGCGGAGTATGCAGAAACGTTTGATGCGCCGGAATGGTTTGACGAAGCGGCCCGTCAGCTGCTGCTCATCGAGCGGCGCACGCGGAATCCGCAGACGGGCCTGCTGCATCATGCTTATGATGAGAGCCGGGAGCAGCGCTGGTGCGACAAGGAAACGGGCCGCTCGCGCCATGTATGGGGGCGGGCCATGGGCTGGTATGCGATGGCGCTCGTGGACTCACTGGAGCATTTCCCCGTTAGGCATCCGCAGCGCGGCCAGCTGATGGGCATTTTCGAACGAATGGCTAATGCACTCGTACGCGCTCAGGATCAAGACAGCGGGCTGTGGTATCAGGTGATGGACTGCAACGGACGGCAGGGCAATTATTTGGAGGCTTCGGGCTCCTGCATGTTGACCTATGCCTTGGCCAAAGGCATTCGGCTTCATTATTTGGCCGAGATCGACATCGGGGTGGTCGAACGCGCCTATGACGGGATCAAGAAACGTTTTCTCACCGCCGATGCGGAAGGACTGCACCTTCACGGCATTTGCCATGGCGCCGGATTGGGCGGACGCAAATACCGTGACGGATCATACGAGTATTATTTGAGTGAAAAGGTAGTCAGCGACTCGCTCATGGGCGTCGCTCCGCTCCTGCTGGCCAGCATCGAAGTGGAGAGGCTGCAGGCGGGGGACGAGGTCGGGCATCGGGGATGAGTCGAGAGAACCTGTTGACTATGAGGTATCCCGCATCTTGGTGGCGTAATATGTGGCGTGAGGGGTTACCCTCAGGCAATGGAATTGTCGGGGCCTCGGTATTCGGGGGCGTGCAGGAAGAGACGGTGCTGCTGAATCATGAGGGGTTGTGGCATTGGGGCCGGAAGGATCCGCTGCCGGACGTGAGCATGACGCTCGCCGAAACGCGCAGGCTGATGGATGAAGGACACTATGCGGAGGGCAGCTGGAACTTGGCGAACGCTTTACGGGTGCGGGGATACGGGACGAGGCTGGCCTCCCGCTTCCCGCTTGCGGCGATTAAACTGTTCATGCCCTGCAAACGGGCGTTCCGCCATTACCGAAGAACCCTTAATATGGAGACCGGTGAGGTTTCGGTAGGCTGGACGGACGGTTCGATCCGATACGTAAGGCGGCTGTTCGTCTCCCGTGCAGATAGGGCCATCGTTTACGAGATTGGCTCCGAGGGATGTGCTAACCAAGAAGTAAACCCTGAGGGCAGGAAAGGGATCGGTAGGGATCTCGAGGTTCAAACCGGGACGAGTCACTGTATTTCGGGAGAGATTGGACTGGTGCTCTACCCAAGCGACCGATGGGGGGATACGCCGGAATTCAAGGAACTGGCTGGATCCGTGGTCACTTCGGCGAAAGGGACGTTTATCCGGTACGCCGGCCGCAATGATGACGGTACGGATTTCGGGGCAGTGCTGCGGCTTATTTGTGAAGACGGAAGTTTACAGTCAACCAAGGAAGGAACGATGTTGAGGTTTGTTAAGGCCCGACGGGCGCTGGCACTGGTGAAAGTTTTTATCCGTGGCAAGCGTGAACAGGAATGGGAGCAGCTTGAGCGCGAGCTCAGTGCCTTCCCTGAACATTGCGAATATGACCTGCTTCTCAAGCGCCACGCCGAGCTTCATGGTCTTTTGTTCCATTCCGCATCCCTGGAGCTGAACGTTGCCAGCGGGGACGACGTGCGTTCGAACGAGGAGCTGCTGCTGGAGGCCTACGAGGGCAAGGCACCCGATTCGCTTGTCCGTAAAATGTGGGCTTATGGAAGGTATTTGTTTATTAGCGGGACGGCAGCCGAATCGGGGCCGTTCGGACTGTATGGCCTATGGGGCGGAGACTACCGGCTTGTCTGGTGCCACCATATGGCGAATGAGAATATCCAAATGATGTATTGGCACGCGCATGTCGGAGGCTTGGGAGAACTAGTGCCCCCTCTGTTCCGCTACTACGGCAGCCTAATGGACGACTTCCGCGGCAATGCCCGCAAGTTGTATGGTTGTCGCGGAATCTACATCCCGGCTGGGACTACGCCAGGGATTGGAACGCCGAATCAAATCGTACCCGTCATTCTAAACTGGACGGGAGCGGCCGGGTGGCTGGCCCGGCATTATTATGAGCATTTTTTGTATACGGGCGATATTCGGTTTTTGCGGGAGGAGGCGCTGCCGTTCATGCGTGAAGCCCTTCAATTCTACGAGGACTTCGCAGTCGTTGGTGAGGATGGCACCTACCGTCTGTATCCTTCGGTTTCGCCGGAGAACACGCCGCTCAATTTCATGCCGGAGGACGGAAGGCAGCTGGCTCACCCGATGCCGACAACCGTCAATGCCACGATGGATATTGCAATTATGAAGGAACTGCTTACCCATCTGATCCAAGCGAATCGGCTAGTCGGCGGCCCAGGTTCGGAGGAAGAACGGTGGATGCGAATGCTGGAACGCATTCCGCCTTACCGGACGAACGGGGACGGAGCCCTTGCGGAATGGCTGGATCCCGCGTTTGAGGACCGATACAATCACCGTCATCTCTCCCATATCTATCCCTTGTTCCCGGGTGATGAAGTGACTCGGGAGTCAGCACCAGAGCTGTACGTCGCTTTTGAGAAGGCGGTGCGTCTCCGCCGACTCGGAGCCCAAAGCGGTTGGTCACTTGCCCATATGGCTTCCATTTACGCGCGGCTGGGGGAAGGTGAACGTGCGCTGGAGTGTCTTGATACACTGGCGCAATCATGTCTGCTGCCGAATCTGTTTACCCTCCATAATGATTGGAGGGGGATGGGGATATGCATGGATATGCCGGCAGCGCCGATACAGCTCGATGCAAACATGGGATGGGTGAATGCCGTACAGGAGATGCTGCTGCAGGTGTCGCCGGATATGGTGAAACTCCTGCCAGCGTTACCGGAGCGCTGGCGTAGTGGCCGACTCTCAGGCTGGAGATACCATACCGGTCGGATCACCGTGGAATGGAACCGGGATGCCGGTATGTTCCACGCCAAGCTTGAGGCTGAACGGGAGACGGACATCCTCGTTTCCCTGCCGCCTTGGGCAGGGGAATGTTCCATGTCCGGCCAGGGAGCCTCCGTCCAGCCCTCAACGCTAGGGCCCCTTTTTTATTCGGTCCGTCTGCGCCCGGGGACACAGCTGTTGATCGATTGCAGCCCGCAAGTCGAAGTAGACGTAAGCGGACCTCGAAACTGAAATTGGCCAAAGACCATTTCATTGCAAAAAAGCACCTCAACCATGGGCATGAGCCGTTGGTTGAGGTGCTTCTATTTTTAGGTTATCTTGGATTGACATGTAATCCCGCCGCCCACCTTCATTACGGCTGCAGGGTGATGCCGAATGCAGAGCCAGGGGCACCGGCGAATACGACAGCTCCGTTAGCCGGGAGCTTAACTTCGTTGGAGCCGCTGACCACGGTGTAGTTGACGACCGTGCCCTTCTCGTCATATACGGCGAATGCGCCTTCTGCCGGCAGGGTTACCGTCATGGTTTTGCCTGCAGCTGCTTCAGGTACGGTATACCACTTTGCATAGCCGTCGGCTTGCAGGGTAACGGTGGATTTTTTCCCTTTATACAATGGCTTCACATGCTTGCCGCTGATAAACAGGGATCCAGCACCCTCGAGATACTCTACGCCTTTTTCCTTATAGAAACGGAATTCGGACGTATCCCGGCTGCCGATCGCCGGTACCTGATGCTGGCTTACTGCAGTATCCGGATCGATTATCTTCTTGTCGATCAGATATCCTTCCAGACCGCTCTTGCTGTTAATTTCTACCGTCGGTTTCGTAATGAAGTACATCAGCGATGTGAATTTCTCGTTCAATGGATAGAACGTCTCGCCTTCCCGCTTCGCCCATGCGGCAGCGGTTTCCTTGGACAGCGGGTTCGCTTCCATTTTTTCGGCCGAATATTGCGACAAGGCCATCTGTCCCAGTCCAGGAATCGAAACATATTGTCTTACCCATAGGTAGATGCGATCATTCTTTTCCTTAACGAAGCTGACCTTAATGCTGCCATCCGCGCTGACAAACGTTCCGTCCGCGGTGTATACATATTTCTCGGCAGGATAGTCCGGCACCATCGGTACGGTAATGGACAGTTCGCCGTCCTTGATGTCGACTTTCATCTGCTGATTCGTCACGCCATAGTAACCGGCAAATTCCGCCATATTGTCAGGCATATCCGCTTGGACCGGTTTGCCAAACGATTTTTCCGGCTTGAACTCCTTGATGGTGCCTTTTTCCTTGAGCGTATGCAGCAAAATTTCGTTTGCCAGCAATTGGTTGGTTGAACTCGAACCGCCGGAAGATAATACGGCAGCTGCCATGTTCTGCTCTGGAAGCACAACGAGCGAAGCGTGGTATAGAATGGTGTCGCCGCCTTTAGTCACGGCTTTCATGTCATATTGGTTAAACGGGAACAGTCTCACGCTGTCCCAGCCAAGTCCATAATCGAACGAATTATCGGCATCTTCTGGCCACAGGCCTTTTTTATACTCTTCCTGCTCCATGGCTTTCACAGACGCAGCTGAGAGGATTCCCTCGGCTTCCCCGGTGAAGATCTGCGCAAACTGCACCAGGTCTTCGGCCGTGGAGTAGATGCCGCCGGTTCCGATGACATTGATGGTCTCGTTAGGCAGCTGTCCTTGATGAGCCGGATAATAGAGGCCCGCCATTTGGTTTAAATCCAATGTGTCTTGGGATGTCTTGGTGTGGTCCATGTTTAACGGCTCGGTAAAATGTTCATGAATGAATGCGGTAAAATCCTTGCCGCTCACTTTTTCCACGAGAATCTCGGCCAGCGTGAATCCGTCATTGCAATACACGGAAAATGCACCCGGATCTGCTTTGAGGTTTTGAGTGGACAACTGCTTCAGCAGCGTGTCATGTGCATGCGGGTCATTATCTTCGAACAAGAACGCGTTGTTCAGGCTTGAGCCCTGCAGGCCGGAGGAATGGTTAAGCAGCATGCGCGGCGTGATTTTTTTGTAGCGTTCGTCTTTCATCGTGAATTCGGGTATGTACTGAACGAGAGGCGCATCCAGGTTGATCTTCCCGTCATCCACCAATTTCATGACCGCGGCGGCAGTGAACACTTTGCTCGTGGAGCCGATCCCATACATCGTATCTTCGGTCAACGGAATCTTTCCTTCGATATCATTGACGCCCGCTTGCCCGGAAACGGTAATCTTGCCGTTGTCGATCAGGGCATATTGGACGCTTGTCGTTCCATACGTCTCGGTGAGCAGCTTGGCTTTCTCTGCGGCGATCTTCTCAAGACCCCCTCCTGCAGCGGCAGTCTGGCTGTTATCTGCTGCCATGGCTCCGGCTGGAAGGATCATCGTAACCGCGAGCAGGGCTACCAGCATTCGTGATAATCTTTTCTTCAATGAACAAATACCTCCTTATTATGAATGTATAAGTTAGTACGATTTACCAGCGGGAATGGTTCGAATTTTTTTTCATGTTTTTTAGGGTTTATGATAGGAGCATATACAGGAAGGGCGTTTAATTGTTGTTAGGTGAGATATCTACAGATGAGAAGGGCAAAAAAACCAGGCCCCCATCATCAGTTGCGAGAACTGCGTGAGGATGCCTGGTTATTTAACTAAGCACGATCAGTAGTGCCGAAGCGGTGCCGACGAAACAGCCGGCCAGACAATCCGAAGGATAATGAAAGCCGAGATAAATGCGTGACAGACTGACCGTAAGCGCCAGAAGGATCAAGAGCAACGACAGCCAGGGCGTAACGAACAGAAATGGCGTGACGATGGAAAATATGGCCGTCGAGTGTCCGGAAGGAAACGAATGGTCCTTCATCGGTTTCTTTTCAAACCTCACTTTTTCCAATGCCTGGTATGGCCGGATGCGCCGCAGTTTCTTTTTGATGAGAGCCGTAATCAGGAAGCTGAGGGACAGTGCGATAAAGCTCTGCCATCCCATCGTATCCCACGGCTCCGGTGCAAAAAACGCTATCGAAAGTGTCAGCACAATGGTAAAGATAGCACCCCCCATATGGGTGACCAGCGAGAGCATCGAATCCACCATTTTGTTGCTGATCTTGCGGTTTAACCAGCGGAAGATAAGGTGGTCATGTTGCTGAAGCCAATCCATCGAACGAGTAATCATTGTGAACAGAACACCTCACATTATAGTTTGGCAAGCTGATAGCCCTAAGTCAAAACGGGCTCGAGTGTATATTTGTAAGGGCCGGAATTGATCGTGTAGACAAGAGGCTTACATACGACAGTATACAGGAGAATTGTTAAGCGTGGGTATGAATGGCGAGTATTTTTTCATAATTCGAGCATTCTTTGGCATAGGTACTTTCGATGATAACCGTATACCATATGGGACGCGCTTAAGATTATAATTTCCCATTGACGGCGACTTGATGTTCCCATGTTCTCTAAGCCCGGAATCCGATATAATGAAAGCATCTAACCATGCATAAGGAGGAGAAGCATGAAATTTCGCGTTTCTGCCGTGCAATATCATCTGCACACCATTCAATCCTTTGACGATTTTGCCCGTCAATCGGAGCATTATATCCGAACGGCGGAGGAATTCGAAGCCGATTTTGTGCTGTTTCCGGAATTTTTCACGACGCAGCTGATGTCCATCGGGGACGATCAGGGCCAGGCGTTAACGATCAATGACCTTCCGGATTTCACAGACCGTTACCGCGAGCTGTTCCAGGGCTTTGCGAAGCAATATAACATGCATATCATTGGCGGAACCCACGTCATTCGCCGGGAAGGGAAGCTGTACAATGTGGCGCATCTGTTCTATCCGGACGGCCGCATTGCGGAGCAGGCGAAGATTCATATTACGCCTTCGGAGATAACCGGCTGGAACATGGGAGCCGGCGAAGGGCTCGAAGTATTCGAGACCGAGAAAGGCACCATCGCGATGCTCACCTGCTATGACATCGAATTTCCCGAGATCGTGCGCATGGCCAAGGCCAAAGGGGCCGACGTCATTTTCTGTCCGTCCTGCACCGATGATCGCCACGGATTCCATCGCGTGCGTTATACCAGCCATGCCCGCGCCATCGAGAATCAAATCTATGTGGTGCTGACCGGCACGGTTGGATCGCTGCCTACCGTGGATCTGATGCGTGCCAACTTCGGGCAGGCTGCCATCATTACGCCGAACGATATTCCGTTCCCGCCGAAGGGCCTGCTGGCCGAGGGAGAGCTGAACAACGACATGATCATTACCGCCGATCTCGATCTGGATTTATTGTATCAAGTGCGCGAGAAGGGCTCCGTCACGACATGGCGTGACCGGCGTACGGATTTGTATCCGGATTGGGAGTAAGTTTTTTTATCATGGTTTGAAAAATGGGAAAAGGCGGTGTAGAGGAGATGGCTCGGTTTCATCAACAGTTTTATGTATTCGACGACGCCCGGCCGGTGCCGGTTGTTATTCGAGGCTACACGGAAGCGGACTTCGACGAGCTGATCGCCATTCAATCCGAGACGTTCCCGCCTCCGTATCCTCCGGAGCAATGGTGGAACAAGGAACAGCTGATGCAGCATGTCACCTTGTTTCCCGAGGGCGCCCTATGCGTTGAAGTGGACGGCATGCTCGCCGGGTCCATCACCTCGCTCATTGTGGAGTACGATCCGATGGAGCCTGCCCACTCCTGGGCGGAGGCCACGGATAACGGATACATCCGCACGCATCAGCCGGACGGAAATACCCTATACATCGCCGACATTTGCGTCAGGCCGCGCTTTCGCAAGCTTGGGCTCGGCAAATGGCTGATTCAGTCGCTGTATCACGTGACCGTCGAAAGGGGACTGGACCGGCTGCTTGGCGGCGGACGGATGCCCGGCTATCATCGGCATGCGCACGAAATGTCGGCCGTAGAATATTTGGATGCCGTTGTCAGGGGGGATCTCAAGGACCCCGTAATTACCTTCCTGCTCCGGTGCGGCCGGACGCCCGTCGGGGTAGCGGCAGAGTATTTGGAGGATGAGGAGTCCTGCAATTACGGGGCCTTGATGGAATGGAAGAATCCATTCCGAGGGTGAAGTGGTTTAGAATGAACGATGATTTCACGGCTTCGAATATCTTCATAATATAAAGATATTTTCATTACATATATAAGGAGGCTTTTAATTTAATGGAATATATTCGCATTACGAGCATCGACGATCCCTTGTTCCGCAAAATGCACGATCTCATGAAGGAAGTGTTCCCTCCGGAAGAGGTGCTGGAATTCAGCTTATGGAAAGAGCCGCTCGAAGACCCGGGCATTCGGGTATTTGTTGCCCTGCATGAGGACGAAGTGGTGGGTACGACGGAATACCGCTATTACGAGGACTGGAACGTGGCGATGACCGATTTTACCATTATCGGGCGTGAAGGGCTCGGCATCGGCCGATTCCTGGCACAACATCGCTTGAAGGATCTGAATCAATTGGCGGCAGCAAACGGCAAAGAGCTGTTCGGCATGTTTGCCGAGATTTACGATCCATATCGGGTGCAGGACCATGCATTCGGCGGCGTGAAGCCGATGGATCCGTTCGTTCGCCGCGAAGTCCTGTCGCATCTGGGTTACAAACGCACGGATATCGACTATGTGCATCCGTCCTGGAACAATGATGGCGAAGCGGTGAGCGGGCTTGATTTTTGCTTCATGCCGGGCGACGATGCCGTTGATGAATTGCCCGCGGAGCTGATTGCCAACTTCTTGAGACGATACTATTCGGTGCTGCCCGAGAAACCGCAAGCCTGGAACGACATGGTGGCCAAGCTGGACGCGCGGGAGAAGGTATCCTTGCTTCCGCTGTAACCTATAGTATGGATCATGCCTGATTCTTCTTGAATCAGGCCTATTCTTTTTCTTGACCGCCCATTGATTTCAATTTTTTGGTATTCTAATCCTATGAAAGGCCAGGTCGACGTAATGGGGAGGCTGCTTATGAAGAGAAATCGTATTTGGTTATGGGCAGGTATTGGTTTAAGCATCGTAATCCTATATTCATTCATGCAACTAAGCGTTCATTTCGGCAAACCCATGTCCGAAGAACAGAAGACAGCGGCCTCTTACGTGAAATCGCTGGGCTATAAGATTGTAAGCCACTCCAGTAAACCGATTACTTATACGCTTGAGAAATCTCTTCTCGCACCTGGTAACGGCGCAATCCCCTATATTCAGACATGGAGTGTACAGAGCCAAGATCCGGCAAACTATTACGGAAAAGAAATTGTCACCTATCGCTTCAAGGTTTCCGGGCATCCGCTTGACCGCATGTATAATACGAATACGGCCTTGTTCGTGATGATGACGGAGGGGAAGGTCATCGGGGGAACCTCGTTCCCTGATCGGAACGATTTAGCCGGAGCTCCTTATTCCATTGATGGAAAGACCTTGGAGGAAATCACGGGTAACAGTTTCGGGGAATGGCGTGAGCAATGGGCCGAAAAATACGGGAATTAAGGATGCGCTCCAACCTCTCCGAAAATACGACGAAAGACATGTTTCTTTACTTTTGCTAAAATCCTCATTTGAATTGCAAGGCTATACTGGATATAGTAATACAATAGGTAAGGAAAAGAGGAACGTACATGAACGACCGAAAACAAGTGAACATCCGTCTTCAGAGCCTTCACGAAGGAGAGAATACGATACAGGAGCTTCCCGCAGAGGCGTTTATCAAGGGGAAGGTGCTGTATGTGCGCTATACGGAGCCGGCGCTTGGACCGCATCAAGGGGAAACCCGGGCCATGCTCAAACTGACGGAGGACGAGCTGAAGCTGATCCGTCATGGCGAGGTGGAGTCCGAGCAGGCGTTTAAGCTGGGACTGCAATTGCCTGGATATTATCGCTCCCCGTTCACTTCATTTAATCTGTCTACGCACACCCAGCGTCTGGAGCTAGCGCTAGAGGGCGTGACCGGACGAGCGGCTTGGGCGTATGATTTATATGTGTTTGACGAGTTTTCGGGACACTTTTCGATCAGTTTGACTATTCAGGAGGCACATGAATCATGACTATGAATCCATTAGATCACATTAACGGGCTGGTTGCAGAGGCGGTAGGAGACGCTGCCGTAGCTGCCGGACTGGTGTCCCGCGAGGAGCTGCCCGCCATTACGCTGGAAGTTCCGAAGGATAAGTCGCACGGCGACTTGGCTACGAACGTAGCGATGCAGCTGACGCGGATTGCCAAGAAGAACCCGCGGCAAATCGCGGAAGCTATCCTGGAACATTTGGATACGGCAAAGGCTTCCATTGAGAAAGCGGAGATCGCCGGGCCCGGGTTTATTAACTTTACCTTGGACAAGGGGTATCTCTATCCGATCGTGGCATTGGTACAAGAGCAGGGCGATAACTACGGGCGGATCGCTTCGGGCGAAGGGCAAAAGGTCCAGATGGAGTTTGTCAGCGCCAATCCCACCGGAAGCCTGCATCTTGGACATGCCCGCGGAGCGGCGGTAGGCGATGCCCTTTGCAATGTGCTTGATTTTGCAGGATACGAAGTTACTCGCGAATACTACATCAATGATGCAGGCAACCAAGTAGTGAACCTGGTTAAATCCCTCGAAGCCCGCTATTTGCAGGAGCTCGGCCAGGATGCCGAAATGCCTGAAGACGGATACCATGGCGAGGATATCAAAGGTTTTGCCAAAGAGCTTGTAGCCGAGAAAGGCGATTCCTTGCTATCGATGGATCCTGACGAGAGAACGGCATTCTTGCGTCAATTCGGGCTTGAGAAGGAACTTGGTAAAATCAAACGCGATTTGAATCGATTCCGCGTCCATTTTGACGAGTGGTTTAGCGAAACGTCCCTGTATGAGGATGGACTGGTGGAGAAATCCCTGGAAGAACTGAAAGCCAAGGGCGAAGCTTACGAGAAGGATGGGGCCACCTGGCTCCGCACCACCGATTATGGGGATGACAAAGACCGCGTCCTCGTTAAGAATGACGGAACGTATACCTACCTGACGCCGGATATTGCGTACCACCGCAATAAATACGAGCGCGGCTATGACAAGATCCTGAATATTTGGGGAGCCGACCACCATGGTTACGTTCCGCGCATGAAGGCTGCCATGGAGGCGCTCGGCAATGACCCGGACAAACTCATCGTATTGATCGCCCAGATGGTCAGCCTGTTCCAGGACGGCGAGAAGGTGAAGATGTCCAAGCGTACCGGTAAAGCGGTCACGATGGAAGATCTGATGGATGAGGTCGGCGTGGACGCGATCCGCTATTTCTTCACCATGCGCAGCATGGATTCGCATTTTGATTTCGACATGGATCTGGCGGTGTCCACGTCCAACGAGAATCCGGTCTTCTACGTACAGTATGCGCACGCACGCATTTGCAGCGTATTCCGCCAAGCGGAGGAGCAAGGCGTTAGCCTTCTGCCGCTTGCCGACGTCAACCTGAGCGTTCTGACCGCCGAGCATGAATACGACATTTTGCGCAAAATGGGAGAACTCCCGCAGGAAGTGTCGCTTGCTGCGGAGAACTATGCACCGCACCGGCTTATCCGGTATGTATATGAACTGGCCTCCTTGTTCCACAGCTACTACAGAGCCGAGCGTGTGATTACGGAAGACGCGAATCAAACGCAGGCCCGCCTTGCTTTGCTGGGAGCCGTCCGCACGGTCATTGCCAACGTGCTTCGCCTGATGGGCGTATCGGCGCCGGAACGCATGTAAGAAAGGCCCACCCTTTCATATGCCATAACAGCCAACAGCCGTCTTTCTTTGGAAAGACGGCTGTTTTTAATGCGTGAACGAACTGGCGTTTGCCGTTGCTGATGAACCGAATTTATAATTTCATGCCCTCGCGCAAAAATTTCAAGGCATTTACCTCTCCATCGGAGGTGCTGTATCCTTTTTTGAGCTTAAGGGGGGAGGAGGTGCGTCGCAGCAGGGCCTTGATCGTAGCTGTTTTTTTCAAGTCAGGCTTCTGGGCAAGCAGCAGGGCAATCGTTCCGCTGACGTGTGAAGTGGCCATGGAAGTGCCGCTCATTTCGTGGTATTTTCCCTGCAGCCAGGCTGACACGATTTTATCTCCGGGCGCATAAATATCGACAAATTGCCCACGATTGCTGAAGCCGGGGATTCTCCGGCTGCGGTCGGTAGCTCCGACGGATATCGTTTGAGGATAACGGGCAGGATAGTCCGCGGTACGGCGTTTGCCGTCATTGCCGGAAGAGGCCACAATGAGGACGCCTGCTTGGTTGGCCTTGCCTACAACATCCAGCAGCGTGCGGCTTCGGGTCTGCATGCCGAAACTCATATTGATGATATCGATCTCGGCCCGCACGCACCAGTCGATGGCCAGAATGATATCCGACACGAAGGCGGAGCCGTTGTGATCAAAGGCTTTGACCGGATACACGACAGATCTGGGAGCAACGCCGATCATACCTTGGGTGCTGTTTGCTGCAGCGATGGTGCCCGAGATATGCGTTCCATGCCCATTGTCGTCATAAGGCGGGATGTTGCGATGGACGAGGTTGACCCCTCGGGTCAGCGAATACTTCAAATCCGGGTGACCGAAATCCACCCCTGTGTCGATAACGGCAATCTTCACGCGGTGTCCTGTCGAGGTAGACCAGGCTTGAGGGGCTTTGATTTGCTTGATACCCCATGGGATCCCGGTTAGCGTTCCTATTGTCCCCTGTATGGCGTGGATATGAACCTGTTCATCCTCTTCAACCATCAGTTCGTTCCGAAACTCCGCTTCAAACTTCGCGGTTTGGGGAGCTGGAGCGATGATGGTGCGAGTAAGCGGCGAGCGGCTGACCGAACTCGGGAAACGCCTTTTCCCTGCGAGCCGGTTCCATTCGCGGATGCATTTCTGGTACAGCTGAGGGTCATGAAACGTGAGGAGCCGCCGGTTCATTTCCCGGACGTTCCGCATAGGGTTCGTCTCTGCAAGTAGTGATTGCATGATCCGGGTGTAATCCATGTGTGGCAATCTCCCTTCTCGATGAACCGTTGCTTCAGTATTGTATGAGCCGGGGAGAGTGCCCGAATGGGATGTTGCCCTTTTTCCGGGAAATAGGCCCTGTTTCCCGTGTCAAAGCAGCAGGGCTAACATAAGATACATGGAGAGAATATCAAGGTTCTCTTATCTATCCCGTAAGGAGTCGATCCTAGGGGCGGGTACAGTCAGAAGGCGGAGAGAAAAGTCTCCGTCTTTTTCCATTTGGTATCTGATGGGTAATGGAGCATAAAAACTTGATTTTTATTTCCAAATAGGTTTTACTTAGTTTTGATAATGGATATGTTGAGGGTATAACGTGAAGATTGTGTGAGAGGAAGTGTGCGTTAGTGAGTAATCCGCTCAATTTAAAGATCGATCCGGAGAAGATTCAGGAAATCCCGATGGTTGACCTGGCTTTTATGGTTCTGAAGGCGGCGAATACGCCGTATTATTACCGTGACCTGATGAATGAGGTGGCCAAGCTTCGCGGCTTTACGGAACAGGAAATTAACGAAACGATTGCCCAGTTATATACCGAGATCAATATAGACGGACGTTTCGCATGTGTAGGTACGAATCTGTGGGGACTAAAGCGCTGGTATCCGCTGGAGAAGTCCGAAGATCCGATTGCGAACGCCAAACGTCCGCGGATCATCAATGATGAAGACGATGATGACGATGACTTCACGGATGAAGAGGATACCTATAGCGGTGACGATGCCGAAGAGGATTTCGACAGCATCGATGATGAAGATGATGATCACGACGATCTCTTCCCGGATGATGACGATGCCGACGATGATGTAGATGAAGACGTTGTTCTGGATGATGAGGAATTGGATGACGAAGATGCGGATTCCGAGGAAGAAGAACTGGAAGAGGAAGAATTTGAGGAAGACGACAGAGATTAATCTGTCATTCCGCTCAGAATTTAAGCCAGTCCGCATGGTTTATGACTCTGTTTTACGATGTCGGCCGATTGGGGAATTTTGAGGTTGGTTCTTCTCTTGACAAGCAGACAAGGCACAGAGTAAACTATTGCTTGGGCTTATGATTGTGGATTAAATATGTTTAATATAAAAGTGCCCCGTTATTTATTCGGGGTCACTTTTTTTGTTTTTAAGGCTCGGAAAGTGTAAACGACGCTAGCTTCCGGGCCAATATAGCAAGACTAAGATTCAGATATGCAGAGTATTAAGATGTATTGGAATCGCTCGCCCTGAAGCCTCATAACGTTATGCCGTACCGGCAGCCCGATGGGGATCATTTTAGCGTCAATATATGCGGTTTGTAATAGGTCGGAGGTCAGCTCGCTCACCATTATTGGAAGCGAGCGATGTTTTTGTTGGTCCCTCTGATGAATCAGGGGAAAACGGGTTAGGATAAACATCATATGTCGCCTGAAGTTATGGAGATTATATAGGAGGGTTTTTAACAGTGACAAAGTATATTTTTGTAACAGGCGGAGTCGTGTCATCTCTAGGTAAGGGAATTACCGCCGCTTCGCTCGGCAGATTGCTTAAGAACAGAGGGCTCAAGGTAACGATTCAGAAATTCGATCCGTACATTAATATAGATCCGGGCACCATGAGTCCTTACCAGCATGGCGAAGTGTTCGTTACTGACGACGGTGCGGAAACCGACCTGGACCTGGGACACTATGAGCGCTTCATCGATATTAACCTGTCGAAGAACAGCAATGTGACAACAGGAAAAGTATACTCTTCTGTTATTAGCAAGGAACGCCGTGGAGAATATTTGGGCGGCACCGTGCAGGTTATTCCTCATATTACGAACGAGATCAAGGAGCGCGTATTCCGTGCGGGCCGTGAAGCGGGTTCGGATGTGGTCATTACCGAAATCGGCGGAACGGTTGGCGATATCGAAAGCCTTCCTTTCCTGGAGGCCATCCGCCAAATCAAGAGCGATGTTGGCCGTGAGAACGTGATGTATATTCATGTAACCCTCATTCCATATATTAAGGCAGCCGGTGAAGTGAAAACGAAGCCGACGCAGCACAGTGTAAAAGAACTCCGCAGCATCGGCATTCAGCCGAATGTCATCGTGTGCCGTACGGAGCATGAGCTTTCAACCGAGATGAAAGCCAAAATCGCGCTCTTCTGCGATATCGACCCTAACGCGGTCGTAGAATGCCGCGACGCGTCCTCCCTGTATGAGGTGCCGCTGAATCTGCGCGATGAAGGCCTGGACGAAATTGTTGTCAATCATCTGAAGCTGACGACTCCTGCGCCGGATATGAGCGAGTGGGAAGATCTGGTGGAGCGCGTCTCCAAGCTGGAGAAGACCGTTGAGATTGCGATTGTCGGCAAGTATGTCGCGCTTCATGACGCCTACCTCAGCGTAGTAGAATCCCTGTCCCATGCCGGCTTTGATGCCAATGCCGACGTGAAGATCCGCTGGGTGAACGCCGAGGAAATTACGGCGGACAATGTGGAAGAGACGTTGAACGGCATCGGCGGTATTCTGGTACCTGGTGGATTTGGAGACCGGGGGATCGAAGGCAAGATCAGCGCGATCCGTTATGCCCGCGAGCACAACATTCCATTCTTCGGTATTTGCCTTGGCATGCAAGTGTCGGTGATCGAATATGCCCGTTCGATCGTAGGTCTGAACGGTGCGAACAGCTCCGAAATTGATCCGGCTACCGAATATCCGGTTATCGACCTGCTTCCGGAGCAGAAGGATATCGAGGATCTTGGCGGAACGATGCGCCTTGGCCTTTATCCGTGCAAGCTGGTTCCGGGATCGCTTGCGGAGTCCTGCTACCAGGACGAGCTGGTTTACGAAAGACATCGTCACCGGTACGAGTTCAACAACCAATACCGCGAAGATATCGAGAAAGCGGGCCTGCGTATTTCCGGTACTTCACCGGACGGACGTCTGGTCGAGATCGTGGAGCTGCCAGGACATCCTTGGTTCCTCGCCGTGCAATTCCATCCGGAATTCACTTCCCGTCCGAACCGTCCGCAGCCATTGTTCCGTGAATTTGTAAAAGCCTCGATCCAGCATCAGGCATAATTGGGAAGAGCCTCTTTTTTGAAGAGGCTCTTTTTTTGCGTGCAAATTCGTTTGTCGCTGCGTGAAGGGTGGAGCTGAGGTCCGGAATCCCTGTCCAGCGCTGTCGATTTCGGATGCAGCCAATTCGCGATCTTTTTTTCTTACTTTTTTTAGGACAGGAAGGAATTCGACATCTACAGGCGAATACAAATAATGGCCGGTTTATGGGAAAGTTAGGAACTTTCGAGTTTGCATATACTCATTGTACGATTTAAGTATCGGGAGGTTGGAAGGATGAGCAAACAAAGCAAACACAAAGTGCTGATTGTGGATGACCAGAATGGGATCCGCATCCTGCTTGTAGAAGTGTTCAGCAGTGAAGGATATGAGACGTTCCAAGCGGCGAACGGCAAGGCTGCCCTTGAAATCGTGAAGATGCATGCCCCGGATTTGGTGCTGCTGGATATGAAAATTCCTGGAATGGACGGGCTTGAGATTTTGAAGCATATTAAACAGATGAATCCGGACATTAAGGTGATCATGATGACAGCCTATGGAGAGCTTGACATGATCAAGGAAGCGACCGATCTTGGAGCGCTGATGCATTTTACCAAACCCTTCGACATTGACGAGATGCGGCAAGCCGTCAACATGCAGCTGAAAGGGACCGCGAACAACATCGGTTGAATGATGAATTCTGCTCAAGGGGCGGAATTCTTTTTTTGCCAGAATGTGAGTTCCTTCGCAGCAATTTAGGAAATGCTTGTTTAGTATTTATGACGCGATGTGGTATAATAAGTCCGTATGTTATATCGGCTAAAAACCATAGACAAACTAAGCATCTATAGGAGGATGAAACCATGCCATTAGTATCAATGACAGACATGCTGAACAAAGCACTCGAAGGTAAATATGCTGTTGGTCAATACAACATCAACAACCTGGAGTGGACATATGCAATTCTTGAAGCGGCTGAGCAAGAGAAATCGCCGGTAATTCTCGGTGTTTCCGAAGGCGCAGCTCGTTACATGGGTGGATTCAGCACCGTTGTACACATGGTAAAAGGTTTGATGGAGGACCTGAAAGTTACAGTTCCTGTTGCCATTCACCTTGACCACGGTTCAAGTGTTGAGAAATGTAAAGAAGCAATCGATGCAGGGTTCACTTCGGTTATGATCGATGATTCCCACAGCCCGATTGAGACGAATATTGCAACAACGAAACAAGTGGTTGAGTATGCTCACGCCAAAGGCGTTTCCGTTGAAGCCGAAGTCGGCATGGTCGGCGGACAAGAGGATGACGTTATCGGCGACGTAATGTACGCGAAGCTTGACGACTGCGTGCGCATCGTGAACGAGACAGGCATCGACACATTGGCGCCTGCGCTTGGTTCTGTCCATGGTCCTTACAAAGGCGAACCAAACCTTGGGTTCAAAGAGATGGAAGAGATTCGCGATGCTGTGAAACTTCCGTTGGTGCTTCATGGCGGTACAGGCATCCCGACGCATGACATCAAGAAAGCTATCTCCTTGGGTACTTCCAAAATCAACGTTAACACCGAGAACCAAATCTCGTTCACCAAAGTTGTTCGTGAAGTGCTTGCCGCTAAACCGGAAGCTTACGATCCGCGCACATTCCTGAAACCAGGCCGCGAGGCAATCAAGGAAACCGTTGTCGGCAAAATCCGTGAGTTTGGTTCCAACAATCAAGCTTAGTCACCCGTAACACACAAAAGTCGCTTGTAGCCTTCGTGGCCGCAACATGACGATAGGAATCACCTAAGATATTTTAGGCTGTCTTATGCTGCATACAATGAAATGGAAAGCACACCGCATAGCCGGTGTTTTTCCATTTCATTTATTAAGTTATCAAAAAGCGCAAGCGGATTGTGAGGCTTCACAACCGGATAATCGCTACGAAAACGAACGCTTATTGCGTCTGTCATCCTTTAGGAACGTCGATACGACGTTTTTCTTGTATGACGGGCATCAGAACCATTTCCGGCTGCGAAGTGATGTAGGGGGAACCGAAAGCTTATGGAAAAATTGATGATCAGCGGTGGACGCCCACTGCGAGGTGCTGTAACAATCAGCGGTGCCAAGAACAGTGCTATTGCGTTAATTCCCGCCGCAATCCTGGCGGAATCGGAAGTCGTACTTGATAATTTGCCGCTTCTCAGCGATGTGGCTGTTTATGCTGAGATCCTTGAGGAATTAGGCGGGCAAGTTTCATGGGAAGGCAATCAGATGAGAATTGACCCTTCTGATATCAAATCCATTCCGATGCCTAACGGACCCGTCAAGAAACTGCGCGCGTCCTACTATATGATGGGCGCCATGCTTGGAAGATTTAAAGAAGCCGTGATCGGCCTGCCGGGCGGCTGTAATTTTGAACCTCGTCCCATCGACCAGCACATCAAGGGCTTTGAAGCGCTTGGTGCGACCGTGACCAATGAACACGGTTCGATTCACCTGCATGCCAAAGAGCTGCGGGGCGCGAAGATCTACCTCGATGTAAGCAGCGTAGGTGCAACGATTAACATTATGCTGGCGGCTGCCAAGGCCAAAGGCTCCACAATTATCGAAAACGCGGCGAAAGAGCCTGAAATTATAGATGTTGCAACACTTTTAAATTCCATGGGAGCTGTCATTAAGGGCGCCGGAACGGAAACCATCCGGATCGAGGGCGTGACCGAGATGCATGGCTGCCGCCATTCCATTATTCCAGACCGGATTCAGGCCGGTACATATATGATTGCTGCCGCAGCTACGCGCGGCGATGTTCTGATTGACAACGTCATCCCGAAACATCTTGAGGCCCTCACGGCCAAGCTGATCGAGATGGGCGTTGGCATCGAAGAGCTGGACGAAAGCATTCGCGTGATTGGTAAAGACCGGTACCAGCATGTGGATGTGAAGGCGCTTATATATCCTGGATTTGCAACGGATTTGCAGTCACCGATGACCAGCCTCCTTACGCAAGCAGAAGGCGTCAGCGTTCTCAGTGATTTTGTATATAGCAACCGATTTAAACATGTTCCGGAGCTCGTTCGCATGGGGGCCAAAATCCGCGTGGAGGGACGCTCTGCCATCATCGAGGGCGGCCCGCTGAACGCAGCCAAGGTCAAAGCGACCGATCTGCGCGCGGGTGCGGCTCTTGTCATTGCGGGACTGACGGTGCCTGAAGGGATAACGGAGGTAAGCGGCGTGGAATTCATCGACCGCGGCTACGACCATCTCGTTTCCAACTTGCGTGAGCTGGGTGCCGACGTGTGGCGCGAGACCGAAGAAGAGTGACTTTTTTACCAAAATGAGGGAAATGTGTGGTGGAAACTGCATATCTCCCTCTGATTTGGGTAATGCTCCTAGTAAAGCACTCATAGACTAATAGACTACATGACAGCAGGGAACTGCTGCGACAGAAACAAATAATTGAATAGGTGGTTATTGAATGGATTTACAAATAGCCGATTTGGAAGGCATGAAGCTGACGGATCTGTATAAGCTGGCCAAGAAGTATCAGATTCCTTATTATGGCCAGTTGAAGAAAAAAGAATTGATATTTGCCATTCTCCGGGCACAGGCCGAACAGAGCGGCTTGATGTTCATGGAGGGCGTACTCGAGATTTTGCCGGAAGGATACGGTTTTCTTAGACCGATCAACTATTTGCCGAGCACGGAGGATATCTACATTTCGGCCTCCCAGATCCGCAAATTCGATTTGCGGACCGGGGATTTGGTTTCGGGCAAATGCCGGACGCCGAAAGAGAACGAACGATACTTCGGGCTGCTGCAGGTCAACGCCGTGAATGGCGAGAATCCTGCCGTCGCAGCGGAACGATTACACTTCCCAGCCTTGACTCCTCTATATCCGCAAGAAAAGCTTGTTCTTGAAACATCCCCTAATCAGTTGTCAACCCGAATTATGGATCTGCTTGCACCCGTAGGTTTAGGACAACGCGGTTTGATCGTGGCACCGCCAAAAGCAGGGAAAACGCTCCTCTTGAAAGAAATCGCCAACAGCATCTCAACCAACAATCCAGAGATTGAACTGTTTGTTTTACTCATCGATGAACGGCCTGAAGAAGTGACGGATATGCAGCGTTCCGTTAAGGGTGAGGTGGTTGCTTCTACTTTTGACGAGCTTCCGGAGAACCATATCAAAGTAGCGGAACTGGTATTGTCGCGCGCCTTGCGCCTGGTGGAGCATAAGAAGGACGTGGTTATCTTGCTGGACAGCATCACCCGTCTGGCCCGTGCGTACAACCTGGTCATTCCTCCGTCCGGCCGAACGCTGAGTGGCGGTATTGATCCTGCGGCATTCCATCGTCCGAAACGTTTCTTCGGATCGGCTCGTAACGTGGAGGAAGGCGGAAGTTTGACGATCCTGGCGACAGCCTTGGTTGAAACCGGATCGCGGATGGATGATATTATTTATGAGGAATTTAAAGGCACAGGCAACATGGAGCTGCACTTGGACCGCCGCTTCGCGGAACGCCGTATTTTCCCGGCGATCGATATTCGTCGCTCCGGTACCCGGCGCGAAGAGGTGCTGCTGAACAAGGATGAACTGGATACCATTTGGGCGATCCGCAAAAATATGAACGACTCTGCCGATTTTGTGGAAGGCTTCCTTAAAAAAATGCGTGATAGCAAGAATAACGCGGAGTTCTTGGCATCATTTGACGTGAATGCCAACAACGGCGGCGGAACCGGGACTCAGGGCCAGACAGCCAGACGTCCATCGCGTGCATCTGCGGCGACGGCCCCTCAGAGCTAAGCCCTGAATCAACCGGAGAATAGGAGATCAACATGTATTTGGTTTATGCAGATGAACAAGGGAATGTATACGATCATTCCGAGCTGTTCGGGCTGGCCCGCAGCGGAGATATGATCGTCGAGATATTGGAAGATGAATTGATACCTTTGCCGGAAGGAGCTACGCTGGTCGGACTGCCGAGTACCCGAGCGATCGGAATGGATCCGGAGACCGGTGACATGATGCCGCTTGAGGACGGGTATACGGCTGTCGGAGCGCTTCTGCCGCAAGGCTACACCCGGCTCTGCCTGCCGGGGTACGTGAAGTCGGACAAGGAGTATAAGCTGCCGCTGTTTGGTTACTCGGCAGTCGTATGGAAGGATGGCGCTTTCTATACGACGGCGCGTTTGTCCGACGATCCCGAGAAATGGAATCCTGTGAATTGTGACCTGGATGACCTTGAGCATGGGGTTAAGACGCTGAAGGAGAAGTATCCGGAGAACCGGCTCTACGAACATCTGTCTAACTGTGCGCTGGGATACGAGTGTCTGACGGCGTCCAACACCTTCCTGAATCGCTGGGAAGGCGCGGTTCCCGTGTCTTACTCCTGCAATGCGGGCTGCTTCGGTTGCATTTCGGAACAGCCGGATGACAGCGGCTTTGTCTCCCCGCAGACGCGCATGAACTTCCGTCCGAGAGTGGATGAGCTGGTGCAGGTCATGCTGGAGCATCTGAAGACCCCGGAGTCGATCATCAGCTTTGGCCAAGGCTGTGAGGGCGAGCCCTCCACCCAGGCGAAGATCATTATAGAGGCTATGCGAGAAGTCCGGGCACAGACCGACATGGGTTACATTAATATTAACACCAATGCGGGACTGACCGATTTTATCCGCGGTATCGTGGATGCGGGTCTTGATCTGATGAGAGTCAGCACGATCAGTGCATTGGATGCCCATTATAACGCATACTACAAGCCAAGAGGCTACACGCTCGCTAATGTGGAGAAATCTCTTCGTTACGCAACGGATCAGGGCGTATATACATCCATTAACTATCTGATCTTTCCGGGCGTGACCGACCGCGAGGAAGAGCTGGAAGCCATGATCGAGTTTGCCCGGCGCACGGGACTCAAATTGATTCAGCTTCGCAATCTGAATATTGACCCTGAGAGCTATCTTGGCCTCATCCCGCCTGCCCAAGGCGAGATTCTCGGAATGAAGCAGGCGATCGAGATCATGCAGGAGGAGCTGCCGGATGTGGTGATCGGCTCCTATACGCATGTGCCCCCTGCTGGACAGGCGAGACCGAAAAAGCGGCCTTCGATTATATAACTTGCACGGTCTCGAATGTGCTAAAAATAGGGTGTAGTTCCAATTGCGGACTTGTCTGATGATTTGTGTATGGACTATTGCGCATTCAATTTGCTCGTGCTATACTCCTTTTATGTGTCCATATAACTCTGGGTCCGCATGAGGCTCAGGGCGGAAAGAGGTGAAAGCTACAATGAAACAAGATATTCAACCGAAATATCACGTTACTACAGTTACTTGTGCTTGCGGTAATACGTTTGAAACAGGTTCTGTGAAACCCGATCTTCGTGTAGAGATTTGCTCGAACTGTCATCCGTTCTTCACAGGTAAACAGAAATTCCTGGATGCTGGCGGTCGTGTTGATAGATTCAAGAAGAAATACGGTATCTAATAAACAAACCCTTCGCCCTTGTGGCTGGAGGGTTTTTGTCTGTCTGCAGGGCCGATGGAGTATGCAACTTCTTCCGTCGGTTGCTTTTTTGGTAGCCATGCGATATACTAAAGTTCGCCGTGCTAGACGGGGAGGTAGCGGTGCCCTGTAACTCGCAATCCGCTGTAGCGAGGTTGAATTCCTGTTAGAGGTGTTGTCGATGTGAGGCTGGTCCCTGCGCTCAACGTTGACGGTTGGGTCCTCCGCAATGAGCACTTGTGAACCTGGTCAGGTCCGGAAGGAAGCAGCCATAAGCAAGACCGCTTTTGTGCCGGAGGAGTGCCTAGCCCGAGTTGCTGCTCAGGATTGCCGCTCGGATCGCAATGATCAATAACAGGTGCACGGTATACATATCTGCACATAACACCTTTGCCTTTGGCAAGGGTGTTTTTTGTCCAGGCGGGATTCTAAATTGGAGCGAATGCTTCACGTGAACTTTGGATAAAGTTTTCCAAGTAAACGTTTTGCTAAGGCAGGGGAAAGTAGTATAGAATGTAGTATAATATAACCGTTGACTCATGCCGTTTAGGCTGGGATTGACCATGAATATAACTTGTAAAGCACGTGAGGATTAGGCTTTGGTGTTAGCCTTGGATTTCCTAATCTTCGCGAAGTGGAAGTTGAAAGAGGGTAAAGCATAGTGGAACATATCGCGTTATATCGAGCTTGGCGACCACAGTCGTTCGGCGACATGGTGGGCCAGCAGCATATTATCCAGACCCTGCAGAATGCCATTCGCGAGCAGCGGGTTTCCCATGCCTACCTGTTCAGCGGTCCACGGGGTACAGGCAAGACCAGTGCCGCTAAAATTTTGGCCAAAGCCGTGAACTGCGAGCATGGTCCGGCTGAGGAACCCTGCAATGCATGCGAGGCCTGCCGGCGCATAACGTCCGGAGCCGTCATGGATGTCCAGGAAATTGATGCGGCATCCAACCGCGGCGTCGAGGAAATTCGTGATTTGCGGGAGAAAGTCAAATACGCACCGACCGAAGTACGGCGCAAGGTTTATATTATTGATGAAGTACACATGCTGACGACGGAAGCGTTCAATGCCTTGCTGAAAACGCTGGAGGAGCCGCCGGCACACGTGATGTTTATACTAGCGACAACAGAGCCGCACAGGCTTCCGGCAACGATTATCTCACGCTGTCAGCGGTTTGACTTCCGTAGGGTGTCCCTGGAGGAACAAACCGGACGTCTGGAGCAGATCTGCGGGGAAGAAGGCATTACGGCTGAGCATGAAGCGCTGCAGTATATTGCGCGTCTATCGGATGGCGGTATGCGGGATGCTTTGAGCATTCTGGATCAGATCGCTTCCTTCACTGGAGGTACCGTATCTTACCGGCAGGTCATGGACATGACGGGAGGCATTGCCTCAGAGCAGTTTGGCCGTCTGGCCGGCGCCGTGAAGCAGGGGGATGCCGGGCTGGTCCTGCAGATCGTGGAGCAATTCATGCAGGAGGGAAAAAGCGCAGATAAATGCATGGAGAATCTCCTGTACTATTTCCGCGATTTGCTTATGATCAAGATGGTTCCCGATGCCGACAAGCTGACTGATCGGGTTTTGAACCCGGCCGAGTTTCAGGAGATGGCAAATGCCTTCAGCCGGGATGAGCTGTTTCAAATGATTGATACGCTCAACCGTTATCAGAGTGAGATGAAATATGCCTCGCAGCCGCAAACCCTGTTTGAGGTGGCACTGCTCAAGCTTTCCGGCATTACCCAATCCGGGGGCGGGTCCGCACCTGCCCATTCTACGGCCGATGCGGGAGAACTGGCTCAGCTGAAGCAGCATGTAGCCGCACTTGAGAAAAAGCTGGAACGTTTGATTCAAAACGGTGTTCCTGCATCGAATCAACGCGAACCGGCCAAGTCTACCCGAACACCTGCACCGAAAGCAGCTTCAACGGCCAAGATTCCGCAGCATATGGATCAGTATGTATCCTCCCGGACCGGAGAGGATTATACCGCTGTACATCGGCAGTGGGCCCAAATTCTGCAGAACGTGAAAGAGGAGAAGGTAACGGTTCACGCATGGCTGATGGATGGCGAGCCCGTATCCGTATGGGAAGACAAGGTTCTTGTCGCTTTCAAAAACAACATCCACCGCGAAACCACGGAGAAACCTGCCAACAAACAGGTGATTGAAGGGGTTCTTGAGTCTATGCTCGGCAAGCCGTACCATCTGGTGACCATGATGCTTCGCGACTGGAATGATGCGGTAGAAGGAGTCGGCAAGCCTCAGGCGGAAGAGCTTAAGCTGGAACATGAAGAAGCTGATGCCGGTGGAGAAAAACCATGGATTGATGAGGCGATCCAGCTGTTTGGAGAAGACCTCGTTGTCATAAAAGACTAGCGCGTCCCTACGTGCACCCTATTATAAGGAGAGATGAATCATGAATAATATGAACCAAATGATGAAGCAAGTGAAAAAGATGCAGGAGCAAATGCTGAAGGCGCAGGAAGAGCTTGCTACAAAAACCGTTGAAGGAACTTCCGGCGGCGGCGTGGTTACCGTAGAAGCGAATGGCCATAAACAAATTTTGTCCATCAACATCAAGCCTGAGGCGGTTGACCCGGATGATGTGGAAATGCTGCAGGATCTGGTGCTGACTGCGGTTAACGATGCACTTGCCAAGGCTGAAGAAATTGCGAACGCCGATATGGGCAAATTCACAGGCGGCATGAAAATCCCGGGCTTGTTCTAAACTAACCTAGAAGGAGTAGTTACATTTGTACTATCCTGAACCGATCGCGAAGCTCATCGATGCCTTTACGCGACTGCCGGGTGTGGGACCGAAAACGGCCGCCCGCCTGGCTTTTCATGTTCTGAACATGAAGGAAGATGACGTTATTGATTTTGCTAAAGCGCTAGTCAGTGTCAAAAGGAATCTGCACTACTGCTCCGTCTGCTGTAACATCACGGATACGGATCCATGCCGGGTATGTCAGGACAAGACTCGGGATGCTTCGATAATCTGCGTTGTACAGGATGCGAAGGATCTGGTGGCGATGGAGCGCACGAAGGAATTCGAGGGCTACTATCATGTCCTCCATGGGGCCATATCTCCGATGGAGGGGATCGGGCCGGATGAAATCCGTCTGAAGGAGCTCCTCACGCGCTTAAGTGACGAACGAGTGAAAGAACTCATTTTGGCGACGAACGCTAATATCGAGGGGGAGGCAACGGCGATGTACATATCGCGCCTGGTCCGTCCTTTTGATATTAAGGTGACTCGTATTGCCCATGGACTGCCGGTTGGCGGTGACCTGGAGTACGCAGATGAAGTGACTTTATCCAAAGCGCTTGAAGGTCGAAGAGAACTGAACTGATATTATTGATCCCTGCAGCATTTGATTGAAATATGAAAGCAACATAAGAACGAGCATCGGAAGCGATTCTGATGGCTCGTTTTTTGTTTGCACATTTCTAGGCCAAGAAAGTAGAAATTGAAAGTATTCTTATGGTTCTAAGTTTGTCCCTCTCTCGATATGAATGTTACAGACGGTCTTTATAAGGGCAGGTTAATCATTCATATTCGTAGGGAGTGAAAGGAATGAAGATATGGTGGAAGTCGAGGAAGAAAGAAGAGGAAACGTATATCACGGCAGAGGAGCAAGAACGGATGTGGCATGTCTTCCTGGACGTCCAGAGATCCCAGATGGAGTGGGAGCGGGCCCACTTGCTGTTCCAGGAGGCTACGGGACAGGATCAGATCGATTATGCGATCTACATGTTGGAGGCGGCAGAGCGCAAATACCAGATGAATCTTAAACAGGCCAAGCAGCTTAATCTGGATGGAGCAAGGATGCAGTATATCGAGCAAAAAAGGGAGAACGGTTAACCGAGAGTTGATTGATAGGATTCCTATTGACCTTTGAAGGAGGAGTATCTATGAAATTGATTGTGCTTGGCGTACTATGCATATCGCTCTTGCTGCTTATCTATGTTGTGTTTAGAAAGAAGCTCGGGCTGGGATGGCTAACTGTATTCGGGGCGCATCTGGCCCTTTCGGCTGTAGCTATCTATGTTGTGAATTTCACCGGATTAGCAGCTGAAGCGTATATTCCTCTGAATCCGATGACCATAGGAACGGTCATGGTCCTGGGCTTGCCTGGTGTGGCCCTTCTTGTCGGTTTAAAATTTACGATATTAGGTAGTTGACGTATGCTCATATTCTATGATACATTAATGTTCGCCCGTTTGATTGCGGGTGATAGAGATTCACCGGTCAGGCAGTACTTGAATTTGAAAAATAATCAAAAAAACTCTTGACCAACAGCAAGCTAGTATGATATATT
>NZ_JBBOXH010000001.1:160000-1070000 GCF_038007545.1 Bacillus sp. FSL K6-6540
GATGAGCACAATAACCGGAGCAGTTGGTTAAGCTACTAAGAGCACACGGAGGATGCCTAGGCGCTAGGAGCCGAAGAAGGACGTGGCGAACAACGATACTGCCTCGGGGAGCTGTAAGCAAGCTTCGATCCGGGGATGTCCGAATGGGGAAACCCAGCTGATGTAATAGTCAGTTACCCGTATCTGAATACATAGGATGCGAGGAGGCATACCCAGGGAACTGAAACATCTAAGTACCTGGAGGAAGAGAAAACAAGAGTGATTCCGTCAGTAGCGGCGAGCGAACGCGGAACAGCCTAAACCAGAGAGCTTGCTCTCTGGGGTTGTGGGACGTCTCACATGGAGTTACAAAGGAACATATTAGGCGAAGAGGTCTGGAAAGGCCCGCTATAAGAGGTAAAAGCCCTGTAGCCGAAAGTATATTCCCTCCGAGACGGATCCCGAGTAGTGCGGGGCACGTGAAACCCCGTATGAATCCAGCAGGACCATCTGCTAAGGCTAAATACTCCCTAGCGACCGATAGTGAAGCAGTACCGTGAGGGAAAGGTGAAAAGCACCCCGGAAGGGGAGTGAAATAGAACCTGAAACCGTGTGCTTACAAGAAGTCAGAGCCCGATCTATGGGTGATGGCGTGCCTTTTGTAGAATGAACCGGCGAGTTACGTTCCCATGCAAGGTTAAGGCGAGAAGCCGTAGCCGCAGCGAAAGCGAGTCTGAATAGGGCGATATTAGTATGTGGGCGTAGACCCGAAACCGTGTGATCTACCCCTGTCCAGGGTGAAGGTGCGGTAACACGCACTGGAGGCCCGAACCCACGTATGTTGAAAAATGCGGGGATGAGGTGGGGGTAGCGGAGAAATTCCAATCGAACTCGGAGATAGCTGGTTCTCCCCGAAATAGCTTTAGGGCTAGCCTCGGAATGAAGAGTCGTGGAGGTAGAGCACTGATTGGGTGCGGGGCCCGCAAGGGTTACCAAGCTCAGTCAAACTCCGAATGCCATAGACTTATATCCGGGAGTCAGACAGTGAGTGCTAAGATCCATTGTCAAAAGGGAAACAGCCCAGACCATCAGCTAAGGTCCCCAAGTGTGTGTTAAGTGGGAAAGGATGTGGAGTTGCACAGACAACCAGGATGTTGGCTTAGAAGCAGCCACCATTTAAAGAGTGCGTAATAGCTCACTGGTCGAGTGACTCTGCGCCGAAAATGTAACGGGGCTAAACACACCACCGAAGCTATGGCTTGATGCTTATGCATCAGGGGTAGGGGAGCGTTGTATGCAGGTTGAAGGTGTACCGTAAGGAGCGCTGGACAGCATACAAGTGAGAATGCCGGTATGAGTAACGAAAAGATCAGTGAGAATCTGATCCGCCGAAAGCCCAAGGTTTCCTGAGGAAGGCTCGTCCGCTCAGGGTAAGTCGGGACCTAAGGTGAGGCCGAAAGGCGTAATCGAAGGACAACAGGTTGAAATTCCTGTACCACCGTAAACCGTTATGAACGATGGGGTGACGCAGGAGGGTAGTGACGCGGACTGATGGATGTCCGTCCAAGCAGTGAGGCTGATGTGTAGGCAAATCCGCACATCGATAAGGCTGGGCTGTGATGGGGAGTGAAAATTATAGTAGCGAAGGTCATGATCTCACACTGCCAAGAAAAGCCTCTAGTCAGGTGAAGGTGCCCGTACCGCAAACCGACACAGGTAGGCGAGAAGAGAATTCTAAGGCGCGCGGAAGAACTCTCGTTAAGGAACTCGGCAAAATGACCCCGTAACTTCGGGAGAAGGGGTGCCTCGGTAGGGTGAATAGCCCGAGGGGGCCGCAGTGAAAAGGCCCAAGCGACTGTTTAGCAAAAACACAGGTCTGTGCGAAGCCGTAAGGCGAAGTATACGGGCTGACGCCTGCCCGGTGCTGGAAGGTTAAGGGGAGCGGTTAGGGGTTAAACCCGAAGCTGTGAACCGAAGCCCCAGTAAACGGCGGCCGTAACTATAACGGTCCTAAGGTAGCGAAATTCCTTGTCAGGTAAATTCTGACCCGCACGAATGGCGTAACGACTTGGGCGCTGTCTCAACGAGAGATCCGGTGAAATTTTAATACCTGTGAAGATGCAGGTTACCCGCGACAAGACGGAAAGACCCCATGGAGCTTTACTGCAGCTTGATATTGGATTTGGGTACGATCTGTACAGGATAGGTGGGAGCCTAAGAAGCATGAGCGCCAGCTTGTGTGGAGGCGACGTTGGGATACCACCCTGATCGTATCTAGGTTCTAACCTGGTACCGTGATCCGGTACGGGGACAGTGTCAGGCGGGCAGTTTGACTGGGGCGGTCGCCTCCTAAAGAGTAACGGAGGCGCCCCAAGGTTCCCTCAGAATGGTTGGAAATCATTCGAAGAGTGCAAAGGCATAAGGGAGCTTGACTGCGAGACCTACAAGTCGAGCAGGGACGAAAGTCGGGCTTAGTGATCCGGTGGTACCGCATGGAAGGGCCATCGCTCAACGGATAAAAGCTACCCTGGGGATAACAGGCTTATCTCCCCCAAGAGTCCACATCGACGGGGAGGTTTGGCACCTCGATGTCGGCTCATCGCATCCTGGGGCTGAAGTAGGTCCCAAGGGTTGGGCTGTTCGCCCATTAAAGCGGTACGCGAGCTGGGTTCAGAACGTCGTGAGACAGTTCGGTCCCTATCTGTCGTGGGCGTAGGAAATTTGAGAGGAGCTGTCCTTAGTACGAGAGGACCGGGATGGACGTACCGCTGGTGCACCAGTTGTTCCGCCAGGAGCATGGCTGGGTAGCTACGTACGGACGGGATAAGCGCTGAAAGCATCTAAGCGTGAAGCCCCCCTCAAGATGAGATTTCCCAATTAGTAAGACCCCTTGAAGACGACGAGGTAGATAGGTTGGAGGTGGAAGTGCAGCAATGCATGGAGCTGACCAATACTAATCGGTCGAGGGCTTATCCAAATATATTTCAATGTGCTGCAAATTCGTTTCGTATCTAGTTTTCAGGGAATCAATCTCTGTAACTGCATACAAGTTATGATGGAGAGATACCCAAGTGGCTATAAGGGGACCCTCTGCTAAGGGGTTAGACTGCGTAAGCGGTGCGAGGGTTCGAATCCCTCTCTCTCCGCCATTTGAATAACTTGGATGCAATAAGGTTTATATGGCGGTGTAGCTCAGCTGGCTAGAGCGTACGGTTCATACCCGTGAGGTCGGGGGTTCGATCCCCTCCGCCGCTACCATACATACCTGGAGGCTTAGCTCAGCTGGGAGAGCATCTGCCTTACAAGCAGAGGGTCGGGGGTTCGATCCCCTCAGCCCCCACCATGTATATTTTTATTACCTTACCATGCCGGTGTAGCTCAATTGGTAGAGCAACTGACTTGTAATCAGTAGGTTGGGGGTTCAAGTCCTCTCGCCGGCACCATCTTTAATAATGCGGAACTGTGGTGTAGAGGCCTAACATGCCTGCCTGTCACGCAGGAGATCGCGGGTTCGAATCCCGTCAGTTCCGCCATTATTTACAAGCTTCAGGGATGAGAATCCATAACCGGGTTCGTCGGAGCATATCCTCGTTAGCACAGACTTCGCAGTCTCGAACGAAGAGAGAGTATCCCGTCAGTTCCGCCATTATTACTCTTAAGGAATAAAAATGGTCGGTTTTCCACAGATTAAAGTGGGAAGTGTTGCACTCCGCACTTTATTTTAATGTTATTCATGTTTGGCTCGGTAGCTCAGTCGGTAGAGCAGAGGACTGAAAATCCTCGTGTCGGCGGTTCGATTCCGTCCCGAGCCACCTTTATATTTTGGAGGATTAGCGAAGTGGCCAAACGCAGCAGACTGTAAATCTGTTCTCGTCCGAGTTCGGTGGTTCGAATCCATCATCCTCCACCAGTAATAAGAGCCATTAGCTCAGTTGGTAGAGCACCTGACTTTTAATCAGGGTGTCGAAGGTTCGAGTCCTTCATGGCTCATCCGAAAGGGTCGTCAACGTTGTTGACGGCTCTTTTTGTGTTGTGTTTACTGAACTATTTCCCAAGGCACACGGACTTAAAGAGAAGGAATTGTCGTTTGTGCAGGATGATATGATAAAATAAGAAAAAACGATAAAGTGGTGGAGTCATCAATGGTGGAGATGGAGCATATCGTTCAGAAACTGGAGCAGACCTTGGGTACCTCACTCGGCTTAAAAACATTGAATGAGCAGGAATCGCTATGGCTCACGGAATCGATGGCGATCACTTCGCGATACGGTGACCGATTAGGTCGAGAAGAAAGTGCTGCAAGTTCAAATCGCCATGGAGAAAAAGTAAGCTCAAACACAACACGAATGGTTGATGGTGCTTATGTGCATAAGGAGCTTGGTGAGATTTGGTTTCCCGTTAATCAACAGGATCTGAGCCGAGTCCTCGTGGCGGATTCCAATGCTTTGACGGAGTCGGAGATTGGGCTTGTCGCTCTTTTATTGGCGAACCTTCAGGAAGCGCCTTCAGGCGCGATGTCAAAGAATGCAGCCAAGGTTGAAGAAGAACGGCGCGCCCAGCAGTTGGGCGGTTGGTTGAAAGAGCGCCTTCAAGCCGGCGAGCTGCTTGCTGAACTACCGGATGAGATGCTGATTCGGACAAGCTTGACGGAGGAAATGGTCCCCTTTCTACTCATTCATGAGAGCGAGCATGCTCCCACGCCAAGTTATAAAGCGCTGCTGCGGTTGTTGCGCAGTTATTTTGACGGGGATATCGTTCTTGTGCCGCTGCTGGATAAGGAATGGATTATCCTTGCCAATCAAGAGCTGTTGGGCGGCATAACGACGGATGATAAAGAGGAAGCATCCTCGGAAGCCGATCAGGATTTGCTGTCCTTATTCTGTATGGGGCTGTACGAGCTCATTTCAACGGAATGGGTGGGCGATTTTCATATTTCGGCGATCCCGGCAGTCAATGCGCTTCATGCTTTGCCGCAGACGGTTGGCATGCTGCGAGAGACCATGACCATCGGGCGTACTTTTCAGGTCAAGGAGCATATTCATCTGTCGACCGGTCTTCATCTGGAACGTCTGGTCTACAGCATTCCTGAGTATCAACGGAATCAATTCCTGCGGGAGTACGCTGCCGGACATACCGACTTATTCGAGGACAGTGAGACTTTATCGACGCTGGAGTCTTTTTTTGAATTGGACTGCAATGTGAGCGAGACGGCCAAACACCTGTATATTCACCGAAATACGCTGCTGTACCGACTGGATAAGATCAAACAGGAGACGGGGCTTGACGTTCGCAGCTTCAGTGACGCGGTATTGGTGAAAATAACGCTTCTATTGTATAAAGTGACGAAAAGGAAATAGGTTTTTTGTGCAGATTGTGTATAGCAAGTCAGGTGCCTATGGGGTAATATAAGATTATAAATTAATTGTATTCGATTTCATAACATTCATATGAGGGGGCAAATGCACATGGCTGGTGTACGCTTAGAGCATATTTACAAAAAGTATGCAGGTGCGGATAAAGCAACTGTAATTGACGTTAATTTGGATATTAAAGATAAAGAATTCTTGGTATTGGTAGGTCCTTCCGGTTGCGGTAAGTCTACGACACTTCGTATGATCGCAGGTCTTGAGGAAATTTCCGAGGGTAAACTTTACATTGGCGACCGCGTTGTTAACGATGTAGCACCTAAAGATCGTGACATCGCGATGGTATTCCAATCCTACGCCTTGTATCCGCATATGAACGTATATCAGAACATGGCATTCGGTTTGAAACTCCGTAAAGTGAAGAAAGACGAAATCGATAAGCGTGTACGTGAAGCAGCGAAAATCCTGGATATCGAGCATTTGCTCGAGCGTAAACCGAAAGCTCTTTCCGGTGGTCAGCGTCAGCGTGTTGCCTTGGGCCGTGCAATTGTCCGTGATCCACAAGTCTTCTTGATGGATGAGCCGCTTTCCAACTTGGATGCGAAGCTCCGCGGTCAGATGCGTGCTGAAATTACTAAGCTGGTGAAGCGTCTTGAAACCACTTGTATCTATGTAACGCATGACCAAACAGAAGCTATGACGATGGGTGACCGTATCGTTGTTATGCAGGATGGCATCATTCAACAAGCGGATTCCCCAGAGCAACTGTACAACAATCCGAACAACCTGTTCGTTGCTGGTTTCATTGGTTCCCCAACCATGAACTTCATCAACGGTAAATTGTCCGAGCAAAACGGTGGCGTATACTTCACTTCCCAGGGCTTGAACGTTCAAGTTCCAGGCGGTAAAGCACAATTGCTCAAAAATAAATCCATGATTGGCAAAGAAGTAATCATGGGTGTTCGTCCGGAAGATATTCATGAAGAGCCAGTATTCCTGGAAGCTTCCCCGAACACAATCTTCACAGCGAAAGTGGACGTTACCGAGAACCTTGGTCACGAAATGCTCTTGTACCTCAGCGGCTTGGGCACCGACACAGTTATCGGCCGTGTAGACGGACGTTCGACTACTCGCGAAGGCGACAATGTGAAATTGGCACTCGACATGAACAAAGTTCATATCTTTGATAAAGAGTCTGAATTGAACGTATTGCTCGAAGATTAATCTTCAGCAATCGAGATCTCTTGAAAACCGCCCCTCAAGGGGCGGTTTTTTTAGGAGAAAAAGACATAAAACTAGGCAGTTTCTGCCCTTATCGAAGGGTTCAGGCAGTTCTAGCAGACGGTAGAAGTGGTCCTATGGTAAAAGTGTGTAAAGCAGACAACCAATTGTCGATATAGAAAGAGAGTTATCTTTAGTAATAGAACATCTGTTTTTTTAGTCGCAGTATGCCGTAGCAGCGTCGCATCACTCCTGGATAAGTTCAATGTCCTGCTATCGGATAGCCGGTTAGAATTGCATTCATTGGCTTTTTTCGATAAGATAAGCACAAAGCAAGGCATACATAAGCATTGAACGTATGGGTTGTTGGGGCGTATTCCATGAAGCATGACCGACCGCCGGCAAGGCTTGTGACGTCCTATTTATTAGTAAAGTAACCGATCATGAAATATATCATCCAAAACGAGCCGATAGCAGCATGCCGGTTGCGTTGTGATGTCAACATACAATGGAAGAAGAGGGGTAAGACCATGGCCAAGAAAGTGAAGGTATCCGAGCTGGTCCAGCAGTTTCAGCTGGAGGTCATCGCAGGTGAAGAAGGCTTGAAACGTCAGATTACAACGGACGATCTGAATCGCCCGGGATTGGAAATGGCCGGTTATTTTGAATATCATCCGCGGGAACGGGTTCAGCTTATGGGGCGCACGGAGCTGGCTTTCTTCGGAATGCTGAAGCCGGAAGAGCGGAAAGAACGCATGCGCAGCCTGTGTACGGAAGAAACGCCTTGCATCGTGGTTACGCGTTCCCTGGAAGTGCCGGAAGAGCTGGTGGAGCTCGGCAATGAAAGAGGTTTGCCCGTGCTGCGCAGCAGCATGGCGACGACCATCCTGACAAGCCGATTCACGAGTTTCCTGGAACGCAGACTTGCGCCAACGACGACCATCCACGGGGTATTGTGCGATGTGTATGGCGTGGGGATGCTGATCACGGGCTCGAGCGGTATCGGGAAAAGCGAAACGGCTCTGGAGCTCGTCAAACGCGGACACCGCTTAATCGCGGACGACGCGGTGGAGATCCGCCAGACGTCGGATTTTCAGCTGCATGGAACAGCGCCTGAGCTGATTCGCCATCTGCTGGAGATTCGCGGGGTCGGTATTATTAACGTTATGACGTTATTCGGTGCTGGCGCCGTTCGGAATAATAAACGGATTACGCTTGTTGTTCGATTGGAGGCCTGGCAGCAGGATAAACAGTATGATCGTCTGGGATTAGATGAAGAGACAACACGAATTATAGAGACGGATATCCCTCTGGTCACCATTCCGGTTCGTCCAGGACGTAACCTTGCGGTTATTATTGAAGTGGCAGCTATGAACTACAGATTGAAGCAAATGGGACTGAATGCTGCACTGCAGTTTACGAACAAGCTGACGGCAACGATTGCTGAAGATATGGACGATTTGGACTAGGACTAGGGAGGGTTATAAGTGATGCAAACATTGCTCATCGATCCGGTGGCGTTCTCCATCGGATCGCTGCGTGTTCATTGGTATGGCTTGATTTTGGGCCTGGGTGCCTTGGCAGGTCTGCTGCTGGCCATTCGCGAGGGGAAGCGTTTTGGCATTCCGCAGGAATTTTTCATGGATTTGCTCTTGCTTGGGGTTCCTTCCGCTATTATCGGTGCTCGTATTTATTATGTAGCTTTTAAATGGGAAGACTATAAGGATAACTTCCTGGATGTGTTCAAAATATGGAATGGCGGGATTGCGATATTCGGCGCCTTGATCGGCGCCATTATCTGTGCGTTGATCTATGTTCGACGAAAAGGCTACAACTTCTGGCGAATTGCCGATATCTGTGCACCGTCCTTGTTGGCCGGCCAGATCATTGGACGCTGGGGTAACTTCGTTAACCAGGAGGCCTATGGCGGTCCTGTCAGCGAGTCTTTCTTGCGCGGAGAGCTGCATTTGCCTGATTTTATCGTGAATCAAATGAATGTACAGGGCGTATTCCATCACCCTACCTTCTTATATGAATCGCTGTGGAACCTGTTGGGTATCGTCATACTGCTTATCATTCGCAGACAGAAATTTCTGCGGGCAGGCGAACTCTTCATCGGATACTTCATCTGGTATTCCATCGGCCGGTTCTTTATTGAAGCGGTGCGGACGGACAGCTTGGCTTTCCAAGGAGCCGCAGGACTTGCCGATTTCATTAACAATACGTTATGGGCACCGATGACTTGGATGGGCTTTGAACTGGGCCACCTGGATCCGGCTTATGGCAACATTCGAATCTCCCAGCTACTGTCCGTGTTGATTGTCATCGGAGGCATCGTACTGATCATTGTTCGCCGTGTAACGGGCCGCGCCAATGTGCGTTATTTGGACCCGATCGTGTCGACGAAGACCGGAGCAGGTCCAACGCCGGAAGCCGATCTTCAAACGAACAAAACCGTCAAATCCCCTGCCCCGGCTCCTGCTAAACAGCATAAACAGGCCGCAGAACCGGAGGAAATGGCGGATAAAGACGTTGTTACCCAAGCAGAGGAGACAGAAGTCAAATCCTCACCACGGGAAGAAGAAGACACTCCGACAATAAAACCGGATACGGAGGACAAAAAGGAGTAGTTGCAGCATGATCGAAACCGTACTGTTTGATTTGGACGGCACCATTATCGACACGAATGAATTGATTATCTCATCGTTTATGCATGTTTTTGAGGCGCAGGCCCCGGGACCGTTGACCAGAGAGCAGATCATTCCGCATATGGGAACCACGCTAGAACAGCAGCTCCAGGCTTTCTCAGGAGGCGTCGAGGATGTCAGTCCGCTTATCAAAGCCTATCGCTCTTTCAACACGATCCATCATGATGACATGGTCAGACCATTCCCGCATGTGAACGAAGTCGTGGAGCGTCTTCATCGTCACGGGCTTTCGCTCGGGATCGTAACCACGAAGATCCGTCCTTCCACCATGATGACGCTGGAGAAGTACGACCTGGAGCGCTTCATGTCGGCGATTGTTACGGTAAACGACGTGGAGCATCCGAAACCGCATCCGGAGCCCGTTCTGACGGCGATTGAGCAGCTGGGGGCAAATCCGGCCACCACTTTGATGATCGGAGACAGTCCGGTGGACATTCAGTCTGCCAAGGCGGCGGGCGTGAAGGCCGCCGCTGTAGCTTGGTCCCTCAAGGGTGAGCAAAAGCTGATGGAGTACGGGCCGGATTTTATATTGAAGGATATGAGAGATCTGTATGAAATCGTAGGACTTCAAGAGGAATAGGAGTTTTGGCAGCATGGCCAGAAAGATTACCCGTTATCCTGTAGAAGGCCCCAACGCGTTATGGCAAATCTACCGCACCGTGAGCCCGTTCAAGGGCGTCAAGAACTTCATTTTTATCCAGATCGCCCGGTATTGTCCTATCCTGCCTATGAAGAATTGGATCTATCGCCATATGCTCGGGATGAAAGTGGGGAAGCATACCGCGTTTGGCTTGATGGTCATGGTGGATGTGTTTTTTCCGGAGAAAATAACCATCGGCGAGAATTCGGTCATCGGCTACAACACGACCATTCTGGCGCACGAGTATTTAATAAAGGAATATCGTTTGGGTGAAGTGCGGATCGGGGAGAACGTGCTCATCGGCGCGAATACCACGATTTTGCCTGGGGTTACGATCGGAGACGGTGCGGTCGTTGCTGCGGGATCTGTCGTACATAAGGATGTGGCACCTGGTGTTTTTGTAGGCGGGAATCCATTGCGAGAGCTGAAGAGGACATCGACGGAAAGCGAGTCAATTTGAGGTAATGTGACAAGTCAGGTTCTCAAGCTTGCTGAATTGTTGTAGAATGAGTAAAGGATAACCTGACACAAAGCGAACAATAGTCCCCGGGGTATGATGGCCTTGAGGGACTTTTTTGCCCGTCCATTCGCATACATTGACTCTATCAACAAACTCGAAAACAAGGAGGCGACGCCTGACATGGGTGCAACGCTGAACAAAAAGGAAAGGCTGCCGCAGCTCGATATATATCGTGCGCTGGCCATCCTGGGCGTGCTTCACGTTCATGCGACTTCATTTGCAACGGTGGATGCGATTGATTCGCGATTCTATTATATTATTAATTTCTTGAATATTTTCTTTAAATACGGTACACCGTCGTTTATATTCCTAAGCAGCTTTGTGCTGTTCTATAACTATGCGGACCGGCCGCTGACCAAGGACTTGATCAAAAACTTCTATAAACGGCGGCTCTTGTACATTTTGCTGCCGTACGTGTTGTTCTCGATCATCTACTTCTTTGTGCGGATGTATCAGAACGGGATGCTGAACAGTTCGTTTGATCTATGGGCACAGATGCCGCTATTCTTTGAACGCTTGGCTCGAGGGCAGAATTATACGCACTTATACTTTGTATTTATCAGTTTGCAGTTCTATATTCTGTTTCCGATCTTCCTCAAGCTGTTCAAATCCTCACGGTTTCTCGCAAGGTGGGCAGTGCCGATCGGATTCCTGCTGCAATGGGGTTTCATCATCTGGAACAAATACGAGCTGCAGTACACGTTTAAAGGCAGCTTGGCCATTTCGTATTTAGCCTACTATATGCTGGGCGCTTATCTGGCGATGAATTACGATAAATTCAAGGGCTGGCTGACGTCATCATGGAAAAAGCAAACCTCTGGTCAAAGAGCAGGCACGATCGTGTTATGGGCCGGCTGGCTCGCGATGGCGCTGACGCATGTGCAGATTTGGTACAATCAGAGATTGCATGGCGCCAAATATGATTCCCTGTTGTACGAGCTGTTGTGGAATCTGCACACCGTGTTCTCCGCGATAGTGCTGATGCAGCTGGCGAGCTGGCTGTATAGCAGCGGCTGGAAACTCATCGTGAAAGTGCTGACGCGGATTGGCGAGCTGTCTTTCGCGATCTATCTCGTGCACCCGCTCTGGCTGTTCCTGTATCGGGAATTCGATCCGAAGCTGAATCCGGTAACCGATGATTATCTGATCTGGATATACGGCGGGATGGTAACGGCATTGATCGTCAGTGCGTTAGTGGTGCAGACGGTGTTCCGGTGGATTCCAGGGTCGTGGATGCTGCTGGGCAGCGTTCCTCGATCATTGAAGCCATCCTCGAAAGCACCTGCGACACCATCGCAGAGAAAAGACACCGTTACGGGCGACAGCAAGAAATCGGTCGATCTATAGGAACATCAGGCCTAATGTTAAAACTTCTTATCCTTCATCATGAAGCAAAGCCGTCCGGGCTGCCGGGCGGTTTTTTTGTATTGGCGCCATCCGGATCCATGCAGGGGTTCAGCCAATTAGACAAGCAAGCCACGCTGGTCCGTTCTTGTGTTACAATTATACCCAGAAGTTAGACGGATCTATTGATGCGTAAGGCGGGTACCGACAGAGAACGATACATAGCAGAACGCATGCGTATGCATTGACGATCAGGCAGGATTCATGGTAATATAGCCAATATCCTTTAATTTATTAGCAAGGTACCACTTTACCATATTAAAGACTTTTACTGAATTTGAGGTGGAGCGTCATGTCTAAACCGAAAGGCTTCGAGAAACCGGCAGGTGTTCGTGATTATCTTCCTCATGCGGTCACCAAGCTGCGTCGGATTGAACGCGAAGTGCTTGCATGCATGGACCGCTGGGGTTACCGGCAGATTATGACACCAACGATGGAATATTACGATACGGTAGGCGTGGCAAGCTCTACGTCGGACCAGAAGCTGTTTAAACTATTGAATAAACGCGGCACGACGATGGTGCTGCGTTCCGATCTGACTGCTCCCATAGCGCGGGTCATGTCCTCGCTGCTGAAGGATGAGCCGCTTCCGGTGCGTTTGTCTTACCATGCCAATGTATTTCGCGCCATTGAGGAGGAAGCGGGGCGGGAAGCGGAATTCTTCCAGACCGGCGTCGAGCTTGTGGGCGATGATACGCCGGAAGCCGATGCCGAAGTGATTGCGCTGGCCATCGAATCCCTGAAGGCGGCAGGCGTGGAGAAATTCAAAATCGCGATGGGTCATATGGGTTATCTGAATGGCCTACTTCAAGAGGTGCTGCCCGATCGGACGGAGGATCAGGAGAGCCTGAAGCAGGATTTGCTGAACCGCGACTACGTCGGATACCGCAACACCATTGCCAGCCTGAGCCTGACGGAGGTACAGCAGGATCAGCTGGAGGGAATCCTGAAGCTGCGCGGAGGCAGGGAGATTGCCGGGCAAGCTCTCGAGATTAGCAGCAATGAACTCGCGAGAGCTTCTATCGAGCATCTGAGCAAGGTATGGGAAGTGCTCGAGGCTTACGACGTCTCCAGACATGTTCTGTTTGATTTGACGATGCTCGGAGACTTCTCCTATTACACGGGAATGACGTTCGAGGGTTATGCTGCGGAGCTGGGCTCTCCCGTCGCAAGCGGCGGTCGTTACGACAAGCTGCTTCGGCAGTTTGGCCGTGCCGTTCCGGCAACAGGCTTTGCACTCAAGACCAATCGCATTCTCGATGGGGTGCAAGGAGAGGAGATTGTCGAGGAATTGCCCATTCTGATCCGGTACACGGCTTCCCATCGAAAGGAAGGACTGGCTAAAGCCTCAGAACTTCGGGCGCAGGGACATTCCGTCATCACTTCGATCATACCGGATTCGGCTAATGCCCGAGATGCCGAGGTACCCGTTGTGTCCGGCAGTCTGCTCAATAGAGGATACCGAGAGGTCATTACCCTTCGATAGGAAGCGGATCTATAACGATTATCATATAAGTTTAAGGTCAGGAGGATTCGAACGTGGCGGAAACGTTGAAAGTAGCGATGCCCAAAGGGCGCATATATAAAAAAGCATCCGCGCTGTTCCGTTCAGCCGGACTTCCGATACCCCTCGACGTGGATGAGACGCGCAAGCTGGTCATTCCCTTGCCGGAGGCAGGAATGGAATTTATCCTGGCGAAGCCGGTGGATGTGCCGACTTATGTGGAATACGGCGTGGCGGATATCGGTATCGTCGGCAAGGACGTGCTGATGGAAGAGAACAAGGACGTTTATGAGCTGCTTGATCTCGGCATTGCGCGGTGCAGGATGTCGGTCATCGGCTTGCCGGACTGGAAGCCGGGCATACGACAGCGGGTTGCCACCAAATATCCGAACGTGGCTTCACAGTATTTCCGTGAGCAGGGCCAGCAGGTTGAAGTGGTTAAACTGAACGGTTCCATCGAGCTTGCACCGCTCATCGGCTTGGCAGACCGAATCGTGGATATGGTGGAAACAGGCCAAACGCTTAAAGAGAACGGACTTGTAGAGATGACCAGCATCTTTGAAATTACAAGCCGCCTGATTGCCAATCGCGTCAGTTATCGGATGAAGAATGATGAAATTCAGGCATTGTGCGATCGGCTGCAAACGGTCATTATGTCTGAGGGAGCGACTATTTAGCGCTAAGAAATAAGGCACCAACTGGATGAGCATGGATGATCGAATGGATCATCCTTCATTCATTAAGAAACGCTATGCATGTAACATGATGGAGCGGGATTGGGGGAGATTAAGATGAAGGTAGTATCAGCACGGGACTTTGAGCTGAAACGGGAAAATGATTACGGCACACCAGAGCAGAATGAAGTCGTGAAGGCGATTGTGCGGGATATTCGGTCCGAAGGAGATGCCGCCTTGCTGCGGCATACCGAACAATTGGACCGTGTCCGTCTGACAGCAGGTCAGCTTCGCGTAACGGATGAGGAGCTCAAGGCAGCTTATGATCATGTGGAGCCTTCGTTCGTGAAGGCGATACAAGCCGCGGCAAACAACATTCGCGCATTTCATGTGAAGCAGAAGCGGAATTCCTGGATGGATCTACAGCCGGACGGCAGCATCTTGGGACAAATCATTCGTCCGTTGAAGCGCGTCGGTGTCTATGTGCCCGGTGGAAAGGCAGCCTATCCTTCATCCGTGCTGATGAACGTGATCCCGGCGCAAGTGGCAGGCGTGCCCGAAATCGTCATGGTCACTCCCCCGGCAACCGGCGGGAAGGACGGAATCAATCCCTATATTCTGGTGGCTGCAGCGGAGGCAGGCGTTACGGAAATCTACCGCGTAGGAGGAGCACAAGCCATTGCGGCATTGGCCTACGGCACGGAGACCATTTCCCCCGTGGATAAGATTTGCGGGCCCGGCAATATTTACGTTGCCCTGGCCAAACGTGAAGTGTACGGCGCAGTCAATATTGACAGCCTGGCCGGTCCAAGCGAGATTGCGGTATTGGCCGATGAACATGCAGATGCTTCGTATATTGCAGCGGATCTGCTTTCCCAAGCTGAGCATGACGAGATGGCATCGGCCATTCTCGTGACGCCTTCCCGAAATCTGGGCGAAGCCGTTGCCGCCGAAGTAGAGCGGCAGCTTGAGCTGCTACCGCGGTGGGACATCGCCCGCGCTTCCGTGGACAGCTATGGCGCGGTGATTGTCACGGAATCCCTTCAGGAAGGGATTGAAGTCATTAACCGTTTAGCGCCGGAGCATCTGGAGATCGTGACGGAGGAGCCGATGGCGATCGTGGGCCAGATCGAGAACGCAGGCGCGATTTTCCTAGGACCGTACAGCTCGGAGCCGGTAGGCGATTATTTTGCAGGACCGAACCATATCATTCCGACGAATGGGACGGCACGGTTCGCATCGCCAGTGGATCTGGACGATTTCATTAAGAAATCGAGCTTGATCTACTACAGTAAAGAAGCGCTGCTGCGCGACGGCGAGCAGATCATGGAGCTGGCCCGGCGCGAAGGGCTTGAGGGCCATGCCCGGGCGATCGAAATCCGGCTTGAACAAGAACGATAAGAAATCAGACCAGAACAAGCATCTTTTGTTCATCATAAATATTCCGTATAGAGGAGGCAATCCACGTGAGTAGTTTGGATGCAGCAGCTAGATCAGCCGGCGTGAGCCGCAAAACCAATGAGACCGACATTGCCCTGGATTTCAATGTCGATGGGACCGGGATTTCGGAATTGGAGACCGATGTGCCGTTTCTGAATCATATGCTTGATTTGTTCACAAAGCATGGCCAGTTTGATCTTCGCGTCAAGGCAAAGGGCGATATCGAGATCGATGACCACCACACGGTGGAGGATATCGGGATCTGCTTAGGGCAGACGTTCCGCGAAGCGCTGGGCGATAAAAAAGGCATCAAACGTTATGCCAGCGTGTTTGTGCCGATGGATGAGGCGCTTGCTCAAGTTATCGTGGATATCAGCAACCGCCCGCATTTTGAGTACCGGGCGGAGTATCCTTCGCAGCAGGTAGGCTCTTTTCATACCGAGCTTGTCCATGAATTTCTGTGGAAATTGGCGCTGGAAGCCCGGATCACGCTGCATGTCATCGTTCATTACGGACACAATACCCATCATATGATTGAAGCGGTGTTTAAGGCGCTCGGCCGTGCATTGGATGAGGCGACCACCGTGGATCCGCGGGTGACCGGCGTACCGTCCACGAAGGGAGTGCTCTAAACGATGGCCATTGCAATCGTGGATTACGGCATGGGCAATCTGCACAGCGTGAGCAAAGCGGTAGAGCGGCTTGGGTATCAGCCGCTCGTTACGGGGGAGCGGGAGGAGCTTCTGGCGGCGGATGGCATCATTCTGCCCGGAGTCGGCGCATTCGGAGATGCCATGGAGCAGCTCCGCGAAGCCTCGCTGGACTCGGTCATGAAGGAAGCAGCGGAGTCGGGAAAACCGCTGCTGGGGATCTGCCTCGGCATGCAGCTCCTGTTCAGCCGGAGCGAGGAGCATGGCAAGTATGAAGGGCTGGATATACTGCCCGGATCGGTTGTGCGGTTTGCGGGTGGGGACTACAAGGTGCCGCATATGGGCTGGAATTCATTGCAGTTCAGGAAGCGGGAGCACCCGCTGTTTGCGGGACTTGAGGAAGGTCATGTGTATTTTGTCCACTCGTATCATGTTCTTCCTGAGGTTCAGTCTGATTTGCTGGCGGTTACCGATTACGGTCAGCCAGTAACGGCCATCGTGGGCCGCGGTTCGGTGTACGGCATGCAGTTCCATCCCGAGAAGAGCGGAGAGCTTGGGATGAGCCTGCTTCGCAATTTTTTGGCTTTAACGTAAGGCGAACGAATAGACCAATTGGAAAGTGGGAATGGGGATGTCCTCTTTTATCATATATCCGGCAATCGATATTCGCGGCGGCAAATGCGTCAGGCTGGTCCAAGGCGATTATAATCAAGAAACGGTATACAATGACAATCCGCTCGAGGTAGCCAAATCGTGGGAAGAGCAAGGCGGCACATTTATTCATCTCGTGGATTTGGACGGTGCGAAGGCAGGTCAGCCGGTGAACGACGGCATTATCGGGAAGATTGCATCCAGCGTTCAGGTTCCGGTTCAAGTAGGCGGAGGCCTGCGCACGCTGGCGGATGTTGAGCGGCTGCTGTCACTTGGCGTCAGCCGGGTGATCATCGGCACGGCGGCGATCGAAGACCGCGTCTTTACGGAAGCGGTGCTGGGCAAGTACGGGGATAAGGTAGCCATCGGCATCGACGCGCGCAACGGATACGTCGCAACGAGAGGCTGGCTGGAAACGTCGGAGGTTCAAGCCGAAGTATTGGCAAAAGAATTAGCAGCCAAAGGGGCGGAAACCTTCATCTTCACCGACATTTCCCGCGATGGAATGATGCAGGGGCCGAACGTAGAGGCGATTGTCTCGCTGGCCAAAGCCAGCGGCCGCTCGGTCATCGCTTCTGGCGGCGTGACGAAGCTGGACGATCTGCTGGCGCTCAGCGCGCACAGCGGCGACGGTGTAGGCGGAGCGATCGTGGGCAAGGCGCTGTATACAGGCAATATTGACCTGAAAGAGGCTATTACGCGTATTCAATGAGGATTTGAACCAGTGTCTATTCGAATCATCAGAGATCGATAGAGTTCATATAGGGGAAGAGGGGAAAGGCATGCTGGCAAAACGGATCATACCTTGCCTGGACGTGAAGGACGGTCGGGTGGTAAAGGGCGTAAACTTTGTGAATCTCCGCGATGCGGGCGATCCCGTGGAATTGGCGGCGCTCTACGACCGGGAAGGCGCAGATGAGCTTGTCTTTTTGGATATATCGGCTTCGGTTGAAGGCCGGGCAACGATGGAAGAAGTCGTTCGGAGAACGGCAGGGGAAATCGCCATTCCTTTTACCGTGGGCGGAGGCATTTCGTCCGTAGAGGACATGAAGCGGATTCTGCGGGCGGGTGCGGATAAAATCGGGATAAATACGGCAGCGGTCAAGCAGCCGGAGCTCATCTCCGCCGGGGCGCGCAAATTCGGGTCCCAATGCATCGTCGTGGCGATTGACGCCAAGTACAACGATGCGTGGGGAGAATGGGAAGTGTATACGCACGGTGGACGTATGCCTTCCGGCATCAAGGCGCTTGATTGGGTGAAGCAGGCGGAAAGCCTGGGTGCGGGGGAGATTCTGTTGACCAGCATGGATGCGGACGGAACGAAGGACGGCTTCGATCTGCCGCTGACATCGGCCGTCGCCTCGACAGTGCAGATCCCGGTCATCGCGTCCGGCGGCGCCGGCAAAGAGGATCACTTCTATGACGTATTCACTCAGGGCAAGGCGGATGCGGGTCTTGCCGCCACGATTTTTCACTATAAAGAGATCTCGATCCCTCATCTCAAGTTGCAGCTTAGCCAAAAAGGAGTGGATATACGGTGAGCGAAGATATGTTGAAAGATTTATCCCTGGAGCAGGTCAGCGAGCACATCCGTTGGGATGCCGCGGGCCTGGTGCCGGCGATTGTACAGGATGCAGAGAGCAAGCAGGTGCTGATGATGGCTTATATGAACCGGGAATCGCTTCGATTGACGCTGGAAAGCGGCGAGACTTGGTTCTGGAGCCGTTCGCGCGAAGAGCTGTGGCATAAGGGGGCAACTTCCGGCAACGTCCAGACGGTCGTTTCCATGAGTTACGACTGTGACGGAGACACCCTCTTGCTGCAGGTGAATCCGAATGGACCTGCCTGTCATACCGGACAAACGACCTGCTTCCACAATGAGATTACCGCTCAAGGGCAGGATAGCGAGCCTGCGAGCCAGGGGACGGCTGCGTCCGGCGAGCGCTTCGCGGTACTTGCCGAGCTGGAAGAGGTCATTGCCCAGCGTGAGGTGGAACGGCCGGAAGGGGCCTATACGACCTACCTGTTCGATAAAGGCGTGGACAAAATCCTTAAGAAGGTGGGCGAAGAAGCTTCCGAAACGATCATTGCCGCCAAAAATAAAGACAACGCCGAGCTGAAGCTTGAAGTCAGCGATCTGATCTATCACCTACTGGTACTCCTTCAGGAGCGGAAGCTCCCGCTGGATGAGATCATGGATGAGCTGAGCCGCCGGCATGAACGGCCGCGCCGCGATTAGGAGGCTTACCGATGCATATTGATTACCATACCCACCATGCCCGGTGCGGACATGCCGAAGGGCAGCTGGAGGAGTATGTACGGCGCGCTATCGAACTCGGGATGGATCAACTGGGCTTATCGGACCATATGCCTTTGATACACGTGAATCCGGAGGCATACTATCCGGAGATGGCCATGCCGATGGACGAGCTGCCGCGTTACGTGGAAGAATGCCTGCAGCTGAAAGAGCGCTACAGAGGGCAGATTGACATTCGGATCGGACTCGAAGGCGATTATATCGAGGGCTATGAAGAACAGATCGAGCGGATCGTGAAGGACTATCCGTGGGATTATGTCATCGGATCGGTTCATTTTCTTGGCGAATGGGACATCACGGATTACCGCCAGACCCAGGGCTGGGAGGGCAAGGATCCGCTTGAAGTCTATCGACAATATTATGATGCGGTGCAGAAGGCTGCCGCAACCGGCTTCTACGATATCATGGGCCATCTGGACGTGATCAAGCGGTTCGGTTATGGGCCGGGCCCCGAACAGAAGTCGGACGTGATCGCATTGGAGCAAGCAACGCTTGCGGCCGTGGCCCGGAGCGGGAAGGCGATGGAGCTGAACGCATCCGGTTTATCAAAGGCCTGCGGGGAGATGTTTCCAAGCCGGCGAATGCTGGAGGAAGCGATCAAGCTGGGCATTCCGTTGACTATAGGGTCGGATGCTCATCAGCCCATGAAGCTTGGCGAGCATCTGGATCAGGCCCGGGCACTGTTGTCGGAGCTTGGCGTTCGGGAGCTTGCGACCTTCCGTAACCGGAAGCGGGAGATGGTGCTTTGGAATGTGGAAGGAAACGATGTATAATAAAGACAAGCACTAATTGCAAACAGGTTCATTGCAGACGGCTGTTTTCCCCTCCAGACTACCCTCGACGGGTTGCGGAGGCGGGAACGGCCTGATTTGACGATAACGCTTTCAATCCATCGTTGCATCCGCCGACTACTAACCACTCTCGTCAGGAGGTCCTCATGTATCGTTCATTACGATTGTTCGCCGGAACTTCCAATCCGGCGCTTGCCGCCAGCATCAGCCAGCAGTTGGGCGTTGAATTGGGAAAGATCAAGATTTCCCGCTTTCAAAGCGGCGAGGTTTATGTCCACTATGAAGAAAGCATCCGCAATTGCGACGTTTTTCTGCTGCAGTCCTTTTCTCACCCTATCAACGAAATGTTCGTAGAGCTGCTCGTGATGATTGATGCCGCCAAGCGTGCTTCCGCCAGAACGATCAACATCATTGTTCCGTATTACGGTTATGCCAGACAGGAACGAAAGGCCGCGCCGCGAGAGCCGATATCGGCCAAAATGGTAGCCGACGTGCTAACCACAGCCGGTGCCAACCGCGTGATAACCATTGATCTGCATGCACCTGCCATCCAGGGGTTCTTCAATATACCGGTGGATCATCTGACCGCGCTGGATTTGATTACGGAGTATCTGAAGTCCAAGAATATCGAGAATCCGGTTATCGTTTCTCCCGATGCCGGACGGGCGAAGACGGCCGAGAAGCTTTCGAGCCGCCTGGGATCGCCGTTTGCCATGATGGTCAAGCAGCGTCCAGCCCATAACGAAGCGGTCATTACCCATGTCATTGGAGACGTGGCGGGACGCACGCCGATTATTATCGAAGACTTGATTGACACGGGAACCACCATCGTGCAGGTGGTGGAAAGCTTAAAGGAACGGGGAGCCAATGATGCCATTGTGTGCGCGACCCATGGCCTGTTCTCCGGTGAAGCACTTGACCGTCTCGACCATGCTCATATCGAGGAGATCGTGGTCACGGACTCCATCGTGCTCCCGGACCATCACTGCAAGATGCGGTTAAAGGTGCTGTCTGTTGCGCCTATGCTGGCCCAGGCCACTCACATTATCATCGAGGGCGGATCGATCGCCACTTTATTCAAAGACGCCGGTGTGTAAACTGGTGTCTTTTTTCTGCAAATGACGTCGTAACTTGTGTTATACTGTTGTGGATAGAGGAGCAAGTTAAAGGAGGTGCCTTGCTTTTCGTGAATGGTCATCCATATGGGTCAAGTGACCCCCACAATGTTATATCTATCGAAATGAATGCTAATTTCTTCTTCGATCGCGCGGTTCGTTCGCTAGATCGTTACCAATATGACAAGGCTCTGAAATATTTTCGCAAAGCTGTTGAATATGAACCCGATAATCCGGTGAATCATTGCAATATGGCGGGTATATTATCAGAGACGGGAGATTATAAAGCTTCCAACGATGTGCTGGCTCATATTCTGGAGCAGGTTGACCCGTTGATGACGGAATGCTATTTCTATATGGCGAACAATTATGCCAATATGGAACAGTTTGAGAAGGCGGAAGAAGCGCTTGTCACCTATCTGGAGGAAGATCCTAACGGTCAATTTCTGGATGAGGCCGAGGAAATGATGGAGCTGCTCCATTACGAGCTGAATCGTCCTGCCAAGCTGAACCGGATCAAGAGCCGCGAAGGCGTGGTCGAACATGAGCATGCCCGGGCACTGCTGGAGGAAGGGAAATTCGCCCAAGCGGTCAAGCTGTTGGAGGAAATCGTCAAGGATAATCCGGATTTTCTGGCTGCGCGCAACAATTTGGCCCTGGCTTACTACTACATGGGACGTTTCGATACCGCGAAGCGCACCATTGGCGAGGTGCTGGATCAGGAGCCGGGCAATCTGCACGGTTTATGCAATCTGGCCATCTTCTTTCAGCATGAGGGAAATCAGGAGCAGCGCGACCGATTGATGGACATGCTAACGGTAACGGTTCCTTTTCATCTGGAGCATGTGTTTAAGCTTGCTACGACGATGGGCATATTGGGGCAGCACGAAATTGCCTACGGTCATTTTCGCCGATTGCTGAAAGAGGATGAGTTTAACGGAGATCCAAGCCTGTATCATTATACGGCCGTTGCGGCCTGCAACAGCGGTTATTACGACAAGGCCGAGAAATATTGGCGGCAGGCGCTGAAGCTGGACGGAGATTCGGTGATTCCGGATTTCTATTTGGCCCAGCTGCAAAAGCGTAAAGAAACCGGTACCGATCAGATGAAAGTGAGTTACCACTATCACCTTCCGTTCGAAGAGCAGTTCAAACGCTGGGAGCATGACGGCGATAAACTGACGGAGGAAGCGAAGCAGAATCCGCTGATTCGTTCATCGTTCTTCTGGGCGCTCCGGCATGGCGATCCCCAGACCAAGCTGCAGGTGATCCGGACGCTGGAATTGATCGCCGATGAAGAGGTGCAGCATGCGCTGCAATCGTTCCTGCAGGAGCCGGGAGAGGACGCGGAGTTGAAGGATGCCGCCCGCCTGGTGCTCCAGCAGATGGAGGCCGCAAGCAATCGGTTGAAGGAGCGTCGCGACGATCGCGATTTATCCGGGGGCAAGACCCGCGAGGTGCTGCCGGATTGGCTGCCTTCCTGGAAGGCGGTGCTGGAGAAGGCCGAGCAGACCATGGACATGCGGGTAGACCCTTTTTGGAAAAAAGAGATGGAGAATCTCTGGTCCGAGTTCCTGAGCCGGCTGTACCCTGATATTCCGAACATTCGGAATGTGGAGGGCTGGGCAGCGGCATTGGAATATCTGACGGCCAAGAAGCGTGGACGAACCCTAACCTATGAACAGGTGGCTGTCCGTTACGGTATTTCGCCATCAACGGTGAGTCGTTACGCACGTCAAATGGATAGCGTATGTGAAACGAAAGCACAGCCGGATGATAATTTCCGGCCATTTACGGAAAACATTTAAGTAAGAGCCCATATTCGGATACTTAGGAGACCTTGGTACATGATGGTACATGAAGATTCCGTAAGTCCTGAATAGGATAATGCATGCAACAGAAATCGACACCTTAAAGGAGGCCGTATCTATGTACAAATCAATCGTAATCGGAACAGGACCTGCCGGATTGACGGCAGCCATCTACTTGGCACGCGCAAACTTGAAGCCGCTCGTGATCGAAGGAATGCAACCGGGAGGCCAGCTGACGACAACGACGGAGGTCGAGAACTTCCCTGGATTCCCGCAGGGCATCATGGGTCCCGAGCTGATGGATAATATGCGTCAACAAGCGGAACGCTTCGGTGCAGAGTTCAAGAGTGCCTGGGTCGAGTCCGTTGATTTCTCCGAGCGTCCGTTCAAGGTGAATGTCGAGGGCATGGGCGAGCTTCTGGCCGAGTCCGTGATTATCTCGACGGGAGCTTCCGCGAAGTATCTCGGAATTCCGGGAGAGCAGGAGAACGTTGGACGGGGCGTAAGTACATGCGCCACATGCGACGGGTTCTTCTTCCGCGGGAAAAAAATCATTGTCATCGGCGGCGGCGACTCCGCAATGGAGGAGGCCAGCTTCCTGACGCGTTTCGCTTCCAGCGTAACGGTGGTGAACCGCCGCACCGAGCTGCGTGCATCTAAGATCATGCAGGATCGCGCGCGCGAGAACGAGAAGATCCAGTGGGCTTTGGACCGCACGCCGGTTGAGGTGGTAACCAGCGATACCGGAGTTAAAGGGCTGAAGGTCCGCAACAACGAAACGGGCCAGGAAGAACTGATCGAAGCGGAGGGCGTGTTCGTGGCCATCGGACATACGCCGAACACGGGCTTCCTCGGCAATCAGATCACAACCGATCCGACCGGCTACATCTTGGTTAAACCAGGAACGACCGAGACGAACATCCCGGGCGTATTCGCCTGCGGCGACGTTCAGGATACGCGTTATCGCCAAGCCATCACGGCTGCAGGAACAGGCTGTATGGCCGCTATGGATTGCGAGAAATATCTCGAGGGCCACATGGTCCATGATTGGAGCGAGACGCTGAATAAGTAATTCCTTGCCTAAGGGATTATCTATTGAAAAGAAGAAGCCCCAGAGCTATACGGCGGACGGGTTTGCGAGGAAACATCTCGTAAAATCCGTACCTGTTTAGCCAGGGGCTTTTTTTGCTGAGTTACAAGCTCAGCGCTTTGTTCGCATTTTTCACGTCATTCTCTAGCAGCTGCTTCAAATTGTAAGACGGATACAGGCCGCGCGCATACATGAAGTAGAAGATTTTTCCGTGCAGTTCAATGGCTTTGTTCAACTGCTTCTGAAGTGTTTCTCTTACGCTTGGAGTTGCTGCCTCGGTAATGGCAATGGCGTAGCTTCGGACCGAGGTTTTGGCAAACCCCAGCAGATGACCTGCGTAATACGCCGTCAGATCGGGACCGGAGAGACTGCGGGTTCCCGTGGGCGCTTCCGAATAATAAGGCAGAAGCTCCTTCAGGTTCTGTTCAACCCCTTGGATCGCTTCCATATACAGTCCATGGAGCTCCGGGTCTTTGATATCATGCACTGACATCTTGAACGCCATCAAGTGATTCGCCTGAAAGGCAGTTAATTCATGAATCTCCAGTGTTTCGTGCCAAGCGAGATGTCTCGGATTGTGACTCATGCTCAATAGGTTCTCCTCCAAAAATCAATATGCGATAGCCTATTCACCGAATGGAGGAACGGTGCATAGCACAACCCGAATCACCTTACAAATCTAAGGACATCCGCACCATGTCCCGGAGCCGCATGCCGTTCTCGTAGATTTCTTCATCATAATGACGGACAAAAAAATCCCGGTCGATGCCTGTCATTCGAAATCCGCATTTCTGGTACAGCGCCAGCTGTTCCACGCCGGTACTCCCTGTTCCTACTTCAATCGTGGCATATCCGAGCTCCCGGGCCTGATCAATGGCATGATTTACGAGCTGTTTGCCATAGCCCCGGCCGTGCAGATTCTCGCTTACGGCAACGTTCACCAGTTCGATGGTATCGGGTCTGGTGGGCAGCAGGACGTAGACCCCGATGGGTTGTGAGCTTTCTTCAGCGACATAGCAGTGACCGCGGTTTACGTATTCTTTGACAAGCCTTATCGATGGATCCGCAAGAAGGAGCAGGTCCATAGGGGGCGTTTCTTCATGAGTATTCAGCTTTCTAATGTTCACGAGCGTTCTCCCTTATGATATCGATAGTGGTGTTATAAACAGGTTTATTGTACCACGCCTGCATCGCCAAATTCCTGGAATTGGATGATTTCAACGGGCGGTTGAATTCCTCCGGGATTCAATGACCAGGTTATTGTATGCCCCGCGCAACGTCCCTACAATGTGGTTATATAGGAGCGTGATCCATATGAGAGACATGTTGGCCAAAAATATTAATCGTTACCGTAAAGAACGGAGACTTACCCAGGAAGGATTGGCGCACAAGCTTGGCGTTACGTTCCAGGCGGTATCCAAATGGGAGACCGGGCAGACCATGCCCGATATCGCGCTGCTTCCGGAGCTGTCCCGGCTGCTGGACGTCAGCATCGATAAGCTGTTTGGTTATTCTTCGACGGGCAAGCCGATCAGTATCTATGAAGAAGAGTACAAAACGCCGAAGTACTATTGGGGCACGGAACCGAACGCAGCCTGTTATCAGGTGCTTGAAATGATCCCGCCGACAAAAAGAGTAAGGCTGCTGGATATCGGGTGCGGGGAAGGGAAGGATGCCGTGTTTTTTGCCCGCAACGGGTATGAGGTCACGGCATTCGACATTTCGGATGCGGGGATCGAGAAAACGAAGCGATTGGTCGACCACATCGGGGTACACGTGAACGTATTCAAGGCGGATATATCGGATTACCGTCTGGATTCGGAGTTTGACGTGCTGTATTCCAGCGGCGTGCTGCATTATATCCGACCCGAGTATCGCGAGGAGATTTTTGCCAATTACAAAAAATTCACCTCGGCAGAGGGACTCCACTGCCTGAATGTATTCGTGCAGAAGCCGTTCATTGCCCCTCCTCCCGAGGATGAGCCGTATGCTTATGACTGGAAGTCCGGAGAGCTTATGATGCATTATCACGATTGGCTGATTCACAGCTGCCCGGAGGTCATTTTTGATTGCAACTCATCGGGTATACCGCACCGGCATGCGATGAGTAAGTTGATTGCTCAGAAGGCGTAACGGGTGGCAATTGAGATCAAAGACATCCTTGCTTTTTTATACAAATATGAGGGGGATAACATAGCGGCCCCTTTCCGGTCATACATAAAGATGTAGGATTCATATCGCAAGGGAGGTCTTACATTGAACAACCATGTCAACACAGCCGGTTATCCGGCGCCGTCTGCAGGTTATGCACCGGGATACTATGCCTACCCTCCACTCCAGCCTATACCGCCGTATTACGCGCCCCGGACCCCGGCAATCCCGCAGCCGATGCACTACGCTACGTTGGTTGAACCGGTATTTATTGACCATCTGCTCCGGCATAAAGGGGCCAAGGTGGTCATCATGACCACTGCGGGGAAAGTCGAGGGGATTTTATCCGGTGTGGTGGTCGACCATGTCCAACTGACGATCGGGGACAACAAAGCACTGCATATTCGGCTGGCCGAAGTGGTGTACTTCGAGGGAGTTCCATTCTGACAAACAGGGATCCAAAATAGTTTAAACGAAAAAATACCGGCTGATAGGGCAGGATTAGACCGGTGAATCGCCAATTCATAGAGTACAGATCCGAAGGCGTTCCCATGGGGACGTCTTTATTCTATTGGACTGTGGCCGGCAGAGGGGATTAGCCGGCGTGGAGGAACGATGAAAAAAATACGTATTCCATTCGATATGAAGACGTTGCCTGTAAGCTTGCAGCCCTATTTTCAGACAGCCGTCGTCTACGACAGCAGCTCCTCAAAACAGGCCAAAACCCTGTACATCGAGGGAGCGAGCCAACCGATGTTTTTGAAGATAACGAAACGGGATGAATTACAGAGAGAAGGGGTCATGACGGATTACTTACACGGAAAAGGCCTGGCTCCCAAGGTGCTGGCTTATGAACAGCAGGGTGAGAACGATTACCTGCTGACCGCCGCCCTGAAAGGGGATGATGGGGTGTCGGGTGGCCATCTGAAGGATCCGAACAGGCTGGCTGCCGTGTTCGGGGAAAGTTTGCGTTATCTCCATTCTGTATCTGCCACCGACTGTCCTTATCCGAATCGAACCGCTGAACTTGTGCAAGAGTATCAGGAAGGGATTATGAACAAATCGGGGGATATTGTTGGGCTTCAGGGCGGAAGGGATCAGGCGCTGTCATGCCTTGAGACGCTGCAGGGAACGGCGGAACATGATGTGCTGCTCCACGGCGATTATTGTCTGCCGAATCTGATCATGAGGGATTTTCAGCTTGAAGGTTATATCGATCTGGGCAACGGCGGATTTGGGGACCTTCATTATGACCTCTACTGGGGAATATGGACCCTGCGGTATAATCTGGGTAGTGATGACTACAGGGACGTTTTCCTCGACCATTACGGCCGGTCCGATTTCGATGCGGAAAGACTGGCATTATGGACGGCGCTGACGGAGATAATCTAGGCAGAAAGGGAGATGTACATTGAATTCATATCATATTCGAGTCGCAGGCCGGGAGGACGCACCCTTTTTGCGGGAGATGCTGTACGAGTCCCTGTATGTGCCCGAGGGAGGGGAGCCTTTTAGCCGGGATATTCTTGAGGAGCCGTTCATGAAAAAATACGTGGAGGACTGGGGGCGCGCGGGCGATCTGGGCTACATTGCCGTGAATGCAGCAGGCAAGCCGTCAGGCTCAATTACCATCCGGTATTTTGATGAAGGGAACAAAGGGTTCGGTTACGTGAGCGATGACATCCCGGAACTGGGCATGGCGCTGATTCCCGAATCCCGCGGGCAAGGACTAGGAACCGCCCTGATGAAGGAATTGTTCAGTGGGATGAAGGAGCGGGGGATTCAAAAGGTATCGTTAAGCGTCGCTCCGGAGAATGCCGCAGCTATAAAATTGTATGAGCGTTTCGGATTCCAGGAGGCAGGCATGTGCGGAACCTCTATTACGATGGTTGCGGATGTAATCTGAAACGAAAAATGGAATGTTCTAATGAGAAGGATGGAGGAATAACGATGCTGGTGTATGAGGCAGGGCCGATTACGGTTCGCGAGCTGGAGGAGAAAGATGAATCGTCCTTAGCTTCTTGGCTGTCCAATCCGGATGTGCTGCAGTATTACGAGGGACGGGACAATCCTCACGACGTGGAGCGGGTGCGGGAGCATTTCTATGTGGATGATGATGAGACTCGCTGCATTATCGAATATGAGGGGAAGCCGATCGGGTATATCCAGTTCTATCTTCTCGATGAAGATACGTTAGGCGAGTATGGGTATGACGGGAACGATGCGGTCGGCAGAACATTCGCCACGGATCAATTCATCGGGGAGCCGGATTATTGGAATCGAGGCATCGGTACGAGGCTTGTGACTTCCATGGTGGATTACCTCGTGTTTCAGAGGCAGGCCGACCGGATCGTGATGGACCCGCAGGCTTGGAATGAACGGGCCATCGCTTGTTACGAGAAGTGCGGCTTTCGGAAGGTCAGGCTGCTGGAGAAGCATGAACGGCATGAAGGAGAGCTGCGGGACTGCTGGATTATGGAGTATCGGACGGGGCGCGGCAGATCCGGTCCGAGTCGATGATAACCACCAACAATCCTCCATTATTTGAAAAGTTGAAAAACCATTTCATTCTTTTGCTCGTTATCATGTATATAAGCCTAATCGAGATAGCTGGTCGTTCCGCGTGAGGAGGGGTGTCCCGTGAATCGAAATAAAACCATGACCTTGATAGGTAAGGGTGAGTCTTGGAAAGCGACTTATGTCGTTTCCCATCAGGATAAGGTCAATGCGAAGCTTACCGTGTTTCAGGATGCGCTTGGCGGAAAGCTGAAGCTTCAGTACTCGGGGAAGGAGCCTCTGGAACATGGGCAGATTAACTATCGGCTGGAGGACATGACGGGCCGCTTCCAGGAAGGCGGAATCATCGTGGGGACCGACCATGCTGCCATGAAGGAGACCAAGGGTGCGCTGGATTTGGCGCATCTGCTCGATATGATGAACCCGAACAAGGATCTAACGATCCAGATAGAGTGGAATGGGCACCGTGAAGAATTCAAGCTGGGACTTCCGCGAAAGATTAGCTTTGGAAAAGCCGTCGGCAAACGGAAGGAATAATCGGGACTTCATGGAAGCAGGACTGGGGCCGACTCCCGTCAACATAAACGCGTAAGGCGGGAATAACGACCATGTTATTCCGATGACATTGAATCCATGCGTCTTGTATATGGTGACCCTGCCCACACTGATGGTGTGGGTTATTCGGTTTGCGACGCGCGAGGCTGACAGGCATGTCGGCCTTGATGCGGTTATGCGTTTTTTAAACGCATTTTAAACGAAGGGATCCCCGTCATTTAAACTTGGTCCTGTACTTTATAAGTAGAACATCACGGAGGGAGTGAACGAGAGCATGCTGGAAGCCTATCTATTTCCGATATCCTATGCATTTTTAACCTTTCCCATAGCGGCTTTGCTGTGCGCAGTTCCCTTTCTGATCGTGCAGTATCGCAAATATGGTTATTTTAATAAATTCCGGGGATTTCTGCTGTATTTATTCCTGCTGTACATGATGAACGCAGTGTATCTTGTGCTCCTTCCTTTGCCTGCCTCGCGCCATAATGCTCCGATGGATGTGGCCTCGGTTATGCAGTGGATGCCGCTGAATTTCATACAGGACATCTTAAAGGAGACCAAGGTGGTATGGGGTGTGCCATCGACTTACACGCATTTGTTGAAGGAGAGAGCCTTCTTGCAGGTCGTGTTTAACGTCTTACTCGTTGTGCCGTTCGGCATGTTCCTTCGTTATTATGCGAGAGCGTCCTGGGTTGCATGTCTGGCGGCCTCGTTCGGCTTGTCGTTGTTCTTTGAGGTAACCCAGGTGACCGGCATTTACGGCTTCTATGATCACCCGTACCGATTGTTTGACGTGGACGATCTGCTGATGAATACCCTGGGCGGAATGATGGGCCTCGTGCTGGCCGATTGGATGAAAAATCACCTGCCCCGCCTGGATCGTCTGGATGAGAAGGTGGATCTGTCGCAGAAGCGGGTCAGTTATACGCGCCGGGCTATTGCTTTTGGCATTGATGCAGCGGTCATACTGCCGATCATTGGCGTGCTGACCGTAATAAACGTGAGGGGTGCATACTTCTTTGCCGTGATTTTATATTATATCGTGCTGCCTTATATGATGCAGGGGCAGACGCTGGGAAAATGGGTCGTCCGGGTCCAGATCCGCGGAGCGGGCGAACATCTGAAGCTGAAGGAAGTGATTGTCCGCAACGGCCTGCTCTATGTGGTATGGGGCGGGTTCCATGCCTTGTTCATTACGGTTAATGTTACCGGTTCTAATGTCCTGCTTGCGATGTACGCGCTGGGGATATTGCTGCTGGACGCAGTTGTGTTCCTTCACATGCTGTTATGTCTCATTCATCGCGACCGGAAGCTGCTGCATGAGGCCAAGAGTGGAACAAGGCTCGCTATCGTAGAGAATAAACCCGTGGATAAAGCGGATTAAAGCAGGTTACCACGGGTCTTCTTATTTGTTATAATGTGGAAAATGGATTCGTCGAGGAGGAGATACAACTGAAAGGCAAAATCCTCTCCATTTCTGCCATCATCCTGGGTTTGCTCTTCATTTCCAATCAGCATCTGGGCTATTCGTTCGGGGATGACCTGTTCCGCTGGGCAGGGATCTCCCCATGGACTAAGAAAGGGAACTATGGTCTTCATCTGCCCGTTATTGCAGGTCTTATCTTATTGACGATCGGCATTCTGCGGGTAACGAGCATTTATCGCCCGCTTTATCCGAAGATCATGAGCCGGGTAATGATCGGCTGTGTCGCATGGATCGTCGTTTTTCCATTCGTATCGGAGTCCGTCATGTTTGTGGCCAATTTCAATTCCAGCGGAATATCCACCGTCGCCTATTCCAAAAAAGACAGCAACTGCGAATATCGTACAGAGAACGAGGTTATTCTGGCACGCTGCCAGATTCAAATTTACAGTTACGGCACCGAGCGGCAGGTTACGGTACGTCCGCTAAGCGTGGATGTTGGCGGAAGGGTGATTGATTTCGAGCCTAAGGTGGTTCCGGTTCGGCCACGAGGCCGGATAGAAATTCGCGAAACCTTTGACGGTTTCTTGGACCAGCCGGACCCTTCCTACAGTATGTCGGGAGGGACGAACAAGCCGGGCATCGAGCTGATCGTCGATGGCAGGAGCAAGCAGGTGAAATAGCCTCCTGTTACGAACGAAGGTACATGACTCTGATATCCGAGGTGGACCATGCCGAATTTTCTTCGCACGGAAAGGTATATGAAAATATCGCTGATTACGCTTCTGCTGTTGGTCATGTGTTCATCGCCCGCTGCGCTTGCCTCATGGGCTTATTCGTTTGTCGTGAATGACGGGAAGATCTATGTCATGTCGGAAAATCCCGTGGAAGCGTCTGCGCTTGGAGACGTGGTGGGTAAGGTCACCTACCATACGGATCGGGAAGGGACTTACGGCGGTAACTTCTCCAATGTGTACCCGAAGGGTACGAAATACTATGCGGTCCAGGGAATCGCCCCCGAAACCGCCATAGCGGTTGAGACGCAGGCCGGCTATCTTATGGCTCATTATGAGGGCGAGTATGGGGGTGCCCGTGTTTCGTGGATGGTCATCAAGGATTGGATTGCCGCAGGGCTGATCCTGTTGATCGTTGGGTGCGTGGCGGTCATCGTATTAAAGAAGCGGAAGGATGGCTCATACAGGCGCTAGCAAAAAGAGTCGGAACGAGAGTTATGCTTCCAGCGCAAAACAAGCCGGTATTCTTTGAGCATGCTCATGGTATACCGGCTTGTTATCGGTTTGTACCAATATGCAGACAGTGGGTTCGCCTATAGAGGATTTATTTTTGCTACAATAGAAAATAGAAAGAAACGTTACGATAAGGAGATTGCCCATGAAACCGATTCGAAACTCGGCCAAAGCGATGATTGTCCGAGATCACCAAATCCTTTTAACGAAGAATGTAGACCAATGGGGGGACTTCTATCTGTTCCCTGGCGGCGGGCAAGAGAAGGGCGAAACCTTGGTGCAAGCCGTGGTTAGGGAGTGCCTGGAGGAAATCGGGCGCAGGGTGGAAGTTCAAGATCTGCTGCATGTCCGTGAATACATAGGGTCCAATCACGAGTTCGCGGAATGGGATTCCGACGTGCACCAAGTGGAGTTTTATTTTGAATGCCGTTTGGCGGATGAGGGGGATCTGTTTCAAGGACATAACCCGGATGAATACCAGGTGGGCGTGGAATGGATCGATTTGTCTTCATTGGATGGGATTCGAATATATCCCCGCTCGCTGGTCAAGCCGCTCATGGATAAAGCGGGACGCTCAGCGGTTTGCTATGTCGGGGATACGAACTGATGGATGTCTGCAGGTTGGAAGGTCTCGAGGTTTGTTGTCAAAATCAATGGGATAACGGGGGATGCCGACTATGGATCAATGGGAATACAAAACGCTGAAATACAAAACCGGAGGATTCCTTGGGGGGAAAGTGAACGAAGAGGAATTCGAGGATTTACTGAACAGCTACGGGATTGACGGCTGGGAATTGATCTCGTGCTTCGATACGAGCGTGCATCAAGGCCAATCCAGAGATATCATTGCGGTGATGAAACGAAAGGCGTATCTGGGGTAAGACGAATCGAAGGGAGATGATCGGATGATCATTCGCGAGACGGAAGATGCTTTTGTTATGACGACCCAGGACGACCATGGCCGCTTCTCCGGCGATGTGGCCCGGGGCTTTCGGAGAGAGCTGTTTATGGATGAGACGGTTAGGGAAGAAGTGCTGCTGGCTATAACCGAGCATGACCGCGCCTGGCTTCGGATGGATGATACGCCGATCTGGAATGATGCAAGCCGGACTCCGTTCACTTTTATCGATTATCCGGTCATGCCGAAGATGCTAATGTATACCAAGGGCGTAGATGAGATCGAAGCGATGAGTCCGTATGCAGGGTATCTCTGCAGCCTTCATTTCGCGTCATTTATGAAAAACGCCACCGAAGCGCCGCTGGTGGAATTCTATCATGACGAGCTGGACCGGCAAAAACGGCTGCGTGATCATTATTCGTTTCCGGGCGAAGCCGTGATTCACAGGCAGTTTGGCCTGCTGCAGCTGTGCGACGACATCTCGCTCTATGTGAACATGAACGCGCCGGGTGTTTCCAAGGATCAGGAGCATCCATGGTTCAAAGAGGGCTTCGATATGACGATCGATGGGGAAAGGGTCGTGGCGGCCTGGGCCAGCGAACATGAGATCCGATTGAGTCCGTTTTTGTTCGAAGGAGCATGGTCGGCTACGGTGAAGTGGAAATACGTGCTGAAGGCGGAGATTGTTGCTCAGGGAGTGGCGAAGGCTTTTGATGGTGCGCCGTGGACCGAGCAGACGATAACATTTATACGGTGAGCGTGAATAAGCAATCATACTTCGCAGCCCAAAATATGATATGATCACGACAGCGGCACGTAGACTGGACAGACTTGATTCTGTAGGAATGTAGAGGATGAACAATGAAGAAAAAAGAATTTTTGATCGTGGCACTGCTTAATTTTTTGGCCGCGATAGCGTTCTTGGTGGTTGTTTTCATAACGGATCGAAGCTCATGGCAATGGGGATTCGGAATCGTTTCCTTGTTGTTTGCGATTGGTGGAGTAGGAAACTTGGTATTGCATGCCAAGAACAAATAACCCCCCTCCCGCAGGGTGGTCCGGATTAGATTTCAGGAAAGAAGCATACACCAGGGAGCCGCAGGCTTCCTGGTTTTGTGCTGGTTTCAGGCTTTGATCTTATCCGGAGAAGGGGGAGGTTCCGATAACATGGATCATAAAGGATTCATGTCTTTACTTGTGATCGTATTTATGTGATAATATTCACAAATAAAAAATCCGGCATCCATGATTGCTTTTTAATGGCGGTCGGCCGGGCTTCGATTCATCACAGCATGTTAACCGATATAGAAATGTCTTGATGTCGATGTTGTTTTAACAAGCAAAGGAGCGTTAATCATGAGGAATCATGGGATTTGTGTCAGCTGCGGCGGTAAGGTATATGCTGCCTCCAATCGTTGCGTTCAATGCGGAATACCGCAGCCGTCCGGTCCATCCAAACAAGCATTTATGCTGCAGGTCGCCGCAATGATCGGGGTCGGTTTGCTTATTTTTGCGGTCCCGGTAATTCTGCTGACCATGTGGGCGAAATATTAGTCCAATATGTAAATTGTATAAGTCAGCCCTTCTAGCAAGCCGTGAACCGGATTCATAAATGATGAATTCGCCACGGTTGGCAGGAGGGTTTTTTTCATGCTTGCAGAGAATAGATTATAGGGAATTCTTCATCTTGATTCCAAATGCCGATATATGGGGTAGCTTTGCAGCTCTATGTTGGCAGAATCCTAACATTTATATAGAGAAGTAGGTCAGCCATGAACAAAAAGCGGCGCGTGATGCAGCGGCTCATTGAACGTGATGGGCGCCTGCAGGTGGCAGGTATGTTCACCCGGGCTCAGGATGCAATAGAGCAATGGTGATCCTGCAAGGCGGATATTGTATTTTTGGACATTGATATGCCTGGAATGACCGGGCTGGAAGCAGGTGAAAGACTGGTACAGCTTGAACCAGACGTTCGTATCGTCTATGTGACGGCCGAAGCCGCGGAATCGCCGGGGTGGGATGCCCGCCATTATTTATTGAAGCCGGTGGATCCGGAACGTTTCAGCCTCACGGTTACGCAGCTGGAGCAGTGCAGGCATGAGCGGGGTTCCCTCTGATGGGCGGGAACGCAATTCCGGAATTCAGGGTATTTTTTCGTTAAACTGGTCTTGTACCGGGATCCCCTTTGCTCATTCATGTTAAAATATGCCTATCCTAGATAAAGGATGGGATCAACAGATGATACATAAAATGGAGGAATGGGCTGCCAACAGCCATTTTTCAGGAACGGTGCTCTTAACGGATCAAAATCGCAACATCATATGGAATGCCGCCTTCGGCTATTCCAATCGGGCCGACCGCATCCCGAATCAAGGGGACACCAGGTTCGGCATCGCTTCAGGCTGCAAGCTGTTCACCGGGATTGCGGTTTGCCAGCTTATTGAACAAGGCAAGCTGTCGCTGGACAGCAAGCTGAGCGAGTGTCTGGATATTCGCCTGCCGCATGTTAGCCCGGAGATTACGGTGTTTCATCTACTGAGCCACACCTCGGGTATTCCCGATTACTTTGATGAAGAGGTCATGGACGACTTTGAGGATTTGTGGAAGGCCGTGCCGATGTATACGCTCCGGAGTGGAAGGGACTTTCTCCCTTTGTTCCAGAATGAGCCGATGAAATTTCAACCCGGCGAGAGATTCCACTATAACAATGCAGGCTTTGTGTTGCTTGGCCTGATCGTTGAACAGCATGCCGGCCTGTCGTTTCGGGATTATGTCCAGCAGTTTGTTTTTGAGCCTTGCGGCATGAACGATTCGGGATATTTCCCGCTGGATCGTCTGCCCGCGAATACGGCTTACGGGTATATCGATGAGGAGGACGGTACGTGGAGAACGAATCAGTATGCCATTCCGATTCAGGGTTATGCCGATGGCGGGGCGTATGTGACGGCGCCGGACATGGCAAAGCTATGGAGAGGGCTCTTGTCCAATACGCTGCTCTCGGCATCGATGACGGAGCAGCTGCTGGCTGCCCATTCGCACGACCCGGAGAGTGACCTGAAATATGGGCTTGGCGTTTGGATCACCGAGAAGAATGGAAATGTGTACAAATATCATGTCATGGGCTACGACCCTGGCGTGAATTTCCGATCCGCGTATTATCCGGACACCGGGCATACGTTGGTCGTGGCATCCAATGCCAGCGACGGCGCTTTTGAAATGATGCAAACCATAGAGGAAGCTTTATTCAATTGATACAGTGATAAAAACAGCCCCGGGCAATGAACTCGCCCGGGGCTGTTTCTCTATGGGACGGTCGTTTACAAACCGTATTAAGCCATACCGCCTGCGCCTCGCAAAGGCCTCCAGGGGCTGCCGGCCTATATCCATCCCTTCTCTTCCGCCAACGAGATGGCCTCGATCCGGTTCTTGGCATTCAGCTTGCTTAGAATCTCGGACATATAGTTGCGGACCGTTCCGTAGGACAAGTGCAGCTTCGCTGCGATATCATTGGAGCTGTTTCCGTCTGCGGCCAGCCGCAGCACTTCCCGTTCGCGTTCGGTAAGCGGGTTGGCACCCGCACCGGACAACGTCCCGAATACGAGTTCAGGGGAAACTTCCCGGCGCCCATCCATCACTCTCCGGATGGCTTCCGCCAGCCGTTCGCTGGGCTCGTCCTTGAGCAGGTATCCTTGGACCCCGGCCTGTACGGCCCGCTCGAAATAACCGGGCCTGGCGAACGTAGTCAGGATGATAACCCGGCTGGCATACCCGCGCCGCTTTACTTCCTCCGCCACCTCGAGGCCGCTGCGCACAGGCATTTCGATATCCAGCAAGCAAACATCCGGTTGATGGAAGGCAATCTGCGATAGGGCTTCCTCGCCGTCGCCGGCTTGACCGATCACATCGATATCGTCTTCAAAATCAAGCAAGGAAGCCAGAGCGCCGCGCAGCATTCGCTGGTCCTCGGCTATCAGCACTTTGATGCTCATGGGTGGTTTCCTCCTTCCGGTTCTTGATGATGATCGGAACGCGAATGCTCAATTTCGTGCCTTGCGGCTCGGAGACGGCCTCAACGGTGCCCCCGATGAGGGACAGTCGTTCCGCCATCCCCTTCAAGCCATTGCTGTCGGTACTGGATGCCCCATCATCGTTGCCCTTAAGGCCGATTCCGTTGTCCGCTACCAACAGCCGCCATTCATTATCCAGCGACTCGATGTCGATTCGGCACTGGCTTGCCTGGCTGTGCTTTACCACGTTGGTCACGGCTTCCCGCAAGCAGAGGCTCAGAATGTTGTGGGCCAAATCGGATATGCCCTCCAGCTTGGGATCACCGGTGGAGACCAGCTGGATATCGGCGCTCTCCAGAATGATCTGGGCCTCCAATAATTCCTCGGGCAGGGTGGCGGTCCGCATGTCGGATACCAGTTCACGCACTTGGCGAAGCGCGGCCCGCGAGGTATTCTGGATCTCCCGGGCTTCCAGTTGGGCCTTCAAGGGGTCCTTCGCCGCCAGCTTCTCCACAAGCTGGCTCTTCAACGTGATGAGAGACAGGGTATGACCCAAGGTGTCGTGAAGATCCCTGGCAATACGCATCCGCTCTTCGCCTTTAATCAGATTACGGATTTGCTCGTTAGCCTCGGCGAGCTCCCTCTCCAACTCCTGTCGCCGGTTCAGCGAGCGGATGCCGAAGGGCGAAAACAGCATGATGAGAAAGAAAGGAATCATAAAGAGCAGATCCTTTCCCAGCATGCTCGCGTTCTTGATTAAAGGAATCGTCTCGATGATGCCAAACAGTACAAGGGATATCGTGAATTTGCGCCGGTCGGTATACCAGCCGATGAAATTGGCCGTAAAAAAGCCCATGTACATGTAGGTCGGGTGATACCACATGCAGAGAATGAAAATGATGGACATCTGAATGCCCAGCCACACAAAGAAACGAGGGGTACCCGCGGCGAAGTAGAGCTGGCGGTAGGTGACAAGAAACAAGCCGATCAGCGCAAAGCCGATCCCCATCTTCCAGCCTTCCTCGCGCAGCATGTTGATCACGGGAAGGGACATATAAATGAGCCATAAATAGGGGAAAAACCCCAGCTGCGTTGGAAACACCTCGAACCCTGCGGATTTTGCCTCTTTCAATTTTTTCATGAAGCCATCATCCTATCTCCTTAATCGGCTTGTTGTTTTTTCCGAATATAGGTGGATAGTAACATAAATACGACCAAATATCCTGCCAAAACCATGAAATTGTCCAGGCCCGGCGCTTCTCCGCGCACGATCGACCAGGCGCCTCCGCCGAAATGGTAGGAAGGCATCCACTTGCCGATGGCCTGCATGATAGAAGGCATCGCTTCGATCGGGAACCACATCCCGCCCGTAACGGCCAGTCCCAAGTAGATGCCGTTGCTGACGCCGCTTGCCGTATCGACCCGTTTCATGGAGCCGATCAGGGTGCCGATGGCAAGAAACGGAACGGATGCGATCAGAATCCACAGTCCGCTTAGCAGCCACTGTCCGAAGGTGAGGGAGACGCCGTTAATCAGGTAGCCGGCTACGAAAATCACGATGATGCAGAGCAGATGCATAACCGTCTGCACAAACATTTTGCCGAAGAAGTACACGCTGCCGGGAAGCGGCGTTACACGCATGTATACGGCCCAGCCCTGTACTCGTTCCTGAACGAGTCGTATGCCGAGGGACATGATGGCGGTCCCCATGACGCTGAAGGATGCCATCGACATGAGATAATGCGCCTGCCATTGTCCGGCATCGTCCGCCCCCGTATTCACGACGCGGGTAAAAATGAAATAGAACAGGATCGGCATCGCCAGCGACCAGAAAATATAATACGGATTGCGTACCATCCGAAGCAATTCCATTCTGCATTGTAAGGTAATCAGTTTCCAGGTTGTCATGATTATACGGCCTCCCCTTGATCCATCGTTAATTGGTCAAATGCTTCATCCAGACTTCCTTGATCGATGCGAACGTCGCGTACGGCGAGCCCGGCTCGGAACAAGGCAGCCAGCGCCGTGTCCGTATCATCCGTGACGGCGTTCAAACGGCCATTGTTCTCAAACACATCGGTGACGCCGGGTACTTCACGCAGCAGCTCCTTGACCTGCCGGTGGTCTGCATCCACGATAAAGGAGACCGACCTTCGGGTCAGCTTGGCTTTGATCGCTTCCGGCGTGCCGTCTGCAGCCACCTGACCCTGATGGAACAGCAGAATGCGGTCTGCCATATCGTCCGCCTCTTGCAGGTAGTGCGTGGTGAACAGGATGGTTTTTCCTTGATCGGCCAGCTTGCGCACCGTCTGCCAGAATAACCGGCGTGCCGAGGTATCCAGGCCGACCGTCGGCTCGTCGAAGAATAACAGCTCGGGATTGCCTGCAATCGCCAGCGCAAAGCTGAGCTTGCGTTTCTGGCCGCCGGACATTTTAATGGCCCATTTGTTAAGCTCCTCGGGTGTAAGCCCGCTTAGCAGGGCGATGTCGTCAAGCGACAGCGGATTCGGATAATAGCCGCGAATGAGGTTGATGATCTCGCGTGTGCGAAGCCCGTCCATGACGCTGACTTCTTGGAGCATGGCGCCGATCTTCTCTCTGACCTTCAAGTCCTTCGGGCTTTGGCCGAACAGGAGAACCTTGCCTTCGCTGGCGTCCTTAAGGCCCAGCATCATGGAGATGGCGGTTGATTTGCCGGCGCCGTTAGGACCGAGAATGGCTGTGATGGATCCTTTTTCTATCGTAAACGACACTTGGTTGACGGCTTTTTTGCTGCCAAACATCTTGGTTACCTGCCGCAGCTCTGCAATAGGTTCATGGATTGGGTTTGTCATGGAATCGCTCCTCCGTAATCGAAATGATCTGTTCTCATCATACGAAAGCGAAGGAGTTGCCGTTAGTAAAGGATGTCATCACTTCGGAGTGACTTTTGTCATGTTGGATTTATCGGGGGGAGTTGGGGAAGCAAGATTATGAACAAACAGGGGCGATTTCGGATGTGCGTGTATGCGTTTACACATGCGAATTTAAAGGGCTGGTTCCAGTTTCACGTCCGGTTGTCTTCTCTTGACCGCAGGAGTGCCTTCAATTATAGTGGGTACAGTAGGAGCAATCTATAATATAGAAGGAAAAAGGTGGCTTGAAACATGTCTGAGAACATCTACGTCGGTGTCGATCTTGGCGGAACAGCTATTAAAGTTGGAATATGTAACGAAGAAGGGCATCTTCTGCAGAAGTACGAAGGGCCGACGGAAACAGCCAAAGGCGTTGACACGGTTATTGACAACATTGAGAAATATGTGCGTCACATTGTGGAAGAATCGCCATACAGCTGGGATCAACTTGCTGGTGTGGGAGCTGGTTTCGCCGGGTTTACCAATATACGTGAAGGCATCATCATTCTGGCACCGAATGTAGGATTTAAAGATGTACCGATTCGCGCACTGCTTGAAGAGCGTCTCGGCAAGCCCGTCAAAATAGACAACGACGCCAATGTGGCTGCCCTGGGTGAGGCTTGGAGCGGCGCAGGACGCGGCGTTGAGAACTGCGTATGCTACACGCTGGGAACCGGCGTGGGCGGCGGCATTATTGTAAACGGCAAAATTTATCAAGGCTTCGGCGGCATGGCCGGCGAGCTTGGGCATATCTCGGTCGTGCCTGATCTGGAAGCCATTCAATGCGGATGCGGCGAAATGGGCTGCCTGGAGACGGTTTCATCGGCAACCGGCATTATCCGCATGGCGAAGGATGCCGTTGAGCGCGGCGACCGCACTTCCCTTGCGCATGTGGAGAGCATTGCGGCGAAGGAAGTGTTTGATGCTGCGAAAGCGGGCGATGAAGTCGCCATTCGCATCGTGAATCGCGCAGCTTATTACCTCGGCAAATCCATGGCAGCCGTTGCGGCCGTGTTAAATCCCGAAGCGTTTATCATCGGCGGCGGCGTATCCAAAGCCGGGGACATTCTGTTTAATGAAGTTCGTGCCGTATTTGCTAAACTGACACCGGAACCGCTTCAACGCGGCGTACGGATCGTTCCAGCTGAGCTTGGCAACGACGCCGGCGTTGTTGGCGCAGCCGGTTTGCACTTGCGTTCGTAGTATTATTCACCATACTTCGTCTGATCTAAACTTATAAAGGGAGGGAAAGCTGATGCTGGAAGCAGCCGATCGCGGCAGCAACACATCATCCATGGCCACCCTGATCATCATCACCGGGATGTCGGGAGCAGGTAAGACCTTGGCCGTACAAAGTCTGGAGGATCTTGGATTCTTTTGCGTCGATAACCTGCCCCCGGTGCTCATTCCGAAATTCGCGGAGCTGATCGATCAATCGAAGGGTAAGATCGGCAAGGTTGCATTGGTCATCGACCTGCGTGGCCGCGAATTTTTCACCGCTTTATCGGAGTCGCTGAATTACATCAAGGACCACTTCACCATCCACTGCGAGATTCTGTTCCTGGATGCCACGGACTCCGTGCTTGTTCAGCGTTACAAGGAAAGCCGTCGCCGCCATCCGCTCGCTCCGGAAGGCATGCCGCTTGACGGTATCCGATTGGAGCGCAAAATGCTGGATGAACTGAAGAATTCGGCCACCCAGGTCATCGATACCAGCAACATGAAGCCTGTGCGGTTGAAGGAGAAGATCATCTCTCGCTTCACGCATTTGGAGAGCAGCACGTTATCGGTCAACATTACATCTTTTGGATTTAAGTACGGTATTCCGATTGACGCCGATCTGGTGTTTGATGTGCGTTTTCTGCCCAATCCGCATTATGTGGAGCATCTGCGGCCCAATACCGGCCAAAACAGCGATGTATACGAGTACGTCATGAAATGGCCGGAGACGCAAGCTTTTCTGACCAAACTGCTCGATATGCTGCATTTCTTGATCCCGCAGTACCGCAAGGAAGGCAAGAGTCAGGTGATCATCGGCATTGGCTGTACCGGCGGGAAGCATCGTTCCGTAGCGATTGCCGAGTATCTCGGCAAAATGCTGGGCGTCAGCGAAACGGAGACGGTATCGGTGAGCCACCGCGATTCTGAGCGGGATCGGCATTAATTAAGGGAAGTGATAAATGTGGCTGTGCAAGCTAGAAAGCGCCCCCGCATCGTCGTGATGGGTGGAGGAACCGGGCTGTCCGTCATGCTGCGGGGACTCAAAGAAAAGCCTCTCGATATTACGGCCATCGTCACCGTTGCGGATGACGGGGGTAGCTCCGGCATACTGCGTAGCGAGTTGCAGATGCCGCCTCCGGGAGATATTCGTAATGTACTGACAGCACTCGCGGATGTGGAGCCGCTGTTATCCGATATATTGAAATACCGTTTCAAGAATGGCTCGGGACTGGCCGGGCACAGCCTCGGCAATTTGATCCTGGCTGCCATGACGGATTTGCACGGTGATTTTGTCACGGCAGTCAAGGAGATGAGCCGGGTTTTTGTTGTTCGCGGACAGGTGCTGCCCGCAGCGGGCGAAGCTGTCATTCTGCATGCGGAGATGGAGGACGGCACGATTGTGACCGGCGAATCCAAAATCCCGGAGGCCGGGCGCCGCATCAAGCGGATCTTCCTGGAGCCGGAACATGTGGAACCGCTGCCGGAAGCGCTGGAAGCGATTCAACAGGCCGATGCGATTCTGATCGGTCCGGGCAGTCTGTACACAAGCATTTTGCCCAATTTGCTGGTTCCCAAGCTTGCCGAAGCCATTGTCTCGTCCGAAGCGATCAAAATGTTTGTGTGCAACGTGATGACGCAGCCGGGAGAAACCGATAATTATACGGTGAGCGATCATTTGCAGGCCGTTTACGACCATATTGGTCTTCATCTGTTCGATTATGTTATTGTTAATGATGGTGAGATTCCGCCTCAGGTTCAGGACAAGTATGCACAGAAGGGCGCGAAGCCCGTTCTGCTGGACCGCGATGAGGTGACCAGCCGAGGATATAAACTTATTGCCGATAAGCTTGTGCTATTTAGAACATACTTAAGGCATGACGCTGACAAGCTGAGCAATCATATTTTTCAGCTGGTACAGGATTGGATTACACGAAAGGGGTGAGTACCTTGTCCTTTGCGGCACAGACGAAGAAAGAACTGACGATGATCGAAAGCCAGAGCTGCTGTGAAAAAGCCGAACTGTCCGCGCTCATTCGGATGAACGGCTCTGTTCAGCTTTCGAACAAAAAGGTAATCCTGGATATTTCGACGGAAAATGCCGCGATTGCAAGACGTATTTATTCCTTAATTAAGAAGCATTTCCAGGCGCATACCGAACTTTTGGTGCGTAAAAAAATGCGTTTGAAGAAGAATAACGTATATATCGTTCGTATTCCCGCCCAGGTTCAGGAGATTCTAAAAGAGCTTCGCATCGTTTCCGAAGGCTTTCTGTTTCAATCGCGCATCGACGAGCAGATCGTTCGCAAAAATTGCTGTAAGCGGGCTTATCTGCGAGGGGCCTTCATGGCAGGCGGATCCGTGAACAACCCGGAGGGGTCTTCGTACCATCTGGAAATTGCCTCGATGTATGAGGAGCATTGCCAGTCCCTGGTGGACCTGGCGAATGAATTTCATCTGAACGCACGCTGCATCGAGCGGAAGAAGGGTTTCATCTTCTACATCAAGGAAGGCGAGAAAATCATCGAATTCCTCAATTTGATCGGTGCCCATCAGGCTTTGTTCAAGTTCGAGGATGTCCGCATTATGAGGGACATGCGCAATTCGGTGAACCGGATCGTGAACTGCGAGACCGCCAACCTGAACAAAACGATCGGCGCGGCCGTCCGTCAGATTGAGAACATCAAGCTGCTCCAAAAGGAAGTGGGTCTTGAGAATTTGCCCGATAAACTGCGGGAAGTGGCAGAGATTCGGCTGGCTCATCCGGATATGAACCTGAAGGAAGTCGGCGAATTGCTCAAAGGAACCGTCAGCAAATCAGGCGTCAATCACCGTCTGCGCAAAATCGATGAATTGGCCGAAAAGATTCGGAATGCTTAAGATTTTTTCTTCTAGTGTCCTGTATGGTAAAATGGTATAATATTATAAAATGTCAATCGCGCTTTCAATGCAGCAGATTTATTAGATAGGGGGTAATTTTCATGACAAAGCACCCGGTAGTCGTTCGGTTAAAGACGGGTCTTCACGCCAGACCGGCCGCGCTGTTCGTTCAGGAAGCGAATAAATACTCATCTGAAATTTTTGTTGAAAAAGATGATAAAAAAGTAAATGCCAAAAGTATCATGGGAATTATGAGCCTTGCGATCAGCTCAGGAACGGAAGTTTACATTAGTGCTGAGGGAGCTGACGCTGAGCAAGCGGTTACTTCACTCGTGAACTTGGTGAGCAAAGAGGAACTCGAGAACCAATAGGGTAACCGTGATTCAAGTTTAAGAAAAGTCTTGTTACAGCAAGGCTTTTTTTGCTATCAGGCGCTGCCTTTGGATTCTCGCTTGTGTGTCGCGTACATAAGAATGGATGGAAGAGAAGGGGCGGAGACATCCGTCCTTTTTTAAATCCGTTTTTGGGGTCGCCGTCAAAGCATTGGGAATAAGCATCGAAGCATAAGCTCCACTTGGTGGGGTTATTTTGCGTTGTTTTCCGAATCGTAAGCCTTCGTTTAACTTCAGTTTAACTTGCTGATATATTCTCTTCTTACAGACAATATAAAGGGATGGGAAGGGAAGGGAATACAATGAGTTCAACGGGTACTGCTATACAGGAAATCAAGCGCGAAGAACAGGCCGGGAGCAAGAAAGCAGGTTCCCAGGCGTTCTTCCGGTTATTGAAGGAAACGAAACCGCCGATGCTGCTGCTGATCGGGGCGATCCTGCTGAATGTGATCTCAACCTTGGTCGGGCTTGTCATACCGATGTTTACGAAAAGCCTGGTGGATGGCTTCTCGCTGACGGATATGAATCGGTCCCATATCATCGGGCTCGGCATCGCGTTTGTGGTGCAGACGATTGCTGCCGGGGTCTCGATTTTTCTGTTAAGCTATACGGGACAAAAGATGGTGGCTGCCCTGAGGGAGCGGCTGTGGAAAAAGCTGCTTGTGCTGCCGATCCGCTATTTCGATCATAACCGTTCGGGGGAATCGGTCAGCCGGATGACGAATGATACAGGAGTGATCAAAAGCCTCATATCGGACCATGTGGCCGGATTCTTTAGCGGGATCATCTCCATTGTGGGTTCCATTGGGGTGCTCCTTTATCTAAACTGGAAAATGACGCTGACGATGTTTATCGTCATTCCGATTGCGGCGCTGATCCTTGTCCCGCTCGGCAGGAAGATGTACAAAATATCGCTGGGCATGCAGGACGAGACGGCGTCGTTTACGGCGAATATCAGCCAAGTGCTGTCGGAGATTCGGCTGGTTAAAGCCTCGAATGCGGAGAATAGAGAGTATGAGAACGGGAACAAAGGCATCACCAACCTGCTGAATTTCGGTATCAAGGAAGGCGTAGTCTCTGCTTGGATCGCACCGCTGATGTCTTTTGTGCTGATGATGCTGCTGGTGGTGGTGATCGGGTATGGCGGACTGCAGGTATCCACCGGAGCACTGACCGCGGGAGAGCTGGTTGCGTTCATCCTGTACCTGATTCAGATCGTCATGCCGATGACGCAGTTAACGACGTTTTTTACCCAGCTGCAGAAGGCGAAGGGAGCGACGGAGCGAATATTGGAGACCCTGGATGCAGACGAAGAATCCATTACGGCCGGTGACGAGGTGGCGGATGCCAACCAGCGGGTGTCGATCGAGAACCTTTCGTTCGGGTATAAGCCCGATGAGCTTGTGCTGCATGATATCAGCTTTCAGATGGAGCCGGGGACGGTCACGGCCGTGGTCGGGCCGAGCGGCGGAGGGAAAACGACGCTGTTCTCCATGCTGGAGCGCTTCTACCTGCCCCAGAAGGGACAGATTCGCTTGGGCAAGACACCCATAGATACTTTCTCCTTACGTTCCTGGCGCGGATTGATCGGCTATGTATCGCAGGAAAGTCCGATGATTGCCGGAACCATACGCGACAACTTATGTTACGGAATGGACCGGGAAGTGAGTGACGCTGAGCTTCGAAGAGCGGCAGAAATGGCGTATGCCGATGGATTTATCGATGAGCTGCCAAGCGGCTTTGATACGGATGTGGGTGAACGGGGCGTGAAGCTCTCGGGCGGACAGCGGCAGCGGATTGCCATCGCCAGGGCTCTGCTGCGGGATCCCAAGATCCTGATGCTGGACGAAGCCACCTCCAGTCTGGACAGCCGTTCCGAGATCGAGGTGCAGAAGGCACTCAAGAACCTCATGGCTGGACGGACGACGATCATTATCGCGCACCGGTTATCCACGGTGGTGGGGGCCGATCAGATCATATTTATAGAAAAAGGAACGGTGACCGGCCGGGGAACGCATGATGAATTGATCGGGCAGCATGATATGTACAGGGAGTTTGCCGTTCAGCAGCTGCAGATGAATGAGGCAATCGAGGCTTAAAGGCAGCTTGTAGAGCCATAGAAGGAAGGGGGGCCATCATGGCAAAAATATTGGTTGTGGACGACGATCCGAACATCCGCGAACTTATCAAGGTGTTCCTGGAGGAGGCGGGGATGGAAGGGGTGATGGAGGCCTCGGATGGCGTCGAGGCCCTGTCCGTGATGGAGCAAGTTTCGGTCGATCTGGTCGTGATGGATATCATGATGCCTAATATGGACGGATGGGAGCTATGCCGGGAGATTCGGAGGAATACCGGCATTCCGGTGTTGATGCTGACGGCAAAAGGGGAGACGAGACAGATCGTGAAGGGTTTTGAGCTGGGCACGGACGATTATCTCGTGAAGCCTTTTGAACCCGCGGAGCTTGTCGTACGCGTCAAAGCGCTGCTGAAGCGATATCAGGTAGCCGCATCGCAGACGGTCACGATCGGGAACTTGCAGATGAACCGTAAAACTTATGAGGCCAAAGCCGGCGATGAGGTTTTTACCTTGCCGTTAAAGGAGTTTGAGCTGCTCTTCAAGCTGGCCAGTTATCCGGGGAGCACACTGACGCGCGACCGGCTGATCGAGGATATATGGGGGTATGACTTTGAAGGGAACGAACGCACGCTGGACGTTCATGTGAATCGCCTGCGGGAACGGTTCCCGGAGGAGAAGTACCGGTTCAGGATTCGAACGGTGCGCGGCCTGGGGTATCGCCTGGAGGCAGGTGAGAGCTGATGAGGAGACCGTTCAAAATCTTGTGGAAAATCGTTCGGGAAACGATTCAGACCATCCTAATCTTCGCGGTCTTGGGAGCGTCATGGACGGCGGCGACCTACGTGACGCGGTTTGTTTACAACTGGACGGGGACGCCGCCATGGGATTATGCCGTCCAGCTGATCGACTTGTTTGTCGGCGTCATGATCTTCTTCCTGTTCATGCTGGTCGTGGGGGTGTTCTTCAAGCACCGGCAAATGGCCATGCTGAATTCCATAACGGATGCCATGCGCCGGATCTCCCAAGGGGATTTCAGTGTGAAGATGGATGAACAACAATGGCGCGGGGAGTTCAAGATGATTGCTTCCGGCATTAACGACATGGCCGGCGAGCTGGGGCGCATGGAGACGATGCGGCAGGATTTCATCTCAAACGTGTCCCATGAAATCCAATCCCCGCTCACTTCGATTCGTGGGTTTGCAAGGGCGCTCCGAAATCCACGTCTCACCGAGGAGAAGAGAGCTCGTTACCTGGAGATCATCGAGGGAGAGGGCCGTCGCTTATCGCAGCTGAGTGACAATCTGTTGAAGCTGTCATCTCTGGAAGGCGATCAGCCTGCCTTTGAAAAGGCCCGTTACCGGCTCGACGGGCAGCTGCGCGCCGTCGTATTGGCGCATGAGCCGCAGTGGCTGGCGAAGCGGATTCAGGTGGATCTGGATCTCGCCGAGGTCGAGATTGAGGCGACGGAGGATCTGCTGAGTCAAGTGTGGACCAACTTGCTGCACAACAGCATCAAGTTCACGCCCGAGGACGGCATGATCACCATCGTGCTGAAAGCAGGGGAAGACGGAGCCGAGGTTACCATGACCGATACGGGGGTCGGGATGTCGGACTCGGATCAGCTGCATATCTTCGAGCGCTTCTACAAAGCGGACAAATCGCGTAATCGCGCGGCTGGCGGCAGCGGACTTGGGTTGTCGATCGTGAAGCGGATCGTGGATATCCACCAAGGGAGAATAACGGTCCAATCGGAGCCGGGGAAGGGATCGGCATTTACCGTGGTGGTGCCATACAAGAGTTCCGGCGATACAAAGCAGTGATCGTGTGCGGCTTGGTGCTTGGAGTTATAAAGTTTGAGGCAGCCGGAGCTGGATAACCCAAGAAATCGGTGATGGTTGCGGGCTCTCCTTCAGGAACTGGGGAGGGCATGGGGCGGAGTGTTTTGTCTTTTCTGAGCAAAGGTGGTCACTGCGTGGGAACATGGCTGGCTTCCAGGCACTTTTAGTAGGGGACGGGTCATAGCCATAAATAAGGAGTAAGGACTTGTCGTCCTTACTCCTTATGGAGTTATACGCGATGCGATATGTACAAGCTTTCCGCTGACGGGGAGAGTATGTGATTAGCTAAAACAGTGCAGATAGCAGCGCGTTCGTACAAGCAGTAGCAATACAAGTCATATGAGCCATATGAGCAATTCAACCATTAATAGGAATACAGGAAGTCAAGCATTACCAAAAGCAATCAATGCAAGCAATACAAAAAAACAGGTAAGGATGCAAATGATTCAAGCATTACAAGGAGTACACACAATACAAGCATTACACACATTACACACATTACACACATTACACGCAATACAAGAAACAAGCGATATAAGCCAAACCAGTAATACAAGTAATTCAGACATTACAAGTAAGTCAACCAACTCAACCAACTCAAGCAACAAGTGATTCAAGGCATTACAGGGATGATGCGAGAGTAGTATAAACATTTCCCTGGCAATCTCGGGAGTTTAACGGACACCATAGACCTTATTTGCCGAAATCACGGCCATATTTGGAAATAGCGGACACTAGATCCGTTATTCAAGAATTTGTATAGGCAAATGCCGCCTTTTTGAAGGAATAACGGATCCTCGGTCCGGTAATTTTCGAAAAGTCCCTATTTTCTCTCGAATAAGGTCCTCTCGGTCCATTAGCTGCTCTAAAGCAGCATGTAGCCATCGTATAACCATCGAAGTGGGCTCTAAATGATAACATGCAGATGTCATTCCATAGCCGTACGATATCATGCAGATGCCCCATAGTCGTACGATAACATACAGATGCCATACCATAACCGTACGATTATAGGCAGATGTCATTCCATAGCCACACGATAACATACAGATATCATTCCATAGCCGTACAATAACCAGGTTTCACTCTAACGGGCCAGCCGGACCATAGGTTGCTGTTGCTGCTTTGAACTGTCGACAGCCATCCAAGCGCACCCCGAGGCCACTCACCGTGCGCACAGGCAAGGTGTATGCAGCCGCACAGCTGGTTCAGCTGCACCGTTACAGCACCTTCTCCAGAAAGCTGATCGTCCGCTCATGCTTCGGGCTGCCAAACACCTCTTCCGGCGGACCTTCCTCTACGATATACCCGCCGTCCATGAAGATGACCCGGTCCGCAACCTCGCGGGCAAACCCCATCTCATGCGTAACGATCATCATCGTCATGCCCTCGCGTGCCAGGTCCTTCATGACGCCTAGCACCTCGCCGACCATCTCCGGGTCCAGCGCCGAGGTCGGCTCGTCGAACAGCATGATGTCGGGATTCATCGCCAAAGCCCGGGCGATCGCCACGCGCTGCTTCTGACCGCCGGACAGCTGGCTCGGGAAAGCCTCCGCCTTGTCGGAGAGGCCTACTCGGTCCAGCAGCTTCAGTGCCGTGGCACGTGCCTCTGCGGCGTTTTGCTTGCCCAGCTCGACCGGGGCGAAGGTAATGTTCCTCAGCACGTTGAAGTGCGGAAAGAGATTAAAATGCTGGAACACCATACCAATGTTCTCGCGCGCCTTATTGATGTTCGTTTTAGGGTCATTGATATCCTGATCATGGACAAAGACCCTGCCAGCCGAAATTTCCTCCAGCCGGTTGATGCAGCGCAGAAAGGTGCTTTTGCCCGAGCCCGATGGCCCGATCACGCAGACAACCTCGCCTTCCTGGACTTGCATATCGATTCCCTTCAGCACCTCGTTCGTGCCAAAGCTCTTCTTCAGTCCTTCTATGCGGATTTTATCCATGACGCACCTTCCTTTCCAGACGGTCCGAAATTTTCGTCAGAATCGTGATCACGACCAAATACATGATGGCCACCACGAGCCAGATATCAAACGAGGCGAACGTTCTCGCAATGATGATCTTCCCGGATTGGGTCAGCTCGACCAGACCGATCACCGACAGGATGGACGTATCCTTCAGCGTGATCACCAGCTGGTTAATAAAGGTCGGAATCATGACTTTGATCGCCTGCGGAATGATGATTTTCATCATGGCTTTGCGGTATGGCAGTCCGAGTGAGCGGGCCGCCTCCAGCTGCCCGGGGTCAATGGATTGAATGCCGCCGCGAATAATCTCCGTGACATAAGCACCGGCATTCAAGCTCAGCGTCAGGACCGCTGCAACGATCGGCGACATCGTAAAGCCGAACGCCTGCGGAATGCCGAAGTAGATGAAGAAGGCAAGCACCAGCAGCGGAATGCCGCGGAAGATGTCCACGAATACGGTGGCGATGCCCCGGAGCCATCGATTGCGACCGACCTTCATGAAACCGAAGATCAGCCCTAAGAAAAACGCAAAAAACAGCGACACGATGGTCAGCAGCAGCGTATTGCCAAGGCCCTTCAGCAGGGAAGGCAGCGACTCTACGATCAGTCCCCAGCGGCTTTGATTCGGTGCGCTTACGGCATTCTCCCCGATATATTTTTCCTTAATGCGATCGTACTCTCCACTGGCCCTCAGGTTGATCAAGCCAGCGTTGAATTTCTGCAGGAGCTCCTGGTTCCGCCCCTTGCTGACGGCAAATCCATAGGAGGCGCCCGGCTCCATATCCGTAACGATCTTCAGTCCGTTGTTCTGTTCCACTCCATAAGCGAGGACGGGAAAATCGTCAAAGCAGGCAACGGAATTGCCGGTTTTGACATCGTCATACATTTGGGCCGAATCGTCAAAAGGCACGATGGTGAAGCCGTACTTGGAGGATATGGATTCCGCGAAGCTGTAGCCCTCCGTACCGGTTTTGACAGCAACCTTTTTCCCCCTTAAATCCTCATAGGATTTGATGGATTCCTGGTCCTGGCGGATGGCCATGACAACGCCCGAATCAAAATAGGGGTCGGAAAAATCGAATTTCTGCTTCCGTTCATCCGTGATACTCATGCCCGCGATGACGCCGTCCACCTGATTGGCTTCCAGCGCCTGAACCGCCGCATTGAAGCCGAGCGGCTTGATCTCGTATTTGAAGTTCTGGTCTTTCGCGATCGCATCCAGCAGATCCATATCGATGCCGACAAATTTGCCGCTCGCATCCTGGAATTCAAACGGGGCAAACGTAACGTCCGTTCCGATCTGATAGGTTTTGCCGGAGGCTGGCTCTCCCGCCGCGCTTACCGATCCATAGGGAACGCCAACGGCCATGAGGAGCAGCAGTGACATGAACACGTAGAATACACGCAATGATTTCATAATGACCTCCTGTTCTTAACACCGTGTAAGTTAGTTACCCATTAAGGCTTCCATGTTAAACAGCAGCTTCCGGCTTCATTCGGTATCTTATTTGGCTAAATAGCCAATCATGCCTAGAAATACCAATGAATTGGGCGTAAAAAATTTATTACAAGAAAAATATCAAAACGCTCCGATTCGGATGCAACATTTACCAATGCCCTCACGTTAGAAGGGTAAGGCAAGCATGGCAGCGATGCCAATATCGAAGGAGGCTGACAAAGATGAAAAGATGGGTCAAACAAGTAGGTTCTATCATGATTGCAGGCGCACTGCTGACTGGCAGCACGGCTTGGGTCGGGTTGAGCGGAGCAACCGAGGTGCACGCGGCGGAGGCAGCACAGCAAAACCTTCTTACCGTACTTGGTAAAGGCGAGATCTCGGTGAAGCCAGATATCGTTTATCTTTCCATCGGGGCAGAATCATATGCGGAAACCGCAAAATCCGCACAGAAGAGCAATGCGCTGAAAATGGATAAGATTACGAAGCTGTTGAAAGAAACCTGGAAGATCGACGACAAGGATATCAAAACCGAGCAGTTCTATGTACAACCGAACTATACGTACTCCGATGAGAATGGACGTAAAGTGAAAAATTACACCGCCTATCATTCCCTGGAAGTTACGCTTCGCGATCTGAGCAAAGTCGGGGACCTGCTCGATGCAGCATCCGATGCCGGCGCCAATTCCATCGGCAACGCCCGTTTCTCGGTTGAGAACCGCGATGCATTCGAAGCGCAAGTGATTGATAAGGCGATGGCTAACGCAGACCTGAAGGCACAAGCGATGGCGAAGGCGTCCAAGCGTCAACTCGGTATCGTACTGAACATTGTGGAAGGTTCCGTTGGCGTAGATACCATCTATGGCCTCGAAAAAATGGCGATGGAGGCTCAGTCCACGGCAGCGGACGCTGGCGCCAACACATCCGTGAAGCCGGGCGAGATCAAAATCACGACGCAGCTGTACGTGCAATACCAGCTGAAGTAGTCGCTTTAATCGACGCAGCATGCGAAAAAACCGTTCATTCCGGTCTTTATCGGGCGAACGGTTTTTTCGCATGTCTGTTAAAAAATGAAATACCATTATACGGTGCCATATCCGGCCCTTCCCCTGTCGAAATACACAGAAAAGTGTTGTGTATAGGGGGAAAACGAGGTATAGTGAATATGCGAAAAACTGAACTTTGATCTAACGTTTAAAGCCATACCCATGGATATGGCTTTTTTTTCTTAGTAGAGACTTCTAACCGCCTCCACCCTTAAGAAACGGATTCTGCCCAACCTGAGCATAACAGGCAGTAGGACCGTTTCTTCTTAGTGGAGAACGTTTTTGTGCATACTGGTAATAGGATGTCAACATGGAAACGAACAGGTCACATTTTGAAGAAGGGGTTGATGCATGTGATTGAACTTGTCCAGATCGAGAAGCATTTTCAGGGACAAGCGGTCGTGCATCCGCTGTCGCTCTCCATTAAAGAAGGGGAATTCCTGACTTTGCTGGGCCCCAGCGGCTGCGGCAAAACGACGATTCTCCGAATGATAGCAGGATTCGAGCAGCCGACCGAAGGACAGGTATGGCTGGCGGGTCAGAATGTGACGGATATGCCTGCGAACAAGCGGGATTTGAATTTGGTATTCCAACACTATGCTCTGTTTCCGCATATGACCGTAGAAGACAATATCGCTTTTGGACTGAAAATGAAAAAAATGCCGCGCCAGCTCATCAAGGAGCGCGTGGACGAGGCTGTTGCGATGACGCAGCTGACCGCCTTGCGGGAACGCTTCCCGCACCAGTTGTCTGGCGGACAGCAGCAGCGCGTGGCCATTGCGCGCGCCATCGCCAACAAGCCGAAGGTGCTGCTGCTGGATGAACCGCTCGGCGCGCTGGATTTGCAGCTGCGGAAGAACCTGCAGTCCGAGCTCAAGCATTTGCAGCGGACGCTCGGGATCACGTTTGTATATGTAACGCACGACCAAGAGGAAGCCATGATGCTGTCCGACCGGATCGTCATCATGAACCATGGACGGGTAGAGCAAATCGGCACGCCGCGCGAGATCTATGCGAGACCGCAAACGCTGTTTGCCGCCACGTTTGTAGGGGAGAATAACGTCTTCTCCTCGCCTGAGGGGCTTTTTGCCGTACGGCCGGAGAAACTCATTCCCCAGCGGGAATCGGGTGCCAAGAAGAGCGGCGTGATTGAGGATGTGCAGTACCTCGGCAGCGTTCATAAGCTGCTGGTCCAATTGGACGATGAGCCGATGAAGGTCACGATTGCCCTGGATATCTCGGATGACCATCCGTGGGAGGTTGGCGAACGGGTTGGGGTGAACTGGAACGCCAAGGATGAGGTGATCATCGGGCCATGAGGAAATCAAGGTTCCTGTTGACTCCGGTGCTGCTGTGGTTATCCCTGTTCCTGATCGTTCCGATGCTGATCGTGGTCGGCATTTCCTTTCTCTCGCGGGATTCGCTCGGGAATGTCGTGTTTTCCTTCAGTCTGGAAGGATACAAGACTTTTTTTGATCCATTATATTTGGGTATCTACTGGGATACCTTGGTACTGTCGCTGCTGACTACGGTGATCTGCTTGTTAGTCAGCTATCCTTTGGCCTATTATATAGCCAACGCTTCCCCGCGTATCCAAACCTGGGGATTGATTCTGATCACGGTTCCGTTCTGGATCAACTTTTTGATCCGAACCTATGCATGGGTTCTGCTGCTCCGGACGCAAGGCGTGGTGAACAGCCTGCTGCTGTGGGCGGGATGGATCGACGAGCCGATTCAGATGCTGTATACGTACGGCGCCGTACTGCTCGGGATGGTGTATAACTTCATTCCGTTCATGGTGCTGCCGATTTACGTGGCCTTGGAGCAGATGGACAAACGTCTGCTGGATGCGGCCAGCGATCTGGGCGCTTCCAGATGGAAGGCATTTCGGCATATTACCCTGCCTCAGAGCAAGTCCGGCATCATGACGGGTGCGGTTCTGGTCTATGTATCGACTTCGGGTATGTTTGTCGTTACGGATATATTGGGAGGCGCCAAGTCCTCCATGATCAGCAATATCATTCAGCAGCAGTTCCTGGGTGCGCGCAACTGGCCATTTGGAGCGGCGTTATCGGTTATTTTTGTGATTACGTCCCTGGTGCTGATCCTGCTCTTTAACCGGGCGATGCAAGCCCGCCATCAACGCGTAGGGGAGGGGAGATAAGTGAAAAAGAAGAATCACCCGCTGCTCGGGGTTCACTCTTTCCTTATGATGGCTTTCATCTATGTACCCATCGTCATGATTATCATCTATTCCTTTAACGATACGCGGCTTAGCGGCAATTGGGAAGGCTTTACGATGGATTGGTATGTGTCGCTATTCCAGAATCGGCACGTGATGGAAGCGCTGATGAACAGTTTGACGGTGGCCGTCATCTCGACGATCGTTTCCACCCTGCTCGGGACCGCAGCGGCGCTCTCGCTTCGGAATTTGGGGCGTAAAGGCCGCAGCGGCATGAATGGCCTGCTGTATCTGCCGGTCATCATCCCGGATATTATTATGGGGCTGTCGCTGCTGGTGCTGTTCAGTCAACTGAACATGCCGCTTGGCAAGGCAACGGTGATCATCGCCCATATTACGTTCAGCTTGTCGTATGTCTATGTCGTGGTAACGGCCCGACTGTCGGGAATGGGCAAACAGCTGGATGAGGCTGCCCAGGATTTGGGCGCCACGCCTTGGCAAACGTTCCGGCACGTCACGCTGCCGCAGATTGCACCGGGCATTATCTCCGGCGCATTGATTGCTTTCACGCTGTCGCTGGACGATTTTATGGTCAGCTTTTTCGTCGCCGGCCCAAGCTCAACAACGCTGCCGATCTATATATACGCTCAGGTGAAGCGCGGCATCTCGCCAGAGATTAACGCGCTGTGCACGCTGCTCATACTGGTCAGCATCACGCTGATCCTGTTAGCCCAATATATTCTTAACCGCGGCAATGGGCAGAAGAAACACAAAACATTACCGATCTAAGCGATAGAAACGCTTTTTTCGAAATAAAATTAAAACATGCAAGTGGAAAGAGAGGAGATATTGAATTGAAAAAATCAAGATGGACCCGCCTGCTGACGGCAGGCATGGTTGCGGTATTGTCTGTAGGACTGCTGGCCGGCTGCGGCTCGGATAAGGAGACGCTTCATATTTACAGCTGGGCGGATAACTTCGATCCCGAGGTGCTGAAGGACTTTGAGGAGAAGTTCGACGTGAAGGTAACCTACGACAACTACGCGAACAATGAAGACCTGCTGGCTAAGATCAAGGCTGGCGGCAGCGGTTATGACCTCATTCAGCCGTCCGATTATATGGTCAAAACGATGATTGAATCGGAGCTCCTTGAGCCGCTTGACATGAATAATATCCCGAACTTCGTCAATATTACGGATACTTTCAAAGATCCGTCTTATGACCCGGGCAATAAATATTCGATCGTTTATACGTCCGGCGTAACGGGAATTGCATATAACAAGAAGTATGTGAAGGACGAAATCAACAGCTGGGAAGACCTCTGGAATCCGGAATACAAGGGCAAAGTCCTGCTTCTGGACGACAACCGGGAAATGATCGGCATGGCGCTGAAAAAGCAAGGAAAATCCAACAGCAGCACGGATGAGGCGGAAATCACGGCTGCATCCGATGAGCTGAAGATACTGCTGCCGAATGTCCTTGCGTTTGATACGGACAATATTAAGCAGAAGATGATTCAGGAGGAAGGCTGGATTGCCACGGTTTGGTCCGGAGACGCGGCGTTCATCGCGGCGGAGAATCCGGATGTAGCGTACGTGGTGCCTGAAGAAGGAGCGACCATATTCTCGGACAACTACGCGATTCCTAAAGGTGCGAAGAATAAGGAGCTGGCCGAGAAATTCATCAACTTCATGATGGAGCCCGAAGTCAGCGCCAAAAACTATGAATTTATCGGATACAGCAATCCGAACACCAAAGCAATGGAATTCCATAGCGAGGAATACCGCGCCAATACGATGATCAACCTGACGGAAGAGGAGCTGGGCCGTACCGAGTGGCTCGATAATGTCGGTGACTCGCTCTCCGTCTATGATCGTTTATGGACCGAACTGAAGAGCGGTCGTTAGTATAAGCTTCGGTTCTTCATCTTTTTGTAATAAAAGGAAGCCTGTCCCCTAAGGGGATGGGCTCTTTTTTTTGCAGAGCAGAATGAGACATTAGTCCCAAAGTGGGGAGAATTGGTCGATTTTCAGGAATTCCACCACAACTTCAGAATCCTTTTCGTTGTTATATATAAGGAGGGTGTATACCGTTTAGACCCGTTTTTTATAAATGGGGTATCCCAGAAAGGAAGAAACAGCTTGAGTGATCTGACGAGCATGGGGTTTATTGCTATGATTGTTGCAGGCATCGCCGCTGTTTTATTTCTGAATTTTTTCAGGAAAAGCACGCTGCATCTGCTGCTGACGAGCATTCACAGTGCACTCGTTGGCATCGGTTTGATTCTTCTTGCTTACGTTGTCCAAGGCAGTGAACTACTGCTGCTTGCGGGTTCAAGTGCTCTCTTGTTCGGTGTGTTTCTTAGCGCAGCGGCGTTCGTCCGGAAGGAATCATGAGAATGTATAGGTCCTATGGCATGGAGTCAAAATTGTCATTCACTTTGTTACCAATACATTGAAAGCTTTCCTTATAATGATTAAGGGTAATAGATTAACAACTAACGGAAACTTAATTTAACAAAGGTGGAATTCTGATATGAATCCTAAATTTCGTGTATGTGCATCATTAATTGCAACTAGTGTCCTGCTTGGTAGTCTTGGTTTGAGCGGACAGGTCATCGATGCAAGCGCCGCTAAGGCACCCGTTTCCGCCAGCCAAAAAACGTCGAAGAATGAAGTTGTACTGAAATGGAACGGCAAAACCTTGTCACAAAAAGGTCTAGTGCTGCATGGGGTAACTTATGTGCCAGCGACCGCTTTGCGGGATGGTCTGGGGATGCCTCTTAAATATGATTCCAAAAACCGCACGTATACACTGGGTAACGGCTATAACAAGCTGAGCGCCGCCGTGTATGCTGCAAGCGAAATCGGCATTCTGGTGAACGGTTCGTATGCCGGCGAGCCGGGCGGACAGATCATCAATGGACGTCTGTATCTGCCGTTCAAAACGATCAGCGAATACATGGGCATTCAGGGACAGTGGAATCCTTCCTTGAAAACACTGAGCATGACACAGAAGAAGCTGAATGACATTACCATTAAATCGGTTGCGCTCAAGAAGAATATTCAGGGCGTAGACGCTGTTGTGAATTATCCTGTAATCAGCGGACTCGATAATGCAGAGGTCCAAGCCGAAATCAACAAAGTGTTGAAAGAAAATGCGTCCGGCGTAATCACCGGTGCGGAAGGAAACGCCGAGGAATTCCCGCCGTCGGAATCCAGTTTCCCTTACGAATTCAGCGGTGACTTCGTGGTCCATTACAACCAGAACGACATCCTGAGCATTACGGCGTATGATTATTCGTACACCGGCGGTGCCCATGGCATGACCTTCCGTAAAAGCTTCACGTTCTCCTTGAAGGACGGCAAGCAAATGAAGCTGGGCGATTTCATCAACATGCAGGGCAAGAACAAGCAGAAGCTGAACAACCTTGTGCTGAGCAAGATGAAGAAAGAGGGAGGTTACCTCGGCGGTTTTGAGGGAGTGCCTGCCGATGCCGACTTCTACGTGAAGGATAACGCGGCTGTGCTGTACTTCCAGCTTTATGAGTACACCGCCTATGCCTATGGATTCCCTGAGTTTGAGCTGAAGTTGAAAGAGTGGAAGTAAGAATATATGGTAAGCGGTTTGAGTAAACTGCAATCATTTATTTTCATACTATAGCTTGTCTAGATACATGATGCTGTCCTGATGTAACACTGTGCTGGAATCAGTTGCGATAAATCCCCTGACACGTGAGCGTGGAGCGTATACTCCCGCTTCCTGCGGTCAGGGGATTTTTTGCGTTTATCGAGAGGCTTGCCTCCGATTACGAATATGTGATCCTTAGGAATTGCTATTTTAGGCATTCTCTGATTAACATAGTTCTCTCGATGATAACTTGTACACCATGCGCACTACTCCCTGTGCGAACGGGGCGTGGTCCGTGGCAAGCAAGCCGTACGGTAAAGGTCACAAGTCGCCCTATGCGATGTACGATGCCACCCTGTTTATGGAAGCAGTGATGGTGGCGCATCATAAGGCCTTACGTACCCAGTTACCCTTGCAAAGGAAGCCTGCACGGCCTTTCTCTATTCCCCCCTCAAGTTAAGGGGAGTCCTTTTAGGAGGGGGATGGTCTTTTCGTCTTTAGAGTAGCTGATTCTTCCAGAAGATGAGAGTATCCTCGGAGGAGCAACGCGTTCGCCTTTGAAATCGAGAAACCTCCATATCCATTCATTCATGTTTCTCGATTTCAACAGCGACCGGAGGGGATACTCTCATCCAACCGGAAATGTCCAGCCATACCGAAGACAAAAGAAAAGGCAGGCACCGGATAACGGCGCCTGCCCTTTACTTCATTTCTTTTATAAGCCTTGCGGCGGTGTGTTTTCCAGTACTTGATCGATCAGTCCATACTCTTTGGCTTCGTCAGCCGTCATGAAGTAGTCGCGATCAGTATCCTTCTCGATGCGCTCCAGCGGTTGGCCGGTGCGTTCGGACAGGATGCGGTTCAGCTTGTCGCGCATTTTCAGAATGCGGCGAGCACGGATCTCAATATCCGTGGCTTGACCTTGTGCGCCGCCGAGCGGCTGGTGAATCATAATCTCGCTGTTAGGCAGTCCGTAACGTTTGCCTTTAGCGCCTGCGTTGAGCAGGAATGCGCCCATGGAAGCAGCCATGCCGACACAGATCGTCGAGACGTCCGGTTTGATGAACTGCATCGTATCGAATATCGCCATACCTGCGGTAATGGAACCGCCAGGGCTGTTGATGTAAAGATGAATATCCTTCTCGGGATCCTCAGCCGACAAGAACAGCATTTGGGCAATGATGGAATTGGCGACCACGTCATTTACGTCGGAGCCGAGGAAGATAATGCGGTCTTTCAGCAATCTGGAATAGATGTCGTACGCCCGCTCACCGCGGTTGCTTTGTTCAACGACCATAGGTATAAAACTCACGTGGAAAACCTCCTCTTAAGTACCTCATATAAATACTGTTACCGTATTACCCACATGATAAACAATTTAAATCAAAAAGTCAAAGAAAGTCAAACTATTGAGTAAAAAAAAGAGCCGTTATGGGCACTTTAGGGTAATCAGTATAGAGAATAAATGTTATAATGGCGCGCCCGCGAGGAATCGAACCTCGATCTCAGGCTCCGGAGGCCTACGTCATATCCATTGGACCACGGGCGCACAAAAATCAGCAACGAAGTTGATTATACCGCATCTATTTCAAAAATACAATAGCGGACAAAACTTTGTTCCTATTATATAGACGAGCCGGTAGTTGGCCATAATGTATAAGAATGCCTGGGGTAGAGAAATATACTTTCGGACACTTGCAACCGGCATGAATATTGGTTAGAATAAGGGTGGGACTTAAAAAGTTTAACTGGGACATTTTACGACCAGGTAGGAGAGCCGAGACGAAGTTTGCAGGAGTGGAATGCATGCGTAACCTATTAGAAATACAAGAGCAACTTCTGCCGGATCTGATGGACACTCTTAAACGAAGGTATACCATCCTTCATCAGATCAAGTTGTCCGGAATTGTTGGCCGAAGAACACTGGCTTCATCGTTATCGATGACCGAGCGTGTTCTCAGAGCAGAGACTGATCTTCTGAAAGCGCAAGGGCTGATCGAGATTGAAACGCTCGGCATGCGGATCAGCGGCTCAGGGATATGCTTGCTGGAGGAGTTGGAACCGGTCATGAATGAGTTGTTCGGACTGGTTGAACTGGAAGAGAAGATTCGTCAGGCTTACGGGCTTCGTAAAGTGGTCATTATTCCCGGTGACAGCGAGTCATCTCCGGAAGTCAAACGTGAGCTTGGCCGGGCCGGAGCAAGAACGCTGCTTAACTTTGTCCAGGATGGAGATACGATTGCCGTAACAGGCGGCTCCACGCTCGCCGAAGTGGCAGAGCAGATGTCCTCTTTGCCTGGCGGCGAACCGTTGACAAGCACTTGGTTTGTGCCGGCGCGTGGCGGCCTCGGGGAGAGCATGGAGATTCAAGCGAACACCATTGCTTCCAAAATGGCTAAGCGCGTTGGGGCTGAGTACCGATTGCTTCATGTTCCGGATCTGCTCAGCGAGGATGCTTATCAATCGTTGGTTCAGGATCAGCACATCCAAGAGATCGTGGATGTGATCAGGCGCAGCCGCGTCATTATTCACGGCATCGGGGATGCCATGGAGATGGCCAGACGGCGGAAGCTGGATGAAGGCTCTATCCGGAACTTGCAGGCAGATGGCGCGATCGCGGAATCCTTCGGCTATTATTTCAGCGAAGATGGCGAAGTTGTCCATAAAATGCTTACCCTTGGACTCCGGCTTGAGGATATTATGCGGACGGAGACCATCATCGGCATTGCTGGAGGGCAAGGCAAGGGCAAAGCGATTCACGCGGTGCTGAAATTCGGGCACGAGGACATACTCGTTACGGATGAAGCCGCGGCATTGGAAGTCGAGAAGGAAATTGACGCCGGCATCTGAGTCCGCGGGCGTACAACTGATTTTTCATTTTTGTTGTCTTGATTGGCTTAACGGCCAATCTTGAATATATAAATTTTACAAATATGGAGGGAACTACTCATGGTTAAAGTAGGTATTAACGGTTTTGGACGTATTGGACGTAACGTATTCCGCGCTGCGCTGAACAACAGCGAAGTTGAAATCGTGGCAATCAACGATTTGACGGACGTAAAAACGCTGGCACACCTTTTGAAATATGACACGACTCATGGCAGACTGAATGCAACTGTTGAAGCTAAAGAAGGCGCACTCGTTGTCAACGGCCGCGAAGTGAAAGTATTCGCTGAGCGTAACCCTGAAGCATTGCCTTGGGCTGAGTACGGCGTTGAAATCGTTGTAGAATCCACTGGTATTTTCACAGCGAAAGACAAAGCTTCCGCTCACTTGAAAGGCGGCGCTAAGAAAGTTATCATCTCCGCTCCAGCTACTGACGAAGATATCACCATCGTTATGGGCGTTAACGAAGACAAATACGATGCTGCTAGCCACACCATCATCTCCAATGCTTCTTGTACAACGAACTGCTTGGCTCCTTTTGCAAAAGTTCTTGACGAGAACTTTGGTATCGTTAAAGGATTGATGACTACAATTCACTCCTATACAAATGACCAGCAAGTGCTTGATCTGCCGCACAAAGACCTGCGTCGTGCTCGTGCAGCTGCCGAAAACATCATTCCTTCCACAACAGGTGCTGCTAAAGCGGTTAGCCTCGTTCTGCCACAATTGAAAGGCAAATTGAATGGTAACTCTATGCGTGTACCTACGAAGAACGTTTCCGTAACGGACCTCGTCGTTGAGCTGTCCCAAAACGTAACCCTTGAAGATGTAAACGGAGCGCTGAAAGCAGCTGCTGAAGGCCCGCTGAAAGGCATCTTGAACTACTCCGAAGAGCCGCTTGTATCCAGCGACTACAATGGCGATCCAGCTTCTTCCACTATCGATTCGCTCTCCACGATGGTAGTTGGCGACAACATGGTGAAAGTTGTTTCTTGGTATGACAACGAGTGGGGCTACTCCAACCGTGTCGTTGACCTCGCTGCTTACATCGCAAGCAAAGGTCTGTAATTGATCTAGCCATTCAACCGAAGAGGAGTTCCGTTCACGGGTCTCCTCTTTGGTTCATGGTTTTTCCTTGTTTTCATGCCAGAGCACTGGGAAGAATAGATAAGAATCCGGGCGCTGGTTAGACGATAGAGAGAGATACGAGAGCAACTGCATGCTGTCGGTGAGGAGAATAGTTTTCTTAGGAGGAACGTGGAGATGAACAAGAAAAGTGTACGTGATGTAGAAGTAAGCGGCAAACGGGTGTTTGTCCGCGTCGATTTCAATGTACCGCTCGAAGATGGTAAAATTACAGACGACACTCGTATTCGCGAGACTTTGCCGACGATTAAGTATCTGGTGGAGCAAGGAGCGAAAGTCATCCTGGCCAGCCACATGGGTCGTCCCAAAGGAGAGGTCGTAGAATCTTTGCGCCTGACTCCGGCGAGTCAGCGTCTGTCGGAACTGCTCGGCAAACCGGTAGCCAAAGCGGATGAAGCGGTAGGAGAAGCCGTTAAAGCTCAAGTCGAGAAGCTGCAAAACGGCGATGTGCTCGTACTTGAAAATGTTCGTTTTTACCCTGGTGAAGAGAAGAATGATCCGGAACTTGCGAAGCAATTCGCTGAGCTGGCCGATCTGTTCGTGAACGACGCGTTTGGTGCTGCTCACCGCGCGCACGCTTCGACAGAGGGGATTGCTCATCATCTTCCGGCCGTATCGGGATTGTTGATGGAGAAAGAGCTGTCCGTTCTCGGCAAAGCCCTTTCGAATCCGGACCGTCCTTTTACCGCCATCATCGGTGGATCGAAGGTTAAGGACAAAATCGACGTGATCGACAACCTGCTTACGCTTGCTGACAATGTCATCATCGGCGGTGGACTTGCTTACACGTTCTTCAAAGCTCAAGGCCATGAAATCGGTCAATCTCTGCTTGATAAAGAGAAGCTTGATGTGGCACTCGGTTTCATCGAAAAAGCCAAAGAGCTGGGCAAAAACTTCTACCTGCCGGAAGATATCGTCGTTACGGACGAATTCAGCGCAGACGCGAATACCAAGGTCGTTGATATCGACGGCATCCCAGCCGATTGGGAAGGCGTTGACATCGGTCCTAAGACTCGCGCCAAGTATGCAGAAGTGATCAAGAACTCCAAACTTGTCGTGTGGAACGGTCCTATGGGCGTATTCGAAATCGCTCCGTTCAGCAACGGTACTCGTGAAGTGGCACAGGCCTGTGCGGAAACGGAAGCTTACACGATTATCGGCGGCGGCGACTCGGCTGCAGCAGCGGAGAAATTCGGCCTTGCCGACAAGATGGATCACATCTCGACAGGCGGCGGCGCATCTCTTGAGTTCATGGAAGGCAAAGCACTTCCTGGTGTTGTGGCACTGAACGATAAATAGAATGAGGAATTACATTGGATAGCAAGTGGATGAAGTTTGGACCCTGGAGTATCTTCGGGGGAATAAAGGAGTGAATCGTGTGAGAACACCTATCATAGCTGGTAACTGGAAAATGTTCAAAACTGTTCCGGAAGCAACTTCATTTATTGAAGATGTGAAAGGCAAAGCGGAAGTAGAAGGCGTGGAAAGCGTGATCTGCGCGCCGTTTACCAATCTTCCTGCATTGGTTGAAGCGGCAAAGGGCACGAACATCAAAATCGGTGCACAAAATCTTCATTTCGAAGACAATGGCGCCTTTACGGGTGAAATCAGCGGCTTGATGCTGAAAGACCTGGGCGTGGACTACGTCATTATTGGACATTCCGAGCGCCGTCAGTATTTTGCTGAAACCGATGAGATCGTGAACAAGAAGGTACATGCGGCATTCCGTCATGGTCTTCTTCCGATCGTATGCGTTGGCGAGAAGCTGGAAGAACGCGAAGCCGGCCAAACCAAAGACGTGTGCAAAGTACAAACGGAAGCAGCGTTCGCAGGTGTTCCTGCTGATCAAGCGGTTCATGTCGTTATTGCTTACGAGCCAATCTGGGCAATCGGAACGGGCAAATCCTCCACGGCAGAGGATGCGAATGAAGTCATCGCCTATATTCGCGAACTCGTTAAAGGCCTGTACGGCGAAACCGTTGCAGACCAAGTCCGCATTCAATACGGCGGCAGCGTGAAGCCTGAAAATGTAGCGGAGTATATGGGACAAAGTGACATCGACGGCGCGCTCGTTGGTGGTGCAAGTCTACAACCGGCTTCCTACATCGCACTCGTTGAGGGGGCGAAGTAAATGTCTGCTCCAAAACCCGTAGCTCTGATCATCATGGACGGTTTCGGGCTTCGCAACACCGAGGTGGGCAATGCGGTCGCTCAAGCGAACAAGCCTAACTACGACCGGTATTTGAAGCAATATCCGAACACCACGTTGACCGCTTGCGGCGAAGCCGTAGGCTTGCCGGAAGGTCAAATGGGGAACTCCGAAGTGGGTCACTTGAACATCGGCGCAGGCCGGATCGTGTATCAGGATTTGACCCGCATCACGAAGTCGATTCGCGAAGGAGAATTCTTCGAGAACGAAACGCTGGTGGAAGCCGTTCGCGCTGCCAAGAACAACAACAAGAAGCTGCATCTGTACGGGCTGGTATCCGACGGTGGCGTTCACAGTCACATTGAGCACATGTTTGCGATGCTGGATCTTTGCAAGAAGGAAGATTTCCATGACGTATACATCCATGGTTTCATGGATGGACGCGACGTGGCACCGGACAGCGGCAAGCAGTTCGTTAAGGATCTGATTGCGAAGATTGAGGAAGTGGGCGTTGGCCAAATCGCTACGCTTTCCGGTCGTTACTACGCAATGGACCGCGACAAGCGTTGGGACCGCGTCGAGAAGGCTTACCGTGCGATGGTGTACGGCGAAGGCCCTAAATATACGGATCCGCTGAAAGCCATCACCGAATCCTACGAGAAATCGGTTTATGATGAATTCGTGGAGCCGACCGTCATGGTAAATGGCGCGGGAGAACCGGTAAGTCTGGTGGAGAGCGGAGATTCCGTCATCTTTCTGAACTACCGCCCTGACCGTGCGATCCAGCTGTCCCAAGTGTTCACGAACAAAGATTTCCGTGGTTTCGATCGCGGACCGAAGTTCCCGCAAAGCTTGCATTTTGTCTGCTTGACGCTGTTCAGCGAGACGGTGGAAGGCTTCGTCGCCTACAAGCCGAAGGATCTGGACAACACGCTGGGCGAAGTGTTGGTTCAGCACAACAAGAAGCAGCTTCGCATTGCGGAAACGGAGAAGTACCCGCACGTGACGTTCTTCTTCAGCGGCGGACGCGATGTTGAGCTTCCAGGCGAAACGCGCGTATTGATCAACTCGCCGAAAGTGGCGACGTACGATCTGAAGCCGGAGATGAGCGCCTATGAGGTGGCGGATGCTTGCGTGAGAGAAATCGAAGCGGATAAGCATGACGCGATCATCTTGAATTTCGCGAACCCGGACATGGTTGGTCACTCCGGTATGCTGGAGCCTACCGTTAAAGCGGTAGAAACCACCGATGAGTGTGTTGGCAAAGTGGTGGATGCCGTTCTTGCCAAAGGCGGCGTGGTTATCATTACGGCTGACCACGGAAATGCGGACATGGTATTCGATGAGAATGGCCGTCCATTCACCGCGCATACCACGAACCCGGTTCCGTTCATCGTAACGGATGAGAACGTAACGCTGCGTGAAGGCGGTATTCTGGCCGACATCGCGCCAACGATTCTTGATCTGATGGGGCTGCCGAAGCCTGACGAGATGACGGGAACCTCCATGATTGCAGCACGTAAATAAGTAGTTCATAATGGAACATAAACATAACATTTCAAAGGAGACTATACACATGACTATTATTTCTGATGTATATGCACGCGAAGTCCTTGACTCCCGCGGCAATCCAACCGTAGAGGTTGAAGTATACCTGGAATCCGGTGCAATCGGTCGCGCTATCGTTCCATCCGGTGCTTCCACTGGCGTTCACGAAGCTGTTGAGCTTCGCGACGACGACAAATCCCGTTACCTGGGCAAAGGCGTTCTGAAAGCCGTTGAGAACGTGAACGAAATCATTGCTCCTGAAGTGATCGGCATGGACGCTTTGGACCAACTCGGCATCGACAAACTGATGATCGCTTTGGACGGTACGCCAAACAAAGGCAAATTGGGTGCGAACGCCATCTTGGCCGTATCCATGGCTGTAGCTCGCGCTGCTGCTGATGCTTTGGATCTTCCGCTGTATGTATACCTTGGCGGATTCAACGCCAAACAACTTCCAGTGCCTATGATGAACATCGTGAACGGTGGCGCTCACGCGGACAACAACGTTGACGTACAAGAATTCATGGTATTGCCTGTTGGCGCACCTAGCTTCAAAGAAGCTCTTCGCATGGGCGCTGAAATCTTCCACAACCTGAAATCCGTTCTGAAGGGCAAAGGCCTGAACACGGCGGTTGGTGACGAAGGCGGCTTCGCTCCTAACTTCACGTCCAACGAAGATGCACTGTCTTCCATCATCGAAGCGATCGAAAAAGCCGGCTACAAGCCAGGCGAAGATGTATTGCTGGGTATGGACGTTGCTTCCACCGAGTTCTTCAAAGATGGCAAGTATGTTCTGGAAGGCGAAGGCAAATCCTTCACGCCGGCAGAATTCGTTGACCTGCTCGCTTCTTGGGTAGACAAATACCCGATTGTAACCATCGAAGACGGATGCTCCGAGGACGATTGGGAAGGTTGGAAATTGCTCACCGAGAAATTGGGTAACAAAATTCAACTCGTGGGTGACGACCTGTTCGTTACGAACACGGAGCGTCTGGAAAAAGGCATCAACGAGGGTATCGGTAACTCCATCCTGATCAAAGTTAACCAAATCGGTACATTGACTGAAACTTTCGATGCGATCGAAATGGCAAAACGCGCAGGATACACGGCTGTCATCTCCCACCGTTCCGGTGAGTCCGAGGACAGCACGATTGCTGATATCGCAGTGGCTACTAACGCAGGCCAAATCAAAACGGGTGCTCCTTCCCGTACCGACCGTGTGGCGAAATACAACCAATTGCTTCGCATCGAAGACCAATTGGGCGAGCTTGCTCAATACAACGGCTTGAAGTCGTTCTACAACCTGAAGCAAAAATAATTGAAATAAGAGAAAGCCCGGCTCCTGCTTTTGAGGGAGCTGGGCTTTTTTGCATTGATTTGAGGAGCTGCAGGGTTGGGGCTGCACACTCTAGTATCGTGCCGTGGGGCGGTGCGTATATCGTCTCCGGTCGCTGTTAAAATCGGGAAGCTGGAATGAGACAAGCTGAGGAAGCTTCCCGATTTTAAAGGCGAACGCGCTGCTCCTCCACCGATATACGCACCTGAGCAGGGGGGAGGCGTGCATCCACTTGTGAGTATTTCATAGCAGTGCAAAGAAGAAAGCCTAGCTCTGTGATGTCACATGAGCCGGGCTTTTGGGCGTGGGAGAAGAAGAGATCGAAGGCTGCACACTCTGTTATCGTGCCGTGGGGCGGTGCGTATATCGTCTCCGGTCGCTGTTAAAATCGGGAAGCTGGAATGGAATAGGCTGTGCGACGGCCGGGATACTCTAGTAGATCTACAAGCCTATCTTTTTATAGTTCAAGTTTCCTATATTTGCCGTTATAATGATGAAGACGGAAGTTATAGGAAAAATACTAGAAGTAAGGTGGCTTGAATCTATGAAACGATCACTCCAACGATCGAGAAAATGGCTGATTCTGCCTGCGGCTATGCTGATCGCAGCAGTCTTATCGGCCCCCGATGCCCATGCGGCTGACGTTCAGCAGCTGACGGGAGATCGAACGAAGCAGGATATCCTGAATAAATGGCAGCAGTACAAACCCATGGATACTGGCACATCCTACATGGGGCCTGAACGAATTTACATGGAATCGCCAAGCGTCGCCGTACCCTATAAGGCAGGGACGATAAAACCGGAATATATCGAGGACGGCCTTCGCGCCGTCAACTTTGTAAGATACCTATCCGGCCTGCCCGATGACGTGACGGCCAACCCTTCGCTTGCAGGGCAGCAGCAGGCGGCAGCGCTAGTAAACGCTCTGCATCAAAAGCTGAGCCATTATCCAACCATGCCGGCCGGCATGGACGATTCGCTGTACGCTTCAGCGAAGGAAGGAGCGAGGACAAGCAACCTTTACGGGGGCAGCCCGACCTTTTATGACAATGTCCTTGGTTATATGGCGGATAGCGGTACTACGAATATCGACCGCGTCGGACACCGCCGGTGGATCATCAATCCGGAGATGAAACAGACCATGTTCGGCATGGTACATAACGCCAACAACGTGGCCTATGCGTCGATGTACTCGATGGACAAGGGCCGCCCGGCTTCCGAAGTTCAGTATGATTACATCGCCTGGCCGTCTGCAGGATATTTTCCGGAAGAGGTTTTTAAGACAAACGATCCATGGTCGGTGTCGTTGAACCCGCAAAAGTATGACCGGACAAGAACGGATCAGATTCAAGTGAAATTGACCCGTGTCAGGGACGGGAAAGAGTGGAGCTTTGACAAAAGCGACAACGATAAATCGGGCAAATATTTCAATGTGCAGACCAGCTATTACGGCGTGCCGTTTGCCGTCATTTTTAGGCCTGACGGCATAGGCGATTTTGCGTCGGACGATGCCTTCACCGTTCAGATCACGGGTCTATATACCGCTTCCGGAAGCGCGGCACAGGTCGAGTTCACCACGACGTTTTTCAAAATGATGCCTGGTTTGTTGGCCCGCTACGATATTCAGCTTCAAAAGGGGGAGACCCTTCAAATGGGCCTCACCGACGGACTGCAGACCAGCGGCAATACGTTCAAAAGCGGAGATAACCGGATCGTGGAGATTGATGCAAACGGCAAGGTCAAAGCCGTAGGCAAGGGATCGACATGGATCTCTGTCAATGATTATCTGGAGTCAAGAAGCCGGGTCTACGTTAACGTGAATGATGGTCCGGCTGATGGCAAAGTGAGTAACTGGGCTCAAGCGGATTACATGAAGGCAAAAGCGAATGGCATTATCGGCTGGCCGTTTGACCGATCCTATCAGCAGCCGATCACCAGGGTGGAGTTTACGGAGATGGCGGTACATATGATCGAGACCATGCTGGGACAGGATCTATATAAGGATGTCACCGACGTTAAGACCCCGTTTAAGGACGTCGATGATTGGACCGTGACGTGGGCAAGCCAAAACGGTATCATCAACGGCACATCGCCTCAATCCTTCTCGCCGCGAGCGACCATCACCAGAGAACAGGCTGCCGCGCTGATCCTTCAGGTGTATGCCAAGACGAATGAACTGAAAGGCAGACCGGCATCAACCGGATCCGTTTCGGCTTCTCGATTTGCGGACGACAGCAGCATCTCGCCATGGGCGAAGGAACAAGTATACCAAGCGACTAACCTCTCTTTAATGAACGGCATGGCCAAGAATCAGTTCAACCCGAAAGGCGAGCTCACATTCGAGCAGACGTATGTGCTGCTGTTAAATTGCTTTGAAATGCTGATGGAAAAGTAAGTCCTTAAATTCGATATCAAACGCAACAGGCAAGATCAGGAGTGACTGACCTCGACGTTAGCGGGCGTGATCGTTAACGCGCTTGAGCACGAAATGCGTTGATGCAATCGATGAGGACCAAGCTCTCTCGGAGAGTTTGGTCTTTTTTGTCTGATAAAAATAGAACAAATCTACACATCCACTATGCCTGCGCCCAGCATCAACCGCACATATCCATGCAATTTCAGACATTGCCATTCTCAAGCGAACCGGTGCTGATATAATTGAAGAACAAGCGAGCGAAAAGGAGAGTGCGGGAGGGTGCTGAACCGAATACGATCCCTGTTTCCACACAAGCTGAAATACCGTCTGTTTGCCGCGTTCGTTCTGGTCATACTGCTGCCTTTCGGCATTTTGAATTTGTACAACTATCAGCGGATCGAGACCTTGGTCCAGGAGAAAATCAGCCAGCAGAGCCACAGCCAGCTGGAGCAGATGTATCGAACGCTGGAGGATCAGTTGAGCGTAGCCTTCAAAACGCTGATATTTCTGGAGCAGGATTCGACGGTGGCCTCCGTGCTGACCCATCCCGGGCAGCGGCAGGGGCTCGAGAACAAAAACCTGATGGAGGAGAAGTTCAAAAATTTGAACAACAGCTTTTTCCTATATAATCCGTCGGTCTACTTCACGATTCTCGACTTTCATGGCAACGCTTACACTTCTTATTCTCCCAGGGAGGCGCTCGATTACAGGAAGCTTCGGGACAACCCTGGCTTTGATAGGGAAGAGATGGAGGGTGTGTCGTACCATTGGGTTTCGAGCGATGCGAACTACGTGCTGCGGGATATCTCGACGAGTCCTTACCTGCTGTCACTGTACGCATACATGGAAACTCCCCGCAACAAGCCGTACGGCATGGCCCGGATCAGCATCGATTACTCCTTCTGGTTTCAATCGGTATTGAAGCAGTCGACGCTGCGACAGGAGTATTTTTTGATTACAAGCGCTGGGGAGAACGTATCCCAATCGATCTTGAACAGCAGTCTGACCGGCGAGGTGAAAGCCAGGATTGCGGCCGAGCCCAGGCAGAAGTATTTTATCGATAAGGCCTCCAACACCCTGGTGAATTACATTTACGTGGAATCGCTGGATTGGTATATCGTGAACCGGATTCCGCTGACGGTGCTCTTTAACGAGATCGAGGAGCTGAAGCGCCAATATTTCATGACCTTTTTCCTGCTGACCGGCGCTTTCCTCATCATGACCTTCATTATTGCCGCCACGATTACCCGGCCGTTATCCCATTTGCAGAATAAGATGAAGGCGGTTGTCCGCAACAATCTGAAAATCCGGCTGCCGGAGCACAAGTTCCGGGGCGAGATTCTGGAACTGACGCAGACGTTCAATTCCATGCTCAACGACATGGATGTGCTGATTCAGCGATTGAAGGCCGAGGAAAGGCAGAAGGAAGCGGTGCATTTTCATATGCTGCTGGCTCAGATGAACCCCCATTTTCTGCTCAACACGCTAAATACCGTCAAGTGGAGTGCCATTCGCCACGGGAATGAGGATATCACGAATATCACACTGTCTCTGGGCAAGCTGCTGGAGGCGAGCCTGAATACGGAGAAGGATCTGGTGCATTTGAAGGATGAAATCGAGCTGGTGCAGGCCTACGTCCATATTCAGCAGGTGCGTTATAATCACCGTTTTGACGTGACCTTTGCGTATGATGAGGACATCCTCTATGCGCTTGTACCCAAGCTCTGTCTCCAGCCGCTCGTGGAGAATGCCATTATACACGGAATCGGGCCGCTGCCGGAGCAGGAGGGTCTCATTGAAATTAAGGTTACCCGGGAAGGGCCAAACCGATTGGCGGTGGAGATCAAGGACAACGGCGTCGGCATGGAGCAGTCCCGGCAGGCGGGCGGGATGCGTAAACGACCGGGCATCGGACTCAGCAATGTGCAAGAGCTGCTGCGGCTGCTATTTAAAGAAGAGGGCAGCATGGAGATTATTTCTTCGGAGCGGGGAACGCGGATTCGATTCTCCATCCCGTTATTAATTTCAACGCCTTATCAGAACAATCACTTGATTTCATCATAACGGGCAGATTATTCGTCTTTGGCCTGTGTAGGCTTGGATTCGGATTTTAAAAAGCTTCGAGGAGGGGAGACCTATGTGGAAGGTGCTGCTGGTGGAGGATGAGGTGTTTGTGCGAGAGTCCGTGCGGGAGATCATCGCGTGGGAGGAGCTTGGATTCAAGGTGGCGGGAGAGGCAGGCAACGGCGCCGAGGCGCTGGAGATGATCCGGAGCAATCCGCCCGATCTTGTGCTGACCGATATCGTGATGCCGGAGATGGACGGCGTGGAGCTCCTCCGCAGAACCCGGGAAGAGGGATACGCTTCTCGGTTCGTGATGCTGACCTGCATGAGTGAATTCGAGTATGTCCGGCAAGCGATGGAATACGGGGCATCCAACTATATCCTGAAGCTGTCGATGAGCGTGAATACGCTGAGGGAGACGCTGCACAAAATGAACGCCGAGCTGACCAAGAGTAACCCGAGCCCGAACCCAAGCCAACCTGTTTCGATTCCGGTCGCGTCCACCGAGACGATGCCGTCACAGTCGGCGCATCATGCCTCCCCCAAGGAAATCACATCGCACCCGGAAGTACAGAAAATATTGCAGTACATCCATGAGCACTACGAGCAGGACATTACGGTAAAATCGATGTCGGGCTACGTGATGATGGGCGAGAATTACGTCAGCGCGCTCTTCAAGAAAAAGACCGGACGCACCTTGATTCATTATTTGCACCAGGTCCGGGTGGATAAAGCCATCGCGTATTTGCTTCAAACCGACCTCCCTGTTCACGAGATCGGCCTTCGGGTGGGGTTCGTGAACGACAATTATTTTATTAAAATATTCAAGCGGTTGACCGGCTTCACGCCGAGCAAATACAGACAACACGGCAAAGACGCTAAATAGAACGATTCTATGCAAGGCATAGGATTCGCCGAAACAGGAATCCCATCGTTTTGTTCCATGATCTGAATGGATATGTAGCTTAAAAGCGGCTCCCGTTCCCTGCTACGATGAGAGTGCATCACACCAATATGATTCTCGGGGAGGTCTCTAATGTGAGAAATAAAAAAGGATGGGCGATGCTTCTCATCGGCGTATTGCTAATGGGTCTTCTTGCAGGCTGCGGCGGCAAAACCGCATCATCCGCGAATGAGGGACAAGGAACGGACAATTCGAAAGCGCCTTCATCCGGCGATCCGGTCAAACTAACCATGTGGGGCGGCGTACCGCCGGAGGCCGGACCGCAAGAGGTCATCGACGCGTGGAATGCCGAGCATCCCGATATTCAAGTCGAGTATGTCCGCTACGTCAATGACGATGACGGGAACCTGAAGCTCGATACAGCCATGATTACAGGGCAGGATGTCGACCTGTTCGTGAATTACACGCTTTCCCAAACGTCCAAACGGGTGGAGTCCAATTTGGCCTTGGATCTGAGCCAATTCGACGATTACAATATCGACGAGAAAATGGGGCCCGACGCTGAAGGCTGGAAAATCAACGGGAAGTATTACGGGATGCCGACCACGAAAAGCGCCTTCTTCGTCGCGCTGAACAAGGATGCCCTTGATGCGGCCGGCCTGCCCGTTCCGAAGGACTGGACGTGGGATGAACTGCGCGAATATGCCAAGAAGCTCAAAGTCGGCAATAACTACGGATTTATTCAAAATATGGAGCCGTTCGTCGATCCGATTGATTCGGTGTTATCGCAAGAGGGGTACACCAAGGCGGACGGAACTTCGAATCTGGACCACCCGCTGGTCAAAAAATGGCTGGAAACCCTGAACGTCATGATGAAGGATGACAAGACCACGCCGCCGCTTGGAGAGCAGCTGACTTCCAAAATGCCGGTGGAGCAAGTGTTCCTGAGCGGGGAAGTGCCTATGCTGAATATCGGGGCTTGGCTGCTGCGAAGTTCGAATAACTTTACGGATTTCCCGCGCGACTTCACTATCGCGTTCGCTCAAGTGCCAAGACTAACGGACAGTGCGGACAGTTACGTGACAAGGGGCGGCCTCGGTGATTACATCTCCATTAATGCCAAATCCAAAAAACAAGCGGAAGCTTGGGAATTCCTGAAGTGGTATGCGGACGGAGGCATGGCTCCTATGGCCGCGGGCGGAAGATTGCCGGCTTCGAAGGACGCCGATCAGGAAGAGGCGTTAAATAACCTGCTCGGCGATAAGAAAGACACGTATGACCTGGATTCCTTGATGCACGTCATGTTCGAAGACAAAACGCCTACGTACGTTAGGAGCTTGCCGCAAGAGGTGATGGATATGCGGGCTCAGGAGTATGAGAAGTATTTCCTTAACGCCCAATCGCTCGATCAAACGCTGGAGGCCATGGTGAACCGGCACAATACGTTTTTAAAAGAAGGCAAATAAGGGGCTGTCGGCACCAATAGAAGGGGACTATCGCTTCGGGCGGCGGTCCCCTTTTTGTTCGGCTTCGACACTGCCTATCTCGGCATGACCCGGGCAGGGGAGTTGATTGCCGCTTTTTTCTCGTCGGCCATAGAACAAATCTACGGAGCGACCGAAGGCCACGGCACTGTAATTGCATACTTCTGTAGCATAAATTCGAAGGTTTTGTTCCTTATCCCCGCTTGGTCCCGACTGCTATGCTTGAGATGAAAAAGACCAAGAGGAGTGGGGCTATGTGAAAACATCCTGGATGAAACGGCAACAGTATCTCGGCTATCTGTTTATAGGGCCAAACATGGTCGGCGTGATGCTGTTTTTTATTGTGCCAGCCTTGTATTCGTTCTATCTCATGTTTACGGACTACAAATTTATGAGCTCGGACACGAAGTTCGTGGGTCTGGCCAACATTCAAAAAATGCTGGGCGACGAGGTCTTCTACATTTCGATCAAAAATACGCTGTTCTTTCTGTTATCCGTTCCTATATCGATCGGACTGGCTTTCATCGTCGCCGTGGTTCTGAACCGCTCGGTGTATTTAAAAAAGCTGCTCCGCGCCTTATATTTCATGCCTTACATCACCAGCGGCGTCGCCGTGGCTTTCGTATGGATGCTGCTGTTCCATCCGAATAACGGCCCGATCAACGGAATCCTCAAGTCGTTCGGGATAACCAATCCCCCGGGATGGCTGTCCACCATGGATTCCTCCATGTATGCCATCGACATCATCTGGATCTGGTTCATGCTCGGTTATAACATGATCATCTACCTGGCTGCGCTGCAGGAGGTCTCAACGGAGCTGCTGGAGGCTGCCAAAATCGACGGGGCCCGCGCCTGGCAAACGGTTCGCAGCATCCTGTGGCCGCTCGTCAGCCCCACGACCTTCCTGCTGCTTATTACCGGACTCATTATGACCATCAAGCAGTTCGGGATCATTCAAGCCATTACGCAAGGGGGCCCGGGCAACAGCACCACCGTGTTATCCCTGTTCATATACCAGAATGCCTTCCGCTACTACGAAATGGGTTATGCATCCGCGATCTCCTGGGCGCTGTTCTTGATCATCATGATCTTCACCGTCATTCAATGGATCGGCCAGAAGCGCTGGGTTCACTATTAAGGAGGAAGGACAATGACCAAAGCCTTATACACCAAAATAATCGTCACGCTCATTATGCTGTTCTTCAGCGTGGTTATGATCGTTCCTTTCCTCTGGATGATCAGCACCTCGTTCAAGATGCCGGCGGAAGTATTCCAGTACCCGATTAAGTGGATTCCCGCCCAATTCATGTGGGATCATCATGTGAAAGTGTGGACCGGAGCGAACAGCTTTGGCCACTACTACCTCAACTCGCTTAAAGTCGCCTTGATCAGCACCGTCGGCGCGGTATTGCTGTCCGCTTTAGCCGCTTACGGTTTTGCCCGGATCGAGTTCAAGGGACGGAATGCCATGTTCATGATCTATTTGTCGATGATGATGGTCCCTCCTCAGGTCCTGTTTGTGCCGAAGTTCATCATGTTCGACTGGGTCGGCATTTACAACACGCATTGGGCTCTGATATTACCGGGCGTATTCACGATATTCGGGGTGTTCATGATGCGGCAGTTCTTCCTCTCCGTACCGCATGAAATTTCGGAAGCTGCCTTTATCGACGGAGCAGGACATTTCCGCATTTTTTCCCGGATCATTCTGCCGATGGCGAAACCCTCGCTGGCCACGCTGGCCATTATCGATTTCTCCTGGCACTGGAACGATTACGAGAACGCCTTGGTATTCTTGATCGATCAGGATCTGTATACCGTTCCGCTGGGGCTGCAAAATTTCATTCTCGAAAATACGGTGGATTATAACGGTATGATGGCGGCGGCGACCGCAGGTATCATTCCGATGATTCTCGTATTCCTGATCGGTCAGAAATATATCATTCAGGGCGTGGCGAGCTCGGCTGTTAAAGGATAGCCCACAATCCATGTCCACAGATGAGCTGGACGAAAATGAAAGGAGAAGGAGCATGAGAAACGAAACGGAAGTAAGCGACATAACGGTGATTGGCGGCGGTTTGGCAGGGGTCTGCGCGGCGGTGGCGGCCGCCAGGCTCGGACAAAAGGTAGCGCTCGTACAGAACCGCCCGGTTCTGGGCGGCAACTCCAGCAGCGAGGTGCGCGTATGGGTATGCGGCGCGACGGCTCACGGGATCAACCGCTATGCCCGGGAAACCGGCATTATGGGCGAGATGTTCGTGGAGAACCAGTACCGGAATCCGGACGGCAATCCGTATCTATGGGATTTGATCGTGCTGGAGACCGTACGGGCCGAGCCCAACATCACCCTGTTCTTGAATACGGACGTGCATGAGGTAGAAGCGGACGGAGATTCTGACGCGCGGCAGATCCGTTCGGTTACCGGTTGGATGATGGGCTCGGAGCGGCGCATCCGGTTTGAGAGTCCCGTGTTCCTGGATTGCACGGGGGACGGGCTGGTCGGATTCCTGGCAGGAGCGAAATACCGGCTCGGGCGGGAAGCGCGCGATGAATACGGGGAAGAGTGGGCGCCGGAGACGGCGGACGATGTGACACTCGGCAGCACGCTGCTGTTCTACACGAAGGATGCCGGACATCCGATAAAATTCGTGCCGCCCGTCTTTGCCAAGGATATTACGCAGACGCCGATCCCGATCAAACGGGTCATCCGCAGCGGCGACTCGGGCTGCCATTACTGGTGGATCGAATGGGGCGGCGAGCTCGACACCGTGCATGACAATGAGCGGATCCGCGATGAGCTGTGGTCAGTCATATATGGCATATGGGACTATATCAAAAATTCCGGCAAATTCGATGCCGCCAATATGACGCTGGAGTGGGTCGGCGCCCAGCCGGGCAAGCGGGAATACCGCCGGTTTGTCGGCGACTATGTGCTTACGCAAAACGATATTATGGCCCAAGAGCCGTTCGAGGACCGGGTGGCCTTCGGCGGCTGGTCGATCGATCTGCATCCGCCGCAGGGCATGTACGCCGATGAGAGCGGCTCGAAGCATATGCACGCGGACGGGAATTACCATATCCCGTTCCGCAGCCTGTACTCGGCGAACGTGGCCAACCTGTTGTTCGCCGGGCGCAACATCAGCGCCACCCACGTGGCCTTCGGCACCACGCGGGTGATGGCGACCTGCGCCGTCCTGGGCGAAGCGGCCGGCACGGCTGCGGCGCTGTGCATCCAGCACGGCCTCTCCCCGCGCGAGCTGTCCCGCAGCCGGAGCGGGGAGCTTCAGCAGACGCTGCTGAAGCAGGATGCCTCCGTGCTCGGGGTTGCAAACCACGATCCGCTGGATCTGGCCCGAAGCGCCAAGGTCAGCGCATCGTCCCACCTGTCCAGGATCGCGATCGAGGAGGCGGAGGCACCTTACCCGCTGGAGCGGGACATTGCCGTGCTGATGCCGGCCGATCCGGGGCTGGCGGGCGAGGTGGCATGGCTGGTGGATGCGGAGCAGGAGACCGACATGACGGTGGAGGTTTGGAGCACGGGACGTCCGGAGAATTACGTGCCGGCCGCGTTAGAATTTCGCACCTCCGTCCGGATCATGCCGGGGCAGGGACAGTGGGTCCCCGTCCAGCTGGATTGGCAGCCGGCGGAGCCGCAGAACGCCTTTATCATCGTGCGCAAAAATCCGGATCTGACGCTGTATTTGTCGTCCAAGCCGATGAGCGGGCTGCTTGCCTTCGAACGGGGGACGCCAGCCCGCGTCTCCAAGGAGTTGGAAGACCATGATGACAGCCAGCCGGTGGTGGAGTGGAGCATGAAGGGGCTGGTCCGCAAGCTGTTCTGCCTGCGGTCGGCGATCGGTTCAAGGGCGTATCATCCGGAGCATGTCATTGATGGATACAAGCGCCCTTACGGCGGTCCGCATATGTGGGTATCGGAGCGAATCGCAGACGGGGAGACGCCTTGGTTGAAGCTGGAGTGGAAGGAAGTGCAGTCGGTCCGCGAGATTCACCTGATCTTCAACGATGATGTCAACGAGGATCTGATCAATCTGCATCATCATCGTACGCCGTTCGACATCATCCCTGAGCTGGTCCGTGCCTACAGACTAGAAGCGCTGGATTCGGAAGGGAAGTGGATCACCCTTGCCTCGGAGGCGTTGAACCGCCGCCGGAGAACTGTCCACCGTTTGGAGGAGCCCGTTCCATGCGCGGCGCTTCGATTGGTGGTGGAGCGCACGAACGGCTCTGATTATGCCGAGGTTATTGAAGTGAGGGCTTACGGTTAGTTTTTCAAAGCTAAACAGCTGCTTGTGTGTATTCAACAGGTACCAGCCTGGACAGGATTTGATGAGCAGCAGGCTTATATCTGCTAAACCGTTAGTCAATACAAACGAAGCAAAGGCAGCCGTTCATCCGGCTGCCTTGTTCAGTTGCGAATGTCGGCGGAAGATCGTCAGTTGTGCTGCAGCATCTCCAAAAATGCCCCTGCTGCCAGCGAAGGCGACTGGTGCTTCCGAACGGCGACGCCGATATATCGATCCGGTAACCGAGTATCTGTTCGAAGCTCCAGCAAGGAACCGTCCGCGATGCGGGACGAGACAAAGGCCCGTGGCAAGAAGGCTGTTCCATAACCGCGCTCGGCAAATTCCGCTAACATGTCTAGGCTGTTCAACTCGAAATCAGCTTCCGCTTCCACCCCTTGCGATCGGAACCACCCTTCGATGAAGGACCGCGTCGAGCTGCCAGGGGATAGCAACAAGAGGGGAAGCTCCGTCAATTCTTCCGTCCGTAGAGGCCTGCGAGCCCAATCTGCGAAGGCCGTTCCAACCACGGCGCAATAAGGCGAAGTACGGGAGTCGATGATATGGATTTCCTCGTCCGATACGGGAAGGTGAACAAAGCCGAGATCCAACGAGCCTTTCTTTAAGCGCTCCACGATGCTGCTGGTTTGCTCCTGTGACAGCTGGATGCGGATGTCGGGATAGCGGGCATGGAATCGGTCGAGCAAGGAGAGGAGAAAGTCCTTAACGATAGCCCCGTTCGCGCCGATCCTCAGCCTGCCTTCGCCGAACTGCTTCAGCTTCTTCAAGCGGCGCTCGGCTGAATCGAGTTCGTCGAAGGCTTGCCGGACATGCTGATACAGGGCTTGGCCTTCTTGCGTCAGGCGGACGCCCTTGGATAATCGGTCGAACAGGCCCACGCCGAGCGCTTCTTCCAGCTGTTTGATGGCATAACTCACAGAAGGCTGCGTCATATGGAGGTTTTGAGCGGCTTTCGTTAAATTGGACGTCTCGGCGGCATGCAGAAACACCCGATACCATTCGGTGTTGGCGATCATTTGTCATCAATCCTCTCTATGGCATCTCTACGATATTACGATTTCATTTATTTCAACTATACCCTTAAACTAAATGAAAAGGAATCGAAAGTATTCGGGAGGTAGGGACATGGCAGGAAGTACGTTTGGAGAACGATTGAAAATGACTACGTTCGGGGAATCGCACGGAGAAGCAGTCGGCGTCATTTTGGAGGGCGTCACGCCTGGCGTTGAGCTGGATGAGGCCTACATCCAGATTCAGATGGATCGCAGAAGGCCGGGGCAATCCTCCGTTACGACTCCCCGCAAGGAATACGATAAGATCCGCATTGTATCCGGGCTATTCGAGGGGAAAACCACGGGCACGCCACTGTGCATCATGCTGAACAACACCGACATGCGCCCGTCGGCATACGACACCATCAAATCGGCCTATCGGCCCGGGCACGCGGATTTCACTTATGAGAAAAAATACGGGATACGCGACTATCGAGGAAGCGGAAGAGCTTCGGGAAGGGAGACGGCTGCGCGAGTGGCTGCCGGTGCCGTGGCGCGCAAGCTTCTGGAACGTCGGGGGGTCTCGATCCTGGCCTATACGACTGAGATCGGCGGCATCCGGTGCGAGCAATTCGACGTCGATGCCATCGAACGCAATGCTGTACGGGCATGTGATCCTGAAGCGGCCGTTCGCATGATCGAGAGGATAGAACGACTGGCCGAAGAGGGCGACAGCTGCGGGGGAATCGTCGAATGCCGTATCAGCGGAATCGCTGCGGGATTGGGAGAACCCGTATTCGACAAGCTTGACGCTGAGCTGGCGAAGGCGATGTTGTCCGTGGGAGCGATTAAGGGCATCGAATTCGGGACGGGCTTCCAAGCCGCCTCCATGCGGGGAAGCGAACATAACGACCAGATGGACGCGGAGGGGTTTCGGACGAACCATGCCGGCGGGATCATCGGCGGTATCAGCACCGGGGCGGACATCGTGTTCCGAGTCGTCGTCAAGCCGACTTCCTCCATTTCGATTCCCCAACGGACAGTCGATGTGGAGGGTAATGAACGGGAGATAACGACGATCGGCAGGCACGATCCATGTATCTGCCCCCGTGTCGTACCCGTGATCGAAGCGATGGCTTGCATGGTCATCGAGGATCATTACAAGCGTCAAGCCGCTTTGCATGACGAATAGCAATGAACGGCATACGGCAAAAAAACCGGAAGCAGTCTGCTTCCGGTTTTGTATTTGAAGATCTAATGCGGCGCTCAGGTCCCAAGGGGGCTGGGGAGCTGAAATCGCATTAAACCAGGGTTTGCAAGGATTCCGGCGTGAATGGGGCAAGCTCGTCGAAACGCCCGTCTCGAACCTTGGCAGCCCACTCTGGATCCGCCAGCAGAGCACGGCCGACGGCAACCAGGTCAAATTCATGTTCCTCAAGACGATTCAGGAGCTCTTCGAGGTCTCTTTGGCCGGCACCCTTACCTTGTGTAAAGAGGCTGGTGAATACTTCATCAAGACCGACGGAACCGACGGTGATGACCGTTTTTCCAGTCAGCTTTTTGGCCCATCCAGCAAAGTTCAAGTCAGAGCCTTCAAATTCAGGCTCCCAGAAGCGGCGGGTCGAGCAGTGGAATATGTCCACGCCAGCGTCTGACAGCGCGGTTAACAACTGCCCCAGCTTTTCAGGCGTATCCGCCAGCTTTGCTTCATATTGGGTCGTCTTCCATTGGGATAGACGGATGGCAACAGGGAAGTCAGGACCCACCGCTTGACGGACTGCCTTTACGACTTCGATCGCAAAGCGGGCACGCTTCAGCATGTCGCCTCCGTATTCATCGGTACGCCGGTTCGTTCTTTCCCAGAGGAATTGGTCGATCAGGTAACCGTGGGCACCATGGATTTCTACGCCGTCAAAGCCAAGGCGTTTGGCATTCGCGGCTGCATCGGCATAAGCTTGAATCACCTGCTCGATTTCATCCTTGGTCATGGGTTGCGTGACGAGGTTACCGTCCAGGTCAAGTCCGGATGGCCCGATCGGAAGTGCCTCCGGATTTGGCTCGGCACCTAGCGGTCTTGTCATGCCGATGTGCCAAATTTGCGGCATGATTTTACCGTCGGCTTCATGGACCTGACGGACCACCTCGGCCCAGCCGTTCAATGCGGCCTCTCCATGGAAATTAGGCACATTGGGGTTATCGGTGGCCGCCGGGTGGTTAATCAGCGTTCCTTCGGTAATGATCAAACCAACGCCGTTCTCCGCACGCCGGCGGTAGTAAGCGGCCACATCCGGGCCCGGAACGCCATTCGGGGAGAAGCCTCGGGTCATGGGAGCCATCACCACGCGGGAAGGCAGGGTAAGGTTGCCGATGGTATAGGGCTCGAATAGGGATGCAGCAGATCGGACACTTTGATTTTGGTTGCTCATGTATGGAATCCTCCAATATGTTTAATATGCTTTTCTGTATTTTCATAAAAATAGATATATATGATAAAAAGAAAGAGCTTTTAAGCTTAATCTTCAGGTTGATTTCTTTTTAAGCCTAAAGCTCTTCCTTGAGTTGTTCGATAAAACGCTTAATGCCCTCCTCATTACGTCTGTAATATGTCCACTGGCCCGCTCGATGGGATTCCAGGAGACCAGCCTTTTGCAATTTGACGAGGTAGCCAGAAACGACCGACTGAGCGAGTCCTGTTTTTTCTGAAATGGAGCCCACGCAGATACCGCCATGAAAATCACATTTGGAAGGCATGTGATCCTGCGGATCAAAATGTTCTTCCGGGTGCTTCAGCCACTCCAGGATTTTGAACCGAGACTCGTTTGATAGTGCTTTAATGGTTTGTAAGGTATCCATATGCTCATTATATCTATTTTTATAGAAATGTAAATATGTTTTTTTGAAGGTTTTGTCTTCGGTAAGGTTTGACGTTTAGGGGCAAACATAAACGTGATGGATCCCTGAACCTTTTTACGGCTTGGGGATCCATCCTATGTAGGTACCTATGTATTCACTCTTTTTTTTATTCTTTGAAGGCCAGACCCTTCTCGGCCAAAGCGGCGCGCAATACTCCGATCGCCTTTGGACCAACTCCGTGAAGCGCAAGCAGTTCTTTCTCCGTCGCCCGGGTAAGATCGGCAAGCCGATGATAGCCGGCAACGATCAGGGCTCGCCGTGCCGGATTGCCGGCTTTAACGGGAAAGTCGCTCTCGGCCGCAGCTGCAGGGGGGGTGTCACGCATGGAAATCCCTCACTTTTTCGGTTATTTGTCAAAAGAGCCATGGACTTCCGTGGATGAGTCGATGGCTGAGATTAAGCGTGCATAAAACAATCAGTAAGATTATGTTACAGAACGGCTTGGCTGTAAAGAGTTAATCCGATCTTCATTGCGAAAAGTAAACGATTCATGAAGGGTTCAGATAATCTTCATAAATCTATTGACATTATTAATGAGAATGATTATCATTGTGCTGAGTATTGATAATGATAATTGTTCTCAATAATTATTATTAATAAACAATATCTACAATACATAGAGGGTATAGGGGGAGAAATTCAATGCGGAGTATGAAGGGTCTGGTATTTATTGTATTGATTTTTGCTGTGGTTTTAGCCGGTTGCGGCGGGGGTGCGGCATCCAATGAAGGAAGCGGCTCCACGGCAGGGCAGAATTCTGATCAGGGGGCCGCACAAGGCGGGGATAAAACCGAGGCCACGCCGGAGACCCGAACCATCAAGCACGCGATGGGCGAAACGAAAATTACGGGCGTTCCGAAGCGCGTGGTGGCGCTGGAATGGCTTTATGCAGAAGATGTTCTTGCGCTGGGTGTTCAGCCTGTCGGCATTGCAGACATCGAAGGGATGAAACAGTGGGTGAACATTCCGGTGGAGATCGGTTCGGACGTAACCGATGTCGGCACTCGCCAAGAGCCGAATTTGGAGCTTATCGCTTCCTTGAAGCCGGACCTGATCATCGGTTTGAAATCCAATCTTGAAGCCGGTTTTGAAACTTACAACAGCATCGCGCCAACATTGGTGTTTGATCCTTATCCGGCTGAGGGACAAGGGGATCAGTATGAAGAGATGATCAATACCTTTAATACGATTGCTGACGTGCTTGATAAAAAAAACGAAGCCGCAAACGTGCTTAGCAATTTGGATCAAACCTATGCCGATGCCAAAGCCAAGCTTGAAGCTGCGGGCATGATGGAAAAACCGTTTGCGTTGGCGATGGGGTACAGCAACCAGAATGCGGCGGTATTCCGAATATCGACGGATAATTCCCTGGCCGTAAAAATTCTTGAGCACATCGGGCTGACCAACGCCCATAAGCCAGGTCAATTTGAAGTCTACGGATTCACCACTGCGGACGTCGAGGCGCTGCCGGCTCTTCAGGACGCGAATTTCCTGCATATTATCCAGGACAGTGATAACATCATCGAGAATCAATTGAAGGACAATCCGGTTTGGAAAGGCCTGAACTTTGTTAAAGAAGACCGCGTGTATGCACTTGGCGGTGACATGTGGCCTTACGGCGGCCCGTTGTCTGCCCAGACCATGGCTCAAAAGACAGCTGACCTGCTCACGCAATGAGTTTCGGCGAGAAACCAGCTCAAGGCTCCACGCCGGTGAGCATCCATCCGGCCCCGCCTGTTGCCTCAGGTAGGGGCTGGAAGCCGTTATGGATGCTGGCTGGAGGCCTTGCGGCACTGCTATTTCTTACGTTTATCAGCTTAACGCAAGGGCTTGCGGATATATCGGTCAAAACGGTTGTGCAGGCGCTGGTGTCTCCGCAGGATATTGCAGATCACCATCTGATCCGCAGCGTGCGCCTTCCGCGAACGGTCATGGGCCTGCTGGCGGGCGCGGCCTTGGCGGTGTCCGGCGTGCTCATGCAAACCGTAACGCGCAATCCGCTTGCCTCGGAAACGACGCTTGGCGTGAATGCGGGCGCTTATTTGGCTGTCGTGGCCGGGATGATCTTCTGGCCGGGATTGCTGCACCAATATGCTCTTCCATTGGCAGTGGCAGGCGGAACGCTGGCGGCTGTAGCCGTCTATGCGCTGGCTGGCAGGACACAGGGCTCTCCCTTGCGGATTGCATTGTCCGGCATGATCGTTACCCTGGTCCTATCGTCCGTCACGAGTGCGCTGCTGCTGTTGAATCAGCAGACAACACAGGGGATTTTACTGTGGGGTTCGGGCTCGCTGATCCAGAACGATTGGGATGGCGTAGCTTTTTCATGGCCATGGATCATTGGCGGGTTAGTCGTGTTATGCATGGCGGTACGCCAATGGGATATCCTCACGCTCAATGAGGAATCGGCGCGCTCCCTCGGCCAAAAAGTCGGCACCACCCGCTTGCTTGCCATGGGGGCAGCTATCGTGCTGGCCTGCGTGACCGTGAGCGTTGTCGGTCCGATCGGTTTTATCGGGTTGATTGCTCCCCATTTGGTCCGCTTGTCCGGCGTAGTCCGGCATGCAGGGTTGATTCCGCTGGCCGCGTTATGGGGCTCTGCTCTGCTTGTCGGGGCCGACACGGTGGCCAGGATGTTCGTGAACGCCTACGGGGAGCTTCCGGTCGGAGCCATTACGGCCATGCTCGGTGCCCCTTGCCTGATCTGGCTTGCGCTTCGGGTATCCCGCTCGTTGATCGGGGGACGCGGAGCTTCAGGGGGATCAATGATGGCCAGCACAAGCCTGCGCCGGATTCCGTATCCGGTCCTGGTTGCGCTGCTCAGCGTGCTGCTGGTTTTCGTCTGGGTGTTCAGCCTGGTGAGCGGCAGCTTGCGCATCCCCTTTACGGAAGTGGTGGCCGTGCTTACCGGAGGCGGCGAGGCGATGTATCGCCAGATTCTGCTGGACTTCCGCCTGCCAAGGCTGCTCACGGCCGGCCTATCCGGCATAGCGCTGGCCGTCAGCGGAAGCCTGCTGCAGAATGCGGTCCGCAACCCGCTGGGAGATCCCCAGGTGATCGGGGTAACCAGCGGGGCCGGAGCCGGGGCGCTGCTGCTGATGGTAGGCTTCCCGCAATTGTCGGCCGGCTGGGTACCGGTCGGAGCGGTTCTTGGAGGGATGGCCGCGGCCGCTTTAGTATACGCGGTATCCTGGAGGAGAGGGCTTCATCCGACGATTCTTACGCTGGTCGGCATCGCCGTCGCCGCGCTGGGTTCGGCCATCATCAATTTGATGATTGTCCATGCGAAGGTCGACGTTGCGCCCGCTTTATCCTGGATGGCGGGGAGTACCTATAACCGGGGCTGGACGGAGGTGCAGCGGATTGTTCCGGCGATCCTCATCCTGCTGCCTTTGGCGGCATGGCTCGGACGGAAGGTGGATCTGCTGACGTTTAACGAAGAAAGCTCCACCGGACTTGGACTGAATGTGCGGAATACCCGGATGTATGTCGCCATCATTGCAGTGCTGCTGGCTTCCATCGCTGCCGCGAACGTCGGCTCGGTCGGCTTTATCGGGCTGCTTGCGCCGCATGCCGCCAGAATGCTGGTCGGTGCCCGTCACCGGCAATCGATGGTGATTGCGGCGCTGCTCGGCGGAATTCTGCTGGCTGGGGCAGACTGGATCGGCAGGGTGGTCATCATTCCGAAGGAGCTGCCTTCGGGTATCGTTACCGCGCTCCTGGGAGCACCGTATCTGTTATATTTAATGGGGAAATCCAATAAACTGAAGAAGAAATAAACCGTTAGGATTGTAATAGCGAAAAAGGCTATTCCATCGTCGCCAAGGGGTGACATGGAATAGCCTTTTTGCGCAACGAGGGCTGGAGGACCGGACCATAATCATGGGATCAGTAGCGCTGTGAAGCCAACCTGACGTCCGTGCCAGGCGTCGTGGCGTTTCAGCATTTAGGCTTCCGTGTACCGCACAAACGACAGGATGATATCCTGCGGATGATCACCGAAGCCCGAACCGTATAGATTCAGTCCGTTTGGATATTCCGCGTCTTTTTTCACCTCAAAGCGGACGCGGATCGGCCGGTTAAAGGCAAGGTCCAGCGAATCGATGGTCGTGGTACTGGACGCATGGCCGTCGACCTGGCTGCCTTGTTTGGTTACGCGCCATTCCGTCAGCATGCCGTACTCGCTGCCGCTCCTCCATTTATCCGGGGTGAGCTTCCCTTTGCGGTCGCCAAAATCACCGGGGCTTCTCCAAGTGCCTACCGAAAGATCGTTGATGCTGACGGTGATGTCGGACGGCCATTCCTGCTGGAAGGAAGGCGCCTCGGAGCTTAGTTCCGCGCGGATGCGCAGCTCATCGAGGGCCGCACCGGGCGGCATGGGGTTCGCAAAATAATATTCGATGTATCCCGCCCCCGAGAACCAGAGGAGCGCAGCCTCCGTTCGTTCCGGCATGTAAAAGGCGCGCGGATCGTCAGGCGATCCGATCAGCGAGCCGTCCCGAGCCGCCATGCCGCACGTAGGCTCGATGAAGCAGTGGGAAAACATGCCGATCGGCATGTGGATTTCTTCCGTGCGCTGCAGCCCTTCGCCCGGCTTCGAGGGCAGCTCGAGAAGAATGGAGCGGCAGGTGACGGCGCAGATTTTTTCCCGATTCGCACCTTGCGAAGAGACGATCAGCTCCGCTTGCTCCAGCATTTGGACATTAATGGACACCGTAGGCTGGGCAATCCCCAGCGCCTCCGCCAACTGACCGACGCTCATCGGTTTATCGCCGAGCGCTTCAAGGATGCGGACCCGGACATCGCTGGATAGGGCTTTGGCGACTTCCACGATCCGGGATGCCGGATAACGGTTGGTTTCCAGCTTCGATTCGTTCATAATTCCCTTCCTTTTCTGAAGCGTTATAGTGACTCCAAGTGTACAACAAATTTATTATATTGTAAAAATATAATGTACATTGCAATAATTATATATAGATGCTAGAATAGGGGCAAATTCAGAACAAGGAAAGGTTGTGTTCGCTTCATGAAGACTCCTGTGGCAGCGCCCACCCGTACGGACATTCCACGTCCCGAGTATCCGAGACCGGATTTTGAACGAAAAGACTGGCTGAACTTGAATGGGCCGTGGTCATTCACGCTCGAGACCGGCAGCGCTTTAGAGCAAGACGGCGTGGGCTCGGAACAGTTGCAAGGGGGAGACGCCGGCCTTTTTGATTCGGAGATCACGGTGCCGTTCTCGTGGGTCAGTCCCTTATCCGGCATTGCACGAGACGAGAAGGGAGTCGGCTGGTATCGCCGATCCGTGAATTGGGAGCCGGCCGAGAAGCAATCGCGGATCTTCCTGCGATTCGGTGCCGTGGATTATTTGTGCGACGTATGGGTCAACGGCAAGCATGTCGGCTCGCATCAAGGCGGATACGGAACCTTCGAGTTTGAGGTGACAACCGTTTGGAATACGGAACAAGACAATATTCTCGTGGTTCGTGCCGAGGATTACGACCATAACTACCAAGCCCGCGGGAAACAGGGGTACGGCGAGATCAGAGGGATTTGGCAGCCGGTTTGGCTGGAGGCCCGGCCGCAAACCTACTTGGAGCTAGCAACTTTTACGACTTCTATGGACGGCCGCATCGAATTGAAGTCCAAAATCCAGGCGCAGGAAGCAGGCACCGTAACACTCGGGCTCTCGTTCGCTGGGGGCTCGATCACCCATCAGGCGGAGTGGGAGCTGCAAGAAGGCGCGAATGAACGGATAACGGTGTTCCAGGTCGACGATCCGCAGCTTTGGAGTCCCGAAACCCCGCATTTATACGAGGGGGAGCTGCGCCTGGCGGGTTCGGCCGGCGAGGATGTCGTTCATACTTATTTTGGGATACGCGAGATCGGGACGGCGAAGTTCGACGGCCGGGATTACCGCTGGATTACGTTGAACGGGAAGCCGGTATATTTAAACGGAACGCTGGACCAGTCTTACCATCAGACGGGATTCTTCACTTACCCGACGGATACGGAGATGCGGGACGAGATTTACCTGATGAAACGGCTCGGGCTGAACTTCGTGCGGATTCATATTAAGCCGGAGGAGCCCCGCAAGCTGTATTGGGCGGATAAACTCGGGATTCTGGTGATGGAGGATATGCCGTGCTTCTGGGGCAACCCGGACGAGACGGCGCGTTCCGCCTATGAGCGCGAGGCGCTGGAAGTGATTGAACGGGACCGGAATCATCCGTCGATTTTTTCGTGGGTTATGTTTAACGAAACTTGGGGACTTCGCACGGATAGCGAGGCTGCCGGCCTTACAGGCGGCGAAGGACAGCAACATTATTATCTCCCGGAGACGCAGGAGTGGGTGCGGGAGAAGTACCGCTGGGCCAAGAGTGTTGACCCTACCCGGATCGTGGAGGACAATTCGCCATGCAATTATGATCATGTGGAGACAGATATCAACACTTGGCATTTTTATATCAACGGTTATGAACCGCTGCGTAATCATATCGAGGAAATTGTACAGAAGACGTATCCGGGATCGGAGCATAACTACATCGGCGGCAACCAGCAAGGCGATGCTCCGCTCATGAACAGCGAATGCGGAAATGTGTGGGGAATCGACGGGGGAGCCGGGGACAGCGACCTCGCGTGGCATTACCGTTACATGCTGAACGAATTCCGCCGCCATGATAAGCTGTGCGGTTTCGTGTTCACGGAATTCCGCGACGTCACGAACGAGTTCAACGGTTATTATCGGCTGGATGGGACGGACAAAAAATTCGGGTACGAGGATTTTGTCCCGGGCATGACAATCGCCGATCTGCATACGCCGGACTTTATCGTGATCGACGCACCGCCTTGCCAGACGCTGGACCAAGGGGCTGAGAAGACCATACCGCTGCTGCGTTCCAGTTATTCGGATCAATATCACGGGCAGAAGCTGACCGTTGCCTGGGAATTATCCTATGACCGGCTTGGCACGAAGGTCGTGGCGGATCAAGGAACCCTGGAAGTGGCATGGGACGGCTACGGCGTGGCGCCGCTGACCGAATTGCAGCTTCGCATGCCGGAGACCGATGCGGTCGCGATCCTCGGTGTTCGTCTTCTGAATGCAGGAGGCGTCGTCGTAACGCGTAACTTTACGACGTTTGATGTGCGTGGTGCAGAGGAACAAGGGAACGATGGAGCGGATTTCACTAGCTTAAGCATTCCCGTCAACTCGTTCCGTGAGCAAAGCTTTGCCTACATGTGGGAGGCGCTTCTAGGCTCCAAAGTAAACGGCGGCGGTGAAGGGCGGTTCGTCTATGACGTGCAGCTGCCGGACCGTAATGAACAGCCGCTGATCCGCGATATCGACATTGTTTTCGAGGCAGGCGCGAAGCGCTTATTGGCAAGAAATATCGAGGGCGCGCGGCATCGCGCTCACGGAATCGACTTTATGCACGGGGCGTCGGCGGATGTGGAATATAATCCAAGCACCTATTATATGACGGATGAAGAGCTGCATGAATCCCGTGTATCGGTGTGGGTGGACGATGTCAAAATCGGCGAGGCCGTACTCGCGGATGACCCTGCCGACAGCCGGGGCGTGCTGTCGTGGCACTATCAGCCGGTTCATAACCTTCTGGAAGAGGCCGGTTCGTACGGTTACCTGTGCCAGGCGCAGGTGCCGGGCAGACTCGCGGCAGAGCTGGACCGCAAGCGGAGCTTCCGTCTGGAGCTGCGCACCGAGGAGGGCGGCATCAGTCTGTATGGCCGGAATGCGGGCCGCTATCCGATCGATTTGCTGGTGCGGTGCCGGTGATATAAGAAAAGTTGATGAATGATCAGTTTCGAATTTAAAGGTGGGGAATATGGGAGGGGATCTTTGCGATCGGCCCATGGACCGACTCAGGGAACAGCAAAGGAGCATCGTTGTAGCGTACGCTACAACGATGCTCCTCTTTTTAGTACACTCCTACTTACGGAGTCGGCTGCCAGGTTTCAGACGGCGTAAACCCGTCAGCAACATGGTCCTGGTCGAACTCCAGGATGGTGACGTATTGACCGATGATGTTGTGATTTTCATCGTATAGACTTAGGTACACGACTTTATCGTTGACTATTTTTTCATTATCATAGTCGGATTGGTGGTAGTATCCCCCGGTGAGCTGTACCTCTCCCGAACCGGATGGAATCGGGCGCAAGCTGCTCATTTGGTAAGCTTGGTACCCGTACGGCTGCAAATTGCCCTTCAATTCGTCTACGCTCAATCCCGAAGGGAGCGAGGAGGTCGGCATGTACATCTCATACGACCCTTCCACGAAGAATTTGGCTGTCGGAAACTCGGCGCGAAGCTTGGACATGTCCGCGTAGACGAGATAACCGTACTTAAACGGCGTGGTGAAGTTTCCTCCGCTCAAGAAGAAATCGATCAATTCCTGCTTGGTAACGGCAGAAGCCCGCAATCCGATGTCGTTGGTCAGCACCGGCGCCGTCATGAAATCGTATTGATAATCGCCGGAGTCTACAACCGCACCGTCGCGAAGAATCTCTACCTTCCAGGTACCTGCGGTATCCTTAGCAAATTTGCCGTCCGGCAAGTTGCAGCTGTTATATTGGCAGGTCAGGAACGGCGTGGAAGCGTTCGGCTCATATAAGAGAACTGTATATAGCTCCCCAAGCTTGATTCCGCCTACATTGCCTTTAATAAGGTTGTAATACATCTTTTCCCCTACCAGGACTCCGTTGTTGCTGTGCGTTCCCTTGTGGGAACCAATCTTTAGGCCCTCTTGGATCGTTCTTGGGTATTGAATGAAAATTTCGTAGACCTTCTTGCCGATTCCGTCTCCGCTCGTGACGGTCAAGCGAACCCGTACATCCTTCATGCCTTTGATCTCCAGGTTGAATGCAGGATTCTCGTCGGTGATCGTCCCGGAAGCCAAGGTATTCGATCCATCCTCCCAGACGATATAGTCTACCTTGTTATAAGTCGCTTTCGTGACTGTTACCGTAGCCGGTACGGGTTGCGTCATACTGCGGTCCGTCACGATGCTGTATTCGAACGTGTCCGGACTAAAGCCGGTGACTCCCGTAGTGTACTCGTTCGCATCCAATTGGTTCATGGTGAAGCCGGATACGGTGAGATCCACCAGGCGGGCGTCTCTGCACTGGTCTGCCGTTCCTGTGCAAGGAACGGGTTCTCCGCCGTTTCCGCCACCGTTGCCTGGTCCCGGGTTGCTCCCACTATTGCCGCCGTCGTTTCCGCCGGAGCCGCCATCCACCACACTGCCGCCATTGTTGCTGCTGTTGTTGCCGCTGTTATTGCCGCTGCCCGTCGTGCTGCCGCTTGCGGGCGGTGCTGTTATTGTGTTTGCCGCATCGCCGGCAACCGCGCCAGGGCGCTTCTGGAATGTAGAGCCGGCGGCATCCGCGTTAACCGTTGCATTGGCGATGGTGCCTTGACCAAGCAGTTTGGCAACGGCGTTCAGAACGAGATCCATGACCGAAGCATTGGCATTGACGTTGATCTCCGTATTTTTTGCTCCTTCTTCCACGTTCAACTGCTTAACGGACCCGCTAGGGATGCTGACTTTGATGTCCGATGAAAGCACGCGAACATCCTCGAATTGGCCGACAAGCTGAACCTCGGAGCCTTGAGGCATGTTCTTCGCGATTTCCACATTGGCGAATCCGCTGTCGGTCACGTTGGATTCCTCAAGCTTGACCGGAGAATGGACAACCACATGCTGAATCGCGGATTCTCCGACGACCACGACACGCACGGTGCCGGTTTGCTTGTCAACAGATACGCGTACCAATACAGAGTCCTCGAAGTGGACCGAGTTGGCTCCCCCGCCTTGAATGGTCGTGGTACCTTTGACGTTTACTTTTTTGAAGAAGGCATCACCCTCTCCGACGGCCTCGGTCAGCGTAAGATTCCCTTCGATCACCACATTTTGAAGGGTAACGCCCGGCGCGGCTACGATGACATTCCCTTTGATCGTTTCGACGCCGGCAGTCGGTCCGTAAGTTCCAGCCTTATCGTATGTAATATCCGTCGGAACCTTGTACTCCAGTGATTTATCGAGCAGGGTAACGGCCTCCGCGCGAGTAAGTTTGCCCTGCGGATTAAAGTTCCCTTTGGCGCTGCCGGTGATAACGGCTTTCTCAGCCAAGGCGGAAACCGCCGGTTTACTCCACTTGGAAATGGAGGAGTCGTCCTTAAAATCGGTTGCAGACACGGTTTCGGCGGAGACAAGCTCCGTCAATTTGGCCACCATGACGGCGGCCTCTTCGCGGGTAACCTTATGGTCTGGGCGAACCGTATTGTCGTTATATCCATCGATGTAGCCTGCTTTCACGGCTCTGGCGATTTGGTCATAAGCCCAATGAGAAGTTTCCAAGTCCTTAAACGAGATGCTGCTTGGTTCGGATACTTCAAAAGAACGGTTGATCAGCGTTACCAATTCGGCCCGCGTTACAGGACGATCGGGGTTGAATTTCCCGTTGTAGCCCTGAAGCAGACCCTGATCGGACCAGCTGCGCAGCCGGGTTTCCGCCCAATGTCCTTGAAGATCGTCCGCATCCGGTTGTGCGGCCCATGCCGTCGTCATGATGGACAGCGAGAAGATGAGCATGATCATGACAAAGACGGGTTTCTTTAGTGCTTTCGTGATGTGCATTCTAGTAGCCTCCTGGTAAAATTTTTATATGAATATAGTTCTTAAAACCCTCTTCAATCATTGCTAAATACCTAATATGAGATTAAAATACTAGGACTATGTTATTATATTTTGGAATATTGATAGAGTCAAAGAAAATATTGGAACGAAAAAAGACCATTTCCATCATGGAATGGTCTTTTACATTGGATAAAAAGCAATCACGATTCGTCACCGCTTCTTCCAGAACAGCTGGAGCGCCACCTTCGCGCACCATAGGGAGAACAGCAGGAACAGCAGCGCCCAGGCGAACGCCGGGAGCACGGTCATGTTGGCCAGGTTGGACGCGTCGCCCGCTTGCTTGGGCTGGGTCAGCGCCATGGTCAAGAGGGTCAGCGGACCGACCACGGATTCTTCCAGCACGAGAAAGGCGAGCAGCAGATAATAGAAATTGCGGACCTTATCGCCGAGGAAATAGAAGATCAGATTTACGATCATAAATATGATAAGCCACCATAATCCGTAACCGGTGCGAACGAAGAAGATGATCATGATGAGGGCAAGCACGGTAATGGTGATCAGCCCGGTAGCCTGTTTTTTCTTGGCATAGCCGTAGAACATCAGAATGGCGAACAGGGATGCCGACGTATAGCCTGCAAGCGAGACCACGATCGGACTCCAGCCGCCGGAAGCCAGCATGGAATAGGTAACGCCGCTGTGATCGGGATTCAGCTCGATGCTGAGCACCCGGCCCGACATGAGAAGGGTCATGGCGGCATGCCCCAGCTCATGGATCATCGTATCCAGGATACGGAACCAGGAAGAGAAGGGGATCAGCCTTGTCAGAAAAGCCGCGCCGGCCAGAAATAACAATGCTTTCAGCCATTTATTCATTCGAAGGTCCTTTCAGCATAAAGTCATTCGCTAGACTATCATTCCGTCCATTATAATACAGATGAGAAACATGTGAAAACTCAGGTGGCGCCCATAGGTTAAATGGTATAATTGAAGTTGTGACGGAGGTTCATGTTCGATGAAAAACGATAAGCCTAACAACGACAATCACATAGATTCGATAAGACATACTACGCACGTGACCGACCAAGGGATTCGTTTTGCCGAATTCGAGCTGGCCGGTGATGAACAGGATATTCCACTGCTTGACAAGCGGCCGGATGACCAGGAACAGGAGATCGTTAATCCTAACGCGCAAGCGAAGAATTCCCTGATTGTGAAGCCGCAGCAGCCCCTGGACATGAATTGGGGCGAGGACTTCCGCTATGTGACCAAGGAACAGCAATTCGTGCAGAAGGCAAGGGAACTCGCATGGCATGTGGAGGATGAGGCCCCTTTCGTAGCCTTCAAAAGCTATTGGCCGACCTACGACCAGATGGCCAGCGACCAGTTCAAATGGTATTTTTACTGGCGGGAGGAAGTAAGGTCCGGGCGATATCCGGATACGGACCTTTCCTATCTTTTTGTCTATTTTTACGAGCTGATCCATGGCGTGGGCTGGAGCGATCCCCTGCAGGGCTATGCATTGATGGAGCAAGCGTGGACGGCCTACCGCAAGCGTTATGCCAAGCTGGATACGTATCTGCGGGAGTGGTTATATGATTTTATGATCGTGCATGGCCTGGATATGCCGATCCGGGAGACGTACCAGCGTTTTCCGCGCGTCCTATCCGCTGAGCTGAAGGAGAAGGAATGGAAGCGCCGGTTCTCCCTCCAGCCGGTGGAGCTGACGTGGGAGCTGCTGCTCGATTTGTTGGATTATGACGTGGAAAAGAGCCGTTTTTACCAGGAGAAAGGCCGCAAGGATCTGGAACGGTACGCTCCGAAGGTGATTGCGCTCGTGGACAGCTACTTAGCCAAAATGAAGGGGCAGCGTCTTATCGACCGCTTTCAGCCGCGGCCCCGTCAGGTGAAACGGCATTTATTCCGCAGCGCGGTGTACGATCACGGGTTATACGGCCGAACCGTCGTGCTGACGGTGGTGTCCTTAAGCGAGCACGCTCCTTTACGCTCCTATATAACCGGGCTGGTCCGCTTGACCGAGAATAAGCTGCGGGAATTGAGGGGCTTCAAGGGACGGCTGCGCGGGGCGGATGCGGTAGAACCCGAAGTGGAAGAGATCATCACCCGTTATCTGAAAAAAGAGATTCAGGAGCAGATGGAGGCCGAGCGCAAGCAGAGCCTGCCTGAGGTTCAGATCGATACGGGGAAGCTTCGCCGCTTGCAGCGGGAATCGGACCAGGTCCGCGACATGCTGCTTACGGAGGAAGCCGGGCAGCAGGAGGTTGAAGCGGAGAACAGCCAACCTGCAGCGGAAATTGTAACGGATGCGGGAGCCTCTTCGGGCTATGGGGGACATGCAGCAATTAACAGGAGAACGGGTGCGTCTTCAAAGGGGCATTCCTCTCCAAAATCCGCGGCGAAGAACCCGGAAGTGTTCCAGGCCGTGATGGATTTTGATGCGGTTATTTATGAAGAGGCGCCAATTCCAGAGACAGACCAGAATGGAGCTAAGGCAGCGCTTGTTTTGACCGAGAGGGAAGAAAGGGCAATCGCTGCATCGGAGGATGAAGGAACAGCGCTCGCTGCACCCGAGAGTAAGGAACCATCCGTCCCGGCGGCTGGTAAATCATCTGAGGGTGCGGTGGTTTGGAATACGGACGGACTGGATGAGGAATGGCAGGAGCTAGGTGAGCGTCTTAACCTTATACACTTGGAGGTCCTGCACGCCCTCAAGTCCGGACCGAACCGAACGCAGCTGCAGCGGATTGCGGAGCAGGCCGGCTCCATGCCGGCGCTGCTGCTTGACGAGATCAACGAGGCCGCGATGGATACCGTCGGCGATCTGTTGATCGATGGGGAGTCCATTGCGGATGATTATATAGATATGCTGGAAACATTGAAGTCCGAGTAACCGGACGGATTGACATCGATTGGACTCGTTATGACTGTAAGATGCTTGAAAGAGGTGGAACCATGACGGAACTGAAAATACCGAAGCGGCTCACGACCGCCCTCGTGAACTCTTTGACGGCAGGGGTCGTGCCGCGGGTGGGGCTGGAGTTCATCGCCGTCGGCCGCAAGCCGGAGGTGGAGTCGATCCTGCGCGACATGGATAATATCGCCGAGGGCGGCGCCTCCTTCCGGCTGATTACCGGCCGCTACGGAAGCGGCAAAAGCTTCCTGCTGCAGATCATCCGCAACTACGCGATGGATCGCGATTTTGTGGTGGCGGATGCGGATCTGTCGCCGGAGCGGCGGCTTGTGGGCACGAAAGGGCAAGGGCTTGCCACATACCGCGAGCTGATGACCCATCTGTCCACGAGAACGCGTCCGGACGGAGGCGCGCTGGAGGCCATTTTGCAAAAATGGATCGCCGCGATCCAGCAGGACATCATGGAGGAGACGGGCCTACGCCCGGATGACCCTGCGCTGAACGATAAGGTGGAAACACAGATTTATGCCGTGACGAACGGCATGCAGAATCTGGTGCACGGTTTTGATTTTGCGAAGGTTCTCGCTGCTTACTGGAACGGCTATAAGCTTGGCGACGATGACCGTAAGGGAGCGGCGCTGCGCTGGCTCCGCGGGGAAGTCCCGACGAAGACGGAGGCCCGCAAGGACCTTGGCGTCGGGGTCATTATCGATGACGACAATTGGTACGATTACATGAAGCTGTGGTCCGAATTTACGGCGGCCATCGGGTATAAGGGATTGCTGCTGTTCATTGACGAAGGGGTTAACCTCTACAAAATCACCAACAGCGTGTCCCGCCAGAGCAACTACGAGAAGCTGCTGACCATGTTCAACGACACGATGCAGGGCAAAGCGGAGCATCTGGGCATCTACATGGGCGGAACGCCGCAGTTTGTCGAGGATGAGCGCCGGGGACTGTTCAGTTATGACGCGCTGCGCTCCCGCCTGATCGACGGACGCTACGGCAGCAGTTCGCTGAGAACCTACACGTCGCCTATCCTGAAGCTGGACATGCTGTCGTATGAGGAGATTCTCATCCTCCTGCAAAAGCTGCGCGACATCCATGCCCTGCATTTCAAGTACGAAGCGCAGTTGACGGATGAGCAGCTGATCGCGTTCATGCAGACGGCCGTGAACCGGCTTGGAGCTGAGGAGCTGCTGACCACCCGGGAGGTGGTGCGGGATTTCATGGATCTGCTGCATACGCTGCATCAGCATCCGGAGGCTGCTTTTGAAGAGCTGCTAGGCGAGCGCGCCGCAGCGCAGCCGCAGGGCAAGGGGCAAAGCGATGCTCCTTCGGACGATCTGGACGATCTGCTGGCGGAGTTTGAGCTATGAGTGCGAATCCTTTTTCCAGGTTGGCCCCGTTCATTCAGGAGTTTATCTATAAAAAAAGATGGGACACCCTTCGCGAGGCCCAGGTGGAAGCCTGCCGCGTCCTGTTCGACACGTCCAATCATCTGCTGATCGCTTCCGGCACGGCATCGGGCAAGACCGAAGCCGCATTTTTCCCGGCACTGACGGAGCTGTACAACATGCCTTCCAGCTCGGTCGGGATCCTGTATATCGGGCCGCTAAAGGCACTGATTAACGACCAATTCGAACGGATCACCGATCTGCTGAAGGAAGGCCAGGTGCCGGTATGGCATTGGCACGGCGACGTGTCCCAAGCCGAGAAAACGAAACTCATGCAGAAGCCGTCGGGCGTGCTGCAGATTACGCCGGAATCGCTTGAAGGGCTGCTCATGAACCGGCCGAACGCCATCCCGGCGCTGTTCCAGGATTTGCGGTATGTCATCATTGACGAGGTTCATGCCTTCATGGGAGCCGACCGGGGCATTCAGGTGCTGAGCCAGCTGACCCGGATCGAGCGGATGGCTTCCTGTTCGCCTCGCCGCATCGGGCTGTCGGCAACGCTCAGCGATTACGAGACCGCAGCCGGCTGGCTGGGCGCGGGCACGAAGCACGCGGTCGAGGTCGTTTCGCCGCAAGGAGGGCGGAAGCTGCGGCTGTCGGTCGAGCATTTCTCCTTCCCGGATGCGCGGGACGAGAAGCAGGCGGAGCAGCTGGAGCTTGCGCGCAAAGCCTACTACGATTTCGTATACGACAACACCCACCTGAAAAAAGCGCTGGTCTTCACCAACAGCCGCTCGGATGCCGAGCTGACCACGCTCGAGCTGCGGCGGATTGCGGCCAAGCGCGAGCAGCGGGATGTCTTCCATGTGCATCATGGAAGCATTTCCGCCATGCTGCGCGAGGAAGCCGAGGCCGCGCTCCGCGAAGGTCCGGGGCCGGCGGTCGCGGCGGCCACCCTGACGCTGGAGCTCGGCATCGATCTCGGCGAGCTGGAGCGGGTGATCCAGCTGGGCGCTCCGTACAGCTGCTCCAGCTTCGTTCAGCGGCTGGGCCGCTCGGGCCGGCGCGGGGATCAGGCCTCCGAGATGATGTTCCTCTGCCCGGAGGACGAGGACGAGGAGGCCATGCTGCCTGCGCGCATGCCATGGATGCTGCTCCGGGCCATTGCCGTCATTGAGCTGTATATTCGCGAGAAATGGGTCGAACCGCTGGCCCTGCGGAAGAAACCGGTCGGCGTGCTTTACCATCAGACGATGAGCACGCTCAAGAGCATGGGCGAGGCCGAGCCGCCGGATCTGGCGCGAGCGGTGCTCACGCTCCCGGCCTTCCGCGGCATCGAGCCGGAGGAATATAAGGAGTTCCTGCAGTATTTGCTCCAGACGGACCACATCCAGCGTACGGAGGAAGGCAGCCTGATCATCGGCCTTGGCGGGGAGAAAATCGTGAACAATTACCGCTTCTATGCGGTGTTTAAGGACGATGAAGAGCATGTCGTCTATAACGGGTCGGAAGAAATCGGATCGATTACGACCGTGCCGCCGCCGGGCTACTGCTTCTCGCTGGCAGGCAAGCTGTGGAAGGTAGAGGAAGTCGACACGAAGCATAAGGCCCTGTACGTGAAGTCGGCCAAGGGCAAGGTCGATACGTTGTGGCTTGGCGCAGGCGGCGATGTGCATACCCGCGTGGTGCAGAAGATGCGGGAGGTGCTCGCTGACAGCGCCATCTATCCGTACCTGGCACCGGGTGCGGTGAATCGCCTGGAGCGGGCCCGCCGACTTGCTCGGGAGAGCGGACTGCTGAAACAGGTGGTCATACCGGCGGGCGGCGACTCCCTGTTCATTCTGCCTTGGGCGGGCAGCAAGCAATTTCGCACGCTGGAGCGATTGCTGAAGCATAATCTGTCGGAGCGGCTGGCTCTCCGATCTATCGTGCCGATGGAGCCGTATTACATGGTGGTCGCGGGCAAGGTCGATAACGAAACGCTGATGGAAGAAATCAAGCAGGAATTGGCGAACTGCGATGACGCCGACGCGCTTCTCGATCCCGACGAAGCGCCGTATCTCGGCAAATATGACGAGTTCGTCCCGCCGAAGCTCGTTCGCACCGCTTTTGCCGCCGACGGACTGGATCTGGAAGGACTGGCCGAGGCGCTGGGGATGGCACAAGGAGCAGCGGGAAGGGGAGCTACGAATGAATGACAAGGAAGAAATACTTCCTGGTGGCAATGTGAACGAAGTCGTACGTATCGGTAATAACGTTCATCGTACTACGAAATGGAGTTCTTTCGTGCATGACTTGCTTCGACACTTGGATAAGCAGGGTTTTGAAGGCGCCCCCAAGTTCATAGGCATTGATCATAGCGGTCGGGAGATCTTGTCGTACATTCCTGGCGAAGTGCCGGGAAACCAATATCCTGATTTTAAACCTTATATATGGTCGGACCATGCCCTTATCCAGAGTGCAGCGTTGTTACGGCGTTATCATGACGCCGTACAGGGCTTTGCTGCAACTTCAATCCAACCGGAGGTTGCACATACCTCTCAGGCTTCGGGGGAATGGGACGATGAGGTGATCTGTCACAATGATGCCGCGCCATACAATATCGTTTTTCAAGACGAAGTGCCGGTTGCACTGATCGATTTTGATTTGGCTGCGCCAGGTCCAAGAATCTGGGACATGGTTTATATGCTGTACACCTCAGTCCCGCTGGCAAGCTTTGCGATAGATTACACTACAGGGACATCGATACCTTATCAATCGGAATTACATGCTGTGGATCGCACGCACAGAATATCGCTGTTCTTTAAGTCCTATGGCATATCAAAGCCTCCCAACTTGAAAGAATGGACTATAAGACGCCTCAAGGCATTATGCGATACACTTACAACCGGTGCGGCACAAGGCAACAAGGCTTACCAGAACATGATCGATGAGGGGCATGTAGCCCATTACGAACGAGAGATTCAATTTCTGCAGGCACACTTCGAAGAGTGGTACCGATGAAGGGTACCGATTTGAAGAGTGTCTGCTTTTTTCATATCTATCCCCCAATAGTCGTTGAGCATAACTGAAAAAATATTTGTAACCCCTTCCAAAAAAGCATTGTGTTCACCTCACATATGTGGTAACTTATGAACATAAAAACGTTTTTATCGCAAAGGAAATGGAATGGTTATATGGGTAAAGTAACGATCAAGGATGTGGCAAGAGAAGCCGGAGTCTCCATTTCTACGGTTTCGAATGCATTGAACGACGTAGATGTATTGAACCCGGAGACCAAATCCCTTGTGCTGAAGGTGGCGGAGCGGCTCAATTACGTACCTAACCTGAACGGAAAGCTGTTGAAGTCGGGCAAGACCAAGATGCTGGGCTTCTTTACGACAAGCGTGTCAGGGCCTTACTTCTACACATTGGTGGAGTCGATGTCACGGGAATGTGACCGTCTGGGTTATGGTTTGAACGTGTTTGTGACGAAGGATAAGCAGGTGATCATGAGCAATATTATGGGCGGCCGTGTGGACGGCGTCATTATCTTCGAAGAGCTGAAGATCGACGACAAAGACATCGCTGCCATGGAGAAGGATAAGATCAAGGCCGTTTTCCTGGATCGCGAGGTTCAGAACGAAACGATGGGCAGCATCATATTCGACTCTTACGTAGCCGGTTATGAAGCAACCAAGTACCTGATCAGCCTGGGGCATAAGAAGATTGCCTACATCTCCGGCGTGGATACGATGTTTGACAGCGTGCAGCGGAAGGAAGGGTATCTGGCTGCGCTCCGGGAGTGCGGGTTCCCGATCGACGGAGACTACATACTGCAAGGCTATTTCGAGGAAGAGGGTTCCTATAACGCCGTCAAATCGTTTCTTCACTTACACCCTGGCAAAGTGCCGGATGCTTTTCTCGCCGGTAACGACGTGAGCGCCATCGGCTGCATTCGGGCGTTGAAGTCTCATGGATACGAGGTTCCGCAGGACGTCAGCGTTGTAGGCTTCGACGATATCGATATCGCGCAGTATTTTACGCCGCCGTTATCGACCGTCCGCAATCAGATTGCCAGACAGGGGATTCTGGTCGTGGATCATCTGGTGCGCATGATTCAGAAGAAAGAGAAGGGCAAGATTCAGAAGCTGCCGGGAGAACTGGTCGTTCGCGGCTCCAGTCACGTGAAGATGAGTCGGAATGAACCGGTTTAACCGAAGGGAATGAACGCGTCAAACGTTTTTTAAATGATTTTATAAATTCTGGGGTTTTTTCGCCAAAAATAAAAACGTTTTTATGCGTTTTTTGATCAAAGGGGGTTAAGCAGGTGAGCAAAACAGCTGCAGTTCAGTCAACCGGCACGGGAGCGGTTCAACCCACCGGGAAGAAGCCCATGGGGCAGAGGATCAAGGAATTCTTTATGGATTACAAGCGGCAATGGGAGCTTCAATCGATGATCATTCCCGGCGTCATCTTCATGTTCATCTTCTGCTACATACCGATTTACGGTTTGACGATTGCGTTTAAAAATTACACCGTTATCGATACACTGGATTCCGCGCCGTGGGTTGGCCTGGACAATTTCAAGATCATTATGTCGGACAAGTATTTCTGGGACTCCGTCGTCAACACGCTGGGCATCAGCTTCTTGAAATTGGCGATCGGCTTTGTCATTCCGATTATTCTGGCCATTATGATTTACGAGGTTGGCATGGGGCGCTTCAAAAAATTCGTCCAAACCGTCTCGTACCTGCCTCACTTCTTGTCCTGGATCGTATTGGGCGGCATGCTCATTACTTGGTTCTCGACATCCGGCCTGTTCAACGAAATCTTGCTTGCTCTGGGGCTGATCTCGCAGCCGCAAAACATTTTGCTTGATCCAAGCAAGTATTGGTGGATTGCAACGCTGTCGGATATTTGGAAAGAGGCCGGCTGGGGAACGATTCTGTACCTGGCGATCATGGCCAAGATCGATCCTACCTACTACGAGGCCGCAAGAATCGACGGGGCCAGCCGCTTGAGACAAATCTGGAACATCACCCTGCCGAACATGAAGATGATTATCAGCTTGAATTTGATCCTGACTGTAAGCGGTTTATTGGGATCGAATCTGGATCAAACCTTGGTGCTCATGAATTCGCAGAACCGGGAAAAGGCCGAAGTCATTAACTCGTACGTGTACCGGATGGGTATGACGCAGGGAGATTTCTCTTATGCCACAGCGGTTGGTTTGGGCGTATCCATCATCTCCGTCATTCTGCTCGTTACGGCGAATAAGGTGACCAGTAAATTAAACGATAATCAATCCGTTCTATAGGTCATGCAGAAGGGGGTATAACGGTGAATTTCAAAGCAGCAAAAGGAGATCTCGACAGCCGGATCTTTGATACGATCAACATCATTTTACTGGTTACGTTTACGATCATCATTGTCGTTCCGTTATGGAACGTCGTCGTCTCATCCTTCAGCTCGGGCAGATCCCTTGCCGAGGGCGGATTCATCTTCTGGCCTACCGAGTTCTCCCTTGAGAATTATCAGGCCGTGTTCAGGGATGCCAACATATGGAATGCCTTCTTCATCTCGGTGGCCAAAACCGTGATCGGGGTCATCACGCACGTGTTCTTCTGTGCCATGGTGGGTTACGGCTTGAGTAAAAAATACGTCCGCGGCCGCAAGTTTTACGTGGCGATGGGCGTTGTCACCATGTTTTTCTCGGGCGGCATGATTCCGACGTACTTGTTGATCAAAGACTTGGGGCTGCTAAACAGCTTTTGGGTTTATATCATTCCGGCTCTGTTAAGCTTTTACGACGTTATCATTCTGATGAACTTTTTCCGCAACGTGCCGGATTCGCTGGAAGAGTCGGCAAAAATCGACGGCGGGGGCGACTGGAGAATATTCCTGAGCATCTTCATTCCGCTTTCCATGCCGGCTATGGCCACAATTGCCCTCTTTAACGGAGTCGGACAGTGGAACGATTTTATGACCACCAAATTGTATATCACGGATCAGTCGCTGTATCCGTTACAGATGATGCTGTATGAGATTATTGTGCAGTCCCAGACCCAATCGATGCAAAATATCGGTTCGGTTGCGATTCAGACGACCACCAAAGGGGTCCAACTAGCAACAATTGTCGTGACGACGCTGCCGATTGTTGTGATGTATCCAATATTACAGAGATATTTTATCTCCGGCATGATGCTCGGAGCTGTTAAAGAGTAGCGAAGCCGTAGCTCTTTAAGGGAGTGGAACAGAAGCAAGCCTGTAAAGACAAGGGTTTATCGAGAAAGCGCTTTTATTTAAAGGGAGGGTTACAGGATGTTGATGAACAAGGCTATGGGTAAGAGAGGACTTACGCTGCTTACGGCTTTGATGGCCGTTGTGCTGGTTGTGAGCGGCTGCGGCGGATCGGGGGGCTCCGGCTCCAAGAAGGAGAATTGGGTTTCGATCGAGGACCGGTATACGCCGGATCCGGAAAAGCCGGCTTGGCAGCTGGACAAAAAAGAAGAGACCACCGAGCTGACTTGGTACGTGAATGCGGACTGGTGGAACACGGATTTCGGCAAGGACGTTGTAACGAAGAAGATCAAGGAAGACTTGAATATCAATATCAAATTCATTACGGGTGACGATACCAAATTGAATACGTTTTTTGCCGGCGGGGATATGCCGGATTTGATCACGACATTTGACTCGAACTCCCCTGTCGTACAGAAAGCGGCTACATGGGCGTTGCCACTGAACGATCTGGCCGAGAAATATGACCCTTACTTCAATAAGGTAGCGGCGCAGGATACCCTCAACTGGTTCCAATTGAAGGACGGCAAAACGTACGGATACCCGAACTATTCCAATACGCAGGAAGACTATGACAGCGGCAACATTCCTGCCAAAACGGCATTTATCATCCGCAAGGACGTGTACGAGGCTATCGGCAAGCCTGCGATGGGAACGCCTGAGGAATTCCAGGCTGCTCTCGCGGATATCAAGAAGCAATTCCCTGCCCTGATTCCACTGGGCTTCAACTCCATCGGCGAAGGAACGGGCTCGCTCGGCGACGTGCTGCAGGATTTCATCGGCGTGCCGCTGGAAGACGAGAACGGCGGCTTCTATAACCGGAACCTGGATGAAGATTATCTGACTTGGGTGAAGGCGTTCAATACCGTATACCGTGACGGCGCGATCAGCGATGACAGCTTTGCCGATGACGGAACGGCTTTTGAAGAGAAGGTGAAGGCGGGCAAATACGCAACGATCATGCTGGACGGCACGCCGCAGCAGGGCGGAAACCTGCAGAGCTTCTACAGCAACAACAAAGGCAAAGAGTACATCGCGATTGACGGACCGCAAAGCACGGTCGGACATGCGCCTACTTTGAACCAATCCGGTATTACGGGCTGGATGATCAGCTTTATCACGAAAGAGAACGCAGACCCTGCCAAATCCATTCAGCTCTTCACGTACCTGTTAAGCGAAGAAGGACAAATGCTGATGAACTATGGCATCGAAGGCGAGACTTACCAAGTGAACGCAGACGGAACGGTGGAATTCCTGCCAGACGTGAAGGAGCTCCAGATGAACAATCCGGATACGTTCAAGAAGGACTACCGCATGGGCGAATTCATGTTCTTCGGACATGACCGCCACAAGGCGCTGAGCGGGGATGCTTTCCCGGATGCGATCAAGCAAATGCAGGAATGGGGCAAAGGCAAGCTGACGCCGCACTTTATTTTGGAGAATATCAACCCGGATCAGGGCACGCCGGAAGCGCGCTCCCTGACGGCCATCAATACGAAATGGAACTCCACGCTCGTCAGCATGATTCGCTCGAAGGACGACGCAACCTTCGATAGCCTCTTGAACGATTATAAAAAGTTCCTGGACGATAACAACTGGGATAAAATCGTCGAAGTCCGCAACGAGAAGATGAAAGCGAACAAAGAGAAGCTGGGGCTGAAATAAGTTTACGTTAATGGATGGAAGGGCCCCTTTCTTGACAGGAGAGGGGCTCTTTCCAAGTTATCTTCGGTAGGCCATGGGTAGGAAGACACAAGAAACCTGGAGGGGAACAACATGCTGAACATCACCATCTACCAGTCAAACGGTGAAGAAGAATTATTCGTGAAGAAAGACAAGGCGCAGCTAACGCCCGTAACTACGGGTGCAGCGAAGCATAAGGTTGTCATCGATGAGGAGCAGACGTTTCAGGAGATGGACGGCTTCGGCGCGTCCTTCACGGACTCCGCTGCTTATTTGATCCATCAGGTGCTGGAGACGAAGCAGCGTTCCGAGCTCATGACGCAGCTGTTCGATCCAAACGAAGGGATCGGGTTATCTGTACTCCGCCAGCCGATGGGAGCATCGGATTACGCGCGTGATTTCTACAGCTACAATGATATGCCTGAGGGCCAGACGGATGTAGAGCTGGAGCAGTTCTCCATTGCGCATGACGAGGAAGATATCATTCCTCTTCTGCAGGAAGCGGTGAGATTGAATCCGGACGTGAAGCTGATGGGTTCCCCGTGGAGCCCGCCCGGCTGGATGAAGACGAGCGGGTCGATGATCGGCGGAGAGCTGAAGCCGGAATACTATTCGGTGTATGCTGATTATTTTGTGCGTTATATCCAAGGGTATGAAGCCAACGGGCTGCCGATTTATGCCGTCACGCCGCAGAACGAGGCATTATACTCGCCGGGACATTACCCCGGCATGATCATGCTGCCCGAAGCGCAGAGCGATTTTATCAAGAACCATCTGAAGCCGCAATTCGTAAAGAACGGCATCGGTACGAAAATACTCTGTTATGACCATAACTGGGACAAGCCGGACTACCCGCTGACCGTATTTGAGCAAGCGGCCGACGCTGTGGATGGGGTTGCCTGGCACTGGTACGGCGGCAAACCGTCGGTCCAATCGGAAGTCTTCGAGGCATTCCCGGGGAAAGAGGTTCATTTTACGGAAGGATCGGGCGGGGAGTGGATTCCGCCGTTTGAGCAAGCCTTCTCCAATGTGATGCGGACCGGAATCGAGATTCTCCGCAATCACAGTAAATCTTACGTGCTGTGGAATATGGCACTGGACGAGAAGAGCGGACCTACCGTGCCGGGCTTTGGAAAAAGCACCTGCCGCGGCATCGTGACGGTGAATCAGCAGACGAAGGAGCTTACCTATACGCTGGATTACTACGCGCTGGCGCACTTTAGCAAGGTGATCCGTCCCAAAGCGCGGCGTGTGGCATCTACCAGCCATGAGTTCATCCGTTCGGTAGCCTTCAAGAACACGGACGGCTCGATTGCCGCCGTGTTGTTCAACGACAGCGAGGCTCCGGAGAGCGTGGCGATCCAGCTGCGCGGGGAAGAGGCGTTGCAGCTGGAAATGCCGGCCAAGAGTGCGCTGACAGTCAAGATAGAGAGCAACTGATTGGAGGCTGCGGGGGCCTCTATAACAGCAACGATAGAAAGCTGCGACCTCTATAACTGAATGATAAAAAGCCTGGAACGATGGTTCCAGGCTTTTTTCTGTTTTCGTTAGAGATCAGAACGTATAAACCTTTAGAGCTTGTGGCCCTGATCTCGCAAGACAACGCTCCGTTCCGGTATACGGACTGCCTTCCGGGGATATCGATCGATGTTTTTATTAATGCGGCAGGCTATTTTATACTCGCCATTTCGCCTTACATCCTGTACCGGCTTCCTAAAGAGGGGAGCCTCTTTGCGTGTAGTTCTTACATGACTATCGCTGTGCTCCCGAATTCGGTGGGGGACTACGCAGCGCTTATTCTTTTGTCAGACCGAACACGTAAGACTCCAGGAAAGACTTGAGCTGAGTGAAGGATTCCGGTCTTGCGCTGTATTTATATCGTTCATTCGGCATTTTGAAGTGCATGCGCAAAAGGCCCGCGGTTTTAAGCAAGGAAAGGTGGTAGTGCAGGTTACTCTTGGAAAGTCCGGTCTTCTGCTGCAGCTCCGTAAACGTGACGGGGCCGTCAGCGAGAATGTGCAGCAGCACGAGCCTCTTCTCGTCAGCCAATCCCTTGGTCATGCGCAGCAGCTGGTTGGTCGGCGTATCCTCGTCCTGCTGCTCATCGTCTACGGCATAACTGATAATGAGCTGTTGATTGCCCACTTCGTCCATCCGGTTTAACGGCTTGATGTGATAAGTAGGGATGAGAAGAATGGCGCTATATTCGTCTTCAGGATCGAGCACGATCCCGTTCGTTGCCTCATCGATCAGATCAATACAGGAAAGCTCCCGGCTCAGCTGCTCCATGCGGGCAGCGGAACGCCCCAGCAGGTCGTGAATCTCAGGCAAGATCGTATAGACCCGGTGCCACTCCGTCATGATCTCAAGGCTCTGATCCCGGAATGTTTTCAGCCCCATCGGAAATCCGTCTTCTAGATAAGGCGCTAGGATTTCGTACAATTGCCCTTCTCCTAAATCGGCAAACCAGGCAAGAAAACGCTCGATGTTGTCTTTTTTCGGGCTGTCTACGATAACCAGGTGCAGATAAGCAACGATCTCGCACAGGTCCAGCTCTTCCAGCTTATCCGTAAAAGACGCGGGCAGATTCTTCTGAATGTCCTTCCTCCATTTATTCCCTAGATCATGCATTTGGTTTTTATTATCTGCATATGTGAACAAGCTGGTTACCAGCTCGTGAACAGGCGAATAGTCAACTCTGATATGAGTCATGATCATCCTCTCCTCCAAGCACTCATTATTCCATTTTTATGATACCACATCCCAAGGAAAATAAATATTGAACTTTTTATTAGTTCATATATAATTGAACTTAAATATTTAGTTCAAAAAAATATGAACTAACGAGCGAGGGAAGAGGAGTGACTAGATATGACCAATTGGTTCGTTGTGGAATCTCTCATCAAGCAGCAGCAGGCGGAGTTGGATCGAGAGGCCGGAGAGTCCTGGAAATATACGCATGATCGGGTACGTTTGTTGGCTCGCTTCTTCCCAGCGAAGAGACGACAATTTCAGCCGGTCAAGAAAAGAGCTCGAAATTTGAACTAACGGGAACAAGGAAGAACCGATCCATATCCATACACGGGAAAAAAGGAGTTGAAATGAATGGATCTTTTGGCTGAGAATCGTTTAAGCGAGTGGGCCGTACAGGTGCCTGAATCGATAATGTACAGCGAAGAAAACCATGACGAGCTGTTGTCCGCCGTGCTTAGGCTGCCCGAAACCTTAAGACAACCGATGTATTTGTACTATTACGAGGATTTCAACACCCTGGAAATTGCGGAGGTGCTGCAGATTGAGCCCGAAAATGTCCGAAACCGCATGAGCAGAGCCCGCAAGAAGCTTAAAATGATGCTGGGCAAGAAGCTGGGAGCGATACGGGACGGCCGGGAAAGGGCAAGAAAAGCTGCGCATTCGTCCCCTTGACTTCTTCCGTGAAATTCGAGTATGATTTCCAGTAAGTTGAATAACGCTAGACAAAAGCAATGAAGAGAAAGAGTACCTTGGCAGCGTCTTTGAACAGAGAGCCCCGGCTGGTGAAAAGGGGTAAAGAAGGAGCCTCGGGAATATGGTCTCTGAGCTGTGCACCGAAACCCTGCATGGGGTCGTAGGCTGTGCCGGATCCCGCACCCGTTAACGTGCTAGGGTATACACGCGATATATGGGCGTCGTACCCGAAGAGGTGAATGCCGCAAGGCATGAATGAAATTGGGTGGTACCACGTGAGCCATAAGCTCTCGTCCCTTTGGGATGAGGGCTTTTTTTGTTGTCCATAAAAAAGGAGGATGAACGACATGACAAACATTTTTATCGGCGGTGCCTGGCCTTATGCCAACGGCTCCTTACATTTGGGGCGGCTTGCCAGTCTCCTGCCCGGCGACGTGTTGGCGCGTTATTTCCGCGCGAAGGGCGATCGCGTCCTGTACGTATCGGGCAGCGATTGCCACGGCACGCCGGTGGCGGTGCAAGCGATTCAAGAGGGCGTAACGCCGGGGGATATTGCCGATCGGTATCATGCGGAGTTCGCGGAGTGCTTTGCACAGCTGGGTTTCTCTTACGATTTATACACGCGAACCGATCAGGCGTTTCACCATGGCGTGGTACAGGAGCTGTTCCTGAAGCTGCTGGACAACGGCCATCTGTACCGTAAAACCGTGCTGCAAACGTATTGCGAAACCGATCGGCGGTTTCTGCCGGACCGTTATGTGGAAGGAGATTGCCCCGTATGCGGGAGCAGGGCCCGCGGGGATCAGTGCGATGCTTGTTCCACGATGCTTGATCCGTCCGACCTGACGAACAGGACCTGCAAAATTTGCGGGAACCCGCCGGTGGAGCGGCCCACCGAGCATTTTTATGTAGCTTTGTCGAATTTCCAAGCTGAGCTGGCGGATGATTTGAATAACGCCCGGGGCTGGCGAGATAATGCCGTGCAAATGACCAAGAGATACTTGGAGGAAGGGCTTCAGGACCGAGCGGCTACGCGGGATCTGACCTGGGGCGTGGACGTCCCGGTTCCGGGCTTCGAGGATAAGAAAATCTATGTTTGGATCGAAGCGGTCAGCGGCTACTTGTCCGCCAGCAAGCAGTGGGCCGCGGAAACGGGCGGCGATTGGGAGTCCTTTTGGCACAAGGGGAAAGGCGAGGCGATTGCTTACTATGTTCATGGGAAGGACAATATTCCGTTTCATACGTTGATCTGGCCTGCGCTGCTTAAGGGAGCGGGAGATCTGCATCAGCCGGATCGGATCATTTCTTGCGAATACATGACGCTGGAAGGGAAGAAATTCTCGACCAGTCGCAATTGGGCGATATGGGTGCCGGATTTGTTAAGCCGGTATCAGCCGGACTCGGTTCGTTATTTCCTTATTGCGAACGGCCCCGAGAAGCGGGATGCGGATTTCTCCTGGAGGGAATTCATTCACAGCCATAACGGCGAGCTGCTTGGCGCGTTCGGGAATTTGGTCAACCGAACCTTGGTGTTTGCGAACAAATCGTTTGACGGGAAAGTGCCTGAGGGCAGCATATCCGATGAGTGGCAGGGCCGGATGGAGGCATTGTACCAGCAGGCCGGGGCGCTTATAGAGGAGGGTCGACTGAAAGAAGCGTTGGAGTTGATTTTCAGCGTGGTGCGCTTGGCGAACAAATATTTTGATGAACGGAAGCCATGGATTCAGATCAAGGAGGATCGAGCCGCTTGTGGGACCACGCTGTACACCTGCATTCTGATTATAGCCAATCTGGCAAACCTGCTGCAGCCGTTCATCCCGTTCTCTTGCGATAGGATCCGGGACTTTCTCTCGCTGGAGCCGCCTGCGTGGAAGTGGTGCCACGTTCCGGCCGGCAGGCCGATTCATGGGGTGGAGCTGTTGTTTGAGCGGATCGACCCAAGCCGGATTGAGGAGGAGAGCCGTCGGCTGGGGGAGCTGTCCCTTTAATGGGGGAACTCACGGCTGCCCACCCATAGGTCAGACCCTGCAGGAGGGTGGGAGCTATTGTCGTCATGATGAAATTTGTATTCGTAAGAGGACTCTGCAAGGTGAAATAGGATCATGATCATGGGAAGGGGATGTAGGGATAATAGTAGGGAACGATCGAGGTATATAGGTATCAAGAGAAGATTCGGCGAGGAAAGGTAGTATCAAGGAAAAAAAGTAACAAGGGTCGAGGATGGAAGCGGAGTATATAGAGTCGGAGATCGATGAAGCAGAGTATCACGTCGGGAATCGATGGAGCAAAGTATCAAGAGCCGAGGATCGATGGAGCAAAGTAACAAGAGCGTGAGGATCGAGGAAGAAAAGTATCGAGAGCCGAGGATTGATGAAGCAGAGTATCAAGAGTTGGGGATCGAGGAATCGGAGTATCAAGGGTCGGATCGATGGAACACAGTATCAAGAGTCTAGGAACAATGGAACAGAGTAGTAGGGGGGCTTCGACAATTGGTGAAAACTGATGAAGCAACGTCGCGTGAGTGATGAAGGTTTGCGGGTTGGATAGGTCTGGATTAGTGACGTTTGGAGGACAATGGTTCCGTTATTTCTATGTTTTTAGCCATATTGCAGCGATTTGAGGACAGGAGATCCGCTATATTCAAAATTTACTGGGATTCAACCGTGTAAAAGCTGCATTAACGGATCCTATGTCCGCATTGGCCCCAAAGAGGCCCGAATATCAGTAAATAGCGGAACCAGTGTCCGCATGGACTCAAAAAAGGAACGAAAATCGGCGAATGGCGGATCATGTCCGCATTGGCCCAAAAGAGGCTCGAATATCAACAAATAGCGGAACCAGTGTCCGCATGGACTCAAAAAGGAACGAAAATCAGCGAATGCGGATCCATATCCGCTTATTGGCCCAAGAGAGGCCCGGATATCAGTAAATAGCGGATCCTGTGTCCGCATCCGACTGAAAAAAGAGCGACTTTGAGCGAGTAGAGCATCGGATGATGCTTCTTTGAAGCCTTATGAAGCGAGAGTACGCCGCTTGAAGCACTGGCGGATACAAAAAGGAGCCTAGCGGGAATGCCCCGGGCTCCTCTTCATTTAAGCTTTTACAAAATCAGCGATCCGTTTCTTGAATCCAATCCGTCAAAGTGGCGTTAAAAAGCTCAGGCTCCTCGAACATTGGATTATGGCCGCTATGCTCAAAAACGACCTTCCTCACGTTTGCTTGCGAGCCGTCTACGGCATCCCATAGCGACACGGGGCCGACCAAATAGTCGTACCGTCCAAGACCGATGAAGACGGGAATATTGACCTCTTCCAGGGAATCGATCAGATTCAGCCGCGCGAAGGCTTCTCCCCATAAATGATCCAAGACGGGCATGCTGGTGAAGACCCCCTCCCACATCCAAGCCGCATCATAGGCATAATCATAAAAGCTGTGGGCTCCCATCCGAATGCACATATGAGCAAACCGACGTTCAGGCTCCTTTCGGACATCCTCCTCCAGCAGGGCGATATCCGCTTCGAACTGCCGTTTCCGCTCAGGGCTTGCCGTCTCATTGAAAAAAGCGAAACTCTGCTGCTGCCGCTCCGGGCTGTTGGTCGGGCCCGTATTTAGCAGGATCACCTTGCTGACGCGTTCCGGAAAGGTTTGGGCATACGCCAGCGCCATAAAGGCGTGTCCTGAATGCCCCAATATGATAAAATCCTCCAGTCCCAGCGCTTGTCTTGCCCTTTCGATATCATCCAGAACCTTATTCAGCGTATAGTCTTCCGGTTCCAGTGTCCGAGGAGGCTCCACAAAGCCTCGATGGTCCAGGAAAATCAATTGAAATGACGTATAAAGCTGCTCCGAAAACAAGCGGGGGTAGTAAACGCTGCTTCCCACCACCAATATGGGTTTGCCGTTCCCGCGAATTGAAACATTCAATGCAAAACCCTCGCTCATTACCATATCTTGCGTATTCATGTGTATCGTCCTCGTTTCGTTTTATATTTTAATCGCATCAGCCCCTTTCTGTTCGGATTCCATTACATTCTCCATAGAACGTTCCAGCATTCTATATCACCTCGATTAGCGTTCGTTCAAGCTCAGTATAGCATAGGAGCGCAGGCACTCGGTGTACCGGATACCAGGCTTTCATGCATCGTGCGAAACTGCCCCCTGTGCGCACGACGTGTGGTCCGGGGCATGCTTGGATGGTTGCCAACCATATCTGCCGCTGCTGCAAAAAAAGCAAAGTATACAAATTAGGACCGCTTCGAAAAGCCACTTTATTCAGCGGTGTTCCGAATGGTCAGGGCAAGTGCAGGATAATCCGCGGCAATCGCGTCCTTGCGCTCGAGGATGCGGTCAAATTCAAAGGCCGAGCTGAACAATTCCGGTTCGGGCTTGAACGTCACGCTGGTTCCCGTCTCTTGAGTCAAACCAACCGTCAAAAGACCCGTCTGCGGTATGCCGTGCCGGTATTCCTGCCGGTATATGTTCCCGTCACGCCGAATTTCCACGGACAGCTGCTTGGAGAGGGCGTTGACCACGGCAATGCTGATGCCTTTTTCCGCGCCGGGAACCAGAAAGTGCGCGCTGTTGTTGAAGCGGTGGACATCGGTCAGAATCGACTGCACAACGGGGACATCGGAATTCGGGAGGGCCTGCACCGGAATGCCTCTTCCGTTGTCGGTCACCGTCACGCTGCCATCCTCATGCAGGAAAATGCCGATCTGATCGCCATACCCGCTCGTATGCTCCAAAATCGAATTTTCCACCACGGCCCAAAGCAGCTGATGAATATCAAAGCCATGCGAGGGCCCGAAGTACATCCCTGCATTGTTGCGGGTTTCCGACATCTCCAGGTAATCGCTGGCATCGAGCAGATCGCCGGCAGCGGACAACAGCAGAAGGAACGGCAGGCTTCGATGCTGGGGAAGAGCGTAGCGGCCCCCCTGCTCCTGGACGAGCAGGTCTGCGCCGAGCAGCGCCTTGAGATGATGATACAGCTGACCCGTCGTCCCCATGTTCAACCGTTCCACCAGCTCGGATCCCGATAGCGGCTCCGCCATGACGGCCTTCAAAATATCCAGGCGCTGCTTGTTGCCCAGGGCAGCGAGGATTTTGGCCGCCTTCTCGGTATTCATGTCCAGTAATTGATTCAATCGGCGTTGCTGTGGCTCCCAGCGGATGTTTTGTCCGTTCAGGTGCACCTGCCCGGAGTAGAAGACAGAGCCGTCTTCGGGATTGGGTTCATTTATGGTGGGCGCTGTTGCGATTTCTTGGCGGTATGGATTTGATGCGGATGCAGGTTTTCGTTCCACAAGAGCTTGATAAACAAGCTGCTGCAGCTCCGCCATTTGATTCTTTAAGACATCCATCTCTTGGATCAGGTCACGTGTCATGTGGAATCATCAACCTCACTTTAGAGTATTATGTTATTACGTAATTATTATATTACGTAATTTCATTATTGTACACCCATTATAAGGAGATCGTTGTTTGAAAAGGCGGCTTGTTTGTCTATAGTTGTTTTTTCTCTGTTGTTGGCACTCCGATCGGCTTACAATGAACGCAAAGGCTGGTGGCATTCATTGAGTGAAAGAATCATTCGTAGTTTTGGGCAGGGCGACATGCCTCTGCTAGGCGAGTTATATCAGGCGGTATCCGCCGAGAATGCGCTGTTCTGGTGGGTGGGTGACCGGGAGAATTGGGAAAACGTGTTCTGCGTTATCGAAGACGGGAAGATGGTAGCTAAGGGTCAGGTCGGGGTCATAAACGTGATTCCGCCGGGATGTGCCCCGAACTGCAAGCATCATATTTACGTGAATCTCAAGGCGGTTCCGCATCGTGAGCGGGATTTCGACCTTTTGGACGAATTGTATCAGGTCCTGTATGAACGGGCGGTTGTCTTAATGAGGACTTTGCCGAAGACGTACGAGACGTATTTGTGCGTGGGCAATTATGTCCATGAGAGCGCCAATAACGCTTTTTTTACGGAGAAGAAGGGGTTTCAGCCGCTGGAGAACCTTTATGTCATGAAACGATCGTTGGAGGAGCCCATTCCTGCCTTGCCGTTAGATGATCGCTATCAAAATCGATTGTGGAGGATCGAGTCTGCGGAAGAGGAAGTGGAGTATCTAAAGCTCGAAGCTGAAATTTGGCCGGAAGCGCCGCTGGGTCTCGAACGATTACGGGAATATAAGGCGCATTCCAACTGGATCGCCATGAATGTTCTGGAAGGGGATACAATCGTCGGCAGTACCATGGCATGGCAGGAGGAGGGGGATGGCGTGATTGAAGATGTGTTTGTGCGGGAACCGTGGAGACGGCGGGGGATCGCCAAATATCTGCTTTGCCGCGCCATGTCTTATCTTCAGGCTCATGGGTCCGCCACGGTCAAGCTGCAAGTAAAGGCAGCCAATGATACGGCGTTGTCACTTTATCAGTCGGTCGGCTTTGCCAAAGACCAAGAGGAGCAGCGGTTTTACCTGCCGATGGAGCAGGAAAGCCACTAAGAAGGATCGACAGCCATGCGTGCGTCAAGCATGTTGGCCGATTAGCCATCGAAGCCTGCCCGGACCACGCACCGTAAGCATAAGGAGTAATACGCACGATGTACAAAACAAAGACCACGCCAGGAACGAATCCTGGCGTGGTCTTTTCTATATGAAATTAGGAGTTATGAGGTTGATTCTTCGCCGCCGGATACATTCGGATTAGCATCCAGAATGCCTACCGTGACATCCCACAGCTTCGGCAGGAAACGGAGGGTCTCTTCGGCCCGCTGGAGCAGGTCAACGGTGGACGTTATGCCGAGATCGGCCAGAATCGCATCGAAAGCGGGTACATACTGCTCCTGAAATTCAGGAGTCCCGTCAACCTCCAAGATGTTGTGGCAGCGGGCGAAGGTGGCCACCATCCAGAAGACGGCTTCCCGATGGCTTCCGTTTAGGATCAGCTCGCGGCTGCCGTCAATGGCAATCGGTCTTGCTTCCGGCGTAATGTCACTGCTGAAGAAGAAGGGCGTCTTGGCAATCGCAGCAGCGGCGTCGAAGGTGCGGGCCAGTCCGTTGAGATGATTCATGGCTTGCTCGGCAGACATGTCTTTACAGCCCAGCAAACGTAACAGCTCCTCGTAGACCTCCTCTTGGTTATATTCCTTCAGCACGTCGCGAACGGCCGCATAGCGGAGTCTGACCGTGGGGTTGCGAAGCCCGGCGACCAGAAGCATATGGGTGGTTACGCCGGTAGGGAACAGCCACGAGGTCACCTGCCGATGCCAAGGAGCGGAAGGATCTATGGATTGGAGGCCGTTCATGATACGTTCGCGCACGTTCTCACAGCGGCGGGTGACCCAGATCCGGTCGGCAAAATGCCGCGAGACGTCCGTCTGCAGCTTGCGCAGTTGTCCGGTCGGGTCGGACATCAGGGTGTCTACGCGGAAGCTGCCGGCCAGATGGTAGGACGTTAATACTTGCTCGGGCGAAGCTAGGTCCTGCCAGGACAGATAGGTGACCTCGATCAAGGCGTCCTGGTAGATAAACTTCCCCGGTTTCAGCGGGGGCTCCGGATCCGCGGTGACTACAACGACGTCAATGTCTGATGACGGAGCCATCTCGGCATCGTCCGGCTTGCCGACCGTGGAGCCGCTGAAATAGGCACCCATGAATCCAGGCTCCCTGCTGGCATGCTGCAAGACCCAATCCGTTGCCGCTGCTCGTGCTGATCCAACGTTCATAATCAGATTCCTCCTCTACCTGCATGGTGTCGCAGAACATAACAAAAATATCCTGATTTTCATTCCTTCATCATTATATGGACTTCCCTTCTAATGTACAACCGCTTACAAAGGAGGCTAGGTCCGTCATCCACATAATAAAGAGAGATGGAGATGCATGGAAAGAAGATTAATCCTTATGGATGCAGGATACTGAAAAAGGCTCGATACATATAAGCTGGCACCGGTCTCCGCCAGTGTGAATTAAAAAACGGACATTCCCATATTCGCTGTCGTTCGGCGATCGGTAATGTCCGTTTTTGGCGTGATTCTCTATTCTATTCATCTGCAATCACAAGCGTTGTATTGGTCTTCTTGAAAGTTGGAATAAAGCTTGGATGGACGTTCGCATCCGTCACGATGGTATCGATTCTGTCGAGCGGAGCGATGGAAATGGTAACGTCTTTGCCAAACTTGGTGCTGTCCGCCATGACAATCACCTCTTTGGACAGCTCGATCATTTTTTTGCGCGTGATGGCTTCTTCCAGGTTGTAGTCGGAGATGCCTTTTTCGATGGTGATGCCGCTGCAGCAGATAAACGCCTTCAGCACATTCAGCTCATGAAAGTTGAAGATGTATTCATACGCGACGACGGATTGCTCCTCCCGCCGGATTTTGCCGCCGATCATAATCAGCTCCACGTCGCTGTCCATCAGCTCGATCGCAACCGGAAGTGAATTCGTAACCACCGTCAGCTTCTTCTTATGCTTCACGTATTTGGCGATTTGGTACGTGGTCGAGCCGCTGTCGATGTAGATGCAGTCGCCGTCATGAACAAATTCGCTGCATTTGCGGGCGATCCGGTCCTTCTCTTCCAGCTGGCTGACCATGCGCTCATCCATGGAGGATTCGCCGAACCGGGACTCCACGAGCTTTACCCCGCCATAGATCTTCTCAATCCGCCCTTGCTTGGTCAGGGTGTTCAAATCCCGTCGCAGCGTATCCACGGAGACGTTCAGCTCTTCCGTAAGCTCCGTGATCTTCAGTACTTTTCGAATCGTAAGCAGCTCAAGTATTTTCTTTTGCCTCTCCAATGGAAACATTCGCTCACCCATTCAATCCGCATTAGTGGTTGATGCCTGTATTCATGTCTAGTTTACCGATTCGCACGGCCATGTTCAATAGAGTTACCTATATTATTCATAAGTTAGGCATCAGTTTTGAGTGAATATGGTCAATAGTTAGTATTAATTTATGAATGATATATGCATAATTTACTTACATTTAACAGTTCCCATGATTCTTATTTACATATGGTTTCTATACTGAGGATGTGTTTAAGGAGGTGAGCCGTTTGCTGAAGCTAGAGCATATTTGCAAACAATTCGACGATAAAGTGGTTTTGGATGACATCAACGTAGAAATCGGCACCGGCGAGATAGTATCGCTGCTCGGTCCGAGCGGGAGCGGGAAGACCACATTGCTGAATATTATTTTGGGACTCACCCGAATGGATCAGGGAAAAATCGTGTTCCAGGGTCAAGATCTGAGCAACGTACCGATGAAGAAGCGGGGATTTAATATCGTGTTTCAAGACTATGCCTTATTCCCCAACTTGAATGCCTACGACAATATCGTATACGGCCTGCGCAATAAGAAGGGAACCGTGAGCGAGCAGGAGGTCCGGGAATATATCGATTTTCTCGAGCTCCAGCCCCACTTGGACAAGCGGATCGGCGAACTGTCAGGGGGGCAGAAGCAGAGAGTGGCCCTGGCCAGAACGCTTGTCACGAAACCGAAAATCCTGCTGCTCGATGAGCCGCTCAGCGCGCTGGACGGCGTGATCAAGGAATCGATCAAGCAGCGGATCCAGTCGATCGCCAGGGAATTCAAGCTGACCACGATCATTGTGACGCATGACCCGGAAGAGGCGCTGACGCTCTCGGACAAAATTCTGATCATCCATCAGGGACAGATTGCCCAATTCGGCACGCCCCAGGAGATTGTCCATCATCCGAGCAATGATTTTGTGAAGCAGTTCATTATCAAGCAGCTGCATATCAAAAGGCAGAACATCTACAACCTGTTCGGTGAACAGTATGCGTAGCACGAAGCCGGAAATGCGGGTTATTTTCACCGTCATCCTGTTATTGTTCGCCGTGTTTCTGTTCCTGCCGCTGCTCATATTGCTGGTCCGCTCCTTCGGATCCGATCAGGGATTTACCCTTGGACACTATGCATCCATAGGGGCGAATCGGGAATTCGTCGAGGCGATCGGCAACAGCGTGAAGGTATCGGGCGTAACGGCCGTGATCACGACCGTTCTGGGGTTCATACTCGCGTATTCCATTCATTGCACCAAAATATACCGGCCCGTCAAAGGCCTGCTGAAAACCGTCATCATGGTCCCCATGCTGCTTCCGACCATTACCTATGGGTTCGCCATCATGTATTCGTTCGGTAACCAGGGCTTGATCACCCGGCTTGCCGGGCGCAATCTGTTCGATATCTACGGATGGAACGGGTTGCTCATCGGCTACGTCATTTACACGCTGCCGCCGGTATTCCTGCTGATTCATAACGCGTTTAAGTACATTGATAAAAAATTCATCATCGTATCCAAGTTAATGGGTGACGGCACGATGAGAAGTTTCATGAATACGATTATGCGTCCCCTTGCGGGAGCCCTTGGCGGGGCCTTTGTGCTGTCCTTTATCTTAAGCTTTACGGATTTTGGGATTCCGGCTTCCGTCGGCGGTACCTACCCGGTCGTGGCGACGCAGCTGTACCAGGTGATGCTGGGTTCCATTCCGGACTTCAATCAAGGCGCTGTCATTGCGGTGATGATGCTGATTCCGGCCGTGTTCGGCATCTGGCTGCTGAATTATCTGGAAAAGTGGAATTTCCACTATGACAAGCTGTCGGATATCGAGCTGCCGCGGCAGCGCGTTCGGGATATCGCCTTCGGCGTGATGTCGTCGGCCATTGTGACGGGCATGCTGTCCATTTTTGCGGTGATGTTCATCGCTCCTTGGTTGAGCAGTTACCCCTATGACATGACCTTCACGTTCCAGCATGTGCGGGATGTGATTCAATCGAGTGACTTGACGGGGGTATATCGCAATTCGCTCTGGGTCGCCTTCTTGACGGCGCTGTTCGGTACCTTGATGGCGTACTTATCCGCGCTGCTCAATGTGCGTACATCGTTAAAGGCCCGGTCCGCGGTAGACATCGTATCCATGATAACCAATACGGTGCCCGGCATGGTGCTGGGGATATCCTACCTGCTCTTCTTTAACGGGAGCGGCCTGAAGGGGACCTTTTTCATTATCGTTCTGTGCAACATCGTTCATTTCTTTACGACGCCGTACCTGATGGCCAAGAACTCCCTGTCCAAGATGAATCCCTCCTGGGAAACCACGGGAGAACTGCTGGGGGACAGCTGGTTCAAGACCGTGTATCGGGTGATCCTGCCGAACTCGGCCTCAACCGTCATCGAGATGTTCAGCTACTATTTCATCAACGCCATGGTAACGATCAGCGGCATTATCTTTCTCGTATCGGCCCAGACGTCGCTCGTCGCCAGCAAAATCAAAGAGCTGCAGCATTTCGCCAAGTTTAATGAGATCTTCGTGCTGTCAATGCTGATCTTCTTCACGAATCTGATCATCAAGCTGGTGTGCGACGCATGGCAGAGGAGAACCGCGCAGCGCTAAAGCTGCCCCATCACGCCTGTCCGCTACGATGCCGGATCGTATTTCCGATCGCTGTTGTCTTCGGATTTCTCGGATTGAGATGACTAAGCGGTAGAAATCCGAAGACAAAGGCGAACGCATGCGCTTCTCCAATACGATTCCGTCCTCTCCGCTGGGTATTGGCACTGGAAGCGAGGAGCTTCTTGCTAATTTACCACCAGCCATTTTGAAGCGGGAATACGATGGCTAATTCATTATTTCACATCATTACTAAATAAAAAATTCAAGGAGTGAGTTAATCACGATGAAGACGCTGAAGGGAATGCTGCTGTCATTGATCGCAGTCAGTATGGTGTTTGCTTTGGCCGCCTGCGGCAGCGGCAGCGCGGGGGAAGCGAAGAAGGTAGTCATCTACACCAACGGGGATGAAGAAGCCGTTGCGGCAATGGAGACCTCGTTGAAGAATGCCGGATATGAAGGACAGTACCTTGTCCAATCCCTGGGCACCTCCGAACTCGGGGGCAAATTGATGGCGGAGGGGAACAAAATCGAGGCCGATCTTGTCACGATGAGCTCCTACTTCATCGAAAGCTCGCAGAGCAAGCATTCGATGTTTAAGGATCTGGCTTTTGACGCAGGCGCTACCGATTCTTATCCGGCATATTACACGCCGATTCTGGCGAATACCGGCTCCATCTTCGTGAATACGGAAGTGCTGAAGGATAAAGGATTGCCGATGCCCACCTCCATCACGGACCTGACCAAACCGGAATTCAGCGGACTCGTATCGATTCCGAACATCATGGATTCTTCCACCGGCTGGCTGCTCGTTCAGGCCATTATTACGCAATACGGCGAAGATGCGGGACGTAAGGTGCTTCATGACCTGATCGCCAACGTGGGACCGCATCTGGAGAGCTCGGGTTCCGGTCCGATCAAGAAAGTGCAGGCTGGCGAAGTGGCGGCCGGGTTTGGCCTTCGCCATCAGGCGGTAGCGGCTAAAGCCACCGGTGCACCGATTGACTACGTGGATCCGGTCGAAGGAAACTTCTCGCTGACCGAATCGGTTGCGGTCGTGGACAAGAAGAATGCAACGACGGATCTGGCGATGAAGATGGCCGAGACCATTGTAAAGGATGCCCGCAAAGATTTGATTGCGAACTACCCGGTGGCCCTGTACGAAGGGGAGACCGTCGATGAAGTCAACAAACCTGCATACTCGATGACCTTCGAGAAGCCGCTGACCGTGGAGCTGCTGGAAGAGCATCAGCAATTCTTCAACGGATCCAAAGAATAAGCCGAATTAGGAGCGATGCGACATGAAAACCTACAAGCTTTTGACACCGGGACCTTTGACCACAACCAAGGCGGTAAAAGAGGAAATGCTCTTTGACCGCTGCACGTGGGATGATGAATATAAATCCATTACGCAAAAAATCAGATCGCAGCTCTTGGCACTGGCCGGAGCGGATCCAGAGCTGTACACCGCCGTGCTGATGCAGGGAAGCGGCACGTTTGCCGTTGAAGCCGTCATGACGACCGCCATTTCGAAAGACGATAAGGTACTGATCGTAACGAACGGCGCCTACGGCGAACGGATCGTGAAGATGGCGGAGTATATCGGACTGAATTACGCGGAGTACAAGGTGAATTACGATGAACATCCAAGCGAGGATGAGCTGCGGGCTAGGCTCCAGGAGGATCTGCAGATTACGCATATCGCGATGGTTCATTGCGAAACGACCACCGGCATTCTGAACCCGCTGGAGATGATCTCGAAGCTGTCCAGGGAATATGGAAAAACCCTCATTATCGATGCGATGAGCAGCTTTGGCGGCATGGAGATCGATGTGCAGGGGCTCGGCATCGATTATCTGATCAGCAGCGCGAATAAATGCATTCAAGGCGTTCCGGGGTTTGGCTTTGTGATCGCCAAGCTGGAGAAGCTTACGGCCTGCGAAGGGATTGCGCGCAGCCTGTCGCTCGACCTGTACGACCAATGGAAGGGCATGGACAAGGACGGCAAATGGCGTTATACCTCGCCGACCCATGTCGTGGCGGCCTTCTCCAAAGCGTTGGATGAGCTGAATGAAGAAGGCGGCGTCCCTGCCAGGTTCAGCCGTTACCGGAATAACAATCGACTGCTGCGGGAGAGATTGGAGCAGATCGGCATTCGGTCGTATATCACCGATGACAAGCAATCCCCGATCATCACCACGTTTTTATTCCCGAGCGAAGGGTTCAGCTTTGAGCATTTTTACGCTTATATTAAAGAAAGGGGTTATGTGATTTACCCGGGCAAGCTGACCGACGTGGATACCTTCCGCATTGGGAATATCGGGGAGATCTATGAGCAGGATATCGAGCAATTATGTACGATTATTGAAGAATATATAGGGGTGACGGCACAATGAACCGAATCGAAGGCGTTATATTGGACTGGGCTGGAACGGCCGTGGATTTTGGATGTTTTGCGCCCGTGAACGTGTTTGTCGATATTTTCAAGAATGCGGGTATTGAGGTAACGATGGAGGAAGCGAGAGCGCCGATGGGGATGCTGAAGATCGACCATATTCGTGCCATGCTGTCTATGCCGAGAGTGTCTGCGCTATGGGAGGCGAAGTACGGCAGAGCTTTCGGTGAGCAGGATGTAGAACGGCTGTATGCGGAATTCGAGCCGGCCTTGATGGTCTCCTTATCCGAGTACACGGACCCGATTCCGGGTGTCATTGAGGCGGTTGAAGCGCTGAAGGAGCAAGGCTTGAAAATCGGTTCCACGACCGGTTATACGAGCGTCATGATGGAGGTCGTGGTTGCCAATGCGCGGCAAAAGGGGTACAGCCCGGATGTTTATTTCACGCCGGATGACACGCGCTCCCAAGGAAGACCTTACCCCTACATGATCTACCGGAACATGGAGTTTCTTGGATTATCGGCTTCATGGAAAGTCGTTAAGGTCGGCGATACCGTCTCCGACGTGAAAGAAGGCGTGAACGCAGGCGTGTGGTCGGTTGGCGTTGCTATCGGCAGCTCCGAAATGGGCTTGGGCTTGGAAGAGTTTCATGCCCTGTCAGAGTCGGACCGGGAAGCCGCGATCTCGAAAACCGAAGAGACGTTTATCCGTAACGGGGCGGATTTTACGATCCGGACGATGAGCGAGCTGCCGCAGTTGATCGAGAGCATTAACGGCATGCTGGCTGAGGGAAAAAGACCGGGCATTCAGCGCTAGGATGGTATTTAATGAAGAAACCGCGAATGGTATTCTTCGGTGCATAAGCTCTGTCTCGGTTTCTACTGTACTTTTTTGTTGACTTCCTTCATTGAGAGGGTGCTCACTTTAAACCTCAATAAAACAGATCCGGCAGAATTGCCGGGTCTGTTTTAGATTGAGTTAAGTTTCTAACGCAAATCGCTAAAAATGAATGAGGTAGCATTTAGATTTCTTTATTCTTACGATCCCCAAGTGTTTTTTCCGAATGATCTACTAGCAATTTCTTTATATCTTTCAATTCGTTCTTGAGACTATCCATTTCCGATTTCAACCCTGAATTTGAAATAGCATTACTAACAATCAGGTAAATTAGTAAGTAATTTGCTGCTAAAATAATGATAAAAAAAATGAGCTCTTGTACTCCAACAACCATGAAGAATCCATCCTTTCAACAATGGAACTAAAAACCTTATAATTTATTTACTCATTCCAAAAACAATGTGTGTTTACAGAATATTCTAATTATAGCATGATTCTGAATCTAAACAGGAACATGTAGTTGATCTCTTGAGGGAAACCAGGTCAAGTGGTCTCATATCATGCATCCAACATTTATGTTCTAAACCTGAGTTCGCTCAAAGGGTATAGCTCACCAACATGGGCTTAAATGTGACCACAAAGCTGATCAGGGGTATATTCACCTCACCAAAAAAGAGCAGTCCGCATGGACTGCTCTTCTTTCAATTTATTGCACATACGTGCCGATAAACTCCTTCACTTCCCGGTCGTACCCTTCTGGATCGAACTGGCGTGCCAGGCCGTGGCCTGCATCGGGGACGATGAACAGCTTCTTTTGCTCCGGACCGTTCTCGTACAGCTCATACACCATCTCGGTAGGGACGAACAGATCCCCGCCGCCGTGTATGAACAGCGTCGGCGTCTTGGATTTCTTCACCTGCTCCAGCGCGGAGGCCTCGCCGAAGGAGTATCCGGCCCGGATCTTGGTGAGCAAGCTCGTGGATTGAACCAGCGGGAAGGATGGAAGCTTATACATGCGCTTTAGCTGATAGGTCAGCTCATCCGTGACCGAGGTATACCCGCAGTCCTCGACAATGGCTTTTACCTGGGGCGGAAGCTCTTCGCCGCTGGTCATCATCACCGTTGCCCCGCCCATGGACACGCCGTGCAGGACAATCTGGGCGTCTTCCCCTGTATGCCGGATGACGCGTTCAATCCATCTGAGATAATCCATCCGCTCCGGCCAACCGAAGCCGATGTAATCGCCTTCGCTCTTTCCATGGCCACGCGCATCGGGAAGCAGGACGTTGTAGCCCAGGTCCTCATGGTACATTTGGGCGAATCCGCTCATCTGCTCCGAATGGCCGGAGTATCCGTGCGCGATCATGACGGTTTTATCCGTAGGCACTTCGGCAGGTAAATAGTACGCATGCAGTTTCAATCCGTCGTCTGAGGTAAGACTCCATTCCTCGAAGCTTTGCTTGGCCCACCAATCCTTGCTATCCGCAAAGGGGTTGTCGATATTCGAGTTGGCTTCCAGGTCCGGGTTGCCGTTCAGGAAGGCCTTGTCGGCCCGGGCAATAGCGACGTTATAAAAGTAGAAGCTGGCTGAAATTATAATGATTGCTAGTAATGCGATAATAGCTGCAGACATGGTCATAATCCTTTTTTTCTTAATGATGTGTACCCTCCCCGTCAGTGTTGATCGCGCTGAAGGCATGCCGAGAGGAAGAATGCGCCGAATCGATAGCTTCCTTCCACCTATCATATCGTACGTATCTTGATTCATCCATATGGCAGATCACGTTCGATTCGGATGGCGTTACATCAATCTTATCGGTTGGGAGAACCTAATCCATAAGAACTGTGGCAGGAGGTGCGAAGAGAGGAAGATGAACAAATGCTTTATCAGCCTGATCCTTGCCGTCGTCACGATTTTCGGCTTGCCTCTGCCGTCCCATGCCGAGGTGACCGATTATACATCACCGAAAAAGGATAGTGCCCAGCTGCAGTATCAGGATATGCTGATGCTGTTTCTGCTTCCCCATATCGATGAAGTGGTCAATCGGCATTATAGCCATACGTTGAAGGAGCTTCCGGTTGTCTATCCCTACTTCGTGGACGTAATCCGAGTGAAGAGAGTGAACGGATTCCGCGGCTTTCATTTCGTCATCACGCTGGAGGCCCGCCCGGTGGTCGGCCCCCATATCCCGGTGGGAAAGGACCGCCTTGTCTTTGAGGTCGCCCCGACGATTCCCGGCGGTATGGTGAAGCTGGTAGAATACAAGCATCTGAATACGTATGAGCTTCCCTCGCATTGGCAAGACATCGTGAAGTAACGGCGGCTGGGCTGTTCCATGTAAAAAAACAAGCAAACGCGGTGTTCGCGTTTGCTTGTTTGGCATGCAGGATAGAGTGCACTTATCAGGTGTAACAACTATCAGCTGCTCTAGGAGAACCCTATCGGCTCTCATAAACCGGCCGATCCGGCCCGGGTTCAGCTTGGCTCCAGCCGATGCCGAGCAGGACAACGATGGCGATGAAAGCGGCCGGCAGCACCCATTTCCAAGAATGCGCGAGCATTCGGACTGCCGGGGACATCAGGGCCAGTATCAGTCCGATCAGCACAACGCTGAACAGATGAATTCCCGGCGGGAGCAGAAGGAATACGATGTGAAAGACCGACGTGAACATCAGAACCGGGATAAGCGATGTTCCCAGCACGACGGCCGGATGGGTTAAGGTTTCGCGCGGGTCCCGGGTAAATGCCGCCCATGTCAGAGCCGCGAAATGAACCAGCAGCGGTATCGCGAATAAATAACTTGCGCCCGGCAGAAGCCAGGTCGAGCCGATGAGCAGCAGCAGGAACAGGAACGCGCCGCCAAGCAGCGTCTCCACTTCATTTGCTTTCCGCACAATCCAGCGGGTAAGTGCCACATGAACGATGAGTGTCACCAGGACAAAGCTGACGCTGTACAGAAGCGAATCATAGGTTGCGCCTGTGGGCTGCGTCATTTTGCCTGCCCACAATGCATCGATGAGCGTCCACAAGCCATAGCTGAGCGCGGTTGAGAGCACGACGGCCAGAATCGGAGTTCCGAGCCCGATCAGGCTTCCCTTAACGGTAAGCAGGGAGAAGCGGGCAAACAACCAAGCAAAAGCCAGCCATAGCGCTGCGATCGCCACGGTGAGCGGAATTGCCCATTGCGCAGGGTAGTGAACCAGCAGGCCAAACAGATTGAAATAGATGCGGTCGCCTGTGGAGGTCAGGTCAGCCAAGTCCAGGTTGCCAAAATGCCTTGCCATGGCGAGCGCATTCTCGCCTTGATGCTGCATGGTCTCAAGGGAGACATTCTCCGTGTTGTCCATCGGAGTATGGTAAGCTACCCACCCGTCGCCATAGGCAAAGTTCAGTCCCGGGAGGCCATGCTCCAGCGCCACCGTCAGATCGGTATCGTTCGGCAGTTGTTTGTAGAGATCCACCAAGAGGGAGTTGCTGACAGGATTGGATACGGCCCGGGCATATTCTTCAATGATCCGTCCATTGCTGTCGCTGGTCTGGAACATGAAAGACGAGCCCTTCGATCCCCGGGCTTCAAAATTCGCAATCATGCCAATCTCACGGTGCGCCGGATCCTGAAAGAACACCTCAGCACCTAGCAGGCCTTTTTCCTCCCCGTCTGTCAGCAGGATCCATATGTCATTTTGCGGCGGAGGTCCGGCCTGGATCGCTCTTGCCGTCTCCAGCAAGGAAGCTACGCTGACCGAAGCATCGTTCGCTCCCGGTCCGGTAGGGACCGAGTCATAGTGCGACATCAGTAGGAGCGGTTTCCCCGATCCGGTTCCTTTAATGACGCCGAGAATGTTCGTAAGCTGCACGTCGGCGTCGACGTACTTGGTTGTCAGACGGTCATTAAACTCCTGAACCTCCGGGTTCAAGCCGAGCTGCTTCATCTGTTCCACCAAATAAGCCCGGACTTCCGCATTGGCAGGGGACCCCATCGGGTGGGGCTTTTGGGCAATCCGCTCGACATGTGCCATGGCGCGTTCTGCGGAGAACTCGGTTGCGGGTGCATCGATCTTTCTGGCTTCCGGCGGCTTCTCGAACCACAGCATGAGGGAGATAAAGAGTATGACGGCCAGGATGGTTGTAAGCGGCAGCCAATAAGGAGGTCTGCGGTCCGGCGGTCTGCTCAATTGAATTTGCATGATCAATACTCACTTCCTTTTAGGATCATTCAGGGTCATTCGCGGTGTGATCTTTCATCGTATGTAAGAAATAGGCCCTTACACAGCGTAGTTCCAGAATATGACATGTGTCAATATAAGATTGAGAACGATGGCTCCTTACCTAACAAAAGAGCCTCCATCAGAATGGAAGCTCCTTTAATTTATATTCGATATTCATCTGTTCATACCATGCGTTTAGTCCGGTCCAGAGCTGCTCGGAGAGTTCATAGACATGATCGATTTGGAGAAGCTGTCCACGCATGACCAACTGTGCCAGCTCGTCATAACCGGAAGGTCGGGACGGGAGGGACAGGGATTCCTCCAACGTCCGCGCTCTTGTATGATAAAAGGTTCGGTTGGCAAGTCCAATCAGCTTGGCCGTCTGCCAGGTCAGGTCCTTAGCGCCAAGCGGGAGATAGTTAAGGTTCCCGGACTGGACGTTGTTTCGGATTTTGCCCATCGTTTCGTAGGGCTCCCAAATCATGAATTCCCGCATCGTTTCTTTGATCGCTTCGTCCGAAACCTCGAGGGGCAGCTTCCGAATCTCGGCGAGCAGGTTCCCCGGATCGTAGATTTCCTGCAGGTATACATAGGCGCCGGCCTTAATTGCCCAGGAGTCATCCACAGACGCGGCAGCCTTGAAGATGTCCTGTTTCTGTTTCATTCCGATTTCGATTTTGAAAGGGGGATATATGAATTCGTGCCCGGGCAGGGAGACTCCGTCCTGCGTAACAACCCGAAGCTCAATGTCCGAGTAAGGGCCATCGATCCCTTGCGCAATCGAGCCGTACAGGCCGATGGCCAGAATGTCATCGCCGTGCAAGTGAAGCAGCCGGTCTTTGATGTGATGAATGATGTTCATTTTCTCTTCTCTGGTCGTAGCCGCAGGATAAGATAGCATAAAGGAAATCCCCTCCGAAGAAAGTTAGTTATCTATATTATAGTATAAACAGGATAAGTGTATCAGGGGGTGACGGGTTATTGAAGTTTAGGAGCGTTATGTCTTGGTTCGTCTTGGCGATGGTGATCGGTTGTTCCGGTTTGAGCAAGATAGAAGTTCCTGAGGAACTGCTGGCGGAAGAAGAAGAATTACGAATTCATTATTTCTATGAATATGCGAATGCGGCGAATGGGCCGAATGAGCAGACGCATGTTGCATGGTGGAGTGAAGAGATCCATGTGTCCGATGCCGATCGAGAGGTTTTGCAAGCTACCAAATTACATAATGTAAGGGACGAGACCGGCAGGCAAATGGCGGATGCTATAGGACTAACCAGATTTCCGATTATTGTATTGGTGAATGATAAAGAAATCGTCTTGAAAACGGATGACTTAAATGAGGTTATAGATTTTCTTAAAAAGAACAGGCAGGGATCATAATATTCTTATGCCTATACTCCATATTATGGTAGTATATCCTTGCGGAGTGGGCAGGAGCTGCCGCATCCGCAGCCAATCTATAGCTGAGGTGAGAAGAGATGAGTAAAGCTGAGCAGAGTAGAGGCAAGACCAAGCAGGCATTGGATCGGGTTGTATTCATTGGCCGCACGTTTGAAGAGTACGCGCACATGTTTGATTTGAAGATGCCGGAGCTTGCTGGTAAAAGGGTGCTGGATTGCCCTTCCGGCGCGTGTTCGTTCACCGCTCACGGTTCGAAGCAGGGTCTCGGTATAACGGCCAGCGATATTGCTTATGATCACAAACCGGATGATCTGGAGACGAAGGGACTGCAGGATATCGGGCATGCCATGGAAACGATGGAGCAGGCAAAAAGCAATTATGTCTGGGATTATTACGGGGATGTAGAGGGGCTCCGCCGGCATCGCGAGCAAGCGCTCCGCGATTGCGTTAGGGATATGCGGGAGTTTCCGGATCGCTATGTCGCTGCGGTACTGCCGGAGCTGCCTTTTGATAACGAACAGTTTCACCTGGTGCTGTCCGCCCATTTTCTGTTCATGTATAGCGACCGATTGGATTATGACTTTCATGTCCAGACGGTTCGGGAGCTGCTGCGAGTGGCCTCGGAAGAGGTGCGCATCTTCCCGTTGACCGATTTATCGGGGAGCCGCTACGTCCATTTGGACCGTCTGATTCATGAGCTGGAGGCAGAAGGCTTTCGGGTAGCGGAAGTTAAAGTACCTTATGAATTTATGAAGAACGGCAATTCGCTGCTAAGCATTCGTAAGATATAGAAGTTTGAGAAGGTAAGAAGCGAGGAAGCCGGCAATGTGCCGGCTTCCTTTTTCTCTGGGGATGGTGATTATCGCCAGATCAGCAGGGTGTGCCGTGTTCACGTTCACTGACCCAATGTATGTTTCTGTCTTATAGAAGCACGGAGAATGGTTTTCATGGTGGAGGACAAATGACAAAAACTCAATATTGATATGATGAGGTTGTTTGCTATAATGTGTTCAACAGAGAGGGGGCGTGAAGGTGGGCAGCGGGCGAAAACGGAATCCCGTTGCTCATGGAACCTATGTCACATGACCAACCATTAACAAAAGAAGCCATATTGGACGCGGCCGAGCAGACGCTTCGACGTTATGGCCCAGACAAGACTTCGGTTGTCGATGTGGCCAAAGCGCTGCAGGTGAGCCACGGCTCGCTTTATCGGCATTTTCCCAGCAAGGCCGCTCTCAGAGAAGCCGTCACGGAGCGGTGGCTTCAGCGGATTGCGGATCCGCTGCAGACCATTGCAGACGGGACGGACGGCAGCGCCACCGATCGCTTGCGGTTATGGACGGATACCCTGATCCGGGCTAAGCGGACTTACGTTCTCGAGGATCCCGAGATGTTTGCCATGTACGCGTCCGTGACGCTGGAAGCCGTCAAGATCATCGATACGCATGTGAATTTGTTAATCGGGCAGATCACCCAGATCATGGATCAAGGGATGCGTGCCGGTGAATTCAAGCCAGGCCGGCCGGAGTCAGCGGCGAAGGCATTTTTCATGGCAACCTCCTTGTTTCACCATCCGGCCCATGCCTATCAATGGACTTCGGATGGGATCGAAGCCGCCTTCGAGTCGGTTTGGACGTTATTGTTGGCCGGGATTTCGACGAACGGTTAGCGGGAATAGGGATATGGCCAACCGCCGTCATCAGAATGCGGCAGAGAACTTTGGGAGCTAGCATGATGAGATCATTCCTTATGTAAAAAAGATGCTATTCTTGGCGATACTCGCATGGGATAGCGTCTTTTTTGTTTTGGTTCATTTACAAATGACAAAATTATAAATCTGTCACTTGTAATTTGTTATAAAGCGACATATAATCAAATTACTAATAAGAAATTGCCGATCAGAACATCCATCTGGGGAGAGATTCGTTTTTTTTCTCAATTCATATGCGGGAGGTTTTATCATGACAAAGGGCTTATCGGGCAAGGTAGCTATCGTAACGGGAGCATCCAGAGGCATCGGGCGTGAAATTGCAGAGAGACTTGCGGAGAACGGAGCCAAGGTTGTCGTAAACTATGCAAGCAGTCCGGCTAAAGCCGAGGAAGTGGTGGGCCTCATTAAGCAGGGCGGCGGCGAAGCACGGGCCATTCAAGCCGATATTAGTCAGGTAGCGGAGATCGAACGGCTGTTTCGTGAAACGATCGAAGCCTATGGCGGAATCGATATTCTCGTGAACAATGCCGGCATCATGACCACCAAGCCGATTGCGGCCATGACGGAGGAGGATTTCGATCAGCAGTTTGCGATTAACGTGAAGGGGACATATTTTGCGATCCAGCAGGCTTTTCGCCATATGAACTCCGGCGGACGCATTATCAATTTCTCGACATCGGTCGCTGGGCAGATGTTCCCGACTTACAGCGTGTATGCAGGGACGAAGGGAGCTGTGGAGCAGTTTACGCGTCAGTTGGCCAAGGAGTTCGGGCCCAAAGGGATCACGATTAACGCAGTGGCGCCCGGTCCGGTTAATACGGAGCTATTTACCGTTGGTAAATCGGAGGAACAGATTGCGGGGATCGTGAGCATGAACTCCTTCGGGCGCTTGGGCGAACCGGATGATATTGCAGGGGTCGTGCTGTTTCTGGCAAGCGAAGAGTCAAAATGGATCACGGGTCAAACGCTGCGCGTGAACGGCGGGTTCGTGTAATATCAGCGTTATGGCTAAGGAAAAAATAAAAATGCACCGGGATTCCGGTGCATTTTTGAATGACGGAAGGCCACGCCAGTGCGTCATAATGACCTTCAACACATTTTTATACCCAAGGATTTTTCTCTAGAGGGCGCTATTTCCCTCAAGACCCTCAAAACACTTTAAGCCCCTCAAGGCATCCTTAGTCCAGGTCCTTCCACTTCAGGTCCAGCGTCGGAGGCGTGTAGCTATCCATAAGCTCTAACAACTTGAGCGGATCATCGGACATGTTGATCAGGTTCAAGTGAGAGGAGTTGGAGAAGCCCTCGGTAATGCTGTACTGAATCAGCTTCATGAACGGTTCGAAATAATCGCGGATACTGAGCAGTCCGATCGGCTTCTGATGAATTCCGATTTGCGACCAGCACAATACCTCAAACAATTCCTCATAGGTTCCAAAACCGCCCGGCATGGCGATAAACCCGTCGGCCAGCTTGCCCATCGTCGCTTTGCGTTCATGCATGTCGGCTACTTCAATGAGCTGGGTCAGCTCGGTATGTACGATTTCCCCCTTGAACAGCCCTCTCGGCATGACCCCGATCACTTCGCCGCCATTTTGCAATACGGCGTTGGCAACTTCACCCATCAATCCGATGTTGGAGCCGCCGTACACTAATTTGTATTGGTTGTGGGCAATATGCCTGCCAAGTTCGGCCGCTTTTGCTTTATAGTCCGGATGCTCGCCCATGTTCGATCCTGCAAATACGCATATGGATTTCAATTTGCACACTCCTTACCCAGATGTTGATATTTCATTCGAGTAATTATACTATATATAGTGATTTATGTCATGGAATGTTCGGCATATCCTTTCGGCGCCGACATAGCACCTTTTTATTTTATGGCATGCATGTTCGTTTTATCATGGATTTAATCTCGGATTGTGTAAAAAGAAGGATGCAGTCATCCCAAGAAATCGCGGAGGTAACAAACGTCATGGATATGAACGAAGCGCAGCAATGGATTAAACAGTTCTACGGTGAAAGAGGCTGGGCCGGTTACGGCCCCTTTATCCGGGTCGGTTTTTTGATGGAGGAAGCAGGGGAAACGGCGCGCGCCGTACGCGCTTATGAGATTGGCAGGGACCGCCCCGATGAGGAGGTTCAGTCGAGGGAACGGCTCAAGCAGGATTTGGTGGAGGAGATCGGCGACGTGCTCGGCAACATTTCGCTGCTGGCGGATCTCTATGATATTTCGCTGGAAGAAGCGTTTACGGCTCATCAGCAGAAGTTGTTGAAACGGTTTGGTTCTTAAAGTTGACAGGCTAGTGCCGGTTCCCATTCAGTTTGTGGTAGTCCTTCGGAATGCTTCATAGGCGAAGGACGCTGCAGGCGCAAAACTTACGAAGGAAAAAGGCTGCTCCAGGTTCCCGGACCTTTTGGAGCAGCCTTTTTTTGAATATGATAAATCGTTATGAAATCCTAGGATACCAGCACCTTGCGGAATTCCTGCGTCAGCAGCGGGACGACATCGAACAGATCGCCGACGATGCCGTAATCGGCAACTTTAAAGATTGGCGCCTCCGGGTCCTTATTGATGGCAATGATGACCCGGGATTGGCTCATGCCCGCCAAATGCTGGATCGCGCCGCTAATGCCGCAGGCAATATAGATCTCGGGCGTGACGACTTTGCCGGTCTGCCCGATCTGGAGCGCGTAATCGCAGTAGCCGGCATCGCAGGCGCCGCGCGATGCGCCGACCGCCCCGCCGAGCAGGTCGGCGAGCTCCTCCAGCGGCTTAAAGCCGTCCGCGCTCTTCACGCCGCGCCCGCCGGAGATGACTATTTTGGCTTCCGATAGGTCGATTTTTCCCGTGGTTTTGCGGACGACGTCCTTTACCACGGAGCGGAGGGAAGGAGCCGGGTAAGCGATGTCCTCAATGCCGGCGCTGGCGCCTTCGATGGCTTCCGCAGCGGGAATATTGTTCGGTCGAACCGTGACCACCCACGGTCCGTTCTGAAAGACGCGTTTCTCAAAGGCTTTACCCGCATAGAGCGGACGCGTGAATACCGCTTCTCCGCCTTCGTTGTCAATGGCGGTGACGTCGGAGATCTGTCCGGCATTCAAGGAAGCGGCCACCAGCGGTGCCAAGTCGCGGCCGATGGCCGTATGCCCTAAGAGGACGGCATCGGGCTGTGCATGACGGATTACCGCTTCGATAGCGGCCATATAAGCTTCGGGATTATAGCTCTCCAGATCCTCATGCTCGACGGTATAGATGGTATCGGCACCATAGCCGTTCAGGACCGATACGGCCTCCGTAATGTTGGAGCCCGCAACCAGAATACGGATGCTGTCGCCATCTTCTGCAATTAAACGGGCAGCGCCAAGCGTCTCGAGGGCAACCTGACGCAGCTTCCCATCCCGGTTCTCGGCATACACTAATATCGTTTTGCTCATATCATAACCTCCTAAGATCCATTTGGGGTTGAAAGTAAAGAGAGTTTTACGATGTCGGCCAGCCTGAGCGTCCAAAGCGAATGCGGAACATTCCTCCAATCGCTGATGCCCCGGATTTCCAAGGCACATCAATCGAAAAGCGTGCATGACGGACATCCCGTAAACCATACAATCAGAATACATAAGGCACGATGGCAGGGGCTCTGCCGCTGCCATGTAACCGCATTCAACAATGAGAATCGAAGGAATTTACAGGTTCAATTTGTCCTTTTATTAAATCACTTTCGACTGCGTCCGCAGCAAGGATACCAGCTCATGCGCCACTTCGGCAGGCTCCCCCTTCAGAATGCGCCCGGCGCTTCGCTCCGGCGGCAAGGACAACTCGCTTTGCTTCGTTGCCGGCTGAATGTCGGGTTCGGATAACCCGAGATCATCCAGGGTCAGCGTCTGAAAAGGCTTCTTCTTGGCCTTCATGATGCCCGGCAGCGACGGATAACGGGGTTCGTTCAATCCCTGCTGTGCGGTGAAGATGGCCGGCAGCTGGACTTCAAGCACTTCCAGATCGCCTTCCGCATCCCGGTGCACTTCAGCGGTGGTCCCGTTCAGCGTAAGCTTGGTAATGGAGCCGGTGTGCGAAATGCCGAGAAGCTGTGCCAGGCGGATGGCCACTTGGCCTGAACCGCGGTCCACGGAGAAGTTGCCGCCGAGGATCAGATCCGGGCTTTCCTTGGATAAATACGCATGCAGCACCTTCGATACCGCATATTCATCGTCCGGAATCCGTTCGTCGGAGATCAGCACCGCATCGTCCGCCCCCATCGCAAGGGCGGTCCGGAGGGCTTCTGCCGTACGGTCGGGTCCGACGGACAGGAGCGTCACGCTGCCGCCGTGGTCATCCCGAAGCTTCACGGCTTCTTCTACCGCATATTCGTCATACGGATTGATGACGAATTTCACCCCATCCTCGGCAATCGATCCATTCTCAATCGTGATTTTTTCCTCCGTGTCAAAGGTCTGTTTAAGCAATACCACAATCTTCATCGGTTAAACTCTCCCTTCAATATGAATATCAGCAGGACTTATTGTCCGCCGGAAACACCGCTCAGAAAAAAGCTTAGCGTCTCATCCGCTTGGTCGGACAACGAATATTTACGGCCGGAGATCAGCCAAGAGGTTACCGCTTCGTCCATCGCGCCAAAAATCAGGTTGCGGACCAGCTTGACGTTCAGATCGGAACGGAATTTCTGTTCTTGGATGCCCTGTTCCAGGATATTCTCGATCAGTACGATATATGGCTTGAGCGCGCTGCCGATTTCCTTGCGCAGCTCCAAATCGCTCTGCCGCAGCTCAATCTGCGTGACATAGGCAAGTTCAGGATTGCTCTCCAGCTCCGAGAAATGGATGCTGCACACCGTCCGCAGCGCTTCCACGGCGTCCGTGGTTCCTTCCACGCTTTCGTGGAATTTGCCGACCAGTTCCCCAAGCTTTTCTTGGAACAGGCGGATCAGAATATCCTCCTTCCTCTTAAAGTACAGATAGATGGTGCCGTCGGCCACGCCGGCAGCCTTGGCGATCTTGGATACCTGGGACCGGTGATAGCCGTTTTCGGCAAAAACTTTCAGGGCGCCCTGGAGGATCAGGTGGTATTTTTCATTTTTTTTACTTGTCATATGCTCACCCCGGTGTTAGAATACAGTTAAAATTATGAATGAATACTCATTCATTTCTTGTATCCATCATAAAATACGTTCATGTCATTGTCAACGATGGGTTATCGAAGACGCGTAAAATGGATGAAGCAGACCTGGAAGAGCAGCAAAATAAGGCGTTCATATCAGAGCAATAGACGGCAGTTTAACCGGAAGAAACGAATAGCTGGGTATCCGCAGGCAAGTACACAAATACGGATGTAGCGTTGTACAGAGGAAGAGATGCAGCTAGCAGTCATGATGTTCGGTTTAGAGTGGTCGGCACGGCACGATGTGGAGGTCTTATTTTTGTCTCTATAATGAAAGCGCTTCATATATTGTCCCAATCTTGACACAATGACGAGCCGGTTCTGGAAGGAGTGACAGGAGCTGTAGAATTGGACGCTGCAGAGACGAAATGAAGGGTGTGGAAGAAGGATCTTTTAACGCAAGGGGCTGAGAGGGATGATTCCAACATTAATCAACGCGCTGCTCTTTGTCTTGATCACGGGCTGGGCAGTGTACATGTTCGCCACCGTGGTGTATCGCCGTTACCTGTATATCCGTTTGGGCAAGCCGGCGAATCTGAAGAAGGATCTGAAGGAACGCCTGAGCCAATTCGCCATCCAGGTATTCGGACAGAGCAAGCTGTTTAAGGACCGCAAGAGCGGCATCATGCACTTTATCGTGTTTTACGGATTTATCATTTTGCAGTTCGGGGCGCTCGATATCATCTGGAAAGGGCTCTCGGGCCACAGCCTGCCGATTCCGGGGCATGCGGGCTTCATCCTCATGCAGGAGATTACGGTTGCGCTGATTCTGCTGGCCATCGGTTATGCGGCATATCGCCGCTATGGCGAGAAGCTGAAACGGCTCAAGCGAGGCTGGAAACCAAGCATTGTCGTGTTTTTCATCACCACGCTGATGGCTTCGGTGCTGCTGACGATGGCCTTTGAACGGCTGATGGAAGATCTGGCGTGGTCGGCCATGGCACCCATCTCCTCGAGTATCGCGGCCGCGTTTGCCTGGATGCCGCCGGTGGCAGTAACGGTGTGTTATTACGTATTCTGGTGGCTTCACCTGTTGATTCTGCTGTCATTCCTTATTTATGTGCCGCAATCGAAGCATTTTCACCTCATTACGGCGCCGATCAACATTCTGGTTCGTCGCACGGATCCCCCGGGCAAACTCAGCAAGCTTGACTTGGAGGATGAAGAAGCCGAGGAGTTCGGGGTAGGCAAAATCGAGGACTTCACGCAGAAGCAGATGCTGGATTTCTATGCCTGCGTTGAATGCGGACGATGCACCAACGTGTGCCCGGCCTCGAACACGGGCAAGCTGCTGTCGCCGATGCACATGATCGTGAAGCTGAGGGACCATCTCACGGAAAAAGGTGCCGCGCTCACCTCCAAATCGGCGTGGATGCCTGCTTCCGTGTTTGGGTCGCCGGGCGTTCACTCCATGGGCGCAACGGATCTGGCGCTTGTCGGCTGGAAGGGCGAGGGGGTCACCGACATCGGGCCGACGATGGATGTGCAGAAGCGCTCCTGGCACCAAGTCGAGGGCGTCGACCCGAAGGACATTCAATTGATCGGCGGCGTCATGACCGAGGAAGAGATTTGGGCATGCACGACCTGCCGCAACTGCGAGGATCAGTGTCCGGTCGCAAATGAGCATGTCGACAAAATCGTGGATCTCCGGCGACATCTCGTGCTGATGGAGGGCAGCGTGCCGCAGGAAGGCCAGCGAGCCATGCAAAACATCGAACGACAAGGCAACCCTTGGGGAATCAGCCGCGCGGACCGGAGCAAGTGGGTGAAGGAGGTCGACCCGGAAGGGACGTTGGATTTGAAGATCCCGACCGTGAAGGAAAATCCGGACTTCGACATTCTGTTCTTTGTCGGTTCCATGGGTTCCTACGACAATCGCAGCCGCAAGATCACCCGGGCCTTCGTCCGGCTCATGAATGAAGCGGGTGTCAACTTCGCCATTCTCGGCAACGAGGAGAAGAACTCGGGCGACACTCCGCGCCGGATGGGCAATGAATTTCTGTTCCAGCAGCTGTGCATGGAGAACATCGAGACGTTTCAGAAATACGATGTGAAACGAATCGTCACGGCTTGCCCGCATACCTTCAATATTTTCAAGAACGAATATCCGGAATTTGGATTGGAGGCCGAGGTCATCCACCATACGGAGCTGCTGGATCAGCTGGTGAAGGAAGGGCGTCTTAAGCCCAAGTATCAGGTCCAGGAGAAAATCACCTATCATGACTCCTGCTACCTGGGACGGTATAACGACGTATACGATCAGCCGCGCAGCGTGCTTCGCGCCATTCCCGGCGTCGAACTGCTGGAGATGGCGCGGAATCGCGAGAACGGGATGTGCTGCGGCGCCGGCGGCGGTCAGATGTGGATGGAGGAGGACGCAGGCAAGCGCGTGAATCTGGCGCGTACCGAGCAGGCGCTGGCCGTATCTCCGACGATGATCAGCTCAGCCTGTCCGTTCTGCCTCACGATGCTGGAGGACGGCACGAAGCTGAAGGAAGTGGAAGAAAGCGTGAAAACGCGAGATATTGCGGAAATTTTGGAGTTATCCGTATTCGGTCTATCCGAAATCCATGAACAGGAGGTCGTTGTGCAATGAGTAATACCATTACCAAAGAAGCCGTCAGCGGTTCCGGGGTCGCAAGTCGAAACATAACCAAAGCCGCCGTGATCGGCTCGGGCGTCATGGGATCTGGGATCGCCGCCCATCTTGCCAACGCAGGCATTCCCTGCCTGCTGCTCGACATCGTTCCGAATTGCTTGACCGCCGAGGAGGAGAAGGCCGGCCTGACGCTGGATCATCCGAAGGTACGAAACAGGCTTGCCGCCAAAGCGATTGCGGCTCTGCCTAAATCAAGCACCGCTCCGCTCTACAGCGCTGATTTTGCGGGCCGGATCACGCCGGGAAACACCGAGGACCATCTAAGCCTGTTGAAGGATGTAGACTGGATCATCGAGGTGGTTACGGAACGCCTGGAAATCAAAAAGAGCATCTTCAAGCAGATTGAAGGCGTGCGTAAGGAAGGATCGATCGTCAGCACGAACACCTCGGGTATTTCCGTCAATGCGATGGTCGAAGACTGCAGCGAGGAATTCCGCAGCCACTTCCTGGGAACGCATTTCTTCAATCCGCCGCGTCATATGAAGCTGCTGGAGATTATTCCGGGCTTTGATACCGATCCGGACATTACGAAGTTCATGGTTGAATTTTGCACGAAGCGCCTTGGGAAAGGGGTTGTGCTTGCGAAGGACACGCCGAATTTCATCTCGAACCGGATTGGCACCTACGGACTTCTGGTCACGCTGCAGGAGATGGTGAAGAACAGCTATACCGTGGAGGAAGTAGATGCGGCCACGGGTCCTGTTCTGGGACGTCCAAAGAGCGCCACCTTCCGCACGCTGGATCTGGTTGGCATCGATACGTTTGTCCATGTAGCCAGAAACGTGTACGACTCCGTACCGGACGGCGAGGAGAAAGACGTGTTCACGGTGCCTGACGTCATGAATGAGCTTGTCGCCCGCGGCTGGACCGGGGAGAAGGGCGGCCAGGGCTTCTATAAAAAAGTAAAAGGGGATCAAGGCAGCAAAATCCTATCGCTCAATCTGTCCACGATGGAGTACAACCCGAGCGCCAAAGTGAGCTCCGCTTCCATCGAAGCCGCCAAAGCGGTAAAGGGAGCCAAGCGGAAGATCAAGGCTTTCCTGGGAACGCAGGATCGTTACTCGGAGCTGGCCTGGAATGTATTGAAGCAAGTGCTCGTCTATGCGGCCGGCAAGCTGGGAGAGATCGCCGATTCCATCCAAGACATCGACAACGCGATGAAATGGGGCTTCAACTGGGAGCTCGGTCCCTTCGAGACCTGGGATCTGATCGGACTGCCGGAATCCGTGCAGCGCATGGAAGCAGAGGGCATGACCGTCCCCGCGTGGGTGAAGGAGTGGGTTGCCGCAGGCAACAAGTCCTTCTATCAGGAGAAGGACGGCGAGGTGTTCCATTATTTCAAAGGCGAATATAAGGGCGTTGAGGTTCAGCCTGAGCTGATCTCGCTGCAAGCGCTCAAATCGCAAAACCGGATCATCCGCACGAATACGGGGGCGAATCTGATCGATATTGGGGATGGCGTTGCATGCCTTGAATTCACTTCGCCGAACAACGCGATCGGCGCCGATATTCTGGTCATGATTCAGCAGAGCGTGGAAGAGGTCAGGGCCAATTACCGCGGGCTGGTGCTGGCGAACGAAGGCCGGAACTTCTGCGTCGGCGCCAATCTGATGCTCATGCTGATGGAAGCGCAGAGCGGCGACTGGGATGAGGTGGATGACATCATCCGTCTGTTCCAGGGCAGCATGATGAAGCTGAAGGGGCTGGAGAAGCCGGTTGTGGCCGCGCCTCACCGGATGACGCTGGGCGGCGGCGTGGAAGCGTGCCTGCCGGCGGACCGGATCATCTTCTCGGCGGAGACCTATTTCGGCCTGGTGGAGACGGGGGTCGGTCTGATACCGGCAGGCGGCGGCTGCAAGGAGCTGGCGCTGATGACCAGCAACCGCCATCCCGACAAGGACAGCGACCTCCAGCCGGAGATCAACAAAATATTCGAGATGGTGGCGATGGCCAAGGCATCGACGAGCGGACATGAAGCCATCCGCATGGGATATGGACGCAGCGGGGATACGGTGGTCATGAATCAGGATTACCGGATCCATGAAGCGAAGCAGGCCGTGTTAGCGATGGACCGGGCGGGTTATGTCCCGCCGCAGCCGGGCAAAGCCCGCGTTGTCGGCCGCGATGGCCGGGCCGTGCTCCAAATGGGCGCGATCGACATGAAGCGAAGCGGCTATATCAGCGATCACGATCTGTTGATTGCAAAGAAGCTGGCGCATATCCTGACGGGCGGCGACGTCCCTGCGGGAACGGTCGTGAGCGAGCAGCATCTGCTCGACCTGGAGCGCGAAGCATTCCTCAGCCTGCTCGGGGAAGTCAAGACCCAGCAGCGCATGCAGCATATGCTGGCAAAAGGCAAGCCGCTGCGGAATTAAGACGGTTCAGCTTGGACTGTACTTCCTTGGAAATTTTGAGCGTCTTGCCTTCCGGTCTCTCCTTGCCTTCGGCATCTTGAAAAGCAATCAGGACATGACGAACGCTAATGTTGGTATAGTCCTTAAAGCTTCACAGCTAACAGATCAGCTATCAACCGCAGCGTAGGATTCGCCAAATCAAACGTGCATACGGTACATGTGGCAAACTGTCCGCGCTGCTGGATGTTTGGGTGATGGCGGCACTTTAATCAGTTCCACCCGGTACGTACTCATTTCAAGGCCGATGAACGGCCAGCAATCTTATCGGTATTGGATCCAACCATTTCTAGTTGATGAGGTGAATGGCATGAGAGAAGCAGTCATAGTATCCCTTGCTCGCACCCCGGTGGGGAAGGCGAAGAAGGGCAGTTTTGCCCAGACGCGCGTAGAGGATCTCGGCAAAGCCGTACTGGAAGCCGTCATTGAGCGTGCGCCGGGCCTGAAAAAAGAGGACGTCGAGGACATTATCCTCGGCTGCGCGATGCCGGAAGGCGAGCAGGGCCTTAACGTTGCACGGATTATCTCGTTGTATGCGGGTTATCCGGTCACGGTGCCGGCCTTGACCGTCAATCGCTTCTGTTCGTCCGGACTTCAGGCGATCGCTTTTGCTGCGGAACGCATTATGCTCGGCCATGCCGAGGTCATCGTCGCCGGCGGCGTCGAGAGCATGAGCCATGTGCCGATGACCGGCTTCAAGCCGGCACCGCATCCGACGATCGTCGAAGAGATGTCGGAGGTTTACATCGGCATGGGCCATACGGCGGAAGAGGTAGCGCGCCGCTTCGGCATCACCCGCGAGGCGCAGGATGCCTTCGCGGCCAGCAGCCACCGCAAGGCCGCAGCCGCTATCTCCGAAGGCAAGTTCCGGGACGAGATCGTACCGGTGAACGTAACGCTGGCTGCCGCCGATGAGCAGGGCAAAGTGCGCAGCAAAACCTTAGCCATCGATACGGATGAAGGGGTTCGGCCGGACACAACACCGGATGTGCTGGCCAGACTGAAGCCGGCCTTTGCCCTCGGCGGCTCGGTTACCGCGGGCAACGCGTCGCAGACGAGTGACGGCGCGGCGGCGGTAGCCGTCATGAGCCGCGAGAAAGCGGAGGAGCTGGGCCTTACCCCGCTGGCTACCTTCAAATCGTTTGCCCTGGCAGGCGTAGAGCCGGAAATTATGGGCGTCGGCCCCGTCGAAGCGATTCCGAAGGCGCTGCGCATGGCGGGCATCGAGCTGGATCAGGTGGATGTGTTCGAGATTAACGAAGCGTTCGCTTCGCAATGCCTCCACATCATCCGCGCGCTGGGGATCGACGAGAGCAAGGTCAACGTCAACGGCGGCGCCATTGCGCTTGGCCATCCGCTCGGCTGCACCGGCGCGAAGCTGACCGTCAGCCTCGTCTCCGAGCTCGCCCGCCGCGGCGGCGGCTACGGCGTCGTGAGCATGTGCATCGGCGGCGGTATGGGCGCCGCGGGGGTGTTCGAGGTGCATGCTGCTGGGGCGTAATTGCCTCTTCCGTAGGAGTCGTAACTCGTTCGTTATTGAAATAAATCTTGCTAAATGACAGCCGCAGGGAAGAAGCCTCCTTCTTGACTGGGGGAGAGCTGGAGCAGGTCCCGAGGAGGGAAATGTGGCCCGCCAAGGTCACCAGGGTCGACAGCCAATCCAAGCATGCCCCGGACCACGCATCGTGCGCACGGGGAGCAGTGCGCACGATGTACCCGTGTCCGCTCCGTACACGGACCGGACACGGCACCACTCACTCCATCCACAGGGGAGTGCAATGATAGCCGGAGTAAGGTGTTGAACTAGGAGATTCATAGTGCACGCCAACCTAGCGGAGAGGGCGGAATTGTACTGGAGAAGCAGCAGCGGTCGCCTTTGAGTTTGGATTTCTACTATAGATCAATTCATTCCCGGAAATCCAAACTCAACAGCGATCGGAAGTACAATCCGCACGCGGAGCGCCAATATTGCGCCGGAGTAACACATACACCATCTATGATCAACCAGCAAGTTCGCAACCTAGCAACACCAAGGCCACCATTGCACTCCACCTTATTCCAATTCCGAAAGGGGAAACCAATCATGAGCGATAACCAAACCAAAGAACCGAAAATCAAAGGCGGCAGCTTTGTCATCGATAATCCCGATATGCAGCGCATCCTGACACCGGAGGATTTCACGGAAGAGCACCGCATGATCGGCGAGACGGTGCGTGATTTTATCGATGGGGAAATCGTGCCGCACGATGAAGAGCTGGAGAAGCTCAATTACGAGATGACGGTAGATCTGCTTCGCAAAGCAGGCGAGCTGGGCCTGCTCGGTGCCGATGTGCCGGAGCCGTTCGGCGGGATCGGTCTGGATAAGGTCAGCTCCACGATTATTAACGAAAACTTGGCGAAGGGATCGTCCTTCGCGCTTTCCTTTGGGGCTCATGTCGGGATCGGAACGCTGCCGATCGTGTTCTTCGGCACGACCGAGCAGAAACAGAAGTACCTGCCGGATCTATCGACCGGCGCCAAAATCGCCGCTTATTGCTTGACGGAGCCGACCTCCGGCTCGGATGCGCTGGGTGCCAAAACAACGGCACGCCTGTCGGATGACGGAGACTATTATATTTTGAACGGATCGAAGCTATATATAACTAACGCCGGATTTGCGGATATCTTTATCGTCTACGCCAAGATTGACGGAGAGCACTTCACCGCGTTCATCGTTGAGAAGGAGATGGAAGGCTTCACGCTCGGGCCGGAGGAGAAGAAGATGGGCATCAAGGGCTCGTCGACGCGTCCGCTCTTCTTCGAAGACGTGAAGGTGCCGAAGGAGAACCTGCTCGGCGAGATCGGCAAGGGCCACCGGATCGCCTTCAACATCCTGAACATCGGCAGGTATAAATTGGCAGCCGGCACGGTCGGTGCGGCGAAGGAATCGATCGAGCTAAGCGCGAAGTATGCTAACACACGTAAACAGTTCGATACGCCCATCTCGCAGTTCCCGCTCATGCGCAAGAAGCTGGCCGAGATGAACATCACCGCCTTCGTGATGGAGAGCATGGTGTACCGTACGGCAGGATTGCTGGACGAAGCGATGCAGGACATCGATTACAACAGCGAGGATGCCGGAATCCACTCGGCTGCGGCCATTTCCGACTATGCCATCGAATGCTCGATCAACAAGGTGTTCTGTTCGGAAGGACTCGATAACGTGGCAGACGAAGCGGTACAGATTCACGGGGGCTATGGATATATCCAAGAGTACAAAGTGGAACGCATCTATCGGGACTCCCGCATCAACCGCATCTTCGAAGGCACGAACGAGATCAACCGGCTCCTGATTCCGGGCACGCTTGTGAAGAAGGCCATGAAAGGCGAAATCGCGCTCCTGCAAAAAGCGCAAGGCCTCCAGGGTGAGCTGCTCCAGCTGGTACCTGGTCAAACCTTCGAAGGCACGCTGGAGCAGGAAGCGCACTTTCTGGACATGAGCAAGAAGATTTTCCTCCTTGCAGGCGGTATGGCGGTACAGAAGTTCGGCACAAAGCTGGAGAAAGAGCAGGAGGCCTTGTCCAATCTGGCGGATATGATGATTGATATTTATGCCCTCGAGAGTGCGCTGCTGCGTACCCGCAAGCAAATCGAACGCACCTCCGAGGAAAAAGCAGCCAGCATGATCGAGATGACGCAGGTGTTTGCATACGAGGCGTTCCAGCGCATTGAAGCACTCGCGAAAGAGACGCTGGCCTCGGTGGAAACCGGGGATATGCTGCGCATGCAGCTGTCGGTGCTCAAGAAACTGACACGTTGCACGCCGGTCGATACGGTGGCCCTCAAGCGCAGCATCGCAGCCCGCGTGGTTAAGAACGAGCGGTACACGGTGTAACACGCGTCAACGCCAATACGATGCGTAAGTAACCGCAAAAGAGAGAGATTTTTCTTGGAGTAGGAAAGAAGGAGCATTCCTTAGGAAAGGGTTGGTTTTGTATGGATACAAAGCCTTGGCTGCCGTTTTATCCGCCCGAAGTAGCCCCCGCTTTTGATTATCCGAAACAGAATTTGGCATTATTTCTCGTAACCTCGGCGCAGAAGTTTCCGAATCGTCCGGCCCTGTATTTCATGGGAAAGACGATCAACTACAGAAGTCTGCTGGATGCGTCCTATCGTATGGCAAACGCGCTCCGCAGCAAAGGGATTAAGAAGGGCGACCGGGTAGCAATCATGCTGCCCAACTGCCCGCAGGTAGTCATTTCCTATTATGGCGCACTGCTCGCAGGAGCCGTGGCCGTCATGACCAACCCGCTCTATATGGAGCGGGAAATTGCGCATCAGATGAAGGATTCCGGTGCGAAGATCATCATTACGATGGATATGTTCGTATCCCGCGTTGAAAAAGTCATCGAGGAGACGGAACTGGAGCATATGATCGTCACGTCCGTGGCGGATTATCTGCCGTTCCCCAAGAATTTTCTCTACCCGATCAAAGCCAAGAAGGAAGGCCCTCTTCCGGTCGTCGATTATGGAAGCCGCGTCCATGCCTTCAAAAAGCTGCTTGCGGGCGCGCCGAATGATCCCGTCTGCGAATCCGTGAAAGCGGAGAAGGATTTGGCCCTGCTCCAGTATACAGGCGGCACGACCGGCGTTCCCAAAGGCGTCATGCTGACGCATATGAACCTGATCGCCAACACCGTGCAGTCCGCGAACTGGTGCTTTCAGGTGGAGGACGGGAAGGAGCGGTATTTAGCCGTTCTGCCGTGCTTTCACGTGTTCGGTCTCACCGTGCTGCTGAACCAGGCGATCTATCGTGCCGGCATGCTGATATTGGTACCGAAATTCGAAGTGACGATGATCCTGAACCTGATCAAAAAAATGAAGCCGACGCTCTTCCCGGGCGCACCGACCATGTATATCGCATTGATTAATCATCCCAAGATCAGGGAATACGACCTCTCTTCGATCAATGCCTGCGTCAGCGGCTCTGCCGGGCTTCCGGTCGAGGTGCAGGATAAGTTCGAGGAGCTGACCAAAGGGCGGCTGATCGAAGGCTACGGCCTGACCGAAGCATCCCCGGTTACCCATGTGAATCCGATATGGGGAAGGCGGAAGATCGGCACCATCGGCGTCCCCGTTCCGGATACGGACGCGAAGGTCGTGGATCCGGAGACGGGCGAAGAAATGCCGGTCGGCGAGCCTGGCGAGCTGATCGTGAAGGGACCGCAGGTGATGATGGGGTACTGGAACCGGCCGGAGGAGACGTTTGATACGCTCCGCAACGGCTGGTTGTTCACGGGCGACATGGCCACGATGGACGAAGAGGGGTATTTTACGATCATCGACCGTAAGAAAGACATGATCATTGCAAGCGGTTTCAATATTTATCCTCGGGAGATCGAGGAAGTGCTGTATGAGCATCCGTCCGTGAAGGAAGCCGTCGTGGTCGGAACGAAGGACGATTATCGCGGCGAAACCGTAAGAGCTTATATTGTACTGAAGGACGGCGCGTCTCCGGACCCTTCGGGCCTGGAGAAATTCTGCCGCAGCCAGCTGGCGGCCTATAAAGTGCCGCGCGAGTACGTGTTCCGCGATTCGCTGCCAAAGACGATGGTAGGCAAGGTGCTACGCCGCAAGCTGCTGGAGGAAGAAGAGGAAGGCAAAACAGGCTAAGCGCAGAATAGCGGAGTCGGCACGACCGACGATTCATGTTATCCCGCAGGAATGGATACAGTATCTAACGACGTCAGAAGTAAAAAGGAGGCGGCCTGATGAATCATACCAATGTCAACCCCGACGCGAAGGCCGAACAGCCGGCATTCGACCGGGAGGCGTACATCGAGGACATGACCAAAGCGGCAGAGCCCACCTTCTGGGGATATCTTGGCTGCAAGCTTGCGTCAGCCAGCTCGGAGGCGGTTGTTGTCACGCTGGATGCGCAGCCTCATCATATGAATATGATGGGCATCGTGCATGGCGGCGTACTCTCCTCGCTGATGGATAACGCCATGGGCATTGCCGTCATGCTGGAGCGTCCCGGCGAATCGACGGTGACAAGCAATCTGAACGTGCATTTTGTCATGCCGGCCAGGGCCGGGGTCCTTACGGTTACGGCAAACATCGTGCATCAGACGCACCGTTCGGTCACGACGGAATGCAGGATAACGAATGATAAGGGCGAGTTAGTCGCGATCAGCACAGGGTCGTTCCGAGTGAAATAATGCAGCTTTCTGCTGCCAAGAAACGGATGGTCTGTCAACGCTGGAGGGGCAGGCCATTTATTTTTTGGCGAGAGCGAATCATGGCGCTGCCGGATATAAAGCGTCTGTCCATGCAGCCAATAGACGATGTTAGGTGACTTCCAACCCGCTGGCAGAGCAGATTTTCTGTCGGGATTGTTCTCCGCACTTCTTGTCAGACCACTAAAGCTGTGGTACAATAAGAATGCTGTTTTTCATGTAGAATCTAGAATGTCTCTTAAGATCATAAATTTAGATGTTTACATACGTAGGAGGTGGAAGTCATGGTTGTATTTTTTGAAGTATTGCTCGTTATTTTCTCCATCGGGTTGATTACTGTCGTTCTTCTCCAAAAAGGGAAAAGCGCAGGTCTTGCCGGTGCCATCTCCGGCGGTGCGGAACATCTTTTTGGTAAAACGAAGGCTCGCGGTATGGATCTCGTACTGCAGCGTACAACGGTAGGTCTTGCAGCAGGATTTATGATTTTGGCCATCGTTGTTGCCATGTTGAAATAACAATTGCGTTACCCTCGCTTTTTCACTCTTGGAAGAGCGGGGGTTTTTTATTGCCTGAATTTCGGATTACATAGGTAAGGGCGGTGTTCGGAAGGATACCGGGGATTAAATTCGTGTATACTAGGGTATGAGTATATAAAGGTAAAGAATGGATAGAGGAACGATGAAATTGCAGGTTCCCGAGGTGATAACATGATAACTGAAGAAACATTACTGAACTTTATGCGGGAAACTGCATACAAACCGATGACGTACCAGGAGCTGGAGCAGCATTTTGCGATTGAGGATGCCCATGAATTCAGGGAGTTCTTGAAGCTGCTGAATGAGCTTGAGCAATCCGGAAAAATCATTCTGACGAGCACCGAGCGTTATGGCGTGCCGGAACGGATGTCTTTGCTGCGCGGACGGCTGCAGGCCCACGCGAAGGGTTTTGCTTTTCTGATTCCCGATGACCGTGAGCATCCGGACGTGTACATTCATGCCAATGACCTGAAGAGTGCGATGAATGGAGATACCGTGCTGGTTCGGATCAGTTCAAAAAGCAGCGACGGCGGCAAAATGGAAGGCGAAGTGGTCCGCATCGTGACACGCGCCGTTACCCAGGTAGTGGGCGTATTCCAGAACCATGAAGCCTATGGCTTCGTGCTGCCGGATGACAAACGGATTAACCGGGATATTTTCATTCCGAAGCATGCGATCAACGGCGCTGTTGACGGCGTGAAGGTCGTCGTGAAGCTGGTGAGCTATCCGGAAGGAAGAGCCGCGGCGGAAGGCGAAATCGTGGAGATTCTCGGTCATAAGGATGATCCGGGCGTCGATATCCTGTCCATTATCCGCAAGCATCAGCTGCCGGAGGGCTTTCCGGAGGAAGTGCTGGCCGAAGCGGACGCAGCGCCCGATGCGATCACGGAAGAAGAGATCGTGCAGCAGGGCCGCCGCGATCTGCGCGGTCTGAACATCGTGACGATTGACGGCGAAGATGCCAAGGACCTGGATGATGCGGTCAACGTGGAGCGTCTGCCAAACGGGAATTACCGTCTGGGCGTTCATATTGCCGATGTCAGCTACTACGTGCGCGATCGGTCCGAGCTGGATAAGGAAGCGTATAACCGCGGCTGCAGCGTGTATTTGGTGGATCGGGTCATTCCGATGCTCCCTCATCGCTTGTCCAACGGCATATGCAGCTTGAATCCGCAGGTGGATCGTCTGACGATGTCCTGCGAGATGGAATTCAATGAGCAGATGAAGGTCGTGAAGCACGATATCTTTACGAGTGTTATCCGTACGAAAGAACGGATGACGTATAACAATGTGAGAAAAATCCTGGTGGATGAGGATCCGGAGCTGATCGAGCGCTATAGTGATCTCGTGGAGGATTTCCGCTTGATGCGCGAGCTGGCGCTGAAGCTTCGGAACCGCCGGATGCGCCGTGGCGCAGTGGATTTTGATTTTGTGGAATCCAAGGTCATTGTGGACGAGAACGGCAAACCGGTGGATATCGTCAAAAGAGAGCGTTCCATTGCGGAGCAGATCATTGAGGAATTCATGCTGGCGGCCAACGAAACGGTGGCGGAGCATTTCCACTGGATGAAGGTTCCCTTCATTTATCGGATCCACGAGGATCCGGATCAGGAGAAGCTGCAGAACTTCATGGCGTTTGCGGCGAATTTCGGGCATCACGTGAAGGGACGGGGCAATGCGATCCATCCGCGCGCCCTGCAAAACCTGCTGGAAGCCATTCAAGGCACGAAGGAGCAGACCGTCCTCAGCACGATGATGCTCCGTTCGATGAAGCAGGCGAAATACGATGCGGAGAGCACGGGTCACTTCGGCCTCGCCGCGGAATACTATTCTCACTTCACGTCCCCGATTCGGCGGTATCCCGATCTGGTCATTCACCGGGTCATCCGGGAAGTGCTGGAGAGCGGCGGGTCGCTGAATGAGAGCCGTCATGAGCAGCTGGCCGGCCGGATGGCCGACATTGCGCAGCAATCCTCGGAACGCGAGCGCGTAGCCGTGGATGCGGAGCGCGATACGGAAGCGCTCAAGAAGGCCGAGTTTATGCTGGATAAGGTCGGTGAAGAATTCGAAGGCATTATCAGCAGCGTCACCAGCTTCGGCATGTTCATCGAGCTGGAGAACACGGTCGAAGGCTTAATTCGCCTCAGCGCGATGACCGACGATTATTACCATTTCGATGAAGGCCATATGGCTCTCATCGGGGAGCGTACGTCGAAGGTATACCGCATCGGCGACGATGTGAAGGTTCGCGTGGCGAACGTGAACATGGATGAGCACACCATCGATTTTGAGATGGTGGACATGAAGCCGCGCCGCCAAGGGCGCGGCGAAGGCGACCGCGGCGGCAATGGCGGCCGCGGGTTCGGTGCCCGCGACGGCGGAGGCCGCGGGGGCAAGGGCCGCGGCGGTAAACGCGGCGCGGCTGAAGGCGGCGCGCCAGGCGGGCGCCGCAGTGACAGCGCCGGCGGCCAGGGCGGCCGCGGCAAGCGCGGCGGCGAGGTGGCCGCTGGAGCAGCGGGCACTGCCGCTGGAGCTGGAGCTGGCGAGCAGCAGGCGTCGAACTTCGCCTTTGGCTCCGGCAAAGGCGGCTACAGCTCCGCAGGCGGCGGCGCACTAGGCTTCGACCGCAATGCTCGCAGCTCTGGCGGTGCCGGCGGGAAAAATCGACGCAAGAAGACGTCGGGCAGCGGCATTTTCATCGGCGAAGGTCCAACGCCGGGCGGCAATGCTGGAGGCAATTCCGGCGGAGGCGGCGGTGGCCGCAAACGGAAGAGTAAGGGCGGAAACGGTACAGCCGCTTTTGTCCGCAAGAAGAAAAAGTAAGCTTTTCCTCCTGATCTAACGCTGGAGGTGCTTGCCCAACCTTGCTTTTAGAGGCTGACGTTTGATACAATGGACTTCTGGTGAGATTGCATTTGGCGGTCTGTCGGAAGTCCTTTTTCCATTATCATTGTTGATGACAGGGGTGAGACCATGGGTAAGAAAAGTGACGGGAAGGTTCTGGCCCAGAACAAAAAAGCTTCCCATGATTACTTCATCGAGGATACGTATGAAGCCGGGATGGTGCTGACCGGAACGGAGATCAAATCCATACGGAACGGCCGCGTCAATATCGGAGATGCATTCGCTACCATTCGGAATGGCGAGATTCATATCCATAACATGCATATCAGCCCGTTCGAGCAGGGGAACCGTAACAACCCAACGGATCCTACGCGGACACGGAAGCTGCTGCTGCATAAGGAGCAGATCCGCAAGCTGCTGGGCCTGTCCAAGCAGGACGGTTACGCGATCGTACCGCTGAAGATCTACATCCGTAACGGCTATGCGAAGTTGCTGCTGGGCCTCGGTAAAGGTAAGCGTCAGTACGACAAGCGTGCCGATGCCGCCAAGAAGGACGCACAGCGCGATATTCAGCGTGCATTGCGCGAGAAGCAGAAGATTGCAAGGTAATCATGGTTATCCGTGGTATGCCGTTTAAGAAATCGGCATCATGTTTAATGAAGTTTATAGTGGGATGGCAGCTTTTAGCTGTGTTACCTGCAATGTATATATCATTTTGATGTAAAATGTGATATACTAATTGATGTAAGAGAGATCAATAAGATCTTTGACAATCAGCATACAGCCTGCGTATTCCTTTCTTGGAGGGAAAGAATGCGCAATAGATGGACTGCTATGACTGAATACATTCTTTGATTTAATCCGATAGCCCTTTTTGGCAGGAACGCTTAAGGTGCATAACACCAGCATTTCTCCAACTTAAGGGGGCGTTTTTGGATTCGACGGGGATAGTTCGGGCATGAGTAGCGGGTAGTGGGGACGCGTCCACTTCATCAACGCTAAAGCCAATTAAACGGCAAACAACAAAACAACTACGCTTTCGCAGCTTAATAACCTGTGAGCGTGCTCTCGCTCTGTATCGCCCATGTACCGGGATGAGGGCTCAACTTTAGTGGGATACGCTGTCTAGTCTCCGCCTGGGGCTAGCTGAAGAAGACAATCAGGCTGACCTGAAGGGAATCCGGTGACAGGGAGTCTCTAGGGTGACATCAAATCTGTCACTACACCCGTAGAAGCTTGTGTTGTCGTTATCTTCGGACAGGGGTTCGACTCCCCTCGCCTCCATACATAAAAAACCACAACTAATTTAGTTGTGGTTTTTCGTTTTCTTACGGTTAAATTGTAGTCCCAATGGGCTAGAAAAAGTTCGCTTAACAATTGATTAATGAAGATGATACCATAACCTTTAGGTAAGGCATTAACTCCAATGGCGAGTTCTATATTGTCTTTTTTAATCTGAACTATAGATCTCATAATATCAGTGATCAGCTTTATCCTCTAATCTTACGTTCTCAATTAAGGATTATAAAGTGTGAACATTTTTGACATCCTCATCAAATGTTTTTTGCAGAGTTATCTAACTTTGGAATGGATGTAAAACTAATCACTGACCTCAATACTTAGTGCTATCTGTTTTCTATAGAAGATACTATTATGAATCATTGGCATTGTTGAGAGCAAACAATACAATTAATTTTTTTGAAATCTTTGTGATTTAGCAGACTATTTATCTGACAATCTCAGTAACTTTATTACTTAGAAGAGCCCATTAATAGCTTTTCTATGGGATTGCCCTCATCTTTAGCTAGACAATTCTTGTATCAGACTAGAATTGGCCCTAAAAATAAAATATATTGACTAAAGATTGACTGTATTCCAATATTATGAATAGCTGGTGGAGTGTTGGGTTATGTCTTGATCGCATGTAAATAATATAATTGCAGAGGAGATACATTGTGGAGAATTTGCATGAAGTTTCACTTGAAAAAATTCTGGAAATAAAAAATATTAATGCCGATGTTGAAATGGCCACATTAGATTTCAAAGAAATCTATAGTATGTCGCCTACAACAGGTATTGAGATAATAAAAGATATTGTATCTTTTGCGAATTCTAAAGGTGGTCACATTATTTTTGGTGTAACAAATGATTATAAGTGGGTAGGTTTAGATGAGAGAAGCGATGAAAAGATCGATGATGCAAATCTTTATAATCTTATTGATAAATATGTAGATGGCCATATAAATATTATTATTGCACTACATACAATAGAAAAACGTGAGTTTGTGATTTGTTATATTTCACCGTCCCCAGAAATTATTCCGTTTAAAATTGACGGAAAGTATATGAAAACAGACCGTCAAAAGAAACAACATGAGGTAATTGTATTTAGAAAAGGTGATGTTTATTGCAGAAGGGGAAGTAGAAGTATTAAAGCCGACCATATTTTCTACAAACAAAAATCACATCAATTTCAAATAGTACATAATTTGCCTTCTTACTCACCATTCCATAGATTTATAGGACGAGATTCACAGGTGGAGCATTTGCATAGATTGTTGCAACATGAAAATACTAGACTGTTACAGGTTGACGGAATCGGGGGTATAGGAAAAACGTCATTAGTTTATCATTACTGCACTCTTATTTCAAAAAAAACTATTGAGCATAACTTTGATTTTATCATCTGGATGAGTGGTAAGAGAACGTATCTAACCCCAGCAGGAGAAAGAAAAATCAGAAACTACATTGCATCTTATCATGACGTTGTAAATGAAATTGCAGATTTTTTTGATACAGAATTAAATGGTACGGATACTACTGAGCAGGTAATTAGACTATTGAGTCAATATAACGTTCTGATAATAATAGATAATTTGGAGACATTGATCGAGGATCAACTAACTGAAATGCTTTTTAATCTGCCAAGGAACAGCAAGGCAATATTAACAACTAGAGAGTCAATTAGCGATTTTCAAATGAGTAAGATTACATTGGATGGGTTAAAAAGTAATGACTTTATTGAATTTATTGAGTTTGAGTATCGGCGATTGAAAGATAGTTCTCTTTTAGATAAATATAAGGATAGCATTGATGAGCTTTATATATTGACAAAAGGGATGCCCTTAGCAGCGCAACTTGTAGTAAATCAACTTGCATATGATGCTCCTATTAAATATGTTTTAGATGGCCTTAGATCTGGGAAAACATATGAATCATTACTGTCTTTTTGTTTTAAAGGGTCTCTTGAAAGAATTAACGGTGTGGCAAAGAAGGTTCTCTATATTTTGTCAATTGCTGAAAGTGAGAAATTATTTTCAATTAATGACTTAAAGTATATTAGCGGGTTCTCGGATGACGAGCTCCATGTCGCCATACAAGAATTATCAAAGTTGACTCTGTGTTTTACAGATAAAACTCACGATGGTCATGTTGGTTATGGAACTCATCATCTAATGAAACTCTACATTAGGCAACAAGAGATACCTGATAGAATTGAAATACTGAGAAAATATGAACAGTTTGTTGATGAATTGAGGCTAATCGAAGATGCAACAGTGTCAGAGGAGCAATACTTAGTGAACACAAGAGCACGCACTCACGAGGAGCGAATATCTGCCTTAAATATAAAAAATATAATTTCTACGTTTTATTTTAACGGTTATGATAATGCTACAGAGATTCTTGATAATGAGATAAAAAAGTGTTCTCAGTTTGCATATCTTCATTATATGAAAGCTATTATTGAAAAAATGTCAGGTTTATATAATTCCTATAAGTTAGCCTCTAAAGAATTGGAGATTGCCACCGATCTAGACCCTGAGCTTGTAGAAGCATGGATTGATTGGGGATACTTAGAGTTAGAGCAAAAAAATTATAATCTTAGTAGTCAATATTTCAGACAAGCACTATCGTTAGATTCGGAAAGTCCAAATGCGAATCACGGTTACGCTAGGTCATTATTTTACTTGTGTAGAAAATCAAATGATATTTCAATGGCCACATTAGCAGAAAAACACTACGAGCAAGGTTACCATAGAGAAAAAGAGGGATTCCCTTTAAGCAAGCAACAATTACACTCCAATGCTATTAATGCGCATTCCCAAGCATTGAACTTGATGATAAATTTAAATAATCTTCAAAGATCAATGGAAATAGTAAAGATGGGATTAACATACGAACATTCTAATAATATGCTGTCGTCCCTAAAAGGTGAGATTAATAAAAAAATTAAGGACCAGATATCCCTGGATTCAAAAAAGAAAGTACAGAGTGAGATAGCTCCGAGAGTCACTGAGTCTTATTCTGAAGGTGCCTCTAACGAAAAGCAAGGAATAACAATAAAACCAAATAGTAGGATTGGAACGAAGATAAGTGAAAATCTTCCTCAAGAGACCATCCAAAAACTACTTCAATTGCGTAATTTTGGGTAACATCAAAACTGATGACTATACTAATGGGAAGCGGTGTACGTGTCGTTATATTCAGGAATGTTACTCTCTTCGATTCTATTCACATCAAAGGAAAACTCGCTAAATTTGCGGGTTTTTCTTTTCTAAAGAAATGTTAAATTATCAAATTCATTACATGTTTTTATAGTCCAACATTACAAAACATTAAGAGATATTTTCATTGTAGTGATTAGTAAATAGACTTGAAATCATCATGATGCATGAGTACTCTCCCCCTCATCCATTAACTCAATAATCTCCCGAATATCACTTATATTTAAAGTCTCAGCAATTCTTTCAATATGGCTAAAGCTGATACTTTCCCGTTTTCCATTGGCAAGTTCACTTAATGCAGCGTGCCGTACATCGGTTATTCGGGATAATTCCCGCAAATAAATATTATGTACCTTGGTCAATTCCGAGATTTTAACGACAACTTTTTTCCTCATTATATTCACATCTCAAAAAGATCGATTTCAACTTGACTATACGCATAAGCGTACCGTATATAATTTCAATACTGGTACTCATATGCGTAACGACTATGAATTTATCAATGTTTATCGATCAGTGATTCATTTGTTAAGGAAGGAGAATCCCATGCCAAGCTTCCTGGTATCCCTATAATACGGACAGTTGAATCCTGTAGAGTGTAGAGAAGGCTGTTTCCACCGACCCTCAGTATCGCCTATAGAGCCGGTAAATATCCGAGTCTATGGATGCCTAGAAGAAGGGGCTTTTCAAATGATTTTCATGAGCTTGAGGAGTTATTAGATTTGTATCGACAAGTCCAATGACTGGAAATGGCGGCTTCTTTTACTGATGGTTTCAGACTGGGAGTGACGATGATCATCGGGGTATATTCTGAGTAATGTGATCAGTAAGAGCACTCATAAAACTGCGTAAAGACACGAATCATGTCTTTTTTTACATAAGGTACCTAAGTCACTACCCGAAATAAATTTAGCAATACCCGACGGCGAATTGTGGTTTTGCAGAGCCACGGCTCGCCTTCTCCATGTAAAACCACAACCGCATGAAGTTGTGGTTTTTTGCTGTGTTCGATTAAAAATGTAAAATCCTTAGCTATAAGTTTGCAAAGCAAGAAACCTCACTCAAAGAGTGTCAAATGCACGTTATCCTGAAGAAGGGCCTAGAGGTCCTTCTTTTTTTGCTTTCTTTTTTCTGACATTTGTCATAACCGGCTTGTGACAACCCACACTAATTGATTCTCGCGCTTTTTCAATATAATGAGGACATCAAGTAACGAAAGAAGAAATTAGCGGAGGTTAGGACAAAATGACAAAGGCGATTGAATGTATAAATCTAGTGAAGAAATTCGGCGACTACTGTGCCGTTGATCATATGAATCTATCATTTGAGAAAGGTCAGATATCAGCATTGCTCGGACCGAATGGGGCAGGCAAGACAACAACCATTTCCATGATACTCGGAATGATCAAGCCAACATCAGGAGAAGTCAGGGTCTTGGGGATGCCGTCCGGCACAAAAGAATTACGGCAGCGCGTCGGAGCGCTTTTGCAGGATGTTAAAGCAGCAGATGGACTTACGGTGAAAGAAGTGCTTCAATTGTTTCGCAGTTATTATCGTAATCCGATGTCGCTAGAGCGATTGTTAGACATTTCGGGTCTCCACGCGGATCAGAAACGACGCGCATCCTCGCTGTCTGGAGGACAACGCCGTAGATTAGCCTTCGCTCAGAGTTTGGCGGGAAATCCAGAGCTTCTCCTGCTTGATGAACCAACGGTCGGAATGGATATCGAGGCTCGTGGCCGCTTTTGGGACACCATTCAAGCGCTGGCAAGTGACGGACGTACGGTGCTTTTGACTACACATCATTTAGATGAAGCTGATGCTGTCGCAGATCACATCGCACTCATCGCCAGGGGACAGGTTGTTGCGGAAGGGACTCCGGAACGTTTAAAGGCTCAAACAGCGCTTAGAACCGTTTCATTTCGAGCGGCGAACGCGCCAGCCCAGCAGGAATGGCTCACATTACCTGGTGTAGAAAAGGCAGAATGCAACGGCGAGCGAATTCGTCTGTATGCTCAAGAGACCGATGTATTGTTATTTACACTGATGCAGTCTGAATGGGGAATTTCAGATATTGATATACAATCCGCCAGCTTAGAAGATACATTCCGAAGTCTTACAGGCTCAAATAAACAAACAATTATACGATAATAAACATTTTTAGGAGGAAAATAGCCATGTTACATATGTTTGTTGCCCAGACCAAAGCAGAAAGTATACGAATTATCCGTAGTCCATTTTTCTTACTCTTCTCCATTGCGATGCCGCTTGCTTTCTACTTTTTATTTGCAAGTATGAATGGGGTAGATCAATCGATTCAATCAACAACTTGGGGTGTCTTTTCATTGATGTCGATGACTGCATTCAGTTTGATCGGTACAGCCGTATCTCAATTCGGTATCCGTCTATCGTTTGAGCATCAAGATGGGTGGGTACGCCTGTTGAAGCTGACTCCACTATCTCCTGCAGTCTGGATTGGCAGCAAAATCGTATCGCAAATGGCGGTTCACTTGATCGTCATTGTTGTTATATTTGTATCTGCTGGCCTTGTTCATGATATACAATTGACAGCCGGGCAATGGATTTTATGCGGACTATGGTTATGGATTGGGAGCATATCTTTTCTGGCGCTTGGTGCCTTGTTAGGAACGCTTAAAAATGCGAATACCTCCGTTGCCATCGGAAATGTATTACAGATGGGGCTTGCCATTGTGGGAGGGCTTTGGATGCCGCTTAGTACTTTGCCAAGTTGGATGGGCTCGGTCGGGGAATGGCTTCCATCTCACCGTTACGCCAATGGGGCATGGAATATGATCGCTGGACAAAATCCAGCAAGTATCGATTTCATAATTTTGACAGGATGCGGTCTCTTCTTTATGCTACTATCAATCTATATATATAATCGACGGGATGCGGTCTAATTGAATAGAGAAAAGTGGCGTCTCTTTCCAAAATCGGAAGGAGTCGCTCCTTATATTTTGTTAACAAATTTAATGATACCCATGTACTTTTTACTCTATGAGCCATCAAGTATACAGTGGCTTGGCTTTGTTCTGTTAGGCATATTCGTTCTATCGTTTCGACAATCCTACTTTTATTTAAAGTGGGCCACGCCAATATTGATCGTACAGGTGGGTATACTTTTAATTTTAGCAGCTGTATTTCACCCTATGTATACGTTTATGGGTTTTATGATAGCTGCTCCGCTGAGCAAACAAAAGCTGCCGATATTACTCTCTATAACGATCGTTTTCACTGTAGCTATGGGATTTATCGCTGTTCCTTACTTGGATCGGATGGGCAGCCTAGTATGGATAGGGCTGGTGCCAATGTTTGGCATCTGTATTCTGCCGTATATTATTCGAACTTCGACCAGGTTTCAACAGAAGTCTGCGCGGCTGCGGGCAGAAACTGCTGAACGAATGGCACAGCAGGAGGAGCGCCAGCGGATCGCACGTGAATTACATGATACATTGGGACATACGCTGTCATTAATCGCACTAAAAGGCGAGGTCGTTGAGAAATTGGTCAATCGTCAACCCGAGAGAGCGATAGCAGAGGCTCGTGAAATACGAGAAACGGCACGCGCAGCCTTGAAACAAATGCGAGAATTGGTTACGGAGATGAAAGTTACATACCTCGCTGATGAATATAAGCATGCTGTATCGTTATGTTCAGCAGCGGGCATAACGCTTTTTTTTCAATATCAATCGATTTCAGATCCAAGACCTTCAAATGTAGGGACGGAAGACGCTTTAGTGAACAATCCGCTTCCGTTAACACCCTTGCAGGAGACGATTTTGGCGATGTGTTTTCGCGAGACGATTACAAATGTGGTTCGTCATAGCCGAGCAACAAGTTGCAGCGTTCTTCTCGACATTCAGGAAGGGGAAGTTCGTGTATCTGTACGTGATGATGGTATTGGGGCAGATATGGATCAATTCTATACTAGCAGTAATGGCCTCGCCGGTTTACGGCAGCGGTTGGTTATGATCGACGGACGTATGTCGCTGTCTTCGTCCCCAGGCAAGGGGACGGAAGTCACCTTACATATACCTAGGGTAATACGAAATGAAAAGGTAGGTAGTGCTTAGATGATTCGTATTGTTTTGGCAGAAGATCAAAAGTTATTAAGGGGAGCATTGGCAACTTTACTCTCGTTAGAAGATGATATTGAAGTAGTCGGTCAAGCTGAAAATGGGGAAGAAGTGATGTCCATGATTCAGCAATATGAACCCGATGTAGCTGTTCTGGATATTGAGATGCCGCTGAAAACGGGGTTAGATATTGCGGAATTAATTCAAAAAAATAAGTCAGCTTGTCGTGTCATCATCTTGACGACATTCGCGCGTCCTGGATATTTCCAGCGGGCTATGCAGGCAGGAGTTTATGGATATCTTCTTAAAGATACGGGCAGCGAGGAACTGGCTGATGCGATTCGTCGGGTCTATGATGGGAAACGTGTCATCAATTCAGAATTGTCGCTCGCGATATGGGATGATCCATGTCCATTATCACCCAGGGAACGTGAAGTCATGAAGTTGGCTGCCCAAGGCTTAGTTCTTCAAGATATTGGAGCACAGCTGTTTCTATCCTATGGAACGGTACGGAACTATATGTCAGAGGCGATTGGGAAGCTTGGGGCGAATACACGGATCGAGGCAATCGATATCGCACGTAGCAAGGGATGGTTGGATTAAGGAGAACTCCGAGGTATGGAGGTAAGCGGATCACCCCATTCAAGGGATGATGCAGCCAGCCCATAGAGAGCTTTAGAAGCTCTCTTTTTTATGATCCGCTACTTAGCATACCGTAACCTAATCAATACACTGCGGCGAATTGTGGATTTGCATAGCCACGGTTCGCCTCCATATATACCATCAGAAAAGCGACTGAATATGGTCGATTTTTTGCTGTGAAGGGGTATGTCTCCCAGCTGCCAAAATACTGAATGTACTCGCTCTTCATTGCCCATGTACCGGGGAGTTTCTTGGGTGACATCAAAACTGTCATTACACTCTTAGAAGCCTATGTGATATTATACCTTCTCCCTTCATACCCCCATAAAAACCCGCTCATTGAGCGGGTTTTTTCTCGTTGTAATTATGGTTCTGTATAAGTTAAAAGAAGAACGTCTTTTTGGGCAATCTTTTAATTTGATATGAGTTCAAATAATAGATTTTTGAGGGAAAATATTCCAATTTAGCTAAAATAGTATATACTAAATAACAGGAGGTGACCCATATTATGGAATAATAAAACAGTTTTTTGCTATTTAAACAAGAAGACTTTGGTGCGCGGCTCTCAAATCAGTCAATACATAGGAAGATAAAGCAAATTTCAATTCAATATTAGGAGGAACGCTTGTGAAAAAAAGTTTAAAAACACTTTCTGGGTTATTAGCGCTCGTCATACTATTCATTTCCTTTATACCAGCAGCCCAGGCCAACGCCGATAGTGATCCGGTTGCAATCGAAAAGCTGTCGTATTTAAGCGGTGAAGAACAGTTAGACGCCCTTTTAGAAAATGGACTCGTATTGCCTGAAGCATTTGAACAGGACGAGTATACGGTAAATGCCGTAAAAACGATCGTAGCTGATATTCAGCGAGGAGTAACGACCGTAGACCGCATACCGTATAACTATACGGAGTTAGCGGAGCTGGCCAAGAGAATCCTGGATGTGTCCGGGCAAGAAAGCATATCTGCTTTAGCGAACTATACGTTAAAAGATAGTACGGTAATAGGAACATGGTCGAACAGCTATACAGGATATAATTGCTACGGGTATTCCATAGGCGTGCATGTCTTTCAAAATCCGGGCTATCATTCCAATCAGAGCTTCAACATGAATCTATCGATTGCAAGTATGGCAGATTTAGTCGTTGATGATCTGGAGGCCCTTGGATATTGGGGTTATAAGACAGCGACTAAACCATCATCGTTGGCTAATTATGAACGTGTGGTGGCAATCCGAAAAGGAAGCGTCGATTACCATTTCATGAAAGGAACGACGACGGCTTCGGATTGGACTCATAAGCCAGGAGGGACGAATCCTTTGAGATGGAATTATTCTTCGCCTGGGTATAAAACTTGGACAAATGAATATTCCTACAATAATGTAAGTTATCAAGGAGACATCACCTACAATAGCTCCATTTATTACATCATCTATTGGCCTAAAAACGTCGGTCCACAGCCTGACAAGATTGATTTTTCAATTTGAGTGAAAAAGGCGATTCTTTTCCAGTAGTCGCCTGCGTCAAGAGCTAATCCTAAGGAATGGAATTGTTTTTCTTGGAGGTTTTGGATTCAAAGGAATTTCCTTTTCAATTTATCGGTGATTTGAAGTTGATTTTATCCTTATTCGTACACAGGAGGTGCCGGGTTGATGTCCAACATAATCAAAGTCGGCGGACTTAAATTACTGTTCATCTGTGCGGGCCTGGGATTGATTCTGCTTGGCGCCGGGTGCGCTCCGAAGACGGAGGAAGATGTGAAACCGGAGGTTGTAAACGTACCTGCGGAAGAAATGATCGCCATACTTTGGAATAAAGGATGGTCACCGGCTATCAGCGTCACTCGGGGCATTCCGTTTGAACTGAGCGGCAGTGATGAAATCGCGTATGACATATCAGGCGATACCGACTACTTATGCGCGGAAATCAAGGGCAGGCTTGAAAGCATGAGCAAGACGGGAACCTCAAGGAAAGCGGGAGAGCAATTTTACTGGAGCCCTCTCTGCGGGGACCCTCCGGCTGATCTCGCCGAAATTGAAACTTCATGGGTCACCGTCGTTCGTAAACAGGATGGGTATCCGACCGGAATGGTTCTGGTCAGGATCTCGCCGGAGCGAGACAACGGGAATGGAGGATTGACGTTCAAGGCAGACATCATCGCGAGTTTGGCTTTTCCCCAACAAGACGGGGCTTACCAAGACATTTCTGACGAGGATTTAAAGGAACTTGAAGCCACCTACAAAAATTGAAAGGACAGAGGCTCCATTCCCCACTCAAAGATTATTTGCTGATTTAGAAGTATGAATTGTCCATAAAATGTATGCAAAAGTCATCAGCCCATGTTCGGGTTGGTGACTTTTCCATTTGTGGTATAATAACCCGAAATGTCCACATTAACTGAAGATTGGCTGGTGAATTGGAATGAGCGAAAAATTCTGGTTAGTGGTACAGTATCCTCTGAAAAGTGCAAAAGGCAGCCAACGCGACCACTGGTTAAGAGAAAAAGTAATGGAATATTTAGAATTATCTCTAGCGGATGCGGATTTGGGCCATGTCGACGGCTTTGATATGGGGACATGCATTTCCGACCCGAAGAAGTATGCGCTTAATATATTTTGTGTTGTTACGGAGGAAGAACGGGGTATAGCCTTGGTAAAAAGAGTGATAAAAGAGAGTCGGCTTGATTATACCCGCATAAAAATGGCTACCATGCCCTATGGAAAAGAAGAAGAAACCTATACTCTGAAGTATGCCTATAAGAAGGGCGTTACCGATTTTTCACTATAGCCTATACGGTGTTTAAATGTCGTTCGGCGAGTTGGTCATAGTGTCTTCGCTTCAATAAATTCACCAGAGCCAGGCCCATTCCTAGTCTAAGGTCTAGGTTCAGATACCCCCTAAGACGGTTATGTCAGCCAAATAACGCGGATATAATGGATTTATAACTCGGAGCGTGACTTATGAAGCCATAAGGGGTGTTTGAATATGAAGGCAACAGAAGCGACTGCCATGTCGCGGGCAGGCAAGGTGAATTGGGTGCTTTTTAATCCGAAAACCTATGCAACGATTCTCTATTTATTGCTATCTCTCCCGTTAGGGATTATTTATTTTACAGTAGCGATAACGGGACTTACATTATCCATCGGTTTGACTCCGATATTTATCGGAATACCGCTGTTTTTTGGAGTAGCTAAGCTGTTGAATGGGATTGTGGTTTTTGAACAAAGCATGATTAGACAAATTTTAGGTTTACCTAATCCTACTGTATCGTATACCTACAATCACCAGTCTGAAGCTGGGCAGAATTGGTTGAAACGAATGGTGAGCGGATTTGACGGAGCGCTCTTTATTCGAAATCTGCTGCTCGTATTACTAAGATTTGTTACTGGCATCGTATTCTTTGTTATTATGGTAACGGTGATTTCACTGGGACTCGGATTGATTGCTCTTCCGGTCGTGCATATCATTTTGATGAATGAATTGCAGCTTGATATTTTGGAGAATAGCTTGTTCAGTTATTTTCATATCGATTGGACCTATAATCAGCAATACCTGCTGTACGTAGGCGTAGGCCTTATCCTGTTCTGGGTCGCGCTGCGCGTTGTGAATGGGCTTATGCAAATTCTGCGCAGAATCATGTATGTGGATGAGCCCTATCAGCAGCCGTCAGTGCCGCCGATGGAAGCACAAATCCATGCGCCCGTTCAGTCGCAATATTACGAGTACCAAGAGGATCACCCCACTCAAGGGATGATGCAGCCAGCCCATAGAGATCTTTAGAAGATCTCCCCAAAGCGACCTTAACCGGTCGCTTTTTCGTTTTTGCGTCCGGTTTAAGCCTGAAATATAGCCCGATCTACGCCTTGTATCTACAGATTTCAGCCGTTCACGACCATCCCGGATGGATGTTGTCCAAGAGGAAGTGTCATTTCCCCGACCTATAATCATTAACTCAGAATATCGCGGAATGCGCAGGTTATAACAAAATGATTGTTTCGGAACTGTTTTCGCAGCTGATAAGCTGTGGGTGGAATTCCAAAATTTGTTGATTTTAAACAAGGACTTTGGTTTTGACAGACATGGTCCATAAAGCGAGGAGGCTGATAAGAAAGTTCCAAATTATTGCAAGCGATTACAAAGCACAAGTGAATAAAAAAAGGAGGAGATGAAATGAAGAACAGCGTTGCAAAGGTAACCGGCATGGTGGTGTTGTTTTCTCTGGCGCTATCTCTCATAGCGGGAGGATGGGTGAATAAGACAACGGTCCATGCTGCCGGTCTTTCGATTATCGGCGGCGGGGGCTGGAATGAAACGGCGTATATAGAATGGTCACCCGTGAGTAATGCGGAGGGATACAATGTCTACGTGAAACACGCCAATGCGCCGGATTCCAGCTATCAACAAATGGATAATGAGCTGATCCGGCAATACCCTTCCTATTGGAGAGCAGATGCCGTTGGACTTGCAGCAGGAAATTATGTGATGAAGGTTGAAGCCAGGCTGTCGGACGGTTCAACGGTAAGTGTCGTTTCGAATAACCTATCCGTAGCGCCGCATGATCGATCCGGATTTGCTTTTTCCTCAGACTCGCCATACGGGACTGGCTCGGGTGCCTACAATGATGACGGTACGCTTAAAGATGGTGCACAAGTTATTTATGTGACCTCCGAGACGGCACGAACTGTAACCCTTGATGTGAAAATCAACAGCTCAGGCGGGGTTCAAACGGGCGTGGGGATCGGCGATATTTTGACGCTAAGACAAAAAGGCTACGATACAACCCCTCTTGCGATCCGGTTTATTGGAAAAGTTACCGATGACGACATGAACGGACAACTGAATAGCAGCGGCTACCTTCAAGTAAAAGGCAAGAACGATTACTCGGAAATGAATATGACGATCGAAGGGATCGGAGACGACGCTTATGCTTATGGGTGGGGATTGCTCCTTAGATACGTAGGGAATGTGGAAGTAAGAAACCTCGGGCTCATGTTGTTTCCTGATGATGGAATTTCCATGGATACAGGAAACGTCAACGTGTGGGTGCATAATAACGATCTATTTTATGGAACCGCAGGAGGAGATGCCGACCAGGCCAAGGGCGATGGTTCAACGGATCTGAAAAAAGGATCGACCTATATTACCATCTCCTACAATCACTACTGGGATTCGGGAAAAGCGGCTTTGGTCGGTTTGAGTGAATCGGAGGAATTCTTTGTCACCTTCCACCATAACTGGTTTGATCACTCGGACTCCCGCCATCCGCGAATCCGATTGGCATCGGTTCATATCTATAATAACTTCTATGACGGAGTCTCAAAATATGGGGTCGGTGTGACAACGGGAGCTTCGGCCTTTGTGGAATCCAATTACTTTAGACATGCCAAATACCCGATGTTGAGTTCCTTGCAAGGTACGGATGCTTTAGGGGAAGGGACCTTTTCGGGCGAAGACGGAGGCGTGATTAAGGCCTATAACAATAGGATCGTAGATGCGGACAGTCTGATTTATGCAAACTCCAATACCGGAACAGCTCCGGCAAATGCAACCTCATTCGATGCATACTTGGCTTCATCAAGAAATGAAACCGTACCAAGCTCATACAAAGCATTCGTGGGAGGAACGGCTTATAATAACTTCGATACAACCGTCGATACGGGAGTAAATAGCGCCGACATCGATAACGTGAGCGATGTGGAACAGATCGTTACCGCACAAGCCGGACGCCTGAATAACGGGGACTTCACTTGGGAATTCAATGATGCCGTAGACGACACATCCTATACACTCAATACAGCTCTTATGGCTAAAATAAGCAGCTACACCAGCGGGCTTGTATCCGTAGGCGGGAATTCAACCGGGGCGGAGCCGGAACCAGAACCGTCCACCGGAGAACAAGTTCACAACTTTACAACGTCCGGATTAGCAAGCGATTTCTTTCATATTGTAGGGAATCTCTCCACAACCAAGGGAACCGCGGTGTATAACGGCTTAACGCTAACCCAATGTTTGAAAATCGAGAGTTCAACCCGCATTACCTTTACCTCTACGGAAACCGCTACATTAACATTAGTGTTTAATTCGGCAGACGGAACCAAGATCAAGATTGATGGAACGAGTTATCCCATGACGAATGGTATGGTCAGTGTGCCACTTGCTCCAGGAGCGCATACGATTACAAAAGATCATACGACGAATCTCTTTTATATGGAGTTGGAGTAGAGCAGGGCGGGGTTTGTGCTCCCGCGCGTCTCTCATACGAATATAAAAAGCGACCGTGATTCGGTCGCTTTTTATATTTTATCTGTTGATTTGGTTATTGGGACACCATGCATCTGAATGGTAGCTGCTAAGTCGGGAAACTGATATTTATGATTAACCATATTACCGTAAAATCCTCCGCTTTCTTTGGGTTCATCCTAAAATACAAGTCATTATAACGCAGGAATATGACAAGTGCTGTAAAAGCGGTGCGTTTATTAGCATTGTAGAAAGGATGATTTTGCCCTAATGACTCTAACAAAGCAGCAGCCTTTTCGAACACGGTCTGATAAGCCTCCTCCCCAAAAGCGGAGGTCTGAGGGCTTAGTACGGCGGATTCGAGAAACCTGGGTTCCTTTACCCCGATTTGTTCACTTGGACTGTAGCGTTGAATCATCGATACATTAATAGCCATGACTTCTTGGACGGATAGATAACGATTTGATGTCATCTATCTTTTAGTCCTTGCAGTGTTTGATCGTACTCCTCAATAACATTTGTTAAAGTATCCAAGAAGTCTGCACTAATTCCTTCAGGTAATGAAACTCTTGTTGACTTCTTAATTATAATTTCTCCTGTTTCCGGGCTAACATCAATGCTGACGTTGTCACCTTGATCCAATCCAATTTGCTTCAAAGCGTCAGTCATGGTTATACCTAAACTGTTGCCGAATTTGGTCACTTTTCGTTCCATCAGAGCCACCCTATTCATAAAGATTCACTCCTTATCAGCACATTCAATCGTTATAACAATTATACAATTATGAAATCGATTTCACAGTCTAACTTTAGCCAACTTCGGAATTCGATTTCGTATCCCATAGTCATCCCCACCATGTTCCTGTACAATGAAGTGAAAATAAACGGGACTGGCGGAAGGGGGTGGCCAGCGTGTCTTTCAGGTTCAAACCGCTTAAGTCCTGGAGTCTTCGTGCTAAAATTTTGCTGATCTTCCTGCTGCTCATTTCGATTCCGCTCAGCCTGCAGGGCGTGGCTACCTACGTGGGTTTCTCCAACTCCGTTGAACGAAGAACCTCCGATTATACCGCTCAATTGGTGGACCAGATCAACCGGAATTTGGACAGGACCCTGATGGAGATGCAGAGATTGACGTTGATGCCTTTATACGATTCGGGGGTATTGTCCATCTTGCGCAAGTACAGGGAGGAGGATAGTCTACATCAGCAGCCTACGGTGGAAGAACGCTCCAAAATGCAACTTTATATCGCCAGCATGACCTTCGACAGGCCAGAGATTGACAGTATCCAGATTTTCGCCGGAAGCGGTTACACCTTCTCGAGCCTGGCTCCTAGCGCGATCGCTGCATATACGGACGTGGAGCGGCAGCCCTGGTACCCTGGCGTGGTAGAAGCAAGAGGAGCTTGGGTGCTGCTTCCGCCGCATCGGCCTTCTTACTATCTGGACGGCAATCAAAGCTATTTTTCCGTAGCCCGGCTGATCCGTGAGCCCAATACCAACCGGACGCTCGGGTTAGTCAAAATCGATTTGAAGCAGACCTTGTTCAAGCAGCTTGTCGATAATGTCAGGCTGGAAGAGAACGGCGGCATCGTCGTGCAGAATAGCCGGGAAGAGCTTTTCTACACGGCGACCGCAGATGGGGATACGGAGGCGTCCAAGCTGCTTTCGGATCGGATCCTCGGCCTTTCAGGGCGTTCGGAAACGGCCAGCGCGATTCTGCATATGGAAGGAAGCAAGTATTTGGTTGTCTCCAACTATTCCCGATATTCCGATATTAATATCGTCAGCTATATTCCGGTGGCGTCCCTGCTTGTGGAGACCAAGGAACTTCGAAATTTTACGCTTCTAGCCGGCCTGATATGTCTCGTTTTGGCCGGGGCCTTAGCTATCTACTTCTCTTATCGGCTGACCCAACCTCTCGGGACGCTGGTTAGAAAAATGCGACTTGTGGAGCTCGGCGATTTCAAGCAGAGTGTGCCGGTAACTGAGGATGAAATCGGTCGGCTTGGTTCCGGCTTCAACCGGATGGTAGAGGAAATCGACCGGCTCGTCCATGAAGTGTACGTGCTCGGCATGAGGGAAAGAGAGGCGGAGCTAGCCGCCCTGCAAAGCCAGATCCAACCCCATTTTATATATAATACACTGGAGTCGATCAGCATGCTTGCCCGGCAGCGCAATAATGAGGACGTCTCGGAAATGGCCACGGCTTTGGGACGACTGATCCGCAGCGCAGTGGAGCAGGACCGAAGCCTCATCCGGCTTGGCGAGGAGCTTGAGACGGCGGAGTCGTATATTCGCATCCAAAAAATGCGCCATGGTTCCAGGCTGCAGGCTATGTTCGATATCGAAGAAGGGTTGGACGATTGCCTGGTCCCGAAGCTGCTGCTCCAGCCGCTCATTGAAAATGCGATTATGCACGGGATTGGAGACCGCGAGCAAGGGGGAACGGTATACGTTACGGTGGCGCGATTTGAGGATGAGGTGCTGTTGACCGTTCGGGATGACGGGCGGGGCTTGTCAGAGGATGAATTGGCGGCTTTGCAAGCCTCATTGGAAGAGGCCGGGGATGATGTGGCAGCAAAAACGCCGGCGATGCCATTACGCGGTCATGGAGTGGCGCTAAAAAATATTAATCAGCGGTTGCGTTTGATTTACGGCCGGGACTGCGACTTCGAAATCGATGGAAGCTTGGGACAAGGTACGGCTTTTACCGTGACGCTGCCGTTCGCGAAACAAGAAAAGTAGGAGGTCATCCATGATCAAGCTCATGTTGGTGGAGGACGAGGACATTATCCGTAAAGGCATCCGCGATTTGATCGGCCGTGTGGCTCCTGATGTTGAGGTCGTATACGAAGCCGCTCACGGCAAGGAAGCGCTGGCTTATCTGGAACGCAATGTGGTGGATGCGCTCATTACGGATATTCGAATGCGGGAGATGGACGGGCTTCAGATGGTGGAAAAGCTGCGAATCGCAGGCCATGAGATGCCGATTGTCATTATCAGCGGCTATGGAGATTTTGTATATGCTAAAAAAGCGCTGCAATTCGGGATCGCCGATTACCTGCTGAAGCCCATAGACCGTAAGGATTTTACGGTTGCATTGGACAAGATTCGGCTAACCCTGAATTCTTCAAATCGATATGCGGGTGGGACTGAGCCGCAAAGCGAGGCGGACGGGGGGCCGCCATCCAGCGAGGGGCGCAGGATGATCCGGAAGCTGAAGGCGCATATCGCTGAAAACCCCGACGGTGATTTGCGTCTGCAGACGTTAGCGGAGATGGTGCATTTAAATCCTTCCTATCTAAGCCAGCTCTTTAAGCAGGAAGGAGGCGGCAATTTGTCCGATTATATCGCCGAAACGCGCATCCGGCGAGCCTGCAAGCTGCTGGAGACGACGAATTTGAAGGTTTACGATATCGCCCGTTTATCGGGATATCAAAGTCCGAAGCATTTTATGCTGGTATTTAAACAGCATACCGGAATGACGCCGGGAACCTATCGGGAGTTATACAGTGTGTAATACTACATAACAAATTATGTTATGTAGTTCTTTTTTATGGACTAAAACGGAAATAACCTAAAAAAATCGTACCTTTTCTGAACGTTTAGTGATTTTTTATATGACCATATGTAAATATAATTAACCTCATCACAACCTTAACTTGAACAATGCAGAGGGGGAAGCGGTATATGAAAAAATGGTTGACCGGTTTATTGGCATTAACACTTGGTGTGGGGCTCATGGGCTGCGCCGGGAAAGAACAGCCGAATCATACCCCAGGCGAAGCCAGTGGCGAGAAGGTACTGCTCAAATTCGCGACATGGGGAAATCCGGCGCAGCTTGAGCTGTACAAAGGGCTGACCGACGCTTTCACGGAGGAGCATCCGAATATTGAGGTGCAAATTGACACGATCCCGTTTGCGGACTATCAGCAAAAAATGTCCGTACTGGCGGCAGGCCAGGAGCTGCCCGACATTGCCTGGGTATCGGAGCGGATGGTACCGCAATTTATGGCCAACGACATTCTGGCCGATGTCACGGATATCGTTCAGGATGATGCTTTTGACATCGATGACATTATACCTTCGACGCTTGAACTGTTTCGCCAGGACGACAAGCTATATGGACTGCCGTTTTCCACTCCGCCCAGCGTGGTGTTCTACAACGAAGATTTGTTCAAGCAAGCGGGCTTAAGTACGCCGAACGAGCTTGCGGAAAAAGGAGAATGGACGTGGGAAACGTTCGAAGAAGCCGCAAAAACGATCAAGACGAGCGCTGCTTCACCGAACGTTTACGGGGCTAACTTTTTCCGCGACTGGAAGACATGGATTATTCTCGCTTCGTATTCTTGGTCAAACGGGAGCGGACCATTTAATCCAGAGATGACGGAATACACTTGGAATGATCAATACGGGGTTGAAACCTTGGACATGCTGAAGCGCATGATGTTTACGGAAGGCTCGCACCCGAAGGCGGGAGAGCAGGTTAATTTTGAATCCGGGCAAATCGGCATGATTTTCGACAACTATAGCTTTGTATCCAAAGCCAGGGAAATCCAAAATTTCAAATGGAGCATTGCGCCAATGCCATCGGGCTCGAAAGGCAGCGTTCCGATGATGGGTCAGGCGGGTTACGTGCTATTTAAAGAGGGAAAACATCCGGAGGAAGCCAAGGAACTGCTGAAATTCCTTGCCGGCAAAGAGGGTGTGCAGAAAACTTCGGCCTTCTTTGTGCCGCCGCGCCAATCGGTGTTGAACTCGGATGAGTTCCTGAGCGTGGAGGGCAATCCGGATGCCGGGCACATCAAGCAGGCGGTCATCGACGAAATGCCTAAAGCGGTTGTGCAGCCGGGACATATCCGCTGGCAAAACATCGACACGGAGATTTTGACGGGCTTTGACGAGTTATTTGCCGGGCGGGGCGAACCGCAGAAAATTCAGGATGAGGTAAAAAGCAAGGTGGATGCTCTGCTGAGCAAATAGAGGCAGTTACGTTAGGAGGAACGGGCATGAATCGTTTGGATAAAGCATTAAACGAAGCGCCGGGGCTGCAGCTGTTCGTCAGCCTCCCGGCCAATGACATCAAGCTTGCAGAGGCAGCCTTGGCTTCGGGCGCCGACGGATTGAAAGTCCATATCAACGTAGGGCACCGGGCCAGCGGCAATCGCTTCGGCACGCTGGACAGCTATGCCGACATGTTCAAGGACATTCGCTCCCGCTTTAACGGCCCCCTTGGAATTGTGCCAGGAGGCTCGGTGGAAGAGGTAAACGCGGAGGAAATCAACCGGCTCCCTGAGCTCGGAGTCGATTTCTACTCGATTTATGCCTTTCATCATCCTGCTTCTCTGCTGCAGGCCCCGGGACTGGCAAGAACGTTTGCGATCGATAGCGAGTTCGACCGGGGCCTCGTGGAAGGAGGCCGGACCTTCGGCATCAGCGCGCTTGAGGCTTCCATCGTTCCCGGCCATGAATATGGTACCAGGCTTACCCTTGCCGATCTGCTTCATTACCGCTGGCTGGCGGCACACGGCGGTTTGCCGGTCATTGTGCCAACGCAGCGTAAAATCGGCCCGGAGGATATCCCGGCCTTGGCCGATAGCGGCGTCAAGGTGCTATTGGTCGGAGCGGTGGTCACGGGCAATGAAGCGGAAGGCATCCTTAGGGAGGTTGCCGCTTTACGGAATGCAATCGATCGTCTGTAGAGGTGCCCCACAAGGAGGAAAGCGACATGACCACACTTGAAACGATAAAATCTGAAGGGCCCGGCCGTCCATTCCGAAGGAAGGCAAGGAAGACCAGGTCTTTAAACCGGGGAGACCATTTGGCGGGCTGGCTGTTTGTGCTGCCGATGGTGCTGGGGTTCGTTCTACTGCTGCTTGTCCCGCTCATAATGGCGCTTTATATGAGTTTTACCGATTGGCCGCTGCTGGGTGAGGCCAAGCTCATCGGATTCGAGAATTACCGCACGATTGCGGGGGACGCAGAATTTTGGCGCGTGCTGGGCAATACGCTTTATTTTGCCGCCGGACTTGTTCCGCTGAACATTATTTTGGCATTGCTGCTTGCAATCCCGTTATCAAAAAATATTCGCGGAGCCGGCTTTTTCCGGACATTGATCTTTATTCCGGTTATGACCTCGCTGGTGGTCTGGTCGATTGTCTGGAAGTATATGTTTGCCACGGATTCCGGGTTCATTAACCAGCTGCTGCGTATGATCGGCATTACCGGACCGGCCTGGCTGTACGATACCCGGCTTGCCATGCCCGTTGTTATCGTGACCAGTCTCCTGAAAAATGTCGGTTTGAATATGGTGTTGTTCATTGCGGCGCTGCAGCAGGTTCCGGCGCAGCTCTACGAGGCGGCCAGGATCGATGGCGCAGGGAGAATGCGGATTTTTTTCCGAATTACCGTACCCATGATCACGCCGACGATTTTTTTGACCCTGATGATGACCATTATCGGTTCGCTGAAGGTGTTCGGACAAATTTACGTGATGACACAAGGGGGGCCTTCCGGAAGCACCAAGGTGCTCGTCTACAACATTTGGGAACGAGCCTTTAAGCTGTTCGAGTTCGGATATGCTTCTGCGCTGGCTTATGTGCTGTTTGTCATCACCCTGCTGCTTACGCTGGCACAATGGCAGATGAGAAAAAGGTGGGTTCTGAATGAAAGCTAGTCTATTTGCTAAAAGGGGCAACCCGGCAGGCGGGAACCTGTTCCATTATCTGCTGCTGCTTGCCGTTTCGGTGGTCATGATGACCCCGTTCGTGTGGATGGTCTCTACTTCGCTCAAACAGCCGGCTGATGTGTTTGTTTTTCCGCCGCAGCTGATTCCGTCGCCGATACGATGGGCGAACTATGCGGAAGTGCTGGAGACGATCCCGTTCCATCTATTTTATGGCAACAGCGTCTATATCGCCCTTCTGGTTACCGTGGGCACCGTGCTTTTCTCTTCCATGGCGGGGTATTCTTTCGCACGAATTCCTTTTTGGGGGAGAAGCCTGGTGTTTCTGATGCTGCTGAGCACGATGATGATACCGAATGAGGTTATTGCCATTCCGATGTTTCTGTTTATGCGTGAGCTGGGTTGGATCAATACGCATTTACCGCTGATTATTTTGCCTATATTCGGCGCGGGCGGCGTGTTCGGGGTGTTTGTGATGCGGCAATTTTTTCTGGGGATTCCGAAGGAACTGGAGGAGGCAGCGATGATCGACGGCTGCTCGCGGCTGCGGATTTATTCCACAATCATGTTGCCGTTAGCAAAACCCGCGATCGCCACACTGATCATTTTCACGTTTTTGACGAGCTGGAACGATTTTTTTGATCCGCTGATCTTTATTAATGACCGTAAGCTGATGACCTTGCCGCTGGGATTATCGCTGTTTACCGACGAATCGGGAACATCGTGGCATTTGCTGATGAGCGCTTCGGTTATGGCGACATTACCACTGCTCATTGTGTTTTTCTTTGCGCAGAAGCAGTTTGTCGAAGGGGTATCCATGACGGGTCTCAAGGAATAGGGGAAATAACGCTTAAAAAGGAGGAGTAAAAAGAGATGGACAGCAGGACACGGATCATGGAGGCGGACGTGGTAGTTATAGGTGCGGGGCCGGCGGGCATTGCCGCCGCCATTGCCGCCGGCAGGCAGGGGGCAAGCGTCATCTTGATTGAACGGTACGGATTTGTCGGCGGGATGTCTACGGCTGCCGGAGTTTATCCTTGGATGACGTTTCATACACAGCGAGGGGAACGGGTCATCGGCGGCATTGCACAGGAGATTGTGGAGCGCCTGATGGAGCGTGGGGGCTCGCCCGGCCATCTTCGCGATACCGTCGGTTTCGTGCATACGCTGACGCCGTACCATCCAGAGATATATAAGGTGCTTGCCGTCGATATGCTGCGCGAAGCGGGGGTGAAGCTCGTCTCGCACAGCTTCGTTGACGAAGTGGGACGTGAAGGCGAATACATCCAGTCCGTGACCCTTACTGGAAAATCGGGGCGAATCAAGGTGGATGGGAAGATGTTCGTCGACGCGTCCGGGGATGCGGACGTCGCTTATCTGGCGGGAGCGCCGACGCTTCAGGGGCGCGAAAGCGACGGGCTGTCGCAGCCGATGACGATGAAATTCCGGATGCGGGGCGTTGACGTGGAGGCGATTCGGAAGGCGATGATTGCTGATCCCGACAACTTTTATCACAAAACGCCGTTTGCCGAGCTAGAGAAGGAGCTTATTCCGCTCACGGGGGTTTCCGGCTTTTATAAGGAGTGGAAAGCTGCCGAGGTCCCGATCAACCGCGATCAGGTTCTGTTGTTTATCGGACCGGAGAAGGATGAGGTGCTGATTAACTGTACGCGGGTACAAGGCTTAAGCGCGACCGATGTCGAGGAACTGACTTTGGCGGAGGAGGAAGGGCGCAAGCAGGTGCTGATGATGGCGGAATTTTTGAAATCGCGGGTGCCCGGATTTGCCGAGGCCTCCATTTCCTCGGTTGCCCCCCAGATCGGAATTAGGGAGTCGCGCCGAATCGACGGTCTGTATCGGTTAACGATGGAGGACGTGGTGACGGGACGACATTTTGAAGACGGCATTGCGCGGAGCGGTTATCCGGTTGACTTGCATGATCCGTCAGGCAAAGGGATCATGGAGGCTACCATCGAGAATGACGGTTCCTACAGCATTCCTTACCGCTGCCTGGTGGCCCGAGGGCCAGTAAATCTGCTCGCGGCAGGGCGCTGCATTTCCACCACGCATGAAGCACTGGCGACCACGCGCTTGACGCCAAGCTGCATGGCTACGGGAGAAGCGGCGGGCACGGCGGCGGCCCTGGCCTGCAAGGCGGGAATTACCGCGGCGGAAGTCGATGCATCGCAGCTCAGGGAGATGCTGCACGCCCAAGGGGCGATTGTGTGAAGAGACGCGGGCTAGAAGAAGCAGGTTGTTGCTACTCTTGATTTTGATTCTCCAATCTGCACTGTTATTTTTTGGAGTCCAGCACATTGAAAGATTAAGTAATGGATATTATAATATTTTCAAACCAACTTTCACCTATTAATGGAAAATAAGTCCTCTAGATGATTAGGGGGCTTTGTTCGTCTTCCTTGGGATTGAGTGAAAAAAGGGCAACTCATTCTCAGCAGACACTTGCTAACAAGAACTCTAGGAATAAATTCTTTAGTTAATTTCATCCTTACTCTTACACAGGAGGTACAAGTAGATGTCCAACATAATCAAAGTCGGTGGGCTTAAACTACTGTTCTTCTGTGCAGGCCTGGGATTCATTCTGCTTGGCTCCGGGTGCGAATCGAAGACGGAAGAAGAGGTGCAACCAGAGGTTGTAAGCGTATCTGCGGAAGAAATGATAGCCATACCTTGGAATGAAGGATGGTCACCGGCCATCAGCGTCACCCCGGGCATCCCGTTTGAACTGAGGGGCAGCGATGAAATAGCGTATGACCTATCAGGCGATACCGACTACTTATGCGTGGAAATCGAGGGCACGCTTGAAAGCATAGGCAAGGCGGGAACCTCAAGGAAAGCGGGAGAGCGTGTTTACTGGAGTCCCCTTTGCGGGGAACCTTCAGCTGATCTCGCCGAAATTGAAGCCTCATGGGTAACCCTCGTGCGGAAGCAGGAGGGATATTCGACCGGATTGGTTCTGGTCGGGATTTCGCCAGAACGGGAGAACGGGAATGGAGGATCGACGTTCAAGGCAAACATCATCGCAAGCTTGGCTTTTCCCCAACAAGACGGGGCTTACCAAGAGATCTCCAACGAGGATTTAAGGGATCTTGAAGCCGAATATAAAAAATAATCCCATCGAATAGTGCTGGTTACGGGATGCTTCGGTATCACATACGATGTCGGCTAGAGTTGCGAAACAATGTAATCCAGGTGACATCAAAACTTGACTAAGCCCGTAGAAGCTTGTGTGTTGTCGTTATCTTCGGGCAGGGGTTCGACTCCCCTGCCTTCACCATGATGAACATCATCCGCATGAGGATGGTGTTTTTGTTTTATATTAATACTATAGGCTAGAGCATGTCGTACAGATGGAGTGAAACCGATGAATCATAGTCATGATGGAGAGGAACCATTGATAACGGTACTCAATATGGATGGTCAACAACTGACACCATGTTTGCCCCATCGGGCTTGGCGGGAAGTTGAGCGATCGCGAGCTGTCTGGGTTGATGAGCAGACGATCCAGTTGCTTTATAATCCGTTCTTATTTCGGGACTATCGCAAAGCTGCACTGAAACGAGATCATCACACTTGTTTGTGGTGCGGACGACACGCCACGACAGTGGACCATATGATCCCCTCAAGCAAAGGCGGCTCGGATCTTCCGTACAACCTGATCGCTTCATGCAGCGAATGCAATACGAAGCGAGGAAACCGTTCTGCACTGTCCTTTCTCAAAGAAAACGCACACGCTGTTCCAAATCTTATGAAGCTTAGCTGGCGTATCTTTATAGCTAAATACAGACATCGTCAATTGAAAAAAAGAGGCACTTAAGTAAAGGCTTAGAATTGTTGTTTTGACCGACCGAAGTCTATGCAGAAATCGTTACGCGCTCATTCATTTTGCCGACATTAAAACTGTGGCCTATGTGGTGTTGTCTTCGGACAGGGTTAAGCTCCCTCGCCTCTCTCATACCGATATAAAAGCGGCCGTGATTATGTTAGGAGGGGAGACAGTTCGGATTAGACAGCGTGCAGGAAATACCTAGAATACAGAGGTAAGTTGGAGAAAGACTTTTCGAAGAAGTGGAATTATCTTCCCTTGTTCAATGAATTTTCATTACCTTTGTGCTTTTAATCACAAGTGATGGAGCATGAGAATGCTAGTTTAGAGAAGTAAACAAGATAGAGCTTCATCATTATATATTGAGAGTAAAAGAAACGGCTCTTTGATACAATAGAGGTATCACCAGGCACAGCTAAAGCAGTCGAAAGTGGAGTTAGCTGGATTCGCGGACTGTTCAAATAATTTCAGGAAAGGCGCTAGATCATGAACGCGATATCTTATCGGAAATCCGTGGCATGGGGCAAAGCACTTGGCAGTTTACTGTTTGTGCTGGCCTGCCTGTTTCTGCTGTACGCGGCCTTTTTTATGGATACTTCCTTTATTCGTAAGTTTTTTTGTATCACATCAGCCATAATAGGGATTCCATTTTTTGGAGGTTATCTGTTTGTCAGCTTGCCAAAGGCGCTGAAATCAGACACGCAGCTGTTGATCTACGATCAAAATTCCATTTCAGATGGTACGCGGACCGTAGCCTGGGCGGAGATTACAAGTATCAGCTACAGCGGCCCATCCATTCGGAAGTGGCTGCTTCCGAAATTTCCTGTGCTGATTTTTCATTTGAAAAACAAAAAGACCTGGACCGTGAACACGTATTATTTGTTGACCGATACCGAAATTCAGTCTGTCATGAAGCGTCTGCGGGGGCTGATCAGCCGTAACGGAAAGGAAACGAAATAGATCGGATCGAATCAGACTAAGAGAGCACCCTTTCGGTGCTCTTTTTTTGTTTTTCAAACAGACCGTCTTACACCAAGCATCTTCCAAATCAACCCAGCGATGTCTTATCTTGAACTTTGCGCAGTACTAGAATCTCCTCTATAATAATAGGCTAATCTTAAACTGCGTCAGGAGGAAACAATGGACTTTATCAAAAATCAACTAGACGGATATGGCATGAGCGAACAAACCATTGGATATCTCTCGAATATGATCATGGTCGTTTTTATCGCGGTGGTCTCCATACTGGCCAATTTTATTACCAAAAAAATCGTGCTGAAGACGATTATTCATATCGTCAACAACAATCGGTACACATGGGACAATATCATCGTGGAGAAAAAAGTATTCCACAAGCTGTCGCATCTTGTGCCGGCAATCATTATTTATTTTTCGGCGTCCATCTTTCCGGCGTACCAAATTCTGATTGAAAAAGCGGCCATGACGTACATGATTATCGTCACCATCACGGTGTTGAATGCACTGCTTAATGCTTTTGATGACATTTATCGTTCATTTGAAGTTTCCAAGATTAGGCCGATTAAGGGATACATTCAGGTGGTGAAAATCGTTCTGTTCATCATCGGCGGCATTGTGGTGATCTCGAACCTCATCGGGCAGAATCCGTTGATCATCCTCAGTGGGCTTGGTGCTCTATCGGCCGTTCTGATGCTGGTATTCAAGGACTCCATATTGGGCTTGGTTGCAGGCGTTCAATTATCATCGAATGATATGGTGCGTGTCGGCGATTGGATTGAAATGCCGAAATACAATGCGGACGGCGACGTCATCGACATTACGTTGAATACGGTCAAAGTGATGAATTTCGATAAAACGATCACGATGATTCCCAGCTATGCCCTCATCTCGGACTCGTTCAAGAACTGGAGAGGCATGCAGGTATCCGGCGGCCGAAGAATTAAGCGAAGCTTCTATGTCGATACAAGCAGCATCTGCTTTTGCACCAAGGAAATGATTGAGGAATTTCAGAAGATTCACTACCTTACCGATTATGTCACGACCCGATTACACGAAATTAACGCATACAACATCGAGCATCAGATCAATACGGAAAGCAACGTGAACGGCAGACAGCTTACGAATGTGGGCGTGTTCAGGGAGTATATCCATCAATACCTGCGGAATCATCCAAAAATCCATAAGGATATGACACTGATTGTCAGGCAGTTAGCACCGGGAGATAACGGACTACCCTTGGAAATCTACGCGTTCAGCAATGATACCAACTGGGGTGTGTATGAATCGATTCAAGCGGATATCTTTGATCATATCTTTGCCGTTGCGCCGACCTTCGGGCTTCGTGCCTTCCAAAATCCAACCGGCCATGATATCGTCCATCTCAAAGAAAGCCCGGAATATTCCCGGGGATATTGAGAACGATTCCGAGAGTAGTTCAACGAGTTACAAGGATTTCACGCGGGAGGAGATTGGCTATCCGTTGTAGAAGCAATGGTAGAACGAGGCTATCGCTCAATCGAGCGCCATTGGTCGGCGGGCGATGCCCTCTCGCTCGAGCTCGACATGCCCAGCACAGGAAAGGAGTGTCTACCATTGAACATCAACAATCCGATCATACCCGGCTGGTATGCAGATCCCGAAGCCAGAACGTATGAGGGGAAGCACTGGATTTATGCAACGCGGTCCTTCACGGAATATACGATGCAGATGAATCTGGACGCATTCAGTTCCGACGATTTGATCCATTGGGAGAAACATGAAGGCATTATCGAGATGGCGGATTTCCCATGGATATGGAGGGCGGTTTGGGCACCGACCCATATCGAGCACCAAGGGAAATATTATCTCGTGTTTGCATCGAACGATATCCAATCGAACGAGGAAACCGGCGGCTTGGAAATTGCCGTTGCGGACCGTCCGGAGGGGCCGTACAGAGGCTACTTGGGGAAGCCGCTCGTGGATAAGTTCATTCATCAGGCACAGCCGATCGATGCGCATCTATTCAAGGACGAAGATGGAACGATCTATCTGTATTATGGCGGATGGGGGCATTGCAACGTTGCGCGGATGAACGAAGAGATGACGGGATTCGTTCCATTGGCAGACGACAGCAATGAAATTTTCCGTTCCATTACGCCGGAGGGATACGTGGAAGGTCCTTGTATGATTAAGAAGGACGGACTTTATTATCTGATGTGGTCCATGGGCGGATGGACGAATGGAACCTATCGCGTAGCCTATGGCGTAAGCGACAGCCCGCTCGGTCCATTCAAGAATGAAGGCACGATTCTGGAGCGTCAGGAGCCGATTGCCGAAGGACCCGGCCACCATGGCTACTTGCATTTGCAGGAGAAAGATGAATGGCTTATCGTATACCACCGCCGGATCATTGGAGACACCGAGCCGGGACATCGCCAGTTATGCATAGATCGGATGCGGATCGGCAACGGCAAGATTGAGCCGGTCATCATGACTTGATTAGGAGAATCAATGGTGAAAAAGCGGCCCGTAATCGGTCGCTTTTTTGCGTCTTCGTGAGGGTTAGGTGTCAGGAAAATACCGGAAATAATCCGTATGATATAATCTAGTTATATCTTTTGACCATGGCAGGAGGAAAGAACCCGAAATGGCGATATTGAAGAATGACTGGGCGACATATTTAGATCAGGAGTTTACGAAGCCATACTACGTACAGCTGCGGGAATTTCTTATTGAGGAATATCGGACGAAGACCATTTTTCCCGATAAATACGATATTTTTAACGCGCTGCACTATACGCCGCTGGCCGACACCAAGGTGGTCATTTTGGGCCAGGATCCTTATCATGGACCGGGTCAGGCCCACGGACTAAGCTTCTCTGTCAAAGAGGGCGTCAGCACGCCTCCTTCCTTGCAAAATATGTACAAGGAGCTTCAGGATGATCTGGGCTGCTTCATTCCCAATAACGGCCATCTGATAACATGGGCGAAGCAGGGGGTGCTGCTTCTAAATACGGTGCTCACCGTAAGGGCCCATGAAGCGAATTCTCATAAAAACAGGGGATGGGAAAGCTTTACGGATAAGGTTATTGAGACGATCAACCGGAAAAATGAACCTGTCGTGTTCCTGTTATGGGGAAGCCACGCCCAGAAGAAGGCGGAGCTCATTACGAACCGGCAGCATAAACTGATTCGTTCGCCGCATCCGAGTCCGTTGTCTGCGCATCGAGGCTTTTTTGGCAGCAAGCCGTTTTCTCGCGCTAACGAATTTCTACGCAGTATGGGGATTCAGGAAGTGGATTGGCAGATTCCGAACTTGTAAGCGGAAGGAGAGGGCATTAGCGAAACCTCTGCATTCTGCAAGCGATAGTATCTAAACAAAAAACCACATCCGCATCAGGATGTGGTTTTCGTTTACTATTAAGGATGGACTTTTGCTTTTCTAACGGCCCGATTCGAAAGCGTAGGCCCACAGATATCCTTTCGATTCCAATAGAAGGGCATCCGGCCTTTCTTTCGGCTTCATGACGATGCTGTTGTTCGCATTCATGATGTAACCATCATTCACTCGTTCGATGACGATGGGCATATCGAGCTCCATAAACAGCTGACGCATCCGGTAAATCGTATTATACAGATTGGAAATTGCGCGTTTTTCCTCCACGTTCGTCCAGAGATCATCAATGATTCTCCACTTCGGGCACAATTTATTCTCATGCAGCAGCAAATAGTAAAACAGCTCCTCCGTGATGCGGGTAGGCCATTTTACAAGCTGCTCGCCTTTCGTAACGGAAGCTTCCCCATATAACTGGACATCGAACTCCTTCTTCTGTGCCTGCTTGGGTCTCTGGCCGTAATACTTCTGAAGGCGTTCATCCAGCTGCTTCACCATATTGATGGTCATCGGTTTCAAGAGATAATCCAGGGCTTGAACGCGAAAGGCTTGCACGGCATATTGCTGGTGAGCGGTCGTGAAGATCACAGGCACGTCGATCCCATTCTCCACCAAGTTCTGAGCCAGCTGAAGTCCCGTCATTCTCGGCATTTCAATGTCGAGCACGAGTGCGTCCAGATCCAGCTTCGGTATTTCCTGCAGCGCATCGAACGGCGATTCGAAGCAGCCTACAACCTGAAACGGGCCATGCGTTTCAAGCAAACGGGCATGCAGGCCCAGAATCGGTTTCTCATCCTCCACGATAATGATCTTCCACATTACCCTTGTCCCTCCTTCACGGGAATCGTTATTTGAATGGTTGTTCCGTTGCCCGGCGACGAGTGAAGTTCCAGGCTTCCTTGGGTAAGATCATGTACGCGACGACGTACATTCGTGAACCCGATTCCGGCATTGGCGGCCGTTCCCCCCATCAACTGAGCGCACTGCGCGGCCGACATGCCTACTCCATCATCGGCGACGCGTATGTTCAAGCAGGATGCGTGCAAGGAAATGGTGACCTGGACATGTCCCGGACCTTCCTTGTCGAATAGGCCGTGGCGTATCGCATTCTCGACTAAAGGCTGCAGGAGCAGGCTAGGAATCCGAACATGCTCCGCTACAATGGACGGATCGATGTCATAAGCAAAGGTTAAACGTTCGCCGAATCTGGCTTTTTCCACCTCGACATAGGCCTCGATAATCTCCAGCTCCTTCTGCAGGGTGGAGAATTGTCCATCCCGGCTCGTCTCGAAGATATAACGCAGGAATGAGCTGAGCATCGTTAGAAGATAGGCTGCACGCTCCCCATCCGTATAACAAAAGGCAATGATGTTGCTAAGCGCATTGTATAGAAAATGCGGTTTAATTTGGGTCTGCAGAAATGCCATTTCATACTCAATCGCCTTCAGCATCGACTGCTTTGTTTGTTCCGCAGCGTTCAAGCGGGCCATCAAGGTCTCTTTGGAAAAAGGCTTCAGCAAATAATCATTGGCGCCGGCTGCAAAAATCATTTCAACATGTCTGGGATATTCGGAAGAAATCATCATCAAGATCGGCAGATCCATTAAGGATGCCTGTATACGGATTTGCCGAAGCAATTCCAGACTATCCATGTCGCCTGGAATGATGTCATCCATGATCATCATCGCGATTTCCGGATGATTCCTGTAGTAGTCAAGCGCTTCTTGAGCCGAATAAGCGATTCGTACCTTGTAAGCGTCCCCCAGCATATCCCTCATGACTTCCGCATGCATCACGTCATCATCCACAATCAGGAGCGTTCCTAACGTCCGATCTTCTGCGTGCGCCGCAGACTGTAGATCGTATTCATGCTCCGCTGCGTTAACCGGCTCTTTACATTCGCTGAAAGCCAGGGTGACCGTAAAGCGAATGCCGCGTTGCAGGCGTTCATATGCGATGCTTCCATTCATCTGTTGGACGAGTTCCTCCGTCATCATAAGCCCCGAAGAATGCGGGCGTTCCCGATTCGCTGCCATGGATTCGCCGCTTGACGTCACTCGAAGCAGGACTTCCGTGCCCACCTGTACGGCTTCAATGCTCAGCTGATCATCTACGGTATCGTGAGAGATCTCGGTCATGATTCGGATGAATACCTGCGTCAGGCGCTGCTCATCCGCCCATACGTAAAGCTGCTTCGGAATCTGTTCGTTGATTGCGATCTTCTTCTTCGTGAAGGTAAACTGCATCAGCTGAATGACATGGAGCATGACCATCCGAACATTGGTGGACTTGAGCTGGATCGCGTAATCATCAAACCGAATGCGGGTGAAATCATGCAGATCCCTCAATAAATACACCATGTTCCCCATCAGCTGTTCAGCCAAGTACAATTGCTCGCCTTGCTTCTCGCGATGGGGCTCCCGGTTGATGGACCCCACCAGATGAACGGCATCGTGCAGAGGCCTCTGCAGGTCCTGCGTCGTGACCTTCAAGAAGGCATCCTTCGCATCGTTAGCCTTCTGCAGCCTGGTGCTCAGCTTCTCCGATTCCTCGGCCCGGTTCATCAGGCGTACGCCCAGAAAAACATTCATCGTCATGACAAACCCGACCAGCCCGATTCGGTTCATATAGTTGCGCCCGGTGAAGAATAAGCTGTCCGATGAAGCGCTTATCGCGAATACGGCTAGAAACAGAAGCATTGACATGAGAATGACGGCTTCATTCTTACGGATGTTGATTCGCTTCTTCATCGTCAGATAGAAGATGCGAATAATAATGCCTAGGATTAATCCATCGTTGTAATAAAAGAGCGGATACTGCGTAATCGACATGGTTCTGGCCGGGAGAACCGCATTAAAGAACGCGTAGGCCAGGATCGGCAGAAACAGCAGATACATCGTCTTTCGGCTCATGATGGAAGGAATCATTTTGACGATAAAGACAATCAGCAAGGTGGAGGCCAAGAAGGTCAAGCTGTCCTGCAGGCGAAAATAGAGCTCAAAGGGAAATGACGGAAACTCCCGAATGAACAGCCGCTCTCCTCGCAGCACGATGACCCATGCCAATAGCAGAAAGTGCAGACCGCTGTACAAGAAAGCCTCGTCCTTCGTTCGCAGCATGTAGATCGTGATATGGAACATGCTGAACAGCAGCAAACATAAGGTAGCCGTCCATTCCAAGGAAAGATCCCGCTGTACGTCTTCCTTCATCTGCTCGGCGTCGCCGAAATCGATCGGCAGGACGATGCCGCCTCTCGTGTTATAGAAATTGGAGGCATGAATGGTAATCAGCAGCTGCCGGCCCTCCGGTTTAAAATACGCTTCATAGGCAGGATTGTCTGGGGTTGTCGCATGTTTGGTTGCTGCCACGGTCCCTATTTTCGATAGGGGTACGCCATCAATATAGATGGTATGGGCAGACCAGATATTCCGAACACGGAGACCGATCTCATCGGTCCAGTGGTCCGGCAGGTATACGATTAACTGGTAGGATCCCCACTCGACATCCGATGCCCAGGGACCGGGTACTGAAAGATAATCGGTTTCGCTTGAAAAGTCGGCCGGGTCGACAAAAGATTCGGCGGTGAATTTCCAATCGCCGGCTAGCGATACAAACGGCGAATCCTTGAGCTCTCGCAAGTCAAGCACGCCGTCTACGGCTTTGATATGGACGGCACCCGTGTCCCGGTCGCTAAAAATCATATAGAGAATGGCGATTAAGGCGCAAATTGCACCCAGATAACCCATCCATTTCTTCATGTATAGTCACACCCTTATGGACTCTATCATATGGCAAAGATCTCTCAAAAATCTACCTGTCGATAATAGTCGAAATTTGAGAGATTTTTGAGAGATGCTTCTGATATGTTGAAATTAACAATTTTTACAATCTGCTTCGTTGGAGGGAGTTATCCGCACAAATTTATATCTGAATGGTACAAGGGGTCAAGGGTCGTTGTTGGATGTCATACGATTACTAACTTACAGGATGGGTGAAATAGTTGAAGAAAAAGATAATTTCAATGATCGTGGCAACGCTGTTAATTGTTACGAATATGCCAATGGCATATGCGCTCTCGCCGGTAGCAGAGGTTTACTATAATGCCGGAACGAGCATCTATGATTCCAGTGATTTTGAGAGCCAGTTGAATGATGCAATTAAAGCCCGGTTGAGCGCACAAGGCGTAAATCCTAAATATGTGTCCATCATGGACGCGAGCGCAGACCGGACAACGGTAACGGATACGACGTATGTGCATGCCGGATATGACAGCTGGTATATAGATCAATTTGGCTATGCGATTCCCCCGGCGGTTGAAACTGCCGATTACAATCACGTTCAAGCTTCCAACGGCGGTAACACGTTAACCTTCTATGGTTATACCTCGCCCGCGTATAAGGATTTCATGCTAACGCAGGGAAGCCCTTCAGGCAAGAAGATCATTACCTTCGACATGGATGAATCCAAAGTGGATTACCACAGCATGGAAGGCGGAGGTTTTCTATTTAATACCCAAATCGACGTCAGCGGGAAATTAAGCGGGTATGCGATTTTATATGTTCAAGGTGCCATCAATGTATATAAGATCGATGGCGTAGACGCAGCCGCTCTGCACAATGAAACGTGGAGTCCTTTGAGTTCCATGTCAGGCGTTACCTCCATCGGAAGTTTTCCGAAAGGGGCATCCACCCACCACAGCATTAAAATCGTCGTAACGGATACGACGCTGAGCATGTGGGATAATGGCGACCAAATCATTCGTAATCTAGCCCTTCCGGACGTTTACGGCAATGAATTTGGTCCAATTGTCAGCCATATAAGCCATGCTTGCGAGATCATTTCGATTTTTTCATTCGACAATATGAAATTATATTCAACTTCGAGCAAGCCGTTGGATGTAGCGGTCGATAATATCCTGTGGGGGACGTCGCCGCTGCGCTATGTCGTGAACATTAACGATGACCCTCGCGGGGATTTGGATCAGGGATCGAATCAATCCAAGCTGACGGAAGCGTTCAATAACAAAGGCACACAGTATATCGGTGTTACGGAGTCGACTTATACGGACACCAACGATGATTTTATCCGCGGCTTGAACGAAGGCGGACTGCATGTCGATTCCGACAAATCAACCGACGACATCATTCAAGAAATTGCGAATCGGATCGCGGATCAACTTGTTTCCGATTATAAAGAAGCCATTCAAGCCATTGAAACGGCAGAGGACAAAACCGATATCGAGTACCATTTTGCCGACACGAAAAATTCGGTGAAAAACAATCTAACATTGAAGCAAGACGATGACGTCACTACTACCTGGTCCTCCGACCAGCCGTCGGTCATTGCACCTGATGGAACCGTGACGAGACCGGTTACGAACCAGTCGGGAACTTATGTGACCTTGACGGCAACCATGACCAAAGACGGGCTGACAAGCGAGAAGACGTTTACCGTCTATGTTCTTGCCGCAGATCCGGCTCCTTTAAGCACATTGAGCGCTGTTGCGGGCAATCAGCAAGCGACATTGAAATTCCCTGCTTTAACAGGTGCAACAAACATCGTGGTCGAACAGTCTACCGATGGTACCAACTTTACGCAGGTAAGACCATTGGAGGCGCTGGATGCGGCTTCAACAAGCGCAACCGTAACCGGATTAACGAACGGGGAAACCTACTATTTCCGACTGAACGTCGAATCCGGACTATATGACGGCGTATCCAACGTAGTCCAAGCCTCGCCTTCGAAATCGTTAACCACGTTATCGGCAGAAGCAGGCAATGGGCAAGTGACATTGACTTTCCCGGCATTGACAGGGGCAACGAGCATTGTGGTTGAACAATCGGCGGACGGCACCACGTTTACTGCGGTTAGCCCGTTGGAGACATTAGATGCTGCTTCTACAAGTGCAACCGTAACCGGATTGACGAACGGCGAGACCTATCATTACCGATTGAACGTCAAATCGGGTCCATATGCTGGCTTGTCCAATGTGGTTCAGGCTTCCCCTTCGGAACCGATCACCACGTTGTCGGCCGTTGCGGGCGTCGGACAAGTGACATTGAATTTCCCTGCTTTAACGGGGGCAACGAGCATCGTTATTGAAAAATCTACGGACGGCACCACGTTCACGCCGGTCAACCCAGTGGAGACATTGGATGCCGGTTCAACGAGTGCAACCGTAGCCGGTTTATCGAGCCGTGAAACCTACTATTTCCGGTTAAACGTCGAATCGGGTCCACATGCAGGTTTGTCCAATGTGGTTAGCATCAAGCCGAACGCGCCTGCGGTACCGGCAGAAGATCCGCCTGCAGGGAATACAAACGTTGTACAGCAACCTGCACCTACTATGAAAACGGACGTTGTTGTTTCCGATCAAGCCAACGGGGGCAAAGTCATTCAGGACAAAATTACGAAGCTCGTCGGAGACAGCCTGAAAGTATCGGGGAAAATAAAATCGGCAAACGGTCAAGAATTGAATCTGCCGAATATCGCAATGAACCAGGACGGCAGCTTTACGCTTCCGAAAGTTGCACCTGGCGAATATACGTTGTCGCTGAACGTGATCGCGCCTAACGGGGTGAAGCTGGCTGGTCCTGCCGGCAAGCTGAGCGTCGATAGCAATGGAAATGCCAAGTTATCGGTTGATCTAGTCGATCCATATGGCACGATTCTCGATAAGGTGACGGAACAGCCTGTTGCAGGCGTGAAGATGCAATTGTATTGGGCAGATACGGAGCTGAATCGTTCCAAAGGCAGAGTGCCGGGAACGCTTGTCAATTTGCCTGAGCTTCCGGATTTTGCACCCAACAAGAACCATAACCCGCAAATGAGCTCAGACAGCGGTCAATATGGCTGGATGGTTTACGCCAATGGCGATTACTACTTCTTGGGCGAGAAGAACGGATACGTTGTTTTTGACAGCCGTACCGATAAGCGTGAAGAGCGCTTTGGCGCTGACAGCTATATTAAGGACGGAGTCATCCACGTCGGTGACACGATCGTGAAATTCAGCTTCTCCCAGGAGCCGAAAGTGAAGGCCGCAGGCGATCATCGCGCATACATGGTCGGATATCCTGACGGCACGTTCCAAGCGGATCGTGGCATTGTCCGGTCCGAAATGGCTGCGATCCTGTCTCGTTTGTATACATTCGCAGCGAGCTCGAAGAAAGTATCGTATTCGGATGTGAGTGCGAAACATTGGGCAACGAACGCGATTACGACCGCAACCAACAATAAATGGATGGTCGGTTTCGGCGACAATACATTCAAACCGAAGAAACAGATCACGCGGGCGGAATTTGCACAGATTCTCATGAATTTGTATAAATGGGACGCTGTCCAGGAGAGCACATACACGGACGTAGCGGGACACTGGGCTGAAAAAGCCATTGCAACGGCTCAGGAGCAAGGGGTGCTGTTCGATTTCACGGAGGAGACCTTCCATCCGAATCAGCCGATTACGAGATTAGAGGTTGTTCGAATCCTGAACCAACTGCTGGATCGTAAACCTTGGGATATCAAGGTTGAACCGAAGTGGACCGATGTTCCGGAAAATCACGACTATTATTCAGACATTATGGAAGCTTCGATTCCGCATGGGTTTGAGCAGCTTGAGACCGGAATTGAAGATTGGAAGGAATAGGGGCTAAGACCTTAGACGAAGCAATGGTAGAGAAGGGCAGTTAAGCTGCCCTTCCTATATTTTGTGCTCATATAGCGAGAGGAACCTTGAGTTCCTTTGAATAATTGATTTCAGCTATGCTAAACAAATGTAAAGATGCTGACCTTATGCGGTCAGCGTCTTTTTTTAAAAAATATTTATAGGTAAATGAACCCGAGCCTACAAAGTTCAACATATCCCTCCATCATATTCCATGATATACTAAAATAAACCAAAATATAGTTCTTGGAGGTACTATGCGAAGACCGATATTAGGACTTAATGCACAGGTTGGAACTAGTCTGGACGTCTCATCTAGGCAGCGGGCTGTAGTCCGATTGGAAGGAGTGGCATTGGAGAAAAGATTGCGTTCAAAACGCTCGAGCGCTTTCGTTGAAGCTATGACGAAGCTTGATGTAAGCGGTGTAATTGCCACTAAGGAGAAAGTACAAGAGTTTATAGATCAAATAGCCGGTGAATTTCCTGAGTTAGCAGCTGATCAACTTCCGTTAGGTATTGTGAGTAAGTGTTATTTGGGAAATCCTTATGAAGTACATTCGCTAGATGCTAGATTACAGATTATCGATCACTATAAACGAGGAGAAATATTACCTAACGGAATGGAAAAAGCTAGAAGATTGGCTATGCATCCTGGTTATGTCTACATCGAGGTATACATGAATATGATCTGTGCAGTATCCCAGTCTGGAGAAGTATCTATGATTAAGGAGTAGATGAGCGATGTCAAATCAAACGATCTCAACGGCGAACTTGAGTCGGATAGAAAATTCGTTAAGCACAATTAATGACAATATTAATGTAGTGTCTCATCAGGTTGCTACTGTAGAACAGCAACTGGAAGTTACGAAGAGCGATCTGGAACTGCTTGCAGAAGAGTTTCGGGAATATGTTCGCCAGGACGCTCTGATTAAGAATATCCAGTTGGCAGAAATGAGATTGGTTAAGGTTAGACAAGAGCTTGAAAATAAATACGGCCACTATGAGGATGTCCGTCGAAGAGCGATTGGAATATTGCAAGCCGTTGACACCAGTTTGGTACGTAAAGATACAATCGAGAATGCATCGGAAGAGCAGTTGTTGGCTGCTCCACGCTATTGGCTGGCGCCATGCTTAATAGCATTATCCGCATGGCTTAGTGATAAAAAGGAGCTGGCTGAGAAGGCAGTTATCGAAGCCTTGCGAAGAGATGATGAAAAGACATCTTTGTTTTTTGCATTAGTCACACGTCGAGGAGGCCGTTATCAATCAAGCCGCTCGTGGTTGGAACGATATTTTGGTCAGCAAGATCCGAATGAGCTAAAAAGAGAAATCGTTGTTTTGATTGATGGCTTTTCTAACGGAATTTTTGGTCCTGAAGCTAGAGCGAGATGCGGATTATTAATTAAGAGCTGGTTGGATGAACTTTCGCAAAAAGCCGGTTTTATAGAAACGCAGCGAGACCAATTGAAGAAGGCTCTTTTGTCGCGTGCAGAAAAGCTGGATTCTTCTAAATTTCCACATTTGCAAAAATATAGTCCGTCTTGGCCAAAGCTTCGGCATGCGCTTGAGGGTGCAAAACTTCATGATATTATTTTTCAATATTTCAATTTTATTCTTACGCAAGAGATCATCCCTTCCAAAAATTTGGCATTTGCAGTAGATCAACTGCTCGACATTTTAGTTCGTGAATTCGATGAAGAAGAGTTGCCGTTACGCCGTGAAGAACGATTGAATGAATTAATTATAAAAGAAGACGGAGATAAAAGTTCGGCAATGAATTTGTTTGCTGACGAAAAGGTCACTGAGGAAAAACTTGATTTTACCCAGTTGCTAACGAACTTCTCCATGTATCCAACAGAATCAAACGCTTCTGTTGCTACCCAAAAGCTAGCCATAGCATTATCAAAAGAATGGATTAACCATGCCCACAATGATCTAACCGCCGAAAATCGTAATGCAGTCCCTATCGATATTGAGATTGAATTGGATGATTGGTCAGGCACTTCAAGGGACGGAAGCAATGAGGAAGAACTGACCTCCCGTTTACAACAACATATTCAATTGAAAAAAGAGGACGCTTTAAGAAGGAACAAACTCGGCGCCAAACACTGGGTATCGTTAGTTGCGGGCATTGGCTTCTTTATATTAGGTGTAAGCACATTGTTTTTATTTATAGTTTCAGCAATCTGTTTAATTATTTTCATAAATGGTCTAAGGGCTGTAAAAAAGAATGTAGACATAATTGAGAAGAACTATGTGGAGCTTTTCGAAAATCATAAACAAATTTTAGTTGCAACTCTTAGTGATATTGTTGATTATCGCCGTGAATATGAGATTGAAGATACAAATGCAAGTAAAATAAATGAGCTGCTTGATCAAGTCACACCTGAGCAATATACATATTCAACCTACGATTCTGCTAGAGCTGTTATTTCGTCCAATTAAAAGGAGTGAATTTTTTGATGTTAAATAGAAGCAAGCCAATCATCCTGAATTCCTCGACAGAGCCAGTTGATCAAATGCAAGCGAAGTTAGACTTGAAAATTGAAGAACTGCAGAAACAGACAGTAAATCAATCATTAGCAGAAAGTTTTCCAGCATGGGATTTGAATCCGCCGGCTGTATTAGTTCGTAGACGGAGCTCAAAACTATGAATCCTCCAAGCTATTATTCCGAATGGATACAACTGTTTTATCAACTGAAAGAGCTCGGACAGGAAGATGAGAAAATCATTTCTGCTCTAGAAAAAGGAAGATTAGAATGGACACCCGGTGTCGCTGATAAAGTTGTAAATTGCACTTATGATGTAATTGAATTCAAGCTAAGGCATGCGACACGCCTATTCCAGCAGGAATTAGATCATACACGTGGTGAGGAAGCAGCAATTATTTCGGCTATAATAAATGCTCGGTACCGATTTGATTTACTTTATCGTTTATGCCGACTTTCTATTTTTCCTGAGGAAATAAAGGAATCCTTGATAAATGTAGTTAGTAAATATGTTGGAGATTCTCAGGAAGCTTTATTAGAAAGCGCAAGGCATGATCGAACAGGTCAGCTTGCCTATATGATTAGACATAACAGTTTGATACAGCAACAGACACAAGCTCCAGCGGCTGCGGCTCGTGAGCCGATTGAACAGAAAGAGCCAAATTCTAATCAATTCAAGCCTAGAAGAAGGGTGCTATTTTAAATGAGTGATCTGCAAACATGCATGAAAACCATGGAACAATATTTGAAAGCGAGAATTCCCTTTATTTCTATACGTACCGCGGAACGATCTCGTGCGCTTAGCTTTATAGCTCAATTATCCACAAAGTTAAATTTAAATATTGGCTACCATACGTTATCTCAAGGAATGAGAGATATATCTACAAATCGGCTTCTCAATGAGGACCGTTCGGTTATTGGTGGATTAGATTATGTGACACAAAAAATAGGTCAACTGCAAAATCAAACATTTGTTTTTACTGAGGTACAAGAACTTGAAGATGATACTCGAATGGCAAGACAATTGCAAGATGCGGTAATGCTTGCCACGGAAACAGGTGGAGCTATTGTTGTCATTACTAATAATCCTGTTTGGGGGCCGTTACAGCGTCTGGGCATGTCGATAACCCTGTCTCAGCCTAATGAGGATGAAATGCTGGTTATTATTCGTGATCAAATCAACCCTTATCGAAGTGAAATGACAATTGAGTGGAAAGATGCCGAGGAGAGACAAGCGGCTGCTATACTTGCGGGCATAAGTCAAATCGAGGCCGAGAATGTAATCGCGACATTATTAGCGAACGGAAGCATTTTGAACGAGGATTTGAAAGAATTAATGCATGCCAAAGATAAAATTTTCGCCGATATTTCTGGTATTGAACGAGTTATTGTAAGAGAAGACTATCAAATTGGCGGACTAGATGGTCTTAAATTATGGCTTGAAGCTAATCGTCAGCTATTGACGGCGGACTTACGCGAACGTGGTATTCGTCCTCCGCGAGGAATTTTGTTAGTAGGTGTTCCAGGATGCGGCAAGTCTTTGTCTGCTAAGGCTATTGCCTCCTTATGGAACCTGCCGTTGTACCGTCTGGATTTATCCACTATACATGGACAGTATTTAGGACAGAGTGAGAATCGTTTAAAAGAAGCATTATCAACAGCCGATCATGTGGCACCATGTGTATTATGGATTGATGAAATTGAGAAGGGACTTGCCGGTGCGGTGGGCGGTGGGGATGGAGGCACATCCATTCGTCTAGTCGGCCAATTTCTTTATTGGTTACAGGAAAGCCTTGCTAGAGTCTTCGTTGTTGCAACCGCAAATGATGTATCTAAGCTGCCCCCTGAACTGCTGCGCAGAGGACGTTTCGATGAGCTGTTTTTTGTAGACTTGCCAACTGCAAGTGAGCGGGAGGAAATCATAAAGATTTATATTGAAAAAGGATTGAAAAGAACGATAACTGATGATTTATTGCAGCATTTGGTGAGAATTTCAGATGGTTTTGCAGGTGCGGATTTGGAAGCTGCTGTTCGAGATGTTGTGAAGCAAGCATTCGTAAAAGGGGACAATTCAATTACAGATGAAACTTTTATAAACTTCTTTACAAACGTTGTGCCATTATCACAAACAAGTCCTGAACAAATTGAAACGATACGTACTTGGGGAAAAGAGAGGGCAGTACCTGCTGGTAAAATAAATGAAGAACAGAATTCCCATGGAGTTTACCGACCAAGCGGACGAAAGGTAATGGTGTAGTGTGTGAAGACCATTTTACTGGATCTGCACTCCAGACGCTAATTATTATAAATAATACGTTAGTTATAAGAAGACGACAGCCTTATAAGGCTGTCGTCTTCAAGTTTTTACTTTGGGAAGTATTACGTCACTTAGCTATAAGTCTGTCTGCATAAAACAGCGACATTACCGCCGCTATATGTAATTTTTTTATTTGTAGTAGTCAGCCGGTTGGTTGTCGGCTAACGCACTTTTTCGGTTTTCGTCTGGCCTGGACGAACGGATACGATGGGTTGACCAACCGAAGCGTCGCCAGCTGGAGTCAATTTGGGCAGCGTCGGCGTGACAGAGTACCCCCTTGCGAGGCCCTGCTTTTCGATTCTAGATCCGTGGAGATTGCTTGTGATAGGTTCGGAATTCTATCCGCTATTTTATTCTTATAAATAAGTTATTGGTCCAATACTATTTTCTCCTTCGATCATATGATACCAAGAATACGATTAAAGGAGGACTTATCATGGCTGAACAGGTTAGAGTGAGCCCGCAATTCAGAAGGCTTTGCGACCAATTTGGAAGAATCCTAGGCGGCGAATCGGAAATCGAAGAAGGTCCGGTTTGTTTTGTCACGCGGATGACGAACTTAAGAGAGACGATTTTGGGAAGAAGAACGCGTTCCCCTTTGGTTCAAATGCAAATGTTTTCGTTTGAATCGCTTGATCAGTCGGGCCGTGCGCTTTGTTTGGGTGAGACTGCCGTGCATCAAAACCAGGTGAATCGATTGATGTCGAATCTCCGCAAACGGGGGATTAAAGTAACGGCGCTCCATAATCACTGGCTAAAAGAACAGCCTCGTTTAATGTATATGCATTGGGAATCGATTGACAATCCGGTTGCGTTTGCCAGAAAAACAAAAGAATCCATTGCATTCTTGGGTTAATGCGGTTGAGTCATATCGTTCATATTTCTATCATTTCATGAGAGGATGATTACGTATGGCGGAAGTGCAAGCAAGTCCTCGCTTTAGAAGATTATGTGACCAATTCTCAAGTATTTTAGGCGGAACGGAGCATGAAATTACAAAAGGCCCAGTTTGCTTTGTCTCCAGAAATAGAAGAGTAAACGCATCTATCTTAGGTAGACGTACCACTTCTCCTTTGATCCGTTACCAACTCTTCTCGTTTGAATCTCTGGACAGTTCCGGTCGCGCGCTTTGTTTGGGAGAAACGGCTCTCTTCCAAGGCCAAGTGAATCGATTGCTGTCGAATCTTCGTAAGAACGGGATTAAAGTAACGGCCGTCCACAATCACTGGTTGTTTGAAAATCCCCGCCTGATGTATGTTCACTGGGAGTCCGTCGATGATCCCATTGCATTTGCAAGAAAAGTAAAGCGTTCTATTGCATTCTTAGGTTAACTATCGGATAGAAAAATATTAGAAAAGCGACCGTGATCGGTCGCTTTTTTACGAGGTTACTCCCTAGTGATAGTTCTTGGATTCATTCTCTTTGTATTTGCCGTCACTGTCATGCAGAGCTTGTTTTCTGCGATCATTGCGGGCTTGCTGCTGTTGCTGGGCCTCATGGCTGTTCACGGGTGTCTCTGCCAGTTGTTCCACCGTGTTAATCAGATTTTTGTCCGGTTGGTTCGTGCTCAATGGAAAGGTCCTCCTTATTTACTGGAATCGATTGTGATGTTTATTATGTGCTGGCGGTCATGCAGCTATTCGTAACTACAGCTTTGGCTTGAACGAGGGGCTAGCCTTATTCTCTCCAGGCATAGAAAAAAAAAGACCCGGCGGAAGCCGGGTCTTTTTTACATATGACATCTTCGGTCGTCACACGATTACATTTGATCCTTCGGGGCAAGCTCAATGGCAGAGCGAATCGCGGCGAGCATGCTCTTGTCATCGGCGATGTTCTTCCCTGCAATATCGAAGGCGGTGCCATGGTCGACCGAGGTTCGGATGATGCCGCCCTTCAGTCCGACCGTAATGTTCACGCCCTCTTCGATGCCCATGACCTTGATCGGCGCATGTCCCTGGTCATGGTAGCAGGCCACGACGATATCGAAATCGCCTCGGCCGGCTCTGAAGAACAACGTATCCGCAGGGAGGGGGCCGACTACATTAATGCCTTCCTGCTGAGCGCGCTGGATGCCCGGGAGCAGCTTTTCTTCTTCTTCGCCGTTACCGAACAATCCGTTCTCGCCCGCATGCGGGTTGATTCCGCAGACCGCGACTCTGGGATTGTCGAAACCGGCCTTTTTCAAGGTATCGTGGGCCAGTTTGACGACGGTATACGTTCTTTCCGGGTTGATGCTTTGAATGGCCTCGATCAATCCCATATGCGTCGTCAGATGAATGACCCGCAGGTTCGGGGTCGTCAGCATCATCGAGAAATCCTTGGTATCCGTGAGATCAGCCAAAATTTCGGTGTGACCCGGATACATATGTCCGCCTTGATGCAGAGCTTCCTTGTTCAGCGGAGCCGTGCAGATGGAATGGATCTTCCGCTGCTTCGCCAGATCGATGGCTCTGGCCAGAAACTGAAAAGCGGCATCTCCCGCGACGGCCGATACCTCGCCGAATGCAAGGTCAGCCGGCACGAGGTCCAGATCAATGACGTCTACGGTGCCGAACTCGTATGTTGCTTCGGCTGGCTCTTGAATGGCGTTCACCTTCAGGCTTGAGCCGATAATCGGAAGCACGCGTTCTAGTATTTTAGCGTCGCCGATCACGAGCGGGTTGCAGTTATCGTACATCTCCTGATGGGATAAGGCCTTCATAATGATTTCGGGTCCGATGCCTGCCGCATCGCCCATCGTAATTCCAACCGTCGGTTTCATGCTGGATTACCTCCTTTTATCGTTTGAATCGCATGGATAAATACGTCCGGCTTGCCGAATCCGCCTGCCTTGGTGACCACATACAGATCGTCGATCCCCAGAAATTTCGAGATCGGCACGCCGATTTCCAGCTCGTCCAGCAATTCGAAGCCGCTAATGCTCCATTGCATGCAGATTTGTTTGGCCGTGTCTCCGCCTGTCATGGATACGCCCTTGAAATAGCCGTGCTCCAGCAGCTTGGCACAGATCTCTCCCATGGCGCGCACAATCTCATTACTGACCTCGGTGTGATTGAGCCCGCGGGCTTCGCCTACGGCACGGGCCTGTTCGATGTCGGAGGACTCCGCCGTGGAATAGATCACGATATCTTTGCCTTCCAGTGCGTGCAGCTTGACTTCTTGATAGACGCGATTCATTTCTTCCATACGCTCCGCTGAATCGGACACAGCCTTATAGGACTCGAAATGCACGGGAACCACGTCGGTATGTTCCAGCAAAAGCTTTAGCTGGGCACGGGAGTTCTTATTCACGCTGCCGACCACGGTAAGGATCGGTCCCTGATTCTGCGCGATGGCAAGCTCCCTCGGTTTGGACGAAATATGATAATGGGCTGGCAGATAGTTGGCAATGCCTGCGGAGCCTGCCCACGCGAACTTGTAGGGAAGCTGACCGGTGATGTGCAGGATGAACTCCAAATGAGCTTCTTCCGTGGAATCGATCAGCACATACGGTATGTTATGTTCTTGAAACTCTTTTAATTTGCCTTCAATGCGGCCTGCTCCAGCTTCCAGGTCACGGACTGAGATCTCGCCGACGGCATACTTGGTTTGCAGCTTCAGCAAGTCGGGAAGATAGGAGTGGGTGACAGGCGTTTTGGGATCATGGGCAATCTCGGTTTCGGCTAACGGTACTCCATTCAAGTAATGGGTAGCGTTGAGAATGGTTCGATTGTTCTTGGGATAACCCGGAGCGATCATCATAAAGTCCGGCTTCACCACATCATATAACGCATCAATTTCGGTCCCGATATTGCCGCGCATGGTGGAGTCCATTTTTTTGAAAATCGTATCAAACCCGGCATCGGTTAAAAATTGAGCGGCCCGGCTTACTCGCTGATAAGCTTCTTCAGGTGTTATGGAACGGCTGTCCGTATCAAAAACAACGGCATCGTAATGACGAATGTTGTCTTGGTCCATATCGAACAGAACGCTTGTTTTAAGGCCATGACGAGCGAGTTGGACCCCGCTGTCATTGGCACCTGTCAAATCATCTGCAATGATGGCTAATTTCATGCAGTTACCTCCTCCTTGAGAAAAACGATGCAATCGAGGGGTTAGGGATAACCTCTATGCTGCAGGGTTGTTGTATTTTTCGACGCCGCCTGATTTCTCCAGTCTCTTGGACAGGAAACCAATGAAGACAGGCAGCAGTATGGCGGTCGTCACGACGCTCGCGGCGATTTGCACGGTCGCGATTTCGGCAATCGGCGCGAAGGAAGCATTCGCGGCGACGATCGCAGCCGGCGTGCCTACCGCATTACCCGCCGTGGAGCCTTCGGAAGCACCGACAATCGGATTCCAGCCGATTGCCTTGAACAGCAGGAAACCAATGCCGCCCGTGAGCAGTACCGTCAGCACGCCAAGCAGAATACCGCTGAGTCCGCCTTGAATGATGGATGAGAAATTGATGCCCATACCGAGCGAGAAGGCAAAGAACGGAACCAGCTTGTCGCTGCCTTTATGCAGCCAATCGGCCATATTCCGGTCCAGGTTCCCGATGACGACGCCGACGAGCAGCGGAAGCAGTACGGCAACGAAAGACATCGCCGAGAACATGCCGTTGGCAAAGCCCATAGCGCCGAAGATTGAGAGCGCCACCATCGTCAAGAACGGTCCGTCGCTTAATGCGAGGAAAGGATAGGCAGCTTTGTCATCCTCTTTTCCGTATTGTCCGGCTAACGCAATATACAGTCCGCCGTTTGAATTCGTCATCGCGGCGATAATGGCAAGTGGGGCAAGACCCAGGAATAATCCATTGGAATCCGCAAACAGGATGGCGACCAAACCTAATAATGCGCCTATCGCCCATTTAAACACAAGCAGCGTGACGCCTTTTCCGACCGACGAACCCGCTGTTTTGAACGTAATTTGCGTGCCGGCAATCAATAAGAAAAGGGCGATGAGCGTACTCGAGCTGTTCACGAATAAGGCTTCCGTAAACCCGCCGATCCGCAAAGCGTTTGGTGCGAATGTATTGATGCACGCTCCGATGAGGAGGGGAACAACCATCATACCGCCAGGGATACGATCTAATGTCGCTTTAATTTTCATAATGTTAGCTCCTTGTGTAATCGTTTTATTGAAGCGCTTGCAGTAATTATACTAGTTCAAATTGTTTGTTTTAGCAACATATAATTTCTGTAAATGAGATAAATCTAATAAATTGTTTAAAATTGCAACACTAAAGATAAAAAAAAAGACGTAAACTTAAATTTATTCTTTAAGTTTACGCCAAAGCGTGGCCCGATTAATCCCTAATCGTTCGGCTGCTCTAGATTGGTTATTCTTTTCCTCGAGGAGTACGTATTGAATAATGCCTTTCTCGATCTCTTTAAGCGTCCCTTTCAACGGAATAGGGTTTGAGGCTGGAGGCTGATGATCGAGCAAGCGTGCTAGTGTATCGGCTGAAATCACATAGTCGGTTTCGTTCATCGCAGCCTGTTTAATGAGCTGCTTTAATTGGCCGATCGTCATGTGCGCAGCATTCTGTCTTATCAGCTGCAAGGCATCTTCCTTTATTTTGACCGCCGCCGTCCCGTATTTTTGATGGTATCGGCTTAAAAAGAGCTGAATAAGCGAAGGCAGATCCTCCAAACGGTCCGAAAGCGAAGGCATGATGATCGTATTCAGGCTCATGTTCGGGGTTTCGTGTAGGTCAAGTGCCCGATCGCTAAGTATGAATACGCCAATCCCCCTATTTAGGCAGGTCTCCACAAATGCTATCAAACTCGGATCCTGTATGCATTCTTCCACATGGATGAATTCCACGGTCCTGGCTTTGGACAGCGGAAGGGTTCCTAACTGATCCGGGGAAACCTGGGCTAAATCGATCTGGAGCAGCAATCCGCCGTCCGCGTACAATTGATGAATATACTTCACGATGAAAGATTTGCCCGTATCTTCCCGGCCAAGCAGATGAATGGGCTCATGATGTTGATACAGAGCTTGGATGCTTGCCAACGTGGTGCGCATGGCAGCGGATTCGGCAATCATCGGCTCTGCTAATGGTTCAGCGTAGGCTTTGATGCCTGACTGCGCAAATTCATAGGGCCGCCCTTTTTCCAAGGAGTATACTTTATAGCTTCTGTTCTCCAATGAGGTTTCATAGGCTGTAACGGAAAGCTGGTAATCGTCCATCGTAAAAACATTCTGCACTTGGGATTTGTGGAATTCTACATTAGTATTGATCAGATAGATATGGTTATCCGTCAAAGGGCTGTGCTCAAAATCGGCTAATTGCTCATATACGATTTCATTCTGATCGTTAAAAATCACGAGATTGGGGTGTTCCTTGGCAATAAGATCGTTCAGAATGGCTGAAACGGTATGGTTGTTGCTCAGGTAGCGGTAGATGAGCTGGGCATCGTCCAAGGCTCGCATGATGGATTCTTTGCCGGAATGGATGAGGAGGCCCTTTAACCCGTAAGCCTCGGCCGTATGGACGGTGATGACATCCCCGACTACCTGCCGGTATCCGGCAGCTTTCAGCTCCAGCAATAACCGTGCAACATCTTCGGAGCTGTGTATGGTATACACTTTTAAAGGCAGATCCATTAAATCAATAATCGATTGGGCGCCCGATGTAATATTGGAAAAGCCGACAATGGCGGTTTTTCCGTTAAACTGGCTCGCCAGCGTCAAGGAACGGATCATGTCGTATCCGGACAGGTGGACGTCAATGACGGGGATGGATACCGCGGCTTTAATCAGCTGGGCCGTTCCGCCGCGGCTGATAATCACCTCGGCTCCGTTGTTTTGAGCCGAAGCTGCCAGCTCGGCCCCTTTTTGCAAGTCGCCGACGGCGTATTGTATGTCTAACTGGGGAAACAGAGGAATGCATTCTTGTATGATGGGAACCATCGCTTCATAAGGAGCGATCATATGGACACGTATACGCATAACTGATCCTGCCTTCATTCAAAATCATCCAATCGCATATCCGTGTTGACGGAATATAGATGTTTACATTATTATAGCCAACTTCATCGCATCCTGCGAACATTGCACTGTATTCCCCTACGGAATTTGTTACTATGATAGTACATAGATGCCTAATACCTAATGTTGGAATTCGTCAGGCATTTACAATCTTTCTTCATATGGCTTGGTGATTTGGAGAAACAAACAGGAGGGAACATATTGAGTACACAGAGAGTGGGAGCTCCTTTGGAAGGCTTTGCGGAGTTCAGCCGAAAAGTTGCCGCCGAAGGTGCCGTACTGTTAAAGAATGAAGGACAGGCTCTGCCCCTGCAGTCGAACGAAACCGTTTCCGTTTTTGGCAGGACGCAGATCCATTATTACCGCAGCGGTACGGGGTCGGGAGGCAGCGTTCATGTTTCCCATACAACGAATCTGCTGGGCGGTCTTCGGGATCAGAAGGGCATCGCCGTCAATGAAGAATTGGCTGCCGTTTATGAGCAGTGGATCGAGCAGAATCCTTTCGATAACGGCGGGGGCGGCTGGGCGGCTGAGCCGTGGCATCAGAAGGAAATGCCTTTGACCGATGAGCTGGTCACCGCGGCAAGACGGGCATCCGACAAGGCGATCGTTGTCATCGGGCGGACGGCCGGTGAAGATCAGGACAATGCCAATGAGCCGGGCAGCTACCAGTTAACGTCCGAAGAAAAAGCCATGCTGCAGCAGGTGACCGCACACTTCGAGCGAACCGTTGTAGTCCTGAATGTATCCAACATTATCGATATGAGCTGGATGCTCGATGAAGGTTATGTGCACCCGATTTCTGCAGTCATTTATGCTTGGCACGGCGGCATGGAGGGCGGTAACGCCATTGCAGACGTATTGGCGGGCAAGGTGACGCCCAGCGGCAAACTGACCGATACGATTGCTTATTCGATCGAGGATTATCCATCGACCCGCAATTATGGCAATGAGCTTAAGAACCTGTATCAAGAGGATATTTATGTGGGCTACCGTTTTTTCGAAACGTTTCGACCCGCAGCCGTCCAGTATGAATTCGGGTTTGGATTGTCCTATACGCAGTTCCGAATCGAGCCGCAAGAAGCCAGGCTCGCGGTTAGAGAGGGAGCACAAACCGTTGAGATCGGCGTGAAGGTGACCAATATCGGGACCGTCTATGCAGGTAAAGAGGTTGTGCAAGTTTATTATGAAGCACCGCAAGGATGGCTGGGTCAGCCTGCCAAAGTTCTGGCCGCATTCGGGAAGACGCAGGAGCTGCAGCCGGGGGAATCGCAGCAGCTAACGCTCCAGTTCCCGGTTCATGCCATGGCCTCCTATGACGATGCAGGCGTGACGGGCCGCCGTTCAGCCTATGTATTGGAGGCCGGAACGTACCGTCTGTACGCGGGAACCAGCGTGAGAAATGTGCAGCCTATCGGCTTGGATGGTCAAGAAGGTTATGTTGTAGAAACGCTGCAAGTTGTCGAGCAGCTTCAGGAAGCCATGGCGCCAACGGAGAGCTTCACGCGAATGAAGCCGGGCGTTCGCAGGGAGGACGGCTCGTACGAGCTTACATTTGCGGAGGTGCCGAAGCGCACGATTGCCATGGAAGAGCGCATTCACTTGAACCTGCCGCCGACCTTGGAGCAAACGGGCAATCGAGGCTATACCTTAAGGGACGTCCATGAGGAGAAAGTCAGTATGGAGGCTTTCATCGCCCAGCTTAGCGATCAAGATCTGGCGGTCATCGTCAGAGGAGAAGGCATGAGCAGTCCGCTGGTTACGGCAGGGACGGCATCGGCTTTTGGCGGCGTGAGCGACCGCCTGCTCGACTACGGCATTCCGGTGGCTTGCACCGCGGATGGACCGTCCGGTATTCGGATGGACAGCGGGCAGCAGGCAACGCAGGTAGCCATTGGCACCCTGCTTGCAGCTACGTGGAATACGGAGCTGGTCGAAGAGCTCTATGTGATGGAAGGCCGGGAGCTGCTTAGCTACAACATCGATGCGTTGCTTGGTCCTGGTCTGAACATTCGGCGCAGCCCGCTGAACGGTCGCAATTTCGAGTATTTCTCGGAAGATCCGCTCATCTCCGGCGCCTTTGCTGCGGCGTGCACGCGCGGGATTATGAAGGGCGGCTCCAACGCCACGCTGAAGCATTTTGCCTGTAATAACCAGGAGAAGCATCGGAGCAAAGTCGACGCCGTCGTATCCGAACGGGCCCTTCGGGAAATTTATCTGAAAGGCTTTGAAATCGCGGTGAAGCAGGGCGGGGCGAACTCCATCATGACCTCGTATAACCCAATCAATGGGCACTGGGCGGCATCCAATTATGATCTGAACACCACGATTCTGCGCGGAGAGTGGGGATTCCAGGGCATCGTCATGACGGATTGGTGGGCCATTATGAACGACGTGGTAAACGGAGGCCCGGCCGATCGAAAAAACACGAACTGGATGGTCCGTGCCCAAAACGATTTGTACATGGTGGTCATGAACTACGGAGCAGAAATCAACGCCTGGGAAGACAATACGCTGGCATCCTTGGAAAATGGTACGCTGACCCGTGGAGAGCTGCAGCGCAGCGCCATGAACATCTGCCAATTCCTGATGCATGCGCCGGTCTTCTCTAGAAAGCAGGTGATCGAGGAAGCCGTGGGTTCATTTAAAGCCGATCCTTCCCTCGAGTCGGTATCAGCGCAAGCCTTATCGGAGAGCACGCAAGTGAAGCCGGCTGCAGCGGGATCAACATATATGAAGGTGGAGGAATCCGGTGAGTACCGAATCATTGTGCGCATCATGTCGCCGGAATCGGAACTGGCCCAAAGCGCCTGCAACGTCACGCTGAACGATCAGCCGGTTACCACGATTCAAACGAATGGCACCGACGGCAGATGGATTCGGCAGAAGCTTGTCAAAGTGGAACTGGAAGCGGGTTATTACGAGATGAAACTGGACTTCGTCAAGCCGGGCTTGCAGATCGAGTGGATTGAATTGAAACGGGTTTAGATCTAAACACTATGGGATATCGCAAAGTACCGTTTAGCCTGATTCATTGATACATGAAATTAAATGGTAAGTGTCCGATGCTTCTCTTTTGAAAATAACGAAGGCGGCCCGCTCATGGAGCGGGCTTCTTTTAGGGTTTCTTAAAAATTTCGGCAGTGAATTGGAAAACATTCGTCGTTTGCTATTCCACATCCATTGAGGTATAATAAGTTTATTGGGATTTTGACCTGAGATTCACATATTGCAGAGGGTTATTATTTTGATTAGGAACCTTGTGCAATATGTGAATTTTTTGTTTTTTAACCAAAAATGAGAAAATCATATAAATTTAGGAGGTGTTTCTATGCAAACAGGAACAGTGAAGTGGTTTAACGCAGAAAAAGGCTTTGGTTTCATCGAGGTTGAAGGCGGCGAAGACGTATTCGTACACTTCAGTGCAATCGCAGGTGACGGCTTCAAGTCGCTTGACGAAGGACAGCGTGTTGAATTTAACGTAGTCCAAGGCAACCGCGGACAGCAAGCCGAGAACGTTGTAAAACTGTAGACTCGTGAAAGGATCCCCAAACGTATCGTTTGGGGATTTTTTTATAAGATATCAGAAAGTATAAATTTCGGAGGATCTGCTGCCTGATATCGCAAGAAAAACTACCGCTAAACGCGGTCCGTCTTCTTTTAGAGTACGTCGATTGACGTATTTCTTATAAAGGGTAGGCTTGCTAGTTTAAAGCACGAAAGTATTAAAAAATGTAGCTGAGGGGGAAATGCATTGTCTTATTCTTGGAATAAACCACTGGAAAATCTGCCGGAAGAGATGACCGCGATCTGGTCTTGTACGAAGGAAGGGTGTAACGGTTGGATTCGAGACAATTTCTCGTTCAAGGATGTTCCCGTTTGTTCACAGTGCGCCTCGTCCATGGTCAGCAGCAATAAAATCCTGCCGATTCTCGTTTCGTCGGATCAGCAAATCAAGCTTTACCGCAAGAATCAGCGCAAGGACGCGAAGTCGTAGGGCGGTTCTCACGGTCCCATAAACATTCTGCCCTCGTTCGTTGCGTACAAGAAAGGTTGAGATTTCATGCAGGCATTCGAAGATTGGAATCTAAAGGTGAAAAAAACGTTTAATGCTACAAGTAACAAGGAGGTATTAACCGTGTCTGAGGCAGGTCATTTGTTAGGTCTGTCCAAAGATCAAATGAAGATCTATGTCGATCAGAATAAGCTGACTAAGGTTCCGATCATGCGAAGCGTGCATCGATACCTTTTGTTGAAAAGTGAAATCGATCGAATTATGGAAAAGCGATAAGACAGTTCTGTCTTGTGCTCATACACTGACGGAATCTCGCTCTTCTCGATCAGTATCTTTCATACGAATATAAGAGAAGAGGGCGCCTTCATGGGCGTCCCTTTTTATTTCATGCCTCCAGTCGTTTGAAGGAACCTTTAAACGAATCATCTTAAAGGTCAAAAAAGGTCAAATTTAAAGATTCAAACAATTTTCTTAATCAAACCGCCCGATAACGAGCTGTTTTGGCGCAAATTCCTGCATCATCGGTTTTGGCATTTAAACGTTCCGGGCATATAATAAAAGCGTAAGGTCAAATAAGGTCAAAGAAAGGGGAATTCATGATGTTTGAATTGATGCCATTCGGCAAGCGCAGAGAGGATGCCTTCGGACAACTGATGAAGTCATTTCATGATGCCTTTAACGACGCTTTTCCTGATGATGTATTCGCGCCGTTCAAGGGTTCAATGATGTCGTTTAAGACGGATGTCAAGGAGACGGAGCACGCTTATCTGGTTGAGGCGGAGCTGCCCGGTTTTCGAAAAGACGACATCGAAATCAGCTACGCTGACCCTTACTTAACGATCAAAGCCGTGCGCAAGGAAGATCAGAGCGTGGAGGATACGAACCAGCACATCGTCCGCAAGGAGCGCCGTTACGGCGAGTATGTGCGCAGATTTTACGTTCAGAACATAGCCGAGGACCAAATCGACGCTTCCCTGAAGGATGGAGTCCTTAAGCTTGAAATACCAAAAAAGTCTGACCCTGGTAAGAAACGCATCCAGATCCGGGATGATATCTAATATATATGCCCTCCGATCCATAAGGTCGGGGGTATTTTTTTGTGCTTTCTTAGTCATAAATTTACATATATGCCAATGAATTTCGGCAAATGAAACCTATCGGGAGTATATAGGGTATTATAAGTTAAATGTAAACTTTTCGAGGGGGACGCACATGATGGGAATCTTATCGAGGTTTAAGGATATTATGAGGGTGAATGTGAATTCGTTATTGGAACGGACGGAAGATCCGGAGAAAACGATCGATACCTATATGCGGAGTTTGAACGGCGATCTGGGTAAGGTGAAAGCGGAGACCGCTTCCGTGCTCTCGGATGAGCGGAGAGCGAAGCGGGCACTGGATGAGTGCAGCGCCGAAATCCAGAAGCTGCAGCGATATGCGGAGAAGGCCGTGGAAGCGGGAAATGAAGGCGATGCCCTGAAGTTCCTGGAGCGAAAAGCGGCGCAGGCCGAGAAGCTAAGCGACCTGCAGGCAGCTCACGAATCGGCTTCCGCAAACGCCGTCAGGATGAAGCAATTGCAGGATAAGCTGGTGTCGGATATGAGTCAGCTGGGAGCTCGCTATGCCGAGTTGAAAGGGAAGATGGCCGCTGCGAAAACCCAGCAGGAGCTGAATGCCGGCCGATCCTCCTTGGGCGGTGCCAACGCGGCATTCCATACCATGGAGGAGAAAGCGAACCGTGCTTTGGATGAAGCGGAGGCCCTGGCTGAGCTGCGCGCAGGAGCGAAGGGAGATGACCTGGACGATTTGATCGCGGAGTTGGAGAAGAACATGGGCAAGGACGGAGCTGCCCCGACTTCACCTCCTAATGCCGAGGATGAACTGGAAGCGATCAAAGAAAAGCTGAACAAGAAGGAGTAACCATTTCATTGTTATCGAGGTGAGCAAATGCCGGTAATTGAATACAAATGTCCGAACTGCGGCAGCGGCATGGTTTTTGACGGCGATACGGGAATGTTGTCTTGCCCCAGCTGCGGAAGAAAAGACAATATCGAGGAAATCCCCGACCCGCTGAAGAAGCAGGTGTTCGCGGAAGACGAGGTAAAGGAGTACCATTGCAACAGCTGCGGAGCCGTGATCGTGACCGAGCCGGAGACCAGTGCCACGACCTGCAGCTTCTGCGGATCGGCCGTCGTGCTCAGCGACCGGTTGAGCGGCGAGCTGGCACCGGTGAAGGTCATCCCTTTTTCGATTACGAAGGAAGAGGCGATGAAGGCGTTCAAGAAATGGTGCCGGAACGGCCTGTTGACGCCAAGCGGATTTATGACAGCGGACCGGATCAAGGGCATCACCGGGATCTACGTCCCCTTCTGGCTGTATGAGCTGCATAATCGGGTTGAGGTTCATGGCCAAGGCACCAAGGTGAGAACTTACACGCAAGGAGATTACCAGTTCACGGAGACCGAGCATTTCGACATCTACCGGAAGATTCGCTTGAATTACGTGAAGGTGCCGATCGATGCTTCCGAGAAAATGAACGATGAGCTGATGGATAAACTGGAGCCTTTTCCCTATCAGCAGCTGAAGGAATTCAAGACGCCTTATCTGGCCGGGTACATAGCGGAAAAATACAGCCATGACGACGAGCAGCTTCTTCCGCGCGCTAAGGAAAAGATCAGCTCCTTCATTGATTCGTATATTTCGTCGGCGGTCTCAGGATACACGACCGTGAGTTATACCAACAAACGGATCGATACCACCAAGAAACAGGCCGATTACGTTCTCCTTCCGGTATGGATGGTGCACTATGATTACAACAAATCGGAGTATACGTTTGCGATGAACGGCCAGACGGGCAAGGTGGTCGGCAAGCCGCCGATCAGCAAAGCGAAGGTGGCCGGGTGGTTCGCGGGCATTTCGGGCGTCTCCTTGCTATCCTTGAAGCTGATCTCCTGGGCAATGGGAGGAGGGTTCCTGTGAGAAGACGATATGCGTTATGGACGGTCTTATTTTTACTAACGGTATATTTGATAGCGCCCTCCGGGATCGTCAAAGCCGCGGATGATAAGCCTTTGATCTTTGATGAAGCGAATCTGCTTAGTCCGGAAGAACGGAATGAGCTGAATGCGATGGCGAATGAGTACGGCGCCGAACGCGAGACGGATTTTATGATACTTACCGTTAACAGTGTCCCGAATGATGATTATGAGTTATGGACCGAAAACTTTTACGATGAGTATGCCCCCGGATATGATAAGCCGCACGGGAATACCGCTATTTTAACCATTGTAATGAGTGCTCGTGACGGTTCTCGTAACGTGCATTTGGAAGGTTATTATAAGGCTGAGAAGTATCTCGATTCCGGGAGACTGACCAAAATACGCAGCAAGATTACTCCGGACTTGTCGAGCGGCAATTACAAGCAGGCTTTTGAAAAATACATCAAAACCGCTCATCGGTACATGGGCTTTGAGCCGGACGTGAACCCGGATAATATTGTATTTAATCTCTGGTTTCAGCTGGGAGCTGCCGCTGCCATCGGCGCGATCGCCGTGGGCATCATGGCTTACCGCTCCGGCGGGCGGGTCACGGTTAACAGCCGGACCTATGAGGATGCCAGCACATCGGGGATCTTGAATCAGCAGGACCGATATATCAGAACAACCGTGACAAAGCGGAAAATAGAGCGCAACACGAGCAGCGGCTCGGGTGGCGGAGGCGGAGGCGGCGTCACCGGCGGCGGCCATTCGCACAGCAGCAGCAGCGGGAAATTTTAATGGGAAGGGATGGAGCATCAATGGGATTTTTCAAGAACCAATTCTCCAACGTAGTGGAATGGGAAGAGTTTAGAGATGACATGATTTTCTGGAAATGGCGCAATCGGGAGATCAAAAAAGGAAGCAAGCTGGTCATTCGCTCCGGTCAGGATGCGATATTCATCAATAACGGCAAAATCGAAGGGATTTTCGAGGATGAAGGCGTATATAACATCGACTCAGACATCATTCCGTTCCTTTCTACCCTAAAGGGTTTTAAATTCGGCTTTAACAGCGGTATGCGCGTGGAAGTGCTGTTCGTGAACACCAAGGAATTCACCGTTCGATGGGGTACGCAGAATCCGGTTCTGATCCCGACGCCGCAGCTGCCGGGCGGCATGCCAATCCGCGCCAACGGCACGTTTAATTTTAAAGTGAACGATTACGTAACGCTGATCGACAGGATTGCCGGGATCAAGGAGAGCTACCTTGTGGAGGACGTGAAAATCCGGATCAGTTCGGTGCTCGATCAATTGTTGATGAAGTGGATCAGCCGTGAAGGCAAGGACATGTTTAATCTGCAGGCGAACGCTTCCGACATCGCCAGAGGGATTCGGGAAGACCTCGACATGGAAGTGATGGATAACGGGATGACGATTACCGGCTTCCAGGTGATGAGCTTCAATTATCCGAAGGAAATTCAGGACATGATCACGAAGACGGCCTCCCATGAAATGATCGGCAATCTGCAAAAGTACCAGCAGGTCAGCATGACGGACGGGATCGCGTCCGGCAAGGTGAAAGGCGGCGGTGCGGCTTCGGATATGGCAGGCATGATGATGGGGATGAACATGGCCAATGAAATGATGAAAAATATGAATCAGAACCAGGGCCAAAACAATCAAAATCAAAGCCAGCAGTCTCCGGACGCGAAGGAGCAATCCGCCCCAGCAGCCTCGTCCTCTTCCGAAGGAAACAAGAAGCCCAATTTCTGCCCGAACTGCGGCGCGAAGAACGAAGGGGCGAACTTCTGTCCAAATTGTGGTCATAAGCTGGGTTGAATGAAAGCCAACAGCACGAATAAATGCACAACCTTGGGATGGACCTAAAGGTTTTGATGTCACGGTTAAAACGATACGAACTGCGTTATTTCTTCTATATAAAAGTAAATTTAACTCACGACAGCCCCCTCACTCATCAAGTGAGGGGGCTTTTTTGCTATGAACGCCGTAGCTGAGTTATGTATCTACCTTTCCGCAGGAAGTGGCTCACAACTGGAATGAAGAACAGCCTCCGAGGGCAGGAAGGAAGGTGCTGCAGTGCGAATCCGGAGAAATAGAACTTGACGGACAAATGAGAACTAGGCAAATGGAAAAAGGGTACATTATGATAGGACATATCGGTCATAAGAGAACTCCGAAAGACGAAGGGGGACAGGGGGATACTATGTTCAGATCGACATCCTGGCGCATATTTGTGATTAGCGGCATCTTTTTTGCAATGACCATCATACCGTTCTCGTTGTTTCTGGCCAACCGGTTTTCCCATTTCGCATACTCGCAGATGGGAACGTTTAATCAGGACCGCATCGACGAAATGGCGGAGCGGGTCGAGTACATCCTGGCCAAGCTGAAATGGTACAGCCTGACCATGTACGAGGATCATTCCGTGCAAAACTGGATGTATGCTTCAGCCGACAACCTGCTTCAAAATGCCAGCACGATGGGGGTGTTATCTAAATATTTATCTCACGAGCCTTATATTGAAACCGCTTACTTATTCAGCATCCGCAAACGTGAGGTGATCGACGCCAAAGCTGGATTGCTTTCGTTCGAGGAATTTGCCGATCAGGCGATGCTGCAGCGAATCGAGCGCACTCCCGGGAATTTCCTCCGCTATTTTGATCACCGGATAGGAAACCAATCGTATTTGGCGCTTCAGCTTCCTTCGACACCTGTGCAGAAAAACCGGGACGGGTATCTTGTCGTCCTGTTCGACAAGAAGGAGCTGCAGAAGCATTTGATCTCAGGCGACGAGAGAGCTGATACACTGCTCTCGATCGTGGATGATCGAGGAAGATTGATTCTGGGCGAAGGGGATGGTCGGCTCGAGGAGACCATCGATAACATCCAGACGGGGCAGAAGCGGGGATCATTCGAGATGAACAGCGCCGGAGGAAAAGCATTCGTCAACTATGCGCGGATGGGATCGCCGGAGTGGACCATTATATCCGTCACTGAAATGAAGCAATTCCGCGAAAAGGCCGGGGCGTTCAAAACAGTCATCATCGTCTGCTCGCTCCTGCTGCTCGTGGCGCTGCTCCTGGTCGCCTATTGGAATTCGCGCCGTTTCGTCGGGCCATTCCGCCGGCTGGCGGATCAACTGCAGCGGAAGCTGGGCGTGAAGGGGGAGAACGATTACGGCGTTATCGAGCAGGGCGTCGTTATGCTTCGCGATCATTATCCGCTGATCAAGACCGAATATTTGCGGCAATGGCTGCTGCAGGGCAGGCTGAGCGACGGCGCCAGAGCGGCGATTATCCGCGAATCGTGCCTGCTTGACTATGAGTGGCTTCGGTTGGCTGTTATCAAGATCGATTCCTATTACGAGATATCCGAGCGGTATGATTTCTTCTCTCGCAAGCTGCTCAAGTATGCAATCGGCAATATCGCAGAGGAGCTGCTTGGCACATCAGAACGGCCGATCGAGGTGGTCGATTTTGGGACCGACCATCTGGTCGTGCTGGTTGGCACGGCCAGTTCCCTCCCTGATCCCGAGTTGACCCAAGAGCTCAAGGAGCTTAGCCGTCAAGTCAGCCGTTACGTAAAGCTGGACGTGACGATCGCCGAAAGCGAAGCGCGGCGCGTACATGACGATTTACGCAAAGTATACGACGACATGAACGAACTGACATTATTCAAGTTTGTCAGCGGTGATGACAAAATCTACGTCGAACAAGACTTTGAACGATATGCCGATTTACAGGCGCCGATCGACTCCGCCGTGCATGAAAGCTTGATCCAGACGATTCGAAGCGGCAAAGAGGAGAAGGTGCTGGCCATGCTGGATGAGGTGTTCACGCGCCTGCAGACGATGAAATATACCGAGTGCCAATTCCAACTGAAGCTGCTTCTGTTTACGATCGTCAAGTCGTTCAGCAAAGTGATGTCTATCCAGAGTGTTGAAGGGATTGAGCGCCACTTGAGGCAGTTCGCCACGCTTACCGAGGTTCGCGAATGGCTGAAGGAAGAGACCGGGCTGATGATCCGGCAGCTTAGCGACCAAAAGGGATTCAATCGCAAGGAAAAGCTGATTGGGGAAATCATCGAGTACGTCCGCTACCATACCCATGACCCGATGCTGTCGGTAGACGATATCGCTGACCATATCGCTTTGTCGGCCAAATACGTCCGGCAGCTGTTTCACGAACATTATGGCATGCCTCTATCGAATTTCATCTTGAACGAGCGGCTCGGGAAGGTTAAGGAGCTGCTGGAGCAGACCAGCATGCAGATCACCGAAATTGCAGAGCAGTCCGGTTTTCAGACGAAAAGCCACTTTTTCACCGCATTTAAAAAAGCGACCGGCATGACGCCGAGTCAATACCGCGACAGCAAGGCGGACGAGCGGATGGAGCGGACGCGGCAGATAGCCGGGAACTCTGCGAATTAGAAAGGTCAGCGGGCGATTGAGAACCGGCCAGACCAATAACAACTGGCCGAACGCTCGCAAATCGGCCGCGCGAGAACCGAATCCGGCCAATGAGAACTAGGCAAGCCGCAACCGTGAATGCTACGATGGCTCCGTTCGAATCCTGCAAGCCGCACAAGAAAGGAGGGGCGCTCTTTGGAGCGACGTAGAAGGTTCGGCGGGTCGTTTGTGCGCGAGCTGTCGCGGAACCGGTATTTGTACTTACTGGCGCTGCCCGGCATTGCGTTTCTGGTCGTATTTGCTTATATGCCCATGGCCGGGCATCTGCTCGCCTTCCAGGATTACCGACTATCCGATGGAATATGGGGGAGCGAATGGGTCGGATTTAAAAACTTCGAGTTTTTCTTCAATGGGAAAGACTGGCTGCGGGTGACGCTGAATACCGTTTTCCTGAATGCACTGTTTCTCGTAACCGGTCTCGGCAGCGCGGTCGTGCTGGCTATCTTTCTGAACGAAATCCGTAACAGGCTGTTCAAGCGAATCACGCAATCGTTTATTTTTTTACCGTATTTCATTTCTTGGCTTGTCGTCAGCATGATGACGTTGACGCTATTCAGCACATCCGAGGGGCTGATTAACCGCGCGCTTGCCGCCCTTGGCTACGAAGGAGTGGACTGGTATTTGACGCCTGGCGTATGGCCGTATATCTTAACCGTCATTAGCGCCTGGAAGATTGCCGGCTATAATTCCATTATTTTTTTGGCCGTCATTACGGGCATCTCCTCGGAATATTACGAGAGCGCCCGAATAGAAGGCGCGAGCCGGATGCAGCAAATGCTCTACATAACGCTGCCGTTGATGCGGCCGACCGTGATGATATTGGCGCTGCTTGGCATTGGCCGTATTTTCTACGGCGATTTCGGCATGATTTACGCGATCATCGGAGATAACGGCATACTGTTTCCAACGACAGATGTCATCGATACGTATGCGTTTCGTGCGCTGAGGCAGCTGGGGAACTTCAGCATGTCCGCTGCCGTTGTCGTGTACCAGTCCTGCATGGGGCTTGTCACGATTCTGATCTTCAATGCGATTGCGCGCAAGGTGGACGCGGATTCAAGACTATTCTAAAAGGAAGGTTGGGCGAGTTGGCATGAGGCCGGACTTGGGCTTCCGATCGCTGTTGTCCCCGAATCGTTATGATCGTATAAGCTCGTTAAGCGGATACGATTCGGGAACAAAGGCGACCACTTGCGTTTCTCCAGCTCCGAACCGGCCCTTTGCTTCAGTCCCAACCAGTTAAGGTGTGATCGAAGTGAGAGAACGGTTGTTTCTTGTTTTGATGTACGCGGTGCTGGGCGCTTATGCGCTGTTTTGCTTCATTCCGTTCTGGATTGTGTTCATCAACTCGTTCGCCGATGAATCGCTTCTGCAGACGGCGGGATACCAGTTGCTGCCGAGCAAATTCAGCCTCCATGCGTACAAATTTCTGCTTTCCGGCAAGCAGGTGTTTCTAAGCTACGGTATTACGATTATCGTGACGATCGCCGGCACGGCGCTGGGCGTACTCTTGACAGCTGCCTATGCGTACACGCTGAGCCACCGGAAAGTGAAGTACCGCAATATTTTATCGTTTCTAACCTTCCTGACGATGCTGTTCGGTGCAGGACTTGTCGGCTTTTACATGCTGATCGCCAACTGGCTGCAGCTGAAAGACTCGGTGTGGGCGCTCATTTTGCCCTATCTGCTTAATCCGTTCTATGCCTTCATTCTTGTCTCATACTACCGGACGCTGCCGTATGAATTGAATGAAGCTGCGACTGTGGACGGCGCCAATGATCTCTATATTTTCTTTCGCATCATCTGGCCGATTTCGCTGCCTGTTATCGCCACGGTGAGCCTGTTTTACGCGCTGCAATATTGGAACGACTGGTACTTGTCATTGCTGTTTATCGACAATCACAAAATGCTGCCGCTGCAGATGATGATCCGCCAGCTTATGTCCAATTTGAATGTTATGGCTTATGTGAGCGGGAGCCAGACGCAGTACAACGTCGTCGTGCCGACCTATGGCATGCAGCTGGCGATCGTCTGCGTTACCATCGGCCCGATCGTGTTCGTCTATCCCTTCATCCAGCGCTTCTTTATAAAAGGTTTGACGCTTGGTTCGGTAAAAGGGTAGAGCCGCAAACGTGAAGGCGTTTGGCCGGTTCGAGCTTTCAATCGCTGCTGTTTATGAACCGGCTCATCCGCCTATTTTCTCTATTATTGATTCAGGGGGAAGGAACCATGAAAAGATTATTGTCCATCGCGCTTGTGTTATTGATTGCGCTCATCGCGATTGCGGGTTGTTCGGGCAAAAACGAAGGGGAAGGGAAGACGCCCGGACCGTCGGGTCAAACCGGAGACAGCGCCAGCGATGACGCCAAACTTGAAGAGGTGACGCTGAAAATCATGATTCCCGGCGATCGGCCGTCGGATATGGATTTGGTCATCGCCGAGGCAGAAAAGCGGATGAAGGATACGATCAACGTCAAGCTCGACGTCGTCTTCGTACCCTGGTCCGATCTGGCGCAAAAGACACAGGTAACGCTTGCTTCCGGCGAAAACATCGATCTCATCTTCGATGCGCCATGGCTGCACATCAATCAGATGATTGCAAACGGATTCTATGAACCGCTGGATGACCTGTTGGCCAAGTACGGCCAAACGGTGCTGGAGAAACGGCCGCAGCAAATGTGGGACTACAACAAATACGGCGGCAAAATTATGGCCGTTCCGCTCGGCGTCAGCTACATGTCCGGCAATTCGTACATGGTGCGCAAAGACATTCGCGAGAAGCTGGGCGTACCGCCGATCAAGACATATGAAGAATTGATAGCTTTCGCTTACAAGGTAAAGGAGCAAGAGAAAGGCATTATCCCGATGAGCGCAGGCTCCGCCACTTATTCATTTGTCGCTCACCATGCGCTGAACGATTACGAAACCCATGTCAGACCGACCCACGCCCTGGGCAACAGCCTGATGCTCTACTACAAGAACAATGACGGCAAAGTTTACAATTTGCTGGAGGATCGGGAGCCGATCGGAACGTGGCTGGCGAACACGCACAAGTGGTTTAAAGACGGACTGATCTTCAAGGACATTTTGACGACAAAAGATTTTCACCAGCCAATATCGGCAGGCAAAGTAGCAATCGTCACGAACGGCGCGTTCGGCATCGGCGATTCCCTCAAGAACACGTTCAAGAACAACGTACCGGGAGGCGAGCTGGAAACGGTCACCTTCTTTAACCCGGAAAAAGGCGCGAATTTGACCAATTTTAAACAGTGGAATTTCCTCGCTGTTCCGAAGGTGAGCAAGAACAAGGAGCGGGCGATTATGTTCCTGAACTGGGCGAATGAGAAGGAAAACTACGACCTGCTCTCTTATGGAATCGAAGGAAAGCACTGGGAAGCGGTAGGAGAAGACAAAATGAAAAACCTGGATACATCCGGCTACTCCGCATTCGGCTATGTCTGGCTATGGAATCCGGTCGATGAGCGCAGTGTTGTAGGTGGCGATCCGCAGAATGATGAAATGGATGCCGTGCTTCGCGATGCCGACATGTTCACTACCGACATTTTGGCCGGCTTCGAATTTGACAGTACTCCGGTGCAGAACGAAGTCAGCCAGTACAATACGGTCGACGGGCAATACTACACGGCGCTGTTTAACGGGGTTATCGATCCGGAGGACACATTGAAGAAATTCGAAGCGGAAGCCGGCCCCGCCCTCCACAAGATTCAGCAGGAGCTGCAAAAGCAAATTGACGAGTTCCTGGCGGCAAAGGCGGAATAAAACAGAATCACTTGAACACGGATAAACCGAAGTTTGCTTATCCACTGTTTATCTACGCCTCAGATCGCTTGAAGTGCGGAGTGTTTGGCTGCGCTGTACTAATGCTGTTGCCCACTGGAAACTTCGCCCCGCTGGCGGCACTGGATGCGGCGGTGACGGCTTCCTCTTCCGGAGGAAGCCGATCTTATACGCTTTGCTGCTTGCTTATGGCGGAATTCGCGAAAGGGGGGATTAAAATCTAGCGTTCACCCGGAACAGAAATAAGGATTTAAAGTTTTTGATATTTCTGTACTCGAGAATAAAGAAAAGGAGCTGGCCTTGATGAATTTGAATAAAAAATGGTTATCCGGATTAATGGCAGCCGTATTACTACTGACTCCGCTCTCTGCGGTTCAGGCGAAATCACTTGTTCCGGATGTGACCGTCCTGCAGGCGGCAGGTGCAGACCAGATGGAAGCAGGAAAGGATACAGGTCATCCACAGGTCGAACTAGATCAACTGACGGATGCTGGTGAACCGGCAGCGGAACAGGCACCACAAGGAATAGACGAAAATCAAGCGGCAGCATCTTCGTCAGTGCAGGAGACGCAATTTCGCAATCTCGCGGCAGGCCTTCCGTATGAATGGTCTGAAGCTCCGGAAGCTTCGCATCCCGATGACGGATACAAGCTTACGGACGGAACATACGGCGCATTGGATATGAACGACCCGGCATGGGTAGGACATCTGCGCGGAAAGGCTCGCGAAGTTGTGTTCGATCTCGGTGAGGAAAAGTCAATTGGAAAGATCACGGCTAATTTCTTTCAAGATTTTCCTACGAATTCGATTCTCGTGCCGCTGTCGGTATCGATGTATGTCTCCGACGATAAGGAAAATTGGGGGCTGCTTTCCCATAACGCTACGCAGCTTCTGTGGGGAGAAGGACCACCCAGACAGGAGACCTTTGAATGGGATGGCAGCCGGGATGGAATCAAAGGCGGGAATACGGAAGGCAAGCTGGCTTATGCCCGTTATGTGAAGGTGACCTTTTATATGCATCCTACACAGTGGGAATATATTGACGAAATCGAAATTATGGGTATGGACGGCAAGATTGAAGGAGCGGTAAAGGTTCCTGCCGAGCAGCCTCGTTTTTTGGAGCCGGGGGAAGCTACGGCCGGGATCCGGAATCTGAATCTGTTTTATAACGGACAATATGCGAATGGTTTGGGCGATTGGAAAAAGGAACGGATTATCCCTAATATCAGTTATGTAAATAAAGACGGCGAGCCGGTCGATTGGCTTTATGACGGCGTTCTATATCTCGGGATTGCTTCGCCTGCCGGTCGCGATTTCGGTCAGGGACAAACGAACCTGGACGATTGGAAATGGTATTTGGATAAAACATTTGCAGCCACGGGCGATATGCAGCAGTTGAATGAGGCTGCCAAGGAAGTTGGGGCCAAGCTGAAACAGCCCGATCATCAAGTCAAGGTTGTGTTAATGATTCCGAATCCAGGGGAATCCTTAACCAATTTTGGCGACATTGACGGTAGCGGTTCCTTAAATTTCAACGACTCCGTCGTAGGCAAAGAAAAAGCGTCTGAAAACAGAGGAAAAGCGGTGCAGTGGTGGCTGGACCAGACCCGGCAAAGATGGCAGGCTGCCAACTACTCGAATCTTGAGCTTGTCGGCATGTACTGGATGCCGGAACAAATCGACATATCCGAATCGGGACCGGACATAGCTCGCATGGTGTCGGATAAAGTGCACGCCATGAACATGAAGGTTTTCTGGATTCCACACTCCTATGCTTACAAAATGTTTATGTGGAAAGACGTAGGGTTCGATGCCGCGGCGCTTCAGCCTAACTATTTCTTCGGCGGAATGGATTCCGACCGTCTGGACGATGCTACGAATACTGCAAAGCGATACGGAATGGGGAACGAAGTTGAATTTGATGACGGAATGCTGACAGATCCCGTACTTCGTCAGCGTTTTGTCGAATACTTGGACAGCGGCGTCAGATCCGGTCTGATGCAAAATGGCTTCAGAGCTCACTATCAAGGCAATAATGCAGTATACAACTTAGGGGTAAGCAAGGATCCAAGTTTGCGTTTAATGTATGACTGGCTGTACCAGTATTTGAACGGAACGTACGCCATCGATAGCAGCCCGGCGCCGGAGACGATGGCGGAGGTTGTACAGCGTTATGTCGCATCGAACGAAATCAAGCCGGCTTTTGGTAATGATTTGACGTATCGATTGCAGACCATCAAGCTTCTTTTGGACGATAACAAGCCGAAGGAAGCCGTGACGTATATGCAGGATTTTCTCGCGCACATTCACGACCCGGCCGTCCAAGCGCAAGGGTTGATTTCGGTCCCGGCAGCAACGCTGCTTGATACCTACGCCCAAGTTCTCATTCATACCTGGTCTGACGAAGGGGGACTCAGCAATCTGGTTCTTGGCCAAAGCTATACAATTTCACAGCAGCCTAACAGCAACTATCCCGATTCCGGGAACGAACTTACGGACGGCCGATTCGGCGGGACGGATTACCGCACCGAGCAGTGGCAGGCCCATGCGGGAAGCGACTACCCTGACGAACGAAGCCGCACCATCACGTTTGATTTGGGCGGCAACAAATCGATCGGGGCCATTAGAGCCCATTTTCTTCAGGATCAAGGACCCGGCATCTATTTCCCTCAGAACGTCACTTTTTCCGTTTCATCTGACGGCGAGTCCTGGAGCACGCTGGCAACCGTTACTCCGCCACCGGCACAGGATGCTGCCTCGGCCGAGTTCGTGGGTTGGAGCGGGATAACAGACGGTGTGCCGGGGGAATCGGGAGCCGATAAAGTGTCTGCCCGCTACGTTAAAGTGGAATTCCCGGTCAACGTCTGGGTCTTCCTTGATGAAATCGAAGTTCTCGGCGTTGACGGCCATGCGGGGGGTGGCACTACAATCGACGGCGCAAGAGCCGTGGTGGATGCCGCTGCGAAGAAATTGACGATCGACGGTCTGGTCGTGAACGGCAGTCAGTCCCAAGTGGATTTGAAAATACTCGATTCGAAAGGGAAAGTTCGGTACGAAGGCCAGACGACCAGTACGGAAACGGGGAGTTTCCAATTCACGATCAAGCTTACCGGCAATTTAAAGGGAACCTGCGACGCCTATCTCTCTATGGAAGGAATGTCGGCTCCCGTTAAGATTTCATTCGAGTACAATAAAAAGGACTGACGTTTATTTCTTGCACAAGCTTAACTTCCGATGGTATACGTCCTGATTTCCATGATGTTGATTTAGGATGAGGGCATTCCGTGATAATTTCTGTCGCGGCATAATGCATGATAATTAATTTATGTTTCGTAAAAAAGCCATGGACGCAGCGTGATTTCCACGCTGTGATCTATGGCTTTTGCTTTCGAATCGGTCTTGATGACCGTATGATAAATATCTGATGCATCCCGATGTTTATGAACACGACTCATATCACGACTCATATAATGAAGTAATTGCGGGCTACTGAAAAATTCATACTGCTTGAAATCGAGATTAATGTAAACGCATACTTATTCATGGTATAATGCATCTAATAGATTAGGCAATTTTAGTCATCTGGGGTTCTTATAAAGCTGTGAATCTGGCCTGGGGGTGTTGCGAGGATGAAAAGGTACAGCGTGTGGCGTCCGGTCATGCTGATTGCGGTGGCGCTGCTTACGAATAACTTGGTCACGAGTTTGGCGGGCGTGTTTGGCATGTCGCCGAAGTCGGCGAGCGATTTAGGTTTTATCGCGATGATTATTGCCGCATTCATTACATATAACCGCATGATGAAAATCCGCCGCAAGTGAATAATCATTCACAGCCATTCATCGAATGAACAGCATGTTTATAAGCACCTTGGCCAAGGTGCTTTCTTTTCGTAAAGCGCATTTATTTTTTACCAAATCAAAGGGTCTGAATCCTTGCACACGCTTCGTATCACACCGCCTGTAATCCCCGTGTTATCTATAAAAACCGTCAAATCAACGATGCGAAAATTACGTCTCCCTATCTCTACTAGAATTGGAATAAAACATGTCTTAAACGTTTCACCGCGGCACAGATGCAGTTTGACAGATTCACCCAAATTTATGTTGAAAAGGGTCACTTTTATTAATATATTGTAAATAGCGCGAATCTAGTATTCGGGCATATATACCTAGGAGGGTTATCCTTAATGAAAAAAGGGGTCATATCTTTAATCAGTTTGGCGTTATCTGTCACAATGCTGGCGGGTTGCGGCGACAAACCGGCGTCAGAGCCAAGCGGCGGCGCAGGCGGCGACGCACCTAAGGCAAACTTCATGGTAGGGATGGTCACAGATGCGGGAACGATCGATGACAAGTCGTTTAACCAAGGCACATATGAAGGTATTGAGAAGGCGAGTAAAGACTTCAACATTAAGCATAAATACCTGAAGCCAGCTGGACAGACAGAGGCTGATTATTCGAAGGAAATTGTAAACCTTTACGATGCCGGATATAAATTAATCGTAACGCCGGGCTTCAAATTTGAGACGGCTGTGTTTAAAGCACAGGAAAAGTACACAGACGCTAAATTCGTTATTATCGATGGATCACCACGCCCTACAGCAGACGCCGATCCAGTTGTTAAGGAAAATACCGTATCCATCTTCTTTGCAGAGCAGGAGTCCGGGTTCCTGGCTGGCGTAGCGACTGCGCTTCATGTGAAGGATGGACAAGCAGGCTTTATCGGCGGCATGGAAATTCCGCCTGTACAGAAGTTCAACTGGGGCTTCCAACAGGGTGTAGCTTATGCTAACGAGAATCTCGGCACGAAACTGGTGATTAACAAAGAAAACGTTGTATATCAGGGAACCTTTGACGACACTGCAGCAGGCAGCCAATTGGCGGCACAGATGTATGACCGTGGCGTAAATGTGATCTTCGCAGCAGCAGGCGGCGTTGGTGTCGGTGCGATTAATGAAGCGAAGACTCGCGTGCAGCAAGGATCCGAAGTTTGGATCGTCGGCGTCGACGTTGACCAATATCAAGACGGCGTATACGAAGGCGACAAGTCGGTTGTACTGACTTCGGCTGTTAAGAAAATCGACAATGCGGCTTACGATATGATCAAAGCCGAAACCGAAGGCAAATTCCCGGGCGGACAAACGCTTACGCTGGATGCCACAAATGACGGCGTCGGCCTTCCTGAGAAGAACCCGAACCTGAGCGATGATGTTCTGAAGCAAGTTGACGAAGTGTTTGGCAAGATCAAAGCCGGCGAAATTAAAGTAGCCGCAGAGCAAGGCGATTTGATTAAATAAATCAAGACACCAAGGTTATCTACAAAGCGTGGATAGGCTTACTTGAAAAGCAGCGATACCCATGAAAAAAGACGGATTCCCTTCCGTCTTTTTTTAAGGTATTAGAATTTATAAGTTATTTCAGCGAAGCGAAAGCAGTTCTGTAATCGCATTTATATGTTTTGGGGCCCCCGAAAAGTATTTGGAACAAGCATCGAAGCATAGGCTCCACGATTTGGGCTTTTTAGGTATCAGACAGTATCATCAGCGCAAGCGATTGCATCCTGATATTGAATGTAGAATCATCTCTATGGAACTACGTTCGGGCTATTTGGAAGTGAGTCGATCCGCGTTTTTTAGCGGTAAATAATAAACAGGAAGATATCCAACATAAAAGAAGGAGAGGACCCAAAACCATGGACTATGTTGTCGAGATGGTGGGCATCCGCAAGGAATTTCCGGGGATCGTGGCCAATGACGATATCACGATTAGACTGAAGAAAGGCGAGGTTCACGCGCTGCTCGGCGAGAACGGCGCGGGCAAGTCGACTCTGATGAGCATCCTGTTTGGCATGTACCAGCCTGACCGTGGCGTGATCAAAGTCAACGGCAAGGACGTGCGGATTTCGAATCCGAACGTCGCGAACAAACTTGGAATCGGGATGGTGCATCAGCATTTTAAATTGGTCGAGCCGTTTACCGTGACCGAGAATATTATTCTCGGCAGCGAGACGCGCAAGTATTACTTTGGTTTAGACGTGAGATCCGCAGCCAAGCGGGTCGAGGAGCTGTCCAAACGATACGGGCTCAACGTAGACCCCTATGCCAAAATCGAGGATATCTCGGTCGGGATGCAGCAGCGCGTGGAAATTCTCAAAATGCTGTACCGCGATGCGGAAGTGCTCATATTCGACGAGCCGACTGCCGTGCTTACCCCTCAGGAAATCGAAGATCTGCAGGGCATTATGAAAAACCTGGTGAATGAAGGCAAATCGATCATTCTAATCACCCATAAATTGAAAGAAATTAAAGCGGTTGCGGATCGATGCACCGTTATTCGCCGGGGAAAAACGATCGGCACCGTTGACGTGGCCGACACAAGCCGCGAAGCGATGGCAGAAATGATGGTAGGCCGCAGCGTTTCCTTTAAGGTGGACAAGCAGGAGAGCCGTCCGGGCAAGACCGTGCTTGAGATCCAGTCGCTTACCGTAAAGAACAGTAAAAAAGTCGATGCGCTCAAAGGCTTCAGCTTGGATCTGCATGCCGGTGAGATCGTGGGCATTGCCGGCGTGGACGGCAACGGTCAAACGGAACTGGTGGAAGCCATTACCGGCCTGCGTCAAGCGGAGAGCGGGACGGTGAGCTTGAATGGTAAGGCCCTTAACGGACTTTCCGTCCGTCAGCGGAACGAGAGCGGAATCGGACACATTCCGGAGGACCGCCAGAAGAGGGGCCTCGTGCTGGATTATACGATTGAAGAGAATTTGATCCTTGAGGTGTATAACCGCCCACCGTATTCCAAGAACGGGCTGCTGCAGCCGGCAGCGATCCGCAAGCATGCGGAGCATATCATTCAGAGCTTTGATGTGCGTTCCGGAACGGGCGGCCGGTCGATCGTGCGTTCGATGTCCGGCGGTAACCAGCAAAAAGCCATCATCGGCCGCGAGGTAGAGCGCGATCCGGATCTGCTTATTGCTGTTCAGCCGACCCGGGGCCTTGACGTAGGCTCGATTGAATATATTCACCGTCGTCTGATCGAACAGCGGGACAAGGGGAAAGCCGTTCTGCTGGTTTCCCTGGAGCTTGATGAAGTGCTGAATTTGTCGGACCGCATAGCCGTTATCAATAATGGTGAACTGGTAGGTATCGTAAAAACCTCCGAAACGAACGAAAGAGAGCTCGGACTGATGATGGCCGGGTATCAAAAAGAGGAGGCACCACATGAATAACAGCGTAAAATCGTTGCTTGCCGTCCTGTTAGGACTCATCGCGGGTGCACTGCTTATGGCGCTGACCGGACATAATCCGGTAGAAGGGTATAAGTATCTCCTCCAGGGCGGGCTCAAAAATCCGGAGCGGATCGGTAACACGCTGGCGACGGCGACTCCGCTTATTTTGACCGGTTTGTCCGTGGCTTTTGCCTTCCGTACCGGGCTGTTCAATATCGGTGCTGCGGGCCAAATGCTGTTCGGCGGTTTCTGCGCAACGGCTGTCGGCCTTTCACTGGATTTGCCGCGGGCTCTGCTCTTGTTGGTCATGGTGCTGGTCGGTTTCATCGGCGGCGCACTATGGGCGGTCGTTCCCGGTTTTTTGAAGGCCAAATATAACGTGCATGAGGTCGTATCCACGATCATGATGAACTGGACGGCCTACTGGACCGTTTATTATGTCATTCCGGGTTACTTCAAAGGGGCGAGCCTGGAGACGGAATCGCGCCAGCTTCCACCGGAAGCCATGCTGCATCAGCAGTGGCTCAGCGATATGTTCCAAGGTTCTTATGTCAATCTGGGCTTTTTTATCGCGGTCATTGCTGTTCTGGTCGTCGCTTTCCTTATTAACAAAACAACGCTCGGATACGAATTGAAGGCGGTCGGATTCAACCGGCACGCTTCCGAATATGCGGGGATCGCTGTCAAACGCAGCATCGTGCTGTCCATGTTCATCTCCGGCGGCCTCGCGGGCCTCGCGGGAGTTGCACAGTATGCTGGGAATGCCTCCAGCATGCAGATCGGCGTGCTGCCGAGCCAAGGCTTTGACGGCATTGCCGTAGCCCTGCTTGGAATCAACGCACCTATCGGTGTGTTGGTGTCGGCCCTGTTCTTCGGGATTCTCTACTCGGGCAGAGGGTTTATGAATGCCATGACGGAGATTCCGCCGGAAATCGCCGATTCGATTATCGCCATCATTATCTATTTTGCGGCAACCAGCATCTTGATCGAGCGTCTGTACCGTAAATTGAAGCTGCGTCGCGCGGCAAATAAAAAGCAGGGGGAGTAAGGACATATGTGGACAACGATTGAACAGATTTTTCCGTATGCCATCGCTTACACGATCCCGCTTTTGATTACCGCGTTAGGCGCACTGTTCAGTGAACGAAGCGGGGTCGTTAATATCGGCCTTGACGGGTTGATGATTGTCGGTTCTTTCATCGGCGCCTTTGTCATTTTCAAAATGCAGGCCCAATGGCCTGGCCAATCGTGGGTATTATGGGTAGGGCTTTTGGCAGCGGCGGCAGCGAGCGCGCTATTCTCGCTATTGCATGCCTTTGCCAGCATTAACCTCAGTGCCAATCAGATCATAAGCGGTACGGCGATCAACATGATTGCGGGTGCCTTGACGATTTTCCTTGCCCGTAACATTACGGGTAGCGGCAAGATTACGATCACGAATGGTTTTGCACCATTTGATGTGCCCTTACTGTCTAAGATACCGATTATTGGGGATTTATTCTTCACCAAAACCTATGCAACGACCTGGCTCGTTCTGTTAGTGTTATTGCTCAGCGCACTGATATTGTACAGAACCCCCTTCGGTCTGCGGCTCCGGTCCTGCGGCGAGCATCCGCACGCGGCTGAAGCAGCCGGTATTAAGGTACAGTCCATGCGGTATGTCGGCGTCATGATCTCGGGTGCTTTTTCCGGACTCGGTGGGGCTGTCATTCTGTTGACATATTCCGGCGAATTTACGGGGAACGTTGCGGGACTCGGGTTCCTGGCTCTGGCATCCTTGATCTTCGGACAATGGAAGCCGCTCGGCATCCTGCTGGCGACCTTGTTCTTCGGATTTGCCACGACGGTAGCCAACGTATCGCAGGTCATCCCGTCCTTGGCGGTGATCCCGCCGGTCATTCTCAAGATTTTCCCTTATATCGTCACGCTGATCGCGCTCGTGATTTTCTCCAAATCCTCGAATGCGCCGAAAGCGGTAGGGGAGCCGTTCGATTCAGGTAAACGGTAACGAATTGCGCAAGTCGATGTAAGACAAATAGAACCTCTGATATGCCTATCCAGCTTTGGGTTTAGGTCTATCGGAGGTTTTTTTACATCTAGCATACTTTAGGTTAGAACTCCCAAAACATATCTGGTATATATAGTAAATAAGGTAAGAAAATTTAATAGAATAGAGGAGTGAACACCTGAATGCGCATTCGATTACATAGGTGCCAAAGGCCGTTAAGCATGCTTTTGGCTATCGTGATGCTTCTGAGTATCATCGTTCCTTTCAGCCCCGTGAAGGTGGCGGAGGCTTCTCCACGGCATGATCAGGTTGTGATCAGCCAAGTGTACGGTGGGGGCGGGAATAGCGGGGCATCTTTTACTCATGATTTTATCGAATTGTTCAATCCGACCAGCAGTCCGGTCGACCTGACAGGCTGGAAGGTGCGTTATGCGAGCGCAACAGGCACTTTTAACAACACGGCCTCTTTAACTGGCATCATAGAACCATATGCCTATTATTTGATTCAACTACAGAGCAGCGGCTCGGTAGGTGCTTCTTTGCCGACAGCTGATGCTGCAGGAGCATTGAACCTTAGCGGCTCCAATGGCAAAGTAGATCTGGTGAACACCGCTGGCGATCGCATCGATCTCATTGGCTATGGGTCCGCTTCAGAGTATGAAACGAGTCCGACCGCAGCTCTATCCAACAGCACGGCAGCGATTCGCAAGGAATTGACCTTTGGTCAAAAGGATCGCGGCCTTGACACGGATAACAATGCGGCCGATTTTATCGTTATAACCCCGGATCCCCGGAACAGTGCGAGTCCCGTTACGCCGGTCACGCCTGGCTCTGGCCTTGGAGCGGTAACGGCTAATCCGGAGCCTAATGCCTGGCCAGCCGGAACGGAGATTACGCTGAATCCGCCTACGGTAGGCGCTTCCGTTTATGCGGATGTGTATTTGTCCGGCGGGAACGGGTCCGGCTTCCAGCTCGTCAACGGCCCGATCATCCTTAACGAGCCTACGCGGGTGGATGCCTATGCAGCCCAAGATGGCCAGCCGGATGGGCCGGTCTCCTCGTTCCAATACGATATTTTAAGGCAATCGTCCGTCGCTGATGCCCGCAGCAAGGCAAAAGGCGAGCATGTATGGACGGAAGGCATCATTACGCATATCGAAGGCAGAGAAACCTACATTCAAGATGACACGGCAGGTATCGTGCTCTATGATTACCCGCTTAATGCCAGCGTTGGCGACCGGGTGAGCGTGGCCGGCGTGATGGAGATTTACAACAATCTTCAGGAGATCAAACCGCACGCCTTGCTGCCGCACAACGTAACGGGGAACCAGGTCGGAGTGCCGCAGGCTCTCCCAATTACCGGAGCTGATCTATCTGCAGCTGCAGGGGAGAATTATGAGGCAAGACTAGTCTCCCTGAATGATGTCACCATCAAATCCGAGAATAGACCTGGAGAATACACAGCCGAGCAAGGCGGGAATGAATTCATTATATATTCGGGCTTGTCCAAGCTGAAGACGGTGAAGACCTTCAGCCGCATCACGGGCGTGGTGAAGCAGTTCGGAAACATCTATGAGCTGATCCCTTTAGGCGAGGATGCCTTAATCGAAGAGATGTTCTCCGTAATCGCAAGTCCGGGTGCCGGACCGATTATTACCGGGGGAACGGTAACGCTGTCCAGCCCTACGCAAGGGGCAAGCATCTATTATACGCTCGATGGATCGGTACCGACGACAGCAAGCACGCTGTACAGCGCACCGATACAGATTGACCGTGATACGACCATCAATGCAATTGTTGTCTCAGGTGCGGATGTGAGCAAGGTATACGAATTTGCTTACAAGGCCACTCAGCAGCCGCGCATCGCGGATATCCAAGGCGAGGACCATGCTTCACCGTATAACGGACAGACGGTAACCGATATTGAAGGCGTTGTAACCCAGTACGGTTATACGTTCTCTAACGGCAGCATTAAGGGATTCTATATCCAGGATCCGAATCCGGATTCCAATCCGAATACCTCGGACGCCATTTTTGTGTATTCCACGGATCCAAACCGGCCTCAAATCGGAGATCTGGTGAGCGTAGCCGGTAAAGTCGCCGAGTATAACGAGGGAAGCTCCAGCAACCTAACTTCCACTCAAATCGAGCTGCAATCGTTCAAGAAGCTCGATCAGGCACAGCAGCTGCCGGACCCTATTCTATTAGGCAAAGGCGGACGTCCGATTCCGGCTGCCGTTATCGATAACGACGGCATGACCACGTTCGATCCGGAGGAGGATGCCATCGACTTCTACGAGTCGCTGGAGGGCATGCTGGTCAGACTTCCGCAGCCAACGATCATTAGTCCCTATTGGACAAGCAGCGGAACCTACAACATTGCGACCCGGGTCGAAAATGATGTCGCCGATGTCATTACGCCAGCGGGCGGGCTGGTCCTGAAAGAGAACGGCAATTTCAACCCGCAGCGTCTCTTGATTGCTTACGGCAATCCGGGTCAAGAAGTGAGCACAGGCGATACGTTTGCCGATGATGTGATCGGCGTGATCGGGTATAACGGCGGGAACTTCAAAGTGATCCCTGCCAAAAACAGCTTGCCTCCAATCGACAGCAGTTCTTTTAAGCAAGAGGTATCTACTATTGACGTGAATGCCGAACAGCTCAGAGTAGCGACGTATAATATTGAAAATTTCTACCCGGGCGTAAGCTCTGCCAAAATCAACAAGCTTGCGGAGTCGATCGTAAACAACATCAAGTCTCCGGATATTATCGGCCTTGTGGAAGTACAGGATAACAACGGAGAGCAGAACAACGGAACCACCGCAGCCGATCAAAGCTACCAGACCTTGATTAACGCCATCAAGGCAGCCGGCGGACCAACCTATAGCTTTACCGACATTGAACCAGAGAATAATAACGACGGGGGAGCGCCGGGAGCCAACATTCGGGTCGGTTTCCTCTACAACGCGGATCGCGTCCAGTTATCGGACAGCGTTCAGGGCAAGAAGGGATCCCCGACGGAATCCGTGGCGTATGATGCGGCGAAGGATCAGTTAACCTTGAATCCGGGCCGAATTGATCCGCAGAATGCGGCATTCAACGCATCGCGCAAGCCGCTGGCAGCACAGTTCGAATTCCAAGGGGAAAAAGTGATCGTCATCGCGAATCATTTTAACTCGAAATCCGGAGACCAAGGACCATTCGGCAACACCCAGCCGCCGGTTCTCTCCAGCGAAACCCAGCGCCATCAGATCGCAGCGGTCGTGAACGGTTTCGTGAAAGACGTGGTGTCCGCTAATCCTGATGCTAACATCGTCGTGCTGGGGGATTTGAATGATTTCCAATTTACCGAGACGGCAAACATTTTAAAGGGCAACGAATTAGACAACCTGATCGAGACGCTTCCGCTCAAGGAGCAGTACACGTACACGTATGACGGAAACTCGCAGGTGCTGGATCATATTCTGGTCAGCAAGAACCTGACCCGTTCTACGCAAGTCGATATCGTGCATCTGAACGCCGATTTCCCGGCCTCCAAGGGCCGCGTATCGGATCATGATCCCGTCGTCGCCCAGATCGACCTGAAGGAAGAAGCCGCGAACGGCTTCCCGCTGACGATTTTGCATACCAATGACACGCATGCCAATCTGGACACCGTAAGCTCGCCGGATAATATTGCGCGCCGGGTTACGGCAATCAAGGAAGCCAAAGCGAATGCGGTCAATCCTCTGCTCGTGGATGCGGGAGACGTATTCTCAGGCACGCTGTATTTCAATCAATATTTGGGACTCGCCGATCTGGAGTTCATGAATTTGGTTCAATATGATGCCATGACCTTCGGTAACCATGAGTTCGATAAAGGATCCGAGGTGCTGAACGATTTCATCGAGCATGCGGAATTCCCGTTTGTTTCCTCGAACGTGAATTTTTCGGCCGATGCTTTATTGACCCAGAAATTCAAAGATGAAGTGACCCGGGATGCCAAGGATGCAACCATCTACCCGGCCATCATCATGGAGGTCGACGGGGAGCAGGTTGGCCTCATCGGACTGACAACCGAAGACACGGCGAACATCGCTTCGCCAGGAGACGTAACCTTTGAGAATGCGGTGCAAAAGGCGAAAGACACCGTAGCGATGCTGAGGAAGGAAGGTATCAACAAAATCGTCGTACTGTCGCACCTCGGTTATGACGTGGATGTCAACCTTGCGAAGGAAGTCGAGGGCATCGACATCATCGTGGGCGGTCACAGTCATACCAAGCTGGATCAGGCGGTCGTGGACCGTTCGGACAGCGAACCGAAGCTGATCGTGCAGACAGGTGAAAAAGGTCAATTCTTAGGCCAACTGGAGGTCGTGTTTGACGACGAGGGTGTTCTGCAGGAGTGGAACAGCAGCCTCATTTCCGTTGACGAGAAAGATAGCAATGAGCAGTATGTCATTCAGCCGGATCCCGAAGCCTTGCAAATTCTGAATACCAAATATAAGCCGGGCGTAGATGAACTGAAACAAACGGAGGTTGGCACGACAGAAGTGAAGCTGAACGGCGTCCGCGCCGATGTCCGCACGAAGGAAACGAATCTCGGCAATCTGATTGCCGATGGCATGCTGGATGCGGCGCAAGCCGCCGGCACGAATGCGGTCATCGCCCTGCAGAACGGCGGCGGCATCCGCGAATCGATTGAAGCAGGCAAAATCACGATGGGTGACGTCATGACGGTGCTTCCGTTTAACAATGATCTCGTCACGATCACGTTAACGGGCGCCGAGATCAAAGAAGCCATGGAGAACGGGGTCTCCAAAACCCCGGCTCAGGACGGACGCTTCCCGCATATCGCGGGCATGAGGTTCTATTATGATTCGACCAAGCCGGTTGGATCACGCGTCCTGCGCATCGAGGTGAAAGGCAAGAACGGATATGAGCCGATCGACATGAATAAATCGTATGAGGTAGCGACGAACGCATTTACCGCTAAGGGCGGCGATTTCTATGCTTCGCTCGAGAAGGCTTATCTGGAGGGGCGCGTGAACCTGCTTTATAAGCCTGACTATGAGGTGTTCTCGAACTATGTGAAAAAGGTAGGCACCATCACGGCCAAGACCTCCGCCGTCGAAGGACGGATTACGGACTTGAAGGGAGCGTCGCTTCCGGGTGGTCCGGGAGAGCCTGGGCCGGGCAACCCTGAAAATCCGGGCACGCCTGGAACTCCAGGGCCGACGACGCCTCCCGTAAATCCATCGAATCCTGGCACGACGCCGCCGGCGGAACCAGGCAAGATCAAGGTGCCGGTTAAGGTGGAGAACGGCGCGGCGGCAGGCAGCGTGACCGGAGCGGCCATGAAGGGAGCCCTGAAACAGCCTGTTGGCGGAAAGGTTACCGTAGAGGTAACAAGCACGCAGCCCATCTCTTCTTCATCCGTTACCATCGAGAATGAAGCGCTGCGTGCGTGGCTTGATCAAACAAGCGCGCAGGTGCTGGTGGTAGCGACGCCTTACGGAAGCTATGAACTTCCGAAGACGGAGATCGATCTTCAAGCGCTGGCAGCCCAAGCCGGTTCGGATATGAACAGCCTTCAATTGGTCATTCAGCTTGCTGTCGATGCGGATGCCCTTAAATCAGCGGCGTCCAAAGGATATAAAGCGCTGCAAGCCGTGAGCTACACCGTGACGGTGAAGTCCGGCAGTGGCAAGGCTTTCACGCTGGATTCGTTCCAAACGTATGTGAAACGGTCCCTGAATGTCGACAAATCGCATGCGTTGACAGACATTGCGGTTGTTCGAGTGGATGGAAACGGCGAATACACGCCAGTACCATTCAAGGTGAACGGCCAACGTATCGATATCTATAGCCGAACCAACAGCACGTATCTGGTGTTGCAGAACCCGGTAACGTTCCAGGACATCGCGTCCCACTGGTCTAAGGGTGAGGTTGAATCGCTTGTAGCCAAAATGATCGTAACCGGGCGCACGGATCAGACCTTTGTTCCGAACGCTCCAGTCACTCGGGCCGAGTTCGCAGCGCTTGTCGTCCGGGCATTGGGACTTTCTGCAGACGCTGCGTCAGACAGCTTCCAGGACGTGGCTTCATCCGACTGGTATGCGGGAGCGATCCAGGCAGCCGTCGATGCCGATATCATTAACGGCTACACGGACGGCACTTTTAAGCCGAATCGGACGATCACGCGCGAAGAGATGGCTGTAATGGCCTACAACGCGCTGGAGTATGCCGGATACAACCCCGTCGACGCGGCAAAAGCTCATTTTGCCGATGCGTCCGCGATCGGAGCTTGGTCTCAGGCAGCGGTGTATGAATTGGCGGCACTTGATATTCTGAACGGAGATCCGAAGCAGCGCTTCAACCCTGAATCGAATGCCACCCGCGGCGAAAGCGCCGCTGTGCTCCATCGTTTGATGCAGGATTTGACGTACGTAAAATAAACAGGTTCTATAGCGGCTGGATGCAGGGTTAGCCTTTCGGTTATAAACGAGAAGGGGGAGTCCACCAGCAAATCTGCTGAAGAACACTCCATTGATCAACAAAATGGGAAATAGAAATGGCGGTGCTAAGGATACGATCCTTGCACCGCCATTTCTTGTTTTTTACTTTCGTTGCACCGCTTCTTTCGTAAATGGGTCGCACACGGAGCTTCTCCTAACAGAAAAAGGAGATAGCCATATCTATTGGGACACCCTCTTTTTTTTAATCCGAAAAACTTAAAAACAAAATGTGACCGATCCGCGTCCATAACTGTGTTAAGGGTAAAAGGAGGTCTAAAGGCGATGCAGATCGATTCGCTCCGGCCGGGCGGAGATATTACGGAAACCTATGAATTATATGGCGATATGCTTTTTAAAATAGCAATGGTGTATCTTGGGAACAAACAGGATGTCGAAGAAGCCATTCAGGAGACGTTCATTAAATTGATATATAAAGCGCCCGACTTCAGAGACCAGGAGCATAAGAAGGCTTGGCTCATTCGGGTGATTACGAACCACTGCAAGAACATGCAAGGGAGCCTGTGGCGCAAGCGGGTAACCAAAATGGAGCATATGAACGATTATTTTGTCGAACCGTCGGAACGGACGCTGATGGATAACGTCATGAGTTTGCCGTTCAAGTATAAGTCGGTCATCCATCTGTTTTATTACGAGGATTATTCCGTTAGGGAAATCGCCGGGATTTTGCAGATTAACGAGTCTGCGGTCAAGATGCGTCTTCAGCGCGGCAGGAAGCTGCTGCGCATGGACTTGGAAGGAGAGGACGATTGATGAATCGGAATGACTACAAATCATTGATAGATCGAATAGAACCTGATAAGGGATTGGAGGAGCGAATTATGAAAGGAATGAAACAAAATCAGCGTCAAACGACAAGAATGAGCCGAATGGGGGTCGCCGGCGTCACCGCGGCCATTATGCTGGGGCTGGTGGTAGTGACTTCGCTGGTATTGAATCTTGAGAACGAGCCAGCGGTCAGCGATATCCCGGTGGTTCAACAAGGGACTGGGGCGAATACCCCGCCGACCGCGAAGGTTGGTCACGATCCAATAACCATTCCGAAAATCGAACTTCCGGGCGAGAGCAACGTCAAAGCCGACATGATCGGTTTGGTTGTATACCAGGGCAATATCTACACCCAAACCGGTACGCAAATCACGCCGGAAATCGCCAAGCAGCTGCGGGGCGACAAGCTCGGACGGTCAAAGTCGGGGATTACGGAATGGAGCTCCTCCGATGATTATACGGAGCTTGCTTCGACGATCGGCGAAATGGATATATTCACGGTTAAGGGATATGACGCCGATTTTAGAATCATGTCCTACATGGAGCACGACGGGGAAGTCTACGCCGAATTGTATGAGCATTTGAACGGGATTACGGTGGCCAAGGGCGAGGATATCATCGGCAAGCTGAATCTGATGGGGAACATGACTTCGGTCAAATGGCAGGATTTCGATAGCTGGAACATGGGCGAGAACAAACTGCGCGAGCTTTCCGCCGATGCGGAGGTGCAAGCCTTCGTTGACGCTTTATATGAAGCGAAGCCGATAGCGGCAGAGCCTCTGTTTGAGCAAGGGATCTACGAGACCGGGCCTAGCGAGCAGAAATTTCTGTATATCCAGCTGCAGGACGGGACGGAAGTCCAGTTAAGACTGTTCAAAGGCGGCCAATATGTGCGATATGCCAATGCGCCTGTGTTCTTTCAATTGGAAGGCGCGGCATTCACCACGCTGTGGGAGCTAATGGAGGAATAGGTTCCTGCCGTTTGTATTCACGAAAAATAGGTAATGTAAAAAGACTAAAGGCTATCCCTAATCGGATGGCCTCTTTTCGTTGCTGTAGGATCGATAACGGCGATTCCTTTATCGTTTATCGTATTGGCCGTTCCTTGCTATTCGCTTGCTCTCGAAGATGGGCGGTTCGCTTTTACGAATGCGCTTGGCGTCATTCCGAAATACCGGGTAAAGGCGCGGGAGAACGTAAACAAATCCGAATAGCCCAGGGATAAAGCGGTCTGCGTGATGCTGGTTCCCTCGGCGGATAACAGGCGGTTCGCTTTCTCCATGATCAACTGCTGCATGTAGCGGGACGGAGAGATGCCGTATCGGCGGGTAAACGCGCGGGTGAAGTGACTGCGATGCACGCCGGCCCAGGCGGCAAGCTCCTCCACGGACAGGTTCTCCGTGCAATGAAGCCCCATATATCCGGGGACGGACTCGAGCCAGTCCGAAGCAGCCGAAGCAGTGGGAAGGTGCTGGTCCCGGTTGGGATCGATGCTGTGGATCAACTGGAATCCCAGCGACATCAGCTGAAGGCTATGGTCCTGCTGGGGCTGCCGGAGCAATCGCTGAATGTCCTTGATGACAGCCAAGGCATCGTCCCTGAAGGCATTTCGTCGATAGGGCCGCTCCGGACATAAATCGACATGCTTCAATATGGACGGCATCAACTCGCCCATAAAGGCCGTCCAGGTGATCATGGTAGACGGCTCGTCGCAGTCCTTGACATACGTATAGACCGAGCCGGGGAAGAGGCAGAACAGGTCGCCTTCCGAGAGGGAGACGCTGCTGCCGTCCCATCCGAACCGCACCTTGCCGCTGGCAACGAAATGTATACTATAAAATTCGACCGACCGGGGCCCGACTTTTTCGGTGAAAAAGGGGTGGGATCCGGATTTGAATATCCATAATCCCAGTTGTGTCTCAAAGTGAGCCGGGTTGTTAAAGTATTCTTCTCGGGATGGCCGCTGATTCACTGTTAAACTCATGTGTCCTCCTTCTACCTATAGCGATCATTTCTTTTTTGTTACTGCTATGATGCAACATATTGTATAACATTTGCAAGGATGGAGCATTCCGTATTCGTCGGCCAAAAGTTACGATGATGAGGAACAAGTCGAGCATAGTAGAGGTGAATGGAGATATGAAGCAACCGAATTTTATCGTGATTTATTGCGATGACTTAGGCTATGGGGATCTTGGATGCTACGGTTCGGACACCGTGAAAACCCCGCATCTGGACGGGTTGGCTGATGAAGGCATTCGTTTTACGAATTGGTATTCGAATTCCCCGGTCTGCTCTCCGTCACGAGCCTCATTATTGACGGGCAAGTACCCGGCCCGAGCGGGAGTCGGCGAGATTCTTGGGGCGAAGCGCGGTTCGCATGGACTGCCTGCCGACGAGGTGACGTTGGCTAAGGCGCTCAAGCCTGCCGGGTACAGGACGGCACTGTATGGAAAATGGCATCTGGGCTTGTCCGAGGAAACCAGCCCGAATGCGCATGGATTTGATGAGTTTTTCGGATTCAAGGCAGGCTGCGTCGATTTTTACTCGCACATTTTTTATTGGGGCCAAGCCCATGGTGTCAACCCCCTGCATGACCTATGGGAGAACGAAACGGAGGTTTGGGAGAACGGCCGGTACATGACCGAGTTGATCACGGAACGATCGGTAGATTTCATTCAGCGGTCGCGGGAGCAGGAGGCTCCGTTCTTCTTGTTTGCGTCGTACAATGCGCCGCACTATCCGATGCATGCCCCGCAGGAATACATGGACCGGTTTGCGCATTTGCCTTGGGATCGGCAGGTCATGGCCGCCATGATTGCCGCGGTGGACGACGGCGTCGGGGAGATCGTAAAGGCCCTGAAGGAAGCCGGCTGTTATGAGGATACGGTCATTTTCTTCTCCAGCGATAACGGACCGTCCTCCGAGAGCCGGAACTGGCTGGATGGGACGGAGGACGTGTATTACGGGGGAAGCGCGGGGATTTTCCGGGGGCATAAAGCAAGCCTGTTCGAGGGCGGAATCCGCGAACCTGCCATATTGAGCTGGCCGAACGGATGGGAAGGCGGGCAAGTGCGAGATGAAGTGGCGGCTATGATGGACATCGCACCGACCTTTTTGGATCTGGCCGGCGTCGATCCGGCGGCAGGACCGCTTCAAGGCGTTGCGCTGGACGGAAGCAGCCTGAAGGAGATGCTGCAAATGCGCGAGCCGTCGCCGCATCAGCAATTGTTCTGGGAGTATCAAGGACAACTGGCTGTCCGGGAAGGGGATTGGAAGCTGGTGCTGAACGGAAAACTCGATTTTGACCGCGTGGTTCCGGATCAGGTTCACCTGTCCGATCTGTCCAGGGATCCCGGGGAGCGCTCCAACCTGGCGGACCGTTACCCGGAGATCGTGGAACGGCTTAGCCGGGATGTGCGAGACTGGTATGAGGAAGTGCAGCGGCACGGATCCTGAGCGTGAATAGAGCATATCGCCTAAGCCTCAGCGATAAATGCAAAAAAAGCCCCGGCAACCGGGGCTTTTTATTATGTGTTGATGACAGGGTATCAGCAGAATCCGACAGCTGGAACCCTTAAAAAGGATTCAGGACATGGTAGAACACGTTCGGCGAAGCCATGCGATAATAATGGCTGCACCAGCCGACGCCCTTGTGATTGTCGCGGTTGGTCGTGCTGAACACCAGCCGTTCCTGGTCAAGTTCCTCGATCCGTGCCGCCCGTCCCTCCACGTATTCCAGGATGCGGAACGATGCAGTGTCCAGGCGGGTGATGACGCCGCCATAGCGGATATCGATGACCTCCCAGCCGAAGGGTTTGAACATCCGGTGCCACTGCGTGCGATGGGCAATGCGCAGCTCTTGCACGGCTTTGGAGATGGCAGGGAGCACGTTCTTGGCCATATGCCTTAAGGTATCGACGTCCTTGGCATCATAGGCTTGCTTCAGCAGAATGCCGATTTCGCTCTTGCGTTTGAGGACGGCGCTCAGCTTCTCCGGCATCTCGAACAGATAGTCCAGCTCGGCCGTGCTATCGCGCTTCGCACGCAAGTTTTGCTCCAGCTCGGCATAGTGGTTCGAGAGGTCCAGGCCTTCGATCTGTTTGTCGAACATCCCGAGGAGCACATCCTGATACAGCAAAAATTTCGACGGGTTGCTCTGTTTGGCGTTGTTCGGCTCCTGGCCGGGAATCTCGTCCAGATCCTTCAGCAGGAGGAACGCCTCCATGTCGATGCCCGTACAGAATTTCACCCGTTCCGCCAACTGAGCCGAGGAAGGCTCCTGTTCCGAGTAGGCATGCTCGGCATAAAGCTGCAGACCGAGCAGCGCCGCGAACGGATTTCCTTCGTTGCCGTCGTCGCCCCACATCGTGGCGTATACCTCGCGGATTCCTTCCTGCTTGCACACTTGAAGCGCAACATTCGAAGCGTTCAGGGACAACCCGTAATTGACGCCGAATGTGTTAAAGATCCAGACGGCTCCGGCAAACACGAGGTTGCAGCCCAGCGGGCGGTGATTGGCGATCAGCTTCTCATAGTCCGCCGGCTCCATGTGGGTGTAATCCCAGTACACCATGTCCACATCCTTCGGGATGCGGCAGGCCATATCCTCCGGGATCGAGGTGTCCTTGTCGTAATACGCCGCATCGCCGCCTCCGCCGGCAGCGAGCTTCAGGAACATGTCGCTCCACATCATCGGCTTCAGGCCGCGCTTGCGGACGGCAGCCAGGACTTTGTCCAGATGGGCGATCATAATGTCGAAACGGCTCACATAACCGTTGTGATCCAAATATTTACCACGTCCGAGCTCCTCCGCTTCGTCCATCCCGATATGAATCTTGTTGCTGCGGAACGGAGCGCTGGCAGCCTCGATCATCCGTTCAATCAGGGAATCGGTCTGCTCGCTGCCAACGAGCAGGGCACCCTTCGTATCGCGGTAATGCTTGATGGGCTCCCACTTCAGAAACTCCTCGAGGTGCGCCAAGGTTTGGATGCTTGGAAAAGCCTCGATGCCGAATTGATCGGCATAATCGTCCATCTCTTTCAGCTCCGCCTGCGTGTAGCGACCGCGCATATAACCGAAATACGGCTCGCCTTCGATCTGGTAGGTGTCCTCCATGTACAGCATCACGCTGTTCATTCCCATCAGGGCCATTTTATTCAGCATGAGCTTAAAGCTGTCCACGGTCAGCACGGCGTTGCGGGACAGGTCGAACATCGGGCCAATTTGGTCAAATTGCTGGCGTTCGTGAAGGTGGAACGAATCGCTTTGGCGGCTATGTTGAACCAGCAAGCCGAGTCCCCGGAAAAATTGATGTTTTCGTCCGTAACGAATATAGGCGCGGTCTCGGTCCCTGCCGACCTCCAGATCGCCATCGGACAAGGCTGCCTCAACGGGGATGCCGTTTTCCCCAAGTTCGACGCCAAGCTCCTCCAGCAGCAGCTCAATGCCTGGCATGACATCCGTAACAGCGCCCTCGAAACGAAATTTCATATGAAATCCCCCTGCATCCATGATTTTGCGAACATTAAACATTATATCATTATAATGTTTAATGTTATGGGAATCGCCGCTGGAAATCAATCCTTTGTTTGCAAAGTTAGAGGAGTTATCACGACCTATATCAAACGTACAGCGGATCGTGGACGAGTTATTCATTTACGAATTGATTAAAAAAAGAACAGAAAACGGGATTGACACTGCCGATAACCCGGTGTATTTTATATACAAATCGTTTTTGCAAAAACGTTTTGCATCACGAGAACATCAATCATTGCGTCATTCGATGATTCTTTCTTCAACGCGATAACGCCGTAATCGGCTAATACATGATACCGTTTACATAAGTGGTTGGGACTCTGCGGTTTTACAGCTCTACATTTATAGTCTAATCAAATGCTTTCCTATAATTTTGGATAAGGATGATCATGATGGCAGCAACCATAAAAGACGTCGCCCGTGAGGCCGGCGTAGCGGTTTGTACCGTGTCGTTTGCGGTCAATGGCTCCGCGCATGTAGCGGAAGCGACCAAGAAGCGGATATTCGATGCAATCGAGAAGCTGAATTACCGGCCGAACCAATCCGCGCGCGGACTGGTTACGAAGAAGACGAACAACATCGGCCTGGTGGTCGAAGATACGGTGGACGGTTTGGAGAATACTATTCTCCTCGATGTCGTCAAGGGACTTGGGGAGGCGACGGGAGACAACAATTACGATTTGCTGCTGTCCTTTCAGAAGCCGAGTACGAATAAATTGGCGGATCACCTGCTGGACGTCTACCGCAAGCAATCGGCGGATGGACTGATCCTGATGGGGGCGGCCATTAACCAGCCGTATGGGGAGCTGATCAAGAACCGGTTTCCGTTTGTCCTGCTCGGGAGGCCGACGATGCCCGGCGTGTGTCACAGCGTCAATGCGGATAACGAGCAAGGCGCCTATGAAGCCGTTAAATATCTGATCGGCAAAGGTCATCGCCGGATTGCGCTCATCACCCCATGCTCGCTGGAAGTGGATGCCTCGCTGGACCGGTATAACGGCTACCGCCAGGCCATGGAGGAATTAGGCGACGGATTCGACGAGCGGTTGGTTGAGATCGGTTCCTTCGAAGAAGACAGCGGGTATACGGAAACGGAGAAGCTGCTGAACGGAGCCGAGCGTCCTACCGCCATCATCGCCGGACGCGACGTGATCGCTTCCCGCGTCGTCGAGAAGGCTCAGGAGCTGGGTTACAAGGTGCCGGATGACCTGGCGGTGATCGGATTCGATAACACAGCCGTGTCCCAGTTGGCCCGGCCATCCATTACATCGATCGAGCTGCCGATGCGGCAGATGGGCCTGGAAGCAGCGAAGCTGTTAATGCAGCTGATTGACGGCGAAATTCGTTTTGACGATATTCAGACGATCGTTTTGCCGTGTACCGTCATTGAAAGAGAATCGACCTGAAAACGGATATTTTCGTTGGACGATTCTTTTTTTTGAAGGGTGCAAAAACGTTTTTGTACCCTGTTATCCTTGAAGGGAGTGATGCGGGTCCAATTTAGACATCTAAGACTTCACATAAATGTAAGCGAATTCATTAAACGCTTAGGGGAGTGAACGTCATGATCCATTTTAGAAAAATCGTAAGCCTCATTTTGATTTCCTCACTAATGATCATCATCGCAGCGGGCTGTACCAGCAGCGGACCCAATACCGCCAGCCCGTCACCATCCGAACAGCCTACCCCAACGGATAACAAAACACCAGCCGAACCAGCCGGAGAAGATACGGAAAAACCAAAAAGCGGCACGATCCAAATATCCTTGCGCGGTGCCTCAGCCGAGGTTTGGGGCAAGGTAGCCGACGCTTACATGGCTAAGCATCCGGACGTGAAGGTCGTCGTGGATATCAAGCCGGCCGAGGGTTACCGCGAATGGCTGCAGGCTCAGTTTGCCGCCGGAGAGCCGGAGTCCGATTTTGTGAACACGAATGAAAACAGCGACCTGAACGAAGACCAGAAATTCGTGGACTTCAAGCCTTGGCTGGAGACGGAGAACCCCTACACCGGAAAGCTCTGGAAGGAAAGCTTCAACCTGGACGGCATGGGCGTCAATCTGGATGACCCTAACCTGCAAACTTTGCAAGCGCTTAACTTTGAATCGGTTCAAATCCTCTGGATGTACAACAAAGAGATGTTCGAGAAAGCGGGGATTACCGATACCCCTAAAACGTTCGACGAACTCATCGCGACCTACGACAAACTGAAGGCGGCGGGTCATATCCCGTTCACGATCGGCGGCAACGCGCTCTCCCTGTGGAGCGGTCAGGCGGGCTGGCTCATGCGCATTTATCCGGACCAGTACTTCCGCGATTACGTGGAGCTGATCAAATCAAAGCCGGAAGATTATACGTACATGCCAAACATCGACGATAACTGGAAGTTCGACCTGAGCGACCCGTACAACGATTCCCGTTCCAAAGTATCGACGAACGAGCTGCGGATGTACCAGGCGATCAAAAACAAAGTCGGCCCGTATAAAGTCGAGGGCAATCCGGCGTGGCGCGAAGTCATGACAAATCTGAAAACCTTGTTCAGTTACGCGCCGGACGGTTTTATGGGCATGTCCGAGGAGCAGGCCTACAAGCTCTTCCTGACAGGCAAGGCCGCAACCATGGTCGCGCTTCCGTCCTCCTACTGGCAGCTTCCGAAGGATTTTGCCGATGCGGAAAAAACGGGAGAGAGCGGCGGCGTGAAATCCTTCGACTTCGGATTCTTTAACATGCCTTCCATGGAAGGGGAGCTGGTCCAGGCTCCGGCGAGAACGATTCACATCTACACCGGCTTCTACGGCTTCGTGAAGAAGAATGCGGAGCAAACCGCCCTGAACGTGGATTTCATGATGTATTTGACCAGCCCGGAAGGATATAAAGTGTACCTGGAAGCCATCCAGAATTCCAAAGACGCCTCCTTGAACGGCGCGCCGCTGCTTAACGACATCGAGCTGCCGGAAGAAATGAAGAAGACGTTCGAATCGTTTGACGCGATCGGGAATACGGAAGGGCTGAACAGCCCGGGCAACGTGTTGGCCCGCGGTCTCCATGACTATCAGCCGTCCGTGCAAAGCTATATCGGCCTGATCTCCAAATACTTCAACGATGAAATCGATGTGGATCAGCTGCTGAAACAGTACCAGGCGGATATTGACGCCAAATTTGAAGCCATGCTCAAGGAACGCAAAAAAGAACTCTCCGATATCGAGAATCCGGAGCGTCAGCCGCCTGTCAGACAGTAGCATTAGAAGGCTGTAAGGCGCAGGACTTCGCCTTCATCGGTGGAGTCCTGCGGGTTCACTTGGCATGGAAGGGAGTGTGAACACGAAGGTGATGAGAACAATATATTCCTGCCTGCTGGCTTCGCTGCTGCTATTTCTTTTTGCCCAGCCGATCCATGCCTCTGAGCCGATCTGGACGATGGAGCAGGGCCTTACGATCAAAGCCTTGTCCATATCAGAAGACGGCGAGCTGGTGGCGGTCGGTACGCAGAATGCGAGTGCCATTCTTCTTCAGCGCGACGGCACCCAGCGATTCGAATTCATGGCAAACAACGTCGTGACCGGTGTCGCCCTCCTGAATGACGGCCGCATGCTCGTCACTTCCGATGACCGGCATCTTTATATGCTGAGTGCTGACGGCAAGGAGCTGTGGAAGCGGGACTTTAAGAAAATGATCAAGAATCTGTCGGCAACGCCCGACGGCAAGCTGGCTATCGTGACGCTGCATAACGAAAGTTTGGTGCATGTGCTGGACGAACAAGGACAGACGCTGGGTGAAATTCCGATCGGCATCGCGGTGAAGAGCGCCGCGGTATCCCCGAACGGGCAATGGCTGGCAGCCGGAGCCGCGAACCAGTATGCCTATTTGTTCAATCCTGCCGGCGAGCTGCAATTCCAGACACCGCTGGAGGGCGACATTCTTCATGCTTCCGTTGCGGATAACGGAACGATGGTGGTCGGAATGTCCAGCAATAAAGCGGTCCTCTATTCGGCGGAGGGCAGCAGGCTTGGCGAATTGTTGACCAAGGATAAAGTGACCTCCGTTCATGTCACCCATGACGGGGAGTTTATCGGGGTAGCGGATTACTCGGGCAATTATTACGTGGCCAATCAAGACGGCGATTTGTTGTGGAGCACGAAGGAGGCCGGAGCCGGCCAGCAAATCCGGTTCAGCAAAGACGGCACGCGGCTCTTCGCAGGCTCGGACAAAGGAGCCGTCTTCCAATATGAAGTCGGGGCCGTGCTGGAGCAAGGCAAACAGGCGGCGATGGTCAAAACCGTGGTACAGGTAGCGGCCGTGATCGTATTCGTTCTGTTGACGGCCCTGTTATTTTTCTGGTTATGGCGCAAAAAACCTTACATTCTTCACCGGTTGTGGAAGAGCAAACTGGCGTATGCCATGCTGCTCCCCAGCTTTACGCTCCTTATCATATTTCTGTATATCCCGGCGTTCTCCGGCTTGATTCATTCCCTGTACGACTGGAATCCCGGAGCTAGAAGCGAGTTTATCGGGCTGGACAATTTCAGGCGCATGGCGAACGATCCGTACGTCACCAAAGGCGTGGGCAATCTGCTCATCCTCATCGCCACCGGATTGCTCAAGGCTCTTATTCCGCCGCTGATCGTGGCGGAGCTGATCTATCATCTGAGAAGCAAAAGGTCCCAGTATGTATTTCGCACGTTTTTCGTCATTTCCATGGTCATTCCATCCGTTGGCATGCTGCTGGTCTGGCAGGACATGTACGATCCGAACATCGGCCTTGTGAACCAGCTGCTGCGCATGATCGGACTCGGCTCGCTAAGCCATCCTTGGCTGGGAGACCCGAATACGGCGCTGTGGGCCATCATAATGATGGGCTTCCCGTTCGTCGGCATCCTGCAGTTGCTGGTGATGTACTCGGGGCTGATTGCCATTCCGGAAGAAGTGATCGAAGCGGCGAGAATCGACGGCGCCAAATCCTTCCGCATTATCCGGGCGATTCACCTGCCGCTGCTGGCGGGACAATTCAAGCTGCTGATCGTGCTCGCGCTGATCGGCATCATTCAGGACTTCGGCTCCATCCTGATCGTGACCGGCGGGGGGCCTGCCGACTCGACCTATGTGCCGGCGCTGCAGATGTATTTTGCCGCAACGAAATTCAATGACCTGGGCTATGCGTCGGCGCTTGGCGTCAGCATGTTCGCCATCATCATGGTGATTACGGTCATCAATATGAAATTCATCAAAACCAATACGGATTAGGAGGGAAACGGCATGAATGCTAAGGCTAGACTCGTTCATCAGTCGGGGCTTTATGTGCTGCTTATCGTTTTTGTTGCGTTGACCCTCGCCCCCATCGCTTTCACCTTGATTTCATCCTTCAAAAATAACGCGCAGATTCTGGGAGGCATCTGGACGCTGCCCATCCCGGCGCAGACCGCGAATTATGCGGAAGCCTTCGCGGCGATCTGGCGGTATACCTTGAATACGGTGCTCTATGCGGCGGTGGGCGGCACGCTGGTCGTGGCCCTGTCCGCCGTTGCGGGCTATACCTTTGCCAAGAAGGACTTTCTCGGCAAGGAGGTGCTGTTCATGCTGATGCTGGCCATCATGATGATACCGGGCGTCATGACGCTGATCCCTTCTTACGTCCTGTATGCGAATCTGGGGCTGGTGAATACGCCGTGGGTCATCATTATCAGCGCGGCCGCGGGCGGCCAGATTTTCGGCACGTTTCTGTGCAGGAGCTTCATGGCGGGCATTTCCAACGAGCTGTTTGATGCCGCCAAAATCGACGGTGCGGGAGAGTTCGTGGTGTTCACGAGAATGGTGCTGCCTCTGTCCGTTCCCGTCCTCATGACCTTGATGATCATGCAGTCCGTCGGGATCTATAACGATTACATCTGGCCGCTTTTGACCATTAAATCGAACAGCATCCAGATGATTGGCGTCGGGCTTACGCAATTCACGAACCAGTTCGGCATCTCCAACATGGGCGTGGAATTCGCGGCGTACATCATTTCGGCGATTCCGCTGGTGCTGCTGTTCAGCTTCGGGATGAAGTATTACATTCAAGGCGTTACGCAAGGGGCTTTAAAAATATAAAACGACGGACCAAATGGAGAGAGATGGATGAATATACACAGACAAGCGGAGAAGATACCCAGCTGGATCTGGCACAGGGAACGTGAGGGCCGGCGGCATGTCGTACTGGAAAAAACCTTTGTCCTGCATGCCGCGGTTGAGCAGCTTGAGATGAGAATCGCCTGTACGGGAGAAGCCGAGATCAGGCTGAACGATGCCGTGATCGGCCATTTCCCGGAGCATGCCAGGCATACGTCCGCATTTTATCCGGTAGAGGGGCTCCCCGGCGGTTTGGAGCCTGGAGCCTATACGCTCCGAATCGAGCTCCGAAATACGGAGCCGATGCCGATGCATCCCATCAATATGCATCTGCATGACCGCTCGGTGGGATGCATCGCCTACTTGAGCGGAAGCGAAGGCTTATGGCTGGCAACGGATGATACCTGGGAGGCCGGGGACGGTTCGGCAGAGGTGGTATGCGTTTGGGGCGAGGAGCCTTTCGGAGACCTGGATCATGCGCCTCCTTGGTTTATTGCCGGAGGATACGGCGATATCGTGGTCGAGCCTGTTCAAGGCATAAGAGTCATGTCCGCATCCGGAGTGGAAGCGGTCAGCGGCATAGATGGTGTAATTCAGATGAATGGAACAGCCGGAGGGCGAATCGTCCTAGGCGAAGTGGAGTCCCGGAATGAACGGCATATTTTTTATCATCTTCTGAAGCAGGGCGAATGGAAGGAACGCAGGACTCAGCAGAAAGGGCTGGATTTGAGCCGGATGCCGGAGCTGCTGCTGGAATTGCCCCATGAGCTCAATGTGCGGATGCAGGTGACCAACCACGGCGATTCCGAGATCGGTTTGCTGTGGAATGGCGCTGAATCCTTGCAGGAGCTGCGGCATTATGACGGATGCATGACCGAGTGGTTGGCGATTCCGCCGGGGAGCCTGTCGGCAACGAATCCCCAGGGCATGCGGTACGTGCAAATTTACGTAAGCGGGGACGATGGAGGAACATTCCATATCGAGCTCCGATTGGAGGCTGCCGGTGCTGCGCTGAACCAGGCGGGGCAGCTGCAGACGGACAACGACCTTATGCAGCGCATCTATGACGTGTCGGTGCATACCAGCCGGGTCTGCCATCAAATCGGATTGTGGGACGGCATCAAGCGGGATCGCCTGAATTGGGCTTACGATATTTACCTGGCCGCCAAAACCGAATACTCGCTCTGGGACGATTATTCGGTATTGAAGCGGTCGCTCCGGGAGCTGGGGCGGACCCCTTACGGCTATTGGATGAACAATCTCCCCTCCTATACGCTGTGGTGGCTCAGCAGCATATGGGATTACTACTTCGAGACGGGAGACCGCGAATTCGTATGGGAAATCCGGGAGGATCTGCAGCGGCATATCGCTTGGGTGAAGGCGAATGCGGATCCGTGCAGCGGGATTTTCATGCCGGATGCCAGAGAGGCACATTCCTTTATCGAATGGTCGCCCATGGGGACGTCTGAATCGTGGGCGTGCCTGAACGCGATTTATGGCATGACGAAGAGCCAAATGAAACGGCTGGCGGATTACATGCCGGAGCTCGGGCTCCATTGGGATGAACCGCAAGCGGAGCTTAAGGAGGAGCAGTTCATCGGGCCGTCATACGCGCTGCTCACCTCGGTCATCGGCATTAAGAGCGGGTATGTGGGAGAAGACAGCGCACGCAGATTTCTCCTCGACTATCGGCTGAGGGACCCGCTCACGCCATTGTCCGCCTACTGGCTGGCGGAATGCTACTCGGAGTACGGCATGCACGAACGGGCGTGGGCGGTTATCGCTACGGTCTGGGGAACGATGCTGGATGCGGGAGCAACCACTTTCTGGGAGGGGATCAGGCTGACGCCGAGCAGCGATATTCACCATGCCTTGACCACGTATACCGCGTACGATTCCTACCGGATGAGCCTGTGCCACAGCTGGTCGAGCACGCCGGTGGTCTGGATTGCCAGGTATGTCCTGGGGATTCGCGCGCTTGAGCCCGGATATGCCCGCATCGCTTTCGAGCCTCATGCGATCGGAGGGCTCACGGCCGCACGGGGCGTGATTCCAAGTCCCAGGGGCTTGATTAAGGTGGAATGGAAGCTGGAGCATGGCCGCATGATCAAATCAGCTCGCATCGGGGAAGCCGAGCTGGCAGGGAGGGCATGATGAAAGATCACTGGCAAGCGAGCTGGATTTGGGGAGATTGCCCCCCGAATACGGCCAACGTGTATCTGGAAGCGAGAAGGAGCTTTGACTTGCAGGAAGCGCCGATGGCGGGCCGATTGTACGTGTCAGCCAACCAGGAGTACTTGCTCTATGTCAATGGTACCGTGGTCGGGAGGGGCCCTTCACCTGCCGACCAGCAGTGGAAATATTACGACGAGATCGATGTGACCCCGCTGCTTGCGAAAGGTAGGAATGTGCTGGCCATCGTCGCCTACAATTTCGGTTCGACCGATATCGTGACAGGCCAGATGCAAGGGCCGGGGGGATTGATTGCCGAGCTTGAGATCGAGCGCGGAAACGGAGTATTCTGCGTGGCCGCCACGGATGCGGATTGGAAGGTCCGGCGATCGCCAAGATGGATGGCCCAGGTGTCGCGCCAGCATCAGTGGAACGGATTCCGCGAAATTTATCTCGCGCAGCAGGAGGACGGATGGGAGGAATCCGCCTACGACGATTCCTCCTGGAGCGGGGCGGTGGTTATCGCCAAAGCATTGGATCCGGATTCGCCATGGCCGCGACTGCTTCCGCGGGAGATTCCTCCGCTGCACAGGGAATGGGTTAGTCCGGCAGCGATCGTGCGGACCGAGGCCAATTTCGGCGTCAGCCTGGGGGAGTCGGGCATGCTGCCGAATCGCTTAGGCAGCACGGAAGCGTTCGGTTCGCCGGAGCATGCCCCTTTGGGTCATGAAGCGATTGGCTTGCAAGAGGACTCAGCGGGAACAGAAAGAGATCCAGGCGGGTTAGCGGCAGGTACAACGGACTGGACGCTTGATGCCAGCATGCCCGGCTCGCTGCCGGGTGTTGTGTATGACTTTGCTAGCGAAATCGTGGGGTATCCCGAGCTGGAGCTGGACGCGCCTGCGGGCGGCGTGATCCAGCTGTCGTACGGAGAATCGCTGGAGCTGCAATTGTATGACACTTTCATCCTGCGCAAGGGGCGAAATCGGCTGAAGCCCTTTGGCCGCCGGGCTTTCCGTTTCCTTCAGGTTACGGCACAGGCGACGCCGGCCGCGCTGACGATATCGCGCTTCGGCGTCGAATCCGTCCACTATCCGTTTGACGAATCCGGCTTTTTTCGCTGCAGCGATGAGCGCCTGAACCGGATTTGGGAGGTGGGGGCGTATACGACGCTGGTGAACAGCCAGGACCATCTGGAGGATTGTCCGCTGCGCGAGAAGGCGCTGTGGGTTGCCGATGCCGTGGTCATGGGCAAAGTCATCTACCACGCGTTCGGCGACGATCTGCTGCTGCGCAAATGTCTCTTGCAAGGGGCGCGGATTCAGAACGACGACGGCTCCATACCCGGTACCGGCCCGGAACGAAACTCGTTTCTGCTGCCCGATTTCTGCGCGCATTGGTTGTTCGGCGTGCATTCCCACTGGCGGTATACGAAGGACCGCGGTTTCCTGGAAGAAATCTGGCCGGCCATTACGCGGTTGATGGCGTGGTTCGCGCTGCAGGAGGATCGGGAGGGCCTGTTTGCCGGCGCCGACCGACCTGGCTGGTGGTGCTTTATCGACTGGGCCGATTACATCGACCGGCGCGATCGGGTGACGGCCGTCTCCTGCTTCTATTACAAGGCGCTCGGGTTGGCGGCGGAGCTGGCGCAAGATGTTGGACACGGTGAACTGGCAGGGCAGTGGAAAGACCAGGCGGTCCGGCTTCGCGCTGCCATAAGGGAGCGGATGCGGCCCCCTGGCGAGATCGTGTTTGCGGATTGCATCGGATCGGACGGATTATCGAAGCAGATCACGGCTCAGACCAACTTTGCGGCGATATGGTCGGGCCTGATGGACCCGGCGGAAGAGGACCGCTTCCTGGACGAATGGTACGACGGCGGAAAGCTGCCGCCGTTAAAAGGCGCTTTTTTCTATCATGTGGTTCTGGAGACGCTGATGAGCAAGGGGCGCGTAGACCGCGCCCTGGAAATCATAAGAAGCTATTGGGGCGGCATGCTGGACCGGGGAGCGACGACCTGGTGGGAGACGTATGATCCGTCAACGCCGGCCTGTACCGTGCCGAGCGCTTATCAAGGCAATACGCCAACTTATTTAGTTGATCATATTCCCGTGAGCTTTAGTCACGGCTGGGGCGCATCGCCGAGTTATATTTTGACGCAATCCGTGTTGGGCCTTGATTTAAGCAGACTCGGCGATCAGGAGGTATATCTTGCCCCGCATGCCGGTGATCTCGATTGGGCGGAAGGCGCTGTGCCGACGCGCTTTGGCATGATGGAAGCAAGCTGGAAGAGAGAGAAGGGAGGGAAGCTGAAATACGAGCTGACGGTACCGGAGGGAATTACCGTGAAAGCGATCGACGGGACGGACCTTGTGCTTAGAATCAGAGATTAAGGCGATCGGCTTGGAGACGAGCGAATAGGGGTTTGGAAAGGGGGTGAATGGCGTAGAACTGCGGCAACCGTATCATCTGAATCCATTTTGAGGAGGAACAAGCGTGATGAAGTTGAAGAGGCTTAAGACGCTGCTGGTGTATTCCGTCCTGCTGGCGCTCACCCTGCAAGCGTATCCCGCCGGGATCGTGTTTGCGGGCACGTATGATCCGGATTTAAAGGCATCACCCCATGTGCTGAACGTGACGGGTTACACGCCTTCGATTGTCATTGACGATTTTAACGAGCCTGATGCGGTAAACCAGCCGGGTAAATGGACCAGCGGAGCCGGGGCGGAGAAAGTCACCTACGCCGACCGTTATGCCAACGGCCCGAACTCTCCATATGAGGGAAGCCATGTGCTCGAGGTATGGTCGGATGAAGTCAAAGCCTATGAGTGGAGAACAGTATCCAGGACTTTTGATCAGTCGCTCGACTTGTCGGGCGTGAACTATCTGACGTTTGCGGCCAATTGCTACGGGTGGCAGACGGAGGACTATCTGATCAAGGTTACCCTGTTCAGCGGCGAAGATTCCTATGAGAGCATTGCCCAAATCAATCCGAACAGCTGGAGCAAAGTGGCAGTGTCCGTCAAGGATTGGGCCCAGAGGGACCACGTCACCAAGATCGAATTCGCGTTCATGCTCAACTTCGATCACGGCGGACTGAAGCCGGGCGATCCGGGATACGAATTCTGGGGCGGCAATTACCAGATCGATTATCTCAGCGGATCGAACGCCATCGGCATGGATTTTAACGTGGACGGGGAAACGGAAGGGTTTACCGCCCAAGGCGCCGAGGTAGGCGCAGCCGGCGGAGAGCTCCGATTGGCACCGGCGGGTGCCGCTCCCGTATTGCAATCTCCGGTGATCATCCAGGATATCGATCATTACAATACATTAAGCGTCAAATGGAGGAACGAGTCGCCATTCAACAAAGTGAAGGTCGAATGGATTACGGAGGAAAGCCCCGATTGGGATGACACGAAGTCGGAGGTGTTCGACATCGAAGCGAATAACAGCCAATCCGTTGAACAGGAATTTAATCTGTCGCTGCATCCGGAGTGGAGCGGCAGCCTGAAGCAGTTCCGGTTGACGTTCTTGAGCGACGGAGGGGCAAGCACGGGAGAAGTCGGCATCGATCAGATCCGATTCAAACAGCTGGCACCGATCGAGGTTTTCCCCGGGGAGCTTACGAGGCATGAGATCGCGGCCTCCCGGGATCGGATCGTGATCGAGGGCGCATTAAAGCCCGGGGAAGCGGAGCTTTATGAAGGCGGAGAGCTCCAATTGTTTGAGCTGCAGCCCTATGAATCCGAAAGGGATCTGGCGAATCGAGAGCCGATTGCCGAACAGGGGATTCAAGGACAATTTATGTTTGAGCTGGACCTGGCAGGAGAAGAGGGACGTACCCGACTGCAATCCAAATTTGCGGTCGCGGCCCTGCTTCCGGACGGATCGCTGGAGCTCGTGGACCGCGCCAAATACGTGAGCAACCCCGAGGTGCTTGCACCGAATACGTATCCGTTCCCTGTGGCGAAGAGCAAGAAGGGGCTGCAGGTGCAGATGGTCGGCGATGCGGAGGACCTCGGCATCAGCCATGCGGCGCTGAACGTGGATTACAATAACGCCCTGTACATGAACGGGGCCGTCAATCCGGCCAATACGTTCGAATATTCCTACGAAGGGGAGACCTTCTACTTCAAGAAGGATTGGATCGAGGAGCGGGATAATTCCATCAAGAGTTTGTCCGACAACGGGGTGACGGTATCCCTGATCCTCCTCATGTATAAGGGGGGAATGGACGATACCACGCCTAACCGGTATTTGCTCCATCCGGATGCCACGGAAGGCATCGTCTATGCATTTAACACGACGGATGAGCTAGGGACGAAGTATTATAAAGCCATCACCGCTTTCCTGGCGGAGCGCTACTCGCGCGAGGACGAGAAATACGGCAGAGCCGTCAATTACATCGTTGGCAACGAGGTGGACGCCGGGGAGACCTGGTACAATATGGGCAACGATAAAACGGTCAGGGAATTCGTTGAGGACTATGCCCGGACCGTGAGAATAACGAATACCGTCGTAAAAAGCTTTTACAGCAACGCCAGAGTGTATATTTCGCTGACGCATAACTGGGATCAGCAGCTGCCGTCCACGCAGATTGGCTCGTTCGACGGCCGATCGATCATCGATACGCTTCAGGCGGAGATCGCCGCAGCGGGCGACATTCCGTGGCATATCGCCTATCATCCTTACCCGGAAAACTTGTTCGATCCGAGAGCTTGGGTTGCGCCGCAGTCGCTCGAGCAGTTCGATACGCCGAAAATCACGTTTAAAAACCTGCACGTCCTCGTGGATTACATGAAGCAGCCGAAGTTCATGTACGGCAACGAGGCGCGCCGGATTATCCTGTCCGAGCAGGGCTTCCACAGCGGCGACAATTCGCCGGAAGGCCAGCAGCTGCAGGCGGCAGCTTATGCGTACGCCTATTACATTACGGACTTCCTGGACGGCATCGACTCCTTCATTCTGCACCGGCATGTGGACCATGCCGAAGAGTATGGCTTGAATCTCGGATTATGGACGCATGATCCGGATACGAGCAGGGGCGCCAACACTCCTGCGGAGCACAAGCTGGTGTACGATGTCTTTAAGTATATCGATACGGAACGTTCGCTGGAGGTGACGGAATTCGCGAAGCCGATCATCGGCATCGCCGACTGGCAGGCTATCGCGCCATCCTTCGATGCCGGCAAGCTTGCTCGGCGGGAGATACCGGATACGGCACCAGCGGCCGTCCTTCCCCCGGAGCGGCTGGAGGGCGCGGAAATGCTGTTTGATTTTGAGAACGGCGATGAGGGCTGGACCCATGCAGAGTATGTATCCGGCGTCGAAACCGATGCTTCCGTCACCTGGAGCGGCAGTCAAACGCTCAAGGCCACGGTGATGACCAGAGAGCAGCTGGGCGACAGCAAAGGCATCGCCAAGCGGTTCGACGAGCCGCTGGATGCCGAGGGCAAACCCTACCTGTTCTTTGGCATCAATCCTTCGAACGGGCCTGCGGCCGAATCCTATACCGTTAGGGTAAAGGTGTACAGCGATCAGCATGTGCTGGAAGCAGAGGCGAATGTTCCGCCCAAACAGTGGAGCAATCTGGCGGTTAACTTAGGGGATTGGGCCTTTAAGGACCGGATTACCAAAATCAAAATCGGGCTTGTCCCTGCAAGCCGGGTGCATTGGCAAGGAGGATATTTCCATGTGGACGACATCGGATTAGCCAACGGCATGGAGGCTGCGGAGCTTACCGCCGCTTTGACGCCGGAGCAGCCGGATGGCAACGACGGCTGGTACCGAAGCCCGGTAACCGTGAAGCTCGGCGCAGCGAATGGCATGCCGGACGGCTACGGCATTCAGTATCGCGTGAATGACGGAGAATGGCAGACGTACGGTTCTGAAATCATCATGAATACGGACGGGATTCATGGGCTGGACTATCGGACGATGAGTCCAGCCGGGGAACCGGGTTCCATCAAGTCGTTGACCTTGAAGATCGACCAGACCGCGCCCGTGGCGAGCGTAACGGCGGATCCGGTTAAGTTGTGGCCACCTAACCAGAGGTTGGTCCAGGTCACGGCTTCCGTCGACGCCAGCGATTCGGGCTCGGATATCGGTTCCGTCGTGCTGTCCTCCATTACAAGTAATGAGGAGCTGCAAGCGGAGGATATTCAGGGTGCGGAGCTGGGCACGATGGATACCTCATTCAGCTTGCGCGCGGCAAGATCGGGTGCAGGTTCCGGCAGGATCTACACGATCACTTACACGGTCACGGATCAAGCCGGCAATGAAACCGCGGCCGTGACCCAGGTGAACGTGCCGCATGATCAATCGAATCCATGATGGATGGATTCTAACGCCCGATAGACAGTCTGGAAGGGGAGAGGCAACGTGCTTACGATACAAAAACCGCTTGTGCATGGTCTGGAGAATCCATTGGGGCTGGATGTGTCTTCTCCCCGTTTTTCCTGGCTGCTGGAGAGCGATCGGCGCGGAGAGGCGTGCACGGCTTACAGGGTGAGGGTGTCCCTTTCCGCGGAGGGTCTCTCTAACAGGGACGAAGATTTGGCGTGGGACAGCGGCAGGCGAAGTGGCCAAAGCCTAAGCCTCCTGTATGATGGTCCGCCGCTGCAGAGCAATACGCGTTACTGGTGGCGGGTTACGGTCTGGGACCGTCAGGGTACGGAAAGCGAAAGCGTACCGGCATATTGGGATACGGGCTTGTTTCCCGGCGATTGGAGTGCCGAATGGATATGGCGGTCCGAGGAGATGAAGCTTAATGATTTTGCCTATTTCCGCAAATCCTTTGATCTCCGGGGAGCCGTTGCGCGGGCCAAAATATTCGTATCCGCCCACCATGTATTCCAATTGTTCGTCAACGGACAACGGGTTGGAGGCTATGGTTCACCCGCACCGACGGGGGTGCCTCACCGCAAATATTATTTGGCTTATGATGTGGCCCCCCTCTTGTCGACCGGTGCCAACTGCATCGGCGTTGCCGCTCATTATTTGGGCGGAAGCGGCCAGAACTATGTGAACGGCGTCCCGGGAATGCTGCTCCAGCTGCACGTGGAGCATGAGTACGGGACGGAGCAACTGGTTGTATCGGATCTGACATGGCAGGCCTTAAGGCAGATTCCGCATCGCATCGGGTCTCCTTATCAGCAGAACCGCCGCTTATCGTCCATAGAGGACTATGACGCGGCTCTTCTGGAACCGAACTGGCTGCAGCCCGATGTTGGAGAGGAACACTGCAGTTCGGTTGTTCTTGCTCATCCATCCGCGCAGCAATGGTCACTCCATTGGCAGCAGCTCCCTGAGGCGGAAGAGCTGGAGTCTATCATTCCATCCGTGGCAGCGGCGCCGTCGTTCGTAAACGGGGAAGAGGGGCTCATTCAGGTATTCGACGCTGGTAAAATCATATCGGGCTGGCCGCAGTTGGCCTTGCCCGGTATGGCAGGCGTCACGGTACGGCTGCGGTACGCCGAAACGCTCGATGGCGACGGGCGGGTCGTTCATCAAGTGTGCAACGAGACTTCGCATCATTATTACGACCTGTATACGATGCATGGACGCGGAGGGATCGAATATTGGCAGCCGGATTTCAGCTTTAAAGCCTTTCGTTATGTGGAGGTTACCGGCTATCCGCAACCGATTGAGGAAGGCCAGCTGCGAATTTGCTCAGCGGGTACGGCCATGGCACGGACGGGACACTTTCGGTGTTCGTCTGACTTCTTAAACAAGCTGTACGACGTTTGCCTGCAGACGCAGCGCAACAATGTGCTGGGCCAGGTGGTCGATTGCCCGCATCGGGAACAGGCGCAGTATCTCGCGGATACCGATCTCCAAGCCGAGACGCTGCTCTATAACTTCGATGCCTATCCGGTATTGGATAAGACGCTGCAGGACTTTGCGGACGGCCAATTGGAAGACGGCTCCTTCCCTTTTGTGTTCCCATCGAACTACGAGCATCCAGACTTTTTCATTCAAATCCCGGAATGGGACCTGCATTATGCGACCTTGCTGTGGAAGCTTTACCAGTTTAGCGGAGATACGGAGCTGCTCTTGCGATATTATGAACCGCTCCGGGTCATGATCGAGGGTTATCTATCGCTGATATCGCCAGCAACAGGCCTGATTCCGGTCGGCCGCGGATGGCATATTAGCGATTGGCCCTACCCGACGGTTGAGCATGAAGGCGAACATCTGACCGTGCAGCAGATCAAGGCATGGCAGGCGTTGCGCATACTGTCCGAAGCCGCTGCCTTGCTGAACCGGGCAGATGACAGTGCAGCGTATGCTGCCTATGCGCAGAAGCTGCAAGTCAGCGTCCTGAATGGGCTGTACGATGCTTCCGGCAAGCTGCTGCATGACAGCTCGGGATCGACTGCCACCCACCAAGGCGTTAATGCGTTGGCATTATATGCGGGGCTGCTGCCGCAAAAAGACCGGGAGGCTGCATTGAAGGCCGTGGCAGGCAAACCGTGGGAGAGCAAGACCGTCTTGTCGCTCCCGCTGCTCCGTCTTTTGTTCGAGGAAGGATTACAGGATCAGGCCTACCATTTGCTGAGTAAACCGGATTATCCGGGGTGGGGCTACATGGTTGCGCAAGGCGCCGAGACCATGTGGGAAGGCTGGGATGATATCGAGTCCCATTGCCATGCATGGAACGGTTATCCCGCCCGCTTGCTGCAGGAGTATGTCTGCGGAATTCAAAGCGGAGCTCCCGGGTTCGCGACGGCACGAATTCGCCCCTTTTTCGCGCCGGATCTGGACTTTGCCGAGGCTTCCGTTTCCACCGTAAGAGGCAATATCGCCGTACGGTGGGAGCGGGTCAGCGAATCCGGCATTCGGATGCGGCTTGAGCTGCCCTGCACGATGAGCGCTACCGCTGCATTGGCATCACCGAGCTCCCGCCCCATTACCGGTCTCCTGATCGATGGTGTAGAGATATGGAAAGGAGCAGCTTCAAGCTGTATGCCGGACGGCATCGTTCGCTGCGGCCTGGACGATAGCATGCTTGAACTTGAGCTGCTGTCGGGACGTTATGAGTTAACGGTTCGCTATTAGGCAGCGTTGTGCTTGCGGCCGACCAGCTTCAGCAATTCCATTAGCCCTATTTACAGGCAACGGCCATACCATACATGTAAACCTTAGTAGGGGAATCGGTCATCTGGATGACTGATTCCCTTTATTTGTTAGAGCTAGATGCTGCTGGAGAAAACCCGCTTGAGCCGCAAAATTCATGATGAAAACAGGTCAAAATATGGTTGACGAGAAGGAGCCTCAATACTACAATAAATGATGCAAACGTTTCCATTGTAATCGCTTTCATCTATTTTTGTTTCATTCTATATTTCGAACATATTCTCTAACTCTTGTCAGTAATTGTCGTACTTTACTTGATGGAAGCTCAAACCTGTTTATGCAAGCGTTTGCGCAATGATTGGCATCAACATCGTACCAGCTGTACCTAATCCAAGAACAGAAGGAGGTTATTTGTTTCATGAGAATGACGGTTTCAAGCAAACGAACGTGGTCCATCATCATGATTGTTTCGCTGATTTTCTCCATGCTCGGCATTCCGCCATCAACGGCCGATGCCAATAGCGCGCCAAGCCAGGTTACGCTGGTAGGGACTCTGCAATCCGAATTAGGCCATAGCGGGGATTGGGATCCGGCTGCCGCCGCGACAACCATGAACGATATGGGGAACGGAGAATACAGGTTCACCGGCAGCTTGCCCGCGGGATCGTACGAATACAAGATCGCGATCGACGGCAAGTGGGACGAGAATTACGGCTCCGCCCATTATTCCAATCCGAGCGGAGCAAACAAGGATGGCAACATCCTCATAGAGCTCGCTCAAGATTCCCAGGTTACCTTTTATTACAATCATGGGACGCACCGGATCGCGGATTCTACATACTACGCTCCGATCGAGGCGGATAAGCTTCCCCGAGTGATCGGCAGCTTCCAATCGGGCATCGGCGAAGCGGCCGACTGGTCGCCTGCGGATGCGAGATTAATCATGCAGGATTCCGATTATGACCATGTATACACGGTGACGGCCGACGTGTACGAAGGGGATCATGAGTACCAAATCGCTTTGGGCAGCGATGCGGCAAGTCCGGTTCACCCCGCTAATCGGGAGGCCCTTCAGCTGCCGCAGGATGTTAAGGTTACGTTCAGCTACGATGCGGCCAATCACGGCGTTGCCGCTCATTTCACGGTACCCGCCGATCCGGGAACGCCGGTGCCGGCTAACCATCTGCGCGTCCATTACAACCGGGCTGACGCGAATTACGGGAGCGTCGGACTGTGGATATTCGATGACGTCGCATCTCCGTCCGCCAATTGGCCGGCAGGCGCAACGCCATTCCCTGGCGGGCAGCAGGACGCCTACGGGGCCTTCGTCGACATACCGCTCAAGGACGGCGCGCAAAAAGTCGGCATCGTCGTTGTCGATCGCATCAGCGGCAATAAAGACGGCGGCGACAAGAAATTCACCCTAGCCTCGCCGGACATGAACGAAGTCTGGCTCAAGGAAGGCTCCGATACGGTATACAGCTTTGAGCCTGTTGACCTGCCGGCGGATACCGTTCGCATCCACTATCAACGTCAGGATCAGAACTATGATCCGTACGGTTTATGGTTATGGGGCGACGATGTCGCTGCGCCTTCGAAAGACTGGCCGACGGGGGCTACCATGTTCCCTTCAGGCCAAACCGACCGATATGGCGCTTATGTAGACATTCCAATGAAGCCGGGGGCCCAGAAGATTAACTTCCTCGTGCTGGATCCGGCCAAAGGAGACGCCGGCAAAGACGGAGGCGACAAAGGCTTCACCCTGGTAGACCGATACCAGCATTTGTTCATTCAAGAAGGCGACAACACCGTCTACACATCTCCGTATGGGGAAGTGCCTACCGGGTTGGTCTCGGCCGAGGTATTGGCTCCCGGAAAGCTCCAGCTCGGATTTACCATGACCGATGGTTTGGAAGCGGATACGCTGAAGAATGAGCTGCAGATTAAGAATAAGGACGGCCATCCGGTTGCCATTCAAAACGTGAAGATTACCGGAAACACGACCATCGAAGTAGCGGCATCATTTCAGCTGGATCAGATACCGCTAAGCGTAACTTACGCCGGAAAAACCGTATCCGCCTCCACCGGCTGGAGAATGCTGGATGAGATGTACGCTTACGACGGCGATGACCTCGGGGCGACTTATCAGGCTGGAGGAGCCGAGCTTAAACTGTGGGCACCGACGGCGACCGAAGTCACCGCAAAGGTGTACAGCAAGGATGATGCCACGCAGTTTATCGGCAATGTCGCCCTCCAAAAGGGTGATAAAGGGGTATGGTCGGTTCGGTTGAAGCCGGGAGACCTCGGCATCCAAGATTTTAGAGGATATTTCTATCAATATGAAGTGACCAACAACGGCGTGACGAAAACCGTGCTGGATCCATATGCCAAATCCATGGCGCAATTCAGAGTGAATACCAAGGGCGAAGTTGGACCGGACGGCGATATCGTCGGCAAAGCCGCGATCGTCGATTTGAGTCAAACGGACCCCGCCGGCTTGGATTTTGCGGACATTCCGGGCTACGAGCAGCGGGAAGACGCCATCATCTGGGAGATTCACGTCCGGGATTTCACGTCGGATCCGACGATTGAGAATGACCTGCATAACACGACTTGGGGATCCTACGACGCGTTCAAAGAGAAGCTCGAATACATCAAGTCCCTGGGCGTCACCCATGTTCAGCTGCTGCCCGTGATGGCTTGGTATTACGGTGACGAAGCGGCCATGAAGAACAGGGAGCTGGATTATTCGGCCAAAGACAATGAGTACAACTGGGGGTATGACCCGCACAGCTATTTCTCCCCTGACGGAGCTTACTCCGAGGATCCAACGGATCCCGAGCTTCGCATCAAAGAATTGAAGGCGATGATCAACGCCATTCACGAGGCCGACATGGGCGTCGTATTGGACGTGGTCTACACCCATATGGCCAAGGCGGATTTCTTGAATGATATTGTGCCGAACTATTATGCATTCCAGGATGCCAACGGCAATTTCATCGGCGGCTTCGGCAACAATCTGGCGACCAACCACAAGATGGCCGAGAAGCTGATGGTGGATTCGGTGAAATACTGGTTCGACGAATACAAAATCGACGGCATGCGCTGGGACATGATGGGCGACGCCACCTATGAGGCCGTGCAGAAAGCCTATGATGCCGCTGCAGCCATCAACCCGAAAGCGCTGTTCATCGGCGAGGGCTGGGTCACGTTCGGCGGTCATCTATCGGATCCCTCCCTGGCAGGCAAGGGCGCGGACCAGAATTGGATGGATAAAACGGACGACGTCGGCGTTTTCTCCGACGAGTTCCGCAACGAGCTGAAATCCGGCTTCGGCAACGAAGGCGAGCCGCGATTCATTACGGGCGGCGCGCGCGACATCCAAACCATTTTCAACAATATCAAGGCGCAGCCGAGCAACACGAAGGAAGATGATCCGGGTGACATGGTTCAATACATTGAAGCCCATGACAATTTGCCGCTATACGACATCATTGCGCAGTCCATCAAGAAGGACCCGTCGATTGCAGCGAATGATCTGGAGATCCATAAGCGCATTCGCCTGGGCAACCTGCTCACCTTGACCTCGCAAGGAACGGCTTTCCTCCATGCAGGACAGGAGTACGGGCGGACCAAGCAATGGCTGGGCCCAGGGGTTCCCGAGCAGAAATACCATGAATTAGAGGACGAGGCAGGAAACCGCTTCGGTTATTTCATCCATGATTCCTACGACTCCTCCGATGCCATCAACATGTTCGATTGGGAGAAAGCGACGGATGAAGCCAAATATCCGGAGAATAACAAGACGCGGGAATATACGGCCGGACTGATCGAGTTAAGAAAATCGTCCGACGCTTTCCGTCTCGGCGATCAGTCGATGGTGAATTCGAACGTAACGCTGCTGCAGATTCCCGAAGTAAAGGCGCAGGATCTGGTCATTGCATATAAGAATAAAGCGACGGACGGAACCGGCCATTATTATGTGTTCGTTAATGCGGATAACCAGTCGAGAACGCTTACGCTAAGCGAAGATCTGAGCTCCGGCACGGTGGTGGTCGATAACGATGAAGCCGGCACGACCGGCGTCAAAGCGAAGTCCGGCTTCACGTTAACCTCCGGCTCGATCACGCTTGAGCCTCTGACGGCCGTTGTGATCAAGACGGACGCCGCGGCGTCCGTACTCCGCGCGATATCGGTAGATCAAGGAAGTTACTCTTTGCAGACCGGTAAGACGCATCAAACCGCGGTATACGCTGAATACGAGGACGGCAGCAAACGAGCCGTAACGAAACAAGCAACCTATGCATCCAGCAACCCGCAGGTTGCTTCGGTAACGGCCGCAGGCGTGGTGAAGGGAGTCGCGGAAGGAACGGCGGTCATAACCGTTTCCTATCGGGGGTTCCAGAAAGAGATTACCGTAACCGTTACAGCCGATGAAGTGGACAATAAACGGTATGTGCAGCTTAACTACATTCGGCCGGATCAGGATTATGCGGATTGGAATTTGTGGGTTTGGAATACGGGGGTAAAGAACGATCAGATCGACTTTGAAAAGATAGAGAATGGCGTGGCTACCGTAAAGATTGAGGTGGCACCCGAAACAACAGGCGTTGGTTTCGTTCTGCGCAAAGGAACGAATTGGGATACGGCCAAGCAGGATATCCCGGATGACCGAATCATTCCGCTTCAGCCAGGCGAGGCCTTCACGAAAGTGAATGTGACCAGCATGGTGCATGAGCTGGAGATTTTGCCGAGCATTGCGGGGCCGACGCTTGAAGGCGGTAACATTACGTTCCATTACCGGGACGATCAATTGTTCAGGGACGGCCGGATGGATAGCATCTCTGACGTGAAAGTGAAGATTAACGGGAAGCTGGAAACGATGGCCTATGTTCCTGACAAGGAATGGTTCAGTTATACGCTTAAGGGCGTTGCTCCCGGAACGTATGATTACACGTTTATCGTCAATCATAACGGAACCACGAAGGAAGTCACCGACCCGAAAAACACGGTGAACGGAAAGTCGCAGGTGGTTTACCGCGATCCGACCGTGACCATCGGGGCGAAGGTAACCCCTGGTTCCATCTCTTATGATGAAAATGCGGTGCTAAAATTGAATGTAACCTCTTCGGAGCCCGTTGCTTACAAGGAAGCGTTCGTCGACCTGACGGAACTGGGAGGACCAGCCCGAGCGAAGGTTGATACAGAGCTGCTTGAGCACAGCATTGCCGTAAAGGATACGGTCACGGCCGGCAGCAAGAAAATTGGAATCACGCTAGTCGACCAATACGGCAATAGGCATACCGGCGGAGCCGCGGTAACGGTGAAGCCAAGAATCGCAGGCGGCAAACTCGATTTCGATTGGGACGAGGCGCGCATTTATTTTGTGCTGACCGACCGTTTCATGGATGGGGATGCCTCCAACAATGCGAATGTTGACAAGGATCACCCGGAAGCCTATCATGGCGGGGATTTCAGAGGACTGATCGATAAACTCGATTACATCGAGGATCTGGGCGTGAACACGCTGTGGATCACGCCGATTGTGGATAACATCGATTTCAATCAGGGTGCAGGCTTCGGCGGCAAGCAATATGCGTATCACGGCTATTGGGCCAAAGATTTTACGAAGATCGATGAACATTTGGGCGATCTGGATACTTTTAAGGAGCTTATCGATAAGGCGCATGACCGGGGCATCAAAATTATGGTGGACGTCGTGGTCAACCATACGGGATATGGCCTGAAGCCGGGAGACAGTGCGCCCGGTATCACGCAGGAAGATAAGGACCGGTTTAAAGGTATGCTTCGTACAGACGGTCTGTCGGCCGATACGGACCCGATCAAAGGTGAATTAGCGGGGCTTCCTGATTTCATAACGGAGAATCCGGCTGTTCGCCAGCAGATCATCGATTGGCAGGCAAGCTGGCTGGAGCGTGCCAAAACCGACCGCGGGGACACGATCGATTACTTCCGCGTGGATACGGTGAAGCACGTGGATGAAACGACATGGAAGGCGTTCAAAAATGCGCTGACCCACCTCGATCCGAGCTTCAAAATGATTGGCGAATATTTCGGAGCAACGGTTGACAGCGATGGCGGAACGCTTCAGAGCGGACAGATGGACAGCTTGCTGGACTTCGGTTTCAAAGGAAAGGCCAAGGAATTCGTGAACGGCAGCGTGGAATCGGTTGAGGCCTACCTGGCTGACCGCGAATCGAAGCTGGATAACACCCGAATGATGGGGCAATTCCTAAGCAGTCATGACGAGGATGGCTTCCTGTCCCACTACGTGGATGGCGACAAGGCAAAGCTGATGGCGGCCGCAGCGCTGCAAATTACATCCAAAGGCCAGCCGGTCATCTATTATGGCGAAGAGCTTGGGCGCTCCGGTAAGAATGCCGGTAAAATGGAAAACGGCGAATTTTCCGAGAACCGCGGCGATATGCCATGGGACCAACTGGAGGCCGAGAAGAAGCTGCTCACGCATTACCAGAAGCTCTTGAACATTCGAGCGGCAAACTCGAAAGTATTTTCAAAAGGAACGCGCGCATCCATTGCGGCTTCGAATGCGGATGGTTATATCGCATTCGACAAGCAGTATAACGGAGAGCATATCGTTACCGCGATTCATGTGAAGAACGAACCGAAAGAAGTCGTCCTGCCTGTGCCGTTTAAGGCGGGCAGCAAGGCGAAGGACTTGTACGGCGGCAGCGTGTATAACGTAACGGCCGATCAGAAAGTCACGCTAACGCTCCCTGCCATGTCGGATGGCGGTACCGTCATTCTGGCTGCAGTGCCAGCTGAAGGCGGCGGCAACGGCAGCAACCCCGGCAATGGAAACGGAAGCGGAGGAGCAGGCGGCAATCCGCCTACCGATCCGGGAACGAAGCCAAATCAGGGTCAGCGGATCGTTAACGAAGAATCGCTGCGCGGCGGGCAAGAGAAAGTAACGATTCAGCTCGGTGCCGAGGATATCGAAGTTCTCCTGCCGCTGACGGCAGGGGATATTCTGGGGGCGAAGCCGCTGGAGCTGAAGCAGGACGGCGTGATGGTACAGCTTACGTCCGCGCTGCTCAAAGCGCTGCGCCAGCTCGTACCGGCCGAGCAGGCTAAGGATGCGGTCATCTCGTTTAAGCTGAAGGAGGTTGGAACGCAGACAGCCGCCTCTCTCGTAGCCAAAGCAGCTGCTGCCGGGAAGGCTAAACTGAAGCAGGGCAGCAAGATGTACGAATTAGATCTTAACGTCCGTACGAAAGACGGCAAGGCATATAAGCTGGAGCATTTCATAGCACCTGTAACGATTGCTTTTCCCGTCGACAGCGCCATTCACGGCGAGCTGGCCGGCATCTACGGCATTTCGGAATTGGGACAATTGAAATATGCCGGCGGCAAGCCGGTAAACGGGCAGCTGACGGCTGAAGTCAGTCAATTGAGCTGCTATGCCGTGCTGGAATACGACAAATCGTTTGCCGACCTTACCGGCCATTGGGCGGAGCAAGCGGTAAAAGAGTTGACAGCCAAGCATATTGTGAATGGCACCAGCGATACGAAATTCAGTCCGCATCAGCCGCTGACGCGCGCGCAGTTCGCCGCGATGCTCGTTCGTGCCCTGGGCCTTAAAAGCACGCAAGACACGACCTTCACGGATGTGGACGGCGATGCATGGTATGCTTCCGCGGTTGCGGCGGCTTCCCAGCACGGGCTGGTGAACGGCAGAGGCAAGGAGACGTTCGCGCCGAACGCGTCCATCACCCGCGAGGAGCTGGCTGTGATGCTTTATCGTGCTTATCAGACCAAGGGAGACGCTTCTTCTTTAGAGGAAGCACCGGAACTGAAAGATAAGCAGCAAATTTCTTCATGGGCACTCCAAGAAGTGAATGAAGCCTTGGCCCTTGGCTTGATGAAGGGGCATGCCAATGGCATGTTTACGCCTCAAACCAAGACCACCCGTGCGGAAAGCGCACAAGCCATGCTGAATCTGTTGGAACGACTGCAGTAATTCCGACCATCCGCCGATTCGTGCAACGCTGGAATGGGGTTAGAGAGACGATTCGGGCGGGAATGACATGGTGTCGAGTCGCATTATAGCAATCTCTCGGAAACGCAAGGAGCCTGGACATGGATACATGACCAGGCTCCTTTTTCGTCCATACAGTCGGGGTTCCAACCTGAACTTTGGCGTAGATTCAAGTTTCACTAGATGACGGCTGAGGGGGTTTGGAGCCGGATGATCTCCTTCATGAGCTTTTTCAGCATGGCGGATGCTTTGACCTTAATAGGCAGGCTGTCCGAGACATGAATCTGGTAAGCGCCTTGCATAATGGCATCCTTGAGCTCGGCAGCGGATTCGCAAGGCATTTGCAGCTCGTTATAGACGCTTCCGAATTGGAGGCATTGATGCGTATCGCTTCCCGCCGTAACAGGTTTGCCGAGATCGGCGGCGAAACGTTGAACCTGATCTTGATTGGCTTCGCTGCCGTATTGGTACATATCCTTGGCATTGAGATCAAAGGCGTCCAGGCGGCTCAACTGGCTGCGCGTGAGATGGCGGAGCGGCGTGCTCTCCCGGAACGGATGGGCTCCGATCTTGAGCAGCGGGAAGCCTTCGGCCAAGTCCATCAGATCATCGAAAGGGATGAAGGAGCCCTTCTCCGTATATCCGTCCAGGCGACGGCGGGTTTCCAGAATGAACTCCTTCCGGCCGATCAGCAGAATGTGGCCGGTTTCCCGGATGTCCACTTCCATCCCCGGAAAGATCTTCAATCCGCCTGCATCGTAGTATTCGCCATTATAGGGAAACATGCTGTCAAGCTGCCGGTACACCTCGTCAAAATGGCGCGTGTTAAAATGCTCGGTCAAAGCGAGCGCATCAAGTCCGTTGTCCAGCGCCTCCCGGATCATCTCCTCATAATAATTTTTAGAGAAATCGGACGCTTTGGACAATTTGGCGTGGGTATGGAGATCAATTTTCATATTCGAACACTCCTTGTCAAAGTCAGTAATTTTAAGGTCAGCCGAACCAGAACAATAATGCGGTATATGCTGCCGTTCCGGTCAGGAACACCGCATCCCGCGCCGACAGGGTCAGGTGGGACAGCTTCAGCTTCTTGGCAGCCGGATTCTTCATGCCGTAGGAGAACCCGCGGGTCTCCAGCGCTTCTACCGTCGTGCGGGAACGTTTGGCGGTCGCCAGCATCAAAGGGAAAAAGGATAGCATCAGCAACTTCATGTAATAGGCTGCGAGCCGCCAGTAGAGAAAACCGGGATGCTCCGGCGCTTTTCCCCGAAGCCGGTAAGAGAGCAGCACATGGCGAAATTCTTCGAACAATACGGGGAGTATCCGATAGCCGTACGACAAGCTGAACGAGAAGGCGGCAGGCATGCCGAGCGCAAGCAGGCCGTCGCTGATTTTCTCGGGATCCATGCCGGAGAACACCGTAATGCTCGCAAGGGATACAACCGACAGCTTTAAGGTGAGTTTCAGCAGCGGAAGCGCCGAGCCGACGTCCCCGCCGAAAAAGAGGGACAGCACAAACAGCCAGCCGACCTGGCCGATCAGGCCCAAGCATAGTATGACGATAATAAACGGCGTAACCCGCGACAGAATGGTGGTGACCACCATCATGAGAAACAATCCGGCCAGCACGGTAATGTTTGAAATAAACCAGGGCGCTATAGCAAAGAACAGGTACCAGATCAGCATGCATCGGGGATCGAGCCGGGAAAGGGCGGCATGGCCGCTCCCGTAGGCGGTATTCATCAACTCGAGTTGAATCCGTTCAATCGAAATCTTGTTAAACCAGTTGCGGACTAGCTGCATGGCAGTGAATCTCCTTTCCGCTCAGAATGCCGTATATATGGCGGGCAAACTCGTCCGGCGAGCTGGTCGCGGGCACGACGCCCAGCCTTATAGATAAATCCATCATCTGGGTCGGTGCGAGCCCGGCCCGGGAAATAAGCTCCGAATCGGCGAAAATCTCGGAGACGGTGCCGTCGCCGGCCACGACGCCTTGATTCAAGACGATCACTCTGGTCGCCCATTCGTGAACCAGCTGCATATCATGGGTGGCGATGACAACGGTACGGACATGGTCCTCCAGCTCCTGCAGCGTATCCAAAAGCTCTTCGCGAGTGGACATGTCCAGATTGGCCGTCGGCTCATCCAGCAGAATCAGTTGGGGCATCATGGCAGCTCCAATAGCCAGGGATACGCGGCGCTGCTGACCACCGCTGAGGAGACGGGCATCCCGTTCCTGGAGAGGCTGAAGCCGGAAATGGGTCAGCATGCGATCAACCCTATCCTCAGCTTCCGGGTGACGGCGGCTCTTCAAGCCGTAGGCCACTTCTCTATACACATTGTCTTCAATGAACATATCTTCGGGATTCTGGAAGACGTAAGCCACGTTAGCGGATATTTGCTCCATCGATACATCCTTTGTATTCCTGCCTAGGAATAAGACAGAGCCGCCGGAAGGCTTGGCGATGCCGGCGATCAGCTTCAGAAGCGACGATTTGCCCGCGCCGTTGTTGCCGACAAGCGCGATGCGTTCGCCTTCATACAGGCGAAGATCTATGCCTCGAAGAACCTCGTGCTCCGTTTTATGAATCGTTCGGTAGCGAAGTACGGTATGGTGGAACTCCACCAGCGCGCCATGCTCCCCTTGCCGTTCTGATTCATCGCCCTGCTGGATGCGGTGCTGGTCGGAATCTGGGTCCTTCGCGGTTGTGTCAGCAAGTGAAGCATCGTCAGCTCTTGCGTCGGTTGGTCGATGATCAAGCAGCGACAGGGTATCCCCGTGCCTGTGCAGAAGCTCTCCAAAATAGACTTCTGCTTCCTCAGCCGTAATAGGGTAAGGCTGCTTCAGCTGAAATCCGGACAATCCCATAGCATGAGAGCCGGAGACGTCCGTTATCGAGTGCCCGTCCTGCGGACTGCCGGAGGCCATGCCGCCATTCAGCAGAATCGCAGACAGCTGTACCGCGGCTTTGGTCACCTGGGGCGGCTGGATGCCCAGCCGCTCCAGATCTTCAAGGCTGTTCAGCGCTTCAATGACCGGGCGCTGCCACAGCACCTTCCCCTGCTCCATCAGGCACACTTCCTCGCAGTAGTCGGCAATAAACTCCGCATGATGCTCAATCACGATAACGGTCTTTCCATGGACCTGATTCAATTGGCGGAGCACATCATACACTTGCCTGGCGTGCTGGGGATCGAGCTGGGATACCGGCTCATCCACCACGAGAATGTCCGGTTCCAGCGAGAGGGCTCCCGCCAAGGCGAGCAGATGCTTCTGCCCCCCGCTCAGTTCCCATATATAGCGGTCCTTCAGATGGGTTAACCCGCACATATCGAGTGCCCTGGCGCCCATGGCCCGGTAGTCCGGGAGCCCGTAATTGAGCGGAGCGAAATGGGCTTCATCCATGACGGTGGGGCGGACTAACTGGTTATCAAAATCCTGATAGACATACCCCACCATGCGCGATAGCTCGGAGACTGTCCGATTCTCGGCGGAAACCCCGCAGATTTCGACGGTACCGGTGAAATCGCCTGAATAATAGTGGGGAATCAATCCGTTGAACAGCTTGCAGAGCGTGGATTTGCCGCAGCCGTTCCCTCCGATGATCGCCGTAAAGCTGCCGCGGCGAATATGAAGGGAAGCTTCCTTCAGCACAGGCTGCTCCGAACCGGGATAGGCAAAGGTGACGCCTGCGATTCGGATGGCCGGATGGTCATGAACCAACGGTTTAGGCATAAGGCGGGTTCTCCGGCATTTTCTCTTCCTGAAGGCCGCGGTTTCTTCTGGCCCGCATGAACGTCAGTACCGCAATAGCAACGATAGCGGCTGCAGCAATGCTGATCCAGATCGCGCCGATGCCGAACCGGTCTGCAAAACCGCTGTCCCACTCGCCGAGGTTCCAGTCCGTTTCCGAAAGGGATTCCGCCCCGAAGGCAATCAGGGCCAAAACGATTCCGGCCAGGACCAGCTTGGGCGAGACGATGCCTGCGGCTTCGTATTGGGTAAGCTTCTGGCGGGGTTTGATGCCGAGCAGCGGCTCGATTTTTCCATACAACCTAGGAACCAGATATAATGTAGGCAGAAGAGCGAACAGAATGCCGGAGAACAGCACATCGTTCAGGAAACCGATGCCTTCGACAAGGACCACGCTTTGTGCAAGCCCGGGCACGGCTTCGAATTCCTCGACGCCGATCCAGACCTTGCCGATATCCACCAGAGAGCTGCACAGCTGGTGGATGATGACGCCCGATATGGCGGCGATGCCGACCTGAGCGCGGCTGAGGGGGTTTTTGACCAGACGGCCGGCAACGTACATGGCGAAGGAAAAGGTAAGAAACTTCTCCAGCTCTCCGAGACCGCCGAATTGCCCGAGCATCAGTTCACCGAAGATAACTTCGCCGAGCGCAGCCCCCACAGCAGCATAAAAAGGATGAAACAGCATGCAGAGGGTTAGGGGAATGAACGCGAAATATTCGACCGAAAGCTCGATCGGACCCAGGCGAAACGCGGGAATGAGCTCGGTGAACATGTTGGACAGGCCGTACAGCGACATGGACAGCACGAAAATCATCATTTTCTGCGAAGAGGTCAGGGTATAGACCCGTGAATTGCTTGCCATTAGAGAGAAGCCTCCTTGGGAATGGGATTTGCTATCAGTATAGGAGGCGATTATTAAAATGAACGGAGCACTATGTCAACGCATTGTAATATTTTTTACAAAAATATAATGATGAAATAAAATTTACATAACAATTACAGCGTATGATGAACTCATGCTCAATCACGATGATTTCATGCAGAAGGAGTGCAGCATCATTGAAGAATCTGTTTCCCGATACATCCGGGCTGTCGCCGAGCCAGCTCAAAATCGCCGATTTTATCGAACGTAATCCCGAGGAGATGCTGTTCATGACCGAGCAGGAAATCGCCGACAGGCTTGGCACAAGCATCGCGACCGTTTCCCGGTTTTGGCGTGCCGTCGGGCACGAGAATGCCAAGGCGTTCAAGCTGAAGCTGCGGGAATCCTCGGATACGACGCCTGCCATAAAGCTGGAAAAAACGATATCCCGGCTGGACGCGTCCAGTCTGCCCGCGAAAATGCTGGAACAGGCGAAGCATCATCTGCAAGACACGATGGAGAAGAACCGCCCGGACGAGCTGGAGGAGGCAGCCCGTCTAATGGCTTCGGCAAGACGCGTGTATGTGCATGCGCCTGGTCCGTCCCTCTCGCTGGGCGAGCTGTTATCGTACCGTTTATCCCGGTTTGGCATGTCGGTGCGATTCATGGCCGGCAGCGGTCATGAACTGCTGGAATCGCTCGCGCATGTAGAAAGAGAAGACGTCGTGCTGATCTTCAGCTTCACCCGGATGCTCCCGGAAACGGAGGTTATCCTGGACTGCGTAAGCCGCGTGCAGAATGCGGCGATCATGATCACGGACCGGGAGGAGTTCCGGTATGGAACGCCGGCGCAGATCTCCTTTTTTGTCAGCCGGGGGGACATGGGCGAATTTCATTCCATGGTGACGCCATTGCTGCTGATCGAGCAGCTCATTCTGAGCATGGGCATGCTGAATAAAGAGAAGGTGCTCCGCAAGCTGGATTACTTGGGCGAGTTGCGGACCCGATATGCGGATAAGCTGCCCAGAGGCAAAGCTTGAAGGTTTATAGTTCCGCCGGCAGCCATCCCTAATAGAAGTCGTTCAGGCACGCCCTGAAGGACTTTTTTTGCGTCTTTTGTCGCAGAACCATTGGATTATTTATGTAATTTTGATATAGTAGCCCTACCTCTATGAACTTGCTCGCCTCGGCTTGGCCCCTCTGTTTTTGCTGCGGTTCTCTGCGTATTCGCCATGGCTTTCTTAAACACGGGACGGTCATGCCCGCATCATGTTATCCAAGTGAAAATCCGATAAAGAAATGAATGGATTACATATCGGCAGGGTTGCCTGGAGAGGAAAATGCATCTAACTTCGAATTGAGACGTAGTATGTGTTATATCCTTTAATTACCTATATTTTTACGGATGTTTCATAAGCGGTTATAGGTTGAATCAGTCATCGCTCTATAGGAGTAGGGGAGGTGTTAATTCTTGAATGGCTCGAAGTCCGCGAAGCTGCTCCTGCTTATGGCGGTTATCGCGATCGTGAATATTGTCCTGGTTTCGCCCGGGCTGCTCGGCTTCCAAGTCGGCGGCGATAACGCTTTCCAGTCTGCACTGGTCATCACCGTATGGGTGGTCAGCATGCTTGCACTCTTTTATGGAAGTTATGTTTTGTTATTCAAGTCTCCGGCTGCAAAACCGATCCAAACGATTCAGACCCGCGAGGATTACATAGAGGCGCTTCACCATTACCGCAACGTGAAAGTGCTGAAGAATGATATCGCTCTTGCCCTGGACCAATTGGAGCGAATCGAGAAGAAGAGAAACGCGCTGCTGGGCGTTCTGGGTCAGCGTTTTCAGCCAACGGAGCTCAGTTACAAGAAATTCATGGGGGTCATCGATGAAGTCGAGAAGCTGTTCTACCTCAATATCCGAGGGATACTGAACAAGCTTGGCGTCTTCGCTGCATCCGATTTCGCCCGCATGGCGGACCAGCCGAAAGCCTCCCAGCTGTCCAGCAAGGTGGCGCAGAAAAAAACGGCGTTATACCAAGAGTACTTGGCTTACGTGACCGGTTATCTGGAGGCGAACGAGGAAATCATGCTCAAGCTTGATAAGCTGCTGCTGGAGATCTCTTTGCTCGGCAGCACCGATTACCGGGATGTGGAAGATATGCCGTGCATGAAGGAAATCGATGCGTTAATCAAGCAAACCAAATTATACAAGCAATAAGAGAGGGAGATGATTATGCGAAGCAAGGGTAGTGCCTTTGTCGTATTAGTGGCCATTGCAGTGGTCGTGTTTGTTCTAGTGTACGCGGGGATCACGTTAACCTCCAATCTGGGCAAAAGCCAAGCCGAGGTCGATTCGGAAGGCGCGGCTAAAAAGATCAACAAAATCTACAAGGATATTACTGTCACGACAGCCGATCCCATCAAAGGCCAAGTCGATCTGGACCCGGTGGCCGTCGCGGATTCCCTGCCCGATATATCCAAGTTCCCGATCTCGGTCGAGAATACGACGGACTTGTACGTGGAGATTTTCTCCTCGCCGGAGAAGGCGGGACCGGGCATTGACGGATGGCTGAACGAAGTGGCAGAGGAATTCAACAAATCCAAGCCGGTAGTGAACGGCAAGCCGGTATCCGTGAAGATCCGCAATATCGCTTCGGGAACCGCAACCGATTACATAACATCCGGGAAGTACGTGCCGGACGCTTTTACGCCTTCCAATGAGCTGTGGGGGGAGATGGTCAAGGAATACGGCGTCAAAGCCGAGCTGGTATCCAAGCGCCTGACGGGGAACGTCACCGGCGTCGTCACCCGAAAAGCCAAATACGACGAGCTGGTGGAGAAGTACGGCTCCTTGAACGTCAAGACGCTGACGGATGCGATAGCGAATAATGAATTGGCGATGGGATACACGGATCCTTTTGCCAGCTCCACGGGTCTCAACTTCCTGATCACGGCCCTTGAAACGTTCGACAGCAACGACATACTGGGTGAGAAGGCGGTACATGGCTTCGAGAAATTCCAAGCGAACGTTCCTTTCACGGCTTCCACTACGATCCAGATGCGCGATGCGGCGAAGTCCGGCATGCTGGATGCCTTTGTCCTGGAGTATCAGACCTTTGTCAACGCGGCGGATATGAAAAGCGGTTACGTCTTTACCCCGTTTGGCGTAAGGCACGACAGCCCTTTGTACGCGCTCGGGAAATTGCCGAAGGAGAAGCTGGACATTATCAAGAAATTCGCGGAATTCGTTGAGCAGGACAAATACCAGCAGATGGCCGACAAAAAAGGGTTCAACGGTCTTAACGATTACCAATCCGAGCTCGAGGTCGTCGACAGCAGCCTGCTGCCGTCCGCCCAGAAGCTGTGGAAGGAGAAGAAGGACGGCAACAAGCCGGTTGCGGCCGTGTTCGTGGCGGACGTATCGGGGAGCATGGACGGCGAGCCGTTAAACCGTCTCAAGGAATCGCTGTTGACGGGACAGAAATATCTGGGCCGGGACAACAGCATCGGCTTTGTATCGTATTCCACGGACGTTACGATCAACCTTCCGATCGGCAAGTACGATTTGAATCAGCAGTCGATGTTTGTCGGTGCGATCAACAGCCTCGAGGCCAGCGGGAATACCGCGACCTTTGACGGCATCGTCGTGGCGATGAAGATGCTGCAGGACGAGATGGCGGCGAATCTGGACGTGAAACCCCTGATTTTTGTGCTGAGTGACGGGGAAACGAACGTCGGGCATTCCCTAGACGATATCCGCGGACTGATCCAAGCCTTCAAAATCCCGGTGTATACGATTGGCTATAATGCCGACATTCAGGCGCTCCAAAGCATTTCCAGCATCAATGAAGCTGCCAGCATCAACGCCGATACCGATGATGTCGTATACAAAATCGGCCAGCTGCTGAATGTGCAGATGTAGCAATTTTTCATAACGATGTGAATCTGGTATATCAGAAACTTGTAGGAGGGGTTATATTGTCATTTACGATGGAAGTCATTCGTCCCGAAGAGATTAAGACGGCAATCGAGGAGCAGGTGAAGCCTGAGCCGGAAGAAGTCACGCAGCTGAAGGAACTGGCAGCGAGCAATGTGCAGGCCATCATGGAGCTGGATATCGAATCGCTCGAGAAACGGAGACAGGTGCTGCAATCCATTGAAAGCTTTGGCATCAGCACGATGAGGTCCTCCTCGGAGAAGAACGCGCTCCTGCAGGTTCAAGTGGGGAGATTATCGAAAACCGGGGACGAAGGCGGCGAAGTGGCCAAAGGGTTAACGGAGCTGCAGCTGCAGCTGAAGGATCTGGATCCGAGCGTTGTGGATTTTGCAAAAAGCGGACTGCTGGGCATGGTATTTAATCCGCTGCGCCGATATTTTGCCAAGTTTCAAAAGGCGGATGCCGTCATTTCGGACATCATCATTTCTCTTGATAAAGGAAAAACCGTATTAAAGAATGACAACACCACGCTGGAGATTGAACAGCAAACCCTCCGCGAGCTCACCAAAAAGCTGCAAAAGGAAATTCAGCTGGGCATGCTCATGGACACAGAGATCGAATCCCAGGTCGAGGCGGCCAAAATCCGCCAGGAGTCGGAGGACAAAATCCGGTTTATCACCGAAGAGGTGCTGTTCCCGCTGCGCCAGCGCGTGATGGACCTGCAGCAGATGCTGGTCGTAAACCAGCAGGGGATCATGGCCATAGAAGTCGTCATCCGGAATAACAAGGAGTTAATCCGTGGTGTGGATCGGGCAAGAAACGTAACGGTATCGGCGCTGAAAATTTCGGTGACGGTCGCAAGTGCCCTTTACAATCAGAAGATTGTCCTGAAGAAAATCGAGCTGCTGAACGAAACCACGAACAACCTGATCAGCGCCACCTCCAAAATGCTGAAGGATCAAGGTGCGGCGATCCACAAGCAGTCGCTGGAAACGAGCATTTCCGTCGATACCTTGAAGCAAGCGTTCACGGATGTGCTGTCAGCGCTTGATTCCATCAGCACTTACAAGCAGGAGGCTCTCCCGCGCATGCGCGAGACAATCCATCAGTTCAGCGAGCTGGCGGTCACGGGCGAGCAGCAGATTCAGCGTCTGGAGCGGGGGCAGAAGCTGGGCCTGTAGGAGAAGCCAGGGATCCAACAAGAAAAGAGTGTGCAGTCGTGATGCTGCGCACTCTTTTTACTTGGCTCCGAGTTCCTTATGCCCGCAAATAATTAAGCAGAATGTGCTTGAGAATCGCCAGCTGCTTCTCCGGCGCGAGGTCCGGCTCGACCACCAGAATGTTTTTCTGGAGGGACAGCTTTCTGGCAAAAATGCCGAATGTATTCACGATGGTGGTCAGCGTCTCGGCAATCGGAAGGTCGGCTTGAACCGATCCATCCTCGATGCCCTGCTCCACGATGGTCGAGAATACCTGGGATATATCCCGGTAGACGGCGTTAAACAGCTCGATATCCTCAAGAGGCTCCGTGAACTGAGCCGCATAGCTCTCGAAGTTCTCAAGCAGCTTGACGTTCGAGCTGGTCTGCTGCTCCAGCAGGGAAATGAAGTGGTCAAACAGCAGCTCCAGCTTCTCCATGCAGGAAATCGGCTGTTCCGCGACGGAGCGGAAGGTCTCGAGAACGGTTTCCAGCATTTTCGTGGCAACGGCAACGACGAGTTTCTCTTTGCGGGGAAAAAAACGAAAAACGGTGGCTACGCCCATGGCAGCCTCGGTGGCTACATCCTGCATGGTGGCTTTTTCAATGCCTTTATGTGTAAATACGCGCTCGGCTGCTTCGATGATGAGTTGGGTTCGGGCGTTTCGGGTTTCGGGATTCATAATAAGGCCCTCTTTCTTGCAAAACGATTTTATTTTACCCGTATTATATCCTCCCGCCCTTTTGACGACAACAAGAGCGTATACATCGGCGGAAAAAGCGGCCGGCACAAGGACCGCTGTTGATGGCGTTATTTCAATGGAATATTCATGAGGACCGGGCTTTGCATGTAGGAGCCGCTTACATATTTGTAGAAATCATTCATCATTGATGTCAATATCATCCGGCTTGAAGGGAGGCGCTGCAATTGGAACGACGGAGCGAGCTTATGGCCGCGGCTGCGAGCAGGTTCGGACTTTTGGAGCGGGATAGACTCCAGACGCATTTTTCCGAACACAGCCTTGTCCGTTCTTATCGAAGGGACGAGAAGACCGTGTATGTGCGCTTGACCGACGAGTCCCACAAACCCTATGCGAAGATTGCCGGGGAGGTGCAGTGGGTAGAGTTTCTTGGGAGTAAGGGCGTTTGCGTTTCGAGGCCGCTCCATTCGGCAGCCGCGAACCTTGTGGAGCGGATCCGGATGGAGGACCGGGAATATACGGCGGTCTGTTACGAGGAAGCCAAGGGGCGTCCGGTTGGGGAGAACGAAGCCGGCGAGGATTTATACAGGCGAATGGGCCAATTCATGGGAGGCATGCATCGTATCACCCAAGAGTATATCCATCAGGACCCCTTCACGAGACGGCCGAATTGGTCGTACGAGGCAGAGAAGGTTCGACATCTCGATTTACCGTCGTCTGAGAAGGGAATTGCCTCTCGTTATCAAGCCTTGTGCCGGTATATATCGAAGCTCCCGGTTTCTAGGGAGACTTATGGATTGATTCATGCCGATTTTCATTACGGCAATTTTTTTGTCCAGGGGGATGCGTTGTGCCTGATTGATTTCGATGCGAGTCGTTATTCATGGTTCGTGGATGATATAGCCGTCGCCGCCTTCTTCTCGGGTTTGACCGAAGGAGCCGATCCGGACAGAGGTAAATTCCTGATCCCTTTCCTGGAAGGATACCGTCTGGAGCGTTGCCTGGAGGAGGAGTGGCTTCGGGAAATCCCCTATTTCATGAAGCTGAGAGAAATGGGGCGGTATATGAAGCTGTTCCATGCCTGCCGCGGAAATTTCGACAAACTTCATCCCTGGGGACAGTGGTATATGAAAGGGCGCAGGGAAAAGATTTTGCAAAGCGATCTGCCACTTTAATAAACGAGCCTTGGTTCGAAAGACGGACCAGGGCTTTTTTATATTTCGGGGGAGGGCCGGCTGCGGCGGTTAAGGCGATGGAGAGGAACGAAGTCCTTGCAACTCAGATCTATTAATTTTCGCCAATAGGAAATTAATTCTAGTGCGATCAATTATTGCATTGACAGCCCATAGCGAATCTATTAGTATGTGCATAGCTTATTAAACCTACCAGATAACTTAGATTTATGGGGTGCGTTTGTTTTACGAGTTTTTTGACAGAGCATGATGCATACAATTCGTATGCATATGTCTACTACATGGGGGGATTACAATGAAAGCCAGAAAGTTAGGTTTACTCTTATCGTCGATCGTGCTGATGCTGTTGATCGCGGCATGCGGCAACGGCTCCGATCCGGCGGCAGAGGGCGCAGCCGAAGACAAAGGAAGCGAGAAGCAAGCCGAACAACAAGAGTACAAAGACGAGCTGAACATCGCGCTTACGGCTCAGCCGCCAACGCTGGATACGGCCTTGACGGTATCGGCGGTTGCGCTGGATACGGCCGGCAATATCTTCGAGCAGCTCTACACGCTGAATGCAAACTATGAGCCCGTACCGGCTCTGGCAGAGTCGGTCGAACGAAGCGAGGATGGTTTAACGTATACGTTCGCCCTTCGCCAAGGCGTGAAGTTCCACAACGGGAAAGAGATGACGTCCGAGGATGTTGTAGCCTCGATGAACCGCTGGCTGGTGACTTCGTCCCGGGCGAAGGTGCTGCTGACGAATGCCAAATTCGAAGCCGTCGATACGTATACCGTGAAGCTGACCGTAGAGTCGCCTACGTCGGACGTGTTGATTCTTATTGCATCGCAAGCGCAGTTCCCTTCCATCATGCCGAAAGAGATCGTGGACGCAGCGCCGGCTGACGGAATCAAGGAGTACATCGGCACAGGACCCTATAAATTCCAGGAATGGAAGCAGGATCAATACATCCATTTGGTGCGAAACGACGATTATCAGCAGGTGTCGGATGCGGAGCCAAGCGGATTTGACGGTCGAAAAGAAGCTCCCGCCAAAGACCTGTACTTCCATTTCGTCACGGACCACTCGACGCGCATTGCAGGCGTGAAGACCGGCCAGTACGATGTGGCGGACAGCATTCCGATCGAAAGCTATGATGAGCTGGCTGCCGACAACAACATCAACCTGCTCTCGTTCCCTGGCGGTGCCCTGACGGCATTTTTCAATACCAGCGAGGGATTGTTAAAGGACGTGAAGATTCGCCAGGCCATTCTCGCCGCGTTCAATAATGAGGAGATCATGTTGGCGAGCTTCGCCAAGCCGGATTTGTACTCTTTGGCGCCGGGTTACCTGAATACGAATCAAGTCCAGTGGTCGACCGAAGCCGGAGCGGAGTATTACAACCAGTCCAATCCGGAGAAGGCCAAGCAGCTGCTGCAAGAAGCCGGGTATAACGGCGAAGAAATCACGCTGCTGACGACCAAGGATTATAACGAGATGTACACGGCTACGTTGGTCATCCAGGAGCAGCTTCGTCAGATCGGCATGAACGTAAAAGTGGAGAACTTCGATTTCCCGACGTTCCTGGAAACGAAGAACGACCGTTCCAAGTGGGATATCTTTGTTGCCAGCACGGGCTATCAGCTTACCCCGCCGCAGCTGCTGGCCGTTAATCCGGATTGGGCCGGACTCGACAATGAAACGGTCAAGCAGGCGCTGATCGATATTCGCGGCGCAGCCACGCCGGAAGCCGCCAAGCAGGAATGGGAGAAGCTGCAGGGCTTCCTGTACGAATTCGCTTCCTCCACCGTAATCGGCCATTATAATGGCGTCGTCGCCACATCGAAGAAGCTTGAAGGTTTCGAGCTGTTCGAAGCACCGGTGGTTTGGAATGCCAAAGTAGCGAAGTAAGCGTATATGGAGGGTGTTACAAGTTACCGGAGTAACTTCGATAACACCTTCCTTTTTTGAAATTGGATTCATAGACCATGTACAAATGAGGGATTTGCCGTGCTGGCTTATATTACGAAAAGACTTTTGTCGCTGATTCCCGTACTGGCCGTCGTCACCATCGCTATATTTCTGATCATCCACATAACGCCAGGGAATCCGGCGGCGGCCATCTTGGGAATGGAGGCGTCGCAGGAGGAAATAGAGCAGCTGAATCAGGACCTTGGACTGGACCGCCCGATACTCGAACAATATACGAGCTGGGTAGCCAACGTGTTCAAGGGGGATCTGGGGGATTCGATTTTCATGAATCAGCCGGTCAGCGAAGCCATTGCGGAGCATATTACCCCCACGCTATCGCTGGCCATTCTGGCACAGGTCATCGCGATCCTGCTCGCGATTCCCTTCGGGATTATCGCCGCGTACAAGCGAGGGTCCATCGCCGATTATACATTGATGGGGATATCCTTGCTGGGCATGGCCTTGCCCAGTTTCTTGCTGGGATTGTTCCTTATGCTGTTCGTGGGCGTCAAGCTGCAGTGGCTGCCGGTCGCTGGATATGAACCGCTTAGCAGCGGGCTATGGGAACATATGAAGTATCTGATTCTTCCCGGCATTTCCCTTGGAACCATACAGGCGGCCCTGATTACGCGGATGACCCGTTCGTCCATGCTGGAAGTGCTGAATTTGAATTTCATCAAGACAGCCAGATCCAAAGGCCTGCATGAAATGAAGGTGCTGTTCAAACATGCGTTTCGGAGCGCGTTTCTGCCCATTCTGACCGTCATTGGACAAACCTTCGGCACGTTGGTGACGGGAGCGGTGGTCGTGGAGGCCATATTCAACATTCCCGGTCTGGGTCAATTGATCTTGAATTCCATTGCCAGAAGGGACTTTGTGGTGATCCAAGGGGTGGTGCTTGTCGTCACGCTGATGTACGTCACCATCAACTTGATCATCGACTTGTTATACGGCGCGGTTGATCCGCGCGTTCGATTGGATCGCAAATAAAAGAGGTGTAACGGGATGGCTACAGTTCAGGAAAAGGAATATGTCGCTCAAGTCAGCAAAAGGCTGAAAAAAGAGCAGCGCGCCTTAGGATATCGCCGCCTGAAGTCCAACTACGGGCTATTGATTGGAGCGACTATCTTTGTGGTATTGGTGATTCTGGCGCTGATCGGACCGCTCTTCACGAACTACGGTCCGTACGACATGAAGGTTGTGGACCGTTTAACTCCGCCAGGGGCCGAGCATTGGCTGGGTACCGACGAATTCGGACGGGATTTGCTAACGAGGCTACTCTACGGTGCCAGGGTATCGATTAGCGTCGGACTGGCGGTTGCGCTGCTGTCCTCCGCTCTGGGACTCGTGATCGGCGTCTATGCAACGTATTATAAGACGTTGGATCATATTCTCATGCGCATTTGCGACGGGTTGATTGCGATTCCGGGAATCCTGCTCGCCATTGCCTTAATGGCCGCGCTCGGCGCATCCGCCTTGAACGTTATCATTGCGCTGACGATCGTGTTCACGCCGAATATTGCCCGAGTCGTCCGCTCGGCAGCACTGGTAGTGCGCGAGCAAACCTACATCGAGGCCATGCATGTCCAGGGGGCCAGCTCCACGCGCATTATATGGCAGCACATCGTGCCTAACACGCTGTCTCCACTACTGGTACAGGCGACTTTCGTATTTGCCGAGGCGATTATCTCGGAGGCCGCGCTCAGCTTTCTCGGTGCGGGCATTCCTGCGCCCGAAGCCAGCTGGGGGAACATTTTGCAGGCAAGCAAGCTTGTAATTTACAAGGCATGGTGGATGGTCGTATTTCCCGGGGCCACGCTCGTCCTGTCCGTCCTTAGCCTGAATTTGCTGGGAGACGGGCTGCGCGATTTACTGGACCCCCGCGTGAAGCAAAAGTTTAGAAAGCGATGAATATAAGGCTGGAGGTGTTTCCATGAATAAAGAGCCTCTATTGGAAGTGAAAAATCTTAAAACGCATTTTCATACCGAGCGCGGAAGAGTGACGGCGGTGAACGGAGTGAGCTTTTCCATGAATACTGGCGACATCATCGGTATCGTCGGAGAGTCCGGCAGCGGAAAAAGCGTGATGTCCCAATCCATCATGAGATTGCTGGATCATACGGATGCAATCGAGTACGAGGGAGAGGTCGTATTCGAGAATCAGAACCTGCTGTCCCTTCCGCATTCTAAATTACGGGCGATCCGGGGTGATCGAATATCCATGATATTTCAGGACCCGCTAACCTCCCTGAGCCCTGTCTATACGATTGGAGACCAAATCGGAGAAGCCATTCGCCTTCATCAGAAGAAGTCCAAGAAGGAAGCCCATCAGCAAGCCATCGAAATTTTGCGGATGACGGGCATTCCTTCGCCCGAAATCAGGGTTAACGAATATCCCCATCAGCTGTCGGGGGGGATGCAGCAGCGGGCGATGATTGCCATGGCACTCTCCTGCGAGCCGAACCTGTTGATCGCGGATGAGCCGACAACCGCGCTCGATGTGACGATTCAAGCGCAGATTTTGGAATTGATTGCCGACTTGAACCGCAAAATGGGCATGGGCGTGCTGTTCATTACGCATGATCTGGGCGTGGTCTCGGAAATTTGCACGGGCGTGAAGGTGATGTACTTGGGGCAGATCGTGGAGGAAGCTCCTACGGAACAGCTGTTCCAAACGCCGCTGCATCCTTATACCCAGGGGCTGATCCAATCCATCCCCAAGTTGGAAGGGGACAGGGAGGATGAGCTTTACGTCATTGAGGGAACGGTGCCATCCCTGACGGATATTCCGCAGGGCTGCGGCTTTTCAACGCGGTGTCCTTTTGCTGACGAGCTGTGCCGTACCTCCGAGCCGCCGATGCAAACGGCCCAAACGGACCATCGAGTGAAGTGCTGGCATTACGAGGCCCTAAACAAGCAGGAAGGGAGGGAGACAACCGTTGGAACAAGCAGCTGATCGTTCGATCTTAAAGGTAAGCTCCCTTCACAAGCAGTTTCCGGTGTACGGATCATTCGGCAAGATAGGGGGCGCCAAAGCGTACGTCAACGCGGTCACGGACGTTTCCCTGCAATTGAACGAGGGAGAAACCTACGGCCTGGTCGGCGAATCAGGCTCCGGGAAAAGCACCACGGGACGCACCATCCTCGGATTAACGCCGGCAAGCCAAGGGCAGGTCCTGTATCGGGATCGGGAATTGGCTGCCATGACGAGGGAGGAAATGCGGAATTTCCGCAAGGACGTGCAGCTTGTTTTTCAAGATCCGTTCTCTTCGCTCAATCCGAGGAAACGAATCGGCCGGATGCTGGAGGAGCCCTTGATCATTCATAAAATGGGGGACAAGGCGGAGCGTCAGGAAACCGTGTTCCGCATCCTGAAAACCGTCGGCCTGCAGCCGGAGCATGCCTTTCGCTTTCCCCATGAATTCTCGGGCGGTCAACGCCAGCGGCTGGGCTTGGCGCGCGCGCTTATCATGAATCCGAAAATCATCGTGTGCGACGAGCCGGTCTCCGCCCTGGACGTGTCCATCCAGTCACAAATTCTGAACATGCTCAAGCGCCTGCAGCGCGAAATGAAACTAACGCTATTATTTATAACGCATGATATCAGCGTGGTTCGGTATATTTCGGATCGGATCGGCATTATGTATCTCGGAAAAATAATGGAAGAGGCTTTGACGGACGATTTGTTCCATGAGCCGTTGCATCCCTATACGAAGGCGCTGTTCTCGGCCGTACCGGATTTCAACCGCAGCCGATTAAAGGAACGGATCATGTTGCGGGGGGAAATCCCGTCCCCGATATCGCCGCCGAGCGGCTGTGTTTTCCACACGCGCTGTCCCTATGCGACCGATGTATGCAGAACAGACATACCGGCTGTAAGAGAAGTGCGGCCGGGCCATAAGGTCGCCTGTCATCTTGTTGACTAGAACAGATAAGTTCGCAACCCCAACCAAAAGGAGAGAAGGACCATGACAACGTTGCAAATCGTAGAAGGCCAGGATCGGATATTCAATGAGGCCGGGTTTCAGATTGCAGGAAACCACGGCCCGAATTTGGAGGGCGGCTTGTCACCGAGAGAGCTGCTGGAAGCGTCCCTGGCGCTGTGCGTATCCATCTCGCTCCAAAAAATAATGGCTTACGACGGCGTGGAATATGATAAGTCTTCCATTCATATCGAAGTGTCATCAGTAAAAGCAGAGGATAAAAGCAATAAGATCTCGCATTTCAACGTCCTTGTCTCGCTGCCGCCAACGCTGGAGCCTGCCTACAAGGAGAAGCTGAAATCCGTCGTAGAGCGTGCATGCACGATCGGCAATACGCTGAAAAGCGAGGCCGTCGTTGAACTGATCGAAGTGAATGAGCCTATCGAAACGAGCAGCAATGCGTAAAGGATTAGATGAAATATTAACCATTCAAGTCTATTCAACAAGAAAAGCCTTAGTCCGTGTTTCACCGCGGACTAAGGCTCTTCTGTTCTTAAGGGACCGTACGAATAAAATACGGAGACGTGATGCTTCTTCATTTTTATATTGTAAACGCGTCCGGTCACGACTGCGGCTGCATATTCCGCTCAAACGCGACGATCCAGTCGCCCTGGATGGCGGCATAGCCGGTATCTCCCTCCACGACAAGACCGTACAGATTCTTGACGTCAAGATACTCGTTTCGTTCTCCATTATCAAATTCGAGGGTGATGTAATAATACGTACGGGATGAATGGTTGGCATGCATCATTCCATTATCGTTGTTGTGGTGATTGGTATGATGGCGGACATCCATGCGTTTGGAGACGACCCGGGCAAACTCGGAAGTGCGCGGGGACTTGGCGTTCTTAACATAACGAGCGCCATTGGAGATGAAGCCCACGATCACAATGACGAATACAATCCCGATCAGAATGGGAACCAGCGTAAACATAAAATCAAAACCTCCGCCAAAAGACGGGCCTTGGGGCATCATCGACGGCACTCCTCCTGTTCCGTTATTTTTCCATTGATTATATGTACGGTAAAAATGACTAAAATGTTTCAAATTTTGGTTGGGGCAATGGATGTTCCGAGCAAGTAATGACCAACGGTTGAGTTAAAGGCCAACCTGGATTCCGTCGTTCCTTATTGACGTATCAATGACATGAGAGCGAGCGATCCGAAGTGCGGTACATAAAAATCGGCCTCAAGAGCGAGGCCGATTTATTTTTATTGTATGAACAAAGCTCTAACTCCACTAGGGAGCCTTCACTTCACATGTACTCCCGAGCCCGCATAATGCAGCCCCAGCTGATATGCCCGCTCCAGCAGGCTCTCCATGTGCTCCGCCCTGCCCTCTAACGTATCATAGAAGAATTCCACTCGGGAATCTTCGATTCCGGAATAGTTGGCCATGCCGACGTTGAGGGAATGGGACAGCATCGTATCATAGCTCCGCTTGGCAAAATGGTCCTCCGACGCTCCTGCCAATGCGATCCATAACGCCTTCTTGTGATGGAGCTTGGAACCGCCGCCATATGCGAAGCCGTGATTCCAGACACGGTCGATATACCCCTTCAGCATAGCCGGAACCCCGTACCACCATACCGGGAAAATATAGGCCAGCGCGTCGTGCTGTTTCATTCGCGCGATCTCATTTTCAACCTCAGCGGAGAAAACCTTGCCAGCATCAGACCAATCGGGTTCGTCCGCCTCCCACAGAACCGGATCGAAACCGATGCGGTAAAGATCCAGAACCTCCGTCTCATGTCCGGCATCTTGAAGCCCCTGCACAAATCGCTCCGTGACAGCAAATGTAAAGGAGTTCACTCTGGGATGGGTGACAACGGTCAGTACTTTCATCATGAATCACCTTCGCTTTCTTCTATAATGTGTTGAATGTGCTTTGTTTTCTTGCAGTACTGGTATAAGGGGATTATGTATCATATAATGGCTGGAAGGAAGTACGCACTTATTTGTTCTATAGGTACCTAAAGGTGCTATTAGCACCCTAAAGTGCCCTTCATAGTCGCAGTAATTTTACGTCCGGGAGGTGAGAGGATCTTATGAATCGCGATCGACAATACCATATTCCGTCCGAAGCCACCATGGAGGTGATCGGCGGCAAGTGGAAGATCGTTGTGCTGTGCCACCTTAGTTATGGGCCCAAGCGTACGAGTGAAATTAAGAAAGAGATGCCGGATATTACGCAGAAGATGTTAACCCAGACCCTTCGGGAGCTGGAGGAGGATGGGATTATTACGCGAACGGTCTTTAATCAAGTGCCGCCGAAGGTCGTGTACGAGCTGAGCGAATTGGGCGTTTCACTGCAGCCCATCCTGGATCAAATCTGTGAGTGGGGCGAGAAGTATATGAATGGAGAAACGAAGGTAAGTGCTCCATGAAGTCATGATAAAAGCTGCTGACCTGAGGGAATGAGTCGGCAGTTTTTTTGTTTTTCACGTTATCCATCCGGTTGAAATGTCCGTTCTGCGTGCCATTATTTTAAATCGGTTAGAAGGAAAGGCAGGGATATTGTGGAATATATAGTCCTTTAGACTCATGCGGGTTCTGAAAGTTTCGGCCAAAACGGAGTTTGTCGAGAAATTGAATAGTTACTAAAGATATAATAGGTAGAAGACTCAGGGCCGGGCGGGCTGTAACCATAAGAATTATCACTTTGGGTATGCAGGGAGAGCCATCCTTGAATTAATAGAAACGTTTGTCTCTCGGGTAACGTATGAACTTCATAGGACCTAAGGATTACTCACAAAAGGAGTGTGCACAGCTCAGATGGACGGCAATTATAACTTGTATATTGTTGGGCTTTCAATTGCGATCGCTATACTTGCTTCATACTCGGCTTTGAATATTACGTCCAAAATTTCGGACGCGAACGGCAAATCCAAGTTTTTTTGGCTATTCGGGGGAGCCATGGTCATGGGAAGCGGCATTTGGTCCATGCATTTTGTCGGCATGCTGGCGATGCACATGAATATGAACGTGAAGTACGATGCCTTTCTGACCATCATGTCGATGCTGGCCAGCGTGATTTCATCATTCATCGCGTTTTATATCACCATGCCCAAGGATATTAACTGGTCCAAAATCGCCATTGGCGGTTTCGTTATGGGAAGCGGCATCGTGACGATGCATTACATGGGAATGGAAGCCATGGTCGTACACGCCGACATTCGTTACGATCCCGTCTTTTGGATATTGTCCGTCGTCATTGCGCTGGCGGCCTCCTATGCGGCCTTATTATTGTTTCTTCGTTTTCGCAGCCATTCCAAGTCCAGCTTTCTCAAGTGGGGCTCGGCGGTTGTCATGGGATTCGCCGTGTGCGGGATGCATTATACAGGGATGAAGGCGGCGCGCTTTGAAGCGCATGCTGGCATGATGACGCATCAGCCGCAGTCTGTGGATTTCTTCCTCTTGTACTGCGTGACGGTCGCGATTTTTGCTATTCTGTTGATTTCTTGGGGCGCGATGTTCTTTGACCGGCATGTGCTCGAAAAGCTGGCCTATCAGGATACGATCACGGGATTGCCCAACCGCAATGAGATGAACCGGTTCTTCAGGACGAATGCCGAAACGGATAAGATTACGATCCTGTTTCTGGATCTGGACCAATTTAAGGCCATCAACGATACGCTGGGTCATAATGTCGGGGATTTGCTGGTTCAGGAAGTGGGCAAGCGGCTGCGTCAATTCATTCGAAGCGGCCAGCAGGTGTTCCGGATCGGGGGCGACGAATTTCTGGTTATTTTGAAGCAAAGCGACCCGAATTATGCCCAGCGCTTAGCCGATGATATACTCCAACAAATTAAAAAGGTGTACCATATCGACGGCAACGAGCTGTATGTGACGGTTAGCATCGGCATCAGCATCGGTTCCGTCCATAGCTCGGATCGTACGACGCTGCTGAAGAATGCCGACACCGCCATGTATAAAGCGAAGGGGCTCGGCAAGAATCAGCAATGCCTTTATGACGAGGAGATGGGTCTTCAAGAGGTTCGCAAAATGGAATTGGAGAAGGACTTGCAAAGAGCGCTGGAGATGAAGGAGTTCTTCATCGTGTATCAGCCGAAATGGAATGTGCAAAGCGACCGCTTGGTCGGATTCGAGGCGCTGCTTCGCTGGAAGCATCCCCGACTCGGCGTGATTTCCCCTCAGGAATTCATTCCGATTGCGGAAGAGACGGGGCTGATTATTCCGATGACCCGCTGGACGCTTGAAGAAGCATGCAAGCAGTGCAGGGTGTGGCAGGATAGCGGGGTTGTCCAGCCGGTCTCGGTGAATCTATCGGTCCGTTTATTTCATGGCGACAATCTGCTGGAGCTGATTCAAAACGTGCTGCACAAGGCGGATTTGGAGCCGCGGTTGTTAGAACTGGAGATTACGGAGTCCATGGTGCTGCACGATGTGAACGATATCATCCGTCAGCTTGGGAGTATCCGATCCTTAGGGGTTAAGGTCTCCATGGATGATTTCGGAACCGGCTATTCCTCGATTGGGCTCTTGGACCGGATTCCGATTGATGCCCTGAAGCTGGACCGCCAGTTCACCAATGATTTGGACACGCCCAGCAAGCGCGCCATCGTCAACGCCGTCGTTCTTATGGCGGAAAAGCTGAATCTGGACGTGATCGCCGAAGGCGTGGAGAATAAGGAGCATATCGACTTTTTGACGGGGCTCGGGTGTCATGTCATGCAGGGTTACTATTACGGAAAGCCGATGGATATCCATGAGATTGAGGTCTGGATGTACGACCAAGATCATAAGGCCGAAGAGTTCGCGGTCCTTCGATGAAGGGCGGAAGGGAATAGATACGGTTCATAAGAATAACGGGCACCGGGAGGTGTCCGTTATTTGTTGCTTTTGGGTACATCAAATGACTGGCGTTCCCAGGTATTTTAGACAAAATAGGCAATTTCCGCGCGCGGGAAATATTCTTGGATTCCCTTTTCGAACAGCTGCTGAAACTCCTCGACGGTTTCGGCCTTATAGACATACTTGAATTTTCCATACCTTCCCCACTTTAACTGCCGGTCCTCCTCATCCATGTCCAGCTTGGTTTTGGGGTACCGTTTCAAAATGGTGTTTTTGGCCGTTTTGGTAAACCGGTGCTGAATGAGCTCAAACGTCAGATCCTTAACCTCCACATGGCTCAATCGCTCATGGAGCTTCTCCAATAAATGCCAGTATCCTTCCTGCCATCCGTCATATTTGACGATCGGGGCAATGATGAAACCTAACGGATATCCGGCTTCGGCAATTTTCCCTGCGGCTTCAATGCGTTCTTCGAAGGAAGAGGTACCCGGCTCGAAATAACGGATCACATAATCGGAATTGATGGAGAAGCGTACCCTGGTATGGCCGCCGTGATCGATATTGAGCAGGGAATCGATGTTGGCGAATTTCGTCACGAATCGCAGTCGGCCATGTTCCTGCTTGGCCATAAATTCAATGTAATAGGCCAGTGCCCCGGTCAAATGCTCCAGAGATACGGGATCGCCGGTACAAGCGGCCTCGAACCGGGTGATTTCGGGCGACCGCTCAGCGATGTACTGCTTCGCTCGGCCCAAAATTTCATCCAGGTTGACATAAATCCGGACATAAGGCTTCGAGCTCATGGTGGTTTGCAGGTAGCAGTAATGACAATGCCCTGCACATCCCGTGGTCAGCGGGATGGCATACTCCGCAGAAGGCTTGGACGTGTCGAAATCCAAGGTCTTCCTAATCCCGACGACTAGGGTGCGTTTGGCGTTTCGGTATTTTTCGGTTTCGGTCTCCCCCGGAATGCCGGTTACCCGATTATGGGAGGTGGTCATTTTGATGGGTGTGCCTAATTCCTCAAACCATGCATGCAGCTTCTTCCCAAGCGGATACTCCAACGCATCCGGCTCAAAAAAGACGAGTTCCGGGTCAAAACGCTCCAACGAATCTTCCTCCCCCGCAAAAATTTAAGTATATGGATTATAGGATGGGCAATGGTCAGGTTGAACATGCATTGTACAAGTTATGAGTTTGTATGGTGCTGTTTTAAGCAAATAGGAGATGTGATGAATCTGTGAGCGATCATCGTTCAACATGGACAATTTAAATATATCATGTTATATTGTTATATAAATTAGCAGGTTTTGGAGTACCGTTGGAGGGATATCAATTTGAAAGATGCAGCTTCCACGAAGCCGATGTATGAACAGATTTTTAACGAGATGAAGCGAAAGATCTCAACCCATATGTTTCGGATTGGAGATAAAGTTCCATCAGAGAAGGAACTTGCGGATGAGTACGGAGTTAGCCGAATCACGAGCAAGAAAGCCTTGGATCTGCTGGCGGCAGAAGGCGTGATCGTGCGCAAGCCGGGCAAGGGATCGTTCGTAGCCGATCCGGATGAGCCTGTGGTACACAGGGAACCCATCTCCTCAGAGAGCACAGAAACGGGAACGGCCGGCCGGGAGAAAATGATCGGCCTGGTCATCACGGATTTTTCTTCAAGCTACGGGACGCGGCTGATCTACAGCATGGAGCAGTATTCCAGGGAGAATGACTGCTTTCTGGTCCTGCGCAGAACGTTCGGGGACCAGGATAACGAGGAATTGTCCATCCAGAAGCTGCGCAATCTCGGCGTGAACGGTCTTATCGTATTTCCCGCGCAGGGTGAATATTTTAATGCCGAAATATTGAAAATGGTCATTGCCCGCTTCCCGCTCGTCCTGATTGACCGCAAGCTGAAGGGGGTCGCTGCGGCTTCCATCAGCACGGATAATCTTGGGGCAGCCGTGCAGGCGGTGGAGCATTTATTCGATTTGGGTCATCGCCATATTTCCCTGCTGTCTCCTCCGCCGAGGGATACGACGGCGGTCGAAGAGCGGATTGAAGGATTCGTTCAGGCTCATGCCGCCCGGGGCATCGCGTTTGACAAGGAAATCTGGATCAGTGACGTAACGGCCACGCTGCCCAATGCTTTCTACGAAAGCAATATTGAACGGGAAATACAGCGGATCATGCAGCATTTGCAGGATCATCCGTCGATTACCGCTTTTTTTGCGATTGAGTACAATATTGCATTGCTTGCTAAGGTTGCGGCTGAACGCCTCGGTTTGCGGGTCCCGGAGGATCTATCTATCATATGCTTCGACAGTCCGCAATTAAATATCGGTGAGGGGTATTTGTTTACCCATATGCGGCAGAACGAGGAAGAGATGGGAAGGCTGGCGATCGAGACGGTGCTGGGCATCATGAACCACGACGCGGTTGCGGTCGAGAAGAGATTGCCTGCGGAATTGGTGGTTGGCGCATCTACCGGTCCCGTCAAGGAATAGCAGAAACTTGTTCAAACGTCTGCGCAGCTGGCGCAGCCTTCGATGCATAGTGTGTTGGAAAGTGACCGGCGAATTGGTAATTCCCTGACCGACCAAATGAAAATTCGAATTCGATAACGAAAACCTTGGAGGTTGAACCTTACAAACAGGAAACGTGAATACGGAATGTTTGTAATGTCTTCCCTTACCCATGCACGCATGCAAACCATGCGCTCACGAAGCTGTGAGCACATGGTTTTTTTTGTTCTTAATTCGGTGAGGAGCAGCGTTGTTTTGTGTCGACGTTTACCAAATACCTAATATAACATTTAATTTATTTTATATATTGACATATTAACTAGATAACAATATACTGATTCGTGATAGCGGTTTCATAATTCCATCAAGTGAAAGGGGAACATCACGTGCAATCCATAACTGAACTGCCAGAGGCCATTAGGCGGTTATCGGACATGGTTCGGGCGAAGCAGCCGAAACGAACGGCTGACATGTTCGAGAGATGCCTAGCCAATACCTGGAATACCACCTTGAAGCGAATGGAGGACGGCACGACGTTTGTCATTACCGGGGATATTCCTGCCATGTGGCTGCGCGATTCGGCTGCGCAGGTCAGGCCCTTCCTGGTGCTTGGAGAGGACCGCGAGATCGGCGACATGATCCAGGGCGTGGTCAGACGCCAGTTTGACTATATTCTGCGGGATCCGTATGCCAATGCGTTCAATGAGTCTGCAAATGGGATGGGACATCAGGATGATGCAACCGAGATGAGTCCGTGGATTTGGGAACGCAAATACGAGATCGATTCGCTGTGTTACCCGATCCAGCTCAGCTACCTGCTGTGGAAAAACTCCGGAAGAACCGGCCATTTTGACGAAACCTTTCGGGCAGGCGTGCGGCAGATTATCGAGTTGTGGACGACAGAGCAGCACCATGAACAGAAATCGGCTTACACCTTCGAGCGAAGCAACTGCCCTCCGTCGGATACGCTGGTCCGTCGCGGAAAAGGAGCGGAGACGGCATATACCGGCATGACCTGGTCCGGCTTCAGGCCGAGCGACGATGCTTGCGCCCACGGTTACCTGGTTCCGTCGAACATGTTTGCGGTCGTTGTGCTGGGGTATGTGACGGAGATTGCCGAGGAGATTCTGAAGGATCGGGAGCTGGCAGCGGCGGCGGAGGGGCTCGCGGCACAGATCGAAGCCGGCATACAGCGGTACGGCATTGTGGAGCATCTGGAATGCGGCCCTATCTATGCATACGAGGTGGATGGATTGGGTTCGGTTAACCTGATGGACGACGCGAATGTGCCCAGCCTGCTGTCCATTCCGTACTTGGGATACCGAAATGCGGAAGATCCGATATACGCGAATACGCGGAGGTTTATCTTGAGTGAGCGGAACCCGTACTACTTCTCCGGGACCGCTGCATCCGGCATCGGCAGTCCGCATACGCCCGATCAATACATATGGCATATTGCGCTTGCGATGCAAGGGATGACCGAACAGGATGAAGCCGAGCGGCAGCGCCTCCTTGAACTGCTGCTGGCAACGGACGGAGGAACCGGGCTCATGCATGAAGGGTTTCATGTGGATCGGCCGCAGGAATATACCCGGCCTTGGTTTTCATGGGCCAATATGATGTTTTGCGAACTGGTGCTGTTGTGTTCCGGTATCGCGGTTAAACGGTAAAGCTAGCAGCGGGATGAAGCGGCGAACCAAGCTTGGAATTCATAAGGGAGGGTTAACGAATGAAAAAGCAGTGGAAGATCGTATGGTCGATGATAGTTGTGATTGGGCTTCTGGCGGGATGCTCAGGAGGCAGCGGCGGCTCCTCCGGCGGAGAAGCCAGCGGCGGCAAAACGGTGCTGACCTTCTGGGGAGACTGGGGCGGAGAAGGGCAGGAACAGATCCAAACGATGGTGGATGCTTTTAATAAATCCCAAGATAAAATCGAGGTGAAGTATGCCCTGCAGCAGGACGTGGTGACGAAGTTTCTGACCGCGGCCACGAACGGGGGGACGCCGGATGTCGTGTTCTGGGACCGGTGGCGGACCGCGCTCTATGCACCTAAGAACGTGCTTCATCCCGTGGACGAATACCTGGAGCGCGACGGCGTCAACAAGGAGGATTTTTACGAAGAGGCTCTGAAGGAGCTTACCTATGAAGACAAGCTGTATGGATTGCCGTTGACGGTGGATGCGCGGGCCCTGTTCTACAACAAGAAAATGCTGGAGGAAGCCGGGCTTGAGCCGCCAACCACCTGGGATGAGCTTGAGGCGGCAGCCAAAGCCACGACCAAGTGGAACGGGACCAAGCTCGAAACGGCGGGGTTGTCGATGGGGGATCCCGGACTGTTCAACATGTATTTGCAGCAGGCGGGCGGAACGATGCTGACCCCGGAGAACACGATGAACGTGAACAACGAGAAGGGCAAAGCGGTATTGGACTTCTGGGGACGTTTGCTGAATGAGGACAAGGTGTACAAGATCGGTTTCGAGGACGGCTTGGGCGAAGGAACGGATGCGTTTGTAACCGGAAAAGTCGCCATGCTCTACACCGGCCCGTGGATGCTGAGCACCTATGATAAATACGGCAAAGACCTGGAGTACGGCATCGTGCCGCCACCGGCCGGACCGAACGGCGACAAGGGGAGCGTTATGGGCGGCTTTGGGCTTGTCATTCCGCAAGGCTCCAAGCATCCGGAGGAGGCTTGGGAGTTTATCAAATGGTGGACGGCCAACAAGGACAATGCCGTGTTATGGGCCAAAACGAGCCTGAATATGCCGGGCTTCAAGCCTGCCTTTGAAGATCCGTTCTTCGCGGACGATCCGAAATGGATACCGTTTATGGAAACGCTTGAATTTGCCAAAACACGGCCGACGCATCCGGGTTACTCCGTCATGGAGGAGAACGCCGTCATTCCGAATCTGGAGCTGTTCATGCAGAACAAGCAGAGCGCCGAAGAGACCCTCCGGCTCAGCCAGGAGCAGGGCGATAAGCAGCTGAAGGAAAATGCCGTTGCCCGTTAACGCATTCGGGGATTCTAGGAGCTACAGAAAGGAGCATGAGGATGACTTCCGCCACGAAGCCAGTCAGCGCCAAGCCTGCTTCCGTCACGAGGCTTGGCAAACACCAGGCCAGGATGGGCTACCTGTTCATTATGCCGACAATGCTGTTATTTGCGGTATTTATGGTGATCCCGGTTGGAATGGCGCTATACCTGAGTTTTACCAATTATGACGTGCTCAGCTCGAACGACTGGGTCGGCATGGACAATTACAGGCGACTGTTCGGCGATGATTTGTATTGGAAAACCTTCGTTAACGTGATGATCTATGCGGTGGTGTTCGTGCCGCTCAACGTACTGATCTCCCTTCTGCTGGCGATCCTGCTGAACCGGGCGGCGAGGGGAGTCAAGGCGCTGCGGACGTTTTACTATCTTCCGACCTTGACGTCGGCGGTCGCGGCGGCCACCGTCTGGATCTGGATGCTGCATCCCGAATACGGGCTCGTTAACGGGATCCTGTCGCTGTTCGGCATCACGGGCCCGGCCTGGGTGTCCCAGACCGATACCGCCATGTTGTCGATTATTATGATGACGCTGTGGCAGAGCGTAGGCTCCAATATGATCATTTACCTGGCCGGACTTCAGGGCGTGCCGGATTATCTGTACGAGTCCGCTCGTCTGGACGGTGCCAGCAAATTCGATTGCCTGCGTTACATTACCTGGCCGCAGCTGCGGCCGACCACATTCCTTGTCAGCACGATGTCGATTATCGGCGCGCTGCAGCTGTTTGATCAGGCATTCGTGCTCACGCAGGGCGGACCTGCCAATGCAACGAAAACGCCGGTTTATCTCATTTATCAGCAGGGCTTTAACCAGCTGCAAATGGGGTATGCATCGTCGCAGGCCTTCGTGCTGGCGATGGCGATTCTGGTCTTCTCGCTGATCAGCATGAAGATCAATAAATCGGAAGAATCGATTGTGTAATCGGGGCTTAGAGGAGGAAGACAAGAGATGAGAGCAATTGAGAGTCAGGCCAAGCGGCAGCGAATCCTTACCGCGAGCGTCTTCTATATCGGTGCCATTCTGATCGCCATCGTCATGTTTCTCCCGTTCTACTGGAGCGTGATGACCTCTTTTAAGCCGGATGAGGATATGTTCTCGATGCCGATCAAATGGTTCCCTACGGACATCACGCTGGAGCACTATAAAAAGGCGTTCACAACCGTACCCTTCGGCCTTTTTTTCTGGAATTCATTCTTTCTGGCCATTACCGGCGTGCTGCTCAACCTGTTCTTCGGTTCGCTCAGCGGCTACGCTTTTGCCAAGCTGAAGTTCAAAGGCAACTCGGGACTCTTCCGCGTGCTGCTGGCCGCGATGATGGTCCCGGGCATCGTCACGATGATCCCGAGCGTGTACGTGCTGCGCCATATACCGCTGATGGGAGGCAACGACCTGTTCGGAAGCGGGGGCATGGGGCTGATGAATTCCTTCTGGGGGATCATTCTTCCGGGGGCTTCCGGCACGTTTGCGGTGTTTTTCATGCGGCAGTTCTTCCTGACGCTCCCCTCCGACATGATGGAGATGGCGCGGATTGAAGGCTGCGGCGAATTCAAAATTTTTTGGCGCATCTATTTGCCTCTGACCAAGCCGGCGCTGGCAACCCTGAGCATCTTCACGTTTCAGGCGGGCTGGAACAGCTTCCTGTGGCCGATGATCGTGCTGAACGATCCGAACAAGGCGACGATCCAGATGGGGCTCCAGGCGTTCTCGTTCAATTTCCAGACGGATTACGGCCCGATGATGGCCGGGGCGCTGGTGGCTATTTTGCCGATCCTTGTCCTGTTCCTGGCTCTGCAGCGGTACTTCATTCAGGGCATCGCATTTAGCGGGATCAAAGGCTAGCGGGATGGAAGCTGGATATCTTTGACGGAATGGAAAAAGAAACTTGCATATTGAGATGTCAGGAGTGATTTCGACAATGATAACGGTGTCCGGTATTTGGACCAAAAGGGCCGATGAGGCGCAGCGCGCGCTGGAACGTCATTTCTGGAATGATTCGATCCGTATGTACAATATAGAAACGCCGTGCCCGGACGGGGCGTGCAATACGATTTTCCATTATTGGTGGATGGCGCATGCGGCGGATGTGCTGGTGGACGGTTATGTTCGCACGGCAGATCCGTTGTATGCGGAGCGGCTGGAGCAGCTGTATGAGGGAGTGCTCCGCCGAAATAACGGCGAATGGCCGAATGAACTGTACGATGACATGGAATGGATGGCGCTGGCATGGCTGCGCGCCTATGAGGCGACGGGGCTGGAGAAGTACAAGCAAGCGGCGCTGACGCTCTGGGAGGATATTCAAACCGGCTGGAACGACATTCAAGGCGGGGGAATTGCTTGGCACAAGGAGCAGCTCGGTTATAAGAATACTCCGGCTAACGCGCCTGCGGTTATTTTGGCGGCACGGCTGCATCGGGCTTTCGGCAACCCGGCGGACCTGGAATGGGCTCGGAAAATCTACGCTTGGCAGAAGAATGCCCTCGTGGATCCTGCCACGGGTTTTGTCTGGGACGGGATGAACCGGACCGGAGACGGGGCCATCGATAAAGATTGGAAATTCACGTATTGCCAAGGCGTATTTATCGGAGCAGCGGTCGAGCTGTTTCGGGTTACGGGTGATTCGGCGTACCTTGAAGACTCCAAGCGGACCTTTCAAGCGATGCGCGTAGAGCTGGCGGATTCGGCGGAAGGCATCCTCCCGGACGAAGGCGGAGGCGACGCCGGATTGTTCAAAGGCATCCTGATCCGTTATGTAACGGAAGCCATCAAGGTGTGGCCTGAAGCAGCAGAAGCTGCAGGGTGGCTGAGCCGGAACGCCAATGTGCTCTGGGAACAGGGAAAGACTGCAGATGGCGCGCTGTTCGGGACCGATTGGAAGAGCCGTCCACTGTCTGACGCTATCGTTCAGCTCAGCTCGCAGCTGAGCGGCGTGATGCTGCTTGAATGTGCGGCCGTGCTGGAATCCGCGGGGCAGGCTGGGGGGAGCGATGGTCGGCATTCTGCGGCGAACTGGGATGAGAGAGCGGACCTGCTGCAGGAGGCCATGTACCGAAATTACGGAAACCCGGACAGCGGCATTATGGATCAATGGTTTCCGCGGGAACATGCCGGGGCAGGCGAGAATTTCTATTATTGGTGGCAGGCGCATGTGCTGGATGTGCTGGTGGACGCTTATAAGCGCACGGGAAAACCGATGTATGCCGACCGAATGGAAGCATTCAGCCGAAGCCTGTACAAGTACAACGGCCATACGTTCACCCACAATTATTACGATGACATGGAGTGGACGGCACTCGCGCTGCTGCGTGCGCATCAGGCTACCGGAAGCGAGTGGTATAAGGAGCAGGCGCTTACGCTGTGGGAAGACATCAAGACCGCATGGAATGATCACTGCGGGGGCGGCATGGCGTGGAAGAAGGATCAGCTGGATTACAAAAACACGCCGGCTAACGCGCCTGCCGCCATTTTGGCGGCGAGGCTGTATCTTTTGGAGCGAAACGAGGAGGATTTGATCTGGGCAAAGCGCATCTATGAATGGAACAAGAGCCGGCTTGTCGATCCATCGACCGGGTTTGTATGGGATGGCATGAACCGGCTCGGCGACGGTGAGATCGATTACGATTGGAAGTTCACGTATTGCCAGGGCGTGTTCCTCGGTGCCGGAGTGGAATTATACCGTTGTACGGGGGATAAGTCCTATCTCGAAGACGCTAAACGGACCGCTGACGCGTGCATGCTGGAGCTGTGCGATCCAAAAACCCTGCTTCTGCCCGATGAGGGCATTGACGACACGGGTCTGTTTAAGGGCATCCTCATCCGTTATCTGCTGGTGCTGCTTGAAGAGGCGCCCGAAGAGGACGCCGTACGCCGAATGATCCAGCGTAACGCGGAAACGCTGTGGGAGAAGGGAATGCTTGAGGATGCTGGTTTATGCGGCCCTGCCTGGGACGCTCTGCCGACTCTTCCCGTTCAACTGAGCGTGCAGCTGAGCGGAATGATGCTGACGGAGGCTGCGGCCGTGTTGAACAACAAATAGCTTTGATTTGCTGTCAGCGATGCTGGCGTCTTGTGAATGATTGGAGAAGAGCACGCAAATCGGCGTGCTCTTTTTCATTTTATTTCCTATTCCACCAATTCGAGATGATTGTCATATGACAATATTCATGACAACACACACTGTTGGTCGCACGGGCCATGCGTTATATTTATGAGGTAAATCACATCCTGGCTTGGATACGAAACATGATTTCAGATGCTCTGTGAAGTAAGGTCATATCCGTTCATGAGGTGATGTATGTCCATTAATCTGAAAATAGAAGACGTTTGTATTCAGCTAGGAATTGACATTCATAAATTCAACTTGGAGAACCCTGAAATCAAGACCGAACCCGAAGTCCCCTACCCAGGTTACCCTCATCAACCGTCACCGCGATTTGGCAAACCCCTGTCATTACCTAAAATCTGATCGATGTCATATGACAATTTAATGACACCACTCACTATTTGTCGAGCTGCCCTTCTATTATATTAAATATGTTCGGTACAACAACGACGATCGTCATGAATAGGCAGTGCTTGTTGCAGATGTTTCACAACGTCGATACGTACGGCAAGCCATGAGAACAGACCGCCAAAGGGGAAGGTCTGTTTTCCCCATTCGTTCTGTCGAAGATTGCGGAACCGAGCCTACTGCATATCTGAAGAAAAGAAAAACCGCGAGCTTTTTGCGATTGATATAGCGCGGCAATGACGAATGCTATAATAGCCTTAATTAATTAGCCTGCGATCATTAAACACGCTGTTACATATAATCAGGGAGTGGAACTTTATGTTTGAAATGCCAGGATATCAAACATTGGACGTAATCCATACTAATGGAGACATTCAACTCTTTAGACTTTCGCGTTCTATCGACGGTTTGCGCGTCTTAGCCAAGACAACACGCGATGCAGGTCCGGAATCGGCCATGGTGGCTGCTTTTCGATACGAGTATGACGTATTGAAGAAGCTGGATGGCCGTGGAGCCTTGGAAGCGTACAGTTTGGAGATGATCGCAGATCGGCCGGTTCTTCTCCTGAAAGAAATGGCCGGGGTTACATTGGAACAGCTGCTGCGGGCATATTCTGACGTTCCGGAACTTCCGGATCTCCTGCGCATGGCTGTTGCCATAACCGATTGTCTTATTCGGATTCATCGAGAGAATATGACGCTGAACGAAATCACGCCCTCTCATCTGATGGTCAATCCCCGCACCTATGAAGTGAAGCTGATCGATATCCGTATGTGTTCAACCGAAGCGGGCAAAAGCCCGTTGTCTTCCTTAAGCCGGCCGGATGCGTTTCTTCCTTATATATCGCCTGAACAGACACGCAGAACGGGAATGACGCCGGATTACCGATCCGATTTTTATTCTCTCGGGATCATATTATACGAGTGGTTGTCCGGTACTTTACCCTTTGAACATATCGACCCTGTAAATACGGTATACCGCCATCTTGCCGGCACCCCTGAGCCTCTGCACCGCAAATTCCCATTCATCCCCAAAATAGTGTCCGATATTATACAGAAATGCATGGAGAAGATGCCCGACGATAGGTATATCAGCGCATTCGGTATTCAAACGGACCTTGAGGAGTGTTTCAATCGGCTTCAGGTTACAGGCGAGGTGGAACCATTCCGACTTGGAAGCCGGGATATACCGGAACGATGGGTGGAATCGGCCCAATTCTACGGACGGCAAGCCGAGCTGCAGATGCTGCAGGATGCAGTGCGGAGGGCGGCTAGCGGGTCTGTTGTGCTGGTTGGCGTTAGCGGAACGGAGGGGATAGGAAAAACTTCTTTTCTCATGGAAGCTCTGGAACAGGCTGCATCTATGGACTATTTCTTCATCAGGGGCAAGTTCGGCACCCATCAGACGGCTCAGCCTTACGATATTTGGATTCAGGTGATCCGTAAACTGATTCGTCAACTGCTGACCGAGGGCACACTGCAGGCCGAAGTATGGAAGCTGCGGATTCTTCAAGCGGTTGAGGATTACGGGAAAATTCTGATTGAACGGGTTCCCGAGCTGGAATTGCTGATAGGCCAACAGCCGCCTGTTCAACCGCTGCCGCCCGTGGAAGCCCAGGAACGGTTTCATCTGATCATGAACCGATTTATCCAGTTGTTCCTTCGTCCGAACTGTCCCCTGGTTCTATTTCTTGACGATCTTCAATGGGCGGACGAAGCATCTCTTCGATATCTGGAATTTCTTCTGGACGACAGAGCAACCAAGCATCTGCTGGTTGCATTGGCTTACCGTGATCAAGATGCAGACCCGATCCGTCGATTAGAAAACCGTTTGACTCATGATCGTATACTACGGAATCGTATCGACCTGCAGCCGCTTGCCTTGGAGGATATAAACCAGCTGTTAAAGGATGTCATGCGTCATAAAGATGGCGATGTAGAGGAGCTGGCTGTTGCCTTGCTTAGGAAGACAGACGGCAACCCCTTCTTTCTCAAGCAGTTTCTTGGAGATTTAATTGCCCATGGCCATGTGTTCTTTGATGCATCGAGCAAAAGCTGGTCATGGGATTTGCCGTTTATTGCCGAGATGAACATTCCCGATAATGCGGTCTCCTATCTGACGGATCGATTGCAGGTAATGCCACCATCCACAAAGATTGTAGTCGGCTATGCTTCATTCCTCGGAAGCCGATTTGATCTGGAAACCCTCTCCATTATATCCGGGCTCCACATAACGAAACTGGCGAAGGAACTGGAGATGGCAGAAAGGATGTCATTGGTGCAGCTCATCAACGACGGTAGCCGAAGCTCCTATAAATTTCAACACGACCGCATCCAGCAGGTGGCTTACACGCTTGTTCCGGAAGAAAAACGCTCGGAATTGCATTGGAGCATCGGCTTGCTCTTCCTTGACCGAATGAATCTCGGTCAGGGAGATGGTACGGAGGCTTTATTTGAAGCTGTTAATCATATGAACCTTGCCGTGGAGGGGAACCGTCAACCTGAACAGAGAACAAGGATGGCGGAGCTGAACCTTAGGGCAGGCTTGAAGGCGAAAGAATCGACCGCCTACGAGACTGCTCTGCGATATATGCGCCTTGCAACGGCTTATTTGGAGGCGGACGGGGATAACTGGGGGACAAATTATGGGCTCGCTTTTCAGGCCAACCGGGAACGAGCGGAATTGGAATATTTATGTGCCCATTTCCAGCTCGCCCACGACTTGTTCCAATCTTTGATGGAGAAGGCGGTTACCCCTTTGGACAAAGCATCGGTTTGTGTACTGAAGATGCATCTGAAGGCAAGTCAGGACCATTATGGGGAAGTGATCTCGTTAGGTCAAGATGCCTTAAGGCTGCTGCAAGTTGATTTTCCGTCTGATTTCGGTTCATTCGGATTGACTCTCCAGTGGTTACGGCTAAAGCGGAAATTAGGCAAGTATTCGATGAAAGAACTGGATCAATTGCCTCCCATGACGGATGCGTCCCGGCAGCTGGCCATATCCGCGTTGGTCCATATGAGCAATGCCTCGTTCTATGTCAATCGGAAGGGATGGCTTTCTTATACTCTAACGATCGTCGATATGACGCTGCGTTACGGCATGACCCCGGAGGCCTCCATCGGGTTTATGGGCTACGCCCTGTTCATGTATTATCGCTTCCGTCATGAAGAGGCATTTAAATGGGGAATGCTCGCATATCGCTTATCGAAACCATATCCGCAGCTGCATGTGAGAACGCTGACCGCATTTACTTTGTGTTCCGATAGTTGGCGGCGATACGACCCGGCTCTGCTCGGGGTATTTACCGAGAAGGCAGGCAAGATCGGGTTAGAATCCGGCGACTTGTGGCAAGGGAATCAAAGCGTGCTGATCAATTGTGGTTCCCTCTTACAGTTTGGTCATCCGTTAGGTGAGATATATGACCGGCTAATCGCAAGCTCAGGGAATATCTTAAGACATCATAATCATCTTCATTCCAAGCAGCTTAAAGTATTTATTGCGCTTCTCATTCGGTTGACGGGCGTTCGATCACCTGACGATCCCTTCGATACCGGGCAGATTACGGATGCGGAGTTTGCCGAGTCGGTTCATGGGGATTCATTCCATGTGATTGAAGAGTTAGTATGCATTTATCGATATTTGCCGGGGTATCTGTTTGGCGAGTATCGGGAAGCGAATGAAGCGTTAGCGAGGTCAGCCGTTATCTTGGAAAAGCGGAAAACGGCCGGTGATCCGATACTTCAATACTATTACGAGTCGCTGGTATGGGCAAAGCTTTACGAAGAAGCGCCGATGCAAGTGCAGAACGATTATATGGGGAAATTGCGCAAGCGGCTAAGCAAAATGAAAGAATACGCCATTCGCTGCCCAGAAAATTATCAGCATAAATATTTGTTGATGAAAGCGGAGATATTTCGGTTGATGCGGAGGAACCGTCAAGCCGAGGAGTTATACGAGCAATCGATAGAGGCTGCCCGCCAATATGGACATATTCACGATATGGCGATGGCGGCGGAGTGTTACGGCAAATATGGCTTGCGTCAAGGCAAGCCGCGTCTGGCCAGAATATATATGACGGAGGCTTATGAAGCTTACGTGCAGTGGGGGGCTTTGGCGAAGGCTGCGGTCCTTAAGCAGGAGCACCCTCATCTGCTGCAATTGAGGCCCGAGTCTGGATTGGAACGCGTGGATACGCTCTCGGTCATGATGTCCGCACAGGCTTTATCGGGTGAAATGGAGATGAGCCGGCTGTTGGATTCGCTGATGCGGATTATGCTGCACAATGCTGGCGCGGAGTATGGGGCGGTTATTTTCGATGATGAAGGTAAATGGACAATTGAGGCTTGGGGCACATCAGCGGATATCCGGATCGAGTCCGTGCTGTTGGGGGAGGAATCCGAAATCGTACCTGCCCCCATTGTCGGTTATGCAGCCAGAACGCAAGAGGTCATTGTTCTCCATGACGCGTCTAATGAAGGAATGTTTGTACGCAATACGTATGTCAGGAACAAAGGGTTAAAATCGGTGCTGTGTCTACCGATTATCCATCAGAATCAACTGACTTGCGTTCTATATATGGAGAATAAATTATCGCGCAGCATATTTACGCCCCAGCGGCTCGATATATTGAAATTGCTAGGCTCTCAATGCGCAATTTCGATCAAAAATGCCAAGCTGTATACCGGGATTCAATATTTGAAGGAAAATCTGGAGCTTCAAGTGGAAGAGCGAACGCGAAGTCTGGAGCGATCGATGAGGGAAACATCGGCCGCGCAGGCTGAGGCCTCTGTCTATGAGGAACGGAATCGTATCGCGCAAGAGATTCATGATATTGTTGGGCATACGCTTACTTCGACGATTCTGCAGATTGAAGCAGGCAAAAGGCTGCTTCATAAGGATATGCAGGCCGGAGTTCAGCGGCTGAACGAGGCACAAGATTTGGTGCGCCACAGCCTCAATGAAATCCGGGGCTCGGTACACATGTTAAGGGAGGACAAATATGCCCATCTTCCCAATATGCTTCAGGAGTTAATCCGGGATACGGAGCGAAACGCTGGAGTTACTATCCATGCGTCTATCCATGATCTGCCCGAATGGTTGTCTACAGCATGTAAGAAGACGATCTATCATGCGCTGCAGGAGGGATTAACTAACGGAATACGCCATGGTGGAAGCATGGTGTTCCATTTTAATCTGATGCTCGTGGGGTCGGAGCTTGAGTTCAGGCTTCAAGACCAAGGTATCGGGGCTCGCACAATCGTTAATGGTTTTGGACTGAAAACAATGAGAGAACGCGTTGAACAATTGGGAGGCAGCTTGACGGTGGATTCCAGACCCGGTCAAGGTTGTCTGCTTCGGATTAATTTGCCTTACCAAAAGCAATGGATTGGGGAAAAGGAATGGAAAAAATCACGATTGTAGTGGCTGACGACCAGCTGTTAACACGCGAAGGGCTACGGACGATACTGGATCTGGAAGACGACATGGAGGTTGTAGGGGTAGCCAAGAACGGGGAAGAAGCTTGTGAATTGGCGGATGCCCTCCAACCCAGACTTGTACTGCTAGATATTCAAATGCCCGTCATGGATGGAATCCAAGCGCTGAAGCATATAAAACAGAGCCATCCGGATATCTTTATTCTTATTTTAACTACGTTCATTGAGACGGATTACATCGTAGAAGGAATGGCGCACGGAGCGAACGGATACATGTTAAAGGATATGGATGCGGATAAAATGATTGCATCGATTCGGGATACGATTGCGGGACAGTTCATTCTTCCTGCTCCGGTTGCTGCTAAATTGGCGGCAAGAATGAGCAGAATGTCAGAGGGGCATTCTGGTATGCTAAGAAATCGGTTGGATCGAATCCGGTTGACCGAAAGGGAAGAAGAACTGGCAAGACTGATGGTCCAAGGGTTGAACAACCGGGAAATCGCGGATATGCTGCATATTGCGGAAGGCACAGCCCGTAATTACATTAGTAATCTCTATAGTAAATTGGAGGTTGTCGATCGGGCACAGGCTATCGTCCGGCTTCAGGCGATGTTGTGAACATTGGTACACGAGAATTCACCAGTTGAGCTTTTACTTGTGACCATTGTTTTTATTCTTGCTAAACTAATCAATAGAAGTAATAATTAAGGCGATACCGTTGAACACGAATCTTTCGGACGGAGTCATACTTCCATTTTTTGAAAAGGAATTAGAAATGAAAGGTACAAACCAATCTTTGACAGGGCTTAGAGGTCTGCTTGCATTATCTGTCGTTATCTATCATATATTCGGTTCAGCCATACTAGAAGGATATCTGCCGGATGTTGCAAAGGAATCCCCTCTGTATTGGATCAACTATGCCGGACCTATCTCAGTTAACTTATTTTTCGTGATCAGTGGATTATTAATTACGCAAAGTCTGTTGAACAAGCGAACATTGGGGCAATTTGCTCTTAATCGTATTTGGCGTATCTATCCCGTGTTTATTACGATCCACATCATTATTTTCGCTGTAGGTCCCTTTATCGGATACAAATGGATGGATGGCATTGGATTCGTAGATTATATTACTAACTTCATAACGAACGCACTGTTACTTCCCGGCATTTTTCCTTTGCCTATCGCTCAGATTGTTGCATGGTCATTAAGTTATGAGTTGTTTTTTTATATCATTGCGGGCTTGGCTTGGTTTGGTTATCGTAATGAGAGACTTTCTATGGTTTCTAAATGGGTTCTGTATGCTTTTGTCATCGGGTTGAGCATAGTCATTGTGGTTTATCACAGTGATTTCCTGTTTTTTGCAGTAGGTGTTCTGCTCTTTATATGTCAAAATAAGCTGCGAAATAGGTGGAAGCCTAATAAGATCTTTTATTTCAATGGATTGATATGTTTCATACTCATGTATGTCGCTTATCATAAATTTACTGTGCCAATCGCTGTCGCTCTCCTGTTAAGCTTCCTGTTGTTTATTCCAATCATTAAGGAATATGGGTTATTATCTCGCGTTCTTCGTACTGGTTTTATGAATTATTTAGGCAGGATTAGCTATAGCTTGTACATGTGGCATACGATGGTTATGTTTCCGTTAAAAATCTTTGTTCCTAAACTTAGTAGTATGATTGGCAGTTCATCGTTGTCTTTTGCGATATATGCAGTCTTATCCCTTTTCTTATCCATTGTTGTTTCGCATCTATCCTATCAATTTATAGAGCAATGGCTAACAGGTCAATTAAAGTTACGGATCAAAAGAAAAGATATTCCTGCAGAAACCGGAGTGATTATGAAGACAAGTTGATCGTCGATTTGCATTTAATTTAATTGTATTTATTAACTTAGTATGTAAAAATAAGTAATTCGGACTTCTTTAATTTAGAAGTCCTTTTTTGTTTCACTCATGGTTATCCCTTGTCATTATTTCTCGGGAAATAGCATCTGCTAGCGAATGATCCGAAATAAATAGTAGTTTCAGCCAAATCATTCCATTAAAATAGGACTGTTGAATCAACAATCTAGGGGGATACAAAATCAGATGAGCGCAGTACAGCTACGACACGTGCAGAAGACATCCGGCAGTACCGTATTAATTCCACACATCAACCTTGAGGTGAGCGCAGGTCAATGCGTTGCCATTCAATGCAATCACGAATTCGGACATCAATTGCTGCTCGCCATGATCGGGCAGACGCCGATATCGGAGGGCTCCATCTGGATTCTGGGAGAGGCGCTGACACCGGAACATACACGGAATATTAGAGAAAAAATAGGGATTCAGCTGTTATCGGATGCGGCATACGAGCGTCTGAAGGTTCGTGAATTTCTCCATTTTTATGCTCGTCTCTATGAGACGAAGCCGGACATGGAGCTGTTAATGCAGCGCTTAGGACTAGCAGAGAAGCAAAACAGCCGGGTGTTGCAGTTGACAACTTCGGAATTGCGCCGATTGTCCATCGCACGTGCACTCGTACATAATCCGCCGGTTTTGCTCATGGAAGACCCGGAGCAAAATGTCGATCTTGAGACAAGTTATATCATTCGCAATCTGATACCGGCTCTGATAGAGGAAGGCAAAGCGATCGTCATCACGACCATGGTGCTGGAACAGGCCATATCGATGACCAATGATGTGTATTTATATAGCCATGCCGGGTTTAAAAAGCTGGAAACGGCGGAAGAAGAGTTGGACCCCATTAGCGATAGAGATGGAGATGGAGATAGAAAGCCATTTCATTCAATAGAGGTAGAGGACCAGGAAAGAATAAAAACAGCAGCGGATTCCCGGATTGAAAATATAATCCCAGCTGAGGCTGCTGCGGAGACTGTAACTCAAGAAACAGAAGCACAGGCTCCGTTGACTGCGCCTAAGACCGCAACAGAAACGGAATCCGCCGAGGCTAAGCCGAAATCCGCCAAGCTAAGCGCTTTCCCTGATCATTCTCAATCTTCCGAAACCTTTGACGAAGCCGGGGCTGGAGGACAATCGGTCCCCGCGGGAGCTCAAGTGCCGGCCTTCGTCCAGCCCGTACGCTTCGAGAAGATTCCGGCCAAGGTGGGGGACAAGCTGATACTGTTTGATCCGACAGAAATTGATTATATCGAGAGCCATGAAGGCGTCGCGAATCTTCATGTTCTCCAAGGGGTCTATGCCTGCTCCATGTCGTTAAGCGATCTGGAAGGCCGGCTCAAGGGGTTCGGCTTCTATCGCTGTCACCGCTCGTACCTGGTGAATCTGCAGAAGGTCCGTGAAGTCATCACATGGACACGAAACAGCTACAGTTTAATTCTGGACGACCATTCCAAGAGCTCCATCCCGTTATCCAAAGGCAAATACGATGAGCTAAAAAAGATCATTGGCATTTGATTTGCGTTGCATTCATCCGAATGTTTGCTCCGTTCAAGGCTGATATCGCAGGTTTCGATAGCGGATATACTCCTTTCATCCCTATTATAATGCGGCGTTTTCGACGTTACCTTAACATGAAGGGTGTAAGGCGACAACGACAACCTGAAGGGATGGATCAAACGTGCAACCAATCATTGAAGTCGATCAGCTGCTGAAAGCGTTCGGAAACAAGAGTGCGTTACAGCATATACAATTTAATGTTCATCAAGGCGAAATATTCGGATTCCTGGGTCCAAGCGGATCGGGCAAAACAACGACGGTGAAGATCCTGACTTCCCAATTGCTGCCAACCTCCGGCACCGTGAAGGTGTTCGGTCAACCTATAAATAAAATGAACGATTCCAGCCATAAGCGCCGGATCGGCATACTGACCGATAACAGCGCATTATATGAGAGACTCACCATTCAAGACAATCTGGAACTGTTCTGCAGGCTGTATGACGTGGAATCGAAACGGATTGCCGAGGTGCTGGAAGAGGTTAATCTGGCCAATGATCGTCAGACGATGGTGAAAAAGCTCTCCAAAGGGATGAAACAGCGAGTGATGCTGGCACGTGCTATTCTTCACAAGCCGGATCTGCTATTCCTGGACGAGCCGACGTCAGCGTTGGACCCGGTTAACACCCTTCATATTCATGAGGGCCTGCGGAAATTGAATCGGGAAGGAACCACCATTTTTCTGACGACCCACAATATGATGGAAGCGGAGAGCCTGTGTGATCGCGTGGCCTTTATCCATGATGGCGTGATCAAAGCGATCGATACCCCGCAGCAGCTGCGGCTGGCGCATGCCGATCAATCGATGACGGTTCTGGTGAAGGGCGAGGGCAAGCGGGTGCTGCAGCAGAATGAAGAGAGCGCGCAGCGCATCGGACAATGGATGCTGGAAGGCAGGCTGTTATCGATCCATTCCAATGAACCGACGTTAGGCGATATTTTCGTAAAAATGACCGGGAGGGAATTGCAATGACATTTTCCATGAAGAGACTGCAAGCCATAATAAACAAAGAGTGGAAAGATAGTATCCGTAACCCGCAAATTCTGTTGATGATGGGAATGCCGATCATGTTTGCCTTCCTGTTCAGCAAGATGGGGAGCGACGGGACAAAGGGCGATGACATGATGATCCTGAGCTTTCCGATATTACTCGCCTTATCGATGACAGGCGCATTCGTGCTGGCGATGATGGTGGCCGAAGAGAAGGAAAAGCATACCCTGCGCGTATTGATGCTCTCGCCTGCGAGCACTACCGAGATTCTGATGGGCAAAAGCTTCCTCACCTTCGTATTGACCCTGATCGCGGTGATCGCTTCGGTGGCCGTTTCGGAGGTGCCGGAGGTCAACTGGGGAATTCCGTCCCTGCTGATTCTCGTCTCGCTCATCATGTTCATTGCGCTTGGTTTAATCATCGGCTTGATGTCACGTACCGTACAAGAGTCCTCCATTATCGGTTTGCCGGTACTGATTGTCTTCGTTATGGGCCCGATGTTCGCTCCCATGTTAGGAAATGAATGGATCATGAGCATCGTGAATTACTTGCCTACGCAGAAGTTTATCGATGTGATGGGCAGCGTCAGCCAAGGTGCCGCTATCAGCGAAATGACCCAGGATCTGCTGATCTGTGCAGGATGGACGGTCATAACCCTCGTTGCAGCTGCCGCAGTATACAGCCGTAAACGGTTCGATCGATAGCACTGGCTGTCGTCGGTACCGGCCATTAGATCCAATTAAAAAAGGTCTTTCCCAAAGCGAACCGGGGAAGACCTTCTTGCCGTTCAAACTTCGCCTCAACCGGATCCGGCGACCGCAATGCCGCTGAAGGAGACCGGTCCGCTGAGCAGCAGTGGATTTTCGCCGGGGAAGACTATATAGAGAGTATAACGGATCAATCCTTGGTTAACGACCGCGGCGGGAGGGGTATCACCGGCCGTCAGGGAGATGGGAAACATATTGAACGAGAGGTTCCCGGGATCGACGACCTGCTCGTAAATGATCGTTCCGGAACCCGGCGTTCCGCTGCCGTCGCGCTCAATCAATAGAGTCATGGAGGGAGGCTCTGCCTCGGTCGTGGCCGGACGCAACAAGGATACCGTGCCGGACAGCCATACGCGCACGTCCGTGACGTTGACCGTTCCAAGCGCCGGAATCGTTTGAAGTCCGATATCTCCGATAAGAAGCGGCTCGGAATTATCGAGGGGCTCACTATCGCTGGCCCTCGTAGGCATATGGACGGATAGACGCATGTCCAACAATTGAATCGGCATGGAGAGAAAACACCTCCTTTTAGGATAGTATATGATCCGCTTCATGGAAGGTGTGCCAATCTGAAAGCGGTTCCGTCCATCTCCGCGTCCGGCAGCCAAGCCAATAGAAAAAGCAGCCTCCTGGGCCGGGAAGGCCAAGGGGCTGCCGAGAGCATGATTATTCGAATGTGATAACGCCCGTGGTATGAAGCAGCACCAGTAATACGAGAACCGGCGCAATATAACGGAGCATGAACAGCCATACCCGGAACCAGCCTGCTTTCAGACCAGCGGCATCCGCTGCCTTCTTCCAGAAGTATCCCGCGAAGATGGTGGTGATCAGGCCCCCGACCGGAAGCAGTATGTTCGATGTGATGAAATCCAGCCAATCAAAGAAATTTTTGCCGCCGATATCGGTAAGCCCGGGCACGATGCCGAATGACAACGCGGAGGGTAGACCAATTAGCATAACCAGCGCGCTAATGACGACTACGGCTTTGGTGCGTCCCCAATGCCAGCGGTCCATGACATACGAGGTTGGGACCTCCAGTAGCGAGACGGAGGAGGTTAATGCGGCGATGGCTAGAAGGACGAAGAACAATCCTCCGAAAAAAGCGCCCAGCGGCATGGCCGAGAAGGCTGCCGGCAGGGCAATGAAGACAAGGGAAGGGCCGGCATTCGGCTCGATCCCGAACGAAGCGGTTGTCGGGAATATGATAAGCCCGGCAATAAATGCATAGATCAGGTCGCCTGCGCCGATGGCGAGGGTAGCCGGACCAAGGGATTGCCGCTTATCGACATAAGCCCCGTAGGTCAACAGAATCCCCATCCCAAGCGAGAGGGAGAAGAAGGCATGTCCTAGCGCGACGAGTGCCGCTTCCGGGCTCAGCTTCGAGAAGTCAGGATTCAAGAAGAACGATACCCCTGCTCCGGCCCCTGGCAAGGTTACAGCACGGATCATTAACACAATTAACAGAATGATCAGTCCCGGGATCAGGACCTTGTTGAATTTTTCGATTCCGCCGGAGATGCCTTTAGCCACTACCCAACCTGTGATCGCAATAGCGACAATTTGCCAAATGATCGGCATGTAGCCTTCCGTAAACGCGGTGAATTGACCGCCGAAATCGGTGTTGCTGTACAGATTGCCGCTAAACGACATGACGGCATAATGAAGCGTCCAGCCTGCCACAATGACATAGAAGGTCAGGATGAGAAACGGCGCGATAACCTGGAGCAATCCAAGCTGTCCAAAGACTTTCGGTCCGCCCGCTTTAACGAAGGAAGTCGCGGCACTCCCGCGGCCGGCTCGTCCGATGGCAAGCTCCGCCAGCAGGACGGGCAAACCGATCACGATGAGACAGATAATGAAGAGCAGGAAGAAAGCTGCGCCGCCGTGTTCTCCCGTAATGTACGGGAACTTCCACATGTTTCCGAGGCCGACAGAGCTCCCGATCGCGGCCAGGATGAATCCAGCAGAGGAAAAACGATCGTTTTTTCCCGGTGAAGCTGGGTTGTTAAGCTGAGATTTCATAGATGTTCCCCCAGTTGTTTAAAGTTAAGTTCCTCTATTATATTTCATGTTCTGCCAGAAAGGCATAAGCAATTTTTCCTAAGGGATGAAGACCTGCATTTGTATTATGCTGCGAACACCAAGTTTTCAATACTAACATTAACCACGATTTGTAAATAAATAAACCTTAAACACCAAGTTTAAGGAAAGGAAGGGACTTTTGATAGGGAAATAATCACAAATGCGTCTGACGGAAATGAAGGTTGGCAGGGGTTGACAAATACCTTAAGATAATATATCTTTACATTAAGATAAATAAACAAACAAATAACGGAAAAGAGGGATATCATGATCCAAAGCTTAACCCGGATTAACGAATTGGCACAAAAACAGCGGGAAGGAGTGCTCACTGTTGCGGAAAGAGCCGAACAGCAAGTTTTGCGCACGGAATACCTGCGCGAAATTCGCGGACAGGTGCTGAGCACCTTTTCGGGATTAAGCATCGTGGATCCCGCCGGTAATGACGTGACGCCTGAGAAACTTCGCAATGAGCAAAAGAACTGGAAAATCGAATAGCCATGACGATGTAAATGCTTTTACACAGCATGGTGAACATAGTGGAACAAGAAGAAGGATCGCCATGACATGGCGATCCTTCTTCTTTTATTTTACTAACACCAAATACGAATGACTCCCTCTATCCAAACCGCTCCGTCTTATACCACTTGGATTCCCTGCCCGTAATCTTGTCCACGATCATGGAGTAGAACGCCTTGATGGAGATGACGAGGAACAGCTGAGCGTAGGTGAAGTACGACACGCAGGATAGAATGAAGTTGCGCGTGGTGCTTTGGCCGATGTCCGTTGCGAGCGCCAGGTTAATCTGCAGGACGTAGATGTAATACATTAAGGCCCAGGCAATGACGAGATACATGTAGACATCCCCTTCAAACCGGAAAGGGGAGACGACGGCCGGATTAAACAGCGCGATGATCTGATACACGATATTGGCGATAAATATAATATCCGAGATGATGATGGCAATCATAAACCAGAAGTAACTGGCCGCGTAATACAGCACATGCAGCTTAATCCGCCAGCTGCTCCGGTCGAACAGATGATGAATATTATCCGTGACGACGCTGTAGTTGCCTTTGGCCCAGCGTTCGCGCTGCTTCATGTACACCTTCAGATCCTCGGGCTCCTGCTGATAAGCTTCGGCTTGGGGGGCCAGGGCAATCAGCTGCCCTCTCGTCAGGATCTCGAACGAAATCGCGGTATCTTCGGTAATCGCATGCTCGTCCCATCCGCCGATGTCCTGAATGAGCGCGGTTTTCACGATAAAGTTCGTGCCGGGAATGGTACCCAGCTTAAATAGCTGCCATAACCCGGTATGATGCACGCGCTGAATGGTCACCAGCTCCAGATTGATGCAGCGGGACAGGAAATTCTGCCCGCGGTTACGGGCCTTGTTGCGTCCAAAGACGGCCCCGTAGCGTTCGGGCTGCTCCATCGCCTTCTGCGTGAGAAACAACAGCGCATTTTTCTCAGGAGCGGCGTCCGCGTCGTAAACACAGATCCATTCGCCCGTTGCCTGCTTGAGCGCGTCGTTCAAAGCGCCCGATTTGCCGCCGGTTCCGGTTCTCTCCAGGATCACAAAGTCGCGGTCCCGGTAACGCTCATTCGCTTTCAGCGCTTGTAACCGCTCGGCCGTTTGATCCTTGCAATTGTCGGCGATGACAATCAGCTGCATTTTGTGGTGAGGGTAATTCATCTGCAAAATGTGCTCAACCGTTGCCTGGATGACCAATTCCTCATTGTGCGCGGGCACCATGACCGTCACGGTGGGATAATCCTCCAAATTGCCGGGATTCACCAGCTTCTGCCGGCTTTGTTTATGAATGAACACGATGGCGCCGGCCATGATAATAATCGACTCCAGTACGGCAATCCATATGCTGATGATGGAGATAACGAGGAAAAAGTCAGTCACTGAACTTCCCCCGATCATACTTTCGTTTGATTTTCGAACGGAAGCTTAAGGTTGCGATCGTCAGGATGATGATGGCGATGGAGAACACGATGCTGACCCCGATGCAGAGAGGGATAAACCAATGGGTATACGACATCGGCTGCAAGCCTCCTTTTTCATGGTGATGATAACTTCGTTAGATATACTCCCCGATGAGGTCGGTTTCGGTATTTCGTTCTAAAGCGGAGATGACGTCATCGATATGTTCATATCGGCTGAACTGCTCTTTCTGGAACACGAGGCCGCCGGCTCGGACCACTAGCTTGAGGGACATGCCTTTTTTGTCCCGGAAAGGGACGTTCATCATGGCGACTTTGATGCGGTCCATGAGGCTTTTGAGGTACTCCGGCTTGGTGAGCGGACACAGAATGATAAACCGCCCTTCGCCGATGGAGAACTTATAGTCCTCGTAACGGATCTGCTTCTGAATCGTATTGGACAGTTCTACAATCAGCTTGGCAAAGCGGTGGGAGCCGACGTTTTCCCTGGTCAGGGGGAGGAAATCGAGCTTAAACATCATAATGCAGAAGCCGTATTGATCGGAATACCGATGGGCCAGATTCGCTTGCTTCACCAGCGTGCTTTCAAAAGCCTCCTTGCTGCCGAGCGAGGTGTCAATGTCGATGTCCGGGTTGGTTTTCCTGAGCTGCTCGAGACGGCGGATAAATCTACGGCTTCGCACGAGAGCCAGCTTAATGAAGACGGCAATGGCGGTATTGGCGGGCGGCAGCAAAATCCAGGACAGCGTGAGCGCATGGATCGGAGCCAGCGTGGACAACCAGACGAAATACGTGACCAAATAAACAAAAACGGCGACCGTCGAAACGCCGACCGGCAGGAAGAAGCCGATAAGCAAAGCGGCCAACGAGCCGATGCTAAACATAAATTCCATGAAAGTAAAACTTTGGTTTACATGGATGTGCCAAAATAATAACGCCTGCTGGACGATGGCAAGAGCAATCAGCAGAAAATAACCGAATTCGACGCGACGTAAAGGGGTGGATTTTTTCATGTGTTTCCCTACTTTCTAAGCTCTTAAACCTTTTACGTTTGTGGTGAGGTCATCCCATATGTTATTTAAAAATTACCCAAATGTCGATAGATTTATCGATCCTTGTCACAATGTTCATATTAGATAAAGAACGCAGCGTTGGTTGACCCTCCAACTCTCTGATAAACTGACCCTTTCAGGGATCGGGATCTATAGGATAGAGTAGGATTAGAGCGTCTTGATGTCACAGACGGCAGCGTTCATCTGTCTTATAGGTGGTGTAGCTTACTGTCGACAATATACAGAGTAAGAAGGTGTGCCTGATGTTATGGGATCAAATCTATATCGAATACAAGCCGATGATGTTCGGCCTGGCCTACCGGATGCTGGGGAGTGCGGCGGATGCCGAGGACATCGTGCAGGATGTATTTTCCCAATTCGTGCAGATGGATCGGGGAGAGGTGCTAAACGAGAAGGCGTATTTGGCCAAAATGACAACGAACCGCTGCATCAACCTGCTGAAATCGTCCAGGCGCCAGCGCGAAACGTATACCGGTCCCTGGCTGCCGGAGCCGATGCCGGATTATGACATGATACAGCGGTCCGATCCTGCGGAACGCCGCGAGAATATCGGCTATGCCTATCTGGTGCTGCTTCAACGCCTAACGCCGCTGGAGCGTGCCATCTATATCGCCAAGGATACGCTGGGTCTCGAATATCATGAAATCTCGGAGATGCTTGGAAAGACGGAGATCAGCTGCCGCAAGACCTTCAGCCGTGCCAAGGAAAAAATGGGCCGCTATTCGGAGGGGCCGGTGGGAGAAGGAACCCGGACGGAACAGCAGGAACGCTTCGTTGAAGCTTTCCTGCGGGCGTCCGATATGGGGAATTTTAAGCCGCTGCTTTCTTTCCTGAAGGAAGAGGTTACGCTGCTGTCGGATGGCGGCGGCAAAGCGAAAGCAGCCATCAATCCGATACTGGGCGTGGAGCGGGTACGAGCTTTCTTCGAGGGATTGTCCGCCAAAGGCTCGTTTCGGGAAGGGTTTGAACCCGTCTCCGTCAACGGGGAGCCCGGCGTATTGCTGAAGCGGGAAGGCAGGGTCTCCATGGTGCTTACGGCAGAGTGGGAACCCGACTTATCCCGCATCAGCCGGATCTTTCTTGTGGTCAATCCGGATAAATTGCAGCTGTTTAATCAAAACAGCCCGGGAACAGCCCTGTAGCAACGCCGATCCGGTTCCAGGCATTGATGGTCGTAATCGCCATGACCAGATCGACGAATTGCTTCTCGTCAAAATGCTTGCGCACGCGTTCGTATACCTCGGCCGGAACGCCGGCTTCGGACAGCTTGGTCACGCACTCCGTCAATTCGATGACGGCCCGTTCCTCGTCGGAATAGATCGGCACTTCGCGCCACATCGGCAGAAGGAGGAGACGGTCCACGCTCTCGCCCATGGAGAGCAGATCCTTCGAATGCATATCCACGCAGAAGGAGCAGCCGTTGATCTGGGACGCCCGGAGCTTGATGATCTCGTACAGCTTGTGATCCAGTCCGCTTTTTTGAGCCGCTTGCTCCAGGGCAAGCAGGGTTTTAAAGGCTTCGGGATTGGCCGACCGGTAATTCATTCGCAGTTCCATGTTCAGTTCCCCTTTACGTTTGAAGGTTGATATTCACCTATATGACAGTTTGTCGCCGGGAATTGTGACATGTGAACGGAAAAAAAGAGAGAAACCCTTCATGGATGGAGTACGAAAGATACGAAAGGTGCAGCATTTCTTGGCAGAAATGCTGCACCGGGTAACGTTTTCGTCTCTGCATGGGGTTTCTTTATCGTTTATAACGCTTGATAGGTTTATTTCCCGGTTTTGAGCGGAATGCGCAGGACATCGTCCCGCTTATGGGTGGTATAGTTCCAAACATAAACCTCGAGCTCGGTCTTGTCGAAATTCTTATACACGTCCATATGTTTATTACTGTCATCCCCGAGCAGGCCGATGATGGCCGGCATGCCATAGCTCCGATCTTCGCCGTCCAGATAATAAGTCTGGTTGACGCCGCCGAACGCCGGGTCGGAGCTCAAGGATTCCACATAGAGATTATGATCCTTCATGTAATAGGTCCATGTAATCGGATAGCCGGCAATGCTGGACGTTAAGGTCTGATGCTCAGCCGAAATATCGGTCAAGCGGATCGGATTCTTATCTCCGGCGAATTCGTCGACGCGGTGCTTGGCGACCAGAGACACGGGGCGGTTCGCCAGAGAGGCTGCATCCAGTCCGGTCATTTCAAAGCGCAGCTCCGTTTTCTTGGACTGGCCGGGCACATGCCACATGCTTCCGCTTAACAGCGTTCCGCCTACGTCCAGCTGATAGTCCATGTATGGAAAACGGGTATGCTTTTCCTTATGGGTCAGGATCAGCCGGACTTGGGTTGGCGTCACGATCATTTCATGGATCTTCGATTCCCCAGGCACCTGATCTACAGGGATATTCAGCACGTCCTTCCATGTGCCGTTGGCCATTTGTTTCTTGGATAGAGCCATATTCAAGCTCCAGGTTTCATCGACGCTTTGCAGCGTGCGATCATAAGCCAACTGGAATGTCGTGCCTTCCGCACGCAGGGAATCGGACTTGAATATTTGCTGGCTCAGGTATTCTCCGGTGGCTGCCGGAGTTCCGAAAGTAGAAGGTTTAACCTCCTTAATCATCTCATTCTTGTCATCGGCTGCTTGAATTCGCACCCAGCTTCTGCTGTTCATTTCAGGGTCCGTAAATCTAATGGACGATTGAAGCAGGACATTGCCTTCGGCCTGCTCGAAGGACTGCAGGGTCACGCTGTCAATGCCATCCTTTTGAATGGGGAATGCCTGCGTATTCGGGTTTTGAGGGTCGTAAGGGATGGACTGTTTTCCATCGCCGGTAAAACGAATATTTTCCATTGCAAACTCGATATCCGCGATCTGGCCCTCAGCAACCCAATCGGTCTCGAAATACCCCTGGAATACGCCTAACTCCTCGTTCCACTGATGCGAATAATGGCCCTCCACGGAATGGCCTTCCTTATCTTTAAGCCCGATTCGATCAAAAGCGATTTGTTCGCCGGCCCGCGTCGAGCCAGGATCCAGGCTGTAGAGCAGGAACGTGCGGTTCTCATCGATAAACGCCGTGTGCACCGTTAGCGTGATGCCATCCTTCGTAACGGATTTCTCAATTGCCTGGCCAAGCCCTTGTTCTAGCGCAGTCTGGATCCCGGCCTTGTAAGACAGAAGATGGGACCAGTCATAATTCAAGGCTGCATAGACCGGTGTGGCCATCAGGGCGACGGATATCCCGGTAATGATCGCAATTCGCTTTCGCTTACGCGGACGAAGCGGAGTCGATTCCCCTCCGGCCACCTTCAATTCGTCCTGCTGTATGCTGCTCCACATCCGGTCAAAATCAGGATAAGACACGTTATTCGCTGTGTTCATCTGATTTTTCAGAGTATTCTCAAAACGTTCCAAATTGTTTCTCCCCCTTCAGCCAAAAGCCGTTATGATGCTCGAGCTTTTTGCGCATGATTTTCAATGCTTTGTGAAGCCTTGATTTAACCGTTCCTACAGGGATCTTCAACGTTTCGGCAATTTCCGCCATCGACAGCTCGCCAATATAGCGGAGCGTGACCACGGCCATCAGCTTGTCCGGGAGCTGCCGCAGCAGGCTCTCCCATTCCGCCGCCGCTGCTTTTTCCAATACGATGGTGTCCACGGATTTAACCGATGCCGCGGTCTGCTCGTGGAGCCAAGCGACCTGGCTTTGCTTTTCCCGCTGGGTCTGATTCCTTCTAAGCAGGTTCAGGCAGTGATTCATCGCGATGCGCATGATCCAGGCGCGTGTATGCTCTACGCTTCTCCAATCCTGGCGAAATACGGTGACGAATACGTCGTGGCAGAGATCTTCCGCATCTTGGGCGTTCCGCAGCATGTAGTAGCAGGTACGGTACACGTCCTTGTTGTATGAATCGAATAACTCGCGTTCCGTCAATCCAAGGCACTCCTTTCTTTGCGTTATGTCTAATAAACAAATGACCCTTGGAATGGGTTCACATTTTTTGTTGTGGCCTTGTAACGAAGGCGGGGACATTTTCTTATATTTTCGGATTGACTTCATTCTAACAAAAAAGAACATCTGCCCACCGTATAAAACGTAGGGCAGATGTTCTATGGATATCTGTAAGGTGGGGTGCCGCTGGCAGGCCCGTTAGAACCATCGATTAAGCCGAGGGTTATCACTAGATCGCTGGCGGCTTAAGCTATGCGGAACCAGCTGATCTGCACCTCGCCTTTCATGATCAGGAAGACGTCGGCCCGTCCTGCTAACCCCGTCAGATCGGCCTCTACCGTCGTCCAGGCCTGGCGCCCTCCGGTCGGCAGGACCCTGCAGCTTCCGGCTGCGGGGCCATCCGGGCTGCCGGTCGTAACGACGATGTCGCCGCCCTTGATATGTCCGCTCACCCTGGCCTCGAACGTGGCCGGAGAATTGCCGAGATCGGCGTCATGGAAGGCGATCCATCCCGAGTCGCCGGTTAAACGGATGCTTTCGCCGCCTTCGCGGCATTCATCGAGGAAGACACCCTGGTAGTCGTCATAATTCACTGCCCGAACAGGCTCTCGCAGCATGCGTGGCGGAATCGTTTCTCCTTCGACTTGAAGGACTGCGGTGACCGGCAGGCGGCCGGAGGATGGTCCAGCCATGAGCGTATAGGTCCCGCTTTCCACGCAGTAGCGCTCCCGGGTGACATCCCAGAAGGCCAGCTCCTCGGCTTTGAGCTCAAAGGTTACCGTTTCCGAAGCGCCTGGAGCCAGATGAACGCGGCGGAAGCCCTTCAACGTTTTGAGAGGACGGATGACGCGGGAGGAGTCAGCCTTCACATACAGCTGAACCACCTCATCCCCGGCCAGCTGGCTCTCGTTCCTAACCGCAACGGTGACGGTTACGCTGCCTTCGGCCGTGATCTGCGGACGGCTAAGCGATAGACCGCTGTATTGGAAGCGGGAATAGCTGAGGCCGTGACCGAACGGGTACAGTACATCCCCCTCGAAATATTGATAGGTCCGCTTCCCTTTGATAATGTCGTAATCCATGATGTCCGGAAGCTGTTCGGTTGACTTATACCACGTCATGTTTAAGCGGCCGCCCGGATTATAATCTCCGTACAGAACGTCGGCCACCGCGTGGCCCAGCTCCTGCCCGGCGTGAGACGTAAAGAGTATGGCCGGCACATGCTCCTGTTCCCAGTTCACCGCGAACGGATACCCGCCTACGATGACCACCACCGTATGGGGATTAGCTTCGAACACCGCCTGAATCAAAGCCTGCTGAGCAGGCGGAAGGGTGATGTCGGGACGGTCGATCGTTTCCTTGCCGTTAATGAACGGGCTGTTTCCCACGAAGACGATGGCGGTTTCAGCCGATGCTGCCGCTGCAGCGGCTTCAGCGATGCCGTCCTGAACCGTTTCGATGGTAAACGGCGTTCCCGTTTCCTCGATGCCGCCAACAACAAGCCGGCCATGCTCATCGAGCAGGATCGGTTTGCCTTCCCAGTTTTTCATCAGGAAGCTTCCATCCGGCAACGCCTCGAAGCCGAAAGCCTCCTTCACGAACCAGCCGCGAGCTTCGTCGGCCGCAGCTTGCAGTCCCGTCTCCGTTTCGGTTACGAATTTGCCGCTGCTGACCAGGCGGAGCGTGACAGAGCCCCAGCCCCAGTCGTTTCGCTCGAATACGGCGGCATCGGCGGATGCTGACGTGCCTGCAAACAGGATGCCCTGCTCCTCGGAAGACAGGGCGACATACGTGCCGCTGACGGCAGAACGAAGGCGCACCTGATCCAATCCCGTATGGAATTGAACGTAACGGTCTCCCGCTTTGGCCTGCACGCCCTGAAGCGGCGTAATCCGGTAGGGAGGCGTGCCGCTGTACCAATCCGTGAACGCTTCGTTGGCGAGCGGTCCGATCACGGCCGCGGATTTGAACGGATCACGCGGAAGGGGCAGCAAACCGTCGTTTTTCAGCAGCACGATCGACTCACGGGCGGCTCGAAGAGATAATTCGGCATGCTCCGGCGCGCAGAGCTTCGTCTCCGGTACGCGGCTGTATGGATTCCGCTCCTCCGGGTCGAATTCGCCAAGGCGGAAGCGGACGCGGAAGGTATTGCGGAGGGCATGGTCCAGATGCTGCTCCTCAAGCAATCCTTGCTCCAAAGCATCGCGGAGAGCGCGGAAGGAGATGTCCTGATCGTCGGTGATGCTGTCGATTCCGGCTTTGACGGAACCCGCAACGGCCTCTGCGTAGGAAGCGACATAATGATGGTCCATGACGGTACCCAGCACGTCACCCGCGTCCCCTACGACGAATCCGTCCATGCCCCATTCCTGCTTGACGATATCGTTCACTTCATGGTTCAGGTTGCACGGCGTGCCGTTGATGCCGTTATACGCGGTCATCATGGAACCGGCTTTCCCTTCCCGGAACGGAGCCTCGAAAGCTTTCAGATAATATTCGCGTTTGTTCCTCGGATCGATGCTTACCGAGGCGCTGCCGCGGTCGGCTTCATTGTTATTGCCGTAGAAGTGCTTCAGGGTAGCTACCGTTTTGTAGTAGAAGGGATGGTCTCCCTGCATGCCCTTCACCAGCCCGGTGGATAGCTCCCCGGTCAGGTGCGGGTCTTCCCCGTAGGCTTCTTCCGTTCGTCCCCACCGGGGGTCGCGTTCCAGATCCACGGTCGGCGCCCAGATGGTCAGTCCGTTGATGGCCCGGTCGCGCTGGTAATAGACCCGGGCTTCCTCTGCGATGACCGAGCCGATTTCACGCATCAGCTCGGGATTCCACGTGCACGCAAGTCCGGTGTTTTGCGGAAAGACGGTCGCTTCGCCAAGCCATGCCACGCCGTGGGCGCCTTCGGTGCCATGCTTATATTTTTGCACGCCGAGACGGGGGATTTCCGTCTGGTATTGGCACATTAATTCGATTTTTTCGTCCAAGGTCAATCGGGATACCAGATCGTGAACTCGCTCTTCCAGCGGTAGATCCGGATCCTGGAACGGATATTTCATGAGCAAAACCTCATTTCTAAGCAGAGTTGGAATGGAAACGCTCTCAGATATACATGCAAAAAGTGTGCGTTTCCCTTAAACCGTTAAATCAACTCCATCATAGCGCGCAAGGCGGAGTCATGATACACCGAGAATTAGCGCAGTTTTCATGTGGAAATTTCGAATCCCTGCGTGTAATAGATAATACATGGGATGCTCTATTAGAAGAATAGACCTCTGTTTGGGCACGGGTGAGAGATTGTTGTTGACTCCGTGTTCCATTCAGAGGTTTTTTGTTGATGTCCGTTACATTCGGCAAATCTCTTTGGGGCAGTCCTCGCAGTGGCAAATATTCCGCAAATAGGCGGGATCATTCAGAACGATGCGTCCCCGTTCGGTAGAAATCACGCCTTGATCCTTAAGCTCGTTCAAGATACGGTTGACGCTTTCGCGAGTAGAGCCGATCATCTCCGCCATCTCCAGATTCGTGATCCGCTTGCCGATGATAGCCCTGTGATCCTTGGCGGTCCCGCCGGTGCCGTACATATTGTACAGCCGCAGGAGCAGAGAGCATAGGGCGCCGGATTTGCCATGCAGCAGCAGATCGCGCAGTTTGCTCTGCGTGGTACGCTGCATGAGCGCCATCCAGCCCATATATTCCACGGCAAAGTCACCGTTGATGCGGATGATTTTATCCAGCTCGGTCTGGGACACGACGCCGACCTCGCTATCCTCCATGGCCCTGGCTTCGAAATGATGCACGGCTCGTCCGAACGGATCGGGCTCACCGAACAGATCGCCCGGGATGTGGAGCGACAAGGTTGCCGACAATCCGCCTTCCAGCAGCTTGGATACCTTCAGGCTTCCCCGGTTTACGAAGTACAGCCGGTCGGCAGGATCGTTCTCCTGATACAGACAATCGCCGGCAAACAAACCGATTGGCTCGGCCATTTCCCGGATTAAAGCGAGATGCGGCGGCGAAAAGACGAAGGAAGTGCCCGCAGGAAACAGCCCTCCATCCTTCGCATCGGACCTTGCAGCTCGATTCTGTTTCATACGATCTTCTCCTTTTCGTAACTTATTCGGCAAGCTGATAATTGTCATTCGTCAGTTTGAATGTATCGGTCAGACCTGAGGTGAGATAGATTTGATGGTCGGTGGTGACGAAAATGGCATCGGCGTCATCCCGGCTCTCGACGAACTGCCGACCTTCCGTAAGCCCAAGCGAAAAGACGGATGTCGACATGGCATCGGCGTCCATGGACGTGTCGGTCACGATCGTCACGCTGAGCAGGTCATTATCGACCGGATAACCGGTGAAGGGGCTCAGAATATGGTGATACACGGTTCCCTCTGCTTCGAAGAAACGCTCGTACACGCCGGAGGTCACGATCGTCTTATTGACGACTTCAAGCGTCCCCAGGGATTGCCCGCGATCCTTCTCAGGGTCCTGGATGCCGATATTCCACGGTGAGCCATCCGGCTTTGAACCCATGGCCAGGATGTTGCCCCCGAGGTCAATGATGGCGGAGCGGAAACCCTGCTGCTGCAAATAGTCCGCGATGACATCTGCGGCATATCCTTTGGCGATGGCGCCTAGATCCAGCGACATTCCCTCCTTCTCCAGCCGGATGGCGTTCGATGCCGGATTTAAAATCACATCCTTGTAGTTCATTCGCTGCATGGCGGCGGCGAGCTCATCTTCTTTCGGCACTGCGGGGTGTTCGCCCCCGATGCCCCAGAGATCCACCAGCGGGCCTACGGTCGGTTCGAAATGTCCGCCGGAAGCCGCTGCGTAATCGATGGCGGTCTGGACCACCTTGAAGGTTTCTTCCGAAACGCTGACCTCGGATTTGCCCGCCGCTTGATTGACCTGATCAATCTCGCTGCCGGCCAGCTGCCGGTTCATGCGCTGGTCGATCCGCTCCAGCAGAGCCCTAACCTCGTCGAAATGCCGGGTTGTCATCCGTTCATCGTAAACGCGGAGACTTACAATGGTATCGAATATAAAGTAACGTTCGGTTGCCGGTTCGGTGCTGGCGGCTGTCTTCTGATCCCCTTTGGTTGTGCAGCCGATCGCTCCCGTCATCAGCAGGGTGAGCATGATCAACAGGCTGCCGCAGGAAAGAAACTTCCTATACATGATAGTGCCTCCTCTTCGAATTCTGATGCTGTTTTTGCATCGAGTTCCGATGATCTCAGCGTATCAGACCCTTATCCCGCTGAATGTGAGAAAAATCATTTCTGGCACTTGGTGCAGCCCTGATAATGAAGATAAGCAAAGCGAAGTGGAGAGATGCTGATGAAACGCGGAGATATTGGAATAGCGCTTGTGCTGATAGCGGCTGTCGCCTGGTTTGGAATATCCAAGTTTATGGGGGAAGACGGAACGGCAAAGGGAACCTATGCCATGATCGAGGTGAACGGAAAGCATTATGATACGGTGGCGCTGACGGAAGAGCCCCGAGACATAGAAATCCGGACGGAGCGGGGATACAACCTCTTGAGGATCTCGCGCGAAGGGATCGAGATGGTGGAGTCGGATTGTCCGGATCAGCTCTGCATCGGGTTCGGCCACGTTCACGACATCCATGGCACCATCGTATGTTTGCCTAATCACGTGTTCGTTGAAGTGACCGGAGAACAAATTAAAGGAAGTGAGCCGGATGCCGTTGTCTCCTGATCCGTATGCGCTCCGCAAGCTGGTCGTGATCGCCATCTGCGCATCATTATCGGTGGTGCTGGGCATTGTGGAAGCCCTGATTCCGTTCGCGGTCACGATACCCGGCGCCAAGCTGGGGCTCGGCAATATTATGGTTCTGACCTGTCTGGTCTGCCTTGGGGGCAGGGATGCCTTGTGGCTCATTGTCTTAAAAACATTGTTGACCGCCTTTATACTCGGCAGCTTCTCGACCTTTCTGTTCAGCATGTTCGGCGCTCTGGCGAGTTATCTGGTGATGTATGTCATGCTGAGGCTCGGGGGGAGCAATTTCAGCTTAACCGGCGTGAGCATCGCGGGCGGCATCGCTCATAATATCGGGCAATTGACGGCAGCCTCGCTGGTATTGGGAACGGCAAAAATTTATTATTACCTGCCCTTTCTGCTCGGTGCGGGCGTGGTGACCGGGATCTTCGTCGGATGGGCCGCAAAATATCTGATCGAATCCCTGCGGCGTATTGATCCGTTCGGCATGTTTCACACAGAAAGCTAAGGGGGAGGCGTTAGGCATGGCGGGCATAACCGATAAGTCAGAGCATGCAGTAAAGCTTAAACATGTATATTACGGACAGGGCTGCACGAACGTGCTCAAAGATGTCTCGCTGGCGATCCCCCATGGACAGTGGGTATGCATCGCTGGAAGGAACGGGGCAGGCAAGTCCACGCTCATTCGCCTCTTGAATGGCCTGCTCCTCATGAGCCGGGGACGCATTCTGATCGATGGGCTGGAGCTGAACGGCCGCACGCTGGGCGACATTCGCCGTCATATCGGCATGGTGTTTGCCAACCCGGACGATCAGTTTGTCGGCCTCACCGTAGAGGATGATATCGCGTTTGGCCTGGAAAATCTGTGCCTGAGCCGGGAAGAAATGCAGCAGCGGATTCGAACCTATGCGGAGCGGCTGGATATCGTCCATCTGCTCCAACGGCATCCGGCCACTCTGTCCGGCGGACAGAAGCAGCGGGCGGCCATCGCTGCCGTGCTGGCGATGGAGCCTTCCATCATTGTCATGGACGAGGCGGCCTCCATGCTGGATGAGAAGGCCAAGAATGAGCTGCTGGGCCTGATGCGGGCCATGCACGCCGAAGGCAGGTACACGCTCATCTCTATCACCCATGATGTGGAGGAGATGGCCGAAGCCGACCGGATGATCGTGCTGGACGGCGGCATGGTGGCCGCGGACGGCAGTCCAAAGGAGCTGCTTCTGCAGGACGACTTGCTGGGGCGGTGCAGGCTGAAGGCGCCTTTTGCCCTCCAGCTGTGCAGGGAGCTGAAAGCGAGAGGAATCGATATCGGCGAGCTGGTCAGGGAGAAGGAGGTGCTGGAGGCATTATGGTCATATCATTCGAAGAGGTTTCTTACCGCTACCGGGACCGGGGGATGAGTCCGGTTCTTGGGCTCGACGGCCTGAATCTGGAGCTGGAGGAAGGCCGAATGATTGCCGTCCTCGGTGCGCCGGGCTCGGGGAAATCAACGCTTCTCCAGCATATGAACGGTTTGATTCGGGCGGATGACGGCCTGATTCGCATTTTGGATTTCTGCCTTGAACCGGGCGACAGTAAGAAAATTCCCGCCGGGCTGCGGCAGCGGGTCGGCCTGGTGTTTCAATATCCGGAGCAGCAGCTGTTTGAAGAAACGGTGGAGAAGGATTTATTATTCGGGCCCCTTAATTTCGGACGGAATCCAGCCGAAGCCACCGAGGCGGTCCGCAGAGCGGCATCCTTCGTCGGATTGGACGAGGAGCTGCTGGGGCAGAGTCCCTTCAAGCTAAGCTCGGGCCAAATGCGGAAAGCAGCAGTTGCGGCCGTATTGGCGGCCGATCCCGACATTTTGGCTTTGGATGAGCCTACGGCCTCCCTCGATCCTGCCAGCCGGGAGGATCTGATGAAGCGGCTGCATGGGTTAACGAGGACGCAAGGCAAAACCGTCCTCGTCGTCACTCACCGATTGGAGGAAATCGTGGCCTTTGCCGACGAATTCGTGGTAATCAAGGACGGCAAGGTCCTGTTTCAAGGAACGGCCGGGGAGCTCGTACACCGGCAGGAGGTGCTGGAGCAGGGAGGCCTGATGGCACCTTCCTCCGTGCGGATGGCGGGTATGCTGGCCGCACAGCTTGGAATCGAACCCGCGGAAATGCTTCCGGATGCGGCAGCATTGGCGGAATGGTATGCGGAACTGCTGGGATCATAGGACAGGGCTGGCAGGGCTAGGCAGAGGAGATAGGAGGGAGCCGACATGAAACGAAAAATCATCCTGGGCCGATATATGGAAGGCGATTCATGGGTTCACCGTCTGGATCCCCGCGCCAAGACGGCGGCCATGCCGCTCTTTATGATGGCCGTGTTCCTGGTGGACGGATATATGGGGGTACTCGCGCTGCTGCTGTTCACTGCTGTGGTGATCCGGACTACGCGTATCCCGTACCGCTATTACATCAGAGCTATGAAACCGCTGATGTTCCTGCTGTTGTTCATCCTGGTATTTCACATCCTTTATGATGCGGGAGGCGGGAAACTGCTGGATGTGGGCGCGTTCAAGGTATATGCCGGCGGATTGGAAAAAGGGATCGTGTCCGCTTCGCGGATGGGACTCTTCATCATGCTGGCGGCGGTGCTGACCTTCACGACCCAGCCGGAGCATCTGGCCCAGGGGCTCGGCAGCCTCCTGCGGCCGCTGACCTGCATCGGAGTGCCGACGGATCGGCTGGTGCTGATGCTCGGCATTGCCCTCCGGTTCATACCGACCATCTTCGAGGAAGCCGAGCGGCTGTGGAAGGCCCAGCAGTCCCGGGGACTGGACCTGTCATCCCGCCCGCTGAGGGAGAAGGCGCGGCTGATCATTGCCCTGCTGGTCCCGGTAACGACAGGCGCGTTCCGGCGCGCGATCGGGCTGGCCGATTCCATGGAGGCCCGGGGCTATCGCCTGGGTGCGCGGCGAAGCAGGTTCAGGTCGTTTGTATGGAAGCGGGCGGACACGTTATTCGTGGCGGCATTTCTGCTGCCCGTGGCCGCAGCCGCGCTGCTGTAACGGCGGTCTGAAGAGCATGAAAACCGCAGTCCGTAAGGACTGCGGTTTGTGGTTTATTGTTACTCGAATTGGATAGGAAAGGTCCCGCAAACGCTGGTGGACGAGTTGCTGCAGCCTTCTGGCTCTAATTCGTTTTCAATGTCTTTTAATAGCTTTGAGAACTCACCTAGATAAGGGTGCAGGACATGCTTCTTGTTATTGATTTTCCCTTGAACGATCCCGGCAAACCGTCCGTTCTCCGGTACTTCTCTTGCAGAGGCGAGTCTCCCGTTCTTGTAATTCTCTACTCTATAGTGCTCTTCGTCCTCGAAGCGTTGATTCAGTCCAGTGTAGAGCTCCATCACCCCATAGTCACCCGTTCGATATACGCCTTCGCTGATGGAGCTCCCGTAATCCTCCATTTCGCTTGCATATGCGAACCCTTTGTAGTCAGGCGTGGACTTATCCCTTTTGTAATAATTCAGCAGTTGAATGCGGCCGCGGGCCAATTTTGATTGCATCAATTCATTTGCCTGCTCCTGATCCGATACGGAAAACTCCAAGAGAGTGTTCCCATTCCGGTATTCAAACCCAAGGATGTCCAGGGATTGCATCACGGTATAACCTGACAGCAAGTCATGATCCTTGAAAATGCCCTTCGAGATTACATGAAATTCAAAATCAGGGTTGCTTTCGCTCCGAATTCCCGTTCCGTTAGGACGATCGTTTCGCCATTCCCCCTCGTAGACGATTTTCATATCCTCGGGAAGCTTGTCCGATATGTATTTGCCTGTACCGGATCTTTGCCCATTGTACCACTCGCCGCTGTATACTTTGGATGGTCCCCATCGCATCGTACCTTTTCCGTGAGGCTTGTTGTTCTTCACTTCACCATAGTAGGTGGCCCCGTTAGGGAGGGTCAAACTAACTTTTTGGCTGGAGGCTTTCGTCTCTTCATGGGTAAACATAAGAAACAGCAATGCCAGTGTAAAAAAGCTTAGGTATGTTCTGATCACGTTTGTAATACGTCTCCTCTAATCTGCCGATTTTTAATTTTGGCGTATCCCATAAGGTGGATGATTTACCCAGTCAAATCATAGATGAGATGCATGTCTGCCGTAAAGTTATAATATGGGAATTATATCAGTGAACTGGGGTTTGACCGATCTTTTTTGTAAGTTTTACAATGCATCTCATAGAAAATATAGATAAAAAACACCGATCCTTTACGGAACGGTGTTTTTGTCATACCTATTCATTCATCGGCATCGGCGTATCCGTCGGCTCGATCCCCTCGTAGGCCCGGTCCACGGACTGCCGGATTTCCTTCAGGCTCAGCCCCTGCTGCCTGCCGTCCAGGTACATGTTCGTAACGTCCAAGCAGGTTTGGCAGAATTTCGCGTGCGTGGTTGGCGTGAGCCTACCGTCTTCCTCTTGAGCATAGTAGCAATTGAGGTTGCTGCTATGGCCGGCATCGCCGCATCCGCAGAAGCAGGGCATGAAGGCCAAGTGGCTGGCATGGAGGATGGCTGCATTGTATTCCTTCACGCTGGACATATGTGGTAGAGGCGTATCGGGATGCAGCAGGTAGTCGGTTTTTCCGTCGGAACGGCCAGCAAGGGCTTCCGCATAGAGGATGTCGCTGCGATACGCGCCGCTTACCACTTGAACGCCGTTCACGCCTTCAAAGGTTTGCAGCGTAAGCGCAATGGCTTCTACCGCCCGTTCTCCCTCCTCGGAGCCGGTAAAGGCACGAAACGATGGGGACAACTCCACCACGGTCACTCCGTGTTCGGTTCGGATTTCTACGAAGTTTACGCCGGCCGGGATGGCACTTTCAAGTTCGGGCGGCAGCAGATCCGAAAGCTGGGTCAGCATCGTCATGGCACTGACTTTGGGATAGCTGACGGAGGTATCCGTCTGCACGTACTGGGATACCGGCGTGAATAAACCGGAATGCGGGTCATAGGCATGGAGGGTTACGCTGGGCATCGTGCTGGGGATGGCCGAGAGAATCGTTCCCTTGGGCGGACGTGTACCGTTCGCAGCGATATCTTCCAGCTCCCGCAGGATCCCGTCGCTTGATATATCTTCGGTCAGTCGCCCGAGTTCTTCCTCCTGAGCGTTCAGGAACAGGATGGTCGGGTGCTCCGTAATGCCGTACCGGTTAACGGCTTCCGTATCCTCCGAAATGCTGAAATACTGGTAACGGTAGTCCGGCGAGGTTGCTTCCATCTGCTCCATGACGCCCAGCGCCTTGGAACAGCCGCCACAGCCCTTGAGCGCAAAAATGGCGATGGAGCTCACTTGCGTGTCAACGGTCTCCTGTTCCGCAAGAGGAGATGTCCTGAATAGCATGAAGCCCCCGGCAGCAAGCAGGAGCAGGAAGGCCGTCAGCGCAATTCGCCACCGCCAGATTCGTGTGCGATGCATGTCTATTAAACATCCTTTCATATCGAACAGGGATGCATCCATGATGGACGTATCCCTGTTCGTTTGGAGTATATGGCTTCATGTCTGTCTTTAGGGCAGGAAATAATGGAGCAATGCCTGCAAATCATGCTGAGCCGGGTGATCCGCGAAGTCGCCGATCATGCGCTGGGCATGTTCCGCATAGGAACGGGCAAGCTCTTCGCTCTGCTCGATCGCGCCGCTTGCGGCGATGCGGTGGATGACGTCATCCATGTCTGCCGCGGTGGAATGAGGGCCGAGCTGCCTGATCTTCGGTGCAAGGGCAGGATCGTTTAGGGCGTAAAGCACCGGCAGCGTAATGTTGCCGTTTCGCAGGTCTGCGCCAGCCGGCTTGCCGATGGCCTCCCTGAGCTTCGTGAAATCGAGCAGGTCATCCCGGATTTGAAAGGCCATGCCGAGCGACTCCCCGAATTGAAAGAGCCGTTCAGCGGTTCCGGCATCCGCATGGGCTGCTTCCGCGCCCGCCTTCAGGCAGTGGGCCATCAACAGGGCCGTTTTGCAGCGCGTTTTCTCCAAATACTGCTCCATCGTCAGTCCGAAGTCGAAGCGGTGTTGAAGCTGATCGTATTCTCCCATGCAGAGCTCGGTGACCAGCGCCGCAAGCTCGGCTAATCGGTAGGCCTCGTCTTCGGAGACGTCTTCGCTGTTCCCGTCCGGGTCGCCGCCCGGATGACCGGCGGCCCATTCGATGGCACGGGCAATCATGTAGTTGCCGATGTGCACCGCCGTCTGGACATCGGTCGTCTCGTGCAGGGTCGGCATGCCGCGCCGCATATCGGATTGATCGATAATGTCATCGTGCACCAGCGAGGCCATGTGCAGATATTCAAGCAGTACGGCGGTTTTCATGACGGCCGGCTCATGGCCGCTTTCCCCGAAACGGCTGCCGAGCACGACCATAAGCGGGCGCAGCCGCTTGCCGCCGGCATTAATGAGATCCATGACGCTGCTCAGCACCACGGAGGAAGGGGGGAGGTCGCGGTCAGAGCTGACGACCTCCCGGAGCAGGCGATCGAAGGAAGCGAGATCCACTCCGATTCGGTTATGAAGGTTCATCTGTATCCGCGCCCCTTTCCATGGATGGCTCCTTACGCACTCCGCTGCTCCAGATAGCTGCGGATTTCGCGCTTAAGCTCGTTGAATATCCTTTCGGGTGAAACGTTCTTGAGCAGGCTGAGCTGCATGCGCTTATGAAAGGGGAGAAGCCGGGACAGCAGCTTCCATTCCTTTCGCTTGACGGCAATCCGGTACATGAGTCCCGTCAAATAATCGCCGTCCAGCAGCAAACGCGTCAGTCTCTCGTTATCCTTCGCTTGCAGCTTGCCATGCTTGTTTAGCGCAGTATGAATCAGGATGCAGCAAGCCAGCACCGTCATTTTGCGTGAATAGGCGAGTTCATAAGCGTTGAGCATATCGGCGATGTCCCTCACCGGTCTGTTATCCATCTCCATCCAATCGATATCCGTTCCGGAATCGATATGCGACCGAAGCAGGTCGATCGTATCCTGTAATAGCTTCATATCCATCGTTATTGACTCCTTCCGGAAGGCTCGTGTTGATCAGAGTGTGAATGCCGGCAGAACGGTTAGGGCTTGAGCTTGATTCGGCAAAGCGCCATATGATCAGCCCGTTCCATTGAATAGAGAAGAATTAGTCCGTATACACGTACCAGCGCCTTACGATCGGTATTCGTTTCCATACCTTTTTCAACCAAGGATACACATAGTAGTCAAGTCCGAACGTCCTGCCCGATCCGCCGATCAAGGCGATTCCTGCTGCCAGATACCACAGCATCTCGTTAGGTGCCATACCCGATACCCAAACCATGGCGCCCATGGCGACGCTGGCTACGGCTGCAGGTGCCGTGAACAATCCGACGATCAGCAGGATGCCGACGATCAGCTCAGCCAATACCATCGAGGTCTGAAACACATAGGCAAGCGAAGTATAGCCGCCGTCTCCGGTATAGAACATCAGGTCCATCGACCAGTCGACGATGGATTTCAAGAAATCCGGCACCGGAAGGGCGGAGACCGCTTCTGCGGTATAAGCGGAGGCGGCGGATACCGCGTCTGCCGCTCCGGCTCCGGCTGCATCGGCGCCTGCAGCGGAAGCTGCGCTTACGCCGTCGGCTGCTTTGGCAGGAATGAGGAACATTTTATTCGGATCGTCAATGATCTTGTGAATCTTATCCCACCCTTGGGACAGCCACATCCATCCGGCAAAAATACGCAGCGGAACGAGCCAGAAATTCGGCGAGCGCTTGGCAAAATGCCCGCCCACGAAGCTGCGGTTGTTCCGGACATGGAAGAACTCATGCAGCATATAATGGTATACCTTGTTGAAGCCGCAAACCTGGAACAGATAGAGCATGTTGATCAGATGTTTGACCAGCATGGCCGGGAAGCCGCTGAGCCTGAACATATGGCCCGGCACGCCCACGTTGGCTACCCCGTAGCGGCTGCCGATACAGACCATCGTGCCGTGGAACGTCGGCTTGTAGGATTTCATCGGTTTGTTCGATAATTCAGCCACGATGTTATGCGCAATGACCGGGGCCGCGAGTTCGGCGTTTTCCACCATTTGAGGTACGGGTGCAGCCGCGCCCTCAGGAATGTAGAAAATATTGTCCCCGACGACATATACGTTCGGATGAGCAGGAATTTGAAGCTTGTCGTTGGTCAAAATCCGCTTGCGGCCTTTTTGCTCGACATCCATGCTGCCAACCACATCGGAGCCTTCCACTCCGGCGGTCCAGATAACGGTGCGGGATTTGATATCGCTGCCGCCGACGGTAACGCCGTCCGGCTTAACCTCCGTAATCTTGGAGCCCGTGATGATGTTGACGTTCATTTTACGCAGCCGCTTCTCGGCTTTGCGTATTAACGGCTCCGGCAGGATCGGAAGGATCTTGTCGACCATGTCGGCAACGTGAAGCGTAACCTCGCTTGGATCCACGTAGAATTCCTTGCATAATTGCTGCGTGAACTCGGCCAACTCGCCGATCATTTCCACGCCGGTGAATCCGCCGCCGACAACGACGAAGGTCAGCATTTCCTTGCGGACCTGCGGGTTGCGCTCAAGAACCGCTTTGCGGAACATATTCAGGGTATGTTCTTTCAGGCGGACCGCATCATCGTAAGACCACAGGGTAAAGGCGTGTTGATCCGCACCCGGTATGCCGAAGAAGGTTGGCTTGCTGCCTGTACCGATGACTAAATAGTCGTAGTTGTAGGTCTGTTTCTCTCCCTGGAGCGTCTGGCCGTCAAAGTCGATGCCGCCGATTTCATCCAGCACCACGTCCACGTTCCGGAATCCGGAAAATACTTTTTTCAGGTCGATTTTGATGGAATCCTCCTCGACCCGGTTGGCGGCCACTTCATGAAGCTCGGTCAGCAGCGTATGATAAGGCTTGCGGTCGATGAGTGTTATCCGCAAATCCTTCTGTTTGCGCAGTCGTTTAGCCAGCTTCTTGGCGGTAAGTATACCGCCGTATCCGCCGCCCAGCACGATAATCTGTTTCATGCGAATCTCCCCTCAAGGAATAGTTGTCTTCTTTCTATCGTACTTGTGGCTTATTTGGCGCCTTCGAGCGCTTTCGCTGCCAGTTCTACGAATCCGTTGACGTGGATGGATACACCGGTGATGGCATCGGTTTTGCCGTCTTCACCCGTTACGATGGCCTGCGGGTCTTGCTTTTCGATCAAATACTGCTCGGCTTGATAAGCCTGCTCGTGCCATTCGGATTGAGCCCCGCCGTTCTTCATGCCGTACTCGCCTGATTTGGAACGGGTGACTTTGTCGGTGCCTCCGTCTTTATGAACGCCGTTCCAGCTGACTGCGGCGATTTTACCGTTAATTACGGTAACGTCGACGGTTTCCTTCCAGCCGGATTTGGCATCGAAGTCAGCCGCTTCCGCGTGGTAGCTGCCGTCTTTGTATGGTCCTGCTTCAACAGGTCCCGCGGCCAGCGCTTTGGCTGCCAGTTCCGTAAATCCGTTGACATGGATCGATACCCCGGATACGGCATCCGTGCGGCCTTCGTCGTTCAAGGCGAGCCCTTCAACGGACTGCTGAGCCACCAGGTATTCCTCCATCTTGGCTGCCTGCTCATGCCATTCCGCTTGAGCGCCGCCTTTTTCCTTCATGCCGTAGAAGCCTTTTTCGGAAAATGTCTTTTTGTCCAAGCCGCCGTCCTTATGCAGACCGTTCCAGTTGGCGCTGACGATTTTACCGCCTTCGACTTTAATCGCGACGAGTTCCTTCCAGCCGGAATCCTCGGCAAAATCGCCTTCGGCGTAATATAAGCCGTCCTGCAGGGCCGTTCCTTCTTGTGCCGGTTGCTCCCCGTTTCCGGCATTATCCGTGTTTTGGCTCTCTGCCGGTTTGTCCGTGGTGACAGGCTCTTTGTCTCCGTTGCCTCCGCAGCCTACGAGCAGCGCGAACATCAACATGACGGAGAGGGATAGAGAGAGTGTCCTTTTCATTCTGGTTTCCTCCTATGATCTTGTGAATTACTTCACAAATATTGTTCTTGAGTTCATTGTATTCTGAAAAAGAATAGTTATCGGTGAAAAAAATCACAAACTGACGCGGTGCTTCATGTTCAGGCGAGCATGCTGAATTTCAGGAAGTTGAGCATCCGTCAAATAATGCCTCGAATGTCATCCAGGGATTGAATGCCCTCGTTCTCCATCAGTTGAATCAGTTCTTCAGCCAGGGTATCTCCCGCACGGAGGTTGATGAAGTTGTACGTACCGATTTGTACGGCTGCGGCACCTGCCATGATGAATTCGAGGATATCCTCGGCACTGCAGATGCCGCCGATTCCCACCACCGGGATGGACACCGACCGGGCCACCTGATGGACCATCCGCAGGGCAATCGGCTTAATCGCCGGCCCGGATAATCCGGCGTACGCTCTGTCAAAAACGCTGCGACGTTCCCGAATATCAATCGCCATCGCTTGAATCGTATTGATTAGCGAGAGGCCGTCGGCCCCTTCGGCTTCACACATCCGTGCCATTTCCCTCAAATCCTTCGCCCCGGGAGAGAGCTTGACGAGCAGAGGCAGCTTGGTGGCGTTGCGGACTGCGCGAACCACCTCTCGAGCCTGCTCATTCTCGATGCCGAAGGCAAGCCCGCCTTCCTTGATGTTGGGACAGGAGATGTTAAGCTCGATCATGTCGACGGCCCGTTTGCCGGCTGAGCGCAGCTTGCTGCTGGCTTCGGTAAGCAGCTCGGCGCCCTCCGCATATTCCCGTACAGTGCCGCCGCCGAGATTGACGATGACCGCTGTCCCGTGCGAAGTCATGTCGGATAATTCGTGCTCCAGAAAAGCCCGGATTCCCGGATTCTCCAGGCCGATGCTGTTCATGATGCCCGATGGCGTTTCATAGATCCGCGTACCCGTATTGCCTAGCCGCGGGGTCAGGGTCAATCCCTTGGAGACAATGCCCCCGAGCTTGCGAAGCGGATACAGATCCGCATACGGTTTGCCGAAACCGAACGTGCCCGAGGCTGCTAATATCGGATTCGACAGCGGCACTCCCGCCAGTTCACAATCGATGGAGATCATTCCAGTTCACCTCCTTCGCCAGAAATACGGGGCCGTCGGTGCACGCCTTGCGGTTCGAACCCGCGGCAGTTAACGTGCAGCTGTTGCATGCCCCGATGCCGCAGCCCATTCGCTTCTCGATGGAAACGTGGAGCTTCGCGTTTGTACCTTCGGCTTTTTGCGCCAAGCTGTGCATCATCCCAACCGGGCCGCAGGCAAGTATCGTGTCATAGCGGCTCGGGTCCACTGCATCGACGATGGTGCCGCCGGACTTCACCGTGACATCCCGGCTGATTTCGTGGAATCCGTTGACCCCGAAGGGAACGCCGGCGTATCCCAGATACACGCTGGCTTCGGGAATTTCCTTAGCTGCGAGCAGCAGCGGAGCCACTCCGATACCGCCTCCCACCAATGCCGTCCGTCCTTGGGGTTCAGGAAACCCTTGCCCGAAAGGCCCTTCCAGCTGTATTTTGTCACCCGCTTGAAGCGCCGACAGCAGCCACGTACCGGTTCCCTGCACGCGATATAAGAAGGAAACGGAATCCTCCGTCAGGTTATGAACGCTGATCGGCCGTGACAGCACGGGATAGGCATCCCAGCAGCGAAGCATGAAGAACTGTCCCATTCGTGCCGAATAGCTGCCTTGAACGGTAAGTCGATAGATGCGATGGGCCAGTCTGACATTTTGAATAACAAGGGCCACGTTCTCATTCTCCTCCCTTGGCGTACTTTTTCCGCCCGCTATGTTCCTTGCTACAGTATCACAGACAGATAAGGCTACCTGTGACATTTCTCATATTCGGGCGTTGCCGAGGCTTGATACTTTTTGTATACATAACGCTAGGCGAGAAAAGGGTGGGGATCCTACATGAAAACACTAGTGATCGTTGCACATCCGGGTCTGCATGAGGGATCACGGATCAATCGCGAGCTAACCGAAACGGTGGGACATCATCCTGAGGTGACGGTGCATGACCTGTATCAGCGGTATCCGGATGGCATCATCGACATCGCGGCCGAACAGCAATTGCTGCTTCGGCATGACCGCATCGTGTTTCAATTCCCTTTCTGGTGGTACAGCTCGCCGCCTCTTCTGAAGCATTGGTTCGACGAGGTGCTGACCTTCGGATGGGCTTATGGCCCGGGCGGCGACAAGCTCCGGGGGAAAGAGTGGGGCGTGGCCGTGACGACCGGCGGAGCAGCGGAAGCCTATGGCAACGCAGGATATAACCGATACACGGTGGAAGAGCTCACCCGGCCTTTTGAAGTGACGGCCAGTCTGGTAGGGGCGGTCTACTTGCCGGTATTTACCGTGCATAATGCCATGCAGCTGACAGATGAAGAGCTGCGGCGTCATGCTGAGGATTTTGCGCTGCACGTGACAGGCGCAGTGAGGGCCGGATAAGGGTTACTAATGAAAACGAAAGTTCCTGTCTTCTAAAGTGATAGTTCGATTATCGGTGATGATGGGCAAAACGGCAGGTTGTATGCTCCAAACTATAATTGGTGATTATGGGCGGCGGATGCTCATTAAAAGTGAAGAAAAGAATGGCTGATACATGAGCCTGGCGGCAAAAGCTGCCGGGCTTTTCGGTGTTCTGGCAAATTGACGAATCGCCCGATCATTCGAAAACATGCGTTGCATTGTGGAGTCGCTTATTCTATACTCATATACATAGTTATACGATACATAGATTACCTAGGTATTGGAGTGATAGGGAAATGGGCATTAACAAAGAGCTGCTGAAAGGCAGCACCGTCATTTTATTGCTTACCGTGTTGAACAAGCGGGAAATGTACGGGTACGAGCTGATCAAGGAGATTGAGCAAAGCTCAGATGGGGTGTTCCTGATGAAGGAAGGCACGTTATACCCGATTCTGCACACGCTGGAGGCGGAAGGTTGGCTGGATTCCTCCTGGAGCCAGCATGATGGACGCAAACGGAAATATTACCGGATTACCGAGCGCGGCAGGGAGCAGCTCCATGAGAAGACCAAGGAGTGGGTCAAATTCCGGACGGCGGTGGATACAGTCATCGGGGAGGGAAGCTAGCGTGCGATCGGTTGAAGAATACAAGGTTGTCCAAGACTTCCTGACCCAGGTGTGCAAGCAGGTACGCGCAAGAGCCATGCATCCGGAAATCCGTGAAGAACTGCTCGGCCATATTGAGGAGCGGACGGAGCTTCTGATGCTGGAGGGCAATGCGGAGGAGCCGGCGGTGCAGGAAGCGGTGAAACAGATGGGGGATCCGGGGGATATCGGCAAAAGCCTGCATTTGGCCCATCGGCCTCAGTTGGATTGGAAGCTGCTTATCCTGCTGGCTTTGCTTTCGCTGATTGGGTTGTTCGGGGCACTGAGCGTGGATTATTCCGATACGGAAAAGATCACAGATATGTTCGCGAGAAAAGTTGTGTTCTTCGGTATCGGCTTGATCCTTCTCATCGGTTTCTATTTCTTGGACTACAGAAAGCTGAAGAAGTATTCCGGGGCTTTGTTTTTTATCATGCTATGCCTGATGGCGATGACGGAATTTTTCGGGACGAATATAAATGGAGCCAACCTCTATCTTCACGTCGGGCCTATTGTGATTCCCATGCTTGGAACGGTTTCCGTCTTTATTCTCCTCTTCTCCTTGGCAGGCATGAAGCCTGCGAATCGGTGGGGACCATGGGAGGCTGTATTCCACATCCTGTATCGGGGTGGGCTGCCGATCGCACTGTACAGCATGAGTGGTTCGATGGTGTATATGTTCATTTATTTGCTAGGATTCCTGATACTGACCTGGACGACGAAAAGGAATATTAAACAATTTGCGGTACTAACATTACTGTCGTTTATTGGTGTGGTTTATATTCTGTTTACTAAAAGGATATACCTCATGTGGAGATTGGAGGGGCTCGCAGACCGCGAGGGGGATGGCGGTTATTTCATGCGGGTCATCACGGATGCCGTTTCTTCCGCCGGCTGGTTCGGTCAAGGCTTTGCTGCGCCAAATCCAGGGATCCCGTACGTTTATAGCGACTCCATATACCCCTATCTGATTTATTGCTTCGGTTGGATGTTTGGCATCGTGGTGGGCATGGTCGTTCTTTTGTTCCTCGCCAGAATGTGGAGCATAGCCCATGTACTTCACGATTCCTACGGGAAAAATATCGTGACCGGTGTCATCGTAGTAATGGGACTGCGCCTGCTCATGCCAATCCTGATGGGACTGGGAGTGGTACCCATTGTGAGCCTGGACTTTCCTTTTATCTCGTATGGCGGCGTCAACAACATGCTGGATTTTGCCATAGTCGGCCTGCTCCTCTCCGTTTACAGACGCAAAAACATGATTCCAAGCGAGGTGGGAGAAGCGGCTCCGATAAAGGTAGCTTAGTGGGGGGGCGCTGAAGATCATTCTTCGATTTCGGTTAGCAGGCTAAAATTTATTAAAAGAAAAAGCGAGATCTTGGGCTCTCGCTTTTTTCTCGTTTATAGAGAAGCGTCATCATTCGTTCGGTGGCGTATAAGCTATACCTTCTCCAACGTACCGGCCGCAATCTCTTCAATATAGTGACAGGCCGCCTGATGACCTCTCTGCTCTTCGACTTCCCGAAGCATCGGCGCCTCGGATCGGCAGCGATCCGTGGCATACATGCAGCGGGTATGAAACCGGCAGCCGGAAGGCGGGTTGATCGGGGACGGAACATCCCCTTTGAGAATGATGCGTTCCTTCTTGCGCTCGGGATCCATTGTGGGGATGGCCGATAGCAGAGCGCGGGTGTAGGGATGCTGCGGGCGCCGGAAGAGAGAGTGTTTATCCGCGATTTCCACGATCGTCCCCAGATACATCACGATAATTCGGTCCGAAATATGCCGGACGACCCCAAGATCATGAGAGATGAACAGATAGGTCAGCTTGAATTCGGTTTGCAGCGATTTCATCAGATTGAGTACCTGTGCCTGGATGGACACGTCGAGCGCGGAGACCGCTTCATCACTGATGATCAGCTTGGGGTTCACGGACAAGGCACGGGCGATCCCGATTCGCTGCCTTTGTCCGCCGCTGAATTCATGAGGGTACCGATTGGCTTGATAGGCGGCCAGGCCGACCGTTTCCAAAAGCTCGATGGCACGGGACCGACGATCCTTCTTTGGCACGACATTTTGGATGTCCATCGCTTCTTCGAGTACTTGGAGGGCTGTTTTTCTGGGATTAAGCGAAGCGTAGGGGTCCTGAAAAATCATCTGCAGGTCTTTACGCCTTCGGGTCATCTGCGCTTTGTTCAGGGTGAGCAGATCGGTTCCCTCGAACAGCACCTCACCGGAGGTCGGTTCGTCCAGTCTCAGAATAGCCCTGCCCGTGGTTGATTTACCGCAGCCGGATTCACCCACGATACTGACGGTTTCCCCTTCGTGCACAGAGAACGAAATGTCATCCACGGCTTTGACGACGTTGACGGTACGGCCCAGGATGCCGCCTTTGATCGGAAAATACTGCTTGAGGTTTTTGACGGTTAACAGCTCTTTGCTCATGACAGTACGTTCACCTCGCTTTCCGGTTCCCACTGATCGGTGTATTTCCAGCACCTGACTTGTTGGTTATCATCCAGTACCTGAAGCTCCGGCAGTTTGTCGTAACACAGCTTGGCTGCATGGGGGCAGCGGGGGGCGAAGCGGCAGCCTTCCTGCGGATCATAGGGGCTCGGAACCGAGCCCTTAATCGGCTCCAGCGTTTCCTTATCGATATCATGCCGCGGCAGCGAGTTCATTAGGCCGATGGTGTAGGGGTGTTTCGGATGCTTGAACAGGGTCCGCACATCGGAATATTCCACCACCTTTCCGCAGTACATGACCGCCACGTCATCGCAGGTTTCCGCAACGATGCCCAGATCATGGGTGATAAAAATAATCGACATCTGCAGTTTCCGCTGCAGCTCCTTCATCAGCTCCAAAATTTGAGCCTGAATGGTCACATCGAGCGCCGTGGTCGGCTCGTCTGCAATGAGCAGATCCGGATTGCATGCCAGCGCCATGGCAATCATGACACGTTGACGCATACCCCCGGACAGCTGAAAAGGGTACTGCCGGACTCTTTTTTCCGGGGAGGGGATGCCGACCAGCCTCAACATCTCGACGGCTTTGTCCATGGCTTGTTTTTTACTCAGATTTTCATGGATTTGATAGGCCTCCGCGATCTGGTCGCCGACGGTGAAGACCGGATTGAGCGAAGTCATCGGCTCCTGGAAGATCATCGAGATTTGATTGCCCCGGATTTTCCGCATCTGCCGGTCCGATTGTTTGAGCAGATTCTCGCCGTTATACAGGATTTCGCCTCCGACGATTCGCCCCGGATCAAAGATCAGCCGCAGGATGGACAGGGACAGTATGCTTTTTCCTGAACCGGATTCGCCCACGATCCCGAGCGTCCTCCCCTTGCGTACGGTTAGGTTGATATCATCCACGGCTTTCACTTCGCCCAGTTCGGTAAAAAAAGAGGTTCGCAGGTTCTTGATCGTCAGCAGATTTGATGCGTGCTCTTCCATCTGTCGTAGCTCCTTTCGCTTTCAATTGGTCTGACTATATTTGCGATGATGAGGACTCTGGTTTTGTTATTTTTGATTTTCCGCTTTTGCGTGCATGGACTGAAAATTGGCTCAGTTCGCCGCTTTAGCTTAGTTGAGGACTCTGGTTCCGTTATTTCTTGATTTTTCGCCTATAAGCAGCAGGTTGAGGACACCAGATCCGCTATGCGAGAAATTCCGGGATTAATCGGTGATTTCGGGCGCATTAACGGATCGTGTGTCCGCGTGATTCGAAACAGATGGATTATCGGCAAATAGCGGATCATGTGTCCGGACGGGCTCCCCAAATGGCTCGATTAGCAGATCGTAAGTGCGCACGGGCTACCCAACGGCTCAATTACAGTAATTAGTGGGTTGAATGTCCGCATGGATTCGAAAAATAGTCGGTTATCAGCAAATAGCGGATCGTGTGTCCGAATGCCCCCCAAACGGCAGGATTACAGTGATTAGTGATGACCCGTAGCTTCTGTAATCTCGGGTGTACATGGACTTAAAATGAACTCAGTTGGCCACATTAGCTAGTTGAGGACTCTGGTTCCGCTATTTCATTAAATTCCGCCTTTTAGCAGCAGGCTGAGGACACCAGATCCGCTATTGCGAGATATTTCAGGATTAATCCGTGATTTCGGGTACATTAACGGATCGTGTGTCCGCGTGGATTCGAAAATAGGTGGATTATCGGTAAATAGCGGATCGTGTGTCCGGACGGGCCTCTAAACGGCTCGATTACAGTAATTAGTGGTTTAAATGTCCGCAATGGTCCGTAACAACTTCAGTAAATCTCGGGTGTACATGGACTTAAAATGAACTCAGTTGGCCGCATTAGCGTAGTTGAGACTCTGGTTCCGCTATTACTTGATTTTTGCCTTTTAGCAGCAGGTTGAGGACACCAGATCCGCTAATGCGAGATATTCCGGGATTAATCGGTGATTTTGGGCGCATTAACGGATCGTGTGTCCGCGTGGACTCGAAAATAGGTGGATTATCGGCAAATAGCGGATCGTGTGTCCGGATGGGCTCCCCAAACGGCTCGATTACAGTAATCAGCGGTTTATAATATAAGTCCGCAATGAGCCCCAAACAGCTCGATTTTCGGCAGATAGTGAATCCCGCCGTGTCCGCCTACACTCAACCAGCGATCGACGAAAAATCGCCAATCAATCGAAATCAATGCGCTTGTTGAAGTACCGGTAGGAGATGTCCACGAGCAGATTCACGATTACAAACATGATCGAGAGCACAAGCACGGTTGCCTGTACGACCGGGAAATCCCGTGCCCGGATCGAGTCGATGACGTAACGTCCCATGCCGTTCACGGCAAATACGGACTCGGTCAGCACCGCCCCGCCCAGCAGGCCTCCGAATTCCAGGCCGATGACGGTAATGACGGGAATCATGGCATTTTTCAAGGCATGCCGGTAGATGATGACGCGCTCCCGGACGCCCTTCGCCTGGGCGGTTCGGATGTAGTCCTGGCCGATGACCTCCAGCATGCTGGACCGGGTCATTCGGGCAATAATCGCGGCGCCCCCGGTCCCGAGCGTGATCACGGGCAGGACGGTTTGCGACCACGTGCCCCAGCCGGAGGGACGGAACCAGCCCAGATCCACGGCAAAATATTGGATCAGCATGAGCCCCAGCCAGAAATTCGGCATAGACAGCCCGAACAGGGCGATGAACATGACGCCGATATCGGCGGGGGAGCTTTTTTTGACGGCGGAGATGATGCCGGCCAGAATGCCGAGGAATACGGCCAGGATCGTTGAGTACACGGCAAGCTCAACGGTGATCCAGAACCGGCTTTTGAAAATTTCATCGGCGATGGGGCGACTGCTGCGGATCGAATCTCCCAAATCCCCCTGAAGCAAACCGCTGACGTAGTTCCAATACTGAAGCGGCAGCGGATCGTTCAATCCGAGGTTCTCGCGGATCTTCTCGACCTGCTCCTTGGGCGCCCCTTCCCCGATAATGACCTGCGCCGCATCTCCCGGAATGAGGTGCATCAGCAGGAAGACAACGATGGTCACGCCAATGACGACAGGTATCGTTTGAATCAGCCTTCGAATGGAATAGATGAGCATGGCCCGGCAGCTCCCTTCATTATTTTTTCATTTTCGGGTCAAGGACATCCCGCAAACCGTCACCCAGCAGATTAAATGCGATGACAACGAACACGATCGACAAGCCGGGAAACAGGGCCACATGAGGGTGGTCCATGATATAGTTGCGCCCATCATTCAGCATGGCTCCCCACTCCGGCGTGGGCGGCTGCGCGCCAAGACCGAGGAAGGACAGGCCGCTGGCGGTCAGGATCGCTACCGCAATCCGCAGCGTCGCCTGCACGATGATAGGGGATGTGATATTCGGCAAAATATGCCCGAAGATGATTCGGCCATCGCTGGCGCCCAACGAACGCATAGCATCAATATATTCGAGCTTGCGGACGGCCAGCGTGGAGCCCCGAACGACTCTGGCAAAGGTAGGGATCGAAAAAATACTGACGGCAATGATCACGTTGAACAGGTTTTTTCCAAGGACGCTGACAACCGCCAATGCCAGCAGAATGCCGGGAAACGCCAGCATGACATCGGTCACTCTCATAATGAGCGCATCCCATTTACCTCCGTAATAGCCCGAGATGATTCCGAGCACGACACCAAAGGCTGCACCGATGATCACCGAGATAAAACCGACAGAGAGCGTGAGACGCATGCCATGAATAATCCGCGTGAAAATATCCCGCCCGTTGTGGTCCGTACCAAACCAATGGTCGGCGGACGGCTTCAGCAGTTTCGTAGAATAATCCACTTTGGTCGGATCATACTGGGTGAGCAGGGGGCCGAAAATCGCGATAAGGATCATCAGCAGGAGAAAATAGCCCCCGAATAAGGCCGCTTTGTTCTTCTTCAGACGGTGGTAGAAAGATTTCCATTGTACAAGGCGGGTTCCACTAGGGAGCGATTCTGTTGTTCTGGCATCAGCGGTCATGTTAGGCACGTGAAATCATCCTTTCTCCAAGTATGGATGTCAGCATTGATGTCGTATAAACGTGAGGTAAATCTGGCTTCTTCTGGTATAAATATCAAATAGTAAAATATATGTTAACTGTGTATAAAATATTTTCCTATTTTGATTGAGAAGGGGGAGTTTGTTTCACATGACAGGAAATAGAAGATTCAAATGGCTTGTCTGCATTCTGGTCATGCTGACCGTACTGATGTCGGCGTGCGGCAGTCCAAGCAAGAGCAGTAACCCGGAAACGCCGCCAAGCGGCACCAATACGCCGGCACCTGAACCGGGGGCTAAAGATCCTCCCGAAGCAACAACCGACACCGGTGCGAATGAGCTTGTGATTGCCTGGCTTTCTGATCCGCCATCCATGGACCCTCATATGTCGACGGACCAGCAAACGAGCGTAATGACAACGCATATTTATAACACGTTGGTGATTCATGATAAGGATCTGAATATTCAACCGGGGCTCGCCGAGAGCTGGAAGGCAATCGATGAATTGACCTGGGAGTTCAAGCTGAGACAAGGCGTGAAGTTTACGGACGGCTCTCCATTCAATGCAGAGGTGGTCAAAGCCAACATCGACCGTATGCAGGATCCGGAGGTTGCTTCTCCGCGCGCTTCGCTTGTGGGCATGATTAAAGAGGTTAAAGTCGTTGACGAATATACGGTACAGCTCGTGACCGAGTATGCTTTCTCGCCGCTGCTTGCCCATCTGGCCCACTCTGCGGTCAGCATGGTTAGTGCGGAAGCCATCAAGCTGGATTACGAGAAGCTGAAGGCAGGCGAGAAGGCAGGCGCTTATCTGGCGCAGAACCCTGTTGGCACGGGCGTATTCAAACTAGAGAGCTGGAACCCGGGACAGGAAGTGAAGCTGGTGGCGAACGCTGATTATTGGGGAGATAAAGCGAAGGTTGAACGGGTCACGTTCAAGGTGGTGAGCGAAGAGGGAACGCGGATCGCGGAGCTGGAAACCGGTTATGCGCATATTATCGACCCGGTGTCGCCGAGCAGCATCAGCCGTATCGAGAGCACGGACGGCATGTCCCTGAACCGCCAGGCTTCGCTCAGCTTGTCTTATATCGGATTTAATAACAACAAGGAGCCGTTTAACGATGTGCGGGTGCGGCAAGCCTTGTCGATGGCCATCAATAAGGATGAAATCATCTCGGGCATCTACGAAGGCACGGGCATTCCTGCCGTCGGTCCGCTGGCACCGGACGTGAACGGCTATGATGCTACCGTTAAGCCGATCGAACATAACATCGACAAAGCGAAAGAGCTGTTGAAAGAGGCCGGATACGAGGGTGGCTTCTCAACGACCATCTGGACCAATGACAACCCGGAACGAATTAAGATCGCCGAGTACGTACAATCCAAGTTGAAGGAATTGAACGTCGAAGTCAAAATCGAAGTGGTCGAGTGGGGTGCGTATTTGGCCCAAACCGCAGAAGGCAAGCACGACATGTTTGTTCTCGGCTGGTCCACGGTAACGGCCGATGCCGACTATGGCATGTATGAGTTATTCCATTCCAAGAATGTAGGGGAGCCGGGTAACCGTACCTTCACGAAGGATCCGGAACTGGATAAACTGCTGGATGCCGGGCGTAAAGAGAACGATCCGGAGCAACGCAAGCTCATCTATAAACAGGCGCAGGAGAAGCTGGTTGAGTTAGCGCCGATGCTCTATATCCATCATCAGGAGTATTTAAACGGAGTCAGCAGCAAGGTGGAAGGCTTCTGGCGGCATCCGAACGGCATCATGCAGCTGCACCAAGTGTCCATTCAGCCATAAGGATGTCCTGAAAGCTTTATAGCTTTGAATCGTCATGATATAAAGAGGATTTACAGCAAGAGGCTCCTATCCGGGGGCCTCTTGTTTGATGTTGTTCGGTGTTGGGACAGGAGATAGGGTTAACCAGCCAATGGTTCATGATCACCCTCGTCGGGCATCCGCTAGATCATGCAGCTTGCGAGCGAAGGGAGTTGATGTGCTGTCTCGTTTTTTGATGTCAAAAGCATATTGAAAAAAATAATATATACATTGACGCATATATACGCATTGGTGTATATTATAGCCATGAATACTTCAGCTATGCAATTAACCCTCTTCACGATCTCGGAGCCGAACCGCTTCAACATTGTTGAACTCTTAAAGCAAGGGTCGAGATCGGTCAGCGACATCGTAGAGGCTTTGGGTATCGGCCAGCCTCAAGTATCCCGCCATCTGCGGATACTGAGCGAGGCCGGGCTCGTAAAAGTCCGCAAGAACGCACAGCAGCGCATTTATAGTCTCGAAGCCCAGCCGTTCCAGGAGCTGGACGTCTGGCTCGATTCGTTCAGCAGATTGTGGGAGGAGCGACTCGACAAGTTCGAGGACTATATGAGCGACTTTAACGAAGAGGAGAGTTAAGCCAATTCTTTTACTAGCTCCACAGGAAGATGCGGCTCTGCACGCAGAGCCGATTTCACAGATAGGAGGAATTCACATGGGCAGGAAGACCATCATCACGAAAGACCGGGAGCAGCGGAAGCTGACCGTGGAGCGTGTCGTATCGATACCTCTGAAGCTGTCCTGGCAGGGATGGACGAAGCCGGAACACATCGAACGCTGGTGGGGACCAAAAAACTGGAATGCGACGGTATATGAGATGGATGTCAGACCGGGCGGCGTATGGCGCTACAGACTGGCTCCCGATGCGGCGGGAGAAGGGGAAGAAGCCTTCTGCAAGGCGACTTACTCCGAAGTGGCGGAGTTATCGAAGCTCGTTTATACGGATACATTTACCGATCAGGACTGGAATCCCGTTGCAGGCAGCGACATGTTGACCTCGGTTACATTCGAAACAGTCAAGGATGGGACCCGATTAAGCATCATCACCCATTTTGCGAGCGTAGAGCAGCTGGAGGCTGCTGAAGGCATGGGAATGGTGGAAGGATACGCGGATACGCTGGAACGGTTTGAGAACGAAATAAGTTTGTACATAAAGGACAATAAAAGGAGAGATGATCATGAATTACGTGATGTCTAATGACGGTACCCGTATTTTTTATGAAAAGAAAGGGACTGGTCCGGCTGTCATTCTTGTAGCTGCCGCAGCTTCGGATCACAACGACACAACGCGTCTTGGAGAGTTTCTGTCTGAACATTTCACCGTCTACAATTATGATCGGCGGGGACGGGGCAGCAGTACGGATGCGGTTCCGTATGCCGTTGAACGTGAGATCGAAGATATCGATGCCCTTATTCAGGAGGCGGGCGGCAGCGCGTATGTATTCGGAAGTTCCTCGGGTGCTGTTCTGGCTCTGGATGCAGCGAGCAGACTTGGCGGCAGTAAAGTTAGTAAACTGTTTCTATACGAGCCGCCGTTTATCATTGACGACAGCCGTGCACCCGTACCTGCGGAATACGTACAGCAATTGAATGCGCTGATGGCAGGGAATCGGCGCAGCGAAGCCGTAGAATATTTCATGACAGCCGCGCTGGGGATCCCAACGGAATATGTAGAATTCATGAAGGCAGATCCTTCTTGGCAGGTCATGGAGGGCATGGCGCATACATTGGCCTATGACGGCATGATTATGGGGAGCACGCAATCCGGTCAACCGCTGCCGACGGATCGCTGGGATGTCGATGTCCCGGTCATGGTGATGACGGGCGAGAACAGCGGGTCCATGTTCCATGGGGCCGCTAGCGCATTGGTCGACTTGCTCCCTCAGTGCGAGCACCGGATGCTGCCTGGTCAGGACCATTCTGCCGTCGTGATGGCGCCGGAAGTGCTGGCTCCCGAGGTGTCGGATTTTCTGTTGCCTTCGGCAAATCGAATTCCGGGATAAGCGTGCTTGGCTCATCAAGAAACCGTGACCCTTAGGGCCACGGTTTCTTTGTTTCCTGTTCCGGTGGAAGTATTTATTCGGTCTTCTCAAACGGCTTAATAAAATGATTAAAGGCGCTGGTGCGAAACAGGTCGCGCCGGAATACAAAATGGACCTTGGAGCTGCGGTAACGCTTGGGAATTTGGAAGGCCTGCAATTTCCCGGCATCCACCCAGTCCTGGACGGAAGAACGCGTTAACAGCGAGATACCCAGCCCGGCGGCCACACCGCCCATGATGGCTTCCAGCGTGCCAAACTCCATAATGTTCATGGGCCCCACATTCTCCTCATGGAGCCATTGCTCCAACCGTTTACGGTGGTAGCAGCCCCTGCCAAAGAACAGCAGCGGTTTGGTGAGCAAATCGCGAAGCGCAGCCTCCGTGGGTTCCGAGATGAGGACAAGCTCCTCGTCAAAGGCCCGGATTTCGTTAAAGTCCGGGTAATCCAGAGGTCCGCTGATAAACGCCCCGTCCAGTTCATATTCGTTCAGGGCTCGAATCAAGTCGGCCCTATGGCCTGTAATCAATGACAGTTTCACATTAGGGTAGCGTTTATGATAATCCAGCATGATACCGGGAAGATGTACCGCGGCTGTGGTTTCCGATGAGCCGATTCGCAGCGGTCCCGACGGTTCTTCCGAGAATTGCGTCGATTTCACGGCTTCGTCAAGCAAACGCGTAATCTGATCGGCATACTTGAGCAGATTACAGCCGGCCGTGGTTAAGGCAACGCCGCGGCTGAGCCGATAGAACAGGGGCGTGTTCAGCTCGGATTCAAGCTGCCGGATTCTAGCGGTCACGTTCGATTGCACGTAACCCAGGCTTGCGGCAGCCTTGGTAATGTTTCCTTCACGGGCAACAGCCTGGAATATCTTCAGATCTCCACTCTCCACCTTAGCAGCCTCCTTATATCCATCATTCACAGTGATGGTTCGAATCTTATTTAATTATTTTACATGATACGAAGGTCGGAATAAACTGTGGATACACCTAGTTAAGGAGAGGGGAAATCATTGGCATGAGCAAACCGCGTATGCTGTTTCTGACGATATTTACGATGCTGGTCGCGGGACTTAACTTCCCGATCGGCAAAATGGCGCTGTCCTTCGGTTCCCCATTCGTGCTGCTGGCGATCCGGTTCGTGGGAGCGGGGCTTCTGATGCTGCCCTTCATTGCAAGGCGGCCCCATCCCAGGAGCGGCGCTGCCTGGCTGAAGCTGGCAACGATCGGTCTGTTTCAATCGGCACTCGTGATGAGTGGCATCTACCTGAGCATGCAGACCATTTCCTCCGGCAGCTCCTCGGTTTTATCTTCCAGCAACCCGATCTGGTTCATCGTGTTCAGCTTCCTGATCTTCGGTATGAGGTACCGTCTTCTTCAGTGGGCGGGCGTGATCATCGGTTTTATCGGCGTGTTCATTACGCAAGGCTTGCAGATGCAGATGCAGAGCGGATTCTGGTTTGCGTTGGGCGCGGGGATGGCTTGGGGAATGGCGACGCTGCTAAGTTCCCGTTGGGGCAAGGAGTTTGACGCTTGGGTCATGGCTGCCTATCAGATGCTGATCGGAGGCATCCTCCTGCTCATCGCAAGCCCGCTGCTGGAGCAGCCGCATTTTGTATGGGATTCATCTCAGATCTTGAAGGAGCTCTTTGTTCTAGGCTGGATGATTCTGATGAGTTCGATTGCCCAATTCGTCACTTGGTATTATGTGCTGCGCAACAGCGATCCCAATAAAGCTAACGTGTATCTATTCCTCATTCCCGTGTTCGGCGTATTATCCGGATGGCTTATACTAGGCGAGCAGCTGCATTGGTACACCTTGGCCGGAACAGTCTGTATTGGGCTTGGCATTTATCTGGTGAACCGGCCTGGACGAGTGGACGTAACAAAAGATCCATTCATGATCAAGGAGCGGTGCGGTACCGCATAAAGGCAAGAAACCTAATATATTCGAATTTAGCAGGTCGCGACGATGCCATTCGTGCGGCCTGCTTTTTGCCATGACAAGCAAAGGTTTTCTGGCCTGAGCAGGTATCACGATAAGTTATGACAAGGGGGAAATCCAAGAAAAATCTTGTCCCAGCAAAATAAGTAAATTTTATTAAAAATAAATCCATGTTATATTAAATTTACTAACGCCTTTGGAGAGGGGATAGGATTCATGAGTGGTTTGAAGGAAATTGCAAAGCTCGCGGAGGTCTCGGTGTCTACGGTGTCCAACGTGCTGAACGGGCGCAAGAACGTGGGGCGGGAGACGAGGGAGCGGGTGCTGAGGTTATGCTCGGAGCACGGCTATTTTCCGCATAAGTCAACCAAATCCGATAAAAGCAACACGATTATATTCGTCTTCAGCGACTTTGATCGCGATTATTATTTAAAAATCATCAAGGGGATCAGCCATTGCCTCACGGAGAATGGATACGACCTCATCATCTGCACGAATAAATCCAGCACCAATTTTATGCGCAGCAAGTTTGCAAGCGGTACCATAAGCCTCGACCGGAACATGACGGACGAATATTTAGTCTCGGTAGCCACGCCGCAGTTCCCCGTCGTTCTCATGGACCGGATTATCGATAACGAGTATGCCAATACCAAAAGCGTGATCGTGGACAATTACCCCGTGATGTGCGAAATGGTTCAGGCGCTGGTGGATAAACAGTTCAGAACCTTTGGATACATTGGCGGACTGGAGTTTACCCTGGATCATAAGGAACGCTTCGCCGGATTTATGGATACGCTTTCGAAGAATGGCATCGCGTTTGACAGGCGGAATTACTTCCATGGCGATTACAGCGAGGAAAGCGGATATCAGGCGGCCAAGATCCTGATCCTTAGCAACGCATTGCCGGAAGTGCTGGTCTGCGCTAACGACAATATGGCTCTGGGCGCGATCAAAGCTTTGGAAGAGAACGGCATACGGGTGCCGGAGGACATATCGATCACCGGCTTCGATAATTCGGACGCGGCGGCGATGGCCGGCTTGACGACCATTGCGATCCCGCGTTATGAAAGCGGTTATTTGGCGGCGAAGGAGCTGCTCGAGATGATCAAGGGCACGACGGGCAGGGAGCCCTTTAAACTGAATGCCACGATCCAGTGGAGAAAAACGGTGAGATAAACTTTATTTTTACAGCTAGTAAAATATCATAGATTTTACTAGTTTTTTTACTTAGTATTTTTATGAAAACGTGTACATTTTTTATTGACATTCTAGGTAAACCGCCCTATGATGGGTTTGTAAACGTTTTACTTTATAGAGTCCTTGAGGGGGAGGCGTGTCACTTGAAAAAAGTAAAAAAGGTATTGAGCATACTTACGGCAACGGCTTTGGTTGCGACACTCGCGGCCTGCGGCGGTACATCTGACAAAGATTCTGGAGCAGCAGCCGGAGGAGATGGGGGAGATAAGCTGAAGAAGATAACCCTCTTCCAATCGAAAGTCGAAATTACGGAACCTCTTGAAGCCTTGGTTAAAACCTATAAAGAAGAAACCGGCAACGAGGTTGAGGTATGGGGTGCCGCGGGCGACGCTTATTCGCAGCAGCTGGTGGCGAAGCTCAGCAGCAACCAGGGCCCAACGATATTCAGCGTGGCTCCTGGACCCGAGTCCGAGAAGCTGAAATCCTATTTTTCCGATTTGAGCGGCGAGGAGTACGTTAAGAACATTGCGCCGGACATGGAATTGAAGGTCGAAGATAAGACCGTCGGCGTTCCGTACGGCGTAGAAGGCTTCGGTCTCGTATATAACAAGGATCTGGTGGATCCGGCCAACATGAAGGACCTGGACTCCTTCACCAAGACGCTGGAGCAGCTGAAGGCTGACGGCAAGAACGGTTTGAGTCTGTCCCAGGAGGCTTACTTCCTGATCGGACACATCATCAACACGCCGTTTGCGCTTCAATCCGATCCGCTGGCCTTCATCGACCAGCTGAACAAGGGCGAAGTGAAGATGGCCGACACGAAGGAGTTCCAGGAATGGGCGAAATTCATGGATGTCATCAAGGCCAACACCAAGAATCCGCTGGAAGTGAAATACGATAGCCAGATGGGCGACTTTGCAACGGAAAAAACGGCCATGGTGCATCAGGGCAACTGGAGTTATTCCATGCTTGCGGACTTCGGCGATTTCGGCTCCAAAGTCGGCATGATGCCGTTCCCGCTTGCCGGCAACGATAAGATCGCCGTAGGCGTAGCCAGCTACTGGGTCGTCAACAATCAGGCGGACGCTGAGGAAGTCAAAGCCGCAAACGCTTTCCTGAACTGGCTCTTCACGAGCGAGACGGGCAAGAAGGCCATCGTGGACGATTTCAAATTCATCCCGGCTTTAACGAACATTGAAGCAGGCGATCTGGACCCGTTGTCTCAAGCGGTGCACGAAGCAACCACGAAGGGCGAGACGATCACTTGGGCGCTGAACTACTTCCCATCGGGTATCATCACCAATGATTTGGCTCCGGCTACGCAGGAGTACTTCATGAATCCGGGCATGACAGGCGAGCAGTTCCTGCAGAAACTCGATGAAGTATGGGCGAAAGCATCGAAGTAATCTAATTGAAGCCGAAAGGCAATCATCTGATATCACAATTCCATGAAAACGAAAGCCTAGCCTCAGACGTTCTGATGATGAGCGTTAGGCTTTTGTTTTTTCTAACACGACTTCAAGGTTTGATGCCGCCTTGCGGGAATCATCCGGAACGGAAAGAAGGTATGGATTATGAGCAAAAGAAAGGATAAAGCCTGGTTTGCCCTGTTTACGGTGCCGCTTCTGTTTATTTTCACGACCGTGGTCATCATCCCGTTCATTATCGGGATCGTGTACTCCTTCGTCAATTGGGACGGCATTCCGGCGAATCCGAAAGTATTCGTAGGGTTCGACAATTACGTTCAGCTGTTCCAGGACGACCGATTCCTGTCATCGGCTTGGCATACGGTTCAATTCACGCTGCTCGCGCTGGTATGCGTCAACGTACTGGGACTGGGCTTTGCGCTGCTGGTGACGACAAAGCTCCGCTCGAGAAATGCGGCGCGGACGATGTTTTTCATGCCGAACCTGATCGGCGGCCTGATTCTGGGTTACATCTGGCAGTTTATTTTTACGGATGCGTTCAGCTTCCTGGGCGAGAAGACCGGATTCGACAGCGTGTTCTTTAACTGGCTGCTGCATCCGCAGTTTGCGCTGTATGCGATCGTTGCGGTTTTCACCTGGCAGCTGGCGGGTTATACGATGATCATCTACATCGCAGGCATCCAGGGGATTCCGGATGAGCTGATGGAAGCGGCGAAGGTCGATGGCGCCAACCTGTGGCAGCGACTGAAGAGCATCGTGTTCCCGCTGTTAATGCCTTCGTTCACGATCTGTCTGTTCCTGACGCTGTCCGGGGCGTTCAAAATCTATGACGTAAACCTGTCGTTGACCAAGGGCGGACCGAGCAATGCGACGGAGATGTTTGCGATGAATATTTTCAACGAAATTTTCGCTTACGGTAATTATGGTTTAGGTCAGGCGAAAGCGATCATCTTCTTCCTGATTGTGGCCGGACTCACGCTGACGCAAGTCATCATCACGAAGAGAAGAGAGGTGCAGATGTAATGAAGAAATCAGGCAAATGGCTGCTCGATATCCTGCTGTTCCTCGCCTCGCTGGTCTTCTTGTCTCCTGTCTTCATCATGCTGATCAACTCCTTTAAGGATCGTGCCGAGCTGTATGAGAATGCGCTTGCGCTGCCTTCTTCCTTCAGCTTTGAGTATTATAAATCCGCGATGGAGAAGATGAATTTCTTCACGGCGCTAGGTAACTCGCTGTATGTCACCGTCATCTCGGTGATCATCGTCATCGTGCTCGCCTCCATGACGGCATGGATGCTGGTACGGACGGACAATAAGCTGAGCAAGGTCATTTTCTTCACGTTTGTGGCGACCATGCTGATTCCGTTCCAGACGCTGATGATGCCGCTGATGCAGGTGATGGACTGGATTCGCACCAATCTGCACATTCCGATGCTCAACACCCATGAGGGCTTGATCTATATGAACGTCGGCTTTACGTCCAGTATGGCGGTCTTCCTGTACCACGGGTTCATCAAATCCGTGCCCGTCGCGCTGGAGGAGGCGGCTACGCTTGACGGCTGCTCCAAGCTGGGCGTGTTCTGGCGGATCGTGTTCCCGCTGCTGAAGAACATCAGCGTGACCATCGCGATCCTGAACGTCATCGCGCTGTGGAACGACTATCTGCTTCCATCGCTGACGCTGTCGGACAAGGGGCTGCGGACAATCCCGCTCTCGACCTTCTATTTCTTCGGAGAATTCACGATCGTGTGGAACCAGGCGATGGCGGGCCTGACGCTGACGATCATCCCGGTTGTCATTTTCTACGTTTTCGCGCAGAAATACATTATCAAAGGGATTGCCGCAGGTGCTGTGAAATGAGGCGGATCATTACGAGAGCCGACGACTATGCTTCAAGCCGTTCCGCCAATGCTGCGATTGCCAGGACCGTTGAGGCCGGATTCATCAAAAATGTGTCCATTATGGCGCCCGGTCCTTATCTTGCCGAGGCCGCGCAGCTGCTGGCGCATCGCAAGGACATCTGCTTCGGCTTCCATATGACGCTGAACGCCGAATGGGATAACGTACGCTGGGGACCTGTTGCCGCGAAGGAACAGGTTCCTTCGCTTGTCGATCGGGCCGGGTACTTCTATCAGGACCCGAGCTTGTTTCAACATCATCCGCCTTCGCTGCAGGAGATCCTTATAGAGTGCGAAGCGCAGCTGGATAAATTGACTGCGGCTGGCTTTAACATTTCTTACGCGGATTCCCATATGCTGCCCGAGCGCTTCATTCCCGGGCTGCAAGAGGAGCTGGACCGCTGGATGGAGGCGAAGGGGCTTATCAACCACCGATATTACTACAACTTTTTCCCTGGCGGCGTTCCGGACGGGGCCGAGTCGTTTGAAAGGGTGCTTGGCGGCCTGACGGACGAACAGTACTTTTTCCTGTCCCATCCGGCGCTGTATTCGGAGGAAATGGTGCAGTGCGGCAATGCTCAAGTGGATGGGGAGGAGCTGGCACGAGGGCGTGATCAGGAGGCCGCCTTCCTTGCTCGGGAGGACTTGAACGAGATTAGCGAACGTTGGGGCTTCCGTACCGTGCGATATGATGAAGCGGCGCCGATATCTGGTGTATAATGGAAGGGTCATGATGAATTTATCTTGTTATACAGGGAGAGGCGGAATAGGATGAACACGAACACGGTTCGATTATTGCCAAGAAGTACCCCCGAAAACCAAGGAATCTCATCTCAGTCCATCAAACGTTTTATCGGCTCGATTCAGGAGAAGGAGCTTGAGCTGCACAGCTTCATGCTGGTTCGGCACGGGCATTCCGTCGCGGAGGGCTGGTGGAAGCCGTACGACGCGGACAAACCGCATATGCTGTTCTCGCTAAGCAAGAGCTTTACCTCTACCGCGATTGGACTCCTGGTCCAGGAGGGCCGGATTACGCTGGAGGATCGGGTGATCGGCTTTTTCCCGGAAAACAAACCGGAGGATCCGTCCCCGAATCTGTCCGCGATGACGATACGCGACTTGCTGATCATGGGCACGGGACATGCCCAGGAGCCTGCCATCCAGTCCGATATTTGGGTGGATGATTTCTTCAAGCAAGCAGTCGAGCATGAACCTGGAACCCACTTTGTATATAACAGCGCAGCGACGTACATGCTCTCGGCCATTCTGCAGAAGGTCACCGGCATTACGCTGCTGGATTATTTGCAGCCCCGTCTGTTCGAACCGCTCGGCATTCAGGGGGCTGCATGGGAAAGCTGCCCGCAGGGAATCAACACCGGCGGCTGGGGTCTTAAGCTGAAGACCGAGGACATCGCCAAGTTTGGCCAGCTCTATCTTCAGAAGGGAGAATGGGATGGTCGGCGCTTGATTCCGGAGGCTTGGATTGAAGAAGCGACCTCCAAGCAGATATCCAACGGACCTGCGGATTCCACTTCGGACTGGACCGAAGGATACGGCTATCAATTCTGGATGTGCCGCAACGGCGCTTATCGAGGCGACGGCGCGTTCGGGCAATTCTGCATCGTGTTCCCGCAGCAGGATGCGGTTCTGGCGATTACTTCCGGCCTTGGAGATATGCAGGCCGTGCTGAATGAGGTATGGGAGCATTTGCTGCCGGCGATGGGAGCAGATCCGCTGCCGGCCGATGCCGATGCGGCAGCCTCCCTTGCCGAAACGCTGCAAGCGCTTAAGCTGGATCCGCCAAGCGAGGAGGCGTTATCTCCGATGGAGAAGGACGTATCCGGGATCGTCTATGATCTCGAAGAGAACGAGGAGAAGCTGCATTCGTTCTCCGTCCGGTTTGAAGAGGATGGCGGGGTGTTGGAGCTTACGGGGGAACATGGCGTCAACTCGATTGCCCTTGGCCGGAGCGAGTGGAAGTCGGGAACCACGAAGCTGATCATGATGACGGATCAAGCGTATGCTGCCTCCATGACCTGGAAGGATGACCGGACGCTGCAGCTGATCGTCAGGCTGACCGAGACGCCGTTCTACCTAACGACGGAATGCACCTTCAGCGAGGAAGGCATTCAGCTGGCCTACTGGATGAACCAATCGTTTGAAGGCAAGGTAGTCCGGGAGATTAAGGGCAAAGCCAGGGCATAATGCCGATAAAACAAGGTACATCAAAAACCTCTCCATGATCATGGAGAGGTTTTTTGGCATGCCGTATTCAGAACCGTTCCGACACCACCTTCGGCTGCGTGAACAAGAGCAGGTAGTCGCGGCCGCCGGCTTTGGAATCCGTGCCGGACATATTGAAGCCGCCGAACGGGTGGGTGCCCACCAAGGCGCCGGTGCATTTCCGGTTCAAATACAGGTTGCCGACATGGAAATCGCGCCGTGCCTGCTCCAGATGCGCGCGGTTGTTCGAGATCACCGCGCCGGTCAGCCCATAATCGGTATTATTGGCGAATTGAATCGCTTCGTCGAAGGAGGCTGCCTTCGTGAAGGCCACCACCGGGCCGAAGATTTCCTCTTGGGAAATACGGGCAGTGCTGTCCACATCCGCAAAAATCGTAGGCTGAATGAAATACCCCTCCGGATCGCCCGGAAATCCGCCAAGTACCAGCTTGCCTTCGCTTTTTCCGATTTCGATATAGTCGAGAATTTTACGGTACGCCTTATCGTCGATGACGGGTCCCACCTGAGCCTCGGCATGGGAGGGGCTTCCGATCACCAGCTTCTTGGAGCGCTCGATGACCTTCTGCAGCACGGTATCATAGACGTCCTCATGCACGATGGCTCTGGAGCAGGCGGAGCATTTCTGGCCGGAGAAGCCGAAGGCCGAAGCGGTAATCGCATCCGCAGCAAGGTCCAAATCGACTTCGTTGTCCACGATGATGGCGTCTTTCCCGCCCATTTCGGCGATGACGCGCTTGATCCATCGCTGCCCCGGCTGCGTTTTGGCCGCACGCTCTTGAATTCGCAGTCCAACGTCGCGGGAACCCGTAAAGCTGACAAACCTGGTCAAAGGGTGATCCACCAAATAGTCGCCCACTTCCTGACCCGGACCAGGCAGGAAGTTAACGACACCCGGAGGCAGGCTGACTTCTTCCAGAAGCTGCACGAATTTGGCGGCTATGACCGGGGTGGTGCTCGCCGGTTTCAGCACAACGGTGTTGCCGGAGACGATGGCCGCCGTGGTCATACCGGCCATAATCGCGAGCGGGAAGTTCCAAGGCGGAATGACGATGCCGACGCCAAGCGGGATGTAATCGAGATGATTCTCTTCCTCCTCGTGGACCGTCAGCGGCTGGGGCGCGCTCAGGCGCTGCATTTCGCGTGCATAGAACTCCATGAAATCGATCGCTTCGGCCGTATCCGCGTCCGCTTCGGCACGCGTCTTGCCGGCTTCGAGGGTCATCAGCGCGGAGAACTCGAGCTTGCGCCGCCGCATGATTGCCGCGGCCTTGAACAGGTAGCGTGCCCGCTCGTTCGCCTCGGTGTGCTTCCACGTCTCAAAGGTACGCGCCGCCGTCTGAATGGCTTGCTCGGCAAGCTTAGTATCCGCTTGGGACACGACGCCGATGACTTGGCGTTTGCGCGACGGATTGACCGACTTAGCGGTACGTTCCGTATGGATTTTGGCACCGCCGATAACCAAGGGGTACGATTGGCCAAGCTCGGCTTCGACCCCGGATAACGCCGCATCGTATAACTTGTTGTTCCACTCGTTGTTGAAGTCCATAAATGGTTCGTTCCGAAAAGGTGCTCGCATGGGGAGGCCCCTCCTTAACATGATATGAATCGAAGCTTCAGGCCAATGGTCCAGCTGCGGATCGTCATGGTGGCATGGTTAGGATCTCCTGGTGAAAACCTCTATTTAAATATGTATGTCTCCCTGCATGCCGTCATGATTTTTGCATATGAGTTAGATAGAGTCATTTTGGTTACCTTGCAAAGGGGGCGCGCGCATGGACGGAACCGAGCTTTACCGTAAAGTGATCCTGACGGTGTCCGGCAATAAACTCGTGAAATGGCTGTCGATCAAGTACGGCCGGAAATTGGCTGGCCGATTCATTGCCGGCGATACCTTGGATGAGGCGCTGGACGAAATCGAGAGGCTGAACGCGAAAGGCATTCTCGTTACGCTGGATCATTTGGGGGAGGGCATTACGACGCTGGATGAAGCGGCCGGGTACCGAGAGGAATATTTGAAGCTGGTGGAAGGGATTGGGAGGCGCGAAGTGCAATCGAACGTATCCTTGAAACCGACGCAGATGGGCATGGCCCTGGACCCCGAGAAGGCTTACGAAAACATCAGGTCGGTGGTAAGAAAGGCTAAAGAGCACCGCAACTTCGTTCGCCTGGACATGGAGGATTCGCCGTATACCCAGGCAACCATCGATATGACGCTCCGCCTTCATAAGGAGGGGCTGACCAATGTGGGGACCGTGATGCAGGCCTACTTGTTCCGTACGGAGGAGGACGTGAAGAATCTGTTAAGGGCCGGCGTTAATTTACGGCTAGTAAAGGGCGCGTACAAAGAGCCGGGAACCATCGCCTTTCAGCAGAAGCGGGAGGTCATTGACAACTACAAGAAATTGGTCAAAATGCATTTTGACCAAGGAGCCTACGTCGCGATTGCCTCGCATGACGACAACATCATCGACTGGGTGAAGGTATTTGCCGAGCAGAGCCGCATAGACAAACAGGACTATGAATTTCAGATGCTGTATGGACTGCGGATGAACGATCAAGCAGCGCTTGCGCAGGACGGCTACCGTATCCGGTGTTATATGCCCTATGGAACGATGTGGTACCCGTATTTCACCCGGAGGCTGGCAGAGAAGCCGGCCAACCTGATGATGGTGCTCAAAAATATGTTCAAGTGAGCGGGATCCGATTGCAGAACCCCGTCAAAATGCCTGATGAAATAAGTGGCTTTTTGACGGGGTTCTTCATGGTTTCAAAAAACATCAGGCTGCTTAGAAGTGCCCAATCCAAAGGAAACGGGGACAGTAGCTCTCTGTAGCTGCTGCCCCTAGAAATGATAATACCCCTCCGAGCAATTCATAAGGAAGGAGTGCTCCAGCGGCAGTCCGCCTAACCGCTCTCGGGTGATGTGCCGATGCAGGTTGATCTCCAGATCGGCGAGGGCTGATACAGCAAGTTGCATCCGTGCGGGTCCCCACTGCTGCTGCTTTCGGGCATAGCGAATGGCCTCAGTCACGGACATGCCTCTCAGCCTTGAGAAGACGGATGCCCAGCGGACCAGGTCCGAAAATTCTCTCGTGCTTGGCAGGGCATATTCGACATATCCTGCCGCGTCTTTGCAGCTGACTTTGAACAAGCCGCAGTTCCAGCCATGATCGCTCCATGGGATAAAGCGTTCGGCCGAGCCCCGGTCGAAACGAAATATCTCCATATGGCGGATAGTCTCTCCACCTAATGCAGGCACTGCGGTTTCGATGACGGGTGTAAGCGCTGCCTCGATGAGTTTCGTCATGATATGATCTACGCTCCTTTATAAGAATGTTATATGCACGGCAAATAGGCCTGGTGAGCAGAGAAACCCCGCTCTCCAGGCCTATTTATGGTTAGAGCCCCAATTCCGGCGGCCGCTATGCCAAAGCTTGGATGGTATTCTCTCTCAACAACGCGCCTACGAGGTTAGCTGACGGATTCGGACTGAGAGCACCCTACCACTGGGCCCTTCGATCCTAGGCGCAGCGGATTCACCCCATTCACCAATCGAAGACTGGTGACTTTGGTTCCCCCGTCTCCCGGTCTGTCGGGAGCTCGGCGTATAACGTGTTTCGAATAGATGGATGAATCATACGCCGGAGGAAACGAAAAGTAAATGACCGTATGGGACGAATAGATTCCGAAATGTGATGAAAACGGTAAAAGAAAACGCGTACAATCGGTCGTGTCATCTATTATCGTGGCAAAATCTCAGTATCTCGTTGGATTGCGATAAATAAGAGGAAACAAGAGAAATACATAGTATAGAGCAGTATTCGGAAGATAGAGACGAAATACAGCTTGGTTCCTGTTCGACATAACGCCAGATGTGTTTTTGCTCACATTTACATCCTGCAGGGCCGGACGTATGATACGAACTATGAATTGACGGTCACCAACGACCAAGGCATACGGACAGTCGTTCCATATAGATTTAAAGGCAGTGTGAGAGCTGCCCCTAAGCTCTTTATGGATCGATGGCGAAGGCACCATGGGCCTTGCTGAGATTTGAAGGTAGAGGCGACTCTCACCGCGTGAACCTCCTGTTGCTGTGCTGTTATGCCCAGTCTGGATGACAAGTCAATGGCTAATAGAATAACATGCTACTCGTTTTTAATTTTCGCTGAGTCCTTGAATGGAAAAGGAACGGGGGAACCAGTCGGGAGATGAACCTGATCTCTCTGGGGTGAATCCTGTAGACAAGATAACGGTCTATGGGTAGGGCGACTCTCACGCCCGAATCCGTCAGCTAACCTCGTAAGCGTATCGAGAGAGGCAACGATTGTCGTGGACTTGGGCCACGGTGTATTTCACCGTGGCCTGTAAGAAGCCTGCGGGAAGAGTTCTTCTCTTTCCGCAGGCTTCTTTGTTGTTGCCTTCTCTTTCTGACCTTAGGAGGAGAAACGAAGATGGAGAAACCACAGGAATTCATCCTGGTATCCGCGCCGAACAAGGCCGGGGAGGAATTCGTCCGCCAGCTGATTCACAAACGTGTTCCGTTTGCGGCCATAGCCAACAACCGGGCTGAGCAGCAGAGGCTGCGAGAACTGGGCTGCAGACCCATCATTTTGATTGATACAAGAGACGAGCAGACCTGGATCATTCCCGAGTTTCCCGTCAGCAAGGTGTTTCTGTTCGAAAGCAGCTTGAATCTGTGCTGCCGCTATTTACGGATCTGCCGGACATGGACCTCGGAGTCGATTTACGTGATCACCCATTCCGGCAATCCGCGCTTGATATACAAAGGGCTGGGTGCCGATGTGGTGCTTCATACGAATCATCATCAGGTGTCCTTTCTGATGGCATCCGTAATGAGCTAAGCGTTTGGACTGACGCCACAAGAGTTAGGGGAGGTTACATTCATGCAGGATTTAGTTATGGTGCTCATTTTGGGAGGAACCTACGGACTGCTCATGCTGTTTATGTCCTGGTGCGGGCGCGTGGTTTCGGAACCGGAGGCTGATCAGCCGTGATGATCATGTTGATATTCACGATTTTTATTTTTCTCTATTTGATTTATGCGCTGATTCACCCTGAAAAATTCTAGGGAAACGGCTGAAGGAGGAAGGCATTCGTCATGGGCATTTTACAAATTGCCATCGTTATACTCGTTCTGGTGCTGCTGGTCAAGCCGCTGGGAACTTATCTATATCAGGTGTTTCGTTATGAAAGCAATGGAACGGACAGATGGTTCTCCTGGGCGGAGAAACGGATCTTTGCTCTGATCGGCTTAAAAGAACGCAAGGGGATGACATGGAAAGGATATGCCGTCAGCTTTGTGTTAACGAATATCGTGCTGGTTGCGGCGGGCTACTTGATTCTGCGGCTGCAGAAAGTGCTGCCGTTGAACCCGAGCGGTATCGGCCATATGGAACCAACCTTGTCGTTCAATACGATTATCAGCTTTATGACCAATACGAATCTTCAGCATTACAGCGGCGAGTCGGGATTGTCTTATCTGGCCCAGATGGCCGTCATTACGATGATGATGTTTACGTCCGCAGCGACCGGGCTGTGCGTGGCGATTGCTTTTATCCGGGCGGTGACCAGCAAGGGCACGACCGTCGGCAACTTTTTTGAGGACTTCGTTAAGGCGCATACCCGTGTATTCATTCCGGCTGCTTTCATCATTGCGATGGTACTGGTGGCGCTGCAGGTGCCGCAGACCCTGAAGCCTACGCTCAGCGTCACGACGCTGGAAGGAAGCGAGCAGCAAATAGCGGTGGGCCCGGTGGCTGCGCTCGAATCGATCAAGCATCTGGGCACCAATGGGGGCGGTTTTATGGGGGCCAACTCGGCGCATCCGTTCGAGAACCCGTCCCCGCTGACCAATGTGATCGAGATTCTGTCCATGTGGAGTCTTGGGGCGGCGCTTCCTTACACATTTGGTTTGTTCGCGAAGAGCCGCAAGCAGGGATGGATCATATTCTCGGTAATGATGACCTTGTTTATCGGCTTCCTGTCCTTGAACTATGCTGCGGAAACCAACGGCAACCCGGCATTAAACCAGCTGGGCATCGACGCCTCGCAAGGCAGCATGGAGGGCAAAGAGGTCCGGTTCGGGATCGCCCAATCCTCCCTGTTTACGACGGTGACAACCGCGGCTACGACCGGGTCGGTCAATAACATGCATGATACGCTCACGCCGCTCGGCGGGATTACGCCGCTGTCCCTGATGATGCTGAATTCCGTTTTTGGCGGAAAAGGCGTCGGGCTGATGAATATGCTCATGTACGCGATCCTGGCGGTGTTCCTGGCCGGTCTTATGGTTGGCCGTACCCCCGAATTTCTCGGCAGAAAAATCGAGGCCCGGGAGATGAAGCTGATCGCGATTGTCATTCTGGTACACCCATTGATCATCCTTGCTCCGACGGCGCTCGCGCTCATGACGGATGCGGGACAGGCGGGCATTGCCCATTCGGGCTTTCACGGCATCTCGCAGGTGCTTTACGAATACACGTCATCCGCTGCCAATAACGGCTCCGGGTTTGAGGGCCTTGCGGATAACACGCCGTTCTGGAACATCAGCACCGGACTGGTCATGCTGATCGGGCGCTACATTTCGATGATTGCCCTGCTCGCTGTAGGCGGCTCGCTGATGCGGAAGCAGTGGGTTCCCGAGACGCTCGGAACGTTCCGGACAGATAATAAGCTTTTTGCAGGCATTCTCATCGCGGTGGTCCTGATCATCGGTGCCTTGACCTTCCTGCCTGTGCTGGTGCTGGGACCGATTGCCGAGCATCTGACGATTCGTTAAATAGAAAAGGTGGCCTATTACCATGAATAATACGAGAAAAAAAGCGATGTCCCAAGAGATGGTCCGTCAGGCGCTGAAGGAAAGCTTCACGAAGCTGAATCCCGTCCTGATGATGAGAAATCCGGTCATGTTTGTCGTGGAGGCCGGGACTCTGGTCGTGCTGCTTATGACGATATTTCCGTCCTATTTCGGTACCGAGGGCAGTATCGGATTTAACCTGACCGTATTCGTCATCCTGCTGTTCACGCTGCTGTTCGCAAACTTCGCAGAGGCGCTTGTCGAAGGGCGCGGCAAGGCGCAGGCCGATTCCCTTAAGCAGTCGAAGCAGGAAATGACGGCTCGCAAAGTGATGGAGAACGGCGGGGTACAATCCGTGTCGTCCACGGCTCTGCGCAAAGGAGATATCGTGATGGTCGCGCAGGGCGAGATGATTCCCGGGGACGGGGAAGTGATTGCGGGCCTTGCATCCGTTGACGAATCGGCGATTACCGGGGAATCCGCCCCCGTCATTAAAGAAGCCGGCGGCGATTTCAGCTCGGTCACGGGGGGGACCCGGGTTGTCAGCGATACGATCCGCATCCGGATTACGAGCGATCCGGGGGAATCGTTTATCGACCGGATGATCTCGCTGGTCGAAGGGGCCTCCCGGCAAAAGACGCCAAACGAAATTGCGCTGAATACGCTGTTGATCGTCTTAACGCTGATCTTCCTGATCGTGGTTGTGACGCTGGCACCGATCGCGAAGTATCTTGGCATCGAGTTGACCGTTCCGGTGCTGATCTCGCTGCTGGTATGTCTGATCCCGACCACGATCGGGGGGTTGCTGTCAGCGATCGGGATTGCCGGCATGGACCGGGTAACGCAGTTCAACGTGCTGGCGATGTCCGGCAAAGCGGTTGAGGCCGCCGGGGACATCAACACGATGATTCTGGATAAGACGGGTACCATTACGTTTGGTAACCGGATGGCCAGCCGGTTGATTCCCGTCGGCGGCGAGTCGCTGGCATCGGTGTCCCAGTGGGCCGCGGTGAGCTCGCTGCAGGATGAGACGCCGGAAGGACGGTCGGTGTTGGAGCTGCTGAGGAAGGAAGGTTTCGCAGTGGATGAGAGCATGGCGGATGGGGCGGAATTCATCGAATTTAAGGCGGAGACCCGGATGAGCGGCATGGACCTGAGGGATGGCCGGAAAGTCCGCAAGGGCGCTGTGGATGCCGTCAAGGCGTGGGTGCAGTCGCAAGGAGGCCCTATCCCTTCGGATTTGTCGCCAAATAGCGACGCCATCGCCACAGAGGGGGGAACCCCGCTTGCCGTCGCCGTGGATAACCGCATCTTTGGTTTGATCTACCTGAAGGATACCGTGAAGCCGGGCATGAAGGAACGGTTTGACCAGCTGCGCCGGATGGGCATCAAGACGATTATGTGCACGGGCGACAACCCGCTCACCGCGGCGACGATTGCCCGTGAAGCGGGCGTCGATGATTTCATCGCGGAGAGCAAGCCCGAGGATAAGATTGCCGTCATCCGCCGAGAACAAGCCGAAGGCAAGCTGGTGGCGATGACCGGGGACGGGACGAACGATGCCCCGGCGCTGGCCCAGGCCGATGTGGGGCTGGCGATGAACAGCGGTACCACCGCAGCCAAGGAAGCGGCCAATATGGTGGATCTGGATTCGGATCCGTCGAAGATTATCGAGGTGGTTGCCATCGGCAAGCAGCTGCTGATGACGCGCGGCGCGCTGACCACCTTCAGCGTCGCGAACGATGTCGCCAAATATTTTGCCATCATTCCGGCGATGTTTGCAGCTGCTATTCCAAGCATGAACGTTCTGAACGTCATGGGACTGGGTTCTCCCATGTCGGCGATTCTGTCGGCGCTGATCTTTAATGCCATTATCATTCCGCTGCTGATTCCGCTTGCGATGAAGGGTGTGGCCTATAAGCCGATGAGCTCGTCGAAGCTGCTGCAGCGCAATGTGCTGGTCTACGGATTAGGCGGCGTGATCGTGCCGTTCATCGGGATTAAGCTGATCGATATGATCGTGCATCTCTGGATTTAGGCCGGAAACAGCAGCCGTCCTATCGAGATATCCCGGAGGCTGCTATTTGAGGAAAATATGAAAGAAGGGATCGAGGAACCATGAATAAGCCATTGCAGAAATCATCGCCGGCCCCTCGCGCCGGGGTGGGCGCGGCCCGTGTCTCGCTGGGCATGGCCCTGAGAACAAGTCTTGTATTTATCGTGTTATGCGGAATTCTTTATCCGCTGGTCACGACGGGAGCGGCGCAGCTGCTCATGCCGAAGCAAGCCGGCGGCAGTTTGGTCACGGATCGGGGCGGAAAGGTGGTCGGATCGGAATTGATCGGCCAGGACTTTACGGAGCCGCAATATTTTCACGGCAGGGTGTCCAGCATTGAATACAACGGGGCCGGCTCAGGCAGCAATAACTATGCCCCTTCCAACCCGGATTTGATTGAACGAACGAAGGCATCAATTGAAGCGTGGACGGAGAACAACCCGGACGTTCCGGTGAGCGAGGTGCCGATCGATCTGGTAACGAATTCCGGCTCCGGGTTGGATCCTCACCTATCGCCGCAGGCCGCGTATATTCAGATTCCGCGGATCAGCAAGCAAACCGGAATTGCGGAAGCAGAGCTTGATCAGCTGGTAAAGGAGCATACGGAGGGACGGGATTTGGGCGTATTCGGTGAACCGCGCGTGAATGTGTTGAAGCTGAATCTGGGGCTCCAAAAGCTTCTTAACCTTGACTGATCATGGATCCCTTTCGGAGAAAATCGCCGGAGGAGCTCTTAAGGTCGATTTCCAAGCTCCATCAGGGACGGCTCAAGGTATATATCGGGGCTGTGAGCGGATCGGGAAAAACCTATCATATGCTTCGAGAAGGGCAGACCTTGAGGCTGCAAGGCATCGATGTCGTCATATGCGCGGTATCCACGATGCAGCGGCCGGAAACGGTGGAGCAGGTCCGTGATCTGGAACGGGTGCCCAGCATTCATTGGATGGAGGACGGCGTAGAGAAGAAGGATCTTGATCTTGATCTGCTGGTGCAGCGCAACCCTGAGGTAGTGCTTGTCGATGGGCTTGCCCATCGCAACCGGAAGGGAGCGCGGCATGCTGCGCGGCTGGATGATATCCGATTCCTGTTAAGCCGCGGAATCAGCGTCATCACAACGGTCAACGTGTATGAGCTTGAGGATGTGCAGGACATTGCCTCCAAGCTGACGGGTATTAAAGCCAGCCATACGGTACCGGCCGATACGCTGGAGAGCGCCGACGAGGTGGTGCTTATTGACGTAACGCCCGAAACGATGCTGGAACGGGCACAAGGCGGCCTGCTTGGAGACGGCAGCCTATGGAAGCAGGGCAATCTGGCGGTGCTCCGGGAGTTGACGCTCCGCCTCGTTGCCGAAGGCGTGAGCCATTCCCTGGAGCGGTACCGCAAAGAACAGGGACTCGTCGGCCCATCGGGAGCCGATGAGCGAATACTGGTGTCCACCCAATACCATTGGAACGGTTCCATCTATATGCGGCGCGGGCAGCAGATCGCGAAGCGTTTAAACGGCGAACTGTTGGCTGTTACGTTTGTGAAGCCGGAAGTAGAGCTTACGAAAGAACAGGCCGCCTTTAAGCGCTCCATGGTGAAGCTCGCGGTGCGGATCGGCGCCAAGCTGGAGGAGCTGCCCCTCCGTTCCCGGAGGGAGCTCGCTGACATGCTGGTTCAGTATGCGCTGGAGCACCACGTTACACGCATTGTGCTTGGCCATTCGAAGCAGACGCGCATGCAAGAGCTTTGGCAGGGTTCGATTATTCAGGATCTGCTCAAGAAAACGCGCGGGATTGATATTTTTATGGTGGCGGATCGGGCGGAACATGACGGGGAGCGGATCATTCCGGCCCGGCTTCATCCGCTGCGGCTCCCTTCCGAATCGTTTCACCGCTTGAACGAACAGGAGCTGGATCAGAAGATTGAGCAGGTCAAGCGGGGACGGTTCAAGGTATATATCGGCGCCGCCCCGGGCGTAGGGAAGACCTATGCGATGCTGCGGGAAGGCAACGATCTGCTGAAGAAGGGATTGACGGTTCTCGTCGGTCTGCTGGAGACGCACGGCCGGAAGGATACGCTGTCCCAGGTGGGCAATCTGGAGGCCCTTCCGCGAAAAAGGGTGGACTACAGGGGATCGCGCCTTGAGGAGATGGATACCGATGAGATCCTTCGCCGGAGGCCGGACGTGGTCCTCGTGGATGAGCTGGCGCATACGAATGTGCCCGGAAGCAAGCGCAAGAAACGGTATGAAGATGTGCAGGATATTCTGTCGGCCGGCATCTCCGTCATTACGACCGTGAACGTGCAGCATCTGGAGAGCTTGAATGATGCCGTCGAGCAGATTACAGGCGTCCGTGTCCGCGAGACGATACCGGATCATATTCTGCAATCGGCCGATGAGGTTCAACTGGTCGACGTGACTCCGGAGTCGCTGCGGCAGCGGATGAAGGACGGAACATCTATGCGAAGGAGAAAATTCATCAGGCGCTCAGCCATTTTTTCAAGACGGGAAACCTGATCGCCCTAAGAGAGCTTGCCTTAAGGGAAATTGCGGATGATGTGGACGAGAGGCTGGAGTCCTGGCAGCGCAGCGGCTCGCTTCGGGGGCCGTGGCGGCGCGAGGAAATTATCTATGTCGTGGTCGGCAGGGAGCCGCAAGCGGAGCGGCTCATTCGCCGCGGCTTCCGGATCGCCCATCGACTGAAGGCAGCCTGGTATGTGGCATTCCCTCTGGAGCGTCATGACAGCCTGTCTCATGACGACGAGCAGCGCTTGACGGCGCTTCAGACGTTAACGGAGCGTCTTGGAGGCACCTTCACGATGCTGCCGCTGCCGGTAAAAAGGGGACCGGCATGCACCTGTTGTGGCCGATTGGTCGCCGCAGCAGACGAGGTCAAGGCGACCCAATTCATTATCGGCCAGCCGCAGATGGCCGGATGGAAGCTGTTCGCTCGGCGAAAATGGATCAGGAGTCTGCTGCGATCCTTAAGGCATATGGACGTGCTCGTGGTTGCGGATTACGATCCGCGCGTATGACGGCTGAAGCGCCGGGGGCTGAATGTTTTGAGAGGACCGGTGACGCAGGAGACTTGGGAATGCTGAAAGTGCAGGAAAAGCAGTAAACGCAGGAATCGCAGAAAACGCGGATAACGCAACATTCCGGAGAACAAAAACACCGGACGTACATTCCGGAGAAAAAGAACGTACAGACCGCAGAACGCTCGGAAACGGAAGAATGCAAGCAATACGCGCAGGCTGGCTTACTAGCGCGTAAGCGAACGAACAACGTCAAGAAGCCCGCTGACCTGTCATTACAGATCCGCGGGCTTTTTTCATGCTGCCGACATGCCTAAAGGCTGACGTACAAGCTTGTCTTATGATTCGCCCGACAGCGTGCGGTCGCCGGTCAAATATTTCTCGGTCAAGATGGAGAGCAGGCGAATGCCGACTTCATTCTCTCCGCCTTCGGGAATGATCAGGTCGGCGTATTTCTTGGAGGGTTCGATGAACGCCTCATGCATCGGCTTGACGGTTGTCAGGTATTGATTATGGATCGACTGGATGGTCCGGCCGCGGTCCTCAATATCGCGTACGACCCGGCGAAGCAGGCGCACATCGGGATCGGTATCCACAAACACTTTAATGTGAAGCAGCTTGCGCAGATTCTCATCGGACAGCACATGCAGGCCTTCGATGATGACGATGTTGTTCGGCTTCAGCTCGATGGTCTGATCCGTGAAGCGGGCATGGGCGGTAAAATCATATACCGGTGCGAAAGCGGGTTGTCCTCTTTTTAAAATGCCGAGATGCTCGACGAGCAGCTCGTTGTCAAAAGCGAACGGATGATCATAGTTAATCGCTTCGCGTTCCTCGAAGCTGAGCTCTTTATGATCCTTGTAATAGTTATCCTGCGAAATAAACGTGACTTTATCTGAACCAAGACGGTCAATGACAGAGCGGGCAACCGTTGTTTTGCCCGATCCGGTGCCGCCGGCGATACCAATTATGAGCATGGCGAATCCATAACCCTCCCTAGAGTTTGCAATTTTATTATTGTAGCACAGCATGCGCTTCTTTTCACTATGGGAGCATAGAACAAAAGATGGGATTTCCGTATGTTCTTTATTCTTACCACGGAATAGCGAACCGAATCTGTATGACTTATCATAGAGGATATCATGACTACAATTGAAAATGTTTCGGAGGGATGATCATGCGTTATACCGCTATTTACCCATGCAAGCCCGCCATATACCTTCAACAGGGAGAGAATCGGGGAAGCGTCGATTGGAGCCGCTATGAAGCTGTGGCCCTGAGCGACACCGTGACCGGGCTTGCCGCGAAGGAAGCGACGGAGGTGCGTGCCTGCTGGAGCGCCGAATGCTTCTACGTGCAGTTTGTTTGCCAGGATTCACATATCGTCTCGGAGTATCGGCATCGGGATGACCCGCTGTATGAGCAGGATGTCGTGGAGCTGTTTATGGATGATGCAGGGGAAGGTTTGGAATATATCGAGCTTGAGGTGAGCCCGAACAATGTTGTATTTGATGCGCGGATCCGTAACGATGGGCAAAAGTCGATCACGGACAGCGATGTCGAGTGGGACCTTACCGGCCTTCTGACCACGGTAGAGAACGATGGTAAGGGAAATTTGGTTTACGAGATTCGCATTCCGGCGCAGAACTTTCAGAATCCGCCGCAAGCGGGACGATGCTGGAACGTGAATTTTTACCGCATTGACGAGGACGACCAAGGAAACCGGGAATATCAGGCGTGGAGCCCCACCGGAGAGGTCAATTACCATATACCCTCGCGTTTCGGAAGGCTGGAGTTTGTGGATGCCACATAGCATGCACGCCCGGAATCGGTTGAACCGATTCCGGGCGTGCAGCGCTGATAATCGCTTTTTTTGGTTTGGTGATGCCTTACGGGTCCCGCTTAAGCTTACTTAAACCGGTAAGCATGCGGTTCATTGAACCAGAAGCTGCCGTCCTGGGAGAAGTCCCGGTATGGGCTTGGGGACACCTCGTCGACCAGCTTCAAGTCTTCTTCGGTCAGCTGCACGTTCAGTGCATTCAGATTGTCCGCAAGCTGCTGCTCGTTGCGGATGCCGACGACGGGAATGATGTTGCGCTGCAGCAGCCATGCGAGCGCGAACTGGCCCAGCGTGATCCCTTTGTCCTCTGCACGCCGGGCGAGCCATTCAACCTTGTCCAGTTTGGCACGGTTGCCGGGAGCATCCAAATCCATGCGCTCGCCCCGCGAATTGCCCGGCAGCGGCTGCCCGGCACGGTATTTGCCGGACAGCCAGCCGCCGTCCAGCGGGGAGTAGGCCAGCGTAGCCAGGCCGTGGCGCTGTGAAGCCGGCAGGATTTCCTGCTCGATATATCGGTTGAAGATGTTGTATGAAGGCTGATTGGTAACGAAGCGCTCCAGGTTCATTTTCTCGCTGGTCCACAGGGATTCGACGATGCGCCAAGCCTCGAAGTTCGAGCAGCCGATATATCGTACCTTTCCTTGGGCAACCAGATCATCGAGCGCGCGCAGCGTCTCGTCCAGCGGGGTATGAGGATCCGGTCTATGCACTTGGTAGAGGTCGATGTAATCCGTATTCAACCGTTTCAGGCTGGCCTCGACCTGTCTCATGATGCGGTAACGGCTGGCGCCTTCTCCGTTCGGTCCTTCGGCGGTCCGCACCTTGAATTTGGTCGCGACGATCACCCGGTCTCTTCGTCCTTGAAGGGCTTTGCCTATAATTTCTTCGCTCGTACCCTTGCCATAGGTATCTGCCGTATCGATAAAATTAATCCCCGAATCCAGCACCTTGTCGATAATGCCGAGCGAGGTCTTCTCGTCCAAATCCCAATCTCCGTAAGTCATGGTTCCCAGACAGAAGCGGGATACCTCAAGTCCGGTTCTTCCCAAATAGACGTAATCCATCGTTTAGCCTCCCCATCTCCAAGTGATCTTCGTGATCGAAATCTGCTTCCATTATCGGCCTTTTACGAATGGATGACAAGCGCAGCAGCCGGAAGCGAAAATACCCGGGGCTTTTTCATAAAAGAACAAAAACGGACATCTCAACAGGGATTTTGTCCCTTTTTTTGCATGCCGCTGGACATGTTGTTTTCATTGGGGCGGGTTCTATATACTTTTTAGTAAAGGGAAAGCGTTCCGCTTGGAGTGAGCGGACATGCTGTAAACGGAGGGGATGTTAAGATGAATGCTGTCATCGATGGTCTGATGACCGAGCTGGAGCAGCTGCTGGAGGAGAAGGTGGCCGAAGATCTTCGGGATCTGCTGGGCGAGTATAAACAATTGGAGGGAGCGCCCTCGGATCGATTGAAGCAATTTGAAGAGGAGTTCGGGATCGCTTTGCCGGAGGATTTCCGTTCGTTCTACAGCAAGAAGGACGGCAGCGGGTACGCATTCCACGTGCTCTATCCCGGTAACGAGGGAGATGGCGAATACACCCCGTTCTATCTGATGAGCCTGGATGAGATGAGGGAAGTCAAATCGTATTTCTGCGAGCGGGACGAACGGCTCGATGCGTACTACGGTCCAGAGGAGGTACAGCGGCTGGATCCTGAAATTAAACCGTACCTGTTCCACAAGGCATGGTATCCGTTTGCCACGATGGCGGGCGGCTCATTGTATCTGATGCTGGATTTCGATCCGGCTGAGCCGGGAACGTCCGGGCAGATCATCATGTACGTGCATGATCCTGATTTTGTGTACTATATCGCGCCTTCCTTCACGGAGCTGCTTCAGGCGTCCAACCGCAATCTGCGCACCGACATTGAAGAAGTGGACTACTAATTGAAGCAGAAGACATAGAACCACTCCTAATGCCCATAACTTTGCCTAGAGGCCGTGTGTTAGGAGTCGGATGAAGAACCGGCGAGGGGAGGTGACAGCCATGAACAACAGACGGGCCCTCTGGGGAGTCATCCTGTTAGTGGCGGCCGTGTTGCTGACACCCGGCTATTTTATTGCGCGCACGTATGGGCTTTTTCAGCATGAGGTGGTCTTGACCAAATACCAGCTCGCCGTTGATGTGGATGGTAAACAGGTGGATGCTTGGCCGCTGCTGGCTGGCTTCGCCGCGACCGATAAGAAGGGGGAGCTGCGCCCGCTGTATTACAGACTGGAAGGGTCGGACCTCAACATGCTGTATCAATTGGCATATGGGCAGTTCGAGGTGGAGGCTTCGGAGGACAATCCGTTCTTGGCAGGGAGGGTCCAGTATGACCATCTTGAGAACGACTATATCGAGACCCGGAAAGAGTATGTGAACGCAAAGGAATATCGGCAGGACATCATCTTTTATAATGACCGTAAAGAGCCCGTATTTACATACGACCCGGCAGCCAAAGCGGACGGGGATATGGTGAAGGAGATTATCACCGCAGGCATGACGCGCTCTAACGGCCAAGGAGGGTCGGGCGTGGTGGAGGATAAGTATCTGAATGTTACCCGATTGTTCGAGGAGAAGCTGGGCGTCAGCATGCGGGTTCAGGTGGATAAAGAGCGCAGGCTGGCCACGATCCATATGGAGCAGCTTAAATAGAATTTTTTTAAAAACGAGGTGCGGAATAATGCAGCATACAAAATTGACCCAAGAGGTGGATCTCACCATCTCGCACCATCAGATTCAAGTCCGCTCGCGGGATTTTGACGAGGAGTTGTGCCAGTGGGGAGAAATCAATATCAAGCAGGGCGCGGTCATTCATCCCGGGTATCTGACCTTTGATCCGATTCCGGACGATGCCTTCGGCGCTTGGGTGAAGCTGGCCTTGACAGAGTCGTTCACGGAAGACCCGAACGCGCAGCGCCGAATGGTCGTGCCGTTTGACGTTTTGGATCCTGGCAAGCTGGAGCTGCTATCCGTCATGTCGGACGCCGTCATCGAGCTTCCGCTGCAAGAAGGGCGGTATGCCTTGTATTTTGAGATTTGCGAGGATGAAGAGGTGTATTACCGTCTGACTTTCGTGCGTGAAGGAGAGTATGTCCAAGCCCGATATTTGATGGACGATGAATGGGGCGGCAGGGCTGGAGAAGCCTTGGCGGAGGGGTATTGTTGACCAATTCATTGCAGAAAACGGGGTACTGAAAGCCGCGTCAGGCAATTCCCCTGTCATTGAAATAAGAAGAGGCCTTCTCCGTGTTGGAGAGGCCTCTTTTGTTGCCGCTATGCTGCTCTGCCGTTGTCCCGTCTTGCTAGCTCTTTACGGGATTCTGATTGCGTGGAAAATAGCTATTGTGCTGCCGTCACCGTAATGTCGCCATATGGGCTTTGGTCAGCCTGCAGCTGCAGAATGTCCGTGAGGAAAGCGAGCGGAACATAGACGTGGCCGTCTTTCATTGCTGGAGACGCGCCTAGCGAGCGCGGAGCCATTTTACCCAATGCGTACGCATCCTTGTTCAGCGTCACCGCGCTCCAGACGGCGCCTTTGGAGATTTCCGCGGTTTTGCTCTTGCCGTTCCACTTGACGTCGAATTGGAGCTGACGCAGCACGCGGGCCGCGGGAACCATCATCTTGCCGTTGTTATCCTTGTAGTAAGAGCCTGGCTTCAAGACGGCGGAAACGGGCTTTTCCTCGGGTGCTGTATCCGGCAGCTTCACGGCAAATTCCGGCGTTCCCGTGGATCCTGGAGCGATGCTGTATTTTTGGAATACGATGTAGGCTGTTCCGTCCGCGACATAGAAGGATTGCTCCGCGTCTATGCCTTGAAATCCGTCTTCGTTCGCGAAGTAATGGTCCTGATCCGCGGCAATCGCGGTTTTGACCGCCGTATCCACGATCGATTTGTAATTCTTCCCGAACAGGTCCTCCAGCGTCACGCGCTGGGCTTCGGCTTCGTTCGTGAAGTTATACGTATCCACGCGGGGATCGCCATTGTTCATTCCCATGCCTTCCGTGATGACCTTAAGGGATATCAGGCTGTCGTCCGTGCCATCCGATGTAAGCTCATAGGTGATCGTCAGCTGATAAGGGTGCATGGTATAGCCGTTCTGTTCCGCATTTGCCGCAGCCTCGGAGGCCTCCTTTTCCCATTTGGCGATATCCTTGGAAGCATGGGATTCGATGATGTCATTTAGCTGATCTTGGTACTTGGTATCGGCCAGACCCTGGAATACAGGAATCTTGATATCCGTTTCGAGCCATTTTTCCTTGGAGTGCAATGTTTTGAACGTTATCCGTTGCGGGGCAGCAGTCGAAGTCTTCACCTGATCGGTGCTCGCTGCAGTTTTGGTTTCGGCATGGACATGAGCGGATGGCAGACCCGAAGCGGAAATCATCAGGACGCCCGCTAATCCGGCAGCCGCGAGTGTTTTGGCCAGTGGGCTTGTATGCTTCATTGTTTTCATCGTGATTACCTCCAGGGTTAGGTTTGATATCTTTAAAGTGAGAAGACAGAAGCGTTTTGGAGAAGCGAAGCGGTCTCCTTGTCCTCCGGATTCCCACGGACTCATAAAGTTTCAAAAGAAAATTCGGGGGCAACGGGGATCGGAAGAACGATCTGCACTCGTAGGTTGGTGATGAATGGCGGATCTATCGAATGTATTCGTTGCTGACGAGCTGATCCGCGATGGCCTCCGTAGGGATCGTAAATTCCACGACGCCCATATAGCCGGGAGCCACATCGTATTCGTTGAAGCTGATGACCAGTTTGCCATTCTTATCAATATAGAAATTGTGATCCTTGGCGATCGATTGGAATAGATCCTCCGGTATATCGGATTCGACGCCAGGCTGCTCTACCCAGTAGGTGATTTCGGGATTATCCTGCATCTGCCGGCGCATTTGCTCCTTGATATTGTCGCTGATGACTTGGATGTAGGAATCATCCTTGAACAGGCTTGGCAGCGTGATCACCAAATGGTTGATCTTGTCGATCGTATCGTATTGTCTGGACTCGGCGGAGCCACCTGCGGACTCTACGACGTAGCGGGAAAGCGTCAGCAGCTGTTCATTGTCGGTCACGACTTCATAACCGCTATCGAGGCTGAGATGCCCGCCGCCTTCATGATTTAGCTGGGCGACTTCGTCTTTGAAGTCCTCATACAGCTTCTTGTTCTCTTCCAGGTATTTGTTATTCAGCGTTTGCTCAAGCTCCGGATTGCCCAGGTTGGCAATGCCGGGCGTTTCGATATGCACTTCCGTGCTGCCGTCCTGCTCGGCATATTCGCGGATGGTCATCACCTTGACGATCTCGCCCAGAACGGGCACATCGGACATGGCCTTGGCGAATGCGGGACTTGCGTTCACGCCGGCAAACAGCAGTGTGCATGCAGCGGCCACGCCGGCGAGCCAGGGCAGGGCTCTATTTTTTGTTCGTCTGGCTGCAATGGCTTTGTTGACCACCGAGCTTAGTTCGTCGGGAATAGGAGTGCTCTCGTACTGCTCTTTCATCCTATTCATCTTGTCATGCATTATCGTTGTGCCTCCTCTTGGTCTTCCTCGCTTAGGTTCACGCGCAGTCTCTGCAGTCCTTGGTATAGCCTCGTTTTCACCGTGCTGACATTCTCATGGAGCACCTCGGCAATTTCGTCAATCTTCATATCTTCGAAAAACCGGAGAATAATGACGACCCGATACTTGTCAGGCAGATCCTCCAAGGACTGGGCCAGATCCAGATTCGGATAGTGGTCATGACTGCCGGGTAAGATGAACTCCAGGTTCTCGTCGTCCATGACGCGGACTTTTTTCTGTTTTCGAATGAGATCCAGGGAGGTTGTGACAATAATTCGGAAAAACCAGCTTTTTAGTGAACCCGTCTGCTTCAGCTTTTCCATGGATAAAAATGCTTTGTGGATCGCGTCCTGAACGATATCGAGGGCATCCTCTTTATTTCTGACGTAGCTGTATGCCAGCCGGTAGGCGCTGTCCTGATTTTCGGTTATGCATTGGATAAGAAGCTTCTCAAGCTTCCGGCCGCCTCTCATGTAAATATGACACTCCTTTGGGCCCGCGCGGGTAACCATCAATTGCAATTGACTTACGGAAGCAAGACGTGCGAGTCTTTCAAAAAGTTTGATTCTGCGAAAAAAATTTAAAAAAGCCGTTGTTTCTGTTTCTGTTTCTGTCCCATTATTCAGCCCATCCTCCAATTATCGCAACAAGAAAAAGACCCCAGTTCAACTGGGGTCTTGTTAGACTCATGGTTATTCGTTCTCATATCTCTTTAAAATAATTGCCGAATTATGTCCGCCGAAACCGAAGGAATTGGACATGCCGATGCGGAGCTTGGCGCTTCTCGCCTCGTTGGGCACATAGTCCAAATCGCAGGTTGGATCGGCATGATCCAGATTGATCGTCGGCGGTATGATGCCTTCTTGCAGGGATTTCACGAGGGCAATGGCCTCCGCGCCGCCGGATGCGCCCAGCATGTGTCCGGTCATCGACTTGTTGGCTGTTACCGGGATACGGTATGCCTCCTCGCCGAATACCTGCTTGATGGCCGCCGTCTCCGAACGGTCACCGATGACCGTGCTGGTGGCATGGGCGCTGATGACATCCACGTCGGCCGGGGAGAGGTCCGCTTCGGCCAGTGCCAGCTTCATCGCACGTGCCGCGCCGCTGCCGTCTTCCGGCGTTGCGACCATATGATAGGCATCCGAGCTGGCACCGTAACCGATAACCTCGCCCAGTATGACGGCGCCTCTGCGCAAGGCATGGGAAAGCGACTCCAGGATGAGGATGCCGGCTCCTTCCGCCATGACGAATCCATCGCGGTCCGCATCGAACGGCCGGCTGGCACGGCCCGGTTCCTCGTTGCGGGAGGACAGGGCGGTGGCATTCGCGAAGCTGGCCAGCGAGATGTCGGTCAATGCGGCTTCGGATCCTCCCGCGATAATGACGTCGGACCGGCCGGCTTGGATGTTAAAGAAAGCCTCGCCGATCGCCGTATTGCCGATCGAACATGCCGTAACCGGTGCCAGCGTGGAGCCCAGCGCCTTGTATTTAATGCTGATGAGTGCGGCCGCCATATTGGGAATCATCATGGGTACCAGGGTAGGACTGACCCGCTCGGGACCCCGCGACGACAGCGTGCCGCTCTGATTCATCAGGGTTTGGATGCCGCCGATGCCGGAGCCTACGTAGACTCCCATGCGCTCATGATCGATCTGATCAAGATCAAGGCCCGACTGGCTTATCGCTTGATCCGCCGCAGCCAGCGCAAACTGGCAGAAGCGGTCCAACCGCCGGGCTTCCTTCGCACCGAACAGCGCGTTTGCGTCAAACCCCTTCACGGCGCCTGCTATTTGTACCTTTTGTCTTGATGTGTCCAAATTTTCTATATGTGCAATACCGGATTCTCCTCGTACAAGCCGGGACCAGAACGTATCCACATCATGGCCCAGCGGCGATATGACGCCCATACCGGTGATAACGACTCTTTCCATGGATGAACAGCCTCCTTAGGACTTTATAACTTGTCAATCTTAAGGTTATAATGTCACGTGTAGTATCCTATTACAAGATACCGTTTATCCTAGTATAAAAACTGCTATCCTTGTTGAAGGAAGGAGGATGATAGATGAATTCCCAGGTTAGGCTGCAAGCGTTATCCGCTTTTTTGAAAGGGCAGCGTGCTAAAATCTCTCCCGAGTCCGTCGGGCTGCCACCCGGTACCCGGAGGAGAACACCGGGCTTGCGCAGGGAGGAGGTCGCCCAGTTGGCCGGCGTCAGTACCACTTGGTACACCTGGCTCGAGCAGGGGCGCGACATCCAGGTGTCGTCATCCGTGCTGGACTGCGTCGCAAGTGCGCTGCAGTTGAACGCGGACGAGCGCAGATATCTGTACTCCCTGGCGCTGGAGAGCGGGGCGGAGCCGTATACGGTCAAACACGAAGCGGTGCAGATCAGCCCGTCCCTGCAAAAAATCATCACCGAGCTGAAATATTGTCCCGTCATGATATCCGATCGGAAGTGCAATATCGTGGGGTGGAACCGCGCGGCTGCGTACGTGTTCCTAGATTTTGACCGGATCCCGCCCGAGGAGCGGAACATGATCCGGCTGCTCTTTACCCGCAGGGAATTCCAGCGGCTGGCGGTGAACTGGGAGCAGTTTGCCAGCGGCTTCCTGTCTATGTTCCGAAGCTATTACGGTCAATATGTCGAGGATGAATGGTATGATCATTTTTTGGAGGAAATGAAGAACGGGCATCCGGATTTCAACCGTATGTGGGAGCAGAGCCAGGTCAGCTACGCCCCGGAGGTGCATCTGGAATTCCGGCATGCCAAGGCCGGGAAAATGGTATATGAGCTCACGTCGCTCAAAGTGTACGGAAATGATGACCTGCGGTGCAGCATCTATACGCCGGCTCCCGACACGACCACGGAAGCGAAGCTGCGGCAGCTGATGGAGGAGAAGTGAAGGGAGGTAGCGGGGGAGCGGCGAGTTTACTTGCTGCGCCAGAGGTAACGGATGCTGGATACACTTGTTGCGCCGAAGTAATCGGGCTCCGTGCCGTTTGCACTTGCTGCACCTGATGTAACAGATTGCGATGCTGATGGTACTTGTTATGCCAGAAAGAATGGATCCCGTGCATTTTGCACTTGCTGCACCAGTAATTCCTGACTCCGCGCCGGCACTTACTGTTCTTGAAGTAGCCAAACTACTTGTTGTTCCCGACTAATCGGACACCAGTTCCGTTATTTGGCGAGATTATGCCCTAATTACAACTTTATCGGACACAAGATCTGTTATTGGGCTCATCACCGGCATATTCATCGTATTTTGGAGCAAATAACGGACTCACAGTCCGGTTCGTGTTCCAGAATAGTAGGTTTTGGCTTAATAGCGTATTCTGTGTCCGTTAATAGAAAACATCGCTCTGTCATACAAGCTTCAAACGCGTAACAATGTAAATCGTCTCGCAGCTCGTCACCCCTCCACATAACAAAAGCCCCGTGTCTGCACACGGGGCTTTTTGCTACACCATGATGTTGTTATAGAGCTACAACTAACTGGAAGCCGCCCAGAGTTCCACAGGCATTCCGCGCTGTGCTCCAAGGGGGCGACTGTCCACAATCGCCTAACAGCTCACTCCTTGACGCAACCATTACGCCCAATCGCGCCGCAGCGTGAACAGATCCTTCAGCTCATCGGTAGACAGCTCGGTAATCCAGCCCTCGCTGCTTGCAATTACCTGATCGCTCAGCTGCTGCTTGCTCTCCAGCATCTCATCGATCCGCTCTTCGAGCGTTCCCATGGAGATGAATTTGTACACTTGGACGTCCTTGGTCTGCCCCATCCGATAGGCCCGGTCGGTTGCCTGATTCTCCACGGCGGGGTTCCACCAGCGGTCAAAGTGGAACACGTGATTCGCCGCGGTCAGATTCAGGCCGACGCCGCCGGCCTTGATCGAGAGAATCATGACATTCGGCTGCTCTTCGGGCGGCAGGGTCTGGGACTGGAACTGCTCGATCATGCGATCGCGCGTCCGCTTCGGCGTGCTGCCGTTCAAGTACAGCACCGGCTCACCAAGCTCTTGATGCAGCACCTGCCGCATCATCTCGCCCATGCCGATATACTGGGTGAAAATCAGGCAGCGTTCGCCTTCGTCCCGCAGCTCCTTCACCATGGACAGCAGCCGCTCCAGCTTGGCCGAGCGGTTGACCACGGCCTCGGTGTCGAGCAAGCCGCCACCCCCCGGCAGTTCCGGGAGCGGCTCCTTCGTGAGCAGAGCCGGGTGGTCGCAGAGCTGCTTGAACTGCGTCAGAGCTGCCAGAATGGCGCCTTTGCGCTCGATGCCCTCGAGCTTTTGCATGCGTTCCAGGAGGCTGTTCACGGTCTGATCGTAAAGCGCGCCTTGCTCGGCGGTGAGATGAATATAAGTCTTCATCTCGTTCTTGTCCGGCAGGTCGAGCAGAATGGCAGGATCCTTTTTCTTGCGCCGGAGCATGAACGGCTTGATTAGCTTCTGCAAATCGGCCGTGCGCTGCTCGTTTTTGTCTTTTTCGATCGCCTGGATGAACCGGAGATTGAATGCCCGCAGGCTGCCGAGATAACCGGGGTTGATGAAGTCATAGATGGACCACAGCTCGGACAGCCGGTTCTCAATCGGTGTGCCGGTCAGCGCAACGCGGTGCCTTGCCGGGAAGCTTCGCACGGCGGCGGATTGCTTGGTGTCGGCATTCTTGATGTTCTGGGCCTCGTCGATGCCGATCGTTTCCCATTTCATGTCTCTTAACATCTCTTGATCGAGCGTTGCCGTCGCATAGGAAGTAAGAATAATGTCCGCTTGGTAAGCCTCATGATAGAAATCCTCGCTGCTGCTGCGCTTCCCGCCGTAGTGCAGCATGACCCGGAGCGACGGGGCGAACCGTTCAAGCTCCTTCTGCCAATTCCCAAGTACCGAGGTCGGACAGATCAGCAGGGAAGGGAGGCGTCTCTCTTCCCGCTCCATAGTCGTCTCCTTCACGTGCAGCAGGTAGGCGATAAACTGCACGGTTTTGCCAAGGCCCATATCATCGGCAAGGCATGCACCGAGCCCGTAACGCCGTAAAAAGGCAAGCCAGGCAAAGCCGTCATGCTGGTACGACCGGAGCTCGGCTTTCAGACCGGCGGGGACAGGGAGGCTCGGCCATTCGCTTTGCCGGCCGAGTTGGCCGATGAGCTTCACGAGATGCTCGTTCAGCTCCACTTCCAGTTTGATCCGTTCCGGATCCCGCGTTTCCTCCGCATCCTGACGAACCTGCTCCGCCTCATCGCTGTTCCCGAGCAGATGCAAGTGCAGAATATCCTGGAACGACAGGCCTTCCTCACGGTCGACGCCCGCCATCATCTGGCGGATTTGGGCGACCAGGGCCGGGTCCAGCGGAATCCACTGGCCCCGGAACCGTACCAGCCGTTCGTTCCGGGCAACAAGCTCGGCGAACTCCGCTTCGGATAGGGTAGCTTCGCCGATGGCGATGCGCCAGTCAAAATTGACCAGCGCATCCAAACCGAACAGGGAACCGCCGCTGCTTCGCTCCGCGCTCTCGCCTTCGCCGGAGCGGACTTTCGCCCGCAGCTTGGGCTTCTTCCTGCTGGCGGCTTCCCACCAAGCCGGCAGCAGCACCAGCCAGCCGGACTGGAGCAGCCGCTGGCTGTCGACGGTCAGGAACTGCCACGCGGCCTCGTCGGACAGCGGGGCGCCGAGCATGTCTTCAGCCGGAGCGTGAAGCACCCGGGCCGGCAGGGCTGCCCGCAAACCTTGGAGCCAGCCGGAGGCCCGCTCCTTGATATGGGCGGTCCATGTCTCCGGCCACGATCCGTATGCCTGCCCGTCTTCGGCCAGACGAACGGCTGCAAGCGCCGCTGCGTCCAGCTTGTCCTGCAATACGAGCCGAAGACGCCACTCGGCTTCTTCTTCGTCCGGCTCCAGCAATTGCAGCAGGGGCCGGAACGGAGCGGTATCCGGCCGCCATCCGATGGCGATCAGCCAGGACTTGTCATCCATCCCTTCGGCCGCAGAACGACTCGGCGAGAACAGCAGGGGATACTCCCTGCGCAGGTCAGCAACGGCTTCTTCGCTGCCGTACCACTGTTCTTGAACGGCGGCGGAGAACGCGGCGCGCAAGCCTTCATTCCATATCTCGTCTTCATCCAAGACGGAGAGGCGGGCCTGCTCTTCGGCTGAGAAAGCCTCCGCATCCCAGATCCATTGCAGCTTGCCATTCTTGAAGGCGCTCAAGCTGGGCGCGTACTGCTGATCCTGAATGCAGGCTGCCAGCGAAGGCGCAAGTTCAATGAAGGGAAGGCAATCCTCGTCCCAAACCCATTCGATATGTTCGAGCAGCCGGCCGTCTGCGAAGAACGGTATGACTTGTTCGGAAGGCAAGATGATGACTTCCATATCCTGAACGGATTGGACGATAAGCTCTGTTCCGTAGAAGGAGGCTTCATGCCAAGCGAATAAACGGTGCTTCAGGTATTGTCCGGATACGTAACCACGCATGACGGTAGAGCCGTATATCACGGCATCTCCGTATTCGCTTAATGCCATATGGACCGTGATGGTTTCCGTGTATCTGCTCATGATATCAGCTTTCCTCTCCGAAGCTCTTCCTGGAATGCGCGAAGCCGGCTGTTGCGTACGGACAAGGAAATAATGAACAGATCCCAGCGCTCCTGCTGTTTGAGCTTTTTATATAACTTAGCTAGCCGTTTGAGCAGCTTGACGGCTGCTTTATAGCCGGCCCGGTTCTTATGAAGGATGTATCGCTCGACGGCCTGATGATAAAAAGGCAGCAGCAGCTCGGGCGCGTTCTTCTCAATCGGCGCGAGCTCGCTGACCCGGAGCTCCAGCGGCTCCCGGCCTGTGCTTAATTGATAGTCGATCCATTCCCGCCATCTGCCGTGCGTGATCAAGGCATTCTGATAGATGTCCTTCGAATAAGGGAGCATGTCGGCAAGACTGCTCCACATCCGTTCCGTTTCCCCGGGCAGGTGCTCTATGACGGCATCCCAGTAGAATTGATAGCTGCTGAGGTGCTCGTTGCGGTGACTGCCAAGCAGCGGGCCGATCTCCGGGAGCCAGCGGGCCAAGCGGTCCCAGTCTCGTCCCGAATGCAGCATGTCGAAGAAGCCCAGGACGGAAGCCGGGGGCAGGCTGCTGACCTTGTCCGCTGCCCTGATCAGGTCCCAGGACGATTCGTCTTCTCCGAGATAGAAGGACATGAAGCTCTGCGCCATATACCATGAGGCGCGCGAAAGGCTGCTGCCGAGCTCCGATTCGGCTGCCTGCAGCTGCTCCAATTCCTCCTTGATCAAGCCGTCGTTCTTTTTTGCCAACGGATGAATCCAGTGCATCCAGAGCTGCATATAGACCTGGGCGTAAAATTTACGGTTCCGCGGTTCGCTTAGCATGCTCCGCCGGACAAACGAAATCGTCTCGGTCAGCCGCTGTCCGAATGCCTCTTCGTGTTCGCTGTCCACCAGCCCTTCATGAAGGATTCGCTCGATTCTGGCCAGGATATGATCCGCTGCCACCTGCGTATGATAGCCGATGTAAGAGCCTGAGGCATTCCAAGCACTGGCTGGCTGCTTGACCAGCTTCTCGAGAATGAAGAGATGGGCATGGAGCTCGTATAACGGATCCATATCCGGCGGCAGCGGCGGTTTAATGTGATGGAGTGAGGCTAACGCGTTTTTGGCGTAAAACGAATTCTGCGTGTTAGCTCCCAGCGATGCCGTGCAAACCTCGAACAGCTCATGCCATGCGGAGATCGGCAGCTCGGGCAAATGGTCGGCCTTGACTCTCCATTTCGAAACTCCGGCAGGCGGCCGTTCATGGCCTTGGCTCAAGCCGGGCTCGCTTCGGTCATACGAAGAGGTTGCGGCATACGTAGTGGAATGCGCATTAACCAAGGCATGGATGGATCGGCCCTGAAGCTGGGCATAGTCAAGCAGAACGGCCACCATATGCTTGCAGCCCCCGTTAACGGGACAGCTGCATTCGCTGTCGCTCAGGGAATGCAGCTGAAGCCTGATGCGGTAGGTTTCCGTTCCATCCACGGAAGCCTCGATCACACCGGAAGCATCCGCCTTTTCACTTGCGTGGACACGGCCCTGCTTGTAATATTGAAATCCCCGTTTAATGGTCAAATCGCTGAAATAACCGGCAGTTTGCCGAATGAGCGTTTGCCACTGCAGATCATCTAAAGTTAAGTTTGGGTTCATCATCGGACAGTCTCCTAAGAGAAATAATTCTAAGTATCCATTTAATCTATCACATTCCCCTAGATGAAGAAACCAGCCGGAGCAGCTTCACGCTGGAAAAGCCCGGCAGCGGGCTCCACGGACTTTTCGGCGTGGAGCGTTCGATCAGGAATACTCATATTGAACGATGAAACGGCCGATCTGATCGCATTCCTCGGCGAACCATACCTCGCCGCCGGAATCCACGGCAATGCCGTGAGGCTCGGCTGAGGGGGTGGGGATCGGGTACTCGGTAATGTCCCCGGTACATGTTATTCGTCCGATCCGGTTGGCTCCCCACTCCGTAAACCATAAATCTTCGCGAGCTCCCGCCGCGATGGCATGGGGTCTGGCATTCCCGGAAGGGAGCTTGAATTCCGTAATCTCCCCGGCCGTCGTGATCCGTCCGATTTGATTGCCGTTGATTTGAACGAACCACAGGGCGCCATCGGCACCTGCCGTGATGCCGACAGGCCCTGATTGCTCGGTTGGAATCCGATACTCGGCGATCTCCCCGTCTACCGTAATCCGGCCGATGCAGTTGTTTTGGTTTTCCGTAAACCACAGCGCGCCGTCCGGACCGGCCGTGATATAGGAAGGGTACGAGCCTGCGCGCGGCAAATCGTATTCCGTGATAACGCCTGCCGGCGTAATCCGGCCAATCCGATTGCCGATTAGCTGGGTGAACCATATGGCTCCATCCGGGCCCTCCGTCAAGCCGTAAGGAGACGAGCCTGCTTCCGGCAGCTCGAATTCCGTGAATGTCCCTTCTATTGTCATCCGTCCGATTTTATTCGCTTTGTACTCCGTGAACCAGAGGTCCCCGTTAGGGGCAGAGAGGATGGACATGACCCCCGCATCCGGCGTCGGGACATCGAAAGTACGCATATCCCCTCCCTTGGTGATTCGTCCGATCCGGTTTCCTTTTTGCTCCGTGAACCAGATGGCCCCGTCTCGTCCTGCCGCAATGCCATAAGGTCCCGACTCCCGGTTCGCTATCTTGTACTCCTGTACCGTGATCTGCATGCAAACATGCCTCCTTGTAGAAGTTGTTAGGATGCTTAAAGCGGATTCTTCATTTGATTGAGCGTGTTCAAATCTCGCGTTCGGCTTTCCCGGAATGGGGAAGGCCCTCCCTTGGATGCTTAGATGAGTTCCTGTCATCGATAATCTCTAGCCTCTCAATTGGTGTTGATTAAATAGAAAAACCCCCCACTCCGAGATTTCGGAATAGGAGGCGAATACGAACTAAGAAGATGCGGACTCTACCTGGAGAAGTCCCAAACATCCACCCGTCACATATAAAAAAAGCCGCACGAATCCTATCCCGAAAACCTCGTATCGTGAAATCGAAGTGTTTTCCAAATGCTTGGGACAGGATTAGTAGATCATTGGCTTTGGGTTCACCCTTTCATTTCTGGTTGCCTAGACTTTACCATAGGATATTCCGTGGTTTCAACCTCGGTTTATCCGAAGTTTGCCTTTACAACCGTCGGTTGCGCTTCTCGTCGATGTAGAGTTCAAGCGCGGTTATGGCCCGGATCATCAATTTGATGAGGAGATACAAAGCATATAAACCGAGAAGTGCGAATAGCCCGTATACGATAATGCTAAGCATGGAAAACATGCCGAAAAAGGATATCCCCTGGTTCAAGGAGCTCACCTCCCTTCAAGGTACTGTTTTACGAATCATATCGAAGATTCCAGTTGTCATATCCTTAAGACCAGGCGATGGCTTAACTCCCCGCTGAAGCTCGGAGCTCGGATACAGGTGAGTTCGTGCCCGATCCATGACATACTTATCGTTGGTATCCCGAATGAATGCCATTAACCTTGAATTAAGTATGTTCCATAATATAACAATCATTTCTGATTCTAACATATCATCTGGAATGTGGTCATGAATTTAAGTTTAAAAGCGGCAATTTTTACTGATGATGATCGAAAAAAATCGAAATAGAGACGCTTTTCGTCATTTTTCATGGATATGCACGAACCAATTGCATTCACCTTGCGTCTTAGTTATAGATGCATTACTGAATATTATAAGCCAAGGAGATTAGCGAACATGATAACCCGGAAATGGACGAAAATGGCTGCAAGCGGCGCTATAGCGGCCGCGATGCTGTTAAGTACGGCGGTACAGGCCCAGGCCGCGCACAAGAAGGACTTGGAATTTTTAAACGTCAATCATTATGTAATGACGCCGGATGTCAAACCCGTCATCGTGAACGGCACAGTGCTGGTCCCCCTGAACACGGTCAAGGAATACTTGAAGCCTATGGGGCTCCGCTGGGATAACAAGAATAAGACGCTAACCGTCAACACGGGCACCGATCAAGTCACCTTGAAAATGGGAAGCGACGTTGCCGAGGGAAAAGAGAAGACCTACGCCCTGTCCGTTCCCGCGCAGCTTATGGATGGTCGCGTCATGGTTCCCGCCCGATTCATGACGGAGCTGTACGATGCTGAAGTCCGCTTGGATACGAAGGATGGCATGGTTTACATTTATACGCCGGAGGTTGACCTGTTGACGGCGGAGGAGAACAGCAATGTGAAGCTGTATCCGGTCAGCGCATCGAAATATGGCAGATATGAAGGCATGGTGGTCGAGGTAGAAGGCAGGAAGCGGGTTTTTAAGGACTGGCATGGAGGAGAGGCTACGCGTAAACCGGTCATTCATTACCAGGATGTCACAGGCGATGGCAAGCCGGACGTTGTTGTGTTCTACGTGGACGGGACGGGCACCGGTCTGTACGCGGGGGAGATGCATGTAGTGGACGCCGGTTCTCTGGAGGAAATCCCGATCGAATCGCTGGAGCAGGCCGTATCGAGCCATGTGAAATCCAGCATCGAGAAGGAAGCGGATCACTTTACGGTTAAGGTTACGGTTGACGGAAAGGAAAGCGTCCAGAAGTTCAAGGACGATTCCAAAGATAAAAGCTATCTATTTGATAAGCTTGGCTTCGGAGCCGTTGTCAGACATCGTTTGGCGGAAGGACGGCTTCTTACGGAAGCGGCAGGAAGCATGAGCCCGGCCGGTTTTGCCGGGGATCTCCGAATCACATACCGATTTAATGAAGAGCTGAACCGGTTTGAGGTGGATGACATGGAATATCGTCGTTTGGAAGAGCGAGAGCAATAACGGTTTTTCATCATAAAGCTTTAGGACTACACATAAACGCATGTTGGCAGGATGTGATCAACATGGGTTAGAAGCGGAAGGTTTCGGTCGGATGATGTGAATTCCGAATGTGAGGGCGCTGCGGCGCCCTTTTTGTGCTGTGCTTTTATAGATTTCAACGCCGTTTTCATCTCCGTAGCCGTTCGCCGAAATGGGGCGTATACCATATGCTTCAAGAAGATTTCATCCCTTCTCATAGGACTTTATTACCATTTACTTGAGTCTTAAGATTCCTCTAAGATAGTTAATAAACCTGACACATTTTAGCGAAGAATGGAGATTGATTTTGAAGTAAACGCATTCAATGTTAAGTAATATAACAAGCCCATACCATGGGGACTTTGAACGGGGTGTATGTATGCAGCAATGGCTTGGGAAATCGCTAAAGCATAAATTGTCGTTGCTTATCATTATCGCTACGCTGGTGCCGCTGCTGTTTCTGGGCATTTTCTCTTTTAACATAGCCAAAAGCCTGACCGAGGAGAAGGCCAAAATTACGGGGATGAATACGCTCCGCCAGCTGGAAGCTTACCTGGATACGATGGTCAAGGACGTGGAGAATATCTCGCTGTTTCTCATCGGGCATACCGGTGTTCAGGCCTATCTGAAGACCGAGCAGAGCAACTACGTTCAGCAGACGACGGTTATTAATTTTTTGACGAACCTGGCCTTTTCCAAAGATTATATCGCCAACATCATCGTCGAACCGCTCGGCAGCAAAGATGCGATTTCGCATAAATCCTTGGTACGCTCCGAGTTCCGGAATATTACCGAAATGGTTCCCGATTATTACGAACACCATCCCAAATGGTGGTCATTCGTTCACCGGCAGTGGACCTTTGAAGGCGTCAGGAAGGTCATCACGCTGGCCCGGCCGATTCGGAGCACGGATAAATACAAGCCGATCGGGAACCTGCAGATCAATCTGGATCAGGGCGTCATTGCCAATCAGTTCCGGCAGGCCGTCCTGGAGAAGACCGGATTCGTCCTTCTTCTTGACGAGAATAACCGGATTATCGCCGGTCCGCCGGATATGGAGACCAATTTGACGCTGGCGGATTATTATCCTGCGATTGGAGAGTTCGAGGGGCTCAGCGGCAATATAGACTATGGCGAGGGAAGCAGCAAGAAGACCATTCTCTATAAGAAAATGTCCAGCGTGAACTGGAAGCTCGTCGGCATCATTCCTTCGCAGGAATACCGTTCCCAGAACCAGTATTTCATCAAATTGACGGCGGTTGCGGTCACGGTGGCCATCCTGCTGGCCATTATCCTGGTTCTTTTCCTGATCCAGAAGATTACGAATCCTCTGTCCGTCTTAACGAAATTCCTCAAGAACTCGAGCCCGGAAGAGCCGCTGCCGGCGCTGCCGGTCAAAACGGTTGATGAGGTCGGGCAGCTTATTATCAGTTATAACCGGCTCAGCTCCCGGATCGTGAAGCTTACCGATGAAGTGAAGCTGAACGAGTCGCTGAAGAAGGAGGCGGATATGCATGCACTGCAGGTGCAGATCAATCCGCATTTCCTCTACAATACGCTGTCATCGATCCATTGGCTGGCGCTGATGAACCAGGATGTGAAGATTGCCGAGATGGTGGGATCGCTCAGCGATTTTCTGAGGTTCAGCCTGAACAACGGGCAGGAATACTGCACGATACAGCAGGAGATCATGCATGTCCGCCACTACGTGAACATCCAAACCATCCGCTATCCGGACAAATTCGAGTTTAAGGATCTTGTGGAAGAGGATCTGTATCAGCACACCATGCTGAAGCTGCTGCTGCAGCCGTTGGTGGAGAATTCCATGCTGCATGGCATCCTGAGCCGTGACGGGGTAGGGACGATTACGATTCGCGGACACCGCGAACCCGAAGGGATCCGCTTCGTGGTGGAGGATGACGGCATCGGGATGACGGCGGAGCGCCTGAAATGGCTTCAGGAGCAGCTGGTCGAAAATCCGCTGCAGTACGAGAAGGGACAAACCCCGCGCGGCAGCTACGGGCTGCGGAACGTCCATAAGCGGCTGCTCCTTCATTACGGGAAGGATGCGGGGCTGCGTGTGGAGAGCACCGAGGGTACCGGGACACGGGTGATGTTTACGATACCTGATTTACCTGAAATTCAACAATCGGAAATATCCGGCAAAGGGGATGGCGACATTGAAGGTCATGATCGTTGATGATGAAGTGATCATTCGAAATGGTTTGAGTACCGTGATCAATTGGGCGGATAACGGCTTTACGGTGCTGACGCCCGCGGCTTCGGCGGAGGAAGCCCTTCAGCGTATTCCCGTTGAAATGCCCGAAATCATATTTACGGACATACGCATGACAGGCCTGAGCGGATTGGACATGGCGCATCAAGTCAAGCAGCAGTATCCCGAGATCGAGATCATCGTCATTTCGGGATACGATGAATTCGCGTATGCGCAGCAGGCGATGCGGGAAGGCGTGAGCGATTACCTGCTGAAGACGAGCAGGCCCGGTGAAATTATCGAGGCGGCTGTCCAAGCCAGGGGACGGCTGTTGCAGCGCAGGCTTACACAAGCGAAGGGGCAGGCCCAGGAAATGGTGGTCAACCGGGGCTTTCTGCGAAGACTGCTTGCTTCCGGGACTCCGCTGGATGAGCATGCCGAGGCCGAATTGTGTGAGCGATACCCGGAGCTGCGTTTGGAATCGAACGATTCGGTGCTGCAGATCTGGATGCTGTCGGTCTATCCGCTGCATCCAGAAGAGGCGGAACAATCGAACGTCAGCAGCGAGCTGCATCGATTAATCGGCACGGAGCTGGCCGAAGTGCTGCCATGCGCGTGGCTGGAGTGGAACGGCTCGCTGCTTCTGTTGGTGCGGGCAGAGCCGAATCATGGCTGGGGGCGGGTAGATTCCGCTCTGCATAAGATGGAATCCACGCATGCCTGCCGCATCAAGGCTGCCAGCGGCCGACGGGTCGCAAGCGCCAGGGAGCTGCACATTGCGCTGGCTACCGCGGTAGAGGCCAGCTCCTACGAGTGGCTGCTGCAATCGGAACGGCATATCCGTTATGAAGATATCGAAGGACGTACAGGCATCCGCACGGTATGTTCGATGGAAGAAGAAACCAAGCTGTCATCCCTGCTGCGTTCGGGGGAATCCGCCGACTTGCAGGCATGGGTGGCGGATCTGCTGCGGCGTATCCAAAGCCAGGGCCAGGCAACGCCCGGCTCGGTTCAGGCTTACCTGCATTCCCTGATCGTCTCGGCACAGCGCTGGCTCATACGGGCTGCGACGTCTATCGGCTATACCAGTCCGGTGAAAGTGGAAGAGACGTACGATATCCGCGAGTTGACCAAGAATCCGGAGAAGGTGCTGGTCGATTCGCTCGGGCTCATCATGAAGGAGTACCGTGATATGGTGTCGACGACAAGTCCCGTCCAGCGAGCGATCTCCTTCATTCATGAACATCTGGGACAGAGCTTGTCTCTCCAACAAGTGGCCAAGCATGTTCATATGAACCCCAACTATTTCAGCGAAATGTTCAAGAAGGAGACCGGACAGAATTACATCGAATTCGTAACCCAGGCGAAGCTTCGGAAAGCGATGCACCTGCTGCGGGAAACGCCGGCCAAAATCAGTGAAATCGCGAATGAAATCGGCTACGAGGATATCAAATATTTTAACCGCCTGTTCAAAAAGTGGACCGGACTCACCCCTTCGGAGTATCGGACAAATCCCGAATCCTGAATTTTGTCCCTCTATGGACTGAATTATATCCCCTATGTAAGCGTTACATCCTCTTTTATACTTGGGCTAATCATCTTGAAGCTTCATCATTTTCGTATATTAAAAGGGGGATTGACCATGAGACCAAAACGTAAAATAGGTCTTGTACTGCTGATGATGACACTGGTTCTTGCAGCTTGCGGAGGCGGGCAAAGCAAAGAGCAGGCCGGAGGGAACGAAGGCGATCAAGAAAAGGTCAAGCTGACCATCTGGCATAACTTTGCCGGTGACGACCTGCGCGCGAAATCAGTCCGGAGTTTTATCGATCAATTTGCTCAGGACCATCCTGAAGTTACGCTCGACGCGCAAGCGATTCCGCCGGACGGTTACCGTCAGCGTCTGAGCACCGTTGCGGCTGCAAATGAAATGCCGGACGTGTTCTTCGTTTATGCGGGAAGTCAGTCGGCCGAGCTTCATCAAGCGAAGCTGCTTCAACCGATCACGGAAGTGTTGGACGCCCATTCCGATTGGAAGGACAAATTCCTGCCGGGCGCATTTGATCCATACGAGTTCGAGGACGGCCAGATTTACTCCGCTCCATTGGGCATGTCCGCAACTTCGATTCTCTACTACAACAAAGCGTTGTTTGACAAACATAACGTAAAAGTTCCGACGACTTGGGAAGAAATGATGGCGGCGGTTAAAACGTTCAACGATAACGGCATTACGCCGATCGCCCTCGGAAACAAAGCGCCGTGGGTTGCGCAATCCACCATTATCGGATCGATTGCCGACCGCGTGACCGGCACCGAATGGTTCAAAAAAGCGGCAGCACAGGATGGCGCGAAATTCACCGATCCTGAGTTTATCGAAGCACTTGGCTATTTCAAAGAGCTCGTCGACAACAAAGCATTCCAAGAAGGTGCCAACAGCATCGACAACACGCAAGCCGAGCAGTATTTCATCCAAGGCAATGCAGCGATGATGATCAGCGGCGCGTGGACGCTCACCAACTTGGCGGCTTCTTCCTCCGAAGAGCAGATGAAGGATATTGAAGTGACGACTCTGCCTGCGATCCCTGGAGGCAAAGGCGAAGCTAACACCATCTCCGGCGGAGCTGGCGGCGGTCTGGCCCTTAGCAGCAGAACGGAAGGGAAAGCGAAAGAATTGGCGCTCGAACTGATTTATGCCGTGAGTGGACCGGAAGCGCAAAAAGCGATTGCCGAGAGCAACTCCATGGTCATGTACGATACCGAAATCGATGAGTCGAAAGTTACTTCCCTGTACTACAAAGCCTTTAACCTGGTGAAATCCACAGGCATTACGCCGGTATACGATGCTTATCTGTCTGCAGAAGCGGCTGAAGTCATCAACAACGGCCTGCAGGAAATCATGATGGGCGGTGCCGTCGAAGGCGTGGCCCAGAAGCTGCAGGATGCGCAAGCCCGATCCGCTACTCCATAAGAATAGATTCACTGCTGCATAAGGATTAGGAGGGAGGAGGCTGCCATGCCTACAGCGATGAGAAGCAAAGGATTTATAGCCATAGCTCTTCTTCCTGCGCTTCTGTTGTTTCTGATATTTGTCATCATTCCGGTTTTTTGGTCAGCATACTACGGATTTTTCAGTTGGAAAGGGTTCGGAGACGCCACGTTCATCGGCCTTGACAATTATAGAGAGATGTTCAAGGACCCGATCTTCTGGCGGGCGCTTCGAAACAACCTGATTCTGGTCGTATCGTCCATTATCGGCCAGGTTCCGATCGCGTTGATTCTGGCTATCGTATTGTTCAAGAATTCGTTCTTCTCCAGGTTCATCCGGTCCGCCGTCTTCATGCCGATGGTTCTCTCCACGGTGGTTGTCGGTCTCATCTGGGGTTACATTTACCACCCGCAGTTCGGGATTGCCAACTATGTGCTGGAGATGCTCGGCCTGGAGTCATGGACCCGTGCTTGGCTGTCCGATCCGAAGGTCAACATGCTGGCGATATCGATCCCGATTAACTGGGCGAACATCGGCCCTTATCTGGTCATCTTTATCGCAGCGCTGCAAAATATTTCGCCAGAGATCCACGATGCGGCCAAAATCGATGGCTCCACCGGCTGGAACAAGCTGATGCAAATCACGCTGCCGATGGTCTGGAGCACGGTGGTCGTAACCATTGTGCTCTGTATCTCGGGAAGCCTGAAAGCTTTTGACCATGTCATCGTCATGACAGGCGGCGGACCGGCGCAATCGACCGAGCTTCTTGCTACCTATATGTACAACAGCACGTTCAGCGTGTACCGCTACGGTTACGGCTCCGCCGTTTCCACGATGATCATGATCGTCAGCGCCATTCTTATCGCGCTTAACTATTTCGCAACGCGCAGAAAGTCAAGTTGACATGAAGGAGGGAGCGATGTGAATTTACAGACGACCGGGACCGGAAGTACCTCAGGGAAACGCGTCATCACGAAGGGGTTAACCGGATTCGTAAAATTGCTGCTGATTGTGTATGCGATTCTTACGCTCTATCCCTTGTACTGGCTTTTTACGAGCGCGTTTAAATCGAACCAGGATTTCTTCAACAACCCTTACGGCTTGCCGAAGGAGTGGATGACCGAGAATTTATTCCGGGCATGGGAGCTCGGAAATATGGGCCGAGCGATGATCAATTCGACGGTTGTAACGATTACGGCCGTCGTGCTGACCATCCTGCTAAGTTTACTAGCGGCGTATGTGCTGTCCAGATTCCAGTTTCGGTTTAAAAAGCTGGTGGTCGTGTTGTTCACGACCGGACTGCTGATTCCGATCCACAGTACGCTGGTGCCCCTGTTCATTATGATGAAAAATATCGGCCTGCTCGACACGTACGGCGCACTCATCCTGCCATATACGGCGTTTGAGCTGCCGATCGCGATCTTCCTGGCGATGGCGTACATGTCATCCATACCAAGAGAGATTGAAGAAGCGGCCATGATCGACGGCAGCGGCTGGTGGGGAATCTTCGGCCGAATGATTCTGCCGCTCTGTACGCCGATTGTGGCAACGATATCGATTCTGGCATTCCTCCGATTCTGGAATGATTTCTCTTTCGCCCTCGTATTCATCAATACGCAGGCATTGAAGACGCTCCCGCTCAGCTTGTCCCTGTTCTCGGACGGCTTCGGCACGGATTACAGCCTGACGATGGGAGCGATGGCGATCGCGGTCATTCCGACGATCGTGGCCTACCTGATCCTGCAGGAGCAGATCATGAAGGGCATGGTGGCAGGATCCATTAAAGGTTAAACTTCAAGCGAAATTCATATTCTTGAAAGAAAAAAGCCTCTTCCGGTCAACGGAAGGGGCTTTTCGTATGATTAGGTCAATCAGGGTCATCGGGGCGGGCGCTTTTTTACTCTCGAAAATATTCATGCACGTTTTTCGGCTACGTCATGCCGGCAAAAGAAATATAATAGAAACACGAGAACAAGAGAGCATGATGATCAAGGCCAACAAGCGTATGGCCCCTTAGAAAGTACATCAGAGCGGGGAGGAACCCAAGTGATATCGGCTGCCAATCAGCAGGAGTATTACCAGGCGCTGCTGGAAAAGAAATCGGAGTACGAAGGCGTGTTTTATGTAGGCGTGAAGACCACGGGGGTGTTCTGCCGCCCGACATGCCCGGCCCGGAAACCGAAGATGGAAAACTGCGAATTTTACGAGACGGCTCAAGAAGCGCTGCTTGCATCCTTCAGGCCTTGCAAACGCTGCCGTCCGCTATCGCACCCCAATCAGGTATCGGACTTGGTCCGGCTGCTCGTAGAAGCCGTTGAGGAGAATCCGGAGAAAAGGTGGACCAACCAGGACTTTCAGAAGCTGTCCGTGGATGCTTCGACGGCAAGGCGCCAATTCAAGAAGCGGTTCGGGATGACCTTCGTTGAATACGCACGGGCACGGCGAATGGGACTTGCCCTGAAGCAAATCCGGGAGGGGCATGCCGTCATCGATGCGCAGCTGTCGACCGGATACGAGTCGAGCAGCGGTTTTAGGGATGCATTTTCCCGCATCATGGGCGCGGCGCCTAGCCGATCGGGGCACCATAACATCTTAAAAGCTTCATGGATCGACACGCGTCTCGGGCCGATGATGGCCATCGCGGATGAAGAGGCGCTGTATCTGCTCGAATTCGTGGACCGCCGGGGCCTGGAGCGTGAGGTTGAACGTCTCCGGCAGAGAACCAAGTCGGCGATCATTCCGGGCCATACGGCTCCGATCCGTTCAATCGAGCTGGAGCTCGCAGCGTATTTTGAAGGGAAGTTAACGGAATTCAAGACGCCCTTGTTCTTGCTGGGTTCGCCGTTTCAACAAGAAGTGTGGGGCCGATTGCTGCGGATTCCCCCCGGCCAAACGTCTTCGTATGGCGAAATCGCAGCGGTGATGGGAAGACCGACCGCATATCGCGCCGTTGCCCAAGCGAATGGCGCCAATCAGCTTGCGATTGTCATTCCATGCCACCGCGTGATCAATACGAGCGGTGAGCTCGGCGGATATGGCGGCGGCCTATCACGAAAGCAGTGGCTGTTGCATCATGAGCAGTCCATGAGTACCGGAACCATACATGAATAGTGGACTTTCGTCGTAGAAAATGGTCTTACCTATAGGTAAGACCATTTTTGTATTTTTATCCGAGCTCAGCGAGCTGGGAGGGGTCATCGATCAGGAGTTTCATCTCCCCAAACTGCCTGTTGAAGATGCCGTGAAGGTTCTTCAGGAACTCGGATTTGATATTTTCAAAGGCAGCGGTCTAACCAATTCTCTGGAGCAATCTGTAATTATTATCCAAGTAAACGGCTTATCGCCTCCATCCTGCTGGTGACGATAAGCTATAAAGTAAGCCCCGGGATACAGGAGCTCTATGCTATAATTTGGAATGTCCCTATCTGGTTTCAAGATACCTGTTTCTGAAACGGGACGTTTGTTACATCGGTTCCTGTACATCGAAAGAAAGCGTGTTGGATCAAGAGTTCAACTATTTTATGCTAAGACCGTACGGTTCAGCAGGTACGAAAGAGAGGAAAAGACGAGATGATGATTCCGATTCTAGCCTTGGCAGCTGCCATTTCCGGAGGCATTGTCGCTTCAGGAGCAGGTGTGGCCATTTTGGTCGGGTATGTATTCTTTTTGATCGGCTTTTCCGGAAAGAAGGGGAGACGGCCGAATTTTCTGACTTCGGACGGGCTCAAGGCCATCGGCACGCTCTTGGTCGTGGCCGTGTTCATGGTGTTGGCTTATTCCTGTACCTTGACCAGCGGCTCCCTGATCCGTTTTAACGGGATGGACCCTGTCTTCCAATACGAGCAAGGAAAGAAACTGCTGTTTATCGGATTGGCCTCCGTTGCATGGTTTGTCGCCAGCTTCCTGTGGCTGCTCCCGTATATCGTCGAGATCAAGCCGCGGGAGTGGAATCGCAATCATCTGATAGGGGTCGGCGTTTATTTCGCGCTGGTCTTTGCCGCCGCCGGGGCCGCGATGCTATGAATGTGGCCGAAAAAAGCGAATATGTCGAGTTACTAAAGTGCAAAGCAGCCTAGCTCCTGCCTTCAAGGATGAGCATGGGCTGCTTCTTTATATTATAGTAGGAAAAAATCAGCGGGGGCTTTTCTCCTGCCCCGGCCTTGCCGGCACCGTTGCCGTTTCCCGGAATTTGACCGGGGATACGCCGTAGTTGGCCCGGAATACCCGGTGAAAATAGGAGTAGCTTGCGAAGCCGCAGGTTTCCGCGATTTCCTCCAGCGTCATTGTGCTGTATTTGATGCGCTCGACGGCTGCGTTCAGCCTGATCTCAAGGGCGTACTGGATCATGGTTTTTCCGTAATACTCCTTGAACAGCTTGACCGCCCGGGATAAGCTAAGCCCGACATGGGAAGCAGCCTCCTCCAGCTTGAAGGTTAGGGTGGCATGCTCCTCCACGAATCGCTTCAGCCGCAGGGCGGTGAAGGCAAGGCGATCGGTCGGCTTGATCTCGGTAATGGCGCGGTCCAGGCAGAGGCAGAGACTGCGCAGGAGGTAGTCGGTCAGTTCCCCGATTTCCCCTTCAAGGCCGCGCCGCTTCTCCAACAGCATCTGTCTCCACAGACCGAGCAAATAATCGTCGAGCCCAACATGACTGACGACAGGGCGGGGGATGCGGTTCCACCAATCATCAATCCAGGAGCCGTCGCAGAATATAAAATAATCCCCGCTGGACACGCGGCCATCCTCGCCGTCTTCCTTCACCCGCAGCTCGTATTCATCGCCGGGCTTCAGCAGCAGCAGGTCGCCTGCCTGCACATGGTGCTCGATGCCGTTGCAGTAGATTTCGCAGGAGCCTTCGGTTTGAAGTCGGAACAGATAGGTCGTCAAGCCGCCCCGATGGCTGTTGCTGAATTGCTGAAAGTGATAGGAATAGTCGCAGATGAGCAGCCTAGCTTCCATAATGGTAACAACCCCCAGTAAAAATATAAGCAGATAGTTCATGTTGCAGCAATATTGTTTATGTTCATTTTAGCCTATTTGCATGTATGATAGTAGCAGATAGAGCAGTAACTCATTTTTGGAATCGAGGTGCGCTATAATGAGAAGAATGAACATTGGTTTGCAAATGTATACGCTGCGCGATGAAACGGCACAGGATTTCCGCGGTACGCTCCGCAAAGTTGCTGAATTGGGTTATGAAGGCGTGGAATTCGCAGGTTATGGAGACATTCCGGCCGAGGAAATGAAAACGCTTCTTCAAGAGCTTGGCTTGAAAGCGATCGGCAGTCACGTGGGCCTGCATCTGCTTCGTGCAGACCTGCAGAAGGAAATTGATTACCTGAAAACCATTGGCGCTAAATATATGATGTGTCCATATGTGGCCGAAGAAGATCGTAAAGATGCCGAGGATTGGAAGAACCTCTTCTCCTTCCTGGAGGAAGTAGGGGCCGAAGCCCGCAAGCAGGGACTGATCTTTGGATACCATAACCATGCATTCGAATTCGAAGCCGAGGTTGATGGCCAGTTCGTTTTTGATGCGATGTATTCCGCAACGACGCCGGAAGCCGTGCAAGTGGAGATGGACGTATGCTGGGTACAATTCGCCGGACAAGATCCGCTTACCTACATTCCGAAATACGCCGGACGTCTTCCGCTGCTTCACCTGAAAGACTTCAGCAAGGATGCGGAAGGCAACATGAAGACGCTGGAGCTGAGCCAAGGCTCGGTTAACCTGCCGGGCGTCATTCAGGCTGCATCCGATGCAGGCACGGAATGGCTGATCGTCGAGCAGGACGTATGTCAGAACCCGCCGCTACAAAGCGTGGAGAACAGCATGAACTGGCTGAAGCAGAACTACCTGAACCAATTTTAATCTATAAGCAAAAAAGGAGACTTTCAATGAGCAAAATTAAAGTGGCAGTGTTTGGCTGCGGCGCGATCGCCCAGCGCAGACATATTCCTGAATACGCGAACAATGCTAACGTGGAGCTGGTTGCTTTTGCCGATCCGGTGAAGGAACGCGCCGAAGAGATGGCGGCCCAGTATGGCGGTAAAGCCTACGCAGACTACCAAGAACTGTTGAAGAACGAGAAGCTGGACGCCGTTAGCGTATGTACGCCGAACTATCTGCATGCTCCGATGAGCATCGCGGCTGCGAATGCCGGCCTTCATGTGCTGGTGGAGAAGCCGATGGCTACGACGGCTGAAGAAGGAGAGGAAATGATCGAGGCCGCCCGCAAGAACGGGGTGTACCTGATGGTAGGCCACAATCAACGCCTCATGCCTCCGCACGTAAAAGCGAAGGAGATTCTGGATTCCGGCAAGCTCGGCAAAGTGCTTACCTTCCGTACTTCCTTCGGCCACGGCGGTCCGGAGAGCTGGAGCCTGGATGGACGCGACAGCTGGTTCTTCCGCAAGGAAGAAGCGATTATGGGCGCCATGGGCGATCTCGGCGTGCACAAATCCGACTTTATCCGTTACCTGCTGAACGATGAGATCGTGGAAGTGGCAGGTTTTATCGGAACGGTCCATAAAGAAGGAACCGATGTGGACGACAACGCGACGTGCATCGTTCGCATGAAGAGCGGGGCCGTGGGCACGCTGATGGCAAGCTGGACGCATTACAGATCCGGCGATAACGGAACGGTATTGTGGTGCGAGAAAGGTGCCATGAAGATCGGTACCGTTAACGGCGACGAGGTGGTTGTAGAGCTGACCGACGGTACGGTGGAGACCTACAAGGTAGGCGCCATGGCAACCAATGAGAAGCAGGTTCCGAGCGGCGTCATCGACGCGTTCGTCGAATCCATTCTCACGAACACGCCGCCTAGCATTTCTGGTGAGGAAGGACTTCGTTCCTTGAACGTGATCCTGGGTGCATTCGAATCCCAAGAGACCGGTAAAATCGTGAAGCTGTAATAAATGCGAGTAGAGGGAGGCCGTATGCGTACGGCTTCCTTTTGTTTGTACTGCAAATCAAAGCAAGGCATAGCTTAGGAATGCAAAAAAACTATTAAAAAGTCCGCTCTGCCATCTTCATGGAGAGCGGACTTTTTAATATGGATTTTACTTGGGCATACGCGTTGTCCGATACATCCCATCCACCTTGATGCTATCACCGTCCTCCGCGACGGGAATGAAGATCGGTCGTTCATCCGGCGTGCGGTTCGGGGTATGCACGGTCAGCATCAGCTGGCCGTTCCAGGTACGGAACATCATGCCGTGCCCGCCGTCGCTGGAATATAAAGGTTCGGGTTCTTGGAGCCAAGGCCCGCATAGCTTGCCGGTTGGCGACTTGGCAACGCCGAGCGCGTATCGGCCATCCACAAAGCTGGCCCATAATAGGAGCAGATTCCCCGACGTTGTTCGAAACAGAAACGGGCCATCCGTCACATAGTTGCCCGATCCGGGAAAACGGGGCGAGTGGAACGGCGTGGCCCAAGCGGCTTCGGAGGCTCGGAACAGGGTTACGGGCTCCGAGGCGGCCTCCGTGAGATCGGGACTCAGGCGCATGGCGCAAATCTCGCCGTCGCCGACCTGCTGCCACTCGTGGCAGAACACCATCCACGGCTGATCCCTTTCGTCGACATAGAGCGTGCCGTCCAGGGAACTCCAGTCGACAGGGGTCACGGGCCCATCGCTATGAAGGGAGAAGGGTCCTGTCGGCTGTTCAGCCGACAGCACCGCAGTGCCCAGCAGATCGTTATCTTTTCGGCGGAAGGTGGCAAACATGATGTAACGCCCGTGGTAATAGTAGACTTCGGGTGCCCAGAAGTTCACGTCCGCGAAGAAATCGTCCGGTTTGCGAAAGACCGGATAAGGGCCTCCCCAATCGATTAGATCCCGGCTGATATAGACATCGAAGCCGTTTCCTTCCTTCCATATATTTTTGTCGGTGCTGCCGTACATGTAGTATGTTCGCTGTGTCGGATCAGGCAGTACGTAGGGGTCCCGAAGCTGAATGTCTGCAGTTTTCACGCTTAAGCGTTCACCTCCTTCAATTAACGATAGCTAGGATAGATGATGCCGATATCCCTCTCCGTCTTCAAATCTCCGTCTGAATACTGCTGCATTTCATTGCCTTTGATCCGGATCGGAATGGATGTGCCTTGATAGCGGAGCTCGCCTTCAATAATTCGCGCGCTCATGCCGATCACGCCCTCCAATTGTCCGCTGCGGTCCGCGACCAGCCGAATCCCGGCGGGCCCTTGAATATGAACGCGGCCTTCCCGGTATACGGTGACGTTGTCCGGGGTATTCACCAGTTCGTAGTGCAGCCCGTTCACAGTTCGGCTATAGGCCGTGTTGCCGGCGACTTCTTCGCCATGGTCCATATCGACCGGAAGCAATCCCGTAAACCACAGTCGATCCGATCCGATCGGCATGATGCCGCAGAGCCGTTCCACGTAATCCAGCAGGCACAGAATGGAAGGGGAATACGCCTCGGTAAAGCCCTCTGCACCTGTCCAAGGGCTCAAGGTTTGCGGGAAGCGCTTCGCCTTGGACAAGGCTGACAGAATCGGTTGCAGCACCCAGGTCAGCTCGACATAGCGGTGATGATGTTCAAAGGCATGCGGCGCCCGGATCAAGCTCAGGAAATTGGACGGCCCGCCCCAGCTGTTGTAAGAGGAGGACGGATCGAACCGCGGGTCGTCCATTGCGATGGACGTAAACGGATATTTGGCGAAGAATTTGCCGGTATTCAGCAAATACCGCCGCAGCATGTTGCCAAACAGCTCGGCGTCGCCCACCTCGCAGGCCATCACGCGCAGCAGCACGTCAGATTGGACCCGGACCAGTTCGTCGTTCCGATCCCGGTCATAGAAGAATTGATCGTCTTCGTCATAACAGTAACGGAAGAGGCTGTCCAGGCTGGCTTCGGCTTTGGCCCTCCAATCGGCTCCGGATTCGCCGAGCTCTTCGGCCATGCGGGCCAAATACATGCGCTGACAGTAGATGTTGGCCGTCAAATCCGGTGCCAGGAAGGGCAGAACCGGGGAGTCCGGGTGGAAGGCTGCGGCATCGTTCCTATAAGGCGTGTCCGGAACATGCCAGAACCTTGGCGACAGATCATGCCCGGTATCAAAGGTACTGAAAGCCTCCACGCAGCCGGTTCCCCGGGTGTTGCGGTAACGCGCGATCCAATCGTCGTAACGCGACATGGCTTGGTACATGGTCTTCAGGAAGGAGAGGTCCCTTCCATGAAGCTCATAGTGGTTCCAGACGCAGCGCGCCAGCGGCGTGACGAGCTGGATCTGGCGGAACGAAGGGCCGTTCTCCGTCAGTTTATAAGGGAGCAGCCCATCCTCTCTTTGCTGATCGGCAAAGGCGAGGTAGGTTGTTTCCGAGACCGAGGGAATCAGTCGCGATAGCAGCTCCGCATTGATGGTGCCGGTGCTCTCCAGCCAGCAGCCGAGATAGATACCGCCCTCCTGCAGAATCGGATCGCTGCCGTTCATCGGCACGATGCAGGTCAGCAGCTTCTCCAGCGCGGTATAATAAGCCGTTTCCAGCCGTCCGCCCGATGCCGCGAATCGGACGCCTGTCGCCTGCCACTCCTGCAGCAGCTTCCGATCTTCCGGTTTGCCCGGCTGCACCCGATCCGGTATCGAAATCCGTCGGAGCCGGTCCAGCATAGCTTCTGTCATGTCCGCCTCCTTGAAAGCTTTGTCATTGATTCGATTCAAATATGCGCACGGTGCCATTGTAGAAGTCCGCAACGGCCTGCTCGACGTTTTTCCGGCCGAAACCGATCTCCTGGGTCGTCGTCTGGGCCAGCTTGGAGAACTCGGCGAATCCCGGCGGATTATAACTCACGTCAAAAGGCTCGGTCTTCGTGGCTTCCGATACGAGGCTCGTATAATTGTACACAATCTCTTCCACAGGACCCGCTTCCTCCTGAAGAAGGTTGCGGTTGGCTTCCGTCACCGGCACGCCGCGGTCGTTGCCGAGGATTTTGGCCGCTTCGGGATCGTTGATCCAGAAGTCCATGAGCGTGGCCACTTCCTTCGGGTGCTTGGTGTTGGCATATCCGGATAGTCCTTGGCTGGACTCGAATACCACGCCCGTACCCTTCGGACCTCTAGGTACCGGATGGAGGATGAGCGGATCTTCCGTCAGGCTCTGGAATGCGGCCAGCTGATTGGAAGGGAGGAGGCTCATGGCTGCTTTACCCGTAATCAACAAGGATTTGCTGGTATCATCGTGCGGATTGGACACCTGAAGTTCAGGCGTAACGACACCGCCGGCCTTCGAAGCCTGTTCCCAATACTCGAACCATTCCTGAATGTCTTCCTTCGCGAAGCCGAGCTTTCCGTTCTCCATATCATACAGCTGTTTTCCGCGCTGCTTCAGAAAGATATCCATTCCGTCGACGGTGAAATTATAGGTACCGTATACGCCGTCGCCAAGCTTATCGGACAATTCTTTGCTGATGGCGGCAAAGTCCTCCCAATCCCAATCCTGCTCCGGCAGAGGAATGCCTGCCTTTTCGAACAGTGCCTTGTTGATGACGATTCCCCGGGCGTTTGCGCCGGCCGAAATATGCTGCAGCTTCCCATCCAGCCGGCCGTATTCCACCATGGTGGCATCCATGCCGTCCAGCTTCAGTTCGCTTCCGACATACGGATCCAGGTTCAGCAGCACATCTTTTTTGGCATAGTCCACCACGTTTCCGCCCAGGAAGAAGATATCCGGCGCGGTGCCGGAAGCGAGTTGGGTGTTCAGCTTATCGAAATATCCGGAGGAAGGCGAGAATTCGCCGACGATTTTGATGTTCGGATGTTTACTCTGGAACACCTTCAGGGCTTCGTTCGTAATATCGGCCCGTTTCTGGTCGCCCCACCACATCAAACGCAGCTCGACCTGGCCGCTCGGCTCGGCCCCTGCGTCCGCATTCCCGCCTTCTCCCGTGTGATCCGTTCCGGAACAGGCGGTGACGAATAATAGGAGCGAAGCCAACATGCCAACGAAACATTTCTTCAACATGGATAATCCCCCAGTCTAATCATAATTGGTTCATTTGCAGCACGCCCTCGCACGTCGGCAGGCAGCTTCTGAGGCTACTTCAGGCCGGTTGTGGCAATGCCTTCGAGAAAATACCGTTGAAACACCAGAAAAATGATCGTCACAGGCAGCAGCGATAGCGTGGACATGGCGAGCAGCGCCCCCCAATCCGATTGCCCCGAAGGATCGAACAGGGATCGGATCCCCAGCTGTACAGTGAACAAATCAATCTTGCTTAAATAAATCATCTGGCTGAAGAAGTCGTCCCAGCTCCAGATGAAGGTGAAGATGGCCGTCGTAATCAGCGCAGGGACGAGAAGCGGCACCACGATGCGGAAGAAGATCTGCGATTGTCCGCAGCCGTCGATGGTCGCGCTCTCGTCCAGCTCCCGCGGAATGCCGCGGATGAACTGAACCATCAGCAGAATGAAGAAAGAGTCATGCGCCAGCCATTTGGGCAGGATGAGCGGGAAATACGTATTGATCCAATGAAGCTCGTTATACAGAATGTATTGAGGCACGAGCGTTACGTGGTAAGGCAGCATAATCGTCACCAGCATGATGCTGAACCACAGGCCTTTGAATTTGAACTTCAATCGGGAGAAGGCGTAGGCTGCCAGGGAACAGGAGACGATGTTCCCGATGACGCTCATGACCGAGATCAGCACGGAGTTGCCGAAGAATCGGCCGAAGGAAATGCCTTGGAGCCCGCTCCAGCCGTTCACGTAATGATCCAGCGTGAAGGCAGTCGGAATGAGGCTGCTGTTGGTGAAGATAAGATGATTCGGTTTAAACGAGCTGAAGACGAGCCACAGCACCGGATACAGCATGAGCAGGCCGAGGAGGATAATGGCGGCATGCCTCCCGGCTTGAACCAGTCGTCGCTTAAGCGGCATATCCATTACCTCCCTTCCTGGTTATCCCCGTAGAAGACCCAGAATTTTGATGTAAGAAAAACGATTCCGGTGAACACCCCGATGATGACCAGCATGATCCATGCCAGTGCCGAGGCATAACCCATATCGAAGAACGAGAAGCCTTTCAGATACAGGTACAAGGTGTAGAACATCGTGGCGTCGAGCGGTCCTCCCCGCCCGTCTCCGATGACGTAGGCCGGCGTGAAGGCTTGGAACGAATTGATCATGCTCATGATCAGATTGAAAAAGATAACGGGTGACAGCATCGGCAGCGTGATGCCGAAGAATTGACGGATCTTTCCGGCACCGTCTACGCCGGATGCTTCATATAAATCAGTCGGAATCTGTTTTAGACCGGCAAGGAAGATGACCATGGCCGATCCGAACTGCCAGACGGACAGCGTGATAATCGTATACACCACATAGTCGGGGTGGGCGATCCACGAGGGGCCCGTGATGCCGAACCAGCCGAGGAACTGATTGACCAGCCCGCTGCCGTCAAAGATTTGGCGCCAGACGATGGCAATGGCAACGCTGCCTCCCAATAGAGAGGGGATGTAATACACGGTCCGGTAAATGCCGAGTCCGCGGATGCCCTTGTTCAAGGCCATGGCGATCAGCAGCGCGAACGCAAGTCTCAGCGGCACGGACAAGAACACATAATAGAACGTTAGCCACAAGGATCGTTGAAACGTATCGTCTTCGGTAAAAATCTGGACATAGTTGCTGAGTCCCGTCCAAGTCGGCGATGACAGCAGGTTGAATTTGGTCATGGACAAGTACAGCGATGCGATCATCGGCCCCAGCGTCAGACAGAAGAAGCCGATGAGCCAAGGCAGAAGAAACAAGTAGGCTGTCTTATTCTGCTGGCCGTATAAGGGCTTGGACAGCTTTCTCATAATGTGCCTCCCTTCAGGATGAATGAGCATGGGCGGTTACCTGATGGCCTGAAGCGCTTACAATCGGTATGTCGGTGCGCCCGGTAAACACATCATACCGGGGGAGGAGAGAGGGCGGAATCTCATTTCTTCGGATCATCGTGTTCGATTTTTTCGGATTGAGACAGTCGGAACTCGGAAGGGCTTTGATTGAACATTTTTTTGAATTTGGAGCTGAAATAGCCGGGTGAAGAGAAACCCGTCAGCTCGGCTATGTCCCATACCGTCAATCGGGTCTCCTGCAGCAGGCGTACGGCGTGTTTCATCCGAACCTCCGTAACGTACTGGATGAACGAGACCCCAGCCCCTTCCTTGAACATTTCCGAGAAGTAGGTAGGGTGGTAGTTATACTGCTCGGCCAGCGAGGTCAGCGATAATTCCTGCATATAATTTTCCTCGATATACCGCTTGGCGGATTCAATCAGGGTAGCGTCTCCGTCTCCGGATTCTGTGAGGTTGTCAACAAAATCCTGTGCCCACTGCATCAGCAGGCGTTCCGCCTGCTCCGGGGTCTCCAGCCATAACACCCATTCGGGTGAAATCCATAGAGGCCCCGCTCCCCGTGAATGCCGTATGTTGTCGAAAGCGGCGGATTCCATAATCAGCGTGATTTGAAAAAGGCTCCGTACCAAGCGGGCAGGCGATAGCCGGAATGACTCGCCCAGCTCCCTCCGGATGATGCTGCGGAAGGATTCCAATTCGCCCCGGATCAGGCAGCGATGAAGCGCGCGGCTTGTTTCGTCCGGCAGCAACGGACTTTGGTCGGTTACGGGTGCCTGATCCGGTCCGTTCTGGCGTCCTGCCAGATTCCAGGCCAGGAGGGAGTGGATATAACCCTCTTTCCAGCGCTCAAGCCCCGACACGGGCAGCCCTAATCCTACCTGCACCTCCACGGTTAAATACGAGGATGCCTGCGCGACGAGTTTATCCGCGAATGCATGTTGAATGCCGTCAAGCGCAATGAAATGCATGATACCGGGATGAGCTGCGTCATGAAACACTTGAACGCCGCCCGGATAAGATTCGGCGATTTCATGGCAGACCATTTCAAACGGAAGGCGGAGCTGCTCGGGCGCTCGGCCTTCGGGTGCTTTCTGCATGCCGGATTCCCTCATGCCCGCGGTGATGAAGCATACGCGGCCATCCTGCCAATCCTCCAGGTGAAACAGTCGAATCCGTTCCGTCATGGAGGCGGGGGGCAGGCGGTCGCCGCGCACGAGATCCAGCAGGAAGCGTTCCTTCATTTCTTTGTAATATTGGGATAGCCGCCACTGCATCATTTCCGAATCGTCCCGTACCTTGCGGTTCTTATCCAATTCGTGTTTGATTTTGCTTAAGGCGGATTTCAGGTCGTCCCGGGCAACGGGCTTCAGCAAGTAGTCCATGGCCTGGCTGCGGACGCCCGCTCTGGCGTATTGAAAATCCTCGTATCCTGTAATAATGATGATCTGGATGGTCGGATTGTGGCTCCGGCAAACGTCCAGCAGCTGGACGCCGTCCATGACAGGCATGTTCATGTCGGTAATGAGCAGGTCATACGAATGGGATTTCAAGAGCTCTTCAGCTTCCAGGCCGTTCCCGGCCTCCCCCGAAATGGCAAAGCCCATGCTTTCCCAGTCGACTTTCAACTTCAGCCCTTCGCGAACCTCGATCTCGTCATCTGCGATCAATACGTTGTACATGATATTCCTCCTGTACCGGTAGAATCAGTTCGATGCATGTGCCGGCTTCGCTCCCGTTCCGAATATGAACGGCAAATAAGTCGCCGTAATGCAAGCGGCAGCGAGCAATCACGTTGCCGAGTCCAATGTGCCAGCTCTCGCTTCGGAGGATCGGCTCCAATTGGGAGGCCGCCGCGGGATCCTGGAGCTTGCGGATGATCTCGGAGGGCATGCCGGGACCGTTATCCGCGACGCGGAGAAACAGGCGGTTGTCCTGCCTGCTGATTTGGATGTCGACCTGTGCCGTGGTTTGATGCTGAAAGCTGTATTTGACCGCATTCTCGATCAGCGGCTGCAGAATGAACTTGATCATCACCAGCGAATCCAGCCGGCCTTCCTCGTGGATGGAGATGTCGAGTTTATGCCCGAAGCGGGTTTGCAGAATGGAGATATAGTGGCGGACATAAGCCAGTTCTTCGGTTAAGGGGACCCGGTCGTCGCTGGTATTCATGGAGAAGCGCATCATTTTGCCCAGGTCCTCGATCACCTGCACGGTATCGTCCGTCCGGCGCTGCATGGCAAGACTGCTCACCAGCTCCAGGGTGTTAAACATGAAGTGGGGATTGATCTGCATGAGCAGCGCTTTATATTCCGCCTGCTGGCGGAGCAGCTTCAGCTCGAATTCGTTCTGGATATGCTGCCGCAGGCGGCTGATCATATAGCGGAAGGTGGAGATGACGTAACTGACCTCGCTCTTAACGTTTTTGTCAGGAGGCAGAACGGACTCGGCCTGGTCGAAGGCTCCGCGCTGCACCTGCCTCATCGCCAGCACCAGACGAGTTAAAGGCTTGGTGACGCCATAGGAGAGCCATGCGGCGGCAAACAGGGAGACCAGGATCAGAACGACGGTAACCAACAGAATGGTACTCTGAAGCTTGTGAAGAGAGGAGTACAGCTCCTTCTCCGGCGCCAGGCCGGCCAGCATCCAGCCGGTGCGCCCCAGTTTCTTGTAAACCAGAATGTCCCGCTGCCCCTCATCGTTGGTCAGATAGACGACGCCCGATTTCAGCGGGCCGTTTCGAATGCGATCGATCTCCGATAGAGCTCCGGCACCGAGTTCATGCGCCTGCTGAGATAGAATCGGGCTTCCTTGCTCATTCAGCAGAAAAATCGTGCTGTTCTTGGCCAAATGGATCCGGCTGAGCGGCTCCAGAAAATAAGACTCGCTGACGTTAACCTTCATCACGTTTTGCGCCGTGGCATGATGGAAGGTCCCGATGGGCATCAGCAGGCTGACGACGGGATTGCCGTGATCCCGGACGCGTTCATGCTGGTCCGTATGCGCTGGCAGCCAGCGGTCTCCGGACGCGAAGAAGTTCGTGTACCATGATTCCCGCAAAAAGGCAGGGTCGGTTTCGACTTGGTTCTCGCCGCCGATTCGAAGCCCGCTGCGCCGGTAGATGGATACGTCGGAGATACTGGTGTAGCTGTTGGTCGCTTGGGTCAGAAATCGGCTCATCGCAAGATTGGCCAGCATTTTCTCCCCTTCGGGCAGCAGCGGATCGCCGATGGCGTTATCCCAGTTCTTGGCCGTGTCACTGTTAAAGACCAGGGAAGCGACGTCATAAATCTGCATCTGGACCATATCCACGTAGGAACCGTATTCCTCCATCTTTTCAAGGGCCGAGGATTCGATGTAGGAGCGGATCACGGTGCGCGATTCCGTAAACAGCAGGAAGGAGAGCGTGCCGAAAGAGAGGACGAAGAGTGCGACGATAAAGGCGATCAAACGGCTTTTTAATGAGAAGAACATCCATTTCCTCCTTTGCGAAAAGCGGATTTCTAGGCGGTCTGCGACATGTGAAAAAAGGCTGCGCAAAATACGCAGCCTTTGAAGGAAAAATGCTTGGAGCAGCCGTGTACGGCTTAGAAACGAACCAAATTACCGATTCGTACAGGCATGCCGGTGGCGATGGCGCGGTTGGCTGCAATTCCTGTCAGTATGGATCTCGCCCCATCGATATGGTTGGCCGCGCGGGCATAAGGATCTTCCACCGGTTCCCCGAACAGATCATTCAGCAGCACCGGGTCGCCTCCGCCATGTCCGCCCTGCTGCTCCTCGACGTGAACCTCGTACGGGGCATCGAACATCGGAAGCACCCGCAGCGTTTTCCCGATTAACGCGCCTTCCAGGCTCTTGTCGCCCAGTGAATTGACGTAGGATTGTTCGACGATGTTCATCTCGATCCGGCCTTTGGTGCCGTTGATGGCGATGCGATAGCCTTCCCACGGCTGATAAGCGACCAGCGAATACGTTAATATGGCCTTATTCTGATATCGCACGAGGACGCCCATCGTATCCTCAATGTTGATGCCGTCCCCGAATACGCTTTGATCCCGCTGGTAGCCGTCCTCCGGCTCGGCATCCAGGTACATGGCTTTGAGATGCGCATCGGAATCCAGATGGAGCGCGAAAGGGTCCTCCTTGGCAACTGGGTTGCCGGTGGCGCGATTGTAAAACTGCGTAACGCCCCGTGCTTCGGCATTCTCTCTACCATAATACATGAGATCGCCGAATGCGAAAACGGTTTCAGGATGGGAACCGATCCAGAAGTTGACCAGGTCGAAGTGATGGGTGGACTTATGAACGAGCAACCCGCCGCTGTTCCGCTTGTCCCGATGCCAGCGCCGGAAGTAATCCGCGCCGTGGCGGGTATTCAGCAGCCATTCGAAATGCACCGAGGTCACCTGGCCGATGGTATCATTCATGATCAATTCCCGTACCTTGGTATGGTGGGGGGCGTAACGGTAGTTGAAGGTGACCCTGATGTTCTGTCCGGTCCGCTTGGCGGCATCCAGGATGGCCTGGCATTTTTCCTCGTCGATCGTCATCGGCTTCTCGGTCACGACATCGCATCCAAGCTCCATCGCGCGGATAATATACTTGTGATGGGTCCGGTCGATGCTGGTCACGATCACGTAGTCGGGCTTCTCGTTCTCGATCATCCGGTCGAATTGGTCCGCCGGGTAGGTAGGCACCTCGGCGTATTTATATTTTTCCCGCAGCAGCTGATTCGCGTAATTCATGCGGGTTTGATTGATATCGCAAAAGGCAGCAAGCTCGGATTTGTCGCGGAAGTTTTGGGCCAGGGCGCCATAAAAAAATTCGGCGCGGCCGCCGGTACCGACCAATACATAACGTTTCTTGTCACTCATCTCTATCGCCTCCTTGAATATAGCTCTAGCCTATAACAAGGGAGCATTGCTTTCGCCGCATTTCATGCGTAATCGCTTTCAAATACCGCATATTTTGCTATAATCCAAGAAAAGGGGGCAGCCCGCATGACCAAGCCTTTTCGAGCAGATTATCATGATCCCACCGGATATTTGAGCATGGAGTATGACCGCCGCATTGGCTATTTCTCGATGTCGGCCGACCATCTCCACGATCATTATGAGCTGTATTACCTGTTATCGGGCGAGCGGATCTACTTCATCAAGGATCGCTCCTACAGGGTTCGGGCCGGTGATCTTGTCTTCGTGGACCGGAATGCCGTTCATAAGACGCTGGACAGCGGCCGGCCCGACCATGATCGCCTTGTCCTCTATATAAACCCGGAATTGTTTGCGGATTTGGCCGTACCGCCTGAGCTGGCCGAAGGGTTGAAGGAGCCGTTCGGTTGGGATGTTCCCATTCTAAGGCTTCCTTCGCCAGCGAGTGAAGCGGTGGAGCGAATGGTCGGCGACATGGTGAATGAGATGATCCATCCTCAAGCGGGAAGCAGCTGGCTGCTTCGGCACCGAACGGTCGAATTGCTGCTCTTCGCCTACCGCAGCCGGCATTTGGGCATGGTTCGTTCCGCCGATACGGAGCCGGTCCTTCATCCGAAGACCCAGGCGGTCGTCCGGTATCTTAACGACAACTACCGGCAGGCCTTAACGCTGCCCGAGGTAGCGGAGGCGTTCCGGATCAGCCCGCACTATCTCAGCCGGCTGTTCAAGCAGACGACGGGATTTACCTTCAGCGATTATCTCAACCTGCTTCGGGTCAAGGAAGCGCAGCGTCTCCTGCGGGAGAGCGATGATTCCATCACGGATATCGCCTGGCGATCGGGCTTCAGCAACTTCTCCCATTTCGGGAAGATGTTCAAGCGGACGGTTCAGCTGTCTCCGAGGGCATACCGGCAGCAGTATCGAATGCGAAGCTAGAGGAATATGGCTGTGTCTTCTTTCTGGTTCACTAGAAAAAGCTGAAATAAAATAGATAGTCTCTATTTTATTTCAGCGAGGATGTGAGGGGATTTGTAATTGAACTTGAAGAGAAAATGGATCGACTTAACATAACTAATGACGGATTAAGCTTACTCGGAAAGACGAAAAAGAGATTGCTGCTTAGGTTCGTCTTGATCGAGAGTTTAGATGGTCTTCTTGTAATAAATAATCTAATAGAATATCAAGATAATGTTTTATATACTCTGTTAATTCAATTCGCTCATATTGCAATTCACGTATAGAGACGATCACTTTTCCAAAGTCGTAAGATTAATGTAAACCTTCGAGTCAGTTCCTCATTACTTTCTACAGTATCCGCCATTTTTTTCGTCTTTTTATTCAATACTTTCACAAAAAATATGCATTATATTTATTATATGGAACTATTACCCTTTTATAGAAAAAAATATATCATATTTTATGAGTTATTGTTACCATCCAATAAAAATAAGGAGTGATCAAATGTCTTTGGTGAAAAAGTTTTTCATTAAGAGGGGAAGTGCTGTCTTAGCAACAATCTTAGCACTAGTTTTATTGGTATCCGCTCCCCTTAAAGTAGGAGCTAGTGGATCTGCCGGGTTATTCGCCCAATTTTACCCAGGTAATTATAAAATTGATGTTATTCAACTACACAATGGATGGGCAGGTCCATGGAATGAAACACAGAACATACTTCATACAAACATTCACGTATGGGAAAAAGATTCTCGTGGAAACTACTCAATACATAAAGCCAATCTTCATATCTCAGCGAGAACTAATCTAGCTGGAAGCATTTGTTGGTATGTTCATGACACTGTAAATAATACCTCTAAGACGAACTGCCACCCCCTACTTGCCATAACTGAAGCCAAAGAAGCTATGCAGGAAGAAGTTAAGGCGCAACTGAATAAAGCAACAAATTGGGAAGTTGCTGTAACTGTTGGTGTAGTTGTAGCAATAGTTGTAATCGCTTGGGCTACATGGCCTGCAAGTGCTATAGCTTTGGTTGCTGCTGCTAGATCAGCGGGAGATCAACCGGAAGGAAATAGTGAGCAACCACCTATCGATACTGGATCAGATGAACTTTCTGCTCCTCCTAATGAGAAGGCACAAGAACCAGACGAATCTAAAAAAGCTCCAGGAGTTCCGGTTGAATCTGAAACGGTTCCAGGGATACCACCAAACGAAGATATTCCTGAAAATGAATGACAGTATATAATGATAAATAGAATGTTAGTTGTCAGAAATGAGGTGAGTTCAAAGAATTGTACACACATATACTGAGTAGCAAACTTGAAACAGAACAAAGAAAAGATCTGGTAAAAAAAATTATTTTGTTTTTTTGCAAAGAATGTAAGTATCTTAAGATAAGATGTTGGGCACAAGATGATGCTGACGCCCCCTTTCTGAAAAAACAAACGGTTCAAAGGACTTTTGGTGATGACGGCCTACTTGAATTACGTGTACCTATTGATAAGGAAGTTGTGGATTTCTTCAATCATTATGAGATGAGTGAAACTGAAAGCTATATCCTACCGTTCTTCCATCTTGAATTTCTAGATGAACAAAAGAATGTACAATTATATTGTGGCGATTCTGGAAGTGATGTTCTATTTGATGAAGCTACCTTCAATGCCCCACAGTTATTCGATCTAATAAGTGAAGAACACTTCAATAAATTAAATTGATTCTGATTAACAATAAGACGGACTGCTTCTTATCAGAGTTCGTCTTATTGTTTTTTTGTACTACCTTGAGACACCTTGAATAACCTGCCTTCAACTTTCTACTTGCCTGATCCTGTTCCAACAATTATATTCGAGAATCAGTTATTATGGGGCCTTCGGTCGCATGCGGGAGCACGACAATCAATCCACCCTATGTGAGACGGGGGTAATAGAGGCCGTAGCCCTAGTCGCTAATAAAATCACCACGTCCATCGAGTTGAATCAGCCCGTGAATGTGGTGCTTTTTGGTGTGCATATGGTATCTTGGAAGTGAACGAAAACGCCATGTTTGATAGATTCGTTGAGAGGATCGACAGTCATAATGAAAACAAAAATACAAGAGCTGCCGCTGTCGCCGGGCGTATATCTCATGAGAGATTCGCGTGGAACGGTCATTTACGTTGGCAAATCCAAAAGTCTCAAGAAGAGAGTACAATCGTATTTTTACAACAATAAATCGCACTCCCCAAAAGTGAAGAGGCTGGTTCAGCATGTCAAAGACCTCGAGCATATCGTCACCGACACGGAGTTTGAGGCGTTCATGCTGGAATGCAGGCTTATTCAGGACATAAAGCCGATGTATAACCGCAAGATGAAAAATCCGCTAGGTTATAGTTATATCGTATTGCGGCAAAAGCGAGATTGGCGATGGCTGGAAATTACAGATACACTGGATGAAGGCACACACGAACCGTCTCGTTTTTTCGGTCCCTATACAGCCAGCAGACATAGTCTTGAACATGCAGTTCAGAAGGTTAAGGAATGCTGTAAAATCGCCTGCAATCATGCACCTGCTGCTTCTTCGGCAAATACTCCCTGCTTGAATTATTCGATTGGCCTCTGTCTTGGCAAGTGTCTTGGCGGCGAAAGCGCGCGGCAATTTGATGAAGTCATGGATCGATTCATTGCTCTGCTTCAAGGGGACGACCGACGTTTATATGATGAAATGGAGCGAACCATGCTGGGCGCCGCAGAGCGTTTCGATTTTGAGCAGGCTGCAAAATACAGGGACGGCATGGAGGCGGTGAACTTGCTCTTAAGTAAACGGGATGTGATCGAGTTTGCCGAAGAGAATCACAGCATCGTTGTCTACGAGTATTTAAACGAAGATACGATCAAGTTATTTCTGATTAAGGGGAACGTTGTGCTGCACAGCGAGCGATGCTCTGTGGCTACCACGGCGGACATTGAATCGTTGAGGCAGAGGGTCAAAGCCTTGATTCTCAGCTATTTCACGAGGGATCCGGAAAGCGATGCTGCCGAGGTTACCCGGCAAGACATCGATGCTGCACAAATCATCTACAGCTATTTGCAGAGCAGCGCCTGCCGCTATCTTGTTCTTCAGGATTCATGGCTCGAAGACGGGGGGGAGCCTGATATGGAGGCTGCGCTGCGGGATTTTTTGAATCATCAAGTTGTGTCATTTTAATTTGAGCATGAGCCGGGCTGCAGCAGCCCGGTTTTTTATCGCCTATATTTCCAATCTTATTTTGTGGAGACGTTATCCCGGAAAAATCGCCCCATCGGCATCTCTCTCGTAAAAGTGATGCCCCCATACTTATATTTCACTTCAATCTGCGTGATGGGCTGATTGTTATAAAGACGGATGCCGTAATTAAGCGGAATCCGCGAACCTTGATCAAGGGCGGCTCTCTTCTCGTCCGGCATGAGCTCGGGCTTTAGCGGCACCTCCCGAATATCGACGAATTCGATATCGGGATCTTCATCAAGGCCTTCGCCTCCGACCAGATGAAGGGAATAACTGACGCCCAACTCGGCCTTGGCGGGCTTCATGCCATCGTTCACCCGCACGTCCAGCAGCTTCACATCGGCGAATCCCTTATTTATCACTTCGAAGATCATGGTATTTTCATCCGCGGAGGACGTAAATCCACCCACCTTGATGGGCGTGGGGCGAAGGAACAGCAGGTATAGAAGGATGGCCGAGAGGAGCAGCCCCAGGCCCAAATACCCGAGCCGGCGGAGATGTTTGGATTTAGGTTTCATGGCAGAGCAATCTTCCTTCTCTTATTAAATAGACAGCTTTACAACGGATTTGCCTGCCTCAATATCCGCTTTCATCGCTAACAGATATTTCCGGGTGCGTTCATCCATCTCATTCCAATTTACGAATTTGGCGAAGTAGACATAGGAGTAGATATTACGAAAGTCGATGAACAACGGGATCCGCTGGATCCATTCCTCGCTCAGCGTATTCTCTTGAAGATAGCCGGATAAGAACGAGTCGAAGAACCGGGCCACAAACTCGGCTTTCCTGTTTTCCGGAACCGTCTGAACCGCATGATAGATGGCGATGGCGATATCGTAGGCGAACCAATGGTACGAGACATCCCCGAAATCGAAAAAGATAATCTCCCCGTTATGTACGTGAAAGTTGTGATGGTGGAGGTCATTGTGGACGATGCCGTAGCCTTCCTGATCTTGCGGGAGGGACTCCAATTCCTTTAGATACTGCTGCCACTGCGTATGGAGTCTTTCACCTGCAGCCTCCGGGAACGCATCGGTAAAAATCACATGATCATTCCATTGGGGAAACGCCATTCGGTGCACGAGTGACGAAGCGGTGGCGTCCTTTTTGCCGAGCTTATGCATACGGCCCATCCCGCGTCCCCACTGCTTGATTATCGCAAAATCCGATGTTACATCCGTTAACGGGCTGCCGGGAGCCTTCGTAAAGGCAATGACATGGTATCGCTTGGAATCGTGGGTTACCTCTTCAATAAGAAGATCCTGTGCGGATCGAATGGACACCGCCATGTTCAGACCCTGCTCGGCGAGATAGGCCATCCACGTCAGCTCGCGAATGATCGAGGCTTTGCGGTATTTGGACGCGTCCAAGAATTTCATAATGAAGCTGCGTCCGTCTTCACCGTTGTATTCAAATACATTCTGATCGAATCCCCCAAGTAACTTCAGCGAATAAGAACCTCGGCCGAATCGTTCGGCCCCTTGATCCAAGACAGCCTGTTCCATGGAAAGTCCCCTTTATCGTATTCTCGATATGATGCTTATGCTTACATACCGGAAGGTTACTGTACTCACTACCAACTACAGTCTAACGAAGATGGCGGGTGGTTGCAAAAAATGGGAGGGCATACGAAAAAGGGCGCTCCCTTAGGAGCACCCTTGCATTTTTCTGTCAGCCTTCGAATTTCCGCGCCAGCTCACGGAAATTCAGCTCCGCCGTGCTGGACAGCACGACATCCGCATGCGGGAAATGCGCGGCGTTGCCGATCGCGACGGCGAACATGCCGGCGCCCTTGATGGCGTCGACGCCGGAGGCGGCATCCTCCACGCCGATGCAGTCGGCAGGCTCTACGCCAAGCTCTGCGGCAGCGGTGAGGAAGATCTCCGGGTCCGGCTTGTTGTTCTTCAGCTTGGTTACGTCGACAATCACGTCGAACTGGTCCATGACCTCAAGCCGTGTAAGCACGGCGATGGCGTTTTTGCTGGCTGACGCGATGCCGGTCTTCAGGCCGCTAGATCGGATGTCTGCCACAAACTCCGTAATTCCCGGCAGCAGGTCGGCTGGCGTGATCGTTTCGATCAGCTCGACGTACAGCTTGTTTTTGCGGTCAGCCAGCTGTACCAGCTCTTCATCGGAATAGTTCACAGGCGTCTCCGCTTGGCCGAGCAGCAGCTTCAGGGAATCCATGCGGGATACCCCTTTAAGATTCTCGTTGAACTCTCTCGTGAAGGGAATGCCCAGCTCGGTTGCCGTGGCTTTCCATGCCTGATAATGATACTCCGCGGTATCGGTAATGACGCCGTCCAAGTCAAAGATGACAGCCTTCAGCTTGCGTGTTTCTTTCATATCTTATAGCTCCTTTGTGAGAAAACGGAAAGTATAAAACCGAAACAGGGACCTTCCGGATATCGCAAGAAAAATGCGTTATTTGCTCTGCAGCGCATGTTTCACAGGTTTCCCGGCTTCAAGCGTTACGGCCTCGTCGTACAGCTTGATCTCGATGGATTCGCCTTCGACGATCTCCAAGGTCACGCCGTCCTTCTCGATGGAGACGCCGATGAGACGGCCGCGGAAGTTCAAGCGGAACGCATACTTCTCCCAGTCCTTCGGAATGGCCGGGGAGAGGGAAAGTCCGCTTTCCTTCAGGCGCATGCCGGCAAAGCCGTAGACGATCGACATCCAGGTACCGCCCATGTTGGCCATGTGCAGGCCGTCCTTCGTGTTGCCGTGCGTATTGTCCAGATCGAGGCGTGCCGTCTCGATGAAGTACTCATACGCTTTGTCCATATTGCCGATCTTTGAGGCCATGATGCTGAAGATGCAGGAAGACAGCGACGAATCATGCGTCGTGATGCCTTCGTAGTAATCATACGAACGCTGGATCGTTTCCAAGCTTTGCTCGTCTTCCAGCAGGAAGTGGGCGAGCACCGTATCCGCTTGTTTGCATACCTGATAACGGTAAATGGTGAGCGGGTGATAGTTCAGCAGCAGCGGATATTTGTCCTCCGGCGTGTTCTCGAAATCCCATACCGCTTTGCGGAGGAACGTATCGTCCTGCGGGTTAATGCCGAGCGCTTCATCATACGGGAGCAGCATGGCGTCCGCCGCTTTCGCCCAAGCGGAAATTTCATCCGCGGTTACGCCAAGCCGATCACATAGGGATTTGAAGCCTTGCGCATCGTAGGATTCCAGAATGGCGCAGCTCTTGGCGGCCCATTTCAGGTTATGCTTTGCCATGACGTTTGTGTAATAGTTGTTGTTCACGCAGCAGGTGTACTCATCCGGCCCCGTCACCTCATCGATATGGAAAGCGCCGTTATAATAGTGGCCGATGTCGGCCCACAGGCGGGCGGTTTCGATCAGCACCTCGGCCCCGTAGGACAAGAGGAAATCCCGGTCCTGCTCGGCGAGATAATACTGAATATAGCTGTAGGCGATATCTGCGCTGATATGGTATTGCGCCGTTCCCGAAGGAAAGAAGGAGGAGCATTCCGTTCCGGAGATCGTGCGCCACGGGAACAACGCCCCTTGTCGGTGTCCCATTTCCCGCGCTCTGTCTCTCGCCTGCTCCAGCGTGGAATAACGATACAGCAGCAGCTGGCGCGCAATGTCCGGCTGCGTCATCAGAAATACCGGGAACATGTAAATCTCCGTGTCCCAGAAATAATGGCCTTCATAACCTTCGCCGCTCAGTCCTTTGGCGGAAATGTTGCTGTGCTTGTCCCGTCCGGCGGATTGCAGCAGCTGGAATAGATTGAAGCGGATGCCTTCCTGGAGCTGGTCATCGTTCTGAATCACGACGTCGGCCGATTTCCAGTAGTCGTTCAGATACTCGCCCTGCTCGGCAAGCAAGTCCTCGAAGGAAGTATCCTTCAACTCCTCCTGCAGCTGAATGCCGCGCTCGAGCATGTCTTGCCCGTGACGAAGACTGTCGGTATACAGATTGTATTTCGTAAAGTGGATCGGTCCGGTCAATGGAAGGACAGCCGTGAAGGTAACCTCTCCAGTTCCGGCTTCGAGCTGAATGTCCGCATCGGCATTCAAGCGGTGACGGGTCACGCAAGCGGCACGCAGCTTGGACGCCATCGTCTCGTCTACGACATAGGCATCGCTGCCCTTGACGCCGGCATCGATGACGGTCATCCGTTCCGCATGCCCTGCGCCTACCCGGGGATCGTTGGCATTGGTGTAGTTCTTCACTTTGCCGTTCACGGTGGAAACGATGCGAATCTGGCCGTTGAAATTGACCGGCTCCATCCGAACGTCGATGGCGAACAGCTCCCGGTGCGCAAAGGACACCAGACGGCGGAAGGTCAGCTTGATCTCTTTGCCCTCGGGCGATTTCCACTGCACGATTCGTTCGGAGTACCCCTTGTCCATATGCAAGCGGCGTTCATGGGCAGTGATCGTTCCGTGATCCAGGCGGAAGGGTTCTTTCTCGTCGCCTAAATAGATCAGGACCGTTTGGGCATCAATATTGTTAACGAGCTTTTGCTGTGTATCGGGAAAGGCGAAGAGCTTCTCGCCGTAAGGGATTTCAATCACGTCGTGGAAAGCGTTCAGGTAGGTGCCTCGAATGGTGGACAGGCGCTCGCCGTAGCCTTCTTCGAAGTTGCCGCGCACACCCAGGTAACCGTTTCCGAGTGCAAAAATACTTTCCATATTCAGCAGGGCTTGCTGCGACAAATCAGGATTTGATATATTCCAGGTCATGGTCTACACTTCCTTCCTAGCATGGTTATGCTTGAATTTTAGAGCCAATCGGAGTTATGTTATACTAAAATATCAAGGTTTTTATCAATATTTTTAGGTGGTGGGGAAATAATGAAAGAGCCTTCACGTTCTGGAAACCAACCCTTTTACCTTTCTTCCCGCATGTTTTATTTGCGCGAGAATTTTATCCATCCCCCGTTCGACTATGAACACGAGCTGCTGGAAGCGATCCGCTTCGGCGATGAGAATAGAGCCATGGACATGCTGCGCAAAATTAACGAGCTGGAAGCGGCCGTGCTGGCGACGTATCCGCTTCGATCGAAGAAGAATGCCTTGATTGCCTCCTGCACCTTATTTACCCGGGCCATCATCAAAGGCGGCGTGGATCCCGAGATCGCCTTTCATTTAAGCGACACGCTGATCCTGGAGATCGAGCGAATGAGCGATGTGGAGCGGCTGGTTCATTTTGAATATGAGATGCTGGTGCAGTTTGTGTCGATGATCCGCTCCGAGAAGGAAGTCGTGTCGTTCTCTCACATTGTGAACCTGGCGATCTTTTACATCCGTGAGCATATTTTCGAGGAGCTGACCCTGCAGAGGGTCGCGGAATATTTGAAGGTCCACCCGAGCTATCTGTCCGATCGTTTCAAGCGGGAGACGGGCGAAGCCATAACCACCTTTATTAATCGGCGGAAGATTGAGGAATCCAAGCATTTGCTGGCCAATACGAACCAGTCGATATCCGAAATCGCGTTTACGTTCAAGTTCTGCAGCCAGAGTTATTATACGCAATTATTCAAGAATTTTACGGGAATGACGCCGAGAAAATTCCGGATAAGCGGCACGGCGCGGTAAAGGACGATCCTATCGAACAACGAGAAAAGAGAGACGCGGCCCATGAAGAAACTAAAGCAGAAAATGCTTCACTTAAGCCTGGAGAAGAAACTGATTGCGGCGTTCTCCGCCTTCATCATCGTTCCCCTTCTTCTGATCGGCGGGATCGTATCCTGGGTCTACGTGGAGAATAATCGGAGCACGATGATTGATGCCGCCGTGGAAAACAACAAACAAATCATTAAAAATATCGATACCTCCCTGCAGCCGCTGCTCCGGCTGTCCATGTTCCCGATCCAGGACTCCACGGTGTATCCCATTATGCGGAAGGATTACGGCAAGGTGACGTATCCATTGCTGGAGCGGGGGCAGGATTTCGATAAAGTGAACGGCTTGATCCAGAGCGGGATCATGCTGTATTCGGATTTGATTGACTCCGTGGTTATCTACCACGAGAACAGCCAGTCCATCATCGGCCGAAGCAACCGGGAATATATGAACTTCGGTTATTTCAAGGAGCAGTTTACCCGCGAGCCTTTTGTCCGGAAGATCAGGGAAGCGTATGGCGGCTTTGTCCCGGTAGGGATTCATCAGGAGCGGCTGCTGTCAACGAAGGGAATTCCGGTCGTGTCAGTGGGCAGGGCCATCTTGGATCCGTACACGAAGGAGGATCTCGGGTTTATCCTTTTTAATATTTCGGTGGATAAACTCAAGACGCTGTGGAGCGAGTCGGCATTTTCCGAGAATACGAATTTTTACTTGATCGACGAAACCGATCATATCGTGCACAGCGTTCACCCCGAGGAAATCGGACTGGCGGCGTCCGAGGTATTGGGAAGCGACTTTCAATATAACGCGGACGGCCAGGTCAACACGCAGATCAACCGGGATACCTACATGATTTCTTCTTCCTCTTCCATGGCGAATTGGAAGGCGGTCACGGTCATCCCGAAGAAGGATCTGTTCTCGATCGTATACCTGATGGTGGCTATACTGATCGGTGCGTTGATCCTGCTGCTGGTGCTGTCCATCCTGATCTCGGCCCGGATCGCCACCACGATCATGAAGCCGCTGGCGGTGCTGAACAGCAAAATGAAGCTTGTCTCCCAAGGTCAGCTTGACGTAAGCTTTGATACGAAGCAGCACGGCGAAATCGGCGTGATTAGTCATACCGTGGACCAGATGCTGCACGAAATTCGCGATTTAATCGAGCGGATTTACGTGGAGGAAGAGGAGAAGCGGAACCTGGAGATGAATGCGCTGCAATCGCAGATTCGTCCGCATTTTATCTACAACACGCTGAACGTGATCAAGTGGATGGCCAAGATTCAGGGGGCAACGGGCATTGAAGAAGCGCTGCAGGCTTTCTCTTCGGTTATCAAGTTTACGGTGAAGAAGGAAGGCGATTACGTGACCATTGCCGAGGAAGTCGAATTCATGGAGAACTATACGAAAATTCTCGATTTCCGCTATTTTAATAAATTTGATGTCACGTACGAGGTGGATCCGGCCGTAATGAATCATAGGACCTTGAAGTTTCTGCTTCAGCCCCTTGTGGAGAACGCGGTTTTCCATGGCTTTGAAGGCATCGATTACAAGGGCAGCCTTGTCATATCGATTTATGAGGAATCGGATGCGCTGATCATGAAGGTATGCGATAACGGGCGCGGTTTTCCGGAGGGCGGACAGGCGAAGGTGGAGCAGGACGGTCCGCAGGATACCTTCAACTCGATCGGACTGAACAATATACGGAACCGGATATCCCTTCATTTCGGGCCCGAGTACGGCCTGTGTATCCAAAGGGGAGAACAGGGCGGAACGGTCGCATGGCTTCGGGTTCCGATTATCACAGAAGAAGCAGGGTGATAGAAAGTGCGAATACTTATAGTAGATGACGAGCCGCTCGTTCGGATCGGGATCAAATCGGCGATTGACTGGGAAGCTCAGGGCGTGGACATTGTCGGTGAAGCGGGGGACGGCGAAGAAGCGCTGCGTCTGATAACGGAAACTGTGCCGGACGTGGTCCTGCTGGATATCAAAATGCCGAAGATGGACGGGCTCGAGGTGCTCCGGACGATTAAGGACCGGCAGATCCCGGTTCAAACGGTCGTGTTGAGCAGCTTCGATGATATTGCCTACGTGAAAGAAGCGTTGAAGCTGGGGGCTTTTGATTATTTCCACAAACCCGACATGAATGAACGCGAGCTGACTGCGATGCTGAAGAGCGTCCGGGAGCAGTTTGGGAGCCGGGGGATTCCGGCTCAAGTCGGGCCGGCTACGGCGGGCAACCGGAAGGAACAGATATTATTTGACGCTCTCCGAGGCCATGTTCATGATCTGCATGAAACGGAGCTCAAAGAGGGCAATATGTACGTCGTCCTTTTCAGAATCAAAGATTATCACACGGTTATCAAAAGGTACGCCAAGGAAACCGAGTCGATCCTGCCGAATACGGTGCAGAACGTCGTCAGCGAGATTCTGTCCACAGAGAAGGAAGTCGAATATCTTCAGCTGGATGAACAGTGCAGTGCCGTATTCATCAGCAACAGCGAGCTGAAAAGCCTGCTGGCCTCGTTGACGCGCGTCAATAAAATGGTGCAAATGATCAGTTCGGCGCTCAAGCGGTTTGTCAATATCGACATCGTGCTGGGCATTAGCGACTGGTTTGCCGATTTCGACGGCATTCGGACGGGCTACGAGCAGGCGGGCAAAGCGCTGTCCCATCAATTTTACCACCCGGATACGTCGATCTTTTATTATCAGCATCTGAAACAGAAGGGTGAGCAGGTCTATAGACAGGCCGATGCCTATTTAAGCCAGATGAAGTCTGCCCTCAGGGAGGAGGCGAACGAGCGCTTCCTGGAGCTGCTGTCCCAGTGGGAGAAGTTTCTGGCGCAAGAAGAATGCATGGAAGAGAAGGATGTCCGCAAGGTATACGAAGGTCTGCTGTTTATGATCGGAGAGGGCACGGGCGTACCGGGCGGGGGAGACGTTCAAGAAGAAACATCGGCCTTTGAAGAGATCCATGAGTTCGGGCAGCTGTCGGCCGCATACCGTGTCTTGTTCGAGGAGCGGCTCAAGAATCGCAGCCATCTGGAGCTGAGAGGTTACAGCCAGCTCACGCGCAATATTATGGAATATACGGAGGAGCACTACCCGGAGAGCCTTTCCTTGAAATTGTTCGGGGATTTGTTCCACGTCAGTCCGAATTATGTCAGCCGATTGTTTAAGCAAGAGGTCGGTCAGGGCCTCTTCGATTATATTAACGAGCTTCGGATCGAGAAGGCGAAGGTGCTCCTCAAGGACTATCGCTACAAAATTTATGACGTTGCCGAGATGGTGGGATTCAATAATCAGGCCCATTTTGCCATTGTATTCCAGAAATACACGGGCTTTTCTCCTAAACAATATAGGAAAGATGAAGTGTGATATTAGAGAAGAAAGTGTGATTTTTCATAAAAACGCTCGTGCAGTGCAATCTATTTATAAAAAAATAGTCAATTTTAAAAAATTAATCATCATTTGATTAATTTTTTTTGTTGTCCCGGCTCTTTATCATGAAGATGTAAGGTAAAACGAAAAGAAACGTGGGGGGTAGCATCATGGGTAAATGGAACAAGAAGTTTTCGGCCATGCTGGTTTTGTGCCTGGCTCTTGTTGTGGGTTTAACCGCTTGCGGCGGCAGTAAAAGCGCTGACAATACAGATAATGGAGCCGGAGACGCTGCTGAAAAAGTAACGGTGAATTTCGGATTCTGGGGTACGGCACAGGATCTGGAGATTTATCAGAAAGCGGCTGACACCATCTCCGAGCAGTATCCGGAGATCGAACTGAAAATCAAGCAATATCCGAGCAGCGAGCAGTTCTGGAACACGCTTCCGGGTGAAATTGCTGCGGGCGTAGCGCCTGACTTCATCAAGATGTCCAACGAAGGTGCTTACGAGTACATCAATAAAGGGCTGTTCTCGCCGATCGACGATCTGGTTCAAACCACGGGCGTGGACATGAGCCGTTTCCCGGATACATCGAAGAAGATTTGGAACGTGGACGGCAAGCAGTACGGCGTGCCGAACAGCGATATGCCGGCAATGTTCTTCATCAATGAGCAAATGTGGAAGGATGCCGGTCTCGGCGAGTACCCAACCACATGGGATGAAGTGATCGAAGCGGCCAAAGTGCTGAACAAAGGCGATGTGAAGGGCATTATCGTGAACCTGGATGCCTTCCATATCACGAACTACGTGAAGAGCTTCGGCGGCGGCTGGGGCAATGGTGCGACCATCAACTCCCCAGAGAACGTCAAAGCGCTGGAAATGATCATCGACATGTATGACCAAGGACTCGCGGTCACGCCAAAATCGCTCGGCTTCGGCTGGGACGGCGAAGTATTCAGCAATGAGCAGGGCGCTATGAGTACAGGCGGTTACTGGTACAAAGGGTACCTGAAGGATGCGAATCCGGACTTGAAAATGGTTGCCATTCCGGTTCCGAAAGGAACAACGAACGGAAGCACCATGAGCTCTGACGCTTACATGGTATTGAAAGACGCGAAGAACAAAGAAGCTGCGCTGAAGGCTGCTTATTACATGACCAATGACGATACGCAAACCGCATTCATGGAGCTCGGCTTCAATCCGGCCGTATCCTCGCTGTCCGAGCAGTATTTCGAGAAGAACCCTGAATTCAAGGCGCTGCAGCCTGCGCTGGAGTACAGCACGGACTATGGGTATCCAACGGATACCAAGCGCTTTACGGATGAGCTCGTGAAAGAATTGGAAGGCCTGATTCTGGGCGGCTCCGGTAAAACGGCTCAGCAAATTCTCGACGACATTCAAAGCCAGTTCAAATAAGAAAGAGGCAACACCCGCTCCCGCTCCTTGTTATCAGGGGAGCGGGAGCCTTTGTTCACACCACTTTGTGGGGGTATTTTCATGATCCAATCAATTTAAGTTTGGAAGCGGGGGATAACTTATGTCCGATTACAGCAGCAAGCACGCTGATATGAAAGGGAACAAGATCAGGCCATCCTGGTTCCGTTCGTTGGCAGACTCCGATAAGACGCTGGGCTGGTTGTTTACGCTGCCCTTTTTGATTTTGTGGGCATGGTGGTTTCTGTATCCATTCATCCAGTCTTTCGTAAGAAGTTTTCAGGATGCGAACTTTGCTGCCCTGGACCAAGCCAAATTCATCGGCCTCGAAAACTATGTCACCATTCTGCAAGATAAAGAATTCTTCCGGGCGCTGCTTCACTCCCTGGAAATCGTCGTCATCTCGATTCCGATTCAGACCCTGCTCGGTCTGCTCTTGGCGATCCTGGTGAACCAGAAGCTGAAGGGCAAGGGGATATTCCGGACCGTGTTCTTCATTCCGTATATTACCTCGCAGATCGCGATCACGACCGTGTTCATGATGCTTTTCAAGCAGGGCACCTTCCTGACGAAGTTTTTCGGAGCTTTGGGCTTCGGGAACGTGACTTGGTTTGCGGACACCAGCTATGCGCTCTTATTCGTATGTATTCTGTTTATCTTCCAGCAAGCCGGCTTCACCATGATTGTGTACTTGTCGGGCCTGCAGGAAATTCCGAAGGATCTGTATGAAGCGGGCGAGATCGACGGGGCGTCCAAGTGGAATAAATTCCGCTACATTACGGTGCCGTTCCTGAAGCCGATCACGTTCTTCATCGTGTCGGTGTCGACGATCGCCGGTTTCCAGATCTACGACCAAATTGCCGCGATTTCCCGTTATGGCGCGCTCGGCTCGCCGGCCGGCGCTACCAGCACGGTGGTAACGTATTTCTACCAGCACGGGATCCGTTACATGAACATTGGATACGGAAGCGCGGCGGTGGTGCTATTCTTCATGATCATCATGCTGATTACGTACCTGCAAAAAAAATTCCTGGATGAGAAGGAGTGAGAGTAATGTTGACCCGAACGAATAAAGGTCGGCCGTTTCTGTACATCGGCACGATTATCCTGGGGCTCTTATTCGCCCTTCCTTTTCTCTATACCATCTATACGTCCGTCATCCCGATGCGCCATGTCAATACCCTGACGTCGCCGGCCAACTGGACGTTCGAGAACTTCAAAATCTTCTTCACGAACGATGCGTACAACGTGCCGAGATGGTTCATGAACACCGTGATCATGACCGGCGTCGTTGTCATCGGGAACCTGATCATTAACCCGATGGCCGGCTTTGCGCTGGCCAAGCTGAATTTCAAGGGAAAAGGACTGATATACTGGATCGTCGTGGCCACCATGATGGTGCCGTACCATATGATCTTGATCCCGGTATACGTGAACGTGGCGCAGCTCGGATGGCTGAACACGTTCTGGGGATTGACGGTGCCCTTCCTCTATCAAGGCTTGTACATCTTCATGCTCCGCCAGTTCTTCATCTCGGTTCCGAACGAGTTCCTGGAGGCTGCGCGGATGGATGGCTTGACGAAGATGGGCGCTTTCTGGCGGATCGTGTATCCCCTGGCCCGCTCATCGCTGATTACGATGTCGATCCTTGCATTTGCCGGAACCTGGAACAGTTACCTCGTTCCGAGCACGCTGGCGAATACGCCGGAAATGTATGTGCTGGTGGTCGGCCTGAACAGCGTGAAGGATATGTTCTTCGAGAATACGCCGATGATCATGGCAGGAGTCGTGCTGTCCACGCTGCCGATCATCCTGTTCTTCTTCCTGTTCCAGCGCCAATATATCGAGGGGATTTCGAACGCCGGCGTCAAAGGCTGATATCGAAGCATCGGGAGGGATTAGACATGGATAACGTGGAACAGCGTGCAAAGGACCTTCTCGCGCAGATGACCTTGGACGAGAAGATCGGTCAAACGGTGCAGTACGGCCGGTGCGAGGAGCGGGAGCTGAAGCTGGTTGCCGAAGGCAAGATCGGGTCGCTGCTGAATGTGCATGGTCCGAAAAAAATCAACGAGCTCCAGCGGCTGGCCGTGGAGGAAACGCGGCTGGGGATTCCTCTTCTCATCGGGGATGACGTCATTCACGGTTTTCGCACCATCTTTCCGATTCCGCTCGGCGAAGCCGCCAGCTGGGATCTCGAAGGGATGGAGAAGAACGCCCGCATTGCGGCAGAAGAGGCGGCAGCGGAAGGCATCCGCTGGACTTTTGCCCCGATGGTGGACGTGACGCGCGACCCCCGGTGGGGCCGCATCGCGGAGAGCACGGGGGAGGATGCCTATCTGTCCTCCCTGGCCGCTGCCGCGAAGGTAAGAGGATTTCAAAGTCCGAACGGGGACGGCAACCCGGTCGTAGCGGCATGCGTGAAGCATTTTGCCGGTTATGGCTGGATTGAAGGCGGCCGGGATTATGATACGACGGACATGTCGGAGCGGACGCTGCGGGAAACCGTGCTGCCGCCGTTCGAGCACGGGATTCGAGCAGGCGCTCTGTCGGTGATGAGTGCTTTCAGCGAACTCAATGGGGTTCCCGCTTCCGGAAGCCTCTATCTGCTGCGGGATATATTGAAGCAGGAGTGGGGCTTTGACGGCATGGTGGTCAGCGACTGGGAGTCGATCGAAGAGCTGATCTACCATGGCTATGCGGAGGACCGGAAGGATTCCGCGCGGAAGGGGCTGAACGCCGGCGTCGACATGGACATGCATTCCGGCGTCTATCTCGATCATCTGGAGGCGCTGGTCCAGGATAACCCCGAGCTGATTCAGCTGTTGGATGATGCGGTGCTTCGCATTTTGAGGGTGAAAATCCGCCTCGGATTGTTCGAGAACCCGTATGTAAGCGAAGAAGCCGGAGATCTGCTGAAAGGGCGGGCCATTCCAGCGGCGCATCTGGCCCAGGCCAGGGACAGCGCCCGGAAATCGATCGTGCTCCTGCAGAATCGTAGCGGAATTTTACCGCTGTATACCGGCAAGCACAAGAAGCTGGCTTTGATCGGGCCGCTGGCCGATGATCGCCATAATTCCATGGGCTGCTGGGCTTGGAAAGGCCGGGATGAGGACGTTGTCACGGTGCGGGATGCTTTTCAATCGGAAATCGCACCGAAGGCCGAGGTGTTCTACGAGCAGGGCAGCGGCATACTGGAGGAGCTGGACGGCGGAGTCGAGCGTGCCGTTCAGCTTGCCAAGCAGTGTGATGTCGCCGTGGTCGTTGTCGGCGAATCCGAAGCGATGACCGGCGAACACTACAATGTGACGTCCATTACGCTTCCACCCTGCCAGGAACGCCTGATACGGGAGCTGAAGCGTCAGACTGACACGCCGATCGTCGCCGTGCTGATGAACGGCCGTCCGCTTGCGACTCCATGGCTGCATGAGCACGCCGATGCCGTGGTGGAAGCTTGGCATTTGGGAACCGCCACAGGCCTTGCGCTTGTGGACGTGCTGACGGGCGCGTACAATCCGAGCGGTCGCCTGCCGGTTACCGTTCCGCGCGCGACGGGCCAAATTCCGATGTATTACAACCGGAAGAATACCGGGCGGCCCCATCTGTACGAAGATTATATCGATTGCGACGATTCTCCGCTGTATCCGTTCGGGTACGGCCTCAGTTATACAACGTTCGACTATACGGATTTGCAGCTGGATCGGCATCAGATCGGCCGGGAGGAATCCGTGCATGTATCCGTGAGCATCACGAATACGGGATCCAGAGCCGGCGAGGAAACCGCGCAGCTCTACATCCGCGACTTGGTGGCAAGCTCGACCCGGCCGGTCAAAGAGCTTAAGGGATTTTCCAAGGTGCAGCTTCAGCCTGGTGAAAGCCGTGAGGTGCATTTTACGCTGGGACGTGAAGAATTGGGGCTGCTGGATGAAAGGCTTGAATTTACGGTAGAGCCCGGAAAGTTCCATGTCTGGGTCGGACCGCATTCGGAGGAAGGACTGCAGGCAGAGCTTGAGGTTGTTGAATAAAGGGGGATTTATGCATGGACTACCGCGTAATTAAAGAAGGAGACGTGTTTTTTCTGACCGGGCTTAACGGAGATATCGTCCAGGGGGACGATCAGGGCCATGGTTTGTATACGAAGGATACGCGTTTTCTGAGCCGCATGGAGCTGTTCATCGATGGCGAGAAGCCTTCGCTTCTGTCCTCCACGGGGGATAAAAGCTATGTGGCCTCCTTCCGCCTGATGAAGGACGCCAAGGATGAAGGGGCGATCGAAGTGCTTCGGGAACGCTTCATCTATGATGGCGTCCTGTATGAGCGCTGTACGCTGACCAATTACTTTGTGACCGATTCGAATATCGAGTTCGGGGTTTCCTTCGATGCGGATTTTCAGGATATGTTCCTGGTCCGTAAATACCGTACGGGCGAAGTCGGCAAAATGGAAGGGATTCGGACAGGCGATCAAGAGTTGACGCTGGCCTACGTCGGCGCCGACAAGTTGAGAAGGCAGACGCGCATTGCCTGGGATGCGGACGGCGGCAATGCGGATGATACCGGCACGGTTTCGTTCTCCTTGTCCCTGAAAGCCAAAGAGCAGAAGGTGATTACGTTCTTTGTCACGCCGATGACGGAGCGTCAAACCGCAGCAGAGACGCTGACTTATGAAGAGGGGCTGAAGAAACTCGAAGCCTCGTACGAAGCTTGGTACGGGAACAGCTCGCAGCTCCAGTCGGATTCCGCGCTGTTCAGCGGCTTGTACCAGAGAGGATTGCAGGATCTGCGCATGCTGACGACGGATGTAGGTTTCGGCGATACAACGGTAGCCGGATTGCCATGGTTCGCGGTTCCGTTCGGCAGAGACAGCTTGATCACGGCGCTGTTCATGCTTCCGGCGAACCCGCAGCTTGCCAAAGGAACCTTGAGAACGCTGGCGGCTTATCAAGGCGAGAAGACGGACCCTTGGCGGGATGAGCAGCCGGGCAAAATCATGCATGAGATCCGCTATGGAGAGCTGGTCACGACGAATCAGTCCCCGTTCTCGCCGTACTACGGCACCATCGATTCCACGCCGCTGTTCCTGGCGTTGATCGGCGAGTATTACCGCTGGACGGGCGATCTCTCCTTAGCGGAGGAGCTCAAGCCGAACGTGCTGCGGGCTTTGGATTATATCGATGCCGCCCTCGAAGCGGGCTCCGGCTTCATGGCCTACAAGCAGGAAGCCGAGAAAGGCTTCCCGAACCAGGGCTGGAAGGATTCCGCCAACTCGATCATCCATGAGAACGGCGAGTATGCGGAATCGCCGATCGCGCTGTCGGAGGTTCAGGGTTACGTGTATCAAGCGAAGCAATCGCTGGTACCCGTCTTCGCGGAGCTGGGCGAGCCGGAACTGGCCCGCAAGCTGGAAACGGAAGCCGAGGAGCTTCGCGTCCGTTTTGAAGCGGCCTTCTGGATGGAGGATGAGCAGTGTTACGCCATTGCGCTGGATAAGGATCAACGCCAGGTACAAAGCGTAACCTCGAATCCCGGGCATCTGCTCATGAGCGGATTGCCGGAAGAGAGCCGCTCGAAGGCGCAAGCCGAGCGGATGCTTAGAAGCGACATGTTCAACGGATACGGCATCCGCACGATGAGTACTGGCTCCACCGGCTACTATCCGGTGAGCTATCACAATGGGAGCGTATGGCCGCATGACAATGCCATGATCCTGCTGGGTCTCGGCAAGCAAGGATTCAAAGCTGAGGCAGGCAAGGTGATTTCCGGCCTGCTCCAGGCATCCGCGCATTTTGAATACCAGCGTTTGCCGGAGCTGTTCTGCGGTCATGATGCGAAGCTGGGCCATCCCGTTCCGTACCCGACGACCTGTTCGCCGCAGGCTTGGGCGGCGGGAACCTCGATCGTCTTCCTGCAGGCGATGCTCGGATTGTATCCGAACGCGGCGAAGAAGGAAATCGCGTTGTCCCCGTTCCTTCCGGAGGGGATGAACGAACTGAAGGCCGAACGGATTGCGATCGGAAGCGGGCACCTGTCGGTTAGCGTTGTGCGAAAGGCTGACGGCAGCGCGTTTCATGTGGAAGTGCTTGAGAATACAACCGGATTTGACCTGGTTAGCTGATCTTATACAAGATTTGCTTCTGAACAACCTGACTCTTAGTGCTTAAGGGTCAGGTTGTTTTTTTGTTGAAATATTAGGAACGTATGTTCTATAATAATGAGGTGATTTTGAACAGATTACTGTATACATACCGGATTGGAGAGAACCTATGAATTCCTATTGTACATATGCCCTACATCAGATCGAGGTGGCTGTCGTCTCGGTTGTCGCGATTATCGATAAGCTGGATGAACGGGATTTGCTCGTCAAGCCGACGGAAGGCAAACATTCGGTCGGAGAGCTGCTCAAGCATATCGCCGTCATCTGCCGGGCCGATTATCATATATCCGGAGGAGCCACCCAAGAGGAGATGAGCGCCTATTACGCAGGCGTGTCGTTAAATAACCTGAAGGACATACAGGCGGAGTTATTGAGCAACTATTCATATCTGGAGCAGGCGTTCCGAGAAATGACGGAAGAGGAGCTTCATCAGGAGATGACCTCTTATTGGGGCGTCACCTATTCGAGGTACGAATGGCTGCTCGAAATCGTGGCACACCTGTATCACCACAGGGGGCAGCTGCACGCGATGCTGGTTCACTGTAACGGGAAGGACCCGAAGGTTCCTTTGTTCGAATAGCTAGTGCTCGACGGGATGGATCAAGGGGAGCCGGCCAAGAAGTTTTCTTGGCCGGCTTATTGATTAAGCTCGTGCGCCTGCTGAGTCAATGAGTCCGGATTACCCCTGCATCCAAGCCTCCGCAAAGCCCGCTGTCCTGAAACTGCCTTCATGGGTCTTTGAATCGCTGTACGATCACAAAAACGAGCTTCCTGCCATGATATTTATTACATTGAGCTGACATTCTTTTAAATTCGACAAAATAAAACAAATTTCGCTATAGACTCAAGCTAAATAATTCCTCTATGATAGAAACTAAATAGCTCGACAAGCTATTATGAAAGCGCTATCCAAGACTTCGCAGGACGGCATGATCCTGAATCTAGGAGGGAATCCACCAAACCAGGGATATAGCAGAATCTGTTGTTAACTGAATAGAAAGCGTATTCATGATATGCAGGTGCCTAGGAGCGGGGCGTTAACACAGATTTTACATATCGTTAATACTCGCATGATCTTATAACTCTATCATAAGAGGTGTTCATAATAAGGAGGACACGCACTTATGACAGATCAAGGGAGTCGCCGTCTTCCCGTTATTGCTTCGATTACCAAGCTGGACAGATCGACGCGGCTGTGAACAGCGCGGTGGAACGGGTGAACCTGATGACAGGCGACATCATGAAACTAAGGGATATCGTAAACCGACTGCACTCCTCAGGCAAAAAAGTGTTTGTCCATCTGGAAATGGTAAGCGGCATCGGCCGGGATAATTCGGCAGTGCAGTATTTGGCGGATTCGTACAAGATCGACGGGATCATTACGACGAAGACGAATACGGTATTGGCTTCGCGCCAAGCAGGCATCAGCTCGATACAGCGCGTGTTTGCGATCGATACGACAGCTTTGGGAACCGCAGTGAAGATGATCGGACAAGCACGTCCGGACGAAGTGGAATTGATGCCGGGACTTATGCCCCGCGTCATCCGCGATCTGAAGAAGGAAATTCACTGTCCGCTCATAGTGGGAGGTTTTTTACGAAGCGAAGAAGAAATCGACGAGGCGCTGGCGAACGGCGCAGACCTCGTATCTACGGGAGACACGCGTTTTTGGACGTAACGGTCTTACGTAGGAATGACGGATTAACCACAATTACATATTTGCTAGGGGTGGAGACGATGAGATAACCCGAGTAGCAGCTACTTTAGCTTTTATAGGAGGTGGTGGCTCTTAGGTTGCGCTCTTTTTGACGTCTCTATTTTTGTGCGCTTTTTAAGGGATAGGCGGGCTGTTTGGATGGGGATTCTCCCGTTCCTATGGGATCCGCGTGCCGTTCCAACCGGCATTTGATGAAGTGGATCGACGGTAATTTTGGATGATGAATGATGAATAGATTCGAAAGGGGACAACAGATCATCTATGAAAAAGAAATCATGGTTGTTAATGTTATTGACCATATTTATGGTGATTACCACGGCTTGCGGAGGCGGCGGTGGAAGTGAAAGTGCCGGAGGAGAGGTCTCGCTGGATGACGTGGAAGCCGCTTCGATGGATATGAAGAACGACACGACACCCGTTAAAATCCAATACTGGCATGCCCACGCGGATGCCCAGCTTGAAGGCTTGAACTACATGATTGCCGAATTCCAGAAGAAATACCCTCATATCACGGTTGAGCCGGTGTTCCAAGGCGGTTATCCTGATCTTCACAAAAAATTATCGGCTGCAGTGGCTGCGAATGACGTGCCGGCCGTTACCAACGTCGAGGTATCATCGCTCGCCAATTTTGCGGACAGCGGCGTTTTTGCCGACTTGGGCCCGTGGATCAAGCGCGACGAAGTGAAGATGGACGATTTTGCTAAAGGGATGCTGAACGCCTATGCTTACAACGGCAAGCAGTTCGGATTTCCTCTCATCGTGAGCACCAGCGTATTTGTCTACAACAAAACGATGCTGGACGAGCTGGGTGTAGAGCCGCCTGCGAAGTGGGACGAAATCGAGGATTTCAATGCAAAAGTTACGAAAAAAGAAGGCGATAAAACGACTCGCTATGCCTTCTCCGTTCCAGGCTGGGACACATGGTACTATGACCCGTGGAACATTAACGGCGGCGGACAAATCCTGACGGAGGACCTGAGTGCTTCCGCTGTCGAGACCGAGGATTCTCTCCGGTACCTTCAGAACTTCTACAAGTGGCAAAATGAAGGCAGCATGCATATGGGCTTCGGTAAAGGGGCTTCCGACAATATGCGCCAGATGTTCCTGAACGGCGAAATCGCCATGGTGCAGCATACTTCCGCTATGCTGAAGATGTACCGCGAGAATGCGGACTTTGAGGTTGGCGTATCCTTTATCCCTGGCGATAAAGTGCGGACCTCCAACATTGGCGGCGCGGGGATCGTCATGATGGACGGCGCCGAGGATCTGGAGAAAGAAGCGGCTTGGAAATTCATCGAGTTCATGACTTCCGCGGAGCACAACATTAAATGGGCGGAATCCGTTGGATACCTGCCGACAAGAAAATCCGCGATCGAATCCGAGGAAGGCGATCAATATTTCGAAAGATGGCCGCAATACAGAGCGGTATACGAGCACTTCGACGAAGTAACGCCGCGTCTGCAGCATCCGGCTTATCCTGAATTCAGCGAAGTCTACAAAGAAGTCGTAGGGGAAATGGTATTGAACAAAAAAGATCCGACATCACTTATGCAGGATGCAGCCAAGAAGATCAACGATATTCTGGCTGACTATGAGTGATGCCTATGGAGACCAATAAAGCAATGACAAAGGCGGCGTCCGATCGGGCGACCGCTTCGGTCTCTAAACGGATGTCTCATACGTTGATCGAGAAGTGGAAGGACTTCTCGTTCGCAGTTCCGGCCTTGCTGTTTATGGGCGTGTTCCTGTATTATCCGCTGGGTTATTCCGTCTATATTAGCTTCACGAATTGGAACATGACCCGTCCCGTGAAGAAATTCGTGGGCGTCGATAACTATACGCGACTGCTGTCGAACTCGGATTTCTATCACTCCTTGAAGGTCACGTTCCTGTATACCGTCATGGACGTTGTATTCACGCTTGTCATCGGGTTGCTGCTGGCCTTGCTGCTCAACGTGTCATCGTCACGGCTGTTCGGCTTCATGCGCGGTGTCATCTTTATGCCGTATTACGTATCGATGGTTGTCGCGGCCATGGTGTTTACATGGATTTATAATGGACAATACGGGCTATTGAATTCCATTGTTTCCTGGTTCGGCGTGGAGCCGGTCGAATGGCTGACCAACCCTTCGACGGCCTTGCCGGCGCTGGTTGCCGTTTCGGTCTGGAAAGGCGTCGGCTTTGCAATGATCCTCTTTATTGCAGGCATGCGGGGGATTCCGGCCGAGTATTACGAGGCGGCCTCCATTGATGGAGCCAGCAAGTTCCGGCAGTTCCGCAACATTACGCTGCCGCTCTTGTCGCCGATGACCTTGTTTCTGGTCATTACCAGCTTTATTTCCTCCATGCAGGTGTTCCAGTCGATTGACGTCATGACCGATGGAGGTCCGCTCAAAGCAACGAATGCGATCGTGTACTGGATCTATACGATGGCCTTTGATGAATTCAAAACAGGAAGAGCCTCGGCGCTTGTCATGATTCTGTTCGTAATCATATTGCTGTTAACATTGGTACAATGGGTGGTCAGCAGGAAGAAGGTGCACTATGAAGGATAATTATATGGCTGGATCCGCCAAGAACCGAAAGACCATAATGACGCTCCGCGTAATCGGGGCCGTGATCGTGACCCTCGTCATGTTCTTTCCGGTGTACTGGCTGCTGATCAGCGCGCTCAAGACGCAGTCTGAGATGCGGATGGCCGTTCCTACATTCTGGCCGGAAACCTTTGCCTGGCAGAACTTTGCCGAAGCCTTCCGGGTTATCCCTTACGCGCGGTTCTTCGGCAATACCTTGCTCATGGCGGTCGGAACCATTATTCTGCAGCTGAACGTTGCGCTCATGGCCGCTTATGCATTCGCGAAGGGGAAGTTCTGGGGACGGGACGCGCTGTTTCTGTTGGTGCTTGCCGCGTTGATCGTGCCGGAACAGGTAATTTTCGTTCCCGTGTACGTCATGATGTCCAAGCTCGATTGGTTGAATACCTTCTGGGCGCTCATCGTGCCTCACGGGGCGTCCGCCTATGCGATATTCCTGCTCCGGCAGGCGTTCAAATCGATTAACAACGACGTGCTGGAAGCGGCGCGCGTGGATGGAGCCGGCCGATTCTCCATTCTGTACAAGCTATTGTTTCCGATGGCGATGCCGACGATCGTCACCATGGGCGTGTTGATCTTCATCTCGTCCTGGAACTCGTATTTCTGGCCGCTGATCATGACCAACAACAACGACATGCGCGTGCTTACGGTCGGTATCGCGATGCTGCGGGATTCCATCGCCGGGAATGAAGCGATGTTCTTCAACGTCATTATGGCGTCCAGCGTCATGGCGATCATCCCGATCGTGCTGGTTTTTACGGTGATGCAGAAGCATATCGTGGCCGCGATGGCGAACTCGACGTTTAAATAACCGCATAATCATATGTTGCGGAATTCAGGACGGTGTGGAGACGGTGGGTAAGGATACACCGCCATACCGTCTCTTTGTTCGAGCGAAGGACATAAAGCTAATTCCTGCGGTGCGCAGCAGGGATCGGGAAGCCCACGGCGAACAAACCTATAGAGCTGCAAACGGCCATTTCGATTGCGTAAGTCCGTCTCCTTGCGGCGGCAGTGTGATCGAGGCCGTCAATCGACTTATATATGGAGGGAATGGCACATGGAAGTACGGGGATTAGCCCATCGAGGGTATCCGCTCAAATTTCCGGAGAACACGATGCTGGGCTTTCGGAAAGCGCTGGAGCTTGGTTTCTCGCACCTGGAGCTGGATGTCCAGCTGACGAAGGACGGCGTGCCTGTCGTGATTCATGATCCCACGGTTAACCGGACGACCAACGGAACCGGAGCGATCAATGCCTTCACGCTGGAGGAAATACGCAAGCTGGATGCAGGCCGGGGGGAAGTCATCCCCACGCTGGAGGAAGCGCTGCTGTTTGCCAAGGATCGGATGATCGTTGACATCGAGCTGAAGCAGATGGGGGACACCTATCTCGGGCTGGAACAGAAGGTCATTGACGTGATCAAGGATACGGGCATGGAGAAGCAGGTATTCCTGACCTCCTTCGATCATTATTCGATTGAACGGGCCCGTTCCCTTGATCCTGACATCGAGCTGGGGCTTGTGATTTACGGGGCGACGCCATCGGTCTTTCCTTATCTGGAACAGATCGGCGCTCGCTATGTGTCCGTCAAATATGTATACGTGACCCCTTCGTTTATGGAGGAAGCGCGCAAGCGGGGGATTCAGCTCATCGTCTGGACGCCGGATGACGAGGCGGTATTGGCATCCCTTGCCCAGTATCCTGAACTCTTGATCGTAACGAACAACTTGGAAGGCTGGGCCAAAGTGTACAAAGAAAAGATTGCACTGAATGCTTAGCGTTTTCAGGGACTGACTTGCGCGCAGCGGATTGACCTATTAGGACACTTGCATTTAGGAAATGCCAAGGGTCTTTCGGGGCAAGGCGAACCTAAAGTCGAAATGTGCATAGAAAAAGGATCTGCCCTAGTCTCGATTTAGGGGCGGATCCTTTTATTATGAATGGCCGAATCCTGCTTGTTTCGGCTGCTTATGGCAGCGGAAAACGCCGCGGGCTTCATCTGGGCGGACGAATTTGAAAATTTAATGAAAATTTTCAGTTGACCTGCGGACAATTGTCCGTTAGAATAAAAAACGCGTTACCGGACAATTGTCCGTATAGACAAAAGACAGGGAGGATAAGGTCTTGGATATGGGAGTGGGGCCAAGTTCGGCCAAGATTGATTTAAGCAAAATAAAGAGAGGGCCGATCGTTGCCGCACTGATTATCGGCGCGTTCGTGTCCATCTTGAATGAGACACTGCTGAACATCGCTTTCCCAAGCTTGATGGAGCAGTTTGGCATTGGGGAGTCGACGGTGCAGTGGCTTTCCACATCTTACATGCTGGTTGTCGGTATTCTGGTGCCGGTCACGGCGCTGCTGCAGCTTTGGTTCACGACAAGACAGATGTTTATTGGCGCTATGTCGCTATTCCTGATAGGTACGATTATATGCGGTTTCTCGCCGGTATTCGGGGTGCTGCTGGTAGGCCGTATTCTGCAAGCCGTCGGAACGGGGCTTATGCTGCCGGTTCTGATGAACACCATACTTAGCATTTATCCGCCTCAGAATCGCGGAGCCGCAATGGGTATGATCGGTCTGGTCATCATGACGGCACCGGCGATCGGGCCAACGCTTTCCGGTTTGATCGTGGATGCGCTGAACTGGCGCTGGTTGTTCTACCTGGTCATTCCGCTCGCTGCGTTCTCCATCGTGTTTGCCGCAGTGTTCCTGAAGAACGTATCGGAACTGACCAAGCCGAAAGTCGATTACATTTCGATTATTCTGTCTACCATCGGTTTCGGGGGAATCGTATACGGATTCAGCAGTGCCGGCGAAGGCACCTGGTCTGATCCGAAGGTCATATGGTGCATTACGGCCGGGGCTATCAGCTTGCTGCTCTTCGTATGGCGCCAGCTGAAGATGGAGGAACCGATGCTGGATCTGCGTACCTTCAAATTTCCGATGTTCTCTCTCGTGACCGTGCTGATGCTGGTACTTATGATGAGCATGTTCTCCACCATGATCATGCTGCCGCTGTTCCTGCAGAACGCTCTGGGCTTGACTGCGCTATCGGCGGGTCTGGTCATGATGCCGGGCGGGATCATCAACGGATTGATGGCGCCGATTACAGGAAAGCTGTTCGATAAATTCGGACCGCGCGTTCTGATTATTCCCGGCTTGGCGCTGCTGAGCATCGCCATCTTCCTGTTCTCGCGCATCGACGCTTCATGGACGGGTGGTTATGTCATCTTCCTTCATGTTATGATGATGATAGGGATTTCGATGGTTATGATGCCGGCCCAAACCACGGCTTTGAATCAGCTGCCGCGCTTGCTGTATCCGCATGGAACGGCGATCATGAATACGCTGCAGCAGGTCGCGGGAGCTGTCGGTATGGCGCTCTTTATCAGCATCATGACTGCAGGTGCTAAAAATTACGTTGAAACAACCGGGGATCTCAATCCGGTGCAAAGCATGGTTGCTGGTCTTCATAATGCTTTCGTAATCGGGCTTGTTCTTGCAATCATCGCTTTCGTGCTGGGCTTATTTGTTAAACGTACGTCTTCACCCGTTGAAGAAAAACAGTCTGCCGCATAAGGTTCCCGTTTGTTTAATTAGAAAGGGATGCGTGCATTGCCGAAAGAGAATGACGAGTTGGGTCAAAAGATTTTGGATACGGCTCAGGCCTTATTTAACAAATACGGAGTCGAGGACGTCTCCATGCATCAAGTGGCCAAAACGGCGGGAATCGGTCAAGGTACCCTTTACCGCCGGTATCCCAGCAAGAGCAAGATTTGCTTCACGCTAATGGAAGCCAAGATCGACCGGTTTATGGAAGGGTTGGACGTTTATCTGCGCAATAGCGAAGGTGAAACGGTAGCACACCGGCTTCGGACGGTAATGACGAAGGTGATTCTGCATTTCAACGAGGATCTGGAGTGGCTCAGGGTGATGCTGACCTCTGACCGTCTGGAGGAAACCAAGAACATTATGTGCGAGAACCCGCCCTTCACGTATTTGCGCTTACAGATCAAGCGTCTGCTGGAGCTTGCGGCGGAGCGGGGGGAGCTGATGCCCCTGGATCCTCTGTTCACCTCCGTGATGCTTGCATCCCTGCCGCGGGCCGATATTATTCTGTACATGCGCGATATGGGATACAGCGCGGAACAGATTGCGGAGGAGTATTGCCGAAGCTTCGTGGACCCGCTATTCATACAACGCTAATTGATATATTCACTTACAGTACAAAAGCCGTTTCGGGAGATTGGAAAAGTCGCCCGGAACGGCTTTTTGGTTTATGCTCGGCCCTTGGACTTTCGATTTCAATGCAACATTTGGCAGATGCGTCCGTCAGTATAGTTGTACATGATAATCTAAGGCACCTAGAAAGGATGATGAACATGAACAAACAATGGAAAAAGCAAGCAGCGACGCTGATGGTTGCGGCCATGGCGGTTTCCGGCGGCGCAGCGGCTTATGCGGCACCCCAAACCGGAGACATTCAGGAACAGAAGCCGGTGGTGATCTCGGCGATCATTGATTATGGTGTTCTGGTCAACGGCAAGGAAGTGGCTGGAGCCGGATTCATGAATGCCGGCGCGAAACAGGTCATGATCCCGCTGCGCAGCGTATCCGAGGCGCTCGGATTCGAACTGGAGTGGAATCAACAAGACCGGTCTGCGGAGCTAACCCAACCGGGATCGCCGATCTGGACCCTCGTGCAAACGGGCAAAGATCAGTATGCGGTTAACAAAATGTATAAGTCCCTCGGCGCTGCTCCGATGAACGTAAAAGGCACGCTGTATGTTCCTGCGAGCTTCTTCAGCGAAGTGCTCCGGGTTAACGTCGCGGTTGATGGAACGAAGGTAAACATCACGTCCGAGGAAGAGGTTAAGAAGGAAACCGTGGTTGGAACCATCACGGAAGTTATCCATAACGAAGAACGCAAAGCCGTTCATATTAACGGCACGGGCACCGAAGGAATCGTGCTGAACGTGGATGAGAACACGGTCATCCGCGATGCGGAAGGCAAGAAGATCGAGCTTAAGGATCTTGCAAAAGGCATGAAGATCGAAGCGGTGCACAGCCTGGCGATGACGATGAGCCTGCCTCCTCAAACGTATGCTTACGAAATCAGCGTGAAGTCCGACAAGGAAGAGACGGAGCAGCTGGCTACGGCCGGCGCCATCACCGACATCAATGCGGATGGCGGCAACCTGCGCGTAACGATCAAGGGCAAAGGGTTGACGGGAGAATCCCCCAATGAGGTCGTCCTAAATCTGACGCCCGAGACGGTTGTCGTGAATAAAGACGGCAAAGCCTTGAAAACGAGCGACTTGACTGACGATGCGGAAATTATCGGCTACTACGGCCCGGTATTGACCAAGAGTCTGCCGCCAATCGGCAATGCCATCAAAATCGTTCTTCAATAAGTCATAAACGGGAAGAAGCCTGGCGGCAGCGCCAGGCTTCTTTCGGAATCCTTAATGATACAAGGGAGGGAGCGGAATTTCCTTATCGTAAATGGTGATGTTTAAACGCTTCTGTTCATCGAGTGAAGCGAAGAATACCTGATCGAGGAGAATTCCCCGCTGACCCAGCTGAGTCTCCAGCCATTCTCCGGTAAGGTTTAATTTTCGGAGGGTAATCGTTTGAATGCGTCCTTCTTTGACGACGGCGTAGGACAGGCCGGCATTCTGCCGCTTTAACTTCAGGTCCTCCAGCGTGACGGGGGTCTTCTCCATCTTTTTCAGGATGGATAAGGCACCGCTCGGCTCCAGCACGGCCATATCGACTTCAGCCATATCGAAGATCTGTTCCTTGCGCAGCATTTGCAAAATGTTATCGATGGAGTAACGTGCTTTTTTCATATTCGGATAAATGAACTGCCCGTCTTTAACGACAATCAGTGGTTCAAATGTAATCCACTTGCCGATGCGCCGGCTCTTCACAAGCAGGATCGAGGCAAGCTTCTGTAACAAGCCGATGGCGATGATCGCAAAGGCGGTATGGATATGTTCGATTTTGGGATCCGCGATGTCTGCTCCGACCACGGAGCCGAGGGACAGGATAATGATGTAGTCGAAAACGGGAAGCTCGGCGATGGAGCGGCGGCCCATGAATAGGGTAACGCCCAAGAGCAGCGGGTATATGGTATAAATTCTCCCAAGCACTAGCAGAAGATCCTTAAGGAGTTCCATGGCACAGACCCTTTCCGAAGATTTTGTGGTCCTTAACTAGAAGGGTGGGCAGTTGTCATGAAAAATATGTATATACGTCCATTTCCAAGTCTCGATCATGGCTTTTTCTCCAATCTATAGACGAGATTACCTAAGCCTTCGTTTGCGCAGGTATATTCCCTTCGCATGCCGAATACTGTACAACAAAATCGTCCATGACGGATGGAGGGAAACGGATGAAGCGCAGTTGGGTGAATTCGCCGTATTCATTTTCGCTGGGCATGTTTGCCATGATGGTTCCGAGTCAGGCGTTCAGCTCCTTTTACATCTTTTTTTACGTCGATACCTTGGGTCTTGGCATAGGGCTGGCATCTCTGGCACGAACCGTATTTCTGATCTGGGATGCGGTAAACAATCCGCTCATGGGGTATTGGTCCGATCGCACCAGAACCAGGCTGGGACGGCGCAGGCCGTGGGTATTCGGGGCGATTCCGCTCTTCATGCTGACCTTCGTGCTCGTGTTCTCGCCGCCGGAAGGATTGTCTGAGAACGGGCTGTTTATGTGGTTTTTGGTTGCCCTTATCCTGTATGAAGCCGTGGCAACCGTATTATGGGTCAATTATGGGGCGCTGTTCCCCGAACTGTTCCGCGGAGACCGCATCCGGGCGAAGGCCTCGGCCATCCAGCAGGGCTATCAAGTGGTGGCATTGTTGATCGGTACTGCGCTGACTCCGATCATCTATGACGCCATGGGATTTTCGAACATGGCGATTCTGTACGCGCTGCTGTTCGGCGTGTTCATGTTCCTGTGCATGATGAGCGTCCGCGAGGAAGAGGCGTTCAGCGCAAGCGAGCCGCTCAAGCTTGTCCACGCGTTTCGTGAAACGCTGCGAAACAAGAAGTTCTGGGTGTTCAACATCTCCAATTCTTTTGCCCAGACGGTGAATGGGCTGATAAGCTCCACGATCCCTTTTTACGCAAAATACGTGCTCCGCATCCCGGACAATCAAGTGTCGATTCTGCTGGCGGCCGTGTTTGTATCCGTCATCCCCTTGGTGTTCGTGTGGTACTGGATGATCCGCAGGATGGACGGCGTGAAGGCATGGCGTTTGTCGCTAGGGATATATGGGTTATCCGTCATCCCTCTGTGGTTTGGCTATGATCTGATAAGCGGCATTCTGGCAGGGATCGGGGTAGGGTTCGGTCTGGCGGGATTTCTGGTTACGCCGGCCATGGTTAGCGGCAACATCATCGATGAGGATGCGGAGCGGACAGGGCTTCGCCGAGAGGGGATTTATACGGCGGTCAGCGGGTTTATTACGCGTTCCAGCGGATTGATCTCCGCCCTGGCGTTTTTTGTCGTAGGCATGATATTCGGATATGAAAGCGGTGACAACCCGGGAAGCGATCCGGAATCGACCTTTCGGTACTTAATCAGTGTCGTTCCCTTATGCCTGTTGGCCATTTCCTTCGTGCTGTCGTATGCGACCAAAATCGAATTCTCAAAATCCATAGGAGGCGGGCATGACCATGGAGCGAAGACTGATCATCAACTGTGACGATTTCGGACAGAGCAAGGCCATGAATGAGGCGATCCGGCATCTGCTGGAGGAGAATAAAGTTTCATCGGCGACCATCATGACCGTGGCCCCCGGCTTTGAGGAGGCAGCCTCCTGGGCCGCACGCCGGCGCCAACCCAATGTGGGGCTGCATCTGACCTTGACGAGCGAATTCGAAGCTTTGCGGTGGAAGAGCTTGACCGGTCATTCTTCGTTGCATGACGCTAGCGGTCATCAATACCGGACGGTTCAGGAGTTTGAACGGGGAGCGGAGACGGGCGCCGTGCTAAAAGAGCTGGAGGCGCAATACCGGCTGGCGAAGAAGGCCGGCATCCGCATCAGCCATGCGGATAACCACATGGGCAGCCTTTACGGGATGGAAACGGGGCGGAGCCTTATCCCGCAGATGCTGTGGAAGACTTCCCGCTGGCGCCTCCCCGCGCGCTTGTTTCGCTATATTCATCCGGAAGATCCGCTGCTCAGCACGCTGCCGAATATCGAGCGGCCGGTGGCGCTTGCCTCCAGCCTGGCCGATACGTTCGGCGTGCCAATCCCGGATTATCTGCTCTCGCATCCGTTTCCCGTCGTCGAGGGAGAGACCTACGAGAGCTTCAAACAGTCGCTGATCGATAAGCTGTACAGACTCCCCGAAGGGGTCAGCGAAACGTACGTTCACCCGGGGGTGGAGGATGAATGGATGCTGGCGAATATTCCGAATTGGGAGAAGCGGGTATGGGAGTACCGCCTGCTGTTTGATGATGATTTTGCTTACGGTTTGCGGGATGCCAAGGTGATCCTGACGGATTACCGCTACGTGGAGGAGCATTTGAAGCGTCCCCGCGTGCGCTCGGCGGTGAAGCTGATGAAGACAATGGCCAAAAAAACGTAAGCCTATGCTAAAAACAAGCCCTGCCGCGGCACCGGCAGGGCTTGTTTTCGGTTAAGTACGCTGGGCTCGCACTGTCATGTACGGTCTCGTATCGACGTTACTTCGCTTCAGCTTCCAGCTTGGCAATCTGTGCCTTGTATTGGTCCAGCAGTTTCGCCAGCGCTTTTTTAATGGCGTCGGCGTCCTTGGAATCCATCGCTTTGAAGAGGTCGATTCGGGCATGGATAAACGCCAGATCCCCATCGTCGATCTTCACTTCCAAACTTTCTGCATCGCTGATTTTCATTGCCTTCACGCTGGCTGTCTCGAAACGGATCACGTCGTGTTTCCCGTCGCCGGCATCGGTTTTCACGGCTTCCGCTACTTTGATGGCGGTACTTTCGAGAGGGGCAAGCTCCTTGATCTTGGTAATCTGTATATCCTTGATATCGCCACTGTCCACGAATCCCTTGACAGCTTCAGCCGGAACAGCCTTCACGGCAATGGATATTCCGAAATCGCCTTCTGCCGCGACCGGCTTTACCTCGCCGTTGTCTGCAACGACAGCAGCGGCCTCCGAGAAAAAGAAGGTTCCCTCGCTTCCGGCAAGCTTGCCGTATTTCGCCAGCGTATCCTTCCAGTCCTGAACCGTTTCCGGCGCGTATTGTTCAGCCAACTCCAACGGATTCGGCATAACGGAAATGGTTGCCGTGGTGGCAACGGGGGCGCTTTTACCTGTTTGGTTCGGTGCATCGGCTGGGGTTTCGGCACCCGAGGCATGGACGGGAAGAGCTGCTGTTCCAAGAAGGGCAGCGGATAGGGCGAGCTTGCCAAATAGTTTGTGTTTCATCGTATTAACACTCCTTATCGGGGTTGGTTTGTCTTACAGTACCCAGTGTACGAATCAGCATTGGCAGAACATTGGTGTATTTGTGGAAAAACAATGGCATTCCCCATTCGCTTTGTGCCGATTGGTATACTAATGAAGAGATGAAGCTCGGAGGTAATGATATGAACCAAACCTATCTCATCGCCGTTGTGGATGACGATGTGCATATACGAAATTTGGTGGAGGCTTATTTGCGCAAGGAGGGTTACCGGACGGTGGGCCTTGGCACGGCGGAGGAAGGCTGGGACATGTGGAGAACGAATCCGCCGGATATGTGGGTGCTCGATATTATGCTGCCCGGCATGGACGGTTTTGAATTGTGCCGGCGGATCCGCGCGGAAGCCGAGGTCCCGATCATCATGATCTCGGCCAAAGACAGCGAAGTGGATAAAATATTGGGGCTTGAGCTGGGAAGCGATGACTACATGGTCAAGCCGTTCAGCCCTCGCGAGTTGGTTGCCCGAATCAAACGGCAGCTGAGCCGATGGTACAAATTCAATCACGCGGATAATGTCCCGCGGCTTGCCGCCGCTTCCCCGGAGCTTAGCAATGGGCGGCTTCAGTTACTGCTGGAGGAGAGGCGCGTGTTCTGGAACGGGGAAGAAGTGGATATGACCAACAAAGAATTCGAGATGCTGAGAGTGTTTGCCGAGCATCCGAACCGTGCGTTTACCAGGGACGAACTGCTGACCTCCGTATGGGGGGACGATTATTATGGAAGCGACCGGGCGGTTGACCATCTCATTAAACGGCTGCGCAAGAAAGTGGAGCAGCTGCCGATCGAGGCCATATGGGGACATGGATACCGAATGAGAACGGATGGGGAGGAATCGTCGATATGAAGCTGGTCCATCAGATCAATCTTGCGTTCGCTTTGTCGCTTATACTCGTGCTGTCCGTGACGGCCGTCGTCATTCATTATGTGCTGCTGGACCACTTTATCGGCACGCAAAGAAAGGACATGCAGTCCATTGGGGCGGCGCTGACGGCAAAGCTGGAAACCGCGGCTGCACAAAGCATCCCTATCGAGAGCGAGCCTTTGACCGTTAGCGGGTTTGCCTCTGCGCAGGTTGCCGAGGTAGGCGTTATTATTCAGGACAGCCAAGGGAATATAGTCCGCTCGACTCCTGTAACCCCTACCGCCCAGTACATGGGCATAGCAGCAGCCAGACCCGATAGCATAGCTTCGTTTAAATCGTCATCGGTGGACGGGCAATTCCTAACCGAGGTTACGGCAGTTCCCCAAGGGACGATGACGCTGATTACGCCAGTGAGCAAAATCAAGGCGATTGAGCAAGCGCTGATGGCGCGCTTGATGCTCGTATTCGGCGCAGGGGCCGTGGTCATGGTGATCTTAAGTCTATTCATCACCAAGAGGCTGATTAAGCCGCTCATGCATCTGCAGGAAGAATTGAAGAAGGTGAAGGAACGCCAATTCTCCGATGTCCGGCGCGTGTCGGCAAGCGGGGAGCTCGGCGCCGTGGCAGAGTCCGTCTACGAAATGGCCGGTGAGCTGGAGCGGTACAATCATGTGCAGAAACAATTTTTCCAGAACGCTTCGCACGAGCTGAAGTCGCCGCTCATGTCCATATCCGGATATGCGGAAGGAATCCGGGACGGCATATTCGAAGGGGAGGATATTCGCAAAGGGCTCGATATCATTATGAGCGAGAGCGGCCGGATGAGAAACATCGTGACCGAGATGACGCTGCTGGCCAAGCTGGACAGCGAAGATGATATTTTCAAGGCCGCAGAAGTCAATATGAAAGAGCTTGTAGAGGAAACGATCGAGAGGATCAATCCGGTTCTGGTGAAAAAAGGGCTGTTCGTGCATCTTTCGTACGGGGATAACGAATCGTTGACGGTGTATGCCGACCGGGATAAGTTGCTGCAGGCGCTTCTGAACATCGTTTCGAATGGGGCGAGGCATGCAAGCAAGCATATTTACATTCAAGCCGGTCTCCAAAAAGGTCGGGTGGTGCTCACCGTATCCGATGACGGCGATGGGATCTCCGAGGAACTGCTGCCGTATCTGTTCCACCGGTTTGTGAAGGGCAAGAACGGGGAGACGGGGCTCGGTTTGGCGATTGCCCGGGCCATCGTGGAGCGCTGCGGAGGCCTGATCACGGCGGGGAATCGCCAAGAGGGAGGCGCGATGATCTCGTTAGGCTTCCCGGTGCACGGGAAGGCTTCCATAGCTTAGGGTCTGTAACCATCCATCTTAACGGACGTCAATGGAAATCAAGCCGTTTGGGGTAAGAGGGGCTTTTTCTGGGTATTTATACTTAGAGAAAGCCTCATTTTTTGCGCAATCACACATATTATTCAATATTCCCTAACAAAACGCGTAAGCTATAGAGGATTTCAAGTTGAAAGGCAGAATTCTGTATATATCCGGGCAAGCTGGATGATAACAGGTGACAAGCAAGATACAAAATAATCAAAAGGCGATGGTGATGTTGTCCATGGATATGCAGTATCGAGTGGAGAAAGATTTTCTGGGGGAAAAACAGCTTCCTATAGATGCCTATTACGGCATCAATACGGTCCGGGCGGTAGAGAATTTTCCGATCAGCGGGGTGCCCATTCATGCCGAGCTCATCTCGGCTCTCGGAGAAGTAAAGAAAGCGGCCGCACTGGCTAATATGGAACTTGGCCTGCTACCGAAAAAGATAGGCAGCGCCATTATAGAGGCGGCAGACGAGATCATCGCAGGCAATCTCCGTTCCGAATTCATTGTCGATTCCATTCAGGGCGGGGCGGGCACTTCGATCAATATGAACATGAATGAGGTATTGGCGAACCGGGCGCTGGAAATTTTGGGAAAACAGAAGGCCGAGTATTTCTACTGCAATCCTAATAATCATGTCAATATGTCGCAATCCACGAACGATGCCATTCCGACGGCGATCCGCATTGCGTCGTACCGTCTGACCCAGGATCTCCTTGGGGTGTTCCGGACCTTGGTCGCCGGCATTCAGGAGAAGGCCAAGGAATTCGACGATGTCATCAAGATGGGACGCACGCATCTGCAGGATGCGGTACCGATCCGGCTTGGACAAGAGTTCGGGGCTTATGCCAACGTGCTGACAAGGGACATCCACCGCATCGAGCGGGCAGCGCAAGGATTATTGGTTGTCAATATGGGCGCGACGGCCGTAGGCACCGGGTTAAATGCAACGCCGGACTATATGCAGAGCGTCGTCCAGCATTTGATTGAGCAGACAGGCTTCTCCCTGAAGCAAGCCGAGGATTTGGTGGACGCCACCCAGAACACGGATGCATACATGGAATTATCTGCTGCGCTTAAAGTGTGTGCGGTAAACTTCTCGAAAATGTGCAACGATATCCGCCTGATGGCTTCCGGACCGAGAGCCGGCTTGAACGAGCTGAACGTGCCTCCGAGACAGCCGGGCTCGTCGATCATGCCGGGTAAGGTCAATCCCGTGATGGCGGAGGTCATGAACCAGGTGTCGTTCCAGGTGATCGGCAATGACCATACGATCAGTTTGGCTTGCGAGGCCGGGCAATTCGAGCTTAACGTCATGGTTCCGGTCGCCGCCAACAACCTGATGCACTCCCTGAAAATTCTGAAGAACGGCATGGACGTGTTCTACAAGAATTTGATGGTTGATCTTACAGCCAATAAGGAACGCTGCAAATACTTCGTGGATAACAGCTACGGCATCATTACGGCATTGAACCCGCATCTGGGTTATGACGTAGCCTCCAGGCTGGTGAAGGAAGCGCAGAAGACAGGCCAAAGCATCAAGGAGATCATCCTGGAGCAGGGACTTTTGACAGAGGAGCAGATTCTGGTCATTCTGGATCCTTACCACATGACCTCGCCGGGCATTGCGGGAGAAGAGTTCCTGTTGAACCAATAAGGATGTCTTTAACGATAAATAGAGCTGACCCCGATCGGGGTCAGCTCTATTTTTTGCGTTTATGGATTGTCGAGTGCCGCTATGAGGGAGGCGATGACGTCCTTCTCGGCATCATGTAGCACCTTGTTCGTTTGCCACTGATGGATTTCTTGTTTCACTTGGGCAACATCCTGGTAACCGAGATGGTACGCTATGCTTGAGATGACGCTTTGCCTACTTGCTTCGTCACCCAAATCAGCAAGTGCCTGCACCACGCCCTCCCTGTCTTTCGCAAACAATTCACCGACGATGGCGGCATATTGCTCGGCAGAGGCACCGTCGAGATTCGTTGTTGCGAGGAACATGCTCGCATAATGCTCGGGTTGGATGAGGGAGCGATGGGTATACAGCAGCTCCAGCGTTTCCAGCATTTTGCCGCTGCTCAGGCGGTTATATTCCGTCCAGTCCATGCCCTCCAAGTGAGCCAGCATGTTCGTGGCTTTATCCTCGGCACTCATGTCCTCTCCTTCGTACAATGATAATACGCGCTCCGCCGGACTTTCATGGTCCGTCACTGCACTTGTCGCAGGTTCGGAGGGCGACGAAGCCGGCGCTTTGGATGGGGTGCTCGAACAGGCTGTTACAAGAATCAGAAGAGCAAGGACGAAGCCGTAATAAGCTGCATGACGTTTGATCATGGATTCTCATCTCCTTTATAGTCTAAACGGATATTTCCTGTAAATAGTTACATAAAAAGGAGGGAGATATCGAGCTCTTTCCCATGATAAGATGAAGGCTGCATATTCGCATGCTCATTAAGTTTACGGTTGGGCTCCATTTGCCGATAAAAGTGTTAGAATAAACATATGTGACATGAAAGTGGCAGTATGATAAAAAGGGGTATGTGATTTTGAACAATCGATTTGGTGTGATAACCGATCAGGAGATCATTCAACAAGCAAAGCAGCAGTGTATAGACCAGGGGATGAACCCGGAGCTTCTTCCAACACATACTTATCGATTGAATGCTGAAGCACTGGCTGCAAGGCGTGCCAAATATAACGAATATATCGAAGTGATCCAAGTCTTCGTGAATAAATTCCTTTCCTCCGGATCCGGGAACCCTGTCGTGATTACGATGACGGATAACGAGGGCTTCATTCTTGATATGGAGGGGGACCCGACCATTATAGAAACAGCCCGTTATTTGGGCATCATGGAGGGCAGCGGGTATTCCCAAGAAGACGGCCCCAGCTCGATAGATCTGTGCCTTCGGTACAAACGGCCGTTTACGTTGATAGGAGAAGATCATTTTCATCACATTCTTCACCGCATGGCCTGTTATTCGGCTCCCTTTCACGGCGAAGACGGGAAGGCGATCATAGGGACGATCTCCCTAATGACGAACAAGGAGTTTGTTCACCCGCATTTATATGCCTTGCTCTGCACGATGGCCGATTCCCTGGAACGGGAGATGGTGACCCGCAAACAGAACACGCAGCTGCAAACCTTGAATCAGGTGCTGCTGGGAACGAAGCATTACGGCGTGATCATCACCGATGCGGAGGGCCAGATCCTGCAGATGAACGAAACCAGCTTAAGCCTGCTGTGCCCGGATGCCGGCGACCGTGACCGGACGAAATACGTGGGCCGCCCGGTGTTCGGCATCAAGCCGATTGGCGAGTATTATGAGCGGGTGATACACGGACAGGAGATTTGCATCGGAGAAGAGCTGTCCCTTGAGATATCCGGAAGCATGCACCACTATATCCTGGATGTTCAGCCGGTGTATGACCGGGAAGGGCAGCTTATGCGGGTCGTGGGCTCTCTGCGCGACATTACGGAGATGAAGCGTACGGAGGAAGTGCTGCGGAATACGGAGAAGCTGGTGTTTGCCGGCCAGGTTGCCGTCAGCATCGCCCATGAAGTCCGCAATCCCCTCACGACGGTAAAAGGAATGCTTCAGCTGGCCAATAAGGATGCCGCTCTCCGGCACTATGACCTGATCATGTCCGAGCTGGAGCGGGCCAATCTGATGGTAGGGGAATTCATGATCCTGGGCAAGCCCCAGGCGGCTGTGTTTAAGCTTGAGAATTGCGGCGAGATTCTGGAGGAAGTGCTTCATTTGTTCGCCATTCAGGCGAGCCTTGGCGGCATAAAGATGACTCAATGTTTCGGCCGGAATGCAACGATTCTGTGCGACCGGAACCAGATCAAGCAAGTCTTTCTCAATATTCTGAAAAATGCGATGGAGGCCCTGCCGTATGGCGGAAACATACACATCCAGATGGATGTGGAGGATGAATATCAGCGCGTGACTTTTACGGATAACGGCTCCGGAATGACGGAGGACGTGCTTCAACGGATCGGGGAACCATTCCATACGACTAAGCCCGACGGCAATGGGCTGGGCATCATGATCGTCCACCGCATCATGGAGAGCCACAATGGCCGGATCGTCATCCGGAGCGAGGAAGAGCGTGGAACATCGGTTGAGATCCGTCTGCCGATCTCGGGCCAAAGCCTCTCTAATTAATCTGATTAACAATTAAGGTTATGCAGCATGATACGGATCAACAGAAACAGCGCTGGCTTAGGCCGGTCCTTGAACGACAAAGGACCGGGCGGCAGCGCTGTTTTTTTGTAATATGAAGTATCTTCATCATTATTCCCAGTAACGGGACATGATGTCCGTAGCCCATTCGGGCTGCTTGGTCTTTGTCTTCGGCAAAAATTCCTCCATGACGGGTTTGATATCAACGACGGGTGTCCCGTCTACGGCATCCAGCCCTTTAACGAAAACGGACCTGCCGTCCCTGCTTACCAACTCCACTATGGTGGCTCCTAGCTTGTTGGGACGGTTCTTACCGCGCTGGGCGAAGATACCGACCTTGGGAAAGCTCGGATTATTTCGCGGATGTCTCGCCGCGTATTGGATGCTGTCGTCCTGGACGAGATGGAATACATAGATGATTTCAAGGTGGCTGAACGTTTCAATCCCATCCAGGGAGCTTTCATCCCATGCTTCGCCAAGCTTGATCTCCGAGATGACATCCCCCCAATAATCATCCTGAATCGCCTTTCTTTCGTTATGTATCGTTCCGATCGCCTGGATCGTATACATGCCGTTACCTCCTTCAGGTTATCGTTCCCTCATATAAACTTCGGGCGTTTTACCGATCACCGCTTTAAAATCCCGGATAAAATGCGACTGGTCATAATAACCCATATCCATGGCCAGCTCCAGCACATCCTGATGATCCAGGCCATCGAGCATTTCGGCGGCATTCTGCAGCCGGTACAGGCGAATCACCCATTTAGGGCTTACTCCGACGTATTGCTTGAACAGGCGCTGAAGTGATCTCGGGCTCATGTGGAAACATTCGCTGACCTGCTCGACCCGAATGATGTCCCGGTTGTGATGAATTTGGTCGATCATGGTATGAATCCGTTCGATCTGTTCATCCTCTTCGGGAAGAATGCGGCGAATAAGCTCCTCCATGTACCTAACCTTTAGCTCCGGCTCCTCTGCGGTCAATAGCCCCTGCTCCAGCGTATGGGGCTCAACTTGGAGAATCTCCATGGTTCCTATGGAGGAATCCGTCAGACGGTCCATGGACGTGTTCACGAACGGATAGAAACCGCCGGGCCTGAATTTGACGCGAATACTTGCCCCCTGCCCTCTAGATGGTGTGAATGCCTCGTGCTCGATACGCCGTAAAAAGCGGTCCGACGGGGTTGAACGACCAGATTGGCGCAAGGATTAGGAACAACATCCTGCAGATGAGGATGCTGGCCGGTTAAATCCCAATGAATGATCCAACTAAACACCTCCGATATCTCCGTAGCAGGCCTGGATTGATGGACAACTGGCCTCCACGGGATTTTGAGCTTGAAGTGCTTCCGCAGCTTGCGGCCTGTCGCATTTTTACAATACTTGGATCGCGGCTGCTTGATAACATCATCATATCACAGTAGGACAAGCGGGTTTTTACTTCGTATTTCAAGATGGGAGGAAACTAAAATGGAGCCGTTATATTATGAGTTTTATATCGGAGCTTCGCCGGAGAAGGTATGGGATGTCTTAACTTCGCCGGAGGGAACGCGGGCCACCTTTTTCGGGAGTGAACTGAGATCTTCTTTTCAAGTAGGGGAGCCTTACGCTTATGTGGGACCGGGGAATGACGGTGAGGAGACGGTTCATGTCTATGGGAATGTTCTGGCTTATGAGCCGCAGAAGACACTGAGCCTGTCCGAGCATCCGGGTCCGTCGTATTACGCGAATCATGAGGAGCTGGAGTCCCGCATTACGTTCACCCTTGAGCCGGTAGGGAATTGTACCAAGCTAACGCTGGTCAATGATCAATACACGCCGGATCATCCGTCCCGCGCAAAGGCAGCGGACAGCTGGTGGATGGTCATGAGCATTCTGAAGACCTATGCGGAGACGGGGGAGACCCTGGATCTGGGCTGGTAGCCTTATAGCAATAAATCGGCATATGGAAGGCAGCATCCAAGGATACCTCAAGACCGCGCACCATGCGCATGATTCATGAATTCGTTATATATCTGGATAAGAAAATCGATTAAGAGCCGTAATGGCTCTTTTTTGTTGCTTTTGGGTATGTGATTGTCCTGGATCGCGATGTCATGACGGCTCTCGCAAGAGGTACGGAGTCAACGCTCGGGCAGCACGTAGGTTCATTCGTTTATGCAGGGAGGACCGCGTTCCGCTTGCCAAATTTTCGATAGGGGGTATGATTTAGGTATCCGTACCGGCCTGCTCATGCACGGCTTCTCGGAAATGGGAAAGATGGGAGTGAAGGCATCATGATGGAGCGGACCCGCCCCCCTGTCCAGCAAATCCGCATCGGTATTATCGGAACCCGGACGATCGTTGACAAGATCATGAAGGTCATTGAAACCTTTCCTTCCTTTGACCCTGCGCCGCTGGTTTTCCAGGATGAAGACGAAGCGCCTGCACTGGCGGAGCGGATCGGGAGCGAAGTCGAAGTGTTGTTCCTCTCGGATCCGTTGTCCCAGCGCAAGGTGAAGGAGCTCGGTCAGGTCAAGATCCCTGTACATTACGTTCCCGTCACGGACGCGGGTTTATATAAAGCGCTGTTCCATGCCGGACAGCAGGAACAACTGGATGGAGGCATATCGGTGGACACCCTAACCGAGACGATGGTGGTTCGGACCATGAAGGATCTGGGCATCCCTGCTGTACAGGCTGTCGTCTACGACGGGCCGGCTTACGCCCCGAAGAGCAGCCTGATCGCGTTTCATCGCCATCAATACGAATCCGGCGGGTGCTCTGTTGCATTCACGGGCGTGGAATCCGTGGCCCAAGAACTGGCGCGGCTCGGAATACCCAATGAATGGCTGCTTCCTTCCGATCAGGATATCGTGGTATCGCTGGAGCGAGCCCTGCTGTCCACGGCATCCCGCCGCAGCTGGGAAGGTCAGATTGTGGTCGGGATGATAAATATAGACGACTTTGGCACCCAGGCGCTGAGACGGAACAATGAGCATGAGGTGCAGAAGTTGAAGCTGGATATTCACCGGATGGTGCTCGATTACGTGGAATCCCTGGATGGTTATCTGACCCATCTGGGCGGGGACGAGTATCTGTTTTTCACGACGCGCGGCATCTTTGAACGGGAAACCGGAGGTTACAAAACGATTCCCTTAGCCAAAGACGTGAACAAAACCTACGGCATTTCGCTCAGCATCGGCATGGGATTCGGCCGGTCGGCCAGCATGGCCGGAACCCATGCGCGCATCGCGATGCGGAAGTCCAAGGAGGTTGGCGGCAACGCCTGTTTTATCGTGCGTGAGGATGGTACGCTGATAGGGCCGCTGGAGATGGCCGATCCCGTGCTGGAGGTGCTGTCCTTTACGGATGCAGGGCTGATCAAGCGAGCAGAAGATGCGGGCATGACGAGCGCCTATTTAAGCAAGCTGCTGAACCAGCGCGCCCGTTCGGGTAAATACGAATATAAGGTCCATGAGCTCGCCCACCTGCTGGACATTACCGTCCGCAGCTCGCATCGCCTGCTTCAGCTTTGGACCGACAACGGGTTGGTGGAGATTTCGGGGATCGAGAAGGTGCCGAGAGGAAGGCCGAGGCAAATCTTCCGATTTACATTTTTAGAATAAAATATTAGTTATGTACTATAATGGAATTCGAGGTGATGAACTTGAAGCGAACGAGAGCCCCGTTTTCCCGCTTAGAGAAAATCTTCATCTTTACGCTGATCGGACTGGCTTCCCTTTTTATCGCTGCCTTCTTCGTGCTTCGATATATCGTGCTGAACGTTTCGTTTGCTCCCTGACATCAGGGGGCTTTTTTTGTGTGTCGTTTATTTAAAGACGATTTAAAGATTTGTCTTTATATCAAACGGGGCCGTATGATGAAGAAGAATCATCAATCGGAGGAGGAGATTGTTCATGTTAACCGTTGCAGCATTAGAAGCGAAGCTGGCGGAGCCTTCAGCACAGCTTGTTGCCGATTTGGCGTCTTTGGAAGGGGATATCCTGGTGCTTGGCGTCGGCGGAAAAATGGGTCCCAGCCTTGCAAGGCTGGCCGCCAACGCCGTGCGCGAAGGCGGTGGCGGCAAACGGATCATCGGCGTATCCCGGTTCTCGAACCAGGAGGCCAGGCGCGAGCTGGAGGAGGCGGGCGTACAGACGATTTCGTGCGACCTGCTGAACGACGGGGAGCTGCAGCAGCTGCCCGAGGCTCCAAACGTGATCTATATGGCCGGCAACAAATTCGGCACGACCGGCCGTGAATATTTTACTTGGGCGATGAACTCGTATTTGCCGGGCCGGGTGGCCGAGAAATTCAAGCAATCCCGCATGGTGGTGTTCTCATCGGGGAATGTGTATCCGTTCTCGCCGGTGGGCAGCGGCGGAGTCAACGAATCCGTTGCGCCGGAGCCGGTCGGGGAATATGCGCAATCCTGTCTCGGCAGAGAGCGCGTCTTTGAATATTTCTCCCACCAGAACGGTACGCCGATGGCAATCTACCGTCTGAATTACGCCATCGATATGCGGTACGGCGTTCTGCATGAGCTCGCCAGATCGATCCATGAGGACCGGCCGATTCACCTGGCGATGGGGCATGCGAATATCATATGGCAAGGGGATGCCAACGAGATGGCGCTCCGTTCGCTCCTGCATTGCAGCTCGCCTCCCGAAATCATCAACATTACCGGACCGGAGACGATGTCGATCCGCTGGGCGGCACAGGAGTTGGCGGCACGGATGGGCAAGGAAGTGACCTTTACAGGTACGGAATCCGAGACCGCACTCCTGAACAACGCCTCGAAATCCCACCAGCTCTTCGGTTATCCGAAGGTGTCTCTGCTGCAGATGCTGGATTGGACGGCAGCATGGGTGCAATCCGGCGGCGAGAGCTGGAACAAGCCGACGCACTTCCAAGAGAGAAAGGGGAAATTCTAATGAGCGGACAGATTCCTGCAATGCAGAGGTTGGCCCCCGAGAAGCTGAAAGCTCTTCACGAAGGGCTCGTCATACCGGCGCATCCGCTGGCTTTGGACGAGAACCGGAAGCTGGACGAACGCCGCCAGCGGGCATTGACCCGCTATTACGCCGCATCCGGTGCGGGCGGTGTGGCGGTCGGCGTTCACTCTACCCAATTCGAGATCCGCGATAAAGGCATTGACTTGTATGAACCGGTGCTGCGGCTCGCGGCCGAAGAGGTCCGCAGGGCGGAACTTGACCGCCCCTTCTTGATGGTGGCCGGCGTGTGCGGCCCCACGGAGCAAGCCGTGGAGGAAACGGAGATCGCCCGCAGGCTCGGCTATGATGCCGTCCTGCTCAGCATGGGCGGGTTAAGCGGCTGGAGCGAAGAGGATATTCTGAAGCGCACGGAAGAGATCGCGCAGAGAATGCCGGTGATCGGGTTCTATCTTCAGCCATCGGTTGGCGGCAACATCTTCTCCTTCGAATTCTGGCGTGCCTTCGCAGAAATTCCGAATATCGTAGCGATCAAGATGGCCCCCTTCAACCGCTACCAGACGATTGACGTCGTTCGTGCCGTCTGTTATTCGAGCCGCAGAGACGATATTGCGCTCTATACGGGGAATGACGATAACATCGTCAACGATTTGCTGACGACCTATCGTTTCCAGGTGGACGGAACGCCGGTCGCCAAGCCTATCGTCGGCGGTCTGCTCGGTCACTGGGCGGTCTGGACCAGGAAAGCGGTGGAGCTGCTGGAGGAAATCAAAGAGGCGCGCAAGCAGGAGCAGTTCGCGAAGGAATGGTTGACGCGCAACGTCGAGATTACCGACTCCAACGCGGCCTTCTTCGATCCCGCGCATCAGTTTGCGGGCTGCATCCCGGGCATTCATGAGGTGCTCCGCAGACAGGGACTGCTGCAAGGCACATGGTGCCTGAATCCGCATGAAACGCTGTCTCCCGGACAATCGGAAGAGATTGATCGGGTCTACCGGGATTATCCCCATTTAAACGATGACGATTTTATTCGGGAGCACTTGGAAAGTTGGCTGGCAGACTGATACAATGAGGGCAGAATAGTCGAAAGTGGGGAATCGCGCATGCGGTTTAAAGATGTGTTTTCTATTATTGGGCCCAGCATGGTGGGGCCTTCCAGCTCCCATACCGCTGGGGCCGTGCGGATTGGAAGAGCCGCGCGGCGCATATTTGGAGCATTCCCCGATCAGGCGGAAATTGTGTTCTATGGATCTTTTGCCGAAACCTACCGCGGCCACGGCACCGATCTGGCTGTCGTCGGCGGGCTGCTTGATTTTGCCACGGACGATATGCGCATCCGGAATTCGATCGAGCTTGCCGAAGCGGCAGGCATTGAACTTACCTTCAAGACGGCACAGAATGTGGCCTTTCACCCGAATACCGTGGAGCTGAGGCTGAAGGGCGGCGATCATACCGATGTCATTGCGGGCGCCTCCATTGGCGGAGGCAGCGTGGAAATGCTGCGCGTGAACGGTTTCGATGTCAAGTTTACGATGAATTATCCGGTGCTGCTGGTCTTTCATGACGATACGCCGGGCATGGTCGCGCATATCACCCGGCTCCTGGAGGCCGGCGGCGTCAACATTGCCTATATGGACGTGGACCGCAAGGGAAGGGGCGGCGATGCCATGACGGTGGTGGAGTCGGACGAAGCGGTTCCGGCCGAATTGATGAAGCATATCGAAGGACTGCCGAGCGTGCATCGGGTCGTCATCGCGGATTTGACAGTAGAGGAGGCGCAGTCATGAAGTTTTCTACGCTGGAGCAGATCATTGCATGCTGCCGGGAGGATAAGGTGACGATCGGCCAGCTGATGCTGAATGAACAGATCAAGGAAACGGGGAAAAGCCGGGACGAGACGTTCAAGCAAATGGCCGATTACTACGGCATCATGAAGGAAGCGGTGCACCGGGGAATCCATGAACCCGTCCCTTCCAAAAGCGGCCTGACCGGCGGCGATGCCGTGCGCGTCCATCAATATATGAGCAGCGGGGTACCCGCGCTTGGTACCGACGCTTGCACGGCGCTGGCCTACGCCCTGTCCGTGTCCGAGGTAAATGCCTCCATGGGGCGCATCGTAGCGACGCCGACGGCGGGCTCATGCGGCATTATTCCCGGGGTGTTCGTCAGCACGCAGGAGCGCTTCGGCTGGGAAGACGAGCATTTGGTGATGGGGCTGTTCAGCGCAGGCGCAATCGGCTACGTCATTGCCAATAACTCGTTTATTTCCGGTGCGGAGGGCGGCTGCCAAGCTGAAGTCGGCTCAGCTATCGGTATGGCGGCAGGCGCTTTGACGGAGCTGCGGGGCGGCACGCCGGAGCAGGCCGTTCACGCCGTCGGGCTTGCGCTCAAGAATTCCTTGGGACTTATCTGCGACCCGGTGGGCGGGCTTGTCGAGATTCCTTGCATCGTGCGCAACGGCTTCGGCGCGGTGACGGCGCTGGCGGCATCGGATATGGCGCTTGCCGGCGTGCGCAGCGTCATTCCATCCGACGAAGTGATCGACGTGATGCTGGAGGTTGGCACGGCTATGCCGTCCAAGCACAGGGAAACGGCGAAGGGCGGACTTGCGCAGACGCCGACCGGCAAGAAAATCCTTAAGGATCTATACGGCAAGGAAGGCAAAAAATTGCGGGAGAAGGGTGCCAAAGCGAAGAAAGAAGAAACGAGTGATTGAATTCACACCCGTTTTGATAGATCGCCAATGACGTTCTGCTTCATGTATATACGATGGGTAAGAGAAGAAATTTAACATCTTCCGTGAGGGATTTCGTGATGAAATCCCTCTATTTTTTTATCTATTTCTACCGCTTTAGCATTTTCCACATGCTCAAAAAGCCTGATGCTATGCGGGTTTTCGGCATTTCGCCCGCTAGAGGAAGAAAAAACGCCATCTCGCAGAAATACGCTTCTTTACGAATCATGGAAGCGTTTTTATGATGTGGATGGGTAGAAAATTCCGTGCCGGACCCTCGGCAGCGGATGCCCGATCATTTTAGAATATTCCCGCGACAGGCCGGGATCTTCGTCAACAAGGAGGCATGATAGGAAGCATCTTGATTTATAAACGTAGACCGGATGAGTAATCCGACACACAGGTGAGAAGAAATGACGGGGGTAGCGATCGCACAGATTCAGTCAGCCGCATTCAAATGATGGATTTAGAGGAGGAACGCAAATGACAAAAAAATGGTTTCGTATGGCACTCGTGTTCACATTAATCATTTCGATCTTGGCCGCATGCAGCGGAGGAAACAAAGAGGCAGCTCCCGAAACGGACGGAGAAACAGCACCTCCAACGGCGCCGGCAGATCCGGATCAATACGGGGATACTGGCGGTCTCGCGCTTCCGCTGGTCGATAAACCGACAACGATCAATTGGATGGTCGTCAGCGAGAAGACCAACCTGAACGATTCCTTGCTTGCCAAGGAGATCGAGAAGCGTACCGGTATCAAAGTGAATTTCCAACCCTATTCTTCGGCTACGTTTCAAGACAAGCTGAAAGTAACCGTTGCATCCGGCAAGCTCCCGGACATCATCCACGGATTGACGCCTCCGGAGCTGAAGAAGATCGGCAAGCAGAAAGCGGTCGTTGCCATTAACGAATATGTCGACATGCTGCCGAACTTCAAACGAATGTATGTGGACGAGAATCCTTGGGTCATTCCGTCCTACGGAGACGAATCCGGCAACATCTATACCTGGCCGGTTGCAAACATCAACCGTGACGTGAACCACGGCTTCCTGTACCGCAAAGACATCTTCGATGAGCTGGGCATCAAGGAATGGACGAATACCGACGAATTCTATCAGGCCCTCAAAAAGTTGAAGGAAGCCTATCCGGATTCCTATCCTTACGCCTCGAAAACGAAAGAGAACATTTTCCGCGATTGGGCCTTCGGCTGGGGGATCGGCGGAGCCAACTATCCGACGTATTACGACGAGACGGCCAAGGTATGGAAGTACGCTACCATACAGCCTGAGCACAAAGAAATGCTCGATTTCATGAAGAAGCTGTACAACGAGGGACTCCTCGATCCGGAATTCATGACGGACACCGACGATTCCTGGACGGCGAAAATGACATCAGGCAATAAATCCTTTGTCACCTATGACTGGATCGGACGTTTGGACCTGTTCTACAACCAGGTCAAGGACCAAAATCCGAACTATGATCTGCGATACGGCAATCCGGTCGGACCGACCGGCAACGGCAAGACGATCGAGAGCATCACGAACGGCTTCAGCATCGCGGTAGCCAACAACGACAACAAGGAAGCTTCCCTGAAGCTGCTCGATTACCTGACGAGCCCGTCCGGCGCCACGCTGGTGACGATGGGCGTGGAAGGCGAGACTTTCAAGATGGAAGGCGATAAAGCCGTCTATCCGGAGCTGACCGACGTGCCGCTGGTGGATATCAGCGTGCTGGAGGACCGCTATGGCCTGTGGCTGCAAGGATTGTATGTCAATTCCGACAAGCGCAGCGTGTACTTCAACTATACGGAGAAGGAGCAGGAGGCTCAGGATAAGCTCCTGAACGGCAATAAATTCGAGCCGCTGGATCCGGTCGTGAACTTTACGGATGACGAAACCGCAAAGATTGCGGAAATCCAAACCTCCCTGAAGAAATTGGCGGATGAATTTAACGCGAAATACATTCTCAACAAAAACTACGGCGATGTGCAGTGGCAGCAATGGCAGGCGCAGGCTGAGAAGCAGGGAGCCAAGCAGATCGTCGATATTTTCAACGCAGCCCAGAAGAGATTGGATGAAGCCACGAAATAATTCGCAGAAGAAATAAGGGTGATGGCGGCATCCAGGTACGACGCTCGGGTGCTGCTCATCATCTTAAGGAGGGAACACCATGTCAAGTGCAGGGACAGAGACAAATCTCGCCAAACCCCGCGGCGGGTTTGGGAGAAGAATGGTTTCGGCCTTTCAGCATATGAAGCGGGACAGACAGCTGTTGATTCTGTTTATCCCGTGCCTGTTGTTTTACGTTATTTTCCGATACGGGCCCCTGTACGGCTTGATCATTGCCTTCAAGGACTACAGCGTATTTACCGGCATTATGGAGAGCGAATGGGTAGGGCTCAAGCATTTCGAGAAATTTTTCGGCAGTCCGGATTTCTGGCTGCTGTTCAAGAATACGCTCCTTCTTGGCGTATACAATCTGATTTTCGGCTTTCCTTTTCCCATCATTCTGGCGATTCTCCTTAACGAGGTCAGAGTGAAATGGTTCAAAAAGTCGGTTCAAACGCTCAGCTATCTGCCTTCGTTCCTGTCGGTGGTCATTATAAGCAGCATGATTATCGACTTCCTGTCGCCCAATCAGGGGATCATTAATCAGCTGATCGCGGCGTTAGGTTTCGAGAAGACGTATTTTCTCATTGAGCCGAGCTGGTTTAGAACCATCTATGTTTCATCGGATATCTGGGCAACCGTCGGTTATGAAGCCATCATCTATATGGCTGCGATTGCAGGGATCAGCCCGTCGCTTTACGAAGCGGCCAAGGTGGATGGTGCCAAAAGGCGCCACATGATTTTTAAAATCACGATTCCCGCCATTCTGCCAACGATTATTATCATGTTTGTCTTGAAGACCGGGTCGATGCTTCGGATCGGATACGAAAAGGTATTGCTGCTTTACAATCCGATGACTTACGAGGTGGCGGACGTATTCTCGACTTATGTCTACCGGAAAGGCCTTCTGGAGAGCAACTATAGCTATGGCGCGGCCGTGGGCTTGTTCGAAGCCGTTGTCGCCATGATATTGTTGCTGTCCTCCAACTACTTCAGCAAGCGGCTGGGAGGTAGCGGACTATGGTAAACAACAAACGATTCAGCCTTCGAAACATCTCGTTATTCGGCATTATCAACACGCTGATTCTGACATGCCTTGCCATTATTACCGTGTACCCCGTCGTCTATATCACCGCCGTATCCCTCAGCGCGACCTCCGAAGTGGTGCAAGGGAATATCACCTTGTTTCCCAAGGGTTTTAATCTCGACGCCTATGCCCAGGTGCTGAACGACGACCGGGTGCCGCGCGCCTATCTGAACACGATTTTTTATACAGCGCTCGGTACGGCCATTAACCTGCTGCTTACGGCGGTAGCGGCTTATCCGCTCGCTCGCAAAAATTTCTTCGGGCGCAAGTTTTTCCTGTTGGCAATCATCATGACCATGTTCCTGAACCCGGGGATCATTCCGAACTACCTGATCGTATCCGAGCTTGGCCTGCTGGACAGCGTATGGGCACTCGTGCTTCCGAATGCGATCTGGACCTTTGAGCTGTTAATTCTCAAAAGCTTCTACGAGAACATGTCGGAATCCCTGCGCGAAGCAGCCGTCGTCGACGGCGCTTCCGAGTACCGCATCCTGTTCCAGATTGTGCTTCCGCTGTCCAAACCGGCACTGGCCTCGATCGGATTGTTTTATTTCATGGGCCATTGGAACAGCTTCTTTATCCCGCTGATTTACCTGAACGACGCGAATATGTACCCGCTTCAGGTCGTGCTTCGGGATATGCTGATTTTCAGCGAGAACGGAAGCAATCCGAGCCTGGTGGATGCGTCGGCGCTTGCTCCGCAGGCCATGAAGAACGCAACGATCGTGTTGTCGATGATTCCGGTGCTGCTGATCTATCCGTTTGCCCAGAAGTATTTTGCCAAAGGGGTCATGCTCGGTTCCGAAAAGGGGTGATGGGAAGGTGCCGGGGGCTATCATGTTGAATATGAAGGGATGACATCCAAGAGAGGTGAATCCGTATGAATCGATTGATCGCCAACAGAGGCTTGCTCCAGATTTTCTTCGCTCTGCAACTGGTCATCGGCATCATGTTCATATTCAATTACATCGTGTACAAGAATTCCATTACCGGAATTTACGACAAGGTGAGCGAGAACAACCGGATGGTGATCAGAAACATTATTCAGTCGTTTGATACCAGTTTCTCCTCCATTAACAATTTGATTTTTAACATTCATGCGCTTCCTTCGGACCGGATGCAGTTGGATAACGGCAAACTTGACATGGAGAAAGTCATCACTCTGCAGGACAGCGTCACCAGCATCGTATCCAACGTGGATATCGTGGAAGATGTGGTCATTTCGTTCGACAATCACGATTTGGCCATTACGACACGCGGAACCAGCAATCTGGACGCATTGTTTGACAGGCGGTATAAATCCCAGAAGTTCAACTCGATGTTCTGGAAGACGTTTACCCGATCGGAGCACGAGCTTACGGTTTTTCCAGCGGAGGTTTATGCGGATCAGAGCAGCGGGTACGGCCGGAACCTGATGATTGCCGTAGACGGCAACAAGGTCAGAATGTCGAACAAAAACCTGATGATCCTGATTAACGTGAACCGGCTGCTTAAGGGGGTCGATTTGAATTCCATGATTCCCGGGGCCTCGCTCATCGTGCTGGATGCGAACCGGAACGTCATCTTGAGCACCGAGAAGGATCTGGATCTGGTGGGCATTCTGAACGACGTGTACTTTAACCCGTCGCAGGAAGCCTCCCTCACGCATGACGATTTTGAATACAATTTCTACAAATCGGACTATAACGGATTTATATATATCAATAAAATGCCGTACAAGTTTCAAAATATCGATTCCGTCACCGATGCCAATACGTGGATTATGTACGGGGCGATTGCGTTAAACGTCATTCTGTCGGTGCTGCTCAGTATTTACCTGTACCGGCCGGTGAAGAACATCGTGCAGCTGCTCGGGGGGAGTTCTCTTCGAGGGAATGATTTCGTAAAAATCCAGAGCGGCATCGTCAAGGTGCAGCGGGAGAACGAATCCCTCAAGAAGCAGATGGATCTGGTGGATGAGGATATCCGCCGAAGCGTGTTCCTGCAAACGCTGGACGGCCATCACCATTCGCGCGAGCAGGAAATGCAGATGCAGAAGCACTACACGCATTTCTTCCAGTGCCGGCATTTCATGATGGCGGCCGTGTATTTGCAGCCTGCAGGCAAGGGGGCAACCAAGTCGGATTTTGTCCTGGAAGAGCTGACGTCTCAGATCCGGGGCGGCCTGGAGGAGCGCTATGGACATGTGGTGGTTTATCATGTCGAAGAGCTGAAATTCCTAGCGTTAATCGGTCTGGATCAGCCGTCCGAGCGCAAGCAGCTGGTCAGGAAATTCGAGGAGTATATTAGGCGGTGCAACGAGGATTATCATGATACGTTCACGGTGTGGGGCTGCGTTAGCCGCACGTACGAATCCAAAATCAGCAATTGCTCCGAAGCATACCGGAATATTAAGGATGGGCGGTTGTACCGGAATGTGAATGCGGACACGGACATGGTCGATGCGGAGCAGATTCGGTACGTCCCGGATATTTATTATCCGCTTCAGAAGATCGAGAAGCTGAGCAATTGCATGCTAAGCGGCAAGGTGGATGAGGGACTGCAGATCGTGAGCGATATTTTCCAGCAGAATGCGGATCTTCGCATCCATCACCATCAGATGGTGCATATTGCGAAGAGCATGTTCTTCCTCGTCATGAAGCAGGCGGATTCGCCGTCCGTTGACCGCAACGAGTTGTTCCGGCTGGAGAGTGATTTCATCCGCAAGGTCGATCAAGCCTTCACCTATGAAGAGATTCAGAAGGCGCTGATGGAAGTAATGCGCGTGGTGGCGAATACGCGGAACCACGATCCGCGAAGCAAGCTGAATCCCGCATTCATCTCCCAATACATCGAACTGCATTACATGGAGAACCTCTATTTGGATCATATGGCCGAAGTGCTGGACACCAGCTCGAAATACTTCTCCAATTATTTCAAGAAAACATTCGGCGTCAATTATGTGGAGTACTTGAACAAAGTCCGATTATCGCATGCGCGTGAATATCTGCGGAACACGGACCTCAGCATTGCCGAAATCGGAGAGAAAACGGGGTATTCGAACTCTTCCACATTTACGACGACCTTTAAGAAATACAGCGGCGTCTCGCCGAGCGAATATCGAAAAGCATCAGGAAAATAAGGTGGAGCAGGAGGGTCCATATGAAGGCTGTTGCCACGATTCATGGAAACGTGATCGTTGATCATATCGAGAGGCCGGCGGAATTGCCGGCGGGTCATGTGCGGATTCGCACCGAATACTCGGCGGTCAGTCCGGGTACGGAAATGATCTTTATACGAAAGGCTTCGGATCAAAAAGTCATTATGGGTTACAGCGCGGTGGGGATCGTCGAAGACTTGGGTGAAGGCGTGAAGGGGCTTGCCGTCGGTCAACGGGTGGCCTGTTATGGAGCACCTTACGTGCGCCATGCCCAGTGGCTTACCGTGCCTTCGAACCTGACGGCCATCGTCCCGGACGGGGTGGATCCGCAGGAAGCCGCTTTTGCGGGGCTGGGAGCGATTGCGATCCATGCCCTGCGGGTTGCGGATCTGCGCTTCGGCGAATCGGCCGTGGTGGTCGGGCTGGGCATCCTGGGGCAGATCATTGCCCAGATCGCGCATGCGGCGGCTTGCCCCGTTGCGGGATTTGACCTGAACCCGGAGCGGGTGCAGGGGATGAGGCAGCATATTGCCTATGCTTATGATAACCAGGAGCAGCTTGAGGAGCAGGTCGGGCGGATGACGGGCGGACATGGAGCCGACAGCGTCATCCTGTGCGCAAGCGGTCCCGGTGAAGAGCTTATCAACGCGTCCATGGGATGGATTCGGGATAAGGGGAAAATCGTCATCGTCGGCGATTTGTCTACAACCTACTCCAGAGGGCTGATGTTTGGCAAGGAAGCGCAGGTGCTCATATCACGGGCCGGCGGTCCGGGCCGGTACGACGCAAGCTATGAACTCAACAATACGGATTATCCGATCGGCTTTGTGCGCTGGACGGAAGGGCGCAACATTGCGGAATATATTCGTTTGCTGGCCGAAGGGAGAATCTCGATCAAACCGCTGATCTCGCATGTGGTTCCCGTAGATGAGGCGGGCAAGGCTTATGAGCGGTACGGCCCCGGGTCAACGACGCTCGGAACGATATTTAAATACGATCATGAGACGGTTGGTGCCAAAGCCGAATAGAATACAGCGATATCGAGGTGCGGTGTATATGGAGAATCATATAGAGGCGGATATCATCATTCTGGGCGGAGGACTCGGCGGCTGTGCCGCTGCGCTTGCGGCGGCGAAGGCGGGAAAACGCGTGGTTATGACCGAAGAGAGCGATTGGCTCGGCGGCCAGATTACAAGTCAGGGCGTACCGCCCGACGAGCATCCCTGGATCGAGCAGTTTGGCTGCACGGCCAGCTACCGTGAATTCCGGAATCGGATCCGCGATTATTATAAGGAGTTATTTCCGCTCCGGGCCGAATCGCGGCAAGAGCGTTACCTGAATCCAGGCAGCGCACTGGTCAGCGGCATTGCCCATGAGCCGAGAGCGGCGCTGGCCGTGCTGCAGGGGATGCTGGCACCTTACGTGCACAGCGGGAGGTTAACGATCCTTACGGAGCATGCGCTGATGGAAGCGGAGTCCGGCGGGGATCAGGTAACATCCGTCCGGTTGCGGGACAGCAGATCCGGCGACATCGTCAAGCTGACCGGCGCATTTTTCCTTGATGCTACCGAGGAGGGGGATTTGCTTCCGCTGGCCGGCATCGAATACGTGACGGGTTCCGAGTCGGCGGAAGAGACCGGTGAACCGCATGCTTTATCCGGTCCGGCGGACCGGGCGGACATGCAGGCTTTCACTTGGTGCTTCGCGATGGATTACCGGGAGGGCGAGGATCATACCATCCCGAAGCCGGATCGGTACGATTTCTGGAAGAGCTACCGGGCGGATTTCTGGCCCGATGCCATGCTGAGTTGGACGGGGCTAGTACCGCATACGCTGGAGCCGGTCACCTACAGCTTATTTCCGGATGGCCGATCGTTTTCCCTGTGGAAATACCGGCAGATCCTGAATCCGGAGCATTTCGAAGGCGGGTTGTTTGACAGCAGCGTCACGGTCGTGAACTGGCCGCAGAACGATTATTGGCTCGGCTCCATTATCGATGTCGGCCCGGAAGAGCGGGAACGGCATCTGGAGGAATCCAGGCAGCTGAGTTTGTCCCTGCTCTATTGGATGCAGACGGAAGCCCCGCGGCCCGATGGAGGAAAGGGGTATCCCGGACTCCGGCTTCGGCCGGACGTGATGGGAACGAAGGATGGCTTGGCAAAAGCCCCTTATATCCGTGAATCCCGCCGGATCCGCGCCGAATTTACCGTGAAGGAGCAGCATATTGCCGCCGAATGCCGGCCGGACGGGCGGGCGGAGACGTTCCACGATTCCGTTGGCATCGGCTGCTACCGGATCGATCTGCATCCTAGCACGGGATTGCGGACGTATATCGATATTTCGAGCCTGCCCTTCCAAATTCCGATGGGGAGCCTGATTCCAGTAAGTGTAGCCAATGTGCTGGCAGCCTGCAAGAATATCGGCACGACGCATATCACGAATGGGTGTTATCGTCTCCATCCTGTGGAATGGAACATCGGCGAGGCAGCCGGTCATTTAGCCGCTTATTGCATAGAGCATGGACTGAAGCCGCGGGAAGTACGGAATACCCCGGACCACTTGGAGGCTTTTCAGCGGCGATTGACGGAACAGGGGATCGAACGGTCATGGCCGTCCATTCATGCCGTTTGACGTCTTGTCGGAAATAAGGGGAATGCCTACCGAAATAACGATAGCCGTCTTTCCGGGCAGTGGGATACTGCTTGCGGAAAGACGGCTATTCATGCTGGTAGACGAATCATGACCGGCAAACTATTAATTTACAATAATATACAATTCTATTATACTTGTAGTAGATATGGATCCTACCTCTTTGTATATGGAGGCAGTTGCATATCGGACATCAGCTAACTTCGTGGTACTTTACATACGGGCAGTCTCCTCGTTTCCATCGATCATGGGAAGGGTGGTGGTTTAATCCGAAACCGGTTTACCAGGCTGTAGCGGTCATGGCTTTCCAATTCGAAAACCAAAGGAGCGAAACGTTGATGAAAGTATTCCGAAATTCGATTATCCGTAAGTCGGCGGCGTTGGTCTGCGCAGTTCTGCTGATCTTGCCGGCGGGGTTGTCCCTGGCGGCCAACAAGCCTTTTCCCCAGCATACGTCCTATACGAGCGGTTCGATTAAGCCGAACAACGTAACGCAGACCGCGATGGACAATGCGGTCAAGAGCAAATGGAACAGCTGGAAAGGGTCTTTTCTGAAGCCGGCTGCAACCGGGCAATATTACGTCAAATACAATTCCGCGGGCGAGACGGTATCCGAGGCTCATGGTTACGGAATGATTTTCACCGTTCTGATGGCGGGATACGACAGCAATGCGCAGTCGTATTTCGATGGGTTATATCGCTATTACAAGGCGCATCCGAGTGATAACAATCCGTATCTGATGGCGTGGAAACAGAACAGCAGCTTCCAGAATATAGAGGGGGCCAACTCGGCAACGGACGGCGATATGGATATTGCTTACGCACTCCTGCTTGCGGACAAGCAGTGGGGAAGCAGCGGATCGATCAATTACCTGCAGGCCGCGAAGGATATCATCAATGCCATCATGAGCAACGACGTCAACCAGTCCCAATGGACGCTGCGTTTGGGCGATTGGGCTACCAGCGGCAACTACAATACCGCCACGCGGCCATCGGATTTCATGCTGAACCATATGAAGGCGTTCCGTGCGGCCACCGGCGATGCCCGTTGGGATAACGTCATCAACAAAACCTATACGATCATCAACTCCATCTATAACGGTTACAGCTCCAATACCGGTTTGCTTCCGGATTTCGTTGTCATGTCGGGCGGCAATTATCAGCCAGCGGCAGCAGGATTCCTGGAAGGGGCGAACGACGGAAAATATTACTACAACTCGGCCCGGACTCCATGGCGGATTACGACCGACTATCTGATGACCGGCGATACGCGCGCGCTGAATCAATTGAATAAAATGAACACGTTCATTAAGTCGGCTGCAAACAGCAATCCTGCCAATATCAAGGCAGGGTATAATCTGAACGGGACCGCGCTGGTGACTTATAACAGCGGGGCGTTCTATGCACCGTTCGGCGTAAGCGCGATGACTTCGTCCAGTCACCAGAGCTGGCTGAATTCGGTATGGAATTATACAGCGAACGCATCTGCAGAGGGATATTATGAGGAGAGCATCAAGCTGTTCTCGATGATGGTCATGTCGGGAAATTGGTGGACATATTAACGCATAACGCCCTTTAACTTTATATAAATATAAAATGAAACCTGATCCGTTACGGATCGGGTTTTTTTGGGTCTTTCCTACCATTAATTGATTTTCGAAGTAAATTAATAAGAATTAGCATTGATATTTTATAAAGGTCAGTGTTAATATCTTATCAAATATAAAATGTTTTATATTATTATAAATCAAACAACCAGAGCTATCACCATAATGGGCATCTTGTTTTTTTATTTATGTAAGGGTTTACAAAAAATGAGGCGAAGGGAGAATCGTATGAAGAAAAACATGCTGCGTAAGACGGCTGCGGCAGGAATTGCCGTAATTTTAATGGCTGGAGGCTTAAGTACGGCAGGCCAAGGCCCTGCGGCCGGCGTTCCTGACGTATACGCGGAAGCGGCTCCGCTGAAGAAGGGGGAGAAGGCACCGGTATTCCGGGAGGCTTCCGTGCACGATCCGTCCGTGATCAAAACAGGGGATACCTACTATGTGTTCGGTTCCCATCTGGCCGCGGCCAAATCGAAGGACTTGATGAGCTGGGACATGGTCGCGTCCGGGGTTGCGACCGGCAATCCGCTGATTCCGAACGTAACGGAGGAGCTGAAGGAAACGCTGGAATGGGCGCAAAGCGATACGTTGTGGGCGGCCGACGTGATTCAGCTGGCAGACGGCAAATTCTATATGTACTATAACGCGTGCAAAGGAGATTCTCCGCGATCCGCCATGGGGATCGCCGTTGCCGATCAGATCGAAGGCCCGTATAAGGACATCGGCATCATTCTGAAATCCGGCATGTGGGACGAGATCAGTGAGGATGGAACCATCTATGATGCAACAAAGCACCCGAATGTCGTCGATCCGGATGTGTTCTTCGATAAGAACGGCAAGCTGTGGATGGTATACGGCTCCTATTCCGGCGGCATTTTCATTATGGAGATGGATCCCAAGACCGGAAAACCGCTGCCTGGGCAAGGATACGGGAAGAAGCTGCTGGGAGGCAATCACAGCCGGATCGAAGGTCCTTACATGGTTTATCACCCGGCCACGGATTATTACTACCTGTACCTGTCGTACGGGGGATTGGATGCGGTTGGCGGCTACAATATGCGGGTGGTCCGATCCAAAAATCCGGATGGTCCTTTCTACGATGCGGAGGGCAACGACATGAGAGAAGTGAAGGCCGATCCTTCCCTTCCGCTTTTTGACGACCGTTCGATTGAACCGTATGGCGTGAAGCTGATGGGGAACTACTTGTTCAAACGCCTGGTCGGCGATCCGGGAACGGGGATCGGCACCGGGGCCGTGTCGCCTGGCCATAACTCCGTCTATTACGATGAGCGGAGCAAACGAACATTCCTTATTTTTCACAGCCGCTTCCCGCAGCGCGGGGAAGAGCATGAGATCCGGGTGCATGAGTTGTATATGAATCAGGACGGCTGGCCGGTATCGGCTCCATACCGTTATGCAGGCGAGGAGGCCAAGGAGGCTAAGAAAATCACGCCGAAAGATGCGGCCGGAGACTATAAGCTGATCCAACACGGGAAAGATATTTCGTCCGTCGTCAAAGAATCGGTGCCGATCGAGCTTCATAAGAACGGTAAAGTAACAGGTGCAGCAGAGGGCGCATGGAAGATCAGCGGAAAGCGGGATGTGACGCTTACGCTGAATGGAGAGAGTTATAAGGGCGTAATGACTCCGCAATGGGACCCCGAAGCGAAGCGGCAGACGATGACCTTCACGGCCCTTTCGGCGGACGGTACCGCGGTGTGGGGCGCGCGTCAGCTTGATCGCAGCGACAGGGAACTCGTGGATGCCGTGAAGAGAGACCTTTCCCTCGGGGACGTGAGCCAAGTTTTCTACGATTTGGCTTTGCCGTCCGAGGCTTCCGGAGGTGCCGTCATTCGCTGGACCTCCTCTCATCCCGAAGTCATATCGGCGGAGGGAAAGCTGAATCGTCCTGCTGCCGGGGCGGGGGACGCGAGGGTTACGCTGACCGCTCAGATTACGAGCGGTAAAGCGAAGGCTTCCAAAGCGTTTGACGTAACCGTGCTGCAGCAGTCGGCAGGGCCGCTGCTGCTGAGCTATCCGTTCAGCGAGAATAAAGAAGGCACGGCGTTCGACGTCTCGGATAACGGATTTCATGGAAAGGTCCTTGGCGGAGTCCAGTGGAATGAGAAGAGCCGGCAGGGAGGCGGAATGGACTTTAACGGCTCGGACGGCTATATTGAACTGCCGAATCGGGTCACCGATACAGAGGACTTTACCTTTGCGGCCTGGGTATATTGGAAGGGAGGAGCACCGTGGCAGCGGGTGCTGGATGCCGGCAGCGGGCTTGCCAGGCATATGTTCCTGACGCCATCCCAACACGCCGGCGTCCTTCAGTTTACGATTCACGGCAACGGCGGAGACCAGAGCCTCCTTGGCAGTGCCCCGCTTCCGGTGAATGCGTGGACGCATGTAGCCGTGACCCTTCAGGGGGATACGGGCAAATTATACGTGAACGGACAGATGGTTGCCTCCAGCGATCACATGAAGCTGAACCCAAGCGGGCTGCTGACAACGGAAGCTTATTTAGGGAAAAGCCGGTTCGCTGCCGATCCTTACTTTAACGGAAGCTTGGATGAGGTGCGGATGTACAGCAAGGCGCTGACCGACAGTGAAATCAAGAAGCTGGCCGAGTAATCGGCCGTCGTCATGAGGCTCCATCGCGGCAGCCGTGAAGACGCTGATGGTCGGGGGAGCCACCCTGATGCAGGATCTCAATCCGAACTTTGCCTACAAAATGGCCGGGGCTACGGTGGCGGCCATACCGATGCTCATCATCTTCATCATGTTCCAGAAATACTTCACGAGCGGCATCTCGATCGGCGCGGTGAAGGAATAATTCATCTGTACTTGATGGAACGAAAGAAGGGGTCCCCAAAGATTCTTTGGCAGGGGATGCCCTCTTTTGCTGTTATAAGGCATTCCGCTATGTGACAGTGAGATAATAGACATACGAAGCATCCTTGCCGGAAAAATGGCAAGGATGTTTTTTTAGCGCTTATTTTTTAAAAATAACGGTTGACAGGAGAGCCCACATCATATATCTTGATATTAAGTTAAGTGACTATATAAAAGTTAGTCAATTGAAAGGAGTAAGTGAAAGTGCATAAACGTTAGCGAAGTAAAGCAGGTTAATCATTCTACACCTATATATCTTTATACTAAGATATTAATGAACTGGGTCGATGAATTTCTATAAATAATGAACATGAATATGGAGGCGTACAAAATGGCTATAGATATTGGATTGTTGATACTTCGTTTGGTGGTTGGGTTGTCGTTCATGGCGCACGGCGCGCAGAAACTGTTTGGTTGGTTTGGCGGTTACGGGCCGAAAGGGACCGGCGGCTGGATGGAATCGGTGGGCATTAAACCCGGCGTCGCGATCGCGGTGTTGTCAGGTCTGATGGAGCTGGTTGGGGGGCTGCTGCTGGCAGCCGGATTTCTCACGGTGCTCGGTGCAGCGCTGATCACGCTGACGATGCTGGGCGCCATCGTGAAGGTGCATGGCCGGAACGGGTATTGGTCCACAGCGAATGGATACGAGTATAATTTACTGTTGATCGCAGTGGCCGTTGCATTGGCACTCACGAGTGCAGGCGCATATTCGCTGGATGCGGTAATCTTTAACTAATCATGATGGGGGCGTGCAGATATGAGTGATTTGACGACATTAATTAAGAGCCGGAGATCGGCTAATCTGTTTATGGAAGGGATTGAAATCCCGGATCAGGATTTGAACGATATCTTTAATGAGGTTAAATATGCTCCTTCGGCTTTTAATTTACAGCACACGCACTATGTGGTGGTTAAGGATCCCGATATCAAGCACACAGTTTACGAAGCCGCCAACAAGCAGCATAAGATACTCACCGCGTCGGCCGTCATCGTTGTGCTGGGGAATAAGCAGGCCTACGAGGATATCGGAAGAATGAACGAGGGCTTTCTGAATTTGGGCGTGATCGACAAGCTTGAATATGACATGACGGTTGAATCGGTCACGAACTTTTATGAGGCGGGCGGAGAAACCTTTATGAGGGATGAAGCCATTCGGAATGCCAGCCTATCCGCGATGTTATTGATGATGGTGGCCAAGGACAAGGGATGGGATACCTGCCCGATGATCGGATTTGATCCCGATGCCCTGCAGAAGGAACTGAACATTCCGGACGCTTATGTGCCCTCCATGCTGATCGCGATCGGCAAGGAGGATGCGCGCAAACCGCGTCCCCGCGGCTACCGCAAGCCGGTATTGGAATTTGTGAGCTATAACCGATTTTAAGGGATGCAAGATAGGAACAGAAGCTCTCGAACAGGTTTTTAAACCTGGCGGGAGCTTTTTTTATGTCCATGATAAACATTCCACTCCATAATGACGATGATGAATATAAAGAGGTCGGTGTCGGTGTTTTGCCGGTTTTTCGTTATATAACGGGGGTGAACGAAATGAAAAGGGGGAAGCTGCCATATCGGCGGAATGGACAGCTCATGGTTCTGGTCGTCATCATGATGATGCTGACAGCTTGCGCGAAGGAGGCGCCGATAGCCGTTCAGACAACGCCATCGACTGTCACTGCACCGGGGGCAGGGGAAGCCGCGAAACCAGCGGAAATGCCGTCGGCGGCTAAGGAGAGTTTGCGTATGGCATTCCCGCAGGAAGATCCGGACCATCGCCAGGTCAAGCAAGAGGCTGAGCAGCCGAAGGGAGAGTCTAATCGCGATCCCGTCAAAGCGGTTCTCGACATGTACGAATCGCTTCAGGCTAACGATACCGCTTCGTATTTCCGTCATGCCGACATTCCGAGCGTCCGAATGTCCCCCGCCAAACTGAAGGTGCTGTTCGAAGAGGCGGGCAAACGTGAAGTGAGAGCGGAACGCTTCAAGCTGTTTGATAAAGAAGGGCTGGATGAGGTAAGCAGCCGGTTGTTATCCCTTACGTACGGGAGCCAGGCCGAAATCGTACTGGAGGAGCTCAGCCAGGGCGATCAGAATCTGTGGTTTGTGACGGCGTTCGCGGATGGGCTTAAAGTGGTGGAGCAATCCACGGTTTATCCGGGGGCTTACGAGCTTGGAAGGGAAGCGACGATGGAAGAGCTTATCGCGGTAGAAATCCAGCATACCGCTGAAGACAGGGCATTCTTTGCCGCGAAAGCGAAGCAGCCCGTATGGAACCCGGTGCAGACCGTTTCCTTGCTGTATCAGGCAGCGCAGGCGGAGGATGCAGAAACCTTTCACGCGATGTCGGGCGGGGTCGAGGGATATTTCTCAGGTCAGTATGACCGGGACATGGTGGAATTTACGGAATGGATGAAATCTTTTGAAAGCGTTCAGCATATGTCAATCGAATCGGTTTCGCGCGAGAATATCGCAGACGGTTATAGCGAAGAATACGATGAACGCTTTGGCGACGGTTGGCAGTTCATTGTGGCCTGGGACCCTCAGGATGAAGCAGGTTACCAAGGGACATCCTGGATTATGGCCCCAAGCGAAGACGGGACGCGATATGTCGTAAAGCAGACGCTTACCGCCAATCTGGAATCCTTTTTTGAGTAAGGAACGAAACACATACATAACAAAGCAAGCATAGCAGCCCTGCTCCTGAAGAGCAGGGCTGCTATGCTGTCGGCAAGGGATTGCATGATTATGGCTGGAGATTCTGGAGCATATCCATCGTTTCGTTAATTTTATTGACGGTTTGAACGATGTTGGAATTCTGGAAGTCGGTCACTCCGTTCTGGATTTGATCCATGTAACCGTTGATGTCGGTCAGCAGCGTGTCGTTTAATCCGACCAGCTGTTCATGGATCGTCTGCGCAAAGGCAGGGGCCTCGATACCGTTAAACTCCGAGATCCGGGTTTTCATCGCTTCGAGTTGCTCGGTCAGCGTTTCCTTGGCATCCGTATTAGTGGCTGCCTGCTGGGCGAGCTCCGGGATAGACTCGGCAAATTGGGAAGCTTCATTGATAAAGGTCGTTGCTTCCTTCGTATAATCCAAGGAATTGTTCACGCTGTCCACCAAGGAACATCCGGAGAGAACTCCCAGTACAAGTGAAATCAGCAATAATCGTTTGATCATTTCTCCTCCTCCTGTCGTTTTAAACGCAGTTCTTTACGTTGTATACGGATGACATGGAGAATGGTTGTATTTTTTTCGCATGAGCGGGCAGGTGCTTTCAGGCAGCCCTTAAGCAGAACGCCGGTTGCCGGCAGGATTAATATTTGCCCTGCAGGAAACGAATGAGTTCAATCAAACCTGCCAGGAAGCCGCCCGGCCTTGGGCCTTCGGCTGATGGAGCGGGCTTCTCGGGCTGGATGCCTTCTCCCAGGGAAGTTACGTCAACGGATGAGGAAGGACCCGTATTCCCGCATAGATGGGGTTTGAGCTTTTGCCCGCTTTTGTCGGCGAACACGATATATTCCTTGCCTGTTTCAAAGGATTCCCAGCCATTGGAATATAGGGTGACGGTAGGGGCATCCGATTCTCCCTTCCACCACTCGGAAACCTGGAATACATATTTGCTTTTGGATATATCGGCTTTAGGGTGGGATGAGGCCAACGTGCCCCTGAATACCGCATCCGAGGTTTTTAACTCCTCGGTAACTTTGCGAGGCTCCGCGCATGACAAGGCGGATGCCGTGGAGTGATCTGTGCCAAGCCATAGTCCAATCGTAAGGGAAAGAGCCATCATGGCGAGAAAGCCTTTTTTCATATTGGCGTCTCCTTTCGGGATGATTATGTATTTAGACGAGGAGAGTATCGCCATTGTTGCAGGTGCTTGCCAAAGAATGGATGGGAGGGGTAGAGCCTGGTTTAGAATGCGCAGGGGGCTGGATGCTGCAGAAACGGCAAATACCCCGCAAGCCATAAATGGCTGCGGAGCAGATTGGACGTACACGCTTATGGTGGCAGGGCACCCATTTTGTAACACGATGGTGGCAGCCCATATAGAAAGTTGAGAACGCTTAGAGCAGGGGCTATATCTGCCTTGCTTCCAGCCGCTTGGCGATGATGGACAGCAGATAATTCAGCGTAAAGTACAGCAAGGATGCGAAGACAAGGGCCGGGATGACATAGGAATAGCTGGAACCGCTTAGGATTTGCACGTTGCGCATCAGCTCAGGCAGCGAAATGATCACGGCGAGCGACGTGTCTTTAATGAGCGAGATGAACTGGCTCACCATGGGCGGGGACATCCGGCGCAGCGCCAGCGGAAGAATGACGTGCCGCAGTGTCTGCATATAAGAGAGGCCCGAGGCCCGGGCCGCTTCGATTTGGCCTTTATCCACCGATACGAGGCCGCTGCGTACGATCTCGGCGATCATGGCCCCTTCAAAAATGCTCAGTCCGACAACAGCCGCCCAGAAGGTCGGGATTCGAATCCCGGTCTGGGGCAGCACCATGCCGATGAAGAATATGATCAGCAGCAGCGGCAGATTGCGGATAATATCCACCAAAAAAGCCGTGGTCCTCGACAGGAAGGGGGTCTTCGTATACCTCACGGTCCCGAGCACGGTTCCGATGATGAAGCTGAATATAATGGATAAGCCGGCAACCTGCACCGTGATCCAAAAGCCTTGAAGGAGATATCGCAGGTTTGGCCAGGAGTATGCACCGATAAAATCCATCTCATGCCACCTCCTGTATATTGGGCAAACTTCGAACGTAACATCAATTGCTTCTCGCGAATCGGCGCTCCATATAGTGGACCGCGAGACTGAGCGGAACGGTCAGGAGCAGGTAGAACAGGGCCACAAACGTATAGACGGGTATGCCTTTGAAAGTGCTCAGGTTAATGAGATCGGCATAATACATCAGGTCGAGTCCGGCGATAACGCCCAGGACCGAGGAGTTTTTGACCAGGTTGATCAATTGGTTGCCGATGGCCGGCAGTACGATTTTGACCGCCTGCGGAAGAATGATGTAGCGCATATTCTGGATATAACTCAGCCCGGAGGAGCGAGCCGCTTCCGACTGCCCTGACGGTACCGCCTGAATGCCTGCCCGAATGGCTTCGGCGATGAAGGCAGCCGTATACACCATCAGCCCGAGCGTGCCCGAGGTGAACGGGTCGACCGGTATGCCGAGGGCGGGCAGGCCCAGGAAAAAGAAAAAGACAACCACGAGGAGCGGGATATTGCGGATAAACTCGACATAAATGGTGCCGATCGCCTTCAAGACGCGGAATGGAGCAATCCGCATAATGGCGATGAAGGTGCCCAGCACCAAGCTGCCGATCAGTCCCAGCAGGCTGGCGAGAATGGTCTGGCCTAGGCCGGCCATGAATTGATCCCAATGCTCGACCAGAATGTTGAAATCCCACAAGGTCACAAGGCTTCACCTCCAATGGGGATGATGATCGTTCGGCCGGTCGAATGAAGGCCGGGCCATTCTGGGAGGAAACCGGGATGGCTCCCGACGCCTCCTTCGGCCCGGCCCGGCCAAGTCTTGCGGCGGTTATTCCGGCTTTACGCCCATCCATTGCTCATACAGTTTGTCGTATTCGCCGCTGTCTTTCAGCTCCTTCAACAGCTCGTTGACGGTCTTCACGAATTCCGGGTTTCCTTTCTTGATCGCCATGCCGTACGGCTCATCGGTAAAGTTGCCGCCGACCAGCTCGAAGCTCGGGTCCTGCTGCTGCATGCCGAGCAGGATGGAATTGTCGGTGGTCAGGGCATCCCCCTGTCCGGCTTTGAGCGCGGTGAAGGCGTCCTGATAATTCTCGAATTCGAGAATGACCGCGTCGGGCGCTTTCTCGCGGATATTTTGCGCGGACGTGGAGCCTTTTACCGTGAGCACCTTCGTATCCTTGTTCAGGCTTTCCAGACCCGTGATCGGGCTGCCCTTCTTCACCAGCAGGGATTGGCCGGCCTCAAAATAGACATCGCTGAAATCCACCTGTTCTTTGCGTTCCTCCGTAATGGTCATCGTGGCAATAATGATGTCGATGTCCCCGTTCTTCAGCATGTCGATCCGGGTCTTGGAGGTGACCTCCTTCAGCTCGACCTTGGTCTCGTCGCCGAGAATTTTTTTGGCGAGCGCTTTGGCGATGTCGATATCGAAGCCCTCTACATTGCCAGTGGCCGGGTCCTGCAGTCCGAACAGCTTCGTATCATATTTCACGCCGGCCACCAGCTTGCCCCGTTTTTTGATCGCCTCCAGAGTGTCCGTGCTGCCGGACCCCCCGCATCCGGATGCGATCAGCATGATGACTAGCGCCAGCAGGGCCGCGCTCCACCTGAAGGTCCCCGTAAATCTTCTCTTCATATCTTTCGCTTCCCCCTTAAAAAAGTTATTTTCTCTTCATGCGTTTGGCCCCGAAGGAGCAGCATTGGTGAAGTTCCATCTTCGTCCGTACATGCCATATCCGATTTCTTCACCGGCTAGTGATGCAGCAGGCGGCTCAGAAACGCCCGCGCTCTTTCTTCCTTCGGCTGATTGAAGAACTCGGCAGCCGGGGCGTCCTCGATGATCCGGCCTTCGTCCATAAAGACGATCCGGTCCGCAGCTTCGCGCGCGAAGCCCATCTCATGCGTAACGACGGCCATAGTCATGCCTTGGTGGGCGAGCGAGCGCATGACATCGAGCACCTCGCCGATCATCTCCGGGTCAAGCGCGGACGTCGGTTCGTCAAACAGCATGATCTTCGGATTCATCGTCAATCCGCGGGCAATCGCGACCCGCTGCTGCTGCCCGCCCGAGAGCTGGGAAGGGTAACTGTTCGCTTTGTCGGCGATCCCGACCCGCTGTAGGTACGTCATCGCTTTTTCCGTCGCCTCCGCTTTCGACATTCTCAGCACCTTCATGGGCGCGAGAATGATGTTGTCGATCACCTTTTTGTGTGGATACAGGTTAAAGTGCTGGAAGACCATCCCGATATCCCGCCTGAATGTATTGATGTCGATCTTCCTGTCATGCAGCTTGACGCCATTCACGACGAGCTCGCCATCCGTAATGCTTTCAAGCCGATTGATGCAGCGCAGGAGCGTGCTTTTGCCGGAGCCGGAAGGTCCAACGATGACAACGACTTCCCCCTGGGAAATGGTCAGGTCGATTTCTTTCAGAACATGGAAGGTTCCGAAAAATTTGTTGACGCGGCTAAATTCAATCAGTAGAAATCCCCTCCTATTCACTTCGAATTGGACGCCTGCATGCATGTAAGCTATTGTCCTGTTTGGGTGCCAGGCCCTTTTTACACTGGTATGGCAAAGGGAGCTTGTTCCATGCCACTTTTAGGAAAATTTAGTATCCAAGCGGTGGGGAGTGAGATATAATAGGGGGCGTAATCTTATGAAGGAGGCAACATGGAGAAACGTGCAAAATTAACCGAAATCGACCTGGTTCGGGGCTTTGCGATGATGGGTGTGCTGATGGTGCATGCGACGTCGTTCGCCACAGTTCAGATGCGCGGGGACGATTTTTTTGGCTTGTATAACTTCCTGAACATATTTTCGAAGGTTGGAACGACCACCTTCATATTTCTGAGCAGCTTCGTGCTGTTCTATAACTATTATCACCGCCCGTTCAAGGGCCGTGACCTTGGGCGCTTCTTCAAAAACCGGCTGATGTATATCCTGGTGCCGTATGTGCTGTTCTCGGTTTTGTTCTTTACGGTGGCCTGGTATCATCGCGGGGGCGAGTCCGATCTGGCGGCGATGCTGGAGAGCTTCTGGCCCAAGCTGGCGACGGGAAAATCCTACACGCACTTGTATTTCATTTTCATTAACATTCAGTTCTATGTGCTGTTCCCGCTCGTATTGATGCTGCTCAAGCGATTCCGCGGCTTCGCGGCGGTCTGCGTGCTGGTCGGCATTGTACTGCAGTGGTTGTTCTACATCGGCAATGATGCCTGGTGGGACGTAACGAACCGGAACAGCTGGTCGCTGTCGTTTCTGTCGTATTATTTTCTCGGGGCATGGATAGGGATCTACTATGACCGGGTTAAGAACTGGCTGACTTCAGCGCAGCAGGCTGCAAGACCGGCGCTGCGCAAGCTGGGCTGGATCTTGCTCTGGGCGGTATGGCTGGGCGCCGCGCTGGTGCATATCGGCCTTCGATACAATCAGCGGCTGCTGGGGACGGAATATCACCCGCTGCTTTACGATACCTTTTGGAATGTGCATACGTTAACCACCGCCCTGGTTATGCTCCAGGTCGCGCTGCTGTTCGGGAATAAGAGCGCTTGGTGGTTGAACGGGTTTAGACGGCTCGGAGTGTATTCCTTCGGCGTTTATCTGGTGCATCCGCTGGTGCTGCTCTTTTACCGGGACTTTCCTCCGCGGACGGAGAACTCCTGGCTGCTGCTTGCGTGGTATGCCGGCGGGCTTGCCAGCGCGGTGGCGGTTTCGTATATAGCGGTCTACGGCATTAGCCGCCTGGGAGGCTGGACCTGGATCTTCTTCGGTAAGCTGCCGGGCAGCTTGCGGAAGGGAAAAGCATCCATTCCTTCGGTTCCGGTCAAGCCAGTGACGGAGGTGTCATCCTAATTTTGGAATATTGGAAAGGCGTTATCTTCGATAGGAGGAGAGCGCCTTTTTCTATTGGCCGGCGGCCGATATTTCAGGATGATTCCCTGATTTTCGGAATGAGGCTTATTGCCCTGTATGACATGTTATATTTTGTTTGATGTTTGGCCTATGGGTGGAATGTCGTCGTTGATAGTTCGAGGTCAATTACATTCGTTACAGACATGGAAGCGAGGGAATGCCAATATGAATGATAGCAGAAATCCTTTGGTAAGCAGTTTCGTTAAGGCGGACGGCAAACGCGTGGTGAATGGGGACGGGCAGGAAATTCTGCTGCAGGGGGTCGGGCTTGGCAGCTGGCTGCTGCCGGAAGGCTACATGTGGAAGATGCCGGAGCAGGGAGACCGCCCGCGGCGCATCGAAGGCATGATCAGGGAGCTGATCGGCGAAGAGAAGGCGGCCGCATTCTGGGAGACCTATTATGATCGGTATATCTCGGAAGCCGATATCCGGCAGATCGCCGCGGAAGGCTTCAATTCCATCCGGGTGCCGATCAATGCCAGGTTTATCATGGAGGAAGGGCAGCATCCGCCGTTTGCCTATCATGAAGGCCATCTGAGGCTCATCGATCGAGTGATCGATTGGTGCAGGACGTATTCGCTGTATGTTATTCTGGATTTGCATGGCGCGCCCGGCGGGCAGACCGGCGCCAATATCGACGATTCCGAGCGGGATTTGCCGGAGCTGTTCACGGATCGGCTGAACGCGGAGCGGACCGTGGCGCTGTGGCGTATGCTGGCGGAACGATATAAAGACGAGTGGATCGTTGCCGGTTACGACCTGCTTAACGAACCGCTGCCCGACTGGTTCAGCGAGTACAATGACCGGGTGATGCCGCTGTATAAGGAAATCACCGCGGCCATACGCGAAGTGGACAAGCGTCATATGATCATTCTGGAAGGCGTGCACTGGTCCACGGACTGGAGTATTTTTGACGATAAATTCGATGATAACCTGATGCTGCAGTTCCATAAATATTGGAACAATCCCGACACGGAGAGCATTCAGAAGTATATCGATCTGCGCGAGGAGTGGAATGTGCCGATCTTCATGGGCGAAGGCGGGGAGAACAACCCGCAGTGGTATACGGGGGCCTTCCGGATGTTCGAGGACCATAACATATCCTGGAACTTCTGGACCTGGAAGAAGATGAACACCCGGAATTCGCCGTTCTCGATCCGCATGCCGGAAGGCTGGGATAAGCTGACGGGTTACCTGGAAGGCGGTGAGAAGCCGTCTCCAGCCGAAGCGGAAGCGATTCTTGGCGAATACCTGGACCGTCTTCCGCTGGAAGCCTGCGATGCCTACCCGAACGTAGCCCGGTCGCTGCTGCGTCGGCTGCCCATTCAGATTCCGGCGGAGTTTTACGGGTATCGGGGCGAGGGCGTTTCGTATCATGTCGAGAAGAAGGCCAGCCAGAATATCGGCTTCCGCATTTCTGACGGCGTTCCGATGCGGATGATGACGGGCAAGGCGGAGAAGCCGAGCTACGCTTCGGAAGGCGGCAAGCCGTGGGCAGAGGATAACCTGGTATGCGTGCAGCTCCGGGAGGGCGATTGGCTTGCTTATGATGCGCTTTGCGCTGGCGCAGGCATCTTTCATCTGGATGTTCGGGCCCTGATTCCGGAGGGTGCGGTGGATATTATGCTGCAGGTCGGGGATCGGGAGCCTGAAGCCATTTCCTTGTCGGGCACGGGCGAAGGACAGTGGCACGTTCATAGGCTGGCCGGGGGGATGCCGATTGAGGAAGGCCCCGTGGATCTGGTGTTCATGGTGAATAAGGGCCGCATCGAGCTGGATTGGCTGGAATTTACCGAAGCGCGTTAAATGGATAAGGTGAAGGAGAGATGGTGCTGTGACGGAACAGGCGGCAATATCAGAAGGATTGTGCCGATGGCTGGACGGCTCCGATCTGGAGTCGAAGCAATACGAAGCGATGCTGCTATTGAGCGTAACGGAAGATGGATGGCCGAATACGGCCATGCTCAGCGTAGGGGAGGTTCTGGCCTTGGACCGGAACCGGCTTCGGATTGCATTATGGCAGGGGACGGTTACGACGGGCAATCTCCTTCGGTCCGGACAGGCTACCTTGGTAGCCATTCATGATGGAGCGGCTCATTATGTTCGGCTGCGCCTCCAGGCGCTTCCCGATCTGCCCGATGCCCGGCATCCGCGGCAGCGTTTCGATGCCGAGGTCGTCGCCGTTCGCGAGGATATCGCGAAGTATGCGGATATTACGTCGGCTATCAGGTTTCAGCTTCACGAGCCGGATCAAGCGTTGGAACGGTGGAAGGAAACGCTTGAGGAATTGCGGAAGTAACGAGGGTTGTTCGTATAATTCCTGCTCCATATATAACTCCCGGGATATGACGGGAGTTATATATGCCTGCTCGTGCTTAATCGGAATGATGCCGAAGAAGACAACTTTAATTTTTCCGCAGAATCTTTTGCTTAGGTATTTGCTATCGTCGTTCAAATGTGTTAAGATATGAATATCGAAATCGACCTGAATTCACATATTGTAGAGGGTTGTCATTTCTGGTAACCTTGTGCAATATGTGAATTTTTTTATTCCGTCTGCGAAGAAAAAAGGTCATGTAAATATATATCAAGGAGGATTCCCCCATGCAAACAGGAACTGTTAAATGGTTTAATGCTGAAAAGGGCTTTGGTTTCATCGAAGTTGAAGGCGGTAACGATGTATTCGTTCACTTCAGCGCGATCCAAGGCGACGGCTTCAAAACGCTTGACGAAGGCCAACGCGTTGAATTCAACATCGTTGAAGGAAACCGTGGACCACAAGCTGAGAACGTTGTTAAATTGTAATTACAATTGAAGACTGCCCTTAATGTGCGACATTAAGGGCAGTTTTCTTTTATACGGCGTTTCTATTTTCTAAGACGAGAATAAGGAGGAGCGTTCATGTATTCGCGTAAAAACTCGATGGAGAGTATTCCTGAGGAAATAACGGAAGTGTGGGCATGCACGAAGGAAGACTGCAAAGGGTGGATGCGGGACGATTTTGCGTTCGACACGGAACCGGTATGCCATTTGTGTCATTCCCCTATGGTCAAGGAAACGAGAAGCCTGCCGCAGCTAGTTAATACCAATAAACAACAGAAATCTCTTGCTAAGGGGATTCAGATCGAGCGCAAATAGCAGCTAATACCTAGAGAAAGCGCTGGGCAAACACTAATTCTTCTTGAAGCTACCTTCGGATTTTATGGTAAATCCGTCTATTTCTGTTTCATTGGAAGGAGAATGGTTAGTAATACGTGTACCCTTACATTCTGGGTCAGAATGATTTCGCAGCATAAGGGACGCAAAATTCAAAGGAGTGAAATGTATTGAACACGCAAACCGAGGTACTGAAGCGTAACATCGACAACATGATCATTCAGGAGAACCAAGGCGGCTTGAACGATCAGGAGAAATTCATCATGCAGAAGCTGATGCGTGAGAAATACCAGCAGGAACACGAAAGCAAACAGGAACAGCGCGAGGAAGACAAAGAGGAATAACGGGGAAACCGTTTGATATACGTTAGAACAAGGATGACATGGAAGCCTTGCCGATCAGAGAATCGGCTTGGGGCAGTAAATCATCCAAGAGAGAAGGCATGAATGGCAGCTACTGAGGCGGCTGCTGTTCATGCCTTTTTTTTGTGTCCCGGTCAGGAATGGGAACGATATTTCGTTTGGGGGGCGCAATTTTCGTTCTTGCCGTTGTTTACCCGAAAAATGAGCCCCTTGATACGAAATCTGAAACCTTACATGCAGACCATGTACGATTTACAATAGAAATATAGAGAATGTAAGGGTTTTCAAAATGATAGGATCAACTTGGAGGTCATAACCATGCAAAATCAACTTCATGCCGACGTTTCCGAAACCGGTGTCGGTCCCTCGATGGAGCCTTCTGTGCAGGATAAGAGGAAGCTTGACAGAAAAAGGTGGCTCAGAAAGCTCTACGGCCAACGACATCTTCAAATTATGGCGCTGCTCGGCGTTGTGTGGATGATCATCTTCAACTACATTCCCATGTACGGTGTCATCATTGCATTCAAAGAATTCAACATCGTCAAATCCATCGGCGAAGCTCCCTGGGTAGGGCTTGCGCATTTTAAGGAATTTTTCTCGGACGAGGACTTTACCAACGTCATGCGGAACACGCTCGGGATCAGCTTGCTGAAGCTGTTCATCGGATTTCCGCTTCCGATTATCTTTGCGCTCTTCCTGAACGAGATCCGGTCGGTTCGCTACAAGCGAACGATCCAGACGATCTCTTATCTGCCTCACTTCTTGTCATGGGTCATCCTGGGCGGCATTCTGATGACCTGGCTTGCGGATATCGGGATCATCAACAATATCTTGCTGGCCCTGCATATTATCGATGAGCCGATCACGTATTTGGCCGAGCCGAAATACTTCTGGGGAATCATTATCACTTCGGATATCTGGAAGGAGCTCGGGTGGTCTGCAATCATCTATCTGGCGGCCATTGCCAGCATTTCGCCGGAAATGTACGAGGCCTCCACGATTGACGGCGCCGGCCGGTTTCAGAAAATGTGGTATATCACGCTGCCAAGCATCAAGTCGACCATATCCATCCTCTTCATCCTTGCGGTCGGCGGTGTGCTGAACTCCAACTTCGATCAGATTTTGGTGCTCCGGAATTCGCTGAACGAAAGCGCGAGCAACGTCATCGATATTTTTGTGTACCACACCGGGATGCAGAACGGACGTTATTCCTACGCGCAAGCCGTCGCATTGTTCAAGTCCGTCATTGCGATCATCCTGCTGTTGATTGCGAACAGGGTGACCAAAAAACTGAACGACACCTCGCTGTTCTAACGAGAAGGGAGAATGATATACCATGCTTAAACGCAGAACCAAAGGCGAAGCCTTCTTTGATATATTCAACAACTTCGGCATGCTGATCGTATGCTTCCTGACGATCTACCCGATCTGGTACGTGCTGGTAAATGCCTTCAATGACGGGCAGGACGCCATGCGCGGAGGAATCTACTGGTGGCCGCGGATGTTCAGCCTCGAGAATTTCAGCGCGGTGTTTCAGAGCTCCGGCATCATGACGGCGATGGGCATCACCGTAGCCAAAACCGTGATCGGCGTGTTCATCCACGTCCTATTCACCGCGATGGTCGCTTATGCATTTTCGCGGAAGGGTCTGATCGGCGGCAAATTCTATATTCTGCTTGGAACGGTAACGATGTTTTTCGGCGGCGGGCTGATTCCAACCTATCTGTTGATCAAGGATTTGAATATGCTCGACAGTTTCCTGGTGTACATCATACCGGCCATGTTCAGTTTCTTTGACCTCATCATCTTCATGACCTTCTTCCGGGAAATTCCGGACGGTCTGGAGGAGGCGGCGAAGATTGACGGGGCCAACGACTGGTCGATCTTCCTCCGGGTCGTGCTGCCGGTATCCATGCCGGTTATCGCAACGATCGCCTTATTTCACGGAGTTTATCAGTGGAACGACTATTTCACCGGCGTCATCTATATCAACAATACCGACCTGCAGCCGATACAGACATACCTGTATAAGGTCGTTGCTCAATCGAGCTCCAATCAGATGATGGCCCAGGTGCCGGGCGGCGTAGCCAAGACGGTCACTTCCCAATCGATCAAAATGGCGACCATGGTCGTAACGACGGCGCCGATCGTATTCGTTTATCCGTTCCTGCAGCGATACTTCGTCAAAGGGATGATGATCGGCTCCATTAAAGGTTGATTCACAGGATTCGTTGTTAGCCTTCCTTTCCATCTCCCGGGGAGACCCGGGGGAGGGGAAATCTTACAGGTAGCTTCTCTTGCCTAATTCGGCGGGAGTTCTATATAATCATATTTTTAAATAAGAAAAGGGGTAAACACATGAGCAAGATGCTTAAGCCAAAGAGCCTTCTGTTGTTGATGTTCGCACTGGTCATGGCCTTTACAACAGCATGCTCGTCCGGCGGTGACAATAACGCGTCGGAAAAAGAGGAAGACAAACCGGCAGAAGAAGTAAAGCTGACTCAGGATCAGCCGGGATGGGAAGTCGATACCTCCCCGATTACGTTTGATTGGTACATCAACTTCGCCTGGTTCCCGAACAAATGGGGCGAGGACATTACGTCGCAATACGTAACGAAGAAGACGGGGGTTAACGTCAACTTCATCGTACCGGCCGGGAACGAAGCCGAGAAGATGAATACGATGATCGCTTCCGGCACACTGCCTGATTTTATTACGCTGGGATGGTATGAAGACGCTGTCAAAAAAATGATCGAAGGCGACCTCGTTCTGCCGCTGAACGAACTGGCCGACCAATACGATCCGTATTTCTATAAAGTAACCGACCCTGCGAAGGTGTCGTGGTACACCAAGGATGACGGCAATATTTACGGTTATCCGAATGCCTCCTCTTCACCGAAGGACTATGAGAAGTTTGGCGATAACATTACCTCCAACCAAACGTTCCTGGTCCGCAAAGACATGTATGAGGCACTCGGAAGCCCGGATATGCGCACGCCGGAAGGTTTCCTGAAAGCGCTTGAGGACGCCAAGAAAATGTTCCCGGACGTGAACGGACAGCCGCTTATTCCGTTCGGATTGCATGATTTCCATGAGAAGGGCAACAGCTCCCTTGAGGGCTACCTGCAGAACTTCCTCGCCATTCCGCAGGATAAAGACGGAAAACTGTATGACCGCAGCACGGATCCGGAATATGTAAGATGGTTGAAGACGTTCCGTATGGCGAATGAAAAAGGTCTGATGTCCAAGGATATTTTCGTGGATAAACGTCCGCAGATGGAAGAAAAAATCGCACAGGGCCGCTATTTCGCGATGCTGTACCAACGCAGCGATATGGCGAACCAGCAGAACGCGCTGTATGCAAACGATCCGAACTCCGTGTACATCGCGGTGGACGGACCGGCTAACTCCAATCTGGATCAGCCGACTTTGTCGGGTCCTTCGATCTCCGGCTGGACGGTAACCTTGATCTCCAAGAACGTAAAAGACAAAGCACGTGCCATTCGCTTCCTGGATTACCTGATCTCCGAAGAAGGCCAGCGTGATACCTACTTGGGCGAAAAAGGCGTGACATGGGATACCATTGACGGTAAAGATCAATTCCTGCCTGAGGTTGCAGAGCTGCTGAACAGCGACCGCGGCGCATTCGACAAGAAGTACGGAGCATCCCACACCTTCTGGATGATGATGGATACCAACATCACGCCGGCTTGGGCGCCTCCGGCCGTGGAGCCGTTCAAGCAGATGGAAGACTGGACCCGCGGCAAGACCCAGAGCTTCTCGCAATTCGATCAGCTGGATCCGGATGCCAGCTCCGAGGAAGGCATCATTAACGACAAGGTCATGAACGAGTGGGGCAAAATCCTGCCGAAGCTGATCTTTGCCAAAACGGATGCCGAGTTCGATCAGATCTGGAACGATTACCAAGCGAAGCGCGAATCGCTCGGATTCGCGAAAGTTCAGGAATACAGACAGAAAGAATACGAAGAGAACGTCAAGAAGCTTGAGGAATTCCTGAACTAAGGATTTTGGCTCGAGCGCGAAAAAAACAGAATGCAGGCGCAAGGTACCCTATGATCGATTTTGTCGAAATAGGGTGCCTTTTGTCGCATCACGAGCTAATATAGGATGGTATCCGATCGGCTGATGCTGCCTTTCCATCCAGGACTCGGTTACGGTTATTTCATGAAACGGGATGTGACAGTCATGATGAAACGAATGGCATCGCTTATACAATCGTTTACCTATTGGATTGGCCGCAGGTCGATGCAGAGCCGTTTGGTTGCTGCCTATATTTTGATTTTGCTGATTCCGAGCATGATCGTGTCGAATTATTTTTTCAAGCAGATTCGGGATACCTATATCAGCGATGCGCTTAACCAGAACTCGTTCCTGCTGGAAATCGAGAAGATGAACATGCTGAACCAGATCGAGGCGATCGAAATGGCCGCACAGCTGGCGATTTCGGACGACGGGATCAAGGATTATCTTAGGATTAATGAAGAGCCTGAGCCGGCATGGCTAATCGATTTGGCATGGGGGCCTTTCAAGGACATACAACGGATCCAAACCAATAATCCGAATATTACGCATCTTCGGTTATACACCAACAATTCGAACGTGACGGAGATGTGGCCGATCATTTTCCATGAGAAACGGATCGCAAGCGAGCCGTGGTTTCCCAAGGTCAAGGAGTTGGACGGCGGGGAGATGTGGGTATTCAACCACCGCGATCCCGATATTCTGCAGCGCTACGCCGCCGACGTGTCCGAAGAGCAGCCGAAGGTGTCCTTGATCCGCCAAGTCCATAACGGGAATTACAGCGGCGTGATTCAGGTGGATATGCTGCTCAAGTATTTTGCTCCGAAGACCTTTGCCGGTATCGTGGATGACAGCTCGCAGATGGTCATCGTGGATCAGGAAGGGAAGCTGTTCATGGATCGAAGCCAATCGTTCATGACCAGTCACGAGGGACTCCGGGACGAGGTGGAGCTTCAATTCGCTAAGCTGAAGCTGCAGACGGGCGACTCCGAGGAGACCATGCATGCCAGGTTCAGCCTGGAGGGTTCCTCGTTCCTGCTGATTGCGACGCCGATGGAGCGGCTTCATGCCCACGTGCTGAATGTCGTTTCCCTGGAAGGGGCGCTGAATAACGTATCCAAGGCCCAGGGACAGATTATAGCCGCGAACGTCGTGCTGATCATTCTGTTGTCGATTATTACGTATTACTTAAATTCCATTATCCTGAAGAGCCTGCGTCGTTTAACGGAAACGATGAAGAGAGTCCGCAAGGGAGAGGTTACCGCGGCCATTGCGATCCGGGGCGGCGGCGAGGTGGGCGAACTGGCGCATCATTTTAACAAATTGATCCGCACCATCAATGAACTGATTGCCCAAGGGGTTCGCAAGCAGGCGGTGACCAAGGAGGCGGAGCTGCGCACGCTGCACAGCCAGATCGATTCCCATTTCCTATACAACACGCTCGAAAATATTAAAATGCTGGCCGAAATCGAGGGACAGCGGACGATTTCGGACGCGCTGACCTCCCTAGGCGGAATGATGCGTTATAACTTCAAATGGTCGGGAGAGTACGTCAAGCTGAGGGATGAGATTCGCCATATCCGCAACTATATCGATGTGATGAATATCCGGTTCGACGAGCCGATCCGGCTTGAACTCAACATTCCGTCCGAATACATGGAACTCGAGGTATTGAAAATGTCGCTGCAGCCTATCGTGGAAAATGCCGTCAAGCATGCTTGGCCGGAGTTCCCGGATCAGGAGAAGCAGGTCAAGATCGATGTCATCGCATGGGAAGAGGACCAGATTACGATTAACGTCACGGACAACGGAATCGGGATCGAGCCTTATCGGCTGGGAAGGCTAGGCGAGATTTTGCGAACGGCGGACGACGAGGAGCTCCCTTCGGGAGATTATGGGCGCGGCGGCGTGCAGGCCGGTGGAATCGGGCTTCGAAACGTTCACCAGCGAATCCGGTTGTTCTACGGGAATGAATATGGAATCGAAGTGAAGAGCGAAGAGGGGAAGTTTACGCAGGTGACCATGACATTCCCTAAAGTGCTGTTAACAGGAGGAGGCAGTGGACATGAGAAGTCTGATGATCGTGGATGATGAGAAGAATATCCGGTATGGCCTGAAAACGATGATTGAACGGGAGTTCCCGGATCAATACGAGATCCGTTTGGCTGCCCAAGGGCAGGAAGCGCTGGAAGCCTACAACGAACAACCGGCCGATATCGTCATTACGGACATCCGGATGCCGGTCATGGACGGAATACGCCTGATCGAGGCACTGGCCGAACGGGAGGGTCCGCTGGGCGTTAAACCCGTCTTTCTGATTCTTAGCGGGTATGACGATTTTGAATATGCGAAGGCGGCGATCCGGTACCAGGTGAAAGAGTACCTTCTTAAGCCGATTCGACGGGACGAACTGTTCGCTGCCCTCCGAAAGACAGAAGAAGTTTTGATCCGGCAAGCGGACTTGCATGACCGCATGGCGGCCAGTGACGCATATCTTCAACAGCTGCAGACCCATCGGCTGAAGGAACTCCTGGAGCGGCCCCAAGGTGTGAATGGGGAGCCGGAGGCTGCCGCGGCTGAAATCGGATTTGATTCCTTCGTAAAGCCATTTCGGGTAGCGGTGATGAAATACAAATACGAAGACGGCAACTCCATGAACAAAGATGAGCTGAAGCAGCTGATTGATAACATGACGGCTTCGGTGGAAGGGCGGATCAATGCGTGTTTCCTGGACGGTAAGGGGAGGGTCGTGCTCATCGGCAGTCCGGACGGACAATTCGAGAAGCTGGCACGGCAGTTTACCGAGCGGGAGATGGACGGGCTCTTCGTCGGAATTAGCCGGAAAGGCTTCCGGTTCGAGGATATTCGGAGCTGTTACAACCAGGCGCTGACCGCTTTGAGTTATACGTTCATTCACCCCAACGTCAAACTGATGAGCCATGATGACATTCAAGGGGAGCTGAACACGTACCCGGTGCCGGAAGAGAATATCCGCAAGCTCGGCAACATGCTCGGCACGGAACGGGAACGGGAGATCAAGGCGCTGCTGCTGGACATTTTCCATATCGATGACATGCCCCATGTGGCCATCGATTATTTGGAGTTTGTCAGCAAACGGATTAATGAACGGGTGCTGGACGAAGTGTTCCGCGTGTACGGAGACTCCATGGTGGAAGTGTTGAAGCTGTACCGCAAGGTTGGGACGATGGACAATTACCGTCATTTCCATACGTATTTCAGGAATCTGGAGCATCTGCTGCTGCACGTGAACGAATATGTGAAAGGGATCCGTTCCGCCCACAGCGAGCATTCCGAGATCAAGGCAGCGGTCAGCTACATGGAGGAGAATTATCACAGGCCGCTGAACATGGCAATGGTCAGCAATTATGTATCGTTGAATTATTCGTATTTCAGCGAAGCGTTTAAGGCACATACGGGCGAAAATTTCGTGGTTTATCTCAAAAAGCTGCGAATAACGAAAGCCAAGGACCTGCTTCAGGACGGTGACATGAAACTTGCCGACATCGGCAAAGCGGTCGGGTTTGAGAACACCAAGCAATTCTCGCGCGTCTTCAAAGAGCTGGAAGGCATCTCGCCGCATGAATACCGGATCAAGGTGCAGACGGATGCAGGCTTGCAGCAGGAATGATTTCAAAAAAACGCTGGGAGGACCAGTCGCCAAAATGGTATTGTCTATGAAGGGAGAACCTTGTCCGTCAAGCGGCAGGGTTCTCCCTCTTATATGAACCGGGGACTGTTATTTTACATCCGATCCCCTTTTCACGGTTGACGCCACTATTGACTAGTGAGCGTTGAGCCCGTTTCAAGTAAGGTCTTCAATCCCGACAGTACGATCGGCAAGCCTAACTTCAGCGTGTTAGCCGTATGCAGCGCCTGATCAAACTCATCATGGATAACCGTTACCAGGGTTACGCCGTTAAGCTCGGCATGGGGATCGATTTCCCACGTAATGCGCGAGGGCTTTTCGCCGGCAGTATCATCGGTTATTAACATCCTCCAACTCAGAACCAGCTTATGCGGCGGATCTATACTTATTATGGTCCCCTCTGCTTGAACCTTGCCCTCGGGGTTCTTTAGGTTGAATGGCGAACCGATTTCCCAGTTGGATTGGATCGAGCAGTTGTACCAGAACTTTGATGTCTTGGCTGGATCGGTTATGGCGCGCCATACTTGCTCGGGTGCTGCTTTAATAGCAATCTGGTTTACATGACGGGGTTTCTGTTCCATATCCGGTTCACGCTCCAATTCATTTTTAAGGGATGTTAATTCCAGCGCCCAGGGCTCAGCGTATTTGCTGACCCACCGGTCGTATATTTGACGGATCGGCACGGAATTCAGATAATGCAGCTTCTCCCGGCCTACCTTTCTCGTTGTGATAAGGCCGGCTTCCTCCAGTATATGAAGATGCTTCATGACGCCGAATCGGGTCATCGCAAGGGGAACGCACAGCTCGCTTAAACTTTGCCCATCTGATTTATACAGCAGATCCAAGAGAGTTCGCCGGCTGGGATCCGCCAGTGCTTTAAATATTTCATTTTCCAATCGTGACATCTCCTTCTTAACAGCATGCTAAGAAAATTCAAATGGCTATTGACACGTGACCTAATGGTAACGTATTATAAACGTGACAGTATAGTCACATATTATCATACAACGAATCGTTTGTCAGCTTACGGCATTTTGAATGGACGAATGGGGAGGTATGAAAGTGACGAAGCAGCATAGTAAAGAGCATAGTAAACAGCATAGGTCTGGATGATTAAGAATCCATAGTGGTTAAAAAGTACAGGGAGGATGAGGAAACATATGAAAATTGTTATGATCGCGGGCAGTAATCGTCAAGGAGCTACAAGTACGTTATTGCTTCGCTATATCGGGAGGCTGCTGCAAGGTCATCAAATTTCAGCCGCATGTATCGAATTGAATGAATTGGAATTACCGCTTTATTCGCCTGACAACGAGGAACTGAGCCTGAATGTCCAGTATGTATTGGATATAGTCAAAGGTGCGGACGGATTGATCTTCGCGACACCGGAATATCATGGTTCGATTTCAGGGGTGCTCAAAAATGCCCTGGATTACATGAATGTAAGTCATATATCGGGGAAACCGGTGCTTTCCGTGAGCTCTGCAGGCGGACCGGTCGGGGTGAGCTCGCTGACCCATCTTCAGAGTATTATGCGCAACTTGCATGGGGTTAACAGCCCGGAGTGGATTTCTATCGGAGCGGGATCGCAAGGCTTTGATGCGGAGGGTGTTCCATTAGATGCTGGGCTGAGGGAGAGGGTTGATGCTGCTGTAGAGAAGTTTCTCGTTCTGACCCGGTCGCTTTCTGTTGGCGTCATGTCATTACGGTAACAGGACTTCACGGATTTCTAAACTGCGATCCATCCTATGGGTAACTGTGCATTTTACGGATGACTGTATAACGATGCGCCTAATACGTGACCATTTAGTTACGTATTAGGTGGAAAGGAGAATACATGTGAAAGCAATTCAGCCAGGTATAAAGAAGACGGCAGGAACAACTGTAGAGGCAGGCGAACGTTGGTTGGGTTCCTGGTTTGCAAGCCAGACTTACTACGATGCAAGATTCGCCGCCTTCGATACATTGGATAACCAGACGATTCGCATGATCGTACACCCCCATACCGCCGGCTCTACCATACGATTGAAGTTATCCAATCTGTATGGTTCCGAACAGGTAGTATTCGGCAGCGTAAACTTAGCGCTTTCCAATAAAGATGGGTATACGATTCCAGGAAGCGATAGACATGTCACATTCGAACGGATATCAATCATCATCATTCCTGCCGGACGAGAAATCTATACTGATCCCGTGGATCTTAACGTGAGTGGAGCTGTGGATGTAGCCATAAGCATATATGTTCCTCAATCAACTAAAACATCTACTTGGCATTTTTCCCCACCCCAAATCAGCTATATCGCCGATGGGGATCACGCTTCGGATAACAGTGCAGAATTTTTCAAGCAAAAGACCCACTCCTGCTGTTGGGTATCCGGTATGGAGGTATTATCCCAGGGAAGAAATTCACGAGTGATTGTTGCTCTAGGCGACTCGATTACAGAGGGGAGTACGTCTACCGCAGGCTCTAACCACCGGTGGCCAGACTTGTTTTATGATCGTCTTGTCCGGGAAAAGACAGACCGGGAAATTTCGGTCCTTAATTCCGGCATCGTCGGGAATCAGATTCTAAAGAGCGGTCCAGACGTTGGTCTGCCCGTAGCCGGAGAAAATGTGCTTTCGCGTTTAGATCGCGACGTTTTCTCTCACCCTGGAATTACAGACGTGATTTTTTTTGAAGGTATCAACGATATCGGCCTTGGGAATGCGACCGCGAATCAAATCATCGCGGGCATGAAGAAGGTGGCTGTCGAAGCGCATACCAAAGGAGTACGCATATGTATAGGCACCCTCACCCCGTTCGGCAATGCAAATTATTACTCGGAGGAAAAGGAACGAGTTCGCCAAGAAGTGAACCAGTGGATTCGTACTCAACATGTATTCGATGGAATGATTGACTTTGACAAGGCCTTAGCTAATCCCGAAGCTCCAAACGAACTGCTTCCCGCCTATGATTTTGGCGATCATCTGCATCTTAGCGATGCAGGATATAAGGCATTAGCTGATAGTATCCCATTGTCTCTATTTGAGAGATAGGAATCAGCCTGCTTTCCTAATGCAAATAACCAACAAAGGAGATGTTTTTCATGAAGACCATAGAGCAGAACAATATCGAAATGGTGACCGCAAAGATCGAGGAGTTGTGGAATAAAGGGGATATTTATCAGACGGATCAGTTTTTTGCCGAACAGATCGCAGAAGCCTTCGAGGATCAACACTATATGCTAGCTGATACCTTAGCCCAAGGGGAGAAGGTCATAGCAAGAATTGTTATTACAGGAACGCATAATGCCAGCTTTGCAGGAAATCCGCCGACGGGCAAATCCGTTCAGATTACCCAGTTCCGGGAATTTCATATCGTAGATGGCGAAATTACGAATCACAGTGGTTGGTTCGATACAGGGACGCTGCTGCCCCAAATCCAGGCAAAGTAGCTGCGGATGTTAACGGTAAAGCAATCGGAAAACCCAACGAACAAAGGAGATGTTTTATGATGAAAACAATAGAACAGAACAATATGGAAACGGTATCCGCGTTTATCGAGAGTTTCTGGAATCAGAGTGATATGGACAGCACGGATCAATTTTTATCGCCCGGTTATCAAGAGCATTCTTATCAATCCAAAGAAGGCCTGAAACAATTTGCCTTAACCATACTGGGGGCATTTCCAGATAAACACTATACCGTGGAACAGATGATCGCCCAAGGGGATAAGGTATTAGTAAGAATGGGGGTAAAAGGCACGCATACCGGCATGTTTTTTGGAAACTCTCCAACAGGCAATACCATTGATGTGACACTGTACCGTCAATATCGGGTAACCGATGGTAAAATAACCGAACATCGCGGTTGGATCGACATGGTGACGATGTGGCGCCAAATTCGAGGCAGCTAAAGATTCGGCACGATCCAGTCTTATTGACTGGGTCGTTTATTTTGCCCTCAGACTATGATATATTCCATCTCATTTTATCCCTAATATGGTAAAATAGAGGAGTCGGAGGTGCGTTATGACGAATTCAGCGAAATGGATCTGGGTATGGATGGTAGCATTGGTGCTGGCCTGCACCGTGTTTCTGATTGAACATCAGAAGAAAATCGAACAGGGAACGAAAATGACCTTGCAAAGCATTTTGGGCACATCTTTATTTCAAATATGGAGCCATTACACCGACATTCTGGCTCTGAAATCCATGCCCCTTCATGAAGCGCGCCTTGCGGAAGTGCGGCTGAAGCTGGCGGCCATCGAAGCGTATTCCAAGACAGCGGATGAAGCCGTCCGTTCGCAGCTGCTTAACCCCATCGCAGGAAAGTTCCTGGCTCTGTCCGACAGCATACGGGAAAGCTATGCGGAGAACGGGGAGTTCTCGGAGGAAGACATCGAGAAGTACGCGATCATCATGAAGGATTCGGAAGCATTGATTTCCCTGATGTACAAGGTGTATTACGTTTCGGATTCGGTTGAGGGGGGAGAAGTCAATCTGGACATCTCCGATTACGACGAATTGGTAGCGCTTAACAACCGGTTGAAGCATGATTTGGATGGATTTGCGAAGAAGTAATTTAGAATGCCGGAACCCGGAGAAGAAACGATAGTGATGACGGAAAAAAAAGACACCTGATCTGCTTTCCAAGGACATGCCTGGAATAGCGATCGGGTGTCTTTCCTATATGCAGGATTATGTAATCCCTTAGTTATTTATTGAGCTGCGGTCTCTAATGTGGACAGCGTCATTTCCATTTTGCGGGTGATTTCTTTCTGCCACTTCACGTCTCCAAGCTGGATCGCGAGGTTCAGCAGGTCCAAGTAATCATCCATTTGCAGAGAACAGCGGCGGGAAGTCGTTTTCATAAGTCAATCGGCTCTCCTTTGTATATAAACTCTTCAAGCGAAAAGCGTGTAAACCTGAGTGTAAATACATTCTCAACACATTCTCACTTGTCCGGTAATGATAATCATTATCATGTGGTTAATTCTCATTATAAAGGCTTCCCGCCCAGGTTGCAAGCCACTTTCTTGGATTTCGCGTAAAAATGAATTAATTCATGAAGAACCGCTGCCTGTATTTGCGCGGCGAGATCCCTTCCTGCTTCGTGAAACAGGAGGTGAAGTAGGCCGCATGATTGAAACCGACCTCTTCCGCGACCCGGCTGATGCTGAAATCCGTCTGCATCAGCAGCATCTTGGCCTGTTCGATCCGATAGCGCTGCAAATATTCAACCGGCGAGCAGCCGAATTCCTTCTGCATGCAGCGTGCGATATAGACAGGGTGGAAGTTAATGCGGTCGCCGAGCTCCTGTACCTTGAACTCCTCGCGATAATGCTTCCGCAGATAAGCTGCGGCCCGTTCGGCACAAGCGGAGGAGGGCGAGGAGAGTGGCGTATCCAGTGCGGCGGCCAGCAACTCGATGAGCTCTTGGAACACCACCTGCTGCCGCCACAGGATTTTGGCCTGGTGACCGTACTGAACCAGCGAAGACAGGGTAGCCAGGAGCTCCATGGCCTTTTCCGGCTGAGGCAGGGTGCCGAACTGGGGAATGTTAACGGAAAAATAGTTCGGTGTCATCGCCTTCAGCTCCGGAACTTCCTCTCTTCTAGGCGCTTGGCAAGCCTCGTCCGGGTGCCAATCCCCGGAGGTCTGGAAATGGAGCCAGTAATAATCGGTCTCCTCGGTGCATCCCCTCGTGCCGAAATGATGCGTATCGGGACGCAGGATCAGGAACATGCCGGGTTTGATCTCATAAGGACTTCCGTTCTCGGTGACATACAGCTGTCCCTTCCTAACGACGAGCAGATCAAAGATGCCGATGTTTTTGCGGTTGGGGTGTCCACTGTGAATCGGAGCCCGGGTAAGCCCGCTATTGATGTATTCCGGCAGCGGCGGAACGGTAAAATTCAGGATCGTCATAAGAAAGCCCTTTCGTGGTTCGCGAGGTTTGAATTTTGAAAGTTTTCGTTCGGAAAATGATATTATAACTCCAGTATACCATCTATAATTTGAAAAGGTTAAAGACCGTTTCATCATGAATTGTGTTTAACCCTTACATCATGGGTGGAGGTTGGAATGTTGGATAAAAACACAAACAAATTTACATTATGGGTTCTCGCATGGCCCATATTTATCGAGCTGTTCCTGCAGTTTCTGCTGGGAGCGGTGGATACATTGATGGTTAGCCGGATTTCCGACGATGCGGTAGCCGTGGTCGGCTTCTCCAATCAGCTGTTTCAGGCGATGACGACGCTGTTCATGACGGTCGCCAGCGGTGCCGGCATTCTCATTGCCCAGAAGATCGGCTCGCATCGGACGGGGGATGCCCGAACGATCGGCATCATGGCGGTAAGCGCCACCACCATCATCGGCTTGGCGTGCAGCGTGATATTGATTGCAATGCCGGAGGCTATCGCCTCGGTGCTGCAGCTGCCCGAGCATCTGCTTCCGCTTGCGGGAACGTATATCTCCATTGTCGGCGGCGGAATGATATTGATTGCCATGATGGCTACGATGAGCACGGTCATCCGCAATACCGGCAACACGCGCGGGCCGATGTACGTGGCTATCGGGATGAATATCATCCACGTCATTATGAACTATGGGTTTATATTCGGAGCTTTCGGCTTCCCGCAGTGGGGGCTTACCGGCGTTGCGATTTCGACGGTGGTCAGCCGGTTGCTTGCCGTTCTCTTGCTGGTGTACATGTTTCTGCGCTCCTTTGAATACCGAATCAAATGGAAGGAATTCCGGGTGTTCGACCGCCCGCTGTTCGGTGAAATCCTGAAGATCGGTTGGCCGCTCGGCATCAATATGTCCTGCTGGGTCTTTACGCAGCTGATCATCTACTCCTTCATTGCAACGCTGGGTGCCGCCGAGCTGGCAGCCCGTACGTACATGAATACGCTGGAATCCTTCTGCTTCCTGCTTGGCTCGTCGATCGCGATGGCGGCTCAGATCCAGATCGCGCATCTGTTCGGCGCAGGCCGGATCCGGGAGGCATACCGAAGCGCGTACCGCGCACTGGGTATCGGGGTAATTTACGTGGTCGTCAATGCGTTCCTCCTGTATGTTTTCGGAAAACAGCTGCTGGGGCTGTTTACGGACGATAAGACGATCGTTGCGATCGGGGCATCGCTTCTTGGGATGAACCTGATTCTCCAGCCCGGCAAAATGCTCAACATGGCGCTCGGCAACTCGCTCAATGCCGTCGGAGATACCAGGTTCACCATGTACATTTCCCTTGGCTCGATGTGGCTTGTCGCCACCGGGCTGTCCTATGTGCTTGGCATACACATGGGATGGGGTCTTATCGGCATCTACTCCTGCATGATTGCCGACGAGTATTTGCGCGGCGTGTTGTCTTTCTTCCGCTGGCGGGGGCAGAAGCACCTCCGCAAGGCAGAGCAAGTCGAACCGGTGAGCCATCAGGCACATTCAATGGAACCGATCCCGGCGCAAGCTTAATGATTGGTTATAATATAGAAAAAGGATACTTCGGCCGTGCGGCATCGGGGTATCCTTTTTTTACATACTAAAAAAATAACGTACTCGAAAACTTTTTGCCTGCATGCCGGGGTATTGTAAGTGATTGGCCAAGTGAAAGGAGGCAAGCACGGTTTGGTACACGACCTTATACAACGATTAAAGACGGAGTACAGCGATGAACTGTTTGAACAGCTGTATCGGTTATATGCGGATCGGGCGATTCGAACGGCAGCCGCAGTCACCGGAAGTTCGGCAAGCGCCGCCGACGTGGTCCAGGAAACGTTTATCCGGGTTTACCGCAATCTGGGGTCCTATGATTTGAGCAGGCCCTTTGAGCCGTGGTTCAACCGGATTCTCTATAACGAGTGCAACCGGTATTTGAAGAAACATGCGAAGATGGTGCCTTCGGAAATTTCCGAGGAGAGGGATCTTCCCTCCGAGAGCGACACCTATGAATTTGACCGGCACGGCGAGGTATATGAGCTGGTGCAGCGGCTGGATGATCCGCACCGGATTCCCGTTATTTTGAAATATTTGAATGATGTAGCCGAGAAGGATATCGCGGACATGATGGAGCTGAACGTCAACACGGTGAAGTCCAGGCTGTTCAAAGCGAGAAAGAAATTAAAGGAATGGATGCTGCAGAATAGGGGAGGGAATCAGCATGGGACGTGATCCATGGGATCAAGAGATTGCAGACGGCCTGAAAAAGGGGACGGATGACGCGATGCGACATAAAGACGAGATTTGGATGGCGATCAAGGAGCGGATTCATAGCGAGCAAGCCCAGCAGCCTGCAGAGTCGGAGACTTCCTTTGCGCCGCGGGAGTCGAAAGGACGCCGCCGTTCGGGACGAAGAGCGGCCGGATGGATTGCGGGCACCGCCGCTGCGGCAGCCATCGTGCTGACCGTCAGCTTTCAGACGGCGCCTGTCCAAGCGTTCATTGATCAGGTGAAGGAATGGTTCGCTCCTCAGAAGACGGTTGAACAGGAGCTGGAGGGCATGCCGGAAACAAGCGTGGATCAGCTGCATGAGGGAGCGGATTACGTGATTTATATGGATGAGAGCCGGTTTAAGATGGTTCATGAATCGGGCGTGGACCGCATTGAATTGAAGGAGAAGCCAACAGATGACCGCTATCCGGAGGTGTTCATGGAAATTTCGCAGGAGGGCATTGATCCAAAGAGCGCAGCGGAGCAGCTTCAGAAAGAGCTACAAACGTATCCGAAGGTCGAGGCGAACCTCGTGGATGAACCGATTCAAGGCTGGGAGGTGCGTGCGGTAGGCGGCACCGGCGGCAAAGAGTGGGATGATCCGGTCATACGGTATTATGTGTTCGATAACGGGCAGGGCGGCAGCTTTGTCGTGAAGCAGCGGTATTTCCTGGAGGCTTCCGAAGGCTTCGGTGCACGCTTCCATAACATGATGAAGGAATTCCATATTACCTCCAATCATAATGGAGAGACAACGAAGGAGTAGTGAGCAATGAACAAGATTAGCATGATATGGATTGCAGTGGTGGCCGTGCTGGTGATCGGAGGCTGCAGCAACGAAACTCCCCTGGTGGAGAACGAGCCGGTGAACACATCCGTGCAAGGGCTTGAATTAACCAAGCAGCCGGAGCCGGCAGAGAAGAAAAAGGCGGCTCCTGCGGAAGAGAGTGACGAGGCTTCAGGAGATCAATCGGTAGCGATGGCAGCCGATCCATCTCCGTCTGTTCCGGCCCCTTCCGCGGAAAATGCAACCTCTCAAGCAGACGCTTCAACCTCGAAAGAGCAGGGAGAAGATGTTGTTTCTTCCCTGAAAGAGCTGTCGCTGATAAGCAAGACGATGGAAGAAGTCCGGCAACAGCTTGGGGAGGCGAAGACGACGGCTAAAGGCGGGGGATTCACTTCGTGGCAGTATGATCATCCAGGCAAGGAAGGCTACCATTACCTCGAAACCGCCGTTTCGGTAGATGTTCAGGGCCTCGATAGCGGAAGCATGAAGGCGCAGCTCATGATTAGCTTTAACGAGAACAACTTGGTGGACTCTTATTCCATCTATCACTTGGTGGATGGTGAAATTATGGTGTACCGTGTCACCGAAGCAGGGGCTGTGGAGGAACCGGGACAGGCGGATTAAGCAGAAGGCGTTTATACAAGATAATCGCCAGCAAGCGCAATGAATGATAACAAGTGCAAGGGATAGTCCGACCGGAAGGTGATGGACTATCCCTTGTTATTGTTTATAGCTCGGATAGAATCGTTTGCAGACCGATCAATATGTTAAATTATATAACATTTAAATGATCTGACCTTCTGATAATGAGCTCTTTTTATTTCTGGAGTTATTTATTTAAATCTATCAAAAAAGGCAACTTAATAGGGATTATCATCCACAAACTATCATTGTAAACGTTTTCCCTACTGCATGTGATATTTGTTATATTAAATAACATTAAATAGAATGATTCTAACGGTAACACATATTTATGTTATATAATATTACATATACATCAGAGGAGAGTGCCATGATGAAACCAAAGTCGAAACGCCCGTTAGCAGTATGGAGTACCGCTGCATTTACCGCTTTTGTGATTTCTTTATCGCCTGTTGGGACGTATGCAGCCCATGCTGCGACGGTAACGGAAGTGAAAGGGACGGTTAGTGCGATTTCACCCGTGCAAACCCCTGCGGCGCCAGGCCGGAATACGACGGTTCCTCCCCTGTCGGAGGCCTCTAAACAATCGGCGAAGCCGAACGTGCTGGTGGTTGCGACTGGCGGCACTTTGGCGGGCCAATCGACGGATGCTACCAGCTTTCAATCCTATCGGGCAGGTACGCTGAAGATTGAAGACATGGTGGGCGAGCTTCCGAATACGGACAAGATTGCGGATATCAGCACGCTCCAGTTCGGCAACTCCGGGTCGAGCGCCTATACCATGGCCGATTTATACGATCTTTCCCGGACCGTCGACAAGGCGCTGGAGGTGTACGATAGCGTCGTCGTGACAACAGGGACGGATACGATGGAAGAGATTGCGTACTTCCTCGATCTGACGGTGCAAAGCGATAAACCCGTCGTTATCACCGGTTCCATGAGACCTTGGACGGTGATCGGTTCCGACGCCCAAGCGAACTTGTACAACGCCATCAAACTTGCCGGGAGCGGCCGCACGGAATCCTTCGGCACGGTGCTGATGCTGAATGACACGATTCATCTGGCACGCGGCGTAACCAAGACCAATGACTACCGCACCGACACGTTCGAAACGCCTATGCTGGGCGCGGTCGGATATATCGATGACGAGAATATCCGTATCTACCGGGCTCCCCTCCGTGCAATGAAAGACGAAGGCCAGGGCAAACCAGTGTTTGATCTGAGCAAAATCACGAAAGGCGATCTGGCGAAGGTCGAAATTGCGGTTTCTTATCAGGAGGCCGGCGGCGGGGCGATCAAAGGCTTTGTGGCAGACGGAGCTAAAGGCATCGTCACCTCCGGTACCGGCGCAGGCGGCATCTCGAGAGAGATGAGTGCCGCCCGCAAAGAAGCCATCGAAAAGGGGGTGGTCTTCGTAACTACGACCCGTACAGGCTCTGGCAGCGTATACGGCGGCGGAGAGGGCATCATTTCAGGCGACAACCTGAGTCCTCAACAAGCCCGCGTTCTGCTGCTGCTCTCCCTGTCCTTTACGGATGATTTCGATACGATCAAGGGTTGGTTCGCAACCTACGGAACGCCTGAAGTGTAATCTCAGACTCAGTCATTTTTTAGCTGCTCCTTATTCCTACTGAACGATGAATTTCCTTCCACCAATATATTTGCCGCCGGGGATGACCCGGCGGTCTTTTTTTGTTCGCAAGCACGGAGGACAAATCGATGTTGGCGTTCGTCGCATTCAGCGACTGAATAGCGTTCCGGTTAATGGGGCTAGCGTCGAAAAATGCGGGAGCTACGGATGTAACGGGGCATGAGCTTGACGGATATTTTCATCGGTTTATTGCTTTCTATGTCAGCTATTTGTATACTTTACAATAGTAAACGATTACTATAAGTGAGGGATCCTATGAAGAAGCCGACCACAATACATGATATAGCGAAGATGGCAAATGTTTCTTCGGCAACGGTTTCGCGCGTGTTAAGCAACAGCAGTTATCCTGTCAGCAAGGAGCTTAAAGAGCGCATCCAGCAAATCGCGAAGGAGTCCAATTATATTCCGAATATGCTCGGCAAACAGTTGAAGAAGAATACCAGCAATACGATCGGAGTCATCATTCCTTCTATTGTGAACCCGTTTTATTCTTCCGTCATTTTCGGGATCGAAGAGGTGGCTCGGCAGAATAGCTTTACGGTTATCGTATGCAACTCCCTGCAAGATCCGGCCCTGGAAGACGAATATTTAAGGACGATCATGGAGAAGCAGGTCAAAGGCTTGATCATCTCCTCGATCTCCAAGGATAAGAGCCAGTTGACCCAGTTGATGAAACTTGGCCTGAACGTCATCGCCATCGATCAGAAGATCGATGAGGACAACATTAACCAGATCGAGTTCGACTACCACAAGGCCGGTTACATCGCAACCAAGCATCTGCAGGAGAAGGGGCATGCGCGCATCGGTTACGTCACTTCCAAGCTGGATCGCCCAAGCCGCCGAAGCATTCATCAGGGCTATATGTCGGCGATGAAGGACGCGGGTCTCAAGCCGCTGGTGGTCGAGTCCCCGACCGAGGAAGTGTATAATGCGGTCACCGAATTCGATACGGGCAAGCAGCTCACGCAGAGACTGCTGGAACATTCGCCGCAGCCGACGGCGATATTTGCGTGCAACGACATGATGGCCTTTGGGGTGATCAACGAATTGTCGCAGCGCGACATTCAGGTGCCGGAGCAGATTTCGGTGATGGGCTTTGACGGCATTGACGTGGGACAGATGATTCATCCGCCGCTCACAACGATTAAGCAGCCCGATTACGAGATGGGGAAGATGGCCTGCAAAATGCTGCTGGATATGATGCAGGGCGAGGATAGCCCGATGTTCGATGTGATGCTGCAGCCTAAATTGCTGGAGCGAAAATCGGTCCGGGATATCCGGGAGAACAAGTGAATACAAGGATGGTTTAAAGCCCGGGCATAACAAAAACGCTCGGGCTTTATTAGTTGTTATAAAAGATATCGATTACTAACTTTTTTCTATTCGTTTCTTGATTCAGCATGTGGAAAACAATCCCTGTTAAACCTTGGAATACCTTATACAACGCTCAAAGTCAGACTTATATTATAAAAATAATCGATGGGAGCATAGAAAACTCTATTCAAGAAAGGGCTTCCATGCTATACTCGTTACAGAAATCGATTACTATAGAATCAATACCATTGGAATGAGCTGGAGCAGAAAACACGCAATCTCTATTTGCAACTCAAAAAGGAGGGTTTTCAATGTCTAAAAAGGTAAAGGTAATCTCTTTGATGCTGGCGTTTATGATGATGTTCACCGCTTGCTCCTCATCCGGCGGGTCAACCGATGGGGAGGTCTCGCCGGGGGAAGCGGAAGGCAGCAAAGAGAAGGTGACGCTCAAGATTGGGCTCCCTGGCAGCTATGAGGTGACGAGTAAAGAAATTATCGACGGTTTTATTGCGTCCCACCCCCACATCAACGTTGAAATCCAAGAAGCGCCTTGGGGGGACTTTACGTCCAAGATCGCCACGCAGATTGCAGGCAACACGATGCCGGACGTCTGGTTCCAAGAGAACGCCACCATACTTAGCTACGGGGAACGAGGCGTGGCAGAGGACTTGTCCTCCTACATTGAAGCCGACCTGAAAGCGGACGAATACATCGACGGCCTGTTCTCCGCCAAAACGCCTGAAGGCAAGATCTGGGGCGTGCCTCACGGCATTAACCCGATTGCGCTCGCGTATAACCAGGATGTCTTCGAGAAGGCGGGCGTACCTGTACCAACCGACGACTGGACCTATGACGACCTGATTGAGGCCTCCAAGAAGCTGACGGTCAAGGATGGAGACAACACGAGCCAATTCGGATTCATCGGTTCCTTTTCCATCACCAACGGCTGGTTTCCTTGGATCAAGCAGGCAGGCGGCTCGGCCTTGGACGACACCCTGACGAAATCGCGGTTTGACGATCCCAAAACCGCGGCCGGATTACAGCAGCTGTATGACGGTTTGGATCAAGGCTATTTTGCCGATATCGATTACCTGAAAGCGAACGGCGGCGAGCTCGAAGTATTCGCGAGCGGCAAGGCCGCGATGTATTTCCTTCAATACAGCCTGCAGGTGAATATGAACGAGAGCTTTGCCGACACGAACTGGGATGTCGTCAAAATTCCGAAAGGGGTTGACGGCAAGCGCTATGTTCCGATGGTAGCCAACACGTGGCTGGTCTCCTCCAGAGCGAAGCAGGAATCGAAGGATGCCGCCTGGGAGTTCCTGAAATATTATCTCGGCGATGAAGTGCAGGATATCGTCGTCAAGACGGGATCCACGCTGCCCGTGAAAAAGTCGGCGCTGGATCAATTGAAGGACAGCACAACCAAACCGCTGAACAAAGCGGCTTTCACGGACGGCATTAACGAAGGCGGCGTTACCCTGGATGAGAATGCTACCTGGAGCGAATGGCGCATTCTGGTGCAGCAGGTGGTCAATGAAATCATGGTGGGTAACGTTTCGGTGGAAGACGGCGTGAAGGATATTCATGCCAAGGTTCAGGATGTGCTGGACTCCGGTAAATAACTTTCATGGGATCAGGGCGATGCAGTCTTGACGACGTGTCGGATTGCATCCCTTGCTTCGTTAACGAAAGGCAGGTGTGTCATGCAGAAACAAGGATACTGGGGTTATATCTTCACATTGCCGTTTGTCATCAATGTCGTGGTTTTTCTCTTATTTCCGATCCTCTTCTCCACGTATATTTCCTTCACGGAGTGGGATTTGTTTAACCCCCCGCGGTGGATCGGACTGGACAACTGGGTGCGCGTCCTGAACAAGCACGAGTTCTGGGTGTCCATCCGGAACGTGTTTGTGTTTGCGCTCATCTTCGTGCCGATTCAGACGTTAATGGCATTCGTGATCGCATTCATGCTGAATCAGGCCATCCGGGCCAAGGGCTTGTTCCGGCTGTTCTATTTCCTCCCCGTCGTGACACCGTGGATCGCCGGCGGCGTGGTCTGGGTGTGGATGTTCAACTATCAATACGGCGTAATTAACTGGGTGCTGGAGTCTGTCGGCCTTGCCCCCGTCAAATGGATTGACAGCAGCCATTGGCTGATGGTCATCTCCAGCATCGCGATCGTTCAGGTATGGAAGGGCGTGGGCCAATCCATGATCATGATTCTGGCCGGCATGCAGAACGTTCCGAAAGAGGTGCTGGAAGCCTCGCAGATCGATGGCGCCAATGGCTGGAAGCAGCTGACGAAGGTGGTGTTCCCGATGGTAACGCCGATGGTGTATCTCGTCATGATTTTGTCTACCATCTCGGCATTCCAGGCATTCGACGTGTTCCTCGGTCTGTTCGGCTCCATCACCACGGGCATACCGGAGAGAAATATGGTGCCGAATCTGCTGGTGTACCGGGATGCGTTCCTGCTCTTCAAAATGGGACCGGCATCGGCAACGGCCTGGCTGCTGTTTGTCATCATCCTGAGCTTCACGTTGTTTCAGAAGTATTTCGAGAAAAAGTGGGTGCACTATGACTAAGACGACTCACCCCTTGCTTAAGGTGCTGATGTACCTGCTGCTGATTGCCGGTGCGGTTTTCATGGTGTTCCCGTTCATATGGATGCTGTCCACGTCGCTGAAGACGGTTGGCGCCATCTCGCAGATGCCGCCGCAGCTCATCCCGAATCCGCTGAATTGGGATAACTATGTGACGATATGGAATAAAGTCGACTTCGGTCGATATACCTTGAACAGCTTTTTCATCGTTTCGATCGAGATGGTGGGATCCTTGGTCTCCAGCGCTTTCGTGGCCTTCGGGCTGGCGATGTTTACCTTTCGGCTGCGGGGGCTCATCTATATGATCATGCTGGCTACCCTAATGATTCCGTCGCAAGTGACCATGATCCCGACCTATTTCATCTGGAAGGAATTCGGGGCGTTGAATTCGTACTACCCTTTGATCGTGCCCAGCTTCCTGGGCGGGGCGTTCGGTATTTTCTTAATGCATCAGTTCATTAAATCCTTGCCCAAAGAGCTGTATGAATCGGCTACGATCGACGGCTGCAGCCCGCCGGGCATATTCTTCAAAATTTATTTGCCGCTGTGCAAGCCGGCGCTGGCCGCGCTGGGCGTATTCACCTTCATGGGCGCGTGGAACAACACGCTGGGCCCGCTGATTTACCTGCAAGACAAGGAATTGTACACATTGCCGCTCGGCTTGCTCTACCTGAAATCGGAGAACGTCAATCAAGCGCTGCTGATGGCGGGGGCCGTTATTACGACGCTGCCGGTCGTCATCGTCTATCTGTTCGCGCAGAAGCAATTTGTTCAAGGCATCGCTTCGACAGGGATGAAAGGCTGAAGGAGGAACTTACGATATGAAGAAGTACGTGCTGGTCGGCGCTGGATCGAGAGCGCTGTATATGTTTGCTAAGCCGATGGTTACCGATTGGAGAGGCGTCCTTGCCTTTGAAGGCGTGTATGATGCCAATCCGGTGCGGGCGCGCTTTCTGAGCGAGGAGTGCGGGGGGATCCCCGTCTACGATGATTTTGACGGAATGATCGCCGCCGCGAAGCCGGATGTCGTGATCGTGGCGAGTACGGATTACACGCATCATACCTACATCGTGCAAGCCTTGAGGGCAGGCTGCGACGTCATTAGCGAGAAGCCGATGACGATTGACGAAGACAAGTGCCGGGAGATTCTGCAGGCGGAGTCGGAGAGCGGCAAGAAGGTGACGGTCACGTTCAACCTTCGGTTTGCGCCTTATTTTGCGACCGTGAAGGAACTGCTGCTGCAAGGGGCCATCGGAGATGTTTACCATATTGATCTGGAGTGGTTTCTGGACCGCCTGCATGGCGCGGACTATTTCCGCAGATGGCACGCCGAGATGAAGAACAGCGGCGGGCTGCTGGTTCACAAGTCCACGCATCACTTCGACATCGTGAACTGGTGGATGAACAGCCGTCCCGCGGAAGTTCATGCGTTTGGGACGAGACGGGTGTACGGGGACGACCGGCAGGACCATGGAGAACGATGCCTGACTTGCCACCGGAAAGACGAGTGCGAGTTCTATATGGATATCGAAAAGGATCCGTTTCTTGAAAAATACTATCGCCAGGCGGAAGAAGCCGACGGCTATTTGCGGGACCGCTGCCTGTTTGACGGCCGGATCGACATTTATGACACGATGTCGGTCAATGTCCGGTACGACAATGATGCGATGCTGACCTATTCCCTCGTCGCCTATAGCCCGTATGAGGGCTGGCGCGCCGCGATCAACGGCAGCAAAGGCCGGATTGAGGTCTCGAATGTATACAGCAACGCGGATATGAAGCAAGGGGAAGCGAGCCGGATTCATATTTTCAGAGCCGATGGCACGGAAGAGCTGGTCGAAGTCAATACATCGGCCGCTGGTCACGGCGGCGGGGATGCGAAGCTGCGCAAGGCGCTGTTCGAAGACGGGATCGAAGATCCGCTAGGTCAACAAGCCGACAGCTCGGTAGGCGCCGAATCCCTTCTGATCGGCGCCACGGCCAATCGCTCCATTGCCGAAGGCCGGGCGATGAAGCTTCCGGACGTTTCGCCTACGCTCGTCAACAGGAGTTCATCGAGATGAACAGCGTTCAGGAACTGGAGCAGTATGTCTGCACGCTATACGACACGCGGGATCAGTTGAAAGCGCATGTGTTCGAGCGTTCCGATGCCGCATTTGCCGCCGGGGATGCTATCCGCGATTCCATCGTCACGGCCGAGGCGGCAAGAGAGCGGCAGGAGGCCATAAGGGCGGCCTTCCTGAGGTCCATCGGCGGTCTTCCCGATGCATTCGCGAACCCGGGACGGGAGGAAGGGGCGGCATTCGGAGAGGAAACATCGCCTGACAGGTCTCCGCTTAAGGAACGTTCGCGCTGGTCCACGGGGAACGCCGGCAACATGTCAAATGGTAGAACCGATACCCTTCTTAACGGACGCACAACGGGAAGTATTCGCGGAACCGGCTTTCATATAGAGAAGGTGATGTTCGAGTCCCTTCCGGGGTATGCCGTCACGTCGAATCTGTATCTGCCCGATCACCGGGAAGAACGCTCCGCGGCCGTCCTGTTTCTGAGCGGGCACGAGCTGGGGGCGAAGCATGATGCCTATTATCAGCGCGTCATCCAGCACTTCGTCCGGGCGGGCATCATCGTGCTGGCCATCGATCCGATCGGGCAGGGCGAGCGCCTTAGCCTTCATGATTTCGAGCATCGGGAAGGGAGCGTCCTATGGGGAACGAAGGAGCATCAGCAGTACGGCGTTCAGTGCCATATGCTCGGCGACAGCGTAGCCCGATATTTCGTTCACGATGCCATGCGTGCCATCGACTACTTGTGCGAACGGCCCGAGGTCGATCCGTCGCGGATCGGCGTAACGGGAAATTCCGGCGGCGGAACGCAGACGGCCATGATGATGGTCTGCGATGAACGCATAGCGGCGGCGGCTCCCGCCACCTTCATCATGAACCGGCAGCTGTACATGCATGCCGGCGGCGTGCAGGATGCCGAGCAGGTATGGCCGGGCCTGTCCGGGCTGGGTTACGACCATGAGGATCTGCTTATCGCTTTTGCGCCGAAGCCGCTGATCGTGTTGGCGGCAGAATACGATTTCTTCCCGATTGAAGGCACGCGGCGCACCGTTGATCGCTGCAGGCGCTTCTGGGAGCTGCTCGGTCACCCGGGCGACCTGCAGCTTGTGACCGACGCCTCGACGCACCGCTATACGGATCGGCTGGCCGCGGCGGCCGCGGCATTTTTCGTCCGGCATCTCGAGGTGAAGGTTGTTCCCAACGATGCCATGAAGATCGAGGCGCTGCCTCCGGAACAACTGTGGTGCAGTCCCAGCGGTCAGATGTACCGGGATAAGGCGGCCGGAAGGACGATCCGGGACTTCAATGCCGATCGCTGCGACCAGCTGGCAGCAGCCCGTTCGCTGCTGCCGACGCAGCAAAGTCAGGATCAAGCAAGGCAGTGGCTGCAGGAGAAGATTTACGCCTCCCGGAAGCCTTGCGAATTGAACCCGCGCATCATTGGGCTGGGCGCAGTGGAGGGCCTTGAGGCCGATTATCGCTTGTGGTGGTCGCAGGAGGGCATCATGAACAGCGGTTATGTATTCCGACTGGCCGAGGATACAGCCGAACGAAGGCGGCCGCTGACCGTTGCCGTTTGGCGGGGAGGGACCCGCCAGCTGAAAGCGCATTGGGCCTGGATTCAGGAAACCTGCCGATCCGGCCGCGCCGTGCTGGTGCTGAACACGTCCGGGGTCGGTCCTCATGAGCCCTATCCGATCTATGGTAAGCCCGCGCGTTCTTATTTTGGGGTGCTGCATAAGCTTGCCGATGATTTGATCTGGCTCGGGGACAGTTTGGCTGCGCTGCGCACGTACGATGTCATCCGGTGCATGGAGGTTATCTCCCACTTTGATGAGTGGCAGGCGGGAGCGATCCCGTTCTATACGGTAGGTCGGGAAGGGTTGTATGTGCAGCTTGCCGCGGAGGTTGACCATAGAATCGGCACGATTACGGCCATTCATCCTGTGAGCAGCGCAGCCGATCTGGTCAGGGCTCGGCAGCTTGAGGAGGAGGAAGCGATGAGCGTCGTGTTTCCCGGCATTTTCAAGATGCTTGATCCCTCCGAGCTGAACGAACCACGGGTAGAATATCGCGGGCAACTAGAGGGAAAGGATGTGGAAGGACATGAGTAAACCAAAACCACTAACGGTCACGCTGGTCGGAGCAGGCCTTCGCGGCATGATTTACAGCGGATATGCGCTCCAGCGACCGGAGGAGATGCAGATTGTTGCCGTTGCCGATCCGGATGAGGTGCGGCGCAGCCGCTGCCAAGCGAAGTTCGGGATAGCGGATGAGCAATGCTTTGCAAGCTGGGATGAGCTGTTTGCCGGACCCCGTCAATCGGATGCGGTCTTCATCTGCACGAGGGACCGGGACCACTATGAGCCGACCATGAAGGCGTTGGCAGCCGGGTATCATGTGCTGCTGGAAAAGCCGATGTCCCCGGAGTGGCAGGAATGCATCGATATGGGCCGGCAGGCGGAAGCCTTCGACCGTACGTTAACGATTTGCCATGTTCTCCGGTATGCGCCTTTTTTCCAAGAGCTTAAACGGCTGCTCGATGAAGGACGAATCGGCCGCCTGATGTCGATCCAGCACAACGAGAACGTCGGCTATTGGCACCAGGCCCACTCGTATGTGCGGGGATATTTCAATAACAGCGAGTCATCCAGCCCGATGATTTTGGCCAAATCCTGCCATGACTTGGACATCATGCAATGGCTGGCGGGAGGCCGATGCCTAAGCGTGGCCTCCTATGGCCACCTGTCGCATTTCCGTCCGGAGTCGGCTCCGCCCGGCGCGCCGAAGCGCTGCCTGGATGGATGCCCGGTATCGCACGAATGCCAGTACTATGCGCCGAATACGTATTTGATCGAGAATGCGGGCTGGAAAGGCGAGGCTGCGAGCAACGACCCGAGTTACGAAGCGCGTTACCAAGCGATGCTGGAGGGTCCTTTTGGCCGGTGCGTGTACCATTGCGATAACGACGTCGTGGATCATCAGGTCGTCAGCATGGAGTTCGAGCATGACATTACGGCGGTGTTCACGATGAGCGCGTTCACGGAGAAATGCAACCGTACCATCAAGCTAATGGGCACCGAAGGCGAAATACGGGCCACGATGGAGACTAATGAGATCGAGATCCGCCGTTTCGGCAGCGGCAAGCAGGAAGTGATCCAGCTCGTCGATCCGGAAGGCCATGTAGGCCATGGCGGCGGGGATATGCGTTTGATCGCCGATTTTGTGAAGTCGGTTCAATCCAAGGGACAGCATAACAGCACAACCTCTGCCCAAGCATCGATCCAGAGTCATCTGATGGCGTTTGCCGCCGAGCGTTCCCGCGTAGAAAAACGCATGGTGAGGCTGGAGGAATTTATGAATAGCAGCGTTCTGGCCTAATGGCTTACATTTCTACAATGTTGTACAACAAGGAGGAATTATCATTATGCAGTTGAACATCTTGGAACATGCGGATCAGGCAGGCTTGGAGGCGGCCCGCGCTTGCGAGGTCATTCTCCGCGATACAATCGCGGAGAAAGGAAAAGCGCGAATCGTCCTGTCGACGGGCGCGTCGCAGTTTGAGTTTTTGTCGCACTTCGTGAAGCTGAATCTGGAATGGGAACGAATCGAAATGTTCCATTTGGACGAATACATCGCGCTGCCGGAATCCCATCCGGCGAGCTTTCGCAAGTACTTGAAGGAGCGCTTCCTGAAATATGCGAGCGTCGGCCAAGCTTGGCTCATCAACGGGGAGGGCGATCCCGAGGAAACGGTGAAGCGGCTGAACGAGGAAATCGTCAAAGCGCCCGTGGATTTGGCCCTGATCGGGATCGGGGAGAATGCGCATATTGCCTTTAATGATCCGCCGGCCGATTTTGATAACGATTCGCCTTATACGATCGTGAATCTCAGCGATACCTGCAAGAGCCAGCAGGTAAGGGAAGGCTGGTTTGCAACGAATGAGGAAGTGCCCAAACAGGCGATTACGATGACGGTCAAGCAGATTTTGAAGAGCCGCCATATCGTATCGGTCGTGCCTCATCAGGCGAAAGCGGCAGCCATTCAAAATACGATTCAAGGCGGGGTCGATAACCGGGTGCCGGCTACCATCCTGAAGACGCATTCCAGCTGGATGCTGTATCTGGATAAAGCATCGGCAGCGCCGATATATCAATGGGCTTAGGCAGGGGGCACCTATGATGTGGCGTGGAAAGCTCCCGCACACCGGCGAGCCGGTTGAGGTAGAGTCGTCAGACGGACGGATCGCGGCTATACGACGGTTAGGTCAGGGGGATAAGACGGCGTTGCTGCCCTGGATCAGCAGCGGCTGGATCGATGTGCAGGTCAACGGCTTCGGCGGATACGATTTGAATGGAACCGTGACGTCGCAAAGCGAAATTGAAGGTGTGACGCGGGCGCTGCATCGGTGCGGGGTCGCCGCCTACTTGCCAACGGTCATCACGGGCAGCTACGACCGGATGCGTCAAGCATTTCAGGCATTGTCCAAGTATGCCGGGTCCAAGCAGTTCGGGAGCGCCTCGATAGTCGGCATTCATATGGAAGGCCCCTATCTTTCCGATGAAGACGGCAGTCGCGGGGCGCATCCGAGGGAGTATATCCGCAATCCGGATTGGGATGAGTTTCAACGGCTTCAGGATGCGGCTGACGGGCTTATCCGGATGGTGACACTCGCGCCGGAGCGCGAAGGCTCGGTTCCATTTATAGAGAAGGTAGTCAAGGCAGGTGTTATCGTCGCGATCGGGCATACGATGGCAACCGGCGAGCAGATCGATCGGGCAGTGCAGGCAGGGGCGACGGTTTCGACGCATCTGGGGAACGGCTCGCAGCCCGTTTTGCCGCGCCACCCCAACTATATCTGGCACCAGCTGGCGGACGACCGCTTATGGGCCACCTTTATACCGGACGGCCACCATCTGGCGCCCCCTGTTCTGAAAGCGATGCTGCGGGCAAAACGGAACAAAGCGGTGCTTGTCAGCGATGCCGTCATGTTCGGCGGCATGGCTCCCGGAAGGTACAGCAGCCTCATCGGAGGCGAAGTCGAGCTGACGGCGGACGGGCGCCTGCATACGGTAGCGAATCCGGCGATACTGGCCGGATCCGCTTCTTCGCTGGAGGTTGGCATTGCGAATGCGATTCGCTATACGGATATGACGCTGGCGGAAGCAGTAAGCGCGGTCACGGTCCGCCCGGCTATGGTGCTGGATATGCCGCAGTTGGGCGAGCTTGCGCTCGGGAGCCCGGCGAACCTGACGCTGTTCGACTGCGATACGGACGGATCGGGCATGGTGGTCCGGGAGACTGTTGTAGCGGGCGAGAGGGTGTACGGTCCTGTTTGATGAACCAACACAAAAAAACCATCCCTGTCGAGCGTTCATTGCGCCAGCTCGCACGGGGATGGTTTTTCTTTTGATGTTATCTTTCGATATGCTCCACGAACCAGCGGACGATATGACTCAAGCGTTTGACCCGCAGATGCGGATGGCCGCTGCGGGACAGGTTATGGTCCGCGCCGGGGAAGCGAATCAGCTGGGTTTCACGGCCCAGTCGCTTCAAGGCGATAAACAGCTGTTCTCCCTGCTCGATCGGGCAGCGGAGGTCCTGTTCGCCGTGAAGGATAAGCAGCGGCGTGCTGACGTTTTTCACGTAAGCGAGCGGGGAGTGCTTCCACAGCTTGTCGAGATCGTCCCAAGGATTGCCCCAGATTTGATCCTGGGTAAAGGTATAGCCGATATCGCTGACGCCGTAGAAGGAAATCCAGTTCGATATCGAGCGCTGGGTTACCGCAGCTTGGAATCGGTCGGTATGACCGACGATCCAGTTGGTCATGAAGCCGCCGTAACTGCCGCCGGTCACGCCGAGACGGGAAGCGTCGATATAAGTGTAGGTATTCACAACATAATCCACGGCTTCCATCAGATCCTGGTAATCCCGCCCGCCGTAATCGCCTCTGACGGTATTGACGTGGACTTGACCGTATCCATGGCCGCCACGCGGGTTGGTATAGAAAACGGCATAGCCGGCTGCCGCCAGCAGCTGGAACTCATGCATAAACGTGTGTCCGTACATGGCTTGCGGACCGCCATGAATCTCCAGCACGGCCGGGACCTTGGAGCCTTCCGCGAAGCCGGCAGGCTTCATGATCCAGCCTTGGATCGGCCAGCCGTCCGACGTACGGAACGTAAAGGACTCCGGCGTGCTTAACGTAAGCTCGTTCCACAGCTCCTCATTGCAGTTCGTCAGACGGCGTTCCTCGTTGCTGCCTGTAGTGAAGCTGAACAGATCGCCTGGCTGCAGCGGGTCGGCAGCGGCAAATACCACGTTCTCTTCCGGTGTCAGTGCGAATTGGTACACCTCGCGTTCACCTGCCACCACCAGCTCGAAGGTGGAACCGTCCAAGGCAAAACGTCCAATATGGACGCCCCCATCCTGGCTGAGCTGAACGTAAACCGATCGGCCGTCCTTGCTGAACAGGGGAGGCGTTCCCGCCCCAGCTCTCATGTCGCTGACAGCGGCGTGCCCGAGCTGAACGTCCATGTCCGTGAAGAGGACGCGGGCTTCTCCGCCCGAGAGCGGAACCAGGTGGATTTTGGTCAGCGTGGCAAACCCGCAGCTGAGATCGCTGGCAAGCATGAGTACATGCTGCCCGTCCGGGGTGAACGCAATGGAACCGATCGAGAGGGTTCCGTCCGTGATTTCGGTTACCGATCCGCTGGACAGGTCCATGACAAACACATCGTTCGTCAAGCGAAGATCCGGGTCCGGGAAATGCTCCGTGGCGAGGGTGCTGCTGTATGCGATGCTGCCGCCGTCGGGTGACCAGGCAAAGGCATATACGTCAAAATCGCCTTCGGTGATTGGTTTGCATTCTTCCGTAGCCGGATTCACGATAAATAGATGATGTCGGCGGTCATTCCATAATCCGGGGCCATCGGCTTTATATTTAATGCGGTTAATGATTTTTTCTTCCGGCAGCTTGTGCTTGTCGTCTTTGTCTTTCTCTTCGCTTTCGGTAGATTCAGCCGCTTCGGCTTCGCTCCGAACCAGCAGACGCGAGCTGTCCGGCGACCATTTAAATGCGCTGACGCCGTGCTTCAGGTCGGTAGCGGGGCGGGCTTCCCCTCCGTTGGCAGGCATGATCCATACCTGTGGCTTATCGCCCTTTTTGCGCAAGAAGGCAAGCTCATACCCGTCGGGGGACCAAGCGGGTGATGCATCGGCCTCGCCGGAAGTGAAGGGAATATCCTGATCGCCCCCTGCGGGAAGCAGGCGGATATGGGAACGGTAACCGTCGTGCTTTTCGCTGACGGACTTATGTACATAGGCTATGGCCCCGCTTGCGGGGGATACGACAGGGTCATTCACCCAGTGCATCCGGTACAAATCCTCGGGCGTTATAAGTCGCTTATCAGTCATGAATCATCCTCCTAATCTTCTTGTGTGAGTTAAACCCCATTATCCCAGATAATGGCATGGAAATCTAGATAAAATAGAGGAGAAGGATGTGAACGTTTCGATCCAAATGCTAGTAAAACAGAGGAGGATTTACAATAATTCTAGGCTGTAATCGAGGATTTGGAGACAGAGAAGAGCTTGTTATTCTTCAACTGGTCAATTTATGACATGAACCGTACCCGAGAATCTCGATAGGTGTCCCCTTCTCTTTTTGTTATAATTGAGATAGACTCTCAATTAGGAGTATGCAAATAAGACCAACTATATAGAGCTCGGGAGGAAATCAAATATGAACATAAGTGAAGCTATCCGCACGCGCCGCAGCCTTGGCAAGGTCAAGCCTGACGCCGTACCGCAGGAGTTGATCGAACAGATCGTCGAAGCAGGAACCTGGGCGCCGAACCACAAGCTGACGGAGCCGTGGAAATTCTTTGTCATGCAAGGGGAAGGCCGCGACGTGCTCGGCAATGCCCTGGGTGATATTCAGGTGGCCGGCGGCGACGATACGAGCGAAGAGGCCGTGAACGCAGCGCGCGAATCGGGACGTACGAAGGCGTACCGCGCTCCGGTCGTCATCGGTGTGGCGGTTGAGCCGTCGACGGATCCGAAGGTGATTGAGCTGGAAGAGTACGGAGCGGTATTCGCCGGCATCCAGAACATGCTGCTGCAAATTCATGAGCTGGGTCTTGGCGCCGTGTGGAGAACCGGCGAGCCGTGTTTCCATGCGCTGATGAACCAAGCGTTCGGATTGAAGACTGACGATAAAATGCTGGGTTTCCTGTACATCGGGTATCCGGACATGGAGCCGAAGCAGGGGAAACGTCAACCGGCCGCGAACAAGACGGTATGGCTGAATAGTGCTGCAGACCTGTAGTTGATCTATCCCCGGCCGCAAAAATCCGGTATAATGGACCCTAAGTTTATCGAAGGGTGCTGGGCATCCGGGGGATTGACACTAGGGGAGTGTACATGGATGAAATTTCGGTTTAAACAGTGGGATCTGGGGAGCAAATTTATTTTTATCGCAACCTGTTTGGCGATAGCCTCTTTCTTTTTTAAATGGCTGGATATCGGCGTGGCTGCGGAGAACGGCTTTATGCAGGGCGGCGTGTTGTTCATCGTATGTTTCATCTATCCGTTTTTGAAAGTGGTTCGCGAGAAGAAGATGAACAAGCTGATTGCCTACGCCTTTGCGCTGGTCGCTATTTTCCTGACCATGATGTATGTGTCGTCCAAGACCATTGATTTTTTTGGAGAGACGATCAGAGGAGCGGCCGCTGGGCCGTATCTGTTTCTGGCGGCATGCGGGCTGCTGACCTTCGGTATTTTTAGACGCAAGGTTTAAAACGATAGGTTACATGCAAATGCCGTAACGATTAATAAAGGGCCGAGCCTATAGCAGCATGCTGCCCATAGGACGGCCCTTTTTGGCGATGAATGATGGGATTAGTTATGGTGGAGAAGCGCGAATCCGCTGATCGAAACGGCGTAGACGATGATCAGCACGACGGCAAGCCTCTTGGCGCGGCTGTTCAGTTTGAAGGCGGCGGACAGTCCGTTATTCACGATATTTCCGACGAAGAGAACGAATGTAATGGCAAGCGCGGTTAAGGCAACGATAAGCATGAGTTTTTCCATGGGGTATTAATTCCTCCTGATTAAACGGCCGCAAAGCCTGTTTTTCCTGTATCTGTTCCCATTGTATCCGACGAAGTTTAAACCCCGTTTAAATGGAGTTAAAAAATGTCCGCAGCCCTCGCAAGGGCTGTAACGTTGAGCGGGATACTGGGATTTTGATATACTGGAGAAAGCGGCCAAATATCCGCTGCATTACATAAACAGGAGGGATTTCAGAATGGCCAATCAAACTTTTACCGATGGACCTACTTTGAATGACGGCGTAAAAATGCCGTGGCTGGGCCTTGGCGTATGGAAGACCAAAGAAGGCGAAGAGGTTATTCAGTCCGTAAAATCAGCAATCGCTGCAGGGTACCGCAGCATCGATACCGCTGCCATCTACGGCAATGAAGAGGGCGTAGGGCAAGCCATTCGCGAATCCGGAGTTTCGCGGGACGAGCTGTTCATCACCACCAAGGTATGGAACGATGACCAGGGTTATGAGAAGACGCTGCAAGCTTTTGAGACGAGCCGCAAGAAGCTGGGGCTGGATATCGTTGATTTATATCTCGTGCACTGGCCGGGTAAAGATAAATACCTCGAGACGTGGAAGGCATTGATTCATCTGCAAAAAGAAGGCCTCGTTCGTTCCATCGGCGTCAGCAATTTCCAAATCCGCCACCTGCAGCATATCATTGAGGATACCGGCGTGGTACCCGTCGTCAACCAAGTGGAATTGCATCCGCTGCTTTCCCAGAAGGAGCTGCTGGGCTATGCACGCGAGAATCATATCGTTCTGGAAGCGTGGAGCCCGTTGATGCAGGGCAACCTCGATCAACCGGCGCTGGCTCAGATCGCGGAGAAATACGGAAAAACCACGGCGCAAGTCATTCTGCGCTGGGACATTCAGAACGGCGTCATCGTCATTCCGAAATCGATTAAAGATCATCGGATCCGTGAAAACGCCGGCATCTTCGATTTCGAGCTTTCCGCAGAAGATATGGCGGCCATTGACGGCTTGAACCAAAACAAACGTTTCGGCTCCAACCCGGATGAGTTCCTGTTCTAAATTTCGTTTTCATATAAAAAAGCGAGCACCAACCCTGAGGGAGGGAAGTGCTCGCTTTTTTTGCGTATTCAATAGCAGGTGGAAAGCCCCCTTGGCATTATCGTCCTTCCTGGTCGTCCTCGGGAAACAACGACTCGCCGATCGTGCCGAGCTTCCCTTGCACCAGGTCCTCGTGCAGCCTTCTTAACCAGTTCAGGTCCGTCTTGGCGTGCTCATACATCCCGATCATCAGGTGCTGCGTGCTGCGGGGGACGATATGCTGGTGCTCCACGTATAGTTGGTGCGCCTGGTTCACCCGGTGTTCGGCTTCCCGGATCCGGGTCTGCAGGATGGGGGCCAGAACGGCGGGGTCTGCGTGGCGAGAGAAGGGCAGCGCCATATACAGCGGGTGGTGCACGGGCTCGATGTCCCTGAATTTCTTGAGCAGCAGCTGTTCAAAAAGCTTGCGTCCGGATTCCGTGATCCTGTAGATGGTTTTATCCGGACGGCTGTCGCTTTGGATGGTTTCCACGGCCTCGATGTATCCTTCCTCGGCGAGCCGGTCTACCGCGTAATAGAGGGAGCCCATCTGGAGCTTGGTATATTGATCCATGCCCCGGTCCTTCATCTTGATCCGGATCTCGTACGGATGATGGTCTCCTTCCAGCAGCAAGCCCAGGATGGCCAGCTTCATGGACATGCCATCAGGCTCCCTTGGCTTTGGCGGGAACGGTCACCCGTTCGTTGCCCATCATAAGGACGAACACGAGAGCCAGCACCGCAGGCACAAGCGCCCACATGAACGTGTTCGCGATGGAATCGGCCAATGAAGCCGTGATCTGTTCGCGCACGTTCGCCGGGAGCTGCCCCATCACTTCAGGCGAAAGGACGGCATCCGCGTTTAACTCGGCACCGGCCGGCGCGTTTCCTCCGGCTTCCGCGAGCCGGTTGTTCAGGCCGTTGCGCTGGATGATCCCGAAGATTGTAATCCCCACCGTCATGCCGAAGGAACGAAGGAAGGAGTTCGTCGATGTTGCCGCGCCGCGCTGTCTGGCATCAAAGTTATGGATGGAGGCCATGCTGAGCGTGGAGAACGAGAACCCGACGCCAAAGCCGGTCAGGACCATGAAGAGCGTTAACAGGTAGCGCGGCGTATCCGGGCTTATCGTGCTTAGGCAGAAAATGCCTGTGATAAAGCACAAGACGGACAGGATCATGATGTTTCTAAACGAAGTCCGGGTCGTCAGCATACCGCCGCCTTGGCTCCCGAATACGCTGCCGAGCATCATCGGCATCAGAATGAGGCCCGAATTGGTTGCCGATCCACCGTACACTCCGCTCACAAAGATCGGGATGTAGATGGTTGCCACGATAAACGTTGCTCCATAGAACAAGGCAACGATATTGCTTGAAGCAAACAGGCGTTTACGGAACATTTGGAACGAAATAATGGGTTCGGCTGCTCGGGTCTCTGCGAACAGAAACACGATAAACAAAGCAATGAATCCCCCGAACAAGCCCAGAATTTGCGGAGAATCCCATGCATAGGTTTGCCCGCCCAGCTCCAGACCGAACATCAGACAGATGATGGCGCCGACAAGCGTCGCTGCCCCGGTCCAATCGATCTTCTGTTTGGCATGGGAACGCGATTCCTTGTAAGACGTCATAATGAAGATAAAGGACACGATTCCGATCGGAACGTTGACATAGAATATCCATTCCCAGCCGATGCTGTCGGTGATAAAAGCACCCAGCAGAGGTCCCATGATGCTGGAGGTGCCGAATACGGCGCCGAGAAGACCCGTCATCTTGCCGCGCTTCTCCGGCGGGAACAGGTCAAACACGATGGTAAAGGCAATCGGCATAAGAGCACCGCCGCCGATTCCTTGAATCGCCCGGTAAATAATAAGCTCTGTCATATTGTTCGCCATCCCGCAGAGGGCAGAACCAATCAGGAAGACAACCAGTCCGAATATAAAGAACCGCTTCCGTCCGTACATATCGGACAGCTTGCCGAATATCGGCGTGCCCGCCATAACGGCAACCATGTAGATCGAGGTTACCCAGACGACTTGGTCGAAGCCCTGAAGATCGCGGATAATCGTCGATAACGCGGTCGCTACAATCGTGTTATCGATGGCGGCCATGAAGATGCCGAGCAGCAGACCAGCGACGACCAATTTGATGTTGCTTTGTTGTGCATTCATGTTAAGGATACTCCTTTTCCTTATTCAACTATGTACATATTATTCAAATTTGAATAATTCGGTGGTTATATTGTAGCCGGATTAACAGAAGTTGGCAAGATGTTGAATGCACGGCCTGTCTCTACATTTTGCACAAGAAAAAACAAGGTCAACCCTGTATACGGGATGACCTTGAGATTATCGGGCGACAGCCGCCGGAATGTCGTTGCAATCAAGACCCTTGTCGGCAGATTCGTTTCGGGAAGCGGCCGCATGGTTCGGATGTTTTTTCAGCTCTGCATGTTTCGTGTGGTACGGCGCACAGGATAATAAAACGGCGATCAAGCGGATGCTTGTTTCCACAGGGGCCTCGGGTAAGGTATGACAGAGATTCGGCTGGCGATGGCAGCGTCTAACAGTTCATCTGGGGCGATTTCGGATCCAGCTGCATGAATTCGATCCGGTTGCCGTCCGGGTCCCTGGCCCAGCACTGCCAGTTGAAGTCTTTTCCTTGAACCGGCTGGACGTCCAGCTTCACGCCCTGCTTGCGAAGGTGCTCCGCGATGCGCTCGATGTCTTCAACCTCAAGGCAGAGATGGGAGAATCCGACGGGCCGCTCTACACGGGCCGGTTTATTTTGTCCGCCGTAAAACAGCTCGATAAACTGTCCATCACGCACCTTAATGTACTCGATCCACGGTTCGCCCTGATCATTGGGAATATCAAAAGCACGGGTAAAACCAAGCACATCACAGTAAAAATGCAGGGATTTCTCCATATCGGCAACATCGAACGCCAGATGGGCAATTCCTTTAATCATGACGGCATTCCTCCTCGGTATGTATTCGAAGCATGAGATAAGATGATTTCCTAAGTTCATTGTAACTTATTTTGTATACGCTTCCATATATATTTGCGGCATCGGGGAAATAAAACCGGGATCCTGGCTGAGCCACTCAGGCATGCAGCGGAAGCCTGTCATGCGGATGCCAAAAAACCCGAGGCCTGCGATAACAAGGCCTCGGGTTTTTGGGGGAGGATCCTCTTGACATGGCGACACGAGGATCCATTTGGCATATCTTCTGCTCATCAACGATCGTTTCAAATGTATCTGCTGCTATCAAACAGAGAAACCTTATACATAGGTCAGGCTGTCGAGAATTTCCTTCACGCTCAGCTCAGCGCAAGCCATGGAAGTATCGGCTACGCCATAATACATCCTCACGACATCGCCATCGACCAATGCGCCGCAGGAGAAGACAACGTCTCCGAAGAATCCGTTCTTCTCATAATCGGCCTTGGGCTCCATGATCGGTTGATTGGAGCGGGCGATGACTTTGGATGGATCGTTCAGATCCAGCAGCAGGGCACCCATGCAGTAGCGGTGATCCAACGTTGCGCCATGATACAGCTCCAGCCAGCCTTTATCCGTGCGGAATGGTACGGCCCCGCCGCCCATGCGGCCGCTGTCCCACATGCCATCGCGCAGGCCTGCGAGATGTTTGTGGTTGCCCCAGTATACGAGATTATCGGATTCGGCGATCCACATTTCCGGGTTGCCCGTGCTCTTGGTCGTTGGACGGTGCAGCGCGTAGTATTTGCCGCCTATTTTCTCAGGAAAGATCAGCACGTCCTTGTTGTCCGGTCCGAAAATCATCCCGTGATGCGTGAAGTTCACAAAATCTCGCGTCGAAACCATGGATTCGCCAACGCCTACCGAAGATACGGCGGAGAAGTAGATATAATACGTATCGCCGATCTGCGTAACGCGCGGGTCTTCGATTCCGAACGCTTCCAGCGACTGCGCGGGATATACCAGCGGCTTGTCGTCGATGGTAAAGCGATGACCGTCCGTGCTGCGTGCCACTCGAATATAGGATAAGGAAGTCAAATATTCGAAGGTAGCGCTGTGATTCACATTACGAATGACACGCGGGTCGGAGAAATCATAACGAGCATCGTCGGTACGGAATTCCAAAATGTCCAGCTTCTGTGTATCTGCATCGAATACAGGCGCTTTGACAATCATCGGATCGGCGCTGATCGGGCGCTCCGCGACCCGAAGCAGCAGCAGCACTTCGCCGTTATATTCGGCAACGCCTGCGTTGAAGGCGCCAATCACTTCGAAGCCGTCATGATACGGCTTCACGTCGGCCGGTGTAATCAGAGGGTTCTCCTCATATCTGTAAATATTCATGGTTGTTTACCCCTATCCAATGTTCTTATTTATTTGGAAACTGCTTCTTACTGTTCGAATTTGAGGAACGGATCCTGAATGGTTATACGATGCGCTTCCGCATCGCTGATGCCGGCATAGAGATCGGCGGTACCGTCAGCATGGCGAACGAGGCCTCCGCTAAACACGACGTCAGCGAGATCCGGACGCTTGGTTTCACCCGGCAGGAATTCGGCGCGTACGGCAATCAATTCCATATCGCTAAACTCGCCCGTCTGCGGATCTAGCGCAAACGCCATCGGATAATAGTGGCGATCCCCGGCTTCGTCGAAGCTGGCAACATGGCCAAGCACGCCGACAAGCCCATTGCTCAACAAGTGCAGCTCGTTGGCCCCGCCCCATTCCGAATCGATGAATTGGTCACCCAGAAGGGGGGCATCGTTAACGAGTTCTACCGTCACGTCTTCCAGCGAGCTCACCTTGGTAAACCCGATTTTACCTCGGCCGCCTTTTTCGCCTTGAGGACGAGTAAATACGCCGATTTCGCCGCCTGCCAGCTCCGTGAGACGCAAATCCTTCATCGCGTCGGGACCCGTGAAGAAAAGGGAGAGCTCGTTCAGCGTTTGGCCTTTCCGGAATACGGTTCTCCACATCAGCGCATTCTCCATCGTGGGGTGAGGGAAGATTTCAACGCCACCCAGAACCAGTTCGCCATGAATGAAGGTAAAGAACGGATCCTGAAGCGTAAAGACAGAGGCGCCTTCTTTCGGTACCCAGGTGCCGTCCTGCTCCACGAAGAAGCGGATTTCGGAATGCTCGCTGTCTCGCGACTCCACCCGGCCTGCAATGACGGTGACTCCGTCAATCCTGAAGGGAGCCGTGATATTATATACGTCTTTGTCGCCTACACCCGAAAACGAAAGCTTGACCGGGTTCTGGACCGTGGATTTTTTGCATTGATATTCTTGCAGCAGGGTTGCGCAAGTTTTTACAGAGGATTTGTTTAATGCCACCGTATGATGCCTCCTTATATAAACCATAAATAATTGCGTCTTAGGATACCCATACCGCAGCCGTGTGCGGTGGGACTTCGATTACCGATCCGCCGAGGGATACCATCTCGCCGCTTGCAGCAGCCAGCTCCAGCCTCTGGTCTGACCAATCGGACAGGTCCAGCCGAAGCGGCTGATAACCGAATTGAAGGACAATGACGGCTTCCTCGCAGCCGGATCGTTTGGTATAAGCGATTGCCGATCCCTCCAATTGCTCCAGCTTTACGTAATCGCCGGAAGAGAGGGCGGCATGCTGGACACGAAGCGAAAGCAGCTTTTTATAAAAAGAATACATGGAATCCGGCTGCTCCCGTTGCGCTTGCGCATGGATCTGTTCGTGCCCGGGCCCCATCCCGATCCAAGGTGTTTGATCCGAGAAGCCGCCGTAACGATCACCGTTCCATTGCATGGGGGATCGGGAGTAGTCGCGGCTCTTGGCCCGGGCCAAGTCCATAGCCTCCTCTTCCGTTCTTCCATTCTGAATTGCGGCTTCGTAGTGGCCGAGGCCCTGGATATCCCTCATGTCCTCGATCCGGTGCGCGATATGGTTCCTCATCCCGATCTCGTCGCCATAATAGATGAACGGAACGCCCTTCGCCGTTAACATGAGGGCTGCCATCAGTTTGGCTCGCTGCTCCTCGAACTGCGCATCGCCTTCGCCAAATCTCGAGATGTGGCGCTGCATATCATGGCTGCTGAAGAACAAGGTGGGGAGCTGATCGGATGCATGCTGGTCTTCCATGCGTTGAATCTCCCTATATAAATCCTCCGGGCGAAATTGCTCCTGACTTCCCAGGTTGAAATTGAAAACCACATCGAGAAGGCCGCTGCCGCTGTAGCGGAGCAGGATGTCCATATCCTCGGAACCGACTTCACCTACCATAAAAATGCCTTCGCGTTCATGCACATAACGGCAAATGTCGCCGATCGCCTCCACAATCCCGTCCTGGTTCTGATCGTACCGGTGGATCTGTTCGCCGTTATCATCTAACGGATTATCCTGAAAATCACCGGAGACCTTAAGGAAATTGATGACGTCCAGCCGGAAGCCGTCGATCCCTTTATCCAGCCAAAATCCCATAACATCCTTCATGGCTTGCCGGACTTCCGGGTTGGTCCAATTCAGATCCACCTGTTCCTTGGCAAAGGCATGGTAATAATACTGCCCCGTGCCTTCATCCCATTCCCAGGCGCTGCCTCCAAAGAAGGACTCCCAGTTATTCGGCGTCTCTTGATTAACGGGAGACTTCCAGATATACCAGTCGCGCTTCGGAGAAAGGGTGGAGGATTTGGACTCCTGGAACCAGGCATGGGCTGATGAGGTATGGTTCAGCACGAGATCCACAATGACTCGGATACCCCGCCGATGGGCTTCATGAATGAAACCATCGAAATCTTCCATCGTTCCGTATTCCGGATCGACGGCATAATAATCCGAAATATCGTAGCCGTTATCGATCTTGGGCGATTGATAGAAGGGGGTCAGCCAAATTCCGCCGATTCCGAGTTCCTTCAGGTAATCCAGCTTGGAGGTGATCCCCTTAAAATCTCCGACGCCATCCCCATTGCCGTCACAGAAGCTTGGCATGTAAATTTCATAAAAGACGGTTTTTTGCCACCACTTTTTTTGGTTTCTGTCCATACGTTTCCACTCCCGGATGAAAGCTGTTTTCATCCCTTTATTTAAGAGAAGCCCGGATAGGCAGGTTGTAAAAAAGTACAGACCCTCATATTCGAGCTTCCTGCAACGTTCTGATGCGTCATTTGAAGCCACCAGCGTTTTATTTGAGACTGAACTGCATGCCTTCCTTGAACTTTTTGCCGAAGATCGCGAACATGATAATAATCGGCACGGTAAGCAGGACGGATGCCGCATAGAGCGGACCCGGGTAACTGCCGTATGGCCCGAACATCTGGGACAAGAGTACGTTGAGCGTCAGCATGTCGTCGCTGCGGACAACGATCATGTCCCATAGAAGCTCGGTCCAACGCTCCATCAGCAAGAAGAGGAAGATCACCGCAGTGATGGATTTGGACATAGGCAGCATGATTTTGTACAAAATCTTGAAATCCGATGCCCCATCCAGTTTCGCTGCTTCGATAAAAGCATCCGGTACGGCTTTGAAAAAGTTGGTGTACATGAAGATCGCCCATAAACTGACGGCCTTCGGAATGATCATAGCCCAGTACGTATCGTAAAGTCCTACCTTCTGAATAATGAGAAAGTTCGGAATCAGCAGAATGATCGCCGGGAAGAACATATGGAACAACACGAAGTTATTCACGGTGTCGCGTCCCCGGAATTTCAATTTGGACAGCGCATAGGCCACCATGATTCCGAACAGCATCATAAGGAAGGTGGAGGCTACCGAGACGATGACGCTGTTGAAGAAGGCGTTCATCCATGGCCGGGCAATGCCAACCTCGCCTCCGGTAAGAAGCCATTCATAGGATTTTAACGAGAATTTGCTTGGAACGAGCTGCCTGTCCACCTGCGCCCAATCGGCAAAAGAGTTGAGCACCATGTACAAGTAGGGGTACACCATGACGAGAAGCAGAAGGGTTGCCAGTACATAGCGGCCCGCGAGACGACGTTTACTATTTTTCTTAGACCCAACCATTTCGTTTCCCCCAGCTTTCCAGCAGTTTACGAATCACGAAGATGGAGATGAACGTTACGATGGATGCCATAATGGCAATCGCAGACGCGTATCCGGCTTGCAAATTCGTAAAGGCTTGATTAAAGATTTCCATCTGCCATGTATTGGTTGCAAAGTTCGGCCCGCCGCCTGTCAGCTGGTAAACTTCCGTGAAGATACCGAAGGTTACGCCGAACGAGAGAATGAGCGTTGTATACAGGGCAGGGTACAAGAGCGGCAGCGTGATTTTCCAGAATCGCTGCCTGTCGGTTACCCCATCAATGGCAGCTGCTTCATAAACTTCCTTATCAATGCTTTCAAGCCCCGAGGTCAGGATCAAGGCATAATAACCCGTGAACTTCCAGGCCAAAATCAGACCGACGATAAACAGCGCCGAGAACGGTGAGCCGAGCCAGTCGATATTGATCCCGAATGTGCCTCTCAAGAATTCATTGACCGGACTGTTGTAGGACAGAAAGCCCTGTACAATCAGGGATGCAACAACACCAGAGGACAGATACGGCAGAAAGAAGCCGATCAGGTACACGCTTTTGAACTTGGGCAGTCCCTGTATAACAACGGCGACGGCGAGCGACATCGCGGTTACCAATGGAACAAACAGCATCATGAACTTGTAGGTAACCCAGAACGCGGATTGCACCCCGGGTGCGGCCATGGCTTTTCGGAAATTATCCAGCCCTACAAAATCAAATTCGGGGGCAATCAGGTCCCAATTCGTAAAAGAAAGGTACAAGGACCAAAGGAGCGGCCCCAGGAAAAATACCAATCCGAAAATAATGTAGGGACTGGCAAAAAGCCAGCCCAACTTATTGTTTTGCTTATTAATCATGATTAAAGTTCACCTTCAATCGCTTTCTTCATGTTATTCCAACCGGTTTGCGGATCGATCTCCCCGCGGATGACCTTATTAAATGCTTCTTGTCCGATCAAGGTTTGAAGCTCATTGAACTTCGGATTATCCATGGCTGGAACGCCTTTGGACACCGCTTCCGCATAAGGAGCCAGTTCCGGTTTCTCGGCGAGGATCTGCTTGAAGCCTTCCACTTCGTTCAGATCATCGCGTGCCGGAGGCAGGTTGGTTTGCTTGAACCATTTCACGTCATTTTCGTCGTTGGAATAAACCCATTTCAGAAATTCAGCGGCGGCTTGCTGCGATGCTTCGGGAGCGGCGGAGAAGATAACCAGACCTTTTGCATCCGCGTAGGTTTTTGCATCTGCCGGATCCATATGATCCGGTACCGGAGGCAGGGTCAGGGTGAAGTTTTCTCCATATTTAAGTTCAGGATACTTCGTTGCCCACATATCGAATGTCCAAGGACCGATATCGGTGAATACCCCCGCACCGGTTTCGAAAGGATCGGTTGCATTCTGCGCCAATACACCGCCAGCTTTACGAAGGTCATCAACGAAAGTCAGCATTTCCACGCCAGCTTTATCATCCGCAACAAGGCTTTGGCCTTCGATAAATTTGTTGCCGTCGGAAGCTGCGTTGTAGAGCAAGAAGAAATCGAACCAGCGTTTCCAGGCCGTAGGGTCTGCAAGGTCGGCGCCTTTAGCCCACATATATTTATCCGGATATTTCGCTTTCAGCTTCGTTGTGGCTTCCAGAACTTCACTGTACGTTTGAGGAGGCTCATTATATCCGATCTCTTTCAGGAAATCCGTTCGCCATCCGATCAGCATCGGGTTAGAGTAGATCGGCAATACATATTGGTGGCCGTCCGCGAATTCCCAAGGAGCGATCGTTTCGGTCATGTTACGGGACTCGACCATTTCCTTAAATTGCGGCAGTTCATCAAGAGCTACAAGCGCTTTACTGTTGGACAGCTGTGCGGCGAATCCACGGTTGATATTCTCCGCGACCGTCGGTGCATTCCCTCCTGCGATGGCAGCCTGAATACTTGCCTCAGAGCTTGGTGATTCTTTAATTGCACTAACGTTAACTTTTACGTCCGGATTCACGGTTTCGTACTCTTTGGCCATCTCTTGCCAAAATGCTTGCTGCGGCGGGTTCGGTGCCGCCCAGAATTCGACGGTGGTAACGCCGTCTGCACTTTGACCGCCGTTGCTGCCGCCGTTACCACAAGCAGCGAGTACCGTTCCACCTACCAATGAGATTGCTAGAAGCAAAGAAATTCTTGATTTTTTCATATTGACCCTTCCTCCTAAATGCAATAGGTCTTCCAATAAAGGAAGTTGACATTGCTAATTTTGTAACGTTACAAAAATATAATTACAAATTACTGAAAGCGTTATATTCACATTATTGTTCATTACACATAGGTTTGTCAACGCTTTAACCCCCAAAATACGACAAACAATTAATTCCTGTGAGGTAAATCACATAAATATAGTGCTTTACATAATTATTTTGTAACGTTAAAATAATGTTTGTAATGTTCGAGCGTGAGCTTTCAAATCTCTGATTGTTTTCGGTATAGTATGATGAGAATCCATTCGTCCTATACAACTATTCTTACTATAAAGAGAAAGGAACGTTATCCTTGACCAAGCCAAAAGTTACGATGCAGGATATCGCAGACTACTTGCAAATCTCCAAGAATTCGGTTTCGCAAGCATTATCAGGTAAAGGCGGTGTCAGCGAGGAGACGCGCAAGCTCATCATGCAAACGGCTGATGAGCTCGGCTACGTCTATACCGGAAATCGCAAACGATCCTCGGATCAAGAGGACGAGGAAGAATCTACAGGCAGTATTGCTCTAGTAGCAACGGATTTTGCCTTCTCTATGCGGGGCTTTTTCGGGGAAATCTACCTTACTATAGAAAATGAAGTGCAGAAGAGAGGGAAGAAGCTGCTGATCCAATCCATTTCCCAGCAGATGATGAAGGATCAGACGCTGCCCCCTTTTATCGAGGGAAGGGAAGTCGACGGGATCTTGATCCTTTCGCATCTTAGTACCGAATATATGAACACCTTGATCGATACCGGTATTCCTACCGTGCTCATCGATCATCACCATCCGGATGTGCAAGCCGATGCCATTCTTACGAACAACCGGTTCAGCGCCTATCATGTCGTTAAGTATCTCTATGAGCTGGGACATGCACGCATTGGCTTTGTTGGCAATACGTCCTTCTCCCCAAGCTATTATGAACGTCTGGAAGGTTTCAAGCTTGCCCATCATGAACTCGGCATGGAGCTGCACCCGAAATGGATTCTTAGCGATGCGCTGGAAGATCAGGAATTTATGGAGAAGCGGCTGCAGGGGCTGGACGAACAGCCGACTGCCTGGTTCTGCGTGAATGACGGTCTCGGGTTTATCGTGAATTCGACCATTTATAATATGGGCTATTCGATTCCGGGCGATATTTCCATTGTCAGCTTTGATAACGGACAGCTTTCCAGATTGGCTACGCCCAAGACAACCACCATGGGAGTGGACCTGAGACTATTCGGTCAAACGGCGATCCGGCAACTGTTTTGGCGGATGAAGCAGCCGGATGCGCCGCATATGGAGCTGCTGCTGCCGACAACACTCATTGAACGTGATTCCACATCGGCCCCGCGCAATTAACATAATGAATCGATGATTTCGGGATGGAGGCTTATTTACAACATGACCATTCAAGCACAAGAACAAGCTGTACAGGCATATGAACGATGGCTGAACAGCCGGGTGATTGACGAAGCGTCCAAGGATGAGCTTCGCGCTATTGCACATAACGAGAGCGAAATCGCAGACCGTTTCTATAAGGAACTGGAATTCGGAACCGGCGGACTGCGGGGAGTGATCGGTGCGGGCAGCAACCGGATCAATATCTATACCGTGGGGAAAGCAACCCAAGGGCTTGCTGCTGTGTTAAAACAGGAGTACGAATCGCCATCGGCGGCGATTGCGTACGATTCCAGGCAATTCTCTCCCGAACTTGCGCTTGAAGCGGCACTTGTGCTCGCAGGGAATGGCGTTAAGGCTTATGTATTTGAAACTCTTCGTCCGACGCCCGAATTGTCGTATGCCGTGCGGCATCTGAACGCAGAGGCGGGAATCGTGATTACCGCAAGCCATAATCCGCCGGAATATAACGGATATAAGGTGTACGGTTCGGATGGGGGACAGATTACGCCCGATACGGCAGCCAGAGTGATTAAGGAGATCGGGCATGTCGCTTCCTTTGAAGAAATCCGTAAGCTGGACCGGGCAGAGGCGGAAGGGAGCGGCCTGCTCGTATGGCTCGGCCAAGAGATCGATGATGCTTATACCCTCGCCGTTGCAGGCGTAAGCCAAAATCACGGAATCATACCTGAAGCCAGCAGCAATTACCGAATCGTATTTACGCCGCTGCATGGAACCGGTAACGTTCCTGTACGTGCGGTACTGAAGCATCTAGGTTTTCAGCATGTGGATGTCGTGCCGGAACAAGAACAACCGGATGCCAATTTCTCAACCGTGCAATCGCCTAACCCCGAAGAACATGCCGCATTTGAGATTGCCATCGCCCAAGCCAAGGCGAGCGCGGCTGACCTCATTCTCGGAACCGACCCGGATGCGGACCGCATGGGGGCCGTCATTCAGGATGATCAAGGACAGTATTTCATCCTTAGCGGCAACCAGTCCGGTGCCATCATGGTGCACTACTTGCTGGAATCCATGAAGAACAAAGGTACTCTTCCGGAGAACGGCGCGATCATCAAGACGATTGTGACCAGCGATATGGGAGCTGCCATTGCGGATGCATACGGTATGACCGTGTTCAACACGCTGACCGGGTTTAAATACATCGGGGAGAAAATGACGCAGTTCGAGAAGACCGGAGCGTTTGAATTTATTTTTGGTTATGAGGAAAGTTACGGTTATCTTGCCGGCAGCTATGCCCGTGATAAGGACGCTGTCGTTGCAGCCATGCTCATAGCCGAGGCGGGTGCTTACTATAAAACGCAAGGTAAGACTTTATATGAAGTGCTCCAAGAGTTGTACCGAACCTATGGCTATTTTGCCGAGAAGCTGGAGACGAGAACGCTTAAGGGCATTCAAGGCGTACAGCTGATTGCAGGCATCATGAGCGCTTGGCGTGAAGCGGCACCAAGCGAAGCGGCGGGGATTGAACTCAGCGAAACCGAGGATTTCAGCCTGGGACTATATGGTCTGCCACAAGAGAATGTGCTGAAATTCCATCTTGCCGACGGCAGCTGGTTCTGCCTTCGTCCGTCCGGCACGGAGCCGAAGATCAAGTTGTATTTTGCTGTTCAGGGCAGCACGTATGAAGAGGCGCAGGCTAAGATCGCTGCGCTTACGCAAGATGTAATGGCTCGAATTGATGCTTATATCGAACAGCACCAGAAATAGAAAAAAAGGACTGAACCCGATCGTTCGCTTCGGAACGGAAGGGTTCAGTCTTTTTTGGATATCGGCCAGCCTTTGGAAGGCAGGCCGATATTGTATGGCGTAAGAATGGCAAAAGCTGCGATAATCGTTTGAATTCATGATTCCAGAAACCGCTCTCGCTAGCGCCTGTGATGCACCGGAACTTCTTTACGACCCTGTTTCATGGGTGCCTGGCATAATGGACAGGCCTTGCTCTCCCGATCCCTCGTCTTAGCAGGGATACGTGCGTTGACTCGCTGCCAGCCCTTGCAATTAGGGCTGGTGCACAGCCATACGTCGACGATCTCTGTCGCAGCGGGAGCAGCCGGAGACTGCGGCTCGGGAGCAGAACTCGACCCTGAACCTGAACCGAAACGTTGGCTCCTCTGGTTAGCGGCGCTCCCGATTCCTCGCCCGGCAGAGGAGGAAAGCGATGAATGCTTGGCCGAGGTTTCTATGCGGATCGTACGTTTGGCCGTAAAGGCTGTGCGGGTCGTTGACCCTCCGCCCTTGTTCGGTATGCTGTTGCCCTGTTTGCTCTGTTCATCCGTGAGGAACACGTCCCGGAAGAAGCGGGAAACCTCCGCTTTCCGTCCGCGATAAAAGCCCGGGGAACTGATCACCAGTTCATCCCGTGCTCTGGTGATGGCAACATAAGCCAATCTGCGTTCCTCTTCCAGCGCATCCAAGGCCTTATCCTCTTTATCCGACAGCGGGCGCTGATCGTCCCTGCGCTCGGCGTCCAAAGCGGACGTATGCGGCAGAATGCCCTCGCTCGCTCCGATCAGGCACACCGAGGGGAATTCCAGCCCCTTGGATTTATGGATGGTCATTAAGCGGACGGCATCGGCATGCTCATCCCGTTTCATGGCTGCCATTTCCTTATGGATAATGATCAGCCGGTCGACAAATCCGACGAATTCAGCGATATCGCCAAAGCGCTTGGCGGAAGCCTCCAGTTCATCCAGCCCCTCTTGAATGAATTCCTTATGGAGGGTGATCTCCTGCCGCTCGTCGGCCTCCAGGAATTTATCGTAGAATTGCCGCCTCATTTCCTGCACGGCCTGAAGGGGCTCCATCGCCTTCAGGCCCTTGATGAGTTTGGAGCGTTCCCTTATATTCTCGATCTGGAAATCCTTCAGCCCGGGGAAGGAAAGAAGGTGCGAAAGAGGCCCTTTCTTGGGCCGCGGAGCATCCTGCTGCCGGATGAAAGCCATGCCCTTGTCGCGGTTGATGTACAGCGCATGAAGCATGCCCTCCATCGCCGTGAAATTGCGCCGGTCCAGCGACAGCCGCAGATGATCCATGAGCGGCTTGACGATCCACTGCTCGTAGAACAGATCCCCGTTCTCATAATGAATGAACGGAATTTCCCGCATCACGAGCTGCTCGAAGATCGCCCGGCTGTTGTTTGCGGTGCGATAGAGAATGGCATGGTCGCGGTACTGCTTCCCGTGCTCCCGGACCTGCTCGGTGATATGGGTCAGCAGCAGCTCCGCTTCTTGATCGGGATCACCGGGTCGAAGGTAGAGCGGCACGCTGCTGCTCTTGCGGGTCGACCGCAGCTGCTTGGGGCGCCGCCGTTCATTGACGCGGATAATTTCGTTCCCCAGCCCGACGATCGAGGAGAGGGAGCGGTAATTGATATCGAGCGTCACGACCTTGGCCCCGGGAAACGTCTGGTCGAATTCCAGGATGAATTCGTTGCGCGCCCCGTTGAAGCCATATATGGTCTGGTCATCGTCACCCACAACCATTAAATTGCGGTGCGGGGCGACGATTTTTTTGAGCAGCTCATAAGGCAGCAGTCCCGTATCCTGAAACTCGTCGACCATGACATAACGGTACCGGCTCTGAAGGGAGGCGAGCAGTCCGGAATCATGGGACAGCAGACGATAGGACAAGACCAGAATGTCGTCGAAATCCATCTGGCCATGCTCTTCCTTCCATGCTTCATACCGGGCAAAAATCTGCCGCTGTTCAACCTCGGCAGGCGTTTTGACAGGCAGCTCGTCAAGTCCGGTCATACTCATCCGGTGGGCGGACCACAGCGATAGCAGCGTCTCGGCTTCGTAGCTATCCTGCAAGCCCATTTCCCGCAGGATGCGCTTCATGATAAATTGCTGATGCCTGGCGTTGCTCAGGATTTCCTGCTTGTAGCCGCGGGTTCGCAGCAAGTACAGGAAGAAGGAATGGAAGGTTCTTGCCGTTACCTTGGCGGTTTCGCTGGACCTCAAGCCGGGAAGCGCCATGATGCGCTCCTTCATCTCGGCCGCCGCCTTGGAGGAGAAGGTGACAAGCAGGATGGAAGACGGATCGACGCTCTTGGCGGCAATAAGGTAGCCTGTCCGGCTGACCAGTACGGAGGTCTTGCCGGAGCCTGCGCCGGCAAGCGTAAGCAGCGGTCCTTGCGTGTGTCGTACGGCCTGGATCTGGGCGCGGTTCAGCAGCAGTCCCTGGGACTCCAAGCCGCGAAAAAAAGCCGCATCCGGCGCGTCATCGCGGATCAGGTCCCGGCTGTTCTCGAAAGAAGCCAGCTTCGCAAACGGAATATCCTGACGCTCACCGCCGTACGGGCGTTTATAAAAGGGTATGGATGTCATGAAATTCACCAATCATTTCGTATTTCGTTTATCGTCTTACCAGTTTAACGGATTCTCGGAAGTCTGGCAAAGTGCAGGATATGGGTAAGCGTATGGGCGAAGCTCTTATGATTCATGGCATGAATCATCGTTCATGAGAGTTATGAGCATAAGCTTCACTCCCAACTTGATAGAGGGAGAAGGTGTTATATTAAGTAGGAATGTTCAAGAGTATCCATAATCCATGTAGGAGGAGGGATGTCATGCTGGTTGTTATTGCTTTGCTGCAGCTCATCATGATCGGCATTTTGCTGAACATCAACAGCAAGCTGAAACCGCGCGATTATATTGCTGACGCGATGGAGAGGGACCGCCGAATCCGGGAGGAGCGGGAGAAGAAGCAGCAAATGGAGTTATGGTCCCACGAGGCAAGCGCGGGCAGCAGGGATCATTCATGACCTGAATCTTTTATATGACTAACGAAAAATCCCGGACTTGCCATGAAGGAAGAAGTCCGGGATTTTTTGCTGCCCTATGTCATGTTGCATATCGTGCGCATCGATCCCTGTACGCACGGAGCGTGGCCGGGGCATGCTTGGAGGGCCGTCGGCCCTCATTTCATGTTCGTCAGCCAGTTGCAGTATATGGCACTCGCCATAAGGCCATCACTCGATCCAATTCCACAGCCGCACTTCCCCGACCCGCAGATCGTGGACCCAGGATACCTCGCGCAAGGTCAGCAGCTCTTTGACAGGGCCGGTAATGACGGCGCCATAGAGGCGAACGCCGTTCTGTTCCACGTAAGCTACGGAAGCGTCCACGTCAATGAAGGGAGCCACCCGCTCGGCAATCAGGTCATACTCCTGCAGAAGCCGCAGCGATTTGATGAAGTGCTCATTCCGCAGCTCCCCGTCCCCGTAGGCGTCTACAGAAGGGTAATGTCCGCCGCTAAATGTGGTTTTGCTAAACCATCCCGTTTTTTGCTCCTGATAAGAGGTCACTGTCAAATCGTCATGATGCCAGACGGGATAAGAAGGAAAGCCGACAGGATGGGAGATTACGCCGTCCCCGCCGCCGAATCGGTTATCCGGCCCGGTATCGACGGCAAACCAGACGGCCTCCATATTCCGGTCTTCGAATTGTTTCAGCAGCTCGTCGGTCGTGAAGAAACGGTTAAACGATACATAAGCCTCGGCCACGGTGCCTTCGGGAAGCTTTTCAAGCCTGGACCAATCGCCGCTCTTTGCAGAGGAGGTGCTAGCGTTCTGTTCATTTGACTGTTCGTTGGGTTCTTCTTGATTCGCGGAAGAAGTCTCCGCAGAGCTATCCGGCCGGTAGAAAATCTGCGATGAACCCGAGCTGCCATTATGCCAATCCACATCGACGGACGGCAGCCCGAACAGGAAGTTGACGGTGTATTCGCCGACGGTCACGCGTTCGCTCCCTACCTGTTTGTCTATATCTCCGTACACTTCCTGCCGGAAGAAGGCTCTGACCTGGCTATTTAAACGTACGTCGATATTAGGCTTCGAGATCGAGATGGCGGAAGCGATGGCATCCCGATATTTATCGTTGCGGCTGGGATCGCCGACTCCGTAAAACAGCGCCGTAATGATCGAGCTGATGACGAATATCGCCAGAAACGCCGATATCACCGTCAACGTATTGGAGATTCGGGCCCGCCATTTGCCCCGGCGAACGATTCGCTTTTCTTTCTTGGGCGATAGGCCGGTCTGACCGTCAGCGGCATGAGGGGGGCCGGCATCGCTCGAACGCTCGTTATCCATCATCTCGTTCACGTAAGCCTGGTATTCCTCCAGCTTCTCCATTTCCCGTTCGATTTCGTTTTTTTCCTCGTCGCTCAGGTTGCCATCCGCATAGTCCTTCAGCCGCTGCCTGAATTCTTCGCTCATAAATTCCCGTCCTTTCGTTTCATGTCCCGCAGCCGCTGCCTGGCCCGAAATAACGTGATCTTGATATGGGATAAGGTGATGCCCATAATATCCGCCGCCTCCTGGTAGGTGAATTGATGAAAATCGACCAGGAGCACCGCTTGCCGCTGCTTCTCCGGAATATCGGCCAGCATCCGTCCGATTTCTCTGTGGACTTCTTGCTGGAGCAGGATGTTCTCGGGCGTATTCCGGTCTATCATCTGATCGAAAAATTCTGCGTCCCGGACGATGCTGCGGCTCGCCTTGCGCCGATAGTCCACGTAAGCGTTATGGGCAACCCGAAACAGCCATGGCTTGATTCGTTCTTCCTTCCAATCCTCGAGATACAAATATGCCCGGTAAAAGGTTTCCTGCACCAGGTCCTCGGCTGTATGGTGATCGTAAGAGAGGGAGTACAAGTAACGATACACGTCTTTCACGTAATATTGATAAATCGATTCCAGACTGTTCAGTTTCATGTCCTCCCCTCTATGTAACACACGTATAACCAGGGCATAAAGTTACAGTTAGGCTGTGAAAAAATGACACGGGGCTTTAACCCGTAAATCGCAAAAGCAAAAGCCCGCCAAGTGAGCGGGCTTCCGATAGCATATGAAGTGCTGAAAGAGAAGGAGGCTGCCGTAAACGGTGGGGCTCACGCGCCTCTGCAGCATTCGGACATCACTTGCTGTTCTTGTTGATGTAGGCCGTAAGCAATTTATACTGCTTGCTGTCTTTTTCGGCATAGTCCAGCGCCGTCTTTCCGGAAGCGTCTTGAAGGGAGGCATCTGCCTTGTGCTGGTTCAGCAGCTTGTCGATGTAGAAGTCATTCTTGTGGATGACCGCCAGATGAAGCGGCGTCTGACCTTCGAAATTCGGCAGGTTGTAATCAAGCTCGCCGGCTTGGCCGTCCATCTGTACAAACGGGGCGTAAAGGGAAGAATCGCCGTCTAGAATCAAATAATGCAGCAGCCCGTTGCCGGTGGTTTCATCTTGCGAATACAGCCTCGCTTCACCGGCAGCGATAACGATATAAATCTTTTGCATATTCAATTCGCCGTTGACTTCGATCAGCTTGCCGAGGTTTTTCACCAAATGACGCTCGTGGGCAGGCGCTCCTTCGGACTTGGAAGGCGCAGTCGGGCCGACCGGGATCGCCTCTCCATTCGAGGATTGGGGAATAATTCCGATTCCCTCGGGACCGACAGAGCCAACCCGATATCCAAGCGCTTCCGAGAAGTCCCGCACGGGGACATACAGCTTGTTCTGTATGACTACCGGAGAATCCGACAGCCGCGCTTCCGATCCGTTGACCACAATTTTGGATTGGGATGGGAATGCCTTCAGATAAACGGCGGCACCAACGGCCGTACCGGCTGTCAGTGCCACGCCGACGATCGCGCCGAGTGCAAAAGCAGGAACAGAAGAGAAGCGTTTTTTCATAATATCCTCCCATGGTCGCATATGGACTTTTACACCATTATATACCAATGCGGCGTTATCTCCATTGAATATCCGGATCCAATACGACGATTCTCTGCTCGTCCACAGCCCTTTTCAGCAGATATTCCTTCAGCTGCGTGGTACTGGTTATGACGTCGGGTTGGTTTGTCTTCATTTCCGTCGTCAGTTTATTCATGAATCGTTCGATCGATAGCATGTCCCGATATTCCGGCGGGGAGTAATCTTCCCAGTATTGATCTTCGCTGACGCCCATTGCATCCAGCATGCGCAAGTGCTGCTCTTGCACTTGTCGCGGCTGGCTCTCGAGCGTTTCCCGAAGCTGCCTTGCCCTCTGAGCCCCATCCTCCAGGCTTGCCGCAACGCCCTCTTCGTCAGCCAGCTGAAGCATCAATTCCTTTGCTGCCATTTCTCTAAGGAGCGTGGAGTCATCAGGTAGGGGGGTGTCGCTCTTTGTGAGATTGTCCTTGTAGGCGGTTAAATGTGTACGCGTGATGTAGGTGGCGCCGACTTGAATCAGCGCCTGACCGTCCAGGCTGTCGTTCATGCGGTGCTTCCCGCCTGAGCGATCGGAAGCATCGGTAAAGTACAGGATGGTGCTTATCGTCAGGACGCTTGCTATGGCGGTGCTAAGGATGGCGATGAATTTACGGTTTAATTTCATGCAGTCATTCCTCCTGGCATGAATGTATGGAAGCTTCGTACTAATATAGACGTTTTATCAATCTGAAAGGTTCTACAAAAATATGAAAAAAAGGCCTGAAAGCACAACATCAAAGTGCTTTCAGGCGCAGGCGGCCACCGTGATCGGACCGGCTTCGGGAGCGATGCTTATTTGCGAAGCAGGCGAGTTCTATGCGCGTAAATGATCGCTTTGTCCGCGAGAAATGCCGCGTAGAGCAGCAGGAAGACCGCATAGGGAAATCCGGTGCCGTCCAGGCTCGGAACGAGCCATTCGGCGGCAATGAAATACAGCAGCGTCAGCAGCACCGGCAGCTGCCGCTTCAGACGGTATTTCCAGACGGACCAGATGATGCCGGCGACCCCGGCAAACAGCATGACCAGACGGACTGCATCCAATGCGGATTGCACGATTTTTCTTGCTTCCTCGTTTCCGATGGCAGCCGCATATTTGGAGGTGCGGCCCGCAAATATGCTTCGGAACAGATGAACCAACGGATTGCCCTCGATGTATCTGGATTCCAGCCACAGCGCGGCGAGATTCCACGGACCGGACATATACCTCAATTTATTGAACAGCGGGATGTTCAGCCACCATGGAGACAAGATGAGCAGGTATCCCGCGCTAATGAGAAGGATCCCCCCGGTTACGATCTTGACCGGACTGCGGTATTTGATCCAGAAGGCAATGAACAATACAGGATACAGCAGCGCCTGGAGATTGTAGCAGGCCATAAGCGCCGTAAGCGCGCCGGCAGCCGCGTACCATCCCGCCTGCTTCAATTCAAGCGCTCCGATGACGGCGCAGACAAGAAGAAGCATCAAAGTCTGCATGGTCGTATCCGGCAGGATCAGGCGGACGGCGCCATAAGCCGGCCAGAATAGCGCATAGATCATGCAAGAGAGAAAAGCGATCCGCGTATTGAACATGTAGCGGGAAAGCACAAACACCAAGTAGACGGAAAATGCATGAAAGAAGCATTGGAGCAGCTGATAGCCGATCAGGGCAGCTTCCATGCTTCCGAATATGGCGGTAAGTCCGGCAATCATAAGCGGCACACCGGGCATGACGCTGGTGGCATGCTCTTCCAGGTCTCCACCGGGGTGGCTGATCATGGCCGCACTTTGGATATACCGTTCTTCGATCACGCTGCTGATGCTGGGGGAACGTTCATGAAGACCGGTCAGCACCAGCAAACATGACATCACCAGAACCGCTGCTATCAGTACCAACAGCATCCTTCGCTGCACACGGTTTAAAGTCCATATGGAAAACAAAGGGTCCACTCCACTCTTTATATAATCTCTAGGGTTTAGATCAGAATACATACCCTTCTATATTAAAGAAAAAACGGGGAAATAAAAAGGCTCCGCCAAAACGGAGCCCATAAGTTCAAGTTACGCTGCAGTGATAAGGCCAGTCCCATTTTTAAAAGCCGCTGTGATACTTATCGTCGCTGGATGAACGCTTCTTCGACGTGCCGTCCCGCTGCTTTTCTTCCTGGCGCTCCAGCCTGGCGTCTTCCATCGGAATCGGGTCCACATGCTGCTCGCTCTCAAATTTGTCGAACAGGCTTTCTTGTTCCGTCGGATATTGTTCAGGGTGATCCATGTTGCCGGGACCATTGTGAAGCGGAAGATCCTTTTTCTTGTCAGCCACCGATCTCACCTCATTTAACGTTGTGATACTACCTTTATACCTTATTTGAGGAAGTATCAAACATCCCAAGAGATGAGAAAGGCAGAGGGGAGGTGGTCTTTAAGAGATCTCCAGGCCGGCTGCAGGCTGCTGCTGCGCTTCGGCTTTGAGCCTTAAATAACGGATAAACAGCTCAACGAGCTCCGGATCGAACTGCGTGCCCGAGCAGCGGAGCAGCTCTTCAATCCCTTCCTCGAAGGTTTTCGTTTTCTGGTAAGGGCGTTCGGTCGTCATCGCGTCGAAGGAATCGATAATGGTCAGCATCCGGCACAGCTTGGGGATTTGGCTGCCCCTGAAGCCGTGAGGATAGCCGCCGCCGTCATACCGTTCATGATGAAGTTCGATGTAAGGAACCAGTTCCTTGAACTTTTCGTTCGTTTCCGCGATGCGCTTGCCCCAGCTGACATGCCGTTTGACGGTTTCCCATTCGCCGGCTGTCAGCTTGTCCCGTTTATTCAAGATTCCCCAAGGAATCTCCAGCTTGCCGATATCGTGAATGAGTGCCCCGAGCACAAAATTGCGGCGCTCCACGCTGTCAAGCCCAAGCACTTCGCTGATGTCCATGGCGTAGCGGAAGACCCGTTTGGAGTGCTTGAACGTATCCACGTCTTTATACAGGAACAGCTTCAGCTGCTGCTCGATGTCGCGGACGTCCTCCGCAAAGTCGATCTCGGATTCCTTTTCGGCGCCACTTCCATATACATGCACGTTGTTTTTGCCCTGTTTCTTGGCATAATACAGCGCTTGGTCGGCAAGCTCGACAAGCTGCGACTTGTCATGAATATCGATCCGGTACGAGGCAACGCCGGCAGAGAAGGAGAGACAGCCGGACGGAAAAATCTCGACGCCGTCGAAATAGGTATCGTTCAGCTTTTTGCGGAGCCTGTTAATGAAGGAACGTGCCTTATGGTCATCATAACCCGGCATCAGGATCGTGAATTCCTCGCCGCCGAAGCGGGAGGCCACCACCTCGGCCGTTTCGGATTCCACCTTGAGGTAATTGCCGAGAAATCCGAGCAGCATGTCGCCTTTCAGGTGTCCGAATTGATCATTGTATTTTTTGAAATCATCGATATCGATCATGGCCAGCGACAACGGCGTTTCATTGGTTTTGGCCTTCTTGATTTCGTCTTCCAGCAAATTTTCGAAATAGCTGTGATTGTATAATCCGGTTCGTTGATCCTTGATGGCTTTTTCTTGTACCTGTTTATACATCGTGAAGAGCTGCTTGAAGGAATAGGACAGCATCACGCTGAGACCTATAAACAGGGTCAACCCGAAAACGCCGTTATGTACGATGAGTATGGAGAGAACCAGCGATAGAATGAGCGTGCTGAGGTAAACAAGCAGTGTATCTTTCATGAAGGTTTTCAAAATATCATATAACGATCCCTTGTACAACAGGTAATAGTAGAAGCCGACAAGAAATACGTTGATAACAAAATAAACAACCAATGCTGCAACATACGCACCAAATTGATCATTGTGAATAGGACCTGCTTGTCCGCCCGCCATTTTGAAAATGAAGGAGGATCCCACGATCATCACGGTATACACGGAGAAATTAACAAAATGCTTCCAGAAGGGGATTTTTCTGTCGTAAAGCGCCATGGCAAGGGAGACGAACAGGATGACGGACAGCGCAAACGGTGCTCCATAGATAAAGATGCATGCCAGGTAAACAGAGGAATCCATGGACTGTAAATTACCCTCTGGCGGCAGCTGGAAGGTGAAGTAGTTTAAGATGAGGGCGGCGCCTAACATCGCATAGACCCATACCCACTGGGAAGGAGTATAATGGAAGATTTCCCCTTGATGCACCAGCAGGAAGGTGGAACAGCCCAGAAGAGAAAGAAAAACAAAATACAGCTGTCCCGCAAAGCCTTGAGAGAACCTAGGACGCTTAAATATGGACATAAATGATTTCTCCTCAATAAAATCAATGGTGTATTCTCCACATTTTAAGGTATATTGCGATGCAAAACAACGAAAAAGATGTAAAAAAACAGGCTGAATTTTCCAGCCTGTTTCTTATGGAAGTCGATTATCCGAATCTGTAACCGGAAGTCAGAGCGACAACAACAGAAGCAACGATGATGGCATTCAATACGATGCGGGAATACTTGATTTTATCAGTTTTCTTCACAGTTCTCCCTCCTTTCCAGGTGGTATGATGTATGATCAATTTTGTGGTTCCACACGTTCATTGGTATCGGATTTCGGTCCTAATGTTTGCACGTTGGCGGTATTCTTCCCCACGGTCATCAGGTTGAAAATGTAGAGAAAGATGCCGACGTTCATGATGATATCTCCGATACTGATCACCTGTGTTCTTGGATACGGCGGGGATAACGGTATAATGTCACCCAGGAACGGAAGGCGGGTAGAAGCGTCCATCAGATAATGCTTGGTGATAACGGTGCTGTTGCTCAGCATGTCCACGTAATAAGGATCCAGAACGGAAGCGGCGCTCATCGATACGGGCATTCTGCCGCCGTTAACCGCCATGACGAGGAAATTGAGAAAGACGCCGGCCAAGATGCTGCCAAAGCCCTTCTGGTCCCGGTTCATCCAAAGGAAGATCATGCCGGCGACGTAGATGAACATAAACACGTAGCTGCTTGCGGATGCCAGCCAGTCGGAATTCGCTTGAAAACGGAATATGAGCAGCTGTACGATCAGGAGAATTGGGAAGATGAGGCCGCCTTTCAGGCGGATCTTGCTGAATTGCTGCAGTCCGTGACGGAAACCGCCGCGTATCAGTCCGACAATTAACCCTAGTATAATGCCGTCAAATACCATGATAGAGTTCCTACTTTCATAGTTCGTTATCTCTGTAATAAGATAGTTCGACAGCGAATTGGTAATTCCTGCAACAATAATCAAAATTTATGGAAAAATTTCGGAGGAGAGTAAAAAGCTTGTCCCATCCTGTATAAATCTTATGATTCATGTACATTATAACAGATTAAAAGGATAAATCTTCCTACTTTTTTCGTGTTTCTGTTGCAGAAAGGAGCAAATTCGCCAACTTTACATACCTACGGGGGGTATAGTAAAGTGATAATGTACGACATTTTACGATAGGAGGGCGACAGCATGAAACAAGTGACATTGACGGTGGAAGGCATGTCCTGCAATCATTGCGTAAACTCGGTGGAAGGCGCGCTGAAGAGTGCGGGAGCTTCTGGCAAAGTCGATCTTGCATCCAATACGGTGGCCGTCGAATACGACGAAACCAAAGTCAGCCTTGACGCATTGAAGGAAGCGATTGAAGAGCAGGGCTACGATATCGTGTCTTAACGACAGATTTCCTGCCATATTCCCTAGCCGCGAAGTTTGGCTGAAATAAGAGCCGGCTGCTGAAGGCGATCGACAGCATGCCGGCTTTTTTGCGCTGCGGTCGCAGGCAACCCAAGCTTGCACTGCCCAAGCCGAAGTTTCATAATAAATGGAGCGATTCTTAAGAGCCTAAGGAGTGGATACCCGATGAATGACACGATTTCACTGCTGATGAACCATCGATCGATTCGTAAATATTCGGATCGGCCCGTGTCCGAGGAACAGCTGAGGGCTGTCGTGGCAGCAGGCCAGATGGCATCGACCTCAAGCAACGTCCAGGCATACAGCGTGATTGCCGTGACCTCACCAGAGAAAAAGCAGCGGTTGGCCGCTTTGGCGGGCAATCAGGCGTATATCGTGGAATGCCCGGTATTTCTGGTATGGTGCGCGGACCTGTATCGTTTGAAAAAAAGCGCAGAGGCGCATGTGGCGGATCAAGAGACGTACGAAGATTCGACCGAGAATTTCATCGTGGCCACGGTGGATGCCGCTTTGGCTGCGCAGAATGCCGCGATCGCGGCGGAATCGCTCGGTCTTGGTATTGTGTATATCGGCGGAGTCCGCAACTCCATTGCGGAGTTCTCCGAGGCATTGGAGCTCCCGGATTTGGTTTATCCGGTATTCGGCATGTGCCTCGGCTACCCGGATCAGGAGCCGGGGCTGCGTCCCCGGCTTCCGGTGAAGGCTGTCCTGCACCGTGACAGCTATGATCCGGCGGCCCTGGAAGAAGTGAAGAGCTACGACCGAATCTCTTCCGATTATTTGTCCAAACGCACCCATGGCAAGAACAGCGCTCCTTGGTCGGAGCTTATGGCCAAACGACTGGCGGAGCCGGTCAGGCTGCACATGAAGGACTTCCTGAAGGGAAAGGGGTTTATGGGGCGTTAGACATGAGTAGAGAGAGGAGCGGGTACGTCGCTCTCGTAAATCAATAGAGAGGGCTGGTACCGCTGCTCTCGTGGGAATACTCCAAAGGCACGCTGTACATCGCGCCCGCTGCTCCCTGTGCGCATGGTGCGTGGTCCGGGGCATGCTTGTACGGTCCGGCTCTAGGAACTACGCTTGGTTGGGAAAGCCAAGCCTGGCTGGCGTGGGATCGGTGGCGTTGGCAACGCAGTGCTCTCTGTGCGCATGGTGCGTGGTCCGGGGCATGCTTGTACGGTCCGGCTATAGGAACTACGCTTGGTTGGGAAAGCCAAGCCTGGCTGCGTGGGATCGGTGGCGTTGGCGACGCAGTGCTCCGATAAGTTTGCCGTAGCTTCAGAAGCTGCAAGCCGGAACGAGTTACGGACGGCAGCAGCAGTATCTAGCGGACCTCAGATCCGGATAGCAGTATCGGACCTCAGATCCGTTATTTTCATTATGGGCTCGTGTTTACCGGATCTATCGGACACATGATCCGTTAAGTAGCGTATAATCCGAAAAATGAGAGCCTAATTCGGTGAATAGCGGACCTCATGTCCGCCAATATTCGAAAAATGGCGCTTTTGAACAAAATAAGGTCCGCTGAGTCCGCTAATGTGCAGCTATTTTGTACATCGTGCTCCCTGCTCCCTGTGCACACGATGCGTGGTTCGGGGCATGCTTGGATGGCTGGTCGGCGCTAAGCCTGAACGTAAGTCACAACACAGGAAGTGTGCAGCAATAGGGCGACGATTGAACGTAAGTCACAACACGCTAAGCGTGGCGCAATGTACAACGCCTGAGCGTCAATAACAAACAGGAAGCGTGCCGCAATGGACGACGCTTGAACGTAAGTCATAACACATAATAGGGGCTGTCCCAAAAGGTCATGAAGTACGGACCAAGGGACAGCCCCTTTTTCAGAGGGCTCCTTTTATACGAGATTAATTGATCAGGATGACATGCCGATTCATTTGCCGATTCCCTGCTGGCGGTATTGACCTGGGGTGATCCCTTCCAGCTTCTTGAACATGCGATTGAAGTAGGGAGGCTGATATCCTGCAGCCTCCGCGATTTCATGAATGCGAAGATCCGTGGTCAGCAGCAATTCTTTGCAGCGGTTCATGCGCACGGTCGTCAGATAGTCCATATAATTCGTGCCCGTCATCTGTTTAAACGCTTTGCTCAGTTGGGATACGCTGACGCCGGCCTCCATGGCCATGGCATCCAGGGACAAGTCCTGCATCCCGTTCTGCTCGATTTGCTCCAGCACGTTTTCGACCAGCGATTTCATGGAGCTGTTGAAGTTCTTCGTCTGCTGATCGAGATAGGGCTCTATGATTTCTTTCTGGAACCAGTCCACGCAGGCCTTCGGGTCGCGAAGCAGGGACAGCTGCTCCTGCAGGTTGGAGAAATCGTACACCTGGTAAGGATTTAAGCCGGCCTGCAGCATGGAGCGGTGAACGCTCGTGATTAAACGCATGAGCCCATGGTGGACATGCCACTCCGAGCCGCCCCCGGCTTGAAGCGCCGTGACGAAGCGGCTCAGGGATCGCAGCGCGTCCCCCTGCAGCCCGAGGTTCAGGGTGTGTATGAAATCCTGCTCCAATTCCAGCGGAAAGTCGATCCAGTCGTTTTTCTGGGACAGCACCGTGTCCGCTTCCAGCAGCTGACTGCCGGCATCGAAGGATCGGTAATGCAGCGCCCGCTTGGCCTGTTCCAGAATATGGGGAACATCGGTCCAGGTCGAGCTTGGCCCGCCCAGCACGATGGTTGCCGACATCCGCAGCGTATCGCGCAGGGCCCGCAGGATCTGATCACACAGCAGCCTCATCATGCGTGTCTGTTCGTCGGCTTTAGGAAAGGCCGGGACGATCAGGACGACGCCAAAGGAGCCGTCGAAGAAATTGATAGGGTGCATATAGGCGCTAACGTCCTCTGCCAGCTCTTGAATCACGTTCAAAGCGGCATAGGTGAGAAGATGCTGATCGTTCTCCGTTAGCGGCGTCCGATCCTCCCCGTGGGTATGCTGCTGGAGAACGATCGCCGAGAATTGTTTATTCGTGATGTCAAGCTCCATCTCTTGCAGCTTAAGCACGTACTCGGACTCCGTCAGGTGGGCGGCTTGCCCGCTCAAAAATTGATTGATATAAGCCTCCCTGATCGCGGGCAAGGATCGCTTCCATTGATTTTGAAGCGTGTCATGCGAGAACCGGTACTGCTTCCACTCGTGTTCAATATATTCGAGCTCGTTGTACCGCGATGTCTGTTTGGCCTGATCGCCGCCAATCATATGCAGCATTTTGCGAATAGGGCGATACATCCTCTTGGAGGCAAACCAGCTTGCGCCCAGGGATGCCGCAAGCGCAAAAGCAAAGCAGATCAGGATGATATGGGTATACGGCTTCGTCGGGGCGATGATCGTGGACTGCGGCGTGCCGGATACATAGGTCCAATTCCGCTGCATTTTTTCAAATTGAACGGTATTCACCAGCCACACATCCTGATCGACCGGAACCTTCATCCGCAGACGATTCGTGCGATTGGCATTCTCCGGAAGCTTCAGCTGTTCCTGGATTGCGCTCATCGCCTTCGGCATGCTGCGGCTCATGCCCGATTCCCCGATGACATGGCCTTGATCGTCGAGCAGGAACGATAGATTCTCGCTGTTGCGAATCACGTGCAGCTTCGACGGATCGATGTAGATGACGATCGCCCCGTAGGGCGTATGACCGTTGAAGGGAAGCCGCATGACGAGCGCGTGGGAAGATCTCCCCTTATTGAAAGGCCGCTCCAGGTCATGTACCCAGAACATGTCCGAATCTCCCTCCATGAGCCGGCCGAAGCCTAACGCATCCTGTTCCTGATCCAATGTCCGCAGCCCGAGATCGGGCTCCATGATTTTATTTTGCTGTTTGATGTAGAGATAGACCTGATCCACAAGGGGATCGGCATTTTCCACCAGGTTCAGCGTATTAAACAGCTCGTTCGTCTCCTCGATATTCGACACAAAGTCCATATCGGACAAGGAAGGCTTGAAATGGGGCTTCACCACCATATTGAGCGCATAGTGGACCAGCTGGGTGAACTGCTCGTCCACTTGCCTCGCCGCGTCCACCAGGGCTTCCTCGTTCCGCTGCTGATATTGGTTGATCATATGCTGGTTCCCCACGTATAGGTAAACGGCCGTAATGGCCGAGATGGGGAGGCATGTCATCAACACGGCGAGCGCGATGCTTCTCCAATACATAACACCTTTGAAACCGGATTCAGGATTCTGTTGGCTCATAACACTAACCCCCTGTTGGCATAGACAAATCCAAGGCCTGATCGAAGAAAGCCGGGAAAATCATTAAATACTATCATAGCGAAAGAGGGGATTAGTTGAAAAGATCACATTTTCCTATTGATGCCGATGAACACGGCATTCCGGCACCAAGGAAAAAAAGTGCAATTCGAGGAAATGGATGATGCGAAACGCTTGGCAGGCAGGCATTTTTCCGTATTGTGCATCGAAGGGAGAGGGGGAAGGGCCGCGACGGAAAAAAAGTGGAATTGCAGGCAATTCTGCAACCGTTTACATTAGGGATACGTTCCGCGAACGGTAGGTTTGAACGAGACGACAAGGCTGAAAGTGAGGGAGTATCGATGAAAGCACAAGAAACCGTTCAGTCGGCAAAAGGAAGCGGGAGCGCCCCTATTCCCGCGAAATCCAAAACGAAGTGGGGGCGGATCCGGTCGGATGTAGCTCGCGACAAGTATTTATACATGCTGGCGTTGCCGGGTCTTATCTTTTTTATCATTTTCAAATATATTCCGATTACGAATCTCGTCATTGCTTTCCAGGAGTACTCGCCGTACTTCGGAGTGTTCGGAAGCCCTTGGGTAGGCTTCGAGCATTTCGCCCGGTTTTTCTCCAACGACGACTTCTGGATGCTGCTGCGCAATACGCTGGCGATTAGCTTCCTGAGCTTGATTTTCTTTTTCCCGGCGCCGATTATTTTAGCCTTGATGCTGAATGAAGTACGAAGCTCCTTCTATAAACGGACCATTCAGTCCCTGGTGTATATCCCCCATTTTCTATCGTGGGTATTGATCTATGGGCTGACCTACCTGATGTTCTCGCAATCGGAGGGCTTGTTCAATAAGTGGCTCGTCACCATGGATTGGGGAACGGTCGATATTCTCTCCAATCCGAACTATTTCTGGGGCATGCTGACGGCACAATCCATCTGGAAGGAGGTCGGATGGGGGACCATCATCTTCCTCGCGGCCATCGCCGGAGTGGATCCGCAATTATACGAGGCAGCCGTCATGGATGGCGCAGGCCGTATGAGACGGATATGGCATATTACCCTGCCCGCGATGCGCAACGTGATCCTGATTCTGTTGATCCTCCGCCTGGGAACGATCATGGATACCGGATTCGAACAGATCTATCTGATGATGAATGCGCCCGTCACCAATGTAGCCGAAGTGTTCGATACCTATGTATACCGGGTGGGGATAAGGCAGGGAGAATTCAGCTACAGTACGGCCATCGGGTTGTTCAAATCGATCGTCGGCGTCATCCTGGTGGTCTCGGCCAACCGATTGGCGAGGCGATACGGTCAAGAAAGCCTGTACTAGAGGACGGGCGAAGACAAGGAGGAGTAAAGCATGCATGAGAAAGGATGGAAAACCGGGCTCTTCGGCTTCGTAAACAACGGCCTGCTGCTGATCATCGGTTTGGCAACGATATTTCCGATTTACTATACCGTTATTCTGTCATTTACCGATCCGGTGGAGTATTATCAACGAAGCTTGATCTTATGGCCGCGGGATTGGACGCTGGATGCTTACAAGCATTTACTGTCCAACGGGTTGTTTGTCACCTCGATTTCCATAAGCGTGTTCCTGGCCACGGTCGGCACGATGCTCAGTCTGCTCGTTACCGGGGGGATGGCTTACGCGGTGTCCCGAAAACGGCTTCGGTTTCGCAAGGCGATCATGATTATGGTGTTAATCACCTTTCTCTTCACGCCGGGGCTGGTTCCGCTGTATCTGGTCGTCCGAAATGTGGGGCTCATCGACAGCGTCTGGTCGCTGATCCTGCCGAGCTTGACGAGCGCGTGGTATGTGCTGCTCATGAAGGGATTCTTCGACAGCATTCCGGACAGTCTGGAGGAAGCCGCGATGATCGACGGCTCTAATGATATCGGCGTGTTCTGGCGAATCATTCTGCCCTTGTCGCTGCCGGCGCTGGTGGCTTTCGGATTGTTCTTCGCAGTCGGCTATTGGAATACGTACTTCAACGCGCTGATGTTTATTAATGACCAGAAGATGTGGCCGCTGCAAGTGCTGCTCCAAAATATGCTGGTGGATCCCACGACAATGGGATCGGGAAGCGGCGGGGGATTTGCCTTCCAGGTGAACCGTCCGGTTCCGACGGAAACGTTGAAAATGGCAGCGGTCGTCATTGCTACCGTTCCAATCATGTTAGTGTATCCATTCCTGCAGAAGCACTTCGCCAAAGGGGCGATGGTGGGCTCCGTCAAGGAATGATCCGATATACGGTTTTCTTTTTCCAACATGGTCAGTCAGGGAAGAGGTATCATAAACAGGGAGGTCTAATGATGAAAAAAATGGATGCAAAGCCGAGCAAGTCGTTTCTGAAAATGTCGGGGGTGCTGCTCTTAGCAAGTTCGCTCTTGCTTAGCGCATGCGGCAGCCGCGGCGGGAGTCCCTCGAGCGGCAGCGAGGGCGGGACAGACAGCAGTGAACCTACAAGCATCACGATACAGACCTTGAATTATGCCACCGAATTCATAGACAACACGAATCCGCTTTGGAAAGAGCTGGAGAAACGCACCAATACCAAGCTGAATATTACGTGGCTGTCCCCATCCACGGCCGAAGAGAAAATCAATGTCATGCTTGCGTCCGGCGACCTTCCGGAGGTTACTTTCGTGGAAACGATGCAGAACCCGCAGCTGCAGAAGATGCTGAAGCAGGGAGTCTTCTGGGATCTGACCCCTTTTCTCAAAGACTACCCCAATTTAAATCGCGAAGAGCTGAAGGAAATGTGGGAAATCACCAAGGTGGACGGCAAGAACATCGTGATTCCGCGTTACTACCCAAGCTATGGGGGCGGGGTGTTCCCGATGATCCGCAAGGATTGGCTGGATGCCCTTCAGCTGGAAACGCCAAAAACGCTGGATGAGTTCCATAATGTGTTAAAAGCTTTCAAGGAACAGGATCCGAATGGTAACGGACAGGCGGATGAGATCCCGTATGCCGCTAATCCGAGCGCGCTCGCGTATATTTATAATATCTTTAATGAAACGCAAGGGGCCTGGAAGCTCCAGCCGGATAACACCCTGTCTCCGATTATTACGTCGGACGCGTCAAGGGAGGCCATGCTGTGGATCAAGCAGGCTTATGACGAGGGCCTGTTCCCCAAAGACTTTGCCATCATGAAGTTCTCCCAGGTGATGGATACGATGCGCAGCGCCAAGGCAGGGGTTGGGGGCATGTCCATGAACCATGCCTGGGTAACCGGCAAAGCCGTGAAGGACGTTGATCCCAAGGCGGATTTGATGCCACTTGCTTACTTGGAGAATGCTAACGGGGTGAAGTATACGCCTTCAGGCTCCCCGTACTATGGCGTGTACCTCATTCCGAAGAAAGTGCCTGAGGCCAAAGTCAAGAAGATCCTCGAGTTCTTCGACTATGGCTACAGCCAAGAAGGAAACGAGATGCTGACCTACGGAATCGAAGGCGTCCATTACAATCTGGAGAACGGAAAGAAGGTCGCAACGCCGCAAGCCGTCACCGATAAGACGGGAGATGGAAACCTGAACAATATGATTCACCTCGTCAGCGACGATATGGCTATCAATGCGGTAGGGATGCCGGACGAGGTGTATGAACGAAACGTAGAGATCGTTACGGAGCGCAAGACGGTTAAGGTGCCGAATCCTTCAGGCGAGCTCTACTCCGAAGCCTATAACAAATACTATCCCGAGATTTCCAAGAAAGTAGAGGATATGCGGGTCATGGTCATCACCGGCAAGGAACCGGTTGAATCGTACGATAAATTGATCGAAACGATTAAAAGCGATCCGAAGATGAAGGAGATTACAGAGGAGATCTCGAAGGCGTATCAGGAGAAATTTGTGAAATAACCGAAATCCAAACCACAATGCGAGTGAGCTCGCATTGTGGTTTTTTTGTTTCTTGGACCTGTCCCTTTCAATTTTAGGCCCCTGATGTCTAACATCAAACATCCTATAATTTTACATTAAAGCATAAAATATTACATGAGGGGAGGACAAAAAGTCATGAAAACGAAGGAAGGCATTAGGTTTGATATCGAGCAGGAAAGAAACAAGCTTCATAAAATGAAGCAGCGGTATCGTGATTTTAACCATCCTAAAGTCCTCAGGCAATCGATCGTGCTCGATGAACTGATTAACCAATATAACCGGTTCCTTAAAGAAAACAAACCGATTGCGTAAACAACCGGCTTGAATGGAACGGGAATTCTTTTTTTTATAGATCGTAAAGTCTAACCGCATTCTCGTAAAAAATCCTGCGAGCCTCGGAAACGGTCAGCCCGCGAAGCTCGGCCCATGCCGCCGCTGCGGAAGCCGTCATCTTAGGATGGGTCATCTGTCCGGTGAACGGGCCATCGAACGGCCAAGGGCCGTCGGTTTCGGTCATGACAAGATGCTCCGGATACATACGGGCAATATCGCGAATTTCATCCTCATAAAGAATGTCGGGCGTGAAGGAGATATAACAGCCTTTATCCGCCATCCGCTGCAAGGTGTCACGGGAGCCCTTGAACCAATGGAAATGGGCGCGGGTGACGCCATATTTGTCGAGCAAATCACATGCGGTATCCGCATCTTCATATACAGCGTGCAGTATAACCGGTTTATGATGCCGCTTCGCAAATGCTATAAATTGCTCAAGCAGGCATTCGTAAGGGCGGTTATCCCACGGCCGACCCTCCGTTTCGGCTTCCAGTCTGGCATAATAGGGCAGGCCGACCTCTCCGACGGCAATCATGTCGTCGACATGATTAGCCATCCAATCCAGCAGCTCCTTGGTTTCTTCAGGGGAAGGGACGGGCTGTTCCGGATGATAACCAAATGCCGGCCGCACCAACGGTCCGTACTCCCTGGCCAGCTCCAGGTTTCGCTTGCTGGAAGCCAGGTTCATGGAAACGGAGATGATGGTCTTAACTTCGCTTTTGCGGATATCCGCAAGAATCGTTTGCTGATCGGAGAAGGCATAAGAATCCAGATGAATATGGGTGTCCAGCAGAGGGAGATTCGTTTCCGTCTGCGTGAATGATTTCATCGTTATATCACCTCGCTTGTTCGCCTCCAAGGAGCGCTCTTGAATGATGGATACTGGAGCTTAGGCAATTGTATCCTGCCTATGCGGCTCAACGCTTGTGCTGTTCTTCGCGCATGATGGCGGAGATTTCGGTTTTTAGCGCGATAAAGGACGGGTCGTTCAGGATGTCTTCCCTGCGCGGACGGGGAAAAGGGACCTCCACCCGTTTCAGGATCGTGCCGGGCCGCGCCGACAGGATATAGATGCTGTCCGAGAGCAGCAGCGCTTCCTCGATATGATGGGTAATCATCAGCACCGAACGGCGCGTATCCTCCCAGATATCGAGCAGCCAGCGCTGCATATCGCTGCGTGTCAGCGCGTCGAGCGCGCTGAACGGTTCGTCCAGGCACATAACTTCCTGCGGACTCATCAGCGCGCGCAGAAAGGCGGCCCGCTGCTGCATCCCCCCTGAAAGGGTATGCGGATACGCCTTCTCGAAGCCGGCAAGTCCGGCCCGTTCCATCCAGCTGCAGGCATTTTCCCTGGCGGTGGTTTTCGAGGTGCCTCTCAGCTCCTCGGGAAGGAGCACGTTGTCCTCCACCGTACGCCAAGGGAAGAGGGCCGGCTGTTGAGGCATATAGGCGATGCGGCCTTTCTCTCCGGTCACGTCTTGACCGTCCATGAGTACGGAGCCTGCATCCGGAGCCGTTAACCCCCCGATGATATGGAAGAGCGTGCTCTTTCCGCTGCCTGAAGGACCGATCAAGGAGACGAATTCCCCGGGCTGCACCTGAAGCGAAAGGCCATCCAGCACGTGCACTTCGCTGCGCCGTTCGCGGAAGGTGATATGAAGGCTGCGAACCTCAAGGGCAGGCGCTGGCGGGACCGCGGTAGATGACTGGCGCTGCCAGTCATGATCCGGCAGGGATACTTGATGTGTCATGTCGCTAAACAGCCTCCTTTTATATAGGTTGGAAAATGTCTGTTCACCGTGGTTTTAACCTTTTCGATTCCAGCGGATCAGGCGCTTCTCCAGCAGGGTGATCAGCAGCACCATCAGCAGGCTGAGCAGGACGATGATCAGAATGGCAACAAACACCCGGTCCGTGCGGTAGCCGGATTTTTGCAGCATCATATAGTAGCCGATGCCCCGGTCCGAGCCGATCCATTCCCCGATCACGGCCCCCATGACCGAATAGGTGGCCGCGATGCGGATCCCTGAGAAGATGGAGGGGAGCGCATGCGGCAGCTCCAGCTTGGTGAAGATCTGCCATGAAGTGGCTCCCGCCATCTGCATGTAATTCATCATGGTGCGGTCGGTACGCGCCAGTCCGTCCAGGGCGGCAACGGCTACGGGGAAGAAGCAGACAAGGGTAATCACGATAACCTTGGGCAGCATGCCGAAGCCGAACCAAATCATGAGGAGCGGGGCGAGAGCGATCGTCGGCACGTTCTGGCTAAGAATAAGAAGCGGATAAAGGGCGGTTTTGAGAAAAGGCACCAGATGCAGGGCCAACGAGATGACAAGGCCGATCGCCGTACCGATCATAAATCCGACCAGGGTTAATTGCAGCGTGGCCAGCGTATGCTGAAAAAGGCCGGAGGCGCCGGTGGCGGCTTCATGCCCGATGGCCGTCGGCGCCGGCAAAATATACGGCTCTATATCGAATACCGATACCGCGGCCTGCCATACCGTCAAAAAGAAAAGGACCGCCGCAACGGGCGGCCAAACGGAGCTCCACCAGCCTTTTCTCATGGACGGTATTTCTCAGTCAGCTTATCCATGCTGATGCCGCCCGGATGGTGCGCGATTTTGACCTGGGATATGACGCTGGGACTTCCCGCTTTCACCAACGCCTCATGCATGCGCTCAACGATCTTCAACAGCTCGGAAAGCTCTCCTTCCAAGGTGGTTTCGAGCGCATGGACCTCGTATTTCACGCCCGACTCCTGTATGACCCGGATCGCTTCATCCACATAAGGAATGCTGTCGCCTCCATCTGGCGTTCTGGGTATCACTTGTATGCTCAAGAGGGTGTTTGCCATCTAAACTCATCCTTTCATGCAAGCTATATTGTAATGGAAGAGAGGCAGCCTGCCGGACAGGCCGTTTCTCTTCCTAATTAAATGCATCCTATGGTTTCTCCGGTAAAAATTCATTGGTGAAGGCGCTGTCCGCATCAAGCTCCTTCTCGAGCAGCTTGCGTTCAAACATCCAGTCTGCATACCCCGACCATACTTCGGCTTTCTGCTCGCCCCAGCGGGCAGCATCATCCTGATAGCGGGGACTCAGCCATTTCTGGCTGGCAAGAACCAGCTCGGCATCCAGTTCGGGAACGGCCTTCGTCAGCAGGGCAGCCGCATTCTCAGGATGTTGAATCGCATAGTCGTATCCTTTTGAGGTCGCCCGCATGAATGCTTTGACAAGCTCCGGGTCCTCCTGGATCAGCTTCTCGTTCGTTACGATCACCGGCGTGTAATAGTCAAGCTGCTCGGAGTAGTCCTTCACATAGATCATGTCAAGCGGCTCGTTCCGGAGCTCGGCTTCGATACCGGTCCAGGCATAGAAGATCCAGGCAAAATCAATATCGCGTTTGACGGCCGTAAAATAATCGGCATCGCCCATGTTAACCATATTTACTTTGCTGACATCGGCACCGTCGATCTCCATGATGGATTTCATGACGGCTTCCTCAACAGGCGAGCCCCAGCCGCCGTAGGATTTCCCTTCAAAATCGCCAGCCTTGACGATCCCCTTGTCCTTGGGGGCGGCAAAGCCGGATGTATTATGCTGAATAATCGCCGCAATGGAGACAAGCGGCAGGCCTTGGGTTCTGGCAAGCGTGACGCCTTCCTGGTAGCTGATGCCAAACGGCACCTTGCCGGATGCGACCAGCGTATCCGTTCCGCCCGCCCCCGGCTGGACGATCTGGACGTTAAGCCCTTCTTCCTCATAATACCCGAGCTCCTTGGCTGCATACAGTCCGGTGTGGTTTGTGTTGGCCGACCAATCGAGCATCAGCTGTACGTCGCGGAGCTTTTCGGCTGCCTGGCCGTCTGCGCCTTCGGTACCTGTATTTTCGTTCTGTCCGCCTGTACCGCATCCCGCCGCAACCATCAGCAGGGCGCAAGCGAGAAGCAGTGCGATCCATTTTCCCTTCTTCATCGTGTCTTCTCTCCTTTGAATTCTCTTTCTCTTTCTATGACCTCGTTAACTCCACAAAAAAAGCGCCCTGAATGATATCAGGACGCATGACGGCGTAAGTGTATACCACGGCAAATCATAGCTGCCGCAAACATGGACTTCCTACGCTGGCATTACCCAGATCAGGTGTAAGGGTCAGTATCATCGGATACACTCTCAGCCGGCCAAATTCCAGCTCCCCCGGGATTTATGAAGTTTCGGACGTTACATCCGTTATTATAGTCCTAACGCAAAGACCTGTCTAGTTCGGAAGGGATGCGAACGAGGCAGGTCTTCGTATTGGACATGGCTTGTGCGGTTGGAAGAATGAACCCCGTTAACCATTCACGGGATGAAGCATTTTGAAAGGAACCTGTTCGCCAGCGGTTAGCGCTGGAAGAACTCAATCCATTCTCCTTCGGGACCGTGGACGAAGAAATAGCGGTACCCGTTCGGAAGCGTTACGATTTCTTCGTCAAGATGAGGTACGGCCAGTCCCTGTACGCGCACATATTCCGCTTCGATGTTATCGGTGCTGACGGCGAAATGATGGACGGTGCCTTCTGCGGGAAGCGTGTCGCTGTAACCCTGGATAAGCTCGACTTCCGTTTCGTCGCTGCCGTTAAATCCGAGGAATGCCAGCTGGATGACGCCATTGGTATGGGTAAGGCGATCTTTCAGTTCAAGTCCGACGACGGTTGTGTAAAAAGCAATCGTGGCTTCAAGGTCCCGGACGACAATGCCGACATGATCCAATCGTTTCTGTGACAAGGCTAAACACCCTTTCCGATTCATATGAGATATGACTGAAATATTATCATATAATTCCTATACGTCAAGTGGGTCTTGAGGACGGAAAGCTTTTGGAGGGCGATGGTTTAATAGAGTAGAATCGATGGTCTTTCTTTCATTTCCTCATCTTTACTTTTAGGTGGGTAAAAAGTATCATGAGAACTATAACTATTAATTCAAAAGACCTAACAAACAAGCATTGAAGAAAGCTTGCCTTTTGGCCGAGGAGGAATGCTTATGAGTCCAACTCCAGCAGATCATCTGTGGATTCGACTCGCCATCATATATGCATTCATTCAGATAATGACCGTTCTGTGGATGCCTGATGCTTTATTGCTTCAGCGTGTTCTAGTCATTATGGCTTCCGCTGCCGCTTCCGTCTATTTACTACGGATCAGTCGGCATTACGAGCCGCATCTTCGAAGGTTTTGGCTTATCGCAAGTGCCGGGCTGATGGCGGATGCCTCGGCTCGAATCATCGATGCTTGTTATTTTTGGCTGGGGAAAGAGAGCGCTTCCCGGACAATATTGACTCAATTATTCTGGGGATTCGAAATCATCCTGTTTGCAGGTTCCCTCATTTATTTGTTCCGGCACGTTCAAGGTTCGTTTCGGGGAGTTCGGTTTATGCTGGATATCGTGATCGTTGGCATAACGGTCATGACGGTAGGCTGGGAATATTTCATCAAGCCCGAGCTTAACGGTTTGGCGAATGAAGCCTTGTGGGGAAAGCTGTGGGTGGACATGCTGTACCCGCTGTGCGCAACGGTGCTTATTTTCTTCACCCTGGTGTTGTATTTTAACACAGGGCAGCTAAGGAAACGGGCAGTCTTCCTGATATGCCTTGGCGGGAGCATGTACATTGCCGCCGATGTTCTGCATATGTATCTCGTCGATTATAAGGGTGTTGAAGTTCGTTCATACCTGTACCCACTGTATACGTTATCGGTATTCATCATTGGTTTGGCAGGAGGGCGGTCAGCTCCCGATGCCCGAAATCAATCGTTGGATGAGAGGGAGCCCCGTTCGTTCGGAAATCTGATCGTAAGATATCTGCTTCCTTACAGCGTGCTTGGCGGGATGTTTGCCCTTATGGTGCAGCGGTTCGGAGGATGGAACGGGCTTTTTACCGGCTTATCCCTCTGCGTCATCCTGATTCTGATCAGGCAGATCCTGATCCAGTTCGAGAATGACCGCTTGTTTGACCGGCTGCATCAAAGCTTGATGCAGAGCGAGACCTTGGCGCATCGCGACGATCTTACGGGACTCTATAACCGCCGCTACTTTAACGCGAGGCTGTCGAGCTCGCTGCAGGAGGCGGACCGTGCGGGTTCCCGCGTTGGGCTGCTGTATATGGATATGAACCGTTTTAAACGAGTGAATGACCGCTACGGCCATCGTGCCGGCGATTTGCTGATTCGTAAGGTCGCGACCCGTCTTCAAACCCTTGAATCCAAAGGCGTTCTGGTTTCCCGTTTAGGAGGGGACGAATTTACGGTAGTGATTCATCCGGCCGGCGAGGATCAGGAACTGATCTGGATGGCGGAAGAGATCTGGACGATGCTGAGCGAGCCGTATGAGCTGGAAGGGCATGAGGTCCGAACCACGCCGAGCATCGGCATCGCGGTCTATCCGGATCATGCCAGGAACGACCAAGAGCTGATCGGTCGCGCGGATGCAGCGATGTATGCGGCGAAAGAGCGAAACGCCCGCTGGCATTTCGATGTGGAACGAACGATGCTGCTGCAGCTGTTGGATCAAAAAGTCGAATAGATAAAAGATTCGGATATCGACAATCTGTTGTTAAGAGCAATATAAGTCGATTATTGTAGAATTTAGCGCAATCATTGCACGAATCTTGCGCATTTCTCGCAAAATAGGTCATAACTTCGATATAAAATCCATAAAATGCAAAGAAATCATATTCAAAATGCCGATAAGAAGCATAGTGAGAGCTAGCTTGCCAAGGAGGACGAACATGATTTGCGACAATTGCAGCACCTTTGAACCGATTGAGGACCAGGGGACCATTCATATGAAGCCTGCAAGTGGTGAGCTTATTCAATTGCTGGCAGTGAACGGCTACGCGGTACAAGAGAACAATGAGGGTTGTGCTGTGAACTACAAGGTACGAGCGGACCTGATCTCCATCATCGAGTGTCTGCAACCCCTTCCGCTGAAGATTCGTCAAGAGCTGTCCTTCTGTGTTACCCGTGGAGGAGCTCCGCAAATCCGGCATTCGTGGATCCCTATGCAGAAGTTCGAACTGCAGATGGAGCATTATGATATGGTGAATGTCATTTTACATAAGCAGTTTACGAGCTACATGCAGCCTATCGTGGATCCATCCGAGCAGATCGTGGCCTATGAATTTCTCCTTCGACCGGTAGAGTGGGGACCCCGTTTCCAGCCGTACGAGCTGTTTGAGACAGCCCGAAAAACCGGACTGCATTCATTTCTGGACCAGGCGGCACGAACCAGTGCGATTGAGACCAGTGCCGAGTGGCTTCCGATCGGCGTGAAGCGGTTCGTGAATTTCCTGCCGTCCTCGATATACGATGCGCAGATGTGTCTGAGCCACACCTTCAATACGATCGACAGGCTCCATCTGGATCCGAGGGATTTCGTATTCGAGGTGGTGGAAACCGAGAGAATCGACGATGTGAAGCATTTGCAATCGATATTCGAGGTATATCGAAGCCACGGCATCTCGGTAGCCATGGATGACGTCGGCGCAGGTTATTCCACATTGGAGCAGATGATTAAGCTTAAGCCGGATTATGTGAAGATCGACCGGAGTCTTATCGACCATTGCGATCGAAATCCCGCCCAGCAGAAGCAGCTCGAAATGATCACGAACATGGCTCATGATTTTGGGGCCATGGTGCTTGCAGAAGGCATCGAGAGACGGGAGGAGTTTCATTTTTGCCGAGATATCGGGATCGAGCTTTCGCAGGGGTATTTGTTTGGGAAGCCAGCCGAGCGCCCTCCGCGTGATCCTCATACTCAACTGATCTATTCATAACATACATAATCGGCATTTCCCCCGCACGGAGGCGCAAAGCGATGGCATTTATCTGATCCCGGCTTATGGCTGAAACCGAACCTGCAGATGATGCCTGACATGGACGAAGACGGGTTCTTCAAGAATGAGCCATGATGTAGAGGAGCCCGTTTTCTGTAAAAACAAGAGCCCTGGAAGATTTTCCAGGGCTCTTGTTTTTGTATGGGCCGGCGCATTGAAGCTCCAGTGCCTTTTATCTTGCAGCCGTTACCTCTCCAAATCCGCTGATGGCGTATTCCTTGCCGTTCACGTTCAGGACAGCGGGCGTATCCGTTTCGTTTACGATGAGGGTTTCATGGCCTTTGACGTTAACCTTCAGGCGGGATCCGCGGAACATCACCTTGAAGGAGAAGGAGGACCAATGCCCCGGAATGAACGGGTTCAGATGCAATACGCCGTCCTTCACGCGCAGGCCGCCGAAGCCATGCACAACCGACATCCAGGTTCCTGCCATGCTGGTCGTATGACAGCCGTCCTCGGTATCGTTGTTGTAGTTGTCCAGATCCAGGCGGGCTGTACGAAGGTACATCTCGTACGCCTTTTCCTGGTACCCGAGCTCGCACGCGAGAATGGAGTGTACGCATGGCGAGAGGGAGGACTCGTGTACCGTGAACGGTTCATAGAAGTCGAAGTTGCGTTTTTTTGTAGCCAGATCGTACCGGTCGCCAAGGAAGAACAATCCTTGCAGCACGTCGGCCTGCTTAATGTACACCGAACGCAGAATGCGGTCCCAGGACCAGTTCTGGTTCAGCGGCAGGTGGGCAGGGTCCAATTCCTTCACCGGAACCAGCTCCTTGTTAAGGAAACCGTCCTGCTGCAGGAAGACGCCGAGTTCCTCGTCTACCGGGTAGTACATTTTGCTGATGATATCCTGCCATTTGGCCGTTTCGGCATCCTGCAGGGCAAGCTTCGCCGTAAGCTCGGCATAGCGGGAATTCTCATTCTCTTTCAAATACTCCAGCACGTCGAGCGTGTATTCCATCGTCCAGCTGGCAATGCGGTTGGTATACCAGTTGTTGTTGACGTTGTTCTCGTACTCGTTTGGGCCGGTAACGCCCAGCATCATATACTGGTCCTTCGCCGGCACGTAATTCACGCGCTCCTCCCAGAAACGGGAGATTTCCACGAGCACTTCCAGACCGTATTGGCCGAGGTAAGAGAAGTCGCCGGTATAATTGACATAGTTATAGATGGCATAGGCAATCGCGCCGTTACGGTGGATTTCTTCAAACGTAATCTCCCACTCGTTATGGCATTCCTCGCCGTTCATCGTCACCATAGGATAGAGCGCCCCTTTGGTGAAGCCGAGCTTTCTGGCATTTTCCTTCGCCTTTTCCAGGTGCTTATAACGATAGATCAGCAGGTTGCGCGAGATGCTGGCATCGGCGGTGCTCAGATAGAACGGCAGGCAATAAGCCTCGGTATCCCAGTAGGTGCTGCCGCCGTATTTTTCCCCGGTAAAGCCCTTAGGCCCGATGTTCAGGCGGTCGTCTTCGCCGCTGTAGGTTTGGTTCAGCTGAAAAATGTTAAAGCGGATCGCTTGCTGGGCCGCCACATCGCCTTCGATGACGATATCGCTTTCCTTCCATTTGTCGCCCCAGGCATCTGCCTGCTCCTTCAGCAGCTGTTCAAATCCGGTCTCCACCGCCGGTTCCAGCACGGCACGCGCAGCATCCACCAACTCGCCGAATCCATGATTGCGGGAAGTGACGTTGGCCACGTATTTATAGACGGTAACGGCTTCGCCTTCGGATACGGGGACGCTTACGCGGTTCGCGGCATATTTCTCCTTCTCGATCAGCTCGGCTTGAAGATCCAGCTTCGCCCCGTTCTTAACAAGGTAATAAGACATAACGGAGGTAACATGGAAATCGAGCTTTTTGGTTTTTACGGTCAATGCGGCCGAGCCTTGCGCGGCTTCCTTGGATACCTCCAGCCAGAACTTCTCGTCATAGTTGGAGTCTTTGTTCTTCACATCGCCATCGAGATAAGGCGTAACCGTAAGTTCTCCAGCGAAATTAAGCGGCGTTACGGCATATCGGATGGCACCGATCTCGTGGCGTACAATGCTGACAAAGCGAACCGCCTCGATCTGGAGCTCCTTGCCGTCTTCCATGACAACGGTGAAGCGGCGGGAGAGGAAGCCTTCCTTCATATTCAGCTCGCGCACAAAATCCTTCACCGTGCATTTGGCCAAATCCAGCGGCGTGCCGTCGATTTCAATGCCGATGCCGATCCAGTTGGTGCTGTTCAGCACTTTGGCGAAGTATTCAGGATAACCGTTCTTCCACCAGCCTACGCGGGTTTTATCCGGATAATACACCCCGGCCATGTAACTGCCCTGCAGGGAGGAACCGCTGTAGGACTCCTCAAAGTTGGCGCGTTGGCCCATGAATCCGTTACCGATACTGAAGATACTCTCTGAGATTTCATGCGTGTGAGGATCAAAGCCCTCTTCAATAATTGACCATTCATCAAGCTTTAAATATTGTTTCACAATCATCGGCTCCTTTAGGTTTAGGAAAAATGGTTGCATATCTATATGGGATGATGCTGCTGAATGCTGTAAACGCATGTGCTCACACGCTTATAACTCCAGCAGTCGGTCCACCGTTAACTCTTCCAGGGAAGGAAGGACGAGGTTGGCGCGCCCCAAGGTTTCGGGCGAGCCGATGCCGACGCTGCGCATTCCCGCGCGGATGGCGGCTTCGATTCCGGCCTCGGCATCCTCGAATACGATACAGGCGTCAGGCCGGGCGCCAAGCTCGCGAGCTCCCAGCGTAAATACCTCGGGATCCGGCTTCGCTTGGCTGGTCTTCGTTCCATCGATGATGGCGTCGAAGTAAGGCGTCAGGCCGGTATTGTTCAGGATCAGCATCGCGTTCTTGCTGGCGGAGCCCAGCGCAACCTTGATGCCGCGGTCCTTCAAAGCTTGGATAAATTCGAGGGCTCCAGGCAAAATCTCGGATTCGTCCATATTGGAAATATACTCGACATACCAAGCATTCTTCTTCTCGGCCAGCGCCAGCTTCGCGTCTTCATCCAGCGATACTCCGCCAACCTCAAGCAGAATATCGAGGGAAGCCATGCGGCTTACACCCTTCAGGCGTTCGTTGTCCTGCTCCGTGAATTCAAAGCCGAGTTCTCCGGCAAGACGCTTCCAGGCAATGTAGTGATACTTGGCGGTATCCACCAGCACGCCGTCCAGATCGAATAAACAAGCGGATAGGGTTGACATGATCATCCTCCTTAAGGGATTAGTGCAAACGTTTGAACCAAGCTGCAAAAATAAAGGAAGCACCAGGATGCTTCTTTATTTTAAGTACTTCTTGCTATGCTCCGCATATTCGTCGACACTCAAGATTTAGGCGGCGAAAACATCGAGGATTCGCGGATCATCAATCGATGCGGAATAATATAGCGGTGCGGCAGGATCGTGTTGTCATCGTTGCGAATGGTCTGGATCAACGCCTGCGAAGCGGTATAACCCAGGTTATAGATGCCGATGTCAACGCTGCTCAGCGGTGGGGTCGATAGTTCGGTCAATGAGATGTTGTTGAAACTGATGATCGATACGTCCTGGGGAACTTTATACCCCAGCTCGTGCAGTCCGCGAACCACGCCGAATGAGACAATGTCGTCGACAATGACAAGCGCCGTCGGCCGTTCGGGCAGGTTCATGAAAAAGGACATGGCGCGATAGCCGCTCTCCTGCAGGAACTCGCCTTCAACAATCCATTCTTTTCTCATTTCAAGGCCTGCATCGGCAAGTGCCTTCCCGTAGCCCTTCATCCGGTCCTGGGATACGATCAGGTTTGGCGGCCCGCTGACAAAACCGATCCGCTGATGCCCAAGCGAGATCAAATGCTTGGTTGCATCATAGGCTGCCTGCACATTATCGGTATCGACCGATAACAGGTCAGGATATTTCTCGCTCCGGCCGACAAGCACGAAGGGGTAGTTGTTCGATTTCAGAAAATCAACGACCTGGTCGTCCTGCCTGGAGTAAAGCAAGATGGCGCCGTCGACGCGGCGGCCGTTAAGAAGGCGGGATACGGCTTCGACTTCCTCTTTCTCGTTGCCGCCCGAACTGAGAACGACATCGTATCCGGAACGGTTCGCTTGGGTGACGATACCGCGGATCAGCTCCATGAAGAATAAGTTGAGGAACAATTCCTCCGCGGGTTTCGGCAGAATGACGCATATGCTTTCTGTCGTTTTGGAAACAAGGCTCTTGGCCATAATATTGGGATGGTAGCCCATTTCCTCCATGATCTCTTTCACCTTGCGCGAGGTTTCGCGGCTGATTCTTGGATGGTTGGAAAGCACCCGAGAGACGGTGGAGGGGGATACGCCCGCTCGTTTTGCGACATCTTTTATCGTTACTGACATAATAGGACCTCCAGTGGAACCGTTTGCGTTTTTTTGAAAATAAGAAAGCGACTACTGGAGTCTCCCTTATTTCACAAGAGTAACTTTCCGCTGTTCGCCGACCGTTCCTCTTTATTAAATTGTGGGTCTGTCAGGCCCTGTGTATACGTGGATACCTATTGATCTAAAGGCATATTGATCCGGTATGTTAAACGGTTTCACACTGCTATATTAACGTTAATCGATAGGCTTGTAAATACGTATCCAAGTCAGTCCAACGCAATTATTTCACAAATGCATCAAAAAAGAAGCAAGGGTTAGAAAACGGAAGAAAGGCCGGTATTATGGCCAGAAAAAACCGGAAAACAACTTAAAATGGCATTGTGCAAACGATTTAACAAAACGAAAGTGTGGGTTATGATAGAGTGGGATCCAAAACAGGCCGTTATCAACCGATGAAGATGGAATTAAAGCCAGACCTTATTATGTAACCGTTTTATTGGAAAATTCTAGTGCTTTTTGATTCAAACGTTTGCGCTTTCTGATTATACATGAAAATACTTTAGATTACATAAGCGGAATGACTCGATGAATATCAGCTGCGTGAGCGAACAGGGGGTAACAGCGTGATACGAAATACATGGGGAAGACGCAGGGCTCTGCCGTTATGGCTTACGGCCTTTGCGCTTACGGGAAGCCTGCTTGCAGGCTGCAGCGGCACCGCGGTTGCGCCTCAAGAGGAGGCGAAGCCGCCGGCGGCTTCGGAATCGAAACAACCGGATACGAAAGCGCCTGCGCCAGAAGGAAAAACGGAGGTGGATGAGCAGCCTTCCGACGTCTATTATGAAATTTTCGTGCGTTCTTTCTATGATTCCGATGGGGATGGGATCGGTGACTTGCAAGGGGTCATCGAGAAGCTGGATTATTTGAATGACGGAAATCCGGAAACCTCGGAGGATCTTGGCGTGACGGGGATTTGGCTGATGCCGATCCATCCTTCGCCGAGCTATCACGGCTATGATGTGACCGACTACCGTTCCATTCACCCGGATTACGGGACGCTGGATGACTTTAAGACGCTGCTTGCCGAAGCGGATAAGCGCGGGATCAAGATCATTATGGATCTGGTGGTCAATCACACAAGCACGGAGCATGCTTGGTTTCAGCAGGCTGCGAAAGACAAGGCCTCGGGTACCCGGGATTGGTACATCTGGGCCGAGGATCAAGGGAAAACGCCTTCCGGATCCAGCGCGGCGGGAAGCGGCTCCCCTTGGCATGAGATGAACGGGGGGCATTACATGGGCACGTTCTGGGGCGGGATGCCGGATCTGAACTTCGATAATCCGAAGGTCCGCGAGGAGATGAAGGATATCGGGAAGTTCTGGCTGGAGCTGGGCGTCGACGGCTTCCGGATCGATGCAGCCAAGCATATTTACGAGGATCTGATGTCCGATAAGGGCGAGGCGACCACGGCCAAGAATACGGCTTGGTGGCAGGAATTCCGCGCCAGCATGAATGAAGTGAACCCGGAGGCTTATATCGTCGGGGAGATTTGGGATAATTCCGCTGCGGTCATCGCGCCGTATTTGGAGAATGCATTTGATTCCGGATTCAATTTCGGCTTGGGCGAGAGCATCCTCGGTGCCGCCATGAACGAGAAGGATAACAACCTGGCCTTCACCCTGGAGCGGACATATGGCTTGTTCAGCCAGGTATCGGACGGCAAGTTTACGGATGCTACCTTCCTGACGAATCATGACATGAACCGTGTCATGTCCCAGCTGAAGGATGACGTAAACCACGCCAAGATGGCTGCCGGCATTCTGCTGACGATGCCGGGCCATCCGTTTATCTATTACGGCGAAGAGATCGGGATGAAGGGAGCGAAGCCGGACGAGCAAATCCGGGAGCCGATGATCTGGTCCAATACGGGCAGCGATAAGGGACAGACGAACTGGGAGCCGCTTACGCATAACCGCGGTGATCAGGTCCAAGGCGTGGAGCAGCAGACCGGAGACGAGAATTCCCTGCTGTTCCGCTATCGCACGCTGATCCGGTGGCGGAATGAGCTGCCTGCCCTGAACAGCGGCACGATTGAATCTTATGCGTCAGAGAACCAGCAAGTGATGGCCTATATCCGCCGGACAAACGAGAGCGGGGCCCTTGTGGTTCATAACCTGTCAGGCACGGAGCAGACCGTGGACCTGGCATCAAAGAACGGATCTGCGGATTTCCGGTCATTGGCGAGAACCACCGACGACAGCGCGGCATTGGATGGCAGCAGTTTAACACTGCCGCCTTATACGACCGTTATTTTGGAATAGGCTGCGATCCTGCCTTATACAGCAAAACCCAACAAGACCCCGAGCCCCTGGAAGGAGGCATGCTCGGGGTCTTGTTTGACATCCGTTATAGCCCTAAGGCTACTCTGAGGACTAAGCACGAAACTGCCGCAAATAATTGGCCGTCACGGAATGCGGGCTCTCCAGCAGCTCGGCCGGTTTGCCGGAGAACAGGATATTCCCGAGGGAGCACGGCAGGTTAGCAAATCGGATGCATGAACATCGGGGATCCCATGTTACAATGACAAAAGATGAATTTACGGCATACATAAAAGCTTGCAAGGGCCTTTTTTTGACTTAAAGGCTATAGAATAACCCCTCATGGGGAGATACGAATGTTCGTACGGAAAGGAAGATTTACCATGAGCGCATGCATTCTATATATTGAGGATGACCGGGAGATCGGCGGATGGGTCAGCGAATTCCTCAGAGACAAGGGATACGAGGTACGGTGGCTGCTGAGCGGAGAACAGGCCGTACAGGAAGCGGCTCCGTGTGCGGTCGTTGTTCTGGACGTCATGCTTCCGGGGCTGGACGGCTTTACGGTCGGGCAGCGTCTCAAAAAGGCCTATCCCGGACTGCCCATCCTGATGCTGTCGGCTCGAACCTCTATTGACGATAAGCTGCAGGGGCTTGAGTTCGCCGACGATTACCTGACAAAGCCTTTCCATCCGGACGAGCTGGCTGCCCGTCTCGAGGTGCTTCTGCGGCGGTCTGTCGTGAAATCCGCGGAGCCCATCCGAGTGAAGCACTTATCGGTATATGAAGACGAGAATCGGATCGTGAACGAGGATACCGGCGAGGAGACGCTGCTGACCGGCAAACAGCATCAAATCTTTATGTATCTGCTCCAGCACCAGGGGCGTGTCATGACCAAGGAGCAAATATACGAGTCGGTCTGGGGAGAATCATATATCGAAGGGGACAAAACGCTGATGGTCCACATCCGGTATCTCCGGGAGAAGCTCGAGCGGGACCCCGCCAACCCGGAGATTATTGAGACCGTTCGCGGGCTTGGCTACCGGGTGAGAGCATGAGATGGAAAAGGAAGAAGGGAAGGTTCCGCAATTCGCTGACCAATCGGTATTTGCTGCTGATTTTGATGGCTATGATCTTCATGCCGATCATGTTTCCGTTAGCGTCGATTTTTTACTGGTTCGTGAACGATACTTTCTCGGATCGGCCGCCGGCCCCTGCCGGGAAATATACCAGCGGTGCCGCGTTAGAGAGAATGTGGCACGAGGAAGCTGCCGGATTAAGCGGAGCTTCGCCGGAGGCCATTGAGCAGAAGCTGAATTCGATACGGCAGGAGTATCCGGAGATCTCCATGTTCTGGGTGGATGGCGGCAATAAGACCAGGCTGCAGCTGCCGGTGCAGCCTAACTTGCCCGAGGTATGGAGCGCGCCCTATACCGTGCAATTTATGAAAAACTCCCTGGATAGCGATCCGTTCACCTCCGTGGCTTTTATCGGAGGAGAGGGATCGGGAGAAGGCTTCATGGTCATGCAGCTGCCGAGAAAATATCTTAATGTCCAGCAGCCCATTGCGAGCGAAACGGCGCTGTACGGGCTGTTCACGGCTTCGATGTCCGGCCTGTTCATTCTGGTCTCCTGGCTGTTCTTCGTGCGCATACGCAAGCGGCTGCTGCGGCTTCGTTCGGCCATGACGTCGTCCCATGCGTCGACGGGCATACCGCAGCCGGTTACGTTAACCAAGTATGACGAGATTGGACAGCTGGAAGAGGGTTATAACGATATGGTTATCCAGTTGGAAGAGGGACAGCGCCGCCAGCGCGAGGAAGAAGAGCTGCGCAAATCCCTGATCGCCAATCTGTCCCATGATCTCAGAACCCCGCTGACGGTGATTCGAAGCCATATTTTCTCCATGGAACGGGAGCCGCTGAGCCCGAAGGGAAAAGAATCGCTGTCGCTCATCGAATCGAAAATCGCGGATTTGGGCGGCCTGATCGACAACCTGCTGTCCTACAACTTGCTCACCAGCGGCAGAGTGCAGCTGAACATGGAATCTGCAGACGTGCTGCGAATCGTCAAGGAAAGCGCCGCTGCCTGGTATCCGGTATGGGAGAAGGCGGGAATCGAGCCTGACATCCAGGTGCGAGACGAGCCGCTCCACTGGAACGTAGACGTGCTGTGGTTCCGGAGGCTCCTCGATAATCTGTTCCAAAATGTCGCTCGCCACGCCCGATCCGGGCAGTACATCGGCATTCATACCGAGGAGAGGGAAGGACTTGAGGGCGTCCTTGTCATTTCGGACCATGGGCCGGGGATCGCAAGCGATTCCGGCAACAAAGGCACGGGCATCGGCCTGGCCATCGTGGACCACCTGACCAGGGAGATGGGGCTGGAAAGCCATGTGGGAAGCTCGGAGGAGGGAACGAGGATCCGCATCTGGAAGCGTTGAGCAATCAAGCGCCGGGCTATCAGGCATTTTATCCGGATGGTGAGGGCTAGGTCGAATATATAAAAAGAGGAGCCGGCTCGATTATCGGTTCCTCTTTTTTTTAGCTGCCAATAACAGAAAAAGACGCCCTGTCAGGCGTCTTCGTACCATTGCTTTTCGCTCGAGTTTCACGAGCTCGTCAGTGAACTAGGTTCATAAGCAAGGCAGGCTACAGCTGTTAGACTAAGAGAGAGATTCATTCTGAAATCCAATTGAACAAGAACATTCATATTCATCGTTAACCACACTCCAATCATAATGCTTAGTCGATTCATGTGAGAGAAGAGTGATCGGCATGCCATCATCAGCGTCAGGTAGCCCCCCTGTACGGACGCAATAAGCGTTTCGGCAAAGATATTATATCATATTCGGACACTTGCTAAAACGGTGGATAGGCTGCAATCGATGCGATTTCTTTAGCTTTACCAGCCGACAGAAGCAAATGCAAACGCAGGCTTTTTCATGCGTATTAGCTTATGGGAGGAAACCTCTTGAACTAATGAAAATGCACCAGCGGAGGGAACGGAATCGTTGCTGGAGAAGCGAAGCGTTCGCCTTTAAATCCGGGAAACCACCCCTGGGCAAATTCCAGTTTCCTGGATTTAACAGCGATCGGAAGAACGATCCGGCACCGGAGCGGCCTTAGCTGTACCAAGTGACTCTTAGCTCTTTTCACGAAATAACCGTTTGGATAGGCTGCCAGCTTTTTTAAAGAAAATTTAAACTTGGGGCCGACCGGCATTTAACCTTGGACATGTAGGATGTATACCTGAGGTGATGAACGTGACGGAACTCGTCATTCAAACAAAAGGCTTATATAAAATATACAAAAAGCGCGCAGCGGTCGTGGATTTGAATCTGGAGATCGCCCGCGGCGACATTTACGGCTTCCTCGGCCCGAACGGTGCCGGGAAAACGACGACCATTCGCATGCTGCTCGGACTCATTCAACCGACGCGTGGCGCGATTCATTTGTTCGGCAAGGATTTAAAGAGCGAAAAAATGGACATTTTGCGCCGGACCGGATCGCTTGTGGAATACCCATCCTATTACGGCCACTTGACGGCCGTAGAGAATCTGGAAGCGATCCGCCGGATTACCGGCGGCCCGAAATCCCGCATCGCGGAAGTGCTGGAGATCGTCTCCTTGACGAAGGAGGCCAAGCGCCCGGTCAAGGGATACTCGCTAGGGATGAAGCAGCGTCTTGGCATCGCGGCCGCCCTGCTGAACAATCCGGAGCTGCTCATTCTGGATGAGCCGACCAACGGCCTGGATCCGTCCGGGATACATGAAATCCGGGAGCTGATCAAGAATATGCCGCGCCAATACGGCATTACCGTGTTGGTATCCAGTCACCTGCTGGGCGAGGTCGAGCAGATGGCGGACAAAGTCGGCATTATTCGCGAAGGAAGGATGGTGTTCCAGGATACGATCGACAATCTGGTATCCACGGCGTCTAGCGGTTTCCGCTTATCGGTATCCGAGCCTGAGGCAGCGCTTGGACTAGCCCTAGACTTAGGCTGCGAAGGCGTCCTGCGGAACCAGATGCTGGAGCTGGAGAGCATGCAGGATGCCAAAATCGCGCAACTCGTGAAGCGCCTGGTAGAGAACCAGCATGCGGTATACCGGGTGGAAGAGCAGCGGAGGTCGCTGGAGGATATCTTCATGCAGATCGTAGGGGAGGGAAGCCGGGTATGATGTTCCGTGCGCTTTCCGCCGATTGGCTGAAAATCCGAGGCAAGGGCATCTGGTTTCTCGCTGCGCTCGGTCCCGTCGGGCTGGCAGCGATGCAAGGGCTGAACTTCGGACTTCGATACGATTACCTGATGAAATCCTACGCGGCGGATCCTTGGGGCGGACTGCTGGAGAACGTGCTCTTCTTTGTGCCGATTGCCCTGTTCCTCGGGATCACGCTGGTCTGCTCGCTGATGGCCAACGTGGAGCATCAGCTGAGCTCGTGGAAGCAGCTGCTGGCACTGCCTATCTCCAGAACGGCGGTATTCAGTGCCAAGTTCGTGCAGGCTTTCCTGATTCTCTGCGTATCCTGTCTCCTTCTGTCGATAAGTACCGCCGTCCTCGGCATCGTACTGGGGATGGGGGCAGTTCAAATGCCGTATGTCGATCTGCTGCGCATTGGGTTTGTGCAGTTATTCGCGGCGCTTCCCATGCTGGCCTTTCAACTGTGGATGTCTTTGACGCTTAAGAACCAGGGGATCGCGGTCGGGATCGGGATTACCGCCTCGGTCGTGTCGATGTTCGCCCTGCAGTTTCCTGATTGGATGCCGCTAAAATGGCCGCTGCTGGCTTACATGGGGCCGGGAGAAGCCCGCGTCATCGGAGCGGGTTTGCTGCTGGGCGCGGTGATCGCATGCGCTGGCCTGATTCATTTTAACCGAAAGGATGTGGACTAAGATGGCATCCTATCTAAGAGCGGTATCCGCAGAGTGGCTTAAGCTGTCGAAATCGAAGCTGTGGCCGCAAATCTTCCTGTGCGCGGTCCTGGTCATGCTGCTCGGCATATTAAACGGAAAGCCTGAGGAGCTGGCGCCATGGGAATATCTGATCAGCATTATGATCATTCTGCATGCCATGCTGCTGCTCCCGATTCTGACGGGGATATTCAGTGCCATGGTATGCCGGTATGAGCATTCGGGCGGGGGATGGAAGCAGCTGCTTGTCCTGCCGGTTTCACGCGGCGCCGTCTATTTTGCGAAATTCTCGGTGGTAGCCATGCTGCTGGCCGTCGTGCAGTTACTGTTCATGGGCGCCGTGCTGGGAGCCGGGTTGATCCACAAGGTGGATGCTCCGATTCCGTGGGAAATGCTGCTGCGTTGCCTGCTTGGCGGTTGGGTTGCCTGCTTGCCGCTTGCCGCGCTGCAGCTTGGGGTTTCAACGGCCTGGAGCAGCTTTGCCGCTCCGCTGGCATTGAACGTCGTATTTACCATACCGAACATGCTGGTAGCCAACTCGCAGACGTATGCTCCTTACTATCCGTGGACGCAGCCGTTTCTTGCGATGATGCCGGCGGGTCAAGCCGATTTCGGCGCATTCAACCTGCCGTTCGAAAGCCTCATGACCGTCGTGGTAGGAGGGTTTCTACTATTCTTTCTCGCGGGATTCGTCTATTTTCAGCGGAAAGAAGTGTAACTCTTCAGAACGGGATCTCCGGCTGGCGTGTTACGTGAAAAAGAGCTGCCCCGGGCCCTTACGGCCTGTTGGAGCAGCTCTTTTTATATATTCCTATGTGTAACGAACCCTTGGTATTGCTATTGAGGCAAATCCACCCACACATAAGGGGTGTCAGCCGCCTTCAATCCATACTCGATTATCGTGATGACGGCGACCGTTTCTGCCGGGTTGACGGCAGGCTCGCCCGTTTCGAAGAAATTCACCAGATTCTCGATGAACAAGGCGAAGAAATTCGAATTCGCGGTGACCTGCTTGAAGCCCCCGTCGCCATTTTTTATCCCCAAAGTAAACGGACAATTATCCCCGAGATGATTCACGGTGGCTTGCTGTCCGTTCCCGAAATCGATCAGCAGGGCAGGGGAGTCAGGCGTTCCGATGTACATCACCCGCTTCGGGCTGGTCCCCATCAGGCTGACGATCGGCTCGATTTGATGGATCGAATAATTGGCGAAGGCGCCCGGTCCCCAACTGCTGATCGTTTGAATATCGCTTCGGTCCAGCTCACGGTATTCGCTGGCAAAACGCAGGGCGGACGTCGAATACATCGGCGTTCCGTGCTTTGCCGCCAGGTCGAACAGGCGGATGGCCGTTTCGCGGTCAGGGGCGAACGTTTTATCGATATAGGTCGGCTTGCCGGATTGCAGCGGCAGCTGGGACAGCTCCTCATGGAATTCCGGATTGTCCGGGGAAAGCACGATCAGGTAATCGCTGCGCTCCACCACCTCTTCGATCGTGGGCAGCAGCTCAATTCCAAACTCCTTGCTCCAGGCGGCGTTCGTGAGCCCGTTCTCTTTGTCTTTCTTGCCGTAGGCGTACATGACCTTCATGGCATGTTCCGATGCCTGCTCAATCCACCCGGGATATTTGTTCGCGTGGAACTGGTCCAAATGCAGGTCGATGAATCCGATTTTTTTCATGATAAAGGGCCTCCCTGGCGTTCGAACTATAGGTTATAGGCTGTTCTGGGCAACGGGCTGCAGCGAAACCTCCGCGCCTTGGTCGGACGAGTCGTAAATCGCCTGGATGATCTGGGAGGAAAGGATGACCGTATCGATATGCGAAGGCTGTTTCTCCCCGGTTTGAATGCAGCGGATGAACCCGTCGATCTCATTCTGGAACATGCTGCCGAGATTGAATTTCGGCGTGGTTTCGATCAATGCGCCGTCCTCCGTGGTGTAGAAGGTGAAGTCCGCGCCGTATTTCAGCCGGATGCCGCCTTTGTCGCCGAGGAAGTCGATGAACATTTCTTCGGCGCCGATATTTTGCGCCCATGCGCCGTTCAGGGAAATGGTCGGGCCTTCCGTGCGGACGAGGGCCGTGACAAAATCGTCGACGTCATACGTGCCGTCATATTTCGGCGGACCTGCCCACATTTTGAGGAAGGTGTAATTCTCCATGTCTTTGCCCAGCTTGCAATAAGCCTGACCGGAGACGGTCTTCGGCTTCGGATCGCCCGTACAGTACATCACGACATCGAGGAAGTGAACGCCCCAATCGATCAGCGCGCCGCCACCGGCAATGGCTTTGGTCGTGAAGGCGCCGCCGAGACCCGGGATCGAGCGGTGGGAACGGAAGCTGGCATAAACGTGATACAGCTCGCCAAGATCGCCGTTTTGAATCATTTTTCTGATTCTGTTTACGCTTTCATTGTAACGGTTGACCACCCCGATATTGAGCGTTTTGCCCGTTTCGTGCTGAACCTTCTGCATCTCCAGCGCTTCCGCGTAGGTGCGGGCTGCCGGTTTTTCGCATAATACATGCTTTCCTGCCCGCAAGCAATCGATGGCGATGGAAGCATGAACGTCATTCGGCGTACAGATCGATACCGCGTCGACCTCAGGGTCGTTCAGGATCTGGTTGTAATCTTCGATGGCTTGGCCGCATTCGTATTTGGCGACGGCGGCATCGGCCCGGTCCTTCAAGATATCGCAGAAATATTTGATCTCGGCATCTTCGTTGGCCATGTAGGCGGGGATATGGGCACTGTTCGCAATCGTGCCGCAGCCAATCACGGCAATTGTAATTTTGTTCATCGGTTCTCCTCCAAAATCGTGGATTGATGATGCAGTGATGACATGAGCCTGTCGCATGCTTCTTCGTTATTGCTTGCCCCGAGTATAGCATGTGAGCGATCGCTTCGATTTCACTATCGTGTTTATTTATTGGATTATCGTACCGAGGCGCTAGTCCACGGTTTTAAAAGCGTTCTTTTTATAGTAAGCGGGAGTCGTTCCCGTGTATTTCTTGAAAATGCGGCAGAAGTAGGGAAGCTCGTTAAACCCGACCTTGAAGCACACGTCGGTTACCGTCAGCTCGGGCTCCGTCAGCAGCCGCATCGCCATTCGTATCCGGTAGTTGGCCAAGTACTGGCTGAAGGTCCAGCCTGTCACTTCCTTGAAACGTCGGCAAAAGCTCGTCCGGGACATCATCGTCCGCGCGCAGAGATCCTCCAGCCACAGGGGCTGATCGAAGTGGTCGTGGATATATTGAACGGATTCCAATATGGGCTCCCGATACGGGGCGCTGCCCGCGGTTACCGATATATGCTTGCTTTGCTCGGCATGCTCGCGGTTCACGATCGCCAGCAGCTTCAGCAGATTGGCCTTCAGCAGAATATCGAAGAAGGGGCCCCGGCCTCCGAACTCGTTCAGCATTTCAGTCAGGAGTTCCTTAACGACTAGGTCACTGCCGCCGGTCAAGGTGATTTTGAGCGGGACGCGGTCTTCGGTCGTGACAAAAGGCTTGATGAAGGAAAGGTCGAACAGCTGCGGCTCGTCCGGCATCCCCTCCAATCGTTCGTTAATGAAGGCCGGCATGAATTCGCACCCGAGCACCTCCAGTTCTTTCCCGGGGACCATCTCCACGCGATGGACGCTGTAAGGAGGGAGCACGAATATATTGCCCTGGACCATCCGGTATTTTTGGCCATAGAGCGTATGGATGAATTCGCCTTTGCTGACATACCAGATTTGAAGATAGTCATGCATATGATCGGATAAACTCCCGAACTTCTCGGTAATGCGGTACATTTTGCAGGGCAGGCCATTCGCCATCTCCAGCTCCGACGTAAAGTAGGCGATTCCTCTTCGGGTGCATTCGGCGATATCCGGTTCCAGCCAGTGAATAGCCATCGTTTCTTTCCTCCTCGTACGTTTCGATCCTGTTATTCATAGCATAACTGATTAAGGACATGAAGGAAGAGAAAAAGTTGAAAAAAGTGAGCTGTTTATGGGCATTCTGTCCATGATCAAAGTGATGAGGAGTGCCGGGGTAAGAGGACGGCAAGAGGAACGTTAGACAGTACGAAGAAAGTGGAGCATTATAAATATCCATCAGTATGCATGGAGAACGTGTAGCGTAAAGAGCCGAGGTATCCTGAAACACAGGATTAACCTCGGCTCTTTTGGCGTTACGGGCAAAACTCCTTCAGCATCTGCTCCTTCACTTCTTCAATGGGGAAGTGCAGGGGATAGGTGGATATCATCAGCATGATGCCCTGAAGGGTAGAAGAAAAGTACAAGGAGCGCTTGCGCGGCTCGGGTACTCCGAGACTTTCGAATATGCGGCATTGAATCTCAAATTGCCGTGCAGCCTCTTCCACAAGACGCTTGCTGTAGGGAAACAGCTCTTGATCCGCTTCGGGCTGTGTTTGAAGATGCAAGTAAAAACGGAATACTTCCGGCTGCTGATAGACGTTGTCGATGGCTTGCTCCAAAATATATTTCAGCTGATCCGCAGGTGCTTGGAGTGAAGCGGAATTCTCCATAACTTCGGCAACGCTTGCGATTCGCTCCTCGACCATAGCGGCAAGCAGTCCTTCCTTGCCTGAAAAATAATTATAGAGCAGCCCTTTGGATGTGCCGGCTTTCTTGGCTACATCGCTAATGGAAGTGGCATGGTACCCCTGATGGATAAACAAATCCATGGCGGTTTCCAAAATCTTCTCTTTCGCCATCTGGCGAATGCGTTCGTTCTCGCTGGGTGAGCGTGGCATGAAATCTTCATTCCTTTACGAATGGGGTGATATGAAGGGATAACTCCTCCGGATGCGTTAGCGTGACCATGTGATCCGCTCCCGCGATGGTGGCAAATCGAATGCCCGGAACCCTTCGAAATTGTTCTCCTACCTGCTGGTTATCGGTCAGTTCATGATCTCCTATGATGAACAGCGTTCTGGCCGAGATATCCTGTAATCGGTCCATCGCCGGCGGCTCCGGCCAAACCGAGTCAAAGGTGGACCAGGTAAACGTCCGCTCGAAATGGTGGCGAAGCATTTGGACCATCAGCTCCCGCTCGGCGCGGTTCCTTGTAATTTCATAAGAAGGCGGCTCAATGCACAGCTCGATCATTTTCTCGATATCAGGGGCAGCGGCGCTTACCCCGAGCATGTAGGTTTGCATTTCCTGAGAATAAGGAAAACCGGACAGGGCGGGCGCTATGACAATCAGTTCCGATACCCTTTCAGGATAATGGATCGCGAACTCCGTGGCAATCCGGCCGCCCATAGAATGACCGACAATCGCAGCTTGCGAAATATCCAGATGATCAAGAAGAGATAACAAATCTTCAACATAATTCGGCGGCTGAGCGGGAGAGGGAGAGCGTCCGGCTCCGCGACCGTCAAAGGCAATGACGCAAAAATGCTCCGCTAAAAGAGGGACAAGATAACTCCAGTCCCGCAGATCGGCTCCACCGCTGTGAACAAGGACGATAGGCTTACCGTTTCCATGAACTTCATAGTGCAGATCCAATAGAATACCTCCATTCGATTATCAATGATGTGCAGCGCTTGATGAACATTATTTTATTATTGAATGAACGTTTGGTCAATAGAAAATCGACTCGTATCTTGATTTGCCTTTCAAAGCTGGCATCCTACTGTGAATATCACTGTGAATTAATTCACTAATCTTATTTGTGAATTATGTTACAATCGAAAAAAATATATTTTTGGGAGTAGGGGGAACGGACTGTGGCTCGTTATTTTAACGGTAAAGAAGTGGAACTGTTGGCTCCAGCCGGAACATTCGAGATATTCAAGACCGTCATTGACGCAAACTGCGATGCCGTATATTTCGGGGGGCCATCGCTGAACATGCGCATGATGCGCAAGGGATACAACTTAAGTTATGAGGAGGTCGGCGAGGCCGTCCAATTGGCGCATGACCGCGGGAAACGTGCCTACATTACAGTGAACAACCTGATGAATGAAGAGGACTTGGAGGAAGCGAAGCGCTACTTCGCCTTTCTGAACGAGATCGGCCCGGATGCCATTATCGCGCAGGACCTGGCCGTGTTTCCCCTGATCCAAGAGATGAATTACACGAATATTCCGGTTCACTCCTCGGTCATGATGAACGTGCACAACCTGGAAATGATCGAAGCGCTCAAAGCATTGGGCGTTTCCCGCATCGTGGCTTCCCGCGAAATGGACCTGAAAACGGCAGAGGTGCTGCAGGCCAGGAGCGGGATGGAGTTCGAATATTTTGTGCACGGCGACATGTGCACGGTTCACGGGGCCAACTGCCTGTACAGCTCGATGCTGTTCGGCAACAGCTCCAACCGCGGGCGCTGCATGAAGCCTTGCCGCTGGGATTACCGGGTGAAGAAGGACGGCTATCTCTATCCGACCGAGTATCCGCTCGCGGCGAAGGATATGTACATGTACGAGAGCATTCCTGAGCTGATCAAGTCCGGCATCACCAGCTTCAAAATTGAAGGACGCATGAGAGACACCGAGTTTTTGCTGATGGTCGTGAATTCGTACGGAGACGCCATCGATCGTTATATTGCGGATCCGCTGGGCTACAATCGCGAGGCGGGGGCGGACATGCTGCATAAACATCGCAAGCGCGATTTCACGACGGCTTATGCCTTCGGCAAGCCGGGACTGGGCTTCATTAATCGCCGCTATGAGGGAACAGGCAAGTTTTACAGTACGGGGAAGGTGTTCAGTACGCCTACCGCCGAACGCGAGACGAAGGAGGAACGGGTGCTCCAGGTGAAGGAATCGCTTCGCCATGCGAAGCGGGAACGGCCGGACACGTCGATTCCGCAAATTACGGTGCATGTCAACACGGTAGAGCAGGCCCGTGCGGCATTAGAAGAAGGAGCAGGCGTCATTTACCTGACGGGGGACGTATTCCAGCCGGATCGTCCGTTTAGCCGCAAAGACATCGAAGCCTTGACGGCGGATAAAGGGGACGCGGAGATCGTCCTTGGCATGCCCCGCATGATGAATGAGCTTCAGATGGAGCAGTACCATCAGTTTCTCAGCGCAGGCATGGAGTTTAACCATTATGGTCTGGACGGCCTGCTTGCAACCAACATCGGTGCCATGCACAAGTTTCAATCCATCGGGCTGCCGCTGATCGCCGATTTCAGCCTGAACATCTACAACCATATGGCGGCTTCGTTTTATCAGGACCATTTTGGCATATCCCGAATCAATCCGTCCCTTGAGCTTCAGCTCCATGATTTGACGAAAATGCTGCGCCATCCGGAGATTCCCCTCGAGATCATCGTTCACGGCTCGCCAATCGTCATGTATCTGGAGCATGATTTATACGCCAATGCCGCAGAGTTCGAGCCCATAGCGGAAGAGGACAACCGTTTCGTGGATAACCGCCATCTCGTGCTGCTTACGGATAAAGGGGAGAACCCCGTTTACCGGGACGCCGCAGGGCGCAACCACTTGGCGCTGGCGAAGGAGCTGTGCTACATGCCGATCCTGAAGGAGCTGTATGAAGCCGGCGTCCATCATTTCCGCATCGAAGGAAAAACGTATACGACCGAGCAGCTTCGCAGCCTGGTGCGGTTATATCGTCAAGCTGCGTCGAACCTGGATGCATGCGGCAGGCTGTATCAAAGCATGGCACCGGTATACGCCGGGTTCACGCTCGGTTCGCTCCAGTTCGGCCATTCCCTGGAACTTGAGCTGACGGAAGCATGAGATCCCTTAGAGACGGGGCAGGAAGATGATCCGATGCGAGGCACCGTTTTCCTCAGTCTCTATCACGGAACATGGAAAAACGGAAATAATCGAAAGAGGGGGAGCATCCATGAAACATGATGGCCATAACCATATCGGTCCGGAAGCCGTCGCTGCCAAGCGCCGGCGGTACGGCTATCCTTGCACGGCGCATTTCTACAGCGAACCGCCCCAGATCGTCGGCGGCAAGATGCATACGCTTTACGGCCATGACGGCAAAGCTTATGTCGACTTCTTCACGGGCGTGTCGGTCGTTGCCTGCGGCCATTGCAATGAAGCCATTACGGCGAGAACGATCGAACAGCTGCAGACGCTGCAGCATACGTCAACCATTTACCTTACCCAGCCGATGGTGGACCTGGCGGAGCGGTTGGCGAACGGCGTTTTGCCCGGCAACTTAAAGCGAACGTTCTTTGTGAACAGCGGCTCCGAGGCGAATGAAGGCGCGCTGCTCGCCGCGCGTCTGCACACGAAACGCCGCAGCTTCCTGGCGCTGGAATACGGCCTTCATGGGCGCACCTTCCTGACCATGAACGTGACCGGCATCCCGATGTGGCGTGCCGACGATTTCCTGGATGAAGACGTGGCTGCGTTTATTCCACGACCTTATGATCCTGGCATGGATCAGGATGCCGCTGCCCGCCGCTCCCTGGACGCCTTGGCGAGCGTGCTCGCTGCGAAGGGAGACAGCTTTGCTGCCATGATCGTAGAGCCGATCCAAGGCAACGGGGGAATGATCGCGCCGCCGGATTGGTATTTCCGCGAGCTGAAGGCGATGCTGGAGGAGCACGGCATTCTCCTGATTGCCGACGAAATCCAGACAGGCTGCGGCCGCACCGGACGCATGTTCGCGATCGAGCATTACGGCATCGTGCCCGATATTCTCACCATGGCGAAGGCCTTGGGCAATGGCGTGCCGATCGGCGCGTTCTGCACGACGGATGAGATCGCCGCCAGTCTGAATCGGCCTTCGGCTTCGACCTTTGGCGGCAATCCGGTGTCATCGGCGACGGCGCTTGCCGTATTGGATTACATCGAGCAGGAAGGCTTGGTCGAACGTTCTCTGCGCGTTGGCGGGCGGCTCATCGAAGGCTTGAGGGAGCTGCAGGGCCGGTACGAGCTTATCGCTGATGTCCGAGGCAAAGGGTTTATGGCCGGAGCCGAAATCCGGGGTGCGACCGACGAGGAGAGCGCAGCATGGACGGATATTATTCTGGAGCGCATGAAGGATGAAGGCTTTATTATCGGCAAAAATGGGGTGGGCCGAAACGTGCTGGCCTTTCAGCCCGCCATGATCATCCCGGAGGAAGAGATCGAAGCGATGCTCCGTGCCTTGGATAAGGTGCTGGCAGGGTTATCCCAAACATAAACGAATGAGGTTGGATCCGGATGCAGATGATGTATAAAGTCGTTCATAAGACCAAAATGTTCGGAGAACTGGTGATGTTCTCCCACACGCTGTTCTCGCTGCCCTTTGCGATCATCTCCATGGTCTGGGCCGCCGGCGGCGTGCCGTCATGGCATGTCATGCTGTGGTCGTTGATTGCGCTGGTGGCCGCCCGCAACGGGGCCAATGCCTTCAATCGCGTCGTCGATTTGAAGTTCGACGCGGCCAACCCGAGAACGGCGGACCGCCATATGCCAAGAAAGCTTCTGCTGCCTCGCGAGGTGTACGTATTTGTGGTCGTTAACTTTGCCATCTTTATTCTTGCGGCAGGCATGCTGAATCCGCTCTGCTTGGGGCTATCACCGGCAGCGATTGTGCTGATCTGCACGTACTCGTACACCAAGCGCTTCACCTGGCTGTGCCATCTGTACCTGGGCTTTACGATCGCTTCGGCTCCGATCGGGGCATGGTTTGCCGTAACGGGGCAGTTGGCCTTCATTCCGTTTATTATCGGTACCGTCGTGATGTTGTGGATTGCTGGATTTGATATCATCTACGCCACGCAGGATATCGAATTCGATCGCAGCACCGGCTTGTGGAGCATTCCCCGCGCGTTTGGATTAGAAGGCGGACTGCTCATATCCAGAATGCTGCACGGAATTATGGTCATGCTGCTGTTTTCCCTTTACTTTATCCAAGGTTTGGGCTGGCTCTACTTGACGGGGATTGCCATCTCGGTGCTGCTGCTGGCCGTGGAGCACCGCATCATCAAGCCTTCCAGCCGCAGGCGGATGCAGCTTGCTTCCTACAATCTGAACCAGGTGATTAGTCTGACGATTCTGCTGTTTACTTTGGCGGATCAGTTTTTGCTCGGATAAAAAAGACTCCCTTCGACTGCCGGCCCGCATACTCGGGCTCGATGGCATTCAAAGGGAGTTTCATGTTTATTGCCCGGCTTTCAAGATCGCAAAGCCGTAAGCAGGCAGCTTCACGGTCAGCTGGCCTTGCTTCGCGCTAAGGCCTTCATCGTTCCACAGGTTCGTCCACTGGCGGTCCAGCACAGGGATTGTCATCGTGTTGCCCGCCTTGTCGTTGTTGACGGCAATGAGGATCGTTTCATTGTCGTCCTCGCGCAGGTAAGCGATTTTGCCCCCGTTCTTCTCGGCCTTCAAAAATTTGAAGGTTCCCGTGCGAAGAGCGGAATGCTCCTTGCGGAGCTTAATGAGCGTTTGGTAGAAATGGAAGAGGTCTTTGTCGTGTTTCGACTCGTCCCACTCCATGCATTTGCGGCAGCCCGGATCGTGCCCGCCGTCCATGCCGATTTCGTCGCCGTAATAGATGCAAGGCGTGCCGAAGTACGTGAATTGGAACATGGCGGCCAGTTTCATCAGGCGTTTGTCGCCGTTCGCCTGCGTTAACAGTCTTGCGGTGTCATGGCTGTCCAGCAGGTTGAACATCACTTCGCTGGCCTGTCTTGGATAGCCGGCAAGCTGCTTGCCGAGCATGAACGAGAACTTCTCGGCATCGGCGGTACGGTTGATGAAGAAATCCAGTACGGCATTCGTGAACGGGTAGTTCATGACGGCGTCGAACTGGTCGCCTTCCAGCCAGATGGAGGATTCATGCCACACTTCGCCAAGGATGTAAGCATCCGGGTTGGCTTTTTTCACGACTTGGCGGAATTCGCGCCAGAAGCTGTGTCCAACCTCGTTCGCTACATCCAGGCGCCAGCCGTCGATGCCCGTTTCCTTGATCCAGTACTCCGCAGCCTTGAGCAGATAAGCCCGAACTTCCGGATTCTCCGTATTCAGCTTCGGCATCAGCGGCTCGAACGCAAACGTGTCGTAAGTCGGAATGCCGTCCACCACTTCCAGCGGCAAGGAGCGAACGTAGAACCAATCCTTGTATTTGGAGTTCAAACCGTTCTTCTGCACGTCGACGAACGGGGCAAACGTTCTGCCGGAATGATTGAAGACCGCATCCAGCAGGACGCGGATTCCGCGCGCGTGGCACAGATCGACGAGTTTCTTCAGCGTGTCCTTGTCGCCGAACTGCGGATCGATTTCCATATAGTCTTCGGTATCGTATTTATGGTTCGTCGTTGCCGTGAACAGCGGCGTGAAATAAATCGCGTTGACGCCGAGCTCGCTTAAATGGTCGAGATGGTCGATCACCCCTTGGAGGTCACCGCCGAAGAAGTTCTTCGGCGTCGGTTCGGCACTGCCCCAAGGCAAGGCGCCTTCCGGGTCATTGCTCGTGTCCCCGTTCGCGAAGCGTTCCGGAAAGATTTGATAGAAAATCGCGTCTTTGACCCATGCCGGCGGATGAAAAACGTCATCCGGATTGATGAACGGGTATTCGAACAAGCGGTCCGGATTGGCCGGCGGCTCCGTCAGGAAGTCATATTCGGTCATCCAGCGCTTCTCGTCGCCCTGCTGCAGCAGGAAGCCGTATTTCAAGCGGCGGTATGGAGGAGTTGCCTCACACTCCCAATAGTCGAACATTTCATCCGAGGACAGCTTGGTCATCGGAATGTACTCCATCGTTTGATCCCACAGGTACTTGTCGCCTGCAAGGGCGTACACTTCGGTAAGGTCGTCCTTTTTGGTGCGGATTCTGAGATGGATGGTCGTGCCGTTATAAGCGTAGGACCAGTTTTTGCGCGGGCGGTGATAGATGGCTTCCAGAAACATCGATAATTCCTCCTTAATTAGTAAAATAAAAAAAGGCACAGCCAGGACTATGAATAGCCGAGGTTGTACCTTTGTAAGATAACATTGCCTTTAAATTATGAGATTTGAATCTGGTTGCTTATGAATTCATTAGCTGATTAAAAATATACCACGCGCTCTGAGCGTATTCAAGCCCTAAGTACAAGCGGCAGATCTCCATGCTGCATCGAAGCCGGAACGACCAGGTTCTCAGCGAGATCTTGCCGGGAGGGGCAGTCAAGAGGAAAGAGGCGGCGTTTGTTGTATAATAAAGGGATAAGGGCAAGCCTGACAAGCAGATACGCAATGAGGAGGACAACATATATGCAATACGACGATCAGATGAAAAACCGGATCAAGCGGATTGAAGGACAGCTTCGCGGCATTTTGAAGATGATGGAGGAAAACAAGGACTGCAGGGAGGTCATCACGCAATTATCCGCTTCGCGTACGGCAATCGACCGGACCATTGGCGTTGTCGTAAGCTCCAATCTGGTGGACTGCGTGCGCAAGGCCGAAGCGAACGGCGAGGATACGGAGAAGCTTGTGCAGGATGCCGTTAATTTGCTCGTAAAGAGCAGGTAGGGGATGAAGGACGGGCGTGGCAAAGGCTAGGAAATTGGTAAACGGACAAAATGGGTAAAGATAAGATGACGGTTATACTAAAAGGAGGGTACTCAGATGTCCGTGAATGAACGAATTATACTAGCCAAGCGGCCGCAAGGCATGCCGGAGGAGTCGGATTTTACGTTTGAGGAGCAGCCTTTGCCCGTACCTCAAGCCGGAGAAGTCCTTGTACGGACCGTATACTTATCGGTGGACCCGTATATGAGGGGCAGAATGAGCGATGCCAAGAGTTATGCCAAGCCATATGAGGTAGGGCAGGTTATCGCCGGAGGCGCAGTAGGGCAGGTCATGGAATCGACGGATCCGACCTATCGGGAGGGCGATTTTGTTGCAGGCACCTGGGGCTGGCAGCGCTTTGCCGCCGTACGCACCGGGACGCTGCGCAAGGTCAACCCGGATCTGGCACCCGTCTCGACCGCGCTGGGCGTGTTGGGGATGACCGGTTTGACGGCTTATTTCGGACTCCTGGATATCGGTCAGCCGAAGGAAGGGGAGACGGTAGTTGTATCGGGCGCCGCTGGCGCCGTTGGCATGATTGTCGGGCAGATTGCCAAGATCAAGGGAGCCCGGGTGGTCGGTATTGCCGGTTCTGACGAAAAGACCGGATACCTGACCGGGAAGCTCGGCTTTGACGTTGCGATCAATTACCGGACCGAAGATGTGGCTTCGGCTTTGGCGGAAGCTTGTCCGGACGGGGTTGACGTCTATTTTGACAATGTTGGCGGCGAGGTGTCGGATGCGGTTCTGCGCCTGATCAACAAAAATGCGCGGATCCCGATTTGCGGCCAAATCGCGCTCTATAACCTGGAGAAGCCGGATACGGGCCCAAGAATCCAGAGCCTGCTGCTGACCAATACGGCACTAATGAAGGGCTTTCTGGTCGGCGATTACGCCAGCAGGTACAATGAGGCGCTGCAGGAGCTGGCCGAATGGCTAAGGGATGGCAAGATTCAGTACACCGAGAATATCGTCAACGGATTCGACAAGACGATTGAGGCGTTTCTGGGGCTGTTTTCCGGAGAAAATCTCGGGAAACAGCTGGTGAAGGTAAGCGAAGAACAAAGCTGATCCTTTGACATACAAAGAATAAAAGAGTGTCGATTTCACGACTTCGCAAGTCTCCTCGGAGGGAGCTTTGCGGACGGGAGGGCAATTGCCTCCCGGATGGCGTGAGCATCGGCACTCTTCTTTTTGCGCTTAACTAAGTTTCATGACTGGTTTACGATGGAACATGTCCGCTATATCGCCGCCTCCGGCGTCATGAACTGCTGATACTGGCGGTACATCGAAATGCGCCAATGGACAATCATGCCGTAAGCGAGCATGAAGAACAGCGCCGCGGTCTGCGGGATGGAAATATGCTGTTCAATATATCCATGGAGCAGGAGCCTGACGGCCAGCAGGCCAAGCAGAATATACACGAAGCTTTTCGATCTCTGCATGAAGATCTGGCCGTCGACCTTCTCGAATTTGGTGCTGCGGATCAGTGGGTACGAGAAGATGAACCAGCCTACCAAAAAGGCGATTCCCGCCCACCATAAGGGGATGCGTACCTGCGGCTCAACGAACATCAGGAATCCGGTGCTCATCGCTACGGGAGGGATGATAATCTTCTTGACGGTTACGGGACGGTTGCTCGCTTTCATTCGAATGAAAATAACGGCCAGCGCCATAACCAGCATCGCGATCGTAGAGCCTATCTGAAGAATTGGGGAATCGAAATTAACCACAATTCAGACCTCTTTCCATAAATAAAATGACATCACAATGTGCTGCCTTATGATTATAGCACATTCTGATGCCAGGCAAAATCAGGCAGGCGCAGGAGGTACGGCCCTTCTAGCGCCGTCCGTCTTGTAGATGGAGCCCGGTGACGAAACTCCGGATCATGAAATCCAGGCTGTCGTCAACACTCAGATCCATGGCGAATTGGCCCGCGCGTTCCAGGGAAGAGAAGCCGTGGCATAGGCTGCGAAGGGTCCGTACGGCATGCAACGCTTCCGCTTCGCTGAGCTGGTAAGGGGCCAGGATTTGAAGCAGCAGCTCGACAATCTGATTCCCTACTCGCTGCGTTTCCTGCTCTTCGGGACGGACCGGCTGCAATGCGGCTTCGTACAATCCGGGGTGTGTTCGAGCAAAGTCGACATAAGTAAGGCATACAAGGCGCAGGGCATCTTCGCCCGACCGGCCGGCGACAGCCTTCAGCAGTTGGTCATGGAGCGTCTGGAGACCATGCCGCATCAGGGCGGCATGCAGACCGGAAAGCCCGTCTACGTGGTTATACAGGGAAGGGGAGCGAACCCCCAGCTTGGCTGCAAGCGCAGCCAGGGTCACCGCGTGAAGTCCCTCCCGATCCGCTAATTCGGCAGCGGTTTGAAGCAGTTGAAGCCGATCGATGCCGGGTCGTGGACTCATCGTGCATTCCTCCTGAACGTTGATTCGGCTTCCGCAACGGCCTGCTGCATGGCACCCGCCGGATTTCTCAGCATCCGTCCATGGCCGACAGCCAGAACGGCGGGCTTGAGCGCGGTAAGCATTCCGGCGCTTTCCAAGGCCTGCTCCTTGCTCCAGGTGGCCATGGCAGGGAACGGAAACCATGGTTTCATGACGCCCGATACGGCCAATCCGCCACGCGTCTGCCAAGCATCGCCGGCGATCAGGATGCCGCTGCGCTCATCGAGAAACGCCATATGCCCCGGCGTGTGGCCTGGAGTCGCGATGACCTTGAGGGAACCAATGGAGTCCCCGTCCTCCAGAAGAACGTCCGGAACGGTGGTAATGTTCTTCGGGATATCCCCGCGTATCGGCGTTTGCGGCTCTCCGGGCTGGAGCTCGGCATTTCCTTTCAACAGCAGCGCATCGCGCCTCGAGATGCAGACCGAGGCATTCGGAAGCTCCTTCTTTAACCCGTCGAGCGCACCGACATGGTCGCCGTGGGCATGGGTCAACACGATCCGTTTAATGGGTTTTCCGATATCGGCCGCAGCCTGCAGGATTCCCTTTTGGGAAAATGACATCCCCGCATCGATGAGGGAAAACCCGTCGCTTTCTTCTACAAGGTAAACATTGATCGGAAAAAGGCGAGGAAGAAAAGAAATTTGAGTCACCTGTTCAATCGTCGTTCTTAACATAAAGCCGTACCCCTTTCGCCTAAAACTAATGTTATTAGTATAATAACTAATGATATTAGTTTTAGCAAGCCTGATTTTAACATTTTCATGAATAGAGCCTTTGAACCACTAAAATTTTTATATATTTACCAAATTTTGAGTGCAATTTTCGTCGGTTTGCGTTACCATAAAGATAGATATACGGAAAAAAATGTAGGTTGTTTAGATAAGGGTGAGGAGCGGACGATATGGATATGTTCAAACGCATCGTACTTCTGATGGTGATGTATGCCTTCTCCGCAGTTCTGTTATACGTAGCCAGCCAGCACACGCCATATCTGCTTCCTGTCATCTGGATCTCCGCTCTGATGCTGCTGTTATGCGGCATCGGTTATCTGGGATACCATTATTTCTTTAAAGGACGCAGAAGACGAAGTTAATTGGGACTGACATACAAGTCTGCCTTGCCCGGGCGGGCTTTTTTTGTGCATAAAAATAAAAAAACCGTTTGATTGGCTTCGCAGTCTTTATATAGAGTGAAGTAAACAGCGAGGCAGGTCGAACGAGGGGAAGGTATATCGGATGTTGGAAACTAAAGAGCTGGCGGCTGCGGCATGCAGGGGAGACGAGGAAGCGTTCTATGCACTCGTCACCGAGCATCGGAGGCGCCTATACGGAATTGCGTACAGTTATCTGCATAACGAGAGCGACGCTTTGGAGGCATTGCAGGAGACGGTATGCCGGGCGTGGATGAAATGCCGGAAGCTGAAGCATCCGGAGGCGTTCGTCCCTTGGCTCATTCGGATATTGATTAACTGCTGCGTGGATGAACAGAAACGGAAAAAGCGCATGCTTCCCGTAGAAGAAGTGCGCAGCCGGGAGACGGCTGCGGAGATGGTCAGCGACAGCAAGCTGGATCTGGAGCGCGCGCTGAGCCGCATGAAGCCCAAATATCGCCATGTGCTGATCTTGAAATATTACCAGGACATGACGATCAGCGATATCGCGCATATTCTCGATGTACCGGAGGGAACGGTCAAAACCCGGCTGCATCAAGGATTAAAGCTGCTTCGGCAAAAAATCGAGCCAGGAGGTGCCGTATTCCATGTTTGAGAAGGAAGAGCGGATGCTGAACGAGATGAATAGGGATGCGGGGATCTACACGGCGGTTGTGTCCGATGAAGCATTGGATGCGGCCGTTCGAAGCGGAATGCGGAGAGGACGGCGCATGCAGCGGAGCCGGAAGCGGATGGCTGCCTTTTCTGCCGTGATCGCCACCGTAGCTGCCGCACTGCTGTTCGTGGTATGGGGCGGAGATGGAGGCATCGTGGAGCCGAAGGAGCAAATGGCGGCGCAAGGGCCGTACCCGCCATTGACCGGGTTTGATCTCGGAGAAGATATTACGCTGAATACGGCTAACCAACACGGCATGATCCAGCCGGTGAATCAATCGGTGACCCGGGGGGATTATACGGTAACGCTGAACGGGATACTTGTCGGCTCCCAGCAGATGGAGGTGTTTTATACGATCCAAAACGATGCGGAGTATCACGCGGACCTAAAGCGGGTCGAGATGAAACGTAAGGGCTCCAGCCAGTCGCTGCCATACAGCATCGGGTCGTCGGGTGGAACCCAGATTAAGCCCGGCCAAACATTCCGTTCCCGATCGGACATTCATATGGGCGAGAACCAATCCGTGCCCAAAGAAATGACGTTATCTTTTAGCATCGCCCCCTATTCAACGAATACGGTGCATCAATCCTCGGCAGAGGGCGAGCAGGTTCTCGATATCGACGTATCCGTTGATATGGAGACCGTCCAAAAGTTTACCCGCACGATTCCGCTCAACAAAATGCTGCAGATTGAGAGTCAAAGGTTCTATTTGAAGGAAGCCGTGTTATCCCCTGCCGGCATCGTCTTGAAAGCGAACATCCCTTCGACCAATACGATGAAGGTATCCGGTTTATGGGACGTGTATTTGGAAACTGTGGTTAACGGCGAGCAGATCCGATTGAACAGCGATTCCGCATTTTTGCCTGGTGCGGGAGGAGGGGACATGACGTACTTCTTCGACAGCAATATATTGGAGAATCCGGATTCGATCACGCTGAAAGCGAGCGGATTCCAAGCGGTGGACCCCTCCGAGATGAAACTGGTGATCGATACGGATAAGAAGGAGATTCTCCGTGCACCGGACGGCGATCTTCGGTTCGGAGCATACACGGGACATACGCTGACAGTGGAATACGAGGAGCGGGCTGACCGGCATATGGGCAGCGTATCGATTGAGCCGGAGTTCGTGGACGGGGAAGGGAACAAGCATACGATCAACGAGGACGCAGGGGGACTCAGTTCCTCGTCCCGATCTTCTACGGATACCGGAATAAGCCTCATCACGCAGTATATCCACCTTAAACCCGGGGATTACCCGCAGCCGCTCACGTTTACGTTAAGCAGCTACCCTGGCGTTATGGAGCATGCATTCGAGGTACCGATTCGATGAGATTAGAGATGCTGAAAGCTCATCAGAATGACCAATGCGCCGAACGCCAAGGTTACTGTACCCATAAGTTTTAAGTACCATATTCTCAGATCGCTGGGTTCCGTTTCATCTCTCGTTCTTCTGAACCACCAAGAGTACGGGTTGCGGATGGCATATAGGCCGATCCCGATGAGTGCCAGACCCATGAGCAGCACAGAAATGAAATCGAACATTTGATCAGCCCCTCTCTTAAGAGTTACTACGAATGGATTAAGCAGTAAGTTCCGTTACATGAAAAATAGGATGGTCCGAAATTTAGGACACGAAAAAGGAACCGTCCCCGACCATGAAGGCCGGAGGACGGTTCCTTTTTCTCTTTTATATAAATCCTGGATCATGGGTCGATGCCGCTATTCCCTGCGCTCGGTAGGGGAGCTTCCTGCCGGTCCTTTAGCATCCAGCAGCTCGATCAGAGCTTTGGGCACGCCGTTGAGGATCAGCCATTGGCGAAGCGTTTCGATGGCACGGATATGGCCGTTGCCTTCATCCCGCCAGGTCAGCAGCTCGACGACCTTAATGACGAGGAGCATCAGCTCCATTTTGTCATGCTCGGTTTGGTCTGCGCGGACTTTTTGGAATACGGCTTCTTTCTCCCAATCAAGCAATATCTCTTCCCCGATGGTCGGTCGCATGAGTGAATAGCTGTAATCGCACTGCGGGCAGTGAACCGTGGTGAACTGTTCGGATGTGAACGTAACCCCGATTTCCGTTTGACACTGGCGGCAGTGGAATTGGACTTGAATTGCCGAGTTCGTTTCCATGTCTATGTTGCCTCCTTCAAAGAGAAAGGTATCTACTTTTACCCAATAGTCGGTAACTGTGACCCATCTTCCCTTAAGGAGCAGTTTGAAACATGAAAAAGAATCGTCCTCAATAGGCGATTCTTTAAGGAAAAAAGTCAGCGTTTCCTTCTACTCTGCGAGCTCTTCACATGGGTGAACACATTATAGAGGAAAGCGAGAACGCCCAGCGTTACCAGAACGCCTCCCACGGCAATGACCGGCTCTACCGATTCGATGCCGCTCATCAGCAGGGCAAGACCGATCATCATGACGGGAAGACCGATATTGTGCAGCCAGAAATGCACTTTGCCGGCAGTGGACTCCCCGGCAGCCGGGAACAGAACATAAATAACGCCTGCAAGAGCCAGGGACGCCCAGCCCAGAAGGTTGACGTGTGCGTGAACCGAGGCGTAATCGTAGCTGTGGGTGATCGACATGTACATGCCGAGCAGCACCCCGAGCACAAAGTAAACAGCAGCGATTTTGATTAATTTAATCCCCATAAAACCCCTCCTTTATGGATTACTATTATGATATATGTCACCTGGGGCGAAGTAGACCTAGACGGAGGAGGATTTAATTAAAGAAGATGCAAAAAAAGAAACCGCGAATTTCCCTTGCCGGGAATTCACGGTTATTTCGTAAGCTTTCATGATATCCGCAATCTATTCAAGCTCCAGCACGTCATAGATCAGCCATTTGCCTTCGGTTTTCTTGAGCCAATAGAGCGACGTCGAATAAATCGTTTCGCCGTCCGCATCATCGCTTTCTTCGGCATAAACGACGGCGTCTTCACCTTGGAAGAAGACCGTCCGGAGCTCCTCCGATTTGAGGTTGAAATTCACCTCATCGAAGATGCCTTCCTCAATGCTGGTTTGGAACATCTCGTGGAAGACCGAGTCCGGGTGAATGACGGACATGAGCAGCGGGCCATTCTCCTCATTGAAGCCCTTGTACTGAATGTCGATAGACTCCAGGATGGCTTTCAGCTCCGCTTCCGGCACTACGGGACGAGCTTCAAGCAGTTTGTCTCCGAGGAAATATTCTGTCTCGTACAGGTTCAAATCATAGATTTTCCATGCGCCCGACGCATCCTTCTTCAGGAGATTCTCGTAATGGAGCGTAACATCCCATGCAAACGGCCCGCCGATGCGGTCTAGGCTCACACTGGTGTAGGCGTGGATCGACGTTCCGGCTACCGCTACATCCCATACGTCCGCGGATACATGTTTATCGTTCTTGAATTGATCCTGATAGTTTTGCTTAACCTCCGCAAGAACGGGAGATTCGGGGTGGAATACGCTCATAACTTCGTCCAGTTTCTTGGCGCTTCCAGCCTCTTCAATGATATGGTAAAGCTTCTTCACCTCGTCTTCGGCTTTGGCGGTCGCACCCTCGCGGTCAATCTTGACGGTACGCGCCTTGGAATCCCACTTTACCGGGAGTCCAGTGGCTTCAGCCACAAAACGAAGGGGAACCAGCGTATTGCCGCCTTGAGTGAAAGGAGCGATCTGCAGCGTGGTTTTTGCGCCATTGACATAGGCGGTCTTCTGCCCGATCGTCATCTGCAGCTTCTGATCGAGATATGTACCCGTCACCTGCTTGTTCGCGCCGTTCCAATGGACCTTATAATCCAGGGCTTGGAACAAAGGGCGGAATTGAACGAAAGTGACTCCGTTCTTCATGATCGGCGCCGCCGCAAATTGAATTTCCTGGTTATCGAGATAGACCCGGATTTTCCCTTGATCCTTTGCCGGAGCGGCTTGGGCCGCGCTTGCGAACAAGAACAAGAAAGCGATAGCCAGTAGGCTGATTTTTTTCTTCAATGTGCTGTCATCTCCTTCAACGAATGATAGAATAGAGAGGTAATTGTGGTAATCGTACATGATAAAACCAATGGTAGCAATACATTTCTTTGCGTGCAGTAATTGGTAGAGACAGCGCGGTGACGGCTTGCCGGAACGACTTGAAAAAAGGCGGTAGGCATGGGGCTCCGATGGGTAATACATAGTAAGAATCAGGCCGGGCCACCGGATCATTCATCAGACAAAGGAGTGGATCACATGACAGCAGGACAGGAACTGATATTTTACATAGGAACCTATGGTTCGGAAGAAGAGAATCGCATTCATTGGGGGGCGATGGATCGGGCTACCGGCGAGCTGCGCCTGTTAGGCGGCACGGCAGGCATCGAGAACCCGACCTATCTGGATTTCGATGACTCGATTTCCGTATTGTATGCAGCGAGCGAGAAGGGCGAAAGCGATGTGTCGGCTTATTCGGCCAATCTGGTCACCGGCGAATTGACGCTGCTGAATGTTCAGTCTACCGGCTCGTCCGGCGCGTGTCATGTATCCCGCACAACGGACGGGAAGCATCTGCTTACGACAGGGTACGGCGATGGACAGATTTCGGTGCTGGCATTGGAGCAGGACGGACGGGTCGGCGAGCTGGCCTCCAAGATCAAGCACAGCGGACGCGGCCTTCGCGATGACCGACAATCGGAGGCGCATCCCCATTCGATATTCCAAGACCCGGTCAACAAGTATATCCTGGTCAGTGACCTGGGGATGGATGACGTGATTGTGTACCGGCTGGAAGACGGAAAGCTGGTGACCCACCGCGAGATCAGCCTGCCGCCAGGCTCCGGCCCGAGGCATGTGGCTTTTCATCCGTCTGGCAAGTGGGTATACGGCACGAACGAGCTGAACAGCACGGTAACGGCATACGCGAACGACGCAACGTTCGGGGATCTGAAAATATTGCAGCATATCTCGACCTTGCCGGAGGACGTCGTGATGGATAGCAATACATCGGCCCAACTGCTGGTATCTCCTTGCGGCCGTTACCTGTATGCCTCAAATCGGGGACATGACAGCATCGTCCAATATGTAATCGACCAGGAAGCCGGTATGCTCCGTGCCGTCAACTGGGTGTCTTCCGGCGGCAAAACGCCGCGCCACTTCAATATACTGCCGGATGGCTTCCTGCTTACGGCGAATCAGGATAACGGATTGATCGCAAGCTTCCGGATCGACCCGGATACGGGGAATCTGGTCTCTACGGGCTATACGTTGGAAGTCACGCGCCCGGTGTGCATTTGTCCCGTGGAGAAGGCAAAAGCAAACAAACGTTAACTTATATGAAAGAAGAAGCAGCTTGAAGACCCGGGAAGGGAATCAAGCTGCTTCTTTTATGCGTCTCTCCTTGCCCGCAGCCGACGGACAAGGAACAAGGCGTCGAAAATTCTGTCTTCGTGTGTTTCAGCTAATGAAAGATTAACTGAATGAATCCTTAATGAGCAAAAATATGATTGCCGATCTGCAGCACTTGCGGCCTGGACCAGATCCAGTCGCTGGTCGCGGTTTTAGGATTGAAATAATACAGGGATTCGTAAGTCGGATCCCAGCCGCGAACGGCATCCAATGCGGCAAGATAGGCGGAACGGTTCGGCGTCAGCCAGTATTGTCCGTCATCCACGGCCGTAAAAGCCCCTTTTTGAAAGACGACGCCCCGAATGTCATTCGGAAATTCGCTGGATTGAATGCGGTTCATGACAACGGCCCCGACCGCAACCTGCCCTTTGTACGGCTCACCGCGGGCTTCGCTGTAAATGACTTTGGCCATGACGTCCATTTCGGATTGATTCAACGTATATTTTTTCAGCTGTCTCCAGGTTTGCGCACCGGTAATTCCATCGGCTGGCACGCCGTATTCTTTTTGAAAACGGCTAACGGCTGCTTTCGTGTTTGCGCCATATTTGCCATCCAGCGGCTGCGTGTAGAAGTCCAGCGTTTTCAGGCGATATTGAAGGTCCCAGACATCCCCGTTTTCACTGCCGGGCTTTAACAGCGGAGCGGCCTCCGTCGTTTGGGCGAATGTCGGCAGGATCAGAAGAACACTAAGGAAAAAAGCAGATAGGATTTTCCGTATTGGCTTTCTTATCGTGATCAACTCCTTTGGGGTAGAATTATAAGGTTGGAAACGGGTTCATACAACCATCAGTAAATGGAAATCGCGCCGTGACTGCGTTTGTTGTACCAAAAATGGTTCTATGGTCCGAATGGTCCTAAACTTGAAATTTTTTGAAAAAAAGGTTTGACAGCAGAAGGGGGACTTATTACAATAGCAACATAACATACTAAACAGGTAGGAATTATAATATATTGTTCTCACCGTATCGACGGAGGAACGCTCGAAGAACCAGGGCAGGCACGGTTGCAAACCGGCTTGACTCTGTTCCGATGAGCCTTCCTCCGTCTTTTTTTTGCCATGGGGCCTGTTTAGTAGAGAAGAATAGGGGGAGTGATCCATATGAAAAAGGTGTTGAAGCAAGGGGTTCTCATCGGATTAACAGTCATGCTGACGGCGGCGCTGACGGCTTGCGGCTCACAGAAAACAGAAACGGCCGCAACCGCCGGCGAAGCAACGCCTGCTTCGGGTTCAAGCAAGCCGAGCGTGGAACTGCTTAATGTTTCTTACGATCCGACCCGGGAGTTATACGATCAGTACAACAAGGCATTCGCGGCGCATTGGGAGAAGGAACAAGGCCAGAAGGTGACGTTTAAGCAATCGCACGGAGGTTCGGGCAAGCAAAGCCGTTCGGTTATCGACGGTTTGGAGGCGGATGTGGTGACACTTGCCCTCGGATACGATATCGATGCGATCCGCCAGGCCGGATTGATCAATGAAGGCTGGGAGAGCAAGTTTGAGCATAACAGCGCGCCTTACACCTCGACCATCGTTTTCCTCGTCCGCAAAGGAAACCCGAAAAGCATCCAGGATTGGCCGGATCTGATTAAGGAGGGCGTGGAGGTCATCACGCCGAACCCGCAGACCTCCGGCGGTGCACGGTGGAACTACCTGGCGGCATGGGGTTATGCACTCAAGGTTAACAACAACGACGAAGCGAAAGCACAGGAATTCGTGAAAGAGCTGTTCACCCATGTGCCGGTGCTGGACAGCGGCGCACGGGGAGCGACAACCACCTTTGTGGAACGCGGAATTGGGGACGTGCTGCTGGCTTGGGAGAATGAAGCCTATCTCTCGATTAACGAGCTGGGACCGGATAAATTCGAAATCGTGAACCCGTCCGTCAGCATTTTGGCAGAACCGCCGGTTGCCGTCGTGGATAAGAACGTTGACAAGCGCGGCACCCGGGAGGTGGCCGAAGCCTATCTGGAATACCTGTACAGCGAAGAGGGGCAGACGATTGCGGCGGAGAACTACTACCGTCCGACGCTTGCCAGCGTAGCCGACAAATACAAGGAGAAATTCCCGGCCATCGAATTGTTTACGCTCAAGGACGTGTTTGGAACATGGGAAGAGACGCAAACCAAGCATTTTAATGACGGCGGCATCTTTAATCAGATTTACGTGCCAGGCAGCTGATCGGCATAACCGCCGAAGGCAGGAAAGGATGAGTGGATATGACGGTACTCCCCGTACGGAAGCAAGGCAGAAATCATCGCAGGGTGCTCCCGGGTTTTGGAGTCGGCATGGGACTGACTGTCCTTTATATGAGTTTAGTTGTGCTCGTGCCGCTGTCGGCGCTGCTTCTTAATCAAACCGGATTGACCTGGGAGAAGTTCTGGTCGGTTGCAACCGATCCGAGGGTGCTGGCATCCTACCGGGTTAGTCTGACGACGGCGGCGTTGGCCGCATTGGCGGATACGATACTGGGGCTGCTGCTGGCCTGGGTGCTGGTGCGGTATGATTTTCCGGGCAAAAAATGGTGGGATGCCCTGATCGACCTGCCCTTCGCCCTGCCAACGGCCGTGGCGGGGGTGGCATTAACCGCGATCTATTCCGCGAATGGCTGGATCGGATCGCTGCTGGAGCCGCTTGGCATTAAGGCGGCGTTCTCTTCCTTGGGCATCACGCTGGCCCTGATGTTCATCGGCATACCGTTCGTCGTGCGGACGGTACAGCCGGTGCTGGAGGACGCGGAGCGGGACACGGAAGAGGCGGCAGCCACGCTAGGGGCAGGCCGGTGGCGCACGTTCCGCACCATCATTCTGCCGACTCTGATTCCGCCGCTGCTGACCGGGTTTGCGCTCGCTTTTGCCCGGGGGATCGGAGAATACGGCTCCGTCGTCTTCATATCGGGAAATATGCCGATGAAGACGGAGATTGCGCCGCTGTTGATCATGACGAAGCTGGAGCAGTTTGATTATGCCGGCGCTACGGCGGTTGCCTTGATTCTGCTGCTCATCTCTTTCGCGCTGCTGCTCGGAATCAATCTATTACAACACTGGACGCGGAAAACTGCGCGCTAGGGAGGGGGAACTATATGGCTGGAACCGTACCCGCTGCCGTCCCGGCAGGGAAACGAGGTACATCGCCCTCTCCGGCTGCAGCGGAGAAAACCTGGGTGAAATGGACCTTCATTAGTTTGGCTGGCCTTGTGCTTCTGTGGCTTATTGTGCTGCCGCTCGTTACGGTGCTGTCCGAAGCGCTAAAGAAGGGATGGGAGGTTTATATCGCGGCCTTGTCCGATCCCGATGCCTTGTCCGCGCTGCGGTTGACCTTACTGGTGGCGGCGATTGCGGTACCGCTGAATTCGATATTCGGCGTCATCGCGGCTTGGACCATAACGAAGTTCCGCTTTAAAGGCAAAAATCTGCTGATTACGCTGCTGGATTTACCGTTCGCGGTATCGCCGGTTATCGGAGGCCTCATCTTCGTGCTTATTTTCGGCCGTCAGGGTTGGTTTGGCCCTTGGCTCGAAAGCCATGATATCAAGATCATATTTGCCGTGCCCGGCATCGTACTGGCTACGTTATTCGTTACGTTTCCTTTTGTGGCCAAGGAGCTGATCCCGCTGATGGAGGACCAAGGGACGAAGGAAGAGGAGGCGGCTGTAACGCTCGGCGCCAAGGGCTGGCAAATCTTCTGGCGGGTCACCCTGCCCAATATCAAATGGGGACTGCTGTACGGTATCATTCTGTGCAATGCCAGGGCCATGGGCGAGTTTGGGGCCGTGTCCGTCGTATCCGGCCATATCCGCGGAGAGACCAATACGCTGCCCCTTCATGTCGAGATTTTGTACAATGAGTATCAGTTCTCGGCATCGTTCGCGGTGGCCTCCTTATTGCTGTTGTTAGCCGTGATTACGCTGCTGCTTAAAAATTGGTTTACGCGAAAAAATGCCCATTGACAGTCGTTTCCAACCCATGCTAAGGTTAATTCATACTATATAGGTTGGAAAAGAATGAATAATGATCGTTTACATTGAGAAATGCCACTTCGGCTGATGAAGATGAGTGAATAAATGAGGGCTTTGCCCGGTGAGGAGGCGTATCCATGGCTAAACCATTAAAAGTGGATGAAATGTGGCTCGAGCGCATAGCAAGCCTGCTGAACGACATGGAATTCGGTTCGCTGCAAATCGTAGTGCATGAGGGTCAAATCGTTCAGATGGAACGAACGGAGCGCAAGCGTTTCGAGAATACGGCCTCCGGAGCGGTCAAGACGTCAGGATCGTCCCGGGCATCCGGCCAGCAGCGAAGAACGAATACAAGATGACCAAGCAAAAGCTATCAAGTACCGGAAAAAGAACTTCCGCCAGATAACGTGAAGTGCTGCCTGTCCAGTCGACATGGGAAAGACACCAGGAGTGTTGGCCGATTAGACCAGGGGAACGCGCTTCGGTCATCATGCGGGAGTCCTTTTCTATTAGAGATAGAGTATAAGAATAATATAAACAGCCCGGCCGTTGAATCGGCCGGGCTGTATTTCATTGTGTTCATGCCCGCAGGCATCTTATCGCGACCGGAGCGGGCTGCTGCCGATCTCCGGCTCGCCTGCGCCTGTTGTTTCGCTTAGAAGATCGTGATCCCCAGCAGGATGAAGGAATTGTTCCATCAGCTCCGGATGGCCGGCATAGGGCCGTTCACGCCGCTTACGGGTAGCCGTTACCCGGAAACCCGCCAGATAGAGCAAGCATTGGGTAGCCAGAACGTAAGGCGAGGCTTCGCCGCCGATTAGGTTAAATAAGGCTGAAGCCACAATCAGCAGGTGGAGCACGGTATAGATCATGCCATGCGTTTTTCTTCTGGAATCCATCAACAAACGGTAGAAAGAGACCGTGGCAATGATATTGGAGAGCCATAAACACCAAACCTCGGGGCTTGCCCAGGCTGAGGATTGCCTGAGTTCCTCCGCAAGGACCGCCGTCCATAGGAGCGCGGCACCCAATGAAAGGGCAGGTACGGCAGGTTTTAAGAGCAGCCACAAGCCCATTCCCCAGCCCGGCTTCTCCAGCCGTCCGACCAGCTCATCGCGCTCCTTCATGAGTCTGTTGATCTCCCGGTCCAGCAGCTTGTGAAGCGTCGTCAATCGGGATTCATCGCGATCGCTTAGAAAGATATCCATTTGTTCGTGGAGCTCACGCGTCAACAGGTCGGCGGATTTGCATTCCTGCAGAAGCCGGATGAGCAGATCCTCGGGGACGGCCGTCCGGGTCGGTCGATGGATCAGCGTGCCGAGAAGCCCTGCCAGCCTGGTGTAGACCGTCAAGGTCTGACGAATGCGAGCGAGCGAATCCTTTCGTGCACCGAGCAGCCGGGACGCACTGTATATGTACAGGCCCGCAAATACCGCAGTGGCAAGAAGCGCGGCCACGAGCCCGTCCAGCGAGCCAAAGATATCAACCATCCATTCCGTAAGGGACAAGCGGATCCCTCCTTCAATATTCTACCTTTCACTATTGCACAAGAAGGAAGGGATTTCAAGCCGATTCGGTAACAGGCAGCTATAGAGCGCATGGGGGTTGCGTATAACGTTACGTCATAGCTTATAGTCGCCTTAGGAGGGGATTAAAGTGAAACGAAGAAAAGGATGGATTATCTTGGGTAGCATTCTCATTGCGATACTAGCTATACTGACGGTAGTAGACTTTCTATTCAGAGATGACGGGTCGTTAAGCGGTTTTGTTACAGAGGATGGGAAGAAGGAATATGCGGCGGCTTATGAGGAGGCGATGAGTCACTTGCCAGAACCGGTGGAGTCGATCAAGGTTCATACCGATTTTGGCGTGGTTCAGCTCTACAAGTTCCAGGGGAGCGATACACCGCACAAAACGCCTTTGTTGCTGCTTCCCGGAAAGGGATCTGCTACACCCATGTGGGAGGCCAATCTTAGCGGCTTTTTAGAACACCGGCCTGTATACACCGTTGATTTGATAGGAGAACCGGGTTTAAGCACAGAAACCAGACGGATTGAAACCGCTGCGGACCAAGCAGCATGGTTAGGGCAAGTATTGGATCAGCTGCCGGAATCAGAGATCCACCTATTAGGGCTGTCGTTCGGCGGGTGGAGTGCGGCGAATCTGGCGCTCAAGCATCCGGAGAAGATTCACTCGCTCTTATTGCTGGACCCTGTCTATGTGTTCGGCCCCATCCCATTGAACATGATACTGGCCTCCATTCCGGCGACGGTGCCCATGGTGCCCAAACCGATCCGGGAGAAAATGCTCAGCTATATATCCGGCGGGGCTGAAGTCGATGACAGCGATCCGACCGCCAAATTAATCGAAACCGGTATGCGGACATTCAAGAGCAAGCTGCCCATGCCGGAAGCCATCCAGCCGGAACAATTAGCTGAGCTGACGATACCGGTGCTCGGTATTTTAGCTGGACAATCGACGATGCACCATGCTGAAAAGTCGTATCAAACGGGGATGGATGCCTTGAAAGACCCTAATAGCGAGATGGTTTTATTTGAAGAGGCCTCGCATGCGATTAACGGGGAATACCCTGAAGAGTTACTGGAAACGATAGAAGCTTTTTTAGCGAAAATCGAGTAAGGGACAGGAAGGGATGGGTTCATGGGAAAAAAATATTCCGTAAAAGAAATCAGCCAATTGTCGGGAATAACACCGCGAACCATTCAGTACTACGATAATGAAGGGATTCTTAAAGCGGAGCGAGATGAGCTGGGGCATAGAGTATATTATGATAAACAGCTGTATGTACTTGAGCAGATTATGTTCTATAGAGCCATCGGTTTCTCTTTAAAAAAGATCAAAGAACAATTGATTGTGGGCACCGAGGAGCAGGATATCGAGAACATTCTAGATTACCAGGCATCGGTCCTTTATTCACAGAAAGAGAGCATCCAAGCCAAGCTTGACGGATTGCATGTGGCAAAGGAAATGATGAAAGAAGGGTACAACGTACCCTGGGAGCTGTTAGCCCTTCTTATGCGTTCGTTGAATGAGGTCGATATGTCGGCTTGGAAAGAATACGAATTTTCGGAGGAAGACGCGCGGCTGTTTCAAAAAGTATTTGACTCTGAGCAGGCGGTATTGGATTTTTACAATACGTTCAGAAAAATATCGCTGCAAGCTGCAGCTTATAAGGCCTCAAACGTCCCCATCGAGTCCCGTTTAGCCGGGGCCTTAGCCCAAGAATGGCAACAGATGGTTCAACGTGTGACCCATGGCGACGAACGGATTCATGCTGCTTTTTTAGCGGTCGATAACAATCGGGATCAATGGAACGCTGGAGAGCGTCAGCTTGTAATGGAAGCAGAACAATATTTGCAGGACGTTATAGAGCACTATGCTGATCGTAAATGAGCCGCATGCTGCCCGGGTTCGCTTCCAGTGCAGGAAGCTTGATCGTATGCTACTGTTCACATGACAGATCGGTTTTTCTCTTGGTAAACAATGTTTCCTCGAGGTAACATAAGGGGCCGAGCCGCATATAGTATATGAATAAGACATCGAAGAGAGGGAGGGGCCGGGGTGATGGAAGTGCAGGTAAAAAAAGCGCCGCTTCAACGCGCGAAAATGACGGTCGGTTATGTACTGCTTCTCATGTTGACGGTTTGAAAGCGATCAGGCCTTTTACCCAAAGGATAGGATAAGTTCCTTCATTAAACATAAAAGATGGCGCCAGAGGACACACCCTCTTGAGACGCCATCTTTTTTTAATGCCATAATGTAAGGATGGCAACGTTATCGATCGGAGTCATGAAGTTCCTTCCAGTACCTGTAGTCGTGAATGGCGAACCCGGAGAAGGAAGGGTGCTTTTCCGCCTTGGTGCATACCTTGCTCAGCTGTTCCTCCATATAGGACGTGCCTTCCTCGAAAAAGGTAATGTAAGCCCCCTCATTGCTGGACTTGGTCTCCACGGCAATCAGGGCCTCCTTGCCGAGTTCGTCGGCTTCCTTTAGCTCGGTCGCGGCGAGGTTGTATATGTTATCCGCTTGATCGCGATAGGCCATAATGACGATCTGGTCGAACTGCTTGATCATCCAGCGGCTGATCGACATCGACTGATCCGGCAGCTGGTAGGTATGCAGCCAGAAGGTCATGTCGGAGCCGATCGGCAGATTCAGCTTGTGCGCTTCATCAACCAGATAACGGACGCTCGCTTGCCACTGCTTAACGACCGAGGACTGGTTCGTTTTCCATTCGGCCAGCACATGCGGCTCGATATCGACATGGATGCCGGTGAAGCGCTCATTCGGGGCAGCGGACGCTTGATATTCGGCGGTCCATTGAATAAACGTCTCCAGCCGGTGACGTTCCGATTCCAGCGCCCAGTTCGGCGCCCCGCCGAGGACGTGGACCTCGATCCCTTGCACTCCTGCTTGGCGGATAAAGCTGCGGTAATACTCGGGACGGACGTCGCGGTTCATCTGCAGGTAGAGCACGTTCACTCCCTGGCTGCCGGCAAAGCTCAGAAAGTCATCGGCGGAGTCTTTGATTTGCGGGGTATCCCAGAACCAGGTTGCCTTCTGGCTGGGTTTCGCTTCCGCGGCATCTGGATGAAGGGACAGACTGCTTAGCAGCAGCAGGCCGCCAGCGAGACAGAGAGCCAGCAAGCGGACGTATTGTTTTTTCATAGGATGGATGTTCTCCTTTTCATTACGATTTAAACATAAGCATTAGGACAATCTTCGACAAGCGTATACCATTAGTATTGCGTTAGAAGTCATTACGCCAAATATACATTTTCATAAATGTGCACTTATGTATTCTATCGGTGAAAACAATATTGCAATTTATAGGTCTAAAGAGCTAATGTTTTGAGGAGAAATGAATAAGTGGAGTTTGAAGAGGTCTGCAAGGGGATAAGTAAATAGGAGGTGCGATCGACCAAGTACGGCTATACGCGGCACCGGGTGTTCATACTACTACTTAAGATATAAGAGAACCATTCCCCATCCTGGGTGATGTAGTATAATTTTTAAACGAAGGAGCGATGAACATGAAGGTAGCATTGATTGGAGCAAGCGGGACGATCGGGAAACGCATTACGGAAGAAGCGCTGCGCCGGGGACACGAGGTAACGGCGGTGCTGCGTAATCCGGATCGCCTTGAAGCGGAGCATGAGCGATTACAGAAAGTCAAAGCGGATGTGATGGATCCTTCGTCATTGGAAGAGGCTGTTCAGGGACACGATGCCGTGATCAGCGCTTTCGGTCCGAAGTTCGGACAAGAAGAGGAGCTTGTAGCAGCCGCGCGGACCATTGTGGAGGGAACGAGACGCGGCGGCGTAACCCGCCTGTTGATCGTTGGCGGCGCAGGCAGCCTGATCGCCGACAGCGGGGTACCGCTTATGGAAACCCCGGAATTTCCGGAAGAGATCAGACCGCTTGCCCGTGCGCATGCGGATGCTTACGATCTTTATAAGGAAAGCGATCTGGAATGGACGTACATCAGTCCGGCGGCCATCATCGAGCCGGGGAAACGTACCGGACAATTCCGGATCGGCATGGACCGCCTGGTGACGGATGAGAGCGGAAGCAGCCGGATCTCGGTTGAAGATTTTGCGGTAGCCGTGATTGATGAACTGGACGATCCGCAGTTCATTCAGTCCCGTTTTACCGTTGCTTATTAATCGACAGGCATCAAGCGAAGTCGTCAGAGCGTTTGGGTAGGATATATCGAAGCAAAGGGGAGAGCTTGGATGTATGTTGTGACGTCCGAACAGATGAGGGCACTCGATAACTACACGATTCGCCGCATCGGCATTCCGGCCATCGCGCTTATGGAAAATGCGGGTAAAGCGATTGCCGAGGAAGTCCTGAAATTATGCCTGGAGCGTCATGGCGCGAGCCAGTTACCGTCCACGGCGGCCGCTCGGACATCCGGGAGCGATCAAGCCTACTTGCCGGTCGATGACAGGTGCGACCGGCCGACTTCCTTATCGGGTTATTCGGCAGCGGCAGAGGGCCCTTTCACCGGAAATGAGCGGGTGATCGAGATGAGCCGCCCGTCGCCTGTCATCGACGGAGACGCGCGATTGCCCACCGCGCTGGCGGCGCAGGAACGCTGGCTCATTCTGGTGGGCAAAGGCAATAACGGCGGCGACGGCGTGGTCGCCGCACGGCATTTGCGTGACGCCGGCATAAGCGTCACGCTGCTCTACGCCGCCGAGCCGTCCGCGCTGGCCGGCGAGGCGGCGGTGCAGCGGGATGCCGCGGCAGCGCTCGGCATCCCGGCTCTGGTCCACGGCCGTGCCGCCGTGGACTACGGCGCGTACACCGGCATCGTGGACGCGCTGCTCGGGACGGGCGCGACGGGCGCGCCCCGCGGCGCTTACGCCGCGCTGATCCAGGCCGCGAACGACAGCGGCCTGCCGATTGTGTCCGCCGATATTCCGAGCGGACTGGACGCCGATACCGGCGCGCGGCACGAGCCGTGCATTTCGGCCGCGGTGACGGTATGCCTCGCCTTCCTGAAGCGAGGCTTGGTGCAGTACCCCGGCGCCGGGGCGGCGGGCCGGGTGGTGGTCCGCTCCATCGGCATTCCGGCATCGCTGTGCCGGGAGCAGGGCGTCAGCACGCATCTGCTCACCCCGCATGTCCTTCGGACGGAGCTGGGCGCCGATGTGTCGCGCCTCCGCGCGCCGGACGGACATAAGGGCACCTACGGCCACGTCCTGACCGTGGGGGGCAGCCGCACGATGAGCGGTGCAGGCCTGCTCGCTTCCCGAGCGGCGCTCCGCGCAGGCTGCGGCCTGGTAACCTGGGCGCTCCCTGCCAGTCTGGTGCTGCCGCTGAGCGGAGCCGCGCCCGAAGTGATGCTCGCCCCTGCGACAGAGGAGGAGAGCGGCGGCTACTGGAATGAGGCCTCCGCGGAGCAGGTCCTGGCCCTCGCCAAGTCCCGCGATGTGCTGGCCGTAGGTCCGGGGCTTGGCCGCTTTGAAGGAGACGCCAGGTGGCTCCGCCGGCTGTGGGAAGAATGGGAAGGGCCGCTGGTGGTGGATGCCGACGCGCTGAATATGCTGTCTGCGGCTGGCGATTTCAGCGCCTGGAAGCCGCGTGCCGCGGCCACGGTGCTGACCCCGCATCCCGGGGAGATGTCCCGGCTGCTGGGCATTCCTACTGCCGAGCTGCAGCGGGACCGGATCGGTGCCGCCGCAGGGTTCGCGACCGGGCACGGGGTTACCCTCGTGCTCAAGGGGGCGCATACCGTCGTGGCTTCGCCGGACGGACAAATCTACATCAATACGACCGGCACCTCCGGCATGGCGACCGGAGGCACCGGAGACGTGCTGACCGGCATCGTTGCCGGCCTGCTGGCGCAAGGGCATGCCGGTCCGTCTGCAGCCGCGCTTGGCGTGTGGCTGCACGGCCGTGCCGGCGAGCGGGCCGCGCGGCATCGGGGGCATCCCGCCTCGGTCATCGCCGGGGATGTCATCGAAGCGCTTTGAAACAACGAGCCAAGGGCCCTCATCAGAGGGCCCTTTTTCCATGGGAAAGAGGCTATAGGCTCTTGAATCAGATCAACCAGCACAGCAAGGGAACGGCCAGGGCAAAGAACGGGGTGGCCAGCGAATTGCTGGAGAATGCATGCTTTCCCCACAAGAACAGAAGCAGCGTCAGGGTTCCGGCAGCGGCACGGAGCCAGAGCTGCTCCGGATGACCGCCCGTGAACAAGGCGAAGAACAGAAAACCGACCGCTCCATACACAGCAGCCTGTTTCCCCTTATGCAGCGAAGGCAGGAACGCGAGTATGGCATCGGCCGCGAGAGAGGCCGTCAGCGCGTAACCGTACACCCAGTGTTCTTGCGGCATGTAAAGGCCTAACCACTCCGAGGCCTGATCCGCGCCGGACGGCCACGCCCAATCCAGCAGACTCAGCAGCAGCACGACGATACCGGCGCTAGCCAGCTTGTTTAATGCATAAAACCCCATGTCCATCCGGGCGGACCGTTTGGGAATTCCGGTGTTCATTGTACACATCCTCTGCACGTTATTCGTGGAATCCTCGGATGCTTGCGGCATCCATGCTAGCTGGTTACCATCTGCCCTCCGTTGACGTGAATAGCCTGACCCGTGACAAAAGAAGAAGTGATGGACGATGCCAGGTAAACATAAGCGGGTGCCAGCTCATAAGGCTGTGCGGCTCGCTTCATCGGCGAATTCGTTCCGAATACGGCAACCTCATCGGCGGAGAAGCTGGAAGGGATGAGCGGCGTCCAGACCGAGCCTGGCGCGACGGAGTTGACGCGGATGCCCTGATCGACCAGCGAAAGGGCCAGGGATCGGGTAAGGGAAACGATGGCGCCTTTGGTTGAGGAATAGTCGATGAGTTCCTTTAAACCGTCATAGGCCGTAATAGAGGCCGTGTTGATGATCGATGCCCCTGCTTTCATATGGGGCAGCGCAGCCTGGATCATGAAGAAGAACGGAAAGATATTCGTCTGATAGGTGTGATGCAGCTGTTCTTCCGTAATGTCCAGAATGCTGCGCTGCACATACTGGACGGCATGGTTGTTCACGAGAACATCCACTCTGCCGAAGCAGGCGATCGTCTCGTTAACCACGGCTTCGCAGTTTTTTTTGTAGCGCAGATCGATCTTCATTAAGAGGCATCGTCTGCCGAGTGATTCAATCCGCTGCTTCGTCACTTCCGCATCCGAAGTCTCATATAAGTATGGGATGACCAGATCGGCACCTTCCTTGGCGAAGGCAATGGCGGCCGCTTTGCCGATACCGCTGTCCCCCCCGGTCACAATGGCGATTTTGCCATCCAGTTTACCGCTGCCCCGGTAGGCGGGATCTTCGCTGATCGGACGCGGTGACATTAGGCTTTCAAGGCCCGGCTGGCAGTTTTGATGCTGGGGAGGGAAAGCGATGGGCTGCTCTTTGCATTCGGTTTTGGAGCCTACGTATGGAATGGGCTGTTGGGGATTCATTTCATTCCTCCTTTGGTATACGGGATGTTATTCATGGAACGTCGATGCTTTATCTCTATGCATTCGCCCAGTCCAGGGTGCCGGTTGTGAACAGAATAGGTGAAAGGTCGTGCGCAAATGCGCGGGTTACGGATTTTTAACGATGTCCTTTGGGCTATTGTGGTAAAATATTTCCAATTACATCAATACGGCCAAGGGGGAACGGTCACGGATGAAACCCGTCAAGCGTTCAAAATTCCGCCTGTGGGCAGGCAAGCAGTATTTTACGTACCGGCGTTATTGGGAATGGATGAAGAAGGGAGGCGGCATCGCCCGTACGCAAAGTCCTGAGCCGCTGCGATATTCGGTGTTCACACACCAAACCCCGCTGAAACGCCAGCTCAAGGACGTTGATATGTGGTATCAGCATCATAAGGTGATCAACCTGCGTCTGGCCGTGCGCCATCTGGATGGATTGCTGGTTCGTCCGGGAGAGACGCTGTCCTATTGGAGGAGCATTGGACGCCCGACCCGCAGGAAAGGGTATGTCGACGGCATGGTCCTGTTCTATGGAGGCTTTAAGGCCGGCGTGGGTGGAGGGCTGTGCCAGCTGTCCAACCTCATATACTGGATGACGCTGCACACCCCTCTGGAAGTGAAAGAACGGCATCGGCACAGCTATGACGTATTTCCGGATGCGAACCGAACCCAGCCGTTCGGGAGCGGCGCTACGTGCGCCTATAATTATTTGGACCTTCAGATTTATAATCCGACGAACGATACATACCAGCTGTCGGTATATGTATCAGAGGAGGATTTGATCGGGGAATGGCGATCCAGCGCCGCTCCGCTGCATCGCTATGAAGTATATGAGCGGGACCATCGCATTACCCAGGAAGTTTGGGGAGGATATGCGAGGCATAACGTCATTGGCCGCAAAGTGTTCAACAGGGAAGGCGAACGGATTCGGGATGAGTGGATTACCGAGAACCATGCGCTTATGATGTACTCGCCGCTGCTTGCCGAGAGAGGAAGCGAGATGTCCTGATCTAGGGAGGGGCTAGGTGTCGATCTAAAACCTTGTTCGCTTGGGGGACCTGGTTCGTGATCGGTTATATGATGCGAGCAATAAGGAAACGTCGGTTTGACGCGTCTGCCGCATTGACAAAAGCGCGGACACATTGATACGATGATACTAATTCTGACAAGTTTGCTCTGATTTATGCTGGTTGACGTCGGATGTTAGAGCGACTACTGACCGGAAGACTTTGCCGTATCCTGTAAAGTCTTTTTTTCTGAGATACAGGCTATGGCGGTCTGACTCTATATCGAGAGGACCCTACATAGCGATCTGACGCATGCATGAAATGGTGACATTATAAGATAAGCTGAGGTGAATGATTATGGCGAAAGCTGTTATTATTAATGGGAGCCCTACAGCCGGATCCCGATTGAATGCGGTTATGGATTTTGCGGAGCAGGCACTAGCTGCGGCCAATTTCGAGGTGAGCCGGATCGACGTGGCCGGGCTGCCCCCTGAGGATTTGATTCATACGAAGTTTGAGAGCGAACATATCGTCAAAGCCAACGGGCTTGTGGCTGAGGCCGATGCCGTGATTGTGGCAAGTCCGGTTTATAAAGCTTCGTTTACCGGCGTGCTTAAGACGTTTTTAGACCTGATTCCGCAAAAAGGCTTGGCTGGCAAAATCGTGCTTCCGATGTTCATTGGCGGCAGTCTCGCGCATTTGCTGGCGATTGATTATTCGCTCAAGCCCGTGCTGTCCTCGATCGGAGCCCGCCATATTCTGGGCGGCGTGTACGCCGTGGATGCCCAGGTGGCGCGTACCGAGGATGGCGGGTTTGACGTAGCGGAAGTGCTTCAGGAGCGTTTGGCCTCCGCGATGGAGGAATTGATTGAAGAAACCCGTTACCGGACAGAACGCGCATAGGGATAGCGTGAGTGACGGCAGGGGTGTTCTAGCGATATAGATCATATGGAGGGATACCATTTTGCAAAAGCTAGTGTTTTTTGTCGGCGTGGCCGGCACAGGCAAGACAACCGTAGCGAAGAAGCTTGCAGTCCGCATACCGGCTGCATTTCTCGACCGTGATACGGTGGGGGGACGGTTTGTCGAGAAGTTCCTGGAGAGCAACGGACTGGATCCGAACGACCGCGATTCTTCCTTCTATAAAGAGAATCTGCGCGATCTGGAATATGATACGACCAAGGATATTTGCATCGAGAACCTGGGTGCCGGGCAAAATGTCTTTATGATCTCGCCGTTCACGGCGGAGCTCAAGAACCGCGAATGGATTGAAGAGGTCATCGCATCCGCGGGATTAACGAAGAACGACGTTGACGTGAAGGTCATCGTGGTTGCGCTCAAGGACATGGATTTGCAGAAGGAACGGATCATTGACAGACAGACCGAGCGGGATCAGTGGAAGCTGGATCATTGGGACGACTTCAAGAAGCGCGTCGATTTCGTTCCGGAAGTGAACTGGGATATTCCGCAAACGTCCATCAAGGTGTTTGATAACAGCGGCGATCTGACGGAAGAGAAGGTCGAGGAGCTCTATGAATTTATCGTAAGCGAATAGCATATCGTACCAACTGATTCAATATCGGATGAAAAAGTGCGTCATTCCAGGTGCCGGCATGCCCTGTGATGGCGCATTTTTTTGAATATCAGGGCATCCACTGCGGGAAGGAGCTTCCTACCTGTTATCGACAGAGCAGCAGGGCTTCCCGGGTTCATTCCCTCAGGAATGCGTCGTAGAATGCAGCCTGCATCGGGCGATGATCCTGAATTGGAACCGAAGCTGGAATGTTATATAGTAGACTATAACTATAGGGTTCCGTATATCAAGGAGGGAAAGCGCTTGGATCACACGGCTATGCTTGCCTATCTTCGCAGCGTTGCGTTGATGAGGGATCGTGTTCCGACATTTCATGAATATCCTTTTAATTTGCCGGCCGTAGCAGCTATGGACGGTCTTCATTTTCATCCCAAGGTTACTTATATCGTAGGCGAGAATGGCATGGGCAAATCCACGCTGCTGGAGGCGATTGCCGCGGCCCTCGGGTTTAATCCGGAAGGAGGCACCATCAATTTCTCTTTTTCTACGGCGGAGACGCATTCTGTGCTGCATCAATATATCCGTACGGTTCGAGGAGTCCGGAAGCCGCGGGACGGCTTCTTTTTCAGGGCGGAAAGCTATTATAATGTGGCCTCCGAGGTCGATTCGCTGGGGCTTTGGCAGTCTTATGGCGGAAAGTCGCTGCATCATCAATCCCATGGGGAATCCTTCTTTGCGACGTTTCTGCACCGCTTCGGCGGCAACGGACTGTACATCATGGACGAGCCGGAAGCGGCCTTGTCGCCATTTCGCCAAATGGCGCTGCTGAGACGTATCCACGACCTGGTTCATGAAGACTCGCAGTTTATTATTTCCACGCATTCGCCGATTGTCATGGCTTATCCGGATTCGATCATCTACAAGCTGACATCCGAAGGCGTGGAAGAGACGAGCCTCGAGGAAACGGATCATTACATGATCACGAAGGAATTCGTGAATCGCCGGAAAGCGATGCTGCATGAATTGTTTGCGGACGATGAGGAATAAACGGGAAAGATAAGGGCTCGTAGATCGCTAGATCTTGCGAGTCCTTTTTTACATTGGAGGCCTGTTATTGTATTGGACGTTTCGTGTCAGGGGAACGAATGAGAGATTTCCTCCGTAGATGGTACAAATTATAAGAATTACGATTGTTCAGATCTCTGAAATAAACTTCGAATAATTTAAGTAATTAGTCCATTTGCGATTAATAATTGGGATGAATTAGAATGAAAATCATGAAAATGGTGTTTACAAGTTAGAATCATTGAACTAAAATAAGAACGAGGTGAAAAACTCTGGAGAACGGAAGAGAAGCAAGCGTGGAGAGACTCATGGACATGTATCGTGAGTTATCAGATAAAATGACGAGGCATCGGGTCGTGTCTTTCTTGAGTCATTTAAGAAAGAACGATTTGACGATGAATCAGTATAAAATCCTAAGTTTGATCGAGCAGCAGGGACCGTGGCTTCCCAACCGGTTGGCTGAGCACATGGAGCTTAAAGCTGCAACGATTACTTATTTGGTGGATGCGTTGGAACAACGGGGCTTGGTGATTCGTACGCCGAATCCGAGTGACGGACGCAGCCACTATGTCAATTTTACGGCAGAAGGCCGGCAGCTGGTGCTCGACGCGCGCAGCGAGGGGGACTATGCCGTTATGGAATCCTTCAAGCAGCTGGATGAGGACGAGGCGGATAACCTGTATATTTTGCTGCGATTGCTTGGCCGAAAGTTATTTCCAACGGAGTAAATGATAATATTATGTTTAAGTAATCCTGCCTCCAGTTCTGTTCATCAGATCCGGGCGGGGTTACTTTGTTTAGGAGGCTTCTTGTGAACACAGACGAAAAATCTTCATTTTGGCTAATTATGAGCGCCGTGTTTTTCGGCAATTTTCTCGCGGTGCTGAGCATTACCACTATCAACGTAGCCTTTCCGGTGGTGATGGAACAGTTTCATGCCACGCTAAGCACCACCCAATGGCTGATGGCCGGGTATTTGCTGGCAACGGGCATCGTGGCCCCCATCGTAGGCTACATGGGGGACCAGTTAAGTTATAAAAGGCTGTTCGTACTTGCATTGACGGGGTTTACCCTCTCGTCGCTGCTATGCGTTGTCGCCTGGAACATCGAAACATTGATCGCATTCCGGATCACGCAAGGCGTTTTCGGCGGGATGATCATCCCGATTACGATGACGATCATCTACCAGGTGTTTCCGCGCGAGCGGCAGGCCTATGCCATGGGCCTGTGGAGCCTGGCTTCCATGCTGGCGCCGGTGATCGGGCCGACCCTGGGCGGATGGCTGGTGCAATACTTCGGGTGGAAATCGATCTTCATCCTGAATGTCCCTATCGGCCTGATATCGATCGTCATCGTAAGCAAATTCATTCCTTTTTATCGACTGACCGGGAAGAAGACTTTCGATCTCCTCGGCTTCTTGACGGTGGTGGCGGGCAGCTCCTGTTTGCTGCTCTCCTTCAGCCATGGCAACGATTGGGGCTGGGGATCCTGGAAGACGATCTCCTTGCTCGTCGCCGGAATTCTGCTGCTGCTGTTCTTCATTAAGTGGGAGCTGCGTATTTCGTCCCCGCTATTGCAGCTGAAGGTCTTCAAATTTCCCCGATTCCGGTACAGCTTGATCTTGAACTGTATCGTGACGATCTCCCTCTATACGGGAACCTTGCTGGTGCCGCTCTATTTGCAGACCGTGCTGAAGCTGTCCCCGATGGATACCGGATTGATCATGCTGCCGGGCGCGATCGTCATGGCGGCGGCATCGCCGATTATCGGCAAATTTTATGACCGGATCGGTCCGTTCCGGCTGGTCATCACGGGTGTCCTTATCATTGTGGCCGCTACGCTGGCTTTCAGCGGGATCGGCACGAATACGTCGGTTCTGTACATTTCCATGCTGCAGCTGGTTCGCTGCCTCGGCATAGCGCTGTGCAACATGCCGTTAACGAACGCCGCGATGAGCGCGGTGTCCAGCGAGTACTCAGGCCATGCATCGTCCATTACGAACTGGGCGCGCCAGGGACTGGCTTCGTTATCCATCGGCATTTTCAGTGCGCTGGTGGTAACCAGAACATCCTATTACATGGGCGCCGGAACTGTGACTCCGCGTGCGGCAACAACCATGGGTATTGATGACGTGTTCATGATCGGCACGATGGTGGCGGTGGTAGCCATACCTCTTACATTTTTGTTACGGGTCAAAAAGAAAAAATCGACTCGCCATGTCGCGCTCTGACCGGGCATGCCCCGGCTGTATGAAGAGGATGAGCCTTCAGGCTGTTGAGACCGGCCCAAGATGCCGGGAACCCGAATATAATCTAGCGATTGAACAGGGTTGAACCTAAGAGCATGCATGACGCATGTATAACCTTAAGGATCGTCGGATAGGCCGTTAACCGATGAGAGAGCAGCTGTAGGGGCTGCTCTCTTATTTTGTTTATCCGCTCCATGGCTTGGATGAAATATGACAAAGCTGTTCTTTTATTCAATTCGCGGTCTGTGGTAGGGTGAAGTATACGATTGCAGGGGCTAGGAGGAGCTTATGGAATTTATACGGAAGCTGTGGATTTTCGGTTATCAGCAGGCTTTGTCCTGCCTATTTCCGGTGATTATCTTCGGCGCGCTGGGACTGACCAAGGTGATTGAGATTCCGGGTTTGCCGCGGTATGATCTCATTCTTCTCATCTGCGTCTTGGCGCAAATCGGGATGCTGGTGAGCAAGTTGGAGACATGGGATGAACTGAAGGTTATCTGCGTCTTTCACGTCATCGGATTGATGCTGGAGCTGTATAAAGTGCATATGGGCTCATGGTCTTACCCGGAGGAGGGCTGGAGCAAAATCGGCGGCGTTCCGCTGTACAGCGGCTTTATGTATGCGAGCGTAGCCAGTTATATCTGCCAGGCTTGGCGGCGAATGAATTTGCGCATTACCGGCTGGCCGCTGCCTGTGCTGACCGTGCTGATCAGCGCGGCGATCTACGCCAATTTCTTTACCCATCACTACGTATGGGATGCGCGCTGGCTCCTGACCGCATTGTTGTTCGTGGTGTTTGGCAGAACCATGGTGTATTTCGACGTTGACGGAAAAACCTTGCGCATGCCGCTGGTGCTGTCGTTCCTGTTGATTGGTTTTTTTATTTGGATCGCTGAGAATATCTCCACGTTTCTCGGGGCCTGGACCTATCCGGGACAGGAACGGACATGGAGTCTGGTGCATATCGGAAAAATCAGCTCGTGGTTCCTGCTGGTGGTCATCAGCGTCATCATTGTGGCCCAGCTGAAGCATATCAAGCAGGGGAGAGGCCCGGCCAAAGGCAATCCGAAGGGAACGGTCATGTGAATCAAGCTTAACGGGTTTGATCCTCCATTTAGAATCATGTATTCTATGGTTAGATGGAAACGATGGAATTAGTGGGCAATCAAGCAAGATACTTTTTACTTTTTGAACATAGATGAGTTTAGAATCTTGAAACTGCACGAGGCAGAGGGGAGGAGTATTCACATGAAAAAAAGATCATTGGCGTCGTTGTCCAAAGGCATGGGATACTCCACCGCTGTTTTCTTTGATCGGTCCGATGACGGGAGAAGTCTGTCCAAAATCGGATATTCGGCGATCAAGGATCCTTCATGCTATTGACTGAAATGAGGGAGCAGTGGAATTAAAAACACCACAGGTCGCTGGCTTGTGGTTGCATAGATCGGCATGTACACCACAGGTGCGCTGTGGTGTTTTTTTTGTGTTTCTAATGATACGAGCAAAGGAGAGGTAGACCATGTTCATGCAAGGAAAACAGATCTATGTCAAGTCGGTAGAGGAATCGGATGCGGAAGCGCTATGGAAGCTCGAGGTGGATAACCGGGATTTTTTCCAACGGTTCACGGGCTTAAGGGACGACGAATTCTATACCCTTGAGGGACAACTCGAACGGATTCGAAAGGCCCGGGAATCCAGCAAGGCGGATCAGGCGTATCTCTATATGATTGGACTGCGGGATACCGAAACGATCATCGGCGAGATCATGCTGACGGAAGTGGTGCGGGGGAATTTGCAGAGCTGCTGGATCGGTTATTTTCTGGATCGGGACCATAACGGAAAGGGGTACATGACCGAGGCCGTTCAAATGGTGGTGAGGTTTGCCTTTCAGGAATTGAAGTTTCACCGGATTGAAGCGGGCGTGATGCCGCATAATTTAGGCTCGATCCGAGTGCTCCTGAAATCCGGCTTCCATAAAGAAGGCATCGCCAGGAAAAACGTGAAGATTAACGGGAAGTGGGAGGACCATCAGACACTGGCTTTGTTGAATGAAGAGGATGAGGAGGCCTCGCCCCCGATTCAGCGGTTCAATCCGACCGTCATCGCCCCGCCGATCGGTCCGTATACCCATGTAACCAAGGTTGCGAGAGGGGCGGAGCTGCTGGTGTTCTCCGGCCAGGTGGGGACCGACAGGGAGGGGAAGCTGCCGACCGATATGAAGGAGCAAGTAGAGAACACCTTGGCGAATATTCAGCGGGTATTGGCTTCGGAAACCATGTCGGCGGATCATATCGTCAAAATCAACATTTGGGCGGTTCAGGAGGTCGACTGGGATCATTTCCACCGGGTATGGGAGAAATTCCACGGGGGAAAGGCGCCGTCCATGACGATGGCCTACGTGCCGGCACTGGCGATGCCGTCCCTTCAGGTGGAGATTGAGGTCTGGGCCGCGAGGGGGTAACGCTTGATGTAGAGGAACGGATTGCAGCCGTCATATAAAGGCATAAAAAAACCTCCGGGATCCCTGTTTAGGGGACCTCGGAGGTTTTGTGTATATGAAGGAAACTTACAGATCGTCAAAGCCGTTGTCGTCGCCCACTTTGCCGTAGTTACGGGATTTGGCTTCGAAGAAGTCGGTTTTCGTTGCGTTGAGGGCTTCGTCGGAGAAAGGCTTGATCCATGGCATGCAGTTGACGTCTACGCCTTCGTAAGCTTTTTCCAGACCCATCATGGTGATGCGACGGTTCGCGATGTACTTGATGTAATCGCTCAACTCGTTCAGATCGATGCCGCGCACATTGCTGAGCGTGTAATGGGCCCAGTTGGTTTCGAGCTCGACGGCACGGTCAATGGTGCGGTACAGGTAGTCGATGTTCTCTTTGGTGTTCAGCTCAGGGAAATCCTTGAGCAGCTGCTTGAACACTTCGGCGAAGAAGTAGCAGTGCTGGTTCTCGTCACGCTGAATATAGGAGATCATCTGGCTGGTTGCCATCATCTTCTGGTCACGGGCCAGGTTGTAGAAGAAGGCAAACGTGCTGTAGAAGAAAATCCCTTCCAGGATCAGGTCGGCGACCATGGCTTCGAAGAAGGATTGCGGCGACGGATTGTCGCGGAAATTCTGGTAAATGTTCGAGATGAACTGGTTGCGCTCCAGAAGAACCGGATCATGCTTCCAGTATTCGAAGATTTCCTTCTGCTCCTGCTCCGACACGATGGAGGAAAGCACGTAGGAATAGGATTGGTTGTGAACCACCTCTTGCTGACCGATGATGGCCGAGATGGCTTCGAGCGACGAGTCAGTGAAGTAGCGCTTCACGTCGCCGACAAACATCGTCTGCATGGAATCGAGCACAGCCAGCAGGGAGATGTTGATTTTGAAGGTGCGCTGCTCTTCAGGGTCCAGACGCGGGAACTGCTGCGCATCCTTGGACATCGGAATTTCATCCGCGATCCAGTGGTTCAGCAGCAGAACCTTATACAATTTATACATATGAGGCATCCGAATGTCGTTCCAGTTCAGGATCCCGGAGCATTCACCTTCAATGACGCGAGTGGAGCGGTTGGGTGCTTCGGTGTTAAATATCTTTTGCATTTGCATGCCGATTTTCTCTCCTTGTATTTCATAATAGGGCGGCGCATAGGCGAAGCTGAGGGACACCTCGCGGCATATTCATGGACCGGGTATCACACCGGGACGGGTATCCATCTCCAGCCGCTGTTGTCCGCCCTTTGCCTGAATGTATTGTAAAGGTTGCAAAGGGCTCCCAAAGGCGGACGTAAACTCTTCCGATTGGATACCCTTACCCTTGTAGTCTTTTAGTTAGAAAGCTAATTCCCGCCCGCTATACGAGAACCCTCGCATGCAGCCGTTCGATGCTTGTATTGAACCAAGCCTCCAGCGATTCCCGAAGGGAAAGCGCTCCTAGCAAGATGTAACTCAACAAATCGAACGAAGTACTCATTCGTCTCCGCACCGCATGAAAAGCGATTCCCAAGGGGAGAGCGGTCCCAGCAGACAGTAACTCAACAAATGGCACGAAGTAACTCAGAAGTCCCCGCGCCGCATTCCAGCGTTCCCGCAGGGAGAAAGCGCTCCTAGCCACTAAAGTAACTTAAGAAGCGCCTCATTCACATCTTACCCACCTTGCGGGTGTCCAGAGGGCAGAGCCCTTGGGGCCCTCCCTTGGAAGGGAGGGTTTGGGTGGGTTCGAAAAAGGTTAATCTAAACTCTTAGCTTGCGCACGACTCACACTCTTCAATCGTTAACGCACGGCTGCGTACATAGTACGTGGATTTGATACCGGCTTTCCAGGCATGCAGATGCAGCTCCAGGAATTCCGAAGCCCGGATATCAGGGCGTACGTACAGGTTAAAGCTTTGCGCTTGGTCAACGTGACGCTGACGGGCGGCAGCCATTTTGATGGACCAATGCTGGTCGATCAAGAAAGCCGTTTTGTAGTACCAGATCGTTTTCTCGGACAGATCCGGAGCAGGGTTCGCCACTTTATAAGTGGTTTTTTCTTCATAAGACAGAAGTTCGTACAATGGATCGATGCTCGCCGTGGAACCCGCGATGATCGAAGTGGAGCCGTTCGGCGCGATGGCAAACAGCCATGCGTTACGGACGCCGTTCGCTTGCACTTCCTGCTGCAATTCACGCCACTGTTCGGTGGTCACGAACTTGCCTTCATGCTCGCCGTCGGTATAACCGCGGAACGTGAAGTACTCGCCGCTCTCCCAGTCGGAGCCTTTGAATTTCGGATAGTGGCCTTTTTCCTTGGCCAACTCCATGCTGGATTTGACGAGCAGGTAGTTGATGTGTTCGTACAGATTGTCATTATAGGCAACGGCTTCGTCGGATTCCCAGCGGATGCCTTCCAGGGCCAGCAAGTGGTGCAGACCGAAGGTGCCGAGACCGACCGCGCGATATTGGCTGTTGGTGTATTGAGCTTGCAGAACTTCAATATTGTTAATGTCGATGACGTTATCCAGCATGCGAACCTGGATCGGAACGAGACGCTCCAGCACACCGGCAGGTACGGCACGAGCCAAGTGGATGGAGTTCAGGTTGCAGACAACGAAATCGCCAGGGATTTTGGAAATCACGATCCGGGTTTGGCCGTCTTTCGTAACCAGCTCCTCTTGCTCAACGACCGTCGGAGATTGGTTCTGCATGATCTCCGTGCACAGGTTGGAAGAGTAGATCATGCCATGAGCCGAGTTCGGGTTCGCACGGTTGACCGTGTCGCGGTAGAACATGTACGGCGTACCGGTTTCAAGCTGGGACTTCATGATGCGCTTCATAATGTCGATGGCTTGTACGGTAATGCGCGGCAGCAGCGGGTTCGCTACGGCTTCCGCGTATTTTTGGCGGAATTCGCCTTCGCCTTGAGTATGGTCATAGAAGTCCTCCAGACCTAGCGGACGGCCGTTCTCGTCTTTCCAGCCCATGATTTTCTTCACTTCATGCGGACAGAACAGGCTCCACTCTTCACGAGCTTCGACAGCCTCCATGAACAGGTCGGGCAGACATACGCCATGGAACACGTCATGCGCTCTCATGCGCTCGTCGCCGTTGTTCAGCTTCAGATCCAGGAAGGACAGGATGTCTTTGTGGAACACATCCAGATAAACCGCGATGGCACCTTTACGAGTTCCCAATTGGTCAACGCTAACAGCGGTGTTGTTCAGCTGGCGAATCCAAGGGATGACGCCGGAACTGGTATTCTTGTGACCACGGATGTCAGAGCCGCGTGCACGGACTTTACCGAGGTATACCCCGATGCCGCCGCCCATTTTGCTGAGACGGGCGATGTCCGTATTGGAATCGAAGATTCCTTCCAGGGAGTCGTCCACGGTATCGATGAAGCAGCTGGACAGCTGGCCGGCTACTTTTTTACCTGCATTGGACATGGTCGGCGTAGCCGCCGTCATGTACAGGTTACTCATGGCCCAGTAGGCTTCCTTGACAAGGTCAAGACGCTTGTCGGCAGGCTCGTTATGCATGAGGAACATCGCGATGACCATGTAGCGTTCTTGCGGAAGTTCCATGACGCGACCGTCAAAGTCGTTTGCCAGGTAACGCTCAGCCAGCGTCAACAGACCGATGTAATCAAACAGCAGATCGCGGCTTGGATCGATGCATTCGCCGAGTTCTTCGATTTGTTCTTTGGTGTAGCTGGTCAGAAGGTCCTCGCGATAGATGCCTTTCTGTACAAGCTCCGTAATGAGCGGGTAGAAGGCACCGTATGGTTCTTCCGGGTATGCTTTGTATCGGCGGTTGGTAGCCGCTTTTTTATATAAAGAGGTCAGAAACGAACGCGCAGCCGCAAACTTCCAATTCGGCTCCTCTTTGGTTACAAGCTCAAGGGCGGACATCGTGAAGGCGCTGCTGATTTCTTCGCCGGTAACTTGCTCACCGCGCAATTTGGCATTGACGCCGCGAAGCAGACGCTCCTTATCGAGCATGTCCAATCCTTTCAGAGTCCGGTCGGCATAGACGGAGAGGCGAATTTCATCAAAGGCGAGCTGACGGTTGTTCGGTTTAACTACGAGCTGGGGCATGAATAAATTCCTCGCTTTCTTCGGGGGAAATATGAAAAAGGACATCAAAAAAACATTTTCTAAAACCCGCGGGCAGGCTTGAAAATGTCCGTGCGCTGTGATCGGAAATGACGTTTGACATAAGCCCTTGAACGGGCATGATGTTATGTACAGACGCAAGTTTAACGAACACTTACCTAAAGCCCCGTAGGTTGGTGTCTGCTGCATATAGGCAGGTCTCTGACTCGGGCTTCTGCCTCCCGGCGGTGCCTTCCGAAAACCTTGATCCGATTGTTCGGTGGCTATGCCGTATGAGGAAGGCTGAAAAAATGATGAACAGCCTAAGAGCCCTTACAGTGGCGGGACCGTGATGGATTTACACCATGCTTCCCTATTAAGCCGGACTGCCTTATGGGTTGATCCGGCACCTATATACACTATATTTGGTTGTTGTTAATCTAATTTAACTCAATATATTGTGTTTGTAAACCATATTCTTAAAATTGAACGCAAAAAGAATTATAGCAAACGAGCGGTCATTGTGCCAGTTAAGAAACTGTCAAAAGGCGATAAGATTTCCTGGATTGTGACCAAATGCGACCTTTTCTGCGCAGATACCGCGTATATTCTCGTTTTGACAAAATAGGATATTACCGTATGGATGAGGCGGGCAGGATACACTATATCTTGTGTGAAGCTAAAATTGAAGGGCTTTGATATGGCGGACCGAAATTGGTATGATATCCGTATCCGGCATTGGAATTGAAGGGTCTTACATGATTGAGATATGACGAGGGAGGTTGTTCAGATGGCAATAGCAGAGGTAACGGTGATTCCGATCGGAACCGCAACCACGAGTTTAAGCGCTTATGTCGCCGAGATGCAGCGAATATTGAAACAGCAGGACGGGATTTCCTATGAGCTGACATCGATGAGCACGATCATCGAGGGAGAGCTTAACATGATCTGGCGGGCGATTGAGGCTTTGCATGAAGCGCCTTTTCTGTCCGGGGCAAAGCGCGTATCGACTTCCGTTAAAATTGACGACCGCAGGGACCAGGTCTCCTCGAGCAAACAGAAGATCCAATCCGTGCAGGAGAAGTTAGGCGGGTAATGCCACCAAATTCGGTGGATATTCCCGTTAGATTAGGACTTGCATTTTGCTGCCGAAGTATTATAATAATTTTTGTTGTTTCGAGAGGAATATCATCGAACCACATGTGCTGGTGTAGCTCAGGGGTAGAGCAACGCACTCGTAATGCGTAGGTCGGGGGTTCAATTCCCTTCACCAGCATCTTCATAAAGTCAATAATGGCACGGTTTTCCGACATTCGGAAACCGGGCCATTTTTGTTATTTATTCTGTTCTGCTACCATTTTTCTACCCTTTAGTCTGATGAAGTGTTATTTTCACCGTCGATAGGATCACTTTTGTTCTCTATCAAAGCGTCAAATTCCTTGCCGAGTATAGAATCGCCAATATTATTCAGTACAGCCTCCTGAAGATTGGGGAGAACATGTGAATATGTATCTAAGGTAACATTAATTGAACTATGACCTAGTCTCTCCTGTACAATTTTAGGGTGGATGCCGGCCTTCAACAGCAGTGTAGCGTGCGTATTTCTGAGGTCATGGAATCGAATACGCGGGAAGTCAGGAACTTCCTTTTGGATCTTCTCGATGAGCCGGTAGAAATTACGCATTAGATTTCGAGGACTTACTGGGGTTCCAGTGCGGGTTTGAATAACCAACCCGAATCTTTATAGAGTTTATTGTTGCATCTTTCGTGATCCTGTTTCTCCAAGTGATCTCTAAGAAGCTCAACAGTGTTTGCGAAAAGGGCGATCGATCGTACGCTACTATCATTTTTGGTATCGTCAAAGTCGTGTCCTTTTTCGGCAAGAGTGTAAGCTTGGCGGATGGAAACCATTTTCCTCGAAAGGTCGGTATCTACCCTACGTACGGCTAGGATTTCACTTTGTCTCATGCCCGTTGATGCAGCCAATTCAAAGGCCATGTAATACTGGTCAGTCTTTGATGCATCAAGAAACAACCTCGCAGTCGAAGCAACGAGTATTATTTCGGGGACTAAACAGATGGCCGTTATGCCTGGCAAACGTCAAACGTTCGGCATCTGCAGGAGCCGATACCGGCCAAGGGCATGCAAGGGCTTTGGAATTGGGATGGGGTGTCGGCATGATAGAACGGGAGAAGCTGACAAATCGGCAGGCTGACGCTCTGAAATTCATCAAAAACTTTGTGAATAAGAACGGGTATCCCCCAACTATCCGTGAGATCATTTTGGGGATGAACTATAGCAAAGGATTGAGGGGAATGGCGATGGCATGGGGACAAGGAGAGCGCTCTTTCCAAAAGCAAATAAAGCGGAGATCCAGCGCACAAAATTCCTGCTCGGAAAATATAAAGAGATGACTATGCTCATGCAGGATTTTGAGAAATTCGAACAGGACCTTAAACAAGTGGCCATTGATGGCGAAGCAGCTCGTCGCATCGATCAGGAGGATCTACACGCAGACAAGACTGCCAATGCCACCATCTTGATTGAGAAGCAGCGTTGGGTATATCAACAGTATCAGTTTTATACTCATCAGCTTCGTAGAGCAATCAGCTTGATTCAGGATGATGATGAAAGGAAAGCTATAGATTACAGATACATGCAAGGCTACTCATACAAGGAGCGTTACTTTTCTTTCAACATGATCTGAGTGACAGCACTATTCGACGGAAGATCGCTGAAGGTACTGAGAGCATGGCTAACACCTTAAAACTGATGGGATTCTTTGAGCAGGATGATGCAGAGTTTTGAGGGATATAAAAACAGCGGCTAACTAAGACGCAATTCAAGTCTCAGACTGCCGCTGTTTTATATAACTATCGTTTCTTGTTAGCATAATGATAGTGGGGTAGATTGCTTGAATAATCAAATACAAAACTGGTTACTGTATGACGATTAAATAGAAGAGCGCTGCTAAGACAAAACGGTATAGAGCAAACCATTCTAATCGAAGTCGCTTAATCAGTTTGATGAACGTCGCTACTGCAATCATTGCCACAAGAAAGGATGTCGTAAAGCCAATTATCATTAGAAAGAAATCGTCAGAATTCAGCAAATCGCGACTATCGTACAAATCCAACAAGCTTGCACCAAACATAACAGGCACGGAAATAAGGAACGTAAAATCTGCGGCGGCTTTTTGGCTAGTGCCAAGCAAGAGGCCGCCTGAAATTGTCGAACCCGATCTCGAAAATCCCGGCCACAAAGCCAAACATTGGAACAGGCCAATCCCGAAAGCTTGTTTATAATTAATCCCATCCATCGTATCAGCGGTTGCAGTTCTCTTACTACGTGCTGCGATGATCATCAACAAGCCACCTGCAACTAGACCGATCAAGACAGGGGTTGGGCCGAATAATTGGCTTTTTATTGTGTCCTTGAAGAGAAGATACAGGATTAATGCTGGTAACATAGCCAAAATCATATGAATTACATTTAATCCTTTACTTTGGGAAAAATCCATTCTAATCAGATTAGCCCCAATCTCCAGATACCTTTTCCAATAAAGAATTAGAACTGCCATCACCGCACCCAATTGTATAACGATTTTAAAAGTTATAGCAGCGTCTCCCTCGAAGCTAAGCAGATTGCCTGCTAAAATAAGATGTCCAGTAGACGATACCGGCAAAAATTCAGTTAAGCCCTCTATTATGCCAAGTATTATTGCTTTAATTACATCAGTGATCTGTAGAACCCCCCTTTTTGGAAATGCAATCGTTTAACAATTTCCAGTATAAGGGGGACATCTATATATTCCCATCGATTAACATGACAATATTCAATTTAGCATGACATAATTGTCACATTGCGCATTTATTTAGTTAAATTACCCTTTTAACTAAATAAATGGCAGAAAATCGATGCCTAAACGGAATTTGACCGTAAACTGAATACGATTTGACTCTAATGTGACCCTAAGTTGAACACCACATGACGGTTTTCCCATGATAGGATGTTAGCATAGAAAAACATAGAAAAAGGCGAGAATGACACGCACGGCTGCATGAATGCGGCATATGACCGGGGCGTAACTCTTCTCGTCTTTTTCTGATATATGGAGTCAGTGTAGCTTATATTAATAATTCCTTTGGATTTATCCGATACATAATATATTCAAATAATGGGAGGATGAAGGAGCTTGAAACTAAGAACAGGAACTATATTTCTTACTGCACTAACAATGCTCTTCTCAGTATTAACTACACAGGTTAATGCTGCAAGCACACCTTTTACACAGGGTGGGGGTTATGGACAAGGGGCATATCAGGAATTTGCTGATCAACCAACAGAGTTGAACTGGACTAGGCATTCAAGATTCACAGGAGTTAATAGTAATTTGTATGAGAAATGGAAGAAAGAACTTAGTCCAGCTTCGTTGTTTTCCCCTGTAATCGCAACAGATGGAACAATAATTGTAGGGACTAAAAATAAATACACTCTACTCGGATTAAACCCAGACGGGACTACTAAATGGGAGTATCTATTAACATCCAATTTAGATGATTCTTCTCCTGTGATAGGTCAAGATGGATACGTATATTTTGTAACAAATGGAATTATACACGCTGTTGATGTACAAACTGGAATTGAGAGATGGCCAAGTATCGATTTGGGTTTAGGAGCTCTGGGTCATATTGCATTAGGAAGCGACGGAACATTATACATAAGTTCACAAAGGAAGCTACTTATTGCTTTCGATCCAACTACTAAGGTGATTAAGTGGCAAACTGATATTGGCTACTATTTTGGGCAGCCTGTTATTGATTCTAACGGGGATATTTTTGTAAGAAGTAAAAGTGGATTAAATTTATTTGTTTCTGCGATTTCCTCTAATGGTAATATAAAGTGGAAAAAAGATGTACTTAAAACGAGTCTAAGTGATGTTCCACGTTTTGGTGCACCACAACTTGATTCACAGGGGAATTTATACGTTGTAAGCCGACCTGGAAAATCTTTGTTTAGTATTAAGACTTCCGACGGAACTATCAATTGGTCTCTGGTGCTTGATGGAGACATTTTTTCCACGCCTGCTCTGAATGATGGAAAGCAGGTTTTGTATGTGACGACTACTAAAGGGTTATACGCGATTAATCTAGATGGTAGTATTAAATGGAGAGGAGACACAGGGGGCTCAGGATCTTATAATTCACCATTGATTGATGCAAAAGGAGATATTTACGTAAATAGTTTGCATAGACTACTGATTTTTAACGAAAATGGAGAAAGATTCCCTATCTTTACAGTTGACACGTCTGGATATGAATCAAATAATATTACGATGGACAGCCAAGGTACATTATACTTTACTAATAGTAAAGGATATATTTATGCAATTGGTGGAGAAGCTTTAGGAACAGATCCTACTGTTCCACCAGTAGATCCTGAAACGCCAGTAGATCCTGAAACACCAGTAGATCCAGAACCACCTGTTGATCCAGTTGGTGAACGTGCAATTTTTGTTCTGACATTAAGTAATGGGACTGAGAAAGAATATGACCTTTCTATGCAAGAAGTACAGCAATTTATTAGCTGGTATGAAGGAAGAGCAGCAGGTACTGGCCCGATAACATTTGCGATTAATAAACATGATAATAATAAAGGTCCATTCAAACAGAGACAGGACTACATTGTTTTCGATAAGATTATCACTTTTGAAGTAAATGAATATTAGAGTATGGGCCGCTGTCTAAACAGCGGCTTTTGATTTAATGAGCATTATGTTGAAAATGGGAAGTAATGAGGGAACAGTCAGCATTATTCCGAATTCATTATGTTGACTCCATTTTTAACGCAACAGTAAAATGGTCTTGTTCTTCCTCTCTAGTTACTAAGTACAGATGCTTTTAAAGCAAAGAGCGCAGCGTTTTTGCTGCGGCCGGCATGGTCGCAATGCTCTGACGGATCTCTTTGCAGATAAGAACTGAATATATAATCTTAAGTCGTTCCTTCCTGGAGCGGCTTATTTTTATTTCCACGAAGGAGCGTGATGTTGTATGAAATGGATTCAATGGTTAATCAGAGTGACAGCAGGCAGTTCACCACGAAATAGAGAAGAACGACGACATGGCCGGAAAACGTAATAAACTAAAGCGACCACGTTACAAGCCGAAACAGCCGGAAAAGTGTAAACGATGTGTGTGGGGTGAATGGACCGGTACAAAGCAGTTCTGTAGTAGGAGACCTTGTGTAAAGAAGGAAAAACCTTCCTAATGTCGAAATTTGTTTTATTGAAAATATAGCAAAGGTGGTGGGATCGATTTACACTAGCAGCGCGGTCTGGTTTATTGATATTGATGATGCAAGTACTTTCTCGTTCGCAATTATACTTGTCTCATTCATATTATTTTTCACAATAGTGCCTCTTTTAATTAAATATTTGCCAGATAAACAAAGCGAAAAAGTAGCTAAAAGTATGCCTGTTTTACTTGTTGCTTTAATATTTGTAGACGTTATAATAGCTGTAATCTTTGATAGATAGTTCGTGGTTTAGACAAGTTTGTACAAAAATTTAGAGAATGTCGCTCTAAACGACAAAAATTTAAGTCGATTTAAAGCATCTGTGATTGATCACGGACGAATAGAGGAACAGGTCAGGAAAACAGCAGAGAAGGGGCATAGCGTTGGCGTATGCTCCTATTTGTCGTGCATCCATATAAGAAACCAACTCAACTCAAATAAAAGCTAGTCCTCCATTGTCGCTTTATGGATAATAATGTATCCTCATTGTAGGAGGGGACTAATTTTGTTTGATAAAGAAAAATTTATTAATGAGTTGCACTCACAAATCAGCAAGGAATTAATAGGGGCCGCTCGTGCTCTTGACGAAGACGAAGAGACTCACGAATTCTAAATGGTATTATGCTTGTGTTGTCCGCAACTATTACTATTTTCTTAGGTGTAAAGGGAATCCCTGGGTCCGAAAATATCGCTGTAATCCTTGGGGCTATATTAACCGCTTCTGGAGGCTTCAAAGTTTTTCATAGGTATGAAGAACAAATTTCAAATCTTAGTAAAACTTTCCATGAATTAAGATTACTTGATAGTGAGCTATCCTTTTACTATAAATCTGTACCCTTAGTAGATATAAAGGAAGAGCTTCTCTTAAAATTAAAAGAGAGGCTTCAGACAATTTTGAGGAATCATGCAGTCAGCGTCATCAATTTTAAAAGTAATGAAATCAATTGAGCAGCACCCGTAGGGTGCTTTTTTTATGAATGGAGAAAACAGAATGAACATCAGAATAGTACCGATCGACCTAATTAATGCAGCTGCCTACAACCCAAGAGATGATTTACAGCCAAGAGATCCTGACTAAGAAAAGCTAAAGCGTAGCATTGAAGAATTCGGCTATGTGGAGCCGATCGTTTGGAACGAGCGTACTGGTAATATGGTCGACGGTCATCAGCGGTATAAGATCATGGTTAACGAGCAGGGGCATACCGAGCTGGCCGTATCCGTCGTTAACATGGATGACGAGCAGGAACGGCTTCTGAACATTGCGTTAAACAAAGTATCCGGCCGCTGGGATGACGAAGCGTTGGCCAGGCTATTGGCTGATTTGCAAACGAGCGGGGCGGATTTGACGTTATCGGGTTTTGAAGAGGAAGAGCTCAGTGACCTGATCGCCGATTTCGGCAGCATGCCTGATACGGAGATTGAGGAGCCAGTTGTGGAGGATGATTTCGACGTTCAAGGGGCGCTTGATGACATCCGGGAGCCGGAGACGAAACGGGGAGATATTTGGCAGCTTGGCCCTCACCGATTGATGTGTGGTGATTCAACCAGCATTGAGGATGTAAGCTGCTTGATGGATGGTGAACTGGCTGCGCTGGTGGTTACAGACCCACCATATAACGTGGCCGTTGAAAGTGACTCTTCCCGTCTGGCCGCTGACGGCCGGGAGTCAATAATGAACGACGACATGCCTGCAGAGGAATTTGCGGGCTTTTTGCATTCCGTATTTGAGAGGTATGCCTAACATATGGCGCCGACGGCGGCGATATACGTCTTTCATCCATCTTCTTACCAGCGCCAGTTCGAGGACGCCATGAACGCTGCGGGCATTGTCATCCGCAGTCAATGCGTATGGGTGAAGAATGCGGCTTCGTTCGGTTGGTCGCAGTACCGCTGGCAACATGAGCCGGTATTCTACGCTCATGTTAAAGGGAAGGCCCCAGCTTGGTACGGCGACCGCCGTCAAACCACGGTATGGCGCGCCTGCCTGCCTGTGGAAGAACCTAACCCATCCTCAGTTTGGGAGGTATCCCGAGGGGATGTCGGCAAGTACGTCCATCCAACCCAGAAGCCGCTGGAGCTATTGGCCATTCCGATTGGAAACAGTAGCCAGAAGGGAGAAATGGTTGTCGATTTCTTTGGTGGCAGCGGATCCACTCTTATGACTTGTGACCAACTCGGACGTATCTGCAGAACCTTGGAACTTGATCCGATATTCTGTGATGTCATCAAGAGGAGATACCAAGAGGCGACCGGTATTGAACCTGTGCTACTTCATCGTGTTGATTCCGAAATAGGTTAGATAAGTTTTGTTGTTGTTCTGTTATTAAGCTAACGGGCAGATTAGCTCAATCGTTTCATTTACAAAACAAAAGATGTATTCTGTTATAAAAACACCTGAAAGGAGTTATTAAAATGATTACGGCTTATTCTGATAGGTATAAAGAAGAGGTCATTAAACTAATATTGCATGTACAGAATGTTGAATATGGTGTAGGGATTAGTGTCGAAGAACAACCAGATATACTAGATATTCAATCGTATTATATTAAGGATGGGGGTAACTTTTGGGTAGCGTTAAACGATAACGGTGAGGTTGTAGGCTCTATCGGTTTGCAAAAGAAAACTAACGAGGTTGCCGTACTAAAGAAATTTTTTGTTTATAAAGATTACCGTGGTAAAGAGCTTGGGATAGGAACGGGACTCTACGAAGCTTTGCTTGATTTTGCGCAGAAACATGGGTTTTCTAAGGTGATTTTGGACACTCCTTCCAAAGCTACTAGGTCACACAGCTTTTACAAAAAGGTTGGATTTAAGGAGATTGCAAAAGAGGATTTGCCAATTCAATATGATTACCCTGATAGAGATTCACTTATTTTTGAATTAGACTTACTCAAAAAATAATATTAGAAGTAATGGGTTTTCGGTGCTGATACTGAGCTAACGGGAATCGTTAGTTCAGTATCAACCACCTATCTGATTAGGGGGTTTTCTTTTGTCTATAGAACACCCTCCAAGATAACCAAGCAAAAGCAAAATAAAAGGAGGACGCTGACACGTCCTCCCCTTAGTCCAGGGTATTCCCCGGCTGAGATAGCGGCCCGCCGCGCGCGGCATTTATGCAGACATCCGCTATCTCGCATTCCATCATAACGGAAAGCCGAGGGGAACGACAATGGGAACACCTGAGAATAAAGATTTGCTTCTTCAGCATGAGCTTCAAGTCATGGAAGGTATCCTCGAGAGCAAGGAACAATACCGGAAGATCGTCAAAGCGGGTATAGCCAAGTGGGTGAAGGATTTTCAGGAAGGCCGGATTGAGATCAATACGGTGGACGACCTGAAAAAGCTGATTGAAATAGATATTGAGCTTCAGAAGGATGAATTATGATGTTGTCCTTTCTTGTTCAATCTGTTCAACGATGAGACAGTGCCTTTTAATCTGACTTTCTTTAAGTGCGTCTAACAGCATGAATGATAAAGCAAAAATAAAAGTTGAAAGGCAGATGAGTGATAAACTACCTATTGACTCTAATCCGGTTTGTAATGTTAGCAATATTTTTTCAATGTTATCTTTCCAACTAAAAAAATCTGCCTCTTTTAGGGCTGTATTTCTTTCTTCAAATCCTAACAAGGCAATTGAGACTGTAACCGTTACGGTCACTAGAGTTATGGAGATAGTTATTACAAGTTTTATCAGCAATTCTATTGAATTATTTAGATATGAGTTTTTCGAATTTCTTTCTTTCAGATGTAGCTTTGCTAGCATAAATTCAAAAGATTTTAGTTCTTTGTACAAAAAGTATAAATCTCTTGTTTTCGTGTAAGTTGTGATAACACCATTTTCCGAGTCTCTAAATAAAAAAAATGAATCAACGGCATTAGAAGAAAATAAAAATTTGAAGTAGTTAATTTCTCTAAATGGCTTGTTTAGCGTGACTGTGAGAAAAGAATAGTAAAGATAACATGAAAGTAGCAAGATAAACGCTATTGCTATCAATAATAGATAATTCAAGATAGTCCGACCTTTCCATAGGAATTGATAATAATATCGGAAAAACGTCATCAAAAATTAAATATGGGGGTGGTGATGGTGTAGCATGGCCAGAGAGAGAAGCCCCGAGCGGGACAAAGCAAAACAGATGTGGCTGGAGAGCGGCGGGACGATGAAGCTTAAAGACATCGCCGCCGCTCTTTCTATTGGGGAGACGCAGGTTCGAAAGTGGAAATCCCAAGATAAGTGGGCTGCTGATTTGAATAGTAACGTTACCAATGAATCGAAAGGTAACGTTACTAAACGAGGTGCCCCCAAAGGGAACAAAAACGCAGTCGGTAACCGTAGTGGAGCTCCTGCAGGCAATAAACGAGCTGTTGGCAATAAGGGTGGGCCCGGTGGGCCGCCGAGAAACAAGAAGGCCGTCACCACAGGTGAATATGAAACGATCTGGATGGATGCGCTGGAAGAGGATGAGCAGGACCTTGTTGATCAAGTCGACACCGATCCGATTCAACAGGCTGATGAAGCTATTAAACTGTTGTCTATTCGAGAGCGTCGCATGCTTCAGCGGATCGGTAAGCTGATGAATGGTTTGACCGAGAAACAACGAAGGGTCGTCTACCTGCCAAGTCATAACCATGGCCGACAAGAGAACCAAAACTGGGGTGATAGAAACTTCCCAACATCGACTCCTTAGGGTAATATTGTAGGATAAATATCCCAATGGGGGTATTCGTAAAAAATGAAGAAGTGGGCATATCTACTTAGTGGCATTTTGATCGGAGCTTTGGTTGTTACATCAGGAGATGAGGTTGCAGCGCAAGTGAAAAGTTTAGTAGGCCAGAAAGTAACTGGTGAGTACAAAATTATAGTTAACGGCGAAGTGCTCCAGGATAAAGGAGCCGTTATTGATGGAAGAACCAATGCGCCTGTGCGTGCGATCTCCGAATCCTTAGGAGCTGATTTGAAAGTGGATAACAAGAAAAAAACAATAACAATTACAACTGAGGACAATGCATCTGATAACAACAGCAGTGTTATTGGTGCGACTGATGAGAGTTTTTTGATAATCGAACAGACGTATTTGCAAGACTATAAAAAAGAAATTGAAACTGAAATAACAAGATTGCAAGGGGAAATCACCTATACAGAAAAACAGTTATCAAATGCGGCACCAGGATTAGAAACACAAGTATTCGAACAAGCATTGGAACAAATAAATAGTAATATATCCAATCAGAAATCAAAACTTGCTGAGATCAATCAGAAATTATTAGACGTCAACGCAAAGCTTGCGGCACTAAATAAATAATTCTGTTAAAAAGAGTCCGGTTCCCCCGGGCTCTTTTTATTTTGCCCGGAAGGAGGTGTCATATGGCTAAGGTTACAAAGGTGGAGCTGCAGATCGATAGGCGATGGAGAATGAAGTCGTTAAATACTTTCTAACACAAGGGCCATTTGCCTTGCTGTTTGTATGGCTGCTAATTTATGTGATGCGAGCCAACAAGGAACGAGAGGGTAGATTGCAGGATCTGTTAGACAAGTTTAGTGATAAATATGACGTAATCATTGGGGAACTTCGAGACATCAAAGATCTATTTCCAAGGAACTGATAAATAAAAATTTGAGAGGTCGTGTGAAATATGGACTGGAAAATGATTTTTGAACTTATTGATCCGCGGCTGTTAATCGTTGTGGCCGCTTGCTGGGTTATTGGCGGAGTGTTGAAGAAAACTCCAAAGGTGCCAGATTGGAGTATCGTTTATATTGTGGCCATCGTTGCTGTGTGGCTCACCATCGGGATTCTCGGATTTTCTGTTGAAGCCGTCATACAGGGGATTCTCTCCGGGGCTTTTGCTATATTTGGTCACCAGGCAGTGAAGCAGACGAAAGAAGGGATTAAGTCATGAAGAAGGTATGGATTGATGGTGGTCACGGCGGCAAGGATCAGGGAGCATCCGGAAACGGGCTAAAAGAAAAGGATATTGTTCTAACTCTTTCTCTTGAAATCAAAAAGCAGTTGGAGCGGGATTATGAAGGAGTCCAGGTGCTGTTGTCCAGGTCAAGAGATGTTTTCCTGGAACTCAAGGAGCGAAGCGACGCGGCCAACAAAGCCGGCGCGGATCTCCTAGTTTCCATCCATTGCAATGCTGGTGGCGGGGCAGGGGGCTTTGAGTCCTTCCGATATACTAATGCTTCAACTGCTTCACGGTCACTGCAAAACGTGCTCCACACCGAGATCATGACAGCCTTGAAGCCATTCAACGTAATTGATCGTGGACAGAAAGCAGCGAACCTGCACATGTGCCGTGAATCTAAGATGCCGGCTGTCCTGACGGAAAACCTCTTTATCGACGTGGCTGCAGATGCAGCCACGCTGAAGCGCCGGGAAGTCATTGAAGCTTTGATTGCCGGGCATGTCACCGGAATCGCGAAATACTTAGGCCTTAAAAAGAAGGGGAGTGCAGCTACGGTGAGTGATAAGGTTAATGTTGTAGTGGACGGAAAAAAGATCAAGGACGGTAAACTGATCGACAATGTGACCTATGTTCCTCTTCGGGCGGTAGGTGAGGCACTTGGAGCTAAAATTGGTTGGGATAAGGGGAGCAAGACAGCCACACTCGACACGAAGGTATAAAGCGTTGTTGAACGGCTATACTCTTATTGAGTGATCCCCAATTCACTCCCTCTATATATAGGAACCCTGTTAGTTTAATCGCTGGCAGGGTTTTGTTTTTCTATATTACGCTTCTTAATCCAATCGAATAGTGACCGTGTTTGTTCCAGTGTGTAAAAATTCTTGAAGAATTCAATACTAATTGCCATATCGGATATATCCAAATATTCTTGTAGTAAATCCTCTGTAACATAAAAACAAAATTCTCCATATACGTTAAACGTGGTGAACTGAATCTCTTTCATTTTCTTGATCCTTTCAAGTCATGTTCACACGTATTCTACCTCATAGTTGCTTATATCAAGCTCTAGATATTTCCGCATAAGTTGACAAAATGGCTACGACTACTTATAAAATGTTTACAAATCGCCCGAATTGAACTAATGAATGCAATATCAACGGTAGCACCGTGGTGTAATCCGCTGGCATCGGTAAAAGAACCTCGCTGGCTTAGGCTGGCGGGGTTCTTTTTTATTTGTAAATAGATGAAAGGATGGAAATTAGATCTATATGGTTCTAACCAAATAATTCCATGCATAATCTTAATTTTTTTTAGTACATTATAAAAAAGCTGTTGATAACGAACGTATGTTCGTATATACTCATATTATGTTTATTGTTGAATTCTAATACATTGTTTTGATAAAAAATCAACAAAATTCAAACAAAGTTTTATTTACTTTAATAATTCAATTGTGTAGTATTAAGTGTAATTGTATGTAGTACCACATGAAGTACACATGAAGTACCGCATGTAGTGCCGCATGTAGTACCACATGGATACGGAATTGACACTTATGTGGTTCTATGATAAGTTATCTGTTTGTCCTGTTACTGGGCTTTTTTTGTTTGAATAAGAATGCTGTTTTTGGGGATAATGTCCAATTATTAGATAGCTAAAGAGGAGAATGTTTATGTCAGCAACTAAAATTGAAAATCAACAGGTTGCTGTAGAACTATTAGTCCCGTTTTTAATTTATAAATTTATTGTAGGTGATGATCCATCTACGAGTGCATATAATTTAAGATTACTATGGCAGAAAGTTGGTTACTTAGCCAAACAAGTGGGGTTACCTTTGAATGAATATCAATTTAATTGGTATCTGAGGGGGCCTTACTCACCAGCGTATACTTCTATTCTTTATGATATTGATAAGAACTATGAGGATATACATTTGAATGAGCAAGCTTACTCTTTGAATGAGCAAGCGATTAGCACATTATTGCCTTTGAAAAGATTAGCTGATGAGCAACCAGCAACTCTATCATTACCTATCTGGTTTGAATTGTTGGCATCAATTCACTATTTGGGACAAGATAAAAAAATTACTAAAGATCAACTTTATTCAAAGTTAGTTAAATATAAACCACAATTCAGTGATACAAATAATTTCGAATTTGCATACAATCATCTAAAAATGGAAAATTTATTGTGAAAAAAGACCTATATCCTTATAATGGATATAGGTCTTTTTTTGGGGGTTGTATACAATGGAGCAACTAATATTAGATAATGTTGATCAGGCTTTAGAAAAATTAAAATTGTTTAATCAGCAGAGCTTCTCGAAATTAGATATTAACGAAATCAATGAGGCAACAACGAGATTCAGAATAATTGACGATCTATTTATTGGGGTTTTGGGATGGCCAAAGAATCTCCTGGAGGTAGAATGTGAAATTGGAGAGACAGCCGATGATAATAGACACAAAAGTATATATGCAGATTATATGGCGGTTTCTAACTATAACCAATTTATAATTGAAGCAAAGAGAAGCGGAAGCTACTTTAATATTCCTCAGGGGAGAGGCAGAGTTTATAAAAGCAGCGGATCAATCTATAATTCTGAGAATAAGGCTTTCATAGATCAAGCAAAAAAGTACATGTTAAAGTTCGGCACACCATTTTGTGTTCTGACAAATGGGTACCAATTTATCATTATAAGAAGACCAGCACCAAATCTGGAAAGAGACACAATCGTATTTAGGGATTTAAAAGATATAGAGTTACATTTTTCTCTTTTTTGGAGCATTCTCAATCCACATGCTGATGGGCCTTCGATTTTAGACAATGCCCTAAAGAATACTGGACAAATAAGACAAGCGCCGCCTTTTAATCGAAGAATCTCTGAGAAAATAAAAAATACAGAAAAGTATTCACTGGCTAAACATAGTGCAATTGTGGCGATAGAAGTTCATCTTAATCGTTTTTTTGGTGAGTTAGTGTCTAAGTCACAACTTGACCTATTAAAACAGTGCTATTGTGACCCGTCAGGAAGCTACAAGGATTTTGCTGGTGTGATAAAAAAGAGATTAGAACCACAACCAATTACAGCAATAACCCCTTTAGGTGGAAAGGATTTTCTAACAAAGAGCAATTTTGAGAAACAGTATATTGAAAATCTTAAAACAAATCCAGGTGCAGTATATGTGCTCCTCGGAGAAGTAGGGGCGGGAAAATCGACTTTTTTAGAGCACTTTTATAATTTTGAATTGAGTGATTTTGATAGAAATAAGATTATATGGATTAGGATTGATTTCCTAAAATATAACAAATCATTGGATCATTTGGATGATTTTATAAGTGACGAAATTATAGATAGAATTGAAAGTACAGAGTACGGATATTTAGCACTTAATGAATGGGAGACTCTTGAGAAGATTTATGAAAAAGAAGTGTTAAAGTTTAAAGCAGGTATCCCTCCGTCTCTTAGAAATAATCTGGAATTTACAGAAATGCAAATTTATACTCATATTCAACAATATCATCAACAAAAAGAATTTCGATTAAAGAAGACACTAGAGTACATTAAATCCGTAAAAGCTCTAAATGTATGTTTTGTTTTTGACAACATCGACCAGAAACCTTTTGATGAGCAAAAGGAAGTCTTATTAATGGCTCATCAGCGTGCAGATTCGTATGGTAGCACAGTTATAACGGCTATGAGGTATCAAAGTTACAATATGATCAAAAACAAGGCTCCATTCGATGCATTGCAAACATATGAATATAGAATTCAACCTCCAAGTGTTAAAAATATTTTAGATAAAAGATTTGAGGCTTTACAAAAGTACCCTCAAACTCATTATATTTATGAACATGGTACCAAAACGGTGAAAATACCCATAGTGAAATTTGTTAAAATCTTAAAGAATACTTTTGAGAAGGATCCTGATGCAAAAGTAGAAAGGTTGTTTGAAAGTTTATCAAACGGAAATATTAGAAAATTGTTGAAATTATTTAGAGCCATGGTAACTTCGGGGAATACAAGACTACACGAACTTCTTGATATTATTACAGAAATAAGCAATATCGAAAATACTCATTTATCGTACACCCAAGTTTTAGACGGAATTACAAGAGATAACAATAAATTCTATTCCAGTGAGGAATCTGAGATTATAAATTTATTTAAATTTGAAGAGGATGGTTTTTATTCGCACTTCTTAGTTATCTATATACTAAAGTATTTAGAATCAAAATTACTTTATAGGGACAAGTCTATGGGATATGTCGATATAAATGATATTTTGGATACCTTTTCCTCAGTTATAAACAATAGAGATAGGCTAGATACAATCCTAACTCCTTTATTAGTAAATTCATTAATAAATTCTGATGTTGGAGCTCGCGACACAATAGTAGGTACTAATGCAGTGCAAATTAGTGATGCGGGTCTTTATTACATAAACACTCTGATGCCGAACTGGCGATATATTTATAATGTAATGATTGATACGCCATTAAGAGATAACGCAGTGTTTGATCAATTAAATAGTAAATTCCAAAAAATCCAGCCTGTTCATAATCGAAATAGAAAACTTGATCTATCATATGAGTGTGTTGAAATCTTCATGAATTACTTGGAAGAAATTGAATCACAAGATTTAAAATATTTGAGTGAAGATTTCCCAATAAAGCCGATTGTGAATAGTCTTAAAAATGATGTCAACGCTTCATATTTGAGTGATAAAAAATCAGGAACTAGATAAATACAAACTATAATTCCAATATTTTATTGAAAAATAAATCTAATAAAAACCGGACTCCGTAGCATCCCCGATTTCGTCCAATTCCGCATCTTCACATGCGCCCTAATCCGCGGCTCAATATAAACGAAATTGTGGTCCTCCCCGGTAATCAACTGCTTCACAACGTTATAAAAAGCCTTCTTATGCGTAGGATTAGCGCCTAGTTCGATAATACCGGCTGGGCGCATTTTTGCGTTGGCTAGCGCAGGCACGGCCGCCAGCCATCCGAACTCCTCTTTCCGATATCCCGTTATAAAAACATCAGCATAAGACCAGTTAATCACCTTGCGCCAATTATCCGATCGGCGACCGGTTTCATATACGCTGTCTTTTCGCTTACCTACTATGCCCTCCATCTCACGTTCCTCTATCTGAGTAAATAACGCTTCGCCAGCACCTTCTATAAATGGAACAATGCCGAAACTTGCGGACGGTAGCGGGATCTGTGCGAGTATTTCCTTACGCTTCAACAACGGCAGCCGCCGGTGATCTTTTCCGTTATACTGCAGCACGTCAAAGATAACGAAAGTGACTGGTCGTGAAACGGAAAGTGCAGCAATCTTATCTGTCTTTTTCGACTGGAACCGCGCCATGACTGCTTCAAAATCCGAGTTACCACTCTCGGAATCAACGCATGCTATTTCGCCATCCAATACGATGTCATGCGGAAATTTAGCGTTGGCAATCTCAGGATACTGGCGCGTACAGTCGTTGTTGTGGCGTGTGTATAGGCGAACAACACCATTCTGCTGCGAAAAAATCAAGCGGTGGCCATCGATTTTAGGTTCAAATATGAAGCGCGAGTCTGAGAATGGAGCTGGCGATGTTGCGAGTAACATCGGATCAATAAACATAAAAACACCTCGAAATAATTATAACGTTCAAGGTTATGCTGATCAGGCGGTAAGTTATGTCATTTAATTAGGGGTTAATTTACATTAATAAAAGAACGAATGTTCGCATATAATACAAACAAATGTTCCTGTTTTGTCGAAGGAGGAGTATGCGTTGAAATCATCCAAACGTGTGGTGATGCTTGGTGACTGCCAGTCCTTCTATGCCTCAGTCGAAAAGGCCGAACATCCTGAATATATGGATCGGCCATTGGTGGTTGCTGGGGATCCAGAGCGTCGATCAGGAATCGTGTTGGCTGCATGCCCGCTTGCGAAAGCAAAGGGAATTACAACGGCTGAACGGCTAGGGGAGACAGTAGCTAAATGTCCGGACCTTGTTGTGATTAAACCTCGGATGCAGCGGTATATCGACGTATCAATGCTGATAACGGATATTTACAAGCAGTATACGGACTTGGTTGAACCCTACAGCATTGACGAGCAATTTTTGGATGTAACCGGCTCGATGCATCTGTTTGCGGATACTCCTGAAGAGATGGCCCGGATCATCCAGACCCATGTTCAGGCAACCACAGGAGTTTATACTCGCTTTGGAATTGCCGAAACCAAGATCCTCGCTAAAACCGCCTGCGACAATTATGCCAAAAAGAATCCATCCGGTATTTATACTTTGACCAAGGAGATGCTCCCAGAAACGCTCTGGAAGCGGCCGGTTAGCGACATGTTTATGGCCGGCAGCCGGATGACGAGACATTTTACTACAATGGGCCTCCCGACAATTGGTCACGTCGCACAGACACCATTGGGCAAGCTCAAACAAATGATGCGACGGAAGTTTGGAAAGAACTCCGATATCAATGCCGAAATGTATTGGCGCATCGCTAACGGAATTGATGACAGTCCCGTAAGGCCGGGGACGCACCAGGTCGCCCCTAAATCCGTCGGCCACATGATGACGCTGCCTCGGGATTACGGCACCATCGAAGAGATTAAGGTCGTGCTGCTGGAGCTTACGGAACTGGTCTGCCAGCGTTGTAGGGCATTAGGGTTCTCGGGCCATGTGGTATCGGTCGGGTGTATGGGAGCCGACTTCGATCGCCCCACCGGTTTCTCCAGGCAAATGAAGATGGAGGCCCCTTCCAATATCACAATGCAGGTATATCGTTGGGCCTGCAAGCTCTTGGCAGCGCATTGGGATGGCATGCCGATCCGGCGGGTGGGGATCAGTGTGACTCAGCTCACTCCCGATAACGAATACCAGATGTCTCTGTTTGATACTGGCCGTGAGAAACAAATGGCATTAGAACGGACAACTGATGCTCTAAAAAACAAATATGGAAATTCAATTGTGATTCGGGCGGTCTCTATGACGGCAGCCGGTCAGGCACTTGATCGATCGGCTAAAATAGGAGGACATTATAAATGACAAAATTAGACGGCAACGGATTATGGGAGTCAAGCCGGATGATGCTGCCAGAACATAAAGAAACGATCATCCGCCGGCAGTTGGAAGAGGGAAGGAAAGATAGGCCAACGCTCGATCCGCAAGAAATGGAGTTAATTGAACAGGCCCTGGCCGAGTCCTTTCATGAGCACCGTGCCGTTACAGTAAGGCTATTTGATGAGTACGAAGACGTGGAACTGAGGGGTATTGTCGTATTGATCCACACATTCAGACGAGAGATCAAGTTGTCCATGTCTGAAGGTGAATGGCAATGGATTAAAATAGATGAAGTTATTTCAGTTGGATGACAATCTACTATAATGAATGAAGTCATTAAAAAAAGCAGCCGTTTAAGAGCTGCTTTTTTAATGTGCTTATTCTTGAATTTGTTTTGCGATATCCATCAATTCTTCAAGCGAGGCCGTATTAGCTGAAATAGTAAAGAGGTGATCATCAGAGATCAAATGTACAACTTTTCTAACTTCCCCATCAACATACAATGCTTTAAGACCATTAACCTCTGTTAATTCAGAAGTCTCAGGGTAATAATCTGTCTTCAGGCTCTCAATAGCATCTGAAACTCCCATGTTTGCATCGACTTGATTTATACGAATCTCATCACCATCTGTAGTTGTTAATAAGGATCTAATGTGAAGTCCATACTCCCTTTGCAACGCTTGAACATTTTGTCGAGTGAGTCCTAAGGAACTGAGTAGTGCAGCTGAATTATCTTTTAAAAGCGGAATATGTATATCCGTCTCCGGTACATCAGCTAAATCGATCGTTTCAGGATCCTGAAGACCAGGGCCCACCGTTGTTTCTGGATTAATTTCAAACGTTTCTTGGTCTAGTGATGAAGTTTCAAGCGCCTGAAATTCCTCATTTTGCTGAGGTGCTAAAGACGACTCAACAACTGGAACAACGGTTTTTTGTTCGGTACCAGCAGCATAAGAGTAGTATGCAAACCCACCGCCCCCAAGAACAAGCGTACTAGCAAAGGCCATAACAGGAACTTGTTTTTTCATTTTTTTGAACCTCCTTATGTTCAGTATTTTATTTCTCATTTATATAAACACTATAGAAACTAAAATGTTGGAAATTATTTGGAATACAAGATTAATAAATATTCGTTGGTGTACCAGTTGGAACAAGAACGATTAATCAAAAACCAACAAAGTTTTTGTTGCGGGTTGGTCGAGAATCAAATTAAATTACCCGCCAGCATTTGCTGACGGGCTTCAGTCTTCTACCAGAACTTCTACCAATTCTTCTACCCAAATTAGGAACCTGTAGGAACTCGTCAGTCCCATTACATAAAGAAAGCCCTATTAATAGTGGGGGGAGGAACTTAAGGGTCCCCAAGGGAAACAGCATACAACGCACTCGTAATGCGTAGGTCGGGGGTTCAATTCCCTTCACCAGCATCTTTATAAAGTCAATAACGGCGCGGTTTTCCGTCATTCGGGAACCGGGCCGTTATTTGTACGTGTTGGCGAATGCACAATATTATTCGTTCCCATCAAAATGATAAATTAGTTGCACAACGCCTGAGGAGAACGTTCTTGTGTTCACCATTTTTAAATTCAACCTCTGTTTTATATCCACAAACAGCGGTTTTCCTTCTCCCAATACGACAGGGTGAACGGATAATCGATATTCATCAACAAGCCCTAAATTGATAAAAGTCGTAATAAGACTTGCTCCACCGTACAGCCAGATGTCTTTACCAGGCTTATTCTTTAATTTATTTACTTCTTCAAGAATGCTATCATTTATGAATATTGCGTTATGATCAGTCCCCTTTTGTGTCCTGGAAAATACATACTTTTCTTTGCTGTGAACCAATTCCCAAAATTCTTTTTCAGAATCCGTATGTCCAATTTCCGGAGTGAATTGTCCCCATAAATCATAGCTTTTTCTTCCATATAGAATGGTATCGATTTGATCTAAAAAATGATTAAACCCCATCTCAGGGTCCATAATGCACCAATCAACTTCACCATGTTTCCCTTCAATAAAACCATCCAAAGTAACCGCTAAATCTAAAATTATTCTTCGTGTCATGATGTATTGCTCCTTTCGTTACGTTAATCTACCATCCAGTATAGACCTCAAATATGTCACCTTATGTCATAAAACGCCTAACCTCGTTAAAATGGCCTTGTTCTTCCTCTCTAGTAAGTACGATGCTCTTAAAGAGCGAAAAAATAAATGAAATATTTAGGAGGTTTCATGAACAAACTAAAAATTGTTATTAGTTGTATTTTGTCATTTTTGATTATGATTTTATGCTTAAGGGCAGGTTATTTAAGTCTCAATCCGCCTATTCCGGAGACTGGACCAGTAGGTGAGAATCTACCGATACCTGATGGAGGAAATGCCTTTTTATATTTTCTAGCTTCTGGGCTTTCATTAATTGCATTGATCATTGGTATTTATAGATCCCTTAAGAAGTAAAATACACAAAATAATTTGCAAGTAGCTATCTGTAAGTTAATCTAACAAGCTATAGCTAAGTCTTTTCATGAGCACTGTGCCGTTACCTTAAGGCTGTTTGATGAGTATAAAGAATATAGAGTTAACAGGTATTGTCGTACTGATCGGCATGTCCAGACGTGAGATTAAAGTGTCTACTGGAGAAGGTGAATGCAACTTTTTCTTTGAGGTGATATTTTGGGAGATAAACCTTTTAAAGCTTTGAGATATATAATCACGTGGATAGCTTTTATTTTTGTTATATGCGTTTGGTTCAGTTCTCACAAAACGTTATTTTTAGGGTTTGTAACACTGTCTGTCAGTGCCGGATACCTAATGCATATTGTCGGAGTGAAAAGAGGGGAAAGTGAAGATAGCAAACTGTTCTTATCCATCATTTCGTGTTGTTTATGTTTTTTAGTAGCCCTATATATTTTTAGTATTACACTTTAGCCCGCCAGCATAAGCTGACGGGCTTCAGTTTTCTAACGGCTTATATATATTTATAAAACCCTAAGAGTAACAAATCGCCTTATTGTTTAATTCGTTCGTATACCCGATTTAATCAGCAGACATGGCCTCTGCTTTTGTTTCGTGGACCGTGCCAAATGGATGCTCTGGAGGGGCATATATCACGTATACTTTGAGCGGTACGCTGCCCATATTGGTTACATTGTGCCATTTTCCAGCAGGTATCATGATGGCATAGCCATCATAGGCCATTTCTTGAAAATCTAAATTATGTTTGCTATCGCCCATTTGAACAAGCCCTTGACCTTGTTCAATGTGTATGAATTGGTCGGTTGTGGGGTGAACCTCTAATCCAATGTCATCTCCAACATGAATGCTCATTAGGGTCACTTGTAAGTGCTTCCCAGTCCATAAGGCGGTTCGGTACGTATTGTTTTGTTTCGCAGCTTGATCAATATTCAGTACAAGTGGTCCTCGCCCATAATCCGTTATTTGAATATCTTCATCATCACGATTCCAACGGGCATCATACCAACTGAAATAATGAGGATTCAAGTTATGAAGCCGGTTGTAATCGTTCCAGTATTGATATCTTGGATCAAACACTTGATAAGGGTAACATGGATCGCGGTACATGTTCATTCTCCTTTTATCGTTTCATCATTTTCCGATTATCCTATGCTGCTGCCTAATTAAACGATTCGAAAATGGGCTAGGGCCTATAACTTAAGACAAGCGGTAAGCTAAGACATGGATATCGTCTTGGACTGCCGCTTTCAGATTTTAAGTTACCCTTGTTAGCCATAACGATAAGCCACTAACAACGCCTAACAACAAATAAGCCGATATTATGGTTAGGACGCCTTTAATCCCTTTCAGATTAAACCTCTTATAAATGGCGCTATCAATCATAGGTGATAGTATCAGACCTAATATGATAAAAATAAAAAAGTTTGGTACGAAATTGAACGCAAAGATGCCGCTATAAGAAGAATAATCAACGTAAGGAACCCTTTCAGAGATGGGTGTGTATATTCTCCAAGAGCTAAATAGGGTATATGCAATGACTGAGAGCAGCGCTGCCCCCAAAGCGGTATTTAGCCGTACCGTGCTGGTCCCGTGATATAATTCGGATAAAAAAGCGGAGCGTGGGCAGATGCTTAGACTGGAGAGTGTAGAGAAGAATCAAATAGGCGTTTATGCAGCAGCCTTGATATCAGGTGCAGTAATGGGCTTATTAAGCCCCGCCATAGGCATGTTTGTTGAGCCTGCCATATCATTCATGATTGCGATTCTTCTTTTCAGCATGTTTTGTCAAATTCCATTTCTTAAGCTGAGGGAGGCTTTAACCAACGGGCGTTTTAAGGGGGCTTTATTGCTTGTGAATTTTGTTCTAACACCGGTTCTCGTCTATATTCTAACCTCGGTATTTCCTCAACCGGCTCCCGTTTTACTTGGTGTTTGCCTTGTGCTTCTGACGCCATGCATTGATTATGTTATTGTTTTTACACAGTTAGGGAAAGGGAATGAGCGATTGATTCTTGCGTCCACACCGATCCTTTTTGTAGTACAAATGATTATGCTTCCGTTTTACTTGTGGCTTTTCCTTGGCTCGGAAGCAGCAGAAATGGTCAAGGTGGGCCCATTTGTCGAGGCATTTATCTTCTTGATTATCGTCCCGTTGCTTCTTGCTTTGGCTGCACAGTTCTGGGCCAAGAAAAGTGCCAAGGGTTCAAAATCGTTGCAATTAACCGCATGGCTCCCAGTACCCTTTATGGCGTTCGTTCTTTTTGTAGTCATTGCTTCACAAATCGGGAGGGTGTATGAAGATCTTAGCGTTATCATAGCGGTTGTTCCCATTTATGTTCTATTCCATATCATGACGCCGTTTATTTCACGGGCGACTTCGGCGTTTTTTCGAATCGGACCCAAGGATGGGAGAGCGCTTATATTTAGTGCAGGGACACGGAATTCATTAGTCGTGCTTCCTTTAGCACTTACCCTGCCTGAGGAAATGGCTACGATTGCAGCAGCGGTAATCGTCACTCAAACCGTGATAGAGCTAATTGCCGAGCTTGTTTATATACGTATCGTGCCAAATTTGATTTACCGGGATTGAAAATAAGTTACCGCCTGACTGAACAGGAAATATCGTCGCTGAATGACACTTGGGTCGCCGACAGAGGCTGGTTGGGTTATTTTTTGTCTATGAGCAGTACATGCGCCCTGACACTTCATGAATTATTGAATACGTTATATCGTATCGTAAGCAAAGGAGGGAATCTCATGGGCGAAGTTGGATACGGCGGGTATAACTCTGTCGGAGCGATTCTTGTTCTCTTCATCTTGTTGGTCATCATTACTGCTTCTTTCTGGGTATAATTTCGTTTCTTTCGCGTAACAAAAAGCCCTGCCGACTCATGTCGGCAGGGCTTTTTAAATCCTAAAGGGATGATTGGTAATGGGGCTCAAAATATAACCATCAGGATCCCGAATACGAGTACGATCGATCCCAGAACCACCAGAAGAATCCCGCTGGATTTTATATAGCGAATGTAGCCGGAATCAGGCTCCGACCCATACTTTATGTTCCACATTTTATATAAGGACCCCCATGTGGGTTTGCGTATCCTCATGACACCACGAATGATAAAAGCTGCAGCGAACACGATAAGTACAAATCCAGACATATAACCCGTCTCCGATCGGTTAGAATAGAAGTAACACGGATGAAATCACCGCCTTGCCAAACATGAAGGCAATCTCCGGGAAGTTCCATTGTATGCATAATATCAGGGATTCCGGATGAAATGAAGCTTGGGCCTGGGGCACAAGAGGTCAGCTCAAAACCGTAACCGGGCCATTCGATATAGGCTCCAGCAAACACCGACCGTACCCCATTGGAGTATCTTATATATTATACTCGTCCTTGCAGTAGGATCTATAGTTGCCTTGCCTAGTAAACGTGGAAGCATGAGCGGAAGGAAGGGACGCGGCCCACTTCGCTGTATTTAGCCACCAGGCTATTCAACAACCTACAAAGGCGGTGAATGATCGTGAAAAAGGTTTGGATTGACGCAGGACATGGCGGAAAGGATGCCGGAGCCACCGGAAACGGGCTGCAGGAAAAGGATATCGTATTAGCGCTGTCTCTGGCCGTGAAAAAACGATTGGAAGCCGAATACGACGGCGTTCAGGTAAACCTCTCCCGATCTTCCGATGTGTTTCTGGAATTGGCGGAACGGACCCATAAGGCAAACGCCGCCGGTGCCGATATCCTGGTAAGCATCCACTGTAACGCAGGCGGCGGTGCAGGGGGCTTCGAGTCATATCGATATACCTCCCCAAGCCCTGGTTCGGTAAAACTCCAGAGTGTTATTCATTCGGAGGTCATGAGCGCGATTACATCCTACGGAGTAAGCGATCGAGGACAGAAGGCGGCTAACCTGCATATGGTCCGTGAATCTAAAATGCCTGCGGTGTTGACCGAGAACCTGTTTATCGATGTGGCAGCGGATGCAGCCAAGCTGAAACGGCCGGACGTGCTGGACGCTCTGGCGAGAGGCCATGTCAACGGCATTGCCAAATACCTGGGACTTCAGAAGAAAGAGGGGGCTGCTGCGGTGAGCGATAAGGTCAATGTCATTGTAAACGGTAAGCAGATCGAAGATGGCAAGCTGGAGAATGGCGTGACCTATGTACCGCTCCGGGCCATCGGTGAGGCATTAGGCGCCAAGGTGGAATGGGATAACAAGACCAAGACGGCTACGGTGACGACCGAATAGACTCAAGTCCGGTGACTTTTAGATGAAGTGCCTTCCTCGCCGTACCTTGATGCAGATGCACAAGGATGCGTTCATGTTGAACAATTTATGTCTCTTTAATCGTAATTTAAGCTCCCCTTAATATTTCGGGCATAAGATAAAAGCACCCCTTTTAAAAAAATATATCAGAAGCCCCTCTAACATCGGTTAGAGGGGCTTCTTTGGTTGTCTTCCCTTATTAGAGGAAAGACCCGGGGTACGGTACTGATGGAATATTTACAATCCCAGCCATTTCGTAATATAAGCGGATACGGCTAATTCCTGAAAATCCTGCCAGCTGCGAAATGGGGTATGCTCAACGATAAACGGGTTAATCGTGCGACCTTGTATGAATTCGTCAAAATCTTCATCGGTGCTTCCCTCGTATCCAGCGGCCTTCAGCAAGTGATCGATGGAAGAAAACTTCGTATGTCTTTGAATGAATGATTCCGAGAACAGTTCTTCCACGGGCACCTCTTGTTTCATGTCCGAGAGCCTTGCGGCATTTTCGCGAATTTCTGATAGCTTCTCTTCATCCAGTCCGTCTAATCCACTGATCCCAGTATTCATTATGCCCACCTCCAAAAAGTTGCACGTCACTCTATTATACATATACGAGTATGCTGAATTATCGGATTCGCTTTTTTTTGAAGCGGGTATTGACTCGCTAGATTTATATAGAAAGAAAAGACGGAAGCGGCTCCTTCAATTGTATATAATCGCAGAGAGGCCGTGCAGTTGTGCGGTTTATTCTTTATGCACTTAAGAATAAACGATCATCACATTATAATTATTCTTTACCTAGGAATGATCGGGGTTTTCATGTAGACTGGTAATGATTTACTGCCGGGCATGCCTGTGTTTGGGGGATGACGGTCCGTACATACTTGCTTGCATATGGGGGTGGGCACTGTGCCCAAAAAAGAAAAGGTATCCATGTCATGGCTGCTGCGGTATTTGAAGCCGGTAAAAGGACGGCTGATCCTGCTGCTGGCCATGCTGCTGACGTCGACCGGCTTGCAGCTGCTGAATCCGCAGATTGTCAAACGCTTTATCGACACGGCAGCCGGCGGAGGCGTGATAGCCACGCTGATCCAGCTTGCGGGATTATTCCTGGTCGTGGCTGTGTTGAACCAGCTGATTACCGTAGCTGTCAGTTATCTGGGGAATGATATTTCATGGCGCGCGACGAACCGGCTCCGCGGCGATCTTTTGAAGCATTGCTTACGGCTGGATATGCGGTTTCATAATGTGAAAACGCCCGGCGAGATGATTGAGCGGATTGACGGAGACGTGACGAATATCTCGAATTTCTTTGCGATGTTCATCGTGCAGGTGATCGGCAGCTTCGTGCTGCTTGCCGGCATATTGGGATTCATGTTTACGGTCAATTTGCCCATCGCGATCGTTATGACGGTGTTCACGCTGCTGTCCATTCTGTTCATGGTGTTCATCCGGAATATGGGCGTCAATTCCTCCAAGAACGAACGGGAAGCCAGCGCTTCGCTGTTTGGATTGATTGAGGAACGCATCGCCGGCATCGAGGATGTTCAGGCGAACGGCAACGTGCCGTACGTCATGAACCGGTTTCACCGCTTGATGCGCAGCGTGTTCCTGAAGGGGAGAAAAGCCTGGATGCTCCGCGTCGTACCCTGGAACACCACGGTGATCCTGTTTGCCCTAGCGGTTACCGCAGTCCTGTTACTGGGGGTACGCTATTATTTGATCGATGAAATTACGCTGGGAACCCTCTTCCTGATCTATCAATATACGCAGATGTTAAACGATCCGATCGAGATGCTGGGCGACCAAGTGCAGGAGTTCCAGAAAGCGAAATCCGGCATGCTGCGCTCCAGAGAGCTGCTGTCCAACAAGAGCGAGATCGTGGACGGGGAGCAGGAAGAGCTGCCCGAAGGCGCGCTCGGTTTGGAGTTTGAGGGCGTCAACTTCAGTTACAACGCGGATAAACCGGTATTAAAGGACATTAACTTCGAAGTGAAGCCGGGTGAACGCCTGGGGATCATCGGACGTACCGGCAGCGGGAAGTCGAGTCTCAGCCGCATTCTGCTTCGACTGTATAACATCGACAGCGGGGTCATCCGCGTCGGAGGCACGGATATCACGAAGCTGAAGCTGCCCGCGCTTTATCGCCGGGTGGGGATGGTTACGCAGGATGTGCAGCTGTTCGACGGCTCGCTGCGCGACAACCTGACGCTGTTCGATCACGGCGTGTCGGACGAATTCATCCTGGAAACGACGGAGCGTCTCGGGCTTCGGCAGTGGATCGATGCGCAGCCGGAAGGTCTGGATACGCATCTGACCACCGGCGGGGCCTCGTTGTCCGCCGGGGAAGCGCAGCTGTTTGCGTTAACCCGGGTATTTTTGACGCAGCCGAGCCTGGTGATTCTGGATGAACCCTCTTCACGCTTGGACGCCGCAACGGAGACCATGCTGCAGGCAGCCGTCGATCAGCTGATGAGCAGTTGTACGGGCATCATCATCGCGCATCGGCTGGCTACCCTGGAGCAGGTGGATAAAATCATGGTGCTGGGTGACGGACGGATTCTGGAATTCGGCGCACGGGAAGCACTTGCGTTAGATCCGGCATCGCATTATGCGAGACTGCTGAGCACAGGCAGAGAGGAGGAGCTGGCGTGACCATCACGGGTTTTATAGGGCGGCTGTTTCGATTTAGGCCCTCATTATTTTTAATCAACGGTTTATTGTGGTGCATCTTTCATTCGCTGCCGTTATTGATCGGGCTCGGAATGCAGTGGTTTTTCGACCGGGCCACATCGAATTCCACGGATTATGTATGGCTGGCCGTTCCTTTGATTTTTATTGCCGTTGTAAGGGTCGCGCGGGTGGGGACGTTCTTTGCAGCCTTCTATCAATGGGTAACGTATATTTATCATATCCAGGCTATCTTGCGCACTAACATGCTGGCGGGGATCATGCGCTGGCCGGGACGGAATTTGCCGGCTTCTCCAGGGGAGGCGATGAGCCGCTTCCGCGATGACGTGGATGAAGTTGTGGAATACGTGGAGTCCTGGGTGGATTTTTGGGGACGTCTTGTTTTTGCGCTCGTATCCGTTGTCATCATGGCAAGCATTAACTGGAAAATCATGCTGGTGGCCGTGCTGCCGCTCGTGGTGGTCACGCTCCTGAACAATTTATCCGGCAACCGCGCACGGCGTTACGGCCTGAAGAACCGGGAAGCTACGGGGCGCATCACCAGCTTCATTGCCGAAACCTTCGGCGCGGTTCAAGCCTTGAAGCTCGGGCAGGCCGAAGATCATGTCCATGAACGCTTCACGAAGCTGAACGAGGACCGCCGGCAGGCAGCGCTGAAGGATAATCTGTTCAAACAATGGATGCGGTCCCTGAACCAGCATGTGCTGAGCATTTGTACGGGACTGATCCTGTTGATGTGCGCAACCGAGATGCAGGCCGGGCATTTCACCGTCGGGGATTTCGCGTTGTTTACGACGTACCTGGCCAATATCGGGTTCAGTATTTCCTTGTTCGGATATATGGTGTTTCAGCACAAACGGCTGAAGGTTTCCTTTGACCGTATGCGCTCGCTGTTCCGCCCCGGCGAGGAGGACCGGATTATTGAAGCGAGGGAAACGTATCTGAACGAAGATCCTCCGGAACTGCCTCTCATTCGCAGGGAGCCGGGGGAGAAGCTCAAAGAGCTGGAGGTAAAGAATTTATCCTATCATTATCCGAATTCGGAGAATGGGATATCGAATATCAACCTCCGCCTGGAGCGCGGCAAGTTTCTGGTGGTGACCGGCCGAATCGGGGCCGGGAAGTCGACGCTTGTCCGGACCCTGCTGGGGCTGCTGCCCAAGCAGGCGGGCACGATTCGCTGGAACGGGGAAGAAGTCGATCCGGCTACCTTCCTGATGCCCCCTCGGGCGGCTTATACCCCGCAGGTTCCAAGGCTGTTCAGCGATCCTTTGAGAGAGAACATCGTGCAAGGGAAGAAAGAGCGGGCCGAGGAAGCGCTGAAACGGGCCGTCCGGCTGGCCGTCATGGAGAAGGACATCGAGAATCTGGATCAAGGGTTGGAGACGTTTGTCGGCCCGAGAGGCGTCATGCTGTCGGGGGGACAAATCCAGCGCGCGGCCACGGCGCGCATGCTGATGACCGGCGCGGATCTGTACATCTTCGACGATCTGTCCAGCGCGCTGGACGTGGAGACGGAGCAGCTGGTATGGGAGGGAATGTTCAAGGAGCGTGACGTCACCTGCATTGCAGTATCGCACCGCAGGGCGGCTCTGTCCAAGGCCGATCATATCATCGTCATGAAGGATGGACGGATCGAAGCGGAGGGAAGCTTGGCGGAGCTGCTCGCCACGAGCGAAGAGATGCAGCTGTTATGGCAGGGTCAGTCCACGACCGAGACCGAGGCCGCGGTAGCGGATGAAGCCGAGGTTAGCAAGGTATAACATTCAATGTGGTTTGGAATTGGGGATATTTGAACAGGTTTAAGAGCAAGGCAGCTTCCGTTGGTGAGGAGGCTGCCTTGTTTTGTATAATGATGGGTGGAATATACTGGAATTATATCGGTCATATAAGGGAGAGTTCCGCATGAAGAATCGCAAGTTCTTGATCACTTTCGGCCATAACCTGGACCATAGCAATATGGATGATCTGGTTTCAGATCGACTGTCCCGCCATAAGGGCCGGATACAGAAGGATTACTTCGATCCGGTGCTGCGCAAAGGGGCTGCGTTTATTCTAAACTATCAGATCATCGACACGAATGCGGACAGAGTCTCGCAGCGGTATTACTTGGATGACTACCACATAACAGAGGCCCAGCTGCAAGGCTTTCTGTACTCACTGAACAAGCTGAAGGGCACGCATGTGTTGTGCAATCCCAGGAAGCAGGGGCATCACTGGACCGTCATCGACGAAATCGAGTACAGCTGTTATGCCTATCAGACATTGGACGGAAGGGATCTTCGTTTTATAGAATACCAAAACGATACCAGGGCGGATGCCGTCATGAAGAAGGGGATACCCCGGATTCCCGAGCATCAGCACTACCTTGCCTTCCCAATGGACTGCAGTCAGGAAGAGAAGGATCGGCGGTTGACCGACTGGATCTGCGGGATCATTGAAGCGGCAAGCAATGACCTCTAGCTTCAACGCTACTTCAAAGAATACCTTCACGTATTCCCTCCACCCGGGAATACGCGATTGGCGCTTCGTCTGCCCGTCCATGAACCTATCATGAATTCCATCGGCAGATTCTATTATTTTGCCTGCGGGAATAAGGATATAAGTACAAGCCGATCGATAGGCTCTAGGAATAGGATGTAGAAAATGAATGGAAAGGGTGGGTTTTTCATGGAATGGAGCGTCATTTTTCAACTGATCGATCCGCGGCTGTTCATGGTCGTTGCCGCTTGTTGGGTGATCGGATACGTGCTGAAGCAAACGCCTAAGGTTCCGAATTGGAGCATCGTATATGTGGTTATGGTCGTATCCATCCTGTTGACAACCGGTTTGATCGGCTGGAGCGTGGAGAATATCATCCAAGGCATCCTTGCGGGGGCGTTCGCCGTATTCGGGCATCAGGCCGTTAAACAAACGGCAGAGGCGATTGCGACCAGAAAGAAGTAAGAACGGCTGCAATGGGCCCCAGGATCATTTTGGTCTAAACCGAACGTTACCTTGTAGCCTGCGTCTCCCGCCTGTTATCCTAAAGTTCATGAGATCATGAGAGGGAGCGTGAAAGACATGCAAAGGAAAACGTTGAACGTTGAGGCGCTGCCTGGGTTTGAGCCGGAGATCGGCCGCTGGATATGGGGACTCGAGGAGGTGCGGCGGACGATATTGAAACGGCTGGCCGGGATCCGATATGAGCATTTGAATCATAAGGCGGCCGGCCGGCAATCCATCGGTTCACTGCTATACCATATTGCCTTAATCGAAGCGGACTGGCTGTACGTCGAGGTGCTTGAATCCGATTGGGACCCGAAAATAAAGGCTTGTTTTCCCTGGGATCACCGTACCGAGGATAACCATCTTTCTGAAGTGCCGGATCAGTCACTGGATGAACATCTTCACCGCATGCAGAGGGTACGTCATGAATTGCTTGCCCATTTCCGAGGAATGGACCTTTCGGACTGGAGAAGACCCAGACAACTGGAGCCGTACGATGTGACGCCCGAATGGGTCATCTATCATCTGATTGAGCATGAGTCCCATCACAGGGGACAGATATTTCAGCTGTTAAGGGAATTGGAGCAAGCGTGAGCATCGTCCCGACGCTGGTAAGCTTCGGCTTCTTCCCGGAGCCCGCATCGCGGCATTTTAAGCGAATGTGCCGTAATTTTTATAACCACGCAGGGCAGGGAGCATTCCTTGCTCTTTTTGCGCATATCCTGCAACGATTCATTCCGCCATACGTATTAAGCCAGATAGTATGCGTTCGGAGGGGATACGATGAATAACGAATTTTACGTGGGATGGGGAACGCTGGCGCTGATCAATGCCGGGCTGGCCCAAGGAAAGAACAGAACGGGCTTAAACTGGTTTCTGCTGTCGCTGTTGTTAGGCCCGCTCGCAACCTTGTTTCTTGTCTTGTCAGCTAAAAGGTGAACTTGGCAAAAAAGGTAAATCGGGCAATAAAAAGAGCCGCCTCCCGGCAAGGGAAGCGGCTCTTATCGTATTTTACATCCGCTGAAACATCGCGGTATCACGGCTGTAGTGCGTCAAATAACCTGTTTCTTCGTTGCGGATGCGGACGACATCCGGCGTGTAGCATTCAATGTAACCTCGCTCGATCTCCACGTATACGCTTGCGGGGTCTTCCTCCCACACGGAAACCAGCGTTTCCGACAGCGCGGCAGCGAAAAAATGGATGTCTTGCGATAGGTACCGGCTATTGCGGTCTATATTCATTTCATTTCCCCTTGATGATTAGAATCGGATAACATGCGGTCTACTAACTCGTTCATTCCCTTCCAGGAATCCTTCAGAATAAATTCATGCTGAATATGCGCATTCCATGGGCGCGGAATCAGGATGGTCTGTTTTCCGGCTTTTCTCGCAGCAATCGCATTATGGGGACCATCGTCAATCAGAAGGTCAAACTCCACCAAATCCTTGCGCTTGGCCACGAAAAAATTCTCGAACGGAATAAAAGGCATATGCCTCTGCAGCCATCTCCATTTCTCGGGCACCGAGGAGGGTCGGGCTGCGGTAACGACAATGACATCATAATCATGTGTCATTCTGTGAACCTCGTCAATCGTATATTCGTCAAATAGTTCGAGCTCTTCATACAAGCCGGGCTTTCCGAAGAAAAATTCTTCCGAGCATTCAGGATGCCAGATTTGGTGCAGGTTGTAATCGGTAATCTGATCGAGCGTAAGCTGGGGATCCTTGTACTGCAAATTGTGATAATGGATGGCTTTGGGAATCAGATGGCAGATCGTATCATCCATATCGATGGCGACTATTTTTTTGCTCATATCGTCATTACTCTCCTGTAATCATGAAATCTTCGAAAGATGATGTTCCGTAAATTGTAATGGACAGGATGCATATTGGCAAACCAAAATCAAAAATGGAAGGATGTTGCATTTCTTTCCCCTGACTCATTATAAACTAAGTATAACATTAATAGGCCGGCAACCCTTCTGATATTTTCCCGGCGTGGGTTCGACCGGAATCATAGCACCTTTCCTTCATTATGACAGTACATGTCATGAATGCCCTTTTATAATAGGAGCACTACAGGGCACAAAGGAGGAACGGCCATGCCGCAAGAATATATCCGCATTCGCGGTGCCAGGGAGAATAATCTAAAGAATGTTTCGCTCCAAATTCCAAAACGAAAAATCACCGTCTTTACCGGCGTATCCGGCTCGGGCAAATCGTCCATCGTGTTTGATACCATCAGTTCCGAGGCCCAGCGATTGCTGAACGAGACGTTCACCGCTTTTGTCCGGAACCGGCTTCCCCGGCATAGCCGCCCGGACGTGGACTCGCTCGAGAATTTGTCGACCGCCATCGTCATCGACCAGAAGCGGCTGGGAGGGAACTCGCGTTCCACGCTCGGCACGATCACCGATCTGTACGCCGTTCTTCGACTGCTGTTTTCGAGGGTGGGGCAGCCATTCGTGGGTTACTCCAATGCGTTTTCTTTTAACGATCCGCAGGGCATGTGTCCGGAATGCCAGGGAATCGGGAAGAAGGTGGAGCTGGATCTGACGAAGCTGCTGGATACGACCAAATCCTTGAATGAGGGAGCGGTCCGGTTTCCGATTTTCTCGGTGGACAGCTGGTATATGAAGAACTACACCATGTCCGGTTTCTTTGATAACGACAAGAAGCTGGCCGATTATTCCGAAGCGGAATGGAATCTCTTCCTGTACGGCAAGGAGGGGAAAGTGACCTTCCCGTCCAAAGGCGGACCGGTGCAGTCCGACTTCGAAGGCCTCGTGCTGAAATTTAACCGGCTGTATATTCAGCGAGATAGCAGCGAATTGTCCGAACGAACCTTCAATCACGTGAAAAATTTCATTACGCACGGCACATGCCCGTTATGCGAGGGGACACGGCTCAGCCAAGCTGCGTTAAGCTGCAGGATCAACGGATTCAACATCGCCGAGTGTGCGGCCATGGAGATCGGGGACCTAAGAGCGTTCATCCTGGATATCAAGGAGCCGATCGCTGCCGGCATGGTAGCCAGCTTAGCGGAGCGGCTGCAGCATTTGATGGATATGGGACTGGATTACCTGACGCTGAACCGGGAGACGACCACGCTCTCCGGAGGCGAGTCGCAGCGGGTCAAGATGGTCCGGCATCTGGGCAGCAGCCTGACGGACATGATGTATGTTTTTGATGAGCCGAGCGTGGGCTTGCATCCGCGGGATGTTCACCGTCTGAACGGCATGCTGAGGAAGCTTCGCGACAAGGGCAACACCGTGCTGGTCGTGGAGCATGACCGTGACGTGATTGAAATTGCCGACCATGTGGTGGATGTGGGGCCGAATGCCGGTACCCGGGGAGGGGAAATTGTCTTCGAAGGGACGGTCGAGCAGCTGTGCGACCAAGCTTCCACCTTAACCGGGCGGTATATGAAGCGGTGGATGCCGATGAAGGAACAGTTTCGCGTACCTACAGGGCATATGCGCATTGCCAATGCGAATCATCATAACCTGAACAATGTGACGGTGGATATCCCGGTAGGCGTATTGACCGTGGTCACGGGCGTAGCGGGATCAGGAAAGAGCTCGCTCATTCACCATGCCTTCCTGTCCCAGCATCCCGAGGCTGTTGTCATCGACCAGTCCGCCGTCAGCGCCTCGATCCGTTCCAACCCTGCCACCTACACGGGGATCATGGATGACATCCGGAGCATGTTCGCCAAGGCGAACGGTCAGAGTCCATCCCTGTTCAGCTTCAATTCCAAAGGGGCCTGCCCCGACTGCCACGGGCTCGGTTTCATCTATACGGACCTGGCTTTCATGGAAGGCATCAAGTCGCCGTGCGATACCTGTGACGGCAGACGTTTTAAGGATGATGTGCTCCAGTACAAGCTCCAGGGAAAAATGATCACCGAGGTGCTGGACATGACGGTGCTGCAGGCGCTGGTTTTTTTCGAGAAAAAAGAAATCAAGCGGCGGCTGGAAGCATTGCATGACGTGGGCCTGCACTATCTGACCCTCGGACAGCCGCTGAGCACCCTGTCCGGGGGCGAAAGCCAGCGCATCAAGCTGGCCAGCGAGCTGCACAAGCAGGGTCAGATTTACGTCATGGACGAGCCGACGACGGGGCTGCATATGTCGGATGTCGGGCATCTGCTGGACATGATGAATCGGCTCGTCGATAACGGCAGCTCGGTGATCGTGATCGAGCACAATCTGGACGTGATTCGTCAGGCGGACTGGATCATCGATCTCGGGCCCGAAGGCGGCAGCAGGGGAGGGAGGGTCATATTCGAAGGAATGCCCGCCGAACTGATCGCGGCGGAACACTCCCTGACCGGTAAATACGTGAGAGGATAGACTTAGAATGGCTGTGCCGCATATCCCCGCGGCATGGCCATTCTATGGTTATCAGGCTTATATGATCGTTTAAACGGCAATACTGTATGCTGCCACAGACTGCGGCTTAGGCAGGAGTCGGTTAATAAGAATGTATAAACGACTAATGTCCGTATACCGCGATGGGCAGCATTTTGATTGTAAACGGGGGATCAGGCAATGCGGAAAGCATGGTGGAAAGAAGCCGTTGCGTATGAGATCTATCCGCGCAGTTTCATGGATTCGAATGAAGACGGCATCGGGGATCTGCAAGGGGTGATATCCCGTCTGGATTATTTGAAGGATCTCGGGATTGACGTCATATGGGTATGCCCTATCTATCGATCCTCCAATAACGACAACGGCTATGATATCAGCGATTATCAGGATATTATGACGGAATTCGGCTCGATGGCCGACTTCGACCGGCTGCTGGCCGAAATCCATAAGCGCGGCATGCGCCTTATCATGGATCTGGTGCTTAATCATACCTCGGATGAACATCCGTGGTTTATGGAAGCCCGCTCCTCCCGAACGAATCCGAAGCGGGATTATTACATCTGGCGGGATCCGAGGGACGGGGCCGAGCCGAACAATTGGGAATCGGTGTTCACCGGTTCCGCTTGGGAATACGACGAACTAACGGGTCAATATTATCTCCATCTCTATTCGAAAAAGCAGCCTGATCTAAATATGGAGAATCCGGCGGTCCGGGAAGAGCTGGTGCGGATGATCCGCTGGTGGCTGGATAAAGGGATCGACGGCTTTCGCGTGGACGCGATCACCCATATTAAGAAGCTGCCGGGTTTGCCCGACATGCCGAATCCAAACAACCTTCGATATGTCGATTCAAATCCCGGTCACCGGAATATCGCGGGAATCCATGAATTTCTACAGCAATTCAAACGCGAAGCGTTGGCCGATTTTGACATTATGACGGTGGGCGAAGCCAGCGGCATTCCGATCGCCGAAGCAGACCGCTGGATCGGGGAGGAGAACGGGGCGCTGAACATGATTTTTCAATTTGAGCACGTCAATCTCGATTTCGGACTCGAAGGGCGCTGGGATTACGCCGTCTGGGACTTGGCCGAATTGAAGCAGATCATGCATAAATGGCAGACGGGCCTGGAAGGGACAGGCTGGAACGCTCTCTATATGGAGAACCATGATCAGCCGCGCTCCGTATCCCGTTTTGGCGATCCGGTCCACTATCATAAGGAATCGGCCAAGATGCTGGCTACTTTTTTTATGCTGATGCAAGGGACGCCGTTCATTTACCAGGGGCAGGAAATCGGGATGACGAATGTCGAGTTTCCGGAGCTGAGCGATTATCGGGACGTGGAGATCTACAATTATTACCGCGAGCGGCTGTTGGACGGAAAAGACGTGTCCGAGACGATGCGCAGAATCGCGTACCGGGCCCGGGACAATGCAAGAACGCCGATGCAGTGGGATGGCACGCTTTATGGCGGTTTCTCATCCGTCGTGCCGTGGATTCGGTCCAATCCGAATTATCATGAGATCAACGTGGAGCATCAGCTGGCCGATCCGGATTCCATTCTGAATTACTATAAGGCCTTGATCCGTCTGCGCAAGTCCACCGAGGTGCTGATCTACGGAAAATACGAAGCCGTGCTGGAGGAGCATCCGGAGATCTTCGCTTATTCCAGATCATTAGGGAACGAGGTATATCTGATCGTATTGAACTTTTACGGCAGGACGCCGGAGTTTCAGTTTCCAGCGGAATGGAGCGGCCGTCATCCGGAAGTGGTGCTCACCAATTACGAGCGGTCGGACCGGAGTTTCGGCCAATTCACCTTAAACCCTTATGAAGCGATAGTTTATCGTGTAAACTAAGTGGGTAAGCGATTTCTTGAAATGAGAGGTGAATGCAGCTTGTCGCAGCCTAATTTGATGTCTGCCGCCGTTCTTGATCGTCCTTTATCCATTGGGGTGAAGCAGGTGCCCATTCCGGAGCCGAAGCCAGATGAAGCCTTGATTCAGGTGTATTGCATCGGCATCTGCGGTTCGGACGTGCATTATTATGAGCATGGACGGATCGGAAGGTATGAGGTGAAAGAGCCGTTGATTCTGGGACATGAGCTGGCTGGAGTCGTTGTGAAAACGGGGGAGAAGGTGACAAATGTCTCCGTCGGTGACCGCGTGGCCGTGGAGCCGGGCGTTACGTGCGGGCGATGTGCCTATTGCAAAAGCGGACGCTACAACCTGTGCCCGGACGTGGTGTTCATGGCGACTCCTCCGGTTGACGGTGCCTGGGCCGAATACGTTGCGGTTCGCAGCGACTTCCTGTTCCGGCTGCCGGATGAAATGTCCTTCGAGGAGGGTGCATTGCTTGAGCCGCTGTCCGTTGGCCTTCATGCCGTACGCCGCGGGCGTATCCGGCCGGAGGACCGGGTGCTGGTGCTCGGTTTGGGCCCGATCGGCCTGCTTGCCATGGAGGCAGCCAAAATGTCCGGAGCCTCAGAGGTATTCGGCAGCGACGTCGTGGATTACCGGCGCAATCTGGCCCTTCAGATGGGAGCCTCCGGCGTGATCAATCCCATGGACGAATCCGTGCCCCAGCGATTGGTCGAACTTACGGGCGGCAAGGGAATCGATCTCATCATCGAAACATCGGGCAATGCCGGGGCCATCGCGGATTCCATCGGTTATGTGAACCGCGGGGGCCGCATCGTGTTTGTAGGCTTGCCTGCAAAGGATGCCATTCCGGTGGATATCGGCGCTTTGGTTGACGCCGAGTTGGATGTATACGGTGTGTTCCGCTATGCGAATACGTATCCGGCCGCTATTCAGATGCTGCAGAACAAGGGCAGCCGCATACGGGACATCATCACCCACCAGTATTCTTTGGATCAGATCGAGGAAGCCGTGGAGCTTGCCCGCACGCAAAAGGACACCAGCGTCAAAGTCATGATCTATCCTCATCAGAACGCATAACGTTCTTTGCGGCAGGAAGAGCTGCTCTGGAGCTGGCGGTACAATCGAACCTGAATAATGTGATCATCAAAAAGCACCGCTCCAACACTTGTCGGAGCGGTGCTTTTTTCAACCGGTTAGTCCGGGCGCTCATTGCTCATCCAGCTGTCGATGCGAAGATCATCGCCGTAGGTCTCGCGCGACGAAATTTCGCCGAGCTTCTGCTCGGCAGCCTCGCGGGTATCGAATCCGCCGATGACCGCGATAAAGTCCCCGCCGGCCGCCTTAATGAAGGCCACGTCGTCTTCCAAGTAAATCTCTTCAAGAATGGCAAGGGATTCCCCTTGCGGCATCGTCTCACTGCGGATATAGAAGACTTCGCGCGGAGTTACCGGCTCGCCGGTGGAAGTAAGCCTCAGCTCCAAATAGCCGGGATCTTTATATTCCGATACGGAATGCTTCACGCCGTCCTTCAGCTCAACGACAAAACGCATGGCCGAATCGTCCAGAATCACATTTTCATAAACATCCTTCACCAGCGGAAGCGCCAGCATGTCTTTCTTGATGGTATCATAGTCAAAATTTCGAACCCCGTTAAACGTGAAAATAAGGCGGTTCGGGGCATCTCTATGGTCGACGGTATAGGCAGGCACGCTGGAAACGGACTCGCCTTCCTGATCAAAATGAATCTTGATTACATCCTCGGAAGCTTCCGTTCCTACGGTAACGCCGTCGGTCCGCTCGCCGCCGCCCCCGAATTGCAGCACCTGAACGATGCTGCCCACCACGGGTACTTTGGATAAGGCATTGGCTACCGTTGGGATATTGACCACGAAGAGCAGGGCAGCGGCCGCTGCAACAACGGAAGAATACCTCATCATGCGTTTGGATCGTTTACGGGTGGCCGCCTTTTTCTGCGCAGCATCTATGACGCCTGTTAACTGAGCGGGAATTTCAATGTGTTCGTAGCGTTCTTTTCCTGTCATAGGCTATCGACCTCTCCCTCGATTAAATAAGATTTCAATTTTCCGATAATGCGATAAAACCTGGTTTTGACGGTGTTCTCGGACAATGACAGCACATCCGCCATTTCCCTAAAGCGCAGGTCCTCAAAAAACTTCAAAATCATGTAAGTTTTCTCCTCCGGCGGGAGTTTGTCCAGCGCATCGTACAGATCCATTTTCTCCTCCAGCGGGACCGCATGCTCTGCAGCCGCGTAGTCCTGAGCCTGGTCTTCCATATAGGTAAACCGCTTCTTGCGACCGAGATGGTCGATGGCAGCGTTAATGACGATCCGGGTCATCCAAGAATCAAAATACTGCGGCGCGTTCATCCGCTCATAAGCGAGGTATCCCTTATAGGTCGCTTCCGAGACGATGTCCAGTGCCTCCTGCTCGTTTTTGACATAGCAATAGGCCACCCGGTATAACTTGTTCTTGCATTTCTCGATATGTTCACTGAACTGTTGTTGCTTCGATTCTTTCGCTCTCAGTTCACTCACTCCTAACTACTAGCACTAGTATACATGTCATGGCACGAATTCGTTGATCTGTTCAATCATTGGCCGGATTGATGGGATCAACTCAAGTACTTGAGTGCGCTTGACTGATCATTAGACCGTGGAGAGGGCCAAATAGTTTTAGTCCGGGATAAAAAATAGACGAATGGAGGGATATACCAGGCCGATTACGCCGTATGTGCGAATCCAAGGCTGAAATGAGGAGGGATTGAAAAATACCGAGCAGCTTAACAGAAGACATGAAGGATGTTACTATATGAGTCATATGAAGTGAACGGAGGCCAGAACATGTAGGTTTTTCTACCCAACCCGCACAACTAAATACAGAATTGGGGTAGAAAGATGAAACGGAAATCCTTTCGATATCTCTGGATAGGCCAGGCGCTCGCCAATAGCGGCGATTTATTTTACATTGTCGGCCTGATGGCTATGATCCATGGGATTACGGGATCCGCCATGTTGATGGCCATGATCCCTTTCATTACGACGACGGCACGGTTTATAAGCGGGAGCTTTGCGCCCGTTTTAATGGACAAATACAGCCTCAAGTCGCTGCTTGTTTCGTCTCAGATCGGAAAAACGGTCGTGCTGTTCCTGTTGATGGTAACCTGCTATGCACTGGGAGAGCAGGAGGCGACGGTCTATGTGATTCTCGGATTCGTATTTCTCATCTCCTTGCTCGATGGCTGGGCTGCACCTGCCAGCCATGCCATGCTGCCGCGTCTGGTGGATGCCGCCGAGTTAACGAAAGCGAACAGCTTTGTTGCCATCGTGGATCAGATGATCCAACTGGGAGGCTGGGCGGTTGGGGGACTGCTGGTCGCAGTCTTGGGCGGAAGCAGCGTGATAGGACTGACCTTTGCGCTGTCCCTGGCAGCGGCAGTCTTCATGAAACTTATAGAGGATCGGCATGAAGCCGCCCCGGAACCGAAAGAGAAGACGCGCGTTTCGAAAGGGCGCTCCATTCAAGAAGGCTGGGCACTCATTTGGAAGCAGCCTTCCCTTCGGGCGATTCATGTGATTTATGTATTGGAGACGATGGCAGGCGTGATCTGGATCGCAGCGATCATCTACGTGTACGTGGCTGATGCGCTGCACAGGGAGGAGGCGTGGTGGGGATATATCAACGCAAGCTTTTTCCTGGGACTCATGCTGGGCGGACTGTTTGGAATGAGAGGCGGGGGGCTGATCGACCGCAATATTCGCAAGTTCGTCATCTGCTCTTCCTTCGGCATCAGTCTGATGACGCTCGGTTTTGGATTGACCTCGGTGCCTTGGCTGGCCCTTATGTTCTCGGCAGGCTTCGGCGTTTTTGAACAGCTGAAATCCGTCTCGCTGCAGACCACTCTGCAGCGGAGCGTATCCGTTCATCTGTTACCGAAGGTGTACGCGGCTCAAAGCGCGATGGTTTCGCTGGTATTTGGTCTATCCACGCTGCTGTTCGGGTTCATCACCGACGAATACGGCGTCCGGACTACGTATATCATTGCAGCTGCGGTGTTGTTCATCTCGGGCTGTTACGCTGCAATCATACGAACGAGGTGGCCGGGGGCAGGGGAAAGCGCAGCACAAGGAGGAGGACGCGCGGTTTAATTGGCATATAGGTTCATCCTCCCGCCGGACTTGATGACTGCAAGTTTCATACATCCAGACAATTTCGAAAATAAAAAAGGCGAGCGTTAAGCTCGTCTTTTTTATTTTTGAATACTACGGGGACTCACGTTATGAACAGGCGTTTCATCCATATCCTTATGCAAGGCTTTAATTTCGTAAGCCGTATTTGAAACAATCCACGCCCTTTTCCTGCGGAAACATAGGCTGGTAGAGCATACGATTCATTAGAATGACGATGGCATGAATAACGTGTAAGCGGCTCTCCCATCGCTATAGGAGAGCCGTTTTTGGGCTTGATATTCTGGTTACAGTGAAGGGCCAAGGGCAATCCAGGACACGAAGCCGTAGGAAAGGCTGCAATTCGGCTGGCGGATCACTTCCAGAACTGCTGCATCCTCGCGCTGGGATTTCAGTGAGATCTGGAAACCAGGATTGTTGCTCATCCCCACGATAACATAGTTAATGCCGGCATAAGGTTCATCGAATAGGACGGTTACCTCGGTCTGAGTGCCGGCCCCTGTCAATACAAAGGGGGTCATTCCAAATTGCTGAAGTTTCGGCTTCCCGCTTGAGCTGCGCACCGGCGTGAAGGCCAGATGCTGTGCAGTGACTGCTGATTCAGCCAATTGCTGGCCGGTAACAGCCCCGTCGGAAATATGAACGCTAGCGACAGCCGACTTGCCTAATTTGTCGCCGTCAATGCTGCCGTCAGCGAGTGTAAAGGTATCAAAAGCGTCCGGTCTAAGATGTCTTCTCTCGATGGTCCCGTCAGCGATTTGGTTTCCGGTAACAGCCCCCTCGGCCAAGGTGAAGTTATCAAAAGCATCCGGTCCAAGGTGTTTACTCTCAATGGAACCTTCGGCGATCAGGGAACCGTTCAAAGATCCCTCGGCCAAGTTCGCGCCAGTGATAGTCCCTTCAGCGATTTGGCTTCCTGTAACAGAACCGTCAGCCAGGGTAAAGTTATCAAAGGCACCCGGAGCGAGATGTTTGCTCTCAATAGACCCCTCGGCGATCAAGGAACCGTTCAAGGAGCCCTCGGCCACGTTCGCGCCAGTGATGGTCCCTTCAGCGATCTGGCTTCCTGTAACAGAGCCGTCAGCCAGGGTGAAGTTATCAAAGGCATCCGGTGCGAGGTGTTTACTCTCTATGGATCCCTCGGCGATCAAGGAACCGTTCAAGGAGCCCTCGGCCACGTTCGCGCCAGTGATGGTCCCTTCAGCGATCTGGCTTCCTGTAATAGAGCCGTCAGCCAGGGTGAGGTTATCAAAAGCATCCGGTCCAAGGTGTTTACTCTCTATGGATCCCTCGGCGACGTTCGCGCCAGTGATGGTCCCTTCAGCAATTTGGCTTCCTGTTACTGAACCATCGGCCAAAGTGAAGTTATCAAAAGCATTCGGGCCAAGGTGTTTACTCTCGATGGAGCCCTCGGCGATTTGTGAGCCGTTCAAGGACCCGTCGGCTACGTTCGCGCCGGTGATAGTACCTTCAGCAATTTGGCATCCTGTTACTGAACCATCGGCCAGGGTGAAGTTGTCAAAGGCATTGGGTGCGAGGTGTTTGCTCTCAATGGACCCCTCGGCCAAGGTGAAGTTATCAAAAGCATCCGGTCCAAGGTGCCGGCTCTCGATGGAACCTTCGGCGATCAGGGAGCCGTTCAAGGATCCCTCGGCCACGTTCGCGCCAGTGATAGTACCTTCAGCAATTTGGCTTCCGGTAACAGCCCCCTCGGCCAAGGTGAAGTTATCAAAAGCATCCGGTCCAAGGTGCCGGCTCTCGATGGAACCTTCCGCGATCTGGGAGCCGTTCAAGGACCCGTCGGCTACGTTCGCGCCAGTGATAGTGCCTTCAGCAATTTGGCTTCCGGTAACAGAGCCGTCAGCCAAGGTGAAGTTATCAAAAGCATCCGGTCCAAGGTGTTTACTCTCGATGGATCCTTCGGCGATTTGTGAGCCGTTCAAGGACCTGTCGGCCACGTTCGCGCCAGTGATAGTCCCTTCAGCGATTTGGCTTCCGGTAACAGAGCCGTCAGCCAAGGTGAAGTTATCAAAGGCATCGGGTGCGAGGTGTTTGCTCTCAATGGATCCCTCGGCGATCAGGGAACCGTTCAAGGATCCCTCGGCCACGTTCGTGCCGGTGATAGTACCTTCAGCGATTTGGCTTCCGGTAACAGAGCCGTCAGCCAAGGTGAAGTTATCAAAGGCATCGGGTGCGAGGTGTTTGCTCTCAATGGATCCCTCGGCCACGTTCGTGCCGGTGATAGTACCTTCAGCGATTTGATTTCCGGTAACAGAGCTGTCAGCCAGGGTGAAGTTATCAAAGGCATCCGGTGCAAGGTGTTTGCTCTCAATGGATTCCTCGGCGATCAGGGAACCGTTCAAAGATCCCTCGGCCACGTTCGCGCCAGTGATAGTACCTTCAGCGATCTGGCTTCCTGTTACTGAACCATCGGCCAGGGTGAAGTTATCAAAAGCATCCGGTCCAAGGTGTTTACTCTCAATGGAACCTTCGGCGATCAGGGAACCGTTCAAAGATCCCTCGGCCAAGTTCGCGCCAGTGATAGTCCCTTCAGCGATTTGGCTTCCTGTAACAGAACCGTCAGCCAGGGTAAAGTTATCAAAGGCACCCGGAGCGAGATGTTTACTCTCAATGGATCCCTCGGCGATCAGCGAACCGTTCAAGGATCCCTCGGCGACGTTCGCCCCAGTGATGGTCCCTTCAGCGATTTGATTTCCTGAAACAGAGCCCTCGGCCAGAATGAAGTCGTCAAAAGCATTTGGTGCAAGGTGTTTGCTCTCAATGGATCCCTCGGCAATCTGCGCCCCGTTCAGTGAGCCGTCGGCCACGTTCGCGCCAGTGATAGTACCTTCAGCGATCTGGCTTCCTGTAACAGAGCCGTCAGCCAGGGTGAAGTTATCAAAAGCATCCGGTCCAAGGTGTTTGCTCTCGATGGAGCCTTCGGCAATCTGCGCCCCGTTCAGTGACCCCTCGGCCACGTTCGCGCCGGTGATGGTCCCTTCAGCGATTTGATTTCCTGAAACAGAGCCCTCGGCCAGAATGAAGTCGTCAAAAGCATTTAGTGCAAGGTGTTTGCTCTCAATGGATCCTTCGGCGATCAGGGAACCGTTCAAAGATCCCTCGGCCACGTTCGCGCCGGTGATGGTCCCCTCAGCGATTTGGCCTCCTGAAACAGAGCCCTCGGCCAGAATGAAGTTATCAAAAGCATCCGGTCCAAGGTGTTTACTCTCAATGGATCCCTCGGCGATCAGGGAACCGTTCAAAGATCCCTCGGCCACGTTCGCGCCGGTGATGGTTCCCTCAGCGATTTGATTTCCCGTAACAGAGCCCTCGTCTAAGGTGAAGTTGTCAAAAGCATTCGGTGCAAGGTGTTTGCTTTCGATGGAGCCCTCGGCAATCTGCTCCCCGTTCAGTGAGCCGTCGGCTACGTTCGCGCCAGTGATGGTTCCCTTAGCGATTTGTCTTCCGGATACAGATCCGCCGGCCAGGGTGAAGTTAGCAAAAGCGTCGGGTCCAAGGTGCTTGCTTTCGATGGAGCCCTCGGCAATCTGCGCCCCGTTCAAGGAGCCGTCGGCTACGTTCGCGCCGGTGATGGTTCCCTCAGCGATTTGATTTCCCGTAACAGAGCCCTCGTCTAAGGTGAAGTTGTCAAAAGCATTCGGTGCAAGGTGCTTGCTTTCGATGGAGCCCTCGGCAATCTGTGCCCCGTTCAAGGAACCGTCGGCGACGTTCGCGCCGGTGATGGTTCCCTCAGCGATTTGATTTCCCGTAACAGAGCCCTCGTCTAAGGTGAAGTTGTCAAAAGCATTCGGTGCAAGGTGCTTGCTTTCGATGGAGCCCTCGGCAATCTGCGCCCCGTTCAAGGAGCCGTCGGCTACGTTCGCGCCAGTGATGGTCCCCTTAGCGATTTGCCTTCCGGATACAGATCCGCCGGCCAGGGTGAAGTTATCAAAAGCGTCCGGACCGAGGTGGCGGCTTTCAATGGAGCCTTCGGCGATCTTCGAACCTTTCAGGGACCCATCGGCGACGTTCGCGCCCGTGATGGTACCTTCAGCAATTTGACTTCCCGTAACAGAACCCTTTCCTAAGGTGAAGTTGTCGAAAGCATCCGGTGCGAGGTGCTTGCTCTCGATGGAGCCTTTGGCAATCTGCGATCCGTCTAAGGAGCCTTCGGCGATGTTCGCGCCGGTGATGGTTCCCCCAGCAATTTGACTTCCTGTTACGGAGTTTTCGGCTAAAGTGAAGTTATCAAAAGCGTCCGGTGCGAGGTGCTTGCTCTCGATAGAGCCCTTGGCAATCTGGGACCCGTTCAAAGCACCAGCCGCAATGTTCGCACCCGTGATGGTTTCCTTGGCGATTTGGCTCCCCGTAACGGAGCCGTTAGCCAGGTTGAAGTTATCAAAGGCGTCCGGACCGAGATGCCGGCTTTCAATAGAGCCCTCGGCTATTTTCGAGCCGTTCAGAGAACCTGCCGCAATGTTTGAGCCGGTGATCGTTCCATGGGCAATTTTTGCTCCTGTAACCCCGTGATCCTGAATAAGCTCCGTTGTAATCGCACCGGCTTCAATATGCTTCGTGTTGATGCTGTGCGTCTGCAAATGATGGGGAAGCACGGCACCTTCTGCCAATTGTCTTGATTTGACGGACCCAGGCTGCAGCTGATCGACTCCCACACTATCCGGTTGCAAGTGGACATGGCCGACAGACTGATCCGCCAGATGGGCCATGTTGACGGAGTAAGGTGCGAGATGGTGACTTTGAATAGAGAATAATTCTATATGCTTGGATGCCACAGCCCCTTCACTGAGATGGTTTCCATGGATCGATTCTCCGGCAATATGCTCGGAAAGAACGGCACCGTTCTCGATGTGCGACGATTCAATGCTTTCGTTCTGGATATGCTTTGCGCTGATCGAGCCTGACGCAATATGCCGATCGGTTACAGCGATATCCTCAATATGCTGTGATTTGACCACTTCCAAACCAAGATGGTCCGAAAGGACGCTCGCTTCTTGCAGATGCACTGCCGAGATGGAGAGCGGTTTGATTTTTTCTCCGCTAACGGCGTTTGTTTTCAATACGGTCCCCGACACAGATGAAGGGGTAAGGTGGTCTTCCGTAATCGATTGCGATTCAAGCTTCGCTCCTGGAATGCTTCCGTCGGCAAACAGCATATCGGGCGATCGGCTCTCGTCAGCCAAATGGTTTAGCGTGATGGATTTCTTTTTCAAATGGTAGCCGTGGATTGCTTCCTGGGTGATATGTTTGCCCAAGATGGATTCCAGTCCAAGATGCACTCCCTCAACCGACTGCTGGGCAATTTTGTCTGAGGTAACGGCTCCATTCTGAATGGCTTCCTTGGCGACGGAATGGGTTGACAGGTGGGTGGAACGAATGGCTTGGGATGCTATTTTGTCACCAGTGATGCTGCCTTCGGCAAGTTTGGACGACGTAACGGAAAGATCCGCCAGCTTGTCGGTCGACACGCTTTCCGGTGACAGTTTCAGGGACGTTACAGCATGGTCTGCCAGATGCCGAGGTGCAATAACGCCTTCACCGATAGAAGATTCGATTACGCTGCCTTCGGCAATTTTGTCGCTTGTTACCGCTCCGCGTCCAAGCGCTTCTGTCCCTACGCTCTCGGTCTGTAAATGGCAGCTGGCAACCGAGCCGTTGGTCAAATGCGATGATTGGATCGCCCCGTCTTGTATTGCATGTGCTCCGACGCTGTCCGCAGCCAGATGCTGCTGCAGAATGGATTGGCTTGCGATATTGCTGGAAGTCACGCCACTCTGCCTAATGATGCTGCCGCCAACCGAGCCCAACGCCAGCTTGCTGCCCGTTACACTTTCGGGTGCAAGCTGTTCTTCCCCAACCGATTCTCGCTGAAGATGCTGTCTCGCGATGGAACGGTCCGCCATGTGCTGCTCTCCAATCGTTCTGGAATGGATTGCCGCACCGAGCACGCTTTCAGGAGCAAAGTGCTGTGGCAAGATGCTGCCGATTGCGATATGTTTTGCTTTCACTGCATCTTGAGAGAGATGCCGGGCTTGAACAGCCTCCGAAGCGATTTGGGATGATTCTACGGCCCCTTTAGCCAAATGACGGGTTTGTACAGCTTCATTGGCAATCTTACTCGGGAGAACACTCTGATCAGCAATTTTTGAGGCCGTAACAGCCTGCTCGACCAGTTTGGCTGTATGGACTGACTGATCGGCAAGTTTGGAGCTCGTTATACTGGAATCGCTCAAGTGCCGGGTGGACACGGCGCTGACGTCGATCTGTTCGGGACCGATGGAACCAGGCTGAATTTGATCAGGCCCTATTGCACCGTCTTCCAGATGGCGGGCGCCCAGCGATCCATTCTGAATATGGTCGGCGCCAATGCCTCTAACAGCAATTTGGTCGGGGCCGATGCTTCCCTTGGCAATATGCTCCGATGTCACGGCCCTGCTGACGAGATGGTCGCTGTTAATGGATTTCTGCTGTATATGGGACCCGTCTACGGCGCTATCCGCTATTTTGTTTCCGGTGATGGCGCCATCGCGAATTTTGGATGACGTGACGGCATTGTCGGCAAGCTTGGAAGTGTGAATCGCCTCATTGGATATATGCCGGGTTTCTACGGCGCTTGATGCGATTTTTTCTCCAATGACAGATTGGTCGTCCAGCAGCTCCGTCGATACGAGCAGCTGCTCGAGGTGCCTTGCTGTAATAGCTCCGTCGGCTATTTTCTTCCCTTCAACGGCATGGTCCGCCAGCTTTTGGGTGGTTATGCTGCCATCCTTGATTTTGCTTGCGTTGACCGAGCCGTCCCTGAATTTGCGCGTCGATAAAATTCCATCCATGAGATGCTCGCCCGTGACTGACAATGGAGCAATTTTGCTTGAGGTCACGGCTTCGTCTGCAAGATGAAGGCTGGAAACGCTATAGTCTTGCAGTGCTTCGGGACCGACCGCTCCACGAGCAAGCTTGGAAGCCGTAACCGACTTGGAGGCGATCCGGTTCTCGGTTATGGCATATTCACCTATGTCCTCTGTAAATATAAATGCTCCCTTAATTTCTGGCATTTCCTTTTCAAGAATCAACTGCTCCGGCTCGATTTCCGTGTTAGGCAGAGGATCGGAAGATAGCGTCAAATGGTCAGAAGACAGTGTCATGGAAGAATCTGCAGAAGACAGTGTCACGGAATCCGTAGAAGATAATGTTGTGGAGTCAGTTGCTGCCGCGGCGGAGTCGGAATTTACCGTCACGGCATCAGAAAATGCAGTAGCCTCTGTTGATACAGAAATAGCTTCGTCTGATATTACGGGTTTGATGACTTCTTCTCTTTCTTGCTGCCTTAATTCGAAAATGCCGATGAGATCCTCTTCCGGATCCGCGAGAGGTAATGTTGAAAGAATGCGGGCTTCTTTTTCTTGTTCTGTTTCTGTTTCTTTTTCTTTTTCAGGACTGCGTCCATTACCGCGCCCCAACAGGTCGAGTTCCCTGGTACTAGGGTCGACTCTGAAGGGTTGGTTAGAAGATGTTGACGAGTTTTTTTTCTTTTTCTTCAAAACTGCACGCTCCTTCCGAATACTGATCGTCTCCGGTATCATATGCAGCCGTTTAGGCGGCTGTCACTGGTCTTTTGGGATTCGAAGAATCGAAATGGCGGCGCATCCATGGAAAAAGGACCCGGCAAAGGCCGAGTCCTTCATTGTGCGCTTAATAGCGCTTATAAAATTTAACCCCTGGCGCCTTTACGGCTGCACAGTCGGTTCCGTATTTGAAGTTTCTTCAAGAATCTTTGCTTCTAAAACGACAAAAGCCCTGCCTCTCTTTCGTCCTTGCGGCTCCGATGACCGCTCCAGTGTGAATCAGAAAACCGTTCCATAAAACTCATACTTTTAGGGTCATAAAATAGGAATTTGCACTTCAACAGAGATGTAAATAACCATGTTTCGAGGAACTTACGGGGTTAAACTTCGTGTAACAATTACTAATTATAGCACAGCTGCATGTAATAAGCAAAGATATTCAAACGAATATTAGAATGAGATGCAAAAACGCTTGATTTTTTCCTGAAATCCTACGATATTCATATTAACAGTTTTTTCTTGCGAATTCTGCTGCCGAGCTCTTAAACTTGTAGCATCATGTCGAATACGTTCGGATTGCATATGCCTTGCCGATATTTATTATCCGTTAATGAAAGTAGGCGTTCCATGCAACTGTATAAGTCTTTTCTTAAGCAGCTAATCCGGAACTATATGATCGGGTCCATTGCAGCTGTGCTTGTTGTGGGTGGCGTATTAATGGTAACGACCCTCGAGATTCCCACCTCTGAAGGCGTGCGTCTAATGCTCATATTGGCCATTTCGTTCATGGTAATGGTCGCATCGGAGCTGACGGTCTTTCTTCGCCATTTACGGCCGATTCACGCGGGATTTAATGAAGGCCATACGGATTTGGAAACGTTGGAAAAAGCGTATTTGAGCATTCACCGTATGCCGCGTTTGGCGGTATATCGCATATTCGGACCGCATCTGCTCGGTTTATCGCTTCCGGCCATTCTGCTTACCGTTTGGATGATGGAGCAGGGGAAGCTGAATTTCCCGCCGTTCTACATATGGCTGGCTTGCCTGGGGGCGGTCCTGCTGGCCAGCTGTCATGCCATGATCGAATTTTTCCTGACCATAGCCGCCATTCGCCCTTTGATCAAGGAAGTTCGGCGGCAGGCGCTGTCGCGTTATGGCGTGGATTTCTCTCTTGAGGGCCATGTGTTCATGGCGATTCGGACGAAATTTCTGCTGAGTACGATGCTGATCGGCACCTTTCCGCTATTTCTGTTCAGTTTGGCTGTGCAGATCCGGTTGGAGGGGCTTAGTCAGATTGTAGCTCAGCAGTATTGGGGCTGGGCCGGATTTATATTGCTGCTTGGGGTCGGATTTGCTTATATCGGCGCCTGGCTCTTGACCCAGGATTTGCAGCGCCCCATCCGTCAGCTGTACCGGGCGATGAATGAGATCAAGGAGGGCCGTCTGATTCAGACCTCCAATCTCTACTCCGATGAATTTTCCAATTTGATCGCGGGTTTTAATATGATGGTCCGCGGGCTGCAGGTGCGCGAGGAACGGAACCGCAAGCTGCTGGACAGTTATTTTGCCGCTTTGGCGGCGGCGCTGGATGCCAGAGATCCATACACGGCCGGCCATTCGCTTCGAGTAGCGGAATATTCGGTGTTGATCGGCCGTCTGGCCGGACTAAGCGAAGAGCAGGTTGATCTTTTGCATAAGACGGCATTGCTGCATGATATCGGCAAGATCGGGGTCAGGGACAACATTTTGCTGAAGGAAGGGAAACTGACGGCAGAGGAGTTCGATCAGGTAAAGTCTCATCCGGCGCAAGGGGAGAACATTCTGCTGCAAATCGAGCCTGCCGATGCGATGGCTCCTTACCTGGAGGGGGTGCGATCCCACCATGAGCGCTATGACGGAGGCGGGTACCCTGACGGGCTGAAGGGAAAGGAAATTCCGCTGTTCGGCAGGATTATTGCGGTGGCCGATGCCTATGATGCCATGACGTCGGATCGGCCGTACCGCAGCGGCATGAAATCCGCGGATGCGTTGAGCATATTGGAAGCCGGTAGGGGAACCCAGTGGGATCCCGATTATGCGGGCATGTTCGTGAAATACATGAAAGCGGAGAAGAAGGTCATTACGATCCGTTAGCGGGGGACCGGCCAAGGAACGCAGCTGCACGGATTCTTTGATGAGCAAGTAAGAGGCCGTACCTGTGCAGGTATACGGCCTCTTTTTTGTGGGGATGTCGTCTACATGCTGCCAAATGCTCCAGTCCAGCACGTTTATCATGCTGATTCATTACAGGAGCCGACAGGAAAAAAACAAGGATATCAGATCATCTGGTGAGCCGTATCGATTTCCGTACCTTCTTCATGCTCTGCATGCTTCCCCTTGCGATGCATCCAGCCTGCCAGCCATGTGCTGATTTCATATAGACCGATGAGCGGGACGGCAACCATTAGGTGCGATACGAGGTCAGGCGGCGAGATCAGCGCCGCAACGATAACCAAAACGACGTAGGCGTAGCGCCTCATGGTATGCAGGATAGCCGGGCTTAATATTCCTATTCGCGTCAGAAACAGGACGATGACAGGCAGCTCGAAGGCAAGAGACAGCGGGATGATGATATTGAACATGAAACCGAAGTACTGGGCGACGCCGTACGTCTCGACGAGGTCCATCTGACTGTTGATCCCCGTCGTAAAAGCGAGGCTCATCGGAAAAACGACAAAGTACGCAAACGCGACCCCTATGAGAAAACATAACGCAGAGAAGGGGATAAACCGAAGGGCCGCTTTCTGCTCGCGGCTGTTCAGTCCCTGATTGACAAACAGCCAGATTTGATGCAGGGCGAACGGCAAGGTAGGAAGCAGAGACAATACGATGCTGATGCTCATATAGATGCGGAGACCGTCCCAGGGCGAGAATACGTTCCAGGTTACCTGAAAGGCCGGCGAATGATGCTTTAACATGGATAACACTTGGGGTGCGGCGATCAGGCCTGCCGCCATGCTTAGGAGAAAGACGGCGGCTACCAGAAGGATTCGCTTTCTAAGTTCGGCGATGTGCTCGAGCAGCGTCATGGTATTCTTGAACTCCATAGACTTCGTCACTCCTTTGGTCATCATCGGAAGATCGGCGTGCAGCGCTGTTTTTTCGATTTATTCAATTCCTTCAGTTCAAACGTATTAAATCCCTCCTGCATTTTTTGATGGATTTCCTGAATGCTCTTCACATCCTCAAAAGAATATCTGCGGTTTCCTCCCTTCGTTCGCTCCGGAAATATGAGCTTGCGTTCCTCGTAATACCGGATTTGCCTTTCCGTCAATCCGGTCAGTTCGCAAACAACCCCAATACTCATCACCTTACTCTCCATGCTCTTTACCTCCTATGTAAGTATTGTTAACCCTGAGCTTTTGTTAATGGCTTGGGATTAAAACCAAAGAAGATAAAACGGTAATAATTTGGGTGGGTTCATTCCTTTTTGGAAGGATTTATGACATGATTTTATGAAAAAGAAGGTGAAAAAGCAATCATTTTTCAAAAATAAAAAAAACTATGTTAGGAATTCTTACATATTTTAAGTCAAACCTTGTTTTCTCTGCTAAGATCGGCTCATGAATCCAATCCAATCCCAAACTAGCGAAGGAGTGAACGAGGGTGGCTACAAAAGAACAACCAAAAGAGATGACCCGGAGACAATTTCTGACGACCGTTGGCAAGGTGGGCGGATCTGTCGCCGTCTTCAGCTTGATGGGTACGATGGGGCTCCTTACGCCGGAAACGTTGAAAGCCGCGGAATATACTCCACCCGGAAAGAATGATCTGCATCTCAGCGGCCGGGGCGGCAAGAAGATCGTTATTCTCGGCGCAGGGATCGCGGGCCTGACGGCAGCGTATGAGCTTGGTCTGGCAGGTTACGACTGCACGATATTGGAGGCAAAAAGCTTTGCCGGCGGGCGTAACTGGACGATCCGCAAAGGAACCTCCGTGTCGGAGATCGGATCCGGCCGTCAGACTTCCCGTTTTGATAACGGACTGTATTTCAATGCAGGCCCGATGCGGATTCCCCAGTTTCACGTCACGCTGGATTATTGCAAGAAGTTTGGCGTAGCCATCGAGCCCTTCAACAACGTGAACGAGAGCGGCTATTACTATAACGAGAACGTGGGGGCTTTGTCCGGACAGCGCGTCCCCAAGCGTGCAGCCAAAGCCGACGTACGCGGTTACGTGGCCGAGATGCTGGCCAAAGCCGTGAATCAAAATGCGCTGGATCTGCCGCTGACGGCGGAAGAGAAGCTGAAGCTGGTGGATTATCTGAAGGCCGAAGGCGATCTGAATCCGGACCTGTTCTACAAGGGATCGGAGCGCGGCGGGTATAAGGATGAACCGGGAAGCCGCCTGGATGCCGGCGTGCTCCGCGATCCGTTCGATTTAAAGGCCATCATCAATTCCGGCTTCGGCAAATATTTCAGCAACGAATACGGTTACGACCAGCAGATGATGATGTTTCACCCCGTAGGCGGCATGGACGCCATCATCAAGGCATTCGAGAAACGGGTAGGCAGCCGAATCAAGTACCGGGCCGAGGTGAAGGAAATTCGCCAGTCCTCCTCCGGCGTGCGAATTGTGTATGTGGACGGCCATTCCGGCAGAGAGCAGGAACTCCGCGGCGATTACTGCATCTGCACCATACCGCTGACGGTACTGAAGAAGATCCCCGCCGACTTCTCGCCGGAGATGTCCAAAGCCATCGGCAGCGTGGGCTACGCCTCCGCAAGTAAAATCGGTTTGCAGTTCAAGCGCCGTTTCTGGGAAGAGGACGAGTATCTGTACGGCGGCAGCAGCTTGACGAATATGGACATTACGCAAATCTACTATCCGCCGACAGACTATTTCGGGAAGAAGGGGATCCTGCTCGGCTATTATGCGTACGGGGGCATCGCCGATAAACTCGGCGGCATGTCGTATGCCGAGCGCGAGAAACTGGCATTGACGCAGGGGGCCAAGATCCATCCGCAGTATCCGAAGGAGTTCGAGGCCTCCTTCTCGATCGACTGGAAGAAGACCAAATACCAGGAGGGAGGCTGGGTATCCTATTCCGCCAATGATAGGAAAACCTACTACCCGACCCTCTGCAAGCCGGATAACCGCATTTACCTGGCAGGGGAGCATATCAGCTACATTACGGCCTGGCAGGCAGGCGCCATCGAATCCGCCCGCGAGGTCGTAACCGATATCCATCAACGCGTCATGAAATCATAATGGAGAAGGGAGTCCATAATCCATGAAAAATAAACTGAAGACGTTCCTGGCACTCGCCATGCTGTTCAGTGCCGTAAGCGTAACCGCATATGCCGACGGTGCTTCTGCCCATAAGAAGCCGGCCAAAGCTTTGCCGGCCCCTAAATTTTACGGCAGTCCTACATCCTCGATCTCCAGCGGGGTAGTCGTGCCGGAGGGTTCCTCTTATCTCTATACGAGCGGGACGGTTCCGCCATTGTTGAACAAGGACGGCAAAACGGTGTATGAACGCTATGGGGATACGAAAACCCAGGGGATCGGCATCCTGAAGGAAATCGAGAAGCAGCTGAAGGAGCAGGGATTGACGATGAAGGATGTCGTCTATTTGAGAGTATACCTGACCCCGGATGCAGCAAAGAACGGGACCTTTGATTATACCGGCTGGTTTGACGCATACGCCCAATTCTTTAATACGAAGGAGAATCCGGTTAAGCCTGCGCGTTCCACCGTGGGAGTTGCCGGTCTTGTGAATGCCGATTGGTTGATTGAGATTGAGGCCGTAGCCGTATACCCGAATAAGGAAAAGAAAAAGTAAGTTGTTCTCGTTCGCAGCGGTGGATCGAATGGCCGCTGGCTTTCAACATGAACCGTTACCATCACATATTAAAGGAGTTGGGTTCTATGTTCCAAAATGTCGGTTTTGTCGGATTGATGATGATCTTGATTGTCGTGCTCATTCTGTTCGGACCTTCCAAGCTGCCCGAGCTCGGCCGGGCGGTGGGCCGCACATTGTCCGAATTCAAAGCCTCCGCCAGAGAGCTGGTTGGCGAGGATAAAGAGGAGGAGAAGGATAAGGAGAGGGAGAGGGAAAGGGAGGGAGCCGTCATCAAACTGAAAGGCTGATAGGGAAGTTTAATTTCTCCCTTATGCTATGAAAATGGATATCTCTGTACAATCCAAGCTGCTGCCACGGATGATTGAAGTCCACGGCGGCAGCTTTTTGCATGCGGCGCTTGAGGTATGGTTCGAGAGCGGAACTCCCCGTTGTCATCGTTTGCCAGGATTCAGAGAAACTCCTGACGGGTATACACAAGTACAGGCAATGATACAATTCATCATCCATTACGCTAAGAGGAGCTGATACTTATGGATAGCAACGTATTTAAAGGGAAATGGAAGCAGATGAAGGGTGAAGCGAAGAAGCAATGGGGCAAATTGACGGATGACGATCTTGATGTGATCGACGGCGAGAAAGATAAATTGGTTGGCAAGCTGCAGGAACGCTACGGGCATACGAAGGATGCGGCAGAGCGCGAATATACGGATTGGAGTGCAAGATACCGCGACTAGTCCACAAGACGATAAGGGAGGCAGTACGAATCATGTTGGAATCCCGTGTTGTGACCGGCAAGGTGATCGATATTCGTGACGGCAAGGTGTTTACCTTACACGGAGATATGGTCAGCACCTATCATTTGGGATACTACGAGATGACGAACGAGGAGATTCTCCCTGTCACGGACAGTCAGCAGGCGGCAGCGCCCGCCGCGGGCTTCATGGCGGAAGAATCTTCCGTGTCCTCCGGCTGGCTCGGCAGGGAATGGAAACCGCTGGCCAGTTTCATAACCGCATGGAGAAAGAGTGCAAATCGAGCCTGATTTGCGCTCTTTTTTTGACTTTTTAAGCCTGTCTGTCCAGGTAATATGCAATGAGAAATTCATGTGAGTTTTATATTTCAAAAGTCATATTGACTTGGGTCCGATGCGGTGTAGAATGAGGTCAAAAGGAAGTTTGATCAGCCCATTTGAAGACATCGAAGGAGTGTATCAACATCAAGGCTGTCCAGGTTATTCACAAGCCGCGCAAACAGGTTTCGCATCAACGCAAACATTTGATGACGGCCACATGGGAAGGGGTTCCGGCGATCATTTTGCAGACGCTGCTGGGCGGTCCCTTCTTGACAGGATACTTATTGTACTTAGGCGCGGAATCCAGTGAGGTTGGTTTTGTTCTGGCCGTCACCACGCTGTTCAACGTGCTTCAGATTCTGGTTGCGTACCTGATCCAGCGCTTGCAGTACCGCAAGAAAGCAATGATTGTGTTTACCTTTATGCACCGCATGTTGTGGGGGGCTACGGGCCTGATCCCGTTTATTTTCCCGGAACGATGGTGGGTTCCGGTGTTTATGATCCTTTATATGGGCGCCTTTATTGCCAATACCGTATCCGGCATGCTGTGGACCTCGCTGATTAGCGACATGGTGCCGGCCAAAGTGCGGGGGCGTTATTTCGGCATACGCAATACCATCCTGAATGCGCTCGGAGCCCTGACCCTGTTTGTTGGCGGGATCATCCTGGACCGTTATCCCGGCGGCGGGGGCTTCCTGATTCTGTTTATGATTTCTTGGATTGCCATCGCTGCGAACTTATCCATGTTCTTCTTGTATCCTGATCCTCCCTTCGAGCATTCGAGCGAGCGTCAGTTTAGGGCGATGATCCGCAAGCCGCTGTCGGATACGACGTTTATCAAATCTACGCTGTTTCTGGCTGGTTGGCTCTTTCTGCAGACGTTGATTGTTCCGCTCTATTCGTACGCCATGCTGGACGTTCTGCATATTTCGTATTCGATCGTATCCATCATGACCGTTGCGCAGACCGTGATCATGATGACCGGTTTCTACGTATGGGGAAATTTGAATGCGCGTTTCAGCAACAGAACCTTGCTCTATTGGACATTGCCGCTGATTGCGGGGTCGTGCTTGACATGGGGCTTGCTGTCCGTCCTGCCCGTAATTCCGGTGCTGCTGTTATCGCATATGCTGCTTGGTGCCGGCGTAGGCGGCTTTAACCAGCTTGCCTTTAACTTCATGATCGGAGATACGCCGAAAAGCGAACGGCCGATGTTCATTGCCGTATACTCCTCCATCACGGGGTTTGCCTCTTTTCTCGGTCCCATGCTGGGCGGTCTCATATTCAAAGGGATTGCACATGCGCCCGACTGGGTATCCCGATATGGTTTTCAAACCGCGGTGGGCGTGTTGATGGTACTGATTGCTTTGACGGTGGGGCGGAGAGTGCTTCGTTCCGCTTAGAAGAACGGCAGGCAGCCGATGTCTTTCATGTCATGGATATTTCATATGATGAACGAAAAGGAGGGGTTTCGTTGGGAAAGGTTGCACTCGTAGTCGGGGCCACGGGGCTTGTGGGGCGTTCGGTAACCGACGAGCTGCTGGGCCGCGGGGAGCTTGATGAGGTGCGCGTGCTGGTGCGAAGACTCCCGGAGGTCACGCATCCCAAGCTGCTGCCCATCCTGGTGGAGTGGGATCAGCTGGAACGATACGGCGACGCTTTTTCCGGCGTCCATAGCGTGTATTGCTGTCTGGGGACCACAATCAGGAAAGCGGGGTCCCAGCAGCAGTTCCGTAAAGTGGATGTGGACTATGTCATCAAGACGGCAGAGCTGGCCAAGCAGAACGGAGTGAAGCAATTTATGGCGGTCAGCTCCGTAGGCGCCAATCCGAAGGTTCGTAATTTCTATCTTCGCACCAAGGGAGAGGTTGAAGAACGATTGGCCGGAATCGGTTTCCGAGGACTGCATCTGTTCAGACCGTCGTTATTGCTGGGGGATAGGCCCGAACGGCGGTTTGGGGAGCGGGCGGCTTCGCTTCTAATGACTTCCCTCGACTTTGCATTCAGGGGTCCGAAGCTTGCCCCATACCGGGCCATTCCGGCGCAGAAGGTCGCCAGGTCCATGGTGAACATCGGTCTAACGGATATGAAAGGCCATCATGTATACACCAATGAAGTGATGCATGTTCTAGGCGAGGCCGCTGATTAAATTTGCCAGAGAACCCGCGGCGGATTACAATGTACACATATAGGAATACATAGAAAGGGTGATATATCATGAGTAAACATATCATATCGACCGACAAAGCCCCGGGAGCCATCGGACCATACAGCCAAGCTGTAGAAATCAACGGATTCGTATATACTTCAGGCCAGCTGGGATTGAATCCGGAAACAGGAGAATTCGGTGAAGGGGTCCAGGAACAAGCGAAGCTTTCGCTCAGCAATGTCAAGGCAATCCTTGAAGCTGCCGGGACAAGCCTGGATCAAGTGGTTAAAACCACGGTATTCCTGAAGGATATGAACGATTTCGCGGCGGTGAACGAAGTGTACGGCAGTTTCTTCTCCGAGCCGTATCCTGCGCGCAGTGCCGTGGAGGTTGCTCGTCTGCCGAAGGACGGATTGGTAGAGATCGAGGTTATAGCCGTTAAGAATTAAACGATATGAACGTACAAGGAGCTTTGCCTGCGTCGGCAAAGCTCCTTTTGCTTGTTCTAAATCCTTTCGATGAAAATTCTGAAGAACGAGCCGATGAATCCGCGCTTTAATACCGGGATCGTCTCCGATTGCGCGTGAAGAAGAGCCATACGGCAAATACAAACAAGATGATCGAGAGCACGAAGGCGGTCATTAAAATACTGTCGGTCTCCCGATGCTCGGCGGCGATGGCGATGTAAGCCCAGGTGAAGACCAGCGGCACGATGCCGTCCCGGTATCGCAGTCCGATCAGGATGGCGAGTAAAGCGCCTACGCAGAGCAGGGCGATACCCAAAGCGGACTCGCGCAGCCCGAAGAGGCTCCAGCCATTCTTTTGGAACACGATCCCGACATTAACGATAAAGGCAGGGCACACCCAGCCGATATATAGGCTGAACGGCAGCTTCAGGCAGAATCTCTCGCCGGGCGTCGGATAGTCTATCGCATGCGTGCGCACATATAGAACCCATAGGGTCAGCAGCAGCAATAACATCACAACGACAGACCATTCAATATACAAATAGTGCCATAGTACAAGCCATGCCATATTGAATACGCAGCTGAGAATAAACCATGGACCGATGGATTTGACGGAATCCCGGTTTCCGGAGTCGCGGCGCAGCTGGTAGATGACAAAAAAGAGCAGCAGCACATAGATGACGGACCATATGGAAAAGGCATACCCTGCGGGAGTGATCGCCGTATAATACATATCCGATATCTCCCCGGTCGTTCTGCCGCCCAGCGGCAGCATGCCCGATAACATGTTCACGGTGATAACCCCGAGGAAGAACAGCAGATTCCACCAGCGGTACGGGTTCGTGCGGTACATACAATCTCCTCCTGATATCAGTCTGGACTATATAGAATATACCCAAAAGAATGGATAACGAGCCAGCAGCCAAAAGAAAGGGGGGGATAGTTTCCTTAATTCATATGCTTCTTGCGATATTCGTTCGGCGTGAAACCCTCCATCTTCTTGAACACTTTGCTAAAATATTTCTCGTCCTGGTAACCGACCATCTCCGCGATCTGGGCAATCCGAATTTGGGGATTGAGCAGCAGCGTTTTGGCTTTCTCGATTCGAATCCGACCGAGGAAATCCGATAACGTCACGCCGAATTCCTGCTTGAATTTACGGGAAATGTACTCCCTGCTAAGAAAGAACTTGCCTGCGATCTGCTGCAGCGAAATCTCATCATGATAGTGCTGCTCCAAATATTGGGCTATGTCATGAATGATGTGATTGTCCTTCGAATGGATCTGGGTAAGGACCCGGGATGCCGCATAGAGCCTTCCGCTGATCTGTTCGCGCCAGCGGTCCCAGCAAATCATGCCATCCTCGCTGTAAGGGAGGGCGGAGGGAAGGTCCTGCGAAATTTCAGCGTCCTCAACGGGCTCCTGCGTGCTTTTCACTTCATTTTCCGTCCAATGATACTGGATCCAGTCCCATTCCGAATTCCACCTCATCAGATGCTCGGGAGAAACAAGATCCCTCTCGCGAACCTCCTGCAGCCACTCTGCCGTGGCCGCCTCGATGCGCTCCTTGCTCCCGCTGAGCGCGGCCAGCTTGAATTCCTCCTCGTAGGAGGAGAGCCGCAAGGTGCGCGAGCCCTCGCTTTCGACGGCGCGCTCACGATGGATGTGGCACTTGCCGGTCAATAGATTACGGCTGCACAGCGCTTGGACTGCAGTCGAATAAGCCTTGGGCAGATCTTGGGGAAAAGCGCCCGCTTCGGCGGCGCCGAAATGGCTCCGCCTGCGAAGGGTGGAGAAGAACCCGTCATTGATTCGATCCAGCAGGTCGTTAAAGGGAAGACGTGGATTCCAACAGAGCAGGATGATTTCTCCGGGCTTGTCGATATGCCGGAAGGCTATTCCGCGATCCTTCAACAGCTCATTACAAATGTTGATGAGGGTGAAGGACAGCAGATGCCGCCTATTGCGGAATTTGGACAGCAAAGCTTCGTCAAATTGATCGTCGCGGAGCACGGCAACGTTGCAAGCCATGCCGGTTTCGGGCAGCGTCATCCGTTTCCGCAATTGAGAGACGACGCTTTCCCTGCTGCCGTAGCCGTTCACGAGATCCGAGAGCAGGCGGTCCATATAGAATGGGGTCATCTGATTCATTTCAATATTTTGATTGGTCATATGCCGCCGTTTCTCTTCCTCAAGCCGCCAGGTTTCAACCGCTTTGGCCAGCGCCTCGTTCAAGCTGTCCGGATCCACGGGCTTGAGAATATAATCGATGCCTCCCGAACGGATGGTATGGCGCACATATTCAAAATCATCGTATCCGCTGATGACAAGCACTTTAATATCCGGTTTCGTGGCATGCAGCCAGGTCAGCAGCTCAAGTCCGTTTTTGCGGGGCATCCGCATGTCGGTCAGGACAATCTGCGGTTTCTTCTCCTCGATTAGCCTTACCGCTTCCTCGCCGTCGGCGGCCTGGTCGATCTCCGTTATGCCATGCCGTTCCCAGTCTGCCAGAAGCCCTATAGCTTCCCGAACGTGCTGTTCGTCATCTACGATCAATACTCTCATTCTAGTGTTCACTCTCCCGTGGTTTAATATCGAGCGTAACCTTGACGCCGTGGGGCTCTGCATTCTCTATGGTTAATTCAGCATGATTGTTGGAGTACAGGTTCAACCGCATGTATACGTTCAACAGCCCGATAGAATCTTCGCCGGCATCGTTTCGGTCAGGGTGATGAAAGGCCGTCTCAAGTTTGCCGCGGATCGAGGCGAGCTCCGCCTCCTCGATGGAAGCCCCGTTATTCTCAATGACAACGATCAAGCGGCCATCCTCCGCGATGCGGGTGGAGATGGAGATGCGGCCGACGCCGGCGTGCGTGTTCATGCCATGCTTGAAATAATTCTCAACGATCGGCTGCAGGATCATCTTCGGAACCGGGGTCGTGAGGCTTTCCGGATCCACATCCCAGATGATTTCCAGCTGATCGCGGAACCGCTGTTTCTGCAGCTCAAGGTACAGCCGCACATGGTTGATCTCATCCTGAAGCGTCACTTTGCCCTCGCTGTTGCGCATATTGTAGCGCATCATATTCGCCAGCGAAGAGAGCAGGGAATAGATCCTCGGCACGTTGTGCTGCAGGGCCAAGGTGCCGATGGACTGGAGCGTATTGTATAGAAAATGTGGATCGATCTGGGCCTGTAGCGCCTTCAGTTGGTTGGTTTTATTGGCGATTTCCAACCGGTACTCGCGCAGGATCAGGTTGTTGATGGTATCCATCATCGTTCGGAAGCGTCGGGACAGAATTCCGATCTCATCCGGGCTTGTCACGTCAATATTCACGTCGAGCCGCCCGGTTTTCACCTGATTCATATAGGTTGTGAGCTGTTTAATGGGTTTTGTGATTCGAATCGATATCCATAATGTGCCGAATATGACAATGAATAGCGCTAAAATCGCAATAATCGCGTTAATGCTCGTTAATTCCGTCGAATGTTTGTACAGCGTTTGGTGCGGAATTTGCTTGACGAGCGTCCAGGGTGCGTAAGGCAAATCGAGCTTCTCATAGACAATCATCGCATCCTCGCCGTCATAATATCCTCTTTCCGCTTGAGCGATGACGTCCATAAGCTCAGGATCGTCCAGTGCTTGACCTCTCTGCTGCGGATCCGGACCGTATATGATGCTGCCGCTGCTATCAATCAAGTATAGCGCCTCTTCCCCTTTAGCATACAGCTGATCGCATATGGCCAAGATACTGTCGAGTTTCACGTCAATGGCCATGAGGGCATATTGGTCCGGCGCAGGCACGTTGGTGATGGATCGGTAGAAGGTGATCACCTCAAAATCCAGGATGTCCGCGGGCCGCGGAGGGAACCCGTAACTATGCACCTGATGGACGGGCTCGATGGCTGTATTGCCTTCGCCGAACTCTTCTATTTTGCGGTACGGAGCCTGCCGGAATTCCCTTCTTGGCAGATTGCTGGATATCTGGGTGGATTGTCCCGTCAATTGATTGTGCAGATAAATCTGGTGAACGTCCTGCGTGCCCGTTTGGATGGCCTGCAAGGTTGCATACAGCTCGGCTACGACCCGGTGGTTATCGGGATCCAGGGCAAGGTTGCGCAAAAAATGGGGATCCGAATAAACGGACAGCGACGCGCGGTCGATGCCGCGCAGATAGTTCATCAGATTGGTCGCTCCTTGATAGATCAGCCGCACATTTTCGTTCACCGTCTGCTCCTTCACGGACTCCCGCGTATGCGTAAACGTGATGATTAACGAGAGCAGGAGCGGGATGGTCGTGACGGCGAGCATGAACGTGATCAGCCGGGTCTGGATGCTGCGATATTTCATGAAGGATCACCTCGGAATTATCGAATGGGCATAAGCGCGTATGGTCAATATTTTACACCTAACGGTTCATGATTCTCCGTGTTTATTGTTTACAGGTTACCGCATAATAGCTGTACATCATACAACAACTTAACGAAAAGGGGAGATCAAGGGATGAATCGAAAAAAATCTTCGGCGCTGCTGCAGCAGTTTCTTTTCGTGGGGCCCTCCACCATATTTTTCATCCTCATCATGATCATTCCGTTCCTCCTGGGTCTTTATTATTCCTTCACGAACTGGAATGGCGTGTCAAGCAAAATCGATTTTGTCGGCTTTGATAATTTTGTTACCATCTTTACCAACGATGATAAATTCCGGGATGCTTTCTGGTTTACGACCCGGTTTACGGTGCTTGGCGTCATCCTTACGAATCTTCTAGGATTTATTCTGGCGTACTTTCTGACGAAGCCTTTGAAGACACGAAACGTGCTGCGGACGATCTTCTTCATGCCAAACGTCATCGGCGGCCTGCTGCTCGGTTTCATCTGGCAGTTTATCTTTGTGAAAGGGTTTGCGGCGATCGGCAATGCCACGAACCTCGGATTCTTTAACCTGCCTTGGCTCGGCACGAAGGGAACTGCCTTTTGGGCAATTGTAATCGTTTTTGTATGGCAGACGGCGGGGTACCTGATGGTCATCTATATCTCCTCGCTTAACAATGTGCCAAAGGATATTCTGGAGGCTGCCGAAATCGACGGGGCGAGCAGGGGGCAGGTACTGCGGTCCATTATCATCCCGCTTGTCATGCCGGCGGTTACGGTATGTTTGTTCCTGGCGATCTCCTGGTCATTCAAAATGTTCGACCTGAACCTATCCCTGACCAAAGGCGGCCCGTTCGGCTCGACCGAGTCGGTGGCCATGAATATTTACAACGAGGCCTATACGAATAACCGTCTCGGACTCGGAACGGCGAAGGCGGTCATATTCTTCATCGTGGTTGCCATCATAACAAGCCTGCAAGTTCGATTCACGAAGAGCAAGGAGGTTGAAGCCTAATGGAGACTACAAGAAAATACCGGCTGAACACCATGGCCACCGAGATCATCATGGTCATCGTGGCATTGCTCTTCCTAGTCCCGTTCTACTTCCTGTTCGTGAACTCCGTCAAAACCTTCGGCGAGCTGTTAACCGATTCGGCGGGGCTTCCGACTACGTTCGAATGGAGCAACTATTCACGGGCGTGGGACATTACCAACTTCCCGCAGGCGTTCTGGAATTCGCTGGTCGTTACGGTGGCGAGCAACTTGCTGCTGGCGATGTTAAGCGCCATGACCGCTTACCAGATGGTTCGCCGCAACACGCGTTTTAACCAGATCATGTTTGCGCTGTTTGTGGCGGCGATGGTCATTCCATTCCAATCGATCATGATTCCGCTCGTGAAAGTGACGGCAACGCTCGGCATTAACAACAGCTTGTACGGACTGATTATCTGTTACCTGGGCTTCGGGGTTCCGCTGAGCGTATTCCTGTTCCATGGCTTCGTGAAATCGATCCCGATGGAGATCGAGGAAGCCGCGACCGTGGATGGCTCCAGCGGGTACGGCGTATTCTTCCGGGTGGTTTTCCCGCTGATGAAGCCGATGTTCGTGACGGTGATCATCCTGAACACCTTGTGGATATGGAATGACTACCTGCTGCCGTCCCTGATTCTGCAGTCTGCCGAGCTTCGGACGATTCCAATTGCTACTTTTGCCTTTTTTGGGCAGTATACCAAGCAGTGGGACTTGGCCCTCCCGGCGCTGGTGCTGGGGATCATGCCGGTCATTCTGTTCTTCCTGGCCATGCAGAAGTACATCATTGAGGGAATTACGCAAGGAGCGGTGAAGGGATAACCGCCAAACGGTCAATTCCTTCCCCCTCAAAGATCAATATAATACCTGATCTAACGAAAATAGGTTGATTATACTGAAAAAGTAAACGCTATCAACGCATGCTGGACACGATGTTATAGAAGAAAAGGGAGGTTTTACAATGAAGAAATACGGTAAGCTGCTCCTGGTCATGGTTTTGGCTTTCTCCACGCTGCTTGCAGCCTGCGGCGGCAACAACGAGGACGGCCAAGGTGCTGAAGGCGGTGCCGAGGGCGGAACGAAAACGATTAAGATTTTTCAATTTAAAGTCGAAATCGCCGAGGCTTTGAACAAACTGAAGGCCGAGTACGAAAAAGAGCATCCCGGCATCAAGCTGGATATTCAAACGGTTGGCGGCGGCTCCGATTACGGTGCGGCGCTGAAGGCGAAATTCGCTTCCGGCGATGAGCCCGACATTTTTAACGTCGGCGGATACCGCGATCTGGAGACATGGTTTGAGAATGTCGAGGATCTCTCGGACCAGCCATGGGTGAAGGACGTTGTTGACGTTGCCAAAGAACCCATGACAAAAGACGGTAAACTGTACGGACAACCGATGACCATCGAAGGTTACGGATTCATTTATAACAAAGACTTGTTTGAGCAAGCGGGAATCACCGAACTCCCTAAGACACTCACGGAGCTTGAGGAAGCTGCCAAAAAGCTGCAAGCGGCTGGGATTACGCCATTCGTGAACGGATACCAGGAAACCTGGATTTTGGCCAACCACTTGCTGAACATTCCGTTCGCCCATCAGGAAGATCCCGATGCATTCGTCAAAGGAATGAATGAAGGCACGGAGAAGCTGGTTGGCAACGCGAAGTTCGATGAATGGATGAGACTGTTCGACCTCACCGTCCAATACGGCCAGAAGAACCCGCTGACGACGGATTACAACACGGAAATCACGACCTTTGCCAGCGGTGAAGCGGCCATGACCCAGAACGGGAACTGGACGCAGGTGCAGATCGACGGCATCAACCCGGACTTGAACATCGGCCTTCTGCCGATGCCGATCAATGACAACGCCGAAGAGAACGACAAGCTTCCGGTCGGCGTGCCGAACAACTGGGTCGTGAACAACAAATCGAAGGTGAAGGACGAAGCCAAGGAATTCCTGAACTGGCTCGTCACTTCCGAGACCGGTAAACGCTACATTACGGAAGAGTTCAAATTCATCCCGGCACTGACCAGCATCGAGGCGAACAGCGAGACGCTTGGCGATCTGGGGAACGATGTCATGAAGTACAGCCAAGAGAACAAAGCGCTCAGCTGGGAATTCAACAAATTCCCGGACGGCGGCATGAATGAATTCGGCAGCCAGATGCAGGGTTATGTGGCTGGCAACGTGGACAAAACCCAATTGTTCGAAGGCATTCAGAAATCATGGGACAGCTTAAAGGCGAAGTAATCGCGAGGTCGGCACGATTGCCATCCGAATGATTATGGACGTCAAAAAAGACGGTGCAGGACGAACCTGCACCGTCTTTTTGTTGTGGAGGCTAATAATTATTGCGAATCAGCAGGTAAATAATAAGACCTACCACAGGGAAGAACAATAAACCCAGCACAACAAGAATCGCGAACTCGGGACTGCGCCCTTTCCGCCGGGCATCGTTATAACCCCATACGCAGACGGCAATGTGAAGAAGAAAGAAGAACAATCCCAGCAATAAAGCCGCAATCCCGAAAATACCAAAGCCTATAAAACCCATAAATGCAAGACCTCCCGAACTCTTAATGTATGATCTACATACGCCGGATCAGCGGAAGGGTCGCATAAAAAATGCAGGCTTCGAAAATTTGGGCGGCAAGAATCAACGGGAGACTGCATAAGAACAAGGATTTTTCATTACTCTATATAATAGAAGAATTCGCTATGCAATACATAGATCATAACGAAATAGTAAAAACATGGTATGATAAAGGTTGACGTTATTTTGGCACTGGCCATAATCCGTATCGTTTTGAAATTAGGTTGCTATCGTATAAGATAGTAATAATATCTATAAAGCAGGAAAAGACGGGAGACAACGATGAATCAACCGCTCTATGGCGTATGGTTAGGTGACGTATTCTTTTGTTTTTCCGGTGAGGTTTCGGAGCCCCGAGTGGATGCATGGAGCAGAGTGGTCCGAACCTTTCGCAAACCGGATGGAACCCGTCCCTTCGCTAACGCTTCCCTCCGGCTTGCCGAGCTCAGATATCCGGCCAAAGTCCTCGGATCGAAAAGCGCGCGGCGTCCGGAACGGAAGACGCTTGGCGGACGGACGATGGAAGGGCTTGCGCTGACACCGGGAGACGCATTCTCCATGCTGGTTTCGCTCGATCCCGAGCATACCCAAGCTCAGGGTTTGGCCATCGGCGAAGAAATGGAATATTGGGTGCAAGCGAGCAGATTCGCATTGGAGCTGTTATTGCAGGGGAAGTTTGCACCAGGGACGGCGGAGGTACCTTCCGCCGGAAGGCGCAAAACGTCGATGCACACGATAAAAGCGGTATGGAAACCGCAGCTGAATACCGAGGATACGGCCCGTTTTCTGCAGCTGGCGGCGAATATTCCTCCTATTGCCATCGGGACGCCTGCAGCGCTTGCCGGAACCGATCCTTCCACGCGGGAGGAAGCGGGGGCGATCGTGCTGTATTCTTTCCTGTGCGGCGTGATCGACAGTCAAGCCAGGGCTGCCGTCCGCGAATCGGAGGACAAGCTGAAGGCCTATCTGGCGAACTACCGGCGGGGACAATCCCCGCTTACCGAGCTGTGGTGGAACAGTCTGTTGACGGTCAGTCGGGATATTCCCATTCAAGGAACGGTGGAGGAAGTGGGCGAGCTTGAGGAAGCCGTAGAACGGGTTGGGGGGACCGTGTTCCCTTACGCCGGCGGGGAGGATCAGCCTCCTGAGAACGGAACCCTTGCCCTTGGGCTGCGGCTCGAACCGCCGCTGGAAGAGAGCCGGAAGGACTGGAAGGTAACCTTCTGGGCACGAAGCCAGGAGGATGAAGGCTTATTGATGCCGGTCCGGAGCGTATGGGGAAGTCCGGAATCCGATCAGCTGCTGCGCGGACGGATGTATGCTGGGGCCCAGCTACAGCTGCTCATGAGGCTGGGAGAAGCCGCGGCGCTGGCTCCCGAACTGTCGGAAGGCTTGTACGGGCGCGCTCCGGAGAGCGTCACCCTGCCGCTTGAGCGGTTGTCGACGTTCATGAAGGAATCGGTTCCGAGATTAACGGCGAGCGGCGTTACGGTTCAAATGCCGTCCCGCTGGAGCAGGGAAGGACGCCGCCGCGTCGGCTTATCCCTCAAAATGATGCCGGATGCAAGATCGTCAGGCGAAGCACAGTCGACGCCGGTGCTCGGAATGGAGCATCTGGTGAGCTTCCAAATATCCGCCGCGATGGGCGGCCATACCCTGACGCGCGAGGAATTGAAATTTTTGGCCGAACAGAATCTGCCTTACGTCCAGTTCCGCGGGGAATGGGTTGAGGTGGATTTGAAGGAGATCAATCAGGTGCTGCGCTTCATGAAACGCCACGAGAAGGGCGAGATGGAGCTGGCCGAATGGATGCACCTGAGCGCCGAAATGGATGGAGAGCGCCTGTGGAAGGGGCTCTTCATCGAAGAAGTGGAGACAACGGGCCTGCTGTCCTCCCTGCTGGACGGGGAAACGGTGCGCAAGCTGCCGTCCCGCCCGATCCCTTCCTCGCTTCACGGAGAGTTGAGACCGTATCAGGAACGGGGATATCAGTGGCTAAGCGTGATGCGCGATTTGGGATTTGGCGTTTGCCTTGCAGACGATATGGGGCTTGGAAAAACGGTGCAGGTCATCACTTGCCTGCTGGAGCGCCTCAATACCGAAGCCGCGGGAGACCCGGTGCTGATCATTTGCCCGACCTCGCTTCTGGGTAACTGGCAGCGGGAGATTCAGCGATTTGCGCCGGATCTGACCTTGCATGTGCACCACGGCGTCCGTCGTCTGCGCGGAGACGATTTCCTGCAGGAGGCGGCCGATCATGATATCGTGCTGACGACGTATCACTTGGCCGGAAGAGACGGCGGGGACTTATCCGCGATCCAGTGGTCGAGCGTGGTGCTCGATGAAGCCCAGTATATTAAAAATTATCGTACGAAGCAGGCGCAGAGCGTCATGAAATTATCCGCGCCGCACCGCATTGCGATGACGGGGACGCCGGTGGAGAACCGTCTGGCGGAGCTGTGGTCGATCTTCCATTTTCTCAATCCGGGATATCTCGGATCGTTTAACAGCTTCCGTCAGCGCTATGCGCCGGGTGAAGGGCAGCAGGAGAGATTCCGGGAGCTTCACAAGCTGGTTTCTCCATTCATGCTGCGCAGACTCAAGAGCGATCCGGACATCCGTAAGGATCTGCCGGAGAAGCTGGAACTGAAATCGTATTGTCCGCTGACCGAGGTTCAAGGCGCGATGTATCAAGCCGTCGTCGACGAGATGATGGGACAGATCGAGAGTCGGACGGGCATGGCGCGCAAGGGGCTTGTGCTTTCATCCCTCACCAAGCTGAAGCAGATATGCGATCATCCGCAGCTGCTTCGACGCGACGATGGACGCGCTGTGCGTCCCGAGTCCTCCGGGAAGATGGAGCGCATGCTCGAAATTCTGGACAGCATCGCGGATGTGGGAGAATCGGCGCTGATCTTTACCCAGTATGTGGGCATGGGCGAGCTGTTGGTGAGCATGCTTGGACGTAAATACGGAAAACAGCCGTATTTCCTTCATGGAGGGGTGCAAAAACGCGAACGGGATGAGATGGTACGGGCGTTCCAGGCAGGCGAGGGGACGGAGTTCTTTGTCCTGTCGTTGAAAGCCGGGGGCGTAGGCCTGAATTTGACCCGTGCGAACCATGTGCTCCATTATGACCGATGGTGGAACCCGGCGGTCGAGAATCAGGCGACGGACCGCGTATTCCGGATCGGGCAGAACCGCAACGTTCAGGTGCACAAGCTGATTTCCCAGGGAACGCTGGAGGAGAGGATCGACGAGCTGATCGAACAGAAGAAGGCGTTGTCCGAGCAGGTGGTCGGGTCGGGCGAAACCTGGCTGACGGAGATGTCGGACGGCGAGCTCCGCCAGCTGATCGAGCTTCAGGAGCAGGATTGGATGTAACCGAAAATGCCGGTCCGCGGATGGCATCATGCCTACCAGGCGTACCGGTACGCGAATGGAATGTAAGGAGGTGCGGGCTATGGAAACTGCGGGATTAGGCGAAGGGCTCAGACTCGAGATCGAACCGGGATGGTTGAAGGGAAAAGCGGACGGAGACATCGAATCTTCGGAGACTTATGAGGTCAGCGTGCAGGTGGAGAAATGGGATCCTGCCGCCCGCGAGGCGGTTCTGGCTTATCTGGAGGAAGACCCGCAGGCGCTGTACCGCCTGCTTGCAGGTCAGGGCGCCCCTTGGCTGGATGAACTGGCGCCATCCCCCCTGCGGGGTGGAGAGCTTGCAGCCGAAGCGCGCTGCACATGCGGCCGAGCGGCTTGCGGGCATGCCGCAGCCTTGTTGGCTGCCGCAGCCCGGCGCCTAGCGGCAGAGCCGCTCCAGCTGCTGACGCTGCTGGGGCTGCCGCGGGAAGCGCTGCTGGCCGGCGTCTTCGACGCCTGGGCCAAAGCAGCCCCGCCGCCGGCAGGCGGCTCCGCCGCGGAGTCGGCCGCCCGCGCGAAGGAGAAGGGACCGTCCGGTCCTTCTCCGGGCGAATGGGTGGCCGAAGCGGCGGCCGAGGGCCGCTTGCACCGGCCCGGCCCGCAGCTTAGCGAGCTGGCGGTGCAGCTGTCGCCGCCGCCTCCGGCGGATCAGCTCGGCCCGGCGGGCGACTGGACAGGCTTGCTGCCGGGCGTTCGCGGCGCGTCCAAAGCGCTTGCCCTGATCGCTCGCGGGGCGGCCAAGCAAGCGGACCAGAAGCGCCGCAGCTTGGAGCCGCCTTCGCCATAGCTTGGACATCCATTGCAGAATGGTATGGAATTCGATAAGAGCAGCGCCGTAAATCGAGGCAAGCTGCCGAATACCTGACGTAAACGGTGTAAATCCGTCATGATTCGTCAGCGGCTCGTTTGTCCTGTTTATTCCGAATAAGGTACAATGGGGGCAGGACAAACTGTGGGAAAGGAAGTAGCAGAGATGAATGCATTTTCGGGAAGAGGAATCCGGTTTACAAGCGTAATGCTGTCATCCCTGCTGTTAGCAGGGGCCATTCTGGCGGGATGCCAATCCGACGATGCCGGCTCCGGCAAGGAACAGGGGCAGGAATTGCAGTCGCCGGCCGAGGGCCAGGAAGGCAGCACGCTTCCTGAAGGCGGATCGGAGAACGGGGAAACGGGGGCTGAGAATCAGCCGGCGGATCCGGTCATGGCAAAGCGCAGCGAGAATGCACTCCAGGCCACCATCCAGGAGAGCGGGGGCAAGCAGGTCGTGACCAATGCGGAGGCCGTGACGGTAGTCGTGAACAAGCAGCGCAGCTTGCCGGACGGTTATGAGCCGAGCGATCTTGTAGAGCCGGATGTTCCGTTTTCTTTTGATGAGCCGCACGAGAAACGGCACCTGAGACAAGAAGCGGCGGACGCGCTCGAGGAATTGTTCGACGCGGCCAAAGCGGACGGCATCGAGCTTCGGGCCGTATCGGGATACCGTTCTTATGCCCGCCAAAAAACCATATATGAGAACAATGTTCGTACCAAGGGGGAAGCCGAGGCTAACCGCGTAAGCGCTGTGCCGGGTACGAGCGAGCATCAAACCGGCCTGACCATCGACGTATCCAGCCCTAGCGCGGGCAATGCGCTGGAGGAAACGTTCGGCCATACGGAGGAAGGACAGTGGCTGGCGAGCCGCGCGCCGGAATTCGGCTTTATCATTCGTTATCCGGAAGGGGCCGAGGATATTACCGGCTATGTATACGAGCCTTGGCATATCCGTTACGTAGGAAAGGATTTGGCACCGGATATCGCCGACAGCGGCCTGACGCTGGAGGAGTATTTCGACGAAGCGAACATTAAACTGTAAGCTGTGCTAATAGTCGTAGGATAAACGGGACTTTTTATCCTTGTACCGCGGCTTGCGAATCTATAAAGTAGAACAGGACCTGCGCAAGACCGGGCGATGTTCTAGTTATACAAAGGAATCCCGGAGCGGCTCGCTCCGGGATTCCTTTGTTTTTGGACTGAAGCATTCGGATTACTTATTCAGCGGCGAGTCTTCATAACCGGGATCATCGTAGCCGGTATCGTTCAGCTTGCCGATGATGTTCATATCCTCGATGGTTTTGCGGGTGCGTTCATCCCCATGTTCATGGAGAAAGGTGTAAAGATTAATCGTCCGTTCATCGTATTCCTCGGCGGCATCGTCATGATCTGCCGATTTATATGGGACGAACGTCCGTTTAAAAGCATACCGGTCGCTGCTGCTGACCTCATGGAGCAGCCCCCTCAGCTTCGAGACCTCTTCATCATCCATATATACGACATATTCGTTCGTATCGTTCGGTACATCCTGGATCAGGTTGTGATTGACTGAAACATAATACGTCTTTTTATCGTTTGTCATGATAAATCCCTCCAGACTTCGGCAGCTCAAGGCTGCACGGAATAGGATACGGGGTTTAAACCGGCCGCCGCCCCTTACTGTGCATTTTTCTAATCATATACACGTTCGGGGGCCGGATGAATCAGAAGCGAAGTTGGAAGGGGCTTCCTTTTTCACATGGGGCAAGGAATTTGGTATGATAGAATCACCATGACGGCAGTATACTGGACGATGAGGATCATATCATGACACATGAGCAAATCTGCGAACTGCAAAGAAACATGGGGCAGCCGGTTTATGGCTGGCTATAAATCGTTTATAACCTTGATGAAGAGATATGACAATGTGCCGGCGGACCGCCGGTGAATCGGGATATGAGAAAGAGGAGGATTCATAAATGAAGATTTTACAGAAACTCAAGGATGGAGCTAACCGCGCAACGGAAAAGGCGCAGCACGTGGTCGAAGTGAATAAGCTCAACAGCCAAATTTCCGAAATCGAACAGCAGAAGAACTCGTATTACCTGCAGATGGGTAAAGTATTCTATGAGGGCTACCGTCAGCAGGATATGTCGATTGCGGAAAAGGAGATGGTCGAGCTCGCGCAAACCTGCGATGGATTGCAGGAGCAAATCGAAGCGATACGGAACCGCATCGCGGTGCTCAAGAATGAACGGGTCTGCGAATGCGGACGCGTGGTCGCGCTGGACGCGAATTTCTGCCCGTATTGCGGAAACAAGCTTGCCAATTTGATTGACCCTGAGGAGTCAGCGCCGGAAGAGCCGCGGGAGCCCGAGCGCAAGAGCATGTTCGATAAACGCGAATATGCGGCGGCTGAAGAAATCCAGGAGGAACAGGACGATGTCCAGACCTATGATTATCGTCCGAATCCGGATCCGTACGAGCCCGACCTCTATGATCCTGAACCGGAACGCCAGCGCGAGGAGATCATCGAGCGGTCGTCTGAACCGGAGGTTGATCCTGAACGGCTGCGCCTCGAGCAGGAGGAGCAGGAGAGGGAACGCCGCCATTGGGAAGAGCTCGAGCGCGAGCGGGAGAGACAGCTGGAGCTGGACCGCCGCATTCGTTTCTGGCAGGAAAATAATCAAAGTCAAGACTACGTAGGAGACGATGAAGCGACCCGCGACATGGTGAAGTGCCAAATTTGCAGCGTCGACCTGCCGAAAGGCTCGAAATGGTGTCCGCGCTGCGGAGCTGAACAGATTTAAGAGATAGGGATTCGGACGATCATGCCCTTGCGCGATGAATAAAGGACAGTGTGAATGATAGAGCAAGCGTTCGAGCATCTATGGGAGGACTAATATTATGGAACAATTGCTGCATCATTTGCGCAATTTGGGATTTACGGAAATTGAGTCGAAGATTATGGTGGACCTTGCCGAGCATGGGCCTGCAGGCGGGTATGAGGTAGCTAAACGTTTGGGCGCTTCGCGTTCCAACGTTTATGCGGCCATGCAGCGTCTGGAGCGGCAGAGAGCGCTTGAGCGAATGGACGGGGAACCTGTCCGTTACCGTTCGCTGAAGCCGGAGGAATTGACGCGGATGATATCCGGGCGCGTGGAGGCATCCCTCGCTTTTGTTGAGAAGAGCCTGCCGCGGAGCAGCGGCACGGCCGCTCCCTTCCTTAGCATGGAGGGGGATCAGGCGGTGCTTGATGTGCTTGTACGGGAGCTGAAGCGGGCGAAACGGGAGATCGTCGTTGACGTCTGGCGCGAGGAAGCGTCGCTGCTCCGTGAGCCGCTGGCGGAAGCGGAGGCAAGAGGAGTGAAAGTGCTGTGGGCTTGCGATGGTCCAGATCAGGGACTCTCAAGAACTTTGGCGTGGCCTGGGTGGAGCGACCTTGCGGAGCGAAGGGCCGGTGGCCGGAAGTTCTCGTTTGTCGTCGATCGGCAATGGTGCATCTTAGGGATGCGCGGCGGGGACTATGATACGGGAGCGGTCATCACGGAGCATCCGGTCATGGCAGAGCTGCTCTTGCATCATTTTACCCAGGAGATGGTATTGTTCCAGTTGGAACAGGACATGGGCGAGCAGCTGGAAGCGCGTTACGGAGAACACTTTGGCCTGATTCAAAGCGAGTATCTTAATGCGGAGCCGGAGACTGAAGAGCAGGAAGAGCAGGAAGACCTGGCTGCGTCATCGATAACCCGCCCGCTGGCGGGGCATGAAGGCGATCCCGAAGAAGTGAACGGGGACTCCAATCGTAATACGGCCTAGGGGCACGTTGTAGATCATTGCCTTTCCGGAAGTGACTTTTGTCACAGTTAAGCATCATGTTTCATCGTAGAATGGAATAGACATAATGATTAGGAACGCCGGGATTCATCTTGGCGTTTATTTGCTTAAGACCGGCAACCCGCGTGAATGAAGGCCGAGATGGCAGGAGAACATGAATGAGACGGGTGTGAACGGATAACATAACAACCAAGAAGGGAGATGGATGAGCATGGAATGCATCGTTCATTTTACAGTCGGACATAAAGAAGGCCCCAAGAAGCTGCGGGGATTGATTTTTGTTGATAAGGGAGAGACTCCTACAGGTGAGCAGCTGCTCGATATGTTTCATGAAATGGAGTACCGGGTGGTGCCTGACCCGCATGATGAACTTCTCTTTAAACCGGAGAACGGCGCCGAAAGCTATACGTATATACGCGTGAATGAATTGGATATGGGGCAGGAGCGATATACGGAAGACCGTAATTTGAAGGCGCTGCTGAACGAGCTGCTGCCGAAACAACGCACGGGTTTGTAACTTCTTGATGCTATTTAGAACCATGCGAAGATCATAAGCCCTCCGCCTTCCGCCAACGTCCGCTGGGATTTGTAAAATCCGCTTGCTATAATGGATGTACGGAAGGGGATGGCGATGTTTATTATTGCAGGAATCGTGGCGCTTTTGATATACGGCTTGCTGGTTTATTATATTGGCCGAAGCGTATGGAGCTGGTTGAGGCCGGGGCCGTCCATGGCGCTCAAATGGGTATACATAGTCGTGCTGACCGTGGTATCGACATCGTTTATATCAGGACGGTTTTTCGGTAATCCAACCGTGCTGAATATTATAGGATCGTATTGGATGGCTATTTTTTATGTGCTGATTATCCTTCTCCCGTTGATGCACATCGTGTTATGGCTGCTGAGGATGACGGCATTGCGAAGAGACGGGCTGGAGAAGGCGGCGGTATCCGTCGTGCTGGTGCTGATGGTGATCGCGATCGGTTTCGGCTCCTTTAACGCTTATAGTCCAACCGTACGTGCTTACGATATTCAGGTGGACAAGGATGCGGGTACCATGGAGAAGCTGAATATCGTCATGGCGTCCGATATGCATTTCGGCGTCCTTTCTGGCAAGGCGCACGCTGAGCGCATGGTGAAGGAGATCAACGGATTGAAGCCGGATCTGGTGCTGTTTCCAGGCGATATTATTGATGATGATCTGGATGCTTATTTAAGCCAGGGGATAGATCGGATTTTGACCGGTATCCAGGCGACCTATGGCGTATATGCTTCGCTTGGCAATCATGACCGATTCGAAGGGGAGATTACGGAGCTGATATCGGCTCTCGAGGACAGCGGTATGACCGTGCTGTATGACGAGAAACTGACGGTGGAGGGCTTGACGCTGGTAGGCAGGCGGGATAAACAGGATCAGGACCGCGCAGATTTGTCCATGATCATGGAAGGGGCGGATTTATCCAAGCCGGTTTTTCTGCTCGATCATCAGCCGAATGCGCTGGACGAAGCACAGCAGCAGGGCGTTGATCTGATCGTGTCGGGGCATACGCACCGCGGTCAGGTATTCCCGGCGCATTTGATTACGAGGGCCCTGTTCGAGAACGATTGGGGATATCTGCAAAAAGGCCGGATGCATTCCATCGTGTCCTCGGGCTACGGCTTCTGGGGACCGCCGATTCGGCTGGGCTCCCGTTCCGAGATCGTGCAGATCCATGTTACGTTTCAATAGATGAAATTGTCGGAGAAAGCTACCGTTGAGGTGGCTTTTTTTTGATGTCAGATATATTAGGAAAATTATGTATCCAGATAGGACCGGATTATTGTATGATTTTTGCTAGAAATATCACTTAGGTATAGGGGGGTTAAGGGTTTGGGTTTGATTAGGTTTAGAAAGATGGGCATGATGGCATTAGCCGCTGTCCTTGCGGGGAGTGTATTTGGAGGAGCAAGCGACGCCATGGCAGCATCAACTGCGCCTCTTCCAAGCAAAGAGAGGCTCGTCGCCGGCAATGGATTACCTTTAGGTCAATCGACTACGATTGCAGGGGGGCCGGGGCATGCAGCCGGGCTATCCTCGTCACTGGCTTCGGAAGGATTGCGACAACCGGGCAGTGTGGCTTGGCTGCGTGACGGCTCCGTTATCGTATCCGATACGGAGAACCATGTGATTCGCAAAATAAAGGACGGGAAGAGCAGCATTCTCGCAGGCGCCTCCTTGTCCTACAAGCGGGACGGCGGGGGACTTCCGATCGGCGGGCTCCTGGATGGCCAGGGCGAGCTTGCGTTTTTGAATCGGCCGTCCGGGATTGCCGTTGACGGAAAAGGTCAAGTGTACATAGCCGATTCAGGCAACCATGCCATTCGTAAAATCGATCAAGCGGGCAGAGTAACCACCATAGCGGGCAACGGACGGATTGGGCTGAAGGACGGGAAGGCTCAAGATGCCTTGTTCCACGAGCCGCAGGACGTTGCGGTTACCGAGGACGGCATTCTGTATGTGGCGGATACGCTGAACCACGTCATTAGGCGGATCTCTCCGGATGGGGAAGTAACGACGATTGGCAGCCCGTCGACGCGTGCTGTCCAGGTTCGCGCCGGAGTCATCGCATTGGCAGGGGACTACAAGAACGGTTCGCTTGCTGAAGCGCAATTTAACGAGCCGGCAGGTCTTGCGCTTGACGGTAAAGGCAATTTGTATGTCAGCGATTCGGGCAATCACGCGATCCGCTATATCGATTTCGGGAAAGGGACCGTTTCGACGGCCGCCGGCAGCGTTCCGTCATCCGATGGCTACGCCAAGGACGCGTTATACGCAGATCCTGGCTATCTGGACGGAGCTGCGGATGCAGCCCGCTTCAACTCGCCTCGGGGATTGGCATGGAGCGTGGAGGATGGACTTCTCATTGCAGATTCCCATAATCATGCCGTGCGTCAACTGAAAGACGAACGCGTGACCACCATGGTCGGCGGAACCAGAGGTTACGCGGACGGAATTGAAAGCGAGGTCCGATTCAACGCGCCGGCGGATATTGGGGTCGCTTCGGATAGTGGGGAGCTGTTCATCGCGGACCAACGCAATGGGGCCGTCCGGGCATGGTCCAGCTATAAGACGCCTGATGCTTGGCAACCAGGCCAAGGGATCGCCGCAGCTTACGGAGATCAGGTGGCCCAACTGGGCGACTTGGCCGTTATGAAACAGGGCCAGATCGTGGTGCCTGTCAGAACGTTAGGCACGCTGCTCGGAACCCGTTTGAGTTATGATGCCAAGAATAAGGAAATGACTTTAACCCTTGGCGAGGATGTCATCACGCTGCAAGCCGGAGATCCCTATATGACCCGGGATCAGGCGGGCAAAGAAGTTTCCCGAGCGGCGACGGAAGTTGAGCCGTATATCGCCAACGGCCAGATGATGGCTCCGCTGCGAGCGGTGGCCGAACTGATGGGCAAGGATGTCCAATGGAACGCCAGCACAAAGCTGGTTATCATCCGGGATTTGGCTGAACGGGAAACGAAGCCGGGGAATGTTAGCTTCAGCACTTCGAACTTTACGCCGAGACGCATGCAGGTCGTGGAAATCACCGGTTCGGCCAAGCTCCGTTACGGCGGGTATGCGCAGGTGGACGCCTACAAGGGGATGATGCTGGGTGAAGAAGATGAAATGGTTACCGGCTCCGGCACGGGAGGCGCCAAGCTTCGGATCCTGGATACGGAAGATGTCATTACGTTAGGCAACGACACGACGCTGGTGGTCGAGCAGCTTCGCAAGATTGGCATCTCCAACGTAACTCGGCTGAATCTGGAGGCTGGGCAGGCTTATTATGATGTTACCGACCTGGCCCGGTCGACGGATCGTTTCGACGTGCGGACCGGTTATGCGGACAATAGCGTACAAGGCACGCATTTTATAATCACCGTCAACCCCTTAACAGGGATGACAAACGTAGTGACCGCTAGCGGGAAAGTAAGCTCTTCGCTGGTGCCGACGGGCACAGAAGGTTCCTTGCTGCCATCCGGCCCGGTCATGATTAGTCCCACGCAACAAATATCGCTAGGCGGTTCACAGGAGGGACGCCCCCCTGTACAATTCATCGATATTGAGGATTTGATGGGGAACGCTTCGCCGGGAATCATTGCTCAGATAATTAAGAATAAGAACGACATCGACCGGGAGAACGAGGAGTTTCTCGAGAAGAAGCGGCAAGAACTACAGTCCGGACAAAGCGGAACCGGCACTCAAGACTTGATTATGAAATCGCCGGACGATTTGGCAAAAGTCGCGGATAATTTGAATAACCTCATCGGAAATATCGCGAAAGAGGCGCTTGATAAGAAAAAAGCCAGCCAAGAAGAAATAGATAAACTGATTAAAGAAGCGAACCCGGATTCGGGGAAGATATTTGATCCTGGCCAAGTGAAAGATTTGGATAAACAAGCCGGCCTCGACCCTGCTCTGGAGCAGGCGCGCTTGGAAGCATTGAAGCGCAAGCAGGAAGAGATACAGAAGAAGCAAGATCAACAGCAGAATCAGCTGGATCAGCTGCAGGAGAAACTCGGCGACATGCTGGCTAAGATCGAGCAGCAGAAGAAGCAGCAGGATGAAGCGAACCGAAAAGCACAGGAGGAAATGAAGAAGAAGGCTGAAGAGCGGCTTCTTCAATCCTTAAGCGCAGAGGAGCAGGCACGTTTTCTCCAGGGCAAGAAAGAGGCGGAGCAGGAGAAAGGCGCTCGGCAGCCGATGCCGGTTAGTCCTGGAGGCGGCTCGGGATCAGGAGGCAGCGTGTCGCCGCCTGTAACCGGTCCGCCTGTGACCGAGCCCCCAGTGACTGAGCCTCCGGTAACGGAACCTCCTACGACGGAGCCGCCGGGGACCGATCCTTTCGTGAAGGTTATATATAGCGATGATATGAGCAGTGAACTGTCGGCCCGCCCAGACAATTATTTTGGATCCATTCATTTCGAGACGAAAGGCTTAGCCGATGACTTGGAAGTTCAAGTCAGGGTGACGCTGACAAGGGATGGAATTCCGGTCGTGGGTCTGCCTGTCCGTCATGGCGAGCAGACGGTGGAATCCAACGCAGAGGGAAGCTTTGCGCTGCAGTCTGTTGATGGTACCGGCTTTAAGTTAAGCGAGGTTGCTTCGCCGGATACTCCGCTGGAGTTCTATGCCGAGCTGCTGGAGCCGGGCGGCTATACGGAGAAGATCGAGCTGCTCGAGATCAAAGAAGGCCAATTGACTGTGCTTGGAGAAGGCGTCCGTTCCATCCAGGTCAGTCCCTTCTCGCAATTCGAATTCATTGGCGAAGGGCCGTTTCCGGCAGCCCTTGATATGTATTGGGGGTTTTCTTCCAAAGCGTACGGACTGAGCGAGGATACCCGGGTTGGCTACGAATTGACGATACTCGATGACCATGGTCAGCCGGTAAGTCTGGGCGTACTCGGATTCCGGATGAAGCCGCATGAGCCGGGAACGATTCCGACGGAGGGGTATGAGATCGCAACTCCGGATCGTGAAGGGGTATACCGAGTGAATGCAGGGTTAACGGCTGGGGACATGGATCTGGGAGGGAATGGGAGCGATATCCTGTTCCGCTGGCAGCAAGCTCATGTCGGGACTTATACGCTCCGTATCCAGCTGGTTGATATAAACAGCGATATGTCGGTGCCCATCGGTGAGCCCCTGGAATGGATAATCGAAGTGATACCTACAAGTTGATGCAGGGAAGGCTGTCCCATTAATCGTATGGGGCAGCCTTTTTTCTCTTTAATTGACCAGTAGTTTATTATTTCCGTAAATTTTCACTTTATTTTTTCATAGGGAATGCGTTATACTTCATTCATTCGGAAATATATCATTTATACGTAAGCATTCTAAGGAATTCGGATATCATACATTTTCTCGTATAGGTGCAGGAATCGGCCTGCATGTCTCTACCCGATCACCGGAAATGATTGGACTACGGGTTATAGCAGCAGCGGACAAGCCAGGTCAATTCCGTTTGATCGGACGGCTAACGGTGCGTTTTTGCTGCTTATGCCCACTTGTTTCTTTCCCGGCGATTCGGTGAAGGGAGGAAGTGGGCTTTTTTGCTTGGAATGCGGACAACAAATTTAAGGGGGAGCATCATGCAATTACTGCAGAACAAAGTGAAAGAGGAAGGCATTGTATTAAGCGGACAGGTACTGAAGGTGGATTCGTTCCTGAATCACCAGATGGATCCGGTATTGATGAAAGAGGTGGGAAAGGAATTTACGCGATTGTTCAAGGAAGCGAACGTGACTCGCGTATTGACCATCGAATCCTCCGGCATCGCACCGGGCATCATGACCGCGCTTGAGATGGAAGTGCCTCTCATCTTTGCACGGAAGCAGAAATCGCTGACGCTCCGTGAGGATATATTCGTGGAGAAGGTGTACTCCTTCACGAAGCAGGAGACCAACGAAATTACGGTCGCTAAGAAATTCATCAAGCCGGGCGATAAAGTACTGATCGTGGATGACTTCCTTGCCAACGGCGAGGCGGCATTCGGGCTTGCCCGAATCGTCGAGCAGGCGGGTGCCGAAGTGGTAGGCATCGGGATCGTCATTGAAAAGGCTTTTCAACCGGGAGGACGCCTGCTGGCCGAAGCGGGCTACCGGGTAGAATCGCTCGTACGGATTGCATCGCTTGAAGACGGCGTAGTGACATTCGCATAGAACGAAAGCTAATAATTTATTGGGGGGAATCAAGAAGCCATGGAACAACAGAAACAAGCGGTGCAAGAACCGATTTTCGATAAAAATCGGAGTCCGGGCAAAACCTTTTCGCTGGGTTTGCAGCATGTATTGGCAATGTACGCAGGGGCAATCATCGTACCGCTTATCGTCGGTGGCGCACTCGGTTTAACGACGGAGCAGCTGACGTATCTCATCGCCATCGACCTGCTGGCATGCGGAGTCGCTACTTTGCTGCAGGTGTTCGGCAACAAGTATTTCGGTATCGGTCTTCCAGTCATGCTCGGCTGCGCATTCCAGGCGGTAGGCCCGATGATCATTATCGGACAGCAGCATGGCATGTCGGCTATTTATGGAGCGATTATCGCTTCCGGTTTGTTTGTCATTCTGTTCTCCGGTTTATTCGGTAAGCTGATTAAGGTATTCCCACCTGTCGTTACAGGCAGCGTAGTCACCATTATCGGTCTGACGCTGATCCCCGTAGCTTTGAACGACCTTGGGGGCGGTCAAGGCAGTGAGGATTTTGGCAGCGCACTGAACATTTCCCTTGGTTTCGGCGTTCTTGCTTTCATAATCATCATGAATCGTTTTGCCAAAGGCTTCTTGCGTTCGATTTCCGTTCTTTTGGGTCTCATTCTCGGCACCCTGGTTGCCGCGTTATACGGCGGGGTTGATCTCACCCCATTGCGCGAAGCCGGCTGGTTCCGCGCGCCGCAGCCTTTCTTTTTTGGCACGCCGGAGTTTAAAATCGTTCCGATCATGACGATGATTCTGGTAGCGATCGTCAGCGTTGCCGAATCGACGGGCGTATTTATGGCGCTTGGCAAAATCGTGGATCGCGATATCACCTCCAAGGACTTGTCCCGAGGTTACCGCGCGGAGGGTCTTGCGATTGTGGTAGGCGGTATTTTCAACTCGTTCCCTTATACCACGTACTCCCAAAACGTTGGCTTGATTCAGATGAGCCGCGTGAAGACGCGCGACGTCATCGTAGTGGCAGGCGGTTTGCTTGTATTGATCGGATTCGTGCCGAAGATTGCCGCCATGACGCAGCTTGTGCCGACGTCGGTTCTGGGCGGGGCGATGGTTGCCCTGTTCGGCATGGTGGTGTCTTCCGGCATTCGGATGTTAGGGGATCAAGTAGACCTTAACCGTCATGAGAATCTGTTCATTATCGCGTGTTCCGTCGGCATGGGTCTTGGCGTCACAACCGTGCCGGGCCTGTTCGCCAGCCTGCCCGACAACCTGCGCATTCTTGCCGATAACGGCATCGTGGCCGGCAGCTTGACCGCGATTGTGCTGAATCTGATCTTTAACGGCTTGAAATATACGAAGCCGACCCGCACTGAGCGGGGTGAAACGGCAGAAGGGCACGCAGCTTAAAATGATTTTCGATAGCAGCCGGATCCGTTCCGGCTGCTTTTTTTGATCCTGTTCGGTTCTCGGCTAAAGCCCAAAAAACGGCTTCCTCCTAATATGGGGAGGAAGCCGTTTTTGCATGACCTAGCTTAGATGCGCTGCATTTGTTTCTCCGCAAAATTGCCGATCCATGGCAGCTTGAACCATTTTCCTTGAATGGCGTTAAACATAAGCACCAGCCACATCAGCACGCCGACCAGCGCCAGGAGGGCGGAGGCCAGAAGGCCGATGATGGGCACCGCGCTCGACAGCAGGTGGGCGACGGCCAGGAGGCCGAAGGCCAGCAAGGACTGCAGCGCATGGAATATGACATATCGGCTTCTCTTTTCTAATGAAAGAAACAGAATTCCTCCGACCATGGGAAGAAGATAGCACAGCGTCGCGGCCAGATTCTCGGGAAGTCCTGTGGACGATTTGAAAGGGGACATCTCATCAACTCCTTGTCTTAGACCGGTTCTGGGGTAGGGCAAGCTATATACCTTACCTTATGAGCCGATGGGACAAAGTATGATGGTTATATCCCGGACTTATTTCATTTTCAATTGGAGCAGATATTTGACGAGCGCATCCTGCTGCTCCTGCGTGAACCCGCTGCTTTCGTCGACCCAATACTCATGTCCCTGACCGGTGACGTGGGTATCCCTGAGTCTCGAATCCTTGCGGTTCGCCTCAACGACCCGCAGCCTCAACTTGCGGTCGATCAGGGCTTTCAGGCTGTTGTAGGGATCCGGGTGAATGCCCTTCATAAGCGTTGCCGGCACTCCGGCTTGCGACAGCTCTGGCCCGACCGCGACGCCCCCGTCGTGCAAATACGGTGCCGACCAGCGGAGGCCGATCAATCCTTTGACCTTATAACCGCCGCCCGATTTATGGCCGAAGCCCAGCTGAATCTGCTCCGGATCTATTCCATCCAGCGGGACTTTAGTCGCCTTGGCGTCCGGAGGAATCGGGACAGGCGTGTCGGGCGGGTAGAACTCCGCCTCGCCAAAAGCGTTCTGCGTAAAATGGAAGGCCTTCGCCCTTGCAGGCTCGGTGCCGATTTCTGCCGCACGCAGAATGCGGTTGTTGGTAAAATAGTCGCCTGCGTGGCAAGTGATGCACTGCGCTTTTTTGAAAACTTCCGCCCCGAGGCTGAGGGTCTTGGCATCGGAGGTTTCAGCCTTATCGGTTTCAGGCGGACGGACGGTATTCTGATAAGCGGACATGGCATTAACCTGCTCCCCGGCCTTAAAACCCGGCGAACTGATATACAGCCCGTTCGGCGCTATGGCCGAAACCTTGGGGAAGTTCGGAATCTTGATGACCTTATTAACGCCGGGGGTTCCGGGATTCGGGTCCAGGCGGTCGAAGAATTCGGTCGGCTTCAGCCCGCTGCTTGGATCATAGCGAAACTTGCGATGGGCCGCATTTTGCAGGATGGTGCCCACATAAATCTCTTTGTCGATCCCCATTAGCGGCTCGCTGACCTCGGTTTGGCTCAAGGTATCCGTATTTTGGGCGTGAACATTGTTGCTGAAGGTGCTGAGTCCTTTGAAGGGACCCGCGATGGCGAAGCCGCTCCAGCTGTACGGATGGTCGCCCTTTGTAAACATATCGGGAATTTGGGTCACGTCGCTGACCTTATCGACGGTGGTATCGAAATTGCCGGGCGCCCATTTGATCAGATTGTCGTCAACGGCTTTTTCCAGCAGGGCGGGATCCGGGAGGGCTTCGGCTTGCCCTTTGGAATTTATGACGGTACGCTGCCCGTTCTTGACATAATCCACGAGGTTCGCAACGTCCGTGTGGGTGAAATACGCTGCGCTATTCGGGGCCAACGCCAGCATTAAACCGAGGTTCAGATCGGAATTGGGCGCGCCCTCCACGACCCTTCCCGTATCACGGTTCACGGTGGCATGGCAGGCCATGCAGCTAACGCCGATGCGGGTTTTGCCTTCGGCATATTTGAACGTTACGCCAATGGGGGAATAGGCTCCTTTGGCTACGTCAAAGCCGGTATCGATTTTATCCCCCTTGCGGAAGGTTTTGCCGCCGATGGTCACATCCTGATCAAGCTCGACGCGCAAATTGGTGGTTCCCCGTCCTTTCAGCTCGGCAAGGGCTTTAGCAACGTTTTTGAGCTTCATCGGACCGTCGACGATTCCCAAAATATCGGTCAAGAACACCTCATTGCCAAAGGATTCCTCATACATCGTGCGGCGCCCCAGGGCAAGCAGCTCTTTGTTTACCTCAACTGCGCCATTGGCCGCTGTCAAACGGGGGTGCTGATCCTGCAAAGCGGTTCCCGGGACCGTAAGCGTCTTGCCCCACAGGTCATACTGGCGAATGACATCGGTTTGCCGGGCTTGGATTTGCGTGGAATTGGAATTTTCCAATTTATGCGCAGGCGGTACATAGGCATACTCCGGTTCCACGACATTAGCTATGAGCCATAAGGCTGCCGCGATGGCGATCGGGATCAGCCACAGCAGAAGCCGCTTCGATTTTCGCATATCAAATCACCCTTTATTAGCAGGTCTGATGAATCATCTCTTCGCTGCCGTATGCAAGGGCTTTAATCTACTTCCACGTCATGGCGGAGCGGAGATTCGGCATTCACCTGTTTATCCGGACCTTTTTCTTTCGGAACCAGACGCTCGTCTGTTCTGCCTTGATGGTGGTTGTCGAAGTCATACTCCGCCAGCCGCCACTCCGTGGAGCCCATCTGCGGATCGAACGGGAATTCCTCTCCTCGCTTCAGGTACTCCTCCCGTCCCCATTCATTCGTGTACGTTCCGTCCACGTCAACCCCTTCTCGCGAAATCGGGTGAAGATTCTTGTCTTTACCGGACATGTCGCATGCTCCTCTCAGCTTTGATTTTAAGAAATGATTCATATGGCATAAAGTAACCAGAAAGAGGGGGGACTATCCGCCGAAATTTGCATGTTAGCCAGTGAATGGGCTTGGAAAAGGCACAAACGCTTCTTGCGAAGAAAGAACGAGGTTTGCGATTTGCCAGCTATTCGGCGGAAGCCGCTGCGGATTTCAGGGTCTCGAGGATATGGCGTTCCAGCAGTACCCGCGGGTTCTTCCAGCGGCTGACCTTGCTGTCGGCCGTAAATACGACGACCGCATCCAACTGGGGAAAAAGGTAGATTTGCTGTCCTCCATGGCCGTGGGCGAGCGCATAAACCGATCCGTTCTGAATGCCGGTCCACCATTGGAACCCGTAATCGCCGAAAGCCGGATAGCCTTTCACCTGCGGAGTGAGCGCCTGCTTAAGCCAGGTTTCAGGAATGACGGGCTTGCCTTGCCACAGTCCCCCGTCCAGGCAGCATAAACCGAATTTGGCCATGTCGCGGGAGGTAAGATACAGGCCGATATGACCCATGCTGTGGCCCTCGGGGCTCGGGGACCAGGCGGCATGGCGAATGCCGAGCGGCTCGAACAGATATTTCCGGGCATAGGTGTAGGCGTCCATTCCCGTGGCCTCGCTAATCGCAACGGAGAGCAGGTGGGAATCGGTGCTCCGGTATTGGAATCGGCCCATTTCCTGTTCGACGACAGGGAGGGATAGGGCGAAGCTCGTCCATTTCCGGTTGCGGTGGAAACGGTGGATGAGCGGTTCCCCGAGCTTTTTACCGGTTTGCCACGCAAAGCCCGAGGTCATCGTCAGCAGATGATGAAGGGACACGTTGCGCAATAACGGATGAGCTTGTTGGGGAACGTATCGCTGAAAGATATCGGTCACGGAGGCTTTCAGGTCAGGCAGTTCGCCGCGTGCGAGGGCGATGCCGCAAAGAGCAGACGTAAAGCTCTTGGTGGCCGATCTTAAATCATTCAGCGAGGAGACGCCATGGCCGCCGTAATAGCGTTCATAGATGAGTTTGCCGGCATGAAGGAGGAGAAAGCTCCGCATTTTCGGATATTGCTTCTGAATGATCAGATCGACCTGATCGAGCGCGTCGCGCCGAATGCCTGCGTCTTCAGGCTCCGCGACGGGAATGGGCGGGCTTGAAGCAACGGGGGAATGCAGGATAGTCTGTGACTTCACCATGATATAACGGCCTCCTTGTATCTCATCTTCTCAATCTTTGATTCCGGTGACGGCATTCGCCGCTTGCAGCCGGCAGGATCGTTTAAAAGTATCTTAACCAATTCTGTGCGCAACCGATGACGCGGCGAAAAAACATAGTACAGAAAAACAATTTTTGGGAAAGATGAAACAAACAGAGGAATATGATATAATATATTAATGATTCAGTTGCATGCTGTTAGGGTATGTATAGTGTCAGGTGCATTGGTAAGTTGCTGAATATCAACCTAATGGTCACCGTAAGAACTGCAATATGGCTTCAACTTAATGAGGTAGATCTTTTCGGCATTCTCTTTAAACGGAGTAATTTATTCCACACGTTTTGGGAGGGATCCATCATGGCAACGAAAGGTCACAATGAGGTTAAGGAAAGTCTGCGGGAAATGACACGAATTTTCCGGCCTAAAGATCCGAAAAAATTTGTAAAGGAGTATGTCCGGAAGTACCATATTATGGGGGGCTACGAAGAAGAGCTTACTCTTGTTGTTGAGCATGAACTTGGCAAGCTGAATTCCTCCGTTTCGTAACCTGTAACAGCACCTGGTCTATAGAAATATCACAGACACGCATCGCATCTTCACCTTGTTAACGACTAATGACATGAACCATTTTAGCGCCTATGGTTAAACCGTTTTTGGGACAAATGTCCCGAAAGCGGTTTTTTTGCGTTTAGCCATTTTGTCTTCGTGTTACGCGGAAAGTCTGCTTCTCGGGGCATTTTGCATCGGTCCCTACATATATTGTTAGCAATCGATCCGATAAGGATATAAGGGAGTGGACAGATGTGAGGATACAGCTTAGACGGAAGGAAGAGATCGGACATATCCGCGAGGCGGGGCGCATATTGGCCGCCTGTCACCGTGAAATAACCAAAGTCATCAAACCGGGGATCACGACCAGCGAGATCGATGCCAGGGTTGAGAAGTTTTTGGAGAAGAACGGGGCCTTCCCGGAGCAAAAAGGATACAAAGGTTTTCCTTACGCCACTTGCGCATCGGTCAACGAGGTGGTGTGTCATGGCTTTCCCGACCAGCGTCCGCTGCAATCCGGGGATGTCGTCACCATTGATATGGTGGTGAACAAGAACGGCTGGCTGGCCGACTCCGGCTGGACTTACGCGGTGGATCAGGTTTCCCCGGAAGTAAGGCAGCTGATGAAGCATACGCACGAAGCTCTGTTTAAAGGGATCGAGGCCGCGCGGCACGGCGCAACCTTGGGTGACGTCGGCCATGCGATCGAGCGGGTTGCCGAAAGAGAAGGCTATGGGATCGTCAAACCGCTGGTCGGTCATGGCATCGGCCGCGCCATCCACGAGCCGCCCGATGTGCCGAACTATGGAAATCCCGGAAGGGGCCTCAAACTCAAAGCAGGCATGGTCATTACCATCGAACCGGTATTTACCCTTGGCCCATCGGGCGCGGTATTCTGGGGAGATGACGGCTGGACCATCTCCAGTGCGGATGGATCGGTGGGCGTCCAGTACGAGCATACGATTGCCATTACGCGTGGAGATGCTGTTATTCTGACGGATTAAGATGCCGAAAAATATACCATAATAATAGGAGGCATTCTTTGCAGGGCCGGTTGCGGCTTTCGAGGAACACCTCCTTCATCATGTTTGTCCGGGTTGATAGGGGAACGGCTGCATACAGATTCAAAAAGGCGGAAATGACTGTATATATAGCTATGAAGGCTGTCGTTGACGGGATGTGAAGAATGTCGAATGAGGGGTCACGGAGTGGAAGACGCGCTTTGAAAGCGATTGCAAAATCAGTAACGGCGCGACTTTGACGACTTTTCGAACAATTTGTGAACTCCCTGTGAATGATTGACAAAAGCAACCCATGAACTTATATTTAATAAGTGATTGCTTTAATTGACAGGATTACTTCATCCGTGATTGTGCAGGTAGATTACCGCTGTTTGCGCCGGATGGTAGTCTACGAAAATCGGAAAAGTGGGGTAGATCAATGATGAAACGGTGGCAGGCTGTAAAGCGTCTTCTTCCTTTGATGGCCATGTTTGCTTTGGTGTTATCCGGCTGCGGCCGAGAGGATTTGTCGGTCTTAAGACCACAAGGTCCGGTAGCACAAGGTCAACTGGATTTAATTAAGCTCTCCATTTCGATTATGATCGTCGTAATGGTTGTGGTATTTGGAATTGCCGCATACGTGCTTGTTAAATTCCGTAGAAAAAAGGGACAAGATGAAATTCCTGAGCAAGTGGAAGGTAACCATAAGCTTGAGATCATTTGGACGGCGATTCCGCTGCTCTTGGTGCTCGTGCTTGCAGTTCCTACTATTCAAAAGGTATTTGCTTACGGAGAGAACGACTGGAACAATCCAGATGCAGTTAAGGTGGAAGTTACTTCTCACCAGTTCTGGTGGGAGTTCAATTATCCAGACTACGGCGTAAGAACGGCTCAAGAGCTGGTTGTTCCCGTAGGCAAGAAAATTGCATTCCAATTAAAAACGAATGATGTGCTTCACTCCTTCTGGGTACCATCGCTCGGCGGCAAGATGGATACAAACACGGAAGGCAGCGTTAACTACATGACTCTGGTTGCTGACAAAGCGGATACATACATTGGTAAATGCGCGGAGTTGTGCGGTCCTTCTCACGGTTTCATGGAATTCCGGGTGAAAGCGGTTGACGATGCGGCATTTGACAAATGGGTGGCGGCATTCAAAGAGCCGGCCGTGCTTCCTGCGGATGCGGCACTCGCCGAGAAATTCAAGACCAACTGTCTTTCCTGCCACGCTGTGGGCGACCAAGGCGGAGCGATGGGTCCTAACCTGACCGGCATTGGATCCCGTGAGACGATTGCGAGTATCTTGCTGAACGACATAAGCGGCAAACCAGGCACTAAGCCGACGAAAGACAACCTGGTGGAATGGCTGATGGAGCCTCAGGCTGTAAAACCTGGCAACACGATGCCTAATCCGAAGGATCTCGGCTTCAGTGACGAAGAAATCGAGCAGATTGCCGATTACTTGGCCAATTATAAGTTGGATTATTAATACAGCAAGAACTTTAAAAGGGGGTACAAACCTTGGCTCACGCTCATGCTTCTAGCCATAGCGTCAAACGCTACACGGGGATCATGGATTGGCTGACAACCGTCGACCACAAGAAAATCGGTATATTATACCTGATCGCGGGTGGTTTCTTCTTCGGGATAGGCGGTATCGAAGCGATTCTGATCCGCTTGCAGCTGATCAAGCCGATGAACGATCTGGTATCGGCTCAAGTATTTAACGAATTGATTACAATGCACGGAACGACGATGATCTTCCTTGGCGTTATGCCAGTTATCTTCGCCTTGATGAATGCGGTCATCCCGCTTCAGATCGGCGCACGCGACGTCGCGTTTCCGTTTCTGAACTCGCTCGGATTTTGGACGTTCTTGTTCGGTGGACTTTTGCTTAACCTGAGCTGGATTATGGGCGGCGCGCCTGATGCGGGCTGGACGTCCTATACGCCGCTCTCCACCAACGACTATTCGTCCACGCACGGCGTAGACTTTTACACGATAGGACTTCAGATTGCAGGTCTCGGTACGTTGATCGGTGGTATCAACTTCCTGGCTACCATCATTACGATGCGTGCGCCTGGCATGTCCTTCATGAGAATGCCGATGTTTACATGGACGGCGTTCATCACTTCGGCCATGATTCTGTTCGCATTCCCTGCCATTACGGTAGGTCTCGTATTGCTCAGCTTTGACCGTTTGCTCGGTGCCAATTTCTTTGATGTTGCGGCAGGCGGAAGCCCAGTATTGTGGCAGCATATTTTCTGGATTTTCGGTCACCCTGAAGTTTACATTCTGATTTTGCCGGCGTTCGGTATTATCTCAGAAGTTATCCCTACATTCTCCCGTAAACGTTTGTTCGGATACAGTTCCATGGTATTTGCGACCATCCTGATCGCCTTCTTGGGCTTCATGGTTTGGGCTCACCATATGTTTACGACAGGTCTTGGACCTGTAGCGAATGCGCTCTTCTCCATCGCAACGATGCTGATCGCCGTTCCTACCGGTATCAAAATCTTTAACTGGCTCTTCACGATGTGGGGCGGCCAAATCCGCTTCACCAGCGCAAACCTGTTTGCGATCGGTTTCGTACCGACGTTCGTAATGGGTGGGGTTACCGGCGTCATGCTGGCTTCTGCTCCTGCAGACTTCCAGTTCCATGACACGTACTTCGTCGTAGCTCACTTCCACTACGTTATCGTTGGCGGTCTGGTATTCGGTCTGTTTGCCGGCCTTCACTACTGGTGGCCAAAAATGTTCGGCCGTATGCTGAACGAAACGTTAGGCAAATGGACGTTCTGGTTGTTCGCAATCGGCTTCCACATGACATTCTTCGTACAGCATTTCCTTGGATTGCTAGGTATGCAGCGGCGGATTGTCTCGTACTTGCCGAACCAGAATTTCGATGAACTTAACTTCATCAGTACCATCGGTGCAATCTTGATGGGGATCGGCGTATTGCTCTTCTTGGCTAACATTGCCGTCACTACAAGAAAACCGGTTGGCGTTGCAGCGGATCCATGGGAAGATGGACGCACGCTCGAGTGGAGCATTCCTTCTCCACCGCCAGAGTACAACTTTAAGCAAATTCCGCTCGTTCGCGGCATTGACGCTTACTGGAAAGAGAAGATGGCAGGCAATAAAGAGATGACACCATCCGAGCCGGTTGGCCCGATCCATATGCCTTCGCCAAGCATCCTTCCGTTTGTGATGTCACTGGGTCTGTTTATCGCGGGTCTTGGTTTCATGTTTAGCACGGAAGACTTCTCGAATTCGTTCATGAGCTTAATCTTCAATAAATATATCGTTCTGATTGTTGGTCTTCTGATTACGTTCGCGGCAATGATCGCTCGTTCCCTGTACGATGATCATGGATATCACATCGAAGTTGAAGAACTGGAAGGGGAGGGTAAAGCATGAGTCACGCTGAACATGTAAACGGCGAACTTCCTCACGAGCCCGAGAAGGCAACACTCGAAGGCCGTAATAAGGTTCTTGGTTTCTGGCTCTTCCTCGGTGGAGAGGCCGTGCTCTTCGGTACGTTGTTTGCAACGTTCCTGGCGCTTCGCGGCCAGAACAACGAAGGTCCAACTGCTGCTGAGCTGTTCTCACTGCCGATCACGGCAGCAGCAACCCTGATATTGCTTGTCAGTTCCTTGACCAGCGTGTTCGCCATTCAGGCGCTGCACCGTCATAATATCGAGAAGCTGAAGCTGTGGCTGATCGTGACCGTTGTCCTGGGTCTTGGATTCCTTGGCCTTGAGATTTATGAATTCTATGAATATGTTGTGCATGAATCGTTTAACATGAAGACGAGTGCATTCTCGTCTGCATTCTATACGCTGGTTGGCTTCCACGGCGCCCACGTTGCTTTCGGGGTCGTGTGGATCAGCCTGTTGATTGCTCAGCTGTACAGAAAAGGGTTAACCGTGGTTACAGCACCTAAGGTTTATGTGTCTGCTATGTACTGGCACTTTATCGACGTTGTATGGGTGTTCATCTTCTCGGTCGTATACCTTCTTGGAAAGGTGGGCTAAGGAATGACTGCGAATCAACAATCCAATGAGGGGCCTACAGTGAAACACCGCCATCGTGTGGAAGGTCCTGAGAAACACATTGTCGTCTTTATTTTCTCCATCGTCTTGACTGCGATTGCTTTTGCGGCTGTCGCGGCCGGAGGCATCAACACAGCATTTACGATCATCCTTTTGCTGGTTATGGCTGTGTTGCAGGTGTTCGTGCAAATGGGTTACTGGATGCACTTGAAGGACAAAGGGCATCTGATGCCAATCCTGTTCATGATTGGCGGCTTCTTCGTAGCTAGTACCTGTATTGTCATGGCACTGTTCTGGGTTTGGTGGTAAAATGAAAAAGAGGTGGGCTACTTCAGCCCCCTCTTTTTTTAAGTCGTAGGAAGGTGTCACAATTTCGACAGAATTTAACCCGTTTAGGGGAGGTTTTTGCATGCTGGGCTTAGAATATTTTAGTTTTGCAGATAAATGGAGTCCCTTGTTCCTGGCATTTATGCTGCTCGTTACGGCAGGCTACTTCCTGTTGACCGGGCCGCTAAGCAGTCGCTTTGAAGGGAGTGCTCCGGTTTCCGCAGGAAGGAAAACACTGTTTGTAGGCGGTATGCTAACGTTCTATCTCGCACAGGGTGGACCTATTGAACTGCTCGGGCATACAATGTTCTCGTTTCATATGGTCAGTATGGCCATGTCCTATCTAATGGCAGTGCCGCTCTTGATTCTGGGTATTCCTGTTTGGATGTGGCGCGCCTTCGACAAGGTCAATCCGTTTAAGAAGCTCGGTTTCCTTGCGCGTCCGATTGTTGCCGCGGTTCTGTTTAACGGCTTGTTTTCGTTTTATCACATCCCGGTCATCCATGACTTTGTCATGTTAAACTTCTGGGTGCACCGTCTGTATTACTTGATCCTGTTTATCGCCTCGCTGCTGATGTGGTGGGCCATCATTAAACCGATTCCGGAGAAGGACAATTCGTCAGGGCTTATGAAGATGGGATACATCTTTCTCAACATGGTCTTGCTGACACCGGCATGCGGGCTCATTATTTTCTCAAGCGAACCGATGTACGCAACTTATAGCGATCCAGTGGTATGGGCGAAGGCGATGGGCTATTGCGTTGCCGGCGATACCTCCGCGTTGCTCAGCCAGTTCGGTGGGCCGGAGTTCTTCGGCTACCTGGAGCCCGCGATTGACCAGCGAGTGGGCGGGATCATCATGAAGTTTTTCCAGGAGATCATTTTTGCCTCGATGCTGGCCTATGTGTTCTTTCACTGGTACAAACGAGAAAATCAGGAAGACGATCCTTTGCCTGGCGAGATTCCTCCGGGCAAACTCAATCAGGCGTAACAGGATTATTGAAGGGGGATCCATATGGATTGGTTTTTTATATTTCCCACGGTCAGTACAACGTTCATCGTCATCAGCGCCGTGCTGGTGGCGATTGGCTGGGGACTTATCATTAAAGGGAAGCGCGAGGCCCACAAGAAAGTGATGATCTGGGCGGCCATCGCAGCCGTCATCTTCTTTATCATCTATTCCTCGCGCACCGTATTCATCGGCAACACGTCATGGGGCGGACCTGATGACCTGAAGCCGTATTACCAGGTATTCCTGATCTTCCACATTGTACTGGCTACCGTAGCCGCTGTGTTCGGGATCACGACGCTGGTCCTCGGCTTCAAGGAGAAGTTCTCCAAGCACCGCAAGTGGGGCAAAGTTACGTCGATCATCTGGTTCTTTACGGCCATCACCGGTGTAGCCGTGTATACCTTGTTGTACCTGTTGTACCCGGGCGGGCATACCCAGCCTGTATGGAAAGTCATATTTGGAATGTAATTGGAGGAGAACACCCGTCAGAGAAATCTGGCGGGTGTTTTTTAGTTTTGGCGGCTCAATTGTGGGCAGAGGAGGGGGAGTGTATCCGTTCCGGTCGCTGTTGAAACCAGGAAACTGGGATGAGATGAAATGGTTGTTTCCTGGTTTCAAAGGCGAACGCCAGGTCTCCTCCACGGCTACACTCCCCTGGTGCAGGGGAGCTCTTGAATTAACCGGTGGCACAGGGATGGTGACACCCGGCAGAAAACCTCTGGCGGCTGTTTAGAGAGTGTGAGGGCGGGGGTGGGAGAGTGTATCCGTTCCGGTCGTTGTTGAAACCAGGAAACGGGATGAGATGAAAGGGGGAGTTTCCCGGTTTCAAAGGCGAACGCCAGGTCTCCCCCACGGCTGCACTCCCCTTGTGCAGGGATATCCTTGAGTGAGCCGCCGCAGGGAAGGGAACACCATGAAACCTTTGACGGGTAATTTTTACAAATTCTATTGACACTGTTTATATACACACTATATACTGTGTATAAAGATATACACAGTGAGCACAGTAATCACACTAATCACACTAAGCACAGTGAGATCAGACTGCGATAATAAAACGAAATGAATATATGAAGGAATGAAAGGGTGAGACGCATTGCAACAGGTTATCCATAATGCGATGAAGATCGTAAAGAAAGACTTCGCAAGCGATAAGCTCCAAATCATATGGACGATACTGTTCATGCTGTACATGGGGTTCGCCACGAGCGTCGTCATAAACGTTCAGTTCGAGCATCTAGACGAATACAATAACCCGTTTGTCGATTTTATCATGGTGCTTTTTGCTCCTTTTGTAGGATTTTTATTTAACCGGAAGTCCTTCAAATATTTGAACGAGGATTCATACACCCGAATGCTGTACTTCTACCGGAGCATACCGGTGCCGGCTTCCGCGATTTTTGTTAGTCGGATCATTAATTCCCTGATCGCTTTTGCCATCAACAGCATCGTGTTTTACGGAATCATCTATGCTATCGGGAATCACCTTAGAGGCGTGATGGATATTCCAAGCTATATCGCCTTTATGCTGACATGGGTCGGGGTTGGATTTTTATTAACGGGACCTTATATCTACTGGGAAAATATGTGCAGCGGCAAGGTGTATCTAAGGAATACCGTTCTTATGAGTCTGCTCCTTTCGGGATTGATCGCTGTACTGAGCCTGCTGGGTTACAGCATATTCGAATTCGCAGCGAACGCCGCCATGAAATGGAGCCTGTTATCTCCGGTGATGTGGGGTTCGCTGATTGCGGGATTGGCGTCCATGCTGCTTATGAGCAAGTTAACCTACACGCGGCAGCAGACCAGGGATTTATCATGAAGGACCTAAAGATGAATCCGTACGGCATGCAATGGCACGGGCTTATGCACAAAAGAAAAGCGAGGTGGTAAAAGGTGCGACTTCTGATACAGATCAATGAAAATAGCGCAGAGCCTTTATATCACCAGATTGAAACTCAGCTGCGCTCGCTCATTATTAGCGGTCAAATCGAGGAGGGAACGTTATTGCCATCCATTAGGGAATTTGCCGGAGATCTGAAGTGTAGCGTTATTACGGTGCGCAGGGTGTATCAGGATCTTGAGAATGAAGGGCTGCTGCGAACGAGGCAAGGCACGGGAACCTTTGTTGCCGGCGTCGGCGACCAAGCCCGAGAACAATATAAACGCGATGCGGTCATTGAGGCATTAAGGGATGCCGTAGATAAAGGGCTTGCCGTTCAATTCAATGAAGATGAGATGAAAGAGATGTTCATGGAAGTTGTCCGGGAAAAATATGACGCCAAAGGAGGTCTCTAACATTCCATGGAACCGCATGTTATTGAGTTTCGTAATGTCATTAAACGGCGAAGAACGAAAACCATCGGCCCGATCCAATTATCGATTCCCCAAGGATATATCGTTGCCCTGGTGGGACCTAACGGCTCGGGAAAAAGCACGCTGCTGAACATGATGATGCAGACCGTGTTTCCGGACGAAGGCGAAATCACCTGGTTCGGCGAGTCTTACCGGGGAGAGCTTCCGGTCTCGATCCGTAAACAAATGGGCTTCGTTCCTGAACAGCTAAGCATAGAAGAACAGCATATGACGGTGGATGAAGCCGCCAGCTTCCGCGCATCCTGGTATGACGATTGGGACGGTTACTTTTTCGATGAGCTTCTATCCCGGTTCGATGTCCCGCGGGGCGTCAAACTGCGCAAGATGTCCAAGGGAGAACGCCGCAAGTTCGAGATCGCCGCTGCGCTGGCGCCAAGGCCCAAGTTCCTGCTGCTGGATGAACCTTCCTCGGGCCTGGATCCATTCGCATGGAAGCTGATGATCGATCAGCTGCACAAAGTGATGAAGTCCATGGATACGACCATCGTGCTCTCCACCCATGTGGTGGATGAAATCCGGCGTCTGGCGGACTATGTCATTCTCATCCATCACGGGAAGATGCTCGGCATGGTGGAGAAGGATTCGCTGCTGGACAACTGGAGGGAATGCTGGATTCAGGGAGATGCCTCCATTGTAAAGGAGCTGCCGGGTATTCTGAGCTTCAAGCAAGAGACAGCGAGCACGATATCTTTTATAACGACGGAATGCTTGGAAGTGGAGAAGATCCTGCAGTCTGCAGGCATCCCGTTTATTCAGACCCGTTCCTTGGAGCTGGATGAAGTGCTTCGATTATGGATTGACGGAAACATGCCTGCCAATGTGCAGAACTAGGATAGAGAGGGGTTTTTAGGAGATGCAACGATTGCAATTAGACAATGTAGTTAAGATTTATGCAGACAAAACGGCAGTAAACCGGATTTCGCTTCAGGTTGAGGAAGGTGAAATCTACGGGCTGCTCGGGGCGAACGGCGCCGGCAAAACAACCACCATGCGGATGGTGCTTGGACTGATCTACCCGGATGACGGAACGATCCTGTACAACGGAAAGCCGTACAACAAGGAACTGCGTCACATTATGGGTTACTTGCCGGAAGAGCGCGGGTTATACCCGAAAGTGAAGGTCAGCGAGCAAATTTCCTACTTGGCTCAGCTGCGGGGCATGTCCGCGAAAGACGCGGATAAGAGTTTGAAATACTGGCTGGAACGGTTTGAAGTTCCCGACTATTACGACAAGAAGATCGAAGAGCTGTCCAAGGGCAATCAGCAAAAAATGGGCTTTATCGCAGCGGTTGTCCATGACCCGCAAATTCTCATTCTCGACGAAGCCTTCAGCGGACTGGATCCGGTTAACGTCGAACTTCTGAAATCAACGGTAAAAGAACTCCGAGACAAAGGAACGAGTATTCTGTTCTCCACTCACCGGATGGAACACGTTGAGGAACTGTGCAAAAACATTACGATTCTCCATCGCTCCAATACGGTGGTAAAAGGGAATTTGAAGGATATCAAATCCAAGTATCCTCGTGAAGAGGTGGTGCTCGGTACGTCCGGTGAAGTTCGGGGTCTTGAAGCCCTGCCTGGCGTAACGGCGGTGGAGCGGACAGAGGACGGTTACTCCATCCGAATCAGTCAGGTTGATGCAGCGCAGAACATTTTGAATACGGCCATGTCGCAAAGCACGATCCATCGGTTTGAAGTGAAGGAACCGACACTCAATCAAATCTTCATAAAGGCGGTAGGTGAATCCAATGAATAATATGTGGACCGTTATCCGATTTACGTTCATGAATAAAGTAAGAACGAAGTCGTTTCTCGTTTCTACCTTGATATTTGCACTCATTATTACGATCGGGATCAATCTTCCTTTTCTGATCCAAATGTTTACGGGGGATAAGGCTGGATCCGACGAGACCACCCGCATCGGGCTGGTATATGGACAAGAACAAACGCTTGCCGAACAATTGGAGACCACTTGGAGCAGCTTACCGGCCAATTCCTACGAATTCGTCAAATACGAAACGGCAGATGAAGCTGCCCTGAATCAAGACATTAAAGACGGCGTAATCGAAGGCTATTTGAAATTTGAAGCGCAAGAAGGCAATACGTTCCCAACCGTGGTCTACAGCTCCGAAGACGAGGCCATGAGCCCGGAACTGCAATCCAATCTGCAAGCAGCGCTGCAGGTGGCGAAGACGCGCAGCATCGTAGAAGGACTCAATTTGTCCGATGCCCAGATCAATGAACTGAATATGCCGGTTCAGATTGACGCACGCAGCATAAGCACGAATCCGTCTGGCAATGCAGACGGGGCTTCGGATGAGAAGGAAGGGGCTTCCGAGGTTATCAACTACATTGTGGTGTACGCTCTGATTATTCTGTTCTTCTTCACTTTGATGGGTACGGGGAACATGATCGCCTCCGAAGTGACGACAGAGAAGAGCTCCCGTATTATGGAGATCTTGATTACAAGCGTATCTCCGCTGAGCCAAATGTTTGGCAAGGTCATCGGCATGTTCCTGTTGGGTCTGTCGCAGATCGCCGCATTCGGCATCGTGGCCGCCGTGAACCTGATGCTTCCGCACAACCTGGATACATTGAAGGACATGAATCTCGACCTGAGCGCGATTGACCCGATGCTGCTGGTGTTCGGTTTAATCTTCTACATCCTTGGCTATTTCTTGTATGCGATGCTTTATGCGGCCATTGGTTCGATCGTCAGCCGTACCGAGGATTTAGGGCAGGCGGTCATGCCGATTACGATGCTGTCGCTGGTGGCGTTCTATATCGCGATTTTTAGCCTGAGCGCTCCAAACTCGATGCTGATGAAGGTGTCCTCGTACATTCCGTTCATCTCGCCGACCACGATTCTGGTACGGATCGGACTAGGCGACATTACCGTATGGGAGATTCTTCTCTCGCTGGCGATCCTGATCGCGGCCATTCTCGTCTTCGGCTGGCTGGCTGCGAAAATCTATCGCACCGGTGTCCTGATGTACGGTAAACGCCCTACGTTCAAAGAGCTCAGAAAAGCAATGAAGGCTTATAAGATGTAAAGCAGTGGAAGTAGTGTTAGGGCTGCCGGAACAAAAAGTAGAGTTAAGGGGGGCGCCATACCGGCATCGGTATGGCGGACATAACCCCATAAAATAAGTAGAGTACAGCACGGTTATTCTTTGCCGCATAAGACCACACCAACATAAAGGAGCTTACATACATGAAAAATTGGAAACGCATGCTCTTGTCTCTCACGATTTCGGCGGGATTGCTCGCCACGTCAGTGCCTGCCATGGCAGCGCCGCAGCAGCCGGCTGTGAAAGTGAATAACCAAGTTGTCGAATATTCGCTTGGCACACCGGTTATAGAAAAAGGCACGACGCTTGTTCCGCTTAGAAGCACGCTCCAGGCTTTGGATGTGAAGCTGACGGGAGCTGCAGATGACAACATTACCGCCGTGGTGGATGGTAAGACCATTACCTTAAAAGGCAAACTGAAACGAATCAATGGCGTAACCTATGCGCCCATTCGGGTTGTCGGGGACGCAGCCGGCTATGAGGTCAAATGGAATGCAGCAACCCGTACCGTTCTGCTAGTTTCCAAGGCGACGGAAATCGAACAGACCGGCGGCCGCGGGTTTATGTGGGAAGTAGAGAACAATGGGAATACTGTATATCTGGTGGGCTCTATGCATATCGCGGATGACAGCTTCTACCCGCTGCGTCCGGAATTTGAGGAAGCCTTTGCCGAAGCAGACTATCTCGGTGTCGAGGTTGATGTCAGCAAAGCAGCTGACGAAGCGCAGCAGCAGCTGATTATGGATATGGGCATGTATAAGGATGGAACAGCGCTCAAGGATCATGTGTCCAGCGAGACGTACGCCAAGCTAGGCAAAATCCTGACGGAGAGCGGCATGAAGCCGAATGCCTTGGATGCATTCAAGCCTTGGGTAGTGGAAACCACGATCAGCAGCTTGAAAGCGGTGAAGGCTGGCTACGAAGCCGCTGCTGGAATCGATCTGTATTTCGTCCAGAAAGCGATCGAGCGCAAAATTCCGGTAATCGAGCTAGAATCCTATGAATTGCAGCTCGGCATGTTTAATGGCTTCTCCAAAGAGCTGCAAGAAAAGAATCTCAACATCGCCTTGGATAATTTCGACATCTTGGATGACGGTGTGGAGCAATTGGCTGAAATGTGGAAGACGGGTAATGATGAGGCGCTGCTGGAGTTCACCAACAGCATGGCCGTTGATGAGGAATACAACAAAGCGATGCTGATTGACAGAAACATCGGCATGGCCGAGAAAATCGACGGATACCTGAAGAACGGCAAAAAAGAAGAGTACTTCATCGTGGTTGGCGCAGCCCACTATCTGGGTGAGCATGGCATCGTGAAGCTGCTTGAGGATAAAGGCTATACCGTTGATCGTAAATAGATAAAAGCCATTGCTTGCGAATTATGACTCGATTCTAACATTCAAAAAGCGAAAACCTTCCAATGATCGAATGACGAACATTGGAAGGTTTTTTGTTGTTTCCGTATTTTATAAATAACTAGAAGCTGTTCGAACAGTCCTTACAGCAGCAATATGGCAGCGCCGATCATCGGGGTAAGGACCATGCAGGTTTTCAGCCAGACAACGGGTACGCGCTTCGTAAATTTTGCTCCGACGTACGAGCCGGACATCGTCCCGACCACAACGGCGGCGAGCAGTTGAACATCCAGGTATCCGATCGAGAAGTATCCGGCGCCTCCGGCCAGCGCAATCGGCATGATGACCAGCATGGTCGTGCCGGCGGCAAAGCGCATCGACATGCCAAGGACAAGCATGAGCCCGATCTGGATGAACGGAGTGGAGCCGATTCCGAACAAACCCGATAAGGCACCGGTGATCAGTCCGATGAGCAGCGCCTGCAGCCAGTATCGGAAACCCTGGACAACCGGTGGAGCCGAGACCTCGGAAGCCTTGGACCGCCGTGAGACGTACATCATCCTGAACCATAAGGCCAGTCCGGAGGCGAAGAGCATCCCGGATGTCATAAAGCCCAGTTGATCCTCGGGAATCAGCGAGGACCAGCCTGAGCTGACCCACGCCCCTGCCGCACCGGCTAAGCCGACGACGGCACCCGTTCTCAGCACCATATTCCCTTCCCGATAATGGCTGACCGAACCGGAAAGCGACGAGAAGAACATCGCCGCCAGTGCGGTACCCAGCGCGGTATGGATGGGATAACCGAATACAACCGTCAGGATGGAGATGATGAAACCCGATCCGCCTGCGCCCACGAAACCGAGGAGTAGTCCGAGCAGCACCATAACGAGGGCGATCTGGATCAACAACATCAGGCCATCCTCCAAACCTGATGGGGCACGCCGATTCCGGCGGGAACCGGCAGGTCCTCTCGAATGCAGCTGTTTTGGTCCAGCACCATGGTAGGGTGCCCGCTCCCATAGACGGGCCAAGCCGGCAACGCACGAATATTCGGCTCTCCGCTTTGTACGAATGCGACCCATGCTTCCCGCATGGCGCGTGCCAGCGCATAGCTCTCGGCGGCTACGGAATAGGGATCCTCATTGGAGTGCCATTCAGCGGGCATCGCATTTCGGTTGAATGCTGCGCCGATGAGACTGCCTTCATACCCGTGTATCGCGCCGAGCGAGCCGCCGCATTGGAGCCGATACATCCATACAGGAGTTCCTGACGATGCCACGGCTTCTGCAAACTGCATCGCTCCGATCGTATAGAGATGTTCGGTCAATGTTTTGCTCCACGCTTCACCCGATGCCATCGATTGCTCATAACAAGCATAAGCATTCCACGCCACAGCGGCATTCTCACCGAAGAAACGTTCGAGCGTCTCGAAAGCCGGGGACTGAAGCGCCGGATCGTTATGGATAAAAATAGCCGCTTCATTCTCATTCGTGCCGATCAGCAGCGGCGGGAGGCCGGCGTTCCCCGCCAGACTCGCCAGTGGATCCAACGGAATGACATGGCCGTCGGCAACCGGGCCGAACATATGCAGGCTGCGCGAGGTGTCGGAGCCGATCACCGACTGCGCTTCGATGATTCTCTCGGCAGGAAGTTCAAGCAGCTGATGCGCCTGTGCTAGCGGTAACCCCAGCTCTTCAAGCAGCCTAAGAGTCGTGACATTGGCGGTTTGGCAATCCCGTATCGACTGCGTTGCGCCGCTTTGGGCAATGGCCCGGTGAAATAAGCCCTGTGCCGCTTCCATCACGTAGAGGGTGGCGGTACATTTGGCCCCGGCAGAATTGCCGATGACGGTTACCCGCGACGGGTCGCCGCCAAAAGCGGTAATATTCAACCGAACCCACCGGAGGGCAGCCGCGATATCAAGCATGCCATGGTTTCCGGAGGTTTCAGACTCGTTGCCGAGCAGGTCTCCCAAATACAAAAAACCTAACGCGCCCAGCCGATAATTGATCGATACGTAGACGATCCCATCCTCTGCTGCGTAACGGAATCCATCGCACTCCGCTCCGTTCCCCGACACGAACCCGCCGCCGTGTATATAAACCATGACCGGTTTTAATTTCTCATTGACGCCCGTTGTCCACACATTTAAGTTTAGGCAATCCTCGGACTGTGCAAGCCCGGGCACGTTCCCGTTCGGCTGATGCTGCTGGGGGGCGATCGGCCCGAATTGCTTGCACGGCCTTACGCCCGTCCAAGCGAGCGGAGGGGCCGGAGGCTTGAATCTGCGATTGCCTACAGGTGCGGCAGCATAGGGGATGCCCCGGAATACATGCACGCCGTTTAAATCGGCGCCTTCCACTGTGCCAGATAATGTTTGCACGATCAAGTTGACCGTCTCCTATCCTTACAAGATGAGATTATTATATCTTGTTTCTATGATGAGCCCTAATATATATTAGATTATATAAATGATAACTGATGAGTTATGTATCAAAGAAAGTTGGAATGAGATGGAACTGTTGCAATTAAAATATTTTCAGACTGCTGCCCGAATGCAGCACATGACGAAAGCAGCCCATAGCCTTCATATATCGCAGCCGGCATTAAGCAAAATGATCGCATCGCTAGAAACCGAGCTGGGAACCAAGCTGTTCGAGCGGGAACGCAAATCCATACGTCTGAACGAGCATGGCAAGCTGTTTCTCCATCAAGTGGATATTGCGCTGCAGGCGCTGGAGGACGGAAAGCTGCAGCTGCAGGATGCCAGCGGCAGCACCTCCGCCGCCATCACGCTCGATGTGCGCGTCTCCTCGCATTTGCTGCCGGATCTATTGGCTGATTTTCGCAAAGAATGCCCGAATGCCGAGTTCCAATTGCAGCAGCATGTTTTGTCATCCGTAGGGATGCCGAGCTTCGATTTATGCCTGTCCGATGGCGCAGAGCCGCCGAAGGGAACGACCTCGGTGTGCTTGCTCGAAGAGGAGATCGTGGTTGCGGTACCCGCCGACCATCCGCTTGCGGATCGAGATCGGGTCAGCTTGCGGGAGCTTAAGGAAGAGAGCTTCATTACGCTGCCTCCGGGCAAATCGCTGCGCGAAACGACCGATGCGTTCTGCCGTCTTGCCGGCTTTACCCCCCGCATCCGATTCGAAAGCGACGACCCCGCCACCGTCCGCGGTCTCATTCGAGCGGGTCAGGGCGTCGCCTTCCTGCCGGTCGTGACATGGGGCGGATCAACCGGGCCCGATGTCGTCCAGCTGAGGCTCGAAGAAAGCTGGTGCAAGCGCTCGATTTCCTTGTCTTGGCCCAAGGACCGATACCTTATGCAGACGGCGGTGCTGTTCCGGGATTTTGCCATTCGGTACTTTGCTCGGCTGGCCGAATCGCACCGGCAGAACATGGCTCGGGGAGGGCTCTAGCCTGTACCGACCTGACCGTCCCCGGCGTGAGATTTTAGTGAATTCGAAAGCGAAAAGGAGCGTCACAAGAAGTGGAAACCAAACAGCCTCCCAGGCTAACCAATGAGGATTACCGATTGCAGCCTCGCGCGCCTGTTCAAGTATTTCACGGCATTCATCCGGGGACGATTCCGCTGCATTGGCATGAATTTTACGAGCTGAGTTATGTAGTTGGGGGAGAAGGGGAGCATAGGCTCAACGGCTCCGCGTATCCGCTGTCTTCCGGAACCCTCTTCCTGCTGACGCCGGCCGACTTCCATGAGCTGGTGTCCGTGGAAGACAAGCCTCTTGAAATATACAATGTCATTTTTACCGAGGCCATGATGGACGATAACCTGTATCACTGGTTGTTCGGAGGCAAGCTGGTGCTGCATGCACAGCTCGAGGAGATGCAGCACCGGCAGATATTCGCCGATTATGAACGGATGAGGGAAGAAACCGGAGCTTCGCGCGAAGGCAGCGAGATCGCGATTCGGGCTACGCTTCAGCGGCTGTTGGTGGATCTGAATCGGGGCAGTACCGCAAACTGCGCTTTGCCCACGAACGGGACCGGGAATCGGCAGCTCAACGTAAACCTGCAAAGGGCCTTGATCTACATTCACCACCACTTCCGGGAAGATTTGAGATTGGAAGATGCGGCCGCACAGGCCCAATACTCGGCTACGTATTTCAGCGAGTGTTTCTCGAAGTCCGTGGGACAGTCTTTTCAGCGTTACCTGCAAAATGTCAGAATGCAATTTGCCGAATCGCTGCTTCGGGTTTCCTCGCTGCCCGTCACCGAAATTTGTTACGCCTCCGGCTTCAATACGTTAGGGCATTTTGAGAGGGTGTTTCGTCAGCGAAAAGGGATGTCCCCCAGGCAGTACCGCCATCATGCAGGGATAGCCGAAGATATGCAGTATTTTTCCTAACGAATGCGCAGTATGGCTGTCACCGTCCGGGATATAATGGCCTCAGTTCGTGAAATCCTTACTTGACTGGAGGTTATGATGATGACAACGCAAGCGCTTTCGAAGCAGGAAGTTGAGTTTTATAAAGAGAACGGGTATTACCTATACCGGAAACCGCTCTTTAGCGCCGAAAAAATGCAGGTACTGACCTCAATCTTTGAAGAACAGCTCGAGGAGAAGGGCAGCAAGCTATCGGACGAACTGGATACCCCGCATTTCCGTGACGAAAGGCTGCTGGATTTCCTATTGGCCGATGAAGTGCTTGATCTGGTCGAACCGATCATCGGGCCGAATATCGGGCTGTGGTCGAGCCATTTTATCTGCAAAGATCCGCATGTCGGACGCGCTACGCCTTGGCATGAGGATTCGGCGTACTGGAACGGAAGATTAAGCAGCTTCGATAAGATTATCACCGTATGGCTGGCGATCGACCGCAGCTGGAAGGAAAATGGATGCATGCGCGTCATTCCGGGCACGCATCATAGCGGGTTCTCGGACTATGAGGAGGTGGACGGGACAAAGAATTTGTTCGACACCCAAATCAAGAGCGGCTCGGTTGATGAGTCTAGGGCAGTTTATTTCGAACTAGAGCCAGGGGAATGCTCGCTTCACGATTCGCGCATCATTCATGGCGCGGCGCCGAATACAAGCCCGTACCGGCGCTGCGGGTACACCATGCGGTATTTCTCGACGGACGCGCTGGTTTATCCGGATAAGAATCCCGGTTTTAAGGTGTGGCTGGCCCGCGGAAAGAACATCGCCGGAACGAAATTCGTCAACGAATAACCCGGATGGGAATAAAGGAGCGTGCATGAATTGAGCATTCAGCTGTATAAGGCCCTGTGGGGCATGGAGGGAAGCTGCAGGGACCAATTGACGAGGGCTGCACAGGCCGGTTACGCGGGAATTGAAGCTCCGCTGCCGCCGGCGAATCTGGAAGCCGAATTTAAGGAGTTGCTGGAGGAATTTCAGCTTCATTACATTGCCCAGGTGACTACATCCGTGCCCCATCAAGAAACCTTTGCCGAGCAGACGCGCCGGGCCGCAGCCTTCGGCCCGAAGCTGATCGTGTCCCATAGCGCCCGGGATGGCATGAAGATCGAGGAGCAATTGCGTTTTTTCGAGGCAGCGCTGAAGATCGAGCAGGAGGTCGGCATCACCATCGGGCACGAAACCCACCGGTCGCGGGCGATGTTCACGCCGTGGACGACGCGCACCTTGCTGGAGGAGTTCCCGGAGCTGAGCATTACGGCCGATTTCAGCCACTGGTGCTGCGTGACCGAGTCCTTGCTGGAGGACTATGCGGAAGACATGGAAGCCGCCATACGCCGGACCGTCCATATTCACGCGCGCGTAGGCTACGCTCAGGGCCCCCAGGTTCCCCATCCCGGGGCGCCTGAATACAGCCGGGAGCTGACAGTCTTTGAAGCCTGGTGGTCACGCATTGTCCAATACCGAAGAGAGCAAGGGTTCAGTCACACCAGCATAACGCCTGAATTTGGCCCGGCCGGGTACATGCACACCCTCCCTTTCACAGGGGCTCCCGTCGCGGATCTCTGGGACGTAAACGAGTGGATGGCCAAACGCATTTCGGAACGATTGGCGCCATAATAAAGATACGAGAACAAGCCGGACCATATGAAGGTTCCGGCTTGTTATTCGTTTCTTTGGGAAAGCCATCCCTGTCGAATCACTCATACACCCGCAGCCAGCCATCCAAGCATGCCCCGGACCACGCACCAGGTCCTCAGGGAGGGACCCGCGCACACGATTACAAAAGAACCATATTGGGATGCTGTTGGAGCCGTCTGAGTCTTCCCGCCTCACCGTACCGCGTTAGAATAAAACGATGCCGGCAGCCCCTGCCATAAGGAGAATCAGCAACGGGTGGAGTTTGTATTTGAGCAGGAGAAATAAACAAGCTCCGCAAATCAGCAGCGTGGGAATGAGTCCTCTTAAAGCCCCGTCGCCCTCATCGGGATAACCAAAATGAATGGCCGCATAGACGATGAGTCCGGTCGTAACCGGACGCAAGCCGTATAACGAAGATTTCACCCATGGATTCCCCCGCATGCGGTAGAAGAAGGCAGAGAGCATCACGATGACGACCAGCGACGGCAGGATGATGCCGACGGTCGAGACGACGGCCCCGGCATAGCCGGCGGTCTGATAGCCGATCAGCGTGGCGGCATTGGTGGCGATCGACCCGGGCGCCATGCCGGCCAGTGCCACGGTCTGCTGGAATTCCGCTGCGGTCAGCAGCCCTTTTTCCGTGATCTCCTTCTGAATGACCGGGATCACCGCATATCCGCCGCCAAAAGACACAAGGCCTACGCCAATGAATATCATGAACAAGTCCCAATACATTTCCTTCGCCCCGATTCGTTTCGCTCAAATGTAATATTCCAATTCCGGGCAGCTATCGGCCGCAGCCTTCTTCTCGGTATCCGCTCGCAGTCCCAGCCGTATTTTGATCTGGATGACGGCCATGCCGCCGAGCAGGCTAAGCGCAATCAGATAGAGGGGATGGACCCCGGTGAACAGCATCACGATTACGGTGGCAAGGGCGGTGATCGTTGTGGTGGCATCAAAGACGGCATATCTAGCCATCCGGTAAGCAGCCACGGCGATCAGCGCGATGATGGCCCCGTGCATACCCTTTAAAGCGGCTTCAACCTTAGGCTGATCCCGAAAAAACACCGCGGCCGTGCTGATCAGGAGCACGATGATAAATGTGGGGCATGTCACGCCCAGCACGGCCGAAACAGCCCCGGCCATGCCGGCTTGGCGGTGCCCGATCATGGCGGCGGCATTCACGCCGACGCCGCCGGGAGCGGAACCGGCAAGCGAGATCAGCTCGCCGATTTCCTCTTCGTTCACCCATTTTTTCTTGCTCACCACTTCGCGCTCAATCATAGGAAGCATTGCGTAACCGCCTCCGAAGGTGGAAGGCCCGATGCGAAAGAAGGTCCAAAACAGCCGGGCCAGCAGCATAAACCGTTCCTTCGCGCGGCTCATGTACGCGTTTAGCTTTTCCATTAGGCGTGGTGGATTCTCGGCATCGGCATCGGCTCCTTGCCAAGCTCGGCCCAGATATATTTAAGCAGCAGCTCCGCCTTCAGCTGCTCATATCCTGGTTCGTCCCACAAATTGTGCAGTTCTCCGGGATCTGCTTCAAGGTCAAACAGCTCGCCGTAGGTCTGATTGTAATAAACGGTGATTTTATAACGCTGCTCGATGTACGTTTTTTGATGAATCGTTGAAGGCTCATGCCGGAATTCGCAGAGGGCGTGCTGCCTTGCGGTATCGACAGCCCCGAGCCACACGTCCTTTTGGTCGATGCCCGTCATCGCGTGCGGGACCGGTATGCCGCAGAAGGATAGGAAGGTCGGGGCCAGATCGACCAGAGACTGTATCGCATTCGACCTTTTCCCGGCGGGCACCCGTCCCGGATAACGCACAATGTACGGAAGCTTGATCAAATCCTCGTAATGGAACCCGCCCTTGGCTTGAAGGCCGTGCTGGCCGAAGAAATGTCCGTGATCGGTGGTGAAGACAACGATCGTATCCTCCGTCAGTCCCAGTTCGTCCAGTCTATCGAGTATTTTGCCGATATATTTATCCATCATGCTGATCATGCCGTAATACACGGCGACCAGCTTTTTCTTGTCGTATTCCGTTAGCCTGGATTTCGAGCCGTATTCGTAATAGTGATGGGAACGGTAACCGTGAATGCCGAACCCGGTCTCAGCGAGATGCGAAAAATCGGGCTCCTCTTCCTGCGTCAATCCGAAATGCGGCGGATTGCGGTCATGCTCTCCGGGCGTCAGGGACGGGATCGTGAGTTTCTCCGGATCATACATCGAATCCCAAGGCTCCGGCACCAAATATTCCGGGTGCGGGTCGAAGAAGCTTGCCCACAAAAAGAATGGCTCCTCCGCCTTCTTGTATTGGTCCAAAAGCGAATGGGTCCGCTCGGCGATCCAGGTATTGTAGTGGTATTTTTCCGGGATGGGCCATGTGTAGGTTTGGGTAGGATCCATGGTTCCCGTAGGCGGCAGGAAGTAATCGCGCCAATTGGCGCATCCTTGCTCCTCCAGCCATAGGGCATAATGTTGTCCGACATGGGCCTCGTTCGTATGGTTGCGCGCCAGCTCGACGTGATCGAAGCCGTAAAAAGGACCGTGAAAATTTCGCCAATACGCCAAATCCTGAAGGATCGGGTAAGCTTCGACGGACGGGTAGTCTTCCGTGGATGTTAACGGCTGAAAATGTGCCTTTCCCACCAGCGCGGTCCGGTATCCGGCTTCTTGGAAGCTTTCGCCGACGGTATGGCGGTCTTCCAGCAGCTTTGTCCCCAAGGTCCAGGCTCCGTGCTGACTCGGGTACTGCCCCGTAATGATGGAAGCCCGGCTCGGCGTGCAGGTCGGATTGGGACAGTATGCCCGTTCGAACGTCGTCCCTTGGCGCGCGAGGCGGTCCAGGTTCGGCGTAGAGATTTCAGGCTGAAACGCGCCGATCGTATTCCAATGCTGCTGATCGCTAGTGATTAGCAAAATGTTAGGTCTTCTCGACAAGTGTAATCCCCTCCTAGTATGATGATATTGAAAAATAGGGGTTATCAAAATAGCACCGTGTTATATTTTTGTTGTCATTTTGTTATTCTTGATGAAAAAATGAAGGGAAGAGGGGAAGTCGAGTTGCAGGAGTACGAATACGAGTATGCCGAGTTTATCTACTATACGCCGGGATATTTGGATAAAGAGGCACAGATCTGGCCCGTCCGGGCGGGGCGAAGTTTAGCCAAGCCCAATTACAGGGTCGGGCCGAAACGGATCGAGTGTTACAGTCTGCACTTCGTGCATGAGGGAACGGTGCGGCTGGAGTTCGACGGCAAACGAGTGGATCTGCAGAAGAATGATCTGTTCTGCCTGTTTCCGGGCCGGACTTATTACTATCACCTGCTTCCCTCGGATGCACCGCTCCGGATGAGCTGGCTGGCCTTGGACGGAAGCAGGGTAAGGCCGCTGCTCGAGCTGGCCGGCTTAGTGCCGGAAAGCCCGTTCGGCAGACAAATGATCTCCTCCCGGGTCGAAAAGTCCGCCGAATGCGTGATTGATGCCTTGGCCGGCGTCGAGCGCTGGAAGCCGTCGGTATCGCTCGAGCTGCACGGTTTGGTTTATGGTCTGCTCGCCGGCATGGTTCCCGACGCGGCTTCCGCAGAGCCGACGGAGCTTGCGGGATGGATTAACGAGTGTTTGGATTACATGGAATTGCATGCTACCGAGGGGATATCCGTGCAGCAGGTTGCCGAATTCGCGGGCGTGCACCGCTCGTACTTCTCCAATATGTTCACGAGCCAGGTAGGAATGCCCCCGCTGAAATACCTTCAGCGCATCCGAATGGACAAGGCCAAACGGTTACTAACGGAAACGGACGCGACGATTACCGAGATTGCCCTGTCCCTGGGTTATCCCAATTTGTATTCATTCACCCGGGCGTTCAAGATTTATTTCAAGGTGCCTCCCATAACGATGCGTGAAAATCCATGCTGATTTCAGGAAGCGTTATGTACTATTGAAAACGGTTACCGATCCGGTTCCACGGAACCGAAAAAAGGAGACACTCGCCATGAAGCTCTCTACGATTCAAAGATGGCTATCGCCCAGACGAAGCATTCAAGGGAAAATATTCATTGCGTTCAGTGCGGTGACGCTCCTGTCCATCGTCTCCATTACGGTCATCGTGTATATGAGCATGCGCGAGACGATCATGCAAAATGCCGTCACCTCGGTTTCGGACAGCATCCGGCAGGCGGATGAATCGCTGAATATGATGCTGGAGGAAATCGACCGGCTGAACACCGTCGTGGTGACCAACAAAAACACGGTGATCGACACGCTGCTGAGCCCCCATGAAGAGATTAGTTATGAATGGTTTCTGGAACAGAAGCGGATCGACGAGTTTCTCTCCGTCCTGATCGATTACAAGCCCTATATTTCGCGGATTGCAGTGGTCGGTTTGAACGGGAAGGTGTATTTCTCGGGCGGTCCGTGGCTGGACAAGACGGTCTTGGGCAGCCCCATGATGGATTACATGCTCCACAACGGATCGCGCCATGCGTATTTCAAGCAGTCGGGCGTATCGGATGCCATCACGATCGGCCGTGAGATTCGATATAACCGCGAAACGATCGGAGTGGTCATGGTGGATTTGAATTATGATTTTATCCAAAAAACATACGGCGTGAAGCCGACCACCGACAGCATGATTTATGTGCTGGACAAGCAGGGCGGTTTCGTCTATGAAGCCGAATCGGCGCCAGCCTTTGCCCCTTCGTTCGATAAGATTCTCCGCATCCATCAGGACCTTGCAGGAAATGGGGATGCCATCAAGCAAAGCATAGACGGCAGAGATTATATCGTCGTGAGCCGTCAATCCGGGTATACGGGATGGAGCACCCTGGCTCTGATACCAATGGACTCGCTGCTGAGCGAATCGGCAAGGCTCCGCAAACTGTTGGCGGAGGTATCCATCATCGTGTTTATCGTTGTCCTGATCGCTTCGCTGCAGGTATCTTCCCGAATCACCCTCAACATCCGGCGATTGAAATCCCTGATGATGTTCGTGAAGGAAGGGAATCTGACGTTCCCCAAAAAGGAAATCAAAAGCGAGGACGAGACCGGACAGCTGTACCGTGTCTTCATCAGCATGGTGGAGGATTTGAAGCGGCTGCTGGAAGGGATCCGGGTCAGCGAGAAAGAGAAGCGGGAGGCCGAATTAACGGCGCTTCAGGCGCAGATTCATCCTCACTTTTTATACAATTCGCTGAATACCATCAAGTATTTGGCCAAGATGAACGGCGTGCCGAATATCGAAGAGGTGTCCGGATCGTTGATCGAGCTCATGCGCGGCGTTTTGGGCAATTCGAGCGAATTTTTGACGGTGCGGGAGGAACTGGATTATGTGGAACGCTATATCTCCATCGTGAAGTACAGGTATATGGAGCCGATCCGGATGGTCACCCAGGTGGAGGACGAAACTTTGCTGGAATGCCGGGTCCTGAAGCTGATGCTGCAGCCCCTTGTGGAAAATGCCATCATTCATGGCATCGGACCGCTGGAGCAGGAGGGACTCGTGCTGATACGCGTATGTGAAGAGGGCAGCGACCTCAAGATTGAAGTGATCGACAATGGCAAGGGGATGACGGCGGGGCAGCAGGCGCAGCTTCTGGGGGAGACGGGCAAGAACGGAAATACATCCCGTTTCAGCGGCATGGGGGTACGCAATGTGCATGAGCGGATCGTTCACATGTACGGGGATGGCTACGGCGTCAAATTGTACAGTGAGCCGGGTTTATATACGAAGGCCGAGATCCGGCTTCCGAACATAGTGGAGAATAAGATAAATCCCGACAAGAGGTGATATAAAGCCATGTTTCAAGTGCTGCTTGTTGACGACGAACCGCTGGTGCGGCATGATCTGCGAACGCTATTGGACTGGAATGAGCACGGATTCGAATTATGCGGCCAAGCCCATAACGGTATCATGGCGCTCGCGATGATCGAGCAGTCTCCTCCGCATATCGCGATTATTGACGTGAATATGCCGGAAATGAACGGCGTGGAGCTCAATCGGGCGATTAAGGCGCGGTTTCCGTCCATTCAGACGATCATGCTCAGCAGCTTTGATGATTATGACTACGTGCGGGAGTGCCTGAAGAACGGCTCCATCGATTATTTATTGAAGCATCGGCTGGACGGTGCGACGCTTGCTGCCTTGCTTAACAAAGCGGTCCTTGAATTGCGCCGGGCGGATCGGCTGCTGGAAGAGAGCGAGGCCCGCAAGGTTAAGACCGAGCGGATAAATCCCGTGCACATTCGCGACTACATCGCGCATCTGGTCAGGGGACGGAAGGAGGCAACCCTGGAGGTTGAGGCATTTTCGCGAGAAAACAGCCTGTACACCGGTGCGTCAAGCTATGCGGCCGCGGCCCTGCAGATTGTTCCGTTCCTGCTGCTGACGGAGTCATACAGCGACGTGCAGACGAATCGGCTGGTTCAGCAGGTGGTCGATATGATGCAGCAGAGCCTTGGCGATATCCGTGAGCGGACGGCAGCTTATGTGGAGGATGGACGGTTCATGATCGTCTTTGCGTTTAAGGAACGGAGCGAGCATGCCATAAAGAGCGAAATCGACGGACAGATGAGGAAGCTTCAGCATGCGCTTGAGCTGTTCCTCAATTTAAAATGCGTAAGCGCCGTCGGACATGTGTGCACCAGCCTGACCCAACTCGGAACAAGCTACGGCTCCGCCGAACGGTTACTCGATGCTTCCCGCTCGGAGCCGTCCGGCAGCAGCGCGGCCCCCAGGATGCCGGGCCGGGCCGGCGGGCTTGCCGATGAATACCACCAGCGCGTGTCTCTAACGATCGAGGAACACAAACAGCTGCTGCTTTCGATTGAACGACTGGACATCGAAGGCGTGCACGGTTTAATCGACTCTGTTTTTGCTTCCATCCACCATCTGCCGATCCATTCGCATACGGTCCAGATGATGGTCAGCGAGCTCATGCAAACCGGGGACAAGGCACTGAAAACCTGGCTGCCAGGGACGGAAGACGCCAAGGAAAAGCTCCCTTCCCGAAGCGAGCTCGGAAGGATCGGCAGCGTCGGGGAGCTGGTGCAGTGGCTGCAATCCTTCTATGCAGGCTTGCTCGGACTGCTGAAGCAGCACCGGGCTGGAGGGCCATATTCCCGACATGTCACGCAGGCCATACACTTTATTCTGGAGCGGTACCCGGGTTACGTGACGCTGGAGCTTGCCGCGGGCGCCATCGGCCTGAACTCCTCCTATTTGAGCCGAATATTCAAGGAAGAGACGCAGCGGACGTTCTCGGAGTATCTGAATCGGGTTCGGATCGATGCGGGGCGCAAGCTGCTGGAAAGCGGCAAATACTCGATCAAGGAAATCAGCGGACAAGTGGGGTTTACGACCCATAATTATTTTTTCAAAGTATTCAAGGAAATGACGGGCCTGACCCCGCAGGAGTATTTGAACCGCCTGGGAAGAGGATAAGGATAAAACCAAGTATTCGGATCGGCAGGGAAACGAACTCGAAAGCCGCCTTGTTATAAACCGTAAAATATGTGGAGTAAATGGTCAAATTTTTGTAACGGGCCGTCAAGGCGGCTGAATTATAATAATCACACACACCAACGGTAAACGCTTACAAATAAGGTTGGTGAATAAGAAAATATGGGGGTAGCTGATATATGCGTAGACGCTGGGGAAGAAACACGGTCATCTTCATGATCGTTTCCAGCTTGATGCTGGCCGGATGCAGTTCCGATGGAGGATCGAAGAAGGAAGCCGCACCCGAAGGTGCGGAGAATGTCGTACATACCACGGGGTTTCCGATCGTGGATCAAGCGGTGGAACTGAAAATGTTCACCCGGATTGCACCCGTGAACGGTCCGTTCAAGGAGATGCCGGTATTCCAGGATTACGAGAAATTGAGCAACGTCAAGGTGGAATTCATCGAAGCGCCAACGGACGGCTTCCAGGAGAAGAAAAACCTGCTGTTCGCTTCCAACGAGCTGCCTGACGCCTTGTTCCGTTCCGGGCTCTCGCCGCTTGAAGCCGTTCGCTACGGATCGGCAGGCCAATTGATTCCGCTGGAAGGCCTTATCGACGAATACGCGCCGAATCTGAAGAAATTGATGGAGGAATATCCCGAAATCCGTTCGGGCATCACGACGCCGGAGGGGCACATCTATGCGATTCCCGGCATTGTGACGCTGGGCGCGGCGCGTACGGATAAGAAATGGATCAACCAGATGTGGCTGGAGAAGCTGAATCTGAAGGTGCCGGAGACGACGGACGAACTGTATGAGGTGCTGCTGGCCTTCCGCGACGGAGACCCGAACGGCAACGGGAAGCAGGATGAGCTTCCGATGACGGCACGTGTCGGATTGTCGATTGTGGCCGCGATGAGCGGATCATTCGGACTGGATACGCAGCTCGGGTATAACATCAATATCGAAAATGACAAAGTGAGCATCTGGATGGGCAGCGACAAAAATAAAGAAATGTTGATGTATTTAAACAAGCTATACAAGGAAAAGCTTTTGGACCCTGAGATATTCTCGCACACGGAAGCTCAGTATTTGGCCAAGCAAGGGTCGGGAAATACGGGATTCTTCTTTGACCAGACCAACAATAACTTCTTGTCGATCCAGGATCAGTATACCGGAATCGCGCCGCCGGCAGGCCCGAACGGAGACCGGATGCAAAGCCAGGCCTTGCCGATTGCGCGGGACTTTGGAGCCTTTGCCATTACGTCCATCAACAAGTACCCGGAAGTCACGATGCGCTGGATCGATTATTTTTACAGCGATGAAGGATCTACTCTTCTGCGGTTCGGCAGAGAAGGAGAGCATTACGAACTCAAGGATGGGATCCCGTACTATACAGAGGATTTCCTGAAGGATATTACCAATCAGGCCAAAATCACGCCTTATGCGGGAGGAGGGGCCCCTCACATCATCAGCGAACAGGTTGCTTCGTTCATCAACCCGCCGCAGGTGCAGGAGGCGCAGCAGCAGCTGGATCCGTTCATGCCGAAGGTTCGTTACGCCGCCCCGATGTTTGACGAGCAAACCGCGCAGCAGGTCAACATTCTGCGCAACGACATCGACAAATACTACGAAGAGCAAAGCACGAAATTCATTGCGGGCGCGCTTAGCTTCGACAAGTGGGGAGAATTCCAATCCACGCTCCAAAAGATGAAGATCGGCGAACTGGAGAAATTGTATCAGGATGCTTATGACAAGATGGAGAAATAAAGCTGCCACATCATCGTGAAGGAGTGGATGCCCATGAAGAGCGCCAACGCCGATAAAGCGATGGTTCTGCCTCGAAGCGATTCGAGGCGGGGCCCCCGCCTCTTAAAGCAAATGGCCAAGCGGTATGATCTGTATCTCATGCTGCTACTGCCCATCGTCTGGTATTTGGTGTTTCACTACGGTCCGTTGTACGGGCTGCAGATTGCCTTTAAAAATTTCAATCCGGCCAAAGGCATTCTCGGCAGCAGCTGGGAGGGCTTCGGACACTTCGAACGCTTCTTCGACTCGTATTATTTCTGGCGGCTGCTGTGGAATACGCTGTCCATCAATTTGTTCTCGCTCTTGATTGCCTTTCCGATTCCGATCCTGCTGGCCTTAATCATCAGCGAAATACGCAGCAAGACCTTCAGCAAATGGCTGCAGAACATTACGTACATACCGCATTTTATATCGGTAGTTGTAATCGTCGGCATCCTGAATGTGTTCCTGTCGCCGACCAGCGGTCCCATCAATCTGTTGATCGAGGCACTCGGCGGCACGCCGATCCGCTTTCTGGAGGAAGCGGGCTGGTTCAAGACCATCTTTATCGGTTCTAACATATGGCAGAGCATGGGGTGGCAGTCCATTATCTACATTGCGGCGCTGAGCGGAGTGAACCCGCAGCTGTACGAGGCGGCGAAGATGGACGGGGCTTCAAGGCTGCGGCGCATTTGGCATATTTCCTTGCCGGGCATCGCGCCAGTCATCATTATTTTGCTTATTTTGGATATCGGCCATTTCATGAACGTGGGCTTCGAGAAAATATTATTGATGCAGAACAACTTGAATCTGGAATCAAGCGACGTCATCTCCACGTTTGTCTACACGACAGGCATTTTAAAAGGGGAATACAGTTACACGGCCGCGATCGGGCTGTTTAATTCCGCCATCAATCTGGTGCTGCTCCTGCTGGTGAACCGCATTGCGCGCAAGACGTCGGAGACGAGCTTATGGTAAAGGGGGGACCGACATGTCCAAACCATCGACAGTAAAGGAAGCCTCGAGTGAACGGCTATTCGACATCCTGATCTACGCGATCGCCGCTATCATTATCGTCATCGTGCTGTATCCGCTGTTGTTTATCGTCAGCGCTTCGTTCAGCGACCCGGCACGGGTATTGAACGGCGAAGTTTGGCTGCTGCCGAAGGGCGTGACGCTGGATGCCTATGAGAATATTTTGCACAACGACAAGATTTGGACGGGATACCGCAATACCATCCTTTACACGACCATCGGCACGGCGATCAATATCATCATGACGATATTGGCGGCCTATCCGCTGTCGAGACCCGATCTTCCCGGACGCAACGGGATCATGGTACTGATCACGCTGACCATGTTCTTCAACGGCGGGCTGATTCCGACTTATCTGTTGGTCAAGGACCTGGGGATGGTCGACACGATGTGGGCGCTGATCATTCCCGGCGCGATCGCCACGTACAATCTGATCGTAATGAGGACGTATTTCCAATCGAGCATTCCCTGGGAGCTGCAGGAGGCGGCCCATATCGACGGGTGCTCCAATTGGAGGCTGCTGTTTAGCATCATCTTGCCCTTATCGAAGCCGATCCTGGCGGTCATGGTGTTGTTTTATGCGGTCGGCCATTGGAATTCGTTCTTTAACGCACTCATATACATCCGAAACGAAGATCTGCACCCGCTTCAGCTGGTGCTGCGCGAAATTTTGCTGATCAGCCAATCGGATGCCGTGGACGGCAGCGTGGGACTGGAAAAAAGCATCCTGCTGGCCGAAAGCATCAAATACGCGGTCATTATCGTATCCAGTTTGCCTGTACTGCTGATGTATCCTTTGGTGCAGCGGCATTTCGTGAAAGGCGTCATGATCGGCTCGATCAAGGGGTAATGCCGGTATGATCGCACGGCTCACCCTAAAATTCCATTGGAGGTTATATTCTTGAATACGAACGCAACGATTACCATTGATTGCAGCCGCAAGAGCGAGCATGAGATTAATCCGTATCTGTTCGGTCATTTTGTGGAGGATATCCGGGACCATATGGAGGCGATGCTCGCGTTTCCGCTGAAGGACATGGATTTTGAGAGCGAGGCAGAAACGATGACGCCGGTATCGGGAAGCTGGCGCGCGTATTCGAACGGACGCAACACCCAGTACGCGATGGAAGCGCCGGCGCCCCGGCATTCGGGAAGAGCCCAGCGCATCCGCATCCTGAGCGATGACGAAGCTTATGCCGGCATAACGCAGAAGGCGGCATTAAAGGGGCCGATGAACTATACGGTCCGGCTTGTCGCCCGCGCCTCCATTGAGCTTCAATACGTGATGGTGGAAGCTGTCGACCGGCGCACGGAAGAGACGCTTGGACGGCTTCGCATGGAGCTTGGCAGCCATAACTGGCAGCACTATGAGGAGCAGCTGTCCATATCGCGCGAATGCACAGATGCCGAGATCCGGGTATATGTTCCGGCTGAGCATCCAAGGTGGATCGATCACGTGTCCACCGGCATGCTCTGGATCGATCACGTCTCTTTGCTGCCCGTCGACAGCATCGCCATGGTCAAACGCGAAGTGGTCGAGATGACTAAAGATTTGAATGCGGGCATGATGAGACTCGCAGGCAATTACATCAGCGCTTACCATTGGGAGCATGGCGTCGGTCCCGTCCTGGAAAGGCCGGTCATGTACAATGAGGCCTGGGGAGGGTGGACCAGCAAATATTTCGGAACGGACGAATTCATCCGTTTTTGCCGAGAGCTGCAGGTGGAGCCCCTGATTTGCGTGAACGACGGATCGGGCACCCCTGAAGAAGCCGCGCAGTGGATCGAATATTGCAACGGGAGCGCGGATACGCCGATGGGGGCTTTACGTGCCCGGAACGGCTTCCCTGAGCCGTATAACGTCAAGTACTGGGAGATCGGCAACGAAGTGTGGGGCCAATGGCAGGTCGGAACTTGCACGGCAGAGCGGTTTGCGGAGCGTACGATATCGTTTGCCAAGGCCATGAAGGAGGCGGACCCCTCCATCGTGCTGCTGGCCTGCGGTCATTACGAGCAGAACTGGAATAAGGCCGTGCTGGACCTGGCCGGCGAGAGCATCGATTATTTGACGCTGCATTTGTATCACGGCTACGGCCCTTTCGGCATGAACCGGGATACGCCGGCGGAGGATCGCTATAAGGCGATTGCCTCTTATCCCGAGTGGACCCGGCACCATGTCCGGCAGACGACGGAGCTGATCCGGTCCCGCCCGGAGCACAGCCACGTCAAGCTGGCGATCACCGAATACAACACGATGTATTATCCGAATACGGTGCGAAAAGGGCTTCCGAACGAGCACACGCTGGGAGCCGCGGTGGCCAATGCCGCCAACCTGAATGAAATGATGCGCTGCAGCGACATGGTGCACATCGGCAGCTTCTCTGACCTGGTAAATGGCTGGCTGGGCGGCTGCATACGCGTCGGGGACTATTATGCGGACCAATACTGCGGCAAGCAGCCCGGCTGGAGCGGGCATCCCCTTACGATCTACGGGACGCCGACCTATGAAGTGCTGAAGCTTTACGCCAATCGGGACGTTCGGCGCGTCCTTCCGGTCCAAGCGGAATGCGGAACCTTCTCCGTGGCTTCGATGAAGGAGACGCCTATGGCGCTTGACGCGCTTCCGGACCTGGACATCGTGGCGGGGACGAATGACGACGGCAGCATCGTCACCGTGTTGATCGTCAATCGAAGCCTGGAAGCGGTTAGGGCCGTGCTGAATTTGAAGGCCTTCAAGGCTTCCGGGGAAACGACCCTTTACGAAATCACCGGCGATTCTTACGATGACATCAACTCCGTTTTCCAGCCGGAACGTATTATGTGCAAGGAAAGCAAGGTTCCTGCAGAGGCGTGGCGCCAAGGCTACGACTTACGGCCTTCATCCGTTTACGCACTGGAATTCAGAGCGCAGGTGTGATGATATGAAGCCGTCCTTTTAAAATGAATGTTTTCGTGCGAAAAAGTCGGACTGCGCTTGCAGTTTCCGGCTTTTTTTGCGCAGGGAACGGTTGCGTTCCGGCCTGAATCCATACAGGAAGATCGTACGAATGGACACGAAATGTTTCATGATTCATCGTTTAACTTATTTATGGGAAGTGTAATTAGAGACTAAATACAAGGATGGGGTGATTAAGATGTCAAACGGAACCGTTGTGAATCAGGAAGCGGTCGAGACCGTGAAGGATATTATCAAGGATATCGAAACGGCGATGTTCTCCACGATATCGGAGGGCGGGATCAATGCCAGACCGATGCAAACGCAGGATATCGAATTCGACGGCGACTTGTGGTTCTTAACAAAGCGGGATACCAGCAAATACGAAGAAATCCTGGCGAATCCCAACGTGAATGTCGCTTATGTGGGCAAATCCTACGTCTCGATCCGAGGCAAGGCCGAAGTCGTGGATGATCTGGAGAAGAAGAAGGCGCTCTGGAATGCGGCGTACGAAAAATTTCTGCAGACGTCCTATGACGATCCCAACATTATTCTGATCAAGGTGGACACGGACACCGCGGAGTATTGGGAAACCGGAAACAAAACGAAAACGGTGAAAGCCTTCTTCAAGAAAATGGTGGGCCAAGAGCCCAAGGGCGACTCGGATATAAACAAAACCGTAGATCTCCATTGATAACGAAATTCGTTCATTAGCAGTGGCAAAACCGCAGGATCCTGCATCACGATCCTGCGGTTTTTTTATATGTTAGCCGAACCCGCATGCGCATATCCTTCAATACGGATCCCGTTTTGGTTATGAATGGATGAGCACCGGATGGGGTGGGCACTTTAATACATAACAGGGCATATTTAGCACCAAGAAGGAATATACCTCATCAAACAAGTGAGAATTATGTGAATTCGTGCTGGAATTCGCCTGCAAACCATAACGTGCAACTGGATGGTTTGATTACCGTCATGATATAATTTTTTCATAAATATGAAAAGTAGATTCCAGGAGAGGAGGTAGTACATTGGGAAGGCGTTATTGCAAATGGATCAAATTGCGGAATTAGGTTGTAATATTCTCTTCTGCGAACTACCTCTTTTTCATGGAAATATCGTATATAGAATGACCTGTTCAGATGCAAAAGCACATGGCCTTTAATTCAATTTGGAGGTGAATCCCTCTGAAGAGGGAAATCATTGGACATTATTACCATCGTTAATTTAATCATACTTGCCATACTGATTGCGTTGACCGCTTTTTTCGTGGCGTCCGAGTTTGCCGTCGTTAAAATCCGCATGTCGCGGATCGATCAATTAATAACGGAAGGAAACAAGAAGGCGGTTGTTGCCAAAAAGGTAGCCGGCGATCTCGATTACTATCTCTCGGCCTGCCAGCTCGGCATTACGGTGACGGCGCTGGGGCTCGGGGCCATCGGCAAGCCGGCCGTTGAGCGTTTCATGTACCCGGTATTTGATTGGTTTGACGTATCGGCTTCAACGGCTTCGATTGCCTCATACGCCATTGCGTTCATTCTCGTGACCTTTTTGCATGTCGTGGTGGGAGAGATGGCGCCCAAGACCTTGGCTATTCAATTCTCGGAAAAGACGACGCTGCTCCTTGCAGCCCCGCTGTATTGGTTCGGCAAGCTGATGTATCCGTTCATTTGGGCGTTGAATGGAGCCTCGCGCGTGCTGCTTCGTGCATTCGGCGTAAAACCTGCGCCGCATGAGCAGGCTTATACGGAGGAGGAACTGCGCATCGTCATGGCGCAGAGCTTTCAGGGCGGCGAGATCAATGGGACCAAGCTGGCTTACATGGAAAACGTGTTTTCGTTTGATGAGCGCGTGGCCAAAGACATTATGGTACCGAGAACGGATCTGATCACCCTGGATAAAAGCATGGAATACCCGGACATCGTCCGTATCCTGGATGAGAACAACTATACGCGGTACCCTGTCATCGAGGACGGCAGCAAGGATCGGGTGGTTGGCGTCGTCAACGTCAAGAAGATGCTGCCCCATATCGTGGCCGGACGAGACCGCAAGCTGGAAGAATTCGTTCGGGACCTCCCGGTCGTGCTTGAAATTACGCCGATCCAGGATGCCATGCTGAAGATGCAGCAGGAGCAGATGCATATGGCTTTGGTGATTGATGAATACGGCGGTACGGCGGGGATCCTGACCCTGGAGGATATTTTGGAAGAGATCGTAGGGGAAATTCGCGACGAATTCGATGAAGATGAAGTAGCGGATATCCGGAAGATCGGGGAACGCGAATATCTGATAAGCGGACGGGTTCTCTTGGAGGAGCTTGAGAAGCGCTTCGGCTTGGTATTCGAGGATAACGAGGAGATGGATACGATCGGCGGCTGGATACAGTACCAGAAAGGCACGACGGCTCAGGACGGCGATGAGATCCAGCATGGCGAGCATATATGGGCCGTAGCGGAAACGGATAATTTTCAGATCAAACACGTCATTCTCAGACACGGATGATCTAGGGCATGGCATGATCCCGTGTACATTTAGACCATAACTTTTTTGGAGGTGAATCCCTCGCAAGAGGGAAATCATTGGACGGAATAATCGCGTTGAATTTATTTTTGGTAGCCGTGTTCATCGGACTGACTGCATTTTTCGTAGGGGCCGAATTCGCCATCTTGAAGGTGCGGCTGTCCCGGATCGATCAATTGATCGCCGAAGGGAATAAACGGGCGGTCACGGCCAGGAAGGTAGCCCATGAACTGGATTACTATTTGTCCGCCTGCCAGCTTGGAATTACCATTACGGCTCTCGTGCTGGGCGCGCTGGGCGAACCGACCGTCGAAAGGATGCTGCATCCGCTGTTTGAACGATTCGACGTGCCGGCGGCGGTGGCAACGGTACTCTCTTATGCCATTGCCCTCGGGATCATCACGTTCCTGCATGTCGTCATCGGGGAATTGGCACCTAAAACATTGGCGATCCAATTTGCCGAGAAAATGACGCTGCTGCTGGCGTCTCCCTTGTATTGGTTCGGGAAGATCATGTATCCGTTCATCTATGCATTGAATGGAGCTTCGCGTCTCCTGCTTCGAGTATTCGGCGTAAAGCCGGCAGGGCATGAAACGGTCCATTCCGAGGAGGAACTGAAGTGGATCGTGGACCAGAGCTACGAGAGCGGCGAAATTAACCAGACCGAGATGGGGTATTTGACCAATATATTTGCTTTTGATGAGCGTACCTTGCGCGAAATCATGGTCCCGAGAGATCGCATCGTTACGGTAGAACGAGGGTGGCCCCTTGCCAATATCCTGGAGGTTCTGGGCGAGTACGACTATACCCGTTACCCGGTGACGGAATCGGGACGCGCGGAGGATTTCATCGGGTTTATCCATACGAAGGAGATGCTGACGGGCATAGCGGCCGGAAGAAACTGCAGCGTGAATGACTTTATTCACGACATGCCGCGTTTCCCGGAGTCGTCTTCGATCAAGGACGTCCTGATCAAGATGCAGCAAATCCGCGTGCATATGGCCGTCGTGACGGACGAATCCGGCGTGGCCATCGGGCTGGTGACGATGGAGGATATTCTGGAGGAGATCGTGGGCGACATTCGGGACGAATCGGATCGTCGCGAGCTGCAGGGTGCACACGCCTAAGCGATGACGAACTAGCATCGGGCACGATCCAGGAATAGGGTTCAATGTCCTTGTGGCCACCCATCCGCGGTGAGAGGGCATGGAATTGCCGAAACATAAAAAGAGCAGCTTCAACACGAAGCTGCTCTTTTTGCATGTGTTCTATCGAGTAGGTCTGCGTGCTGCCCCCATCGTAAAGCCGAAGCTGTACGTGCGGTTGGAAGGCAGCGTGAATTCTTCATGGATCGGCGCTCCCCAGCTGTCGTCGCCGCCGACGCCCATTTGCTTGTAATTGATGCGCAGGACGGTTTTATCGCTTGGCGGGAGCTTGTACGCATGGTCGCTGCCCTCCAGTTCCTCCGGCGTCCACGGCAGTGCGCATACCTCCATGAGGGAGGAACTCTCGAATTCCAGTCCGTCCCCGCCACTCTCCCCGGTTAGCAGTGCGAAGCGCACATCCGTTTTATTCCCGCACTCTTGAGGCCTCAGATAAGGGACGAACTGATCGGCGACCTTGCCCTCGTATCGGCCGATTTTGGCTCCTGTCTTCCGGTCCCAATAATTATCATGCGGTCCCCGCCCATACCAGCTGAGCGTATCGAGTCCTTCATCCAGCAAGAACAGCATGCCGACTTCCGGAATGTCGGGCAGACCGGCACCAGGGATCAAGGTTTCATGCACGCGGACAGTGCCGTCCGGATAGATTCGATATTCCAGCGTCAGGCTGGATACGGGATTGGTTTCGATCCGATAGTGGCTGGAGACCACGACGGCAGGGCCTTCCGCATGCCAGCGCAAAGACAGCAGCTTTCGCCGATCATGGGCCGTTCTCCACACGCCGCTGCGTTCAGGAAGCCGGTTGCCCAGATCGTTGTCGGTGACGGCCCGCCAGAAATTCGGTCTTGCGGGGGCCAGCAGGCATTCCCTGCCGGACAGTGCGTAGGATGTCAGATCGCCGGTGCCAAGGCGGAAACGCAACGAGACGGCGGAACCCCTGATGATAAGCTCTTCATCCGACTCGGCAGCTTCCAGAGCCTGCACGTTTGCAAGAGCGTCCGTTTCGGGTTGCTCGGCTATATACGGCGTCAGCACAAACTGCTCCCAAGCCTCCTCATGTCCTGCAGGCGCCCACTTGGTGCTCTCCTTCCGAACGAGGGAGACGGTGAGAATCGCTTCTTTTCCTTCGTCCTCCACAGGGGAGTACGGAACGTGAATTTCCGCTTGCTCACCTGGCTGAAGCGAGAGCTCGAGCGTGCCGGATTGGCTGACTTTGCCGTTTAGCGTTACGTCCCATTGTACAAGATACGAATCGAGGCTGGTAAACAAGAAGCGGTTGCTGACCCGAATCCGGCTTGCGGCAGGATCCAGGCTTTCGAACTTGACGTTCTGGTAGCATTTTTTCACTTCGTCCAGCTTGGGGGTTTTGGTTCGATCCGCGAAGATCAGGCCGTTCCCGCTGAAGTTGCCGTCATGCGGCGTTTCGTTGAAGTCCCCGCCGTACGCCAAATATGGTATTCCGTCCGCCGTTTGGGTGAGGATCGCTTGATCGATCCAATCCCATATAAAAGCCCCCTGCAAAATGTCGTACTTCTCAAACAGCTCCCAATAGAGGTGAAGCCCGCCGCAGGAATTCCCCATCGCATGACTGTACTCGCAAATGATATAAGGCTTATCCGGATTGCTGTTGGCATACTTCTCCACATCCTGCGGCCTTGCATACATGGTGGATTCCATGTCGCTGGCCGCTTCGGACGCCCTGTAATGAAAGATTCCCTCGTAATGAACCAGCCGCGACGGATCGGCTTCCTTCAGAAAATCGTGCATCGCAATGAAGTTGTCGCCTCCGAACGATTCGTTGCCAAGCGACCAGATGATGACCGAGGGGTGATTCTTGTCGCGTTGGAACATCGAATTGCAGCGGTCCAATACGTTGTCGCGCCACTCCAGCTTGCTGCCGGGCACCGTTTCTTCCAGCTCCTGCTGCCCATACCTCCAGGTTCCGTGCGTCTCCAAATTCGTTTCATCAATAACGTATAACCCATATTCATCGCAGAGGTCATACCATACGGATTGATTCGGGTAATGGGAAGTCCGTACCGCATTAATGTTATGCGTCTTCATCAGCTCAATATCGGTGATCATGTCTTCACGGCTGAGAGCCCGTCCGGTATCCGGGGAGAATTCATGCCGGTTTACGCCTTTGAACAGAATGCGCTGACCGTTGATTCGCATCAGCCCGTCCTTCAGCTCGAAGCGGCGGAATCCCGTGCGGCAGCTTACGGCTCCGCGGCAAGCTCCGTCCGTATTCTTCAATGCCAAGACAACGGTGTATAAATAAGGCGATTCCGCGCTCCATTTCTCGGGTTCGGGGACGTTCATGCTCAGGGTAAAACTGCCCTCGTCAATGATGTAATCCGCAATGGTGAGTGTTTGTTTCTGGACCAGCTGCCGGTCCTGATCGTAGAGAAGCGCCTCCAACTGGAGCGTGTCCTTGTCGATGGTCTCGTTATAATAATTCGTGACGGCTGCATCGATTTGCAGCTCGGCATGCCGGTACTCGTCATCAAGAACCGGGCGTACGAAGAAATCGGAGATATGGACGGCAGGGACCGAATAGAGATAGACCTCGCGGAAGATCCCGCTAAGCCTCCAAAAATCCTGATCCTCAAGCCAGCTCGCGTCGCACCATCGGTATACTTCAACGGCCAATTTGTTCTTGCCCTCAACCAGATAGGGGGTAAGGTCGAACTCGGCCGGCGTAAAAGTATCCTCGCTATACCCGACCATCTCGCCGTTCACCCATACATAGAAAGCGGATTCAACACCTTGGAAGCTAATATAAACGGGTTGTTCCTTCCATGTGTCAGGTACCGTGAATTCACGGATGTAGGAGCCCACGGGATTGTATCGGGTCGGTGCGAAGGGGGCTTTCAATTCAGGCTCCGATTCGGCCCAGGGGTATCTTACATTCGTATATTGAGGATAGTCATAGCCTTGAAGCTGCCAATGGGAAGGGACGGGAAGATCGGCCCAGCTCTCGGAATCGTAATCGGCCTCGTAGAAATTTTGGATGCGCTCTTCAGGCGTTTTGGCGAAAGCGAATTTCCAGGTCCCGTTCAATGACTGATACCAGGGGGACATGGCGTGGTCAAGGCTCAGCGCCTCGGACTCCGTCGGAAAATTCATCATGTAAGCATGGGCCTTGTGACGGTTCAACTGAAAAATATTCGGATTATTATTCCATTCGGGATAACCGTTTGCAGGTGCCTGGTAAATGAATTTGGTACGCAATGTGCTCAGCTCCTCCTAGATTATGGTTTCCTTCTACTGACAGTATAGAGGTTAATTCCGCCCAAGAGTATAAGGAAGTTGCGCTAATTCTATCAAACGATCAACAAAACAGCGAAATTTCGATCACTTAGATGGTCATTTGCATATCTTGCTGCCAGGGAAGCCGCCAGTTATGTCCAGCGCCATCAACATGACCAATATTACATTTACATGGAATAACGTTTATGAAATAATAGTTAGTAAATGATCATTCACTAACGATGGGAGGAACGTGCATGGTAAGACCTCGCGAATTTCAAGATGAGGTGATCTTCCACGGTGTCTACCGGGCACTATGCAAAAAAGGGTACGGCCAGTTAGCCTTAACCGACATCACGCATGAAATGAACATCTCGCCGGCAGCCTTAATGAAGCGATTCGGCTCGAAGAAGAATCTGCTCCTGGCCTACAGCGATTATGTCATTCAATTAACCAAGCAAGCCTTCCATGATGCGAGTTTGTCCGGCCAATCCCAAATCGAGGCGCTTAAGACGGTGTTCAGGGATGCCGTCTCGCATATGAAGGATCCTGTGGAATTGGCCAACCACACCTCCTTCTATCTGGAAGGGACGAATGATCCGGATTTGTTAGAGAAGACCCGGTACCGGCTGCAGCTGATCGATGAGTTTACCCGAAAGATGCTGGATCAGGCGATCACGAATAACGAGATCGTGCCATGTGACGTGGCACGGGTCAGCCGGGTGCTGCAAGCCGCGATCAGCGGCGCCATGCTGATCTGGATCAAAGAGTCGGACCGAAGCTTGAACGAACTGTTTGACGAGTGCTTTCAGGTCATATTCGCCTCGCTCGTTCAAGGCGGTACGGAATAATGCCCATTTTATTATGGAGAGGTGGAGGGCTATGCCGGTTTACAAAGGAAGGGAAGTCGATTTGTATTACGAAGTGAAGGGAGAAGGGAAGCCGCTGGTGTTTACGCACGGAGCTTCCTGGAATCATAAACAGTGGCGGCCTCAAGTCGATGCCTTCTCCCGTCGGTATCAAACCGTGGTGTGGGATATCCGGGGGCATGGCTCCTCTTCCTTGCCGCATGGCAAGGTGGATTCGGAGGATTTCAGCAGGGATTTGGCGGATTTGCTAAGCGAACTCGGCATTGAACAAGCGACGCTTTGCGGGCTGTCCCTGGGCGGTCATATTTCGCTGCAGACTGCCGTTCGCTATCCGGAGAAGGTTGCGGCCCTGATACTGATCGGCACGCCGTTCACGAATGCGTTTAATTGGTTCGAGCGCATGTTCGTGCCGGTAAACCGCTTAACAAGTTATCTGATGCCGATGTCCTTATCCGGAAAAATACAAGGCAGGATGTTATCCAAATTTAATAAGAGCAATCAAGCCTATATTGAGCAAGCCTTTGGCTCCATTGCTCATTCCGATTGGATTCGGATATGGGATGCGGTGACCCGAATGGACAGCACGCATGATCTGCACAAAATCCAGTGTCCGGTATTGCTGCTTCAAGGCGAAAGCGACACGATGATCCGAAGGCAGCAGGCATACATGCAGGAACAAATCGCGAACGCGCAATTGAAAATCATCCGAAACGCTCATCACGCAACGAATTTGGATAACCCCGACGAGGTGAACGAGGCGATCGCTTCATTTCTGTCGGCACACGCGATCTAGCGGTATTCGAGCACTTTCATTGACACCCCAAAACAGGGTTGCTACAATTTTAGGCATATATCCATCGGAATACAAGGGTTATCAAGGAGGGGACGAACTTGAATCGATTCGGTTCCACAGATCCATTCATACGTAATGAACGCGAAGCGGTGATCGCGGCCCGGGCCGACAAGCTGGGAGCGATATTCGCGGAAAGAGCACCTCAGCATGATCTGGAGGGATCGTTTCCGTTCGAGAATTTTGATGATTTGAAGGAGTCCGGTTATCTGAAGCTGACCGTTCCGGCAGCCTTTGGAGGAGAAGAAGCCTCCGTATACGAAATGGTGCTTGCCCAGGAACGGCTCGCCCGAGGAGACGGGTCTACGGCGCTGGCCGTAGGCTGGCATATCGGGCAGATACTGCAGCTGCGCCTTTCCGGGGCTTGGCCGGAGCCGTTATTTGAGAGATTGTGCAGAGACGTTGTAGCAGAAGGCACGGTCATTAATGAACTGGCGAGCGAGCCTGCGACGGGGAGCCCCAGCCGGGGCGGAAGGCCGGAGACGACGGCACGGCGGGTGTCGGGCGGCTGGCGCATCACCGGACGCAAAACCTTCAGCACGTTAAGCCCGATCCTGAAGCAATTCGTGGTTACGGCCGGAATCGAGCATAGCGAGAAGGTCGGCGCGTTCCTCGTTCGCAGCGGGCCCGGGGTCAAGGTTGAAGAGACCTGGAATACGATGGGCATGCGGGCAACGGGAAGCCATGACGTGATTCTGGAGGACGTATTCGTGCCGGACACGGAAGTCATTCGGGGACCCGATTATGAGAAGCCTGAGTTTCCCGTGCCTACGGAAGGCATTCTGTTTCATATCCCGGCATGTTATATGGGGATTGCTTATGCCGCGCGGAATTTTGCCATCGATTTTGCCCGTCATCATCAACCGAACTCCTTGACGGTGCCCATTGCCGAATTGCCGAACGTCCAAAGGCAGATCGCCCAAATCGAAGTGGACCTGCTGACGGCCCGCAGTTACCTGTACCAAACCGCCGACCGCTGGGACAAGGAAGCGGAGAACCGCGCCGCGCTCAAACCCGAACTTGGGCTTGCCAAGTACGTCGTGACCAATGCGGCGGTCCGGATTGTCGATCAGGCCATGCGGATCGTTGGGGGATTGAGTCTCTCCCGGAAGCTCCCGTTGGAGCGTATGTACCGGGATGTCCGGGCAGGTCTTCATAATCCGCCAATGGATGATGTCGTGCTGACGAATTTGGCCAAACGGGCCCTTTCGGAAGCGGAGGAGAAGGAAAATCAGGAGCCTTGATCTGATCGGACGAGAGAATAGGCCACTTAGCAGGAAATAAGGATAGAAACCGCGGGAGAGCTGGCTCCGGCGGTTTTTTTTGCGCTTCGCGTGCCGGACATTCCTTTTTGCGGCTCCATTACATAATCGCGGCATCTTCTGCAGCCTCTGCTTCATATACATACACTTAGGTTAGGATGGCGGGCTAACGGGTATAAAACCTATCAGTACGACTATACGAGTCGATCGAAATTCGCTCATGAGGAATTAGGTTGAAAGGAGATATGTAACCATGGATTCTGTGCTGTATTTGGGCTTGGCCGCTATATATGCTGTGCTGTTTCTGTATGGGTGCGTGCTGCTGAGGCGGGATGCGTCACCGGGGCTTCGGTACTTGCTGCTGATCGTAACGGCCGGATTGGTCTGGGATAACGGCGTGATCGGCATCGGGAAATACATGGGGGAAGGAGATCTGCTGGAGGGGCTTAACGTTGCGCGTTTCTGGGTGCATGCGTTGGCCACGCCGCTGCTTGTGCTCGTGTCGTTCGACCTGATACGCAAGGCCGGTAGCCCTTGGGCCAACAGGCCGGCCGCCGCATGGGGGGCCTGGCTTTTCACTGCAGCGCTGATCGTGCTCGAGGTGGTGACGGAGACCTTGCCGCTCAAGCTCCAACCATCCATGGAGTACGGAGCGCTGCGTTACGTTTCGTCCGAATCCGGGGGGCCGCCGCTCATGGTGATCCTGATCCTGATCCCGCTGCTGACGGCAGGCATTATCGTATGGCGGAGAAAAAAAACGCCGCTGCTGTTCATCGGCACGGTGCTGATGGCTGCCGGGAGCGCCATACCGATCCCGATCGAAAGCTCGGCTGCCACGAACGTGTTCGAGCTGCTGCTCCTCTTGTCCCTGTGGCTGACGGTACGCAAGCTGGTCTCCGCCCGTACGTTGTCTTTTCGCTAGTTCCTGCTGACACCGCGCTCGCCATCCAGATGTGCGCGGTTTTTTGGCATGTCCCGCCTTCTTTCGCTTGTTTAGCTCCCGCACCCATTTCCGACTAGCATCTGGATGTACCCCGCAGCTTCATGATGTACGTAAGCCGATTGGATAGCGCCACATTCAGCAAACCTTCAGCTTAGCCTAAGCCTGGCATAACCTTCCCCTAAGACTGCTTTCAGATTCCGTCCCTATACTTCAAATAGCAAGACAAACCATGATCCTAGAAGGAGAGATGACGATGAATCCGATAAGCAAAAAAGTATTGGTAAGCAGTATGGCGGCAGCGATCGTGCTGGGGGGAGCCGGGTATCTTCAGAACAAAACCTTTGCCGCGGCGAGCACGGATACGGCAGCCTCGGCAGCTCAGGACGGTCAGACGGGAACGGACACAACGGCTTCGGATGCAGCGAAGAACCGGGAAGGGAAGTGGATGGGTCATAAGGCGGGCGGACCTCGGGGCGGCAGCATCGTGAAGGAAACGGCCGAAATCCTTGGGCTGACGGAGGCCGATATCCGGACGGCGCTTGAATCGGGCAGCACGTTTGCCGAAATTGCCAAAGGCAAGGGAATGGCCCAATCTGCGTTCGTTCAGAAGCTGATCGAGCTGGAAACCGCCAAGATCGATGAGCGTCTGAGTGAGGGCGGCATTACGGAAACCGAAGCAGCCGAGTGGAAAGAGGGTCTGAGCGATCGTCTTACCCAAATCGTAGAGAGCAGCGACGCCGGTTTGGGGAAAGGTCATGGCAAAGGAGGCCGAGGGTTCGGCAAATTCGGCAATCCGGAGGAAATCGCGGCATTGCTCGGAGTGTCGGAGGACGAGCTGAAGGCCGGAATGGAAGAAGGACAATCGTTGGCCGAGATCGCGGCGGCGAAGGGAATGACGGAGGATCAACTGATTCAGAAGCTGAAAGATCAAATGACCGAGCCCTTGAAGCAATGGGTGAACGAGAAGCATACGGACGCTGATAAGTCGACTGCGGCTGCGGGAGAAACGGATGAGGATACGGAATAACGATTGAATCGAGATTGGATTGCTGAAGAGACTGGATGGTATTCTATTAAGAATACATTCAGTTTCTTTTTTTATATATAAGAAAGTCATCATTTTTTTTCTCACAAAGTGTTGACCTTAACGTTACGTAAAGGTGTACATTGAGTTTGTCAGGAGGTGAAACCATGGAATACACGGTGCAGAAGCTTGGGAAGTTGGCGGGAATAAGCACGCGAACCCTCCGTTATTACGATGAGATCGGGATTCTGAAGCCGGCCAGAATCAACTCGTCGGGGTATCGGATTTACGGGCAGGAGGAGGTCGATCAATTGCAGCAGATCTTGTTTTACCGGGAGCTTGGGCTGCAATTGGACGGTATCAAAGAGATTATGACCTCACCATCCTTCAATCGGACCAAGGCGCTCCAGGAACACCATGCGCAGCTCCTAGACAAGAGAAGGCAACTGGATTTGCTGATTACCAATGTGGAGAACACGATAGCCTCCGCCGAAGGGAGAAAAACGATGAGTGACCAAGAGAAATTCGAAGGATTCAAGCAGAAGCTGATTGATGATAACGAGAAGAAATACGGTAAGGAAATTCGCGAAAAGTATGGCGACGAAACTGTAAATCAATCCAATGCCAAGCTGAAAAATATGACGCAAGCGCAGCATGATGAAGTAACACGTCTGACGGAGGAGCTGTACGAAACGCTGACCGAAGCGTTTAAGCAGGGCGATCCTGCCGGCGAGCTGGCCCAGAAGGCGGCCGATCTTCACAAGCGTTGGCTCACCTTTTATTGGAATGAATACAGCAAAGAAGCCCATGCCGGCCTAGCCCAGATGTATGTTGACGATGAGCGGTTTACCGCCCATTATGACGAGAAGCAGCCTGGAACCGCCAAGTTCCTCCGCGATGCGATTCTCATCTACACAGGTATGAATCCCTCGTCATAAACAGGGATGAATAGAGGATTATCATATTTTTTGTAAAAGCCCTTCCTGCGGTTAATCCGCTTCGGAAGGGCTTTTTCATTTGGAATTTCTTGAGCATTTCATGCCAAGTTGTCTTTAGAGCAGAGGAAACTGATGATGGTACGACCTCGTATTTCAGATAGATTTTATTGCGCATTTCACAGAGACTATTATTTCTCAAGGTTGAGAGAGATAATAAGCATATTCCAATGGTCTACTATAAATTTTGCGTTTAATACTTTTAAGGTCTTTGTATATATTTTTTTGGGGTTTTCCGTTAAGTTCAATAATCCATAACTCTCTTTGCTCGTCTAACACAAAATCGACACTCAATTCTCCCAATGAACCCATATGAATGTCTGCTTCATGTGCGGCCGCTACACTTACCTCATACAGAGATCGGAGGATTTTATTCATTTTCTCCGGCGAAAATAATCGCGGAAGAATTTCTGAAACTTCATAAATGCTTTCACACATACTCGTGTTAAAGTAATGTTCATAAGCCACTCTACATGTAATGATGGAAACCGTCCATTCTCCAAGAATATCTTTTTGAACAAGGACCCGGATATCAAAATACTGATGATCAAATTGACTCATATGGATCCCTTGCTGAACCATGTATTCCGTTAGTCCGAGAAGTTTATCCAATTTTTCCTGAATGCTTTCGTTTTTTCTGCAAATATATCTTGGAGCCAAGCTATGCAAAGAGATGTGAATATCTCCATTATCCGTTAGTTCAACCCGATACACAGACTTCCCCTTAGATCCGTATAAAGGCTTAATGTATAGTAGTTTATATTTCTCTAATAGTTCTGATACATTCACTTCATTATATAAAAATGTGTCCGGCACATAAGCTTTAAGATCTGACTGTTGTAATAGGTTATGGAGATCCCATTTATTAAAAAAATTGATATTGTTGAAACATTTGTTTCTACCAATCGCCTTCTCTAGTCGTTGAATGGTTATTAATTTTTTGTTAAAACACCGGTTATAGACAACATGAGGAAATGGGAACGAACTTTGTTTCCATATGCCCTTTATCAGGCTAAGTCCAATAATACGTTGTTCATCCCAAAGAATATCTGCCGGTGTAAAGGCGTAAAGTTTCAGGTTTAGATTGTGATAACGTTCATAAAGCTCCAAAATTCTTTTTCTGCTGTTCCTTTTAGCTACCAGAATACCTATTAAAGGGCCATTCTCCAATCTCATCACTCCCATGACTTCGATATCTCGTATTATCTAATGCCAGCAGAGACATAATGCTATGGGACAAGAGCATAGGTGAACAGAAAATCAGCAATTGTAGTGCTCTATTTGCCTATTTTTCAGTTGATAGGTATTTGCCGTGTTTACCTTTTTAAGCTCTTAATATGATAAATTACTTTTGATAACAGGGAGATGAGACCATGGGAAGGTGTAATTGTCCACCAGGACCTCCAGGACCACCAGGACCTCCGGGACCTCCGGGACCTCCAGGACCCCAAGGACCGCAACTGCTTCAAGAACTTGGAGGAGCAATTGCAGCAGCTGGACCCGCAGGACTTGCAGGAGCACTTGGACCCGCTGGATTAGAAGGACTTGTAGGAGCCATTGGCGAAGCTGGACCTGAGGGACTTGCAGGGGCACTTGGACCCGCAGGACTTGCAGGAATCGCAGGAGCACTTGGACCCGAAGGCCTTGCAGGGATTGCAGGAGCAATTGGCCCTGCAGGACTTGAAGGTATTGCAGGGGCAATTGGCCCCGCAGGACTTGCAGGAATTGCAGGAGCGATTGGCCCCGCAGGACTTGCAGGAATTGCAGGAGCGATTGGCCCCGCAGGACTTGAAGGTATTGCAGGGGCAATTGGCCCCGCAGGACTTGCAGGAATTGCAGGAGCGATTGGCCCCGCAGGACTTGCAGGAATTGCAGGAGCAATTGGCCCCGAAGGACTTGCAGGGCCAGCAGGGCCAGCGGGGCCAGCAGGGGCAACGGGTGCAGCAGGGCCAGCGGGGCCAGCAGGGGCAACGGGTGCAGCAGGACCTGCGGGGGCAACGGGTGCAACAGGTGCAACAGGGGCAACAGGTGCAGCAGGAGGTGGAGGATTAATTCCATTTTCAACGGGTATCATCCTCGTTGGAGCTGAAGTAGTATCGGCTGCTCCAATTTTAATGGGTTTTGGCAGTAGCACGGTTGAAGTTATTAACGCTTCTGGAGAATCAACTATGCCACCCGAAGCAGGTGGTTTTGCTTTCCCAATTCCCTTTGCGGGTACCGTTCAAGATTTACAAATAAGTGTAGATTTATTGGTTGCTTCTGAGGTTTCTATCAACACTCTCGGTCTTCAATATGATTTTACAGTATTCCGCGCACCGTCAGTTCCTAATAATGGGATTGATCATAGTTCTTCACCTTACCTGACAACTTCGCTGACTAGTTCAGTTAGATTCGGAGCTCCGAATACGGTCATTACACCTGGTAACCCAACCGGTTTCCGTACCGCAACGAATAGAAATGTTGGGGGATCATTGGTGGTCGCTGAGGGTGATCGGATTGGTATTCGTGTAAGGACGCTTGCTGAGACTGATCCCTCGGCAGCTGATATTACCCAACTCTCATTCAGCGCCAGTCTATCTTATACTCCTTTTTAATAAGAGTCTCCTGTATTGTACTCCTCTATTTGTTACAGGGGAGGTAAATGATTCAGGAAGTGAATCGCCACTGCCTTTGTATAATATTGACATCATACAAAGGCAGTAGTCCCCTATGTTACACAATCCATCCTCTGATAAGCAATGATATATAATGAATGTGGAATCGTTACGGTTGCAACGTGTTGCAGCTGCTGTAACGATTTTTTTGATTTTATTGTAACATTTGCGGGATCGCCCGTTGTCTATGTGAGTACCAATGTGGAGAACACGATCGCCTCCGCGGAAGGGAGAAAAATCATCAGTGACCAAAGCAGCCTTGTCATACCGGGCAAGACCCTTTCCTGCGCTCACCCGCGAGGAGAGGGTCTTTTTTTATAGGGGATCCCTTGAAGGATCTTGAGCTGTTCACCCTGCCTACCTCTTCCACAATTAACCTCTTGTCTCCAAGGGGGGAGTAATGGTTAGATGTAACATGGGCTATTTTTCACAAACCTACACCATGGGTGATGACATATATATAGTGAGGGTAGAGAATGGATCAAATTGTACAGCAGGTAGTTACTATCTTTAACGATTTTCTATGGTCTAAACTGCTTATCGTATTGCTGATAGCGTTTGGCCTTTATTTTACGGTGGGCACCAAGTTCCTGCAGTTTCGCCTGATCGGCGAGATGTTCCGGGTCATCCGCGAACCCAAGAGCAAAACGAAGGGCAGCATTTCCCCGTTTCAGGCGTTTGCCATCAGCATGGCGGCCCGCGTCGGGACCGGGAACATTACCGGCGTTGCCCTGGCTATCTCGCTTGGGGGGCCGGGGGCCGTATTTTGGATGTGGATTATCGCGATCATCGGATCGGCCTCCAGCTTTATTGAGAGCACATTGGCGCAGATTTATAAGGTAAAGGATGGAGCGGGCGGATTCCGCGGAGGTCCCGCCTATTACATGCAGCAAGGTTTAAAAAAGCGGTGGATGGGCGTGCTGTTTGCGATCCTGATCACTTTGTCCTTTGGTCTTGTGTTTAACGCGGTTCAATCCAACACGATTACGATAGCTTTCCAGAATTCCTTCGGCACGGATCGTTTAACCCTCGGAATCATCATGGCGGTTGTTTTTGCGGCCATCATCTTTGGCGGAGTGAAGCGAATTGCCAAAATGTCGGAGCTGATCGTCGTGATTCTGGCTGTGCTGTATGTCGGTGCCGCGCTGTTTATCGTATTGGCGAACATCACCAAACTGCCGGAGGTGTTTACGCTAATCGTCAAAAGCGCGTTCGGTTATGAGCAGGTGGTCGGCGGATCGATCGGTGCCGCGCTCATGAACGGGATCAAAAGAGGCCTGTTCTCCAACGAAGCCGGCATGGGAAGCGCACCGAACGCTGCGGCGACCGCAACGACAAGCCATCCGGCGAAGCAAGGACTGGTTCAGGCGCTGGGCGTCCTGATCGATACGCTGGTCATATGTACAAGCACGGCATTCATTATTCTGTTTACCGGCGCATACCAGCAGACCGGACTTGATGGAATCGCCCTGACGCAGGCTGCGCTGGCCATGGAGATGGGCGCGTGGGCATCCGACTTCCTGGCGATCATGATTTTCCTGTTTGCGTTCAGTACCTTGATCGGTAACTATTACTACGGGGAAACCAACATCGAATTTTTGAAATCGAATCGGGTTTGGGTATGGATCTATCGGGTTTCCGTGCTGGCCATGGTCATCTTCGGCTCCGTGACCAGCGTGAAGCTGGTGTGGGATTTGGCCGACCTCTTCATGGGATTGATGGTAATCGTGAATCTCATCGCCATCGCGCTGTTATCCCGAACGGCCTTTGCCGCGCTGAATGACTACTTGAAGCAGAAGCGGGCAGGCCTCGATCCGGTCTTCACTAAAGACAGCATCAAGGGGCTTCAGGATGTGGAGTGCTGGGATGGACATGACAGCCCAACCACGAAAAGCGCCATAATCGAATAACGTGGACGGAATCGCTACGGTAGCTGTTGTTCTAGCTGCTGTAGCGATTTTTGATTTTACCGTAACCTTTGCGGAATCAAACCGTTGTCTAAGTGAGAAGGGGGAGAAAATACGAATGCTGCATGTTAATCGGATGACCTGGCGGACAAAGGCAAGGCTGCTCTTCAATGCTTTATTAGCTGCGTTGGGCGTGTTTCTTACTTATGTCATGTATTATATAGCCGTCCAAATTTATTATGAAAAAAATGACCTGAACGATAAATTTATAAGGTCTGTCATGACGACGGTTGAATTGCATGAGAGTGGACTTATGGTAGATAAACGCGGCTTGTCTCTGGTAGAAGTGACGCCCTTCCTCACACAGAAGAAATCGCTGAAAGTGTATAAGGATGTGGGGGAATGGCAGCTGATTGTCGGAGAGCTTCACGCGAAGAAGAGGTTATGGGGAGAACTGACCTATTCCGTTGAAGAACAGGGGCCTTACCTGAACCGCGAAGAAAGGGACCCTTATGTTCTGCATTCTGCGCTTCTGGATGGTGGGAAGATTACAGACTCCTCTCATCCGAATGGTGCAATGAACCAGTTAGAGAAACTGGAGGACGGCAACGTAGCGGAATTATTCTTCTCGCTTCGAACGTTGAAGTCACCGGAGCAGGTTTTGGAGCTCCTGTCGGATTATGATGTTAGAGCGACCAATATGGCTGTTTATGCTGGTGAACTGAGGGAAATCAAACTGGGTACTTATAGCTCTAGCGGCGCTGGTCACACGATCCCCCATCTTACATTGAGGCCCAGAATTATGTTTGACGATAACCATTTCCTTTCTGCATGGCATACTTTTTTCTCGTTGGAGGCAGGAATATCGGACGATGTGCAGCAGCTGATCGTCGACGTTGAATGGATGACCAACAATATCAAATACAACGGTGTAGATGATGACAAACAACGGCTGGCCTATTTGAAGAAAAATGGAGTTCAAGTTTATGGAGCAACCGTCACGGGACCTGTGCGGGAGCTGGAGAAACTGAAGGAGGAGTCGGAATTCTGGGGATTCCGTTTGGGCCGCATCGAGGTGTGGAATTGGAGCTAAGCCAGCTTGAGCTGTCATCCTTTGCATATGTCCCCAAATTTCTTCCATGCTTTGAACCATTCTGAGAAATTGGGAGCAACATTGGGAGGAACCATTCGTACACGGAGCGTCTCCTAACAGAAAAAGGGGTTCCCGTCAGATCTAAGATCTTTTGGGGCCCCCTTTTGTTTAAGAATAAGTAATACTTGTCCATGCCGCTAAGCAGCTTATCTATATTACGTTAAATATTTATCCCGCAAAATATTCATATGATGAAGCTCATGCCCTGCAATGACATAGGCGGCCGCCCGGGCGGAGAGCGGGTAGTTGTTGAACGTGCCCTGACGCAGCAGCGCTTCCTCCGTCAAGCTTCCAACCAGCGTAATGGTGGACTGCCTGACGGCAGCGTAATCCTTAAGGGCTTCCCGCAGAGGAAGCTGGCCGAAGGGAGAATTCTGGACAAAAATCTCCCGGTCGTACCCTGAAAATTCACGGGCATCCCCGCGCGAAATGTAGAGAATGCGATAGCTCCATAAACGCTCTACATCGGCGATATGACCGACCACCTGCTTGAGACTCCATTTTCCTTCCGCATAGCGGAAATTAGCTTGTTCTTCCGTCAGATCGCTCAGCGATCTTAACGTCTCGTCATGCTGCCGCTGCAAGATCTCGGCAATATGGCCTTCAGGGACAAGCGATACGTATTTTTCGCCGAGGGGCAAATATTCGTTAGCATTAGGCCTTGTGTTCATAACAAGTTCCTCCATATCCATGATTAAGAGCTCATATTAAAATTATGCCGCCAGGTCCAAATGAATGTATGTATGAACGGTCAGGTTGCTTGGGCCCAGATCAGATGGATGATTCCGTTCCAATAGCGTTCCGTCTTGACGATGTTCAGATCCGAGGCATTCACGATATCGATCATGTCCCGGTTATAATGACACCCGGATATCCGCCGTGCCGCGGGGTTGACGAGATGCTGCACGGCGCCGAGCAGCCGGTTCGTGCTCATGCCGTGCTCCAGCAAATAAATGCGGCCGCCGGGTTTCGCCCAGCGGTTGATGTTGTTCAATGCCTTTACCGGGTCTTCATAGCCGCATAGCGACAGGGTGGAAACCACGCAGTCGTAGGAACGTTCCGGCAGCTCCAGGGTCTCGATGTCCCGTTCCAGGAAAGTGGCCCGAATGCCAAGCTCGGATGCCATTTGGCGCGCCCGGGTTAACATCTCGGGACTGAAATCGACTGCCGTTACGTCCACCGTATCAGGATGATAGAAGGGGAAGTTGGCGCCGGCGCCGACAGCTACCTCGAGCACTTTGCCCTCAACCCCCTGAAGCAGTCGCTGTCTCCATTCTCCGAGTTTGCGCTGCCTGGTGTTCCTTTCATATATAGGAGCTTGTTTATTGAACTTTCGGATGAGGGAATTCTTATTCACGCGGAATTCTCCGGGCAACCCCTGTCTTGACCGCTGCTTTCACGACAAGCTCACGAATGGCCTTTACGACGTTCTGGTTGAACACGCTCGGAATGATATACGACGGGTTGCGTTCCTCGTCCGATACGGCGGATGCAATGGCTTCGGCTGCGGCCAGCTTCATTTCCTCATTAATCGTAGTTGCTCTGCAGTCCAGGGCTGCGCGGAAAATACCCGGGAAGCAGAGGACGTTATTGATCTGGTTCGGATAATCCGAACGTCCGGTCGCAATGACGCCCACAATATCTTCGACCTCTTCGGGTCTGATCTCCGGCGTAGGGTTGGCCATCGCGAATACGATCGGTTGATCAGCCATGGCTTGTACGTCTTCGCGGCGAAGCAGGCCGCCTGCGGAAAGGCCGATGAACACGTCGGCACCTTGGATCACTTGGCGCAGGGAACCTTCGACTTTGTTCGGGTTCGTATGCTCAGCATACCATTGCCACATACTATTACTGTATTCTCTTCCAGCAACCAGCGCACCTTCGCGGTCGACGCCGATGATGTCCTTAACGCCGGCCGACAGGAGGATTTTACTGCATGCCACCCCGGCAGCCCCGATTCCGCACACAACGACCCGAACGTTATCGATGGATTTTCCGACGATTTTCAGGGCGTTGATCAGCGCAGCGTACAGAACGACCGCCGTACCGTGCTGATCATCGTGGAATACGGGGATATCCAGCTCGTCGCGCAGTCTCTGTTCAATCTCGAAGCAGCGCGGAGAGGAAATGTCCTCCAGGTTAATGCCGCCAAATGCCGGCGCCATCGCTTTGATGCAGGCTATAATCTCTTCGGTGTCCTGGGTGTCAAGGCAAATCGGGAAGGAGTCTACGCCGGCCAGCTGTTTGAAGAGCATCGACTTCCCTTCCATGACCGGCATGGCGGCATAAGGGCCGATATTGCCCAAACCGAGCACGGCGCTTCCGTCCGAAATAACGGCCACCGTATTTCTTTTAATCGTGAGCGTGTAGGCTTTTTTCGGATCCTCCTGAATGGCCGAGCATACGCGGGCCACATCAGGCGTATAGACGCGAGATAGGTCATCGCGGTTTTGGATAGGGATTTTGGGCTGGGTTTCGATCTTGCCGCCGAGATGCAGCAGGAAAGTGCGGTCCGAAACATTGACGAGCCGAACGCCTTTTAAATGTTTTACTGTATTTGTAATTTTTTCGATATCGACGCTGTCGGTGACCGTAATGGTAATATCGCGTACGGTAATGTGGCCGCTGGCTTGAATGACGTCGATGGCAACCATGTCTCCCCCGGCTTCAAATATGGCGGATGCAACTTCACCGAATTTGATCTCTTGAGTATTCATTTCTAGTCTGAGGATAATGCTCTTTCCTCCGAGTCCGTTGTTTTCCATTGTTACCTCCAAATGTTTGATCGATTTCGTCATTCTCAGTGTATGTAGTTATGCAAAATGTTAACGTTATCATAGTTCGCTGAGCAGTGGTCAATTTCCTGTTTCACCGTAAAGAAACCGTGATATATATAAGAAGAATTTATTGGAAAAGGGGATTCCAAGGAAGTATAATCGAAAGCATCTTATTGCGAAGGAGAGAGCTGCCATGAATGCCAGAATCGAGGAGCTTGAAAAACGTTTGACCACCCAGCATCATAAGGATCTGTTCCTTCAGATGAAACATACGCTGCAGGCCGTCGATGATTTGGCCGAACAGCACCGGGTTTACCAGGCCGTTCAGGCACTTAGTGGCACACGCATCGTTGGAGCGGAGGAGAACGTGTATTTTGACACGTTGAATCAGGTCAAGGAACAGATTATTCATACCCTGGAGCTTACGATCGAGGATTTGGAGCATAAAGGGGATAAACATTACAAGAAGCATTTTAGGGACGGCGTGGAATAGAGTTGCTGCGCGGTCTGAACGGATCGAACAGCATGGATGAAAGCATGATTCCCCCAGGGGAGGCATGCTTTTTTTTGCGATTTTTTTCTGCAAGTTCCGTGTGTTTTCATAACATTTCAGGTTACATATTTATCCAATTTCATTGAAATGTGTAACAAATCGTTGATTAGTGTTATGGGATACGACTTCCAGATGCTTTAAAATAATGATAGTACTGGTAAAGCTTGGACAATGATTGTGGAAGATTTCCAAGTTCAGTCAAGTTATCTGTAAGTTAAGAGGGCAACTACTGTATCAAAGAAGGGGAGGTGGCCTTTAGCAGCCGGAGGTTGTGTAAACGCTTTATTTATTATCTTTTATATTAAAGGAGGATTAATTGTATGACTTTAAGTTTGCCGAACAAAGCTTGGCTCAAGAATTTGATCATTGCGGGTTCCACGATGTTGTTGATGACCTTGTTCATGGTTTTATTTGCGGATAAAGCTTCTGCCCACGGATATGTCGATTCTCCAGGAAGCCGCGCCATTCTGTGTAAGCAGGGGCAAAACACCGATTGCGGCGCCATCGTGTATGAGCCGCAAAGCTTGGAAGCTCCTAAAGGCTGGCCGAACGCAGGTCCCGCCGATGGCAAAATCGCGAGTGCAGGCGGCGCGTTCCCTAAACTCGATGAGCAGTCCGCAACTCGCTGGAGCAAAGTAAGCATTTCCCCGGGAACCACGACGTTCCAATGGCATTTGACGGCCAACCATGCGACGGCAAGCTGGAAATACTACATTACGAAAGACGGCTGGGATCAAAATGCTCCGCTGAGCAGAGCTTCGTTCGATCTGACGCCTTTCTGCTCCATTAACTACGGCGGCGTAAAACCTCCGACAAACTATGCATCCACTTGTAACGTTCCTGCCAAGTCCGGTTACCATGTCATTCTGGCGGTATGGGAAGTAGCTGACACGGCTAACGCTTTCTATAACGTCATCGATGTAGACTTCGGCGGTGGCGGCGGAACTCCGAACCCAGGCGTTCCGGCACCGACAGGACTTACTTCCCCATCCCAAACAAGCAGCAGCGTATCCTTGGCCTGGACAGCTTCCACCGGGGCTTCCAGTTATGAAATCTACCGTAACGGATCCCTTGTGGGTACATCGACTTCAACCTCTTATACCAACACGGGGCTAACCGCAGGAACGTCCTATACGTACACTGTGGTAGCCGTCAGCAGCTCAGGCAGTAAATCATCGGCATCGGCTCCGCTTACGGTTTCAACATCCGGAAGTTCCACGACCTATCCGGCATGGAGCGCAACAGCCGTTTATTTAGGCGGCAGCAAAGTCAGCCACAATGGCGTGAACTATGAAGCAAGATGGTGGACTCAAGGCGAAACACCTGGATCTGCCGAAGTTTGGAAGGTTATCCCTTAAATCGATCGTTTGACAGGATCCGGCGTCTAATGACTGCCGGATTTTTCTTAGGCTTTAGCCAGTTGAGTGCGTGAACCGCGCGAAACAAAGAACCACCCGCTATGCGGGTGGTATATTTCCTTTTTTTACTTCCACTAATAAGTATAGAGGAGATAGCTTCTAATAAGCGTAGAGGAGATAGCTTCCGTCGGCTGCGCATTGACCCTGATGGCTTGGAATTACCTATAGAAATATTGTGGGTTCACTGACCGTCGATGTTCTTCCTTCGATGATTTCATGACTTTCGCCAACTTAAACGGACCCTAGTTCCGTTATTCAAGATCATAACCCGATTTTTCACAATGTACCGGACTCCAGATCCGCTATTATGATAAATACGGGAGCAAATACCGATTAAAACAGCAAATAAGGTCCGCTGGGTCCGCTAAAGTTACTAAAAGGGTTGTTTTCGATGAAATAAGGTATTCTGAGTCCGTTAGGAAGTCCTTATACCAAAGAACAAGTACATCGTCCGCACTGCTCCCTGTGCTCCCTGTGCGCACGGTGCGTGGTCCGGGGCATGCTTGGATTGGCTGTCGAGCGTTGAGTTTTGGACATATTGAATGACATGGCGATTTATTTATGGACGTTCCGTGAATTTCTGCTTATTGCTCTTTTGGTCTAAGCAGGGATCGCGAAAAAAGCGAGTATGGATGGTAAACATAGCAGTGGAATATAAATGAGCAAGCCGCTGGCGAGCAGCAGCTTGAAAAAGGCACCCCCTGGGTGCCTTTCGTGCTTTCTGCAAGAAGTATGTTCAGGCAATGCCAAGGTATGCAAAGGTACGAAGGTATGCAAAAATATGCCGGTACGCCAAGGTACGCAAAGGTACGAAGGTATGCAAAGGCATGCCAAGGTCCGCAAAGATACGAAGGTATGCAAAGGCATGCCAAGGTACGCAAAAGTACGAAAGTATGCAAAGGTGCCACGGTCCGCAAAGGCATGCAAAGTTTGCTAGCCTCAAACCCTGTAAACGGTGATGCCCCGATCCTGAAAAGGCTTGACATCCGAGTCGGAAGCCTCGTTGCCGGTAACGAGTGTATGAATGGCGCTGTTGGGAGCGACCGTATGCAGGGACAGCTTGCCGATCTTGCTGTGGTCGGTGACTACGACAATTTCGCCGGCGGCCTGAATCATGTTCTGCTTGGCCGGGACGAGCAGCGCCTCCGGGTGCATGAGGCCATGCTGGGGATGCAGGGCAGGGGTGCCGATGAACGCTTTCTCAACATGCAGGGATTTCAGCACATGGTCGGTAAACATGCCGTTTAGCATATAGCTCGAGGGGTACAGCTCCCCGCCGGTCAGGATGACTTTGATGCCCGGAGCATCGCGAAGTTCGACGGCAACGTTCATATCGTTGGTTATGACGGTAATGTCCGAGCGGTGCACAAGATGCGTAGCAATATGAAGGGTGGTTGTCCCCGAATCGATGATGATATTTTCCCCGTCTTCCACGAGTGAAGCCGCGAGCTGGCCGATGCGTATTTTTTCGTCCCGATGAAAGTTGGTCCGTTCATTAAAGGATGGCTCGTTATGCGTCCATTGCTCCATGATGACCCCGCCATGCGTGCGCTTCAAAGCGCCTTCCTGTTCAATCTCCGCCAGATCGCGGCGAATGGTGGCCGTGTGGACGCCGAATTCGGATGCCAGGGCGGCAACCGTTGCCGTACGGTATTGCCTTACGTAATCAATGATCCTTTTCTTTCGTTCGTGTGCCAGCAATCGATAATTTCTCCCTTCCTAATTGGACAATGAGCAGCAGAGTGCGTTTGTACATACAATGCGCACTTTTGCTTTTTTATGCTTAATGGGCTCCATATCTATCTAGTGTACTCCCGTTATGTTAATGCCATGTTAAATCCCTTGCTGCGAAGCGAATTTACACAATCCGTACGAAGGCCTAACACTCTCCTAATATTGCAGATCTACAATCGAATTAAATAAAAATGAACAAAAGTGATCATTACATGTGCATTTGATGCGTACTTATTATCAGGTGCATGTAAGGGATTTCATGTTATGGAATCGTTCATTTTTTCGCTTGTCATGACAGCATCATTACACATTGGTGAGGGGGATCGCTCTTGGCATCCATTGAATTTGTGAAAGTGAGCAAGTCGTTTGATCGTCAAACCGTCATACAGGACTTGGATCTTACCATCGAGGACGGAAAATTCACCGTGCTGGTCGGCCCTTCAGGGTGCGGGAAAACAACGCTCCTAAGGATGATTGCGGGCATAGACCCTCAAACCTCCGGTTCCGTTCTGATCGACGGCAAGGATGTCACGCGCATTGCATCGGGGAAGCGCGGCGTGGCCATGGTGTTTCAGAACTACGCCATTTACCCGACGATGTCGGTCCGCGAGAATATCGAATTCGGCCTCGTGAACAATAAGGTTCCCAAAGCCGAGCGTAAGCGACTGGTGGAAACCATAGGGGCAACCGTGGGACTGAACGATTATTTAGACCGCAAGCCCTCCACCTTGTCCGGCGGACAACGGCAGCGGGTGGCTTTAGCCCGGGCCATGGTTAAGGATCCGTCCGTCTTCCTGATGGATGAACCGTTGTCCAATCTGGACGCCAAGCTGAGGGTTCAGATGCGGATCGAGCTGATCGAGCTGCACAAGAAGCTCGGGACGACCTTTGTTTACGTGACCCATGACCAAATTGAGGCCATGTCGATGGCGGATACCATCGTGCTGATGAACAAAGGGGTCATTCAGCAGGAGGCGCCGCCCGAAGTGGTGTACCGCAAGCCCAGCAATCTGTTTGCGGCCCAGTTCATCGGGGTTCCTCCCATGAACATTGCGCCGCTGGGGGACGATCGCGCGACGTTCGGGTTCCGTCCGGAAAGCGTTGTGATCGGCACGGAACCGGAATCGTTTCACTACACGGCCAAGGGCGAGGTCATCACGCGAGAAATGCTGGGCTCCGAGACGATTTATCAGGTGAAGACGACCGATGGTCATGCATTCATGGTGAAATGTCCGGATGACAGATACCATGTCGATCAGCAGGTCTGTCTCGGCGTGCCGGCCGACCAATTGTTTTTCTTCGGTCCGGATGAGAACCGGGTGGACGAGAAGGACAACCGCCACAGGGAGTTCATGGAGCGGCTGAGAGGGCTGGCCCATGGATAAGAGGAGGATCTGGGAAGGGATCAGGCCCTATGTGCTGATCGCGCCAGCCATGGCGGGTATCCTGCTGTTCGTGATGTATCCGGTAGGTTATTTGATTTACTTAAGCTTGTTCAAATACAACCTGATGAACAAAGACAAGAGCAAATTTGTCGGATTGGACAATTTCACGCAGATTCTGGGGCGCGGGGATTTCTACAAAGCACTCTGGAACACCTCCGTCTATACGGCTGGGGTCGTCATTTTGACCATGCTGCTGTCCCTGCTGATCGCCGTATGGCTGAACAAGAAAGGTCGTTTCAATTCGATCGTCCAGGCCGGGATTTTCACGCCGCACGTCGTATCCATCGTATCGATCTCGCTGGTCTGGCTGTGGCTGATGGAGCCGAATCAAGGACTGCTCAACTATCTGCTCAAGCTGGTTGGACTCCCGCCGTCCGCATGGCTTCAAAGCTCCAAGACCGCGTTGATGTCGGTCATTATCGTGTCGGTCTGGCAGGCCATCGGCTATTACACCCTGATTATCGTGGCAGCCTTGCAGAGCATATCGCCGAGCATTTATGAAGCGGCCGCGCTGGATAATGCGAGCAAGTTCAAGGTGTTTTACAAAATCACACTGCCGATGATTTCGCCGCAGCTGTTTTTTATTCTCATCATCATGACGATCGGCTCCTTCAAGGTATTCGACACCGTTCAGGTGATGACAGGTGGAGGACCAAATAATGCAACGACGACGCTTGTGTACTACATATACGGATTCCGAACGACCAATATCGGTTATTCGGCTGCGACAGGCGTTGTGCTCATGGCCATTATCGGATTGCTCACGTTCATCTATTTCCGGCTGTTATCCAAGAAGGTCCACTATCAATAAGGCTATAAGGCTTTGGCCACGAAGAAAGGAGGCACGGTTTGAAGACCTTTGACTTAAAAATCGTATGGACGGCGCTGGGCTATTTGCTGAAGGCTGCAGTGCTCATGATTTTCATCTTTCCGTTCCTGTGGATGATCTCCACATCGCTCCAGACATTCCGGGAGACGATGACGTTTCCGCCGACGTGGATTCCGGCTTCGCCGCAGTGGGGGAATTTCGCGGAAGCGATGAACGCGGGGCCTTTCCTGACCTATTTCAGGAACTCGGTTGTCGTCACCGGTTCCATCATCGTACTGCAGTTCCTGATCATGATTCCGGCCGCGTATGCTTTTGCCAAGTATAAATTCCCGGGAAAAACGCTGCTGTTCGGCATGATCCTGCTGGCCTTCATGATCCCGGGACAGGTTACGTTCATTCCGGTTTATCTGATGATGGCGGATTGGGGATTGGTCAAAACCCTGCTCCCGCAGATTATTCCGTTCGTTTCGAATGCCTTCGGCATCTTCCTGCTGCGGCAATACTTCATGCAGATTCCGGAGGAAATCATCGAAGCGGCCCGCCTGGATAACGCCAGCGAGTTCAAAATCATCCGGAAGATCATGATCCCCATGTCGAAGCCGGCACTCGCCACCATTGCGTTGTTCAGCTTCGTCAGTCATTGGAACGACTATTTTTGGCCGCTTGTCATGACCGATTCGGCAGCCGTCCGGCCGCTGACCTTGGGGATCGCCATGCTGCGGGAGACCGAGGGCATCAGCAACTGGCATATCATCATGGCTGGCAACGTGATTCTGGTGGTGCCCATCCTGCTTGTATATTTGTTCTGTTCGAAGCACATCGTGAAGGCTTTTGTTTATTCAGGCATTAAATAATTACAGGAAATGACAGGTTTCAGCCATTCATAATCGAATAATTAATGGAGGAATGAATCCCATGAAATCCAAATGGTATACACGCCTATCCGTCATCCTGCTGTTCAGTTTGCTTGCCGCATGCGGTGGAGGAGGTTCGGCCGAGCCCGGCGAAGCACCGGGAAGCGGGGGAACCGAAGCCCCGTCCGGAGACAAGGGGAAAACCACGGTGCAGTTCTGGCACTCGCTGGGAGGCAAGAACGGGGAATACATGGATGCGCTCATTCAGCGCTTTAATGCATCCCATGAGGATATCGAAGTCGTAGGCACCTTCCAGGGCAGCTACGACGAAACGGTAACCAAGCTGCAGCAGGCGATTGCATCCGGCACCGGCCCGGATGTCAGCATGCTCGAGCGAGCCTACATCCAGATGTTCGCGGATTCGGAGGTCCTTGAGGATCTGACGTCTTTTCTTGAAGGCTCCGGCATCAGCGCGGACGACTTCACTGCCGGTTTAATGGGACACTCCACCTTCAATGATCAATTGGTGTCGCTGCCGCTGAACCGTTCCACCCCGATCCTGCACGTGAACAAAACCTTGCTGGATGAGCTCGGGCTTCAAATCCCGACGACATGGGAGGAAATGAAGGAGGTCGCGAACGCGCTGGTCGTCAAGGAAGGCAGCGAGTATAAGCGATACGGCGTCACGATGCCCTACGACACATGGTATCCGATTGCCATGATTTCGCAAGCCGGCGGCACGTTCTTCAATGACGACAATACGTCGATCGGCTTTTCGGATAATGGTGCCGGTGCCAAAATGTTCACTTACCTGAAAGACCTGCAAAGCACGGGCGCATTGTATTATCCGCCCGCTCAGGATTCCGGCAACATCGTAAACAGCATGTTTGTGGAAGGCAAAGTCGGGATGATGTACCAATCCACGGGATCGATCGGCGGATTGTCCAGCGCGGTGGATTTCGATTACGTGACGGCATTCCTGCCTAAGGACGAAGTATATGCGAATCCGACCGGAGGCGCGAACGTGACGATGCTGTCTTCCTCCAAGAACAAGGAAGCGGCATGGGAGTTCATCCGGTGGATGGAGATGGAAGAGGAAGGCGCTCTTGAATTTATTTTGCAATCCGGTTACCTGCCTTTCACGAAGAAGATGGTGGAGTCGGAGAAGATCCAAGAACTGTGGGCCAAAGAACCGAACCGCAAAGTCGCCTATGATCAGCTGGAATTCGCTACGGATACCAATAAGGATGTGGCATGGCCTGAGATTATGCATGAGTTCTTCTCGGCCATGGAAGCGATCATGTACGACAGCAAGGATATCCCGGCGACGCTGGATACCTTCAAGAAAGAGACGGAGCGGATTTTGGCCCAATAACAACAGGTAAAGGAGTGGCAGGATATATGATCGAACGACTACGGGAGCCATCCTCTATGATGGTGGCTGCACATCGCGGGTATAAATCGGCTTATCCGGAAAATACGCTGCTGGCCTTTCGCAAGGCACTGGAGTTAGGCGTTGACATGCTGGAGTTTGATCTTCGGCTGACGAAGGATAAGGAGGTGGTGGTTATCCATGATGCAACGGTTCAGCGTACGACCAATGGTGCCGGCGAGGTAAGGGATTACACGCTTGCGGAGCTGAAGGGCTTAGATGCGGGCGGCTGGTTTGCCCGGGAATTCGAAGGCTTGAAGATCCCGACGCTTACGGAGCTTTGCGAACTGCTTCGGGAATACCCCGAGGTTTTATGCAACGTGGAGATTAAGCCCAGTCCCGATGCCCAAGAGGCCGCCGACCTGGCGATGGACTTACTGAACCGGTACGGGTACCTGCCGCGCTGCGTATTCACCTGCTTCGATGCTCAGGTTCTGACCTATATCCATGAAACGCATGGCCAAAAGACTCAGGGGTTTCCGGGCGAGAAAATGTCCGGCTTTGACTTCGGGGAGGAGGGCACCTACGCCAAAATGTGGGGGATCGGCGTGGAGATGTCACTGCTTACGCCGGAACTCGTTGCCCGGTTCCAGGCACAGGGTCTGCTGGTCTGGAGCTATTGCCCGGACGATGAGCAGGGCGTCCGGTATTCGCTGGAGTGCGGGGTTACCGGCATGACCTGCAATGACCCGCTGCCGGCGATGGCGGTTACCGGAAAGAAGGGTACGCGGATATGACCTCCATTTTATCGAATGTCCGGAGTCTAGCAGCGGATTTACCGGCCCATCAGCTTGCGAATCTGGACGAAGTAGAGCTGGTTCAGATCCAGCACGGAGCATTAGACGAGGTGGCGGGCTACCTTGAGACGAAACGGTGGACCTCGGTGGTCATGGTCGTGGACGGCAATACCTATGACCAAGCGGGCCAGAAGCTTTCGAATCTGCTCGCGAAATCCTCGATTGGGGTCCAGGTCACCCGGCTGCTTCCGGACCGGAAGGGAGATGTCATCGCGGATGAAGTATCCCTGGTCCAGGTCATATTGGATATCCAGCATAGCGGAGCGAAGGCGGTGCTGGCGGTAGGCGGAGGGACGATTCACGATATTAGCCGGTACTCCGCCTATACCGCGGGCGTTCCGTTCATCTCCATACCTACGGCCGCATCGGTGGATGGATTTAATTCCAAGGGAGCGCCGATCATTATACGGGGCGAGAAGATAACGATTCCGGCCATCGGACCGAGCGCGATATTCGCGGACGTCGATATTCTCATGGCTGCTCCCTCCCAGTTAACCGCGGCCGGATTCGGGGATATGCTGGGCAAGTACACATCGCTGTTCGACTGGAGGTTTGGCAGTTTGGTGGCCGACGAGCCCTATTTGCAAATTTCGGCGGATATGACGAAATCCGCGCTCAGCCAGTGCGTGAACGCGGTGGAACAGATTGCGAAGCGGAGCGAGGAGGGCGTACGCATCTTGATGGGGGCGCTCGTCGAATCCGGACTGGCGATGCTGCTGTTCGGTCAATCCCATCCGGCTTCGGGTTCGGAGCATCACCTGTCCCATTATTGGGAGATGGAGTTTATCCGTCTAGGGAAGAAACAGCTGCTGCACGGTGCCAAAGTAGGAGCCGCTTGCGTGGAAATCTCGAAGCTGTATCATCGTATCGGAGAGCAGGGGATTGAGCTGAACGGAGGCTCCTCCCCGGGTGCGGAAGATATAAAACGGCGAATGGCGCTGCAGTGGAACGACATCCGGTGGCATATTACGCATCTCCCGGAGCCGGATGTGCTGGGCGATCTGATGCGCATGGTAGGCGGACCGGCCGGGGTGTCGGAGCTTCCGATCGGCGATGGGCTGCTGGAACGGAGCCTGGCTGAGGCCCACAAGGTTCGATACAGCCGCTACACGCTGCTCCACGCTTACAACGAACAAAGATCCTTGTTTGTCCATTAAGGCAGGTTAAGGGTCGACGAGTGAAATAAGGCTGTCCCTCAAGCAGATCCTTCTGCTTCAATGGGGCAGCCTTTTTGGCTTTTCTGCAGCTGTGCTTTGATTCCGCCCGGCCTTACGAAGACGGCCAGCGCCCCAAAGACTGAGGGTGGTGCCGCCGATGCCGATCACTAACAAGGTCTAAAGATATATGTAATTTCTTTCATTTGAATAGGCATTTAGAACTATCACCCATCTATTTTTACATAAACGACCTAAAAGTCGAATTATGTAAAAAGTTTCGCCAAACTCTCAAAAATTGGACAAATGCTACCGATAACTTATAAAGCGGAGTCTTATCTCCCATTTTACACCAACATTTTTCGACATTGCCTGTTCGTTTTTGTATGTAGAGAGAAAGTCCTTACAGAAAAAAGAGCACTTGCAAAAATTTTGGACGAATGATCGGATAGGACCTAAGCGCTACTTATTGGGGGAGGATTTACAGCATGCTAAAGAGTCTTAAGCAAAAGATGATTACAATGATTTGTTTGCTCTTGCTAGTCAGTCTTGGATCCGTTTTTGCCGTAACTTACAGTCGGTCATCTGACTTGCTGCAGGAGAGCTTGGACAAGGAAGCTCAGCTTAGCGCTGAGAAGCTTGCGCTTCAGATCGACCAATTTCTTGATGTGGAGATTGCCAAGGTGGAAAGCATCGGGAAATTCATTACGGGTAACAAAGAGCAGGATCTGCAGTTGATTCAGGCTGCGCAGGAAGTGAACAAGGAATTTGAGACCTTCTTCTTCTCGTACGATTTGACGGGGAAGAACGTCATTAACTTTCTGGGCGAGGTGACCGACGTGTCCGACCGCGTCCATTATCAGGAAGCCGGGAAGGGCGAAGGCAAGCTGGTCGTGTCGGAGCCGGTGCTTTCCAAACGGACGGGCAATAACATCGTTACGATGATCATTCCGCTGATGAAGGATGGAAAACAGTACGGCTACATGGGCTCCACCCTTCCGATCAACGAAGTTCAGAAAACAGTCTCATCCCAAACGTTCGGAGACACCGGATATGCCTTTCTTCTGAGCAAATCGGGGACGTTCATGTGGTATCCGCAAGAGGAACTTGTCCTTCAATCCAACGTGAAGGACGTTAACAGCGCCGGATTAACGAAGGCCTACGAAGAGGTCAGCCAGGGCAGACCAGGCGAGTTCGATTATGTATTGGAAGGTACCGAGTATTCGGCGGCTTATGCACCGTCCAACTTGAACTGGGGGGTCTTCGTGACGGCACCGACCCATGAGCTGAATGCTCCAATCAAGGAGATGTCGTTTACGTTAGTCATTATCTCGGTTGCGGCCCTGGTCGTATCCGCCGCTGCAGCAATTTGGTTCACGGCCCAGATCGTCCGGCCGATCCGCAGGCTCAACACGGCTGTGAAGGAAGTCGCAGCAGGCGATTTGACCAAGACCATTCAGGTTAGCGGCAAGGATGAGGTGGCCGTTCTTTCCAGCGATTTCAACCAGACGGTATCGCATCTGAAGCATCTGGTCCTCGGCGTGAACGATTCCTCCCGCCAGGTCATGTCGGTGACGGAAGCCGTCTCGAGCGGGGTCGATACGGCCATGGACAGCGTGGACCGAATCGGATCCTCCATTCGCCAAATTGCCAGCGGAGCGCAAGCTCACGCCTCAAGCTCCAACGAAATCGCGACATCCATGAGCGACATGGCCAGCGGGATCGTCAAAATCGCCGAGACATCCTCGATGGTGTCCGAAGCCGCGCAGGAAGCTGCTAGCCAAGCGGAGACCGGATCGGTTGTTGTTGAACAAGCCGTGAAACAGATCGGCAACATCGGCGCGGGCACGTCCAAGGTTGGCACGGCGATTGAGCGTTTGAATGAGCGTTCCTCGGAAATCGAGCAAATTCTGAGCTTCATCACGGAAGTCACCTCTCGAATCCGGTTGCTGTCCCTGAATGCTTCCATCGAGGCTGCCAGAGCGGGCGAGCATGGACGCGGCTTTGCGGTCGTGGCTGAAGAAGTCAAGAAGCTGGCGGGACAGTCCGAGGTTTCGACCGATCAGATAGCGAAGCTGATTACGGAAATTCGCGAGGACACAATCAACGCCGTACAGGTCATGGACGTCAGCCGTAAGGATGTACAGGACGGCATTGCGTTGATTGAAGATGTGCGCGAGAAATTCGATAACATTCTGAATGCGACCCGCAACGTGGCGGATCACATTCTGGAAGTATCGGCAGCATCCGAAGAAATGTCCGCTGGATCGGAACAGGTCAGCGCTTCGGTTGAAGAGCTGAAATCCATTGCGGATCTGACTTCCAATGATGCACAGAACGTGACGGCTGCCATGGAAGATCAGATTGCAACCATCAAGGAGATTTCAAACTCCGTAAAACAACTGGAGACGGTCGCCCAGGAGCTCAGCAAAGAGCTCGGCAAATTCAGTCTCTAGCATTCCCTGGATCTTACGGACCGCGCGTAAGGGTACTTGAGAGGGGGGATGCCTGGAAGGAAAACGGCTCAAATCGCAAGCGTGCAAGGCAGTAAGTCAGAGGAAGTACCGGCAAGAAGAGGTTCGACGTTTCAAGGCAGATCGATGCCGCTGCCCACCAAAGGGCATCAGGAAGTACAACTAGAAGAAAACTGGAGGAAACGAAAACATGGCTAAAAATTGGAAAAAGGTATTACTGGCAGGGGTAGTCAGCTTATCATTGGTAGCAACGGGCTTTGCGGCAAACGAGGTCCTCACATCACCGGAGGTATCGGCTAAATCCGCTTCGGCCAATGCACCTGGTCAACTGAAGAAGCAAGCGGCTTCCCAGCTTGACGAAATTATCGAAAGAGGCTACATCCGGGTTGGTATGACAGGGGATTACAAACCGTTTACATATTTGAATCCTGCTACAAAAGAGTATGAAGGTTATGATGTTGACGCCATGGAAGAGCTCGGTAAAGACCTTGGCGTGGAAGTACGCTACGTCAACACGACTTGGTCCAACATGATGAAGGACTTGCAAGCTGATAAGTTCGACATCGCAGTGGGCGGCGTTACCCGCAACACGGCTAGACAAAAAACGGCTTATGTATCCCAAGGGTACATTTCCTTCGGCAAAGCTCCATTGATCCGTGCAGAAGACAAAGACAAATACCTGACGGTTGAAGACATCAATAAACCTTCGGTTCGCATCGGCGTGAATCCGGGCGGAACGAACGAAGTATTCGTGCGCGAGCACTTGACCAAAGCGAATGTGACGGTTGTACCGAACAACCTGGATATCCCGCATTTGGTAGCAGACGGTACGTATGACGTGATGATCACCGATACAATCGAAGCGATCACGTATGCGAAGGCGGATTCCAGACTGTATGCCGCTTTGACGGACAAGCCGTTCACGAACAGCGAAAAAGGCTACATGATTCCTCGCGGCGACTTTGAATATGCAAGCTATCTGGAAATGTGGATCGACGAAATGAAGCTGCAAGGCAAGTTTGCGGACATTCATAAAAAATGGCTGGAGTAGGTTGGATCAGGCTATAAACAGATAGCCAATCCCTGCCAGCAGATCAGGTTGAAGAACCTGATCTGCTGGCTTTTTTGTTTTGTTCAATAAGGGGAAGAGAGCGCCGCCTCGGCGTCCGGGAGGTTTACCAACCAAGCAAATAGGGTAGTAAATTAACATGGACATCGACTATATAACATCAGGATAGGAAACGGGGGGCAGACCATGAAGCTAGCTAAATGGATTGCGGCGTGTTTGATGACCGTATGGATGCTGACCGCTTGCGGCGCTCAAGAGGACTCAGGACGCGTGCAGATTGAGTTTTTTCAGAACAAGCCTGAAGCGAAAGGCTCCTTTGATGCACTCATCGAGAAATTTAACGAATCCCAGTCCGAGATCAAGGTGGTTCAGGTAAATCCGCCGGATGCGGAGACGGTGCTCAAGACAAGAGTCGTCAAGAATGACATTCCCGACATTATTGGCATGGGTGCAACCGATACGTATTCATTGCTGGCCCAAAGCGGCATATTTATGGATTTGACGGATAACCCGCTGCTGAGCCGGGTGGATGAGACTTATGTCCAGATGCTGAAGGACGTAGCTGGCATGGACGAGGTTACGGGCATTCCCTATTCCACTAACGCTAACGGCGTCATGTACAATAAGGAAATTTTCAAGGAGCTGGGGCTCAGCGTTCCTAAGACCTGGGACGAGCTGCTGGCTACGGCGCAGAAGGCCAAGGATGCGGGGAGAATCCCGTTTTATTTCACATATAAAGACGATTGGCAGACGGTGCTGCCGTTTAACGCATTGGCTTCCAACCTGGAAGGCATTGAATTTTACATGGATCGGCGGGAAGGCACCGTAACGTTTGCCGAGAAATACCGGGAGATTGCGGAGAAACAGCTCGCGCTGATGGATTATGGCCATGGGGACAACTTCGGCAAAAACTATGCGGACGGGAACCGGGATTTCGCGAGGGGAGAATCCGCCATGTATATCCAAGGAACCTGGGCCATACCGGAAATCCGGAAGGCGAATCCGGATGCGCCGATCGGCTTCTTTCCGCTGCCGACCGGCGATCGTCCGGAGGAGAATAAACTGATTTCGGGCGTGGATACCTTACTGGCTATTTCCGAGGATTCGAAGCATAAAGAGGAGGCTCAGCGTTTCATTCAATTTTTGCTGGAGCCTGAGAATAGCAAGCAATATATAACGGAGCAAACGCTGTTCTCCACCGTGGAGGGCGTGAAGCAGGAGGATCCCGCCGTCGCAGAGCTGCTGCCTTATCTGGAGCGGGGCCAGGTCATCGATTTTGCCGACCACTACATTCCCGCGGCGGTGCAGCTGAACTCGGTGATCCAATCCTTCCTCCAGAACCGGGATATCGACGGGTATCTGAAGAAGCTGGACACCGAATGGGACAAGGTAGCTGACAGGCGTTAACGGGCGGAAGGCGGTATTTTCTTCACACGATATCCAAGAAGCATTGAGGAGGACCCAACATGAACAAGCGGCTTATGCCTTATTACTTGATGACCGTGCCGGCGGTCGTGCTGTTCTTCGTATTTCTGACGCTGCCGGCTTTGCAGGGGGGGTATTACTCCTTCACGAACTGGAACGGATTCGGAGAAAACTTCGATTTCATCGGTTTCAAGAATTACGTCAATCTGTTTAAGGATGGCAACGTGGGCAATGCGTACTGGTTCACATTCAAATTCGCGGTCGTGGTCACCATCCTCATCAACATCTTCAGTCTGCTGATTGCCATGGGACTGAACGCCAGAATCAAGGCGAGGAATTTCTTTCGGGGCATCTATTTTCTTCCGAATATTCTGAGCGTGCTGATTGTAGGTTACATATTCAACTATCTGTTCTCGAATGTGTTCACCATTTGGGGACAGAACCTGGGGATCGGGTGGCTGTCGACCAATATTCTGGGCAGTGAACAGCATGCTTGGATCGGCATCGTGGTGGTCGCGGTATGGCAGGGCATTGCCTACAACACGATTCTGTATCTTGCCGGACTCCAGACCATTCCCAGTACGCTTTACGAGGCTTCCAACCTCGATGGAGCGAACCGCTGGCAGGAGTTCTGGAAAATAACGTTTCCTCTGATCGCGCCGTTCTTTACGATCAACATGGTGCTGGCGATGAAGAATTCCCTGATGGTCTTTGATCAGATCGTAGCCCTCACCAACGGCGGCCCGGGGCGGGCAACGCAGTCCATCTCCCATCTGATTTATACCGGCGGCTTCGAGGGAGGCGAGTTTGCTTACCAATCGGCTAACTCCGTGATCTACTTCATCCTGATTGCCACGATATCGATTGTGCAGATTCGGTTCCTGCAGAGAAGAGAGGGGGACATGTAATGCGGACGAAAACCAACTGGACGGTGATGATTCTCATCACATTGGGTACGATATTAATCCTGTTTCCGCTGTATATGACGATCACGATTGCGCTCAAAACGCCGGAGGACATGCTGGCATCGGTGTTCGGCCTGCCGAAAGACCTGCATTTCGAGAATTTCGCGAACGCCATAAAAATGACGAATTTCTTCCATGCGCTGGGCAACAGCGCCATGGTGACAACGGCAACGGTGGTGCTGACCCTGCTGACGAATTCGCTCGTCGCTTATGCCATTGCCCGCAATATGAACCGGAAGTTCTTCAAAGGCTTGTACTTCTATTTCATCAGCGCGATGTTTATTCCGTTCCCGATCATTATGCTGCCGCTGGTCAAGCTGACGGCCGGGTTCCATATGACGAATCTGGTCGGGCTCACCATCCTGCATACCGTCTATGCCTTGGCGTTTAACGTATTTGTGTACGTAGGTTATATCAAATCCATCCCGGTTGCGCTGGAGGAAGCGGCCCGGGTGGACGGCACGTCGACTTGGGGAACATTCTGGAGAATCATATTCCCCATTATGGCACCGATCAATGCGACGGTAGGCATTCTGATCTGCCTCTCGACCTACAATGACTTCCTGCTGCCGCTCATCATTATCAGCGATACGAATTCCTACACGCTGCCGCTGGTGCAGTATATATTCCAAGGGCAGTTCAACACGGACTTCAATCTGGCCTTTGCCTCCTATCTGATGGCGATGCTGCCGATGATCATTATCTATCTGTTCGCGCAAAAGTGGATCATCAACGGCATTACGCAGGGGGCTGTAAAATAAGGCGGCTTGGCATTTCCTAGAACTCTTAGTTCTATGAGTCCTTTCATGCAGCAGGCGGGGGCAGCGCAGTCCACGATCAGCAGCATGTACATGGTATCGCACATAATAACGAAAAGCTGTATTCCGGCATGATACCATGCCTGGAATACAGCTTTTTTGCTGCCACCAGGGTTCCAATAGGCGAAGGATCCCCTGGTTTATGGCGTGTCCTTATTATAATTGCAGCATTTCCCGCTTCTTCGCATCCGGGTCCTCGATGATCCTGCTGTCGTTGTTGAATATCATCGTGGAACGCGAAACCGGATCATAAGCTGGCCACGGCAGCGCCTCCGTATCCGGCGAGCCGCTGCGCGCAAATGCAATCCAGGCATCCTGGATCCGGTCCGACAGGGCTTGCGTGGCCGCATCGACTTGAACGCCGATGTTCTCAAACAGCGCCAGCGTGTTGAATACAAACGGGATTTCCAGGGCATGCATCGCTTTGCCGAGCACCGGATGGTCCGGCAAGGTCCAATCGAACCGGTACATCCATACCGGCGCGTGTTTGCACTGCGCGGAAGCGAATTGCAGGGCCGAGCGCCAGAAGTACAGATCGGTCATAATCTGGGCATGTCCGTCGATGCTGTACGGGTATTCCTTGGTGATGGGGGCGGCATTCTCAATGCCGGTCATCATCTCCACGGTGCGGACTAGAACGTCTTCCTTCACAAGCGGCATGTCCGGCCGGAAGAACAAAGCTCCTTCATCAAGATTCGTCCCGATCAGGATCGGCACGTCCTTGGCCCATCCCGATTGAACGGCCTGCAGCGGATCATGCGGCAAAGTGTCCGGTTCCAGAACCGGTTGAAAGATCATGTTGACGCCGGGTCCGATCCGTTTCTTCAGCCGTTCCCCGGCTTCGAATATCGACTCGCCCGTCAGGGAATCCAGCTGATGGATTTGGTCAGGCGTAATGTCCAGCTCCTTAAGCAAGCCGGCTGTTATCATCCGTGCCTGTTCCGGAACCATGACCTGGGCAGCGCCGCTCTCCATGATCGCCCGGTGGAACAGTCCCTTGGCTGCAGGCATCGCCAGTAACGCTGCAATGCTCATGCTGCCCGCTGATTCCCCGAATACCGTAACCCGCTCCGGATCGCCGCCGAAGGCCGCGATATTGTCCCGGACCCATTCCAGGGCAGCGATCTGGTCCAATAAACCGGTATTGGAGGAATAGGTTTCGCCGTATGGAGAGAGATGGAGAAAGCCGAGGGGACCCAGCCGGTAATTGAGGGTAACCACGATCACGTCTCCGCGGAGAACGAAGGGCGCGCCGTTATAGCTTGGCAAGCTGCCCGAGCCTGTGACAAAAGCGCCCCCGTGAATCCATACCATGACGGGCAGCGGCTCCGCCGGCATGTTCCGGGGTGCCCACACATTGAGATATAGGCAATCCTCGGATACCGTCTTGGTCACGCCGCCGCCAAGCATGCTGGATGTGGATTCAAGCGGCTGAAGGCACATGGGACTGAAAGCGGTGGTTTCTCTAATCCCGTCCCATGAATCGGGGGGCACAGGAGAACGGAACCGCAGCGGGCCAACCGGTGGCTTCGCATAGGGAATTCCCTTCCATACGCGCACTCCGTTTTCCGTAAGGCCTTGAATGCGCCCGTCTTTCGTTTGTACGACAAGTTCTGACATGTTCTCGCTACACCCTTTCTCTCTGCTCTATATATACACTTTACCAAGTTAGCGGCATAAGTTCAAAAAAGCACGAATCCTGAGGAATACAGGCAGGAATGTCATGTTACATGAAGAATGTAACAGGGTGGGCGGTATCGCGGACGGCGGATACGGCATCACCTGATGATCCATGTCATTATAGGCATACTGGAGGGATAAGCATGAACATAGCGATATTGGGCTGCGGCACGATGGGGACGGCCTATGCGCACAATTTGGCGAAAATGCCGGGAGTAACGGTGACGGGCGTGGTCGATATAAACGCCGAACGAGCGGAGCGCGCTGCAGCTTTGACCGGGGCGAAGGCATACACGGATGTAGAGTCGCTGTTTGAACAAAAAGATTTGGAAACGGTTGCGGTGTGTCTGCCCACCTATCTCCACCAACCGTTTGTACTGAAACTGGCTGAAAAAGGGCTGCACGTCATTTGCGAAAAGCCGGCAGCATTAACGCTGGAGGATGCGCAGGAGATGAAGGCGGCCTGCGAGAAGCACGGAGTCCGGTTGTTTATCGGACATGTCGTCCGGTTCTTCCCGAACTATCACGATGCCTATCGGCAGGCCCGCTCGGGGAATATCGGAACGCCGAAGATGGCTCACTTTAAGCGGTACGGTTCCTACCCGCAGGGAATGGATGGATGGTACAACGACCCTGGCAAGAGCGGCGGCGTCATCATGGATCTGATGATTCATGACATCGATTTTGCCTGCTGGCTGTTCGGGGAAGTGGAGTCGGTATATGCTTCGACCGTGAAGCGGACCGAGCCGCAGATGGAGTACGCCCAGCTTACGCTTCATTTTAAAAATAGCGCCATCGCGAGTCTAACCGGATATTGGGGGTATCCCGGTCCATTTACGACGCAGTTCGAGATCTCGGGAGACCAAGGCATCGTACGATTCGACAGCAATCAGGTACAGTCCTTGGACTTGAAATTGGCTAGCGCCGAGGCCGGGGAGGGAGCTGCTGTGCAGGTTCCTTCCAGTCCGAGCCTCCATGACCCTTATTATAACGAGGTGCAGCATTTTATCGAGTGCATCCGAAACGGCAGCGAGCCGCTCGTCAGCATCAAGGATGCTTGCTACGCCGTTGAAATCGCTCAGGCAGCGGAGCAATCGGCACAAACTGGACAGCCCGTGATGATCGGAGGGACGGTTTCATGAAAAAGGTGAAAGTAGGGTTTATCAGCTTTGCCCATATGCATGCGGCAAGCTATCTCTTCGGCATGCTGAAGCGGGATGACGTCGAGGTGATCGGAATCGCGGATGAAGACGCGGAGCGCGTTCGTCCTTACTCCGTGGATCGGGGGATTTCGTATTATGCCGACTATAATGAATTGCTGGCACAAGAACTGGATGCCGTAGTCATCTGTTCGGAGAACGCGCGTCATGCGGAAATTACCAAACGCGCCGCTGCGGCGGGCAAGCATGTGCTTTGCGAGAAGCCGCTGGGCCTATCGGAAGCCGAGATGCTGGAGATGATTCAGGTATGCAAGGATAACGGCGTTCAGCTCATGACCGCTTTTCCTTGCCGATATATTTCGTCCGTACGCCAGGCGAAGGAAGCGATTGACGCAGGGCAGATCGGTGACATTTTGGCTATGAAGGGAACCAACCGGGGAACCATGCCGGGCGGCTGGTTTATTGAACGGGAGAAATCGGGCGGCGGCGCCGTATTGGATCATACCGTCCATGTGATGGACCTGATGCACTGGTTTACCGGCAGCAAGGCCGAGGAAGTGTACGCCCATGCGGAAACGCTGTTCAACGATACCGAGATTGACGACGCCGGCATGGTCCACGTCAAATTCGCGAACGGCGTCGTGGCCGTGCTGGATCCAAGCTGGTCCCGCAACCGCACCTTCCCGACATGGGGGGACGTAACGCTTGAGATCATCGGCACCAAAGGCGTGCTGAACATTGATTCTTTTGCCCAGAAGAACGATGTATACAGCGATGTGACCGGTAAAGCGTCGTGGAGCTTCTGGGGCGATGATATGGACGAAGGCCTCGTCAACAGCTTTGTCGAAAGCATCCGCGACGGCAAGCCGGTCGAAATTACCGGGGAAGACGGCTACCTCTCCGCCCGGGTTGCCATTGCAGCGTACGAGTCTGCTAGCACCAAGCGCACCGTTCAGCTGAAGCCGCAGGGATAGTGCGGTTTTGCCGATAAAGCCGGGGAGCGGGAAATTCCCGTTTATGTAATGTGAGCGTGCAGGGATTCGTCCTTGAAGAATAAGCAGCAGCGCAATCGTCTTTAGGATGACACTTCTGCCTCCGGCCGGAAGCGCCGCTGCCTGTGAAGTGCGGGTCTATGCCTTTGTTAGACGCAGCCTGGCCTCTTAAGGATAGGAAGTCATTCCATCTTGAGGATGGAGTGATGGCAGAGAACCTTGCAATTTAAGCTCCTTCGATGTTCGTAATCGAGGGGGCTTTTTTATATGAGAACAATGGGGCTTCAAAGGATGAGCGTCCCTGAATCGCAAGCAGAGGGTCTCCGCTATCTCCGCTATTTCCGGCAAGACCCCGAGAACATTCGCGGACCGACGGTTTTCTTAAATTGGCAAAAAAGATCAAAAACGCTTTGCTCCCTTTTGGTATCCTTAATAACAAAGGAGGGCCTGACCTTGAGTACCCAGCGTATTATCCAAAAGAGCATCGCGTACATGGAGCAGCATTTGGAGGAGCAGCTGACCCTCGCGGATATTGCATCCTATGCCGGTTTTTCGCCGTATCATTTCCACCGATTGTTTCGGAGGGAGGTCGGCATGAACATCGCGGATTACCTTAGAAAACGAAGGCTCTGTTATGCGGCGCAGCTCCTGCTGCACACCGAGGCTGCGATTATCGACATTTCCCTGCACTGTCACTTCGAGAGCCAGGAGTCGTTTACGAGAGCATTCAAAAAATTGTACGGCATGCCGCCGGGGCGTTACCGCAAAATCTTTGCGGTTCATGCCCATCATTCACATTATCCAAAAGGAGAGGATCACATGCAGCAGCAAGCTCAATCCCCATTAAAAGGCTGGTTCCTAAGCGGAAGCCACCCTCAAGATTATGAGATCGGCGTCGATCGGACCACCGTCCACCAGGGAAGTACCTCGGGTTACTTAAGAGCACTCACGCCGATGGAGGATGGCGCTTTTGCAACCATGATGCAGCAGTTCAAAGCCGGCAAGTATGCGGGCAAGCGGATGCGGTTCTCCGGATTCGTCAAAACCGACAACGTGAAGGACTATTGCGGACTGTGGATGCGCGTCGACAATCGTGCTGAAGACGTGCTCCAGTTCGATAATATGAACAATCGGCGCATCGTCGGCAGCACGCACTGGAATCACTATGCCATCGTGCTGGACGTGCCTGAAGATAGCGCCACGATCTCGATCGGCGTCCTGCTTATGGGGACAGGCAAAGTGTGGGTGGACAGCTTCCGCTTTGAAGAGGTAGATCTCAGCGTACCGACGACGAACCTTGACGTTCACTATGAGCTGCTTGAGGAGCCCGCCAATTTATCGTTTGAAGAGTGGAGCATGGGGGATGCGCCCGTCTACGGAAATGATTGATCTTGGCTCGTCGCTGGATAGGGGATTCCCCATACAATCATTAGGCAGAAGTCTCTCCATACCGGAGGGCTTCTTCTTGTTGCCTTGGACGATGGCTTTGCATCATGATATTCCTGGGGGGATGTTTGACTGTTGAATATAGGCCAGATCGAGAACCATTTAAAGCATGAATATAGCTAAAAGGAGGGTGTGCCATGCAGGTGATTACACTATGCGGCTCCACCAAGTTTAAATCGCAATTTCGAGAAGCCGAAGCTTCGCTTACGCTTAGCGGACATATCGTCCTTAGCGTTGGATTTTTTGAGCAGAGCGACGGAATCGAGATCACGGAGGAGCAGGAGCGCAGGCTCAAAGAGCTGCACTTCCGCAAAATCGATATGTCCGACGAAATCTTTGTGATCGATGTGAACGGGTATATCGGCGAGAGCACGCGGGCTGAGATCGAATACGCCAATGGGCATGGTAAACAGGTGCGGTATTATTCAAAGGAGCGGTTAGGTGTAGCGACCCTGTAATCGTACAGGCAGTGCAACCGATATTGCGCACTAGGCTGGTATCTTATAGGCGCTGCAAAAGCGATACAACCCCGGGTTACGCGGTCAGTTTGAAGATCGTTGCTACGATCCATCGGTTTAAGGCGCCAATACATATTTAAGCCGATATGATGCGCGTGCTGCCTTCGGTCACGGTGCGAGGATCGTGATCTTCTGCAGGAGAACAGCTAATAGTTGATAGGCTATCTAATTAGCTGAGTCGTTGAAATTACCTAACGAAAGAAATGTACGATGAATCATGGACTAACCAAATAACCGGATGAATTGACTCATTATGTATCAGAGTAACTGAATTTATAATCTGGAATATAGAGTAACTGAACTTGTTATCGTGGAGTATTGAAGTAACTGGATCTTAGCTCATCAGGTACAAATAAGCGAAATAAAATGGAGTATAACCTTAAAGTAACTGAATAATCGATGGTTTGTACTTTAAAGTAACCGTATCTTTGATCATAACGTACCAAAATAGCCGAATATCTCACACTGCGCATCACTAGCGGACACAGCGGACCTTATTTGATGAGAAATAAGGGGATTCGTAAATGTTTCGGACATGAGATCCGTTATTCTCTGAAAACAGGCGGTTATCGAACCGGAATTCGTAACATAACGGATCTGGTGTCCGCTTATTTTGAAATTCAGGCGAATTATTGAAAATAACGGATCTCTGGTCCGGATCAACTGCATCGTGCACACTGCCCTCTGGCCGACAGTGCGTGGTCCGGAGCATGCTTGGATGTCTGTCGTCCGGCCGCTCGCCTAACACCATCCGGTTTTCACTCCCTTGTCGCCAACCCCGCCAAAAACAGTTGAGATACCCGCATCCGTGTCAACAGGCTGTTCCGCTATGCCACCGTGGCAAAACCAATCGGCCTGTGCGGCCATGCTGCCGTAGACTAAACCAATCGGCTCCGGGTCGAAACCACAGCAGGTGTCACGACTAATAACGAGCGTGCAGCAACGCCGATAACAAAAGGCAGGTCAAGATATGAAATCTTGACCTGCCTTTTTTACCCCAAACACAGCTGCTATTATGAAATGTCGCTAAGCTCGAAGCAGCGGAGCGAACGAATCGATTCCGGAAAAGCGATAGCGGTCGGCTGAAAGCTTTCCAACGGAAAGCTCGCTTCGGAAGCATATGCTTTGTCCCCGGATTTCTTCTTCTGAAAAATCATTTCGGAAATCCGGGGACAACAGCGATTGGAGGAACGATACGTGCGCGGAGCGTCTCTAGTGCTCGAGGAGGTACAAGGTTAGAGTAGCGAAACGTCTCCAAGCGCTAACGTGAGCGAAGCGCCCCTGATTTTCTAACGAAGCATCCTCAGATATAACTCATTTACAGATAAAGCACCAACGCAATAATGGCAGCGAGCACGATTCGATAGATCGCAAACGGCACCAGCTTGATCCGGTTGATCAGCTTCAGGAAGAAGCGGATGGAGATCAAAGCGAAGACGAAAGCCGCCACGAATCCGGCGATGAAGAACGGAAGAGCCTCCAGCGTGAAGTATTCCCAGTTCTTCAGCAGCGACAGGAAGCTGGCCCCGAACATGATCGGCACGGCCATGATGAACGTAAAGTCCGCCGCCGCGCGGTGGCTCATGCCCAGCATAACGCCTCCGGAGATGGTGGAGCCGGAGCGGGAGAAGCCTGGCCAGAGCGACAGACACTGAATCAGCCCGACGCTGAATGCCTGCCTGTACGTAATTTGATCGACAGTCACCACTTTCGGCTCTTTTTTCGAGCTGACCTTGTCGGCAACGATCATGAAGATGGCTCCGATCACAAGACCGATCAGCACCGTTTCGGTGGAAAATAAATGCTCGTCAATGAGGTCCTCGAACAAGACGCCCAGAACGCCGGCCGGAATCAAACCGACGATAACCTGGCTGAGTCTCAGTCTGCCCGTACCGGCCGGAACGCCGGCTTCGGGCTTTTTGCGCTTGAGTCCCAAGAGATCCAGGAAGCGGTCCTTGAACACCACGATGACGGCGAGAATGGATCCGAGCTGAATCACGACCTTGAACGTGTTGGCTACGTATTTCGTCAGAAACTCCTCGGATTTCAGCCACATGTCATCCACGATGATCATATGGCCGGTAGAGGATACAGGAGCGAACTCGGTCAGTCCCTCGACGATTCCCAGAATAATTGCTTTGAGGATGGTTAAAAAATCCATGACCTGCGGTCTCTCCCTTACTTAAAAATGTAAAATGTAATGATATGAATGATGCATGGCATGAAATGCGTGGTTCCAGCTTAAGCCGATTTTCTCCGCTTGCGGAAGAAGAAGAACAGGAATGCGATCACGGCCACGGCTATTACAGCATAAGCGATATTGGAATAGACGTCCATGAAGGCGACGATATTTTCCCATGAATCGCCGACGGCAGCCCCGACGGATACCAGAATGACGTTCCAGATCAAGGTACCGATGGTCGTAAAGAGCAGGAACATGCCGAACTTCATGTTGGACATCCCCGCCGGGATGGAGATCAGGCTCCGGATCAGCGGAATCATGCGGCAGAACAGCACGGTCCAGTAGCCGTATTTATCGAACCAGGCATCCGCCTTGCGGATGTCTTCTTTTTTGACGCGGAGGATATGCCCCCAACGGTCCACGATTTTCTCCAGCCGTTCGACATCGAGCAGGCGTCCGATCCCGTACAGGATGACGGCACCGACCACGGAGCCGATGGTAGCTGCGATAATGACGCCGGGCACCGTCAGTTTCGTGTAGGTTGTCATGAATCCGCCGAAGGTCAGAATGACCTCGGAGGGAATCGGCGGGAACACGTTTTCCAGGGCAATCATCAGCAGGATGCCGACATAGCCGAACTTCTCCATAATGTCCGTAATCCAGTTTTCCAAAAGTTACACCTCTTTCAAAAGATAAGGAGGCCTTTGCCATCCTTTATATAAGGGTCTGCTTCAGCTTGCGCAGATATTGGCTGCGGATGAAAAAAAAGTACAGGACCTGCATCATCAGGAAGCTGATCAGCACGATGCCCATTTCAGCCGCAATGGATAAATAGAAATAGCTTTGCAGCGCAATGAAGGCAAAGATGCTGTGCACGATCGCAAGTCCGATCGGTACAAAAAACAGCAGCGCGAGCTGTCCGGTAACGATCCGCCTGAACTCCCTGTCCGTCATGCCGAGCCGGGATATCGTGGCATAATGCCTGCGGTCAAAATCCAGATCGGCATAGAGGCGGAAGTACAGGAAACTTCCAGCCGCGATAAAGAACACCGTGCCCACAAGCAATGCCGCGAAGAGCAGCATGTTGTACAGGCTGTCCCGAAGGGCGAACAGCGTACCGCTGACCGCCAGCGCAAAGGTCCGGTCCATCTCATAGCGCACGGCACCGCCCGGAGCCAAATGGGGAACGATCCCCTCCGTCTCCGTAAAATCGTCCACGTAGAAGCCGGTGTACCGTTCCTGCCGGACCGGATCCGTGACGGCGGCAAAGATGTCGTCGCTGACGACAAGACCGCCGAAACGGGAATCGTCATCCATCTCCGGCAGCAAGTATTCCGGCACGCCGACATGATCGGAATAACCGATTTCACGCAGCCGGATGCCGGAATCCCGAAGCCGGTAAGAAGCGTAATCCCGGTTGCGGGTATAAGCTCTGTCGTTTTGCGAAGCAATGAGGACAAGGGCCTCCTCGCCGCTCGGCGGCTGCTCGTCAAACGGCAGTCCCGCCATCACGACAGCCGCCTTATAGTCGGAGAACGCGATCAGCGTCAACGGAATCTCCGATGGACCGGCCTGCGCGGATGCCGGTTCGGCATCCGTATATTTAACGCGAAACGATAGCGTTTCAAACGGTATTTTCCTCGACTCTAGCTCCTGCCGGATTTCGTTCAAATGCTGCTCTTCGGAGGTATCTCCCGTTTTGGCGAGATAACCGATGGCGGCCGGGAAGTCCTCGTTGAACTGCTTCGTGAGCACCGGAATGGAGGCGAATACGCCTACCGAGCAAAAAGACACGGCCAGCACGATCGTTACCATCGAAAACATCTGGGCATGATCCTTTAACCGGTACTGCAGGCTGGATAGCGAGATCAGTTTGGTTCTTCTCCAGGTGAACCGGCGGCTTTCTTTCAGCCTGCGGACGAGAGCAACCCCTAACTGCGAATAAATCAGATAAGTGCCGATCATCGTCATCAAGGTAACCGGGAACATGCGCAGCGCGAGGGTCGATGCGCTTGTCGTGGCTGCCAGGCCGTAGCTGACAAGCAGCAGGACAGCCGCCAATACGGATAACCACGGCGATGTTCTGGGCGCGGTTTTCGGCCGCTGTCCGGACTGGAACAAGTCGATGAGCGCTTTGGGCCGCAGCAGCCAGGACGTGCACAGCGAGATGATGAGGAACAGCAGCGCGTAACTCGCGATCGTCAGACCGAGCGCGCGCAGACTCAGCCGAAACGGCAGGGGCGGGACTCCGAGAAAGGCCGAGCCTGCCATCAGGAACAGCTTGCCTGTAATGATGCCGAACAGGATGCCCGTGGCGATCGCGCTTACGCCGATGATCATATTTTCAAGAAACACCATCTTGTTAAACTGGCGGTCCGTCATGCCGTGCATGAACAGAATGCCGAACTCGTGCTTGCGGGTCTTCAAGAAAGCCCCGACGGAATACAGCACGAAGAAAAACGAGAATACGTACATAATCAGCTCAGCGCCAACCATCGCCTGGATCACGACCGGATAGAACATCTCGTCCGTGATGGAAGGGTGAAACAGGAACAGCGCGCACACAAAGAAAATCATGACGGAGAATGCGCTGCTCAAGAAATAGGCCGCGTAGGTCCGCTTGTTCCTCAGGACATTCCTAAAAGCGAATTGTCGAAAGGTCATGACTTCCTCCTCCCAGCAGCGCCAGCATGTCGATGATTTTCTGGAAAAAGGCTTGGCGGTTGTCACCGCAATACATTTCATTATATAGTTGACCGTCCTTGATGAACAAGACGCGGTCACAGTAGCTGGCTGCCACCGGATCGTGAGTGACCATGAGAATCGTTGCGGAAGCTTCTTTGCTCGAAGCGGAAAGCGTCTGCATCACTTCTTTGGAGGCTCTGGAGTCCAGGTTTCCCGTCGGCTCGTCAGCCAAAATCAGGGAGGGCTCCTGAATGAGCGCCCTCGCGATGGCGGTGCGCTGCATCTGCCCGCCGGAAATCTCATAGGTGTGCTTGTGCAGAATGGACCCGATCCCGAGCCGGTCTGCGATCCGGTTCAGCCGGGTGCCCATTTCGTCCAGCGGCATGCCCTCCAGCGTCAGGGGCAGGACGATGTTTTCCTCAACGGTCAGCGTATCCAGCAGATTGAAATGCTGGAAGACGAAGCCCAGCTCCCTGCGCCGAAACAGAGCGGTATCGCTCCTGCCGAGCAGATGGGGATTGCGTCCGGCTATGATCACTTCCCCGGCCGTGGGCTGATCAATGGTCGCAATCAGATTGAGGAGCGTCGTTTTTCCGCTGCCGGAAGGTCCCATAATACCGACGAATTCGCCTTTGGAGACGTTGAAGTGAATATTGTTCAGCGCTTGGAACGCCACTTTGCCCTCATAGATTTTGGATAGATGCTTGACGCTCAGGATGGGCATATCTTCACTCCTCTATAACGATGTTATCATTGTAAAAGATTCGTTTGCGTCCATGCCATATTCGTAACTTACAGTTACCTTACAACCTTGTAAGGTTTCTTTTGCCGGCGTAAGCAGATCGGGAATAAGCCGCAGCGGCCTTAAAGAGCTTGTACTGCCGAACCCTGCCATCTGCCGGTGGAATTCATTGTGCGATATGGCCCGCAGCATCCGCAAAAATGATGCGGACCGTCGTTCCTTCATCGACCTTGGATTCGATTTCGAAGGCATGTCCAAGCTTGTCGCATATTTGTTTAACCAGAAACAGGCCCATGCCTGTCGATTCCTGGAACCGGCGCCCGTTCTCTCCGGTGAAATAGGGATCGAACACCCGCGGAAGGTCGCTTTGGGGAATGCCGATGCCTTCGTCCCTTATCTCAAGCACGACTTGATTCTCCCGGGTGTAGCCGTTGAAAAAGAGGGTGCCTTGTTCCTTCAGCGTATATCGAACCGCGTTGGTCAGCAGCTGCGTCAGCACAAAAGAGAGCCATTTCTCGTCCGTGGCCACCGTTAATCCGGAATCGATCCGGATGGACGGGTACATTCTCCGCCGGATAAACAGCCGCTTTTGCTCGGACGTGACATTTCGGACGATTCGCTGAAGCGGCAGGTTTTCCACATGGAAATCGCGCTCGAACGTATCGAGCCTGGCGGTATACAGCACGAGATCGAGCCCTTTTTTGAGGCGGTCCAGCTCGTCGCCGATCGCGGCAAAACGGGGGTCGTCATCATCCTGAAGGATCAGGTGAATGACCGAAATCGGCGTTTTCATCTGGTGGGCCCATTGGTTGATGAACTGAAGATGGCCTTCAATTTTATGCTTATAGTTATGCAGATCCGTGGTGTAATGCCGGAACTGGGTTTTCAGCAGCTGATGAAGCGCTTCGGCGAGCGGGGTGTGGGAGGATTCTGCCGAGGATTCGCCTGTGAGGGATTCTCCCGGGAGCGGCTGCTCCAACCGTTTATAGAAGGAACGGTTGGCAATGAAACGGAAGGCAAGATAGCCGACGAGCAGCAGCAAGCTGATGATGCCCGCGTACAGGCTGACCGTCAAATTGCGATAACCGTCCAGCCTATAGATCAGGGTAACGACAAGAAGCTGGGCGATGTAGACAATCATTAAGGGACGCTGTTCTTGCAAAAATAGTCTCATGCTTCGTCCCTCCAGCTCGGTACCAGTCGGTAGCCGCGCCCGCGCACGGTTTGAAGGCCATCCTCGATTCCGAGGGCGGCGAGTTTCTTACGGACGCGGGTGATGTACACATTCAGCGTATTATCGTCCACAAAGGCCTGATCATCCCATATTTTCTCCAGAAGCCGGTCCCTGCTGACGATCTGCTCGGGCTTTTTCATTAATTCGTCCAATATTTTGGCTTCGGTATGGCTGAGCTCCGCTTGGGTCGGTCCGAGCGAAACGGAGAGACGCTCAACGTCAAGCGTGAGTCCGGCGATGCTGAGGACCCGCTCATTCTGACCGGCAGCATAGGACCCGTAGGCCCGCCGGAGCTGGCTCTTGATTTTGGCCATGACGATCTCGTAGTCAAAGGGTTTGGTTATATAATCATCGGCACCGTTCTCCAGCGCCATCACCTGATCCATTTTCCCGTCGCGGGCGGAGATGAAGATGATCGGGCAGGTGGAGAGGCTGCGGAACTGCCGGCACCAATAATAGCCGTCGAATTTAGGCAGATTGATATCCAGAAGAACAAGATGAGGGTCATACGATTCAAATTGATCGCGCACCGTCTCGAAATCATGAACGGACTGCGTCGCATAACCGAATTTATGAAGATATTCTTTCAGCAGGCCGACCAGCCCGGCATCGTCTTCGACAATGAAAATTTTGAACATATCGATCATAGTCCCTTCATTTGACATTCTCGTACCGTCTGTATTGTACCAAATTGTCAGGATATAAGGAAAAATTGCATGAGCGAAGACAGCAGGACCAGGGGATGACGGGGAAGCTAGTGGCTCGCTTTATCTCGCGATCCTCCGAAAAATAATGTCTTGACGCTTGTGCCATCAGCTGATAATATACTTGATAATTCCAATCGAATAACTATGATAAATAAATTTGAATCGACCAGTCTGCTGGAGATCATGAGCATCCTTCATGATCTCCTTTTTGTCGTATGGACCTCGATTTACTATCAACCAAGGAGCGGGGGGATCAACGATTGCGTGCACAGGATGAATTGAAACTGACGGCGGATGTCCTCGTCATTGGCGGCGGTCCCGCAGGGGCTTGGGCAGCCTGGAGCGCGGCGTCCCAAGGTGCCAAAGTCATATTGGCCGATAAAGGGTTTCTGGGCTCCAGCGGGGCAACGGCACCCGGAGGAACCAATCTGCTATATTTGCCCCCTGACCATAAGCTGCGCGATGAAGCCGTGGCCCAGCGGATGAAGGAGGGCGGTTATTTATCGGAACCGGATTGGATCCATCGCGTGCTGGATCAGGTATACATCAATCTGGAACGCGTGGAGGCATGGGGATACCCGTTTCGCCGCGATGAGAACGGGGTCCCCATGCGAGACCATTTGCAGGGCCCGGAATATATGAAGCTGATGCGAAGCGCGGTCAACCGGGCGGGCGTACGGATCATGGATCAGTCCCCGGCGCTCGAGCTGCTTGCCGACGAGCATGGGGTCGGAGGAGCACGAGGCATATGCAGGCAGAAGAACAAGAATTGGGAGGTACGGGCACAGTCGGTTGTCATAGCTACCGGCGGCTGCGCCTTTCTGAGCAAGGGCCTTGGCTGCAACGTGCTCACAGGCGAAGGACTGCTCATGGCGGCGGAGCTTGGCGCCGAGCTATCCGGTATGGAATTCAGCCGCCAATATGCGCCGAGCGCGGCGTTTGGCACGGTGACCCGGGGGCGGCTTCTCAACTGGGCGACGTATTATGACGAAGACGGGAATACGCTGTACAGCCCCGGAGGGCCCAGGCCTCATGATTTTCTGCCGACGATGCTCCGCAAAGGACCGGTATACGCCATGCTGAATCATGCCGACACGGAAGAGAAACGGCGCATATTAAGGCAATCGCACGCCATCTTCTTTGTTCCGTATGATCGGGCGGGAATCGATCCCTTTAAGGAGCGTTTTCCCTTGACCCTCCGCTATGAAGGGACGGTCCGCGGAACCGGAGGCATCCGGATCACCGGCGAAGATTGCGCGACGACGGTACCGGGTCTGTACGCCGCCGGCGATGCCGCAACCCGGGAGCGGGTGACCGGTGCCAAGTCGGGCGGAGGGGCTTTTAATGCCTCTTGGGCGATTTGCTCGGGAACGTGGGCTGGCGAATCGGCGGCGAAGCATGCGCTGAGTACGCGTTCTTCTGCGGACGGCCGTCGCCTGCAAGGTGCGGGGCGGGCCGGAATGTCCCATCCATCCGCAGCACATGGGCAGGGAATGGATGCATCCGGCCTAATTCAATCCGTACAGCGGGAGGTGTTTCCGCTGGATATCAATTATTTTCGCAGCGAACCGGTCCTGCAGCAATCGCTCGAACGGCTGAACGGGCTATGGCCGGAAGTGTACGCGAAGGTAACCGGGGGTTCGCGCGAGCGGATCAAGGCAAGGGAAGCGGCGGCCATGGCGGCAACGGCAAGATGGATGTATGCGGCTGCGCTGACCCGGCGGGAAACCAGAGGGATGCATACCCTTCTGGAATACCCGGATCCGAATCCGGACCAGCAGCATCGTCTGACCGTAAGGGGGATCGATCATATCCAGGTGTATCCTGAGGGGCGGCCGCCCCGGCAGGCAAGCCGAGGTACCATGGACGCTTGCCGACACTATGGTGGTTCAAGAAATAGGAGCAGTGAAGCCGTGGGGGCTGCTGCCTGGATCGCGGCAGCGGCCGGGGAGGTGGAAGGCTCATGATCGAGGTTGTCAGTCAGCAGCGGTGCATCGAGTGCGGCCTGTGCGTCAAGGTCTGTCCGACCAATGTATTCGACCGGACGGAGACTGGGCTTCCGGTCATTGCCCGTCAGGAGGATTGCCAGACCTGTTTTATATGCGAGGCTTATTGTCCTGCCGATGCTCTGTATGTTTCTCCCTTTGCGGATATGGAGCAGAAGGTGACGGAAGAAGAGCTGATCGCGGTAGGGATCATCGGAAGCTGGAGGGAGACGGTCGGCTGGGGACGCGGGCGGACCCGGCTGGCCGAGATCGACGAGACCCCGTTCATCGATCGGATTCTCCCCCGGCGAAGTTAAAGCAGGAACTAAACCAATAGCATTCATACTGTCAACCATTCTAATGGAGACATTCCTTCGGTTTTTCGAAGAATGTCTCCTTTTGTATTCGAGGAGAGAGGTGCGCTTATGAAACGGGTTTGGCTGATGTTCAGGTTAGATGATGGAAGATTTGCGTTTCCCGAGCCGGAGCGTGATCGCAATGAGTGACCATGCACGATTGTACCGGCATGACCCTCCGGCTCCGGTCCACGGCAGCGAGTCGCTGGTACCGGAGCCCGCCGCCGGGCAGCGGCAGAGGCTCTCCCCGGGCGAAGCAGGTGCCGGGATATGGAGGAAGTCGCTGGGCACCTTTGCTGCGGGCGCGGTTCTTCCCGTGTCGCTGCTGGTTTTATGGCAGGTGCTCGGCGACCTTGGTTACATCTCGGAGCTGCTCTTCCCGACGCCGCTTCGCATTGCGGAGGCTTTTGCCCACTTGGCGGGCTCGGGTGACCTTGGCGGTCATGTGCGGATCAGTTTGGTTCGTGCCGCAGCGGGTTTCGCCCTTGGAGGGGCTCTCGGCCTAGCCTTCGGTATTCTGGTCGGGGTATTCCGCATATCCGAGCGGGTGCTCGATCCATCCATCCAGATGGTCCGCATGATTCCGCATTTAGCGGTTGCGCCGCTGTTCGTGCTTTGGTTTGGAATCGGGGAGTCGTCCAAAATACTGCTGATCGCCAAAGGGACTTTCTTTCCGCTCTATATCCAAACCTATCTGGGCATCCGCGGCGTGGATAACAAATGGTTCGAAGTAACAAGGGTTCTGGGTTTCACGCGTATCCAGCAAATCTTCAAGCTGGTCATTCCGTCCTCCCTGCCGCATATCTTCCTTGGGATCCGGCTGTCCCTCGGGCTTGCCTGGCTCGGGCTGGTCGTTGCCGAGATCATGGGCTCCACGTCCGGCATCGGCTATTTGATGACGGATGCCAGACAGTTCAGCAAAACCGCGACCGTGTTCGTGTGCATCGTCCTGTTTGCCGTCATCGGCAAAGCAGCAGACGCCGCGGTTAGGCTGATGGAGCGCAGGCTGCTGAAATGGAACGACAGCTATGAGGGTTAAAGCACGGCTTCTGTTTCCAAGAGAGAGGAGGAGACACGATGAATAACGCGAACGAACTTGCGCTGCCTGCGGCGGGGCAGCCACCCGCTGTATCGCAGCCGCCCAATCCTGCTGCCGCGCGCTCCAATCGCCGGCGTGCATCCTTACTACGGGCCATTGCGCTCGGATCGGCCCTTCCGGTTCTGGTGCTGGCCATATGGCAGCTGGCAGGCAATCTTGGCTGGATCGATGCGTTCTTCCTGCCGACGCCGGCGGCGATTTTCGAATCCCTCTGGAATCTGATCGCCTCGGGCAAGATGGCGACCCATCTGGGCATAAGCATCGGCCGCGCCGCTGCGGGCTTCGCCCTGGGAGGCAGCCTGGGCTTGATATTCGGCCTGCTGACGGGCTTCTCGCGCAAGTCGGAAATATTCCTGGATCCGACGGTGCAGATGCTGCGGATGATCCCGCATTTGGCGATCGCCCCGCTTATTATTTTGTGGTTCGGATTCGGAGAAACGTCGAAGGTGCTGATCATTGCGAAGGGAGCTTTTTTTCCGCTGTACGTCAATACGTTTCTCGGCATCCGGAGCGTCGACAAAAAGCTGTTCGAGGTATCGAGGGTGCTGCAGTACAGCCGGGTTCAGCAGATCATCAAGCTGATCATCCCGTCTTCGCTGCCTAACCTGTTAATGGGACTCCGCTTATCGCTGGCGGTATCCTGGCTCGGGCTCGTCGTTGCGGAGCTGATCGGTTCGCAGTCGGGGGTCGGGTTTCTCATCAATCTTGCCAAGCAATCCTCGTTAACGGAGCAAATTTTTGTGGGTGTATTGGTTTTTGCCGTCGTCGGTATGATGGTGGATCTGTTCGTCCGCTCTCTGGAACGCCGCTTGCTGAAGTGGCGGGATAGTTACAAGGGATGATCCGGCTTCATGAATGAGAGAACCGAGGAACAATGATGATTAGGAGGGGAACATGCATGAGTTCACGTATTCAAGGCAGCACGCTTCAGTTGGAAACGGATGTGCTGGTCATTGGCGGTGGCCCGGCCGGAGCATGGGCGGCTTTAACGGCTGCGGCGAAAGGCAGCAATGTCGTGCTGGCGGATAAAGGGTTCTGCGGATCAAGCGGGGCAACGGCGCCGTCGGGCACGGGCGTATGGTACGTGGAGCCTGAAGGGCGGCAGCGCCAGGAAGCGAAGATGAGCCGGTATTTTATGGGCGGACGCTTAGCCGAGAATGAGTGGATGGATCGGGTCCTGGATCAAACCTACGAGAATATGAACCGCCTTGGCGGCTGGGGGTATTCGTTCCCGGTCGATCCGGATGGCGGCATATTCCGGCGCGGCTTGCAGGGACCGGAGTATATGCGTCTCATGCGCAAGCTGGTGAAAAGAGCCGGTGTCAAAATACTCGACCACAGCCCTGCGCTGGAACTTCTGGCGGATGAACACGGAGTGGGGGGCGCCGCTGGCGTAAGCACGCAGGGCGGCGATCCCTGGAGAGTCACGGCGGGTGCCGTTGTCATCGCAACCGGCGGCTGCGCCTTTCTGAGCAAAGCGCTGGGATGCAACGTGTTGACCGGTGACGGCTATCTGATGGCGGCCGAGGCCGGGGCCGAAATGTCGGGCATGGAGTTCTCCAACGCCTACGCCATATCGCCAACGTTCTCCTCGGTGACCAAAACGGCGTATTACCGTTATGCAAGCTTTTACTACGAGGACGGCACGGTGGTAGAGGGAGCGGGCTCGACCAAAGGACGTTCCGTCATTGCCAAAAAACTGCTGGAGAACCGACAGGTATATGCCCGATTGGATCAGGCGCCCGCCGATCTGCAGCCGCTGCTCCGGGTGGGGCAGACGAATTTTTTCCTGCCGTTTGACCGTATGGGCATCGACCCGTTCAAGGATATGTTCCCGGTCACGCTTCGGCTCGAAGGGACGGTGCGCGGGACCGGGGGCATTCATATCGTGGACGAAACGTGCGCCACGAAGGTCCCCGGCTTGTATGCCGCCGGAGACGCCGCAACGCGGGAGCTGATCTGCGGCGGATTTACCGGAGGCGGCAGCCACAATGCCGCCTGGGCGATGTCTTCCGGCAGCTTTGCGGGCGAAGGCGCGGCGGACTATGCCAAATCGCTGGGACGGCATGCCACTAGACGCGAGGTGCACGGATTGTCTTCGGCTCCGATCGTATCTTCCGGTACCTTCGGCTCGCTGCAGGAAAAGCCGCCGATTGCCGCGGAGGAATACATTCGGGCGGTGCAGGAAGAGGTCATGCCTTATGACCGGAACCTGTTCCGTACGGATGAGGGACTTCGGGATTCGTTGCAACGGCTCGACGGCGTGTGGAAATCGATCCGACAGGAACCCATCCATCTTGATTATCAGGCGGTGAAGAAACGCGAGGCAGCGGCCATGGCTGCAACGGCCCGCTGGATGTACCGCTCGGCGCAGGCCAGGACGGAAACGCGGGGAATGCATAAGCGGGTTGATTATCCGGAGCTGGACGAGACGCAGCATTACCGCCTGATTACATCCGGGTTGGATGAAATCAGCGTCCGGGCGCAGCGCGTGAGCGAGGAGGCGGTTTCCCTTTGATTGAGCTGATCAGCGATGCCAGATGCGTGCAGTGCAATCTGTGCGTCTCCGTATGTCCGACCAACGTATTTGATAAAGTCGATAACGATGTGCCTGTCATTGCGCGCCAGAACGATTGCCAAACCTGTTTTATGTGCGAGCTCTATTGTCCGGCGGACGCGATGTACGTCGCGCCTCATCCGGACCGGCTCAGCGGGCTAAGCGAGGCGGAGCTGGAGCAGGCCGAGCTGTTGGGGGGCTACCGCGAGAAGGTGGGATGGGGACCCGGCCGAACGTCCATATCCAGCCATGCGTTTCTGGCTCAGCTCGCGAAGCGATCTGTTCCTTGATCGTCAGCCTCCCCCCTTTTTCAGGCAGCTCCACTCTTCCCGTCTGCATGGGAAGCATGATCTGCGGGCTCATTGAGGCCAGGGTTTGCCGGGGATTCCATGAAGCCCCGTAAGAAGCAAGAGGCGTAAGAAGCGAAAGCGAGGCAGTGTCATATCGAGATGGGATCTGTGAGGGGAGAGAAATCGAATGGAGAATCGAAACGTTGAGAAACACAAGCGAAAGCGATACGCGATTTTATTGACGCTGGTGGCGGCGGCGCTTGCTTTTTCGCAGGGCTGCGGCACCAAAGATCAAATAACGGAGGCATCAAGCTCCGGCGTGCCGAAAACGCTCAATTACGGATATATAGGAACCAATGCCTTGAATGTACCCGGAGGCGCTGAGGGCTGGGGGTTCCATAAGGGCATTATTCAGGAAGAGCTCAAGAAGCACGGGATTGAAACGGTAAACTTGACCGCCTTTCCGAACGGTCCGGATTTGAGCGAATCGCTGATCAGCGGTCGCCTGGACTTTGGCAGCTTGGGCGATACGCCGGCCATCCTGTCACGTTCAACGGGAGCGAAGACCAAGGTGATTACCCAAGGCTCGACCGACAGCATCGGGTACCTCGTAGCGAAGAAGGGAGGCCCGGCTTCCCTGGAAGAGTTAAAGGGAAAAACGGTAGCCACTCAAAAAGGTTCCTTCCACCACCGATACTTGGCCGGTCTTTTGAAGAAAGAGGGGCTGGCTGAGGATGTGAAGGTCATCCACCTGCTTCGCGTGGATGCGGAGGCTGCCCTGGCCCGCGGGGAAATCGACGCGATGACCAATACCGGCGTATATACGCTCAAACAAATCGATGAAGGCTATACGCTGCTGGACGATGCCACCAAGCATCCCGAGCTGTATGGAACCAGCGTAACCGTGGTGTCGGAGGATTATCTGGCGAAATATCCGGATTTCGCCAAGGCGTGGAATGAAGCCCGTTCCAAGGCGCTAGAGGATTTAAAGCTGCATGAGGAAGAGTACTATGCGTTTCTGGCCGAATTGCAGAGCGCGAAGGTGGAGTACGTGAAGAAGGTTAGCCCGATCGAGCTGATCAAGGAGGTTCCATTTACCGAACAAGGGCTGCAGCTGCTGGAAGGAACGAAGGCCTTTCTGATCGAAGAGAAGCTGGCGGAAACCGATTTTGCATTGGACGATTGGCTGATCAAGCCTTAACCAAGCTAAGACCAAGTCGTATTACAATAACCCGCAAGGGGTAAGGAGAGATGATCGTATGACCAGACCTGATCCAACCGTAATCGTATCAGCCCTTTCGAAGCGGACGGTGGCGGAACAAACGCGCCGTCCCGAATATCCGGTGCATGCCCACTTTGTGAATCGATGGTCTTCGAGGGCCTTTGACTCCCGTCCGGTCGAAGAGGATGTGCTGTATACCGTCTTGGAGGCGGCCCGGTGGGCACCCTCCTCGGGCAACGGGCAGCCGTGGCGGTTTATCGTTGCCCGAACAGAGGAGGAGCGGGAGCGATTCCGGTCCTTTATCCGTCCCGGAAACCGCGTGTGGAGCGATCGCGCGCCGGCACTTGTCCTGCTCGTTTCCTACACGCTGAATGCCAATGGGGAACCAAGCGGAAGCCACGCGTTTGATGCGGGGGCCGCTTGGGGAACAATCGCTTCGCAGGCTGCTTTGCTTGGGCTGAATACCCGCGCGATTGGCGGCTTCGACCATGAGCTTGCCCGCGAAGCCCTGCATATTCCGGAAGAATATGATCTGCATGCGGTCATAACGCTTGGATACCGCGGCGATAAATCGGCGCTGCCGGAGACGCTGCAGGAACGGGAGGTCCCTACGGACCGACGATCCTTGAATGAACTGGTGCATGAAGGAGTATTTCAAGCTAGGGAATGATGCCCGGCCACTCCGCACGAAAAACCGTTCCTTGGTTAACCGTGCTGTCCACGCTCATTTGGCCGCCATGCGCGTTCATGATGGACTGGGTGATGGACAGTCCAAGACCGGCACCGCCGTGCTGCCGGGTCCGGGATTCATCGATGCGGTAGAACCGCTCGAACAGATGGGGCAGATGCTCCTTCGAAATCCCGGCTCCATTGTCGCTGACCCGCAGTACGGCGTGGTCCTTGGTTTTATCCACCGTAACGGTAATCCGCCCTGTGTCGGAATCGGTATGCTGTACCGCATTATGGAACAGGTTGTAGATGACCTGCTTGATCTTGTCGGGGTCACACCGGCACAGCACGGCTGCCGCTTGAATCGTTACGTTTCTGCCTTGAGCCAGCATCCTGAGATGGGGCTCCATCTCTAGCAGCAGCCGATCCAGCCGGGTATCCTGCAGATGAAGCTCCGGCTTACGGTCAAGTTTGGCCAACAGAAGCAAATCCTCGACCAATTTCTTCATGCGCTTCGATTCGCCGTGCATGCTGGACAGTGCTGCATGGAGCTGATCCTTGTTGTCGGCGGCGCCGCGGCCAAGCACCTCCAGAAAGCCGTGAATCGAAGTAAGCGGCGTGCGCAGCTCATGGGAAGCATCGGCAATAAACCTCCGCATCTGCTCTTTCGCCTCGCGTTCCGCTTCAAACGCTCCCTCAAGCCTATTCAGCATGCCGTTAAACGATTGGGCCAAGCGGTCAATCTCCTGCTGACCCTGCATGGCCGGAAATCGCTCCGCCAAGTTTCCGGCATCCGTTCGTTCCACTGTTTCGACCATTCGGCTTAGCGGGTTAAGCGTCCTGCGCAGCAATGGCAGGTACAATGCAATCCCGCCAGCCATGGCAAGCAAAGCCAACGCGGCAAATATCAGCAGCTGCCGCAGCAGAACGGCATGGAGCGGCTGCGTATCCATTCCAAGCTGCAGTATACCGGAAGGGCTGTTAGGGCTGCCGTAAGGGCGAAAAACAACGATCTGTTCGGTGCCTTGGGCATCGTCAATCACTTCGTACGGAACGGGCCGACGCTCTTTGAATTGCTCCAGAATCGAGGTATAAGCCTCTGCTGCCAGCTTCGGTGCGGACAGACCGTTGTCACTGGCCAGGTCGGTGTAGCTTCCGTTCGTTGCGATCTTGGCAAGCGACATATTCGGCAGAAAGAGCAGAGGTCTATCCTCCTGGCGGGGCATGACCGCATGGGCGTCGTTATTCGGAACAGAAGGCCGGTTATGTTGCACGCGATCAGGCTCCCACATCTCCACGGGGATAGAGCGGACCTGAAGCGAAAGCGCCTCGGCCTGATTGCGGAACAGGGCGTTTTTCATCAGTACATATTGCAGCGCTCCGATCAGCACGAGCAGAAGCGCCAAGACGAGAAGGGAACGCGACAGGAGCTGCGTGCGCAGAGACGTTGGCCGAGATGCGCGTATACGGTTTCGGAAACTCATGGCAAATCCACCCGGTAGCCGGCTCCGCGAAGCGTGCGAATGACCCGATGCTCCTTGTCCCCAAGCTTCTCTCGCAGGGATCGGATATAGACCTCCACGATGTTATCCTCTCCCCCAAAGTCATAATCCCACACAATATTCAATATGTTCGATTTGCTCAGAACGCTGCCGTGTTTGGTCACAAGCAGTTTGAGCAGTTTATATTCCGTTGGGGAAAGCTCCAAGGCTTCCCCCAGGTATGAAATTTCTTTCTTGCGGTCATCGATGGTGAATGGCCCAAGCCGGATTTCGCCCAGCAGGCTCGGGAACTGATTGCGGAGTCGAGCTTGTATGCGGGCCAGCAGCTCTTCGAAACTGAAGGGCTTGGCCATGTAGTCGTCCGCTCCGGTCATAAGGCCCGTTACACGGTCATCGATCTCATCCTTCGCGGTGAGCATAATGACCGCAACATCCCGGCCTTCCTCCTTCAAACGTCTGCACACCGCAAGTCCGTCCATTCCCGGCATCATCACATCCAGAACGATGACATGCGGCTCGAAGCTGGCTGCTTCCCTTAACGCACATTCTCCATCGGAGGCCGTGCGCACCTCAAACCCTTCATTTTGGAGACCAAGCTCCAGAAATTGCAGTATGTGCGGCTCGTCATCCACAAGCAAAACGCGAATACGATGCATGGATCCCATGACAAAACTCCTCTTCTTTCATTCCTTCAACTTTATCATACGTGCCGTAGCTGAATGAATTCTGAACGCGAACTGAAAATAAACTGAAAAATGATTCGCAAATATGCATTCTCAAATCAGGGAATTTAAGGATGTTGATATCTGTTCGGTTATCGTTAATACTATCTTAAAGCCAAGACAATCAATGCAGCACCTGTTCAAGATCCATCATGGATGGGTGAAAGGAGGAGACTGGACATGATAGGAAATGTATATCCACCCGAGAATCAGGGCAAGGGCTCACTCGATGGAGGAAGGATAACGGAGTTGAAGCCGATCGGTTTCTCCGGAGAAGGGTCAGCCGTGACCCGGGTAGGGCCGCTTTTCTATTGGTCCTGGTTTCGTGCGCCCGTCGAAGGTTATATCGCGTCTCATCCCCATCAGGGTTTTGAAATCGTGACTTATATGATTCAGGGAAAGTGCGACCATGAGGATTCGCATGGTACGCACAGCATAATAGGGCCAGGAGGCCTGCAATTGATGAGGGCCGGTTCCGGACTTACGCATGAGGAACTTCTGACCGGGCCGGATGCAGAAGGATTCCAGATTTGGTTTGAGCCGTATCTTCGCGATTCATTGAAGCAAAACCCTGCCTGTCGTCAGTATCGTCCGGACTCCTATCCGGTAACCCGTATCCAGGGGGGATTGGTCAAAACGATGATCGGCGGTTCCGCCCCAACCGATCTGTCCGTGGACGTGAAGATGCTGGATATTCAAATTCTGGCCGGGCACGAAGCACGATATGAACTGAAAACCGGCAGGCGCGCGGCTGCGCTTGCCGTAAGGGGAGCCGGCAGCTTTAGCACGGAAGAGGATAGCCTCCTGTTTCATCATCGGGACTTTATGGTAATCGATACGGTGCCAGGTGAGACGATAAGCCTTAAGGCGCAAGAGAATGTCAGGGTCATCCTGATTGACGTACCGGAAAACCCTGGATATCCGCTCTATTCCAAGCGGCCATAGGGTCAAAAGTTTACAATATTGTAGTGGAATGAAATTGAGAAGGTACGATAAACTAGAGCCTGTCAGATGGGGTATCCGTCTGATCAGGCTTTTTTTTTAAAAACAGTATGACAGGGAATAGAGGTCATCTTCCAGGCAGCAATCGCAAGGAAAAATACATATATTTGGTAAGCAGAAAGACCCAACAAAGAAATCCGGACTTCTTTAGGCCGGACTGGTTGGGTTATTTTGGCATGTTTTTTTCTATAATAATCTATTTATACTAAATTCAAGTATAATAAGAGACTAAAGTCCTCCTCTTTACCAATAGTTGGCATGTGTTTTTGTGAGGATGGTAGCATGCGTCCCGAGACACAGCCTGTCTATAATGATTGCGGGATCACGAAAATGACATTTTCGTCATTCCACAATCAAACGAGATGGGGGAGATCGTTATTTTCTCGAAAAAAAGATTTAAACAATTGATGGCCGGAGCGCTGTTATCAGCAGCGGTTCTTGGTTCTTACGGATATGGGTCTGTGAATGAAGTGTCTGCTGCCAGCGTGCAGTCTGTAACCAAAGGTGTAGCAAGCTCGAATGTGTACATGCGCAATAAGCCTTCGACTTCGGGTAAAGTCGTTGACCGCGTGCATAAGGGTGAGCGCGTTCAAATTCTGGGCAAGAGCTCAAGCTGGTATAAAATCAAAACTTCGGACGGCAAGCAAGGATATGCTTCGTCTAAATATATTAACCAAAGCAGCGGATCTTCTAACACTTCCGGCAATTCGGGAAGCACGGCGCCTTCTGCGAGCACAAGCGTTGAAAAAGTAATCAGTGCAGGCATGAAGTATCTGGGCACGCCGTACGAATTCGGTTCTAACCGCAATTCAACGAGTACCTTTGACTGCTCGGCATTTGTTCGCCGCGCATTCATGGACGGCGCTAACATTACGCTGCCAAGCGATTCCCGCAAGCAAGGGCAGTACGTCAAAGATAAAGGAACGGCTGTTTACAACGTCAATCAATTAAAGCGCGGGGATCTGGTATTCTTCATGAGCTACCGAGGTTCGTCGGCTTCCGCTTATGCCGGATTGGACAAGTCCAAACAGCGGATTACGCACGTAGCGATCTATCTGGGAGACAACAAGCTGCTGCATACGTACTCGAAACAATCGGGCGGGGTCCTCGTAGGTAACTTCGGCGATTCTTGGAAACACCGCTTCATGCACGGCGGAAGCGTACTATAAAACATCGTTCCATGGATAAGATTTATCCATGGTTAGAATAAAAACAGAAGGACTGTCCGGTTGGGAGATCTGAACGATCTTTAACGGGCAGTCCTTTGTGTTATGCGATTTGCATTTCGCTTTCGATTTCAGTAAGGTGGACAGTAGGAACGGGACAACAGCATGAAGATAGGAACAGGAGGGACGATGATGAACGGTGGGCAGCGTTCCAATATCAGACCGGGGCTTGAGGTTGATATCGTACTGAAGCAGGACCAGAGAACGGGAAAATTAACCCGCGGCGTGGTCAAAGATATTTTGACCAATTCGCCCAACCATCCGCACGGCATTAAAGTACGTCTTCAAGACGGCCAAGTGGGACGGGTGAAGAACATTTACGAGTCGTAACATTCGATGCGCTTCGAGACTAAAGGCCATAGGCGCCTGGGATATAGCAAACCATTTGCTGTATCCAAAACTTCGCAAATCTGAGGAGTTTTGGATGCGGCTTTTTTGCATTTCCATGCAACATTGCTCACGATCCATCCGTCTGGAGGTTGAGGTGAACAAAAAAGATGAGAAGATACCTTTATATGGGGTTTATCTTGATGTTGATGTTAACGGGCTGCGCGAAGCAGGAGCTACAGGGGGCAGATCCGACTGGACCTTCATTGAATAAAGCTGCCAGGGGGAGTCAGGCGGAAATGACCGACGGGGACTTCGTGTATCGACTCGTTAGCGAGAAAGAGGAGTATGAACAGGGAGATCAAGTTCAAGTATACGGGGAGCTGGAGTATATCGGCAAAGAGGATGAGATTACGATAGGCCATGCGGCCTCCGCTTTTTATTTCCCGATGAAAGAGCTCACAAGAGACTACAACATCAGTTATGCCATGAACGAGCCCTATATTACAACCAAGCTGAAAAAGGGCGAGCCGCTGCGCGAATATTACAAAATCGGCGGTGGATACGACAGCAGGGACGACAAGAAATTCAAAGATTTCATCCATTCGCTGAAGGATGGTTTTCCGGGCGGGCGCTACGTCGTCTACGGATCCGCGGATTTCGTGATCGATGCCATGTCGCAGGGCGCGAGTCAGAGCGGCTCGGACGGGGAAGAGCCAAAGCGCTATAAGATACAAGCCGAGATCGAATTCAGCGTAAGCGAAGAGAAGAAATAAAACAAAGGGGTAACCGGCAGATTCTATGAACCTGCGGGTTACCCCTTTTAGCATGCTTATTGGAAGCCTTGGCCTTGATGTGTGTTAGGAAAACCTTGTTGGCCGTATGAAGGCTGAATATGCTGTGTTTGGTTGTGGGCTTGAACGGAGTACTCGACTTGTTTAACGATCTGGGAGATTTGCTGATACTGCTGCATCGCCTGTTGATGGCCTTGAAGGGCAGTTTGGATCATCTGCGCCGCTTGACGCTCACGCTGAGCGAGTTCCTCGAGTCGGGCCGCATTTTGCTGCTCTTGCTGCATCAGCTGCTGGTACATAGCCGAGCCCTGCTGCGTTTGCTGGGTCAGCTGCTGAAGAATTTGCTCGCACTGACGAATTTGCTGCGAAATTTGCGAATTGTTGTTATTCATTGGATACATGGCGTGTATTCCTCCTAAGAATTGTGGTTTCAATCCTCGGTTAGTGTACGGAAGAATACGTCAAATCATCCTGAATTATAATGTGAGCTGCCCTTCCAATATATGGACAAATTCCTCCAAAAAGGCTTGATCCTCTTGGTCGAAACGGTTCTTGAGCGGACTGTCGATATCCAGAACGCCATATAATGCGCCATCCACCATCATGGGCACCACAATCTCGCTGTTCGAAGCCGCATCGCAGGCAATGTGCCCCGGGAACTCATGTACGTCGGCTACAAGCAGTGTCTGCTGTTTAGCCGCAGCGGTTCCGCAAACTCCGCGATTCATCGGAATCCGGATGCAAGCGGGCAGTCCTTGGAATGGCCCGAGCACCAGCTCTTTGCCATCATAAAGATAGAAGCCGACCCAATTCGTATCGGACAGGAACTGTTTAAGCAGCGCAGATGCATTGGACAAGTTGGCAATGGCATTCGGCTCGTCGTGGATAAGTGCTTTCAACTGATTCAGGACCTGGGCGTATTGCTCGCTCCTAGTGCCTTCATAGGGTGTGTTTTGAAACATTGGATATCCGCCCTTCCTTCATTTGCGTTGATTCATTCACCTTAGTATAAGTATATGATATTCGTCAAGGGACAAGCCATGGGAAGAAAGGCTCCGGCGAATCCGGCTGATTCCTGACCATGTCGCAGGGGTAATGTATGACATGACCAGGTATCAATTCAATCAGGTGGAGGGAGAGAAGATCGAATGCGCGCAGACGTTCAAAATTTGTTTATCGGTATTCATATGCTCTATCACGCCCATGAGCGGGACCTTACGATCAGCGAGATGCAGCCCGAGCTGGAGCGTCATGGATATAAGGTCGGCGACCGGGAGGTTAAGCATGAACTCGAACGCTTGACCGAGGAGAACTTCCTGACGGCGCACGGTGAGGGGTACAGCCTCACGGGAGCCGGGATCGAGGAGTTCAAGGAAATCCAGATCAGGCTTAAGGAGCTTTGCGATGAAGTGCTTAAACCGGTGAACCCGAAAAAGGCCGATTCCATGGCGTAGGGCAGATAACAGCATAACAATTGAAAAAAGCCCCCGACTCACGCGGATCCAGCGTGCAGTGCGGGGGCTTTTTGAGCCGCCGTCCTATACTGTCTCAAGGGATCCGTCCAGCTCCAGTTGGAAGGTATTTTGGGCTGGCGCTGCTTCCGGCTGCGCTGCGCGGGCAGCTGCCGGCAGCGGTGCCTGGACGGGTTGATCTATATGTTCACGAAGGAAAGAGTGCACGCCTTCCCGATATTGCTCGGGATCCACATGATAAGCATTCGCATGGATAGCGCCTTCGATAAGAAGAAGTTGTTTCGGGTCCGGTTTGGCTTCGTACATCTCGATGCTCATTCGGGTAGGCACGTAATTATCCTTGGTGCCATGGATGAACATAACCGGAAGCGTGCTGTTCCGAACAGCACGGATCGGGCTGACCTGATCGAGGCTGAACCCGGCTTTACGCCGAATTCTGGCGTTCACCCAGGACAGGAACGGCACGGAGGGGATTTTGTTGATGCGCGTAAGCTGATGCCGCATTAAATCCGTCAAATCGGAATACGGGCAATCCGCGATGACAAGCTTGACCTGCGGATCGGCAATGGATAAATACTCCAGCACGGTTCCGCCTCCCAGCGATTGTCCATGAAGCCCGATTGCCACATCCTCGCCGTATTTGCGGGTAATCCAGCGCACCCACGCCTGCACGTCGTGTTTCTCATAATAACCGTAGGTGGTATAGCGTCCTTCGCTTCGTCCATGCCGGCGCTGATCGATCAGGAGCACGTTGTACCCCTCTTCCGTAAACAAATCAATGAATTGGGTGGATACGGCTCGCGAACCGGTATAGCCGTGGGCAAGAAGCATCCAGTGCTTGGAGCCGGGATTGTTTAGAATGGCTGCGCCGCACAGCTTCAACCCGTCAAAGCTCTTGATCGCCACTTCGTTCTTTTGAAGCGATTCATATTTCTCTCTGCTGTACAGTCCGGCTTTTTCCAGCACCGTGAACAGCTTGAGGTCATTCTTTACGCGCATCCGCGTAATCTGCAGATATCCGATTTGCGTAATGGCAGCGGCAATGACAACGACGGTGAACAGCAAGACAATCGCGATATACATACTCAGATGACTTCCTCCTTCTTCCGCACTGTACAAGGGAGCCGTGACAAGCATATTGACGGAAGCCTCCCGAATCCATCAATATATATACATCCAGCTCTAAGATGTTGATGGGGGACCAGGATACGGATTGATTTTCGCTATACTCTTTTATACACGCACATAGTATCACCGGAAACAGCCGATGCAAGTCAGTTTTTTTGCGAGGGGGTGGAATACCATGTACAGATGCGAAGGAATCGTTCCGGAAATGAAAGGGCGGCGGATCCGGCTGCGAAGGATGGAGAGGGAGGATGCGGAAGCGATGCTGGGCTGTTGGTCCGATCCCGCCGTAACCGCCTTTCTGGATATGCCCGTCATGGATTCAGCCGAGGACGCAAAGGCACTGATTGAGTGGCTGCAACGGCTTGCCGAGCAGGACGAAGCCATTCGCTGGGGCATCGAGATCACCGAAACAGGCCAATTGATCGGCAGCTGCGGATTTAATATATGGCAGCTGGAAGGCGCGTTCAAGGGCGAGTTTGGGTGTGAGCTGGCAAGCGGTTATTGGGGGAAGGGCTATATGACCGAGGCGGCCGAACTGGTTGCGGCTTTCGGGTACGCGTCCATGGGACTAAATAGAATCGAGGCTTTCGTCGATTCAAGAAATGAGCGTGCATGCCGATGGTTTGCGAAGAACGGTTATATGCGCGAAGGAGTGCTTCGCGATTATCGCCTTACGTCCGGCGGTTATGTCGATGCCGTCGTTTTTTCGCGATTGAGAAGAGAATGGAACACGCTATAAGAGAGGCAGTTGGTGGAATATGCTGATTCAATATGAGAAGGGCGGCACGCTTCTTCATCGATATGATCCTTTAAGCAAGCTGGTGATCCTGTTCTGTACAGCGGTAATCGCCATGCTGCTCGACCAAGCCTGGCAGCAGGCGTTGTTTCTCCTGTTATGCATCGGCCAAGCCCGATTCGCCGGCCAGGTGTCTTGCAAGCGTCTGCTGGGAGGGATCCGGCTCATTGCAATCGTTGCGATACCCTACTTCATTCTGACCAGCTTGACGGTCCAAGGGGACACCGTATGGCTGCAGTGGGGACCCATCACCCTGACGGTTGAGGCTCTGAACGCCGCGGGTGCCATGTCGCTCCGGATGTTTACGTTGTTTTTGACCTCGATGGCGTATATCTTGACGACGGATCCGAGAGAACTGGTTGCCGAGCTGACCCGACGTCTTCGAATTCCTTACCGGTTTGCGTTTGGCGTATCCGCTGCGCTGACCTTCATTCCGCTGTTGGAGGAGGAGGGTGCCCATATTCTGGCTGCCCAGCAGGTAAGGGGCCATCGACCGCCCAAGGGACTCGGAAGTCGCATCGGCTACGGATTGAAGTTTGTTTCGGCTGTCCTGCTTAATGCGCTGCGTCGTGTTCAGCAAACGGCGGGCGCAATGGAATCCAAAGGATTTGGCGCATACCCGGACCGAACCTATCGCACGGAGGTTAACATTCCTTCATGGGCGGTCGCATCGGCAGTTATGTATGTACTGGCAACGGTTTTCGTGTGGTGGATTGCCTAAATTGTTAACCTTAAAGAACGAAAAATGGGTTGACGTTAAGAGCCGAAGTGTGCAAAATATGAAAAGAAGCGTTGACGTACGCTAGCACAGCCGCCGACGGCGGCTGGTATGAAGGAGGACTACCTTTGAATTCATCATCACAGAAAAAATGGTTTGCTTTTACGACGCAGGAGATTATCCTGATGGCAATGCTTGCTGCCGTTAATGCCGTTCTCACCGTATACATAGGGCCGGTTAACAAGCTGTTGAACAGTCTGGGCGGACCCATCGCCACTTCGACGACGACGGGAATCTACATGGTTTATGGACTCTTGGCTTACTACATCATTCGTAAACCGGGAACGGCGGTTGTCACGTTTGCGATCGGCGGCACGATTCAGGCTCTGACCGGTACGGTATACGGCATTGCTTCGTGTTTTGTGGCCGCAGGCTGCTACATGATCGTGGCGGAGACGATTTTCGCGATCTACCGATACAAAAAATGGAGCGCCGGCGCTCTCATGCTGGTTGGCGGGGCGATGGTACCGCTCTGGTTCCTGTTCGCGGCCAACATGTTCGGGTATACGTCCTGGCCGGTCGAAGTGCTTGGCATTGCGCTGGTGGTGCGTATTCTGAGCGGCGTTCTCCTCTGCGGCCTGTTAACCAAGGTTTTAGGCGAGGCGTTAGTGAAGACGGGCCTGCTTCGCCGGTTCGCCGTCGCCGTTAAGGGATAGCCCGATGTCGGGAACAAGGGTGACATGCCGGGGACTGGGATTTCTCTATGACGGAGAGGAACGTCCGGTTATCCACGATATGAATCTGGACATAGCGGAGAACGATTGGGTCGCGATTCTTGGTGCCAGCGGCAGCGGGAAGTCGACGCTGTGCCAGCTGTTATGCGGCCTTCTTCCGCGGAGCGGCGGAGGCGCAAGAACGGGGGAAGTGCTGCTGGACGGCATGGATCCTGCAGCGGCGCCGATAGCCGACGTAGCGGATGCGGTCGGGGTGCTGTTTCAGGATCCGGATGCCCAGCTCGTTCAGGGGATCGTCGAGGACGAAGCGGCCTTCGGTCCTGAAAATATGCGGGTTCCGCCCGCGGAAATCGAGGAGCGGGTGGTGCAGTCCCTTGCGGCGGTCGGGCTGCTTCACCGCCGGACCGATCCGGTGCGCAGCCTGTCCGGCGGACAGCGGCAGCGCACGGCCTTGGCCGCGGTGCTGGCGCTGCGCCCGCGGCTCTTCGTCTTCGACGACGCCTGCGCCAGCCTGGATGCCGCGGCGCAGGCGAACTTCCTGCAGCTGTGCCATAAGCTGCAGGCGGAGGGCCGGACGCTGATCACCGCGTCCGGCCGCTTTGACGATGTCGCGCGCGCCGCTGGGCGCGTCATCGTCCTGGACGGCGGCACCGTCGTGCAGGACGGGCCGCCGGAGGAGCTGCTGCACCGCTGCGGGGAGCAGCTGGTGCAGCTGGGCTTGCTGCCTCGGCCCGCAGGCGAGGCAGCGAGTGCCGCCGGGGACAAGCCTGTCCCGGCAGCAACTCCCCCGCATCCGGCAGCGCGCCATGCGAAATTGCCGGTCCCCGCAGGTTCCGCGCGTGCGGCGGTATCCCATGCGGGCAAGCCAGTTCCTGCAGGTTCCGTACCTGCGGGGAGATCCCATGCAGAAGGCGCCAGGCTGTCTGCCGTCTCCCCGCTGCTCCGGATCGATTCGCTGACGTTTGCGTATCCCGGCGGCCGGGAGGCGCTGCGCGATATCGATGCGAAGATTGATCCCGGCGACTGGGTGCTGCTGACCGGCGAGAACGGGTCGGGCAAAACGACGCTCAGCCGCCTGATCATGGGCCTGCTGCCGTCTCCGGCAGGCAGCATTCGCTGGCAAGGGGAAGATACGAAGGGAATGGCCGTTTACCGCAGGGCCGAGTTGATCGGCTACGTGTTCCAGCAGCCGGAATATATGTTTACGGCCCCGAATGTTTGGGAGGAGCTGATCTACAGCCTCCATGGCGGGATGTCCGTGAAGAAGCGCCCGGAGCTGACGGCCGGCCAGCAGCAGCGGGCGAGGTTTCTGTTAGAGATGGCCGGACTTACGGATCGTCTTCAAATGTCTCCTTATTTGCTTAGTCAGGGCGAGAAGCGTCTCTTAAGCATCATCAGCCAATTGATGCTGGAAAGACCGCTGTATATCCTGGACGAGCCGACCTCGGGAATGGACTATGCCGCCATCGATAAAGTAACCGAGCTGTGCCGTTATGTCATCGGGGAAGGCTCGGCCATCCTGATGATCACGCACGATCCTGAACTCATGAAGCAACATGCCACTTCCTTTATTCATCTGCGGAGCGGGAAAATGTCTGTGCAACCTTAGCGGTAACCTTTATAATAGAAATGTTACATGATGTGAAAGCGCTCCTGGTATCGGGAGACGCTTTTATGCTGTTGGCCCCGTGTTTGTCCTAATAGGATCGGCAGGGACAGGAGTCATGCCGGGGCCGTCTAGAGTAAAGGGGACGAAGGAACGTGGGTGTATTAAGACAAGACAAACGCAGTTATATCCTGGTCGGTATTCTGTTATCCACTTTTATGGCTGCAATCGAAGGAACGGTTGTCGGCCCGGCGGGTCCGGCCATTATCAGCAGCTTCGGCAGCGTAAGCCTGATGAGCTGGATTTTTACGGCCTATCTGCTGACGATGGCCGTAACGACGCCGATCTTCGGTAAAATAAGCGATTTATATGGACGCAAGCCCGTATTTTTATACGGCTCGCTGATCTTTCTCGTAGGCTCATTGCTGTGCGGCCTGTCGCAGAACATGACGCAGCTGATCATTTTCAGGGCAATCCAAGGGATCGGAGCCGGCGCGGTTATACCGGTGACCTTCACGATTGTCGGAGACATTTACAATCTGGAGGAACGAGGGAAGATTCAAGGGATGATCAGCTCCGTTTGGGGAATTTCCTCGCTGATCGGACCGCTGCTTGGCGGGTATTTCGTGGATTACTTGTCCTGGCACTGGATCTTTGTTTTTAATGTTCCGTTCGGGCTGTTATCGATATGGCTGATTTTCCGTTATTTCAAAGAGGAGCGCAACGCCCGCGAAGTATCGATCGATTACGGGGGGGCGGCCCTGTTTACCGTGGGAATGACCGCGCTGCTGTTTGCGCTCGCGGTCGGCGGCGGAGAGAGCTATTCCTGGAATTCTCCGTTCATGCTCGGTCTGATGATCGGTTCCGTGGTGCTGCTCGCTGCGTTCCTGGTGGTGGAGAACAGGGTGAAGGAGCCGATGCTGCCGCTCCATCTGTTCAAGATCCGGGATATTACAGTATCGACGATAGCCAATATTCTGGTAAGTGCGCTTATCATCGGGTTGACCACGTATTTGCCGCTGTGGATTCAAGGCGTTCGTGGCGGCAACGCCACCTTGTCGGGTCTGACGCTGGCCCCGATGTCGATCGGATGGCTGATCGGCTCGATCATCAGCGGTCGCCTGATCGTTAAATCCGGCTCCCGGAAAACGGCGCTGATCGGCGTTGTGCTCCTAATCATCGGAGCGGTGGGATTGGCGTTCATGCATAAGGATACGGCGCTGGGCGTGCTGCTGGTCTTTACGTTCATTTATGGCGTCGGCTTCGGTTATATCTCCACCTTGTTTCAGATCATTGCGCAATCCTCGGTCGGCTATGAGGTTCGCGGAGCTTCCACGGCGCTGAACTCCTTCATCCGGACGTTCGGTCAGACCGTTGGCGTAGCGGTGTTCGGATTATGGGTCAATGCGGGAATCGCGGGCAGGCTTGCCGCTGAGCCGGATGCGGCCGGCATTACGAGCGACGACATTAACAAATTGCTCTCCCCGCATGGAATGGCCGAACTGCCGGAAGGGTCAGGCAGCCTGTTGAGCGGAATACTGGAGGGAAGCCTTAATTCCCTGTTCGTGGTGATGGCCGTGATGGCGGTGATCTGTATGTTGATCGTGGCCGCCTTCCGCAATGCGCCCCCTGAACCGGAGGCGGGAGAGGAACAACCGTCAGGCCATTGATCGATGGACGCATGTAAGGCATATATTTCATAATAAAAATGTAACAGGACCCCGGTCTCTTTGAGGCCGTGATCCTGTTTTTTTGTTGGATGCGCTCTTTGTGGGCTGCGCAAACGTCCATGTCGTAACAATCCCTTCGAAAGTGCCCGAAATCTTGCTTTTATGCCCTACACGGCACAGGGCGAACTCCGATATAATAAACATATTTCGCTATAAATGACTTCTCACACTACATAAACCAAGGGGCTGCCGATGTATGTCCAAATTTAATCTGTTCCGAAAAATCGTCCTGTTCATTTTTCTGATGTTGATTCCGATTGTCGGCCTCTATTTCTATTCGAACCAAACCACGACGAACGTGCTCAGCAAGGAGCTCAGCCAATCGAATACGAACCAGCTTGTTTTTTTTCAGAATCAGGTGAATACCAATATCGATATTTTGGCATCATGGCCGAATTTGCTCCTGCATGACCCGGACATCTCAAGCTTTCGGGATATCTATTTGCAGGATAAGTATCTAAACCTGGACGCGATTAATCTGGTGAAGCAAATTCAGACGAAGCTGAGCATACAGGAGAGCTCTTCGAACTGGCGGAGCCATCTGGCCATTTATTCCCCATCCCTCGGGCGGGTGGTCACCGAAAGCGATGCCGGGTTTTATTCGCCCGAGGAGCTTGCGGAGGACGTGAAGCCGGGGTGGCAGGTCACTCCTTATTACGAGGGGAGCGACCGGCGTTTCCTGTTTGTCTGGTATTCGGTAGCACCGTATTCCACCCAGCATCGTACGGGCAAGTCGAATACCGTGATCAAGGTTGAATTCGACAGCACCAATATCCAGGATATGCTGGACCGCTTTAAGAGCGACGGAAGGAGCGATCCGTTCTACTATAAACCGGATTCGGGCGTGATCTACAACCGTACCGCAGACCAGGAACTGATTAACCATATGATGGCGGAGCTGGATCGGGAGCCGCTCGAAGACGTGGAGAACCGCGTGAAGGAAGTGGGCGGCAAAACCTATTCGGTCAGCATCGTATTATCGGAAACGACCGGATGGTATTTGATAGACTATATTCCGCTATCGGACATTATGAAGCCGATCCATACGTCGAACAGGCTCTTTTATATTTCGATCGCAGCATTGCTCCTGATGAGCTGCCTCGCCGCATATCTGCTGTACTCCCAGGTTCAGGTTCCGATCAAGCAGCTGGTTTATGTGTTCCGAAGGCTCCAAGCCGGGGATTACGGGGTGAGGATGAAGGTAGCGGGCCGTAACGAGTTCAGTTTTCTGGCCACGAGATTCAACTCGATGGTGGAGCAGATTCAGGAGCTGTTCGAGCATGTATACATGGAGAAGATCCATGTCAGGGAAGCGAAGCTGAAGCAGCTGCAGTCCCAGATCAATCCCCATTTCTTCTACAATTGCTTCTCGTTTATTACCAGCATGGCGAAGCTTCGGAAATACGAAGCCGTAGTGGCGATGTCGCACAGCTTATCCCGGTATTTCCGCTACACCACGCGTCAGGAAAGGGAACTGGTTCCCTTGTCGGACGAAGTGGAGTTCGTTACGCATTATCTGGAAATCCAGCAGATGCGGATGAGGCGTCTCCAATATCATCTTGTTTTGACGGAGGAAGCGGAAGGCATGGAGATCCCGCCGCTGGTCATTCAGCCCTTGGTGGAGAATGCCGTGCTGCATGGCATTGAACCTCATTCGGGCGACGGTGAAATCAGGGTAACCTTCCGGATTGTGAACGGTCTGGCCTGCATTCAAGTGGATGATAACGGAATCGGCATGAACGGGGAGAAGCTGGCCGAGCTGGAGGCCCGGCTGAACAGGCCGATGGATCAGGAGATGGGCTGCGGCGTCTGGAATGTTCACCAGCGCATGCGGCTGCGTTATGGCGAAGAAGCCGGCCTGCGGTTTGCGGCATCTCCGCAAGGCGGCGTACGGGCTGTGCTCTACTGGCCATTGCCGGAACGCTTGGGAAGGAGCAATCAAAGTCAGGGCAGGGGGCAAAGAGTCGATGAATATCTTATTGGTTGATGACGAGAGTTATGTTACGGAAAGTTTATATCAGACGATACCATGGCGTGAGCTGGATATTGAAGAAGTGTATCAGGCTTCTTCCGCCCTGGAGGCGATCGACCTGCTGGAGGAGCAGGACATCGATGTGGTGGTTACGGATGTTCGGATGCCGGTGATGACCGGCCTGGAGCTGATGGAGACCATAACCGAGCGTTGGACGCATATCCGCTGCATTTTACTTACGGGTTATTCGGATTTTGAATATGCCAAGCAGGCGATTCGGCTGCAGGCATCCGATTACATTTTGAAGCCGGTGGACGATGGTGAATTCATGCGAAGCGTGAGCTCCGCCTTGGCGTCGATCCAGGAGGAGCGGAAGGAGCTTGGGCATTTCCATCAGCTCATGTACAGCCGCAAATCGGATCTCGGCATTCTGCGAAACAGCCTCATGCATGATCTCTTGCTGGGACGCGAGATGCCGCGACATTCGCTTGATCACAAGCTTCATGAATATGAAATTCCGCTCCGAACAGATCAGCGGACGATCATGCTGCTGATCCAGCTTGGGCAGAGGTTTACGGGGATGGACGACTATTCGGTGGGCCTGATGGAATATGCCATCGGCAACATTGCTGAGGAGGTATTTGCCGAGCTGCTCCATGTGTGGTCCTGTAAAACGCCGCATCATTGTTTGATTCTATTGGCTCAGCCCAAGAGAGTGCCGAACGCTGGAGATATGGAAACATTCGCGGATTCCCGCGAATTGAAACGGTATATAACCCAGTTTCAACAGGATGTGGGCAGCTATTTGAAGGGAAGCATTTCGGTTTTCGTGTCAGCCTCCTTTGATTTTCCGGGGGAACTGGGATCCGTTTACCGGTCGGGATTAAGCTCGCTTTACCTCTGGGGAAACGGAGGTCATGAAGTTATCCGATTCGCCGAAGACCACGATGACCGGCTGCATGAGCCTGTATGGGACGTTACCCAGGCGTTTGCAAAGCCGCCCAGCCTGCTGCATCTGCTGGAAACAAGGCAGTGGGATGCCGCCCGCGACAAAATAGAACAAGTCTTTGCAGAAGTTGAAACCGCATTCATCGGGCAGACGGCGTTGTATGAAATATTTTTATCGGTTGCGAATGCCTTCATGTACCTTGCTCACAAGCAGGGGCATTACATTCATCAGCTGGACCAGGCCGGCTGGGACCCCTTATATATTCAGCAGGTGGTTCAGTCGGCTGCCAAGCTGCGCTCCTGGTCGCTTGATATGCTGAATAAACTTCATGATATCTCGTCCGAACAGGAGACAACGAGCAAGAGCCATATCATCAAGCAGGTCCAGGAGATGGTGACTGCCGATTCGGGTCACGACCTGTCCGTCAAGACGATTGCGGACCGGGTATTTCTGCATCCGGTATATTTATCCAAGATTTATAAGAGCGAAACCGGAGAGGGACTCGGCGATTATATCATCCGCAAGCGAATGGAGCGGGCGTTATATCTGCTGAAGCATACGAACAAGAAGATTTATGAAATTACCGCTGAGCTCGGATACCAGAATCCGCAGTATTTCAGCAAGATGTTCCGGAAGCACTACGGAATGACCCCGAACGAATACAGAGACCAAGGATGTTGCTAAAGGTGCAGAAATCTTCGATTCGTGACATAGGATGCGGCTGCCGGCCCCTCTATAATTAAACATGTAATCCATAAGGTGGTAGAAGGGGGATTTAACGATGACCGCTAGAAGAAAGAAATGGTTCCCGATCCTGGCCGCGTCCTTGCTCCTGGCCGGATCCTTGGCCGGATGCTCCGGCGGCGAGCCGAAACCGGAAGCGGCGCAGCAGCCGGCCGAATCCAAAACTGAAAACGTCTACAAAGAGAAATACGATCCGGAAGTTACGATTACGACGGTGTGGGGCGTCGATCCGACGCTTCAATTCAAGAATGGGGAAACGATCGAGAACAATGTGGCTACGAAGTGGGCCAAGGAGAAGTTTGGCATCAACATCAAATCGTTGTGGTCCATTACGGATACCAACGGCGCTTTTGCAACCAAACTGCGGCTGGCCATGTCATCCGGACAGGAAATGCCGGATATCGTCACGCTCGGCACCGAAAATCAGCAGCTGGCCCAGGATTTGATCGATTCCGGCATGTTTGCCGAGGTCGGCACGCTGTTTGACCAGTACGCATCGGAAACGTGGAAGAACGCGATGAATCTGGATCCCAACGTGTGGAATCAGTACAGCCGGGACGGTAAGCGAATGGGGCTTCCGGTTCTGGATTTTGCCTATAATCACGACTATGTATTATGGATCCGGCAGGATTGGCTGGACAAGCTGGGGATGAGCGCACCGAATACGATGGATGAGCTTGAGCAGGTCATGGATGCTTTCAAGAATCAGAACCCGTCCGGTCTTGTTCCGGATAAAGTCACGCCGCTGAGCATCGGCTTCAAAACGTCCATGAGCACCTGGATGGGCGATCCGTCATGGATATTCGGCGCTTACGGAACGCTGCCGCAGCAGTGGAACGTGGCTGAGGACGGAAGCCTGGTATACGGCTCGGTCCATGCGGGCATGAAGCAGGGCTTGGTGAAGCTGAACGAGTGGATGAATAAAGGATACATTCCGAAGGAAGCCGCACTGTGGGATGAGAACAAAACGGCGGAGCCGGCTGTAGCCGGAACGGCCGGCATCATTCCGGGGCCTTACTGGATGAGCGGCTGGCCGCTGATCGATACCGTGAAGAATGCGCCGGAAGCCGTCTGGAAGCCTGTCCAGATTCCGGCTGGCCCTGACGGCATTGCGATGCGCCATGGAACGCAGTATACGAACGGCGTTACCCTGATCCATAAAGATATGGAGCATCCTGAGGCCTTCTTCACGTATCAAAACTACTTGTTCGATAACTTTGCTGTATCCAAGGAAGGCGGCGAATTTGCCAACGGGCTGTTCGAGGGCTACGACTTCGAGCTCGATGCCAATGGCGAAATGGTGCCCAACGATCAGATCCAAGGCGGTTACGTGAATGTCGTCCGTTACTTGCTGGTCCGCGACGGTGCCCGCATTCCGGACGAGCAGATGAAAGCGCTGCTGAAGCTGGCGAAAGGCGGGAAGCCGGAGAGCCGCCTCGAAAAGGACGTGGCGGTCAACTATGGCAAGGATACGCCTGCCGCTGCGGAAGTGCTGCTCTCCCAAGAGGAGATCTCCAAGAAGAACATGTTTACGGGACCGGTAACCGCCACTATGAAATCGAAGTGGGATTATCTCCTGAAGATCGAGAACCAAACCCTGAACGAGATCATTTACGGCAAACAGCCCGTTGAATCTTTTGATACGTTTGTGGAAACGTGGAAAGCCGGAGGCGGGGAACAGATCACCAAAGAGGTTAACGAATGGTATCAAAGCGTGAAGTAGTTGTGGTTACCGAGTAATGAAGGGCGGCCTGCTTAGGGCCGTCCTTTTTGTTCCATGTAAGACGCTGCAAAATGATTGCTATCGTGCCATGAATATTGGTTTTGTGGGCTACTGCGCCCCGTGGGACGGGTCCTATAATCAAGAGGTAGATTGATTTAACGGGAGGATCTTGGATGAAGAGGATGAAAAAAACGTGGCCTTTCCACGTCATGCTGCTGCCGGCCCTTATCTGTCTGTTCTTGTTCAGTTATTTGCCGATGGGCGGCATCATTATGGCTTTTCAGGACTATAAGCCGTGGGAGGGCGTTGGCGGCTCCGCATGGGTGGGCTTGGACAATTTCCGATACTTGTTTGAAAGGCAGGACAGCATGCAGGTCATATGGAACACCTTTGTCATCGCGGTGATGAAAATCGTGTTCAATCTGCTGATTCCGTTCGTGTTTGCCATTCTGCTGAATGAAATCCGAAAAACGGCGCTTCAGCGGAGCATCCAAACGATGGTGTATTTGCCCCACTTTTTGTCCTGGGTCATCCTGGGCGGAATTTTGATCGAAATGCTCGCCGTCGACGGCTTTGTTAATCGAATTCTGGCCGCTGTCGGCATCGATCCGATCTTTTTTCTCGGAGACAATAACTGGTTCCGGTTCACGGTGATCGTATCCGACGTATGGAAGGAGTTTGGCTACAATACGATTGTATTCCTGGCTGCGCTGGCCGGCGTTAGCCCGACCCTGTACGAAGCCGCGGAAATCGATGGAGCGGGACGCCTGAAACAAACGCTTCATATCACGATCCCTTCCATGATTCCCATCACGATCGTTGTCGGGACCTTGGCGCTCGGCAACATCCTGAATGCCGGGTTTGACCAAATCTTCAACCTGTACAATCCGCTGGTATACGAGAAAGGCGATATCATCGATACCTTTGTATACCGAACAGCGATCCTGAATGGCGAGATGGGGTTCGGAACGGCCATCGGCTTGTTCAAATCCGTGATCAGCATGGTCCTTATTCTCGTATCCTATCGGCTGGCCTACAAGTGGGCGGGCTACCGTATATTCTAGCAGAGCGAAAGAGGGAGAGCCATGTACCATAAAACGATGGAATACCGCATATTTAACGTGTTTAATACCTGCTTGCTTGTCTCGCTGGCCATTCTCTGCATCATTCCGCTGCTTCATGTGCTGGCGATTTCGTTCAGCTCCAAAGCCGCTGCCGACGCCAGTCTGGTGGGATTATGGCCGGTCGATTTTTCGCTGGAAGCTTACAAAAAAACGATCAATAACCCGGCATTTCTACACTCGATCTGGATCTCGATTGCACGTACCGTACTGGGAACGGCTTTGACGCTTGCCGTGACGTTTCTGGCCGCATATCCGCTGTCCAAAGAGAACCGCGTCTTCCGCAGCCGCAGTGTTTATTCCTGGCTGTTTGTGTTCAGCATGGTGTTCAATGGAGGCCTGGTGCCGTTCTATATCGTGATTCAGAAGCTGGGCCTGATCAACTCCTTCTGGGTGCTGGTGATCCCCGGCACCGTGAACACCTTTTTGGTGATCCTGATGCTGAACTTCTTCAGGGGAATTCCGAAAGAACTGGAGGAAGCGGCTTTCATCGATGGAGCCGGCCATTTCAAAACGCTGTTTAAGATTTATTTGCCGATCTCGCTGCCCTCGATTGCCACGATTGCGCTGTTCAGCATGGTGTTCCACTGGAACTCGTGGTTTGACGGGCTGCTGTATCTGAACAATGCCAAGGATTTCCCGCTGGCGACCTTCCTGCAGACGGTCATTATCCAGCGGGACATGAGCTCGATGAGCATGAGCCCGAAGGAGATGGAGCTGTTGTCCCAGACGACGGTGAATGCCGCACAGATCTTTATCGGCGCGGCGCCCATCCTGCTGGTTTATCCTTTTTTGCAGCGTTTTTTCGTTAAAGGGATGACGCTGGGTTCTGTCAAAGAATAAGAGATGCGATCCTATCAGGAAACAGGAGGTTTAACCTACTATGAAACGAACGTTTAATCCGATTAGCTCGAGCGTTCCGCACATGCTGCATGGCGCCGATTATAATCCGGAGCAATGGCTCCGTTATCCCGAAGTGCTCGAAGAGGATATCCGGCTGATGAAGCTGGCGAATTGCAACGTGATGTCCGTCGGCATATTTTCATGGGTTTCATTGGAGCCCGAGGAAGGGGTATTCACGTTTGATTGGCTTGACGGCGTATTGGACCGCTTTGCCGACAATGGAATTTATGCTTTTCTGGCTACGCCAAGCGGCGCAAGACCGGCCTGGATGTCGGAGAAGTATCCCGAGGTGCTGCGCGTAAGCGAGAGGCGCGTTCGTAACCTGCACGGCTTCCGTCATAATCACTGTTATACTTCGCCGGTCTATCGGGAGAAGGTCCATACGATCAACAGGAAGCTTGCGGAGCGGTACGGCAACCATCCAGCCGTGATCGGCTGGCATATCTCGAATGAGTTTGGCGGCGATTGCCACTGCGACTACTGTCAGGACGCATTCCGGTCTTGGCTGCAGGCGAAGTACGCCACGCTGGATGACCTCAACCATGCCTGGTGGACCGCATTCTGGAGCCATACGATTACGAATTGGAGCCAGGTTGAATCTCCGTCGCCGCACGGGGAGACGCAGGTACATGGAATGAACCTGGATTGGAGACGGTTCGTAACCGATCAGACGGCGGATTTCATCCGGCACGAAACGGAACCCCTCCGCAGGGTCAATCCATCCCTTCCGGTGACGACCAACCTGATGGAATATTTTGAAGGACTGAATTACTGGAAGTTTGCCGATTTGCTGGACGTGGTATCCTGGGACAGCTATCCGACCTGGCATGATCAGGGCGGGGATGAGGCCGCGCAGGCATCCCGCGTTGCCATGATGCATGATATCGTCCGCTCGATCAAAGGCGGGCAGCCGTGGATGCTGATGGAGAGCACCCCAAGTTTGACGAACTGGCAGCCGGTGAGCAAGTTGAAGCGCCCGGGTATGCATTTGCTGTCTTCCATGCAAGCCGTTGCCCATGGTTCGGATACGGTGCAATATTTTCAATGGCGCAAGAGCAGGGGATCGAGCGAGAAGCTGCACGGCGCCGTCGTCGATCATGTCGGTCATGAACACACGCGGGTGTTCGGCGACGTGGCTGAGGTCGGGGACTATCTCAACAAGATGGATGCCGTTGTAGGAACGGGCATTCCGGCGGAAGCGGCCGTCATTTTTGACTGGGAGAACCGCTGGGCCATCAACGATGCGCAAGGTCCGCGGAATAAGGGAGTCAAGTATGAGGAGACCGTGCAAGAGCATTACCGGGCTTTATGGAAGCAGGGAGTCCCGATGGATGTCATCGATATGGAGCAGGATTTCTCCGGATATAAACTGGTGGTCGCCCCCATGCTGTACATGGTGCGCCCAGGCGTGGGCGAACGGATTCAACAATTTGTGGAAGCGGGCGGCACATTTGTTGCGACGTATTGGTCGGGAATCGTCGACGAGTTTGACCTTTGCTTCCTTGGCGGATTTCCGGGTCCCCTTCGTAAGACGCTCGGCATATGGTCGGAGGAAATCGATGCTCTCCATGATCACGATGTCAATGGGATCGTAACGAATGACGGAGGGGGGCTTGGCTTGGCCGAGGCCTATGAAGCCGTTGAGCTGTGCGACCTCATTCATCTGGAGACGGCGGAGGCGCTGGCCGTTTACCGGTCCGATTTCTATGCGGGACGGCCAGCATTGACGGTCAATCAGCTTGGGAAGGGCCGGGCCTATTATATCGCCTCCCGGAACAAGGAGCCTTTTCATTCCGATTTTTACAGGAAGCTCGTTGAACAGACAGGCGTCCGCCGGGCGCTGCCGGTGGAGCTGCCTTCGGGCGTAAGCTCATCCATTCGTACGGATGGAGAGTCAGATTACATTTTTGTGATGAACTTCTCTGGCGAAGCGAAGCGGGTCACGCTGGACGGAGCCGATTACCGTGATTTTATCTCGTGCGAAGCCCTAGGGGCAGAGCTAGAGTTGGCGCCTTACGGAGTGAAGGTGATCAAAAAAGGGGCGAGTGCGTAAGCCGGCTCAGCCTTCCATGTTCCGATTCGTTTCAAAACATGCCTCTTCCAGGGACAGGTGCCTTCGTGCGATGCCTGTCCCTTCATCATGCACCGCGCCGCTCATTTGCCTATTCCATGTGATCGTCCTTTCCGCACCGGATCTGACATTTCGGGCCCTTGCGCCCGGGTTCATTTTGCTTGGAAAAGGACCGGAAATGTTGGCATTATGCCCTGTGGCCCCATTTAGAAAACGCCTACAATAGGGGTGTCACTTGCGCAGTGAACGAAAAACCAAGGAGGTATCGTAATGACTGGAGTCGCGAAAGGAGTTTGGTTCAGAATGTTTCTTTGCGTGTCGATGCTTGCGTTAACGTTTGGCTTTTCGGGTAACGGCGCCGCCGAGGCGGCGCCTGCCTTTGCAAAAGGTGCGGACATCAGCTGGGTTCCCGGTATGGAAGCTCAAGGGTATAAGTGGAAGGACAAGACAGGGGTTCAGCGCGATATTCTGGACATTCTGAAGAACGATTACCAGATCAATTCGGCAAGGATCCGTGTCTGGGTCAATCCCAACATGAATGATTACATGAACGGTTATCTGAATGCGGAAAAAGCCGCCGAGCTGGCCCAGCGTGCCAAGAATAAAGGCATGAGCATTATGCTTACGCTGCATTACAGCGATTCCTGGGCGGATCCGGGACAGCAGAACAAGCCCTATGCTTGGCGTAATTTTACTTTTCAGCAGCTGATGGATGCGGTCTATTCCCATACCGTCTATGTGATGAACACCATGAAGAACAAAGGCGTGACTCCGGATTGGGTACAGGTCGGCAACGAAACCAACAACGGAATGCTGTGGGAGGACGGCAAGGCCTCAGCGAACATGAAGAATTACGCATGGCTCGTCAATACGGGGCATAACGCGGTGAAGTCCGTCAGCGGCCAGGCCAAGACGATCGTTCATTTATCGAATGGCTACGACAATGAATTGTTCAAGTGGAATATTGGCGGCTTGATCAGCAACGGCGCGAACTTCGATATTATCGGCATGTCGCTGTACCCGGAAGCGGGCGATTGGTCATCGAAGGTCGATCAGACGATAGCCAATGCCAAAGACATGACCGCCAGATATGGAAAAAGCATCATGATCAGCGAAATCGGCATGGATTACAATCAGCCGGCGGCAGCCAAGAGCTTTATCCAGAGCATCAAGACCAAGGTGAGAGGCTTAGCGGGAGGTACCGGACTGGGCGTGTTCTACTGGGAGCCTGAAGCTACGCCGGGATACAATGCGGGATACAACAAGGGAGCCTGGCAGGCGGACGGGAAGCCGACCATTGCCTTGGAAGGCTTTAAAGACTGAGCGTTTCTAACCGGTATATTGAGCAAGAAGAACCCTGTTTCCGAGAAGGAGGAAGGGTTCTTCTCTGTGTTTTTTCAGCCCTGCTGGCGCACGATCTGCACCTGTTCCGCATGTTTTCCCATTTTGCCCAGCAGTCCGATCAACTGGCGCTTCTCTTCCTCGTCCAATCCTCCCAAGGCATGCTGGATGTGTTGTTCATGCAGTGGGTACAGCTTCTGCATCAATTGCTCTCCGGACGGAGTCAGCTCGGCATAGATCACTCGTCTGTCCTCGGGGCAGGGTCTGCGGCGCACGTAGCCTTTTTCAACCAGCTTATCGACCACGTAAGTGACGTTTCCGCTCTGCAGGAGCAGCTGTGCCCCGATCTGCTGGATGGGCTGTCGGCCTTTATAGAACAGTACTTCCATTACGGCAAAAGAGGTTGGATTAAAGCCTTCGATTTTACTGCCATTCACGACATGTTCGTTGACGCTCTTGAATGACTTGGCAAACACCCGATACAGGTGCATCGCAAGCTGTGTATCGCGTTCATGTGACACCTTCATACATTCTCCCGCCTTTGGTATGGACTCATGTCCTGAATTACTTCAAATCTAAGATTACGCTGAAATGTACAAATGCAACATGTGATTTGTCACAATGCGGACGAAACATTTTCCATCCTCCGGCTCCGGCAGCCACGATGCCTCCAGCCCGATACGCCCTCCGTGCGCCGATCCTATAATGAAATTCAAATGGGAAGGGTCCCTGAAACGACTACGATATAATGCAAGAATGTTTCGCTAAATGCAACTAATCCTTGCCCTGATGCGTAATACTGGGAATAGAGACAACGGATGGGGTGTTAGGATGCATAAGATTCAAGAGAATGGACTTGGGCCTGAACCGGTGCTGAAGGTGGATATTCAGGAGGCAGGATACGAACCAAGCCGCCCGCGCATACGGGATATATCGTTTCAAGTGGTGCCCGGCGAGCTTCTGGGTTTGATCGGACCGAACGGAGCGGGGAAAAGCACGACCATTAAGACGGTGCTGGGGCTTCTTAAAGATAGCAAGGCCGACGTCTATATTGCGGGCAGTCCTCCGCGATATGCTTACGTTCCCGAGCAGCCCGTGTTTTACGAGGACTTGACGCTGTGGGAGCATTTGGATCTGGCAGCCGCTGCTTTTGGAATGGACGATCAGCATTTTGAGGAGCAGGCCGCCCAGCTGCTTCGGCAGTTCGGCATGGAGTCGGTACGCCATGAACTGCCGGGAGGCTTCTCCAAAGGAATGAAGCAGAAGATGATGCTGATGATCGGCTTTCTCTCCAAACCCGACGTTTATATCGTAGACGAGCCGTTTATCGGTTTGGATCCCCGGGCAACCCGCGACTTCCTGAATTTGCTGCTCGAGGAGAGGCGCCGTGGCGCAGGTGTATTGATGTCTACCCATGTGCTGGACACCGCGGAGAAAATTTGCGATCGATTTGTGCTCATATCCGGAGGGCGGATTGCCTCGGAGGGCACGCTGGACCAAATCCGGCAGTCCGCTGAACTTCCCGGCGCATCGTTGTTTGACTGCTTCGATGCGCTGACATGAGGGGGATGATGGATATGGAACGATCACATCACTTCAGACATCCGGGCTCCCTTTTATGGCGAAGGGTGACCGCTCATTGGAAGAATCAGCGCGACAATCTGGCGACCGTGGTCGACTGGGTCGTGATGCTCTACATTATTGTCCCCGGCCTTCTCTTGGGAGGCGGGTTATACCGCGAGTTATGGACGAGCCCGCTTCCCGGATGGGTACAATTCCTGCCGCTGCAAGCGGTGGTAGGGATCCTGCTCTTCATGTTTTCCGGCAGAGTGCTGCTATTCTTTGAAGAGGCCGACACGTTGTATCTTCGCCAGCAGCGGGAATGGATGAAGGGATTAATGATCGGAGGCATGGCGTACAGTCATGCGGTTTCAACGATCAAGGGATTGATCATCTCGGTGCTAGCGCTGCCGATTCTCGTCAGGGAACATGAAATTACCGGAACTGCCCTGATGACATTGCTGGCAGTTACAGTCGTTTGCGCCTGGTGCGCCAATCTATGGACGGCCATGATTCGTTCCCGTTATAAAGGCTGGCGGAAGCATCTGATGACGTATGTTGTACGCTGGCTATCATTCGGACTGCTGACGCTGCTTGTTACGTTTTGGCTTCAGTCCTATGTTGTGATATGGGCGGCGGTTTTGCTTCTGCTCATACTGCTTTTTTTTCTCAGCCGAAAACGTCTGGCCATGCAGGGGACCTTCCTGGCCGATGCGCGCGAAGATGCAAAGACTCGGGTGCAGCTGACGGAGAAGCTGCTGGTTCAAGCCGTCGGGAAACCGCCCAGCATACGAAGCAAAACCTGGTTTATGCGGAAGTCCGGCCGATTGTTTAAAGGCACGGCGGAGAAAAGGCTAGCCGATGCGGGGCTTAAAGCGATTTTGCGCCAACCTGAGAGCCTGTTATTGTACGTTCAGATTACGCTGGTCGGCATCCCGGCCATCTGGCTCCCGCCGCTGATCATCAAAATCATCGTTTATGTTGCCCTTGTCTTGATGATGTCGTATTGGCTGAACACAAGATGGGCGTTGTTTGCCAAAGCCGAATTCATGCATGTGCTTCCGTTTACGAATCAGCAACATCGAGCCGCCGGCATTGTTGCGGTACGAGCTTTGCTCGCCGTTCCCGCATTTCTTTATTCGCTCGTGGCAGGGTTAACGCTTTTTCAGGGCGTAATGGGATGGCTCGCCGTGCTTGCATTGACCGTGCTTGCTCTCATGGTCGCGCCATCGCTCATGTCTTGGCCGGTATACAAGGAGGAGAAACGCCAACCTCAGGAATAATCAAAGCGCGCCGGAATGCTCCCATCTACAGGGCATTCCGGCGCGCTTTTTTAATCGGCTATGTGCGATACGGACTCGGCGGCATGCTTGCCTGCCGTATATCCGGTCGCAAAGGCGGCCGTGATGTTGTAGCCGCCGGTGTATCCATGTATATCCATAATCTCGCCGCAGAAGAAAAGGCCGGGCATGAGCTTCGATTCCATGCTTTTGGGCTGGATTTCCTTGAGGCTGACGCCGCCGCCCGTCACGAAGGCCTCCTTCAGCGAACGGGTGCCTGAAGCGCGGAACGTAAACTTTTTAAGAACGGAGGCCAGGTTTTCCTGCGCGGCTTTGGATATGCCGCTGCAGATCATGTCGCTATCGATGGACGATTTGGATAACAGCAGCGGGATCATCCGCTCCGGCAGCATGCCCTTAAGCACGTTCTTGATGCTCTTTCGCGGCTCCTCCTCCAATCGCCCTTTGAGCTCGGCCGCAAGCTCCGTTTGAGAGCGCTCGGGGAACATGTCGATGGCCATGTCCACGTTGACGACATCGAATTTCCGCTGCACCTGGCGGATGAACTGACTGCAGCGAAGCGCGATCGGTCCGGACACCCCGAAATGGGTAAACAGCATATCTCCCCGGTGGGCAATCACTTTTTTTCCTTTCGGATTCCAGACGGACAGCTCCACCTCCCGCAGTGACAAGCCCTGCAGCTCTTTAGAGGCAATAAAAGGCTCGGTAGACACGATAGGCACCTCGGTCGGATACAGCTCCGTTATCGTATGGCCTGCGGCTTCAGCCCATGGATAACCGTCTCCCGTCGAACCGGTCTGGGGCACGGATTGCCCGCCGGTAGCAATGATCACGCAGGAAGAGTGGATCACTTCCCCGGATTTCAGCTCGACCCCGGCCGTCCGGCCGTTCTCATAGAGAACGCGGTTCACCGGGCTATTCGTCCGGATATCGGTACCGAGCTCCTTCACTTTGCCAATCAGGGCATTCACCACGCTGGAGGCTTTGTCCGTAACAGGGAACATGCGCCCGTTGTCTTCCTCCTTCAGCCGAATGCCAAGACCCTCGAAGAAGGTCATGATGTCCCTGTTGTTCCAATGCTGAAAAGCGCTGTATAAAAAGCGTCCGTTCCCCGGAATGTTGGCAATCAATTCATCCTGTTCTTTGGCATTCGTGACATTGCATCTTCCGCCGCCCGAGATGCCAAGCTTACGGCCTAGCTTGTCCCCTTTGTCGATCAAGAGGACAGAAGCTCCTCTTTCCCCTGCAGCCACGCAGGACATCAATCCGGAAGGTCCGCCTCCTACGACGATAATATCATAATCAAGCATGTTTGCTCATAGCTCCTTTGGGGGTATATCAATTAATAGATGGATCTTATTATATAGGATATTCGCGAATTATCCCAAACCTCATGAATAGGACATAAGACGTGGGACTCCGTCGCCGCTGCAGGAATTTACATGATATTGTAATATGATGTCGCCTGTGCTTTAATCAGAAATATTAGATGCGTTGTCCAATTGAGGTGATGGATCACTGTGCTGAGCCTATGGAAAGATATTTTGCTGCAAGTTTTGCTGTCTGGTACACTCATCTTTCATCTGCCGCTTCTCCTCGACAGACATCTAAAGTGCCTGAACAAGAAGAACCCGGATGATCTGCTTCGATTTCGCAAGCATATTGTCATTGCCAGCGGAATCAGCACCGTATTGTGCGTCTTGATTTCTGCAATGAGCGATTATTACGTTCCGATCCATCTTGGCGTGATCCCGTTATTTTTAGGCATATTATATGGAAGCAGGAGTTCAGGGCTATGTCTTGCAGTAATTTATTTCACAAGCCATGGGCTGATTAACGGCTGGTCAACGACCGGCCTCGTTCTGAATTTGCTTGTCTTGGGATACTCGCTATTACCTAGGGTATCCTCCAATTTCAAGAAAGGCTCCATGACCGAAAAGATTTATTGGCTCTGGAGCGCGCTCGTTCCGGCTATGCTGATTATTGTAGCCTGCCACGCGATGGAAGGAAAGGCTAGGAATGACGATCTGAATCCGGACACGATTCTGGTGACCATTCTGTATATGCTGATCGGCATTTTTTATTCGGGAGTGATCGTGTATTGGATCGAATTAACCTCTGGGCGTCTGGCTTCGGGCCAGTACGACGTGAAGGACGGAGAGATTGCTTCATTAACGAAAATGATGGAGATGATTCCTTTAGGGATGGTTGCGGTGGATCGCAGCGGCAATATCATCGCCTTTAATCAACCGCTTATCCGCAGCTTTCGAAGCGTGTTTCCCAATCTGACCACCAAGGATGTCATCGGCAGGCCGTTGTTCGACTTGTTGGAGGGCATGATTCAAAAGGAACATCTACGCAGCCGATTTCAGAGAGCCATAAACGGTGTCGAAAGCACCGGGGAAATTATGCGCAGCGCTACTAGAGTGTATTCTACCGGCATTTATCCGCTTATACATAATGGGAACGGCGACATCATGGGTGCGGTAGGCATCATGGAAGACATTACGGAGCTTGAGAAGCTCCGCACGGAATTTATTAATGTAGAACGGTTAAGCTTGGTCGGCCAAATGGCGGCAAGCATCACCCACGAGATTCGCAACCCGATGGCTGTCGTGCGCGGATTCCTGCAGCTTATGAAAGAGAAGAGTCCGGATACGCTGGATCATTATTACCGGATCGTCATGGAAGAGCTCGATCGGGCCAATGGCATCATCAGCGACTTTTTGTCCCTGGCCCAGAACCGGGCAGCCGAGAAAGAAGAGTGCCACCTTCATGACATTATCCATGAGCTCAGCCCGCTCTTGTGGGCGGACGCCAATTTGCGCGGACAGAACATCGAGCTGAAACTGGGAACCGGCATTCCCGAACTGTATCTGAATGCCAAGGAAATGAAGCAGCTCATTCTGAACTTGTGCCGCAATGGGATGGAGGCCATGGATGACAAGGGGACGTTGACGATCGAAACCCGGCTGGAAGGGAACCTCGCCCAGTTGTATGTGGCGGATACCGGAATCGGCATACCGGAGAATGAGCTGGAGCGCTTGTTTGAACCTTTCTTTACCACGAAGAGCAAGGGGACGGGGCTTGGACTCGCCCTGTGCATGAGCATTGTACAGCGTCATCATGGAACGATAGACGTAAAATCGCACCTAGGTGAGGGCACGGTGTTCATCATTTCTTTTCCTGTCCGCTCGTACCCGCACGGCCTGCCGGAATCCCAGAGCGCTGCCGCTTCCGAATAAACGGTCTGTTAATTACGCATCATAAGGCAGAGCTCAGGGTAAAGGAGGGATTCGGATGAGTAAGAACGATTCCAAGCAACAGGAGCGGCAGGAGCGTGAAAACAAAGATCGCCGTGGCGAGCCTATCGTTGACAAGAAAAAGGACGGGGTAAACTATCCTGCTACCTAGTATGATGAAAATGAAGCAAGAAGACGGGCGGTATCCCATTTTGTGATGCTGCTCGTTTTGTATTTTCTTGCTTTCACTCTTTAGGATTGTATAATATAGATATCGATGAGCTGTTATAATTCGAACAATCTTGTTTATATAAGGAGTGAAGCAGTTATGGGTATGTCTTTTGACCGATATATGCGCGATATGGTTCAACCGATGCGGGATGAACTGACCAGTTTGGGAATCAAGGAGCTCACAACACCTGAAGAGGTGGAAGAAGTGCTTCCGGAGGCGAAAGGCACAACGCTGGTCGTTGTAAACTCCGTATGCGGATGCGCAGCAGGGCAAGCACGTCCTGGTGTAGCCATTGCGCTTGAGAACCAGGTGAAGCCGGATCATTTGTATACCGTGTTCGCCGGACAGGATAAGGAAGCAACGGCGAAAGCCCGTGAGTATTTTGCTCCGTATCCTCCATCCTCCCCATCGATTGCGCTGCTGAAGGACGGGGAATTGGTACACTTTATTGAGCGTCATCAAGTGGAGAACCGTTCCGCCGAGGAAATCGCCGCAGATTTGACCGACGCATTCAATCGCTACTGCCAGTAATTCGGCAGTTACATAGGCCCCGAAGCATTCGGCATATTCCGAAGCCGCGGGGCTTTTGTTGTATGAATGAAGTACTTAAGTTAGAGAGAACATACTGAAAGGAGTCATCTATCATGAGCCTGCAAGAACAAATTATCGCTGAACTCGGTGTCAAACCTACGATTAACGTGGAGGAAGAGGTACGCAAGCGCGTGGATTTCCTGAAAAACTACGTGAAGAACTCCGGCACTTCCGGACTGCTGATCGCCATTAGCGGCGGGATCGATTCGGCCGTGGCCGCCGGCCTGTGCAAGCGGGCTACAGACGAGCTCACGGAGGAGAACGGCAAGGAATACAAGACGCTCGGGGTGTTCCAGCCATACGGCGAACAGGCCGATATTTCCGACAGCTACGCAACGGCGAAGGCCTTCGATTTGAAATATACCGTCGAGACCAATATCGAGGAGGCGGTGAACGAGGTTGCTTTGGAAGTGGAGCATGGCCTGAAGAATATCGGCGTCCATCAACATATGAGTATCCCCGGCAAAGGCAACGTGAAGGCCAGAGTGCGTATGGTGGTACAATATGCGCTGGCATTCGAGCAGAATTTGATTGTTGTCGGCACGGACCATGCATCCGAGGCGATTACCGGCTTCTATACCAAGTGGGGGGACGGCGCAGTGGACATTACGCCGCTGAGTTCCCTCAACAAGCGTCAGGTTCGCATGCTTGCATCCTATTTGGGGGTACCGCAATCGATTCTTGACAAAGCGCCTTCTGCCGGACTTTGGGAAGGACAAACGGACGAGAAAGAGCTCGGAATCAGCTATGATGATAACAGCGACTATCTGGAAGGCAAAACGATCAATCCCGAGGTTCAGCAGAAGCTTGAGAGCTATTACGTCAAAACGGCGCACAAGCGCAATACGATTCCAGGCATCTAACATAACCATATCCCAAGCGCAACAAGCCTTTCGGAGGATCATCCATCCCCCGGAAGGCTTTATATTTTTTATGAGAGACTAGGTATACATGATGTTGTAGGTCGGTTTGAGAACGCCGTTGGCATATTGCTTCATATCGATCAAATCGAACTTCAACCTGGGTTTGACACTGCCGAATAACGGAACACCGTCACCAACCATCACTGGATTAATTTTCAAAACCAGCTGATCGATGAGTTTATGCTGGAGCAGGCTTCCTGCCAATTCTCCGCCGCCGCACAGCCACAGCTTGCCGACTGTTTGCTCTTTGAGATGACGGATGAAGGGGATGGCGTCCTCCTTGATCAATTCAACCTCATCGTTGGATTCGAATTCTAACGAACGTGAGAATATATAATGCTTAAGACCTTGGTAACCTGGCTCCCCTGGCTTAGCCCCCATCTTAAAACCAAACGCATACGTTTTACCGCCCATGAGGACCGCCTCATAGTCCTGGATTTCAGCCACGAAGTCCGGAACATGTTCACCATCGAATAAAAAAAGGGTCTGATCGATTCTCCCCTCCATCATAGCTTGATCTGCGATAAAATAGTCAAGCGAAACGGCAACGTGATAAATTAATGTACCCACAAGATGATTCCTCCTTCGTTTTATATGCTGTTCTGTTCAGTCTATATGGATAAAATTTGAAATACAACAAATATATTTAATTTCATCCTGTTGTAACACCGTAGTCTCGCGTTGGCGGACATCGACTGCTACAATAAGTAGGAGCGTGTTTATTTTTTTGGAACAGGAAGACTGGATCAACGAAGGGGAGCAGACGATTGTGATCTACGGAATCGGGCATGATGTGCTGGATATGAAGCGAATGGAGACGTTGATGACAGGCCCGCATGGAGAGAAGTTCATTCAGCGCGTGCTTACGCAGCAAGAGCAGGCCGTTGCCGCTAAGAAGGGGGCAAGACGGACGGAGTTTGTTGCCGGGCGTTTTGCTGCCAAGGAGGCGATATCCAAGGCATTTGGCTGCGGAATCGGCCGCCTGATCGGATTCCATGACATGGAAGTAATGCCGGGTGCTCTCGGCAGGCCGGAAGCCAGTCTGTCCAAGGAAGCCTGGGACCGTCTGGGCTTGGGGGGCCCCGCCCATTATGCGATTCATTTGACGATTTCCCATCAGGCCACGCTGGCTTCCGCTTTCGCCGTGGTGGAGAGATTAAGTAAGGAAGACGAAGGAGATTACGAATAGATGCATAACACGGAACACAAACGATACTTCAGCCAAGAGCTGCTGGATTGGTATGAAATCAATAAACGGGATCTGCCATGGCGCAGGCATCGCGATCCTTATTATATATGGGTATCTGAAATTATGCTGCAGCAGACCCGGGTAGACACGGTGATTCCGTATTTCCATCGGTTTATCGAGCGGTTTCCGACGATCCAATCGCTTGCGGACGCGCCGGAGGACGATGTATTGAAATGCTGGGAAGGTCTGGGCTATTATTCCCGCGCACGCAACCTTCAGGCTGCCGCTAGACAAGTGACGGAGCAGTACGATGGCGTGATGCCCAGCGGCAAAGATGAAGTGTCGGGTCTGAAAGGGATAGGTCCCTATACTTCGGGCGCCATTCGCAGCATCGCGTTCAACATTCCGGCCGCGGCCGTGGACGGCAACGTGATGCGCGTGCTTTCCCGTTATTTTTTGATCGAGGAAGATATCATGAAAGTGAAAACCCGTACCAAGATGGAGGATCTGGTGCTGACGCTGGTACCGGATGGACGGGCCTCGGATTTCACCCAGGCGCTGATGGAGCTGGGGGCCTTGATCTGTACGCCGAAGTCGCCCAAATGCCTGGTATGTCCGGTCATGGAGCATTGTTCGGCCAGGCTGGAGGGCAAAGAGGAATCGCTTCCTATTAAAACGAAGGCCAAGCCGCCGCGTCCTGAATACCGTCTTACCGCGATTGTAGAGGGTACCGGCGTGCACGAAGGCAAGATCCTGATCCGCAAGCGTCCAGCCGCCGGTTTATTGGCCGGTATGTGGGAGCTGCCGCATGTGATCGTACCGGCCGATGGGAGCAGCGTACCGGCCGCAATGCCCGAGGAGACGGCGATGGTCCGCTTGCGCGATGCCTTGCTGGAGGAAGGGGTACCGGTCCAGCCGATCGGCCATGTGATGGACGCGGAGCATACCTTTAGCCATATTCAATGGAATATGGGCGTATACCGCTGTAAGTGGCAGGATGTGCCGCCGGCAGCCCTGCAAGCAGCGGAAAGCGCGGCTGCATATGAGACGGGCGAAGAGAATTTCCGGTGGATTCACGTTCAGGATATGGAGCGTTACGCATTTCCCAATGTATTCATCCGGATTCTGAATGCCTATTTCTCATCTTGAAGCCGCTTTTGCCTTTTTCATTAGGATGTAATGCAGAAGAGGTTTGTAAGGAGTCGTGAAGCTTTTGCATAGTTGGAAGAATGCGTTGTTGTACATTTTTGGCATCGGGATCTCCAATCTCGGGAACTGGATCTATCTGGTTGCCATCAATTTGCTCGTGCTCCACATGACGGGGTCTCCCGCGGCAGTGGCCGGATTGTTCATCATCCGGCCGCTCGCTACTCTGTTGACCAACTCCTGGGCGGGCAGCATCATCGACAGGGCGAACAAGCGCAGGCTTATGATGATCACCGATGTGATCCGAGGGGCCTTGATCGCCCTGATTCCCTTCATGTCCTCGGTGTGGGGCATCTATGGCATCATGTTTCTGATTAACGTGGCGGGCTCTTTCTTTGGGCCTACGTCCATGACGTACGTAACGAAGCTGATTCCGGCAGAGGAACGAAAGCGGTTCAACGCATGGTCCAGCTTTACGACTTCCGGCGCGGTGCTGCTTGGACCCGCCTTATCCGGCCTGTTGATCGCCTACACGGATATTCGAGTCAGCATCGTCATCAATGCGGTATCCTTCCTGATCTGTGCGCTTGTCATCTACTTCCTTCCCGATGTGGATGGAGAGGAGGCGGCAGACAGCAAGCGGGAGGCCATGACGATGAGAATGCTGCTGCGGGACTGGGCCGCGGTGATCGATTTCGGAAAGGCCGCGAAGTATTTTATGCTCGTATACGTGCTGTTTCAATCCGCCGCGCTGCTCGGTTTTGCGCTTGATTCCCAGGAGGCCACGTTCATTAAGCAGGTGCTGCTCCTCGGCGACGAGGATTACGGATTGCTTGTCAGCGTTGCGGGAGCAGGGTATCTGGCAGGCTCGATGGCTGCGTCTTTATCCGTTAAACGGCTGTCGCTGCGTATGTTTATCGGTGCAGGGATGCTCCTGTCGAGCATCGGCTATATGATCTTCTATGCGGCATCGGGCCTCATGACGGCCGTAATCGGTTTTATCGTGTTTGGTTTCTTCTCTTCGTATGCCAACGCGGGCTATACCACCTTTTTTCAAAACCAGGTACCCGTTGATCTCATGGGACGCTTTACGAGCGTGACCCGACTGCTGGAAGGGATGCTGCAGATTCTCTTCACGCTCCTGCTCGGTTTTGCCGCCGATGCCTGGTCGCTGCAGGCCGTATGCCTGATCGGGGCAGGCGCAGCGGTTCTGTCCTCTGTCATGCTGCTGGCGGTCATCTACTCTCCGTCCAAAGCGCGCTATTATGAGTCCGGCCCTGCAGCAGCGGCAAACGATGCGTAGGAGGAATAAAATGAATATGAAAAGGCTGCTTTCGCGATAGACAGGGTCTACAGCGGAAAGCAGCCTTTTTGGTGATATGAGATCGGTTTTAGTCAGGCGTTATTACTTCGCGTTGTCGTAACGTTTGCCGACTTCTTCCCAGTTGACTACATTCCAGAATGCGGAGATGTAATCCGGACGTTTGTTTTGATATTTCAGGTAGTAAGCATGCTCCCAAACGTCCAGGCCGAGGAGAGGAGTTTGACCTTCCATGATCGGGCTGTCTTGGTTAGCGGTGCTGGTTACTGCCAGTTTGCCGTCTTTAACAACGAGCCAAGCCCAGCCGCTGCCGAAGCGAGTTGTAGCCGCTTTAGCGAAATCTTCCTTGAATTTATCGAAGCCGCCCAGCTCGCTGTTGATGGCATCAGCCAAAGCGCCGGTTGGTTGTCCGCCGCCGTTTGGTCCGATCACTTCCCAGAACAGGGAGTGGTTAGCATGGCCGCCGCCGTTGTTGCGAACCGCTGTGCGGATGCTTTCCGGTACAGCATCAAGGTTGCCGATCAGATCCTCAAGGGATTTGCCTTGAAGCTCAGGAGCGTTCTCAAGAGCAGCGTTCAGGTTGGTTACGTAGGTATTATGGTGGCGATCATGGTGGATCTCCATCGTTTGTGCGTCGATGTGAGGCTCGAGCGCGTCGTTTGCGTAAGGAAGTGCTGGTAATTGAAATGCCATAGTAAAAACCTCCTGTAAATTTAGTTTTTGGTTATGATGAAAGGCCTTCCTTCATCAGGAAGTCTTTATCATCCCGGAGCAATGGAATATGTAATCCGGCTACACTACATATATTAAACCGTTTTGGGTGATTAAATCAACTTTTATGTTTGAAAAGTCCGCGAGAGCCGATTTAAGGACTAAAGAATGTTGTTTCGCCGCAATGGAAAATGATGAAAAACTTTCCTGGGAAAGTTGTCGTTATATATATAGCCTTGAAGAAATCTGTACTTATAGATGGAGCATGAAAGGGATAGATCGAGGTAGAAAGGAGTCGTAACATGAATAGTACAAAGTTCAGAGTGACGGCCATTTTGATGGCTGCGATTCTGGCTGCGGCACCGCAAGTGGAAGCTGCTGCATCTAAGACGGAGACATCGCAAATCGCGAAGTCGGCCGCGCAGAAAAATGCAAATTTGGCCTGGAGCGTGAAGCTGGGCAGCAACGTCACGGCGAAGCTCGACCATGCCGACGTATGGCAGCAAAACGGGTCGCATGCGGCGGTATTTACCCTGACTTATAAAAATGGGGGCAAGAGCGCGGCGCGCCTGGTATCTTATTTTCCCAAGGTGGTCCTTCCCGGCGGTTCCGTGAGCGCGGCCAATCCCATTTCCAAGGACCTGGCCAAGAAGAAGGTAGAGCCCGGGCAAAGCGTGAGCGTCACCTACTATGCAAAGACCGACAGCAGCTCTTTGGCCGGCATGAAGCTGGTCATGGACGTATGGAATCCGCAGGTCAAAGGCTACCTGCAGCGCGTCGGAACGTACAGAATGCCCGCCAATTATTCCGCTGCCGTCCCAACGGGCTCAAGCACCAAGCTGAAGCTGGGCGGAACGCCGGTTACCGTACAGGCGGAATCGCTGGAGATCATCAAGTACGACGGCAAAGTCATCGCCAAAGTCGGGATGTATATGACCAACCATGGCGGCAAGGTATGGAACGATCGGGGATTCGAGCCGCATTTGGTAACGGCAAGCGGCAATTCGTTCCCTCTGCGTCATGAGGCGGAGGCGGAGGGGGTGCCTGTCCAGCCGAAAGAAAAGAAACTGGTTTACTACATAACGGAAGTTCCCTCTTACCTGAAGACGGCCGGCCTGCGTTTCTTATGGACCGAAAACGATGACACGCTGAAGCTGTCCCTGCCTGTCGCCTCATTCAAGCTGCCGGCGGCAACAGCTCCGAAGTGGGACGTCAAGGCGGGCGAAGCCAAGAAGTTGACCATCCGGGGGATTCCGGTCGATGCCAGAATCCGCCAGTCTTCGCTGCGTGCCTCCGGCGGACAGGGCATATGGACCATCGAGATGGCCTTCAAGAACAAAGGAAAAAAATCGGTGGAGGTTCCGGCCTACGAGTTCGCGATTAAAGCGTCCGAAGGCTCCTTCCATCCTTATACGCCGGACGGCAAAACGGGTTTGACGCTCCGCCCCGGGGAAGAGAAAACGATGGTGATGGAGATCACGCTTCCGCTTGATCTCAAGCAGGACCGGCTGAAGCTGCAAATGATCGGGGCATCAGGCACGGCCGGCGCATCCAAACCGCCCGCGAATCCGGGTGAGTCGGGCAGCGAGCCGACCTCCGAGGTTCAGGAGCCGTTGACCCTGCCGATTGCATACTTTGCCATCCCATACCAAACGGAACGCAAGTCATCCATCGGCGTGGAATACGGCGCGCAGTCGGCCAAAGGATTTGCGTATACGCTGGAATCCATCCAGCGCCTGCCGTGGCAGGACCAGGACCTGATCGTGGCGAAGCTGCGGCTGCGGAATACCCAGGAATCCAAATCGCTGCCGCTGCCTGAGCTTAAAGCGAACGTCACGGCGGATGAAAAAACAGGCTTGGCCGGCCCGGAGGTCATCGCCGAGGAGCAGGGCTCCCTGATTGCGCCGGGGGCATCAACCGAGGTGTACGTCATGGCGCGGATCCCGTATACGAAGGATATCCGTTCGCTCCGTTTCGAGCTGTTTACGCAGCAGGAGGCGGTCAAAACGTCGTTCCTGACCATGACCACGTCCGGGATGATGCAATCGATCGGCGTTCTAGAGAAAGGGAAGCCCTATACGGTCACGGCTGCGGGTAAACGTGCGGAGGCACAAGAACGGCGGACGGTCATCTATGAAGGAGCAGACTCCGACATCGTCTATTCGGAGTTCGTGCTGACCAGCAATGAACAGCGCCGCGTTCAAGCCGCAGTGCTGAAGGGGTACTTCCAAAGCACGGACGGCAGGATTTATGAAGCGGAGACCATTCAGCCGGAAGCGGCCCTTCAGCCGGGATCCAGGCAGTCGATCGTCTTTTGGGCCCGAGTGCCGAAAGGGGCTGCCAGCGAATTGGGCCTGGCCCTCGGCACGGCGATGTCCGGAGGCAAGCTTGCGGAAACGGGCAAGGACGCTACGGGCGTACTGGGCGTGAAAAAATTGATGCTGAATCCGGCCAGACCTGCGGCAAGCTCCGGCCTGACGCAGCTCGATTGGTATCCTTACAGCGTTTCGGTCACGAAAGCGGCTGGACATTTACAGGAGGGCAGTTCCACCATATCGCTTAATGCCACGTTGGATGTGAAACGAAGCGAGAGCATTGCGGCCGCGGATTCCGGCCGCAAGCTGATACTAATCATCAAGGACAGCCTCGGACAAACACAGGAGCGGACGCTTACGCCAGGCACCGATATCCAAGTGCCGGGCACCCGGTCGATATCGATGGAGCTGACGGACGAGCAGTACAAAAAGCTCCGCGGCGGCTGGTTTAACTTGACCCTTGTGGACGAATTCCAGAACGAGCGGATTACGCTGGGCAGCCAGAGCTACAACCTGACGTTCCAGCCCCTTCTGGACCCGAACGAGGAGAGATAGACTAAGAACCGGAAAGGAATAGCGAACATGCTGCGTTTGGAAAATGTATCGCACAGCTTTAAGAACGGCAACGAAGTGTTAAAGGTGCTTCATAACATCCAGTTCGAAGTCCAGAAGGGCGAGATGATTGCGCTGCTCGGCAGCTCCGGATCGGGCAAGTCCACGCTGCTCAACCTGATGGCCGGGCTGATGAAACCGACCGAAGGCCATATTTATATTGCGGATCAGGATATCGTCAAATACGGGGAAAACAAGCTTGCCGTTTTTCGGCGCAAGCATATCGGATTTATTTTTCAGGCTTACGAATTGATTCCGACACTTACGGTCCGGGAGAACGTTGAGCTTCCGCTTGTTTTTCAATCCGTTTCTCCGTCCAAGCGCCGCAAGAAAGCGATGGAGCTTCTGGAGATGACGGGGATCGGCGATAAGGCTTCGCTGTACCCGTCCCAGCTGTCCGGCGGACAGCAGCAGCGCGTCAGTATTGCCCGCTCGTTAATTACCGAGCCTTCCGTCATTTTTGCGGACGAGCCGACGGGCAACCTGGACACCAAAACGGAAGAGGAAATTATCCGAATCATGATGTCGCTGAACGAGTCCATGAAAACGACGTTTGTCATCGTTACCCATGAGATGGAAGTCGCCGCCCAAATGAAAAAAACGATTATGCTCCGAGACGGTTATTTGGTTCAGCCGGAGAACTACGCGACTTCCACGGGAGGGGAGCGGGGGCCGAGCGCCCCTTCGCCCCTGTCCGGGGTTCCGGTTCATTCGGAGGAGGCAGGTGAGGTCAGCTGAGATTTTTAGACAGCATACGGCTGGCATGGGGACAGATCAAACGCCGTAAAGTGGTAACGGCCCTGTGCATGACCGGCATCTCGATCGGATGTGCGGCTATTATCGTAGCGATCAGCATTGGCAACGGCGCCCAGAGTTATTTGGAGACGGAAATCATAGGCGGCATGAAACTTGACGAAATTACGGTGACTCCGCAGAGCACGGGCGGGCCCGGGGAAGGCGGCGGCCAATCGGCGGGAGGAGAACGGGGATTGCTTACGGATGATAAGGTTCAGGTCATTCAGGGCTTCAATCACGTCAAATCCGTTGTAGCCACCAAGCAGCTCGGTTATTTCCGGACCATATCGTCCGACAACCTGATCCATGAAGGCATCAACGTCGTGGCCGTGGACCTGTCCAAGCTTAAAGAGCAGGGGAACCGGTTCAAGGAAGGCGGCCCGCTGGAGCAGATCGGTGCCGTGGTACTGAATTACGGAGCGACAACCGGATGGAAGGACGCGGAGACGAGCGAAAGATTGAACAATATGATGAATTCCGATCCCAACAATCCGCAGCTATGGGAAGAGTTCCAGAAGTATGAGAGCACCGTTTCGGAAATGATCGGAAAGAACGTTCAGCTGGAGCAGATGGACAACGACAAGAAATTGCTCAGCCCGCAGCTCTACGTCGGGGGCGTGCTGGATGTGCCCAAGGGGCGGGATGCCCAGTTTGCATTCTATGACCGTCAGGCCTACATATCCTTTGACACGGCAGATTGGCTGACGGACAGCTTGAATCTGCAAAAAGGGCCAGCTTCGAAACAGCGGATTTACGATAATCTAACGGTCAAAGTGGAGGATCTGCAATATATTAAACCGCTCGAGGACCTGATCTCCAAGCTTGCGCTGAATGCGAGCGACAATCTGGCCATGCGGGATCAGGTTGCTTCCCAATTGGATACCTTCAAGGCGATCGCTCTCGGCGTAGGCGTATTTATCCTGTTGCTGGCCTCGATTTCGATCATCGTCGCCATGACGATGTCGACGCATCAGCGCCGCCGGCAAATCGGCATCATGAAGGTTCTGGGAGCGAATATGCCGCAAATCCGGAACATGTTCATCGTGGAAGCCAGCCTGCTTGGTTTGCTTGGCGGCTTGCTCGGCATCGTATTCGCGTATTTGATCATCAAAGGGCTGAATTCATTCATCATGGCTTCGGCAGGCATGTCGGGACTGCAAATCGCCGTGACGGCGGAGACGCTGCCGATCGGCATTGCCTTCGCCGTAATGACGGGCATCTTCTCGGGGATTTACCCGGCGATCAGCGCAGCAAGAACGAATGCGCTGCTGGCCATCAAGCGGGATTAGGATCATGAGTTTCGGAAAGGAAGCTAAATCGGTATGATAAAAAAAATCATAAAATGGACGGTTATCGCTGCTGTGCTGGGTCTGGTGGGGTATTGGGGATATGGGCAGGTGAAACCCAAGGAACCTGAGATTCCCATGATGGAAGAGCCGCAGGTCATCTCATTCCCCGTAACCGAGGAAACGATTCTATCGACCGTGCAGGTCAAGGGAACGTCCGAATACGGAAAGGAAACGAACGTATACGCGCCTTTTGAGGCGAGGGTGGAGTCCTGGAACGTCGAGAACGGCCAGCAGATCAAAAAAGGCGACGCCCTTTTCAAATTGGAGCAAAAGGCGATTCGTCAGCAGCTCCAGCAGAAGGAGGCGGAGCTGCAGAAGCGGAAGCTGGAGCAGGAGCTGAAGGAGTTTACGCTGAATCAGGATCTCGACAACGCGCCTGTAGGCGCAACGGAGGCGGAGCGCCTGAAAATGCTGGCAGACCAGGAAAATGCGCGGCTGAGCAGTCAGCTGGACGAGGTGAACAACGATATTGAACGTCAGACGCTTGCCGATTTGAACGACAGGCTGAGGCAATCGACATACGTATCTCCGGCAGCAGGCCTGTTCCTGTTCGACCCGACCCAGCAGCGGCCGCAATCGGTGACGGCCAACCAGTATATCGGCAAAATCGTCGACCTGGATTCCCTGCGGTTGGTGGCATACGTCGGGGAAAACGACATCTTCAGCATTCAGCCGGACATGGCGGTAGAGGTCAAGCTGCCGTCCATCAAGGATTTGAAGCTAAAGGGCAAGGTGCTGGAAGTGGCCAAATTCGCCGAGGCGACGGCTCAGGAGAAGCAGACGTCCCAGACGCCGCAGTTCAAGGTCATCATCTCGCTGCCGAAGAACGATCGCTTGATCGGCGGATTGACGCTGAACGGAGAGATCGTGACCAAACGGAAGAACAAGGCGGTTGTGGTTCCCAAGCTGGCCGTCATGACGGAGGGAGATAGCTCTTATGTCATGGTGGACAAGGGAGGCGGCCAGATCGAGCGGCAGGATATTGAGACGGGGATGCAGACGCTTGATAAAATCGAGGTTTTGTCAGGGCTGAAAGCGGGAGATACCGTCGTTCTTCAGTAAACATGGATGTACGAAAGCAGCGTTCCTCCAAAGGCACATGGCCGGGGGGCGCTGTTTTTTTACATCAAGTTCCCTCATTACAGCATGTGTCGCCACAGGAAAGGTAGCCCGGTGATTTCAAAAATACATGGAGACAATGATGTAAACTCATTGGTAATTAATGGGGTCCATTTTACCGTGAGCTAATGGTTTAAAGGCAGGAAACGAATCGATCATTCAACAAAAATATGGAATTTTATCCATCAAAATTAATGAAAACGCTTCATATAAAGCGCTTTCAGAAGAAAACTCGTGAATTTACGAGAAAGATGTGGTTTAATGGACAAGGAAACAGGATTTTCGGGTTTTTTGTAGTAAACTTAAATGTCAGGTTTGCGTTAACGGAATACTAGATCTTTGTAAACCGGGTAAACCGCATCATGCTAACGAAAAGGGAGATTTTGAAATGCATGTTCGTTCCTTTCAGTTGAGTGACTGTAACCCCGTAACCGAGCTATTACAGATTGCTTTATCGGAAGAATGCTACGAAAACACGATGGAGCCTTTCTCCAGGCAGCTCGCTTGGGACTCCGATCTGATTATGGTGGCAGAAGAAAACGGTGAAATCGTTGGTGCCTTAATCGGTACGATCGAACGCAATCATGGTTGTTATTACCGCATCGCCATTCATCCCGACTATCGCAGGAAAGGGATTGGCAAAGCCTTGATATCAGCGATGGAACAGCGTTTTCAATCACGGAAAGTCAGTCGGATCATGGTAGCCGGAGATGAGCACAACGCCGCAGCCATGCCATTTTATGAAGCCATGGGATACGGTGCCAGCCAAATCCTGCGGTCGTTCCAGAAGCTCAGTATCCTTGGTCAATAGTTGCAGCGACTACAGCGGTACATACGAGCAGCGCAAAACGGCGGCCTTAAGCTTCGACAGAGATAAGAAACGACATTTTTTCGATATGAAGCATATCTTTCAGCCGTTGCAAATGGGTGGGAGATATGCTTTTCTATTAATGTACCTGTTTTTGAAGGTACCGCCCTCGATGCTCGAAGGTGAAATCGAAGTAAAGTAGGTGTAGCATGGGACAAGTGATTCCTCCGGATTCAACTGAGCATGGCGAGAACAACGGGCCTCAGAATCAACCGGTCAAGAAGAACGGCTGGGCCGCCGAGCTGTGGGATTGGGTAAAGACGATTGCGATTGCATTTGTTATTATGGTGCTTCTAAATATGTTTGTGTTTAACCTGTCTATGGTTAAGGGCGAATCCATGCAGCCGACGCTGGTGGCATCGGAGCGGCTCTTTATTAATAAAGTGGTCTATCGCTTTTCGGAACCGAGCCACGGCGACGTCATTGTGCTTAAGGATCCGAGCGACGGACCGGACAAGAAGGAGTTTCTTGTTAAGCGTGTCGTCGGCGTACCCGGGGATACCATTGAGGTAAAGGATCAGAAGCTGTACGTGAACGGCGTGGCCCAAGAGGAAGGGTATACCGATGTCCCGATCGAGGATCCTGGCTTCGAGCCCGTTACCCTGGAAGAGGGAAGGTATTTTGTTATGGGGGATAACCGCCACCTCGGAAAGAGCAAGGACAGCCGCATGTTCGGCAGCGTGAAGGAAAGCGACATCGTGGGCAGGGCCGAATTTATTTTCTGGCCGTTGTCCGAGATCAAAAAGCTGTAGCTTAAGACAGAACATCATCCCAGAAAAGGAGGCGCTGGAGAATGACCTACACACTCGGCTCGTACGCTCCTCCGCCTTCGGTATGGGAGGAGCTCAAGCAGGAGCTAAAAGCCGTTGCACCCGAGCTCGGCATAGATGATATCGGCTTCGCCTCGGCGGAGCCGTTCCAATCCCTGAAGGGGATTTTGCAATCCCATCGGGATAAGGGTTATGAGTCCGGGTTCGAGGAGTCGGATCTGGATAAGCGGGTGACTCCCGCACTCCCCGACACCGAGCCGAAGTCCCTGATCGCCATCGCGATAACGTACCACTCCAAGATGGAGAACCCGCCGAAATCGGAGCCTGGCAAGTACAGGGGCATCATGGCGCGATCCGCTTGGGGAAGGGATTATCACCATGTGCTCCGGGAGGCGATGAGCCGCCTGGAGGCGTACATCAAGGAACGCGTGCCGGATGCAAAGCTTGAAAGCATGGTGGACACCGGCGCGCTTGTCGACCGGGCCGTCTCGCAGCGTGCCGGCATCGGTTTCAGTGCCAAGAACTGCGCCATCATCTCTCCGAAGTTCGGCTCCTGGATATTCCTTGGCGAAATGGTGACCAATATCCCGTTTCCGCCGGATTCGCCGGTAACCGAGGATTGCGGGGAGTGCACCAAATGCATCGATGCATGCCCAACCGGCGCCCTTGTCGGTCCCGGGCAGCTGAATGCCCAGCGCTGCGTTTCTTTTCTGACCCAGACCAAAGGATTTCTGGACGAAGAAGCCATGCGCAAGATCGGCAACCGGCTGTATGGATGCGATACCTGTCAAATTGTTTGTCCGAAGAACCGGGGCAAGAGCTGGACTCATCAAGAGGACTTCAAGCCCGATCCTGAAAAAGCCAAGCCGCTGCTCCTGCCCATTCTGGATATGAGCAACCGGGAATTCAAGGAGGCCTTCGGAGATACGTCCGCCGCTTGGCGCGGCCGTAAGCCGATTCAGCGCAATGCCGTCATCGCGCTCGGCAATTTTAAAGATATTTCAGCCGTACCGAAGCTGAGCGAAGTACTGCTGAAGGACCCGCGCCCGGAGCTGCGGGGAACCGCTGCATGGGCTCTGGGCCGTATTGGAGGCGAAGAAGCGTTGAACAACTTAGAGAAAAGCATGAAATCAGAAGGGGATTCCCGAGTACGAGATATGCTGCAGCAAGCCTTGAATAAACTAAAGCCTGAACCGGCTGGAAATGAAGCACCTGCCGAAGCGCAAGCCGCGGCCGAAGTTTCATCCGCCGGGGTTCCGGGTTCCTCTAATGGGGGCAATCCGGAGCAGGAGGGTCCTGTCATTCAGGGGGTCGAGCCGATGGCCATCCCTGAAGGAGGACCGGAAATGCTGTATTATGATGAAGTTCAATCTCCGATCGGACCGCTGACGGTCTGCGCCACGGAGAAGGGGCTTTGTCTCATTGAATTCGGCAGCTTCTATGTGAAGGAAGCGGTCATCCAGCAGTGGTCGCGGACTTGGGCCGGCAACGGCGGATACCAACGGGACGAGGCCAGACTAGCCCCTGCGATCACGCAGTTGAAGCAGTACTTTGCCGGGGAACTGAAGGCCTTCGACGTACAGCTGGACATGCGCGGAACCTCATTCCAACTGCAGGTATGGGAAGCGCTGAAATCCATTCCCTATGGAACGGTTTGCTCCTATAAGGATATAGCCGAATCCATCGGACGTCCGAAAGCGGTTCGAGCCGTAGGCGGAGCGAACAATAAGAACCCCGTTCCGATCATCGTGCCGTGCCACCGGGTGGTAGGAGCCGACGGAGCGTTGATCGGCTATGCCGGCGGCCCGGAAATCAAACGCACCTTGTTGACGATCGAAGGAGCCATGCCGGACCGTAAAGGGTCGTAGTTGACCAAGGCGTAATCATCGGAACTGCCTGCTGCGGAACATCCGTTATTTTCATTTGCTGTGACGAAAAGGACATGCTATGATAGGTTCGTGTATGCGCCATGAAATGGCAGATATTAGTAGAAGGTGGTCAAGTGATGGATATTGTCATTCCGATTATTACATTGATCGTGGGTCTGGTCGGCGGATTCTTCATCGGCGTATTCTATCTGCGCAAGCAATTGGAGAAGATGCAGAACGATCCGCAAATGCTGCAGAAGATGGCAAAACAAATGGGGTATAACATGAACAGCAAGCAGATGCAGCGTGCACAGCAAATGATGAAAAATCAGCCTATGCCGGGCAAAGGGCAAGGCCGCAAACGCAAATCATAATGCAAGAAAGCCCGCTCCCGTCTAAATGGAACGACGGAGGGGCATTTCTATTTAAAAAGACCGCTAACAGCGGCTATAAGTTAACCGTTTGCTTTTTTTTGGAACGGAAAGGGGGATTGTACTGTGGCGGGCGTAAAGGACTATGTGAACCATAAAGTAGGCCAAAACCGGGAGCAGATCGAGTACCATGTAGAGCAAATATTGAAGCTGATCGGTGAAGATCCCAAGCGTGAGGGTCTGCTTGAGACACCGGCCCGCGTGACGCGGATGTACGAAGAGATCTTTGCGGGATATGAAGTCGATCCCAAGGACGTTCTCGGGGTTACCTTCGACGAGAATCACGAGGAACTGGTCATTGTGAAGGATATCGTGTACTACAGCCAGTGTGAGCACCATATGGCGCCGTTCTTCGGCAAAGTCCATATCGGATATGTCCCGAGCGGCAAAATCGCCGGCTTGAGCAAGCTGGCGCGCTTGGTAGAGGCGGTAACTCGCCGTCTTCAGGTGCAGGAGCGCATCACCTCGCAAATCGCCGATATTATGGTGGAGGCGCTGCAGCCTAACGGCGTTATGGTCGTGGTGGAAGGCGAGCATCTGTGCATGTGCGCACGCGGCGTGAAGAAGCCGGGCAGCAAGACGGTAACGTCGGCTGTACGCGGTACGTTCCAGAGCGATTCCGCGCAGCGCTCGGAGTTTCTGTCCTTGATTAAAGACTAAGCTGGATTTTCATGATATCAAAAAGGCTTCGCCCACGGAGGCGAAGCCTTTTTTTGATTATCCCTGTGACGATATGAAGCCATCTGATCATCTAGGACAAGCAAGGAAAGATCAAGATGCGCCATCGACTTGTTTCATATATTGCACATACTGGACGAGGGCGCTTTTTTGCTCCTCGATCTCCCGGATTCGACGGGACATCTCCATGAAAAAGACTTCGATCTGATCCCTCAGCACATTAGCCGATTGTCCCTTCCAATCCTGAAGGCGGGCATACATGACCCGTGCCTCTTGTTCGTCGGACCGAAGGGCTGCAAGCAGCCCCGTCAGCTCGCGTTCGGCTTGAAGCAAATCATCAAGCTCCAGCAGAATCTCTCGACTCATCCCCATTCCTCCCGGTGGTTGCTAATAGATGTTTAACCGCTGTTATCTGTACGTTCAAACAGATCCGCCTTAAATTTAATGTACTGCACGATGTCGGTGGTATGCTGCAGATGCCACTGACTCATCGACATGATGGATGTATCCAGCTGCTGGACGATCGGCTGCAGACGCCGGCTGTGGCTAGAGAACATGTATTTGGAGAGACGCTGCCGGATTCCCTGCATTTCGGCATCGCTCTGATGGGCATGCGCTCGCCATTTCTCGGCTACGCTTCGCAGCTCGGCAGGGGTAACCTGGATGGTACCGGAGGAGCCTCCTGCCGATCCGGCTATGGCTCCCAGCGAGCCGCCCAAACCTAAGCCCAAGTTGCTCAACGGCCCGCCAAGACCAAACAAGAGATCGCTGTGGGAAGGGATTCTGGGCGAATCCACGGACTTACCGGTAGCGCCGTCATACAGACGGTTCGAAATGTACCCATTCTCGAATTGATAGCGGTCCAGCTGGTGATAGTTGGGGCCTCCCAGCGTATTATCGATTTTTTCTTTGATGCTGAGCCCGTCATTGGCATCCTTGTAACTGGAGTCTATGTAATAGGTTGAGCCGACGTGACCGTCGTAACCTCCGAGCGCACCGCTGGCAATAATGTCGCCGGGATGGGCGAAATTAATGATCTGGGAATCGAATTCCCCATTCTCGGCTTTTCTTCTGGCTTCAGGGGAGAGGCTACCGATGACGGACGGGGCGCTGAAGGTGACAGCCGACATGCCGGTATAAGCGGCAGCATATTGCGCGTTGGCTCCGCCCAGCGAATGACCGGTAAGGGAAAAATCAACACCCTTGTACTTCTCCTTCATTTCCAGCGCGTAATCCTCGGCTTGATACATCTGATTGGTGCCCAAGATATCCGTTTTCTTATCGATTTTCCTCGATTGTTCGCCGAACCAATCCGTGACATCGTTAATGCCCGTCACTTCTTTGACTTTGTCTACATGGTCGGCCCAAGGAGCCCGGAAATCCGGGATTTTTCGTTTGATCTCTTCAATGCCAATATCCGCGTCGGCCAGATAATCGGGGAGCGCATGGGATAAATCTCTGCCTGCTTCGGTGCCGCGGTATGCGATAACGGCCTGGTTCGTTTCCTTGTTGTAGAAAGTTACCGCGTCAAAACCGGATATGCTGTTGCTCTTATAGTCCTCAAGAACCTCCCATCCCGGCAGGTCCTCAACGGTATCTTCTTTTTTCAGATCGAGGTAAGCCGCTTCCGACATGAGTCGGTATGTCTCGTCATCCACTTGCGGTGAACTCAAATATATTCCCTCCTTAACGTGATCTATCAGGTTCAGAGCCTATGGTTGCTGCAAAGAGAAACATAGGTCCGTCACTCGCCCTTAATAGCTTTTCTAAGCTCCGGGTTCATCACGAAATTGGACGTTTCGCCTGTGTTGAAATCTACGGATATTTTAAAGGTTTGTTCAGGATGATCCACGACATACCCTTCGAGGTTAACCTTGTCCGCTACGATCGATGGCATCATCTCTTCTTTGGTAATCTCTACATCCAAATTGTATTTTTCCTTAAAATACTCAACGGCCGTGGTTTTCGCCTTTGTTATAACCTCGTCCGAGCTGCCGTTTGCAGTGGCTTCGTTTTGATTATGGTTCACGGGCTGGCATCCTCCAACAATTAGAATAATGAATACAAAAGCAAAAATGAAAATACGCGATTTGAACCTACTGTTCACACTGACCCATCCCTTCAGTCGTGATGTCCTGCTCCCACAGGCACGCCGGATCTTTCGGTTGTTGCCTTAGACCAATGCTGAGGCTGCGTACCAAGCTTACTGTCATATCATAATCCAGCATATGGTAGCGTTCAACCGAATAAATAACCAGATATGTGGTAAAAAAGACCTAACAATAAGGTTGGGTTACTCCTTAGCTTGAATAATCCTGTTCAATTCCGGGCTCATGACCAAGTGCCCCTCTGAACAGGGAAGCCCTCCCTAAACCCCATAAAGGAAGTAAGGAGGGCTATAGACTTCATACCCAATATTAACCAATCCGAAGCAGCTAATGCCGACTGAGAATTAAAACGGTTTCCATTTCAGCTTGCTGGCATGCTTGAAACGCTCCGCAACTTCCGGCCAGTAGACCACGTTCCACCAATCGTTGATGTAATCCTTGCGTTTATTTTGATGTTTAAGGTAATATGCATGCTCCCATACATCCAGGGCGAGGAGAGGGACGACGTCCCACTGGGAGAGATTTTGATGTTTCTCGGCCTGCAAAATTTCAAGCCGATGGCTGCGCGGGCTCCAGACGAGGATCGCCCAGCCGCCGCCTTCCACTTTGTCTGCTGCTTCGGTAAAATGCTTCTTGAATCGATCGAAGCTTCCGAAATCCTTCTTGATCTGCTGTGCAAGCTCTCCGCCCGGTTCGCCGCCGCCCCGCGGGTTCATGATGTTCCAGAAGATCGTATGCAGATAGTGGCCGGCACCGTGGAACGCAAGCTCGCGTTCCCAATGCTTCACGAGCTCGAAATCGCCGCTTTTACGGGCCTCCTCCAATTTCTTCTCCGCCTTGTTCAGGCCGTCGACGTAGCTTTGGTGATGGATGTCGTGGTGAATCCGCATGGTTTTCTCGTCGATATAAGGCTCGAGCGCATTATAAGCGTAAGGCAGTGGAGGGAGGCGGTGTCCGCCAATCGGCACAGCTTTGCCGCCGCTGTCTCCCATGCCTTGAATGGACAGCTCGGCTTCGGGAGTAGACGGCGGAGGAGACGTGGCCTCGTGCAGCGTCATCGACTGCAGCGGCATATCCACATCCATGAATCTCTCCAGCGCTCCGGCGGCGTTCAGTGTTTCGAGTGCATTCAGGAAATATTCGGACTCCCGAATCACATGGTGCAGAACCGTACCGGCAAGCGGTACTTTCTGAACGGCTTCACTGTTCTCTTTTAAGCTGTGCAGCTGGCGAATGAACTCCCTGGACTGCTCGCAGGAAGCGCCCAAGAGCTGCTCGACCTGGGCCAGCATTTGAGGCGTGGGAGAAGCATTATAACTTAGAATATGGCGCAGAAGTTCGTCTGCCGCCTTCTCCGTGTCGGAGAACACGACGGCCCATTGATCCAGCATCTTGACGTAGACCGGCTCCAGATCGGGCACCACGGCTTTGATCAGCGCGAGGTGTTTTCTTTCCTGATGCTTCCAAAAGCGAATTTCCTCCAGTAATCGCACCGGGAGCTTCGCTCCATAATGAAATAACATGTCCGTTCCCTCCAGTATCAGGTTCACTAAACACACTATATTCATTTGGCGGCCTGTATTATGAAGGAAAAATAAAAACCCCCGCTGCATCAGGCAGCAGGGGAGTAGAATCTTATACTGAAAGGCACGGTCTCTTCGCTATATAAACAACTGATGAAAACCTCAGGGTTCGTCCGGCGTTTCGAGTTTGCCGAGGAAGGTCGATACTTTGCGCAGATATTCCCTAGGGTGCTCGCGGAAGATAAGCTCATGATGGGCATCCTCTACAATCCAGGAATCGGAATCCGCATGCGTCTGGTTGGAAGCAATTTTCTCGGCGATCGGGTAAGGGGCCTTATCGTCCTTCGTTCCGTGGATGAACAAGGTCGGGAACGGGTAATCGTGCTTCTTCACTTCATTGTACGGGATTTGGTCCAGACTTGTGCCGTTAAGCACAGGGAAGAGCAGCTCCAGAATCTCCAGCGAAGGATGACGGGGGAGATCAATCTGGTTGTGGATATTGTGGTAAAGCGTGTCCGGCTCCAATAAAAAGGCGCTGTCCAGAATCATGGCATCCACGTCCTTGGTCTCAAGCCCTGCCTGCAGCGCGGTGCCGGCCCCCATGGAGAACCCCCAGACGACAATTTGCTTCGCGCCGCGCTGCTTCACATGCTCAATGGCTCCAAGAAGCTGGCGTTTCTCCTCCTTGCCCCCGGTCGCCACTTCCTTGCTGGTCTGGGAGGCAAAACCGTAATCAAACATGAGCACATTGAAATTCATATTGTGCGCGTAGTGGGCGATATCGTACATCGGTACCCAGGTTTCCTCCCGGTTAGCGCCGTAACCATGGCTGAGCACGATGGTTTTCGAGGAATTCTCGGCCGGGATATACCATCCATTGATATTTCGTTTCCCGTCAATCGAGTGGAACGTGACGTTCTCGTAATTCATATCTTTCGCAAGCTTGGGATTGGAATAGAGCGGAGCCACCGTCGGATTCGACAAAACCCAAGCGATATAGGCATGAAGCGCAATAAAACAGAAAACGAGGAAAAAAACGACAGATAATAACAGCGCTAATATAATATGCTTTAGACGGACCAAGCCCGTGGACAGCTCGGTCGGCGCGTCATTCAATTGGGAGAGTGGGGCATTACTACCAGTCGTAGTGCTCATAAGTGGCCCCTCCTTACCATATAGTCTGAGTGCGTTTCGTGAACATGAAAAAGTTGAAATTATAATAATCGTATGCCCGGATGCCTATAAAGTCAATGCAAAACCATAGATTGTAAGACAACTGTAAAGTCCCTGTCCCCATGGTTTACTTTTGAGAAGAATTCTCATATAATTCTTGTAACCAGGTTTCATACAATGAAACAGGAGAGGAGCTGATCGGGATGGAAGACCGCAAATTGACGGTACGCGCCGTAGAGCGAGCCCTTGATATCTTGATGTGTTTTACGAAGGATGGCGAACTTGCTCTCACGGAGATTTCTTCCCTTATCGGATTACATAAAAGCACCGTCCATCGGCTGCTAACAACGCTGGAAGACAAAGGATTCGTTGTGCGGAACAAAGAGACGGAGAAATACCGGCTCGGCTTAAAAATATGGGAGCTGTCGATGCATCTGTCCCAAAGCGATGACCCTGCCATTCGCCTTCAGCCGGCGATGGAGGCCTTGCGGGATCGGCTTGGGGAAACGGTAAGTCTGTATTTAAGGGACGGTTCGGATCGCCTTCGGATTCAAGCGGTTCAGAGCAACCAGGGGATCCGGCGGGTCGCCCAGGTCGGCGTGCGGCTGCCGCTCTCGGTGGGCGCGTCCAGCAAGGTTCTTGTGGCCTTTGCGCCTGAGGCGGACCAGGAGGAGCTGCTGAATGCGCCGGATTGGCCGGAGGCGGTCGATAAGAACGCGTACCGGCAGCAGCTGGCGGAAATACTGGAGAACGGTTACGCGATCAGCATCGAAGAGCGCGAACCTGGAGCGGCTGCCGTATCCGTGCCGATCTTCGACCGCAGCGGCCGCGTCGCCGCCGCGTTGTCGATGTCCGGGCCTGTAACCCGCCTGTCGGCCGAAACGCTTCGCGAGCATGCGCCAATTCTGATGGAAGCGGCACGGGAAATGGGAATGATGATTTAATTTATTCTATTGCCGGGTCAGAGACAGCATCACTATAAGTTATTGAATGACCGGGAGGCTGCATGTGATACAGCCGTCCGGCATAACAAACCGTCCAAGCGCTGTCCGTCTTCAGAGAAGGCTCGCCCATAAACGCTATTTCTTATAGGATAGAAAAGGACCGTCCCCCATGATCTTGGTGATCGCGGGGAACGGTCCTTTTGCCGCTGCAGCTCAGTATGTAACACGTAAGCGCAACTTAGGTCAGCTTCACGTTCTTTTCCTTCATTTTCTGATGAAGGATTTCTTGAAAGGTCAGGGGTTTGTCCGTCGCTTCCTCTTTCTTAGGCGCTGCTACCGGCTGCGGCCGTTGGTATTGATATTGGAACGAAGCCATCGTATGTATTTTGATCATAGGTACTTTCCTCCTGGGCATGGATTTCCGAAAATGTTTTTTACCAATTAACCTTCTTGGCATCATTCGAAACGGAATATCCAATATTCAGGAAAGAAGTACCGAAAAATAACAAAATCCCCATCATCCATAAGCGGATGATGGGGATTTGTTCCTAAGGCTAAAGCGCCTATAGGGAGTGTCTTATTGGTTCGATGCGATCATTTGACGCAGTACCGTTTGGAGGATACCTCCGTTATGGTAGTAATCCACGTCCACCATGCTGTCGAGACGAGCGATGGCTGGGAACTCGAATTGGGTTCCGTCTTCGCGCGTAGCGACAACCGTCAATTCCTGGCCTGGCTTCACATCGTTGCTGAGGCCCAGAATATCGAATGTCTCGCGGCCGTTCAGACCGAGGCTCTTCCAGCCGTGACCTTCCTGGAACTGGAGCGGCAGAACGCCCATGCCCACCAGGTTGGAGCGGTGGATACGCTCGAAGCTTTCAGCCAGCACAGCCTTGACGCCGAGGAGATACGTACCTTTTGCGGCCCAGTCGCGGGAGCTTCCCGTACCGTATTCTTTACCTGCGATAACGATCAGGTTCTGTCCGCCTGCTTGATAATTCATCGATGCATCATAGATGGACATCACTTCTTCCGTTGGCAGGTAAGTCGTAACGCCGCCTTCCGTACCTGGAGCGACCTGGTTACGGATCCGGATGTTAGCGAACGTACCGCGCATCATGACTTCGTGGTTACCGCGGCGGGAGCCGTAGGAGTTGAAGTCTTTGCGCTCCACGTTGCGATCGCTCAGATATTTGCCGGCAGGGCTGTTCGTTGCGATGTTGCCCGCTGGAGAGATGTGGTCCGTCGTAACGGAATCGCCCAAGAGAGCCAGCACGCGCGCTTCCTTGATGTCCTGGATGTCGTTCAGGCCGTTGCCCAGGTTTTCGAAGAACGGCGGGTTCTGAATGTAAGTGGATTGATCGTCCCACTCGTACAGCTCGCCTTCAGGCACAGGAATCTTGTTCCAACGCTCATTGGCGGTGAACACGTTCTCGTACTTGGAGCGGAATGCTTCAGGGCTGACGGACAGGCCGATCGCTTCGCGGATTTCCGCGCTCGTTGGCCAGATGTCCTTCAGATACACAGGCTCATTGTTCGGATCGTAACCGATCGGATCGTTCTGAAGATCGATGTTCACCGTGCCTGCCAGGGCGTAAGCAACAACCAGCGGCGGCGAAGCCAGGTAGTTGGCTTTGACTTGAGCATGCACGCGGCCTTCGAAGTTACGGTTACCGGACAATACGGCAGCTACCGTCATGTCGTTGTCGGCAATCGCTTCGCTCACTTCATCCGGCAATGGACCGGAGTTACCGATGCACGTTGCGCAGCCATAGCCTGCCACGTAGAAGCCAAGGGATTCCAGATAGTGCAGGAGACCGGCTTTTTCCAGGTAGTCGGTTACGACGAGGGAGCCCGGTGTCAAGCTGCTCTTCACATAGCCAGGCTTCTTCAGTCCGCGTTCAACGGCTTTCTTGGCCAGGAGGCCTGCGCCGAGCATAACGCTTGGGTTCGACGTGTTTGTACAGCTGGTGATGGCCGCGATTACAACTGCACCCGTACCCATTTCGCTGGTAGAGCCGTCTTTATGGTTAACTTTAACGGTCTCTGCGATTTTCTCGTCGCTGAGTCCATATCCGCCCTTATCGATCGGCGTACGGATGATGTCGTTAAAGTTTTGTTTCATGCTGGTAAGCTCGATACGGTCCTGCGGACGTTTCGGTCCGGCCAAGCTCGGCACAACCGAAGCCAGGTCCAGTTCGATTACGTCGGAGAACTCAGGGTCCGGCGTATCGGCCGTACGGAACATGTTTTGCGCTTTATAGTAGTTCTCCACAAGCTCAACCTGCTCATCGGAGCGGCCCGTGTTGCGAAGATAAGCCAGTGTTTCGTCGTCAACCGGGAAGAAGCCGATCGTAGCGCCATATTCCGGAGCCATGTTGGCAACCGTTGCGCGGTCAGCCAAGCTGATGTTGGCGAGGCCTGGACCGTAGAATTCTACGAATTTGCCTACGACGCCTTTCTTGCGGAGAAGCTCGGTTACCGTAAGGGCAAGGTCAGTCGCGGTAGCGCCTTCTGCCAGGCTGCCTGTCAGTTTGAAGCCGATAACTTCAGGGGTGACAAAGTACAGCGGCTGGCCGAGCATGCCGGCTTCCGCCTCGATGCCGCCGACGCCCCAGCCCACAACGCCAAGACCGTTGATCATGGTGGTATGGGAGTCCGTGCCTACGAGGGAATCAGGGAAGACCAGCGTTTCGCCGTCAACGGTCTTCGTAGCCGCCACGGAAGCCAGGTACTCCAGGTTAACCTGGTGAACGATACCTGTTCCCGGAGGAACCGCGCGGAAGTTGTTGAATGCCGTTTGAGCCCAGCGGAGGAAACGGTAACGCTCCTCGTTGCGTTCAAATTCAAGCTTCATGTTCGTTTCAAGCGCTTGGTCGGTACCAAAAGCGTCGACCATGACGGAGTGGTCGATAACGAGGTCGACCGGAACGAGCGGATTGATCTGTTTAGGATCGCCGCCGGATTTTTTTACAGTGTCGCGCATGGCTGCAAGGTCTACGACAACGGGTACGCCGGTGAAGTCCTGCAGTACGATACGGGCAGGGATAAACGGAATTTCCTTGTTGTTGTCGCGTCCTTCGTTCCACTTGGACAAGAGTTTTACGTGATCTTCGGTAATCGCGCGTCCGTCAAACTGACGAACGGCAGCTTCAAGCAGCACCCGAATGGAGAAAGGAAGCTTGGACACGCTGCCGTATCCTTGCTCTTCGAGTGCCTGCAGGCTGAAGTAGCGGTAACTTTTACCGCCCACCTCTAGGTTGCGAGAGATGGAGAATTGATCCTTTGCTGGCATTGATGAACCTCCTTAAGTCATTTCATAAATCGAATAAAGACAGTTAGGGTTAAATCCTTTTCGGTTTCACTAGATGAAACCTAATTTCATAAATTGACTACTTTAAGTATAACGTTTTCAACTCCCCGCGTAAAGCATTTTTTATAGAAGAAACGCATTTCAAAAAGGTGAAAACAAGCCTGTTTTCTTACCGGAAAGCAGCCGCTGCAATCCCGCGTTTCTGCAATCTCTTGACCGAAGTTCATAGCCTGAAGATTTGCTTCATATAGTTGTGATAGGGAACGGCGTGAATGGCAAGGTTAGAGGAGGAGAGAGGATGAACAGTTTGAAGCAAGCCGAGAAGCCTTGGAAGCAAGCTCTATATATTTACGTCAATCAATATAACCAAAATCGCGTGGACTATTCCTCAGGCCTGAAAGAGCAGATTGTGGCGGACCTGAACTACCTGGTAGAGAGAGGAGAGAGGCAGTTTCGCCTGCAATCGTGGTATGCGGAGCGGGAGGCAACGCCGCTTAAGAGCGAGACCCGTGCCCGTCTTCAGCGCATACTGAGGGAAACGGAGGATGATGTGGTCGCCGACGTGCGGCTCCACAGCGTCTTTTATTATGAAAAAAGAGGGATGACGCATCGGGAAGACACGGTTTTCAGGGAGCGGCTGACGCTGATTCGGGACGGGGATGCCTGGCTGATCGTCGGCATTGAACGTCTGCAGGATGAACGCCATCCTTTGCAAAGGGCCGACATACCGGGAGCAAGCTCGGACGCGGCCGGAAGGGAACCGTCCACTCCTTTCATGAACGGACGCGTATACGCCGCTGGCAGCAGTCCGCGATCGGGACGTTACGAACGCGAAGCCGCGGCTGCCTATGCCGACCGTTGGTGGGATTCCGGGAATCCGGAGTTTGAGGAATTCGACGTGGATTGCACGAACTATATCTCCCAGTGCCTCTTTGCAGGCAAAGCCCCAATCCACTATACTGGTAAAAGAGAAACGGGATGGTGGTACAAGGGATACGTCAACAAACGGGAGTGGTGGAGCTACAGCTGGGCGGTGTCGAACAGCTTCGCGCATTATCTGAATGCCAGTACCACGGGGCTTCGTGCCGAGCGGGTGGAGCGTCCCGAACAGCTGATGCTGGGGGACGTCATCGTGTACGACTGGGACGGCGACGGCGCGTTTCAGCACAGCACCATCGTAACGGCGTTTGACGCGGGCGGGATGCCGCTGGTTAATGCGCATACGGTGTCAAGCCGCCACCGCTATTGGGACTACCGGGATTCCTATGCTTGGAACGATAACACCGAATACCGGTTTTACCATATTCCCGATTATTTTTAAGATGACAGCATGTCATGCTGCAATACGGACAAGAGAGAGGTTAACATGGGACAGGATAAATTGACGGTTGGTTTAGTATACGGGGGAAAATCCGGCGAGCATGAGGTGTCGCTATCCACGGCATTCGCGGTCATGAACGCTTTTGATTTTGATAAATACGAGATTGTCCCGTTTTATATTTCAAAGCAGGGAACCTGGAGAATCGGCAGCAAGATGTCGGCTCCTTTCGCCCGGCAGGAGGAATTGAAGCTGGCTGAAGGGGAAGGCACGCAAACGGCGCTGAACGCCGTGTTCAGCAGACTGTACGGGGAAGAGAATCAGGCGGTCGATATTATGTTCCCGCTGCTTCACGGGACGTTCGGCGAGGACGGGACGATCCAGGGGCTGTTCGAAATGGCGGACATCCCTTACGTGGGAACCGGCGTGCTTGCATCCGCTGCCGGGATGGACAAAGTCGTCATGAAGAAGCTCTTTGCCCAGGCAGGATTGCCGCAATGCGAGTACTGCTATTTCAACCGCACCCAGTGGGAGCGGAGCCAGCATGAAGTGCTCAAGAACATCGAGGACAAACTCGGATTCCCGAGCTTCGTCAAGCCGGCTAACCTCGGCTCGAGCGTCGGGATTTCCAAGGCCAAGAACCGGGAACAGCTGAAGGCAGCGATTGAATCCGCGCTCCGCTTCGATGACAAGATCATCGTAGAAGAGTTCGTCGATGCGCGCGAAGTGGAGGTCAGCGTGCTCGGCAATGACGAGCCGATGGCGTCCGTTCCGGGTGAAATCGTCTCTTCCAGTGAATACTATGACTACGCGGCCAAATATACGGATGGACAATCGCAGATGCAAATCCCGGCCGAGATCGACCCGGATACGGCGGATCGGCTGCGCGACCTGGCCATTGCCGCCTTCAAAGCGATTGAGGGCGGGGGCATTACCCGCGCCGACTTCTTTGTCCGCCGTTCGGACGGTGCGATACTGATCAACGAAGTGAACACGATGCCGGGCTTCACGCCGTTCAGCATGTACCCGCTCTTGTGGCGGGAGACGGGCGTTTCCTACCGCGAGCTGCTTGACCGGATGATCGAGCTGGGCCTTGAGCGGTACCATCGCAAGCAATCCCTGATTTATGAGAACCAGGCGTAAGCCGTCACAATAGGATATGAAACACCAGGGGGAGTCCGCGCTATTCATTACGGCTCCCCTTGAGTCTAATATTTTGAGATGAAAGGAAGAGACATGATATGGGATTTCAAACCGAGTTCAATTCCGTTTGTAAGTTTAAAAGCGAGCAGGAGCTCTACGAGCTGCTGGAATACGGCCGCGGCAAAATGCTGAAGGATGGGCTCCGGGTGTTTCCGACGGGACAGAAGGTCATTGCCTATACGCCGGATAACCGGGCGGTGGCCATCGTCCTGATCACCGCATGCGTATCGGAGATCAACTTCCAGGGGCGGGAGGTCACTTCGGTCGAGCTGCAGCTCATCCGCAAATTGACGGATGAGGAAGCGCGCGTACAGACCGCGCTCGCGCACGAGATGTTCTTCGGAGACCATGCATGATTGTCCGTTTCGGTTATGTGGCCATGTCCACGGTCGTGCAGAATGCTTCTCCTTCCAAGACGATGACGATGAAGAGTTTCATGAAGCTGAATGACCGTGAGGCCGGCCTGCACAAACTGGAGCGGATCGCGAATGAGAACTTACATAATACCCTTCGGCTTCTGAAGCATAATGCGGCTCACGATATCAAGGTATACCGCTTCTCGTCCAAGCTGATTCCGCTGGCCACGCATAATGACATGCGGGACTGGGACCCGTTCCCGGCTTTGCAGGAAGGCTTTCAGGCCATTGGGGAATTCGTGAAAAAACACGGGATGCGGGTTTCCTTCCATCCGGATCATTTCACGGTGTTGAGCACGCCGCGTCCCGAAGTGCTGGTTAATTCGGTTCGCGACTTGGAGTCGCACGTCCGCATGCTGCAGGCGATGGAACTGCCTGCTTCCATGAAGAATAACATTCACATCGGGGGAGCTTATGGGGACAAGCCTTCGGCAGCGGCCCGATTCGTTGAACATTTTCATGAGCTTGACCCCCGCATCAAGGAACGGCTGACCCTTGAAAATGACGATAAAACCTTTACGGCCCAGGAAACGCTGGCCGTATGCCAGCAGACCGGGCTGCCGATGGTGCTGGACATCCATCACCAGTGGGTCAATAACGACGGCGAGGCGCCCTGGGAGCTGTGGCCGGATATCCTTCGCACCTGGGAGACGCAGCTTGCGCAGGCCGATTCGGAGCCGGCGCAGCCGCTGCCGCCTAAAATTCATGTCTCCAGCCCCAAGAGCAAGACCGATATCCGCAGCCATGCGGACGGGGTGGATGTCGTGCCGCTGCTCGCTTTTTTAAGGAATATTGCCGGGGTTACGCCAAAAGTGGACGTCATGATTGAAGCGAAGATGAAGGACGGGGCCTTGTTTGACCTGATGAAGGATCTGGGAAATTATTCGGAAGAGGGCATTACCATTCTCGACGGTGCTTCCATCGAAGTGAACCCTTAACCGATAAGTTGAGCTTGTTAACACTTGCAAGTTGATGGGTTTTGGGTTACGTTGGAAGTAGCCAAACAGGGATTCCCCTCAAGATAATGACATTGGACTAAAAAGTTCGTTCTCGCCAAGCATTCAGGTGCACAGCATAGGACGGACTTTTATTGAAATAGGCGGAATTTTCGCGTGGCTGCCCTTTCGGCTACCGTAATGACGGAATAGGATGTAGAGATTCCCAAGATTACTAGATTTATATAGAAAGTAGAGTGAGTGCTTTGAACGAGAATGAAAAGATTCCTTATGTTGTCAGCAGTAAGAGCTATACCGCCGTTGCGATTAATTGCGCAGCGAAAGCGGGAGAATGGATTAAGAGCAAACTGGGCACCGTCAAGCAGCTGAGCACCAAGTCTTCGGCGCAGGATATCGTAACCGAGGTCGACAAAGGCGCGGAGCAGATGATCCGCAAGCTGATCCTGACGCATTTCCCGGATCATGCGATCCTGGGAGAAGAAGGGGTTGCCCCGGGTACGGATGCCTATGCGAAGGCGCTTGAGGAAGCCAAAGACGAAGAGTATCTTTGGATTATCGATCCTGTGGACGGCACGACGAACTATGTTCACGGATTTCCGTTTTACTCCGTATCCATCGCGCTGGCTCATCATGGAGAAGTGATTGTCGGCGTTATCTACGACCCTTCCCGGGACGAGTTGTTCGTGGCGGAAAAAGGCAAAGGGGCTTACGTTCACGGCAATCCGACCTATGTCTCCACGGAGGAACAATTGTCGGACAGCTTGCTGGCCACGGGCTTCCCGCTGGACAGCAAGGTCAACTTGCCGCTCAACATGGCGGAGCTTCAGGCGCTGCTGCCGATGGTACGCAATATAAGAGCGGGCGGTTCCGCCGCGCTTCATCTTGCTTATGTGGCGGCCGGCCGGCTGAGCGGATACTGGGAGCACGGCTTGAGTGCCTGGGACGTTGCCGCGGGCGCGCTGCTGGTTCAGGAGTCCGGCGGCAAAGTAACCGATACGGAAGGACGGCCCTACGATCTGTCGGTGCGTCATTTAGCGGCAACCAACGGGTTGATTCATCAGCGTTTTTTGGATACGCTAAAAGATGCGGGCGAGGCTTTGGTCCGCTAAACGGTCACCATCCGCAGAGAGAATGCCGTTCACTATGAACCGTTTGATAAAAGGAGTGTGCGTACGATGAATGAGAAGTCGGATCAGGATTTGGAGCGCCAGCTCAGCGAGATGTTAACGGAGGGTGAAATGGAGAAGAAGGATCGGGAGAAGGAGGAGCGCAGGCTGCTCTCTCCGAAATATGAGATCCGGATTCAGACGCAGCTCGATCCCATCGTGGAGGAGACGCTCAAATACCGCAGCATGGCAAAGGAATTGGATGACCGCTATGACAAGTATATCGATAAGGCGGTAAAGAAGGAGAAGCCTGAGGATTCAGGCGAAGACGTGTGACAGCGCTTCAAGGAATATTGCGGTATTGGAGCGTAACATCATCCTGGTTCGGTATCAGGAATGGACAGCATGAAACAGGCTGTCCATTTTTTTGTGCAGCAATCAAGATAAGACTCTTCAAGACGGTGAATGTCGGAGTCAGGATGTGCGACCTTGTCCATATAGGGGGGAGGAGAAACAATGCGGGTTCAGCTGAAGGCTTCTCATTTTTTGGCAGGATTATCAGGTGTGGGTTCCATCCTGTTGTGGTGCATACTTATCATCTTTAATCCGTATACGGACGTTATGAACTGGAGTCCGGCCCTGAATACGTTCATTATGCTCTTTCTGCCAGGCTGCTTGGCGTTGATTGCGATGGTGTATTCGTACAGAATGCTGCTGCTGATTGCTTTTGGATGGTCGATACTGCCAAGCCTGTATATGGCAGGCACGCCAGGGATATTTGCTTGGTTTGGAGTTACCTCCATCGGTTATCTATTCGCGTATCTTCTCATGAAGCCGTCTCGCCCGGCTTGATTCGGTACCATTCGCCTGATGGTGGTGGTAAAATAAGGCTGTATCAAGATATTCGACGTTAAGGGAGTGAAGTCATGTTCAAACAATGGAAGAAGGGGCTGGCGGCAGTAACCGGCAGCTTGACGCTCGCGGTGGCGCTAGTCGGACCGGGCGTTGCGCCGGCTTATGCCGATGAGGCTGCGGCTAAGAATACATATCGTATCGTAACGCTGGGGGATTCGCTGACCGTCGGGTATGAGCCGGGAATGGATCTGAACAGCAAACCGTACGGTTTTGTTGACCGGCTGTATGAGCAAGGGCTGTTCCATGGCCGGACCGAAGTCACGAATCTGGGGATCGGCGGGTTGAAGACCGACGGGCTGAACAACTACGTCAAGGCCGTCCTGGATGAACGGGCGATCACGCCGGAGGAGCTGCAGCCGGGACTCAGCAGCATCGATCCGCGGACCAAGCAGATCGGCGCCGATGCAGCAAAAGCCAAGCCGATGATCGCCGAAGCCGATCTGATCACCATTACGATCGGCGGCAATGACATGATGAGTCTTGTCAGCACCGTGGAAACGTTAAACGATGAGCAGCTGCAAGCCAAGATGCAGGAACTGTTCCAGATCTATAAGGACAACGTGTCATCCGTCATTACGGGCCTGCATTCCCTGAATCCGGATGCCGCGATCGTAGTGGCCGACCAGTATAATCCGGTTCCCAAAATCGCCGATGACGTCGCGTACGCGAAACTGCTTGCGGCATCCGGTGAGTTCACGAAGCTGGTGGACGGGGTGGCCGGCGGTTTTGCAAGCCAGGGCGTAGACATCAAGGTAGCGCATGTCGCGAAGAAATTCGTGGGCTCCGAGCTGACGATGACCCATATCCTGAAGGATGACATCCATCCGAACCAATACGGATACGAAACGATGGCCAGCGTATTTGCCGAGACAATCTGGGGCAGCTATCAGAAACCTCCTGTTCAAAATGAGGGGCAGCCGATGCGCATCGTCGTGAAAGGGCAGGAGCTGAATACGCCTTACAAGCCGATCCTCCGCGACAACCTGAATTACGTAGCCATACAAGACATCGTGAACGCGGTGGGGGCGACTACCAAATGGGAGAATAAAACATCCAGCGCAACGATTACCTTCGGAGACCAGACGGTCGTGGTGAAGATCGGCGCCAAAACCGTTCAAGTCAACGGAACGGCCGTACCGATCGATACGCCGGCTTTTCTGCACAAGGTAGGAAAAGAGGATAAAACCTACGTGCCGCTCGCCGTGATTGCATCCGGCCTAGGCTTTGACGTTCAGTACAGTTCCAAATTGCGTACCGCATTCATCAATTTGTAATTCCAAGGGCAAGCTGCACCGGCTGGAAGGAGCCGATGCAGCTTTTTTTTGTGATTCCTCCGTGGCGGCCTACGAGAGAAGTCCTTTGTTTACCCCTCGTTATGGTCGACGGTGCGATAGAGGATCGGATGGGGATATCGCCTAAAGATTTGCACACAGGGTTGTGACGTTTTTAACATGAGATGCTCCCGGCAGGTGTTACAATACTACATCATTTCCCTTGAACGGGTGGTGTGACGTTGGCGCAGATTGGCCGCCCGCTCCGGACCGGAAAGTGGCGGATCCGTGAAATGGGCAGGGAAAGGTTTATCGAATGTCGAATCTTGGAAGAAACATAGATATGGCATTATAGGGGGATCAAGGAATGAATGGACCGATGATCATTACGTTGTCTGTTTTGGCCGTGGCATCCGTATTGTTCATGTCGGGAAAAGCGCGGTCGGATTTGGTCGCGATCGGCGTGTTGATGGTACTTATGCTAACGGACATTTTAAGTCCGGCTGAAGCCCTGTCGGGCTTTTCCAATTCGGTTGTCATCATGATGATCGGTTTGTTTGTTGTGGGGGGCGGCATTTTCCAGACCGGGCTGGCCAAGATGGCCAGCGGGAAGCTGCTGAAGCTTGGCGGGGGAAGCGAGACCCGGCTCTTGATCATGATCATGCTGGTGACGTCGCTCATCGGCGGATTCGTCAGCAATACGGGCACGGTAGCGGTGATGCTGCCCATCGTTGTCAGCCTGGCATACAGCGCGGAGATCAATCCGGGGCGGCTGCTGATGCCCCTTGCGTTTGCAAGCAGCTTGGGCGGCATGCTCACCTTGATCGGAACGCCGCCGAACCTTGTGATTCAGGAGACGCTGATTAACGCAGGGTACGAACGGTTGTCGTTTTTTGCTTTTCTGCCGATCGGCCTGGTGTGTCTGGCAACCGGGATTCTCGCGATATTGTTCCTTCGCCGTTATCTTCCCAGCAATGAAGAAGGAAGAACGGGGAACCAGGGCGGACGCTCGCTCAGGGAACTGGCCAAGCAGTATCGGCTGACCCAGAACCTGTATCGGATTCAGGTTGGAGCCGATTCCTCCATTCGCTCCAAGACGCTGCGGGAGCTGGATATTCCGGCTCGGTTCGAAATCAACATCATTGAAATCCGCCGTAAAATGTCGGCCAAGAATCAATTCTTCAAGACGATCAATCAGGAGATCGCGGGTCCCGGGACCGTGATAGAGGAAGAGGATATTCTGTACGTGAATGGTCCATTCGAGCGGGCCTCGGAGTTTGCGGAGACATACGGGCTTGTCATGCTGGACCAGGGTGTGCCCGAGCACCGTAAACATGCCGAAGAGTCGCAGTACGCCACAAGCGACGTCGGCATTGCGGAGGTGATGCTGACGCCGTCCTCGCGTCTGATCGGCCGGCTCGTCAAGCATTCGGGATTCCGCGAGAAGTATCGGGTGAACATTCTGGGCATCCAGCGTAAAGAACAGTATTTGCTGCATCATCTGAAGGAAGAGAAAATGCGCTTTGGCGACGCGCTGCTCGTGCAGGGCACGTGGAAGGACATTGCCCTGCTGGCAGCGGAGCAGACGGATGTCGTGGTGGTGGGGCAGCCTGCAGAGGAGTCGCGCAAATTGACGATGGACCACAAAGCGCCGATCGCGGCGGGGATCATGCTGCTGATGGTGATTCTGCTCGTGACGGAATGGATTCCGGCGGTGGCCTCCGTGATGATTGCCGCGGTGTTGATGGTGGTGTTCGGCTGCGTGCGCAACATGGAGGAAGCCTATAAGACGGTCAACTGGGAGAGCATCGTCCTTATTGGAGGGATGATCCCGATGTCCATTGCCATCGAGAAGACGGGAGCCGCCACGCTGATCTCGGATATGCTGGTTCATTCCCTGGGCAGCTATGGATCGCTTGCCCTGCTGGCAGGGGTGTATTTCACCACTTCGCTGCTAACGCTGTTTATCAGCAATACCGCCTGCGCGGTATTATTCGCGCCGATTGCGTTATCGGCTGCGATCCAGATGGGAGCCAGTCCGTATCCGTTTCTGTTCGCCGTTTCGATTGGAGCGAGCATGTGTTTTGCGTCCCCGTTCTCCACGCCGCCAAACGCGCTCGTCATGTCGGCAGGACGTTATAAATTCAGTCATTACGTGAAGGTCGGCCTGCCGCTTCAACTGACGATCGGGCTCGTCATGATGGCGGTACTGCCGCTGTTCTTTCCGTTTTAAAAGGGAACCGGCACCTAACACCCGCATGTTCAATCCGATGAGGATCGCGCATGCGGGTGTTATTCCATTTTGAGGGTAGATAGCGTGAAAGACGGGCGGTCAATACTCCCTCACACCTCGACAGATCGACTCCCGCCAGAGGCTCCTGCCCCTTTTTTTGCAGGAAATCGTCTGCCGCAGGGCTAATACATCCACTTAGGACATCCTGCCTAATCGTAAAAATGCGCATCATTTCCGTAGAAATGACTACGCTGATCCCACTGGATTGTTGCTATGCTTGAGAAAGCCGGAGGTGCAAGGGCCGATGAAGAACCGCTTCAAAAATCCGCTGGGACGCATGAACATCAAACAGCAGATGATTCTGCTGTTCCTGGTGCTGGTCATTCCGTTATTCGGGCTGAACGCCTACGGGAATTCCATGGCCGGTCAAATCCTGAAGCGCCATGTGACCAATGCTTATATCGAACTGAACAAACAAAATTTCAAGCTGATTAACCGGGACATTGAAACCGTTAACAAAGTAACCTCCACGGTCATCCAGAACTCGCAGATCCAGCAGCTGGATCCCTTTGCCGAGGTTACTGTACTGGAACGCGTCAAAAATTACGAGCGGCTCGAAAAGATGCTGATTTCCTTCTCCCAGGAGACGGATGAGCGTGAACCGGTCTATTACTCGCTTTATGTGTACGACCCGGACAACAGCTACTTCTTTGCCCCGTATTACCCTGACCGCAGAAAAGCAGGGGTATATTTTTTCTCCGACGAGAAGGAGAAGCCCGCTTGGTTCGATGAAGCCGTGGCGATGAAGGGGAACGGGTATCTGAAGCGCATGGCCAATCTGTCGCCGCCGGTGCAAGGACGCCAGGATCAAGAGACTTTAAGCTATGTGCGGGCCGTTAACAATATCTATCGGGGCGGTACCATCGGTGTACTGCTGGTTACGAATTTGGACGCGCGGATCGGCGAGTCGTTATCGACGGTCTCGATTCCCGATGGGGAGCTGTATTTTACGGATTGGGACGATAATATCCTGACCTCGTCGGTACAGGGCATGGCGGGCAAGCTGGAATTGCCGCCCGAAGCGGATCCGGGCCATTCCACGATCGGCGTCATAGATGTGATTACGTCGGATTTCATCTATGTCATCGATTACAATTACGTGCTCCAGCAGAAGCTGGTCTACAAGGTGCCCGTTAAAACGCTGCTTGCCCAGCAAAGCGAGATGAAGCGCGTCATACAGGTCATTTCCGTCGCTTATTTTGCCGTGGGCCTCATTATCGTCTTTTACTTCTGGCAGTCGCTGATGACGCCGCTCCAGAAGCTGGCGCATTTCGTGAGGAGGTACGAACCGGGAAACGTCGTGCCGGAAACCCCTTATCGGCGCAGAAAAGACGAAGTCAGTGTCCTGATCTCCACGATCTACGACATGGCCCGCCGACTGAATGACCTGATCCATTACAAATACAATATGGATTTGAAGCAGAAGGAAGCGCAGCTGCAGCTGCTCTATCAGCAGATCAATCCCCACTTGCTGTACAACACCCTGGAGAGCATTTACTGGAAGAGCACGATGGAGGGCAATACCGAGTCCGCCGAAATGATCAAGGATTTATCCAAATTGATGAAGATCAGTCTCAGCCGGGGCCGGGATCTTATCACGCTTGGGGAAGAGCTTGAGCATGCGGGGGCTTATATGAATCTCCAGCTGAATCGTTACGATTATCAGTTTACGATCCGATGGGACGTTCCCGAGGCATTGCTGGCGAATCATGTGCCGAAGATCACGCTGCAGCCGCTGCTGGAGAACGCGATCATTCATGGCATTAAAAATATGGGCGAGGACGGAATGATCCGGGTATCGGGTCATCTGGAGGGTGATCGATGCCGGATCGTCATTGAAGATAACGGCTTCCGCCCCGTGAACTACGAATCCATTCACCGGCTGCTCCATGACGATGCACCCGATCATTCGCTGGGCTACGGCATCCGCAATATCCAGGAGCGGATCCGGCTGCATTTCGGCAGCCGCTACGGGCTGCAGTATGAACCCGGGGAAGAAGGGGGAACCCGCGTGACGATCACGATACCGAGAACAGAAGCAGCAACCATTACAGCAACCGGACAGGAGGTTTCCTGATGTACAACATTTTGGTGGTAGATGACGAACCTTTGATATGTAAGGGCTTGGCAGGGCTGTTAACGTCCTCGGGCCTTGCCATCGATGGCATAACCACGGCCTACAGCGGGCAGGAAGCGCTGGACTACATACGGATGGGAGATATCGACCTGCTGGTCACCGATATCCAGATGGGCGAGATGAACGGCATTGAGCTGATGCAGCAGGCGAAGATCGTGAAGCCTTGGGTACAGACGATCATTATTTCAGCCCATGAAACATTTCAATATGCGCAGCGGGCGCTTCAGCTCGGAGCCAAGGATTATTTGATCAAACCGCTGAACAGCGAGCAGTTTCTGGATTCGGTCCGCAGCGTGCTGCTTAAGATGGACCGGCCGGCGCCCCAGGTTGAGCCGCTTCTCATGGCCGATAATGAGCATTTCCGGATGGAGGAGCCGCCGTCCGAAAGAATAGAGCGGCTGAACGAGCATCTCTCCATGGAGCCGGATCCATCGGCCACTGCCGGTCTCGACGAGTCGGAGCTGGGCCTGGTCGGCCCCTATTTTGCCGTTATCAAAATGAAACTGGGCCTGGCGGAAGAGCGCAGCGCTTCTTTTTCCAGTCATGATATACACCTGATTCAATATGCCGCGCTGAATATCGCCAAGGAGCTGCTGGAACAGGAGCCGCACACCTTGGTGTTCTATTCGCCGGAGCGGGACGTCAACATCATCCTTCAATGGAGCGAACAGGAAATGGAGGAGAACGCCAGCGGTAAAATCCACCATCTGGAGATGATCGGCCGGAGTCTGCACCACCATGTGGAGCTGCATCTGAAACGGAGCTGTACCGTGGGCATCAGCCAAATATTGAGGGGACGGGAATTCTTGAGCGTGCTCAGCCGCCAGGCGGACAAAGCGATGCTGTGGAGCGAGCAGCTGCATGATTTCCATGTCTTTTATTACGGGGATTTCAATTGGCACAATTATGCCCAGGAGACGTCGCAGGAGGTGCTTTCGAGCCAGAGCAACCGGATCGTGGAGAATACGAGGCAATATATCGATGAGCATTACCGCCAGAAGGGATTGACCATTCACGATGTAGCGAAGAACAATCACGTGAGCCCCAACTATTTGAGTTACCTGTTCAAAAAATATACCGGCAGCAGCCTGTGGGAGTATGTGGTGAAGCTGCGAATGGAGGAGAGCAGGGCATTGATCCTGAACACGGATCTCCGCCGGTACGAGATAGCCGAGCGGGTGGGTTATGAATCCCCGGAGCATTTCAGCAAAATCTTCAAAAAATACTACGGCGTCAGCCCAAGCGAGCTAAAGAAGTAAGATCCGTCATACTTCACATAGTTTTAGACATGTTCGAAGGCTCCCCGGCTTTTTTACAATAAAAGCTAGACATTGAATAAAGGAATGAGGGAGTCGGATGGAAGAAACGATCATGTCACAAGGCCAGGCTCTGATCGAGCCCGGCCGCCGCGCCCGGAAGGAGCATAAGCGCAAGCCGCTGTGGAGGAAGTATCTATGGGGGTATTTGTTCCTTGTCCCGGCCATAGCGATCTTTATCGTCTTTTTATGGGTGCCGATTTTCAAAGGGATCTTTTACAGCTTTTTTCATATCGATTTCGTAAAAGGCAATACCTTCGTCGGTTTGGATAATTATGCCGACGTTCTTAGCAATCCCGACCTGCTGCTATCGGTCAGGAATACCTTGTATTTCATGCTGTTAACGCTTGTCATCGGCTTTTGGGTGCCCATCGCCGCATCCATTGCCATCTCGGAGCTGAAGCTGTTTCAAGGGTTCGCCCGGATTGCCGCGTATCTCCCGTTTGTCGTGCCCGGGGTCGTGCTCTACGGCATGTGGCGATGGATGTACGATCCGGTGGGTCCGATCAATGCGTTGTTCGGCTTCTTCGGGGCAGATCCGGTGTCGTTCATATCGGATAGCCGCTTCTCGATGGTATCGCTGGTTGTCATGGAGACATGGCAGCAATTCGGCTCGGCGATGCTGATCTATCTGGCCGGGGTGCTGAGCATCCCGAAGGATTGGTATGAAGCCGCCGAAATCGACGGTGCCGGCGTGTGGGCCCGGATTAAATACATCACGCTTCCCTCGATGCGCAATCTGATTGTGCTCATGCTGATTCTGCAGCTGATCGGCACGTCACAGGCGTATCAATCGCAGCTGGCGATGCTGGACGGCGGACCGAACAAGGCCACGCTCACCTATGCGCTCCTGACCGTAAAATATGCGTTTAACCAGCTGGATTACGGGGCCGGAACCGCGATGGGCATCTTGATGTTCCTTGTGCTGAGTTTGCTGGGCATCCTGCAATTCAAGATGAACAGGGAGGAGTACTAGGATGAAAGAGAGAGGCATTTTGTCCGCTTCGGATTTGAGAAAACCGTGGAATAAGGCGGTTTACGGATTTATGGTGCTGTGCATTGCCGTGATGACCTTCACGATGCTGTACCCGATCGGCATGACGATGTTCAACGGATTGAAAAGCAATCAGGAAATCAACACGTTTCCGCCGCGCTTTTTTCCGTCGGAATGGCATTGGGAGAACTTCCCGAAGGGGTGGGCATACATCGATCTGCCGATGTTTCTGAAGAATACGCTGCTGATTTTCGGCGGTAATCTGCTGGTCACGATTCTGGTGCTGGGCATGGCGGCATTCAGCATTTCCCGCATCCGGGTTCCGTATCATCGGGCCATCTATTTCTTCATTCTCATGACCTTGTTCATTCCGGCGTCGAGTTACATGATTCCGAATTTTGTCAATTTGAAGGAGCTCGGCCTGCTGAATTCCTACTGGGCCTTCTGGCTGCCGGCCGGAGCGAACGCATACTTCTTCCTGCTGATCAAAAACTTCTTCGACGGCATTCACCCGGAGATCTTCGAGGCGGCGCGCATCGACGGCGCTTCGGAGATGAGCAGCTTCCTGCGGATCGCCATACCGCTATCCGTTCCGATCTTCGCGACGCTGGCGATTTTTACATTCTCCACGGCATGGAACGACTGGTTCTGGCCGTCGCTCGTCATGCAGACCCAGGACAAATATACGCTGGCTACGGCCATTTACAAGTATGTCATCAACGCAAGGAGCCTGGACAGCAGCGTTAAATTTTCGATCCTGTTCATGGTGATGGTGCCGCCGATCTTCGTATTTCTGGCGTTCCAGAAATTCATCATGCGCAGCGTCAGCCTTTCGGCCGTCAAAGGGTAGTGCAGCAGCGGTACACATCGTAGCCCTGCACACGATCGTCATATGAATGCACATCGTCCTTTCCGGATTTGGCTTTTATGATGGAGAGAGGAAAGGACATCATTATTTCAATAAGGAAAAGGGGAGTATCCATGCGCAAGTTCCCAGCATTACTGTTCTGCCTTATGCTGTTCAGCTCCTTGCTCGCCGCATGCGGCGGCAAAGCGGCGCCGGAGGTCACGAATAAAGAGGGAGGGACCGCCAATTCGGGCGGGACGGCCACGACGCAAACGGAGGAGCCGAAGGAGGATATCGCGGATCAAAAGATCACGATCAAGATTCACTATCCGCTGCCGGATGATACAACGCTGCGTCAGCAGGAGGACGATAAAATCGCCCGCTTCCAGGCGAAATATCCGAACGTGACCATCGTGAAGGACGACTGGCAGTACAGCGTCAACGAAATTGGGGTGAAGATGGCTTCGAACGAAGCGCCGACATTTTATAACACTTGGGCCACGGAGGCACAGCTGCTCGTGGAGCGGGGCTGGGTGGCCGACATTACGGAGTTCTGGAACGACTGGGAGTACAAGGACGACATGAATCCCGTGCTGCAGGATCAATTCATCGTGGACGGCAAGGTGTACGGCGTCACGCAGAACGGTTATATCACGTCTACGATCGTGAACAAGAAGCTGCTGGACGCGAAGGGCGTGCCCGTACCGCCGATGGATTGGACATGGGACGACATGTATAACACGGCGAAAGGCGCTGCGGACCCGAAGGCCGGCATCTCCGGAATCGCGCCGATGGGCAAGGGCAATGAGGCAGGCTGGAACTGGACCAACTTCTTGTTCGAAGCCGGCGGGGATATCGAAGTGAACGAGGACGGCAAAGTGAAAGCGGTGTTTAACTCGGAAGCCGGCGTGAAGGCGTTGGATTTCTACAAGAAGCTGAGATGGGAAGCAAACGCCATTCCGCAGGACTGGGCCCTAGGCTGGGGCGATGCTGTCAGCTCGTTCCAGCAAGGACGGACGGCGATGGTCATTGCAGGCGCATTTGACGTGATCCAGCCGGCATTGAACGAGGGCGGCATGAAGCCTGAGGACGTGCTTGCGTATCCGATGCCTGCGATGGAGAAAGGCGGAGCGCACCACGGCATTTTGGGCGGCAACTATCTGGTCATCAATCCGAATGCCACGAAGGAAGAACAGGAAATGGCATTCCGCTATATCACGTTTGATTATTTTACGGATGATGCGCTGAAATCGGTGGAAGATACGATCAATGCCCGCAAAGCCGAGGGCAAATATTTTGTGCCGACGCCGTTGGAATATTTCAGCGACGATTCGGAGTATGCGGCGAAGGTGAAGGCGATCTACGATAAGTACGACAACGTCTACGAATATGATCCGCAGCTCTTCAGCCTGTTGGAAGGAAAGCCTGAAGCGCAATTCGGCACGCAGGATTACTATGCGGCAATGTCCAACGTGGTGCAGGAATCGTTCTCGAAGGAAGGCACGGATTCCAAGAAGCAGCTGGACGAAACGGCCAAACTGGTTCAGGAGAATTTCTTTGATAAGATCGAGCAGAAGTAGGAATGGGGCTACCCAGGATGGGATTGGGGAACATGGCAGTACAAAAGAGAGACGTCGGTGCGGCGTCTCTCTTTGCTTTCTCATATCCCCGGCAATAGTTGCTAAAGCTGGGCGAAAGGTCAGCCCTTCAAGCAAGGACGCCTGATTGGTGTTCCGATTCCCAGACCGCCACAGGCAACTTTTTTTGTATTATCTTTCATTTTCAGCGTTCCAACGAGAAAAGAGCCATATTGTCTAATGATTGCTATTATGACGACCTTACCTGGAATCCGCCTTCGGAATGATCGTCTTTGCGATGCGAATCAGCTCTTCGACCGCGATGTCACCCGTGGTAGTGTTGAGCGATAACATGTAATGATGTCCGGTGGTTGGTTCTTCATAGACCCAGTCCAGCTGCGCCAACTGCGCCGAGTTTCCGCCGTTCCACGTTTTTTGCAGTACGTCCTGCCCATTGATCTTGATTTTCCGGCTGGTCATGCCCATGCTCTCATCCCAGTAGGAGGTCACGCTTCCGTGGTCCCCGTTATTCAGAATGGTAAGGGAGACTTTTTTGTTGTGGTTGGCATAATATACCGTCGAAAGCCAGAATTGATCGGTGAACTTCACCGGCATCAGTGCATATTCCTTCCCGGAAGCCTTGGCTTTCTCAAGCAGCTTTTTGGCGATGTTGGCTTTCTCCTGCTCGGTCAGCGGGTTCACGTCAGTCTCACGTTCCATGTGCACGTTGGCGTTTGTGAACGTATACGTGCCCGAACCGGACAGCTTCTTGGCTAGCGGTAAGCCAGGCACATTCACCATGTTTTGAAGCTTGGCGAAATCCTTGACGGCATGCGGAGTGGATTTGATGTCGATGACATGCTCGGGATTGTCCGGTACGACATAAATGATGGCGGCTTCGCCCGGCTCGATCTGTTCGTCCCAGATGGTGTTCATGAGATGTATGCGGTTCAGTTCCTTTTTCGAATAGCTTTTCGGCGAAGGCGCCTGAGCGTTCGATTTCTCCTCATAAAGAACTTCTCCCTTGCTGTTGGTTAAGGACTGGTACTGTACTGCGGCAAATCCGGTCGACGCGGTAAGCAGCATACCGACCATCATGAGAATGCTTACTTTGTATTTCACGAAAAATCGCTCCTTTTTAAGTTGTTTTTCCCGAATCTGGTTCATGACACGTTCCTGGAGGGCCGTCCCGGGCGGCTCAACCCTTTGAAAGAGTGGTTTCAGGTCCTGGCCGTTGTCCATGCTCATTCGTTTCTTCCCCCTCGGCGATGGCGTAATGTTTGCGGAACTTGGCTGCGGCCCGCTCAAATTTTTTCCTAAGATAGGTCGTGCTTTGTTGCAAAATAAGGCTGATTTCATGATAGCTCTTGTCCTCGACAGAGCGCAGGATGAGCAGGCTGCGTTCCTCGGCGGTCAGCTTGGCCAGAGCCTGGAGTACAGACGGATTGTAGTATTTGTGCTCGATGACCTGATCGACATGCCTGTTATCCTGATCCTTCTGATATAGAAAGGGGAGGTATCGGGACAGCTTTCGCTTGCGGAGCAAGTCGATGCACTGGTTACAGGCTATGCGGTACAGCCAGGCTTCGAAGGGCTTGTCCGTTTCGAATGTAGATAGATTGCGGTAAGCTTTCAAAAAAGCTTCCTGGGTGCAATCTTCTGCTTCGGCATAGTCGCCGAGCATGTGATAGCAATAGTTGAAGATGGCTTTATGGAATCGGTTCATGATCAGTTCATATTTGTCGATCTCTCCCTTCAAAACATCAGCAACGATCTGATGGAATGCTGGTTCATCCAAGTGGCTTCACCCCTTTACAATTTGTATTACGTTTGGGCAAAGGATAAATGTGACAACGGATTCAAGAAATCTTATTGGCAGGAGAGTGTATTCGGCAAAATCGGGTTGGAGTAAGGGTACGGCTGCCAGGATGGGATTCTGCTGCAAAATAAAAAAAGAGACGCCGAAGTGGCGTCTCTCTGCTGACTGATTTCCTCAGCAATCGGGACTTAATTTGAAAACCAGTGGTCCGTCCTCGTTGAGCCCGACTGCCTGATTATATTGGGAACCAACGGGAACCGCAACTTCCGGCAATCTTAGTAGATTTCGCTCGCATCCGCCGGCAGCTGCCGGACATGCTGCAGGAAGCCCGTTACGCGCTGATCCTGCCCCATATCGTACTCAAAGTCCAGCTGCTTGGCGACATCCAGCGCGGTTCTGCGAAACAGTGCTCCCATCGTAAACAGCGCCTCCCACACCTCTTCGTAGGTTCCGCGAGGGTAGGTGGACATCAGCTCGTTCCAGCTGTCCGCAGACAGGTGGTTTTTCAAGTACTTGCCGTTCTTGCCTACGCTTAGAGAGAAATCGGTCTGGGTGCCCACCTGCCACTCCAGCATTTTCATCAGCATCGGCCGCATGATGTTGTGAAGATGGTCCTGGGCATACAGGATTTCTTCACGCCACAAGCCTTTGGCGACATACGTGGATACCCACCAGAACTCGTTGCAGCAATCCTCGAAAAAGGCCGCCGACGGACGCTGTACCCAGAAATCCTCGTCGGACGGAGCAGGAACCTTGGGAAAGGTTTGATCTTTATCCATTAAGATCTGGATCAATTTATCTTCCTTGCAGTATTTCTCCTTCTCCTCGATGGGGATCAGGGTCATGTCAATCCGGTTCCCGTCGGTAAATAACATCAGGTACGAGAACCAGCCTCCAAGATCCGGAGGGAACAGGGCCATATCTTCCGGCGTCTGCAGAATCAACCGTTCCCCGAAGACGTCGATCCAGTTTGGATCCTGGATAAAGCTTTCCATATCCGTAACATGAAAGCTGATGTCGTAATCTTGAAAAATATCCTTCGGGACGTTAGGGTTCGTTCGGGAGCCTTCCAGGGTTACGGCCCGAACCCGCACATCGCGGGCTGCATAGCCCAATACCAAATCCATCATTTCTTGCTCGCTTCTCATGTGTTCGTAGCCTCCGTATTCATATTTGGACTACCGATGATTCGAATCGAACAGGTCAGGAGGTCCACGGATCCGGATCGTAGAAGCATGGCATGGATGTGGAGCAGGTTATAACTTGTTCAACAGCTTTTTCATGAGGAAATCTCCTTTCGCGTTCTTTGAATTTATCTAGGTTAATTCTTCATGGCCTTAAAAGATTCCTCCGCGGCCTCAAGCGTTGCCTCGATGTCCGCATCCGTATGGGCCGTGGTCATGAACCAGGCTTCGTATTTGGAAGGGGCCAGGTTCACGCCGCGGTCCAGCATGTGGCGGAAGAAGGCCGCAAAGGCTTCGCCGTCGGTATCCTGCGCTTCGTCATAGTTCGTGACCGGATGATCGCAGAAGTGCGTGGAGAAGGAGCCCCGGATGCGGTTGATCGTGAGCGGAACGCCATGGCGGTCTGCGGACGCTTGCAGGCCTTCCGTCAATTTGATGGTCAAGCGCTCCATCTCCTCATACACGCCTTCGCCCTGCAATACCTCCAAGCAGGCGATTCCGGCCGCGATGGAGGCCGGATTGCCAGCCATGGTTCCCGCCTGATAAGCCGGGCCGAGCGGGGCAACCTGCTCCATCACGTGTTTCCGGCCGCCGTAAGCGCCGATCGGCAGTCCGCCGCCGATGATTTTACCGAGAGCCGTAAGATCCGGCTGAATCGCCTCGTGATTGGCCAGACCCGTATAGGTTTGGGTGGATCCGTAATGGAAGCGGAAGGCGCTGATAACTTCGTCATAGATGACCAGCGACCCGTTGTCGTGCGCCATCTGGCACAGGCCTTCGAGGAATCCCGGCTTCGGCATGACCATTCCGAAGTTGCCGACGATCGGCTCGACCATCACGGCGGCCACATCTTCGCCCCATGCGTCGAGGGCAGCGCGCAGGCCTTCCAGATCGTTGAAAGGAACGGTAATGACTTCCGTGGCAATGCTGGCCGGGATGCCGGCGCTGTCCGGAATGCCGAGCGTGGAAGGCCCGGAGCCCGCAGCCACGAGGACCAGATCGGAATGGCCATGGTAGCAGCCGGCGAACTTGATGATTTTGTTGCGCTTGGTGTAAGCGCGGGCGACCCGAATCGTGGTCATGACGGCCTCGGTGCCGGAATTGACGAAACGTATCTTGTCCATGGACGGGATGGCTTCCTTCAGCATTTTGGCCAAGGTAATTTCAAGCTCCGTCGGCGTTCCGTATAGGGTGCCGTTTTGGGCAGCCGCCGTGATCGCCGCCGTAATATGCGGATGGGCGTGTCCGGTAATGATCGGGCCGTAAGCCGCCAAGTAATCGATATAACGGTTGCCGTCCTCGTCCCAGAAGTGGGCTCCGCTTGCGCGTTTCATGAAGACGGGTGCACCGCCGCCTACGGCTTTAAACGAACGGGAGGGGCTGTTTACGCCGCCTACGATATGCTGCAGCGCTTCTTGATACAGGGCTTCGGAACGGTTTCTTGAGGTTGACATGATAGTAAAACTTCCTTTCTTCATGAAGCAGGACAGGAAGCTAGATTGACGTAGCGCCCTGTCCTGATTGCTGTAGTGTATTAGTTGCGATCCGTTGTCGCAGATGGTGTTGCGGAGCTTTCAGAGTCGCTGTTCTCGGAGTCGGTGTTCCCGGAATCACCTTCCGTGCCTTCGCCGTCTTCGGTCTCAAGGTCTGGCGTCGGCGGGTTCATGATGTCCTGGATATACTGCTTCAGCGTATCCGGATTGCCGACCGTTAAGACGGCGGCGCCGCCGATATGTTCTTCCTTCAGTAGTTTCATCGGAGGTACCTGCTCGCTGCCGCTCATTTTGCTCTTGTAGGCGACGTTCGCAAGCTTCCACATATCCTCGACATCGAGATTCGTATCAATATAAGGGCTGACGGACTTCAAGATGTCCGGAAGCTTCATGATGGAAGTGGTGGTCTGCATTTTCTTGGCTACGGCCTTCAGGAGCTCGCGCTGCCGCTCGGTGCGGGTGAAGTCGCCCATCGCATCATAGCGGAACCGGACGTATTGCAGTGCCGCATTGCCGTCCAGATGCTGCATGCCTTGCTTCAAATCAATGTCGTACTCGTTCTTGTCGGCTTTACTTGAATAACTCATGTCCTTCTCCACGTAGAAATCAACCCCGCCGACGGAATCAACCAGCTTCATGAAGCCCTGGAAGTCCGTATAGACGTAGTATTGAATCGGTATGCCCAGCAGATCGCCTACCGCCTTCATGGCCGTGTTCGGGCCGTGCGTGATGGCCGTATTGATACGGTTTCGGTCATACCCGGGTATTTCTACGTAAGTATCGCGCAGAATAGAGAATAAGTGCATTTTCTTCTTTACGGGATCAATCGAGGCAACAAGCATACTGTCGGAACGAGGAATTTCCCCTTCCTCGAAACCGCGCGCATCGACGCCCATCAGCAGAATGTTAACCGTCTCCTTGCCTTCCCACTCCGGCGGGGCAGGGACTTTGGCATCCACCTTCTCGATTTCCCGAAAAGGGGAGGCTTCGCCAGTTTTCTGAAGACTTTGCAAGCCGTCATAAAACGAGGCCGCATAATAGATGCCGTAACCAATGACGGCGGCCAGTATGATGCTGACACTCCATATAATCGTCTTCTTTGTTTTTTTGGTCATTGGGTTCTTCCTTTCGGATTACGCTGATGAATAAATTCGATAGAACATTTGAACATTCGACATTCATTCTATTATAATTTTTTTCGAAAAGACAATCAATTTTACGGGCCTAAAGTCCGTATAGCAGGAGTTGAGCCTTATCGCAGACCAAAAGCAGTTGAAGATTGGAAGCAAGGTGCCGGATTTTTCACTTCCGGCTTCGAACGGGGAGAAGGTAGCATTAAGCGATTTTCGTGGGCGCAAAGTCGTGCTGTTCTTCTATCCGAAAAATATGACCCCAACCTGCACCGAGGAGGCTTGCAGCTTCCGGGACAACTATGGTGCGTTGGAGCAAGCCGGCGCAGTCGTGATCGGGATCAGCCCCGATCCGCTGAAATCCCACGCCAAATTCATCGATAAGCATAGCCTGCCCTATTTGCTCTTGTCTGATGAGGAGCATAAGGTAAGCGAAATGTTCGGCGTATGGCAGATGAAGAAGATGTTCGGCCGTGAATATATGGGTATTGTACGCTCAACCTTCTTGATTGATGAGAAGGGGAAGCTGGCCGGCGAGTGGCGGAAGGTGAAAGTGAAAGGCCATGTCGAAGCGGTTCTCGCAGCCGTGCTGTCATAGCTATATATGAAGAACGGTCCCTCGGCATGCCTGAACAGGCATGGTAAGGGACCGTTTTTTTTGAATATATCTTGCAAGCAGGGAACCTCCAATGAGGAGCTTATCACCTAAATCAGAGGATTTGGCCAACCTGAATGAATCAGAACTTCAAGAACGTACCCGTCCGATATTCGCGGAAGGCTTCGTTCACTTCTTCCTCCGTGTTCATGACGAAGGGACCGCGGGCTGCCACGGGCTCCCGCAGCGGCTCGCCTGCGTACAGAACAAAGCGAAGAGGCTCCGCAGCCGCTGCCCGTATTTCGCTAGGTTTTCCGTCGATTCCAGCGCCCAGCCACAACACCTGGCTTTTAGCCGCGTTTACGCCATTGCCTCCGAAGGTTCCGCTGCCCTCAAGGATGTAGATGAAGCCGTTATAACTGCCGGGCAGGTCCTGCGCGATGGAAGCGCCGGGCTCCAGCAGCACCTCGACCATCGTGACCGGAACATGATTTTTGGTGGCGGATACGACATCGCCGGAAGAACCGGAGAAGACTCGCACAACCGCGCCATCCTCTTGTCGGATCGGCATATCCGCGCCTTTCAGGTTCTGGTAGCGGGGAGTCGTCATCTTCTGCTCGCGGGGCAGATTGATCCAGAGCTGCAGGACGTGGGCCGTTATGCCTTCTGACGGTACTTCGTTGTGGATGACGCCGCTTCCCGCCGTCATCCACTGCACGTCTCCAGGCCCTAGCACGCCGCCCTTGGAGAGGCTGTCATAGTGTTCAACGGTTCCATCGATGACAAAAGTAACGGTTTCGATTCCCCGATGGGGATGGTCGTCGAATGAACCGGCCTGGAACTTGTCCTCCATCATCCCGAGAAACGGATCGGCTTTGCTCCAGTTTCCAAATTCGATGACGGGTCCTGAGGCATGGATGGAGCTGTGCCGCCGAAGAACGACATCCCGGACTTCCGTAATATCACGCTGAATGACCGCTTGGTGATTCATATGTCTATCATCCCTTCCGAGTTCTGGATTTGAATTCAGTTTACTAGTAATGTGAATAGGAATCAAGGGACGTAAGAAAATATCAGATTCTAGTCTTTTTTTGAATCGCCCTCCATATAATCTATCAGGAAGCCGAACTCATAGAAACGATGGAGGTAGAGTTGATAATGAAAAATATGGTGCGGGTTACATCGATAGCGGTATTCTTCGGCGTTGTGGCAGTGCTGATCATGATCGGCATGGGACTTGAGGTTCAGGCGCCGATGGCAGACTATGCGGAGCAGGCCCCTTTAGCAGCGGCACCCCTGACAGCAGTGCCAGAGCAGAATGTTCAAGCAAAGACCCGGGAGGCAAGCAAGCCGGTCGTCACCACTGCATTCAAGAAACCATCGGCTGTGAACGCCGCACCTGTTCAATATAAGAAGAAGCCTAGCGACAAAACGGTATACCTGACATTTGATGACGGACCATCGGATTTAACGCTCGACGTGCTGGATATTTTGAAGCGGGAAGGAATCAAAGGCACGTTTTTTGTACTGGGCAAGGAGGCGGAGACCCGTCCCGAAATTATCAACCGCATCTATGAGGAAGGCCATGTGATCGGGAATCATACATATGATCATCGTTATGACGAGCTCTACGGGCATTTTCAGGATTTCTGGGGACAGATTAAGAAAACCGAGGAAATCATCCGTTTGATTACAGGGGAACGGCCGCAGCTGGTCAGAGCTCCCGGGGGGACGGCCGGACATTTCGACGAAGCTTATTTTCAATACATGAAGCAGGGGGGATATCATGTATTCGATTGGAATGTCGACAGCGGCGATTCCAGGTATAGGGGCGTCCCGGCTAAGGACATCGTAAAGGGGGCGACCACGAAAGTGAACGGCAAGGAGGCGATCGTGCTTCTCCATGACGGTAAAGGCCATGCCGAAAGCGTTAAGGCTCTGCCTGACATTATTTCTTATTATAAAAAGCAAGGCTATGCCTTTGACGTGCTGTCTCCGGAAACCGAGCCCGTTCAATTTCGTGCTCAGCAGACCGCCCGCAAGGCTTCACAGCCTTCACAGCAGTGGATTCGCGAGCACGTCGCCGTCAACGCCGCGCTATTCGGGACCGGGCGAACGCTGGCCGTGGAATTCGGAGGGCTTGAAACCGCGTTTGCGGCAGGCGAATACAAGCTGGTCGACGGCCGGTTGATGGTTCCGCTGCGCGCTTTGGTGGAGCGGCTTGGCGGAAGCGTATCCTGGAAGTCTCACAACAAGACCGTGCAGGTGACGCTGGCAGGGAATCGCTGGGAAGCCGACCCGGTGGGAGGCTTGCTGTTCCCCATGCAAACCGGCGGCAAGCCGGTGTCCTCCGATGTTCATTTAATCGGCGGTACCGCTTGGATTCCGCTTCGGGAAGCGCTTGACTTTTCCGGCCGACCTGTTACAAGAGTGACATATGAAGAAGGCGAGTATCGCGTTCTAACTTTGTAGTCGAAAATTGTATTTTATGTTTGTAATTATGCTTCACAAGTTATAGACTAGTACTTAGAGATATTTATCACAATCCCTAAGATTGTTTCAGATAAAGGAGGGGGAAGTTTCCCCCTGCTTTATTTTTGGCGATAGTGAGTCACCCATAAGTTCGCACTTTTGTAAGTGATGCATAATAGATACCGGTTATCCCAAAATTAAAGCTAGCCGGTACGATCGTCGCCAAGTTCATCTTGGGAATTCACTTAAAGAAAAGGAGGCAATTCATTATGACAGAAACATCTTCTCCACAGCCGTCCGAAACTCCGGAAAATGTTGTAGGAAACCAAGAAGCTGCGGCGTCCAGCCGTCCTGATGTGCTGCTCGAACAACTGCTCAAGCCCGAGGTTCAGGAATCCCTCACAACTCTCGTGGACAATCTTCCAAAACTTACGGAAATGCTGACCGTCATGACTAAGGCGTATGACTTCGGTAAATCCGTAGCTACGGATCCCGTGCTAGCGGAAGACACCATGGCTTCCCTGAGCGGATTCGCGAAGCCGATCACGACAACAGCAAAAAGCGTTGCATCTGCAGCCATCGAAGCCGGAGACCGCGTACACGCTCAAGGCGACCAAGCTCAGATCGGCGTATTTGGTCTGATGAAAATGCTGAAAGATCCTCAGGTTCAAAAGGGTCTTCGCTATGCTCAGGCTTTTTTGGACGTTCTTAACGAGCGCGACCAACAAAACAAGCGTTAATCCATAAATCATACGAAGAACGGAGGATGGTCATGTCTAAACATATTTTAATTTTGGGCGGAGGCTATGGCGGCTTGCTTAGTGCGCTTTCTGCACGCGAGCATTTTGGTGCTGCCGCAAAAATCACGCTGATCAACCGTTTCCCAACCCATCAGATCATTACGGAATTGCACCGTCTGGCAGCAGGCAACATCGCAGAGAAGGCAGTAGCTTTGCCGCTCGACAAGCTTCTGCGCGGCGCGAACGTTGACCTGCGCATCGGCAACGTTAAGGAAATCAAGCCGGATGAGCGTTCGGTTTCCCTGGACGACGGCGGAAACTTCACCTACGATGCCCTGGTTATCGCACTGGGCAGCGAAACGGCATTCTTCGGCATTCCGGGACTGCAAGAGAACAGCTTCATTCTGAAGTCCGTGAACGATGCTAACCGTCTGCGTGCTCATGTGGAGTCCCGCATTGCGGAATACAGCAAAACCAAAAACAAAGCGGACGCTACCATCGTGGTTGGCGGCGGCGGCTTGACAGGCGTTGAGCTTGTTGGCGAATATGCCGATATGAGAAGCGAGCTCGCTCGCAAATACGGTATCGACCCACAAGAAATCACGCTTTATTGTGTTGAAGCAGCTCCTTCCATTCTGCCGGGCTTCCCTGCCGAACTGGTTGACCGCGCGACAACAAGCCTGCAAAAACGCGGCGTGAACTTCCTGACCGGATTGCCGATTACCAAAATGGACGGCACGACCGTTGAACTGAAAGACGGCAGCACGATTGAAACCAGCACCTTGGTTTGGACTGGCGGCGTACAGGGCAACTCCGTTGTGGCTAACTGCGGCATCGAAGTCAACCGCGGACGTGCGGTTGTCAACGAATTCCTGCAATCCGCTTCCCATCCTGACGTATACGTTGCAGGCGACAGTGCGGTTGTTATGGGACCGGAAGGCCGTCCATACCCGCCAACGGCACAGCTGGCATGGCAAATGGGCGAGCTGATCGGCTACAACATCTTCGCTCAATTGAACGGCGGCGCACCGGCTTCCTTCAACCCGGTATTCTCCGGTACGCTCGGCAGCTTGGGACGTAAAGACGCCATCGGCACCATCGGCGCCAACAAAACCCAATTGAAAGGTCTGCCTGCAACCTTGATGAAGGAAGCAAGTAACATGCGTTACCTGTCCCACATCAACGGTTTGTTCACGCTGGCTTACTAAGCCTGGAAGGCGACATTATATCCAAATACAAGAGATGGACCCGGAATGATTCGGGTCCATCTTTTTTTATTGCGCAGCCCAAACATAAGCGCAGAGACTTAGGGACAACGTCAGGAAAACATAATACGATGGATACACCCGAAGCGAGGATGCAAGCAGGGAAGGGATTCCCGGGCGCCGCTCCCGACGGGATGTGGGAGAAGGAGGTAAGAAAGGCAGAATGGATGAGCGTCCAGAGCGAAGAAGAAAGAAGGTCAGATAGTTATGTAAGCGCTATCTCAAATGGTTCGCAATTTTCATTTCATGAAACAGGAGGGAGCATGTATGCGGGGATACCGTCGTCTTCATTCGATCGTGATTCAACTGTTTATGTTTTTTTTCATCGGCACAACACTCCCGGTTCTCATCATGGGTTTCCTTTCGTATCACAAATCGGCATCGATCGTGGAGGAGCAGGTCAGTAAAGTGGCTTCCCTCACGATCACCCAAGTCAGCGACAAGCTGAATATGTTCTTCAAGAAACTGGACGACTCCTCGATGATGGTGCTGAACAGCAAAGTGGTTCACGGCATACTGGAGGATCAGGATATCAGTAAATACGACCTGACGTTGAAGGTGAAGGAGGGGAAGGACCTGCTGACGTCCATCATGATCAATTCGCCGGAGATCTTGGATGTATACGTGTTTGACGTGCAGCGGAACAATTCGGTCCTGAGCGCGGATTCCTTGATGTCCATCCCGGACCAGTGGGATTCTCCTTGGTATCGGGCGATATTGGAGGCGAACGGGCAGGCGGTATGGTTCGGCTTGTCGGATACCTCCTACCTGAAGCAAACGGGAATGGGATTTCCCGTGTTCGGGCTGGGCCGGGCAATCCGGAGCTGGGATACGGGGGAGATCGTCGGGGTGATGTTCATTGAAATTATGGGGGATGTCCTGATTGATGAATTAAACCATGTCCAATTCGGCGACACGGGGTATATGTACGTGGCGAATGACGAGAATCGTTACTTTTACCATCCCGATCCATCGATGTACGGGAAGCAGTCCAGGATCAAGCTGCCCTCGGGTTTGACGGAATACAACCTGAATAACAACAAAACGCTGATGATCCCCTCGCGCCTGAACAACGGCTGGCATGTGGTCGGCATGGTGCCGCTTAAGGAACTGACGGCCGATTCCGCCAGCATCCGGAGTTTCACGGTCTGGATCGTATTCGGATCGATTCTGGCCGCGATCGGCATCGGATATTTCATGACGCGGAGAATCGGCAATCCGCTCGTTCAGCTGAGCCGCTTGATGCGCAGAAGCGAGGCGGGCGATTTATCGGTCCGCAGCAAGAACGTAGGTCCCAGCGAGATCGGTCAGCTGGGCCGAAGCTTCAACAAAATGATAGAGCAGATCGACCTGCTCATCAGGCGGATCGCCGCGGAGGAGTCCGAGAAGAAAAAAGCCGAAATCCGCGCGCTGCGGTATCAGATCAATCCCCATTTTCTCTACAATACGCTGAACTCGATCCGCTGGATGGCCAAGCTGAATCGAACGAATGACGTGGACCGATCGGTCACGGCCCTGGTTCATCTGCTGGAGGGGAGCCTGGAGCGCAACGGTGTGTTTATAAGGCTTGGAGATGAATTGGAGCTGCTTCGGAAATATATGATCATCCAGAATTACCGTTATGACCACCCAATCGAGCTGCGGATCGATTGCCCCGAGGAAATGGAGGATCTCCACGTTCCCCGGATGCTGCTGCAGCCGATCGTGGAGAATGCGATCTTTCACGGGATTGCCCCGCTTGATGAAGGGGGCGTCATTCAGATCCGGATAACACTGCAGCAGCAGGATGTCATGGTGCGGATCGAGGACAACGGAATCGGCATTAAGCCTGAACGGATCAAGGGACTGCTGTCGTATGAGCAGGATCACTCCAAGCAAGGCATGACCCATATCGGCCTGCGTCATGTTCACCAAACGGTCCAGCTGTATTACGGCAGCAGGTACGGGGTATGGGTGGAAAGCACGGAAGGCGGAGGAACGAGGGTCACGGTCACGTTTGCGAAACAAAGGGGGGACGATTATGTACAGAGTGCTGCTCGTGGATGACGAAGCGATCGCGCGTACGGGACTGCGCTCGACCTTCGATTGGGAGAAATACGGTTACCGGCTTGTCGGGGAGGCCTCCAATGGACAACGGGCCATGAAGTGGATCGTAAACGGGGATCTGGACATTCTGATCACGGATATCGCCATGCCGGTCATGGACGGCCTGGAATTGACCCGGCGGACAAGGGAGCTTTGTCCTTGGGTGAAGGTACTGCTGCTCAGCTGTCACAGCGATTTCGAATTCGTGCGGGAAGGCATCAGGCTTGGCGCATCGGATTATATCCTCAAGCCGACGCTGGACGCGGACTCCCTGGTCGCCGTGCTTGATCACATGCGATTGAAGCTGGAAGAGGAGAAGCAGATGCAGCGGATTCTGACCGAGCATGAGCAGCAGCAGCGGCTGAATAAGAAGAAGGCTGCCGGAAAAATGCTCTTTCAGGCGCTGTCCGGTGAGCCGGATGCACTCGTGAAGCTGGAAGCATGGAACCATAACGGCTCGTATCTGCTGGCCGTGCTCCAGCTAGATTCGGATCTGGGCGCTGCTGCGGCCGGCGTACAGCCAAAGGATTGGCAGGAGGAGATCGAACGGTTCATGGGGCAGTTATATGACCAGGCGCCGGAGGCGCTGGCAGCTCGGCTGGAAACGGACCGGATCGCAGTCTGCTTACCGTTAAGGGATGAAGCAAACGGGCAGGATTCAGGGTACGAAGGAGCTATCCGCCTGCCGATCCGGAGCACGATGGGGCTCAGCAGGAGATATAACAGCATGGATAAGCTGCAAGAAGCGTTTAGAGAAGCCGCTGAAAGCCTGGAGGGCCTCTTCTTTCATCCAGATCAACAGATATTGCGGGCAGAGGAGCTTCCCCTGACCGCCGATTCGGCTCAGGAGAGGCCGGCTGCCGAGCTGCATGCCCTAAGGGCCGCGCTGACCGTCGGGAACATGGACATAAGCCAAGAGCGTCTCCAGTCCATTATGCAGAGCTGGCGTCCCGGACGGATGAAGAAGCCGGCGGTCCTCCGGGAAGCAGAGGAGCTTCTGAGCTTGCTTGCTATGTTTCATCTTCCCGGCGGCCCGCCGCTTCCGCAGATCGGGGAGGTGGGCAAGCTTCGCTCGGTGGAGGAAGTGAAGAAGCTGGTGCTTCAAGGCTTCCATGCGCTGCGGGAGGAAGCCATGCGCCACCCTGTACCGGAATCCACGCTGCATGAGCGGATCGTGCTGCAGGCCGTCCGATATATTAAGGCGCGCTTTACCGAGCCGATCTCCCTGCAGGAGGTGGCGGACGAAGTGGCCGTCAGCCGCAACTATTTTAGCGAATTGTTTAAGCGCGTCACGGGACACAACTTCATTGACTATGTCATTGATCTCCGCTTGAAACGGGCCAAGGAGCTGCTTTCCACAACATCGCTGCGTGTGTATGAAGTGGCGGATCGTTCCGGATTCAATGACGTCAAATACTTCAGCAAGCTGTTCAAGAAAATGGTAGGCATGACGCCAGCTGAGTACCAGGGACAGCATCGAAAATAAGGGGAATTTCATAGGATCGGAAAAGAAACCACTTTTTCGGAACATAATCCGTTCAAAAGCTTTTTGCCAAAATTTTATAATTAAAGCGTTTACAAAAGCTGTGCCAGCGAGTCCAAATCTGGTTTGAATGGAGGAAATGAAATGACAAGGAAACAGGTGAGAGGGTCATTGCTTGCAATCATTCTTCTACTATCATCCATACTCCAAGCGTGTGGAGGCGGCGGAACATCAGAGGGCGGGGAGTCCGGAAGCGGCGAGAAGGTCAAGATCAAATGGGCGACCTGGGGAAATCCCGGCGAGCTTAGCCGCTTTCAGGAGCTGACGAAGGAATTTAATAAGAATCACTCGGACATTGAGGTCGAATTTATTCCGATTCCGGGCGAGTATGATCAGAAAATATTAACCCAATTAACAGGCGGGACGGCTCCGGATATCTTCTATGCAGGCGACGCCCTGGTCGTGAAACTGATCGAGAATCAGAGCATTGAGAATTTGACGACGTATATGGAAGCTCCGGAAAGCGTGATCAAGAAAGAGGATTATTTCGAAGGCTTGTGGGGCGCAGCCGTGCGGGATGACCAGATCTTCGGGGTACCGGTGGATTGTAACCCGATGGTGCTGTGGTACAACAAGAAGGTGCTGAAGGAAGCAGGGATAACCGAGATGCCGGCCGATCTTCAGGCGAACGGACAGTGGACCTGGGACAAATTCAAGGAGATGGCGGACAAGATCAGGGACAGCAAAAAGTACGGCTACGTGCTGGATAACTCCTGGAACAGCTACCACAGCTGGGTTACTTCCAACGGCGGCCGGGTGTACGACGACGAAGGGAATTTCGTAGCGGCTTCGGATCCGAAGGCGATGGAGGCTTTCCGCTTCCTGTACGACAACGTGAAATCCAAAAACATCACCTTCTCCGGCACGCTTCCCAAAGGGCAAGGCGGGGATGCCATGTTTATGTCCAACCAGGTCGGATTCGTTGCTGCAGGCCGCTGGTACCTGCCGCTGTTCAAGAAGAATCAAGGGCTAGAATATGACGTGGTCACATGGCCAACCAATACCGGCAATAAGATCGAGCCGGCCGGTATTCCGACCGCCTACATGGTGATGAACAAGGCATCGAAGAATAAGGAAGCGGCATACACCTTCTTCTCCGAGTACGTAAGCAAAGAGGGCCAACGCTTCCGCCTGCAGGGCGGCGGCAATGCCGTTCCGTCGGTACAGGGAACGGATGAGGTGGTGCTGGAAGGGAATCTGCCGGAGCACGCCCAGTTATTCCTGGACGCGCGCGAGATCGGGTATTCCCTGACTCCGTTCGAGGCGGGCATTCCCGGACTAAGCCAGGATATAACGTCCAAGTTCGAGGCGCTGTGGCTGAAAGATCAGGAGCTTGAAAGCTCCTTGAAGGATATTCAGGATATGGCCAACAAGAAAATACAGGATTACAAGAGCGGCAATAATTGATCCAGCTCTGGGGAGGAACGGTGAGATGAAATGAACACGCAGCCTGCTGGAAGCTCCGGAGCCGCTCCTTCTCCGGAGCGGTTTCCGGAGAGGAGAACAACCTTAAAGAGCAAGACGTCCGACGGTTTATGGGGCTACTTTTTTATCTTTCCCCAGATGATCGGTTTGATCGCTTTTTCATTGGTTCCGCTCATCTCGGCTTTTGTCATCAGCATGATGAACTGGGACGGCATGGGGGCGAAGAAGTTTATCGGACTCCAAAATTTCGTGTCCCAGCTTCAGGATGAGGAGTTCCACATCGCTTTGGTGAACACGGTGTATTACACGATTCTGTCGGTACCGACCGGCATCGTTCTCGCCATGCTGGTGGCGGTGGGCTTAAACCGGGTTCGCGGAAAGATTCTGTACCGGCTGATCTACTTCATGCCGAACATTACGATGTCCGTCGCCGTGGCCGTCGTGTTTATGTGGCTGTTCAACGCAGACTTCGGCCTCATTAACATGTACCTGCAGCAGTGGTTCGGGATAACGGGCCCCTCCTGGCTGACGGATTCCAGGTACGTGATGCCTTCGATTGCCCTGCTGAGCGTCTGGATGGGGCTGGGAGGCAACATGGTGCTGTTCCTGGCCGGACTTCAGGGCATATCGAGAAGCTATTACGAGGCGGCTGAGATTGACGGCGCCGGCAAATGGCAGCAGTTGATCCATATTACGATTCCGCTGCTGTCCCCGACGACCTTTTTCGTGACGATCATGTCCATCATCGGTTCCTTTCAGGTGTTCGACCAGTCGTTTGTCATGACCTCCGGCGGACCGGCGAAGGCCAGTTATACGCTTGTCTATCACATCTACGAGACGGCCTTTGCGGACTTTACCTTTGGCAAGAGCACGGCGTCGGCAGTCATCCTGTTCGTGATGATCCTGTCGCTCACCTTGTTCCAGATGAAGATGTCCAAGCGGTGGGTGCATTACGAAGACTGACGATTCGAACCTAGGAAGGAGGAAAACGAATGATACATCGGGGATTGAGGATGTCCACCGTGGTGCTGCATATCGTGCTGATTTTAGGCGCCTGCCTGATGGCCCTGCCGTTTGTGTGGATGGTGCTCAGCTCGCTCAAGGATTTGTCGCAAGTATTCGTCGTGCCGCCCAAATGGATTCCGGATCCGTTCATCTGGTCCAATTATAAGGATTCGCTGACGGCCCTGCCGTTCGGGCGCGCGTATTTCAACAGCTTCTATATCAATATCATCGTGGTGGTTTCACAGCTGGTTACCTGCTCCATGGCGGCTTATGCTTTTGCCAAAATCACGTTCCCGTTCCGGGAGCCGCTGTTCGTCCTGTTTCTGGCAACGATGATGGTTCCGGGACAAGTGACCATTATTCCGCTCTATCTGATCATGAAAAATATCGGGTGGCTGGATACGCATCTGGCGATTATCGTCCCTTCTGCGCTGCTGAACGCCTTCGGGGTATTTCTGCTCCGGCAATTCTTCAGGGGCATTCCGAAGGAAATGGAAGAGGCGGCCATCGTGGACGGCGCGAATCGCTGGACGATCTACGCCCGGATCATGATTCCTCTAATCAAGCCGGCTTTATCGGCACTCGGGATTTTTACCTTCCTCGGGATGTGGAACAACTTCTTTAACCCGCTGATTTTTCTCAGCAGCACGGATAAATTTACCGTACCGATGATGCTGAATTTGTACCGGGGCATGTATGCAACGGATTGGACGCTGATGATGGCGGGGGCTTCCATTGCGCTCGTCCCGGTGCTCATCGTGTATATCATTGGGCAGAAATATATTATTGAAGGCGTTACGTTATCCGGGATTAAGGGATAGGCCGGCTTGAGCAGCCCGTAAGCGGGGTTCCTTTGTACAAAGGAACCCCGCTTACGGTTATTTGTGTTTGTGTTCCTGTAGTATATTCTCATAGATATACTAGTATGGTAGTATAAGTAAAAATGAGTGCGCTTACATTATTCGCTTGGTAAAGGAGGACGAGGGCGATGTTCAATGTGCTTCTGGTGGACGACGAACCATGGGTCTTGGAGGGATTGAGAACGATGATCGACTGGGAGCGGTTCGGATTCCAAATATGCGGGGAAGCCCTGAGCGCTCCCGAAGCGCTAAAGCTAATGGAACAATGGAAGCCTGAACTGGTGATGACGGATATCCACATGCCAGTCCTGAACGGCCTGGAATTGATTGAGCACAGCAAACGGATACTGCCTCTTCCTCCGAAATTCGTTATTTTGAGCGGATATGATGATTTTGGATACGCGCATCAAGCCATGCGCCAACGGGTCGCCGAGTATTTGCTGAAACCGATTGATGACGAGGAGATCGAGGCAGTGCTTGCCAAGCTCAGCCATGAGATCCAGGACGAACGAGACGCTGAACGCAGCAACCGGAAGAAAGCCGGCCTTGCCGTCCATTATTTGTTGAACCGGCTCATTCGGGAAGAGTTGAGTCCTGATTTGGCCGAGCAAGCCAGCAATGCGATGCAAATCCAGGGCGAGCCGCTGCTGCAGTGCCTATTGATTGAAACAGGGATTACTGAAACGGGAGTGGATTGGATCGAATGGATGACCGATTACGGGCCCCCGAGCTTACTGGGATGCTTCCAGGACAATAGCGGGAGCATCGGAGTGGTGCTGCATGTCGAGCATTCGACTCCGGATGAGGTCATGGAGACTGCGCTGCTGTTGCAGTCTGCTCTGGCCCGGGAGCTTGAAGGGCCGGTTATCGTGGCGTTAAGCGGCACAGGGGAGGGAATCCAGGCGATCGGAAAGCTTTACAGGCAAAGCGCGGAGGTGCGCGACGATAAGCGAAGCCAAGGCCGAAGCGGCGTGTTTTGTTGCCAAGAACCGAGAGGAGCCGAGCGGCTCCGGGGACTTCCCTGCGGATGGATGGACGAATTGCTTTCCATGATTATGGCGGGGGAGCATGCGTCCATCGAGTCATGCTTGGCGCGGATTTTTACGGCCATGCCCGATCATCTCCTCCACCTGAGGGCTTTTCAAGCCGATGTGGCCGATCTGGAATTGAAGCTGTGTCGAAGAATCGCGGAAATGAATGGAGATCCGGATCTATTCATGAACCGGCTGCAAAGGAAGCTTGGTCATCTGAGTGATGCTTGCCATAAAGCGCCGTTGAAGAATTATATGCGGTTGCTCGCGTTTGAGGCCGCTTCGCAGCTGGAAGAGTTAAGCAAGCTTAACGAGCACAACACCATTTTTCAAGTGATTCAGTATGTCGACCGGGAGTACCGGAGCAGGCTTCAGCTTCAGGATTTGGCACGACATTTCCATATGAACGCCACCTATTTGGGGCAGCTGTTCAAGAAGCATGCTGGCAAGCCGTTCAAGGAATACCTGAATGACAAGCGGATCGAGGAGGCCAAGCTGCTGCTGAAACGGAGCGGAATGAAGGTTTCCGAGATTGCGCTCCATGTCGGGTTCCCGAACGCGGACTATTTTATCCATAAGTTTAAGTTGACAACCGGGATTCTGCCCTCGAATTACAAGAATCATGTTGAAAGCAAGCAGCGCTAAACCGGGAGGGTGCCTTCATGAAGAGAATGTTCAGGCTGGGGAATTTCGTGAACGATATTCCGTTGAAAACTAAATTTTTTCTTATTTTTGTCATTGGTGTACTGCTGCCTATTCTGGTGGTCAACCTCATCTTTATGGATCGGATGTCGGAGCTGATCCGGGAGAGAGAGGAGCAGAACCTCGATATCTCGATGGAGCGGGCTAGGAAGGATATTCATAATTTCATCGACGGCGGGGTGGCTGTAAGTCATGCGCTGAGTACGGATAAGACCCTTTACGAAATGCTCGATCGCGAGTATGAGTCCCAGCTGGACTTCTACGAAACCTTTGATGAGCAGCTCCGGAATCGGGTAACGAGCTACATACCGGTTAACAACCAGATTCAGCGGATTAGCATCTTCACCGAAAATTCCACCATTGTGTCCGGCGGCAATTATCATGTGATCAACGATAATGTGCTCGAGAGCGACTGGTATGCATTATGGAGCAGCTCGGCCCATCCGGTGCTGGTGGCGGCGTACAGGGCGGCAGAAGCGAACAACTCGGCATCGACGGTTCCGTACTTAAGCGTGATTGAGAAGATGGATTACTACGATACCTATGACACCTATGAGAAGCTGCTTCGAATCGATATCGATTTAAGCAAGATTTATGACGTCATTGTACGGGAACGCGATTATCTGGATATGTATTTGGTGAACGAGAACAATGAGATTATTATGTCGGCCAGCAGCGGTTATGAAAGAGGGAAGTACAGCGCATATTCGAAGCTTGACCTGGAGCAATACGACGAAGAGGATCGGCATGTGTTCTCGATCGGAACGGCCAGGTACGTGAAGGGGTGGAAGCTGATCGGCATCAACCGGGGGAGCCGGATTACGAGCGCCATGCTGGATATGCAGCTGTTTACCGTTGTATTGGCAGCGGTTGTTACGCTGGTTGCGGCGGTCTTTATTACGGTCATGCTGAGATCCTACAATTACCGGGTGAAGCGTTTGGCGCGTCATATGCAGAAGGTGAGCAACGAGAAATTCGACTTGATTGAACTGGACGAAGGCCGGGACGAAATCGGCGGACTCATCCGGAATTTCAATCAGATGACAGCGAAGATGAACTCCCTGATCAACAATGTGTACAAGCTGGAGATTCAGAAGAAAAGCCTGGAGATGGAGCGGGTTCGGGCTGAATTGAACTTTTTGCAGAGCCAGATGAATCCCCATTTCCTGTTCAATACCCTGAATGCGATATTGGTGGTCTGCACGAAGAATCGATACACGGATGTGACGGATATTATCAAAAGCTTATCCAAGCTGCTTCGCAGACTCCTGAGCTGGAGAGAGGATTTGGTCTCCGTGGAGGAGGAAATCAGATTTATCGAAATGTATCTCAAAATCGAAAAATTCCGCTTTCGGGATAAATTCGAATATCAATTCAACATCGATATGGAAGCGCTTCATTATAAAATTCCGAAAATGAGCATTCAGCCGCTCGTTGAGAATGCATGCAAATATGGCTTGCAGGCGATGGATGGAGCGGGTCTGGTGACCATAAGCGCTTCGGTTGCCCGTGATTATCTTCGCATCGTCATTACGGATAGCGGTAAGGGCATTGAGCAAAGCAAGCTACGGGACATTATTCTCTCGGTTCGCAACGAGCAGTTCTCGGGCAACAGCTTCGGCATTCGAAACGTATATCGGCGGCTGGAGCTGTACTACGACGATCATGTCATTTTCAACATTGCCAGCACCCCGAATCAAGGGACAACCGTTTCATTCGAGATTCCGATCCGGCTGTTGGAGTCTCGGGAGCATGAAGGCGGAGAGGGGGAGAACCATGCCTTTCAAAGTGCTGTTGATCGATGACGAACCGGGTGCGATGGAAGGGCTGGCGCTGTGGATCGATTGGGAACGCTTGGGGTTTAGCGTCTGCGGAACCGCGGGCAACGGAGTGGAAGGCTTGAAGATGATTCATGGGCTTGCGCCGGATTTGGTCATTACCGATGTAAACATGCCGCTAATGGACGGGCTTCATATGATTGAAACCTGGCAGCAGCATCACCGGGATAGCAGTGTGAAATTTGCCATCATGAGCGGCTACAGTGAATTTGAATATGCAAGGAAGGCATTGCGGCACGGCATCCATCACTACATGCTGAAGCCTATTATTGCAGAGGAAGCCGAGGAGGAGCTCGGCAAGATTCATGCTGAGCTGATGCAGGAGCATCGCAGATTAAGCCTGAGTGCGATTGCTAAGAGGGAAGAGGATGTTTCGCTGATCATGCAAACGCTCTTGGAGATGCCGCTTAGGGCTAGCGGCCTGTCGAGGCTTCAGGTTTTATCCTCCGCCCATCAAGAGTGGAACGTATGTCTGATCCAAGCAGAGTCTGCCTTGTTTCCTGACGTCAAGGAAACCGTCGCCCGCTTGTCAGCCCACGCGAATTCGGAGTATGTCATCGATCTGGAATCGAACCGGCTTGGTTTGGTGAACGGTTATTCCCCTGACAACGGGAGCGTACCCTCAGGCACGATCCGCGAGCTGGTCCGCCATTATGCAGGACAGCGGCTGTTTATGGCTGTAGGAGAAGGCCAGCAGTCTCTGGTGCATATCCGTCGCTGCTACGAAACCGCCAAGGAAGCCATCGAGCATCAATTTTACGATCCGGCGTACGGCGGGATGATTTCATATGAAGAGGTACGGGATCGGCCGTTTCATTATCGTTACCCCACGAACCTGATGGATGATGTCATCAGGTCCGTGGAACTCCTCGACAAGAAGGGATACCGCGAGGCTGCCGGATTGGCTGCGTCCAGGTTTGCGGAGCAGCGAATCGCGCCGGGGATCGTGAAGAAAATGGTGATCCATGTTTTGTATAAAATCATGGATTTGGTGAGGGAGGCGGAAGGTGCGGAAGCTCGAATCCTGGCAGCCAAATCCAATGCAGCTGGATTAACGGACGGAACCTTCCATTTGAACGACTTGATGGGAGAGCTGCTGCGCTTCGGGGAAGAGTGCATCGAGCTTCTTCTCAAGGAGCAGGCCCGGCATTCGCAAGGCATAATCCAGGAGATTAACGATTATATTCGGCAGCACTACCGGGAGAATCTGACCATTAAGCGATTGGCGGAGCTTTTTTATCTGCATCCCGTCTATCTCGGCCAGCTGCTGATGCGTAAGAATGGGATTGGCTTCAACGAACTCATACATAATTTGCGGATTGAGGAAGCGGCCGCGCTGTTGAAGCAGAACAAGCTGAAGAACAGCGAAATCGCCGAAAGGGTCGGCTACACCCACTACAACCAATTCCTTAAGCATTTCGAAAAAAGATGGGGCATGGCACCGAATGAGTTCAAGAAGAGGATGTTCTAAAGTTTTTAAGGTTAATGCTTTAATTATAGTATAGTCCGCCTTTGAAAGCGCTTTTAAAATAAAGGAAGGTTACATGAAGAGGCGTATCGACCAACGATGTAACCACATTATGACGGAGGTGCTTTTATGGGGGGTAAGACAAAATCATGGCTTCGGCTCAGCACGGTGTTGCTGTTGTCGCTTTGCATCGTCCTTACGGGCTGCGGGGGCGGAAACGGGAATAGCGGGGCCAAGCCGGAAGCAAAGGACTCCGCAGAACAAACAACACCCGGGACGGACGGGGATAAGATCGAACCATTTGAGGTGAGTGTTTTTATCGGTCAGCCCGACCAGCAACCAACACCTGACAACAAGATTTATAAATTAATCAGGGAAAAGACAGGAGCATCCTTCAAATTCGAGTTCCTGGCAGGCGATATTGACCAGAAGCTCGGCGTTATGATTGCAGGCGGCGATTATCCGGACATGATGACAGCGAATCAAAAGCTGACAGCTGCCGGTGCCTTTATCCCGCTCGAGGATTTGATTGAAGAACATGCGCCAAACTTGAAGAAGCATTATGAGAAGTACTGGAACATGATGAAAGACCCGAATGACGGTCATATTTACAATCTTCCAAACTATGGTGTAACGAATGCTGATGTTACCTCGTCTTATTATTCGGGCCCAGCCTTCTGGATTCAGAAGGACGTATTGGCAGAGGCAGGATATCCAGAGGTTAAAACCTTGGATCAATATTTTGACATCATTAAACAATACAAGGAAAAGCATCCGACCATCGACGGTACCCCGACGATCGGCTTTGAAATTCTGAACTATGACTGGAAAAACTGGGGTCTGTTCAATGCTCCTCAGCATTTGATCGGTCATCCGAATGACGGCGGTGTAGTTGTTAAAGACGGCAAGGCGGAAATTTTTGCCGATAAGGACTATGCCAAACGTTATTATAAAAAGCTGAACGAAATGAATGCCCTGGGTATCATCGATAAGGAAACGTTTACCCAGAACTTTGACCAGTATATGGCGAAAATCTCCAGCGGTGCAGTTCTTGGCATGTTTGACCAGCACTGGAACTTCCAAAGCGCAGAGGACGCGCTGATTACTCAGAAGAAAGATGAAAGAACGTATGTCGGTCTTCCGCTTGTATTTGATGAAAGTATCAAGGATCATTACAAAGATCGTCCGGCTCTGAACCTCAACAACGGTTTCGGGATCACGGTCAACGCATCCGAAGAGCAGGCGATCAGAATTATCAAATTGTTGGATACGCTGATTCAAGAAGATTGGCAAAAAATCTTGTCCTGGGGGATCGAAGGGGAAGATTACATTGTCAAGGACGGCCGCTTCATGAAAACGCAAGAGCAGCGCGATCTGTTTACCGATGCAACCTGGAAGCTCGCGAATAAAGCCGATTCTTTCCACGGTCAAGCACCAAAAATGGAAGGTTTATTCTCGGACGGCAACGCTACGGACGGCGCTGCACAGCCTGAAGAAATGGTAGCCGCTTTGAGAGAGTATGACAAGAACTTCCTTGCCCAATACGGTTTCAACAGCTATGTTGACTTCTTCAGTCCGGCTCCCGAGAACGACATCGCTTACCCGGCATGGTCTGTCGACCTGGTAGACGGATCTGAAGCGAAAATCGTGAATACGAAGCAAAATGAGTTGTCCACGAAGTACTTGCCAAAAGCCATTCTTGCTAAACCGGAAGAATTCGACAGCGTCTGGGGTGAGTACGTCACTGATATCCGCAAGCTCAACATCAAGGCTTATGAGGATCGGATTAATGAAGTGCTGCAATGGAGAAGAGACACTTGGTCTGTTAAGTAAAGCAGCGGAAGGTACATGAATCGGAAACGGGAAGGCTTCTTGCCTTCCTTGTTTACGAAATATGGGGTTTTGGGGAGAACAAACTTATGGAAGAGACCGTAGTCAAAGACTCTGCCGTCCGCAAGCCTAAGACAAACAAGAAAATCACCTGGGCCGTACTCAAAGAACAGAGACAGTTGATCTATATGTCGGTGCCTCTGATGGCTTACATCATCTTGTTTGCCTACGTTCCTATTTGGGGATGGACCATGGCTTTCCAGGACTACAAGCCGGCTAGAGACTTTAGTGAACAGAAGTGGGTAGGCTTTAAACATTTTGAATTTCTTTTTAAGGACGATAGTTTCCTGCAAGTGCTTCGCAATACGCTCGCAATGAGTGTTATCAATATGATTCTCGGCTTTACGACTGCAATTATCCTTGCATTGTTACTGAATGAAATCAGAAAAGTATTTTGGAAAAGAACCGTACAGACGATCTCCTATCTTCCGCACTTTCTATCCTGGATCATCGTAACCGGGATTGTGGCGACGAGCTTGGCTTCGGACGGAATCATCAATGATGTCCTTATGAAGCTGCATCTCATCAAGGAGCCGATCCAATGGCTCAGTGAAGGCAAATACTTCTGGGGAATCGTCGGAGCGTCGCATGTTTGGAAAGAAGTCGGCTGGAATACGATTATATATTTGGCTGCGATGGCATCCATCGACCCGGCGCTTTATGAGGCTGCCGATATGGACGGGGCAAGCCGCTATCGGAAAATGTTCCATGTTACTTTGCCGGGCATTAAGCCAACGATCATTATTCTGTTGATCATGCAGGTCGGTCACATTCTGGAAGCAGGCTTCGAGGTTCAATACTTGCTGGGCAACGGTCTTGTTGTCGACTGGTCGCAAACGATTGACATTTTCGTGCTGAAGTACGGGCTTGCCCAAGGCAATTACTCATTAGCAACGGCTGCCGGTATATTTAAAACGGTCGTTAGTGTGACGCTGTTATTGATTGCAAACGGAGTCGCGAAACGGCTAGGGGAAGAGAGGCTGCTATAATGGACAATCAAACAATCAGCCCTGGGCCAGCAACTGCTGCCGCAGCGACTAAACCTGTCAGAAAAAAAAGCGTAGAGCCGATCCTTTTTAATACATTCAATACCTTGTTTATGATTGGTCTTGTCGTTGTCACATTATATCCGTTTCTGAACACGATCGTCGTTTCCCTGAATGCGGGGAATGATACGATCCGGGGCGGAATCTATCTCTGGCCGAGGGAATTTACCTGGCAGAACTACAAGGCGGTATTCGCTTCGGGAACGATATATGACGCGTTCTGGATTTCCGTGGCAAGAACAGTGCTTTCAACGCTGCTGAATCTGGTCTTGACCACGATGCTGGCGTATACGCTGAGCCGTCGGGAATATGTATTCCGCAAGCCGATTACATTGATCTTTATTCTGACGATGTACTTTAACGCAGGTTTGATTCCTGGATACTTTCTGATGAAGGACTTGAACCTGATTAATTCGTTCTGGGTATATGTGATCCCGTCGATGATCAGCGCATTTAATATGATCGTTATCCGGACGTATATCGGAACGATTCCGGAAAGCTTGGTTGAATCGGCAAGAATCGACGGAGCCGGAGATTTCAAAATCTTCATCCGGATCATCTTCCCGCTATGTAAACCGGTGCTGGCAACCATTGCACTGTTCGTGGCCGTGGGGGCTTGGAACTCCTGGTTCGATGCATTCATCTATACATCCTCCCGTCAAGAGCTGAGTACTTTGCAGTATGAGCTGATGAAGCTCCTATCATCCAGTATGAACGCGAACAGCAACCCGGCAGTAGCTGCCGGCGCGGGGATGACGAAGGACTCTGCGGTGAATATGGTAACGCCGATTTCGATTCGCGCTGCCGTAACGGTCGTGGCATCCGTTCCGATTCTGCTGGTCTATCCGTTTCTACAGAAATATTTCGTTGTCGGGTTGAACGTGGGCAGCGTCAAAGAATGAACAAGATTTTGCTGGAGGACAGATCATAACGGCAACCGATGAGGAGGCAAGCATTTCGTGTCTAAGAGAACGATCATTAGAAAGATCAGCCTGATGCTGATCGCGTTCTTGCTGCTTATTCCGCCTAGCTGGAGCGCGGCGGCAGTTGAACCGGCCCAAACGCCCGCTGATCAGAATCTTGTGATTCACCATCATTTCGATGGCGGGACGGAGGGGTGGTTCAAACGGGGGACGGAGACGGTGACTTCCGCTACCTATGCTTATGAAGGAACAGGGAGCTTGCTGACGGAGGGAAGGACAGCGACCTGGAACGGACCGGGGTTTAATCTATCCGCCACGAATCGGCTGGACAAGGGAGCGACATATGAAATTTCCGCTTATGTCCATCTGAAGGAGGGCACCCAAGGGTCTCAGAAGCTTCAGCTTGCCATGCAGCAAACCGGGGCCGAGCCGGAATACGTGAACTTCAGCAGCCCGGTCGATGTAACCGCCGACGGGTGGGTGGAGGTAAAAGGCCGTTATAAATACGATGCCAATGCATCAGCCCTGCAGGTGTATTTGCAGAGTCCGAGCAGTCCGGACGCCGCTTATTATATGGACGACTTCAAAGTCCGGCTGATTGAGCCGGCACCGGACCCGGGCAATGGGGTGCCGGGAGGAGAGAATACGGTCGTATGGGATTTTGAAGACGGAACGACGATGGATTGGGGACCTCGCGATTCGGAGACCGTAGAAGCTGTGCCAGAAGCAGCCCATAGCGGCGGCTACGGTTTAAAGGTCCATGATCGGACGAACAACTGGAACGGGCCCAGCCAGGACGTCAAAGACATCATGGTGAGCCAAAAAACGTATACGATCTCAGCCTATGCCAGGCTTGAGCAGGCTCCTGCCGCTGCGGTCAAACTATCGCTTTCGATGGAGAATAAAGCGGCGGGCGCAGCAGAGACGTCTTATACGACCCTCGCCTCAGCCTCCGCGAGCGGCACGGAGTGGGTGGAACTGAAAGGAACCTTCGGCTTCAGCTCGGATATGGAAACCTTGAAGCTGTACGTGGAAACCTCGGATCTTTCCAATTTCTATGTCGATGACATTAAGCTCGCTCTGCCGGGCTCCATTCAGACGGATATTCCCGCCCTGAAGGATGTGTATCGGGAGTATTTCGAGATCGGGGCAGCCGTGGAGCCCAAGCATCTGTCCGGCGTGCACAAGGAGCTTCTGGATTATCATTACAACTCGCTTGTTGCCGAGAACGTGATGAAACCGGAATCTCTCAATCCGAGAGAGGGAACCTATAACTTTACCAACGCGGATCTGATCAGGGATTATGCCAGGGATCATGATATGAACCTCCGGTTCCATACGCTGCTGTGGCATCAGCAGGGCGCCGAATGGATGCTGAAGGACGACAAGGGCCAATATCTTGAAGCCACGCCGGAGAATAAAGCGCTCGTCCTTCAGAGGCTGGAAGCTTATATCCATGAGGTGGCCGGCCGTTATAAGGGGGATGTCCGCGATTGGGACGTCGTGAATGAGGTCATTGACGAAGGGCGTCCGGACGGCATGCGGGACAGCCAGTGGTACCGGATAACGGGACTCGACTATATCCGGACCGCATTTCATGCTGCGCGAGACGCAGCCGGACCCGAGGCCAAGCTGTACATCAACGATTACAGCACGCACAACCCGAAGAAACGCGATTATTTGCTGAATCTCGTAAAACAGCTGAAGGCGGAAGGCGTTCCGATCGATGGCGTGGGCCATCAAACGCATATCAATATCAGCGGGCCCTCCATCCAGCAAATCTCGGATTCCATCCGGATGTTCGGCGAGGCGGGCTTTGATAATCAGCTTACCGAGCTGGACGTTTCGGTGTACACGAACAATACCGACGCCTTCCAGACCGTTCCTCAGGAATTGCTCGACAAACAAGGCTATCGGTACAAAGAGCTGTTTGAAGAATTGAAGCGGCTGGACCAAATGGGCGTTGATGCAGGCGTGGAGGGTGGCTGGATCAGCAATGTCACCCTTTGGGGGATTGCAGACGACCATACCTGGCTGCATGACCGTCCCGCGGGGACGGGCCGCCAGGATGCCCCGTTTCCTTTTGACAAACAATATCAGGCCAAGCCAGCTTATTGGGGAATGGTCGATCCCTCCAGGCTAACGATTGTGAGAAAAACCGGAATGGCTGTGGAGGGTAAGGCGGTCATCGACGGACAGCCGGATGCTTCCTGGAATCTGGTTCCGGCACTTAAGACGGAGAAGCTGGGATCGTTGTCTGCCGAATTTAAGACGCTATGGGACAAGGACCATATCTATGTCAGGGTTGACGTGAAAGACGGATCGATAGCCCCAGGGGATCAGGTTGATATCTTCGCGGTGGTGAACGGTACCCTGCAAGAGGCCCGGATTCAGCGTGGAGCCGCCAACACGGCAGAGACCGCGGGAGGTTACTCGGGGGAGGCTCTTCTCCAGCTACACGGAACAGGGGCATTGGGCAGCGACATTTTTTTCGATGTCAGGGTAACGGATTCCGGTTCGGATGACGGTTCCGAGCATGGCAAGAATGGAGCGGTGGTGTCCTGGAGCGATCCAAGGCATGCCCAGGAGAGCGATCAAGACGGACTCGGCATTCTTACGCTCGCTGCTGCGCCGAAATCGGCCCAGGCCCGCTACGGCACCCCGAAGGTGGACGGCGAGCTGGACGGGGTCTGGAAGGACGCCGCGGAACTGGCAACCGACGTGTGGGTCGAGGGTAACAGCGGCGCGACCGCAACATTCCGGACGCTATGGGATGAGAATTACCTGTATGTTTACGCCATAGTTAGCGACAGCTTGTTGTCGGATGCGAGTCCCAACGTATGGGAGCAGGATTCGGTAGAGATTTTTGTGGATCAGAATAATGGAAAGACGGATGCTTACCAAGAAGATGATGGACAGTACCGGATGAACTTCAACAATCTGCGTTCCTTTGGCGGTTATGCGGGCGAGGATAACTTCTCCTCGGCAGCGAAGGTGACCGACGGGGGGTATGTCGTTGAAGCAGCGATCCGCCTCGACAAGATCAAGCCTGAGAAAGGGACGGTCATCGGATTCGATTTGCAGGTGAACAACGATGAAGACGGCCAGGGCACAAGAGACAGCGTGGCCATCTGGTCGGATCCGACGGGCCAGTCCTATCAGAACACGTCCAGGTTCGGCGTGCTGGAATTCAAGAAGAGCTCCGCTCCTGGCGGAGGAGACGGAAACGGCGGAGAACATAACGGCGGCGGTGACGGAGGAAGCGGTGCAAACGCGGGCGGAGGCGGAAGCAGTACAAGTCCAGCTCCAAACACGCCTTCACTCGAAATCCGGAACAACGACGGGCGGATTCTCGCTGTAGTCTCGAGCCAAGTCCTTCAGCAGGCATTGGATAGGGCGGCAGCCGGTGTGGAAGGACCGAAGCGAGCAATCGTGGCTATCCCGGCTCAAACAGAGGCCCAGTCCTACGAAATTCAATTGCCGGGCAAGTGGCTGCTGGGGAACTCGGAAGTTGTGTTGATCCTCCAAACGGAGTTCGGCGCACTGGAGCTGCCAAGCGCATGGGTTCGGGGAGCCGGAGTAAAGGATACGGAAACCGTCGCGCTGCGTCTGGCGAAAGCTTCGGGCAGCAATCTGGGTGCAGCCCTTCGCGAGGAGATCGGTGATCGTCCGGTGTTCCGGATAGAGGCTCTTGCCGGCGACCGGGCCCTGTCGTGGAAATCGGGCAAAGCTCGCCTGATCTGGTCGGTGCCTTACACACCAACCAAGGAAGAGCTGGCACAACCGGATCATATCTTTGTCAGGGAGATCGATGCCAACGGGCAAGGCGGGCCTCTTGCTAACAGCCGTTATGATGCGAAACAGGGGATCGTTCGCGCAGCGCTGCCGCATGGCGGCACGTTTGCAGTCGTTTCCGCATTCAAGACGTTTCATGACCTGAAGCATGTGCCGTGGGCGATCGATGCGATCGAAACGATGGCATCCCGCGGATTTATCCAAGGGGTAAGCGAAACGATGTTCGATCCGCAGAACGAAATCACCCGGGCCGAATTCCTCGTTATGCTCGTACGCGTGCTGGAACTGGAAGGCTTGAGCGAAGGCCGGGCAGCATTCGGAGATGTTACGTCTTCGGCCTATTATTACAAACACGTGCAAATCGCTGCAGAGCTTGGGCTCGTTCAAGGCGTCGGCGGAAATCGTTTCTCGCCGGACGCGCCGATGACGCGCCAGGACATGATGCTGATCACGCAGCGTGCCCTGGAGGCGACAGGCAAGAAGCTGGAGGGCGAAGGGGCGCTGGATGCTTTTGCCGATGGGGATGAGGTTGCCGAATATGCCAAATCGAGTGCAGCTCTGCTTGCAGAGTCGGGCATCGTGAACGGCATGAACGGCAAAATCGCGCCGAAGGCTTACTTTACGCGTGCCCAGGCAGCCGTGATTCTGGACCGGATTTGGAATTGGGAACTGATTAAGGCCGTGAATCGTTAATGCGATGATCGGACGTGAACGATGTAAAGCAGCATGTACGTATGAATGAGATGGAGGCCACCCGTTGCTACGGGCTGGCCTTTTTCGTGCAGATCGTCCAGGCCAGGCGGGCGGCGCGCTGTGAATCATGCGGGACAGGCGAATCCTTTTCTAGCAAAAGACGTCTATCTTCGTGCTTTCTTGGAAAACCTATTCATAGATTCAAGATTCTAAGCTAACGCTATTAAATAATCTATGAATATAGGTTGGAGGTTGATGTACTTGTATCGTTCATCCGTTCATGCTGAAGAAGCCGATCATCCGGAGTGGGCGCCAGATCTTCTGGGGAGGGTTACCAAACGGGTCGGCAGCGTCATCGTCGGACATGAGGAGCAAATCTCGTTAACGATGATTGCCTTGCTGGCCGGGGGCCATGTGCTGCTGGAGGACGTGCCGGGAGTCGGGAAGACCATGCTGGTGAAGTCGGTGGCTGCGTTAATCGGCTGCGATTTCAGCCGCATTCAGTTTACTTATGATCTGATGCCAGGGGACATTACGGGCGCATCGGTCTATTATCCGCACACGGGAGAATTTGTATTTAGGCCCGGACCGGTGATATCCAATATCGTGTTGGCCGATGAGATTAACCGGGCATCGCCGCGGGCGCAATCCGCGCTGCTGGAGGCGATGGAAGAGGGGCGCGTCACCGTGGACGGTCATACGTATCCGCTGCCTGCCCCGTTCTTCCTGCTGGCAACGCAAAATCCGTACGAATATGAAGGCACAAGCCGCCTGCCGGAGGCGCAGCTGGATCGCTTTTTGATGAGATTATCGCTGGGCTACCCCAACATGGAAGGCGAATTGGAGCTGCTGGAGCGGGGAATGGGCAGTTCCAGACTGGATGATCTGAAGCCGATCATGATGGGCTCCGAGCTCATCCGGATGCAGCAGAGCGTGTCCCGCGTCTTCGTGGATGACACCATCAAACGCTACATGGTCAGTGTGGCCGATGCTTCCCGAAGGCAGCAGGGCGTATCCCTGGGCATCAGTCCGAGAGGGACATTAGCGTGGCTCCGTGCTTCGCAGGCAGCCGCATTCTTGACAGGCCGAATGTATGTCATCCCGGATGACTGCCTGCGCGTTGCCGTACCGGTGCTGACCCACCGGATTCACCTCGGTCATGATGCACGCGCAGCCGGCGTGACTCCTTATGAAATGGTAGAATCCATCCTTACGAGGTTTGACCTGCCGCGCCAGCGCAGCCGGAAAGGAAGCACCTCATGAGACGGCGTCTGCTGGATTGGTTGAGAGGCATAGCCATCTGGTCGGTGTCTTTGGGGCTCTATCTTTGGTTAGGCGGGGAAGCGCTGCGGCTGGTTTGGTGGGCATCCACGATTCTATTGCTGGGAGGGGCTATGACGAGCTTGCTCGGTCCGACCCGAATCACCATCTCGCACACAAGCTCCCCTTTGTGCATACAGGCTGGAGACTCCGTCCAGATGACGGTTCATGTTGCCTATCGTTGCATTCTTCCCCTGCCATGGCTTATCATCACCGACCGCATCGGCAGCAGGACATATCGCAAACTGCTGTTCCCGGGCATGCGGCGACGACTTGAGTATACCTACCGACTGAACCAGGTTCCCCGCGGAGTCTGGTCTTCGATCTATAGCGAGATGGAATGGGGTGATCTGTTCGGCTGGTTCAGGACAAACCGAAGTCTGCTCAGCGATTCGGGCGGCCTGATCGTGCTGCCAAAGCCCGCGGAGTGGCCTGTGGCCCAGATGCCCATGCATGGAAGCGATATGGATACGGAAGATGAACGCGTACGCTTCAACGTTTGGAATGAAATGAGAGGATCGGGCGTGCGCGATTATGTTCCAGGGGATCCCATGAATCGGATTCATTGGAAGAATTCCGCGAAGCTTGGCCGCTTGCAATCTTTTATGCCTCATGAGGGCTTTGGAGCAAGGCAGGGCGTTGTGCTGGATACATCGCTCCAAGGGTATGAGGGCCATGAAGCCCGGAAACCGCAGGAAGTATTTGAAGAAGCGGTATCGGCTGCAGCGGGAATGGTATCCCGGCTTATACGCCATAGAATCCCCTATCAATTATGCATGGATGGGACGGATTTAGAGGGTTCATCGATTGAACGCAAAGGCGGGTCCAAGGGGCAGCCGGATTCGTTGGTGCCTCTGGCCTCTGTTCAGCTAACCGGGAATGATCCGATGCGGAACCGAAGATTCCAGCAATCCTTCAATCCCTCGCAAAAGAATACGGATTGGGCTATCATCACCGGGTACTTCCATCAGGGTGCCGCTGTCGCCGGCATAAACCTCCTGAATGCGGGCTGCAGAAAGGTGACCATTTATTGCATTCAAAGCGTAAGCCGGTTGAAATCGGCTGAAAGCACAGCGGCGGCTCCATCGGAGAATCAGGCGCATCCGCCGTGGGCGCAGGAATTTTTCGGCAAAGGCGGGAAGCTGGTGTATGTACATGAAAAACCAGCAGTAGAGGTAGAGCACCCTATCAAGATCGGAGGTGCCGTCCATGACAGGACCGGACAGCTCGCCCGTTAGGGCTGGCGGCAATCGGGAAGCCGGGTCATTCGGATCACGGAGTGTGCCTTCGGTATTCGTTTCCAGATTGTCGCACGGAACGCTGCTTCATCGCATATTAATCACGCTGCCGGTGATGGGACTTCTGTCAGAGTGGCTCTTGCCCCTTCGGAATGCGGGTGAAACAGGCGGCCGGTTTGTGCTGGAAACCTTATTCCTATGGGCTTTGTTTCTGCTGCTACAAGGGTTGTTTACATGGCGAGGCTGGGTGTGGCTGCCGCTGAATGCCGGGCTGGTGGTCTGGCTCTGTTCCCGGTTGTTTGAATATAGCGATCCGCTCGCATGGCTGTCCGATTACGCTTCGCTGATACTTCCAGGCGACGCTTCGGCTTTCAGAAATGCGTGGGAGTTTACGATCTTAAGCCAGGAAACGAGGACGATCATCCTGCTTGTCGGCTGGGGCATCATGGTATCCGCAGTGCATATGCTGGCTCTGTATCGCCGGACCGTTTGGCTGTTTGGCGGTTCGACGCTGGTTTATTTGGCGGTGCTGGAGTCTGCCATGGAAGAAAGCGTCTATGGGGATATGCTGTGCGCGGTGCTGTACATGTTGCTGGCCCAGGGCATGATGCTGATCCTTAAGCTGAAGCAGGAAACCGTTGAGGGAACCTCTTCGGAAATGGACCTCCCCGAACCAATGCGAACCGGCCGCTTGTCCGGGCTGCCTCTGCTGCGCTGGAGCCTGTTTGTGCTGCTGGCCTCCGTTCTGATCGCGGGGATTACCCGAGTAGGAGGGGGCTTGGGCGAGCCTTCGCCAGGCATGGGATTGAGTGTGGCGGAAATGGCGGAACGACTGGCGGGATGGGGGGATCGGCTCCGCCGAAATACGGAACCGTCGATTCCTGCCTCCCAGGTTGCGGGATATGCTTTCCAAGGAGAAGATTTGGGAGGCCCTCTGACGCTCAGCGATGCATTGTATTTTACGGCGCAATCGCCTGTACCGACGTATTGGCGCGGAGACACGTATAATCGATATGACGGCCGGAAATGGGATGCAGATCCCTCCATCCGCAAGCCAGTCAAGCTATTGGAGGACCTGAGCGGTTTCCTGCCGTATTGGGAGCGTCCTTCTGGAGAGACGATCGTGCAGTCGCTGACTTTTGTACGGGAGACCCCCGTCCCATCTTTGCTGTCGGGAGGTATTATTACCCGCGTGAAGGAGATGCATTCTTCCAAAGAGAGAGGTGCGCCAAGGTTGGCCGTCGACAGGCTGTCCGAAACGATTTCCTTGCAAGGCGAGAGGGCGGTGTCCGGTTATACCGTAGAGACTTTATACGCGCAGCCGGAGGAGCAAGCGCTCCGCAGGGCGAACGGGGACGATCCCGAATATATGAAAGAAATGTATCTGGAGCTTCCCGAGGAGCTGCCCTCCAGGGTGAAGGATTTAGCGCGGAAGATTACATCGGACGCCGCGGGCAGGTATGAAACGGCGCAAGCTATCGAATCCTATTTGGAGCAGAACTATACGTATACGCTGCAAACCTCCGTGCCACCGGAGGGCCGGGATTTTACGGATCATTTTTTGTTCGATGCGAAGGAAGGGTACTGCGTTCATTTTGCTACGGCGATGACCGTCTTACTCCGATCCGAGGGCATCCCCGCACGCTATGTGACGGGATTCGCGCCTGGCGATCGGGTGGCCGGCACGATGGATCGTTACGAGGTCGCCCAAAAGAATGCGCATGCGTGGGTGGAAGTGTTTTTCCCGGGACAGGGGTGGGTTCTGTTTGATCCGACTCCGGGCTTTGGGGTCGAGGGGATGTCCCCGCCTCCGGCTGCCGGCGATTCCGGCTCCGCCGGAATGATGTCATGGCATACCTTGTGGAGTACCATGATCTACGCTGCCGTTAAAGTGCTCCTTGTGATATCCGCCATCGGTCCCGTGATGTTTGGGGTCGCGCTTTTGTTGATCCTCCCTCTTATTGTGGCCGTCATTTGCCGAATTCCGGCCGTACGCCAAAGTTGGGCCTTCATGAGGATGGCCCGGACGATAGCGGTCAGCGGGCGGGAGGGACTCGTATCGGCGGCGGTATGGGTCTGGGACAAGTTGCAGCGCAAGTATGGGGATCTGGAAAGAGGGCAGACCATGCGTCAATACGTCAGCGCCCTGTCGATTGCCGATGCCGAATTCAGGGCGGAGCTGGAGGCGTTCGCGTCGCGTTGGGAGCGGGCGGCGTACCAGGATGAACCTTGGTCCCGTACGGAAAAAGTACTCTTTTTGCGCCAATGCATTCGAATTGTCAAAAAACTGGCATGAAAACAAAGGGCCCTCTTTCTTGACGGTATGAATTGGGGTTGCGTATAATTAATTTCATTAATCAAGGGAGGCCCGGTAATGAATAAGCCTAATGAAATCATCGTCGTTTTGGACTTCGGTGGACAGTACAACCAACTTATAGCACGACGCATTCGCGATCTTGGCGTTTATAGTGAGCTTCTGCCATACAATACGCCCGTCGAGAAGATTAAAGATCTCTCCCCGCGCGGCATTGTTTTCTCAGGAGGTCCTTCCAGCGTGTATTCCGAGAATGCACCGCATGTGGATCCTGCCATTTACGATCTGGGACTGCCGATCTTCGGCATTTGCTACGGCATGCAGCTTATGGCTCAGCAGCTGGACGGAAAAGTAGAGCGTGCTTCGAAGCGCGAATACGGTAAAGCCGAATTGGAATTCGCTCCGAACTCGACGCTTGTCAAAGGGATTGAGCAAAAACAAACCGTATGGATGAGTCATGGCGATCACGTGGTATCGCTGCCTTCCGGCTTCAAGCTGGATGCAGGAACGGAATCCGCTCCGATCGCCGCGATGAGTAACGAAGACAAGAAGCTGTACGCCGTGCAATTCCATCCGGAGGTTCGCCACTCCGTCCATGGTAACGAAATGATTAAGAATTTCCTGTACGAAGTATGCGGCTGCGAAGGCAACTGGAGCATGGAGACTTTCATCGAGGATCAGGTTCGCGAAATCCGTGAAGTGGTCGGCGAGAAAAAAGTGCTGTGTGCACTGAGCGGCGGCGTTGATTCATCCGTTGTGGCCATGCTGATTCACAAAGCCATCGGCGATCAGCTGACATGCATGTTCATCGATCATGGACTGCTGCGCAAGGGCGAGGCCGAGAGCGTGATGGAGACCTTTGTCGGCAAGTTCGACATGAAGGTCGTCAAGATTGACGCTCAGGAGCGTTTCATGTCCAAGCTGAAGGGCGTGGACGATCCGGAGAAAAAACGTAAAATCATCGGCAACGAGTTCATCTACGTATTCGATGAGGAATCCAGCAAGTTTGATGATTTCGCATTCCTGGCTCAAGGCACGCTGTATACCGATATCGTGGAGAGCGGAACGGACACGGCACATACGATCAAGTCCCATCACAATGTCGGCGGGCTGCCTGAAGACATGAAATTCGAGCTCATCGAGCCGCTCAAAGCCCTCTTTAAGGACGAAGTTCGCAAAGTCGGCGAAGAGCTTGGCTTGCCGGACGAGATCGTTCATCGTCAGCCTTTCCCTGGCCCGGGTCTTGCGATTCGCGTACTGGGCGAAGTAACGGAGGACAAGCTGCAAATCGTCCGCGACTCCGACTACATCCTGCGCGAGGAAATCGCGAAAGCTGGCCTGGATCGCGAAATCTGGCAGTATTTCACGGCGCTTCCGAACATGAAGAGCGTCGGCGTTATGGGTGATGCGCGCACGTATTCCTACACCGTAGGCATCCGCGCCGTAACCTCCATCGACGGCATGACAGCGGACTGGGCGCGCATCCCATGGGATGTGCTGGAGAAAATCTCCGTCCGCATCGTGAACGAAGTCGAGAACGTCAACCGCATCGTGTACGACGTGACTTCCAAGCCGCCAGCAACGATCGAGTGGGAGTAATTTTTATACTGCTTCACTAAACATAAAAACCTTCAAATCCACATCCGTGGGATTGAAGGTTTTTTTTCGTTGGTACCATACGAGCTTTCCTCTTAAAACAATGGATTGAGGCCCTGGTTTATTGCATGCATCTTTTGTCCAATAAGATAAATAATACGTTAAGGTGCAATGGGTAAGAGCGAGCTTTAGGGAAGTTGAACCAAGACCGAACCTGTGAGGAGGAAAAGAATGAAAGCTATCGTCATTGACCGTTATGGTGGCAAGGAAGAGCTTCAGGAAAGAGAAGTACCTACTCCTGCACCGCAAGCGCATCAGGTCTTAGTCAAAGTGGCCGCTACCTCGATCAATCCAATTGACTGGAAGCTTCGAGAAGGCTATTTAAAACAAATGATGGATTGGGAGTTTCCCATTATTTTAGGATGGGATGTTGCCGGGACCATTTCGGAAATAGGGAGCGAGGTAACGGATTGGAAAGTGGGGGACGAAGTGTTTGCCCGCCCGGAAACGACCCGTTTTGGCACATATGCCGAATTTACTTTGGTGGATGACCACCTGTTGGCACGCAAGCCTGCTGCTATCTCATGGGAGGAAGCGGCATCCGTTCCGCTCGCGGGACTCACTGCTTGGCAGGCGCTGTTTACACATGGTGAACTGACCAAAGGAGAGAAGGTATTGATTCATGCAGGCGCTGGCGGCGTCGGTATGTTCGCTATCCAGTTTGCCAAACAAGCGGGTGCTTACGTCATAACGACCGCCAGCGAACGCAATCATGAACTGCTTGCCTCACTCGGTGCTGATCGGATGATCGATTATCGGACGACCCGATTTGAAGATGATTTATCGGATGTGGACGTTGTGTTCGATACGATGGGCGGTGACGTGCAGAAGAACAGCTTTAAAGTACTGAAACAGCATACCGGGCGAATCATATCGATTGTCAGCGATTTTGATGAAGAACTGGTAAGAAAATACGACGTGACCGCCAAAAATATATGGCTGGATCCCAATGGCCAGCAGCTTCAGGAAATAGCCGATATGTTAGAGCAAAAAAAGGTAAGAGCCGTCGTGGGAGCTACGTTTCCTTTTTCGCGAAAAGGGCTCTACGATGCCCACTCATTAAGTGAGACCCACCATGCTGTCGGTAAAATAGCCATAAGTTTCTCCTAAGAAGATAGACGATTCCGATTTCATCCTGCGTGTCCGGTTTGGACCCGCGTCTGCCACCATCGGATGTAAAACACCTCACCGGGCGGATTTCGATGAACATGTGCGCATCTTCCCAGGTTTTGGGTTATTTTTAGCCGTATGTAGGTCAGTCGTCCTAGAGCGGAAAGCTTTTGGAAAGGCAATTCCCGAACGTTTCTTTAAATTGACAAGTTTAATATTCGTTTTTGTTGTTGACAAGGTTGGGCTTCTCGTCCTAGAATATGTGTAGAAACCGACACGACAACTACAAATAACGAGCTTTTTCGTATAATCCCGGGAATGGGCCCGGGAGTCTCTACAGGTCACCGTAATGATCTCGCTACGAAAAGAAGAGCGGCAATATAATGATGCGGACTCGTCCAGCATTCGAGACCGGCCTGCAAGCTGGAGCAAAGCTCCAATGCAGCAGACCGGTTATTCGATAAGGATGCTGCCCGGCAGCATGCGAAAGATTGTTTTGCGGCTCTTTTTTCAAGCGACGGCCCTAGGGATCTATCCTTAGGGTCTATTTGTATGTTGCCGGTCATTAATTTAAGGGGGATATCTCTACAATGGAGCGTTTCTTTAAACTAAAGGAACACGGAACGAATGTAAGAACCGAGATTATCGCAGGCTTGACGACCTTTATGACCATGGCTTACATCCTGCTGGTCAACAATCTGTTCCTGGGTCCTGACGGCGCGGGCATTCCACAAGAAGGCGTATTCTTCGCTACCGCTGTTGGTGCCGGTCTCGTGACCATGGCCATGGGCTTTTTCGTTAACATTCCGGTTGCGCTGGCACCAGGTATGGGTTTGAATGCGTATTTCATGACAGTTGTATTAAGCTCGAACGGTGCGATTACTTGGCAGGCGGCGCTCGGTGCCGTATTCATCTCCGGTATCGTCTTCATCATTCTTACGGTAACCAAAGTCCGCCAAATGCTGTTGACGGCGGTTCCGAACAACTTGAAGATCGCCATTACCGTTGGTATCGGATTGTTCATTACGATCGTTGGCCTGAAGCTGGGCAATATCGTTACGGCTTCCATCAACCCGGGAACGGATATCTCTCATCCGGTACCAGGCGGTGCCTTCAATCTTGGTCTTGGAAATTTCGTTGA
>NZ_JBBOXH010000001.1:1075000-1820000 GCF_038007545.1 Bacillus sp. FSL K6-6540
ACCGACACAGGTAGGCGAGAAGAGAATTCTAAGGCGCGCGGAAGAACTCTCGTTAAGGAACTCGGCAAAATGACCCCGTAACTTCGGGAGAAGGGGTGCCTCGGTAGGGTGAATAGCCCGAGGGGGCCGCAGTGAAAAGGCCCAAGCGACTGTTTAGCAAAAACACAGGTCTGTGCGAAGCCGTAAGGCGAAGTATACGGGCTGACGCCTGCCCGGTGCTGGAAGGTTAAGGGGAGCGGTTAGGGGTTAAACCCGAAGCTGTGAACCGAAGCCCCAGTAAACGGCGGCCGTAACTATAACGGTCCTAAGGTAGCGAAATTCCTTGTCAGGTAAATTCTGACCCGCACGAATGGCGTAACGACTTGGGCGCTGTCTCAACGAGAGATCCGGTGAAATTTTAATACCTGTGAAGATGCAGGTTACCCGCGACAAGACGGAAAGACCCCATGGAGCTTTACTGCAGCTTGATATTGGATTTGGGTACGATCTGTACAGGATAGGTGGGAGCCTAAGAAGCATGAGCGCCAGCTTGTGTGGAGGCGACGTTGGGATACCACCCTGATCGTATCTAGGTTCTAACCTGGTACCGTAATCCGGTACGGGGACAGTGTCAGGCGGGCAGTTTGACTGGGGCGGTCGCCTCCTAAAGAGTAACGGAGGCGCCCCAAGGTTCCCTCAGAATGGTTGGAAATCATTCGAAGAGTGCAAAGGCATAAGGGAGCTTGACTGCGAGACCTACAAGTCGAGCAGGGACGAAAGTCGGGCTTAGTGATCCGGTGGTACCGCATGGAAGGGCCATCGCTCAACGGATAAAAGCTACCCTGGGGATAACAGGCTTATCTCCCCCAAGAGTCCACATCGACGGGGAGGTTTGGCACCTCGATGTCGGCTCATCGCATCCTGGGGCTGAAGTAGGTCCCAAGGGTTGGGCTGTTCGCCCATTAAAGCGGTACGCGAGCTGGGTTCAGAACGTCGTGAGACAGTTCGGTCCCTATCTGTCGTGGGCGTAGGAAATTTGAGAGGAGCTGTCCTTAGTACGAGAGGACCGGGATGGACGTACCGCTGGTGCACCAGTTGTTCCGCCAGGAGCATGGCTGGGTAGCTACGTACGGACGGGATAAGCGCTGAAAGCATCTAAGCGTGAAGCCCCCCTCAAGATGAGATTTCCCAATTAGTAAGACCCCTTGAAGACGACGAGGTAGATAGGTTGGAGGTGGAAGTGCAGCAATGCATGGAGCTGACCAATACTAATCGGTCGAGGGCTTATCCAAATATATTTCAATGTGCTGCAAATTCGTTTCGTATCTAGTTTTCAGGTGATCAAACATCTGAACCGTTTGGTGGCGATGGCGGAAGGGTTCCACGCGTTCCCATACCGAACACGACCGTTAAGCCTTCCAGCGCCGATGGTACTTGGACCGAAGGGTCCCGGGAGAGTAGGACGTCGCCAAGCGAACAACCATAAAGACCGTTATCGAGTAATCGATAGCGGTCTTTTTTGTTATACAATCATGAATCATTAGAAAGTAAAATTGCGGGATCCCCACATCCAGATATATTCCATGTCGATTGGTGAGGAAGTCTGTTTCTGATTCTAATTAGAGAACCTTTATCGCTTCAGCGATAAAGGTTTTTTCATGTAAGAGGGACCACGTGTTTAGATGGGGGCGAAGATGGTGAAGGCTGTAATAATCATATATAAAAATAAATTAGTACCAAGTCCTAATACTTGGTGTTATAATGGTTATAAAATTGGAGGTGGGAATGATGAGCCAATCGAAGTCGAGAATAACGGCAATCGGGACGTACGTTCCTGAACGGATCTTAACGAATGCGGATTTAGAGAAGATGGTGGAAACGAGCGATGAGTGGATCGTCCAGCGAACAGGCATGCGGGAACGCCGGATTGCGGCTCCCGATCAGTACGTGTCCGATCTTGCCATTAAAGCTGTGGAGGATATGGTTGAACGGTATGGCGTTACCGTGCAGGATGCAGATATGATTCTTGTGGCCACGAGCACGCCGGAGTACTCTTTTCCCAGTACCGCTTCCCGAGTGCAATCAAAGCTGGGCATCGCAAGCACGGGTGCGCTGGATCTGAATGCCGCCTGTGCGGGATTCGTATATGCGCTGCAGATGGCTGACGGATTGATATCCGGGGGAGCCTACCGTAAAATTCTGGTTATCGGCGCGGAAACGTTATCGAAGATTACGGATTACACCGACCGAACGACATGCGTATTGTTTGGGGATGGCGCAGGTGCCGTATTGTTGGAGAGAGACGAGTCTTCGGCTGGGATCATCGCTTCCGTCTCGGGCACTTTTGGCGAAGGCGGCATTCATCTGTATAAAACCGCGCTCTCCGAGCAAATGGACGGTACGGAATTAAAGAGCGGATGCCTTGTCCAAAATGGCCGCGAGATTTATAAGTGGGCCATTCGGAACATTCCGGACGGCGTCCGGGCCCTTTTGTCCAAAGGGGGCATGACCGCGGACGAAGTCGATTGGTTTGTTCCGCATAGCGCCAATCTCCGCATGATCGAGGCGATTAACGAGCGGGGGCCGTTTACAATGGACCGCACCTTGACCAGCGTCGAGTACCGGGGGAATACGTCGGCAGCTTCCATTCCGCTTGCGCTTCAGCTGGCCGTCGACGAAGGGCGCCTGAAAGCGGGAGACCACGCACTGCTCTACGGATTCGGCGGAGGCATGACCTACGCGGGTTCCATCGTCAAATGGACGATATGACAAATCTAAGCTATTTAAACCGCTATCGATAATCGATATGCGGTTTTTTAGTGCTGCGATTTTTCGAGATGTACGTGAATCGTAATATATTCAACTCAAATTCGAAAGTTTGCCTCCTCAAAATTTGGCTCCGCTTTCATTAGACTAAAGAAGAAAAATACGTTCCATGGAAGAGGGGTAGAAGAATGAAAAGGTTTAAATCATGGAGCTTGCTGCTCCTGAGTGTCATCATGGTGTTCACGCTGGCCGCATGTGGAGGCGGTGGCGGGAACGGAAGCAGTACGGCTGAATCTCCGGGGGGAGGCAGCAGCAATGAAGGGACGGACAATACGAAAGAAGGAACCGAATCCACAGAGAAAATCGAGCTCTCCTTCTGGTCGCTCGGAACGACCAACTATGAAGATCTAGCGAAGGAATATACGAAAGAGCATCCAAACATCACGTTCAAATTCCAGAATACGTCGGACCAAACGGCGCACCACAACAATCTGACGACGGCGTTGTCCGCGGGCTCTGGCGCACCCGACATTTTCCAGCTGGAAATTGCCTTCATGGAGCGCTTCATTAATAACCAGGATAAGTTCTATAACCTGTACGACCTCGGCGCCAAAGACTTAGAGGGCAACTACCTGGAGTGGAAATGGAAGCAGGCCACATCGGTTGACGGCACCTTCCAACTCGGGCTGCCAACAGACATCGGCCCTACGGTCGTCTATTACCGTACGGATCTGGCAGAGCAAGCAGGACTGCCAACCGATCCGGACGGCTTCAGCGCTGCGATCGATTCATGGGACAAATTCGCCAGCGTGGCCAAGGATTTCACAAGCAAAACAGGAAAGCCTTTCGCCGATTTGACGGACCTGGTCTACAACGGGGTGCGTGACCAATCCCCGGATCAAATCTACTTCAACAAAGAGGACGGCTCTTTTATCGGAGATACGAACCCGCAAGTGAGAAAAGCTTACGACTTTACGGTAAAAGGAATTCAGGAAGGCTGGATCGGCAACTGGATTCTATGGTCTCCTGAATGGCAAAAAGCGATCAATGACGGCGACTTCGGCGTCATGCTCGGCCCGGCTTGGATTGCCGGTACCATCCGCAATGCGAAAGACACTTCAGGCAAATGGCAGATTGCCCAGCTTCCTGAAGGAGCAGGCAACTGGGGCGGTTCGTTCCTGACCCTGCCGAAGGAAGGCAAGCATTCGAAGGAAGCTTACGAATTCATCTCGTGGGTGCTGAACAAGGAGAATCAGCTGAAATCGTTTAAGGACAGCGGTTTGTTCCCGTCCATCCCGGCGGTGTACAGCGAGCCTTCGTTCACGGAAGAGAAGGACGAATTCTTCGGCGGCCAGGTCATTTCCGAAGCGTATGCCAAATCGGCGGAACGCATCAAGCCGGTTTACTACGGACCGCTTCATGACCAGACCGACACGATCATCAAAAACGCGCTCAAAAACGTGCTGGAGAAAAAGGCCGACCCGCAAAAAGAATGGGAAAGCGCAATGAAGCAAATCAAGACGCTGGTCGATCGCAGCTAGCTTAAACAGACGGATCATTCCAGCTAGCCCGTTCATATCCAATAACCGTCCGAACCCGAGAAGGGATAAAGCGCCCTTCGCGCGGGTTCGGATTTATCCTTACCTACCTGGAGGTGCATCATGGCTGACACAGCAACGGCAGAATCGCCGCAGCCGGTGCCGCAAAGGCGGCGCTTGTTGACGGAGACCGTGCGAAGCCGGTTTACGGCTTATACGTTTATATCGCCATTCTTTATATTGTTCGCAATCTTCGGTCTGTATCCGATCCTGTTTACCATCTATTTGTCCTTCTTCAAATGGGATGCGCTCGGACCGATGAAATACGTCGGCTTCAAGAATTACGAGCTTATTACAAGCGACCCGACCTTCTGGATCGCATTTAGCAACACGCTCATAATGGCTCTGATGGGAACCGTGCCGCAGCTGATTGTGGCATTATTTGTTGCGGTTATGCTCAACTCGGCCTTGAACAGATTCAAGAACACGTTCCGCATCCTGTATTTCATGCCGAACATCACCTCCATCGTTGCGGTGACGCTGGTGTTCAGTACGATGTTCGGAAACAACGGGATGGTCAACTGGCTGCTGAACACCTTTGGTGCGGAAAGCGTGCCGTTCAACTCCGGCTGGTGGGGAGTCAAAATCGCAATATCGTCCATGGTCATGTGGCGGTGGATGGGCTATAACGCCATTATTTTTCTGTCGGGGCTGCAGAGCATTCCGACCGATATTTATGAAGCGGCCAAAATCGACGGGGCCACCCGAGGCCAGCAGCTGCTCTATATCACGCTGCCGCTTCTTCGCCCATTCATTCTGTTCGTCACCTTGGTATCGACGATCGGCGCGCTCCAATTGTTTACGGAGCCTTATGTATTCCTCGGTCAGTCCGGCACGGGTTCTACGCGTCAGGAAGGGGTCACGATGGTCACCTATTTGTATAACGAAGCATTTAAGAACGGATTCTTCGGTACGGCTGCGGCAACGGCGGTTCTCTTATTCATCGCCACCATTCTGTTCTCGGTATTAAATATGATATTGGGCCGCGAAGGCAAAGATTCGGGAGGTAAAAAAGCATGAGCACAGTCGCCATAAGCCGAAAAAAGCCGGATGAACCCGGTGTTGTCGCGAAATTCTTTTTCTATCTTTTCATGGTCCTTGGCGCGCTGGTCTCGGTCTTCCCGTTCTACTGGATGTTCGTCGTGGCTACCAATGACAAGGATGCGGCATTTCACATTCCGCCGCTGCTTACGCCCGGCACGCAGTTTTTCGATAACTTCGCGCGCGTGCTGGAGCGGACGGATTTTTTCAGGGCCTTGATGAACTCGGTGGTGGTGTCTACGGCCGTGACCTTGTCCGTTGTGTTCCTCTGCACGCTGGCAGGTTATGCTTTTGCCAAGTATGAGTTTCCTCTGAAAAAGACGCTGTTTGTTTTTGTCATTGCCACGATGCTGGTGCCTGCCCAGCTGGGCGTGCTCCCACAATACGTCATCATGGCCAAGCTGCACTGGATCGACAGCTACAAAGCGCTGATCGTGCCGGCCATGGTCAATGCCTTCGGCATCTTCTGGATGCGGCAGTACATCGCCTCTGCCGTTCATACCGAGCTCATCGAAGCGGGGCGGATCGACGGCGGCGGACATTTCCGGATCTTCTGGAACATTGCGATTCCCGTTGTCACCCCGGCGATGGCCACGCTCGGGATTCTGAACTTCATGAACGTGTGGAACGATTTCTTCTGGCCGCTCGTCGTATTGAAAAACAGGGAGAATTACACCATTCAAATTGCGCTGCAGCAATTGTTCACCAATAAGGACGGCCTTGATTTCGGCATGATCATGTCGGCCACCTTCACGGCGACGCTGCCGCTTCTCATCGTATTTCTGTTGTTCAGCCGATGGGTGATCGCCGGATTGACATCAGGCGCCATAAAAAGTTAACAAGCAAGGTGAAGTCGACAAGGAATGCGGCCTGTCATGAAGAATAATAGACATAGTAGAGTGGAGGGAGGAAGGATCCATGAAACTCCGCCGAAAGATATTGCTGGCTATTATTCTTCTGGTCTTCATTCCGGTCATCGCGCTGGGCGGGGTATCCTATTACAGCTTTTCGGAAGCGATGGAGAAGAAGTCGAATGATTTCTACTGGATTTCGCTCCTGGAAACGGATCGGAAACTGAAGTTCGCCTTGAACGAAATCACGACGATTTCGAACTCGGCGATTACCCAGCAATCGGTTCAGCAGATGCTGAAACAGCCGGAATACGCGGTTACCTATGAACGGCGGCAGGAGATCAACAATCTGATCAATCATCCGATGATTGCGTCGTTTGCTTTTTATTCGAATGACCGGTTGATGTATAACACGAATGGCGGAATGGAGCTTCAGGAACTGAGGCAGCAGGCATGGTATGAAGCGGTGGAGAAGGCGGAGGGGCGTCCCGTATGGGTCGGACCCGGCGAGAACGGCTCCGCGGCTGACGGCGCTCCCGTTTTGATTCAATCCAGGGTCATCAAGGACTATTACTCGCTGGAGGATATCGGAACCGTGGTGATCTACGTGAAGCCGGATCTCCTGGATCAGGTGTTCTGGGAGGCGGCAACGCTGAAGCAGGGAGATATTTTGCTGGTCAACCAGCAGGGGCACATCGTGTTCAGCAAGTCAGGCGGGCATATCGGGGAGCGGACGGAATTCCCGTTTCTCTCGGATAGTTATAAGACGAATGGAAAAGGCTACTATATCGATCAATATGCAGGCGAAAAATCGCTGATCACATATTCACCTTCCCATAATAAAGATTGGTTTCTGGTCGCCATCACGCCAAGCAAACTGATTTCGGCCGAATCGGTCCCGATTCGCAACCTGGCCTTGATCCTGGGATTGATCTCGCTCGTGTCGGCGTTCCTGTTCGACCGTTTTTTTGTGCGCAGAATGGTGCGCAGCATCATTAGCGCGGTGAACGGGATGAAGCGCGTCAAGCAGGGCATCTTCGTTCCGATCCCGTCGCATAACGTGGCGGAGGACGAGACGGATTTGTTGATCGACGGCTTTAACCGGATGAGCACCCAGATCCAGGAGCTGATTGGGCAGGTCGAGACGGAGCAAGCACGAAAAAAGGAAGCGGAGCTGCAGGCGCTGGTCGCTCAGATCAATCCGCACTTCATCTATAATTCACTGGAATCGATCAATTCGATGGCCGTGCTTCAGGGCAATAAGGATATCAGCAAGATGGTAGTTTCGCTTGGAAAGCTGCTGCGTATCAGCATCAGCGAGCATCATGAGCTTATCCCCCTCAGCATGGAGCTGGAGCATGTCCAGCATTACATGCGGATACAGAAATACAGGTTCGAGGAAAAATTCGATTACGGCATTGAGCTTCCGAATGAACTGAGGCACTACGTTACGCAAAAGCTGATCGTTCAGCCGATTGTTGAGAACGCTTTATATCACGGGATCGAGCCGATGGAGGAGAGCGGACTCATCTCCATCCGGGTGTCCGAGAACGGCGAGGATATCGTGATTGACGTGGAGGACAACGGTCCGGGCTTCGATCCGGAAACGCTGATGAAGCTGTGGAATTCGGATCCGGGACAGCTCAAAAAGTACCGCGAGAACGGGGTCGGATTGAAGAATGTCCATGAAAGGCTGCGGATCCGGTTTGGCAGCCGTTACGGCCTGATGATCTGTTCCTCCCCGGGTTACGGCTCCTTGATACGAATTCGAATACCGAAAATACTGACATGACAGGGGGGGCTGCAGGGTGAGATGGTTTTGGAATTGGGGCTGGATCGTCGGATATGCCGCTCTGTTGGCGCTGTCTGTCGTGTGGGTGACGGTACAGAATCAGGGACCGGCCCAGGAGGAACAGCCCGAGAAAATCACGCTAACGTTCCGGCATTTCTGGAACAAAGAGCATGACAAGCCGGTGCTGGCCGTATTCGAGAGCATCGTCCGCACTTATGAGAAAGCGCATCCAAACGTAAAGGTGAACTTCGAGAGCATCGATCAGACGATTCACCGGGAACAAAAGCTGAAGAGCGAGATGGTGACCGGCACGCCGCCGGATATGTTTGTTTTGTTCGGAGGGGCCGAGATCGTGCCTTATGCCAGATCCAACCGGTTGATGGATTTAACGGATTTTTTGCAGGATACCGGATTGAAGGAGCAGTTCAAGGATCTGCACCATTGGACCTTCGAGGACCGGATCTATGGCCTGCCCTTCGAGGGACACGCAGAGCCGATCTATTATAACCGAGCTTTATTCCGGCAGCTGAAGCTGGAACCTCCAAAGACGCTGGGAGAGATGGACGAAGCTATTCGTGTCCTTCGGGAGAACGACATCATCCCCTTTGCGGTCGGCAACGAAGACAGGTGGCCGGCGGGAATTTTTGCCCATTATTTCATGGATCGCTACGCCGGGCCGGAACTGATTGACCGCCTGGTTGAAGGCGATGATCAGGCCAGCTTTGTGCAAGAGTCGTATTTGGAGGCGTTTGAGCACTTGGAGCTGTGGATCGAAGAAGGGGCGTTCAGTCCGAACGCAAACGATCTTTCCACGGAAGAAGCGATTGCCCAGTTCACGGAAGGAAAAGCGGCGATGTATATGAACGGCAGCTGGGATATCACGCTGCTGCAGAATGAGGATTACCCGGATTTTCAGAATGAGATCGGCGTCATTCCCTTTCCGTCGCTTTTTCCCGGCGAAGAACGCTCCTTGGCAGGGGGATATACGATCGGCATCGGGCTGTCATCGGACTTGGATGAAACGAAAAAGCAATCGGCTCTGGAGCTGCTGGGCATGTTCTATACCCCGGAGGTGCAGACTCGGCTGGTGTATGAAGGGCTGCGCGTCCCTTCGATGAAGATTGACTATGATTCGAAGAAAACCGGGCCGGTTTTTGCCCAAGTCACGGAATTGATGGAGGAATCCGCGAGCACCTTTCTGCCTTACGACAACACGTTATCACCCGAGGTGAACAGTTCGTTCCTTAAGGTGATCGAGGATATGATTGGAGGACGGATCGATGCTGCCGGCGCATTGGAGCAAATTCAGAAGTCCTCGGTAAGGTATTGGAAGCTTAGGCGGAATACGGCAGCAGAGTAAACAGGAGACAGGGGGGAACGTCATGGGCGGATCGGAAGGCAAATTCAGAGTCATGCTGGTCGATGATGAGCCGATCATTCTGCGCAGCCTGAAGGCGGCTATTCCATGGGATGAGCTCGATCTGGAGGTCGTTGGGGAGGCCAAGAGCGGAGACGGCGCATTGAAGCTGGCGCGCGAAGTATCGCCGCATATCATTATCAGCGATATTCGGATGCCGGGGATGGACGGCATTACGCTCATGAAGGAACTGAAGGCGGATCAGGCAAGGCGAATCATTATTTTCATCAGCGGGTACGGCGAATTCGAATACGCGAGGGAAGCGCTGCGCGAAGGGGCTTTCGATTATTTGCTGAAGCCGATCGACCACGATGAACTGACCGAAACGATTGCCAGGGCGGCCAGAACGCTGGAGAAGCAGATTGCGGATGACCAGATGCTCCACTCGATCAAGGTTCTGTCGCTGCTGGCCCGGGAGCGGATGCTGACCGAATTCATCGAAGGGAACCGTAGTCCCCTGCAGCATATGCAGTGGCTGGAGGACAGCGAGCTGGAGCATGGATACACGATGGCCGTCATTCAATTGGATCAATATTTGCGGCTTAACGAGCTGTGGAGCATGGACGAGAAGCGCCTGTGGCTGTTTGCCGTACGGAACGTCCTCGAGGAGTGGTCCTTGCAGCATGGCGGGCTGACGGTATTTCCTTTCCGCAGCGGGGAATGGGTGCTGCTGTTTCCGAACCTGACGAAGGAGCGGCAGGAGGATATCGGCCGGGATCTGGTGCAATTGATCAAGCGGAACACGAAGCTTTCCTGCTCGGTCGGCTTCAGTCCCAGCATGGCCGGGATCGACCGTCTGGGAACGGCTTACGAGACGGCCGTGCGCGCATTGTACCAGCGGTTTTATTCCGGGGAAGAGGGCGTGTTTCTCGGGACGCCCGATTCGGTGCTGGAAACGGCCAGCGAAGCGAAGTATCCGAAGCATCTCGAGTCGCTCATGGTGGAAAGCATCCGCACGCTTCATAAGGAGCGGCTTTTGGAGCTTTTTGACGAAACCAAGGCTTATATCGAGGAGCATGCGTTCAGCAGGGAGATGACCGAGCGGGTGCTGCTGGAGATGAGCGTCGTGCTATATCGGCAGTTTGAGCATATGAAGGTGCTGTTTGAGTGGTCGCTGGAGGAACTGCTGCAGGAGCTTCATGCATCCGGCACGCTTCAGCAGCTGATGGACGTCATCAAGAGCCACTTCAGCAAGTGGATTGCCGAAAGCCGGTCCGGGCAGGCCAAAGACAATGTTCAAGCCGTGATGGGCAAAGCCAAGGAGTATATCGCGGAGAATTACCAGAAGGATCTGACCATCGAAGAGGTTTCGGAGCTGGCGGATTTGAGCATCAGTCATTTCTGCACGCTGTTTAAGGGAACGACGGGCTATACGTTTCTGGAGTACCTGACGGAGTGCCGGATCGAGAAGGCCAAGAGCATTCTGCTGAATACGGACGTGAAGGTGTACCAGGTAGCGCCGCTGGTAGGGTATCAGGATCCGCGATATTTCACCCAGGTATTTAAGAAAATCACGGGGAAAACGCCATCGGAGTATCGGGAAGAGGCGGTCTCCAAGACATAGAATGAACCTTGACCCCATGATATCGAAATCGGATATTTTGCGGATAGGGTTTAACATAGGAGGGAATGAATAACAGATCCATTTTTCCGGGTTCGATCGGGGAAAAGGAGTTCTGTTATTTTTATTTTAAATATCTTAATATTAAGACTTGACGATTTAAGGTTTAAATACTAAACTGAGATTAAGCAAACGTAAAGAAGGCAGCGAAGAACGAAGCTGCTCCCGAATCAGACGGCAAATATGAATATTGAAGATGGTTAACATGCTATTAATAACGAAAAAAACGATAAATGGAGGTTGAAGTCATGAAGTTTAAAGGAATTCATCACGTATCCGCCTTAACGGCTGCGGCTTCGCGGAACTTCGAATTTTATACAAAGGTTCTGGGCATGCGATTGGTCAAGAAAACGGTGAACCAGGACGATGTGTCGGTGTACCATCTGTTTTACGGCGATGAAAAAGGAAATCCCGGCACGGAGCTTACCTTCTTCGAAATTCCGATGGCCGGCCGGACCCGTGAGGGAAACAACAGCATATCGGCGACATCCCTGCGCGTGCCGAACGGCCGCGCTTTGGAATATTGGACCCGGCGGCTGGACGAGCACGGCGTAGAACGCGAGGAGATTAAGGAACGTGCGGGCCGATTGACCCTTCTCTTCAGGGATTTCGAGGGCCAGCGCATCATTCTCGTTTCGGATGAACATAACGAGGGAGTTCCAGGCGGCGTTCCATGGGAAAAGGGGCCGGTTCCGGCGGAATACGCCATCATCGGTTTAGGCCCGGTGCAGCTGACCGTGCCTAATCCCGTGCAGACCGTGAAGGTATTGACGGAGCTGATGGGCTTCCGCTACAAAGGGCACTATGCTTCGCCAGTGGACGGGCAGCCGGATATCCTGGTCTTTGAGACGGGAGAAGGCGGTACGGGAGCGGAAGTGCATGTGGAGGAACGAACGGATCTTCCGCAGGAGCGGCTTGGCCGCGGCGGCGTTCATCACGTTGCATTCCGCGTCGAGGATGAGGAAGAGCTTCGGTCCTGGATTGAACGGATCGGCGATGTGGGCTTTTCGAATTCGGGATTTGTCGATCGCTTCTACTTCCGTTCCTTGTATTTCCGGGAGCCTAACGGTATTTTGTTTGAGGTAGCTACCGATGGTCCAGGCTTTGACACGGATGAGCATATCGACCATCTCGGCGAGTCCCTTGCGCTGCCGCCGTTTCTGGAGCCGAAGCGGGAACAGATCGAAGCCAGCCTGAAGCCTCTCCATACGATTCAATGAAGATGGCGCACATCGCGCAGGCAATACACACGACACCGGGTAATCCTCCGTTTTTGGGGCGATTGCCCGGTGTTTTACTTTGATCTATTCATATAGCCACGATATGGCATTTGCCGCCATGCTGACATGCTCCCTAAGCTCTTGGGGAGCCATCACCTCGATTTCCGCCCCGCAGCTTAGAAGAAATGCCGAAGCCGATTCCAGGGTGTTGAACTCCAAATCGGCCGTTATCCACCCGTCGTGCTGGTTATCCGTATCGCATCGGAGTATTTTTACGTACCGCTCCCGCTCAAAGCGTTTGATCAGATCGACGGTCATGCGAACCTGTGCGGGATACTGCGGGAGATTTTGCATGAACCGTGCCAGCGACTCCTCCCAATACTCGGCTAGATTAAAACCGGCCGGACGCTGGAATGTATCCTCGGACATGACGGCATCCACGATTCTCGAAACGCGATAGGTTCGCAGCTCGCCTTGGGATTCGGCCACCACATACCAGGTACTCCGTTTGGCAACCAGCCCGAGCGGATGAATCCTTCTTTCGACTCGTTCCTCTCCTTTCATGTATTGGATATCCATGATGCGATCCAACCACAGCGCCTCCTGCAAAACCGTAAGATACGGATGCGATTCGCGGTAGGAGTGCCAGCCTGCGCCATCGATATGGATCTTCTCCCGAATGATTTCGGCATCCTGCCGAATGGAGCGTGGGGAGGAAGCCAATAATTTTTGATAGGCAGCATCAAATTGTTTACGGATCCCCAAATCCCCGATCAGCGGGCTGTGGCTGGATACCAGCAGGGAGATGAGCTCGTCCGGCGTCATGCCGGTCAGGTTCGTTCGATAGCTCTCCTCCAGCACCCACCCGCCCTGGGATCCTCTTTCCGCATACACGGGGATGCCCGCCGAGCTCAAGCTTTCCATATCGCGTATAATCGTGCGCTCCGATACCTCAAGCTGCTCCGCCAGATAACGGGTGTTCTTCTTCCCCCCGTTCTGAAGCATCAGCATAATGGATAATAGACGATCCGCCCTCAAGTTATGTCACCTCTCTGTATCTATAGAAGTTAATTGTATTGTAGCATGGATATAAGACAACGGATGTCATATATGTCTGATACGATGAAGGCGTTGAGATACTTTAGTATATAGTTGGAGGTAGCGCTATGAATAAGAATGATCCTAAGCCATTGCAAGGAAAAATCGCCGTCGTGGCCGGAGCGACCCGGGGAGCAGGCCGCGCCATTGCGGTGATGCTGGGTGCCGCGGGGGCAACGGTGTATTGCACGGGACGAAGCGTACGCGGCCAAGCATCGGATATCAAGCGGACGGAGACGATTGACGACACGGCGGAGATGGTGACGGAGCGGGGCGGCACCGGCATTGCCGTGCAATGCGACCATACCGTGGAAGAGCAAGTGAAAGCGTTGTTTGAACGCATTCGTGAAGAGCAGCAAGGCCGGCTGGACATCCTCGTCAATGATATATGGGGCGGCGAGAACCTGACGCATTGGAATATTCCGTTCTGGGAGCAATTTCTGTCCGATGGACTGCTGATGCAGGAGCGGGCAGTGACAGCGCATATGATCACGAGTTATTACGGCGTTCCGCTGATGGTGGAGAACGGCAGCGGATTGGTCATTGAGGTCACGGACGGCTCGACGTACCGGTATCGCGGGAATTTGTATTACAGCCTGGCAAAAATTTCGGCGATTCATCTGGCGGCAGCCATGGCGGAAGAGCTGCGTCCCTATCAGGTAACCGCACTATCCGTGACGCCGGGATTTCTGCGCTCGGAGCAAATGCTGGATCACTTCGGCGTTACGGAAGAAAATTGGCGGGATGCCATGGCACAAGAACCGCATTTCATCGAATCGGAGACCCCATATTTTCTTGGGCAGGCGGTTGCGGCGCTGGCAGCCGATCCGGATGTAGCCGACAAGAGCGGGAAGGCACTGACCAGCTGGGACTTATCGGATGAATACGGGTTTAGCGACATTGACGGGCGTAAGCCGCATTGGGGCAATTACGCGAAGAAGCAGGGACTTCCCATTACTTAAACATGTAAAACAGGGTGACCTATGCCATGATGGCGAATAGGTCACCCTCTTTGGTTACGGAAATTGTCCGTTGCACTTGCGAATACCGCTGTAAGTACGTCTAATCCATGTCATAGCGGAACATCGCAGAAACTACGCATCAACGTTCAATTTCAAGTGGTTATGAGCGGCCGCGTCTCATCGAACCCATGATCAGGCTGACGATAAAGACCAGGATGACGGCACCGATCAATGCAGGCAGGATGTAGAATCCACCCATTTCCGGTCCCCAGGATCCAAGCAGAAGACCGCCCAGCCAAGCACCGACGAAACCAGCAATGATGTTACCGATGATACCGCCGGGGATGTCTCTGCCCATAATCAAACCAGCAATCCATCCAATGATACCGCCAACGATTAATGACCAAAGAAAACTCATGTTAATCACCTCGTATAAGTTATAGTTGTTTGTGCCTTACTATTAACCAAAGACGTGACTTTTAAACCGGGTTGACCAGCAACTTGGATAAAATCATTATTTTCCATTGCAATGATATGCCTCTTCGTTCTTTGATAAATGCGATTTTTTTGATTATGCTTGAAGGGAGTGGTTAGGTTGAGAAAATAAAGGAGCTGGCATGGAACTCATGATAGACAAATGGACAGAAGAATATACAATTCAATCCGTTGACGCAGACTTTAAGGGAGACTGCCGATGGTCTTCGCTGCTCAGTATTTTGCAGAGAGCGGCTGACCGGCATATTGAGGCGCTGGGGATCAGCCGCGAGGAAATGATCGAGCGTGGCATGGGCTGGATGCTGATTACGCTGGAGCTTGAGATGCGGCGGATGCCAAGGGATATGGAAAACGTATATGTGGACACCTGGAGCCGCGGGTCCAAAGGGGCGCTGTGGCATCGGGATTATCGGATCAAGAACGGCGATGGGGAATTGCTGGGCGAGGGCCGCTCGGTATGGGCGCTGGTGGACATTCATAAAAGGAAAATTCTGCGTCCGTCCATGTTTCCGTACGAGGTGCCGATCGGTCAGGAAACGGTTGGAGAGCTGCCAAGCAAAGCCGTATTGCCGGAAGGGGTACAGCTTGATGATGCGTATACGTATTCGGTCCGGTATAGTGGAATCGATACGAACGGCCATTTGAATAACGCCCGGTATGCGGATCTGTGCTTTGACGTGCTGGATGAGCAGGAACTTCGGGAAGGGCTAGTGACCGGCTTCAAGATTACATACCATAACGAGGCCAGACTGAAGGATACGATGCTGATCAAGCGTTCGGCCGAGGAGAACAATCGGGTGTACGTGCAGGGCACATCGCCGGACGGAACCAACTTTTTTGAAGCGGCTATCGTTAGGGAATCATAAACCATCAGGTTGTTCTTTCGGAGGGGAAAGAGCGGCCTGACGCTTCATGGAGGGTGAACGGATGTACAAAATCATGATCGTTGAGGATGACCCCAAGCTGGCGGGGCTGCTGCAATCGCATATCGAACGGTACGGAAATGAAGGAAACATCGTCGAGGATTTCGATCATGTGCTGGAGCAGTTCCATGAGATGAAGCCGCATCTCGTTCTGCTCGACGTGAACCTGCCAAGCTTTGACGGATATTATTGGTGCCGCCAGATCCGGTCGGTATCGACCTGCCCGATTATTTTCATCTCGGCCCGTAACGGGACGCCGGATCAGCTCCGGGCCTTGGAGAACGGCGCGGATGATTATATCACCAAGCCGTTTGCTTACGATATCGTCATCGCCAAAATCCACAGCCAGCTGCGCCGCGTATACGGCGACTATGCGGCAGCATCCGCCGAGCGTACGGTGGAGAAGGACGGGCTTGTCCTCTATCCCGAACGGATGGAGCTGACTCTTCACGATCAGACATCCGTGCTCACGAAAAAAGAAACGGTCCTTCTGGAAACGCTGCTGAGCCGGAGCCCCCGGCTTGTGACGCGCGAGACGATTCTGGAGAAGCTGTGGGACGATACGTTCGTGGACGATAATACGCTCAGCGTGAATATTAACCGGGTGAGGAAACGGTTAGGGGAGTTAGGGATTGAGAATGCGCTGGAAACGATTCGCGGTTCGGGGTACAGGCTGCATACCGTATGGAAGAGGTAGGCAATGAAGAAGCTGTTTTGGCGTGAGCATTTGCCCCTCATTCTGTTTGTAACCGCGGCCTTGTTCGTGGTGCTGCTCGTTTTCTGGTATGACGGCTATGATCATCCGGTGACAGCGGCTTATGCCGTTTTCCTCGGTCTGACTATTCTTGGCGGGTACTTGGCATTCCGGTATTTCACGCACCGGGATTTCTATGAGCGGCTGTCGCAGCCCATCAGGTCGTTGGAGGAATCGATCAAGCATAACGAGTCGGCCCCGCTGCCTACGGCCCTTAGCGAACTTATGGAAGAGCAGTACCGTCAATACCGCACGGTCATGGAAGAGTGGGAGCGCCGGCGGAAAGAGCATATGATCTTCATGAATCAGTGGGTGCACCAGATGAAAACGCCGCTGTCCGTCATTGAGATGATCACGCAGGAGGATGACAACGACGCCTTCAAGAGTTTATCCGAGGAATCCGACCGGATTCGGCGCGGGCTGGAGATGGTGCTCTACATGTCCAGGCTCGAAACCTTCGAGCAGGATTTCAGCGTGGAGCCCGTGAAGCTTCAGGAGGCGGCAGTCGAGGCGGTGCACGAGAACAAGCGTTATTTTATTCACAGTCATGTGTATCCGGAGGTCCGGATCGATTCGGATCTCACCGTTCAGACGGATGCCAAATGGCTTCGGTTCATCATGCTGCAGCTGCTGTCCAACGCCATTAAATATTCTGCCGGAACCGGGCTTAAGGTGACGATGCAGGCCCGCCGGACGGAGGACCACCGCCATGTGGTACTGGAGATCACGGACCGGGGAATGGGCATACCGCCATCCGACATGAAGCGGGTGTTCGACCCGTTCTATACCGGGGAAAACGGCCGCAAGCTCAAGGAATCCACCGGCATGGGCTTGTATCTCGTCAAAGAAGTGGTCCATAAAATGAACCACCAAATCGAGCTGGAATCCGAGCCGGGAAGAGGAACGACGGTGAGGCTGATTTTCTCGGGGTGAGATCTGCTTTGTACAGACGTCTCATGGAGGCAGAGTTCAATTATGGCTGTTGTAGGTGACATTCACGACATTGAAATTATATAAGGCAGTAAAGCATGGGCTGGTAAGATTTGGTTTAATCTCTTATTGAACTTTGGATTGAATCACCTAAATACGTTACCGAAAGCACCTTATCACGGGTAAATGATGGATGTTGACCCATCATGAAGCCCTGAGGTAAGGTTCTTTCTTTTGTTTTAAATAATGAGTAGGTATCGGCACGCACCAGCGAAAGAGGACGAAACGATTCCGAAGAAGCGAAGCGGTCGCCTTTGCCCCCGAATTTTCACCTCGGTGTAATCGTTCAGAAAATTTGGGGGCAACAGCGATCGTAGGAACGTTACGTACTCGTAGCGGCCTGAGAATCGCAACAGTGACATACTCGTAGCGGCCTCTAGAATCGCAATCGTGACGTACACGGAGGACCTTTAGAATAGCAACAATGACGTACACGGAGCACCTCTGGAATCGCAACCGTTACGCACTCGAAGCGCCCTTTAGATTGCGACCGTGACGTACCCAGAGCGGGTCTGCGCATGAATCTTACACCGATGTAAGGTTGGCGAAAGAGTGATCGATAGGAGATGGCCCGCCGGATGCTATACACTAGCCTTACAGGAACGAAATAACGAAAGTGAGGTTTACAACAAGATGGAAATACTAAACGTGCGCAATCTGGGCAAAGTCTATAAGGCCGCAGTGTCCCACGAGGCGCTTTCCAATATCAATCTGAGCATCAACCAAGGGGAATTCGTCGGCATCATGGGCCCCTCCGGCAGCGGAAAAACGACGCTGCTCAACATGATCTCCACCATCGACCGACCTACGTCCGGGGAGATCACCATCGGCGGGGAGGACCCGTTCCGATTATCCCAGGATAAACTCGCCATGTTCCGCCGGCGTGAGCTGGGGTTTGTCTTCCAGTCCTTTAACCTGCTGAATACGCTGACGGTGAAAGAGAATATCCTGCTCCCCCTGGCGCTGGACGGCGTGGATCTGGATGAGATGAACCGCCGGGTCGGCATTTTGGCCGATAAACTGGGCATCACATCGATACTGGATAAGCGGACTTATGAAATATCGGGGGGACAGGCGCAGCGGACGGCGATAGCGCGGGCCATGATCCACGTACCGAAGCTGGTTCTGGCCGATGAGCCGACAGGCAACCTGGACTCCAAGTCGGCCCGCGACGTCATGGAAATGATGGACCGGAGAAACAAGGAAGACCAAGTGACGATGCTGCTGGTCACCCATGACCCGGTGGCAGCAAGCTACTGCAATCGGGTGGTGTTTATCAAAGACGGACAGTTGTACAACGAAATCACGTACGGCGAGAGCCAATCGGCCTTCTATCAAAAAATCATCAACGTGTTATCGCTGCTGGGAGGTTCGGGACATGAATTTTCGCCAGTTCGCCATTAACAATGTCCTGCGCAGCAAGCGCACGTATATTGCCCATTTCCTGAGCAGTGCCTTCTCCGTCATGATTTTCTTTACCTACGGGCTGCTATCGTTTCACCCACAGCTGAAGGACGGCCTGGTCTCCTCCAGCGGTACCATGTCCATGCTGGGTACGATGGGCATGACGGTATCCCAGTACATCGTGTTCGTTTTTTCATTTTTCTTCCTGCTGTATTCGGTGGGGGCTTTCATCAAGGTCCGGAAAAAGGAGTTCGGCATTCTGCTGATCCTCGGCATGTCCCGCAAGCAATTGAACCGGATGCTGTTCATCGAGAATATCCTGATTGGCGCTGCAGCGATTGTAGTCGGCATCGGAACGGGATTGCTGTTCTCCAAGCTGATTCTGCTAATCAGCGCCAATCTGCTGGCCGTGGATAAGGGACTTCCGTTTTATTTTCCGCTCGAATCGCTGATCATTACGGCTGCGGCTTATGCCGTTTTGTTCCTGCTGATTGCGTTGTTCTCCTCGTTCATGCTGCGGAAGGGCACGCTGCTCGCCCTGGTGAAAGCAGAGGAAAGCCCGAAGCCGCAGCCCAAAGCATCGCCTTGGCTGGCCGTGCTGGCTGTCCTGCTGATTGGAACTGGATACGGCATGGTGATGGCTTTTGCGATTCTCCAAATTTTCAATCTGTTCCTGTTGCTTGGAGGCGTTGTATTCGTCATCATCGGCACTTATTTTCTCTTCACCCAGTTCAGCGTGTTTTTCATGCGGTATCTGCAGAGGAAAGAGCGGTTCTTCTTCCGCCGAACCAATCTGCTGACGATCTCGGAGCTGCTGTACAGAATCAAGGACAATGCGGTGATGTTCTTCCTCGTATCGGTCATCTCGGCATCCGCCTTTACCGGGATCGGAACCACGCTTGCGATCGGAGATCCGGGCCTGTCGGCCATGGAAAATCCTTATGCCTATACGTACACCATGTATGAGGAGGACGCTGATAAAGGGAATCGTCATCTTGATATGATCAGGGAGGAGCTCAAGAAGGGCGGATTTCAGTACAAGGAGGCGGAGGTTACTCCGATATTCTCGGATAACGGGGTGAAGCTGATCAAGCTTAGCGAATATAACAGTCTCATTCAGTCGCTGGGTTACCCGGCAGAAGCATTAGACGACCTGGAAGGGATCTTGACTCCGGGAACGGTCTCGGAGAAGAACAGCTACCGAATAGACGGTCCCTTAAATGATCAGTTCGAGGTAGTAAACGGCAAGAAATCGGAAATCGTCAAGGTGCTCAAAGCCGAAACGTTTATTGCCGTACCCGCGACCTACGGCGATACGCTGGTCGTATCCGACCGCTTGTACGAGGATGTGTTCCAGACACAACAGGATCAGGAATACGGTTATGCGGCATTCCATACGTTTTACGTTCAGGATTGGAAGAATACAGGGGATGTGTCCAGATCGATTCAGGAACGTCTTAAAGAGCCGGAAGACTACAGCTATTATCTCAAGTCATTGTACTTGGATTGGAAAAGCGCTCAGCAGCAGAACGGCATTCTGCTTATGGTTAGCGGCCTGGTCGGCATCGTGTTTTTTACCTTCGCGGCAAGCTTTGTATATTTCCGGCTATACGCGGATCTTGCCCGGGACGAACAGCAGTATCGCATGATTGCCAAGGTGGGACTCAGCAAAAAAGAGCTTGGCACCATCATTACCAAGCAGCTTGTCATTATGTTCTTTTTGCCGATGTTAATCGCACTCATCCATAGCGGCGTTGCCTTTGTTGCGCTTCAGCAGCTGGTAGACTTCTCGATCGTAGGGCATAGTTTGAAGATCTTCATCTTCTTCCTGAGCATCCAGATCATGTATTTCTTTATTACTCGCTGGCGTTATCTGGAGCGTCTCAACAAAATGATTCAGTAAAAACCGCCATTTCTTCGTTGAAAAGGGCCAAAACGGGTATGTTATTACAAGAAGCACTTCACAACGAGAAATGGGGGCGATTCCATAATGAATGATCACAGCATGTTAAAGACGGGTGCCGTAGAGACCGAAGAGGTTACGACCGATATTCTTTCCTTGCGTACCGTCATGGTGAACGTCCAAATGATCGGTACGCCGGGAACCGGTGACTGGGTGCTGATTGATACGGGACTCGGAAATTTCGAAGGTTCCATTGCGGAAGAAGCGGAGAACCGATTCGGCAAGCCGCCGGTGGCCATCGTGCTGACGCATGGCCATTTCGACCATGTGGGCAATGTGAAGGAATTGGCCGATCGCTGGAACGTTCCCGTCTACGCACACCCGAGCGAACTGCCGTTTCTTACGGGACAAGAAGACTATCCTCCGGGGGATCCGAGCGTAGGCGGGGGATTGATGGCCCGCGTTGCTCCCATGTATCCGAACAAAGCCATCGATCTGGGATCGAGGATACGACCGCTGCCGGAGGACGGAAGCGTGCCCGGTCTTCCCGAATTCAAATGGCTGCCGACGCCGGGTCATAGCCCCGGACATATCTCCCTGTACCGCGAACGGGACCGGGTCCTCGTAGCGGGAGACGCGGTCATTACGGTGAAGCAGGAGTCGGCGCTTGCCGTCATCGGGCAGGAGAAGGAGCTTCACGGTCCGCCGATGTATTTTACTCCGGATTGGGATCTGGCGCGTGAATCGGTTCGCCGCCTGGCAAGCCTGAATCCCGAAATTCTGGTCACGGGGCACGGCGTCTCCATGCGCGGTGAAGAGCTAACGACTTCGCTTGCGCGGTTGGGCCGGGACTTTGACCGTTTGGCCGTTCCCGAGCAAGGTCGGTATGTGGATAAGGAACCAAATTGAATGAGAACGGATCAATCATCCGTTTCATGATATGAACGTTTTATAGGCTGAACGAGACACCGTGAGGGCGATGACCTTGCGGTGTTTTTTATATGAGACAGATGAACAGACCGGCAAAGTTAATCGCGTATTTTTTATTTTATCGATATAATTCTTATACTAGGCATGCGAGAAGATCTTATATTCATAGCTACGGAGCTTAAGAACTTGTAATACTATATGACCGTATTACAGGGTTTGAACTCGGCGCGGATGATTATATTATTAAACCTTTTGAAATTTTGGAGCTGCTTGCACGCATAAATGTGGTTTTACGTCGAAACACACAAACAACGTTTGGTGATTTATCTCAACCACTAGCCTCGGGATCTATGGCTAAGTTGGATGTTAGTGGTCAACCCAATGTATCGGAAGTGAGATATTCGTTATTTAATCGTGATCCAGATCAAATCAGAATCGTCATTGAAATGAATCGAGATAGTATAATTCAAGTTAATCATGAGTTTATCGGTGATCAACTGATTATTGATTTAAATGATACATGCGATTTCGATTCTCCTATTTAAGAACCCTTGGCAGGTGAGCGGGGGAAAAGGATTGTAGTGATCGATCCTGGACATGGAGGGAGTGATCCGGGAACGACAAGTATTTCTAATAAACATGAAAAAGATTTTAACCTTGCTTTATCTCTAAAAGTGCAAGAACTCCTGTTGAAGGAGCCTGAAATCGAAGTATTGATGACCCGCGATAGTGATGTGTACCCTACCCGAACAGAACGTGTGCAGCTTGCCAATACATTAAATGCCGACGTATTTGTATCTATACATGGAAACAGTGTTCTTGAGTCACCTCAAGCCAATGGTACATAGACTTCAGCCAAGCAGCAGTAAACAGCTGGCTAACGCTATTCACAAGCGCTTAATCAAAGCAATGGGGCTGAAAGACCGCGGTGTGAAAGATAAAATAAAAGTTTCCAAGTCATTAGAGAAACGAAAATGGCTGCGGTCCTATTGGAAATTGGATTCCTGAGTAATATCTCCGTTAAAAAAGCAATGCTATCTACCGTACAATACAAAGCTGCTCAAGCTATTGTCGATGGAATTAAAGAATATCTGAGCATCAAGTAAGGAAAACTGACGGGCTGCCATGGATCATTCAGTAAGGAGTGATACACATTAAGGAGTTTATTTCTTTACAGTATAAGAAGTTTGGACATCCTCTTGAAGTGTTGGAATTAGAACAACGAGTAGACGATAAACAACTTCAGCACGACGAAATAGTGGTTCGAATGATTCTTAGTCCAATTAATCCTTCTGACCTAATTCCGATTCGGGGTGCCTATAAACATCGAATTCAGCTGCCAGCAGTACCAGGATATGAAGGGGTTGGGGTTGTTGAAGCTGTTGGTTCATCCGTAACAGCATCCCTTTTAGGTAAACGGGTACTGCCTCTACGTGGTGAAGGAACTTGGCAACAGTACGTGAAAACGAAAGCCAATCTTGCAATTCGGGTTCCCGTTGAAATTGATAACGAAACAGCAAGCCAAATGTACATTAACCCTATGACAGCGTGGCTTATTTGTGCAGAAGAATTGCGGTTAAAGTCTGATGATGTGTTGATTGTAAATGCTTGCGGTTCTGCTATAGGACGTATTTTTGCACAGTTTTCAAAGGTGTTTGGATACAGATTGATTGCGGTGGTAAGAAATGATAGCCATACCCAGGAACTGTATTCGCTTGGTGCTTGGGCGGTAATTGACACGTCTAAAGAATTGCTTGTCCATCGAGTTTTGGAATTGACCTGTGAGATGGGGGCGACGGCGGGTATTGATAGCATTGGCGGGCAAGATGGACACGACCTGATTGAGTGTATCCGTCCAGGTGGCACAGTATTAAATATTGGTCTTATGTCAGGAACTCATTTGAATTGGGCTCGGATACACCATAAACATTCTAATATCAGAGTGAAACCATATTGGCTTAGGAGATGGATTGAAGGTATCTCCGATGTTCGGTGGCATGAAACTTTTGGTGATGTATTCCAATTGGTGATAGATGGGGAATTGACTATTCAAGCACCAAGAACGCGTTTTAGTCTACGGGAATATGAGAAAGCAATTATAGAAACACAACAAAGTGGTCACATAGGGAAAGTGATTTTGGAACCATTTTCATTTAACTAACGTGCGAAGGGTCTTCGAACGTTTCGGCTGTCACACAATATGGAAATTAACGTATTTGTGCGAAAATGAAAGTGATGGAAACACCAGATTTTTTAAAAAAAGATGAACTGGCGTGAACCTAAGCGCGCTCTCAGGCATCTAACTTATGTAAGGCCGAGGAAGCGCCACAAAGGAGGTCTCATAACGTGAACAATAACAAGAAATCCGATATAGAGCGCGATGTTCGGATTGCCCAGCAGGGGGACCCGGAAGCCTTCAGCAGGCTGATCCTTGCTAACGAGCGTAATTTGTATGGTTTAGCCCGTCTGTATCTGAAGCGGGAAGAGGACTGCGCGGATGCCGTACAGGAAACGATCGTAAAATCCTTCGCAGCTATGCCTTCCTTGAAAGAGCCTGCTTTTTTCAAAACATGGCTGAGCCGCATTCTCATTCATGAATGCCTGCAATTGCTGCGCTCCCAGCAGCGGCTGCGGACGGTTGAACTTGCCAATGGGGGTGCCGATGCACTGCCGTATGAAGCGATCGAACTCAACGAAGCCGTGATCCATCTGGAAGACGATTTACGCAGAGTTATTCAGCTTCACTATTATCGGGATATACCGATCAACCATATCGCCAAGATGATAGGTATACCGGAAGGAACGGTGAAATCCCGTCTGCACCGGGCGCGCGCCATATTGGCGGAAAGACTGGAATCCTCCACGGAAAGGAACGTGAGCCATGACCCGATAGTATGTAAGGAGTCGAGTCTGAATGACTTTGCTCCTATATATAATGCGATTCCGGCGGGAAGGCTTGCCGACTTCAACATGATGCAAGGATCATGGGGGGCAGCCGCTTAATGGGAAAGAATCCGAATGTCAGATGGATGGACGAATCCGATCTTGAGCCATGCTCCGAGCTGATGCTCAAGGTCTTTAACGGCGAACCCTGGTTCGACCAGTGGGACTCTGTGCTGCATGTACAGCAATACCTTAAGGAATTTATGGACAATCCGGTGTTCCTGGGATTCGTTATCGAACAGGAGGGCAGCATCCTGGGAGCCTCCTTTGGCCATACAAAGAGCTGGTACAGCGGCAAGGAGTACCATATCCAGGAATATTTCATCGATACCGGTTTGCAGCGCAGCGGTTTAGGCTCGGCGCTCATGAATGGAATAAAGGCCTACTTACATTCGATGAACATTCGTTGCATGGTACTGCTAACGGGAAAGGGGCTTCCGGCCGAAGATTTTTATCGGAAGCATGGTTTTGAAGTGAAGCAGGACATTATTTTTATGTCCAACAAGTTTTAAGCGGTTTGATATTTCGATTGAAATAGGGGAGTTGTCTTGATGTCGGTGCGTGTTCTTAACTAACCAAATTTTATAGGACTCTGGCAAACGCTTTGCGAAAAAACCTTACTTATGCGAGGTTTATTTGCGATGGCTCGAGCTGGAGTCCACCTGGTTAAGAACACAACAGCCATCCATAATCATATTGACTGTACATAACCGTACCCTGGGTACGGTTTCCCGCTGAAGGGGCAGAAGGTGGACGATGGTTCATGGACTTCTGTCCCTTTTTTATGTCGGTTTATCAGCACGCAGGGGGTCATGTGTGTTCTTTTCCAGGGAAATGCAACCCATACTCAGGAAGAGAGCGTGATTTCACATGATCCAATATATAGAAGAGGTAAAAAAGAAGGTTTCCCTGCAGGAAGGTACCCAGGTCATCGAACAGCTGCTGGCAGCAAGTTATATGCGTCCGGGCATATCCACCAAAGAGCTGGCACGCCATACCTGTCTGCCGATTCCGGTCGCTGCGGCGATCAAGAAGGAGCTCATCAAAGCCGGAGCACTCGTTCAAGAGAGGGGAGTACGCTGCACCTCCGCCGGAAAGCTCTATGTCGAACGAAAGCTGGGATACGAAGGCATCGATATCGATCTGTATCAAACGCTTCTGGCCGGCGAAGCCGATTGGCGGACGGAGCTTTCCGATGTGCTGGCGAGGCTAACGGAGATTCTGGAGCAGCGCCCGCAGGTCGATGTTCAAATCGACCAATCCCAATGCACGGTCGAGACGAGTCTCCGGAGGGCGATTCTGTGCCTGAGGGAGCACAGCCTGATCGGAAAAAACATCCTGTGCGTGGGCGACGACGATCTCGTGAGCATTTCGCTCGGCCTGCTGCTGAAACGGCTCTTCCCGAACGCGAAGGAGCAGAGAGCGGGCCTTACCGTGATGGATATCGATGAACGCTTCCTGCGGTTTATTGGTGACGTGGCTGCAAGGGAAGATGTATCGGTTACATGCAGGCATGTCGACCTCAGACAGCCTCTGCCCCAGGAATGGAAAGGGCAATACGATTGCTTTTTCACGGATCCGCCGTATACGCTCCAAGGCTTGACCTTGTTCTTGTCCCGTGGCCTCAGCGCGTTGAAGCCTGAGAAGGGCTGCCCCATCTTTCTCTCGTTTGCGCATAAATCACCCGACTTCACATGGTCCATGCAGCGCGAATTCGTCCGCATGGGGTTGTCGGTCAGACAGGTGCAGCTTCATTTCAATCAATATATCGGAGCGCAGATGATCGGCAATAGCGGCCAAATGATCGTGCTGACAACGACGGAATATACGGATCCGCCGATGAAGGGTTCTTTTGAGGATGAGCTTTATACAGGCGAGGTTCGGCGGACCGTCCGAACTTACCGATGCACCCAATGTCAGAGCGAGCTGCAGGTAGGCGTGCAGGGCGATTTTACCACGATTGAGGATTTGAAGAAGCAGGGCTGTCCGGCATGTGCCCATCATGCGTTCACCCGGCTGGCGAAGAAAATGATCTGATTCGTTTTTGTGGAATCAATCGCTGGGAGGTTATAATAGGGGAACAGAGGAAGGGGAGGGCTATGAAAGTATTAGTATTGGCTGAGAAGCCGTCCGTTGCGAAGGAAATTGCGAGAGTGATGGGCAGCCGCGAGAAGCAGAAGAATTATTTTGAAGGACCGAAATATATTGTGACCTGGGCGCTTGGACATTTGGTGGGGCTTGCCGAACCCGAGGATTATGATAAGAAGTATCAGACCTGGGCGCTGGAGGATCTGCCGATCCTGCCGGACAACACGAGGCTTAAGGTGTTGAAGGAAACAAGTCACCAGTTCAAGACGGTGCAGCATCTGATGAAGCGTTCGGACGTCGGCGAGATGATTATTGCCACCGATGCCGCCCGCGAAGGGGAACTGCTTGCGCGCTGGATCCTGAAAATGGCGAAGTGGAACAAGCCGTTCAAACGGTTATGGATTTCTTCCCAGACGGATAAGGCAATCAAGGAAGGTTTCGCATCCCTCAAGCCGGGGCAGCAGTTCGACAGGCTGTACGAGTCCGCACGCTGCCGGGCTGAAGCGGATTGGATGGTTGGACTGAACGTGACGCGCGCGCTGACGACCAAATTCAATGCGCAGCTGTCCGCAGGCCGGGTTCAGACGCCGACGCTCGGAATGATCATGGACCGCGAGAGGGAGATCGTGAATTTCCGCTCACAGGAATATGAGACGCTGCAGGCGGATCTCGGAAGCTTTGAGGTTTCGTGGCGTCCGGCCGGCGGAGACGGCCGTTTATTCGAGAAGGACAAGGCCGCCAAGCTGAAGCAGAAGCTGGAAGGCAGCACGGGAAAAATCGTGAGCGTGAAAAAGAGCGAGAAAACCGAACCGCATCCGCTGGCATACGATTTGACCGAGCTTCAGCGGGATGCCAACCGCCGATTCGGGTTCTCGGCCAAGCAGACCTCGAATGTGCTGCAGCGCCTGTACGAGCAGCATAAGCTGGTCACCTATCCGCGCACGGACAGCCGTTACCTGACATCCGATATGGTCGGGACGTTGAAGGAAAGGCTGTCGAGCATTGCGATCGGACCCTATGCGTCCATTGCACGCCCGCTGCTTCGCAAGAATTTGTCGCCAAGCAAACGGGTCGTGGACGACAGCAAGGTTACGGATCACCATGCCATCATTCCTACCGAACAGACCGTGCTGCTGAATCAGTTGTCGGTCGATGAACGCAAGCTGTACGATCTCATCGTGCGCCGGTTCATCAGCTTGTTCTATCCTCCTGCCCGTTACGATAACGTATCGGTAACCGTGCAGATTGAAGGTGAGCAGCTCTATGCGAAAGGGACAACGATCAAGGACAGCGGATGGCGCGAGGTGTATGGCGGCGACTATGAGGATGACACGGACGACGAGAGTGACGATGGTCAGGGCCCATCTTCTTCGGGCAAGCTCCTGCCGGAGCTGAAGGAAGGAGAATCGGTGAAGGTGGTCCGCTGCGTGCTGAAGCCGGGACGGACCCAGCCGCCGAAGCGGTATAACGAGGCGGCGCTGCTCTCCCAGATGGAGAAGCACGGCCTTGGAACCCCGGCAACCCGGGCCGACATCATCGAGAAGCTGGTCAGCTCCGACACGATCGAACGGCAGGGGCAAACCCTCCATCCGACAGGCAAAGGCAAGCAGCTGATCGAGCTGGTTGCTCCGGAGTTGCGGACGCCGGAGCTCACGGCGCGGTGGGAAGCCGAGCTCGAGCGGATTGCGAAGGGGCAGGGCAAGCCGGAACCGTTCCTGCGAGGCATACGGGATATGACCAAGAAGCTGGTCACGGACGTGAAGGGAAGCGAAGCGGAATATAAGCCGCATAATGTTTCGAACAGCCACTGTCCGGATTGCGGCACACGGCTGCTCGAGAAGAAGACCAAGCGCGGCAAGCTGCTTGTCTGCCCGAGTGACGATTGCGGGTACAAGCGCTCAGGCGAGAAACGCCTGTCCAACCGCCGTTGTCCGCAGTGCCATAAGAAGATGGAGATGAAGGAAGGCAAGGCGGGGCTGTTCGTGCAGTGCCTCGGCTGCGGCATTACGGAAACGCTGAAGAAGGATGCCAAGCACGTGAACAAACGCGAGGAGCGGAAGCTCGTGCAGCAGTACAGCAAGCAGGAGTCGATCGGTTCCAATCTGGGTGATCTGTTGAAGGCAGCGCTCGAGCAGAAGGGGAAGGAATAGTCTCTCGAGCGTTAATCTCATAGGGCTAAGATGGATTGCGTTTTTCTTGCCGTTGTTAGCATAACCTCGGGTGCAATGGCCCATTCTACGGACAGGGGGTGATTTGCATGCCGAACCATAAAGCGAGAAAGACCGAAAACCAGCAGAATAAATCAAGCATTCTGGAGGAGAGCAAAACCCTCAAGCCGAAAAAGGCTGCAGACTATGTTCCGAGCCTGAACGAAATATCCAAGAACGAATCTTGATGGCTCGTGGCGGTTAAGAAATGTTTGGGTTGTCATTATGCCGGGCACGGGCCCGTCGGATCTTACGACCGCCGGCCGGTGTCCTCGTAATGGCATCAAGGACAGCGCTTGGCGTCATGCCCCTAGGGCATGGCCGGGCATTGTCTTCATCAGCCTGCGGTTTTATAATAGCGGTAGAACGTATAGCTAATGGCTGATTGGCAAGATCGATCAGTTGAAATGGGGGTGCGTGAACCAACGTGAGACCTGCACTGATCGTTTGGTTTATTTTTATCAATGCGGTAGCCTATCTGGTCATGTCCGAGGATAAGCGGCGTGCCCGGCTGGGACGGGATCGCGTTCCGGAGAGGACGCTTTTTCTGTTGGCCGCCATAGGCGGGGCTTTGGGCGTATGGATCGCGATGTACCGCAAGCGTCATAAGACGAGGCATTTATCATTTAAAGTCGGAGTACCGCTGCTGCTAGTCGCAAACGTTGCATTGTATACGTATTTCTGGGGTTAGCCTCATTGCCATGATTTACATAGGGATGTCGCCGACAGTTAGTCGGCAAGCTCGTTTCATACCGGTATGAAGCTGTTTAATAATAAGTAGTAGGTCTTTTAACAACAGAAAGAGGTGGCCTGTATGCTTTTTACTAAAATTCTTCTAGCTTACGACGGCTCCAAAGCAGCGAATAAAGCGCTCGGACGTGCGGTGGAACTTGCCAAGGTAACGCCGGGAGCAACGCTGGATGTCATTCATGCTTACGATTTTCCTCGTTTCTTCGTTGGGGAAGGGCTTGCCCCGATTCCAGCTTCACTCAATAAAGATGTTTACGATCTGGCCGTGCAGACGACGGAGGAAATCCGCGAGCGGATCGAAAATTCGGGCGTTAACGGTCAAGTGGAGATGATCCAGGGTCCTCCGGCCGAAGTCATCCTGGAGTATGCGGATCAGAACGGGAGTGACCTGATTGTCATCGGCAGCCGCGGTCTTGGGGGCATCCGCGAGTTCGTGCTGGGCAGTGTCAGCCATAACGTGGTGCAGCATGCAACGATTCCGGTACTTGTCGTAAAATAATGGGGAAGGGACGCGAAGGCGTCCCTTTTTGATAGGAACGTATACACTTCAGTCGACTCACCCTCCTGATCTCGCAAGAAAAAAATTCCGTCAAATGCGGTCTATCTTCTTATGAGATCCGTCGATCGATTTTTTTCTTATAGCGCAGTTCATGTTGGGTGTTCGTTCGTGATTATTTGGTCAGAGGAGGCTCCTATGGAAATTATACTTCTTATCATCTTGGTCGTTCTGGTCGGACTTATGGCTTCCAGCCGAATGACGGACTTGGAGAAGCGAATGAAACGGCAGCAGGCCACGTTGAACCAAATCTCAAGCCATTTAGGAATACCCGAGCGGCCGGTGCCTGCGGAAGTCAAACGGCTGGTGCAGGATGGGCAGGATATTAAAGCAATTAAAACCGTAAGAGAAGAATTGGGATTGTCTTTGGTTGAAGCCAAACAATATGTAGATGCCATCAAGCATGGGGAACGGTAGAACAGGCATGACGGAAAATGTCCGATGCTCGATTACAAATGAGGGGTTGCATTCTCCATGGTAAGCTCCCATCGCCCGTCGCGAGACTCGATTCGGTGCAGCCCGGTGTTCGCCGCCGGAAAGAACGGATTCTTATTGGTCCATGCCATATCCTTGATTAGATGATAAATGATGTTAATCACTCCGCCGTGAGTAACCACCAATACATTTTCATGATGATTCGCCGATTCCTGATCCTGGCATAGTTTGGTGAAGGTATCCTTGATCCGCTGGAAATTTTCTAGCGGGCTCTCACCTCCAGGGTATTTCTCGTCCATCCGTAAGCTGGAAAAATACAGCCCGGGAAATTTCTCTTCCGCTAATGCGTGGGGCATTCCGGCGAGCAGACCGTTGTTGGTCTCCCGCCAATCCTCGGAGCCGCTCAAGGGCAGGCTAAGTTTATCAGCAATGATTGCGGCTGTCTGACAAGCCCTTTGCAGATCGCTGCAAATGATCCGGTGGATATTAAAATCATGCTTGTGTTCATCCAAGTACTGCCCCAGCTTCTCCGCTTGCCTGATCCCTTCATCGATGAGCCCGCGCTGGCTCCATCCTCCGCGATACCCTTCTTCGTCCTGACCATGCCTTACGAAATAGATAGCCATTGGTTCCTCCTTAGAAAATAGATTCTGATTTTGCGAGATTCAAATTTAAACGTCGGATAAGATGATTCGTCGTATTAAATTCTATTGACGGATGTTAAGATTTCGACACTCGACTCCATCTTCCTTGCAAGTAATTACAATTAGAGAGCAGAATCCGATCTTATTTTATTCTGCGATAATACTTTTCCCTTACCCTCAATGCAGCAGCAAAAAAGGTTCTCGCTCCAGCGGAGCGGACGAATCGTGGATGGAGAAGCGCCAGCGTTCGCCTTTAAACACGGGAAACATCCATTATAGTTCAATCCAGTTTCCCGTGTTTAACAGCCGATCGGAATCACGATGCGTCAGCGCAGCGCCGACTATGCTCCACATGCACAGCTCATGCCCTTTAATGTTCAGTAGTTGTCTACGTTTTTTAATGCCGCTGTCTCCCGGAAGTTTTGAATCAGCGGCTTTCATCTGCACATACTTTTTGCTGCTGCATTGCTCACTTGCCAGATACGAACATTATTTTTTCTGTAAATCCGATTGTTCGTGTTTAGGTTGACATTAGGTGTCAGAAATTGATAAACTGAGGATGTTGAGGTTCAAAATAACTTATGAAGCATGATTGATGAAATTGAATATGTCTCGTATAAAGCCGGGGATATGGCCCGGAAGTCTCTACCCGAAAACCGTAAATTTTCGGACTACGAGGGAATACAAACGGTGCGGCAACGACGGGGCTTGGCTTCATGTTTGCTTCTTAGGCGGCGGATGCGCAAGGCTCTTCTGCTTGACGCAGGCGGCAGCGTTCGTAATCCTTGTATGTCCGAGACCTGCACAGAACTTTGTGTTTACGGGATCGGACTTTTTTTTCAGCAGTCATATGAATGTCGAATTTCGCAGAAAGCGGGGGTAACTCATGACAGCACAAGTAGGAGTCATTATGGGAAGCCAATCAGATTGGGATACGATGTCCCATGCATGCCAGGTGCTAGACGAGCTTGAAATTCCTTATGAGAAAAAAGTCGTATCCGCTCACCGGACGCCGGACCTGATGTTCCGTTATGCCGAGGAGGCGGAGGGCCGGGGGCTTCGCGTCATCATCGCCGGAGCCGGCGGAGCCGCCCACCTGCCCGGGATGGTCGCTTCGAAGACGGTGCTGCCGGTCATCGGCGTTCCGGTTAAATCCAAAGCGCTGAAGGGTCTGGATTCATTGTTGTCGATCGTGCAGATGCCAGGCGGCATTCCGGTAGCAACCGTAGCGATCGGCAAAGCGGGAGCCACGAACGCGGGGTTGCTCGCAGCGCAAATTCTCGGCACCTCGGATGCAGGGATTCGCGAAAGAGTGCAGGCGCGCCGGGACCGGATCCGGGACGAAGTGCTGGAAAGCAGCGATAACCTATGATGGAGAACGGAGCACAGCAGACGCGAGCATCCGGCAGAAAGCTTTTGCCGGGTTCGGTCATTGGCGTACTCGGCGGCGGGCAGCTCGGACGAATGATCGCGCTGGACGGAATCCGGATGGGATATTCGTTCGTCACCCTTGATCCGACGCCGAACTCTCCGCTCGGCCAGATGGCCGAGCAGGTTACGGCCCGTTACGACGACGTCGAGGCTGCCCGGCAGCTCGCGGCGAAGGCCGATGTCATTACCTACGAATTCGAAAATGTCGATGCGGGCGTGGCCCGGCTTCTGGAGGAGCAGTCTTATGTTCCTCAGGGAAGCAAGCTGCTGTACACTACGCAGCACCGCTTGCGCGAGAAGGCTGCGATCGAAGCGGCCGGCGTGCCGGTTGCACCGTATCGTGAAATAACAAGCTTGGAAGATTTGTTGTCCGCCGCCTCTGAACTTGGACTTCCGTGCGTGCTAAAGACCGCCACGGGAGGTTATGATGGTAAAGGGCAAGCGGTTCTCCGCAGCGAAGATGAACTCGAATCGGCTTACAAGGAGCTGGCTGCCAGCGGGACTGAGCTGGTATTGGAGAAATTCGTCAAGTTCGCATGCGAGATCTCCGTCATTGCGGCGCGTACGCCCAGCGGCATCGTGAAGAGCTTCCCGCCGGCAGAGAACGTGCACGTCAACAATATTTTGCACTTGTCGATTGTGCCTGCGCGCGTGCCGAGCGAAGTAAAGCGCAAAGCATGTCAGCTCGCGGAACGCGTGGCAGAAGGTTTGGGAGCTGTCGGCCTGCTGGCCGTCGAGATGTTTGTGACCGAGCAGGGGGAGCTGTTCGTGAATGAGCTTGCGCCTCGTCCGCATAACTCGGGGCACTACACGATGGAGGCATGCTCCACCTCTCAATTCGAGCAGCATGTGAGAGCGATTTGCGATCTGCCGCTCGGGGATACGACGCTGCTGAGCCCGGTCGTCATGGTGAACCTCCTGGGGCAGCATCTGGAGGAAGCGGTACGGCGTTTTGGAGAGCACGACGCGCTTGCAGAGTCTCTCGGCGTTGTGCCTAAGCTTCATCTTTACGGCAAGAGCGAGGCGAAGGCTAACCGCAAGATGGGACATATCAACCTCTTGTGCGGGGACGTCGATGACGCGCTCGAATGGGTAGAGAAAATAAATATTTGGAGGCAGGATTAAACGATGATTGAACGTTACAGCAGACCGGAAATGCGGGCGATTTGGACCGAGGAGAACAAGTTCAGAGCATGGCTAGAAGTGGAATTGTGCGCATGCGAGGCATGGGCCGACCTTGGCGTCATTCCGAAGGAGGACACCGTTAAGCTTCGCCAGAATGCGACCTTCAATATAGATCGGATTTATGAAATCGAGCAGGAAACCCGCCATGATGTCATCGCTTTTACCCGCGCCGTGTCGGAAAGCCTTGGCGAGGAGCGCAAATGGGTCCACTACGGCTTGACTTCGACGGATGTGGTGGATACCGCGATGGGATATCTGCTCAAGCAAGCCAACGATATTTTGGAGCAGGACATCCTGCGCTTTATCGGTATTTTGAAAGAGAAGGCACTGGCTTACAAGCATACCCCGATGATGGGCAGAACGCATGGCGTGCATGCAGAGCCGACGACCTTCGGTCTGAAAATGGCGCTGTGGCATGAAGAAATGATCCGCAACCTGGAGCGTTTCCGCCATGCGGCTGACGGCGTGCAGTACGGCAAAATTTCGGGTGCTGTCGGCACGTATGCCAATATCGATCCTTCGGTCGAAGAATTCGTTTGCCGCAAGCTCGGCACGAAGGCGGCGCCGATCTCGACCCAGACGCTGCAGCGTGACCGTCACGCGGAATATATGGCGACGCTTGCCCTTATCGCTACTTCGCTCGAGAAATTCGCTACCGAAGTACGCGCGCTCCAGAAGAGTGAGGTTCGCGAAGTAGAAGAGGCATTCGCCAAAGGACAAAAGGGTTCCTCCGCGATGCCGCATAAACGGAATCCGATCGGTTCGGAGAACATCTCGGGCCTTGCCCGCGTCATTCGCGGCCACATGGTTTCCGCTTACGAGAACGTGTCGCTCTGGCATGAGCGGGACATTTCCCACTCCTCGGTAGAACGTATCATCCTGCCGGACGCTACGATGCTGCTGAACTACATGCTGAACCGCTTCGGCAACATCGTGAAGAACCTGACGGTCTTCCCGGAGAACATGAAGCGCAACATGGCCCGCACATATGGCGTTCCTTTCTCCGGCCGGATCCTGACGAAGCTGATCGACAAGGGCTTCAGCCGCGAGCAAGCGTACGACACCGTTCAGCCACGCGCCATGCAGGCATGGGAAGAGCAGCGTCAATTCCGCGAGATCGTGGAATCCACGCCTGAGATCACCGAGGTACTCAGCGCCGAGGAGATCGAAGATGCCTTCAATCCAAGCTGGCACCTGAAGCATGTGGATACGATTTTTGCCAAGCTGGGGTTGGAGTAGGGTTAGAAACGGATAAATCCGCATTCATAAAAGATCTTGAGAAGATCATTTTCTGCAACGGAGAAGGCGGAATTATTTTGTAGAAGCGTTAGCGGTCCCCTTTGCCCCCGGATTTCAACCTTTGAATCATATTTTCAAGGGAATCTGGGGGCAACAGGGATCGGATAAATAATCCGCATTCGTAGTGATGATATGCAGACAATCTCTGGTCTAAGGGGAGGAACACATGACATTACCGGCATTATCGACCGCCACTCATCTGGTCAACGTACCGCTGCTGTACAAGGGCAAGGTTCGTGAACTGTACGACCTGGGCGAGCACGTACTCATTGTAGTAACCGACCGCATTTCCGCTTTTGACTATGTGCTGGAGCCGCCCGTGCCGGCTAAAGGAACCGTGCTGAACAAGCTGAGCGCCTTCTGGTTCGAACAAACGGAGCAGCTCATCCGCAATCATGTCGTGCATACCGACGTGAACCTGCTGGGCGATGCCGTCAAGGACAAGGACCTGCTGGACGGACGCATCATGGTGTGCCGGAGGGCCGAGCGCATCGATATCGAATGCGTCGTGCGCGGGTACATCACCGGCGGAGGCTGGAGGCAGTATCAGTCGTCGGGGGAGGTCAACGGCATTCAGTTGCCGGAGGGCCTGCGCAAGAACGAGGCTTTTCCGGAGCCGATCTTCACGCCGGCGGCCAAGAACGATGTCGGTCATGACGAGGACATCCCGCTTTCCCGCATGAAGGAGCTTGTCGGCGAGGAACTGGCATTGCAGCTGCAGGACAAAAGCCTGATGCTGTACAAGTTTGCCCGCGATTACTGCCGCAAGCAAGGCATTATTTTGGCCGATTGCAAGTTTGAGTTTGGATTGATCGACGGAGAGATCGTCCTGATCGACGAGATCTTCACGCCGGATTCCTCCCGTTTCTGGGATGAGAACAATTATGCGCTCGACATTGAGATCGACAGTATGGATAAGGAGCCGGTACGCACGTATCTTGCTTCGTCCGATTGGGATAAGAACAGTGCGCCGGATCCGCTGCCGCAAGCCGTGGTGGAGGAGACAACGCGCCGCTACAGCGATATTTACAGCCGAATCACGGGTGTTAGCCTGTAAGCTTTGATAAACCATTTCATTCATATATACCGAGGAGGAACAGGATACAATGTTGAAAGCAAAGGTCTACGTCACGATTAAGCAGAGCGTATTGGACCCTCAAGGGGTAGCGGTGCAGGGGGCGCTTCATTCGATTGGGTACAAGGAAGTGGAAAGCCTGCGGATCGGTAAATATATGGAGCTTGAGCTGGGCACGGACAACCGTGAGGAAGCCGAGCAACGAGTGAAAGAAATGTGCGAGAAGCTTCTGGCCAATACGGTGGTAGAGAACTACCGTTATGAATTGGAGGGCTAAACCAATGAGATTTGCAGTGCTGGTCTTTCCTGGCTCCAACTGTGACATTGACTGCTATAAGGCGGTAGAAGAGACGATCGGTCAGCCGGTGGATTATGTATGGCATACGGCAACGGACCTTTCCCCATACGATTGTATTTTGGTGCCCGGCGGATTCTCCTATGGAGATTATCTGCGGTGTGGTGCGATTTCCCGGTTCGCCCCGGTCATGAACGAAGTGGCGAAAGCGGCGGAAGAGGGCAAGTATATTCTGGGCATTTGCAACGGATTTCAGATCTTGACGGAGGCCGGACTCCTTCCGGGAGCCCTGCGGCGCAACGATTCGATGAAATTCCGCTGCCATGACACGGTGCTTAAAGTGAACAATAATACAACGCCGTTTACCCGTGATTACGCGGAGGGACAAGAGATTGTCATTCCGATCGCGCATGGCGAGGGCAACTATTACTGTGATGAAGAAACGCTTCAAAAGCTCCGGGACAACCGGCAAATCGTATTTACGTATCAAGACAATCCGAACGGCTCGATCGAGGATATCGCGGGCATCTGCAACGAGCGCGGCAACGTAATCGGCATGATGCCGCATCCGGAGCGCGCGGTGAGCAGCCTGCTCGGCTCGGATGACGGTAAAGCAATGTTTACATCCATATTACAGGCATGGAGGGATACTCATGGCGCAGCAAACGTCCGTTAAGGAACCGACGGCAGAACAGATCGCAGAGCATCAGATTTACAAGCAGATGGGAGTTTCGGACAGCGAGTATGAGCTGATCTGTTCCTTCATGGGACGCAAGCCGAATTACACGGAAATCGGCGTATTCAGCGTCATGTGGTCCGAGCACTGCGCCTACAAAAACTCCAAGCCGCTGCTTCGCCGCTTCCCGACAAGCGGCCCGCGCGTCCTGATGGGACCGGGCGAAGGTGCAGGGATCGTCGATATCGGCGACAACCAAGCGGTTGTATTCAAAATCGAAAGCCATAACCACCCTTCCGCTGTAGAGCCTTACCAAGGCGCAGCTACGGGCGTAGGCGGCATAATCCGCGATATTTTCTCCATGGGGGCTAGACCGGTAGCGATTCTGAACTCGCTTCGTTTCGGCAAGCTGGAGAGCGATCGCGTTAAATATTTGTTCGAACACGTGGTATCCGGCATAGCCGGCTACGGAAACTGCATCGGAATCCCGACGGTAGGCGGCGAGGTGGTATTCGACGAGAGCTACGAAGGCAATCCGCTGGTCAATGCGATGTGCGTAGGCGTTATCGACCATGACAAGATTCAGCGCGGCGTTGCAAAAGGGGTAGGCAATCCGGTCTTCTATGTCGGGCCTCCGACAGGCCGAGACGGCATTCATGGAGCAACCTTCGCTTCCGTTGAGCTGACGGAGGAATCCGAAGCGAACCGTACGGCCGTTCAGGTCGGCGATCCGTTCATGGAGAAACTCGTGATGGAATCCTGCCTCGAGCTGATCGATTCCGGCATCGTGCTGGGCATTCAGGATATGGGCGCAGCCGGATTGACTTGCTCCAGTGCCGAGATGGCAAGCAAAGCAGGCAATGGCCTGGAGCTGTACCTGGATCAGGTGCCTCAGCGCGAAGAGGGCATGACGCCTTATGAAATGATGCTGTCGGAATCCCAGGAGCGCATGCTGTTCGTCGTTGAGCCGAAACATGAAGCGCAAGCGCGCGAAATCTTCGAGCGTTGGGGCGTTATCTGCGCCAAAGTCGGCAAGGTAACGGACGATGGCCGCTTGAAGCTGATCCACCACGGCGAGGTGGTTGGCGACATGCCGGTTAAAGCGCTCGTCGACGAGTGCCCGATTTATAACAAACCATCCCAAGAACCGGCTTATTATCAAGAGCAGGCTGCGGTGGATACGCTCCGTTATGAAGAAGTGAAGGACTTGGGCGGCGCCCTCAAGAAGGTGCTCGCTTCGCCAAGCCTAGCGAGTAAAGCATGGGTCTACAACCAATACGATTACATGGTTCGCACCAGCACGGCCGTTCGTCCGGGCTCGGATGCAGCCGTCGTAACGGTGCATGGAACGCGTAAAGCCTTGGCGATGACAACGGACTGCAACGGTCGTTACGTCTACCTCGACCCTGAGCTCGGCGGCAGAATCGCGGTCAGCGAAGCGGCGCGCAATATCGTGTGCTCCGGTGCCGAACCGCTGGCAATTACGGATAACCTGAACTTCGGAAGCCCGGAGAAGCCGGAAATTTTCTGGCAGATGGAAAAAGCCGTGGACGGCATGGCGGAAGCTTGCCGTGAGCTTGAAACGCCGGTCATCGGCGGAAACGTCAGCCTCTACAACGAGAATGCCAAAGGCGCGATTTATCCGACGCCGGTTGTCGGCATGGTCGGCCTGATCCATGATACGGATCATATTACGACGCAAGCCTTCAAGGCGGAGGGCGATGCCATCTACGTTCTGGGCGATACCCGTGCCGAACTGGGAGGCAGCGAGTTCCAAGCGATCCTGCACGGGGTGTCGGAAGGCAGACCGCCGGAGCTGAACCTGGATACCGAGAAGAAATTGCTCGGCGGCGTACTGAAAGCCATCCAATCGGGTCTGGTCCAATCGGCGCATGACGTGTCGGAGGGCGGACTTGCAGCAGCGCTTGCGGAAAGCTGCATCAGCGGAGGCATCGGCGCGAGCGTGAAATGGGCAACCGATCTGCGCAACGACGTGGCGCTGTTCAGCGAGAGCCAATCCCGGATCGTGCTGTCCGCGTCTCCTGATGACAAGAATGCGCTGGAGAAGCTCCTGCAAGAAGCGGGCGTTCCATTTACCGCGCTTGGCGTAGTCGGCGGAAACAAGCTTAGCATTAACATTAACGGTGCTTCTGCGCTGGAAGAATCCGTGGAGGCTTTGAAATCCGTCTGGGAGGATGCCATTCCATGTCTCATGAACTGATACCCGAAGGACTGTGGACAGGGGATTACTACAATGAGGGAACAGGTCAGAGCGATATTTTCGATACCTTAAAAGAAGAGTGCGGCGTATTCGGGGTGTTTGGGCATCCCGATGCCGCCTCCCTTTCCTATTACGGGCTTCACGCCCTCCAGCACCGCGGCGAGGAGAGCGCGGGAATCTGCGTGGCCGACGGCGAGAATTTCAATTATCACCGCGGTATGGGGCTGGTAAAAGAAGTGTTTGATAAAGACAAGCTGGAATCGCTGCAGGGCAGCATGTCGATCGGGCATGTCCGGTATTCGACCAGCGGGGACAGCAGGCTGACGAATGCGCAGCCGCTCGTCTTTAAATATCGTGAGGGCAATCTGGCGATTGCTACGAACGGCAACATCGTCAATGAGCCGAAGCTTCGACGCGAGCTGGAGATGGAAGGCTCCATTTTCCAAACGACCAGCGATACGGAGGTCATTGCGCATCTGATCGCGCGTTCGCCGAAGGATTTTGTCGAGGCTGCCAAGGATGCCTTGCAGCGCCTGGTGGGCGGCTTTGCGTTTCTGCTCATGACCAATGACAAGCTGCTCGTCGCCTCGGACCCGAACGGACTCCGTCCACTCACGATGGGTCGTCTGGGCGATGCGTACATCTTCACCTCCGAGACCTGTGCGCTTGAAGTTATCGGAGCTGAGGCGATTCGCGACGTCGCTCCCGGGGAGCTGCTGATCCTCGATCGGAACGGGCTTCGGGAAGAGCGGTACACGGAAGCGGGACGCAAAGCGTTGTGCGCGATGGAATATATTTATTTTTCCCGTCCGGACAGCGATCTGAACGGCTCCAACCTGCATTCGGCCCGCAAACGGATGGGCAGCAAAATGGCCCTGGAATCGTTCGTGGATGCGGATGTGGTCACGGGCGTACCGGATTCCAGCATCTCGGCCGCCATCGGTTATGCCGAACAGACGGGCATTCCTTACGAGCTGGGATTGATCAAGAACAAATACACGGGCCGGACGTTCATTCAGCCGAGCCAGGAGCTGCGCGAGCAGGGCGTGAAGATGAAGCTGAGCGCGGTACGACGCGTGGTCGAAGGCAAACGGGTGGTCATGATCGATGATTCCATCGTACGGGGAACCACGTCCCGCCGGATCGTCAACCTGCTTCGCGAAGCGGGCGCGACCGAAGTGCATGTGCGGATTACGTCGCCGCCGTTCAAGAACCCATGCTTCTACGGCATCGATACGCCGGACCGCAGGGAATTAATCGCCTCCGAGAAAAGCGTCGAGGAAATCTGCCGGGAGATCAATGCGGATTCCCTGTCGTTCCTGAGTCCGGAGGGACTGATATCCGCCATTGGCGGTTATGATGAGCACAGCCCTAAAGGCGGCTTGTGCATGGCATGCTTTGATAATGAGTACCCGACGCAGATTGATTTCAACGGGGAAGAGAAGATGGGCTGCAGCTGCTGATTCTGCGCAGCGGACAGCCATTTTTTCTCGGATACACCCTTTAAGTGAATATTCAAAAAGGTCGGTTTTCAGCACCGAGAAGGTTGGTTTGAACAACCTCTTTAAGCTGATTATTGATTAAGCCCATAAATGATGTGTGAACTGTTACTTTCGTCATAACGAAAAAGGAGTGTTGAGCGCGTGTCTGATACTTACAAACAAGCAGGCGTGGATATCGCTGCAGGCAACGAAGCGGTAGAGCGGATGAAAAAGCATGTCAAAACGACTTTCAGGCCGGAAGTCATGACGGACCTCGGTGGTTTTGGCGCACTGTTCAAGCTGAATAAAGACCAATATGAAGAGCCGGTACTCGTCTCAGGCACGGATGGCGTCGGCACAAAGCTGAAGCTTGCATTCGCGATGGACCAACATGATACCATCGGCATCGATGCGGTAGCGATGTGCGTGAACGATATCGTGGTGCAGGGCGCAGAACCGCTCTTTTTTCTCGACTATTTAGCGTGCGACAAGGTCATTCCGTCCAAAATCGAATCCATCGTCAAAGGGATCGCCGACGGATGCAATCAAGCGGGCTGTTCCCTGATCGGCGGGGAGACGGCGGAGATGCCGGGCATGTACAGCGAAGGCGAGTATGACATCGCGGGCTTTACCGTGGGCATTGTCGACAAAAGCAAAATGATCAACGGGTCGAATATCGCGGCAGGCGACACGGTGATTGGTTTGGCATCCAGCGGCGTGCACAGCAACGGCTTCTCGCTCGTCCGCAAGCTGCTTCTGGAGGATGCCGGCTACTCGCTGCAGCAGGAACTCCCGGAACTGGGCGGACGTCTTGGCGACGTATTGCTCGCACCAACCAAGATTTATGTGAAGCCGCTGCTCGGACTGCTGAAAGAGATCGAAGTAAAGGGCATGGCGCATATCACGGGTGGCGGATTTATCGAAAATATTCCGCGCATGCTGCCGGATGGCGTCAACGTCGATATCGAATACGGCTCTTGGCCGATTCTGCCGATTTTTAAGCTGATGCAGGAAAAAGGCGACATTTCGAACAAGGACATGTTTACGACATTTAATATGGGGATCGGCATGGTGCTTGTCGTTAAGGAGCAGGATGCAGACGGGGTGCTTCAATTCCTCCGCTCCGCAGGCGAAGAGGCTTATGCGATCGGCCGCGTGACCGAAGGCGAGCGCATCGTAACCTTCACGGGAGCTGAGGTGTAATGAGAGCGTTTCGGATGGCGGTGTTCGCTTCCGGAAGAGGCAGCAACTTTCAGGCTTTGGTCGATGCGCAGCAAAGCGGAGCCATGGGCGGCGAGATCAGCATTCTGGTATGCGACAAGCCTCAGGCTCCCGTAGTGGAGCTGGCTAAAGCAGCGAATGTGGATGTATTCGCCTTTCAGCCGAAGGAATATGCCTCAAAGGAAGATTACGAACGGGAAATTGCGGCAGAGCTTCAGCAGCGCGGTGTCGAATTGATTGTCCTTGCAGGATATATGCGGCTATTGAGTCCTTCCTTTGTCGAGTTCTATAACGGACGGATTATCAATATTCATCCTTCGCTCCTGCCTGCTTTTCCAGGCAAAGACGCGATCGGCCAAGCGCTTGCGTATGGCGTGAAGATGACCGGCGTCACGGTGCATTTCGTGGATGGCGGCATGGATACCGGGCCGGTTATCGCTCAGAAAGCCGTTGAAATCAAGGACGGCGATACGGCGGAAACGCTGGCAGAACGCATTCACGCCGTGGAGCAGAAGTTATACTCTGAAGTCGTTTCCTGGTTTGCCCAGGGGCGGATTTCGCTGAACGGGCGGAATGTGACGATTGCCTGATAGGCTTTTGTAATAAAAGCGGACAAGGTCTTACAGTGAATCGACATGTTCGATATTTCTCGGGAAATAATTTGCAATTATGGATCTTCGACAGCATCTACGGTATCAAGACAGGCCTAACTTAGTAGATTTTCATTCAAAATAGGGGGTATGAACGTGGGTATCAAAAGAGCTTTGGTCAGCGTGTCGGACAAAACCGGCGTCGTGGAATTTTGCCGCGAGTTGTCTTCATTGGGTGTAGAGATCATTTCGACAGGAGGGACGAAGAACCTCCTAGCAAAAGAAGGCGTTCCTGTCATCGGCATTTCCGATGTGACCGGATTCCCGGAAATTCTGGACGGACGCGTCAAAACCCTCCATCCAGCGGTGCACAGCGGCTTGCTTGCCATTCGCGACAGCGAGGAGCATCAGCGTCAAATGCAGGAGCTGGGCCTCGATTACATCGATCTGGTCGTGGTGAACCTGTACCCGTTCCAGGAAACGATCGCGAAGCCGGATGTCGAGTATGAAGACGCGATCGAAAATATCGACATCGGCGGGCCGACGATGCTGCGTTCGGCTGCGAAAAACCATGCTTTTGTGAGCGTGGTTGTCGATGCGGCGGATTACGGCAGCGTGATCGAGGAAATCCGCGGCGGCGGCGATACGACGCTGGAAACCCGGAAGCGCCTTGCAGCCAAGGTATTCCGTCATACGGCTGCCTACGATACGCTCATTTCCGATTATTTGTCGAATGTGACAGGGGATCCGCTTCCTGAGCGCTTTAGCGTCACCTACGAGAAGATCCAGGATCTTCGCTATGGCGAAAATCCGCATCAAAAGGCGGCATTTTACCGGAAGCCGCTGGCTCCTGCGGGAACGTTGACGACCGCCGAGCAGCTGCACGGCAAAGAGCTCTCCTACAACAATATCAATGACGCAAACGCGGCTCTGCAGATCGTGAAGGAATTCGACGAGCCGACCGTGGTGGCCGTGAAGCATATGAATCCTTGCGGCGTCGGCATCGGGACGAATGTATTGGAAGCTTATCAAAAAGCTTACAATGCGGATCCGACGTCCATCTTCGGCGGCATCGTGGCCGCAAACCGGACGATTGACGCTCCGACGGCCGATCTGCTGAAGGATATTTTCCTTGAAATTATCCTGGCACCGGACTTCACGCCGGAGGCACTGGAGATTCTGACGAAAAAGAAAAACATCCGTCTGCTGAAGATGGGCGAGTTCGGCTCGGCCAAGGAGCGCCAAAGCACGCTTGCCGTAACAACCATCGAAGGCGGCATGATCGTGCAGGAAAGCGATGTGCATTCCCTCGATGCGGCTGACCTGAAGGTCGTGACGGACCGCGAGCCGACCGAAGCCGAGCTGAAGCAGCTGCTCTTCGGCTGGAAGGTGGTCAAGCACGTCAAGTCGAACGCAATCGTATTGGCGGCTGACGACATGACCGTCGGCGTAGGCGCAGGTCAAATGAACCGTGTCGGTTCCGCGCGCATTGCGGTGGAGCAGGCGGGAGAGAAAGCCAAAGGCGCGGTTCTCGCTTCCGATGCCTTCTTCCCAATGGGCGATACGGTGGAGCTTGCGGCGAAAGCCGGCATTACCGCCATCATTCAGCCGGGCGGCTCCATTAAGGATGAGGAATCCATTAAGGCTGCCAACGAATACGGGATCGCCATGGTCTTTACCGGCGTGAGACATTTCAAGCACTAATTCATGAGCATATAAAGGGAGCTTTGCTACAGCCGTCAGGCTGCTGCTGAAGGATCACCTTTGATTCAGCAACATATAGAGGCGACGCCGCGCTTAGCGCGCGCCGCCTTTACGTTTAAGGGGCGAAAGGTCGACTTATCGCTTTGCCCCGTAAATGATTCATGCGGTGAAACGATATCGCGGGCAATATGAAATGATTCGGGAGGGGTAAACCATGGATATTTTGGTTATCGGAGGCGGCGGAAGAGAGCATGCCATCGTATGGGCACTGGCAAAGAGCCCGAAAGCAGGCACCATTTACTGTGCGCCGGGCAATGCCGGAATCGGGCAGCTGGCCGAAAACGTGCCGATTGCGGTATCGGAATTTGATAAGCTGGCGGCTTTCGCCGTAGAGAAGCAGGTGGGTCTCATTGTTGTCGGTCCGGATGATCCGCTGGCGGAAGGCATCGTGGATGCGTTTGACGCTACGGGCATCCCGGTATTCGGTCCGCGCAAAAACGCGGCCGAAATCGAGGGCAGCAAAACCTTCATGAAGGATCTGCTCCATAAATACAGCATACCGACAGCGGCTTACGCGAAGTTCGACAATTACGAGGAGGCGCTTGCTTACTTGCGCCAGCAAGGCGCGCCGATCGTCGTGAAAGCGGACGGGCTCGCAGCAGGCAAGGGCGTTACCGTTGCGCGGACCATCGAGGAAGCCGAGCAGGCACTCAGCGACATCATGCAATCGAAGGTGTTTGGCGATGCCGGAAGCCGCGTAGTTATCGAGGAGTTCCTGGAAGGCCAGGAAATGTCGATCCTCGCCTTTGTGGACGGAGAAACCGTGAAGCCGATGTCAGCCGCGCAGGATCACAAGCCGGCCTATGACGGGGACCAGGGGCCAAATACCGGAGGAATGGGAACGTATTCGCCATTGCCTCATATTCAGCCGTCCATCATCGAAGAGGCCATTGAGACGATCATCAAGCCTACGGCAAAAGCGATGGTTGCCGAAGGACGTCCGTTCCGCGGCGTTCTGTTTGCCGGATTGATGATCACGCCGGACGGCAGACCGAAGACCATTGAATTCAATGCCAGATTCGGCGATCCGGAAGCGCAGGTTGTATTGCCGCGCCTGAAGACCGATCTGCTTGACGTTTTCCTTGCTGCCGTGAACGGAACCCTGGCTGATCTTGAGCTGGAGTGGGGCGATGAAGCAGCCGTATGCGTCATTTTGGCTTCCGGCGGTTACCCTGCATCGTATCCGAAAGGAATCGCGATCACTGGTCTGGACAATGAGCAGGACGGGACGATCGTATTTCACGCGGGCACTTCTCGTGATGCTGATGGAACCTGGAGAACGAACGGGGGACGTGTCCTGGGCGTTGTCGGTTTAGGCGCAGATATCGCTGCGGCACGCGCGAAAGCCTATGAACGGGCAGAAGCGATTGCGTTCGAAGGCAAGTTTAACCGGACGGATATTGCACTGAAAGCACTGCAATAAGCAAGCTCATTCACTAACAACCATACGTAAAAATAAAGGACTGCCGCAGATCGGTTTCTAAAGATCACAAGCGGTAGTCCTTTCTTGCTGTTATCGGAAATGCATGGGGAAGCCAAGCTTAGAGGCAAGATCCGCTCATGGCAGACCCGGGCACATCTGTTTCTATTTCCCACTATTGTGCAAACGTTTGTTCAACAAGCAGGCATTTATGATGGCTTCTTGTCTCAAATAACGTGCAGAATGACCGGATTGCACAGTATCTGCACAACTATTTTTATGATAACTTACGAAATACAGTGAATACCGAAGGTAATAGAAGATTATATGCCTAAAACGGGGAAAAATGATCTGTGCAAACGTTTTTACATTCGATATTAAATGTTGTATGATGTTTTCAGTGAATGAAGCGCTTTCTCAACGAGATTTTTCCTAAGTATCTCGCCAGATGCTACATAGAAAAAGAGACGCTGAAAATTTTCTGAAATCGTTTGCGCAGATTTCCAACATTTTCTGATCATTTATTGAGAGGGGTAATCATGGAATGAAGATGAAGAAGTTACTTACGCTAGCTGCAACCTTCACGTTGGCGTTCTCCATTACAGCGTGCGGAGGAAATACGGCCGCTCCAGCTACGGAGGCACCTGCTGAGACTCCGCCAGCACAGGAAACGCCGGCCGAAAATACAGAGACACAGGAACTTAAGCCAGAAGAAGGCGCGAAATTGGTCGTATGGGAAAGCCGGGACGAAAGAGCTTACACCGATGCGGTCGCCAAAGAATTTACCGAGAAATACGGCGTTGAAGTGACCATTGAAGAATTGTCCCCAACTGATCAAGTAACCAAGCTTGCGCAAGACGGACCATCCGGCTTGGCTGCCGACGTCGTACTGTTCCCTCACGATAACCTGGGTAAAGCCGTAGCGACAAACCTGGTTCTGCCTAACGATTTTTATGAAGAAAAAACGAAAAGCAACAACACGGAAGCTGCCATCCAAGGCGTAAGCTATGACGGCGTTCTGTACGGATACCCTCGCGCTGCGGAAACTTACCTGATGTACTACAACAAGGACTTGGTAAAAGAAGTTCCGACAACGATGGAAGAGGTTATCGAATTCAGCAAAACCTTCACCGACAAATCCAAGAACAAGTATGGATTCATGTTCGAGACAGGCAACCTGTACTTCGCTTATCCGTTCCTTGCTTCCAACGGTGGATACATCTTCGGTAACGGCGGTGCCGACGTCAACGATATCGGCTTGAACAACGAAGGCGCAGTGAAGAGCATGGAAGTATATGCAAGCCTTAAGGAAATCCTTCCGGTTAAATCCGGCGATATTACGCCTGATATCAAACGCGGATTGTTCACGGCCGGCGATCTGGCGATGGACATTAACGGACCATGGGAGCTTGGCGGATACAAAGAAGCGCTTGGCGACAAGCTCGGCGTTGCTCCAATCCCGACGATCGGCGGTCAGCCTGCCGTATCGTTCTCCGGTATCAAAGCTTGGTACGTAAGCTCGTTCACGAAGTATCCGCAAGCAGCTCGTCTGTTCGCCGACTTCGCAACGTCCAAAGAAGCACAATTGCAATTGAGCGCATTGGTTGGTTCGGTTCCGACCAACAACGAAGCTCAAGAAGACGATCAAATCAAGAACGACGAGTATGTATCGGCATTCACGGAGCAGTTCAAATCTTCCCAACCGATGCCATCCGTTCCGGAAATGGCTAACGTATGGTCTCCTGTAGGCGCTGCGCTGGCTGAGATCTGGGACAACAACAAAGACGTGAAAGAAACGCTGGATAAAGCTGTAACTCAAGTGAAAGACCTCAACAGTGGTGGAGCTGGCGAGTAATAGCGTTCTTATATAATACGAGACAGATGAAGAAGTTCACCCGCCGAACAACCGGCGGGTGATTCCTCGATTATACGGAGAGGAGAATGGAGGGAGCATGCGTCAACATCGTATCACAGCGGCCGTATTATCAGCCATCTGCATGGGTCTGGGTCAGCTTTACAATCGGCAATGGATCAAAGGCGTTATTTTACTTATCGTAGGCGTATTCAGTCTGTATTACTTCATTAACAACCTGGGTGATGCCATCTGGGGAATGGTAACATTGGGAGAACAGGGGAGCCATTTAGAAAAAGTCAACGGCTTGACCCAAATGGTAGCGGGTGACCATTCCATCAATCTCCTGATTGAAGGACTTATCACCTTAATTATGTTTGCGCTCTTTCTTATTGGCTACTATGCCAATATCAAAAACGCATATAACGCTGGAAAACTAAGGGAAAAGGGTGTAACGCCCAACAATTTCAGACAGACCCTTTACTATATTTTCGAATGGAAATTTGCGCAATCTTTCCTGACACTGCCGGCAATCGGTATTTTGTTTTTTACGGTCATGCCGATCATCTTCATGGTCCTGCTGGCGTTTACGAACTATTCCGCTCCAAACAATCTGCCGCCTGCAAGCCTGGTGGATTGGGTTGGCTTCAAAACCTTTACCAATCTCGTTGCACTAAAATCGTGGAGCCACACCTTTTTCGGGGTTCTGACCTGGACGATCATCTGGGCGGTACTCGCAACGGTTACCACGTATTTCGGCGGCGTGCTCGTGGCGCTGCTTATCCAACAAAAAGGAATTCGCTTCAAAGGCGTATGGCGCGTCATCCTGATCATTCCATATGCGATCCCGCAGCTGATCTCGCTGCTTGTCATGCGTAATATGTTTAACGGACAGTTCGGCCCGATCAACCAGTATTTAAGGTACTTCGGTTTGGAAGGACTGCCTTGGCTGACCGATCCGGTCTGGGCTAAAGTGACCGTTATTGTCGTTAATATGTGGGTCGGTATCCCTGTATCCATGCTTCTCGTGATGAGCGTTCTGACCACGATTCCGAAGGATCTCTATGAAGCGGCGGACGTGGATGGAGCGACCGGCTTCCAGAAGTTCAAGATCATTACCCTGCCGATGATTTTGTTCTCGACGGCACCGGTGCTGATTACGCAATTTGCCGGTAACATCAACAACTTTAACTTGATTTTCCTCCTGACGAACGGTAACCCGGTGGTGGGCGACTATCAATACGCGGGAGCGACGGACCTGCTCGTCACCTGGCTCTATAAACTGACGCTGGATCAGCAGCGTTACAGCATGGCATCGGCCATCGGTATTATCATCTTCATGATTATTGCGACCTTCTCGATTTACAATTATCGTCGTACCAGATCATTCAAAGAGGAGGATATGATCCAATAATGGGAATTAAAATGAGAAACGCGATCCGCCTGACGGCAAGCTACATCACGCTTGTCATCATCGCGATCGGCTGTATTTACCCGGCGCTCTGGATTGTTCTGGCCTCTTTCCGTCCCGGAAAGTCGTTGTACAGCAAATCCTTGATTCCAGAATCCTTCACGCTCAGTCATTATAAAGAGCTGTTTACGTCCCAAAGCTTCCTGTTTGGCACATGGTACATGAACACGTTGAAAATTGCGGTGTTCTCCATGATTATCGGGACCATTCTTGTCCTGCTTACTAGTTATGCGGTATCCCGCTTCCGGTTCAAAGGCCGTCAGAATGCGCTATCGGTCATTCTCGTGCTGGGGATGTTCCCGGGCTTCATGAGCATGATCGCCCTGTATATCCTGTTGAACTCCCTCGACCTGCTGAATACGCATGCCGCGATGATCATCGTGTATGCGGCCGGGGCGCCGCTTGGCGGAACCCTCATCATGAAGGGCTTCCTGGATACGATACCGCGAAGCTTGGATGAAGCGGCGAAGATTGACGGAGCCACCAACTTCCAGATCTTCCGTAAAATCATTCTGCCGTTGTCGAAGCCGATGATCACGTATATGGGCCTGACGCTGTTCGTCGGCCCATGGGTAGACTTTATCTTTGCCCGACTCGTGCTCCGGACCAAGGAAAACTGGACGCTTGCCGTCGGTCTGTGGGACCTCGTCAACTCCACCCAGGACAGTAACTTTACGTTGTTCGCGGCGGCATCGGTGCTGATCGCACTGCCGATCACCCTGCTGTTTGTGTTCCTGCAGCGTTTGCTGGTCGACGGCATGACGGCCGGCGCAAGCAAAGGGTAAGCCCAAAAAACGGTTAGCCCAACGCACCGATTTCATCATAAGACACATAGATAGAGAGAACAGCGAAGAGACACAGCCGGTAATTGCCTTGCTGTGTCTTTTTGCATGTATGCATGCAATCAGGGGGTACATAACATGAACATGACAAAGCGTTTTCAATTCAAGGCGGTCGGCATGAAGCTGTTTGTTATTTTTTTTACAACGATCGTGCTGTTATCTTCGGCGCTGGGGTTATTGTCGTATTCGATCTCCAAGGACACGGTAATGGATCAGGTATCCGAAGCGACCTCGGGGCAGATGAAGCAGGCGGCGGACAAGCTGGATTTTCTGTTAGCCCAGTATGAAGCCGCCTCTCGCCAGTGGGCGCTGGACACGGTGCTTCGCGAAGATCTGGTGACGGTCAGCACGGCGGATATCGGCATTCGGGACAAAACCCAGGCCGAGAACCGGATCCGTGAGAAGCTGAACGGGATGGCATCTTCGGATAAACGTCTGCAGGGCATGCGTCTGGTCGCGCCCAATCTTCAGGCTCAAAGCTCCTATAACTCCACGGGCTATTCCGGAATGTCTTCTTCGGACGGGGTGAAGGCGAAGATCGACCGGATTATTCAGGCCGATGGCGAACCGGTATGGTTCCCGACAGAGATCAAGGGTTTTATGGAGAATGAGAATACCGCCACCATGACGATGGGGAGATTGCTGAAAAACCTGAAAAATCCGAATGCGCAGTACGTCCTGCTGATGGATGTCAAGGATGAGGCGGTCGGCGAGGTGCTGGCGAATCTAAAAATAGGGAATAACGGACAGATGCGGATCGTGGCCGAGGATAACCGGATCGTGCACGACATGGACCCGGCCCAGCTGATGCTGCCGTCCGTCATTACGGTTCCTTCAGACGCCGAGGAAGGGGGGATCTATTATACCGCCGACGAGCAGATGGTGGTATATACGCCTTTGAAGACTGCCCCATGGCATATGGTCGGCTTTGCTCCCGTTAGCGATTTCGTGCAGGCCACTGACAAATTGCTTGCCGTGACGCTTGCGGTCATTGTGGCAGCGGTTCTGGTTGCTGTTCTGATCGGCTACTATATGATGCGTACCGTCGGCCGACCGCTGAACCAGATGTGCAGCCTGATGGAAGAGGGAGAGCAGGGGAACTTAAGGGTGCGGACGGAATTCCGCCGTGCCGATGAGATTGGCCGTCTGGGTCAGAGCTTCAACCGGATGATGGGGCAAATCTCCGCTTTGGTCGATCAGACGAATGCGTCGGCGAAGGAAGTGCTGGTTACGGCCGAGGAATTGGCCGAAGCCTCAAGAGGAACGTCGCTTACGGCCGGCGAAATCGCGGCCGCCATGGAACAGATTGCCCAGGGAAGCGGAAGCCTGGCCATGGAGGCCGAACGCGAGAACCAGCTGGCCGAGAACATCGGCGTCCGGATGAGCAAGGTGTCCGATACGAATCAGGTGATTGCGGCCGCGGCGGATCGCGTGCTCCGGGTAACGGGGGAAGGTGCGCAGCATATGGACAGCCTGGTAGAGAAATCGACGCGGATTAACCAGGTGAACCGGGCGATCGTCCAGAATGCGGAGAAGCTGAAGGATAATACCGCATCGATTCACAAAATATTGGAGCTGATGTCGGAGATCACGCATCAGACCAACGTGCTGTCCATTAACGCGACGATTGAAGCGGCCCGCGCCGGAGCGGCAGGCAGCGGCTTCATGGTGGTTGCCAATGAAGTGCGGAGCCTCGCGGATCGTTCCAAGGAGTCGATCCAGACCGTAGGCGCGATGATTCTGGACATTCGGCGCGAGGTGCAGGGCTCCGTGGATGCTTTGACGTCGGCATCGCCGCTCTTTGACGAGCAGCTGCATTCGGTGCAGGAAGCTCAGGGCGTCTTTGATAACGTGCGTCACGAGATGGATGCGCTCTTAACCGAGATCAGCGAGTCTACCCATGCGGTGGAGGTTCTGATCGATTCCCAGCTGGCGCTGACCGACTCCATCTCGGAGGCGAGCTCGATTGTCCAGGAAACCAGCGCCGCCACGGAGGAGGTCGCTTCGATGTCGTCCGAGCAGTTCAAGGTGAGCGAGAAGCTGGTCGGCCTGTCGTCGCGATTGGAGGAGCTGTCGGAGGGCTTGCGTAAGTCTTTGGTGATGTTTAGGACGTAAATGGTTTTCTCTATAGTGAGACGCTGCGAGTACGTATCGTTCCTCCAATCGCTGTTGCCCCCAATTTTCTTTGAACGTTGATTTTTCGGTAGAAAATCGGGGGCAAAGGCGACCACTATCGTTTTTCCGGAATCGATTCGTCCTCTCCGCTAAGTCGTGCTTTGCGAACAACCATTTACGCTATAGTTGGGGGATGGAAAAAAGCCGATGAAGGGGAACATCTTCATCGGCTTTTTTGCTGGTGTGCGTGGTGCTCGGATGGCTGGAAATTAGCGCGGGTCCGTTGAGTTTCCTCGTGCGCTTGGTGAGTTACTACCTGCTGAGCACGCTCACCCTTTGGGAATCGCTCATGCAGTGCAGAGGAAATGTTGAGGTGCTTCCTGCGTAACTAGCTACTGCCTGCTGGAATTATGAACTGCATGAATAAAAACCAGCTCCGGGATCATATCCGGAGCTGGTTTTGTTTAGGTGCCGCTCTTCTATAAGAGCTAGATGTTCTTGTACTTATGGCTGCCAGTTTACGTTAATGGTGGCCGTGCCGCTCGTTGGTGCGGTAAAGGTATGGTTCGAGCCGCCTTCCCATGTTACCGTCGAGCCCTGTTTTTTCAGGAATTTGAATTCGATGGTTTTGCCGGCGGGAACGCTGACGTCATAGTACCAGGTTGGGTATTGGTAGATGACCTGGTTGTACAACGGACCGATGGCTTTGGCCGGGTCCCAGTTGCCGAGCTCGCTTACGCTGCCTGCCAGGTACACGTTCTGGCCGAGCGCGGTGGTGGCGTTGTTCACCACAAAGCGCACGCTGACTTGATCCCCTGTCAGCACTTCGAAGTTGTCATGCACATTGCTTGAAACACCGGCGCTGTTGGTGATTTTGATGTTATATATGCCTCCGGCAACGGCAGGGATTTTCACTTTGATCTGCGTGTCTTCCCAAGCCGTAATGTTAGCGCCGGTAACTGCCGTCGTGCCAAAGTATACCGTGCCTTTGGTTGCTCCGAAACCGCGGCCGTCAATGGTGACGGTTGCGCCCGGTTTAGCCATCATCGGTCCTACGTGCCCGATGGTTGGCGTAGTCACGGCCGTGGTGTACTGCCATACGGCCGTACCGCCCGCTGCCAGCGTAAAGTTGGAAGCGGATCCGCCGGAGCCGACGGTCAGGCTGTTACCGTTCAGGAGGCCGCCCAGCACGTCGGTGTAGCTGCCGGCCGGCAGTGAGGTTACCAATCCCGTAATGGAAGCCGGCGTGTTCACGTTGCGGTTGACGGCGATGACGGCCACGTTGTTGCCGAACTTGCGCTCGTAGATCAGCACGTCGTTGTTGATCCAGCGCTCCTGCGTCGTTCCATAGGCAATGGCCGGATTGGATTTGCGCAGAGGCGCCAGCTTTTTAATTACCTGATAAGCCGTAGTCGAGGTAGAGAAAGAAGGAATTCGGGCCCGGTTGTCGGGATCGTTCCCGCCGGACATGTATTGCTCGGTTCCATAATAGATGGCTGGCACGCCGCGGGAAGTGAGCGTGAAGGCGAGCGCTTGCTCCAGCTTCCGGCGGTTGGCGCTGTTATTGTGGAAACGTTCCATGTCATGGTTATCGATGAACGTGACCTGATCCTCCACCTGGAGGTAATCGGCTGCAGAGCCCTCCAGCATGGATTTCAGTCCGTACATATTGTCGGTGTTGTCCCTGAATACCTGGCGAACCTTCTGCGCGAAACGGAAATCCAGCAGGCTCATGCCGGATTCATTGGCGAACTTATGGTTCTCGGCACTCACTTCGTTCACCCCGAGGAACCATTCGCCGAAGGTGAAGACCGGCTTGTAATTGTTGACGGTGGCCATGAAGCTCTTCTGCCAGCCGAAAGGCATATGTTTTACCGCATCCATCCGAATGCCGTCAATGCCTAGATCAAGCCACATTTTAATGGCATCCTTCAGGTAGGTATCCACCGTGCTGTTGTTGTGGTTCAGATCGGCAAGATCGTACAGGTTTTTGTAAATCCCGTTCTCTGTCGTCGAGAAATCGGTTCCCCCGTTATGATGGAACAAATTCTGCGTATCGCCCGTGTATCCGCCGAGGAGGGTGCCGTTGTTGTACAGCTTGCCGTTCTCCGCGAACGACGGCTGGTCCGAGGAAGCGGGAGACGTGTGGTTCGGCGCGAAGTCGATGATGACTTTGATGTTCTTGGCATGGGCGGCAGCGATGAGATTCTGGAAGTCGGCGATTGTGCCATACGCCGGGTTCGTTTTTTTGAAGTCTCTAGCCCAATAGCCGTGGTATGCGGTGTTGTTCACGCCGGAATAGTTGATGACGCTGTAGATGTTCTCGACCGGCTGGGAGATCCAGATGGCGGTAACGCCCATGCCGGTCAGGTAGCCGTCGTTGATTTTGTTGATGATCCCTTGCCAGTCGCCGCCGCAGTACAGCCGCAGGTTGGTGCAGGTGCCGTCAAAGGCCGGGCCGGTCGGGTTGTTGGCAGCATTGCCGTCGGAGAAACGGTCCGTAAAGATTTGATAAATGACATCCGTGCTGAAATTTTGCTTGTTGGATACCGAGGTATCCGGAGCTGCATGGGCTGGGCCGAGCAAGCTCAGCGCCAGGGACAAGCTAAGGGCAAGGGCGGTTGTCAGTTTGTAGAATTTTTTCATCGTATTCCTCCTATGTAACAGTTATTGAATGGGGGGTGGTTCAATGAGCAAACCGAAGCTGCGGGGAATCACCTCCTGTACCAAAGATAGGGCAACAAAAAACCCCGGCATCTCCTGAAGAGAAACCGGGGTTGTTCCATACCGGGTGTGCGGTGACGGAATGCATAGCCCTTAAATTATGCGAGTGTTTGATTTCAACAATATTGTAAATGAAAGCGTATTCAGGTGTCAATATGTAATATCCAAATAAAAGGAAATTAATATTTTATGATATGAAATTAAATTTTATAGTCCTTATTTATTATTGAAACAAAATTTTACAGGCCATATAATAGGTTTAGCAAGCGTTTACAATTTGAAGATCAGTTCAGGCGAAACTGGCGTGTTTGTTGTTCAGTTGATCCAACTCAAGGCTTGGAAGCAAAGGAGGGAAGTTCAGTGGAGACTCATGTGAAGGCCGGTGCAGAGCAGCTGGGCTTGGGAATCAAGGGAGTGAAGGCGGCGTGTGCTGCCATTGAACGCGAAATAGCCGCGGGTACGATGCCGGGTGCCGTACTGGGCGTTCTGCATGAAGGCAGGACATGGTTCTACACAGCAGGTTATGCCAATCCTAATCCGGTGCAGGGCCAGCCTGTGCCTGTTTGCGAGGATACGTTGTACGACTGTGCATCCTTGACCAAGGTGGCGGTCACGCTCCCGTTGATTCTGCAATTGATCGATGATGGAGTTCTGACCTTGAGCACAAAAGCGAGCGATATGCTGCCTTCATTCGGAACGGCAGGCAAAGAAGAGATAACGGTAGGCCAGCTGCTGACGCATACTTCCGGGCTCCAGGCGGATATGAACCTGCATTCCCATGGCTGGGACAGGGAGCAGATGTGGGATGCCGTTTTTTCAGCGCCGCTTGCAGCCAAGCCGAATACCGAAGTGATTTACAGCGACTTGGGATATCTGACGCTTGGTCGCATCATAGAACGGTCGCTCGAACTGCCCTTGGACCAAGCGTTTAAGCGATGGGTGGCGGATCCGCTGGGCATGCATCACGCAACGCTGACTCCTTCGCCGGGTCAGGCGCACCGTTATGCCGCAACGGAGCATGATGAATCCATCCAGGATCATCTGTGCGGGATCGTCCATGACGAGAAGGCGCGGGCTTTGGGCGGCGTGTGCGGCCATGCGGGATTGTTTGCCACGGCAGGGGACCTGCTGCAGTATGCCCGAATGTGGCTTGCACAGGGCGCGGTTCCGGCGGTGGAAGCTGCGAAGGCGAAAGCCGGCGAACCGAGGCTCCTATCTCGGGCTGCGGCGGCTACGGCCACCCGTCCCCATACGAGTCATATTCAGGGCTCGAGCCGTGGTTTGGGATGGGTGCTGAAAGGGGATAAGATGGACGCCTCGGGAGATTGGATGAGCCCATACTGTTACGGGCATACCGGCTTTACCGGAACCAGCCTGTGGATCGATCCCGAGTCTGATCTTGCGGTCGTTCTGCTGACCAACCGCGTATATGGGGGGCGAAGCAGCAGCGTGGCTCAGCTGCGCGAACAGGTCCACAACGCTTTGAAGGGAGCCGTGTCATGGTAAGACTGGAATACGGCATATGGTTGTCCAGCCATGTCCAGCCATCCAAGCATGCCCCGACTGACGTACCGTTTGCATAGAGAGCAGTGCGCACGATGTACAAAATATGTGTCGTTCGATTCCGCAGCGGCAGCAATCCGAAGCCGAGCTAACGCCGGATGGACATTAAGCAACACCACCTGATGTCGGTACATTTATGGTAGCTGCTGCATAGATATTCCGTCCAGCCTGGAGGATTGGTGAATGGAGATCAACCGGTCGCATGCCGTTAAGCGGCAATCGCTGCCGATCCAAGATTTACGACTATAAGGAGGGATAACGCAATGGCGAGTTTAACCTACAGGTCTTACCGGCCTGGAGACGAGGAAGGGATAACGGCTCTGTGGAACGCCTGTCTGCCGGGAGATCCCGTCACCCGGCTTCGTTTTCGAAATCTGGTGCTGCTCGACCCGAACTTTGATCCGCAGGGACTGCGGATCGCGGAGCAGGAGGGCCGCATAGTGGGCGTCCTGTATGCGGTGCGCCGGAGATTGCCGATGATCGGCACCGAGCTGGACCCGGATCACGGCTGGATCACCTTCTTCTATACCGATCCATCGGTTCGAAGATCGGGGGTTGCGTCGCGGTTGCTGCAGGAAGGCGAAGATTATCTTCGTCATCATGGGCGCAGCAAAGTCTTTTTCTCCTCGTATGCCCCGAATTATATCGTTCCGGGCATTGATGGGGAGCGCTATCCGGAGGGCTTGGCATGGCTTGCGGCCAGCGGGTTTACCCGCAATTACACGGCGGTTGCGATGGACCGCTCCCTGGTTGGTTTCCATATGCCGCCGGAGGTTGCGGAGCTGAAGCGGCAGCGGGAGCATGAAGGCTTTACTTTCAAGCCGGCTCAGGACGGCGATCTAGTGGAGCTGATCGAGTTCGCGACGGACGTGTTTAACCCGGATTGGGGCCGGGCGATTCGCGAAGGATTGCTGCAGCGATTAACAACGGATCAGATTCTGATCGCGCGCGATCAAGGGAAGCTGGTGGGCTTCTGCCTGCATGGCGGATATGAGGGCGTAGCTGAACGATTCGGTCCGTTTGGCGTGGATCCGTCGATGCAAGGGAAGGGTCTCGGAAAAATTCTCTTGTATGACTGCCTTGCCCTTATGCGTGCTCAAGGACTTCACGGTGCCTGGTTCCTCTGGACGGGCGAGCAGAGTCCCGCAGGCCATCTGTACCGCAAAGCTGGCTTCGACGTGACGCGCCGGTTCGATATTATGAGCAAGCCGCTTCAATAGATAGCTTCGACTACATGGATATACAAAGGAGAGATTATATTGACGGAAGCAAAGCAGCATCACATTTTGGCGATTGGCGGGCATGCGGGCGACATGGATCTTACGGCAGGGGCCGTGATCGCCAAATACACGCAGGCTGGCCACAAAGCGACGTTTCTTCATCTAACGCCGGGAGAGAAGGGACATCCCCGTCTGACGCCGGAGGAATACGCAAAGCAAAAGATTGACGAAGCTCACCAATTTGCCGATATCGTCGGCGCGGATGTGCGGTTCCTTGCTTACAAGGATGCCGAGCTTCCGCTGGACGAGGAAGTGAAGTATCAGGTCGCCGACGTCATACGGGAAGTGAAGCCGGATATCATCATTACGCATTGGAAGGAGAGCATTCATAAGGATCATTCCAATACGCATTATATCGTGGAGGACGCCCGCTTCTACGCGGGCTTGAAGACGATTGAGCGCGAGCTTCCGTCCCACTATGCCCAGCATTTATACTATGCGGACAATTGGGAGGATCCGTACGATTTTCATCCCGAGGTCTTCATCGACATTCCGGACGAAGCCTATGAAACGTGGGTGAGAGCCATGAACGTGTACGCTTATGCGCGCGGGGAAACCTACGGCTTCCCGTTCATTGAATACTACAAGGCGCTCACGATCGTACGGGGAGCGCCAATGAACTTCAAGCGCGCGCAGGCCTTCGCTGTTCCGAGAGGCGCGTTGACCAAACGGTTACAATTTTTCTAAATATATGGTTTTTCATCCAATCAACTGGAATAATCGCTAACATTCTCACAAAAAAATTGTGAGAAATACCAAAACATCCACTGACATTATACCTATCTTTTGATATAATGAGTGATGTTACGGGGGAACACGTACGGAATCATATATAGAGAATACAAACAGGAGAGGAAGTCTTCCATAGTGGAGGCTTCCTCTCTTTTCGTTTCGTTCGTCAAGAATTGCGAAGAATGGGGACATAGCGTTTCCGAATGCAGCTCTGGCGGGAAGGCGAGACGGAAGGGCAGCTGTTGCATTTTTCAAAATCCATGGTATGATGTATTTAAAGAATCTTAAATTAAAGATATTTAGGCAGGTTTCAGGGCAGCCTATGATGGGGTTCCCGCCTAGTTTATGATGTGATTTTTAGGGCAGCCTTTGGTCCTATTGAGCTATTCCAGGGTATTCTAACTAACATTAATGGTGTCAAACGGATTCGAAATTGAACCATATAACCAATCGAAAGGAGACAATATAAATGGAACATACGCATATTTACCGCCAGGGAACTTCTTCCGAGGCACCAACCTTACTATTGCTGCACGGTACCGGGGGGAATGAGGAGGATTTGCTGCCGCTGGCCGAGATGGTCTCGCCCGCATCGAATGTGCTCGGCGTCCGCGGAAATGTACTGGAGAACGGTATGCCAAGATTTTTCCGTCGTCTCGCTGAAGGCGTATTCGACGTAGAAGATCTCGTGAAACGCACGCAGGATCTGAATGAATTCCTGAATTGGGCAGCTGCCGAGTACAGTTTTGACCGCAGCCGTATCGTAGCGGTTGGTTATTCGAACGGCGCCAATATTGCCGCAAGCCTGCTGTTCCACGAAGGGGACGCGCTGCAAGGGGCCATTCTCCACCATCCGATGGTTCCGCTGCGGGATAAAACCTTGCCGGATTTGACCGGCGTTCCGGTCTTTATCGCGGCCGGCCGGCGCGATCCGATGTGCACGCCGCAGGAGAGCGAGGATCTGAACGAACTATTGAGCGGGGCAGGCGCGGACGTGAAGCTGCATTGGGAGAACGGGGGACATCAGCTCAGCCGTGCAGAGGTCGGGATGGCCGCTGCCTGGTTTAAGGAGAAGTTCCTGTAATACCGGGCATGCCAAGATCCATGATGCGTTCCCTGTCTAATCAAGTAAAAATGAAAGCGAATATGATCAAAATACCGTCAATACGTTGGCGGTATTTTTTTTATACTTAACCCATCGAATAAGAATCGAGGGGGTCCGACATGGCACAGACAATGGAGACGATGAAGAAGCCTGGCGCCCAGCCGACTCGGGAGGACAAGTCCAGGGGATCCTTGCAGCGGGGAGAGAACCTATGGGGGATCGCATTCGTAAGCCCGATGCTGATCGGCGTTATCATTTTGGTGCTGTTTCCGATATTGGCTACGCTCGTGCTGGGTTTTGCTGATTGGAATTTCGTGCAGGGCTGGGACGGCATCCAGTGGGTCGGGTTTCAGAATTTCCGCCAGCTGCTGGAGGATGACATGTTTATCAAGTCGGTACGCAACAACATCTTGTTTCTCCTGACGGTTCCGGTCTACATGATGATCTCGATGACGCTGGCCATTTTGATCGACCGGTTTGTCTATATGAAGGGCTATTTTAAAGTGGCTTACTTCATGCCCTACATATCCAACATCGTGGCAGTAGCCGTCGTATGGCAGGTACTGTTCCAGCCGTCCTACGGTCCGATCAACGAAATACTCCGGACGCTCGGGATGTCCGATCCGCCCAAGTGGATCGCGGATCCCAATTTCGCGCTGATTTCCATCATGCTGATATCGATCTGGATCTCCATCGGCTTCAATCTGATTATTTATATCGCCGGCCTGCAATCCATTCCGAAGGATCTGTACGAGGCGGCGGACATCGATGGAGCCAACGGCTGGACCAAGTTCAGGCGCATTACGCTGCCCCTGCTGTCGCCGACGTCATTTTTCCTGCTGGTAACGGGGATTATCTCCACGTTCAAGGTCTTTGATATCATTGCCGTCATGACGCAAGGGGGACCGATCGGCTCGACGACCATGATGGTGTGGTATTTGTACGATACGGCATTCGTCAACCTGAAGGTCGGTTACGCATCGTCCATTGCCGCGGTTCTGTTCGGCTTTGTCATGCTGATCACGCTGGGGCAGTGGGCCGCTCAGAAGAAGTGGGTCAACTACTAAGAGGGAGGGTGCTATATGGGGACAAGAGTCGGCGTCGACTGGCGCAAGCTTATCGTCACGATCGCGATGTTCGCGGTGAGCATTCTGTTTCTCCTTCCTTTTATCTGGATGCTGGTGACATCCTTTAAGGTGGAGCGTGACGTATTCGTATATCCGATTCAATGGATTCCGCGGGAGTGGAACGCGATTCAGAATTACAAGGAGGTATGGTTCGGGGATTATCCCTTCTATCTCTATTATTGGAACTCGATCAAGGTCAGCATACTGACCACGATCATCTCGGCCATGGTATCCGCCCTGGCGGCCTACGGCTTCTCCAAAATCCGGTTTGCCGCCGGCAATTGGCTGTTCATCATCGTGCTGGTGACCTACATGATTCCGGGCCAGGCTATTCTAATCCCGCAGTTTATTCTGTACCGCAACATCGGGCTGTTCGACAACCATTTCGGCCTCATTATGCTGGGAAGCTTCAGCGTGCTGGGAACGTTCATGCTCAGGCAATTCTTCATGGGGGTGCATCAGGAATTCATCGAATCCGCCAAAATCGACGGCGCAAACCATCCGCGGATCTTCTGGTCGATTGCGCTGCCGCTGGTGAAACCCGCTGTTGCCACGTATGCGATCCTGCGGTTCATCTGGACGTGGAACGATTATCAGAATCCGCTCATCTTCCTGCGGACGGACCGGCTGTTCACGATTCCGCTGGCGATGCAGAAATTCACGTCCTTGAGCGGAGAATTCTATTCCCTGATCATGGCGGCAGCCGTGTCGGCGATATTCCCGCTGCTGATCGTTTTTATCATCGGCCAGAAGAGCGTCATCGAAGGCATTGCGCTGGGCGGGGTCAAGAGCTAGGGATCTCGGGAATGAACGGGGTAAAAATAGTTCCAACATCAGTAAAGATTGTTTTATGGTTATGATGTAAGCGCTCTATATAATGTGGATAGTCACAGCTAGAATCGTCACGACCTTACATACCGATATCAATGGGGAGGGTTATAGACAATGATGAACAAGAAATGGTGGTCAGGCGTTCTCGCGGCCGCGATGGTGATCGGCTTGCTGTCCGGCTGCGGCGGAGCGAAAGAGAATGCGGCGCAAGGTGATTCCGCGCAAGGCGGGGGCAAGACCAATCTGAGGCTGTACACCTATGGCACGGAGGAAGCTTACAATTGGAAGAATACGATCCAAGCCTATGAAGAGGCAACGCCGGGCGTGACCATTGAGCTGGTCCAGCTCAGCGAGAAGGGGGATACGCAGGAGGCATTCAAGAAGCTTGACCTGGAGGCGGCATCCTCGGCCCAGATGGACATCCTGATGTTCAGCGATCCGGCGGGTTATGCGCAGCGGGTGGCGCTCGGCATGGCCGAGCCGCTGGACGACTTTATCGCGAAGGACGGCTACAGCGTGGAAACGGATTATAAAGTGGATACCCGCCTCGACGGCAAGGTCTATGCGCTGCCCGGCAAGTTTAACCCATGGTATGTGCTGCTGAACAAGGATCACCTGGAGGAAGCGGGGCTGTCGGTTCCGACGGACTGGACCTGGGACGAATATGCGGATTATGCCAAAAAATTGACCCAGGGCGAAGGAGCGTCGAAGCGCTACGGGACGTACTTCCACGGTCCGCAAGGGGGCGGATGGCTGGAATTTCTGAAGCTGATGATGGCCAATCAGCCTCAGGATACCGACTATTTGAAGGCTGACGGCTCTTCCAATCTGGATAACCCGACCTTCAGGCAGACGCTGGAGCTGCGCGTGCGGATGGAGAAGGAGGACCAATCCTCGGTGCCTTATACGGACATGATCTCCCAGAAGCTGAATTACCGGACCCAATTCTTCAATCAATCCGCGAGCATGATCACGATCGGCAGCTGGATGAACACGGAGATCGGCGGAACGGATAAAGTGCCGCTGGACTTCAATGTCGCCGTAGCCCCATTCCCGAAAAACGAGGCAGGCGATCCGACGGGACTTACGCCGGTCACCACGGATTACGTGGCGGTGGCTGCCAAGTCCAAGCATAAGGAAGAGGCTTATAAATTCGTCCGCTGGTACACAACGGAAGGGCAGATCGTGCAGGGCAAGAACATTCCGGCCTGGCAGCAGGTGAAAACCGAGCAGGTGGAAGAGATCATCGACACCATTCTTTCGGCCACGAAAAGTCCGGAGAAGGTAGACAAAAAATCGCTCGTGGACACATTGGTTGCCTCGAAGGCCTCGGCCATCGTGCCGCCGGCGCCTTATCAGGCGGAAGTGTACGAGGCGGTGAACGAGGAATACGAGAAACTGATTCTGGGCAATCAGGATATTGATCAGACCATTGCGAATTCGCAGGAGCGAGTGAACAAAATTATAGAATCCAACAAAAAATGATCTGGTATAATAGACAAAAAAATCGGGACGGAACTCTTCGTCCCTTTTTTTGAATTCGCGTACATCATTCCCGTCACGCCATACCCGAGGTGGATCCTATGCCCGCACGATTGAAGAGCCTGATCCCGAGATCCATCAGGCATAAGCTGATATTGGCTGCGATAACCTGTATCGTCGTTCCCGCCATCGTCAGCTTGATCCTGTATAATTCGTTAACGAAAGAAGCCTTGCGGCAGCAGGCGGTGTCCAATGCAAGCGATGCCCTTCAGCTTGTCCGAGGATCGGTCACGAATCTGCTTCAGAGCAAAATCAATATCGCCAACTACATCCAGATGAATTCCGGTTTGAATTCCTATTTCAAGCAGGTGGTCTCCGGCAATGAAGACCCGGATCCTTATCGCAGGTTCATGGAATCCAACCGGGTATTGGAGCATCTGGACAGCTTGACGGTCGTCGGCGAGAAAAGTTATGTGACCGTCATCCTAGAGAACGGCTCCTATTACATGAATTATTCCGTAAGCGATTACAATCCGCTCGATTACAGGCAGCGCCCCTGGTTCAGCCAGATTTTGGAGCTGCAAGGCTTGGAGTCCCTATGGACGGAGCCGGAAGCCACGATGTTCCGCCCCGACCAGATCGATCATCCGACGCAGCTATCGATGGTGCGCACGCTCCGGCTGCCGGATTCCGAGATATACGGCTACGTGATCGTGACGTTCATGGAGGATCAGATCAGCGGGATCTTCAACTCCCTTTCGGAAGGCAACGATATGGTGCTGCTGGATGCCAAGGGAACCATCGTTTCCGGCACTCATCAGAGCCAGATCGGAACGACCTTTGCATATCACGATGACTTGGATCAAGAAAAGCCGTATTCGATCGTGCCGATGAAAGGGGAGAAGCAGCTGATGGTACACCAGGACATTCCGTTTGCCGGATGGCGCCTGGTGCTGATGCAGCCGTACAAGGATGCGATCGTCAATATCAACTCGATTTTCAACCGGGTGTTTTGGTTCCAGATGTGCTCCTTCCTGATCTTTCTGCTGCTGCTCATTGGACTTGTCCGCGCGTTTACCAAGCCGTTAGTCAAGCTCGGCAAAGTGGCAACCGCCGTACAGCGCGGAAACCTGGAAGTCAGGTCGAATGTTCATGGCAATGATGAGGTTGGACGGCTGGGTCATTTATTCGACGACATGCTGGACCGGTTCAAAGCCATGATCTCGGAAATATCCGAGAACCAGGCGAGAAAACGCAAAGCGGAGCTCCGAATGCTCCAAGCCCAGATCCATCCCCATTTTCTGTTCAATGTCCTGAATTCGATCCGGATGAAGGTCATGAAACGAGGCGATCCCGAAAGCGCGAAGATGATCGGCTCCCTGTCCGTGCTGCTCCGCATGACGATCAGCCGCGAGGAGGACGAGATTGCGCTTCACGAAGAAATCGACCTGATCTCGCATTACGTCGCCCTGATGAACCTTCGGCAGAAGGAGGAGGTCAGGCTGGAGCTGGATATCGCGCCGGAGGCTTTCCTCTTCAAGGTGCCGCGCTTCTTTCTGCAGCCGATCGTGGAGAATGCATTAATCCATGGGCTCAACCAGCAGGCAGGGACGATTCGGATTGCAGCCGCCATGAAGGGCAGGCATCTCGTGCTGGCGGTGAAGGACGACGGCATCGGCATGGATGCTGCGATGAGGGAATCGATTGCCCGGAGAATCCAGGGCGGCTCCGCCGGATCTTCGATGCAGGAGGAGGCAAGCGGAGGCAGCTTCTCCCATATCGGTCTGCAAAATGTGATGGAACGGATGAGCATGGTGTTCGGCGAGGCTTTTCAATGTCGCGTCTACAGCGAGCCTGGCCAAGGAACGGTGATCGAGATGTATATACCGGAAAGAGGGAATGCGGATGTATAACGTGATGCTGGTGGACGATGATTACCCGGTCATTGAGCTGTTGTCGGAGGCCATCTCGTGGAATGAGCTGGGCTTGAATCTGATGGGAAGCTATGAGAACGGAATGAGTGCTTGGGAGGAGGCGAAATCTTCGCCCCCGGACATTCTGATTACGGATATCGGCATGCCAAAAATGAACGGGCTTGAGCTGTCCGCACGCATCAAAGAAGTGAAGGCCGATGTGCGGATCGCCATTTTGTCCTGCCACAACGAATTCCAATATGCCCAGCAGGCCATGCGCCTGAACGTGCAGGATTATCTGCTGAAGGATACGCTCGACCCCGAGGAGCTGGCACAGCTGCTGAGGCGGTTCAAGCAGGCAATGGACGAGGAGGCCCAGAAGGGCTGGGAGCGGTCGCGGATGATCCATCTGGTGGACGAATCCAAGGAGCTGCGGAAGGAACAGAGCCTCAAAAATTTCATACACCAGCCCTTGCTGTCCCCCGAAACATGGCGGCATGAGCTGTCGGAGTACGGAGTGCTGAAGCCGGGTTATCACTGCCTGCCCGCGGTCGGACATCTGGAGGATGTCCGGGATATCAAACACCGCTTCGCCTCCAACCAGACGCTGCATTTTGCCCTGGGCAACGTGCTGCGGGAGGTGCTGGAGCAACTGAATCCGAGTGCGGTGCATGTCATATACGATGCAAAGTCTTCGCTGCTCCTCTTCGCGTATCGGCCCGGCTTGGGCAGCAACATTTACGATGAGGCCGCCGCCTGCCTGAAGGAGGTGCAGCGAACGCTCGAGCGCGTGCTGCGAATCCGCATGTCGTTCCTGATCGGCCGGGGCTGTGCCGATCCAGAAGGTTTAAAGGCAGGGCTCAATGAACTGCTGGCCAGCCGGCATCAACGATTCTATCTGGAGCCGCTTGAGATATCCAAACTGAACGGAGCGCTTGAACAGAAAAGTCTGCATGGGGATCCCGATCTCTTCGTTTATTATGACCGGGCCAGCTCGGAGCTGCGGGAATCGCTGCTCGGCAAAGAGGGCTCCGGCGCGGCGCGCGATACGGTTGATCGGTGGATCTCATGGATTCAAGGCAAGCGGTACGCACCGGAATCGGTCAAGGACTGGGTATTGAAGCTGCTGCTGGATCTGAAGCTGAGGCTTCATCTCCTGCATTCGCTGTCACCCGCCTATACGGCGGATGCGCTGCACAAAGAGATCATGGACATGGATTCCCTGAACGAGCTGAAATCCTGGCTTCACGATTATTTGGAATCCACCATGCAGGCTATGGATCGAGGATTCGGGGGCAGCAGAAGATCGGAAGTAGCGGAGGCCTGCAAATACGTGTCTCTTCGGCTCGACCAGAGGATCACGCTGGATGACGTTGCCGGCTGCCTGCACCTGAATCCGAGCTATTTCAGCCGCATGTTCAAGAAAGAAACCGGCGTCACCTTCATCGAATACGTTACCCGGATGAAGATGGAGCGCGCCAAGGAGCTGCTGCAGCAGACAGACCGCACGGTCGGGGAAATCTGCGAAAGTCTGGCCTACGACAATGTGAGTTATTTCAGTAAGACATTCAAGGCGTATGCGGGAGTAACCCCCGTAGAGTTCCGGAACGGTTGAACGGGAGTTGAAACGGGCGTCTGAACGGGCGTCGAAATGGGGAGGAGGTTTTAGTCCGATGAACAGGATGCAGGAGCTAACAACGATTGCGAACGGGATGGCTCCCGCCGATCTGCGGATGTATTACCTAGGCGGGGACCAGAGGTCATTCTGGGAAGGCATTCAGCGAAGCGGGGATTACGAGCAGGACATATCCGAGATTCGGGAGGAAGGGGAGCGGCTGCTGTCTGTCCCGAACCCGGCGCTGACGTATGACTTATTCACCCGGTTTGCCCGGCAGGGAACGAGGCTGGATTATGAGAAGGTGTATTTCGAGCGTAGGCGCCGGCTGAATACCTTTGCCCTGCTGACACTTCTCGAGCCGGATAAGGAAGCGTACCGGATTGCTCTCCAGGAGATGATCTGGTCCATCTGCGATGAGTATACCTGGTGTTTGCCGGCGCATCTGAACGCGGAATCGCCCGGCGGCATCAAGGGGACGATTGATCTGTTCAGCGCCGAGACCGGGTTTACCCTCAGCGAAATCCGCGTGCTACTGCGGGACCGTCTGCCTTCGCTGCTGATCTCGAGAATCGGGGAGGAGGTTGAAGCGCGGTTGTTCCTCCCTTTCCTAAGCCGTGAGCACGGCTGGGAGACGGCGACGCATAATTGGTCTGCCGTCTGTGCCGGTTCAATCGGCTCCGCGGCGCTGCTGCTTATGGAAAGCGGGGAATCTCTTGCGAAGGTTCTGCTGAAGACGGAGCGGTGCATGGACTATTACCTGCAGGGCTTTGGCTCCGATGGAGCCTGTCTGGAAGGGCTGGGATATTGGAATTACGGGTTCGGGTATTTCGTGTATTATGCCGATTTGCTGCGCAAGCGCACCCGAGGCGAGATGGACTGGTTCCGATCGGAGAAGGTCGGCCGCATCGCCTTGTTTCAGCAGCAGGGCTTTTTGGGAGGCAAGGCCGTCGTCAACTTCTCCGATTCGCAGCCGGAAAGCACGGTACATATCGGCTTGTCTCATTATCTGGCCGGATTGTACGGGGACTTCGAGTCTCCGCCGCAGTCTCTCCGGTCGGGTTACCGCGACGACCATTGCAGCCGCTGGGCTCCGGCTTTGCGCAACCTGATCTGGCGGAACCCCTTGCTGGCGGGAAGCGATTGGGAAGAGGCAAGTTATTATTTGCCCGATGCCCAGTGGCTGATCTCCCGCATTTCCCATGGAGGCGAGGTGTACGCGTTTGCCGCCAAGGGCGGCAGCAACGGCGAGCCGCACAATCATAATGATCTTGGGCATTTTATCCTGTACGGCGCCGGGGAAGTTTGGTGCTCGGATCTCGGCTGCGGCGAATACACGGCAGAGTATTTCGGCGAAGGACGGTATGGCTATGATTGCAACGGCTCCCAAGGCCACTCCGTGCCGATCATCGACGGCCATGTTCAGCAAGAGGGCCCGGATAGCGCCGCGGTTGTATGGGAAGCGGTGACGGGTGAAGCCGTGGATCGGCTTGCGCTTGAGCTGACCTCGGCCTACCGGGTTCCTGCGCTTCAGTCATTCACGAGGACGCTGGAGTGGAACAAGCAGGGGAACCGGCCGGAACTGACGCTGAGCGACCGGTTTACGTTCGGTTCGCCCCCGGAGAGTCTGGTGGAGCGGATCGTCACCAGGATACGGCCCGAGCTGGTACTGATCGATGGCCGGCAGGCTGTTAGGTTGCGGGCACCGGGTACTTATGAGCAAGCAGAGGCAGGAGGACCAGAAGTCGTTCAGGCCTTAGAAAAGAAGAAGGAGCCGATTGCAGCTGAAGAAGGGACCGGGGAGCAGCCTAAGGTACAGGACACAAAGCCGGATCCTGCCTTTTCCGTGGATGACAGGCCCGGCCTGCTGATCCACTATGATAACGACCTTGTGGAGCCTGAGCTGACACGCCATGTTTTCCGTGATCACTTCGGCAAGGAAGCAGCTTGGTATGCCGTGGATTTTAAAGTGAAGGCCCTTGGCTTGCATGCGAATATCGATTTCAGATTTCAATTCATATGAACAGAGGAGTGGAGAGGAATGAAAACGGAGGTCGCTTTGGATTGGTTGACGGAGGCATGGGAAAAATCGCTTGCGAAGACGCGGCGGAACGTAGCGCGGATCGGCGCGAGGTTTCCGCATGCCAGCCAGAATGGCGTCTACCAGCTGGAGCCGCCGCATTGGTGGACAGCCGGCTTCTGGCCGGGCATGCTGTGGCTTCTGTACAACGATAGCGGGGTGGCGGAGCTTAGAACAACCGCCGAGCAGTGCGAGGTCATTCTGGATGACGTACTGAACCAATATGTGCGTCTGGACCATGATCTCGGCTTCATGTGGACGCTGACCAGCATGGCTTCCTACAAGCTGACCGGCAGCGAACAGTCCAAGGTACGCGCGCTCAAGGCAGCCAACTACCTGGCTGCACGCTTCAACCTGAAGGGACAGTATATCCGAGCCTGGAATCCGTGGTCGGAAGGGGAGGATAACTCGGGCCTCGCGATCATCGATTGCGCCATGAATACGCCCCTGTTATTCCTGGCGTCGCAGATCAGCGGCGATCCCCGCTACCGGCATATGGCCGAAGCGCATATGGACACGGTGGTCCGGGACTTCGTCCGGCCGGACGGTTCCGTCTATCACATCGTACGATACGATCCGGTTACCGGTGAGCGCCTGGAAGGGATCGGCGGGCAGGGCTTTGCGCCGGAATCCGCCTGGTCCAGGGGAACGGCGTGGGCGATTTACGGCTTGACGCTTGCCTACCATCATACGGGCAAGTCGATATACCTCGATACGGCCAAAACGGTGGCGCATTTCTTTCTGGCGAACCTGCCGGAAGACCATGTGCCGTTCTGGGATTTCCGCGCGCCGGACGATGCCCGCATCTACCGGGATTCGTCCGCCGGTGCCTGCGCCGCCAGCGGGCTGCTGCTGATGGCTGACAAGGTGGAGCCGGGACAGGCGGCCGTATACCGGACATCAGCGGTCCGGATTCTGAAATCGCTCTACTGGAATTACGGCACATGGGACAACGATGGGGAGGAAGGGCTGATACTCCATGGAACCAGCCACTATCCGGAGGGCAAGAATATCGACGTGCCCCTGATTTACGGCGACTTTTTCTTTGTGGAAGGACTGGCGCGGCTGAGAGGGAAGGGGCCGTTTTACTGGGAATAACGGAGATTGAAGCGGCGCTCTGGAAGGAAATAGTAGAAGTAAGGCAAGGAAGAGGATAAGGGAATTAGAAGAAGCATTCCGGAAATGGAGTGAGCATTTAAGATGAGCATTCAGGTTACTTGGAATTCCGAGGACGGCTTGATCCATCCGGTCGCGCGGAATCCGCTGCGAACAAGACGGGACGTGCAGGAGGCGCTCTCGCAGCTGCTGGAGCCTTTAAGCAAATGCTACAGCGAGGGCAGCGCACGCTTGATCCTAGAGCGTTCGGGCGCCGATGCCTATGCCGATATTGCGGAGATGGAGGGTTTCTCTCGCGTCTTGTGGGGGCTCGTTCCCGCCGCTGCCGGCGGCTCCCATGACGAGCTGTGGGAGCTGTGCCTGCAAGGGATACGCGCAGGGACGGATCCGGAGCATGCGGAGTACTGGGGGCAGGTTAATGACTATGATCAACGGCTGGTGGAGATGGCGGTGTTCGGATTGGCCTTTGCCCTGATTCCGGACCGCATCTGGCAGCCGCTGAGCGAGAAGGAGAAGGCCAACCTCTATCAGTGGCTCGATCAAATCAACCATCATCCTTGCTATGATTGCAATTGGCTGTTCTTCCATGTATTTGTCAACGTTGGTTTCCGCAAAGCAGGCTTACCCTACGATGCCGGACAGCTGGAGAACAATCTCCAGCGCATTGAGGAATTTTATCTGGATGCAGGCTGGTATAGCGACGGGATCGGGGGGCACTGTGATTATTACGTGCCGTATGCTTTTCATTTCTATGGCTTGATCTATGCGCAGCTGATGGGAGACGAAGATCCGGAACGCGCCGGGCGCTACAGGGAGCGGGCGGCATTGTTTGCACGCGATTTCATCCAATGGTTTGCTCCCGACGGGGCGGCCGTTCCTTACGGACGCAGCTTGACGTACCGCTTTGCGCAGTCGGCCTTCTGGTCGGCTGCGGCTTATGCCGGGCTGGACGGGTTTAGTCCGGGCCAGCTGAAAGGACTGGTCCTTAGAAATCTCAGATGGTGGTTTCAGCAGCCTATATTCGACCGGGACGGCGTGTTGACGGTGGGCTACGCTTACCCGAACCGAATCATGTCGGAGAACTATAACGCGGCTGGCTCCGTGTACTGGTCGCTGAAGACGTTCCTGATCCTGGCTTTGCCGGACGGGGATCCGTTCTGGTCGGCAGAGGAGCAGGAGCTGGCGGAGACAGGACGTATTTCGGTACAGGAGCCTGCACATCTGGTGCTTTGCCGCGAGCCGCAGACCGGCCACGTGGCTGCGTTCAATACGGGCCACCCGTCTACCAACGAGCATACGCATACTTCCGCCAAGTACGAGAAGTTCGTCTACTCTACCGCCTTTGCGTTCAGCGTGCCGAGGGCGGAATGGGGACTGGCCCAGGGAGCTTTCGATTCCATGCTTGCCCTTAGCGAAGGCGATCGGCTGTTCCGGGTCAAGCGCTTATGCGAGGAGACGCGGATTCAGGAGCATGTGCTGTACGCAAAATGGAAGCCGTGGAGAGACGTCGAGGTAAGGACCTGGATAGCGGCAGGGCTGCCATGGCATATTCGCATCCATCGGATCAGTACGGAACGAATGCTCGATGCTGCCGAGGGCGGGTTTGCTTTAGGCTTGGGATTACTGAACAGCTCCCGAACGGGAGACGGGGCAGCATCGGCTTCCGGCACCTTCGGCACGAGTGCCATCTATGGCATGCTTGGTTACGATACGGCAGAGCTCATCTATCCCCATGCCAATACCAATCTCCTGCGTCCCCGCACCGTCATTCCTACGTTGAGGGCGGCGCTCGAACCCGGAACCCATTGGCTCATCGCGGCCGTGCATGGCACCCCCAGCGCTTCCGGCACTCCCTCCATTGAGGAGCCTTCCATGGAAGACGTGAAAGAAAGGCTGGGCGTAGAGATAGGACAGCGTGAGATTAAAATTACGACGCAGACGGGGAATATCATCGTGATTCCGATGGACTAACGGGCTTGCCGTCATACGCCTTCAATATTAATTTAAACCACGAAAGCCGGGGGAATGATGACCCCCGGCTTTCGTGCGCTTCATATAAGCACCTCATCCTCCCTGATCGTGGCGATGGGCTGCAGAAATTGGTGATCAAAGGGCCGCAGCTCTGTCCCTGCCCGAGCTTTATTCACCCAATCCGGGTTGACCAAGGCGCTGGTGCCGATCGCAACGAAATGCGCATGGCCAGAAGCCAAGATTCGTTCTGCGACCGCCGGCTCGCCGAGTTTGCCGTTCGCGATGACGGGAACGCCGCCGTATGTTGCGGCAAGCTCGGCCAAGGTGGTCTCGCCCTCAGCGAAAGCGGGGGCGTAAGCTTTGTACTCCGTCGTGTGAATGTAAGATGGCGATGCCCCGCTCAATTTACCGAATATCGTTTGGGCATCCTCCACTCCCTGTGCCCACTTATGATGGAAATCGTTCACTTTGCCTTGGGAAACCCGAACGCCCACGATATAATCCGGGCCAACGGCTGCCCGAATGGCTTCCAACACCTCAACGACAATTCGAATCCGATTCTCCGTGGCCCCGCCGTATTCATCCGTTCTGCGGTTGGTGTAATCGGTTATGAATTGATCGAGCAGATAGCCGTTTGCCGCATGGATTTCAACCCCGTCGAATCCAGCAGCCTTGGCTCGGAGTGCCGCTTGCGCAAAATCTTGGATCGTTTGTTTAATCTGAGGCTGCGTTAACTCCCGAGGGGTGGCGAATTCGCCGCTTCCTCCATGATCCTCAAGCATGGCGCCCACCGGCTTCACCGCAGAAGGCGCAACCGGGACGAATCGCTCATGCTGAACCAAGGCGCCGGCGTGCATCAGCTGCGCGATGATTTTGCTCCCCTCCCGATGAACAGCTTCGATGACAGGCTTCCAGGACGCGGCCTGCTGGTCATTGGCCATGCCGGGTTGGTTGAGATAGCTCTGGCTCTGTACGGCATCCGGATAAAGGCCTTCCGTAATGATCAGACCGAACCCGCCTTTTGCGAATCTCTGATAGTATCGGATCATTCGGTGGTTAGCCAGGCCATTCGGATCTGCGCTCGTTCTAGTCATAGGGGAGAGCACGGCCCGATTGGGCAGTTTCAAAGATCCTAATGAAGCTTCGGTTAGCAGGTTGGGATATGAATGCATGGTTTTGTCCTCCTCAATTGCTGATCAGTCTTATGGCGACCGACGCTTGTAAGTGTATGATCTGATTGTATTTCGCATGGTCTATACTGTAAAATGATAGAAATTAATATATGTATCAATAAAAATGATACCGAGAAGGTGAACTGGATGGACTTAACGGATCTGAGGATGATTGCCGCCATTGTGGAGGAAGGCAGCGTATCAGGCGCTGCCGAGAAGATGGGGTATGTGCAATCCAACGTGACGGCGCGCATACGCAAGCTGGAATCCGAGCTGGGTGTTCCTTTGTTCGATAGGCATCCCAAAGGAGTCTCGCCCACGGAGAAGGGGCTCGTTCTCTACCGATATGCCAAGCAGATTCTTGACATGGCTGAGGAAGCTGTTGCCGCCGTGAAGGAGCCGCTCTATCCAAGCGGTCCGCTTGTGATCGGCGTCGTGGAGACGATGGCGACATCGCAATCCTTTATTCAGGCCTTGTCCCACTTTCAACGAACCTATCCGGAGGTCGCGCTATCTCTCGTTAGCGGAACATCTCCACAGCATTATGAAGGCATGCTCAGCCGAAGATTAGATGGTGCGTTCATTACCGGTGATTATGATATGTCGCTGCTGGAGAGCGAGCTGGAAATCCGGGAGGAGGTGTCGCTGCTTGTTTCGTCGGAGGAATCCGAAGCAGAGGGGGCATTCGAGGCATTCGCACTAACGGGCGCTTCTTGGATCGTATTTCCTAAGGGATGTCCGTTCCGGAAGTCTAACGAAGAATGGCTTAGCAGCGAAGGGATCGCCGCAGCGAACATGATCGAAATCAGCACCTTGGAAACGATGCTCAGTTGCGTACGGGCCAAACTGGGCTGCGCGCTTCTACCGGCATCGGCGATTCCTTGGTCCGATCCAGGATTAAGGACCTACCCCGTACCGGAAGAGTATCGCAGCGCCACGACCCGGCTGCTCCGTCGCAATGAATCATTCCGCAGCAAGGCGTTTGCCGCTTTCGCGGAATGCGTCAGAGAAGCGGGCGGTCTGAATTCCACTGGAATTCATGCCTCCTGAACTTGAAAACATCACCAGTTTGCGAAAGCTTGCCAGAAAAGGGCGGGATATTTTCATGAAAAGTGATACAATGATAGAAATACGTAAATAAGGGTAGCGGATGGATCAACGTTTACCTGGCAGCGAAGTGGGAGTGTGATCGAGAGAATGGAAGAGACGTATACGGCAAAACGGGCAGTCAGCATGGAGGACATCGTGCGCGCACACCACGTGCTTCGCGAAGTGATCGTACGCACGCCGCTGCAGCGGGATGCAGTACTGTCAGCCAAGTATGACTGCGAAGTCTATCTGAAGCGCGAGGACCTGCAGGTGGTTCGCTCCTTCAAGATCCGCGGCGCTTACAATATGATTCGCAGCTTGTCGGAGGAAGAACGCAGCAACGGCATTGTGTGCGCAAGCGCGGGCAACCACGCGCAAGGGGTGGCTTTCTCCTGCAACGCGCTGAATATCAAAGGCAAGATTTACATGCCGAGCACGACCCCGAACCAGAAGGTGAAGCAGGTGAAGCGTTTTGGCGGGGGCAGCGTCGAGGTCATTCTGACAGGGGATACCTTCGATGATGCATATGCCGAAGCGATTAAGGCATGCGACGAGTACGGCATGACCTTTATCCACCCGTTCGATGAAGCGAAGATCATCGCGGGCAACGGCACGATCGGGATGGAGGTTATGGAGGAGCTGGACGCGCCTGCCGACTATATGTTTGTCACCATCGGCGGCGGCGGTCTTGCAGCCGGCGTGGCAACGTACGTCAAAACCGTCAGCCCAACGACGCAAGTCATCGGCGTTGAACCGCTTGGCGCAGCGTCCATGATCGAGTCCAAGAAGCAGGGCGAAGTCGTCACCATGCATGAGATCGACAAATTCGTGGATGGCGCTGCAGTGAAACGCGTCGGGCAGCTGACGTATGACATCTGCTGCGAGTTGGTGGACGATATCGTGACGGTACCGGAAGGCAAGGCCTGCACCACCATCCTGGAGCTGTATAACGAGAATGCGATCGTTGTGGAGCCGGCGGGGTCGCTGGCCGTCGCGGCCCTGGATATGAACCGGGACCGGATTCGCGGGAAAACGGTCGTCTGCATCATCAGCGGCGGCAATAACGATATCGACCGGATGCAGGAAATCAAGGAACGCTCCTTGATTTACGAAGGGCTGAAGCATTACTTCATGATCAACTTCCCGCAGCGTGCGGGTGCACTCCGCGAGTTTCTGGAGGAAGTGCTCGGTCCCGACGACGATATCGCGCGCTTCGAGTATACGAAGAAGCATAACAAGGAAGACGGGCCTGCCCTGGTGGGCATCGAGCTCTTGAGGCCGGAGGATTACGGCCCGCTGGTGGAGCGGATGCAGCGCAAGGGACTGGATTACACGGAGCTGAACAAGAACATGAACCTGTTCAATCTGCTGATTTAAGAGGTACATGGAACACCATAAAAAGCCGGATTCCCCTAACGGGAACTCCGGCTTTTCTAGTTATTTCATGTATGGCCCTCTTGTGGTCCATGGCGTCACCCGCCGTTAACGCCAGGATGGCTCAGTCAATCGGAACCGCCTTGGCACGGTACCGCTCCACTTCCTGGTTCAGCTTGTCATTGTTGCTTTCCAGCACGTCGGACCAGGACTTGAGCTTTTTGAGAAGCGCGCTTTTGGAAACGGCGTCGCTGTCCTTCAGTACTTTACCGAATGCTTGCCGCACTTCCGGGTCCAGCAGATTGTCCTCGTATTTGAACAGCGGCGTGTTGTTATAACCGTAGTATAAGCTAAGCTCGGTGAATCGAAGCTTCAGCTTCACGTCCGCAGTCCGATTGGATTTGGGGTGCGCACTGATAAAGGCCTCTTGCGTTAGTCCCCGATCGATGACCTCGCTCCATGGGATCACCAAAGCGGCATCACTGACGGCAGGCTTCTCGGATTCAACGACCATGATGTCGATATAGGCCTGAATATCCTTGTTGATATAAGGCTTGTATGGCTTCAGCGTGGTATAGTCGATGATCGGGAAGATCACGCCCTCGGTCGTATACAGCCTGTAGCCGCTGTCGCGCAGGTTGATGAGCACCTTTCGGAGCGTTTCATCCTTGGTTTTGTTAATGGTGGTATTAATCGGCTCCCCGAATTTGTACAAGTTCATCAGTTTATCCTGAATGCCGATTTCGTACACCTTGTCGGTTTTTGCCGGGAGCGCATCATTCATCGCATTCTCCAGCTTAAGCACCAGCATGGTCGCCTGATACGCGGTCACGCTGCGGATATGCTTGGTGATGTAAGACTTGGCATAAGCCACGTCGGATTCCTTTAGCAGTTTATTGGCTTTGTTGTACACGGCATTGCCGAAGGCGGTAGCTTTGCTTGAAACTGCATTTGAGCCAGCTTGGGATGCAGGTGCTGCGCTAGCGATAACGCCGGTCTGGATCGATAGAATAAGTGCAAGGATGGCAGCAATCGCGGATTTTTTCGACTTTAACATGGTTTTTCCTCCCTTACCACACATTACCCTTATCCTATCATCTTCTATAGAACATTAGTTTACAAAGAACGAAAAAATATTAAAGATTTTGTTAAGCGCCGCCCGCGAATTCATGACGAGTTTGTATTATTTGCTCGAAAAAAGAAGTTTGGTCCCTGCGATTCCGATCAGGAATATGACGAGGCTGATCCATGGCGCAACCGTCAGCACCGGCAGCAGCCGTCCCAGCCACACGCCCGCTACCAATATCACTACCGTGATGGCGACATAAATCCCGATATTGCGAGCATTCACCTTGCGTTTGTCTGCGTCCGGCTTGAAGGTGTCGTTCTTCATCCATCTCAGCAAAGCGTGGATCAGCACATAGGAACCGCCTGCGATCAGAATCAGGGTCGATATGCGTACCTGCGTCATGCGCTCGACCGGACCCCCGGCCCACATCGTGATGAACCCGACCAGAGCCTGAACGAAGAAAAACCAGGTTAAGGCCACCCACGGGATCATGAGATGGAATTGGAGGCTGCTGAGGCCTTTCATTTTTGGCAGCTGCTCGACCAGCTCCTTGCAGTAGGATTCGGGATCGCTGCCGAATACCTCCTCGGCGCTTTTGCCTTTGGCTTGCGCGTCCAGCAGGTGCTGGGCGATTTCGAGCAGCAGCTCCTCGCCTTTTTGCTCCTGCACGGAGCTGCTGCGGATATAGACCACCATGTCTTGGTAATAGCTCAGGTTGTTTGGCTTCATGGCATCCTGGAGTCGGTTGTTCTCTTTGATCATCTGTTTGGTATTCATCTTTACTGTCCTCCGCGGGTTAAAATGTGGTCCACACTATCTTTAAGCGTTCCCCAATGTTCCTTGAATTGTTGAAGAACCTGCCGGCCTTTATCGGTCAGATTGTAATATTTGCGTGGCGGTCCCCCGGCACCGGGCGCGGGCCGTAGGGTGCCTTCGATGAGCTGCTCTTTCTGCATGCGCAGCAGCAGGGGATAGATGCTGCCTTCGCTCACAAACGTTAGCCCGCTGTCTTCCAGCAGCGTGCTGAGCTCGTAACCGTAAACCTCCCGATGCTCCATGAGCGAGAGGATGCAGCCTTCGAGAATGCCTTTTAGCATTTGACTTTGGGTGGTCATGAATGTGGGAATTCCTCCTTCAGGTATATTGCAATGCAAGGTAGTGAGGCGCAAAGGGCTGGGCTGCGAGTAGGCACGATAGCAGACTACCTTGTTATGCAATATATGATAGCAGACAACATGCTTGCAATGCAAGGTAGTGCTGCTGAATCTTGTCACCTTCGTGAACAAGGTATAATTCTCCGGCTCCTATTTCACAATAATAAGCATTCTGAATCTATACACAACGCCCTGATCATTCAGGGATAAGAAGGAGGAGTTCTCAGATGAGCGCTAGCTTTTTTGACGATGAATTGCACGGAGGAGACGCTGTGCCGGTACAAGGGCAGGAGGTAATCGCAAACAGCGGTGCTCTGGATGTGACACCGGCCCAGCCTGAAGGAGAATTCGTCTCCGAGCGTGAGGACCATGATCTCTCCGCCGCATCCTTATGGGAGAATGATCCGGTCGGGAAGACCTGGATGAACGATTGGAGCGGGCGCGAAGAAACTCATGCGATGTTTCGCCAGAGTTACGAGTAAGGCTGGAGGTGCGGGCGTCAGCGGGATGAACGACTTGGCAAACGGATGCTACGTTAGTCCGTAATACAGGTAGAGGGCAGAATGGCCGTTTCTTAACCGCCAGCTTTAAATAGGCTGAATCTCGCTGCATACCGCCAATTCAGCGTTCATCGCACCGTCACACCTATGCTCAGTTTGCGTTTGCCGATGCTCAATTGCGTTGACAATCCATAATCACGATGCTAAGATAAGTTTAATTAATTCATATTAATCTTATCGGAATTATTAATATTATGATTACGGCGCGTTATCGCAAGGAGGAATCGGCATGGAGCGGCAAATTACAATCCGGCATAATCAAGAGGAACTTACGGCAACCATCCATTACCCATTGAAGGAATCGGCTCACGGAAGCCGGTGCAATCGGGTCCCGCTGGTCATCATCTGCCATGGCTTTGTGGGAAGCCGGATCGGCGTGGATCGGTTGTTTGTCAAAACGGCGCGCGAGTTTGCCGAAGACGGGTACATGGTGATCCGTTTCGACTATATCGGATGCGGGGAAAGCTCGGGCAATTACGGCAGCGAAGGACTCGACTCGATGATTGCCCAGACGCGTTCCGTTCTTGATTACGGACTCAGCTGCGCGGATGTCGATCCGACGCGAATCACGCTCCTCGGACATAGCCTGGGCGGCGCCGTCGCCCTGCAGACGGCCGTTCGCGATCGCCGGGTGAAAAATCTGATTCTGTGGTCTGCGGTAGGATACCCGTTCAACGATATCGTCAAAATCACCGGTCGCGACGTGTACGACACCTCGGTTAAGTCGGGTTCCGCCGATTATTTGGGATACTCGTTTACCCCGGTCTTTTTCGATTCGCTGGCTCAGGGGCAGCCATTCCAGGAAGCGATCAAGTTTACGGGCAATGTGCTGGTCGTCCATGGTACCTCGGATGAGGTGATTCCGGTGGACTACGCTTTCCTGTTTCAAAAGGTGTTCTGGATGCGTCAGGAAGGCCGCTGCGACAAGGAGATTATTTTCCAGGCCGATCACACGTACTCTGCCGGACCTCAGCGCCAGCTGCTCCTTGAGCGGACGCGGGATTGGTTAAACGGGCAGGAGAACATTCAGCAGGAATGGCAGAACTGGATGATTTAAGGGAGTTATTTGGCATAATGGGCGATTTAACGGTACAATAGAGTTGTCCCTTGATTTTGAAGCTGGAGGTGGCATCGATGACGTTACCTGCTTTATTTATTGCCCATGGTTCGCCGATGATGGCCCTGGAGGACAACGAGTACACCCGCTTCCTTGAGCAGTTGGGGCGGGAGCTGCCTGCACCTAGAGGTATTGCGGTATTTTCTGCCCATTGGGACGATCCGGATCAACGGTTGACTGAGGACGCCGAGCATGGAACCATGCATGATTTTTACGGATTTCCGGAAGAAATGTACAAGATCACGTACCCTGCCCGAGGCAGTGCGGAGCTGGCAGCTCAGATCCGTCAGCGTTTTGAGGCAAAGAATCTGCACGCCAAAGCCGTAACCGGCCGCGGATTGGACCATGGGGTATGGGTCATTCTGCGCAAAATGTACCCCGATGCGAATATCCCTGTGGTGGCCTTGTCCGTGGACTCCAAGCGCTCACCAAGCGAACAATATTCCATCGGTGCGATGCTGTCCGATTTGCGTGATGAAGGCATTCTGATTATCGGCAGCGGCGGCTTGGTGCACAATCTGCGGATGGTGCATCAGAGCGATGAGCCGGATGCATGGGCAGCTGAATTCGACGAATGGGTTGCGGAGCAGCTGTCGAATTGGGACCTGCACAATCTGTTTGCGTATGACAAAAAAGCGCCTCATACCAGCGACGCCGTACCTTCCTACGGACGGGAGCATTTTGTCCCCTTGTTCTATGCGATGGGGGCTGCGGACAACGGCCGCAAGGCAAAGCGATTGTTTCAATCTTACCAATATGGCAGTTTGAGTCTGAACTGCTGGTCATTCGAATAATGAGAAGCCGAGCTTGGATCACAAGCTCGGCTTTTGTTGTGTTTGGGCTGTTTGAGCGCGTGAAACGTGTGAAACAAAAAACACCCGCTGTGCGGGTGCTGGAGAACCAGAACGTAGCGCCATAGGTCTTATACACAAGCCCATGCAGTCTGAAATAAGATTGCATGTTTTTTTTTGCCATGATCCGCAGGCGCCTCGGCTATTTTTTGTATTCAACCAAACCCAAAAATTTTTCTGCACAAACCGTGTTGACATTATTGAACTACAATTGTAGTATTGATTTGTAACTACAGCTGTAGTTTATTAATGAAGATTATAGGAGAGGAGCATTACCAAATGAAAGCAGCAACGAAAGTAGCAATCGCGACCTTAAGCAGCATTCTATTATTGGGTTCTTCCGCAAACCTTGCGGCGGAGGCACAATCCGTCAAGAAAGCCCAAGCATCCGCTGTTAAAAAAACAGCCGCAACAGCCAAGTCTATATCTGCAGAGGAAAAAAAGTTTATCGAAAAAGAGATCCAGAGAGTAAAGGAGTTAACCCAAGAGTCGGGTGATATGTATGTTTTGTATCATAAATACCCACAGTTAAATAGCGGATTTGATATTAGCTATTGGGGAGGGGTGCATGAATTCACTACGTACGAGGACTACATGAAAAAAGCTTCAACCCTAAAAGGATCCATTCTGCAGCAGCCTGCGAACCTGCCAAAGGGATATAAGTTCTTAACAGCGGTCATTGAAGCCCCGATCGAAGGGAAGTTCGTTGATGAAGTAAGAGCCGAAGGCAAGAAGAGCGGAAAGCCCATCTACATGAAAAAGATAGATTGGAAAGAAGTGGCAACCATCCGTCTTAAATATACGAACGGAGAAGACACGCTGGGCTTTTCCAAGTATGCGGTAGATTCGGTGGGAAGCAAGAAAAAAGGTTTCTTTAACGATAAGCTGCCGGCGCATGTTTTTCCAAAATACGTTTTTTGGAATGATGGCGGCAAATTTGAATACAGTATTTCACTAACCTCATTGGATCTGTCCAGGAAACAGAAGATCGAGATTCTGAAAGCAGCGGTGAAAAAATAACTTCTGCGTCTGCTATAGGTCTTGCGGACAAGCCCATACAGCTCTAGAAATAGGATGGCATGAGTTCTTTTGCAGATCAACATGCCCACAAGCGGTACAAGTATACTGCATGTAACTAAACCAAGAAAATTTTCTTCACCAAACATGTTGACATTATCAAACTACAATCGTAGCATTAACATAACTACACATGTAGTTTGATTGAATTAACATTGGAGGTTTCATGCATGAATCATCAAATACCACCGATTACGGATGCAGAACTGGAAATTATGCGCGTATTGTGGGCTAATCCGGACTGCCCTTCCAGCGAGGTCGTAAAGAAAATGACGGATCTGATGGGGTGGAACCCCAATACAACTCGGACGCTCCTCAGTCGTCTGGTGCAGAAGGAAGCAGCGGGTGCGAAACTGGAAAAGGGTTCAAAGCGCACCCAACTATTTTATCCGATCATCAGCGAGCAGGAGTATCTGCAGTCTGAAACCAAATCCTTCATGAAAAAACTTTATGGGGGGGCCTTAAAGCCAATGCTGGCCAACTTTTTGCAGGATAAAAAACTGAATGCGCAAGAAATCGAGGATCTGAAGGCTTTGTTTGACGAGAACAGCAGCGACGGGGAAGCAGAAAAGAGAGAGCCCTGATGAGTCATACATTGCATGAAAATTTATTATTGTTTTTCGGCTGGGTCATTCGCGGATCGTTCATGGCCGGCATCATGATCGTCCTTGTCCTGATCCTGCAATTTCTACTAAAAAACAAGATTGAAGCCAGATGGAGATACTGGCTTTGGTTTCCTGTGGCCATTCGCTTGCTGCTCCCTTGGGCCCCGGAATCTTCGCTTAGCCTATACAATGTGTTGTCTCTGGAGGCCATCGTGCCCGGCATTCATCAACAAACTCAAGTTCCACCGCTCTGGATGGAAACGGGGAGAATAAGCGAAGCGCTGGTTCGCGCTGAGAGTTCTTTAAATCTGGAAGCAGGCGGAACTTCGGAAGTACCTGCTCCATCCCTTGAATCAGGACCCGTGCAGGAGAGCCGCTTTGGGTGGAATGGGTTCAAGCAAATAGGTTTCACCAATATATTGATGTCGGTTTGGCTTGCGGGCGTGCTGATTCTTGCCGCGAAAACGGTCTACGACCAGCTTCGATTGAAACAAGCCCTGCGCGCGGGCCGAAAAATGGATACGCCTTATTTATCGGCAGTGTTTCACGAGACGAAACAGCAATTAGGCGTGAAACGAAAAGTTCAGTTTTTGGCCAGCGAGCGAATTTCCGGACCTGCCGTCGTCGGTTATAGTAAGCCGGCGATCGTCATTTCGCCAAGTCTGCTCATCACATTGAAACAGGAGCAGCTTCAATATATTCTTGCGCATGAGTTCGCGCATATTCAGCGGCGGGATGTGGCAGTGAACTGGTTGATGCATATCATCCTGATCATCCACTGGTTTAATCCGTTATTATGGCTAGCCGTACATAAGGCAAGGCAAGACCAGGAGATGGCTTGCGATGCATGCGTCTTGGATCGGATGAGCCCGCAGCAAAACCATGCATACGGACAAACGATCATCCATGTGTTGGAGCATTTTTCAGGATACCATCGCCAGCCGGGGCTTGCCGGCCTGTCCGCCACGCATAAACAAATGAAAAGGAGACTTAAAATGATTAAGCATTTTAACAAAAAATCCTACCGCCTGTCCATTTTGGGGCTGGGAATGATTCTCGCGCTTGGAAGCGTGACGTTGGTTAATGCAAAGGAAAGCAATGCGGGGAACGTACCGCAAAAAGCTCCAGTGCAATCGGAACAGGATTCAAAAGCTGCCGTGAATAATGATCAGGATATGATCTATCCCGAGGGGGATATAGACCGCGAGCTTTACAAGAAAGAAATGGAACAGGCCCGGAAAAAAGCAGAAGCCGCAGCCAAGGCTCTAACTCCAGAGGAAAAGAAGTATATCGAAGATGAGACCAATCGAGTGAAGAAACTAAGTAAAGAGACTGGTGATATGTACGTTCTGTATCATAAATATAAGGATCTTAACAGCGGATTCGACCTAAGTTATTGGGGAGGAATAGAAAAATTCTCTGCTTACGAGGACTACCTGAAAAGAGCTTCCACGCTGGAAGGTTCCATCCTGGAGCAGCCTGCCAACCTGCCGGAAGGATATAAGTTTGCCAAAGCGAGAATTGAAGGTCCAACCGAAGGAAAGTTCCTTGATGAAGTAAGGTCCGAAGGCAAGAAGAGCGGAAAACCCGTCTACGCGAAAAAGATAGACTGGAAAGAGGCGGCAACCATCCGTCTTGAATATACGAACGGGAAAGACACGCTGGCCATTTCTAAATATACGTTGGACTCAGAAGGAAGTAAGAAAAAAGGTTTCTTTGAGGATGACTTACCGGCGGATATCTATCCAAAATACGTTTTTTGGCATGAAGGCGGCTTCGAATACAGCATTTCAACCACATGGGATATGTCCAAGGAACAGAAGGTTGAAATTCTGAAAGCAGCGGTGCAGAAATAACATTTTGAGCTAGCTATTTTGCGCGATAGGCCCATGCAGTCCTGTAAATAGGATTGCATGGGTTCTTTTGTTGATCATGATTTTTCTGCAGTCCGAAAGAAGAGAATCCAAACTGGGAAAGGAATATATAATCAACTTGCTTTTCTGGATTGAAAACGGCAAGTCATTTAGCATCACAACCGATCCGGGACATCCGTTGACGAATGAAGACCTGATCCCATTGGCTTTATTTGCGGTCAAAAAATAGAGCCCACTTTTCAATTTTGAGGAATTTAGCGGTTCGTAAATCATGATTCGAAATGCCAAAAATGCGATTGCATGAAAAAGCCTGGCTTTCCAGGCAGCGCTCTGAGAGTGTTCGTAGGCTCCCAAGTTGTATGTCACACGAGTTACGGCCTGGCCGTATCGGACCTCAGATCCGCTATTTTTGCTTTTTGCTCGCAATTGGGGGATCTATCGGACACACGATCCGTTAAATAGCGGATATCACGTAATATGAAGGCCAAATTCGGAGAATAACGGATCTCTGGTCCGTTAGCATTAAAGAAAAGGTGGTTTTGATCAAAATAAGGTCCGCTGAGTCCGCTAAAATTGTAAGTAGTTAGTTAGTGCCGTATAAATTAACGTTCGAACGTAAGCACAACGCTCGAACGTATACTCTCGAACGTATACTAAAGCTCGAACGTATGTTAAAGCTTAAACGTAAGCTAAAGCTCAGCAGTATGCCAAAGCTCAGACAAATGCCAAAGCTCAGACGTATGCCAAAGCTCAAATAAAACCCTAAGCTCAGACATATGCCAAAGCATGAGCAGCATGCCAAAACCCAAACGTATGCTAAAACACGAGGTGATATGCCGTAACTCCAACGTGCCACAACAAAAACAACCCGGCTTGATTGCTCAAGTCGGGTTGTTTAATCAATAGGTTAGTTGTTTAGGTTTCAGTTGCTTACAATGTTATGCGGTTTGTTTTTTGAAAGGTGTGTGGGTGGTGCCGTCGCCTTTCGTTGTTCTGTGCGTCATTTTGTTCCACAGGCCGCGGAGGTAAGGGAGAACCCAATGGTCTAGACCGATTTTACCGGCGTTGGCAGCAGCGACGATGATCAGCACTTCAAGCAGTAACATTTGGGCGTTGGTGCTCACCGTACCCGAGAAGAGGAACGCGGCGTTCATGACCAGACCCATCAGGGCAGCGAAGGTGGTGAAGGTACCGAGGATCAGTCCGACACCGACGAGGAACTCACCGAGCGGGATGATGAAGTTGAAGAGCTTCACGCCCGGCAGTGCCGCGTGCTCCAGGAACGCTGCCCACCAGCCTTGGACGGCGGGGTGATCGCCGGCAGCTTTGGCAATCGCGCCTTGCAGGAAGCCGCCTGCTTCGAAACCGCCCGTCAATTTACCCCAACCTGCGGTCATCCATTCATACCCGATGTAGACCCGAATGAATGTCAGTAACCACATTGCCACTTTGTTTGTTCTCAGCCAGTTGTTAAACATATAAACCACTCCTTAAAAGTATGATTTTCTTTTTTATGAAAGCTTCCTTGCCAATTCTCGGATGTTGAAGTTCTGTGATGTTGTTCTTTAGGAAGATGATCATCTCTTTCATGTCTTTATTATAAGTGAAATAAATCACAATATATGTGATTTAAATCACATTAGTGATAAAAATCATAAAAAACTTTAAATTCGTGAGTTGGCAGGGGGAGTGACAGGTGAAAGGGGTGGAGAAATAGGAGCAGTATATGTAGAGGCTTAGGAGAAAATACGGGGTGTGATGGAGATTAACCAGTATGATACGTGATGTTAGCATGGTTGTTTGGAGTATTGTAGGAGGGAAATAAGTAGTAAATAGTAAGAAATGTGCAATGAGCAGAACTGTATGTAGTGGCAGTAACCAGTATGTAATAAGTAAGGCAAAGTGTTCAAATGGCAGAAGAAATAGAATAAAGCAAAAGACATCAAACGGTAAGAAACACACGCACAACCAATATCAATCAGCAGAGCATAAGTAAGTTTTACGTATAAAGCCAGTAAGTAATAAGCAAAGCAATATGCAGTAGACGTAAACCGGTAAGTGATAAGAAAAAGCTGCATGGAGTAGGCACATATCCAGTAAATGATATGCAAAATAGGAAGTGGTAAATGCAAAATCAGCAAGCGGAGTAGTAAATCGTCAGCGAAAACTCAGCTAGCTGTTAGCAGTAAGCGTAAAAAAGCACCTAGTACCTGGAGCGAGTAGATAATGCGTAACGCATTGGGAGATGCCATTCCCTGGACCATGAGGTTCGTCGTGAATGTATTACTAGGCAAAACCGCTTATAAAACACGGATGACCGGTACCGGTGGCCGCGGTCACCCGATGACTTATTGAAAAGGCAAGCAGAAAAAGTACGGATAGAGGAGAAACATTCAAATCTTACTGTTAGGAAGAAGAAACGAGATGGATTTAGCTATGGGACGCGAATTTAGCTGACGAGAAGCGTATGACCGGATACGATCTAACTTGAGATCACTCTGAATTACTTTTTAATTCTATTTTACTCCCGCATTCCTTATAAATCAGACTGCCTGATTCTGCAGAGGGGAGGAGTCGCTGCTGATTTTCGCTTTGCGCGTGAATTTATTCTGAAGATAAGGCATGAGCCAACGGTCGATGCCGATCTTACCGCTGTTTGCCGCTGAGAGGATAATCAGGAATTCGAGCAGCAGAAGCTGACCGTTGATGCTGATCGAACCGGAGAAGAGGAACGCCGAGTTCATCACCAGTCCCATCAGTGCCGCGAACACGGTGAACGAGCCGAGGATCAGGCCGAGCCCGACGAGGAATTCGCCCAGCGGAATGATGACGTTGAACCATTTGACCCCGGGGAGTGCGGCATGCTTGAGGAATACGGCCCACCAATCTTGAACCGCCGGATTTTCGCCGATGGATTTGGCGATGGCCCCTTGCATAAATCCGCTCGCATCGAAACCTCCCGTTAACTTGCCCCAGCCTGCCGACAACCACTTATACCCGACGTACACCCGAATGACCGTCAGCAGCCACATCGCGATTTTGCTGGATTGCAACCATTGAATAAACATCAACACCACTCCTCCAATGAATAATCATTCTCTTTTTTGTTTTCAGATTTTTGCAAATTTGAAATTCGTAAGCGCGACGGAAGCTGAAAAAACAGCAACGATCTATATAATGTCGCATCATCACAAATTATTCATATTTGCAAAAATCTGTATTTAAATACAGTATTCGCATAGACTGTGATTTGGCATAGGTTCTTGGTATGAAAAAAAGACGATGGAGAACCGAGTTCTCCATCGTCTTGCATGGATCGTTACGAAGTTAAGCGGTGCGTTTTTTTAGATGAGTCGTCGGCGCTTTTGGCTCATGATCACGGTGCGTCATTTTGTTCCACAGGCCGCGGAGGTAAGGGAGAACCCAACGGTCGAGACCGATTTTACCGGCGTTGGCAGCAGCAACGATGATCAGCACTTCAAGCAGCAGCATTTGGGCGTTGGTGCTCACGGTGCCCGAGAAGAGGAACGCGGCGTTCATGACCAGACCCATCAGGGCAGCGAAGGTGGTGAAGGTACCGAGGATCAGTCCGACACCGACGAGGAACTCACCGAGCGGGATGATGAAGTTGAAGAGCTTCACGCCCGGCAGTGCCGCGTGCTCCAGGAACGCTGCCCACCAGCCTTGGACGGCGGGGTGATCGCCGGCTGCTTTGGCAATCGCGCCTTGCAGGAATCCGCCTGCTTCGAATCCGCCCGTCAATTTGCCCCAACCTGCCGTCATCCATTCATACCCGATGTAGACCCGGATGAATGTCAGTAACCACATTGCCACTTTGTTTGTTCTCAGCCAATTGTTAAACATATAAACCACTCCTTAAATGAGTTTTAATTTTTTGGATTAACATAATTGCTTGTTTCTGATGCCGATGTTGTTTGTTCATGTTGCCTTGGGAAGTGATCACCTTCTCTATGTCTTTATTATAAGTGAAAATATTCACAATACACGTGATAAATATCACAAAGTTGTGAACATTCAATCTAATCCTCCCATTGACTAGATTAGTCAATCGTTTTCGTTTTCAGGAGTGCAGGGATTCTCTCGCTGTGGTTATTCGATCCGATGTGCCCGCTTTGAGGGTCAAACTTCAATCATTTTTGATTCTCCGGCTCCAGAAAAGCTCGAAGGGCGCTGCTTAGTGGCACGTCGCGGTGATAGATAAAATATACCACGACCTCGCGGTAGGACTCCGGCAGTGTCATGGCTGCAATGTTTTTCTCGTTGGAAAGCGAAACGGCATTGGACCTTGGGAGAAGCGCTACGCCGAGACCCGAAGCAACCCCGCCTAACACGGCCTCGAGCGAACCGAACTCTATGATTTGCGGATGTTGAACGCCAGCTTCGGCCAGGAGGCGCTCCACTCTGGATCGGTGAGTGCAGCCTGTCGACAAAATAAGCATCGGCTTCTGCAACTGCTCCTGCTGGCTTGCCGCTCCGGATTCGGAGATGAGTACCAGTTCCTCATTATACGAAGGAATCTGTTTCAGCATAGGGTGCGTCAAAGGTCCGTACACGAAAGCGCCGTCCAGTTCGCGGTCCAGCACTTGCTGCATCAGCACGCTGGAGTTGCCCGTGGTGAGGGACAGGCTGACCTCGGGGTGACGGGCATAATAGTCGGCCAGGCGTCCTGGCAGATATGCAGCGGCGGTGGATTCAATCGCACCGATTCGTAGCGGTCCCCGCGGCGTATCCTCAGCCTGCACGGATTTCTCCGCTTCATCCAGCAAATTTAAAATTTGACGCGTGTATCCAAGCAGGCGCTCGCCGGCCGGGGTCAGATCCATCCCTCGATTGCTTCGGATAAACAGGGCTGTCTGGAGCCTGTCCTCCAGCTGGCGGATCCGGCCCGTGACGTTGGAGGGAACATACTTCAGGCGTTGGGCCGCCCGCGTAATGCTGCCTTCCTCCGCTACTGCGCGGAATATCCGTAAATCTCCGCTTTCCATTAGTCTCACCATCCTGACTTCATTCTGACTGAATGCCATATTCAATACTACTCATTTTACATGCTCCGAGGCGATCTATACAATTGAACCTAACATGGCCTACACAAGCCGGAAGAAGGGGAGAGATTCATGTGAAAGCAGCCATTCATCGCGGCCGGAGCGGACTGGACGGACTTCGGGTCGGCAATATGGAATCGAAACAACCGGGCCCTGGTGAGATCCGGGTCCGTTTAAAGACGGCCGGACTCAATCACCGCGATCTGTTTCTGATGAAGGGACGTCATGCGGCGGATGCACCGCTCATTCTGGGCTCAGACGGCGCAGGCATCATTGATGCCGTAGGTGAAGGAGTGGGGAGTCTGACGGTCGGCACGGAAGTCATCATCCATCCGACGATCGGTTGGGATAACACCGAAGAGGTCCCGGTGGTGCCGCAGATCCTGGGCGGACCCACGGACGGTACGTTTGCTGAAACGGTCGTCATCCCAGCGGACAATGCCTTCAGAAAGCCAACATACCTGACATGGGAGGAAGCGGGAGTACTGCCTTTATCCGCGCTAACGGCCTACCGTGCGCTGTTTACGAGGGCGCATATCAAGCCTGGCGAGCATGTGCTTATACCAGGTATAGGAGGCGGGGTTGCAACCTACGCCATGCTCATGGCCCAGAATGCGGGGGCTGTCGTCAGCGTCACTTCCCGAAGCCAAGCCAAGCTCGAAGAAGCGCGGCGCTATTCCGTGCATAGGGCTTTTTCGAGCGGCGGGGATTGGAACGAAGAGCTGCAAGGGGAGAAGGTGGACGTGATTCTGGATAGTATCGGTCCGGCAACCTTTCCCCGATACTTGGAAGTGATCAAGCCGAATGGGCGGATCGTCAGCTTTGGGGCCAGCTCCGGCGACGCGGTCGAGGTCCCGCTGAGGGCTTTATTTTTTCCGCAGCTGTCCTGGATCGGTACGTCGATGGGGAGCCGCGAGGAGTTCGGAGAGATGCTTCGGTTCATGGAGGAGCACACCATTGCGCCCCTGATCGACCGGATGTACCCGCTGGATGAGATTCTGGATGCGTTCCGGCGGATGACGGCGGGCGAGCAGTTTGGCAATATTGGTTTGCGGATCGAATGATAGTCGGCTTCTCGTTTCCCTTCGGAAACTTCTGCGGCTAAATAAATGGATGGAAGCAGGAAGTCTCTTAGAAGGCATACGCACTGTACGTATGCCTTCTAAGAGACTTTTTTATGTCACAAACCGGGTCATTAAGAACCTCACCATGGTTTGAGTTGGAACTGCTGCCAAGGCCATGCTGTCAAGGTGATTCATTAAAGGATAGTATCTCTTCTATATACAGACAAAGCACGGATTTTGTGATTAAATGTAAATTAAAGTTGAAACGTCGGTTGGAAAATTCGGGTAAGTGGGTTGGAAATTTAGGGTAATAAGTAATGGGAGCGTTCATAGGGGGAAACAATATGTTTAGCAAAGGGTCTTTGTCTTTCCGAAAATATGCGTGGAGGACAAGCTTGTTGTCCATGGCGACAGTATTGCTGTTGTCCGGTTGCAGCGGCGGTAAACAGCAGGCGGAACCAACGCCAGCACCAGTGGTGGAAGCTCCGGTCGAGCAGCCGGTCGAAGTGCCTCAGGAGGAAACCTCTTCTCCATATAAGGCACCTCTGACGGGATTGCCGTTAGAAGCGTCACTGACGCAGCGTCCGCTGGCCGTTATGATCAATAACGCACCAGCCGCTAGGCCGCAGTCGGGTCTCAGTCAAGCGGACATGGTGTATGAAGTGCTGGCGGAGGGAGGAATTACGCGGCTGATCGGCATTTTCCAAAGCCAGAGCGACATTGAGAAGATCGGGCCGATTCGCAGCATTCGACCGTATCTGATCAATCTTGGCGAGAGCTACGGCGGCGTTCTGGTGCATGCGGGAGGAAGCCCGGAAGCCTACAGCATCATTCAGAGGCAAGGCAAGCAGGACATGGACGAAATCGGGAATGCAGGCGCCTACTTCTGGAGAGCCAAGGACCGTAAAGCGCCGCATAATCTGTATTCCAGCGACGAGAAGCTTCGTGAAGGAGCCGCTAAGCTGAATTACGGCAACGATGTGAAGGTGCCAGAGTATACGTTCTATCCGGAGGCGATCGCTGCAAGCGCCGATGGTGAAGAGGGCACTGAACCGGTTGAGGTTATTTCGGGGGAGGCTGCCGAGAAGGTAGAAATCAAATTTTTATTGGACAGCTATGTCGTGGATTATCAATATGACGGTTCCTCCAACACGTACAAACGGTCGATCAACGGATCGCCGCATGTGGATCTCAACGATAACGTTCAGCTGGAGGCCGCGAATGTGATCGTGCTGGGGGCGGACCATAAGGTGCTGGATGACGTGGGCCGGCTTGCCGTGAACGTGGAAGCGGGCGGGGAAGCGATGCTGTTCCAGCGCGGGGAAGTCATCAACGGGCAGTGGGTACGCGCTGCGGGCGATGCGATCCGTTTCGTGAAGGACGGCAAGGAAGTGCCGCTGGTTCCGGGAACGACATATTTCAACATTGTGCCCAACACGCCTTCTTTTGAAAGCCACGTGACGATCTCGAATCCCTAGAATTCGAGGCAGCGAATCAGCCTGCCGTTTCGGGATAATTTGCACGCATACGGAGATGTTAATAGGCAAGGGAATCGAAGGGATATCCATGCATCTTCTGTTTTGTTAGTTCCTTACATTTTTGAGTGTTACTTTTCTATACACACCCTGCCATGGATGTGATAAGATAGTCAAGGTTGTCTATCTTTTCAGGGCGTTCGCGGCAATTTATCGAAAAAAGGGGTTAAGAGTATGAAAATGAAGAAAAAGGATATATTCTTCCAAACGCTGGAGAATATGGCCGATACGGTGGTACAAGCCGCAGACTATTTTTCGCAGCACGTTTCCAATCTTGAAGATGTGCTTGAATTTGCCAACGAAATGAAGAAGTACGAGTCGCAGTGTGATACCTACACGCATACCATCATTACTGAACTCAACAAAACATTTATTACGCCAATCGAACGCGACGACATCATGGACCTGACAACCAGCATGGACGATGTAATGGACGGATTGGAAGCGACCGCATCCCGTTTCTATATGTATCAGCTGGGCAAGCCTGACGAGTACATGGTGCAGTTTGCAGAGATTCTGCGTCAATCGGCTTATGAAATCCAGAAAGCCATTCATTTGCTCTCCCAGAAGAAACTTCTGGCGATTCGTGAATACACGATCCGCTTGAACGATCTGGAGAACCAAGGCGACGAGCTGCTGCGGATCTGTATCAAGGATCTGTTTGCCACCGTCTCTGACCCGATTCTGCTGATCAAAAAGAAAGAGATTTACGAACGTCTTGAGACGACCACGGACACCTGCGAAGACGTGGCAAATATGCTGGAATCCATCATTATGCGCAACTCGTAAGGGAGTCCTGAACAATGGATACAACGATGTTAGTATTAGTAATAGTTGTTTTTTTGGCGCTTGCATTTGACTTCATCAACGGGTTCCACGATACGGCGAATGCCATTGCAACGTCGGTATCGACCCGGGCCCTGAAGCCGCGGGTAGCCATACTGCTCGCAGCGAGCATGAACTTCGTCGGCGCGATGATGTTCACGGGCGTTGCCAAAACCATCGGCGGCAGCGTCGCGGATCCGACCAAGCTGGATAACGGGATCGAGGTTGTTATTGCAACATTGCTTGCAGCAATCATCTGGAACCTGGTTACCTGGTGGTTCGGATTGCCTTCGTCCTCTTCCCATGCCCTGATCGGGGCATTGGCCGGCGCAGTATTCGTCGGTGCGGGAAGCGACATGCTGAATTACGGCGGATTTAAGGACATCGTGCTCGCGTTGGTCCTGTCGCCGATTATCGCATTCGTGATCGGTTATCTGGTCATGCAGCTGCTCAAGGTCATCTTTGCCAAGCGCAGTCCGCATACGGTAAACAAAGGCTTCCGTACGATGCAGATCTTTACGGCAGCGCTGCAGTCCTTTACGCATGGTACCAACGATGCGCAGAAGGCGATGGGTATCATCACCTTTGCTCTCGTGACGTCCGGTCAATTGCAGGAGATGGAAGTGCCCTTCTGGGTTAAAGTCTCTGCAGCCACAGCCATGGCGCTCGGTACGTCGGTAGGCGGCTGGAAGATCATCAAGACCATGGGTACGAAAATATTCAAAATCGAGCCGATCAACGGGTTCGCCGCTGACTTCTCGGCCGCTTCCGTTATTTTCTCGGCAACATTGCTTCACTTGCCGATCAGTACGACGCATGCCATTACGTCGGCAATTCTCGGCGTAGGCTCGGCGAAACGCTTCTCCGCCGTAAAATGGTCCTTGGCAGGACGCATCGTGGTAACCTGGTTTATTACGATTCCGATTACGGCCGTACTGGCAGGAGTCATCTTTAAAATTCTTTTCTAGACATGAATCATTACACATAGAGAAACGGATAGTTGTGGGGCCAATCAGGAATCGATTGGCTTTTTTTGTTTAAAAGAATCGATGGTGCAGGGGAAGGGGACAGCCAATCATGATACGCGTACTGGCGATTACGCCAAGCTATGAACCGGTGACCGGGCTTACGCTGGAAGAGATCCGAATGGAGGACTATGCCTGGATCTGGGCCGATTTCAGCAATCCTACGCCGGAGGAAGCGCGGAAGCTGGAGAGCTATTTTCACTTTCATCCGCTGGCGGTGGAGGATTGCCTGCACGTCCTGCAGCGGCCGAAGCTGGATTATTACGACAACATGCAGTTCTTTGTCCTGCATGCCCTTCAGCCGGATACGCTGCAGGCGGTCGAGGTGGATGTGTTCCTGGCCCCTTCGTTCGTGGTCTCCTTCCACCAGCAGGCGCTGCCGGAAATGGACGAGGCTTGGGAACGCGTGCTCTCGGCTGCCGGCAAGGGGCCGCTGGGCCAGGACGGCCCGAGCTTCACGGCGTATACGATTATGGATAAGCTGGTGGACCAGTATTTTCCCAGCCTGTTTGCCATCGAGGACGAGCTGGCCGAGCTGGAAAGCCAAGGGGAGAAGGATTCGGTCGAGGATCTGATGAATCAGGTCTTCGCGCTGCGTTCAAGGCTGCTCCGCCTGCGGCGCACGGTGGTGCCGATGCGGGATCTGCTGTACCGGATCGTGAACTCGCAGCATATGGAGCATCACGCGCACCATGCTTATTTTTCAGACATTTATGACCATCTGCTGAAGCTGGCGGACATGATCGAGGCGGACCGCGAGATGACAGCGGATCTTCGGGATAGCTACATATCGGTGAATTCGAACCGGATGAATACGATCATGAAGACGTTAACCGTCATCACGACGATCTTCATGCCGCTCACCTTGATCGCCGGGATATATGGAATGAATTTCGAGAACATGCCGGAGCTGGGGTGGCATTACGGTTACTTCTTCGTGCTCCTTCTCATGTTCGTACTGGGCGGCGGCATGGTGTTGTGGTTTATGCGCAGAGGCTGGTTTAAATAAGGAGGTTCTAAGGCGGTAAATACTGTTAAGCCAACGGAAGCAGGGATTCAGCTGGTGGATCTGTGTCGGCCGAAGTTCTGGGTTAGCGGTAGTTTGAAGAGAGATAAAGCGGGGAAGGTTGTCCCATACAAGAAGAGCGAATGCTAAATAGCTGTCGTTTCTTGTTCTTTCGTAAAGGGTAAAGGCTTGCTGAGGAGGGACTGCATATGAAACTCGGGCTCAAACAACATCCTAAGAAGCGTTCATCGCGTCAACCTGACGAGCCTTTGCGTTCCCGGCTGCTGCGCCGGATGCTTCGCTTAGCTTGGAAACGAAAACGAAAGCTCGCCGTCACGAACCGTTACGAGGTGGGCATGGTCATCAGCGAGATCGCCACGGGCCTGCTGTTCATTGCAGGCAGCATCATGATGTTCTATCCCCAGATGAAACGAATCCCGACGGTGCTGTACCTGCTCGGCAGTATCACGATGCTGCTGCGTTCCGGTTTGCGCGGATCATATTGGTTCCGGTTAAAATCGCTGGAAAACGTCGAGAATAAAGAAGCCGGTCCCGAAGGGGATTGGACGCGATGATGATTATATAGGCTGAAAAAAAAGATAGGGCTCCAGTCTGGGGGGACAGACTGGAGCCTGCGTGATGTATGAGGGTTCCGTGCATACCGCCATGGTGGGCCCTAACGTATCTGATGGACCCATCCCGACAGATCTGATACTTCGCTGATCAGAACCTGCACTGTTTGATTAAAATTGCACGGCATATAAAGGGTCGTGTGCACCGATTACATAGGTTAACGGCGCCGTCTTTTGCCGGAAGACGATTTGCGCGAGCCGGAGCGGCGTCTGCTTCCCGAGGACCGCCGTCTTCTCGGTCTGTATTCGTAGCCGTCTTCATTCTGATCCGTATAGGCAGTCGAAGACGATCCGCTACCCTTCTTCTTAAGTGCGCCTGCCAGCACGGAGAACATGGGCGCAAGCTGCTGGAAGCCCTGCATGACCTTTTGTACCTTGCCGATGTTGTTGACGATGCCGTCGATGCCGCCCATCCGGTCGATGAGGCCCTTGATGTCGCTCATATTGTTGACTCCGAGCCCGCCGAGGAGCTTGCTTAATCCACCGCCGCTGCCGCCTCCTCCGCCGAGGAGACCTGCCAGCCCGCCGCCGCCGGAATTCGTGGAGGGAGCGAGAGCCGAAGCCGAAGCCGAAGCCTCCAGATCCGTTACGCCGTCGGTATATGGATATAACGCAGTTTCACCGACTTCCGGATAATCGCCGTATGGCGTGATGCCAGGGTACGGTGTTGGATCCTGCGGCAGTGATTCATATGAATTGAGGGAGCGATGGTTATTCGTGGGTCGGCGATGATAATAGTGAGAATGACGCGTCATGATATCACTTTCCTTTTTGAGTTAAGATACTATACTGTATGATACGGGCGGGCGATGGGTTTAGGCGGATGTCCCGATTTTCGGGATAGGAGCGGAATCGGGCGATGGCCCAGGAAGATTTTAGCGCGCCTCTTTCGGCCGTGAATGAGAGCGTTTATGCGGGATGAGCCCCCCTAAGGGGTGGTTGTCCTGTAGTGCGTGAAATCGTTAATGCTTGAAAATACTATATCCGCTCGGGTACAATGGGAGTGCGAGTGTTATACACACAGTAACAATAGGGGATGATCATCCAGTGCAATTAAAGAAGCTAAATGATAAAAGCATCGATCAATTATTCGAAGCGATATTAACCCTGGACAGCGTGGAGGAATGTTATGTATTCTTCGACGATCTCTGTACCGTGAACGAAATCCAATCCTTGTCGCAGCGGCTGGAAGTGGCGCGCATGCTGGGCAAGGGATGCACATACAACCAGATTGAAGCAGAAACGGGAGCCAGTACCGCCACGATTTCGCGCGTGAAGCGCTGCCTGAATTACGGCAATGACGGTTACAAAATGACGCTGGAGCGTCTGGGACGTTAATTCATGACGAAGCCGGGTGTGCTGGTCATCAGTCATGGCTCACGTGAACGGAAATGGGTGTCGCTTGTGGACGAGGCCGTCCACGAACTGGCTTCCCGTATGGATATACCGGTCGTATCTTCGTACCTGGAATTGGTAGAGGGCCGTCTGATTCAGGACGGCATCACGGCCTTGGAAGACCAGGGTGTCACCGACATTGTGGTCATTCCTCTATTTGTCTCGTCCGGCAGCACACATGTCGACGAAATAGCTTATGCTATAGGAGCGAAGGCCGTTCCGGACATGGAGACGGACCTGGCGCCGTATCGGGTTCGGTCCCGCGTTCATTTCGGTACGCCGATGGACGACGATCCCGAGATTGCGGCCATGGTATGGGATAAGGTGAAAGAGCTGTCCGCGAACCCGGCGAAGGAGGTCATTCTCCTCGTCGGACACGGCAGCAGGCATGATCTGTTTCGCAGCCGCTGGGAAAAGGGTATTAACTCTTTGGCACAGCGAGTTAGCGAGGTAAGCGGAACCGGCGCGGATTATGCCTTACTCAGTCCCGGCGATGTGCGGGACAAGGTGACAGCATGGATGGAGCGCGGCTGCGATGTGATCGTAGCTCCGCTTTTTTTGAGTGAGGGGTATTTTACGGAGAAGGTAATACCCGATCGGCTCCAGGGGCTGGAATGCCGGTATTCCGGCAGGACCTTGCTTCCGCATCCGCTGCTGCCGCAGTGGATGGAGTCGCAGGCCAAACGTCTTCTTCAATCCTTGAAATCATAAGTAGGTGGCGTATCGTTAATGAGAAATGCAAGGTTAATCTATAACCCAACCTCCGGCCGGGAGGAAATGAAGCGTCGGCTTGCTGATATATTGCACCGTCTGGACAGTGCTGGCATCGAAACCTCCTGTCATGCAACGACCGGAGAGGGGGATGCGACTCGCGAAGCGGCGGATGCCGTCGAGCGCGGGTACGATCTTGTGATCGCGGCCGGCGGAGACGGTACGCTTAATGAGGTCATCAACGGGATGGCCGGCAGGGATAACCTCCCGCCGCTGGGCATATTCCCGCTGGGGACCACGAACGATTTTGCGCGGGCGCTCGGCATCTCGAAGAACTGGGAGGAGTACTGCGATCTGGTGATTCGGGGAGAGACGCGTCCGATTGACGTGGGCAAAGCGAATGATCGTTACTTCATCAACATCGCGGGCGGCGGCACGCTGACCGAGCTCACGTATGAGGTACCAAGCAAGCTGAAGACGATGATCGGGCAGCTGGCGTATTATTTGAAGGGGATCGAGAAAATGGTCAGCCTCGCGCCGCAGGAGCTCATCATTAACGCCAGCGGTCATCCGGCGATCCATGACGAGTTCATGGTGTTCCTCATTGCGAACAGCAACTCGGTTGGCGGCTTCGACAAAATCGCGCCGGGCGCGAGCATCGACGACGGCTTGTTCGACGTCATTGCGCTGCGAAAGTGCAATCTGGCGGAGTTCGTGCGTGTGGCTACGCTAGCTCTTCGCGGCGAGCACATCAACGACAAGCGTGTCGTGCATTTCCGCACCGACTATATGGAGGTCGTCTCCCCGGGACCGGTTCAGCTGAACCTGGACGGCGAGTTCGGCGGCGTTCTGCCGGGCACGTTCCGCGTTCTGCCGCAGCATTTGCGGATTTTTGGCTGAGATGGTGGATGGTAGAGACGCGGAAGGCAACGGGCGCCTAAGGCGTAATGGTTGCTGCCGAAGGCTCAGCGGGGACTGACCGTATTAGCGATGATAGGCGATTATGGCGATGGGCCATGGGACGAGATGGAACGGGCCGAGGATCGCCGCTTAGGCTCCAGACTCTTGTAAGTAAATGATTGGATTTGCAGGCAGAATGGATTGAATAACATACGAGGCTCCCGTATAATGATGGACGTGAGCTTGTGCGCTAAGCTCCCTTGGGGGAGCTTTTTGTTGTTTAAGCGAGTGAAGGTTAACGGAAGATCATTCATTTCGATTATGGATGGGACTCCGATGGGGAATATAGAGTGGTAAGGGACAAGTTGAACGGAAAGAAGTGAACAGCACATCATGAAGAAGAACCGCAAGGGAAGCGACACGCGCCGCAGCGGCAAGCCGGCGGCTTCGGCGGCCCTCCTGGACCTGCCGGTGGCCAAGAACGACGAAGTCGTGATCGATATTATTGGAATGAACCATGACGGGGAAGGGGTTGGCCGTGCCGACGGCTACACCCTGTTCGTTCAGGGTGCCCTGCCTGGCGAGAAGGCCCGGGTGAAGGTGCTCAAGACCAAGAAGCAGTATGGCTATGCCAAGCTGCTTGAGCTGGTCGAGCAGAGCCCGAACCGCATCGCGGCCCCATGCCCGATCTACGACCAATGCGGCGGCTGCCAGCTGCAGCATATGAATTATGCCGGTCAACTGGAGTGGAAGCGCCAGCTGGTGGTGGACAATCTGGAGCGGATCGGGAAGCTGCGGGTGGTGCGTGAGTCGGCAATTGCTGGAGAGACATGTGTGGACGACAAGCGGAGTGGCACAGATGGTGGAGGGGACATTGAGATTTCTGAAACCAATGGGACCAATCCTGCCGTGTCCGGCGTTGAATCAGATCAAGAGGGGATCCTCGTGCGGCCGACACTCGGTATGAGCGAGCCTTGGCGCTACCGCAACAAGTCCCAGGTGCCGATCGGCGTAACGGAAGGCGGCCTGGTCGGCGGCTTCTACGCCCGGGGCAGCCACCGGATCGTGGACATGGAGACGTGCCTCATCCAGCATGAGCAGAACGACGAAGTCGTCAGCCGTGTCAAAGCCATCGGACGGAAGCTCGGCATCACCGCCTACAATGAAGAGACAGGCCAAGGCCTACTTCGCCATGTCGTGGTAAAGATCGGTTTTGCTACCCGGGAGATGATGATTGTGCTCGTCACGAACGGCGAGCGGATACCGCGCGTGAACGAGTGGATCGCTGCCATCCGTGAGGAACTCCCTGCTGTGGTAAGCGTTTGTCAGAACGTGAACACACGCAAAACAAACGTTATTTTTGGAGAGGTGACTCGCGTCCTGTGGGGTCGTGAGGTCATCCATGACTATATCGGCGATGTGAAGTTCGCGATTTCCGCACGTTCCTTCTACCAAGTGAATCCGGCTCAGACCGAAGTGCTCTACGGTAAGACGGTGGAGTATGCGGGATTAACTGGGGAGGAGACCGTGATCGATGCGTATTGCGGCATCGGGACGATATCCCTGTTCTTGGCCCAACATGCCAAGAAGGTGTATGGGGTCGAGATCGTGAAGGAAGCGATCGAGGATGCGCGTGCCAATGCAGAACTGAACGGTATGAAGCATGTGGAGTTTGAAGTCGGCGCGTCCGAAGACGTGATCCCGCGCTGGAAAGAGCAGGGCATCGAGGCGGATGTCATCGTGGTTGATCCACCGCGTAAGGGCTGCGATCCGCAACTCTTGGAGACGATTCTTGAGATGAAGCCGGAGCGCGTGGTATATGTGAGTTGTAATCCGTCTACGTTGGCAAGGGATTTAAGGATACTCGAAGATGGTGGGTATCGGACGGTGGAGGTTACGCCGGTGGATATGTTTCCGCATACGGTGCATGTGGAGAGCGTGGCGGTGTTGGTTTGGAAAGACTAATAGTTGAGATGTATTGGCGGACATAGCATAGAGGGGGTGAACCCCTCTCTTTTTTTTGCACATGAAGGAAAGTTGGTCATAGGAGGTTAATCTTTAATAGCGAACCGCCGTCCGTCCACGAGTCCTTCTCAATGATTGGTGGTTGACTATCGTTGAGTTTCCCTCCTATGAAGGATATCAATTCTTGAAGTCCCGTATCCGCCAGTTCAAGAAGAATGGAAAGCCTGAACTACAGCACCGGTTTATTTCCTGACAATCAACATTTAAACTTTAAGGCTACATAGATAGGAACAAAGCAACCCAGGCATCTTTTGGACCAACTTTACTTCGTCCGAAAATGATTTCTAGGAATAAGATATTCCATCAATGGAAAATTCACAATCCGTAGGACATCCTAGGTCCTCGAAAACTTTACGCGCGGCAGCATCGACCGGCAGGAAAACCGCGATCTGCGGATATAAACGGCTGCCTGCAGAAATTGAAATCTGTCTGTAGCGAATGGGAACAAGCTCGCCGGAGCTTTCGATTCTGGCTAGTATGGTTTGCACATGATCAATTTCTTCCCCTGCATCCAGCACATTCGGATATTCGTCCACGTTATATTTCTGGAATTTATGAAACAATTTTTGATACCACGCATCGTAACGGGAAAGTATGTGTTCTCGCTTAAACGCATTTATCCCGTTTTTGGCGTGTGCTTCCCACTGCTCGAACGAAGCTTTATCGAAAGTTGAGCGGGACCGGATAGGCAAATCGGAATTAAAATGTAAATCAATCCTGTTCATTAATCCATCGTAATTACGGTCCAATGGGATATCGAACAAATGGCGAAACGGCTCGTTAACCCCCTTGATATCCTGTGTGTGTGTTACAATCATCGCAGGAAAAGGAATGCTTCTCATCGTTAGATGCGACCATTCCAATGCACGCTCCAGCGCCCGTCCCTCCAGTTCAGTCTGGATCGGAAGGTAACCGGCTGCCATTAGCAGATCGTTACGCTCGTCGGAAGTACAATCAAGATATTCTGCAATATTTATGATCGTCTGACGATCCGGTATGCGCCGGGAACGCCCAACCAGCAGATTTTTATACGATGGAAATGCCTCGTCGTTCAGCTCTTGTTGGGTAAATCGTTTTAAGTACGGGTGAGGCCGGTCGGCAAGCTCGTGCTGGCGTTTCATCCGCAACGCTTCGATCTCTCCGATTACGATTTTAAGTCTGGAATTCTCCGTAGTAGGTATATCCATCTTCTCTCCCCCTCTTTATGAAGTGTAGTTCTGCACTTGGGATAATCATTTAGTTAAATTATACTCCTCAATGAAAACGAAAGTCATCTAATGACGCATAACGAATGGAGGAGATACAATATGATTCGTGCCATAGTAGTTGATCCGCTTGCTCCGTCACATTTGGCGTTCAAGGAAGTTGAAGCACCACAGGCCCAGCCTTGGGAAGCACTCGTGCAAGTGAAAACCGTCTCTCTTAATCGCGGAGAAGTGAAAGACGTCAAGGAGCAGGAAGCATCTAGGCGCCCCGGCTGGGATTTCGCCGGAATTGTCATCGAGCCGGCCAAAAACGGTGCAGGTCCGCAGAAAGGGGCCCGGGTTGTCGGTTTGCTCCCGATGGGAGCTTGGAGCGAGCAGGTTGCTGCTCCCGTGTCGATGTTGGCCCAAATCCCGGACAAGCTCACTTTTACGGAAGCGGCTACCTTACCCGTAGCGGGCCTGACGGCGCTTTATGCACTTAGAAAAGGCGGCATGCTGCTCGGAAAGCGCATTTTCATTACAGGATCTACTGGTGGGGTTGGACTGTTCGCTCACCAGCTGGCGGCACAGTCCGGCGCATACATTGTAGGTACGGCCAGCACGGAAGAGAAGGCCGAGCTTGTTCGAGAGGCGGGAGCTGAAGAAGTTATCATTGGATATTCGGCAATTTCATCAGCCCACCAATTCGGTCCGTACGATCTGATCATCGATTCGGTAGGCGGGGATACACTGGCTGCCTTGCTGCCGCAGCTTGCGCCGCAAGGCATTTGCGTTGCTTTAGGATTTTCCTCTTCAAATATCGCGACGATTGATATGAGTAATCTGGTGACGAGAGGAGGAAGAACATTGTACAGTTTCTTTCTCGGAGACGAACTTAATCGTCAATCAGCTGCGGACGATCTGAGCTTGCTGGCCGGATTGGTCGCAGATGGGCGGTTAACGCCACGGATCGAAGTGGAGACGCCTTGGACCGAGATTGACAGCGTGGCCCGCAGTCTGATGGAACGGAAATTCTCAGGAAAAGCCGTGCTTCACTTGGGTTAATTGGTAAAAATATTTGATCATCAGCATGTAACCCTGATTCTTTGCCGAAGATATAGCTAATATCGCAAATCTTTCGCACACGATTCATGTGGAGTGTTGCGCACTGTTAGTGCGTTAGGAGTAGAACGCAATTAAAGTCATCTCAAAGCCTATAAAGTCGTGTTAAAGCCTAAAGTTGTGTTACAAGCCGGGCGAAATTCAGGTATCCACTCCTGTTTTTCCTCGGTTTTTTTATTGAATCAGGGAGGAGCTTCAACTCGTCAAAATAGTCTTTCTTCTGTTTAGTACGACTTTAATTGCTTTTGGGTCCCGATCTACATATATTCCTACCGTAACATCAAAAAATTGCGGAATTAATTTAGAAAATGTAAATAAAGTAAGATAATAGCACAGTAAAAATCTGTGGCATGTCTCATGGGAGCGCTACAGATAAATAAAGAAACAAGGAGGTTTGAAAATGACTAATAAAAGGTTTTCTTTTAAGCCCCTATCACTTTTGCTAGTTCTAGTAGTATTTCTATCTACATTTTGCGCAGCCTTACCGTCAGTAAACGCAGCCGCTAGAGGGACATGGGCTCCAAATACGGCATATGCAGTAAATGACACAGTAACCTATAGTGGAAGCACTTATACCTGTCTTCAGGCACATACTTCTCTCGTAGGTTGGGAACCGTCCAATGTCCCTGCTTTATGGCAGAAAGGCGGTAGCGGCGGAACTACGCCACCAACGACACCACCGACAACGAACGGAGTAACATTCTATGCAGATATAAACTATGGAGGTAAAGCAGTGACACTCGGAATAGGGAATTATACACTGTCTCAGTTGAACGCAAACGGAATTCCGAATGACTGGATGTCGTCTCTTAAGGTTCCAAGCGGTTGGACGGTTGAAGTATATGAGAATGATAATTTTGGAGGAACCAAGTGGACCTTTACTTCAGATTCTTCCTGGGTTGGCAACACGATCAATGACAAAATGTCATCGGTCAAGATTTATACGGGTTCACCACCTCCTACAGTAACAAAGCCTGCCGAGGTTCCAAGCCATATATGGACATATGTCATGAATGCGGACAATGCCTATGGGAAAGGCGGAGATTTTGCTTTATTGCTAAGTGCTGTTATCAAAAAGGAAAGCAGCTTTGGAGCAGGTTTACCAGGTAGTCCATCGGCCGGCGACGGATTGATGCAGGTAGAACCAAACACACGCAATGCGTATTTATCTCAATTCAGCTCAAAATTTGGCCGTGCGTATAATCATAGCAGTGAACAAGATCAGGTATATCTGGGCGCGTTGATTTTAAATGAGAAGATTACGAAGTTTGGAAATATCTACAACGGATTATTACACTACAACGGTGGAGATAACTGGTATCCGGGAGCTACGGATTCTTATGGCCGTCCGATTCTGGCAGATCAATATGCAGATGCAGTTTACGCTACTTATAAGGGCTATGGCGGTAAGAATTAAGGTGTTACATTGATAGGTAAATTGAAAAATAGCGAGACGTGGAAGGATTTTCTTGTTGAGTGGAAGCGGCTTATTTAATTTGAAAGGGCATGAGTTACCAAGCAGATCATTGCTTGCATAACCCAAGCCCTTTTTTCTTTATCAGGTTTTCTTCGACTACTAATTAGGCGCCAAGGAACATCTTCATGTCATCTTCCACATTGGTAATGCCGCCGATGCCGAAGTTTTCCACGAGGACTTTGGCAACGTTAGGCGACAGGAATGCAGGGAGCGTAGGGCCCAGATGAATATGTTTAACGCCAAGATATAGCAGGGCAAGCAGCACGATCACCGCTTTTTGCTCATACCAGGCAATGTTATAGGAAATCGGCAGATCATTAATATCCTCAAGGCCGAATACTTCCTTCAGCTTCAATGCAATCACGACGAGGGAGTAAGAATCATTGCATTGACCAGCGTCCAGGACCCGCGGAATACCGCCGATTTCGCCTAGATCCAGTTTATTGTATTTGTATTTGGCACAGCCTGCAGTTAGAATGACCGTGTCTGTTGGAAGTTCAGCCGCAAAATCGGTGTAATAGCTGCGGGATTTCATCCGTCCATCGCAGCCGGCCATGACGAAGAAGCGGCGGATCGCCCCGGATTTCACGGCATCAACGACTTGATCGGCCACGTTCATCACAGCGGCATGAGCGAAACCGCCGATGATCTCACCCGTTTCAAGCTCCGTTGGAGCGGGGCATCCTTTCGCTTGCTCGATTAGTAGGGAGAAGTCTTTGGGAGCACCGTTTGTTCCTTCTGGAATATGGCGGACACCCGGAAACCCGGTGTTGCCTGTTGTATAGATCCGGTCCTTATAACTGTCTTTCGGCGGGACGATACAGTTGGTCGTCATTAATATCGGTCCGTTAAAGGCAGCGAATTCACTATTCTGCTTCCACCAGGCATTCCCGTAATTGCCTACAAAATGCTCATATTTCTTGAATGCCGGATAATAGTGGGCAGGCAGCATCTCACTGTGCGTGTACACGTCCACGCCGGTTCCTTCCGTCTGCTTCAGCAGCTCCTCCAAATCCTTCAGATCATGGCCGCTGATGAGAATGCCGGGCCGGTTGCTTACCCCGATATTGACCTTCGTAATTTCCGGATTTCCGTAAACCGAGGTGTTCGCTTCATCCAGCATCGCCATGGCGTTTACGCCGTATTTACCGGTTTCCATCGTCAAAGCGACCAGATCCTGCACTTCAAGGCTGTCGTCAAGCGTGGCGGCAAGCGCACGGCGCATAAAACGGTTTAATTCGTTATCATCCTTCTCCAGATGAAGCGCGTGGTACGTATAAGCAGCCATCCCCTTCAAGCCGTACGTAATCAATTCGCGCAGCGAGCGGATGTCTTCATTGCGGGTCGAGAGGACACCAACCGTTCGTGCTTTTTCATCAAAAGAAGCTTCGTTATCCGCTTGCCAGACGGCAGCATCAGGGAGATTGGCGGTTCCTTCCGGATATTGTTCGTTATAATAGGTGCGCACCTCGCCGCGGAGCTCGATCGCTTCCCGGATTCTTCCCACAAAAACCTCGCGGTCAAAGTTGGCGTTCGTAATCGTTGCAAACAAGGAGTCCATCATAAACAGCGATACGCGCTGTTCAAGCACCTCCGGCAGCCGGACATCCAGACTGAGAAAAGAGATACCTTTCAGCAGATAAATCAGCAAATCCTGCAGGTTTGCCACATCATGCGGTTTGCCGCATACGCCGACAATGGTGCAGCCTGTTCCTTTGGATGCTTCCTGACATTGAAAGCAGAACATGGACGGCTGATGCTGTAAGCTCTCTTGGGCGTTATTATTCATGATTTCTCCTCCAATTTTGTGATTATTAGTCGTAAGGTCAGTAAATGATTGCCTCGCAATTGGACTGTTGAAGACAGTATACTTCGCTCCCACAACCGACATAGTGATTGGAATCACAATTTTTTGAGTAGTGAGTTTAATCACAAACCCGGTCCGTTTCTTCTTTTAAACTGGAATTAATGACCTAAGAAGAAATGAGGAGAGAACATGTCGATTTTACCTCAAAAGAATGAACTGGGATTTTTCGAGATCCGTCTCGAATCCATCGGCGGGCTTGGCGCCAATCTGGCCGGAAAAATGCTGGCCGAAGCTGGGGTTACCGGTTCCGGACTTAACGGTTCGAATTTTTCCAGCTATGGTTCGGAGAAAAAAGGGTCGCCGGTGAAGAGCTTCGTAAGGTTCTGCGATTCCGAGGTGGAAATCCGCGATCACAGTCCCATTGAGCAGCCGCATGTCGTCGGCGTATTTCATGAAGCCTTGTATAAGACGATCGATGTCATAAGCGGATTACAGCCTGATGGAACGGTACTTGTGAATACGGCGCGAGCCCTTTCCGAAGTGGCCGTGGATCTGAACATGAAGCAGGGAACGCTGGCCGTAGTTGATGCGCTGAAAATTTCCGTTGAGGAAAAAACCAAAGTGAATACGGCCATGCTGGGGGCTTTGTTCCGGATTTGCAGCTTTCTAGACCCGGACGATATGCGGCAGGTGATCCGCACAACATTTGAGAAGAAGCTGCCCCACCTCGTGGAAGCGAATGTGCGGACCTTTGACAGAGGATATAACGAAGTCCGGTTCCTTTCCTTAGGAAATGGCTCAGCGCTTATAGACCCAATCGCTTTTGCAAGACCGCAGCCGATTCTTGGATATGACACGCAGGAGCTGGGCGGGATTCTGAACGTTACGGCGAACAGTGTCCTGAAGGATCTTAGCGGCTCTCGGCAGGGATATTTGCCAGAATACAAGATCGAGGACTGCATACACTGTGCCGCCTGCGATACGGTATGTCCGGATTTCTGCATCGTGTGGGAGAAGAAACCGGATAAGCGCGGCAACATGCAGATGTTTATGAAAGGTATCGATTATCAGTATTGCAAAGGCTGCTTGAAGTGTATCGAAGCTTGTCCGACCACCGCTTTAGCTGCCATGTTAGAAGAGCCGCATTATGCGGAGCAGCACCGTGTGCCGCAATCATTTCCCTATATAACTGCGGAGGGAGTCCGATCATGAATATGCAAATTCAAGAAACAACGGAGAACAAGCTGGCGGCCGCTCAAACGGCAGTTTTCGAATCGGGAAACGAAATGGCTGCCATGGCGGCTGCCCAAATTAATTATCACATTATGGGTTATTTTCCGATTACTCCTTCTACGGAAATCGCCCAATATCTTGACATGATGCGTACACGCGGCGAACATGACATCAAGCTCATTCCAGCTGACGGCGAACATGGATCGGCGGGGATTTGCTACGGTGCGGCCGCAGCCGGAGCACGGGTATTCAATGCTACCAGCGCAAATGGTTTCCTGTATATGATCGAACAGCTTCCTGTGCAAGCGGGCACACGTTTCCCGATGGTCATGAATTTGGTGACGCGTGCAGTCAGCGGACCGCTGGATATTCGCGGTGACCATTCGGATCTTTACTACGGCCTGAACACCGGCTGGGTGATTTTGACCGCCCGTTCACCGCAGGCCGTGTATGACATGAATATTATGGCGCTGCGAATCGCTGAACATGAAGACGTACGCCTGCCGGTCATTGTAGCTTATGACGGATTTTTTACATCGCACCAGAAACGCCGGGTACAAATATTCACGAACCGGGAAACCGTTCAGGGGTTTGTAGGGGAACAGGCGCCTGAATATCCGCATGTGCTGGACGAGAACAACCCGATCGTTGTTGGGGCTTATATGAACGGCGACGATTTGATGAACAACCACTTCCAACAGTCAAACGCCATGTACCGTGCGGGCGAGGTATTCAAGGAAGTGGCAGAGGAATACGCGGCTTTGTCCGGAAGATCCTATTCGCCGCTTGATCTGTACCGCATGGAAGACGCGGAGGTGGCTTTATTCCTCCTCAATTCGGCGGCCGAATCCTCCAAAGACGTCGTGGATCGGCTGCGGGCGAAAGGAATTAAAGCAGGCATAATCAGCCCGAATATTCTTCGGCCGTTCCCGGCAAGAGAAATCCGCGAGGCGTTGACAGGTGTCAAAGCGCTGCTGGTTGGCGAACGTGCCGATTCTTACGGCGCACATGGGGCCAATCTGACCCATGAGGTCAAAGCGGCCCTGCAGGAAATCCGTGGTCCGCAGCCTATTGTGCTGTCGCGCATATTTGGACTTGGGGGGAAAGACTATTACGCGGATGACGCGGAAGCTTTTTTTGCCTTGACGATCGAGGCCATGGAGCTCGGTTATGCCAAAGTGCCGTTTGATTATTACGGCCAAACACCAGGAGCTGAGGAGCAAAGACTGCAGCCGGTCATTGCCCCGATGAATGGAGACAGCTTTAAATCTGGACTGATCACCGTAAAGGTGGATGAAGAGACAAGTAAACTAGCCGTTAAAGTGCCGCCGATGCGGGCGCTTGCCGCGAAACCGAAACGGTTTGCTTCCGGCCACGGAGCCTGCCCGGGCTGCGGTATTTTCCCGGCGCTGGAGCTCTTTTTCAAAGGGATTGAAGGCAATGTCGTTACTTTATTCCATACTGGCTGCGCTTATATCACAACAACGGGGTATCCGTATAACTCGCATAAGCAGAGCTTCATTCATAATTTGTTCCAGAACGGACCGGCTACTTTATCCGGCACGGTAGAAGCGTTCCTTGAGAAGAAACGCCGCGGGGAAATCGAAGTTCCTGAGGATTTCGCTTTTGTGATGGTGACCGGCGACGGCGGCATGGACATCGGGATGGGCTCGGCCATCGGGACGGCGCTGCGGGGCCATAATCTGATCATTCTGGAATATGATAATGAAGGCTATATGAACACCGGTGCACAGCTTTCGTATTCTACGCCATTAGGGCATATGACCAGTACGTGCGGTGTCGGCAAACAGCAGCAGGGCAAAGCGTTCCATCATAAAGATACGGTGCAAATGATGGCAGCGGCACATATTCCATACGTATTCACGGGGACGGAAGCATTTCCGCAGGATCTTGTGAAAAAGGCGGCCAAAGCGCAGTGGTACGCTCAGAATGTAGGTACCGTCTACGGCAAGCTGCTGATCACATGCCCGCTGAACTGGAAATCGAGCGACAAGGATGGGGAGAACATCGTCCGCGCGGCCGTGAATTCAAACTTCTTCCCACTGTATGAAGTAGAGCAGGGAGAAACGAACATTACGTACGATCCTGAAGCGAAGAAGAAACAGGTGCCGCTCAGCGACTGGCTGAAATATATGGGCAAATCAAGACATCTGCTCAAGGAAGAAAACAAAGAAATGCTTGGCGAATTTGAAAAAGAAGTGGAGCGGCGCTGGTCGATTCTGAAAGCAAAACACGAGAACTCGCTGCTATAAAATATTCAATTCAGCATACTAGGTTTACAACAACGGAGCGGGCATTGTCCCGCTTCTTTTTTGGTTTAGGTATGGGCGTATCGTTATGGCTATGGAGAACTATAACCCAAAAGGTGCTTTTTAAGTTATAATAATTAAAAATTTGTGAAAAAACGGTGGGAGGGTTGATCATGCAGAGATCCTGGTACAAGCGTCTATTGCTCTCCTATATGCCTATTTTTGTCATTGTGATTACCTTTATATTTTTTGTTTTCTTTCAGTTGTTCAGCGAACAGAGCCGGCGGGAGGCCCTTAATGCCAATAAATCGCTCTCCTTGCAAGCGATGCGCATGGTGGATACGTCCCTGAAGGTGATCGACAATATGATCGTCCTCGAAAGCATCAACAGCAAGGCTTTGAATGATTTTTTCCAATCATCTGCCGTTGGCGATCCATATATTAATATTCAAGCTGTTCAGAAGCTCAAGGAGATTATTAATTATTATCCCTTGATCGATTCGATTTATCTGGTGAGAAATTCGGACGGCTATGTGCTCAGCAATGCCACGAATGGATACGTAAGTACATATCCGGACCATGAGTTTATTGAACAATATCAAGTATCGAAAACGCCGAAATGGACAGGCGCAAGAAATTTCGAACAATTTAAAATGAAGGGCGGCAAACAGGTGGTCAGCCTGGTCAGAGGATCGCCTTATATGAAAAACGACTTAGGCATGATCGTTGTCAATGTGAGCACGGAATCCTTGAACAAGCTTACCGAAGAGATGCTGGATTCCAACATGAGCTTCATTCAGGTTCAGGATATCTCCGGAAATCATTTGTTCGGCACCACAGCGGATCGTCCGCCATCCCAAGTCAATTCCCAGTATGTATCAAGCTATACGAATTGGAACTATGGAAGCGGTTTGTTGAACAACGGTTTTGTAAGCGCTATCTCTTATCTCTATAATCTTTGGTTTATCATAGGTCTTGGCATGATTGCCATCGGCTTCCTATGGATGATTTATGTTTCCAGGCGAAATTCCAAGCCCATTGAGGAGATCGCTGCCCGTTTCAGCAGCTATTCGCTTCCGGTGGTGAGCAGTAACCGACGTAAGGGGAAGCTGGATGAATTCGCATTTATCGAATCCGCCTTTGACAACATACTGGAACAATCCAAGGAATATCAGGAGAAATACCGGGAGGATCTCCATGTCAGGACCCGGTTTATGTTCCGCCAGCTGATCGAAGGGGACTCGCCTCTATCTGTATCCGAATGGAAGTCTGAAGCGGCTCGACTGAATTTGCCGCTGCCACTGGATCGATATCGTATTCTTATCCTGGAGATTGATAAGTACGGGGATTTCTGCCGGGATTATTCCAAGACCGATCAAGATCTGCTTAAATTCACTCTGCGGACGGTCGTGGATGAGATCGCTTCCAAATGGGACTGCCGGCTGTGGTCGGAATGGACATCACCTTCCAACCTGTCCATTATTCTGTTTGAAGAACGGGATCAGGACAAGTTTGAGGAGGCCGTACTGGTTCCGATTGCGGAACAAATCCTGGCATGGACGCACCAAAACTTGAAATTTACAATTACGATGGGAATGGGTCGGTCGACAGATCAGATTGGCGATATTCCGCAATCCTATAAAGATGCGATGCAAGCCTTAAAGTATAAAATCGTGCTCGGTGAGAATCGTTTGATCCGCAGCGAGGATATTTCGAGCCATGGCATTGTCGAGGTTTATACGCATTTAGGTGAGATTCGTGCAATCATCCAGTCCTTCAGAATGCAGAAGGAGCAGTGGAGCGAGGATTACGATCAATGGTTTGAACAGCTGAAGAACAGCTTCTTGACCAATGATGAAATATTCAGCCTGATGAATTATCTGGTTTATTACACCGGCCGCGAAATGTCGGGACTCGGCAAGGAAATTTACAACAAGTGGATACAGGAGGGATTGCCGAAGCTGACGGTTAAGGTAGATAATTCCCATTCTCTGGAACAATTGAGACAGGAAATTAAACAAGTGCTGACGGAGCATTATGAACAGATGAAGCAGATTCATAATGACAACCAATACTCCAGCATCATTAGAAACATATGCGATTTAATTGAGCGTGACTATGCGAATCCGGATCTGTCCCTTGAAATGCTGGGCGATCGGTATCAGCTGAACGCCAAATATGTGAGCAAATTGTTTAAGGAAAATACCGGACAAAGGTTCGTTGATTTCCTGATTGATATCCGTATGAAGGAAGCGAAGCGGCTGCTGACGGAAACCGATTATTCCGTGCAGGAGATCGCAGAGCGGGTCGGATATGCCCATGCTATTTCGTTTACCCGCGTTTTCAAGAGGACGGCTGGAGTTACCCCGGGCGAATACAGGAATGGCCGGAAGGCCAAGGAACGGGGAGAAAATGATTCAGCAGTAGAAAACGGTTAAGGCGGCGATCATGGATCGCTGCCTTTTTTGATTGAGAACGAACCCGTTGTTAAGGCGTTCCGTCCGCCTGGAATGAACCCTGATTCGCTTTTTATGAGGAGGCCCAGGCGAAAATGGTTAATCGTTTTTATTTTTGTTTCTTGTTGCCGGGCGTCGTTGTTGTATACACTCGGTTTACATCGCAAGGACCTGAAAGTAGGAATGGACGAAAGGAGTTAACCCGCATGCCGAGACTGAACGCTAGGCTTCAAACCGAACCAAGCCTGGAACCGAAACTTCCCATAATATTGAAAGCGCTGCCAGAAGTGAAAAAAGGAAGGTCCAGAGGAAAACAAATTAAGCGTCATTGGCAGTTGTATCTCGTTCTCTTGTTACCCGTTCTTTATTTGATTATTTTCAAATACATACCGATGGCCGGTATTGTAATCGCATTCAAGAATTATAACGTCATCCAGGGAATCTGGGGCAGCGACTGGGTCGGGCTGAAATATTTTCGCCAGTTCTTCGATTCGCCGAACTTCTGGCTCTACATTAAGAATACGCTTGGCATTAGCTTCTACGGATTGATTGTAGGCTTTCCCGCACCGATCCTGCTGGCACTCGCGCTGAATGAAATCCGCAACGGCCTATTCAAGAAGACGGTACAGATGGTTTCATATGCCCCTTATTTCATATCTACGGTGATTATGGTTTCGATCATTATCGTCAACTTGACGCCAAATGTGGGGATGATCAGTAAATTTTTCGAGATGTTAGGTATGAGTAATACGAATTTTATGGGTATACCGGGCCTGTTTAAGTCCATTTACGTCTGGTCCGATGTTTGGCAATTTACAGGTTACGGAGCGATTATATACATCGCAGCACTGTCCGGCGTTAACCCGGAGCTGTACGAATCAGCCAAAGTAGATGGCGCGTCCCGCATCCAGAAGATTCTGAACATCGATATACCAAGCCTTATTCCCGTATCGGTCATTCTGCTCATTCTCAATCTGGGCAACATCATGAAACTAGGATTTGAAAAAATATACCTGATGCAAAATCCGCTTAATTTAAGCACGTCGGAAGTCATATCCACTTATGTGTACAAGGTTGGCTTGCTGGGCTCCAGCTTCAGCTTCTCAACGGCGATCGGTCTCTTCAACTCGGTCATCAATCTTATTCTGCTGGTGTCCGTCAATTACATCGCCAGAAAGCTGTCGAACAGCAGCTTGTGGTAGGCCTGTTCTACGCAGCCAGTAAACAATAGCAACTTTGGAAAGAGAGGAGACCCTATGTTCAAAAAAGCCGCTATACGTGAATCGAAAGGCGACCGCCTCTTCATGTTCTTGATCTATCTGTTCTTGACCCTGGTTCTTATTGCCGTAGCTGTACCATTAATCTACATCGTAAGCTCGTCCTTCAGCTCGCCTCAGGCGGTTACATCGGGCAAGGTTTGGCTGTTTCCCGTAGATTTTACGCTGGACGGCTACAAGGCGGTATTCAATAATCCGCAGATCGGCGTCGGCTATCTGAATTCCCTCTTTTATACCGTTGTCGGCACCCTCATCAATGTAACGCTCACGATTATGCTGGCTTATCCGCTGGCGAAGAAGTCGCTTTACGGCCGCAATTTCTTCATGGTTCTGCTGGTGATCACGATGATGTTCGAAGGAGGACTGATTCCTTATTACCTCGTCGTTAAGAATCTCCATCTGCTGGATACGCGGTGGGCCATGATATTGCCGGGGGCACTGGGGGTATTCCAGGTTATCGTCGCAAGGACGTTTTTCCAAACCACGATTCCCGATGAATTGGCGGAAGCCGCGGAGCTGGACGGATGCAGTGACATCCGGTTCATATTCAGCATTGTCCTGCCGCTGTCCAAACCCATTATTGCGGTCATGACCTTGATGTATGCAGTCGGGCATTGGAATGCTTATTTTGATGCACTGATCTTCTTAAGGAATCCTGACTTGTTCCCGCTTCAAATCATTCTCAGAAACATTCTAATTCTGAATTCGGTCGATGCTTCCATGATGGCGGATGTGAGCCAGATGCAGGCGCAGCAGGGGCTCAAGGATTTGCTGAAATATTCCTTGATCGTGGTTGCCAGCTTGCCTGTGCTTATCATATATCCTTTCGTCCAGAAACATTTTGTCAAAGGCGTCATGATCGGCTCGCTAAAGGGCTGATCATGACAGAGCGATCATGGTTTCAAGGAGGTGAGGCTGTACATTATTCAGATACGGCAAAAGCTGGTGGAGGCAAAAGCATAGGAAAGGGCCAAACGCCCGAAATACGGATGATAAACGGGGGGTATATTCGATGGAAAAGAGCATGAAGAAGAAAAACTGGCTAGGTATCATTAGCTGCCTAATGGCTTGCATGCTGCTGCTTAGTGCCTGCGGCGGAACCAATTCCGGCAATCAGTCAAATGGCAAGACGGCCGACAACGGTGCTGCCAATGAAGAATTATTTAATGCTGTTGGTTCCTATCCGATCGTGAAGGAGCCGATGACCATTAAAATGTTCGCGCCTCAGTTTGCGTCAATCGAAAACATGGATACCAACCTATTTACCAAACATCTTGAAGAGAAGACGAACATCAATATCGCTTGGGACCTTGTACCGGAAAATGCTTTGAACGACCGCAAGCAGCTCATGCTGGCCGGCGGCGATTATCCTGAAGTCATTCTCCAAGCGAATTTGACCAAGGAAGAGCAGATGAAGTATGGCTCGCAGGGCGTGTTTATCCCTCTGAATGATTTGATAGACCAATATGCACCCAATATCAAGAAAGCGATGGAGGATATCCCTTACATGAAAGCCTCCATCACGACTCCGGACGGCAACATCTATGCATTGCCGCAGGTCAATGAATGCTACCATTGTGACAATGCGCTCAAAATGTGGATCAATAAAGAATGGCTCGATGAAGTGGGACTGCCTGTTCCAACGACAACCGACGAATTTTATACGGTGCTGAAAGCGTTCAAAGAGAAGGATCCGAACGGCAACGGCAAACAAGATGAAATCCCGCTGACAGGCTCGGATGAAATGTGGGCAGGCAACGTCTCCGCCTTCCTGATGAACTCGTTTATCCTTGATGATTACGTCGACAAGGGTTCGGGTACGTTCCTCCGCGTCATGGATGGCAAAGTTGATTTTACGGCAAACAAAGAAGAGTGGAAGCAAGGCCTCCTTTATCTGAATCAATTGTACAAAGAGGGATTAATTGATCCCGCAGCCTTTACCCAGAATGCCGATGCGGTTCAGCAAATGGCCAACCGGGAACCGGACAATATTATGGGTACGCTTTCAACGGCATTAATTAGTTATGCTTACAGCATGGATGATAAGGCGCCGCGTCATAAAGATTATGTTGCCCTGCCTCCGCTGAAAGGCCCGAATGGTGTGCAGCAGACGCTGAATTTTGCGGGAATCGGTGTCTCGCAATTTGCGATTACGAATAAAGCGACGAAAGAGCAGCAGATTGCCGCCATCCGGTTAGCGGATTATCTGTATACGGAAGAAGCGATCGTGTTGCAGGAACATGGCCCTGAAGGCAAAGGGTGGCGGAAAGCTGAATCCGGAGAAAAGGGTATGGATGGAAAGCAGGCTAAATATACAGCTATTCCTATCCCCGACAAAAAGCCGACGCATAATGACGGTTGGGAGCAGATCGGTCCATCACTGAGAACCTACGCTTATCGCGCGTCCTGGACAGCTCCTCAGGATCCGCTCGCTCCCGATGGATACGGTACCCGTCTGAATCAAGTCTCCGAGGAATATGAACCGTATCAATCCAAGGAGCAATATCCAGGGGGATTGTTCATAGCACTTGAAGATGCCGAGCTCGTAGCTCAGATCAAGACGACGCTTGTCGACTACGTGAAATCCAATATGGCCCAGTTTATTACAGGCTCCAAAGATATTAACAAAGAATGGGATGCATATGTGAAAGGACTGGACGGCATGCAGCTGAACCAGTACCTGGAAATCTATCAAAAGGCATTGGATGCCGGAAAATAATGCTAAATCGGTTCCCTGCGCACGGGTCTCCCTTGCGCAGGGGATCATCATTTTCATAGAAAGCAGGTGTATGATTCAATGAATGAACTTGCAAAGCCATCTCCGCAGCAGCTGGCATGGCAGGATATGGAGCTGGGTATGTTCTGCCATTTCGGTATGAATACGTTTTGCGATCAGGAGTGGGGAGACGGAACGGATTCAGCGGAAATCTTTAATCCAGAGCAGTTGGATGCCCGGCAGTGGGCTAGGACCGCAAAACGCGCCGGCTTCAAGTATCTGGTATTGACCGCAAAGCATCATGACGGATTCTGTCTATGGCCGACGAATACGACCGATTACTCTGTGAAGTCCAGCCCATGGAGGGACGGTAAAGGAGACGTCGTTCGGGAAGTTGCCGATGCCTGCAGAGAGGAAGGGCTTCAGTTCGGGCTATATGTGTCCCCTTGGGATCGGCATGAACCTTGCTATCCCGATAAAGAGGCTTATGACGATTTTTACGCGGAGCAATTAACGGAGCTTCTGACCGGGTATGGACCGTTGGTCGAAGTGTGGTTCGACGGAGCCGGTTCCCAAGGCAGGGAATACGATTGGAACAGAATCATCGGTCTGATTGATAAATACCAGCCGGATGCCATGGTCTTTAATATGGGGCGCCCAACGATTCGCTGGGTAGGGAATGAAGACGGCGTTGCGCCTTATCCGTGCTGGAATACGGCTACCACGGCGAAGGAGAGCATGTTCACCAGCGATATGATGACCTGGATGGAAGGGACTCCGTCTTGGGTACCGGCCGAATGCGATGTTCCGATCCGCAAGCTTCACTGGTTCTGGCATCCTGACGATGAAGCAAGCTTAAGAAGCCTGGAGGAAGTATTGGATATTTATTACCGCTCGGTCGGTCATGGCGCTACGCTGCTCTTGAATATATCCCCGGACAACCGTGGGCTGCTGCCTGAAGTGGATGTGGAGCGTGTCATCGAATTCGGAGATGAAATCCGCCGCAGATTCGGGCAGCCGGTTGGCCAAACGAGTGGAGAAGGAACCGAGCTGCTTCTGAAGCTGGAGCATAGCCAGCCAGTAAATCACGTAATCGTCATGGAGGACATAGCCCATGGGGAGCGTGTGCGTGAATACGCGCTTGAAGCATACAGCCAAGGCGAATGGAAAGAGCTTGTACGTGGAAGTGCAATTGGGCATAAAAAAATCGACCGGTTCGATACCATCGAAACCGATCAATTGCGGGTTCGTATTCTTTCCAGCGTGGAGCAGCCCTTGATCCGCAATTTAGCTGCATATCACGTGGAATGAAATTAGTAAAACCAAGAACAGACTGCCACGGCAGTCTGTTTTTGGTATTTGGTACCTCGTATATTTCTTAAGTGGAGCTTAGAAAATACGGCCTGGGTATCTTGAGTTTACGCGCTAATCACGTTACCGCAATAGTCGCATTCCTTCTCATCGTTAACATACACGATGATCCTGGCTCCGCAGCTCGGACATTCCATGGATCTAGATCCGCACCCCCGATCCTCGCTTTCGTCTTCATATTCCACATCATCGTATTCGTCAACATATTCTTCATCGTAATCATCATCATATGCTTCATGATACCCTTCGGGCTCAAGTTCGAGGATGCCATTTTGGATTCGACCGATTCCATTCAATAGGTGGGACATGTTATGGGTTGTTTTTTGGCAGGGGTTTATTCATACTGAAAAAGATGTGCAGATTGATCCCGCACCCCTCAGGGTTTGAAAACATAGGAGGAACCATGTCCTGGAGCAAATTGAAACAACAGCTGGAGAGTTTTCTCAGTCCTGCATTAGCCGGAAGAGTTGAATATCGCGCAACCGGTTATCGTTATTTACCTGATAAGGCAGGGCTTTGTTATATTTCGGTAGATAAAAAGAACGTACTCCATATGAGTGATAAAACCAACTCCATAAGGTGGTATCAGACGGAGCTGGAAATTAAGAATGATCCCCATATCCAAATTCCGATCAGCGACGATGAATTGGAAGCCGTCAGAAAGGAAACCAAAGGGACCGTTCCCGAGGATCGTCTCAACGTCATTGCAAGAAATAGAAAAATATCGGTCCTCGCAAAGGAGCTTTTGTCAGCACAGGCTGCATTAAGTAAATCCAATTTTGTTGCTACAGCGAATAAGTTCTTATCTACTTCTATAGAAGAAAGCATGGAGAGCGATGATATCTTATTGAATATTCTAGCTTTGGTAGACAGACGGGTTGGCAAAAAGCGGATTGTAAACATGGCAGACAGGATGAAGCTAAAGCATCCGATTGTGCAATATTTTTATGAACTGCGGCGCCGTGCGTGATGAGCATAAATCATTTTCGTTACTCGCTTCCGATAATATCAAAAGGCGGTAGATTAAGATCAGCTTGGGTCCAAACGCAAATATGTAGGATGCTAAAAATAGTTGGGGACGAGAATGGGGTTGCGCGGCAATCGCGTCTTCGTTCCAATCGTTACGATGAATTGCTAAACGGCATGCAGGACAGGAAGTCAGTCATTGCACGCCGCTTTCATGTACATTAGAAGTTCATATAAATAAATTCCTGCGTTTCTCCGGAAAAGAACAAAATACCAAGTACGATGGCGATCAGGACGATGGCTCCGCCAAGTGCCACTCCCACCATGATCAGTGCCCTTCCGACATGATGAGTGAGGCTGCGGGCTTTCGTTTCGGCCGATGTGGTGCTATGGGGCTGTAATTTCATAATCTTTCATCCTCATATACAAGATTTCGCCAAACATGTGATTCCCTTTGTCGATTAGATGGGCCGAGTCGCGATAATATTCATGCGGGATTGTATTGTTCTCCTCTTGATTAAATTCGATATAGGGGTATCCTCTAGACTCTACCAGCTGCTGATAAGCGCCCATCGCTTCGGTATATTCGCTCCAACTGAAAAGCTTCTTGTTGGCAATATGCTCTTTATCCAGCGGAGCCGAATAGAACACGGCTTTCTTATGATGCTCCTGCAGCAGTTCAAGCGTTTTTTCAATCATGAACAACCCGAAGCTGTGATCTTGATCAAAAGGCTTACTCCACCGATAAAGCTCCGCATAGTGCTTGTCGATGCCTTCCTGTTGAGCGTCATTCATTTTGTCATAAGGGGTAAACATCGGCGTATAGCTTTCTTCTATCCCTTTTCTTTCATTTTCGTTCTTTTGGACTTCCTGGCGGATTTTCTCCATCGGCGTACGAGTCATGAACAGACGGTAGCTGATCGCATCGCGATCATGATAGAGAGTCCACTTATTCAGGAAATGGGACGTCACCCAATTGTGGGCGTTGCTTGGGAGCGATTCGCGGTTTTTGTCCGGGAAATCAACCAGCCAGCTGCGCGGGATGGGTTGACCCAGCTTCTCCACCAGCGACGGATAGACGACAACGTCCGGCTCATTATCCGAGACAACGACGATCCCATAATTGATCTCATAGACGACAAAATCAATCTCGTCAATCATCGAGGCGAGCAGGGCGTAAGTCTCCGTAAATCTTCCGCCGGAAATCCCCAGGTTGATCACGCGACTGTCTTTCAAATGAGCCTGAAGGACACCGGCCGAGGTGTTCTCCCCCTTTTTTACGGTCGTGCCGAAGACCGTGGAGGGCCCGAACATGCCGATCACCTTTGTGCCGTCATTCGGATGCTCCTTCAAGTATTCGACCCATAACGGCGTAAAGACAATGGCATCGTATGTCGGAACGCGAAGCTCTTTTTCCGCATGCGTCACGACTTCTTGTCTCATTTGATCGACCACTTGATCGGCTTCAATGCTCAAGCCAAGCAATCCGACCAAGGCAAAAGAGATCAGCATGACGGACACGGTTTTATTCAAAACTAATTTACGCAATATATCTTACACTTCCATTTCCATCCATATTCGAGAATCGGTAACTTATCGCATACCAAGCAGCCGGAGCATTAAATCCCATCCGTCTGCGATCGGCAATATGAAAAATACGCGGCTGATCGTTACACCGAAGAACGTGATCAACATCGCGACAGTGACCGTTACCGGCTTCAGCCATTTCGGAACAGGCTTTAATGCAGGCTTTAGCTGCTTCATATAATAGCGATGAATGCACAGCATCACGCCATGGAACATGCCCCAAATGACGAAATTCCAGGCGGCTCCGTGCCAGAGGCCGGAGACAGTCATCGTCGCCATCAGATTGAAATAGACCCGGGGAGCAGGAACACGACTTCCCCCGAGGGGAAAATACACATAGCGGGTCAGCCATGAACCGAGCGAAATGTGCCAACGGTTCCAGAACTCGGCTATGCTGCGTGCCAAATAAGGGAAGCGGAAGTTCTCCGGGATGACAATGCCGAACAAGCGAGCTGTCCCGATGGCAATGTCTGAATAGCCAGAAAAATCAAAATAGATGACGAACGTATAGGCGACAAGCGAAATCCAGAGTCTGGCGGTATCTGCCTCAGCTATGCCGGACGCCGAGTAGACGGGCTGCGCCAGCATATCAATGGATCCGGCGAGGACGAGCTTTTTGAAAAGGCCGCACCCGATTCGGGCGACTCCGATCAGCATGTGGTCCAAGTGAAATTTCGATGTTAGCTGCGGATGAAACATCTGAAATTGCTTAATTGGGCCCGCCACCATCGACGGGAAGAAGAAAATGAACGACAACAGACCTTCCGGCCGATGCTCCGGCAGCGTTCCGCGTTTGCGTTCAACCAAGTAATGAATCAGCTCGAACGTAAAGTAGGAAATGCCGAGCGGGAGCACAATCTGCTCTGCCTTAGGCAAGAAGGGCTGATGAACAAAAGCAAATAACTCATTTAACGTATCCAGCATCATGTTGGTGTACTTGAAATAACCAAGCACGAGAATGGCGGTAAGGATACCAGCGGGATAAATCCATCGCTTTCTCCATTTCGCCGCGGCTTTCGCGACAACAATGGCAATGACAACTTCCGCAAGCAACAGGAACAGGTAAGCACCTGCATAATTGTAGTAAAATGCGACGCCTGAGGCAAAGAGCACCCAGGGTCTGAGACGATGCGGCATGAGGTGATACGTGACGACAGCCACGAACACGAACAGCCAATAAAACCAATCCGTATACATCATAATTTTCCGTATCCACCATCCGAGTTGCCAAAAATACTTATCTCTGAAAGCACTTATCCATATTACAGTATCCATCAGTTGAAACGTATGGGAATTTTATGAATATATTTATTTTTAAGTGGTTATCGAATCCAAAAACCGATTCAAGTTCATGCCCCTTAGAGGAAGCACATAGAATAGACGATCATCATTCTACCAAAGTTGCAACTGGCTGTTCTAAAGCATCATGGAGGGGGAGCGGGCATGGCAATCGAACCCTAATAATCAGTGCGGGACGACTTTTTAGTTCGTTGCCAACGGAACCGGACTAAATTAAAGCCCTTTCTTCTAGCGATCGCCCTCCTTTTTTCGAATCTATGGGGAGTATGCTCCTCTCTGGATTATGATATATTCATTGAGGTGTCTACGATCTAACATAAACTGCCGTTTGATTAAGCTGATTAAACATGCTATAAGTGAAGAAAAAGTAAGAACATCAACAGGTTGTATTTACTATTTCGGGATAAAGATTTGTCCTGGTATGTATAGAGGAGTATTGGATATGACAGATAATTTTTGGCGTGATTTACCGCGGCCTTTCTTTATACTGGCGCCCATGGAAGATGTGACGGATGTTGTGTTTCGCCATGTCGTAAGTGAAGCAGCCAGACCGGATGTGTTTTTTACGGAGTTTGCGAATACAGAGAGCTATTGTCACCCGGATGGGAACCACAGTGTGCGCGGACGTTTGACTTTTACAGAGGATGAACAGCCGATGGTAGCCCATATCTGGGGAGATAAGCCGGAATTCTTTCGTCAGATGAGTATCGGCATGGCGAAAGAAGGATTTAAAGGCATCGATATTAATATGGGGTGCCCTGTAGCGAATGTAGCCGAGAATGGGAAGGGAAGCGGGCTGATCTGCCGTCCCGACATTGCAGCGGACATTATACAGGCCGCCAAAGCCGGGGGATTGCCCGTCAGTGTAAAAACAAGGCTCGGTTTCACTGCCGTAGACGAATGGCGCGACTGGTTGACCCATATTTTGAAGCAAGACATTGTGAATCTGTCCATTCATCTGCGGACAAGAGAGGAAATGAGCAAAGTCGATGCGCATTGGGAACTGATTCCGGAGATTAAGAAGCTTCGTGATGAGGTGGCGCCCGATACACTGCTAACCATTAACGGGGATATTCCTGACCGTCAGACCGGTCTGAAGCTCGCTGAACAATACGGTGTGGATGGCATTATGATTGGGCGCGGGATTTTTCATAATCCATTTGCTTTCGAGAAGGAGCCGAGGGATCATAGCAGTGAAGAATTGCTTGATCTGCTGCGGCTGCATCTGGATCTCCATGATCAATATTCGGCACAGATGCGGCGTTCCTTCAGCGCCCTTGTCCGCTTCTTCAAAATCTATGTCCGTGGATTCCGAGGGGCAAGTGAACTCCGAAATAACTTAATGAACGCAAAGTCAACAAGCGAAGTTCGTGCGCTGCTCGATGAATTTGGAAGCAAGAATCATGATGAGGCAGATGAACGTGGAACTAAATGACAGGCTGGAGAAACACCAGCGATTCAGGAGAACAATTAACATTTTTGGAAAACACGGCCGACTTGGCTGTGTTTTTTTCTTTTGGGAGATCTCACCGTCATTTTTGCTATAGCTTTTAGCTATAACTAGTTATGAGATTTTGGTATGCCTTATAACCCTGCTCGTCGTGATATGATATCGCTATACAACGAGGGGGTTATGTACATGACTGATAAGTTCCAGATCGTAGGAAGTTTGTTGCGGCCCGAAGAGCTGCTGAAATATAAAACGCAAATTGAACATCGTGATGATATCCAGTATCCGTTCTATGAAAACTTCGAAGGGTATGCCGAGTGCGAGACCGAGGCGATCAAACAGGTCGTGAAAAAGGAAATCGAGCATAACCTGTCGGTTGTTACGGACGGCGAATTCTCTAAATCGATGTGGCATCTGGATTTTGTATGGGGCTTTGACGGAGCCCAGCGTTATATCGCGGACCATGGCTACTTTTTCCGGGATGTGGACGGAACCTCGAAATATGAAACACGCAAAGATATCGGCCTGCGCATTGTTGGCAAACTGAGCGGAAAGAATCATCACTTCATTAAGTTGTTCAAACAGCTGCAAGAAACGGCTGGCGACCAGCAAACGAAACTTTGCGTACCATCGCCTTCCCATATCTTCGGTGAACTTTCCTGGTCGGATAACATTGGCGGCACGGATGCGGTTTATCAGAACAAACAGGAGCTCAAAGCGGGCCTGGTGAAGGCGTATAAGGAATTCGTGGAGGAATTCGCTGCGGCAGGCGGCAAAATCCTGCAGTTCGATGATTGCTTATGGGAGCTGTTTGCAGACGATAACCCGAACTCTCCGTTTACAGGGGAGCATATTAATCAAGCGGAAGTTCAGGGTCTCGCCACCGAATTTATTGAGATTAACAATACGGTGATTGACTTCGGCCATAGCCTCGGCCTGAAAATGTGGACACACAACTGCCGCGGGAACTATGATTCCCGTAACATGGGCGGTGGATCTTATGCGAAAATCGCCAACCTGTTCCTGAAGCAGTTGAAATATGATCGCTTCTTCCTGGAGTGGGATGATGATCGTGCGGGTTCGATTGAAGCACTGGAGGTTTTCAAGGACAGACCGGAAACGGAGATTGTTCTGGGCTTGCTGTCTTCCAAAACCAATACGCTGGATGATGAAGCACGCGTCATCCGTCTGCTTGACGAAGCATCCAAAATCATTGATAAGGATCGTCTGCTGCTCTCGCACCAATGCGGCTTTGCATCCTGCGATGGCGGGAACGAGCTAAGCGAAGCCGAGCAATGGGCAAAAATCGATCAGGGTCAACAGATTGCCAAGCAATACTGGGGTAGCTAGACAATAAAACGAGATTTAAATATGAACGGCGACCTTTTCCTGGAGTTCAATCAGGGGAGAGGTCGCCGTGTTTTTTTGGATGGTCCCTAGTTGTTCAATGTGATCAAACGATCAATTCTGGTCTTTGCATGAGTCATACCTCCAAGATCAACTTAGTGAGCAGAGTCCTTTATCAAATATTCCATGTTTAGCATACCGTTAATCCGCTGTCTGCACCGCCGAATGCCGTGATGCCATGCTGGATAATACAAACACGGCAATGATGGCGATGAGAACGCCGAATACCCCGAACCAGGTAATGGATGCCAAAGAAACACGGTTAACGATCAGCCCGCCGATTCCTGCGCCGACAGCCATGGCAAACTGCATCATGGAACTGTTCAAGCTCAGCATGACGCCCGAGGATTCAGGAACAAGCTTGACCAGGTTAAATTGCTGCGCCGGAGCGGATGACCAGGCGGCAAAAGACCAGAGGATCAAAATGGCGAATACGGCAATGACCGACTGTCCGACTAAGGATAGCAAAATCAACGAAATGACGTGAAGCACCATCCCTGAAACGAGTGTGTATTTGATGCCACGTTTATCCGCGCTGTAGCCGCCGACTTTCGAGCCAATCAAACTGGCAATACCGAACACGAACAGAGCTGCGCTAATCAATGATTCATTTAAATGAGTCACCTCTAGCAGAAAAGGGGAGATGTAAGTATAGGCAAGGGAATATCCGCCCAACCAGAAAAAAGTAATCGCTAAAGCAACCAAAACCTGAGGTTTTTTTAACAAAGCAAATTGTTTGATCAAAGGGACAGGCTTGTCGCCCTGCATACGTGGAAAAACCGCAGCAATGACAAGCATGGCGATGACCCCGACAATTGCGATGGCCAGAAATACCGCTTTCCAGCCAAAAGCCGAGGCTACCATTCTGCCGAGTGGGACGCCGATGATGAGCGATGCGGTAATGCCCATGGTGACGTTGGCGATGGCGCTGGCTTGCTTGCCTGGCGGAGCGATTTTGGCGGCGATACTGAGCGCGTTAACGGTGACTACCCCGGCGCCTAACGCCGTAATGATTCTAGCGGCAATGAAGAGACCGAAGCCGGACAATATAAATGTCAGCAGATTTGCGATAATAAAGAGGCCCAGCGAATAAAGTAGGAGCTTACGCCGGTCCATTTTGGCCGTCAGCGCCATTAAAATAGGCGTGCCGACCGCATAGGCCAGGGAATAAACCGTAATGAGCTGGCCTGCTGCCGCAACGCTTGTTCCCATCGTCTCTGCGATCCGGTCCAATATCCCGGAAATGATGTAATTGGATGTTCCAACTAAAAAGCTGACCAAGGCTAGGACGTAAACTTTCCATGTGCTCTTCATAATTCACTCTCCTGAGGTGTTTAAATAACGATGTTTTTAAAAATATCGAAATAAAAATATAAAATTAATGCGTATATCAGCATATACTCATATATAGGTTAATTGTGATCATCAAATCAAAGAAGCCCGCCAATTTATATCACTCCAAATCTCCGAGTACCGCAATGACAGCCGAAGCCTCGACCACTTGCTGTTGATTGAATGCGTTCGGAAGCAGCTTCTGCTTCAGCTCCGGCGAGTCGATAACGAGAAACCGCCACGGCTGCAGGTTAGCGGCTGAAGGGGCCAGCGTGGCTTGCCGCAATATTCCGGTCAATTTCTCCCGCGAAATCTTGATCTAGGGATCATAGCTACGAACCGACCGACGTTCTCGAATAACATCAAAAAAAAGTTGGTGCTCCATCGTTAGTGACGGTTGTGAAACCGACATGGTTCTCTCCTCCTTTTGGAAAAGCGGTATTCTGCATTTTGTTTCAATACAACATTAGTTGTTTGAACAACATCTGTTGTATTTATATGTTATGATAACAACAGAATGGTGCGCAATCATCAAAAACCATAAACCGTTGTATAGACAACACCATTTCTATAATGTCGTTTTATTGGGGAGATCAAAACCATGGCAATTAAAAAGAATGAAGCTGATCCTCGTGTGATACGTACACGGCGACTCCTTCAAGACGCTTTTGCTTCGTTAATCCAAGAAAAAGACTTTGAATCGATAACCGTTAGGGATATTGCAGAGCGGGCTACTGTTAACAGAGCGACTTTTTATGCGCACTTTGTAGATAAATTCGAAATTCTAGAGGCCAGACTAATGGATTCCTTTATGACAATCATAAATCGTAGAATAAGCGGTCACGAAGTATTAAATGAAGAAACCATTCAGAGTATTTTTCTGGGTGTATGCGATTTTCACAAGAGTCTAAGCACTATGTGCAAAAGAAGGTATACATCGCTGGGAGCTGTATTCGAAATTCAAATAAAGGAAAAAATTCAAACGATACTTCTTTCCTTTATAGACAAAGACAAGATGCTGTCGAGTCCAAACGCGCAATTCTTAATAAATACAGCTACTAACATGTTAAGTTGGGGGATGTATGGGGCGGCTTACGCTTGGAATAATGAGGGGCGTCTAATAAGTGCGGAATCATTCGTTAAACAGACTATGCCCTTAGTGATGAACGGAGCTAAAGAATTGCTGGGATAGGTCCTGTCGCTATTGCTCTATCCTGCGGAAGAAACAAGATGCAATGCGGACAATTTGCGAATCCTTATTCAGGAGCGAGGCTTGTACCGACCGTTTAAGAGCGTACCGGAATCATGAGTTTGAGGCGATTCGTCTGACGGCACTGGATATTTGGACCGTTCTTGAATAGAAAGGCTGTTTGGGTCGGATGGTTGCATCCATAGAATGGCCAGGTATGAATATCAAACTTGAATCATTTCATTTTCCGAGAGGGGAGCAAGGGCGATGCTATATTTAAGTAACTTCAAACTCTCTTCTACCATTTCCGGCAACCCGAATATATATCCCGATCATGTGTTCAGGCACATGGCAGGGGAAGTTCTGCTGTTTGATCGAATCACGGTATTATACGGCAGTAATGGCTCCGGCAAATCCACCCTGCTGAATCTGATCGCCAACAAATTGGGAATGGCGGGCGCTGAGCGAATGGCCACTTATGGACGCAGAATCTACGTTCAGCGATTTATCGAGGAAAGCAGCTATCAACTCGGGCATGATGATCAGGAGCGTCCCCTATATAAGCTTCCCGACGGGAGCCGGTACATCAAGTCAGAGGATCTGTTGTATGAAATCAAGAAAATACAGCAGGAAAGCGTGCTTCGCGAAGGGCTGCTGCATGAGCAGCTCGTTCAGGGAAAGAGCAAGGCCGAGGTAGAAGAGCTGGAGCAGTCGTATGAATTCAAGAAGAAGATGGACATTATTCAATTCGCTCAGGAGAAGTATTCGAACGGGGAAAGCTCGATGCAGTTTTTTGAGGAATATTTGCTTCCCGGGAAACTGTATTTATTGGATGAACCGGAAACGTCGCTTTCTCCGGCAAATCAAATTAAGCTGGCCGAGCAAATGAACGATTTGGCGCGTTATTTCGACAGTCAGTTTATTATTGCTACGCATTCCCCTTTTGTCCTGGGTACGCTTCATGCAAAGATCTACAATCTCGATGCCAAGATTTTGCAAACGGCAGAATGGTTTGAGCTGGACAATGTCCAATTCTTTTACCGATTTTTTCATAAACATCAAAGATTGTTTGAATGAATAGGTTCAAGTAGCCAGAAGAGGTATCCTTCGAGTAAGGATATCTCTTTTTTGGTATGAGGATTTTATCCACTTTAGTGCATTGTCCTGCTTGAATGTTGAACGTATAAGGATGCGAAGGCAAATGGCCAGACTGAGTATAACTGATTGATTTTTATGCAAAAAGTTGTATAATCTACTTAATTAACGTTAATTAAATGGCGAAAAGGGGATGAACATGACCAGATCGAAGCTGAAAGAGGCTGCGCTTAGGTTATTCGGACAGAAGGGCTACGACGGAACGGCATTATCGGAAATCGCGAAGGAGGTTGGCGTCAAAACACCGGCAATCTACGCCTTTTTCGAGAGCAAGGAAGATCTGTTCATGACGGTCTTCGAAGAATCGATGAGCGCCTATAACGAATATATCCAAGCGATGGCAGAAACCAGCAAAGGAATGAGCACGGAGAAAAAATTGCACGCGCTGCTGCTTCGCCAATACGATTTCCACCGGGACAAGCAGGAGCTTGCCGTATTTGCCTTCCGGTACTTGGTTTTCCCGCCGGATTTCCTAATGGATCGGATGCAGGAGGCGTTTGGGCGTTTCGATACGCTATTGAGCAGCATTATCGGCGAGATCATGCAGGAAGGCCTGGATCGCGGCGAATTAGCCATCGTCCCGATGGAGACGCTAGTGGATTCGTACCTCACCTTGATGGACGGGCTGGGCATGCAATATTACTACTATAAATCGCCGGAGCTGTTCGAACGGAAACTGAAACATGCCTTTGAGATGTTCTGGAGATCCGTCGAAGCTTAGGCAATCAACAAGATGGTACAGAAAGCAGAGGGTGGAACATGAGCAACGATACGAAAATAGAAGATTACGAACGGGAGCCCGTACCCCAGCATTTGCGGAAATCATGGCTCTCGATGGCATTCGTCTGGATTGCGATCGGCATTGACCTGTCCGCGATGTTTCTGGGTGCGCAGCTCGGCGCGGGCATGAGCATCGGCGACTCGCTGACGGCGGTCATCGTCGGTTCAGCCATATTGGGCATGATCGGGGCTGTCTGCGCATATGTGGGAGCTAAAACGGGCCTGTCGACGGCCATGATCAGCCGGTTTCTGTTTGGGAACCAAGGGGCGCTCATCGTCTCGGTCATTCTCGGCATTTCATCGCTGGGCTGGTTCGGCGTTCAGGTCGGCTTCTTCGCTTCCAACTTCCAGACCGCGTTAAGCGAGCTATGGGGCTGGCATTGGTCGCTCTGGGTACTGTCGATCATTGGCGGACTTCTCATGATGTCCACGGCGATCTGGGGCTACAGGGCGATTGAAAAATTAAGCGTCTGGTCGGTACCGCTGCTCGTCGTGTTTATCATTATCGCGCTGGTGATGGCGCTTAACGGGGAAGGCGGAAGCACCGTCTGGGCACCGTTCGAGGGCGAGGCTGTGCCGATGGGGACGGCGATTTCGCTGGTTATCGGTATCTTTATCCTTGGAACGGCGCTGTCCCCTGACATCGCGCGCTGGGCCAAAACGCCAAAGCATGCCGTTACCGCAGCGTTTATCGGTTTCTTTGTCGGCAACAGCTTCATGACCATCATTGCGATTTTCCTGTCGCGTACGATGGATTCCGACGATCTGACGGGCATTCTTCTGACGCTCGGACTTGGTATTCCGGCGATCATCGTGCTGACGCTAGCACAATGGACGACCAATACGAACAATTTATATTCCGCGGGGCTGGGTTTCTCCGTTGTTTTCAAACGGGTGCCTAAATCCGTGATCACGATTATTGCAGGATTAATTGCCACGGCACTTGCTTGCTTTGGCATTTATGACCGTTTCATGACGTTCCTGACGTACATTACGATGCTTGTCGCACCGCTGGGCGGCATTTATACGGCTGAGTATTTGTTGGTGAACAAAAATAGATTCTCGTTTGACGGACTGGACAGCAATCGGGGCTGGATTCCCCGCTCCATCGTCGTATGGGTCATAGCCACGTTCTTCGGGTTCATGACAACGATGGCCCCGGATGGGCTCGGATGGTTCCAGGTGACGCAGGTTCCGGCGCTGGACAGCTTCTTGGTGGCATTTATCGTACAAGCAATCATAGGCAAATGGGTAGTAAAGAAGGGATGAAAGCATGAACAAGGCAACCAGATTAACCACATTGGATGAACAGGCCATTGAATATATCGCGATAGGAGCTGCGGTGCTTGGCACGGGCGGCGGTGGAGATCCCCATGTCGGCAAATTGATGGCCATGGAAGCGATCCGCAAGTTTGGCCCGGTCCGAATCGCCCAGCTCGAAGAGCTGGACGATGAAGGACTTATCGTGCCGGTATCGATGATCGGAGCACCGACGGTGATGCTGGAGAAAATTCCTTCGGCTGAACAGCTGACCAAACCGCTTGATCTGATGGAAAGAGAACTTGGCCGCAAGGTGGATGCCGTTATGCCGATCGAGGTCGGCGGCGGCAACTCGCTCGTTCCGGTCATTGCGGCGGCGCAGCGCGGAATTCCGCTCGTCGATGCCGACGCGATGGGGCGTGCGTTTCCCGAATCGCAGATGGTGACGTTCCATCTGGAAGGCATCCCGTGCAGCCCCGTGGCGATGGCGGACGAGCGCGGCAACAGTGCGCTGATGCAGACGATTGACGGCGTGTGGGAAGAACGGATGGCGCGTGCGCTGACGGTGGAGATGGGGGGTTCTGCCTCCATCTGCGATTATCCGGTATCCGGCGCGCAGGCGAAGCAGAGCGCGATCGGCGGGACGCTGACGCTCGCCTATGAGATCGGGCGGACGCTGTTCGAAGCGAAGCAGCACAAGCTGAATCCTGTGCGCGAATTGCTCGCGAAGCTGAATGGCCATGCCTTGTTCCATGGCAAGGCCGTGGATATCCGTCGCCGCATGGACGGCGGCTTTACGCGCGGCGAAGCCGTATTCGAAGGTACCGGCGAGAACAAGGGAACAACGATGCGGCTGTTTTTCCAGAATGAGTTCCTGCTCGCCACCGTTGACGATCAACCGCTCGCCATTACGCCTGATCTGATTACGCTGTTGGATCAGGATACGGGCATGCCGGTGACGACGGAGAACTTGAAGTATGGTGCCCGGGTGACGGCAGCAGGTTTGCCGTGCGATGACAAATGGCGCACGCCAAAAGGCATCGAGACGGCCGGGCCAAGATATTTCGGTTATGACTTTGATTATGTGCCGATCGAGACGTTGGCTTCGAAAGGAGGTGCGGCGAAATGACCGAGGTTACAACGGCTAATGCAAACCAGATTTACCGCATCGGCATTGATGTGGGGGGGACGAATACGGACGCCGCCCTGCTGGATTCCGACTTGCGCTGCGTGCACAAGGTGAAAGTCCATACGACTGCCGACGTGAACGAAGGCATTGTGGAGGCCGTTCGCCGGCTGCTGCACGAAAGCGGCGTGAATGGAGCAGACATTCGCTATGCGATGCTTGGCACCACGCATTGCACCAATGCCATCGTGGAGCGCAAGCATCTCGGCCGGGTCGGCCTGATTCGTATCGGCGCACCGGCAACGACGGCGGTTCCGCCGCTGGCCGGCTGGGACGAATCGCTGCGTGCGGCAGTTGGGCCGCATAGCTATGTCGCCTCAGGCGGCTATGAGTATGACGGCCGCAAGATCGCCAACCTGGATGAAGAGGAGATCGCCGAACTGTGCCGCCGGATGAGCGGCGAAGTCGACGCTGTGGCGGTATGCGGCGTATTTGCTCCTGTGAATCGTGAGCAGGAGAAGCGCGTTGGAGAAATTGTGCGCGAAGTGTTGGGTTCGGACATGCCGGTTACCTACTCCAGCGAGATTGGCAGCATCGGATTGCTGGAGCGGGAGAATGCCTCCGTGCTGAACGCGGCGCTGCTGCAAGTCATTGCGGGCGTGGTGCGCGGCTTTGAGGAAGCGCTGAACGGCTTCGGCATCCAGGCCCAGCTGTACATTTGCCAGAATGACGGCACGTTGATGAAGAGTGAATATGCGCTCCGCTACCCGATTCTGACGATTGCGTGCGGACCGACGAATTCGATTCGGGGCGCGGCGCACTTGTCCGGGCTGAGCGACGCGCTGGTCGTCGACATCGGCGGCACGACGACGGATATCGGCGTGCTCGTGCAAGGCTTTCCGCGCCAGTCGTCGGCAGCGGTGGATATCGGCGGCATTCGCACGAATTTTCGGATGCCGGACATTTTGTCCATTGGCCTCGGCGGCGGGACGATCGTCCGGCTGGACGATGCAGGCGGCGTGACGGTTGGCCCGGACAGCGTGGGCTACAAGCTGACGACACGGGCCCGCATCTTTGGCGGAGATACGCTGACGACAACGGACGTAGCCGTGAAGATGGGCCGGGCCGCATGGCCGGGCACAAACGCGGATGCCGTGGACGAAGCTGTATGCGGCAAAGTGGATGCCGTCATGCAGCAGATTCTGGAGGATGCCATTGACCGGATGAAAACGAGTGCCGACCCGGTCGATGTCATTCTGGTCGGCGGCGGCAGTCTGTTGGTGCCGGATACGCTGGCAGGGGCGAGCCGTATCATCCGCCCGGACAATTATGATGCGGCTAATGCAATCGGCGCAGCGCTGGGAGAGGTTAGCGGCGAGTCGGAGCGGATCTATTCGCTGGACGACTGGAGCTATGACGACGTCATCCGCGATGCGAAGGAAAGCGCCATGAACGAGGCAACGGCAGCTGGCGCGAATCCGGAGACCATACAAATCGTGTCCGTCGAGGACATTCCGATTGCGTATTTGCCGGGCAATGCGCTGCTCGTGAAAGTGAAAGCTGCGGGTAAGCTATAACGCGCTCAAGGCATTAGCCTCGCTCGGCAGCTTTGCGGCCAATTGAGAAGTGTGTTCATAGCCAGTGAGCATTCGTATATCGGTGCTAGGCGGCAACGGCGTGCGAACAGCGTAACATGAAATGGTGATACGGAACGAACCCGTATCACCATTTTTTTATTCCGAGAGTATGACTTCCCTGATGAATCAACCGACTTCTTTTTGATATTTTCCATGATGATGTGGGTCCGAGATAAGGAAAATACACACGGTGAAGTCAGATGTTTTTTCAAGGAATATCCTCGACTCAGTTATTTAAATATGCCACAATAAAAGATCAGGGCCACAGGGAAATGGACCTAGGCACGACAATGCAAGCCAAGATCACTTACCAATTTACGTTCCAATAATTTATACTAATTAAGCCAGATTATATTGAAGGAGCTGCCGAATCGGATATGAACAAAAAAGAAGTCGCCAATATACGCAAGCAATTTAAGCTGGATCACGATTTAATGAATATTTACGATATTCTCAATGTCTATATTACGAAGGAAACGAATGAAATCTATCATTGGGAGCGCCTGCCGTTCGAGCTGGTGGATCGGGAGAAGCAAGAGTTATACATGGGGAATTTCAAAAAACTGCTGACCGGCGAGCTGGATCAAAAATTGTTCGAATTGAGGTTTCAGGAAGCAGCGGAGGAACCGGCGCAGGTCATGCTTCACCAAGCGCTCGTGTCGGGTGATCCGGAAGAATGGCAGGACTTGATGCTGATGCTGGTGGATCGAATGCTGAAGGATGCCCAATATGAGCGGGATATGGTGGTCACGTTCGTTCGGGGACAGTATTATTTGCCGACCAAGGCGAGAAACGATGAAGCGGAAGAGAGCGAGAAGAACGAGGTGTTCGCCCATCCGTTTATTTTATGCAGCATGAATTCTACGGAGAAACAACGGAAGACGCTCTTGTTCGATTATGTGGAGCGGGAGTTCAAGTACAATGTCATTGTAGATCCGATTATCAAGTTAAGTGCGCCAGAGCAAGGATTCCTGTACCCTAGCGTGACGGACAATTATTCCGATGTGAATCGTATTTTGTATTGTACGGGAAAATCGAATTTTCCGGATCCGCATTTTGTCGAGCAGGTCTTGAACGGAGAAAGATCCGTGACGGCACTTGAAGAGCGAGCGATCTTCGAGGATATCGTCAAGGAAGTGGCCGGCGAACAGCTCGATTCAGCCACCATTGCCCAGGTGTACGAGGAAATCAACCGGGTGATCGAAATTAACGAAGAGACGAAGGAGGAAGAACCTCCGAAGCTGGATTATAAAGATCTGGAGCGCGTACTGAACGCAAGCGGCGTAGAGGACGTGACAACCGAGAAGGTGGAGCGGGCATTCGAAACCATCGTAGACAACAAGAACTATGAGATGAAAGCAACCAGCGTCATGCCGAAGTATACTACCAAATCCATTAAGATCGAAACCAAGGTAGCTACGATCTCGGTGAGCCCGCAGGATTTAAGGTATGTTAAACAGGTGAATTTCCAAGGTAAACGCTGCATCATGATTGAAGTCGACGAAGATGTCGCGATTGAAGGGTTTACGCTGGCTTCAGAGACGCTTTTAAGTTAAATCAGTTCCATTTCAGACAAGATCAGGTATCGTACGCAGGAACAGACCGCTATCCACAGTTGGATGGCGGTCTTTTTGTTTTTCTTGCCCACTTTGGAAAATTGCGTCCGGAGTCAGTAATCGCATTCCCTTTGCCCGTCGCTAAAGCGAAATCCTTCCTGAGGCTGATGATGGAATACATCGCGTGTCGGGTGTCTCTTGTACCGTAAGGTGTAATGATGAGATTAAACGCATCAAGGCCAACTGAAAAATCCAATACGGGGAGATGTACGAAGTGACAACGTTAATCGAATTTAAAAACGTAACCAAGGCCTATCCAATCGGCGAAGTGACGATTCAAGCCCTTGCGGGCGTTGATTTCTCCATTTTAGAGGGGGAATTCGTCGTGATCCTAGGGGCCAGCGGGGCAGGGAAAAGCACGATTTTGAACATTCTCGGCGGGATGGATACGGCTACCTCGGGACAAGTGTTTGTTGGAGATCAAGAGATTACGGGATGGAGCGAGAAGAGATTAACCGAATACCGCGGCGAGCAGGTTGGCTTCGTATTTCAATTCTATAACCTGATTCCGAATTTGAATGCGCTGGAGAACGTGGAATTTGCGACAGAGGTATGTAAGCACCATTTGGATGCCCGTGATATTTTACATAAGGTTGGACTAACGGATCGTTTGAAGAACTTCCCTTCCCAGCTCTCTGGCGGCGAACAGCAAAGAGTTGCGATCGCAAGAGCGGTTGCCAAGAATCCCGCGCTTCTCCTCTGCGACGAACCCACCGGAGCTTTGGATTATGTGACAGGGAAATCGGTCTTAAAGCTGCTTCAAGATTTAAACCAGGAAACGAAGACATGCGTAGTGCTGGTCACCCATAACTCGGCCATCGCGCCGATGGCGGATAAAGTGATCCGCGTCAAGAGCGGGAAGATCGAGAGCATCACGATCAATGAGCACAAACAAAGCGTTGAAGGGATCGAGTGGTGATGAAGATTTTAGCGTTAAAATTGTTAAGGGACATGAAACAGTCGGTAGGACAATTCATAGGCATTGTTTTGGTAATCGCGGTGGGAGCTTTTTTCTACACGGGGCTGGTCACCTTGAGCGACAATCTTAGCGGCTATACGAAGGGGTATTTTCAAGAACATAATCTAAGCGACTTGAACGTCTATTACAGTCAAATTTCCGCAGGAGATGTCGAGGATTTAGGGAGCATTGATGGCATTCAACATATCGAAGGGCGTTATACCGTCCAGGCCGAACAAGCTTTTGAAGATGATAAAGCTACTTTAACGGTGCACTCGATCTCCGTACCTAATACAATCAACACATCCAGGATGATGGAGGGCAGGATGCCAGCCGACCCGAATGAGATCCTGTTGGACTCCCACTATGCCGAGGCGCATCAATACCGTATCGGTGATTCCATCATCCTCCGTGTGAATGACAAGGACATGACGTTCACGATCAGCGGCTTGAATGAGAATGTGGAGCATGCCAAGAAGAACGAAACCCAGGACCATCAAGCTTATGGAATCGCTTATATCCCCGAAGAGACCATACCTGAAATAGCAGGCGGCATGTTCTACAATGAGATCCTGGTTGATGCCAAGGACGGTTACGACATGGACCAGTTAGGCCAGGCCATTGAAGCACATTCCCAGTCACTCCCTTATATAAGCCAGGTTAGCAAAGAACGGACCTTCAACTATTCCCAGACCCAGCAAACGATTCATAATAATAAGCTGATGAGCAGGGTGATCCCGATCGTACTTTTTTTGATTGAAGCGGTGATCCTGTTTCTGATCATGTCAAGGATTATCGATTCCCAGCGAAATCAAGTGGGCATTATGAAGGCATTAGGGGTGAAAAAAAGAAGCATCATGCTGCATTACATGGGTTACCCCGTGCTGGCTGGCGTCATCGGCTCCATCCTGGGCTATGCCATCGCCGCCGCCCTGTTCATTCCACTCATAACAACGTCGATTGGAAGATCCTACTCTCTACCTGACCTAACGTTCTCCCTTTCGTTCTTTACGCTCCTACCTCCAATGATTTGCTCCAGTGCGTTTGGCATGCTGTCCTGCTATTTCAGCGGCAGAGCGATCTTGCAAGAACGTGCTGCGCAGGCGATGCGTCCGAAACCGCCCAAGAAGATGAAAAGACTGCTCATCGAGAACATTCCAGGGATGTGGAGTCGGCTGTCCTACAGCAACAAGATTATTCTAAGAAATATCTTCTTAAATAAACAAAAAGCATTCGCGAGCTCCGTTGGCGTTGTGGTCAGTACGGTTTTGTTGATCACGGCTTTCGGCACGCAGACGGCCCTGCTCAAGGTAGCCGGTCAGATCGAAGAGGTAAATACGTATGATTTACGAGTCGATTATGCGATCGGATCGTTCCCGGATAGGGCAGCACTGCCCTCCGGCATTGTAGACCATTATGGGTTGTCCAACTACCCTGTGGAACTCATCCAAGGGGAAAACAAAGAAAATGCTACGCTCGTGGTAACGGAGCAGGATAATGAGCTGATTCGCTTTTATGATGAACAAGGCAATCGGCTATCGTTAGAAGATCATGGCGTGCTGGTACCGAAATCGTACGCGGATCAGTATCATATTGCTGAAGGAGATACGATCCAGCTTCAAATCACCGCACCGGAGCTTAACCAAACCATCGTCGATATGAAGGTTCTGGATATCTCCACACAGTATTCGAATCCGTCGTTCTACAGCACACCGGGCTATATGAAGAGCTTGGGTATCGACTACGATCCATCCTCGCTGTTAGTGAGCGTCCATAGCGCTGCCGATCTGGCGGGCGTTCGGAGTTTCTTTGAACAAGACCCGCAGGTGGAGGCCATTGCAGACAAGGACGACCTCAAGAAATCAGCGCAGTATATGCTGAAGCAAAACAGTTTTATCTTCATCATGTTTATCATCTGCGCCGTGATTCTGTCCTTCGGTGCCATCTATACGATCTCTTCCATCAACATTTATGAAAGGAACCGTGAGCTTGCCACCCTGAAGGTATTAGGCTATCCCAAACGTAAAATCAACCGGCTGATCTTCTCTGAAAACATGCTGCTAACCGCTTTTGCGGTCATTGTTGCCCTGCCGATCAGCGGTTATGTTTATTCGATTATCATCCAGGCGCTCTCGAGTACGCATCAGCAAATTCCGGATCAATTAAACCTTGTAATTATGCTGGCATCGGTTGTGCTGGCGTTCTTACTGACCCTTCTCTCCAACCTCATGCTTCGAAAAAAAGTGACGCGGATTCATATGATTGAATCGTTGAAGGGTGTGGAGTGAATGGTATTTCCACAAGTAGTAGAGAGTAGCGATATGAAGGAGTAACTGCTCGCGATACAGATGCTGACGGTGCCGTACGTGGAGTATCATGCTGAGAACATGCGGCACATCATGAGATGATCGCTAACCCGCTGTTTGAAGTACCGCAAGGGCGGGGGGATCAACCCACGATGGATGACAAGTTCAAAGGCTGCCCATTCGGCAGCCTTTTTGCTGTCTTTTTCCGGTAATCCAAGTGTACGGGCTGCAGCACCTTGATCTATAATAGGGGACATGCATGCAATGGCAAAATTCAATCGAGAATGGAAATAGGAGAACAAATGATGAAACAAAAAAATGGCCGTCGTCGGCCTGAAAGTGGATTTAATCGACTATACAGTATGCTTGCTAAGATGCCGTTATTGGATTATCTTCAAGACGGCTTAGACATGTTACGTATACGACATGTCATTGAGAAGAGGGATGTAAAAACAGTAAAGTGAGTAAATTGGCGGTGTGGCTTGAAGCTACACTGTCTTTTTTATGTCTCATATACATATACCAGTGTATTGATTAAAATGTAGAATGTAGTATACGAACAATCGCTAAAGTTTGACAAACGTCTGCATCCAGCGTACGGGGGATGGTATAAAAAAATTCCACAGCATTTCCATCTTCACACCAAGATTTTTTATAAAGTTCTTATTATTAGCGCAATAAACACGAAAAAAAGTTGCAACCTTTAAGCGAATCATCGAAAAAATATGAGGTAATATAAGGAGATAAATATAAAAAGAGCAGTGTATAAACTGCCCTGTTGTCTATTAGTAATCTGACCATGATTCGAGTATTCCGTTATAGAAGTGGAGATAAGTATCACCATATATCCATTGATCCATTGTTAATGTATTACTTGAATAAGAAGATGTATCATTTGGTCTTCCCCATGATAACAATACCTGATCTTGATTCATACCAATAGCAATTTTTTGCTGTACTATTCTATTCCAAGTGGCATCGCTCCATTTAGGATAAATGCTTTTTGGGTTAACAGTATAAAACCCATTTCTAATCACTATACCAGGATCATCATAAAAGGGTAGCTTAAAAGTGACAGCTGCTCCACTTGATCTTTTCGCTTCAACGAGAAGGGTTTTTCCTTTCATCTTTACAGATTTGAAATAAACCTTCTCTATATTTAATAATGGATTAGACGAGGGTAGATAGTTTTTATCTGCCCAATAATATTTTCCTGAGTAGATGTAGTTGATTGTTTCATACAAGAAATAACTACAGAAGGAATCAGGCTCTGAGCCAATTACTATTTCTTCAATCACTTTTCCATTATTCAACAATATCTTAAACGCTACACTATTTCCACTGTACGGAAGAATCTCGATTACACGCCCAACTTGTTCCCCCTCATATATGTACACTTTTTTACCCATGAAAGTTTTTAGATTGTCATTCTTTACTTGTTTTATCTGAGAGATTAATTTATCTGATTTAGCTTTACCCTCATTATTGCTCCATAGGAAAATTGTATTAGGCTCATATTCATGTTTACCAGAGTACCCTGTTATCTTATAAAGGTAATCTAGTTTTATATAAGTGACCCCATCTAATAAAACTGAGTTACTATTATTTATTTTATATGTTCCTTTTTTTGATTTAACTGTTATTGGCTTGGCGTAGTTTATCGTTATGTCTTTAAACTTAGAAATTATCTTTACAGGAACATACGTTCCATGATTTTTAATTCCATCGATAGTATAGGATTTTTCGCGTGTTACAAGAATTTCACCATCTAAAAAAACTGCAATTTCATCAGATATATAAGCATTGTTTGGCACAACGTTTGAAGCGGCATTAGCTTCTGTTTTGGGAATTAAAATTGAAAAAAATGATGCTAATAGAATAATAGGGAAAATTAGTGCTTTCTTCATATTTACCTCCGGAATTAGTGGATTGTAGTTAAGTATAAAGTAACATATATGAACTTTGGTTACTAGCAAGATCTTCTTGTTTATGGCTAATAGAGAGGGGTGAGATACAAACATTTTTAGTGTTGTTGTGAACGGATAATTGAATTCTCTTTGAGTAGTAGTCTATGAATTCTATGAATTCCTTATGGTATAATTATCCCTAAACTTAAAACTAGATAGAGGGGGATCAAATGAATACAAAAATTAATGAGAGACCACCCGCTGTTTTTATATCATATATTGGACAACGCCCCAGCATGAGAAATGGGTATATAGTTTAGCGGAGAGGCTTAGAGCTGTAGATGGAATTGATGTTAAATTAGATAAATGGGATTTAAGGGAAGGATATAGCGAGTTTGTGGGTTTCGCTATCTTGAAGCAGGTTCATGACGAGGTTTCCGCAAACGGTGCATGTGGAAATTATGGCGAGTTGGTAAGAAAGTAATACAGGTTGAAATCACATCGCGTTGAGGTGATCCATGGTGTTCGTGCAACTTAGCAGTTTCATCACGCTCGGCCTGTAGAGGATGACATAACCCTCTTGGCTCCTTTGCAGGCTGGGCCTTATCCCAAGGGGCGTGATGGAATGAAAAGCAAAGGCAACAATCGTACTCGTTCGTATTACCGTCATCATCGACGGAGAGTGATCCAGCGTAAGAGCAGGCTTGCTAAACAGCTTGGTTGGCATGCCAAGTTTACAGGTGAGTTTGCTAAGGGGAAGATTCATTGCTCCTGCAAATATTGCAGGGTGAAATCGAGAGAAATCGGATGGCCTAAATCTGATCTTGTAAAACTTGCACGTATGAATGAGTTTAGTAGTTTGGAGTAGGGTTTTAGGTTTAGTGTAAGGAAAGGCTGTAGATGGTAATGTCTACGGCCTTTTGTTTTGCTCAACGATATTCAATAAAAAAACGGCAGGGTATACCCTGCCGCTTGCTCTATTCAAGATCCTCTAGAATGTATGTGAAAACATCGTCTACAAGCTTCACGATACTGCGTATTTCCTTATCGAACGTTGAGCTGGTAATTGTTCCTTTATTGTAAGAGTCGACATTAAGCTTGACTCCGGAAGTTTTGGCTAAAGAAATTTCTTTAACTTGTCCATTGAGTTCTTTTTTCGTTTCCGCTGTTTCCTTATTGCAGACTTTCTTTGCTTCACTAAGACTTTTCTTAGCCTTATCAAGTGTTGCCTTCATTTGACTCAGTTCCGTCTTACTGGCTTTGGACTTCTTGAGGTTGTTGTACTTGGTTGTCAGCTGCTTGGATTGATTCGTGAGAGTGATTACATCGGAGCACACAGGGGCTTTATATGTCCGTATAGCAGACTTAACCTCCTTTAACCTCTTGTTGTAATCCTCAAAGTAGATCTTATTAACCTCGGAGATCGACATTTTCATGGAGGGTGGGGCGGCATAAGCCTGTGACGGGAGAATTAAGATAGCGAACATCAACAAAAGGGCTAAAGTCTTCTTCATTTATGTATGAACACCTCTCTATAAGTAGTAACATTATCATACCTTAATTTGGGACTAATCAATAGATAGAGAAAAGGATATTCGCTGGCTCCCACAGAATAACATGTAGCTGCAAACATTTTTTGAGATTTGAAGGGGATTTGAAATGAAGACGAAATTAATCATGGTTGAGGGCCTGCCGGGGTTCGGCAAGTCGACGACGTCCCGTATGCTGCATGATATTCTTTCCGAGCACAACATTGAGGCCCGGCTGGTGATGGAGGGGGATACAGACCACCCGGCGGATTATGAGGGAACCGCGTGTCTGACGGAAGAGGAATTCGGGCAGTTGCTGGAAGTCGCAGGCCCTTTTAAAGAAATATGGATCGAACGGGCTGTCAAAAAAGGCAGCTGGAACCTCTTGCCCTACCAGAAGCTGAAGAACGAATAAGGCGCTTCTTTTCCGGATGACCTTTATCATTCGTTGGCTGAAAAGGATATTTACGAGCTCCCGCTGGACATCAACCGGTGGCTCATCACCGATCGGTGGGAGGCATTTGCCGAGCAGGCGCTGCATGAGCCTACCGTCACGATTTTTGAGTGCTGTTTCATTCAGAATCCGGTGACCGTCGGCATGGTGAAGCATGATGCGCCGGAAGATCAAGTGACGGACTACGTGCTGGGGCTGGAAAAAGCGGCCCTTCCGCTAAATCCCCTCCTGTTCTACATTGAGCAGAACGACCTGGAATACGCATTCCGCAAGGCCATCCGGGAACGCCCGGAGGCATGGTCTACAGGGTTTGCCCATTACTACACTGGACAGGGGTACGGCAAACATCACGGTCTGGAAGGCGTCGAAGGGACTCTGCAAGTATTGGAAGCCCGGCGCGAGTTGGAGCACAGGATCTTGGACAAGCTCGGACTGAACAAGGAATTAATCAATAACTCCCTTTATGACCAAGAGACGTACAGAACCATGCTAATGGACAAGCTGAAGCAGCATGGAATCATCCCATAATATTTTTCATAGATAAGGAAGGACGGTTTAATGAAGCGCTTATTCATGATCACGATGCTCTACATAACGGCTCTATTGGTAGGCTGCGAGAAGGAACCCGGTTGGGAGACGATGCAGCTTCTGGACGAACAGGTTGCCGAAATCCGGATTTCAGCGTTCGAGACATGGGACGAGATGAATGGGGATACACTGTTGTCCTTTAAGGAAGCAAAAGACGTAAGAGCGTTTGAGGAAGCGATCCGTACCGCTCGCAAGCAGCCGGATGATGCCAAACGAACGGATCCGGATTACGATGTAATGGTCGTCTATGCCCAGCAATCTCCGATTCATGCCATCAAGCTGTGGTTGGGGGAAGAGGGTCAGGAAAGTGTGTTCAGCTACGGGTTCAAGGAATGGGGAGAAGATGTATATGTGGTTTCCGCCAAACATACCGATCGGATGAGAGAGCTTATTTTGCCAGAGGGGCGTTAAAGCCGTTATCGAGCCCCTCTCTTTGACCGACACTGAATGCCTCATATCCCATAAAATAACGATTTGGATGTATAAAATCAGGGGATTGGGAGATGAATGATATCATCATTCAGGAGGCGATGAAGTGAAAAAGTTGACCAACAAGTTAAAATATATGGCTGGAGCGTTTCTTGCCGGAGCCCTGCTGATTATAGGGATTATGTTCGCTGCTGCGAATCCCGAAGGAACCTTAGATACGATTCAACACACGATGTCTAAAATAAGCCACTTCGTTAACGGCAAGGACAACGCCACCGCTGACGGTCCATCTTCGGAACAAGAGACGGCGACTTCGGATCCTAAGATTCCTACCGGCAGCAGCGATGTGTCAGCTCGCATGGTTTCAGATCCGGTTAACCAACCCGTGTACTGGGGCGAGGCTTCCAGGAAAGAATCCCTGGGGCAGCCTGTAGTCAAGCTGTACAATGCGGCGGGCGAGCCAGTTGGTTCCGCTACCTTGGAGCAGATCCATGACGGGGTGAAGGTGAAGATTACCGCATCCGGCCTCACTCCAGGCAAGCATGGGTTCCATGTGCATGAGAATGCGATTCAGGGAACGGATTTTAAATCTGCCGGAGGGCATTTTAATCCAACCCACAAGCATCATGGCCTGGAGAATCCGCAAGGAAGCCATGTCGGCGACATGCCGAACCTGGTCGTGGGCGCAGACGGCACCGTGGAAGTGGAGACGATCATTCAGCATGGCACGCTCGAAAAGAACCAGCCGAACTCGGTGCTGGGGCGCTCGCTGATCATACATGCCGGCGAGGATGACAATGTCACCGACCCGGCGGGCAATTCCGGCGACCGCGTGGCTGGCGGGAATATTCCGGAGTAATCTGGCAAGTTGCCGTTCACCGGTTTGCAGCATATGAAATCCAGTGAAAAACGCATCTCCACGGGGAGGTGCGTTTTTTTGTTAAGTTATGCTGGTTCAAGTGCACCTGGAGAATTAACGCCGCAAGGTACAATTGAATTACTCGCTTCGACGAGGTGGGGTTCTTGGTCGTATTCGTTTCTGACGACACATTCTGAAAATATTGAATGATTTTGAGCAATTGTCTCATGTAGTTCCCGGCGGCTCTCCTTCTATACTTAAGGTACGGAAAAGGAGAGTGAATTCATGGAACGAGCAACATCTTTAGCATCCGAAATACCTGTTCGCAAAAAGCCATTTCGCAAGCGCTGGGACTCTCCCCTTGCAGGTTATCTGTTTATTTCCCCTTGGCTGATCGGATTTCTGGCGTTGACAGCCTATCCGATGCTGTTGTCCCTGTACTATTCCTTCACAAATTACACCCTCATGAAGCCGATCGAGTGGGTCGGCTTAGACAATTACGAGCGCATCATTACGGCGGACGACAAATTTGCCCAATCGCTCAAGCTCACGTTTTATTATGTACTCGCCTCGGTGCCGCTGAAGCTAATTGCCGCGCTGATGGTTGCGCTCCTGCTGAAGAAGGCCGTGCGCGGGATATCCGTCTATCGAACGGCCATTTATTTCCCTTCCTTGATCGGGGCGAGCATCGCGGTTTCCCTGTTATGGAAAAATATTTTCGGCGTGGACGGCTTCTTCAACCAAGTGCTTGGATTCTTCGGAATTCCCGGAACGGGCTGGGTCACGAACCCGGATACCGCATTATGGTCTCTCATTGGCTTGTCGGTATGGCAATTCGGTTCATCGATGGTGATTTTCCTCGCAGGCCTGAAGCAGATACCGAATGATCTGTATGAAGCCTCCGCGGTGGATGGCGCGGGCAAGCTAAAGCAATTTTTCAAAATCACGCTTCCGATGCTGTCACCCACGTTATTTTTCAATCTCATCATGGGGGTCATTAACTCCTTCCAGATGTTTACGCCTGCTTACGTTATCACCGGCGGCGGGCCGATGAACTCTACCTATGTCTATGCGTTATACCTGTATGAACGGGCATTCAGCCGCTATCAGTTGGGCTATTCCTCTTCCTTGGCCTGGATCATGCTGATCTTGATTGTGGCTGCCGCCGTGATCATTAACCTGACTTCGAAATACTGGGTATTCTACGAATCCGAGAGCCAAGGAGGGAAAGGAAAATGACCAGACGCAAATGGAACCCCGTGATCCGCCATTCGGTCCTCATTATGTTCAGCTTGATTATGGTTTATCCGGTCATTTGGTGGATTGGCGCTTCGCTGAAAACGAACCAGGAGCTCAGTTCCCCGTCCATCTTCCCGTCCGTGCCGCAGTGGTCCAATTACATCAACGGATGGCATTCCGTTCCGGGGTTCACCTTTACCGACTTCTATTTGAATACGTTCTATTTAATTACTGCGGTGATCATGGTAACGGTGATTTCCTGTACGCTGGTTGCCTTCGGATTTGCAAGGCTGGACTTTCCGCTTCGAGGCTTCTTGTTTTCGCTGCTCATGCTCACGCTGATGCTGCCGGGCCAAGTGCTCATCATTCCGCAATATGCGATGTTCCACCAATTTGGTTGGGTCAACACCTACCTGCCGTTTATCGTGCCCCATGCATTAGCGGGAGGAGCGGGAGGAACCTTCTTCGTCTTCCTGCTCGTTCAATTCATACGCGGGATCCCGCGGGAGCTGGATGAATCGGCCAAGATCGACGGATGCAGCTGGTTCGGGATTTATTGGAGAATTGTGATGCCCTTGATGAAGCCTTCCATCGTGACAGTCATTATCTTCTGCTTCCTATGGAACTGGGATGATTTCCTTGGTCATCTCCTGTACATTAATTCCGTCGACAAATATACGGTTGGCTTGGCTTTACGGATGATTAACGATTCGCAAGGCGGCGCGGAATGGGGACAATTGCTGGCGATGTCTCTCGTATCCATTCTACCGGCTACATTGCTGTTTATATTTGCCCAGAAATACTTTGTGGAGGGTGTAGCTACCACAGGACTAAAAGGGTAGTAGCTAGCCCTACCGTTATATTATAAAATGAGGAAACATTGAGGCAGCGGTACGCCGCACAGCTTCAATGTTTTTTTCTGATAGGAATGTAAAGCATGGAGGATGAGAATTATGATCAATCCCTTCAAAAGATACCGGATCGATTCCCTGTTTATTATTTGCTTTGCAGGGCTGATCACGATTGTGCTGGCGATCACGGTATGGACCAGTTATGTCATGACTTCGCGGGAATTGGCTGAAAACACGTCGTATTATCAAAAAAGACTGCTTGAGGAGCTGAACAACGAAATTACGGGCCGTCTGACGTCGATCGAGCAGATATCGCTGACCACGTCCAGGGACAATGATTTACTTACGTTTCTGTCGGGAAAAGAAGATGAGTTCAACCACTACAGGAGGTCCAAGGGCATACAGGAAGCGCTGGCTCATCTAACCTATTCGATTCCGCAAATTCAGGCCATCGATTTATATATGGAACAGCCGGAGTGGGGGGATCGGCAGAGCTATATTCAGTTCCATGGATTAACGGAGGCTGCGACAAAGCCATGGTATCCTTTGCTGCAGAACAATGACTTTTCCTGGTCAGAGGAGCATGATTTAACGACCTATAATGGGAACGTGCCTGTGCTCAGCTTTTCCCGCAAGGTGTACAACAACTCCCGGTACTTGGGTATTCTTGTCGTGCATGTGAAAGCGGATTGGATCCGCGGGATTCTCGAAGGATACTCTAAAGATTCGAACCGGATGCTGCTGGATCTGAACGGCAGGGAGCTGCTGAGCGTCGGGAAATCAATGAGGGATGCCGGATTACAGGAGCAGGATTTGCGGTTCACGGACCAATCCGGTGTGTCACGGCTGCATACACAGCCGCATGGCGTCGAGTCTCTGGTCGTCTATTCCAAAGTCGCCGACTCCAACTGGATGCTGGTTGAGATTACCCCTTGGGAGAGAATTACGTCAGGCAGCGTCAAGCTGGCTGGAGCCATTATTACCATCGGCATCGGAGCCCTATTGCTGGCTTTCTTGTTAACGCTCTGGTTAAGCAGGCAATTGTTGAAGCCGATCGCCCAGTTAGTGAGAGCCATGAAGAATTACGATGTCGGTGGGAGGCAAGCTGAGCTGGCCGGTGATTACACGAATGAATTCGGCATTCTGTTTGCAGGGTTTCGCAGACTGAATGAGAGAATCCAGGCTTTGTACGCATCCCTTGCGCAGCGTTACGAGCAGCAGCGGAAGGCGGAAATCGAAGCGCTCCAAGCCAATATTAATCCGCATTTTCTATATAACACCTTGGACCAGCTGAACTGGATGGCGATTGCGGAGGGACAGGAGAAGATGAGCCGCATTCTGGAGCTGATGGGCCGCATGTTCCGCATCGGGTTATCGCATGGAGAAAGCTTTATTACGATTGAAGAAGAGCTGACTCACGTCGCATGCTATTTGGAAATCCAGCAGATCCGGTGGGAAGACGGTCTGGAATACGAGGTGCATGCCTCCCAGGAAATCCGCAATTTATTCATTCCCAAAATGACGCTCCAGCCTTTCGTCGAAAATTCAATCATTCATGGATTTAATTCAAGGCAAACTGGCCGAATTCAAATTAAGGCTGAGGAAGAGGGCGGCCGGATCCGAATGACGATTATCGACGACGGAAGTGGGCTTGCTCCTCAGAACAAAGGGAGCCATCGCCGCAAAGGAGGTTACGGGATCCGGAATGTGAGAGAGCGTTTCTCGGCGTTCTTCAACGATGATTATGAGATCATCGTTAAGGATGGCGAGAAAGGAGGGGTGGTTGTATCGATCACCTTCCCAAGGCTTGAGGAAGCACAGCGGTAAAGCATAATCAGACGATTTTATAATAAATTGTGCATCTCTCTTATACTCCAGTCATCTCGGAATTGATAGGATACATATTGACCACAATATATTGTTTTTAGGGGGAAGTCGGCATGAACAAATGGAAGCGATTGCAGATTGTCGCGTTATGGATGGTGTTCTCCTTGCTGGTAGCGGCATGCGGCGGTAACGGAAGCACCAACTCAAGCACGGGAAGCACAACCTCAACCAAGAACAATACACAGGCCGAAAGCGGTTCGGCGGCGGAAAATGTCAAGCTGCGGATTATGTGGTGGGGTTCACAGCCGCGTCACGAAGCTACACTGAAGGCATTGGAGGTATATACGGAGAAAAATCCGCATGTTACCTTCGAGCCCGAATATTCCGGGATGGACGGTTACCTGGATAAACTCTCCACGCAGGCAGCGGCGCATAACGAGCCGGATATTTTCCAAATGGACCCGGGCTGGGTTTCGGACTGGACATCCCGCAACCAGCTCGAAGAGCTCGACACCAAGGTTAGACTGGATGAATTGACGCCGAGCCTGCTGCCGATTGGGCAGAGAGACGGCAAGCAATATGGCGTGCCGCTGGGATCGGTTGCTTTTGGGATGATCTACGACAAGGCGGCTCTTGAGAAGCTGGGCGCGACGATGCCGAATGACGGCTGGACATGGGATGATTTCTTCGCATTGGCGGAAGAGGTAAAGCCTAAACTGGCGGAAGGCCAATATTTCACGCTGGATTATGCCGGCAACTACTTTATGTTCAGCGCTTATCACTATGCCAAGGGCAAAGGTACCTTGATTACGGAAGACGGCAAATTCAATATTGATGAAGCGACTTTCCTGGAATGGACCAAGAAGTTTGAACAGCTGCGCAAGGACGGACTTATACCTCCAGCCGATTTGAACGCATCCGACAAGGAAATGGATCCGACGGCAGACCTGCTGGTCAACGGCAAAATCTTATTCCGCTACTCCTTCTCCAATAACTACACCACATGGGACAGCATGAAGGAAGGGGCGTACGATCTGGTTACGATGCCGCGGGCCGAGGAAGCAGGGGGCTGGCTGAAGCCGTCCATGTACTTCAGTCTTTCGCCTAATTCCAAGCACAAGGAAGAAGCGGCAAAGTTCATCGACTGGTTCATCAATGATCCGGAGGCAGGGGCTATTCTTGGAACAGCTCGTGGTGTGCCTGCCAATGCCAGGATCGCCGAGTCGCTGATTCCGAATCTTCCGGAGGGCGAAAAGGTTGGGATGAAGCTGATCGACGCAACGACGCCGGACGGACAGATATTTACGACAGGGCCGGAAGGATGGGTGAACTTCATCGATAAAGACTTCCCGCTCGTCCGGGATGAGCTGAGCTTCGGCAGAACAACACCGGAAAAGGCCTATGAATCGTTGAAGAAGGCCGCCCAGGAATATGAATAGATCATATAAAATGAGATGAGAACACGATGCGAGCAAGGGAGTAAAATGATTCCGAAGAAACGGAAGTGGTCGCCTTTGTGACCGGATTTTTACCGCTGAATATAAAATCCAAAAATCCGGGAGCAACAGCGATCGTAGGAACATTTTACGTACTTGCCCCCGCATCCAAATCATTATTTCAGCTTTATTGTTCCGGTCTACTCCCGGTTTACGTCATGCCTGAGCGGTTTCATAGCCTATCGGGCATGACGTATTACGGTTAGGGTAAAGCATTGCCTTTTTGCAAATAAGAAGGAGGATCTTCAGATGTGGAAGATAGGAGTCGTTGATGACGACCGCGCCGTGCTGCAGGGAATCCGAAAAGCCATCCCTTGGGATGAACTGAATGCAGAGTGGGCGGGAGAAGCTTTGAACGGGGAAGAAGGGCTTGAAATGATTGAATCGGCCAGCCCCGACATCGTGATTACCGATTTATATATGCCTGTCATGAATGGTCTGGATATGATCGAGCAGCTGCGGAAGAACACCGGCTATTCAGGAAAAGTGATCATTCTGAGCGGTTACTCGGACTTCGAGTATGCCCGTCAAGCCTTGCGCCTGAACGTGAGCGATTACTTATCCAAGCCGATCAGCCTTCCGACGCTGAAGTCTGTTTTAAATGAAGCCATATCCGATTTGGAGGAGCAGGAAGAGCAGCGCATGAAGCAGGATGAGCTGCTCCAGAAGCTGCAGCTTTACGAGCCCTTCATCGAGAAGGAGTGGGTCAAATCGGCCGCAGCTGGCGCACTGCTGCACTCAGGTCTCCAAACGGAAATCCCGGAGCCTTATCGGTATTGGTCCGATTTCGATCATACGGTCGTTGGCATCGAGCTCATCTACGATCAACGGGCAGCTAATCTAAGCTTGCCGGACTGGAGCCTCCTTCGATTTGCAATCAGCAATATGGTGTGCGAAATTACGCAGGCGGCATTCCCCCGCTTCGACCATACGGATCTCCACACCAACCGCTCCGTGGTCATTATTCATCATGGTCGAACGGAGTCTGCCGAGCGAGTGCGGCAGCAGCTGGAGCAGCTGGGTGTCCGATTAATCGACTGTGTGCAGAACTACTTGAAGCTGAAGCTCCGAATCGGCATCGGTGATCGCAAGAGCAATATAAGGGAAATCGGTATCTCGACAGAAGAAGCCTTTCGTGCGATCGATGTGAATACGCAGCCGGCGGTTCCGGAGTATGAGCTGTATTTCTACTGTGCACAGGAGCCGGGCAATGCGGAGGCCAAGTCTCCCGTGCGTCCTGTTAAGCTTTACCTGGAGCTGGCCGGTTCGATTCGAACCTCGCAAGAACATCAGGCACAAACGATCATCAGGGATTATATGAAGCGATTGGAACAGCAAGGGGGCATCACCAAACCATATGTCAGCATGCTGGCAGGGGAGCTGTGGGGAATTATCGCCTTCGCTTTCTATGAGACGGGGATCGTCGTTGACGATTTCTTCCCGAATGACAGCATTACGCGCGAAATGGCGAAACTGCAGCGTCCATCCGAGCTTGCGGAATGGCTGATCACCAAAATCGGGCTCGTGTTCGGCAGTCGCGAATGGGGCGGGAACGGAAAGCATCGCCAGGCTGTCGACTTTATGATCGAGTACATTCACGAGCACTATGCCGAGGATCTCACGCTTGGGGGACTGGCGGATAAGGTATATATTTCGAGAAACTACTTGTCGATGATTTTTAAGAATTTGACGGGAGAAACGTTCAACAATTATTTGACCAGAGTACGGGTCGAGAAGGCCCGGGAGCTGCTGATGGAGAAAAATGCATTGGTGTACCAAGTGGCAGAACAGGTCGGATATAAAAACATTCCGTATTTCAGCACGGTATTTAAGAAATTCACGGGCATGAACCCGACGGAGCTCGTGAAATGATCATGAGGAGGCATTATGAATAGCAGTTATGATCCGGCATGGTTGCAGGTTGATGGGAGCTCGCTGAAGCATGCTGCGGCAATCAAGCCGCTGGAAAGCTATTTGGGCAAGATCGTGACCGCGCAGGCGGTTTCTTCGCAAGTATTTCGTACAGCGATTCAGGAGTTGACCACAGGCATTGCTCTGCTGACAGGTGAGCAGCCTTTGCTACGTGAAGAGATGGATGCCGGCCGCTGCTTGGTCGCAGGGACGCTGGGGAGTATCGAAAGGACTTTGCTTGACGGCTCGCCGGAAGCCGAGGAAGCCGGACGTGTGGGAGATGAAGGTTACATTATACGCCGCGTCGTAAGAGGAGACCAGGATTACATATTCATTGCGGGAGGATCGGACAGGGGGCTTCTGTACGGGGTCTTTCATTTTATGCGTCTCCTGCAGACGGGCCAAGCGAACGAAGCGCTTGATCTGATCGAACATCCGAAGTACCGGCTTCGCATGGTGAATCAATGGGACAATATGGACGGAACCATTGAGCGCGGATATGCGGGCCGATCGATATTTTATAAGGACAATGCAATTGTCTCCGATCTGACTCGTGTCCGGGCGTACGCCAGAATGCTGGCTTCTGTCGGGATTAACGGAATCACGATCAATAATGTGAATGTGCATCAGACCGAGACGAAGCTGATCACGCCTCAATTGCTACCGGATGTGGCACGCGTAGCGGATGTGTTCCGCGATTACGGCATCAGCCTCTATCTCAGCGTGAACTTTGCTGCACCGATCGAGCTTGGGGATACATCCACAGCGGATCCGTTAGAACCGGCCGTTCAGAATTGGTGGAAACAGAAAGCGGCCGATATTTACCGAACCATTCCTGACTTTGGCGGATTTCTGGTCAAGGCAGACTCGGAGAACCGTCCCGGCCCGTTTACCTATGGACGCCATCATGCGGATGGAGCCAATATGCTGGCAGAAGCGCTGGAGCCTTACGGCGGACTCGTCTTATGGAGATGCTTCGTGTACGATTGCCATCAGGATTGGCGGGATCGCCAGACGGACCGCGCCCGCGCTGCCTATGATCATTTCAAACCGCTGGACGGCAAATTCAAGGACAATGTGATCCTGCAGATCAAGAACGGTCCGATGGATTTTCAGGTCAGAGAGCCGGTATCGCCATTGTTTGGAGCGATGGAGCGAACGAATCAGCTGCTGGAATTCCAGATTACGCAGGAGTACACGGGTCAGCAAAGGCACATATGCTATTTGATTCCGCAATGGAAAGAGGTGCTCGAATTCGATACGCTCTGCCAAGGTGAGGGCAGCAAGGTGAAAGATATTGTAGCCGGGCAAGTGTATCCATATCAGCACAGCGGCATAACAGCCGTATCCAATATTGGGGATGACTTCAACTGGACCGGTCACTACCTTGCCCAGTCCAATCTTTACGGCTATGGCCGCTTGCTGTGGAATCCGGAGCTGACGGCGGAGGAAATCGGCGAGGAATGGACCCGGATGACCTTTGGACCCGATCCGGATGTGACGAGGACCGTAGTGGACATGCTAATGGAATCGTGGCCGGTCTACGAGAATTATACCTCCCCGCTTGGCGTGGGCTGGATGGTCGTGCCTCATGTTCACTATGGCCCTGACGTGGACGGCTACGAATACTCCACATGGGGAACGTATCATTTCGCGGACCGCGACGGGATCGGCGTTGACAGGACGCAGGCGACGGGAACGGGGTACGCCAGCCAATATATTGGCGCCAATGCGTCGATATATGAACGATTGGAGACTTGCCCGGATGAATTGCTGCTATTTTTCCACCATGTTCCGTATACCCATGTGTTAAAGTCCGGCAAGACGGTTATTCAGCATATTTATGACACTCATTTTGCAGGAGTCGAGCAGGTGGAGCAGTGGCTCGCACGCTGGGATGTCTTGAAGCCTAAGCTTGATCCGCAGCGCTTCCAGCATGTTAAACAGCGCATGCTGGAGCAGCTGGAAAGCGCGAAGGAATGGCGCGATGTCATCAATACGTATTTTAATAGAAAATCGGGTATCCAAGATGAGCATAATCGAGTGATCTATTCGTAGCGGTAAGGACCTTGAATTTCAACCTTGGTTGGAATTCGGGTTCTTTTTTGTTGTGGGTGTAGGAGAGGGTGGGGAGCAGATTTTACCAAGGGCACGAAATTGTTCTGCCAGAACTTTTGCGGCTTTGTAACGGAACTTGAGGACGGGGAGCCGGACCTTATTCTTATTATGTATTCTTCGATTGGGTGACAAGCAGACTACCGACCTCGATCTCATTGTCGACGATCTGTCTCCTTTGCTTCCAGACCGACTTCAGAATTAATATCCGCTCCAATGTCCAGAGGCCTACATTCGATCGGCTTTATTTATTTCTGCATACCAAACATTAGGAAATGTGATACCATAGAACTATCTACCAAATTATTGAATTAGGGCACAAGCTAATTACCATCTATAGTGGGGCGATTATTCTAGGAAGTGTTTTCTATTATGAAAAAAATTATAGTTTTTAATCTATTTTTTTATTTTCATTGACCTTTCTAGAAAGTTCTTTTAATTTTTTTTTTATTTGGGCTTTATCTTTCATACCCATTATTTCTTTCAAAATTTCGCTAGGTTTCATATAATATTACCCCTATTTTTAGTTTTGTTAAAACAGTATGTCTCCAGTGTTTTATTTAATACATATTTAGGAGGAAATTATGGAAAAAAATATTCTGCATTTGTCCGATTTGCACTATGACAAAAAATATGCTAGAGATATAAATATTGTATTTAATGCATTAATAGAGGATATCCAAAAACAAGATTTAAAATTTGACTATATTTTTTTCAATGGGGATTTAATTAACAGGGGAGATGATTTAGAAAGTTACAGATTAGCTGAAGAAGAATTTATTAAACCTTTATTAGAAACTACAGGTTTAACAATAAATGAATTTTATATAGTCCCTGGTAACCATGAAGTTGATAGGAGTGTAATAAATGAGTTTATTGATGGAAATTTAACTGATAAGTTTTCTAATAGGGATGTATTAAATTCGTTCATTGATAAGATAGAAAACCAAAAACAACTCTTAGTAAGGCTAGATAAATACCATAACTTTATTCATGATATCCATAAAGGAACTAATTACTTACATACACAAAACCCTTTATTTTCTACATATATATTAAATCAAAATGGTTTTAAGATTGGACTAGCTTGCTTGAATTCGGCATGGGGGGCTTTTGGTGGCGATGATGACATCGGGAAAATTCTTCTAGGCGAGAGACAGGTTGATAATGCTATAGATGATTTAAAAGGTTGTGATTATACAATTGCCATGGTGCATCATCCAGTAGAATGGCTTAAAGAGTTTGATAGAGAATCGGTTTACGATAGATTAATAATTGGATTTAATTTGGTTTTAACAGGCCACATCCACACACAAAATTATAAGGGGATTGCATTTGATAATCATAATACTGTTTTCTTAAAATGCGCTTCTTTGTTCCAAGGGAGGGCATATAATGGTTATTCAATTATTAAGTTGAATTTTTCCTCCAATGAACTTGAAATTATATTTAGAGAATATTTTGAAGGGGGCCGACGGGTTTTTGGTAAAGCAGAAAGAGTAGCTGAAGAGGGAAAGTTGGTGTTTCCGTTATTGAAAAATCGGGACAACTCACTTCTAAAAAAAAACATTCAAATTAAGAAGATTTTAAAAGATAAGGCTTTTCCTGATATAAATAATAAACTATTATCAGTAGCCTCTGATTCGATGGCACCTAAAGACATCAATGAAATATTTGTCCCCCCTATATTAACATCTAGGCCCGAAAATAGTCATAAGGCTAATGAACAAATTATGGATGATAAAGACATAGAATTAGATGGAGTTCTTAACGCAGAATATAATGTATTGTTTATAGGTAAAAAAGAAATGGGGAAGACAACACTATTAAATTATATTTGTAACTATTATTTAAAAAGACACGATAATTTAAAGATTCCAATCATTATTGATTTTAATGATGTACCAAAGGGAAAGAATGTATTTCAAAAGGCAATTTCGAATTTTCTTATCAATTATGATATCAATGATTTTGACGTAAATGAGAATCTTTTGAAAGGTAACTGTATTCTATTAGTTGACAATTTCAACTTGAAGAATGAAAAAAATCTTAGGAAGTTACAAGAGTTTGCTACTACGTATAAACTAAATCGTTTTATTCTTACAATGAAAGAAGATATACTTCAAACCATGAATGTTAAAGAATTACCTGAATTAGGGTTTGAATATGCGATTCATTATATTAATTCTTTTAGAAGAGGGCAAATTAGACAATTAGTGAAAAATTGGTTTTCATTCAAAAAAATTGATGATGATATAATACTAGAAAATGTAATGATAAGTATTAAAAAAATTGGTCTACCTCGCACCCCTATGTTTGTTTCATTGATGCTATGGATACTCGAAAAAGAAGCCAATTTTACCCCTGTTAACGAGGCTTCAGTTATCGATAATTTTATTGAAACCTTATTAGAGAAACTAAATCCTGACGAATCCAAATATGAGACAATTGGTTTTAAGATTAAGATTGACTTTCTAACATTTTTAGCAAAAGAAATGATAAAGGGAGATAAGTATTACATTGAGAAATCTGCGTTTGAAGAAATGTATGTTAGTTACTTTAACAAAATTGGACTAGAGATTGACCATGATTTAAGGCAAACATTTTTTAATAAAGGCATCCTGCTCACAGTAAATGAATTTGTTTATTTTAGATTTACCTGTTTTTTAGAATACTTTATTGCATTAGAAATGAATGAAGACAAAGAGCTATTTGATTTCATTACTCATGAAGATAATTATCTAAGCTTTTCAAATGAAATTGTTTACTATACTGGATTAAACCAAAAAACTAAAAGCTACGACATTTTGAAATTAGTTGAGAACCGCTTATTAGATTCATTTAAAGAAATAGATAACATTGTTGATATTGATAAATTATCAAATCTTCCCGTTAGGGAAATTTTGGCCAATTTCAAAGATGATGATGCTGTTTCTGAAAAGATTGAATCTATGAAACTATCAGAAGAAGAAAAAGATGTTATACTGGATAATGATATAATTGTTGACGATTCATCAGCATATAAAAAAACTAGGAAAAATTATATAAAGGAACATTTTATATACAACTTAATGCTTTATTCAAATGTTCTTAGAAATTGTGAGTTAGTAGAAATAGAATTAAAATTAGAAGCGCTTAAAATTTCAGTTGAAAAATATTGTGTTTTAATTGGGCTTCTATATAAGGTTTTATACGAATTTACATTAAAGGATATCGAAGAGGGTAAAGAAATAGACAGTGATGACGAACTACTCTATATGATTACAATAGGAATTCCTATTGTAATGCAAACAATAGTAGTAAAAGATTTAGGTTCCCCAAAATTAAAAGTGGTAATCTCAAAGTTAATCGATAAAGTTGAAACTGATTTTGAAAAACTAGTGCTCACTGGTTTATATGGTGATTTAAGATTAGAAGGTTATATTGGAAAATACCAAACCTTGTATAAGAGTACTAGATCAAATCTTATCAAAGAAATAATTATGACGAAGTTATTATATTACCAAACTTTTTACACAATGCCTAAGCTTGAACAAGAACAATTAGTGAACTTACTATCAGAATTAATAAGCGAAAAACGGAAATCCAGAAATCCCCATGCTAAAGGACGTATTAAGCAGGGATTACTAAGAAGCGATTTACTAAATAAACACAAAAAAATTGAATAATACTAAAATCTTTAGAAGCAATTTCTGAGTGGTGGGGTTACCCTGATCGTAAGATTGAGGATTTTAGAGACAAGATAGGGACACGAAGGACTTCGCGTCCCTATTTTTATCATTATTACTTTTCATGTCATGAATCGATGATCATGTTTCGGCTCGTAAGGATGTTTAGAATGATGAGACTGTTAATTATACATTACATAAATAGAGCAGACATGTTTCCTAGGTGCTCCTCTATAGATTAGAATCATGAGACAGAATAAACATTTGGGGTGATGAGTGTTATGTACCAGCGAAAGTTCCGGCTAGAATTCAGGTCAATCTTTGTAGCTCCTGTAGAGGAATTTCTGGCAAAACGAATCGCACATTTAATCAATAGTACTGAGTATTCGCTGTGGAAGAAATATCTTGATGGTTTTCCTGAAGCTAAGGATATTGATCTTATTCATCGTTATCTTGAAACCCACTTAAACTGCGAGGGAGTGAAAGAACTAGATCAAATATCTTTTCCCCCACAAGTTGTTGTGGAGTTATTGGATTGCATCCTTACCTTTAAAATTAATGAGCTGCTGATGGTTCCGACCCAGCATCATTTAGAGGAAAAGCCAGAACCTATTATACCCTCGGTTACATTCCAAGAGTACCTAGCTATGGAGAAGAGGGACGAAACTGATTTGTATGGTCTCGGAATTGGGTTCGAGACATTACTTGAGTTCTGTCCTGAAATTGAAAAAAAACCACTGTATTTTGTTTTGTATCGGTTACGAAGTAATCTGTTGCACAGCATTAATGATCGAATGTTCTCCATGGAATACATTGAGAAATCAATGGATAAATTCAAGGAAAAATTCCAGGGTCTTCTATTGGATCAGGTGCTTTACAGTACTAAAGGTCAGTCCACAGAGGAGTATATTCAACAGATCTTTAAAGAGTGTGAAAACGAACTCATTCATTATTTTTCTTCCGACCAAAGAATAGGGAGGACACTAGAAGACGGAAATAAGATAGTTGAAGAGGTTTCCGAAAAAATCAGAAACTCCGTTGAGCTCGGAGAAGTTGCGACACATTACCGCCAACGCTTAGAAAACCTCATCAAGGAAGGGTTAAGTGAAGATGTACTGAGAAGATGGGCAAACTCTTACTTGAAGGAGTTTTATGAATATGCATCACAAATAGTCAGTCCGAATCATGAATATGTACACTTTGAAAAACAATTCTTTAAAACTGTTCATCAGGCTATTGTGGGGGATATTCTGGAACATGGAGACCATGAGGAGATCTTAAGTACTGCATATAAAAAAATACACTCAGAGCACATCAAGGATCTCTTTGAGTGGATGTCTGTAGAATGGCTACGGTTTGTTAACTTTACAGTATGTCTACGTGTGAAAGATCTTAAAGCAGACAATAGCTTTTCTCAACTTATTATGCACGATATTGAATTTATGTCTGATGCACTTTTTGAAGGGTGGCAATACAATCTTCCGTTCCAAAAAAAGCGTGAAAGGACTACTCTTGTGAGGAGTTCTGAAGATGAACAGGATGATTATGTTTGGGCACTTATCCATAATGTTCGCGCTGCTACTAATGATATTTATAAATCATATCACCTTGCAACAGAAAAATTGACAAGTTGTCTAAGTCTAATATATTTTTTTTCAGCCCAGGATAATGATCACCACTTCGAAATCGGTGATCGATTCGTAGCCTATAATCATGACAAAGAAGTGATGCATACCGGATCTGCAGATAAGAAGAGGCAGCTAATTCCTAAATCAATCGACGACATAGATCCTCAATTAATTGATGTTTTGATTCGTTTTCATAATAGTAATCAGGAGTGGAAAAATAATTTATTGGAAGCTGTAAATAATTTCGAGAATTTTTTTAGATCCTTTGATGTAAATGAACAGATGAAGTATCTAAAGTCAGTGATCACTAGTCTTTTTGATAGCCAGGACCATAAACAGTTAGCTGCTGCATGTTCGGTTTTTATTGCGGGCGTAAATTATAGGGGGACAGCTGTTACATTTGGAAATATGAGGATTTGGCTTTATGAGGATTTCCTGGAGTTTTTTATGTTGAGTGATACCCCGGGTAAAACTGCATTAAAAGAACGTGTCGTAGAAAGGTTTAAAGTGTTTTGTAAAAATATATTTGTGACCACATTCTTAAATTTTGATCTTGGGAATAACAAACGGAAAGGAACAATACTGGACTTGGTGAGCTGGTTACTCTTCGTATACCCGAGCGATCGTCCGATTAGGGAGGGGGAAAAGGATCAGTGAACACTCAGACTCCAATGCCAGTGACGATTGAAATGTTAGAAGATTTGATTGGTTTGCGTTGCTATATATATAATTCTGACGGAACGAAACTTTTAGCGCATGGAAGCTTTACTGTACGTCGTGAAGCTGGTTTCTTAAATAATTTACAAAACGCGATGGCCGCTCAAGGGGGGTTAAAAAAGGATGCAAACGAGTGTCGCCTAGCTCTTAAACAAATTACAAATAAACTTGATGACGGAATCTATAAAGTTTCTGTATTAACGGAGGATGAGGATACATATGCAATCTTAGAATTACCTGACCTCAACTGGGAGAATAAAAAGGGATACTTAGAATCAGTCGTAACTATTCAAGATCTTGGTATAAGACCTATTTCTAAAGATGAGTTTGAGATGCTCTCTAATACGCCATATGAGTTTGACTGGTCAAAACTTATCGTCCCAGCGGGCTGTTCGGGGACAAAACCGTCAGATGCTTTTGAGGATCTCATAAATGAAATAATTCATCTTTCATTCAAAGGATTAGTTAATTATGAAAGATCGGGTCCTGGGGTAGATCGAGGAAGGGATGGCGAATTTGAGATAGACATGGCGGCTTGGCTCCCTAAGGCCAATGCAACCACGAAATGGATTCTTCAGTGTAAGTACTCCGTAAATATAAACACCTCCTTGAGAATAGATGAAATATATAGTGAAATGATTAAGGTTCTCATGCATAAACCCGACTACTATTTACTCGTAACGAATCGGAAGATTACACAAGATTTTAAAGACTGGTTTAACAGTGATCTAATGAAGAACACAACTTATTTTATCCCTTATAAAAAAATACTGATTCAAAGAGAAGAGTTAGAATCCCTGCTATCGCAACCGCAGTATTTACATTTAAAGGCCAAGTACTTTGGATAAGTCAATAAGAACTAATCGCCCCGCTTCTACTGGATGAATTAAGCCGTAAAAACTGCCACATCGCGATCGCCTGCACCGTTCATTCCTGGATCTCAAGAATGAGCTCGGTCGAATCCCTACATATTTGGTGCTTCACCTTCATGGGAGCTCGAATAGCTGGGAATATCGGAATGAATTCGGTTCTTATATCGGATTTCTCCACTGGGCCGAATGCTTAACAATTTTAAGGCTGGTCATGGCTTTTTGGTTTCTTAAGTGGTTTTAGAAGCTCAGTAGAAAAAGAAATCGCATCGCAGTTTTTTAATGTAAGGCTATGGGATCAGAAAGCAATTATTCATTAGTTACTAGAAAATTATGATGCTCTGGAAGCGGATATTAAGATTGAGATTCCTTTAAAGAGAGCATGGATTCTGGCAGGGACTGAGTAGTTTCGTTAAGGAAAGAACTAGCATTCCTATTATATAGTCCGAATTAACTGAATCTAAGATATAATAGAATTTAGTTTCATACAGGAAGAAGGAGCTAACTCATTCTAGCAAGAGAAACACGCAATAAAATCGATAAATTGCCCGATATGTAGGCAAGGGGAATCTCACCTAGCCAGTTTTACGGTTATCGCACTAAAAAATTTGGAGATCCTCTCCCCCGTTAAGTGTAAAAGAGCAAGTTGCTATAACATCGCATAGCAGTGTGAGTATGGCAAGTAACTAAAAATGTAAGGAAAACTTCAAACCTATTTAGAATTGCTTCTATAATCAATGTATAAGAAGGAAAATTGGAGGTATACAATGTCAAGTGCAGCACAACGCGCCGAATTACAATCTCAAATCTGGAAAATAGCCAATGATGTCCGTGGCTCAGTAGATGGATGGGATTTTAAACAATATGTTTTAGGAACGCTATTTTATCGTTTCATTAGCGAAAATTTTTCTAGCTATATTGAAGCGGGAGATGAAAGTATCAAGTATGCAGACCTTCCTGATGAAATTATAACGAGAGAAATCAAAGAGGATGCCATTAAAACAAAAGGTTATTTCATATATCCGAGTCAGTTGTTTGCTAATATTGCGAAAACGGCCAAAACTAATGATAGTTTGAACACTGATTTAGCTGGTATATTTTCTGCTATTGAAAATTCAGCAAATGGTTATCCTTCTGAATTGGATATTAAAGGATTATTCGCTGATTTTGACACGACAAGCAATCGATTAGGAAATACTGTAAAGGATAAAAACAGTCGTTTAGCTGCTGTGATTAAAGGGGTTGAGGGGCTTAACTTTAGAGGTTTTGAAGATAGCCAAATTGACCTTTTTGGTGATGCCTATGAGTTTTTAATCTCTAACTATGCTGCCAATGCTGGAAAATCTGGAGGAGAATTTTTTACACCGCAGTGTGTATCTAAACTTATTGCTCAATTAGCAATACACAAGCAAACAACCATTAATAAAATTTATGACCCTGCAGCCGGTTCAGGTTCATTGTTATTACAAGCAAAGAAACAGTTTGATGCCCATATTATCGAAGATGGTTTTTATGGACAGGAGATTAACCATACTACTTATAACCTTGCTCGTATGAATATGTTTTTACACAACATAAATTACGATAAATTTAATATCGCTTTAGGAAATACGCTATTAGACCCTCACTTTGGTGATGAAAAACCTTTTGATGCCATTGTCTCTAATCCACCTTATTCCGTAAATTGGATTGGCAGTGACGATCCAACGCTTATTAATGATGAAAGATTTGCTCCTGCAGGTGTATTAGCACCAAAATCTAAAGCCGATTTTGCCTTTGTACTTCATTCGCTTAGTTACCTTTCAAGTAAAGGTCGTGCTGCTATCGTTTGTTTCCCTGGTATTTTCTACCGTGGTGGTGCAGAGCAAAAAATTAGAAAGTATCTGATCGATAATAACTTTGTTGAAACGGTTATTTCATTAGCACCTAACCTTTTTTATGGGACTTCTATAGCTGTTAATATCTTGGTTCTTTCTAAGCATAAAACAGATAATAAAACTCAATTTATTGATGCAAGTGGAGTAGATTTCTATAAAAAAGCAACCAATAATAACATACTTACAGATGAACACATTGAGCAAATTGTGAAAATATTTGACAGTAAAGAAAATATTGACCATGTTTCAAAATCCGTTGATTACGATGAAATCGTTCAAAATAGTTACAATCTTTCTGTAAGTTCTTATATAGAAGCAAAAGATACAAGGGAAGTCATTGATATAAATGAGCTGAATGCAGAGATAAAAACGATTGTAGCAAAGATAGACCAACTTCGTGCTGAAATTGATGACTTTATTGAGGTGGTTGAATCATGATTAAGCCGAATTTTATGAAGAAACTCCTCGATGGAGTTCAAGTTGAGTGGAAATCATTGGGGCAAATAGGAGAGTTTATTCGAGGTAGTGGACTGCAAAAAAGTGATTTTACAGAAAATGGTGTAGGTTGTATCCACTATGGTCAAATTTATACTTACTACGGTAATTTTGCATATGAAACAAAATCTTTTGTTTCACCAACACTGGCAACCAAGTTGAGAAAAGCTCAGAAAGGCGATTTGATTATTGCAACTACAAGCGAAAATATTGAAGATGTTTGTAAGCCTCTAGTTTGGCTGGGTGAGGATGAGGTCTGTGTCAGCGGAGAGACTTACATTTTTAAGCATAATCAAAATCCAAAGTATTTAGCTTATTATCTACAAACCCCTATGTTTTTTGATTATAAAAAGCAAAATAGAACAGGAACAAAGGTTATTCGAGTACATGGAGATAAGTTGGAAAAATTCAAACTCCCCATTCCCCCCCTTAAAGTACAAGAAGAAATCGTCCGTTTATTGGACTCCTTCACAGAGCTTAAAACAGAGCTTACAGCAGCGCTTACAGCAGAGTTTTCAGCTCGTAAAAAGCAATATGAGTATTATCGTGATAAGCTGTTGACTTTAAAAGAGGGTAATGGTGGATGGAAACGGTTGGGGGACGTGGGTGAATTTATATATGGCTACGCTGCAAAAGCTCAGGATTCGGGGGATGCCAGATTTATCAGGATTACAGATATAAGTATGAATGGAAAACTTATACCGACAGGTGCAAAGTTCGTTGATATTTCAGAAGAAAACGAAAGATTTATTCTGAAAAAAAATGATTTGTTAATGGCTCGCACTGGAGCAACCTTTGGTAAAACAATGATTTTTGAAGAAGATTACCCTGCTATTTTCGCCGGCTTTTTGATCAGACTTAGTTTTGATAAGAAAATCATAAACCCTAAATATTATTGGCACTACTCTCAAAGCGAACTTTTTTGGCATCAAGCTAACAAATTGGTGTCAGGTGGTGGACAGCCCCAATTTAATGCCAATGCAATAAGAGAAGTCAAAATCCCAGTTCCGTATCCAGACAACCCAGACAAATCTCTTGTGGAACAAGCCCGCATCGTCTCTATCCTTGACAAATTCGACGCCTTAACATCCTCAATTACCGAGGGTTTAACTCGTGAAATAGAATTGCGTCAAAAGCAATACGAATATTACCGCAATATGCTTCTTAGCTTTCCTAAAGAGGAGGTAGAGGAGTAATATGGGGGTTTCATTAATTGATATTGCACAGCAGTTAAAAGACAATAATAAAAAAGTTCAGCTGATTTATGCTTTTAATGGAACTGGTAAAACTAGGCTTTCACGGGAATTCAAATCGTTAGTGGCACCGAAAGTAAATGGTGATACGGAGTTTGAGGAATTAGAAGTGGTTAGTAAAAAGATCCTTTATTACAATGCTTTTACAGAAGATTTATTTTATTGGGATAATGACTTGGAAAATGATACTGAACCAAAACTTAAAGTCCATCCTAATTCTTTTACAAGATGGATTTTTGAAGAGCAGGGACAAGATAGAAATATTATTACTAATTTTCAACATTATACCGATGAAAAATTAACTCCAAATTTTAATAAAGAATTTACGGAAGTAACCTTCTCATATGAGCGTGGCAATAATGAACACTCACATTATATCAAGACTTCAAAAGGAGAAGAGAGTAGCTTTGTATGGTGTGTTTTTTATTCTCTACTTGAACAAGTTATTGAAGTATTAAATGAAGCTGAACCAAGTGATAGAGAAACAGATCAATTTGATCAGCTTGAATATGTATTTATAGATGACCCTGTAAGTTCATTAGACGATAACCACTTGATTGAAATAGCAGTAAATTTAGCAGAATTAATAAAATCAGGTGCATTAACAGACCTTAAATTCATTATAACCACACATAATCCTCTTTTTTATAATGTGCTATGTAATGAATTTAATAATCCTAATAAAAGTACAGGTTACAACAATAAACACTTTAAAAAGCATAGATTAGAAAAGAAAGAAGAGGGCATTTATGAACTAATAGAACAGCCTAATGATTCTCCGTTTTCCTATCATCTTTTTCTTATAAATGAAATCGAAAAAGCTATTGAATCTGAGCGCATATATAAATATCATTTTAACTTTCTTCGAAATGTTTTGGAGAAAACCTCCACTTTCTTAGGTTATTCTCATTGGAAAGACTTGTTATTGCCTGTTAAAGGAAGTCGTGTGGCATATGAAAACAGGATTCTAAACTTATCCAGTCATTCAAAGCATTCAGCTGAAGAAATTGTTGAGCTAACAAACGATGACAAAAATGTTTTAAGACATCTTATTAGTGAGATTAATGAAATATACAGGTTTAAAAAGATTAATTAAGGGGGGGAAATTAATGAGCGACTACAAACCAATCGCAGAATCGAATAACTATATAGTTTTGGATAAATATACTAAGATTGCAGAACAAGGGGTTGGTTATCAAACGGAAGCTAATTTAGAACGAGAACTCATTCAAGATTTAGTTAATCTTGGCTATGAGCATTTGCCTAATTTAACCTCTCCTGAACAGATGCTTGCTAATGCGCGTGTGCAGCTGCAAAATCTTAATAATGTGCAACTTTCAGATGCTGAATGGATTAGATTCTGTGAGCAATTTTTAGATAAACCGAGTGACAACCACATTGATAAAACCCGTAAAATTCATAACGATTATATTTATGATTTTGTCTTTGATGATGGGCATATTCAGAACATCTACCTGGTAGATAAGAACAATATTGCTCACAATAAAGTGCAGGTCATTTCGCAATTTGAACAAAAAGGAACGCAAGCTAATCGATATGATGTTACCATTTTAGTCAATGGCTTACCTTTAGTACAAGTGGAGCTTAAAAAGCGTGGCACTGCGATTCGTGAAGCCTTTAATCAGGTTCATCGATACAGTAAAGAGAGCTTCAATTCAGAAAACTCTCTCTTTAAATATTTGCAAATTTTTGTAATATCTAATGGAACAGATAGCCGTTATTTTGCAAATACGACTAAACGTGATAAGAATAGTTTTGATTTCACTATGAATTGGGCAAAATCGGATAATATCCTAATTAAAGATCTAAAAGATTTCACAGCTACATTTTTTCAGAAAGATACTTTATTGAATGTACTACTGAAATATTCCGTTTTTGATGTTAGCTACAACCTGCTGGTTATGCGACCTTATCAAATTGCCGCGGTAGAAAGAATATTATGGAAAATTAAGAGTGCATACCAAGCAAAAAAATGGAGTACCATTGAAAGCGGCGGATATATTTGGCATACAACAGGTTCGGGAAAAACGCTTACGAGTTTTAAAGCAGCTCGCTTGGCTACTGAACTGGATTTTATCGATAAAGTTTTTTTTGTTGTAGATCGGAAAGACCTGGACTTTCAGACGATGAAAGAGTATCAGCGTTTTTCGCCTGATAGTGTTAATGGTTCTGAAAGTACCGCAGGATTAAAACGTAACATAGAAAAAGATGATAATAAAATTATTGTGACGACGATTCAAAAACTTAATAACCTAATGAAAAGCGAAACAGAGTTACCTATATATAATAAGCAGGTGATATTTATTTTTGATGAAGCGCACCGTTCACAATTTGGTGAAGCTCAAAAAAATATCAAAAAAAAGTTTAAAAAGTTCTATCAATTTGGATTTACAGGCACGCCTATTTTCCCGGAAAATGCGCTAGGTTCTGAAACGACTGCTTCTGTCTTTGGTCGAGAGGTACACTCTTATGTCATTACGGATGCCATTAGAGATGAAAAGGTTTTAAAGTTCAAAGTAGATTATAACGATGTACGTCCCAAGTTCAAAAGGATCGAAAAAGAACAGGACGAGAAAAAGCTATCGGCAGCAGAAAATAAAGAAGCACTACTGCATCCTGAACGCATCAAAGAAATTTCTCAATATATTCTTAATAATTTTAGAGTAAAAACCCATCGTCTAAACGCGAATGGAAAAGGATTTAATGCCATGTTTGCTGTGAGTAATGTTGACGCAGCCAAACTTTACTATGAATCATTAAATAAATTACAACTAGGAAGCAATAACCCCCTTAAGATTGCTACAATCTTCTCCTTTGCTGCTAATGAAGAGCAAACTGCGATAGGTGAAATTCTTGATGAAACTTTTGAACCTTCAGCAATGGATAGTAGTGCAAAAGAGTTTTTAAGTTCAGCCATCAAAGACTACAATGCGATGTTTAAAACCAATTATGGTGTAGAAAGTAAAGAGTTTCAAAATTATTATCGTGACCTTGCTAAACGAGTAAAAGACAAAGAGATTGATTTGTTAATTGTTGTTGGAATGTTTTTAACTGGTTTTGATGCACCTACTTTAAATACTTTATTTGTTGATAAAAATCTTAGGTATCATGGTTTAATACAAGCTTATTCGAGAACAAATCGTATTTATGATTCCACCAAAACATTTGGGAATATTGTTACTTTTAGAGATTTAGAACAAGCAACCATAGACGCGATTACTCGTTTTGGAGATAAAAACACTAAAAATGTTGTGCTGGAAAAAAGCTACAAAGAGTATATGGAAGGATTCACTGATGTGGCAACGGGTGAAACCCGTCGTGGTTATGTAGACGTAGTAAAAGAATTAAAGGAACATTATCCTAATGTTGATGAGATTGTTACTGAAAGGGATAAGAAAGAATTTGCTAAACTTTTTGGGGAATATTTGCGTATTGAAAATATCCTACAGAACTATGATGAATTTTCAGGTTTAAGAGCTTTACAAACAGTTGATCTGACTGACCCTAAAGCTTTAGATGATTTTAAGTCTACTCACTATGTAACGGATGAAGATATAGCTGTTATGCAAGAGATTCAAGTGTTAGAAGAAAGAGCTATTCAAGATTATCGTTCTACATATAATGATATTCGCGATTGGCTTCGTCGTGAAAAAACTGGAAAAGAAAAAGATAGTTCCTCAATTGATTGGGATGATGTTGTTTTTGAAGTAGATCTTTTAAAATCCCAAGAGATCAATTTAGATTACATTCTTGAACTTATCTTTGAGCATAACAAAAAAGTAAAAGATAAAGCATCCTTGGTTGAAGAAGTTCGTCGCTTAATTCGTTCTAGTGTAGGAAACCGCGCTAAAGAAAGCTTAGTAGTTGATTTTATCAATCAAGCTGATTTAGATAGTATTCAAGATAAAGCAAGTATTATTGATGCCTTCTTCTCATTTGCTCAATCTGAGCAAAAAAGTGAAGCAGAAGAGTTAATTAATACTGAACAACTTAATGAAGAGGCTGCGAAAAGATATATTTTAACTTCATTAAAAAGGGAATTTGCCAGCGAAAATGGAACGGAGCTTAATGAAGTTCTTCCTAAAATGAGTCCTCTTAATCCTCAGTATTTAACAAAAAAGCAGAGCGTTTTTCAGAAAATCTCAGCCTTCGTAGATAAGTTCAAGGGAGTAGGTGGAAAGATTTAATAAAGCTAAAATAGAAAGTACAATGTAGAGAAATGGCAGAATTCAAATATTAGTAACTCAAATACACGGCAGATTGTTGGAATTCTCTAAGGGTTGGACAAAGGAACTGAGAAATATAAACTGGAACGATAGAGAAGCTAAGTATGATGACTAATGTAGTTGTATTACAAAGATTCAAGGGTATTCTGTTGATCGTATGGGTGATAAGAGTGACCGAGGTTGATCTAATTCTTCAGGGAAAGAGAGCTATAAATAGCAGTACTATGTGGCGTTGGAAGCAAAGTGTCCGAGATAATACTGTTCTTAGGTTAAAAGCGGGAAAGCAAGTCCATGGATGTTATGATGCCTGGATTGGAACGACAAGTAATTTCACCTAGGACGCCAGAAGAGACTCTGAACGATTAAACATTCAATTAATAAACGGGATCGCACTCGAGAACAAGTTCAATGCCTGGAAAAAGAAGAAACGGACCGGCTGAGTAATATAAACCTATAGAACGGAGCCCTCTCATGCTAAAGAAATTAATGTCGATATTCAAATCAGATACTCCGGATAAGAAGCCTACCCAACCTAGTAAAACCAAGACATCTAGCAGCAAATCTAAGCCTAAAGTTCAGCCAACGCGAATCGGAGAGCTGGGAGAGCATAAGATTAACATTCAGCTAGAGCAGCTCCCCAAAAGGTGTAAATACGTCTCCCCGACTACCAAAAGATCCGGTATATATCTCTCGTTTCATTCACGAAGCGTTGCCGATTTAGCGTGGACCCAGAATTGAGAAAAATCCAATCGGATGAGCTCATCGTGTACGATGTTGAACTATCCGAATATATTCAGCGAAAAATGAACCGAATTCAAGCCGAGACGGAACCCGTTCTAACAGAGTCGGATATTCAGAAGATCTATCAAACTTTGAAAGAAGCCAACATCACTGATCCGAAGATTCGGGCTGAGCATGTGGATAAGGCGGGGAGTGTGGGGAAGGCGAAAAAATAGTTAATAAACTAATTGCCGCTGGACCACTTAAGAAAGTGGAAAGCGGCAATTTTAATGAGGGAGGTTAAACTTAAAAGTAGACAACGACCTTAGTAAACGGGCTGCATAAACACCTTATCCACATATTTATAAAAATTGAATAATCCTTGAGATCCATAAGGGGCAATGATTTCATCACCATCAAGCTCTATGTACCTCTGGCCAGTAATTGATAATTCCTGCTTGATTGGATTGATTTTCTGCAAGTCCCCGACGGTTGTAAAGGAATAAACCCAAATGCTTAAATCAATTATTGAGTCGCCAGCTGTGACGATTAATTCGTTTATGCCATCTTGATCAAAATCATGGAGAGCCGCTTGAATTTTATAACCCTCCTGTAATTCCCCGTATTCGTCGAATACTCCCATATCACCAGACAAGTCAAGTTGCCAACCCACAGAAGTAGAAGGGAAGATCATCACAGCCTTAGTCCCGTTAGGGTGATCTAGTCCTAAAACTAATTCAGCTTCCGTTGTACCAAATCTTATAGGCAAAGTCACATCGGGCGCACCAGGCTTCCACTCAACTTGAGATAAATTCTTTCCTTCAGGAGAACGAATTAAAGAGTCGGACGTCGGAATATCTAGGACTACATGATCTGGTTGTGTCTCAACATTATTCAATGTAGCTTCTTGCTGACTATTGTGTGAAGTCGTTGTTGTTTCTTCGTTGTTAGGTGGGATATTTAAATCATCATCTCCCTTGTTCTTGTGTACCTGAGGCTGTTCTTCCTTGCTCTGTACTACTTGGGACGTATTTAACTGGTCACTTGTTTTCCCACAGGCAGATGTCACTGCAAGGATAAAAATAAATGCGATTCGTATTGCTAGTTTTTTCATTTCTTGATTTAGTCCTTTCTGATAATATGTAGGTATTATTATCCAATAGGTATTGGCAATATTATCTATTATATTTAATCGATAATATTTGGGAAGTGTTTTATTTATCTTGTACCGCCAATGGTCTTTAGTGATGTAATCTTGTAATACGAAAAAGGAGCCAGCTCATATGCCCATCGAACTAGGAGTGTGGAAAATCAATGAAAAGGTGGAGAAAATCCATTTTTCAAGTATAGAAACGGAGCGTAAGCTCGAGGATGTCATCGCCGATGATATTAGCATTATTGACCCTTCCTTGATGCTTATCGGCAGGCAGATCAGTACGGCGTTCGGTAAATTTATTGACATCTTAGCAATGAATGCCGAAGGTAATTTGGTTGTAATTGAGCTTAAGCGTAACAAGACGCCTCGTGAAGTTGTTGCGCAAACGCTGGATTATGGCTCCTGGGTCCAACAGCTAGATTACACGGATATCATTCGTATTTATAGTGATAAAAATCCAGGAAAGCAGCTGGAGCAAGAGTTTGTAGATCATTTCAAGACTGATTTTCCTGATGCCTTAAATGAGCTGCATGAATTAATTATCGTATCAGCTGAGCTGGATCCGTCCACTGAACGGATTATTAATTACTTGACGACCTTCGGTGTACCTGTGAATGCCCTCTTCTTCCATTACTTCAAAGATGGAGATAACGAGTATTTAGCTAGGAACTGGCTCATTGATCCCAACCAAGTGGAAGCGAAAGCTTCCAGCGTGACGTCCAAAAAGACAGGAAAGGCTCCTTGGAACGGAAAAGACTATTACGTTTCGTTGGGAGACGGAATTCATCGAAACTGGGAGGATTGCAGACGATACGGCTTCATTTCAGCTGGGCAAGGAAGGTGGTACAGCAATACACTGAATCTCCTTAAGCCTGGTGCTCGGATCTTTGCGTGTATTCCTAAAGTAGGGTATGTCGGTGTGGGGGTTGTTGAAGATGAAGTGGTGCCAATCAAGGATTTTCAGGTGGTGGTTGATGGGAAGAATATACCGCTTCTCGAAGCGGGCTTACATGTCAACATGGATAAGGATGTCGATGATCCTGATCTCTGCGAGTACGTGGTGCGCGTGGATTGGATTAAGACGCTTCCGAAGCATGAAGCAATCTGGGAAAAAGGGATGTTCGCAAATCAGAACTCAGCATGTAAATTGAGAAACCAGTTTACTATTGAACGTCTCACTCACTATTTTCAAATAGATGAAGAATAGTAGGGGATATTCATCTAGAGATTGTGAGGTATTGATACCTCCATCTAAATCGACGACTTAACATAGGGAGCCAAGGCTAGACAAAAATCATTAGCCTCGGCTCTTCATCATCACTTATATTCAATCGGTCGATCATGGGAATTGATTGCTTAGGTCATCTTGTATGAGCTATTCCGTGCGAGTCGCTTTGCCGAAGGCGGTGAGTAAGCGAGCACTTTTAACTAATCACCAGCCACCCTCACCATGGCTGTTTGTGGTAGACATCGGGATGGTAGGAATAGGCTTTGATGGATCGGTTATATTTAGGCTACCCGGTAATACCAAAGTTCCAGTGAAGCTAAGGATGAGTGAAAACACCACTAACTTTTTTTTCATTTTGATAATAAACCTCCTTCATTATGGCGGCGTATTTTTGGAGATCTAAATGACTTAACTTATGTCGGATATGCTCAATCGTTGTGCAGCATCTCACGATGTTAGCTGTACTATTAATTTTATATGAGATTTCCAAACTCTCCAATATATATTTCGATCCTTTTTGAATGTTATCCTTCCATATGTAATACTTTCCGAGATCGGTAAGAAAATTGGCAAAACGGTCATCTATTATATATTCTGTATAACTTCCGACTCCTCCCCCGCGTTTGAGATGGTTTAAGATCAATTTTTCGAATTTATCGAGATATTGATCGATTTCAAAATGATACATATTAGCAGCCTGAATGATTTTAAACAAAGCTTTTAGTATTTCGTTTTCACGGGAGGAGAGATAATCGATATACGGTTCTAGCACATCTGTATTACCTTTCATTAGTTCATATAAATAACGGTTTCCTTTAGCCCATTCCCGAAATTGTTCTTTGGTTATTTCGGCAGCTTCATCTGATTCTTTAACCCAGCTTTGATCCTCGTAACAGGATACATAATAAAGTGCTTGATCATAGTCATCGTTTTCAGCTGCTATCGAACCTAACAGCAAATCAGAGTATAAAATATAGCCGAACAAAGGCTTGGCTGGTCGTTTAAGTCTATTGCTAGGTCTGGCTTGTTTATGTTTTTGAGAATATAGTACTCTGGAGATACGTCCCATCTCCTGAATATAGTATTTCGCCTTATTCCATTTACGTAAAGATAATAACGTGTTAGCTAAATCTTTTAGTGCATCTAATTGCACTGCATCAGGGAGCCGTTTGACATAGTTTTCAAACTGTATTGTGCAGTCCAGGTTATGTTCCTGATCCGAGTTTAAAGAGCAAGTAAATATTCTGTATTGACACATACCCAATCGCTCGGCATGTTGGTATTTTTCACTCTCGGCAACCTTTTTGTAAATGATCAGGGCCGCTTCTCGATTTCCCTTATGGTATAGGGCTTCTGCGGTATCAAAGAGCAAAGAAGAATACGTTAAATTATCCATCATCATTCCAACAAGCTGATCTAAGCATTTGAGTTTATCTAGTTCGGCACAGCGCATGATAAATGGGCCAAGTCGTCTCCAATTAGGGGATGACTGAATCATGCATTCATACGCATATAAGGAATAAAAATATCCCTCTTCCAAATTCATAGCTTCAGTAACTAAATCAAGGTTGGAGACGGAAAGGGGCTGTTGCCCTTTGATGAATCGGCTCAGTGTTCCTGAATTAATCCTTGATTTATTTGCAAACGCGGAAATGCTGAGGTTTTCCTTCTTCAGGTATCGTAATAGTTCCGTACTTATCGTTGTGTCTGTCGGTAACAAAGATATCCCCCTCCAGATTCATATTCCATATTCAGGAAAATGACGTATATAAGTAATTTAATGCATAAATACACCATTGGTCAATAACTTTATTGGGACTTGATGTAGAACTGCTTCTGTTAGTGTTGCTACACGTAACTTTGAAGGATAGGAAAGAAGGTTTAATGCAGCACTTTTTTACGATCTTGCTGCCCTATATGACTCTAATCTAATAACAGGCGGTGATAAGTAGCCTAATTGGGAAACGATGCAGTTTCTAGACGGACAGGTGGATGAAATCTGGATTTCAGCTTTCGAGACATGGGACGAGATGAATGGGGATACACTGGGCTTTTACTGTTTTTAATTTACTATTTGCTTGTTTATATTTGTTTAGTAAAACGTTAGGGAATGGATTTTACAGATGGATTGTCCATGATAGTTAAATATTGCTGGTGTGGATATTAATGAAAGTAACGCTAAAAACAAACATGACGATTTATTTTTTCCAACGCTATCTTGTGTGTGAAAACAGAAGGTGGGCTAGCTGGTAAAGTGAGAGGATCGTGGTTTCGTAATTGCGTGTCCTTATTTCTTAAACCTCTCATTGAGGGGATTATTCAACCTAAAGTTGTTGTAACATTGGGGGAAAAGGTTACCAAGTCATTATTACATGAGTATGGTTATAAGGGTGTAAACTTTAAGGAATTGGTTGAAAGGGATTCACCGATCATCGTCGGTAGGAATACAGTAGTATTTCCGGTGTTCCATTGATACCTAAGGACAAGTACAAATAATTCTTTTCTAAACAGATATTCAGTGCAAGCAAGCAGGGCGAGAACAATAAAGGATAAATTAATCCATCTATTCCCACCCTTTTTTTACAGTATGTCATGTTCCGTGACTCCCTTCATCCTAGAACTCCTATAATAATGGTCATGTTATTGGGAATTCCGCTCGTAATAAAGTCCTGTATCTACTGAGAAAAAGATCCTAGTTTTAAGTGACATAGCAAGGCCTTGAGAACCTTTTCCATATAATTCAAGTAGAGTAAAATATTTAAGTTAACTATGATCGGAGATCGGGTTCAATCCCGAAAGCAAGATGGAGAGGTTGTTATGAGTAGAATTTTGGTCACACCGGAGATGTTGCTGCGCGTTGCAGAGCAATGCTCCAGGGCGCATGAACAGCTGGAAGCGATGATACACATGCTGAATCAGAACATCCATATGCTGGAGTCTGGGTGGGAAGGTACGACGAGATCCCGTTTTTACGCGGATTTTCAGCAGGCGCATCGGGAGATGACGCAAACCACGGAGCATATCCAGCGTACAAGCTTGGAGCTGAAAGGGATTGCCCAACGATTTAAGTCAGCAGATGAGCGGAGACAACCGATCCAAGTTGCTGGGCATGTGCTGGGAGCATTCCCTATGATGAGGGGACCCGCAGGCCATAGTGCCGTAGAGGATGCCGGGAGAAAAGCGGAGGAAGCCTGGAATTCGGTGCAGCAGGAAGCCGGGAAGGCATGGGACACAGTGAAGCAAGAAGCAGGGGAACTATGGGAGGGCGTAAAGCTCGGAGCCGCCCAGTTCGGGAACTCGTTAAAGGATACGGCGATATCCTTGTACGAAGATCCGCTTGGAACCGGGCAAGAGATGCTCTATAATGCAACCATCGGGACGGTCGAGGATATTTGGGACACAGCTGTATGGGCTGGCCGAATGGTTTTTAGTAACGAATATCGTGAAAAAATCGTGGCAGACACCATGAAAGAAGTCGATTCAGCAGGCGGCTGGTCCAATTACTTGGGTCAACAGTCGGCTATGATCCTTGGAGGCGCTATTCTCAACCGTGCTGGAATTAGGGGTAGAGGCCCGCTGAATAATAAGCATGATGATCTTGGTGGCGGTGATAGTGGCGCTAGTGGTGACGGTAGGAAGTCGGGGGATGAGGGTGCCGGTAATGTTAAACCGGTAAAAGAAGTAGAAATTGTTGATAAGAATGGAAGACCAATCGGTGAGTTAGACGAAATCGATTTGAAGAACGGTGTTTTTTATGAAGATAAAACAGCTAAAGGATTAAATATAGTAAATCCTAAGACAGGGTTACCTGCCCAAACTCCTCAGCAGTTTGCTGATAAGCAAATACTAGATAAGACTAGAAAAAGGATAGTTAACCTGGAAGAAGCTATTGCAACTAGACCGACAAAAAATGGTACACCGGATGTACCTTCACTAGACCAAATCCAAAATATCCGTAAGTTCGTCTTTAGATTAGACGGAGATACACCTGAACTAAGGCAGGCAGTCGAGAACAGCCTAAATCAACTAAGAAAAGAATTTCCTGACCACACATTTGAAGCAATATTTGGAGGGAAAGATTAATGTCTATTGCAGCTATGATATTAAACTCAGAAAACGAGTTCGAGGAAAAATTTTATATTCCTGTAGCATCAGAAGCTTTTTTCGAAGAATGTTGGATACCTGCTATTGAAGAACTGAACTTAGAATGGATTAATGTTTTTTCCGTTGGATTAGATATGGAGAAGGAAGACTTGCCTTTTGTGATGAAGGAGCTATCCCAGATAAAGGAGTGGGCAAAAACAAATTTACCCAGCGAAAAACAAGATAAGATAATTGAAAGAATTGAATTACTTGAAGCTGAACTTCCTATCGCTTTTCGAAGAGAAGGGGCAGTAGTGTTTATTGGCTAGGTTTCAATAAGTACTGGTGGGGCTACCCAGTGCCGAATAAAACATTATACCTATGTTTGGCTAACCTACCAGGGGTTGATTAGTGGCTATTAAACAGCCGTGCCTATTTCGGAAATATTCTGCCCGCCGTGCACCACGCATCGCCCGTTAATCGGCCGGGAGATAACGAAGCCAAGCAAATTCATCTTTCATGCAAGAGAGGATCGTTCCGTTGAGCTTCTAAAAGAGCGAATGAGCAGTGAAGGATGGAGCTATGTCCAGCAAGAAGGCTCTAATTATTTTTTTGAAAAGGGAAATGAAGAAACGATTGTTACCGTGCAACAATGGAATCATAAATATATCATTTATCAGGTTAAAGATAACGTCATCAATATAGCGGACTAGTAAGCAATTAGGTTGTACATTTTAATGAACAGACCCCTATCATTGTTATTTGAAAATGGTGGGGGTTTGTTTAATTAATTCTTTATCAACTTTAAATAAGGCTTCATCATAACGTTTATAGAGGCGAATGAGTCACGGAAGTATAGAGACTCATAGAGGGATGATACACTATGGAAAAGATGGTGCTCATATAGTACCAGCTAAACCATCAGAATAAAAAATAAGAAAGAGGATGTCTATGGAAGCAGATTCTTTATTTAAAACATTAAGAGAGTATGAAGGTGTAGAAATCATATTAGAGTGGGACAGTGGATTAAGCATTGTAGGCAAAACAGACACATTTTTTGAGACAGATAATGGATTAGATGATGATGATCCCGAGTACGCAGAATATTATGCAACTGCATTTCAAGTAAATCAAATTTTATCCTATCCTTCTATTAACGAAGGTAGTGTATATAATTGGTTGAAAGAAGGAAAAAGTTCATTGGTTGAGATTTCTCTCTATGAAGATCCACCAAGTTCAGTAAATTTAATCGACGGAAAGAAAGTATGGGAAAGGGGAAATTTATAATTAGTATTCGGGAAGGCGAAAGGGGGCAAGCGGATTGAGAAAAAGAACTAAGAATATTCTGATTTCTTTCTCTGTAATAACATTGATTATCTTTTCTATACTTTTGATTAATCAAAACATCAAAAACGATAGAGATTTAAAAATGAAACTGGAATCTATAATAGGTAATTCCGTATTTGAAGTCTGGAATTTTTATCATAATCTTGGCAACTTTCAAGATTTGGATGGTAAAAGCATTCAGGAGATAAATAATCGGCTATATCGTGTAGAGGGCTATTCTAAAGTTATAGATTCGGGAGTATCGACAGAGTTATTAGTTCCTATTGCCAATAAAATGAATACAAAAATTAGCGCAATATCTTCTAACTATAATGAAACAGAGGAAATAACTGAAGCTGATCAGGAAGTATTCAATCAAATGGTCCAAGATTCAAGAAAGATCTCTGAGCTGATTACAGAAATTTATTATCAAAATAACATTCATCAAGAAGGGAAAATCAAACTTAAAATTACGAACTATGAAGAGTTAACGAAATTTAAATAATTTAAATGACAACTAAGATGGAACAACGTAGCGTGTAGATAGGGGGCGTTATCCGATTACGGGCGACCTACTTCTTTTGTGGTTCAATTCTAGGTCAATCGTTTAAGAAAAAAAAGGCACCAAGTCCCCAACTGACCTCGTGCCCTCGAAGGGTTGAATATTGGAATTTTTACCGAACAATGCCTGATGCTCATCGCTCCTCTAAGCTTCCTCAAGCAGCTTCACTTCAACGTCCTCACATCCACCGTATTGGATAGGACATCCACTTCATTCGGAATAATCCCTTTCTCAAACATATAATCGGCGACCGCTTGCCAACGTTGGCGGACGGTGTCATCAATCGGGTCAAACGGGTATAAAGAGCCTTCCAGCTGCTGACGCGCGACGGGTTCGGAGACGCCTTGGATGTCCTGAATTAATTGGACGGTGTGATCGACGTCGTCGGATAGAAGGGCGGACTCTTCATTCAAGCCTTCGAACACTTCATGGACGAGCTCAGGATGCTCCTTCAGGAATCCGTTTCGCACAATATACACCGTATCATTCTCGGATTCGATGTCGCCTGCGGAAATGACCAGCTCTGCACCGAAGTCGACAAGCGCCACGGCCGTGAACGAACCCCATGTCGCCCAAGCATCGACTTGCCCGCTTTCAAAAGCAGGTCCCGCTTCCGTTGGCGGAAGATAGACAATCTCGACTTCGCTTGCATCGAGTCCGCCTTTCTCCAGTGCTTTGTATAGTAAGTATTCGCCCGTGCCGCCGCGGTTGACGGCGATCTTCTTGCCTCGGAGATCGGATGGCCCCTTGATGTCGGCTTCCGGCTTGGCTACAATGCCTTGATTATCTTGATCGCCAGGCTGCTTCGTAAAAATCGTAAATTCCGAGGAGCCCCCGACAAGGGCGCTGATGGCTGCCGTAATCGAGCCGATCGTAATATCGATCGAACCGGCGTTTAACGCCTCGATCGCTGGCGACATGGCCGCGAAACCGCCGGTTTTTTCAATGCTCGCTCCGGCTGCTTCCAGTCTTTTATACAGGGGCCCGCCTTCCTCGGATAAACTTAATGGCTGGGCACTGCGCAGTATGCCAAGTCGAACGGCTACGGCCTCATCCTCAGCATTGGCTTGTTTTGCTTGGCCGGCTTTACCGCAAGCCGATAACGTAACTAACAGAATTACTAATAGTACATGTAAGCTTATTTTTCGCATAGGACACTTCCCTTTTTGCCGGATCATTTAGTGGATGTTATGAGCCCACGTGAAGACCTTCTCCTGTTCTTCTTGCTTCGGTGTGGTCACGTCCTGATGGTTAACGCGTAGATGGGGCAGGATGGATTCTCCTACACGGTAAGCTTCTTCAAGCAGCGGAACGCCGGAGAAAATAAACGTTGAAATGCCCGCATCCTGATACTCTCTTAAGCGCGCCAGCACGGTTGCCGGACTGCCAACGATCGTGGTGCCCGGACCTGGTCGTACCAGACTCATCCCGGCCCATAAATCCGGATAAATTTCGAGCTCCCTCGCGTCTTTAGGAATTTGGCCGTTGTGATTGCGTAGCATGCGTTGCTGCCCCACCGAATCGCTGTTTCGCAGAACGTTTTGCATATGCTCCACGGTGTGCGGATCCATCGTTTTGAGCAGCCGATCCGCTTCTTGCCATGCTTCTTCGTCCGTATCGCGCACGATTAGATACAGCCGGATGCCATACCGCATAGTACGCCCTTGTTCAGCAGCTAAAGCTTGAAGATCTTTGATCTTCTCGGCGACCTGCGGAGGCGTTTCGCCCCAGCTCAGGTACGTATCGATATGCTTGGCTGCCGCGAGGTGGGCCGCTTGCGACGATCCGCCGAACCACAGGGGCGGCGTTGGCTTCTGCGTGGAAGAGAGCTGTAAGGCTTTGCCTTCAGCGGTAATATACTTGCCATGGAAATCCAGGCTTTCTCCGGCCACCGCTTGTTTCCACACCTGAATCCATTCATCCGTGTAGGCATAACGTTCATCATGCCCAAGCGTTGAACCATAGGCGCGCATTTGTGCCGTGTTCCCGTTCACGATGTTTAATAATACGCGTCCACCGGAGAAATCATCGAAGGTTTGCGTCATTTTCGCGGCGAGCACGGGGGAAATCAGCGGCGGATGAACAGCGATTAGAAAACGCATGTTGTTCGTGCTGGAAATGAGGGAGGAGCCTAGCACCCACGTATCATGCGGGCCCGTGGCCAGCAATGCGCCGGTAAATCCCAATTGGTCGACAGCCGAGGCAATCTGCCCCAGGTAAGGCAAATCGATTTTGCGCGCACCCTCCGTTGACCAAGGACTGCGTCCATCCGGCGCGGTTAAATACCAGTACACTTCAACGTTCTCTTTATGTGCAGCCATTCTATTCTCCTCCAATTTCTACGGGTACGGGCAGAACGGCATCTGAAACGATAATGTCTTTCGGCAAAATATGCTGGCGTGCTAACAGATCGGCAACCCGCTGCTGTTCAGATATGAATTCCTCGGTAATCGGCTGCAGCCCCCAAGGTCTCCGCCGAAGCGCGGCTTCCCATGAATCCACGGAAGGCCAATCGGGTAAGTCCCGGGCAAACAGCTCCGCCGCTTCGCGCGTGTTGTCTTGAATCCATTGATCTGCTTGCTGCAGCGCCTCAACGACGGCCTGGAGCAGCTGCGGCTGATTCGTCGCGAAATCCCGGCTGGCAAACCATACGGAACGGTGAGAGATATGGGACTCAAGCGGCACCAGCGTGCGAACGAGACCTTTGTTATGCAGCTCCGTCAGCTGCGGATCGTTGCCGACCCAAGCCTCCACTTCGCCGGCCAGTAGTGCCTTTGCTCCCTCATTGCCTATATCCGCACGGGCGACATCATCATATAAAAGGCCTGCCTTATCGAGCGCGGTTGCCAGAAAACTCGTATGCCAGGACCCTTCGGACAGCGCAATGCGCAAGCCTTTCAAATCCGCAACGGATTGCACCGGCGATTCCTTGCGCACGACTAAGGCGCCGCTGGCTGTACGAGGATTCGATACCGCAACGTATACAATATCGATATCCGAAGCCTGCGCGGTTAACGGCGGGGTAGACCCTGTACCTCCGAAGTCGATTTCGCCGGAAGCGATCCGCAGAGGCGTCCTCGCTCCGTCGGTGTAATCAACCCAGGCAACGGATGCGTTGTGGTCATTAAGAATCCCTTCCAAAAAGCCTAAGCGGCGCAATACGAATAACGAATGATTATTGGGATGAACGCCGATGGTTACGTCTGCTTTCGTTTGAGTCATGTGAGAGACACTCCTTTGGCAATGTTTTGTTCAGCCGCGGCTAACGGTTCTGGAAGAATCCAGTCCCATACGTTTACGGGATGCGGGAGGAAACCATGCTCGAACAGGAACCTGCTCTGGGCATCAAGCGCTGTTAAATAGTCTTCCCGTAGTGCCGGTCGAAGCGAAATATTACGATAAGCGGAGGCTACATATTCGGATGAAGCGCCGGTTTCCTTCGTAACGACCCGAATGAAATCATCGGGATGATCTTTGGACCAATCGGCGGCACGAAGCAGAGAAGTGAGAATCTGTTCCACGATATGCTCCTGCTCCGTCAAGGCCGTATCGACGGTCACGGTTCTGGGGACGCCATTGTTGACTCGCACCAGCGGATCCGGATGGAACCCAAGCTCGATCACTTCCTTTAGGCCGACCGTACGGGCGGCCTCCAGCCCGGTAGCTCCTTTGACAAAAACAGCATCGATCTCGCGCCGCTGCAGCGCCTCGATTTCGGTATTCCACGAATCCCGTCTTCCTTCGCGAACGGCTTCAAGATCAATGATGTTGACGTCATTCAGCGCTAGATTCGCAAGCGAGAGGGCATTATGAAAACCGCGAAGCGCTTGGGCAGCCCGAAAATCAATCTCTAAATACCGATGACGAGGAATCCCGATTCGTCTTCCGCGCAGATCGCCAGGCTCCTGAATATCCGAGTCGGGTAGGGTAAGAATGGCTTGATATTCATCGACCCAACTTAGTCCGATCAGCCGCGTATCGCTCCCGTTTGAGCGTGCCCATAAAGCCGGAATGTTGCCTCCTTCCCGCACCAGGAAAGGCAAGGTGTGATTAAAATGCGCGTCAGGCAAAGCTTGACGGGTGTCTCTCGTTAGTTCCGCCGCCGTACATCCGGACTTTTCTAGCTCCTGATGAAGCAGCCCGAGATCGAGGGCCAAACTGGCTGCTGTCGGAACCGGGCAGCGTGTAATCCTAATTTCCTTCACGATTTCTTGCGGGTTATCGATGTTGGGCATGCTTTCTGGGCTCCTTTCTTTTTCTAGATATCAGAAAATATAAACTTCGGTGAATCTGCTGCCTGATATCGCAAGAAAAACTACCGCTAAACGCGGTCTGTCTTCTTTGAAAGTACGTCGATAGACGTTTTTCTTACGATTTCACGTCCGGTCAAACGCTCGCTTGTGATCCACCTCCTTCAAGAAATGGTGATCGAAATCCCCTCCCAAGCGGGATGGTGTCAGATACCTATGACCCTTTCTTTAAGGGATAGGGGAGGTCTTCTGTTTCATGTCGGCTTTCCACTTCGGTTATGCCCATGACTCGTTTCAGGATGTGATCGATGAATGCTGCCACTTCGGCATTTCCCCGTTGACGGGGGCGCGGGAAAGGGACGGCTCGATCCATCGCAATCCGCCCTTCCTCAATGAGCACCACGCGATCGGCCAAGACGACAGCCTCTTCGACATCGTGCGTAATTAAAACGGTCGTAAATGGCTGCTGCTGCCACAGTGATTCGATTAATTGCTGCATTTCAATGCGGGTCAATGCGTCCAATGCTCCTAAAGGTTCATCGAGCAGCAATAATTTGGGATGGCTGGCTAATGCTCTTGCTAAGGCGACTCGTTGTTTCTGACCGCCGGAGAGCACGGACGGCCATTCATTGGCCCGGGCACCGAGCCCAACCTGATCTAAAGCGGCTTCCGCTTTATGACGGTCTTCTTTTCGAAGTCCGATCGCTACGTTATCGATGACCTTATTCCAGGGCAGCAGCATGGCGTCTTGAAACATCATCCGGGTCTCGGTTTGCACATGGTGGACCGGATGGTCATTGATCCATATGCCTCCCGACGTGGCGGGCTCCAATCCGGCGATCACGCGCAATAGCGTGCTTTTCCCACAGCCGCTTCGCCCGATGATGGCTATGAACTCTCCCGGCTTCACGTCCAGCTCAATGCCTCGAAGTACAGGCTGTTCGCCAAAGCTTTTCTGTAATTGGGTTATACGAAGATGTACACCGTGGGTAGAGGATTTCAGGGTCGACACATCCTTTCAGGGCTTAGTTGTGATAATTCGGGTTCCATCGTAAGAACCGCCTCTCTAAGAGCTTCGCGATGGAATCGGCCAGCTTTCCAAATAAGGCATACAGCACAATGGTCAGCAGAATGATATCGGTTTGCATGTATTCTCTTGCATTCATGGCCAGAAAGCCGATGCCCGAATTCGTAGCAATCGTTTCGGATACGATCAGGGTCAACCACATGATGCCTAAAGCGTAGCGGAGTCCGACCAGAATGGAAGGCAGGGCGCCAGGCAGAACGATTTTCCAGAAGAGCGAAGCGGTGCGCAGTCCGTATACACTGCCCATTTCGATCAATCCGTTATCCACGGAGCGGATGCCGTGCAAGGTATTGATGTAGACCGGAAATAACACGCCAACCGCGACCAGGAATATTTTCGACTCTTCGCCAATACCAAACCATAGAACGACTAGGGGAATCATCGCCAGATGAGGAACATTGCGTACCATTTGAATCGTGGTATCCAACAATTTTTCGGCGATGGACGATAAGCCGTTGATAAAGCCCAGTACAAGACCGATCCCCCCGCCGATTAAGAAACCAATGAACGCTCTTTGGAAACTGATGGCGATGTGTTCGATTAACTTTCCAGATAACAGCAAATCCCTGAAAGAAAATAAAACGTCTTGAGGCAGGGGGAGGATTTTCCTCGAAATCACGTCAAGATTGGATAATATAGCCCACACAACGATTAGTAAGATGGGGAGAACCCAAGGCAAACATTTTCCGATGAACGGATTGGACATGAGCTTTCTCATCACTTCTACTCACCTGGCCTTCAAAAATAGGATCAAAAAATAAAAGGCCACAACGCCAGCACAATATCTGCTGAGGCTGTGACCTCCATTTGAATGGTCGGTATCATTTAATGTTTAATAATTCCTATAAGTTTAATATGGATTTGATTATACTTCCCGATTTTGGTTTCGTCAACCGGAAATATGCGAGTCCATGGAAGTGGTTATGTTAAAATATGGTGTAATGCAAATTCTCTCTTACGGAAAATACGTACTTGAGTTTAAGATGATATGTAGGAGTATTTTATATGAACATGTTGTATCTTCTTCTTGTTACGTTGCTCATAACTTCCTGTTCGCCAAGAAACCCGGATCGAATAGAAGAATCCGGCTCGTTGGAGATGGTAAATATCTATTTGTATCGTAACGATACCCATCGCGTTCAACCCGAACTGATCAATGTTCAAAGTGACCCTGATTTGCTTAGGAATGCCGCACAATGGGCACAGAGTGGGGAACCCGAACAACTGCCTAAAATTCAAGAAATTAAACAAATGTATGTCTTTCAGTTTCAATTTCGCAACGGAGATACGATCCAAGATGTCTATTATATGTACGTTACTGATACGAGTAATGAGCAGTACATGAAGGAATTTGAACGGAGTCTTAAAAAAGATACGGACAAATTTGATGCTTCAGAAAAAGAACGGATATTAAATTTAGTAGGACTTGAAGGCTGGAAAAAGGTTTCAGCATCAGACTTATTCAATTCATGATTGTTAGATTGAATAAATTAGATTGTATTTGTTGCGAAGCGTATCAATATTCTCTAGAAGAACTCGCAGAAGCTTGTTGAACGATATACATTGAGGAGGTTGACCCAACTAAATGAAAGCAACAATCGAAGGACTTCTCCGCGTATTAGGAGAGCATCACAAGGAGTACCACGGCATTTCTGAGGCGGACATTCAAGCAAAGGAACAGAGCCTGGGTTTTCCATTGCCGACGGTGCTGCGGGAATATTATAAGATTTTGGGACGTTCCCCATATATCACCCAAGGGTGCAATAATCAATATGAACCGCTCCCTCTGCAGGATGTATTTATTCCTGATGATACATTTTTTACGACAGATAAGGCATTTCTGATCTTCTATCAAGTAGAGGAGTCCGTAATATATTGCGGGATCCGACTTCAGGATTTGGAACAGGAAGATCCACCGGTCTATTTGTGCGCGTGGAACTCTCCCGACTGGCAGCTGGAAAATCGATCGCTTCAACGTTTTCTCGCTGGCAAGGGACTCGTTCAGTTGGGCGTTGAGGATCGGCTGCCGTATTGGGCTATTTTCGATGAAAGCATGTGGAGCTTGTCCGACTATCGCAGATATATGCGTCTGAAGGAACCGGAGCATGAGATGGAGGAAGGATCAGAACTGAATGCATGGAAAATCTATCTGAAGGACGATGTGCTGATCGTGTTTGAACTTGACGTATCCGAAGAGGAGACGGATGAACTGTTGGCTGTTTACCTGGCGTCCTTTAAGCGAGAGAGCATGGAGAATTTGCTGAACGAGATGGGGAAGGCAACTGACTTGCCTTCATTTCGAACGAATCTGTCAGCTCAGTGAGGGATCGAGGGGGCAGGTAAGAGGAAGCAAGTAAGAAGTAGCGGATAGAACGAACCTATTTGATGGATAATTTTATGGTACAATATGTATATAAGTGGTGTGAGGGTGCTGCTAACATCCTCACTTCTGACAACACCGCTTTGAAGGGCGGTAAGATGTACAAGGTTCAGAAATAGGTCGTCACCCTTGCCTAGGGCGGCCTATTTCTTTTTGTTTTGACAAGCTGGGAACCGTATTGGAGTAGAAGTGACGTCCCGGTTTGGTTTTTGAAACTAAAACGCGAGACCAAAACTTAAAAGTTTTGTCTCGCGTTTTTACGGCTCAGCGAGGCTACATGACACGTCATATACTCATGTATCTGATACCGTAGGCGCTTACAACAGTGCCATCGTAATCTGCTGTGGCATTCAGATCTCAAGAAAGGACCGTACCTGCTCAAGCGGTTCAATCGTGTCGTCGACGCCTTCCTGGGCTGTTGCCGTATACGATGATATTATTCTTGTTTTTTCTCGTAATAATATCCTCTTATTATCAACTGTTTTGTATCTTCGGTCACTTCCTCACCAAGATCTCCTCTAACAACTTCCTCTCGTGGAAATTGTTTTGGAAAAGGTGCATAATAAAATTCTCCATGTTCAGTTACTACACTTTCCACCGGTTCTGTTCGAGCTTTTCTATCGTATTCCATTTTCCAATCTGGTAATGCTTCTTTTGGAGGAGTGGTGTCATTAATAGTCGAGTCTACAACTTGCTTAGTATCTATAAGTTCTCTGATTATAAAAAATGCGCCCATTAATACAAGACAACATGATGTTATGATTATAGATATTCTTAAACGCTTCTTATTCATGATCATCACCCCTTCTAAGATCTTATTAATTGTTAAAAAACTTAGAAAATACCATCAATATATCCATTTCCAGAAATCGCAAAATCGTTCAAATTGGTCACCATTACTTGGTATGTAACAGGAGGTACGTGATGTGCATCTTTTTTATAGTCAAGACAAGGACTTTCAAAGGACCTATGGCCGTAATATAAAATGGTAATACAATTATTGAATTAATCGCACTTCGAGGTTGTATTCCACCATTATTCAAAGGATTATCATTACCTCCAAGCCTTCTTTTTTCCCTGATTATGGCTTCATACTCAGCAACTGAATCAAAAGTATATCCGAGTGTCTCAAGTTTGTCGAAATTATAAACAAACTCATTTCCTAAAATGTATTCCACTCCATTTAATTTACCAACAGCAAATGTTTGATACCTAGCTCCATTGTAGAAAAACTCATTTTCGTTTTGAACATTATAATCTAACCCGATATAAAAATATTTAATATCTTGATATAACTCCCTATCGATATCATTAAAATAGGGTTGAATTTCATTTATGTCCTTTTTGGATATTTCTTTAATTTCTGCTATTTCAATAGAATCGACCGAAAGAATTCCGGTACGGTTTTTTTGTTGTTCTTCACCTGGGAAATCTGTTAACCGGTTATCAGGAGAATATAAATTAACGTAACTATCCCAATCCTTATATTATTAATCGAGTTAACATATTTTTTTATCACTTCTGGTACGGGACTTTTTACAAATTGATCTGAATTTGAGGCATGAATTTCAGAATTGGTGCCTATGATGCCAACAAAAGTAAAAAGAAAAGTTGCTAAGGCCATCACATATAGTTTCTTGGATTGAATCAAGACCAATACTCCTTTTGAGTTGTATATTATTAGGTTTAATGAATATACCATGCTCTTTTCTTAATTTCTCCAATAATGCTTAATAACAACCAAAAGCGACTGGAAGTTACGTGTTTAGATAAAAAAAATTTTTAGGATGCTAGAGATCCTTTTGCAGATAGCACAAGTTTTTGTCCCGAGTTGAGGACAAGAACTTACATTGCTAGTTGAATTAGAAAAGGACGTGTATTCATATCAGGGTAAGATATATGTCTAGTGTTATTCGACCTCATTAAGCAACAGGCAGGATAGTTTAAGATTATGCGCGGTGAACCGTACCCCAAGTAACGGAGAATGGTTGGTTACGGTCCAATAGAGTGAATGGGGATAATATATTATAAATTCGTTTGCATCTCGAGAGAGGTGCTTTTTTCGTTTTAAGATTCCTTACGATCCCTTCACCAATTACAGCAAGATTTGAAAAGTAAGGGCTGGCTATATTTGTTAAGTTATATTCGACAAACATAATAAGGAAGGGGCCGTAGCGAAAAAATTCAAAATAACCTCAATGTTGGTTGGAGTCAAAACCTGTCATGTCGAGAAAAGACTTGGCGATCATGTTATTAATACCTAGAAGTGGAGGAATCATCGTGAATATAGAGCACAATAAAGAGGGAAGTAAATCAATAATAACACCACATGTTCTCAAACGGTGGTCAGGATTTATGGCAGTAATAGCAGGGATACTATATATCGTCATTCAGTTTATCCACCCGACAGATGATATCTCTTCTGTGCACACAAACTCTTGGGTAGTGGTTGCATGCCTGACTATGGCTATGTCGCTCTTTAACCTGATCGGAATTACGGGATTCTATATAAGCCAAGCGAAAGAAGCGGGGTGGCTTGGCTTGGTCGGTTTCCTTTTGTTCAATCTGTTCTGGTTAATCTCAATCATTTTTAGTTTCATCGAAGCATTCGTTTTGCCGTTGTTGACAAATGATGCTGGGAAGTTCGTGGAAGGAATGGCTGGGCTCTTTGGAGGAACGGTTAGCGAGGCTAATCTGGGGATCTTCCCAATATTAGCGCCGCTCGCGGGAGTATTGTATATGCTAGGAGGTCTGTTGCTAGGCATCGCCACATTACGTGCCAGAGTCTTCCCTCGCCTTGCAGCAATTCTGCTGGCATTCGCTTCAGTAGTGACCATTGCTGCTGCAATCATCCCCCATCCGTTTGATCGGGCATTGGCGATACCGATGGGAGTTGCTCTTATATGGATCGGATATATTATTTGGTCGGAACGTAAGTAAGCAGCGAGTTAGAGATGTCTTCGATCTTCCCTATTTGGATGAAAATATAGTTCCTCTGACGGTTTGGCTCCTCGGTGCAACATTAAATTTCCAGATCGTCAGGGAGTTTCTTGATTGGTGCATAGATATGGTAGGTTGAATCCAGATTGTGGACGTCATTAAAAACCTGGATAAGTTCAATATCCGATTGATCAGACTCTTGCTTGGAAATCTTTAAGAATCTTGCATAGTCTGTTTTGAGCACTTCTCCAATATCAAGCAGGTCGCCAAAATAGTTGAACCTCGCACAAAAAATAGTCGGTACATCAACCGTGAAATAAAAGCGTTCATGAATTTGAATGTCACTTGGGATTCCGAACAGAACTTTGAACCGGGTTGAATTGGGTTGACAGTTTGAATAAATGACAAAACAAGAACCATTTATGTTGTCATCAATATGATTCAACAGCATTTTGGAATGAGAGTGAATCTTCTTCTTGTAATCATCAGTGGCTAGGTCTACTTCAAAGGCAATCCCGCTTATTCGGGTCTCTTTGAACTCTGTCAGTGTGAAATCCGTGACGACATCACCATTCATATTTTTAAATGGTCTTTTAACCACAGTAGGTATTGGAGTCGGAGAGATTTTTTTGGACCCTGCTCTTAGCGAACTCGGAGCTACTCCGTAATGTTGTTTGAATGCCCGGGTGAATGAGGCTTGCGTACCAAAGGCTAACTGATAAGCAATATCGGTTAGCGACAAGTTGTTGTTATAAATGAGTGATAAAGCGGCATTCAATCTTCTAGATAGGATGTACTGATTTAACGAACAGCCCATCATGGCAGAGAAAAGCCTATGAAAATAATATTTAGACATATTGAAAGTAAGAGCAACGGATGACACGGATAAAGGCTGTTCTAAATTCTCCTCAATATGAATCAATGCTTGCTCTATTATCCTATGATGGTTCATACTAACTCCCTTCGTCACCCGCAGTAATTTTTTGTGCTAAGTATACCACACGCGTTATACCGCTTAGAAGGCAATTCGCAATTCGCGAATTGTTAAACAGAGGCTCCTCATTATTTGCATAGAATTAGGGGGGGAAATACGAAAAAACGGTCAGAATGACTGACCGATTCTGTCAGGGATAAGGGGTTATAATTGGTTATAAATAAGTCGATGTGTTATGAGCGGTGCTATACATATTGGATTAGGAGGAACGAAAATGGATTGGAATTACTATGATACGTTTATTACCGTTGCTGCAGATTGCCCTGTTGAGACCGGAACGCAGCCGCCGGACAAGAAAGACGGAAAAACCAAGCCGGGCATCGAGTTTGAGTTAATCACGAATCATCCGTACGGCTATACCCAAGAGGAGCTCTTGTACGAAGTGCATATCCGGCACAAGAACATTCCGGAGACGGAGTTAGCTGAGAGAGGGAACCAGATTCGAGACGAGTTTTATATGAAGCCGCAACCATGCTTGAGAGCATCGATGCTCCCGAAGAAATACGGGTGGGGTATTCATTTTAATGCGAAGGGGCAAATCGCGATCGTTCCGGTGGAATCCCCCGACTATTGGCGCTTTGTGGAAGGAGCCAACGGGAAGGTGAAGCTGCTCGCCGCCATGAGAAACAAGAAGAAGTGAGTGCAATCACAGGTTCAGTAAACACATGTTTGATTTGATCTGTGTCACCCATACAAAAAAACCACCCCTAAAGCCTACGACAAACGTAGTCTCTTTAGGGGCAGCACCATTTAACTTACATATAACTCCAATTGCCTCGCCCTACAACCTACTTCGCACTCGGCAGCAATTTATTCAACAAGATCGCTGCAAGCGAAGCAGCCAGAATCGGTGATCCGAGTAAATACTGCACGAACGTAGGCAGTGTGTACAAGAAATCTTTAGGAATAAGTACTAACGCTAACGTCAAAATCATCGGGATGGCGATAATGTACATTTCTTTTTCGCCGATTTTTACGTTCTTCATGACCTGGATCCCGTTAATCGAGATGATGCCGCAGACGATGGCGAATACGCCGCCGATGACCGCGGTTGGGATCGAAGAGATCAGCGCGGCCAATTTGCCGGAGCAGCCGAAGAGAACAAACCATCCGCCTACCGCCAGGAAGACCCGACGACTGGCCACACCCGTGATGGAGATAATGCCCGCATTGGTGGAATAGCCGGTAACCGGCGTGGAGCCGAGTCCCGAAGCAATCAGGCAGCTAATCCCTTCACCAACAACCCCACGGTTAATGTTCTTATCCGTTAACGGTTTATCAATGACATTGCTGATGGCAAACCATGTACCCGTCGTTTCTGCCAGCAGGACGAGATAAATAATGATCATGGTGATGATCGCCGAGAAGTCGAAGGAGAAGCCAAAATCCTTAAACGGAATCTGCGGCATGCTGAACCACTTGGCGTTTGCGACAGCGCTGAAATCCAGCACCCCCATAAAGTTGGCCGAGATACATCCGATAATTAACGCGACCATCACGGACGTAACGCGGAATATCGCGCCTCTCGTGCGGAACAAAGAACCCAGGATCACGAACAGGATGAGTGCAGCCGCTGAGATCAGGGCCAGCAGCACGTTCTGATTGATGGTTGCGTCCGTGGCGCCGTAGATATTGTCTCGAATGGCAACAGGCAATAAGGACAGACCCACGATGAAGATGATCGTGCCCCCGACAATAGGCGGGATGAAGGAAGTAACGATTTTATTGAAGATTCCTGTATACCCCAAAATAATCACGAGGATCGCGCCAATTAAGCTCGCGCCCAGCACCGAACTCCAACCCATCTCTCCGCCGCCGCTGGCGGCATATATCGCGACAATCGCGCCGAGCGGAACATAGGAAGGGCCTTGCGCCATCGGCAGCTTCATACAGAAATACGTTTGCACGATCGTGGCAAGCCCGGCCGCAATAAACGTGGATTGAATCAATGCGCTAGATTGATTGGGCGCTAAGCCGATAAGCATGGCAATCAGGAAAGGGACAACATAGACGTCCATCGCGACGACATGCTGTAAACCGAGAATGGCGGATTTTCCGAAAGATATTTTGCCGTCGGGCGGAACCGTTAAATGCTGTGATTTTGTTTGCGTGTCATTTAGCTCTTCTGCTTGTGTTTTCACTCCGCTGGACACCTCGAATGTTAGGATGAATTGCTTGTTGAACAACCTCTATTTTCTTAACGCGTATGAACCTTTTCCCCTTGCACCCACACCTCGCGGATATGCTCAGGCCGTGCCAGATACATGATCTTCTGAAAAATATCTTGTATGTCTTCAAACTCGTCAAAAATCGGCAGCTTCGCAGATGGAAGTCTCGTATCGATCACCTGCACATCCCACGCGTAGTTTTCTTGAATGCGACCGATTGGCAGGCTCAGACTTTCACCGCCCCCGGCCGTAGCCAGATAGAATGCCTCATGGACCGTAATCCGCGAGTCGGGTACCCCGCGAGCTTCCGCAGGAAGAGAGGTGTTCACGCCATCTTCCAGCATCCGCGAAGACATCACGGCTTGCCTTATATTATCGAAGAGGCTGGGCGAGAAGCCGCCGGATAGATCCGAGCCTAAACCAATCTCCACATTTTTAGCATGGAAGCGAGCGACCGGGATGACGCTGTTAGCGAAATACGCGTTGGATATCGGGCAGTGCGCGATCGCGGTGCCCGTGTCAGCGAACAATTCGGCATCCTGATCATCAAGGAAATTACAATGAGCCATGACCGATTTATCGCGCAGCAGGCCAAAATCATGCAAGGCAAACGCATCGTTTTTCTGGAATCGCTCTTTCACATACCCGTGCGCCCAATCGCTTTCGCTGCAGTGGGACTGCACATACGTATCGTATTTGGCTGCCAGCTCGCCTAGACCCTTCAGCCCCTCATCCGTACAGCTTGGAATGAAGCGTGGGGTGACGACGGGATACACGCCTTGTTTTGTGGTTTTGGCGAGTTCCTGTACAGCGATGATAAATTCCTCCGTATCCGCCAGTGCGGTGGATGTGTCCGCATCGCGGTAGTAATCCGGATTCTGCTCGGGGTCGTCCATGACGACCTTTCCGACAAGTCCGCGCTGGCCCTTGCTCGCACAGATTTGGGCTAACAACAAACTGGCTTCTTTATGCACCGTGGCAAAATAAAGGGCTGTCGTTGTTCCGTTGGCCAGCAGGGTGCTTACCACATCGTCGTAAACCTTTTGCGCAAACTCCAGATCGGAGAATTTGGATTCCAGCGGGAACGTATAGGTATTCAGCCAATCATAGAGTGGAATGTCCAATGCGGTTCCGGATTGAGCCCATTGCGGGGCGTGAACATGCAAATCGACAAAGCCAGGCAGGAAATACTGCCCTTCCTCTAGTCGGTGAAAGCTGTCCGTGCCTTGATACGTATCCAGCAAGGATTGATAGTCGGCATCTTCCGGTGCCACGACTCGCTCAATCATGCCGTCCGTGTTGACGCAGTAAAGATAGTCTCTCAATACTTGAATTTCTTTGGGGGATTTGCTTGAAAAAGAAGTCCCTTGAAATAATAACATATATTTACTCATGTTTACCGCCTTAATGTTCGTTTTTTGGAGCGCTTTTGTCATTATAGTTCGTTAAAAAAGAGATGTCCATAGTTTAAAGACGAATAGATGGAACGTGGAACAAATCAGGTGACTGCTAGGATTGAGGAGATGTCGTTGTGGAATCATGAGGGGCTAGGTTGAAAATAGAGTCTGATTATTTCATACGTGCTAAAATAGAACCATCATACGCTGTTATTGGAGGTATCTTCATTGAACATTCAACTGGGCCATTTTGAAGTGAATTCCGGACAATTGGTTGTGGCCGATCCTTGTTATGAATTGGATACGAACATTATTATCATGGGCGTGTTGGAAGCCGTATTGAATGGAACGTGGGTAGGGGAAGTGGAGAAGGTGGAGATCCCGGACTGGGGCGAAGCCAACGCCAAGCTGACGGCTTACCATCACTCGGTAGCAGAACAGGGGGCATTTCTGGAGTGGATCAAGTGTCCTTTTGTGGCTGGAGTGGACAGCGGGCAGGCGGGGATTTTTGATGTTCAGAAGTACCGAATTCCGGATGCGAATTCAGCATCGGATAGCTCGGACACGGATACGGACTGGTATTATGCCTGCTGCGACATCACCGAGAGCGGGGAAGAAGCAGGTGTCCTGGATGGGGGCGTCGTATCTCGTACCGGCATCGGTGATGGTGCATACGGCGTGTATAAGGCCGTGAATGAGCAGGATCAGGTGGTTGGCGTGAAAATTGTGTTTATTAAGAAGTAGTCGAGCGCTAACGGAAAAATGAATAAGAGCAAGTATAAACAGTCATGGAAGGTAACACTTTTATGGCTGTTTTATTAGGGATACACCATGATGCCAACCAAGCCTGTCACTATACTAGAGAGAATAGAGGCATATTGGGGCTTCTGTACCATATGGAAGGATGAAGGCTTTGCTTCATCCAACTGGCATACTCCAATACCTTCAATATGAAGGACTCTGGAACCTTTTCCATATCCTAGAAGATGGATACAATAAGGTCCAATGAAACGTTGGAGAGGATGCAAATGCCTAGAATACTTGTCCCGCCTGAGGTGTTGATTCGGGTATCGGAGGAAGCCGCCAGGGCAGCGGAAGAACTGGAGACGACCAAGAATCGGCTGGACCAGCAGATTACGTATATGATGTCTTCGTGGGAAGGAACGACCCGTTCGCGGTTTTTCGAAGATTTTCAGCGTGCCCATGGCGAAATGAATAAAACGATTGAACATTTACGGATCATTGGCCAGGAATTGAAGGCCATTGCTTACCGGTTCATCTCAGCTGATATGCGTGAAGATATCATGATGGCGGCATCGGCAGCGGGCGCTGCGAACGAGCCCAAAACGTTCTGGGACCATGCGGGGGACTTCTGGCAGGGGCTGCAGACCGGGGCGAAATCCGTAGCAAATTCGGTAAAGGATACGGCTACGTCCTTGGTGGAAGACCCGCTTGGCACTGCCAAGGACATGGCCTATAATGCAACTATCGGGACGGCGGAAGAGATCATCGACACGGCGGTCTGGGGAGGCAAAATGATTTTTGATGCCGATACCCAGGAGAAATTCGCCGCAGACGTTGAGGCGTCGGGCGGCGCGTCCAATTATATGGGACAGCAGGCTGCCATGATCATGGCCGGTTTAGCCACACGCCGGATCGGCGTGAAGACTCACCCGCACCTGAAGCATGATTCGGGTGGGGATGGGGGGAAGGTTGAGGGGTCGGGGAATGGCGGTATACCAAAAGGTTTTGAAAAACTTGCAAAATCAGCAAATGATATTAGCAAGAAAGCCAAAGAAGGAAAAATTAAATACGCAAGTAACTATCATGGCCGACTCGGAAAAGAAAAGGAGTTAGAAATACTATCTAATCCTGATGCGGTTTATGTAGCAGGTAATAATTCACAGAACTATATCTATAGGAAGGGAGGAAATGTGGTAATAGTAGAAAGCAAAGGGAGTTCCAAAGGAAATACAATTACCAGTTATGGACCGGATGGAGCAAGAGGAGAAAGTGGTGCTGCAATTTTTGGTGGTAAAGCCACAGAACCAGGAATGCCCGTTACAAATGAGGCAATTGTAAATGGAACCATCCCAACTCCTGGTGGAGGGGCTTTGCCCCCTGCTACTCAAATATTACCATGAAAAATATGAAAATTAATATTGATGTTAAACAGTCTTTAAGTAATACAGAGGTTAGATGGTACCTGACGAGTCAAATTGTATGGATTGGTAAGGAGAAGAATTACAATGAAATTGAAGAACTAAAAAATACAAGCTATGGAAGTTTTAATTGGTTGTGGTCTGAAGCGGATACTATATTATTTAATGAGGAGGACTTGGATTTTATAGGAGCAGTAATAAAGTTAAATGAGCCGATAGCAGTAAAAAAAGGTGGAATGGATATAAACTTGGTTGAAGAGAAGGTTGGGAACATCAAAATAAGTGAGAAGAGGAATTTTAATTGTAAGTTATCGGATTTTGCCGAGTACTATTTTGAAGATGATATATTACTGTCATATTCAGATAAATGGAACGGAACAAGCCAATCCATTGAAATAAAATTGACCTCAGACTTTTCGGTTGTTCTACAGAATAATGAGATGTTGGGGATTGTAATATATAATGCTAGTAAACATCTACTACCAGATGGCATGTACCAAGTAGTTGAAAATGAAGCTGTTAACGCAGACTTATGTATAAAACTTTGCAATTTTTTTGAATTGCTTGAGAAAATGGACGATGATTTGGCTGAGGAATCGGAATTGAAAAATGCTTTTATGGAAATTTACGAACAAGCATTGCCTTATGATGAACCGAATTATATTGCTCTAAGAGACACTATAATAAATGTAGTAGACTATATGTGAGCTTGAAAAAACGATTACCCCTTGGTAAAGTTTGGTTGGCTGTCCAGTACTGAATGAACCGCTTTACTTCACCACTATCAAAATTTACGCAATAGACTTACATAAAACAGGTTAATGATGTGACCTGTTTTTTTATTTTCGCTTTTCTTGCGCCGCAAAATGGTTAGGAATAAGTCTTTTTGCACGTGCAATCTATGGGAGTGTATTTTATCTTGTTTGATCCATGTGGGGGGAATTTTAAAAAATTATGACCGCTTCCTGCTCCATACCTGAGTAGAGTAGAAGTTAAGCAAGTTAACCCAAAATGGAAATGGACAATGGATTCTGAAGGGAACTTTCATAAAGAGAAGTCCTAAGAGAAAACAGTCCTCATTATGATGAGTCAATTGCTAATGATACGCATATTCCCTTTACTCCATAATATTGAATGAGGCGAAATAATTGAATATAGAAGAACTAAAGGCAACACTCTCTGGATCGACCACCGAGGAAAAAACAGAGATATTAAGCCACTTTTGTGATATTTTCGAATCCTATAACAATTCAATTGAAAATTTCAATGATATAGTTACAGTATTACTCCATTTCGGTATTAAAGAAGAGAGTTTAGATATGAAGGAAGAAGTATTTAGTACAGTACTATCCGCAGCAACTTATAAAAACATTGAGGGGACAAATTTCGATATTTTAGCTGACAATCTTGAACGTCTGCCTGAGGAGTGTCTCCATTCCGCATTGACGATACTAAGCTTTACTTTCAAAAAGGAGTATTTACCCTATCTAAGCAAGTATTTAGAACACAAAAACAGTAGCATCAGAGCAGGTGCAATAAATGCGATTAATGAAATCGAAGGTTACTGGTCTAAAAGGAAAAACTAAAGTAACTTATAGAGTTGCTTCTTAGCAAGCAACTCTATTGTGACCATTAACCCAACAGTAACAAATGTTTTTTGATGTTTAAAATGGAGTTTGGGGATAGAAAAATGGATACGCTTGATAAACTTCCAAAGGCTTACTCCAACTTAAAAATGTGCAAGGAACAATCTTTCTTACGTGTATTACATGAAACAATCTAACATATGGATTAGAGTACGCGATTAGGGGTGACCGCACATGTTTACTATTTCTTTTAAAGCATATGATAATTTTGATGATATTAAACAAATGTCAACTGAACAATTTGACCAGAAAAAACAAGATATTGAAGGGATCATTGAACTAAATTTTAACGGCAATAAATACGGGTTATTCTTTGATGATTGTCCTTTTGGCGAGGAAAGGCTTGTTCGATGGTTTGTTGACTTATTAACGATAGCCAAAAAAATAAAAGAGCATAATTACGTTGCGTATCGAATTCCGGATAGTGCAAACCTATGGCTTGAATTTATTTTGCATGAAAAAGAGCTGAGTGTGAGCCTGGTAGAGGATGTTGATCGAGAATCAATAATAGATCTTTTTATTGATAAACCATACAAGGAATTTAAATATTCACAGTGGAACGGAAGTATAATCAGAACAGTTTCTTTTGTGGAGGAAGTAATAATAAATGCAAACAAGTTGTTGAATTTTATATCGGTGTTGAATCCTCAACTATTAAATAGCGAGAATATTCAACTATTAAAAAATAAAGTGCGTGAGCTAAGTTTATAATTTTTGGTCCATGGGAGTATGAATTAGAATTAGATGATGAAGGATGGGTAAGCATTGAACAGATTCTAATTGCGCTGCGCCGTGACAAACAATGGGAATCTATAACCGAAAATGATTTAGTTGAAATGATTGATAAATCAGATAAAGCACGGCATGAAATTTTGAATGGAAAAATCCGAGCCTTGTATGGTCACTCTGCACCCAAAAAAATATTGAAAGTAATTGGAACTCCGCCAACATTACTTTATCATGGGACAGCTAGACACTTAGTCGAACAGATTTTGCACGAGGGACTTCGACCAATGGGTAGACAGTATGTTCATCTATCCGTTGATAGAGAAACAGCATATTTGGTCGGAAAGCGTAAAGATCCTAGTCCCGTGCTGCTAGTAGTTCGAGCTGAGCAGGCTTCAAATGAAGGATGTAACTTTTATCAAGGCAATGATGCTGTATGGTTAGCTGACAGTGTTCCTGCGAGGTTCATTTCAGAAGAATAGATAGAAACATCGCAGTCGAGCGAAAACTCAGGGCCGTTCCCTGTATTCGCTCGGTTTTTCGTTATGACAGCCCCTTCCTATGAACTTGAAACAAAATTGAGACAGTCTCTGTTCCATAGTTATATTACACTTAATTGGAGATGTCGAAATTTATCAGATCACGGAGTATATCTATAAATCATCGATTGTACTGATGCAAAGGAGAAACCTGTTTATGAAAAAAATGTCCATCATGTTGGCAGTAACGCTCATTTTTTCGATGGTGCTTGCTCCCTTGGCTTCCGCTCAGCCGGTGGTCCGGGCTGGTAACGACTCGGTTCCGGTTGAAGCGGACGGTTGGGTGTGGGTCGGGACCGCAGAAGAACTGGCTTATATCAATCGGAATCAAGCGTCTTACCTGGATCGGAATATCCGATTGACCGGCGACATCGATATGACCGGATACGATTGGGTGCCCATAGCCGATGAAGCGACCGTCTTCAGCGGTATTTTTGACGGAAGGGGACACTGGATCGAAGGTCTCACCATCGAGGGAGGGTCTCGGCAGTATGTCGGTTTTTTCGGCCGCGTATCGGGGACCATCCGTAACCTGGGCATTTCAGCTCAAGTCAACGGCGGCAGCTATGCCGGCGGATTGGTGGGCCATCTGTTGGGCGGTAGCATCATCAACTCGCATTCGCAGGGCTCTGTTGCGAGCGGCAATATTACTGGTTACGGAGGCGTGAGCGTAGCAGGCGGCTTGGCCGGGGCGGCCAATGGGAATTCGACCATTCTTCGCTCATCTTCAACCGCTGCCGTCAAAAGCGGCGATGCCTCCAACCAATATGCCGGAGGGCTTGTCGGTTCCCAAGGTGCAGGCTCCATTAGTGACTCTTATGCCACAGGAACGGTGACCAATTCGGGTGGCGATCACTTTTTCTTTGGGGGCGGATTGGCCGGACAAATGATATACGGAACGATCACCAATAGTTATTCTTCAACTGCAATCATGCAATCCGGAAGCGTCACATATTACACGGTGGGCGGTTTTATCGGAATCGTGACGTATTCATCCATCGACGCCTCATATTACAATAACACAGCATCGGGCCAAACCATTGGCGTGGGGGTTGGGGATATCATAGTCTCACCTCATCTCACGGGCCTTACGACCAACGAAATGAAGGAAGCATCCAATTACCAAGGCTGGGATTTCACCGATATCTGGGCCGTCGATGCCGGTATTAATGGCGGATATCCTTATTTTCGTCCGGACATTTTGACAACCGATTTACCGCGGGCGGACAAGGACACCCCTTATTCCTTGGTCCTTGAAGCTTTCGACGGCGCAAGGGGGGGGTTGACTTGGAACGCCTCCGGACTTCCTGACGGCCTAGCGTTGACGGATCACGGCATGCTCAAAGGCAGACCTACGGTGAGCGGTACGTTCCCGGTTACAGTTTCTGTGACCGATGCGGGCCAGAACACCGTTAGCGCAGTCTTAACTTTGTATGTGGATGAACCGGCACCGGACATTGACGGGCTTGCTATTCGTCCAGGCAGCGCGAACGGTTCGACGAGCGTGACGGCGGTTCCGGGTAATTCGGGGCATACGTTTGCTTATTTGCTCGGGCCAGATGCCGGTGAGCGTCCCCTATTGGGAGATGCTCTGCCTGGCGAAGCAGCCTTGTATTCGTTAGGTACGGACATTGTGGATCCAATCCCGGGTCAATATCTCCAGGTATTTGAACTGGATGCACAGCAGCGCATCCAAGCGTGGAGCGTTATCCAAGTGGAAGCGAGCCATATTCGTAACACAATCCCCGTTACGGGGGTGAGTTTGGATCAGACGACTCTGACCCTTACGGCAGGAGGTGCTTCACAGAAGCTGACATCCGTCCTTTTGCCGGCGAATGCGACGAATCAGGCGGTATCCTGGAGTTCCAGCGATCCGGCCGTCGCCCAAGTGGATCAGAGTGGCGAGGTGACGCCGATCGCTGAAGGTACGGCGGTCGTTACGGTGACGACCGTAGACGGCGGGTTCACGGCCACCGCAGCAGTGACGGTACAATCGGCTCCAACAGATACGGGGACGGTGACCGGCGCAGTCTACGGTACAGGGAATACACCTCTGGTCGGTGCGGCGGTATCGGTGGGCGGAACGAAGGATATGACCGACGCTGAGGGGAGATTTGCGCTGAATAACGTAGCGGCAGGCCGCCATGAACTCACGGTGACGGCAGCGACATATAACGATTATGCGACAAACGTAAATGTCTTAGCCGGGGAGACGGTTGACGTAGGACGCATTGATCTGAGAGCTGCCTATACCCCAGAACCGGAACCCCCATCCTATAGCTGGGTTCCGGTTCCTGCCCCTTCCCCTGCGCCGGACCCAAGAAAGATCGTAACGATCAACGGCAAACAAGTTCGGGTCACCGCCAAAAAAGAGCAGGATCATGACGGGCGCACCGTTCTGAGACTGATACCGGACTCCGATCTGGTTCGGTCATGGGCCGCTGGCGGGGAGGATATCGTCATCGACATCGATAATGAGGATCCGGTGGTGAAGGTCGATTTTCCGGCTGAAGCGCTGCAGGTTCTCCTTGCGGCCAAACCGAATGCAGCCATTCGGATTGGGGTGAACGGGGCAAGCTACAGCGTTCCGCTGCACGTGCTGAGCGACCTCCCGAACCGAACGACCGTAACGGTTGTCATTGCGAGAATGACGGATTCTGCAAGCCGTGAGCTGGAAGAGGAATTGACAAGTCAAGGCTATGACATGCTGGCTAGGCCGACGAGCTTTGAGCTATACAGCGACGGCAATGTAAAAATCGAAGCGGAAGGCACGTATTTGGAGCGCACATTCTCAATGAAAGGTGCGGCAGAATCCGACCATTCCACCGTCGTGCGGGTGGATGGCGCAGGGAAGCCGCGCTTCGTCCCTTCCGTTTTTGAAGGGGAGACAGCGACTTTTTATGACGCATATAATGGCGTGTTCACCGCGGTTCGCTCCAACCGAACCTTCGAGGATATCCAGGGACATTGGGCGCAAAGCGACATCGAGCGGATGGCGAACAAGCTGATCGTGAACGGATCGGCTGACGGCACGTTTGATCCTAACCGTACGGTGACCCGCGCCGAGTTCGTCGCGATGCTCGTGCGTACGCTCGGACTGGCCGAGAAACCGCAGCTAGCTTCCTATTCGGACGTGGGGCCGAACGAAGTTTGGTATGCCGGTGCGATAGGGGCCGCATCCGCGGCTGGTTTGATTGAAGGCTACGCCGACAGTTCGTTCCGACCGGACGCTGCGGTCACGAGAGAGCAGGTGGCGGTGATGCTGGCCAGAGCCGTTCAATATGCCGGCGAGCTTCCGCTACAGGACACATCTGCGTTGGAAAGCTTCTCGGACCATGACCAGGTATCCGAGTGGGCTAAGGGATCGGCTGCCGACCTACTGGCCGCGGGCATGATCGAAGGCGTTGGGAACGCGGCGTTCGCTCCGCAGGCGTATGCTACGCGCGCTCAAAGCACGGTTCTCTTAAACCGAATGCTGCTCTACTTGAATTTCATGAACTGACTGCAGCCGAATAGCTGGCGCGCACATTCCAACCGAGAATGTGCGCGTTTTTTTGCGTTTATTCCGTAAGGGAGCCTATTCGTAGACTCGAAACATAGTATAGTATAAAAAAATAGCAGGTTTACTAGTTGTAAGATTCAACGGGCGAAAAGTGGATGGAGTGAGATGTAACGAATGGAGAAGATTGCAAAACATCGCATCATCGGTTTGGATCGGGAAATGATGAGTTTCACGGATTGGCTGGCGGATCCCCGGGCGCAGACATCCATTTTTTCAATATCAGGAATTGGCGGCATTGGCAAAACAACGCTGCTGCTGCAAATGGCCCGGAAGGCAAGGCAGTCCACGGTGCGTTCCCTTTGGCTGGAAGGGCAAGGAGGCTTAACGACGTCGGGCGCTTTTTTGGCGAGTCTGGAGATGAGTCTTGCAACGGAATACGGCAGAACCAGGGCTCCGGAATCCGCGCTGCTGCCATACATCATTAACGAGCTTCAGCTGCAGCGTACCGTGTTGTTCATAGACAATGGCGAGGAGATCGAAAAGCTGGAAGGGTGGCTGTTCTCCAGCTTTCTTCCTGAGTTGAAGTCCGCCCGCGTGTTGATCGTATGTGCCTCGCGCAATGGACTGCCGCTCAAGTGGCAGACGAATCCCGAATGGAAGTCCCAAATCCAAAGGTTCCCTTTGCGGCTGTTTACGCGAGAAGAGGTCTACGATTATTTAGACGGCAGCGGCTTGTCTGCGGAATCACAAAGGGCTATTGCCGAGAAGACGGAAGGCCATCCGTTGTCGCTTGCCTTGACCGTGGATATGCTGCTATCCGAGTCTGTGGAACAGTGGGATGTATGGCGAGAGGTTCCGGCTGTATTGAGCGCCGAATTTTTACGGGAAGCGGCTTCTCCTGGCGTGTACCGCGCGCTGACGGTTTTGTCGCTTCTGCCTGCAGCCGACGAGAACATGCTGAACCGGTTGTTGGATACGCCCTTGGAAGGGGCGGACTATTACCATCTGAGGGCACTTTCGTTCGTACGGGATACGGCGGATGGGATAACGCTGCACCAGGTCGTTGCTCGAATGTTACGGAATGACTTCGCGCGCAGAAACTCCGCACAATTCGAAGCGGTTCGCCATCAGGCGTTCGTTCTGCTGGCGGAACGATTTCATTCGGTCGATCAACGGATGCAGATGCGCCTGAGCACCCACATCTTGGAGCTGTACCGCGAATTTTTGCCCTCGGCCCATGCATATGCCAATTTCTCGTCAAGCCTGAAACCAGGCGAACAGAAGCCGTTCCGGCAGGAGGATATGCCGTATTTGCAGCGTTTTTTGAAGGCGTCTATTCGGGGTTCGGACTGGCAGTCCGAGCTGGTCGACTCAGCCGATTACCCGGTTTTGCTGGAGGAGATTGTAGCTCATTTTCCAGAAGGAATCTTTATCGTGCGGGATGAAAAAGGGACGCCCCTGGCGTTTTGCGCAGGCGTATGGCTGCATGCCTTAAGTATGCCCTTGTTGGAACGATATGCGCCTGGGTGCAGGGGGATGCTGGGAGAAGAGGCTTCTTCGCTGCATCAGCTTCCTCCGGAGGCGGCCGATACGATATTTGTGCTGTTATCCGCGGTAAATGCCGAACAGTCCCTGTATCGTCCCGAAGAGCTGGGGGCTTTGCTGATGCAGCAATGGCTGGTCCGCATGACCGGTGGTCTGCGGGGGATTTTGGCGGCGGGGGATCCGCAGTTGAATTCCTTATTGTCGATCCTGGGATTCAAAGCATGCGGGAAAGCGACGGGATATGCGGGCATCGAATTGACGACATGGGAGCTGGATTTTAGGCAAACGAGCTTTGATCAGTGGATTCAGCCGATCATCCGGCAAACGGAGACAGCAGCAGGACAACCGGCATATCAGCGGGAGGATGAGTATCCCTGGGCCATTGATAGAAGCGTAATGAAGCAAATGCTGGAACGGCTGTTCGATCCGGACAAGCTGGAGGAACTCCCTGTCGTTCGGCGATTGGGTTGGGACGGGATGCAGGTGAGAGACATCATTCAAGGGATTCTGGCCGACGGACGTCCGATGGAACCTTTGACGCTGTTGGAGAAGGAGATTCTCATCGCAAGTTATCTGCGCAAGGACCGGAACAAAAGCCAGCTCGCAGCATCCTTCCATATGAGCAGAGCCACCTTTTACCGTCATATGCGTTTGGCCGAAAAACATCTGGCTTTTGTGCTAAGCGATTTGATGAGGTCCGGATTCTGAGCACGCATATACTGGGGCTTCTGTACCATATGAGAGCGTGAAGGCTTCGCTTCATCCAACTTGCATACTCCAATGCCTTTGATATGAAGGACTCTGGAACCTTTTCCATATCCTAGAAGATGGATACAATAAGGTCCAATGAAACGTTGGAGAGGATGCAAATGCCTAGAATACTTGTCCCGCCCGAGGTATTGATTCGGGTATCGGAGGAAGCAGCCAGAGCAGCGGAAGAACTGGAAACGACCAAGAATCGGCTGGACCAGCAGATTACGTATATGATGTCTTCGTGGGAAGGAACGACCCGTTCGCGGTTTTTCGAAGATTTTCAGCGTGCCCATGGCGAAATGAATAAAACGATTGAGCATTTACGGATCATCGGCCAGGAATTGAAGGCCATTGCTTTCCGGTTCATCTCAGCGGATATGCGTGAAGATATCATGATGGCGGCATCGGCAGCGGGCGCTGCGAACGAGCCCAAAACGTTCTGGGACCATGCGGGGGACTTCTGGCAGGGGCTGCAGACCGGGGCGAAATCCGTAGCAAATTCGGTAAAGGATACGGCTACATCCTTGGTGGAAGACCCGCTTGGCACTGCCAAGGACATGGCCTATAATGCAACTATCGGGACGGCTGAAGAGATCATCGACACGGCGGTTTGGGGAGGCAAAATGATTTTTGATGCCGATACCCGGGAGAAATTTGCCTCAGACATCGAGGATTCGGGCGGCGCGTCCAATTATATGGGGCAGCAGGCTGCCATGATCCTGGCTGGCTTGGCCACCCGCCGGATCGGCGTGAAGACCCACCCGCACCTGAAGCATGATTCGGGTGGGGATGGGGGGACAGGGACCGGGACCGGGCAGGAGGGAACGGAACAATCTCCAGTCCCAACAAAACCGGGTGGAGGAAGTAATCCCAATGATTTTGTTAACCCGCACTCTGAAAAGCACATGTTTGATCCAAGCAAGCCCTCAACCCCTAATCGTACACAATATGGTCAAAATGTTGATGTAGAGGGATTAAGGCAAGAAACCATGACTAATCCTGATAAAGCATATTCAAACTGGCCGAATCCTAATAACCCTAACACTCAAAGAATAACTAAGTACTATAAAGAGTTTGACGGTAACATTAGTACACCTGACACGGTAACAGGAAGCCATAGAGTATTTGAAAACTTGGATGACCCTACGAGAAGTTCCCATTTTCCTTACTTTCCAAGAAAATAAATTTGGGTGGTGTAAAAATAAAATATGAACGACTTGTTGTATCATGCTTACTTATCTGAAGGTCATGAACACCATGCTTCTGTTGAAGAGATTATGTCAGGCGGCATAAACTTTATGACAAAATCAAACAACCGATATAGCAACGGTGGTAGGGTGAAACTTGAGATTACAGAACGGTTCAGACCTTTCAATACACCAGATTGGGTTAACTTCAGAGAAGCAGTCGGAGTAGATCTGGTTAATCGTTTTACTAAATCTTTTTGTTTCCCGGTGTTTACGGATAGGATCCTAGTCTTTGATGGAGATATTTCTCTTTCTATATACGATCAAGCATTTTATGAGGATTTGAAGGATACCGATGAAGAAGCACTGAATTTTGATACAGGTGAAAGTATTGAACATTGGATAAATTTGTATTGGGGGAGTTTGATGACACTTGAAGAATACAATGCGACGAAGCCATATCCAAAGCCGGAAGTATTAGTCTTTGACTCCATTCCTAAAGAGATTATTCAAGTATGTGAATAATAAATTTTTGAGCCTTGGACTGGCTTGTGCTTTTTAATGTTTATTTTTGTAAAGGAATTTGTAGAGTGATGTAACTCGATAATTATTATTCGATTGCTCATTTACAGTTAGTGAAGAAACCCCAAAAAAAGGACGTGACATGGAAATGACCGCACAGCGATCCTTCCCATCACGTCTTTTTGGCGTGGATTATCCTTTATTCAGCAGCCGATAAAGCGTGAGCGCTAATTGAATCTGGAATAACTCGTCTGCGTTTTTTAAGCTGGAATTCAGCAGCTCTTTGATTTTGTCGATGCGATAGATAAAGGTGTTGCGGTGGATGATTTTGTAATGTGAAATAGACCCCTTTGCTAATTATAAAAAGAGGAAAAAACATCATATATTCGAATATACTCTAGAAACCATAAGAAGAGAGGGTACGCTGATGAATATGCAGACGCTAGCAGAGAAAACGAGTGCCGGCTTGTTTAACGATATCCTACAACGTGACTTTTCGCAGGACATGATTTCGGAATTGGAACAGATGAACGCAGTCCAATTGGAAAACAAATTGAAAGACATATTAGCAGTACCAATAGATATATCCAAGGAGAGAGTATTCGAATATCTTCAACTGTATTATTCAGCATCCTGGCAGAATCTCTTCACGGAGCTGAATGTGCCCCGTGCTTTAAGTCTCTTGGAAGTCGGTGCAGGCGATGTCATTTACATTCCCAAGGCATTAGACGCCTATTCTCATGAAGCGGGGTCATACGTGACGGCCAACCTCAATAGGGACCTGACACGAAATTTCCAGGAGAAAACGAAAGGAATGGACGTCAGCATACGGGTTGTCGAGGACGATGCCGCCAATATCGGTTTATATTATCCGGAGTCCTCTTTTGACGTTGTCGCTTATCACCACGCTATTAACGATATCATCCAGACCATTATTGCTGAACGTGAGGGCATTGATACAGTAAATCAAGATTGGTGGACGATCGAACCTCTCATGCTGCAAGCGGTGATGGATTATCACCGCAAAGGTACGCTAAAAGATGCAGCGTATCAGGCGTTTATCCAAATCATAGACACAAGCTGTAAGCAGTTAAAGAGCGGAGGATACATGATATTCGATAACATTACCTATGCCGGATATGATGAAATGGGTTATTCCTCCGAATTTCACAACGACTATATACAACTGGCTAGAAGTTGGATCAGCGAAGCGAATCTAGGTCTGGAAGAGATCGAAGTCGATTCGTATGATAAGCAATGGTGGATGATATGGAGAAAAGTATGAGCTCCTTATCGAAGTCATTGTCAGGAGGGATTTAGTAGTGAGTAAGCCGGTTATGCAGGTCGCTCTGGTCGTCGGACCGGATTGCGATATGGAGAGCCAAGCCGTAAGGGCGGCTCTGGAGTATTTCGGGGTGCGCGTCTTTACATACTGGATCGGGAGGCCGAATGATCTGATCTCCGTCTTGTCAGGCGATGATCTATATGAAGGCACCGATATGATGTTGTTGAACTTTCACGGGGATGAGGGCAGCATGATCATGCCGGAGCTTGGCGAAGAGGTATACGATGAGGATGAGCCGAGGGGCGGCTTCGGGCCAGGCGAAATTAAGCGTTATGCGAATTTGGACGGGAAGACGGTGATCGTGAACGGCTGCTCGCTGGGGGATCCAGCCCTGGCCGACGCTTTCCTGGATCGGGGCTGCAGGATGTATATCGGGCCGGCTGACTATCCGGACGGCAACGATGCGCTGATGTTCGTTCTCCGGCTGTTCTATGAGATCGTTCAACAGGGACGGGACGTGAAGGAAGCCTTTGCGCAAGCGGTGGCGATGAGTAGTGAGCTATCCATGTACCGGCTGTATGAACGACAGGAATCATAGATAAAGATTCTACACCCCTGCTCATGCCTAGCAGGGGTGTGTGCAAATATAAGTACGATAGAGTACCTCTAGTAACTATTCCCCGTTCTATCCATTCTTCTCCTCGAAATATTCCTGATACTGGCTCGGCGTGACGTGGGCGTACTTCTTGAAGATGCTGATAAAATACTTGTAATCACTGAATCCGATATCCTGCGCGATGGTATAGACCTTGTTGTCGCCTGACTTCAGTAACTCGATCGATTTCTGGATACGGTAACGGTTAAGAAATTCATTGAAGGTATAGCTTGTCTCTGCCTTGAATTTCTGGTTCAGGTAATAAGCGCTTAAGCCGAGCTCTTCCACGAGGTCATGAATGCTGATCTTCTTGGCATAGTTCTCCTGAACATAGGCGATCATTTTGGACACGTATTTCGAGGTTTTGGTTTCCTTCTCCAGAAATTTGCTGTTCAAAATCTCTTCTTTTTCCTGCGGATGATTCGAAATTACTTCATATTTGCGGATTAAATCCACTTTGGCTTTGGCTGATTCGAGTGCCGCTACCAGTTGGTCATCCTCTAAGGGCTTCACCAGGAATTCGGTGACGCCTAGCTGAAGTGCCTGCTGCGCCAGGTGGAATTCATTATAACCGGAGATAATGATGCTGCTGAAGGTATGCTGCCGCAGTCCTTCCCGAATCATCGAGATACCGTCCATAATCGGCATGGTGATGTCGGTTATGACGATATCCGGCTTCAGCTCGCAGATCTTCTCGTAGCCGTCCTGTCCGTTCAGTCCTTCTTCAATGACGATGCAATCGTATTGAACCCAATCGATGCTGAACCGGATGCCCCGGCGAATCATATCCTCATCTTCGACCAGCAGTACTTTAAACATGATATTCACTCCATTCGTAAGGAATCGTAAGGACGACACAGGTGCCTTTTCCTGGGTTGCTGTCAATATGGATGCCGGACGCTTCGCCATATAGAAGCACCAAACGGCGATGAACGTTGTACAGCCCGATATGCTGCGTCGTGTTTGTCTGGCTTTGCAGTATCTGGTTCACTTCCTGCAGTCTCTCTTTACTCATGCCTTGCCCGTTGTCGCGAACCTCGAGAATGAGCTTGCCGGCGGAGGTGTAGATGTTAATCTCGATCAGCACATCACTTTGATTCTCATACCCATATTTGATAGCGTTTTCGATAATCGGCTGCAGCAGAAGCTTGGGGACGTACACATCCAGCGTTTCCTCTGCTACGGTAATCCGATAGTCCAGCCGGTCATTGAACCGGATTTGCTGCAGCTTCAGGTAATCCCGGACATAATTCATGTCATTCTTCAGCTGGACGCTGCGGTCATGTCCGATGCTGTATCGAAGCAAACGGGATAGGATCAGCACGATCTCCTGGGCTTGATTCGCGTCAATCTTAATGGCATAGCGCAGCGTTTCGAGCACATTAAAAATAAAATGCGGATGGAACTGCGATTGCAGCTGCTTCACCTCGATAATCGTGCGGAGCTCCGACAGCTCTTTATTTTTCTCGATCAATTCCTTCAGCCGATCCAGCATCACGTTGTACTCATTGCCGAGTATTTGAAACTCGTCATTCGTCTGAATGTCGACATAACCGTTGAAGTTCCCTTCGCGCAGCTGGGCCAAAGCGTGTATGAGTTTATCGATCGATTCGGAATTGCGCGCCGACATTTTGTTCGCCAGGAACTGGATCAAGACCCATAGCAGCAGGCTGGCCGCAAGGACAAAGAAAGAAACCGTATAATAGGTGTATTGCTCCGATTTGTAGGAATTCAGCGTAATGACTTGAATCGGCGTGCCAGGAATTCGTTTGGAATATTTGTAGTACTTGCCCCCGTTCAGCAGAACATGTCCCTTGTTATCGACCTTGGGGTTGAATTTGTTGAGCACGCCTTTGGTCACATTGCTTGTCGTGGCAATAATGGTGTTGTGTTCATCGGTGATCAGGGCGATTTCATTATTTTGCTCGAAAATCACCTTCTGGATGTCCGATTCGTACAGCTGATAGATGATATAGCCTATCGTCTGCTGGTCCTTCACGATGGCTTTGCCGAACGTGTAGCTCGTATCGCGGTCATGCGAATAGCGGAAGCTATTCATTTCGGTTAGCGTGTCGCCGGGCCGCTGTTCAATCCGGTGAATGAGGTTGCCGAAGGCAAAATTGGAGTACAGCGCATCCGCCGGGGCGGAACTGGCCAGGAAGACGCCATCGGTATTGACGATATGAAAAATACTTTTGATCTTCTGCCGGTTGTTGAAATCATAGAACTCGGAATATACTTGTTCGCTGCCCAGATGGGAGCTTACATAGTTGATTACGGTTGGAGATTCGGCCATCCGCTGAATCTCCTCCTCATACTGCCGATATACGCCGGATATGGACTGGCTGATGGACTGGGCGGCTTCGGTCGTTTTTTGGGTTAAGTTCAAACGGCCGTTCATAATCGTGAACGCCAAGAACAATACGATTAAGATGGAGAAGGGGATCATCGCATAGACGCGAAACAAATGACGGGTGGATTCCTTGAAATTACGATAAGGTGTTGGTTTCATGCTGCCCTCCATCTGCGATAAGAACCTCGATCCTATTATACCGACTCGCGGTTAACCGCAGATAATCCAAATACATCCAAGCGGCCCTTCATGCTGCAGGCGCCGGCTTGGATGTAGGTCTACGATATGATGACATTACATTTACATGGAAACTTCCTTTTGTCCGGATAGCTTCAGGAAGACGAGCAGCGACACGACCGTAATGACGGTAAGAATCGTGGAGAGTGCTGCCGCCACGCCGTAGTTTCCGCGAATGACCTCGGTATAGATGGCGACCGTGACGGTCTTGGTTTTGCCTGTATACAGAATGATCGAAGTGCTTAATTCGGTAATGATGGTAATCCAGCTCAGGATCGCGCCGGAGACGACGCCTGCCAGCATCATCGGAAGCGTAATCCTGAAGAACGTCTTCATCTGGGAAGCGCCCAGGCTGATCGCCGCTTCTTCGATCCCGTCGTTAATCTGATGCAGGATGGCTGCGCTGGATCGTATCGTATAGGGCAGGCGCCGGATGACAAACGAAATGATCATAATGACGGCCGTCCCGCTTAACGCCAGCGGTTTATTGTTGAATGTGATCAATAGGGCGATCCCCAGTATGGAGCCGGGAACGATATACGGGAACATGGTGAAGATATCCAGCGTATTCGTCAAGGCATTCTTTCTTCGAACGGTTACGTAAGCAATCAGTATCGCTAACAGAATGATGACTACCAGCGACACGATAGCCAGGAAGAACGTGTTCAGAATGACGCCGCCAATATTACTGAAGGCATCACGGTAGCTTTGGAGCGAGAACCCTTCCACAAAAATTCTGCCGTTGGATTTCAGGAACGAAGTATAGATGACATAGAGCTGCGGCAGCAGCGCGATTAACGTATACAGATAGATAACCGCATGAGCCGCGATATTGCCGATGCCCTTCTTCTTCTTGGCTTCGATCGGATGCAGTGCGCTCATCGTAAAGGATTTGCGATTGGCTACGAATTTTTGCAGCAGGAATATCGTGGTGGCGAACAGAACGACAATGACGCTAATCGCCGCCGCAAAGCCGTCATCGCCGCCGACCTCACTGATGAACTCGTTAAAGATCAGCACGGGCACGGTCTTATATCCTTCGCCGATCAGCATCGGCGTACCAAAATCGGCAAGCGCGCGCATGAAGACGAGCAGTCCGCCTGCCAGCAAGGTAGGCGTAATGAGCGGAAGGAGCACTTTGCGCATTTTGGCTAAGCCTGTATAGCCCATGCTCTCGGCAGCTTCCATCAGCGATTGGTCCATATTCTTAAGTGCGCCTGATACATACATGAAAATCAGAGGGACCATCTGCAAGGTCAAGACGACTAAGATCCCCGTAAATCCATAGATATCCGGCATCGTGATGCCGAATGTGCTGCTGACGAATTTCGTAATGACGCCGCTTCTTCCGAGCAGCAGGATCCAGGAGTAAGCGCCAATGAACGGAGCCGACATCGACGAGATCAGAATCAGTACGCGAATGGCCGAGCTGCCCTTTATCTTCACCGTCGCCATGATGTAGGCTAGTGGCGTTGCAATAATGGCCGCAAGCAAGGTTACGCTGACGGTCACCTTAACGCTGTTGAACAGGGCATTCAAATAGTAGGGCTTACTGAAAAACTTCGTGAAATAGGCAAGGGAAAAATCGCCTGTCGTGCCATTGTACACACTCTTGAACAGCATCGTAAACAATGGCAGGGCCAGAAACAGAATATAGAACACAAAGATCAGTAACGAAATGTTGGTCCAGACATCAAATCGTTTGCGCGTCTCTCTCATAGCCGGGCGCCCCTTGTATAGTTCAGTTCGCCGGCCGCATCATAGACATTAATTTTATCTTTTTTCACCTTGAGATAGATGTCTTGACCCGGCTCGAGGATCTGTGACGTTTTCGATTCCTGCGTGATCTCCACGCGTTGACCGGATGCCAAATCCACAAAATAATGGGTGTTCTGCCCCAAAAATACGCTGTGTACGATCGTTGCTTTCATGCCGGTCTGGTCCTCGGTCAGTATGAACTCTTCCGGCCGAACCGAGATTTGAACGTTTAGCGTATCAGCCTTGGCATCTGACTTTGGCACCTCGATGTTCGTCATCTCTTCCGAATAGCCGGAGCCGAATGCCAGGGCATAGCTGCCTCCGGATTTCGTTATATTGCCATCAAGAATGTTGGTCCGACCGATAAAGGTTGCAACGAATACGTTTGCAGGACGCTGGTAAATCTCCTGCGGCGTTCCCAGATGCTGAATCACCCCGGATTTCATGACCGCGATGCGGTCGGAAACCGCCATGGCTTCCTCCTGATCATGCGTGACGTAGACGGTGGTAATTCCGACTTCCCGCTGAATGTCTTTAATCGCGTTACGCATGTCGACCCGAAGCTTGGCATCGAGATTGGACAGAGGCTCATCCATCAGTAAGACGTCCGGCCGGATGACGATGGCTCTGGCTAGCGCAACGCGCTGCTGCTGGCCGCCGGACAGGTTCTTCGGCATGCGGTCTTTATAGGGCTCGATCTGAACGACCTTAAGGATGTCATCGACCTTGGCGTTAATCTCTGCCTTCGATAATTTCCGATTCTCCAGCCCGAACGCGATGTTTCCTTTGACGGTTAGGTGAGGGAAGATCGCATAGCTCTGAAAAACCATCCCGATATTCCGCTTGCCCGGTTCCACCTGGTTAATGACGCGCTCGTTAAAATGTATGGTTCCGCCTTCAATGCTGTTGAAGCCGGCAATCATGCGCAGCAGTGTCGTCTTGCCGCACCCGGAGGGCCCGAGAAGGGTGAAGAATTCACCCTTCTCGATCTCCAGGGACAGCTCGGGAATGACGGTTGTGTCGCCGTATTTTTTGATTAAGTCTTGAATGGTTATGGTTACGCTCATGGTTGTCACCTGATTCTATAGTTTATTTAACGCTAGTGAACAAATCGACATAACGCTCAACGATCTCGGATTTATGCGCGCTGACATAGTCCGTGTCTTCATCGATCATGTGGATCTCTTCATAAGGCTTCATGTGGTCGCCAAGCTTGGTATCCTGGCGAAGCGGGCGGTTCGTTAATTGCGTGCCGAACGCATCCTGCGCTTCTTGGGACAGGATGAAGTCGATGAATTTCTTGGCGTTGTCCATATGCGGCGCATCTTTGATGATGGCGGATCCCGCATCCAGGAATACGGCGCCTTCTTTCGGATACACGATTTCTACCGGTGCGCCGTTCTTTACATAAGTGCTGGAAGGGTCTTCGTAAGTAAGGCCGACTACGTATTCTCCGTCCGCCACGCTTTTGTGAACGGCGCCGGAACCGCTGGCGATTTTGCCGTCCAGGTTCTCGATCAGTTGACCGACGTAATTCCAGCCCTGCTCACTCTCATAATCGCCGCCCATGGCTTTCAGCATGTTCGTTAACTGTGCGAAAGCGGAGCTGGAGCTTGCCGGGTCGGCGGAAGCAATTTTCCCTTTAAGCTGCGGGTTCAGCAAATCCGCATAACCTTCGATTTTGATATCGCCGATCAGGTTTTTGTTCACGAGCAGCACGCTGCCATCCGAGATATAAGGGGTAGCGAAGCCCGACGTATTGCGGTGTCCTTCCATTAAATTCTTGTCTTCAGGCGATACGTAAGGCTCGTATAAAGCTTCGTTTTCGCGGAAGCCGGCCATGGAACCGCCGAACATCACGTCAGCGTATGGGTTCTGCTTCTCGGACTGTAAGCGCTTAATAATTTCTCCGGTGCCAGCCGTTACAAGCTCAACCGTGATCCCGGTCTGCTTCTCGAACATCGGAATGATGGTTTTGATGATCTCCTCGCTGTTTGGACTGTAGATCACGAGCTTATTCGACGAACCCGAATCGGACTCGCTGCTTGCACAACCGCTCAGCGCTCCTATAATGAGCACGCAGGTTAACAGTAAAATCGACAGCTTTTTCATGAATAATCCCCCTTGAGCAAATGTTCGTTTCGTAATTGCATGTTCATTGTAGCAAGCTTGGTACCGTTTACATAATCCCATAATCCGCAAACATCGTCTAAAATTCGCAACCTATTTTCGATTAGAAAGGAATCCGAACCGGCATATTTTAAAGAATTCTTTTAGATCCGTTAGGGCAAGATATGGTTTGGAACAACGTTCGGCAAGATGGAGCTGTTCCTGTCACAAATTTCGAAGGAGTGAGATGGATGGCTAATAAAAACGATCGTAATCATAAGGCTGATGCTGACCGCGACACGACCAACATGGGCGTTGACGCTGGAGAAGCTATCGGAACCGCGGGCGGCGGCGTCGTAGGTGCTGCTGTAGGTTCCATACTGGGTCCGATCGGCACGATTGCCGGTGGTATCGCAGGCGCAGCATTGGGTAACAAAGCTGGCGAGGCTGCAGAAAATGACGACAACGATTCAAAATAAACGGCGTTAAACTACCATCTGCACGAGTAAAAATAAGGGGGCCTGGTGAATCCGGTGTGCCCTTAATTATTTGTAGCTGTATGGTTGGACAAAGAACCGCGCTCCTGCGCGGTTCTTTCATTTTACATATAAGTTCTATGCAGCTGTAAACTTCAATTCCCTTGGCTTGACATACCACTACGCGATGTAGTAGGTTATAATTACTACATCGTGTAGTAATTAGTTCGTTATGGACGCATAACGACGTAAAGAGGTGTTCACCGTGAACCAGGTTCAAAAATTATCGGATACTGAAATGGAGCTTATGGAGGTGATTTGGGAGTGTACGCCGCCTGTCACATCCACCGAATTGCTCGCACTGTTCGCCCAGAGAGGAAGAGAATGGAAGGCACAGACCATGTCCACCTTCCTGTCGCGTTTGGTGGACAAAGGGGCACTTACGGCTGCGAGGGATGGACGGACCAATAAATATACGCCGCGCATTTCGCCTGAAGATTATAAGCTGATGGAAGTGAAGCACGTCCTGGACGGATTATATCAAGGCTCGGTTAAAAACCTAATTTCGGCTTTGTATGACGGCGAAAAGCTTTCAGATGAAGATATTGCAGAGCTGAAGCAATGGTTCTCGCAAAAGTAGGGGGTGCTTATGAATACTATTCTTGAATTGCTGTTAACCCTTACCGTTGCTGGAAGTGCTGTTGTAGCCTGCATTCTTGTACTGCGGATCGTATTCGTCAATACCTTTCCCACAAAGTGGCGCTATGGAATTGGCAAAATGGCAGTAGTCTTTTATCTTTTACCTGTCGTCCTTGGTATTCAGTGGATCTCACCGCTTTTTACATTTAGTGCAACAGCAACCGTTCCCATTGTGAACGAGTTGCCTTCAACTGTGCAACATGCGATGCCCGGTCCATATTCAGGGACTGGTTTGGAGCCGCTTATTCCGGCAAAGACCATTTCAGTAAACGTAGCCCTGCCCCTTATTATCTTATGGGCAATCGGCGCTATAGCTTTTGCTGCATGGCAGATGTATTGTTATCGCAGATTTTTAAAGAAACTAGAACATTCGCGTGTCACCGTTCCGATAAGCAGCGAAGCAGCGAAACAGCTTTCCTTCATCAAGGAAGCTCTTGGTGTGAAAAGCAGCGTCGGGCTTGCCCACAGCTCCATCATTCGGAGCCCTGTACTTGTCGGCCTGTGGAAACCAACCATTTATCTCCCTATAGAGAATACCGTTAACATGGACATGGTAATCCGTCATGAGTTGATCCATCTGAAACGGAAAGATTTATGGGTCAAAGCGTTCACGCTCGGAGCAAGCGCCCTGCATTGGTTTAACCCTTTGGTGCATATTCTTCGCAAGGACCTTCATGTATGGAGCGAGTTGTCTTGCGATGAAGAAGTCGTAAAAGAGATGTCCTATGCCGAGCGGAAACGCTATGGGGAGACGATTTTAAGCGTCATGGCAGGGTCAAGGAATTTACCCGTGCAATTTATTGCCTCCTTATCCGGTGACGGCAAACAATTGAAAAGGAGATTAATGATGATGCTGAATGTAAAGAAACAAAAAAAGAAAACAATGTATCTCACGTTAACAGCGGTGTTTTTGGTTGCTGTAATTAGCACATCAGCAGCGGCATGGGCTTCTAGCAATACGCCTAAAGTCATTGAAAAAGAGGCTGGTCATGCAGAAGCTCAACCAACAGAAGCGGCCCCTAGAGCGGTACCTTCTGAATTCGTAGTTGAGAATAAAGGAAACCATGTTGTAGATTATCCCAAAGAAGCTCGTCCTGAAGCTGCCGCTGAGAATGAAGAAAACGAGGTTGTAGCTTATCCAGAAGAAGCTCGTCTTGTTGCTGTCGCTGAAGGAAGCAATGTCGTGGATTATCCAACAGAGGCTCGTCCTGCAGCTGTAGTTGAGAAAGAAGGAAGCGATGTTGTGGATTATCCAACAGAAGCTCGTCCTGTGGCTGAAGTTAAGAATGAAGGAAGCAATGTTATAGCTCCTCCAACGGAAGCTGCCCCTTCGGAGATGGTCGTTGAGAGTGAAGGAAACCCAGTTGTAGCTCCTTCAGCAGAAGCTCGTCCTGTCGATCAGGGTTATAAGTCTCATCCAAAGGAGACTCCCCGAGTACTTCCATTACGATAAGATCCATGACGCTTGAAGATATTCTGAGTGTGCTTGATGCTGATGAGTGACGCATTCTAACATAAACGATGAACGTTAATTAGAGCAAAAACGAAAGAAGAGGATTCTCCCTCTTCTTTCGCTTTATATGGAATGGCCTCAGATCGCATTTATAGCTGTAGCTGTAAAAGCCAGCCTATGGTACGATGTGAAGGATTGGCAAGCGAGCAAGCTGGCAAATCGTCATACGATCATAGACATGGGATTGGGGATAACATCTTGAAGCAGTTTAAGAAAGTTTACATAGAAATCACGAGCATTTGTAATTTGGCCTGCACGTTCTGTCCGCCGACGGAGCGCAAGGCCAACTTCATTAAAGTGGAGGACTTTGCGAGAAGATTGGATGAGATCAAGCCGCACACGAGTTACATTTATCTGCATGTGAAGGGAGAGCCGCTGCTTCATCCGAAGATCGACGAGCTGCTGGATATCAGCCATGAGAAGGGGTTCAAGGTCAACATCACGACCAACGGCACGTTGATCGCGAAGAACCGGCATAAGCTGCTGGGCAAGCCGGCATTGAGACAGATGAACTTCTCGCTCCACAGCTTTGACGGACATGTCGGCTCCACGGACCGTGAGGGATATTTGCGGGACATCCTCTCTTTTGTGCGGGATGCGGAGGAGCATAAAGTCATCTTCTCCTTCCGTTTGTGGAATTTGACGCAGGACAACCAAACGAACCTGGAGAAGAGCCGAAACCGCCAGACGCTTGAAATTTTGGAGCAGGAATTCAATTTGGACTACCGCATCGAAGAAAAGGTTGAACCCGGCGGTGGCGTAAGGGTAGCCGAACGCGTCTACCTGAACCAGGATTATGAGTTCCAGTGGCCGAGCTTGTCGGCCCCGGAGGATGACGGCAAGGGCTTCTGCCACGCGCTGCGCAGTCAGGCGGCCATTCTTGTAGACGGGACGGTCGTGCCTTGCTGTCTGGACGGGGAAGGGGTCATCAACTTGGGTAACCTGCATCAGAAGTCCTTTTCGGACATCGTGGATGGGGAGCGGGCGAACAACCTCGTGGACGGATTTTCGCGCCGGGAAGCGGTTGAGGAATTATGCAGAAAATGCGGGTATCGGCAGCGGTTTGGGGCATAAAGGGGAGGCGGAGGAAAATTCCGCTTCTTTTTTTATGCCGATCTGTGGTATCGTTATATGTTATGACGTAAATATAGATATTCACCATAAAGGAGATCCCATGACATTTGAAGATTTAAATATATCCCCTGTCATTCTCAAGGCTTTGGCCAAGGAGAATTACAAAGCGCCGACGCCTATTCAGGCTCAGGCGATCCCGGCTGTGCTGGCCGGCAGAGATTTGCTGGGCTGCGCCCAGACCGGAACGGGGAAGACCGCCGCTTTTTCGGTGCCGATGATCCAGCTGTTGAATCAGCAACCCCCTAAACCGGGCATGGGGCGCCGCATTCGCGCATTGGTGTTGTCGCCGACCCGGGAGCTTGCCCTGCAAATTTCGGATAACGTCAAAGCTTACAGCCAGTTCACCAAGCTGCGTTCGACGGCCATTGTTGGCGGCGTTTCGCAGAAGACGCAGGAGCGAGCGCTTCAGCAAGGAGCGGACATCCTGATTGCGACCCCAGGCAGGCTGCTGGACCTCATGAATCAGAAGCACGTCGATTTGCAGCATGTGGAGATTTTGGTGCTGGATGAGGCCGACCGGATGCTGGATATGGGCTTCATCCATGACGTGAAGCGAATCATCGCCAAAATGCCGAGCAAAAAACAAACGCTGTTCTTCTCGGCCACGATGCCTGCGGAAATCACCCAGCTTGTCCAAACCTTGCTGCACAATCCCGTAAAAGTCGAGATCACGCCGGTCTCCTCTACGGCCGAACGGATCGAGCAATCGGTGTACCTGCTGGAAACCGGGAATAAGCAGCAGCAATTGAATGAGCTGATGAAGGACCCTTCCATCGTGTCGGCATTGGTCTTTACCCGTACGAAGCGGGGAGCTGACCGGGTTGCGCGCGGACTGAACAAGGTGAATATTACGGCTCAGGCCATTCACGGCGACAAATCGCAAACCAGCCGCCAGACGGCGCTCAACAATTTCAAAAGCGGGGCGACCCGCGTCCTGGTGGCAACGGATATTGCCGCGCGGGGAATCGACATCGACGAGCTGTCGCATGTCATTAACTTCAACCTCCCGAACATTCCGGAAACGTATGTGCACCGGATTGGGCGCACGGGGCGCGCGGGACTGAGCGGGACGGCGATATCGTTTTGCGAAGTGGACGAGGTTCCTTTTCTTCGGGATATCGAGAAGCTAATCGGAAAGTCCATTCCGGAAGTGAAGGACCATGCCTTTCCGATGTCCGGGGCGTTAAGAGCCGCCAAGGTGGACCCGACGCCAAAATCCGGCTCGTCCAAGCCCGGCAAAGGCAGGTCAGCTGCATCGAGACCTGCTAAACCGAAGGCGGATACGGCCCGCAAACCAAAGGCCGACGCGGCACGTAACCCGAAGACGGGTGCACCCCGCCAATCAAGACAAGACGCGGGAATTAAGCCGAAGACGGACGCCGCCCGCCAATCCAAGACGAACTCGGCGCGTAAGCCCATGACGGAAGCCGTCACGAATCCATATTCAGAGATGGCACGCAAGCTGAGTTCGGAAGCAGCTTCGAAACCTAACAACGGCCAGGCCCGGAAACGCAAGTCCGGCGGATTCAACAAGGGAAGCAGAGCCGGCAGACCTTCATAAGTGGAAGCGGCGATTGGGGGATGACTTCTTATCATGGCCAACAGCCATTCATGCATGCCCTAAACCACGCACCATGCGCATGAATTATGCAGCCGTTTCCGACGAACCCATTAAACATAAAAAGCACCCTTTTCCACTTGTGAAGTGGAAGGGTGCTTTTTTTTCTTGATGCCGCTAGTGAGCTACTCGCTCTTTCTCCCCGCAAGAAACAGAAACAACGGAATTCTGCGCCTGCGCTCATAGGTTTCCTCGTTGACAAAATACGCTCGCACAGGATGGGACTCCCTCAAGTGCTCCACGATAAAGCCGGCTTCCTGCATTGCCCGGAAGTAATCCTCGACGGTTCTATGGTACTTATGAACGGTGCCGCCGAGCCATTGCTGCTCCCGGTAGCCTTGGATGAAGTAGTTGTCCACCACCCAATTCGTTCTGGTGCCGGATGGCTGCAGCGTGGAGGTAATGACGGGATGCTCGACGGAGAAGATGAACCTTCCACCTGGCTTCAAGGTCTGGTGAACGCTTCGAAAGATACTCCCGATATCCTGCAGATAATGAAGGGCGAGCCTGGAGAGCACCACCTCATAGGTGTCGCGCGGATACGCATAGTCCTCCATCCTCATGAGTTGAACGGTTGCGTCCTTGTAATCGGCCAGGCTGCTTGAAGCAGCTTCCACCATATTGCGGGAGCCCTCGATTCCGGTATAGGAGGCACACCCTTGTTGAAGCAGTTCCACGCCGAAGCCGGCATCCCCGCATCCCAGGTCCAATACATGAAGGCCCGCGATATCTCCCAGCAGCTGCCAGATGACGGGCTTCTCTAACGTATCGTTGGCATTCTCATGCCACTGCCGCCGTTCCATGTATTTCTCGAAATTCTTGTCGTTGTCGTAAAAATCGGATCCGTGATAGCTCATAAGTCCCTCCTTCGAATATCATGCTGCATCCATCTTGATGTACTGTACCACATCGCAGACGCCATATGAACGAATAAGCCGGAAAAAAATATTACTTCATCATGGTATTGATATTTGCCGAGTTCTTCTGCGTTCGTTGCGCGGATCGTTCCTCACGGAACAGGATCCATGTCACCACGAGGATATAACCAACAGTGCCAATATGAATCCACGCGCTGGCCGGAGCTGCCCCGTCACTACGCAGAACTAATATGGCATCTACAATAGGCATCTCTATGCTGAGGATGGACAGGACGATGAGCACTCTACGCATGCGCAATAACAATAGTGCCCCAATGATCAGGCCGATATATAAATCGCGATTGGCCTTGATGTAGATGATGGCTGTATCCGATGGGTGGAAAAGAGTCAAACCAAAGCCTTGAATGGCAGCCTCCGGTTGAATAAACGCATTAGTTCCTAGAAACAGCATAAACAGCGACAGTGAAGCGACCAGCCAGTAGGAATAAGAACGCGGACCCCAATTCTGCGATGTCCAAGAGTTGCTGGAACCATATGAATTCATAACATAGCCCTCCTATTATTTCCGATAGCGTCCAGGCTGCAGTATAACGTATCCTGTCATGCTCCGGTTTGCATTGACTTTAGACTAACACTCACCATAGAATCTTGATAAGAACGCACTTTCGAGTAAGGAGCTTACTTTAAAGTAAGCCATAGAGGAGGGCTGTATGAAAACATCTGCCAGGTCTGTCGTTAGCGAGTGTCCCATTGAAACGGTCATGCATGTAATAGGCGGGAAGTGGAAGCCTCTGATCCTATGGCATCTGATGGAATCCACCAAACGCTTCAGCGATTTGGAAAAGGACATACCCGAGGTAACGCAGAAGATGCTGGCCCAGCATCTGCGCGAATTGGAGAGTGACGGGCTCGTCGTTCGGACCATACACCCCTCGGTTCCGCCAAAAGTCGAATATGCTCTGAGCGAATATGGAATCACGCTGCTGCCTGTGCTGGAATCGATGTGCAACTGGGGGACGATTCATAATCGAATAGCCGCAGGAAGTTTCTGTGATGCAAAAATGAAATAAAAGATTTATTTCTGGCATCGGACAATAGGCTCGTATCAAGCAGAAAAATAGGCTGTTGTAGGAGGAAGCACATGTACATCGTCAATGTGGAAGGTGCCGTGCATAAGGACGGGCAGTGGCTGATGATAACACGCAGCTTGAAGGAAGAGAACGCCGGCGGAACGCTTTCGTTCGTGGGAGGCAAGGTCGACAAGGAAGGCAGCACGCTGGATATTCTGGAGCGCACGGTGAAGCGGGAGCTTTACGAAGAAGTCGGGGTTGAGGTGAAGGAAAACGTTACATATGTCTACAGCTCTTCGTTTGTAACGGGCGATGGCCGTCCCGTCATCAATATGGTGTTCTTGTGCGAGTATAATGGAGGAACGCCGTATTGCAAAAGCCCGGACGAGGTCGATTCGGTGCAGTGGATGACGCTGTCGGAAATTAGGGATCATCCCCAGACACCGCCGTGGACGATGGAGAGCGTGCGGCGGGCGGAGGAGGCGCGAAGGAGGTTCAAATAAGCATGGTTTTCGAAAAGCAAAATCCTAAGAAACGGGGTTAGGGTATGAGCAGCCTATTGCAGGTTCGAGTCACCGGAATTTTGATCGAAGACGAACGGATTCTGCTGGTCAAACAGAGCGTTTCATCGGAACGCGGCTGGTCGCTTCCGGGAGGAAGGGTAGAGCAAGGGGAAACACTGGAGGAAGCCATGATTCGGGAAATGGAAGAGGAGACCGGGCTTGTTACAAAAGTGACGAAGCTTCTGTATTTATGCGATAAGCCGGATTCATCGCCATCCCTCTTGCATATTACGTTTTTGCTGGAACGCTTGGAGGGGGAAATCCGCCTCCCGACGAATGAGTTCGATCTCAATCCTATCGGCGATGTGGTCATGGTCCCGATCGCAGATTTAGCAAACCACGGGTTTACCGAGAAGTTTATGACGATCGTTCAGCGCGGATTTCCGGAGTCAGGAAGCTATCAAGGGCTCAAACGCAATATTGGATTATAGGGAGGTGCCGATCCTATGAAAAAGATATACATCGTACGCCATTGCCAAGCGGAGGGACAAGCGGCGGATGCTCCGTTAACCGAGCAGGGGCTTCAGCAATCGCTTGAACTTGCTGAATTTCTGCACGACAAAGGGATTGACCGTATTGTTTCAAGTTCTTATCGCAGGGCTCACGACACCATTACACCCTTGGCTGATCGCATGGGCGTGGCCGTTATGCTGGATGAGAGGTTGACCGAGCGAATACTGTCGGGGGGAAATGCACCTGGATGGCGGGAGATGCTGCGCAGAACCTATGAGGATCTGGACTTGTGCTTTGAAGGCGGAGAATCAAGCCGTACAGCCATGCATCGTGCGGTAAGCGTAGTCCATGAGGTTCTGCAGAGTTCAAGCCGGGATGCCGTTATCGTATCCCATGGCAATCTGATTTCGCTTCTGCTGAAGCATTACGATGACCGGATCGGCTTCAACGAGTGGGAGGCTTTCTCCAATCCAGACGTATATGAGCTCAGCTTCCGTTCAGATGTACCGGAAATCCAGCGGATATGGAATTCATAGCCACGAAAGAAGGCGTATGTAAAAAAGACTTCATAAGCATTTATTCCCTATATTTGGCGGTGGCCCGTCCCCTATAATGGAGTTGCACGGATATCCGGCTTGTTCATCCCAAGGATTGAGATTCGCATAACAAAGAATAATCGCGGCGGAGGCAAGCGGCGTGCATGGGTTCGAAATACCATTGGAGATTATGAAATAAAGGGGATATGAACCATGGCCAAAACAAAACGGGGCCGCGCACTATGGAACATGCCATCGCGCGGCCGCGGCACATGCCCGGTATGCAGCACGTCGCGCATCAAACTTCTCTACGTCGCCAATAAATCGGACGGCACGGCACTGAAGGTATGCAAACGATGCCAGAATGCCGATCAGTCCAGAGTGGACGCAGCGGTAGTGTAAGAAGCGGCTTAGCTGATATCTAGGTCGACAGCAACAGAGCAACCGTGTTCCGTACGTGGAGCCGCAACATCTGAAAAACCCGTTCCTTCATGAAGAAGGGCGGGTTTTTTATGGTGCCAGGGCCTTCATTCTCCATGAGGAGGTTTACTTTGTAATTCGGATGGTTTAACATCTGATTTAACAAACTATAAATTAGATGAGTGTTAAATTTATATAAGGAGTTGAGTCGATAACCATGCAATTGGATAAGGTGGTCAGTTATCACAAGGCGCTCGCAGACCCGACCCGAATCAAAATGCTCATACTGCTTGCGGAAGGCGAAATGAACGGCCAGCTTCTGGCCGAGAAGATCGGCGTCACGCCGGCTACGATTACGCACCACGCGGCGAAGCTGCGGGAAGCGAGCCTCATCAACGAACGCAGGGACAAGAACACGATCTTTTTTTCGCTGAACGATTATTTTATTAAGAACAGTGCGACAGCGACGGAGAATCTGATTTACCAAAGAGTCCGGTCCGAGGGCGTAACGGAAAGCTTGCAGGAAGAAGAACGGCGGATGAGGGATTCCGTAATCAAGAACTTCTTCACCTCCGACGGGAAGCTGAAGAGCATCCCTGCCCAGCTAAAGAAGAAACTCATCGTGCTTACGCATATGGTATCCCGGTTGGAGAAGGGACAGAAGTACAGCGAGAAGGAAATGAACGAGTTTATCAAAGAGTATCATGAAGACTTTGCGACGATCCGGAGGGAGTTTATCATGCATCACTTCATGTTCCGGGACAATGGGGTGTATGAGCTCAATCCGGAGAAGATGTGGGCACGGTGGGAGGATCTGTCCTAATGAAAGAACATTCGCCGCTAACCCATCAACGGATCGAGGATGCCAAAGCGGGGGATTTTGATGCCTACCGGATGATCGTCAACGAGTATTCCAACGCCCTGTTATCCGTTGCGTACAGCGTGCTGGGAGATTTCCACGAGGCACAGGATGCGGTGCAGGAAGCATTTCTGAAGTGCTATCGCAACCTGCATACGCTGAACGATCCAGCGAAACTGGGCAGCTGGCTGTATGCGATAACGCGCCGGACCAGCCTCGATTTTGCCAAACGAAGCAAGCGGGCTCTCCCCCTGCACGAAACGACTCCAGCATCGGACAATATCACGCCATGGCTGGAACAATATGTGATCCATGATTCCGTCTGGGGAGCCTTGCAGGGATTGGAGGAGAAGAGTAAATCCGTTGTCGTGCTGCACTACTTAAGCGAGTGGTCCATGAAAGAGATCGGACAGTTCCTTAACATGTCGGTATCTGCGGTTGAAAGCCGAATACGACGTGCCAGAGAAGTTTTGAAACAGCATCTAGCCCGTGACTTCGAGCATTATTTCCTTACTCATCGTTTGGGGAGGGATTTCGAGCAGCAGGTCTCGGAACATGTCCTTAAGCGAGCCGGTCATTTCTATATTCCAGTCACGGATAAGGGGCAGGCCACCGCCTGGTTTATCCTGCATTTTCATCTAGGAACCAGCAGGCACGGCAATCCGGTGCTGGAATCCGGACAGGAATTGTATTTGCTCGAGTGTCAGCACCACGCCCCGGCGAGCATGCCTGTACTCACGTTCGAAGCAGCGAGCGTTGGGGAGTTAGAGCAGCGGCTGCATCAACATGGGATTGGAATCGAGCCGATCCGGGAAGATGCTTTATTCGGCAAATTGCTGGTATTCTATGATCCCGACGGCAATAAGTATCATGCAATTGAACCGAATTGATAAAAAAATGGCTCTCCGTGACGGAATCGGTCCGGTTCCATCGTCTATATATTGAAACCACATTGAACAAGAGGTGAATCGAATGACGATAGACAACCCATTAAACGAAGCGCCCAATCTCCAATCCTTGAACAAGCCGTTGCTTAAGAGGGTTCATTGCAATTATCTACCGGTAAGGAATCTTCCGCTGGCGGTAAAATGGTACTCGGAGCTATTTGGCCTTACTGTGAGAAAATGCGACGATACAGGCGCCATCTTGATCTTAGGGGACGGACAGTGGTTATTCCTGCTGGAAACACTGGATAACCGAACAGCCAACTTCATAACCAACCAATGGGAAGGGGAGAATTATGAGATGTTCTCGTTAACCTTCGAGGTAGAGAATATTACGGAACTGCATAAGCGGCTGCGGGAAAATGGAGCACAGGTCGAGCCGCTGGTAGATCACGGTTCCTGCGGATTGCAGTTCAAATTCAAGGATCCCGACGGCAACAAGTTTAATGTTTGGCAGGATGCACCCACGAGCTGACCCATCGAACCACAAGAATGGAAAGGCAAGCGCTGGCTTGAATGAGTCAGAGGGCTTGCCTTTTTGTATTTCCGCGATTCCGATTGGAAACGGCGGCATCTTATGACGTCTTATGAATGTTCACCCCAGGGCCATCTGTCGTTATAGGTGGTGGTCTAATTCTCTGTTTACGTTTACAATGGGAAATATTAGGGCTAAATCCCAAGTGAGGTGATTGGATGGAAGTTTACCGCTGCATGAACCATCCCGAAAGGCCGGCCGTCGCTCAGTGCACGCGCTGCGGAAAGCCGGTGTGCGACGAATGCCATAATCCGGAGACAGGCCGCTGCCGCTACCGATGCGGCGAAATGAACCCTGCTCCCGGCATGCCCGGACGGTCCAAGAACATTTGGGTGACCGTGATTGTCTCCATACTGGCCATCCTGGGCGGGCTTGCGCTGCTGCTGCTCGCGATTTGCGGAACGATCCTGTTTTCCTATTAAAGAACGCGTTTCGAACTCGAACATGGTCTTATTTTCAACTCAAGTTTTCATTCAAGGAGTGGGCGGATGGAATTTCCTGTTTATTTGTACCTGGGCTCCTGGCGGATTCATCCGCATGTGTTATTTGAATCGCTGGCCTACTTTATCGGCTTTCGGGTGTATTTATGGACCCGCCGGCCGAGCGGCATGACAAAGCTGATGAGCCTGCAGCTTCTGGCCGGCATCATCGCCGGGGCTGCCATTGGGGCCAAGCTGCTGTACTGGTTTGAGGATCCGGCGGCCACTTGGGAACAGCTGCGCCAATTCCATCTCCTCTGGGGTGGCAAGACGATTGTCGGCGGTCTTCTCGGCGGATTGATCGGCGTCGAGCTGACCAAACGCTGGGTGGGCTGGAAGCATTCCACGGGCGATGATTTTGTGTACCCTCTGATGCTGGGCCTGGCCCTTGGGCGAATCGGCTGTTTTCTGACCGGCCTCGACGACCATACCTATGGCACGCCGACAACCTGGTTCACGGGCGTGGATTTCGGCGACGGGATCTATCGCCACCCGACTCAGCTGTATGAGATCCTCTTCCTGATCGTGCTGGCCCTGCTGCTGATGCCGCTGTACCGTCAAAGCCGCGGCAGATCGACTCGCGAGGGCTATGTGTCCGGGCGGATGTTCCAGTGGTTCATGGCCGGGTATCTGCTGTTCCGCCTGGCGATCGAATGGATCAAGCCGACGCCGCATCCTTACCTGGGATTGAACAATATCCAGCTGGCCTGCATCGCGGGCCTCATCTATTACGCATGGCTGATCGGCGGCAGAAACCGGATTCGCCGCTTCACGCCGGATTCCCGTCTTCCAAGCTGACCAAAGGAGTATGATTATGCCAAAAAACCGGCCTTATCTGTATCATGAACTGACGAACAGCATATGCACGACCTGTTACCGCAAAGTGGAAGCCAAGATCATCGAGGAGAACGGCATGGTGTATATGCTCAAAAGATGCCTCGTGCACGGTCCGGAAAAAGTACTGATCGCAACCGAGGCCGAGTATTACCATCAGACGCGAAAGTTCATCAAGCCGTCCGAAATGCCGCTCGTCTGGAATACGCCGATCCGTTACGGCTGCCCTTACGACTGCGGACTGTGTCCGGACCATGAGCAGCACAGCTGCCTCACGCTGCTGGAGATTACGGATCACTGCAATCTGCAGTGCCCGATCTGCTTCGCCGAATCGTCGCCGCACCGCACCTCCTACCGGTCGCTGGCACAGATCGAATTCATGCTCGACCGGATCGTGGAGAACGAGGGGGAGCCCGACATCGTGCAGATCAGCGGCGGCGAGCCGACGACGCACCCGGATTTCTTCGACATCCTGGATATGTGCAAAAGCCGTCCCATCAAGCATATCATGGTGAACACGAACGGCATTCGCATCGCCCAGGACCGCGATTTTGCGCGGAGGCTGGCCGAATATATGCCCGGCTTCGAGATTTACCTGCAGTTCGACAGCTTTGAGGAACATGTGCTGAAGGAGCTGAGAGGGGCGGACCTGCGGCGCATCCGCCGGCAGGCCATCGAGCACCTGAATGAATTCAACATCTCCACGACACTGGTCGTCACGCTGAAGAAAGGGCTCAACGACGGCGAAATCGGCGACATCATTCAGTATGGGCTTCAGCAAAAGGCGGTGCGCGGCGTCACCATTCAGCCGATTCAGGCGGCGGGACGGCTGGAGGGGTATGATCCGGCAACCGATCGGCTGACCGTAAGCGAAGTCCGGCGGATGATCATCGACCAGTCCGAAGTGTTTACGGACGCGGACATTCTGCCGGTGCCCTGCCACCCGGACTGCCTCGCCATGGGTTATGCGTTGAAGCTGGGCGGGGAAGTGCTCCCGCTGACGCGGATGATCGACCCGGAAATCCTACTTGAAGGCGACAGCAACACGATTGTATTCGAACAGGACCCGGTCATCCGGGGCAAAATGTTTGAGCTGCTGTCGACGGGCCACTCGCCGCAATCCTCGGCGCTTTCCCTGAAGAGCCTGCTCTGCTGCCTGCCGCTGGCCGCCGTGCCGGAGCAGATTACGTACGACAACGTCTTCCGGGTCATTATCATGCAGTTCCTGGATGCCCATAACTTCGATGTCCGGTCCGTCAAGAAATCCTGCGTGCATATCGTGCATCCCGACGGGCGGATGATCCCGTTCGACACCTATAACATGTTTTACCGGGATGACAAGGAAGAGCTGCTGAAGGAACTGAAGGAAGAGGTTGCCACCGCATGGGACAGATAAGCCGTTCTAAGGCAATGTACTTCAATTCGAGCTTACATAGGGAGGCGATACATGGTGCAGAACAATAGCCCTGAACCTGAGAAGGCGTCTCCATTTCTATTGGATCAGAACATGAAGATCGATCACGCCGAAGCGGACGAATGGTTATGGTATTCCCCATTGGAAGAGCCATTCCGAGTATCCGGCTTTGCCTGGTTCGACACCGAACGTATCTATCGCAGGCTGCCCGCCGTACCTGAGGTTCCCGTCCGACCGGAGGTGGATACGCTTGCGAACTGCACATCGGGCGGTCAAATCAGCTTCCGAACGGATTCGCGGAACGTATCCGTCCGCGTGCGGTTGACGGCAGGATCCGGCATGTACCATATGCCCCCCACCGGGGAGTGCGGAGTGGATGCGTATATCGGCGGCCCGGGCGAGTGGAAATATGCAGGAACCGCCCGTTTCCAGCCAGGTCAGGCAGAGTATGAGAGCAGCCTTTTCACTGTCGAAGACCGCAAAGCACGCTCGTTCCTGCTCAACATGCCTTTATATCAGGGGGTTGAGGAGATATGGATCGGAATGGAGCCGGGAGCGGAGGTCCTTTCGCCGGAACCCTATGATTCCAGCGCGAGAGTGGTGATATACGGAACCTCCATCACGCAAGGCGGATGCGCGTCGCGGCCCGGCATGTCGTACACGAACATCTTAAGCCGCAGGCTCCATCTGGAGTTTATCAACCTGGGATTCTCGGGGAACGGCAAGGGAGAGCCGGAGCTTGCCGAACTGGCCGCCCAAATCTCGGAGCCGGCTTGTCTCGTGATTGATTATGAGGCGAATTGCGGAGGGACCGAAGCTTATCGTCAAACCTTGCCGCGGTATATCGAGACCTACCGGAAGTTCCATCCTGAGGTTCCCATCATCCTGGTATCCCGCATCCCTCATGGAGCCGAGTCGTTTATGCCGGAGTTTCGCGAAGGACGGCTTGAACGGAAAAAGTTTCAGCTGGAGCTCATTCGGGAGCTGACGGAGGCCGGAGACCATAACCTAACGTTTGTGGACGGATCGGATTGGTTAGGCGACGATCCCGGGGAAACGACCGTTGACGGGGTTCATCCGACGGACCTCGGCTTCAAGCTGATGGCGGACCGGCTTGAGCCTGTGCTAAGGCAAGTGATTGGCGATATAGCTGCAGCAGCAAGGCGATAGAACCGTTACAGGGTAGACACTTAGCGTGCGAACAGCGTAACGAAAGGCGTAACGAAACGTTCATAAGCTACAATCGTGAGAGAGCCCGTTCCAGGTTGGAACGGGCTTTTGTCTGCGCCGTCGCTGCATTCAAAAGTTTTAATTGTTTACCTAATAAATGAAATGTTATGATAACAATTAACTAATAACTTATCGATTACCTTAAAGGATGTGTACAGGTTATGGCAGGAAAAGTCACGATGCAGCAAATTGCCGATCATCTCGGCCTTTCGAAGTTCGCTGTTTCTAAAGCGCTTTCAGGTAAATCCGGCGTCAGTCTCGAGACCCGGGAGAAAATCGTGAACCTCGCGACCCAGCTCGGTTATTTTGCCAATAAGTCGCCGAAGGCCGGAAGCAAGAAGAACGAAGCCAATGCCGACGGCAGCCAAGCCGCTAAGGAGACCGTCATCGTGCTTGTGCCGAATGTCCGCTACCAAACGCGGGATTCCCTGTATTGGGGACGGATTATCGACGGCATCACGAATGAGCTTGAGGCAAGGGACACGGGGATGGTCATCGTGACCGATCAGTTCAAGGACAGCTTCGCGAATTTGATTAATCCGAGCGGGGTGAGAGGCATCATCGGCGTCGGATTCATCTCTTCGCAGCTGCTGCTCGAAATCCGCAGCCTGGATATTCCCTTTGTCTTGATCGATCATGAGGATCCGCTGATACCGTCGGATGCCCTGTTCATGAACAATGTGGAGTGCATGAGACGGGTGACCAATTACTTGATCGGCTGCGGGCATCGAACCCTTCAGTTCGTAGGGAACGTCCGGTTCTCGCGCAGCTTCGCCGATCGTTATCAAGGCTATCGCTCCGTCCTCGTCGAGCAGGGGATCCCGCTGGATCAGAACGAGGAGCTACTTAGCTTTGAAGGAGATAACCGCTCCGAGATGACGGAGGCGCTTGAGACGATACTAAGCCGGATGGAGGAGCTGCCTACCGCCTTTGTGTGCGCGAACGACTCCATTGCCATCTGTATCATGACGGTGCTCGTCAAGCTGGGCGCCAAGGTGCCGGCAGACTGCTCGGTTACCGGCTTTGACAATATTGAGGATGCCGCTTATGCGGCTCCGTCACTGAGCACCATCCACGTCAACAAGGAGGCGTTCGGACGCAGGGCGGTGGAGATGCTGGCGAGACGGGTGGAGCAGCCGGACAGCCCGCTGGAAAAAATACTGCTGGCCGGCGACTTCATCCTCCGCGAATCCACCGCTTATGCAAAGAAGGTCGACTGACGTGAACCTGCGCGGCTACATTACCCGTCTATGGAAGGAGCGGCCGGCCGGACGCTTGGACCGCAAGCTGTTTGTGGTCTTTCTGTTTCTGATTATCCTGCCGATCGGACTCATCACGTATTTTTCGGCAGAGCGTTATACGGCCACCATCGAGAACAATACGGTCGCCTACGTGTCTCAGCTGTCGAGTAAAATGATGGGCAAGCTGGATGATTACGTGACCGATATGATGAAAATATCGATCATTCCTTCGTACCTTAATGAAATTCAGTCCGGGCTCGAGATGTCCAACCGGCATTACCAGGCGGAAGGGAAGCCGAAGGAACCGGCAAGCTTGAACGAGAGCGAGCTGAAGCTCCAGATTACGCGCAAGGTCGAGCGGAGCATTTATTTCATGAACAACATCAAAGAAGGCACAAGCAACGTATACCTGTTCGACCTTTTCGGCAACCCGTATTACGTGGTCAAAAGCGGAGGCAACCGTTCGAATCTGCAGCAGTACTATGACAACTGGCGCAAGCTGGCCACGGCGGCCGGCGGCCGGCCCGTGCTGGTCAGCACGCAGGAGATCGCCGTGTCCGCCGGCAGCAAGCAGTATATGTTCACGGTCGTCCGCGACATCATCGATAAATCGTACCATTCCATCGGCACCATTGTGGTGGATGCCAACATCCGCGTGATCGAGAACATCGTCACCGACCTGGAGGAGACGACGCACGGCACCACCTTCATCCTGGATGACAACGGGACTGTGATCTATGACAGCGAGAAGAAATATTTGTCCCGCAGCATGACCGACAATGCGGCGCTTGCCCAGGCCACCGGCAACGAAGGAAGCTTTCGCCATAAGGTCGACGGGGAGGAGCAGCTTGTCGTTTACCGGAAATCCGAGCAGACCGGCTGGCTGATCCTGATTACGGTGCCGGAGCGGCAGCTGATGCAGGATGCGCTCAAGACCCGCAAGATAACGATCGCGGCGGCTGTCGGCGTTACCAGCTTTGCCCTCATCATTTCATTGATTCTGATCTATGCGCTGACAAGGCCGCTGCGGTCCATCGTCCATCTGATGAAGCAGGTGCAGACCGGCAAGCTGGATGTGGTGTTCCCGGTCCGAAGGCGGGACGAAGCCTCGTTGATCGGGGTCTCGTTCAACCGGATGATGGCACGCATCAAACAGCTCATCGACGATATTTACGCGATCGAGAAGCGGAAGAAGGAGGCGGAGCTGGAGCGTCTTCAGCACCAGATCAATCCGCATTTTATTTACAATACGCTGGAAACGATCCGGATGACGGCCGTCCTTCACAACGATCAGGAGGTGGGGGACATGGTTCAGCTGTTAGGGCAGCAGCTTCGTTACAGCATTCATGCCGGCAGCGAGGTCGTGGTCGTGAAGCGCGAGTGGGAACATGTCAAAGCCTACATCGAGCTGCTGAATTACCGGTACGGCGAGCGGTTCGTGCTGACGCTGCCGGATGATCCGGGGGCTGATTCCATTCGGGTGATGAAGCTGCTGTTTCAGCCGATCATCGAGAACGCCGTCAATCACGGCTTTGACGAGAACAAAACCGTGCTGCATCTGACCATTACCTATGCCATGGATGGCATGAACCATGTGTTTACCGTTACGGATGACGGGCTGGGCATGTCGGCAGAAGCGCTTGCGAGGCTGCGCAGCATGCTGGATCAGGCGCAGCCCCAAGGAACGGACGGCCGGGGAGTCGGGCTGCGAAACGTGCACGAGCGGCTGCAGCTCCGATACGGAAGACCCTACGGCCTTACCGTAGACAGCGAGGAAGGGCGAGGAACTGCCGTCCGGATTACCTTTCCCGCGGAACATGTAGAAGAACCGAGAACAGGAGGACTTGCAAATGGTTAACATCGCCGTGGTGGATGACGAGGAACGGATCAGGCTGGGGCTTGGCAAGCTGATACGGGACGCAGGCGAGCAATATCGGGTCGTGGGGACGTTTGCAAGCGGCCAGGAGCTGCTGGATCAATGGCATGAGCTCCAGCCCGACCTGGTCATTACCGATATCAAAATGCCGCAAATGAACGGGCTCCAGCTGATGGCGAATATCAAGCAGATGGCCAGCCGCACCAAATTCGCCGTGCTCAGCGGTTATAACGATTTCGAATATGCCCGCACCGCCATGCGGCAGGGAGCGCTGGAATATTTACTTAAGCCGGTCAACATGAAAGAGCTGCTCCGCATGCTGGAGAACGTCGACGAGCTGGTGAAGGGCGAGCAGAACGAGCGCAAGCTGGAGTCGGACGATCTGGTCAGCTTCCTGTTAGGCACGGATCAGCGAACCATGCCGGAGCATCTGTTCGAAGAAGTCTGCGACCGGCTGGATCAGCAGGCGCTGTTCCACGGACATTACGCGGTGCTCCTGCTTCGCACGTTCCCGGAGATCGCGGAAGAGAAGCTGCTGGCGTGGACGTCGGTTTGGGGGACGGAGCGGAGAATCATCGGCTGCGAAGGAGGAAGGCAGGCGATCTTGGCGTCCATCGCCGAGTCGGGCTATGCGGATATGGCGAGAGAATGGGCGGCCATGCTGCTGCAGCAGCTTCCCGCGGGCACTTCGGCGAAGCTGGGCATCAGCGGCGTATTCAGCGGGAGCCGCTGGCTCCCGCAAGCCTATAGGGAAGCCGCGAGCGTCCTGGAGCAGGCTTGGTACAGCGATGAACGGCGCAACTGCGGAGGCGAAGGCATAGCGGCGGTTCACCGGGAAGAGCGCTACCGGCTTGTCCGTTCCTTGGATAAACAGCTGCTTCCGGCACTGCGTGCGGGCGAGTATGCACGTTTGCCGGCGGCGATGGGCACCTGGCTGGAAGAGACGGCTTCCCTGCGGCCCGGCTGGGCCGAATTGAGGGAAGCTTCCCTGACCCTGGAGTCGCATGTGGCGGAAGAGATGAAGCAGCGCGGCATTGACGCAGGGGATGCAGATTGGAACCTGGAGCCGGGGGACAGCGAGAATTGGCGTTCGTTCGCGGGCCGGCTGAAGCGCGCTGTGGAGGCTGCCGCCGGGCTTCTGGATCAAGGGAAGAGCGAGCATCGGGCTGTCGAGACGATCAAGGCCTATATTCAGCAGCATTACACCGAGGAGCTGGAGCTTCAGCACCTCGCCGACCTGGTCTATCTGACTCCGAGCTACTTGAGCAAGCTGTTCAAGACCGAAACGGGCGAGACGATTACGGACTATTGCATCGCCGTGCGAATCGAGCATGCCAAGCGGCTGCTGAAGGAGGATCACGGGCTCAAGACGTATATGGTCGGCGAACGCGTGGGCTACCCGGACCCGGCTTATTTCAATAAAGTGTTCAAAAAAATGACCGGAAAAACGCCAAAGGAGTACCGCGATTTTGTTAGGTGACTGTTATCTAAACTGAGGACAATAAAAGCAAACAAAGTCTATTATTTTTCGGGGCGCTGTCTTTTATAATGATTGAAAACGGTACCATTTCATCCAGAAAGCGAGGAAGGGAACGTGTTCAATTTCAGTTATAAAACGCAGCGCTATCTTATTCTGTTCGGTTTCCTTGCCATTCCCGTGCTCCTGTCACTGACCTTCTCTTATTATCCGGCGCTCTCGCTGTTGTATTACAGCTTGACGGACTGGTCGGGTCTCGGCTGGGATATGAACTTTATCGGCTTTGACAATTACGTCGAGATTTTTACGAAGCCCGAAGTGTTCAGCTCACTCAAGAACAATCTGTATTATCTGATCGGGGGTCTCATCCAGGTCGTCTTTGCCCTCTATTTTGCCGTTATTCTGACGGGCAAGCTGAAGGGGAGAAACGGCTTCCGGGTCGCCTTGTTCCTGCCGTACGTGCTGCACAGCGTGGCTACGGTGATCATGTTCAAGAACGTGTACCACATGGAATACGGATCGCTGAATACGCTGCTCGGCGCGCTGGGACTCGAATCCTGGCAGCAGAGCTGGCTGGGCGATAAAGGGATCGTGAATTTTGCGCTGGCCTTCATCTCGATGTGGAAGTACATGGGGCTGAACATGGTCATCTTTATCGGGGCGCTGCAGTCGATACCGGGCGACCTGTACGAGGCAGCATCCATCGACGGGGCATCGGGCTGGCAGAAGTTCCGTTACATCACCTTGCCTAGCATCCGGGGCGTGCTGGAGCTGATGCTGATCCTCACCTTGACGGGCGCGCTCGAAGCGTTCGATATTCCGTTTGTGATGCTGCTCGGGGCGAACGATACGTCGACCTTCGTTATCAAGACGGTGGATACGGCATTCAAGTATCAGAACTTCGGACTGGCCTCGGCGATGGCGGTCGTGCTGCTGATCATCGTGCTGCTGTTCATTGTCATCCAGCGGAAGCTGCTGTTCAGGGAGGAGAAGCAATCATGAAAAGGGAAGGCTCGATCGGCTTTAGGATTTTCAATTATTTCACGTTGGTTGTCGCTTTGTTCGTGGTGTTCTTCCCGATTTACTCGATCTTCGTGGGGGCGTTCAAGACCCAGGTGGAGTATTATCAATCCGGCCTCAGCTTGCCTGACAATTTCTTTAACTTCGAGAACTTCAAGCGGGTGATCGACATTGGGGATTTGGGGCTCGGATTTCGCAATATCCTGATCGTATTGGTCATTTCGGTGGTCGGCAACATCCTGTTCGGTACCATGGTCGCTTATGCGGTCGGACGGTTCGAATTCAAGATGAAAAAAGCGATCATGGGCATGTACCTGGTCGCTCAGGTCATTCCGATGGTCACGACGCAGGTGGCTACCTTCAGTGTCATCCAGAGCCTGGGAGCCTACAACACGATGTTTGCGCCGATTCTGCTGTACTTGGGAGCCGACGTGCTCCAGATCGTCATCTATCTGCAATTCGTGAACAGCATCCCGCGGGATCTGGATGAGAGCGCCATGCTGGAAGGGGCGTCCCTGTTCAAAATCTACCGCTCCATCATCTTCCCGCTGCTTGCGCCGGCTACGGCGACCCTGGTCATTCTGAAAAGCATCTCGATTTACAACGATTTTTACACGCCGTACCTGTATATGCCGAGCCAAGACCTGAAGGTGGTATCCACCGCGATTTATTCCTTCATCGGTCCGAACGCGGCGCAGCTGAACGTGATCTCGGCAGGCATTCTCATTATATTCATTCCGACGGTCGTGTTGTTCTTGTTCATGCAGCGGTACATTTTTGCGGGGGTTACGAACGGAGCGGTCAAATAACGAACACTAGACGATGAAGAAGAGGAGACTCGATATATGAACTCGACAAACACGTGGACGGAAAAAGTATGCGGCATGACCTGGGGGTGGACCGGCGTACGGGGCTCCTGGACGGGACCCGAGGCGGAATTCTCCATGGAACGCATGGCGGACATGGACGTGAATTGGGTGGCCATCGCGCTGTCGGCCGTGCAGGCAACGCCGCAGTCGACGGACATCCCGTTCCGGGAGGAACCGACGGTGACGGACGATGAGGTGCGATGGGCTATCCGCAAGGCGAAGAGCCTGGGCCTCAAGGTGTGCTTGAAGCCGGTCGTGAACGTCGCGAACGGAACGTGGCGGGCCCATATTAACTTCTTCGACGAGGAGGTTCCGGGTGAACCGAGCTGGGCGGAATGGTTCCGCTCCTATGGGGAGTTCATTCGCCATTATGCCGAAATCGCGGAGGAAGAGCGATGCGAGATGCTGTGCGTGGGCTGCGAGATGGTGCAGGCCGACAAGCGGGACGCGGAGTGGCGGGCCCTGATTGCAGATGTACGAAACGTCTACGGCGGGCTGGTGACGTATAATTGCGATAAATATCAGGAGGAGCGCGTGGGCTGGTGGGATGCGGTAGATATCATCTCCTCCAGCGGCTATTATCCGATCGACCAGTGGGAGGAGCAGCTGGATCGGATCGAAGGCACGGTCCGCCGATGGAATAAGCCGTTCTTCTTCATGGAAGCCGGCTGTCCGAGCCGCGAAGGCTCCGCGGCCCGCCCGAACGATTGGTCGCTGCCCGGCGGACCGTCGGAGGAGGAGCAGCGGCAGTATTATGAAGCGATGTTCGCTGCTTGCGCCAAGCGGGAGTGGATGCAGGGGTACATGCTGTGGGATTGGCCGGCGCGGCTGTATGGCGTGGAGGAAGCGTCCCTGAATGATGATTATTGCATGTACGGCAAGTTGGCCGAGGAGACGGTGAAGACATTTTATGCGGCCGGCATCCGGGTTTAATGCAGGATCGGACAGGCGTACCGGCTCGGTGCGCAAGGTAGCTGAACATAAACATAGGGTTAACATCGCACCGCACGTTTCTTAGGACGTACGGTGCGATTTTTGCTGCCGGCTGCCGAGAAGCAGGTTATTTCGAGCCTAACAAGAAAATGATATGTTAGCATAATTTATGACAATAAAAACAAAAACAATTCATTTGTTTTGAACGTGTTAGCGATTATCATTTGAAATGTAAGCGATATCAGTAAGCGCTTCATGAAGATGCGAAGAAACGCAAGTACATTCAACGTACAGGGGGAAGACGAAATGAAAAAAAGATTTACGATGGCACTGCTTCTGCTCTTAACCGTATCATCCATTTTGGCCGCCTGCGGAGGAAATAAAACGAATAACGCAGGCACCGAGGCACCGCCGAGCGGCAGCGCCGGCAGCGAGCCGACCGAGGCATCCGGCGAAGCGGAGCTGGGCGGCAAGCTGAAGGTGTTGACGCATCGCACCGACCTGGTGAACGACGGCACGTTGGACAAATACGTGGAAGCCTTCAAAGCGAAATATCCGAAGGCGGAGATTGAATTCGAAGGATTGACCAACTATGCGACGGACATTCAGGTCCGGCTGACCACGGGCGAGGCCGGCGACGTGCTGATGATTCCGACTGGCCTTGCCACCTCGGAGTACGGCAAGTACTTTGAGCCATTGCCGGATACGATGTTCGAGGACGTTTATTTTGCGGACAATACCCTCTTCGAAGGGAAACGCTATGGAATCTCCACCGGCGTCAATACGCAAGGCATTGTATACAATAAGAAAGCGTTCCAGGCTGCAGGCGTCGACAAAGTGCCGACCACGCTGGATGAGCTGTACGCAGCCGCAGAGAAGCTGAAGGCGGCGGACATCATTCCGCTGTACATGAACTTCGGAGCCCAATGGACGATGGGCAACTGGGCGGATAACTCCGCATGGTACGTGAACGGGGATCCGCAGTTCGCTTCGAAGCAGGTCGCCGAGGAAGCGCCGTTCCAGGTGGATAATGCTTGGGGCATCCTTGCGAATATCGGACGCACCTTCGTGCAAAAGGAATGGGTAGAGAAAGACTTGTACACAAACAACTGGGAGATTTCGAAAGGCGAAATGGCTTCCGGCAAAGCCGCGATGTACTTCCTGGGCAATTGGGTGATTCCGCAGGTGATCGGCGCCGGCGCGGCTTCGGAGGACATCGGCTTCTTCCCGCTCCCGTACGATAATAGCGGCAAGTACAACGCGCCGCTCGGTTCGGATTACTTCATCGCCGTCAGCAAAGACAGCAAGAACAAAGAGCTTGCTACCGCGTGGGTCGATTTCTTCGTGAAGGAATCCGGCTACGTGGAGGATTCCGGCTTCATGCCGATCATCAAATCGGCGGAGTCCTCCATCTCGCAGCTCGCCGAATTCCAATCGTTTAATCCGAGGCTGATCGAGAGCGAAGCGACCGATCCGAAGTTTAACGAAATCGCGAACAAGGCACAAATCGGCATCGGAACCGGCGATTACGTACAGGAATATATTGTGGCCGACGATCTGCAGGCTGCGTTCGACAAGCTGAACGCGAAGTGGAAGGAAGCCAAAACCGCACTGGGCTATTAATTCGAGAATCAACGGGTTAATGTCGAGATGCAGCTCTAAGCGGCCTTACTCTGGATGATCCAGAGTAAGGCCGCTTTTTGCGTATGCTGATCGGTTGTACAACAGCTTCACCACAGTATGTATGCCAGCAGGTATTGTTTAGATCCTTTGAGAGGGTAATCCTATTAATTTCCGGGGAAACGCCGGACTTTGAGGATTAACCTGGAAAGATACTTAAGAGTATTTTATAGTAACAGTAAGACTTGGAGGTGACTCACATGGGAGAAGGGACTGTTATTCTAAGAACTAAATTGCAGCCGCCAGCATTACGGGATTCATGGATCAGCCGTTCTGTATGGGATGTGAGGGAGAATCAGGGCAGCGGGTATCGGATCATCACGATTGTAGCCCCTGCCGGCAGCGGAAAGACCACCGCATTGGTCCAGTATATGCACCATGAAGGGCAGCACAGACTGGCATCTTGGTTAACTTTGGATGAGCAGGATAACGATTTGCGGAGATTTTGGCGCTATATGATCCATTCACTCTTGCCCTACTTACCTTCCGGGATCGAAAATCGGCTGCTGCCCCTGCTGGTTCCTTATTCAGGTCAAGTGATTTATTCTTTCTTGGATCAATTTATTATGGAGATGCATGGCATCTCTCTGTCTATAAACGTGGTATTGGACGATTATCATTCGATTACCCATCAGGAAATTCATGAAAGTCTGAATTATTGGATCGAACATTTGCCGGATTCTGTCAGGGTGTTCATCGCTTCGCGCGCGGAGCTGCCCCTCGAGGGGATGGGGAGATGGCTGTTAAGCGGAAGATTGCAGCGGATAGGAGCGCAGGAGCTAGCATTCAACGAGGAGGATGCGGGCTCTCTGTGCCAACATACACTGGGGCGTTCCCTCGCCCCTGAGAAGCTGAATAGCTTGGTTCGACGTACAGAAGGATGGGCAGCCGGACTCCAATTAGCACTTATTGCACAGCGGCAGAACGAAGCTGCTGGCATACCGGGCTCTGATGCTTTTAGCCAAAGTAACAGGCAGTTGAGTGATTACTTGAGTCATGAAGTCATGCGCGGGCTGGACAAGCCTTTACGGCAGTTTTTGCTGGAAACCTCGGTTATGAGGCGATTTCACGCGGACATATGCGCTGCCGTCACCGAGCTGCCCCAATGTGATGGCATGCTGGAGGTGCTAAAAGCCAAAGGGCTATTTCTGATTCCCTTGGATCACCAAGAACGGTGGCATCGTTATCATCATGTGTTTGGCGATTTCTTGAGCAGCTTATTAAAGCAGCAGAACCCCGAGCGATGGATTGAGCTTAACCGGAGAGCAAGCCAGGTATATGCTCGCGAAGGATGGCATGAGGAAGCGATCGATTACGCCTTGTTGGCGGAGGATTACGAGATGGCAGCCGCTCTGGTGGATCAGCATATGATGGAGCTGATCAAGAAGGGAGAATTCGACCTTCTTCAGCTGTGGCTTAACAGGTTTCCCGAAGGAATACGTTTGCCGGACAGATTGCTGTTTGTGAAGATCTTTGTATATTCTCTTCTAGGGAAGCGTGACCAAGCACGGGATTTGCTTGAACGATTGGAAGCAGGTTTGTATGGACTGCCAATAATGGAGCGGCAGCTAGAATGGCTGAGCGGGCTTTTTTTTGTAAAAGCCAATCTTGCTTTTAATTCCAGACAATTTGATGAATGGTTCCAGTTTGCTCAGACGATTGAACATCGACTGCCGGAGGATCCCATATTCTTTAATTTCAATTATAATAACCGGGAACCTTTTGTGCGCAATACACCGTTCGGGCTTCAAGGCGTTCTTACGAATACCACGGCACAGGTAGGCACACAAATTGTCTCGATTCTGGAACGCCATGGCTGGGAGGATTCCTTGATGTGTCAATATGTCATGCAAGCCATGGCAGAAGGCTTTTATGAGAAGAATGAGCTGGATGCATGCGTATTCTGGCTGGATCGGCTTTTAGAAGGAAGACGATACAAAGACGTTCCAGGCTTGTTCATTCCGATCCGACTGACTATGGCTAGGCTTAAACGGAAGGAAGGAAACCACCATTCGGCAAGGGCGATCGTGCAGGATGCGTTGAATATCATGGAAGCAAGAGAAGATATATTATGGTGCAGTGCCTTGCGGGCTTTTTTGGTAGAGATCGATCTTAGAGACGGAGAGTTGTCCCAGGCAGAGGCTGGCTTTCAGGAGCTAAACCTTTCGTCGATGCAGCGGATAAGCCTTGAGTATTCATTGGAAATCATGACCTGGGCGCGACTGCTCATTCATCAGCAGAGAGCCGATCAAGCGCAGGCTATGCTTGCGGCCCTCCGGATTCAAGCCGAAGAAGCTGGAAGCATTAATATTACCGCATCTGTCATCGTCCTGCAGGCCTACGCGGAATACACTCGCGGAAACGTAAAGGTAGCTACCTTGTTTCTTCAAGAGGCGCTCTCGCTTGTCATGCCGTATCGATATAAACGCACATTTATGGATGAAGGGAATTGGGTGTATCAACTACTGCAGGAGCTGAATACTAACGGTGATGCTATGAAGACAGCTCCATTGAAGGATTATATGGCTGAACTGATGGAAGAGATGAGACAGGAGAAACTGGCAAGCCTGGATCTTCTGGATCATTTCGGTACATATGGGCTAACACCCCAAGAAACAACAGTGCTGGCCCTGCTTCACCGGGGAGATACCAACCAGTCCATCGCCGATGAACTAGGACTCACGGTGGGGACCGTGAAGGTGTACTTGAACCGGATATACAGTAAGTTAGGTGTCAGCTCAAGAGTACAGGCGGTACTGAAGACCTTCTCGGGATCTGAAATGGAACGTTCGAAATAGAGGAGCATTTATTTCATTGTACGTACTTCTCCTTGGGTACACGATGTGTGGGTCGGGGCATGGGTGGATGGCTGTCGATCATATGTATTACTTCATAATGTTTATGCACCATAGCCGTGGATCAGGGGATGAGCCGCGGTTTTTTCTCGTTTGTCCCCCTTTGTTAACTTTGGATAATAGGCAATGGTCCCGGGGTTTTGTATACTTTTGTCGCATTCATACGAAATCCATAGAAGGGAGTCGACGCATTGCAACGTAAAATATGGCACATATGTCTCATCGTACTCTTGCTGGCAAGCCAGATGGGTACCACAGGGCATGCGGATACGGGAAAGGCAGGCTTACCCGGAGAGACTAACATCGTTTCGATATCCTCAAAAGGGTACCATACGTTAGCCTTGCTGGATAATGGAACGGTTTTGTCCTGGGGATCGAATATGGTAGGACAGCTGGGGAATGGGAAACAAGGTTCGAATTTCAGCACCAGCTTTGCGCAGCCAGTTTATGAGAAGGTGAACGGTGAACTTAAAGTTCTTGCGAACATTGTAGCAGTCGAGGCATCACTACAATACTCGCTTGCTCTATCCGCTGACGGAACTGTATACGGCTGGGGTTTAAATGCAAGTAATGAATTGGGGCGGCCGTTCGAGGGAACCTATTATTATCCAACGGCAATTCCGATTGCAGGCCTGCCTCCGATTGAACAGATTTCTGCCGGAGTTACGCATGCTGCCGCTTTGGCGAAAGACGGAACCGTGTGGGCTTGGGGAGATAATCAGTCGGGTGCAGTGGGTAACGGGAACAATGGCCCGCTGGAGTATGTCGAAAGACCGGTTCAGGTGAAGAAGAACGCTTCCGAATTTCTAACAGGAATTAAGCAGATTCATGCAGGGAATTGGTTTACCATGGCCGTAACGGAGAATGGGGAGTTGCTGGGCTGGGGGTATAACGGAACTTATCAGCTGGGAGACCTCACGACAAATAGTCGTTCATATCCCGTCCATGCGCTGGATAAGAACAAGAATCCTCTGAATGGAATCAAGAAGGTATCTACCGGTAATGATTATACCTTGGCCTTAAAAGAGGACGGAACCTTATTAAGCTGGGGGGTCAACGGTTATGGGCAGCTAGGCTCTGACACACTCCAGGGGACTTATTCAAATTATCCCAAGCCTGTATTGGACAAAGCATCTGGAGATGCTTTCGGCCATGTTGTTGATATATCGGCAGGGATTGCACACGTCGCAGCGATTCGCGAAGACGGCAGTGTGTGGACCTGGGGCGGCAATACCATTTGGGGTTCAGGGGACATTACAGGACAGCTTGGCAGTGGAGATGATCGGTTGGAGGAGCGGCCAGGACGAGTCACCAGGCTGCCGGGTAATGCTAAAGTATTGCAAGCCGAGACCGGCGGTCATCATACGGTAATCATGCTGGATAACGGCACACTCTGGAGCATGGGGAGTAATAGAGAAAAACAGCTCGGAGGCGGCTATAAAATGGACAGCGCTATAGAGCCTAACCAACTGTCACTCAGTCATTATGACAAAGCTTACTGGCCTAAACAAGGCATCGGACCGGTTATGGGGCAGCCATACCGGTTGACACTTCAGCTGGCCGGCCATGAAGGACAGCCAGTCAGCTTCGGTACGGACGTCGTGGATATGCAAGCTGTAGGGGCGACGATAGTAGGGCCTGTAAGTTACGTAGGAGAAGGGCGTTATGCGGCTGATATGCTGGCAGACTCTCCAGGGCCTGTTCAGGTAACGGCCAGGATCAATGGCCTGGAGGTTCCAGCAGCGCAAATTGTTGTACTCTCCGGAGAGCCTCACCCTGCCCAGTCAGAGCTGACAGCAACGCCTTCCATGTCAGTCGTTGGCAGTGCCGATCCGGTCGTATTGAGATTGCAGATAAGGGATGCTGACGGAAATGAGCTGAACCGAAGCGGCGGTAAGGCGGCATTCACCAGCTCGCTTGGAACGGTCAGTGAACCGGTAGAAACCTCTTATGGCGTTTATGAAGCCGAGCTTCGATCCGATACAGCAGGTATAGCTAATATTGGTGTGACTTTGGATGGCAAGCCTTTTGACGTGTCAGCCAAAGTATCGTTTAGAGCCGGGACTCCCAACAGAGCTTATTCCACATTAACGGCGAACCCGAAAATCGTGGTGGCAGATGGCAAGCAATCCACAGAGATCAAGCTTCACATCAAAGATGTCCATGGCAACGATCTGGATGATTATCTTGGCCCTATTGAGTTAATTTCTTCTTTGGGGCAGATGACGACGGTGACAGAGTCGACCTATGGCGTCTATGAGAGCACCTTGGTATCTAATCAGCCGGGGATCGCCACAATCAGTGCATCGTCACTTGAAGGTCTGCTGCTCGCGGATCCCATTACGGTTGAGTTCGAGTTATTCATCCAAGGCATATCCTTCAACAAGCAGCAATACGAACTGGAGAGAGGCAGCTCGCTGCAAGCCAGTCTTATCGCAGCGGATGAACATGGCAATTCGAGAAACATTACATCGAATAGCAAGTTAACGATAGAGGACGAGACGATTGCGACAATCAGTCCTGAGGGGCTGATTACAGGAAAAGGGAAAGGACAGACCGTTCTAAACGCCGTTTATGGCACGCATTCCACTAGTGCCGTAATCAAGGTTACGGATAAGGATGTTGACCCGGGTCCTGCTCCGAATCCCGATCCTGGATCAGGGTCGAATCCGGGTACGGTCACTGAACCCGAGTCAAACTCGGGCTCTGGTTCCAATCCCATTCCGACTCCTGGAACCGACAAGAAACCGGACTCTGAGTCAGGGAAAGGGGACAAACCAGCGGTGCCTCCGGCAATCGAAGATCAGGATCCGGTGCCTGGGAGTGGGGATGACGGAGAAAGAATAGAGACTGTAAAGTTCTCTGACGTGAAAGGACATTGGGCTGAGGATGCTATCATGAAAGCAGTTAAAGCAGCTAAGATTAGCGGGTACCCAGATAAAACCTTCCGGCCCAATTCCTATATTACGCGTGCCGAGTTTGTCGTTCTGCTGAATCGTTGGTTTGGGCCGTTCGCTTCTGTCGAGGCCGACAGATCCGACACAAGTGAATATTGGCCTAATTGGTCTAAGGATGCCATTTCGGATGCTATGCAAGCAGGCATCTTGAAGGGCTATAAGGATGGCTCTATACGTCCGAATCAATCGGTTACCAGAGGAGAGCTTGCCGTGATGCTGCAGCGTGCCATGAAGCTTGCAGGAGTCCCGCTCCCTGTGGAAGGAAACAGCAGCCTGTCTGCTTACAATGACCATGCCCTGGTGCCAGCCTGGTCAAGGGAAGCCATGATGGAACTGTCTGCCCGTGGATTGATCCAAGGTGACAGCCAGTCTAATCTGAGGCCAGGGAATCCGGCAACTCGGGCCGAGACAGTGGTCCTGCTCACTCGCCTGGAAGCGATATTAGAGCAAGGAAATTAATCGGATTTCACCGAGTATGGGCAAGCAGCCGCCTCTCTATAACGTATAGGGAGGCGGTTATTTCATTATCGCCAACAGGGGGCATCTATCGGAAACAGGTTACTGTAGATCAGATTCTATTTATGGAATCTTTACCAAAAATGGCACAAGTCTATTATAGGTTCTAACAAATTTGTTACATCCTACTTGCGTTATGACGATATTATAGAATAATATGAAAGGGCGCGGCTTTCATAGAGGGAACCCGCGCTTTTTTGCTATCTGGCTTGCCTCGGCACCTTCTTATCGGAAGCCCCCCCTGTAAGAGAGTGTAACGACGCGAAAGGCCGTCAACCTTAAGGATCTGTAGGCTTGAGGTGCGCATTTTCATATTTTCCATGTATAATAGAAGAAATCATTCAAATAGGAGCTAGGAAATGAAAAAGCTAGGAAGAAACGATCTATGTCACTGCGGAAGCGGGAAAAAGTACAAAAGATGTTGTCTTGAAAGAGATGAACGCACGGTATACGGTAAAGTCATCCAGTTCCCTGGTGCGAAAGCAGCAGAGCCTAAGCTACAAGTCGATCAGTTGCGACAGATGATCAACGACAAGCTGGGGTGGATGGATTGGATCGCCGATGAGCATCGCGAGCTTGCAGAGTCTGTGTTTCCTCAGATCTGCCGGGATTACGAACTGCAGGATGAGCAGCAGCTGTTTCAAGTGTTCAGCCTCCTGATGGTCTGGAACAGCTTCTCCAGAGAAGCCAATCCGAAGTACCGCAAACAGGGTGGATATGCAAGTGCGATCGAATATATAGTAACTTCATCGCTTAACATTCCAACAACGAAGTCCGATATCGCGAAGAAACACGAGGTTTCGGTAGCCACGCTGACTCGCAACAGCGGCCAAATTCAAGATTTCATGGATGGCGTAGCGGCATCCGCAGACGACTCGTTCGCCGAGGATGAGGAACCCGCTGGCGAAGAGGATAAGGACTTGTCCTTGGGACGTTAATTGCCAAAGAGCCAAAAGTGAAAGATCCATAGCAATAGTACAAGCATTTGCGCATTCGGTTTCATAGCTTGACCGCTCCCACAAGGGGGGCGGTCATTTTGCGTTGAAGGACCCAATCAAATTCCAAAGTTGTTTATACAAGTTAAGCCTATATGGTTTATGAAGGCCTTGGTGATCCAAATCTAAATGTCGAACGAGTAGGCCGGCAGAGTACGTCATGGGGGTCACCACATCCCTGCCGAAGATATCATGCACCGGCATCATTCTTCTATGCAAAATCTTCTCTAATACATGAGCCTGGTTGATCATTTACTTGTGATAGATAATGGCGCACTGAGTGGAGAAATTGTGCTGGAGGCAGAATTCGGGGTAATTAAGCATAGGGAATTTAATTTGCCGAATTAGGTTTTACCTATCGTTAATCAGCTGAAGCCTTGGAAAATTAATTCTAAAAAATTGTACTAAATAAAACTTTACACTCAAGCCGCTCCACTCAAGTGGAGCGGATATTTGCATTAATCTATAAACTGGCGTTTTCGAAAGACTGCTTTCCGTACTAGGCAGAGGCTCCGCGTGACTTCGTCAGCAGCCAGCCCAAAGCAATGCCGTACAGCAGATGACCGGCCAGCCAGAATAGAAGGGCAGCAGGGTCTGATAATTCCGGGGTACGGTCAGACAAGACGGTGGTCGGATATAGGAGAAGTCCTACGGCCAAACAGGCCAATGAAACCCAGGACAAGATTCGCCCGCGGGACCAATTCTTCTGCTTCAAAAAGATGGCTAGAGCGATGCTCAGCAGGACAGAGATGACGAGATGCAGCGCAAACTCGACAAGTTCGGAGAGCTTGAGTTCCTTCAAGAGAGGCACGTAATCGACGTTCAGGAGCAGCGTGTAGACCTCCAGCGAGGTGACGTGCTCGATGATCTTGAGGAACAGCCCGAGAAGAATGCCCGCCGCGATGCCTGCCCAGACCGGCCCGTTCAGCTTCCATGTACTCCGCATGAGCGACGCCCCCTTTTTTCGTTTATTGTATAATACCTGTCGTTCCGATGCGAAACGAACATTCTCGCTGTACAACATTGGAACGAATGAAGCGAGTACGATGACAGGCGGATAAAAGTGAATCTTGATTGCCAGTTTTTTTCTAAGCCCTTGAAGGTGAGGAGAATCAGGCTCTTCTTCGGCGAAGTCAGCAAGTCGTTGACACTGCCGGGCCTCAGCTATGCAGGAGCTACCATGCTTAGGGTGTAACCAATCCTTGTTGAGAAATTGTATAGTTCGTTCTTATATCCTAGTTCTATAGACTTATACAGCAGGGGGATAGGATGACAGACGAGTACTTTGACGAAATGCGCAAGTTCGGTCACGAGGATGAGATGAGGTATCGTATGTTGATGCGAGGGGTAAAGAAACTGCTGGAACAACGGAAGCGTGAAAAGTCCAAGCTGTTCGGAGGACTTCCGCTTCGACAGAAGCATAAAACCCCGCGTGCAGGCAAATGGTCATAAGCGGTCGGTAACCGAATGGTTAGCGGAACAGCATGTGTACAAGTGGTGCAATGGAAGACGAAACCTATGTATTTAGCGTTTATTACAAATATAAAAGGCTGCCCCGACGTTTTTGGGGCGGCCTTCTTTGTGCCTCTACAGGCCTTGATATGTCTCTGTAGGCCTTGATATGTCTCTACATACCTTGATGAGTCTCTGCGGGCCTGATGTGTCTCTGTAGGTCTTGATGTGTCTCTGTAGGCCTTGATATGTCTCTTTTGTTTCTCGACATAGACCCAACAGATACAACAGATTCAAAGGTCCAAATAATTAAAAAAGCCGGCTTTCCCGCATAAAGCGAAAACGAAGCCGGCTGTTATGTTTGTATATGCTAGACCGTTGCCAGTTCAGGGGCGGGCGTCGGAGTTGTTGTTGGTTGATTCGGTTCTGCCGTATTCGGCTGGACAGCCGAAGGTCGGCGTTTGCCCTTCCCGCGCGGAACGCACATCGGAGTCCCGTACAGCGGGTCCTGAATAATTTCGCATGGGAGCTGGAACACGGTCTGCATCAAGTCGGAATTGATGATATCTCCCGGTTTGCCTTCAGCCTTGATGCTCCCGTCGCGGATGGCCACGATATGGTCGGCATAACGGCAGGCCAGATTGATATCATGCAGCACCATGACGATGGTCCGCTGTTCTTTGGCGTTTAAGTCGTACAGCAGATCCAGCACTTCGATCTGGTGCGTTAAATCCAGATAGGTGGTCGGTTCGTCCAGCAGAATGAGCGGCGTTTCCTGCGCCAGCGTCATCGCAATCCAGGCCCGCTGCCGCTGGCCGCCTGACAGCGAGTCAACTGTACGATCAGCCAGCTCGGTCAGTCCCGTGGATTCAAGAGCTGCTGTGACCGCTTCTTCATCTTCCCGCGACCATTGGCGCAGCCAGCTCTGGTAAGGATAGCGCCCTTGCTTCACCAGCTGCATGACCGTCAGCCCTTCCGGAGCCGTTGGTCCTTGAGGCAAAATGGCGAGCTTCCGCGCAACGTCCTTGGTGGACAGGCTTGCGATGTCGGCCCCGTTTAGTACTACCGAGCCGCGCTGCGGCTTCAGCAGCCTGGCCATGGAGCGCAGCAAAGTGGATTTGCCGCAGCCGTTGCTGCCGATAAACACGGTGATTTTACCTATAGGCACGGTTAAATCCAGATTTTCGAATATAAAGTCTCCCCCATAGGACAGACCCAATCCCTTTGCTTCCAGCGTATTCATGACGCTTTAGCTCCTTTCGGTTCTAGAATCGATTGCGGTTACGATACAGCAGGTAGAGGAAGAACGGCGCGCCGATCGCGGCGGTGAATACGCCTGCCGGCACGTCGCGCGGCAGAAAGGCCGTCCGTGCCACCAGGTCCGCGACGAGCAGCAGAATCGCACCGATCAGCGCGCTGACCGGAAGCACGCTTCCGAAGTTGGGCCCCACGAGCCTGCGGGCCATATGCGGCGCCATTAATCCGATAAAAGCAATGGCGCCGCCGATCGAAATGGCCGCTCCGGCCAGAGCAACGCTGAGTCCGATCAGAATCAGCCGCTGCTTCTGAACCTGCGCGCCCGTGCTGCTGGCCACGTCGTCTCCCAGTGCCTGGATATTCACATTTCTGGCTTGCAGCCAGGTTAGCGGAAGAAGAACGGCGATCCAAGGAAGCAAGGTCATTACGTCCTTATCCCAGGACATGCCGTAAATGCTGCCCGCCATGAAGGTAAGCGAACGGTCCGCCAGCTGCAGCGGTCCGGAGATGATCAGCATATAGGAGATCGATTTGATCGCGGCCGATACCCCGATTCCGATCAAGACGAGTCGCAATGGCGATACGCCATTTTTCCAGGCAAGCACATACAGCAGTCCGGTAATGAAAAAAGCGCCGAGAATGGCGAAGAGCGGCATCCAATGGATGGATACGGCGCCCGTAAATATGAAGATAAAGAGAACCGCCCCCAGCGATGCTCCCTCCGTAATGCCGATGACATCCGGAGAAGCAAGCGGGTTGCGAATGACGCCTTGCAGAATCGCCCCCGCCACCGCGAGAGCCGCGCCGATCAGCACAGCAATGATAATACGGGGCAACCTTAGCTGCATGACGATGACCTGCTCCATCGGGGGAGCGTCACCGAATAACGCTTTGACGACATGCAGCGGCGAAACAAACTGGCTGCCGGTTCCCGTGCTGATAATCATGGTTGCAATGCAAAGCACAGATAGGATCATACATACCCATAGGGTTCTTCGCTCCAGCATAAACGAGACTTTGGCGTTCCGGGAACGGAATATGCGGTGTTTACTCATTGTGCTCGCCTTCCTTTCCTGGCTATGTACACGAAGAACGGCACCCCGATGATTGCGGTCATCACGCCGACAGGGACTTCCTTCGGCATGGCAATGTATCTGGAGCCGAGATCGGCCGTCACCAGCAGGAGTGCGCCAAACACCGCACTGTAAGGTAGTATCCACCGATAATCATTTCCTATTAAATACCGAACGATATGAGGGATGATGATCCCTACGAATGCGATGGGTCCCGCCGCCGCTACGGAGCCGCCGGCCAGCAGGATGACGGCTGCAGCAGCTAACAGCTTGATGAGTGCGGTTTTTTGCCCGAGGCTCTGAGCGATGTCGTCTCCCATGGAGAGGGCGTTCAGATGCCGTCCCAGCAGCAGCGCAGCCAGCATGCCAACGGCCATGTACGGCCATACGGCGGTTAGCTGGTTCAAATCGCGTCCGGCTACCGAACCGACCAGCCATACCAGCACCTGATCAAACATTTTGCCGTCGGAGAGCATTAATCCTTGGGTCAGGGAGTGGAAGAAAGCGGCCATGGAAGCTCCTGCCAAGGTGATTTTGACCGGCGTCATGCCGTCCCTGCCGATGCTGCCGAGGAAGAATACGATACCGCCGCTGACGGCAGCTCCGATCAACGCGACCCAGGTAAGGGACTGGAGTCCGCCAATGCCCAGCCAGCCCGATGCCAGAATAATGAAGAAAGCCGCGCCGGAGTTCACGCCAAGCGTGCTCGGCGACGCAATCGGATTGCGCGTGATGACCTGCATGAGCGCACCCGCAACCGCAAGGCATGCCCCCACGGCGACGGCAATGAGCGCTCGAGGAAGCCTTGCCGTGAGAATAATCAGATGTTCGTTGCTTCCGTTAAAGTGAGTGAACGATTCCCATACCTGATGAAGAGGGATGTTCGTTACTCCGAATGCGATGCTGCCCATGACGGCAGCGGCCAGCGCCAATAGCGATATCAATAGTCCGAATACGCGCATATATGCTCACTTTCTTAAGTCCATGAATAATTAAGTTCATATGAATTTTAGGTGAAGGGACGGTATCTGTCAATGAGCTTGATAATCATTCTCACAAATATATTGATATTTTTCATGAAACCCTTTATAGTTTTGAATCAGTGATTGATAATGGTTTTCAAATAGAGCGATATGACACAAGGGGGATTTAGATAGGAATGGGAACAGGAATGGCAAAGAAACGGGCAAGAGGCCTCAAGTTTAGCTTGCTGGCTCTGGTTATGATCGTGATTCTTGCGGGGTGCGGAGCAAGCCCGGCGCAAGAAGGGACAAGCAACGCGGGCGGCGACACGACGAATACCGCAGAGGGCAACAGCGGGGCTGCTGCCGGCGGCGAATCGTATGAAGTTACGCATGCCATGGGGACGGAAACGATCAAAGGAACGCCTCAAAAGGTCGTCGTCCTCACGAACGAAGGAACCGAGGCGCTTCTCGCCTTGGGCGTGAAGCCGGTAGGTGCCGTTAGATCCTGGACGGGGGATCCATGGTATCCGCATATTAAAGACCAGATGGAAGGCGTTACCGTTGTCGGGGAAGAGAGCCAGCCGAACATCGAGCTGATCGCCGGTCTGCAGCCTGACCTGATCATCGGCAACAAGATGCGTCAGGAGAAAGTATACGAGCAATTGAAGGCGATCGCGCCGACTGTTTTTGCCGAGGATCTGCGCGGCGAGTGGCAGAACAATTTTGAGCTGTATGCCAAGGCGCTGAACAAAGTGTCGGAAGGCGAGGAACTTTTGGCTGCTTACGACAAGCGGATCCAGGAGTTCAAAGAGAAGGCCGGCAGCAAGCTCGACGAAACCGTCTCTGTTGTTCGTTTCATGGCAGGCAAGACGCGGGTGTACCACACCAATACGTTCTCGGGCGTTATTTTCGATAAAATCGGCATCGCCCGCAACGACATGACTAAGAACGCCAAAGACGATTTCGTGGACGAGATCACGAAGGAGCGTCTGCCTGAGGTGGAAGCCGACAGACTGTTCTACTTCACTTATGAGACAGGGGACGGCGGCGCCAACCAGACCGAGCAGGAATGGATCAACGATCCGCTGTGGAAGAACCTGAACGTTGTGAAGAACGGTCAAGCCCACAAAGTGGATGACGCGATCTGGAATACGGCGGGTGGCATCCTGGCGGCCAACCTGATGATCGACCAGCTGCAGGAGTTTTACGGCATTCAGTAAGGAATGAAGACGGATGCTGAAGGCTAGTATCATCATATAGCGGAAGATGCTAGGAACAAGTTAAAAAAGGAGGCATCCCTCAAGATCTGAGATCTTGCGAGGGTGCCTCCTTTTTTAGCATCGCGCGTCGGCAGCATCGCGCGTCGCCGGCATCGCAACGTCGCCAGAACCGCAACATCGAAGTACCGCCGGTATGCAGCTGCATGTCACATTGCTCGCCAGTACAGCTTAACCAACTCCGGGTATCATGCCGCTAACCATGACCTGTTAACGGACACCAGTTCCCTTATTTCCCTGATTAACCCTCGATTCTTAGATCTAACGGACACAGGATCCCCTATTACCTCAATAAGGAGCCTATTTGCGATCAGATTCTATGAATAACGTATCTGGTGTCCGTTAGCCATCAAAAATTACGCCTATTCAGCTAAATAACGTATCCTCAGTCCGCTTGTCCTTGAGCGGTCGCCCCAAGACCAGTAGTCGCACAAGACCAGTAGTAGCATCAATACCAGTAGTCACACTAAGACGAATAATAGCATCAATACCAGTAGTCACACTAAGACGAATAATAGCATCAAGATCAGAAGTAGCACCAAGATCAGAAGTAGCATCAATACCGTAGTCGCCCCAAGACCAGTAGTCGCACAAGACCAGTAATAGCACCAAGACCAGCCAGTCACCAAGGTACTCGTTAACGGACACCAGTTCCCTTAATTCCCTGATTAACCCTCGATTCTTAGATCTAACGGACACAGGATCCCTTATTACCGCAATAGACTGTCCTTTTGCCATCATATTCTATGAATAACGTATCTGGTGTCCGTTAGCCATCAAAAATTACGTCTTTTCAGCTAAATAACGTATCCTCAGTCCGCTTGTCCTCGAGCGGTCGCCCCAAGACCAGTAGTCGCACAAGACCAGTAATAGCACCAAGACCAGTAATAGCACCTACTATATACTACTTTGTGTCCCCCAGGTTTCTAGCTCTAACCCATAGCTGCTTTAAGTTATGCTGTTCTAAGTTGTTTTGGTCGGCAGCCATCCATGCATACCCTTGGGACACCGAATCCACCCATGTCCTCCCTGTAATAACGCTCGCTTCACGGTAACTTTTTACGACATCTTCACCACGATCTCCGCCCCTGCAACATAGGTCATCGCTTGGATGTATTCCGGGTCTTGGGCACGCTGTTCCATTTCCACCGGAGTGAGGTCCTCCATTCGTGTCTGTACCCACCATAAGTTGCCGAACGGGTCCCGTACCCGTCCCACCCGATCGCCGAAGAACAAGGTCGTTGGCTCCGTCACCGAGACCGCTCCTGCGGCCAGCGCTTGCCGATACACGTCATCGCAATCCTCAACATACAAACGGAGGTATGCCGGGCTATCCGGCCATTCCGGCTTTGCATCAAACATCATGACGACGGCATCTCCGATTCGGACCTCGGCATGGCCGATGACACCATCGCCAACATAGACGCGGGCAAGCTCTTCGGCTCGGAATGCTTGTTTGAGGAAATCGATCAGCGCTGCGGAGTTTCTTGAGATGATCCACGGCGTCACGGAGGTGTAGCCATCCGGAATGGGTTTAACCGCTTTCGGTTGGTTCGTCATAAATACGCTCGCTCCTTTAAATTTCATTTATTTGAATTGCGCTTATGCACTCATTATGCGGGGGCATATATGACAGCCGAGCGTCAGTGTTTCCGGTATGAGTTTGGGGTAGCCTGCGTTTTTATCTTGCGAAAAGACAGCCGCCACCGTACATCGTCACAATCACGCGGTCGGAGGAAGGTTCGAGCTTGAGGTTCCGTCCACAAACTGTTAACGTTTGACACCACCCCCAAACCTATGTACAGTATTAGACAAAAGAATAGGAAGTCCACTAGGGGAGCCGTTGGCGGCTGAGACAAGAGCGTATCTTGGACCCTTTGAACCTGATCTAGTTCGTACTAGCGTAGGAAAGTGGAGCCTTCGAACATGAGGTCTCGGTGCGCTTTTTGGCGTACCCGGGCTTGTTGACGAAGCCGCTCCAGTTTTCGGGGCGGCTTTTTAGCGTTGTCTGAAAAGTCGTGTCTTACGGACTTCCTGCTCTTCAATATGTTGGAGGTGGGGACAAACATGAGTTTCACGCAAGCGCTCCGTCAGCAGGCGGGAGGCATTTTTCAAGCAATCTTCGATCATCCCTTCGTAAAAGGCATTGCCGAGGGGAATCTGGCACGGGAACAGCTGATTCACTATGTAAAGCAGGATTTTGAGTATTTGAATGCCTACATGCGGATTTACGGAATTGCCATATCCAAATCGACCAGCCGGGAAGAGATCGCGGCCTTTAACGAACAGATTTCATTCATTCTGCACAGCGAGGTGCACCCGCATCAAAATTTTTGCGCAGCTGCCGGTGTGACCTATGAGGAGCTTCAAGGATATCCGCTGGCTCCGTCCGCGCATCATTACATCCGTCATATGCTGACGGTAGCGCATGAGGGTAGTTTGGGCGAGATTATGGCCGTGCTGCTGCCGTGCCCATGGACGTACCTGGAGATTGGCCGCAAGCTGTTGAATGAGGTGAAGCCGGATGCCTCCCATCCGTTTTACGACTGGATTTCTTTCTACGGAAACCGGGGGGAAGACGCAACAGCCAAGTTCTGCGACCGTGTCGATGCATGGGCGGAGGGTGCGACGGCAGCCGAGCTGGAACGGATGAGGGAGCATTTCATGCTGAGCTGCCAGCTGGAGTATCTGTTCTGGGACATGGCTTATAAGCAGGAGGAGTGGCCGGTGCAGCTGGAGGCTGCCGTGCTGTAAAGAGCGATGTTCACAAGCACATGGAATTCCATTATAGCGAAGAGAGGCTGATATAAAATGCGTTCATGGGAAAAAGAGGTTTCGGCGCTTTTAACGAAGGTACAGCAGACGAGCCCCCTCGTTCACAATATGACGAACGTGGTGGTTACGAATTTTACGGCTAACGGCTTGTACGCGCTGGGCGCGTCGCCGGTCATGGCTTACGCGCCGGAGGAAGTGGCGGATATGGCCGCCATCGCGGGCGCGCTCGTATTAAACATCGGCACGCTGAACCGCGAGCTGGTGGATGCGATGATGATCGCGGGACAATCGGCGAACGCCCATGGCGTGCCGGTGCTGCTGGACCCGGTCGGCGCGGGAGCGACCCGTTTTCGGACGGAGTCGGCGCTGCGGATCCTAAGCGAGGTGAAGGTTTCGCTCGTGCGCGGAAATGCGGCTGAAATCGCTCACCTTATCGGGGAGGTCCGCGAGATCAAGGGCGTAGACGCAGGCAATAGCGCAGGCAGCAATCATGCCGAGCTGGCCGTGCGGGCTGCGCGCGAGTTAGGCACGATCGTGGCCATTACCGGTGAAGAGGACGTGATTACCGATGGAACGGAAGTGCGCATCATTGCCGGAGGGGATGCGCTGCTTACGAAGGTGACCGGCGCAGGCTGCCTGCTGACCTCGGTGCTGGGTGCCTTTGCCGCGGTGGAAGCGAACCTGCTGCTTGCAGGTACGGCGGGTCTGGCCTTCTATGGGGCCGCGGCGGCGAAAGCTGCTGAGCGAACGGCAGATCTGGGACCGGGAAGCTTCCAGATCGCTTTCCTGGACGAGCTGGCGAAGCTTCATCCAGGATCGCTGGAAGGGTATGCCGCTGTACTGGAAGCGGGAGCGGCGGCTGCCGGAGGCACACGATGAGCGAGGCTCGCATACCCCGTGCCCTGACGATTGCCGGGTCTGACAGCGGCGGCGGCGCCGGCATTCAGGCCGATCTGAAAACCTTCCAGGAGCTCGGCGTGTACGGCATGTCGGCGATTACCGCGATCACGGTGCAGAATACCATGGGGGTTCACGGCGTATATCCGCTGCCGCCCGAAGCAACTGCGGAGCAGATTGAAGCGGTTGGCTCGGACCTCGGAGTAGATGCATTGAAGACGGGCATGCTGTTCAACGCCGAGATCATTCGGCTGGTTGCTGACCGGATTCGGGCATTCGGCTGGGGGAAGGTCGTTGTCGATCCCGTGATGATCGCCAAGGGCGGGGCGGAGCTGCTGCAAAGCGAAGCGGTGCAGGCTTTAAGAGAAGATTTGCTGCCGCTGGCGTTGATTGTCACCCCCAATATACCGGAGGCCGAAGCATTGGCGGGGATGCGAATCCGCACGATGAACGATCGCAAAGAAGCGGCGAGACGTATTCATGCTCTTGGGCCCAGGATCGTAGTGATCAAAGGCGGTCATGACGAGGGAATGCTAGGCAGCGGTGAAGATGCGGATCACAAAAGAGACAGGGGAACAGCCATAGCGGCGGGTATGCAGCAGGAAGAGATGCCTCAGTTCGAAAGGACGCACGGTCTAACGAGAATTGCCATGCCTGCTGGGGAGTATAGGGGGGGCCGCCCGTTCTTTTCCAACGATGACGGTAATCCGGAAAGTCCTCCGGTCATCGACATCGTTTATGATGGTACGGCCTTCACAGAATTATATGGCAAAAGAATTCATACCGTTCATACGCATGGTACCGGATGCACTTTCTCAGCTGCCATTACGGCAGGTCTGGCCCAAGGCTTGAGCGCATTCGATGCGATTCAGAGCGGGCGCTTATTCATTCAAGCGGCCATTGAGGACGGCTTAAACCTAGGGCAGGGGCAGGGGCCGACCAATCATTGGGCATACAATCGCCGCCGTCAGGCGGTGCTGCGATGACGGGCAGAGTGGCACCTGAGATCATGAGACGGCATCTGCGGATGTACCTCGTGCTCGGCAGCGTGAACTGCAGCGTCGAGCCAAGCTTGACCGTGCAGGAAGCACTGGCAGGAGGCGCAACCATGGTCCAGTTCCGTGAGAAGGGACAAGCAGCACTCGCCGGGGAGCCGATGATTCGGCTGGCTTGCCGGATTCAGGATCAGTGCCGCCAAGCGGGCGTGCCCTTCATCGTCAATGACGATGTGGAGCTGGCACTGAAGCTGAACGCCGACGGCGTGCACGTCGGCCAGGACGACGAATCCGCAGCTTCCGTCCGCGAGCGGATCGGCAACCGGATTCTCGGTGTTTCCGCCCACACGGTGGAGGAAGCGAGGCGCGCGATTCTCCACGGCGCCGATTATCTTGGCATCGGGCCGATCTATCCGACCCGCTCGAAGGATGATGCCAAAACTGCGCAAGGCCCGGCAATTCTCCATGAGCTTCGCGAAGCTGGAATCCACCTGCCGATCGTTGGGATTGGCGGGATTACCGTGGAGCGCGTGGAGGAAGTGATTGGAGCGGGTGCGGATGGCGTCGCGGTGATATCCGCCGTGACGGGAGCGGAGTCGGCGCGGGAAGTTGTAGAGGCTTTTATAGGTAAGATACGATGTACGACCGAAAGAATTTCTTAAGATGTAAGAGGGATTATAATCGGATCATGAAACAAGGGGGCCGACTTCTGCGGCACCCTTGTTTTGTTTACGTCAGATTTTAGAATACTGTATATGCTCAGCTTTTCCGTCAACATGCCATTCTTTTGATCCACTCGTGTAACCTCCCAGATCAGTTTGCCATAGAGACCCGGATATGATATACGTAGGACAATGTACCCGCTCTACGATGAGTGAGCACTCCCATTAAGTTGAATAGGGGATCGGAATGAATAATAGGCAAAAAGAGATTTTTCGCAATTTGTTAATGGAACCGAACCGGCTGTGGCTCGTTCAGGATCTGGCGGATCAGACCGAGTGCTCGGAGAAGACGATCCGAAACGATCTGAAGGTGATTGAAGAATATATAGCTAAGCACTCCAGCGGCCATCTGGTGAAAAGGCCGGGACTTGGCGTCTATCTGGAGATCGGGGAAGCGGATCAGGCTGATTTATTCCACCGCTTGTATTCCAACGAGAGTACCGCCGAGGATGAATCCGATGAGGAACGGGTGCTGCACCTGGCATATCGGCTCTTGATGAACGCGAAGCCCGTAACCCTGCAGAATCTGGCTTCACCGTTTTACGTGAACAAGGCGATTATCCGTCGGGATATGGAAAAGATTGAGGTCTGGCTGCGGAGCTTTGATCTGAGCTTAATGACGAAGCAGCGAGTAGGCTTCATGATTGAGGGCTCGGAGAAGAACAAACGGATGGCGCTGGCGCGGTTGAACCAATTGATCAACCGTCCGGAATTGACGGGACAGATGATGCGTAACCAGTATGAACCGCACGAGATCGCAACCGTATACCATGAGTTGAAGGCGTTGCAAAAGCGGCATCAGCTTCGCTTCACCGATGAAGCCTTTGAAAGCCTGATGCTGCATATACTGCTTATGGTCAAACGGACCAAGCTGGGACAGCCGATTTCGCTCTCTGCGCAGGACATAGCCTTTTTGGAGAACAAAGCGGAATTTGCATGGGCGATAGACTTTTTGAAGCAACTGCAAAAACTGTTCGCCGTCCCTTTTTCCAAGGAAGAAACCGCTTATCTAACCCTGCACCTGCTTGGCGGGAAGTTCCGATACACGCAGGAGGATGGAAGTGCCCGGCGGGGCGATCTGGCAGACAGCCACCCCCTGCTGCCACAGTTGGTTGAGCAACTGATTCGGCGGATGTCGGAGCTGAATATGATCCCTTTTTCCAAGGACCCGGTTTTATTGAACGGGTTGAAAGTGCATTTGTACACGACCATGAACCGTCTTCATTATGGTCTGGCTGTGTCCAATCCGATGCTGGCCGAGATCAAAAAGATGTATCCCTATATGTTCGATCGCGTCATCATGGCACTGGAAGAGGTAGGGGGAGCGCTCCAACTGTACTTTCCCGAAGAGGAGGCCGCGTATTTGACTTTGCATTTTCAGGCGTCTGTAGAACGGCTTCACCAGAACGAAAGCCACCCTCAGAAGGTCATAATCGTGTGTCATATGGGCGTCGGGATGTCCCAATTGCTTCTCGCGAAGGTGGAACGGAGATTCCCGTCCGTGCATGTAGAGACAACGATGTCCAAAGCGGAAGTTGAGGATTATCTGGCAGCTCATGAGGTGGACCTTGTCATTACGACCGTTGATCTGCCCGAGTTAAAAACACCACATATCCTCGTTTCCCCTCTGCTCGAGGCCAGTGACGAGCGGAAGCTGGAGCAAGCGATCCGGGGGCTCGATGAGCCGGACAGCAGGGCGGCTGAGGAATCGGTCTTTTTGAAATATACGACACCTTTTCTCATCTTTCCTCAGCAGGAGATCGAGCGTCCAGAACAGTTGATCTCCAAGTTTGCGCAGATGCTAGTGGACAAAGGATATGTCCAGGCAGGATATACGAAAAGTGTGCTGGATCGTGAGAATATGTCTGCTACGACGATTGGAGGAGGCATTGCCATCCCTCATGGCAGCTCGGAGTGGGTTAAACAGTCCTGCATCGTTGTTGTTACTTTGAAGCAGCCGATAACCTGGGGAACCGAGATGGTAGAGCTTGTGTTCTTACTTGCTATCAAGCATGATGAGCGGAAAGAGATGCGGCAGCTGTTCAGGGAATTGTCACGGATCAGTGAGCAGCCGGCATTGGTCAGTGCGTTGTCTAAGGAGACGGACGCGATGCGATTGCTGAATACGTTAAAAGGGTAAAATTAGTAGTAGAGGTTGTTCAAAAAGTCCGCTTTTGATCACGAAGCGAATCAGGAAGCAGCTCGGCATCGAATCTTGAATTCAGCCGGGCCTTCCGGTGCTCACGTACCCAAAACGTACGCTCCGCTCCTGACGTCCCTAGCTTCATCCAATCTTCTCGGTGCTGAAAATCGACCTTTTTGAACACGCACTATTTGAAACTGTGATGACGAAGCAGGACGGTATACGTCCTGCTTTTTACATTTTTTTGGGGTCCCCGCAAAGTATATATTTCGAACAAGCATGACAGGCTCCACTTTGTGGTGATATTTGTTTGTTTGCGAAATAAACCTGTTTTTCCGGAAGTTCCGGTAAAAAGTTCATCCGATAACAGCGTTTTCAGCATGTACACTATAAATGTAAGCGGGAACATGACAGCGAAGGAGAATGACGAACATGAAAATATTAGCGATTACTTCATGTCCTAACGGAATTGCACATACGTATATGGCCGCTGAGAATCTGCAGAAGGCAGGCGCAAAGCTTGGCGTTGAGATGAAAGTGGAGACCCAAGGCTCCATTGGCGTGGAGAATCAATTCACGGAGCAGGATATCCGCGAAGCCGATGGCATTATTATCGCAGCGGATAAGACGGTGGTGAAGGACCGGTTTGTAGGTAAAAAACTGCTTGTCGTTGGGGTGCAGGATGGTATCCGTCGTCCAGAAGAGCTGATCCAACGGATGATGAAAGGGGATGTGCCCGTCTATCAGGCACAGTCCAAGTCGGCTGAAGCTATGACAGGTGAGAACAAACCTAAACAAAATCCGATCTATCGTCACTTGATGAACGGTGTATCCTATATGGTGCCGTTTATCGTGATCGGTGGGCTGCTCATCGCAATCGCCCTGACGATGGGCGGCGTGAAAACGCCGGGTGGCCTGGTGATACCGGAAGATTCGATCTGGAAAACGATTGAAAGTATCGGCGCGGCTGCGTTTACCTTCATGGTTCCGATCCTTGCCGGATTTATCGCAATGAGTATTGCGGACAGGCCGGGTCTTGCACCAGGTATGGTCGGCGGGTTCATTGCTGCGAACGGCAGCTTTTATGGAAGTGAAGCAGGAGCTGGATTCATCGGGGGGATTATTGCCGGTTTCCTGGCGGGTTATGTCGCACTTGCTATTAAAAGGATCAAGGTTCCTCGGTCGCTGCAGCCGATTATGCCCATTATCGTTATCCCGGTACTGGCTTCGCTAGTTGTAGGGTTAATCTTCGTCTTTGTGATTGGCGCTCCGGTTGCGGATCTGTTTGAAGCGTTAACCGTCTGGCTTGCGGGAATGCAGGGTACTAGTTCGATTCTGCTCGCGCTTATTCTGGGCGCGATGATTTCTTTTGACATGGGTGGTCCCGTGAATAAGGTTGCGTTCCTGTTCGGCTCGGCCATGATCGGTGAAGGAAACTATGAAATTATGGGCCAAATTGCCGTTGCCATCTGTGTTCCTCCGATTGCCATGGGACTGGCGGCCATGATGAACAAAAGGAAGTTTACACCTGCGGAACGTGAAGCTGGAAAAGCAACATTTACGATGGGATTGTTCGGTATTACCGAAGGAGCGATTCCATTCGCGGCGCAAGATCCTCTACGCGTCATTCCGAGTATTATGGTCGGTTCCATGACAGGTTCGGTGATTGCCATGCTGGGCAGTGTCGGTGACAGCGTAGCCCATGGCGGTCCGATTGTAGCCGTGCTCGGTGCCGTGGATCATGTGTTGATGTTCTTCATAGCGGTCATGGTCGGTGCAGCCGTGTCGGTTATCATGGTGAGCCTGCTCAAGAAAGATGTTGCAGCTGTGACTCCGGCAGTTGTTGGAGAAGGAGCAGAAGCGATAGAGGATCCTGCCGGAGCAGGTGAATCGTCGACAGTAGAAGCGGCTGCCCCCATGGCTGCGGATTCAGCTGAAGTGGATTCAACCGTGATCAATAATGGTACAGCAACGGAAGTTTCTGCTATCCGCGTTGAGAAATTGACGGATATTGTGACACCGGATCTCATTAACCTGAATCTGGTCGGAACAACACAGGATGCGGTCATCGACGAAATGATCGGTGTATTGGAGCGGAATGAAGCGATCAGAACTGACGGAGATTTTAAACAGGCCATATTAGCCCGGGAACAAGAAAGCTCCACCGGTATCGGCATGAATATTGCGATTCCTCACGGTAAATCGGATGCTGTCCTGAAACCAAGCGTGGTTTTTGGTATCCAGCAGGATGGCGTCGACTGGAAGAGTCTGGACGGGAGCGAAGCCAAACTGATCTTTATGATTGCCGTGCCGCGTAATAGTAAACAGAATGCGCATTTGAAAGTGCTGCAAATGTTGTCCCGCAAGCTGATGGACGATGATTTCAGGGAAGCACTCTTGGCGGTGACAACCAAGGAAGAGGCCTATCGATTGCTCGATCAGGTGCATTAATTCAAGAGACTGAGCGAATTCACCTAGACCAGCCCCGCACAGAAATGAGCGGGGCTGGTTTTGTACGTTTCTCGGCTTGCTTCCGCAAAATCCACGGATTTCCTTGTCAGCTGGCGGCATGCCAATCGCTTTCACAGCAATAACTGCATGGCTGCGCGTTCTTTATCCGCAATCTCGAGCAAAAGGTTGGACGCCTGCTGTAGCTCCTGAGTGTTACCTGATCTTCCCGCACGGTCGATCGATGCGGAGACACTGGTCCACATTGGCGCGATCACCGTAAACAAAAGGTAGGCTTGTTGGATTCTCGAGTCTTCCAACCGATCGGCGCATTCCTTCAAGTAATCCCGATACAGATTCCGAAACAAAGCACCGCCGGTTCCCGCACGCTCCATCAGCAATGCGGTCAGGCATAAATCATGTTCGAACTGGTTGCTGCGGGAAGGCCACTTCAGAATCTCTTTGCTCATTTTTACAATGCCTTTATTCCCGATATTGCGAATGGGCGGGCTCAAATAGTCATGCGCATTCTTGGTCAAGGATTCGCGTAATGCGGGAACGAGCGGCGGTAAGGCGTCGATTGGCTCGAGCGTAAAAGAGCGATTTCGGGAACTCATGGCTCCCTTTGCGTTCCTGGCTGATGCCAAGCTTGTCAAACGCGTCTTCACCAGCCCGCCCTGTTGCCTGGTATCTGCCATGTAGGCATATTCGTCATCCACGCCGTATAGGACCGCATAGTGACCGGCAAAGTGCACTTTGCTCGTGAAATAGTCCAAGTAATAGGAATCCAATTTCAGCCCAACCGGAATTCCGCGTTCGATGCAGCTCCGTACGTTCCGCCACGCTTTATCGACGGACGACGTTTCTTGGACATTCACGGTCAAACCCAGCCTGTCGGCGAGGTTGGCCGTCAACTTATCCACTTTCACCCTTCCTCCGATGAACGGAAAATCCATTCCCTTCGAGTCCCAATAAATGAACCCGAGCCCTTGTCCGAGCCCGAACAGCATCGGCTCCGATAGTTGGACTCCTGTATATTGCATTAAATTGCCCATGGTGGTCGTTTCGCAATGGTCGCCTTGGTAAGGAACAAAACCTTCAATAATGGTGGTCATCTTCCCTGGTCTCCTTCGACAATTCGTTAATTAGACTGGCAACGAACGCCTGCTCACTCTCCATTAGGCTGATCGGATGCAAGAACAGCGCTCTTACGTTCAGCGGCAATCGAACACCGCCCTGGGATTCGAATTTTAGCTTTATGCCTTCTGAAGCCTCCCGAAGAAAATCCAACCGTTTCCGCAAGGCAGCTATGGCCATGTCGTTCCCGATAAGAGGCAAAGCGGCCAAACCGAGATCGAAGCGGTTGTCGCGCTCCCGTGCTGACGAAAGACTGTCAAGGACTTCATCTTTCAGCTTGACCATACCGGCTTCGGTGAGGACAAACCGGGTCGGCACGGGTCCCTTACCAGATTTTTCGTCGGATTCCTCGGATGCTATCCATCCTTTATCGCTCAGTTTCCTCAGTCCTACGTAGATCGAAGTCGTGCCGATGTTCGCCCATTCCCGATAGCCTCGTTGATCGACTAGCTTCTTGATATCGTACCCCGAAGCTTGACGACATTCTGCGATCATTTGCAGCAACATGAATTCGACGTTTGAAATAGGGTGCATGAAGGACCCCCTTGTCTTTAATATTTCACATATGGAATATAACACTAGTGAAATAAAAGATCAATCACGGGATTCATGACAGGCTCGTATGGCCAGCCAGGAGACGGTTGGTTTTTTATGTCGCATGTCGAGTTCAAGGTCAGTGCTCCCGAAGAACGCCTAAGCGGGTTGCTTTCTCATTCCTGACTCGATCTTGGAGGAGAAGTCATCGATTACACACCAATTAAACGTTATGAAACTTGCTGCGATTGCGTCCTCAAGGCTACACTAATATCATCATGAAACAGACAACGACGGATGAAAGGAGCGGATAGCCTTGAAGCATGGAAGCGGCAAGACCTCATTGGCGACATTTGCCGGCGGTTGTTTCTGGTGCATGGTGAAGCCGTTTGACGAGCTGCCCGGCATCCTTTCTCTGGTTTCCGGCTACACGGGCGGCCATACGGAGAATCCGACCTACGAAGAAGTAGGAACGGAAACGACGGGGCATTACGAAGCCGTGCAAATCCGGTTTAATCCGGATGTGTTTCCGTACTCACGGCTGCTGGACATCTATTGGCGCTTGATTGATCCAACGGATGCGGAAGGCCAGTTCATGGACCGCGGGGCGTCTTACCGGTCGGCGATTTTCGTGCATGACGAAGCGCAGCGCGAGCATGCGGAAGCCTCCAAGCGCAGCCTGCAGCTTAGTGGCCGGTTCAAGGGGAAGATCGTGACGCCGATCCTGCCGGCGGGTCCCTTTTATCCCGCGGAGGATGTCCATCAGAACTACTATAATACCCACCGGTATGACTATAATCGGTATTATGAGGGTTCCGGCCGGGATTCTTTTGCGAAGCGGCATTGGAGCCGCAAAGAGGATCAGGATAAGCTGCGCAGGCGTCTTACCGCGATCCAATACGCGGTGACGCAAGAAGGCTTGGACGAGCCTGCCTACGATAATCCGTATTGGAATCACGCAAGCCGGGGAATTTACGCGGACGTGGTGAACGGCGACCCTCTATTCAGTTCGACCGATCAATATGATGCGGGTACGGGATTGCCGGCTTTTAGGAAGCCGCTGCACGAAGGATTTATCAGCAAAAAGGGGGATCTCCGCGGCGGCAAGGTACGCACCGCGCTCTACAGCAGGCTGTCCGGCTCTTACCTGGGACATCTGTATCATGACGGGCCTCAGCCGGGCGGCCTGCATTATCAGGTAAACTCCGCGGCGCTGCGTTTTATACCGGAGGAAGTGCTGGTCCGGGAAGGCTACGGTGAATTCGCCGGGCTGTTTGAGTAGGGAACGGATGGAGGCCCATCTTATGATAATCAAACTGCTGTACCTTGTAGTGAATTTGTTTTTTCTGGCAGGGATACTGCTCTCCCCGTATAGCACAGCTTCCAAAGTGTTGTTGTATATCGTCATGAGCCTGATTCTGGCGTTCGCATTCAAAAGATTATCTAATGAAGAAGGCGGGGGAGAAGGATAGTGCCGTAAACTTCACCTATACCCGTTCTCTCCCACCCGCATGGCTGGCGCCTCCGTTAGAATAGGATTGGGCAAGACCAATTCTTGCGTCCATGTGCGGAAAGGGGTGACGTTGTTGAATACGATTCATATTCACAATGGGATACAGATGAGAGGGCTTGTTACTTAGGATAAGTCGAGGTTTAAGTCCTCTCACGCTGTAGCGGGAGGAAAAAGAGCAAATGATGAAGTTAACGACGATGGTTCGCGGACTTGCTGGTGACAAGGCGGCCCGCGAGCTGATCCGCAACTGGGAGTTTGACGAGGGAACGCTGAAGTTTTGGCGGGCCAGCTCCAACTTCGTGTATATGTTTAACCGCGATGGAGAGCGTTATTTCCTCCGGTTTAATTTTGAGGAAGAAAATACGGCCCAGCAGCTGGCGGCCGAGCTGGAATTCATGCAGTATTTGCTTAAGCACGAGTACCCTTGCGTCGTGCCGATTTCTTCCGTGAACGGGAAATGGATCGAGACGATTCAGGTACCGGAGGGGCAGTATCACGGCGTCGTGTTCAGCGCCGCCGGAGGGATTGCATTCCATGGCACTCCCTCCGCGTCCCAGTGCAGGGACTGGGGGAAATCGCTCGCAAGGCTGCATACGCTGTCCAGCCGATATGAACCTGGAGCCGTGAGGCGAAGAAGCGTGGAGGACATCCTGCGTTTGATCGATCAGGTGCTGCGGCGGCATCCCGGGGAGCAGGATGCTATGGATGAGCTTCATCGGATCAGTCTATGGCTGCAGTTCCTGCCCGCGTCGAGACAGACGTACGGCTTGATCCACTATGACTTCATGCTGGATAACATCTTTTATGAAGCGAAGGAACGTTCATTTCACGTGATCGATTTCGACGATGCCATGTACCATTGGTATGCGGCGGATATCGTCACGGCTCTTGCCGATGCCGAGTCGGAGCATGACAAGCAGGCATTTCTGAAAGGGTATCGCTCGATCCGAAGCCTGGATCACGAGCTGGAGGCAGAGTTTTCAAGATTTCAAAGATTCAGCCGTTTGTATCGTTTTGCCAGCGTGCTGCGTTCCCTGGAGGACAGCGAGTTGGCCGATGTCCCCTCTTGGTATGAGGGGCTTCGCACGAAGCTGCTGCGCGATTGCGAGCAGGATAGACAGGGGGTTCAGGGAACCGTGGTAACCGCACGAGCCATGACGCGCAGCTTGGATGCTGGCTGCTAGCAACCGGACGGCTTTAGTGGGCTAATCGAACCAGGAAAACCACATCGGGCACGGTGTGGTTTTTTGTCGTGGCTTCAAGGCGGCATCAGCCGAAATCATCCCCATGGATGGCATTGGGCAAGCAGCGAGCGGACGGAAGCGAAAAAAATACCTTCAATTTTATATAAATTGTCGAGAAATGGTAAATATTGCTTTGTTCGCCGTTCAGGCATTTGCTATGATTTTCGTACTAGGCACAAAGAATTAGAGGAATGGAGTTGAAACGATGAATCGAAAAATGATTTTATCCACGGCCGCGTCTCTTCTGGTCGGGGTAGTGGCAGGCACGGGCATCATGATGAACGACCAGGCTTACCAGTCGGTCAAGCAGGCCGTAGGAGGAAGCGCAACGAACAATGCCATTGGCGGGATCGGCAACGTCGCACAGATCGATCTGTCCAGCATGGATCTTGAGAGCGCATTGATGGTCGTGCAGCAGCAGCGGACACAGATGCTGGATGCGCAGCTTAACAACCAGATTCAGGACGTGCAGAAGCGGAACGAGGAAATCGCCAAGAAGAACGACGCCATGGCAGGCATTAACAGCGCCTTGACCGGAGAAGCGGTGGACGGCAAATATTCGATACCGGACGATCTTGCCGGCAAGCTGGCAGCGGAAGGCATCGCAGATGCATCCAAGAAGGAGTATACCGCCGAAGAGCTCAATCAAGCCACGGAGAAGCTGAAGGGATCGATCGACAGTCTATCGAACTCCCAGCAAATGGACATGCTTCGCCTGCAGTCGATGACCAACAAGCGCAATGAAGCCTTTGACGTCATGACGAATTTTATTAAGAAAATGGAAGAATCACGCAGCAGCATCATCGGAAATATGCGATAATAGAGTCGTACATAATGAATAGAGAGGAATCTGCCGTCGGGCGGATTCTTTTCGTCTATGGAGAGAATGCAGATGACGACGAAGGCGATGGAGTTTTTGCGTAATCATACGCTGTTTCGCGGGGTGCCGCTGCATGAATTGGAAGGTGCCGTCCAGTCCATGCATGAGGAGCTGTTTCATGACGGGGATCCGTTGATCGTAGAGGGAAGCTACGGCAATTCCTGTTATTTCATCATGAGCGGGCAGGTTCAGATCGTTTCGAGGAATCTGATCGGCCACACGGTGACGCTGGACGTTCTGGGCGAAGGCGCATTGATCGGGGAGGTCTCCCTGTTTCTTGAGGAAAAAAGGACTTCGGGTGCCCAGGCGATCGGCGAGGTAACGGCATTGCGGCTGGAGCAGAACGCGTTCAGCCGGCTTGCCGCGGCAAGCCCGATGTTTCACGAGAGCCTGTCGTTCTCGGCCCGAATCCGCACAATGCATGCGATGCTGAGCAAGGCGACGATCTGGGCCGCGATTCCGAACGCGGAGCTGCGCGGTCTTGCCGAGGTCACGGTCAGGCGGAAAGTATACAAAGGGGACGTCATTGTCGCGGAAGGCACCATGGCGGACCGTTTCTATATGATTGCCGAAGGACGGTTCGAAGTGCGCAGCGGACGCCGGAAGAAGGCGGTCTATAAGCCCGGGGATTATTTCGGCGAGATGGACCTGCTCAGCGGCGAAGCCCATACGGGCACGGTGACGGCGCTTGAGAACGGCGAGCTGATGGTGATGGGACGGGATGAGTTTCATTTTGTCCTGCAGCAGTACGAACCGGTCAGGCGGCAATTTCATGAGGTGCTGCGGATTCGAAGACCCGAGCTTCTCAATGAAGAGGTATCGGCGAAGCTGCAATTCACGGAGGCGGAGACGGAGCAGGCGCCGGAAGCTGAAGTCGAGGCTGCCGCGACCCTAGAAGCCGTCATTCCGGCCCCTCCCAAAAAAGATCGCTGGATGGATGTGCTGCTGGCGCTTGGCGGCATATTCGTTGCGTTCACGGGGCTAGCCATTTGGCTGAAACAGCCGGTTTGGATATATGCCGCATTGATATCCGGCGGATTCGTTGGACCGGTTTCGTTCGTTGCTTATATGCGCAGCTCCCAGCTGCTCGGATTCAAGCCCATTCGGCTGGCAGCCGTATTCGCGGCTTCCGGCATCATCGCCGTGCCGGTTGCGTGGGTGCTGGAACGCTTCTGGTCCGTCGGCAGCGGCCTGGAGACAACGACCATCGAGCATGTGCAAGCAGCGCTTCTGATCGGCGTTATCGAAGAAATGGCCAAGCTGCTCGTATGCTTCTTCTTCCTCCGCGGGCGCAAGCAGCGTTTCCTGATGGATGCCGTAGTATTCGGAGCTGCGGCAGGCATGGGCTTTGCCGCGGTTGAGAGCATTCTGTACGGCTTCATGTATCTGCAGCAGCATGCGACTTCGGGGATGCTGGCTGTGCTGTGGGTCCGGGCGCTGCTGTCCCCGTTCGGACACGGCACCTGGACGGCCATTGCCGCAGCCGGACTGTGGTATGGCCTGGGGAGATCCGCCAAACGGGGCTCGACCGCGCATCGGCTCCTGAGGATGGCTGCCCTGCTGCTGATCAGCATTCTGCTGCATGCGGCTTGGGACTATCCTTATGCGGCGGGCTTGTGGAAAATGGTCGGCATGGTCATGGTCGGGGGCATCGGTATTGCGCTGCTCTTTTCGCTCATTCGTCAAGGCACGAAGGAGGAAAGGGCGATGCATCGGGCCGTCAATCCCGCCCAGCAGCTAGAGGAACGGCTCCGACAAGCGGTCGGAGCCGATTCGAAGCGCAGCGGTTCCGAAGGACCGGGCACCGCCCCGCCGTCTTTAACCTGCGAGGGTTGCGGCACCGTGTCGCCTGCAGGGACGCGCTACTGCGGCCGCTGCGGTCAAGCATTGCAGTTATAATACGAAAAGGGTTAGGCAGAGGGCTTGAAAGCCCGAACTGCCTAACCCTTTTTTTCATAACCGTTAACCATATAAATACGACTTCACATCCCGGCCGATGTAGGCTCTCCATATAATCAGATTGTAAGGATCGTCCCAGTCGATGTTCTGCGGCTCCTCGAACATGCGGTGCAGGCGGTTGTTGTTGAAGATGATCGAGCCGCGCTGATCGAAAGCCACCCCGTCCACCCACAGCATTCGGTCATCGGACAGCAGCTTGTGAAATGAGCGCGTGCAGGGCGAATAATAACCGATGCCTTTGCCTTCCAGCATGGTGTAGAAGACATGGCCTTGATTGTCGGCATACATGCCGTCGGTCGTCGTTCCTTTGCTCCCCAGAGCTTGAACGGAATTTCGAATGAGCGGATCGGGGGTATCGAAATTACGCAGCAGCCCCGTATCGATCGCATACAGATTGCGTCCGGTTACCTGGCAGTAGAAGAGCGTTTCGCGATCCGCCGCCAGGGCGATGCCGTCCGCGCCGATCCGGACCGGCTTGTTGCGGTAGACCGGCTCCGAATCGATCTCGAACCGGAACCTTGGCACGTCCTGCGTGCTGTAATGGCTGTCCAGGACCCGGCGGAATCTCTTCGTTCTCATATTGTAGACGATGATGCCGCCGTATACCTCGTGATCGGGCCAGCCGGAGCCCGAATCGGTGATATAGGCGTAACCGTTCCGGTTATCCACCACGATATCGTTAAGGAACGATGTCCGAGGCGGTGCAATATCATCCGGGATGACGATGGAGTCGATCAGGCGGTTTGCGCTCAGGTCCCAGATGACCAGCTTTTGCGAACCTTCGGGTGAGGTATTATACGCGATTTTTCCTTGATCCAGAATCCACATCCGGTTATGTTCATCGATCTCGTAACCCAGGACGGATTGCAGCGCTCGCACATCTCCCGGCGTATTCCACTCCCAGCTTGGAAAAGCATTCAGCACCGGCTTGCCGTTCACCATCACGATGGTGTTGAGCGTGGCGGGAACGCCTTCCGCCCAGCGCGGAACCGAAACATAGAAACGCCCCTGTCGGTCCACTTTGACGCCTGCAGGCATGCAGTGCTTCCAGTATTGATGCAGCTCGAACCGCTGCTTCATCGCAACATTCGGAAAGTTCCAGTCCAAGCGGTTCCAGTGGAACAGCATTTGGTAAGGACTTGTTGGGTGATGAGCTTTCCTTGCATGGGGAAGGGCAGTCTGCTGCTGCATCCCCATAGGATGATAAGGTATATACATTCTGGCAAGACCTCCGGTAACGTGTTCGGTTCACCCGAAACGGGCAGCGCCTTCCTTACGAGCTTATTCCTCTGAGTTCGTTATATGCCCAGAAGGTCGGATTGGCGCTGCTTAAATCATCGGAGAGGTCTTGTTGTGTTTTTCGTTACACTTGGAGAACCTTAATCAGATTCGTGTTGCCGGATTGACCGATCGGCACGCCGGCAGACAATACGATAATGTCGCCTTTTTCGATGTAGCCTGTCTTGATGGCGTTGCGGGTCGCGGACTCGAACATTTCGTCCGTTGTGGTAACCTTGTCGCCTTTTACCGGGATGACGCCGGAGAGCAGGCAGATTTTGGCCAGCACTTCTTCATGCTGCGTGACGGCGATGATCGGTGCTTCCGGACGATATTTCGAAATCATCCGCGCCGTAAATCCGCTCTCCGTTGACGTAATGATGGCTTTGGCATTCAGCACGAGGGAAGAGCTGACCGCGCCTTGGCTGATGACCTCGGTAATATCGGCTACTTGTTGTCTGGATTTGAAAGCGAACTGGTCCTTATAATCGATCATGGTCTCGGCACGGCGGGCGACTGCCGCCATCGTACGAACGGATTCCACCGGATATTTGCCGGCGGCGGATTCTCCGGACAGCATGACCACGTCTGCGCCCTGGATCACGGCGTTAGCCACGTCGCTCACCTCGGAGCGGGTAGGGCGGGGATTGACCTGCATCGATTCCAGCATATGCGTTGCCACGATAACCGGCTTGCCTGCCAGATTGCATTTATCGATCATTTCTTTCTGCATCATCGGCACTTCTTCGATTGGCACTTCTACGCCAAGGTCGCCGCGGGCAACCATGATTCCGTCGGAGGCTTCAATGATGTCGTCCAGGTTCTCCATGCCCTCTCCGTTTTCGATCTTGGAGATGATCTGCACATGCTCCGCGCCGCGTTCCTTCAGGATGCTGCGGATTTCGCGGATGTTGTCGCCATGGCGCACGAAAGATGCGGCAATGATCTCGATGTTGTTCTCCAGTCCGAAGCCGATATGCATGACGTCACGCTCGGTGACGCCGGGCAGCGTCGTTTTGATGCCAGGCAGGTTGACGCCTTTGCGCGGTTTGAGCACGCCGCCGCTGACGATTTTGCAAAGAATGTCCGGTCCGTCGACGCGAATGACGTTCAGGTCGACAAGGCCGTCATCGATCAAGATGCGGTCTCCCGGTTTCACGACTAGATTCAGCTCGGCATAATTGACCGAGATGCGCTGGGCGTCTCCCAGAATTTCTTCGGTCGTCAGGATCAGTTCCTCACCGGGTTTCAGAAGGCAGGAAGCCTCTTTCAGCTTGCCGATCCGGACTTCGGGACCTTTAATGTCCATCATGATCGGGACATACGTGTTTAATTCGGATGCGGCCTGGCGAACATTCCGAATCCGGGCCACGTGATCCTCCGGCTCGCCATGTGCCATATTCAATCGGGCGACCGTCATCCCCTCCTGAATCATATTTTTCAACAGCTCGATGGAATCGCATGCCGGCCCCATCGTACAGATGATTTTTGTCTTAAGCATGGTTGGTTGTTCCTCCTTTGTATTTGCACCCTGCGGCATTTTGCAGCACTCGGGCTTCTAGAAATGTAAAGCTCATGAACTACCCTAATGATCACATTGTAGCCTGTCTTGTCGAATCATGATATGAACTATAGTACAATGAATGGATTATAGTAACGCAAATGAGGTGGGATTATGGTCACTCCGGTTGAAGTTCGGCAAATTAGCGGCGTCGATTGGTATGAGGAAGCAGACCATGGGAATAGCGCATGGCGGCTAACCGTGGCGACTTATGGAAAATGCGTATATTGGGTGAATGGAGATAAGCAGATTATGGAGAAGGGGGAACTGCTGCTTATTCCGGCCGGCGTTCCGTATTACGGCAAAAGCATCCCTACCGTGACGCACACGCAAATGGTCGTTCAATGGACGGGAGAGCCGCCCACGGCTTTATCGGCGCTTGAACGGGAAGAAGCGTTGAAGCATAAACCGGGCTGTTACGAATTGATCCACGAACGTTTGAAGGCGATCCACCAGCAGTGGCGGGAGCGCCCCTCTTATTATGCGATGATGATAGAAGCATTATTGACAGAAGTGTTGATTTATATCAGCCGAGAGCTGGATCGGGGCGTTATCACGCCTGAGAAGCACTTGCATGCGGAACGGATGAAATCTTACATTGAGCGGCATTACCGGGAGAGAATAACGAAAGAGGAGCTCGGCGATGCCATCGGCAAAACGCCCAATTACGCTGCGGCGCTCTTCAAGAGCGTCACGGGACAGACGATCAGCCAGTACGTGCACGCCCAGCGGATGAAACGGGCAGCCTATCTGTTGACGGAATCGCAGCTGACGGTACAGGAGATTGCGGTATTTCTCGGCTATCAGGACCTCTCCTACTTCTACAGAATCTATAAGCGGTTCACAGGCAGCGCTCCGTCGGAGCTGCTGCATGAGCGTCCGCGGACGGTCTAGCCGAAAAAAAAAGAGGGCATACGCCCTCTTTCGTTTGCTTGCTGGCTTTATTCAGCGGCATCGCTTTCGAACAATTCCTTTACGTACTGCCGCAATTTGTTTTTATCCACGCCGAGCACCTGGGCCCGTCCGACCTTCTCGTTAGTCAACAGCGAGAACGGCGGGATCTGCTGCTGATCGACTTTGTCCAGGTTCACGTCAAACCCGAGCGCCATCAGCTTCAGCATTTCCTTCGGGCTTAAGTCCGTCTCAATATAAGGCGCGATCGAATCCAGGATGCCGGGCAGCTTGATGAGCGAGTTCGTGGTCTGCATTTTCTTGGCGACTTCCGTCATGAGAATCCGTTGTCTTTCGGTACGGGCAAAGTCGGACCTCGCATCGTGCCGGAACCGGACATACTGCAGCGCCATTTTGCCGTCGAGATGCTGCAGCCCTTGTTTTAAATCGATGTCGTACATGTGCTTGTCGGCTTTGCTTGTGTAATACATGTCTTTCTCTACTTCAATGTCGACTCCGCCGATGGCGTCGACCAGGGCAATGAATCCGACAAAATCGGTGTAAACATATTTATGTATGGGCAGGTCCAACAAATCGCTGATGGTCTGTCTGGTCAGCTCGATGCCGCCGTAAGCAAAAGCCGAATTCAGCCTTCCTTTGCCATGACCGGGGATGTCCACGTAGGTGTCCCGCAAAATTGAGAACAAATGGGCGCTTTTCGTAACGGGATCGATGGAGGCCACCAGCATGGTATCGGATCTTCCGGCATCGTCTCCCCGGGAGTCTCCTCCGATCAGAAGAATATTGACGCGTTCTTTGCCCTCCCACTTCGGAATTTCAATGACCTCTTCCTGTGCGGCCCCCGTGCTGCCCGTTGGCTTCACCGGATTCGAAGCGGTCGAGATTTGGTTTGAGAATTGTATGATAGCGTAGGTATAGTACGAGATAATCCCCAAGATTCCAACGGATAATAAGAGCATGGCGTATTTGAACCATTTCCTTTTCATCGTTTCCTATAACATCCTTTCTGTTGAACTGAGTGCATAATGGACCATTCTAGCAAATTAATGAGCAAAAATCATATTTTCTTGAGAAAAGCGATTCCGGAGATTCGAAGGATCCGGGATCCATGATCATGTTGACTCTCCTCCAAGGGGAGGCCTTAGACTGTAGATCGAAGGAGGGAACAGCATGCTGTACACGGTAAAAGAGGTTTCGGAACTGTCCGGGGTAACCATCAAGACGCTGCGTCATTATCACAAAATCGGACTGCTGCAGCCTGCCGAGATCAGCGATGCAGGGTATCGCTTGTACGGCGCGGCGGAACTGGGGCTCTTGCAGCAAATCCGGTTCTACAGGGAGATGGATTTTCCGTTGGAGCAAATTAAAGAGCTGATGGAGGAAACGCCGGATCGGCTCTCCATTCTCACGGAGCAGGAGAAGCTGCTTCTTGCCCGGTGGAATCGGCTGGAGCGCGTTCTGCAGACGTTGAGGCAGTCCATAGAATACGTTGGGGAGGGAAGACGCATGGAGCCGGAAGAAATGTTCAAAGGTTTTGATAGCGAAGAAGAGTGGAAGGATGCCTTGGCTGAGCAGAATCAACATTTGAAGGAGCGGTACGAGGTGGATTTGCTTGACGGTGCACCGATGGATGTTCCCGATATGAACGAGCAAGCGAAGGAAGCGGCAGGCTTCATGGCTGGCATGGCCAATGCTTTGAAAACGGGAATCAGGCACGATGATGAGCGTATTCAAGATGCGATCCACGAGCATTTGCGATTTATGAACGAGCATGGCCACGCTTTTACCGCCGCCGATTTTGCCGGGCAAACGAAGTTTTTCCTGCACGATGAATTCCATCTTCGGATGCTGGAAGAGCAGCAGACGGGGCTGGCTTATTATCTGCATGCGGCTGCAGAGGCGTATGCGAATCTGACGTAAATCCTATGATGAAGCCGCGCGAGCCGCGGCTTTTGTCATTTCTGACGCATACATGGATTCCGCATGAACCAGCCGGTACGGTTTCAGCGGCGAGGAGAGCCGCGAATGGCGCTGGGCGAACGGCCCGCTGCCAGACGGTACCGGCAATTTCGAATACGTGGCGAATCCGGCGGCTTATGGCCGACGTTCCCGTATTAAATCCTCCCGCCAAACCAGCACTCTACGCTGGGAACAGGTCCCTATGTGGTGAGCGAAGGAATCGAAAAGTAATGTTTAATTTTTTTCCGAAGGGTTAAATAGATGACGTAGCAGCAACAAAAAACAACTTAGGAGTGATGAACAATAGCTAACAACAACGGCAACAAAATGAGCAGAGAAGAAGCCGGACGCAAAGGCGGCGAAGCAACGGCCAAGAATCACGACAAGGAGTTTTACCAAGAAATCGGCCGTAAGGGCGGAGAGGCCACATCGGATTCCCACGATAAGGAGTTCTACGAGGAAATCGGCCGCAAAGGCGGAGAATCCCGCGGCAATCAAAACAATAACGATTAAATGAAGTCGACAATCTAAAAATAGCAAGCTTTTAACAAAGCAGCGGCGGTTCCCGTTAAACGGAATCCGCCGCTGCTTTTTTTTGAGCTAACCGTCGGGTTCGGATCGTTTGCCGGACGCTGTCAGCTATCTTGAATTTAAGTCCACCGTGCTGCCCACAGCTTCATTTCCTTGCAGATGACATGCAGGTCCATGCCCTTCGGCGTTAGGGTGTATTCCACCGTAACCGGAACGGTAGGGAATACTTCGCGCTCCAGCACGCCCTGTTCTTCCAAGTGGCGAAGCGTCGTGGTCAGTGCCCGCGGGCTGACATTCGGGATTTGCCGCTGCAGCTCGCCAAATCGTTTCGTGCCTCCAAAGAGCTCCCGAATGACGAGAAAAGCCCACTTTCCCCCTAGGACCAGCAACGTTTTTTCGATATTGCATTCGATATGTTCGGGAGTTTTCGGTATGTAACTGCTCGCTTTATTTCCCATAACCATAGGCTCCTTCCGGTATTCTATTAACTATACTCCAGTATATCAGCTATCCTTCCTATAATATAGTGAAGAACATTTCACTTCTTCCGTGGGAATAGGAACTACTTTAGAATAGTTCATGTAGCATCCAAGTTAATCTATTGAAGGAGGATTTGCCATGAAATACAGAAGATTAGGACGCACAGGTCTCAAGGTCAGTGAGGTCAGCTTGGGAAGCTGGCTTACATACGGAGGTTACGTTGAACGCGAGAATGCGGTTAACGCGATTAAAACGGCTTATGATCTGGGCATTAACTTCTTTGATACGGCGAATGTTTACGAGAAGGGCGCAGCCGAAGTATTGGTAGGCGAAACCTTGAAAGCGTATCCGCGCGAATCGTACGTGCTGGCCACGAAGGCCTTCTGGCCGATGGGCGACGGCCCGAACGATCGGGGTTTGTCCCGCAAGCATATCATGGAGCAGGCGCATGCCAGCTTGAAGCGTCTTGGCCATGATTACGTGGATATTTTCTACTGCCACCGCCATGATCCGGAAACGCCGCTGGACGAGACGCTTCGCGCGATCGACGACCTTGTTCGCCAGGGCAAGGTGCTCTATGTCGGCGTCAGCGAGTGGCAGGCATCGCAAATTGCGGAGGCATTGACGGTAGCGGATCGTTTCCTCCTCGACCGCATCGTGGTCAATCAACCCATCTACAATATGTTTGAACGTTATATTGAAAAGGAAATCATTCCGCTCAGCGAGCGCTCCGGCATTGGGCAGGTCGTATTCTCCCCGTTGGCACAAGGCCTGCTGACAGGGAAATATACCTCTGCCTCCGATATTCCGGCTGACAGCCGAGCTGCGAAGCTGGAATGGATGCGCAAAGGCATTACCGAGGAGAAAATCGCGAAGGTTCGCGAGCTGGAGAAGATTGCGGCAGAGCTTGACGTGTCCGTGGGCAATCTGGCGCTTGCGTGGATTTTGCGTCAGCCGAACGTAGCCAGCGCACTGGTCGGCGCAAGTCGTCCGGAGCAGGTAACCGAGAATGCGAAGGCATCCGGTATCGAGCTTAACGAAGATGTTCAGACTCGCATCGAGGAGATTCTGAAATAGGAATCGAATGCACCCTATCTCAGTGATCCGGGAGACAAGAGAACCCGGGGACAACATAATAGATTGGTTTAATAAGGTGGCTTCTGACTTGGTTCAGGGCCATCTTTTTTTGCGTACTCCTGATCAGGAAGTTTTCTTCACTCAGCTTGGCGTATGTTTAGATGCTTGAAAAATACCGATTGTCCTTTATAATACTCTCTAGTAATACTATAATACTGATTAGTATTATAATAGGACAAATGCATTAGGGGGAGAAGTTGCAATATGCAAAAACGAAGGCCGATGGCATCCGCGAAATGGTTGAAGGTGATGTTGTCCATTCTAATAGGTTTGGAGGTTGTACTGGGTGTGTTCGCATCTCCGAAGACGGTTAAGGCTAATCTTCCAGACGCTCAATATCTGGGGGAAATCCGTCTATTTCCTTACCGGGATGGTCCCGAAGGGTGGATATACTGTGCAGGGCAGGTGTTAACGATAAATCAGGAAAATTCACCTTTGTTTACTCTATTGGGCAGCAACTTTGGCGGGGATGGCACCAGGACGTTTGCATTGCCTGATTTACGGGAGGAGGAACCGGTACCGGGCATGGGATACTATATCGCGGCTGAGGGATTATTTCCGAGAGGCAGTGGATTGACCTCCAATACGATGCTGGGGGAGATTCGACTCTTTCCCTACTATATGGAGATGAATGATAACTGGGTGACGACGGATGGCCGCGCTTTAAGCAATTCTGACCCTCTGTACGGCATCTACGGCACTGCATTCGGCCAAGACTGGCAGGGCAGCTTTAAATTGCCGGAGATTGACCCTGTGCAGCCCAAGATCCGGTATTTCGCCGCCAAGTCCGGGATCCAACCCAGTACGGCTGGTGCCGTATACATGGGCGAGACACGTCAGTTTCCTCTGGATATCCCTGCCCTCGCTTCCTTTAAGGCGGACGGTAAACTGCTGAATGTTGCCTCGAACATGGCGCTGTACGGCTTAATCGGCAATGCTTTCGGGGGATCGCCGGATCATACGTTTGCGATTCCCGATCTTGGAGTCGATCCGCTGACAACGTATTATGTATTCCAAACGGGAATCGTTCCTGTCTTGCAGCAGGTTCAGCCCGTTAGCGTGCCGGATCAATACACGACGGCGGAGTCCACCGTATTAAGCGTTCCTGCACCGGGTGTTCTGAAAAATGATTCAGATGTCATGATCGCCAACATCGTGGATCTGCCTGCTCATGGAAAGATAACATTTCATAAGAATGGCTCCTTTACCTATACGCCGGATGCCGATTTTGTTGGCACAGATTCTTTTACATATATCGCTAGCAATAATAACAAGAGCGGCAGCGTAACCAGCGTTACCATCCACGTGGCAGAGCCTGAACCCCGGATAAGCGGAGTAACCGATGGAGGAATTTATAATCACGAAGTGACGCCTGTTTATACCCATGGCACGGGAACGCTGGACGGGCAGCCCTTTGCCAGCGGTACGACCATCCGCAAGGATGGCCAGTATAGACTGGTCGTCGAGTCGCCTCGCGGAAAAACGGTCAAGGCCGATTTTGAGATCGACCAAAGCGCGCCTCTGGTTTCAGGCGTGGCAGATGGAGGCCAATACGATCGGGAGCTGCAAATCTTCTTCAATGAAGGGAGCGCAACGCTCAATCAGCAAGCGTTTCAAAGCGGAGACAGGGTTAACACGGAAGGGGAATTCGATCTCGTCGTAACCGACCGTGCAGGGAATAAGGCTGAGGTTCATTTCTCGATCTATTTCCCTAAAACCGTGACGTTCGACAGTAACGGGGGTTCTCCCGTGGCAGATGAGGTCGTCCCTTATCATACAACAGCAACGAAGCCCGTTGATCCGGTAAAACCCGGTTATGCCTTCGGGGGGTGGTATATGGATCGAATCTTTCAGCTTCCATTTGATTTTAAGACACCCATTCTGGCTAACCTGACGCTGTATGCCAAATGGAATGATGCGGATGCGCCTGTCGTGGTCGATCGGGCTCCTCTGCATCTGGCGGATGACGTGCCGATCGGGACGAAACTTGAATTCACGTTCGATGAACCCGTAACCGCAAGCAGCGGCAAATACATATCGATTATGAGAGCGGCGGACCATCAAAAGATCGAGTCGATCGACGTAACCGATAGCTCCCGCGTCAGCGTGATCGACGAGAAGGTTGCGGTAAGTCTGACGCGACAGCTGTCGTATCTTACGCGTTATTACATCGAAATAGAGGATGGCGCATTTCAGGATACAGCAGGCAACCTCTATGCAGGCATGAAGGGCCCCGGAGATTGGAGCTTTACAACGGAGGCTGGGCCTGTCGCAGCACCGTTAGCACCTGCAAATTTGACGGCTACTGCAGGAGATGGTGAGGTGACCTTACTGTGGTCCACCGTTACGGGTGCGACTTATTACGATATTTATTCCGGGACGGAGTCCGGCGTATACGGGAGCTCACCGATCGCAACGGTTACGGGTTCGACGTATTCGGCAGGGAATTTACTGAACGGAACGACTTATTATTTTGCGGTGAAAGCCGGTAACGTCGGGGGTTCCAGCGCATTTTCGGAAGAGGTGAGCGCAAGACCGGCCGGTGCCGAGATACCCGTTCCGGGCGATGCGGATTTAAGCGGATTAGCATTATCGCATGGAACGCTTGCTCCGGCATTCAACCCTGCTGTCACCAGCTACATTAGCCATGTTGGAAACCGTATAACGGAGATCCGCATAACGCCGAGCGTTTCCGATCCTCAGGCAACGGTGACGATAAACGGTAAGGCTGTCTCCGCCGGACAGGCATCAGATTCGATCAGCCTAGCGGTAGGAAGCAACAGCATTCATCTCGTGGTTACCGCTCAGAATGGAGCTGCGAAGACTTACACGGTGGATGTGACCAGAGAGGCAGCCGCTTCTCCTGAACCTGGACCTGAACCCGGAAATCCTTCCAATCCGGGGACGCCGGGGGGCGGATCAGGATCTTCGGAAGGTCAAGGACCTGGCGTAAGCGGGAGTTCTCAAGCAGGTCAAGGGGCAGGCTCAGGGAAGAGCCCGACAGGCAGCAGCCACGTCACGTCGTATTTCAATGATGTATTGCAGACCGGCTTGGTATTATCGGAAATAACGAAAGAGAATGGACAGACCGTGCTGACCGTCAAGATGAACGGAGACAGGCTCCAATCGCTGCTGGTACAGGAGAAGAACAGCCGACCGATCGTCCGGCTGCGCGCCACGGAGGGGCTTGATCAAGCCGTGGTGGTTCTGGATGGCAAGTCAGCCAAAGCGCTTGAAGCAAGCGGAGCGATGATTGCATTCGAGACCTTGGCAGGCAGCGTCCGTATTCCGGTTCAAGCCATTTCCGAACAGATCGGCAGTCTTGCCGGAACGAAGGAAGGCACGATTCAACTTGGGCTAGCCGATGGCAACGCCGCGATCAGCGCAAAGCTGAAGCAGGTCGGGAACGGGAAGTATTTTGGTGAACATTATGGCTCCATAGACGTTAGCGTCGCAGCCTATGATCAAGGAAAACGGCTGAGCGGAAATACCTATTCCTCTTACGTGGAGCTGGAAGTTCCCGTGGCAGAGGGGTCAGCTGCCATCGTGACAACGGCCGTCCTGCTGGATGATCAAGGGAAGGTTCATCACGCACCAACCCGGCTGGTTACGCGGGAAGGCCGTACTTACGCCATAATAAAAGGTTTATACAGCGGGACGTATGCTTTAATCAGCCACGACGAAGAATTATCGGATATGAAAGGCCATTGGGCCGAGGCGGCGGTGAACGAGATGGCGTCACGCCTTCTCGTTGGCGGCAGAGGCGCCGCCGGATTCCATCCGAATGAACCGGTAACCCGTGCGGAATTCGTCACCATGATGGTACGCTCGCTCGGTTTATCGGAGCAAAGCAATACAAGCACGTTTCAAGATGTAACTTCCCGGGACTGGTATGTGGGGGCCGTATCGGCGGCAAGCGGGAGCGGACTCATACACGGTTATGCCGACGGGACCTTTTTGCCGAATGGCTTGATTTCCAGACAGGAGGCGATGGTTATTTTCGCAAGAGCGTTAAAGTTCGCTGAGGGTTCCCCAATGGTAGAGGCCATGGATTCGGAGGCTGTGCTGGCTGCTTTCCAAGACCGTGCCGAATTGGCAAGCTGGGCGAAGGCGGCTGCAGCCGAAGTGGTTCACGGCGGACTCATGAGCGGTTACGATGCCAAGCTGAGACCGCGGAGTGATATGACCAGGGCGGAAACGGCAACGATTCTTCTACGGATGCTATCCGCATCGGGGATGATCGGAGATATGCCGTCTAAATAATGCCTATACGAGTATAGAAGAAAAAGAGCTGCACCGAAGGGCCGTTGGTCCCGGAGCAGCTCTTTGTATTAGCGGAACATCGCAGCTTACCCCAGCCGATACGTCGCAAACGGCTTGGCATGAACAAAGCCGTCGCTGATTTCATCCAGGCTCGTGCGCAGGGACTCGTCCAGCTTAATGTCCAGGCTTTTCAGATTATCGTCCAGCTGTTCGGTCTTCGTAGCCCCGACAATGACGGTCGAGACGGCAGGGCGGTCCATCAGCCAGGCAATGGACAGCGCGCTGGGAGAATGGCCGTGCTCTGCTGCGAGCTGGCTGACTTGTTGACCGAGCCTCAGATTGTGCTCTTCGAGGAAGCGATTGAAGTTCGGGTCCGTTTCTGCACGGGAGCCGGCAGGCTTGCTTGTGCCCTGACCGTATTTGCCGGTGAGAATGCCGCCGGCCAGCGGGAAATACGGAATGATGCCAACACCCTGATCGAGACAGAGGGGGACAAGCTCCAGCTCCGGCGTACGGTCTGCCAGGGAATAACTCGTTTGGGTCGATACATAACGGGCATATCCGCGCAATTCGCTGATTCCGAGCGCCTTCATGATTTCCCAGGCGGCATAGTTGGAGGCGCCGATATATCTGACCTTGCCCGATGTTACCATGTCGTTCAGCGTGCGCAGGGTCTCCTCAAGGGGAGTGTCCGGATCAAACGTATGGATCTGATATAGGTCTACATAGTCGGTCTTCAGCCGCTTCAAGCTGTTCTCCAGCTCTTGCTGCAGATGATAGCGGGAGGAGCCCCGTTCGTTCGGTCCTTGGCCGTTCACGAGTCCGGCTTTCGTGGCTAATACGACGTTATGACGTTTGCCCGCCAGCGCCTCACCGATGATGCGCTCGGATTCCGATCCGGCGTAAATATTGGCGGTATCGATGAAATTGATGCCACGGTCCAGCGCGTGATCCAGGATCCGGGTGGATGTTTCTTGATCGGCTCTTTTGCCAAAAGCGTTCGTGCCGAGCCCCAGCTCTGAAACCTTGAGGCCGCTGCTGCCAAGACGGCGATAATTCATGCTTGATCCCACTCCTTTATGTATAGATTTCCTATAGTATAAACATGATCCAAGAGGCGCTTCAAATGGATCGAACGCATAAAAGGTATGAAGATGTAAGATTCTACATCTTTTTTCGACAATATCTAAAAAAAGTGATTAACTTCCATACCATGAAATGGTAATATAGTCGTAGGAGAAAAGATTCGGATTAACCATGAGATTTACTGCTTAAGAACTACTTCGGATGTTGGAGTACGACTTCTTTTTTCACTAATCGTTGGAGTGTGAATCATGAAGATTTATCTGAAAAATGATGCTGGGGTAACGAAACAAGTGAAGGTAGGTTTTAGCTGGACGACGCTATTCTTTGCATTCTTCCCGGCATTGTTCCGAGGCGATCTGAAGTGGGCAGTCATCATGTTTATTATCTCTGCCGTAGTCGGTCCTTTTACATTTGGAATCGGGGCTTGGATCAGCGGAATCATATTCTCGTTCGTGTATAACAAGATATATATTAAGGAGCTGTTGGAGAAAGGCTATCGTCCTGCCACGGAGGAAGCTAGAGCCGTTCTTGAGAACAACCGCATCATCGCTAGAGCGGCATAATTCTATCTGCATGCATAAAGCCTGGAACTGAGTGAATCTTTCATTCACAGCTCCAGGCTTTACTATATTCTTAAGCTAATCGATGAAGCGATTCGTGTCTAAATTCGAAAGGTTACGCGAATTGTCTTAGGACTCCTTGCGATAGGCAAAATAGTACGATAGGATAGTTACGTACGAATTGGAAGGGGGATTATGCTATGAATGAAGCGATTTTCAACCAATTGGATTTTGCCAGAGGAGCAACCTTGAAATCAGTGGAACATGTAACGGAACAGGAAGCGGATATCATCCCGGAAGGATTTGCGAATAGCATTCGCTGGAATCTCGGGCATATCTACACCGTAACCGAGCAGTTCGCTTTTGCGACCGCGGGCGAGCAGCCGCGTCTTCCGGAAGGATTCGAGGCATGGTTTGCAACCGGAACCAAGCCGGCCGATTGGACGTCGAAGCCGCCTGCGCTGTCCGAGCTGGCGGAGCTTTTGCAGGAGCAAACCGCCCGGATCCGCGAAACCTTCTCGAATCGCCTGGACCAGGCTTCGGCCCACCCGCTGACGATCGGTCCCGTGACGTTCCAAACCGTTGGCGAGTTTCTTACGTTCAGCTTGTACCACGAAGGCATGCACACGCAGGTGATCAAGGCTTATAAAAAATTGATAAAGTAATGTTTGAACTCGAAGCGATAGAAGTATGCCCCTGCGTATACCTTCTATCGTTTTTTATTTGTCGCTGGGGCAGCGGGTCCTTATAATGGAATCAGCAGAATGGGAATGACGAATGGAGGACATCACACTCATGGCGATTGAAATCGAACGCAAATACCTTATGGAGGCTTACCCCGATGAGTTGATTCAGGAAGGAATCATCGTGGTCGTGAAGGAGCAGTTCATCGAGCAGACGTATTTGGCATTGGATGGGGACCAGGAGCTGCGGGTCCGCAAAATAACGGATCTGACATCGGGTCGGCTCGAATTCACCCATACGTTCAAAAAAGGGTGGGGAATTGCCCGGGAAGAAGTTGAATATGCGATTTCCGAAGGTCTCTACGGTCAGGTAGTCAAGGCGCATGGGGCAATTCCGTTGACCAAGAGACGGGTAACCGCCCGATGGGGCAGCACGATCATCGAAATCGACGATTATGCGCAGATAAGCTTGCTTGTGCTGGAAGTCGAATTTCCTTCCCTGGAAGCCGCTGACGGCTTTGTGCCGCCGGCATGGTTCGGACAAGATATCAGCACGGACAAACAATACAGCAACAAGAAGGTATGGCGGGATCTGCAGCTTCAAGCAGGCAGGGAGGCCTGAGCCGAATAAGGCTTGGATAGGACGACAGGCGCTTGGGACAAGCGCGATCAGTTCAGATACGAGGGACAACGCCCTTACCATACGGTTAGAACAAAGGCTCTTGCGGCAGGTTCGCAAGAGCCTTTTCCTATGGCATGGAGCAAACAGAGCGCGCAGCTATCGAGATACACCTTCGCCGGATGCCTGCTTATTCGAGCATTCGGACAGTCATCGACTTTTTTTGACAAGATTATTGTAAACGGTTTATTATTATAATATAATATTATCATGATAATTAATTATTATTCTTCAATGGACGATATCCATAAAAATGATGGCGTATCAGAGAAGGGAGAGGCTCTTTATGAATGAAAACCAGCAGCTGCTTGAAAGCTATTTTCCGATCGCTTCTTTTATCGCGGCGATCATCGGACCTCAATGCGAGGTGGTCGTGCACGATATCAGCGATCCGGAACGCTCTATCATCTTTATCGAGAACGGCCATATTAGCGGACGCCGGGTCGGCGATGCCTCCACCGACCTCGTGTTGAAGATTTTGAAGGCGGAGGCCTACCGCGAAGAGCAGTTCATCGCGAACTACAAAGCTTCCGGCGCTCGGGGGCAGACCTTCCGATCGTCTACGTACTTTATTAAGAACGGAAGCGGCGAGCTGGTCGGACTTATGTGCTTGAACATCGACATCACGCATATGGAGGTTGCGGCTGATTGGATCAACAGCATTTTGCGGGGAGGTTCGCTTACGCCGCCGGCCGCCCTGGATGCGCCCAAGGACGACAAGCCTTCTACCGAATACCTGCAGGGGAACGTGGACGATTTGCTTCAGCACATCATCCAGACCGTCCTAGGCAAAATCAGCATTCCGGCGGACCGTTTATCTTCGAACGAGAAGATCGAGATTGTGAAGGAATTGAACGAGCAGGGCGTATTCCTGCTGAAGGGCGGGGTTTCCAAGGTTGCCGCTGCTTTATCCATATCGGAGCCTACCGTGTATCGCTATTTGCAGAAGCTGAAATAAGCGGCCGTTTATCCTGTTAAACATGCATTGCATCCTGAGACAATGGAAGGTGACATCATGACATATAACTTTGACAAGGTCGTCAGCCGGTATGGAACGAACAGCGCCAAATGGGACGGCATGGCGCAGAGCATGGGGAACGACATGATCGCTCTCTCCGTGGCGGATATGGATCTGCCGGCACCGCCCATGGTGGTGGACAAGGTAGCGGAGGCGGCGCGTCACGGCATTTACGGATATACCGATCCGTTTCCGCCTTACTTCGAAGCGGTCCGTGCTTGGCTCGATAAGGCCTATGACTGGCAGGTCGAGCCCGAGTGGATCGTATTTTGTCCGCGCATTGTGCAGGCCGTTTCGGTCATTGTTCAGAAATTCGCGGAAGCCGGAGACAGGATCCTTGTCCACACGCCTGTTTATCAGCCTGTTGCGAAAGCGGTTACGCTAAACGGCCGGATATTGGTTGAAAGTCCGCTTGTGCTTGCGGACGGGCGATACGAGATCGATTTTGACGATATGGAACGACGGATGCAGGAAGGGGTCAAGATGGTCCTGCTCATATCCCCGCACAATCCGGTGGGCCGCGTATGGACGAGGAAGGAGCTTGAACGCATGGCGGAGCTTTGCATCCGGTATGACGCACTGATTGTGTCCGATGACATCCATGCCGATTTCATTCATGAAGGTCACGAGCATACCGTCATCGCCAAGCTGTCCGAAGAGGTTGCGAACCGTTCCATAATCTGCACGTCGCCGGGCAAAACCTTTAACCTGGCGAGTCTCGAAATCGCCAACATCATCATTCCCAATGCTGCGCTGCGGGAGCAGTTTCAACAAGGTTTGCAGCAGGCGGGGATTCATAATCCCACATTCTTCGCCGTGCCCGCGCTGGAAATTGCGTATACTTCGTGCGATCAATGGCTGACGGCGCTGCGCGCTTATATCAAAGACAATATTGCTTATGCTCGAACCTTCATTGCCGATCATATGCCTGAGCTGAACGTCATCGATCCTGAAGGGACGTACCTGCTATGGATCGACTGTAAGGCAGTGAGCTGTCATGAAAAGGATCTGGTGGAGTGGATCCAGGAAAAGGCGCGCGTCAGCGTCAGCTTCGGCTCATCCTTCGGGCCCGGCGGTGAAGGCTATATCAGGGTCAACGTGGCTGCGCCACGCCCTGTGTTGCAGGAAGGCCTGAAGCGGCTTGCTGCGGCTTATCCACTAAAGCGTTAACAACCATAGTCTAAGAGATCAGAAGGAATAAATTTCAAAGGCTTACCAACCTTATCACGCAGGAAAAACTTCCGCTATATGCGGTATGTCTTCTACAGAAGGTTACGTCGATAGACGTTTTCTTATTTACATCCAGGGGGAATTCATAATGGCTAAGCCAACAGAGGAACGAATGATTAAGCAGCCGACCATGTTTCTGGCGCTGCTTCCGATTTTCACCATGGTAATCTTGCTGTGCCTTGGTTACGTATTGTTCGAGCTGCCGCCCGAGCCGCTGATTATTGTATCCGCCATCGTCGCAGGTTTGATCGCGATTAAGCTGGGGTACAGCTACAACGATATATTGGAATCCATTTCGCAGAAAATAGCCAAAACCATGCCCGCCATCCTCATCCTGATTGTGGTCGGATTTATGATCGGCGCGTGGATGGTCGGCGGAACCATCCCGATGATGATTTACTACGGCCTGAAAATCATCGATCCGCAGTTTTTGCTGATCACCGCTTTTCTCGTTACGTCCGTGGTCTCCGTATGTACGGGCACTTCCTGGGGATCCGCGGGTACGATCGGGGTCGCCTTCATGGGCGTTGGCGCCGGAATGGACGCCAATCTCGCGGCTGTGGCCGGCGCGGTTGTAGCAGGGGCTTACTTCGGGGACAAGCTTTCGCCGCTTTCGGATACAACCAACATCGCGGCCTTGTCGACCGGCGTTAACCTGTATGAGCATATCGGCCATTTGCTGTACACGACGCTGCCGTCCTTCTTCGTGGCGGGGATCGTCTACGTGGTCACGGGCTTGAACACGCATGTGTCCAGTACAGGAGTTCCCGAGAAGATAACCGACATCATGAACACCTTGGCAACGATATACGACTGGAACCTGCTCCTGATCCTGCCTGTGCTGATTGTGCTGTACGGCTCGATCACCAAGAAACCTACGATTCCCGTCATGCTGCTGTCGTCGATCGTGGCGATGGCCAACGGCATGATCTTTCACGGCTTCACGCTGCATGACGTGGTAACCTCGGTTGTCAGCGGATTCGATATCGCGATGGTTCATGTCAGCGGATTTGATCCGAATACCGTCATTGCGGACATACCTCGCCTTATTAATCGGGGCGGCATGAGTTCCATGATGGGAACCTTGCTTATCTGTTTCAGCGCAATCACATTCGCCGGCACGATATCGCTGACCAAGTCGCTGGAGCTGATCGTGGACAGGCTCTTGAAGCATGTGCGTTCCACAGGCTCCTTGATCCTGGCGACGATTGCAACGGGGCTAACCATGATCGGCGTAACCAGCAACGGACAAGTCTCCATCCTGATGCCGGGCGAGATGCTCCGCGAGGCTTACATCCGCCGCGGTCTGCATCCGAAGAATCTGGGACGGACGGTGGAGGATTCCGCCGCCATTACCGAACCGATTCTGCCATGGACGGCAGCCGGTGCTTATATGGCCGGAACGCTTGGCGTAGCAACGCTATCCTATTTGCCTTGGGCGGTGCTGTGCTGGACAGGCATTATTTTTGCAACGATTTGGGGCTTTACCGGGTTCGGCATTGCCAAACTTACGCCTGAGCAGCAAAAGGAAATGCTGAAGGAATACGATGATCCGCATCACGGAAGCCGAAAAGACGCTGCAGAAGCTGCATCGGCCCATTAATACAGATGATGATGTTTTGGAAGATGGTAACCAACCATAATTATAAATGCGTAATACTATGCGCTACAGAGGAGAGAACACCATGACGCAACAAGAAAGAAAAACCATCGCAACCCAGCAGGCTCCAGGAGCAATCGGCCCTTATTCCCAAGCCGTGCAATACGGAAATCTGCTGTTTACCTCCGGCCAGCTCGGCATGGATGCGTCGGGGCATTTCGCGCCGACGGTAGAAGAGCAGGCGAAGCGTTCCCTGCTTAACGTGAAGGCGATTCTGGAGGCTGCCGGCTTCGGCATGGAGCACATCGTCAAGACGACCGTGTTCCTGAAGGACATGAACGATTTCCAAGCGGTCAACGAGGTGTACGCTTCTTTCTTTGCAGAACCGTATCCGGCACGGAGCGCCGTAGAGGTAGCCCGATTGCCGAAGGATGGCTTGGTTGAGATTGAAGTGGTAGCCAGCAAGCCGTAATAATAAGCGCTCTTCCAGGTATCTTGATAATAAGTTTTTAAAATGAGATTACAGCCAAAAACGGCCGGGCATGATGCCCGGCCGTTTGGTTTAAGCGGCTGAAGTATCCTCGTTTATTTCGTACGCCCATAATGCTTACCGTAAGACAGCACTCTATGGTAGAGGCTGCGGTCCTTTAGATTTTTGAGCGGATAAATTTGCGGTCTGGTGTTGACCTCGAGAATCCACGGTCTGCCTTTGGAATCGACAGCCACGTCCAGGCCAAGTTCCTTGAATCCTTTATAATGGCGGTCAAAGTTTTTGCCTACGGCAACGCCGAGTCCCTTGAGTTCAGACTCGAGCTGCTGGATGAAGGCCGAGTCGAAATTGGCGCCGCTCATCGTTTTCTTGAACGTGCCGATGGAGCCGCCTTGATTATAATTGGTGGCAACTTTGTTCGGGTTGCCGACCTTCGTGAACAGGGCGGTGCCGACCCAGGCGCCCTCTCGGGTTTTCTGGACCATCACCCGGATATCGAACGGCTTGCCATTGCTTTTGGCCAAGCGAATTCCTTTTTGCAGCAGATAAGGTCTGCTCCCTGCAAAGCGATTCAGGTCGCGGTACAGCTGAGATGAGCTCGAGTACGACGTTTTCGTCGTGTTCAGCTGGCTTTGGTAGCCTCCGCCGGTTTTGCGGATCCGGATAATGTTATTGCCGCCAGAGCCATCCGTAGGTTTGAAGAAAACCGTGGTGTAGTCCGCCAGCATAGCATTCAGGTTTTTTTTGCTGAACGGCAGCGTGTGGGGCACGTACTGCCTGAAGTAAGCATCTTCGTTCAACCATTTCGTTTTCTTCCACTTGCTTTTGATGGTACTGCTTTTATAGCTCATAGTTAAGAGGCTCACCTCTCTTTTTTTGTTCAGCATATGCCGATAAAGTAGAGCAAGCCTCCACGATGGCCTTGAGCCAAGCTATGTGCTCGAAAACAATTTTTTATCGAAAAACAATAAGGTGATAAATAAAACTGCTGCAACAAGCAAAATCGACGCGGGAATGATAAAGGCCAGCAGGGTTGCCGTATTCTGCATTTGGTAATACATCAGCATGCCCAGCGGCATGATCCCGCCCCCGAGCAAACTCGTCCAGAAGTGCATCGCGGCGGTTCTTTTCATGCTGAGCTTGTCCCGAAAGACGTAGTAGAACATGCCATAGGCAAACAAGGTCAGCCAGCCTACCACCAGGATATGGGCGTGGCCTGCAACCATGCTGTAGCTGCTTCTGCCTGCCATGTCCGCTCCGATCAATGCGCCGATGAGCATATAAATGGCCGCGATGCGCATCAGCCATTTGCTGTATTTCAACATGGATAAATTCCCCCTTGCATCTTGAATCAGTCCCAATATACAAGAGTTGTATGAACGGAGCATGAACAACATATCAAACGGAATTGAACAGGGAAACATCATCTACTATAATCAAATAGATCTGATCTTGAAGGAGAGAATTTCCAGGTGCGAAGCCCACTCATTGCTTATTGTCTTTCGAAGAAAGCCGCAGCCGAGGATTATCCGTTCGGACCGCTTCCGATCGTCATGAAGGTCGGCGGCAAAATGTTTGCCCTGATTACCACCACGGCAGGGGAGAAGGTCAGCCATATTTCCCTGAAATGCGATCCGGTCATCGCGGAGAATTTGCGCGAGCAGCATGACGCCGTGCAGCCCGGATACCATCTCAATAAGAAGCACTGGAACACGGTGACCGTCGATGGCTCCCTAACGGAAGCAGACCTGCACGATATGATCGACCATTCCTACGATTTGGTGCTGAAGAGTTTGCCGAAAGCGCAGCGTGTTGCCATCTCCCAGCGACTGGTATGAAGGCTGCTCCACAACATAATCGCCCTATGGCAGCGTGGTGGCTGCAAGCCATCCATCCGCCAAGGGCGATTTTGCATGATCCATCAAACGTGATGGATCCGAGCTTCAGGCGGGTTCCGCATCAGAACGGTTTCATCCCTAATGTATCGACCTTCTCTCCGGTAATATCGACGCCCATACGGCCCGTGATATCGCGGTAATGCCCGGCGCGCCGCTGCACGGGACTGCCCTCGGTTTCCCCGAGGTTCGCTTCCAGGCCGTTCAAGACCATCACCGTTGTGCCGAAGCCGGGACTGCCCAGTCCCCTGAACTTCTCGAGCGGGGAAGGCTTCCATCTGCCGACCATCACGTCATGGGCGGAAGGTTTCGGGTCCTGCGGCGTCATCCAGAAGAGGATGGCGGTCATGTAGCCGATCTTGCCGTCGGCGGCAACGATCTCGGGATGGTCCAGCAGCACGCTTTTATCCCCATAGATAATGGAGCTGAAGAGTCCGTAGTTGAAGTTCCAGCTGAGCATGATCGGTCCCCGCCCATAATAGCGCTTGTCCGGCGATCCGGGATACAGCTCTGCGCTTGCCGGATCAACGAAGGCATCCATGTTGACCCCTGTCCGGCCGGCGATGTTTTCGTTCCAGAACAATCCCCAGCGAAGCGGGCCGCCGGGAGCGGCAGCCCAGCCCCCGCCGGTTTCGTGGGAGAGATTGGCCAGGAAGGCGGCCAGTTCGCGCTTGCGGTCCTTCTTGAACCCTTCCTTGAGAAAGGTGCCGCCGTCAATGATAACGGTTTCAATCGCTTGGTTAAGGTTCTCGGCCGAATAGAAATCCGCCGAACGCACGACGAGTGTTTCGACCCGGGCATCTTTGTCCAATCGGTAAATCTCTTGGGCGGAAGGGGCTCCTTGCCGCGTGCGGATCTTGATCTTCAGATTGGACACCTCGGCCACCGCGTGAATCAGGTTGTCGTAAGAGAAATAGTCCGTCTGATCGGCTTTATAGTATTCTTTGCCCTTGGCGACGTTAAACCATGCGGCCGAACCTAGCCTGTAAGGAAATAAAGCCTCGAAGTCTTCCTCCGACAGCAGCGCTTTAACCGCTTCGATCGACTTTTCCGGCGTGTAATCCGGATCAAGGCCGTCCCAGTGCCGGTCGATCTCCTTGCGGCTGATCAAACGGTGCTCCCCAATCACCAGGGAATCGGCTGGATTCCCCGTGAATTGTGCGAAAGCCGTGGTGTCGGTCGGGATGCTGGACGGCGTTTTCATTGGCGATGCCTCGGCTTGGGGCGCCTCATCGGCAGCAAGGGCTTGAAGCGGGGTCATAAGGAGGACAGCGCTGAGGGCTGCAATCATGCTGCGCTGAACCATGTTGCGGGATAACGGATATTTCCACACGGTCATACACATTCTCCTCTATATCGTTGGGATGGAATTACATTGCCATCATATATACGGTATGTCGTTTTGTACATAGTCAGGAAATCCCACGGCATAACGCGAATTTAGCATTGTACATGACCTATTGGGCGATCAAGCGGGGAGAGATGAGACAAGGGGCAGGGGATTTGCTGCGGAATCCTCCAGGATGCCGTCGAAGTTCGATTACCGACTTTCGTAGTGTAGTGCAACCAGACGACTAGTTTTTAAACGTAAAAACATTATAATGTTATTATGTTTTTGATTCTATGAATCTACTACACGGCGGTAAGGATGTTTCACTTCATTTGGTTCTGTTCATTTGCATATTTTCGTATATATTAGAGATTCATCATCTTATAGTCGAAGAAGGTTAGCTGACATGAGTTTATTTGTTCGGGAAAAAGGATTCTACAAAAGTTTTTTCTGGCTGACGCTTGTGATCGGGATGCAGAACCTGATATCGGTCGGCGTGAATTTGTCGGACAACGTCATGCTGGGAGGATACAGCGAATCGGCGCTGTCAGGCGTCGCGCTGGCGAACCAGATCCAATTCCTGCTGCACATGCTGGTTCTGGGCGTATGTGAAGGCTTGGTCATCATGTCGTCCAGATTCTGGGGAGCCAAGGATTTAGGCTTGATCAAAAAAGCGGCAAGCATCGGCATGCGCATGGCCATCCTTCTCAGCATCGTGTTATGGGTCATCGTGTTCTTTTTCCCGCACGAGGTATTGTCCTTGTTTACCAAGGAAGAGAATGTCATAGCTGCCGGCGTGGAATATTTGCGCATCATCTGCTTTTCTTATATCTTCTTTGCCGTCACCAGCTCCTTGCTGGCTTCCTTAAGAAGCGTGGAAACGGTAAAAATCGGCTTCGTGGTATCGCTGTCCACCTTGGTTATCAACATCTGCTTGAACTACATCCTGATCTACGGGTATATGGGCTTTCCGGAGCTGGGCGTGTCCGGATCGGCTATCGCTACCCTGACGGCGAGGATTATTGAATGCGTGATCGTCATCGTGTATGTTAAGCGGTTCGATCGCAAGATCCTGTTAAAGTTGCAGGATTTCCTGAAGTTCGATATGGAGCTCTTCAAGCAGTACATTCGCGTAGGCTCCCCGATTCTGATGTCCAATACGATATGGGGGCTTGCCATGGCGGCACAAACCGCCATCCTGGGGCATATGGGGGAATCCGCGATCGCCGCCAACAGCATTGCTACAACGATTTTCCAGATGGTGACGGTCATCGTGTACGCTTCCGCCAGCGCAACGGCCGTGCTGATCGGGAAGACCATCGGCGAGGGCATGATGGATAAAATCATATCGTATGCCAAAACGCTGCAGATTCTGTATATCCTGCTCGGTTTATTGACGGGGGCCGTGCTGTTTGTGATCAAGGATTTCGTGCTGGGCTTCTATTCGATATCCGATGAGGCCAAAACGCTTGCCCTGCATTTCATGACGGTGCTGTCGATCACCGTGGTCGGAACGGCCTACCAGATGCCGGCTTTAACGGGCATCGTGCGGAGCGGCGGAGACACCCGCTTTGTGCTGTACAACGATTTGATATTTATGTGGCTGATCGTGCTGCCCTCATCCGCCTTATGCGCTTTTGTGTTCCATTTATCGCCGCTTGCCGTGTTCATCTGCCTGAAATCGGATCAAATCCTGAAGTGTTTTGTGGCGATCGTGAAGGTGAACCGGTTCAAATGGATCCGATCCTTCAGCTCATGATGGTGCGGACGGGTATGATAAGGTAAATCCATAGCGTAAAAAAAACCTCGGGAACGCGTGTCCCGGGGTTCTTTTGTAGGGTTATCCAATTAATCCTCCAGCAGGTTCAGCGACTGGGCTTTAACCAGAGCCTGCGTGCGTGTCGTCACGCCGAGCTTACCGTACAGTCTGGACAAATACACCCGGATCGTTCCTTCAGACAGGCCGAGTGCTGCGGCCATCTGTTTATTCGCGGCGCCCTGGCGAATCAGATGCAGCAAATTCATTTCGTTCCGATTCAGCCGTTCGGGAAGAGTTTGCTGGGGTGTCTCGGCGGAAGAAATATCCGCTTCGGAATAACCCGGGAAACGCTTCACGAGCGTGCGTGCATATTCAAGCGTCCGAAGCTCCTCCAGGCTTAAGCCGTCTTCCTGTCCGAGTCGGCTCGAATACAGCTGCAGCAGCTGGCACATGTCCTCCCCTTCGTCGAGGAAGGTACGGACATAACCGTTCTGTGCCCCGACACGCAAGGCTTCGCCAAGAAGATGAAGCGACTGCTGCCGCTGGCCGCGCTGATGTTCCAGCAGCGCCTGCAGGCTTGTGATTTCAATGATGCTGGATCGCTGCTGTTCGCGCTCCGCCTGAGGTTTCAACAGCTCCAGGAGGCGCAGCGCCTCGGTTTCCCTGCGCTGTCTGCCTAACATGCGGACCAACGCCAGGTATTCCGTTTCCCGGCTATAGGCGGGCTTGTCCTTGACGGAAACGGGGAGCTCGGCCACTTCCTTCCGTGCTTCGGCTATGCGCCCTTCCCGGATATAGATCAAGCTTCTGACGGCCTTTAACGGGGCGAGCCAAAGGCTCGATTTCCTGGCAAGCGCAGCGGAGCACGCTTCATCCAAAGCATAATGGGCTAGATGGAATTTGCCCTCGGCAGCGAACAGCCTGGCTTCGGTGATATGCAGCGGCACGAACAGCCCCATCGTTTCTTTGGCGGGCGGCGCATTACGGATCTGCACCAGCAGCTGCCGGCATTCCGCCAGCCGGTTCCACTCATAATATCCCTCGCACAAGGATTGTTTAACATATAAGTTCATGAGCGAATGCGCCCACCCGTGGGATTCCAGCACACCGGTAAACAGATGCGCGATTCTTTCCGTATCGGCGGAGAGAGTTCCCTTCATGCCGAGCGAGGTACGCCTGACATAAGGCTCCCGCCGATTGTAATCGAACTGGTAGTACATCGGATTGTCGGGCATCAGGTTGTCGAGGATGCCTTCGCTGAAGGCGAACCATTTGCCGAAGTCACCGTTCAGAAAAACAAGATTGGACCGCACGAACAGGATGGAACTCATAAGCTGCTCCCTTCGTTCCGATGATTCTAGCGCAGCGCAGGCTTCCTCAATAAGGATCAGCATGCGCTCGGAACGTTCGAGATCTCCTGTAAGTACCAAGACAAAAGCATGCGCCAGCGACATTTCGGGTGTCATCGGATAGCTGGGGTGGATGCGGTCAAACCATTTCAGCAAGGTGGCAATCTCTCCAAGTTCGAGCACGGATTGCATATGCTGCTCGAGCAAGTTCACGGCATGCCCGAAGTCCTGCGCTGCCAACATATGGTCAATCGCTTCATCCATGGAACCGACGGAGGCATAATACTGCCCGGCGAGCCGATGGCGCTTGGTATATTCCCCGTCAAACTCGCGCTGTAGCAGGTCGAGCAGAAACTGCGAGAATAAATGATGATAACGAAAGAAGGTTTGGTGTTCGTCCAGCGGAACCAGAAACAGATTCAGCTTCTGCAGCTCCTCCAGCATCGGACGGCTGTCGCTGAGATCCGTTACGGCATCGCAAACCTGCGGATGCAGCTCTGAAAGGACGGCGGTCTGGAGCAAAAAGGAGAACACGTCGGGTGACAGCTTGCTTACGACTTCCTGAAACAGATATTTGGATACGAGGAGCGGATTCCCCTTCATATCATCCACGAATCCTTCCAGTCCGCTGCCGGTTCGCATGGTAATCACGGCAAGCTGGAGCCCGGTAACCCAGCCTTCCGTTTGGTTCCGTAACGTATCGAGCTCCATCGAGGTCAGATTGGAATGGCCACCGTTTGACGCATGGCGGAACAAACGCTCCGTCTCCTCATAGGTAAATTCCAACTGCTTCATGCCGATAAGATGGACCTCATGGTTTACCACGCCCTTGATCGTGGGGAATGGAAGCTCGGTCCGGGACGAGATGAGAAGATGAATATGTTCGGGGAGGTAGTCGATCAAGTAGGAAATCCCTCCATGGATGGTTGAAGAGTGAATACTGTGCAGGTCCTCAAGAATGAGATTGAGGGGCTCGGAATCCTCGTATAATTCACTGATCAGCGTATCCAGAAAGGTTTCGATCGAGGCGCTTGGCAGCAGCTGCGTATGGTGCATGAGACGAGCTCCTTGCGCCTCGGGAAGAATCGAGGCCAGCGAGGCCGCCACGTATCTCCAAAAGCGGACGGGATCGTTATCCCGTTCGTCCAGCGAAACCCAGGCGCTTCGTTCGTCGGTCTCATGAGCCCATTGGGCGAGCAGCGTCGACTTGCCGTATCCGGCAGGCGCGATGATGGTTGTCAGCTGACCCTTATGGCCTGCTGCCATATCCTGCAGCAGCCGGTCCCGGCGAATCAGATGCTCCTTCAGACCGGGAAGGCTTATTTTCATTTTCAAAATGGGTGAGTCGGTCAGTAGTTTCATAGGATACCCTCGCAATATACGAAACGTTATTTTACGGAAATTGAGTCGCGATAACTAGATTATATGAAAAAAAAGATGAAAAGTTAACGTTTGTCAATCGTTTCCCTCCCATAAATTTGATAGCATCCTTGGTGCCGCGGTCCTAACCAGGCCGCAGCTATCATTACGCTGATGAAACGAAGGAGGAGATTATGCTAAGGCGTTCAGGAAAAATCCTGCTGTGTGCGGCTTTGCTGCTGCTGCAGCTGGATGGGTTATTGGGATATCGCCAAGCCTTTGCGGCTGCGGCCGTTGCACCAAAGATTGTAGCCGGGTACTATCATACCGCTTCGCTCGTAAGCAGCGGTGAAGTTTACTCATGGGGATACGGAGACAGGGGGCAACTGGGTGACGGCACCTGGAATACCCGGACGACTCCGGTCATGGCGAAGAATTTGAACCATGTCATTGACATTCACTCCGGCGTCCGCAGTTCGATGGCGCTAAGGCAGGATGGAACGGTATGGACCTGGGGGGCAAACGAGAACGGACAGTTAGGGATTGGAACGATAACGAATGTGAACGCGCCCGCGCAAGTTCCGGGTCTGAGCGGGATCAAGGCAATATCGGGCGGATTGGCCTATCACGGCATGGCGCTTTCAGAGAACGGCACCGTTTGGACTTGGGGGAAGAATGACAACGGCGAGCTGGGAAATGGAACGACGATACAACAAAACTCCCCGGTTCTGGTGGCCGGTCTAAGCGATGTGACGGCGATTGCGGCTGGAGGATACTACAGTCTTGCCTTAAAATCGGACGGCACCGTATGGGCCTGGGGCGTGAACGGAAGCGGGGAGCTTGGAGACGGGACAACGACGGACCGGCACGTTCCGGTACAGGTTGCCGGGCTGACGGACGTCATGGCGATCGCCGCCGGCGGTTCCCATAGTTTGGCCATTAAACAAGACGGCACCGTGTGGGCATGGGGAAACAATACGTACGGTACGCTTGGCGACGGTACGAGAACGCACCGGACGAGACCCGTGCAGGTTCGAAACCTGCAGCATATCGTTGCCGTTGCGGGTGGAGGTTATCACAGCCTTGCAGTGGACCGGGCAGGAAACGTATGGAGCTGGGGAGATAACAGTCAACAGCAGCTGGGCCTAAACTCGAATGCTTCCAGCCTCATTCCGGTCCCTGTGCCGGGGATCGAGCATGTACGCGAAATTTCCGCCGGCGGCTTTCATAGCGTGGCCATGAAAAAGGATGGGACCGTCTGGGGATGGGGCTATAACTCCGGAGGACAGATCGGAGACGGGACGTACAACAATACGAGGGGAATACCTACCCTGACCAAAGCCGTGCTGGATACGACGTCTCCGGATACGGGCAGCGGTAGCCTGAATCCGCACAGCATCACGTCAGACTCCGTTGCATTGGAATGGCCGAAAGCCTCGGACAATATGACGGAGCAGCACGAATTGCAGTATTTGTTATATTCGTCCGGCAGCCCGAATATCGGGGACGTCAGCCAAATGGAGAGGAACGGGAAGCCCCTCGAAAACTACGCGGCGGATCACACCGGGATGGTGGTGAACGGGCTTGCCGCAGGAACGGATCATTATTTTAACGTCATGGTCAAAGATGCCGTAGGCAGGAAAAGCGCATACCGCATGCTGAAGGTGACAACCCTATGGCCGCAAATCTACTCGTTAACCTATGACGGCAACGGACACACCGCAGGGAATGTTCCGGTAAGCAGCGGTTTGTTTGCCAGAGGCGACGAAGCGGTCGTGGCGGGCAATACGGGGCAGCTGGGCAAGGATGGACATGTCTTCGACGGCTGGAATACGGAGGCCGACGGAAGCGGAATCGATTATCCTGCCGGTGGCAAGCTTATATTCGGTACGCAGGACGTCACGCTGTATGCCCAATGGAAGGCGATCCAGGCACCGACCGAGCTTAAGGCCGTATCTTACACGCCATCCCACCAGTCTGTCGGCGTGGAAAAAGATGTAACCTTGCAGGTTGTCTTTAATGAAGAAGTGACGGCGATGTCCGGTAAATCGATTGCGATTAGGCTGGCCTCGGATCATCGCGTCGTCGAGACCGTCGATGCAGGGAGCGTCACGATTCTCGGGAACGCGGCGAGCATAGATCCGCTGAATGATTTTGATGCGGGAGCAGCCTATTACGTCGAGATCGAGCCGGGTGCTTTTATCGGTAACCATTCGGGTACCGGCTTTGCCGGCATTCAGGGGGCGGATGCTTGGAGCTTTACGGTCAGGGAACATGAGGCTCCGGCCTACGACACTGATTTGCAAGCATTGGCGCTGCGATCGTCGAGCGGAGAAGTAGCGCTGAGCCCTGTGTTCGCCAGAGATCACTATGATTACAAAGCGCAGATCGCCAGCGATACGGACCGCCTCACGATAACGGCACAGGTATATGATGCGAGGTCGTCGGTAACGGCCAGCGTGTACGGCGAGGCCGGAAATTTGGTATGGGGGCCGATGGCTCTCCTCTCCGGCCAGGAGAGCCCGTCCTTCCCCGTCGCCGTAGGCAGCCAGGCCATCGAGGTCGTGGTGACGGCGCCTGACGGCCAGCACATGAAATACAGAACGACGGTAATTAGAGCTTCATCCGGAGGCGGTGGCGGAACGCCTGAAGAACCGGAAGGTTCGTCGCCAGGAGGTTCCGGCCAAGGATCGGCTATACCGGGCCCATCAGGCAATGCCGCACCTTCGAATAGAGTAGACGTCAAAGTTACGATAAACGATGAATCTCAGGAAGGGATGGTTACAGGTTTGTTCCATGAGGCCAATGGACATACCGTCGTATCGATGAAATTGGATACGGCTAAGCTGGAAGCCCGTTTAGAGACAGTGGACTACAATCCGGTAATCGTCATCGCGTTGGCACGGCCCGCGGATCAGGTCTCCCTGGAAACCAGCGGAGCTGCTCTTGACCTGCTTAACGCCAAGCAGGGCGCCATTGAAATCCGATCGGCGCTTGGTCATTTCCACGTTCCAGCGGCCGTGATGGCATCATCGCGCTGGAGGGCGCCAGGAAGCATGGACTTGCCGGCCGCGGATCAAATTTCGGTAACCCTGACGATGGCTGCCAGCGACGCTGCCAAGGTAGAGGCCGTTAAGAAGGCCGCATTGCAATCCGGCATTACGCTTATCGGCTTGCCTATCGAGTTTGATATCACGGCTAAAGCTCAGGACACGGCACTGCAGTTAGATCCATTCCCGCAATATATGAAGCAGCGAATCATTTGGCCGCAGGGAATGCCGGGCCGCATGACAACGGCTGTCTTGCTGGATCGGAACGGCAGCTTCCACCCGATCCCGACGCGCTTCGAGCTGAAGGAGGACGGAAGCAGCGAGGCGATTCTGCATTCCTTATCAGCAGGTACGATTGCTTTTATATCTTATCAAGTGCGAGTTGCTGATGTATCGTTCCACTGGTCCAAGGATGCGGTGAACGATCTTGCTTCGCGGATGATTCTGAACGGAACCGGACTTGCCGAAGGTGGGACAGACACAAATGCGAATCAGCCCGGGGCGATTCATTACGCGCCGAATGTCCAAGTGAGCCGTGCCGAGTTTGCCGCCATGATCGTGAGGGCGCTCGGTTTGGATGAGGTGAAGGACGGAGTTCCTGCTTTCCGGGATGTCGACGCAGAGGACTGGCATAACGGCGTCATAACGCAAGCTGTGCAGTATGGGCTTCTTCAGGGGTATGAGGACGGCCAATTCAGGCCGGCCCAAGGCATTACGCGTCAAGAGGCCATAGCGGTTATGGCGAGAGTGATGGAGCTGGCGGGAATAACGAGCGCAGTGAATGAGATGGAAGCGGCAGCCATCCTCTCCCCTTACCAGGACCGTGAAGACCTGTCCGACTGGGCCACACCGGCTGCGGCCGCCCTTGTGAAGCAAGGAATTGTCCTGGGGTCGGGCGCAGGGCTTAAGCCGCTCCAGAAGTTATCCCGCGGCGAAGCGGCGGTCATGCTGCAGCGATTATTGAAAGGTTCAGAGCTGATCGATTGAATCGGCGGTGGAAGCAGGCTGGAGTCGAAGAATTCAACATTTCGTATGTTGCTTCATCTAAATAGAAATCATGCAGAGCGAGGATGCCGAACGGCATCCTTTTTTATATAGATAGAGAGAATCCAGGTTTGCGTGATGCCAGGAATTTGAAAATAATGCGTTTTCATCCCGGATCCATGCCGGAAGCGTTTGATCAAATGTTGGCAATTTCCGAACATTATCGACATTTTGACAAGGTAATGTTCTGTGATATACGCAGTTTTCCACCAAATTTTTGCTAAAAAACACATTAAACTACATAAAACGCTAAAATTTTTGTTTTGACATCTGCTTGTCTATACCATAGGATAATAGTATAAAAAGTGCTCACTTAGGAGGATAAGGTCAGGAAATGAAAAAGACATGGTCAATTCTATTAACACTCGTATTATCCGTTGGATTGCTTGCAGGTTGCGGCAACGATGATAAGTCTACTGACAGTGGTGCAGCTAATGGCGGTTCCGAAGGATCTCAAGATAAGAAACGCATTGCACTAGTTCTTCCTGAGAAGATCGGCGTGAATCCATTCTTTGCCTTGATGGACGAAGGATTGCAAAAGGCTGCTGCCGATTTCAACGTTGAAGTCAAAACGATTGAATCGACAGACCCTGCTTCGATCGAGCAGAACCTCCGCACGGCGGTTGCCGAGAAGTATGATCTGATCATCACATCCACCTTCCAGATGGAGGATGCATTGAAGAAGGTTGCACCGGAGAATCCGGACGTGCCGTTTGCGATCATTGACACGGTCGTGGATTTGCCGAACGTCCGCAGCGTCGGATTCCGCGAGCATGAGGCTGCTTATCTTCTGGGGGCGGCTGCAGGATTGGCAACGAAAACGAACAAGGTCGGCAACGTTGTGGCCAACGACATTCCGATTATGCATAAATATATGACCGGCTTTGAGGAAGGCGCGAAATCGGTCAATCCGAACATCGAAATTTTCGTTAACTTCGTAGGCGGATTCGACGATCCGGCAAAAGCGAAGGAGCTTGCGCTTCTGCAGAACTCCAAGGGCGCGGATTTCGTAGCCGGCATGTCCGCCGTTGGCGATCTGGGCGTGTTCGAAGCAGCGAAAGAGAAGGGCTTCTACACTTCCGGACAAGATACGGACAATACCGAGCCTGAGCATGTGGTGCTTGCGCAGTTGAAAGGTACCGACGCTGTCGTATACGAAACGGTGAAGGATTTTGCAGAGGGCAACTATACTTTCGATATTCGTGACTACGGCCTGAAAGAAGGCGCCGTAGGTCTCACTTACGTTACGCATGAGAGCAAAACGCCGCTTAACCCATTCATTGGACAAGACATCGTGGATCAGCTTAAGGTGATTTCCGACGATATCATCGCCGGAAAGATTAAAGTAACGAACGCATTGGAACAAAATTAGTTCTTACCTGGACCGGCTGCACATGGGCAGTCGGTCTTTCATTCAGAAACGAAAGGAAGGCATGACTCGATGCTACTCCAGATGGACAATATTACGAAGAAGTATGGCGAGTTCAGCGCAAACCGCGGCATTGATTTTTCGCTGCGCGCGGGTGAGGTTCATGCGATAGTCGGGGAAAACGGTGCAGGCAAAACGACGCTGATGCGGATATTGTACGGGATGGAGCAGCCAACCTCGGGTACGATTCGGCTGAATGGCAAGGAAGTTTCGTTTGCAAGCCCGCTTGACGCGATTCAAGGCGGAATCGGCATGGTGCATCAGCACTTCATGCTGTTTCCTACGTTTACGATCGCTGAGAATATCGTGATCGGCAATGAGCCGGGCTCAGGTGCCGGGTTTGACCGCAAGCAAGCCGTGAAGATCGTGGAAGGACTCTGCGAAAAATACGGCATGAAGGTGGACCCGCGCGCCACCGTAAGCAGCAGCGCCCCCGGCGTGCAGCAGCGGGTTGAAATATTGAAGGTGCTGTATCAGGGAGCCGAAATCATCATTCTGGATGAGCCGACGGGCGTGCTGACGCCGCTCGAGGTGCAGGAGCTCCTGGATGCCATTAAACAGCTCTCCAAACAGGGAAAAAGCTTTATCCTGATTAGTCATAAGCTGAACGAGGTCCTTGACGTGGCCGATCGCATTACGGTGCTCCGTGACGGTGCCGTCACGGGCGTGGTGGAGAAGGGGAACACCGATGCCCACCAGCTCTCCCGTCTCATGGTCGGCCGCGAGCTGATGGAACTGGACCGCAAGCCGATCACGCCGGGCGAGAAGGTGCTGGAAGTATCGGACGTCTCGATCCGCGGAACGAAAGGCAAGCCGGTTCTGGACGGCGTAAACCTGGAAGTACGGGCCGGCGAGGTTGTCGGGATTGCCGGTATTTCAGGCAACGGGCAATCCGAGCTGCTTCAAGTGATCTCGGGCCTGGCTCAGCCGGACAGCGGCCGGATTGCCGTGTCGGGCAAGGACGTAACCGGCATGTCGACACGAGAAATACGGGAGCACGGGTTAGCCCATATTCCGGAGGATCGCTATGTCTGGGGGGCTAATCGAACGGCAACCGTGATGGATACCGGGCTTATGGGGCACCAACGTCGCTTGCAGCAGGGCGGCTTCCTCAAACTCAAGGACATTCGTTCGCTTGTATCCGGATGGGTTCAGAAATTCTCCATCAAGACGGGCTCTCTGGAGACCAGCACGCAGTATTTGTCCGGCGGCAATCTGCAGAAGCTGATCGTGGCACGGGAACTGGAGCAGGGAACTCCGTTCCTGATCGCGGCGGAACCGACGCGAGGCGTCGATATCGGTGCCATGGAGACGATTCATGGCGAACTGCTCAAGCGGCGCGAAGAGGGCACGGGAATTTTGCTGGTATCGTCGGAATTAACGGAAATCTTGAAGCTGTCCGACCGTGTTCTGGTCATGTATGAAGGCCGGATCGCGGGCGAACTGTCGGCGAAGGAAGCGACAGAAGAGAAATTGGGACTGCTGATGGCGGGAGGAACTCTGTAATGAACAAATGGACTAAATTTACGCTTCCGCTGCTTCAGCCGATTGCCGCAATCATCGTGGGGCTGCTTGCCGGAGCCATCGCGATCATGATTGCCGGCGGCGATATCCTGCAGACCTACGCGGAGATGTGGAAGGGTGCCTTCGGCGGGATGTATTTCTTTACGAATACGCTGTCCCGCGCGACCCCGATCATTCTGATCGGTCTGGGCGCGGCGTTTGCCTTCCGTGCAGGCTTCTTTAACCTTGGCGCGGAAGGACAAATGGTGTTTGGCGCGCTTTCCGCCGCGTTGGTCGGATTGTATATGCCGGGTCCGGGCTGGCTGGTGTGCATCGTTGCGATTCTTGCCGGCGTTGTCGCAGGGGGATTATGGTCGGTAATGGCCGGATATTTTGATGCCCGGTTCCGGGTGAACCTGCTGATCTCCACGCTGCTTCTGAACTATGTGGCCGTATTGTTTGCGGGTTATCTGGTCGCCTATCCGCTGAAGGACCGCTCGGGTTCGGCCGCGATGGCGCAATCCGAAATGCTCGATAACAGCGTCTGGCTGCCGAAGCTGATCTCCGGCATGCCGCTGCATGTCGGCTTTGTGCTCGCGGTGCTGGCCGCGTTGATTATATTCGTCTTGTTGAAGCGCTCCGTGATCGGCTACGAAGTACGGATGCTAGGCGGCAATCCGCTGTTTGCCCTGTTCGGCGGGGTTAAGCGCGGACCGATGATGCTTGGCGCGATGTTCTTCAGCGGCGGCTTGGCCGGACTTGGCGGGGCCGTTGAAATCCTGGGCTCCCAGTATCGTTATATCGATGGTGCGTTATCTACGGCCGACTATGCCTGGACGGGCATCATGGCTGCCTTGTTGGCAGGGTCGCATCCGATCGGCACGCTGATTGCATCGATTTTCTTGGCCGCGCTTCAGACGGGCGGCATGGGCGTGGAACGGAATACGGAAGTGCCGCTTGAGGTAGGAGCGATCATCCAAGCCGTGCTGATTCTGTTTATCTCCGCCCGATTCACATACAGCTTCCTGAAGCGCAGAAAGGGGAACAAATCCGATGGAACAGCTGTTTGACCTTGCTTTAATCAACTCGGCCCTCCGCGTGCTCACTCCGATCCTGCTTGCGGCTCTCGGCGGTGCCCTGTGTTCGCGCGTCGGATTGTTCAACGTCGGTTTGGAAGGCTTTATGCTGCTGGGGGCTTTCTCAGCCGTGGTGGGGAACCACTTTTTCGGCAACGTGTTTTACGCGATTTTGTTCGCGATTGCGATCGTGTCGATCTTTTCCTTTATCTTTGCTTACCTCAGCATTAATCTGCAGGCCAACGTCATCGTGGTCGGTATCGCGATGAATGCGCTGGCGGCAGGATTGACCACATTCAGCTTGCGGGCTATTTTTGATGTGAAAGGTGCATTTTATGATAATACGATGGTCGGGCTGCCGAAATGGAACATTCCGATTATCGAGGATATTCCGGTGATCGGTCCCATTTTGGCGGGCCTGACGCCGCTTGTGTATCTGTCGTTTTTGATTGCGGGCCTCATGTGGTATTATTTCTATCGCACGAAGAACGGCTTCCGTTTTCTGGCTGCCGGCGAGAATCCGCTCGCTGCCAAAAGCGTGGGCATCCGTGTAAGACGGTATCAGTATGGAGCCGTGCTCGCGAGCGGCGTGTTATGTGCGCTTGCAGGCGCGCAGCTGTCGCTTGGACAAGTGACGATGTTTACGGAAGGCATGACGGCCGGCCGCGGCTTTATCGCGCTCGTCGCCACGATGCTGGGCCAATCGGGTCCGCTTGGGGTAACGGCGGCAAGCCTGCTGTTCGGCTTTATGGATGCACTCAGCATCCGGTTCCAGGGGCTGGCGCTGCCTACGCATTTTACGCAGATGCTGCCTTATGTCGTAACGATTCTGGCGATGTTCTTCTTTAAGGATAAAAGCTTCCAGCAGGACGCGCTGAAGCAGGGATCCAGCTCCAGATAAGCGCGTAGTCCGCTACGCGACAACCTGTGATTGAAGTCATCCCGTCGATAAGCGGATGCGAAAGCGATCAAGCGTAAAGGAGATGAACATGGTGCATAAAAAAGCAGAACGTTTGAAAAAAATGAAGCCGGTGGCGGTGGGCAACCTGACCGAAGAGCAGCGGGCCAAGCTGCCGCCGGGGCAGACGCTGACCGAGAAGTTCCCGATTTTGCATGAAGGGGAGGTTCCCCATTACGACATGTCGGAATGGACCCTCCGGGTTTTCGGCGAAGTGGAAGAGGAACGGACCTTTACGTATGAAGATATTCTGGCGCTGCCAACGGTAACCGTGAACACCGACATTCACTGCGTTACGCGCTGGTCCAAGTTCGATACGGTATGGGAGGGCATCCTGTTCCGGGATTTCATAGCAGGGCTTCGGATCAAGCCGGATGCCAAATACGTCATGTTTCATGCCGATCCCGATTATGACACGAATGTGCCGATCGAGGATTTGCTCCGTGACGATGTGCTGCTGGCCTATCGTTTCAACGGCGAGCCGCTGACGGACAAGCACGGCTGGCCGCTGCGCACGGTTGTGCCGCACCGCTATTTCTGGAAGAGCGCCAAGTGGCTGCGCGGCATCGAGTTTATGAAGGAAGACCGCCCGGGCTTCTGGGAACGCAACGGCTTTCACAACGAAGCGGACCCGTTCAAGGAAGAGCGGTTTAGCGGCGAGGCGCTGGATATACCCGAAGACGAATGGACACGTAAGGAGTTTGACTAATATGTTGATGCCTATTTTGCAAGTGAACTCAGAGGATATACCTGAATTTGTGATCGTCTGCGGCGATCCGAAACGCGCGGAGACGATATCCCGTAAGCTCGAAAATGCGCGCGAGCTGGCGTTCAGCCGCGAGTACCGCACTTTCGTGGGGACGTATGAAGGCGTTGAACTGGCGGTAACCAGCCATGGCGTCGGCTGCCCGGGAGCGGCCGTTTGCTTCGAGGAGCTGATCCGCGCGGGGGCGAAGACCTTGATTCGCGTGGGCACCGCCGGGTCTTATCGGGCGGACACCCCTGCGGGGAGCCTTGTGGTCAGCACCGCGGCGATCCGTACGGACGGTCTGACGAAGCAGCTGGTACCGGACGGTTTTCCGGCGGTTGCGGACAGCCAGGTGGCGGAGGCGTTGTACGAATCCGCGCTCGCGATCGGCGAAGGCGTTGTGCGCAAGGGCATAACCGTCACGCTGGACGTGTTCTTTAACGGAGTCGAGGAAGTGCCGCACCAGAAATATAAAGCGGCGGGCGCGCTCGGCGTCGAGATGGAAATTGCGGCGCTGTACGTCGTTGCGGCGATCCGCGGCGTTCGCGCCGGCGCGATTGTCGCCATGGACGGCTTTGCCGACGCCGACCTTGCGGCCGAGTACGACCCGAACACAAACGTGGTTGCCGACGCGGTGGAGCGCGAGATTAACACCGCTTTGCAGGCCGTGGTGAAGCTGGCGAAGCAAGGCTAACCAGGGATAGAAGAAAGCCGGATTTCCTGAGCGTAAGCTGCAGGAAATCCGGCTTTCTATTTTGAGTAAGAGGTAATTCCTTTTGATAACTTAAAACAGCAAATCCAGCCGTGTCTTGTTTTTACTGCTTAGCCGGCTGAAGCGTGAAGAAGGGAACCTTCTCGATTCCGACAGCCCGCACGTAAGTAAACAACTGCCCTTTATGGTGGATTTCATGGTCGACCATATTGCTTAACCACACTTTGCCGGGCGCTGTGAACCCATTGAAGTCGAGCGGCTGCTCAAGCTGGCTGTCGGACAATTCGGCAAAAAGGGTCGTAGTCGATTCGGTCGACGCTTGCACGATATTTCGAATGTCATCGATGGTCTCGAATTGGGTGGAAATCGAGGGTGGAGTAAACGAGCCATTTTGGATGGAACGCAGGAACATATCCGAGGCTGCCGCAATATGAACAGCTAATCCGCCCAAGGTATAGGCATGATCCCACGGTTTATAATCCAAATGCTCGCTCTGTACGTCCTGCAGCAGCTGAAGCAAGACCGTACGGTGTCTATGCCATCGTTCGAATTGCTGTTGACCTTCATGACTCATGGTTGATCCTCCTTGATCGATTACAGGATAAAGTCTTGGAATAGGCTCCCGTCTTATTTGCGGTTCATAAACACAATTCGATAAGAAATAGCGGATTCCTCCCCTATGCTCAAGCTATCCCAGGTGTTGAATTCGATAATTTTGGAAGAAAACAGTTGCAAAAGGAAAATGGACCGTATATACTGAGTTCAATTAGTGATTGGTCAATCAATAATAAATTAAAACGAGTGAGAGGAGGTTGGTTGAATGGCTAGAGCTTCAACTTCTGCGAATCGGCGAAATGAAATCGTGGCAGCAGCAATCGAAGTGTTTGCAGAGATCGGATACTATCGCGCGACCACGGCTCAGGTTGCCGAACGGGCAGCGATATCCCAGCCTTACGTCTATCGGTTCTTTACCAAGGAATCGCTGCTCGTGGAATCGCTGACGGTCTCCTGGAAGCGCATCGTGCAGGCATTTCAGGGGGTCATCGATTCCGCTGCTCCGGAGGAACTGGAGACGGGCCTGATCCGGGCGTACGAAGGGATCGTGCAATCCCATCGCAGCGAAATCTTGCTGCAGATGCAGGCGCAGACGATCCAGGAAGCGCCCATCCGCGAAGCGATGCAGCAGGGAATGAACGAGGTGAAGGACCTGGTCCAGAATGCTTTCGTGAAAGCGGGATTCGAGGATGCCGACAAGAAAACCTCCGATTTTCTGGCCCGGGGGATGCTGTGCAATGTAGCCATGGCGATGGATATGCCGAATATGATGCCCAAAAGATAAGGCGCGCGTCGATGTGCCGCACCGCGTACTGCATCAGGTTGTGCGCGGTGGAGAAAGGGCATTTCTTTTTCAATCAATTGTGATTGATCAATCAATTATTTTAATGTGAGGAGAGATTAACGATGAAAAAAGCGATTGTTTTGGGTGCAACAGGCGGCGTAGGGGCCCCATTGACGGCGGAACTGGTGAAGCGCGGAATTCAAACGGTAGCCTTCGGCCGTTCCGTTAAGAAGCTGAATGAGCTGGCTGAGCGGTTGGACTATTCTCCTCTGCTTACGCTGGAAACGGGAGATGCCTTTAAACCGGAGGATATCCGAAGAGCCGCGGAAGGGGCCGATGTTATTTTTCACAGTGCGAACATGCCTTACCACGAGATGGAATCCAGGCTGCTGCCGCTGGGTGAATCGGTCATGACGGCTGCGGAGAAGCTGGGGACCAGGGTTGTGGTGGTAGATGGAATTTATCCGTATGGCAGACGCTTAATGGAAAAGGCAACGGAGGATCACCCCAAAAAACCGCATACCCGTAAGGGCAAAATAAGATTGGCCTACGAGCAGCTGATTTTCTCGTCGCGCTGGCATAAAGCAAACCCTCTTATCGTAAGACTGCCCGACTACTATGGCCCTTCTGCGCAGGCATCCTATTTATCCGTCACGATGGAAGCCATTGCTGCCGGGAAGCCAACCGCCTTCATCGGCAACATGAGCGTTCCCCGAGAATACGTCTATTTGCCGGATGCCGCCCGCATGATCGTAGAGATTGCCGAGAGAGAGGAGTCCTACGGGCAGAACTGGCATATCCCCGGACCGGGCGTGATTTCAGGCCATGAGCTGGTACGGATTGCGCAGCAGGCTGCCGGAAAGCGCAAGGCGGTAATGCCGCTCGGACGAATCGGGCTCTCCCTGATCGGGTTATTCAATCCGGTGATGAAAGAGGTGGTTGAGATGCTGTATTTGACCGAGGAGCCTTTGGTGCTGAGCGGCGAGAAATACGAGCGCCTGATCGGTCCGATTCAATGGACGCCTCATGAGCAGGCGATTGCGGCGACCATGAGGAGTTTAATGAAAAAACGGGCATGAGCAGCGGAAGCCATAAAGAGTGGCGCAGCAGCGATATCATGATATGCGAAGGGATTATTTTTTAGATATTAGTAATTGATCAATCAATAATAAGTCGAGGGTTTCTCTCTCGAGTTGTTGTCTCTTCGAAGGAGGTGAATCCAATATGGCTAAACTTCAGCTCAAGTTTATGGACGGTTTCTTTGCAGCGGTTATGCTGGTGTGCATGCTTAGCTGGTGGGATTAAGGCATCAGGGAAGAGGAGTTGTTAGCGGCTGAATGAAAATAGAAGGAGGATGCAAGCATGAAGGAAGAGATGCGTTCGATATGGTTTTCCAGGCACTCGCTCTTGCTGGGTGTTGCAGCCGTACTGCTGGTGCTGTTCTCCATGTGGGATTAATGTTCGTTAACACGCTGACCGCGAAGACGGTCGGCGTGTTTTTGATTGGTTGAAAAATAATTTTGAGAATATCCATCAGTTTCTTTTTCCCAAACGTTATATTAACAGAAAAGACAAAACGAAAAGTGAGAGGTTGGCTAATGCAAGTATGTGATCTCTATGAAAACCTGAAGGACGATGTCCAGCGTTATGCCAGATCCATCGCCAAGCATGCTTACGAAGCGGATGATCTGGTCCAGGATGCCTTTATGAAAGCCATCAAGGAGCCGAACCTGGCAGCGCTGCCCCTTCACAAGCAAAAGGCCTGGTTCTTCAGAGTCGTCAAAAATCGCATGATCGATATTAGCCGCCGGGAGAAGCGGCTCGTATCGTGGGAGGATGATCTGGTCTTCGCCGAGCTCCCCGTTTCAAGCCGCAATATAGAAATGACGGAATGGCTCGCCCGTTTGCCGCAATCGCAGAGCGATATCGTGTTTAAGCGCTTTTGGCTCGGGATGTCCAGCCAGGAAATCGGTGAGCAGCTGGGTATGCCGGCAGCCACGGTTCGTTACAAATTGCAAACCGCCATCAAAAAATTGAGAAAACTATGGGAGGAAGATATGAAATGAGCAGAATCATCGAGAATGTAGGGATGTTGGATCTTACGCAGGCAACGGAGGAAACCGTAACAAGCATCGAACGGATCGGAAACGTAGGTCTCGTAATATACCGAGCAGAGACGGCACACCTCCTCACGCTGTTGAAAAACGCAGGCAATATCGGCAAGACGATTGAAATCCCCGAGGGACACCGTTATTACAGCGGCACGCTGCGGCTGAACGAGGAATATTTTCAGCTCTTGGAGCAGCCGGACCGCGTATTCGTTAACGGCACGGTCATCATCGATAAAGGAGTATCCCTTGAAGCATTCCAGAGCGGCACGCTGCACCTGGTGGTTAACGGCGAGGTCTATGCTCCACGGCATCTGGCCGCTGCCGTTACCTCTGCACTCCTCAAAGTGGGAGGCGCCAGCGCGGAGATTCACGCTTACGAATACGAACCCCGGTTCGAGTCCGGGAAAGTGCAGCTGAACAATGCATATCTGGCCTCCAGCAGCGAGCCTATGGAGTTGGTCCTGAACGGCATGGTTCATCTGGATAAGGAGCTGGATATGGAGCAGTTTTCGGCCCGGATTGAAAAGATCCAAGTCAACGGCAAGGCGATTATCCATGAACATCAATCCCCTTATTTCTACGATAAATTGAAAAAGATTAACGGCTTGGTCGAGGTGATCCCGGCAGGATTCGAGTATGTAACCAAACCGTTACGGCTAAACGCAAGAAGCGTGCGTCGATTTAAAGGCCATAAGCTCTACACGAATAAGCCGCTCATTCTCGAGGCGGACGTGACCCGGGACGCCTTCAGCCAGGCCGTGTCGGAGATACAGTCAACTTCGTTCATCATTTGCGGCGAAGAGATCGAAGATCTGGTCTGGGAGCGCTGCCCCAACCTGAATACGGAAATCGTAAGTTATGAGCGGCTGTTTGTGTTCATCAGCGGCGAGGAGACCTGGTCGAGGGATCAGCTTGCGGCTTTGGGCCAGCCGGCGAGCTTCATTGTTGACGGGACGCTGACCTTTGACGATGACGTCACCGAGGAAGATATTAAGGCTTCGATGTCCTCCCTGGATCTTTTCGGCGAAGTCGTTGTAGGGGAAAAAAGAATTAAAGGCATTTTGTACCCTTACCTTCGGGCAAACAATGGAAGTATTATAGTGAAGGGGACGGAAGAGGAGCTTGCAGGTATTGGTAATGTCGGAATGTTGTCGCTATAAAAAGAAAAGAGGAATGAAACATGAATATCAATAATGAAGATATTGCCAAACAGCATGTTCGCGATCTCCGTCAGGAACTGGAACGATGCCGGATGGCAACGAAATTGCGCTCGAAACGCAATGCAGCGGCCCACGCCGCAAAGACCGCACGCACGGTCGAAGGAAAGTGGAAGGCGCTGCTTGAAACCATCATCATGATGGGAAGAAGAATGCTTTAATCGGTTGAGCCGGTTAAGCGACAAATCCTAATTCTTATGAATCGTCGATGCGATAAGCATCGGCGATTTTTAGTTTTTTTACCTACCGGTAGTTAAAAAAATATTGACATCCTCCATCATCCATCTTAAAATTCTACCTATCGGTAGGTAAAAAAAGGGGCGGATGACAGCGTGAAAAAGAAGGATTTAACCTCGCAGCAAATCGTCGAGGCTGCCATCGGATTGTTTGCGACACATGGCATCGAGAAGACCAGCCTGGCGATGATTGCCGGCGAAGTGGGCATTACGAAACCGTCGATTTACTATCACTTTGCGTCCAAGGATGAACTGGTGGAGCGGGTCTTTGAATACATGTTCAGCGATTATCATTTCGATCATTATTTCTCCCTAACCGGGCTAAATGAGTTTAACTTCGCGGAGCAGCTGTACCAGGGCGGGCTGCGCATGTTTCCCGAGGAGGAAGAAGCTTTCGTGCCGGTGATGCGCCTTTTGAGCGAGTTCATGCTGACCGCAAACCGGAATGCCAATTACGGACAGCGGGTAGCTGCCATGCAGCAATCGTTCCTGGACGGCTTTCGGGAATTCATGAAGCTGGGGGTCGACTTCGGGGTCGTCGATCGTCAGCATGCGGATTCCAAGGCCTATGTTCTGGCTCTGGTCATCGATAATATCACGAGTTATATCATGATGGAGATTCCGCTGGACTATCAAGCGGTCTGGAAAGAAGCGGTGAACAGCGTTCTCAGGAAAGGAGCGGATGCCATTGAATAACGAGAGGGAATACAGTGATCTTGGATTATCATGGGCAGACCGTATGCTGGTATGGGCGGTGCCGCCTTTATTAGGCGCGGTGGTCGGCTGGTTTCTGCCTGTCATTGCGGATTGGGCAACGGGCCTGGCTTGGGTGCCATTTCAAGGACCCTTGGAGTTGATCGCATCCATCCAGGGCCCATGGGTTGTTATCGTAACCGCTGTTGTAGGGCTGCTTGCCGGGACGGTGCTCTCTCACTTAGCCATTAAAGAAAGCCTTGCGGTTCGCCTGTCGGACAAGGAGATTACACTCCGCATTCATGAGGCTGAACAAACCTTTAGGAGAGAAGAAGTTTCCGCTGCCTTTATAGACGGCAAGCAGCTGGTCCTGCTGGGCAACGAAGGGGAGGAGCTCTATCGCGAGAAACCCGAAGCCAAGCGGGAAACGGTGGCCGAAGCCTTCAAGCGGCACGGTTACTCCTGGAGAGACCGCAATCCGTTCGCCGATGATTACGTCAGATGGGTTGCCGATTCGCCGGAACTGACGCCTAGCATGAACGCGCTCTTCCTGGCACGGGAGAAGGCCATCAAGAACGAGGATCGAGAGGACGCGGCTGATCTGCGCCGGGAACTATCGAAGCTGGGCATCACCGTGCGCGATGACGGAAAAAGACAATATTGGCGTCAGCACGGACAGAAGCCATAACAGGCATAACAACCATAAGGGCTGGTCCGATAAACGGACGATCCCGGACGGAGATTGAATCCGTTCCCTCCGACCGGGATGACCGTCATCGGCTGCGGTCACTCCAGACATTCGCCCGCACATTTGTATCCCCTCATATCGAACAAAATGACACCTCCCTCGCTAAAGCAAGCGTGCCCCAAACAATATCCCTCTATCGGCAAGACATCCGTCAGTCCTCTCCTTCCTTGGGAAGCTTTACAATGAAAGCGATACCTCAGCGAAGGAGATGTCCTATGAATTTTGATCTGAATATCGTACCTTTCAGCCGAAGAGAGTCCTTCTTGGCGATATCCCTCCTGCCAGCGGCCAAGGATCGCAGACAAGGTCTTTACCTGCGAACCGTCCGCGGAGGGGATGACAAGTTTGGCGAGGCGTTTCTGATAGAACTGCTAAACCGGCAGAACGAGCCGGTTTCGTTTGAACCAATTGCATCACCCGACAACATCAGGCTAACGGCATCCGATTCGTTAGGCCATGCGGATATTTGCATATCGGACTCCCGGACCGTGCGATTCCGCTCGGAAGGCTGCGGCATCCGGCTTACCTTTTTCCCCGCCGCGTATGATTACGCCTATGAGACCCATCCGGACAGCTGGGAGGTGAACAGCTTCACGCATGGCTGCCGCTTCATGCTGACCCGGCTTGCGGGCCAGATGGGCATGGAGGTTGAATGGAACGAGATCAAGAGCTCGCGGGTGACCGCCGATTTCTTCTTGGATCCTGCATCCAATGTGGCCGAATTTGCGGTCGAAGAGTTCATGACCGTCTTGAAGCCGCGCGGCGAATGGGAGTCCTTCGACGATGCGGTTGTAAGCGCTCGCGAGGATTACGCCAGATGGCTGAACAGCACCCTTGCCGTTTCTGAGCAGTGGCAGGAAGCAAGGGAGCTCGCCGCCTATATTACCTGGTCCTGCGTGGTTCCCGCCGAAGGCTGCCTGACCCGCCCGGCCATGTATATGTCCAAGAATTGGATGACCAACATCTGGAGCTGGGACAACTGCTTTAACGCGATGGCTCTCGTGCGGCATCAGCCGGAGCTGGCTTGGGACCAGCTCATGATCTTTTTTGACCGGCAGGATGAGAGCGGCCTGATCCCGGACTTCGTGAACGATAAATACGAGCTTTGGAATTGCAACAAACCGCCGATTCACGGCTGGACGCTGGCCTGGATGATGCGTCGGACGGATTACATCAAGGAGGCCCAGCTGCGCGAGGTCTATGGCCCTCTAGCGAAATGGACGCAGTGGTGGTTCACGCACCGGGATCATGACGGCGACGGCATTCCCCAGTATAACCACGGCAACGACTCGGGCTGGGACAACAGCACGGCGTTCAATAACGGCATTCCCGTCGAGAGTCCAGACCTTGCGGCTTATCTGATTATCCAGATGGAGACGCTGGCCGAAATCGCGGGCTTGCTGGGCCTGTCGGAGGAGTCGGCCGGATGGAGACGGAGAGCGGACGATACGCTGGACCGCATGATTCGGCACTTCTGGAAGGACGGCCGGTTTACGGCCTGCCGTTCGGGAACGCATGAGCCGTCCGAAGGGGACAGCCTGCTGCTGTTCGTTCCTATCCTGCTGGGTAAACGCCTTCCCGAGTATATCCGCACGGCTCTGCTGGAAGGGCTTCGGGATGAAAGCCGATTTCTGACGAGCAACGGCTGGGCGACCGAAAGCGTAAGCAGCTCATACTATAAGCCGGACGGATATTGGCGCGGACCGATCTGGGCTCCTTCCACGATGCTGCTGGTCGAAGGGGTGGCGGCGGCCGGCGATAAGGAGCTGGCCATGGAGATTGCGCAGCGGTACTGCCGAATGGTCAGTCTCAGCGGCATGGCCGAGAATTTTGATGCCCTGACCGGAGCCGGGCTGCGCGATCGGGCGTTCACCTGGACCTCCAGCGTATTTTTGATTTTGGGACATGAATACACGTTATAACTGTCACGGAATGACACTTCTTCCCGGGCTTTTGACCTTGCGGAGGAGGTGCTTTTTCCGTTTCCTCTCATTTTCCAGTTGCCGCCTAATTACAAGCCCTTTGTTCAGGTTTATAATGAAAGCGGTATCACGGGATCTCGTAAGCAGTACAGCCGCATGGCGAACGATCGGATGGATGTTCACGATACGATTCGATACGACAATGGGGAGAGTAACCATGAATTTTCAGGGAATCAAAGACCGAGCCGGACGGATGTTCACCGGCACCTATCACAGTATAAGAACGAAGCTGCTTACCTGTTTTTTAGTCGTCACCTTGATTCCGCTGTTCTCGCTTGGCGGACTTTCCTATGTGCAATCCGCTAAAGTGATTAACTCCCAGTTCGGCAAATACGGCGATAATGCCGTGGCGCAGCTGGAGCAGCAGACCAGTTCGGCTTTGGGGCGGATGAAGCAGACGGCGGAGACGATTTATTCCTACCTGCTGGACCCGAGCCATTCGGGAATCGGGAACGGGACGCCGTCCACCTATGGCGACATCATGGAGAAGAACGATTTCGAATCGTTGTTGAAGTCCCTGCGGACGCAGCTGACAGCCGGGATCTACATCATAACGAGCTCCGATTATTACTATGGGGAGAACAACCTGGACGTGAACAAACTCGGCAATATCCCGGCGTGGAACGCCAGGCCGAAAGCCTATGCCGGCACCTATTGGCTGGGCTTCTATCCACAGGATCATTCCATTAATAACAGCGATAGCGACAATGTGCCTGTCCTAGGATTGGCGGTGCCGATCCATCACCCGGACAAGGCTCAGGACGGCAGCGTCATCCTGATCGAGGAGAACGCCGAGGAGCTGCTGCGAAGTTATGCCAAGTTCGAGGCCGACACGCATGCCCACCTGCTTATTACATCGCCGGACGGCACGGTCGTGTATGAGACGGACGCTCCGTATACGCCCCATGACAGCGATGTGGCCTGGACCCGGACGATTGACGCCAACCAATGGACCATGGAAGCCAGAATTCCCGCCAAGGCGTTCTATCAATCCTCGGACGTGATCCGGGCGAACACGATGGTTGTTGCCATCGTCTCCTGCCTGCTCGCATTTGGCATCGCCTATCTGTTCTCCTCCCGGTTCACTTCGCGGATCCGGACCTTGAAGGACTCGATGCAGAAGGTAAGCTTCGGCAAGCTGGATACCCGTACGCCGATCGAGGGGAGGGATGAGCTGGGCAGCCTCGACATGAGTTTTAACCGGATGGTAACGGGCGTGCAGACCCTGATTGGCGAGGTGGAGCAGAGCGAGCGGCTGAAAAAAGAGGCCGAGCTGCGCGCATTCCATTATCAGATCAACCCCCATCTGCTGTTCAACACCCTGAATTCCATCCAGTGGAAGGCCCGGCTGCAAGGCGCGGAGGACATTCGCCAGATGCTGTACCATTTGACGATGGTGCTGGAGGGAAATCTGGATATTTCCCAGGAGCTCGTTACCCTAAACAGGGAGCTGCGCATGATCGGCCACTTCCTGAAGATTCAGGAAATCCGGTACGGCGAAGTATTTCGTTATCGCCTGGATTGCGATGATTCGCTTCTGCCGTATTTGATTCCGCGGATGACGCTTCAGCCGCTGTTCGAGAATATATTTTTCCATGCCTTTACGGACGGACAGGGAGAGATCCATGTCAAGGTCGAGGAGGATCATGACGAGCTTGTGCTCACGCTCCGCGATAACGGAGCCGGCATCAGGGAAGACAAACTGGCGCGGTTGTTTTCGCCGGAGACGAAGCGGAAGGGCCGCGGCGGGCTTGGCGTGCGGAACGCCGACCAGAAATTCAAGCTGCATTTCGGTCCGCTCTACGGACTGAAGGTGCATTCGGTTAAGGGAGAAGGAACAACGATCATCATACGCTGGCCGAAAAGGGAGGAGTCTTTCGATGATGAATACAGGGAACATTAAAGTGATGATTGCCGACGACGAAAGCATTGTGCGCAAGGGACTCCGCTCCACGGTGCCCTGGGAACGGTTCGGGATGGAAGTTGTGGCGGACAGCCCCAACGGCCAGGCAGCTTGGGAGGCTTTTCTGGAGTTTCGGCCGCAGGTCGTCATTACGGATATCGTCATGCCGGAGATGGATGGGATCGAGTTCTCCCGGAAGGTGAAGGAGGCTGCGCCGGAAACCCGGATCATTCTGCTCAGCTGCCACCGGGATTTCGAATATGCCCAGGAAGGGATGCGGCTTGGCGCGTCCGGATATCTGCTGAAAACCGCCTTCGAGGACGAAGAGCTCGAAGCGATGCTGGGTAAATTTCAACGCGAGCTGTCTGATGCGCCGGCCAACGTGTACGGGCTGGAAGAACAGGTTTCCGCCCATTTGTTTGCTTGGCTTAACGGGCACAGCGACCGTTTCCCCGGCGAACTCCGGGAGCTTTGCAGCCGCGCCGGGCTGGGAGAGGGCAAGCGCATTTCGCTGTATCTGATCAAAACGGCGGGCTGCAGCGGCAGTTGGGAGCACCTGCTGAAGGAGCAGGGCTCCGAGGAGCCGGGATTGCGCAGCAGCAAGCGGGTTCCGTACGGCGCGGACAGCTGCTATTGGGCCGTGCCGGATGAACATAAGGAAGCGGCGGACGGGCTGCTGGTGGAGATCAAGAGCCGATGCGGGAAGCTTGCCTGGAATTGGAGGGGAGGCCTTCAGGACTCGGAGGATGTGCAGAAAGCCTTTCAATCCTTGCACAAGGAAGCCGAGCTGGAGCGGGTGTACGGTCTGAGCGGAGAGCAGTGGCCGGAGCCGATCCTGCAGGCGGTTCATCTGCTGCACGAACATCCCGCGGACGAGTGGTCGGCAGCGGAGCTGGCCCAGCAGGTGGGGCTGAGCCGCAGCCATTTTTCGATCCTGTTCAAGAAAACGGTCGGCGACAGCTTCATCGCGTTCCAATATAAGCGCAAGCTCCGCCTTGCTTACGGCCTGCTGCGCGAAACCTCCTTAACGATGCAGGAGATCGCCGAGAAGACGGGACTCGGAGACAGCAAATATTTCAGCAAATGGTTCAAGCGCTGCACGGGTCAGACGCCAAGCCAATACCGTGCCGAACAAAAAGGGGAATCATCGTAAACAAATGAACACCCGCGGGCTAAAGTTCGAACAAAAATACGATCATCTGCGAATCAGCGCACGTTTTGAACCGCTTTCATCCGAGTTATGATGAAAGCGGTTCAATTCATATCAACTCAATACTTTAGGGGAGCTGACAATATGAAAAAGAGAATGTCATGGATCGCAATGGTTTCGGTTATGACGTTAATGGCATCGCTGCTGGCCGCATGCGGCGGCAGCGGCGGGACCGGCAGCCCGAAGCAGCCGGACGGAAGCTCATCGGAGGCGGCAACGACGCTTCGTTTCGCGACATGGGATACGGGAGATGCGCTGAAGATCGAGCAGGAGATCGCCAAGAAGTTCGAAGAGTCGCATCCCGGCACGAAGGTGCAGGTCGAGGCCTATGCCGACGGATTCGATCAGAAGCTGGCCGCCGGATTCGGCGCAGCCAATCCGCCGGACGTGATGTACATGTGGGATTTTCCGACGTATCACCAGTCCTTGGAGCCGTTGGACGGTTACGCGTCCAAGGACGAGGATTTGAACATCGATGATTTTTACCAAGGATTGTTCAACTACGGCAAGATCGACGATCAGCTGTACGGAATCCCGGCGGGCTTTACGACCCGGGTGGTGTACTACAACAAGAAGATGTTCGACGATGCGGGCATTGCTTACCCGAGCGATGGATGGACATGGGCGGAATTCCAGGAAATCGCCCAGAAGCTGACGGATAAATCCAAGAAGCAGTACGGCTTCGGCGTACGGGCCGAGAACGATACGTATGACCTTCAAGGGTTCGTATGGAGCAACGGTGGATCCTTCATCTCGGAGGACGGCACAACGATCGAAGGCTACATGAACAGCAAGGAAACGGCGGAAGCCATTCAGATGCTGGGCGATATGCTCAAGAACGGCTCGGCGGTCCTGACCGGAGGCAAAGGGCAGCAGAGCGGGGAGGATATTTTCAAAGCGGGCAAGATTGCCATGTGGGAGAGCGGCATCTGGCCGCTGGAATCCTTCAGGGAAGCCGGAATCGATGTGGGCACGGTAGAGATGCCGGCCTTTGAGGGCAAGCCTGTGAAGGGCGTATTGGCCGAATCCGCGTTATCCATAGCGAAGGATTCCAAGAACAAGGATCTGGCGTGGGAGTTCATCAAGTTCTACGTATCGGATGAAGCGATCAAAATGCGCGTGGCCGACCTTCCGGTCCGGGTCAGCGTGGTCAACGAGCTGAAGAAGGACCAGGATCCGCTCTACAAGCCGTATTACACGATGCTGGAGCGCTCGGACAATACGCCGGCCTTTTTGCTGAATCCAAAGTGGAACGAAGTGAACCGCCAGCTGTCGGCAGCCGTGGAATCCGTCATGTTCGGCAGCGATGCGCAGGAGGTTCTGAACCAGGCGGTGAAGGATAGCGAACGCTATTTGAAATAATCGAAGAAAGAAGGTTCGCGAAAATGGCCCAAACGCAAGTGCCTTACCCACAACAGCAGACAGCGGCCCCGAAGCGACTTGGACCAAAACGTTGGGGTGGGGCCGTGCCCTACCTCTTCATTTTTCCATGGATATTCGGATTCCTGGTTTTCACGCTTGGCCCGCTGCTGTTTTCCCTCGTCATTTCGTTTTTTGATTGGCCGATCGTAGGCCAAGTGACCTTTGTCGGCATCGACAACTATGTGGAGATGTTCTCGAACGATCCGCTGTTCTGGAAATCGCTGCTGGTTACGCTGAAATTCGCGGCTTTGTTCGTGCCGTTGAACATCATCGTGGCTTTGGGGCTTGCCATGCTGCTGAATCAGAAGGTAAAAGGAAGCGCGTTCTTCCGCACCGCCTTCTACCTGCCGTCGGTCATTTCCGGCGTGGCCCTCGCCATGATCTGGTCCTGGGTATACAGCGGGGATTACGGGATCCTGAACTATTTCTTATCGCTGGTCGGCATCGAAGGGCCGGACTGGCTGAACGATACGAAGTGGTCCCTGGTCGCCATGGTCATTGCAAGCCTATGGGGACAGGGCTCGATGATGCTTATTTTTCTGGCGGGTCTCAAGGGAATTCCGAAGGACCTGTATGAGTCGGCCTCGATGGACGGGGCGGGCAAGATTCGGCAGTTCTTCAATGTGACCATTCCGATGATCACGCCGACGCTGCTGTTCAACCTGATTACGTCCATCATTGCCGCGTTCCAGCAGCTGACGCTGGCGCTTCTGCTCACGGGCGGGGGCCCGCTGAAGTCGACGTTTTTCTATGCGATGTACATGTACGAGAATGCGTTCAAATACTTCAAGATGGGGTACTCCGCAGCCAACGCCTGGTTCATGTTCCTGATCGTGCTGACGCTGACGTTCCTCGTGTTCAAGTCTTCGGAGGCCTGGGTGTTCTATGAGGGCGAGATGAAGACAAAGAAGGAGAAGGCGAAGCCGAAGCGTGCCAAGCAAGGGGTTCAAGCCAGCAGGGAGGGAGGTTCTGTATGAAAAAGGTGATCACGTACGCACTGCTCATTCTGTGCTCGCTGCTGTTCATTGCTCCGCTCTTCTGGGCCGTCACGACGGCGCTGAAGTCGCAGCAGGAGCTGTATCTGTTTCCTCCGAAATGGTTTCCATCCGTGTGGAGGTTCAGCAATTTCGCGGAGGCCTGGAGCATTCAGCCCTTTAACCTGTTTTTGAAAAATACGCTGATTGTGACGCTGCTGTCGACGCTCGGGCAGCTCGTCTCGTGCACGCTGGTAGCTTACGGGTTTGCCCGGTTTCAATTCAAGGGGCGGGACGCGCTGTTTCTGATCGTGCTTGCCACCATGATGATTCCTTGGGAAGTGACCATGATTCCGCAGTATATGGAGTTCAATTACCTGGGCTGGATCAATACGCTCAAACCGCTCATCGTTCCGTCCTGGTTTGGCTCCGCTTATTTCATTTTTCTGCTGCGCCAGTTCATCATGACCTTGCCGAAGGAGCTGGATGAAGCGGCAACGATTGACGGGGCGGGCAAAATGACGGTTCTGCTGCGGATCATCGTGCCGCTGATGGGTCCGTCGCTCATCCTGGTGGCCGTGTTCCATATGATGAGCTGCTGGAACGATTACCTGGGCCCGCTCATCTTCCTGAACGACCAGACGAAATATACGCTGACGCTGGGGTTATCCCAATTCAAGGGCATGCACGGCGTCGACATGCAATCCATTATGGCCATCACCTGTCTGATCTCGATTCCGCCGCTGGCCGTCTTTTTCTTCGCGCAGCGTTATATCGTTGGCGGCATCGCCACAACGGGGATCAAGGGGTAAACGGTGCTGGCGATAAGAGGCATCCACAATGGATATGGAGCTTGAAGCAGCATCAGAACATAGAAGTGCGTGTTCAAAAAGTCATGGAAAGATGGCTTTTTGAACGACCTCTAGAAGCTTAGACCGCTTGGGAAAGGATGGAGAGACATGATGAAAGACCATCGTATCGGCCGCGACTGGGATGACCTGAGCGTGCTGGAACGAAATCGGGCAAAAAGCCGGGCCTATTTCATTCCGTTCGCGGATGCGGACGGAGCGCTCAGTTATGACAGAGGCAGCTCGGCCTGGTACCAATCGCTGAATGGGGTGTGGAAATTCCACTATGCCGAGGAGCCTGAGAGCGCTCCGGAAGCATTTTATGGGGAGGATTATGATGTATCGGCCTGGGATGACCTCCCGGTTCCGGGACACTGGCAGCTGCAGGGCTACGGGCATCCGCATTACACGGACCTGTACTATCCGTTCCCCGTGGACCCGCCGCATGTGCCAAATGCGAATCCGACCGGCAGCTATGTCCGCGAGTTCGAGCTTCCGCAGCATTGGGACGGCAGAAAAATTTGCGTCAAATTCGACGGGGTGGACAGCGCGTTCCATGTGTGGCTGAACGGGTCGTTTATCGGCTACAGCCAGGGGAGCCGGCTGACTTCGGAATTCGATCTGACGCCTTATGTGAAGCCCGGCGTAAACAAGATGTCCGTCCGGGTATACCAATGGTCCGATGGAAGCTATCTGGAAGACCAGGACATGTGGTGGATGAGCGGCATTTTCCGGGACGTATACCTGATCGCGGAGCCATCGGCTCTTCGCGTCAACGACTTCCGCGTAACGACCGAGCTGGATGCCGAGTATCGGAACGCGAAGCTGCAGGTGCGATTGGAGCTGGAAGGTACGGAGCGCGGCTCCGTCCAGTTGCGGCTGTTGAATGGCGCTGGAGCGGAGATGGGGTCAACCGGCAAAGACGTCGGACACTCTTCCGTGGAAAATTTCGAGATCGAGGTGGCGGGCCCGGATTTATGGAGTGCCGAGTCACCGGCGCTGTACCATCTGGTGATCACCCTGCTGGATAATCAGGGGGAGACGCTGGAGACGGTGGCGCAGCGCGTCGGGTTCCGCTCCATCGAAGTAAAGGACGGACAGCTCCTCGTTAATGGCAGGGCGATCCTGCTGAAAGGCGTCAACCGCCATGACCATCATCCGGATACGGGCCGAACCGTCACCCTGTCCACGATGCTGGAGGACATCCGGTTGATGAAGCAGCACAACATCAATGCCGTGCGGACGGCGCATTATCCGAATGACCCCCGATTCTACGAGCTGTGCGACGTGTACGGGCTGTACGTCATGGAAGAAACGGATTTGGAGACCCACGGCTTCGAGCCGCTCGGCAACATTTCCCGTTTAAGCGACGATCCGGATTGGAAGGAAGCGTACGTGGACCGCGTCCGCCGGATGGTGGAGCGGGATAAGAACCATCCGTCCGTGCTGTTCTGGTCCCTCGGCAACGAATCCGGCTTCGGCTGCAATTTCCGCGCAATGGCGGAGTGGTGCCGGGAGCATGATCCCACGAGGCTGATCCATTACGAGGAGGACCGCGAAGCCGAGGTGTGCGACGTGGTGAGCACCATGTATTCCTCCGTCGAGAAGATGGAGGGCTTCGGCAAAATGGCCGATCATCCCAAGCCGCATATTCTGTGCGAATTCGCGCACGCGATGGGCAACGGGCCCGGCGGACTGCGCCCCTACTTCGATGCCTTTGAAGCGCATCCCCGGCTTGCGGGCGGCTTCGTCTGGGAATGGATCGATCACGGGCTGAGCAGAAGGACACCCGATGGCCGGATGGATTATGCGTACGGCGGCGATTATGGCGATGTGCCGAACAACAGCAATTTTGTCATCGATGGTTTGGTCCGTCCGGACCGGATGCCTTCACCCGGACTTCTGGAATACAAAAAGGTCATTGAGCCTGTCCGCATGTCGATGCGAAGACACGGTGTGCTTCATATCATGAACCGCTATGATTTCATTTCGCTGGATCATTTGCAGGCCCATTACCGGGTGCTGTCCGATGGACAGCTTGTCCGCAGCGGAGCGCTGGACCTTCCCCGCATCGAAGCAGGCACAAGCGCGGAGCTAAGCCTCCTGAAGGCCTTGGAGCAAGCGACAATAGGCGTGAATCCGTTTGCCGAGCTGTGGCTGGAGGTATCCCTCTCGCTGGCCGCGGACTGCCGCTGGGCGGAACGGGGACATGAAGTGGCATGGTCCCAGTTTCTGCTGCGGGAATCGTCGAAGCCCGAATTCGAGCCGACGGCTGCCTTACAGCGGGGAGCTTTGCAGATTAGCGAGGAGAAGCATGGCCTGCACGTCGGGAATGGAAGCTTTCAGCTGTCCCTCAGCGCCCTTCATGCCGGCTTCGAAACCTTGTCCATGCATGGCAAAAGAATTGCACTTGGCGGACCGGCGCTGAATTTCTGGCGTCCGCCGATCGATAACGACATGTACGTGCTTCCGGATTGGCGCAAGGCCCATCTGGACCGGCTCTCCGAGCGGGTCGATCATTTCGAATGGAAGCGATTGGACCGGGAATGCGTTGAGGTAAAGCGGGTTTCCCGCATCGCTCCGCCGGTATACGACTGGGGCTTCCGCTGCGAAACGATCTATACGATCACTTCCAGCGGCCTGATCATCATAGATGTGAAGGGTGAGCCGATCGGCACGCCGCCCGCCATGCTGCCAAAAATCGGATTGCAAATGCAAGTCGCGGGAGACATGGAACATGTCCGGTGGTACGGCAGAGGACCTGGGGAAAGCTACCCGGACAGCCTGGAAGCGGGACGGTTCGGGGAATACCGCAGCACCGTGGACGGATTGTTTACGCCCTATATCTATCCGCAGGAAAACGGGAACCGCTCGGATGTCCGCTGGGTCTCGCTGGCGGATGGTGCGGGGTTGGGGCTTCTTGCCGTAGGCGAGCCCTCCCTTAATTTCAGTGCGAGCCGCTACACCGATCAGGACGTGGAGTCTGCCGCGCATGCCAGCGATCTGGTTCCGCAGCGTTTCATTACGCTGAACCTGGATTACCGGCAGAACGGGCTTGGCAGCAACAGCTGCGGTCCGGCACAGGCTCCCGAGCACTCGATCAAGCCGGAGCCGTTCTCGTTCCGCATGCTGCTGAAGTCTTACGCTGCCGAGGATACGGATCCGGTACGGCTGAGCCGGCGGATGCGCGTGGAAGCGGGATTATACGAGTAACCCGGTGATTTTCATCTCATATCGTTACCGGATTTTCTGGAGAAGGGGAATAACATGTCCTTTTACATCAAAGACCTGCTGCAGCTGTCTACGGGGGTGCGCCGGTTCCTGATAAGCGAGGCCTTCTACGGCATCGGGATCGGCCTTTATACACTCGTCCTGAATCTGCATCTGCTCTTCCGGGGGCTGAGGGAAGACGAGATCGGCGCGTTGGTGTCGATGGGCATTCTGATAATGGGCGTGCTCGCCATTCCGGTATCCCTGCTCGCCAACCGGACAGGAAGAAAAAAACTGCTGGTTACCGGCGTATTCTTTATCGCCGCAGGCAATGTGCTGTTTGCCGTCAGCGATGATTTGCTGTGGTTCTATGCCGCTCAAGTCATGGTGTCTGCCGGGTTGACGCTGGTGGAGACAACGGAGATCCAGCTTCTCTTCCATTATTGCCGGTCCCGTAAAGAGGAAGCCCGTGCATTCTCCCTGATGTTTGCCGTCTTTACGGCTTTTACGGGACTCGGAACGCTGGCGGCCGGATATATCTCGAAGGGGCTCGAAGGAAGCAGGGGTTATGAAGTGTCGCTTCTGCTGACCGGGCTGGTGCTTGTGCTTCACGGCATCATCCGGGCATTTTGGCTGCCTGCCGAGCGTAGAGTCGTGGATGAGGAAGCGGCGACGGCTTCATCCTCTAAGGGTATATCCAGGTTAACGGGGCCACTATCGTCAGGGACCTTATGGCTGTTCGCCGTGTTTACGGCGCTGCTCGGCGGCTGCATCGCGATGACCGGCTCCTTCCTGAACGTCATCGTGAAGTTCCGCCTGGATTGGATGGACGACCAGGTATCCCTGATTCTGGCCATCGGCGCGATCCTGCTGTTTATATGCTCATTGATGACGCCGTACGTCATGGAGCGGTTCGGATATAACACGGCCATCATCTCGGTATTTATCGTTAATATTTTGCTGTTTTCCGCGCTGTACATGATACTCCCCGTTTGGCTGTTTGTCGGGCTGTTCCTGCTGCGGGGCGGCGGCGTGACCATGCTGTCCAATCTGCTGGACAGTCTGCTGATGTCGGCCTTTAATGAAAAGGAGCGAAATTTGTACGCCGGCATGCGGTCGGTATTCCGGAGTTTAGGCTCGTCCGGGGCAACCTTTGTCGCCGGACTGATCCTGGCCCGGCAGGATTATCGGCTCCCCTTCCTGGCCACGGCCGGAGTGCTGCTTCTATGCGGCTTGTATTACGTATGGTGGATTCGTCCGGTTTTATCCAAGAGAATAAATAGCAGCATCGAGCCATGAATGTGGAGGGCTGTCTAAAAAGGGGATTCCTTTTTAGACAGCCCTTTCGGCGCTTGCTGCCCGTTCTCCAGGGATTCATCCGAAATCTTCTGCATCGCCGATCAAAGGTTGCTGCCGCGTTTGAGTCATGAAAGTCTCCAAACATATTGACATCAAAAATTGGTACATGTTTAAATAGAAGAAGTGTTAGCACTCTGTTGTAAAGAGTGCTAAAAGAAACCTCGTTCAGATTGGAAAGGAGATTTTTTCATGGCGAAAAAACAGTTTAAAGCTGAATCCAAACGGCTGCTCGAGATGATGATCAACTCCATCTATACGCAGCGCGAGATATTCCTGCGCGAGCTGATTTCGAATGCCAGCGACGCAATCGACAAGATTTATTATAAAGCGCTGACCGACGACAGCCTGACCTTTAATAAAGAGGATTACTACGTTAAGATTACCGCGGATAAAGCCAACCGCACGCTGACCATTGCCGACACGGGGATCGGGATGACCAAGGAAGACCTTGAGAACAACCTCGGCGTCATCGCGAAGAGCGGTTCCCTTGCATTCAAGAGCGAGAATGAAGCGAAGGACGGACACAATATCATCGGTCAATTCGGCGTGGGTTTCTACTCCGCCTTCATGGTGGCCGACGTCGTTACCGTGACGAGCCGTGCCCTGGGCAGCGACGAGGCATATAAATGGGAATCCGAAGGCGCGGACGGGTATACCATTACGCCTGCCGAGAAGGATTCCGTCGGAACCGAGATCGTGTTGAAGATCAAGGAGAACACGGAAGACGATCAGTATGACGAGTATTTGGAAGAATACCGCCTAAGAGCGATCATTAAGAAGTACTCCGACTTTATCCGTTATCCGATCAAAATGGACGTGAAAACGCAGCGTCCGAAGGCAGATGCCGAGAACGAGTTCGAGGAAGTTCAGGAAGAGCAGACCATCAACAGCATGGTGCCGATCTGGCGCAAGAACAAAGGCGAGCTGACGGATGAGGATTACGTCAACTTCTATAACGAGAAGCGTTACGGCTTCGATAAACCGCTCAAACATATTCACGTCAAAGCGGATGGTGCCGTGGTATATAACGCGATTCTGTTCATTCCCGAGAATACGCCGTTCGATTATTACACCAAGGAATACGAAAAAGGGCTTGAGCTCTATTCCAACGGCGTTCTGATCATGGATAAATGCGGAGACCTCCTGCCGGACTATTTCAGCTTCGTGAAAGGGATGGTCGATTCGGAGGATCTGTCGCTGAACATTTCCCGCGAGATGCTGCAGCATGACCGCCAGCTGACGCTGATCGCGAAGAACATCAAGAACAAAGTGAAAAGCGCGCTGCAGGGCATGATGAAGGACGAGCGGGAGAATTACGAGAAATTCTTTGCATCCTTCGGCCGAGGCCTGAAATTCGGCGTTTACAACGATTACGGCATGAACAAGGAAGATCTTCAGGACCTGCTGTTGTTCACGTCCTCCAAGGAGAAGAAGCTGGTTTCGCTGGATGAGTACGTGTCCAGAATGCCGGAGGATCAGAAGTATATCTATTATGCTTCCGGCGACTCCATCGACCGGATCGAGAAGCTCCCGCAGACCGAAATGGTGCTGGACAAGGGCTATGAAATCCTGTACTTTACCGACGATGTCGACGAGTTTGCGATCAAGATGCTCATGAAATACAAGGAGAAGGAATTCAAATCGGTATCCAGCGGGGATCTCGGCATCGATTCCGAGGCCGACAAACAGGAGAATGAAGCCGAGGAGAGCGACAACAAGGAGCTCTTTGAAGCCATGGGCAGCCTCTTGGCCGGCAAGGTGAAGTCCGTCAAAGCCTCCAAACGACTGAAATCCCATCCGGTATGCCTGTCCACGGAGGGCGATGTCTCGATCGAAATGGAGAAAATCCTGAAGGCGATGCCGAACGGGCAGGATATCCAAGCCGACAAGGTGCTGGAGATCAACACGAACCATGAGGTGTTCCAGTCCCTGAAGGCGCTGCAAGCGGATCAGGATAAGCTGAAGCTCTACACGAATCTGCTGTACAATCAGGCGCTGCTGATCGAAGGCTTGCCGATTGCCGATCCGGTGGAATTCACGAACGATATTTGCAAAATCATGGTGTAAACCGTAGTAGCAAAACTCATGCGATGATAACTAACAAACCCGATGCTTTGGCGTAAGGCGCCAGGGAATCGGGTTTGTTTTTTTGCTGCATATCGCCTGAATGCGCTGCTGCTTCCTACGCCACGTCCGCGGCAAGATCCGATAACAATCCGTTCTCGGGCGCCAAGCCCAAGAGGTCGTATACCGATATGGGGAACATCGGAAAGCCGACATAGTATGGCGTGATGGCATACAGCGGATAGAAGATGACCAGCGACTTATCGGCCAGATAGAAGTCTTGATTCGGCGAAACGGTAACCGGAACGTTCTCCAGCACGGGAATGCCGCGTTCCTTGATCTGACGGTTCACTTCGGCGGCCAAGACGGCTTGATAGCCGGAGCCCGGGCGGAACAGATCGGATAAGGCATAGGATTGTCCGGTGGCCGTGGAGAAGGTCAGTTCTTTTGTCACCGTATACCCGTGCGCCATATGCTCGGAGTAGGTGTAGTTGGTCAGCACAAGGCTAAGAATGCCGCGCTCGTTCGTTTTAATCTCAAAGTTGCCCGTCGTTTGCGGGTTGGTGCCGGTCTGAACCTGCTGCTGTTCACGCTGCATATCCTGGATTTGAAGAATAATGGCCCGGTTGATGGCTTCTTCTGCTCCAGGATTCATGAGGCCGTATACCTGCGGATAATGAATCACGAGACCGGGTGCCGTATGCGTGAGAGTATGGATGCTCACCGGCGGTACATATTGCGCCATGCGTACCATCGCTCCAATCTAACATCAGATACGTTAGCCTATTCGGAAGCGGACTCGGAGGTTACGAAGCCGGAGGGGGCTGAAGTTCGGACTTCCGAGGCTGGCGGGTCTAGAGGGACGGCAGCCCGGTCAACCCGGCAGAACGGCTTCGGTCAGGCAGAGTGCTCCACTGCGACAGAACGCTCCAATACGACGCGGCGGTCCAAGTCCGCGGGCGTGTTTGCTTGAGAATGGGTAGCCTTCACTCCTTCTCTGCAGCGACAGACGTAAGCAGTCTTCTTACAAAGACCGCGAATATGACCAAGGATACGACAACAGACACTGCCGTAACCGTAAACAGATAGGCATAGCCGATACGCTCGGAGACCAGACCCAACAGGATGGCGCCAAGCCCGATGCCGAGATCGAATGCCGTCATGAACGAGGCGTTGGCTGCGCCTCTCCGATTCTCGGGAGCAATGCGCAGGGTGGCTGCTTGAAGGGCGGGCTGGGCCGAACCGAAACCGATGCCGTACAGAATGGCGGCGGTAATCAGTCCGGGCAATCCGCTCGATTGGCTTAAGACGATCAGGGCACCAGCCGTTATGACAAGGGACGGAATGATGACGGCCGCTTCGCCGAAACGGTCCGACAGCTTCCCGGCAAAGGGCCTGATCAAGGTAAGAGCGACGGCGTACACCAGGAAAAAAGTTCCCGGATTGACCCGGATGGACTCGGCAAACAGCGGAAGAAAGGTCGTAATTCCACCGTAGGCAACCGCCAGGAAAAAGATGGCGGCCGTGACAGGCAGAACGGATTTCTCGACCAGCTGAATTCGCCCTGCCGAAGGTTTGGCTTGGTAAGGGGCTCTGGTCATGTAGGCCAGTATGAAGGCAATCAGGGAGAGTCCGGTAGCGACCAGAAACAACGTCCGAAACGAATACCCGCTCACGATATAAGTACCCAGCATCGGGCCGATGGCCATTGCCACCGTCATCGCCATACCGTACCAGCCCATGCCTTCCCCGCGGCGGGAGATCGGGATTAAATCCGTGATGACCGTCCCGATGGAGGTTGTCGAGAAAGCCCAGCTCGCGCCGTGCAGGATCCGCAGCGCAAGCAGAAGCAGAATGCTGCCGACCCAATCGTAGAGGTACATCGAAAGAACAAAGAAGATAAGACCCCAAACGTAAAAAGCTCTTCTGCCGTACCGGTCCACCAATCCCCCGACCATCGGGCGAAAGACCACCGCCGTCAGCGTAAATGCGCCGGCCGCCAAGCCCACCTGGGTCTCGGAGCCGCCCAGATGCTTGATATACAGCGGAAGCGTGGGCAGCAGCAGATAGAAGCCCGTAAACAGAAACAGCATTCCGACCGTCATCTGAATAAACGGCTTCGTCCATAAACGTTCCATCCAGTAATCCCCTCCATGATATCAAATGCGACAACGCTTGAACGCTAGTCCTCTTCGGACTTAACAGCCGCTATTTCTTTCTTGATCCACTCGATATTCGTCATCCCCATCTGCTTTCGGTGATCCAGCACCCTCAGCAATTGTAATCGCTGTTTCTCCGGTTCGGGTTTATAGAACGCGATCTCAGCTTCAAAATCCGTCACATGCTTCAGGTTGGTCTCCAGATAAATCAAATACTGCTGCAGGCAGTCGAGTCGAACCCTTTTCGGAACATACCGGAAATAGACCATTTTGAAATGGAACATCTGCTCCGTATCCATGTTGTATTCCAGTGGTTTCTCCATGAGCTCGAAAAACTTCCGCCGGCCGGAATCGGTAATCCCGTAGATTTTTCGGGGGCGTTTGCCTCCGCCGGACCCGTCCAGACTGAGATGGATCCACTCGTGATCCACCATCCGGGAGAGCAGGGGATACAACGTTCCGGAACTGATCTGGCGGTAAGGCCCGCCTGCATTTTTTAGAATCTCTTGAAGCATGTAACCGTGTTTGTCCCCGGTCATTAATTCGCCCAGAACAAAAATTTCATACATACAGACCGCCTCCAATGATATGTCGATTCGATATAAATATATATCGTATCGACGCAAAAAAGCAATACGTGGAAGTGAATTTCCGTGATTCATTTTCAAGCTGCGGTCCACCCGCTTGCCCCTTATTCATTCAGACATGTGACAGGTGAAGATAAGCAGAGAGCGGTTTGAAATGTTTTTTCGATACACGAAAAAAGGTAAGGGAGTATTTGTGGGTTAAAAGGGAGTTTTATGATGAAACGCACTATACGAAATACCCGCCTGCAGAGGAGCAGCCGGTGAAGCCGATCCCAAGAGGAACGGCTTGAAGAATGCGAAGAGATCGATATTTCGAGCAATCCCCGGCCCCTTGTTCCGGCTTGCTATTTTCGTTACAGTCCGCCTGCATTTTTTCCTGGGCTCTCATCAGACTGTTCGTTGACCTTGTTGACATATTCCTGATGCTGAAATCCCCAGGTGCACATGTCGGTGAGTACGCTGTCCAAGCTCTTCCCGTGCTCCGAGACGGAATACTCCACCTTGGGCGGGATCTCCTGATATACCTTGCGTACGACCAGCCCATCCTGTTCCAGTTCACGGAGCTGATTTGTCAGCATGCCTTGGGTCACGCCCGGAAGCAGACGCCGAAGCTCCCCGAACCGTTTGGTTCCGTCCTGCAGCAGAATGAACAGAATCAGCGGTTTCCACTTGCCTCCGATTAATTGCAGCGTGGTCAGGATGCCGTCGGTGTTAGGCCGTTGATCGTTTGTTCTCATATTCTCATCTCCCGCTTGGAAGTGTGTGATCGATCTTGTTTCTTGGATGATAGTAATGTAGCACAGGATTCCGTTTAAACCCAGTACTATTCTTATTCGTACTTAGTACGTTTTATCGTACTATGCATGGGATGATTAGGTACGCCAGAGCGGACTAAGTACAGAAAAAGAGCGTACTTTTCAACGAAACCGATCCGAAACATAATGGGGGTGTCAAACAAATCAACTGAGACAGGAGAGACCTGAGTATGAAAACCATGGTGATTGTGGCTCATCCGAATTTAGACAACTCGCGAGCGAATCGGATGCTGATGGAGCACGACGGGCTGTATGCGAATGGAAATGTAGATGTCCGGGATCTTTACAAGGAGTACCCGGATTGGACTATCGATATCGAGCGCGAGCAGCAGCTCCTTCTTCAATACGATCGGGTGGTGTTCCAATTCCCGTTTTACTGGTACAGCTGCCCGCCTCTGCTGAAGAAATGGATGGATGACGTGCTGACCTTCGGTTGGGCGTTCGGGCCGGAAGGCAACAATCTGAAGGGCAAGGAATTCATGCTGGCCACGACGGTGGCAGGATTGGAGCAAGGGTATCAGGCAGGCGGGGACAATTGGTACACCGCGAGTGAGCTGCTGCGGCCGATTCAAGCCACGTTGAAGCGGTGCAAGGTCCATTATCTGCCTGCCTTCGTGACCTATAACGTAGAACGGGTAAGCGATGAAACACTTCGGGCGGAGGCCGGGAGGTATGCGCGGCAGGTTCTAGCACCTGCCGTCGTGGAAAGTCGATATTAAGGCATGCTTGACCATAAAGCATAGCACACTGGCTCTTGTCGATTAAAACCATATAGGGCATGATGGAGTCATACTGATTACGTGAGCGTGGCCTGAAGCTGTACCCTACGCCCTTTTACGGGCCCGCTACTTTTGGCTTGAGGAGCTTCACCAGCACGTACGTACCAATTCGAAGGAGGTTCCTTCATGACCATTGACGAAGCCATTCACTTGGAGCCCTATGACAAGCAGTGGGCGGATCGGTTTAACGACGAACATCGGCTCTTGATCGGGGAGATCGGTCCTTATACGGCTGCGATCGAACATTTCGGAAGCACGTCCGTACCGGGCATGACGGCCAAACCCATCGTCGATATACTGGTGGGCGTGGAGAACACCCGGCATACGGATGAAATCCTTCCCAAACTGGCTGCTATGGGTTACGAGAACTTGGGCGAATCCGGGATCACCGCCCGCATTTACCTCCGCAAAAGAGGAGAGCTCGCCTATAACGTTCATATCGTGTCGTACCGTGGCGACATCTGGAACCATAACATCATAATTCGGGATTACCTCCGGGCTCATGCCGTGGAAGCCGAGCGTTACAGCGAGATCAAGCGGCGGATCGTTTCGCAAGGAGCCCGGACCCTGCTTCGATACTCCGATGAGAAGAATGCGTTCGTTGAGCAGCTTCTTGCCAGAGCAAAGGAGTGGAAGAACGGGAGAACAAGCTAATCAACACCCGCCTGCTTTATCCTCCATTCATGGCCTTGCACTGCTTTCGGTACGCCGAAGGGGTGAGGCCATGAAATTTTTTGAACGTCTTGCTGAAATGGACATAGTCCGAAAAGCCGACGCGGTAGGCTGCTTCCTGAGCGGAAAGCTCAGATTCCGCAAGCAATTCCCTCGCTTTTTCCATGCGAACCTGCACCAGGTATTTCACGAAGTTCATATTGGTTTCGCTTTTGAAGGTACGGCTTAAATACGTCACCGACATCCCCACCGAATCGGCTACCTCCTGCAAGGACAAATCCTCCATCGCATAGTTTTCTTCAATGAATCGTTTGGCTTTTTGGATATTATGGCGGGATCCCAGATTTCTGGAGCCTTTAATCAAAGCCAGCATTTCCTTGACCTTATCCTCTGTTTGGCGGCGGCAGGCAAGGGGATCATCCTGCGCCCACTGCTCCTCACCGGTGTCCATGTTCAGCATCAACCCGCGTTCTTCAAGCGCAGACAGCAGTTCCGATATCAGCATATGGGCGTACCGTGACAGGCTGACCTCTTTCGGTCCCATCGTCTCAAAAAGGGCCATGATCTCATGGGTTTGTTCCAAGGCCTCCCGCTCCTCGGCAGACCACAGCAGCTCGGCGAGCCTGGCTTTATGGCGCTGCTGCGCAAGCGTCCATTTCGTCTGGCGGGAGAATCGCGCTTTCCGCTCATCCAGCTCCCTGCAGGCACGTTCCAGCGTTGCATGGAACTGCGCCGGGTCGATGGGCTTCAGCAGGAAATCCGATACGCCATAACGCATGGCCTGACGCGCGAATTCGAAGTTGTCGTGGCCCGACAGGATAATGAAATGCATCTGTGCATGGGATTCACGGACACGGCGAATAAATTCCAGCCCATCCATTTCAGGCATGCAAATATCGGTCACGATGATGTCCGGCCGGCTGTTCTCCAGCATTTCCAAGGCTTCAACCCCGTCCTCGGCTTCGCCGGCAACCTCAATCCGAAGACCCGACCTCTCGACAAGCTTTCGCAAACTCAAATGAATGGCGTATTCGTCATCAATCATCATGATCCGGTACATGATGTCCCTCCTCGCTAGTCTTATATGGCAGTCTGATTTCAAATATCGTGCCTTCCGAGGGCACGGATTCCACAAGGTACAGCCCATACTCGTCCCCGAAGGTAAGCTGGAGCCTTTGATGGACGTTTAAGAGGCCGATGCCGCTGGTGGTTTCGTCCCCTTCGTTTCGCAGGGTGCCACCTTCCGGCTTCTTGCCGGATTGCAGGATTCGCCTGATCTGCCGCAGCGTTTGCGCCGTCATGCCCACCCCTTTGTCCCGGATCACGATCGCATAATAACCCGCCTCCGCGCGTGAGCTTATTCCGAGGTAGGAAGGCTTTTTGCCCCGGTATCCGTGGATGAACACATTCTCCACGATCGGCTGCAGCGTCAGCCTGACGGCGTTAACGCGATCCAGATCCCGTTCGTTCACGTCCATATCGATTCGGAGCTTGCGGAACCGGGCGCTTTGAAGATCCAGATAATACTGGACATGCGTCATTTCCTCCCGGAGCGGCACAACGGATCCGGCATGGCCGATATTGTAGCGGAACATATGGGCCAGCGCCCGCGTCATGCGACTGATTTCCATATGATCGTCCGCGATGGCATATGAATTAATAATCTCCAGCGAATTGTACAAAAAATGCGGGTTGATATGGGACTGCATGGAGCGGAGCTCGGATTCCTTCTGCTTGATTATGAGCTCCCGCTCCTTCAGCTGGGAATCCTGGACCTCCCGGATCAACCGCTTCAGCTCTCCCGTCATGCTGTAGAAGCTTTGAAACACGGCCGTCATTTCATTGTTGCGGAACCGGTTCATATGGGTGGGAAGAACGAAATCGCCCCGCTCGACGCGGGCCATCAACTTCTGCAGCATGGAGAGCGGCCTTGTCAAGGACAAGGAAAAACCGCCAACAAGCGCTAATGCTATGATCAAGAGCATCGACGCGGCCGCAAGCGAGTAGTTCCGCTGGGTGATTAAATCGCCGATGAGATTGTTCAGCGGCAGATCGGCGACAACCGTCCAGCCGGTGATCTGCGATCGTTCATGGAGGACCATCTTCTCGGTGCCCGATACCGCGTCTTGATGCCGGAAGAAGGAGGAGTCCCGGTTCTGAATACGCGATAACAGCCCGGGCTCGACTTCGGCCCCGATCTGTTTCGGATTCGGATGGTAGATCATATGCCCGTCGCCGCCCATAATCCAGACGTCAAAGCCGCCCAGCGAATCGTTGGAGCAGATGGCGCCAATCTGCTTCAGATTGAGGTCGACGATCAATAAGCCTTTATAGAGAAAGGATGAATTGTCATAGAGCTTCCGGGCGACGGTGAGGGAAGGCGTGTTTCCTACCCGGCTGAGGCCGATGATCTGAAAATCGTTGTATTGGTCCAGCTGCGCTTGAAAGGAGCGGTTGCGTTTGCGGATTTCGCTCATATCGAGCAGTCCCGGCGCGCTTTCGTAATCGGTAATTTGCCGCTTGTTCTCGGCGACGAGCGAGATCCCGATGATATCCGATCTCCCGTAGATCATCTGGGCGAACAAGTCGTCCTCCACTTTTTTGGCAAGCTGAAAATAGGCATACGGAGTGAGCTCCGTGGTCGAGAGAAATTGCTGGATCTGCGGGTTATGGATAAAGGGATAGGTGGAATTCTCCAGATTGGATATGTAAGAATCCAGCGAGACGTTGGTTTGCTCGATGATACGTTTGTTGGCGCCTGCGGCAAACTGTTCAATCGCTTCGGTAGACGACTGGTACCAGAAGCTGCCGAGCAGAAAGAAGGGGAGGCCAATGAATAGGATGATCAGCACGAACAATCGTTGGTTAATGGTCAGATTACCGATGGAAACGCCTTGGATGTTCATCGCTCTTCCGCCTTCCTGGCTTTGAAGTAAGGAATGTAAGGAACATTGTAGCAAAAAAACACAAGTTGTAAATAAAAAACCATGATGCCGCGGCAAGAAATCACAAGTGGGATAAGAAAGTACATGGGCGCTGACGGTCGTTATCAACTACAATCTCATTAATCCATTTCAACATTAATAGGGGGCGACGATTAGTGAAAAAGAGAAAAGGGTTCTACAGCTGGGTAACGGCCTTATTGCTGATATCCATCATTGTAAGCGGATGCGGCAATGCCGGCGATGGTAAGACCGGCACCGCATCTCCCGGCACCGGAGGCGGCGGGGAAGATAAGAAGGTAGAAATCCTGCTCGGATATTATTCGAGCGACAGCTCCGATGCGAAGATGAAGGAGCTGATCGAGCAGTTCGAGGAAAAGCATCCGAACATTACGGTGAAGACGCAGAGCGCGCCTTACGGGCAGTTCTATCAGAAGCTGGATACGCAGATCGCGGCCGGCCAGGCGCCGGACGTATGGCTGTCCGACGGCGTCTACGTCATGAAATATGCCCAGCGCGGTGCAGCCAAGGATCTGACCGATTGGATTGCCAAGGATCTGAAAGCCGACGAGTACTACGGTCTCGATTTCAACAAGGACGCGGACGGACGTTATTGGGGCGTGCCGCAGGGCATTCAGGTCGGCGTGCTGTTTTACAACAAGGATTTGTTCGATAAAGCAGGCGTAGCGTATCCTACGGACGAATGGACCTGGGAAGACCTGAAAGCGTCGGCAGCCAAGCTGACGGTGGACGCCGGCGGAAAAACAGCCGAGGACAGCGGATTTGACGCAGCCAGCGTGAATCAGTTCGGGCTTACGTTCTTCAGCATTACCGAGGGCTGGTTCTCTGTGATGAAATCTTACGGCGGCGGTGCCCTTGACGAGAAGGCAGAGAACTCGATCATCAATTCCCCGGAGAACAAGCAGGCGTTCGAATGGATGGTCGACGGCATGCAGCGCGGCATTATTACCGATCCGGTCGACCTGAAGAGCTTCCAGAGCAATACCGCCGTGTTCCCAAGCGGATCGGCCGCCATGCGGATCGGCATTTATGCCCGGGTGCAGGCAGCGAATGAAGCCGGCCTGAATTACGACGTGACGCTGCTGCCGAAGGGACCTGACGGCAAGCGGGTGTCCCCGGTCATCGCCAACTCGTGGGTGATTAACCAGAAGTCGAGCGACGAGAAGGCGCAAGCTGCCTGGGAGTGGATTAAATACTGGGCTACGGAAGACGATGTGCAGAAGCAGTGGACGGAGCTTGGCGAAGCCGTGCCCGTGAAAAAATCCGTAGCGGAATCCGAAGTGTTCCTCAAGGCGGGAGAGCAGCCGGCTAACCGCCAGGCCTTCCTGGACAGTCTGGAGTTCGCCCAAACGCTCGACAACAACGCGGTATGGGAAGAATGGGTGGGCAAATTCAACGAACATGCGGAGCGAGCCTTCCTGGGCGATGCAACCGTCGATCAGGCGTTAAGCGAAGCGGACGCAGCCGTTCAGGCGGTCCTCGATGATTTTTATAAAAAATAAATCAAGGGTAGAAGAAAGGCGGGAGTGAAATGGACAATACGCTAAACGACAATGCAGCACTCAAAGCCGATCCGATGCCGCATGGAAAGCCCGCCCGAAAACGGAAATGGGATCATGAGGGGAGATGGGGGCTGCTTATGGCCTCCCCTTATCTTCTCCACTTTATCATTTTTGTGGCGGGTCCCCTCGCCGCATCCCTGTACTTCAGCTTTTCCGATTACGATATGCTGAATCCGCCCGAGTGGAGCGGATTGGATAATTTCCGGCGCATGGCCGAGGATTCGATGTTCTGGCGTTCCCTGTGGAATACCCTGTATTTTGCGGTTCTGTTCGTACCGCTCCAGACCTTTCTCGCGCTCGTGCTGGCCGTAGCGTTAAACCAGCGTTTGAAAGGGCTTAAATGGTTTCGGATGGCTCATTTCATCCCGGTGATCTCCTCCTGGACCGTCATCCTGTATGTCGCCGACGCCGTTTTCAACCCTCGCTTCGGCCTGGCCAATACGCTGCTTGCCAAGCTGGGGCTAGAAGGGCAAGGCTGGCTGCAGGATCCGAAGCTGGCCATCCCGCTGCTCGTCTTCATTGCGGTTTGGAAAGGGATCGGTTATATCATGGTCATTTATCTGGCGGGACTTCAGAGCGTTCCCGGGGATTTGTACGAAGCCGCGGAGATCGACGGCGCAGGAGCCCTGCGTAAATTCCGGTACATTACGGTTCCATTGATCTCGCCGACGACCTTCCTGGTTGTCATCATGAGCACGATCTCTACCTTCCAGGCATTCGAACAGATCTACGTGCTGACCGGCAGGGGCGACATCAGCTCGGCGGGAGGCCCGAATAACTCGAGCCTGGTCATGATGCTGTATTTATACCGCGAAGGGTTCACGTTTATGAGGATGGGCTATGCTTCCGCCATTGCCTGGGTGCTGTTCATGATCCTGTTCCTGCTGACGCTCATACAGCTTCGCGCTCAAAAGAAATGGGTGCATTATGACTGATCCGGCGTTCAAGATGGAACTACTGCAAATGCGGAACTGCACCTGAGGAAGGAGGAGCCTCAAATGAGAAGAAGACTGCTGGGAAAAAGTATCGGATACGTGCTGATCGGGATCAGCTCGCTCATCATGATCGTGCCGTTTCTGTCGGCGCTTATGAATTCATTGAAAACTTACAGGGAATATACAACGGTTCCGCCCCGCTGGATTCCCGAAGTATTCCAATGGTCCAATTACGCCCAGGTGTTCCAGCTTGGGAATATTGGCGGCTACACGCTAAACAGCATCTTCGTGGCCGCGTTGTCCGTCATCGGCGCACTAATCTCTTGCTCGATGGTCGGCTATGCGTTCGCGAGGCTGCGCTTTCCGCTGAAAGGCGCGCTGTTCGTGATGGTGCTGGGGACGATGATGATTCCGGCGGTGGTCATCATCATCCCGCATTTCATCATTTTTAACAAACTGAACATGCTGGATACGCTCACGCCGCTGTGGATCATTGAATGGCTGGCTCAACCGTTTGGCATTTTCCTCATGAGGCAAGCTTTTATGAATATACCTAAAGAGTATGAGGAAGCGGCCAAGATGGAGGGCTGCAATCCGTTCCAGATTTATCTGCGGATCTTCATTCCGATGGCCAGGCCCACGCTGGCGACGCTGGCGATCTTTACGTTCATGGGCAAGTGGAACGAGATTCTGACGCCTGTCATTTATTTGACCTCGAACGAGAAGTATACGCTGCCGATCGGCATACTCTCCTTGTCCGGACAGTGGACCGGCAATGAACAGCTCATGATTGCGGCGGCCTTGGTCAGTCTCGTTCCGATCCTGCTGGTATTCCTGTTCGCCGAGAAATATTTTGTGCAGAACCATAATATGGCCGGGATTAAATAACGGCGTATTCAGCGCTTGAGAAGGCGAAAATGCAGACGAAAGGATGAAAGACGAGATGAAAATAGCGGCATTCAGCGGATCACTCATCGATTACAGCATCCATGAAGCGATGTCGATCGCGGCCGAACTCGGTTTTGACGGCATCGAAATCGCCTGCCGCGAACCGCATTTGAGCCCGGAGACATCGCTTCCGCGGGTTCGCGAAATGAAGGCACTTGCGGATGGGCACGGTTTGGAGATTCCGGCATTGGCAGGTTACATGGGGTATTTCTCGACAAGCGGGGAGGCCGAATGTGCCGGGGCCTATGATCAGTTCATGGGCCTGCTTGAACGCGCGGTGATGTTGGAGGCGGGCATGATCCGGATCTTTCAGGGAGGGCCGAATGCCTTCCTGGCGGAGGATTATCATTATGCCAAGGCGGCTTTCTGGATTCGGAAATGCGCGGAGGAAGCCCGCGCTGCAGGAAAACGGATCGTCCTGGAGATCCACAACCAGAGCCTGGTGGAGACGACGGACAGCGCACTGCGGCTCTTGGAATTGATCGGCGATGATCAGGTTGGCCTGATTCATGATGCAGGAAATATGTACATCACGGACACGGAATTTGGGGAAGAGTCGGTCCGGCAGCTTGGAAGCCGTTTGTTCCATGTGCACATCAAGGATGAACGGCGGATCGGGCAAGGGGGCGCCCCGGGAACGTTCAAGAATTTGACCCGTCACGGGGAAGAGTTCTTCCTGCAATGCCGCCTTGGCGAAGGAGAAGTGGATCACGGCGGGCTGCTTAGGGGATTACGGGAACAGCGGTACGCGGGTTGGCTTACGCTGGAATGCGCAGCTCCCTATCCGCCGAAGGAACGGCTCGCTTATGATCTGCTCGTCATTAAGGAGTGGCTGCAGGCTGTGGAGGTGTCGACCGGATGACGGGAAACGCACGGAAATTTGGAATCATCGGCTGCCAGCATGCCCACATCGGCATGTTTATCGAGGAGATGCTGGCTCTGGGCTGCGAATGTGCAGGAGTGTACGAACCGGACAATCAGACGTTAGCCCGCACCCTCGCCGACCGGTACGGCCTGGAGCTGACGGGGGATCGGGAGTCGATGCTGGCAGACGAAGGCGTAGGAATCATTGGCTGCGCGGCCATCAACGATGAGAAAATGGATGTCATGGAGCTGTGCGAGCTGCACGGCAAGCCGGTCATGATCGATAAGCCTGCCGTAACGGATCGGGCCGGACTCATCCGGCTGCGCGGCTTGTTGGATCGAGGAAGAATCGAGGTAGGCATGATGCTGACCGAACGTTTCCGTCCTTCTATCCATACCGTCCACGGGATGATTCGAGCGGGTGAATTGGGGGACATCATCCATATCTCGATGCGTAAGCCGCATCGGCTGAATCCGGAAACCCGTCCGGCCTGGCATTTTGACAGAGGGCAGTCCGGCGGCATCATCAACGATCTCTTCGTGCATGACTTCGACCTGTTAAGGTGGCTGACGGGCCGGGAAGTGGAGACGTCATCCGGTTATCTGGCGAAGCATATTCTGCCTGAATACCCGACCTTTTACGATGCCGCCGGCGTGCAGGTATTCATGGCTGGCGGGATCACGGCACAGCTATACGCGGACTGGCACACGCCCGCCGGCAGCTGGACTTGGGGAGACGGCCGGATATTCATTACGGGGACGCGCGGCATTGCCGAAATTCGGCTGGAAGGAGATCCCTTGCTGTCCAGCGATGAGGTAGCGCTTGTGATCACCGATCAGGAGCTGCGTTCTTTGCCTTTAACGGCTCCGGCGTTCTCCCTCTCGCAGGATTTTCTGAATCGGGTGGCGGGAGAAGCGGGCCTGATCACGCATGACGATATTTACAAAGCCTCGGAGGCTACGGTGATGGCCGATGAGGGAGCACGGATCCTGATTAGGGAATAGGAGAAAGCACGGGCTTCGATGCAAACAGAACGGGTATGAGGGGGCGTAGGGAACATGACGAAGGAAAAGCTGCCGGTTCGATTCGGGATCATCGGCTGCGGAATTATTGCCGACATTCATGCACAGGGCATTTTGAACACGGAGGAAGCCGTGCTTGCCGCCGTGTACGATACGAAACGGGAATCGGCGGTCAAGCTGACTGAAACGTATGGAGGAGATGTCTGCGACACATTGGAGGAGCTGCTGGCGCGCGAGGATGTGGAAGTGGTCTGCATTTGCACGCCAAGCGGCATGCATGCAGAGCAAACGGCGATGGTTGCCCGGGCGGGCAAGCATGTGCTGGTGGAAAAGCCGATGGCGATCAAGCTTGACGATATCGAGCGCATGATCAAGGTATGTGCGGAGAACGGGGTGCTGCTCGCCACCGTCTTTCCGAGGCGCATGTCCCCGCAGGCCGGGTATGCCCGCCAGGTCATTCAAGAAGGACGCCTGGGGAAGCTCAGTTTATGTTCGGCGTATGTCATGCTCTACCGCGATCAAGCCTATTATGACAGTGCGGGCTGGCGCGGGACCTGGGCGATGGACGGCGGCGGGGCGATGATGAATCAGGGAATACACACGGTGGATATGCTCCAATGGCTCGTTGGGCCCGTAGCATCCTTGTCGGCGAAGGCCAAAGCCGTGCTGCGAAATATCGAAGTGGAAGATACCGTTATCGCCGCCCTTGAATTTGCGAACGGCGCGCTCGGGGTCATGGAGATCACGACGACGGCCTGCGACGGCAAAGGGCAGCGGCTGGTCATTCATGGAGAGAAGGGCGTGCTTGTCATGGAAGAAGATACGATCGTATCCCTTGAAATCGATGGTGAACAAGTACAGCTGCCTGAATTCGATGCGTTCAAAGTTATACCTGACGGACACCGCCTGCAAATTCAAGATATGGCGCTTGCCGTTCGCGAAGGCCGCGAGCCTATCGTCACCGGGGAGGACGGCCGGCATTCCCTGGAGATCATTCTCGGTACCTACGAGGCTTCCAGGCAGCGCAAGGAAATTCAATTGTTGACCGGAACGCCGGCGTTGTAAGGGATGGAGGTGACTTTATGAGGACTGAGGGAAACATCAAGCCTGCTCTTGAAAACGTTCAAGATCAACTGAAGGTCCGCGTTTATGACCAGCGCGAAGCGATGGGAAAAGCGGCGGCCGCCGATATCCTTGAGACCATGCAGCGCCTGCTGGCCGAGAAAGAGTGCATTCGCATCGTCTTTGCGGCCGCCCCGTCCCAGAATGAGTGCCTGGCCGCGCTGGTTCAAGCGGAAGGACTGGACTGGAGCCGGGTAATTGCATTTCATATGGATGAATACATCGGCCTCCCCCCGTCGGCCCCGCAACGGTTCGGGAACTTTTTATCCCGGCGGCTGTTTGATCGGGTATCTCCGGGAGAGGTGCATCTGATCGACGGTTTGAATGATCCTGAAGTTGAGTGCGATAGATACAGCCGATTGGTCGCCGCCGCGCCGATCGATATGGTGGTCCTGGGCATTGGCGAGAACGGGCATATCGCCTTCAACGATCCGCCTGTTGCCGATTTTGCCGACCCTTTATGGGTGAAGCGGGTCGAGCTGGACGAGGCTTGCCGCCTTCAGCAGGTGAATGACGGCTGTTTTGCGAGCTTGGAGGAGGTTCCGGCATACGCGCTTACGCTCACCGTTCCGGCGTTAATGTCGGGTGCCCATCTGTTCTGCGTCGTGCCGGGCGCAAGCAAGCGGGCAGCGGTGCAGCGGACGCTGCAAGGCGAGATAAGCGAGGCTTGTCCTGCCAGCATTCTTCGGCGGCATCCGGATTGCACGCTGTACGTCGACCTGGAGTCGTACGGGGAAATACGGAATGGATAGCCACGAACGGGTTCGGGCAGGCCGCCATTATGCAACAGGTGAGCCAATGGAGCTGGCATGGAATCCGGACGGCCGGATCGAGCGAGTCCTTCCACGCGGCGGGGACGAGGAGATATGGGTTGCTCCCGGATTGATCGATCTTCAGATTAACGGCGGTTACGGATATGACTTCAATTCGCTGCCGCTTACAACGGATACGGTCATCCAGGCAACCCGGCGGTTATGGGAGAAGGGTCTAACCCTGTTCTACCCCACCGTCATTACCAACGGAGACGAAGAAATCGAACAACTGCTGAGGGTTATCGACGCGGCTTGCCTGGAGGATGAAGCGGTCGGTTCAACCATAGGCGGGATTCATTTGGAAGGCCCCTTTCTTTCTCCGGAGGAGGGGCCCAGGGGAGCCCATGATTCCCGGCACATCAAGGCACCGGACTGGGCATTGTTTACGAGATGGCAGGCGGCATCGGGGAACCGGATTCGGATCGTCACCCTATCGCCGGAGTGGCCGGAAGCTGCGGGTTTTATCCGGGCGTGCGTCGAATCGGGAATCATCGTATCGATCGGGCACACCGCCGCTACACCCGAGCAAATCCGGGAAGCCGTGGAAGCAGGAGCGACGATGTCCACCCATCTGGGCAATGGCGCGCATCTGACGCTGCCGCGGCATCCGAATTATATATGGGAGCAGCTTGCGCAAGATCAACTGTGGGCAGGCATGATCGCGGACGGGTACCATCTGCCGGATTCGGTCATCAAGGTGATGCTCCGCGCCAAGCAATCCAAAGCGGTGCTGGTCAGCGATGCCGTCTACTTAAGCGGAATGCCGCCAGGCGAATACGAGACCCATATCGGCGGTCATGTCGTCTTGACTCCTGAAGGCCGACTGCATCTCGCCCGCAAGCCCGAGCTGCTGGCCGGCTCGGCCATGATGCTTGCCGATGCGGTTTGGCGGCTGGCTCGGTCGGGACTGTGCACGTTTTCCGAAGCATGGGACATGGCTTCAGTGCTGCCCGCCCAGGCCATGGGACAAGGGGAACGCTATGGGCTGAAGAGAGGAGCCCAGGCCGACTTCGTGCTTCTGGAGAAGCGCGAGGAGGGCCTTCTCATCGTGGAGACCGTCAAGGGAGGGCGTTCGGTTTACCTAGCGGATCGATAGATGTTGAAATCATAAACAGGATGTTATGAATTTGAACGATGATCACAAGTTTGAGGCCAAGACAACAAATATCCCTTCTTGAATTCAAGAAGGGATATTTGCATTCCTATTTATAGTGAGGCATCTGAAATTTAAACGCAGGGTTTTATTTCTTTTTGATAATAGTCATATAATCGTTGGACGGAAGAACTGGACAAGATATGTGCTGCTCGTTCAATTTGCTCGCGTTCCCAATCGTACCATCGCATTTCCATTAACTTTTCGATGTCTTCGTCCGCAAAGCGTTTCTTTATCTCTTTGGCAGGGTTACCGCCTACGATACTGTAGGGCGGGACATCTCTAGTAACAACCGAACCAGCCGCAACAATGGCGCCTTCGCCAATGGTCACGCCTGGCATAATCATGGCATTCATTCCAATCCAAGCATCGCTTTCGATGACGGTATCGCCTTTTGGCGCGTAAGAAGCTTCAATCTGATCGACAAACGGGTATACGGTTACCCATTCAGGATGATGGTTGTGATTTCCACCCATTAAAATAATGACGCCGCTTGCGATGCATACGTAATTTCCGATAATCAATTTATCGATATTCCAACCATAGTCTTCAATGGGGTTAAACAACCTTTTGGATTTTGCATCCCCCCATAGATACCTAACGCAGCCATCTTCAAAATCATGATGATCGTAATAACCGGAATAGTATGAGTATTCTCCTACGCTTATCATCGGGTTTGTGACGATATCCTTCAGATACTTAATTTCGGACCAGTGTTCAAATCGATGTTGTTTCATTCTATTTCCTCGCTTCTAAGTAGAATAGATCATTTTTACTTAGAAGCTGAATACAGTAGCTACATTCTTAAACCTGATCAAACGACGAACCATCGTCCTCATCCTTTTCCTAATTGTTGATGAAATTGTAGCAAGGCGTGTTCTTTTCGTCAAACGTACGAGGGTGCAAGATTCCGATAAAATAATCCATACTCTTAGCCCAAAGGAGTGTCAGCTGCCTCTAACCATACTTCGCCATCATCTCCGCGAGCATCCCCTTGATGCGAACCACCAACTCCTGCGGCGCCTTCACGGTGGCTTCATTCCCTAATCCGATAAAAAATTTAGCAAAATACAAAAGTTCGCTGGCAGGGACGTTCTGATCAAGCCGGCCGCTTCCATCCGGCCGCTTAGCAATATGGGGGACAGGACATAACTCAGATTCGCAGCGCTGAACGCCTTCCCGGCTCAAATCCACGACCATCCGGACATAGACCGATTTCTCCGTCCCGTATTCCCTCCAGTTCCCCAGATGGATGTGCCGGTGATCCCGCGGCTCGATGCCGGTTGCATCCTCAGCCACGGACTGCATGCGGTCGCAGCGGAACAGGCGGAAATCATCGCGCAGAAAACAATAAGCGGGACAATACCAGAAGCCGTTGCTTGCATAGATGCCCACGGGCTGGATGCTTCGCGCGGCATAGCCGTCCCTGCTCTCGTATAACACCGTAACGACCCGCTGGTCGACGGCGGCATCCAGCAGAGCCCCGAGAGATTCAGCCTTCTGCTGTCTGGTATGCGTCAGAAAATCCACGCGGTTCTTCATCTGGTCAATCCGGTCGCGCACATCCCCGGGCATGTAATAATAAAATTTCTGAAGTGCGGTAGAGGACTCGGCTTCAAAGGGAAGAAATAGATAGTGACGCAGGGCGTGGCTGGCAAAAAACATCGCGACGGCTTCTTCCTCGCTGAAGGCGATCGGCGGAAGAACCCGTTCTTTCAGCACCTGGTAGCCGCCGTGCGGTCCTACCTCGGAATAGAGGGGGACTCCCAGTTCGCTAAGCTCCTGCAGGTCCCGCAAAATCGTGCGAGACGATACGCCGAATTGATCGGCCAGTTCTCTTACGGTAAATTTTCGCATTCGGTTAACGGTCATCATCAGTTCGATGAGACGTTTGGATTTGGACATAGGATCAGCTCCGAATCGTGGAATGACTATGACAATAGTTGTCACTATTATACGCTATACTTGCCGTAGAACCCAGAGCCCCCACATAACTAATAAATGGAGTGATGAAACGTGAGTCAATTGCATGAAATGAAGCAGCTGTTGTTCGAGGAGCTCGAGCTTATCGTTCGTACCAGTTCGAATCTGATCGGCAAAATTTCAGAAGCGCATTGGGATTACAGGCCTGCCCACAATATGAGATCGCTTCAGGAACTCGTGCATCATCTGGTTTCGGTGCCTGCGACGGACCTGTTGATTCTGCAAGAGAAGAGCGAAGCGGAGATCCGGGAACTGGAGGCAAGCATCGCCGCTGACGGCACGGACAAGGACAAGCTGATCTCTTGGATGACAAAGGGACTTGCCGATGTAAAATCCTATATGAATGGGCTGACAGATGAAGAATTTATGCAGAAGACAACGAGACCCTTCTATTTGGAGCACGGTTCAACCCAAGCCAAGTGGCTGATTGAAATCGTCACGCATGCCCAGCATCACCGGGCGCAAATGTTCAATTACCTGAAAGCCCAAGGCTATGAAGTAAATATGTTCGATTTATATTAAACGTCAGGTATGCAGAGTGAGAACAGGGGTGAGAAGGATGCAGCGGCATGTACCGAGAAAATCGCCGAAGCTGCCGTTAACTGGCGAGGAGTTGGCGAAGCTGCGGTCAAACAAAATGAAGCTTATCGATATTGCGCAAATGGACATCGAGTTATTGTCCGGCGTGCTTGGTGTTTCGGATAGCCGTGCCCAATATATCCGGGGACTGGCACAGTTTCAGACGGTTCCTTCGATCGGACCGAAAGTGGCTGAACGCGTAGTCCAGTTGGGGTATTACGCATTGGAAGATATCAAGGATGAAGACGCTGCCTCTTTAACGGACCGGATGGAAGCGAGCAGCGGTTTCTGGGTGGATCCTTGCGTGGAGGATGCGTTTCGCTGCATCGTACATCACGCCAATCATCCGGGGAGCGGGAAGAGCTGGCATGACTTTACCGAAGTGCGTAAGCAATTCAGGGAGCAGCACGGATACCCTCCAACCCGTCCAACTTTATCGTGGTACGACAACGATGGACAACCGTAGGGGCCCTACCTTGAACTAGCAGGAGGCACTGCCACATGGCGGTGTCTTTTTTCCTGTTGTTTACCAAACTTGAAAAAACGCTTGAAAGCGACGCTGCGTCATCCTGTACAATGACTTCAAAGTTGAAAAGGGGTGGAGGTAAAGCAATGAAACGATATGCACCAGCTGCAATCCTATGGATCCTCGGCATGTTCTTGCTCAGCGCATGCGGCCCGAGGGGCGAAGAAGAGGAGCTCCAACGCGTAACGCTTGATGAGGTTGAAGTGCTGGAGATCGACCATGGCAGCACGACCTTGTTCGTGGAGACAGCGGATGTGGAAGCATTGGAGGTTTCGCTGCTCCGAAGCGGCAGTTCCGCAGGAGCCGTTGTCGATCAAACAGATAATCGGGTGAAGATTTCTTTAGATAACGATATCACTCGGATGTTGAATATCGGCCGGATGCCGCAGCTTCGCGTAATAATTCCTGCGGATTATGCAGGGAAGGTCGAAATTGACGGTTCTTCCGGCAAGGTAACGGGAACCGGCTTGCAGAATCACAGCCTTCAGGTGAAGGGTAAAAGCGGGAATATCTCCCTTGCGTTCGCCCGTTTGAACAACGATGTGGATGTATCGGCGACAAGCGGAAACGTGAACATACAGCTCGATGAAGAGGCGCCTGATGCGACATGGGTGCTGCAATCCGGGAGCGGACTGAGGTCCATTGCCGTTCCGCTCCAGGACAGGAACGAGAGCAACCGGAAGACGGAAGGGCGCACCGGTGACGGGGAGTTTGAGGTGAAGCTCAAAACCTCCTCGGGGAACATCTCGATAAAATAACCATGCGGAACTGAGCGTAAGAAAAAAGCATCCCCGATTGGTCCTTTCCAAGAGTTCATTGCTTCCGGACTCTTGGAGCAGACCATCAGAGGATGCTTGTCATCTTAACCTATGAAAGATTCTTATATGACAACAAGGAATGAAAGCACTTTATTCTTCAACAGGCACAGAAGCCTTGGATGAAGCGGAGGATCTCATATATTGGGGCGGGTTTACGTCATCGATCAGCAGAATACCGTCGTACTGGTCGCGGGCGATTAAGCTTTCCGGAATCATGCCCCAGCTATAGGCAAAACGCGGCTCGAACATCCACGAGTTGCCTGCCTCGCGTTTTTGGTAACGCAGGTCAACGAAGGTATACGGCGAGCCTGCGGCCGAGAGGATCGATTCCATGGAGCCCGGCTCTGCCGGCAGAACGTCATGCACATTCCCCATATTATCCGCGGTTTGGCCGCTGGCTGGATACAGGCCAAGCACGTAACTGTATTTTTTCATTTCATCCGAGAGTTTCTCTCCCATTAAAGTCACCGGATATGGCGTACCCATCACCTCGGTTTGAGCTTTGCGGATGTGGTCGTTATGTCCCCACACGATGAATTTTTCCGTCGGGTAGACTTCGGTTGCCAGCCACATGAGATTGTCATGCATCGCCTGGTCCCGCCATTCCATCGATTCCAGGAACGGGACATAATCCCCGCTTTCCATGCCAAGCGTTGATTGAATGGAGAGCTCCACGTATTCCCGGGCTACCCGAATCCGGTCGTTCAGGGTCCGCTCGAGCAGCATGGACAGTTTGGGGTTATCCGGGTACAGCCGTTTCAGATGAGCTTCGTTTGCCTCCGTCTTTAAGGATTCCAGAGCATCCTTGTACACTTGAATCAGCTGATGTTTCTCTTTGCGGTAAGCGTCTAGATCCGTACCAAGAGAGTAGTCGGACAGTTTCTTCTCAGCTTCCGATAGACGCTTAGCCATGGTCTGATCCTGCAGCCATTGTCCGTCCAACAGCGGATGCTGCAGCTGCATGTCGAAACCGGTCAGCACGAGCGGCTGCTTGCTCTTTTGTGCTGTTTTAATGTAGTCGAACAACGGCATAATTTCCATGGACCACCAGACGCCGAAGATGGAATCCTTCATCGTTTGTTCCGCGCTCCGCTGCCCGGCCCTGCCGTAAGCCAAGGAGCTGTTGCCAAGTCCGCTCTCAAAAGCCAGAACGTTGTACCCCATCTCCTGATGCAGGAACTGAATCAAGCGGGTCTTCGCCAGGTTGAACTCGCCAACCCCGTGGGAGCTCTCCCCTAGAAACACGAAACGTTTGTCATGCAGCAAGGGCTTCAGCATAGCCAGATCCTTATACTGGTTAGTGCCGTTGGCTGTGTTGGCCGGGTGAATCGTATCCAGTCGATATACATGGTCTTTGGCCCAATTCTCCCACTCGGCAATTTTTTCATCCGACGTCCGAGCAGTCTTAACCTCCGTAACCTGGCCTTGGATGGGATCGGCGGCAGAAGCATATGTTTTTCCTTCAGGGATGAAGGTGGTCCCCAATAGGGAAGCGGTGAGCAGAAACACGGTGAATCCTTTTCTGGCTTTATGTAATGGCATGATAGATTAGGTCACTCCTTATTATGATGATTGGTTATTAGTTCTTGCCTTGAAGCGTTGGCATCACCTCCTTAACCTGGTCGCAATTACTGTCTGGCGGCGTTAGTGAATTGAAATGCAGCCCTGCCCTAGTCTTCTTCCCAAAACAGATCGTTCAGCGTACGCGATAATGCCTTGCATATGGCAACGCACAGGCTGAGGGACGGATTATATTTCCCCAGCTCGATCAGGCCGATGGTCTGCCTGGAGACACCGACGATCTGGGCCAGTTCTTCCTGCGATAAATCCTTTTCGACGCGGGCCATCTTCAATTTGATGTTTTTCATGCGGCAGTCCCCCTAATATCCCTTTCTACGAGTCGAATGGATCGTTCTGCGACATCTTCTGGCTTACCTTGTTCGCGCCGTAGTGGATCAACCAATTCCCCCCGACAAAGAGCGGGATGTAGATGATCAGTGAGACGAGGAAAACGCTAAAGAAATATTTGAGCTCGGTTGCGCTGTTGTCATTGCCAAACAGAACCGCGCTGCGGATACCGAAAAAAAGAGCAAGTGCGACACCGATAACAAGCCCCCATATCGCCGTACGCATGCTGAACGAAATTTTGCTCCGCTGGTCATGGACCTCTACTTCATCCGAGTAAATCCCCAGCGCCACGCTGCGTATCCCGAAATATAAGCTTCCTCCCAGTATGATCAGCATTTCCAGCCAGACGGGTTCCGTTCGCGGCAGCACAAAAGATTTGATGATGACGGAAATGCTGCAAATGACCATGATCAAGGTATACACCTCTTTATATAACTTGTTCTTTAAATTGACGATACGCTCATCCTCAACCGAGTTTTTCTTAAACCAATTCAAGCTCATCATTCCTTCCTTTGGTTAGAGATACGTTCCTGAGATTTTCTGGATACATGCATTGTAATAGTATTTACGTCTTTTTGCAATATATATATGTCATTTTGAATTTAATATTTGTCTTTTAAGGTGAGGAGGTGGATAAAAGAGTCTCAAACACTCATCATAGTCAATAGGAGGAACTTATTCTTGATATATTTTGCTGAACCGGACGCTTGCCCCGGAGGTTTACATTCTGTGCTCGCGTGTTAGAATTGAATTAGGGCATCTCTCTTGCCCGAATTGATGTCGGGAGCGTGTTTTTTCTCATGATCCATTTCATTCGTTTACGCTAATGTGAGGTACAGATCCAAGTAGGCTCGGCCCTTTTTTTTGACAACTGCGGCTTGAGTTTATTTATCTGTGCCTTTTTCATTGCGTTCAATCGAATGAAAGGGTGATTTGCTGTGTCCAACAACGAAAAATGGTTAAAAAAAGCACAAAAACTTTCGATACACGAGAAGATGTTTCAATGCCCGATCTGCGGCGGTGCCATGAAGGTAGAACGCATGGCCAGCCTGGAATGCGAGAACAGGCATTGCTATGATATATCCAGACAGGGATACGTAAACCTGCTGAACCATTCATCCAAAACCAAATATGATAAGGCTTTGTTTGAGGCCCGAAACACGATCAGCGGCAGCGGCTTCTTCGGCCCCATGGTAGAAGCGGTAACGAATCGCCTGATCCAGGAGCTGAAGTCCCGGGAATCCGTGAAGCCTGTAAAGCTGCTTGATGCAGGCTGCGGGGAGGGCTCCCATCTATCCGCCATCGGACATAAGCTTCGGGAGCACCCTTTGGTGCCGGATGTTCTCGGCGTAGGCATGGATATTGCCAAAGAGGGTATCGTTATGGCCGCCAAGACATCCCCTGACTCTATATGGTGCGTGGCCGATTTGTCCCGGAGCCCGTTTGCCGACCAACAGTTCGATTACATCCTGAACATTCTGTCCCCGTCCAATTATTCGGAGTTCAGGCGGCTGCTTGCGAGTGGCGGATCATTGGTGAAGGTAATCCCGGACAGCCTGTATTTGCAGGAGCTTAGAACCTTGTTCTATACGGGCACAGGCAAGGAGAATTACTCCAATGACAGCACAATAGAGCTGTTCAGCCGTCACTTTGAGCAAATCGAAGCCGAGCGGGTGCAGTATCGAGTCGTCCTGGATAACGATCAGATGAAACAGTTGATTCGCATGACGCCGTTATCCTGGAGCGCTTCGCCCGAGGCCATCGGACAAATGCTGGATGAAGCGATGGAGGTCACGGCGGACTTCAAGATCCTGTATGGATGGAATGAGGAATAACCATAACGGTCCTTCAGCCGAAAATGCCTCATATTTTGCTAAAGTGATCCTGTTGGGAGATAATAGGAGTAGCGTTGTAAATATAAAAATAAGGTGGTTGACGATCATATGGCACTTCGAATGAATCCATATCTCGTGATGGACGGGAATGCTAAGGAAGCTATTCAATTCTATGAGAAGGCGTTGGATGCCCAGGTCGTCATGGTTCAGACCTTCGGCGAGATGCCGGCGAACCCTGATTTTCCGCTGCCGGATAGCGCGAGGGATCGCATTTCCCACGCTTTGCTGAAGGTAGGAGAGACGGATTTGATGTTCTCCGATACGTTTCCCGGTCAACCGGTTCAATCCAGCAATCAGGTTCAGATCTGTATCATGACCGATCAGGCCGAACAGGCTAAGCGGATATATGAAGCGCTGCGGGAGGGCGGTCAAGTGGTTATGCCCCTTCAGGAGACGTTCTGGAGCCCGGCGTACGGCATCGTGGCTGACAAATTCGGCGTGAACTGGAATATCTCTACGGAAGCGGAAGCGTAGAAGCTGATATATAAATGAACAAAAAGCCCTGACGATTTGCCGTCAGGGCTTTTTGTTCGGTTGCAGCGCAGTCGAGTTTCCTGAATTATGCCCGAGATCCGTCCCACCACTTATAGTAGATATGGACATGCCCGGCGGGGCTTGCCACGAGCGGATCGATAACGAGTGTTTTGCCGCTCACCTTCAACTCGATCACCTTCTTGTTCTTCTCCGCGGAGTCTATTTTCGCGAGGAAGGCGGAATCGACCTGGAAGCCATACAGCTGGAGGAGCTCGATCAGCATGCCGCGCTGGGTTTTATCGGCGGCATTGGAAAGCGCGATTCCGCTGAACTGCATAATCTGCGGCTCGAATTGAACGGACACGGCGTAATCCGTCTCACCGGTTTGCTTCGTGCTGGTCATCACGATTTTATTCGATCCGTCGTCATAAATGCGGTAGCCGCTGTACTTCGGAAATACCTTCTGGCGGATCACGAGGTACATCTCGTCCCGGTAAACGTCCCAAGGGGTTGGCAGCTTCGGCAGCATGGCCTCCGCGCTTGGCGCGGTAGGGCGGTCGTACAGGTTCGACATTCCGCGATCGGTCAGGTTTTTGATCAGCTGAAGCACTTCGGCCCGCGTGATGGTGCCGCTGCCTACATAGCCTTCAATCGTATTTTCACCTTTGATCCGGCCCTGCGCGTACTTTTTCCCCAGAACGTATTGAATGGCCTGATTCCCGCCGTAGTTCACGCCGTCGGCGCTGGATATCAGCTCGGCCACATGGGCCCGCGTTATGTATTGGCTGCGCTTGGTTTTGTCAGCGAATCCGTGTACAGGATAGTTCTTGAAGTGCAGAAAATGATAATATTTATCCGACCATAGTTCGGTCAAATAGTTCTCCTGCAGGTCCTTGCCCGTAATGCCGACAACCAGCATGCGGATGAATTCGGCCTCGGTCACATTCTGGTTAGGCATGAACATTCCGTTCGCATAGCCGTTGACAATCCCCTTGTCGACGCCCCATTCGATGGTCGTTTTTGCCCAGTGGTTATCAATATCCCGAAAAGTAACCCCGGCAAAAGCGCTGCCAGCTCCTACGAACAAAGAGACAGCCAGGAGTATAGGCGCACATAGTGTCCTGAACTTCAACATCTGCAATCCTCCATCTATAATTTGCTAAAATACTACAAAATACATTGTATAGGCCTATTTTTCGGGCGGTCAAGCATCAGAAAGCGGTTCCGAACAAAGATGGGCTGTTATAACTAGCTAACTAACTTTAGCGATACTAAGGGACTACAGGACCAAGGAAGTGCATAAATCTTCTGTTTTTGATGTGGGATATACGAAGGGAAGACATGTTTTTCATGAAGCATCCAGGGAGTGAGACACGCTGCCGTGCGAAAATATCCGGAGGTTCCAGAAATCGGTTCTAGTCTAAAAGTTATGGGTTCGGAGTTCCTATTGGAAGATGCCTTGCCATTAGGTAAAATATCCCTTGTTTACTATCTACAGAAGAGAGGCGAAAATCGATGAGATTGATGCGAAAATCGTTATTAACCTTATGCAGCCTTTTGCTTGCCGTCTCGGTTTTGGTGCCGCTAACAACGGTTCATGCAGCGGATCAGAAATGGATCAATCAAGTATGGAGCGAGTATAAATCCTATAACAAGAAGACGGTAAATGCGTATAACAATTACCAGAAACAAGTAGACAAGAAATATAAGGCGTTTTATAATGCCAGCCATGCCTCCCTGGACCAGCTCGAGAAAAAAGTGCTGGAGGATCAAAAGCAGTGGGACGAGAAGCTTCGAGCCGATTTGGAGCAGCTGAAGCTGAAGTATGAGGGAAACCGCGACGTAAAGGATAAGCTGGCACAATATGAACGGTTCATCAATCCAAGTTATTTAAACGGTCCGATGTGGAAGTATGCGAATGCCGCTAACCGCAATTATTTGAACAGTACCCTATGGAAACTAAGCAAAGAAATGAACGAGGATTATTTGAACAGCTGGATGTGGACATACAAGAAGACGATCACCCCGAGCTATTTGAACAGTTCCGCATGGAAATTCAGCAAAACGGTCAGTGAAAGCTATTTGAACAGCCCGATGTGGAAGCTCCGTAACGGATCCAGTACGTCGTACCTGAACAGTCCGATGTGGAAGTACAAACAAGGGAAAATCAGCAAAGCAACAGCTAAGAGCCAATACGGCAAGCTGTTTAAGGAACAGACTACCGCGATCTCCAAAGGCAATGCTGCAAGAAAATCCGAAATAACGAAAATGGCAAGCGGTACGCAGAAGAAGATAGACGAGCTATATAAGGAAACGGTGGTTATACTTGAGGCACGTCGCGAGGAGGCGTTGAAGAGCATCTCCGACCTGCGGATCGAAATTGCCGGAGAAGGCTTGAAATGGGAAGCGCTGCTCGTGGAGAAACCGTAATTATCTATATTTTTAAGCCTACAAGAAAAGAGCTGCCCCAGATGGTCCGAACATGACCATAGGGGCAGCTTTTGATTTTTGTAAAAATGAAAACAAGAAAATGCAGGATATTCTTTGACTTTAACGATTGTTTCACATAATATTATGTCAGTAACCTAACAAAAACTAACATAAATAACACGGAAGCTGAACGACAAATTCGCACTTAAGTAGGTTGATAACGATGAAAACGAAAGTGACGATTCAGGAAATCGCCGATTTCACGGGCGTGTCTAAATTTGCGGTATCCCGGGCCTTGTCGGGGAAATCCGGTGTCAGCCCGCAGACCAGGGACATGATTCTGAAGGCCGCCGGACAGCTTGGGTATTTCAAGGATCAGCCGGGCCAAGCAGCGGGAAGAAACCAGCAGCTCCAGGAGCCGGAGAACCGAAAATGGGCGGGGGCGGTACTGGTCCTGTTCCCGAATGTCCGATATCAGAATCGCGAATCGCTCTATTGGGGGCCGGTTTTTGACGGAATATCGACCCGTCTTAATCAGAAAGGGCTCGACATCCTGACGCTGACGGAGCCTTCGAATGACCACATGTTCTCCCTCCTGAATCCCCAGGGCATTCTCGGGATCGTAACGGTGGGAGCCGTATCCACGCAGAATTTAATGGATATCAAGAAGCTGAACATTCCCGTGGTCATGGTAGACCACATGGACCCCGCGTTCCAATCGGACACGGTATTCACCGACAATATGCACAGCATGAAACAAATCATGACCAAACTGATCAGCAAAGGATATAAAAAATATCAGTTCATCGGCAACATCGAAGATGCCCAGAGCTTTTACGAGCGCTGGATCGGTTTCTCGTCCGCGCTGGCCGATTACAAAATCGAGCATCGGCAGCTGCCTTCTCTGATCAGCCCGGAGATAGAGAACATACACGAAACGTTAGGCAAGGCTCTTGCCGGAAACGAGCTTCCGGAAGTGTTCGTTTGCGCTAATGATATCACCGCCATGTTTGCCATGGAGGCGCTCGGTAATCAGGGTATCGACGTTCCGGGTCACGTACAGGTGACCGGGTTCGATAATACGTACGACAGCCTGCCGATTATGGCAACGGTGAACATTGACAAGGAATTGCTGGGGATGCGTGCCGTCGATCAATTGCTCTGGCGGATCGTGAACCCGGATTCCAATTATGAGCGTCTCCTTATTCAAGCCGATGTCATTGTTAGGGAATTGAATAACGCTGCGCGGGATACGGACGAACCATAAGCTGTACATGTAATGTTAAGTTAGCCCCGATGTCTTAAAGACATCGGGGCCTTTTTGTATTCATAACAAACAAATAACAAATATACGGATTTGATGATAGTCAATTAAGATAGAAAAACAGTAATTTCAGTTGATATATAGGGATTTATAGCGAATAAGGCTGATTTTTGCTGAAGTTAAATGTAAACGCTGTCGCTAATTATTTAGGTTATTTATAAAATAATATTTAGGTTCATTGTTATTATTATCATAAAATATATTGACGTAATTACGATCCTGGTGTTATATTTTTTGGCAAACAGGGATAACAGATTGGGGGCGGGGAACAACAGGATTGCCGGGAATGAAGCATCCAACATCATCTTGGGGGTACTTGCATGACGTTAACAGGGCGTTAAACAAATAGGGGAGGTTTTTAGCGTGAGAAAAATGAAAGGGCTTTCTTTATTGCTTATCTGTTTGTTATTTTTGATAACCGCCTGCAGCGGCGGAGGGGCCAAGCAGGCGGAGGCGCCGCCGGCGACCCCGGCTCCCAGCACGGAGACCGCGGCAGAGACTCCTAAAGAAGAACCCGCCGAACCTGAAGCAGAACCTGTTGATCTGGGCGGCCGCGTGATTAAGGTAGCCGCTTGGTGGGACCTGAAGCCGGCAGGCACAACGGCCGGAGAGAAGGCACGCCTGGAGAAGATCGCCGAAATCGAGAAGAAATACAATTGCAAAATCGAATTCGTCAACGTTCCCTTTGAGGAGTATATGAATAAATTCACGACAAGCGTGCTGGCAGGCGAGCCGTTCGCCGATATCGTGCAGCTGGAGTACAAGTCGGCATTGCCGGCGATTATGAAGGGACAGATCCTGCCGATCAGCGAATTTACCACGGACAAAAACAACATCAATAACGATGCGGATCTGCAGACGAAATATCCATCCATTGGCGGAGGGGAATACGGCTTCGATAATCCGACCTCCATCGGGCTCGGACTTCATTACAACCGCGATCTGTTTAAGAAGAACGGGCTTCCGGATCTTCAGGAGCTGTATGCCAAGGGAGAATGGAACTGGGATAAATTCATGGAGCTTGCCAAACAGGCAACCAAAGATACGAATAACGACGGGAAAACGGACGTATGGGGCTTCTCCGGCTGGGCCATTGATGCGGTTAAGCATTTCACCGCCGCTAACGGGGGCAAAATCGTAGACGATTCCAACGGCAAAGAAGGCTTGTCCGATCCGAAGACATTGGAAGCAGCCGAGTTCGTGAACCGCCTCTACAACGTGGAGAAGGTTGTGAAAGTCAAGAGCGGCAACAAAACGAATTGGGAAGAAAGCAACACTTTTAAAGACGGCGACGTAGCCATGTTTACGGCGGCGGAATGGATGCTGGGCGACATTACGTTCGAGGTTGGCGTGGTACCGATTCCTGCCGGTCCGCAGGGCTCGGCAGACACAACGTATGCCAATACCGCCGCGTCCGCGAAGTTCATTGCCAAAGGCGTAAAAGATCCGGCTATCGTCTACCAAATTTACGAGGAGACGTTCGATATACCGCCGACCGAGGAATACCCGGGACAGGATTACCTGGAGAGCATCTATACCAATCAGGAAGACATCGACATGATTCGTGAGCATATTGCCGGAACCGGCGTCATCACGGTGGACGAAGCCTACACGGATTATCCTACGAACGCTTTCATAGAGGATATCATCGTGAACAATCAATCGGTAACCGCTACGGCCGAGAAATATAAACAACAGGCACAGGCTGCTGTCGATAAAATGGGCAAATAAGATGGACGGGGGCGTTAAGGCGCAAGGCCGCGCCCCCTTCTCCTGAACAGGGGGATGAACATTGACACTTCAAACGCAGCTAAAAAAATGGATGACCCGGTTATTGGTTCTTGCGGCAATCTTGGCCGCTTTGACGGTGTTCTTTAATAGAGGGGGAAATGAGTCCGGAGCCGGTGGGAGACCGGAAGGCGGAGGGACGGAGCTTACATTGGAACGTCCCCCATCGCTGGTCAAACTCGGCATGCAGCCGGGGAAAAGCATTTCCTATACCGAGTATTTGTCGGAACATGACGGAAAGGGTCGGCCGGATCGTGAAATCACGATTCCTGCGGCGGATTACAGCCGTGCCGAGGGCGGGGAATTCCGAAGACTGGAAGCCTATGAGGGCCAACCCGGAACCTCGCTGTTTACGGGGGAGAAGGGTGAGGTGGAATGGAAGGTTCATGTAGAGGAGGAGGGATTGTACAATCTGTCCCTGCTCTATTATCCGGTGGAAGGAAAGAGTTCCTCCATTGAGCGTTCCATTCGCATCGACGGGGAGGTCCCCTTTCAGGAGGCCGCCTATTTGCAATTCGACCGGATATGGGACAACACCAAGGACGGCATCGATCAGGATAACCAGGGCAATGACCTGAGGCCGAAACAAATCGAACGTCCCGCTTGGACTAGGTCAGTGCTGCAGGATGCGGATGGTTACATCACGGAGCCGCTTCTTTTTTACTTTGAGGAGGGGGAGCATACCCTATCCTTGACGGCAGCGCGGGAACCGATGGTTATCGGGGAACTCAAGCTGTTCCAGCAGGAGAGCCCGCCGACGTATGCCGAGCTGTACCGGCAGTATGAGACTGAAGGGATTCGAAGAAATGAAGGCACCTTGCTGGCGATTCAGGGAGAGGACGCAGTCGCCAAATCCTCGCCGACCCTGTATCCGCTAAGCGAGCGTTCGAGTCCGAGCGTCAGCCCTTACAGCGCGTCGAAGGTCCGAATCAACACCATCGGCGGCTTCAACTGGCGGCTGCCCGGACAGTGGATCGAATGGGAGCTGGACGTCCCGGAGAGCGGGCTCTATAAGATAGCATTCAAATCGCAGCAAAATTTTGTAAGGGGCATATACTCGACGAGAAAGCTGACGATCGACGGGAAGGTTCCGTTTGAAGAAATGAACCACGTCGCTTTCCGCTTTAAGAACGGATATCGCATGGACGTGCTTGGGGGCGATGAACCTTATCTGTTCCGGTTGGAGCAAGGTAAGCATGTGTTACGCCTCGAGGCGAGTCTGGGTGAATTCGCTCCCCTCATTCATGAGGTGGAGGACAGTCTGCTAAACCTGAATGCCATGTACCGCAAAATATTGATGATCACCGGCACGAATCCGGATGAATTCCGGGATTACCGTGTAGAGCAGCGGATACCGGAGCTGCTGGAAGTTTTCCGGTACGAAAGCGGCAGACTGAAGGCGGTCGCGGCCAGATTGGTTGAGCTGTCGGGTCAATCCGGCGACCAGGAGGCACTGCTGAAGACCATGGCGCTTCAGCTGGATGAGATGATCGAGAAGCCGGATACGATTCCGCGCAGGCTGGAGGCCTACAAGACGAATACCGGCGGACTCGGAACATGGCTGCAGCAGGCACGGGAGCAGCCGCTGGAGATCGATGCCCTCTATGTTGCATCAGCCGATGCCAAGCTGCCGATGAGCGGACTGGGGGCGGCCGATAAGGTGAAGCATGAGGCGTCGACGTTCTTCAGCTCCTTCTTCATTGATTACAACAATATCGGTAACGTCACGGATGAGAAGAATCAGCGTTCAATCACCGTATGGATCGGCAGCGGCCGTGATCAGGCCAATACCATCAAGGCGATGATCGACGAGACCTTTACGCCGGAGACCGGCATCAACGTGAATCTGAAGCTGGTGAACATGGGGACGCTGCTCCCCGCCACTTTGTCGGGACAGGGACCTGAGGTCGCGATGCAGATCGGCAATGCCCTCCCGGTGAACTTTGCCATGCGGAATGCCGCGGCGGACCTGACGCAATTCCCTGACTTCGAATCGGTGGCTGCCAGATTCCGGGACAGCGCCTTGGTGCCATACCGATACCGCAGCGGCGTATATGCGCTGCCGGAGACGCAAACCTTCAACATGATGTTCTACCGGAAGGACGTGCTGGAGGAGCTGGGTCTTGAAGTTCCGAAGACTTGGGACGATGTGGCCAGCCTGCTTGCCGTATTGAACAAAAATCATATGCAATTCGGTCTTCCCGTCGTGGCGCAGGCACCGGATCAGTGGACCACGCTGCCGCCGAATTCGATGTATGCGGCGCTCCTGATGCAATCCGGCGGGCATTTCTACCGAAACAACGACCGGGAGTCGGATCTGGACTCCAAGATCGGGCTGGAAGCATTTAAACAGTGGACGGAGTATTACACCGACTACAAGCTGGAGCGGGAATACGATTTTGCGAACCGGTTCCGTACCGGACAGATGCCGATCGGCATCTCCGATTACACCACCTATAACCAGCTGTCCGTGTTCGCGCCGGAAATCCGCGGCGTATGGGGTTTCGCCCCCGTGCCTGGAACCGTTCAGGCGGACGGCACGATTGACCGCACCGTACCGAGCGGCGGCAGCGCCGTGCTGATGCTGGACGATGCAAAGGACAAGGATGCGGCTTGGGAATTCTTGAAATGGTGGACCAGCGATGCGACACAGACGGATTTCGGCCGTGAAATGGAAGGGTTGATGGGCGCGGCCGCCCGCTATCCGACCGCCAACATCAAGGCGCTGGACAGTCTGCCATGGCCGGTAGCCGACTATGAGAATTTGAAATCCCAATTTGAATGGGTTCAGGGAATACCCGAGGTGCCGGGCGGCTATTCGACGGGCAGGCATTTGTTCAATGCCTTCTATCGTGCGGTCATCAGCGGCATCGAGCCGCGGGAGGCCTTGATGGATTCGGTGCAGTATATTCACGACGAAATCCGGACCAAGCAAGCAGAATTCGGCGAGCTGCAGGAATAGGGGGAGTCCAAATTGCATAATGCCAGCCTTCAGGATCCTGAGGTTACGATGTCTGCCGCTATCCGCCCCGTCAAGCCGCAATCCTGGTGGAAGCGGAAGCTGGCGGAGATGAAGGCCAGCAAGCATTCCTATATTTTGCTTGCGCCTTATATGATCCTGTTTACGCTGTTTACCGTTTTTCCGGTCGTCATTTCGATGATTCTCAGCTTTACGTATTTCAATATGCTGGAGTTTCCGCGGTTTGTCGGCTGGGATAATTATACGCGCCTGTTCCTGGAGGACGATATCTTTCTGGTCGCGCTGAAGAACACGCTGCTCTTTGCAGCCATTACAGGACCCATCAGTTATTTGGCCTGCTTCCTGTTTGCCTGGGTCATCAATGAGCTGGGTCCGCGGCTGCGGGCGTTCATGACCCTGATCTTCTATGCGCCTTCGATCTCGGGGAACATTTACTTCATCTGGCTGATGATCTTCTCGGGTGATCGCTACGGCATAGCGAACGGCATGCTGATTAAGCTGGGCCTCATCTTGGAGCCGATCCAATGGCTGAAAACCGAAGCGTTGATCATGCCGATTATCATTTTGGTCCAGCTGTGGCTCAGCCTCGGAACCGGCTTCCTGGCCTTCATCGCCGGACTACAAACCGTAGATAAAACGCTCTACGAAGCGGGTGCCGTGGACGGAGTCCGCAACCGCTGGCAGGAGCTGTGGTTCATAACGCTGCCTTCGATGCGGCCGCAGCTTATGTTCGGCGCGGTCATCCAGCTTACGACATCGTTTGCCGTGGCCGACGTATCGATTGCGCTGGCCGGTTTCCCGAGCGTGAACTACGCGGCGGAAACCATCGTCACGCATCTCATCGATTTCGGCACGACGCGCTTCGAGATGGGTTTTGCGTCGGCGATTGCGACCGTGCTGTTCATCCTGATGGTGGGAACCAACCTGATCGTCCAAAAATTGCTGCGCAAGGTAGGTGAGTAGACGCGTGAGGGTTACATACGAACTTCCGAAAAAACGGGACGGCCGCCTGCTGAACGTCAGGCTTAAAGCTCGCAGCAAACGGGTAAACCGCTCGTTCATGGGCACCTTCTCCCTGTTTGCGCTGCTGGCGGTGTTCGGCGCTTTCATGGCGCTGCCCCTGGTGTACGCCATCAACAACGCGTTCAAGCCGCTGGACGAGATTTTCCTGTTTCCGCCGACGCTGTTTGTCCGCAATCCGACATGGAATAACTTTTCCGATCTGATCAATCTGCTCGGCCAGTCCTGGGTGCCGTTCTCGCGGTATATCTTCAATACGGTCTTCATAACCGGGGTCGGCATTGTCGGGCATGTGATCTTTGCATCCGCCGCGGCTTACCCGCTGGCCAAACACAAGTTTCCGGGCAAGGTGTTCCTGTTCCAGGTCGTCGTGCTCTCGCTGATGTTCACGCCGGTCGTTACGGCGACGCCGAATTATATGATCCTGTCGTGGCTGGGGCTCATCGACACCTACTGGGCCGTCATTATACCGGCTTTCGGCTATTCGCTAGGGTTATATCTAATGAAGCAGTTCATGGAACAGATACCGGATGCCTTGCTGGAAGCGGCCAAAATCGACGGAGCCAGCGAATACCGGATCTTCTGGTCCATCGTGATGCCGAACGTGAAGCCGGCATGGCTCACGCTGATCATTTTGCTGTTCCAGATCCTGTGGGGAACCGACGGCAACGGCTTTATTTACAGCGAGCAGCTCAAGACCCTGCACTATGCATCCAATCAGATCATTCTGGGCGGTATTTCCCGGGCCGGCGCAGGCGCGGCCGTGGCAGTCATCTTGATGAGCGTGCCGATTGTGCTCTTTCTGTTCTCGCAGAGCCGGATCATCGAGACGATGGCGACCTCCGGGATGAAGGATTAGGGAGGGGATCAGATGTCAGCAAAAAAATGGTTGCTAACTCTCGCGGCGGCCTCCCTGCTGCTCACCGGCCTAATGCCGGGGAGCGTCTCCGCCAGTGCTCCGTACGAGAGCTATATCTACAACTATTGGGAGGAAACGGTTGCCGTGCCTGCCGCTTATTTGCCGGAACGCGCCGTTACGGGAAAGGAGCTGGGCATTGGAGATTTCTTGGATCCGAGCGATATGCATGTGTCGGAAGCCGGAAACATCTACGTGCTGGACAGCGGGAACAAACGGATCGTCGTCCTGGACGATGCGTGGAACGTGATCCGGGTCATTGATTCTTTCATGAACGAAGGGAAAGAGGACGGTTTTGCAAATCCTGCCGGCATCTTCATTGACGGGGATGAGCAGATCTATGTTGCGGATACGGATCATCAGCGGGTTGTCGTGTTGACGGCGGAAGGGGCGCTTGTCCGCATCATGGAGCAGCCGGAGTCGGATGTGCTGCCTCAAGGCTTTCAATTCATTCCCCTGAAAGTGGCGGTGGATGAGGCCAAACGGGTATTCGTCGTCGCCCGCGGCGTTTACGAAGGCATTATGCAGTTCGAGGAGGAGGGTACCTTTCTCGGCTACGTCGGAACGATTAAGGTAAAGCGCGATTATGGCGATTATTTCTGGAGATTGGTATCGACGAGCGCGCAGAAAGCCCAGATGAGACTGTTCATCCCGACCGAGTTCTCCAATCTGGATATGGACGGCAAGGGGTTCGTCTATGCCACGAATATTGACGTCGGATCCAAGGAACCGTTGAAACGCCTCAATCCCTCGGGAGAGGATGTGCTAAAGCGCTTCGGCTACTTTCCGGTTGCGGGCGATATTTATTATCGAAGAACGGTGGGGCCATCCAAATTCGTTGATATTAAGGTGCTCGGCGACGGGATGTACAGCGCGCTGGACTCTACCCAAGGACGCGTCTTCACCTATGATGAGACCGGAAACCTGTTGTATGTCTACGGCGGCATCGGGAATCAGCTGGGCCTATTGAAGACGCCGGCGGCGATTGAACGGCTTGGAGACCGCCAGCTTGTGCTGGACCGGGGAAAGGCAAGCATCGTCATGTTCGAGCCGACCGAGTTCGGGAAGCAGGTTAACCTTGCCGTCCGCCACCATTACCGGGGAGAAGACGCGGAGGCGGAAAGGTATTGGGAACGCGTGCTTCAGCTCAATGCGAATTATGACATCGCGTATATCGGCATCGGGAAAGCGAAGCTCATGAAGGGGGAGAACAAGGAAGCCCTTCAATATTTTGAGCTGGGCATGGACCGCAAGAACTATTCCGTGGCGTATAAACGATATCGCAGGGAGGTCATGAAGGAGCATTTCGGCACCTTTTTATCGGCAGGGACCGGGGGCCTGCTGCTCTACGCGGTCTATCGAACGGTAAGATACCGAAAGCAGAGGAGGGCAGGAAAGCATGAAGCAGGACTATCTTAAATTCCCCCTTCATTTGATCGTTCACCCCTTCGACGGATATTGGGACCTGAAGTATGAAAACCGGGGACGGCTCGGGGTCGCTTATCTCGTATTGGCGCTTGTGGTCATTGCCATGATTCTGCAGCGGCAGTATGCGGGGTTTCTGGTCAACTACAATGATCCGCGGACGATGAGCAGCATCGACGAACTGATATTTATCGTCTTCCCGTTCTTCCTGTGGTGCGTCTCCAACTGGTCGGTCACCACGCTCATGGGCGGGGAAGGGAAGTTTAAGGAGATCGTGATGGCCAGCGCATATGCCCTCATTCCGATGGTTCTGATCTATCCGCCCATGACGCTGGCGAGCCGGTTCATGGTCCAGGAAGAGACCGTGTTCTATTATTTGCTAACGACGGTAGCAGCGATCTGGTTTATCGGGCTGCTCTTTGTCGGCACGATGACGGTCCACCAATACTCGGCCGGCAAAACGGTCGTCACGATGTTACTGAGCCTGATCGTTATGGGCATTATCGTATTTCTGGGCACGCTCGTCCTGAGCATGCTGCAGCAGATTTACACGTTCGTTGTCAACGTTTACCGAGAGATCATATTCAGGCAATAAGGAGGCCGCACCCGTGAAAAAAAGAAAATGGCTGTACACGGTGCTTGCATGTACCGTTATAACGTGCATGGCTGCGGGCTTTCTGATCTACGCGAACCGGGGAGCGCCGGCGGTCGACGTCGCTGCGTACAGTAATGCGGCGGCCGAGACGGCGCAGGGCAGGGAGCTCTCCGCCCTGAACGATTTGACAGGCGGCGTGCCCGGCATGGATCTGGTAGCGGAAACGGAGACGCTTGCGCTGTATTATCATCCGGACACGACTGAGGTCGCGGTGCGGGATAAGCGGAGCGATACGGTATGGTACAGCAATCCGCCAGACCGGATGGAGGACGGAATGGCTTCGCCTTTTGAGAAGGAAGTGCTGTCATCGCAATTGACGCTGACGTTCCGGGACGGGATCGGCACGCTTGAGACGTATCCGAATTATACGTGGAGCGTGATGAACGGGAACTATACGGCGGAAGGCTTGGACAACGGCGTTCGCGTCACGTATACGCTGGGAGATGTCTCGCTCGGGATCGACGCCTTGCCGAAATACATCTCGCAGGACCGGCTGCAGGAGAAGGTGGTCAGCAAGCTGGATGTGTCATTGGCCAGATACGTGCAGGCCCGGTATTACCCCATGAAGGATAACCCTGCGATGCTGGAGCGCCTGGACGACCAGATCAAGAAGGAGCTGGTGCTGAAAAAAATGCTGGGCGCGTTCGAGCAGGCCGGCTACACCGCGGAGGATCTTGCCTATGATAACGAAGCGGGCGGGGGAGCCGCCGCAAGCGCCTCTTCGAAGCCGCAGTTCAAGATTCCGCTCGAATACCGGCTGGAAGAGGATTCGCTTGTCGTTACGACACCGCTTGACCAGGTAACGGAAAGCGAGAATCACCGCCTGCGTAGCGTGGAGCTGCTTCGCTATTTCGGAGCGGCGGGAACGAAGGCCGAGGGTTATATGCTGGTGCCGGACGGCAGCGGCAGCCTGATCCACCTGAATAACGGCAAAGTGAAGGAAGAACAGTACGTGCAGCGTCTATACGGCACCGATCCGAATAATAACAGCAGCAGCCGCGGACAGGTGGCCGAGCAGGCACGAATGCCCGTGTTCGGCATGAAGAACGGGGACGGCGGCTGGTTTGCCGTGATTGAAGAAGGCGACGCCATCGCGAGCGTGTCCGCCGATATCGGCGGGAAGCAGAATTCGTACAATCATGTATTCAGCAGCTTTGCCGTGCGCGGCGAGGATATGCTGGAGCTTTACACCGGAAGTACGGTGCAGGAAATCCAGCTGTTGAATGACAAGCTGTACAACGGGAAGCTGTCCGTCAAATACCGTTTCCTGTCCGGTGAAGAGGCAAGCTACTCCGGCATGGCCCGCTTGTATCAGGAAACGCTTGCGAAGGAAAACAAGCTGATTCCCCTGAAAGAAGCGGAGGGCATTCCATTCTATCTCGATATGCTGGGAAGCGTGGATAAACGGAGATCTTTTCTGGGCGTACCGTATGATGCCGTCGTCTCGATGACCACCTTCGAGCAGGCAGGCGAGATCGCCGCTCTTCTGAATGGCGAGGGCATCGCCAATCTCCGAATGCGTTACCTCGGCTGGTTTGGCAAAGGCGTCCATCACAAAACCCCGGTGAAGGTAAAGACGGACAGCGTTGTCGGAAACGCCGCCGGGCTGAAGGCGCTGTCCAAGCAATTGCAGGACGCCGGCGGCGGGCTGTATCCGGATGTTGCCTTACAGCGTGTCTACCATGACGATGGGGCGTTTACGCCGTCATCCGATGCCTCCCGTTTCGTGACCAGGGAAACGGCAGCGCTGCATCCGTATGACCGGAACACGAACCGGATGAACTCGTATTACGGCACGTACAACCTGATGTCGCCGGCGAAGCTTCCCTATTACGTGGACCGATTCACAAGGCAATATGAACGGTTTGGCATGGGGGCCGTGTCATTGCGGGACCTGGGCGATGTCCTGAGCTCCGATTACCGGGTGCAGCGGGTGGTTTTCCGAGAAACCGCGAAGTTTATCGTGACCGATCAGCTGAAGGCGCTGCACGAGGCATACCCGGATACGATGGTTTCCGGTGCTAATGCTTACAGCTGGCCATATGCGGGCCACGTGCTCGATGTACCGACGTCGAGCAGCGGATTCGGGCTGACGGATGAAGCCGTGCCGTTTTATCAAATGGTCATTCACGGCTACCTGGATTATGCGGGAGCAGCGGTCAATAACCTGAATGAACAACATTTGCGCAATGCGCTCCTGCAGTCGCTGGAATTGGGAACGGCTCCGCATTTCCTATGGTCTTATGAACAAAGCTCAAAGCTGAAGTATACGCGTTTCGATGACATGTACTCCACCCATTACAAGGATTGGTTCGAGGAAGCGGTGTCCTTGTACCAAGAGCTGAACGAGGTGCTGGCGCCGCTCCGGACGCAGCGAATGGTGGAGCATAAGCGGCATGAAGACGGCGTGGTGGAAGTAAGGTACGAGAACGGCGCCTCGATTCTGATCAATTATACCGATCAAGCGGTTGATGTTAACGGGGTCCTGGTGGAACCGCAAAATTACGCTGTAGGTGGTGACCGGGCATGAAAATGAGATTGTCCCTGACTCAGAAAAGATCCATGCTCGGCCTCCTCTTCATCGCGCCATGGCTGATCGGCTTTATCTTTTTGTTTGCCGGGCCTCTGTTTCAGTCCATTTTGTTCAGCTTCAGTAAATTGAACATCTCTCCCACGGGCTATGAGCTGGAGCCTGTAGGTTGGAGCAATTTCAACACCGCGCTGTTCGTGGACGCGAACTTCAACCGGATCCTGACGGAATCGATACTGGGCATGGTGGTGGACGTTCCGCTGATCTTGTTTTTCAGTCTGTTCTCGGCCGTTCTGCTGAATCAGAAATTCCGGGGGAGAGCCCTTGCGAGAGCGATCTTCTTCCTGCCGGTCATCCTGGCGTCAGGCGCGATTTCGGCAGCGGAAACCTCGGGTCTGATCAATCTGGTCGGAAATGCGACGGTGGCGGAGGAGCTTGGGCAAGCCTCCGGGCAGTTCAACGTGCTATCGATGGTGCGCATCTTATCCGAAGCCGGATTTCCCATTACCGTAACCGAGTACATTATCGGGGCGGTCATGAGGATCTACGATATTATCAGCAGCTCGGGCGTGCAGATTCTGATCTTCCTTGCCGCCCTGCAGGCCGTCCCGGGCTCGATGTACGAGGTCGCGAAGATTGAAGGGGCTACCGCTTATGAATCGTTCTGGAAAATCACCTTTCCGATGGTGAGCCCGCTCATCCTGACGAACATGATTTATACCATCATCGATTCGTTCGCGGACAGCACCGTGACCCGAACGATTTATGAGACGGCCTTCAAAACGCAGAATTTCGGGCTCAGTGCCGCGATGGCTTGGCTGTATACCATCGTTATCAGCTTGCTGCTGATTATTATGGGGATCATCGTCTCAAGGAAAACCTTTTATCAAAACTAATGGCTAAGAGATTCCTGACGGTACAGGAAAAAAGGAGGTCCGTATGGCATCGATTCGGGATCGCTCGGACGAAACGGCTCAGGAACGAATGAACCGGTTCAAGAACAAGGCGCTGCCTATTCTGTGGGCGGTGTTCCGCTACCTGCTGATCATCGGCATTACATTCATCATTATCTATCCGATCATCTCCAAGTTCTCTGTGGCGTTTAAAGACAAACAGGATATTTATAATCCAACGATTTATATGATTCCGGTGCATTTCACATTGGATAACTTCAAGCTCGTGCTCGACTTGCTGAATTATTGGCCGCTGCTGCTGAACACGATGATTTACGTATTCATCACGATGCTGCTGACCACGATGTCGACCGCGCTTGCCGGATATGGCTTTGCCCGCTTCACCTTTCCAGGAAGCAATCTGCTCTTCGGCCTGGTAGTGCTGACGATCTTGATTCCGATGAGCACGCTGATGGTGCCGATGTATTTGCATTTCCGCAGCTTTGATATTCTGGGGCTGGTTCACATGTTTACCGGAAAAGAAGGTGTTAACCTGCTGAACAGCTACTGGCCCTCGATCATTACTTCGGCTACGGCCACCGGGCTTAAGGCCGGACTATTCATTTATATCTTCCGTCAATTTTTCCGGGGGCTCCCGAAGGAGATTGAGGAAGCGGCGTTGATTGACGGTGCAGGCGGGATTAAGACGTTTTTTGCGATCATGCTGCCCAATGCGATTCCGCCGCTCATTACGGTGACCCTGTTCTCGTTCGTCTGGCAGTATAACGACACCTTCTATACCTCGCTCTTTATGAGCGAGCAGTCGCTGATGCCGCTGAAGATCGCTTCCCTGCCCGCGGACGCGAACCAGTTTCTCCCGGCTCTGATGGGGCTCGGCTCATCGGCCAAGGCCGATCCGAATTATGTGGCGCTCGTGGTGGATACGGGAATTTTGCTGGCCATTCTGCCGCTGATCGGACTGTATCTGTTCGTGCAGCGCCATTTTGTGGAGAGCGTGGAGCGTACGGGGGTTGTCGGGTAGAGGGTGCTGCAGGATAGGTGGTTATGTCGCAGGATAGATGTCGTGTTACAGGATGGATGTTATGTGGCAGGATGGATGCCATAATACAGGAGATGCCGTGTTGCAGGATGGATGCCATGATGCAGGAGAGATGCCGTGTCGCATGATGAGTGCGGTGCGTGAGACAGGTTTTGTGCTTGTCTGATAGGTATGCTGCAGGAATTGGGTTTGCCATTTGTGTGACGGATGAAGGAAATCTGTAGGATCTTTCATCCATACGGCAATTACAGGATAGGAGTGAATCGCATGACAAAAGCAAGCAGCATCCGCTATGAGGTCCAGCCGGACTTGATCAACCCGGCCGCTTCCGATGAAGCGAAACGGTTAATGGGTTATCTGTGCAGCATTTACGGCAAGCGGATGCTGACCGGTCAGCAGATTGGCGTTGTATCAACGCCGGAGTTCGAGTTGATCCACGAGGTCACGGGCAAATACCCAGCCGTCGGCGGGTTCGATTTCATGAATTACTCCCCCTCCCGGGTGGAGCGAGGGGCCGAGCGTCAAGATACGGATCTGGCGATGAAGTGGTGGAACCGCGGCGGGATCGTGACCTTCTGCTGGCATTGGAATGCCCCGAAGGATCTGATCGATTTGCCGCCGGACCGGACCTGGGGCCGAGGCTTTTACACCAATGCGACAACCTTTGATATCCGACGGGCGATGTCGGAGCCTTCGTCGGAAGAGTATGGCCTTATCATCCGGGATATCGATGCGATCGCTGCCGAGCTCAAACGTCTGCAGGATGCCGGTATTCCGGTGCTGTGGAGACCGCTTCACGAGGCATCCGGCGGATGGTTCTGGTGGGGGGGCAAAGGCCCCGAGCCTTGCATTGCGCTCTGGAAGTTGATGTACGAGCGCATGACGCATCACCACGAATTGAACAACCTGATCTGGGTATGGAACGGGCAGCACAAGGATTGGTATCCGGGCGATTCCTACGTCGATATCATCGGGGAGGACATTTATCCCCCTGCCCGGGATTACGGCTCGCAATCCGAACGATACCGCACGGCTTTATCGTATACGAATACGGCAAAAATCATTGCGCTGACCGAGAACGGTGTCATACCCGACCCCGATCTCATGCAGGAGGACGGATGCCCGTGGGCATGGAATTGCACGTGGTATGGAAACTTCGTGTTCACAGGGGAAGGAAATAACCGGAGGTATTCCGAAGAGTATACGGATGAGCAGCAGCTGATCCGCACCTATCATCATCCGTTTACGGTCACGCTGGATGAACTTCCGGATCTGAAAGGCTGACGGCTTGATCTGTAAGGCATGCCAGTTGTAGGCCGCTGCCGCTCGCCGGGAAGCTGATCGTAGATTAGAAAACGAGCTGATGCTCGGACAGTCACGTCTGAATGAAGTATGACCCGAACCGCATCAAAATCAATATATAGAGATGGAGAGAGACTATCATGAATTTTAACGTTATGACTTTAAATCAATGGAAATTCAAAGCGTGCGACGAATCCGAGTGGCTGCCGGCCCAGGTGCCGGGCTGCGTTCATACCGACCTGCTGAAGAATGGCATCATCCCCGATCCCTTCTACGGGACGAATGAGCATGACCTGCAGTGGATCGATAAGAAGGATTGGGAATATGAGACGTCGTTTGATGTGGATTCGAATCTGAACGCCCAATCCCGCATCGAACTCGTATTCGACGGATTGGATACCTACGCGGATGTGTACGTGAACGGGGCCAAGGTGCTTTCCGCCGATAATATGTTTCGTTCATGGCGAATCGATGTGAAATCGCAGCTCAAGGATTCGGGAAATGTGATTAAGATCCGCTTCCGTTCCCCTATTCAGGAGGATTTGCCGAAGCTTGAGAAGCTCGGATATCCGCTGCCTGCTTCGAATGACCAGTCCGAGGTTGGCGGGATGGGCGAGCAGAAAGTGAGTATTTTTGCCCGGAAAGCGCCCTATCATTACGGCTGGGATTGGGGACCGCGTTTCGTGACCAGCGGGATCTGGCGGGAAGCCAGGATCGAGGCTTGGTCTGAAGTCAGGCTGGATGATGTGTTTATTCGCCAGGATGAGGTTACGGCAGAATTGGCCAGGGTCACGGCCGTTGCCACCATTGCGGCGGAGCATGCTTGGCAAGGCGTGTTTCGGGTAAGTGCGGGCGGCCAGACATGGGAACAGGATGTTCGGCTGGAAGAAGGCCGTCATTCGGTTGAATTGAGCCTTGAACTTGCCGAGCCGAAGCTGTGGTGGTGCCGCGGCTTGGGCGAGGCTCATCTGTATTCGTTCCATGCCGAGCTGGCGGAAGCGGAGCGGACCGTATCGGAGAAAAAGGTTCGATCCGGCCTGCGCAGCGTCAAGCTGGTACGGGAACAGGATAGCCGCGGCACGTCCTTTTACATCGAGCTCAACGGCACGCCTGTGTTTGCTAAGGGAGCGAACCATATTCCGAACGACAGCTTCATAACGGAAGTGACGGCGGAACGCTACCGCCATGAAATTGCGTCCGCAGCGGAATCGAACATGAATATGCTGCGCGTATGGGGCGGCGGTATTTATGAAGAGGATGTCTTTTACGATCTGTGTGATGAATACGGGCTCATGGTATGGCAGGATTTCATGTTTGCTTGCAGCATGTATCCGGGCGACGAGGCATTTCTGGAGAACGTGCGGCTGGAAGCGGAGGAGAACCTGGTCCGTCTGCGGAATCATCCGAGCATCGTGCTCTGGTGCGGCAACAACGAGATTGATTCCGCTTGGGCGCACTATGAAGAGAAGGGCGGCTGGGGCTGGAAGCAGGACTATACTGAGGAGCTCCGCGAGAAGATCTGGAGCGACTACGAAAAGGTGTTCCATGAAATTCTTCCTGAGGCCGTAACCGATTATGCGCCGGGAGCGGAGTATTGGCCTTCCTCCCCGCTGGTATCGCTCAGCCATGACAAGGAGCAGCATGCCAATCCTTCCACAACGAGCGGGGATATTCATTACTGGGGCGTGTGGCATAACACGGAGCCGTTTGACAACTACAACGTTTACGTCGGCCGATTTATGAGCGAATACGGGTTCCAGTCCTTCCCGGAACCGAAAACGGTGCGGACATATGCGGAAGATCGCGATATGGAGCTGGAGTCGAAGGTCATGCTGGCTCATCAGAAGAACGGTGCCGGCAACCGCTTGATCAAGAGTTACATGGATCAATATTATAACGAGCCGAAGGATTTCGAGGCTTTCCTGTACATGAGCCAGATCCAGCAGGCCGAAGCGATGAAGACGGCGATCGAAGCTCACCGCCGCAATAAGCCGTATTGCATGGGCACGCTGTATTGGCAGATGAACGACTGCTGGCCGGTCGCTTCGTGGGCAGGCATGGATTACCTCGGCAGATGGAAGGCGCTGCAGTATGTGGCCAAGCGCTGCTTCCGGGATGTCAGTCTCTCGGTCGAATCCAAGGAACAAGAGATTCGGGTTCATCTCGTATCCGATATTTCAGAAGCGGTCCAGGGCACGTTGAAGGTCCAGTTAGTCGATTTTAACGGAAAAGAGCTCTATGGATCCGAGCAGCCGATCCGTGCGGAAGAGCAAGCGTCGCTCGTTGTATTCCGGGCTGCGGCCGATGAGCTGCTCCACGGACATGATCCATCCGAGGTTGTACTCCTGGCGCAATGGCTTCAGGATGGAGTCGTGGTTGACAGCAAAACATTCTATTTCGTGAACGACAAGCATCTTCGTCTGCACAGCCCGACCATCAGCGTAAAAGAAGTCGAGGGAAGCGACGGCGCGACGTTCGTGCTGGAGAGCAACGTGCTTGCCCGCCACGTATGGCTGTCCGCCGAAGCGGAAGGCTTCTACAGCGATAACTTCTTTGACCTGATTCCGGGCATCCCGGTGACCGTATCCTTCAGCCGCCGAGATAACGGAGAGCAGGCATTTGTAACAGATAAGCCGGGCCGGGCCGAGGTTCGGTCCATGGCCGATTGCATCGACCCGGCGATGGTGCAGACCGTGTAATTCATCCTGCAATCATTCGCTAAAAAGAGCCGCCCCTACAACCGATTCCGGTGCAGGGGCGGCTTTGTTTGTCTTTAATGGAGCCATGAATTTGATGCTGAAACGGCAAACCATTTCTTTGTTGGCGTCATCATAAGCGGGGGATCCCGGGGTTCGACACCTTGAACTCGACATACCTTTATATGGTAAAGGGTATGCCAAGGGTTTCTGATACAGGTCGGATGGGGTCAGATGTCAGCAAACGAAAAGAAGTCCGGCATGCTGCTATCGGTTATTCTAGGTTGGTACACATCCTGTTGGACATGCTCATACCCATTAACAAAGCTCGGGAAGGAGACGAATCATGAAAAAACAAGTTTTGTTCATCCATAGTGCCGGCCCGCAAGGCAACCGCCAAGGAAGCAGCGGCTTGATCGACCATTTACAAGAACAGCTCGGTGAAGCTTATCATGTCTTATCTCCCGGCATGCCGGATCCGGATTACGCTCTGTGGAAAGCGCAGATTGTCAATGAAATCAAGGCATTGGATGGGGAGGTGCTGCTGGTAGGTCATTCCCTCGGCGGTTCCATTCTGTTGAAACACCTCTCGGAAGAAGACGGGCAGCTAACCGTCTCTGGATTGTTTTTGATTGCCGCCCCTTATTGGGGCAAAGACGACGATTGGCAAAACGAAGAATATGCATTGTCCGATTCATTTGTTTCCAAGCTGCCGCAACTCCCGAACCTCTTCCTATACCACAGCCGGCACGACCCGGTGGTGCCTTTTGCACATGCTCAGCACTACGCGAAGCAGCTTCCCGAGGCCGTCACCCGGGTATACGAGGGTGACGATCACTACTTCCGCGAGGGCTTGCCCGAGCTTGTAGACGATATCAAGCGGATATAAAAAAGGGACGACATTTGCTGCGCGTGGCTAATCATCGGTCCTTTTGATCTTTAAAAAGCAACTTCGAATATGCTTCCAAAGTCAGCCCGTCCATGCCAGACTTCAGCGGAGAAGGCGGAATGATTCTGGAGAAGCGAAGCGGGCTCCTTTGCCACCGGATTTCTACATTTAGAAAATCCATTCATGGAAATCTGGGGGCAACAGAGATCGGAAGAATCATCCGCATGCGGAGCGATGCAAATAACCAGAGCGATGCAGAAGAATTTCTCACTCCCATTGCGATGCTATGGGAGCCACCCAGAAGTAAAGCGGCCGTCCATATAAATCTCGCATAAAAAAGACGACATCAGCTTTTCGCTAATGTCGTCCTCTTTTTTTACTTGCTCGCTTTATATGCGCTCAAGAATTCCTTCACCTTCGCCGGATCGGCTACCAGCTCGTTGCCCGTTTTGACGATCGGGCTGACGGTGGAGTAGGCTTTGATTTTGTTGTTGTTGTAGTAGGCCAGGATTTCATCCTGGTTGATCGAGTAAAGCACCGCTCTTCTCAGATCGTCGCTTGTGGCCACATCACGGTTCTTCGTATTGAACAGCAGGTAGGATACGGCGTTGCTTTCGATCGTTTGCAGCTTCAGCTTGCTGTCGCCTTTCACTACGTCGTATTTCGTTTCCGGAACGCCGTAGTACAGGTGGATTTCGCCGCTGCGCAGTGCGGAGAGCGTGCTGTCCGCATCTTTGATAAAGCGTACTTTCACTTGCTCGATTTTCGGTTCGTGCTCCGTGCCCTTCATGTAGCCAGGGTTTTTGAAGAAGGTGGCTTCATAGTCATTCTTGGAAGACAGGATATACGGACCGCTCGCATACAGCGTGTTGTTGTATTTATCGCCTTCAGTTACGGTGTTCTGGTCGCCGTAAGGGATGTCTTTGTTCACGTCGAATTTCTCAACGTCATACGTATTGATGGATTCAACTTGCTTCTTCGATACGATACCGGCCGATTGGTGAGCCAGGTAGTTCAATACTTGCGGGAACGGCTCGGTTGTCGTCAATTTGATGACTTGGTATTTGCCGTCTTTCGTGCTTGCTTGATTCTTGTCGCCCACGAGGGAAGCGATCTTGGTATCCAAGCCGGCTTCCAGTGCTTCCTTGACGCTTTCGCTGCCGCCGGAAACCTTGGTGTTTTCCAGTACGCTCAGGTCGGTTACGGCTTCAACGGTGTTGATGTGCTCGTGAAGCGTGTAGGTACGATGATCAGGCACCGAATTTTTGTCTTTCGCTCTGTTCATGGAGAAGATGACATCGTCCGCGCCTACGCGTTCGCCGGAATCTTCCGCTTTTTTGTTCGTGATTTTTGCAAAGTTAATGTCGTCTCTAAGAATGAAGTAGTACTCCGAGTTGCCTTCGCCGATGGCATGGTTATAAGACAGCGAGCCTTCGGACGTGATCTTGTCATCGTCGGTCAGGTTGATCAGACGTACGTTCATGTTGGTGTTGATGATGTTAATGGAACCGTCGTTGCCCTTGATCGGGTCAAGCGAAGTCAGTTCAGAGATCGATTGGGACAGAATCAGCGGCTGCGTCGCACGCTTGGATTGGTCTTTGAAATCGACGGCTTCCCAAGGCAGGGAACGGGATTTCGAAAGACGAACGGAATTCTCGTCCAGCACATCCTTGTTGAACGCTTGGCTCTTCAGGGAGATGTACAATGGAGCAATGTAAGCTTTGTCCGTTACCAGACGTTGTTCCAGCTGCTTGTAAGTCTCAACGGCGTCTTCCGGCGTTTGCGTGGCCGCTTGGTCGATCAGCTTGTCCACTTCCTCGTCGGACATGATGCTGTAGTCGCCGCCGGTTTTGAACAGGGAACGAACGGCATAGTCAGGGTTACCCGTTACGGTTGTCCAGCTAGACAGCGCGATGTCGTAATTGCCGGCATCCTGCTGTGCCTTGAAGCTGCCGTAGTCCGGCTGCAGATTCAGCTTCACGTTGAAGCCGTTCTTGGTGAGCTGGTCGCGAATGATGTTGACATCGGATTCGTTAGAGCTCATGCCAAGCAATTCAATATTAACAGCGGATGTGTCTGTAGCTGTATCCGCTGGTTCTTGCTGATTTTGCTGTGCATCATCTTTGGTTGTTACGTTGCATCCGGCCAGTACGATGACTAGCGAGAGGAACAATAACAGCAAGGAACTCTTTTTCATTGGTGATACCCTCCTGAGTTGTATATATAAAATATTTTTTGAAACCAACGTTAGTGTGCCCGGGGCACGAAAAGCTTTAATCGAGCTTCGGATCAAGCGCATCCCGCAATCCGTCGCCAAGAAAGTTGAAGGACAGGACAAGCGCGATGATGGCCAGACCCGGATAAATCGCCAGATACGAATGCGTCTCAAGGTACGTGCTTCCGATCTTCAGGATATTCCCCCATTCCGGGATATGCGGCTCGACGCCGAGACCCAGATAACTCAAGCTGCTCGTCGAGATGACGGCTGCACCAATGGTTAACGTCGATTTGACGATCATGGGCGCGAGCGAGTTGGGAACGATATGCTTGAAAATGATCGAAAAATTGCTCGAGCCGAAAGCTCTGGCCGCATCGACGTACTCAAAGGTGGAGACCAGGAGCACATTCGCCCTCATGGTTCTTGCATAAGTCGGTATAGCTCCTACGCTGAGCGCCAGAATGAGGTTGACGGTATTGGCTCCGAATGCGGCAATGATCGCAATGGCGAGCAGGATGCCCGGAATGGCGTACAGCACGTCCAGCAATCGCATGATGACGTTGTCGGTATGGCGGCCATAGTAGCCTGAGACGGCACCGAGAATGCCGCCGATGACAACCGGAATCGCCGTAGAAGCGAATCCGACGATCAGCGAGATGCGGGCCCCGAATACGATCCGGGAGAACAAATCCCGGCCGAAGTTATCCGTACCGAAGGGGTACGCCAGGCTTGGCGGCTGCAGGATGGCGCTGTAGTTGTTATCGATCGCAATGCTGTAATCGAAGGTAAACAGACTGGTCACCGACAGGCAGAACAGGAAGATCACGAAGAACAGTCCGGACATGGCCGTCGAATTGGCAGTAAGCTTTACCCATACGTCGCCCCAGCGGGTCATCGCGGGATTGCCGTTCTTGCGGATCTTCGCAAGCAGGTTGATGCCAAGCACCAGAGCAAAAATATTGCCCGTTGCCGCAGTCAGAATGATCGGAAAAGCAAGCCAGGTCAATGCCGGATGCGCATAATTCGATTTTACGTACCTGGCAACGAGGATAAGCGCGATCAGCTGAACGACGGCTATAACCAGAAGCACGGCCATGGCCGGCAGGAACGTATTCGAGACGTAAGGCTTGAACAGATTCAGCGCCGATATCGCGATGGCAAACAGCTGGGTTAGCAGCATGTAAACGGCAATCGTATATTCGGGAGGCTTCTGTTTTTTGATCAGATTGAAACCGAACGTGACGGTAAACAGATTCCCCGTAACGATGCTCAGCAGCTGAACGTAACCCAGGATCCTGGTCAAGCGCCGGATTTCTCCGTCCCTTTGAAGATCCCTTCGGATCAGCAGCGTAATGATGATCTGTATGATCGTAAACAGTGCATATGCCGCAAAGGCGGCGAACACCCACGGTTTGATGGTTCCCCCAGTGAAATCAAAGCTGTTCAGAAGCAGGATCACCGTTAAGGTCAGAGAGATAACCCATGTGAAGCTGGCTTGACTGTACTCGTGTGAGGATTTCAGCTGGTGTTTGGTTTCTGGTTTGGAAAGAAGCTTCTTAATCATGAGTACACCTGCTTTAGTATTGTTTCATCTTGGACCTGATCCGTGGATCGAAGAATGCGTACAAGATATCGATGATGACGTTCACCAGCGATATGGTGATGGCGGTGTAAACCACGCCGCCCATGATGGCCGGGATGTCAGGGATAAATTGTTTATCCACGATGTAGCTGCCGATACCGCTGATGTTGAATACCTTCTCCGTAACGGCGGAACCGCCGAGCATCCCGCCGAACTGAAGTCCGATGACGGTAATGATCGGAATGATGGCATTGCGGACAGCATGCTTCATCAGAATGGTGCGCTTGCCCAGCCCCTTTGCTCTGGCTGTGATCATATAATCTTCATTAATGACTTCCAGCGTGGAGGAGCGCGTCATTCGGGCCACCGAAGCGGTAAGTCCCGTCCCGAGTACGATCACCGGCATGATCATGGACAGCCAGTTCTCCGGATTGAAGGTGGCGGGCAGCCACTGCAGCTTGATCGAGAAATTTAGGATGAAGATCAGTCCCTGCCAGAAGTTCGGAATGGACAGCCCGATCAGCGCTATGAACATAAACGTATAGTCAAAGAACGAATTCGGTCTCGTGGCCGAGATAATCCCGATCGGCAATGCGATCGCAATCGCGATGATCAACGAAATGACCGTAAGCGTCAGCGTGATCGGAAACTTTCTGGCGATGCTGGAGGTAATCTCTTCGTTGCCCGAAAAGGATTTGCCGAGATCGAAGTAGGCGATTCCTTTAATGTTGTTCCACAGCTGCGTCAGATAGCCCTGATCGAGTCCTTGCATTTTGTTGAAAGCCGCGATCTGTTCCGGCGTTGCCGTCTCGCCCAATATGTTGGCCGCGGGGTTGAACGGCGACAAGTGAAGAATCGTAAAGACGAGCACCGCTACGCCAAAGATAACGAATACCGTCATCACGAGTCTCTCCAAAATATATTTCAGATAGGGATTGCTGTACAAAAAAATAAGGATGTACATCAGCAGGCCCGGAATAAGTGATATAATGAAGAACAACGGGTTCTCGATAAGAGAACCGAACGTATCGGCCAGAGTCAGCCGTTTGCGATTGTTCAGCTTCAGGTCCTTGGCGGTCCGATCCTTGAGGACTTCACGGAACCTTGCCTCTGCGATCTTGTCGACTTCCTGTCGGAGCTGAGTCTCGCTGATTTTTTGCTTGAAAAACTCATGCTTGCGTTTCTGCTGCTCCATCATCTCGGAGCGAAGGGCCTCCAGATATCCGGCGGCCAGCATCTCGCTGCGTATGCGGTTCTCAGCCGCCGCGTAGTCATCCTTCTTTCTCTGGACCAAATAAAATAGGAAGACCACGAGATTCACGGGCGCTCCCAATAATAATAGTAAGTATCTATAAGAAGGATTCAGAAGGATCTTACTGTATGTGCTGCTTATCGAACTTATGAGTCTGTTTGGTCTTGCTGCTTCTGTCCCCCCCATAAGGTGCCTTTCCTCCTTGTTTCAAATTGCATTATTCCGAGTGATATAGTATATTTTATTTTAGCCTATTTTAAAAGTCAATAGATTATAAGAGTTGTAGAGTATATTACTTTAATGACATAAGCATAATGGCAGGTGAGCAGAGTTGGAACCGATATTGCAGGTTAAAAATTTGAGCGTGGCCTTTCAATCCCGTGATTCAGAATTTCACGCGGTGCGTGGGGTCAGCTTTGAGGTGAAGAAAGGGGAGACTCTCGGTATCGTCGGAGAATCCGGGAGCGGCAAAAGCGTCACGGCACGCTCGATCATGCGGCTGCTGCCTTCCCCGCCTTCTTATATGAAGGATGGAGAGATCCTGTTCCTTGGCCAGAACCTGGCCGAGAAAACCGAGAAGGAGATGGAGAGCATCCGGGGACGCGATATCGGGATGATTTTTCAAGACCCGATGACCTCGCTGAATCCGACCATCCGCATCGGGGAACAAATATCGGAAAGTCTGGTCAAACACCAGAAGCTGTCCAAGCAGGAAGCGAAGCAGCAGGCGCTTGACATGCTCAAGCTGGTCGGCATCCCGAACAGCGAAGCGCGGTATAATCAATACCCGCACGAGTTCTCGGGCGGCATGCGGCAGCGGGTGATGATCGCCATCGCCCTGGCGTGCCGACCTGCGCTGCTGATTGCGGACGAGCCGACGACGGCGCTTGACGTAACGATTCAGGCCCAAATCCTCAATCTGATGAAAAATATGCAGGAGCACTTCGGTTCCTCCATTATATTGATCACGCACGATCTCGGCGTTGTGGCGGGCATGTGCGACCGCGTGGCCGTGATGAAAGACGGTGTGATCGTGGAGACGGGAACGACGGAGGAGATCTTCGAGAATCCTCAGCATCCCTATACCTTGAAGCTGTTAAACGCGCTACCGCGCCTCGACGAGAAGAAGAAAGCGAAGCCGGCGCCGATCATCGTGCCAAGCACGGATTACAAAGGACCGCTGTTAGAGGTGAAATCCCTGAAGCAGTATTTTGATATGGGCAAAGGGAATGTGCTTAAAGCGGTGAATGATATCAGCTTTCATATTCAGGCGGGGGAGACCCTCGGGGTCGTCGGCGAATCCGGCAGCGGAAAATCAACGACGGGACGGGCCATCCTTCGACTTCATCAGCCGACGGGCGGAGAAGTGCTGTATCAGGGGATGTCCGTGAATCGCCTCTCCCCTTCGGAAATGAAGGCCATGCGGCGCCATATGCAGATGATCTTCCAGGATCCGTATGCTTCGCTGAATCCCAGATTGAAGGTCGTGGACATTATCGGCGAAGCGCTGGATGTCCATAAGTTAACCGGCAGCAAGCAGGAGCGGAAGAAGCGGGTCGAGGAGCTGCTGGATATGGTCGGACTGGATCCGGCTTATGCGACGCGCTACCCGCACGAGTTCTCCGGCGGCCAGCGCCAGCGGATCGGGATTGCGCGGGCGCTGGCGGTCGAGCCGAAATTCATCGTGTGCGATGAGCCGCTCTCCGCGCTCGACGTGTCGATCCAATCGCAGATCGTGAAGCTGCTGGAGGAGTTGCAGCACCGTCTGGGCTTGACCTATCTGTTCATTGCGCACGACCTGTCGATGGTGAAGCATATCAGCGACCGCGTTGCCGTTATGTATATGGGCAAGATCGTCGAACTTGCGGAAAGCGAGGAGCTCTACTCCAATCCGCAGCATGATTATACGAAGTCCTTGCTTGCGGCGATTCCGGTGCCCGATCCGAAGATCGAATCCAAGAAGAAACGGGTCCTGCTGGAAGAACGCACCGGAGAGGATAAATATAATCTGGAGCATTCCGAGCTTGTGGAAGTATCGGAAGGCCACTGGGTGGCCATGCCGACCGGAGCCTAATCGAATAGAACAAACCTGTCCCGACCGGAGTCGGGGCAGGTTTTTTTTATCCAAAAAAATCGATGCGAATCGACGATTTGCAGGGTTCATAAAAAGGAATTGAGCCCTGCACGGCAAATATTTAAATGTTAGGAAGCGTTCTCACTACACATGAGCCTACGAATTTCCAAGTGTACGCACAATAGCAACATACCGATGAGGAGGAAGTGGAATGAATCGTTTGCAGCAAGGGGATGTCGTATTATTTCAAGGGGACAGCATTACGGATTGCGGTCGCGACCGCAACTTTTCCGGCAGCTTGGGGAACGGCTACCCGCTATTGATCGACTCGTTGTTCGGCATGAAATTTCCTGAGTTGAACGTTACCTTTTTGAATAGAGGGATCAGCGGAAACCGGGTCGTCGACTTGAATAACAGATGGCAGGAGGATTGCCTGGACCTGAAGCCGGACTGGGTATCCATCTATATCGGAATCAACGACACTTGGCGCCGATATGATAGCGGGGACCCGACAAGCACCGAGGATTATAAAGCCGGGTACCGCAAATTGATCGAACGGACGAAAGAAGCGCTGGACGCCAAGCTGATTCTGGTCGAACCGTTCGTGCTGCCTCATCCGGAGGATCGGAGAGCCTGGCGCGAGGATCTGGATCCGAAAATCACGGCGGTCCGCGAATTGGCGGTGGAATACGGAGCCCTCCTGGTGCCGCTGGACGGATTGTTCGCTGCGGCGTCGGTGCGTCGCGAAGCTGCCTTCTGGGCGCCGGACGGCGTGCATCCGTCACCGGCCGGACACGGCCTGATCGCGAAGGCCTGGCTCGAAACGATGGGCGTTTCTTTGGGCTAACGCTTAACGGTTGGTCTTAGAGCTGAAGCTGGAAGCAACAAACGCTGGATGCACGGAATCCGTGCTCCTAATGGAAAGAGATCGGGCGCGAATGTCGTGCCCGATCTCTTTTTTTAAATGAGAATAGCTATAGGTATGAAATATGGGTTCATAGCTGCCGATACAATTAGAAATGTTAGAAATCACTTTCATTTTTTTTGCGTATGTGGTGTAATGCATTAAAGCGAAAAAATAATGGTTGACGCCTCCTTTTAAATCCTATAGGATTACTTGTATTAATTAATATTCGTCTTTTTTACGGAAAACAGGGGGAGAGAGAACATGAAAGCCATGAAACATGTAAGGAAATTATCGGCGCTGGCGCTGGCGTTTGTGATCGTATTGACCGGATGCGCCGAATCGGGCAGCGGCGGCGGCAGCGCGTCGGGCAATCTGGCGGACAAGGTCGAGAACCTGCCGGCAGGCATTGCCGAGAAGGATCCGGTGAAATTGATGGTCGTTCGGAAAATCGGAGGCGATGACCACACGGCTCAATTTTTGGCAGGGGCGAAGCAGGAAGGCGAGGCTCTCGGGTTTAAGGTGGATACCTTCTCGGCGAATGGAGACTCCGCTAAATTCCATGACGCGATCGCGCAAGCCATTGACAGCGACTACGATGGATTTATCATATCGCATGGCGACGATCCTGCATCGGTTCAGGACGTGAAGAAGATTACCGAAAAGGGAATTCCGGTCGTCACCTTCGACTCCTTGCCGGAGATCGGTGACATTGCAGGGGTAACCCAGACATCGCAGGATGACGAGCAGCTCGCAAAGCTGGCGTTGGACAAGCTGATTGAAGAGCAAGGGCCGGAGGCCAACATCGTTTACCTCTGGGTAGACGGATTCCCGCCGATGGTGCGTCGTAATGCCGTATACCAGGAAACGCTGAAGAACAACCCGGGCATCAAGGAAGTGGAGCGTTTCGGCGTAGCGAGTGACCAGACTTCCTTGGAAACGCAAAACGCGGTATCCGCTATCCTGACGAAATATCCGAAGGGCGAAATCGATGCAATCTTCGCAACCTGGGATGCATTCGCCATCGGCGCGGCCAGAGCGCTGGAGGAAGCGGGACGCAGCGAGGTTAAGATTTACGGCATCGACGTATCCAACGCGGACCTGGAACTGATCCAGAAACCGGACAGCCCTTGGGTGGCTACCGCAGCTGTAGATCCGAAGATGATCGGCGCCATCAACGTTCGTTTGCTGGCTAAGAAGATTGCAGGCGAGGAAACGCCTGCTACGTATAATCTGGAGCCTGTATTGATCGAGCGCTCTGGCCTCGAGGGTGCTACCGAAGCGGTCAACATGGTTAATTTGGCCGATATTATCCCGAGCTGGGGAACAAGCACGGAATTCGAAGAGGACTGGATGAAGGCATTGAAAGAAGCAGGCGGCAAATAAACAGCAATATTCATACAGGCGCTCTTGTCGGTCATCGATAGGGGCGCCCTATCCTATTTGAAGGGAAGAATACACTTGCGAAGCGTGATGGAGCCAACAACTGCCAGCTCGACCGACATTTCGGGAGCGGCACCCTTACTTCAAATGAAGCACATATCGATCTCTTTTCCAGGCGTTAAGGCGTTGACCGATGTTGACTTTCAGACGACTGCGGGAACGGCTCATGCGTTGATCGGTGCGAATGGCGCGGGAAAGTCTACCTTAATGAAGATTCTATCGGGAGCGTATACCCATTACGAGGGCGAGATCTGGATCGACGGAAGCAGGGCGGACATCCGTTCACCGAAGGAAGCAAAGGACCTGGGCATTCAGATCGTCTATCAAGAGGTGGATACCGCGCTCATTCCGAACCTGACGGTCGGCGAGAACATCATGCTCGACCGGACGGTTCACGATATGGGCAAACGGCACTTGATCCGTTGGAAGGAGCTCCATCGGGAAGCCGAATCGATTCTTGCGCGGATGAATATCCGGGTCCCGGTCAAAAAGCTGATTTCGGAGCTGACGCTGGCGGAGAAGCAGATGGTGCTGATCGCCAGAGCCGTTTCCAAACAGTGCCGCATTCTGGTGCTGGACGAGCCGACCGCGCCGCTCAGCCATAGCGAGACGGAGCAGCTGTTCAAGCTGGTGCGCAAGCTGAAGCAGGACGGAGTCGGCATTATTTTCATATCTCACCGGCTGCCGGAGCTGTACGAAATCTGCGATGACATTACGATCATGCGGGACGGTTTGCTGGTGAAGAGCGACCGCATCGCGAATATCGATCAGCCGAAAGTGGTGGAATACATGCTGGGCTCCAAGATGGACCAGCAGTTTCCCCACATCGAGCGAGACATCGGTCCTGCGCGGTTAGAGGTAAAAGGCATGTACGACCCGGGCAAAATCAACGGCGTTAATCTGAGCCTCCGCCAAGGGGAGATCGTCGGTTTGGCAGGCCTTGTCGGGGCCGGGAAAACCGAGCTGTGCCGGGCGGTATTCGGGGCTTCCGGCACGTCAACCGGCGAGATGAGACTGGATGGAAAAAAGCTGCGCATCCGCTCGCCGCATGATGCCGTGCGGAACGGCATTGCGCTCGTACCCGAGGAGCGCCGCCGGGAAGGCGTGTTCGTGGAAGAGCCGGTGTCCGTCAATTTAACGGCCGCGGTGCTGTCCCAATTTTCCAAATGGGGTTCCTGGCTAAGCTTTGGCAGGGAGAAACAGGCGGCGAGAGAGATGATCGAGTCGCTCGGGATCAAAACTCCAAGCGAGAGAGCGCGGGTGAGAAACCTGTCCGGGGGCAACCAGCAGAAGGTGGCGATCGGCAAATGGCTGCTGGCCGATGCGGACGTGTATATTTTCGATGAGCCGACCAAGGGCGTTGACGTTGGCGCGAAGCGGGATATTTTCAAGCTGGTGGCCGAGCTGGCCAAGCGGGGGAAATGCGTGCTGTACGCTACAAGCGAGCTGTCGGAAATCGTGGGCATCACCGACCGGGTGTATGTAATGTATGACGGCCGCATCACGAAGGAGCTGACAACGCGGTCAACGAATGAAGAGGAATTATTGCTTTACTGCACAGGAGGCGGGTTGACATGAATACAGCAAGACCTGTTAAGGAGAAGCCGGCGGCTAGCTTCGCATTCGATTTTCTGTATAAATACGGCACGTTGATTACGGTATTCGTACTTATTCTCGTATTCGGGACCGTTGCCGACAACTTTTTGAATACAAGCAACATTATTAACATTCTCCGTTCGATCTCGATCGTGACGATCATTGCCGTAGGACTGACCGTATCGCTCGCCGTTGGCGGCTTTGACCTGTCCGTCGGCTCGACGGCCTCCCTGGCAAACGCGCTGGTCATATCCATGTTCGTCTGGCACGGGCAAAACATCGGCATCGGCATCGGCCTCACACTGCTGTTCTGCCTGGCCGTCGGGCTGATCAACGCGTTTCTGGTCATCAATTTCAAGATCGACGACATGCTGATGACCCTGGCGACGATGTTTATCTTCCAGGGCGTTGCCCTGACGTATACCCGGGGGGCTACCATCTCCCAGAATATGATCATGCCGAGCGGGGACTTTGCCACCGGTAAAATTCCGGCGCTGTTCGAGAAGATCGGGCAGGTGCCATGGATCATTATCATTATGGTTCTCGTGGTCCTCGTGGTCCATCTGTTCCTGACCTATACGAAACACGGACGGTACATGTACATGATCGGGGGCAACCGCGAAGCGGCGGCTTTATCCGGGATCCCGGTGAGTAAATACCGTCTGATCGCTTATCTGGTCTCCGCATTGTTTGCCGCCATCGGTGGCATTATCCTCGGGGCTCGCGTCATGACGGCCGAGGTCAACTCCGGCGGGCCCTATCTTATGGATGCCGTTGCCGCGACTTTCATCGGATACTCCGTATTTGGAGCCGGCAAGCCGAACGCGCTCGGGACCTTTGTCGGCGCTGTGTTGATCGGCATACTGCAAAACGGTCTGATCATGCTGTCCGTGCCGTATTATGCGATGGATATCGTCAAGGGCTCGGTGCTGGCGCTCGCGCTGGCCCTAACCTACTATAAGAAGAGACATTGATGGCGAATCGGCACGTGCTATGACCCAGCTAGTTCCATTCATACTATCGAGACCATCCCTCCCGTGATCCTGATCGGGGGCGGATGGTTTTTTTCATGGTTTGTTTCTATAGGTGGCAACCTATGGGAGGAAAATGAATTCAAGCCATATTCCAAGGGCGTCAGGAATAATATCCATCATTTGGTTATTTAGTTGACGGACGCAGCGGGTATTCATTATCCTTGTATAAGACTGGTTTAGCATTGTACATACATTTCCCTCTTATAAAGAGAAAGGGGACTCATCATGAAAAAAACAACCTTCATACAACCGGATCCCAAGTCCTGGCTGGACACGTTTCACTTTGAAATTCCGATAAAGATTAGGTACTGCGAAACGGATATGCTGGGTCATGTCAATAACGTCAGTTATTTCATGTATTTTGAGCAGGGACGCATTGAATATTTCGAGAATCTGGGATTGACCGACGAGCTGTTCGGCGATCAAAAGGTGTCGGTTGTTGCGGATCTGGAGTGCCAGTATTTGGCGCAAATGTATCTGAAGGACCCGCTTAGGCTTCATGTGCGGGTGGCTGAGATCGGACGCTCCTCCATGGACATTCAATATGCGATCGTAGTGGACGGCGCCTTGAAGGCAGCCGGCCGCGGAACCATCGTGCTCATCGAGACCGCTTCAGGCAAGAGCACGCCGATTCCGGATTCGGCACGCGAACGAATTTCGGCTTTTGAAGGATGGATGTAAGCCAACGACAAAGATCAATCAGGATAAACCATGAAGGGAAGGGATAAGGGATGAACATCCGTTTTGCCATTATCGGCACAAACTGGATCACCGAGAGGTTTCTCCAGTCGGCACTGGAGACGGAAGAATTTATTCTAGCTGCCGTATACTCCCGTACGGAAGAGAAAGGCAGGGCTTTTGCGGCTAAGTACGCGGATCCCAAGGTCTACACGGATCTTGAGGCAATGGTGCAGGATGACGAAATTGATGCGGTATACATTGCGAGTCCGAATTCCTATCACGTGGACCAGGCAATATTATGCATGAACCACGGGAAACACGTCCTCTGTGAGAAGCCGATGGCTTCCAACGCGGTCGAAGTGGCCGCCATGATCGAAGCCGCGAAGAACAATGACGTTCTGTTGATGGAGGCATTGAAGTCGACGCTGATGCCGAACTTCAAGACCGTCCGGGACAACTTGTACAAGCTGGGCCCGATACGGCGTTATTTTGCAAGTTATTGCCAATACTCCTCCCGTTATGACGCGTTCAAGCAGGGGACAGTACTGAATGCGTTCAACCCTGAATATTCCAACGGCTCTCTAATGGACCTGGGGATTTATTGCCTGTACCCGATGGTGACCCTGTTCGGAAAACCGGACACGGTGAAGGCTTCCGGCTACATGCTGTCTTCCGGGGTTGACGGCGAAGGCAGTCTGCTGTTGTCCTATCCCGAGATGGATGCCGTCATCATGCATTCCAAAATCAGCGATTCCCTTGCCCCTACCGAAATTCAGGGCGAGAACGGCACGATGATCATCGACAAAATCAATCAGCCGTACGATGTGAAGATCCGCTACAGAGACGGCACCATCGAGAACGTGACCCAGCTGCAAACGCATGAATCGATGTATTACGAAGCCCGGGAATTTATCGATTTGATCCGGTGCGGCGAACGGGAAAGTTCAATCAACACCCATGCCAACTCGCTCATTACGGCCGAAATTATGCAGGAAGCCAGAAGCCAGATCGGACTGCGGTTCCCGGCGGATTCCCGCACTGATATATGATATTTGTCATACTCCCGAAATGACGTTTATGACTACGACGCGCATGACATTCTAACTATACTTAAATTAGACAAGTGCGTGATAGCTTGATAACGTCCTTGCGCTTCATTTCGAGGAGGAAGACAACTATGGCTAAACCCGATAACAAATTGTCCAGCTTGAAAAAGAATGTTGCCCCTTATGAAGAAATTGACACAAAGGCGAGTATAGGTCAGCTTTTCAATACACTGGTTCCCTTGATACTGCTATGGTATGCAGCCTATTTAAGCTTATCCGTATCGTACTGGCTAACCATTCCCATAGCCGTGGTTGCTTCGGGTTTTGTTGTCCGGACGTTTATCATATTCCATGACTGCTGTCACGGATCTTTCTTCAAGAGCCGCAAGGCTAACAAAATTCTCGGCACGATTACGGGCGTGCTTACGCTGTGCCCTTACGAGCAATGGAAGAACACCCACGCGATCCATCACGCGACGAGCAGCAATCTCGATAAGCGGGGAATCGGCGATATGTGGGTATTAACCGTTGAAGAATATGGGGCAGCTTCCTTTTGGCAGCGTCTGTACTATCGGGTGTACCGTAACCCGATCGTGATGTTCGGTCTGGGTCCCATCGCCATATTTCTGATCTCCTACCGTTTCAACCGCAAAGGCGCGAGACGCAAGGAGAAGATCAGTAACTATACAACGAATATTCTGATTGTCGCTTTGTATGCATTGTTGTGCTGGGCGATCGGATGGCAGGCATTTCTGCTCGTTCAAGCTCCGATCTTCATGGTTTCCGGGATGCTTGGCATTTGGTTGTTCTACGTGCAGCATCAATTCGAGGAAACGTATTACGAGCATGATGAAGAGTGGAGTTATATCAATGCAGCCGTAGAAGGCAGCTCTTATTACAAACTTCCGAAGGTTCTGCAATGGATCACGGGCAACATCGGCTTCCATCATGTCCACCATTTGAGCCCGAAGGTGCCTAACTATAACTTGGAGAAGGCGCATGAAGCCGCTCCCCCGCTGCAGAAGGCAACCACGATTACGCTGAAGACCAGTTTGAAATCCATTCGTTTCCGTCTGTGGGATGAAGATAAAAAGGTGTTTATCACGTTTAAGGAAGCGCGTCAGTCGCTTCGCAAGCCGCAGGAATCCGCACTGACGAAGGCGGAGAAGAACCTGGCGAGCCCAAGACCCAGGGTCCAGCGCGAATAGATTCCTGAGTCATGATGCTATAATGGATCACGGATTCGCTAAGGCTAGTAAATGAATTAAGCTTGAACCGACAGAAGGTGGGACTCCATGCAGAAATGGTATCAGATCTTTCATAAAAGCACGGGACTGAGCCCTTACGTATGGGTTGTCTTCTACATCCTTCCGTTCTATTTCATCTTCCGGTCGACCTCGACCTATCAGATCGTGATCGGCGTTCTGATGATCGTGATGTTCTTCGCTTTCTATGTGCTGTCATTTCTGTCCAAAGGCTGGCTCGTCTATTTCTGGACGAGTCTGCAAATTTTAATATCGGTTACGATGTCCGTGGTATTCGGATATATCTATTTTTCGCTGTTCCTGGCATTCTTCATCGGGAACATCAAGAATAAGGCCGGGTTTATCACGCTGTACTCCATCCACTTGGTTACGACCATTATTACGGTGAATTATGGATTGTTAACGCGGAATCCGTTCTTCATCACGCAGCTGCCATTCGTGCTTGTGAGTGTGGTAGGGGTCATTCTGCTGCCCGTGACAAACTATAACCGGAATAAGAACGATCAGCTGCAGGGCCAGCTGGAGGATGCCAACAAACGGATTTCGGAGTTGGTGAAGCTGGAGGAACGCCAGCGCATTGCCCGGGATTTGCATGATACGCTGGGGCAAAAGCTGTCTCTTATCGGCCTCAAAAGCGATTTGGCCGGCAAGTTGATGAAGCAGGATATGGAAAGGGCCCAAGCCGAGATCAACGATGTCCGTCAGACGGCCCGAACCGCACTGAAGGAAGTGCGCGAGATGGTGACGCGGATGCGGGGGACCCGGCTTGCGGATGAAATCTTCCGTATTCGGCAAATCTTGAAGGCGGCGCAGATCGAGTTGACCTTTGAGGGTACGTTGGAGCCGGAGAATCTGTCGTTAATGAATGAAAATGTGATCAGCATGTGCCTGAAAGAGGCAGTGAATAACATCGTGAAGCATAGCAATGCCACGGCCTGCTCCATTGTGATCGAATCCACGGAAACGGATCTGATTGCCAGGGTGAAGGACAATGGAACCGGGTTCGTGACGGACGCGAAAAACCGCGGCAACGGGCTGCGGGGAATGAGAGAGCGGCTTGAATTCGTGAACGGAAGCATGGAGTTTGCTTCAGGCGAGGGGACTACGCTTGTCCTTCGAGTCCCTAATGTGCTCAGAATGCCGGATAAGGAGGCGGGAATATGATCCGAATCGTCATTGCCGAAGATCAGCGGCTGCTGCTTGGAGCCTTGGCCTCACTGCTGGATCTGGAAGAGGATATGCAGGTGGTCGGGACGGCGGGCAACGGCAAGGATGCCGTACAGCTTGTCAAACTTCATATGCCGGATATCTGCATCATGGATATTGAGATGCCGATCATGAACGGGCTTGAAGCCGCCGAGGAGATCAAGGGTTATGGCTGCAAGGTGATGATCCTGACGACCTTTGCCCGGCCCGGGTATTTCGAGCGTGCCGTGAAAGCGGGCGCCAACGCTTACCTGCTAAAGGACAGCCCGAGCGAGGAGCTGGCTGCGTCCATTCGCAGCATTATGGCAGGCAGGCGTATCTACGCCTCCGAGCTGGTGGATGAAGCGTATTCCGGTGAAGAGAATCCGCTGACGGAGCGGGAAAAGGAAGTGCTGGGCCTCATCGCGGACGGCAAGAATACGAAGGAAATTGCCAATCAGCTGTTTATAACCACGGGAACCGTGCGTAATTACATTTCCGTTATTCTTGATAAGCTTGGCGTCAGCAACCGGATCGAAGCGATCACGCGTTTCAAGGAAAAAGGCTGGTTTAAATAGTGCAAAGAAGAGCAAAACCCCGCGGTTGCAGCCGCGGGGCTTTTTTTCGTGCGCATAAGAAAAACGAAAACCAGGAAGAAGGTGAACATGCCGCTTAAAATAATGGATTTTTTTACCTGGTATTGTATGCAATAAAGTGTATATTTATTCATTTAATGGAGCTTGAATGCGATTGTGGATAGATTTTATATTTTTTGGAAACAATGAAATCGCTAATAAAAATAAGCCTGTTTTTAAATGACGCCATTTCCTGCATAAAAGGCAATCAAGCAAATATATTGCAGTTCCTTTGTAAATGTATGCATTTTTATGTATAATAGTAATGATTGCCAGAAGTCAAATTTGAGGAGGAGGAGGTCTTCTATGGACCATATGATGTTTGAGGTTGGAACTGCTCTGATTCTGGTTGCTATAGCCTCCGTAATTGCTGGAAAGCTCAAGTTCTCGATCATACCGTTCTTGATTGTGCTCGGGATGCTTGTCGGTCCGCATGCACCAACGATAGGGATTCTTGACTTTAAGTTTATTGAGAGCCAGGGGATCATCGATTTTCTGGGACAGATCGGTATTCTATTCCTGCTCTTTTACCTTGGTCTTGAATTTTCGGTTCAAAAATTGATCAAGTCCGGACGAAACATTGTGGTAGGCGGAACCGTATATGTAGTATTGAACTTCGTGCTGGGTGTGGCTTACGGTTTCGTGATCAATATGCCTCTGTACGAGACGCTGATCATTGCAGGAATGCTGTCGGTTTCCTCCAGCGCCATCGTCGCTAAGGTGCTTGTGGATCTGCGGCGCACGGGGAATGCGGAGACGGAACTCATACTCGGCATGATTTTGTTCGATGATATTTTCCTTGCCGTGTTCTTATCGATTATGTCGGGACTGCTGTTAGGCGGGGCTACATCGATAGGGGCAACGATCCTCTCGGTTTGCATTTCCATAGGTTACATGCTGTTGTTCTTTGTTATTGCGAGAAAAGGTCCACCCATACTTAACAAATTGCTGAATATTACGTCCAGCGAGATTTTCATTATCGTAGTGTTCTCGTCGATGTTCTTTATTGCCGGGTTTTCGGAGACGCTGCACGTAGCCGAAGCGATCGGCGCGCTGCTGTTCGGACTGGCTTTATCGGAGACGGATCATAGCGAACGGATCGAGCAACTGGTCATACCTTTCCGTGATTTCTTTGGAGCGATCTTCTTCTTCAGCTTCGGTCTCGGCATCGATCCGACCACGCTGGGGAATGCGCTATGGCTGGCTCTTGGCGCCGTGGTACTGACCATAATCGGCAACCTGGTCGCAGGCATGATAGCGGGGCGCAAGGCCGGACTATCGCATAAATCGTCGCTTAACATCGGATTGACTATTATGGCGCGCGGGGAGTTCACGATTATCGTTGCGAATCTGGGACTTGCAGGCGGACTGTCCGCGATGCTGAAACCATTCTCGGCACTCTATGTCCTGATTCTCGCGATTCTTGGGCCCTTATTGGCCAAGGAGTCGAAGCGCGTGTACCGTGGAATGAATAAAATATTCAAATGGAGCGATCCAGTGGAGAAAGTGAAAAAAAGGAATGCATAGGGAAGCCCGGGATGATTTACTTTCTTCCAACTAATCTATATAATCTAGAGATTGAATTAACCCCAGAACGGAGGATTTACACATGAGTATTATTCGCGAATCTGATCTGCCGGGTATCGGGAAGAAGTTCCTTATTCAGGCGAGATCAGGGGATAAGCTGGTTGTTGTTATTCATGACGATGGCCGTAGAGAGTTGTACCACTTTGAAGATGACGATCCTGAGGAGACCATCTCCCAGATTACATTAGAGGATGACGAGGCAAGACAAATCGCAGGCATTATCGGCGGCATGACGTATAAACCGAAAGCGCTGGAGACCATCGAAGTGACGCTCGAAGATTTGATCATCGAATGGGCGCGAATCGAGCCGCATTACAAATGCGTGGGACAATCCATTGCAGGGCTTCAGGTTCGTCAACGTACTGGCGCTAATGTATTAGCGATTGTGAACAAGAAAGAGCAGAAAATCAATCCGGGTCCGGACGACATCCTGACAGCAGGATCGACGCTGGTGCTTGCGGGCGAGCGCAAGCAGATCAAGCAGCTGAAAGAACTGCTGGTCAACGGCTAATAACGAATAGCTTCACAGGTCTTTAGTTGATCCTGTCGTAACACGTAAGCAGCAAGCTCCTCCATGGGTGAGGGGCTTGCTTTTTTTTGCATGGATCCTTTAAATTTGAAATTTTTCGCGAAATGATCTATCTTTGATAGTGAGGCTATCATTTTCGAGAAAGAGGGCGTATACAGCATGAAATTGAAAGACAAAGTAGCTATAATTACGGGCGGTGCCGGCGGAATCGGCAGCGGCATGGCTCTGGCCATGGCCAAGGAAGGCGCCAAGGTCGTCATCGTGGACGTGAATGAGGATAAGGGTCGCGAAACGGAGAAAGCGCTGAGGGCATATAGCGATTCGATGTTTATTAACGGCGATATTACGAATAAAGCCTCGATTAAAGGAATCGTGGATGACGTTGTGAACACCTACGGCAGACTGGATATTCTCGTTAACAACGCGCATGTGTCCAAGCAGGTACCCATTGTGGAAACAACCGATGAAGTGATGGCATTGTCGTTCAATACCGGATTCTATCCGACGTTTTATTTCATGCAGGAATGTTATCCTCATCTGAAAGCAGCCAAGGGCAAGGTGATCAATTTTGCATCCGGTGCGGGACTGTCCGGCATGGTGAACCAGGCCTCCTACGCCGCAGCGAAAGAAGCGATCCGGGGGCTGTCACGCGTGGCTGCCAACGAGTGGGGAGCGGACGGCATCAATGTCAATCTGATCAGTCCGATCGCGCTGACGCCGGGCGTAGAGCAGTGGAAGCAGGCATTTCCGGAAGCGTATCAAGAAATGGTCGATAAGATTCCGCTCAAAAAAATGGGCGATCCCGAGCAGGATATCGGACGCGTGGCCGTGTTCTTGGCTAGCTCCGATTCCGATTACATCACCGGCCAAACGCTGATGGTGGACGGCGGTTCCATCATGCTGAGATAATATACGATGCCGATTTCTAAAAAAAAGCGCCAAGGGCTGTGCCCCTTGTGCGCTTTTTCTGTTTAATAGCCGTAGACTGCGGGTTATAACCAGGGAGGACCGGCTATTTCCGTGCCACGATCATAAACCGTGCGGAATTCGTCCGGATTCCGCGATCTGTGCGATGCTCTTCGATGAATTGCTGCAGGATGCGGAAATCCGATTCCTCCTGTCCGAATCCGGGAATGATGGGCGTGTGCTTGAGCAGGAAGATAAGATCCTCCTCACGCTCATAGTACTCGACGGCATCATATTCAGCGCATTGGATATTGCGAAACCCTGCTAGCTGAAGTTCCCTCTTGTATTCCTCCATTAAAGCGCCGTCTTCGCGGGAGGATTGTCCTCTGCCGAAGGCTTGGGCCAGATTAGCTTTATCGCATTCGCGAACCTGCTGCGTTAGAAACACGCCATCATCGGTTAATACCCTGGCAACCTCCGAAGCACGGAAAGGGGAGTGCCGGCATGAAATCAAATCGAAAAACGCCTCCGGGAATTGAAGCACCCCTGCATCCATCTGGACAAAGCGTACGTTGGAAGCCGCAGCCTTCCGTTTGTTACTCCGGGCAGTCTCTATCATCGCATGGGAAAGATCGATTCCAACCAGCAATGCCGCCTTCGAGGCGATGGACAACAAGTTCTCTCCGCCTCCCGTGCCGATATCCAGCAGAGCGTCGGATGATGTGCACCGCTTGCTCACCTCATCGTAAAAATTCCACTCCACGCCTTCCGAGATCCATCTGACCTTGCTGAAATCCCAGCCGTTTAAGGCTCCTACGATATCATAAAATGACTTGTATTCCTGTGATTTCATATATATTGTTCACCTTTTCAATTGAGATAAAATGGGATGCTGAAAACAGATCGTCTCTTATTCGTTCGCAGCCAGTTCCTGTGATTCCGGCTAGGCCCGGTCCAGTATGATAGACCGGGCCTAACTACTTCGAACGGCAAGGATCCTAATCAGCATCCAATTCACCCCAATTAAAGATTATTTTTAAGAGATAAGAAAGTATCAGCTTCAGAGGTTTGCCATCCTTATCTCGCAAGAAAAACTTCCGCTATACGCGGTCTGTCTTCTGAGAAAGTACGTCGATAGATGTTTTTCTTATTGTAAGAGCAAGGATATTTTGGGATCAAGTAGAATTTTATTAGGAGCATCACCAGAATCTTAAGCAATCGTTAAGAATTTGGAAGCAAGGCGTTAAGAAATGTTTACTATACTTATTGAATTGTTTCGGTTTGGAACGAGAAAAATTAGGACTTTGAAATGAGAGGGTACTGCCATGAACAAAATGAATTCTCTGCCAAGGGAGCGTCTTCCCGAGCTGCAATTGGTCCGCGCATTCGCCATTATCGGCGTGCTGTCCGTTCACTCGACATCGTATGCCGTATCGGCCATGACGGACTCCAAATACTTTTTCATCTACAATTTTATGAACATCTTCATGAAATACGGAACGCCGACGTTTATATTTTTGAGCAGCCTGGTACTCTTCTACAATTATTATGACCGCCCTACGACCAAGAAGCTGATCGGCGGATTCTACAAGAAAAGATTGCTGTACATCATCATCCCGTATACACTCTTTTCCGTGTTTTACTTCGGGCTGCTGCACTATCTGCATTATCAAGGCAGGCCGTTTGGCGAGACGATGGAGAGTTTTATTCAAAAGCTGTTGACCGGCAAAGCGTATACGCATCTGTACTTCGTGTTTATCAGCATTCAGTTTTATGTGCTGTTTCCGCTGGTGCTGTGGTTGTTCAAGAAGATGCCGCAGCTTGCAAAATGGGCGATTCCGATTGGACTGGTGTTCCAGTGGACGTTTATACTGATGAATAAGTATTATTGGCAGGTGCCGAATAAGGGAAGCTGGGCCTTGTCCTATATAGCTTACTTCATGCTGGGCGCTTTTATCGGCATCTATTATCCGAAACTCAAGGCCTGGCTTGTGATCAGCCGTTCCAACGCACAGCCTTACCGCATCGCGGCTTGGACGATGCTGTGGATCGCATGGGCAGCTGCCGGTCTCGGCCATGTGTACATTTATTACAACAACCGTCTTCACGGAACCGGATATAATTCAACGCTGTACGAGCTGCTGTGGAATATGCATACTTACTTTGGGGCGCTTGTCCTGCTCCAGTTCGCCATTCTGTTCTACCGGGCCGGGGTACGCGGATGGACGCCCGCGCTGGAGAGACTGGGGGCCGTATCCTTCGGGATTTATCTCATTCATCCGTTCTTTCTGCTCGTCTACCGTCAATTCCCGTTAACCACGGGGAACTCGATCCTGACCCATCTGTGGTATGCAGGCGGTTTTGCGGCAGCCTTAGGCTGTTCATGGATCGTCGTGGAATTGACGGTTCGCTATATACCGGGCTCATGGGTGATTTTCGGTAATATTCCGAAGGCGAAGAGATCGGGTAAACCAACCGATACGCCGGCTGTGCCGCTTTCCGGTTCCTAGCCTGTTTCGCAAGAATAGGACGTATACCCGACGAGGCATGGCCATGGCGAAAGGAAACCAAAACAGCAGCATCGCCCGGCCTGACAACATCCATGGAGCAAGAGGACGTAAAAGGCGTTATGCTGACTGCCGCTTTATGATCAAGGAGGAGCCATGTCTGGAGTTACGATACTGATGGTTGACGATGAAACCGAAATTTTGAAATTGATGGAGATTTACGTCAGGAATGAGGGTTATACGCTGCTCACCGCATCTCATGGCCTGGAAGCGCTGGAGATTCTAAAAACGCAAAAAGTGGATTTGATCATTCTCGATGTCATGATGCCGCAGATGGATGGCATCCAGGCATGCATGAAGATTCGGGAGGAGAACAACACGCCCATTATCATGCTGTCCGCCAAGAGCCAGGAGATTGACAAGATCGCCGGACTCAGCATCGGCGCGGATGATTACGTGACCAAACCGTTCAGTCCGCTGGAACTGGTCGCAAGGATCAAATCGCAGCTCCGCCGGTACAAACAGCTGAACAATCAATCGGTGCGGGACGAGAACGAAATCCAGATCGATGAGCTGATCCTCAATGTCGCGTCCCACCGGGTAACGGTGGCCGGCAGGGAGATTAAGCTGACGCCGCGCGAATTCTCCCTGCTGCATACGCTGGCCATCAACCGCGGACTCGTGCTGAGCATGGACAAGATTTATACCGAGGTATGGAACGAGCCGTTCATGGAATCGAAGAACACGGTCATGGTCCATATTCGCAAGCTGCGCGAGAAAATCGAGAAGGATCCGCAGCAGCCGGAATACATTAAGACGGTATGGGGAATCGGTTACAAAATAGAGTAAACTTAACCAGAGGTGACTGACTTGAAAGGATTGAAGCTTCATAGCATCCGCCTGAAGATGCTGCTTATGCTGCTGGCCAGCATCGGCATCGCGGCCGCCCTGCTTATCATACTCTATGCGTTAAGCACGCTGGTGCTCTCCATTCCGGCCATCAACCCGCCGCTTGCCTGGATCGTCAATAACCTCGGTTCGAAGCCGGTTATGTTGTTCACGGGCATCATTCTTTTTTTGGCAAGCTATTATATGGGCACGAGGTGGTTTGCCCTGGATCTGCGGAAGGTAGAGACCGGTCTTCAGGACATCACGGCCGGACGATTCGATTCCAGAATCGAGCTCGACACCCGGGACGAAGTAGGCGCCGTCGCTGCCGGCATTAACCGCATGACCGAGCAGCTGAACGCGTACCTGGAGGAAATCACGCATGGCCTCCGCGAGATTGCCAAGGGGAATTTCGATACCGAGATTCCTGTTCGTTCAGGCAGCCAGCTGGGCGAGGTCGCCGAGAGCATCAACCAGATGAGCAGGCAGCTTCACCAATCCATTCTGGAGGAGCGCCATGCGGAGAAAACGAAGAATGATCTGATCACGGGGGTATCCCATGATCTCCGGACGCCGCTGACATCGATACTGGGGTTTCTGGAGGTTATCGAGGAAGACCGGTACCAGGATGAAGTAGAGCTGCGGTATTACGTGAATATCGCTTATGAGAAAGCGCAGAATCTGAAGAAGCTGATCGATGACCTGTTCGAATACACGAGGATCAATAACGGGCTTCCGCTGGATATTAGGGAGATCGATATGGCTCAGTTCATGAGACAGCTGATCGAGGAATTCGTGCCGTCCTTGGAGAAAGCCGGGATGGAATGCAAGCTTGCGGCGGAGGAAGGCCTCGTTATTCGGGCAGACGGCGCCCAGCTTGTCCGGGCTTACGAGAATCTGATATCCAATGCGATCCGGTACGGAGAGTCGGGACACAGGATCGACATCGCCGTCCGCAGCGTTGGCGGTCAGGTGAGCATCAGCTTCACCAACTACGGCGATCCGATTCCCGAGCGGGATTTGCCTTTCATCTTCGATCGCTTCTACCGCGTGGAGGCTTCCCGTTCGAAGCAGACCGGGGGCACCGGTCTGGGACTGGCGATCACGAAGAGCATCGTGGAGGTCCAGGGCGGCGAAATCCGGGTTCGGAGCGACCGGCAGCGGACGACCTTTGAAACCCGCTTTCCCAAAGTCGTATAGCAGCAGTTCGCTTGCCGCACGGTGGTCGTTCTGCATTGCGAAGCAATTGAGGCAGCCCAAGCGAACGCTCCCTTCGAGGGAGCGTTTTTATATGATCCTGAGAAGGGCTCCCCGATCGCTGCTGCAAGGACCCTATGGAATTGTTCAGTTTTATTTAAGCATTCGTTAAGAACTTGCCCCGCTGATTGATAAGATATGTTCCTTATACTTTCCTTCAGAACGTACATAAGGAGGAAGTCGGATGGAATCCTTGGATTATTCGAAACGGAACGCTAGGCTCGTGGTGGCGTGGCAGATTATGATTGTGATGGTTGGTGTCATTTTATTATCGGGATGCGCAGAGTTCAGTGCATTCCGTGCTAATATGCAGATGGAGGAGCGATCCATCGGCGGGGCGGCATCAGGAAGCAATCGAGACTCGTCTATTGCCCCCGCATCCTTTATCGGTCAAGTATGGGAGGAATTATCGGACGGCGTGTCTGATCGCGCCAGAATCATGACAGGCAGGCAAACGCAGAGCCGCAGCGTACCTGATTCAGCCTGGCGAATGAATGTCCGATGATGCTGAAGAGAGCGAGCCTGCGTCGGATCAGCCGCGGAAGCATCACAACAGGAATAGCCCGTTCATACACGCGTTAGAAAGAGCTCCTTTTCTGAAAGGGAGCTTTTTTTGTTTTGATTTTGGAACATATTGTCTTATAATAGCGTTTACAATATATATGCTTGTATGGGAGAGGATGGTTTCTTGTGAGTACACGCGTTTCGATCCGTAAGCGACTATTCATCGGAATAACGGCAGCCGCCTGCATTTCACTCGTCGGACTTCCGGCTCAGCAGACGCAGGAGGGCACTCGTCCCGTATTCGCCGATGCTGCCGGAACCGGGGGCTTTACATCCGGTCAACGCGTCACGCTTCAGCAGAGGGCTGCTTTTTTCCCTAATGCGCTTAGCAAGAACAGCCACCTGAGGAATCTCAAGGCCAGCTATTACGGGGCCGATGGAGAATCGCTCCGGCTTCACTCCGTGAAGGGGGAAATGGCATTAATCAAGTCCGATTCCCGTGGGGACCTGTGGCTCCCGACATGGTATGTTTCCAAGGAAGCTGCCAAAGTGAACGATATTTCCCCGCTCTCGCTTCAACTGCGCAGCAGCGGCAGCATATACCTGGCTCCCGGAAGCGCGGTGAAATGGCCGGTATCCCAGACGGGAACGTCCCTCATCGCCGTAGCCCAGTGGAAGGACTGGTACGGCGTTATGGTCGCTCCCTCCAAGTGGAAGGAAGATTACCGGATCTACCGCCCGGCGATGATGTGGGTACAAGGGAAGGACACGACAGCCAAGAAGGCGATGCCTGAAGCGCTTCTCGGTGGCAATTCGGAAGTAGCGACGGATGTGGTGCGAAACTTGACGGAGCTTCTTTTTAAGAAAGGGACCCCTTCTTCGTACGTGAAAAAGCTGCTCGGCGAACCGCAGGCGAGGGAGACATCGCGGAATCAGGAATCGAGCTCCAATAAACCGATGAAACTCGGGGAGACCTGGAGATATGAGCAGCGGGATGCCCATTATACCGTGACGTTCTCCCCATCCGGAAAGCTGACGTCCAGCGAGTGGGTGATCCCTTCGGCGGGATCCTTCGAGCGGAGTTACAATCCTGGCGATGATTACGAGTTTACCTATCGTTTGGACGTCCTGCCGCTGCGCAAGACCATAACAGCCGATCCCGATTGGCGAAATCAGGGTAATCTGAATTTCACCTTCCTGCTGGAGGCCAACGAGGATGTCCTGCTCCTCAAGGGAGATGACGGCGGGTTCAGCGGGATGCACGATAACTCTTCCTTGTACGCAATCGACCGGGGCACCGGCAAGAAGCTGTGGCAGGAGGATGCCGGGTTCGGCTGGTATACGGCCATTACAGATCGGGAGCGGCAGCATGTCACGATGTACTCGGCATATAATCCGGAGGTTAAGGATTATGTGGCCCGCGTGCGGCATATCCGGTTGTCGGATGGCAACGTGTTATGGGAGGTTAAGCCCAAGAACGAATTCGGTTTGACGATGACGGCTGCGGCTGATGCGATCGTACTGGTTGAAGCTTTGAACATGAACGAAACCAAAAGCGTGATGAGCGTCCTGGATCAGGATACCGGTAAGCTGCGTTGGAAAAAGACCTTGTCCGGCGAACACCGCTTGTTGAATGCAGGAACAGACGATCCGTACGTGCTCATCGAGCAGAACGGACAGCTTACCGCTTACGATCCGGTCACCGGCAAAGCGTCATGGAATGTGAAGGTCGGCAAGAGGGTGATGGACGATCCGTCCCGAGATCCGTATTTTACCGGAGGTTATCGTTACGATCCGACTGCGCCAACGGATATGACAACACGATGGATGCTGCTTGGCAAGGAATGGGTTCTGCTCAATACGGAAACCGGCGAGCGCGAAGACACGTATCCGGCACTTGAGATGGAAAGGTTCGAGGTGCTGAATGAGCGGTATCTGCTGGTGCAGCGTGCGCTTGGCGGGGAGTATTTCAGCGGGGCCGCCGCTTACGAAAGCGTACTATATGACCGCCTTGAAGATAAGGAACTATGGACAATAAAAGGGAAGGCCACCCGTGGCGTCATCGAGGGAGCGCGAGTCTATCTTGCCTTGAACGGCATTCCGGCTGCGGTAGATATAGAGAACGGCAGCATCCTATGGAAGATGGAGACCACGTCCAAAGCGGGTGACGATCTGTCCCATCTGGTTGGCAGCAGCTACGGAATCCTGGATTCGTACCTGCTGATAAGTTTGGGAAGCGATCTTGTGGTGTTGCATAAGGAAGACGGCAGAAGCTTGGGCAGATTGCATGACGTGATCACCGGCAACGTCGATTTGCGAGAGGCCTATGCCAAAAACGGCGCGCTGAACGTAACGGATCAGGAAGTGCTCGTCGGCACGGTCAACGGAGCTTTTATTCGTTATGATGCCCGAGCGTTAAAGGAACGCTTGGATGAGCTGTTATAGCTTTTATTGATAGATGACAGACCGTAGGGTAGGGAGACGTCCGTAAAGGAGGAAGACTTATGGGCAAGAGAATTAAGTTAGCAGGGCTTCCGGTCATCAGCCTATTGTTGATCCTATGTTTGGGCTGCGGCAGCAAACAGTCGGCCAGTTATGCGTCCCTGGTAAAATACGATGACCAAGAGTATATCGGAAAAGGCACTGAGGGTGCCGAGGCTTTTGCGGAGGCGGATTTGACCTTGGCGGGCACGATCCAGAAGCGGCTCGAACCGGATCAATATCCGGATACGCATTTATCGTCGAACGAGCTGCCCGAAGGCACGGAAATCTATGTAGTCGATGAACATACGTTGGTGGCATTGCAGGAAGGCCGAAGGTTCAAGGTGTTTGAGCGCATGGAATAAATGCAGGTGAATGACAAGCGTCCCTGGTGTCTGGAAACAGATGCTGGGGGCGTTTTTTTGGTCTTATGTTATCTTGCGAATTTTGATATTGTTTCGTTTCTATCGAGTGGTATAATATTCCTGGTTCAAATTAACTAGATTTGAAAGACTTACATTCTGATAAGAGATGAGGTTCATTCATGTTCAAGAAAATGTTGGTTCTGCTATTGGCGGTTTGCGTGATGGTTCCCAGCGTGGCCGGTGCAGCATATGGCGAGTCGGGCAAGGCAAGCGCCAAGATTGCAATGCTGCTGCCCGATGGCACGCCCTTGATGGAGGACGGCACGGTCTGGATTACGTACAGCCGTCTTCCCATCAACCGAATCCCGATTCCGATGGGCGGAGATCTGAAGTTCATCGCGGGCTCCAGCGGATACGGATTCGGCGTCAATAATACGGGCGGATTGGTCATGTGGGGGGAAGCGGGATATCAGGCTGTAGCGGGTGCGAATCATGTGAAACAGGTTGGACAAGGTTACTGGTTGACTTCAGACGGCATCGTCCATCGCATGGTTGATTCCAAGCCGCAGACTGTAAAGGGGTTTGAGGGAATTTCCGTTTTTGACGAGAACAACGGGAATATCGGCGGCGTTACCCAGTCGGGGACGGTCTTATACCATAATCGTGCCTATACGCCGGAACCTGTGGTTCTGGGTCAAGCAGCGGACGTGGGCGCGATCCGCAAAATCAAGGTCGCCGGAGACTATGCCGCTATTTTGTACAATGACGGAAGACTCGTGCTGTTCAGTACGCTTCGTATCAATGGCAGCACGACTTACCTGTCCCAAAACTTGATTAGCGACGGGGCTGATATTTCTTTCGGTAAAGAACAGAAACTGATTTTCGTCAAAAAGGACGGAACGGTGTGGAATGCCAGATTGGATGTATTCTCGCAAACATTTGAAATGAGCCCGTTGAAGGGAATCAGCGGAGTACAAGAGATTGTAGGAATTGAAGGCTCCAAGAGCTTTTTCGCCCGGTTATCGGATGGGACTTGGACCGAGTATGATCATGGACAATTATATGATGTGACGGTTCCGAGCATTACGGGCGTTACGCTAAAGGTAGCGAACAGCAAGCCGAAGGTGGGAAGCTCCATCACGCCAACGGTTGAGTTTCAGTACAGCAGCGGAGAGAAGCACAAGATTCCGGCGAATATGATCGCTTTGTCCGTAGACAAGCCCCATTTGGTCAAAGCAGCGGATAAAGGCACATACAAAATCATGGGCGTAGGCGAAGCCACGCTGACGGTGGAGGCCGCGGGCAAGAAGCAGTCCGTGAAAATCGTTTCAGGACTTGGCAAGCCGCTGGAGAACGCCAAGCAGGAAAAGGGGATTACTTACCTGCCGTTGAAGCCGGTATTCCAAGCCGTGGGAGGCTCGGTCCAATATCAGGCTGCTTCCAAGACCTTCGACATTACCGTAGGAGAAACCAAGCTTTCCGTTAAGGCAGGAAGCAAGCAGGCGAAGATCAACGGCAAAACCGTGAACATGAAAGGCGCTCCGATCCAGAATAAAGGGGAGACGCTCGTATCTGCGGATCTGCTGACCGCAGCACTGGGTGCAAAACTGAAATGGGATGCATCCAAACAGCAAATGACCGTGACGCTGGGCGCGGCACAATTCGTCGTAAAGGGCGAGCCGAAGAAAGCCACGACCAGCGGCAACACCGGAAACGCCGGGAAAAGCAAAATGTCATCGGTTCCTGCGACCGGAAGCATGGCTGGTTGGAGGCTGCTAAAAGGCCATGAATATGAAAAATCCTTGCGCATTTATTACCAATACAAGAATGGCATCCTGTCGACCAAAACGGAAGATATCCGCAAAGTGGATTTGAATAAAAAAGTGACTTGGACGGATGATTACGGCCGCAAGCATACCAATACCGTCCGTGAAATCTACTCCCTGTTCACCCTTTCGAATGAATACACCTCAGAATGGCTCCACAAAAAGTTCGGAAAGCTTTATGAGGACTGGCTGCTTAGCTCTTTGGTAGATGCCGCTCGGATTGTTGAGCAGTATTTGCAGGAGACCGGCCAGATGCCGAGTTATGCACCCCATGTCACCCTGACGCCGGATGCGGTATTCGAATACGAGTAAGCGAATGTGAGCAAGCAAAAAAGATATTCTCGTTTCGGAAAAGGGCCAGGAGATTCCTGGCCCTTTTTGCTATGGAAGCAATCCTTTCTCGTGGACGAATACCATCCCACTGCAAGCTCCATCCATCTCCCTTATGCGGCGAATATTATAACTTACATCAAAATATAGTAAACGTAAATGCAAGCCCTGTTACTTGCAATTTTAATTACAAAGGGGGGACATTCATGAAGCGAAGGATACCGCCTGACCGATTGTCTGAGCCGGGGGCGGCCGATACTCCGCCTCCCAGAAGGCACACCCTGTTTTGGAGAATGTTCGCGAACTATTTTCTCCTTATTCTCATCCCCGTCATTGTTGCTTCGGTTCTTGCTCAGGTGCTTGTCGTTCGCATTATCGAAAAGGATGCCGAGCGTTTTAACCAAGTGGTGATGAACCGGTTCTCCGAGCAGACGGATGCCGAGCTTCAATCGCTAAAGACAAGCATGATTAATATCCTGAGCACATCCAGATTACGGAGCGTGCTGCTTGCTCCCATGTCTTCGTCCCCGGAAAGCCAGCTCCTTCCGGAGCTGCTTCATTCCCTGCGGGAGCAGCTGCAACAGCTGGAATCGGATGAATTGGTCGAGAAAGCTTATTATTATTTTGTCCATCAGGATTTAATGATCGATGCCGAAACCTATACGAACAAAGCGTATTATTTCCGTTCCCGCTATCCCTTGGATCTGAACCGCCGCCACCAGCTGGAAGCCGAATTATCCGGCAAGAAAATGATGGATTTCATGGATTCTCCCGCTTCCGTGACGGCTTCCATGAGTTACCCGTTCAATACCGCCGCCCCTGAAGTTTACCTCCTGGTTGAAGTGAAACGAGACAAGCTTGAGGAGCGGATTCATATTCCGGAGAGCTGGGTCACGGGCACGGCCATTGTGGATGATACCGCCCAAGTGATCGCCATGACCGGTTTGACCGAGCAGGACCGGCTCGCCCTGCAGCAGCGAATACGCACGGATGGTTTCGCTTCGCAATTTACGATATCGGACAAGATGGGGCTGTCCTTCATGGCGTCCGGCTTCAACGAGTCCTGGCATTATATCAGCATGGTTGATCTGGGCACATTGATGAAGCCGGTCCATATTACCCGCTTAATCTGCTGGTTGTTCCTCCTGTTCTTCCTCGTTGTCGGCGCGCTCGCCTCGTATTATTTAAGCCGGCGCTTGTACCGGCCGATTCGGGAGATCAAGGATGGCTTGAAGCTGCACCATGCTCCGAATGAAGAGGGCCGTTACGAAGGCAACGAGTTTGATGTCATTAAACGCTACTCCCAGTTCATCATGACCGAGAATAAAGAGTTGTACCAGATGGTGAACGGGATGCTGCCGATCGTGCAGGAGCAGTTTTTCACGAAAATCCTGCTGGGGCAATACCGGGATGCCTTATCGATTGAGTACTACGCCAAGGAGATTGAGTTTGCTTACAGCCATAAGGCGGCAAGAACCGTCCTGTGTATCTCTTTTCACTATGACCGGTCGTTTTATGATTCGACTTCGGAATCCGCGAAGATCTTTTTGCTGACGGAGTTGAAGGACAAGATCCACCGGCTGGCGCCCGGCATGGTCTGGATCTGCCAGACAAGGCCGGATTTGATGGCTTGCGTCATCCAGCATGATCACATCACGGAGGGTTATCCGGAACGAACAGCGGAGCAGATCAGGCACGTGTTTCTGGAATACGGTGTCTATTATAAAGCGACGATCGGCATCGGCAGAACCGTTCATGCCATCGAAGAGCTGCATCAGTCCTATGAGCATGCGCTGGCCATGCTGAATTACCGGGGGCTTCATTCCACGGTGGAGATTTGCGGCAGTCCGCCTTCAAGGGAGCTGCAGCAATGGGACTCTTTCCTGTCCGTGCAGGAGGTCCAGCGGATCCACAACCAGTGTAAAACCCGGGAGTATGACAAGCTGCTCCAATCCGTGCTGGATCTGCTGGAGGAAGGGAGGCGCAAGGATGCAGCAGCCGTGCAGATGAAATATCTGCTCGCCGATGTGCTGAACACCTGGATTCGGGCGGTGGAGTCGGAGCGCAATGAATTGAACGTTCCCTATTATTCCGGTCTGTTCGAGCGAATGAATCGCTGCATGACATGGGACGAGCTGACGCAATGCTTCCAGGACATTCATGGCTTTCTGTTCCGAAAGCCGGCCACAAGCAGCCGCAGCCAACAATTTATGGAGATTCTGGAGTACATTCACGAGCACTACGATCAAGAGCTGTCGATCGAGCATTTTGCCGGCATGATGAATATGTCCATCGGGCATTTCAGTCGAACCTTCAAGGAGGAGGTCGGCGAGAAGTACGTGGAATATATCGCGAAGTACCGGCTGATGAAGGCGAAGCAATTTTTGCTTGAAACGGATTTGAAAATAGACGAAATTGCCGAAAAGGTGGGGTATTGGGGGAGGAATTCCTTGATTCGGGCTTTCCGCCGATATGAAGGCATTACGCCTGCCAAATACCGGAGTTCCCATCAATAGGAAAGAAGAGACTGCATTATTTTCTGAAGTCTCTTTTTTTGCATGGAACAGGTCGAAAGCCTTGCGGCGCAGGCATTGCAAAACATGCGTCTTACGGAAAAGATGTTTGCTTTACGCGAAGGAGGCACGGCTCGTATAGTGGGGACAACAACAAACGAATGTAAATGCTTTCAATCGGAGGTGGGGATTATTGGCGCAGCTATCACGGATCGGCTACGTTCTGAAAAAGCATAAAGCGTTGTACTTGCTGATGCTGCCCGGCATCTTGTACTACTTGATATTCAAGTACGCGCCGATGTACGGCATCATCATTGCCTTCCAGGACTATTCGATCGGCCGGGGCATTTTGGGAAGCAAATTTGCGGGACTAAAGCATTTCATTGAATTTTTCTATGTCACCCCCGATGCATGGAAGCTGATTCGCAACACGATCATGCTGAATGTGTACGATCTGCTGTTTCATTTTCCGGCGCCGATCATTCTGGCGATCCTGTTCCATGAGCTGAAGAGCAAATGGTTCAAACGGTTTGTGCAAAACATCAGCTACATGCCGCATTTCCTGTCGACCGTCGTGATCGCGGGCATTCTCGTCACCTTCCTGTCTCCGACCACGGGCGTGGTGAACCATCTGCTCGTCAAGCTGTTCGGCATCGAGCCGATCATGTTTCTCGGCATGCCGGAGTGGTTCCGGACGGTGTACGTGGGCTCCGAAATATGGCAGAAGGTCGGGTGGGGGACCATTCTCTACCTGGCTGCGATTGCCGGCATTGATCCGACGCTGTACGAGGCGGCCAAGATGGATGGGGCCAACCGGTGGCAGCAGGTCCGGCATATTACGTTCATCGGCATGGTGCCTGTCATGATTATTCTGTTCGTGCTGTCGCTCGGCAATTTCATGGAAGCCAGCTTCGAAAAAATCCTCTTGATTTACAACACGATGAATTACGAAACCGCGGATGTCATTAATACCTTTGTGTACCGGCGGGGCATCCTGGATGCCGATTTCAGCTTTGCGACCGCGGTAGGCCTGTTCCAGTCGGCGATTGGCTTCATTCTGGTCGTTGCGGCCAATCGGGTCGTACGCAAACATTCGGAGACCAGCCTGTGGTAAGGGAGGTGCGCGATGAAAAAGCAGGAAAGCTTCGCTTCGAAGCTGTTTGACGTATTCAATATATTGTTCATGATTGTGCTGATCATGGTAATGGCCTACCCGATGGTGTACGTATTCTCGGCTTCCATCAGCAACAATGCCATGGTCGCGAGCGGCGCGGTGCTGCTATGGCCGAAAAAGATTACGCTGATCGCTTACGAACAGCTCATCTATAACCCCGATCTCTGGGTGAGTTACTGGAATACGATCCGGTACACGTTCCTGCATACGTTGCTGACGTTGATTGCAACCTCGGCGATGGCGTATCCGCTGGCGAAGCGATGGCTGCCCGGCCGAAGAGTGATTCTGCTCATGGCAGCGTTCACGCTTCTCTTCAGCGGGGGCATGATTCCAACCTTCCTGATCGTTCAGAAGCTGGGGATGCTGGACACGATCTGGGCGATCGTCCTTCCGTCGCTGATCAGCACATGGTACTTGTTCATTATGCGGACATTTTTCGAGGCGCTGCCGGAGGAGCTTGAGGACGCGGCTGCCATCGACGGATGCGGATCCATGCAGATTCTGGTGCGGATCGTGCTGCCGCTGTCCGTGCCGGTGATGGTCACGATCGGCCTGTTCACGGCGGTGAATCAATGGAATTCCTTCTTCAGCGCTTTGATCTATTTGAATGACCGGGAGATGTACCCGCTGCAAATCATGATGCGCAACATCCTGATCGCCGGCACGAACGTGCAGGGCGAAGGCGACCTGACACATCTGGAAACGCTGAAATACGCCATGATCATGATTGGGACGCTGCCGATCCTGTGCGTCTATCCGTTTATCCAAAAATATTTTGTACAGGGCACGATGATTGGGGGCATTAAGGGGTAGTCATGGATTTAACGGGAATCCATTTCTATACGATGTGATGATAAAAAAAGGAGGTTATGGAATGCGGCGAAAGGGGTTCAGAACTGCGCTTGCCATGATTCTGCTCTGCGCGATGCTGGTTACGGGCTGCACCGGCGGAGGCAAGGACGATTCGGGGACGTTAAGCCCTGACAAACCGGTTACTTTTTCATGGCTCGTATACGACCGGGTGGAGGGCAAGGTTCGGGATGACTGGGAGATTTTCAAAGAGATCGAGGCCAAGACGGGCGTCAAAGTGAAGTTCCAGATCGTCAGCCAGGAAGGGCTTGAGGAGAAAAGGCAGATCATGATTGCCACGAATACCGCCACGGATTTTATTCAGGTGCCGACGCAGGACGGCCGGGAGCATGGGCCGGAGAAGGTGTTCCTGAATCTCAATGATTATTTGGACCGGGCACCGAATCTGAAAGCCTTCTACGAGAAATATCCTGAAGCCAAGGCGCTGGCAACGGGCACGGACGGAGGCTTGTATACCGTGCCTGTCCTGGAAGGGGATGCGGAAGGCAAGGGCTTCAACTTTATCTGGTATGCCCGCAAGGACATTATGGATCAGCACGGGATACAGGCGCCGACCACCGTGGATGAATTTTATCAATATCTGAAAACGTTGAAAGAAAAAGTGCCGGACTCCTACCCGCTCATATCGAACGCGATCGTAGGCGATACGGGGCTGTATACGACCTTCGGGCGTATCTTTACCGGCATCAGCGGTTTTTACAACCTGGATCCAACCACGGATCAATACGCATTCGCGCCGTATCATGAGAATTATCAGGATATGCTGGTGTACCTGAATAAACTGTATGCGGAAAAATTGCTGGATCCGGAATTCTCGCTGCTGACGCAAGCGCAGTGGGAGGAGCGCATCCTAACGGGTAAATCCTTGGTGACGTTTTTCTGGAAGGCCGATCTGGAATCCTTGGTTGCCAAGGCGAGGGGGGCTGGTACGGCAGAGTATGAGCTGGATGCGATTCCTTCCTTTGCCGCCGAGGGGATCAAGAACTATCAGTTCTCCCGTCCGGTCGTCGGCACCGTCGGCCGAGCGATATCGGCCAAAGTGAAGGATAAGGAGCGCGCCGTCCAATTCCTCGATTATTTGGTCAGCGAAGAGGGAACGAATTATCTGTCCTTAGGAATCGAAGGCAAAACGTATACGATGGAGGACGGCAAAGCGGTATATAACAAGGAGTTCGGCGAATCTCCGTTTAATGCGCTCCGCAAGGATTGGGGCGTATGGTATGACCTGATCACGCTGAATAACGCCAAGTCGCGGGAAGTGTGGGAGCGCGGGTTAAGCGAGAAGAGCAAGGATATCAATGCAAGGTATGAGCAGTATATCGTCCCTGCACCGAAGCAGATCGTCAAGACGGAAGAGGAGCTGGAGCTCGAGAAATCGAAGCTGAACAATCTGAATAAATTCCTTGAACAGAAGGTAACGGAGTTCGTAACCGGCAAAACGCCGATCAACGATTCCACGTATCAGCAATTCATCGATCAAGCGAAGAAACTCGGCTCCGACGAACTTCTTGCCATGTATAACACCGCATATACGCGCACATACGGCGGCAAGTAATTCTTAATGGAGATGGGGGGAATCAGGCAATGGACGATACCAAAATCATCGATGTCGACGTTCATAACGAGCAGGACGACAGGGCGCTGCTGCCATATCTGCAGGAGCCTTGGCGCTCCCGGGTAGCGGCATCCGGCATCGGGTATGCAGGCTCAGGGTATTACTCGCCGATCGGCGTGATGAAAAAAGACTCGATCCCTCCGGGGGGAGGCAAGGCCGGCTCCGATCCCGATTATATGATCAAGCAGCTGATCGAAGGCTACAATCTGGACTATGCCGTGTTGACGGGTGTCGTTTACAACATTTCCTCGACGCATGATCCGGATTATGCGGCGGCGATATGCTCGGCTTATAACGATTATCTGATCGCCGAGTGGCTCGGCAAGCATAAAGCTTTTAAGGGAGCCATGGCGGTAGCCACCCAGGACCCGCTGCTGGCGGCGCGCGAGATCGATAGGATCGGCGGCCATCCGGATATCGTGGAGGTGATGATCTCCAGTGCGGCGAGGTCGCCGCTGGGTCAGCGCCACTATCACCCGATCTACGAAGCGGCAGCGCGCAATGGCCTTCCGGTCGCGATCCATCCGGGAGCGGAAGGCGGTGGGAGCTCGACGGCTCCCACCGCGGCCGGCTACCCGACCCGGTACATCGAATGGCACACCTGTCTCTCCCAGATGTTCATGGCACATCTGGTGAGCATGGTATGCGAGGGCGTATTCGTGAAGTATCCGAACCTCAAGGTCGTTCTGGTTGAAGGCGGAGTGGCCTGGCTGCCGGGCCTGATGTGGCGGCTGGACAAAAATTACAAGGCGCTGCGAGCAACCGTGCCCTGGCTGACGAGAATGCCGAGCGAGTACATCCGGGATCACTGCTACTTATCGACGCAGCCGATCGAGGAGCCGGATAATCCGCAGCATCTCATCGATCTCTTCAATATGATCGATGCTGAGAACATGCTGCTCTATTCCAGCGATTATCCGCATTGGGACTTCGACTCGCCGGGCCATGTCCTGCGGGGCCTGAAACCGGAAGCGCGGCGGAAGATTTTTTATGAGAATGCGAAACAGCTGTACCGGCTGGATTGAGGGATTGGATGAGGTCTGGGGGGCGGATGGAAGTGGGTTTGGACTAATGGAAAGCATACTCATGGACGAATCAGGTTTGCATGGTCGAGGGTGGCTTGGAAGGTCGAAGCAGGCATGCATGTTCGAGGTTGGCTTGCATGGTCGAAGCAGGCTTGCATAACTGAAGCTGGTCAACGATGAATGTACAACTAAATGGATTAACTCTGTGTATGAGTAACTTCCATAGCTCGACGATTTGGCTACTATTTGAATGGAACAAAGCAAAGTTGAAGTGATTATTTGGACTAATAAATACTAGGTGTGGACTGGGCAGATGCCGTAACTCGATTTTACCGGAAGTCATGGGAATTTGACCGGGATCAACTAAGATCCTCTGGATGAATCGCACCAGTGGAAGATAAACTCATTCAATAAACTGGGCACGGGGGAAAATCATTAGATCCAACTAACAGGGGTTGAAGTTAAGGAGGTGCATGCATGGCGGTACATTACGTGCTGTCGGAGGAAGACGTTTCAGAGGGTGAGCACAAAATCGTCAACATCGAGGGACGCGAAATCGGCATCTATCGGGTCAACGGCGAGTACCATGCGATACTCAACTACTGCCCGCATCAAGGAGCGCCGATCTGTGCAGGCCTGGTCTCCGGTACGACGCTGCCCTCGGAGGTGTACGATTACGAATACGGCCGGGCAGGCGAGATCGTCCGATGTCCCTGGCATGGCTGGGAGTTCGACCTGCAGACCGGCAAGTCGCTGTTCAGCGATCGGATTCGGGTGAAGAAATACAAGGTGGAGATTCATGAGGGCAAGATTGGGGTGGTGATGGGGAGGTAGCAGGCGGGAGTTGAAGGGATTTAATTAATGGGGCTGCAGGTATTATTACTAGCCATGGGCACTCAGGTTACTTGTGTCAGCTTTTAACGGACCCTAGATCCGTTATTTAAGTTCAAAACTCGATTTTTTACAATGTACCGGACTCCAGATCCGCTATTGTGCGAATTACGGGTGCTAATACCAATAAAAACAGCAAATAAGGTCCTCTGTGTCCGCTAAAGCTACCAAAAGGGCTATTTTGTACAAAATAAGGTATTCTGAGTCCGTTAGAATGTCCTAACGACCATTGAGCAAGGGGACTTCGAGACATCTTGAATGATATGGCGATTGTATTTTTGGAAGTCCGGTTCACAGGTGATTTTCTGCTCATTGCTCTGTTGGTCTAAGCGGGGCTATAGGTATGGTGCGTAGTCCGGTGCATGTTTGAATGGCTCTCGATTGAAAAAAGAGCGAGTATGGATGGGAATGAGTCCCTCACACTCGCTCTTTTAGTCATGACGATTTTAGCGAACGGGTTATTGTTGTCCGAAACAAGGTTACGTTAGCATAATGGGTGCTCCTCTTAAGAATGAAATACACTAATGTTCAACCGGCTTCATTGATCTGGCGACTTCAATCATTTGCTCTCTTGTCAACACGACGCTGCTCATTTCAATAAAAGTATCACCTTGAATCCATTTCAGAAAACCGCCATTCTGTTCTTTATCCGCCCAAGGTTCAAATCGCGCTTCGATATCATCCCACGTGACCGGTTCGCCCCTTGAATCGAATGTAAATGTGCGCTCTTGTTGTCTGGTTGAACTGGTGTTGTTCTTCAGATCGATGCTTGTAATGGACTGGGTAGTCTTGTAACCGTGCGCCTTATGTTGTTCGACTCCCAATAAATAAATATCTCCAGACATGTCAAAGTAACTAAACCTGGTAAAGGTAATTTTTTTCTCGCCGGGTTTAAACGGATAAGGCACTGGGATGTCAAGTTTCCAATCGGTCTTCGGCAGTTGAGGGGCATAAATAACAAAATCAGTGTCTTTACTGAGCTGGTGCAAGGCTTGATCATCAGCAAACACCGACTGCGGTAATCCGAATAAAAGCATGGCACACATTAGGGCTAATACGAACTTCTTCATCTTTTTTATTCCCTCCTGGCTGGAATGTTTATCCTAGTTTTACCATGCGAAACCTATTTATCCTTATGAAATATGGTTTGCTGAAATAGGAAAAAGGACTACGGTCATTCGTAGCCTTCTTGATAATTTTTTATTGATAATGCAGCTTATTTACTGATAATTGAATACCCCCTCACACCACCTGCGACAGCACCAACCCCCCGTAAGCGAACGCGGCCAGGATCACCAAGGCCGGATGGATCTTGCGGATGTTCATGGCCCAGAAGGCGACGGCGGCGATGCCGAGGGATTGCAGGAGGCCGATGGAGATGACGGAGCTTTTGCCGATCTGCCAGGTCAGGGTCAGCATCATGATCGCGATGACCGGCTGGACCAGCAGGGTCATGCCTTTGACCACGGGCGATGTGCGGTATTTTTGCAGTAGATTCAGCAGCCAGATGAGCGCCACCGCGGAAGGGATGACCGTCGCCGCGAGGGCGAGCGTCATGCCCATCCAGCCGGATACGCCGTACCCGACAAAAGCGGCGATTTTGGTGGCGATCGGCCCGGGAAGCGCGTTGCCAAGCGCAAGCATGTTGGAGAATTCCGGGTCGGTCAGCCAGCCGTGATTCGTGACGATTTCCTTATACATGAGCGGGATCGAAGCAGGGCCGCCGCCATAACCGAGCACGTTGGAAACAAAAAAGCTGACCAGCAGCTGAAGCCATTCTTCCATCAGGCGGACCCCTCCTTATCCCGTCTTTGTTTTTTGAGTTTGGCTACGGTTCTAAAATGCACGGTGCCATAGGCAAGGAACAGCATAATGACGAGGGCCGGATGGATCTGGATGCTTTCCAGCAGGAGAAACGACACCACAAAAAATCCGATCCCGGCGTAAATGCCAAGTCCCTTCACGGCCTTCTCGCCGAATTCGTAAGCCATCGTGCCCAGCATCACCGCAATGACCGGCGTAACGCCGGCAATCATACCGGCCACTATCTTGGAGTTGCTGAGGAACGTCACCGCCGACAGCAGCGCGATCATCGCGATGCAGGTCGGGAGGATATGCGCAAAAACCGCGACCACCGCGCCTAGCACTCCTTTTTCACGGTAACCGAGATAGGCGGCCATCTTCGTGGCGATTGGACCCGGAAGTGCGTTGGCGAGCGCGAGCACCTCTCCGAATTCATCGTCGCTGAGCCAGCCGTAACGAACGACGGCCTCATGCCGGATCAGCGGAATGACGGAGGGACCGCCGCCATAACCGAGTATGCCGGTTCGGAACATGCCGAACGTTAATTCCATGTATGGATTGCTATTTTTATCATCCAAGTGTAGGAGTCCTTTCTGTCGAAAATCAGAGTCGAATGCCCATTCGGCTTTTATAGCGCTTGATTAGAATCTGCGTGTCCACGCTGGTTATGCCCGGAAGCGGGTAAAGCTTCTCGTTTAAAAACATTTCCATTTCCTTATGATCGGCAAACAAGCCGTGCATATGCAGTTTGCTGGGACCGGTCATATGATACAGGCTGGTGACATACGGCTCGTTCTCCAGTGTGTCCGCCACCTGCTGCAAATATTTGGGCTCAACCTCCACATTGAAAAAAGCGGACACCGAAATCCCCACTTTCTCCGGATTAATGACGGCCGCGAAGCGCTCAATGACGCCGTCATCGATCAGGGCATTGATCCTGGCCTGTACCGCTACGCGGGACAATCCAATCTCCTTGGCCAAATCCGTGTACGAGATTCGCCCGTTCTTGCCGAGGATCGCAATGATTTTGCGGTCCGTATCATCAATCATGGGAGATGAGTTCTCGCCCGCAGCGTGAATATTCATGGATTGCAGCTCCTTTAGTTTTACTTATATGTAAGACTAAGCTCGTGTAAATATTACAAAACGTAATTAAAATTAAAGTTACACTTACGATACGTTTAAATATATAAGTTCTTTACATTGTTTTCAATATGATTTGCAAAATTTGAAACTTTTTCTCCGCATTTCAAGTCTAAGACTATGGATAGAACAAGATAGATTTGAATGATTTGGATGTTGACATGCCTCAATGGAGAAGGCGGAATGATTCTGGAGAAGCGAAGCGGTCCCCTTTGACACTGGATTTTCACCACTTGTATCCGTTTAAAATAATCTGGGGGCAACAGGGAACGGAAGAATAATCCGCATGCGTAGTGCTGAAAGGGCTACTGGTTAGAATCCATTTTATAATTCTATTAAATGGTTCCTTTTATATAATTACCCTTTTATATCAATTTATGATAGGATAAACGAGGTGAATAACTAGCTTCTCAGGACTATCATTTGGAAAGGCGGCATGGATATGAAGAAATTATTTTGCCTCATTCTGGTTATCGTTATGCTGATCCCGGCGAGCATCGTCTCGGCGGCAGGCACAACCACTCAAGCCAAGTCGAAGGACAAACCGATAAATCTTGTTTTTGCAGGTGACATTCTGTTAGACGGATACGTGGGGAACCAGATCGATAGATTCGGTAACCTATATCCTTTTAAGAAGGTAGCCCCCATCTTGAAAAAGGCGGATATGGCGTTTGCCAACCTGGAGACGCCGGTCTCCATTCGGGGCAAGGCTGCGGATAAAACCTTTGCTTTCCGTTCGAAGCCGGAAACGCTCCAGGGTCTCGTTTATGCGGGAATCGACGGCGTCACCCTGGCGAACAACCACATTCTGGACTATGGCCAGCAGGCCATGCTGGACACGATCACGCATCTGAAACGGCAGAAGATCGGGTATACGGGTGCTGGGCGCAATATAGACGAGGCCTTCAAGCCTTACGTGCAAAACATTGACGGGAAGAAGGTTGCCGTGCTGGGCGTCAGCCGGGTGCTGTCAGGAAATTCCTGGATTGCGGGCAAGAATCATCCGGGCGCTGCTTCCGCCTACACGATGGAGCCGATGCTGACCCATATTAAGAAGTCGGCCAAAACCAACGATTATACGATCGTATACGTCCACTGGAACCAGGAATTCGCCGACTATCCGGAAGAATATGCGCGCACGATGGCCAAGAAGATGATTGACGCCGGGGCCGACATCATTATCGGATCGCACAGCCATACGTTGATGGGCATCGAATATTACAAGAACAAGCCGATTTATTATTCGCTTGGCAACTTCGTGTTCAACCGCTCCACCCGGGGCGGAGACAAAACCTTGCTGTCGATGATGGTGCATGTTGAGATCCAGGGCTCCAAGATCACGAGCCGAATTACGCCGGTGAAGATTCTTCAAGGTCAGCCGAATCTGATGGACAAGAAGTATAATAAAGAGATCATCGCGAAACTGAACAAACTCTCCTACAATGCAAAAATTGATGCCAACGGCAACGTCACCAAAAAATAATAGGGAATCTTGAAAACAACTGCGGCTATAAGCTGCGGTTGTTTTTTTATGCGCTTTTTGGAAGCTCGCCGTAAAAACAAGTCGGAAACTGGCGGCGAGGCGTTTGTTTTCATTCCCCGCATTCGACAAAAGCTGCGCTTACGCCGCCCATCCGGAAATTCCTGCCGAAAAAATAAAATAAAATTTTACAAAATGTATTGTAATTTAAAATAAAATTTCAATATGATGAAGGGAAGAAGACAGGTTAATTTCGTTCGTCGGAAGCGGTAAATACGAATCGGCAGCATACTTTTTTGCAGCCCTTCCAGCTAATGACTGAATGTAAAGCCGATATCGGCAGAGTTAACCCGGTCTTAACACAGATTGGAGGTGGAATTAACAAGCGAGCGCTATACTCCCGAGTAGGTCTTTCGTTCATGAGCGGACTTACAACCGAGAGGAACCAGAGTCCAAGCATAGAGAAGGAGGAATTCATGTACATGTTAAGGAGCAAAAAGAGAATATCATCGCTGCTCAGCGGTGTGATGTTTCTATCGCTGCTGTTTCCCGCAGGACAAGCTGCTGCTGCCGACCCAGCGGCCGCCGCTGCATCGGTCATTGATATGCGGCAGATGGAGATCGGGCCGGGGGCTACATACACGTGGGCGAATATGCAAAAAGGCAGCGGCGAGCAGAAGGTCCATATGGTGGAGTTTGATCCATCGCAAGGAAATCTGGAGCTTCAGCCGGGTCTCACCGATGGCAAGGTATACGGCATGCAGGGAGTCAGTAAAATGGCGTCGGATGCCGATAAGGCAGGCAATCGCGTCATCGCGGCGGTGAACGGAGATTTCTACGATATGTCCACCGGAATTCCGCTCGGATTGTTCATGGGGGACGGAGAACTGTTGACGGATCCGCCCAGCGGCCGGAACGCCTTTGGCATTAAACAGGACGGAACGAGCCTCTACGGCAGTCCGAAATTAACGAAAAATGTGACGATAGGCGGAACGGTCAGCAGCCTGTCCTCTATCAACCGTCTAAGAGGGACGGACGCACTTGTGCTTTATACCGAAAAATTCAATGCTACCACGATGACCAATAATCTGGGAGACGAAGTGGTTCTGGATATCGTGAGCGGCAGGGTCGCCAGCGGAGAGACCTTGACGATGAAGGTGGTCTCTGTTCTTAAGGATCAGGGGAATTCGCCGATCGGCCAAGGTCAAGTGGTTCTGTCCGCTTCGGGCTCGCAGCGGAGCAAGCTTGCCGGGCTGAAGGCAGGGGATGAAGTGACGGCGGGTTTTCAGCTGGATAACGAGTGGCAGGATGTCACGATGGCGATTGGCGGTACCGTGATGCTGGTCAAGGATGGGGTCGTGCAGCAGCATACCGATCCGGCTGTACACCCGAGAACGGTGGTGGGCACCAAAGCGGACGGCTCCGTCGTGCTGTTCGAGGTTGATGGCCGCCAGCCGGGGTTCAGTGAAGGGCTTAACTACATCGAGCTTGGCGAAATGCTGCAGGAGCTTGGCGTGGTTAACGCACTGAATCTGGACGGAGGCGGTTCGGCTACCTTCGTTGCCCGCCTGCCGGGAGAAACGGAGCGCAAGGTGCTCAACTCGCCTTCTGACGGCGGGGAACGCAAAACGGCCAACGGCATTTTGCTGGTGAACAAAGCGCCTGAGGGAGCGGCGGATAAACTTGTCGTTGCACCGACGCTGGAAAGAGTGCTGACCGGTTCATCCGCTACCTTCAAAACGGCGGCCGTGGATCAGAATCTGCATCCGGCGAAAATGACGGAGGCCGCGGTTTGGAGCGTTGATCCAGCCTATGGGACAATCGACGCCAGCGGGACGTTTACGGCAGGCAACCAACCTGGATTGACCGAGGTATCCGTACAATCCGGTAATCTGACGGGTAAAGCCGCATTGGAAGTCGTTGATGAGCTGACCGAGCTCAAGTTCTCGGACGCGGTGAAGACCTTCTCTTCCGGCTCGACCGAAACGCTCAAGGTCACGGCGCTTCGCAATGGTCAAGTGGTACAGGCCGACAATAGCCGTTTGGAGTGGCGTACCGAAGGCGATATCGGGACAATTGACGGCAACGGTACGTTTACCGCCACGGACAAGCAGGACGTCAGCGGCAAAATCTTCGTGAAGTACGATCAAATCGAGACTTCAATCGATGTGAATGTCGGTCTTCCGCCGGTGATGCTCGAAGATTTCGAGAACGGCCTTAGCCGTTATAAACCGAGCGCCGGTGCGCTGTTCAAATACAGCAGGGTATCCATTGAAACCGATGATACCTATATTCGTTCCGGGAATGGCGCCTTGAAGCTGGAGTACGATTTTACCGGAATTACCGGTACCTCCGGTGCTTATCTGCAGACGAACGGCACCGCGGACAATATCGAAATTCCGGGCTATCCGGAGAAAATCAGCATGTGGGTATACGGGGACGGCAAAGCGCACTGGCTCCGTGCCCAACTGCGTGACAGCAAAGGCACGATAGCGCTCAATTTTACCGAAGAAACGACCGGTGTCGATTTCAAGGGATGGAAGTATCTCGAAGCGTCCGTACCCAAAGGAAGAACCCTTCCGCTCGTGATGGACATGCCGGTTCGATATATGGAAACAAAAGACGCGAAAAAAGACGCCGGAGCCATCTACGTGGACGAAATTCGCGCACTGTACGGCCCGGCCAACGACGATATCGATCCGCCGGTTCTGAAGAAATTCTCGCCGGCCGACGGTGCGGAGATTAAGGAGAATACGCCGACCATTACCGTGTATGCCGAGGATGCAGGCTATGATCCTGTAGCGCATCCGGGAACGACGCTGATCGATCCGGACAAAATCCGATTCTATCTGGATGGCAGTCTGGTGCAGCATACCCTGTATCCGCCGGAAGGAAGAATCCATTACACGCCGAGCGTTCCGCTCGCCGATGGCGTTCATCAAGTAAAAGTCACCGTCCGTGATCTGTCGGGCAACCAAACGACCAAGCAATGGAACTTCACCGTAAATACCGGCTCAGCCAAGGTGGTGTACGATACGCCGGAAACGATCTATGTTGGCGGCAGTTACACGCTGGATATCGGCGGTGTGAAGACATCCCAAATCCGCAGCGGCCATGTCGATTTCCAATTCGATCCTACAAAAGTGGAGAATTTGGAGCTCATACCAGGGGACAAGCTGAGTGCATCCCAGGTTAGTACAAGCATCGACGGTACAACAGGAAAGGTAAGAGTGACCTGGAAGGACATCCATACAGCATCCCTGCAGGATACGGATTGGATCGGCCAAATCCGGTATGACGTGAAAAAGAACGCAACCGGCAGCAGCATCATAGCGCTCACGTCCGGAGCGGTATCCTTCACCGATACGGGCAATACCGAGTTCTCGTTCTACGGTCTTCCGATAGAATCGAAGATCACCACGCATTATGCGCTGAGCTGGAATGAGGATGGAATCGTTGAGGGCTATGAAACCGAATTTAAAGTGACCGATGCCCAAGGTCAGCCTGTGGAAGGCGTCCAGGTCATGGCAGACGCAGCAGCGGTGGGGACAACGGATGCGGCGGGTATCCTGAAGACCGGGGCGCTGACGTCCCAGGTCAAGACGTATACCGTGCAGGCCGTGAAGAACAATCAATTTAGTCCAGCTTTGGAGTTTAAGGTTTCGCCGCTGGCTGGAAGTCCTACTCCGTTCAACATCAGCGTGGGCATGGGAGAAGATCCGGCCACGTCGCGGATGCTGAACTGGCACACGGACCCGGCGACGGATGGGACCGTTGTAGAATTGGCCAAGCAGTCCGAATTTACGGATTTCGATGCGCCGAACGTCCAGAAGTTCGATGGTGCCAGCGAGTTGTACCATACCTTGGATCTCGGCACGGTCCGCGTTCATAAAGCGACGGCAGCCGGTCTTGAGCCTGGCACGGAGTATGTATACCGTGTCGGCGATGGACAAGGCCATTACAGTGCACAAGGCTCGTTTAAAACGACAGAGCTCGCGGGAGACACAACGAAATTCCTGTACTTTGCGGATTCCCAGGCCTCCACTGCGAAGGAGTTCGAGCTGTGGGGGAATACGATCGATAAGGCGGCTGCCGAGCATCCGGACGCCGAATTCATGATCCATGCCGGGGATATGGTGGACAAGGGCTTCCTGGAGGAGCAGTGGAACTATTGGTTCGATGAAGCCCAGAAGCATTTCCTGAATACAACGTTAGTGTCGGCCATCGGTAACCATGAAGTGATGGGGAATAAGGAGAACGGGGATTTCCTGGCTCACTTTAATCAGCCGGGCAATGGCTTGGACAGCCTGAAGGGAACCAACTTCTCTTTTGATTACAAGGATGTTCATTTCATTATGCTGAACAGCGAGTATCAGCTGGAGGATCAGAAGAAGTGGCTTCAGCAGGATCTGGCTAACAATACTAAGGAATGGACCATCGCGATGTTCCACCGCGGGCCTTACGGCAGCATCTACGATTCCGCCGAGGTACGGAGCCTGTGGGCGCCGGTGCTAGAGGAATTCGGCGTGGATCTCGTGTTAAACGGACATGATCATATTTATATTCGTTCCTACCCGATGATGAACAACCAGATTGCCGCGGACGGGAAGGGCACGACTTACGTCGTGGCAGGTTCGTCAGGTCCTAAATTCTACTCCCACACGGAGCGGGGCTGGCATGAGGTGGTCGACGAAGAGAAGACTCAAATGTATGCCTCCGTGGAAGTGAAGGGAGACGAGCTTCATTTTGTAACCAAAACGGTTGGCGGACGCGTCGTGGACGAGTTTACGCTGACGAAATCGGATACGAAGCCGGAGCCGCAGCGGATTGAAGTAACTCCAAACCAGCTGACGCTAGCTGTAGGCGAGAGTCAAAAGTTACTGGCTGATGTGAAGCCGAGCGGTGCGGAACGAACCGTTGTGTGGTCCGTATACCATTCCGAACCGTCGAATGACGTCGTCAGCGTATCCGCAGACGGCATCGTGACGGCTCAAGGGCTGGGCAATGCCGTCGTCAGAGCGACCAGCACGGCGGCACCGGACGTTTATACAGACGTGAGTATTACGGTAGACCGAATCCCGAACGGCAGCATCGAATCGATACTCTTAAGCGGCAAATCCGAGCTGAAGGTCGGGGATACCGATAAGACGGTAACCGAGGCGGTTTATACCGACGGCAGCCGTATCCGTTTAATCGAAGGCATAACCTATGCGAGCAGTAAGCCGGACGTAGCTTCCATTGATGAACAGGGCTCGGTGCGGGCTTTGGCAGAAGGGGCAACCGTTATTTCGGCAACCTATGAAGGGTTTAAGTCGGAATATGATTTGAAGGTGATCACCCGTGGTGGAGGGAATCCCGATCCGGGACCGGAGCTGCCGGTAGACCCGCCCGTGCAGCCGCCGGTAACACCACCGGTTACGCCGCCCGTGACACCGCCGTCATCAGGCAGCATCACCTTATCGGGAAGCGAGCTTGCAGCTAAACTGTCGAACGGGCAAGTGACCTTGTCGGTAGACGGAAACTTTACGGATATCACGCTGCCAGGGAATGCAGCAGACATCCTCAAGGATGGTTCGATCCACCTTGAAGCGAAGAATTTGTCCCTAACGATCCCGGCCGAAGTGCTTCGCCAGCTGGGCGCCCTTGCAGATGCCGGCCAGCTTGAGAAGGGCACGATAAAACTGAGTGCCGCCACATTAACGGAGGCCGAGATGAAGCAGCGGATCGCGCAAGCTGCCCGCGTCTCCGGCGCTAAGCTGACAGCAGCCGGAGCCATGCTGGAGTTCGAGCTTAAACTGACGACAGCGGATGGCAAAGTCTACAGCTTAACCGAATTCGATCATCCGATCATGCTGGAATTGCCGGTATCTTCAGATGCTCATGGCAAAAGAATTTCCATGTACTATGTATCCGGCAGCGGAGAGCTGGAGTATATAGGCGGTGTAAACAAAGACGGCCGCATGGCCGCGGGAATCCGCCATTTCAGCGCTTACGGTTTGCTGGATTACGAGAAAACCTTTGCGGATGTGCCATCCTCGTTCTGGGCAGCGGAGGTGATCGGAGATTTGGCCGCGAAGCAGCTCATCGAAGGCGTCAGCGCGGACCGCTTCGCACCGGCGCAGCAAGTGACCCGGGCCGAGTTTGCCGCGATGCTGGTTCGTCTGCTGGATCTTAAGGCAGAAGGACCTGCGCCGTTCGCCGATGTAGCTTCAGGCAAATGGTACGCCGAGGCCGTGTCGGCGGCCGCCCAGTCCGGCATCGTGAACGGAACGGCCAAAGACCGTTTTGCACCGGACGCCCCGATCAAACGCCAGGAAATGGCGGCGATGCTGGTGCGCGCTTATGCCCACGCCATGAAACAACAGCAGGAGAACATCAGCGCGGGAAGCGGATTTGCCGATCTCGCCGAGTCTCCGGACTGGGTTCGCGAAGCGGTAGAAACCGCGCATGCCCTCGGATTTGTTCAGGGCCATGCGCCGAGCCGTTTTGCACCGGAAGGTTTGACCACGCGTGCGGAAAGCGCGCAGGTCATCCATAATCTGTTGAATAAGCTGAAGTAAAGCTTAGGCGAATACCGCCTCTCTCCACTGTAGAACTTCACAGAGGAGAGAGGCTTTTTTTAGGTTAAAGTATGGCGGAAGTTCCGATATAATGATATACAAGGTCAATGAACGAACGTAAGCCGAAGTTACACCTATACAAGGTCAATGAACGAACGTAAGCCGAAGTTACACCTATTGAGTAACCGGAAAGGGGGAAGAGGATGACGGAATACGCGTATACGCCGAAGCCGCCTTATTATGCTTGCATTTTTGTGTCCAAACGAACGGAGGGCGACCGGGGTTACGGAGCGATGTCCGATAAAATGGCGGAGCTCGCTGCGCAGCAGCCCGGCTATCTGGGGGTGGAATCCGCTCGGGACGAGGGTCTCGGGATCACGGTTTCGTATTGGGACTCCCTGGAGTCCATACGTTTATGGAAGGAGAACGCGGCTCATCAGGTAGCCCAGGAACGGGGCAAGAACGAGTGGTATGAAAGCTTTGGCTTGCGAATTTGCAAGGTGGAGCGGGACAGCTTCTATAAGCTATAGGCAAGGCCAGATCATGGAGAGGAAGAGGAGGAGTTTTATGGTGCAGAATCCGGGCAAGGTCAAATGGGGAATTATGGGGACGGGATGGATTGCGGAGCAGTTTGCAGCCGATTTGGCATATGTGGACAACGCTCAGTTTCTGGCGGTCGGTTCCCGTACGGCCAGCAGTGCAGGCGAGTTTGCGTCGAAATACGATATACCACGGGCGTATGGCAGTTACGAGGAGCTCGTGTCGGATCCTGATGTCGACGTTGTGTACATAGCGACTCCGCATCCGATGCACAGGGACCATGCGCTGATGTGTCTCCAAGCAGGCAAATCCGTTCTGTGCGAAAAGCCCTTTACGATCAATGGGGATGAGCTGGAGGAGTTAGTCGCAGCAGCACGGGAGCATAAGCTGTTCCTGATGGAGGCCATGTGGACGCGTTTCCTTTCGCCGATCCGGCAGGTGCGCGAATGGCTAAAGGACGGTCTTATCGGCGACGTCCGGCTGGTGAAGGCCGATTTCGGTTTCCGGAGCGGCTGGAATCCGCAGGGCCGTTTGCTGAATTTGGAGCTCGGCGGGGGCGCGCTGCTGGATGCGGGCATTTATCCGGTGTCGTTTGCGGCCATGATCTTTGGAGCCGAGCCCGAGAAGATTTGGAGCACCACGCATATCGGCGAGACGGGCGTAGATGAGCAGTTCTCCGTTATTCTATCCTATGAATCAGGCAAGACGGCATCGTTAAACGGGGCGATCCGGCTGGGATTGACGAATGAAGCTTATATTTATGGCACCAACGGGCATATCCACATTCCGTCCTTCTTGAACGCGACATCCGCTGCGCTTCATGTCGATGGCGAGGAACCGGTGGTTGTGACGGATGACCGACAAGAGAAGGGGTATAGCTTCGAGGCTTACGAAGTGGGACGTTGCCTGCTGGAAGGGCGGCTCGAGAGCGATGTGATGCCGCTGGACGAATCGCTTGCGATTATGAGGCTGCTGGATCAGATCCGGGGGCAGTGGGGATTGAAGTATCCTTCAGAAGGTTAAGCCGTGACGCTTATGATCGGGCTTCTTGAGTATACGAAATAAAAGAATGGTTTGAAGTAGCCAATACGGGCTTTGCCTCGTATTGGCTTTTTTTGGTCATTGTACGTCATGCGGACTAAAATTCCTGCCGGAGATTTAAAATTATATTTTACAAAAACTATTGAAATTTGAAATAAAATTTCAATATGATAGTGATAGAGATGAATACAGGTACAGCAGCATGACGTCATCTACTTCAGTCGCATGATCGGAGGTGAGCGGCAGCCGATTTCGCTGGAAATCGGGCTTCGGTTCGGATAGCAAGCACTCATACTATAGGGAGTGAATTGATGAATGATAACCAAAAGGCGTGTCTATCGAAACAGTAAGTCCATTCTGTCCATGACGTTGGCATTCGCCGTGATGCTCAGCTCGGCCGTGTCTGTTTGGGGCAATTCCGTTGAAACGAACGCAAGCGCAGGACAGCCGGAAGCAGCGGTTCTGGAGGATTTCGAATCGGTAACGAATTTATTTGCGTCTTCCGCAAGAGGGAAGGCCGAGCTGGATTTGGCGGGGAGACCGGAGCCGATCTATTACGGACATCATGCTGCAGCCTTAAGCTATGATTTTGTGGGCAGCGAATCCGGCACCTCGGCGGCTTATCTCAATTTCAGAGACCCGGATGGATCAACAGGCAGGAGCGTTCCCGGATCACCGAAGGCTCTCGGCTTGTGGGTTTACGGCGACGGCGGTAACCACTGGCTCCGTGCACAGCTTCAGGATTCTTCCGGCGGCAAGCATACCGTTGATTTTACAGCCACCTCCGGTCTTAACTGGAAGGGCTGGAAATACGTCAAATTAAACATTCCTTCTACCATTCAGGCTCCTCTCAAAGTGAATCAAATCTACGTAGCCGAATTAAAAGACACGAATAAAAACAAGGGTACCATATACTTCGACAGGCTGTCCGCCTTCTATACGGCTTCTCCGGTTTATGGGCTCGACATCGGCGGACTGACGCCTATGGGCGTCGGTGAAACGGTCAAACCGCAAGTTTATGCAACCTATGAAGGACAGTCGGAACCAACGTTACTGACATCCGGCGTGAAACTGACCAGCAGCGACGAATCCGTTGCCACCGTGACAGGCGCTACATACGACACCATTGAAGCATTGGCACCGGGAACGGTGACCATCACGGCCGAGTACGGCGATGCGCCAAAAGCCCAGCTGGAGCTGCATGTGGCGGCAGATGCCCCGGCTCCCCATGAATTGCTGTTGTCCGGGCCGCTTCATATGGAGACTAGCGTTACCGACAACATGAGAACCAGCGTGGTTTACTCCGTCTACGGAAACCAGACGGATCCGGTGTGGATGACCGAAGGCATTAGCTATACAAGCGATCAGCCTGGCGTTGTATCGGTCGATCAAGCGGGTCGACTGACCGCGGTTTCCGAAGGGATGGCTGCCATTACGGCGTCGTACCGGGGAGCATCCGCCCATCATACCATTACCGTGACGGATCCGGTTCCTGTTTTGCAAAGCATTAAACTTCAGGGGCTTACGTCCGTGACGGTTGGAGATTCTTTTGAAACGGTGGTATCGGCTACGTACTCGTGGATGGAGGAGCCGGTAACGATCGAAGATGGCGTTACGTTTACAAGCAGTAATCCGGACGTCGCTTCTGTTAATGACAAAGGGGTTGTGAGCGGTTTGAAGGTTGGTTCCGCAAGAATAACAGCCACATTCCAAGGAAAGACCGGTTTACTCTACATCACGGTTAATGAAGCTTCCGGGCATCCGAAAACCGAGATGCGGGCGGCGTGGATCGCCACCGTCGATAATATAGACTGGCCGGCTAAAGGGGTTACCGATCCGGAGCAGCAGAAGCTGCAATTCATTCAGCTGCTCGATCAACTGGAGGATGCCGGAATGAACGCGGTTATTATGCAGATCAAACCGACGGCGGATGCTTTTTACCCGTCCCAATACGGGCCTTGGTCCGAGTGGCTGACAGGTGAACAAGGCAAGGATCCGGGTTACGATCCGCTGGCATTCCTGCTCGAGGAAGTGCATAAGCGAAACATGGAGTTCCACGCCTGGTTCAATCCGTATCGCATCAGCCTGCAGGGAGACATCAACAAGCTGGTAGCGGATCACCCGGCCAGACAGCATCCCGAATGGGTCGAGGAATACGGCGGCAAGCTGTATTTCAATCCAGGGGTGCCGGAGGCGCAGCAGTTCATCATTGACGGCATCATGGAGGTCGTTCGGAATTATGATATCGACGCCGTGCATTTTGACGATTATTTCTACCCGTATCCCGTAACGGGCGTGGATTTCCCGGATACGGATACGTTTAATCAGTACAAGGGCTCCTTTACGAACAAGAGCGATTGGAGAAGAAATAACGTCAATACCTTCATTCAAAACGTGAAGGAAGCCATCAAGGCGGAGAAGAGCTACGTGAAATTCGGCATCAGCCCGTTTGGTATTTGGAAAAACAAATCCAGCGATCCGTCCGGCTCCGAAACGACGGGACTCGAGAGTTATCATGCGATTTACGCGGATTCGAAGAAATGGGTCGAAGAAGAGTGGATCGACTATATCACGCCGCAGATTTATTGGAACATCGGGTACTCCGCAGCGGCTTACGATAAGCTGATCGATTGGTGGAGCGGGATCGTGTCCGGCAAGAACGTTCATCTGTACAGCGGACAGGCCGTATATAGAATCGGGTCGAATGCCGACTGGTCCAATCCCGACGAAATGCCGAACCAGATCCAATACAATCGAAACTTCGAGGAAGTTCGGGGCAGCATGTATTTCAGCTCCAAATGGTTTAAGGACAACGCGCTTGGATTTACGGACAGACTGAAAAACGATTTGTACCGATACCCGGCGCTCATCCCGGCCATGCCTTGGATTGAATCGGAGGCACCGGCTGCGACCAAGAAGCCAAAGGCCGACCAAGTACAGGAAGGCGTGAAGCTCAGTTGGTCTTCGTCTGACGACGAGACGTATTACGCGGTTTATCGCTTTAACGGTCGGGAAACCGGCAGCGTTCAGGAACCGGCGAATTTAATAGGGACTTTCAGGAAAAACGCCGGAATGACGCAGTTCTTTGTTGATCGTACCGTTGTAAAGGGACAAACCTACACGTATGTGGTGACGGCTGTCGATCGTTTGCATAACGAGAGCGCCCCGAGCAAACCGGTCACGGTGAAAGTGAAACATAGCGGCAAGCCTGGAAAGCCCCCGGTAAATCCACCAGGGAAACCGAGCAAGCCGTGAGCTTACATGCGCCCGCAGAGTGTAACCCATATCGGTTCACGGCGGGTTTGCCTCTCTAGCAAGATGTCGCTTTAGAGAACGGACTGGCCTGTATCAAAAAAAAGGGACATCCTTAGGCATAATGCCTTAGGACGTCCCTTTTGCTGCTTGTTCCAATCGACTTGCTCCATGGTACAATAGAGGCATTATGTCTTGGAGTGTGGTGCATGGTCAAAAAATTAGGAATGGCACTTGTCTACGTTGCCGTGGGTGGTCTTATTTACTATAAAGGCGAGTTCATATTGGCATGGATTCGATCGACAGACAGCATCATGCTGATCATGCTCGTCGCTGTCGCCATGGCTCTGTTCCCGGTGATCCCTTATCCCGTTGTCGGCGGCGTAATCGGGGCGGCCCTGGGTCCGGTTATCGGCGGGATGGTTACTTGGGTCGGCTCCACAGCTGCTTCCATCCTGATGTTCATGTTCATCCGCTACGGTTATCAGGAATGGGGCAACCGGGCGCTTCACCGTTACAACAGCCTGGGAAAAGTGACCACGATGTTTGAACGGAACGCCTTTTTGACCATCCTGTTTACCCGGTTGATCCCGTTTATTCCTTCCATTGTCATCAATGTGTACGCAGCGCTCAGCAAGGTAACGTTCGTATCGTACAGCTTGGCGTCCGCATTGGGCAAAATTCCCGCCATGCTGCTGTTCTCGATGGTAGGAGACAATTTGATGTCCAATCCTTCCCATATCCTAATAACCATAGGCGTATATGGCGTATTTCTTGCCGTAACTCTTCTGATTTACCGCTTGTCGGGCTTTGGCCGTTCGGGAAGAACGGAGGCCAAACGCTTATAGGCGTTCGATCGATGAGGTGGGACCGCTTCGCTCCGGAGGTGCTAAGGTCTCGCCTTTTTTCTGTTGGAACCATGCCCGTACGGCCTCGATCTCTTGCTGTTCCATTCCGCTTAAACTCTTGTTGATTTCGCTGAATATCATCTTCACTTGAAGGGAGAGAAGCCCCTTTCTACGCTGCCTGCGGGTACCGCTGACCTCCATGGCAATGATCTGCGGCCGGCGTATGTACCTGGTGGACATTGCTATGAAGCGGCTGCGGATCGTAAGCTGTTTACCCGTGACGTTCAGTCCGGAATCCCGGTGCGACAGAAGCCCCCAGGCGAACGAGAGCGGAAGCAGCAAGAGCGATAATAAACCGAGACTGTCAAAATACCAAATGCATGCGGCGCTGACCGCTGCAGCAAAAGCCAGCTTCCAGCGGACGTACATCCATCTGGCGCGGGGCGGCGGCGAAGCCGAAATGGCCTGAGCGCTGAATTGAGGCGTAACCCGCTTCAGCAGTGCCGGGATATCCCCGGTCTTCAGCAGAGGATGCAGCATGAAATGTTTCTCGGACTCTGACGTAAGCACATGAACCTTCACTTCGGCGTAACCGAACCATCGCCGGAATACGCCTTCCTTTACGGTTACGGCCAGTACGCGTTCCGGGGAAAAGAGCAGTCTTTTTCTCTCCAGCAGACCGCAGCTGACCGAGATTTGTTTCCCGAAACGCTCGACGGTAAATCCGGCATATTTGATCGTGTAGAGCACGGCCGAGAGCAGCCAGGACACGATGAGCGCCAATGCCGCGATGCTGATCCAGCTGCCGGGCAGCAGCTTTCCTGCCGATTGAAACAGCGATTGGTACATCCGATCCGGCAGCAGGTCATCGGCAAAAGACACGATACCGCCCACAAAGGCTAAAGCCAATGACAGATTGGGCGAGGATAGAGCGGCAATGAGCAGACGGCCCGAGGATAGCTGGAGCAGCGTGCTGCGATCTTCCTCGGCCGGGATGGGACGGCTTGCCTTCTCTCTGCCGGCGGCGGTGGATTCGGAATCCATCAACAGAACGCTCTCGAAGTCCCGGTTATGATACGACGGGTGGTGAACGGATTCATAAGCCTCCGGGGTCCCCGGAGAAGGAACGGACGGTCTCTCCGTCTCTGAGGAAAGGCTCTGACCGGATCGGCCGGAGTTTTCCGCAGCTGGGTGAACGTCGCGATCCGCCTGCCTGGTTTGGGTTTGCTCGCGCAGCCAGCGCTGCAGCCGTTCGCCTTCGCTATTGGTGACGGCAGGAAGAATGCCGCCGCCGCCTTCCTTTTTGCCCGGCGTTTCGATCCGGACCTGGGTAAGCCCCAATAAACGCTGCAGCAAGGGCTGCTCCATATTCATGGAATGGATGCGGCCCGTATAAATGGACAATTCCTCCCGGAACAGCACGCCGCGGCGGATGAGGATTTTGTCTTCTTCCAGCGTATAGACGAAGCGTTTCCACTTCAGATAACCGTACAGGAGCAGAAGGGAGACCAGGATGACGATGGCGGCGGACAGCCAATACCAAGGGATGTCGCGCAGCGATTTTCCGTTAAGGAATTTGATGGATACCAGGGCTGCGATCGGAATGAGCGATTTTACGCTGTCTGCGAGCGGAAACAGGATGAACAGCCGGTGCAGCCTTGTCGGTTCATTCATCGTGATCCACCACTTTGGCCAGCTCGCCGATCTGTTTCTTTAGTTCCTCCGCTTCTTCCAGCTTGAGCGCTTGAATGACATGGGTCGTTGCAGCCGTGACCACCTTGACCTTGGCTAACCCGTATTTGCGAAGGAGCGGCCCCCGTTCCAGCTCGACATGCTGGACCCGCGTCATGGGAACGAGGGTGTCGCTGAGCCAGATCCAGCCGGAGCGAAGCTCCAACTCTTCCTCGCTGACTTTAAAGCCGAATTGTTTGTAAGTGAAAGAGGGCACGGCCCAAGTAAACCATGCTCCGAGAACCAAGAGTCCGATGGTGATCCACCCGGGAATGAGGGTCCATCCGAGTATAGCCGCGATGATCAGATAAGCTGCTGCAGCGAGCATAATAATTCCGTCCGTGATGAAGCCCGTTATGCGGGAGATCGTGACGGAGTCCGGGTGGCACTTGCGCATGGCGTCAAGCCGATGGTCCATATGTAGGTTCCTCCTTGATGTTAAAGATTCGATCATTCCTTACCTATATGTATGTCTACGTTGCTTGGGAAAACTGCGTTTCATTCCGCCCCTATTTGCTTGCCGTGCTTATCATTGTAGCATAACAGATTAACGACCATCTGAACCCGACCTAACGGTTGCATGAACACATCCCGATTCTGTTAAGCTTGAGTTAAGAAAGCTGATGAAATGATCGAGAACGAAAGGATGGCTGATCATGAAAATAGACCGGCTGTTAGCCATAACCGTCCTGCTTCTTAACCGTGGGAGACTGAGCGCCAAAGAGCTGGCGGATCGGTTCGAGGTATCCAACAAGACAATATACCGAGATATGGATACGCTGTGCCAAGCCGGCATTCCGATTGTGGCCCACCAGGGGATCACCGGCGGATTTGAGATCATGGAGCATTATATGATCGATAAGTACTGGCTGTCCGCCGAGGAGATGAGCACCTTGGTTACAGCCGTTAAGGGGCTGAGCAGCGCACTGGAGGATCCGCAGATGGGCATGCTGCTGGAGAAGATCAAAGCGCTGCTGCGCAGGGTAGAGCAGGGACTTGGCGATGAATATCGGAAGGAGCCCGTAGTCATGGACTTTCAGCCTTGGGGACAGCGTCAGGGACTGAAACCCGCCGTGGGCTTGCTCAAACAAGCCATTCATGACAAGCGCAGGGTGCAGATGGAATATATCGATGCGGAAGGCAGCGCGGAGCGAAGAACCATTGAACCGGCATCCTTGTTTCTGAAGGGCAATGTTTGGTATGTGCAGGCCTTTTGCCTGGAGCGGGAAGATTTTCGCCTCTTCCGGTTGTCGCGCATGCAGGATATCAAGATGCTGAGCGAAGCGTATGAGCCAAGACCATGGCCCGGCAGGGAACGTTTGGAATGGGACTCCTCCTGGTCGAATGCTCGGGAGCAGGAGACCGTGCTGTTATTCGAGGCTGCCGCGCGTCAGCGGGTGGCGGATATGTTTCCGCCGGAACAAGTGACCGTCAACCCGGACGGATCTTTGCGCGTTCATGTGTTATACAAGCTGGACGATTGGTTTTACGGCATGATTCTGAGCTTCGGGGATCAAGTGCTGGTTGAGCTTCCGGGCGAAGCAGCCGAGGAAGTGAAGCGAAGGGCGAAACGGATGCTGCTGCGTTACGATAACCCGGACAGATAGATGTCCACGTTACCTCTTTAGAATAGAGATATATTCATCTCAAGGAGGAAACAACTATGAGTCATAGTCAACAGCAGAATCAAAGTGAACGATGGATCGAAACTAGACCCGCCATGTCCATTCAGGGCGTCGGCGTCCGAACGACAAACGAAGCGGAGGCAGGACCGCAAGGCAAAATACCGCAGTTATGGGATCGGTATTTCCAAAGCGGCTTGCAGGCACGATTATCTGATAAGGATCAAGCCATCTATGCGTTGTACACGGATTACGAAAGCGACGCATCCGGGTCGTACACCTTAATAATCGGCAACAGGATAAATGAAGACGTGGCTGCCGAAACCTCCAGTGAACTTCAGCAAGCCTCCGTCCCTGCATCCAGGTACTTGGTATTCCGGACAAGACGTGGCCCCTTAATGGAGATCTTGCCTGAGGTATGGCATGAAATTTGGAGCTACTTCGACCAAGCGGCGGAAAAAAGAACCTATACGGGCGATTACGAACGCTATGACATGCAGCAGTTTGATCCTGCGAATACTGTGGTGGACGTATATATCGCAATTGAATAGCCGCGAAGCATCGGAAGACCGGTTCGGGTGCCTGGAGCTGATAAGACGATCCAACGGGAATATGATCCGATCCGGGCCAACCGATGGTTATCAACATCAAATAGAGGGTGTCTCAAAAGATCCTGGATCTTGCGAGATGCCCTTCTTGCTGTTTGAAGATGCCCCGCGCTTTTTGACCATCGTCATGAAGGAGGTGCCGCCCTTATCGAACGATGCAGCCTCCGAGAAGCCAAGCTTGGCATACAGGCGAATGGCTCGTTCGTTGAATCGGGCCACGGTCAGCCGAAACGATTCGCGTTGGTGAAGTTCTCCCATGGATGCCAGCACGCAGGAGAGGAACTTGTGTCCCAAGCCTTTTCCCGTCAGCTCCGGTTTCATGCCGAGTCCGATATCGAGCAGATCCTCATCGTATGCCCCTAACGGGATCGCCATCGGTATTTGGGCAGATGGGCCGGTGCAGCAAAAACCGATCAATTGCTCCTCAGCGCCCAGAATGGCGTAATACGAGCATTCCAGAAGCTCTTTTCGAAACTCCTCATCCTGTCCGCTGTCGTAGAAGTCATAGGGAGGCTCATAGTTCCATGACATGATTTGATCGGCAAACGCCTCCGTCATGGCTGTGATGTGATAAGGCATTGTTCTCATCCTTTTTGTCTATTGAATGTTTCTTCATAGTTGTTTATTTCTGCCCGATCAGCACAAAAACCTCCTCTTTCTTATCACAGCAGGCCAGATTGGCCTAACCGTCATGGAAGAGAAGGTTTTTCATCCAACCCTTTATTTAAACCCGGTCAACGCCGATCCCGACTTCATGAAATACTTCTGTCCGAAGAAATAGATCAGGATCATGGGAATCGCCATGATGGTGGATGCCGCCATCAGTTTCTCCCACTGCGCCCCGTGGTCCTGCTGAAAGCTTTGCAGGCCGACGGTGATGGTCCATTTGGCCGAATCGTTCAGATAGATGAGCGGTCCCATGAAATCCACGTACGACCATACAAAAGAGAATAAAGCAACGGTCGCCAGTGCCGGCTTCAGAATCGGCATGATGATCTTGACATATATCCGGAGCTCCGAAGCCCCGTCGATCTTTGCTGCCTCGGACAATTCGGTCGGCACGCCAAGCAGAAACTGCCGAAGCAAAAAGATGAAGAACGGCGCCCCGAAGAATGCGCCGATGGTAAGCGGCATGATCGTATTGACCCAGCCGAGCTTGGTGAAGATGATGTACTGCGGAATCATCTGCACTTGAGCCGGCAGAATCATGGTTGCCACGACGATGGTAAAGATGATGTTCCTGCCCCTCCAGGGGATGCGGGAAATCGAGTAGGCTACCAGCGGTGCAGACAATAGCTGGCCGATGATATTCACCATACAAATCAGAAACGTGTTCATCATGTAGCGGGTAAACGGAATGGCAGAAAGCGCCTCTTTATAATTGGACCACTGGAACGTCTCGGGGAAAATGCTCGGCGGGAACTCGAGTATCTCCTCCGGCGTTTTCAGCGAGGTCATCACCAGCCATACAAATGGAAACAGGAAGATCACAGCGAATAGAAGAAGGACCGCATGCGGCAAGATAACCCGCAACCTGACAGCCATGTTACTCACCTCCGTAATAGACCCAGCGGCCCGACGTTTTTAACAGGATGAACGTAATCAGCAGCACGATGATGAACAGAATCCAGGCGAGCGCCGAGGCATAACCCATCTTCAGAAAGACAAAGGCTTCTTGGTACAAATTGACCGCATAGAACAGCAGCGATTGCTCCGGCCCGCCCAATGAGCCGCTTCCATCCACCTTGCCGCCAGCCAAAATATACGATTCCGTAAAGATTTGAAAGGCGCCGATCAACCCCATGATGAGCTGAAAAAGAATGATGGGGGACAGGGCAGGGACCGTGATCTTCCAGAAGCGGTACCACCAGTTCGCTCCGTCCACCTGAGCCGCTTCATAATATTGCCTTGGCACGCCCTGGAGGGCGGCCAGGAAGATTAAAGCGCCGGCACCCGAGCCCCACAGGCTCATCAGGATAAGGGACGGCTTCGTATAACGGGGATCCAGCAGCCACGCCGGGTCTGTTAAACCCAGGGTGCGAAGTGCCATGTTAACCAAACCGAAGTCGGGGTTCAGCATCCATGTCCACAATAGAGCGCTTGCAACGATCGGTATGACGGACGGAAGGTAGAAGATGGTGCGGTAATAATTGATCCCCTTCACTTTGAAGTTGAGCATCACGGCAATCAATAGTGAGACGGCCAGCGTGATCGGCACGGATATGAACGCCATGAAAAAAGTGTTACCGAGCGACTTATAGAAGCGGTCATCCGCGAGGATTTGCTCGTAATTCTGTAGCCCGACCCACTGGGGAGGGCTGAATAAATCGTATTCGGTCAGACTCAGATAGAGCGAACCGAAGAACGGATAGACGGTAAAAGCCAGAAACCCGATGATCCAAGGAGAGGCGAACGCCAGGCCAAGATACACATAATGACGCTCCTTCCTGGACCAGCCTGATACGGGCTTTCGTTGATTTGCTGTGGAGACTCTCATCTTCGCGATTCTCCTTCCGCTTTAAGTATTTAGTAACGCAGCCCTGCCCAAACCAACGCTGCATTGGACAGAGCCTGCTTGGTTCGTCATTTCACCAGCGGCTGAATCTTGGCCTTCACCTTCTCCAAGCCTTCCTCCATGCTGACGGTGCCTCGGAGAATAGCGTCATATTGCGCGCTGAACTCCGTCATGTACTCGTTCGCGTAGGAAGAAGCCGGGAAGGACTTCAGGTTTTCGCTCCCCGAATAGTCGAGGAATTCCTTAAACCCTGGCACATCCTCGTAGAGCGGGTTGGAGAAGGCCGAATTTCGCGTCGGGAGATTCCCGAGGGCAGCCGTAAACTCGGCCATTTGCTCCGGCTCGGTCATCCATTTGATGAATTTCCAGGAAGCGTCCGGGTTTTTGACGCCTTTCGGAATATAGAATACGCTGGTGGTTACATTTCCGGAGTTTTTAAGTTCCGGGTTGCTCTCATCATAAGGAATGGGAGCTATGCCGTAGTTCAGATCAGGCGAGTATTGCTTGATGAAGGTGGGCAGCCATTCTCCGTCAATCGTCATCGCATATTTGCCCGAGAAGAACGGATTCTGTGCCGACATGTATTGGCCGAGCCCGGAGGAGAATCGGTCCAGATTATCGGAACCGTATTGATCCCAGATCTCCTTCGAGAGCTTGATGGCCGATTGGATCCCTGGATGATCCGGCGTCACCTGCTGCGTTGCTTCATCATAAAACGATCCGTTAAAGGCATAACTGAACGTATACGCATCCATGCCCGGCCACAATCCAAGCCGCTGGAGGCGGCCGTCATCCTGAGCGACGCTCAGCTTCTTGATATACTCTTTCAAATCGCTTATCGTTTCCGGCGGACCGTCATAACCGGCTTCCTGCAAAATATCCTTGTTGTAGAACAGCATGGACACGTGCATGGCCGTCGGGATTGCATACGTCTTGCCTTCATGCTGGGAAGTGCTTAGGGCAGCCGGCACGAAGTCCTTAAGATCGACGCCGTCCTTCGCTATATAATCATCCAGCGGCATCATGGCGCCACGGAGTCCCCACGGCACGACATTTTGTCCGAATTGGGATGCGATGTCCGGAGGATTGCCCCCGGTGATCGCGGTAAGCTGTTTCTGGTAATCGCTTTGGGATAAGCCCTTCACTTGAATGTCGGGATTGGCGCTGTTCCACTTGGCAATCAACGCTTCCAACGCCTCCGCTTCGGGTCCGGTCCATCCGTACCAGAAGTCGAGCGTTACGGCATCCTGGGCAGGCGGATTATCGGATGGCTTGTCACCAGCATCACTGCCCGCTTGGGGCGCATTACCGCCCGAGCATCCTGTTACGATAGAGAACAATAGAATAAGGCTCCAGATCCAAGATTTCTTCTTCATTCCTCTTCCTCCCCTTGAGCAATCGTGTACAATCGTGCAACGTCATTCATCAAAGTTCTATCAATTCCCTCCCCAACACAGTTGACTAAACAACCGGCCCTGATCCAGTTATTTGTAAGAATTATGGATATCGTAGCATGTAAAAAAATCATTTCATTTCACTATCGTGTTCAAAAATAGGATTATCGTATGGCATTGAATATTCTATTTCATCGCTTGTTTACGAAAGTCGGTGGGAGAGATGCCCGTATACTTTTTGAAGATTCTGCAGAAATAGGAGAGTTCGTTAAATCCGGTGGAATAGCACACATCCGTTACGGATAATTCCGGCTGCTTCAGCATCATCATGGCCTGCAGAATCCGCAGGTCGGTGAGATAACGGTTGAATGTTTTGCCTGTCCATTCTTTGAAGAGGATGCAGAACGTGGACCTTGATAAATTCGATAGGCTGCATAGATCATTCAAATTCATATCTTCCTGGTAGTGGTTATGGATGTGATCAACGACCCTTGTCATGATTTCCCGGTATTTCTCCGATTTCTCGAATCCTTCACGCAGCAGCTCGCCGTTAACCTGCCGTGCCAGAATCGAGAGAAGCACAAGCAGCTTGGCTTTGAGCGAGATTTGAAAAAAAGGGGTGCGTCTCTCGTATTCGATCAGCATATCCTTCAGGACATTTCGGACCGTTACGTCGGTAACGCTGTCCAGCGTGATTTGGGATTGGGCATTCGTTTCCTTGCGCAGAAAGTATTCCAGAAAGGCCACATCGAAAAAGGCATGGTCTGTCGGCTGTTCCTGAAATCTCTCGTTCACGAAGGAGGGCATGAATTCGCATCCGTAAATTTCGATGTCCTCTTCGGGTGAAATGCTTACGCTGTGCAGGGTAAATGGAGGAATAACAAAAATATCGCCTTTGCGTATCTCGTATACCTGTTGTTGGACGGTGTGCAGGAAAGCGCCTTTTGCCACGTACCATATCTGAAAATAATCATGGCAATGCGTCCATAGGCTCTGCTGATAGGTCAATTTATACATTTTGCATGGAAGACCTTCCAACATCTCCATCTTTGAGTTAAAATAAACGACACCTGATCCCGTTAGTTCTTCAATATCGACCTGACTCCAATAAATACTCAAATTTTTCCCCTCCCCTATGATTTTCCTTAGTTTAAGAAAACGCTTTCATTTTAAGTGGCAGCCATTTTCTTAAACATGATTATCCCTAAAACATCCGGATCGTGTACAGAATTCCTCTTCCTCCCTAAGAAATATAGGTTACATTATCAGCCTATTTCATAGGGGAACGTGGGGTTGTTTATGAAAATCGTATATTTGGACGGCTTGAGAGGGTTTGCTGCCTTGATCGTGGTGGTATCTCATTTTTTTCAAGTGTTTGCACCGTCGGTTTTTGAGGGGAGGAAGGAGATCGAGCATTTCGCTTTCGAGGGGATCGCCGCGCGAACGCCGTTCAATCTGCTGTTTAACGGCAACTTCTCCGTCTGTCTGTTTTTTGTGCTCAGCGGATATGTGCTCAGCTATCGTTTTTTTGGAACCGGGGACAGGTTCATCGTTTATTCTTCCGCGATCCGCCGCTATTTCCGTCTGGCCGTGCCGGCCTTGGCATCCGTTTTCCTTGCTTATCTGATCCTCGTATTGGATCTCGGAGCTTACGACAATATACGCGGGATGACGTTATCTTCGATGCCCGATCCGTTTGCCGCGGACGCCAATCTGCTGGTTATGCTGAAGGAAAGCTTGTTCCATACCTTTTTCACCTATGGCTCACAGTACAATCCCGTGCTGTGGACGATGACGTACGAGCTGTTCGGTTCGTTCATGATCTTTGTTTTTCTGATTGTTTGCGGCCGCCATCGGATTCGTTATGCCGTGTATGCAATCCTCATCTGTTTATTCATCGATTCCTACTATTTGGGATTCGTCCTGGGCATGCTGTTAAGCGATGTAAAGAACAACGGGAGGGAGCGGCCGGCACTTATCCATCGGTCCTGGATCCAGCTTCTGCTGCTCTGCGCCGGTATTTACTTAGGCTCCTATCCTTACATTGCACCGCAAGGAACGGTATATTCGGTCCTCCAATGGGGGGCTCCCAATTTCGATTTTTTTGTGTTTTATCATGTAATCGGATCATTCCTGATCCTAACGGTGCTGCTGCATTCGAGCCGAATGCAGTCGATATTCAGCCATCGTTTTTTTGCTTATTTGGGTAAAATCTCGTTCTCGCTGTACCTCGTGCACTTTACGGTGATTTGCTCGTTCGGAAGCTATGTCTTTCTGCAACTCAGCCCGTTTCTGGGCTATGGTCTCCGCGTGCTGCTTACCACGATTCTCACGTTTGCGGTTATCGCCGCGGTGGCCCATTGGTTTTACCGGCTCGTGGATGCCCGGATTCTGCTCTGGTTATCCAGGTGGAACAAAGCGTTATTCGCGTCTGGGAAGCTGAGAGGACGCAAGGGCCAAATACAGAAAGAACAGACCATAAAGGCCGACTAGATACAGATTCGGTTACCTCCATCTTGTGAGCGAACAATGAAACGCAAAAAAACCTTCTCTTCCGGGTTACCGGCCGGGCTTACGCCCGGTCCATGCCGAGAAAGAGAAGGTTTTCTTTTTGTCAACGTATCCTTTAGGATCCGCTCGCATGGGTCTGCACCACATGCTGCCTGCGATAGGCGCCCGGCGTCATGCCGACGGCCTTCTTGAACGTCCGGTTGAAGGAGGTGATGTTGAGATAGCCGACGCGCTGGCTGATCTCATTGACGGTCAGGTCGGTGCACGCCAGCAGCTCCTTCGCTTTGTTCATGCGGATGCCGAGGAGGTGATCGCTGAAGTTGAGACCGGTCTTCTCCTTGATATAAACGGAGAGGTAGGCGCTCGACAGGTTCAGCTTGGCTGACAGATAGTCCAGGGACAGATCATCGGCATACTGGTTATGGACAATGTTCATGAACATGGCGATGAGCGGCTCTTCCCCGGCATCTTTTTTCTTGCGGATGAGGGCACAGGAGGCTTCGACGAGCTGACGGAATACCCCTTGGTAATCAGATAAACAATGGCATTCCGCCAATCTTGCGCTCCACTGCTTCAAGGATTGGACGGAGGTTTTGTCAATCTGGGCCATCTCCATATAACTTAGAATTTTGGAAGCCACGGAATCGGCGAAGAAACGGAATTGCGCGATGCCGGCCTCCTTGCGCTGCATGGCTTCAAGCGCTTGGTCGATGATCTGCAGGGAGCGGCCATGGCTGCCGGATTGCAGCGCGTCGAGCAGTCCTTTTTCCTGCGGCGGGCTCAGGTTGACGGTGGTAGGGAGTACCCGCTGCATGGTCACGATCTGCGATTCCTCGAGCAGCGGAGCCTGGGCAGTCAATCCTTTGACCTGATGGTAGGCTTGATTGAATTCGGACGAATCGCTTACCTGGGAGCTGACCGCAATCGTGACCAGGAACAATTCCTTCTCCTCGTTCAGCATTTCCTTGATCTCCAGCAGCAATTCCTCCAGGCGGGCCGCTTCCTCCCGTTTGAAGATGGAGACGATCTCGTTCTTCTCGATCTGGAACGTATGGGAGCCCGGATAGCGTTCGGCCGTGATCAGATGAATATGCTCCAGCATATGGCGGACGGCCTGATCGGTTTGGAGGGGAAGCTCATAGACCGGATTCATCCGGAACCGGATATGGTACAGAACCACGATGAAGCTTCCGTCATCCGACAGGAAATCCTCCCATTCGCTGATATCGGTATTGATGCTCTTCAGCTGACTGATATAGGAGTAACTGGTCAGCACGGACTTGTGTTTGTTCATGCGGTCCCGAATCTCCTCCTTCTCCCGGAACAGCTCCTGAATGCGGTTCTGGATCAGGTCGTATTCCGTGACGCTGCCGGGTTCCGGCATCGCCGAGCTGCTGGCTCTGTTCAGCACGGTCGTCAGGATCTGCTTCACCGGCTTATGCAGCCGCCGGCTGAAGAAATAGGATGCAGCAAGGGCTACCCCGAGCGATAGGCAGAAAATAAGCAGCAAACCGCCGGTTAACCGGCTCAGCTGGGAAGAGACATGGCTGTAAGGCACGGCCGAGACATAGGTCAATCCGTCGGATCCGGCTTCCGTAAAATAGTAGGTTCCATCCTTCAGCACGGCTTTTTGACCGGCTTCGAACGGCGGCAGCTGATCCTGGTCCATGGAGCCCAGCGTATACAGCACCTGGCCTTCGGCATTCAGAATGGCAAGCGCGCGATCGTTCGACTCGCCGAAGAAGGACTGGGCGGCCTTATCGATATCGATGAGGGCAATGACCTCATATGGACTGTCCGGCTGCTTGTAAACAAAAGGCATCAGCGTTTTCTCGGACAAATCGTTGTTGATTCGATAGGTTGACGCAGGGAGGAGCTTGAAGGATTCCGGATCGCCCGTATAATCGCTCCAGAACGAATAAGGGTACATCGGACTCGTATAGGAACGATTGAACATATAGGCAGCATCGCCGCTGCCGGATTTGCTGAGCACAAAATCAAACTCGCGAAGATAAATCAGGGTGTCCTCCAGATAGAACAGCGGGTTATAGATATCGCTCCGCATCTGCATCATCACATCCCGGGCCTTCAAGTAATTGACTTCGTTTCCGGTCTGGTGGCGAAGCTGATTATTGAAGCCGATTAATTCGGACTGGTTATATATATCGAACATTAATACCTGCAGCCTGCTGAATTGGTTGTTGAACCGTTCTGCCGTATCGTGAACCGACCGTTGGCTGTTATCGATGATTTCTTTTTGCAGGCTGGTCTTGAAGAGCTGGAAGATCACCGCATAGAACAATCCGAATAACACGATGATGGCCAGAAAGCTCAGAAAAATTTTAAAGAATACACTGTGGCTTTTATGCCGGATCCAATTCACAGTCTTCCCCCCTTTGTATTTTTCTGACGTTCCAGGTTTCATAACATTATATAGGACAAGTATTAAGGAATGTGCCCGAATCGTGTTAATCTTTCGTAAAAATGGGATAGTCAATATTTTAGATTTTAAGCATTGCTTTAGGAAAACGTCGCTTCCGCCCTTCCATCCAATGAAAGGCAAGACATCATTAAAATGGTCAATATCCCTCATGCGTTCGGGTCGTTTATGATGCAGACGTGGACCTTGGGACACAAAGGAGACGCATAGACGAAAGAGAGGGGATTGCCGATTTTGCAACGTCAGCTAAGCAACGTGGAAGCGCATTCAAAAATTCAAAGGAAAAGTGTCTGGCGAAGAACCATGATGCAGATGCGCAGAAACTGGCAGCTATACGCTTTATTTGCACCGGTTCTGTTGTACTTCATTGTATTTCATTATGTACCCATGTATGGCGTCCAGATTGCATTCAAGGATTTTATGGCCAACAAAGGGATCATGGATAGCCCATGGGTGGGCTTCAAGCATTTTGAACGCTTTTTTGACAGCTTTTATTTTTGGCGCATTATTAAAAATACGATGGGTATCGGGTTATATGAGCTGGCGGTCGGATTTCCGATTCCGATCATTCTGGCCCTAATGATTAATGAAGCCAGATCGGGCCGGTTCCGCCGATTCGTACAAACGGTAACTTATGCACCTCATTTCTTGTCCACGGTCGTTGTTGTCGGAATGATCATGATGTTCCTGTCGCCGGTAAGCGGCCTCGTCAATTTGATTATCACCTCCTTCGGCGGAGAGCCGATTGCATTCATGACGGAGCCCTCCTGGTTCAAGAGCATCTATGTGTGGTCCGGCGTGTGGCAAGGCATGGGCTGGAGCTCCATCATCTATTTGGCGGCACTCGCCGGGATCGACCCGCAGCTGCATGAGGCGGCCAAGGTGGATGGCGCGGGCTGGCTCCGGCGAATCTGGCATATCAATCTGCCGGGGATCGCGCCCACGATGACGATACTGCTCATTCTGAACATCGGCTCTGTTCTTGGCGTCGGCTTCGAGAAGATCTTCCTGATGCAAAATTCGCTTAATATGGAAGCGTCCGACGTCATCGCCACGAACGTATACCGGAGCGGTATACTGGGTGCCCAGTACAGCTTCTCGGCTGCGGTCGGCCTGTTTAACTCCATCGTCAATTTTATCATGCTGATTACCGTAAACCGGATTGCCCGAAAAGTCAGCGAGAACAGCCTATGGTAAGGAGGAATGATGGCATATGCCGCAAAGCCGCAGTGAACGAATAGCCGGAGTATTTATTTACATTATACTATCATTTATTACGCTCCTTGTGCTCTATCCTTTATTTTTTGTTCTGATTGCTTCCATTAGCGCCCCGGAAACGGTGATGCGGGGGGAAGTATGGTTATGGCCGAAGGAATTGTCGTTTGTCGGTTACGAGCGGTTATTCGCCAATTCGGATCTCATGCGGGGATTCATGAACACGCTGCTGTATACGACGACGGGAACAGCCTTGAATGTATTAATGACGATCGCAGCTGCTTATCCGTTATCCAGAGCCGATTTTAACGGACGCGGTATTTTTACGGCGATTATCGTATTCACCATGTTCTTCAGCGGGGGAATGATCCCGAATTACTTGCTGGTGAAGGAACTGGGGATGCTGGATACGATTTGGGCCATTATTATCCCTTCGGCGGTATCCGTATGGAACATCATTATTATGCGGACCTTCTTCCAGAGCTCCATTCCGAAGGAGATGCAGGAGGCGGCGTTTATTGATGGAGCTTCCAACATGCGGGTGCTATGGCGCATCGTCCTGCCGTTATCCGGTCCGATTCTGGCCGTGATGGTGCTGTTCTATGCCGTGGGCCACTGGAATTCGTATTTCAGCGCGCTGATCTACTTGTCAGACCGTGCGAATTATCCGATGCAGCTGTTCCTGCGCGAAATTCTGGTTCAGGGGCAAATGCAGGAGATGGTGGATATCAGCGACGATTCACTGGCACGCAGCCTGATGGATGCGGAAGCGATCAAATATGCGGCGGTCATCGTGACGAATCTGCCGATGCTGCTGCTGTATCCGTTCCTGCAAAAGTATTTTGTGAAGGGTGTTATGATTGGTGCAATTAAAGGTTGATTACGGACAATCGATGAGGGGGAAATGAAATTTATGGTGATGAAAAAATGGACTTCGCTTACTTTGGCTGCCATTCTGGCCGCCGGATTGCTGGCTGGTTGTGGAAGCAAGAGCGGGGAAGGCGCAGCCGATAAGGGCGAAACGCCGCAGGCTAATTTTAACGAGACCGGAATGCCGATTGTGAACGAGCCTCTCGACCTTACGTTTTTCACAGGGAAGTCGCCAACGAACGGAAGCAAATTCGAGGAAACCCTTGTATGGAAAACCTACCAAGAAATGTCGAATGTAAATGTGACCTGGAACCTCATTCCATTCGATACGCTGACCGAGAAGCGGAACCTGGCGCTTGCAGGCGGGGATTATCCGGACGTATTCTATTCCGCAAGGGTCAGCTCCGCCGAATTGACCCGCTATGGAGAGCAAGGAGTATTTATACCGCTGAACGATCTGATCGATCAATATGCTCCGAATTTCAAAAAGCTGATGGAGCAGTACCCGGATATTCGGAAAGGATTGACGATGCCGGACGGCAACATCTATTCCCTGCCTTCTTTCTATGATCCTGAACTGCTCTCCATGTTGATCGGCACCCCGATATGGATTAATCAGGAATGGCTCGATCAGCTCGGGATGAAAGAACCGCAGACGACCGAAGAATTCTATGCCTATTTGAAGGCGGTCAAGGAAACCGATCTGAACGGTAACGGACAGCATGACGAGATTCCATTCTCTTCCACAGGCATTACCGGGATCATCGATCATTTGAAAGGCTCTTGGGGACTTGGCACGAGCGGACTTGGCCATAAATTGGTGGATGTCGATCCGGACACTGGGAAATTGCGCTTTACCAAGGCCTTGCCGGAGTACAAGGAAATGCTTCAATTCGTCAACAAGCTGCACCAGGAAGGGCTGCTCGATAAAGAGATCTTCACGATTGAAGGCGGCGCTTTAAATGCGAAAGGGCAGGAGGGCCTGCTCGGTGCCACGATCGTGCCGAATCCGGAGATGGTCATGGGACGCAAAGAATACATCGGGCTCGGGGCGCTTAAGGGACCGCACGGTGACCAGCTCTATTCCCACGTCAAAGTGCCGATGGTTCACGTGGGTGCATTTGCGATTACCGATAAGAACCCGAATCCGGAAGCAACGATCCGCTGGATGGATTATTTCTATGGGGACGAGGGAGCGCAATTCTATTTCATGGGTAAAGAAGGCGAGACTTACACGAAGAATGCGGACGGTCAGCTGGAATATGTAAAAGAGATTACGGAGAATCCTAACGGATTAACGCAGGATCAGGCATTGGCCAAGAATTTCACTTGGCTCGGGGGCAGCTATCCGGGCTTTGTGCGGGAGAAATGGTTCAAAGCTTCGGAGACGCGTCCTAACGCAATGGCCGCTGCCGAAAAAGCAGAGCCGTATGCGGTGAAGGAGATCCTGTACAACTTTAACTTTACATTAGAGGAAACGGACGTCATGACCTCGATCGGTAAAGATATCGAGGATTACGTGAAGGAAATGGAAGCCAAATTCGTGAACGGCTCGGCCTCGTTCAGCCAATGGGAAGAGTATGTGAACACGCTGAACAAGATGGGATTGGACCGCTACATGGAAGTTTATCAGGCCGCATATGAGCGCTATCAAGCGGAGTAAACGAAAAATATGTAAATCCAGGGCGCGATTCGGGGAGTTTCCCGAATCGCGTTTAATTATTCAATTAGTGAAATATGCCAAAAGGGGTGATAAGGTATTAGCAAGCGTATAACAAACTGGGAAAGCGGCCCGCTCAAGGAAACATCCTTGGTAGCGGACCGCTTTTGTCATGGTTGAAGTCGATGAGAATCAGAGTTCTTCCACATGGATGGTACAGAACAGCAGGGCGGTCCTCCCGGGCCCCAGCACCTGCATGCCGGTGATTTCCGGATCCATCCCCAGGTTGAAGGCATTGGTAGCGCAAGTATAAGGCTCGGGACATAGATAACCGCTCGCCCCATCGCCATTGTGCAGCACCCAATGCTTGAAGGCGTCATCCGCGCGGTATGTAACCTGGAGGCCAGCCGCCGGATCGGTTAATACGGCTTCGTTACGGTCTTCCGGCATGGCAAGGAACAGATCATCGAGCGGAAACTGGCTGACGGAAATGCCGTCCCGCAAGCTTCTGCTGCGAAAGTCATGCGCGAGCTCCCCGGTCGGCAGCACCCGGTCGTTAAGAACCCATCGTTTCCCGACAGGCGCCCGCAGCGTGCAGCGCTCTTGACCTTCCGCATTTCCGAAAGGAAAGCGGAAGGTGGTATGATACCCCAGTCCCCATGGAAAAGAGTGTTTGCTTTTGTTGCGGATTTCCGCCGTCTGCCTGAACGAAGCGCCGTCAATGCTCATGCGCAGAAGGATCGTGAACTCATGCGGAAATTGCGACATGACCGTTGGACGGCCTCTTGAGGAGAACACGGTTTCGATCACGGCCCGATTCCCCTTGGTCCAGCAGCGTCCGACTTCCCATGCTTCGTCATGAACAAGTCCGTGCGCATGATTGTGATGCTGCGGCTCATTGATGCGGAATTGATAGGGGCGGCCTTCAAAGGTAAAGCTGCCGTTCTCGATCCGGTTGGGCGGAAATAAGACAGGCATGCCGTATAAGAAGGGTGTCCGCTCATATTCCGTCATGGAAGGCGGCGTGCGCAGCAATTCGGTGTCCGATGGTTTCCAGCGCAGCGAGATGACTCTGCTCCCCCATCCCGGAACCACCGTCATGGGTAAGCGATCATTTTCGGCCCTCACTGCAGGCATGTCAAGAAAAGTGCATGATTCAACCGCTGGGCATGCCTCCATGTCACACCTGCTCAACCTGTCCGCTTAAGACGGAGCGATGGATGGCATGTACCAGCTTGGTATTCAGCAGGCCGGCAGCTGCGCCCGATTCGGGCATCGTATCCAGGCGGATATGATCGACAAAGGAATGGAGCATATAATGGGGCGCCGCGGTATATTGGCCGTTGATGGGCGTGCCGAGCGTATGGACATGACTGTAGACGCTGCCGCCCTTACGGACCATTTGATCGGATAAGTCGACATACAATGCCCCGTCCTCGCCGATGATCTCGACTTTGAAGTCATAGATCAGCGGCATCGATTCGGGCAGCACCCAGCTGGTCGTGAATGTTGCATGCGTGCCATCGTCGAAGGATACGATCGTTTGCATGGAATCGTAGGTGTCGATCCCCATCCCGGCCAATTTCTTCTTCGTCCCTACCGCGTAGACGCTGACCGGCAGAACCCCGCTCTTCAGCCATAAGGCAATATCCGTCGCATGCGGGAATAGGAACCAGCCCGGCGTGGATTCCCCGGCCCATTTCAGCATTTTGGTAGGCACGTAGATGGTGTCATTCAAGCGGGTGTTGATGGTCAGAATATGGCCAATGTCCCCATTCCGGACGGCTTCCTTAACCGCAACGAAAGGAGAATTCCAGCGATTCTCGAATGCGACGAGGCATTTGATGCCCGCTTTCTCTACCGCGGCGTACATTTCCTCGGCCTCCTCTACGGAGGTGGAGAAGGGTTTTTCGACCATGATATGGATGCCTTGCTTAGCCGCGAGCATAACGGGCTTTTTATGCAGGAAATCCGGCGTGGCAATCACGATGGCATCCAAAGCCTCGCTTTCGAGCATATCCTCAACTTGCAAATAGCCGGGAACCCCGTATTTCTCTATGCTCGCGTTCAGGGTAGTTTCATAAGCGTCGCTGACCGCGGCCAGCGACGCATAAGGATTTTGGCTGAGGGTATCGGCGAACATGCTGCCGCGAATCCCCATGCCTACGATTCCGAATTTGATCATTGTAACCCCTCCTTGAATGGTTAGCTTTATTTAACGGCTCCGGCGGTCATTCCGCTGACCAGATGCTTTTGCAGCAGCCAGAACGCAATCACGATCGGAAGCGTGGTTATGACGGAGCCCGCCATGAGGTAATCCCAGTTGACGACATACTGTCCCTGAAAGCTGGCGATGCCGACCGACAGCGTCCATTTGTCGTAATCGCTGATGAACGTCTGGGCAAACATAAACTCGTTCCAGCTGGTTAAGAAAGAGAAGATGCCGGTTACCACGAGTCCGGGAAGCGTGAGCGGGAGCAAAATCCGGATAAAGGTTGTGAAGCGGTTGGCACCGTCAACGCTCGCAGCTTCATCGATGGACTGGGATACGCTGTCGAAGTAGCCCTTCAGCATCCAGGTACAGAACGGTACCGCAAAAGTGGTATAGGCAATGACGAGACCCAGATGGGAGTTCAGCAGATTGTAATCCTTCATGATCAGGTACAGCGGAATAATGAGCAGCGAGCCGGGGAGCATCTGCGTCAACAAGATGATATATCCGAGCGACATCCGTCCCCGGAAACCGAACCGGGACATCGCATAGCCGCCAAAGGCGGAGATGATAAGAGAGAATACCGTCGTTAGCAGCGAGACAAACGCCGTATTGCCGAACCATTTCATAAAGTTGGCGCTGTCGTCCGCATGGGGATTCAGCATGCCCTTGTACCCCTCCCAATGAAGCTCTTTAGGAAGATACGTCAGCGGCGTACTGTAGATTTCGGCCTGAGGCTTCAACGAAGTCAGGATCATCCATAGGAAAGGGGATACGGCAAACAACGAAATGAGAACGGCGCATGCATATACGATGATTTTGCTGATCCCTTTGCTCATGACATCTCACCTGCCTTCGTTGCTTTCATGTACATCACGGTGAATACGATGGAGATGGCCAGCAGGATCATCCCCGCAGCGGAAGCCAAACCGAAGTCAAACGATTTGAACCCTGCCCTGTAGATAAAAATGGTCAGTATTTCGGTTACCCGGCTCGGTCCGCCCCCGGTGAGGACGTAGACGATGCCGAAATCCTTGATGGTCCAGATGATCAGCAGCAGGAAGACGATGACGGATACGGGCTTTAACATCGGGAAGGTAATGCTGAGAAACTTGCGCCATTTAGAGGCACCGTCGATTTCCGCCGCTTCGTACAAGCTTTTGGATATGCTCTGCAGACCGGCGAGCAGCATGATGGCGGCGAACGGGAAGCCCTTCCATACATTGACGAACATGGCTGCCCAGAGCGCGGTGTCGGCTTCGCCGAGGAAAGCGACCGGATTGGAAAACAGGTTGAGCTTCAGCAGGAGATCGTTGATCACGCCGAATTGGTAATCATACATCAGAATAAATACGAGACAAGCAACGACTTCAGGGACGGCCCATGGGATGATCACCAGCGCTCTTACGAGTCCTCGGCCCTTAAAGGGAATGTTCAGCAGGACGGCCGTACCGATTCCCAGCAGGAAACGCAGAACCACCGTCACGATAATGTATAGAAAGGTAATGCCCAACGATTTCAGGAAATGCCCCGACTGGATGGCGGCTGCATAGTTGTCCAAGCCTACGAAGGGATTGCCTTCGGCAATCGGCTTCGCAACCTTCCAGTACTGCACGCTCATGAGCGCCGATTTCAAAATCGGATAGAGGAGTACAAGAGCAACGGTAATGGCCAGCGGCGCAATAAATAAATAGGCGGCTGTATTTTTTTTGAAATGCCGTTTTTCCTCCAGCCATAATCGCTTGGCCTTCGAAGCTCTCTTCAACGGCAAGGGAGTTTGCCTGCTTGTCACATCCGTTCGCGTTGGATTCATTCCCCCACCTCCTTATGATGTAAGTGCTACCCGGCAGTGGAGCCGGGCAGCTTCAATCGTTTGATGTATTCGAATGCCTCTTAATGCATCGTGTCTTTCATCTGCTCAGCCGCGCTATCCAGCGCCGTCTTGGCGTCTTTCATGCCGACGAACATCTCCTGCGCGGCATTGATCAGGATTTGGGACAGGGAGCCGAGTTCAGGGATGGGCGGGTCCATCACGGCCGGGGCGTATACATTCTCCTGGAAATCGAAGAATTGGGCAGCCAGCGGATTCTCCGTTTTGTATTCTTCGGATTCGGCGTATTCCTTGCTGCTCGGGATCATGCCGGAACCGGCAATAATTTGCTGCGCTTCCCGGGAGGTCATCCATTCAAGGAACTCCCAAGCTTCGTCAGGATGCTTGCTGTCTTTGGAAATCATCGACACGATCGGATAATTGTGCGGGTTCGGTTTATAGGTTTGGCCTTCGTATACGACGGAAGGCTGCGGCATGAGCCCCAGGTCGTTCATTAAAGCTTCATCGCGTTCTTTGGTCATGCCGATAAACCAGGGACCATCCATCATCATGCCGGCCTGGCCGTTCCAGAACATCTCGCGGCTGACCTTCTTGTCGCGGGTTCCCGGAGGCGTGGCCTGCGGGTTCTTGATCAAATCCTGCCACCACTCCGCTGCCCAAACGTTTGGTGCGGAATTGACGTTAATCCGGTCGGCCTCGTAAGGGCCAGCTTCGCCGTCCGGGAAGTAAATGCCTCCCGATACGGGACGAGCGAGCAGCCGGTACCATTCCGAGGCGATAAAGGGATGGGTGCCGATGACGCTGGAGAACCCGTATTGTCCGTCTTTAACACCGCCAAGCTGTATGGCGGCTTCTTTGAAATCATCCATCGTTTGAATGGAGGCCGGATCGATTCCGGCGGCTTCAAACATCGATTTGCTGTAGAAAATGCCGGTTGATCCCCATGCGTAATTGGATAAGGCATAATAAGAGCCGTCCACCTTGCTCAGTTCCTGTCCGACAAGCTTGTCCTCAAGTCCGCTCGCTTGAATCTTCTCGTCGAGATTCACGAAGGTGCCCCCGCTCTGCAGCGCATTATAAGTGGCGATATTCTCCGGGTATACCTGAACGATGTCGCCCTGCGTACCTGCCAGAATCTCGGTGGTCAGTTTATCCCAGTAATTCTCGTAGTCTGTTCCATGAACTTTGATGGTGACGTTTGGGTGGGTTTCATTGTATTTGGCAATGAGTGCATCGATTGCCTTCTTATGAGGTTCTTCGGCGTATACCGACGTCTCGAACGAGATCGTAATTGGATCGCCGTCGGACGGGGCGTTGCTTGCGGAGGCCGGTTCCTTGCCACCCGAGCAGGCGCTTAATACGGTTGATAACGTAACGGCTGCAGCGATCAGCGCCGTCCATCCCTTTTTCTTTCTGTTTCTGTCTACCATTGCTAGTTCATCCCCTTCTGGTTTTTTGGTTATGGTGGAAAGCGCGGTGAGGCGCCGTTCCTTGCCCTTAATAAAAACACCTGCTGCCAGGCCAGACAACAAACACTTTTCACTTAACAAACCGAAAGGCGAATCTAGTGTTAGTGTAAACGTTACCGCGATGGCAATTTAAATAACACTGGAAAATGTATGTAATATAAATCACAAAAAACTTTTCTCTACCCGGAACTATTTTCTACTTTGCGCCCGATGGGAATGGCTGCGCGGGCAGGAGCCACTACGGATAAACGGGAAAAGGCCGAGGGACCATATTATGTCCTTCTCGACCTTCGTTTGATGTTTAGGTTCTGCGCCGTTTTATTTGCCTTTGCGGTAATCCATCGGGGGGACGCCGGTAATTTTTTTGAAAGTCCTGGCAAATGAAATCGGGCTGCTGTAACCGACCCTCTCCGTAATTTCCTGTACAGACAATGCGCTTTCCGTGAGGAGCCGTTTCGCTTCCTGAATTCGTAAATCAATCAAAAAGTCCACGAATTTCAAGCCGTACTCTTCCTTGAACAATCTGCTCAAATATTTGCCGCTGATCCCGAACTTGTCCTGCAGGTAATCAAGGGATAGTTCCGCCTTCGTATAATGCTTTTCAATATAAGCCTTAACCTCTTGGACGAGGTTTCCCTGGCTTCGCAGATTCCGCTGCGTATCCAGCCGTTCGGCAAATTGCTCCAGAAGCTGAAGCACCATCTGCGTCCAATCCTCCGGCAGGTCGATTTCTTTTTGAACCCGGTCCAGTGCCGGCATCGTTTCTGTTTTCCAGAGCAGGTAGTATTCGTCGTTCATTCCGGAAGCCGTTTTGTTCAGATGATAGGTCAGGTAATGCAGCACGCTGCTTGCGCCCCGGCGCGATATGCCTTCTTCCAGCATGTTCTGAAAGAGCGCCTGCATATCCGTCTTCCACTTGGCTTCTTGGAGTCGGAAGGCGTCAACGATCCGGTCAACCTTTTGAAAATAATGAAAACTATGATCCTTCGATAAGGGATCGGACGAATAAGGAATGATCATGGCACTTCGATTGACGGGCTTCGTTTGCAGGGCATCCAATGCCTCATGGTATGAATCATGCAGATTGTCCGGATGCTCGACCGGCTCCCCGAGGCCGACGGATAAGGTGAACGATAAGGCATCGGCAAATCGGCGCTGGCATTCTTCCGCGAAGGAGAGTGCCTCGAATGCCAGCTTCTCCGCTTCTGGCGATATGACCAGAATGCAAGCAAGCTGGTGCAAGGATACCCAGAGCAGCTTCACCTCGCAGGCATGATCCGACGCCGCTTCCAGGATGATGGTTTCGATGGCTTTTTGCTGAGTGCCATGCTGCATCTGACCGTAATTTGCGCTCCACTCGGAACGGTGATCCACTTCCAGGACAAAAACCAGCTGCTTGCCAAACAGCACGGGCAGGCCATGCTTGGCCGATTCCTTCTCCCATTCCTTCAAATCGAAGGAACGCGTCCCTTCCAGCAACTCATACACGAAAAAATTTTGCTGGGCCTTCAAATCCTCCTCGAACTGAAGCTGGAATCTTGCGTTCTGATCAATCATGTTTTGCAATTTAGAATTGATGAACGTAAATTCGTTTTTATGGATTTCCTCCGGGGCGTCCTCCTTGGAGGATAGCTGCTGCAGCTGGTTGACCAGGCGCTGAATGGGCCTGTAATTTTGCAGCGTCACGTAGACGATCCAGGCGACCGAAACGGCACAGAGAAGCAAACCGGCAATAAACCAAATATTCGATAGGCTGATGATGAAATTGAAGGTATCCGCTCCTTGAACGCTGCTAACGATGCGCCAGCCCGTATAGTCGGAATTCGCTTCCGACTGAAGGGCGCCGTTGCTGGTTCCGCTCCTGCTGACGGAAGTCTCCGATTTTGCCATATCGAACACGCTGTTCCCTTGTGTATCATATAGGCTTAGTATGCGGGAAGACGGGTCGTGCATTTGAAGAAGCATTCCCTGCAGGGCGTCAGCGCTTACATTAACGACGATTAACCCATGATGCTTGGAGAAGATGGAAACGCTGCGCGTCAATGAGACGACGGGGACCCCTTTGTCGGACGGAAGCTCCTTATACAGCCTGGTATCCGACCAATGGCTGTTGGGTGCTTCCAGCTTGGAGCGGATGAAGGCGTTATCGGCATATTGATCCAAGGAATAGCTTGTGCTTTCATTGAGGACTTGATTATGATCCGCTTGAACCATGTAAATGGAATGAATCAGAGGATTGGTCATTTTTAAATCGCGCAATAGATTCATCACGTCCACCTGAAGGGGCAGATCCTTTTCCGTGCTTCTGGAGAAAAAGGAGATGACCTTTCGATTGCGCAGCATCTCAAGCGAAATTTTCTGATCCAGGGAAGACAACGACGTATCGATCATCAGCATCGCTTGCTGGGTTACGAAAGCATTGGAACGTTCGGCATCCTTTCGGTTGCTTTCGCTCAATGATTGGAAAAAGACGAAAAATAAAAAGGCGGGGACGATCAGAAAAGCAGGGATATACAGCATAAGCATCCGCGTAAACCAGTTACGATTCATGTTGGTTCCTCTTTCCTAGGCAAACATAAATGATATGCACACGTTATGGCCTTCGAATAGTCATGAATAGATCTTCGGCTGTTATTCTTGTGAAGTGTTTGTGTTACAAATAGCAATTCTTTATGTTAGTTTATCAGACATCATGTCGATTTGACTACAATATTGTCGGAAATGTGACAAAGAAACATGATGTATGGTGGATTTTTCCATTAAACATGATAAAATTCAAGAAACGGTTCAACCGAAGACTTGCGTTGTATATCCGACATGCTAATCGATAGAAAATGGAGGAGGACGCAGCCAATGGAGCCAAAGACAACTTTCAGCGATATTCCCAAAGGATTCGCGGCGTGGTTTTTTAAGCAGAGGCGCAGATATACGTCAAACAAGAAGATCGAATGGATGGTTGAGCGGCTGTTCCAAGGTCTTCTTATCGTTTGGGGGATCATTCTCATTCGGTGGTTCATCCTGATCACGATTGCAACATTGCGGCATTTCGGGGTTTTTGATTGAAGAGGTGAGATGATCCGAGGCTGGCGCATGTTATAAGCAGACCGAAATACATATGGAAGAAAAGAATAAGGAAGCCGCCAGCTCGAATGCAGCTGCTGCTCTGGGAAGCCCGACTTGGAGGTCGAGGCTTTTTTTGCTGCTCGGAGCCATTTTACATAAACCGCGACTGATGTTGAGCATCCGTTAACACTTCCTCCTTACACTTGAATGTAAATAAGGTAGAAGAGGGGATATGGAGTTGAAGCATAAAAGCATGAAAGTAGTCTCGCTGTTGATGGCAGCGGAAATCACGATGGCCTCTCTATTTTCGGGGGGCAGCGTGAATGCTGGCGAGGGGCAGGAATTGCTCCAGACCGCCAGCATGGAGACGACATCACAAGATGCAGCTATAGCTGCCGTGGATTTGGGCATTACCGATATGATCTTTCCGGATGCATATGCGGATGAGCCGTATGCGGTCACCGTAGAGGTATATGGTGGACAAGCGCCGTATGCGTTCTCCGCGACAGGTTTACCGGCAGGCTTGACCCTTGCGTCCGATACGGGAGCCATTTCAGGTACGCCTGCGGCTGGCCAAGAGGGCGAGCATACGGTTGAGGTAACGGTACAGGATAGTGCAGCCTTACCTGCTACGGCCCAGTCGGTTGTGAAATTGCAAATATTGGGCAAGCGTCCCGCACCTGTGGCCGACAAGCTGGCCATGAAGATGATCGGACATTATTCCGTAGGTACTTCCAACAAGGATGGCGGCGTAGCGGAGATTGTAAAATACAACAAAGATAACGGGAAGCTCTATTTGGTTAACGGATCGACCCAGCCGGCCAGTCTCGAAATCGTGTCTCTAGGCGCCGATGGCAGCTTGGTTAAGGACAAGCAGATCCATGTAGAAGATTTGGCGAACACGGGCGGTTTCCTGTATGGAGACTTGACCAGCGTGGATATCAACACCAAGACGAAGCAGGTCGTGGTTGCCGTTCAGGAGCAGGATCATACGAAAGCCGGCAAGGTCCTGGTGCTCGACTATGACGGCGGCTTGATCGGATCCTATGAAACCGGCGTTCAGCCGGATATGGTCAAGTACACGTCCGATGGCCGTTATATCCTGACGGCGGATGAAGGCGAGCCCCGCACGGAGACCGCACCGGATCCGGAAGGAAGCATCACGATTATCGATACTTTGGCTGGCGAAGTAAGCCATTTGAAGTTCGATGACCCGTCGATCATTGACGATCGGGTGCATATTCGCGGGAATGTAGAAGCGGACGGCCAAATTCGCAGCACCGGAACGAAAAACGATGCCGTCCATGATCTGGAGCCCGAATACATCGCATTGTCGGAGGACGAGCTGACAGCGTACGTGGCCCTGCAGGAAAACAATGCGATAGCCGTGGTCGATATCGCCTCGAAGCGGGTTCAATCGGTCCGGGGACTCGGATATAAGGATTTCAATCAACCGGAAAATCAGCTCGACCTCCTGAAGGATGGACAAATCAAGTTTGAGAATGTTCCTTTTTACGGCATGTATATGCCGGACGGAATTGCGACCTACAGCGTGAACGGGCAGCAGTATATTCTGTCCGCGAACGAAGGGGACGCTACCGGCTGGGATGACCGAAGCAATGAAAGCGACATCGGCAAAATGAAATCCAATCTGGATCCATCGTCGCCGGCAGCCCAATTCCTGGCTGGCAAAGGGACAACCTATGACAAGGTTGAAGTTGCGAGCGATATGGGCAATGAAGGGCTGTATCTGTACGGGGGGCGTTCCTTCTCCATCTGGAATGCGGCGGATTTGTCCCAGACATACGACAGCGGCAGTGATTTTGAGAAGATTACGGCGGAGCGCTTGCCGAATCATTTCAATGCAAGCAATGACAAAACCGATCTGGACAGCCGCAGCGCCAAGAAAGGCCCGGAGCCGGAATATGTTGCCGTGGGCAAGGTCGGACAGAAGACGCTGGCTTTTGTCGGACTGGAGCGCATTGGCGGCGTCATGACCTATGACGTAACGGATCCGGCCGCGCCGGCGTTCCTGAACTACTTCAACTCGCGGGATTTCAACGGAGGCATCCAATCGGATTCCGGACCGGAGGGACTGGACTTTATTCCGGCTTCGGACAGCAAAACAGGACGCCCGCTGCTGCTGGTTGCGAATGAAGTTAGCGGAACGGTGGTGCTGCTGGAGCTTCAGGTGACCAAAATTACGGTGGATAAGCCATCGCTCACGTTGAAAACGGGCGGGTCCCCGGAACCGTTGCAAGCAAGCGTTGAGCCCGTTCAGGGCGGATCGGCCGAGCTGGCTTGGCGTTCCTCCGACGAAACGGTAGCCGCCGTGGACCAAAACGGCCTGGTTACGCCGGTATCCGCAGGAGAAGCCGTGATCACCGTCCTGAGCAAGGATGGCTACGGTTCGGCGGAAGTATCGGTTAACGTAACGGACGGTTCGCCGGATGGAGAACCGTGGAAGTTAACGGTGATGCATACCAACGATACCCATGCGCATCTGGCGGAAGTGGCCAGACGGGCTACGCTGGTTCAGGAGATCCGCAGCGAAGGCGGAAACAGCCTGCTGCTGGATGCTGGGGACGTCTTTTCCGGCGATCTGTATTTCACCAAATGGTTTGGGCTGGCTGATCTGGCCTTCATGAACTATATGGGGTATGACGCGATGACGTTCGGTAACCATGAATTCGATCAAGGCACCAAGACGCTTGCGGATTTCGTGAGCAAGGCGCATTTCCCGCTCGTCAGCGCGAACGTGGATCTTAGCCGCGACGCTAACATTTCACATTTGATTAACAAGCCGGCGGTTATCGATACCGATCAGCCCAAGACGACGGCAAATAGCGGGGTATACCCATACGTGATACTGCTGGTTGACGGCCAGAAGGTCGGGGTGTTCGGCTTAACGACCGAAGATACCGCGGAAACCTCCAGCCCGGGTAAAGACGTGGTCTTCCGTGACGCGGTGAACTCGGCTCAGGCTACCGTTGAGGCGATGGAGAAGGAGGGGCTGGACAAGATCATCGCCCTGTCCCATCTAGGGTACGCCAAAGATCTGGCGCTGGCCGAAGCCGTCGAAGGCATCGACCTCATCGTCGGAGGTCATACCCATACGACGCTAAACGCGCCGGAAGTGGTGACGGACAGTCAGCATCATACCCCTACCGTCATCGTTCAAGCGAATGAATGGGGCAAGTTCCTCGGCCGGGTAGATCTGCAGTTTGATAAAAACGGCGTTGTTCTCGTGGGAGACGGCGAACTTGGCGGGAAGCTGATTCCGGTAGACAACACGGTCCAGGAAGACACGCAAGCGAAGGATATGCTGGCTCCTTACAAAGCGGAATTGGAAGAACTGATGAAGCAGGTTATCGGCATTGCCGGAGTCGAGCTTGACGGCAAACGCGAGAATGTCCGCTCCAAGGAGACGAACCTGGGCAATCTGATTGCCGACGGCATGCTGGCTAAAGCCAAAGAGCTGAAAAACGCCGATATTGCCCTCACGAATGGCGGAGGCATCCGCGCCGCGATTGATGAAGGCGATATTACGATGGGCGAGCTGCGTACGGTGATGCCTTTCGGAAATACGCTGTTTGTTATGGACGTCACCGGACAGCAGCTGAAAGACGGGCTGGAAAACGGAATAAGCGCTGCCAAACTGGCGGATCTGCCAGGGAAGTTCCCGCAAATCGCCGGGATGAAATTCAAGTGGGATCCTAGCGCACCGGCAGGAGATAAAGTGTTCGACGTACAGATCATGAAAGACGGAAGCTACAAACCTCTGGTATTGACCGAAACGTACCGGATGGCAACGAACAGTTTTGTAGCCAAGGGCGGAGATGGATACAAATCCTTTGCCGATGCGATTGCCGAAGGGAAATACAACGAGGATCTGGGTTACCCGGATTATGAAATTTTCATGGAATATGTGAACAAGCTGGGCGGTAAGGTGTCGCCGAAGGTCGAGGGCCGAATTACGGAGCAGAAGAAGCCGGCAAATCCTGGCGACGGCTCTTCTCCTGGATCGGGATCAGGCGGTTCGGGAGGCGGTTCGGTAACGCTGCCGACAACGCAGCCTAATCCTCCTTCCACGGGCGGTAATACCTCCGAGCCGAACGTGATGACAGGCAATAGTTTGAATATTAGCGCCGCTGCGGGCGGAACGATGGACCGCATTACGGTAAAGGAAGAGGCGTGGAAAAAGGCCTTGACCGAATTATCCGCGAACGGGCAGCAGGAACTGATTATTCGGGCTCCTGAACTGAACCGTGCCGCGGAGCTGTCCCTTCCGGCAGCAGGCCTGAAGCAGGCCATGGAACGGAATCCGAAGGCAACCCTGGTGCTGGAGACCGCACTTGGAGCCTTCCGTCTTCCGATAACGGCTCTGCCTCTGGATGAGGCTCTGGAGACGGCACAAGGGTCCGGCGGCATCGAGGTGAAGGTGTCGGTGGCTCCGGCAGCAGGCAAGGTAGCGGACGCTATGACAAGCAAGGCCTCTTCCATGGGCGCCTCGTTGGCAGCGAATGGAGGACTGCGGTTCGGCGCAGCGGTTGGAGCGCCTGGCGCAGAACAGGAACTGAAGGATTTCGGGAAGCGCGTCATCAGCCGTATCATGCCGCTGCCGGCAGGGATGAATCCGGATTCGCTTGCTGCCGTCATTTATGACGAAGCGGCGGGGACTTTCCGGTTTGTACCGGCCGTAAGGACGACATGGAACGGTAAAGCGGCGATCGAAGTCAAGCATGCCGGAAACGGCGTTTATGCGCTGCTGCAATACAAGAAGACGTTTGCGGATCTTGACGGCCACTGGGCGCAATCGGAAATCGAATCCATGGCTTCCAAGCTGCTCGTGAACGGAGTCAACGCGGACTCCTATGCACCGGGCAAGGCGATCACGCGAGCTGAATTTACGGCCATGCTCGTCCGTGCGATGGGGCTCAGCCCGGTCATCGAGAGCGGTGCATTCAAGGATGTTCAGGATCATTCCGCGTATGCCGGCGAGATTGGCGCAGCCTCGCGCTACGGCTTGATCGAGGGCGGCAACGGCGGTGCCTTCTCGCCGAATGCCAGCATGACCCGAGCGGAGATGGCTGTAATGATCACCCGGGCCATGGAGGCGGTGAATCCGGCAGATCTATCGAATCAGGGTGCGAATGCCGCTGCCGGATTCAAGGATCAGGCATCCATCCCGGCATGGGCGGCTGCCCATGTGGCCAGTCTTACTAAGCAAGGCATCGTACAGGGTGACAACCATGGCAATTTCGGAGCACTCGATTCGGTTACCCGCGCGCAAGCGGCGCTGATTCTGAACCGTGCTCTGGTCCAACTGAAATTCGTCGACTAGAATGAATTGAAGTCATCAACCGACAAGACCGTCCTTAAGGTTCTCCAGGAGCCTTGGGACGGTCTTTTTTATAGGTTTGACTATAAAAGCACGCTGCTATATGAAATTAAGCATAAGAGCTGCCGGAAGACAGCAAGGAGATTAAATAGTTGAGTGGCGCGGTAATATGTTTGTTTTTGGATAAGAGAATCTGCGAATAGAAGGGCTGTATGGGTCCTTGTTTGATCGAAAAGCCCGAAAGTGAATTGTGCTGCAACTGTTCGGCCGCTGCAATCCTCGGAATCATGGCAATTCCCATCCCATAGATTACACATTGCTTGATCCCCTCAATGCTTCCCATTTCCGATACCGTTTCATAAGTCACGCCATTGTCGTTCATGGACCTCTCCAACGCTTCCCTGTAAGTACACCCTTTTTCCGTGAAAATAAACGAGCTGTTGTGCAACTCATGAATCGATACATCGTTTCTTCCGCTTAATGGGTGATCCTTCGGGCATATGAATACGAAATCCTCGTGCCGGATCGGCAAGGAACGCAGATCAGGTGCCGTGATGGGCGTGTTCAGAACGATGGCTAGATCGATTTCCCCGTTCTTCAGCTTACTGATATTTTTATCGTCTGATGTCGGGAAGAAGGTTACGTTGAGCTTGGGATATTTTTTACGGAACATTTGGAAGTAGGGCGGCAGCAGGAAAGCGGCGAGAGTCTCCGTCGTCCCGATCGTTACGTCCACAACCGCATCAGGGATAAACAGATTCTCCGCTCCAAGGTAGCCATCTACGATTTTGTCCGCATAACCCAGTAGTCGAAGTCCTTGCTCCGTAAGCTTGAGCTTGTTGCTGTGTCGCTCAAACAGCTTGGTTCCAAAATGGTTCTCGAGCTTCTTGATTTGAACGCTGACGGTGGGCTGGGCATAGTTCAGCTGTTCAGCAGCCTTGGTCAGGCTTTGGCAGCGGGCGGCTTCCCGGAAGGTGATGAAATACTGGATGTCCATATTATTCCTCCGCACGTTGAGATATTAATAATCGTAATAGACTCTATTACGTTCCTTAGAGATGAGTCCCGGTTAGCTTATGATATATTATTATATAATTCCAAGCGGAATACTAGTGTTTATACAAAAAATTATCGTTCATCAAGGAGTGGAGTCGAGGTATGAGATCAATAAACAGATGGATCGGCAAGGGACTGCTGATCGGTTTCATTGCTGTACTTGCCGCTTGCGGCAGTAGTCCGGAATCGGGCAACGGGCCGGCGGCAGACCCTGGATCAGAACCGGCAAATCCGGTATCGGGCGGTACGCTGAATGTGGCGTATCCCGCAAATCCGGCAACGCTGGACCCCCATTTAACGACCAACCAGGCGACAAGGGACGTGTCGCGAAACATTTACGAGCAGCTGCTCACACTCAACAAAAACTATGAAGTCGTGCCTCAGTTAGCTGAATCGCTCGATATCAGCGATGATGGCAAAACCTACACGTTCCATCTGCGTCAAGGGGTTCCTTTTCACAATGGCAAGGAGATGAAGGCTGAGGATGTGGTGGCTTCCATGGACAAGTGGCTGTCGACGTCGACGCAGGGACAAGCCAATCTGCAAGGTGCGAAGTTCAAGGAGGTGGACCCCTATACCGTTGAACTGACGCTGGAGCGCCCCTCATTAGTAGGTTCGTACATTCTGGCTGACACGGCACCGTTCCCGGGAATTATGCCGAAGGAGGTCATTGAATCGGCTGCTGCGGAGGGCATCAAGGAGTATATTGGGACAGGTCCTTACAAGCTGGAGGAGTGGAAGACCGACCAATACGTGCATTTGACGAAGTTTGCGGATTATGCAGCGCAAGCGCAAGAATCCAGCGGACTTAGCGGGAAGAAAAATGCCTATTTGGACGAAATCTATTTTCGTTACGTGACCGATGAATCGACGCGCGTAGCTGGAATCATGACGGGTGAGTACGATGTCGCCTTCGGCATTCCTTTCGATAATGCCAACCAGATCGACGCAACTGACGGGGTTAGCAATTACTTCAGTGAGGGTGGAATCGTAACCTACGTATTTAATAAAAAAGCCGGTCCATTCGCGGATCAGAAGTTAAGGCAGGCGTTCAATACTGCGCTGAGCTATGACGAAGCTCTTACAGCCGCCTACAGTGACAATCGCTTCTTTGAACTCGATTCCTCCCTGGCCTTGACCTCCCAAACCGATTGGTACAGTCAGGCCGGCTTGGATCGATACAATGTGAACGACCTAGAAAAAGCCAAGCAGCTTGTGGCCGAGTCCGGTTATAACGGCGAAAAGGTCGTAATCCTGACGACGCGCGACTATCCGGAGCAGTACAATCTGGCTGTTGTTGCGCAGGATGTTCTGAAATCCATCGGTGTGAATGCGGAACTGGACGTATACGATTGGCCGACCGTGCAGGAACGTCGTACAGATGAGAACAATTTCGACCTGTTTGCTATGACGTTTGCAACGCGTGCGACTATTCACCAGTATCCATTCCTTGAATCCAGTGCCAATTATCCGGGATGGTCCAACAGCCCTGAGCTGGACGATTTACTGGCTCAAATTCAGGCAGCTCCTTCCATTGAAGAGGCTAAACCATTGGTGGATCAGCTGAATGAAGTCAATTGGGACTACCTGCCGATTATTAAGCTGGGGAATATACAGAATCTGATTGCAGTCCGCGATAACGTGAAAGGATTCGAGGATTTGATCGGTCCCATCCTGTGGAATGTAACGCTTGAAAAATAAATGTACGGCGGTCTGGGGCTGATGAAGCATCACGGAATCGCCATCATCGTTCATGCGGGTTTGGATGCGAGGGCGGTCTGCTCCTTCTGAGACAGGCCGCTTACATGTATGAGGGAAGTTCTCGACACTGAAGGAGTGCCATCATGACCAAGTATATTGTTCAGCGAATATTGTCACTGATCCCCATATTGTTAGTTGTGGCCGTTGTCGTATTTATGCTGATCCATCTGACGCCAGGTGATCCGGCAAGCGTGATCCTAGGGGATGAGGCCAGTGAAGAAGCCGTTGCTCAGCTGAGAGCCCAGCTTGGGCTGGATCTCCCGTTATATCAGCAGTTCATATCCTGGTTCGGGGGTGTGGTAACAGGAGATCTGGGTGAGTCCATTTTCATGGATATGAGCGTTGCTGAGGCGTTCTTTAGCAGAGTTCCTCCTACGCTGTCACTTGCCATTCTGGCTCAGATTTTCGCCGTGATCATTGCGCTGTTTCTGGGTATTATTGCCGCCCGCAAAAGAGGCACGCTGGCAGACCAAGCCGTCATGGGGTTCTCGCTGCTCGGCATTTCGGTACCCAGCTTTCTGCTCGGGTTATTCCTGATCCTGTTCTTTGCCGTAAAGCTGCAATGGCTGCCCGTAGCGGGATATCAACCGCTGAGCAGCGGGCTATGGAACCATCTTCGTTATTTGCTGCTCCCCGCGATTGCCCTGGGTGCGATGCAGGCTGCATTAATTGCGAGAATGACGCGCTCATCGATAATTGAGGTGCTCAGCGAGCAGTACATTAAAACCGCAAGGGCAAAGGGACTTAAAGAGAGAATCGTCGTCTATAAACATGCGCTTAAAAATGCGTTCATTCCGATTCTTACCGTAATTGGGGAGACGTTCGGCACCTTGATTACCGGGGCCTCGGTTATTGAAACGGTATTCAACGTTCCCGGCATCGGGCAGCTTATTATCCGTTCCATCGAACGCCGGGATTTCGCCGTCATTCAAGGCAGTATCCTGCTCATCACTGTAACGTACGTGCTGCTGAATTTGCTAATAGATTTGCTGTACGGTCTCCTTGATCCCCGAGTCAAGTTGAATCGTCGATAGGAAGGAGTGAAGATGATGTCTGAAGTGAAGCTTGCCGCTTCAGCGGCTACGCCGAAGCCGGGAGCGCTGAAGTGGCGGCGTTATATATCAAGCCCACTCCTGATGACGGGCACCATTTTGGTGGCCTTGGTGTCATTAGCCGCGCTTCTTGCACCGTGGATTGCTTCCCATGATCCCTATGCGCTGGAGGCGATGAATCGGCTAAAGGCCCCGAGTGCAGAGCATATTTTCGGAACGGACAATTTTGGCCGGGATGTGTTCTCCCGGGTACTGTATGGCATGCGTGTATCTTTGCTGGTAGGAGCCGCAGTCACGCTGTTCGCTGGATTGATTGGTCTCGTTGTGGGTTTGCTGTCTGCTTATTACGTCCTATGCGATCATATTCTGATGCGAATATGCGACGGACTCTATGCGTTCCCGTCCATTCTGCTGGCCATTTCGATTGTAGCGATCATGGGGCCGCGGACGAGTAATGTCATCATTGCGCTGTCCATCGTGTATATTCCATCCATTGCGCGCATCGTGAGGTCGGCTGCGCTGGTCATCAAGGAGAAGACGTATATTGAGGGACTGCGTGCACAAGGTGCAGGTCCTGTCCGGATTATTGCTCTGCATATTTTACCGAATGTGTTGTCCCCGTTAATCATACAGGCCTCCTTTATCTTCGCGGTATCCATCTTGACGGAAGCGTCCTTGAGTTTCCTAGGGGCAGGCATTCCTGCACCGGCTCCCAGTCTTGGAAACCTGCTGTTGGATGGGAAGAACGTGATCTTTAACGCCTGGTGGATGACGGTTTTTCCCGGAATTTGTATCATACTGATGATCCTGGGCTTGAATCTGATGGGAGACGGTCTGCGCGATCTTCTAGATCCGAAGATGAAGAAAAAACATGCATTTCGCAAAAAACAGACGCAAGGCATCGATAGGAGTGAACTTAAGTGAGCCAAACTCCTTTGTTGGAAGTGAAGAACTTGATCACTACCTTCGCGACAGATGACGGTACGGTCAATGCCGTGGATGGGGTGTCATTTCAGGTTTACCCGGAGGAAACGGTAGGCATTGTCGGGGAATCCGGATGCGGAAAGAGTGTGACGGCAGAATCGATTCTGCGTTTATTCGATGAGACGACAACCCGATATGACGGAGAGATTCGGTTCGCGGGCCAGGATCTGCTTCAACTGAGCGAAGAGAAGATGCGGACTGTGCGCGGTAATGATATCTCGATCATCTTTCAGGACCCGATGTCCTCTCTGAATCCGGTGTATACGATTGGCGACCAGATTATTGAAGCGATAACCCTGCATCAGAAGGTATCGTCCCGGCAGGCCCGCGATCGGGCAGTGGAATTGCTTCGGCTGACCGGAATTTCCGATCCGCAGAAGCGTCTCCGTGCTTATCCCCACGAACTGTCCGGAGGCATGCGCCAGCGGGTGATGATTGCGTTAGCCTTGTCCTGTGAGCCGAGGCTTCTTATTGCAGATGAGCCGACCACAGCGCTGGATGTCACGATTCAAGCTCAGATTCTGGAGCTGATGAACGAGTTGAAGGCCAGGCTTCGGATGGGTATTATGCTCATCACCCATGATCTGTCGGTCGTGGCACAGATGTGTTCGCGGGTGATCGTGATGTATTTGGGAGAGGTTATCGAAGAGACCGATGTGGTGACGCTGTTTGATCATCCGCTTCACCCCTACACCATGGGACTGCTGCAATCGGTGCCAAACATGGAAGGGCAGCGTAAAGAGAAGCTGTATGAGATTAAGGGCTCGGTTCCGGCGATGCAGGATGTGGCGCATTGCTGCCGGTTTGCCCCAAGATGTCCGTTTGCCACGGATGTATGCAGATCAGAGCCGCCCATACTGGAAGAAGCAGCAGATGGACATCGGGTCCGCTGCTGGCATTACAAGGAAATTGCAGAAAGCAGAGGTGAAGGAGATGTCTTCAGTTACATCGGTTACGAAGCATGAGCCTCTGCTGGAGGTTAAACATTTAACGAAATATTTTGCGTTGAAGTCCGGCTCCTCGTGGAGGAAGCAGCAGGTGAAAGCGGTGGAGGATGTATCCTTCGTCATCCATGAAGGAGAAACCTACGGTCTGGTCGGAGAGTCCGGCAGCGGGAAGAGCACAACCGGCAGAACGATTATGCGATTGACCGATCCCTCCGCCGGAGAGGCGTTTTTTGACAATCAGGACATTTTTTCTTTACGATCCAAGGCGCTACAGAATTTTCGCCGAGAAGTCCAGATGATCTTTCAGGATCCAAACTCTTCACTGGATCCGAAGAAAAGAATCGGTTACAGCGTAGCCGAGCCGATGATCATTCATGGACAAGGAACGAAGGCGGAGCGCCAGGAGCGTGTGCTGGAGCTCATGAGCCGAGTTGGATTTGCCTCGCATCATCTGGACAGGTTCCCGCATGAATTCTCCGGAGGCCAGCGGCAGCGAATCGGCATAGCCAAGGCACTCGCATTGAGTCCGAAGCTGGTGGTATGCGATGAACCGGTATCCGCGCTCGATGTGTCCATCCAATCGCAAATACTGAACCTGCTGGTGGAGCTTCAGTCGGAATTTCAACTGTCGTACCTCTTTATTGCGCACGATCTAAGCGTTGTGAGGCATATCGCGGACCGGATTGGCGTGATGTATTTGGGACATCTGGTGGAACAGGCACCTACAGACGAGCTGTTTGCGCATCCGCTGCATCCGTATACGCAGTTTCTCCTCTCCGCGATTCCGGCACCTCATCCGAAGACAAAGCGGGAGCGGATTATTCTCCAAGGGGATATTCCGTCCCCGTTGAATCCGCCTTCCGGCTGTGTATTTCATACCCGGTGTCCGTATGTGATGGATGTCTGCAGACAAGTCAAACCCGCCAATCGGGAAACATCGACAGGGCATACGGTTCAATGCCATTTGTTCGAGGAATCCGCAAGCGGGAGTTAACGATATCGAAAGGGAAAGGGGATTGATGGCGTGACTACAGCAGACTGGAAACAGAAAGAGGCGGAAATGTTAAAAGAAATTGAGGAGATCGTGAACATCGAGAGCGGCACGTTCTTGAAATCAGGCGTGGATCTCGTAGCGTCCAGAATGGGGCGTCTGTATGAGGAGGCCGGGTTCCAGGTCACTGTACAGGCTCAGACAGAGCGAGGGAATAATCTGCTCATCACCCATCCGGAGGCCGCTAATCCGGAAATATTGATTATTGCGCATATGGATACGGTGTTTCCGGAGGGGACGGTGGCGGAGCGTCCATTCTCCAGGGATGGGAAGCGTGCTTATGGGCCGGGTGTATTCGATATGAAGGCGAGCCAGGTTACGACGCTGTATGCGATCAAGCATCTTATTGAGTCGGGCAGCAACAGCTACAAGAACCTTCGCATTATCCTCAATTCGGATGAGGAGGTCGGCTCCGTTCATTCGCGGGCGCTGATCGAAGAACAGGCCAAACTCAGCAAATACGCCCTGATTGTCGAGCCGAGCGACGAGGACGGAACGCTGGTTACGGGACGAAGAGGCGGCGGCAAATATTATTTGACGGTAAAAGGGGTAGCTGCCCATTCCGGAGCTGAACCCGAGAAAGGACGGAGCGCCATTGGCGAGCTTGCTCATAAAATCATCAAGCTTCACGCTTTGAGTGATCCAGCGGTTGGGATCAACGTCAATGTTGGCGTAATCAGCGGGGGAACTTCAAGCAATACGATCGCTCCCCATGCGAATGCTTTCATTGATGTAAGAATGAGCACGAAGGAGCAGGCGGATGAGCTGGATCGAAAAATCCGCGAGATTTGCTCCACGGTCGATATCGAGGGGACATCGCTCGAACTTACGGGTGGCATAACCCGGCCGCCGATGATCAAGAATGAGGCTTCGGAATGGCTGCTCCGCATCGTGCAGGAGGAAGCGCGTGAGCTGGGCGAGGATATCGGCGATAAAAGCGTGGGTTCCGGTTCCGATGCCAATATCACTTCGGCGGTAGGCATTGCTACCATCGATGCACTCGGACCGCGCGGCGGGAATGCCCACAGCCAAGATGAATACTTGAATATCGATACATTGGTGCCGCGTACCCGGCTGCTCGCTAATGTCATTGAGCGATTGAGCCGTGGACAGCAAGGATAAGGGAGGATGATGGGAACATGACAAAAGCATACATTATACATGAGAACGAGAGCTGGATCGTGCCGCTCCGTCAAGCGTTGGAAGAGCAGGGGGTTCCGCATGAGTTCTGGCATCTGCACGAGGGAACGCTCGATTTGGGCCAGCTGCCACCGACAGGCGTCTTTTATAACCGGATGAGTGCCTCCTCCCATTCCCGGAACCATCGGTATGCGGCGGAATATACGTCTAACGTGCTGGCATGGCTGGAGCATAACGGGCGTACGGTACTGAATAACAGCCGGGCCCTGGAACTGGAGATCAACAAAATCAAGCAGTACCTGGAGCTGCAAAAATTCGGCATCGAGACCCCGGCTACGGTGGCCGCAGTAGGGAAGGAAGCAGTCATTCAAGCGGCGAGGGAATTTCCTTACCGCTCCTTTATTACGAAACATAACCGTGCCGGCAAAGGGCTTGGCGTCTACTTGTTTGATAGTTTAGAGAGCCTGGAGACCTATGTAAACGGACCGGGCTTCGAGGAATCGGTAGATGGCGTAACCTTAATCCAGCAATACATCAAGAACGAGGATCAGTATATTACCCGCTGCGAATTCATCGACGGCAAATTCTATTATGCGGTTCGGGTAGACACTTCCGAAGGATTCCAATTGTGTCCGGCCGATGCTTGCCAGATTAGCGACCAATTCTGTCCTGTCGGCGAGGAAGCGGTTATACGGCCGAAGTTCGAAGTCATTAACGGATTCGACAGCCCGCTCATTGCCAAGTACGAGGCGTTTCTGCAGCAGAATGGCATCAGCTTTGCGGGAATTGAATTTATTACCGATTCGGCTGGCAAGACCTATACGTATGACGTGAACACCAATACGAACTACAATCCCGATGCCGAAGCGCTTGCGGATGTATCAGGTATGAAAGAGATCGCCAGGACGCTGTCGGAGTATTTGAAGCGGGAGCTTGTGCTGCGGTGAACGGTTAACGCTAACCTGAGTTAAGGAGAAGTGCCCAGTTTCCGATAATATCAGTGAATGAATAAGCTGATAAGGATGTGGCCTTATGCGTATCGAATTCGACTATATGAACTGGAACACTGCTAAGTGGAAGAAAGTCGAACCTGCCCAAGGAAGGTTTGAAGAGATACTCCAGAAGAGCAAGAAGGAGGAGAGCCAAGGGAAGCTTGTGACGATAAGGGAAGGCAGATATTTGCGTCAGTATATCGTTCGGCCTGATGGCAGCAAAATATTGTTGAGTGAGTCGAAACAACCTGAGGAGACAGCTGTGGAAAGTGCTTCACAGCTGTTATCTAAGCCTCATTGGGGGGGAATGAGCCTCAATACCAAGGAAGCGCTAGATTTGCTGAATCTCCAGGCAGGAGCGGCTGTTGTCAAACCTAGAACGTATTCGGGATAAGAACAAGAGATGGTAAAATATCATACTGGTAACAAATTGATACTTGCTGTATAATTCTTAGTAAGTATTGGATGAACGTGAGATTTTTCATTGTATTCAAGTCTAATTTCGTTTATTTTGAAAATAGATGTATTTACATGAAAGGATTCATGTTATAATTTCAATATAACAACTAAGTTTATAGGAATTATCGGTTAATCAGTTTGATGGCACGACCAAAATAAAACATGAATATGGATCTTCGGGGTAAGGTGAAATTCCTGACCGGCGGTGATGGTTCGTTCCTTCGCGAACGAACCCAAGCCCGCGACTCGCTGCGTTCTGTATCCAACATGAATGCAGCGACTGACTTGGTGCAATTCCAAGGCCGACGGTAAAGTCCGGATGGGAGAAGATCAAAGATGAGTTTGCCGTGAATGTGAATATTCCATTCGACGCAGGCTTATTTGATCAGCCCCCGTATACGTCGGCCATGCCGATGACGGGGGCTTTCTGCTAGTAAGACCTCCGTATTCAAGACAGGAGAGGGCAAGATGAGTAATATGAATACCGGGATCAAGGTGAAACCTTATGGTTCCGACACACAGGCAAGTCGACGTTTTAAAGGAGGGTTCTGGCTCGTTGTTTTGGGGGCCGCCCTGTGGGGCGTTGACCCGTTATTTCGGGTCATCCTGCTCAAGAATCTGACTTCGGCTCAGATCGTTTTGCTTGAACATATCATTATTTCCTTGATTGCAATCCCTGTATTGTGGAAAAACCGGGAGGAACTAAAAGGCCTTGGCTGGAATCATGTCGGCGCGCTGCTGTTTATATCCTGGGGCGGATCGGCACTGGCAACCGTATTGTTCACGATGGGACTGTCGAGCGGCAATCTGAATGCCGTCCTGCTGCTGCAGAAGCTGCAGCCGCTGTTTGCCATCATTCTGGCCAGCCTGCTTCTGAAAGAGAAGCTCCCGCGCCATTTCGGGCTCCTGCTTATCATCGCCTTGGCAGGCACGTATTTGCTCACCTTCGGCTTAACCCTGCCGATCGGCCATTGGAACGAGTTTGTTCAAGTCGGCAGCCTCCTGTCCTTAGGCGCAGCAGCATTATGGGGCGGCTCAACGGTCATGGGACGCTTGATGGTAGGCAAATTGAAGTACGAGACGGTAACCTCGCTGCGGTTTGTGCTTGCGCTGCCGCTCCTGACCGTCTTGACGTGGAGCGAGGGGGCAGCTTGGAATATGCCGGCATGGAATACCGGGGATTTTGCCTTGGTGTCGCTCAACCTGATCGGGCAGGCACTGCTGCCGGGTCTCCTGAGCCTGCTGGTTTATTATAAAGGGTTAACCACGACCAAAGCCTCTGTGGCAACACTCGCGGAACTGAGTTTTCCCATGGTGGGCGTGCTGATCAACTGGATTGTATTCCAGCAAATCGTGACAGGGCCTCAGCTCCTTGGATTCCTGCTGATCTGGATCGTGCTGTTCATCATATCGAGACAGCAATCCGAGGCTTCTCCGCAATAACAATAAAATCATACGTTTGTAGAACAAGCCGATCCCGATGGGGTCGGCTTTTTTTGCCGTTACCCCAAGCAAAGCTACTCCAATCCGTTTGCTTGGCGAAAGGATTATTTTTTCAAAAGATGTGTAGGGTTTCCGGAATTAAAGGTGTCTTATATAGTAGCACGGGATTTGTGGCTTGGTTCTACCAACAGAGATGATTATATAAGAGGGGGAGGATCCCATGGAGGATCAGACATTGCTGGATGGGCTAGCGAGGAAAGATCCGCGATGTTTTGAAACATTGGTGGACCGCTATTCACGCTACATAGCCGCGGTGGTTGCTAAGGTGGCAGGAGGGCGGTTTAATTCCTTCGATGTGGAGGAGATCACCGGGGACGTGCTGGTCAAGCTGTGGACAGACGGGACAAAAATCATGCTGCGCGGAGATAGTCTCAAGCCTTATCTGGCGATAGCCGCGCGTAATCATACCTTGAATGCATTGCGAAAGAGGCAGCGGGTCATTGAATCCGAATTGGAAGATGACGCCGTTTCTTGTCCCTCTGCGGAGGCACTGGCTATTCTACGGCAGGAGAAGGAAACGATAAGCGGCATGGTACAGGGGATGGGCGAACCGGATCGCGAAATATTCATCCGCAGGTACTTTTATTTAGAGAAAGTCCGCGATATTGCAAGCCGGCTGAATATGCAGGAGAAAGCCGTCACCGCCCGGATCCGCCGGGCAAGGGACAAACTGCGCATACATTATGAAACCGAGAATCCGTAGGATTTCTATAAAGACCGTGTCTATAGGAGTGAAGCTTCAAATCGATTGCGAAAGGGGATGGATGCAAGTGAAGCGGCGAATTGTAGATATCATGGCCAATATCGACAATCAGGAGCTGGACAATCTCCTCCTTACGGAGGAAGAAGAACGCGAGTTAACGCAGCAGATCAGTATGGAACGGATCAAGAGCCGAGCGATGAACCGTATTCAAGAGGAGGAAACGATGGTGTTTAAAAACAGGAAAGTGAAAAAATACAAAGCCAGTATCGTTATCGCTGCCGCGATGATTATGATACTTAGCACGACCGCTTTTGCGAGCCAATACATGGATAGCTTGAAGCAGTTCTTCGGTCAATCCGCGTCCATTGCGGAAGACGAACGGTCACCTATACAAGGGACGGATACAGCGTCCGGGGTAACCATGAATGTTGAAGAAGGGGTTTATGTCGGCAACAGCGGTTATTTGGTGGTCAGTTTCATGAAAGAGGACGGCATGCCATTCCCCGAGGGTGCTTCGATACCCCTACTTGAACTGAAAACGGAGCAGAGTGTGAATTATATGGTGGGGCAGCAGCTTCTTGACGACAACAAAAAGCTTGTCGGCGTGTTTGAGATGGATGCGATGAATGACCTCGAGGGACTGAAGGCACGGATCACAGCCGATCGAATCATGTCAGCGGACAACGCCCAAGCCGTTGAAGGCCCTTGGAATGTGCAATTCACCATTTCTCCGGGCAAGCAAAGAGAACAGAGTTTGAATCTGGCAATTGATGAGGGTAAGGAAGCACTGTCTCTCCACACCATTAGTGTTTCATCCATCGGTGTAGCCATCGAAGGCAAGCGTACCGACGGTGAGCTGGATAAACTGCCGGACTATACGCCGGAGGTTAAGGTCATCGCCGCGGACGGATCGGAATTGAAGCTTCACGCCAGCTCGACAAGCACCACGAAGAGCGGATTTCAGTGGCTGTATAATCTGGACAGCAAGAATAACCTCGTATTTCTGGGGGATATGGACATCAAAAGCGTCAGCATTGACGGCAACGTGACGGAGCTGAAATAAATATAAAGCCGGCATGGGGAAACCATAAAGGGGCAGAAGCGAAGGCTTCTGCCCCTTATCCATGATGAATACCTCGGGCAGCAATGGAACCCGAAAACCGTGAAGCAGCAGGCCATAGCCTGAATGCTCACGGTTTTTTTGCAGCTTGGGATCTGAATTTTATACATGAGAAAAAAATGTATTGAAATTGAAGAAAACGTCCATTACAATGAAACCAACTACCATACTAGTTATACTAGTATACAAAATTACGACTCTCTACATAAGTGAAAGCAGCAGCGGTTTTTTTGAATCTAACGCTCAAGGTGAGGGAGTCTATTCTTTATGCCAAATATGTAAGCGCTTAATTGTGAAAGGGGGCTAAAAAAAAGGGTGGCGGACATCCTGCTAAACGCTGAATAGCAGCAAACGGTATACGATTTCTTACTGAAGGTTGAATGGAGATGGATGATGAAACATGGGCTTAGTCCATGAATGAAGAAGTATGAGGAACGGCCTTACGGATTGGAGTGAAGAACGTAATGGAGCCAAAAGTTGCAAATCATTCCTTGCCTGCCGCGAAAGCGGCTAAGAAGCCAGCCAAGCTTAAAACCATCGCTGCGTTGATCCGGAAGGATTGGCAGCTGTATTCTCTATTGGTTCTACCGATTATGTACCTGCTCATTTTTAAATACGGACCGATGATCGGCAACGTGATTGCCTTCAGGCGGTTTATGCCGGGGGGCAGCATCTACGGGGAAAAGTGGGTAGGACTGCACTATTTCAACATGTTTATCCATGACCCGGCTTTCTGGAACGTGTTCAAGAACACCCTGCTGCTCGGTGCGCTGTCCCTGCTCTTTACGTTCCCGGTACCCATCATCTTCGCGCTGCTGCTGAATGAGGTGAAGAGCAAGCGATTCAAGAAATTCGTCCAGACGGCTTCGTATCTCCCGCATTTTCTGTCCATCGTCATCGTTGCCGGGATGATTCTGCAATTGACGTCGGTCAACGGCTCCATTAACTCGCTCGTGGAGTTCTTTAACGGGGAACGAATCAATTTCATGCAGCGGGCCGAGTGGTTTCGGGCGATCTATATCTCGTCTGAAATCTGGCAGGGCATGGGCTGGGGCGCGATCCTGTATCTGGCCGCCTTAACGACGATTGACGAATCCCTGTACGAGGCGGCGAGGATCGACGGGGCCAACCGCTGGAAGCAAACGCTGTTTGTCACGATTCCGGGCATCCTGCCGACGATTGTGACGCTGCTGATCCTGAACATGGGGGCATTCCTGGCGGTAGGGTTCGAGAAAATATTGCTGCTCTACAATCCGGTCATTTATGAGACGGCGGACGTGATATCGACATACCTTTACCGGGTCGGTCTCGTATCGAACAACTTCAGTTACGCGACGGCCATCGGACTGTTCGAATCCGTGATCGGATTGATATTGGTCTTCTCCGTGAATGCGATCTCGCGAAGACTGACGGATCGAAGCTTATGGTAAGGAGGGAGCGCATATGAAGGAGTCAAGATCCTATAAGGTGTTCAAAGTGTGCAATGCCATCATTCTGCTGTTCGTTGTCTTCATCACGCTGTACCCCTTCCTGAACGTGGTCGCTCAATCCTTCAGCGGCGAGTCGTACATCAACTCAGGGAAGGTGAATCTGATTCCGAGGGGCTTCAATCTCGATACCTACAAAACCGTGACCAAAGACGCCATGTTCTGGACGAATTACAAAAACACGGTCGTTTACAGCGTGGTCGGCACCGCCATATCCATGTTGTTAACAACGATTTTTGCTTACGCCCTGTCCAAAAAAAGGCTGGTCGGCCGAAAGTTCCTGACGATGTTTGCCGTGTTCACGATGTTCTTCAACGGGGGGCTGATCCCGAACTATGTGCTCATTAACAGCCTGGGCTTCAGCAACTCCATCTGGGCCATCGTGATCCCGGGAGCCATCAGCATCTACAACATGCTCATCATGAAGTCATTTTTTGAAAATATGCCGGAGGAACTGGAGGAAGCCGCGGCCATTGACGGACTGAACACGTACGGCATGCTGTTCCGGATCGTGCTGCCTTTAAGCAAGGCGGTCATCGCGACCATGGTCCTCTTCTATGCCGTCGGGCACTGGAACTCCTGGTTTCCGGCCTTCCTGTATCTGGACCAGAAGGAGCTCTTCCCGGTCACCATCTATTTGCGGAACATGATTGCGGGCGCGACGGGCGTTACTTCCGCTGGCGCTACCTCGGCCGATAACCTGACTCAGATCTCCGCCAACATTAAATCGGTGACCATGGTACTGACCATTTTGCCGATATTGACGATTTACCCGTTTGTTCAGCGATATTTCGTGACCGGCATCATGCTGGGCTCCGTCAAGCAATAGGACCATCCGTAAGGACAATTTGTTGATATCATGGGGGGAATGGGAAAATGAAAAAGAGTCGTCGATCGTTTGCAGGCAAAGCTTTATTGCTCTCGTTAATCGTTGTGATACTGGCGGCGTGTACCGACAAGACAGGCGGCAAAGAGGCCGAAATTCAGGATAAAGGCGCCATGGAAACCTACGCCGTAGGCGATGCGTTCAAGGCGACGGAGCCGTTTGAGCTGTCCATCCTCTACAGCGACCAGCCGGCGTATCCTTATAAGCAGGACTGGATGCTTTTTGCTAAACTCAAAGAAATGACAAACGTGACCTTGAAGCCGACAATCGTGCCGATGAGCGATTACAGCCAAAAGCGCAGTCTGCTGATCAGCTCCGGCGACGCGCCGCTGGTCATTCCGAAGACTTACCCTGGGGAGGAATCCGCGTTCGTGGCTTCCGGCGCGATTCTGCCGATCAGCGATTATATTGACCTGATGCCGAACTTCAAGGACAAGATCGAGAAATGGGACATGGACAGCGAACTGGAAGGGCTTCGCCAGGAGGACAAAAAATATTATGTGCTCCCGGGCCTCCATGAAGCCGTGTGGCCGGACTACACCCTGATCGTGCGCACGGATATTTTCGAGAAGCATAACATCGCGATTCCCGCCACCTGGGATGAGCTGTATACGGCCATGAAGCAGCTGAAGGAGGAATATCCGGACGTTACGCCATTCTCCGACCGCTTTAAATTCAACAGTACGCTGAATATCGCCGCTACCGGCTTCGGCACCAAAGGCGGATGGGGCTACGGCAGCGGGCTGACGTATAGGGAAGAGCAGGATGAGTTTGTATACACGGCGGCTACGGACGAATACAAGGAAATGCTGACCTACTTCCACAAGCTGGTGGACGAAGGGCTGCTGGACAAAGAGAGCTTTACCCAGGATGACGATCAGGCCGTGCAAAAATTCGTGACCGGCAAATCCTTCATCATCAACGGCAACTCCCAGACCGTGGTCCAGCACCGCACCGATATGGACAAAACGCTGGGCGAAGGCAAGTATGCCATCAGCAAAATCACGGTTCCCGGGGGCCCTGCAGGCCAGCTGATGTCCGGCAGCCGACTCGAGAACGGGGTCATGATCTCATCCAAAGTGAAGGAGAGCGAGCATTTCAAAGCCATTCTGCAGTTTATCGACTGGCTCTATTACAGCGACGAAGGACAGGAATTCGCGAAGTGGGGCGTCGAAGGCGTAACGTATACGAAGGAAGGCGGCGTACGCAAGCTGATGGACGACATCAACTACAACGGACTGAATCCGAAGGGCACGAAGGATCTGCGGATCGAGCACGGCTTCTCGGGCGGCGTGTTTGCTTACGGCGGCACGACCGAGCTGCTGCAATCCATGTTCAGCGAGGAAGAGCAGCAGTTCCAGAAGAGCATGAGCGAAACAAAAACGGTTGTGAAGCCGGAGCCGCCGATTCCATACTCGGTAGAAGAGCGCGAGCGAGTGACGCTTTTGAGCACGCCGCTGAAGGACTACACGGATCAGAACACGCTGAAGTTCATTCTAGGCGACCGCGATCTCGCCGAGTACGACAAGTTCGTGCAAGAGCTGGATAGCCAGGGCGTGGGGCAATACCTGGAGATTGCGAATAAAACGTATAAAAAATATAAAGAGCAACAATAACCAACGGATCGACAGGCTGCCGTTTCTTGATGGAAGGGCAGCCTGTTTTTCGGTTCGGCCGATTGCGTTGGTTCCCAAGGAGGGCATTCCAGATTGCGAGTCACCGTTCAAGACATCATCAACCGCTTAACAGAGCCCGCAGGATTTCTTGAATCCAAGGTGGACAGGGTTACGGCAGGAAGCGCCGAAGCGGTGGTCCACGGCATTGCCGTCACGTTTGCGGCATCGTATTCGGTTCTGCAGAGAGCGGTCGAAGTTGGGGCCAACCTTGTCATTACCCATGAAGGGGCGTTTTACAGCCATCAGGAGGAGGGATATGAGGGGGTGGAGGCGAGTCCTGTCTTTCAGGATAAACTCCGCTTGATGGAGTCCGGGGATCTGACGATTTACCGGTTCCATGATGCGCCTCACCGATACGTTCCCGATATCATGACGCAAGGACTGGTTCAGGCGCTGGATTGGGAAGTTTATGTCGATAAGCATCTTAAGGCAGCGGCCATTGTCACGCTGCCGGAAGAGATGAGCCTGCCGGATATTGCGGAGCATGTAAAAAGAAAGCTGAATCTTCCTTACCTTCGTTATGTCGGTAATCGAAGCAGCATATGCTCCAGAATCGGCATAACCGTGGGCTATCGCGGCGGCGGCGCGCATGCCATTCCCCTCTGCCTGAAGGAGTCGCTGGATCTTCTCATCGCAGGGGAAGGTCCGGAATGGGAGACGCCTGAATACATGGGCGATGCGGCGGCGCAGGGCAGGGGCCCGTCCCTGCTTCTGCTTGGCCATGCTGCCAGCGAGGAGCCCGGCATGGCCTGCGTGGCCGATAGGCTGCGGGAGTTTTTTCCGGGGATTCCTATACATTATATACCGTCCGGGCCTTTGATTCGGGTAATATAGAGGGAAGGGTAACTTTAAGCAAAGAGAACATAGAGCATTAAAGAAAGAGGTAGCGATATATGTCAACAGAGCAAAAGATTAAAGGCTCTACCAGAGAGTATTCTTATCAGCTATTGAAGGATCGGATATTTCATCTGGAGCTGGAGCCGGGTACGAAAATCTCGGAAAAAGAAATTGCGGATGAATTGAACGTCAGCCGGACACCGGTCCGGGAAGCGTTCATGAAGCTTGCGGAGGAAGAGCTGCTGGACATCATTCCGCAAAGCGGGACGATCGTATCCCGTATTAATCTTCGGCATGTTGAGGAAGGCCGATTTATCAGGGAGAAGATCGAGAAGGAAATCGTGGCGCTCGCCTGCGGTTCTTTTCCCGAAGAGTTCCGTTTCCGCCTGGAAACCAATATTGCGCTGCAGGACGTGTGCGCGGGTAACCATAACTTCTATAAGCTGTTTGAGCTGGACGAGGAGTTCCACCAAATTCTGTTTGAGGGGACGGGCAAAGAACGGACCTGGAAGATGCTGCAGCAATTGAACATTCATTTCAACCGTCTGCGGCTGCTTCGCCTGTCCAAGGACTCCAACTGGGAGAATATCATCTCGCAGCATAAAGAAATGTATCAGCTGATTGTCAATCGGCAAGCGGAGCAAGCCATGAACGTGATGGAGCGTCATCTGCGCCTCGTCGTTGTGGAGCAGGATATTTTGCGAGAGAAGTATCCGCATTATTTCATCTAAGGGATCGATATACATTCATCATTCAAAAATAATGGCCCGCTGGGAGAGTCGCCTTGGAATCTACCGACCTGCCTTGCGGGCCATTTTTCATTAAATCGATCTGCGGATGACACCGTCCAGAATTTGGGCCACGTGGGATGGCCCTTGGGCCAGATCCTGCTTGTCGAGGGTTACCCAGGAGTGCTGTTCATCCATATCGAGCGAACGCTGGAGCCAGCCTGAAACGCCTCTGCCTCTCCGGTCGACTTCGACCAGGATGGAAATCCCCTCCTGCTCCGGATAGAGAATCAATTCAAGCTCTTTGATATGACCGGCATAGGAGGAGCCGGGATAAAATTCAATTTCCTGCACGAATGGAACACCCTGGCCGAGCCGCGGATGATATTCGCATGTTGCTATTTTGAAGCTGAAGCCAAGCGCTTCGACGGCATCGAACACAATGGATGCGTCCTCGTTCGGTTCGACGTCGATGAAATCGCGGTCCTTCGGATCGATGGCATTATCGATATCGAGTCCGGTGTGGATCCAGACCGGCTGGCGCGAAATGGTGAGCGGCGTTTCCAGCGGCAGAGGAAAGGCGAACGGAATTTCCTGCTGATCTCCAGGCTTCAACGTGAGGCGGCTTGAGACGTTGACTTTTGCAATGGTATAGGATTCTATGTATTTCTTGTCGTCGCTTTCCCTGGTATATTCCGTCATCAGTTTCAAATAGATGCGGTCGACCGTCTGCTCTACGTTGCCTCCCTTAATGTGAATGATTCCGCGTACTTCTTCACCCGGATAATAGGAGGATTTTTCGAGGTGCGTATCGATCTGGGCGGCTCCAATTCCTACACTGGCTAGCATTTTGTTAAAAAACGACATAAAAGATACCTCCATAAGAGAATGTATGATAATGGAATTATACGCTGGAGGATCGTCTCTGGTTTCCATATCGAAAAAATATTTTTTGGGTTTTTTTGCGGAGTCAAGATGTTGGCGCCAATGAAGCGAAAGAATCCCCGTATGACACCGGGAAAAAGTACATGGCTCGTTCGCATTCGCGGGTCCGGCATGGTATATTGGACACGATACCATTAAGGATGGAGCAATCAAGGCATGAGTGAACAACGGCGTTCCGGACAAGGAACCAACAACAGCAAATCAGCGGCATACGGGAAGAAGCCGGGTGAGCGGACTGCGGCGAACAAAGCAGGGGTAAAGCCGACTTTTCAACGTGACCGTATGAAGAACAGCAATTCGTCGTCGGCATCCCCGCATGCGAAGGGGAGACGAGCGGATCAATATAAGCAAGGGGTACGCGGACCGAAGCCGTCATCCGGACGCGAGCATGCGGATGAGCTGCAGGCCGGGGACGTGATTGTCGTTACGATCAAACGCCTCGGCATTAACGGCGAGGGAGTGGGTTACTACCGCCGCAAGGCGGTGTTTATCGATGGAGCGATCACGAATGAGGTGGTCAAAGCCGAGGTGAGGGAGGTTCAACCTAGATTTATCAAGGCGCAGCTGCTGGAAGTGGAGAAGCGTTCGCCTCACCGGATAGAGCCCCCTTGCCCGGTATTCGGCATCTGCGGCGGATGCCAAATTCAGCATATTTCCTATGAGGGACAGCTGCAGGCGAAGACGGATATCGTGCGCGAAGCGTTCAGCCGCTACGCGGGATTGGACGATGTCAAGTTTAAGCCGATTCTCGGGATGGAGCATCCATGGGACTACCGGAACAAAGCGCAGCTGCAGCTGAAACGGAAAGGCCATGAAGTGATCGCAGGGCTCTATGAAGCGGACAGCCATACGATTGTGGATATCAGCGGCTGCCCGATTCAGCATCCGAAGGTCAATGAAGCGGTGGAGAAGGTCAAATCCGTACTCGAGGAATTGCGGATACCGCTTTATAAGGAGAATGGTGCCAAGGATGGCGTACGGACGATCGTAGTCCGTCACGGCTTCCAATCGGGGGAATTGCAGGTGACGCTGATCACGGCTGGAAGCAAGCTGCCAAGGCAGGACGATCTCGTTCGTATGCTGCGCCTTACCATTCCGGAGGTAAGCGGAATTTCGCTCAATATCAATCCGAAGAAAACCTCGCTCATCTTCGGAGACCGGACAATCTCGCTATGGGGCGCCGAGAGCATGCAGGAATCGCTGAGCGACCTGCAATTCTCGCTGTCGCCGAGAGCGTTTTTCCAGCTGAATCCGCAGCAGACCGTCAAGCTGTACGAGTCGGTCCGGGCGGCAGCGGGGCTGACCGGGAAGGAAACCGTCATCGACGCCTACTGCGGCACCGGCACGATCGGCCTGTGGCTTGCGCCGTATGCCAAGGAGGTGCGCGGGATCGAGACGATCCCTGAAGCCGTCGAGGACGCCAAGGCGAATGCGCAGCGGAACGGAAGGGCTAACGCCAGCTTCCACGTCGGCCAAGCCGAAGAGCTGCTGCCGCGCTGGATCAAGGAAGGCATGAAGCCGGACGTCATCATTGCCGACCCGCCGCGCACCGGCCTGGACCCGCGCTTCCTGGAAACGGTGCTCCGCACCAAGCCGAAGCGGTTTGTATACGTATCCTGCAACCCTTCGACCTTGGCCAAAGATTGCAAGGTGCTTCTGGACGGCGGCTACGAGCTTGAATGGGCGCAGCCGGTCGATATGTTCCCGCAAACCAGCCATGTGGAGGCAGTCCTATTGATGAAGCTGAAATCATAGAAGCCATATGATGGCTTCATGTAAGCGAGTTTCCATTTTCGCTTTGGTCGACAACGCCCCCTTTCTATGATATGGTAGCAAGTAATTAGGCATTTCGTTCCCATGGAACGAGGTGCCTTCTCGCATATATAAAAGGTTTTTACATTAAATGTCTATCTGGAGGTGATGCAATGGTGCTCCTGATTTCCCCGCTACGGGGGGAGAAATCCGTAGTTCATAATGGACGATCGATGGAGAGTGCACCCAAATAACGATAATCTGAGGAGTGTTGTTGAGATGAGAGTAAATTTACGAGCAGAAGCGCGCGCTGCGATGAACAAAACCGGACTGAAGCAGCTTCGTCTTTCGGGACGAATTCCGGCGGTTGTATTTGGCACAGGGGAAAACAATATGATGATTCAACTGTCCGCCAAAGAGTTCGGCAAATGGGCACGGAACGGCAAAGGAGGGATCCTTGAGCTTCATTTTGAAGATCGGGAGCCGATTCCGGTTTTGCTGGAGTCCGTTCAGCGTGATCCGGTAACTCGTGAATACATTCATGTCGACTTTTTACGTATCAATATAAATGAAGTTGTGCGGACGAGAGTGAATCTCGATTACATCGGCACCGCAAAAGGAGCCAAATTGGGAGGAGTCGTCCAAATCCAAAGCACGTTCATCGAGATCGAGTCCTTCCCGGACCAAATTCCTGCCACGATTCCCGTTGATATCAGCAGACTAGAGATCGGGAATTCGCTGCATGTCGGGGATCTCAAGCTGCCCGACGGCGTCGTGCCGATTTCTTCGGCCAACGAGCTGCTTGTATCGGTGGTAACGCCGAAAGTCCAGTCGGAACAACCGGAGGCTATGTAGCTTCTGCTGCCGGCAATTGCTTCCCCGATATCGGGAAGCAATTGCCGTTTTTTTTCGTTAAAGCCCTTGATCGGAATCCGCGCTGGCAGAGGAAAGCTCTTTACCCGTCAATTTCTTCCATAATTCCCCTGGGAAGTAGGTAGAAAGACCCCTGACCTTTTTCAAGGCGGAACCCTATAATGGAATTGCGGGAAGTCGGACATCGGAATCCCGGTTAAGCGCGAATTGATCAGGAGCTTGACCTAAGGAGGACACGATGGATATAACCCAGGATTTCATAGATGAACGATTCAAAGCTTATGTGCTCGAAACCTATTGCGGGAACCGTGAACGGATTCAGGCGGGCGATGTAGAACATATTATATCACTGCAGCTTTCAAATCATGGATACTCAAGCCTAAAGGGGATCGAACATTTCACGTCGCTGGAAGAGCTGGATTGCTCGTCCAATAGCCTGACGGAGCTAGATCTCAGCAAGAATAATGGAAGGAGACGGAGCTCTCCGTCAGCACGGAGGCCTCTGCCAAAGCGGATATGAACCAGCTGTCCCCGGTCATCCGGAATGCCTGGGCGAATTTTGGGGAGCTGAATGATCGAGCGCTGGATCTGATTGCCGGGATGCATCCCGACGAAGACGTGAACGAGTTGGTTCTATCCGAGCTTGCCTTCGACAAGGACGGCACGTTTCGGCTAGGGTATGATGCAGGCGATACGCCTGCCGGACAACTATACATATACGTCCTGTTTAACGACAAGCTTGAAATGAACGGGGATCTCGGTTATGAAACGTATTAACCTGCGAAAGGGCTGTTATATCTGATGAATGACAAAATCGTATACGGGTCGATCGACGAATACATTTCGAGCTGTGCACCGGAGGTCCAGGAAATTCTGCAGAAATTAAGGCGTGTGATACAGGAAACAGCCCCGCATGCCAAGGAAAAAATCAGCTACCAGATGCCAACCTTCGACCTCCACGGGAACCTCGTGCATTTTGCGGCATTCAAGAAACATATCGGCTTTTACCCCGCGCCCAGCGGGATCGAGGCTTTCCAGGATGAGCTGAAGGAATATCATACGTCCAAGGGAACCTTGCAATTTCCGATCGATCAGCCGCTGCCTTATGAGCTGATACGCCGAATCGTCCAATATCGGGTTCAGCAAAACCTGGAGAAGGCAGAAAGCAAAGCGAAAAAGAAGAGGTAGGCAAAGTGCTCGGGAGGGGAAGGCAGCCTTGCTGCCTTCTTTTATCTTATAGATTTTTCTTCATATAGTAGTGGGTATGCCGCCCGGCGTTCTCGATTTTGCCATACACTTCGTAACCCTGCTTAAGGTAAAAATCCAAGGCTTGAAAGCTCAGCGTATCCAATTTAACGAACTCGCATTGCTTCTCCTTCGCGATGTTTTCGGCCTTGTTTAACAGTTTGGCGCCGTACCCCGATTGACGGAAGGGTTCATCCACGAACAAATAGTGGATCTCCAGCCAGTTCCAGCATATTTCCCCAACGACTCCGCCCAAAATCTGACCGTCCTCCTTCCTTAACAACAAGTTGATTTCCTGGTAACGGCCTTTTAAATCGTCAGGGAAATGCTTCAGATTATACGCAATCATTTGGTTTCTTACGTAATGTTTGTCCACGCTATTGGTTTCGTTTGATTCATTCGTGAAATAGATATTCATATCGTTTTACTCCTTCTGGTATGCCGGATGCGAGGTGTTTGCAGGATTCGAATACGGGTTATGCTAGCTCTCCTCCTCAACATACCATATGTGTTGCATGTACCGGCGGTAAAAAATCCTTTTAACAGAATGTACCCGTGAGCCCGCGGGGGAGCTATGTTATACTGTCAGTGTTATTTTATCCGTTTCATCTAAGGAGGATTGTCCTGACATGTGCTGCATCGCATTCATACGTATTCGTTAATGAGGGTACAGAACATCTACATCCATCCATTTTCATGTAAAAATGCGAAGGATTATTTGTGCTGTGCCTTTTTCATTACTATACGAATGAATGAGGTGCTTTTTTGTGTCCAAATATCATAAAAACCAACGTGAAAAGCTGAAGAAGCCGTCCAACTTTTCCGCGCAGCATCTATTAATCAGCAAAAGGCTGATTCATGATATGATCGACTTGGCCCGGATTCGCTCCACCGATACCGTTCTGGATATCGGCGCGGGTGCAGGGGCGTTAACGTTTCCGCTTGCAGAGAAAGCGGCACACGTGCTCGCGATTGAGACGGATCCGGCATTTGTGGATAAACTGCTGGGCAAGATGAAGGATAGCAGTAACATTCGCGTCAAGCAATCTGATTTTCTGGAAATCCCGCTGCCGAGAAATCCATTTGCCGTCGTGGCCAATATTCCGTATTCCATCACTACGCCGATCATGGGGAAGCTTTTGGAGTGCCCCGGCCTCCCTCTGCAGCGGGCCGTACTGCTTGTGGAGATGGGGGCAGCCAAACGTTTTACGGCCGTTCCTATTCAAGATCCGCGAATTCTCAGCTGGAGGATGCAGTACGACATTCGGCTCGTGCGGACCGTTTCGCCCCGTCATTTTGCGCCGCCTCCCCAAGTGGATTCAGCCATTCTGACCATTCATCGGAGGAAGAAGCCGCTCATTGCCGCATCGCATCAGCCCAAGTTTACGGCGCTGGCCGCCTATGGGCTGCGGGATGCCCGGCTGCCGTTATTTGCGGCTCTATCCGGCGTGTTTACGCCTCCCCAGATGGCGAAGCTCGTTAAAGTGCTTAGAGTGGACCGAGAGCTCCCCATCGGTCGGCTGAACGAAGAACAGTGGGGGACCGTTTTTCATACGATGCTCCAGCATGTGCCGGCGAATCGCTGGCCGAAGCTTCGCAAGGGCGCCGGTAGCAAGTCCAAGAAAAGAAAGCGACTTTGAAGCGTTAGCCAACACTTCGAATCTTCGCTTTTTGAAAAAAAATCGCGAAATCCTCTTGACCCTGACACTAGTGTCAGGGTTTACAATGAAATCGAATCGTTCGTCCAGGAGGTGTGAAAGCATGAAAATCGGAGAACTCGCGGCCCGTACCGGCGTCAGCATTCGTTCGCTACGGTACTACGAGCAGCAAGGATTGCTGACGCCGGTCCGAAACGAGAACGGTTATCGGGAATATTCGATGCTTGCGGAAGAGCAGGTGCGTACCATCCAGTTATATCTAAACCTTGGATTGACTACCGAGCAGATCGCCGGTTTCCTGCATTGCGTCCTGAAAAACAAAGAGGCGTTTTGTGCGGAGGTGTTCCCGATTTTTCGTCAAAAAATCGCAGAGATCGAAGCGCAGATTCACCAGCTGAATCATATCAAGATGAATCTGGAGGAACGCATGCAATCGATTCTGGATGAACGGGAATCGGAGGAAGCGGAGGAATGCAAATGAGTTTACCACGATTAGACGCAGGGAGCTTTCAAAGCTCAATCAACCAGAACGGGGTCACGCTTGTTGAATTCGGAGCCGCATGGTGTCCGCCCTGCAAAGTGCTGCTTCCCATTCTGGAAGAGCTGAGCCGGGAGGAGGCGGGTCGCCTGGACATCTATCAGGTGGATTGTGACGAATCCCCCGAGCTTGCCGCCCAATTCGGCATCATGTCCATGCCGACGGTGATTGTGTTTCATAACGGAGAACCGGCAGATAAACTGATAGGGCTCCGGCCGAAGAGTGTATACCAAGCGGCGCTAGGCCGTTATGTATCATAAAATGAATGAATAGCGAAAACGCCTCTGATGTCGTGATGTCAGGGGCGTTTTCTTTTGGAGTAGAGGGCATTACGCCCGGCGTATCGAACTCTAATATATGGAAGATGTATGGATGTAACCTGTTTAAAGGAGATACTTTCAATGAGATCAAGAAGGAAAATCGTTTCTCTTATGGCCATCATCGTATTTAGCTGTCTAGCCATGAGCTTGGTCGACGCGGTGATCCGTCCGGATTACGCCGTCAAATCCGCCATCAAAATCATCCTCTTTCTGACATTGCCGATTGGCTACGCCATCTTCGCTGGCGGGGTTCCGTTTCGCAGGCTGTTCGCATTCGAGAGAAGGGGTCTCCTGATGTCCTTGCTGCTGGGACTCGGCGTATTCGCCTTCATACTCGGCGCCTATTTTGGGCTGGGGCCATTATTCGACTTTACCCAGGTGACAGGGGCACTGGAGGATAATATGGGTGTCAATGCAGGCAATTTCGTATTGGTCGCCCTTTACATATCCATCGTGAATTCATTGCTGGAAGAGTTCTTTTTCCGCGGATTTGCTTTTTTCACGCTGAAGGAGCAGGTCGGGCGGAGGTTTGCATATGTATTCAGTGCCGGGGCTTTTGCCGTGTATCATGTTGCGATGATGTCCAGCTGGTTCTCGGCAGGACTGTTCCTCTTGTTAATCGCGGGGCTGGTTGTGGCGGGACTGCTGTTTAACTGGCTGAATGAGCGAAACGGCAATATTTACGCGTCCTGGATGGTGCATATGTTTGCCAATTTTGCGATCAATGCGATCGGTTTGATGCTGTTCGGGATGATTTGAGTGTAGGGCGTCGGGCTCCCGGGATAGCCTTGTAAAATGACGGATTGACCCTCACATGATGTGATGCTTTAAAATGCGGATAACCGATGAAAAAGGAGCTGCTTGGCGTGCATATTAGTGAATTGTCACGAAAAACGGGCGTAAGTCTGCGTTCCTTGCGTTATTACGAGGAGAAGGAGCTGCTGTGCCCGGAGCGTCTGAATAATGGCTATCGCGAATACAGGGAAACGGATATCGAGCGGGTCCGCTTGATCCAGATGCATTTTAGCCTGGGATTGACGGTGAAGGAAATTATGAGTTTTTTTCAATGCGCGTTCGATGAGCATATCAAAATCGAATGTCTTCCTAACGCCATTGAGGTGGGAAGGCGGAAGCTGGATGACATCCAGCTGCAGATGGAGATGCTGAAACAGGCGGAACTCCATTTGGAGAAGAGCATTGCGGCATGGGAGGCTATTTTGCATAAGGGGGACGGGCGTCGTGAACAAGGCTAGCGGGGAAGAGGTACAGCGAGTGGCCGTTGTGACGGGAGGCAACCGCGGGATTGGAAAAGAGATAGCAAGACAACTCGCTGCCAAAGGGCTTCAGGTGCTGATTACATCCCGTGACGAAGAGAAGGGGAGGCTGGCAGTCCAAGAACTGCTTAACGAGGGGCTCCGTGTGAAACTGCATGTAGCGGATGTCCATGAGGTCCGCGATGTGGCAGGAATGATGAATCGAATACAGTCTGACTATGGGCGCCTTGACGTGCTGGTGAACAATGCGGGGGTGATTTTGGATCGAGGGGTTTCTGTGCTCGATGTAGAGGAGACGGTCGTGCGCGCAACGCTGGAGACGAATTTTTTCGGTGCTCTGCGAATGACGCAGGCTGCAATACCCTTGATGAAGCAGCATCAATACGGGCGTATCGTAAACATCTCGTCGGGTCTCGGAGCCTTCGAAATCATGCAGGGCGGTTACGGTTTACAAGGGGCATCCGCGGCATACCGCATCTCCAAAACGATGCTGAACGCGTTAACCTGTCTCGTCTCGCAGGATGTAGCCAATACCGGAATAAAGGTGAATGCGGTGTGCCCGGGCCGGGTTCAGACCGATATGGGAGGAGCAGACGCTCCGTTAACCGTTGCCGAAGGGGCCGATACGGCGGTATGGCTGGCGACGATGGAGGATGATGGACCCAGCGGGAGTTTTTTTCGTGAACGGCAACGGATCGCTTGGTAATGCGGAACATAGTTCAGCTAACAAGGGATTAAATCTATCTTATGGTATACCGATGACTCTACTAATGATTAGCAATATAAAATTACTCTGAAAAAACTCCTATTTTGAAGACGCTGATGTATAATAAGCGGTATCAGGAGGTGCAGAGTATGAGTGATATCAACATTTTCGGCCATCAGGCTCTGTTTGAACATGTCTACAAAAGTGCTCCAATTGGCATTGCCCTGGTTACGATCGAAGGAAGCTGGATCAGCGTAAATCCTGCGGCGTGCAAAATGTTTGGCTACACGGACGAAGAATTGATGGCACAGCCGGCAACCGATTATATTTATTCTGAATGCATTAACAATAAAGACAAGCTTTTACGGTCCCTGGATGAGGCGTCCTCAACCATTGCGGTGGAGAAACAACTCGTACATAAGGACGGCAATGTCATCTGGGCGTCGATACATGTTTCTCTGGTTCGCGACGATCAGGATCAAACTCCCTTGTTCTTCATTTCGCAAATTGTTGATATTACCGACAGCAAGGTAGCCGAGCAGAAGCTCCAGGAGAGCATTGAGCGATACACCTCGCTGAAGAAGTATAACCATGATGCGATTATTTCTTTCAATCTGGAAGGCAGGATCATTAACGGGAACCAGATGGCGGAGCAGCTGACGGGTTTTAAGATTCCGGAGTTAATCGGAACTAAAATCTCGAATTTGATCGGCGAACGCAATCTCGCCCGAGTGCTCTCTTCTGCGGCCGATTATGTTGCCGCCGAGAAGGGGATCAACTGTATCCATCACAAGGACGGGCATCAGGTTGAAGTGCTCGCGACGCTTGCTCCCATTGTCATTCATGGCAAGAATGTGGGGTTCTACATTATAGCCAAGGATATGACGGAGCAGAAAAGGCTTATCATCGAGAAGGAAGCAGCCGAGAAGACGAATAAAGCCAAAAGCGAGTTTCTGGCGATGATGAGCCATGAGATCCGTACGCCGATGAACGGCGTAATCGGGATGACGGATTTGATACTGGAAACCGAGCTTGATGAGGAGCAGCGGGAGTACGTGCAGATCATCAAGAAGAGCGGGACAACCCTGCTGAACATCATAAATGATATTTTGGATTTCTCGAAGATCGAATCGGGCAGAACGGAGCTGGTGGAGGAAACATTCAGCCTAAGAACGGCCCTGTCCGAGACATTGAATATGATTCTTCCGAAGGCGCTGGACAAAAATATTGAGGTGACCACCTCTGTAGCGTCCGACGTGCCGAATCAAGTTTATGGGGACGTGACGAAGCTGCGGCAGGTATTAATGAACCTGCTCAGCAATGCCATTAAATTTACGCCGAACGGTGCCGTTACGATCTCGGTTCAGTGTGTCAGGAACCAAGCTAACTCGAAGCTCATACAATTCTCCGTTACGGATACGGGCATAGGGGTGCCAAGCGAGAAGATTGCGCAGCTGTTCGAACCCTTCTATCAGGTGGATCATTATATGACGCGGCAGGTGGAAGGAACGGGACTCGGGCTGGCCATATGCAAAAAACTCGTTCAGTTGATGGGCGGGGATATCTGGTATGAGCGAAATCCGAATCAGCAGGGGTCCGTCTTTACGTTTACGGTCGATTTTTCGTTTAATGCAAACGCGGGCAACATGCCGGAGGCCGGGACGGTTCACGAGAATCACTCCGACGGCAGCGATCTGAAAATTTTGATTGCTGAGGATAATGAGGTGAACCAATTAGTCCTCAAGAAGATGATTGAGAAGCTGGGGTACAATTCGACTACCGTTCTCAATGGGCTTGAGGCGGTAGAGGCCTTTAAGCGATATCCGTATGACATGGTGTTCATGGATATACAGATGCCCTTCATGGATGGCATGGAAGCGGTCCAGCTCATTAAGGAATCGGCCCCGCCCGATCATCAGCCTTATATCGTGGCCGTGACGGCCCATGCGATCAAGGGGGATCGCGAGAAATATTTAGGAATGGGCATGGATGAGTATGTCAGCAAGCCTGTCAGCTTGAATGTCATCTCGGCCATTATCGATAGGTTTCTGGCTGAACGAAATATTGCGCAAGCCTAAATAGACAAAAGCTCAAGTGATTTCACTTGAGCTTTTGTTATTCCCATGCAGCATAACCTATGAGGTGCTGCCGGTCACGCTGCTGCCGTTCTTCGTTAGGTTGTAGGTAATGACCTCGCCGCTCCAGAAATGAAACTTGAGGATGACTTCTCCGTCTCTGACCTCGTTAAAAAAGACAGGTTTAAGCTTGATTTCATGGCTTGCGTAGGATGGGGAAAACGTGTATTCAAATTCCTTGAAGGAGGTCCAGTCCTGCGGCCCTGCATTGCCTCCCGATGCGTAAACAGCCTCCATCGTGGCCAGCTGATCCCCGTTAAACGTCGCGGGAATGCTGAACGAATCAGTGGTTCCCTGCGTGCTGCGCAGCACAGGCGTATCATGATAAACAACCCTGAAGTTCCAGTCCGCGCCTCGGTTGAACTTGGCCGTCAGTACGGCATTCACTCCGAATTGTCCGGATAAAGTCAGCCTGGACAGCAGGCTGGATGTAAACGTAATCTCATTTCCGTTCAGGGTATAATCCTGCCCGGCGACTAACCGCTGTCCGTTTGAGCGGATTTCGGCCAATGCGTTGCCGTTCAAGTTCAATGGGATGCTTTGATCCTGGACCGCCGCTCCTTTTTTCACAAAAATCAGATCGGTATCAGCCGTGGAAGAACGCCCGCTCCAACCAGCCTTCATGATATTGTACAGCTCCGGATCGGACCAGGTGAAGGCGGTTCGCTTAAAGTGCTGGCCGTTGTCCCATAACATATGGGTAATGTTCTTCTGTTTGAGATAATGGGTCAGATATTCGAAGAACTTCAGTTTCTCGCCCTGCTCAATGACCCCTGTGCTTTGATCGAAGCCAAGCAGCCCGTATTCGCCAAGGATAACGGGAATCCCTCTAGCGATAAAGATGTCATATACATGGTTGAACGTCTGATCGATATCGTTTCGGGTATCCGTCTCAAAACGGGTATACCCCGCGATGTTCACGCTGAATGGCCAAAACCCATAATAATGGACGGTGGCGATGAGATTGGCATCATTCAGCTTGGTCATGGTGTTGTACAGCTCGTTCATTCTAGCTTGAGTCGGGGATGCCTCAAGGGTAGAGAGCACAAGCGGCCGGGTTGCATTGCGTGCTCCAGATCCGCGGACGATCCGATGGAACGACGTTTGAAGCTCATCCAGCATCTGAAAGGCTTTGGACTCGTCGGTGGTCCCGCCATCCGAGAAGCGGGGTTCGTTGACGCTTTCAAACATCAGCTTGCTCGAATGGTTACGGAAGCGCTGGGCAACTTGAGTCCATACGGCGTTGTACTTGGCAACGACTTCGTTGCGGTTGTTCTCCATATGGCTGATCCACAGCCACGAATCGTGATGGACATTGATCATGACGTACAGATCGGCGTCCAGCGCCCAATCGACAACCTCCTCGACCCGGTCCATGTAAGAGGCGTCGATGGCATAACTCGGTGCACTGCCGATGTGATGGTTCCAGGTTACCGGAATGCGGATGCTCTTATATCCCTGTGCCGCAATTTGGTCGATCAGCGCTTTGGTGATGCGCGGATTTCCCCATGCCGTCTCGTCAGCTCCCACGGCATCCAGCGAATTGCCCAGGTTCCAGCCGGGCTGCATATCATTGACGTAGGCTTGGAGATTTTTCTTTGGAGGCTTTGGATGTTCGTGTTTCGCTGCGGATGCGTATGAAGGGAACAATGAGATGACCAGAGAAACGACGAGAGCCAAGGAACAGATGGATTTCTTATTGAGGTTTATCATTAGCATCTCCTTTGTCATGAAGTTGTGAAGCGGTATTTTCACTAGATTCATTCAATAACCGTTATCCGTTGTTGAGGACCTAGCTGCAACATTGGCTATTAAGGTTAGAATTCACCTCCAAACGATATTTTTGAAAGCGCTTTCTAATAATAAATTATCATATTTTTCCATGGGGAAGTACCCGGATAATTCATCTTAAAATCATGTGGAATTTAGTTATGAGAGCAAAGAAGAGTTCTGATATGGGGGCTTGATGGAAGAAGCGGATAAAAAAGAGCCGTACCTCATCGTTTTAGTGATGAGGTATGGCTCTACATGTTAAAGCTTAATTTGATGCGCCTTGGATTAAGGCGTTTTCTTTAATACAACAAGCGTTTTGGACGCTTCGGATAAAGGCGTTGCGGATTGTGCGCTCGAAGCAAGTTTCTTATCCTGGGATTGCACGGACAGGACATAAACGGCGTACTTCGCATTGTCTTTAATGTCTTTACCCAGGGCATCCTTGGCAGGGATATCGATGAGGGTCGAGACATCTTTGCCATCCGGTTTTATTGTTGCATTCTTATCTTCTTTGGCAGCGGCGTCCGTTGCTGCTTTAAGATTGAAGGTCTTGATGTTGTCTTCCTCTACAAACAACAGGCGGTAAGCCGTAATGCCTCGCTCATCGATCGCCCTCTTGAAATCGACTTGAAGCTTCCCGTTGGCATCCAGTTTGGCTGTAACGGCCGTGGTTTGGAGCGGGTTCGGGATTTCGAATTCTTTGGACGATTTAGACATAGCATTTGTGGTTGAAACTGTACCATCGGCTACGACAAGAATAAATACTTTGTATTTATATCCGGATTTAATGTCCTCACCGTTGATATCTTTAACTTTATTTGACAGAGTTTTCTCTACCTTACTGTTTGTTGGTTCAACTTTAGTGTACCAATCCACATTGGTTATTCTATTGGCATCATCCAATCCAAATCCTTGATCAGATGGTACCACCATAATTCTGTATTCTGCGATGGTGCCTGCATTGGAAGCTGGAGTGAATCTAACAACAATATCACTGGCATTCCCGTTGGTGCTTACAATCCCGGCATACACATCCGAAGGAACCGTGACGGCCGTACCCGTAAGCTTGATAGGCGCCGATGGTGCCGACAGGGCATTGCTTATGGAGCCATTATTGCTTACGGACAGTACGAATACTTGATAATCCACCGAATTGCGAATCGGCTGACCTTCGACGTCTCTTGTTTCAGGTCTCAGAGCTTTACTGAAATCGGTACCGACCGTTACACTATCATAGTTGTCATTACCTACATTGTTAGCTTGAGCTACAGTAAAGCTGCCAGCATTGGCTTGCTTTACGACCATGATTCGGTATTCTTTGATGTTGGCTTCATTTGGGGCTTTGGTGAATGATACTTTCAAGTCGCTTGCGTTATTATTGTCTCCCACATCCGCTGCCGTAACGTTCGTTACTGCCGCTACCTGGGTCACGCCTTGAATCGTAACCGCACTAGAGACCGACGAAAGCGCGTTGCTGTAATTCGAATAGCTGTTGCCTACAGACAAGACATACACGCGGTAGCTTTGACCTCTTTGAATGAGGTCTCCATCGCTATCCTTGGTCGTGTTAGCCAAATCCCGAGTGATGGTACCGCCGGTTTTGTTAACCAACGTGTAATACCCGTTGCTGTAAGCTTGCGACACGTTCAGGCTTTTGTTTGACTTTACGACGATCACCCGGTAATGGTCGATGTAGCTTTCGCCATAAGCAGGACTGAAGGTGACTCTCAGGTCGCTTCCGTTTCCGTTATTGCCGTTTAGCGTCAGGGACGGCGTGGAAACAGGGTTAACGTTCTGATTGGCGTTCCCAAGCGTAATGGAAGCATAGTCAGATAATGCATTGTTACTGGTCGAATATCCTACGGACAGGACATAAACGCGATAGCTGACCCCGTTGCGAATCAGTTCTCCGTCAATATCGCGGCTGCCTGAATTCAGCACTTGCGACATGTAGTTGCTGCTGCTGTTGTTCTTGCTGATTTGCGTATAATAATAGCTGCTTAAATTGTTTGCCCTGTACAGATCAAAATAACTATTCGATGATTTGACAACGAAGACCTGGTAATGGCTAATATTCGATTGATCGGACGGGCGATAGAATGACACCTGCATGTCGCGACCGTCATTGTAGTTGTTCACGTCGGTGACGGACAGGCTGGTAACCGCGCCCACATTGTAGCTGGAACTCAAAATGATGGAGCTCGATGGAGCGGACAGTACGTTGTTATTGGCGTTATTGTTGTCCACCGCCATGACGAATACGCGATAGTACACGCCGTTGCGAATCGTTGCTCCATCCACGTCTCTGGCGCCCGATGACAGCGTCAGGTTCGTGATGTTATTGCCGGTTTTGTTGACATGGGTATAGTAGTTGTAGCTGGAAGCCGTGTTGGCTCTGCTTAGGTTGAAGCTGCTATAACTGCTGTCCTTTACGACAAACACGCGATAAGAATGAATGCTGGATTCGTTGGATACCTTGTTGAAGCTTACGCGCAGATCGCGGCCATCACCGGCATCGCCGATATCCGTTACCTGCGTGATGAAAGGAACCGTTGTATTCCCCGTGCTGAGGGTGATGCTGGCCGAACCGGAGGAGAGGTTGCTTGCAAGCACGCTCTCGTTGCTGCTGACAGACTGAACGAATACGGTGTAAGCGACTCCGCTGCGAATGAGCTCGCCTGAAGTATCGCGGGCGGAAGAGCTCAGCGTCGTGGTCAGCGTTGTGTTCGTCGTGCTAGTTTTGCTTACCGTTGAGTAATTTTGGCTGGATACAGACTTGGCTGCCGCCAGATTGAAGTTAGCTGCATCCTTCGTTTTTACGACATACACGCGGTAGTTGCTTACATTGCTCTCGTTTTGGGCACGCGTAAAGCTGACCTGAAGATCACGGCCATCGCCGTAGTCGCTCACATCGCTCGCTTTTACGTTGGTTGCTCCGTTCACCGAATTGGTGTTAGTCAGCGTCAACGACGGGGAAGCCGAGGAAAGGGCATACGTGCCGCCAGTTTTGCTGACTGCCAATACATAAGCTTTATAAGCTTGATTATCGCGGATAAGGTCACCGTCCACATCCTTTGAGCCGGATGTAAGGGTCAGCGTCGGATCCGAGCCGGACGGATATACCGTGGCGTAAGCAGCGGAGGATACTCGCTGTGCCTCGGTTTGGTTCAATGTCTTGGACTGCTTCACAATCATGACGCGGTAATGCGAGATTAAAGATTCAGTCGACGATTTGGAGAAGCTGACCTGCAGATCGCGGCCGTCTCCGGCATTGCCGATGTCCCGAAGAGTCACATAATTCACCGGCACGATGCCAGTAGTATTTCCACCGCCGCCGGAATTGTTCGTCGTGGTGACGGTAACGGTTTTCGTTTTGGAATTCCAGCCGATTTTTTGGCCAAGGGCTTCGCTTACGAAGCGGACCGGCACCATGGTGTTGCCTTTTAAGTTCTTCGCCGGTACATCCAGCGCTACCGTCTTGTTATTGATGGTGGCCGTCTTGGAGTTGATTTTTAGGATGACGGTTGTGCCATCCTTGACCGCCGTGACGGTTTTCGTCTTTTGATTCCATTTGACCGATGCGTCCAAGGCTTCGAAGATGGATCGCATCGGAAGCATGACGCGCCCCTGGATCATGACAGGTGCTTGAGGCGTATACAGCTTGACGCCATCAATCAAGACGCTGATGTTCACTGCCGCCTGGGCCTGCGATTGGAATGTCATGGGAATTAACAGTATAGCTGCTAGCAAGGCAGTCCATATTCTTTTCACACGCTCAACCTCCTGAATTCGCTTTGTTATTATTTTCCTCTACAATATGACGCATTCGTTCATAATAAAGTTTCAACTATTACATCGGCATTCCGAAAATATTTTTTAGTACCAGATCATAAATAAGGGAAGAAACAGCAAATATTTGCTGTTTCTTCCCTCGTTATTGTTGATCAATATTGGGTAATGGGTTCGGTGCCGCCTGCGATCGACCGGGTCACCGCGTCATAGATATTCGGCGGGTACTCGGCGATTCGGTGGCACAAGTACAGGAACCACTCCTCGCCGTATGTCAGGTAGATTCGGACGGGGAAGCCGTCGTCTTTCAGTTGCTTGGCAAAGTCCGTTCGTATGCCATACAGCATTTCAATTTCGACGGCTGCGCCGCGATACACTTCGTTGCGGGTCATATGCCGCAGGATACGTTCATCATGAGTGGCGACCGATACCGGCCTGCCTGCCTGAACGCATAAATCCACCAATTGAATATGCCTAGAGGTAAGCGTCTCGGAACGAGGAATATAGTGCCCCTCTTGTTCCTGATAGGCGCCTTTTACGATGCGGATCGTGCCGGAACCGTAGGTAAGAATTTGTTCGAGATCTTCCAGGCTTCGGGGTAGCTGGGCTTGCAGCGTGATGCCGACATTCGCGAACCGGGCCGATATTTTGCGATGCAGCGCAAGGATGGCATCCGTTTTGGCAGACTCCTCCATGCTGATGACCAGCTCCAAACCGGCTTCCTCCGCTTGGCAGGCAAGCCCTTCAAGATGCCGATAAGCCAAATCCCCGTCTACCGATAATCCGATATGGGACAGGTCGAGCGAAATACGGGTGCCCGGCCGGCCATTCGAGCAGGCTTCGATTAAACGGGAGAACTCCAGGAAAGCCTGTGTACATTCGGCTTCGGTCAGGGTGTTCTCCCCGATATATTCCAGCGAAGTCCGATAACCTCGGGCATCCAGTGCATCCCGGCAGAACAAACCTCGCTCCAGCACGTCTCCCGCGACAAAACGCTCGGCTGCACGCAGCAGGATCGGATACCATTCGGCCGATTGCCGGACGTATTGTTTGAGCTGCAGGTTACGGGCAACTGACTTCAGAGCGTCGGCAAAATCCCGTTCAGATAAAGAATCGTTCAAGTTAAACACCTCGCAACATTGGGATCTTCATAATTCTATCAGCGTCTGCGCGAGGCGGTATTGTATAAAATTGCGGTTAGTTTAAGATGACGCTGCTTTCGCATACCGAAGAGGCGTTGTCCCAACGCACCCGGCAAAAGCTCTCGTGAAATGGCTCTGATCGTAAAACCCAGACTCGGCAGCAACGTCGGCGATGGTCTTCCCCTGTAACAGCTGCTCTTTCGCATAATTGATGCGCAATAAATTTTGGTAGGCATGCGGAGCAAGATGATAGGTTTCCGTAAACATCCGAATGAGGTGGAATTTGCTGATCCCGGATATGTCCTGCAGGGTATCGAGTGTAATGCGATCTTTATAATGATGATCCAAATACTTCTTCGCTCGCAGCATAGCCGGGGATTCAGGCACATTGCCGCCAGGCACCGAGGCGCTTTCCTCCTGAAGCAGGCCCGTTTCCCGCATTAATGCCATCAGCATGGATTCAATCTCCAATGGAGTGGCTTTTTGCTGAAGCCCTGTTCTGCAGGAATGAACCAGATTTCGGCAGCGATCGTTTTGATATTTCGGCAGCAGGATGGGCATATCGGATTGGGAGGGATGATAGCGGGCAGGCGCAGGGTCGAGCCACCGGGGATGGATAAAAATCATCGTATATTTCCAGTCGGCGGGATTCTCGGGGTGGCAAGCATGAGGGAGCAGCGGCGGAAAATGCACAATATGTCCCTGAGCAGCCTCATACCGTTTCCCGGCAGACCATATGCGGGTAGCCCCTTGCTCAATGAGACCAATGGAGATTTCTTCGTGAAAATGCTTTTTGTAGGCCAGATGATCCCAAGCATCGCATTGTTTGATTTCCAAAAACGGCAGATCAGGGTCGCGCAAAAATATAATATCGGGCATTTTCGTCACTCCTCTTTTTGACTGGGGCATTCCCGTATTACCGTGTTAAAACCGGACATCAATAGCTACATTATAAAGAAGTCGTTATGTTTGTTCAAAGACGGCGTGAACCTATTATATAACTTTACGGAAATATAACTGTATAGTAATATAATAAACATGTTGAACGATAACCTTTTTGAAGTATTGGCAGAGCCGAACCGCAGGACGATATTGGACTACCTGCGCGTGAAAGAGTGTACGGTGGGGGAGATTGTAGATCTCATGCAGCTCAGCCAACCCGGCGTGTCCAAACATCTGCGCATTTTGCGGGATGCAGGCCTTGTCTCGCTGCGGAAAGAAGCACAGAGGCATGTGTACAGCCTGAATGCCAAGCCTCTGGAGGAGATCCACGACTGGCTGGAGCCCTATCGGCAGTTCTGGACGAACAAGCTGGATGATCTGGAGAGGCTGCTGGATGAGGATGAAGCTCCGTAATCATCCTAAGGCCGCCAGATTGGATGAACCATTTTTGAATCAAACATTCCATGAGGAGGATGAGTGATGCTGGCTGTTGTACGGCAAGACGAGTTCGGAACGACCGTCCGATTTGAACGCCGCCTGAAGCATTCGGTTGAGAAGGTGTGGTCCTATCTGACGGATAATGACAAGCTGAAGCAGTGGTTTTCGGAGCTGAAGGTGGAGGATTTGCGCCAAGGCGGAAGAATTACCTTTGACATGCAGGACGGAACGTTCGAAGAGTTTGAGATTACGGACTATCGGGAGTTATCGGTACTGGAGTATACGTGGGGAGAGGACCGGGTGCGTTTTGAGCTGCATCCCGAGGCCGAAGGCTGCCGTCTGGTGTTGATCGAGACGATAACGAACATCACGGATCATACGCCGAAGGATATTGCCGGTTGGGACGTATGCCTGGACGTCATTGAGGCACTGCTGGATGGCAGGACGCTTGAATCGCGCAAAGACGCCTGGTCCGAAAAATACGAGCAATACGTTCACGTATTTGAACAATTGCCCCGAGCATAAATTTTGCTCCTTCCCAGCATGCAAACATGCGGGGTTGGAGCTTTTTTTATTGGAAGGAGATTGAATTCCATCTATAATCGGATGAGGGATATATTCCCATATGGACTACCGTCTGGGTGGAGGGATCAAAATGCCGGATTACAAGGTAAACATCTTGCAGCTTAGAGAAGATAACTATTATAACGGGCTTAAGCTGGGCCGCAGCCTGCGAAATCAGCCCATATTGAAAGCTTTCGAAGCGGCCACCAAACCGGAGATCGACACGGAACAGCTGAAGAGCATCTATAATGAGTTTGCCCCGCAGCTGCTAACGGAGCTTGAAGGACTGTCGGAAGGTTTGGAAATGTCCTTTCCCAAAACCGCGGCGCTTCTGGGCGGATACGACGTCCCGAAAATCGCGGCCATGGGCTGCTCGGCGATGATCACGGCTTCGTATTACGTAAGAAATTACGATTTTACGCCTGCGTTTTACGATGGTTATTTTACTGTGGCTCAAGCCGATCAAGGCCTGGCAACCGCGGGCTATAATTTGCAGGCCATAGGCAGGCATGACGGGGTGAATGAGCAAGGGCTTGCCGCCGGGCTGCATTTTGTCAGCTTTGACGGATACCGGACGGGACTGTCGCCTTGGGTCGGCGTTCGGATGATACTGGAATCGTGCGGCACGGCAGAAGAAGCGTCTTATATGCTGCGCCATATTCCCCATGCGGCTTGTTATAACTTTTCAATAGGAGATGCACGGGGCAACATGGCCGTTGTCGAGGCAAGCCCGGACCAAGTGATTCCCCGTATGGGCGGGGAGGCGGCAATCGCCTGCGTTAACCATTATGAGGCGTTGACGGGCAAAAACAGGCCTGCCATCGAGCATTCCCTGCGGCGTAAACGTTACCTCGACAGCCTGGATGCGGAACGGTTAACCCAAACCGAGGCTTTCGGTTTGTTTAAGGATCCAAAGTCCCCGTTGTTTTTTACGGATTACGACGATTTGTTCGGAACGCTGCATACCTTTTCGTACGCCTTCGAAAATGGAAGGGTCATGACCTCGCTTGCTCAGGGCGGCGTGCTTGATTTTTCGTTCAGGGAGTGGATCCGGGGACAAGATATCCCCGAAGCGGCGTTGACGGGACATATCGATTGATATGAGGACGGACAGGGTGTTTAAAGCTCGGGCAGCAGGATTGCGCTTGGGTGCAATCGCGGCGATGTTAGTCCTCCTGTTGCTTTGTGCCGGAAAAGCCGATGAGGATATGACGCTTCAGAACGAGATCAACATTCCTTTTTTATATCGACTGCTAATGTCGTATGCCCCGGATTCATATACAGTAGAAAGCCAATACGGCAAACCGGATATCGTAAGAAAAGAACGGGACTATACGTATGAAATTCACGAAATGGCGGATGGCAGCAAGCTGGTTTCGTTCTTTTATCCCCGAGGCGGACATCTCACGGATCAATGGCGGCTTAGCCGACTCCCGGAGTGGAGCGAGTTTGAAGTTTTGGTTCCAGGGGAAGCCCTTGCTCAAGAAGTCAAACGGATCGATCCCTATTTTAAGCTCATGACCGACGCGACCCATGAGACGGGAACCAGCGAGCATCGTCTCCGGGATACCGGCTTGGCCACGATTCAATACAAGCACGCAGGGGGCAGATGGATCGTGGATTCGATCGAGTACACGGCACAGGACCCTTCCGGTTTCGTAACTAAGCTTCGTGCGGAGGACCGGGCGATCTTCTGGAAATCATAGGATGTTTATCATGGCTTTATTATGAGCGCTTCTTCCGGGTGAAGGAGCGTTTTTTGTGCCGTTCGTGCATGCCGAATCTGGAACATTCTGTGACTTAGCCGTCTGGGGCGGTTCAGCGTTTTCTTTGGCGGATTTGTTTATGCTACACTGATTTTAAGGATGGATTCACGGATCAGGACAAGCGAAACAAGTGAATCTAACAACGAAGAACGCACAAATACAATAGCCGGCTGCACAGGTTTAGGCAGACGCCGCAGTACGTATCCGTATAGACATTGACCATCCTGCAACTGAAGCGCCTATAGACCGCTTGGGTTACCTAAGATTCTACATAACGTTCCAGGCCGAAACGGCAACGATGAGTTGGGAGTGGAGTGACATGGCTTTTGTGAGCATTAAGGATGGATATAAGCGCTATCGGATGGGCGAGACCACCATTGTAGCCAACGACGGAATCAACCTGGAGATCGAAAAGGGCGAGTTCGCGATCATCGTCGGTCCCAGCGGCGCAGGAAAATCCACGGTGCTGAACATTTTGGGCGGCATGGACACCGCCGATGAGGGGCAAGTGCTGGTGGATGGAACGGACATTGCCAAGTTCAACAGCAAGGAGTTGACGGGATATCGGCGCAATGACGTCGGATTTGTGTTCCAATTTTACAACCTGGTTCCCAATCTGACGACAAAAGAAAACGTGGAATTGGCCTCGCAGATTTCGCCCCGGGCTCTGGATGCCGAGCAAGTGCTGCGGGATGTCGGCCTGGAGCAGCGCCTGAACAATTTTCCGGCACAGCTGTCCGGCGGCGAACAGCAGCGGGTGGCGATTGCCAGGGCGCTTGCCAAGCAGCCGAAGCTGCTTCTCTGCGACGAACCCACGGGTGCGCTTGATTACCATACCGGGAAGCAGGTGCTCAAGCTGCTCCAGGATACCTGCCGCCACACGGGAACGACCGTTATCGTCATTACGCATAATTCTGCCCTGGCACCGATGGCCGATCGCATCATCGAGATCAACAATGCCAAGGTTCGGAAGACGGTGGTAAATCCGAATCCCGTTTCCGTAGACAGCATTGAGTGGTAGGGAGACATAGATGATGAAGAAGAAAGCGTTATGGACTGATATTTTCCGGGAAATATCGCGTACAAAGGCACGGTTTCTGTCCATTTTTGCGATTATTATGCTCGGCGTCGGCTTTTTCGCGGGGATCAAGGCCACCGGGCCGGATATGCTGGATACGGCGGATCACTACTATAAGGATTTAAAACTGATGGACCTTAAGGTTCAATCGACCTTGGGTCTCGAACCAAGCGATATTGAAAAGCTGAAACGGGTAGTCGGCGTGGATGCGGTTCAACCGGGCTACGGCGCGGACGTATTTCTCGGCGACAGCGGGCGGATCGCGAAGGTGCTCTCCTATGACCCAGGAAATAATCTGAATCAATATGTGCTTACAGAGGGGCGAATGCCAGAGGCAGCAGGCGAAATCGTCATCGATGCAGGAGAGAGAGGAAACGAATTTAAACTGGGGGATCAGGTCACCTTTACCAATCCGGATCAGGAAGTGGATTTGGGGGAAACGTTTGATCACCTGACGTATACAGTCGTTGGAAGAGCGAAAAGCCCGCTGTTCATAAGCAGCATGAGCCGGGGAACGAGCGGTATCGGCAAAGGAACGGCGGATGTATTTGCCGTTATTCCGGAGAAGGATTTTAAACTGCCTGTTTATACGGAAGTCTACTTGACCTTTCATGACACGGCGGAACCTGCTCCTTATACAGCCGAGTATGACGAGAAAATCAGCCGGCACAAAGAAGCGGTTGAACTGGCGCTGGAGGCCATGCCACAGGAGCGGCTGGCGGAAATCCGTGCAGAAGGGCAGAAGAAGCTGGACGAGGCGACGCACAAAATCGAGGATGCCAAGAGGCAGCTTGCCGATGCGGAGCAGGAGTTAACGGATGCCAGGCTCAAGCTGAATGAAGGCGAGCAAGCGTACCGCGATGGGGTGAACAAGCTTCAGGCCGAGCTGGCCCAGGGGCAGGCTAAACTGGATGCGGCGGAACAAGAACTTTCGCAAGGCAGAGCGGAACTGAAACGCAATCGGCAGAAGCTGGAACAGGGCCGGAATCAGCTCAAGACGGGTCAGAGCCAATTGGAGCAACAAAAGACGGAGCTTGCGCCAAAGCTGGCACAAGGACAGCAATTGGCCAAGGCGCTGCAGCAAATCTCCGGCTTGGACCCGGAGGTCATCCCGGACGAGCAGAGGCAAGAGCTGCTCTCGGCAGCTCAGTCAGCCGATCCGAAACTAGGGGCGGTCGCCGCCGGCTTCATGGACGGCGCATTGGACGGCGCTGCTTTGCGACAGGCGGCTTCCGCGTTCCAGCGTGGCCTGGACGAGGCTTCGCTGCAGCTGGATCAGGCTAAGCAGAAGCTGGATGCAAGCGAAGCAGAGCTGAAGGACGGGCAGGCTAAGCTTCGGGAAGCCGAGCGTCAGCTCGCGCAGGGAGAGGCTTCGTGGAAGCAAGGAACGGAAGAGCTTGCAGCCGCCAGACGGGAGGGGGAAGCCAAGCTCGCGAATGCGAAAGCGGAACTTGCCCAAGGACAGGCGGACTACCGGGAAGGTCAGGAGAAATTCAAAGAGGAAAAAGCAAAGGCTATGCGGGAGATCGCCGACGGCGAGAAGGAAGTGGCCGAGGGCCGGAAGGAGCTGGATCAGCTTGAGCTTCCTAGGGTCTATGTCATGGACCGTAGCGTCAACCCGGGATATACGGAGTACAGCGATAACGCGGACCGCTTATCATCCATTGCCACCGCGTTCCCGGTATTCTTTTTCCTGATTGCGGCCCTCGTCAGCCTGACGACGATGACCCGGATGGTTGAGGAGCAGCGGCTGCAGATCGGAACCCTGAAAGCCCTCGGTTACAGCAACCGGGACGTGATGAAAAAGTTTCTGGTCTATTCGACGCTGGCGAGCGTTGCCGCATCGGCTGCCGGACTGGCCGTCGGCTTTACCCTGTTTCCCGCCATCATCTATGATGCTTACGGCGCTTTGTATAATCTGCCCGATGTAAGAACCAGCTTCTATCTCAGCTATAGCGTCGTCTCGGTTGTCGTGGCTGTACTCTGCACCACCATGACGGCTTATGTGGCCGTGCGGGTGGAGCTTCGAAGCAACGCCTCGGTCTTGATGCGTCCCAGGGCGCCCAAGAACGGATCCCGCATATGGCTGGAGCGAGTGCCTTGGGTGTGGAACCGGCTCGGCTTTATTGGAAAAGTAACCGCGCGAAATCTCTTCCGCTATAAGCAGCGGATGTTCATGACGGTCTGCGGCGTGGCCGGGTGCACGGCCCTCATTCTGACCGGTTTCGGTCTTAAGGACTCCATCGGGGATATCGCGCCGATGCAATACGGCAAAATCATGCAGCACCAGGCGACCGTGGTATTCCAAGAAGATAACGGCGAGAGCGGCGGGCTGGAGGATTATAACAAGCGCCTAGCGGGAGTTCCGGAGATTACGGGAATCCTGAACGTGACCCAGGAGGCGATGACCGCGGCAGCTCCCGGCGTGAACGGCCAGGATGTGAATTTGTTCGTGCCGCAATCGCCGGAGAAGATCGATTCGTTTATCGTGCTGAAGCCCCGCGAACAGGGGCAGACGCTGTCGTTGTCGGATGACGGGGCGATCATTACCGAGAAGCTGGCCAAGCTGTTCGGTCTCGGCATTGGCAGCACATTCGCCGTCCAGAACAGCGACAATGAACCCTTTGAAATACGCGTGGCGGGGATCACGGAGAACTATACCTTGCACTACGTGTACATGACGCCGAAGTACTACGAAGACATTTTTGACGCAGCGCCCGAAGTAAACAGCCAGCTGCTGACTTATGACCGTAACGATCCGGAGTGGGAGGATCGGCTCGGGGAATCGTTAACCGCAAGCGAACGGGTCGCCATGGTGAGTTTCACGAGCGGCGTGAGCGACGCCTTCAGCGATACGATGGACAGCATGAACGTCGTGGTGGTCGTCCTGATTGTGTCCGCTGCGGCCCTCGCATTTGTCGTGCTGTACAATCTGACGAATATCAACGTATCCGAACGGATACGCGAGCTGTCGACGATTAAGGTGCTTGGCTTCTACGACAAGGAAGTAACCATGTACATTTATCGGGAAAACATGATCCTGACCGTGCTCGGGATCATAGCGGGCAATCTGGCAGGCATATTCCTGCACCGCTTCGTGCTCCTGACCGCAGAAGTGGATGCGATGATGTTCAGTCCCACCATCCATGAAATCAGTTATGGCTACGCGGCGCTGCTGACGCTGCTGTTCTCGGCCATCGTCATGGCTTCCATGCATTACAAGCTGAAGCGGATCGACATGATCGAAGCGCTGAAGTCCGTGGAATAACATATAGTTCGGCAAGAGAGCCATTTTCGGGAGACGATCCTTGTGAACGGGCTCTCTTTTTCGCTGCCTGTTCATCCTGGTTTTTATGTTGCGCGCCATGCGTGAAGAGGTAATGGAATGCGATTTCCGGCGATAATTTTCATCCGCCGGCAAGATCTAGGAGAAAATATATTATAATAGACATATCCAGCCAATGTACGAACTAATATTGCTACTACATGAAGACCTGTGGGTAAATGATGTAAGAAATAGGATAAGGGTCTTCGACATTCGGAGGAATGCATATGGGAATTGTCTTCTCGATCTTGAAAAAGTACCGCGTTGCAGCGATTGCGGCACTTGCCATGATGCTGATCGAGCTCACCGTCGAGCTGATTCAGCCGCTGCTTATCTCCAAAATCATCGACGACGGCATACAGAAGCAGGACATGTCCGTCGTATGGATGTGGGGAGCCGTTTTGACTGGAAGCGCTATTATAGCCTTCATCGCCGGGATATCCAGCTCTTTTTTTGCTGCGCATACGAGTCAGGGGCTCGGTTATGATCTTCGCGATCAATTGTATGACAAGGTGCAGTCGTTCTCTTATTCGATATTTAACCGGTTCGCCACCTCATCGTTGATTACCAGGCTTACGGGTGACGTCACCCAGATTCAGGACACGGTGTTCATGGGCCTGCGGTTCATGACGCGCGTCCCGCTGGTGGTGCTCGGCAGCATTATCATGGCACTGGTCGTGAATGTGAAGCTGGGCTTGCTGCTTGTGCTGACCGTGCCCGTATTGTTCATTTTCATCGCTTGGATCATGAAGCGGGCTGCCGATGCGTTCCGCAGCGTCCAGCAGCGGCTGGATGCGGTGAACGGCGTCATCCAGGAGAATCTGACCGGGATTCGCTTGATCCGCGTATTCGTGCGCATGGGTCATGAGATTGAGCGCTTTGCCCGTACCTCCGGCAAGCTGATGAGCACCACCGTCTCGACCTTGCGATTAACGGAGACCACGATGCCGTTTATTCTCCTCGTTATGAACGCCGGGATCATGGCGGTCCTGTGGTTCGGTCGCAAAGATATTGCGTCCGGCAGTGCCAGCGTCGGCGAGGTGGTCGCCGTCGTCAACTATTCGCTGCGCTGCATCGGCGCCATGTCCGCCCTGTCTTGGGTCGTCGTTGCCTTTTCCCGCGGACGGGCTTCCGCCCAGCGTGCGCAGGAGGTGCTGGACACGGAGGATACGGCGGCAGGCGCAAACAAGGACCAAGCCGGAAAAGTGGATATTCAAGGTGGCGTCAAATTCGAGCAAGTGAGCTTCAGTTATCCGGGCAGCGACATCGACGTCCTGACGGATATTTCCTTTGAAGCGAAGCCCGGTGAGCGCATCGCCATCATGGGAGCCACGGGTTCCGGCAAATCCTCGCTGGTCCAGCTGATTCCGCGGCTTTACGAGGAAGAGAAGGGGACCGTGTTCGTGGACGGCGTGGACGCCGCGTCGATCGATGAGGTGAACCTGCGCAGCAGCATCGGCTATGTGCCGCAGGAAGTGCTGCTCTTCTCCGGGACGGTGCGGGAGAATATTGCTTGGGGACGCGAGGATGCAAGGATGGAAGAAATTCAGGAGGCGGCTCGCCGAGCTCAGATTCATGAGACCATTGCGCATCTGCCTAACGGGTATGACACGATGCTGGGCCAGCGCGGGGTCAATTTGTCCGGCGGACAGAAGCAGCGCCTGTCGATTGCGCGGGCGCTCGTGCGAAAGCCCGCCATCCTCATCCTGGACGACAGCACCAGCGCGCTTGACGTCCGAACGGAAGGCGCCCTGCTGGATGCCCTCAAGGATTTATCCTGCACGACGTTTTTGATTACGCAGAAGATCAGCTCGACCACTTCGGCGGACTTGATTCTGCTGCTGGATGACGGGCGTTTGATCGGAAAAGGGAATCATGACGCTTTGATGAAAAGCTCCGCTCTGTATCGACGCATCTATGAATCCCAGTATGGAGAGGAGGCGCAGCATCATGCTCAAGGCATTCACTGAACCTTTTCGTCACCCAAAACCGAAGCTCGATCTTGACAAGAACAAGGATGGCGGCAGCCGTGGCGGCAAGCCGAAAGCCAAGGCCAAAAACTGGTCGGGCACCCTCTCCAGGATATGGACCTATCTTGCCCGGCGCAAAGGGAAACTCGCGCTCGTGCTGCTGATGGTGATGTTCAGCTCGGGCCTGGCGCTGCTGGGTCCCTATCTGCTCGGCGTCGGGGTGGACAAATTTCTGGATGATGTAAGAAATCCCGAGAGCACCATCGACTGGCTGTACTTTCTGGTTGGCCTGGCCGTCGTATATGTCCTTCAGGCCTTAACCACCTGGCTGCACAACGTCTGGATGATCGGCATCGCCCAAGAAACCGTGTACCGGATGCGGATGGATCTGTTCACGCACCTGCACCGGCTGCCGATTCCGTTCTACGGGAAGCGTCAGCAGGGCGAAATCATGAGCCGTCTGACGAATGACATCGAGAACGTGAGCTCGACGCTTAACAGCTCGGCCATTCAAATCTTCTCGAGCGTGCTGACTTTAATCGGCACGTTAACCGTCATGTTATGGCTTAGCCCGCTGCTTACGCTTCTGACGTTCCTGGTCGTGCCCCTGATGATGATGGGGATGCGCTGGATTACCCGTCGGACCGGCCCGCTGTTTAAAGAGCGTCAGCGCAATCTGGGGGATCTGAACGGTTACATTGAAGAAACGCTGTCCGGGCAGCGAATCATCAAGGCTTTTTCCCAGGAGGAACGGGTGGTCCGCGAATTCGATGAGCGCAATCAACGGATTCGTCTATCGGGCTTCTGGGCGCAGAGCATATCGGGCTTCATTCCGAAGCTGATGAACGGGCTCAACAATTTGAGCTTTGCGATCGTAGCAGGCATTGGCGGCATTCTGGCGATTCAGGGCCATATTACGATCGGCGTCATCATTATATTCGAAAGTTACGCGCGGCAGTTTACGAGACCGCTGAACGATCTGGCGAACCAATGGAATACGCTGCTCTCCGCCATTGCAGGTGCGGAACGCGTATTCGAAGTGCTGGACGAAGAGGTGGAAGCGAAGGATGAAGGAGCGGCCGTCACGCTGAAGAGCGTGGAGGGGGCGGTCAAGTTCGACAACGTCTCGTTCTCTTACGATAAAGACGGGGACACCCTGGAAGGCATCAGCTTTGAAGCAAAGCCCGGCGAGATGATTGCGCTGGTCGGTCCGACCGGTGCGGGAAAAACCACCTTGATCCAGCTTCTCTCCAGGTTCTACGATCCGGACAGCGGAAGCATTACCCTGGACGGCCGGGATATTTCTTCGATCCGCAGGGAAAGCCTGCGTTCGCAGATGGCTTTCGTGCTTCAGGATTCGTTCCTGTTTCAGGGAACCATCCGTGAGAATATCCGTTTCGGCCGGCTGGATGCGACCGACGAAGAAGTGGAGGAAGCCGCAAAATTGGCTAACGCCCACTCGTTCATCGTGCGCATGAAGGACGGTTATGACAAAATGCTCAAGCCTGACGGCAGCGGCATCAGCCAAGGGCAGAAGCAGCTGCTTGCGATCGCGAGGGCGATTCTGGCCAACCCCTCCATGCTGGTGCTGGATGAAGCGACAAGCAGCATCGATACCGTAACGGAGATCAAGATCCAGGAAGGGCTGCAGCGATTGATGAAAGGCAGGACGAGCTTCGTGATAGCCCATCGTCTGAATACCATCCGCTCCGCCGACCGCATCTTGGTGCTGAAAGACGGACGCCTGCTGGAGCAGGGCTCCCATGAGGAGCTGCTGAAGCAGGGAGGGTTCTACAGCGACTTATATCATGGACAGCTGAAGCGCGCCGCCATGTAACCTTAGAGTGGCACCAAGAGGACGAAGCGCATGTCCTTCTCTGCCCGCAGCCGCGTTTGGACGTATAAGGGTTACCAGGTATAGGCAGGCACCATAGTATCCATAGCATCGTCATCGCATGTAACAAATTAGAGGCATCAGGACATCATCAAAACCACCGGAGCGGCTTACAGCCAAGCGTTGCTCCGGTGGTTTTTTTGTCGGCATGCGCGGATTCAGATCTGCGCAGCCTGTATGCGAATAGCCCCGATCATAGTCGGATGGGCAGGCATGTTTTCATCAAACGACCCCGCATTGGCTGCCGTTACTTATTTGGATCCGGTGGTTTGAACCTGCAGCTTATGCTGTGCCGTCCTGCCAAATTGCAGCATAAACAGCAGAAGGATTCCTGCTTGCAACGCCACCAAGACGATATAGATGTTGCTGTAGGTCGAAGCTCCCTGTACCATGCTCAGCGGGTTCCAGCGGGTGCCGGCGCCAAGGTCGACGGCTTTGCCGTAAACCCCGGTGGCAATCGCGCCGGACAGGAAGTTAAGCAGGGAGAACAGTCCCATGCCGACGCCGGTTTGCTCTTTGGGCAGCGATAAGGAAATCGTCTTGGAGAGCGAGATTTGCATAAACATGATACCGACATTGCCGAAGATCAGGAACAGTGCGATCAGGAGCGGCGATACGCCAGCGAAGGTGGACAACAGGGCAAAGCACAGCAGCAGCAGGGTGGAAGCCGCATAGAATAAATAGCGGGTTCCCTTGGTATCCGCGAGCTTGCCGCCTCTTCCGCCCAGCATGGCCGTGACCACGGCTCCGGGCACCATGACAAATCCGATCCATCCCGGAGCCAGACCGTTCAAATCCGACAGCAGCTGCGGAGTAAGAAAAGGCAGCGCATAACCGACGCTCATGATGAACATGCCGAGGACAAGTCCGACCGTGTAGCTTCGGTTGCGGAATAAACGGGGCTGGACGAAAGGCGCTTTAGCCGAACGAATGCGCAGAAGGAACGCAAGGAACAGGATCAGGCTGCCTAAACCGAATATCCAGCCGCCTTGGGTCACCGAGAGGAGCAGCAGCGCAACCGTTCCGGCCAGAAGTCCGCCGCCGAGCCAATCGATCCGTGCGCCCTGGCCCTGTTCATTGTCCAGATATTTGCGATAGAGAGGGAGGGTGACCAGGATGAGCAGCGGAATGAAAAAGAGCCATCTCCAATGGAACGTGCTAACGACCAATGCGGAAACCACCGGCCCGATCGCGTTGCCGATGGCGAGCCCGGTCGCCGTTATGCCGAGTGCGCGGCCCCGGTTTTCCGCAGGGAAGTAACGGACGGGAATGATCATGGCGATTGCCGGAATGACGGCTGCCCCCGCTGCCTGAAGGATTCGTCCCAGCAGCACCATCCAGTAGGCCTGTGCGGCCAAGCCCGTGATGGAACCGACAAAGAAGAGAAGCAATCCGAAGGTGACCAGATTTTTGAGTTTATAGGTGTCGGCCAATTTTCCGTACAGGACGGAGCCTATGGCATAGATGAGCATGTAAATCGACGATACCCAGCTGACCTGGGCGAAGGAAAGCCGGAATTCCTGGCTGATGTCCGGAAGCACGATATTAAACATGGTTGCGCTCATCGATGAGAGAATCATCGTAAACGCCAGAATGCGTATTAATTTTTCAGCCGGCGGCTGTTGCGGTTGTTGATGCTCGTTCATGTGATTTCCCCCTTTCCTTTGGTTACGATTTATTCTACAATCGATAGTTAATAAATAAAAATATATATTATGACATGCATTCATATACTCAAGGATATCAATAAAGGAGGAAGAATCTCATGGAACTGCTTCAGCTGCATTATTTTCAGACGGTGGCCCGAATGGAGCACATGACCAAGGCCGCGAAGGAACTTCGCATTGCCCAGCCTGCGCTCAGCAAGACGATTGCCCGCTTGGAGGAAGATTTGGGCGTGCCTCTGTTTGATCGGCAGAGCCGGCAAATCAAGCTCAATTCATTCGGGAAGGCTTTTCTGAAAAGCGTCGATACGGCGTTATCGGCCCTAGAGGAAGGCAGGAGGGAAGTGTCCGATTTGGCAGGCATGGAGCGGGGGAGCATCCGCATAGCAACGACGGCATTGCCCCGGCTGTCCAAAGCCCTGGGCGCTTTCCGCGTGCGATATCCTGACGTGAATTTTCGCATCATTCAGATTCCGCCCGACTCCACGATGGAGATGGTGCAGATGCTGGAAAACGGAGAAGTCGATCTGTGCTTTACCGCGGCGGCCTTGGACGAAGACCACATTCGGGAGATTCCGGTCCTCCATGCGGAGGTGTTCTTGGCGGTGCCTCACGGCCATCGATTGGCGGGACGGTCCCGCATTTCCCTTCAGGAGGTGGCGGGGGAGGCCTTCATCGAGTACAAGGCAGGCCATCCGTTTCGTAAAATGAACGAAGAGTTTTGCCGATTGGCCGGGATCAGCCGGGAAGTCGTATGTGAAGTCGATGAGCCGGCAGCATTGTCCAGCCTCGTATCGGCCGGGCTTGGAGCCGCATTTGTACCCGGATGCAAAGGGGACGACATGCCCCCGTACGCGATGGTGCGCATTGAGAAGCCTTCCTGCTACCGCACCTTTACCATAGCCTGGCTGGAGCGGCGCTACTTGTCCAAGGCCGCGACGGAGTTCCAGTCATTCCTGGTAGACTATTTCCGCGAGTTTCAGGAGCCGATGAAGCATAAAGACGTGATCTGACAAATCACGTCTTTTTTCTGTCCCGGCCGTCTCCCTTCTACATAAGCCGAGCATCCCTTCATACCGTTTTATAGACCAAAGAACAGGGAGAAGTAGATGGCCCCGCCGCCCGTTGGTTACTTTTCATGACGATGAAGTCTTCGCACGCCCATGACTGTTGTTCTCAACCGGCCTAGGGAAAAGAAGGCTTCTGGCGCATCCTGTCGATTGAATCCCTTTTTGCATAGACAAGACCCGATTTGAGTTCACATTAACAGTACAGGCAAAAGTAAAACAAACTGCAGGAGCTGATTCATTGTCATCTTTCCGGATCTAATCTAAAATAATTGGGTGTGAGAACAGAGGAATGGATGTCGGTTAAATTGTTAACCTGGCCCGGTTTGTGTTCCTTTTTAAAGAAAAAAATGCTCCCCATACAGTAACAGATTTTAATATTTCACCTGTTCACGTAAAGGAAGCATTTCTAAAGTCATCTACGATGACTTTTTGGAGATTAATTTAAATATAAATTACACTAAATTACTTGCTGATTGAAGTAACATATATTCTTTTCCATCAATTTCATATGATAGATCAGGAAGGTATTCCCTGGTTAACACATTAAGCGTTTTCTGATCTATCTCATTGTATTTAACCTCTGGAATAAAAATGACAAGGGCAAGAATAGATTCTAAAAAATCCAAAATAGGTTTTAAATACTTCTCACCATTGTTCGTTGTACTAACATTATCCATTATCAAATAAAATGATTCGTCCACTAATGAAATCGGTGGAGCATCCTCGATTCTTTTAAAATCCTTAATTTCTAGCAATAATTCATCATTTGAATTCGATTTTATAGTTAAATATAAAACTTCGTTGTTCAATTTAAAAATAGCTTCGGCACTATCATCAATAACTTTAAATTTTTGAATAAGGCCTTCTCTTGATTGATATATACGATTTATGAACATGTAGCACTCCCCACAATTCTCAAGCGTAAATTCTTATAAATCTGTTAATCTTTTAATTATAGAGTGGTAGGCATCACTTTGACCCTTATTTAGAGTGTTTCTATTTCTAAGATTCTTATATGCTTGATATGTTTGCTCCCACTTTAATTGATCACTCTCAGATCGATTATAGTCCTTTAAATACGAGTTGTTAATTATAACAGGGGTAGGATATATTCTGATATTAAAACCTCCTCTTCCTAAAGGAGTAAAAGAGCATATTCTATATAAAAAATATGCTTTCTTGATTAGTGAGAAAGAAGATATTGATGTGGAGCTCCTATTAAGTTTGGTAAGCGATTATCAAAACTATTACTTTTTAGCATTAGAAAGTTTGATTATGGAGAATTCAAAATTTTGGAGGATGCGATCGAAAATAAGTTAATTGATACCAAAAGTCTGATGAAATTTACTACTAAAGATGTTAAAGGAGAAAACAAAAAAAGAAAAACAAGTTTACGTGCTAAAGCCGAGAAAGCTTTAGAACACTTATAATTGGTATCTCATTTATAGAGGATCACCAGAAGTCACTGTGACTTGGTGTACCTCCTAAGAAGTAGAGAAGATAGAACCCATGTCCTACGCAATGAGAAAGCTAGACGCTATATCCAAAGTACAGGATTCACTAAAACTAGAAAAAGTAAGTAAAAGATCCCGAGGATTTCATCCTCGGGTTTCTGTTTTTATTCCCCATTCAGTAGGACCGCCTTAATTTTTTCTAAAACATAACTCCTTGATAAATTCTCTTGGAAATTCATTATATCAATTACTGAAAAGGAAAGATGCTTGCGAAAAAATCCTTGCCTGAAATGGAACGTTCTGGTATGCTATTGTCCTTCTCTCATTTTCGCCTTGTCTGAAGTGGATGGGTCCGCCATCTAAAATGCTTATCGGAGGTGCTTCATGCTTTATTTCACATTGGCTTCCAAAGCCTATGCCCGCAATTTGCAGTACCGCGGCGCCCACATGGTGCACAATGTCGCCAGTGCGATGTTCGGCTTCATGTATGCCTGTATCTGGCTCGGTCTCGGCGCCGATTACGCGCTCGGAGATTACGGAACGCAGGGAATGGTCGGTTACATCGCCTTTACGCAAGCCGCGCTCTGGGTTTCCAGTTTCGTCACGAATGGCCTCGGCATTCCCCAAGCCGTGCGAACCGGCCATATTTCCCTGGATTTGATGCGTCCCGTTCATTTGTTCAGTCATTTGATGGCCAAGGAATGGGGTCAAGTCGCCTACCAATTCGTTTACAAATCCATCCCGATTTACCTGGTGTATTATTTTGCCTTCTCACTGCAGCTGCCCGGAAAAGCAGTCACCTTCCTCTACGTTGCCATTGCGCTAGCAGGCGCCGCCTACTTATCGATTTGCATCAACTATCTCATCGGCGCATCGGCATTATGGACAACGGAATCGTCTTGGTTGTATTGGGGCAACCACGCGATGATCAATCTCCTAGCCGGTTTCTTCATTCCCATCGAATGGCTGCCGGGCTGGCTTCAGACGATTGCCTGGTGGTCGCCGTATCCGTATCTGCTCTATGTGCCGACCCGGATCTATCTGGGCTTCGATGACGTTTCCCATCTGTGGGGCACGTTGTCATGGTGCGTGCTGCTGACGGTGGCAAGCCTGCTGGCTACCGGATTCCTAAGGCGGAAAGTGGAGGTGCAGGGAGGATGACCGCGAGATCCTGGCTATCCCTGTATGCGCTGCTGATCCGTACGAGCATCAAAAGCCGCATGCAGTACAAATTCAATTTCATCCTGGCTTCGTTTCTTGCCGCATTGATCCAAATTTCCGAGTTTCTCATGGTCGCCATCGTCCTCTACAAGTTCGGAGCCATTCAGGGCTGGTCCATGCACGAAATCGGGTATTTGTTTGCCGTCATGACGCTGTCGAAGACGCTCTACCGGACGTTTGGGGATGAAGTGCATCATCTTGAGAGATACCTGGTCAACGGGGAGCTTGACCAGCTGCTGACCCGCCCCATGCCGGTGCTGCTGGCGCTCATGCCGCAGAAATTCCGAATCATGCTGGGCGAAGTGCTGCAGGGCGGCTTTCTGCTCTGGTGGTCGCTGTATGGCATGATGGCGGCAGGTCAGGTGGGATGGAGCGCGGTGCCGCAATCGCTGTACATTATCGTCACGGGTGCCGTCATCCTGTTCTCGATCGGCCTTGCGACCGCAACCTTCGGTTTTTGGACGACCCGGATCACCGAGCTTCAGAACCTGACGGAGGACGCAGCCCGGACGGCGGCCCAGTATCCGCTCACGCTGTATCCCAAATGGATGTCGTCGATCCTGCTGATCGTGGTCCCGGTCGGTTTGGTCAATTATGTCCCATCGCTATACATACTGCGGGGCGAGCTCGGAGCCTGGGTGCTGCCTGCGTTGGCTGGAGCGGCCCTGTTATGTCTCGGTTTAAGCCTGAGGTTCTGGCAGTTTGGTTTGACGAAATATCAAAGTACAGGGAGCTAAAGGAGGAATGCGTCCATGATTGAAGTGAGCAACATACGCAAGGAGTTCAAAACGCCGGTCGTGAAGGAGGGGCGCTTCTCCGGTCTGCGAACCCTGTTTACGAGAGAATACCGGACGAAGGAAGCCGTGAAGGGGATCAGCTTTCAAGTGGAGCCGGGGGAATTCGTCGGTTACATCGGTCCGAACGGCGCCGGCAAATCCACAACGATCAAAATGCTGACCGGCATTCTCCACCCGACCTCGGGCAGCGTATCGATCGGAGGCAGGAATCCGCACAAGGAACGGCGCAGCGTGGTGAACAATCTGGGCGTCGTATTCGGTCAGCGCAGCCAGCTGTGGTGGGACTTGCCGGTGAAGGATTCCTACGATATTTTGGCGAAAATGTACTGCGTGGATCAGGCGGACAAGGAGCGCAGACTCGGACAGTTTGCCGAACTTCTGGATTTACGGGCGTTCTGGGAAACGCCTGTGCGCAAGCTGTCGCTCGGGCAGCGCATGCGCGCCGACCTCGCGGCCGCGATGCTGCATGATCCGGACGTGCTGTTCCTGGATGAGCCGACGATCGGCCTGGACGTGAACGCCAAGCGGAACATCCGCCATTTTCTCAAGCTGGTCAACGAGCAATTCGGCAAGACCATCCTGCTCACGACGCATGACATGGATGATATCGAACAGCTCTGCAATCGCGTAATGGTCATTAACAACGGCGAGCTTTCCTATGATGGAACGGTGAAGTCCCTGCGCGAGACGATCGGGCTGCCTACGGTCATCACCGTGACCTTCCGCGGACCTTTTGTTATCCCTGAGCAGTTTCAGGGGGAAGGCAATCTTTCCGTCCCGATCCGCGTGACAGGTTCTCTGGATAACACCGTCACGATTGAGGTGAACCGCCGCGAGATGAACACGCTTGATATTTTTAAAGAGCTGGGCCGCTGGGGCGAGCTGGACGATATCGATATGGAAGATCCCGATTTTGAAGACGTGATTCATAAGGTATACTGACTAAATCAAGAGAGGGCTTCAAATAGGAGCCCTCGTTTCACTCCAATATGCTAAACTACCAGTATATCCCTCATAAGGAGTCAAACACAGACGATGAGTTTTACTATTTTATACATAGAAGACGATAAGGAGATCGGCGCTTGGTCCAAAGATTTTTTAATCGAACTTGGCTATAAAGTGATCTGGAGGACTTCAGGCCATGATGCTATGGAATCTTTTGAAACGTGCAGCCTGGTCATACTGGACATCATGATCCCAGGATTGGATGGCTATACGATCGGACAGCGGTTCAAGCAGCGCCGTCCGGATGTACCGATCTTAATGCTGACTGCCAGAACGTCAATGGAGGATAAACTGCAAGGGCTATCCTTTGCCGATGATTACATGACCAAGCCGTTTCATCCCGACGAGCTGGCTGCACGCATTCAGGTGCTGTTAAGACGTTCTGGTTCAATGGCTTCGGATAACCTCCAGGTGAAGCATTTAAATATTGACCGGAGAACGAACCGTATATTAAATACGGAAACGATGGATGAAATCGTTCTTACGGGCAAGCAATTTCACATTTTCATGTATTTGATCGATCATTTGAATCAAATATTGACCCAAAAGCAAATCTACGAGGCCGTATGGAGGGAACCGTATATTCATGGCGACAAGTCGCTTATGGTGCATATTCGCCATTTACGGGAGAAGATCGAGATCGATTCAAGCTCTCCTCAAATTATAGAAACGATCCGGGGGGTCGGATACCGGGTGTGCTCATGAATGTGGGTCGCTCGCTTATTCAGACAAAGGAAATGAACTTGCAATGGGAAGTGAAGTCCATTCTTAGCCGCACCTCAGCTATGGTTTGGGCGGAAATTTAAACGAAACTTAAACTTCGAGTCAACTTAATGCTCTCTTTAGATAGGTATGATGAGCTTGAGGTGATGAAATGAATGAATCAAGAATGAAAAAAGCGGGGGTTGTTGCCTGCATTGCTGCTGTGCTGTATGCCCTTCCCCATTATTGGTGGGGGCTTGGCTTCGGGTTTGCATTCCCCGGGGATTTCCAGGAGACGCCGGATGATTTTTGGTCGCATGCGATCGGCTACTGGGGAATGGGAACCATCGCTATGTTGGCTGCCGTCTTCGCGCTTGCTTTCGCCAGGCCTTGGGGGAGACGACTGCCGAAATGGATGTTAGTTGTTCCGGCAACAGCCGGTTCGGTGTTGTTGTCATTATGGGGATTTATCTATTTCGCCTTGCAGTATCTGTTAGCGGTTGGACGCGTTCAGTCGGCCCCGATGCACGCTGCTCAAGATGCAAGCCCCATGGCGGCGTGGGGATACTTCTGGTATGCGCTCTTTCTGGTCTGGGGAATTTCGCTAGGCATTGCTGCATACCATGCCGGAAAAACCCGATGGCGCAAAATGGAAGAGCATTTCACTAAATAATCGGAAGTAATATTTTGGATTGCACATTTTTGGTATCTTTATACAATATAATAGGATACACACCGAAAGAGGAGCCTGCAGGAGGTTCCTCTTTAATTTGGATGCAAATGGACATAGAGGAAGTATAATATAGAGATAAGGCGAAAGCTGCCCCGGCTCTAATCATAGGAGCCCAAGAAACCCAAGAATAACATCTACATACAAAGGATGAGCCACCATGAAGTTGATGAAGCGGATCTGGTTCCGTATCGGGAACCATTACAGGAAGAAGCGGGATTTTGAGCAAGCCCTTAAATATATGAGAAAAGGCGAAAGCGCCATTACAAGTTTTAATGACAAGCTGCACTATGCGGAACTGCTGCACAACAGCGGCTATTCGGATGAGGCCGTGGCTTATCTGGGACGCGTGATCGAAACGAGCGGCAGCCATCGCGCGTACGAGCGGCGCGCCCATATTTTGCGGGAGCTGAACCGGGAGCGCGAGGCCATCGAGGATTTGGATGAAGCGATTCGATTGAATGCGGACAATTATATGAATTGGTATACCCGGGGCATTGCGCACAAGGATTTGAACCAGTACGACGAGGCGATCCGGGATCTAAAGGAAAGCATCAAGCGAGAGGACGACAGCACGGTAATTTCGACCTACTATGAACTGGGCATGGCCTATTACGAGAGCCGGAACCCGGCGGAAGCGGCGCGCTATTTTCGTTTAAGCATCCAGAAGCCGGAGCGCGCCATTCCGATGTATTACTACATGCTGTCGGTGTCGCTGGATCTGATGGATCATGTGCAGGAAGCCGTGGGCGTCCTGCAGGAGGGAATCCAGCTGGCTGACCGGTATGAAGCGGAAGCGGATGGCGGATATGCGCTGTTCGCGGGAAGCACCAACTACAGCTATGGCGCATTCCAGACGTTTCAGCGGCAAGCGCGCGAGGCGTATTCCTTCCGGAAGCCCATGGCGGATCTGTACGTGCAGCTGGGGGATTTGGGGCAGGCCGAGCACTATCTGTCGGAGGCCATTGAACGGTATCCGGATTCGTACGAACTTTACTTAAAGAGGGCGGAGGTCTTGAACCGGTCCGGCAGCAAAGCTGCGGCCAAAGCCGATTTGGAGTGGGCGATCGAGGCGGAACCGGACGATTACCGCGCTTATTTCGATTTGGCCCGTATCTACCGCGAGGATGCCCGGGAAGAGGAAGCCTTCGAGCTGATTTCGAAGCTGTATGCGAGACAGCCGGATTCCCCGCTGGCTTGCTACTGGATGGCCGACTGCTACTACCGGCTGGGTCGCCAGGAGGAGGCGCTGGCGATCAATGACAAGCTGCTTAAGCTTGAGCATGATGACGCGCCCAATTATGTGCAGCGTGCCGATATTTATATGGAGATGAACGATCTGCCGTCTGCGGAGCAGGCTTTGAAGGAAGCGGCCGCGCTCCAGGACGGGACCGAAATCCGCAACAAGCTCAGCTACGTGCTCTATCTTCAAGGACGCAACGAGGAAGCGCTGCTGGAGCTGCAGGAAGCGGTTAAGCAGGAGGAAGCCTTCTCCGAGCACCCGACGTACCTGGCGGCCAGCGGTCATATTTACAAGGAGATGGGCATGTGGGACCTTGCCATCGACGCGTATTCCCAGGCGATTCAAGCGCATCCGTCCAATCCGCGATTCTATGAATTCCGCGCCGTTTGCTTCGTGGAGACCGGCCAGCTCGAGCGGGGATTGGCGGACTGCGCTCAGGGGCTCAGCTTGAACCCGGGGCAGGGAAGCCTGTATAGCCTGCGAAGCGGAATTTATTATTCGATGGGAGACTACGCGCGCGCGAAGGAGGATACGCTGCAAGTGCTGGAGCTTTCGCCGGGTCATCCCGGGGCATATTTCAGGCTGGGGCAGATTTATTACAAGGATCAGGACGAAGATGCGGCATTGGCTGCCTTTGACGAGGTGCTGAAGGTGGTGCCCGAGCATGCCGAGAGTTATCTGTACAAAGCGCATATCTATTACGGCCAGTTTGAGCATGAAGATGCGGTGCAGGCGATCGTGAACTGGAGTTTGCATCTTCAGAAGGAGATGCCGGCTGCGGAGAAAATCCAAGCCATCGAAGGCCTGGAGGGTTTTGAGGAAGGTTTGCTGGATAAGGCGGTTGAACGCTTAACGGGCATGTATGGACATCAGCTTTATTTATCTTGAGAGCATGCACTTTCTGGCAGTGGGCAAGGGGTGTCACATTTTGTCTAAAATTATGGTATGATTCAATTGTTGTTGCAGCATCATGTGCTCGCAGGCGGTATCGCCACGCGGGCTTTCTTCATGTGGCAAGGAGGGGGATGTTAGGATGATCTCGCTGCAAGAGGTCAGTAAAAGCTATGGCAACGGCGCGGACCGTTACCTGGCAATCGATGCCGTCTCTCTCGATATTGAAGAGGGCAGCATACACGGCATCATCGGCGCCAGCGGAGCCGGTAAATCGACGCTGCTGCGCATCATGAACGTACTGGAGAGACCGGACGCCGGCAAAGTCTCGGTGAATGGACGGGAGCTGACTGCCCTTGGCGGCAGGGAGCTTCGGGAGGCAAGAAGGTCCATCGGCATGATCTTTCAGCTGTTCCAACTGGTCAGCAACCGGACGGTATGGGGCAACGTGTCCCTGCCGCTTGAGCTGGCAAAGGTACCGAAGGCTGCCCGTGCGGAGCGCGTTCAGGAGGTCCTGCGCTTTGTCGGGCTGGAGGATAAAGCGAAGTCATATCCTGCTCAGCTTAGCGGCGGCCAGAAGCAGCGGGTAGCGATTGCCAGAGCCTTGGCCAATTCGCCGACCGTATTGCTGTGCGATGAGCCGACGTCTTCCCTGGATCCGCGGACGACGGCGGATATTCTGGATGTGTTAAGACATATTAACCGGACGCTGGGGGTTACGATCGTCATCGTCTCGCACGAAATGGACGTGGTGAACGGCATTTGCGACCATGTGTCCGTGATGGAGGACGGCCGCTTGACCCGAACGTACCGTAATCGCCAACAGGATGGAGAGGTGCCTCGAGGTACCGGAACTCCAACTAACGGTGCTGAAGAAACGGGGGGACTGGGCTTCTATGAATGACATCATTCAATACGTGAACGATTATTTGGCCTATGTCCTCCAGTATCAGCATGAAATATGGCGGGCGATCGGCGAGACGTTCATTATGGTGGGCATTTCGATTGCTGCCGCTATAATACTGGGTCTTCCGGTCGGAACACTGCTATTTCTGTGCCGAAAAGGACAGCAGTATGAGAACCGGCTATTGTTCTCCATTCTGAATGCGCTGGTCAACGTTATACGGTCATTTCCGTTTCTGCTGCTTGTCGTTGCCATGATTCCGGTCACAAGGTGGATTGTCGGTACATCGCTCGGCACGGTGGCCGCTGCCGTGCCGCTATCCGTCGTAGCAGTTGCCTACTACTCCAGATTGGTTGAGCAATCCCTGCTGGAGGTGCCGAAGGAAGTGATGGAGGCCGCCTCTTCCATGGGGGCCTCCACGATCCAGATGATATTCAAGTTCCTGTATGTGGAGGCCAGGTCGGGTCTTGCGCTCGGACTGACAACCTCCACGATCAGTTTTATTTCGTACTCCACGGTCATGGGGATCGTGGGCGGGGGCGGCGTCGGGGATTTCGCGATCCGCTACGGGTACCAGCGATTCGAGGAAGAGATCATGACGTTTACGATCATCATCATGATCATTCTGGTACAATCGATCCAGTTCGGCGGGAACCTGGCTTCCAGGCTGCTGGACAAAAGAAAAGTATAATTGCGGTTTTGAACATGCTTGCACAGATTCTATTTTTTACCTGGAGGTAACCTAAAATGAATAAGAAATTATCGCTGCTTCTGCTGACCCTCATGCTTGCGCTTGCGGGCTGCGGACAGCAGCCAGCCAAGGACGAAGCCCCGGAGAGCGCGGCGCCCGAAGGGAAAGAAGAAGTGACGCTGAAGGTCGCAACGCTCATTCCGCCGATGACGGAAGTGCTAGAGCTCGTGAAGCCGATGCTGAAGGAAGAAGGCATCAATCTGGACATCCGAATTCTGTCCGATAATGTGCAGCCGAACAATGCACTTGCCCATAATGAGGTGGATGCGAATTTCTTCCAGCATGTACCGTACATGGAAGAGTACAATGCGAACAACGGGTCGGAACTGGTTCCGGTCACGCCGATCTATAATGCCGTTTTCGGCGCGTACTCCAAAAAATACAAAACCATCGAAGAGCTTCCGGACGGCGCAACGATAGCGATTCCTAACGATCCTTCCAACATCGGCCGATCCCTGGTGATGTTTGAGAAGAACGGTCTGATCGAGCTGAAGGAAGGCGTCGGCATCCAAGCGACGCAGGCCGACATCGTCGAGAACCCGCATCAATACAAGTTCACCGAGGTGGATCTGCTGATGCTGGCCCGCACCCTCGACGACGTCGATATGGTGGCCATGACGCCGGCCTATGCCAAACCTCTGGGACTGACGCCTAAGAAGGATGCACTGGTAACCGAGGGCAACGACTCCGATTTCACTATTACGCTGGTGGCCCGCAAGGATAACGTGGATTCCGAGCCGATTCAAAAGCTCGCCCAGGCGATGACCAGCCCCGAAGTGAAGAAATTCTTCGAGGAGAACTATTCCGAGATCGCGCTCCCGGCTTTTGAATAAATCAACGTTTCATTTTGGCCATAGCCTGACCGCTCCCCTGGTTTTCGGGGAGCGGTTATTTTTTTGAGCGCAGGCAAATATGGTATACTCTTGATGGATTTGAGAGGTGCACCTTACATACCATACGTATTGGAGTTGAGAATTTATGAAAAAAGAAGTAATCGACAGACTCATTACCTATGCGCAGATGGATACGCAATCCGACGAGAACAGCCACACTTGCCCTTCTACCCCGGGGCAGCTGACGCTGGGCCGGCTGCTGGTGGACGAGCTGAAGGGCATCGGCATGCAGGAAGTCACCATGGATGAGAACGGTTATGTGATGGCCACGCTTCCGGCTAACACGGATAAACCCGTCCCGACCATCGGCTTTTTGGCACATATCGATACGGCGACCGATTTTAAGGGTGCCGGCGTCAAACCGCGGATCGTCGAACAATATGACGGACAAGACATCGTTTTGAATCAAGCGCAGAACGTGATCCTCTCCCCGCAAGATTTTCCGGAGCTGAGCGGTTACAAAGGACATACGCTCGTGACAACGGACGGCACAACGCTGCTGGGCGCCGACGATAAAGCGGGCATTGCAGAGATCATGACGGCGATGAATTACCTGATCCAGCATCCGGAGCTGAAGCACGGCAAAATCCGCGTGGCCTTCACGCCCGACGAAGAGATCGGTCGAGGACCGCATAAATTCGACGTGGAGGCCTTTGGCGCCAAATACGCGTATACGATGGATGGGGGGCCGCTGGGAGAACTGCAATACGAAAGCTTTAATGCGGCGGCCGCGCTCGTGACTTGCAAAGGCAAGAATGTCCACCCCGGAACGGCCAAGGGCAAAATGGTCAACGCGGCGAAAATCGCCATGGAGCTGAACGGCATGCTCCCTTCGGAAGAAGCGCCTGAACATACCGAGGGGTATGAAGGCTTCTTTCATCTCACTTCCATCGAAGGCGATGTGGAGGTGACCGAGCTTCGTTATATTATCCGCGACCATGACCGGGAGCTGTTCGAAGGCAGGAAGGCCAAGCTGGCTTCCATCGTCGAAGAGCTTCAGGACAAGTATGGAGCCGAGCGGATCGTGCTTCAGATGAAAGACCAATATTACAATATGCGGGAGAAAATCGAGCCGGTCAAAGAAGTGGTCGACATCGCGCAGACCGCGATGGAGAAGCTGGGAATCAAGCCGATCATCGAACCGATCCGCGGGGGGACCGACGGTTCCCAACTGTCGTACATGGGCCTGCCGACACCGAACATTTTTACGGGCGGGGAGAACTATCACGGACGATATGAATACGTGTCCGCCGACAATATGGTACTGGCCGTCCAGACGATTATCGAGATTGTCCAGCTGTATGAGGCGCAGGCATAAGTTAAAAGGCAGTTGGTGTTATTTATAGAAGAGCTCCCGGCATTCATGCCGGGAGCTCTTTTCATATCAGGATCATGTTTTATTCGAGCTTTTTTCCAGGCTGTACTTATATTCGCTGGGGGTCATGCCTGTCCATTTGCGGAACTGCTTGGAGAAATAGAGAGCGTCGTTGAAACCGACGGAGGAGGCAATTTCATGGATGGAGAAGGACGATCTCATGAGTGCTTTGGCCTTCTCGATGCGTACCTTCATGAGGTACTGCATGGGCGAAAGGCCCGTATGCTGTTTGAACATCTTGGACAGATGGGCCCGGTGATAGCCGAGTGCCTTCGCCATCTGATCTATGGACAGCTGCTGGTGATATTGGGTCGAAATCCAGCGCTCCGTCTGTCTCACGCCCCGCTCAATATCCGGCATGTCATTGGAGCTCGACGGTAGATGCTCGCGGTTTAACATGGCCAGCTTATGGAGCAGCAATCGGAGCCACCCGGATGCCTGAAGATCCTCCAGCCAAGGGTGATCCGATTGGTTAAACCCGAGACGCAGATGACGGTACATCTCGGCCAGGTCGTTCAGTTCGGTTTCTTCCGTGCAGCGGATAATCGGCCTGACGGGTGTAACGCCCATATCAGCCAGCAGCAGGTTGGTGCCTTTCTCCTGCAGAGCCACCCAGTTGTAGTGCCAGGGATTCCGGTCGTCCGCTTCATAGCTGAACAGAACGCCGGGAAGGATCACGAAGGTATCGCCTGCCCGGCAGTGATGCACCGTGCCAGCGCATTCGAACACGCCTTGGCCTGTCAGGACGGTGTGAATAAGGCAGTAATCATGGATGATGGGCCCGATTTTGTGGCGGGGTACGGGCATGCCTTCGCCGCTGAACAGAATGTTCAGGTCATGACCGCCGGGCGAAGGGTTCATGCCAATCGTATAAAGGGTGTGGTCCGGCAAAATGGACATCTTTTTGGCTCCTCCTTAAACGTGTGCGAAATCAATCATTGAGCGGATATGAGATAGAGTTAGATTACATAATCGCACGACAAATGTCCATATGGCACTTGTTTTGCTCCATATTCAAAAAAGGCCGATTATCTTATAGTTAGTCATGTGAAAGCGTATTAATTTATCGAGTTTAAGGAGGGCATTTATTGATGTCTAAGATTACATTCATCGGAGCAGGAAGTACCGTATTTGCCAAAAACGTCCTGGGTGATTGCATGCAGACGCCGGCTTTGCAGGGATTTGAACTTGCTTTGTTTGATATTGACCCCGTTCGTTTGAAAGACTCGGAAAACATGCTGAATAACATAAAGAAAACCAGCGGCAGCACCTGTGTCGTAAAATCATACGGCGACCGCAAGGAAGCGCTTCGCGGAGCAAAATACGTCATTAACGCGATTCAGGTTGGAGGCTATGACCCGTGCACGATCACGGACTTCGAGGTTCCGAAGAAATACGGGCTAAGACAGACGATAGCGGACACCGTGGGAATCGGCGGAATATTCCGCAACCTCCGCACCATCCCGGTCATGCTGGATTTCGCGGCTGATATGCGGGAGGTTTGTCCGAACGCCTTGTTCCTCAACTATACGAATCCAATGGCAGTGCTGACCAATGCCATGAACACGCTGGGCGGCGTGCAAACCGTAGGTCTGTGCCACAGCGTTCAGGCATGCATCCCGCATCTGTTCGATAATTTGGGAATAGACAAGGAAGGCGTGCAGGCCAAAATCGCCGGCATCAACCATATGGCATGGCTGCTTGAGGTAACGAAGGACGGCGTGGACCTGTATCCGGAAATCAAGAAGCGTGCGGCGGAGAAGCAGAAGGAGAAGCACCATGATATGGTCCGTCTCGAGATGATGCTGAACTTCGGTTACTACATTACCGAATCGTCCGAGCATAACGCCGAATACCATCCGTATTTCATCAAGCGCAACTATCCGGAGCTGATCGAGCGCTTTAACATCCCGCTGGATGAATATCCACGTCGCTGCGTGAACCAAATCGAGGGATGGAAGGCAATGCGCGAGGATCTGGTCAACAACCAGGATCTGACGCACAACCGCTCCCATGAATACGCATCCTACATTTTAGAAGCGATCGAGACCAATGTTCCGTTCAAAATCGGCGGCAATGTGATGAATACGGGACTGATCACGAACCTTCCGAAGGAAGCCTGCGTCGAGGTTCCGTGTCTGGTCGATGCCAGCGGCGTGACGCCGACCTATGTTGGCGATCTGCCTCCGCAGTGTGCCGCGCTGAACCGCACAAATATCAATACCCAGCTGCTAACGCTGGAAGCCGCGGCAACCGGCAAGAAGGAGCATATCTATCATGCGGCGATGCTGGATCCGCATACGGCTGCCGAATTGTCCATGGATGACATCAAGAGCCTGTGCGACGACTTGATCGAAGCGCACGGAGACTGGCTTCCTAAATACCAGTAAGGAAGAATGGGTGAACGAAAGTAACGCAAGGAGCAGGGGATCCTCCCCGCTCCTTGCTTTTTTTTGAAGCGCAATGGATGGGCCGATGTTACACTAAACCTAATGATGACTCGTTTTGCCTGTCACTCTATGTTAATGAAAACTGCTTAAGCAGGTATATGGAGGTTTGCGGTATGAAGCTGAGGCTGTTTATGTGCCTGCTGTTCCTGTTTACGGCAGGATGTACCCGTGATGTAACGGTGTTCGAGTCCGCGGTTTATTCGCTGGAAGACGACAGGATTGCCGTGGATTGCTCCGACGAAGTGAATCGTAACCGGAAGAATCACACGGATGAGGGGTACCACTGTGAGGTGCTGGTCACCGAATCGACTTCCCTGAAGGCAAGTGGAGGAGGAGCTATCACGCTGGATGAGCTAAAGGAAGGCGATCTTATCCGCATCACGTTAAAAAAGCCGTTGAACATAAGCAAGAACAACAGAAGTTTTGAGGCCAAAGAAATTATGCTGCAAGCCCAATAAAACAGAGACGCTCTTTCACTGCGAAAGACGTCTCTCTTTTTCGTAAAACGGACCTCGTGCGTCATCGCTTACGGGTTCAGTTTCGCGCGCGGGAGCGTGATGAGAAACACAGTTCCCGATCTTGGCGAGCTTCGTACCGAGACGCTTCCGTTCATGGCGCGGATGGCTTGATAGGAGAAGGTGAGCCCAAGCCCGGTGCCGCTCATTTTGGTGGAATAGTAGATCGAACCGAGACGGCTTAGCTGCTCGGGTGTCATGCCGATCCCGTTGTCCTTGATTTCCACGGCCACCTGGTCCGTTTCTTCATAGACGGTAATGTTGACCATGCCGTTGTCGACGTCTTTGCACGCCTCGATCGCATTCTTAATAAAGTTGACCAGCAGTTGCTTGAGCTCTGCAGGACTCCCCGAAATGTAGAGATTCGACTGGGGAGAGTCCGTGCTGAGGGTGACGTTGCTCATATTGGCATATGAAGTCATAAGCTCAACGACGGACTTGATTTGGGCGGTAAGCTCGATTCGCTGCTGGAACGGCAAGTGAGGCTTGCTGATCGAGAGGTATTCGGACAAGATCTGTTCGGTTCGGCGAATTTCCTCCATGCTGATTTCTAGGAATCGTTCGGTCTTTTCCGGAGGGAACGTGCCGCTTTTGATCAATTGCAGGAACCCTAGCACGGTGGTCAGCGGATTGCGGACCTCATGGGCAAGGGAGGCGGCGACATGATTCACGGCTTCGGCTTTTTCATTCTGGATATACCGCAGATAAAGCTCCTTGTCGGATACGGACTTGTTAAACAGGGTCACGAGAAGCCATATCCCGAGCGAGTTATGAACCGGCATGGCTAAAATATTAAAAACAAAGTAATTCATGATGTAGTCAGGCTTGGTTATATAGAGTACCAGGAGCGGAAGGACCGAGAAGCTGATGCCGGCTATAAAAATGATCCATAATTTGTGTTTGCTTCGGTGATACAGGAATGACAGCAGAACGGACAGCGGGAACGTAAAGATCAAGATTATAATGGCGTCGATCGTGCCGGATCCGCCAATGTACAATCTGTAGATTAGAAATTCCACGAGCAGAATTGCCCCTGTCAGGAACCCTCCGAACAGCATGCCGAAGAACATAATGACATACCGTACGTCAAAGATCAGACCGCTTTGGACAGACGAAGCAAAGGTCATGGACAGCAGCATGCACAGCGAACAAATGACAATGATGAAATTACGGGAATAGTTGACTGTCAGTTTTCTGTAATAGATGTTGTATGCAACAAAAGGCATCAATGCAAACAACAGCTGCAGCAAAACATCTTTGATCACAGGCAGTAGGCCCACCCCTTTGAAGAGTATCGGATCGTCCGCTAGATTACCATGTCCATTCAAGTTCGACGTCAAATGGAAAAATCCTTGAGGCTTGAATAAAAATGACAAAAAAAATAATTCGTACTCAGATCGAAACGAGGTACATATAAATCCATCAAGAAAGCGCTTGCAGACAACCGATGTTCGACTCGGATACTCAGCACTTAAGTGAGAACACATTTCCATGAATGGGAGGGTTCACAAGTGAAGCTGAAAACCGTTCTGAGACCCATGTTCATTCTATTGCTGGCCGCGTCTTTTTTTGTCGCAGGGTGCCAAAGCGTAACGCCGCCGCCGACAGCATCAGAAACACCGCCGCCTAATGAAGGAGTTAAGACGCCCGGAGGAAGCGAAGAACCGGCACCGCAGGGCGATGCGAAAGCAACGCCGAGAAACGAAACGCTTTACGTGAACGGCTTGCAATGGGGAGCGCCCACGAATTTCAACCTGCTTAGCGGAAACCCGGCGTTTCCGATCAACTACGGAAATTCGAGGGAACTGGTGTATGAAACGTTGTTTATGGTCAACCAGCTCACAGGCGAGTTAGAGCCGCTGCTTGGGACCAAGTACGAATGGACCGACGATCTCAACTTGCGGATCGAGCTGAACCAGGATGCCAAATGGAGCGACGGCAAGCCGTTCACCTCCGACGATGTCGTCTATACCTACCAACTTGGCAAAAAGTATGACATCAACTGGAGCAGCTTCTGGACGTACATCGAGGACGTAACGGCAGACGGACCGCAGACGGTGAACATCAAACTCAATAAAGACAATCCGAACAAGTTGACGGTGCTCGACAGCATTGAGATCATGCCGATGCTGCCTAAACATGTCTGGGAAGAGGTCGAGAAGAAAGCCAACAACGACCTTGCCGCCATTCGGAAGGAAGTCAACGAGGACCCGATTGGAACAGGGCCTTATAAAATGTATTTTTACAATGACCAGAAAATCACGATTATACGGGACGATAACTATTGGGGCCAGAAGCTCTTTGGCAAGCTGCCGGCTCCAAAGTACATCACGCATGTCATCTATAAAGATAATGCCGCGGGCGATCTGGCGTTCAAGAGCGGCCAAGTCGACGTATCGCAGCAGTTTATTCCGCAGGTATGGAAAATGTGGGAGGGCGGGGCTCCGGTCAAAACCTATATCAAAGAGGCGCCTTATTATGTGCCGGGCTCCATGCCGTCGATTTTCTTCAACATGACAAAGGAAGGGCTCGACAATGCGGATGTTCGCAGAGCGATTGCCATGGCAATAGACTACGGCAAAATCTCGGAGCTGGCCATCAGCGGCTACTCCGCTCCGATGGAGCCGTCATTGACGCTCAATACGGAGGCCGAAGCGAAATATGTGGACCAGGCGGCCATCAAACCGCTCCAGTGGACAACGGACGTGGAGGCGGCCAATGCGCTGCTTGATTCCATCGGCGCCGCGAAAGGGAAAGACGGCATCCGCGTTCTGAACGGTACCCGACTCGGTCCGTTTGAGATTGAATGTCCGTACGGCTGGTCGGATTGGAACGCGGCGCTTGAGATCGTCGCCCAGAACGCGAAAGCGATCGGCATCGAGATTCGGACCAAATTCCCGGAAGCGCCGGTATGGACCAATGATCTTCAGACCGGCAAGTTCGACATTATCATGAACACGCCTGCGGGCGGAGTCAGCCCGAGCCAGCCGTGGAACCGCGCCATGACCATCATGTACTCCAAAGGCGTTGCGCCAATGGGCGAAATGGCATTCTACAACTGGGGCCGATACAAGAACGATCAGGCGGATGCCATCATCGAGAAGATTCCTACCATTTCGGACGAAGCCGAATTGAAAGCGCTCTACACCGAATTGACCCAAATCTGGTTGAAGGATATTCCGTCGATTCCGCTCATGTATCGTCCATGGGTATTCGATACGGTTAATGAATCGGTCTGGAAGGGCTTCCCGACCGAAGGGGACGGCAGCAACATCCCTCCTCAAATTTCCATGGACGGGGCCGGCATCAAGTCGCTGTATCAGATTCATAACTGAGGATATAACTCAATGAACGAAGACCTGTATTGGTGGATTAGCACCCCTGATATAGGTCTCTTTTCCACCAAATTCGAAGGTGCGATTCATGGGGGTGAGCTGCTTGAGTGTTTACGGAAAATATATCGTCAAGAAGTTCTTCTGGTATTTTCTGACGCTGGTAATCGCCGTTACGCTGAACTTTCTGTTGCCCCGGATGATTGAGGGGAATCCGGTCAGCATGATCGTGTCCGAGATGACGCAGGGGATGACCGACAGCGATACGATCAAGCGGGTCTATGAGACCTTTCTCGTGGAGTTCGGCATCGACAAGCCTTTATGGGAACAATTCTTCATCTATCTGAAAAATTTGGCGACCGGCAACCTGGGCACTTCGTTCGGGCTGTATCCGAAACCGGTCACGGAGATTTTGGCCTCGGCAGTGCCGTGGACGATCGGTCTCCAGCTTCCGGCCATCCTGGTTGGCTGGATCATCGGCAACGTGCTGGGCGCCGTTGCGGCATACCGCAAGGGCGTGTTCGATAAAGTGATTTTTCCGGTGGCTTTATTCGTGAATTCCATTCCGTTCTTCACGCTGGCCATCATCATGCTGTACGTGTTCGCGCTGTCCCTGAACTGGTTTCCGCTGCATGGCGGCTACGACTATCAGATGGTGCCGACGCTCAGCTTTGAATTCTTCGCTTCGGTGCTTCGGCATCACACGCTTCCGTTCCTGTCGATCGTGCTGGTGACCATCGGCGGTCAAGCCATCGGCATGCGCGAGATGTCCATCTATGAGCTGAATTCGGATTATGTGCTGTACAGCAAGCTGCTCGGGATACGGGATTCCAAGATCGCGAAATATGTATTCCGGAATGCCATGCTGCCCCAGATAACGGGACTGGCGTTATCCATCGGCACGATGGTAGGCGGCTCTCTGATCTGCGAGATCGTATTCAGTTATCCGGGGATCGGAACCTGGATGTTCACGGCGATCCGTCAGCTCGATTATCCGTTAATTTCGGGCTGCACCCTCTTGATCGCCCTGGCTGTGCTGCTGGCCAACTTTACGATCGACTTAATCTACGGCTGGATCGATCCGAGAATCAAGGCCGCTCAGATGGAGGATCAATAATATGAACAGTTCCTTTCGCATATTGATCAAATCGCCAAAGTTTATGTTCGGAGCCTGCATGCTGCTGGCCATGATCGGCATGGTGCTGATCTACCCGCTCTTTAACCGCAATGACCCGCTGGAAATGATCGCGCTGGCATATCAACCGCCGGACTCGAAGCTGCTGCTGGGGTCGGATAACTTCGGCAGGGATTTATTTCTTGAATTGATCTACGGCATTCGGACCTCCCTGCAGGTGGGGCTGATTGCCGGCGTATTTGCTACCGTTATCGGCCTTGTGATCGGTTTAGCCTCAGGTTATATCGGAGGCATGATCGATAATCTGCTGACCGCGATCACCAACATTTTCATCGTGATTCCTTCCTTTGTCATCCTGATTTTGATCTCGGTCAGCATCGATTCGCGCAGCTCGTTTGTCACGGCGGTCATCATCGGCATCACCAGCTGGCCCTGGACGGCCAGGGCCGTAAGGGCGCAAACCTCCTCATTGCGAAACCGGGATCACGTGAACATCGCCAAAATATCCGGGTACAGCACGCCGCGCATCATTGTCTCGGAGATTTTGCCGTACATCGCCTCCTATGTCGTGATGGCTTTCGTGCTGCAGACGGCATCGGGCATTCTCTCCGAGGCTTCCATCTCGATGCTGGGACTCGGCCCTTACAACACGATTTCCCTCGGCATCATCATGAATTGGGCGCTCGTCTTCGAAGCGCCGGTTGCCGGGGCCTGGTGGGCCTTTATCCCGGCGGCGATTTCCATCGCCATCATCACCTTCTCCTTGTACATGATGAACACCGGCATGGATGAAATATTCAATCCGAAGATTAGGAGCTGATGGGGCCTTGAGCACAAATATACTGGAAGTTAACGAATTGAAAACCTTTTACCGTACCCGGCTGAAGGAGCATGTATATGCCGTAGACGGCGTGAGCTTCTCGCTCGAGAAGGGGAAGACGCTTGGCATTGCCGGCGAATCCGGCTGCGGCAAATCGACCCTTGCCCTCAGCCTGATGGGATTCTATTTTCCGCCGCTGCATTTCGGCAGCGGCTCGATTGTCATCAACGGCACGGACATTATGAAGCTCGGCAAGGAACAGCTTCGTTCCCGGGTGTCGGGAAGAGAGATATCGTATATTCCGCAAGCGGCCATGAATGCCCTGAATCCAACGCTCAAAATCATTCGATTCATCGAGGATATCATGAAGGAGCACCGCCCCGAGCTGAACAAGAAGCAGGTGTGGGATATGGCGGCGGAGCGGTTCGAGACCTTGAATTTGTCGACCAAGGTGCTGAACTCCTATCCGAACGAGCTGTCGGGGGGCATGAAGCAGAGAACGGTCATCGCGATTTCCACCATTCTGAATCCGAAAGTGCTGATTGCGGACGAACCGACCTCGGCTCTGGACGTAACCTCGCAGAAAGCGGTAATCAAGCTGCTGAAGAGCCTGCTGGACCGCGGCTTTATCCAATCCCTTGTCTTCATCACGCACGAGCTGCCGCTGCTCTATCATGTAACGGATGACATCATCGTCATGTACGCGGGGGAAATCGTGGAGCGGGGAACCGCGGAGCAAATGATATTTGACCCGATCCATCCTTATACGAAAAAGCTGATGGGCTCCATCATCGTGCCCGAGGAAGGCATGAAGGGCCATAAGCTTGCCGCCATTCCGGGGACCCCGCCCAATCTGAAGAACGTGCCGGAGGGCTGCCGGTTCGCCGACCGCTGCTCCTATGTGCAGGATGCCTGCCGGAAGGGCAAGATAACGAGCCGGACCGTGGGGGATCGAATCTATCGGTGCATCGTGGAGCCTGATGTGCTTAAGGAGTGGTATGCGAATGAAGGGGAATGACGTACTGATTCGGGGAGAGCACCTCACGAAGGTGTTCGGATACGGGAAGCAGAAGACAACCGCCGTGGAGGATGTCAGCTTTACCTTTCATGAAGGCGAAATCATATCGATTGTCGGCGAGAGCGGAAGCGGCAAGACAACGCTGGCAAAAATGATCATGGGCTTACTGAAAGAGAGCAGCGGGACGATTGAATATATGGGCAAGCCGAGACGGCTGAAGCGGCATGGGGACCGCAAGCGCTACTGGAAGAACATTCAGGCGATTTTCCAGGACCCGTTCTCTTCGTTCAACCTGTTCTACAAAGTGGAGAAGCTGCTGCTCGACTGCATTAAGCTGCAGGGAGATAAACTGACGAAGGAGGAGCAATTCCGCAAGATGAAGGAAGCGTGTTCCTTCGTCAATCTAAAATTCGAAGAGCTGCACAATAAATATCCGTTCGAATTGTCCGGCGGGCAGATGCAGCGCCTGATGATCGCCCGGATTTTCATGCTTCATCCGAAGCTGCTTATTGCGGATGAACCGACCTCCATGGTCGATGCGTGCTCGCGGTCCACGATCCTTGATATGCTCTTGAAGCTGCGGGATGAGAACAACATGACAATTATATTTATTACCCATGACGTAGGGCTTGCTTATTATGTAAGCGATACGCTGTATATTATGGAACAGGGGAAAGTCGTGGAGCGCGGACCGGCGGAAGAGGTTATCCTGAACCCGCAGCATCCGTATACGCAGCAGCTGATATCGGATGTGCCCAAGATCCATTCCGAGTGGGATTTGGCATAAGGTTAGCTATGGAAAGCTTATGGAAAGCTCGAAGCGAGAAACGGCTTCGAGCTTTTATTTCGGCAAGAGACAAGAAACGGGAGTATCTCCACAGGTTTACCCTCCTGGATACGCAATAAAACTCCCTTTGATACGTAGTCTGTCATCTTGGCATGTACGTCGATCGACCATTTTCACTTAGGGCATGCACATGCATAGGACCACTGGCGCTTCGTATATTTTCGCAGATATGACATTCAGAAACGTGACATAAAATTTCTTGGTCCCTGATCTTCGCATTTGTGAAGGATCTGCCGATAAATGATATGGCTGCCATTGGGTTCGTCCCGCAGCCTGCATTCGGCATAACGCAAAGCCCCTGTCGTGGCTTGCGTGTATGCTTCATAAGGAGACTATCAAACATCATGCACAGCTACTTCTTGGGGGCAACCGTTTTGGTGTTGGCCGCCATGACGATTCTTTTCTTGATTATCTTATACAGATGTGGTTATCAGCGGAAGTTAAGCCATCGGGCCTTGGACATGGCCGAGAGCAGGTTCCGCATGCTTGACGATATGCTGCTTACGCTGGATGTCGGGATTTGGTCATACGATGTCGGCACCAGGACCATACGAAATACATCCTTGGCTTTTCATAAAATCACGGGTTATTCGCATCGCGATTTCTCGGACGGGCTCTCCTGGGAAACGATGATTCATCCCGAGGATATGGCGCTGTTCCGAACCTTGGTTGACAAGCTTCGGCAAGGCGAGGCGGTCCATACCGAATACCGCATCCTCCACGCGGAGGGCGACGTACGCTGGGTTCAGGTGAAAATGATTCCGACGATGAATGAGTCCGGGCAAATCGTCCGTACCGATGGCATTGCCATTGACATCACCACCCGATTCCGCATGGAAGAGGCGCTGTATGATATGGCGGAATGCAAGAAGATGGAGCAGGCGCTCAAGGAAAGCATGAACCGGTATCGCCGCCTTGTGGAATTATCGCCTATTGCCATCGCGGTGTGCAAAGAACGCAAGCTGATGTACGTGAATCCCGCCGGACTTCGGATCCTTGGAGCCGCTGGACCCGACAAGATCCTGGGCACCGATCCTTGGGACTGGGTGTTAGATCCCTATGAGGAGTGGGCACGCAAACGGCTTACGCAGCTGATTCGCAGCAGGCGGGTCGTGCCCGAGGAGTTATCCATAAAGCGGGTGGACGGAGAGCGGGTCGATGTCGTGGCGACGGCCCTGTATGACGAGGAATCGGACGCCATTGAAATTTTCTTCGAGGATATTACCGCCCGTAAATCAGCGGAAAGGGCTCTGATGGAGAGCGACCGTATCAACCGCCACATTCTGGATATCGCACCGGTCGCGATGTTCCTGCACTCCGATTTTTCTTACATTTATGCCAATCCTGCTGGCTTATCCTTATTGGGAATTACGGACATCGCGCAATTGGACGGCACCTCCTTCCAGGACGTGATTCCTTCCGACCAGCTCGAGTTCGTGGCGTCTGAGGTTGAACATGTGTACAAAAGCGGGACTACCTCCGAGCTCGCGGGAAATAAGCTGGTCCGGCTGGATGGAATGATCATCGATATCGAGGCCATCACGACGCCGATCCCTTATATAGGCGATAATACGGCGCTTACCATTATTCGGGATGTAACGGAACAGAAGCAGGCCGAACGCGAGCGGATTGCGGCAGAGCGCCTTGTCCGGGAGAGCGAGGACCGGTATTTCAGGCTTCAGATGAGCCTGGACCAATTCTCCTCGGATCTGTTCGGGATGGTGAAGATCAGCGAATTGAACGCCCGGATCGTGCAGGAGATCAGGAAAGTGCTGGGAACGGACCGGGTGAGCCTGATCCGTATCAACCACCACAGCCTGCATATCAAGATTCAAGGCGGCAGCAAAGAGCTGCCGCAAAGGGTGCTTCACGCTATCCATAAATGCGGCCCCGAGCATATTCCGCTTTGCAAGCTGTTTGAGACGTGCGACGGATATTTCGTCAAGATCGGGGAGATGAACGGGGACAGCAGTATCGTCTGCATCGCAGGCGAGGCTCCGCTGCTCATGATTCAGGCCAAGAAAATATGGCTGGAGACGATTACCCGCTATGCAAGCGTCCTGTACGATAATTTTCGCGTGATTGAGGACTTGACGAGGGAGCTGGAGAAGCTGGGATCCTCACAGCAGATCATGCCCCTTTGGCTGCTGCGGCTGATGCTGCATCTCTCCGAGAATGAGCGGAAGCGACTGTCCCAGGATCTTCACGATGCCGCGCTCCAGGAACAGATTATCTGGTACAGGAAATTGAATCAGATTACATCGGATCTTGATCTGCCGGAACATCTGCGTCCACAGCTGGAGGAGATTGAGCAGGGGCTTCTGGATGTCATTTATCAGATCCGAATCACTTGCAATGAGCTTCGCCCACCGCTGCTGAAGGAAGAGGGGCTGGAACGTTCGCTTGAGGCATTGTTTGAATTCACCCAGCTCCGCACCAATTACTCCATACAGTTCGACTGCTCGAACTTCGTTGATGATATCAGTGACGACCATTTGATCGGGTTGTACAGGATCGTTCAGGAGCTGCTGGCGAATGCCACGAAGCATTCCAATGCGACGGAGGTAAAGCTTCGTTTGTCCACCCAGTCGGATGAGGTCAATCTGAGTTATGAAGATAACGGAGTCGGAATCGATCCCAGCCAGAAGCCGGATCAATTCAACAGTATGGGAATCGGCGGCATGAAGGAAAGGGTGAGAAGCATGAACGGCAAAATCCAGTTCGACTCATCGGAGAGCGGGGGGCTGGCTGTCTATATATCGATAACGGCAAAGTAAGCATGAATACCGGCAAAGCAGCAAACAAGATACCAGACTAAAGGAGTCATGAGGGTTATGAAGATCGATATTTTATTGGTGGATGACCATCCCTCGGTGATGGAGGGAACCAAGGTGCTGCTCGAACAGGAAAAGGATATGTTCGTAAAGCTTGCGAATACGCCGGAGCGCGCGCTGGAACTGGTCCATACGGAGCGCTTTGACGTGATGCTGATCGATATGCATATGCCGGGGATGAACGGAATCGATTTGGCCAAGCAGATCCTCCGGATCGCTCCGAACGCGGTGATGCTGATCTATACGGGCTTTGAAGTCAGCAATCATTTTAACTTGATCATGGAGGCGGGACTGGCTGGTTTTGTCTCGAAGACGTCAGGCAAAGAGCAGCTGGTGACGGCTGTTCGATGTGCGCTGCGAGGCGAAGTGGTTCTTCCGTTGACACTTGTGAAGCAGCTCCGCCGCGTGACCGCGAATGGCCCGGAACGGACGGCGGGTGCGCCGGCAGCCCAGTCTATAACCGATAAAGAATACAGCATTCTCAAGGAAATCGCTCGGGGAAAGAGCAACAAGGAAATTGCGGGCACCGTCATCATGAGCCAGCGTTCACTGGAGTACTGCTTAACCAACCTGTTTCAAAAGTTGAATGTGAAGTCACGCATAGAGGCTGCGCTGAAAGCGAAGCAAATGGGGATTCTGTCGGATTCCGATTTTGTTCAGATAAGCTGATAAACTCGGTCTTTTTTCTATAAGTTCAGACGATATCCAAAGCATGTTTCGACATGACTCCGATTCATTTCGTGAAGATTCGACAATAAACCGCAAGGCATCCCGCAAAATTCTTGCGTGAGCACGCAAGAGAATTTCGGTTACGAACGGTAAGCAAGTGTATATGCTTATGTTACTGGATGGATATAGTCTGTAAGTAGGAAGGGTGGTAACTTGCGGCATGACAAAGGACCTATTTGAATATGGCGTCGATGATCTCTTGTCACGGGAAGAGATTGAGGAAGTTTTGGCGCAGCTTGAAGAAGAGTGGAATGAATTTAACAGCCGGAAGAAGCGAGGGTGACTCATAATGAAACGATGGAAATCTCTGTTTGCGATGAAACTTCAAAGTCGCATGCTGCTTATTATTTTGGGAGCAATCACGATATTTTTAGGCAGCATGATGACCTATATCAGCATGACGACAACGGAAGAAGCTCTCGATTCGGCGAAGACGCTTGCAGTGACGACGAGTGAGAAGATCGGCGCGCTGGTCCAGGCCGAACTTGACGATGTCATGAACTCTGCACGTACTTTGGCCGTAAGCTTCGTTGGTATGAAAGAGACCGGCACAACGAATCGTCAAGCCATTAATGAAATATTGAGAAGAAACCTGGAGGATAATCCGTCCTGGAAAGGAATCTGGACGTTATGGGAGCCGGATGCTTTTGACGGCCGGGATAACGATTACCGAAACAAACTCGGCAGCGACCATTCGGGACGCATGATGTCCTACTGGGCAAGGACGGAAGCGGGTCTGGAGCGTTCGATTATAGAGGATTACGAGCAGGAAGGGGAAGGCGACTTCTATCTTCTGGCGAAGAACAGCGGCAAAGAGATCATTATGGATCCGTACGAGTTCAAAGTAGGCAACGAGGATGTCATGATGACGTCGCTCGTCGTGCCGATTATCGATAACGGCAAGACCGTCGGCGTGGTGGGCGTCGATGTATCCCTCGCACATCTGCAAAGCGTCATGGAGCAATTCCGGTTATTTGATACGGGGTATGCGCATATTTATTCGAATACCGGCGTGATCGTAACGTCGCCGGAGGACGGATTGATGGGACAGAAGCTGGAAGAAGCATATCCTGGCAAGACGGTTCCCCTCATACTGGATGCCATTCGGGAAGGGGCTGTCTATACCGAGGAAGACTCCGCGCTGTATAAGCTGTATACGCCGATTAAGACCGGATTGACCGAAACGCCATGGTCGGCCGCCATCATTATACCGATGGGGGAGATTACGGCAAATTCGGATGCTTTGATCATCTCCATCATAGCGGCAGGCGTGATTACCTTGGCTGCCTTGGCGGCCATCGTGATCCTGTTAACGAGATCCATCGTGAAACCGCTGGGCGTTTCCGTAGCGATCGGCGAATCCATGTCCAAGGGAGACTTCACGCAGGAGGTACCCGCGGATTATCTTCGCAGGGCGGATGAAATCGGAACGCTGTCCCGGGTATTCGCTCAGCTGCTGGAGAGCATGAGGGAAATGATCGGCAAAGTGAATATGAATGCATCCTCGGTTGCCGCCGCTTCGCAGCAGCTGTCGGCCGGTGCCGAGGAGCTTGCGGTGGGCAGCAGCAGTCAAGCTGAATCCGTGCAAACGGTCAGCGAATTGTTCCAGGAATGGTCCAATGCCATCAATTCCGTTGCAAGCGATGCATCGGCAGCGTCCGAGCTCGTGAACCAGACTTCCGGGATTGCAGCGGAAGGCAGCGGAATCGTCCAGCAGTCGGTGGAAGGCATGAATCGGATACGCGAGCATGTTGCCAAGCTAGAGACAGACTCCCAGCGTATCGGCGAAATCATCGAGGTAATCGACGATATCGCCAAGCAGACGAATCTGCTTGCGCTCAACGCCACGATCGAGGCTGCACGGGCAGGGGATCAAGGGAGAGGGTTCGCCGTGGTGGCGGATGAGGTGCGCAAACTAGCCGAACGAAGCGGCGGAGCCACGAAGCAGATTGCCGACATTATCAAAGGCATGCAGAAGAATACGGCCGATAGCGTGGAGGCGGTGCATCAGGGCGTCATCCATACGGAAAAAGCGGGCGAAGCCTTTGCTCATATTACAAGCATGGTGAATGAGTCGGCAGGCAAAGTCATGGATATTGCCGCCGCCAGCGAGGAGCAGGCGGCCCAGGCTGCAGAAGTGGCGACGGCTATCGAGACGATCTCTTCTTCCACGGAGGAAACGGCGGCTACAAGCGAGGAATCCGCTGCAACGGCACAATCGCTTGCCGAGCTTGCCGAAGAGTTGAACCATACCGTCTCCGCTTTCAAAATCTCGTAGCACCACTGCTATAATGATGATAAGCTTGGCCTAAGGGCCAGGCTTTTTTATATGCGCGTACCGTGGTCACCGAGTTCTGTAAGTTTGTGGTGTCGAGGGGCGTTTTTTATAAACCGAATGCTGTTCTGCTTATGACAAAGGGGAGGAGGAGTGGTTGTGAACGGCAGCTTGTTTCAGCAAATGCTGGAAGAGGGGGATTATGTCCCGCGCTTTTATGCCTATTATTATAAACAGTGGATGAATTATGAAATGCCCTACCATCAGCATGATTCAACCGAAATCATGTATATGATTTCCGGAGTATGCCGGATTGACGTGAAGGCAGGCGATACGGAGAAGAGCGTCATTTTGAAGAAAGGAGAGTTCATGGTGCTGGATGCCGGTGTTCCGCATCGGTTAATCGTGGATCAGGCCGCCTCATGCCGAATGCTGAACGTGGAATTCGGTTTTATGGAAAGTGAAGGGATGGCGCCATCTTTAAGGCATATCGTCGGAGAAGAAGAAGAGGTATCTTTTCTCTTAAAGCGGCCGTTCCGCTATTTGGTGCTGGCTGATCAGGAGGAGGTATATCCGGTGCTGAAAAGCCTTGTGCTTGAGCTTGATCAGAGAGGTACCGACGGCAGGATGATGACGCATGCGCTGTTTATACAGCTGCTGGTATGCATCGCCCGTTTGTATGAAGAAAGAGAACGCAGCGACATGCAGCAGAGCGATTTCTATATTAAACGAAGCGTCGATTATTTACATCAGAATTATGACCGCCAGATTCAGGTGAAGGACGTAGCCGCGGAAGTGAATCTGCATCCCGGTTATTTGCATCGGGTATTCCGCAGAGGGACAGGCAGGACGATAACCGAGTACCTGACAACGATCCGAATGGAAAAGGCCAAGATGCTGCTGGAGCAGACGGATATCCCCATCCATGAAATATCGGATTATGTGGGTGTGGGCAGCAGGCAGTATTTTCATATGTTATTCAAGAAGTATACGGGCAGCACGCCGGTGGAATATCGTCTTCGGAAAGACCGGAATGCCTGGAACTACGGTGAAGACGATGTCGACGATAAGAAGTGAGGATTTTTGACTCCGAAGGGTCCAAGAGGTCATGATTTTGATAACGCTTACCGCCCCTCCATTGCTACAATGGGTACAATCTAATTAGTAGCTTAGGAGAGGATAAAATGTCATTTAAGGTTGCTTTTATCGGAGCGGGAAGCATCGGCTTTACCCGGGGGATTCTGCGCGATTTGCTGACCGTACCGGAGTTCCGGGATATCGAGGTCGCTTTCACCGACATCAGCCGGCATAACTTGGAGATGGTCACGGAATTATGTCAGCGGGACATTAATGAGAACGGGCTGTCGATTGCGATCCAGTCCACCACGGATCGAAGGCAGGCACTGCAGGATGCCAAATACGTCATTTGCACCATCCGCGTGGGCGGTCTGGAGGCATTCCGCACGGATGTGGACATTCCGCTGAAATACGGCATCGATCAGTGCGTGGGCGACACGCTCTGCGCAGGAGGCATCATGTACGGCCAGCGGGGAATCCCCGAGATGCTGAACATCTGCCGGGATATTCGCGAGGTGTGCGCGCCCGATGTCCTGCTGCTGAATTACTCGAATCCGATGGCCATGCTGACATGGGCATGCAATCGGTATGGAGGCGTGCGGACGGTGGGTTTATGCCATGGCGTGCAGCATGGGCACCACCAGATTGCCGAGGTTTACGGTTTAAAGAAACAGGACGTCGATATTGTCTGTGCCGGAATCAATCATCAGACCTGGTATATTCAAGCTTCGCATCAAGGCAAGGACTTGACGGCCGGGCTGCTGGAGGCGTTCGAGCGCCATCCGGAATACAGCAGGACGGAGAAGGTCCGCATCGATATGCTCCGGCGTTTCGGATATTACAGCACCGAATCCAACGGCCATCTAAGCGAATACGTGCCTTGGTACCGCAAACGGCCGGAGGAAATTACGGAGTGGATTGATCTCAGCAGCTGGATCAACGGAGAGACGGGCGGGTATTTGCGAGTCTGCACCGAGGGGCGCAACTGGTTCGAGACCGATTTTCCGAACTGGATGAAGGATCCGGCAATGGAATTCAAGCCGGAGCACCGGGGAGAGGAGCACGGCTCCTACATCATTGAAGGCTTGGAGACCGGCAGGGTATACCGGGGACACTTTAATGTGGTGAATGAAGGCATTATCGCTAACCTGCCGGAGGATGCCGTCATCGAGGCACCGGGATACGTTGACCGCAATGGCATTTCCATGCCGCTTGTCGGGAATTTGCCTCTTGGCCCGGCTGCCGTATGCAGCGTAAGCATATCCGTTCAACGGCTGGCGGTTGAAGCGGCGGTTCATGGAGATGACAAGCTGCTTCGGCAGGCGTTTATGATGGATCCGCTGGTCGGTGCGGTATGCAATCCGAAGGAAATCTGGCAGCTGGTCGATGAAATGCTGGTAGCCGGTGAAGCATGGCTTCCCCAGTATTCGGCTTCGATCGCCGAGGCGAAGGAACGTCTGGCGGCCGGCAATCTGATCCCGACCCGCTCGTATGAAGGCGCAGCCAGACTCAAGGTGAAAACGGTGGAGGAGATGCAGCTCGATCGGGAGAAAGCGAATAAAAACGCAGGTGAATCCGATAAAGGGAAAGATCGCGAAAAAGTGTAAGCAGATTGCACATCAGCGAAGGCAATCAGAGATTACAAGGCAAGTCTTTCATGTATACGCAAGTATGGTATCACTTCTGGCAGAGGATGGTATAACGGACAAAAATCCGTTATAATCCGTCTGCCGGGAGTGATTTTTTGTATGCCGTTCCTCTTGTCCCGGCATATACTACGGATATATAGATGAAAATTCGGATGGACAATCCCTGACCTTAGACAGGTACACAGTTTGGGTAAAAATGGGTACAATGCAATTAGATAGGCAAAGCTGACCACGAAGGAGGCCATGGGAATGATTATTGGGGTTCCCAAAGAAATCAAAAATAACGAAAACCGCGTAGGCATGACGCCGGGTACCGTTATCAGTTTCAGGAATGCCGGGCATGAAGTGCTTGTCCAATCCGGAGCCGGTCTGGGGATCGGTTTTACCGATGAAGATTATGAGGCGGCCGGAGCCAAAGTGGTTGCAACGGCTGCGGAGGCTTGGAAAGCCGAGATGGTGGTGAAGGTAAAGGAACCCCTGCAGGAGGAATATGACTACTTCCAGGAGGAAATGATTCTATACACTTACCTGCACCTGGCCCCCGAACCGGAGCTGACCAAAGCGCTGGTGGACCGCAAAGTGAGCGCCGTTGCTTATGAAACGATACAGCTGGCGGATGGCAGCTTGCCGCTGCTGACCCCGATGAGCGAGGTGGCGGGAAGAATGTCCATTCAGATCGGGGCGCATTTCCTGGAGAAGGCGCATGGCGGCAAAGGCGTGCTGCTAAGCGGCGTCCCGGGGGTTGCTCCGGGCAAGGTCGCCGTCATCGGGGGCGGCATCGTCGGCACCAATGCGGCACGAATTGCGCTGGGACTCGGTGCGGACGTCAGCATTCTTGATATTAATCCCGTCCGGCTTCGTCAGCTGGATGATCTCTTTCAAGGGCGGGTCAAAACGATCATGTCCGATCCGTATCACATTGCGGAAACGGTTAAGGCCGCCGATCTCGTCGTGGGTGCGGTGTTGATTCCCGGCGCCCGGGCTCCTCGCCTCGTCACGGAAGAGATGGTGAAAGAGATGAGCCCGGGATCGGTCATCGTGGACGTGGCGATTGATCAAGGAGGCTCGATCGAGACGATCGACCGGATCACCACCCATGATCATCCGACCTATGAAAAACATGGCGTCATCCACTATGCCGTTGCCAATATGCCGGGCGCCGTAGCCCGTACCTCCACCATGGCATTGACCAATGTAACGGCACCCTACGGGTTGAAAATAGCAAGCAACGGAATCCGGTCTGCCGCCCGCCACGACAAGGCGCTGGCCAAGGGCATCAATGTCATCGGAGGCAAAGTGACCTATGAAGCCGTGGCGGCAGCTCATGGTTATGCGCATACCAGCATTGACGACTATCTGCTGGCATAGAAAAAACATAAAAAGAGCCATTTTTCAAAAATTTGACACGATACCGAGGTATATTGCGTAAACCTTGGGGATGAACGATTTAGCCAGCGTGAGCAAAGTTGAGAGATGGCTTTTTATGTTGGCCTGGATATCCGATATATATAGAAAGGTCTTTGGTTTGTAGCGAATGGGGGAGAGGGCTTGAAATGAAACGTATGCGATGGTTGATTGTCATGCTGGTTCTGATCATAGGGACCGGCACATCGGTATGGGCTGCGGGTATTCCGTCCAAACAAGGGCTGGTGCGAGATACGGCCGGCTTGTTTGATTCGTCGCAGCGGCAGTATTTGAGTAAAATCGCCAAAGGGGAGCAGATCCGTGTCTTTGTATTGACGGTTCCGGGTTTGGAAGGTCAAAGTCCGACGGATTATGCCAATGCAGCGTACGATGCCTGGAATTTGGGCACGGCGGATGTTTTGCTGCTGATCTCTTCGGGAGACCGGAGCGTGGAATTCAATTTTAACAATCCGCGGCTGCAGCAAGCCATCGACGAATGGAGCAGGAGTAAGGAGAAGGGTACCGGCAGTTCCGCCATAACCGCCATGCTGGACGCTTATTTCATACCGCATGCGAAGGAGGGAAGTTTCTCGAAGGCCAGCGCGAGCATGATCCACCAGGTCCATCGCCTGGCAGCTCTGCCCGCCGGTGAAGATCCCGTTCAGGGAGATGATCATAAGGCCGAGGCGGTATCACCGGCAACCGAGAACAAGGGGAGCGTCAAATCCACGGATGAAACAACCCGGTCAACGTCCACGGCAGATACCGCCGCCCCTCTGAAGATCGAGTTTCCGAAGCTCCCATGGATCGAAATGGTTGCTGGGGGATTGGGAATCACGCTGATCTTTATGTTGATCAGGGGTTACCTTAAAAAGCGCAAACTGTCCATGATTTCGGAGCAGTTCGCTGAATTGCTGGTCAAATGCAACGCAAGTCTCGAGAAGGTAGGCGCCTATCAGGGGATTGCTCAAGGCAAGACAGGCAGAGCGGTGCAGGAAATCGCAGATCGTTTGTCCGAGTTTATGGTGGCTGCCGCAGAGAGTAAAACCGAGCTGCAGGAGACCCGGATTTTCATCCTGCGTTATTCTTCCATGGATGAAGCCATCCAGCGGTTTTCGAAAATCGCCGATCGGCTGGAGCATGGGATCAAGGCCGAAGATAACCGGATTACCGTCATCGAGCATGCCGATAAAACGGCGAAAGGGAGAACCACGGAGCTGCACGCGGATTACACGGTGCTTAAGCAAACCCTTGACCGGACAGCAGCCGATACGGGATATCCCTTCCCGATCTTGTACCAAGAGCTTGAAGGGATGGAACAAGATATTCAGCGCGCCGTCGAGCTTCAGCTGTTTGACCCGCTGGAGGCGCAGGAGGTTCTAAAGGCAGCCGAGCAGAAGCACTCCATGAGCAAGAGCAACATCGAAGACGTGGCTGTTTATGTTAAGGAAGCTCATGAATTTTCGGATCAGTCGGCGGCTATTCGCGCCGAGATTGTTAAGATCATAGAAACCCACCAGTTGTATCGGATCAAGGTCCGGCCTTTTGAGCGGCTGGATGATGCCCGGGAGCAGATGAACCAACTGGAAAATTATCTCCGTCAAGGGAATATGGGGGAAGTTCGCAAGTCTTCGGAACGTGCGCACGCTATGCTGAAAGAGGCGCTGGGCATGACTAGACGGCAGGCGGAGCTGAGAAGACAGAATCGAAACGATCTGGATCGGTTGTATGGGCAAATACAACAATTTCATAACGAAAGCTCCGTGCTGCAATCGATGCTGAATCATTGCAGAAGCCAGTATGTACCGAGACATTGGCAAAGCTGGGAGCAGGCTTTGGCGAAGGAATCGCAGGAGGTCCGAATGGCGGACGGTAAACTTCCGGAGGCCGAACGCTTGACGCACGACGAGGTGCAGGAGTTCGAAGAGGCGAGCGAGATCATTGAGAACGAATCGATGACGATGGCCCGCGTGCTGCAATGGGTACGGGAAATGAAGGAAACGCTTGAAGGCCTGGATGATCGGCTGCAAGCTGTACGCCGTGAATTGGCAGCAGCTCAAGAAGTGTTTGTCAGTCAGCAGAAGACCCTGCAGATTCATAACGTAGTCACGAGCAACCACTCGCTTCTGTTAGGGCTGCCTGATTCATTTTGGAGAAATGTACAGACCGTGGGCGATGCGCTCTCATCCCCGTTGTATGATCTGGATTATCTGGAGAGCGCAGCGAGGAGCTGTACCCAAGATGCCGAGCATTTTGCCTACGGGGTCCAAGACATTGTACGTCAGAAGGAGGAAGCCGAACGACTATCCGTTCAGATCGAGCAGCGTTTCAAACAAGTTTCGCGGAGGGCCAGCAGGGGATTCAAGAAAAATTACAAGTCTTATCGGCTTCGAGTCGAGCAGTTATTTGAGCAGGGGATGTATGCGGAAGCCTCGCATGAACTGTTGAATATCGCGGAATATATCGATCGGGTAGAAAGGGAGATTCGCCATCAGGAAATGCTGGAGCAGCAGCGCAGGGCGGCCCAGCAGCTCCAAAGAGCGGCCGATCAAGCGAGAAGAGCCGCGGCGGACGCCCGCAAAGCGGCAGCGCAGAACAGCAGCCGGTCATCGGGCTCCAGCTGGGGAAGCTCCTCCGGTTCCTCGCATTCCTCGGGCGGTTCCGGCTGGGGGGATTCGTCATCCGGAAATTCGTCCGGCGGATCAAGCTGGGACAATAACAATTCCTCCGGTGGATCGAAGTGGTAACCGGAGGGCAGCCGACCTAGTAATCATCCTGCGACATGCTCTCTTCGTCGGCAACCGCTTGTATTTCCTCGGAACCGATGCTGATGAAGCGGTAGCCGTCCGCGGCCTGCTTCTTTAGCGCGCGTTCTTTGATGAACCTGGGACTGGCTTCCCCGCCGTCGTCATACACGAGCAGAATGCCATCGGTTTTGCGGAGGAGCAAATCGTCTCTGGCCGTGAACTGCCATGGCCCCTGGTAGGGACTCTTGCTGACCGGCGCGTAGAAGTCTACCCCCTTCATGACCTCCTGAAAATAAGCTTTCTTATCATCGTTCCATTGTTCTTCGGGATTCTGGTACGCCGTCAAAATGGAGCATTTCAGGTGAGGGTATTGGGACTTTAGTTCTATTGTCGCCTCAATGGCCCACAGGTCCACGCCGTATTGTCCGGGGGTGATTACCCACTGGAGGCCTTCTTCCAGAAGGGGAACCAGACGATTGGCGATCGCTTTGCGTATATAAGGAATGCCTTGATGTTTGTTATTGTAAATACCGAGCTCATGGGCTCGATATCCGGTAATCAGAATGTTTTCCAATCGAGCACGCCTCCTGAACAGAATTAGGTCTAGTGTACCTTTTTCGGAAATTTTGATCAACGGATGTTACAAATCGTATAGAATGGGTAAGTAATCCGGAATACATATTTTAGGAGGAAATTCGATTGAAGAAGTGGACAGCAGTATTACTAGGGGCAATTTTGGTAATGAGCATGACAGCATGCGGCAAAGACAACAAAGCAGCAGATGATGCCGCAGCAACACCGCCTGCAGCGGAACAAGGGACGACGACTCCGGCAGAGACGCCGCCGGCTAAAGAAGAGCCGAAGGAGGAGGCTTTGCCGACCGCTGACGAGCTTCTTCAAAAATCGGCCGAAGCTTCGAAAAACTTGAAGAGCTTTGCCATGAAAGCCGATGTCAAGCAGCACATCGTTGTTGAAGGCGCAGAGAAACAGGAGCAAAACGTTGATATGTCGCTCGATTCGGAGCTTACGCTCGAGCCGGTGGAGATGATGCAGAACGTCGTGATGGATTCGCCGGAAGGCAAGGTCGAGATGAAGCAGTATATAACGGAAGACGGCATTTACATGCTCATGGATGGTCAATGGATGCAGGTTCCGAAGGAATCGGAGCAGGAGATCCGCGACAGCCTGGATCCGAGCAGTGCGAGTCCTGAGCAGCAGGTAGAGCAATTCAAGACCCTCGCTAAGGACTTCAAAGTAACGGAGGACGGAGACGCATACGTCCTGACGGCGGATGTCTCCGGCGACAATCTGAAGGAGCTTGCCAAGTCTATGATGAGCCAAGCGGGCAACGATCCGCAGATGGAAGCCATGATGGACCAAATGGATATCAAGAGCATTCATATTACTTATGGCGTGCAGAAGGAATCTTACCTGCCTGTAACAACGGATTTGGACATGGTGATGGCAATGGAAGCCGAGGGTCAGAAGGTATCCTTGGATATGAAAATGAAGAGCGAATACTCCAAGCATAACGAAATCAGCAAAATCGAAGTGCCGAAGGAAGCATTGGAAGCGAAATAATGCATCTCGGCTGATGGAACAAGAGGAATATGAATCGTCATATTCCTCTTGAAAAAGGCTGCCCCGGTTCTCCGTAGATGTTCTACGGACCGGGGCAGCCTTATTTAATGGAATCCGTTTCATCTCAACGGCAGGGTCAAGGCAGCGGTTTCCTCCATGATTGCACGAGGAAGCTTGCCATTAGGCGTGCTTGTGTTAACGGTCCGCGGCTCATGTATCTTGCGGCATCGCCAAATTCAAGGTTTAGCAACTTCGACAATGACGCTGCCGAACAATTGACCGTCGATCGAGACCATAATGCGCCAAAGTCCCGGGGAAGGAAGTGACATGGAGGTGGGTATGGCTGCATCGGCACCGTTTAAGGGGGAAGGCCTTAAACCGGCAACCTTAAATACATCGATGATCTCGGACGAATTTTGTTTCACCGCGGTAATGACGAGATCCCCCGTTAATTCTTCGTCACGACCCCAGAAATGCCACATGTATTTGTTCGGCTTGCCAGCGATAAGGTCTGGATATATAAAGCCCAAGCGCCCTTCGACGCCGCTCATGGCATAACTGCCGGACACGAAGCTCGGGCTCGGCTCCCAACTGCTATCCGGCACATCAATAACGATATCGCCGTATTTCTCATGATCCACCATTACGTCGAAACGCCATAAACCGGAAAGCGGCAGTGCGAATCGGGAAGAAACTCGCGCAAAGTCACTGTAAGCCATATCGGAGGTAATCTTGGTCTCGGCAAGCTCCTCAATGATAGTTCCCGTATCCCGGTGAACGGCGGATATGCTGATCGTTTTCCCTTCAAGCTCTTGGATCGGGGTTAATAAATTCCACCAGGCTCCGGCCGGAGAGCCCGCGGCAGCTTCCCCGCCCGGAAAAACCTGAAGTTTATCCACGCCATCCACCGTGTATACGCTTCGGGGAGTCCACTTGGCTGCGTATCCCCAGCCCTGGATGGGGATCATCCGTTGAAGCGCAGGGGACTCGCGCCATCCCCATACCGCCGCTATGAGAAGCAGCGCCAATACGCCCGCGGTCATGCTGATAAGACGCGCTGGAGCTCTTCGTCGTTTACGGCTTATGGCGCCGTTTGCGGCGCTCTGCGATACATCGGATTTCATCTTCGCGGTGAACATCGGCTCGTTGAACGGAGGGGAAGCAAGCTCCTGCATCCAATCCGGCTGCGGCTCTTGTTCGGTTTTCATGGGATATCCGCTCCTTTCAACATCGTTTCCATCCGGGCGCGCGCCCGGTGCAGTCTGGACTTGATCGTTCCTTCGGATAGGCCGAGCAGCTGGGCCATTTCTTTTCGCGGCAGCTGATAGTGGAATTCCAGGATCAGCACTTCCCGGTATTTGGGCGGCAGCTCCATCACGCATTTCCAGATCTGCGAGACGGCCGCAGCATCCATGAACTCTTTTTCCGCGGAAGGCTCGGTCTGCTTGGAGGTGATCCAGCCGGTTAAAGACACCCTTGTCATGAAGGAGGATTTGAGATAGTTCAGGGAAAGATTGCGGGTGATGGTTAACAGCCACGTTCTGACCGAGCTTCGGCCCTCAAAATCATTCCAGTGCTTATAAGCCCTAAGGAACACGTCCTGACTGATATCGTCCGCCGCATCTTTGCGTTTCGTTAAGAAGAACGCATAGTTCCACACGTCCTGGCCGAAGGACTCCATCCAGCCGCTCAGCAGCGTGCTTGGATCATTCACGGCTACCATAGATTTAAGGGTCTCCAATAGCATCACCTCGAATATTAGACAATCGAAACATAAATCGGTTCCCGAATTTCCCGCAAAAATTTGAAACAATTTAACCTGCAAATCGTTGTATGAATAACAGGGATGCAGGAAATCGAGGAAGGGGAGCAGGGGCATGCATTTGTATTTTAAGGATAACTTTTTTAGCTCGGGGATAACAGATATTATGGATAGGGAAGGCCGCGTAATAGGAAGCTTGGACTTGAAGAGCGCTTTCGGCTCCTCGCTGGACGTGTATAACGCCGGGGGAGAGACCGTATGCAGCGGCTCGTTCCGATTCTTCTCGAACAAATGGAATATCACGGGCGGCAATGGGGAAGAACTGGGTCTGCTGCGCATGCGGATGAGTTTCTTTACGAAAAAATTCGAATACGATGCGGGGGCGCGTGGCGTGTATGAGATCACTTCGCCTGCCTTTTCCAATGAATATGAAATAACGGATGAGACCGGAAGGGTCATCGCCCAATTTTCCCGCATTAGCGGCTGGCTCCAAGCCGGAGCCTATCAGCTGCAGAATGAGAGCGATGTTCTCGATGACTGGGAGCTCGTTGCCGTCGTGATGGGCATTCACCAAATACGCAAACGCAACAACAGCGCCGCCGCTTCGAGCTCTCATTAAACTTAAGGGAACCCAGATTAGATGATGAGGAGGAATCAAGCATGGACGAAGTCAGCGATCATCTGGATTATGGATTAACCCTTGTATTTATCGGCTTTAACCCGAGTCTGCGATCGGGCGAAGTGGGGCACCATTACGCAAACCCGCGCAACAATTTTTGGAGGATCCTGCATAAGTCCGGTTTGACTCCACGCTTATATGAAGCCGCAGAGGACGGGGAATTGCTTAAACTGGGTTATGGATTCACCAATATTGTAGCCAGGCCCACCCGGGGCGCGGAAGACATTACCCGCGAAGAGTACAGGCTCGGAAGAGAGACGCTGCGGAAGAAGCTGGAGGAATACAGACCGGAGGTTGCCTGTTTTGTCGGCAAGGGCGTGTATACCGAATACAGCGGCAAGGCCAAGGCGGACTGGGGAATCCAGCCGGACTCCGTCGTAGACGGCGTCCGTGAGTTTGTAGCTCCATCGTCCAGCGGGCTGGTGAGGATGCCCATGGATGAAATAATCGGAATTTACAGGCAGCTGCATGATTGGATATCGAGGAACGAGTTCTGATTTGGAAAGTTCGGATGAAACGATTCACAGGCAGGAAAAAGAGGAACGCCAAAAGAGAAGCCGGACACGATTGGTCGGGCTCAGGGGCGTTCCTCTATTTTTAGAGAAATACAGTGTTGACTTCGGAGGGAACCCCCTCCTACTCTCCCAAGAAAAACTTCCGCTGCATGCAGTCGGTCTTTCGAGAGAATACGTCGTTAGATGGTTATCTTCCGGCTATTCCGGACGTTTCAGCAGCGCGGGATCGATCCGCGGCACGAGCCCTTCATCGGCTGCGCGGTTCAGCAGGGCGGAAATTGCTGCATAGCCGTCTTCGCCCAGCTCTGCGGTAAATGGATTGACATATAAGTCAATGTGGGCATCGGCGACGTCCGGGTCCATTTCCTGTGCGTGCCGGAGGACATAATCCCGGGATTCCCCGGGATGTTCCCAGGCGTATTCGACCGAGGAGCGGATCCAGCTCGAGATGCTGGCCAGATCCAGCGACCTGCGGGCCACGATCGCTCCCAGCGGGATCGGCAGATTCGTATCGGATTCCCACCAGCTGCCGAGATCGGTCATCAGCTTCAATCCGTAGGACGTGTACGTGAATCGCGCTTCGTGAATGACCAGCCCGGCATCGATGGCACCGTCGCGGACAGCCGGCATGATCTGGTCAAACGGCATCACCACGATTTCGCCGAGTCCCCCGGGTACGTTTTGGGCGGCCCACAGGCGAAACAACAGATAAGCCGTGGAGCGCTCGCTCGGAACGGCTACTCGCCGGCCGGACAGCGCTGCCGGACTGTCCGGGGTCTTTCCGCCCGTCAGCTTGTCCGCCGTCAGAACGAGAGGCCCGCAACCGCGGCCGAGCGCTCCCCCGCAGGGCAGCAGGGCGTATTCATCCAGCACCCAGGGCAGCGCGGCATAGGATATTTTCAAGATGTCATGTTCCCGATCCTCGGCCGCCCAATGATTGGTGATATCGATATCCGCATAGGATACATCAAGCTCGGGAGCACCGGGAATAAGACCGTGAACCCAGGCATGAAATACAAATGTGTCGTTGGGGCAAGGGGAAAAAGCGATTTTCATCGTAGCACCTCCGGTAGTAATGAACTTGCTGTCTCAAGCGCCTGCAGCGCCTCCTTGATCTTCCATGCGCCGCGGTCCCGCGGACCGACCTGATTGGATATAGTACGGATCTCAAGCATGGGTACCCCGGCTGCAGCGGCAGCGGTGGCTACGCCGAACCCTTCCATCGCTTCGGCGCAGGCGTTCGGCACCCGGCGGAGAAGGCTGGCGGCCGTCGCCGCCGTTCCCGTCGTGGTGGATACGGTCAGCACGGGACCAAGGGTCACGGCTGCGCCGGCATCCTCCAAGGCCTCGACAAGCTTGCCGGCAGCGGCAGCATCGACCGGAATCCGATCCGTTCCGAAGCCGAGCTCCTGAACGCTGCTGAAGCCGTCTTCGGTTTCGGATCCGAGATCCGCCGCAAGGATGAGGTCCGCAATGACGATGGAGCCAACCTCAGCTTGACCGGCAAAACCTCCGGCGATGCCTGCGCTGACAACGAAATCGTAGGAGGTTTGCATCAACTGTCGGGCAGTCGCGGCCGCCGTTGCCGCCGGACCGACTCCTCCCGCGATAACCTCGAATCCGGACGCATTCTTTAGGCCGCGCAACACGGCATCTTTTTCGGCATCAACCGCCGTGACGATAAGCACGCGCTTGGAGGAATGCGGGGCCGAGCTATATGACTCGATTGTATCTACCGAGTTGGATTGGGTATGTTCCTGCATGTGAGTTATCTCCTTTTTGGCTGAAACGTTAAGCATCTCATCCCTTTTACGTTATAACGTTCCGGTGGCGATGTAAAGTCTTCGGTTCAGGCGGGACACTTTATGTGTAGCAGCAACTTTCCGATATAGAGTATAATGAAGGGTAACTAGCATACATACATCATGGGTAGATTCGGAGGTTGGATAGCTTTGCGGAAGAAGGGTGCGAACGGACAAGAAAGCCGGGCAAGACTACTGATTGTTGCCGCCAATGAATTTGCGAAGTCAGGATACCATCAGACCAAGATCAGCACCATCGTTTCCCGGGCAGGATTGACGCAGCCGTCATTCTATTTGTATTTTGAGAGCAAAGAGGCGATTTTCAGGGAGCTGATGGAGAAATTTCGTTCGGAGCTTAAAGGCCTGATCGAGGGAAGCCGGTTGGAGAGCGGAATCGATGAGGCTCATGTGACCGGGCGTTTGCTTGGCGTGCTTACGGGGTTGTTCACGTTTCTTGGCAAGGACCCGGATTTGACGCAAATCGGTTTTTTTATCGGGGATGATTCCGCCATCGTAAAGGCTGAAATGGCAGCCATGATCGAGCAAAATCTGAAGGGAGAGCAGCAGGACGGGTACTTTGACCGTGATTCCGACATGCACATCGTTGCGGAGTGCCTGGTCGGCGTCATCGAAAGGCTGACCTCCCAGCAGCTGCTGACAGGCAAGCGGACTCCTGAGGATCTTGCGCGTCACGTGGTTAGTTTATTTATGCACGGCATTAGCATCTATCCGGCTAAGTGAGCAGTACGGGCAACCCAAGCCTCGTTCATGCAGGAACGAAATGCAGATGCTTGAAATCATAGAAACAGGCTGTGAACATGGTTAAGGGGAACCTGGAACAGCCTGTTTTTTGCTGCTGTACGCTGCCAAATTCTAGCAAGCGTTTGATCTTTTTCAGAGAATTGCAGTATATTCATTATACGATATGTAACCGGTTGCAACTGGTGGATGGCACACGAAGGATCAAGAATCGGGGGACTCATTCATGAAGAAGATGATGCTGGTGTACGGCGCTCTTATATTGGCTTTTCTCACCTATGTGTTCATGTACAGGCTGGAAGACAAGCGCTCCTCGGCCTGGGAGGAAGGCGGGCTGCACGGCAGCATGGGCGAGAATTACGTCATGGTCACATTTCAATCGGGGATGGAATATTGGAAAAATATATTGAAGGGCTTCGAGGATGGAGGGGACGCGCTCGGCGTAACCGTCGATTATCGCGGGTCCACGCAATATGACGTGGAGGAACAGATTACCGTCCTGGAGCAGGTCATCGCGAAGCGTCCGGCCGGCATCGCCTTATCGGCCATCGATTCGAAGGCGCTGACGTCCACGATCAATAAGGCCGTGGATGCCGGGATTCCGGTCGTCCTGTTCGATGCGGATGCACCTGACAGCAAAGCGTATTCTTTTCTTGCAACCAACAATTACAATGCAGGGGTTGCGGCCGCGGACAAGATGGCGCAGCTTCTCGGCAGGGAAGGGGAAATCGGAATTGTGACCCAGCCCGGGCAGCAGAACCATGACGACCGCTCGGAGGGCTTCCGGGACACGTTGGCGCAGAGATATCCTTCCATGTCCGTGGTGGAGATCAGGGAAGGAAAAGGGGATACCCTCGTTGCCAAAGAGGCTGCGGCGGACATGCTGGGCAAGCACCCGAATCTCAAAGGGATCTTCGTGACGGAGGCCAGCGGCGGAATGGGCGTGGCGGATGCCGTTATCGGCGCGGGTAAGGCGGGCCGGGTGACCATCATTGGATTCGATACGAACAAGGGGACGCTGGACCGGATTTCCGACGGAACCATCGCGGCTACGATCGCCCAGGGTACTTGGAATATGGGCTACTGGTCCTTGCAGTATTTATTTCACCTGCATCACGGACTTACCGTACCGGCCCCGACGCTCGGGAATGACGTGTCGCCGCTTCCCGTGAGGGTGGACACCGGAATCTCGATTGTGACCCGAGAGAATGTGAATGATTATTATGCGAAATAACAGAGTGGAATCCTGGCGCAAAGGCATTTCCCGTTGGCTGCGGTTCGGGGATTTGCCGCTGAGATACAAGCTGGTCATCCTGTTCCTCATGGTTGGGATCCTGCCCTCAATCGCTCTTGGCGTTCTTGTCAATTGGACGGTAAACCGCATTGTGGACCAGCAGGTAACCTCGAATACCATTCAACTGATCGGAAAGGTCAACCAGACCCTGGACAATGATATGGAGAATCTGCAGAACATTACGTATTTGATCGGCTTCGACCCTCGCACGGAACGGTTTCTGCAAGGGGACATTCAAGGGGATAAGCCGGCGGCAGGAGCCGATGTTCCTTCGGGAACCTATCGCCCGCAAACGTCCCCGGTCAAGCAGGATAATGAGGAAAATTACGAGATTAAGCGATACCTTCAAGGCTTCACGACGCTGTATCCGGAAATCGCCTCCATTCTTCTGGTCAATCGCGAAGGAGCCTATATCAGTAACGAAATGTACGCGCGCAGTCCGGCGAATTTGACGGAGGAAGAATGGTACCGCGAGGCCGTTTTAAACGAAGGGATTTTTACCGTGCTCGGCCATCCGGCAGACCGTAACGTCACCACCCACGTTCATTACGGCAACGAGGAGCTGGTGTCGGTCGTACGCTCGTTTGTGGATCCGGATACGAGGGAAGTGACCGGTGCGGTATTGATCGACTTGAAGCTGCGGGCGGTCGCCAGGGCGGTCCGGGATGTCACGCTCGGGAAAAGCGGATATTTGATGGTCGCAGAGGCCGGCGGCTCGAGCATTTATACCCCGGAGGATTCCATCATCCCGTCCATTCCGCCATCGTGGTTTCCCGAAGAGGAGAGCGGCGCTTTGATCCGCGAGGTGAACGGGGAACGGCTGCAACTGATATACGGCACGTCCTCCTTTACCGGCTGGCGGACGATCGGCGTATTTCCAACCAGCGAATCGGTGTATGAAGTGCGGGAGATTCGTTTTTATATGATCTGTTTCTTGTTTATAGTGTGCTTGTTTGGGGTTACGGCGTCCTACACGCTTTCGCAGTCCATATCCAGGCCGATCTGGCAGCTTATGTCCTTCATGCAAAAAGCCGAATCCGGGGATTTGACGATCCGCTACTGGGGAAACCGGCAGGATGAGGTGGGCATGCTCGGCCGCAGCTTTAACCGCATGCTCCTGCAGATCCGCAAGCTGATGAAGCTGAGCGAGCTGCGGGAGAGGCAGAAGCGCGAAGCGGAGCTGCGCAGCCTGCAGGCGCATATTAAGCCGCATTTTCTGTACAACACGCTGGATACGATCCATTGGATGGCCCGCAAGAAAGGGGCGGATGACGTATCGGATCTGGTAGAATCCTTGTCGCGGCTGTTTCGGATCGGGCTCAGCAAAGGCGATGATATCATTCCCATGTCCGACGAATGGACGCATATCAGCAGTTACTTGCAGATCCAGAAGACGCGTTACCGCGACAGGCTGCAGGTTGAGATGGAGCTATCCCCTGAAGCCGAGAGACTGCACGTCCTGAAACTTATCCTCCAGCCGATGGTGGAGAACGCGATATACCACGGCATTAAGGCCCGGAGAGGCCCGGGGCGAATCTGGATCCAAGCACAAGTTGAGGATAATGTGCTGGTGCTTGCCGTACGTGATGACGGGGCAGGTATGCCTGCGGAGCGGCTGGAGGCACTTCGCAAGCAGCTTGCCGATCCGGTAACGGCCATGGAGGCGCCTCCCGAAGAAGGGCCGGGTGCAAGCCGAAGCTACGGTATGCTGAATGTACAGGCACGTATCAAGTTAACGTTCGGGGAGACGTACGGAATTATGATTGACAGTATAGAGAACGAGGGAACCACGGTACGGATTACGCATCCGCTGCTGCATGCCGTTCCTTCGTCCTCCGATCATGATGGGAGAGACTCACGATGAAGAAAGCGTATCAAGTCTTGATTGCCGACGATGAGCCGATTATCCGCGAAGGGATTCGGGATGCGGTCGACTGGGGGGCACTCGGCATGGAAGTGGCTGCCGAAGCGGAGGATGGCGAGGAAGCGCTGGAGCTTGCGCTCAGCCAGCCGATTGACATTATGCTGGTCGATATGAATATGCCGTTCCTGGACGGCATCGGGCTCATGAAGCGAATGAAGGAAGAACGCCCCGCATGCCGGTTCGTCATTATTACCGGCCATGACGAATTTGCTTATGCGCAGGAAGCGATCCGGCTCGGGGTTAAGGATTATATATTGAAGCCGGTAAATGCGGAGCATCTGATTCAGGTGCTCAGCAGCGTTCGAGATGAGCTGAACGACCATCAAATCCAGGAAAGCTATCTGAAGAAGGCGTCCGAGCAAATCGAGAAGAACATTCCGCTGCTTCGGGAACGGTTCTGCCTCGAATGGATGCATGGCCTGCTGGATGAGGAGGAGGCGATCGAGCAGCTGGAGTTCCTGGGACTGCCGCCTTGCCGTCCCACCCGGATCGGCATCGCCAGATGGCCGGAGATGGCGGCTCCGCAGCCGTTGATGAAGGAAAGCGACCGCCAGCTGTATCTGTTCGCGATGGAAAATATAATCGCCGAGTTGTTTCATCCCGCACCCTGCGTTTTGTTTCGGGACCATACCGGCTGGATCGGCATTTGCTGCTGGGGAGAAGCGGATACGGAGATTGCGGCCGATGCCGAGCAGTTGATCCAGAAGTACTTGAAGCTGGCCGTGAATGTACATCTGGAGCCGGTTTCGGAAGGGGCGGACGGCGCGGTTGCGGCCGCCTACGAGGCTTGCCGGGAAGGCGTATTCAAGGAGGCGCAGCTGTCTCCGCTGGTACGGCGTGCCCGGCAGCTCATCCAGGAACAGTATGCCGTTCGGGAGCTGACGCTGGAATCTTTCGCCCAGGCCCTGCAGGTATCGCCGGTCTATCTGAGCCGGATGCTCAAGAAAGAGCTGGGCACGTCCTTTATCACGCTCATGACCCAGACGAGGATTCAGAAAGCGATCCAGCTGCTCAACGCCACCGAGCTGAGCATCCTGGACATCGCGGAGCGGGTGGGGTATGACAGCCAGCATTATTTCAGCACGGCCTTTAAGAAGGTGATGGGGGTGTCGCCGAACCGGTACCGCAAAGGGGCGGCGGTTCTGGAAGAATAGACGAGACGAAGAGCGGAGCCCACGGTAGGTAGCGATAAGAAGCGGAGAAGCGGTGATTGCGTTCCATGGCAATCCCGCTTTTTTTCTTGCAATCCGAGGGGACTCATCCGAGATAAATTTTTTGTCGAATCGTTAACGTTTGTTAATTATTATTGACATCCTTTTTTGCTAGAATGGCGGTCAGGACCATGGAATCATGGACAACATGCACCAGAGTCTCTATTCCTTGCTATTTACTCACTATTTATTTTAAGAAGGGGGGATTCCATTGCGCAGATTGAAAAAAATCGCGATGCTTCTGCTCGCATTCCTGATGATCATGCCGAATCTGCCGCAGCCGGCGCATGCCGCATCCGCGGCCCCCGCCGGCATCAAAGGAATCGGAGCGGGATACCTTCATTCCTTGCTGATTGCCGGAGACGGCACGGTTTGGACGATGGGGGACAACAGTGCGGGAGCACTGGGCAACGGTACAACGGATAATGCATTCCGACCCGTACCGGTGACCAAATTCGACGGTACGCCGCTGGGAAACGCGAAGTTCGTGACGGGCGGAGGCTATTTCTCGGTCGCGCTGCTGAATGACGGCACCGTATGGGCCTGGGGCAGGGGAGTCTATGGGACGCTCGGCAACGGTGCATCGGATAATCAGCATCGTGCCGTGCAGGTAACGGAGTCCGGCGGCGGGCCGCTAACGAATGTACGCAGCATCGCCGCGGCTTACAACCATGTTCTGGCCATCAAGGAAGACGGATCGGCTTGGGGGTGGGGATCCAATTCCAGCAGCACGCTTACCGATTATTATGACGTCATCAATCCCCGGGCCGTACGCATCAAGGCGTCAAGCGGATCTTATCTCAACGACGTGAAGGCCATAGGGGCGGGCGAATACCATTCCGTTGCGCTGCTGAACGACGGAACGGTATGGGCCTGGGGCTACGGAGGCTTCGGAGCGCTGGGCAACGGATCAACGGCCGACTCCGACTATCCGGTACAGGTGATCGATTCTGCCGGACAGCCTTTAACCGGCATTGCCGATATCCAAGGCAATCGATTGGGCGGCATGGCTCTGAAGGGAGACGGAACCGTCTGGGCTTGGGGATACAATGAGAATTTTAACCTGGGCAACCCGGGACTGACCTCTTCCAACACGGCGATTCAGGTTCAGCAGGCAGGTTCCTTGCCGCTTACGAATGTAGTCCGGATATCCGGCGGCGGCCGCTTGAGCATGGCTCTGAAAAGCGACGGAACCTTGTGGTGGTGGGGCATGCAGAATCGGAACCTCCAAGTGGCAACAAAGCTGCTCGGCGACGCAGATCTATTCGCTGCCGGCGACAACCATGCCCTTGCGATTAATGCGGACGGTACCGTATGGGGCGCAGGCTGGACCAGCAGGGGAGAACTGGGCATATCGGATGCCAGCCCTTTGGTATATTACACGTCTGCGCTGCAAGTATATCCGGCCCGGACGCAAATCAGCGCCAGTCCCGCTTCCATCGACGCGGACGGGACCAGCAAGACGACGGTCACCGTAACGCTCAAGGAAGGAAGCAACTATAACATCGGCAGGAGCGAAGGGACCGTTCAGCTTAGCACGACAGCGGGTACGCTCGGTCCGGTCACCGATCACGGGGACGGGACGTATACGGCTGAACTGACGTCGTCCAAGACGACCGGAACCGCAACGATTACGGGCATCATTAACGGTTATCCCATGAGCGCAAGCGGCACGGTGAAGTTCAATCCGCTTGGCGCTTCGGCCGTCACTTCAACGGTCACCGCGAGCCCGGCATCGATTCCGGCGGACGGCAGCAGTATCTCCACCGTGACGGTGCAGCTGAAGGATAGCAACGGAAATCCGTTGACGACGAGCGGCGGTACCGTGCAAATGAAGACGACCGCCGGTACGCTGTCCGGCGTGACGGACAGGAAGAACGGGACGTACACGGCACAGCTGAAAGCGCCCGTTTCCGTCGGTACGGCAACCGTAACGGCGGAGCTGGGCGGAACGCCGATCGCGCAGAAGGCAGCGGTCACGTTCGTCCCGGGAGCCGCATCGGCTTCGGCATCCACGATCAGCCTGGGGCAGAACACGCTCACGGCCGGAAGCGGAAGCACGGCGGTGACCGTCCGCTTAAAGGATGCGCACGGCAATCCGCTGGTGTCCGGAGGCGACACGGTAACGATCCAGTCCTCGCACGGCACGGCCGGGAGGGTAACCGACCATGGGGACGGGACCTATACGGCTGTGCTGACGGCAGGCACGGCCGCCGGCAGCGGGACCGTCAGTGCCGCGGTGAACGGGGCGGCGATGCAGCAGAAGGCCGCGATTCAGATTCTTCCCGCGGGAGCGTCCACGCAAACCTCGGAACTGTCAGCGGCTCCCGTCTCGATCGTTGCCGACGGCAGCAGTAAAACGATGCTGACGGTACGGCTCCGGGATGCCTACGGCAACGCGTTGACGGCTTCAGCAGGTACCGTGTCCATGAGCACAAGCGGCGGCACCATCGGGGCCGTGTCCGACAAAGGCAACGGAACCTATACCTCGACGCTGAGCTCGGCTTCCACGACCGGTACCGCTGAAGTATCGGCCAGATTGAACGGTTCTTTGATCAAACAAACGGCCGTTGTCTCGTTCGTCCCGGGGGCCGCCTCCGCGGACAAATCCAGCCTTGCCTCTGCTTCAGGCAGTCTCCAGGCCGGATCGGGGACCACGACGTTAACCGTAAAATTGAAGGATGCGCGAGGCAATGATCTCGTGACAGGCGGCGATGCCGTGACGATGCAGGCCAGCATCGGCTCCATCGGTTCCGTTGCGGATCAAGGCAACGGAACGTATACCGCGACGCTGACGGCGCCGACGGCAACGGGCATGTCGGTCGTATCGGCATCGGTTAATGGCGTGAGGCTCGCGCAAACGACGAACGTAAGCATCGTGCCCGGCCCCGTGTCTCTGTCGGCATCCACGATCAGCGCCGCGAACGCAAGCGTACCGGCTAACGGAACCGGCACGACCAGGGTTACCGTGGAGCTGAAGGATACGCATGGCAATCGTTTGGCTGCTTCGGGCGGTACCGTAACCTTGTCGGCTACTGCAGGCAGCCTGAGTGCGGTAACGGATCACGGCGACGGGACGTACAGCGCGACCTGGACGGCGCCCACGACCGCCGGAACCGCAACGGTGTCGGGTTTTGTCAACGGCTCGGCACTTGCCGGCAAGGCAAGCTTGAACTTCGTTGCCGGAGCGGCATCGCCGTCAGCGACGAGCCTGTCGATCAACCCGGCTTCGATTACGGCAGACGGAGTCAGTACGGCCGTCATTACGGTCCAAGCGAAGGATGCCTACGGCAACCCGGTGACGCAAGGAGGCGACGCGGTATCCGTCGAAACAAGCGGAGGCACGCTCTCCGCCGTCACGGACCGCGGTAACGGCACTTATACGGCTACCGTTAAGGCGCCGACGACTGCCGGCAAGGCCGTCGTCCGGGCCGAGATGAACGGCAAGACCGTCACGCAGACGGCGGACATCGCGTATGTTCCGGGCGCCGCTTCTCCGGCAACATCGCTCCTCACAGCGGGGGCGTCCGCGCTCCCGGCTGACGGGTCAAGCACAACAGCGCTGACCGTGCAGCTGAAGGACGTCTACGGCAACAACCTGACGTCCGGCGGCGACAGGGTGAGTCTGAGCGCGACCGCCGGCTCGATCGGAGCGGTAACGGATCATGGGGACGGCACATACTCGGCCGTGCTTACGGCACCGACGGTTGCCGGTCCGGCAACGATCACCGCGACGGTGAACGGTGCAAAGCTATTGCAGACCGCGTCCGCTGATTTTGAGCCCGGAGCGGCTTCGGCGCGCGAATCGCTGCTGACGGCAGCATCCCCGGCGATGCCGGCTGACGGCGCCAGCACAACAACCGTGACGCTGCAGTTGAAGGATGCCTTCGGCAACGAATTGAAGACGGGCGGTGATACGGTCGTGTTAACCACGACGGCCGGAACGTTGGGCAGCGTTCAAGACCATGGCGACGGCACGTATTCAGCCATGCTGACGGCCGGCACGGTTTCCGGTTCAGCCGTCGTATCGGGTGCCGTAAACGGCGTGCCGTTGGAGCACCCCGTATCGGTGGATCTTCTCGCCGGGGCGGCATCCGCGGCCGAATCGATCATCGAGACGGACAGCAAAGCAATCACCGTGGGCGGCAGCACGTCAACGGTTGTCACGATTCGGCTGAAGGATGCCTTCGGCAATGCGTTGACCGCAGGAGGCGACAAGGTCCTGGTGGAGACGACGGCCGGAACGCTGGGACGGATGACGGATCATCATGACGGTACGTACACGTCCATATTGACGGCCGGCACGGCGGCAGGCGAGGCCGTCATCACGGGAACGGTCAACGATGTGCCGCTGGCGCACACGGCGTCGGTGCAGTTCATGCCTGGCCCGGCTTCGGCGGACCAAACGATATTGTCAGCCGACCGGGCAGTCGTCACCGCTGACGGGCTAAGCCGTTCAATCGTGACGGTACTGCTGAAGGACGCTTACGGAAACGAGCTCCGCTCCGATGCCGGATCGCTCCAGCTTAAGCTGGCGTCGACGCTTGGCCTGCTGACGGAGCCGAAGTACGAAGCGGATGGCCGTTACACGGCCGGCGTTGCATCGAATAGGGCCGGAACAGCCGTCATTACCGGAACCTTGGACGGCATTCGGATCGCCTCGGCAGTGACGGTATCCTTCGAGCCGGGCGAGCCTTCGGCGCTTCGCTCGACGGTCGATGCGGACCGGACCGGGCTGACGGCCGACGGCAAGCAATCCGCGCGGATTACGGTGCAGCTGAAGGACGCCGCGGGCAATACGGTTCCGGATGACGGCGGGCCCGCGGACATTCGGATTCATTCCTCGATCGGCACCGTTTCCGCGGCTGTATATGAGGCCGAAGGGCTGTACACGGCATCGCTGATCTCAACCGAGGCCGGCATTGCCGTCATTACGGCATCCGTGGACGATAGCGAGCTTGCAGATACGGCGGAGGTCGAATTTCTGCCGGGTCCCGCTTCGGCCGCTGCATCGGAGCTTTACGCCGACAGCGGGGCAATCCCGGCTAACGGCTCTGCTGCCTCGACGATTACCATCTCGGTGAGGGATGCCTTTGGCAACAACACGGGGAGCGGGGCCGATATTCGGCTTGAAACAACGCTTGGCACCGTGACGGAAGCCACGTACCGCGAGAACGGCGTGTTTACGGCGGAAGTCCGTTCAACCGAGCCGGGAGTGGCCGACATTCGCGCCTGGATCGGCGGCGAGCCGATTCGGGATGGCGTGCAGGTGACCTTTGCCGACGGCATATGGTTTACGCCGCCCTCGTACCGACTTCAAATCGGCGAATCGGTGCGCACGGTCGTCGAGGTGACTTACGGGGATGCTACCTCGGACGTAACCGCAGATGCCCGCTTTCAATATGATGATGGGCTGATCCGGGTGGCGCGGGCCGAGGACGGTTCCTGGTATGTCACAGGTCTTCGTACCGGGCGTACCGTCATGCAGGCCGTCTATGAGGCTGATGCCGGCAGGCTGTCAGCCGCCGCCCCCGTCACGGTTTATGCCGTGCCGACCGGATTGACCCTGGATGCTTCCCGGTATGAAGTGAGGGAGGGCGAATATCGCCAGATCCGGGTAACTGCACATTACTCGGACGGCACGTCCTCCGATGTGACCGCGGAAGCTGCATACCGTCTTGCAGACAGAGGCTATGCATCCCTGAATGCAGCGGGCCGGCTGCACGGCATCCGGTCAGGGAAATCGTCCATGACCGTGACCTACGAAGGTTTAAGCACCACAGCCGAGGTTGCCGTTTTGCCGCCGGCTCACTCAGGCGGTGATCCTGGTTCCGGCGGAAGCCCGGGCAACGCCGTCGGCCTGCCGGGCGATGCCGGCGGGGTGAAACCGCCCGCAGGGGAAGATCGCGGTCTCACCGTCGATCTGGTGCTCGACGGTGAATCCGGCCAGACGATCACGCTCGAGCACGAACAGCTGAGTTCAGGCCGCATCGTGATTGAAACGAAGGGCGGAACGAAGGAATGGTCGCTGCTCATGAAGCCTGCCGTCGTGGAGCGGCTGCAGGAGCTTGTCAGCGGCACGGTGTTGGAGTGGCGCACGCCGCAGGGCGTATTAGTCTTCTCACTGGCTGAACTTGGCGAGCTGCCATCGGATTTATCTGCGGCTTTCATCGGGCTCACGATCAGAACGGCCGATGACGAGACGGAGACGAGACTCGTGGAGCTCTCGCGAAAAACGGGAGCGAGTATGCGGCTTAAGCCGTTCTCCGTGTCGCTGAACGCGTGGAAGCCGGACGGAACGGCGCAGCCGCTGGCAGATGGCCGATTATCCGCTACCTTCGCGCCTTCAGAGCGAATGCTGGCCGACGGCCGGTATTTGACGGCAGCTTACCTCGATGAAGCCGCCGTACAATGGAAACACGTTCCGGCCCGTTTCGCTTCGGCCGAGAATGCCCTTCTCACTTTGAAGGCATCGGGAACCTATACCGTTCTGGAGAGCCGGCGCGCATTCACCGACATGAGCGGGCATTGGGCTAAAGCCGACGCCGAACTGCTCGCGAACAAGCTCATCGTGCAGGGGACGGAGGGCGGCCGTTTTGAACCCGGCCGCTCCATCACGCGGGCGGAGCTTGCCGCCATGCTGGTCAGGATGCTGGGGATCCATCCGAGCGGAGCGGCCGCGGTTCCTGCTTCGTTCAACGACGTAGCGGGCCGATGGTTTGCAGCCGACGTTCAAGCCGCCTATAAGGCGGAATTGATCCAAGGGTATGCGGACGGCAGCTTCCGTCCGGATGCTGCCGTGACCCGTCAGGAAATGATCGTCATGATCGCAAGGGCGATGGAAGCGACGGGACTTGGCAAGGAGGCCGAGGGAGCGCCGCTGCAATATGCCGACGATGTCAAGCTTGCATCATGGGCTCGCGGGGCAGTCGATCAGCTTTCGCAGGCAGGACTGTTGACGGGCGACCAAGCGAACAGGCTGGCGCCGGAACGGGCGGCAACGCGCGCGGAAACGGCGGCCATCCTGGCAAGAATGCTGCAATCGGGCATGTGATCGCAGTATGGTCGGCGGGCGTTAGTGCCCGCCGGCCTTTTTAATTCCATGGATGCATGGAAAGAGAACATCTGGTTGCGGGCGGATATACGCTGCAGCATGGAGAGAGCCTCCGGTTCGTTGGCATACAACAAACCGGGGGCTCTTTTTGATGACGATAAAGTCATTCGGACCGGTTCCCATGGAGCATATTGTGCACATCTCGCAAGAATGCCGAACAACAAAAGTATGAAAATTATAAAAAAGGTTGTTTTCGTGGAAAGACCCCTCCACCCGAACGGAGGTATCCTTTTTAGTACAGAGAGGCTTTTCGAACCTTCGGTTGTAAGCGCTCTCGATTTCATTTTTCGGAAAGGGGAACTACCGATGAAGAGAGGATTGCCAGGATTGCTGATCGCGGTGCTGCTCTTGGCCCTGACGGCCTGCAACCTCGCCGAAAGCCAAACCGGCGATGCTGAGAAGGGTTACGTCGGCCTTGCGATGCCCACCAAATCATCCGAACGCTGGGTGGCTGACGGGAAGAACATGGAGCGGCTGTTTCAGGAAAAAGGGTATAAAACCGACCTTCAATTCGCCGAGGACGTGATTGAAAACCAGATTTCCCAAATCGAGAACATGATTACGAAAGGAGTCGACGTGATCGTCATCGCTTCGATCGACGGCAATACGCTGACCGACGTGATCAAGAAGGCCCATGATCAGGGAATCAAGGTCATCGCCTACGACCGGTTGATCCGCAACACCGAGCATTTGAGTTATTATGCCACCTTCGACAATTTCCAGGTCGGCGTTCAACAAGCCTCCTATATTGAAGAGAAGCTTGGCCTGAAGGAAGGGAAGGGGCCGTTCAATATCGAGCTGTTCGGCGGATCGCCGGACGATAACAATGCTTACTTCTTCTATGACGGCGCGATGTCCGTGCTCAAGCCTTACATGGATTCGGGCAAGCTTGTCGTTCGGAGCAAACAGACCACGATGGCCCAGATTGCGACCCTGCGCTGGGACGGCGCCCTGGCCCAGTCGCGGATGGATAACCTGATCAGCGCCAACTATTCCAGCGAGAATCTGGACGCGGTGCTGTCGCCCTACGACGGGATCAGCATCGGCATCATCTCCTCGCTTAAGGGCGTAGGCTACGGGACGGCCGGCAAGCCGCTGCCGATCATCACGGGTCAGGATGCGGAGCTTGCTTCCATTAAGTCGATCGTGGCCGGTGAGCAAACCCAGACGGTGTTCAAGGACACGCGCCAGCTCGCCGAGCAGGCGGTGAAGATGGCGGAGAGCGTGCTGAAGGGAGAAGAGGCCGAGGTGAACGATACGGAATCGTACGACAACGGCATCAAGGTCGTGCCTGCCTATTTGCTTCCCCCTGTATCCGTGGATGCTTCCAACGTGGAGAAAGAGGTTGTGGAGACGGGCTATTATTCCAAGGAAGAAATCGGATTGAAATAGTCTTAAGCAGCGAACACGAAACGATAGGAAGGTGAAGCAAGATGTCAGAGTACATTCTTGAAATGCGGAACATTACGAAAGCGTTTCCCGGGGTGAAGGCGCTGGACCAGGTGAATCTGAAGGTTCGCGAAGGCGAAATCCACTCCCTGTGCGGGGAGAACGGAGCGGGCAAATCCACGCTGATGAAAGTATTGAGCGGCGTGTATCCACACGGCTCGTATGAGGGAGATATTTTGTTTAAAGGCAGCGTCTGCGAATTTAAGAATATCAAGCAAAGCGAAGACCTGGGCATCGTTATCATCCATCAGGAGCTTGCGTTGATCCCTTATCTGTCGATTGCCGAGAACATTTATTTGGGGAACGAGCGCGCCGAGAAGGGAATCATGAACTGGAATGAGACCATGCTGGGAGCCAAAGAACTGCTGGATAAGGTGGGGCTCAGCGAGAACCCGAACACGCAGGTCGGCAGCATCGGCGTCGGCAAGCAGCAGTTGGTCGAAATTGCGAAGGCCTTATCCAAGAAGGTGAAGCTGCTTATTCTGGACGAGCCGACGGCGGCGCTCAATGAGGACGACAGCGAGAATTTGCTGGAGCTGATGCTGGAGTTCAAGAAGCAGGGAATCTCCTGCATCCTGATCTCCCATAAATTGAACGAGGTGTCGAAGGTATCGGATTCCATCACGATTCTGCGTGACGGCCAAACCATTGAAACGCTGGATATGAGAGGCGGCGAAGTGAACGAGGATCGGATCATCCGCGGCATGGTCGGCCGGGATTTGACGAACCGCTATCCGGAGCGGACCCCGAAGATCGGGGAGGTCATCCTGGAGGTTAAGGATTGGACGGTGTATCACGAGCTGCAAGCAGGCCGAAAAGTGATTGACAACGTGAGCATGAATATCCGCCGGGGGGAGGTCGTGGGCATTGCCGGGCTGATGGGATCCGGCCGGACCGAGCTTGCGATGAGTATTTTCGGCAGGGCTTACGGCCGGAACATCACGGGTACGCTTCGGAAAGACGGCAAGGAAATCCGGAATCAATCCATCAACGAGGCGATTGAAAACGGATTTGCTTACGTGACCGAGGACCGGAAGGAATACGGGCTGATCCTCATGGACGATATCAAACGCAACATCTCGCTGACCGGACTGTCCAAGCTGGCAAAGAACATGGTCATTGATGATCGGGAAGAAATTCTCGTGGCGGAAGACATGCGGAAGAAGCTCAAGATCAAAACGCCGAACATTCTCCAGAAGACGGGGAACCTCAGCGGGGGGAATCAACAGAAGGTTGTGCTGAGTAAATGGATCTATGCCGAGCCCGATATCCTGATTCTGGATGAGCCGACGCGGGGGATTGACGTCGGGGCCAAATACGAAATCTACGCGATCATCAACCAGCTGGCGGATGAGGGGAAGGCGGTGCTTGTCATTTCCTCGGAGCTGCCTGAAATTTTAGGGATCTGCGACCGGATTTATGTCATGAGCGCGGGACGGATGACCGGAGAAGTTGGCAGAGAGCAGGCTTCGCAGGAAACCTTGATGAGATACATGACCAAGAATGGAGGGGCTTAAGCATGGAGACGCTCAAAAAAATGTTTAAAAACAACATCCGCCAATACGGGATGATCATCGCCCTTGTTGTCATTATGATTTTTTTCCAAATCATTACGGGAGGGCTGCTGCTGGAGCCGATCAACATCACGAACCTGATTCTCCAGAACAGCTATATTCTCGTACTGGCCATCGGCATGGTGCTTGTCATCATTACGGGTCATATTGATTTGTCGGTCGGTTCGGTAGCCGCCTTCGTCGGCGCCGTTGCTGCGATCATGATGGTCGATATGCAGCTGCATCCAGTCATTGCCGTCATCGTATCCTTGATCGTCGGCGGTCTGATCGGAGCATGGCAGGGATTCTGGGTGGCTTACGTGAGGATACCGGCCTTTATCGTAACCCTGGCCGGCATGCTCCTGTTCCGCGGCCTGACGATGATTGTGCTGGAGGGCCAATCCATTGCGCCGTTTCCGGGCGGCTTCCAGAAGCTAAGCTCCGGCTTCATTCCGGACTTCGGGAACACCGGCACCAATCTGATCGCGATTCTGGCCGGCATCATCTTTACGGTTATTTTCCTGATCAATGAGCTGCGGGAACGAAAGGCCCACAAAAAATACAACTTCGACGTTCTGCCAAGCGGCTTGTTCCTTCTGAAGCTGGTGCTCATCGCGGCCGTGATCAATGCCTTTACGTTCATGCTGGCTAGTTACGCCGGCCTGCCGAACATCCTGATTCTGCTGCTGGTGCTCATTATCATCTATTCCTTCGTGATGAACAAAACCGTGATGGGCCGTCATATTTATGCGCTTGGCGGCAACGAAAAAGCGGCGGCGCTGTCCGGCGTGAAAACCAAGAAGGTCACGTTCTGGGTATTCGTCAATATGGGCGTCATGGCCGCCATCTCCGGTTTGATTTTTGCCGCCCGCTTGAACGCGGCGACGCCGAGAGCCGGTACGAACTTCGAGCTGGATGCCATCGCGGCGAGCTTCATCGGCGGCGCTTCGGCCACCGGCGGGATCGGGACGGTCTTCGGCGCGATCATTGGGGGGCTCGTCATGGGCGTCCTCAATAACGGGATGTCGCTCGTAGGTCTCGGCATCGACTGGCAGCAAGGCATTAAGGGCCTGGTTCTCCTCGCGGCGGTAGCCTTCGACATTTACAATAAGAAGAAGAGCAGTGCCGCTTAATCTATACGGTGGCGTTATATCATAAAATGGCTGATTCCGGGGTAGAAGGTGCTACCCTGGATCAGCCATTTATTTTGCGTATTGGTTACATTTTGATCGTAACTCTTCGGGTGATCAGCCGAATCAGAATCATTGCAATCAGGATGACGGCCAGGGAGCCTGCGAGCGAAACCGGCAGCGTGACGGAAAAGTCTGTCGTGACCGGCAACCACTGTTCCCATATGGAAGCCAGCTCGAACTGCCACAATGCATCCATAAAGCCGATCAACACGAGGGCAACGGCGATCCATCCCAAGCCGCGAATCCAGCCAAACCGGTAAAATCCGGATCCAATCATCCACCCCATCAGGTAATAGATGAAGATTTGGATACCGTAGGAAACGAGCGTCAGCAGCCAGCTGTTGTCGAACTCCTGCAGCAGTCGGGTGCTTCCCGCATCTTGTGATGCAAACAGCGAGACAATCCACTGGATCAGAGCCGCGGCAACCGGAAATGCCAGGGACAGATAGACGGCCGCTAAAGCGGAACCACCAAAGAAATCCCGGCGCGTAATGCCGTGTCTTACATAATAGCTCAGAAAACCGTAAGCTGAAATGATGCCGATGACAAGCATAAATCCTTTGGTGGAGCGGTAAGCGATGGAGAAGAAGTCCTCATCTGATATTCCTTCCCGAACATTGATGCCAATGCTGTTGCCGATGCCGGCTCCAATATAGATCAGCAGCACAATCGTTAGAAAACCCAAGGCCCAGCTGCCTTGTTGAATAAACATTTCCGTCGATACTTTGCTTACGGGCGATGACGTCTTTTTCATGCGGAATATTCCTCCCCCGTCAGATGGATAAACAAGTCCTGGAGCGAGATCGGCCCGATCTCAAGTCCTGCCTTCAATGCGGCTGATTGAGATGCCTCGCCCAGATCCCCGTAGACCATGACGGCCTTGGTGGAACCGAGCTGCTGCACGTTGAGCACCTTCATGCCCTGGATGAATTCGTCCACCTTGGCCGCGGGGCCCGTAATGGATACACCCCTGGACGTAAGGCTTTCATAATCGTCTTGAAGAATGAACCGGCCTTTGTGGATGATAATGACTTCCTCAAACAAATAATCCATCTCCGATACCAAGTGGGTGGAAAGAATGAACGTACGGGGATGGCGCTCCTGGTCCTTCAGCAGTTCCCGGTAAAAAATTTCGCGCGACGGCGCATCCATGCCGAGATAAGCTTCATCCAGAATGGTAACCGGCGACCGGCTGGCGAGGCCGATGCATACGTTAAAAGCGGACTGCATGCCTTTGGAGAGCTGCTTGAGCTGTTTATCCAGGGGCAAATTGAATTTGCGGGCAAGCTCCAGGGCATAAGCCGTATCAAAATGGGGCCGGTACCTGGCAACGGATTCAATCACGGCCTTGACCTTGTCCGTCTCCTCTTTATAGTCGACATCGTAGATGAAGGAAACTTCCCTCATGATTTTGGCATTTTCGAAGGGCTGCTCGCCGCCAATCGTAACCGATCCCGACGATGGTTCGCGAAATGAAGCCAGGATCGACAGGAGCGAGGTTTTGCCTGCGCCGTTGCGACCGAGGAGACCGTAAATTTTGCCGGCCGGGAGGCGGAGGGAAATATCGCGGACGGCTTCGACGCTGCCGTATGTCACCGATACCCGATCTAACTGTACATCAAGATTCATGGGGTTCACTTCCTTTTAACTGGGTTATGATTTGAACAAGCTCATCCGTGGACAAACCGAGTTTGTCCGCTTCCTGTACCATAGGCACCACATAATGTTCCGCAAATGCACTCTTTCGGGTCCGGAGCAGCATTTCCTTGGCCCCCTCAGCAACAAACATGCCGACACCTCGCTTTTTATAGATGAGTCCGGAATCAACCAGCAGGTTGATGCCCTTCAACACCGTAATGTGATTGATTTTGTAAAATTGGGACAGCTGCGTCGTGGAAGGAACCTGTTCACCTTCAAGCAATTGGTCATTGACGATCTGGTCCTCGATCTTTTCCTTGATCTGGATGAACAGGGGCCTATTATCTGGATGCACGGTACCGCTCAATAAGAATCACCACCTTGCCTTCATTATCCTGTTAAGGTTATATGCTTATATATATGACTATATAACCAAAACGTGAACGGCATGTCAAGCATTTGGTTGAATATCATACCTCCATCGAGACGCTTTAACAGCGAACAACGACAAAAAAGGCCGACCAGAAGGATCTGGTCGGCCTTGATTTATTCACTGATGCGTCAGTCATATTGGAGTATAACTAAAGTATGCTATGCGAACCTCGATGCTCAATAAAAACAAATAGCAATATCATCTCATTTGGCTTCCGAATACTCGGAAGCGTCCATGGGAGGGAGCTTTCCCCGTTTCAAATCACGGATCGATAATCCAAAATCGATTTGCAGATGCGGATAATCCGGAAAGTTGGCCCAATCTCCGCCCCACTGGAAGCCTAAATCTTTTGCAATCTCCACGACTTCCATCCAGTCGGCCTTGCCGTTTCCGTTCCCGTCGTATTCCATATCCCAGATGACGCTGCCATCCTTCAGCCTCAGCGCAAAATCAATGGCGAGCCCGTAGTTGTGAAGAGATTCCCCGGCCTTGGCGTTCGTCACGATGTTGCCCTCGGTGCTGCGGCCCTGATTGTAGATGCGGGTCTGCTCTTCGTGGCTCCGGTAACCGTCCGTTATGACAATCGTGATCCCTTTTTTCTTGGTGAGACGGACAAGCTCATTCTTTTGCTGCAGTACATAAGGGTGGAGCTGGGTGATTTCAGGGGATTCTTTGCGATTAAAATCAAAATCGAGATCGTTGATAAATCCCGGTATGGCGGTTTGCAGCTGCATGTAGAATATGGCGAGCAATAAGGCAACAACAAGGAAAAGCGTCGTTTTTTTGCGTTTGATCATGCGGACTCTTTAATCTACCTACTTTCATATGATGGCTTACTCTATTATATCGGCATCCCGCCCCGCATTCCAGCAGCCGTCAATCACGCCCAGATACCGGAATGAATAGCAATCCATGGTTTATCGCATCCTAGTTCATAAAAAGGACTTGGTCCGGAAATGGGGAATAACGAATGAGCAATATTCAAAACATGTCGATGAGACTCAATCAGCTATCCAGCCAATTGGCTGCTGCAGGGCAGAACGGCCGCATGGACGAAGCCCTGATGATCGTGAACGAGCTCGGCGGGATCCACGCCGAGCTTCAGAATGCGCAGGCTGCGGTCACGCCTGAAACTTCTTCCGCCGTGCGCCAGGAGCTGGTGAACTGCAGGATGGTGCTGCATGGGATGATGGGGGCGGCGCAGGATATCCGAACCGCTGCGGCGGAGCAGTACCGACAGGTGCTGGGCGAGAATAAAACGATGTTCGAGCAGCTGGACGAGGCCGCGCAGCAGAGCGAGTATGCGCAAGCCTATCAGTATCGCCAGCTGTTCAAACAGATGGATCAAGTCAGCCAGCAGCTGCATCGGCTGGATGGCTCGATGCTGGACGCAGGGTACCAAATGGAACGGGCGCAAACGGCCGGCGGCGGCCTGAACGGGGCAGTGGCTATCGAGGAACTGACTTCAAGCACGGACGACAGCGGAACGATGATGTAAGCATGTTTGAAGAGGATGCGTGGGACAGAATTTTTCTTAATGCAACGAAATCATGATGGAAGCTGCAGTATCCGATCCATAAGGATGCTGACAGCTTCTTTTTTGTTATTGAAAGAAAACTCTTTTTTATTATATAATTAAGGAGAAAATATTCTTTTTTGTCCAGATAGAGAGAAATGAGGGATGTGGAATGGCAAGAGTAGGCCCAAGACTGAATCAATCCAATACGCTGCTGATGATATCAAGCATTTATTCTTCCCTGACCAAGACGGAGAAAAAAGTGGCTGATTACGTAAAAGGTTTCCCCGAGGAAACGGTCCTTGCCACCGTTACGGATCTGTCCGAGAAAGCAGGGGTCGGAGAGACCTCCGTCATTCGATTCTGCCGCAAGCTGGGGTTCCGGGGATTTCATGAGTTCAAGCTATCCGTTGCACAGGACTTGGTGGATCGTCCCCCATCCGTAGTCGATACCTCTATCGATGAGCAGGACGACCTGATGACGGTGGCTCGCAAGCTGACGATGCAGCATGAAATTTTACTGAAGAATACGCTGGATCTGGTGAATGCCGACAATCTGAGGATGGCGGTTGATAAACTGCTGGCCGCAAACAAAGTGTATGTCTATGGCGTAGGCTCTTCAGGCATAACCGCCCTGGATTTGCATTATCAGCTGATGAGGCTGGGACTCAATGTGGAAGCGCACCGGGATTCGCATATTATTGCCATGTCCGCTTCATTGGTCAAGAAGGGCGATCTCGTATTCGCCATATCCACTTCCGGAAGCACGCGCGACCTGGTGGATGCGGTGAAGGAAGCGAAGAAGAATGGAGCGGACGTCATCTGCTTGACCGGGCACCTGCGCTCCCCGATTGCCACATACGCAGATACGGTGCTGCTCGTGTCTTCCCGGGAAATGCCGACCGAGGGCGGGGCACTGGCGACAAAATTCATGCAGACGTATATGCTGAACATTCTTACAACGCTCTTAACGATGAAAAAAGAGGATGCCTCGGAATCGTTGAAAAAAACCGCAAGTTCCGTTGCGGATAAGCTGTACTAGTGAATCGATTCCTTGAATCGATTCACATTATTCATTATCGGCGAAAGCGGGGTGATCTTTCGTTCGTTTTTTAAGGATCACAGAAGGGAGTGTTACCTTGTTATGGGTTACGCCATCGGCGTTGATATTGGGGGGACGAAAGTCCAATTTGCGGTCATCGATCGAGGGGGGGAGATCATAAACCGGCATCGGGTGCCAACCGAGGCCCATAAAGGTCCAGAGCAGCTTATGCACAAAGTGCTGCTTGGCATCGACATGATGATGAAATCGGCCGGCGCTGAGGGAGAGGTGCAAGGGATCGGCATCGGCAGCGCAGGCCAGATCGATTTTCGGGAAGGGACCGTTCTATACGCGGGAGATACGCTTCCCGACTGGACGGGGACGGCAATTAAACGGCTGGTAACACAGCGTTATAACACTCGTGTGTATGTGGACAATGATGTCAATGTCATTGCGATGGCGGAGAAGATGTACGGGGTTGGCAAACACTGCGATAATTTTGTGTGCTTGGCTCTTGGCACCGGCATCGGCGGTGCCGTCATGGAATCAGGACGCCTTCTGCGAGGCGTCTTTGGCGGGGCGGCGGAGCTCGGCCATGTTAGTGTTGACATTAACGGCCCTCGCTGCAGCTGCGGAAATAACGGATGCATCGAGCTGTATGCCTCCGGAAGCGGGATTGCCAGAATAGGTCTTGAAATGCAAAGGGATGAAAGCGCTTCATATGCATGGAGGCCTAATTCCCGGGATATTATTCGGGCTTGGCATCAGGATGATCCATCCGCCACGGCGGTCATGCGGGTGGTCATCCGGGCGCTGGGAGCTGCTGTTGCCGGGTATATTCATGCCTTTAATCCGGAGGTCGTTGTGATCGGAGGCGGAGTTGCGGAGTCCGGTCCCCGTTTTTTGCAGGAGCTCGATCAGGAAATCGATGCTCGAACGTCTTCGTATATGAGAAGCTGCTGCCGGATTATGGCTGCGAGTTTTGGCAATGACGCCGGCGTTATAGGAGCGGCGGCCCAAGTATGGTTTTACGGTGAGATGGAATGTATGCAATACGTCATATAGGTGGATCATTTCTCCAAAATAATTAAAATAACTAAAAAATATTTTTAATGTTGATCTAGGCGTGTTTATCATGAAATATCCTAGATGCAGCAAGGATTATGATTATAATCCTTGCTTTTTTTATGTCCGGACAAAAACAAAAATCAGAAAATTAAGGATTGACGAAAGAGTAATTATCCATTAATTTCTGTTTAGAAGGAATTTTTCTTCAGATATGAAATTATAAAACCATGAAATGTTGGAGGGTGAGTCATTTGAAGAAGCACTATAGAAAGAAGTCGTTTCACGTTTTGCTTATGCTGCTCTTAGCCTTCTCCACCGTATTAAGCGCATGCTCCGGAGCGGGCGGCACTGGCGGCAAGGCCGGCCAGGACGGCAAGGTTGAAATTCAATTATGGAGTTCTGCCACAGCAGAAAACGCGAAGCCGATTGAGGATGCTGTAGCGAAATTCAATGAAAGCCAGGACGACATCGTAGTCAAGACACTCAGCAACCAGGATCATCAGAAACAACTAACCGCGATTTCGGGGGGCAGCGCTCCGGATCTCATCGTAACGCAGTGGAATAACATCGGACCTTGGTCTGCTGCCGGTGCGGTGCAGTCGCTGGAGGAATTCATCAAACGGGACGGATTCGACACCAGCCAGATCATTCCTGCGGCGCTGGATCGCATGAAGGTCAACAATGATGTCTTCGGGTTCCCGATTTCCATGAGCATGGCCAATAAATTGTTTTACAACAAAAAGGCGTTCGAGGAAGCAGGACTCACGGCTCCGCCGGAGACGCTCGAAGATCTGTTCGAATATTCGAAGAAGCTGACCAAGAAGGACGATAAAGGAAATATAACGCAGATGGGCTTTATACCGGATTACCCTTGGATCGATAACGTGTTTTGGCCGATCATCTTCAACGGCTCATGGGACGACGGCAACGGGAAGCTGACCGCGAACCAGGAAGCGAATGTAAAGGCCATTGATTATCAAGTGAATTATTATAAGGAATTCGGGCAGGAGAGCATCGATAAATTCAAATCGGGCATGGGCGGTCTCGAAACTCCGCAGGATCCGATCCTGACCGGCAAGCTGGCCATGATTATCGGCTGGGAGAACTGGTATGTCGAGCATCGCGGCGAAGGCAAGGAAGTCGGCGTAGCGCCATTCCCTTACCCAGCAGCCAACCCTGATCTTAAAGGCTCCGGCATGGTTAGTCCAATCGCCATGTTCATTCCATCCAAGGCGAAGCATCAGGAAGAGGCGTGGAAGGTGATGCAGTACCTGCTCGGTGAGGACGTTCAGATTGAATACAGCATCCAGAGCGGCTCCATCCCCGTTCTAATGAAAGCGCTTGATAATCCGAAGCTGACGGAGAACCAAGAGGTGAAGGAACTTTGGGACTATTATGAAAGTGCGAAAAATCCTAATTTGAAGGGCTTCCCAAACAGCATTTACATTAACGAATACTTGCAGACCTTGAATGAAGAAACGGAGAAGGCGCTCAAAGGACAGATAAGCGCTCAGGAAGCGATGGATAATGTCGTGAGCAAAATGCAGCCGATCGCGGACAAAAAATAATCTTGATGATGCAGGAGCGGCGAGTACGATAGGCAGGCTGGCCGCTCCCTGCAGGTTGTTGTTTTTTACTTGGAGGTGAAAAGGTCACATGGAACGTTTGGAACCCCGGAGCGGAATGAAGAGCAGGGAAAGAAAACGGCTGATCATCGGACTTTTGTTTTTGAGTCCATGGATATTCGGCTTCCTGATCTTCCAGCTCTATCCGATTATCACGTCATTGTATTACAGCTTCACGGAGTATAACCTGTTTACCTCGCCCCAATGGGTCGGCCTGGACAATTATGTGGAGATGACCCAAGACGGCAAAATGTTCTCATCCCTGTACAACACCGCATTCATGGCTTTGTTCGGATTCTTCCCCCAACTTGCGTACGCGCTGGGCATTGCCCTGCTGCTAAACCAGAGCGTCAAGGGACTGTCCCTGTACCGGACGATTTATTTCCTGCCAACGCTGGTCCCGGCCGTAGCGGGATCCTTGCTGTGGATTTGGCTGTTGAACGCGCAATATGGTTTGGTGAACCAGATGCTGGGCGCGATCGGCCTGCCGGAACCGAATTGGCTGATGGACGAGAACTGGACCAAACCGTCGCTGATTATGATGGGTTTCTGGGGGACCGGGACGATCACCATCATGTATTTGGCGGCGCTGCAGGAAGTGCCCAAAATGTATTATGAGGCCGCTTCCATTGACGGTGCGAACAAGTGGCATAAGTTCTGGCATATCACGTTGCCGGCCATCTCGCCCATGACCTTCTTCCAGCTCATTATGGGGCTGATCGGCTCCTTTCAATATTTTTCCCAAGGCTACGTGTTTGCGGAATCAAGCAATCAGGCCATTGGCGGGCCGGGGAACTCGATTTTGTTCTATGCGATTTATTTGTTCCAGAACGCCTTCATGTTCCTGAAGATGGGATACGCCTCGGCGATGGCTTGGATTTTGTTTATCATCGTGCTGCTGCTGACCCTGTTAATCTTCAAAACATCCAGCAAGTGGGTCTTCTATGGAGGTGAAAAATAATGAACGAAGCATTTATCGGCCGAAAGATCATTCCTCATATGCTGTTAATCCTCGTGGGCCTGCTGTTTCTGGCGCCCTTCGCCTGGCTGCTGCTGACCACCTTTAAGACCGAGGAGGAAATCTTCGTCATTCCCATCCAATGGATTCCGACGGAATGGATATGGGATAACTACGTAAACGCGGTCAACATGATTCCGTTCATCAAATACACTTGGAACACCGTCGTGATTGCCTTGATGAGCGTTGCAGGCGTCGTGATTTTATCGCCGCTGGTCGCGTACGGCTTTTCGAGAATTCAATTTAAAGGCCGAAACATACTGTTTATCCTGATGCTCAGCACGCTGATGCTCCCCATGCAGGTAACGATGATTCCGCTGTATGTCGTATTCAACAAGGTCAACCTGCTGAATTCCAACTGGCCGCTGGTACTGTCGGCGTGGTTCGGGACGGGAATGGCGTACAATGTGTTCCTGATCCGGCAGTTTTTTAACGGAATTCCGATGGAGCTCACCGAATCAGCCAAAATCGACGGCGCGTCGGAGTTTCGCATCTACGCCCAAATCGTGCTGCCGCTTGCCAAACCGGCCCTTCTGACAATCGGCCTGTTTACGTTTCTGGGCGCATGGGGCGATTTCCAGGGAGCGTTGATTTACTTGAACGATCAGGAAACATGGACCCTGTCCATCGGCCTGAAGCAATTTATTCGGGAGAATGGGGTGGCGTGGGGGCCTTTAATGGCAGCCGCTACGCTGTTTACGATTCCCATCATCGTTCTATACTTCTTCGTCCAGAAGAAGTTTATCGAAGGCATCACGATTACGGGGTTGAAGTAAACAAAGGATGACGCAAATTTATACTAAACCAGATGTAGGAGCTAAATATGAGGCGGATGATTACAGATAGAGGATTAGTGGTGTCTTGTCAGGCGTATGAGGGAGAGCCGCTGTTTGGACCGCAGCATATGGTTGAAATGGCGAAAGCGGCCGTGCTGGGAGGAGCCATCGGGATCCGGGCCAATGGAACGGCTGATATAGCAGCGATTAAAGCGGCGGTGAGCGTGCCGGTCATCGGGCTGCTGAAACGGCAGATCGAAGGTTATCCCGTTTACATTACGCCAACCCTTGAGGATGCTTTAGCCGTCCATGAGGCCGGCGCCGATATTGTAGCAATGGACGGGACGCTGAGGCCGAGACCGGATGGGAACAAACTGAAAGAGATAGTCGATGAGCTGATTCGTCGGGGAATCCATGTGATGGCGGATGTTTCCACCTTGGAGGAAGGACTGTATGCGGCCGATTTGGGCGTTCATTATATTTCCACAACGCTGTCCGGGTATACAGCCTATAGTCCGGAAACGACAAAGCCCGATATCGGGCTGGTCGCAAGGCTGGTTCAGGAAACGCGGCTGCCGGTTATAGCCGAAGGCAGGTTTGCCAGCGCGGACGACATGATTCAGGCTCTGAATGCCGGCGCCCGGTTTGTCGTGGTAGGCAGCGCCATTACGCGTCCCCAGGATATAACCGAACGATATCGGAAATCGATTGAAGCGCAGGTGGATCTGAACGAAGGAAAGGGCAGGGGGGTTTGAATATAGGATTGGAGGCATGAAGGCAGACCATGACTGGAAGGGGGTGAGATGACGAAACCATGGCAATGGAGCGAGTTACGGCGTCGGCCCACGATTGCTGGAGTTCGTAAAGCTGAAGTCCGGTGAAAACCGGCGAAGATCAGGAAGCATGATAAGAGGAGGTTAATTTATATGCGTTCTATGAAACAACGGGTATCGTTAGCCATGATTGTGGCCATGATGTTCTCGATCATTCCTTTCGCTTATGCTGATGAGGCTCAATCGGAGGTGCGAAACCTGGCAAGAAATGCAACCTACTCGTGGTCGGAGGCCCCGGAAGCCAATTATCCCGACCCTGGCCATAAACTGAACGACGGAATACATGGAACGCGGAATGTACTGGATCCCGCATGGGTCGGTCATATACGCAAGAAGACGCGTGAGGTCGTATTTGATCTTGGCGAGGCCAAATCCATCTCGGGCATCAACGCGCGTTTTCTGCAGGATTGGCCTGGCTCGGCGATTCTGTTTCCGCTAACGGTTTCGATGTATGTCTCGGACGATAATGTTCATTGGGCGAACTTGACGAATAAAGCGACCCAGACGTTATGGGTGGACGGTCCGCCCGTAGACGAAACGTACGCTTGGGATAGCCAGACCGATGGCGTGCCGGGCTTCGAAGATGGGGAGTTCGCTTACGCGCGTTATGTGAAGGTAAGCTTCACCATGCATACAAGGGCCTGGACCTTCATCGACGAAATCGAGATCATGGGGACTGATGGCAAAGCCGCTGGGGCGGTGCAGCTTCCGCCGCAAGAATTTAAATATTTACAGCCGGGAGAGGCTACGGCCGGCATTCATGATTTGTCCCTTCTATACAATGGTCATTATGCCAATGGGGATGGAGACTGGAGCAAAGAGGAGATCATTCCTCAGATCAGCTACGTGGACCAGAACGGGGAGCCGGTGGATTGGTTTTTTGACGGCGTGCTTACGCTTGGGTTGATATCCCCGGATGGTCGCGACTTTGGCGGCGGCGCGAACCTGCAGGACTGGAAGTGGTACCTCGACAAGACTTTTGATGCGGACGGCGAGATGCACCAGCTCAATGAAGCCACCAAGGAGGTGGGAGCCAAGCTGGGGCAGCCTGACCATAAAACCAAGGTCGTCGTGATGATCCCGGATACGGGCGAGTATCTGACCGACTTCGGTGACGTGGACGGAGATGGAATCTCCGAAAATTTTAACGCCGGGGCCGTTGGTGAGGAGTCGGCCATGGCGAACAGGCAAAAGGCGATCCGCTGGTGGATGGACGAAGTGCTGCAGCGGTGGGAGGCTAACCATTATTCCAATCTGGAGCTTGTCGGTTTATACTGGCTGTCCGAACAGGTAAGCACGAGCGCTTCCGGTCCGGATATGCTGAAATACGTAAACGGCCAAATTCACGTCGAAGGCTTAAAGTCCTTCTGGATTCCTCATTTCTTGGCCTATAAGAGTTATATGTGGGAAGAGGTCGGATTCGACGCGGTCGCGTTCCAGCCGAACTATTTCTTTGAAGACATGAGCAGCGAGCGCCTGGACGATGCCGCATACACGGCCAAACGATTCGGGATGGGCGTCGAGATCGAGTTTGACGGACGGATGCTGACCGACGAAGTATTCCGCAACCGGTATAAGGAGTACCTGGATGGCGGCGTGAAGTATGGTTATATGAACGATACCTTCAAAGCGTATTACAAAGGCTCCGGGCCTGTGTTAAGAGATGCAGCGGCAAGCCAGGATCCGGATATCCGGATTATGTATGACTGGTTGTATCAGTTTGTTACAGGAACGTACCAGCTGGAGAATACAAGCTCCCTGCACCTGAAACGTCTGGTCGATCAGTTGGAGCAAGGAGGCGGGTTTGCGAACCATGGGGCTGCCCGCTCGCTTACGGCGCACCTGGATTCGGTCATCCGCTTCGAAGAGAAGGGGAACAAGCAGCAGGCGGCCCACCACATGGACGGCTTTATGAAATTGCTTGAGAGCCATAAGGAGAGCGGGGCGGTATCCGGCAAAGCCTATCCCATGCTGAAGGCAAACGGCGAATATTTGGCGAAGCGTTTGCAGTAGCATACAGACGGAAAAGAGTTCGCTCAACAGCTATTTGCGTTTGGCGAAGCGACTAACGGCTGTGGAAGAGAAAGAGTTGCATAAGAAGGGTGAGCCAAAGGAGAGACCTTGGCTCACCCTTCTTTTTCCTTATGCGGAGAGGATAAATCCCGTACCGGGCATGCAAGGACGACTGCTCATTCCTGCTGCAATAAGCTGGATCGCAGCTGTTCCAGGTAAGTCTCGACAGCCGTCCGATTCATTCGGTAGTAGATGCGGTTTGCCCGCTTTTCCATCATGACAAACCCCTGGTGTATAAGTGCGTTCATATGATGCGAGATGGTAGCCGTGGTTAGATTCAGCCGGTCGGCCAGTTCCGAACCGTATGCCGGCTCACGGTAAATCGACTTCAGAATTGCAAATTTGCTGGCATCGCTCAGCATTTTCAACGTTTTGCATATCTTCTCGTCGGAGATGACCCGGCTAACCGCTTCTTGAAGAGCTTCAAAGAGAATGCCGATATAAAGCGTTTCTATTGAATTCTCGTTTTGTTGTGGATGGAGCGTGACCATATTGAAACCCATGATTTGCGGAACGATTCGGATTTCCTTATCATCCATGAGGTGGATTTGGAATCGGTTATTGATGTACTCCAGCGGTTCGGTTTGAACCACCTGATGGTATCTTTCCGCAAAGCGCTCCAGCAGAGGTTCTAGCAAGGGCAATTGTTCCTCGTACAGGGTCACGGCCTGTTCAAGGATGCTCTGCAATTCCTGCATGTACATATCAAAGTTCTGATATAAGAGATGTAGTGTCCATTTCTCCTGAACGTCCAGTTCGAGTCCGTCAATCATGTTGGTCAGATCGGCATCGGTATGAGTCGATGGGCATACGTGGCTTTCGGCATCCCCCATAAATAATCGGAAGAGAGACTCCGCGTATTTGCGCCGCCGTTCATCCTGCATGACAGGGGATAGCCGAAGAATATTCGCATTCGTACCCGCTGAGCGGAGATATTCATCCAATAGCAGCTTGGCGCAGCACCACCCCGCTTGTCCCCGGCTTTCGAAGAAAAAAGCCATGCGATCAGGCGCTGCTTCCAGTTGGCCGTAAACCAGCTCACCTATCTCGATGATGGGGTCGAAGGTTCGCAATAGGTCCGGCGAGTCCAGATTATATTTCATCGTGAGTTCATTCTTCACGGACCGGGTGTCTTCATGATTCGTATACCGATAGAGCAATTCGATGCATTCACGGAGAATATCCGGCCTTGCCAATACCGTTATGTTCATGGGATTACTCCTTTACAGCTGGCGTAATGTGTTTATGAAGAGCATACCAACAAACAATATAATTGTAAAAATACCAGTAGCGACAAATAGCTGTTCAAGGGTTATAAACGTCATCGCGGTGGCGACGATCAGCGAACCGAGCGGAATGGTTGAGCTTGCGATCGCGTTAAAAATAGCACCGGCGCGAGACAAGTAGGATTCCTCAATGTGTTCCATGAAGGATACCCCGATCACTGTTTCCACGAAGGAAGCAAAAAAACCGAATATCAGCATGGTAGAAGCCAACATGACATAGGTCAGCATGACTTGTCCGGAATAGTGCGATATCCAGAACCATACCAGATAACAGATTCCAATGAACGTCCCGCCAGTGATGAACAGAATGCGTGCAGAGAAATGTTTTCTTAAGTAAGGGAACAAGAAGGCACCGATGCCAAGACCGATCGTTGAGGAAATGCCAGCAACGGACAACCCCTTGGCGGACAGTCCTAACACTCCCGTCGTGTATGGAGCCATCATGGAGTTAATGGGAATCAGAAAGATGCCCATGATGCCGCCTAATATGCAGACGGCGAATACGACTTTTGCCTTTTTTAGATAGATGAATCCCTCGGCCAGCGCATGGAGATAGCCTTTCAAATCCAGCCGAATCGGGCTCCGCTGCCATGTTTCCTTGCTGTTGATGCCCAGAATGAAGAGGGCGGACAGTAAAAAGGTGACGGCGTCGATCAAAATAGCCACCCCAAGGCCGAATAATCCGATGATGGCTGCGGCAGCGCCAAGACCGGCTAACTCCACGATTTTCTTGATGGTTGAATTTAAGGATATGCCATGGGTATATAAGGCTTTATCAAGCACTTGGGGAATGATGGCTAACCCGGCGGGAATGCGAAGGGATTCCAGTGTGGAATTCATGAACGTAAGCACAAGCAGAATCCAGGGCTGAAGCAGATCAAGCATAAGCAGGACGGCAGTGACGCCTACAATCACTCCTCGTCCGATATCCGCAAGGATCATGATGGTTTTCTTGTGAAGTCTTTCAACGATGGCGCCTGCAAAGGGCTGAAACAGGATGGAAGGGAGTGCATTGATGCCGAAAATAACGGCTACCCATGAGGCGGAACCGGTAAGCTGGTATACCAACAAGGAAAAAGCAATCATGTCGATGGAATCGCCGAACCGGTTCACGGCATTGGCCATCATTAACTTCAGATACTCCTTTTGGGATGACAGATCCCGATAACGAATATCTCGAGCGTTTTCTTGTATCACCATCATCTAACCACCTTTCTAGATAGAAGTAAAACATAATTGTTAGATGATGGTCAATAATAATTTTAGATACTTATCTAATAAAAGAGCCGTTATCGTAAAATAAAAAAATAAACGGAGTCAGCCATGGGCTTGACTCCGTTTATCATTTCATTCCGGGATCTTGTATGTTTTTAAGCCTTCCGCCATTCCCCGACAGCTTTGTTCAGGCGGGACAACGCCTCCTGAACGGTGGCGCGCGTGCAGGCCAGGTTCATGCGCATGAAGCCTTCGCCTTCCTTGCCGAAGGCGGCGCCGCTGTTCAATCCGAGCTTCGCCTCTTGAACGAGGAAGCGGTTTAGCTCTTCGTGGGACATGTCCATGCCGCGGAAATCAATCCACAACAGGTAGGTGGCTTCCGGCATAACCACCTTCAGCTCGGGCAGATGTTCCTGTGCATATTGGGCTACCAGCTCCATGTTCCCGCGGATGTAAACCAGAAGCTCATCCAGCCACGGTTCGCCCTCACGGTAAGCAGCCTCGGTGGCGGCCGCACCCATCGGCGTGATGGAGCCGATGGCGTAACGGTTCAATATTTTGCGGAACTTGCTGCGCAGCTGCGCATTCGGGATGATGATGTTCGCCGTGTTCAGGCCGGCGATATTAAACGTCTTGCTAGGAGCGGTACAGATGATGGAACGCTCAGCGGCATCCTCGGACAGCGCGGCGAACGGCGTATGCGCGCCGGGTTCAAACACCAGATCCGCATGGATTTCATCCGATACGACAAGCACGTCGTATTGCTGGCAGAGGGAAGCCAGACGATCCAGCTCCGCTCGGCTCCACACCCGGCCCACCGGGTTGTGCGGACTGCACAGAATGATCATTTTGACATGGCCGGTAGAAAAGCTCTTCTCCAGGTCCTCGAAATCCATCGTGTAATCCCCCTCTTCGCTAAGAAGAAGCGGATTATGCACCAGCTCACGGCCATGGTCCTGAACGACGCTGTAGAACGGCGGATAGACCGGCGTCTGGATGACGACTTGATCGCCCGGCTCGGTGAACGCATCCACGATAAGGCTGAGAGCCGGGACGACGCCCGGACAGAACTGAATCCACTCCTGCTGAATGCTCCAGCTGTGGCGTTTCTTCATCCAATCGCTAATCGCTTCGCGGTAAGAGTCGGACGGGAACGTATAGCCGAACACGCCATGCTCCACCCGTTTATGAAGCGCCTCTACAACGGCGGATGGTGCGGCAAAATCCATGTCGGCCACCCACATCGGAAGCGCGTCCGGCACGCCGAAGACGGTGGGGACATTGTCCCATTTCTGACAGTTGGTGCAGGTGCGGTCAATCGCAAGATCAAAATTCATATGTAATTCCTCCTAGCTGAGTAGAGTTGGTCTTTAGGCTATGAATTTGGCCAGCGTGATCAGGCCGGTAATCGTAATTACGTTTAGTATGGTCGATATAAGGACAGTTTGTGCAGCAAAATCAGGCTCATTCTGATATTCTTCCGCCAGGATGGACGAATTGACGCCGACGGGCATGCCGGAAGCGATGATGAGCGCTTGAGCCGGAACGCCTTTTAGCCCGAGCAGCAGCACGATCAGAATGCCGATAGCCGGCGCGACCAAAAGACGCAGCAGGACGCTGAGGTAAACATCGAGCCGGCGCAGGCGCAGCGGATATTTAATAATCTGTGCCCCGAGCGTCAGCAGGGCGATCGCCACCATGGACTGGTCCGCATAGGTCAGCGGCTGCGAGATAAAGACCGGAAGCGGCAAGGCCAGGGCATGCAGCACAATGCCGATGACGAGGGCATAGGGGACGGGCATTTTCAGAAATCCGATAATGGCCTGTTTGTATAATCCCTCCGTCTTGGCTCCCTGAATGGAAATAACTCCGTACGTAAACGTAAGGAGGCTTTGAAAAGACATGATCAGCGCTTGCACCGAGCCGGCCATCGGATCTCCCTTGAAGGCCAGATCATTGATCGGAAGGCCGTAGTTTCCCGAATTATCCAGCAGGAGGCTGTTGGTAAATGCGGCTCTCATCCCCCGGTTGAACTTGCGCTGTCTGGCAACCAGCATGCTGATCAAGTAGAGGACGCCGATATAAAGCGCATAAAATAACGCCACCATGCCCAGAAGCTGCGGTGACATCTTGGATTCGTACATACTCATAAATACGGCTGCAGGCGTAATGTAGTAAAAGTTGATTTTGGCGAGTGTGTACAAATCGAGCTTAAAGGCATATTGCATAATAATGCCAAAGCCTATCAGGACAAAGATGGGAAGTACCACTTCAAGTAAAATGTCGGCGATCATGCTGTTGTCATCTTCTTTCCATGAGTATAGCTTGGTAGTGGTCTGGCTGTGCGTATGACGCCATGTCATTATATCATGACAACGGATGGTTGACACTTGATTCCGCATGGAAAAAAGAACAAAGCACACGCATCTTGCCGGCCTTTAAGCGAAACGTTCTTGACTTCATCGGAACTTTGGGGGAAGGGTTGCGCAGGATTCGCTGGCGCAGACCACCGCGTTACACGCCGGCTGCACGCAAAAAGGGTGTTCCTTGGCCCCTGACCAGAGAACACCCTTGAATTGGTTATTGCAATGGGCGCGTCTGTCGGCGCGTCCTTATTGCGGGTTGGTAGTCCAAATCCCGGCGGATTTGACGAATACGCGCTGCGGCAGCTTGAGCGCCGCCAGCACTAGCTCGGCTACGTCTTCCGGCTGCATCATCCGGTCCTCGTCGCCGATCTTCAAGCCGGCATTGACGGCGAGATCCGTGTTCACGGTGCTCGGGGTCAGCGCCGTCACGCGGATGTTGTGCTTGCGGACCTCCTGCAGCACGGCTTCGGTCAGTCCCATCACGGCAAATTTCGAAGCGTTATAGGCTGAGCCCGTGGCGAATCCGCGTTCTCCGGCCGTAGAAGAGATGTTGACGATGTCTCCTTGGTTGTGCTCGATCATGCCGGGCAGCGCTGCGCGCGTCATATAGTAAGTCCCCATCAGATTCACGTCGACGATACGCTTCCAGGCTTCCGGTTCCATTTCCAGCAGGTTGCCGAACTGGGCGATGCCCGCGTTGTTGATCAGAATGTCCACCGAGCCCAGCTCCATGTTTACCGCCGCGAAAGCAGCCTCTGCCTCGCTCTGCACGGAAACGTCGGCCACCGCCGCGACGGCTCTGACACCATATTGCTCGGCAACCAGGGCGCTCAGCGGCTCCAGGTCTGCTGCCGTACGGGCGACGAGACCAACGTGCACGCCTTCCTTGGCAAGTGCGATGGCCAGGGCGCGTCCAATTCCTTTGCCTGCACCCGTGATGAGGGCTGTTTTATTTTTCAGGCTCATGTACATTCACTCCTTCACATTGATAAAAAAATATGGTTTCGTTGACCAGTATACCCTGTACCATCCGCAACTACCAAATGCCCGCGATCCACCCTAAACAATTTGTTATAATCGTAGCAGCGAAACCAAGATAACCTTTGTTCATTTTTAACAGGAAGTGGAGGAACAACCTATGCTGCAAGCGCTGAATATCATAACCGCGTTTCGTCAGGGGGATGAATCGGCTGCGGGAACGCATCCATGGCTAATGAAGCTGATATCGGCCGAGGAACGAATCGTCAATCTGGAACGGATCACGTCCATCGGGCAATTGACCCATGCCAACCCCGTGCTGGATTATGTAGAACGCACATTGAAGATACTGGATTCGCTGCCTGTTTCCTATTGGATCAAAGAGCTGCTGGAAGAAGTCCTGGTGTGGGCGGAAACGGCCAAGGGCGGAACGATGAGGGATCGCCTTCGCTGGCAGCAGTCGGGCATCCAATTGTTCCTGCATAATATCGGGTCCGCGCAGCTGTATGAAAGACATATCCGGCAAGGCAGGGGAACCCTGTCACCGCACGAAGAGATGGTACATACTCTCATACATACCCATGGACTGCTCGGGCAACACATCCGGGGGGAAGTCGCCTTCGAGGAAAACCTGCCGCTGATTAAGCTTACGGAGGAAGGACGGCTGACCGAAGATGAGCTGATCCGGCTGCTGATCCCTTTGAATCACTGCATCATTGCTGCCGTATCGGAGGAGCTATGGCATTCCGTTGAGGAGGAAATCAAACAACTGATTCGCAAGCTTGCCCAAGGGAGCGTCCCGGATCGGTGGACTTACGAGGAAAGGCTGCGCCGCCTTCGGACCGCTTCCATTGCCCGGGGAGAAGATTTCGACAGGCAGTTTCAGGAGATTCGGAGGCAGACGGATCTGCCTGCTGCCCTGCATGGGTTTCAGGACATGACGCTTTGGTATGTGGAAGCGGCCCTGCAGGATTTCTCGTTGGAAGAGTTCGTGAAGGTATTGCTGCTGGCTCTCCATCCGGAGAAACAGAGCCCGGAGGATCAATGGTCTTCGGATTCGGTGAGCCACCTGAGCTTTGAGCCGCTGATGAACGATATGTATTACGATTACAAGGGCGTCAAGAAGCTGAACGTGTACAAGAAAAGAATGATCGAGCAATATTTGCGCCAGATGGATTGGGAGGCCTGCCTTCAAGGTCAGGCGAGTGCCAACCCGCATCTGCGCCACCGCATCGAACGAAAGCCGGAGCTGCCGGATACGGTATTCTTTACCTTCGAATTCTCGCAGGCCGCGGAGAAATTAATCGATTTTTGCATCGAGGCGGAGAAATCCCCGCTTTACGAGAAGGCGGTGCTGCTGTTGTTTGATCTGTTTGGCCTGAGGCGGGATGCTTATGACCGGTTTCATAACGAAGAGAGTTATTTAAACGATATGAACAGCACGGGAGATTACAAGAAAGTGATTCTGGATTATATCACGGGAACGGCGGTACTGGATATCGGTCCCGGTGGAGGCGTGCTGCTTGACCTGATCGAGGAACGGCTGCCGCACGCGCGCCCCGTCGGGATCGATATCTCCTCGAACGTGATTGAAGCGCTGGAGAAACGCAAACGTTTGGAGCACAAAACATGGGAGGTCCTGAAGGGGGACGCGCTGAATCTCAGGGACTATGTGAACCCCGGAAGCGTCGATACTGTCATCTTTTCCTCGATACTGCATGAGTTGTATTCGTACATTGAAACAGACGGTGCGCGCTTCAATACGGCAACCGTGGAGGCAGCCTTGCTCAGTGCTTATGAGGTGCTCGCACCCGGGGGCCGCATTATTATCCGTGACGGAATCATGACCGAGCCCGAGGATACCTGGAGAAGGATTCGTTTCCTTGAGGACGATGGCATGGAATGGCTGAACCGGTATGCCTCGGATTTCAAAGGCCGGGTCATATCCTACGAGCAGCTGGCAGACGCGGAGGTGCGCATGCCTGTCAACGATGCGATGGAGTTTCTGTATACCTATACTTGGGGCCCCGAAGCGTATGTTCATGAAGTGCAGGAGCAGTTCGGATATTTCACGCCTACGCAGTATGCGGAGTGCATCCGCCGAACGCTGGGCTCCGAAGCGCTGATCCGCGTGCAGCAGCATTATCTTCAGGAAGGATATGCCGAGGCATTGGCTGACCGCATCGAATTCATGGATGAGGATGGGAAGGCGGTAACTTTGCCGGACAGCACCTGCCTTTACGTGATCGAGAAGCCGGCCCGTCCGTAAAGGCCATACCCTGCTGTAATCTATAAAAAAAGAGGACCGGAACGCAGCTATATTTCAAGCGTGCTTCGGTCCTCTTTCGCATGTTGTTTGGTAAGCCGTCCGGATTCTGTGCTCATTCACAAGCGAGGAAGGAAAATGGTTCGCTGACAGCGCTTGAGCCGCAGCGCTTATCCCAAAAAAGCTATTCCTGCTTTTCGGGATCCGGATAATCCTTCCCGAGCGTATCGACCGTCACTTTCTTCATGACGGGCACTTCAAGCGGCTTGTCCATCTGATCCCGCTCCAAGCCCACGATTTCCTCAGCCGTTTCCATGCCTTCGATGACCTTACCGAAGGAGGCGTACTGGGCATCCAGCGAAGGCGCATCCGCGACCATAATGAAGAATTGCGAACCGGCGGAGTTTGGATCCGGCGCGCGCGCCATGGATAATACGCCTGTCGTATGCTTCAGGTCATTCTGAAACCCGTTGGACGTAAATTCTCCGGCGATCGCGTAGCCGGGTCCCCCCGTGCCCTTTCCGTCAGGATCGCCTCCTTGAATCATGAAGCCGGGGATGACGCGGTGAAAGCCTGTGCCATCGTAAAACCCTTGTTCCACCAGGGAGATGAAATTGTTCACCGTATTCGGCGCAACCTCCGGGTAAAGCTCAAGCTTTATCGTTTTGCCGTTCTCCATTTCAATCGTGACGATGGGGTGGCTGGCGTTCGGGTCGGGCACGTTCTGCTTGACCTCGGTTTCCTTCGGCGGTTCCGCTTCGGGCGCCGCAGCACCGTTCGTCGAACCTGTTCCGCCGCCTGCGCCGCTTTCGGTTTCCTTGTCATTCTGGCCGCATGCCGTCATCACGAACAACAGCCCAAGAATGACGAGCAGGGCCGTCATCCAGCGTGTTCTGCGTTTCAACATCATTGACTCCTCCTGTGCTTTGCCTTATCAGGTCTTAAGCATGTAATCTGTATCATATTTTATCACAGGTTGGACAAGTACTGAAAATCGAAATAGCGGAGTATACATTAAGGAAACCGTTATCAACGTTATGTCACAGAAGACCGACCGCGTATAGAGGATGTTTTCCTTGCGATTAACGTATCAAGGCCAGCGGCTCAGAATGCAAAAAATAAGCTCCCGAACCTGTACAAGTCCGGAAGCTTCAGGAAATGGGGAGCATTGTACGTCTTTACTTGGCAGGAAATATGCCCTCCACTTTGTTTAAAGGGAGCAGAATCCGCGAACGGTTCTTGTCCTTGGCAAGCAATTCGATGAAATCGGCTCCGATTCTGACAAGCCGGATCCGGTCGAAGGCGCCGCGCGTCGGGAAGGTGGTCCGTACCCCAACCCGCACCGTTTTGCCCGGCGGCTTGACATCGAATACCCGAACCGAGTTGAGACTGGACGGCACAAAAAGCTCGCCCTGCACCTTGATGAAATTTTTCGGGAATACCCGCTGCAGCCGTCCGGGTTCCAACCCGGTGTTCGGCGCGTTGATTTCCACCAGATGTCCGGTCAACGAGGCCAGTCGCTGCTGCAGGGTGATCTTATGTCTGCAGGGTTGGATCGGCAATCCTTTCATATGAGGCATCATCCTTCCAGGGTCGTATGGTGTAGTGTATGTTGGAAGGTATGGCATGGGTGAAAGAAGAGGATCACGATTCCTGCCCGGTGTTGTTTAGGATGACGGAGGATTTCCGCGGTTACTCGTACCACTGCCATCCGGCTTCTCGTGTTTGATGCTGTCGGGTATCGGAATGCTGTCCGGATAGGAATCCTCGACAAACAGGCCGAATTCCTCATCGATGTCGCGTTCGGTCACTAAACGGTGCTTCTCGTCAGGTTGTTTCTTCATCGGCTGTTCCTCCTATGAAATCGAATCTTTGAAATGAACGGCTGGTATAAGAACTGATAGCTTGACCCATACTGTTTTACTATAAAGACGGTTGTATGGGAGGCGTAGGCATGGAAAGAAAGGGCAACATATTAACGGCACTCATATGGGGTACCCTGATCGGCATCCTGTTGTGGATGTCATTTCTCGGCTGGCTGGATATCATATTCGGAAAATAGAGGGATCATACAGTGCTAGTATAAGACCCGCCTTCCTATAAGGAGAGGCGGGTCTTGCAGGTTTTAGTCGTCCTCGCCATTGCTGCCGTTCAGCAAATCGGTTCCGTGCATCTGTTCCGTCGGAGGCGCGGCGGGATCCACCGGGCTGTTGGCCGCAATCGCGTCCGCGTCCGGCACATCCTCCAGCGGCGTATACTCCTCTTCACCCGAAGGGTAATTCATAAAAATGTCCTGATTCAGAAAGGCGGTACCGCTGCCTGAAAACGCGGCGTCGGCTGCGACTCTCTGCTCCGTATCGCCGGTGTACTCGGCGATGACCTCGTCACCCGGACGAGTTGGGGGCTCACCCTCGATGGCCCGCCATTCCCGGTCCGTCTCGTCGTCCGCGACATCGCGAATAACCGTTTCGTCGGCGGTACGGTCCAGCCGCACCTCGTCGGCTTCTCCGGCATCGGATGACAAGGATAACCGCTCATCGGCAATGGTCCGTTGATCCGGATCGGCACCTGTAGCTTCCCATGCATCGATGGCGCTGTGATCGGGGTTCATCCGCTCCTCCGGTTTTGCATCCGCAGGAGCCGCTTCATTCTGATCGTACGCGATATGATCCGCGTCTTCGCTGCTTAGGCTTTGCTCCGTATAGGTGTTGACGTCTCTCAGATCGTCTTGCGGAATCAAATCCGTATCCTCGACTTTCCGTTTGGCCTCGAATTCCAAATATGTCAAATCTGCCAGCGTATTCCGATTGTTTTCGTCTCGCATCGTGTCCATCTCCTTCCTTGTTTTCAATTACAATAGGTTTCTATACTTCGACTTTACCCGCTGAATCAAGAATGAATCCCGAAACATTCAGGATATGGTAAACCAAGCAAGCTCTATCTTTCCCTGTCGGTTGACGTATTATGAAAATTTTTAAATAAGGAAAATGGACCAAACACAAGATAAATGAGAGAAAATGAATGATTTCGTGGATTATTTCCCTTAAATTGAACAATGAAATTTTAAAATGATCCCGTTATAATCGAAAAAGCGACTAACGGACCGGGACAATTCTGAGAGTGGATTGTCAACAACCAACAACAGAACAGGAAGTGATCAGGACTTTGTTTCAATGGATTAGACAAGGCTTCTTTGGCAACTCGCGCAAAGATATTTTATCGGGTCTGACGGTAGCGTTCGCTCTCATCCCGGAAGCGATCGCCTTCTCTATCATGGCAGGCGTTGATCCGATGGTGGGACTCTATGCGTCCTTCGTGATTGCCGTCAGCATTTCGTTTTTCGGCGGCCGTCCCGGCATGATCTCAGCGGCGACAGGGGCCATGGCGTCATTGATGGGACCGCTTGTGGCTATGCACGGGATCGAGTATTTGTATGCGGCAACGATTTTGACGGGAATCTTGCAATGGTTGATGGGAGCGCTCAAGTTCGGACGTTTTATCACGTTTGTTCCCCAGCCGGTCATCACCGGCTTCGTGAATTCCCTGGCCATCATTATTTTTCTGGCCCAGCTTCCGAATTTCAAGGGCGAATCGTGGCCGATGTACTTGATGGTGATCGGCACGCTGCTGATCATTTATTTATTGCCGCTGGTAACCAAAGCGGTTCCGTCGGCACTCGTTGCGATCATCGTGATGACCATCGTTGCGGTTTGGTTCAAAGCTCCGGTGCAAACGGTCGGGGACATGGGCAACATTACCCAGGCACTGCCGTTCTTCCACATTCCGAATGTAACCGTCAGCTTGGACATGATCATGACGATATTGCCTATTTCCCTGGCTCTTGCTGTCGTCGGGATGACGGAATCGCTGCTTACCGCGTCGCTCGTGGATGAGATGACCGAGACGGGCAGCGACAAGAACCGGGAAATCCGCGGTCAGGGCGTTTCCAACGTGATCACCGGATTCTTTGGCGGCATGGCGGGCTGCGCCATGATCGGACAGACGGTGATTAATGTGAAATCGGGAGGGCGCACCCGGTTATCCACCTTGGTTTCCGGCGTGTTTCTGCTGTTCCTCATCATTGTGCTCGGGGATGTCGTGAAACAGATTCCGATGGCGGCGCTTGTCGGGGTCATGTTTATGGTTTCGATCGGCACGTTTGAATGGGGATCGCTTCGCACGCTTCACCGCGTGCCGTTAGGGGATGCCATCGTCATGCTGGCAACGGTCATCATTGTGGTAGCGACTCATAATCTGGCCGTCGGGGTCATGATCGGGATTATCTTAAGCGCCCTGAATTTCGGGTGGAAGATGGCCAAAATCCACGCCGTGCCCCATATGCAGCCGAACGGCACCAAGGTATACGAAATCCGGGGACAGCTGTTTTTCGGAACGATGATGTATTTTGTAAATCTGTTTGACGTGAACGATGATCCGGAACATGTCGTGATTGATTTTTCCAAATCCCATGTATGGGATCAGTCAGCCACGAATGCCATTTCGAAGGTATGGCATAAGTACAAGGAAGCGGGGAAAGACCTCACGCTCATAGGGTTGAACGACGAAAGCCAGCGGATGGTCGATAAAGTCGGCCTTGCTTCAAACTCTACGCATTAGAAGCATTAGTCATTCTGTAAGCAGGTGTGCTCAATAGAGGTAAGGTTTGTCAGATGAAAAACATGCCAAATGAAGAAATGGCGGTGCTCAAGGATATGATCCTTGCACCGCCATTCTTGCTTTTCGGCCTGTTGTCGCAATGAACGTAAATAAAATTTTACAAACGATACATGGCATTTCATGTTATATTGATTGTAAATGAACTCGAAGTTTGTCGAATCGGCAAAGGATGGAGAAGAAGGCGGATTTATATTGACAATAACGGTTAGAGGTGCTGACTAGATGAAGGATATGCCCAAATCCATATTCCTGCTTCTGCTGGTCGTGCCGCTGCTGCTGATTATATCGATTTTATCACCGGGACAATCGGATGCTGAGCGTGCTCATACCGTGATACCTGATTGGCAGTTTATGTGGGATAACGAACAACAGGAGGTTGTTTCGCCGGCCGGCATTCGGAATTCAAGCGGTTGGCTGACAGGGACACCAGAGAACAAAGAACCCCCAAAGTCAGATGGGGTATCTTCAGCATGGAATCGTTTTACCCTGCCCGACCTTCCTTGGAAACAATCGGCCATTATGATTGACCGGATCAAGGGGCAGGATGTTCTGGCTTTCTTGAACGATGAACCGGTGTATGAAGCCAAGCGGGACTATATGTATACGAATCATTCGCTGCTGCTTCCTTTTCATCCGGATGATGCCGGCAAAACCGTTTATATATGGACAAACGGTTCTAGCGATATGACGTTAGGCATCGATAGCGAGATCATGCTCGGCGAGTATGATGATCTGCGTAGAGGTTTTATCAAGAAGGATTTGGAGGATTTTATATTAGGCAGCTCCTTTTTGTTTATTGCGGTGGTCATGTTCTTCTGCTGCTTGTTCCTTCCGAAGCATACGGTATCCAGCTGGCTGTCCCTGAGCGTGATCATTCTGGCAAGCGGAGCCTTGCTAATTACGTACTCGCCGTTCCTGTACACCTTTTATGGCGAACTCGGCAGCGTATGGGTCTCGGTATTTGATATTTCGCTTTTCACCGTTTTGCCGGCGCTGTATTTCTATTTCGAGAAAATCTACGGACCCGGTCCCTACCGGATCATTCGCTACGGCCGAAGAATTCAGATGGCCTACTCCGGGATCTGCCTGGTTTTCCTTGCGGTACATGTTCTGAGCCATCATTCGTTTTATGATATGTACTATTTCTTCTCCGTGAAGATTCTCGGCATCCTGATTATCCTGCAGATGGTGCTGCTGATCGGTACCACGATTCTGTACGCTGCCAAGCGCAACAAGGACGCTTATATTTTTACCGCAGGCTTCGGCATGATGGCGATAGCGACGCTCGGAGATATGCTGGCCTTCTATTACCATGACGGGCATTATGAGCTCTTTCTGTGGAAATGGGGCGTTATCGGCCTGATCGTCTCCCTGATCATATTGCTGGGGCGTAAATTCGCCCGAAGCCATGAGCAAGTGCTGCAATATTCCCGGGAGCTGGAGATGTTTAATCAAGAACTTCAGCGATCGGAGAAAATGGAGATCATCAGCGAGCTCGCCGCTTCGGTTGCGCACGAGGTTCGAAATCCGCTGCAAGTGACGCGCGGCTTCATGCAGCTTTTGGCCGAGAACTCCAAGCAGACGGAAAAGGAGTATTTTGGCTTGGCGCTGAAAGAACTGGACCGGGCTTCCGGGATCATCACGGATTTCCTCACGTTTGCCAAGCCTGAATTGGAGCATGAGACCAGGCTGAACGTGTATGAGGAGCTGAAGCATGTGAAAGGCATTCTGCTGCCGCTTGCGAATCTGAGCGGGGGCACGATCGAACTGGATGACGCCAAGGAATTATACATCAACGGTAATTCATCCAAACTGAAGCAAGCGATGATTAATATCGTCAAGAACAGCATCGAGGCACTGGATGGAGAAGGCGTTATTCGCATCTGGGCCTATGCCGAATCAGGTGAAGTCGTGATTCACATCCAAGATGACGGCATTGGAATAGAGGCTGGGGATCTGGAGAGGCTGGGCGAGGCGTATTTCTCGAATAAGTCGAAAGGGACGGGGCTTGGCCTGATGGTCACCTTCCGAATCATCGAAGCGATGCGAGGAACCATTCATTTTATCAGTGAAAAAGGAAGCGGCACCGAGGCGATCATTCGCTTTCCGTCCGTTCCTGATTCATTGGAGGTTTAGATTTCCAATCAAGAGAGATGCCGCGCTGCATCTCTCTTTGTTATATCAATAATAGAAAATTTTATCATTTTTCCGAAAATTAGAAGGTGGAAGGTTTTGCCGCAGCGAATAACACAGTAAGAGAATCACCCATTATAATGTTTGAGGTGTGTTCATGAGGTCTGGATGGAGAATCGCTGTGTTCCTGATCATCGTTATAGCTTTTAGCCAGGGGTTACCTGGGCTTGTCTTTGCCACCGAAGAAACGGCAGCTCGGGCAGCGATTAAGGAGTGGAAAATCCTTTGGTCCGAAACCCGAGGGGTACCGGACAGCGTACCGGCCCACAGGGATGACTGGCTGGTAACTTCGACCGGAGCTTCGACGCCTTCCAAGCCGCATGCCAAGGCATCCGCATGGATTCAAATGAAGATTCCCGAAATATCATCGGCATCCCCCGGCATTTTGATTGACAAGCTGCACGGACAGCAGGTTGCGGTATATGCGGACCATGAGAAGATTTACGAATCAACCCGTACGTACAATTATGAGCTGAACTACATTTTGCTTCCCCTTCACCAGGACTTACTCGGGAAGGATCTGTACATCTGGCTGGAAACCGCGCGAGATCATGTGACGATGGAAGGGAAAATACTGGTCGGCAACTATCATGATCTGTTGAACCAGTTCGTGAAGTCGAATCTGGTGGATATCATCCTCGGGAGCGCCTTTGTTTTTATTGCATTGGTGATGCTGATCTGCGCCGTGTTTCTGAACAGAAAATATTTGATTACCGTCCTGTCATTATCGTTTATTATTTTATCCGTTGGCATACTGGTATTTACATACTCCCCGTTTCTTTATACGATTTTTGATGAATATGGAAATTTATATACTCAGTTATATGACATCTCATTATTTATTTTACTTCCTTCGTTCAGTCTCTTTTTTGAAAAAATCTTCGGCCCCGGCTGGAGGGGCGTGCTGCGCAAACTTCGGAAGTTCCAGGTATTCTATTCGCTGTTCTGCGGCCTGTTCCTGATCTTCAATCAATGGGCCTTTAATCAATGGTTCGACCTGTATTATTTCTTCTCCGTTCAGGTCCTGGGTTTTGTCATGATTGTTCAATTCGTACTGCTGGTCGGAAGCTCGATGTACTATGCCGTTAAGGGAAATAAGGACGCCATTATTTTCAACGCTGGCTTTGCGGTGTTTGCCATTGTGGGTTTGGGCGAGCTGCTGCAGTTTTTCCTGACCCGGGGCAGCTACAATCTGTTCCTCTGGAAATGGGGCATCGTCAGCTTCATTATTGCGCTCATCGTTATTCTCGGACGGCATTTTGCCAAAAATCACGAACAGATGCTTCAATACTCCAAAGAGCTTGAGATGTTCAACAATGAGCTGCAGCGTTCGGAGAAGATGGAGATCATCAGTGAGCTTGCGGCATCGGTCGCGCATGAGGTTCGCAACCCGCTGCAAGTGACGCGGGGATTCCTGCAGCTCCTCACCGGAAAAGCCCAGTCCACCGAACGGGAGTATCTGGATCTGGCCTTGGTCGAGCTGGACCGTGCCTCGGGCATCATTACGGATTTCTTAACCTTTGCCAAGCCGGAATTCGGCAAAGACACGGTGCTGCGGATATCCGAGGAGTTCAAGCATATCGAAGGCATACTCGGCCCGCTGGCTCATCTGCAAGGAGGCAGAATTACCGTCGATATTCCGGAGGATATTACGATTCGGGGCAATTCCTCGAAATTCAAGCAGGCCTTCATTAACATCGTGAAGAACAGCATTGAGGCGCTGGGCGACGAAGGGCTGGTTCATATCCGCTGCTATCGCCAGCAAGGCCAGGTGTTTATTCATGTGGTGGATAATGGAGAGGGGATGGGGCCGGATGTGCTGGCACGTCTGGGAGAGCCCTATTTCTCTAACAAAACGAAGGGTACGGGCCTTGGCCTGATGGTGACCTTCCGAATTATCGAGGCCATGGATGGGGACATTTATTTTACGAGTAAACAAGGAGTGGGGACCGATGCCGTCATTACGCTTCCCGCAGCTTGCGAATGATTCGCTAAGCTGCGGCAGCGATGGCGGTTACCGTCCCCACTCTTTTTACCTATTCATCTATTTATGAAATGTCCAGGCTGTTATGTAGTCTTTACCAGATGGCTCTTTCCTTGGCTTCCGATTTGATCACGCTAGTCGGATTCGGAGGGATGACCAGATACAGCTCGCCCGGATTCTCTTCAAGCGTTCGAATCTCGATGTGGTCGGGAATCCGTACACCAAGAACTTCCTTGATCGCGGACTTTGGATCGCTCAGCAGTCTTGCCTTAAAGCTAGGATCCTCCCAGGCTTTTTGAATCAATTGTGTTTGAAAGATGGCTTCTGTCGTCATAAGAATCACCCTTTCAAATAAATTGGTTATTTTTTACTCTTAAAGAATACCATGGAACAAATATAAAATCTATTATTTTTTGTTTAGAATAGACAAATGGTAATTTAACCCGCCAAAAGACAAGGTTTTTTTACTATTTTCGATATGATTCGCTTCGTTCTGAAGTTCATCCACCATGGTTTGATGGAAGGAAATCAGATGCGGAGCCTCTATATCAACCGATAAGAGATGGGCATGGGTGGCAGCGGCAATCTCTGCATAAGGCTTCAGCATGTTGTTGATAAAGATGGCTTCCTGCACTTCGGATATCGTTAGAACAGCGTCCTGCGGTTGCCCCCGTTCCGATTTAATGAGGGAGAGCAGGCAGTTGTAGCTGCCATCTGCAAGATCCTGCTTCCAATCGGTCCAATCGTCCATCATCTGCAAGGTAAGCAGCACATGATTCATCACATCGTTCGTTCGTGGAATAAGGTCTGCTTGATCCGATAGAAGCAGTGCGGCGGTGCTTCCCAGCTTTACGGGAGCCGCCTTTTTGGCAACCATGGCCCTGTCGTGCTTGAAGTAATCCTCCCGGGTTTCATGGATGACGCCTTCCGACCATTCGTGCGTATAGTGTTTGAGATAAGACCAGAATTCTGAATTTGCCGGGAAGTAGGGTTGATAGGATGTGAGAAATTCGTAATACAGCAGGTTGGCAAGCGCGAGATGGTGTTTCGGATCGATAGAGGACTGGCCGTCATGAGGCGAGTCCATGATGTCGTCTTGAATGAAGTAGTATAACATGCCGATAATGTTGGCCGTGGAGAGATCACGGTATATCTCGGCAGGGAGTGCGGTCCGTTCTTTCATCCAGAAGGGAAGCAGATAGCAGATGTAATTTTTGGAACTGTCCTGCTCAAAGACGTCAAACTTTCTGAGGTATGAAAGACCGATTTGGTTCAGGGGAGCAGGGAATTCGGACAGCCTTGCTTCGCAGGCCGAGAAAGCGGCGGCAAGATCGTCCTCGAAAGGCTTGAACCAGTTCATGGAATCACCAACCTATTCAATTTTTAAGGTACAAGTGCTTACTTGCTATATTAACATGAATGCTAATGGAGTTAAATATTACCAGTCCCAATCCATGGCGATATGTGGAAGTTTCGGCTCTGCGACGGGGTTCTTTACAAGCGGTTATTCGGTTTCCTTGTTTGATTATGGCGGCGGGCGTTTAATTTAGGGATGTACAGCGATAACCGAAAATGACCAAATAGGAGGAATTCATATGACTCAGAAAATTGTAGGAGCTTTTCGGACGGAGCAGGAAGCAACCCGAGCCATTGAGGAACTAAAGCAGCAAGGATTCAGAGCCGATGAAATCTCTGTCATTGCCAAGGATCGCGGCGAATCTTCCCATATTCAGGACGAGACCGGGACCAAAGCGCCCGAGGGATTGGCCTCCGGAGCGGCTACCGGCGGCGTGCTGGGCGGCGTCACCGGATTGCTCGCAGGTCTTGGCGCATTGGCCATTCCGGGCATTGGTCCGATCATTGCCGCTGGACCGATCGCGGCAACGCTGACGGGCGCCGCCGTGGGTGCCGGTGCAGGCGGGTTGGTAGGAGGCCTGATCGGCCTTGGCATTCCGGAAGATCAAGCGGAGGAATATGGGGGCTACGTCGATGAAGGGCATATTCTGGTCATGGTGGATGCCGATGAGTCGAACGGTGGCCAGGTATATGATATATTCCGCAGCAACAGCGCGCTCAATGAACATCATTACCGTGAAGAAGGTACCTACAGCGGTACAGGAGCACCGGTAGATTCGCGTTCTGAAGCGGCTGCTGCCACCGAGGATGCCGTGCCGGACCCTAACCTGTATCAAGGCTATGGCGATGGCAATGGCGGCGCCGTGAGTCCTAACATTGTTAGCCCGGATCGTGAAGAAACCACGAAGAGACGATAAGGGTTATTCTCATATGCATCATGAACGATGAACAAACCGCCCGGATTCTTCCGGGCGGTTTGTTTGCGGCGACAATCTGGCTTCACGGGGCTTGCTTGAAGTTGTGTTTAACGCTTGTTGCGCTGCATTCTCGCACCCCTCGGCCCGTACCCGGGACCGCCGGGGCCGTGCCCATGTCCAGGACCGCCAGGTCCACCGGGGCCATGTCCAGGTCCACCCGGATGCCACGGTCCTGGGCCATGTCCCGGATGCCAAGGACCGTGCCCATGCCCATGCCCATGTCCGGGGAATCCGGGATACCCCGGGTAAAACGGAGGAAACGGATAGACCGGATAAAACGGTGGATAGTATGGATAAGGATAGTAAGGGTATCCAGGGATGAGACCCGGGATACCGAGGCTTGTTTGGGATTGAAGCCCTCTTTTCGGTTGATGACTCAAGGCCTTGCACCTCTTTCTATCAGATCGGTTATCCCATTCTATGTGGAAGCGGAGAGGAAGGGCACTTATCCTGGGAAAAATAGGCGGACGGCCACTCCTCGGGATGCGAGTACCGACGCTGGTTCTGCTTGGGATGAACAGGTTCCAGGTTAGTCAATCTCAAGCGAAAGTAAAAAAGGCGCATATGACCTCTCCTGCTTAGGGAAAGGATCAGATGCACCTTTAGTTCTTCCATTATATATATTGAAGTCCGGTTGCGTAAGGGAGAGGGACAGGATCGAAGGTTACGCTCCCGTTAGCCCGATACGGGGATTCCGGATCGAACAGGATGGAAAGCAAACCTTCGTCATCCAGCTCCAACGTTTCATGGCTCAGGGTAAGACGGTACGGACCATGTTCGCCGTCCGCCTGGATCAACCCCTCCGGAAGCAGAGGAGCCAGCTGACGAAGCAGCTGCGGGCCGCTTACCAAATAAATGGTTCCCTCGTTGCGAATATACTCAGGCAGGGTACCGGCAGATTGGATTAAAGCGGCAAGCTCCTTATCCTGCCAAGGCAGCGGAACCGTAAGCTCCGAAAGGCTGAAGGACGCGACGGCATCGGCTATAATCAGTGCGGCTGCTTCAGGGCTTCCTCCCCACTCGACGAGGGTAGACTCCCTGGAAGGCGTCATCGTGTCTCCGGGTACGGCGATGATGGCAAAAGCGGTCAGCGCCCCGTCTTCTTCGGCGACAAGCACCTGCTGCTTAAGGCGGATCACGTTGGAGTATGCGCTTGCATCCAGCAGCTTGTTAAGCTCCGAAGCCGTCGTAACATATCCAGCCTCCCGCTGTTCCATCAGTCTTTGGATCTGGAACAGATCGTGCGGCTGCATGGCCCGGATGTTCACTTTTTTTCCCGTTGCAGCACGCAGCGGCTCCACGACGGCCGGAGATAGACGGAACCGGAGCGCCCGCCCGAATAGACGGCTGCCTGCCCGGGTATACAGGGATCTGCCGCCGGAAATAAGGATGAGGGATGCACCGGAAGCCTCGCCATGCCGCATGCACTGTTCCAGGAGATTGCCTGCAAGTCGCTGACCCCGGTAATCCGGGTCCGTGCAGACGGAGCCGATGGAGAAAATATTTAATCGGGCACCGCGAGTCTGGATGGTGAACGGCACGAATCCCATGAAAGACACCAGTTTGTCCTGATCCCAGGCACCGTAGGAATGGCTGATGCCCGGCGAGAATATCGGAGGGAAGGATACCCCCATTGAAGGCTGCTCCGGCTGCTTAAGAAAAATACGGTCAGACAGCTCGACGGCTTGTTGCAATTGATCGCTTTTCATCATAGAAATCTTCACTCGATTGACGCCTCCCCTATGTATGTCGCTTGTTATTACCAGTATAAAGTCATTGGGCGGGGAATTTCCAGTAAACGTTTTCTAAGGCTATTCGGAATTGTCCGGTTGGCGGAGTTAGCCAGCCCTGCAGCGAAGCGTTTTACGGTTTAGGCGCATGCGAAAAGGCGGTGTTTTTCGGGTAATAATAAATGAACGAATCTGACGCCGGAGGGATGAGCTTGCCAAGTTTTGTTGATTCCATGATTTTGCTGTGCGGCGCCTTGCTTCTGACAGGCGTATTGACCACCAAGTTCTCTTCCCGTTTCGGCATGCCCGCTCTGGTGCTGTTTATCGCGATCGGGATGATTCTCAGCCGTTTCATTTATTACGATAATGCGGAGCTCACGCAGTTGGTCGGCATATTCGCACTGATCGTCATTTTGTTTCAGGGCGGGATGCAGACCGACTTCAAAGAAATCAAGCCGGTTCTGGGTCCGGCCATTTCGCTTGCCACGATAGGCGTCCTGCTGACAACCGTTGTAATCGGACTATGCGCCTCTTTCGTGCTTGATATTTCTTTGAAAGAAGGGCTGTTAATCGGCGCTATCGTCGGCTCGACGGATGCGGCAGCCGTATTCTCGGTTCTTGGCGGAACGAATCTGAAGAAAAGGCTTCGAATGACGCTCGAGGCCGAATCCGGAAGCAATGACCCGATGGCGGTGTTTCTAACCGTGTCCTTAATCGAATGGATAGAACATCCGGGCCTAAATTTGTTCGGGCTTATTTTTTCCTTTGTCATGGAAATGGGATTGGGACTGGTTGTCGGCATTCTTGTCGGCATGCTGGCCGTGTATGTGATCAATCGCATCAACTTCGATTCTTCGGGGTTATACCCCGTGACCGCTTTAGGATTTGCCGTGCTGACGTATGCCGCCGCCGCATGGCTTGGAGCCAGCGGTTTGCTTGCCGTATACGTTATGGCCTTGCTGCTCGGCAATACCGAGCTGACGTACCGTAAGACGATTCAAGCATTCAACCAAGGTTTTGCGTGGATGATGCAGATCGTGATGTTTGTGCTGCTCGGGCTTCTTGTCTTCCCGAACGAGCTGTCGAAGGTCGTATGGCAAGGACTCCTGTTGTCCTTGATTCTCATCTTCATCGCCAGGCCGATCGGCGTGTTCAGCAGTCTGCTGTTCGCCAAATTTGCCGTCCGCGAGAAAATATTGATTTCATGGGCCGGCCTCCGCGGGGCCGTACCGATCGTATTGGCTACATATCCCGTACTGGCGGGAATCAGGCAGGGGGAATTGTTTTTTAATGTCGTGTTCTTTGTTGTTTTGACTTCAGCGGTGATCCAGGGCACCACAATCTCTCCGCTCACGCAAAGGCTTGCACTGGTGGAGAAGGATAAAGCAAAGGCTCCGTCCTTATTGGAGCTGATGGCACTAGGAAAAACGGATTCCGAGATCAACCACGTGCTGGTGGATGGGGATATGCCCATCGTCGGCAAGGAAATTCAGCAGCTGAATCTGCCGGACGACATCCTCTTTACGGCCATTATTCGGGAGAAGCGGATCATCACGCCGAGAGGAAACACCGTCATTGAGGCAGGGGACACGTTGTACGTGATGAATCCGAAGCAAAAACGGAAGGAAATGAAATCAATTCTGGGGTTATCCTAGGGATTTCGCAGCTGAAGCTATATGATGCCCATCACAGCAGACGGTCTTAAAAATAATTTAGGATAGGTATAAATCAGAGGTAATTTCTTCATCCTATCTTCATCCGAGAAGTTTCGATTTCCTTTGCAAAAGAGACAGGAATCTGTTATGATTAATTCAAGGATTTAGAATAAGTCTAAATACAATATCAAAGGAGACGATATAGATGAGTAACCTAACCCAACAAGCACAAGGAAATACGACCGATGAACTTCAACAAATTCTGAATACGCAGGTAGCCAACTGGAGTGTGCTTGGCGTGAAGCTGCACCATTATCATTGGTATGTGAAAGGTCCTCAGTTCTACGTGCTGCACGAGAAATTCGAGGAGCTGTACAACACGGCCGCTGGTTATGTGGATGAGCTGGCAGAGCGAATGCTGGCCATCGGCGGCAAACCGGCCGCCAGCATGGCTCAATATTTGAAGCTGACGACGCTGCAGGAGGTCTCGAATGAAAACACGGCCGAGCAGATGGTCGGACAGCTGGTTGCGGATTTCGAGAAAGTGGCCGGAGAGCTCAAGTCCGGTATCGAGGCAGCAAACCAAGAGGGCGACGATGCGACAGCCGATCTGTTGACCGGCATGGTGAGCGATGTGCAGAAGCATTCGTGGATGCTGAACGCATTTTTGGGCAAATAAAGTTCATATCCGTTGCTGCCGTTTCATGACGGCTAACATAAGCAAAGGGAGATCGACCTGATAAGGGTCGTTCTCTTTTTTTGTTCGCCTTGCGAATGCTGTTGCAAGATTCAATTTGAAATTTATTGCGCCTTTCTTCAATTTTATGCGTATAACCTTCATAGATCGTTTTAATTCGGATAGAGGAGTAGTGAGGATGGCAGAGATGGAATCACGACACCAGCTGGAGTCGCAGCTTCAAGAGATTTTGAAATGGGAGAAGGAACAGAAGGACGTCATGTTCTGGGAGAAGCTCGGAAGAATTCCCTTTATGTTGCTGGATCGCCTCACGCCCAAGGCTGTTCAAGAGAAAATCGGAAGCGCTTTGAACGAGGTAGGCGGATTTATTCAAAGCGGCGGGAAGCATCTGGTTCGCGAGAAGTCGGTCATGAATGTTCTGGCTCAGACCGCTGGATTGGAAGGTTCAGGCGCGGTGAACGACCCTTCCGCGAAATCCGGCGAGGCGGAGTCGGCTGGCGCTGGGAACGGAGAGGAGCAGGCGTTGGCTTCCGGACTTACGCTGGCAGCAGCCGCGAAATTGCCGCTCCAGGTCATGGATGCGGCAGCGGATACGCTGACGGTAAAGCGGGTCAAATTCGCGGCGGCCCAAGGGGCGGCAACGGGAATCGGAGGCGTATTTACGATAGCGGCCGATCTGCCCATGGTGCTCGGTCAATCGCTCAAGGTGCTTCAGGAGATGGCCCTTTGTTACGGGTATGATCCGAACGATCCCCGGGAGCGGGTGTTTATCGTGAAATGCCTGCAGTTTGCATCCGCCGACATCGTCGGAAAGAAAGCGGTGCTGGAGGAGCTTGCCAGTTTTGACGACGTCCAGGCGACGGAGCAGGTCTTCTCGCAACTGCAGGGCTGGCGTGAAGTCGTCCAGTCGTATACCGATAACTTCGGGATGAAAAAGCTGTTTCAGCTGATTCCGATCGCCGGGATCGTATTCGGTTCGATCAGCAACAAAGGCACCATAAGCGATGTGGCCGAAGCTGGGAAAATGCTGTACAAGAAGCGGCGTGTTCATTACCGTCTTCGGAGTATGGAATATCCGCTGTAATCAAGGATATACACGGATCGACACGACAAAAAGGGATGCCCGCCATGCGCGGACATCCCTTTACTTAATCAACATCGGAAAATATCATGACGCAACCCATAAAGGTGGTTTCTTACCGATTATCCACCTTTTCGGGGTACAGGTCATGGTTCATCAGACGATTCGCGGCGATCTCCTCGTATTTGGTGCCCGGGCGACCGTAATTGCAGTACGGATCGATGGAAATGCCGCCGCGCGGGGTGAATTTGCCCCATACCTCGATATATCTCGGATCCATCAGCTTGATCAGGTCATTCATGATGATATTTACGCAGTCCTCATGAAAGTCCCCGTGATTGCGGAAGCTGAACAGGTACAGTTTCAAGGACTTGCTCTCCACCATCTTGATATCCGGAATGTAACTGATGTAGATGGTCGCAAAGTCCGGCTGGCCTGTGATCGGGCATAAGCTTGTAAATTCGGGACAGTTGAACTTGACGAAATAGTCGCGGTAGGGATGCTTATTGTCAAAGCTCTCCAGAATGCCGGGATCATACTCGAAGGTGTATTTCGTGCCTTGGTTGCCGAGCAGGGTAACGTCTTCCATTTCTTCTTTTTGTCTTCCAGCCATTTATGATAACTCCTTCATGTATATGAATTCAAACTCAATCCAATCATCGGTATTTTCTTGATGCCGTACTAAACGCCGCGTTTATTCCCCCAGACGAGCGTGTGCAATTGCGGCAAGACGCGCACATCGTTTAACCGGTCGGATTGCATGACCGCATCAACAAGCGACTCGTACCGGTCCAGCAGATGGGAGACAAGCGAAGTCGTGTCCCCAGTGCCTACATCGGGATTACCGGTCTGCAAGTAAAATGGCACGTTCGGATATCGTTCATGGACCGTTTCCGCGTAGGTCAAGTCCTTATCGTCAAAGACCACAACCTTCAGGCTGAAGGTTCTGCCGGGCGGACGGGCGGATAAACGCGAGACGATATCGTCGAGCTTGCCCCAGTCCGTATCCATGCCCGAGCTTGGCGGCTTGGGGGAAATGGTGACTTCATCGATATGATTCAGCCAGTCCTGCCAGCGTGAGCCTTGGGTCTCCACGGCAACGGTAATTCCGTGCCGATGCAGCTCATCCACAAGCGCTCCAAGCTGGGGAAGAAGAGCTGGATTGCCGCCGGACAGGGTGACGTGATCGAAGCGTTCTCCGCCCAGACGGTACAGCTCTTGCCAGATCTCATCAGCGCTCAACAGCGAGATGGAGTCCTTTGCGGAACCGTCCCATGTGAATGCGGAGTCGCACCAGGAACAGCGATAGTCGCAGCCGGCAGTCCGAACAAACATCGTCTTGCGGCCAACGACCATGCCTTCGCCTTGAACGGTAGGACCGAAAATTTCCATCACGGGAATCGGACGGTCCACCGTCATGGCAGGGGAGGAGCCCCCGTTTGAATCCGTAACAGGCGTTTCATGCACATTATTCATGGATCATCCACTCCCGTCTGACCTCGGCATAGCTGGTCGGCGTCTCGAACAGGCGAACGAATTCCGTTCGCATGCCTTGTTCCTCATAGGATTCTCTGCTGCGGAGGGCCTCCTCCATTTTCTCAAACAACCAGACCACCATGTTCTCTGCTGTCGTATTCATCGGCGGCAAGGTCTCGTTCAGGTAACGGTGATCCAGGTAAGGTTCGATACTCGTTTTCCAGCAATCCTTGATGTCTCCAAAATCCACGGTAATGCCGACCTCGTTTGGAGTTCCGCTGATACCAAAAACCACTTTATACGTGTGGCCATGCAGGTTTTTGCATTTTCCCTCATAGCAATGCAGGTGGTGCGCAGCATCGAAGGTAAACTCTTTGGAAACAAGCACCCGCTTCCGATGGTAACGCAGGCTTCCGGCATCGATGTCTTCGCCAAGCTTCTGCAGATGCTTTACAATGCGGAAAGCCCCGGGCTCGCGGCTCATACCAGGCGCCCCCTCTCGGAGATGCCGCTGCGGCGCTGCATATACTTGTCGAGCCCCGCTTTTCTCAGCTTGCATGCAGGACATTCCCCGCAGCCGTCTCCCTTGATGCCGTTATAACAGGTTAACGTATGATCGCGAATATATTCGAGCGCATTCATCTGGTCGGCAAGCTCCCAGGTTTCGGATTTGTCGAGCCACATGAGCGGAGTATGAATGACGAACGGGTAATCCATGGCCAGGTTCAACGTAACGTTGAGCGATTTGATGAAGCTGTCCCGACAGTCGGGATAACCGCTGAAATCCGTCTCGCATACGCCCGTGATCAGATGCTTCGCTCCGACGCCCTTGGCCAGCACGGCTGCAAAGCTGAGGAACAGCAGGTTTCGGCCATCCACAAACGTCGTAGGCAAGCCGTCGCCTTCGGCGATCTCGATATCGCTGCGCGTTAATGCATTCGGTGCCAGCTGATTAAGCAGGCTCATATCAAGCACCGTCTGCTTCACGCCTTGCTCCTTGGCAATCTGTGCCGCGCATTCTATTTCAAGCTTATGGCGTTGGCCATAATCGAATGTTACGGTTTCCACCTCGGCGAAGCGTTCCTTCGCCCAGAACAGGCAGGTGGTGCTGTCTTGCCCCCCGCTGAAAACAACGACTGCTTTTTCATTTTTAAGCATAAAAAAACCTCTCATCCTTCATAATTTAAGAGCAGCCCCAGAGGGCCGATCCCGTAGAAGAAAGAGAAGTTCATTGAACTGAATCCGTAAAAAAACAAGCCTTATTCTTAGGGTGTAACACCGAATAAGACACGATAGTTTTTTATAGAGGGAGTTCACGAACCTCTCCCACGCACCGATGCAGGCGCATGGATTGTCTTCTGTTGTCCTTGTGACCGCATGGAGAGCCGTGACCGGCATGCAGTCCGATTACGCCCTCCATTATAACACGGCCGGATTATTTGATAAACACTCCGCCGAAGGGAATTGCTTCCCGCAGGAATCGCTTGATGATGCCTTCGTCGTTTAAATCGTTCACGAGCCGCTGATTCTGGCGTCCCGCTTGAAACAGCACATAACCGTCGCCGGTCAGCTTCCAGTGATAGTTCATGTGCTGGCTGGCCAGATGATTGCCGTATACGGTCAGATCCAGCTTAGCGGCTTCGGGGTAGGCGATGATGCTTCCGGCGTCCACATACAGCGGCTCGGTAGGATGCAGCTTGACTTTGCATACCGGGCCTTGGGTCAGAATGCCGATGCTGCCATTCCCGGAAAACTTCATCTTAATGGCATCTCGCGTGACCAGCATGTTTTTGATTTTCAGTATTCTTGTCTGCATCGTAACAAACCGGGTGTAAAAGAAAACATGACGAAAATCATAGAGCATGTCCTGTTCGCCTTCCAGCTGAATTTCATGCATGTTGAAGCCCGGGGGAAGCGCAGCCGTAAACTGGCTGGGTCCCGTAATGTCGGCACGGATCAGCTTTTTTTTGCGGTAGATGCCCTTCACGTTCATAAGCCGATCGCTGCGCCCGGAGGAGGGTCCCCGATAGGCAACGATCTGCTCGGGATGAAGGACATGCGCCGTGTCCCCCTCCGTCAAGGAGAACGTAACCGCTTGACCTGCTCCGCTGCCGGCCGCATCTTCCATTCGGATAATCATCGCCGCGCCTCCTTTTGCCTGGTTGAATGGTATGGAACTGGATAAGAGCTTGTCCTATCTCGAACGGTTCGTTCGGCGCATGCCGAATCGCAGGACGCGAATGATGACAAAGTATCCGGCAGCTAACGCCACGGCGGTGATCGCTACCGTTTTTAAACGTTCCGCCCCGCGCTTTCGTGCGGCTTCAGCCTCCTGTAACTGGCTTACCATTTGGGTTAATTGCTGGTTCTGCTCTGCAAGATTGGAGTTCTGTTCCGCCAGGGTCAGATTTTGCTGCTGCAGCCGTTCGGAAGCGATCTTGGCTTTATCAAGCTCTTGCAGGGCTTGGTTATAGTTGCTCTTAAGCTGGTTTATTTCATCGGGGAGTCCCGTGAACTGCTGGATATTATCGTACATATTATTGAAATAATTGGCGCTGGCGGTCCGTCCTCCGGCCGGCAGCGCGATTCCTGCCACCAGCAGAATAAATGAAAGTTGGATGAGCCTGGATTTTGACGGCTTAAACATGCGGGGTCACCACCATTCGATTATTTATAGTAAATACGAATCAGATTTCGACAGGTTTCTATTAATATATATTACCCACATTCGCATGGGAAGTGAATCCATTCGCAGCTAAGTTGTTTAACTTGCCAATGCGGCGGGTAATGTATTCAAGCAAGCGCATAGAGGCCATCCCATACGAAATGAACATAAAATGATCTAGCAGATAAAAGGAGATTGCGATTATGATGAAAGATAACAACGTGAAGAAAATTATGATAACGGTGAATGGAAAGCCCGTAGGCAACGGCTTATTAATCGATAAAGTCACGTACGCGCCCATTCAACGCACTGAAAGATTTATGGGAGATACGAAGTCCGCTTCGGCAGCGGTAATAGGTTAGTAGATCCCGTATATTCAAATAAGCAGCCTTTAAAACCCGGAGAACGCTCCGGGCTTTTTTGCGTTGGTTGGCGTTAATCTATCGAAGTCGTTTTCATTTTGCTGCGAGATGGGAATATCCTAAACAAACAGAAAATATCGTCTGAATATGACGTTTTATGGCAGAAACAGTTACAAAATAATACATTTATCCTTTATACTAGGTCGTAACTTGAATCAGTATATATAAACCATAACAGGAGAAAAGGAGTTTTGAAGAAAATGGGCTTTTGCATTCATTGCGGTAAAGAATTAACGGATGGCGTCGCACATCAATGCGCTAACGACATCTCGGCGAAATACACGGCGGCAGCGGCGGAGCCGGAACATGGGCGTCCCGATTCCGCATCGGCCGGAGGCTCGCATGCCAAAACTTCATCGGCCGTTCAAGTCGATGGTCAGGTGCTGCTGAATCTATTGAAAAATCCGATGAGCGCCCTGAACATGCGGGGGGATCAAACAGGCATGATCTATGGCCTGATCGGGATGGCCTCCAGCATCCTCGGTTTTTGGTTGTTCGGCCTTGGAGTCAAGCGGATGTTCTATTCCGGACTGGGCATGATGTCCGCCTTGTTAAGCGATTTCGGCATGGGGAGCCGTTTTCTTTTGCTGGGATTGTTCTCAACCGTCATCCTGCTGGGTTCGTTCTGGCTTGCCGGGAACGTAATGACCAAACAAAAGCTCGACATGAAGGATTACATCGCCAAAATGGGCTCGTTCCAGCTGCCGTTCGGAGCGGTGCTAATTGTTAGTGGACTGCTCAGTTTCTTGTTGGTAAAGCCGGCTTTCTTCCTCCTTGTATTTGCTCTAATGACCGGATTGGCAGCAAACAGCGCCGCCACAATCGAGTTGTACCGGATCGGCTCAACCCAGCTGGTCAAATTCATTGGGATCGCTTTAGGGATATATGTTGTGCTGCTTGCCGTCGTCAACACCATTTTATTGTAAAGGAAGGGCATTCCGAGGTTAGCCGCAGTTTTCCTTGTACGCGAACTGACATAAAGCATATCCACGAAAGACCGCAGCTCATAAGGGCTGTGGTCTTTTTTTGTCGAAATTAGGATGGGAACATATGTTCCGTGACAGTAAGATGTCCCTCTCTATTGGTACATTATTAGAAGAAGAGGAAAGAGGTGGATGTATTGCAGTCAGGCTTGTATTCGGATTATACATGGAGCCACAGCCATGTGTTCGCTGGCGGCACTAGTCAAGTCTTTCTGCTGATCGAGTGGAGGGCTGGTGTCCAGAAGCAGAAAACGCAGTCCAATGGACTTCGTCGGCGCATAGCCGAAGAAGTCCAGCTGCACCTTCAATTAGGAGAAGGCGTTCAAGTGGAACAGATGTATGGCTGCCAAGGGGAGATTCTGAATGATCGCAACATCTCGTTGTCTTTAGGCTCTTTGTCCGAAGGGAGAACCAAGCAATTGGTTCTTGAGCTGAGTGTCGGTGCTCGTCAATCGGGGGTGTATCCGATCGTTACTGCTTTATGGACCTATATGGATGTTCTAAAGCAGAAGGTGGTTTTGCAGCCGTCCCGAACGATACCGCTTCAATTCAGCAATCATACGACATTGAGATACCGAAAAGCAGATTACCGGGTAGAGAAAGTACTGAAATTATACCAGAATGCTTTCATCCTGGAACAGGCAAGAGAAGAGCTGGAACAGGGGAATTTGACTCAAGGTGAAGATCTGATTCGTAGACAGGCAGATGAGATGCTTTTATACGCAACCCGATTTCGAGATCCGGAATATTTAAAGGAGGCCGAAGTCCTTTATAAACTTAGTGTTCTATATAAGAATACATATCAGCAGTTTTATTCTGAAAATGCGAACTGGAAAAGGGACTTTAGACTTAATTCATAACCAGGAAACAAGAATCCCTATATAAAAAAGGAAAAATGATATCAGGGTCGAATGTACTATTTAGCAGTCAACAAAAATATGTCTAATTTACTAGAAAGATAGGGAGAATGCCATATGACAGACCGACTGATCCGACTAATGAGAATCATTACCCTTGTACAAGCAAGACCAGGAATACTTGCTCGGGAGCTTGCCGAACGCTGTGGAACCAGTGAAAGAACCATTTATCGGGATATGGATGCCCTCAGTGCCATGCATATCCCCATCACTCACCAAGGCCGCGGCCGCGGCTATACTTTCATTGGACATTTTGCAATGTACCCCCTTGGTTTAACGGAAGAGGAGGTACAGGCATTATTTAAACTGCTGAATGTAATGGACAAAATCAAGCCGATCCTGCCGGATGAATTTGAAAGCGCTTATGAAAAGGTGTTGGCTGCTGTATATAAGCAAAGCGCGGAGAAGGCTGAAATTCAGGCCGGGGACCGGGAAGAATCCACTACCGGTTTATAACACTTCCACTACATGTAACAATTAAACCTCGAACGAATGGACACAAATTCATGTGACTATCGTCGAGGTTTTGTCATGTTCAGGGTGCAACTGCGGTCGTGAATAGAGATGATGAATCAACTAGTCAACTAGAATCAGGTTAGGAATATTATACCAAAATAGTGGATTATATGATAAAATAAATACAATTTCTCTCATCCATACAAAACTGTAAGCATTGTGTAATTGTGAGAGTCTCGGTAGATGTCCCTAAGCAAGGGCGTAGAAAGGAGATATGAAGCAATGACATAGGGTTTATCTATAACGATTTTCAGGAGGATATGCATGAAAAAGAAGATTTTGATGAGTGTATTAACGGTGCTAACCGTGATCGTCGGAAGCTTGAATTCGGCCGTGGCGGAGGCGGCCCAAGACAATAGGATCGGCAAAGCGGTGGAGTCTCGTGAGACCCCGGTTGTCCAGTTTACGGATATTCAGGGCCACTGGGCCCAGGCAGCTATTCAAGATGCGGTACAACGAGGTTATGTGGATGGGTACCCGGATAAAAGATTTCTGCCTAACCAACAGGTATCCCGAGCGGAATTCATCAAAATGGCGGTATCGGCCCTGGAGCTTGAGTCACCTTCTACAAGTTCAGGTTCCTGGTATGCTCCTTACGTGACGGCGGCCGAATCGGCAGGGATCTATAAAGCCGGGGATCATGCCGACGGTAACCTGACTCAACGGATGACGCGTGAAGAGATGTCCAAGCTGGCGGTAAAAGCACTGGGGTACAAAAATGTGGAGGACAAGCAGTGGATGTATCTTGCATCCAAGGATGGCATCATATCCGGGACCGCCCCGGGCGTAATATCACCAACGGGCGCTACCACAAGAGCTCAAGCGATTGCGGTCATTGAGCGACTGCTTCAGGTAAAAAGCGGCAAGGAGCTACCCGTGGATAAATATGCAGTAGCTGCAGCTGAGGTGTATTGGCACAAGACGAATATTTTCTCGGTGGCACCGGAGATTTTTAATGGGCCGGATAATCATAACAAAACAGGAATAAATTCTTGGAAAGTCTCTAATCTAAAATTCTCTGGTAAAGATGGTACCACAATACAGGTAGAAGAGCTTTTAGCAATTGATTGGAATGACCCAAGAGATCCAAATAGAATCAAACTTCCATCAAAAAATAAACTCTCATATAGAACTTATAATGGGGATTGGGTAAAATTTTCTGATGATCTCAAATGTTATGTTGTTGTTGTTAAAGCTCGTATAGTAATTAATAAAAATCCAAAAGGTTACCCTATTTCAGATCGTGTAAATCTTCAAATTCATGGTTACAATGGTGTTCCTACTGGAAATAGTCTCATAGTACCTTCAGTTATTCAATCGAATGATTCTAGCAAAAAGATATATGGACTTGTTATTCCAAAAGAGAAATTCAGTACAGACGGATCTATCAGAGTTTCAATAGAGTCTATTTCAGCAGGAGCACCGATCATAAGTCAAGTCCTTTCTAGATCAATATTGATAAAGTAGGAGGACTTTGAAGATGTTGCGAGCTTTTTCATTATTGGTGCCATTTATTTTGTTATTTAATATTATTATATTTGATCCCATTGAAATAGTTGCGGCCGGGGAGATATCAGAGAGTATCAATTATGAAATGCTCAAAGATCCTGATGATTATGAATACGGGGGGTATTTATTTTCGGATAAAAAGCAGTTATCTACAAAGTCCATCTCTGTTACTGCTCCTCCAGGAAAAATAATAAAAAAATTAGAGTGGGTTGATAAGAGTACTGGGACAACTATACGTTCATTTGTAGATTTTACCCCGGGCGTAAACAAATGGATAAATAAAACTGATACTTTAAGTGGCAGTAAAACAAAGGTCCGATCAGAAGAAAACACAAATTATGGAGGGGTATATTATTGGGATCGTTGGTCCATTTTTGATGCAGGTAACTGGTATGGGAAACATTGGAGGGCATCGGGAGGTGCTGTAAGTAAGAGAGACAGTAGAGGTTGTGATGACTCAGCTGCAACTGAAAATGTTCAAGGTAACTTACTTCCGAAGTATCCAAACTGCACAGATGATGCACTTGAAGCAAAAATCCCCCGAACTAAACCATTTTATGTTATTGACGTTAACTCCCCCTTCTATAGTCAATGGATTCGAGATGGTGGGATTTCAAAAGAAGAGGTTGAGGCTACTAATGTTAAGGTTGATAGAAATTCTTTAATTGTTAGTGGGGGTGTCCCTACTGATACAGGCTATGCTGATGTAAGTACTTTGCCAAAGTCAGGCGCGCTTGTAAATGTTACTGATTTAAATCTAATAACTATTAATTTTAGTCAATCATTTAACAATGATAAATATCATCATTATTGGGCAAATCCTGGTGCCAAGCAGGTGTTTTATTTTAACAAGTTTTATGCAGATTTCACATCTTACACCTACGTGTACAAAGACAAACTCCTCCGAGCCACCTTTGCAGATGGAACATCAAGCCTGGAAATTACCGGCCCCACCTGTGTTCCGCCGGCCGGTACCGTTCAACTTACAGCGAAATTAACGAAGGTAGACGGAAGTACATACAATCTGCAAAGACACGATAAGTTGACTTGGCGAAGCTCGGATAACAGCATCATGTCCGTGAACGCTTCCGGTATGGTTACAGCCGTGGCAACGACGGGGCAAGCGACGATTACGGCTCATTTTAAGGACACGGCCCAAGCCTTGGACGAAACCGACGATGCCATGATTCAGGTGGGGGCAGGGTCAACGTGCGGAAATAACGGAGGAGGGGGCGGCGGTGGAGATGGAGGCTCAGGCGGTCCGCCCAACACATGTGAGATCCAAATCGGTGCTGCTAGAAAGGGAACTGTTACTTCGCACACGGTAATGGACCCCGTGGCAACGGGTGTCATTAAGGCGGATAACCGGGATTCAGAAAAGTTTGATGTTCTTGACGGGATACCGACTTCGGAATCCCTGTACGTCAATGTGTTTGGCCTCAATTATCTGTACAAGAACCAATGGGCGAACATGACGGGGGAGATCACCTACACCGTTCCCGTCAAAAAAACATACCTTCTCACCTGGACGATCCCGGGAACGCCAAGCTCAGGACCGGATGATCCCGGCACGCCCGATGAACCTATGGAAGAAGAGGTTCCGGTAGAAGAACAGGTGACGATAACGAGGCCGTACTCCTACTGGCAAATCGATAACCTGGAGGTTTATAAGCTGTCCAAAACGACTGTCAGCAACTATGCTTTACCAGGCGGTTCGGTGAGCCTCACTCCAGCCGGTTACACACCTCCCGTTCTTACGTCCGATCACAGCACGAGTCTTGACGATCATGTGGAGCCTGCTTCATGCGAAGAAGTGGATTTAGGGACGGAAACCGTTTCAGGCGGTTCAAGCAGACCGGCGGTGCCGACAACGGATTTTACGTCCGCAGCCGAGTCGGCCGTGGGCCAAAACCAGGTAAGAAACGACAAAGTCCTGTTTAACGGATCTACCGTCATGAGTGACAGCTGGGCACAGGGAACGGCGCCATCTCCAGGGATTATCCCTCCGGCTGCGACGATACAAAGAGACGTATTGTACGGCAGAAACTATCTTATCAGCAGTACGCTGTTGAATAAAGCAAATACGGCGAGCACCGGTACGATTGATTACGAGCTCATCCCGGGCAACATCAATGGCGGGTCCCATCAATCGTTCCCGGTCAACGCCATAAACACCGTCACGGTCCACACCCCGGTCGTCAACTATTCCTCCGTAACGGATGATCAGGCCCACAACCAGAAGACGACCCCCAATCCGAATCGGTCCGCCTTCATCTTGGATCGGCCGTTTACGGTACGCATCCCTACCTCAGGCCAGCATCGGAACATTCAGGGATACGGAAACCGGGACTATGCGAAGTATGTAAGATCGAAGCAGGTTTATTTTCCGTTCGATGTGTACAGCAGCGACAAGCGCACCTTCTATCCAAAAGACACCTGGATCACGATCCCGACGGCACAGCTGGACACGGAGTTTTTTCTGCCGGTGTGGGTAGATGAGGGAGATTACCAGGTGTACTTCCGTACGATTGCGGAGAACGCGCCGCCCGACTATACGACGCAGCCCGATGCCAACACGAATTTATCCCACCATGTGGCTACGGATATAGAACCTGTAGAAGTGATCGGGCGCGTGTATGATTTTCATATCACGGATATTGCCGATTATAACTGGGAGACGGTCTTCCGCAAACAAAAAGGGAATGCGTCACCAAGCGGGGCGTCCTATTGGACAGGACTCCGCGGCATTGACGGCGAGGCCCGGGGGAACGCGCTGCCTTATACGCTTCCCATCGCTCCGGGCAAGCATCCGGCACAGGGGTATAAGAATGCGGCCGTGAAGACAGGATACCACTTCAAATTCGATTTGAAGACTAAGGGCAATATGTTCGGGGCGCAGGACGGCATTTCGGTTACGCCGAGCTTTTATTTCGTGAATAAAGACGGCAGCGGACGTCAGCCTGTCGATCTGTATTACCACAGTGGAAACCGGAAGTTCATTCGAATCGGTTCCCCGCAGGATACAGAGAAGCGTTACGTCATTCTGAATGAAAGGCTGCGCAATGTACCCCAAGAGGAACTGCAGGATACCGCTTCGTATCTATACAACCACGGTGGGGCACCGGCGGGAATGTCCCCGGCGGCCTACGCGAAGCAGTACATGGAGAAGATCAGCAAGAGCAAGACCTGGGTAGGCCGGCTCGACTGGATGCTGCTGCCTTCCGGCATTCGAACATTGATTGGGCCAAAGTCGGGGCTGCCAACCTCCGTTGACGGAGAGCGGGCCAACGCCGCTGTTCAGCGCTGGTACGGTGAATACAGTCTTCCCGCCGACGTCTATGTGGTGAAGAAAGGAACGGATCTGGCGGCTTATGGACGGAGTAACCGATTGGACGAGAAGTCCTCTGTATTTCTGAAGAAGGGGTATATCGTGGTCAATTTCAACATCGAGACGATCCGGGAGGGCAATACGGCCAAGTCCCATCTGCAATACATTCATGCACCGCTCATGAATCAGTGGCAGCTTGAAGGGTACAGCCGAACCTATACCGATCCGTATGGCAAAAGATTTACCCTGCTGGATGGGGATGTCGTATTTTATCATGCGGATCAATCCAGTAAAGGGGATTTCAACTCCCAGGTTCCCCATTAAAATCGTCATGAACCAGCCTCTCCCGTTCTCAGGAGAGGCTGGTTTTTCCATTCAATAATGCGGCCAGACCCCGTTATCATAAAGATACCGGGCAAAAGCCATCGGATTGTAGTATGAGTATTTCCAAACTTCCTCCATTCCGGCTTCCCGAAATCCATAACGTTGATCGCAGCCATTGCATTCAATGAAATAGATCTTTCCATTCTCGGTAATGCCGACATCCATTCCAAAATCAGCTGCGTACGGAATATACAAGGACAGCGTCTTGGCGACATGGAGGGAAAACTCAGCAATTCGTTCGATGGTAAGTCCTACAGGCAAGTAAGGCATACAGCGGGCGAGTATGTCCGGGACCCGATAGGCTGAGCCGCCTTGAGCAATGTTGGAGACAAACGTTCGTGGAGCCGATGTTTTGGCGAACATGCCGGCGACTTCCCAGCGCCCGCTTCCCCCGCGCTGAACGGTAACTCGGATATCAAAGGGGCGGTCATCATATTCGGCAAGCGGTATGCGCTGCTGTACAACGAATGGAGCTTGCCTAATCCGCTGATAGATCAGAGGATGGAGCTTTCCGGGCGGCAAGGTAACCGTTCGCCAGCCCTTGGCCGATGGGGATGAGCGGGAGTAAGTGAATTGACTGCGTAAAGAGTTACCTTTTAATCGCATGATACCAACCCCGATGCTTCCATTGCATGGTTTTAGAACGAGATCCCCGTGCTGGCTCAGCATGGAGCGAATCGAGGCAGGGGTAGCTTCTACCGTATGAGGCAGGGATGGTAATATCCCCTGGTCCTGCTCCAGCATATGATGTATAACGTTTTTACCGTAACGCGTACGCCCGTTATAAACGAATACCCCGCGCTTGATCAGTTGATCAATCAGCGCCTGCTCCTGTTTTTTATGATAAATAGCCCGCATATGAATAACGCGTGGGATGGGAATATGCACTTGCGAATATCCAGCTGGAGCCGGAACAAAACCAGTCACCTTTCCAGTCTCTAGTGAAATATGATGGATTGTAAAAAAACAAGGAACCAACCCATTCATGGCAGCAGCTTCTTCGTAGTTGGCCAGTGATTCAGTGCCGATTCCCCCGCTGGAAATTCTGCGATACGTATTGTTGTTGAGCAGAATGCCGACATATTCCAGATGCATGGTCACCCTCCTTGTCACCATAATCCTGTAGTCTTTGTACCATATCGTATGCGTGAGGATGATTGTCCCGGATGGACGGGTGTCGCCCGTGGTTGGCCTATTCTTTGTCGGGAATTAGTCACCAACAGGCCCTGATTCGGTATATGTTAAGGTATCTAACCATACAAATGAACAGGTATGCGCATTTTGGATATGGCAACGAAACACTACGGATCAAGGGGGAACCTTTGATATATCAGTAGGTGTTTTTCATATAGATAAGATGTGAGAAGGATGTGGAGTTATGGGTTTGCGGAAGGTGGCGGTTGTGACGCCGGGATCGTTTGTCATTCCATCGGGGAGGAGCAGCTCCGTCGAGCGGGTAGTAGAGCAGACCATTCCATTAGCGCAGGGTGCCATGGATGTGCGCATATTCGGAGTACTGGGAAAAGGGCTCCCTTCAAAAGACACGATCAACGGCGTTCCGTGCTACCGCCTGCCATCTGGAACGAATTATTATCCTTCCTTGCTGCGGAGGCTTCAGAAGTGGAGACCGGATATTATCGAAGTTCACAATCGGCCGCTGCTGGCGCAGCGCCTCAAAATGCATCTGCCGGATGTGAAAATCGTATTGAATCTTCACTCCAATACATTTATTTCACCTCCGTATATGAGCGAGCAGCGTTTTGGGACCATTGCTCGCTGGATGGACGGCATTGTGGTGAACAGCCGTTTCCTGCTGGAGGATATCACTTCAAGACATGCTGGGCTTCTGGAGAAGATCACGATTAATCATCTTGGTGTGAGTCTTGATCATTTTACTCCTGCTTTCAGTCCTGCTGCCAAGGCACTAAGAGAGGCAAAGCTTGCTCATTACGGATGGAGCGGACGGCGAATCATTCTGTTTGCGGGACGGCTCATCCCTGACAAAGGGGTTCACCATCTGATTGCCGCATTGCCTCATATCATTGACAAGCATCCGGATGTTCTTTTGCTTATCATCGGGAGTGCAGCCTACGGATCCGATCGGGAAACCGCATATGTACGGGAACTGAAAAGAACGGCCGGACCTTATACCCAATGGGTATTTTTCCGCCCCTTTATCCCTTATCCCGCAATTGCAGACTGGTACTCGCTTGCCGATATTGTGGTTGTCCCCTCAGCGCCGAGGGAAGCCTTTGGGCTCGTGAACGTGGAAGCCATGGCTGCAGGAGTTCCCGTCATCGCTGCGAATGCAGGCGGTATCCCGGAGATCGTGGAGAACGGCGTGACGGGCTACCTGGTTCAAAGGGATGATTTTCCTGGCGGGCTTGCCGAACGGATTAACGGATTGCTTCAGGACGAGAATCTGCGTACCCGAATCGGGATGGCTGGCCGTGAAACGGTACGTCAGCGTTTCAGATGGGATCATACGGCAGAACGATGGGCTAACCTGATGCAAACCATCTAACCGACTGTGGCAGTAGCCCCTTCTCTTGAATAGGATGAAGGTAACGATTAGAAGCAGAGGAGAGAGCTGACAGTGAACAAAGCCAGAAGGATCACCAGGATAAGAAGGGGAAGGCCCTTTCGGCGGTACGATGGCTATAATAAGAAGATAGCCATCAGAGGAACTTCCGGCAAGTGGTCAGATTTAGATAATGATGTGATGGATCACGCGTTGGCTGATGATGTAATCAGTGCTTCCCATCTGCAGCATCGCAGCGTAAGAAGTGAAGCGATTGAGGATTATGCCGTACACAGTATTCATCTGTCATCCGAATCCATTATTTCTTCCAAACTAGCGCTTGAATCGGTTCAACCGAGTCATCTTTCCTTTAATCCGGTTCAAGGGATTCCTGATATGCCTTTACTTCAGCAGTTTGGATATTTCCCCTTCATCTTTTCTGATGAACAAGAAACGATCGAAATTACAATACCGCTTCAGACCTCCTATCAAGATGAACATTATGTAGTGGTGGCATCGTGCAGTGATCCGGTGTTTCAAGCTGGCATTCGAAAACGGCAGCATGCGGAGGTGGCCATCGGAATTACGCGGCCGGCAGGCACTGTGATCTCAGAAGGCTGGCTGTACTGGATCTCAATAGGCCGGATGGCAACATAATGGAGGAGAAGGATGGGGGAAGCGAGATTCCACCCATCCTTTTTAGTAACCGTGGGAGGTCCCATTCGTCAACATGATGAAGATGCCGTTCCGAAAGAGCCTCAGTGCAATCATCCGCGAAAGTGAATACTAAGGAGTTCTCCGAATGACGCTCATTTACGAACATGTTACTCCAATCAAGTGTTGTTTACATATGGAAGATGATCATACGTATAGAGAATGGAATGGTCCCTGTGGATGCCGTCACGAAGCGAGAAAGTCAACATACAATAGAAATGAATTGCCAAATGATTATTCGGTCCTCACGCAGTGATGAGAAACGGGAGGCGGAATGTATATGAAGGACTTTTTACGATGAAGAGACGCGGCACTCGCTTACGGACATCTTTATCGGCGACTCTTCCCAAAGCTGATCCGGTTGAAGGACGGAAGGATGGATTTATCGTTGGCTATTCTTATGGCGTTCAACACGGACAAAAAAACGGAGAAGCCTCATTTGAGGGCATCAGCATCATCATTCCCATTCATGATCCAAACGAAGATGCCATTGGCAAGATTAGAAGAATCGAAGCCTTAACGCCGCATCCATATGAGCTGCTCATAGCTGATGCCGGCTCCTCGGAAGGAACCAGGCAATATGTGCGCGGCCGGATCGGAGCGGTACGACACATTATGGAGAGAAGTGGTCAAGGCATAGCGGTTGTTCTTAATAAGGCACTTCGTGCTGCACACGGGAAGAAGTTAGTTATTCTATATGGCTGTACACCTGTTATGGATAACTGGATCGGCGGTCTGATGGATGAGCTGGAACATGCACCCGCTATCAAAACGGTTTGCGTTAGTTTTGCACAGTCAGGAACCCCCGTACTTTCCGGGGACGAAGCGGATATCCATAACCGGTTAAATGCGTGCTGTGCTCTGTTCCGCCCCGAGCTGTTAACGGAGGTTGGAGGACTAGATGAGGGGCTTCCATCATTACAGGAAAGCATAAGCGAATGGTTAGGGCGAGTTCCGCAGCAATATAGAACGATGCTGCCAGCTAAGGATCTATTCACTTGATTCGAAGGATGGCATTATTGATGGCACCAGGAAGCTTGTCGAAGCATATGTTGAAAAATATGATGAGCGAAGGAGAGTTATGTCGTGGAGAAAAAAATAGATGATATGGTCGAATACCTATCGCACTCCCAGCAGCAATTAGCGCGCATTCTAGAAGCTCAGCGTCATGCAGCAGTCCGCATGGCTCAAATTATACATTCCTTACCGAATCATGAAATCCAAGCCTCCGAAGAACCGAATTCACGAGGAGGATCATCGTTAGGAGGACCATCGTTAGGGGGACAATTATTAGGTGGCCGGTCGTCAGGATCCCAGGTGGAACAAGTCAATAGCAGCATTGCTGCTTATTTGAACGCCATGGCCGACCTGCAACAAACATCGGCAGACAGTTTGGAAATCGTAATGAAAGAGCTTAGAGCGAACGAGCAAGGCGAAGAATAATGGGATCCGACTTCGTTGGTTAAGGGGGAATGTATGTGAGTAAAGAGGAATCGTTCATGCGGATTCTCGATGCATCCGTGACTATTCAATATAATACCTATCTCATTCTTCAAGGGAAAGCGGTAGAAGCCGAAAAGGTTTGTCAATGGGTCTTGACTCAATATCCTCGTTCCAAGGGAGAGTTGAAGGATTCGTTATCCATTCACGAGCAAATTGTCGAGCAAATCGAGGGCTTGACGAAAATAGGCTCCGGTCTGTGCCGGAATCTGCGGATTATTCTCGGAACGGACGCTGAACAAGATGATGCCATGGGATTTGATGCATTCGATTTCGGAGATACGGACTCATGATCGCGCGCATACAACAGGAACATGAGGCCAAGATTGCTATGGTATCATCCATTGCTAGAAGCCAGCAAGCGCTGGCAAGTATTTTGGAAAGTATCGCAGAGGTTACGGCACATTCCGAAACAACCGCGCGCACGCTTGCGGAGAATATTCGGCTGCTTGTCGGCTATCAATCCGTGATGGCTGAAATGTTGACAGGCATTCCGTTAAATCGGTACAAATTAGGCAGTCCGGCATCGCCCTGGATAACATCCGAGTGCCAGCTATTTTACAATGAGGCCGGGTTAGAAGCTACGAATTGAACCTTGCAGGAGGATTCGCCATGAACACGGCATTAACGGTCAGGAATCATCGTAAGGCTTCACCCATGGCACGGAAGAAGTCATTCGCAAAAGGGCTGAGAAGCCTGAAGTCATCAGTTACTAAACGCCGCCATGGCAAGCCAGTCAAGCGCCATCGAGCCGGTGGACGCTACAGCTCCAGGTCTGAGGCCGGCAGATCCCGGCCTTTATCCCACCAAATCCATGACAAAGGGTATGATCATTCCTACATGGAAGATTTTAAAGCCGGATTTGCGAAAGGGTATGAAGATGGGAGACAGGCTGTTACCTTAGCCTAGACGACACAGGTAGCATTCTATATAACTAAGGCTGAAGAACGATCCCGTTTACCGAATCAAAATTATGTATGGAAGAACCCCGCGGACCAATTTGAGCCAGAGCACATTTCCGTTTGGTAGGCGAATGAATGGATTTGTATCGCTATGTTCGACATACGATGGTTAAAAGCAAAAAATGGGGTGAGGACTAATGAGTCGAACCAGCAGAATAGACAAGCGATTCATTCGAAGAACATGCCGTAAGATGGGTTTCCCCAAATCATTCAAGTCCTTTGGCACCGAAGCGAGATGGGTTCATCAAACCATGGAATGTTTAAAAGACTCCTACAAAAGCAGCATATGGAAACTTGAAATCGAACATGACCAAAAGCGCGTCCCCGTCATTCTTAAAATTTCGAAAGCGCTCAAAAAAGACCGGCCGGAAAGCACGGTTGAGAAAAATATCTACCGTAAAGGAAGAACAGTGCTTCAACCGTTCATGCCACTGGTCTATAAGACCAAACGAAATATGAACGGACGCGATTTGTGGGTATTCATGGAATACGTTGAGCCTCTTAAAGGGCGAGTTCAGTATAATCCGGATCATTTTGACAAAATCATTCCGACACTAGCGAAGCTCCACTCCTCTACGATGAATGAACGCTTTATACAATATGAGGGACTATTCGGTGATTGGCTGCCTCGATATAATTCCAATGTTATGAGACAAGAAAGAAAAAACATAAATAAGTTAACCTTATTTTATTTAGATGAAGCGATGAAAAACAACAAGTTGAAAGATATGATTAATCCATACTACTCACTCGTAAAGGGCCTGCTGCAGAGAGGGCCGGATTATTTCCCGGAGGTCGTTCATGAAGGCTGCTGCATTATCCATGGAGATCTTCACACTGCAAACATAGCGACCAACAATGTTAAGGAGAAGTCGTGGAAAATCAAGTTTATCGATTGGGAAGGCGCAAAATATGCCCCGTGCTGGTTTGATCTCGTCAATTTGATCGGGGTTTTCTTGGCATACCGCCGAGAATGGGGGGATCAGGAAGAGGATATAACCCGCCGCTGCGTTCAATTATATTCGAATGAGATGAGAAAGCACGGAGTTATCTTTAATACGGATCCACTAAAACTGTATCAGATGGCATTTGCAAAACGAATACTCGAGAAAGGGCTGTATCTGCAGCTGAATTGGGCTGTTACCGGAAAAAAAGAGGCGAAGCTGCTGCCGGCGTATTTAGAAAAAATCAAGGTCTTAGGAAAAAATTTGGAGCTTTATTAGCGCTAGAAACATTCGGTCCTATGAATACGAAGTTGAATACTACACGGTTAACCCGCGTGTTCTGCGGGTTATTTTGCGTTGCTTTACAATGTTTATCCAGCGCCCATCCGCATAAAGATCCAATTATTCGCAGGATGTAAAATCGTGTACACGGAATGTTAAATCGCGTTTTTTTAATGTCATGTCGGAGGTCCTCCACATAGGATATAAAAGGAATATGGAGTGGAGGATCGCGGATATGGTGAAAACAGGAAATTCGGAAGGGTTCGAGCAAGGTCGTGCGGATGGATTTAAAAAGGGAAAAGAAGATGGATATAATAAAGGGCTTGAGGATGCACAAGCCTTATTGGCAAACCCGCCTCTTAACGATATAAGTCTGAAGTGGCGGGAGCTTGGATGCGCTGATCAGATTGCAAGCCATTTCGGATCTTCCGTTGTTTTGAACGACGGAAATATGGAGTGTTTGAAAGAAACATTCAAGAGTGCAATCTGGAAACTCGAAATTACGGCAAACGGACAAAAATATCCAATGATTTTAAAGATATTCAAAGCACCCGTGAACGAACAGAAACTTATCGAGTTAAACATGTACCGAAAAGCAACCCATATTTTATCGGATCTGATACCTAACATATATCTGATCGTGGAAGGTATGAATGGTGATGATGTATGGGTATTCATGGAGTTCGTCCCTCAAGTAAAGGGTCAGGTTATCTTTACACCTGATTATTTTGACCGGATTATCCCTTCCTTGGCGAAACTTCACGCGCTAACCTATAACGACAATTTTTATAGTCATTGGGAAACATTCGAGGAATGGCTCCCGCTTTACGATTCCCCCACTTCAACGCAAGAGCGCCAGAAGACGCATCAAAGAACTATAGAATATCTGGATAAAGCAATGGAACGTCCCGAATTAAAGGCGAGGCTGGAGTCTAGCTACGCTAATGTCCGTACCATGTTACAAAAAGGACCTATTTATTTTCCCGAGCTTCTGCAGGCAGGTAAAAGCATCATTCACAATGATCTGCAAACACCGAATATCGGCTGCCACAATGTAGCCGAAGAGAACTGGAACATTAAGTTTATCGATTGGGAAGGTGCACGTTTCTCACCTTGCTGGTTCGATATGTTTAATTTAATGGGTGTGTTTTTTGCATACCGCAAGGACTGGAGAGGCGACGAAAATGCCGTAATTGAACGCTGTGCGCCTTTATATGCCGCAGAAATGCTCAAATATGGAATCCGGTTCGATACGGACCCGGTTACGTTGTACAAAATGGCCTATTTGCAGCGCGTTTTGGAACGCAGCTTGTTCCAGCAGCTCTATTGGGGCGTGGAGGATCTGAAGACGGTTCATTTATTGGATCATTATTTAGAAAGAATCAATGTGTGGGGTAAGGAGCTCGGGTTATATTAATGCCAATGGCTTTAGCGGGATAGGCTCCGGGAGTATCAAGAACATTGGCATGATGGCCAGGTCAAAGCTCTGAAATCAGGAGGGAGGTATAGGAATGAATCATGTGTTAACCCGTTTAGATTTAGCGGATTCTCTGCTGTGCTCCCTTCCCTCCAGGGGTCGGATTGCAGGAAGCCCGAAGCTTCCAAGCATTCGAACCTTCCGAATACGAGTTGACAGAACGATGCCCTTTGAGTTTGTTGCCAATTTGATGTCTCCGTTTTGCGGATTATGGGAGGCTGATGTCTGTTTTGATTACTCAGATTATGATAGCGCTCTGTCCGGTATTGGAGGGGAAGCTCAGGCGGATGTATATATCATCTGGTTAGATTGGCGGATTTACGCCCGCTCTATGAGTGCACAAGAAGCTGCACAATGGCTGAATGAACGGATCGTTAAACTGCGAATGGTAACGGATAAACCGATCTGGATAAATAACTGGCCGGAGTCCTTGGAAGATGCCGATAGGGTGCTCAGCTTCCGTGCCAGCGACCGTGGATGGTTCCGGAAGTTAAATTCGTTTTTGTTGGGGGCGGTTGAGAACAACACGGGCTGTGTTCTGATCGATTTAGCCCAATTGGCCCATGAAGGCACCGAATCCTTCTATGATTATCGGAACGAAGAAATCAGCAACTACCCATTTTCCAATCAGGCAACAACGATTATTTCCCGTCACCTTGGCGTCCAGCTCTTGCCCGCTTCCTTGGTTCCGAGGCTTAAAGCGATAGCCCTGGATCTAGATGATACGCTATATCACGGAGTCCTCGGAGAAGAAGGAGCTGAAGGGGTAACGTTAACGGAAGGCCATCATCGGTTGCAAAGGCTGCTGCTTCAACTAAAACAATCAGGAATTATGCTTACCTTGTGCAGCCGAAATGAGGAGGAAGATGTTAAAGCACTGTTCGATGCGCGCACCGATTTTCCGCTGAGATGGGACGATTTTGCCGCTGTTCGTGCAAATTGGCAGACAAAAGCAGAAAATCTGAATCGGCTCTCTCAAATACTGAATATCGATCTGTCTGCCTTCTTGTTTGTGGATGACAATCCGGCGGAATTGGTGAAGATGGCTGCAGAACTACCGGAGGTACGCCTTCTACGTGCCAAACGAAACGGTGAAGAAACGATGCTGGGTTTATGTCATTTTCCCGGATTGTATCAACTTCACCGGGATGACATTGCCGTATCCCGAACAACGGATATCCAGGCCAATCAGGCAAGAGAGAAGATCAGGCAAACCGCATCGGATTACCATTCCTATTTAGACAGCTTGAACATGGTCATTACCATTTATGAGAATGAAGCTTCCCATGTCAAGCGGCTGTATGATCTAAGTCATAAAACAAATCAGTTTAACCTAGCTTTAAGGCGTATGACAGAAAATGAAGCAAATGACGTTATGGACGCCTTCAAATACGTTACGATTACGGTTGGCCTATCGGATATACTGTCAGACAGCGGAATTATCGGCACCTTTGTATGCAGGTTGGATGGCGAACAAGCGCATCTCATCGAGACGCTTTTTAGCTGCAGGGCGCTTGGACGTGACATTGAAACGGTAGCCTTTGCCTGGATCTTGGAGAAATTGATGGATCGCGGAGTGCAGCGTATCCACATTGAGATGTCCCAGGGGCCGCGGAATGCCCCCGCCTTGGACTGGATAAAGCGTTTTGTTGAGGGCTCGCCGGAACAGCTGCCGCTTAGGGATCTCTATGCACGTGTAAAAGCTGCTTGCGGGAACCATCCTGCCAGAGTGGAGGTAAATCGATGACGGAAATACGCAAACAAATTGGGTCGATCTTATCCGAGGTGTTGAACACCCCGATTCCGCCTCAAGGTAATCCAAAGCGGGGAGAATTGCCGAATTGGGATTCTTTAAAGCACATGGAGCTCATTCTTCGCCTTGAAGAGCAATTCGATGTTCGCTTTTCCATCAGGGAAGTAGCGGGTATTCAAAGCTTGGATGACATCGCCAGGATCATTGAGGTGAAGTCGTGAACCACAACATCACCGTTGAACGTTTCGGCATTCGATTAAGACCGATTACGATGGACGACGCCGAATTTATTTTCAAGCTGAGAAGGTCCCCTGAGTTATCGAAGTACATCGGAGAAATCGACTCTCGTTATGCTGTGCATGAAGCATGGTTGAAAGAATATTTTCATAGAGAGGGCGATTATTACTTCTGCATTGAGCTTCTCTCGGGAGTGCCGATCGGAACCATCGCGATCTATGATATTGATGGTCAAGCCGGCAATTGGGGAAGATGGATCATTTCCGATTCGATCCCAGCCGCTCCTGCCAGCGTATGGCTTATTTTTCACGTTGCGTTCGATATTCTGGGTTTGTCCAGTGTGTTTTCCAATACGGTTATCGAGAATGCGAGCGTCGTTTCTTTTCATGATCATTGCGGGCTGCCGCGAACCGGAATCGAACGCAATGGCCTGACGATCAGGGGGGTCCCTTACGATATGGTTATTCATACGGCTACGAAGGAGAACTGGCCAACGGTACAACAACGTTTAGAGAAGCCCGCCATTTTAGCGGAGCGTCTGCTCGGGGAGAATTCGGAAAGTAATTAATATGCATTCGGGATGAAAGAACAATATGGCTTGTATACTACGACAGCGAAACCGTTCGCTGTCTTTTCTGTATGTACCGGACGAATAGGAATGACATGGGTAATATGTCTGGTGAATTCGCCGTTGCTTCTCTCAGGCGTATTTCATATTTTATCAGGAGAAGGAAATTCATGATCGCCCGGTAATTTCATCATGGGTGTTTTTTGAACAAGGACTTACTCTTCAAGAAAGGATGGACAACCAGGATGAGCGAAATCTTGCATAAAATAAAAACCAAGACGGCAACGGTGGCCGTGATCGGTCTTGGTTACGTCGGACTATCTGTGGCAGTGGAGGCGGCAAGAGCCAATTACAGGGTGTACGGAATTGACATTGATAAGAATAAAACGGAACAGCTGCAACGCGGAAAATCGTATGTTACGGATATAAAGGATGAAGATATCGATTCTTTGATCCATCAGCGCCTGTATGCCGTTCATGAGTTTTCAGCGCTGGCTGAGGCAGATATCATCGTTATTTGCTTGCCCACCCCGCTTAACATCAACAGAGATCCTGACGTTTCCATGATTCGGTCAGCGGTTGATTCCATCATCCGGTATGCTTCGAGAGATACGCTCATTATTTTGGAAAGCACCACCTATCCCGGAACGACCGAAGAATTAATTAAGAATGTGATTGAGGCCAATACGCCATGGGAAGTGGGTAAGGATGTTTTTGTATGTTATTCTCCGGAAAGAGTGGACCCTGGAAACCGTAAATTCAATGTAAAAAACACACCTAAAATCTTAGGTGGAATCACGGAGGAATGTGCACATCTCGGCATTCAATTTTACCGTTCTTTTTTGGATAACGTGATTCCCGTAAGCTCAACGGCAGCGGCCGAGATGGTTAAGCTGCTCGAGAACACGTTTCGAAGCGTAAACATTGCGCTCGTGAACGAGCTGACGCTCATGTGTGACCGAATGGGGATTAACATCTGGGAAGTGATCGACGCTGCTTCGACCAAGCCGTTTGGTTACATCCCCTTTTTCCCGGGGCCGGGGATCGGCGGCCACTGCATCCCGATCGATCCGACCTATCTGTCATGGAGAGCTAAAAAGTTCGGCTTCTATAACAAATTTATTGAATTGACCAGCGATATCAACAGCAATATGCCCCGCTATGTCATATCGCAGATTACCGACATACTCAATGACCATGAAAAGCCGCTAAAAAACTCCAACATTATATTGATCGGCATGGCTTATAAAAAGGATGTCAACGATATGCGGGAATCGCCGTCACTGGAAGTGTTCAGGCTTCTACAGCAGAAGGGGGCTGCGGTAACCTATTATGACCCGCTCATTCCATGGTTTATGGACAACGGCCACAGGATCTCCTCCATAGAACTTTTGCCGGATCTGATTGCCTCCGCCGACCTGGTCGTTATTACTACCGATCATAGTACGATCGATTACCGATTTATTGCTGAGCATGCCGCTTTGCTGTATGACACGAAAAATGTGACCCGGTCGATTAAAGGAAACATCGTCTTGCTCGGCGGACATAAGCGATTGGAGAAAAGCTCATCCCCGATTGTGTCGATCAAAGATAACGGGGAAGGGAGGGAAGGGATTGATTGATGTTGTCATTTGTGTGCATAACGGTTTGAACGCAGTAAAACAATGCTTGAGCTCCATTCAAAATAACACGACACAAGAAATTAATTTAATTATCATAGATGATGGAAGCGATCAAACCACAAAGCGATATCTGGAACAGTACACACGACAATTTCACCATAAATTAATTCGACACGATAAACCGCAAGGCTATACGGCTTCAGCGAATCAAGGATTAAAACAGTCAACATCACGATACTGCGTCCTCCTCAACAGCGATACGATCGTAACCAGTCAGTGGTTGGAAAGGCTGACGGAAACCATGGAATCCGATCGCAGGATCGGTATCGTCGGTCCGCTGTCAAATGCAGCCAGCTGGCAATCCATTCCCCATCGGGACTGGAACCGTAATGGATTGGAGCCCAACTTGACGATCGAACAAATGGCCGAGCTTGTCTATCAAGCCTCGGATAAGATTTTTCCGAGAGTCATGTTTTTAAACGGCTTCTGTTTAATGATCAAGAAAGAAGTGTTAGACAAAATCGGATATTTCGATGAGAAGAACTTTCCGGTAGGTTACGGGGAAGAAGATGATTATTGCCTTCGCGCACGGGCTGCCAACTTTAAATTAAAGGTAGCCACCCATTGTTATATCTATCATCAAAAGTCGGCAAGTTTTGGAACCGATAGAAGAAAGAAATTAGTGCAGAATGGAAAAGCTGCTCTCTATCGCAAGCATGGCGAGGAAAGGGTTCAACGATCGGTACAAAAAATGGCCGTGCATCAATCGCTCAGAGAAACAAGGGCAAAATTAAAGTGGCTCTTAGCGTGCAGACGACAAATCATCACAAGTAATCAACGAAAAAACGTAGTATACACAGCGATAACCGGCAATTACGATAAGCTGCAGGATCCTTTACAAATGAGCAAATATTGTGATTACTATTGTTTTACGGATAATCCTAAATTAAAGTCCGGAACCTGGAAAATGATTAAGTTAGATAAAATATTCGCTGATTCGGCCCGTCAAGCTAGATGGGTAAAAGTTATGCCACATTTATTATTCCCGACCTACAAACACAGTGTTTGGGTTGACGGGAATATCAGAATCGTCGGAGATATCGATCGGTTTATTGAAAAATATAGCGCCTCACCGCTGGTGTTCTACAAACATTCACATCGGAATTGTATTTATAAAGAAGCTGAGGCTTGTATTGCCTTGGGGAAGGATAACAAAGAAGTCATACTAAAACAAGTAGCTTTGTATAAGAATGCGGGATATCCGAGGGATAACGGACTGATTGAGTCCGGCGTGATCCTAAGACGCCATAATGATCCTATCGTTATGGGAGCAATGACCACATGGTGGAGACAAATTATAAGTTATAGTAAAAGAGACCAAATCAGTTTTAATTACGTTGCCTGGAAGAATAAGGTTCCTTTTACCGCGATCAATGGCAATATCCGTAATAATGAATTTTTTAATTGGAGCAAGCACCACAATAAGCCGGTTATGAAAAGATTGAAACGTTAATATGTATCTTAGGGGCCGTTGTCGTACAACGGCCCCTTCGGTATTCCCTTATTTAATGCCGCCCAACTCCTTGCTTATCATGTCATCCTTCGCTAGTTCGTCTGATACAATCTCTTGTACTTTGGTACTCTTCAGCGGAAGTTTCATTTGCCTGATCGATCCGCCGAGGTAGAAGTGGAGGCTGTGAGGAAATATCGCATCTATATAGTAGAGTTCTTTATAAGACTTCCCTTCAGGAAATCTCGTAAAGTACTCTTTATAGTGGGAAGATAACACGACCCTCGGTAATAAATAACGGATATCCTTGATGGGAGAGTCAATTCTTGAATGCTCCAGATCAATGATCCATAAATCTCCTGATGGCGTTTTTATTACGTTTAAATGGGTTAAATCCCCATGTACAAGCCATCTCCTATTGTTTAGGGATGTGAGATGATCAGCGAGGAGGGGGGCTCTTCGGGAAGAAACTCTTATACATTTCTCAGCTAATTGTAAACAGGGTTGAATATACGGCAAGGAGTACTGGTCTTTCCATTTCATCAAATCTTTTAATTTTAATTGATATTCAGATATCCATCTGTTTATTCCATTCTTCAAGGCGCTCGGTTTTTGATTGGATGAGAGTGAACTTGGCCATGTAGCGTTTTGATGAAAATCCCCAATGACCTTTACGCGGTCAATTATCGATGCAGAACCGCCAGAAATATATCTAGATAAATAATAACGATGCTTACCATGCTTCGTACATAGTTTCCGTTGATTCGTGGCGATTACCTCCGGAACCTTCAACCCCTGTTGGGATAGCTCGTATTGTAGAGTGATAGAAGGGGTGAAGGTTTTGCTTGATCTGTAATCCGACTTAAGGATATAGGTTTCTTTGTTATCGATTACCTTCCACACCGCTTTATCCGGTTCGTCCTGAATCCATTCGATTTTCGGCTTTTTGATGTCATAATGCTGGTTAAGAACCAACGCTGCCTCTTGAATAGTAGGCATGCTATCACTCTCCATTCCAGATAATAGGTCATCATCTATTACAGGTTCTATGGTATGTCGAGCAGGCCTTGAAAAAGAGACTTCCAATTTTTCGCACACTGTTTGACCGTAAAGTTCTTGGCCACGGCCTTTGCGGCCTTTTGTGAAATTTTTTTTCGAAGTTTGGGATTGTCGATCATTTCTCGAATTCCGACGTACCAGCCCTGCTCTGTTTGAGGAACAAAATAACCCGTTTTTTTGTGGAATACGCAATCACGGTATATGGGGGATAATGAATAAATGCCGGGAATGCGGCAGGCAGCATAGTCGCGGAACTTCACATTGCTTTTGCAGCGGTAGAACAGACCATCATCCATGGGTGCAAGACCGATATCCCAATTGGCCCGATACAGCTGCTGCATGAACTGGCTGTAATTTTCATTATGTTTCCAATGGGAGATATTAGGATGCCCCTTCAATTCTTCAGGACAGTACCCGTAGAACTCCAGTCTAACAAAATCTCCGTATTCCTTAAGTATGCGCTGCAATGCAGGAATAACCGGGCGGAAAGAACTTTCCTTTTTGGCACCTTCATATCCGATCACGAGTCGATCTTCCTTTTTCGGACTGTTGGACAATTGTGTATAGGTAACATCAATGCTTCCTGGAAAATAGACCACTTTAGGAGTGAAGTGCATCTTAATCACATCGCGAAAGACGGGTGATTCTACTTTGACTGTGTGTACGTTCTTTAGAAAGTAAGTATAGGTTTCTTTATAAGCGGGTTTTGAGTATATTTGTCCAAGACGGGTGGTTTGAGGAATCGCGAGAAAATGGTCGTCAATGACGTATACGGTCTTCTTTCCCTCACGGTGTGCCCATTCTAAACATTGGAGCGCTGCAGGCTCAATGCTTCTCAGAAACAAAATAATATCATATGAAGAAATGATAGATCGGGTTACTTGCTTATGTGGAAGGATCTTGAAACTGCAGTATCCTTGTCCTTCCAGATAACGGAGAGGGGGAAGAAGAATGATTTGGTATGATGCGGTTTCCTCTGAGCCGACCACAAGAATTTTTCTCATCAAATGACCTCCAAACCATCATGTTTACGGGATGCCCTTGCGGGTAACTCAGTTGAAAAATAGTGCTTGCCCTCACGAGGAGAGCAAGCGTAAAAGCCTTACATACACAAGGAATTTAGAACAAGTTATTATCTGTACCTGTTACGGAGATTTGAGTTGGCGTGTTACCGGTGAACCGATTTCCGAATGCGGTGTTTTCATCGCCGGAAATGAGGAGTCCAAAATTCTGGTTGAACTCCATTTCGTTGAATTCCACACTGTTAAAATCGGTGGCAATTGCGATACCGGTTTGAGTGTTACGATTCGAATCGTTGGCTCCAAGATATCCGTTATCGCCGGTTGTGATCGAAACACCGGTACCTGTGTTGTTTTCCACGTTATTGCGTATCAGCACGTTGTTTGCTGCTGCAACGGTGATTCCGCTTATTCCGTTTTGCGTGACCGTGTTGCCGAATAACAGATTGTTCGCTGCGGTGCTCGAGATGCCGATTGTGCCGTTTTGAGAGACAGTATTACCAATAGCCGCATTATTGGCGCCGGCCAACAAAATACCCACACTTGTATTGCTGAAGAATACATTCTGTACGATCCAGCTGTCGGTGCTTACTACGTTGATTCCTGCAACGCCGCCTGCATCTTGAACACTGTTTCTCCAGGCTACATGTCCGGTACCGGCCGCTAAATCAATACCAATACCAAGCGTGTTGTTAATGGTATTGCCAATGATGCGGTGATTGGTACCAGCGGTAACATCAATCGCATCGGCCGTGTAGTTTTGAATGGAGAATCCGTTAATTTCAACCCCCGTAGCTGCTGTGACAATGAACGCACTTGCGGCAGCGTTGAGTCCTTGGCGTATCGCCGCACCTTCATTTTTAGCTATAACTTTTACGTTGGAAGTCGCTACAGTCACCGCCGGCTCAGGATACGTTCCATCATTAACCAATACGACGTCACCAGCGACAGCTGAAGCTACCGCAGTTGCAATTGGCGTCCCTGTAGGTGAAGGGAAGACCGAAATAATGGCCATCACGTCTACCTCCTCATATAGAATTGATTAAGGTTTTTGTATTCTTAATCTAGTAACAGTTAATGCAATGGGAGAGATGAATGTAAAGGCAGATGGATGAGATGAAACGCACATTTTTGAGAGGTTGGAAGAACAGATAGATTAAAACCTACGTTCCCGCTGCCAAAGCCGACCAAGTGTAAAACCCTCCGCTCTATGCACAGTTGGAGGGTTTTCTTCATAAAACGTATATACAAATAAGATGATGTGATTTTATCGCCGAACCTGCCCGCGAATTTCACCATTCGGATTTTGGATCGTATGAACGTTCACATAGGCATTGCCACGCTCGAATTCACGGATCAGATCTCGAATCGTTCTGTCTTGCAGAGGACCGATCAAATCCTGATTCGTCAGGACACCCTGAATAATCCCGCGTCTTACGGTTATACCGAATTTTGACGGACCGAACAGGAATGCGACAATGGGGCCGTTTTGTCCGACTCTTCCGAGATGGATATGAGCTTGGGTCACTTGGCTGATATTTCGAATAACAAGTCTGAATCTTAGCTGAGTGCCTGTGTTGTTGAGCTGAAAAACAATATTCCCCGTGGCCCGCGTTCTAACAGCGGGTACCTCGTTTCTGCCTAATAATGTTGCCCTGAATGTTCTGATAGGTCTTCACTTCCTTTCTTTTTGATGTTCTAGTTTATTCGATATCGATAGAGTTGGTATGTTTATTGGTCCATCCGCTCAACCCAATTTTATTCGGTGTAAGGTACGAACGCCGTTACAGTAAATAAACCTATACATAAAATGAGGAGGAAGTGTCCTTAATCCCAACTTGGCAGGTGAGAAACATGTCGAAACGAAGTCCTGCGAGTCCCGTTAACAGAAAAAAGAGGGGAAGATCCCTGTCCCGGATCATAAATGCCCAGTCTCCGAAGGTATCCGTCATCATTCCTGCCATGAACGAAGCGAAGACCATTGCGGCAGTCATTCGGCAAGCCAGCCAAGTGCACTCCGCCACAGAGGTTATCGTTGTTGCTAATGGTTCAACGGACGGTACGGCAGATATTGCTCAGAGCATCGGAGCGAGGGTGATCCACTTGCCCTTTCCGCTTGGTCATGACGTGGGACGAAGTATCGGCGCTGCAGCGGCTAGAGGAGACATCTTGCTGTTTACCGATGCAGACATCGTAATAAAAACAAGTGATTTGACCCCTTTAACGAAAGCTGTGGAAGAGGGGGTGGACGTGGCTTTGAACAAGTATTTGGGTCCGATCGATAAGCATCACGTTCACAGCGTTATCCTCGCTAAGCATACGTTAAACATTTTGGTATCCAATCCCGATTTGAAAGGAGCTTCACTGACAACCATTCCACATGCAATGAGCCGAAAAGCAGTATATTTGATTGGTATCGACAATTTGGCCGTTCCTCCGAAAGCTCAAGCAATGGCTATTTATAATGGTTTGAAAGTACGCGGGATCCATTACGTGGATGTAGGAAAAAGAAATCCCCGGAGGGGTAGAACCAGAGGAAATGATCCCCTGGAAACCCTGATCGTGGGGGATCATTTGGAGGCGATAGATTGGTTAATCTCTAAATCCGGCATGCGGGGAAATCGATCAGATCTCGCACGAAAAAGAGAAAGCGTGTGGTGATGAGATGGTGCGAAGAAAGCAGAGACGAGGTAAGATTCCCGCTTCAAAATCTTTTAGGAGAGCAATGAGACCCATAAATAAAAGAGCAAGGACCAATAGAAAACGGAGCGGTCATAAATTGGAGGCTCTTATATTCAAGAATCGTCGGATTTCAAATGGAGTGGTCGACAATTGGAAAGAGAGAGCTTATGCTGCCGGTTATCAGCAAGCGGCCCATGAAGTTCCAACAACAGCGGATATAGACCCTCATATCAAAGTGAACGAGAGCTGGAACCGCTGGTACCATTCAGTCAAACCGCTGCCATGGACCGTTTATCACGCGGCGGCATCAAAATTTGTGGAAGGACACAGCAAGCATACTGGAGTATATCTTGGAAATGCAGTACTTCTGCCAACGGATAAAAGAGTAGCGGCGATCGTCCTGGTGATGAACGAGAAAGATACGATTATAAAATTGCTGGAGCAGCTTCATCGGCTGCCGCTTCATGAAATCATATTTGTGGTGAACGGATCAACCGATGAAAGCTTTGAAATGATCCGAAACCAATCGAGAGCCATTATTGTGCACTATAAACAGGCTTTGGGACACGATGTTGGCAGAGCGGTCGGGGCGAAGTTAGCCGATTCTGACATTCTGCTGTTCCTTGATGGAGATGTTCCAATATTAGCAGAGCATCTCGTACCTTTCATTGATGCCATTGAACAGGGTAGTGATATTGCCTTAAATAATATTTCTCCATGGATCGGGATGTTTTCCGAAAGAGATTACGTAACAACGGTTAAGGAGTTTATTAATCGATCCATGGGCAGGGCGGATCTCGAAGCCAATTCGCTTACAGCGGTACCTCACGCGATGAGGAAGGAAGCTGCCCAGATCATCGGATACGCCAATTTATCTGTCCCACCGAAAGCGCAAGTCATCGCCCTTGAAAAGGGTTTAAAAATAAACGCACCGGCCAGTGTAGACGTTATTACAAAAAATCGGCTCCGAGCTCGAAATGTCGGACAACAAAACGCGGTTTCCGACTTGATCATTGGAGACCACATCGAAGCTCTCAAGACGGTATTCGACTTAAAGGGGCCGCGGCTATCTTTTATGGATCAGATTAGACAAAGGCAGCTAACCAAGGTTTAGAAGGTGGTAGCTATGAATAAAACAAGCATCATTATTCCGACTTTCAATGGCAGGGATCTGCTAAAGGATTGCATTTATTCGATTAAACGCCATACGAATGAGCCTTATGAGATCATCGTTGTTGATAATGGTTCCTCCGACGGTACCGTTGATATCTGCCGTCAGGAGGGGATTACCTTCATTTCATTGGCAAATAACATTGGCTTTCCAGCCGCATGCAACAAGGGTTTGAAAATTGCAACCGGCGATACGCTGCTTCTGCTGAATAATGACGTCATCGTCACCCGCAACTGGTTGCAGAATATGTTGAATTGCTTGAACAGCGAAACCAATATCGGGATCGTCGGGCCGCTTACCAATTATGCGAGCGGGAAACAACAGATCGATATGCCATATACCAGCTTAGAGGAGATGTCGAACCAGCTGAATGAGCCGGATGCCAGTAAGTGGCTTCAAGTGGATCGAATCGTGGGCTTATGTTTCCTGTTTAAACGGGAATTGATGGATCGGATCGGACTGCTGGACGAACGTTATTCACCAGGTCATTTTGAAGACGATGACTATTGTTATCGGGCCAGGAATGCGGGATATACGTTCAGGATTGCGGGCGATGTTTTCGTTTTTCATCATGGGAGTGCCAGCTTTGCCAAGCAGGACATGAGTCAAGTGAAGCATCTTATCGATACTAACAAACAAAAATTCATGGATAAATGGGGCGTCGATCCAACGATCTATGTATAATCATCTATTTTGCGAAAGGAAGGATTATATGAAGGGCGTCATTCTGGCAGGAGGTACGGGTACCCGGCTTTATCCACTGACCAAAGTCATAAACAAACATCTGCTGCCTGTCGGGAAAGTTCCGATGATATGTCACGGAATCGAGAAATTCAAAAAAGCGGGCATTGAGGAAATTCTCATTGTGATCGGCAAGCAATCGGCTGGCCTGTATACAGACCTGATCGGCAGCGGAAAAGAATGGGGAGTAAGCGTCACATTTAAAATCCAGGAAGAAGCCGGGGGGATTGCCCAAGCATTATACCTTGCCGAACCGTTCATAACACCTGGCGAAAAGTTCGTTGTGCTTCTTGGCGATAATCTGTTTGAGGATCATCTATCAACTTTTGTGCAAGCTTATGAAAAACAGGCCGCTGGAGCGCGCGTACTTCTGAAGAAAGTCCTTGATCCGAAGAGATACGGTGTTCCGGTCTTGGAGAAAGACAACATTGTCATGATCGAGGAGAAGCCGGAGGATCCTAAATCCGATTATTGCGTAACCGGTATTTATATGTATGATTCGACGGTGTTTGAAACGATCCGAACCATTAAACCATCCGCACGAGGCGAACTGGAAATTACCGACGTGAACAATGTGTATGCATCGAAGGGGCAGCTTACCTATGACATATTAGACGGATGGTGGACGGACGCGGGAACCTTCCAGTCCTTATACCAAGCCAGTGGCCGATTGTGGTGAACCTTATATGAATGAGCATTTGCTGCTTCAGGGGGGAGAGCAATCCGCCCAGTTGGAAGGATACAGAAAAGGTTATTCAGTGGGACGGAGAGAGGGATACAGGCTCGGTTTTTCCGATGCGGTAATAAGGTCCTTACCCAAGGAAGAGGAGCAGGTCCGCGATCTCCGTATTCTTTATGTCACTGCAGGCATTGGCGTTCCGTATCCTGCGCTGGATCAGGCGGTGACTGACGCGTTAAAGGGACTGGTTCGAAGTCTCTCGGTCGCGAGCCCTTCCGAAGATATCGTCCTTTTGGCTAAGAAATTCCAGCCGGACCTAGTACTTGCTTTAAACGGGGTTGTTTTGGAAGCCGATACGCTCAAAGCGCTTCGGGATAAAGGATTTAAAACGGCCATTTGGTTTACGGATGACCCGTACTATACGGACTGGACGGTTTCGATCGCTCCCCGTTACGATTATATCTTTACGCTTGAATCCAACTGCGTTTCTTTTTATCGCGATTTAGGTTGTCAACATGTATATCACTTGCCTTTTGGAGTCAACCCGAACGTATTTTATCCGAAGCATGTGCCAACCTCAAATCAGACCGATATTTGTTTTATCGGAACGGCCTATTGGAACAGAGTGGAGTTAATGGATCATCTGGCCCCGATACTGAAAAATAAAAAAGTCGTCATTTCCGGATGGTGGTGGGATCGGATGAAACATTACGCCCAGCTGTCCGACAAGATTAAGCTCGGCGATTGGATGACGCCGGAGGACACGGCAACGTACTACAATGGAGCCAAGATTGTGATCAACCATCACCGTTCATCCGATGACGATACGATCAACGCCAACAGCAGGAAAGTAAAGGCGCTTTCCGTCAATCCCCGCACGTTTGAAATATCCGGCTGCGGCACGCTTCAGTTATCGGATATCCGCCATGATATGGATCAGTTATATTCCCCTGGAACGGAAATAGAAACCTATGGCTCTTATGCTGAACTGATGGATAAAATCGACTATTACTTGCGTCATGAGGAAGAGAGACAACGAATTGCGTTAAAAGGCTTGATGAGAACAAGAAAGGATCATACCTATCATAAACGATTGAGTTCGATGCTTCGTATCATATTCCCTTGAGTCAAGCCAAAATGGATTGTTATACCCGTTTCCTAATGAGTTCCAAAGAATATATTGTGCGTAAGACGGGGTGATCATCATACGGCAGCACTTAGAGAAAAGAAGACGCAGGCTGGTAAAGAGGCGACATAAGCGAAAAGTTATTCTTCAGCGAACAAAAGGCCAAACGCAAAGCGACTGCACCCAGAAATTGCTGGAGCAAGCGGCAGCTTCGTTCAATGAAGGCTTCGATGCAGGCTACGACCAGGCAATGATGAGGTCGCAGCACTCGGCACCTGAAACGATGAGGGTTAAACCAAACTCGGTAGAGGAGTACGCGAAGGGATTATACGATGGAGGAGAGGGAATTGTGGATTCGATTCTTCCGGAGCTGGAGATTCTTCCTGAAATTTCGGTTCGCCAGATTATCGAAGCTGGAATGGAGCAAATGAGTTCTCAATATTATCGTCTTCTAAGCGCGGCGGAGGTTGCAAGGAAGCTTAATGAAGCTTTGGATTCAAGCTCCCCGTTGTCCGTTATCCGCTTAGGGGATGGGGAACTGCTTACGCTAGCGCAGGACATGGTTTTGAACGAGGAAGAAGTGCGGAAAGAAGGACATTTTTTAAGTTATGCCGGTGTTTGTTTACCTGATCTAAAAGCAAGAGATATGTTGGCAGCCTCCGTGAGAAAGGCAGATATCGTTGGCATTCCCAAACTCAGATTGCCAAACTTTCAACCTCTGGGCTTTTCTGTTTTTAGAGCTCATGGCATTGATTACCGAAAGCTGCAACTAACGTTATCGACGGTCAACTATGCATTGCATTTGGAAGGTTTACTGGGAGGGATCCTTGCAGGACGTCGAGTTCTCGTTGTGGGCAATTCCGCCCCCGGTCTTTCACGGGTGCTGTCAGGCCGCGGAATCGAGGTGGCGGGCACGGTCGCTCCCGTGGAAGGAATCCACGATATTCCCAGAATCATGGATGAAATTCGAGGGCACCCATTCGACATCGCGCTGGTGGGCGCCGGCATTCCGGCTGTTATCATTACTGAGCGAATTGCCTCCGAGCTCGGAAAGGTCGCTGTTGATTTCGGGCATCTGGCCGATTCCTTAGCAAGCGGGGAAGCAACATTATGAACCACATCAACCATCATAAAACGGACGGTTACAACGACGGATTTAACAAAGGTTTCCATTCCGGCTACAAGGATGGATACAGCCGGGGGCGGCATATCGGAATATCCCAATTCAGGAATGTTTTTGAGGGTACAAGTATCATTATACCGACCTATAATCAGCTTCCTTATTTAAAAGAATGTATAGAAAGTATTGCTCAATACACCGACACCCCGTATGAACTCATTATTATTGATAACGCATCCGATGACGGTACTGCGGAATTCCTCAAATCTTCCCAAGGGCTCCGCTTTCGAATCAATGAAGAAAATTTAGGCTTTGCAGGGGCTGTAAATCAGGGACTGATGATGGCAAAAGGAACAACCTTGATGATCTTAAACAATGATTCCGTTGTGACAGCCAACTGGCTCTCGAATTTGCTCGTCTGTCTGCACAGCGATCCGCAGTTCGGGATTGTAGGTCCGGTGACAAACTATATCAGCGGGGAGCAACTTATTCATGTCAGCTACCAGGATATCGCCGAGATGCAGCAATTCTCCAAGTCATACAATCACTCTAATGCGCACAGCTGGACCGTTACAGAACGCTTGACAGGTTTCTGCATGTTGATCCGGCGTGAAGATTTTTACCGATTGGGTTTTTTTGACGAGGGCTTTGAGATCGGCAACTGTGAAGATGACGATTATGGGCTGCGTGCCCGTCTTCTTGGAATGCAGCTCATTATTGCCAAGGATACGTTTATTCACCATTATGGCAGCGTCAGTATGAAGACGTTAAATTCCAGATTCGAACAAGTGTATGCGAATAATCTTACTTTCTACTCCAGCAAGTGGGAAGATCCTCATGAGATGTTGTCCCTGAAGTGGCAGCGGAGCTTGAACCGGGACATGAAGCTGCGGACCGTTGATATGTATCCGACGTGTGTCTTCGTTACAGGGGCAGACTCGGTAATCTATTGGATTGAGAACGGAATCAGGCATCCGATTCACGGAGCCGTCGGAATTCAGGCTGTTCGGGTTTCACAGGTTGATCTGCGCTGTTGGCCGCTTGGGGATCGCATGGCTGCGGAGGAAGCCGTTGGGCGTATGAGGGCTGTATATTTCCCATCCACGGAATCTTGGGAGCAAGAAGGCAAACTGATCAAGCATAAGAACGGCAGCGTTTATCAGTACAAGGGGAATCGGCTGCAGCGATTCCTGAATCGGCTCGTCTTAGCGGCTTGGCACCTTGATTTTTACGAGCCGCTGCTAGTGAACGAGCACGAAATCCAGCAATATGGGGAGGAGATTCCAATCATTTCTCCTCCGGTAATTAAGGCGGATAACATTTAATTAAAGAGCAAAGGGTGAGACGAATGAGAGCAAGGAAAAAAAATGGCGGTGCTGCGTTGAAGAGAAAAGGAATCCGTGGAAGAGGCTTAAGAGGGAAGGGGGCGAATCGAGTTTTTGGGGGAAAGAGAAGAAAAGGTCCAGGAAGAATAGCTCCGCGACAAACGGCTGCCGAATACAATCAATCCTATGATGCGGGGTTTGATAAAGCGTACAACGAAGGATTTAACGTTGGTTATGCGGAGGGTATGGAGGCCGGTCATCAAGAAGCTTATAAAGGAGAAGGATAAGATGGCTTTAAGAAAAAAAATAAGGCCTCGAAAGCGAGCTGGAAAACGAAAACACCATCCTGTTCGTCTTAGCGCATATCAAAAGGGCAGTTTAGACGGTTTCCAGCGGGGAAAAGAGGAAGGGCTCGCTCAAGGGCGCGCCGATGCCCACAAAAGGTCCCAAACCGCTGTTGCCGTCATCGAGACGGCTCTGCCCAAGATGGACGTTCTGGTTATCGCGGCAGGCATGATACCGTCGCTTGAAATCGGCGTTATCCAGCCCCTCCGAACGCTGAATAAACAAGAGAACCTGCAATTCGACGTCAAACTGGAAACCGACGTGACCCACGAAATGATTGCGGCCGCGAATATGATTGTATTCGTTCGCAATGTGGAACCGGCGGCCTATGCATTACTAGAGCTGGCCCATCAGCTGAATAAAAGGACGGTCTATGTTATTGACGATAATTTCCTGGAGATTCAGCCAACAACTCCGGTGGGCGAATATTACAACGATCCGATCCGTCGAGAGACGTTTATTAAGTTTTTGAAAAACACGCAAATCATTAAAGTCGATGCACCTGATCTCGGCACCTATATTCATGAGCGGTACAATAGACACGTGATTTACTTCCCTGCCAGCATCGATTTCGAGTGGCTGGACCAGAACGTGAAGGCGGATAAGGATCAGGGGCAAGTGGTCATCGGTTATGCAGGAGGGGACAAAGAGGAAGATTTCGTGCCCGTCATTTCAGCGTTGAACAAAATTTTGGATTATTATGGGGGATTCGTGAGATTAGAATTTTACGGCTACCTTCCGCCTTCGCTGGCTGATCATCCAAGCGTCAAATATGAAGGCGGGGGAATGGAATACAAGGAGTTTTTGAAAAAGCTAAATCAAAGCAACTGGAACATCGGGATTGCGCCGCTTGCGAACAATTCATTTAACAAGGGAAAAACGAATACCAAATTCCGTGAATACGGTGCCTGCGGCATTCCGGGCATATACTCGAAGTCTCCTGTTTATACGCACTGGGTCGAGCAGGGCGAAACCGGCTACCTGGTTGAGCATACCGAGCAGCATTGGTATGAGGGAATCAAGGCCATGATTGAAGATCCGACGATGCGGCAGAGAATCAAGGAGAATGCGCATAGGTCAGCCCGTCAGCATTTTTCACTTCAGACATGCATCGATAATTGGAAGAAATTCATATTCAAAACGTAAAAATCGGGGGAGAGAGCGGGAACATGGGGAAAAGAGGGAAAAGAGGGGATATAAACGTACTCATCGTCGGATCGGAAAAAATCGCTTCCTATAAAATCGGCATTGAGCAGCCGCTCCGCCATTTGGAGAAGATGGGAGTCTGCGACTTTGACGTCAGATCCGATGATGAGATGGACAGATCAAGGCTGGCTGAAGCGGATATCGTCCTCTTCTTCCGAACGGTTCAGCCCGAAGCTTATAAGTATCTGGAGATGGCCCGGGAGATGGGAAAAAGAACGGTGTACGTGATCGACGACCATTTTATCGCGATGTCTCCGGGTTCGGATATGGGACGATATTATCATGATTCTTCACGAAGAAAGACGTATGTTAAATTTCTGAAAAACGCCCAAAGCGTAAAGGTTGCTTCCAGTTTTTTTGCCAAACATCTTGAAACGCATTTTAGTCCCCAAAAAATAGTTTATTTTCCGGGAAGCGTTGATTTCTCCGTTATTTCCGGTTTGAAAAAGAACCGTAAAGAAGAAGGGAAAGTCGTAATCGGGTATGAAGGCGGAAAAAAACAAGTGGCTTTTGAACCCGTTATCGGGGCATTGCACAAAATCATTGGGAAGTACGGGGATAAACTCAGAATCGAGTTCTGCGGGTATGTTCCCGATGAACTGAGGGAGAAGCCGCAGGTGTTTACGGAATCCTACGATGAGAACTATAAAAACTTTCTGAAGCGCCTTTACCGGTCCAACTGGGATATCGGGTTAGCGCCGTTGGAGCGAACGCTGCTGCATGATTGCAAAAGCAACAATAAATTTCGCGAATATTCCGCTTGCAGAATTCCGGGCATATATTCTTCTTCTCCGGCTTACGAGGAATGGGTTGCCGGGAAGGAAAACGGCCTGATTGTTTCGGGTGAGAGCGATGATTGGTACGAAGCCATGGTCCAACTGATCGAACAGCCGGAACTACGGCAGAGCATCGCGGAACATGCCGAACAAGTAGCATGGGCGAATTTTTCAGTGGAAGCTTGCGCCGAACGATGGCGTTCACAAATTCTAATGTCGGAATGACGAGGGATTATGAAAGGAGAGGTTCACTTGGACCATAAGCTGATACCCGTTCTTCAACCGAGTATAGGTCAAGAGGAGATCGACGCTGTGGCAGATGTTTTACGGTCGGGATGGCTTGGACTTGGCCCCAAAACGGAACAGTTCGAGCAGGAATTTGCCAAGTATGTCGGCAGCCGTTTCGCGGTTGCGCTCAATTCTGGTACGGCCGCGCTCCATCTGGCCATGGACATTTTGGGTATTGGGCCGGGTGACGAGGTCATCGTGCCTTCCATCACGTTCATATCCACTGTCCATGCGGTTAGCTATGTGGGAGCAACGCCGGTTTTTGCGGATATTGAACCCGATACGATGAACATATCGCCGGAAGATATCAAGCGGAAGATAACAGATAAAACCAAGGCAATTATCGTCGTTCACATGGGCGGGCATCCCTGCGATATGGATACCATCCATGCGTTGGCGCATGCCAATGGAATCAAGGTGGTAGAAGATGCTGCGCATGCATGCGGCGCGGAATATAAAGGCAAAAAGATCGGCTCCATCAGCGATATTACCTGCTTCAGCTTTCATGCCGTCAAAAATTTGACGAGTGGTGAAGGCGGCGCAATTACCTGCAATACCGAGTGGATGAACCGTAAGCTGCGTGAGAAGAGGTGGGTAGGCATTTCCCGCGATACGTGGATACGGTCGTCACATGAGAAGGTGTATGCATGGCAGTATTTCGTTGATGACGTAGGATACAAATATCATATGAACGACATGCAGGCTGCCATCGGGCTCGTTCAGTTAAATAAGCTGAGCCAATTGAACGGAAGACGAAAAGAAATAGCGGCTCGTTACCAATCCGAACTGAAGGATTTGGAATGGCTGGAACATCCTCGTGAACAGTCGTATGCTCAAAGCTCCTGGCATTTGTTCCAGGTTAAATTCAGCAAGGAAAGCCAGAGGGACCGTATGATTGGACACTTGCAGGAACACAATATCGCGACGGGCGTCCATTATTATCCGTGCCATCTGCATCCGAGCTACCTGCATCTAAAAGCAATCGTGCCGCTCTCCTCAGAGATCTGGAAAAGAATTCTGACCCTTCCTATTCATCCGAACATTACGGAGGAGGACTTGGATCGGATCATAACCCGTATAAGGGAGTTTAAGCCATGAGAAAACTGTTGGTTCTAGGTGCGGGAATCTCCCAGCTCCCATTAATTGAAACAGCGAAAAGAATGGGATTATACGTTATTGTTGTGAGCCGCCAAGGAAACTATCCCGGGTTTGCCAAGGCAGACAAGGTTTACTACGAGGATACGACCCATATGGATAAGATTGTCGAAATCGCCCGGCATGAAGGAATTCATGGAATCTGTACAACGGGTACGGACGTGGCCGTCAAGTCGATCGGCAGAGTCGTGGATGAATTGGGAGTAAGCGGATTGAGTTATGAATCCGCTCTTCTCTCCTCAAATAAATGGAAGATGAAACAGGCTTTTATGAAACATGGCGTACGAACGGCACGATTTCTGAAAGTCCAAACCTTGCAGGAAGCTTACAGCGCTTTCGAAGTATTGTCGCCGCCGCTTATCTTTAAGGCAGTGGACGGGGGAGCAAGCAAGGGCATTGTGAAGGTTGCCGATATGGCCCATGTGGAATACGCATTTGAAACCGTGCGCAAGGATACGAAACTGGATTTTTTCATCGTTGAAGAGTTTATTGAAGGAACCGAGTTTGGCGCACAGGCATTCGTCTACGATAACCAAATTCAATTCATCATGCCGCACGGGGATTTCGTCTTTTATGGGGATACCGGTGTTCCCATCGGTCATTATGTCCCATATGAATTGCCCGAAGAAGTGCAGCAAGATCTGTTTTCCCAATTGAAACAAAGTATCGAAGCGCTGGAATTAAATCATTGCGCAATCAATGCGGATTTTATTTTGAAAGACGGGCATGTGTATGTTCTTGAAATCGGAGGCAGAGCAGGAGCTACATGCTTGCCCGAACTGGTGTCCACCTTCTATGGATTCGATTACTATGAGCAGATCATCAAGGCTGCTCTCCGCATGAATCCGTCATTTCCCACTCAGAATTCACAGCCTTGTGCTTGTGAACTACTGATCTCCGACAAAGATGGGGATATAACGGGACTTGAGAACGGAAATGATCAGCATGAGAATATTATTCAAATATCATTTGATTATCATATAGGTGAAAAAGTAAATAAATTCAGGGTTGGCACTGACCGAATCGGCCAGATCATCGTGAAAGGGGACCGTTTGGAAGAAGTGCTGAGCCTGCTGGAAGAAGTTAAAGAGAAGATAAGAATCGATTTAGGTTAGATCTTATATATATCATTGCGAAATCTCGATCTGCAGCGGCGATCGGGATTTTTGCATCGGGGAGCGTTATTGCCTATATCCTAATTAGGGATTAGACATATAAATAATCGAGAGAGCGGCAACCGATGTTTTCGGTAAAGCTCTCTCAAATCCATGTACCGGAGGCAACAGATGAAAATCACGGATACAAAGCTCCAAGGCGTGAAACGGATTGAACCGACCGTTCACCAAGACCATCGGGGATTTTTTATGGAAAGTTTCAATGATCGAGTTCTTAAAGGATGCGGCATTAACGACCATTTTATTCAGGACAATCACTCGATGTCACGTGAGGCGGGTGTTATTAGAGGGCTGCATTACCAACTGTCTCCCGAGGGACAGACGAAATTGATCCGCGTTGTGAGCGGGGCGATCTATGATGTGGTCGTTGATATTCGGTCGGGCTCCCCTACCTATGGACAATGGCAAGGTTTTATCTTATCCGCAGCCAATTACCTTCAACTTCTCGTTCCCAAAGGATTTGCCCATGGTTTTTGTACCCTTGTCCACGATACGGAGGTCATATACAAGGTCGATGCCTACTATTCGCCAGAGCATGATCGGGGAATAGCCTGGAACGATCCGGATCTCAATATCGATTGGCCTGTGAACAAACCTGTTCTCTCGGACAAAGATTCAAAGCATCCTCGATTGGCTTTGGCAGAAAATAACTATATATACGAGGGGTGAGATCGCATGAAGATCGTTGTCACAGGCGGTGCGGGATTTATAGGCAGTAACTTTATACGATATATGCTGTCTCAACATCCGAATGACGAATTTATTAATGTGGATAAACTAACGTATGCCGGCAATTCAGGAAATCTGAGCGAAGTGCGGACGAATCCCAAATATCGTTTTGTGAAAGCGGATATCAGAGACCGGGCAGCTTTAGAACCCCTCTTTAAGGAGGGGGTTGATGCGGTCGTTAATTTTGCGGCTGAATCCCATGTCGACCGCAGCATTTTGCAGCCTGAATTGTTTGTCTTGACGAATGTGGCAGGAACTCAGACGCTCCTCGATCTGTCGAGGCAATATGGAGTCGGCAAGTTTGTCCAGGTTTCTACAGACGAGGTCTATGGCTCGCTGGGAGCCACCGGCCTATTTACCGAAGAATCACAGCTTCAACCCAACAGTCCGTATTCTGCAAGCAAAGCAGGCGCCGATTTGATGGTTCGAGCTTATTATGAGACGTTTGGATTACCGATCAATATCACGCGCTGTTCAAATAATTACGGCCCATATCAGTATCCTGAAAAGCTAATACCGCTTATCATTTACAATGCTTTGCATAACAAGCCCCTTCCGGTATACGGCGACGGTTTGAACGTTCGCGATTGGTTGTACGTGGAAGATCATTGTCGAGCTGTTGACCTGGTTTTGCGCCAGGGCGTCGACGGCGAAATATATAATATTGGAGGACATAATGAACGAAATAATTTGCAGGTTATTCGAACGATCCTGTCTGAACTGAACAAACCCGAAACCTTGATTCAGCATATCCAAGATCGTCCCGGACATGACCGCCGTTATGCGATAAATGCAGATAAGATAAAGAAGGAACTCGGTTGGGCTCCACAATATCATTACGAAAGCGGCATTCGTGAGACGATTCGATGGTATCAGGAGAACATGGCTTGGGTGGAACAAGTTCTTGAAAAGTCAGCAGACAGCGGTCATTAAGAAGGACTTCTTTAATTGAATGATTAGTTAATGAAATGATCGCCGATGATTCCATCGGCGTTTTTTGTGCATAAATGGCCTGTAGCGCATTTTTCTCCATGTTAAAACCTTTCAGCATACCACTTCTGCCGCAAGGTCATCCTATACGATGTTAACACACTCATTATAGAGATGGAGGATGAATCATGATTAAATCCAAGGCCCTCAACCTGACCGTCTCCGCGGCATTACTGCTTAGTATGGCTGCAGTAGCAGGATGCGGTAACGCCAATGACGGTAACACGACACGTACGAACAATGTGGACGGTGGCCGTGTCGGTGTGAATTCCGTACGTAACAACCAGAACGTCGGCAGTACGCAGCAGCATGACTTGTCCAACCTGAAATACAGCAAGGCGCTGTCGAAAAAAGTTTCGGATATCAGCGGCGTAGGATCGGCGCATGTATTCGTAACGAACCGCAACGCCTATGTTTCGCTGTCCAGGGACGGCATGAACACCAACAACATCAATGGTCGCGTGACAGGCATGAGCACTGGGGCAAATCGTTCCGCTGACGGCTTGATGAATGGCACGAACGGCACGATGAACGGCACGATGAATGGCACAAATACAACGAATGTCAGAAACCGTACCTTCGGCACTTCGGGCACGGGCAGCGTCGGTCTTCTCCGTGGTATGGCCAATGACACCAGACGAGCGGTAGACAATACGACAGGTCTCGGCCGCAATGCCGATAACCGCGGCTTCGGGGTGAACGGAACGACAACCAATGGCGGCTTTGGCGGAAGCAATTATAATACGTTAAACGGCACGCGCACGAACGGTCTTATGGGAACTAACGGTACGCGTACCAATACCCTTACCGGAACGAACGGCGCAACCAACGACACGTACATGGGAACCGGCATCAATGGCGTTCCTTATGGGACCTACAATAATAATATGGGCATCATGAGCAACAATCGTGAAGAAGTGCCTCAGCACCTTCGTCAGGAAATTACGAGCAAAATTCGCAAGACCGCTCCGCATATCAGTCAAGTTTATGTTTCCTCCGATGAGGAATTTTATCAGCATGCCAATCGATTTGGAACGGACGGGAATGCCGCGAACACGGTAGGAACGCTTTCGCGTGATTTCGGCTCTTGGATCAACCGCGTTTTCCCGTTGAACCTTGGCGGCCGAAACGGCATGAACGATACACGCGGCAACTTGATGAAGAACGATACGGACGACGGTTGGTTTGGCGGCAATCGAAACAGCCGGTAAAACCCTTATACCAAAAGGAGCTGCCCATTAGGATGGAAGTCATCCTAACTAAGGCAGCTCCTTTGCTTATTTGTAATGCGTGTTAAGGTAGCGGATTAATGCTTGCGTTGTCCTTGAATCCAAACGCCTTGAAGCTCCAGGTCGCTGGAGAGCACCAGGACGTCGGCAAGTTTGCCGGACTCAAGGGAACCGGTGCGATCATCGATGCCGATTTTTCTGGCGGGATTGAGGCTGCCGACACGGGAGGCCTGCTCAATGCTCAAACCGACCTCTCGGACCAGCAGCTGGAATCCTTTGATCATCGTCAGCGTGCTGCCAGCCAGGCTATCCCTGTTGCTCTTGAGCGTGGCGATGCCGTTCTCGACAACGACCGGCAAATCGCCAAGCGTATATTCGCCGTCAGCCATTCCGGTAGCGGACATGGCATCGGTGATCAGAATCAGGTTGCCGTCCTGTTTCATGCGGGCCAGAATCCGAATGGCAGCCGGGTGAACATGGATGCCGTCGGCGATGATTTCGCAGCTTAGGCGATCATCGCCCAGCATCGCACCCACCACGCCAGGCTTGCGGTGATGCAGTCCTGTCATCGCATTAAACGTATGCACGCCATGGCTCAGTCCTGCCTCAACGGCGGCCTCCACTTCCTCGTAGGTAGCATCCGTATGACCCAGTGCGGCCACGATCCCGTGGCTGCTGAGCCAGGAGATAGCCTTCAGCGCTCCTTCGCGCTCCGGTGCCAGGGTCACCTGGCGGATCAGATCCGGGTATGTGGACACCCATTCTTCCAGCCAGTCGATATTGGCATGGACGATATGCTCCGGATTTTGTGCGCCTGGCCATTTCGGACTGATGAAAGGACCTTCCAGATGTGCGCCTACCAGTTTGGTATAAGGCATGCCTTGGCTGCGGTAGTCGTTAACTTCCCGAAGCACATGGTCGATGGCTGCCTTCGGCGCCGTCATCGTGGTGGCGAGCATGGACGTGGTTCCCTGGGAGCTGTGGAATGACGTGATTTTATCCAGGACATCCTTACTTGCATCCATGAAATCTTCGCCGTTGCCGCCGTGCACGTGGATATCAATAAATCCGGGAATAATGTAGCCGTCGGGTTGGTTGATCACTTCCGCTGCAGCCTGTTTAAGCTCGGCGGGGAGCCCGGAAACATCGCCGGCGTAAGCAATGTCCTTACCTTGGATCGCCAGCACGCCGTCTGCACAGAAGCCGTCTGGCGTCAAGACTTGACCGTACAACAATTGGACCGAATCTTTGCGTTCGCTGCTCATACCAGCAGTCTCCCTGCGCCTTGATCCAGAAGGACGACCACGTTCGGATGACATTGAAGCAGCGATGCCGGACACTCTGTGGTAATCGGCCCCGTCAATGCGCGGTGTACGATTTCCGCTTTATCCTCTCCTCGAACGAGCAGAAGAATTTGGCGGGCCTTCATGATGGTGGCAACGCCCATGGTAATCGCGTGCGTCGGGACATCGTCCAGGGTTGGGAAGAATCTTGCATTCGCGTTGCGTGTTTTTTCTTGCAGCTCAACCACATGGGTACCGCCGCTTAAGGATTCGCCAGGCTCGTTGAAACCGATATGTCCGTTATGTCCAAGGCCGAGGAGCTGAAGATCAACCGGGCCGTATTCTTCGAGCATTTTGTCGTAATTCAGGCATTCTGCTTCCGGATCGGCAGCATTGCCGTTCGGCACATGGGTGCGATCCATCTGGATGTCGACATGATTGAAGAACTTCTCATTCATGAAAGTGCGGTAGCTCTCGGGATGATTCTCCGGAAGGCCTACATATTCGTCCAGATTATATGTCGTGGTTTGGGCGAAGCTGACCAGCCCCTGACGGTTCATTTCAATCAGCTTGGCATAGAGCCCAACCGGCGTGCTTCCCGTAGCCAATCCAAGCGTGGCGCGCGGATTGGTGTGCAGCAGGCTGGAAATCAGGTTAGCGCCTGTTTGCACGAATTGTTCTTCGTCGCGGAATGTGTAAATATTCATTGGTTATTGTCCTCCTCGGCTTTTGCGATAATTTTGAACATTAAGATATGATTGCTCCAGTCGGGGGACATACGTGGAGAAGTCCCGGCTGGCCATTCCCATGAATAGGATGTCTATAATGTGAAGCTGAGCGATACGCGAAGCCATATCACCCCGGCGCATTCCTTCCTCGAGCGACGATGAATACAGCGTAATATCCGCGAGGGCGGAGATCGCGCTGCTCCGGTAAGAGGTGATGCTGATCGTGAAGGCGCCGGCGTCTTTGGCACAGGCCAATGCATCGATGGTCTCCGGCGTTTCGCCGGAGTAAGAAACGGCAACGGCCACATCGCTTGAGGTCAGTGTGGAGGCTGACGTGATCTGCATATGGGAATCCGCAAAAGCGGTGCAGTTTTTTCCGATCCGGATCAGCTTCTGGTAAAAGTCCTGCGCCACGATGGAAGAGGTCGCCACGCCGTACAGATCAATGCGTTTCGCGCGGCACAGGGCATCCACGGCACGCTCCAGCTGACCGAGATCAAGCAACTCCGTCGTATCCCGGATGGAAGTCAGATGATTGGATTCGATCGCCTCGACGATCCCGGCCAGCGGGTTGCCCGCCACGATGTCCTGATAGCGCGTGTTTCCCGTGCGCGAGGCCATTTCGGCATGAGCGATCTCGGCCGCAAGCTTGAGCTTAAAATCAGGATACCCCTTACACTGAAAATTCTTACAAAAACGGGTTACGGTGGCAGCGCTGACCTCGCACTGATCGGCAAGATCCTTAATGCCCATATGCACAATCTCGGATGGAGCTGTCAAAATGAATTCCGCAAGCCGTCGTTCCTGACGGGGCAGACCTTCCTTTTCGACAGAAATAATATGCAAGATTGGTGTCATCACAAGCCTCCTTCAAGGTTCCCGGTGAGCTTATTGCCTGGGCATAACGAATGGGATTCCGTTCTGAAAATTATTTTTAAAAATATGAAAAATTGAAGAAAATAATTTTTACACCCCCATCATAGACCAACAAGCGGTGGGAAGCAAGGATAAAAATCGCTGATACGGGCCAAACGCCCAATTTATTCGCCTCTTTCGCACCTTCCCCCCTGATCTGACATAAGATGAGTTGACTGTATCCCTTAACCTTGTTAGACCACACATACCCGGGCAAGGAGGGGTGACACCATTGAAGGGGACCGACCATAACAGCAAGTTCTTGTTAACCCACCGTGAACGCGAAGTGTTTGAATTGCTTGTGCAGGACAAAACGACTCGCGATATCGCCGGGCAGTTGTTTATTAGCGAAAAGACGGTGCGTAACCACATCTCCAATGTCATGCAGAAATTAAACGTCAAGGGCCGTTCGCAAGCTGTCGTTGAGTTGATAAAACTCGGTGAGTTGAAGATCTGACACCATGCCGGTTGCATGAACGAAAGCACAGCGAAAGCCTTCCTTCCCGTTAGCTCGGGAGTGAGAAGGCTTTTTTGTGTTTCGGCTCCAAGAATCCGGTTATCGAGGGTGACGGATAATGAGCAGGAACCTCTATTAACAATGAAGATATGGTAAAATGTTGGCAGTTGGTGTTGGAGGCAGTGACGATCGTTTGGGTCGAGCTTGGAATGCAAACCTGCATTTCGTTTTGTAGCTGTTTTGTACAAATAGCCTGCACATGTCGGAGGTGGAATAAACATGGGATGGATGATCGGGATTACGGCCGGAACCGTTCTGGTTCTCTTGGTATTGATAGGGTTTGGACGCAAGCGAAGCAGCGGAAGAAAGGGCAATGTCATCCAGCTGAAATCCAAAACGCGATCGAGCAGCGGGCAGCGTGGACAAGCCTGCAGCAAGTGCCGCCGCAAGCGACCGCTGACCTTTTATGCGGATGATTCCGGTGCCGTAAGAGGGCTGTGCACCGATTGCAAAAAGGAGCTGGGTCGTCATCAGGAATTGTATCCCGTATAGCGGAAGTTTCAGCGGTATATAAGAGGAAGTGCGAGGGAAAAATAACCTGCCCGCACTTCCTCTTTTTATAGTAATAAAGTACATATGGCTTCCGCCCCAGCAGATGAGCGAGGACTCCCTAACTTCTTCAAGATTGTGTATAGTGAATTACAGTTCCAAGCGAAAGGGAGGGTAAGAACGTGAACAGGTTTGGCAGGCTGAATACGCTGCGGAATCAAATCTTCCTCGGGTTTATGCTGGTGATGATCATCGTGTTGGCATTAGTCGGGGTTTTTGTATATGACCAGGTTTCCGCCCTTCTGCGCAACAGTGCCGAGAAGCATATCCAGCAGACGGCCGTGCAGGCCACGGGCAAGCTGGATGCGCTGCTTAAGCAGGTGGATACGCTGACAGCCCAAGTGTCCACGAACGCAACGGTGCAGCGTTATCTCGCGCAGGAGACCGCAGGTCATCCGATTACGTTCGGAGAACGGCAGTCCCTGCAGCAGGAGGTTCGCAAGTATGAGGCATACGCTACGGGCATCCGGTCGCTTGAATTGTATACAACGGATTATCGGCGGCTGTTCCCGCTCGACGAAGGCAGTTTGACCAGCCGGGTCGGGGTCGATTGGATTATAGCGGCTGACAAGGGCATGGGGAAGCTGGTATGGTTCGGCCAAGATCCCCGGGATCCGGACGTGGTGGTAGCGGTACGCCGAATCCGGCTGATCGACCATTCTTTTGCGCATGGCGGGTACCTGCTCGTGAAGCTGGAGAAGGACTATTTTGCGCTGACGGATTCCGCTGACGGCATGGGCAGCGATTCGCGCGAAACGATGGGGCTGTTTGATCAGGCAGGCCATGTAATCTCGTCGGATTTTGCGACGGCGGTGGATTCGACGGCGGTTCTGCACCGCGAAGGAGAGACCGTTACGGTCGGTAACGAGGACTATATCGCCGTACAAAGGCAGTCTGCGGCAACGGGCTGGAATCTGGTCATCCTGACGCCCGTCGACTATACGACCGAAGGGATATCCGTGCTGCGGACCGCGATTATCGTATCCGGAGGCGTCGGTGCGCTGCTGTTTCTGATCTTGAGTTTTATTCTGACGACGATGATCATCCGGCCGATTCTGAATTTGATCAAGGCCATGCGCGGCGTGAGGCTGGGAACGCTGAAGCCCATTGCCGTCACCTCGAAGACGATGGAGATTAATGAGCTTAACAATTCGTACAACCAGATGGTGGACTCCTTGAACGAATTAATCGAGGTCGTGTATCAGAAGGAGATCATTCAGAGCCGCACGGAGCTTAAAGCTCTGCAGGCGCAGATCAATCCGCACTTTCTTTTTAACACCTTGGAAGCGTTTTACTGGGCGCTCGACGATCAAGGCGAAGAAGAACTGGCCCAGATCGTGGTCGCCATGTCGGGATTATTCCGCTACGTCATCAATCGCAAAGACGAGGATGAATGGGTATCGGTGCGGGACGAGCTGGATCATGCCGAACGTTATTTGATGATTATGAAAATGCGGATGCTCGACCGGTTATCCTGGAGAATCGAGGCGGACGAAGCCAGCAAGAACGTGCCGATTCCGAAGCTGCTGATCCAGCCGATCGTGGAAAATGCGATCCTGCACGGCGTCGAGCAGCGACTGGGGCCAGGCACCGTCATTGTGCGCGCGCAAGCCTCCGATCAACCGGGTTACACGGTTGTTTCGATTGCCGACGACGGGCCCGGGATGGACGAGGAGACCGTAGCCTCGTTATATTCCTCCATGGAAAAAGGGTATGCGGAATCCGCTAAAAAAAGCGGTGTCGGCATAGCCAATGTCGAGCAGAGAATCCGGCTGTATTACGCTTCCGAGCAGGCCGGCCTGCGCATTCACAGCGTGGTCGGTCAGGGGACGACCATTTCATTTCAAATACCGAACGATTTCCCGGCTATCGACGGGGAGGGGGAAAAGCATGAAAACGATACTGATCGTGGATGATGAACCAAGAACAAGGGAAGGGGTAAGAAAGACCCTGGAGGCGTGGTCGTCCGGCCGATGCAACATCGTGACGGCTACAAGCGGCGTAGAGGCGCTGGAGTGGCTGCAGGAGCAGGTGGCGCATCTGGTGGTAACGGATATCCGCATGCCGGAAATCGGGGGGCTGGAGCTGATTGAGCGATTGCATGAACTGGAGCATCCGCCAGTCATTATCGTCATATCCGGCTACTCGGAGTTCGACTATGCCCGCAAAGCGCTGCAATACGGGGTCGTGGATTATCTGCTGAAGCCGCTGGATAAGCGGAAGCTGGTAACCGCGGTTGAATCGGCGCTGGAACGGCGGGAAAAGATCGATCGGATTGAGCGGATGGAGAAACTGGTCGACCCCAAGCTGCTGGAGGCGGCGCAGCAGGATAAGGGATACAGCGTCCAAGTGCAGGAAGCGCTGAAGTACGTGGATCAGCATCTTCAGGAACCGGTATCGCTGAAGGAAGTGGCGGAGGTGCTTCATCTGAATTCCAGTTATTTCAGCGTGCTGTTCAAAGAGCAGACCGGGCTCACGTTCAGCGAGTATCTGACGCGCCGCAGGGTGCAGCGGGCCAAGGAACTGTTGGCGGGGACGCCGCTGCCGATCTCGGAAATTGCGGAGAAGGTCGGATACCAGACGGCAAAATATTTCGTGAAAGTGTTCCGGGACCTTGAGGAAGTAAGCCCAAGTCAATATCGCCACAGCGTTTCCGATAACGGAGAGGAAATCTAATAAAAGTGGAATTAGTCCCAATCATTATGACCTTATACAATCTTCCCCTCACTGATAAAATTTGATTAAAGCGGTTTCATAACGCGAACAGCATACTAGAAAAGGGGTTGTAAACGTGTTCAATAAAAAATGGACGGTTCTGCTTTTGACATTATGTCTCGCTCTGGTTGCTGCCGGCTGTGGATCGAACAGCAGCAGCACGGGAGAATCGGGCAACGCTGGCACTGGCAGCGAAGGCGATAAAGTTACGGTAAACTTCATGCACTTGTGGCCGGCGGGCGTCTCCGCGGGACAGAACAAAATCGTGAATCAGATCATCGAAGAATATCAAAAAGAGAATCCGAACGTGACGATCAAACAAGAAGTTTTGGATAATGAGCAGTACAAAAACAAACTGAAGGTGCTTTCCGCATCGAACGAGCTTCCTGACGTAGGAGTGACCTGGGCAGCCGGATTCCTGAAGCCGTACGTGGAAGGCAACCTGTTTGCACCGGTCGACGATGTGCTGGACGGCCAGCTGGGCGACAAGTTCGTGGCGGGCACGACCGAGGCTTATGCGATTGACGGCAAAACGTATGCGCTTCCACTGGAGTTCAATATCGCTCCGGTTTATTACAACAAAGCGATATTCGAACAACACAACCTGGAGATTCCGCAAACCTACGAAGAATTCAAGACTGTCGTGAAAACGCTGTCCGATAACGGAATTGCTCCGATCGCGCTCGGCAACAAGGATCGCTGGACCGGTTCGCTCTGGTACATGTACCTGGCAGACCGGATCGGCGGACAAGAAAAGCTGGCCGGTGCAATCAGCGGCTCGGGCTCCTTTAAGGACGAATCGCTCGTCAAGGCAGCCGCCGAAGTTCAATCGCTGGTTGATGGCAACGCGTTTGTCAAAGGCTTCAACGGCTTGTCCAATGAGGAAGCGAAGTCGGAATTCCTGAACGGCAAAGCGGCCATGTACATGATGGGTACCTGGGAACTCCCGAACTTTACGACAAATGAAGAGATTCCGCAAGAATTCCGCGACAGCGTCGGATTCTTCAAATTCCCGACCGTCGAAGGCGGCAAGGGCGATATTAACAGTTGGGTAGGCGGACCGGGCGTAGGCTTGTTTATCGGCGAAAACTCGAAGGTGAAGGAAGAGTCCAAGAAATTCGTGGAGTATTTCGTGACCAAGTGGGGCGAGCAGTCGGTAACGGGCGCGGGCGTCATCCCGGCAACCAAAGTGGATACCTCGACGCTTGAGCTTCCACAGTTGTACATCGATCTGTTCGATGAAATGAACAAAGCTAGCAGCATTACCTTGTTCGCGGATGTTCAAATGCAGGCGAATGCCGCCGAAACGCATCTGAACATGATCCAGGCGCTCTTCGGCAAAGCCGTCACACCGGAGAAATTCTCCGAAGAGCATGACGCAGCGATTTCCAAAGGGAACTAAGACTCTGTAGGACAACAAAGAAACGGGACCCTGGTTTATCCGGCAGCGATGCCGGATAAACCTTTCCTCAAGACCATAGGAAGAAAGGAGTCGGACACTTTGGATAAAGTGATGTCCAACAAAAAAATCATCGCGCTGTATGTTCTGCCTGCACTGCTTGTAATTATGGCTGTCGTGTATATTCCGATCATGCTCACCGCCTATTACGGACTGAACGAATGGAACGGAATCGGTGCGATGACCTTTATCGGGCTCGATAATTATCAGGCTCTGCTCTCGGACGGCAAGTTCTGGGACAGTGCATGGCACTCCCTGCTGTTAGCCGTATTCTCGGCTGCAAGCCTGATGATTTACCTGGCCGTGGCGATGGTGCTGGCCTCCAAGATCAAAGGCGCCAACCTGTTCCGCAAAATCTATCTCATTCCGATGCTGCTGTCCTCAGTTGCCATCGCGCAGCTCTGGCTGCGCATCTATCACCCGACGAACGGGATCGTGAACAGCTTCCTGGAGTCCATCGGGATCACGAACCCGCCCGCATGGCTAGCCGAACCGTCGCTTGTATTATTTGCTTTATTTATTCCGATTCTGTGGCAGTATGCCGGTTTTTATATCCTGATCTATTATGCAGCCTTGAAGAATATCCCGGCTTCGCTGGTTGAAGCAGCTAAAATCGATGGGGCAACCTCTTTTCAAATCGCGTTCCGAATCAAGCTTCCGCTCATCATGGAAGTGATCAAGGTAACGATCGTGCTGGCGGTGGTAGGTTCCTTGAAATACTTTGACCTCATCTTCGTCATGACGGACGGGGGGCCTAACGGCGCAAGTGAAGTTATGGCGTCCTACATGTATCATACGGCTTTCCGCGCTTATGATTTCGGTTACGGCAGCGCGATCGGGTTCTTCCTGCTTGTGATCTGTCTGATCGTAACGTGGGTCATACGGAAATTAACGGCATCGAAAGAAACGATCCAATATTCATAAGGAGGGATGCTTCATGATATCCGGAGCCACAGGACAGCTCCAAGAAGGACGCGCCCGGTCCGGAAACGGAGCGGGGGGCAAGATTGGATACGCGCTGTTGTACATCGTGCTGATCGGCGTAGCCGTATTCCAGCTGTTCCCGCTCGTATGGCTGTTGCTGTTCTCTTTGAAAAACAATCAGGAAGTATTCGATCTTCCGCCTCTGTCCCTTCCGATGAATCCGCGCTGGGAGAATTACGAGAAGGTATGGAGCGCCGGCAACATCAGCGTTTATTTTCTGAACAGCGTGTGGATCACCGTTGTCGCGACAGCGCTTACGGTCATTCTGGGAAGTCTCGTCACCTTCGCGATCACGAGAATGAAATGGAAGGGCAGCTCTTTCGTGCTCGGATTGTTTATGGTGGCCATGATGATTCCGGTTCACTCCACCTTGATCCCGCTGTTCAGCATTTTTAACAAGGTCGGTTTGACCGATCATCCGGTTTCTTTGATATTGTCGTACGTGGCTTTCAATATGCCGATCACGATCATGATTCTGCTCGGATTCTATTACACGCTGCCGAAGGAAGTGGAAGAGGCGGCGGTCATGGACGGCTGTTCGGTTCACCGGGTCTTCTTCAGGATCGTGCTTCCGATGACGGGCTCGGTGCTGGCGACGACAGCCATCATTAACATGATTTATAACTGGAACGAATTTATCTTCGTGAACACGTTCATCAGCTCGGATATGTTCAAGACGCTGACCGTCGGCGTCCAGAACTTTATCGGTCAGTACACGACCGATTGGGGCGCTATCGGCGCAACCCTGATGATCAGCATTTTGCCGATCCTGCTGATGTTCCTTTTCCTCAGCGATCGTATCGTGGAGGGCATTGCGGCGGGTTCTGTTAAAGGTTAAGTTTCATCGAACTCATCCATTTTCGGATAAAAAAAACGAGCCGTTCCAAGGGATTTCTTGGAGCGGCTCGTTTTCTATTGCATAATGATTGGCTTGCAGGGCCGCTTGCCATAAAAAAGGCATCCCAAGGTTGGATTAACCTTGCGGATGCCCCGTACATGATGAAACTAACTTTTGCCTGCCGAAGCCTGTTGTTTAAACCCATCCCAATGCCCGCGCCGCCTGGGCGACCAGGAAGGTCACGCCGATGGCGATGGCCGTCGGAATGGCAAAGGACAGGAACGTCCACTTCGCGCTTTTCGTTTCCTTCCAGATGTTGACGAGCGTGGTTCCGCAGGGGTAATGGAGCAGCGAGAACAGCATCATGTTCAGCGCGGTCAGCCAGGTCCAGCCTTGGTCCAGGAAGATTTGCTTGAGGGCAAACATATCCTCCACCTCCGTCAGGGAGCCTGTTGCCAAATATCCCATCAGCAGGATCGGCAGCACGATCTCGTTCGCGGGAAGCCCGATGATGAAGGCCATCAGAATGAAGCCGTCAAGTCCGAGCGCGCGTGCAAACGGGTCAAGGAAGCTTACAAAGTGAATCAGGATGCTGGAATCCCCGACGTAGATATTGGCCAAAATCCAGGTCAGCACGCCTGCGGGCGCTGCGACGATGATGGCTCTGCGCAGGACATAAATCGTTTTGTCGAGCGTAGACCGGAGTATGGTATTCAGGATTTTCGGTTTGCGGTATGGCGGCAGCTCCAGCGTGTAGTGGGAAGGAACGCCTTTCAATGCCGTCTTCGATAATCCCCATGACACCGTAAGCGTGACAACGACGCCGATCAGCACCATGCCCATGACAACGGAGGCGGTCACGAGCGTCTGGGCTCCTCCCGAAAAGCCGGCCGCCATGAACAAGGAAGCCAGCAGGATCAAGGTCGGCCAGCGACCGTTGCAGGGCACGAAGTTGTTGGTCAGAATGGCGAGCATCCGCTCCCGCGGCGATTCGATAATCCGGGTCGACATAATGGCGGCCGCATTACAGCCGAATCCCATCGCCATGGTGAGGGACTGCTTGCCGTGCGCTCCCGTTTTTTTGAACAGTCGGTCCAGATTAAAGGCTACCCGCGGCAAATAGCCGTAGTTCTCGAGCAGCGCGAAGGCCGGGAAGAAGATGGCCATGGGAGGCAGCATCACGCTGACAACCCAGGCGGTTCCCCGGAACAGCCCGAGTATCAGCACGCCATGGAGCCAGTCGGGAGCATGGATGGCCTGAAAAGCCATGGTCAGGTATCCTTCAACCCAGCCAAAGAAACTGGCCAGCATGGAAGAGGGCACGTTTGCCCCGGCGATCGTCAAGTAAAAAATAACGCCGAGCATGGCCAGCATGATCGGGAATCCCCACAGCTTGGAGGTGAAGATGCGGTCCAGCCGCTCGGAACGGTACAGCAGCTCCCGATTGGTCACGGTGACGGCGTCGCTGCACAGCTCCCGGGATTTTTTGAATAACTCGCCCACGATGTTTTCCCGGACATCCTCAACCTGATCAGAAGGAATGGCCGCTGTTAGAGCTTCCAAGCGCTTTAGCTGTTCCAAGTGAAATCCCCCCTTTATCCGCGGCCTTTAATCTCTCTTTCAACGTCGCAATCAGCTTGCGGTCTCCGTCGAGAAAGCGGATGGCCAGCCATCTGGCCGGATATTCGTCTCCGACAACGTCTCGTAATTGGGACTCTAATCCCGAAATTTGCGCCTCCAGCTGTTCGTTGTATCTCATCCGGTAGGGCTTGGTCGGAGTCTGTCCCGAGGACATCAGCAGCAGCTGTTCGGACAATACGTCCAGCCCCTCGTTGTTTCTGGCGGATATGGGAATGACGGGAACGCCGAGCTGATCCGCCAGCTTGCGCGCGTTAACCTGAATTCCTTTTTTCTTCGCTTCGTCCATCAGATTCAGGCAAACGATGACGCGGTCGGTCATTTCCAGCACTTGAAGGGCCAGGTTAAGGCTGCGCTCCAGCGCGGTTGCATCGAGGACCAAAAGGGTGACGTCCGGTTTCTCGAAAATAATATAATCGCGCGCCACTTCTTCATCGGCCGAGTTGGAGAACAAGGAGTACGTCCCGGGCAGATCGATGAACTGGAAGCGGGCGTCTTTGTATTCGTAATGGCCGCTCGCGAGACTGACCGTTTTGCCGGACCAGTTGCCGGTATGCTGCTTCAAGCCGGTGAGCGCATTGAAAAGCGTGCTTTTTCCCGTGTTCGGGTTGCCCGCCAGCGCGACGGTATACGTTCTCATGATGATATCACCTTACCCCATATTAACTGGCTCTCTTCTTTTCTTAACGCAATGACGGTGCCTGCTACTCTATAAGAGGTAGGATCTCCGAGCGGGCTGGCCTTCAACACTTCGATGACGGAACCCGGAACGAAACCGAGGTCCAGAAGCCGCCGTTTATGTTCGCCGCGGATATCCACCTGTTCAATCAAAAATCGCTCTCCGAGAGCTGCCTGATGCAGATGCTGCCGATGTTTTGTCTCATCCATAAAGTTTAACCTCTCCCTAATAAATTGGGCCGAGCATATATTGTTTCCTTGAAGCAACTTTATGCCTATAGTATGACCGAATGCGTGTATTGTCAACTGGATTCATCAGATATTTATTCCAGTTTCATACGGATAGTCCCCCTGCAGCTTCCCTTGGAACTTCCATTTTATGCTTGAAAGGGAAGCAAGATACGTGTAATATGTACATATGAGCAATTACTCATATAAATAAGGGGGATTCCTATATGGTTTGGGATGTTATCGTAATCGGAGCGGGACAGGCGGGATTGGCATCCGGCTATTGGCTGCAGCAGGCGGGGGTGAAGTTTCTGATGCTGGATCGGGGATCGGAGGCGGGGGAGGTTTGGAAGACGCGGTATGATTCCCTGAAATTGTTCACGCCCAGAACGCATAGCGCGCTATATGGGATGGATTTAGAGGGGGATCCGCACGGGTTCCCGGATAAAGATGAAGTGGCTTCCTATTTGAAATCCTATGCGGCACGGTTCAGGCTGCCCATTCAGTTCGCGACGAATGTAACATCGGTCCGCAAGGAAGGTGGAATGTTTATCGTCGATACCAATCGCAAAAGCTTCCATACCAAGGCGCTTATTATCGCAACCGGACCGTTTCGGCAGCCTAGAATCCCTGCGTTTGCAGCCTCTGTTCCGGGGGATGTTCTCCAGCTGCACTCGTCCGAGTACAAGAGGCCTTCCCAGCTTCAAGAGGGCGATGTGCTTGTCGTTGGCGGCGGAAACAGCGGGGCCCAGATCGTGGTGGAATTGTCCGGGGACCGGGAGACGTATTTGGCGCTTGGGCAGCCGCCGCGGTATTTGCCAATGACTCTTTGGGGGAAGGGAATGTTCTGGTGGCTGGACAGGCTCGGCGTTCTCTCAGCCAGCAGTTCCTCCTGGGTGGGACGCAAGTTGAGGGGCATGGGGGACCCGATTTTCGGATATGAATTGAAACAAGCGGTCAAGTGCGGTAAAGTGATGTTGAAAACGAGAGCCGTTGGTGCCGGCGCTTCCGGCATGCAATTCGAGGATGGGACGGCGTTAAAGGTCCGGAACATCGTCTGGGCTACCGGCTTTGCTGCCGGTTATGATTGGCTTCATATAGAGCAAGCGTTGGATCGCAAGAAGGCACTTATTCATACACGCGGCATCAGTCCGGTGAAGGGGCTGTATTATGTAGGCTTGCCTTGGCAGACGCATCGGGGCTCCGCGCTATTGGCAGGAGTTTCACGGGATGCCCGCGAAATCGTTCAAGCCATTATGGAGAAGAGGGGGTAAGTTTATGGAAAAAGAACACCATGAGCTGCTGCATGAAGACCAGGCCATGGAAGCGTCACGACTCCTGAAGGCCATTTCGGATCCGACGCGGATCCGGATTCTTCATTTGCTCTCACAGGAAGAATGCCCTGTCGGTCATATTGCCGAGGTGCTTGGCATGAGTCAGTCGGCGGTATCCCATCAGCTTGGCTATCTGCGCAGTTTGAGACTTGTCAAATACCGAAGGGACGGAAATATATATTATTACACGTATGAAGATGAGCATGTCATCGGGATTTTGCAGCAGGTGCTGGACCATATCGCTCATTAGAACATCCCGTCCTATTGAGGCTTGACATTCCGGCCGCACGGCTGTAATGTATTGGAAAATGAAATTCCGTGAATAACCATCATCAAGGACATGAGAATGCAAGATTCGGCGAGACAGAGAGGAAGCCCCCGGCTGAAAGGCTTCTCCCCGCCAGGCTGCATTCTTCCTACCTTGTAGTTGCCCGCCTTAACCAAGCGGCGCCGGTTTGGCCCGTTACCGCCGCATGAAGCATCTTGCTATGAGCGTCCAGACGGTCTGCAAGATGGAATCAGGGTGGTACCACGAGCACATTCGTCCCTAGGAGCGAATGTGCTCTTTTTGCGTTGGGGCAGGTTCATTCATGGGTATAAGAAGGAGTATGAGGAAGATGCGGCAAAGCCAATTATTGATGACCACGATGCGCGATGTGCCGTCCGAGGCGGAAGCACTGAGCCATCAATGGATGCTCCGCGGCGGCTATATCCGTCAAACGGCGGCAGGAATCTATTCATACCTGCCGCTGGGCTGGCGGGTCTTGCGGAAGATCGAAACGATCATCCGGCAGGAAATGGATGCTGCAGGCGGGCAGGAGCTTCTTATGCCCGCTGTCCAGCCCGCCGAGCTGTGGAAGGAATCGGGCAGATACGACGTATACGGCGCGGAGCTGATCAGGCTCTATGACCGCCATGACCGTGAATTCGTGCTTGGACCAACCCATGAAGAAGTGATTACGTCCATCGTACGCCAGGAGATTTCCTCGTACCGGAAGCTGCCGGTCAACCTGTATCAGATTCAGAGCAAATACCGGGACGAGCGACGCCCTCGTTTTGGCCTGCTCCGGGGCCGGGAATTCCTGATGAAGGATGCGTATTCCTTCGATCGGGACTGGGAGGGACTGGACGCGTCCTACCGGAACATGTATGACGCGTATGAGCGGATCTTTAGCCGCTGCGGTCTGATGTTCCGGGCGGTGGAAGCCGATGCCGGCGCGATTGGCGGACAAGGGGAGACCCATGAGTTTATGGCGCTGGCCGACATAGGGGAGGATACCGTTGTATCCTGCAGCGATTGCCGTTATGCGGCGAATTTGGAACGTGCGGAGTCTGCGGCTCCGGGAGAGCCTGCTGCTATGAGGGATTCCGTAAAAACCGGCGGCAGCTCAGCTATGGAGCGCATATTCACTCCTGGTGTGAAGAGCATTCAGGAACTGACGGATTACCTCCAGGTCGGTGCGGAGCAATTGATGAAGACGCTGATTTACCGCGTGGACGGGGAACTGGTTGCAGTGCTTGTCCGCGGCGACCGGGAAACGAACGAGACCAAGGTGAAGTCCTACTTGGGAGCAGAAGCTGCGGAAATGGCGAGTGCCGAAGAGGTCAAACAGGCGACAGGGGCACCTGTCGGGTTTGCAGGACCGGTTGGCTTACGCCTAAAGATCATGGTCGATCATGAAGTGGCCGCCATGGCGGAGGGCATTACCGGTGCGAACCTGGAGGACACCCATCTGAAGGGGGTCCGCCCGGGACTTGATTTCTCGCTGGAGTACGTCGGCGATTTCCGGAATGTGACGGAAGGAGAGCCTTGCCCGCGCTGTGGAGCACCGCTGCAGTTTCATCGCGGGATTGAGCTCGGGCATGTTTTTAAGCTGGGAACCAAATATAGTGACGCCATGAACGGCAAGTACCTGGATGCCGACGGCCGGGAAAAACCTCTGATCATGGGATGCTACGGTATCGGCGTTTCCCGCGTCATGGCCGCCATCGCCGAGCAGCGTATCTCGGATGAGCGATTGGTCTGGCCGATGTCCGTCGCTCCGTTCAGGGTCCACATCATCCCGGTTGCGGTGAAGGATGAGACCCAGATGCAACTGGCCGAGCACATCTACCGCGAGCTGAGCGGTGCTGGTCTTGAGCCTCTTTTGGACGACCGGGACGAACGGGCCGGGGTCAAGTTTAAGGATGCCGACCTTGCGGGCGCTCCGCTGCGCATCATCGTCGGGCGCGGTGCGGCTTCGGGGGAGGTTGAATGGATGGGCGAGGATGGAATCAAGATTAGCATGCCTGCCGAGGAAGCAATCCAGCGTTCCCGCGAGGAGGCAGTCCGTCAGCTGAAGTGAATGCAATGGAGCCTCTCAGTATGAGGCGAGTATTCATGAAGTTGGAGATGATGTGAAGGAACATTACGCCCAACGGATAGAACCTATATCGGATATTAGAATAGCTTGAAAATGTAGTGGACACCGTGCAAGTCAGTAGGAGGGAAGGCAACTCAAATTGTTTTTTGAGGTTGCCTTCTTGTTTTGTTAGAAGGGGAATATGTGCATGGGCTTATATGATTACGTGAATGACACAGCCTGCCAGATGTTTAACGCTTTATGATGAACAAGCACGAAGCAGCGGAGCGGACGAATCGATTCCGGAAAAGCGGCAGCGGTCGCCTTTGCCATCGGATTTTTACAATAGATATATACAGTAAGAAAAATCCGGGGGCAACAGCGATTGGAGGAACGATACGTACGTGTAGCGTCCATTATTGGAACATACTAGCTCACTCAATTCATAATGCGGCACCCTAGCAATCTATCATTCAAAGGCACTGATTACCGATAGCCCCCGCAAACAAACCACCGCAGCCTTCTATACATATCCCGATTACAAGCTTATGATGAAGGAGTCGGATAATAAGTCATACTGCGGACGGAGGTTGCATCTACGATGAATCAGGAAGAGAAGGGCTCCAGCCCGGATATTCATTATATAGAAGAGCATCAGCTCAGTCAGGTGAAAATTACACTGTCCAACCCGTTACGATGGGTGAACAGCTATGTGCTGCGGGGAGATGACGGGGTGACCGTCATCGATCCGGGGCCGCGCACGGCTTCCTCGGAGCGGGAATGGCTGGCGGCGATGGAGCAGCTGGAGATGGATTTCAGCGACATCGTCTCCGTCGTGCTGACCCATCATCACCCGGACCACTACGGGCTTGCCGGGTGGTTTCAGGAACGTTCGGGCGCGAAGGTGTGGATGTCAGAGCGGGCTCATCGGGAAGCGATGCTGATGTGGGGAGCGGATTCCTCGATGGATCGTGCGCTCCCCGCGTTCTTTCGGCAGCATGGCATGCCGGAAACCAAGCTTGCCCTGCTGAAGGAGCATCTGAACAGCTTCTTTCCCCAAGTCACGCCGCAGCCGGAGATCTCGTTCATCGGGGAGGACCTGCCGTTCCGGATGGGGAACCGGATCTGGATGCCGGTGCAAACGGCCGGCCATGCTCCGGGGCATCTGTCATTCTTCCATGCGGACAGCGGCGTCCTGTTATGTGGCGATGCCGTGCTGCCGCAAATCTCGCCTAACGTGAGCCTGGTGCCCGGCAGCGACGCCGAGCCGCTGGCGCTCTTCCTTGCAGGGCTGCGCCGCCTGCGGGAGCTGCATGTCCGGACGGCGTATCCCGGACACCGCCACCCGTTCACGCATTTCCGTGAACGGATCGACGCGCTCCTCCTCCATCACGAGGAGCGCCTGACCACCATCGCCGGCATGCTGAGCGCTGCCGGACGGCTCACCGCCTACGAGGTCTGCACCGACCTCTTCGGCGATAAGCTCGGCATCCATCAGCTGCGCTTCGCCATGTGCGAAGCGCTGGCCCATCTCGCCGAGCTGGCCCGGCGCGGAGACGCCGCGATGATCGAAACCGGGGACGGAATGTGCTATTTTTCTGTACGGAAACCGCCGCATTCCTGATATAATCAAGACATGAATAAAACCGTCTAATTGTACGTTGGCTTCCATCATGCGTAGAAAGGGCGGTTTTTTGTTTAATAGATTCAGAAGGCTACATAATGGAGCATCCGATATTTTGAAGTGGCCCTTAGGCTGCTGGCGTAACGGCCGCGATCAGGATGCCTGGCAAGTGTCGCCACGACCTTTTTTTAGAGAAGAGAAGGCAGGTGATACCCAAGATGGGGGGCCTTCCCTCATTCGAGTCAGAGTTTCTCTCTACCCCGCATATAGTTGATGTACCTTTGCTGTTTGGCAAGGCATTCCCTCAAGCGCTTTTTTCTTTAACACTGATCACCATGATCCACCCGCCATTTTTCGTATCGAAGCGTTCCCTTGGTTCACTCTGCAATTTTCATGTTATAGGATTCGTATCTCATTAAGCCCCTCAAAGGAGAATCTGTCATGAAGAAAAAAGAAGTAGTCGCGATGCTGCTCGCAGGAGGTCAAGGCAAACGGCTGAAGGGCCTGACCAAGACGCTGGCCAAACCGGCCGTTTATTTTGGGGGTACATACCGGATCATTGATTTTCCGCTGAGTAACTGCTCCCATTCGGGAATCGACACGGTCGGGGTACTCACCCAGTATGAGCCTCTGGTTCTGCATTCCTACATTGGCGTAGGAAGCGATTGGGATATGGATCGGCTGAATGGGGGCGTTTTCGTGCTCCCGCCGCATGAACGCGAGGACGGGACGACCTGGTACCGCGGGACGGCGGATGCGATCTTCCGGAATCTCAAGTTTATCGACCAGTACGATCCCGAGCACGTTTTGATTTTGTCGGGTGATCACATCTATAAGATGGATTACGACCGCATGCTGGCTTACCACAAGGAGAAAGATGCCGATTGCACCATCTCCGTCATCGAAGTAAGCCTGGACGAAGCGAAACGGTTCGGCATGGTGAACACGGATGAGAACTACCGGATTTTCGAGTTCGAGGAGAAGCCGGCGCATCCGAAGAGCACAACGGCTTCCATGGGCGTTTATCTTTTTCGCTGGAAGCTGCTGCGTTCTTATTTACTGCAGAATGCGGACCTTCCGGATACGAGCCATGATTTCGGCAACGACATTCTGCCGAGGATGCTCGCGGACGGCAAAACGTTGTATGCTTATCCGTTCGAAGGGTACTGGAAGGACGTCGGCACCATCGAGAGCTTGTGGGAAGCCAATATGGATCTGCTGAGCGAGCAGCCCAAGCTGGATCTGAACGATCCGCTGTGGCGCATTTACACCCGAAATCCGAATCAGCCGGCAGAGTATATTTCTCCGAACGGCATCGTCCGGAACAGCATGATCAACGAAGGCTGCACCGTGTGCGGCGAGGTCGAGCATTCGGTCCTCTTTTATGGCGTGGAGGTGGGGGAAGGAAGCGTCATTACCGATTCCGTCATCATGCCCAAGGTACGCATCGGCAGCCATGTTCGCATACACCGGGCGATCGTGACCGAGGACATGGTCATTCAAGATCATGCCCGGATCGGTCCGCCGCCGGAAGATCCATCCCAGATTGTGCTTGTAAGCGGTCATGATGAAGACGTCCTGAAGCTGCTTCAATCGTCTTCGTCCCACAATAATCAAGGTTAGGACGGGTGCGCAGATGAGAGAACTCATGGGTATTATAAATTTGGAGCATGAACGGGATGTGCTGAGTGAATTGACGTATTACCGGTGCGGGGCCGCCGTCCCTTTCGCGGGAAGGTACCGTCTGATCGACTTTGTGATGTCCAATATGATGCACGCGGGCATTGAGGATATCGCCCTGTTCGTTCGCAGGAAATATCGCTCCTTGATGGATCATCTGGGCGAAGGCCGGCCGTGGGATATGCATCGCAAAAGGGGCGGCCTGTTCATACTTCCGCCGGATTGGAACGATGAAACGGATGTGTCCGCCGGCGAGCTGCGGCATATTTATAACAATCTCGATTTTTTTGAGCGGGGAGCGGCGAGGTTTATCGTGCATTCCGGCAGCCAGCATATCAGCACGGTGGACTTGAACGAGGTGTACGAGTACCATCTGGAGCAAGGCGCCGACGTAACGCTCGTGTATACCAGGGTGAATGCACCGAGGGAGGAGCATCGTTCCTGCGCCCGCCTGGAAGTTGACGAGGACGGCATGGTCACGGACATTCATTATGAACACAAGCATGATGCGGTATACATGGAGATGTTCGTGATGGAGAAATCGCGCTTTCTCGAGATGGCCGATTATTGCATCGCCCATGGCGGCAACAACTTTTTTCGGGACGCGATCATGCAAAACCGGCACAAGCTGAACATTGCGGGATATGAATATCTCGGATATCACGCGGTGATCAACTCGCTGGAAAGCTATTACCGTACGAGCATGAACCTCCTGAATCCGAAGGCGTATAACAGCTTGTTCCGCAAGCAGGCGGTCCACACCAAGATCAAGTACGAGGTTCCCGCCAAATACCTGAATTCGGCCGATGTAAGCAATGCGCTGGTTGCCAACGGCTGCCAGATCGACGGGGAAGTGAAGAACAGCATTCTGTTCCGCGGGGTACAGGTGAAGCGGGGCGCAAGCATCCATAACTCCATCATTATGCAAAAATGCGTCATCGGCGAAAACGTAAGGCTCGAGAACGTCATACTCGATAAAGATGTGATCATCTCTCGCGATCATAAGCTCCAAGGCGATTTTCGCAAACCTTTTGTCATTGCCAAGGACATTTCGATCTGATCCTAAAATAAAACGATCCGTCAGGAGGAACTTTCTTTTGTTTAACAACAAGGAAACATTCAAGCAGGTCTTTACGGAGCAATTGGTGAGTCGGTTGGGGAAGGGACTTGAGGAAGCAACGGCTGAGGATGTTTACAAAATCATCGGCGGCATGATCCGGGAATATGTCGGACGGGAATGGGCCGATGCCAACCGGATATACCGGGATACCGGGCAGAAGCAGGTGTATTATTTCTCTCTGGAATTTTTGATCGGCCGGCTGATGGGCAACAATCTGCTGAACCTGGGCGTGCTGGATATGGTCCGGAGCGGCCTTCTGGAACTGGGATGGAATTTGAATGAGATCGAGGAACAGGAACCGGACGCGGGCCTCGGCAACGGGGGGCTCGGACGCCTTGCCGCGTGTTTTCTTGATTCGTTAGCATCGCTCAGCTATGCAGGCCATGGCTGCGGCATCCGGTATAAGTACGGCTTGTTTGAACAGAAGATTATCGACGGCCATCAAGTGGAGCTGCCGGACAACTGGCTCCAGCGGGGGAACGTCTGGGAAGAACGTCGGGCAGACAAGGCGGTGGAAGTGCGCTTCTGGGGCCGCGTGGAGGTGGACGTGCAGGAGGGGCGGACCGTGTTTCACGCGGCGGACTACGAACGGGTCCTGGCCGTGCCTTACGACGTGCCGGTCATCGGTTACGGCGAGGGGCAGGTGAACACGCTGCGGCTGTGGAGCGCCGAGTCCGCCTCGGATATATCCAGAATCCGTTCGGCCCACCATCATAACAGCTATTATAAATTTTTGGAATACAACCGTTCGGTTGAATCGATATCGGAGTTTTTGTATCCGGATGATTCGGCATACGAAGGCAAGCTCCTTCGCCTCAAGCAGCAGTACTTCCTCTGTTCGGCCGGCGTTCAGAGCATTCTCAGAACGTTCGACAAGCTGGGCAAAACCTATCATGAGCTTCCCGAACACGTTGCCATTCATATCAATGATACCCACCCGACCTTGGTGATTCCGGAGCTGATGCGAATTCTGATCGACGACAAGGGCTTGGGCTGGGAAGAGGCGTGGGACATTACGAGCCGGACCGTATCCTATACGAACCACACGCTGCTTAGCGAAGCGTTGGAGAAATGGCCTGCCGGCATGGTCCGTGAGCTGCTGCCGCGCATTTACATGATGATCGAAGAGATCAACAAGCGTTTCTGCGGCATGCTGCTGGACCGTTATCCTGGCGATCATGAGCGCATCTCCCAGCTCGCCATCTTGGAAAGCGACCAGATCCGCATGGCCAATTTGGCGATCGTGGGCAGCTATCACGTGAACGGCGTGGCGGCGCTGCACACGGAGCTGCTGAAGGAGCAGGTCATGAAACCATTCTATGAGCTGTATCCGGAGCGTTTCAGCAACAAAACGAACGGGATTACCCATCGGCGCTGGCTGATGCATAGCAACCCCGGCCTGAGTCAATGGATCTGCGATGGTATCGGCGATTCATGGATTACGGATCCGCGTCAGTTAATGCAGCTCAAGGAACTGAAGAACGACTCCGCCTTCCAGCAGGGCATTCAGCGGATCAAACGGAGCAATAAAGAGCGGCTTGCCGATTATATCGCGAATAAACAAGGGATCGCAGTCAATCCCGATTCCATATTCGATGTGCACGTGAAGCGGCTGCACGGCTATAAGCGGCAATTGCTGAATATTTTACGCGTCATGCATGTGTATAACGAGATTAAGGATCAGCCGGGCATGGATCGCGTTCCCCGTACCGTCATTTTTGGCGCGAAGGCAGCACCGGGTTACTATCTGGCCAAAAGCATCATCAAACTCATTAACGTCGTTGCGGATGTCGTGAATAAGGATCCGCAGGTCAATGACAAACTTCAGGTGCTGTTTCTTGAAAATTATTCGGTCTCACTCGCGGAGAAAATTATTCCGGCAGCCGATGTAAGCGAGCAGATTTCCACGGCCGGCAAGGAAGCCTCCGGCACGGGAAACATGAAGTTCATGATGAACGGCGCGTTGACCATCGGAACGCTGGATGGGGCTAACGTGGAAATGTTCGAGCTGCTCGGCAGAGAGAATATGTTCCTCTTCGGATTGGAGCTGGAGGACGTGTTAGCGTATTACAGGACGGGGGCCTACGTATCCAGGGAGCGGTATGAGCAGGACCCGAGGATCGCCCGCGTGCTGAATCAGTTGATTTCCTCAGGCCCGTTCTGCTGCCACGAGCTGGAGTTTGGGCAGATCCTGCAGTCTCTGCTGGACCATAATGACGAGTTTTTTGTGTTAGAGGACTTTGCCAGTTATGTCGCAACCCAGTCGGCCATTGATGATGCTTATTTGAATGCCTGGTCCTGGACCGAGAAGTCGATCGTCAATATCGCGCACTCGGGACATTTCTCGAGCGATAATACGATTCACCGTTATGCATCCGACATCTGGAATGTTTCGCCTGTGAAGGTTGGCCTGAAGGGATAGTCAACGATATCGATGCTCAAAAAAGAACCCCGCCATGGAAATGGCGGGGCTTTCCATAGGTGCTCTATTGGATTGTTCTTCATATAGCATATGATCGAGACTCGCAAAAATGACGACATAAATTTACCGATTTATGTGAAGGGCAGCCCGATTTTTCATAGCGGTGATCAGCCTTCTTATAAAGGAAGAAACTCAGCCTTCGGGTCCGAATCCCGGCTGCGTTTCTACCTGCTATCGTCTATGATTCTTTGAAATCAGCCCGTCGGTTCGAAAATGGTAGGTTGCGGTTGCGGATAAGCCGCAATCTTCCGGCAGGCTGGAAAAGGGAGATTCGCACGCTGAGCGAATCTCCCTTTTTGAAGTGGTTTATTCTTTTGGAAGCTCTTCGGTCGTACCGTACAGCTCGATCTCCCGGTCCGCTTGCTTGCGATGGGCGATCCGGCTGCTGGCGGCTGCGGCAACCGCGCCGACGATGTCGTCGAGAAAGGTATGTACGCGGCCGCTTGATTTATCATTCAATTGCTCAAGAATGCCGGGTTTGAGTTTGTCGATATACCCGTAATTGGTGAAGCCGATGCTTCCGTACACGTTAACGATGGAAAATGCCAGGACTTCATCCACGCCGTATAACCCTTCGTCATTGGCGAGCATTTCTTGAAGCGGGGATATGAGATTGCCTTCCTCGGCCAAAATGTCCAATTGAATGCCGGTTAACACCGCGTTTTGCACTTCACGTTTGCTGAGTACGGCATCCACATTCTCGATGCACTCTTCCATCGTCAAATTCGGGTAGTATTTTTTCTGAAGGATCATCACCAGCTCCGCGATTTCCTCCAACTTGATTCCACGCTTATGCAGCAGGCTCCGTGTCGCTTCCGCTACCTTCTTGCTGTTCAGGCTGTATGGAATGTTTGAATCGTTTTCTGCCATGATGGAACTCACCTCATTTTCGTGGTTGATGAAGATGCTTACGACGATTGTACTTTTTCCGCACCCCTTTGTCCAGAAAGGGCAAAACTGAGAGTTATTTTTTTGGAAAGGGCTCGTATACATAGGAGTACAACCTGTACAAAAAAATGTTAGGGAGGAACAATACATGAAACGTAATCAACGAACTCTTCGCAGGCTTTCCGCCGCCGGGCTGCTTGCTGTTCCGATCGTGATGTCCGGCTGCGGCATGTTATCCGGGAAGCAATCGGAAGCGATTGACCCGCCGCCTGCGCAAGTGGAGAAGCAGATGCTGAACACGGCCGGATCCACGGCGGCTCAAGGAGACATTGGCATGCAGACAACGGTATATCTTGCGGATGCACGGGGGATGCTGGCACCTGTAACCTTGGGCATTCCGAAGGTGGAGGGCGCCAGCGTGGTGAAGGAATCCCTTGAAGTGCTGGTGAACGGAGGCCGTTACGCGGGCTATGTTCCACAGGGCTTCCAGGCAGTATTGCCTGCCGGTACGCAGGTCCATAACGTGACAGTCGATCCGGAGAGCAAATTGGCGGTCGTCGAATTCAATAAATCATTTGCGGAATATAAAGCGGCAGATGAACGGAGAATCCTGGAGGCGTTGACGTGGACGCTGACAGGACATGAAGGCATCGAGCAGATGCAGGTATGGGTGGACGGCGTCAAGCTGACGGAAATGCCGGTCAATCACATGCCGCTGGACCGTCCGCTTTCACGTTCGATGGGAATCAATCTTCAAAAAGCGGATGATGCCTTGTACACGAACTCTTCACCGGTCACGGTCTATTTCTCATCGGTGACGCCGGAAGGCATTCAGTACTACGTGCCGGTCACAAGACTTGTTCCAACCGGACAAGACGCAGTGAAGGCGGCCTTAAACGAGCTGATTCGCGGACCGCAGTATGGCGACGGACTTGTTGAGGTCATCCCGGATGACACCACTGTTGCGGCGGTTGAAAAAGGGGAGGACGGAGCCGTAACCGTATCGCTTCAGGACAGCATGTTTGAACAGGGAGAGCAGGTTCCGACCGAGCTGCTGCAGGCCGTCGTGCTTACCGTAGCCGAGAATGCGGATGATGCCAAAGTGAAAATCCGGATGAACGATCTCACGGAGGTGGTTGGAACGGATAGCCGAAATTATAGCGAGCCCGTCAGCCGTCCGGAGTTCATCAACGAAATCTCGATCTGACCGATTCTCCGCCATCTTTGGGAAATTTCCCCCGCAAAAGGTGCTTTTGTGCCTGCACTTTGGTAGAATAGGGAATGCTAATCAGGATTGCGATAAGAAGTAGGAGGCAGAAAACATGAGATCTAACGGACGTAAGAGCGATGAGCTCCGACCGATGAATTTATCGACCCATGTGAATAAATATGCGGAAGGCTCCGTGTACATCGAGATGGGGGACACCAAGGTGCTGATTACGGCAACCGTGGACGAGAAAGTTCCCCCGTTTCTGAAAGGACAAGGAAAGGGCTGGGTGACGGCTGAATATTCAATGCTGCCGCGCGCAACACAATCCCGCAACCAACGGGAAGCCAATCGCGGTAAACTCAGTGGCCGGACGATGGAAATTCAACGGCTGATCGGCAGAGCGCTCAGGTCTGTTGTGAATCTGCATGCTCTTGGCGAGCGGACGATTACGCTGGACTGCGATGTAATCCAGGCGGATGGCGGAACGCGGACCACCTCCATTACAGGAGCATTTGTAGCTTTAGCCATAGCTGTAAATAAAATTGCAGAACAACATAAATTAGCGGTATTCCCGATCACGGACTACCTGGCATCCATTAGCGTGGGCATTGCCGGCGGACAGGCGCTGCTGGATCTGAACTATGAAGAGGATTCCAAGGCGAAGGTGGACATGAACTTGGTCATGACCGGAAGCGGCAAATTCGTTGAGGTTCAGGGAACCGGCGAAGAGAGCCCGTTTTCCCGCGAGGAGCTGGATCAAATCCTGGAGCTGGGAGAACAGGGGATCCGCGAGCTTATCGAGCGTCAGCAGGAGGCGCTTGGCCCGATTGCGGCCAAGATCGGTTCCGTGAATGCGAGCACCGGAGTCTGATCCCATGAAACTGACACTTGGAGATACACTCATTGTAGTTACACGCAATCAGGGGAAAGTCAAGGAATTCGCGCATGCTTTTGCTGCTTTCGGCACGGATGTAAAGAGCATGTACGATTACCCTGATCTGCCTGATGTCGTTGAGGATGGAGCAACCTTCGCAGCCAATGCATTCAAAAAAGCCAAGGAAGTCGGTGACGCACTGGGATTGCCTGTGCTGGCCGATGATTCCGGATTGTGCGTGGATGCGCTGAACGGCGCGCCCGGCGTTTATTCCGCTAGGTATGCGGGTGAGCATGGCGCGGACGAGGACAATAACGAGAAGCTGCTCGGCGAGCTCGAACGGTTAAGGCTCGGCGAGGACACCGAGCAGCCCCTGCTAAGTCCGGCCCGGTTCGTCTGCGTTCTGGTGCTGTATGATCCGGTCTCGGGAGAAAAGCTCGAGGCGGAGGGGAACGTTGAAGGCTGGATCACTTCGGATCCTGCCGGAGCGGGCGGTTTTGGGTATGACCCGCTCTTCTATTTGCCAAGCCATGAGAAGACGATGGCCGAGCTTTCCCTGGAGGAGAAGCAGGAGATCAGCCACAGGGGAAAAGCGCTGCGAAAGCTTGTAGCGGACCTGCAGGCGCTTAATTGATATACCATTCGCGAAAAACCATACCGGCATGTGCCGGTATGGTTTTTTTGATTTGTCGCAGTCTATAAGGACTTAACGGATGGATACGTTATATTCTTTGAGCCAGAAATGAACCTGGGCCAGGTAGGCAAACAGCTGCGGACCTGACATCAATTGGCCGAACCAAGGCAGATTGGAGGAAGCATCCGGCGAAGATGCCAGCTCCCGGATCCGGGCGGTATCGATGAGCGGCAGGAGCGGCGAAGAAGAATCATCCAGAATGGACAGCACCTGTGCTTTGACGGCCGCCAGATAGTTCGGATTATGGGTTTTTGGATACGGGCTTTTTTTGCGGTACAGGACGTCATCCGGCAGCACGCCTTCAAGGGCCTTGCGTAGAATGCCCTTCTCCCGGTCTCCTGTCGTTTTGATGCTCCAAGGGATGTTCCACACGTAATCGATGAGGCGGTGATCGGTATAGGGGACGCGGACTTCCAGTCCAACGCCCATGCTCATCCGGTCCTTGCGGTCAAGCAGGGTTGGCATGAAGCGGGTGATATTGAGGTAAGACATGATCCGCATTTTGGCCTGCTGCCCGGTCTCCCCGTCCAGCTTAGGCACTTCGGCTACCGCATCGGAGTAGCGGTCCCCGAGGTATTCCAGCGGCTTGATCCAGTCCCGGATTTCGGCAGACAGCAGCCCGGCTCTCATATCCGGCGCGACGGACCACGGAAAGGTACCGGAATTGAGCATTTCTTCCCGGTGGAACCAAGGGTAACCGCCGAATATTTCATCAGCGGCTTCACCGGATATGGCGACGGTTGCGCCTTTTTTAATCTCGCGGCAGAAGAGAAGCAAGGAAGCATCCACGTCGGCCATGCCCGGAAGATCCCGTTTTTGCGTGGAGACATCCAGCGCTTCTACCAGTTCGGGCGTGTCGAATTCGATCCAATGGTGGTTCGTGCCCAGCTCCTCGTGCATCCGTTTAATCCATGGCGCATCCGCTCCCGGCTGGAAGGAATGGGACTTAAAGTGTTTGTTGTTGTCCACATAATCCACGGAGTAGGTGTGCACTTGTCCTTGGCCCGTCCGCTTGTAGTAATCGACGGCCAGCGAGGAAAGCGCGCTGGAATCGAGTCCGCCGGATAACAGGGAGCAGACCGGTACGTCGGAGACCAGCTGACGCTCCACGGTGTCGCGGAGAAGATCGCGAAGGAAGCTTGCCGTTTGGTCGGCATCATCCTCGTGGGGCTTGCTTTCCAGCTTCCAATAAGTATACTTGCGCAAGCCTTCCCGGTTAAAGATCATGGCCATGCCGGGACGGAGCTCCGATATGTCCTTGTATACGCCATGTCCCGGGGTACGCGCCGGGCCGATAATAAATACTTCCGCAAGCCCCTCGGCCCCTACGACGGACTCCACTTTCGGATGCTGGAGCAAAGCTTTCGGTTCCGAGCCGAATACAAGCGTTCCGTCAATATAGCTGTAGAACAGGGGTTTCACTCCCACCCGGTCCCGAGCCAAAAATACCTGTTCCCGGACGCTGTCCCAAATAGCGAATGCAAATATTCCATTGAGGCGCTCCAAACACTCGGGGCCCCATTCGATATAGGAGACTAACAAAACTTCCGTGTCGCATTTCGTATTGAAACGATGACCGCGTCGTACCAATTCGTCTTTAAGCTCCGCAGCATTATATAATTCCCCGTTATATACAATGGCATAGACTTCCTCTTCCTGATGAATGATCATCGGCTGAGCGCCATTCTCGGGGTCGATCACGCTGAGTCTTCGGTGACCGAATGCGCACGGGTTGGAAATCCAGGTGCCGGATCCGTCAGGTCCGCGGTGAGCCAAACTTTCTGTCATTTTTACCAGCAGCTGCGAGTCCTGCGTCAAATCGCCGCTCCATTGTATAAAACCGGTTATTCCGCACATGACGGTTCATCCTCTCTTTGTCTTTGTCATACGCTGTCCACTCTTTTTAATCCTACGTCGCCAAAGTGATACAGATATATGCCGAAGGAAGGCATAAAATGTCTGTCCTTTTACGAAAACTAAGAAAGAGGACGAATATCAAAGCGAAGGAGAGATGCGTCCATGGAGAAGTCAACCTATTATGTTTCCGTGCAGAGCCGGTCCGTGCTGAACGAGCAGGGAGCGAGCGCTTATGAATGGGAGATCGAAGCAACGCCGGAAGAGGCCGATCAAGTTCGGATTGAACTGGACATGATGCAGGAGAAAGACGAAGAAATGACAGGGTACTTGTTTCCTTGGCCGGATACACCGCAACAAAACGCCAATGCCCTGTTTCAATCCTCTCTGGACAAGGTGTACCGGACCATCTACCAATTAGGAACACCGGCCACTCGCCAGCAAATGGAAGAGCTCCGATTGCTTTCCGATTTGACATGAAAACAATAAGGATCGTGCAGTCCCTGCACATCTTGATGAAGGAGAATGTATGATGTATGCAATCAGAGATGCAAAAATTCGCCGGATTACGGAAGTAAACGGCGCCCCTTGCGCTGAGGTTGAGGTCTATCCAGCCGCGGAAGGAGAAAGCGCATTGCTGGCTTATCTGACACCATCTTCCCCTCTGGGAGGCTATGAGCTGGTGAAAATTGTCCGCAGCAACGCCAGCATGGAGGTGGACTGGTTCGACAACAGCATGCATGATGCTTTTGTGGATGCCACGGACGAAGCATTCGAGAACAACGTTCAGTCCACGGCAGAGGAAGACCGCGATGCATTCAAGCAGCAGCTGCTTTCGACAGGCCAGCTATATGAGCAGCTGAACCAGCGGCTCAGCGAAGGCCCTCAATATTTCTAGAGCTTTTATGAACGAAGAGATCTGACCGAATACCATCGGCAGATCTCTTTTTGCATGTGCAGGTTCATCTATGAAAGATTGCATGGGGTTTTTACGCAGTTCTGCAAAAAAGGTCGAACAAAGATAGGTTTCTTGTCGATTTCGATTTCGCTGCGGTAGGGAGTATGGACCATCCGGTATCCTTGTTTACGAAATAGATACAAATAGGGCTTTTCCTCTATATGATTACTGGAGAATCCTCCCTATAATGTTGGATTAGTGTCATCTACTAACATAATGGACAAGGGGAGATTGGGATTGGGCAGATGGAATAAACATATCGTCAAGCTATGGGGAGCGGGATTCCTGGCGTTGTCGCTTACCTTGGGATCCGTGCAAATGCCGGCAAGCGCCGAAGCAACGCAGAACGTTACGGTTCTTGAATCGTCTCATGAGCTCGTGAACGGCAAGATGCGCGTGACGGCGGACATTCGCAACGGAGGAACCGGAGCGGAAGCGGGATTCTATGTTGTCGGTTACGATGCAAACGGCCAAGCGCTCGAGGCAGTCGGTGATTCCGAATATATGATGAGCGACGAAATCGGTACATATGAAGTGGACCTTGACAGCGGCAGCAGCGTCAAGCAGGTGGAAGTGCTCCCGGCAGGACCGGCCGGTGATCAGGCGCGGCTGCTGGCATCCGGATACTATACGAGCAACGGCGTGGTCAACGTTTCTGGCGTCGTGCAGAATTCTACGGTCGGGCACAATGTGGGTATGCTCGCCGTAGGGTATGATGCTTCCGGCAAAGCGGTCGAAGTGACATCGGCGGACAGCTACTTTGGCGGCAGCGATGTCGGCACCTTCGTTGTAGAGCTTAAAGCAGCGAAGCTGATCAAGAGCGTAAAGGTATCGGTCGTTGATCCGGTTGAAGATGCCGTGAAGCTGCTGCAATCCGGCAGCCGCCTGGAGAACGGGAAGCTTATCATTACCGGTTCGATTCAAAACCGGAATAAAGGCGGGCAGGCCGGCGTCATCGTTGTCGGCAGCAACGCCAGCGGCAAGGTTCTGGAGGTCAACACGACGTCCGGGTATCTTTCCTCCAACGAAATCGCGAATTTTCAGGCCGAGCTGGAAGGAGGCAAAGCCATCAGCGACCTGAAGGTGTTCCTGACAGGCAACAGCCAGACGCCTAAAATCATCGCCGAGGGCAGAACGACCATCAACAATAAGCTTGTCGTTACGATCGGCGTGGAGAACGGGGATGTGTCGCAACGGATTACCGTGAAATCGACGGCGTACGATGCGAAGGGACGCTCCTTGGGGACCGATACGGACTCCATGTTCATGACCGCCAATGAAACGACGACCTTGCGCATTGATTACGATACTCGGGTCAAAAGCGTGAAGCTGAAATATTATGACCAATCCGGCAGAGAAATCGGAGAAGCGCCGATCCGCATCAAAATCAACGGCCAGCTCCAATCCTATGCGCAGTCGCCGGTGATGGTCGGAGGAAGCGTTCTTGTGCCTATGCGTCCGATCTTCGAATCCCTCGATGCTTCGGTCAAATGGGACCAAAAGACGCAAAGCGTATCCTCATCCAAAGGCTCGACCCAGATCAAGCTGAAGATGGGCTCCAAGCAAGCGGTCGTTAACGGGAAGACCGTCACGCTGGATTCGGCGCCACGGATGGTGAAGGGCACCACGATGGTACCGCTGCGTTTCGTGGCATCCGCGCTGGGCTGTGAAGTGAAATGGGACGGCAATGAGAAAATGGTATTGATTACGACCAAATAATGCGAAAAGGACCATGCGGTAAGCGCATGGTCCTTTTTTATAGGGTAAGTTCAATAAGCGTGTTCCCTCAGCACCTGAATGCCCATGATCACGTTATACACAAAAGCCCCGAAATAGATGATGCCGAACAGAATGAGGTACCCGATGACGGAACCGAAGGAGCCCGAGGTCACGGCCATGTAGATTAACGGGATCGCTGCTATAACGGGGAACAGATGGGAGAACAGGGCGCGGCGTGCGTGCTTGGCCACATAGGCGTCCGGAGACAGAATCCATACAAGGACAGGGAGGATGAACGGTGCAAAGAAGATGCTGAAATACGATAAAGAGGATAAAAGCTGTCTCATGGTATCACGCTCCTGAAGTCATTCTCATGTTTACATATTACCCAGTAAGCAGGCTCCTGATTCGGTTAGGTGATCAACCCGAAAAAAAGTACTTTGAAAAAAACAAAAGATGCGATATAATATACTTCGTTACTGTTTAAAACATTTTCATACATATATGTCCCAGTAGCTCAGCTGGATAGAGCAACGGCCTTCTAAGCCGTCGGTCAGGGGTTCGAATCCCTTCTGGGACGTAAAAGAAAGAAGCTGCCAATCCTGGCAGCTTCTTTGCGTATTCCAGAAGGGTAATGAACCCCGATTGGGGGTCCGCCTGCGCCTATGCTTCGTTAGGATTACTTCGCAGTCGGCCTGGAAGGCCGTATCCCGACTGGGACAAAACGTCCCGTGAGGATGAGAACCCCGAGTTGGGGGTCAGCCTGCGCCTATGCTTCGGTAGGATTACATCGCAGTCGGCCTGGAAGGCCGCATCCCGACTGGGACGAAACGTCCCGTGAGGATGAGAACCCCAATTGGGGGTTCGCCTGCGCATACTCTTCGTTAGGATTACATCGTAGTCGGCCTGAAGGTTTTCTTGCAAACGAAAGGTATTCGTGACACGATTAGAAACAGTGGAGGGATACATGGGATGAATGACATCACTATGACTTGGGTAAGAGAGACTCACAAGGATCTTCAGGAGCTCATCGCGAAGCTGGACGATTACTTATCGACGTTATACCCGGCGGAAGGGATATTCGGGCTGGATCTGGCCGATCCCAAAGTAAACGAAACGCTATTCGTGGTGGCTTACCATGATGGCCAGCCTGTCGGCTGCGGAGCCATCCGGCCGCTGGATGCAGAATCGGTTGAAATTAAACGGTTTTTCGTGGATGTCCCGTATCGAAATAGGGGAGTAGCTTCCCGGATCCTGCTCTTTCTGGAAGAACAAGCGAAGACGCGGGGCTATCGTTTCTCGCGCCTGGAAACAGGCGAACCGCAGAAGGAATCCGTTCATTTTTACAAGAAGCTGGGGTATGCCCAGATTGAACCGTTTGGCGAATACATCGGGTGCGAATATAGTTTATGTTTTGAGAAGAGTCTGACATCCTAGCCATTTGGTCTTATAATAGAAGAAAAAATATTTTACGAACCCTATCGAGGAGGCATCGAGCATGCAGCTTACTAAAATATCACAGAATACCGCCATTCTATTGGAGCATGCCAGAAAATCGGGGCTGACTTCTTCCGATCTGCTGGAGGCTGTGCGCTCAGGAGACGCAGAGAGATTCCAGATCGCCAATAACGGTCATTTTCACTATGAGGAATTATTCTCTTACGCAAAAGAGCATGGGGAAGATTTGGAGAAAGCCGTTAGCGAGGGGTACCAAATTACGTTTAATACCCGGAACGGGTTGAAGATCTGGCTGGAGGAAGCCTTCCGCATCAGCTCGGAATCCGATTTCAGCGTGGGCGAGGGCATCATTGAAGGATTGAAGCTCCAGAAGGAGCAGTTGGCTCGCTTGAAGGAAGCGCTGGCTGTCAACTGGACCCTGCAGGAAGAGCCGGCGTCAGACGGCGTTCAGGTCAGATTGACCGTCAGAGGATTGCAATAAAATAAGATAGCCACCGTACTTGATCAACATAATAGTACGGTGGCTTTTTTATTAGGCATGATCCGCTCATTCATCAGAGTGAATTTACATCCGGCTCGGAGTAGGCAAACCCAGCACCTCCAGCGCTTCGCCAAGGGTGTTCTTGAATAAGGAAGTGAGCCATACGCGGAATTGGAGCACTTCCTCCTTCGCCTTCAGAATCGGGCATGCCGAGTAAAAATTGTTGAACAGGGAGCACAGCTCATAGGTGAAGTTGCAAATGGCACTAGGAGATAGATCCCGTCCGGCAGCATATAAGGTATCATGCCAGGTGCTGATATGCCGCAGCAGCGCATGTTCCGCTTTTTCCATGGCAGGGAACCGGGCAGGCACAGACGGCGTAACCTCGGCTTCTTGAGCCTTATTAAGCACGCTGAGTGCACGCGCGTAGGAATAGAGCAAATATACCCCCGTATTCCCCGATATTTCAGTGGCCTGCTTCAGATCGAACACCACCTCGGTTTGCAGTGCAAAGCGAAGCAGGTAGTAACGGATGGAGGCGGTTGCGATCGCATGGCTGGACAAACCGTTTTTATCGGATCGGGTGTCCTCGATGACCTTGGCTACTTGATGAATAAGCTCGGTGATTTTGATCCCGATTCCCTGTCGTCCGGACATCGCATAGGATGCCTTACCGTCGGAAGTATCGATGCCGAGATCCGCTGCAGCGGAAGGGCTTAACGAGACGACGCCGTAACTGACATGGCGCAGCTTCTCAGCCTCTTGTTGGAAGCCCAGGCCTTCCAAAGCCTGCTTCACCATCGCCTGCGGGTACTGCTGCCTGTAATCAATGACGTTGATGACCATGTCCGCTTTGCCGTAAGAACGCTCCTCGCCGTGCGAACTCGTCGTCCAAACCTCGTCGGTGAATTTTTTATATACAAAATCATTGGAAAGCACGCCGTATTTCCACAAGTGGTAGGCGATGTCCTTGGCGGTGTAAGTCAGGATGCCATTGGAGCGCACCAGCACTTTATCGATGCTGTGGTCCGACTCCGCCTCGTCTCCGGCTTCGGTTCCTGATTGCTTGAGCACCCAGCAGCCTGCAAGTTTACCCTCGGTTTCCTGATGGAAAAGCGGGGTATTCTTCAACAGCTCGAACGCGGACGCCCAGAATCCCTCCCTAACAATGCTGCTCTCCCATACAAGCAGATCGTATTCAATGCCGAACTGCTTCATCTCCTCAAGATGCTCCTTAACGATTCGCTCGGCAACAAGCAGTCCAATCCAGGAAAGGTTCTGATTGCCCTCTTCCAATGCGTGCAGAACCTCGGTCCGATGCTGAACCAGCCCCGGCTCCCTTTCGTAGGCTTTATTGGTGCTTGAATACACGTCCCAGCAGTAATCGCCGAACCGGGCATGCTCCTTCGTCAGCGGCGTGTGGAGCAAGCCGACCACCGTATCCGCCAGCTGATTGCCCAGGTCGTCGATATAATTATGCACCTCGACCTCATATCCCAGCTTCCTCATCAATCTCACGAGCGTATCTCCGATACAGGAATTTCGAAGATGCCCGATATGGGCGGACTTATTCGGGTTGATGGACGTGTGCTCAATGACGATCTTTTCGTTAGCTGCCGGGGGGAGTTCAAAATGGTGGCTCGCCCAATACTCCCAATCGATGCGCAGATTCATAAAGCCCGGAGCGACAATCTCAGTCGAGCGGACGAGCTGTTTGTAGGATGCGTCCTGCTCCAGCTCGGCTTGGATCAGCTCGGCGATTTGCAGGGGAGCCTTGCGGAGCACCTTCGCAAGCTGCATCGCAACGTTGGTTGCGTAATCCCCATGCTCCATGCTGGCAGGCTGCTCGATCCGGATCGGAGTGGACTCCGGCAGTTTGGTGCCGTAAGCTTCGCAGACCTGGTTCACGGCTTGTTGAAGGCTCGAAATAATCTTATGACTTAACACGGTAAATCCCCCTTAAAAAATAAAACGACTCGGAAAACCAAAAAAGCCCTCATCTCCTAAAGAGACGAGGACTTGTGCTCGCGGTACCACTCTTGTTGTTAAACCCCGCAAGGGTCTAACCACCTTCATACGATAACGGCGTAAGCCGGGGCTCCCTACAGCATGCTGCTTCGGAAGGCCATCTCCTGGGTCCGCTTCACGGCCGACTTTGTACCGGTTTCCACCCTCCCGGCTCGCTTGGACTAAAGTCAGTGCAGTTACTCTCCCAATCAACGAAAATAATATTCTCAAGTTTTTTCATATTATAACCATTCTATTTAGAAAAGCAACCCCCCAATGGCTAAATCTTTTCTGCAAATACTCGCAGGCGCCGGTAATCCGCGTAGAAAGCATCCTCTTGCCATAGCGTCGATTGAGCAGCTAGGCTGATGCGAGCGATCGCTTCTTCCTTCGATTCAGCCGAGAATCCGGCAAAAAAGCAATCGCCAAAATGCAGCAGCCAATGCTTTATGCCGTCCTTGCCTTCGGACAATCGCGTGGGACGGTCGAAATGATGGGCGAGATGCACGCGGAACCCTTGGGCTTCAAGCAGGCTGGCATACTGCCCAAGACTAGGAAAATACCACGGATTCCGGGCGTCCGCATCGATTCCATAATGATCGGCGAACACGGTTTTCAAGGCTTGGTAGATGCCGTCAATATTCCCTTTGCCTCCGAACTCGGCAACGAATCGGCCGCCGGGCTTAAGGGCTCTATGTACGGAGCGTACCACGCCTTCAGCATCCTTCATCCAGTGCAGGGCCGCGTTTGAGAAGACGGCATCGTATGGCGTTTCGGTTTCGAAGTTCTCGCCATCCCCGGTCAAAAACGGAAGTCCAGGATATTTGCTTTTGGCCCGCTCAATCATCTCGCTGGAATAATCCATGCCGGTTACATGTGCGCCCGATTTGGATATTTCATGAGTCAAGTCGCCGGTTCCGCAGCCCAGATCGAGAATCCGTTCTCCGGGTTGAGGCGCCAGCAGCTCTGCAGCTCCTTTTCCATAAGCAGATACAAACGATAGCTGTCGATCGTAATCGTAAGGTTTCCATACTTGCTCTGACATAACAACACCCCTCCACGCATGATTTATCCTCATTGTGACATGATCGGCTTATAATTAGAAATATATAAATTCGATAACGCTGATAGGTTTAACTAATAAGAGGGGGAACAAAAAGCCGCTTTGTCAGCGGTTTTATGCAGAGGACTATTTAACGGCAACAAGAAGCGCGCCAACGGCAATGAGTGCAACGCCGGCTGCGTTAATCCAGGAGATTTTCTCACCCAGAAACACAAAGGCCAGGATCACGGCAATAACCACGCTCAATTTATCGATAGGGCCTACCTGCGATACTTTGCCGTATTTTAACGCCAGAAAATAAAACAGCCAGGACAACGCGCCCGCGATGCCGCTGAGCACAATAAAGCTGAGTGCCTTTTTCTGAACCAGAATTTCTCCGAGCTCCGAGAATTTCCCCTGAACCGCTACGACCCCCAGCAGAAACAGGGCCATAATGACGGAGCGAATGGCCGTTGCCGAATTGGCATCGATGTTCTGCAGGCCTATTTTTCCGAAAATGGCCACAAGTGCCGCCGTGACTGCCGACAGCAATGCGTATACAAGCCATAATGGCATGCGTACCTCTCCTTTTTGACAAGATAAAGTCTCTGATTAATGTACCGGATTCCTTTATAATAGTATAGAGCAATTTGAAGGATCTCATGAGTGTTCAAAGGATTGAACGACTTGGAAAGGGTTGGATGAAAAATGACACATCATATCGCGGCTTATACGGAAACTTACCATGATCAGCTGGTGGAATTATGGCTTCGTGCCGTATCTCAAACGCACGATTTTCTGACGGAGGAAGATATCCGGTTCTATTATGGCATGATGCAAAGCGGGGCACTGAGGTCCGTGGAGATCTGGATATGCTTGAATACGGAACAGCAAGCGATTGGATTTATCGGACTGGACGGCTCCAAAATCGAGATGCTGTTTGTGGATCCCCTGCACCACGGCCAAGGGACGGGAACAAAATTGATCCGGCATGCCGAACGGCTGAAGGGGCGTGGACTTCAAGTGGATGTGAATGAACAGAACCCCAAGGCCCACGCTTTTTATAAAAAATACGGATTCGTGCAGATCGGCCGTTCGGAGCTCGACGGTTCCGGAAAGCCGTTTCCGCTTATTCATATGCAGCTGCGGTAATGTCATGGATCGGCACAGCTGAGTCCACGATAATCGCGAGTATAATATTTTCGAAAAGCAGCCTATCTTTGGGTGAAAGAACAAACATCGATAGACAGTATATTTTAACCAATCCAATGAAAAAGGGAGTGCAGCTAAACTGGAGGAGTCAATGAAGTTTTTTCCGAGCAACCTGTCGTTTCGCTATCCTTGGCGCTCCTATCAGAAGCGCGTGCTCCACGGGCTTGACCATCATCTGAAGAATCACCAATTGCATCTGGTGGCGCCGCCCGGTTCAGGGAAGACTGTGCTTGGACTGGAGGTCATGCTTCGGATTAATCGGCCGACGATTATATTGGCTCCCACCATCACCATTAAACAGCAATGGGCAAGCCGCCTGGTGGAGCTGTTTCTTGACGAAGATGTCCAGCCCGAGTGGGTCTCGACCTCGCTCAAGCGACCGGCATTGGTTACGATTACAACTTATCAAGCTCTTCACAGCCTGCTTAGTGCAGCAGGGCAGTCAACCTCTGCGAAGAAGAAGGTCATCGCGGGGAGGGTGCAAGAGGACCAAACCGGTGATGAGAATCAGGAGTTTTCGGATACGGGCATGGAAGACGCTGAGGCTGAACCGGCCGGGAGGGACGGTGACCGCGAGGACGATATCACGGACGGCACCGAGGCTCAAGAAGCGCTGGAACTGTTGAAGCAGCAGGGATATCATACGCTCATTTTTGACGAGGCGCATCATCTTCGAATGTCTTGGTGGCAAAGCGCCATGCAGCTGTGCGAGATGCTGGACGAGCCGACCAAGATTGCGCTTACGGCCACTCCGCCATACGATGTCAATCCGAGGGAATGGCAGCGGTATATCGAGCTTTACGGCCCTATCGACGAGGAGATCAGCGTGCCCGAGCTGGTTCGCCATGGGGAGTTGTGTCCCCATCAGGATTATATCAGCCTGACAAGACCAACTCATGAAGAGGCCGCTAAACTGCGGGAATTTCGAATGCAGGCAGGACAGGTCAAAGACGAGTTGGTCAGTAATGAGTTTTTGGCGGAGTTGATCGTCCATCACCCCTGGATAACACGGTCAGAGGCGTACATGGAGGAGATTTTATCTTCCCCGGGGTATTACTCCAGCATGGTGCTCTATCTGCGAGCCGCCAATCGCCCGATCTGGAAGGAGGCTGTGAAGCTGCTCGGCATGGAAGAGAAGGAAGCGCCCGACTTTACGGAGGAGTGGCTGGAGGAGCTCCTTGGCGGCATGCTGTATAAAGACGCCCATATTGATTGCGGACTGCCGGAGTTAAAGGCGTTGCAGAAGAGGCTCAGCCGGTTGGGGATGATTGAACGGCGGAAGGTGTATATGAGATCGACGCCTGCGATTGATAAAATGCTGGTCCAGAGCGTCTCGAAATTGCACAGCATCGGCCGCATTCTTGAATTCGAGCGCTCCATGCTGGGGGAGAGCATGCGGATGGTGATCTTGACCGATTATATCCGCAAGGAGGACCTGCCGAAGGATGCGGACGACGAGAAGCCGCTGAATCGGCTCGGCGTTGTTCCGATTTTTGAGCTGATCCGCAGGCAGCTAGCGGAGAAAAGCGGCTCACGGGGCGATCGCGAGTTGCCCATCGGTATTTTGACAGGCTCCTTTGTGGTGCTCCCGGTGACGGCTATGCCTTTGGCCAGGGCTTGCGCCGATCGACGGGGCCTCCGCTTGTCGGAACGTCCCCTTGCCCATGACAGCCGTTATGTAACGATGGATGTTCGCGATGCAAATCGCTCGGCTATCGTGGCCATTATAACGGAGGTGTTTTCAGAGGGGGGCATTCAGGTGCTGATCGGTACGGCGGCTCTCCTGGGCGAGGGATGGGATGCTCCCGGGATCAATTCCTTGATCATGGCATCGTATGTAGGCTCGTTCATGCTGTCCAACCAGATGCGGGGACGGGCGATTCGAGCCCAACGCGGGAACCCGGATAAGACCGGAGCGATCTGGCATCTGGCATGCGTGGATACCGCCCAAATCGATGGGGGCGAGGATTTGAGCTCACTTACGCGCAGATTTCGATCTCTCGTCGGTCTATCGATCTCGAATCAAACCATAGAGTCGGGCATGGAGCGCATGGGACTTGATCTTCGGAAAAGCCAAACCGCAGAAAGCATCAGCGCCTATACCCGCGACACATGGGAGCGGGCGAGGCAGCGGCATCTTTTGAAGGAGCGATGGAATTCAGCGATTGCCCTTCACAGCTCCATGACGGAGGAACTGACGGTGGATCGGGAGCGTATTCCTAAGCCTTTGATTTTCTCGCATACGGTGAAGGCCGTGCTTGCTTTTGCCGTTGGTTTGGGGCTGGGCGCCTTCATCGAGACGTTAACTTCGCCACATTTACTTCAATCGGACGCGCCGGCTTGGTTCAGCCTGCTATTCTCAGTCGCCATTGCCTTGATCGTATCCAGTCCTTGGATATTTAAAGCCGTCAAAATGGTAATGCGTCATCAATCGCTGGAGCGGAGCATTCGAGAAGTGGCTCTGGTCGTGTATACGGCGCTATACGATATGGAGCTGGTCGAAACCGAACCAAGCCTTCACCGGTTGAGGGCGGAGGAGGAAGGAGGAGCCGTCGTGTGTTGGCTAAAAGACGGAACCACCCAGGAAAAGACGCTTTTCCTGAATTCGCTGCAGCAGGTGCTGGACCCGATCGAGAACCCGCGTTATCTTTTGTACCGCGAATCGCGCGGCTGGTTTGCTACCAGGCGGGATTACCATGCCGTGCCGGAGGAAATCGGACGTCGAAAAGAGCATGCGGAACGCTTTGTCCGGCTGTGGCGCAAGCATATCGGTTCGGCCGAGCTGGTCTACACCCGTACGCCGGAAGGCAGAAAAATGCTCCTGACCGCGCGAACGCGGGCTTTGTCCTCCATGTTCGTGAAGAAATCGGAGCGGGTTAGTGCTTGGAGGTAGAGGATCCGGAGTGTTCGCGGAATGTGGAGGGAGTCATGGGATGGGGTGTGATGGACCGTGCTGCGCTGCCTTAACGGACCCAGGGGCCGTTAATTGAGGGAAAAACCCTCATACAGGTATGGTAGCGGACCCAAAGTCCGTTATTTATGAAAAATGAGGGTAATTTGACTGTGAATTAGCTAAATAACGGCTGTGGTGTCCGCTAATTTCTAAATCAGGCCGTTTTTGATGAAATAACGAACCTACGGTCCGCAAAAGTCGTGTAAGGGTGTATGTCGTATTGGAATCGGCCATGATGTTCATATGTAGAATGTCGATAGTGCATCAAAAGGGATGCGGCCTTCCAGGCCGATTGGGAATTGGTTCTACCCAAGCATATGCTCCGACGAACTCAAGTATGGGTTCATCACCCTTCTGGAATACAAAAAGAAGCTACCGATGGTAGCTTCTTCTTTTACGTCCCAGAAGGGATACGGCCCTTCGAGCCGACTGCGAAGCAATCCTACCGAAGCGTATGCTTCGACGAACCCCTTCATGGGGTTCTCATCCTCACGGGACATAAGAAAACACCGTCATGTGACGGTGTCTTCTTTTACGTCCCAGAAGGGATTCGAACCCCTGACCGACGGCTTAGAAGGCCGTTGCTCTATCCAGCTGAGCTACTGGGACATAGAATTTTTTCAAGCAAAAAATATATTACCACATGCACTGGAGAATTTCAATCATTATTTTATGATATAAAGTTTTTCGGATTTGCAAGATTATTCGAGTATCATATCGGGTTATATTGATAAAATATACGCACGAAAAACTGGGGATCGCCGTCTATATGTTGCCAGGGGCATGATGCACGCAAGCTGTTACGCCCTTTTTTAAACTTGGCAGTACATATGCTATAATCAACGAATACGAAAAACAGGACCAGAAAGGAGGTGTCCTTATCAAGGACTCTTACTCCCAAGAACAAGAGGATAAGAACATCATCCTGTTTCCGAAGACGCTGGATTATTACCAGATTCAGCTTACGGTTATGCTCGAGAACGAACGTTACGGTGAAGCGATGGAAGTGCTGCGTTTTCTGCTGAAGTGCGGGGGACAGAACGAACGGCACTATGAAGAGTGGAACTCGCTCCTCGAATGGCTTGAAGCCGCATTTCCGGAACAGGCCATGCCCCGTTCGGTCGATTTCGATGCTGAGCCTGACGAGGATGATCCGGACGAGTCCGAGATGGCGAGGCAGATGGTCAGGGACAAGGTTGCCCAGGATGCCGGATACGCCGACAAGCTGCTGGCTTCGGTCATGACCGGGCCGCTGACGGAGCAGACCATTTTGGCGCTGGAACAGCTCGCTTATCTGGAACGTCCGGAGATCGACGCGATTCTGGTCGAATGGCTGCATGATACGCCGCTTCATCCCCTGCTGCAATTCCGGGTGCTGCAAACGCTCCGGAGAAGAGGGATGGAAGGGCACGTAAGCCTTCATCGCGGGCAGGAAGCCGTCGAGATCGAGATCGATACGGTTCCCTTGGATCCGGGAGGCTTCCCGGACGCGATTACGAGGATTTTGGAGCGCGTTGCGGATCAGACCGAGGTTCATGAGCCGACGCTGTTTTATTTTGCCCAGGAATTATGGTCCCAGTTCATCATGGCGATTTACGGCACGGAGGACTACCATTCCATGCTGGACGAAGAAGAAGCCACGCTCGATATATGGGCCGCTGCGCTGCATGATATCGTGTCGGAGAGCCTGAAAGGGTTTCGCAATGAGGAGGAGATCCGCCCGCTTTACGGCATCACGGACACCATGCGGTTCCGCTATGAGGGAGCCTATCGATCTCTCAAGCAATTCGTCGCCGCAGGCGTGGAAGATTAGCCAGAGCTGGAAAACGTTTACGGTGTCGCGCCATAAGGGTTCGCCCTTGAAAAAGGATTTAATGTTGTTTATACTATAGTGGTTATTCGGTACGTGATACATTATTGCGTCGACCACGTGAATTATTTTGGAGGGGAAAGCATAAATGAAAGCAACTTGGGAAAAAATAGAGAAGAACCTTGGCGTTCTTGACGTTGAGGTTGATGCGGAGCGCGTTGCATCCGCCCTCGACAAAGCTTTTAATAAAGTAGCTAAAAAAGCAAATGTACCTGGATTCCGTAAAGGTAAAGTGCCTCGGCCGATCTTTGAAGCTCGTTTTGGCGTAGAGAGCCTGTACCAGGATGCAATCGACATCCTTCTTCCGGAAGTATACAGCGAAGCTGTAGAACAAGCGGATATCTTCCCAGTGGATCGTCCGGAAGTGGACATCGAGCAGTTCGCTAAAGGCGAAACTTTCAAGTTCAAAGCTAGAGTAACCGTGAAGCCGGAAGTTACGCTTGGCGAGTACAAAGGCATTGAAGTAGCTGCAGTAGCTGCAGAAGTTTCCGACGAGGAACTGAACGAAGAGCTTGAGCGTCTGCAACAACGTCATGCTGAGCTTACCGTGATCGACGAAGGTGCTTCCCAATCCGGCGATATCGTTGTAATCGACTTCGACGGTTCCGTTGACGGTGTTCCTTTCGAAGGTGGACAAGCTGAGCGTTATTCCCTTGAGCTTGGAAGCAACACGTTCATTCCTGGCTTTGAAGACCAAGTCATCGGTATGGCTACGGGAGACTTCAAAGACGTGGAAGTGACCTTCCCTGAAACTTACCATGCTGAAGAATTGGCTAACAAACAAGCCGTCTTCAAAGTGAAAGTGCACGAAATCAAACGCAAACAGCTTCCTGAGCTGGATGATGAATTCGCTAAAGACGTTAGTGAATTCGATACGCTTGATGAGTACAAGGAAGATTTGAAGAAGCAATTGCTGACTCGCAAAGAGCAAGAAGCCCAAGGCGTTCGTGAGAACGAGGCCGTTGAAAAAGCAGCAGCAAACGCTGAAGTTGAAATTCCTGAAGCTATGATTCAATCCGAAGTTCAAAACATGATGCGCGATTTCGACAACCGTCTTCGCCAGCAAGGCATGAACCTGGAAATGTTCCTCAGCTTCTCCGGCCAAACCAATGCCGATCTGGAAGGCCAAATGAAGGACGATGCTGAAAAACGCGTTCGCAACAACCTCGTGCTGGAGCAAATCGCGAAGGAAGAGAAACTCGAAGTATCCGAAGAAGAAATCAACAAAGAGCTGGAAAACATGGCTGATACGTACAAGCGTTCCGCTGATGAAATCCGCAGCATCCTCGGTGCTAACGGTTCCCTCGACAGCCTTCGTGAAGAACTGCTTCTTCGCAAAACGATCGACTTCTTGCTGGAAAACAGCGTAGAAGGCGCTCCTGTTGAGAAAAAAGAAGCAACTGAAGAATAATAAATAGGCGGCTGCCGAAGCCGCCCTCACATTAGATAAGGCACGTACATTTCATGCGTGCCTTATTTTTAACTAAGAATAGCCAATTTACTACTAAATGTGACATGAATTGGTTATAAATTTCGACATACATAATGAGACAAGTTGGCAGGATATAATTCTTGGCAAGTTCATAGAATGTAAACAGGGTTAAAAAATGACATCGTGCTTTGAACATGTTAGAATAACTTTTGTAACGCTGTAGTATATTTTTCAAGGAAAAGAGGTTGGTCGCATGAGTCTTGTACCTATGGTTGTTGAACAAACCAGTCGAGGCGAAAGATCTTACGATATCTACTCAAGATTACTGAAGGATCGCATTATATTCCTCAGCAGTGCGATCGATGACGATGTTGCCAATCTTGTTATTGCCCAGCTTCTGTTTCTGGCTGCGGAAGATCCGGAAAAAGACATCTCTTTGTACATCAATTCCCCTGGCGGTTCGGTAACGGCCGGGATGGGTATATATGATACGATGCAGTTGATCAAGCCTGATGTATCCACGATTTGCGTCGGCATGGCCGCCAGCATGGGATCATTGTTGCTTACTGCAGGAGCGCCAGGCAAACGCTATGCTCTCGAGAACAGTGAAGTGATGATTCATCAGCCGCTCGGAGGCATTCAAGGTCAGGCATCCGATATCCAAATCCATGCAGATTGGATCATCAAGACCAGACAAAAACTGAATCAAATCTATGTGGAGCGCACGGGTCAGCCCCTTGAAAAAATCGAACGCGATACAGACCGCGACTTTTTCATGAGCGCGGAGGAAGCGAAGGCGTACGGTATTATTGATGATGTTCTGTCTTCACCGACCAAATCTTAAGGGGTGGTAATAGCATGTTTAAATTTAACGATGACAAAGGGCAGCTGAAGTGCTCCTTCTGCGGCAAATCGCAGGAGCAGGTCCGCAAGCTGGTTGCGGGGCCCGGTGTTTATATATGTGACGAGTGCATCGACTTGTGTTCGGAGATCGTAGAGGAAGAGCTCGGACATGAGGAAGAAGTGGATCTGAAGGATATTCCGAAACCGCGTGAAATTCGCGATATCCTGGATCAATACGTAATCGGACAGGATCAAGCAAAGAAATCCCTTTCGGTTGCCGTTTACAATCACTACAAGCGCATCAACACCCAGAGCAAGATCGAGGACGTCGAATTGCAAAAGAGTAATATTTTGCTGCTCGGACCAACAGGTTCCGGTAAAACCTTGCTTGCGCAAACGATGGCCAAAATTTTGAACGTGCCGTTTGCTATTGCAGACGCAACCTCGCTGACCGAAGCCGGTTACGTGGGTGAGGATGTTGAGAACATTCTGCTGAAGCTGATTCAAGCAGCGGATTATGACGTGGAAAAAGCAGAACGCGGCATTATCTATATTGATGAGATCGACAAAGTGGCCCGCAAATCGGAGAACCCGTCCATTACGCGTGACGTTTCCGGTGAAGGGGTTCAGCAGGCTCTCCTGAAAATTCTGGAGGGAACCGTTGCTTCCGTGCCGCCGCAAGGTGGACGCAAGCATCCGCATCAGGAATTCATCCAGATCGATACAACGAACATCCTGTTCATTTGCGGCGGTGCGTTTGACGGTTTGGAGCAGTACATCAAACGCCGGATCGGCAAAAAGGTCATCGGCTTTAATGCATCCGGAGAAAGCCAAAAGGATCTTAAGCCAGGTGAATACCTGACGATGGTTCTGCCGGAGGATCTCTTGAAATTCGGATTGATTCCGGAATTCGTCGGCCGTCTGCCGGTCGTGTCCACGCTAGAGCCGCTGGATGAGGCGACATTGGTACGTATTCTGTCCGAGCCTAAAAACGCGCTGACCAAACAGTACCAAAAGCTGCTTGAGTTTGATAACGTGAACCTCAAGTTTGAGCCAGGCGCTCTTGAAGCGATTGCCCGCGAAGCCATTAAGCGCAATACGGGTGCACGCGGACTGCGTTCCATTATCGAAAGCATCATGCTAGACGTGATGTATGAAGTGCCGTCCAGAGATGACATCAAGGATTGCGTCATTACGGAGCAGGTCGTTCGGGATAAAGTAATTCCTGAGCTTCAAACCAAAGCCAACGAAGACGACAAGAAACAAGAAGAAAGCGCCTAATGCGTTATAGCGTTTTAGACGTGGAATAAATCTACGCTGATTCTCCACTTCCAGTTATGCCCAAATGGGCTTTGCTGGAGTGGAGCTTTGGCGTTATATGGGAGAGATCGTACCATGTTTTTGAGACAAGACACACGGCCCGTCAAGGTGGGGAACCTTACCATTGGGGGAAAGAACGAAGTCATTATTCAAAGCATGTGCACCACCAAAACAGCAGACGTGGAGGCTACTGTTGCCGAGATATTGCGCCTGGAGGAAGCAGGATGCCAGATCGTCCGGGTAACGGTGAACAATGAGGAAGCAGCTGCTGCCATCAAGGAAATCAAGAAACGCATTCATATCCCGCTCGTGGCGGATATTCATTTTAACTATAAGCTTGCCCTGATGGCGATCGAGAACGGTATCGATAAAGTCCGGATCAATCCAGGGAACATCGGTAAGCGCGAAAAGGTTGAAGCCGTCGTGAAGGCATGCAAGGAGAAGGGGATTCCGATTCGGATCGGGGTTAATGCCGGTTCCCTGGAGAATCACCTCCTTGAAAAATACGGCTATCCGACACCGGAAGCCATGGTAGAAAGCGCCCTGTATCATATCGGCATCTTGGAAGAACTGGACTTCCACGATATCATCGTTTCGCTTAAAGCGTCTGATGTGCCGATGGCCATTGCGGCGTACACCAAGGCCGCCGAAGTGATTCCGTACCCGCTTCATCTTGGAATTACCGAAGCAGGTACCCTCTTCTCGGGCACCGTGAAGAGCGCGGCCGGTCTTGGGGCACTGTTGTCCCTAGGCATCGGCAGCACGATGCGTATTTCCTTGAGTGCCGATCCCGTCGAGGAGATCAAGGTTGGCCGGGAGCTTCTAAAATCCTTCGGTCTGATCTCGGATGCGGCAACCTTGGTATCCTGCCCGACTTGCGGACGGCTGGATATCGATTTGTTCTCCATCGCCAATGAGGTGGAGGAGTACATCTCGAAGATCAAGGTGCCGATCAAGGTTTCCGTCCTGGGCTGCGCCGTGAACGGTCCCGGTGAGGCCAGAGAAGCCGACATCGGTATTGCCGGCGCTCGTGGGGAAGGTTTGCTCTTCCGTTACGGAGAGATGATCCGCAAAGTTCCGGAAGCCACCATGGTGGAAGAACTTAAGAAAGAAATCGATCATATCGTGAAGGTGTACGAGGAAACCGGCGAAATCCCGGGACGTAAGCACAAATCCACGGTCTGAGCTGGATAACTAAGTTTCCATAAAGGTAGTTTCAATCTAAAGAAAACGGCAATCTCTGGATCGCAAGAGATTGCCGTTTTGTTGTTTTCTAAGGAAGCACAGGGTCTTAGGTGATGTGTGGTTCAAATTTATTTGAATGTATTTTTAAGCGGTCTAATATTTTTCTAAAGTTGCAATTATGCTTTCTGTTGTTCCAAGTATAATCGCTCCTAACCGAGCTTCTGATAATGAAGCTCAGCTCTACCCACTCCCCACCCCCCACGATGAAGAAGGATGCCATGCGCCGCACCAGCGGAGCGGACGAATCGATTCCGGAGAAGCGAAGCGGTCGGCTGAAAGTTTTCCGCAGGAAAACTCGCATCGGAAGGATAAGCTGTTGCCGAATTTCTACATTACTATTCTCATTCATGAAATTCGGAAACAACAGCGATCGGAGGAACGATACGTACGCGGAGCGTCTCACTCAAGTGGCTCACCTAAGCGTCTCCATCCACTTTTTGATACTTTTCCGCCTCCAGCGTTTTACCATCCGAGGAATCGGCAATACTACCATGTATTAACGTTTGGATGAAGACATAATGGAGTACAGGAGGAATGACTTGTGAATTTAAGTATCGTGATTATGCTGGTGCAGCTGTTTTTTGCAGTCATCATCGGCATTTATTTTTGGAATTTATTGCGTGGACAGAAGACAAGCAAAACAGCGGTGGACCGGGAATCGCGCAAGGAGCTCGATAAACTCCGCAAACTCCGGTCGGTATCGCTAACGAAACCGCTCGCGGAGAAAACGAGACCGCAAACCATGGATGACATTGTGGGGCAAAAGGACGGCTTGCGCGCCTTAAAGGCCGCGCTATGCAGCGCGAATCCTCAGCATGTCATCGTATATGGTCCTCCGGGGGTCGGTAAGACCGCTGCTGCCCGCGTGGTGATGGAGGAAGCCAAGAAGAACCCGCAATCGCCGTTTAAATACGACGCGAAATTCACGGAGATCGACGCAACGACGGCCCGTTTCGACGAACGTGGAATTGCCGATCCGCTCATCGGGTCTGTTCATGATCCGATTTATCAAGGCGCCGGTGCCATGGGGGTGGCAGGCATCCCTCAGCCGAAGCCGGGCGCGGTGACCAAGGCCCATGGGGGAATCCTGTTTATTGACGAAATTGGGGAATTGCATCCAATCCAGATGAATAAGCTTTTAAAAGTGCTGGAGGACCGCAAGGTGCTGCTGGAAAGCGCATATTATAATTCAGAGGATGCGAATACGCCCGCTTATATTCACGATATTTTTCAAAATGGGCTTCCGGCGGACTTTCGCCTGGTAGGCGCTACGACACGTTCGCCGGAAGAGATTGCTCCTGCACTTCGCTCGCGCTGCATGGAGATTTTTTTCCGTCCGCTTCTGCCTGAAGAGATCGGCAGGATTGCGGAGGATGCCATTCAGAAGATTGGACTGAACGCTCCGCCGGAAGCGGTAGAAGTGGTGAAGCAGTACTGCTCTAACGGCCGGGAAGCGGTCAATATGATTCAATTGGCGGCCGGCCTGGCATTGACCGAGAAGCGAGATGCCCTGCGCGCGGCGGATGTGGAATGGGTGGCCAGCAGCAGCCAGCTGCAGCCAAGGCCCGACCGGAAAATACCGGAGAAGCCGCAGGTTGGGGTCGTTAACGGATTAGCTGTATATGGCCCGAATATGGGGGCTCTGCTAGAAATTGAAGTATCTGCGGTTCCTGTCGAGGAGGGCCGGGGTACCTACAATATCACCGGGGTAGTGGATGAAGAGGAATTTGGCGGAGGCTCGCGCAAGCTGCGCCGCAAGAGCATGGCCAAAGGCTCGATCGAGAATGTGCTGACCGTGCTGGGCTCGATGGGTTTCACGCCCAAAAACTATGACCTGCATATCAATTTTCCCGGAGGAACGCCGATCGATGGACCTTCCGCCGGCATTGCGATGGCAACGGCCATCGTATCCGCAATCAAAGGGATTGAAGTCGATAACAAGGTAGCGATGACCGGCGAGATAAGCATCCATGGAAAAGTGAAGCCGATTGGCGGAGTCATCGCCAAGGTGGAAGCGGCATTCCAGGCAGGCGCGACCCGCGTAATCATCCCCAAGGACAATTGGCAGACCTTGTTCCAGGATCTGAGCGGGGGCTTGCGGGTGATTCCGGTAGAATCGGTGGATGAAGTTTTCGGGCATATCTTTGGCGGTTCGTTTGCTCCGGAGGTGATACAGCTTCCCGGAAACGAGGTATTTCCATCCTCTTCCGCTTCTTTGCTGCAGGCCACGCCTCCGCGCAACGGAAAAATAACGGATGCCGGAGGATGTTAAGCCTCGTATAGTTGGTTTTTTATACGCAGATTTGATAAAATAGGAATAGTGTCAACATTGAGAGCCATTGGAGGTGCGAAAGCGATGGGACCCAGTAAATCCAAAGGTCGTCGTTTTCCTTTACTGCCTTTAAGAGGTCTTCTGGTCTATCCAAGCATGGTGCTTCACTTGGACGTAGGCCGGGAGAAATCGGTAAAGGCTTTAGAAAAGGCGATGGTTGAAGACAATTTGATTCTCCTATGTTCTCAATCGGAAGTGAACATTGAAGAACCGACGCAGGATGATATTTTTCGGATTGGCACAGTTGCGAATGTACGCCAGATGCTTAAGCTTCCAAACGGTACCATACGTGTGCTAGTGGAGGGTATGGAACGGGCGGAAGTTATTGAATATACGGATCAAGAGGATTACTACGAGGTCATCGCTCGGGAGCTTCCCGAAGAGGAGAACCATGATCCTGAAGTCTCCGCATTAATGCGAACCGTACTGTCTCAGTTTGAAAATTATATCAATCTGTCGAAGAAAGTGACGCCTGAGACACTGGCGGCCGTTTCCGATATCGATGAGCCAGGACGGCTGGCGGACGTCATTACGAGTCATTTGTCGCTGAAGATCAAGGATAAGCAAGAAATTCTCGAAACAATCGACGTTCGCAAACGGCTTGAGAAACTTCTAGATATACTGAATAACGAACGCGAAGTGCTGGAGCTGGAGCGCAAGATCAACCAGCGGGTCAAGAAGCAAATGGAGAAGACCCAGAAGGAATACTATTTGCGCGAACAGATGAAGGCCATCCAGAAAGAGCTTGGCGACAAGGAAGGCCGTGCCGGGGAAGTAGAGGAGCTCCGAAGTCAGCTTCAGGAGCTTGAACTGCCGGAACGCGTCCAGGAGAAGGTAGAGAAGGAAATCGACCGACTCGAGAAAATGCCGGCGAGCTCTGCGGAGGGCGGCGTTATCCGGAACTATGTGGATTGGCTGCTGGCACTGCCGTGGACGAACAAAACCGAGGATGATCTAGACATCGTCAAGGCGGAGCAAGTGCTGGACGAGGATCATTACGGTCTCGAGAAGCCGAAAGAACGCGTGCTGGAATATTTGGCGGTCCAGAAGCTGGTGAAGAAGATGAAGGGGCCTATTTTGTGCCTGGTCGGCCCTCCGGGCGTCGGTAAAACATCGCTTGCCCGGTCCATCGCCCGTTCCCTGGAGCGCAAGTTCGTTCGCGTCTCGTTAGGCGGGGTAAGGGACGAGGCGGAAATCCGCGGTCACCGGCGGACTTATGTCGGAGCTATGCCGGGACGCATCATTCAAGGCATGAAAACAGCGGGTTCGATGAATCCCGTGTTCCTGCTGGATGAAATCGACAAGATGGCATCCGATTTCCGCGGGGACCCGTCTTCCGCACTGCTTGAAGTGCTCGACCCTGAACAGAACAATACGTTCAGCGATCATTTCGTGGAAATTCCTTTTGACCTGTCCAACGTGATGTTTGTCACGACGGCAAACGTGCTTCATAACATTCCAAGACCGCTCCTGGACCGGATGGAAGTGCTGAACATTCCGGGGTATACGGAGCTGGAGAAGCTCCAAATCGCCAACCGTTACTTGCTGCCCAAGCAGAAGAGCGAGCATGGGCTTGAGCCTGAGCAGCTGATTCTGGACGAGGAAGCGCTGATGAAGGTGATCCGGGAATATACCCGCGAATCCGGCGTGCGGAATCTAGAGCAGCAAGTGGCGGCGCTGTGCCGCAAAGCCGCCAAGCAGATCGTGACCCAGCAATCGGAATCCATCGAGATCAAGGCTGCCGATATCAAGGATTATCTCGGCATTCCGAAGTTTCGTTATGGCATGGCCGAGCTTGAAGATCAAGTGGGTACGGTCACGGGGCTCGCATGGACGGAAGTGGGCGGCGAAACGCTGACCATTGAGGTAACCGTGGTGCCTGGTACCGGCAAGCTGACGCTGACGGGCAAGCTTGGTGACGTGATGAAGGAATCGGCTCAAGCCGCCTTCAGTTTTACCCGCTCGAAAGCGGTAGAGCTGGGCATTGATCCGGATTTCCATGAGAAGCTTGATGTCCATATCCATATCCCGGAGGGAGCCATACCGAAGGATGGCCCTTCAGCCGGCATTACGATTGCGACGGCTCTTATCTCATCTTTAACCAAACGGCATGTAGCCCGTGACGTGGCCATGACGGGTGAAATTACACTTCGGGGACGCGTACTGCCGATTGGCGGCTTGAAAGAGAAGTCGCTGGCAGCCCACCGTGCCGGTTACAAAAAAATATTGCTCCCTAAGGATAACGAACGCGACCTGCGTGATATTCCTGACAGCGTAAAGAACGACGTGGAGTTCGTTCCGGTATCCCATATGGATCAGGTTCTGGAGCATGCGCTCGTTGAACAAGCGGGAGTGCACTAGAGAGGAAAGTCTACATTATGAAAGTTACGAAAGCCGAGTTTGTCATCAGCGCTGTCGTACCTGCCCAATATCCTGAAGACGCCTTGCCGGAGATTGCTCTGGCAGGGCGTTCCAATGTGGGCAAGTCATCGCTGATTAACCGTATGATATCCCGTAAGAACCTGGCTCGTACAAGCGCCACGCCGGGGAAGACACAGCAGCTCAACTATTATCGGGTGAACGACGACCTGTATCTGGTCGATTTTCCCGGCTATGGTTATGCGAAGGTATCCAAGACCCAGCGTGCGGCATTTGGCGAAATGATTGAAAGATATTTGCTCAGCCGGGAAGAACTGAAGCTTGTATTATTGATTGTGGACATGCGTCACCCGCCTTCAAAAGACGATATCAGCATGTATGAATGGCTGCAGCATTACAACCGGCCGGTGTGCGTAGTCGCGACCAAGGCGGATAAAATTCCGAAAACGCGCCGCCAGAAGCATGTGAAGATCGTGAAGGAAACGCTCGGTTTCAAGCCCTATCATTCCTTTGTCATGTTTTCATCCGAGCTGGGTTTGGGTAAAGATGAGTTATGGGCCATTATGGAGTCCCATATGGGAACGAAGGATCATGAGGAAGAGCCGCACCCGGATTCGGAGAATGAAAGCAACGAGCATGTCTGATCCGGATGGGTTTGTGATGTTTTTTCAAGGGTGTTATAGGGAATCGGTGCATTCTTTACAGGAAAGTGAGCATCTTGCGGGAAATATCGCTCTGATTCCGGCTAATTCCGTTTTTTTATGAAATATGATGGATATTCTCATTCGAACGGCAGGAAAAACCGCTTGGATCTGCTGTATAATGGTAGTAAGTTAAAAGAATTGAGGGAGATTTTTATGGCTCAGCGGTTAGCCACAGAATATGTTAATGCCACAATGCAAATGACGGATATTCAAATGGATCAATTTCTGCAATATACCCAAGCTTTCCGGGTCACTAACCGGGTAAAAGTCATGGATAGCGGAGAGCAGGAGTTCGTGCTCGAAGATGAAAGCGGGGAAGAAGTTCATTTGCCCTTTGAACGCAAGAATGGCTTGTACGTCTGTGAGCTGTCATGCCGATTGGTTACTCCCCATCTGACGAATGCCGTACGCAAACTGTTTGCGGCTTTTAAGGGATCAGGTAAAGTGAATCGGATTTATCGCGGCTTTACGATGAGCTACGACTACCATGCGGGAACGGTGCATCGAATTACGCAAGTCGCCGGGAACGACAGCATTGTCATTTATGAGTACAAGAATACGGCAGGCGAGCTGCAGCGTCTCTTTAACAGCAATGAAGCAGAGAAAGAGATCGAATCCATCCAGCATCATATCAACGTGCTTCTGGACCAGCGGATTGCAGCAGGGAATGATAAACTGATTACGAAGACGATAGACGAAAGGCTGCGACGGTTTAATCAGCGCCTGTTCGTGCTTGAAGCTTAGGGAGGGCTGCCCCGCAAGGGGCGGCTTTTTTATGTGTATTTATCGTTAAAAATTCGGTTTCATGCATGTTTATGTAACATAGAGCGGATGATATTTATTTCATGGGCCGGAGACACCACGTGGTTCAAATGCACATATATTGAGCTGTAAAATATTTATGGGTTATTTTCGAAAAAGGTGTTGCATTTAAGCGTCATAGATGTTATTTTTAATCTCGTTGAAAAGAAAATAGGAACCAGGATTCACTCAGGACATGTAATGTTGCGAGAGATTATTCCCTCGGGAAGTGAATGACGTAGGTCCTAGCGGATGAAATTTTCAAACATTTTATTCCTAGGAAGGGGGAAACCGGAAGATGGAATACTCAACTTTCGGAAGACACGTTGCTGTTGATACTTGGGGAGTCGATTTTGAACTACTGAACAGTGCAGAATTTTTACAAGCTCAGATGGTGGAAGCCGCTGAAGCATGTGGAGCAACGGTATTGTCCGTCCAATCCAAGCAGTTTGAACCACAAGGTGCGACTGTGCTGGTGTTGCTGTCGGAAAGCCATCTCTCGATTCACACATACCCTGAGAGAGGTTTTGCTGCGATTGACTGTTATACCTGCGGGGAGACAGTAGATCCGCAGTTGGCTATTGACTATCTGGTATCCGCTTTGAAACCTGAAAAATGCTATGCTAAGAAACTCGTGCGCGGACTCGGCGAAATGACCGTGGAAACGCCTGAGATGAAACAGGCTGAGCTCGTTTAATCCAGCCCTTAAAAACGCGTATTCTGATAACCATGGATATTTCCATGGTTATTTATTTTGTGAAGATGGAAAAGTTTCATGAACATTCCATGCCGTCGTTCTCTGAAATGAGATTTCGTAGAAAATAATACGTATATCTAGGGTGTTCTATATCCACAATAGTAAGGTGCGATCTAGAGGAAGGAATGTTCAAGAATGGCATGAAGAAGTATGGGGATTTCATAAACATTTCATAAAATAGACAAGGCTGCCCAGCATACTGTGATATAATGAACAGGGTCAAGGCAGTCCGTTGTGAACGGCAAAACTACTCGGAGAAATAGGCAGGTGAACATGCAATGCACATCGTCGTTGTTGGGTTGAACTATCGCACGGCGCCCGTGGAAGTCAGAGAACGCTTTACATTCTCGGAAGAAGACATGCCTAAGGCGTTAGAGCAGCTTAATTCGACCAAGAGCGTATTGGAGGGCGTCATTGTCGCTACCTGCAACCGTACTGAGATTTATGTTGTGGTAGACCGCCTTCATATGTGCGGCTACTTTATCCGCAGTTTTATGGAACAGTGGTTCGGCATTAATCGTGAAGAATTTACGCAGCACCTCTATATATATGAAGATGAACAAGCCATTTCCCATCTGTTTAAGGTTACCTGCGGTTTGGATTCCATGGTCATTGGAGAGACGCAGATCCTGGGACAGGTGCGCAATGCTTTTTTGACGTCGCAGAAGCATGATGCCACCGGAACTTGGTTCAACATGTTATTCAAGCAGGCCGTTACGCTCGGCAAGCGGGCGCATTCGGAAACTTCGATCGGAGAGAGCGCGGTTTCGGTCAGCTATGCTGCGGTGGAACTGGGTAAACGGATTTTTGGCGCATTTAACGATAAAAAAGTGATGATACTCGGTGCAGGCAAGATGAGCGAGCTTACCGTGAAGCATCTTTATGCCAACGGCGCGGCCGAAGTGATCGTGGCCAACCGCACGCTTGGCCGTGCCGAGGAATTGGCTCGCAAGTTCAAAGGAACGCCGTGCACCATCGCCGAAGCTAAGAATTTGTTGAATAAAGTCGACATTGTGATTAGCTCCACAGGCTCGAATGAATATGTTCTGAATGCGGAGCGGGTTAAAGAGAGCATGAAGAAACGCCAGTCCCGCCCGTTGTTCATGATTGATATCGCAGTTCCGCGGGACATCGATCCGGCGGTTGGGGAGCTCTCCAACGTATTCCTGTACGATATCGATGATCTGGAAGGCATTGTGGAAACCAATCTGGAAATGCGCCGGGTGGAAGCAGCGAAGATCGAAGTGATGATTCAAGAGGAGATGGATGCATTCCACACATGGCTGAAGACGCTCGGTGTCAGACCGGCGATTCGGGCCTTGCAGGAGAAATCGAACGCCATTCATGAAGAAACGATGGAAAGCTTGTTCAACAAGCTGCCTGAGCTGGACGAACGCCAACGTAAAGTCATCCGTCGTTTGACCAAGAGCATCGTCAACCAGATGATGCACGATCCGATCAACCGGATCAAGGAGATGACGGGCGGCAAGCAGGGCGGCGAGGCATTGGATTATTTTTCACAAATCTTTGCGCTGGAAAGCTTGATCCATGAGAATGAGCAGGAAGCCCGCGGCCGCAACAAGAAAGCAACTGCACCCGTTAAAGCTGAACGGACGAAGAATGCTGTAGATCAGCAGGCAGAAGAGAAGCCGCTTAAGGTGTCTCTGGCCCCAGCCACCCTTTGAGGAGGGTGAGTATAACCCATGCTGTTAAACATAATTTATATCACCGGCATTTGTATCTATGCCCTGAGCCTTCTGTTTTATATCTCGGATTGCATTTCACGCAATTCGGTGGCGAAGCGGATAGGCACAGGGCTTCTTGTCATTACCGCGCTGCTGCAATTCGCGGGCATCGGCATCAGGGCCATGGAGGGCGGACATTTCCACTTCCCGGTATTTACGCTGTTTGATTTCCTGTTCCTGCTGGCCTTTTGCATTTCGATCACTTCGATTGCCCTGGCGTATATGAAACGCTCGGAATTTGCCGTCCTGCTCATCAACCTCGTCGGTTTTTGCGTGATGCTGGTCAATCGTTTGTGGTTCACGGCAGGAGATAATGCATTGTACAGCTGGGAGACGGAACACCGTCTCTTGCTGATTCATATTGCCCTGGCGAGCATCAGCTTCGCCGCTTTGACCGTCGGGGCCGTGTTTGCGGCGATCTACATGTTTCTCCATCGGAAGCTGAAGCACAAGCAGTGGAATGATACGGTCCGCAGGCTGCCGAGTCTGGAGAAGCTGGATGTGTATTCTTATAAAGCGCTGATGGCCGGTACGATTATTCTGGTCATGTCGCTTGTCTTGGCCGTCATGTCGGTGGCCATGGCCGGGCGGTGGACCCTGTTTTTGGATATCAAAGTATTGTCTACGCTGACGGCGCTAGCGATGTATATGGTGTATTTCATCAAACGCCGACTGTGGAGAAGGTCCGGCAGGGAGGCCGCCATATGGGCTTTAATCGGGTATGGATTCATTATATTGAATTTTTTTCTGAATACATGGTCCGCTTTCCACAGTTGGTCAGGAGTGTGACGGCTGATGACGCATGACCATTATGTGCCCGTCCTGCTGAATTGCAGGGGACGTTTATGCTTGATCGTCGGCGGAGGCAAGGTGGCGGAACGCAAAGCGCTCACCTTGCTGAACGCCGGGGCAAGCGTACATATTGTAAGTCCTGTACTAAGAAGCGAGACGCTCCGGCATTTGGCGGGAGAGAAGGCCCTTCAATGGACGGAACGGAAGTACCGGCCGGACGATCCGGCGGGCGCGTTCATGGTCCATGCGGCAACGGATGACGCCAAGCTGAATCTGAAAATCGCCGAGGACGCCGATCGCCTTGGCGTGCTGGTTAACGTAGCCAGCGACGGCGAGGCCGGTACGTTTATCAATCCGACGGTGCTGCGGCGGGGAAGGCTTATGCTGGCCGTGTCCACGTCGGGAGCAGGGCCGATGGCGGCACGCGACATACGCGATGAGCTCGAAGAACGGTTCGGGCCGGAGTATGAGGATTATTTGGATTTTTTATACAGGATGCGTTCGATGATCAAGGATGAGGTGAAGTCCGCCGACGCGCGCAGGCGGCTGTTGCAAAAGGCATACCGCATGGACATGCTCGGGGAGATCCGCCGCGGAGGTTATGTGCCGTGGAGTCCGGATGAAATCAAGCAGTGGATTGAGAAGAATCAGGAGGAATGAAGGATGCGCACAATCGTAGTTGGCAGTAGACAAAGTGCTCTGGCACTGACACAGACAGGACAGGTTATCGATGATTTGAAGCGTTTGGCCAAGGAGCACGGATTGGAGTATGACTTCGCGGTCAAGAAAATCGTCACCAAGGGCGACCGCATACTGGATGTTACCCTTTCCAAGGTAGGCGGCAAAGGATTGTTTGTCAAAGAAATCGAGCAGGCCATGATAGACGGCGAAATTGACATGGCGGTTCACAGCATGAAGGACATGCCTTCCGTTCTGCCTGAAGGACTGGTTTCCGGGGCGGTGCCCGCAAGAAAGGATCCTCGCGACTGCCTGATCTCCAAAGAAGGGACAACGCTGGATGACCTTCCTCAAGGTGCCAAGGTAGGAACAAGCAGTCTGCGCCGGTCCAGCCAGCTCAAGGCCTATCGGCCTGATCTGCAGATCGATTGGATCAGGGGAAACATCGATTCACGGATTCGCAAAATGGAGGAAGGCGAGTTTCAGGCCATCATTCTGGCGACAGCCGGCCTTCAGCGTATGGGCTGGGAGGATCGGATCACGTCGTACCTGCCAGTTGAAGTCAGTCTGCCTGCCGTAGGCCAAGGCGCTCTCGGCATTGAGTGCCGTGAAAACGATGAAGAGCTGCTGCATCTGCTCTCTCTTTATAACGATGAAGTAACCGCGCGGACCGTTGCGGCGGAACGCAAGTTTCTAAGCGAGCTGAACGGCGGATGCCAGGTCCCGATCGGGGCTTACGCCGTCATGAAGAATGTGGAGGCAGGAGATTCCCGCGGCGAACAAAACGTTATACAATTAACAGGAATGGTAGGTTCTCCTGACGGCGAAATCGTCTTGAAGGAAAGCGCCGAAGGAACCGACCCTGAAGCGCTCGGAGTGGAAGTGGCTGCAAAGCTGAAAGCTAAAGGAGCGGAGAAGATACTGGCACAAGTTAGGGGTTGAGGGGATGGCAGGCAAGGTTTATCTCGTGGGAGCAGGTCCGGGCGATGCGCGCCTGATTACGATCAAAGGCAAGGAATGCATTGAAAAAGCGGATGTCGTGGTCTATGACCGATTAGCCAGTCCTCGGCTGCTGCGCTGGATGAAACCCGGAGCGGAGAAGGTCTACGTGGGCAAGCTTCCGGATCGGCATACGATGAAACAGGAACAGATCAATCAACTGCTGGTGGATTATGCTTTGGAAGGCAAGACGGTGGTCCGGTTAAAGGGCGGCGATCCCACCATTTTCGGAAGAGTCGGCGAAGAAGCGGAGCTGTTATATCGTCATGGCATCATGTACGAGATCGTCCCGGGGATCACCTCCGCGATCAGCGTGCCGGCTTATGCAGGGATTCCGGTGACGCATCGCGATCATGCCTCATCCTTATCCATCATTACAGGACATGAAAGTCCCGAGAAGCTGGACCGGATGATTCAATGGGATAAGGTGACCCATGCGACGGGGACTTTGATTTTTATGATGGGCGTGGCGAAGATCGGTTATATCAGCCGTCAGCTGATGAAGAATGGAAGGCCTCCGGAAACGCCGGTGGCTCTAATCAGATGGGGAACCCGGGCGGAGCAGGATACGCTGACGGGAACGCTGGCAGACATCGAGGACAAGGTCAAGGCAGCGGATTTTCAGCCGCCTGCCGTCATCGTCGTTGGCGAGGTGGTGCTTCAGCGGGAGCACTTGAAGTGGGCGGAACGCCTGCCCCTGTTCGGCAAAAGGATTCTGGTCACGAGGGCCAGAAGCCAAGCCAGTTCATTGGTATCCCAAATCGAGGAGCTTGGCGGGGAGCCTTATGAGTTTCCCGTCATTGAAACGGTGATGCCCTCGAAGAGCGAAGTGCTTGCCGGAATTCAAGAAGCGGTGGACAAGCTGGATACGTATGATTGGGTGTTCTTCACCAGCGTAAACGGCGTCGAGTTTTTCTTCCGCCACCTGAAGGAGCATGGACGCGATATTCGCTCTTTGGCCTCGGCACGCATCGTCGCGGTAGGTCCCGCAACAGCCGATGCTCTTGGGAATTACGGTATATCCGCCGAGGTGATCAAGGAGCGTTACCAGGCGGAGGGCCTTATCGATGCTTACGGTCCAGAGCTTCAGCCGGGCCAGCGCGTGCTGCTGCCTCGCGGCGATCTCGCGCGCAGATGGCTGCCGGAGAAGCTTATGGAAATGGGACTGCACGTGACGGAAGCCGTGATATACGAGAACGTGCTGTGCGGCGAGGACGATGATGAGCTGCTGAAGCTGCTTCAAGACGGCGGCATTCAGGCGGTCACGTTCACCAGTTCTTCTACGGTTACCAATCTGCTGAAAGTGCTGAAAGGTATGGGCGTGGCAGAGCCTGCCGATCTGCTGAAGGAATCGACAATTGCTTGCATCGGACCGCTGACCGCGCAAACCGCGGAGGAAGCCGGACTGCACGTATCGCTCCTCGCCGAGGAAGCGACGGTCGACAGTCTGGTCAAGGCCTTGTGTGTTTGGAACGAGAACGATCCACGCCGTATAACGCCATAATATCCTTATCTTTTTAATACATGATTTAAATTACATCATATGGAGGTACAACGTCATGAGTTTTCCAATCGTACGCCATCGCCGGCTGCGTCAAAATGCCGGCATTCGCAGCATGGTCCGGGAGACCGTGCTTCATACGGAGGATCTGGTTCAGCCGATCTTCGTGACCTATGGCAGCGGTGTGAAATCCGAAATTTCCTCGATGCCGGGCGTATATCATTTTTCGCTGGATACCTTGAAGGAAGAAGTGGACGAAATCGTAAATCTAGGGATTCCTGCCGTGCTCCTGTTCGGGATTCCTGAGACAAAAGACAGTGTAGGCACGTCCGGTTTCACGGATGACGGAATCGTCCAAGAGGCCACCCGCCTCATTAAGTCGTGGCATCCCGATCTTCTGGTCATTGCGGACACGTGCCTGTGCGAATTCACCGACCACGGCCACTGCGGCATGGTCCATACCTTCGAGCGAGACGGTCACACCTGCGGCGACGTATTAAACGACGAGTCGCTGGAGCTGCTCGTTCGTACGGCGGTCTCCCAGGCGAAAGCGGGAGCCGATATCATCGCACCTTCCAATATGATGGACGGCTTTGTCCAAGCCATTCGTTCCGGACTCGATGAAGCCGGATTTTATAATGTGCCGATCATGTCGTATTCGGTTAAGTATGCTTCGGCTTTTTACGGTCCATTCCGCGAAGCCGCAGACTCCGCTCCGCAGTTCGGCGACCGCAAAACCTATCAAATGGATCCGGCTAACGTAAGGGAAGCGCTCCGCGAGGCGGAGACGGACGTGCTGGAAGGCGCGGATATGCTGATGGTGAAGCCGGCGATGGCTTACCTCGACGTTGTCCGATTGCTGAGAGACCAGTTTGATCTGCCGATCGTCGCTTACAACGTGAGCGGCGAGTATTCCATGATCAAGGCGGCGGCTCAGCAGGGATGGATCAGTGAGCAGGCGATCGTGATGGAGCTGCTGACGGGGATGAAGCGTGCCGGTGCGGACATTATCATTACGTATTTCTCGAAGGATGCGGCACGCTGGATGCGCGGCTAGTAACGATTAACGACTAAAGAGTTAGGAGTGCATAGAATGAGCCAAGATTTGCGAAAAGAAGAGTTGTCGCGTTCTGCTTTCGAAGAAGCGAAGTTATATATCCCGGGCGGCGTCAACAGTCCGGTACGTGCATTTAAATCTGTAGGACTCACGCCGATTTATATCGATCGCGGAGAAGGCAGCCGGGTATACGACATCGACGGCAACAGCTTTATCGATTATGTAGGTTCCTGGGGACCGCTGATTATGGGCCACGCACACCCTGAAGTCGTTGAAGCGCTTCAGGAGACCGCTGCCAAAGGGACCAGCTTCGGCGCGCCAACCCTGCTCGAAACGAAGATGGCGAAGCTCGTGTGCGAGCGCGTGCCGTCGATCGAGGTGGTGCGAATGGTGAATTCCGGCACGGAAGCCACCATGAGTGCCATCCGGCTGGCGCGAGGTTATACCGGACGCAGCAAAATCATCAAATTCGAGGGCTCCTACCACGGTCACGCGGACAGCCTTCTGATCAAGGCGGGATCCGGTATCGCGACACTGGGCCTGCCTGACAGCCCTGGCGTGCCTGAAAGCGTGGCGTCCAACACCATTGCGGTTCCTTATAACGACCTGGAATCGGTACAGCTTGCCTTCGAGCGTTTCGGCGAAGAGATCGCGGCCGTCATCGTTGAGCCGGTGGCAGGGAATATGGGCGTGGTTCCGCCGCAACCAGGATTCCTGGAAGGCCTCCGCAAAGTCACTTCCGATTATGGCAGCATCCTTATTTTTGACGAGGTGATGACCGGATTCCGGGTGGACCTCAATTGCGCTCAAGGACGTTACGGCGTTACGCCTGATTTGACATGCCTGGGCAAGGTGATCGGCGGCGGGTTGCCGGTCGGCGCATATGGAGGCAAGCGTGAGCTGATGGATCAGATCGCTCCGGCAGGACCGATCTACCAGGCGGGAACGTTAAGCGGAAATCCGCTGGCCATGGCAGCCGGATACACCACCCTGAAGCTGTTGACGCCTGCCGTTTATGAGCAGCTGGAGGAACGGGGGGCCCGCCTTCAGGCAGGATTCGAGCAGAGCGCCAAGGAATTCGGCATCCCGCTTACGATCAACCGGATCGGATCCATGGTCTGCCCATTCTTCACGAATACGCCGGTCGTGAATTTCGATACGGCCAAGACGAGTGACCTGGACCGTTTCCGCCGCTATTTTGCGGCGATGGTGCAAGAGGGAGTCAGCGTGCCTCCTTCCCAATTCGAGGGCATGTTCATCTCGGCGGCCCATACGGTGGAAGATATTGATGCTACCATCGAAGCCAATTACAACGCCTTCAAAAGCCTATGAGTTACGGGGGCAGCTGGAGTAAGCGCGGCGAATGGCTCGAGATGACGCCCGGTAAGGCGCTGTTGGGCCAGCCGGATCGGGACGAGGCCGCCGCCAAGTGGCTTCTGGAAACGGTCGGTATGCCCGAGAAGCTGTATCGCAAGCTTCATCATGAGCAGGGGATACAATGGAGAGGGGACCGGCTTCGGCTGGTCCTTTTTCCTTATCGGGAATACGGCATCGAACCGAGGTGGCAGGAGCTTCAAGTGTTGTACGAGGACGATTTCTGCCTGGTCGTGAACAAACCGGCCGGCATGGCGGTCCATCCGGACAACGAAAGCCGGGAGACAACGCTGAATCATGTCGTGGCCGCCTATTACGAAGCAGAGGGGATTCACGCGGCAGTCCGGCACATCCATCGGCTGGACAAAGATACGACGGGTCCCGTGCTGTATGCCAAGAACGAATACGCTCAGCTGAAGCTTGACGAGGCCATGCGGGAGAAGAAGATCATTCGAATGTATGCGGCGATCGTTCAAGGAAGGGTATCGCAGGAGCTGAAGCGCATCGATTTGCCGATCGGCAAGGACCGCTATCATGCAAGCCGCCGGAGGGTTTCATTAACGGGGCAGGCCGCGATCACGCATATTCTCTCAGCCGAAGCGTATCCGAAAGCCAGTCTCCTGCACATTCGCCTTGAAACCGGCCGCACGCATCAGATCCGGGTCCATCTAAGCCATATGGGACATCCGCTTCTGGGGGATGTCTTGTACGGAGGACCAGGGACGTTTGCGCGCCAAGCGCTGCATGGCGAACGCCTATTGTTCCATCATCCTTTTACGGGCGAGAGCATCGAGGTGCCGGCGCCGTGGCCTCAGGATATGATGGAGTTAAGAGAGCGAATCATAGAGGGATCGAACCAATAGGAGATGCTGCAGCAGCCCTGAATGCCCGGTAACTTCCATGCGCAATTCGCAAAAAAGTCATGCTCTCCTGTTTTCGGCATATAGATAAATTGAGTGGCAAAACTTAGGCTCATGCCGTGATGACAGATCACGGATAGTATATGCCAAAAAGGAGGACATTCCCGTGTTTGACCAGTCCTACGGATTGCGGTTCGATATTTACGAGCGTATTAATTTGACGGAAGATTTGCCGGGAATCGATGAATTGGAAGAGGCGGAGTTGATCCCGCACATTCAGGTGATCAGCCAGCAGGACCAGGCCACGCTTCGGGGCCATCTGCTTCTAGCAGGCCTGTATAAAGGGGATACCGAAGCAGGAGAGACGGAGCCGCTCGAGCATTGGATTCCGGTCGAGATCACGGTCCCGCTGAACCGGGTATCGTCATTGGATGACATCGCGGTCGAGATCGAGAATTTTGACGTGGATCTGTTATCCAAGCGCAGCTTGAACATAACGGGGGTTTTATCGCTCAAAGGAATCCAGGCGGCGGCTCCGGGAGCTCGTGACCAAGTATGGACCAGTGAGGAATTCACAGTGGTACATGCTCCTGAAGCGAATGATATGTATGCAGGCGTAGAGCAGCAGTTCGCAGCCAACCCGTATGAACCGTATCAAGGCGGCGGAGCCAACGCTGAAGCGACTACGCCTTCGCCTTCTTATTTCAACGAGGCTCAGCCCAGAGTCCAAGAGTCCGAGGCGGATGCGCGCACGCAGCAGTATCTGGCATCTTGGGCGGAATACGAGAATCAAATTCAGGATGCGCAGGACTCGGACCGAACGGTAAGCATCTCCGGTACGCCTGAAGCCCAGGATACGGTCGAATATGCCTTACATAATGAGACGGAATTTCAGCCAGCTGAGCCGTCGACTCCGAGTGTATGGCAGTTCGAACGGGCTGCGGCCCAGCCGGAACCGCAGCAGGAAGAACCGGCAGCCGACTTCCCGGGCGTCATTGAGCGCAAAAGCGAAGAGGTTCAAGCCCTGCCGGTATTGGATTCCCCGGAAACGGAGGAAGCCCAGCCTGTTTTTGCCGAGGAAGCCGAGCCCTTGGAGGAGATAGAGGAGGAGGTTTCCGTTCAAGTCGAAGAGGCTCCGTCCAAACCGGAGCTGAAGGTTGCCTTCAACGCGAAGAACAGCACCGCCAATACCGCTTCGGGCGTAGGCTTCTCCTCATTGCTTCAATCGAGCAGAACGGTTCAGGATCAGGAACAAGCTGCTCGAGACGAGGAACAGGCCATCGAAGAATCGGTGGATGCCGTTTCGTCCGAGGATGTGGAATGGAAGAGTCTTTTCCTGGGCAACCGCCGGGAGGAAACGCCATTCCGTAAGGTCCGGATGTGCATTGTTCAGCGTGAGGAGACACTCGACGTGATTGCCGAGCGCTATCAGCTGACGCCGCGAGAGCTGTTGTTGTATAACCGCATGTCCGAGCAGAATGTGGAAGAAGGCCAGGTATTGTATATTCCCCAGTAATCGGGAAGTCGTCATGGGGCTAGAATGAAGCAGGCCGAGGCAGGCAGCCTTGGCCTGCTTTTTGTGCTGCGGAGAACCGGTTTGGAGGAGAGGAAGTAGAGCGAGCTTGGATTGTATGTTACAGCGAACAAGGAGGATTTATTTGAATCGGCAGGTATGATGTCTAAATCGTTCGGAAACACTCGAAATATTGACTATATGGAACAACCACGTTATATTTGAATAGTATATGTACAGGTATTCCAAAAGCTAGAACAACGTTGAACGGGAAGAGTAGGAAGGTATGGCCTTCAGAGAGCGGAATTGCTATCAAGCGCTGTGAGATTCCGCAGGAACCAGCTTGCCGAAGTCGCCCCGGAGTTGCGGACTTGAGATAGAGTAGGATCGATTGCTACCCTGGTTAGAGTTCGCCGGCCGCAGCCGTTATCTGCGTAAAGTGTCGTGCTTGACTGAAAGCCTTTCATGTTCTTCATGGGAGGACAACGGTTGCTGAACCATGTAAGCACGAAACAAAGGTGGTACCGCGAGAGAACAGTCTTTCGTCCTTTGAGGACGAAGGGCTTTTTTTGTTTCACGCCAACTATGATATCCACGAACACGCCCGGAGGCTAAAACGTTTCGGGTTGGCAAAACTGATTAACAGTATCGGAGGTACGAAAATATGGATCAAAAACAAAACCAATCCCAGTTAGAAATGCCGACGACGTATGATCCGAAGGCAGCCGAACAAAAATGGTATCCGTACTGGAAGGAAGGCGGCTTTTTTGAAGCCGGCAAGCGACCGGACGCGGAGCCTTACACGATTGTTATTCCTCCTCCTAACGTTACGGGCATGCTCCATATCGGCCATGCGCTTGACTTTACGCTGCAGGACATCCTGATTCGCGTGAAGCGGATGCAGGGCTACGATGCGCTGTGGCTCCCCGGTTCCGACCATGCGGGCATCGCCACGCAAACCAAGGTAGAGCAGAAGCTTCGCGAAGAAGGCGTTACCCGTTACGATCTGGGACGCGAGAAATTCCTGGAGAAGGTGTGGGAATGGAAGGACCTGTACGCAAACACGATCCGTGACCAGTGGTCCAAGATCGGCCTGTCCCTCGATTACTCCAGAGAACGTTTCACGCTCGACGAGGGATTGTCCGAAGCCGTACGGGAAGTATTCGTCAAGCTTTACGATAAAGGGCTCATCTACCGCGGCAAACGCATCATCAACTGGGACCCGGCTGCCCGTACGGCTTTGTCCGATATTGAAGTGGAGTACAAAGAGGTCAACGGCCATTTGTATCACCTGCAATATCCGCTGAAGGACGGCAGCGGCTCCATTACCGTGGCAACCACCCGTCCGGAGACCATGCTCGGCGATACGGCGGTCGCCGTTCATCCGGAAGACGAGCGCTATAAAGACATGATCGGCAAGACATTGGTGCTGCCTATCGTGGGCCGCGAGATTCCGGTTATAGCGGATGAGTACGTGGAGAAGGACTTCGGCAGCGGTGCGGTTAAAATTACGCCGGCGCATGATCCGAACGACTTCGAGATGGGGCTGAGACATGACCTGCCGCAAATTACCGTAATGGATGAATCCGGAACGATGAATGAGTTTGCCGGCAAATACCAGGGCCTTGACCGTGCAGAATGCCGCAAGCAGATCGTCAGCGACATGAAGGAATCGGGCGTATTGCTTCGCATCGAAGACCACGTCCATCAGGTTGGCCATAGCGAAAGATCCGGTGCGGTGGTCGAGCCTTACCTGTCGACGCAGTGGTTCGTTAAGATGCAGCCGCTTGCGGAAGCAGCCGTGGATGCGCAAAAATCCGGCAAGGGCGTGAACTTCGTGCCTGACCGGTTCGAGCGAACCTATCTGCACTGGATGGAGAATGTACGCGATTGGTGCATTTCCCGTCAATTGTGGTGGGGTCACCGGATCCCGGCGTGGTATTCGGAATCCACGGGCGAAGTGGTTGTTGCCATGAATGAAGAGGAAGCCCGCGCGAAGCTGGGCAAGGATGATCTGAGACAGGACGAGGATGTGCTGGATACCTGGTTCAGCTCCGCGCTCTGGCCGTTCTCGACCATGGGCTGGCCGGACCTGGACAGCGAGGATTTCAAACGTTATTATCCGACCAGCGTTCTCGTAACGGGTTACGACATCATCCCGTTCTGGGTGTCGCGGATGATTTTCCAAGGACTTGAATTCACAGGGCAAATGCCGTTTAAGGACACGCTGATCCATGGCCTGGTTCGGGATAGCGAAGGCCGCAAGATGTCCAAGTCGCTGGGCAACGGCATTGACCCGCTCGAGGTTATTGAACAGTATGGCGCAGACGCTATGCGTTATATGATATCGACCGGCAGCACGCCGGGTCAGGATCTTCGATTCCGCTGGGAACGCGTGGAGCAAGCGCGTAACTTCGCTAACAAAATCTGGAATGCGTCGCGCTTTGCGCTCATGAACCTGGAGGGCTTCACGGCGGCGGATATCGACATTTCCGGAGAGCTGGGAACCGCGGACCGGTGGATTTTGCACCGTTTGAACGAAACTTCCCGCGACATTACGCGTCTAATTGATGCCTACGAATTTGGCGAAACCGGTCGACTGCTGTACAATTTCATCTGGGATGATCTGTGTGACTGGTATATCGAATTTGCCAAGCTGTCCCTGTATGGCGAGGATCAAGCAGCCAAGAAAAAGACGCAGTCGGTGCTTGCCTATGTGCTGGACCGCACGATGCGCTTGATTCACCCGTTCATGCCGTTCATCTCCGAAGAGATCTGGCAGCATTTGCCGCATGAAGGCGAGACCGTCATGCTGGCTTCTTGGCCGACCTATGATGAGGCGTTTGAGAATACGGAAGCTGTTACCGAAATGAACCTGCTGATGGATGTGATCCGTGCCGTACGTAACATCCGGGCGGAAGTGAACGTGCCGATGAGCAAAAAAGTAGAACTGCAATTGAAACCGGTAAGCGGGCATATTGCCGGCATTATCGATCGCAATTCCGATTATATTCGCCGCTTCTGCAACACGTCGGAGTATGAGTCCTCCCTTGCGCTTGAGGCGCCGGATAAAGCGATGACCGCCGTGGTGACAGGTGTTGAGATGTATCTGCCGCTTGCCGGACTGATCGATATCGCTCAGGAGATCACGCGTCTGGAGAAGGAAATTCAGCACTTGAACAGCGAAGTCGAGCGCGTGGAGAAGAAGCTGAACAATCCTGGTTTCGTATCGAAAGCACCCGAGAAGGTGATTGAGGAAGAACGGGCGAAACTCGCGGATTACTCGGACAAACGCAGCAAAGTGATTGCGCGCATCGAAGAATTGAGAGGCTAAAGGGCAAGATGAATCTGGACCAGAAGGTGAGAACGATGGTTGATCAATCGGCAGCTGCAGCCGCAGCTCCGTTCCATACCTATGAGGAAGCGGTAGCTTGGATCAATGGGCTGATTCCGTTTGGGATCCGCCCTGGCATGGATAGAATTCAGCGATTGATGGAGCTGCTCGGCCATCCGGAGCGTCGATTAAAATTTATCCACGTGGCCGGAACGAACGGAAAAGGCTCCACATGCGCTTTTTTAACAAAGGTTCTGCTTCAAGGGGGATTCACGGTAGGCACCTATACGTCCCCCTATATTACGAAGTTTACCAATCGGTTTCAGTATAACGGCGAAGACATACCGGAAGAGACGCTGCTGGAACTCGCGAATCGCTTAGAGCCGCTTGTTGCCGAAGTTGCGGGCTCCGGGCTTGGATCGCCCACGATGTTTGAGGTGTCCACGGCTCTTGCGATCCTGTATTACGGCGAGGTGTCTTATCCGGACGTGGTGGTATGGGAGACCGGACTTGGCGGTCGTCTTGACGTGACCAATATCGTTCATCCCATCATTTCGGTGATCACGAACATCGGCATGGACCATACCGACGTTCTGGGCGATACCATTCAGGAGATCGCCATGGAGAAGGCCGGCATCATCAAGCCCGGAGTGCCCGTGGTGAGCACGGTCACTCAGCCTGAGGCTGTCGAAATTCTGAAAGAAACGGCCGCCAAAAACCGTACAAGTCTGTACCTCGTAGACGAGCAATTCTCTTATGAACGGCTGCGCGGGGACGAAGAAAGCCAGACTTTCCGTTTTAAGGGACCGTTCCGGGATATGGATTTGGATATTTCGATGCAGGGCGAGCATCAATGCGCCAATGCCGCGGTTGCCATGATGACGCTGGAGGTGCTTCGCCAGTACATGGCCTTTATCGTGGATGAAGAAGAATTGCGTGCCGGGTTTAAGGATACGTTCTGGGCGGGAAGACTGGAGCAAGTGCAGTCCTCCCCGCGGATTGTTCTCGATGGCGCGCACAACCCCGAAGGGGCTGAATCCTTGGCCAAAAGCTTGCCGCAGATCTATAAGTATCGGAAACTGAACTTAATGATGGGAATGCTGGCAAATAAGCATCATGAATCGTATTTGCAGCATATACTGCCAATAGTGGATACGCTTATCCTGACTGAACCGGATTTCCGGAAGAAACTGGACGCCAAGGCGCTTGGTGACATCGTAGAGCAGGTAAGGGAGAAATACGCCAAACATACACTGCAAATCATCATAGAACCAAATTGGAAAAACGCACTTGAAGAGTTGAAGTCACGGACGGAAGCGGAGGATCTTGGGGTGGTGTCGGGCACGTTGTACCTGATTGCCGACGTGCGTTCCAACCTCCTGGGCCTTTCCGATTCTGAAAAAGGTTGGTGATATCTGTTGAATACATCAGAACATGTTCATTTTATAGGAATTGGCGGCTACGGGATGAGCGCCATAGCGCGAGTAATGCTGGAGATGGGTTATAAAGTCACGGGTTCTGACGTGGCATCGCAAGAATTGACAGAAAAGCTGGCGGCCAAGGGCGCCAAAATATACATTGGACATACCGCCGAGCAAGTCCAAGGCGCGGACCTTGTGGTGTACTCCACGGCATTGTCCAAAGACAACGTGGAGCGGGTCGAGGCAGAGAAGCTGAACATTCCTGTCCTTCACCGCGCGCAGATGCTGGCGCGTCTTTTGAACGAACGCAAAGGCGTGGCCGTAGCGGGAGCGCATGGCAAGACAACCACTTCATCCATGATTGCGCTCGTGATGGAAGAATGCGGAGTCGATCCGACATTTATCATCGGCGGGGAAATTATGAACGTGGGCACGAATGCCAAAGCGGGTGAAGGCGAGCATGTGGTGGCTGAAGCCGACGAGAGCGACGGTTCATTCCTGCAATACCATCCATGGCTCGGCGTCGTTCTAAATATCGAAGCCGATCACCTGGAGAATTACGAAGGGGATTTCAATCGTCTCAAGGCCGCCTACGTGCAATTCCTCAGCCAGATCAAGGCTGACGGTACGGCCGTGGTGTGCGCCGACGATAACAACATTCAGGCGATTTTGCCTGACCTGAAATGCAATGTGACCACATACGGCATTCATGCGGATGCGGAGTATACGGCAACCAATCTGGTGCTGGGCGACCGTCACGTCAGCTTCACGATGCTTCATAACGGCATGGAGCTGGGCACCGTCGAGCTGTCCGTACCGGGTAAACATAATGTCTACAACGCCATGGCCACGGTGATATGCTGCTTGAAGAGCGGCATCTCGTTCGGGGCGATTGTAGAGGCCATCGTCAAGTTCAACGGGGCTAAGCGCCGCTTCCAGGTGCTTGGCGAAGCTGAAGGCATTCTGGTGATTGACGACTATGCGCATCATCCGACCGAGATCGAGGCGACGATCAGTGCCGCTAAAGCTACGGGCAAACGGATCATTGCCGTATTCCAGCCGCAGCGGTATTCGAGAACCTTCTTCCTGCTGGATGCGTTTAGCCGCGCGTTCGGGGAAGCGGATGAGGTGATCATCACCGATATTTACTCTCCTGCCGGCGAGAAGCAGATCGAAGGCATCAGCTCGGGTAAGCTGGTGGAGCTGATCGTTCAGAACAGCAATGCCGGTGCCCGCTATTTGCCGACCAAGGAAGATGTCCTGAGCGATCTCAAAGGTCGCGTAAAAGAAGGCGACCTGGTTCTCACGATGGGAGCGGGCGATATCTGGAAGGTCGGCGCTGCTTTAGCGGAGTTCATTAAGGGCAAGAAATAAAGATTGCCTGCTTCCTTTGCTGCTTCGCTGCAGCAGGGGATTGCATGGGCTTTGCCTCTGTAAGGGGGACAAAGCCAGCATCGATAACGATACGAAGGGCTGATCAAGATCATTTCTTGGTCAGCCCTTTTGTTTTTCGCATACTCATAAGTTGCCAAGCTTGATCATATAGCTAGGTGTAGAAGGACAAGTGAGGTGTGTGGATATGAATAAAGCACGGATGACGATACGTATCGATCACGAGCCGCCGAAGGACAGGAGCAAGGATCGTGCCCGCGAGGAACACGATGCGAACCAAAACGTTCCAGCGGGCCGCAACCCCCGGGTCTACGACCACCATTCCGTCTTTGACGAATATGACACAGCGGCAGCAAATCGGTTTACCGATACGGACGCTTCGTACGAACCTCAGAGGAGCGTTCAGCAGGAACATTTGCGCGTCGTCCCGCCGCTCCGGGAGGAGCGGGATAACCGGGAAGTGGACGATCGTGACTGGAGACCATCGCGCAATCATCGGTCCAAGGCACGGCTAGCTGAGGAAAGAAGGCGCCTGGACCATGATAACGGCTGGCCGTACGGCGATGCCCCTGATGCCCCTGTAGAATCGGATACATACCACGACGTGCATGAGGAACTCTACGACCTCCATGATGATGCATTTTCCGGGAGAATGACCCCCGAAGCGAACGACTCCCATTGGAATCTCGGGCCCGAGTCGGATCTATATGAGACATCTGCCGGCGATTACGGTTATTATCGCTCACGCAAACCCACCTCCTTTTGGAAGATGGCGGTGTCCGTGACCGCTGCCGTCATCACGGGCCTGCTGTTCGGGTACATGGTGCTGTCCATGTTTAACGGCGGCGACGCCGGCAAGAACCCGGCAACGGGGCAGCTCGAGAGCAGTGATGCAGGGAACTTAGCGCCGACCGATCCATCCGGGGGAGCGGGGACATCACCGACGCCTGATATGACCGAATCGGCTGTTCATATTCCGGGGCAAAACTTTTATCTGCTTCAATACGGCGTGTTCAGCACGCCCGAGCGGGCTGCCCAGGCGATCGGGGAACTGCAGCAAACCGGTATTGCCGCAGGCGGCGATCTGGACGAGGAGAACCGTGTGTATGCGGGCATCTCGCCCGACCGCGAGCAGGCGAAGCTGCTCAGCAATCAGCTTAAGGCCGAAGGCGTAGAATTATACGTTAGAGAGATCGCGCTGCCGGGCATAGAGTCAGCGGCATTCGCTGGCGAGGAGCAGACGCTGACGGACTATTTTGCGATAAGCGGGGAGCTGGTATCGGAGCTTAGCCAGCTATCGGCATCCTTGCTGGGCATGCAGGAGCCCGGCGCAGCGACGTCGGAGCATATGAATACTATCACGAATCTGCATCAGCAATGGATCCAATCGGTCAAGCAGCTGGCCGCAGGCTTGGGTCCGGAGACCGGGGCCGTGCTGCCGGCCATGGAGCAGTCGATGAACAGTTCGATCACGGCGCTCTCCGAATACAACAAAAATCAATCCAAGGGGCATTTGTGGGAGATCCAAACAGGCATGATGAACTATGTCATGGGCCAAAAGAAACTCCTCGATGGCCAATAAATTCAAATTTACGTCAAATCCGGCTTGGAACTGGAAATAGTTCCCCATGCCGGATTTCTGTTTGTATTGCTTATCGATTCACCGTATAATAATTAGGGTGTCAAAAAATGGCGAGGGAAGAGGATGCATGAAGAAAAATAAAGGAATGCTCATCTTGTTTTTGCTGCTGGGGTGGCTGACGGGAACATGGCTTGCCAAGGCGCTTCAACCGGTCAAGGCTCTGTCGTTTCTGACGTCTACTACACCGATCAAGTGGTCGCCTTCAGCTGATTTTGACATTATTCGTTATGACATTAACCTTGAACTTAACTTTTGCCTGCTCAGTCTGCTTGGCATTATTGCTGCCGTCTGGTTATACCGCAGGCTCTAAGACATGACAAAGGAGATTATCCCCCTTGAATGAGAAGAGAAACCGCCGCATCATATTGGCTTCCACCTCTCCTCGGCGTCAGGAATTGATTGCCTCCCTTCGTATCCCATTCGAGATTATGCCAAGTGAAGCTGACGAGGACACACCGCAAGGGTGGTCGCCAGAGCGAATTGTGGAGTCACTGGCGCTGCGCAAAGCGGAAGCGGTTCTCCGAAAGCTGACGGATGATCCGGGAGATGGTATCATTGTGGGAAGCGACACGATTGTGGTCGTAGATGACCATGTCCTCGGGAAGCCGGAGGATCATACTGATGCTGCAAGGATGTTGTCCATGCTTCAAGGACGGGCACACTTCGTTTACACGGGAGTGGCTTGCATCGACCGGCGTTCCGGTCGCGCCAAGGTATCTCACCGCGTGACGACCGTAAAGATGAAATCATTAAGTGATGATGCGATCGCGGCTTACGTAAAGAGCGGGGAACCTGCCGACAAAGCAGGCTCGTATGCGATTCAAGGCCTGGGTGCAACCATCGTGGAAGGGATCGAAGGCGACTACTTTAACGTTGTCGGCCTGCCGCTTTCTCTGCTCTCGGACATGCTGTCTGAAATGGGGATGGATGTACTCACCGATTCATAGATATAGAACACGGCATCCGAAGCCAACGGAATCATGGAAGCTTCGGGGACCTGCTGATTTAAATCTTAGAAAAGAGGGGAATATATGGAGTCGCCAACGCTATTGCTGCGCGACATCCCCCATGATGAACGACCAAGAGAGCGCATGATGCAATATGGGGCGAGCGCTTTAAGCCATGCAGAATTGCTGGCGATTCTGCTTCGGACCGGTACCCGCCAGGAATCTGCCGTACATATAGCCCAGCGGCTGCTGGGGGAAGCAGGCGGCATCCGGCAGCTCGTTGATCTTAGCATCGAGGAAATTACGCAAATCAAAGGAATTGGAACCGCCAAGGCTGTTCAGCTGAAGGCTGGCATCGAGCTTGGACGGCGCTTGGCCGCATCGAGACATGTAGAGCCGGTTATTATCCGCAGTCCGCATGACGCGGCAGAACTGCTCAGTGAACAGATGCGGTATTTACAGAAAGAGCATTTTGTCTGTGTTTTTTTAAATACGAAAAATCATGTCATTGCCCAGGAAACGCTATCGATGGGGAGCCTTAACGCCTCCATCGTTCATCCCCGCGAGGTGTTCAGAGCGGCCATCAAATGCAGCAGTGCATCCCTGGTGTGCGCGCATAACCATCCTAGCGGAGATCCGACGCCCAGCCCGGAGGACATTTCGCTGACTGCACGCTTAGTGGAGGCAGGACAGATTGTCGGGATCGACGTGCTGGATCATCTGATCATCGGGGACGGATCGTTTGTAAGTTTGAAGGAACGGGGCTTGATGTAATATAATAGTTCAGATTGACGAAGAAAGGGAGATACATCATGTTAGGTGGTTTTACGAAAGATTTGGGAATCGATTTGGGGACGGCAAATACGTTGGTTTATGTCCGTGGAAAAGGAATTGTCGTAAGAGAGCCTTCCGTGGTTGCTCTGCGTACAGATACAAAGAGCATTGAAGCCGTCGGGGAATCGGCTAAGAAAATGATTGGACGGACACCAGGCAACATTCGTGCCATTCGTCCGATGAAAGACGGCGTCATTGCCGATTTTGATACAACGGCTACGATGATTAAATACTTTATTCGTCAAGCGCAGAAGCAGCGTTCCATCTTCCCGCGCCACCCGAACGTGATGGTATGCGTGCCTTCAGGCATTACGGCCGTCGAGCAGCGTGCGGTTGAAGATGCGACCAAGCAAGCGGGGGCACGCGAAGCCTACACGATCGAGGAGCCTTTTGCGGCGGCAATCGGTGCAGACTTGCCCGTGTGGGAGCCTACGGGCAGTATGGTCGTAGATATCGGCGGAGGTACGACCGAGGTTGCGGTCATTTCCCTTGGCGGGATTGTAACCAGCCGCTCCGTGCGGGTTGCGGGCGATGAAATGGACGAGTCCATTATTTCTTATATTAAACGCCAATACAACTTGATGATCGGTGAGCGCACATCCGAGCTGCTCAAGATGGAAGTGGGCTCCGCGATGCCGCTGGAGACCGTGGAAACGATGGAAATTCGCGGCCGCGACTTGGTGACGGGTCTGCCGAAGACGATCACGATTACATCGGATGAGATCAGCGAAGCGTTGGCAGACACCATTAATGCTATCGTTGAAGCCGTTAAGGTTACCCTTGAGAAATGTCCTCCGGAGCTTGCTGCGGATATTATGGACCGGGGCATCGTGCTTACGGGAGGCGGCGCATTGCTTCGCAACCTGGACAAGCTGCTTGCCGAAGAGACCGGCATGCCGGTCATCGTTGCGGAGAATCCGCTGGATTGCGTGGCCATTGGCACAGGTAAAGCGCTCGAGAACATTCACTTGTTTAAATCCCGGAGCAGCTCTGCCGTCCGTTCCAAACGGTAGAAACCAAAATAAAAGTGTAAACCCCTAATGTTGGGAGAGAAAACAGTAAGTTAGAGGGTGTTGCAACTGTTTAAGCTGCTAGGCAATAAGCGTTTGTTCATTATGCTCATCGGGCTGGTAGCGTTTATCGCTATTATGGGGTTTACGCTCGGCCCGAGAGCTTCTTTATCTTGGCCTGAAAAATTCGTCAAAGATACGGTCGGTTTTGTGCAAAGTGTGTTTTATAAGCCCGCTGCTTATATAGCGGGTTTCTTTGAAGATGTACGGAATATGAAGGCGATCTATGAAGAGAATGAGGAGCTGCGCCGGGCGGTTGCGCAGTATTCGCGTGAGAGTGCAAATTACAACAACATGAAAGCCAATTACGAGGCACTAAAAGACGAACTTCATTTTACCGAAAACCAGAAGAATCGCGACAAATACGAATATCGAACCGCTCAAGTCCTTAGCGTTAATTCGGATCCGAATAACCGGACACTGGTCATCGATCTGGGCGAGCGCGATGGGGTTCGCCCTAATATGTCGGTCACCACGGTCGACGGCATGGTCGGCATCATTAGCAACGTCAGCAATTTCACCTCCACCGTGAAACTGCTGACAACGATGGACGCCCAGGATCCGAATCCGCAGCCGATTTCGGTTACGGCCATTGGCAAAGAGGATAAGACGTTCGGCGTGGTTGAGAGCTACGATGAGAAGACCAACACGCTGCTCATGACGCGGATTTCGGAAGATGATCCGATTAAGGAAAAAGATAAGATCATTTCATCCGGTGCCGGAGGCGTTATTCCTCAAGGCATGATCATCGGTAAGGTCCTCAGCGTTCAGACCAGCCAATACGGTCAAAGCAGAACGGCTACGATCGAACCAGCCGCCAAGTTCGATGATTGGAAATATCTGACCGTTGTCATTACCCCTGAGGAGCCGAAATGATGGCACGTAAACAGATTCTGGTCCTGCTGCTGTTCGTGCTGTTTATTCTGCAGGGCACGGTGGTTTTCTGGTTAACGCCAAGCTCGCTGCAGCTTCAGATTTATCCTAATTTCGTGTTGGTTTGTTTGTTTTTTGTATCGATTTATTACCATCGCCACACGGGGCTCGTGCTCGGACTCCTGTTCGGCATGCTTCACGATATCGTGTATTATGGCGAGATGATTGGCACTTATTCGTTTGCTATGGGCGTATCCGCATATTTGGTGGGGCTTGTTTTCAAGTCCCCGCGGGCGCCGCTGCCCATGATGATGACCATTGTCATTCTGGGAAGCTTGTTGTTTGACAGTACGCTTTTTGGCATATATAAGGTATTTCGACTCAACCCGACTTCTTATAATTGGTCACTGCTTCATCATATGCTTCCCAATCTCCTTGTTCATTTTGCCTTTGCTCTGGCAATTTACGTTCCCTTACGCAAGCAGATTGAGCTGGTAACGAAGAATCAGAGAAGGAAGGCAACCTGAACCCTCTCCAATATGACATTTTACTAGACTAGCAGGAACTTGTAGGTTTGAGCGCGAAATGTATAGGGATGGGAGGGACAGGCTTATGGCTGTAAAATCCAATCATGTGACGATTAAGGGCATCAAAGATGGCCTGGTATTCCTGCTTGACGATCAATGCGAGCTGGAGGAATTGCTTGGCGAGCTCCGCTATAAGCTGGAGCATAGTCATCAGAATATTCTGACCGGACCCATCATTCATGTGGATGTGAAGCTGGGTTCCCGGCAAATTTCCGAAGAAGAGAAGCAGACGATTCTTGACATATTGAAGCAAAAGGGCAACTTGCTGATACGCAATGTGGAATCGCCGCCGCTTGCGTCCGAGCTCGTTCCGGAGGAGAAGCTTGCGCTTAAGACGGGGATGGTGCGTTCCGGACAGGTCCTGCATCATGACGGCGATCTCTTGTTCCTCGGCGATGTGAATCCAGGCGGGACGATTACTTGCACCGGCGACATTTACATATTGGGCGCTCTGCGCGGAACCGCGCACGCCGGTGTAGAAGGCAACGAGGAGGCGATTATAGCGGCTTCGTATTTTGCCCCTACCCAGCTTCGAATCTCCCAGATGATCAGCAGACCGCCGGATGAATGGGAAACGCGGGAAACGGTCATGGAGTTTGCGTATTTGAAGGACGGAAGCATGGAGATCGACAAGATCAGCAACATCTCACGTTTGGGTCGGGATTTTAATGTGTTTAAAGGGGTGTAGAACATGGGAGAGGCAATCGTCGTAACTTCAGGTAAAGGCGGAGTCGGTAAAACGACGACATCGGCGAACATCGGCACAGCTTTGGCACTGCTCGGAAAAAAAGTGTGTCTGGTTGATACGGACATCGGTCTTCGCAATTTGGATGTCGTGATGGGCCTGGAAAACCGGATTATATACGATTTGTGCGACGTTGCGGAAGGGCGATGCCGACTTAACCAGGCGCTGATCAAGGACAAGCGCTTCGATGAGCTGTATATGCTTCCTGCAGCCCAGACCAAGGACAAGAATGCCGTTTCTCCGGAGCAGGTCAAAGATATCGTACTTGAATTGAAAAAGGAATTCGAATACGTCATTATCGATTGTCCGGCCGGAATCGAGCAGGGATTCAAGAATGCCATCGCCGGCGCGGACAAAGCGATTGTCGTCACGACGCCCGAGAATGCGGCCGTAAGGGACGCGGATCGGATTATCGGCCTGCTGGAGAGCTCGCATGTCGAGTCTCCGAAGCTCGTGGTGAACCGGATTCGCCCCAATATGGTGAAATCCGGGGACATGCTCGAAATCGAAGATGTGCTGCAGGTGCTGAATATCGATCTGATCGGTATCGTGCCTGATGATGAAATGGTCATTAAAGCGGCCAACATCGGGGAGCCTACGGTGATGAACCCGGATTCCCAGGCAGCCATCGCCTATAGAAACATCGCCCGGCGTATCCTTGGCGATACCGTTCCGCTGATGCAAATCCATCAGAAAAAAGGAATGTTCACCAAATTCAAAAAGTTTTTTGGAATGGGTTAAGGGTTTCGACCAAGAACCGGTGCCGGGAGGCATCGGTTTTTTTGTTTTTCTCCTTCGGCAGTCTAAGCGGCTTTCGTAGAACCCGTCCGCCTCTTCATCAGGGCTTGTTCTAAATATCTCTCATCTCCTCATAGGATAGAGTAAGAAAACAAGCCCCAAGGGGGAGAGAACAATGGACATCAAAACTTCCGTCAAGAACCGAAGAGAAGCCCGCATTCGCGAACTGCTGGAAGGGGAGCAGTTCACGGCGCAGGACGATAAGCCGTCTTGGACGGGGCTTCCCGATAAAACACCCGCTAATCCCCATAATCCAAAGCCAGGCTTCATCAAGGACAACATAGCGAACCCGTCCCCACGTTACGCAGAGCATGAACCGGATCCCGAGCGGCTTTGGAAGCAAGGGCATCGCGGTTGGTATGATACGCTGGATCCCGGTGCTCCGGGAGAACCGCCAAGAAAAGCTTCGTTCCTGTCGGGCTTGATCCGCCGCGTCGCCGTCAGTGCGCTGGTGTTTGGATTGGCATGGGGCGTATTTTCGTTTCAGCAGCCGTGGGCCCTTCGCGCGCAGGCATTTATCATTGAAGGGCTGAGCCATGAGATGGATTTCCAGGCGGCCCAGGTATGGTACGAGGAGCATTTTGGCAGCGCGCCGTCCTTTATACCGATTTTTGGACAAACCGACGAGCATTCGACGAAGGTAAATGCCGGGACCTCTTTGGTTCCTCCGCTTTCGGGAAGGGTGGTTCAATCCTTTGCCGTTGATCTGAAAGGCATCGTTCTGGAAGCCGGAGGGGGTTCTTTAGCGGACCGGGCGGTTAAAAGTATAGAGACCGGGCGCGTTCTTGAGGTTAAAGAACATCCTGATAACGGGATTACGGTACGCATACAGCATACGGGAGAGCGAACGGCGGCATACAGCAGGCTGGCGGAAACCGGGCTTAAGGTGAATGACTGGGTTCAAGGCGGAGATATTATCGGGACTTTGGCATCTTCAGGCACAGGCAGCCCGCCCTCCCTTTATTTCGAACTCAAAGAGGGGGATCGTGACGTCGATCCGGCGGAAGTGATTCCGTTTGATTAAGTTTAAGGGAACGGTCTTGTCGCTGCATCCGCTCTTTGTCATTGTCATGCTGGCATCCGTATTCACCGGCCGCTTCCTGGAGTTGCTGACCCTGTTTATTATCGTGTTTATTCATGAATTGGGACATGCCGCCGCCGCGGCAGCGATGGGGTTCAAGGTACGAGCCATTCAGATGCTGCCGTTCGGCGGCGTTGCTGTCATTGAAGACGACGGCAGGATGACCGCGATGAAGGAGATCATCATTGCGCTTGCGGGACCGCTGCAAAATGTCATTATGATCGGCATTACCCTGGCCTGCCAATGGGCGGGGTGGGGTGACGAGCAGCTGCTGTCTTATATCATTCAGGGGAATCTCGTCATCGCGTTGTTTAACCTGCTTCCGATTCTGCCGCTGGACGGCGGCAAAGTGCTGCAGGCCGTCATCAGCCTGCTTGCCCCTTATCATGCCACCTTGCTGTGGGCTTCCCGCGCAGGCATTTTGTGCAGTTTAATTATGATCGGTTACGGATTGCAGCCGTTATTCTCCGGAGGCGGCGTTCGTTTAAATGTGCTGATGATCGGCCTTTTCCTGGCGTATTCCAATTTCGAAGACTATCGGAACGTCCATTACCGGTTTTTAAGATTTTTGGTCAATCGGAGCGAGGTTTATGAACGGAATTTGGACGGACTTGGTCCTGCCCAGCCAATCGTTGCAGATTCTTCGAAACCTTTGGATGATATCATGCGTCTATTTAAACGAGAGAAGTATCATTTGATTTATGTCATGAGCGGACGCGGCAGCCTGCTTGCCGTTGTTCCGGAGCAGCATGTGATCTCTTCTTATTTTGCATCAACTGGTCCGCCCTGGTATGCGTAAATCGTAGACATCATGAGGAAGACGGGGGGGCGGGCCAAGATTCTTTATCCATTCATGTCATCTGAGATTGTGTTAGGATAAAACAATAGAATATCGTCTTCCATTTGAGAGGTGAAGCCATGAGGCAAATGATAGTTCATTGTGAACATGAGACCATTCAGATGGCCCTCATCGAAGATGGGAGGTTAGCCGAATTCGCCGTTGAGCGGAGTCGTGAGCAAAGTGTTGTCGGAAGCTTTTATAAAGGCAGGGTTGTGAACGTGCTGCCGGGGATGCAGGCGGCTTTTGTAGATATCGGGCTGAAAAAGAACGCGTTTTTATATATCGATGATGTGCTCCATCCGCATTTAGAGAAGCAGCCCAAGCAGAAGCCTTCGATTTCGCAGCTGCTGACGGCGGGGCAGGAATTGATCGTGCAGGTCATGAAGGAACCCAGAGGCGGCAAGGGAGCGAGGGTGACGACGCATTTTTCGCTTCCGGGCAGATGCATGGTGTATATGCCGACTGCGGACTATGTTGCCGTCTCCAAGAAAATCGGACGCGATGCGGAAAGGGCCCGGCTGAAGAGCATCGGCGAGCAGCTTCGCACAGATGAAGAGGGAATCATCATCCGAACGGTGTCGGAGGACGAGCCCCTGGAATTCATAAAGGGAGATCTGGAGTATTTGCGAAAAGAGTGGGCCCGGATTCTCGACAAGGCGGAATCTGCGCCCGTTCCGGCGCTGCTGCATCGCGATTTAGGCCTGCTGCAGCGGTTTCTCCGCGATGCCTTTGATCCGCTGCATGACGAGCTTGTGATCGACAGCAAGCTGAAAGGCGAGGAAACCAAGAGTTATTTGAAGGAAACCGTTCCGGGAATGGAGCCCAAGGTTACATATTACTCGGAAGGAGGCCCGATTTTTCAAGCGTACGGGTTGGACGAGCAGATGAGAGCCAGCTTCGCAAGGAAAATCACGCTTCCCGAGGGCGTGACCATCGTCGTAGACCAGACCGAAGCCATGACGATCATCGACGTGAACACAGCCAAATATATCGGCGGGGATAATTTCGAGGAAACGGTACTGAAGACGAATCTTCTGGCTGCGCAGCAGATCGCAAGGATTCTGCGCCTTTGGGATATCGGTGGCATTATTATCGTGGATTTCATCGATATGGATCATGAAGAGCACCGGCAGCAGGTGGTTTCTGTCATGGAGGCCGTTATGCGCAAAGACCGCACGAAGAGCTTTGTGGTCGGATGGACCAAGCTGGGACTGCTGGAAATGACCCGCAAAAAAGCCCGTGAAAGCTCGTCCCTCCCCTTTGCCAAGCCTTGCGGAACCTGCGGAGGCCGGGGCGTGGTTATCGAAGAATGATGTTGACGGTGAACGGGGAATATGATATTATCATTGGGTATGTGTCTAGTGATAGGTTGCTGCACATGCTGTAACCGCTCCGGTTGGGTTCACAAGAACGTTCCTTTTGGGACGGACACCTTAATACTAGGCGAGTCTGAGACATAGGGAGGTGCAAGCAAATGTACGCTATTATCGAAACAGGCGGTAAACAATACAAAGTTCAAGAGGGCGACGTATTGTTCATCGAGAAGCTGACTGCAGGTGACGGCGAGAGCGTGACTTTCGACCGTGTACTGGCCGTTTCCAAAGAGGACGGATTGGTAGCAGGAACTCCGGTTGTTTCCGGTGCAACTGTAACTGCAAAGGTAGAGAAGCACGGTAAAGGCCGTAAGGTCGTTGTATACAAATACAAGCCGAAGAAGAACTACCACAAGAAGCAAGGTCATCGTCAACCTTACACTAAAGTAACCATCGAGAAAATCCAAGCGTAAGAAGGTGCGGTAATTGATTACTGTACAAGTATTGCGCGGGGGAGATGGACGGATCCATAGCTTCAAGGTAACGGGGCACGCGGGATATGCCGATCCAGGTGAAGATATTGTATGTGCTGGAGTTTCCAGCATTACCGTGGGAACGGTGAATTCCATTGAAGCGTTAACCGGAACCGTTATGGAGACCCGGATGAAGGGCGGCTTTCTTAGCGCAAATCTTCCGCCTACGGCAGATGATTCCGTCTCCGGCCAAGTTCAACTGCTTCTCGAATCCATGGTTGTTATGTTACAGGGAATTGCCGATTCGTACGGCAAGTATATAAGAATACAAGAATTGACTACTTGAAGAAGGAGGTAGACAACATGTTGAAATTGGATCTTCAGTTATTCGCATCGAAAAAAGGTGTAGGTTCCACAAAGAACGGTCGTGACAGTGAAGCGAAACGTCTTGGCGTGAAACGTGCAGACGGTCAAGCAGTGACTGGCGGCAGCATCTTGGTTCGTCAACGCGGAACGAAAATTCATCCAGGCACGAACGTGGGTATCGGTAAAGACGATACTTTGTTTGCGAAAGTGGACGGCGTTGTGAAATTTGAACGTTGGGGTCGCGATCGCAAGAAAGTGAGCGTCTACCCGGTTGATGTCGCTCCAGTAGCGGCTGCAGTTGAAGCTTAATCGTTTCTTATGCTGCATACAGAAGAAGCCTTTCGGCATCGTTGCCGGGGCTTCTTTTTTTGTAAATTGCGCAAAGAATGATCATCCAGGGGGATGAACCGTCCTGAAAGTCTATGATATACTGGGATTTGGTGAATGTAACCAATTGCTGTTGAAAGACGAGGAGAAGCGATGAAATCCTGGAAATGGATAGCAGCTGTGGCGGGGTTAACCTCCGTAATACCGGTGGCATGGGTGGTATGGAAGCCATCTTTGGCTGCAGGAGCAGTGTTGACGGCTTGGGCTGTCGCCGCGTCTGCCTGCGGAGCATGGCTTGTCCGTAAATCGGACGAGCGCAGGCAGCAAGCCATCATTCGGAATATGGAGCAGACGGCGATTCAAATGTTGAATCACCATCGTCATGATTGGATGAATGAGCTTCAAATTTTGTACGGCTACATTCAACTGGGGAAGCTTGATAAAACCGTGGGTTCTGTGGAAAGAATAAAGGACAGGATGGCGACGGAGAGCAGGATCTCCAAGCTTGGCATTCCTTCATTGGTTTTTTATTTACATTCATACCGAACGTACAGCAGCAATCTGCAGCTCTGCGTTGAAGTGGTGGACCAGGTACAGCTGGAAGACAAAGTATCGCCACAAACGGCAGAGTCTTTTACCGAAGCGATCATTCAAACGGTGAGAGCCTTTCAATTGAGCGGAACGGCGTCATGGGGGGATACCCGGCAGTTAACATTAACATTTATGCAGCAGGAGCAAGAGCTGATCGTATGGGCTCTAGGAGAAGGTTCCTTTGGAGATCCGGAGGGCTTGAAGCTTCAGATTGAACAATCCGTAAAAGGCGAAGGCATTCGGGTGGAGCAGACGGAGCCGGGGGAGACCTCGTACCGCTTGTATCTGCCGTTTGTGACTTGAGGAAGGTGATTTCATGTTTGTAGATAAGGCAAAAGTATATGTAAAAGGCGGCGACGGCGGCGATGGGCTCATTGCGTTTCGCCGTGAGAAATACGTTCCTGAAGGCGGACCTGCCGGCGGCGACGGCGGCAAGGGCGGCGACGTGATTTTCCGGGTGGACGAAGGACTGCGCACGTTGATGGATTTCCGTTACCAGAAGCATTTCAAGGCCAAGCGCGGGGAAAAGGGCCGCAATAAAAGCCAGCATGGGGCCAATGCGGAGAGCATGATTGTCCGTATTCCGCCGGGTACCATCTTAACGGATGACGATACCGGTGAAGTGATTGGCGATTTGACCCGTCACGGTCAACAGGTTGTTGTTGCCAGAGGCGGCCGCGGGGGCCGCGGAAACATCCGCTTTGCCACGCCGAACAATCCGGCGCCCGAGCTTGCCGAGAATGGAGAAGAGGGCGAAGAGCGCTACGTAACCATGGAACTTAAAGTGATGGCTGATGTAGGTCTCGTCGGATTCCCGAGCGTAGGCAAATCCACCCTGTTGTCTGTTGTATCCGCGGCTCAGCCGAAGATCGGGGCATACCATTTCACGACCATCACGCCAAATTTGGGCATGGTTGAGGTCGGGGACGGGCGCAATTTCGTCATGGCTGACCTGCCTGGCCTGATTGAGGGTGCCCATGAAGGCGTGGGACTTGGCCACGAATTCCTCCGGCACGTGGAACGAACCCGCGTCATTATCCACGTCGTGGATATGGCAGGCACGGAAGGACGGGATCCGTTCGAGGATTGGCAAAAAATCAACGACGAGATTAGGCTCTATAACCCGGTTCTGATCGACCGGCCGCAAATCGTAGCCGCCAATAAAATGGATATGCCGGAAGCAGAGGAGTACTTAGCGGCCTTCAAAGAGAAGGTGAAGGAGATTCGCCCTGACATCGAGGTGATGCCGATCTCCTCGCTGACCCGTCAGGGGATCCAGGAACTTCTTTATCGCACGATCGATGTGCTGGAGAGCATTCCGGATGAGCCGGCGATTGAAGAAGTATCCGAAGTTTCCGAGCGCAAGGTGTATAAATTCAAAGCGCAGAACGACAATTCCTTCACCGTCACCAGAGATAATGAAATGTATGTGGTGCACAGTGAGCGAATTGAGCGAATGCTGAAACGGATGCAGATGAATTCGCATGATGCGATCCTGAAGCTTGCCAGAACGATGCGTCATATGGGCATTGATGAAGAGCTGCGGAAACGGGGCGCGACGGAAGGCACCATCGTACGGATCGGCGATTTCGAATTCGAATTTGTAGAAGGCAGCAGTTACTATTGATGTTCAGATGAATATATGTTTAACAAAAATACCGCAAGGTCTGTCTACAGCAGGCTTGGCGGTATTTTTTTTCGTGAGCGAAGGGAAGGGGGCTTCCCATAAATCGTGAATGAAGCGCGCAGCCGTATATTCCATTGGCTGTGAGTCTGGCTCGAAATGCCGGATCACGCTTTCCAAATTTTGCATCCACTTATCGGATAAATCGTATACAATAGTAGTACAATAGTACCTTTTCCATAGATCTCAGGATGGAAGGAACGGCGCAAAAAGGAGAGTAGAACTATGGCTATTATTGAAGTCGTAAAATACGAAGGCCCGCCGGATGTGTTTGCCTGGCGTTATCCGAATCAGGAGTTAGGCACCTGGACCCAGCTTATTGTTCATGAGACGCAGGAGGCGATCCTGTACAAGGGCGGTCAGGCACTGGACTCTTTCCCGGCAGGGCGGCATACGCTGAGTACGGCAAACATCCCGATTTTATCCAATGTCATCAATCTTCCATTCGGAGGGAAGTCTCCCTTTACGGCAGAAGTATGGTTTGTGAACAAACTTCGTTCGCTGGACGTGAAATGGGGGACCAGCTCGCCGATCCAGCTGCAGGATCCGAAATACAACATCATCGTATCGCTCCGGGCCTTTGGCCAATTCGGCGTTCAAATCAGCGATCCGCGAAAGTTTCTGGGAACCATGGTCGGTACCCTGCCAACCTTTGATCAGGGAACGCTGGTCAAATATTACCGCGGCGTGCTGATGTCCAACATTACGGAAATCATATCCTCCTATATCGTTCGGAAAAAAATCAGCGTTGTGGAAATCAATGCTTACATAGCGGAAATATCCAAACACATCATGGAAGCGATTGCGCCTTCATTTGAAGAGATGGGGATTACCCTGCTGAATTTTTATGTGGATTCCATCAACATACCGGAGCATGATCCTGCAGCTGTCCGAATCAAGGAAGCGTTGGCAAAAAAAGCGGAGATGGATATCATCGGTTATACCTACCATCAGGAAAGAACCTTTAATACGCTTGAGGGAGCGGCGAAAAATCCCGGAAGCCCGGCAGCGGTCATGGGGACGGGGCTGGGCATGGGACTCGGAATGGTCGGTCCGATGTATGAGACCGCCCGGCATATGTTTGACCATGCTCAAGAGAAGAACGATATGCAAATCGAGCAGAAGGCATGCACCAAATGCGGAATGCTGAACGGGGAAGAAGCGCGGTTCTGTTCGGGCTGCGGCCAGTCGTTTCAGACTCAGGCCGATGAAGCGCCGGCGAAAGCCATCCTGTGCAACGATTGCGGGCAGCCCCTGGCTCCGAATGCAAAGTTCTGTCTTCACTGCGGCGATCCTTACCATGCATGCCCGAAGTGCGGACATGATCACCCGGCTGGCGCAGCCGAATGTCCGGATTGCGGTGCACCGCTGCCGATGCCTTGCCGGGCATGTGGAGAATTGGTGGATGCCGAAGCCAAGTTTTGCCCGCACTGCGGGTCGAGTCACGCGCTTACATGTCCAGGGTGCGATCATGAGATCAAACCGGGCCAGAAGTTTTGCATGGAGTGCGGTCATAAATTGATGTGAAGCGAAAGCGGGGGAATCAGGTGAATACAAGAACCAAGGATCGAAACGGGGCATGGCTGGCAGCCATTGCGCTTCCGTTGGTTACGATCCTCTTGTTTGGATGGATCGGCGGGATGTTCCAGCCGAGTTCTTGGATATCGGGAATTGCCGTTGGATGCGCCGAAGCGGCCGTTCTCCTATTTATCGGTGTTGTCATCGGCAGGGGGAAGGCAGCTTCGTCAGGCACCCCATTTTATATTGCTTCCGGCATCATAATTGGTATCTATACGGTGTCCGTTGTGCTGGAGGTTATTTTGCTGGGATACTTATTTAAGCTGCCTGTATCCTCGTATTTCATGATTCATCTGATTACGTTTTCTGGATTTTTCGTTGTTCTTGGGCTCGTATTCCTGGCGGCAAAATATGCAGGCGCACAGGAGCGGAAGGAAAGCGATCATCTCGAGGTCAAGAGAGAGACTGTAGCCTGGATCGGGGAGATTCGCAGAAAGCTAAGCGAACTGCCGGGAGAGAACATGCCGTCGTTGGAACGGCAGATCGCCGAGCTTGAAGAGACGCTGCGTTATAGTGATCCCATATCACATACCTCCTTATATGAAGAGGAGCAGTTGATTCAGCAAAAAATTGCGATGCTGGAGGACCAAGTAACATTGATCGGCGAGGCGCAAGCTGAACAGCGCAAGGAACTGGCAGAGCAAACCGTTCCTATCATCCGCGATATTCTCCGAACGGTGCAGGATCGCAATACGGTGCTTCTGAAGGCAAAGGCGGGATCAACCTAATGCAGATGATAGAGGGGATAGCATATGGGAGCTTCTAATCCGAAGCGTTTTAAACTTAAGTTCACGAAAATGGATTATTCGATCATCGCGCTGGCCGTGCTTTTTTTCCCGCTGGCCATCGTGCTGGCAGCCGTGCGGGTGCTTGTCACCCATCGCCACAACCGTTGTAAGGGAAGGAACAACCGCCTTTTCGGCTGGGTGCTTGCCATTACCTATGGAATCATAGAATTGCTCATGATTCTTGCGACGATTGATGACAAAGATATCGAAAGCCTCTATTCGGCCACCGTCGTTTGGGGCGTCATCATTCTGGTTCCAGCCATGATCATGCTGGTGATCGCCAATAAGGAAGACAAGAAATTCGGCAGCTTGCTGCAATTCTATTCGAATGCCATCCTGCATCGAGGGCTCGTCCAGGTCGAACACATTGCCCGTGAGGCGAGACAATCGCCTGCACACGTGATCCGGGATATCACGTTCATGTTTGAAGAGCGTATGCTGCCTAACGGAAAGCTCGACAACGGAGTTGTTCTCATCCCGTCCTTGCACAGAAAGTCCGAACCATTCCGTGGCGAATTCGTTTCTCGCAGTGGGCAGCACGTGCAGTATTCAATGGGAGATACGACTGCAGGCCCGGCCCCCATATCCCGAACCGAACCTGCGTCCGATCCGGCGCCTAAATCCGTGGAATGCCCTGGCTGCGGAGCAAGAACGGTCGTAACGCATGTGGAGGGGAAGGAATGCGAGTATTGCGGTACCGTGATTGTGGCATAGCACGTCGGATGTACCATTTAAAAGAGAAGAGACTGGGGAGAACTTCGTATGAGCGTTCCGGTAAAGCCTTTTAAATCGCAATTTACCTCATTCGATTATTTTATTATTGGACTGACGTATGTGTTTTTTCCATTAGCTTTGATTATCGCTGCGTTTCGTATTCTGCCCACGCAGCAGCATCACAGTTATCAGGGAAGGAACCTTAGATTGATCGGATGGGTATTGTTCGGCACTTATATTGTTATCCTGGTAATCAATTTAGTGACGAGCGAAACCAGCGAGCAGTTCTTAAACGATAATTTAGCGATGGCGTTGTGTATATTGATCCCCGCGTTGTTTTTGCTGGTTGCTGCCGACTTCTTAGACAAAAAATTCTGGAAGCTGCTCGGAATTTACAGGGAGGCTGTCTTGCAGCGGCGGTTAATTTACATCGAGCATATCGCGATCGTTGCGAATCAAAGTCCGGCCCATGTGATCCGGGATTTGAACTATATGTTGAAGGAGCGCATGCTTCCTGCCGGGAGGATTGAGGATGGCGCGCTGGTGATCCGTTCGCTGCATAGAGAGCCGGTAAAACCCGTTGAATCTCAAACGAAGACGGAATCGAAGTCTGTGGCATGTTCCGGCTGCGGCGCAAGAACCGTGATTTCACGGCATGAGGAAAAAGAGTGCGAGTACTGCGGCTTGACCATGAGATACACCAGTTAGCTTGAAGTTATCGGCAGTCTCCGGAATACCGGGGGCTGTTTTTTAACGCATCATTTGCAAATTTGACGTGAATACCGATGAGTTCCGTTTCGAATTGCGATATAGTATAGGCTATAGGGTTGACCCGGAAATATCGGGTTCGCTAAAAATGGGTCACTTATGTATTGCCCTTACGGGGTATATCCAGTATAATGTCCACTATACGAATACAGTAGTCTTTGAGGAGAGGACGTTTGTGAAGGAACGCTACTATCTGGTCCGGGAAGACATCCTTCCCGAGGCTGTAGTTAAAACGATGCAAGTGAAAAAACTGCTGGCGTCGGGAGACGTGAGGACGGTTCATGAAGCCGTCGAGCAGGTAGGGCTTAGCCGCAGTGCTTTTTACAAGTACAAGGACGGCATCCACCCTATCAATCAATTGGAACGTGATGAAATCGTAACGATTTCCATCGATATGGAACATCGCTCGGGCATGCTATCCGAGGTGCTGGGGCTGGTAGCGGGTGAAGGCGGGAACGTGCTGACCATTCATCAGAGCATCCCGCTGCAAGGAATCGCGAATGTCGTTATTTCCGTCGAAGTTTCCCGGCTGAATGAGGAGCTGGATGATCTGCTTGACGGATTGAGGCGGATAGCCGGAGTCAGAAGAGTGCAGATGATAGGGCAAGGTTAGGGTAGAAACGACGAATAAATAGATATCTATGTGATGGGATACAGGAGGTAGTGTATTAATGAAACCGGTCAAAGTAGGGCTTTTGGGATTAGGAACCGTAGGAACAGGCGTTGTCCGCATCGTTGAGGGGCATCAGGAGGATTTGAGCAGTCAGGTCGGTTCGCCGATTACGATCGAGCGCATCGCCGTCAAACATTTGGAGAAGTACCGCAGCGTCAATGTGGATCAGAGTAAATTAACGGAAGATCCCTGGGCGGTCATTCGCGATCCCGAGATTGATGTCATCGTTGAAGTAATGGGCGGGATCGAGCAGACGAAAACCTACATCCTCGAAGCGCTTGAGCGCGGCAAGCACATCGTAACCGCCAATAAGGATCTGATGGCTCTGCACGGTGCCGAAATATTGGCCAAGGCGCAAGAGAAGCAGTGCGACGTGTTCTACGAGGCAAGCGTTGCCGGCGGCATTCCCATTATCCGCACGCTGATTGAAGGCTTCTCGTCGGATCGTATCATGAAAATCATGGGGATCGTGAACGGTACGACCAACTTTATCTTGACCAAGATGAGCCAGGAAGGCGCCTCCTATGAGGATGTCCTGGCAGAAGCTCAGGAGCTGGGGTACGCGGAAGCCGATCCGACATCCGATGTGGAAGGCTTGGACGCGGCCCGCAAAATGGCAATACTCGGTACCCTCGGCTTCCGCACGAACGTTGAGCTCCAGGATGTATCCGTCAAGGGCATTTCGCAGGTTACGAAAGATGATATCGCTTATGCCAAACGTCTGGGCTACGAGATGAAACTTCTCGGTATCGCGGAGCGTCAGGACGATGAATTCAGCATCAGCGTCCAGCCGACGATGGTTCGCAAAGGTCATCCCATCGCCGCCGTGAACGGCGTATTTAACGCGGTGTATGTATACGGGGAGGCCGTCGGCGAAACGATGTTCTACGGAGCGGGCGCGGGCGAGATGCCAACCGCGACATCCGTTGTGGCAGACCTGGTGGCGGTCATCAAGAATCTGAAGCTTGGCGTTAACGGTCTGAAAGCCATCGTTCCTTATAAACCGAAGAAGCTAAAAACCGATGAGCAGATCATGTACAAGAATTTCATCCTGCTTCATGTGGACGATAAAGCAGGAGTGCTGGCGCAAATTACGCAGGTGTTCGCTCAATATAACGTCAGCTTGGAGTCCGTTGTTCAGCAGCCGAACGAGCACAACCCGGACGCAGAGATAATCATCGTTACGCACAATGCGAGCAAAGCCAGCATGGACGAAGTGCTGAATCACTTTGAAGGCCTGGAAGTCATACGCCGAATCAAAAGTGTTTACCGCGTTGAAGGATAAGGATTAGAATCCATTAAATCAACATATATAATTTTTTCATAAGAAAAGGAGAACATGAGAGATGCCGTATGAAGGATTGCTGCAAACCTACAGAGAATATTTGCCGGTAAATGAGCGTACCCCGCTGCTAACGCTTAAGGAAGGGAATACCCCGCTCATCAAAGCCGTGAATCTATCCGAAGAGCTCGGAATCGATTTGCATTTCAAATTCGAAGGGCTGAACCCGACAGGTTCATTCAAAGACCGCGGGATGGTCATGGCCGTCGCGAAAGCAATGGAAGAAGGAAGCCGTACCATCATGTGCGCTTCGACGGGCAATACATCGGCTGCGGCTGCTGCTTATGCCGCTCGCGGCGGATTAAACTGCATCGTGATCATTCCGAACAACAATATCGCGCTGGGCAAGCTCGCGCAGGCGATGATTTACGGAGCGAAGGTGATCGCGATTGAAGGGAACTTTGACCGCGCGCTGGAAATCGTTCGCGAGATCACGGCCAAGCATCCGATTTCGCTGGTAAACTCCGTGAATCCTTATCGAATCGAAGGCCAGAAGACGGCTGCATTCGAAGTCGTTGACCAGTTGGGCAAAGCTCCGGACGTACTGGCCATTCCGGTCGGCAATGCGGGGAACATCTCCGCTTACTGGAAAGGATTTAAAGAATACCACGCAGCGGGCAAATCCGCTTCCCTGCCGAAGATGCTTGGGTTCGAGGCGGAAGGCGCCATGGCTATCGTCAAGGGTGAGCCTATTCCGAATCCGGAAACGGTAGCGACGGCCATCCGCATCGGGAACCCGGCCAGCTGGAAAACCGCGGTTGCCGCCGCTGAGGAATCCGGTGGACAAATTAACTACGTTACGGACGAGGAAATCTTGGAAGCATACCGCAAAATCGCATCGCGCGAGGGGATTTTTGCCGAGCCAGGATCGGCCGCCTCCATCGCAGGCGTTTATAAAATGAAGCGAGAGGGATATTTTAAAGGTGGGGAATCCGTTGTCTGTGTGCTGACAGGACATGGGCTGAAAGATCCGAATATCGCGATTTCTACCGTGAACGCCGAACCGCTCGTCGTATCGGATACGGAATCGGCCGTAATGGATGCCATCGCTAAGCTTGAAGGAGCTGCGCGGGTATGAGTTTGTCCCAAGGCGTCCGGGTGAAGGTTCCGGCCAGCACGGCTAATTTGGGACCCGGATTCGATACGCTCGGCATGGCATTGTCCCTGTATTCCTGGATCGAGATGAAAGCGTCGGAGAAGACCGTGTTCCATCTTCATGGCGATGAGATGGGCGGTCTGCCGACCGATAAGAGCAACCTGATCTATAAGGTGGCTCAAATGGTTTTTGAAGAAGCGGGACAGGCAGTTCCTGATCTCGAGATTTCCATGTATTCCGAAATTCCGCTTACCCGCGGCCTTGGCAGCAGCGCATCGGCGATCGTAGGCGCGCTGGCTGCAGCCAACGCTCTAATCGGGTCACCCCTGCCGGATTCCAAGCTTTTTGATATGGCGACGAATCTTGAGAAGCATCCTGATAATGTGGGGGCTTCTTTATTTGGAGGAATCATTGCGGCCGTATGGGATGGATCCCATGCGGATTATATGCGCATTGAACCTCCGGCGGACCTTGGAACGCTCGTGGTGATTCCCGATTTCGAGCTGGCGACATCCAAAGCAAGGGAAGCGCTGCCCGCCCAGGTCAGTTTAGCGGATGCTGTATATAATATTAGTCGGTCCTCCTTAATGACCGCTGCTCTTTCGGCAGGCAGACTGGACTTGATTCGTGCCGCGATGAAAGACCGGATCCATCAGCCATATCGTGCGCCGCTTGTACCGGGGATGTCCAAGATTTTGGCCGAAGCGCCTGATCATGGAGCACTCGGCATCGCGCTGAGCGGAGCTGGTCCGACGATGATTGCGCTGGTGGACCGGAACGAACCGCGTGCAGAAGAATTGGGCGCGTATCTCACGGAGACGATGAAGGCGGAAGGAATCCAGTCTTCGTGCTACCCATTGAATCCAGTCGCGGAAGGCGTCCAGCTCTTGGATGATATTAATAATAGATCCTTTTTGGATATGATTAGAGGGGAAGTTACCGCATGAAAAAAATAGCCTTGTTGCCCTCAGGATCGGTATCTCATGAAGCGATACTTTATCTCCTAAATGGTGAGCCGGTGGAATTTGTCCACCATAAACTGATCTCTGATGTATTTATGTCAACAGTAGAAGGAAAAAGCGATTACAGCGTGATCCCGATCGAGAACACCATTGAAGGCTCCGTAAGCCTTCATATGGATTGGCTGGTCAATGAGGTGGATCTGCCGATGCAGGTGGAGTGGGTCTATCCCTCCATCCAGAACCTGATCGGTAATGCTGCCGAATTCCGTTCAAGTGACGGAACGATGGATTACAGTCAGATCAAAAAGATCTGGTCCCACCAAGTTGCGACAGCCCAGTGCCGTCAGTTCCTAGCGAAGGCTGCACCGCAGGCTGAGTTGGAGCAAGTGGGCAGCACCTCCGAAGGGGTTAAGATCGTAAAGGAGAATCCCGGCCGGGGATGGGCGGCAATCGGCACTTCGCTAGGCGCGGCCACCCACGAATTAAACGTGCTTGCTGAGCGTATTACCGACCATGATAACAATTACACACGGTTTGTGCTGATCGGACGCGAGCCGATATTGGTCAACCGTTCGCCGGAACATATCAAGACCAGCATTCTCGTAACGCTTCCAGAAGACGTGCCGGGAGCGCTGCATCAGGTGCTTTCCGCTTTTGCGTGGCGTCGCCTGAACCTGTCGCGGATCGAATCCCGTCCAACGAAGAAGAAGCTCGGTAATTACTATTTTTATATCGATGTGATGGCCGCAGCGGATTCCGTTCTGTTGGTTGCCGCCATGGGAGAGATTGAAGCGCTGGGATGTCTGGTTCGAGTGCTGGGCTCTTATCCGGGCTATGCCTATGAGAGTGAGAAGATGGAGGTTAAGTAAATGTCGGAGCAATGGATCTATTTAGATGGAGAATATGTCACGAAAGAGAATGCTAAAGTATCCGTTTTTGACCATGGGTTTCTGTACGGAGACGGCATATTCGAAGGCATTCGAATATATAACGGCAACATCTTTAAGTGCAAAGAGCACTTGGACCGGCTGTATGATTCCGCCAAGTCCATCGATTTAGTCATCCCCCTGGCATATGAAGAACTGCTGGAGGCTATGGCCGAGACCATTCGACGCAATGACATGCGGAATGGGTATATCCGTATCGTGGTATCCCGCGGTGCCGGCAACTTGGGGCTGGATCCGCGCCGCTGCCCTAAACCGACCGTGTTGATCATTGTGGAGCAGCTGGCGATTTATTCCGAAGAAGCTTATCTCAATGGCCTGAAGGCCGTCTCCGTTGCCCAGCGGCGTAACATACCGGATGCGCTTAACCCGAAAATCAAATCCTTGAACTATTTGAACAATATCCTCGTGAAGATCCAATCCAACTTTGCGGGAGCGGATGAGGCTATTATGATGAACGCGCAGGGATATGTGACGGAAGGCTCCGGGGACAACATTTTCATCGTCAAAAACGGTGTAGTCACTACGCCTCCGTGCTATCTTGGCGCACTCGAAGGCATTACGCGCCAGGCCATTATCGATTTATGCGAGAAACTCGGCATTAAACTGAAGGAAGAGCCGTTCAGCATGCATGACGTATATATTGCGGACGAAGTATTTTTTACGGGCACGGCTGCCGAGGTCATTGCGGCCCGCGAAATTGACGGACGGATCATCGGAAAAGGCCAGGCTGGTCCCGTTACGCTGCAATTGCTGGAGGAATTCCGCAAAATTGTGGATCAAGACGGTTATAAAGTATGGGAATCCTAGGGTTTCAGGACAACTAAATAAACGACTTAAACCATCCTTTCATGTCGATGAAAGGATTTTTTTTGCCCAGAGGGATGTCAATCGCCTATTCCGTGCATAGGATGTAGTAACGAAAGCGGGCGAATTACATGACGCCTAGAAGAGTGTAGGAGGTTTTAGCGGCGTGAAGATACACATCGTCAAGGAAGGCGACACCCTATATGAGCTGTCCAAAAAATACGACGTACCTTTAGCGAAAATCATCGATGCCAATCCACAGCTGGTGGATCCGAATAAGCTCGATGTCGGTGCCAAGATCAAAGTTCCGACCGAGCCCGTTCAGGTCCCTGACGGCAGCCAACCCATTATCCATAAGCATACGGTAAAGCAGGGAGACTCCCTCTGGAAACTGTCCAAGGCATGGGGAGTCACTCTGAAGGAAATCATCAATGCCAATCCCCAGCTTAAAAATCCGAATGCCCTGCTGGTGGGGGAAGTCGTCAACATCCCTTCATCTGGCGGTTCTATGGAGTCCGGCGTTAATGACGGGGTTTCCATGAGCAGTGGCAGCGGTGCAGCTGCAGGCAAGAAGAAACCCGGCAGCAAGGATTACACCGGAGTTAAGGAAGAAATAACAGCGCCGATCGAGCAGCCTCCTGTCGTTCCTGAGGTTAAGGAGCCTGAGCCGCCGATTCTGCCGAAGCTTCCGGAGATTTCGCCTTTCCCCGAGGAGCCTAAGAAAATGGAACCGGAATACAAACCGGAGATATTACCTGAAATCAAGAAGCCGATCATCATGCCGGAAATCAAGAAACCAGAGATTATGCCAGAGGTGAAAAAACCGGAAGTGATGCCGGAATTTAAAATGCCCGTAATCATGCCAGAGTTCAAACCAGAATTCAAACCGGAGTTCAAGCCAGAGTTCAAACCCGAATTCATATCTCCATATAAACCTATGGAGCCGGAGTATACGTATCCTGTCAAAACCATGCCATTTCCGCATCCTGTTCATCCCATAGCCGAACCATGTCCGCCTTTTGCCCAGATGCCGATGCAGATGATGCCGCATCCGTGTCCGGAGTTTCCTTTTAAAGAGGCACCCGCATTTGCAATGCCTCCGTTCGGTCTTCATGAAGGTCCCTGCGGGTGTCATGAGCCTATGAAATGGCCGGGCGCCGATTATGGCAATGCCGTCCATCCGTATCACAACATGCCGCAGGAAGCGATGCCGGTTTCCTACAATGAAGGCTGGGGAAGTACAGTTTCAGGATATCCGGGTCTTTCTGAACAGCCGATGAGCATGGAATATTCCCAGTTCTCAATCACGGAATCTTATACAGGGAATATGGTTTCCGACTACCATCCATATCCCGAGCATCATCATACAGCAATGACATATGGTTATGTTCCGTCTCCTTGCGGATGCCACGGGGGAGAAATGGGGTCGCACCATCACATGCCGCATTTCGGGTACCCACAACAAGGGCATCATCCGTACGCGCCTGACATGGGGGCATCGTATCAGCCGTGGCAGGAGGGAATGAACTACAATGCTGGGGCAT
>NZ_JBBOXH010000001.1:1825000-6252500 GCF_038007545.1 Bacillus sp. FSL K6-6540
TTCGAAGAGTGCAAAGGCATAAGGGAGCTTGACTGCGAGACCTACAAGTCGAGCAGGGACGAAAGTCGGGCTTAGTGATCCGGTGGTACCGCATGGAAGGGCCATCGCTCAACGGATAAAAGCTACCCTGGGGATAACAGGCTTATCTCCCCCAAGAGTCCACATCGACGGGGAGGTTTGGCACCTCGATGTCGGCTCATCGCATCCTGGGGCTGAAGTAGGTCCCAAGGGTTGGGCTGTTCGCCCATTAAAGCGGTACGCGAGCTGGGTTCAGAACGTCGTGAGACAGTTCGGTCCCTATCTGTCGTGGGCGTAGGAAATTTGAGAGGAGCTGTCCTTAGTACGAGAGGACCGGGATGGACGTACCGCTGGTGCACCAGTTGTTCCGCCAGGAGCATGGCTGGGTAGCTACGTACGGACGGGATAAGCGCTGAAAGCATCTAAGCGTGAAGCCCCCCTCAAGATGAGATTTCCCAATTCGTAAGACCCCTTGAAGACGACGAGGTAGATAGGTTGGAGGTGGAAGTGCAGCAATGCATGGAGCTGACCAATACTAATCGGTCGAGGGCTTATCCAAATTTACCCCAAAAAGTGAAGCGAAGCTTTGAAGCAACGCCGAATACTTTTCGGGGACCCCGATACCACATCGGGTGAATGCTACGGATTCTAATGTGCTGCAAATATCGTTTCGTATCTAGTTTTCAGGTGATCAAAACTGAATTGTAAGTGTACAAGCTATGCTTGCAAGGAGGATGGTCACGGCATTTGGCGATGCCGTATCCTGAATATACGTTTGGTGGCGATGGCGGAAGGGTTCCACGCGTTCCCATACCGAACACGACCGTTAAGCCTTCCAGCGCCGATGGTACTTGGACCGAAGGGTCCCGGGAGAGTAGGACGTCGCCAAGCGGTACATATTCCCTGATAGCTCAGTTGGTAGAGCACTCGACTGTTAATCGAGTTGTCACAGGTTCGAGTCCTGTTCGGGGAGCCATACGGAGAGGTGTCCGAGTTGGCCGAAGGAGCACGATTGGAAATCGTGTAGGCGCCAAAAGCGTCTCGAGGGTTCGAATCCCTCTCTCTCCGCCAGCAAGGACTTTATATACGGCCCGTTGGTCAAGGGGTTAAGACACCTCCCTTTCACGGAGGTAACAGGGGTTCGAATCCCCTACGGGTCACCACTTTCTTTAATGCATCAGGGGATGAGAATCCCGTCGGTTCGTCGGAGGATAACTTCGTAAGCATAGACTTCGCAGTCTCGAACGAAGTGAGAGTATCCCCTACGGGTCACCACTTTCTTTAATGCATGTAACAATCCAGATGGAGGCTTAGCTCAGCTGGGAGAGCATCTGCCTTACAAGCAGAGGGTCGGGGGTTCGATCCCCTCAGCCTCCACCATGATTTATCCCCAAAAAGTGAAGCATATGCTTCGCAGGTAATTTCGATTACTTTTCGGGGACCCCATATAAGCAACCCTTTTAATGACGCGGGGTGGAGCAGTTCGGTAGCTCGTCGGGCTCATAACCCGAAGGTCGTAGGTTCAAATCCTGCCCCCGCAACCAATTTATATCGCAATAGCGATAATGCCTCTTGGAACTGTGGTGTAGAGGCCTAACATGCCTGCCTGTCACGCAGGAGATCGCGGGTTCGAATCCCGTCAGTTCCGCCATTCTTATTAGCTTCAGGGATGAGAATCCATATTGGGTTCGTCGGAGCTTAGCTTCGTTAGCATAGACTTCGCAGTCTCGAACGAAGAGAGAGTATCCCGTCAGTTCCGCCATTCTTTAACTCTTAGTAATAAGAGCCATTAGCTCAGTTGGTAGAGCACCTGACTTTTAATCAGGGTGTCGAAGGTTCGAGTCCTTCATGGCTCACCATCTTTACCAAAAGAGCTGGAAACGGAATACATATCATATTTGCGGACGTGGCTCAGCGGTAGAGCATCGCCTTGCCAAGGCGAGGGTCGCGGGTTCGATTCCCGTCGTCCGCTCCATTTTGCGCCCTTAGCTCAGCTGGATAGAGCGTTTGACTACGAATCAAAAGGTCGGGAGTTCGAATCTCTCAGGGCGTGCCATTTTTACAATCAGATGCTTAACTTATGAAATTTCTTTGTGCCGGTGTGGCGGAATTGGCAGACGCGCGCGACTCAAAATCGTGAGGGAAACCGTGGGGGTTCGAGTCCCTTCACCGGCATTAATTAACGGGATGTAGCTCAGCTTGGTAGAGCACCTGGTTTGGGACCAGGGGGTCGCATGTTCAAATCGTGTCATCCCGATTCAAACCGAAAGACCGCTTTCAGTATATCTGAAGGCGGTCTTTCTTTGTTATGGATAGAAATGATGCCAACGGCAAGAGCGGAACTGAATATTTTGACAGCATCCCGGTCACAATATGAAAAACATTGAATAGAAGGGGATAACCTTGAGTGTTTTTCATTTCTTCAAGAAACTGTTCAGAAAACGGTGGAGACGTTGGAGACGCGCGATTTGGTCTTGTTCGATCGTGGTGCTCGTAGGTGTCATGGTATGGTCCGGCCAGAATATAACCGATCAGATGAAGAGGCTGCTCACCGCTACTTTCGATGAAACGCCGCTGGCTGTTGAAACGATGCAATACCTGCAAATCGAGGATGATAAGCAGGAGGAACGCAGGCAGGATCAGAGGGAATTCATGCAGAAGCTGAATACCTCGAAGGGAAAGAAGCATGTTCATGTCCGCATCACGTATGTCTGCGGCATTGAAGAGCAGGATATGGGAAAGCTTACGGCGGACGGCATTTATGAACTGATGAATAAAAATCCTTTATGGCAGGGACGGTTGGATAATAAAGGGAATGTCTGGCTCGAGCAAACCGTATCCGACCTTTCACCCGCCTGCAAGCGGCAAGCCTATATGAGCATCGATGCCAACGGGAACTTAACGTTGTTTGACGGCCCGCCGGAAGAAGAGAAGGTCATGCGCACCTTCTTCCAACTGGATGTCGGCTCGATGGAATCCTCTTTGCCTAAAGACGTGATTCAGCAGCTTGAAGAAGGTATTCGAATTCAAGATATGGAAGAGTACAACAGTGTACTGTCAACCTTTAGCGACTATGCACGGGATATGGCCGAAAATGTCATGAGCCCTAGCCCTTGAAACATCCATGCTTGTCGCTTCATCACCAAAGCCGCAGCTGCCCGGAATTTTCCGGGCGGTTTTTTGGTGTTTAGCCGTTCCATCGGCGGTGCCGTCAGGGAAGATATAGAACTGTGGCTTATGGGATCAAAGTTTTTCCTCAATTGAGGCCGAACTTTTGTTATAATGGGAGAACGATACATATGTTCGCTTCATCAGAGGAGAGATTGGTTTGCGCATTTTAGGAATCGACCCGGGGATTGCGATTGTGGGCTTCGGGTTTGTCGATAAGGTTGGAAGCAAAGTCACGCCGGTCCAGTATGGCTGCATCCAGACGGAAGCCCATACACCGGATGAAGAGAGGCTGCATCACGTGTATGAAGGCATGCTGCAGCTTATCGATAAATATGAGCCGGAGGCCGTTGCGTTCGAGAAATTGTTTTTTAACCGCAATGTCACCACCGCGATGTCCGTATCCCAGGCGAGAGGAGTTCTCATACTGGCGGCGGTCCAGCGCGGACTCCCGATTGCAGAATATACGCCTATGCAGGTTAAGCAGGCCATCGTCGGCTATGGCAAGGCGGAGAAGAAGCAGGTACAGGAAATGGTCAGGATGTTCCTGAAGCTTCAGAGCATCCCAAAGCCCGACGATGTGGCGGATGCTCTAGCCGTGGCAATCTGCCACGCCCATTCCTACACACTTAATTCCAAATTAAATGAGGTATTGCGAAAATGATCGATTTTTTACGGGGACAGGTTGTCCACTTAGAGAGTGAATATATTGTGCTGGATGTTCAAGGCGTAGGATACCGGGTGTTTTGTCCGAATCCGTATGCTTTTGCCAAAACGGAAGGAACCGTGACGGTCTTCACCCATCATCACGTTCGTGAGGATGCCATTCTGCTGTTTGGGTTTCCGACGCGGGAAGAGCAGAAGCTGTTCCGTAAGCTGATCGAGGTCTCGGGAATCGGCCCGCGCGTGGCGCTCGGCATACTCGGCGGAGGATCTCCGGATCATGTGGTTTCCGCGATCTATCAAGAGAATATATCCTTCTTGATCAAACTTCCGGGAATCGGCAAGAAAACAGCGCAGCGCATGATTTTGGATCTTAAGGATAAGCTTGAGGGCTTCGGGAATGCGAGCATGATGACCGGTCTTTTTGCCATCCAGGAGCCGGAATCGGATGATGGCGGCTCGGCATGGTCCGAGGCTCGCGAGGGCCTGAAGGCGCTTGGTTATACGGATAGCGAGCTGGATAAAGTCTGGCTGAAGATCAAGGATTCCGGCGCAAGCGGCGAATCCGTCGATGTGCTCATGAAACGGGCACTGCAGCAGCTATTCGCTGGATAGATAGAGAATCGCTGCAAGAGAGGAGTTATATAGATGGATGATCGAATTATTTCTGCCAATCTGATGATGGACGAACAGGCTGTCGAACTTAGTCTGCGTCCGCGTTATTTGGCTGAATATATAGGACAGAATCAAGTAAAGGAAAATTTGAAGGTATATATCGAGGCTGCAAAAATGCGCAACGAGGCGCTTGACCACGTGCTGCTGTACGGTCCTCCGGGACTTGGCAAAACGACGCTGGCCAATATTATCGCCAATGAGCTTGGCGTTAATCTGCGGACGACGTCCGGCCCGGCCATCGAACGGCCTGGCGATCTGGCGGCGCTTTTGACCAATCTGCAGGAAGGAGACGTCCTGTTTATTGACGAGATCCACCGGCTGCACCGGACGGTGGAGGAAGTGATGTATCCGGCCATGGAGGATTTTGCGCTGGATATTATGATCGGGAAAGGGCCAAGCGCACGCTCCGTTCGCCTGGATCTCCCGCCGTTCACCCTAATTGGCGCGACAACCCGGGCTGGCCTGCTCTCAGCGCCGCTGAGGGACCGTTTTGGTGTGGTAAGCCGTCTGGAATTCTATACGGTAGATGAGCTGAGCTACATTGTGTCACGCAATGCCGATCTTTTGGGGATCGAGATATTGGGAGAGGCTGCAGAAGAGATTGCCCTAAGATCTCGGGGGACACCGCGCATTGCGAACCGCCTGTTGAAGCGGGTACGCGATTATGCGCAGGTTCGGGGCGACGGCATGATCACGCCAAGCATCGCGCAGGAAGCGCTGAAGATGCTCCAAATCGATCCGATGGGCCTGGATTTTATCGATCACAAAATGCTGAACGCCATGATCAAGAGCTTCCGCGGGGGACCTGTGGGACTGGATACCATTGCCGCAACCATCGGGGAAGAAAGCCAAACCATAGAGGATGTTTATGAACCGTATCTTCTACAGATCGGTTATTTGCAGCGTACGCCGCGGGGACGCGTCGTTACGCCTACAGCTTATCAGCATTTAGGCATTCCCTTTCCGGAGGATCGCCGCTAGCTGAAGGAATCATGACATTTATGCCATATACCATATCCTATTAGTTACGGGAGGAAAGACATACATGGATAGGAACTGGACGAAATCATTATTCGGTTGGACCACCAAAGGACTCTTGTCGCTGGCTGTTGCCGGAAGCTTATGGAGCGCGCCCGCCGTGCAAGCAGCCGCCCCTTCGTTAGATACGATTCGGGTTGCGATGTTCCTGGATCTGGGAAGCCAGTATAAATCGACGACGAATGCCGTGACGCTGAAATCCGCCGAGGCTCTGACCGCATCGCTGCTTGCCTCCAGTATTCATCAGACTCTGATGAGTATCCCTGCGAACCAGCAGGTCCGGATGAGCGTGGATACATACCGCGTTAAGGTGCTTGAGACAACGGATTGGAAAGCCGCTTCGGAAGCAGCGAAAAAGCTGCAGGCGACAAGTGACAAACCGATGCTGTTTGCGGATGGCAAGGTGTACAAGCTGTACGCCGGCATGTACGGTACAGAAAAAGCGGCCGCGGATGCGGCTGCGCGTACAGCGAAGACAGCGGCTGCATATTTGAATGGGCAAACGCCAGCCGTTAAAGGCGCGCTGCATCTGTCTGCCGGATCGTACGGATCGGAGACAGAGGCCGAGACCGTGCGTAAGGCGTACGCCGATGCCGGTCTGGATGCATTCAATGTTATGGTGCCGTCCGGGGAAACTTCGGCTTATGAGGTGTGGGTAGGCGAAGCGGCGAACACAGCCGATCTCGCTGCCGTCAAGAAAGAAGCTGCCAAAGTATCCGGCGGCCTGGTTGAACAGAACGCCAACACGCCGGGTCTTATCATAAGAAGTGACGTAAGCCTGAATCTGGCGGCTCCCCAAGAGGTGACGCATTACATGCTGTCAGGTAATCAATCCGTTCTGCGGGTTGACGGGAAATCAGGAGCGGGAACGAATGTGAAGGAGCGATCCGATCGCTCCTATCGGGGCGCTTTGGAGATCGGGCAAAAGAACGGTCAATTATACCTCGTCAACGAATTGCCGTTCCAGCAGTACCTTTATTCCGTCGTGGGGGCGGAGGTGCCGTCTTCTTGGGGAACCGAGGCTCTGAAGGCACAGGCCGTGGCAGCGCGCAGCTATGCGCTCTTCCAAGGAAATAAGTTCGAAGTAGCGCATGTCGTGGACACCACGCTGAGCCAGGCCTACTATGGGACGGCTTATGAGTATCCAAGCATTATTCAGGCAGTGGATGCAACCGACGGCGAAGTCGTCATGAAAGACGGCAAAATCGTGGAAACCGTGTTTTCCTCCAACAGCGGCGGGATGACGGCGGACTCCACCGAGGTCTGGGGCAACCGTAACGATCTGTTTGCTGCGGTGGAAAGCCCTGGCGACTCCTCATCCCAGGCCGCGCTTAAAGCTTGGTATCATGTGCTTCTTCCGAGTGGCGTTACGGGTTACGTGCGTGAGGATAATGTAAAGGAAACCGGCAATGCAACATCGGCAGGGCTTCCTTATATGACCGTTACCGCGAAGGATACCAACGTGCGTCCGCTGCCGCTGATCCAATCGAACGTTGAGCCCGTAAGCAAGATGAATCCGGGAGAAACGGCCGTCGTCCTGGACAAAGTCGCGGAATCCAACAGCTTCGAATGGGTTCGTGGGCCTTATACTTCGGATCAATTGCTGGCCACTTTAAAAGGAAAAACCGCCAATAGCCTACCGGCCTCCATCACTTCGCTGGATGTAACGGAACGAGGCCCATCGGGGCGGGCTCTTACGGTGAAAGCCAACGGTCAAGTTCTGGACGTAAAATATCCGGATATGTTCCGGTCGGCTTTTAACGGTCTGCCAAGCACTTTGTTTGATATTGAATCGACCGGAAGTTATACTGTATTGAGCGCGAATGGTGCGGTATCAACGGTTTCGAGCGGTCAAACGGTATCCGTCATTTCCGGAAGCGGAAACGGAAACGTCAAAGGCTCCGGTACCGTGGTGATGAATGGAACGGGGACAGCACGCGTAATCGAAAGCTCTCCGGGCTTTAAATTTACCGGTAAAGGCTTCGGCCACGGACTGGGCATGTCGCAATGGGGTGCCAAAGGAATGGCTGACGAAGGGTATGATTATAAGCAGATACTCCAACACTATTACCGCAACACGACTATAACGAAGGACTGACCGACATGAATGTGGATTTGTATGATTTTGAATTACCCGAACACTTAATTGCGCAGACGCCGCTTCTGGATCGAAGTTCTTCCAGGCTTCTCACGCTTAACAAAAAGAGCGGACAGATCAGCCACCAGACGTTTGCGGATATCATAGACAGCCTGAATCCGGGCGATACGCTCGTATTAAACGATACGAAGGTAATCCCGGCCCGATTGTTCGGCGAAAAGGAGGATACAGGCGCGAAAGCCGAGGTCCTTCTGCTGAAGAATATGGGAGAAGATCGCTGGGAAGCACTCGTAAAACCCGGCAAGAAGCTGAAAAAGGGAAACGTGATTTCCTTTGGCGACGGGAAACTAAAGGCGGTCATTGAGGAGGAAGGAGAGATGGGTGCTCGCACCTTGTCCTTCTCGTATAAGGGAATTTTCCAAGAAATCCTGGATGAACTGGGCCAAATGCCACTCCCGCCTTATATTAAGGAAAAGCTGGATGATCGCGATCGTTATCAGACCGTATACGCGAAGCATGAAGGATCCGCAGCCGCGCCGACGGCCGGCCTTCATTTCACGGAGGCTCTCCTGGAACAAATACGTGCCAAGGGAGTCGACATCGCTTTTATTACATTACATGTGGGACTGGGAACTTTCCGCCCGATGTCCGTGGACCAGGTCGAGGACCATGTCATGCATGAAGAGTACTATTCCCTATCCCAGGAAACGGCAGACCTGCTAAACGAAACGAAGCGGCGCGGCGGCCGGGTTATCGCCGTAGGGACTACCTCCTGCAGAACGCTGGAGACGGTAGGCTCACAGTTAAAGGGCGAGCCTCTGCACGAGAGCAGCGGCTGGACAAGCATTTTCATTTATCCGGGATACTCTTTTACCGTGGTGGATGCGCTGATTACGAATTTTCATCTGCCGAAATCCACGCTGGTCATGCTGGTCAGCGCGCTGGCCGGACGCGAACACATCATGCAAGCGTACAAGGAAGCCGTAGACAAAGAATACCGTTTCTTCAGCTTTGGCGACGCGATGTTTATCTATTAATTTCGGAGGTTGGTTATTACCATGGCAGCAGCTGTTACTTATGAACATATTAAAACGTGCAAACAATCGGGCGCCAGGCTCGGCAGAGTGCACACCCCCCACGGCGTGATCGATACGCCGACATTCATGCCTGTAGGAACGTTGGCAACCGTAAAAACGATGAGCCCGGAAGAGCTTAAAGCGATGGATGCCCACATTATTTTGAGCAACACCTATCACCTCTTCCTGCGACCGGGACATGATATTGTGAAGGAAGCAGGCGGACTGCACAAATTCATGAACTGGGACCGGCCGATTTTGACCGATAGCGGCGGTTTCCAGGTATTCAGCCTGGCGGAAATGAGAAAAATATCGGAAGAAGGCGTACATTTCCGTTCGCATCTGAACGGAGATAAACTGTTCATCTCTCCGGAGGTCGCAATGGAGATTCAGAACGCGCTGGGATCTGATATTATGATGGCCTTTGATGAATGCCCGCCTTATCCTGCGGAGTATGAATACGTCAAACAATCCACCGAGCGGACTTCCCGCTGGGCTGAACGCTGCCTGAAGAGTCATGCCAGACCGGAAGACCAAGCCCTGTTCGCCATCGTGCAGGGAGGCATGCATGAGGATCTTCGCCGTCAGAGCGCCCGTGATTTGACTTCCATGGATTTCCCGGGTTATGCTATTGGTGGACTTAGTGTGGGAGAATCGAAGCAGCTAATGTATGAAGTGCTGGATTACACGGTGCCCCTGCTGCCGAACAATAAGCCTCGCTATTTGATGGGAGTCGGATCACCGGATGCGTTGATCGAGGGCTCGATTCGTGGTGTGGACATGTTCGATTGCGTGCTTCCGACGCGGATCGCCCGCAACGGGACAACGATGACAAGTCAAGGCCGTCTTGTCGTTCGAAATGCTCAATATGCCAGGGATTACGGACCGCTGGATCCGGAATGCGACTGCTATACCTGCCGTAACTACTCGCGTGCTTATCTGCGCCATCTGATCAAGAGCGACGAAACGTTCGGACTGAGATTGACGACGTATCATAACCTGCATTTCCTGATCAATTTGATGCGGGGCGTGCGTCAGAGTATTATGGAAGACCGTCTGCTTGATTTCCGCGATGAGTTTTTTGATAAGTACGGCCTACACGATAATGAAAAAGGGTTCTAAAGCAAGATCATGGCCATCATGATAAGTTTGTGAAAGGGGGGAAAGAAATGTTTGGTTCATTTGAACTCGCAGCAGCACCGCAAGGTGGCGGAGGCATTTTGGGATTGATTTTGCCTTTCGTTCTGATGTTCGTCATCTTTTATTTTCTGCTTATCCGTCCACAGCAGAAGAAACAGAAAACAAGAAACGCAATGCTTAGCGCCTTGTCCAAAGGCGATAAAGTGGTAACGATCGGAGGCCTTCACGGGACGATCGTGGAGATTACCGACGACATCGTGGTTTTGAAAGTGAACGACGTAACGAAGTTGACGTTCGACCGCAACTCGGTAAGCCATAGCGTGAATACGGATGCATAATCTCGTTTCACCTACATATGGAAAGTCATCGCTATAAACAAAGGCCGACTCCTTTTAGGAATCGGCCTTTGTTTTTTTATCACTGGGCGTGAAGTGCACCAAAGTCGTTGCAAGGTTTTATTTTTTTAAGTTAACCCCGAACATTCCCCCGATGGCGCCGGCAGCAAAAACCGTGGCAATCAGCGTCAAATCTCCGAGTGACAAGGAACTATCCAAGGCTAGAAAGCCGATGACGAGCAGCGTAATCCCATATACCAGCCCGGTCAGGCAGCCATAATACCAGCCTTTGTTACCTGCGCGTTTGCCGCTCACACAGCCCCCAATAAAGGCCGCGACGGCATGTACCAGAAACGTGTAGAACGATAAATCATCCTCGGCCAGTCCGCTGCCCCACAGCAGCAGGGATAGCGCCAATGCGCCAAGAAACATCCAGAAATAAGAATACAAGAGTCCTGAAAGAATCGGATTAGTGATCCTGAAAGTGAATACTCGCCGGATCGGTTCCATGAATCATCCCCCTTAACAAATCTTGATAATTCCATTGTATGGCCAAGCCTGTACATATAGTACAAACTGAACATTTTGCATCGGGTTTTGCAGGATTACCATTAATTAATCAATTGTAATCGAATGGGAAGACCTGCGGCAGGCCAGAATAGCTGTACATGAGAATGTTCGACAAGCTAGGGAGGGATTGTTTATGTCTCATATGACTATTCTGATTCTGCGGACCGTTCTGATGTATGTGGTCATCTTTGTTACCATGAGAATCATGGGCAAACGGGAAATCGGAAAGCTGTCTATCTTCGATTTGGTCATATCCGTCATGATCGCAGAGATTGCCGTTTTTGTCCTCGAAGATGTCCATAAACCGATTTGGGACGGACTAGCTCCTATCGCCGTGTTGGTTGCCATTCAGGTAGGACTTGCCTACATCGGCCTGAAAAATCGAAGCATCCGGCTGTTTGCGGACGGAAAACCCAGCATACTGGTATCCCGAGGCAAGCTTCACCGCAAAGAGATGTCAAAGCTTCGCTACAATCTGGATGATCTGATGCAGCAATTAAGGGGAAAGGACATCGACAGTTTGGCAGACGTGGAATTTGCGATTCTCGAAACTTCCGGCCAGCTCACCGTTATTCCAAAAGATGCGGATAACGGTTCGAACCGCTCGAATAGTTCATCAAGTTCTTCCAACGCCTCAAGCTCCACTCATTCTTCAGGTGCTTTATCCAAGGCCAAATCCGAAACAGGAAACCCTACCGTTGTTGATATTCCATACGATAAAATTACGTACGAAGGACTGCCCATTCCGCTTATATTGGATGGAAAGGTGCAGGACGAAAACCTTGAACTAATTGAAAAAACACGGTTCTGGCTGAAAAACGAGATTCAAAACCACGGAGCCAAGGATTTTAAAGATATCTTCCTATGCTCCATCGACCATAAAGGACGTATTTACATCGACCGCAAAGACAGGGACTAGCGGCGGCCAAACTTGTTGAACCAGGTACCGACGACAGGGACGCGTTCCAGATCCCGGGGCGTTACCAGCTTGGTCATAAAAATCATGATGAAGTAGACCAGAATGCCAACCACGATCGAGGTCCAAAACTGCAGCCAGGGGGTCGTCGAGAACGGAAGATGTCTATACCCGTAAAGAACGCAGGCACCCATAATGATCATGACGGCAGCGATTTTGACATAATCGAGCAGGCGGAAGCGAAAGCCGATCAGCCTGGAGAGACTAAAACCGTGAAGCAATGTAACCGCGATGCTGTTAACGATGATGGCAATGACGGCCCCCTTGATGCCGAAGGCGGGGTTGGATGCCAAATATACGATAAGGCTCATCTTGATGATCGCACCGAATAAGGTATTCAACAATGCCCGTCCCGGGCGGTCCAATGCTTGCAAGGCAGCTTGAAGCGGGGACTGCACATACAGAAACAAGGCAAAGGGCGCCATGATTTTGAGCATATCGCTAATCTCGGCGTTGTCGTAGAGCAGCAGGCACAGCGGCTCAGCCAGGACAAACATAATGATGGCAAACGGAGCTCCCGAGACAAGAGCCAGCCGAAGGGATTGATTCATTCGCTTATGGATGGTAGGCCGGTCGTTGCGGGCCGCTGCCTCCGATAGGGAAGGCACCAGGGAGATGGCCAGGGAAACGGTCAACGCACCGGGCAATAGCAGGAGCGGGATGATCATGCCTTGCAGAGCGCCGTATTGGGCGGTGGCCACGGATGTCGCGATACCTGCCATGGCGAGGCTGCGATTGGTCAGTATCGTTTCCAGCAGGTAGGAGAAGGACCCTACCATCTTTCCGCCCGTTACAGGCAATGCAATGCCGAATAACCGCTTCAGGATGCCTTTATTCGAAGAAGAGTCCGGCGCTTTTTTTTCAGATACGGCTTCTTGTGGCTTAGGTAAAAGTTTGTTCGTTCTTCGGCCCTCGCCGGAATATTGCAGCAGCAGCGCAATCATGCCAATCAGCTCGCCCACGGCTGTTCCAAGCATGGCCCCGGCTGCCCCGTAAGCGATGCCTTTGGGCATCAGGAGATGCGCAAACCACAACATGCATATAATTCGGACTATCGTCTCGATAACGGAGGAACTTGCAGAGGGGATCATATTTTGTTTGCCCTGGAAATATCCCCGGTAGACCGACGAAACGGCAATGATGATCATCATGGGCGTCATGCTGATGAAGGTTTGATATACACGCTCGTCCGGCAAAAGCACGCCGGTTACCCAAGGAGCAAGCAGCAGGCTGAGTCCAGTGAAGAGGGCTCCTGCCGTAATTGTCAGCATCAGGCTGACATGCAGAATTTGCTTGGAAGCATCAGGCTTCCCGGCACCTTCCGCTTCGGCGACCATTTTGGCAATAGCTAGCGGAATACCGCCCGTGATGATGGTCACGAGCACGATAAAGAAGGGGTACCCCAATTGGTAAATTCCGACACCCTCAGGTCCGATGATCCGGGGAAGGGCGATCCGGGGAATAAAACCGAGTAGGCGGTTTAATATGCCGGCTGCAAGTAAAATCAGCGTTCCTTTAATAAACGATTGCTTGTTCACTGTCCATCCCACTCCCTGGTTAAGGCTGAATACGTTGACACGACATGGCTATTCTTATGGATATGCCCTACCTGTCCCATCTGATGACTTTACTTTTTTTTCTGGACATGGTAGGAATAGAAGGAAAGCCATATGTCATGTCGAATGTAACTTAGGGTCAACAGGGAGTCAGTGAGGAGGCCATATGCATGGAACTCGAGCAAATGAGCGAGGAAGAATTGATGAGCACCATTGAAATGGTATGCTTGAGCAAGGTTGAGGAAATGCATTTGATTGGGTACGAGTACGTGACGAGCGACGATATTTGGAACTGTGTCAGCAGCAAGTACGAAAAGGAAGGCGTTCCGTCCCTCCACCAATTGGTCAATGACATTCTGTCCTTGAAAGCAACAGCTTTGATGAACTATATGACAATATCAGCATATAAGGGATCTTCTTTCGATTAATCGAAGAGGTCCCTTTTGCCTTGCGGATATAAGGGTTCATCCATAAGCCCGACAAATTTTGATAAATTGACTGGGTTTTATGACATCGCTATAATAGGAATATTGAGTAAAAAGGGGGAACAAGGGACGGCATGAAGAGAATTATCAGTTTCGTCGGAACCGTGCTCGTGATCACTATTTTAATGGCCGTTACAACTCCAGGCTTGCTGAAAGACGTCCGTCTAGGTTTGGATCTAAAGGGTGGATTCGAAATCCTTTATGAAGCAGAACCGTTGATGGAAGGGCAGCAGGTTACCAAAGAAGCGCTGCAGGAAACCGCAAAGAGCTTGCAAAAGCGTGCGGATGCGATGGGAACATCGGAGCCTGAGGTTACGCCGGAAGGGGCGAACCGGATTCGCTTGAAGGTGGCGGGCGTAACGGATGAGGCCGAAGTTCGAAAAACCATGAAAGAACCTGCGAACCTCACATTCCGAAGCAATGACGGCTGTAAAGAAGGCGAGGAGTTCTGTAAAATAGAGCTCCGCGGCGACGATTTCGTCGAGAACGGCGCATCGGTAGCCTATGACCAGCTTAATCAGCCTATGATAGATATTAAAGTGAAGGACAAAGGGAAGTTTGCTGAAATTACAGAACGTCTTCTCGGTCAAGAGCTGGCTATCTTCATGGACGACCAATTGCTGTCAGCTCCGACGGTACGAGCCGTATTAACGGACGGTACCGCGCAAATTACAGGGAACTACTCGCTGGATGAAGCGAAACAGATCCGGGATACGATCAATCTCGGCGCCCTGCCGCTGAAGCTGGTCGAGAAATATTCGCAGAGCGTAGGGGCTACGCTTGGCATGCAATCTCTTACAAAAACTTTAGAAGCCGGTCTGATCGCTTCCGTCGCGATTTTGCTGTTCATGATTATCCGATATCGCGTACCGGGCTTGCTGGCAAGTTTCGCACTTATTTTGCACACATGGCTGCTGATCCTTATTTTCGTATGGGCTGACTTTACGTTGACGCTTCCAGGCATTGCGGCATTTATATTAGGTATTGGTATGGCGGTGGATGCCAACATTATCACCTATGAACGCATTCGGGAAGAGATCAAGACAGGCAAAAGCGTGCCATCTGCAGTGAAATCAGGCGGTAAATCCTCCCTGCGCGCCATTATGGACTCCAACTTGACGACGATTCTCGTTGCCGCTGTCATGTTCGGATTCGGTACCGGTGCGGTAAAAGGTTTTGCCCTTGTATTGATTTTGGAGATCATCGTTAGTATTGCCACGAACGTTTATTTCTCCCGTTTCCTGCTCAATCTGCTTGTGAATATCGGTTGGGCCCGCAAACCGAGCCATTATGGCGTAAAGGAGCGTGACATTCGTGAGCTTTAAGAACTTCGATTTCGTAGGTAAAAGCAGAATTTTCTACGTACTATCCATTGTAATTACGATTTTGGGTTTGGTTTTTCTCCTGACTCGCGGTCTTAACTATGGAGTTGATTTCCAATCCGGCTCGAACGTGGACATTTCACTCTCCAAACCGTTGACTACGGAGCAAATCAATACCGTATTAGAGGATGCCGGAATCGGGGAGGATGCGAGCGTTACTCCGGGTAATGACCGCGTCAACATCCGATTCAGCGAGGTGCTGACCGAGGATCAGGATCAGAAGCTTCGTTCCGGCATCGAGAAGCTGGACGAGAAGGCAACCTTCGAAATTAATACGGTTGACCCCGAGATGGCCAAAGAGCTGGGACGAAACGCAATTTATGCCGTATTGATTTCCTGTATCGGGATTATCATCTATGTCAGCATCCGCTTTGAATGGCGGTTTGCGATTGCAGCGATCGTAGCGCTCCTGCATGATGCCTTCGTTGTCATCAGTATCTTCTCCATCCTTGGATTAGAGGTAGACTTGACATTCATCATCGCCGTCCTGACCATCATTGGTTATTCGATCAACGATACCATCGTTATCTTTGACCGTATCCGGGAAAACCTGCGGTTTGCGAAGATTAAGAGGGTCTCGGATCTCAAGGATCTGGTTAACAAAAGTTTGTCGCAGACGATCGGGCGATCGATCTATACGGCCTTGTCCGTATTCATCGCTGCATTCTTCATGCTCCTCTTGGGCGGCGAGTCGATCCAGATGTTCTCGCTGGCCATTTGTATCGGTTTGGCATTCGGCGCGTACTCTTCGATCTTTATCGCAAGTCCGTTGTGGCTCCTTCTTAAAGGCCGCAATGTGAGCAATAAACCGAATTCGCCGAAGCCAAGCAAAGATAAAATCGAAATTTAATTAAACCGCTGAAGGGCGTTTGCAGTCCAGATATCAGAAGATCCTATACAAGTGAAAGCCGCGTCGCAGGCGACGCGGCTTTCTAAAGTTAGCAGCAGGCAGCATGACGAGTACAGGATCGACAGTGACATTGAGGGGGGCCTCAAGTGAGCAATGAACGCTTGAATCATACGGAGACTGTCCTATGGACAGGCATTGTAACGGATTTGGCATTAGCCTTGTGCAAAGGGATAGCCGGTTACTTATCCGGCAGCAAGGCTCTCATCGGAGATGCCCTGCATTCTGCGGCGAATGCCGTAACTTTATTGGTGGACCGGTTGCCAAGCCTTGGCATATTCGGCACGAAAAGTCCGATGCGGGACAAACGGAACGTTTCGAGTACGACGGAGCCCGTCATATCGATCTTATTTGCCGTGTTATTGATCATGGGCGGCATTCAAATTGCGGTATCCGCGATCCAGACCATGGCATCGGATAACCTCGAGCCGCCGGCCACATCGGCGCTCCTTGCAATTTTCATATCGATGGCGGTGAACGAAGCGGTATTCCAATATCAAAGTTGGCAGATGAAAAGACTGCATGATCCCCGGTACGAAATGTTATCGGCTGATCATCGGTTTGCCTTATATTCATCGCTAACGGTATTGATCGGCGTGTCGCTATCCATGGCAGGCTCCTATTTTGAATGGTCGCCTCTATTCTACATGGATTCCATAGCGGCTCTTATCGTGGCTTGTCTCGTGGTCCGGAAAGGATATATACTCATCGTTCATTCCGTTTACGGCACGCTTGCGGAGGAGAAACGCCATGAACACGAAGCCGAGTTCATGGATACGATTCAGCGGGTGCACGGCGTGATCACGATCGAGGAGCTGAAGGTTCAAGAATACGGACAGATTCGCCACGTGAACATCGAAGTGAAAATCACCGTGAATCCGAGAACGTCCGTATTGGAAGCTCAGGAAATTGCCGAGCGAATCCGGAAGCTGTTGACCCATCGATTTATTCAGGTTACGGATGCCAAGGTTCACGTTGTGCCTTATGAACCCGGTTACCCGTATAAATCGAACTATGACTTGATGGACAACGATATGCCGACACTGCCGCAATAAGGGCGGAGCTTTTAAGACAGCAGGAAATAGGCAGGAAAAGGAAGGTGAATCCCTGTGCTGTATTCCAAATATGAATGGAGAATACGAGAGGCAGCGTCAACGATCACCGAACGGCTGGCCCATGATTTGTCGCTGCCACCCATCGTGGCTTCACTCATGGCGTCCCGGGGGATACAATCAGCCGAGGATGGCCGGGAATTTTTATATGGAACGTTTGAGCTGACGCACGACCCTTATCTCATGCAGGGAATGCGGGAGGCCGTGCCGCGCATCCGCAAAGCGCTGGAGGATCGGGAGCATATTCTGATCTACGGCGATTATGACGCGGACGGGGTTTCCAGCACATCATTGATGATTCATCTGATGCGTTATTTGGGAGCATCTTATGATATTTATATCCCTCACCGATCCAATGAAGGTTATGGCTTACATAATCATGCGCTGGATTGGGCCCATCAGCAAGGGGTCAGTCTGGTGATTACCGTAGATACCGGGATTAGTGCGGTTGAGCAAATCGCGTATGCCAACAGCCTTGGCATCGACGTCATCGTCACCGACCATCATGAGCCGCCTGAGGTGCTGCCTGAGGCATATGCATTGATCAATCCGAAGATCCCGACATGCCCGTATCCCTTTAAGGGGCTGGCCGGCGTAGGCGTGGCTTACAAATTGGCACAGGCTCTCGTGGGTGACCCGCCGGAGGAATGGCTCCAGATCGTTTCGATCGGAACGATCGCTGACTTGATGCCGCTCACGGGGGAGAATCGGGTGCTTGTGAAGCACGGGATCGAATCGATGCGAAAAACGCGGTATGAAGGCATCCGCAGCTTGCTTGAAGTATCGGGAATTCATGTAGAGCAGGTGACGGCCGTTAACGTGGCCTTCTCCATGGCACCACGGATTAACGCCAGCGGCCGCTTGGACCATGCAGGCCGTGCCGTTACGCTGCTTACAACGGAGCACAGGGAAGAGGCAGAGCGCCTTGCTTGGGAGCTGGACGGGCTGAACAAGGATCGGCAGCAAGTGGTCGAAAACATCGTCCAGGAAGCGCTGGGTATGGTTCAAAACCGCTGGAGAGGGCAGGAGATCCCGCCTGTTATCGTACTGGCGGGCGAGGGCTGGAATGTCGGCGTGGTCGGCATCGTGGCTTCCAAAATCCTGGAGCGCTTTTACCGCCCCGTTGTAATTCTCGGGATTGATCCCGAAACGGGAAACTGTAAAGGCTCTGCCCGTTCGATTCCGGGATTCGATATCTATGCGGCTTTGCTTTCTTGCAAAGACGTCATGGACCACTTTGGCGGCCATCCTTCCGCAGCCGGCATGAGCCTCCATCGAGACCGCTTGGCGGCATTCGAACAGGGACTTCATCGATATGCGGAGGATGCGCTCGAAGCAGAGCATCTGATTGCCGTTTGCGAAGCGGACCTGGAAGCCAGTTTGTCGGAGGTATCCGTACCCATTCTGGAACAGATGGAACAGTTAGGCCCGTTCGGCATGGCGAATGCCGTACCGAAGATTGTTTTTCGGGACGTTGTCATCAAGGACGTCCGCAAGATCGGCAAAGAAGGGAAACATCTGAAGCTTCGTTTGCAGCAAAAGCGGGAGGTTATCGATGCGATCTCATTCGGCTGGGGCCATCTTGCCGATATTCTGCCGGTGGGTTCGGTTGTGGATGTGCTTGGCGAGCTTTCCGTCAATGAATGGAACGGGAGCCGTAAAGTGCAGCTCATGATTCAGGATATCTGCGCCCCTTATCAGCAGGTGTTTGATTACCGCGGGATCAAAGAACCGATCCGGGAGATCCAGAGGTGGAGAGCTGAACTGGAGCCGCATCTGCGGTGCCCGGCTGTCCGTTCCGCGGTGGTGTACGCAAAAGATTCACATCCGGAAATAAAAAGTCAATTGTATGATATGTGCCTTTGGGTATATGATAGGAATGCTGGCATCGTGCCGGATAATGAAATCGCCGCGAGCGGCAGTCAAGAAGACATTTCCGTTTTGTTCGTACTGGATGTACCGGAGACGGCTGAGCAGCTCGCTGCATTCATGTCAGCCTTCCATTCCGTTCCCAATATATTTATGTTACATCCGACCCGGAACCTGCGCGAACGGCTGCAAATTCCGGACCGGGAACAGTTTAAGAAGCTGTACGTATCACTCGCTGGACTGACGTCCGCTCCCATGCCGGAAAAAGAGGTCGTAGCACGTCTACAGAAGCAGACTTCGTTGTCATCGCGCATGCTGGTCAAAGTACTGGATGTCTTTGAAGAATTGGCATTCATTCAGCGTGACCAGGGACAAATTACCTTTGTACCGAAGCCGGAGAAAAAACCGCTCGACGCATCCCGTCACTTCCGGGAATTAAGCGACTTGGCGGATATGGAGCAGCATCTGCTGCATGCCGGCACCGAACAGTTAACCCAGTGGATGACGTCCCGTACAAAAGGCGTATCTTAACCGCAACTATACAGGAGGAGATTATTTTGGATTTTAAAGATTATATTCGTGTCATTCCCGATTTTCCGCAAGCGGGGATCAGCTTCAAGGATATTACCACACTGCTGAAGAATGGTGAGGTATATCGCAAAGCCATCGAGGAACTGAAGGTCTTGGTTTCCGATCTCAAAATTGATGTGATAGCTGGTCCCGAAGCCCGTGGATTTGTCGTGGGTGCTCCGCTGGCTTACGCGCTTGGCGTGGGATTCGCGCCCATTCGCAAAAGCGGCAAGCTGCCTTACGAAACGATTGAAGTGGGATATGACCTCGAATACGGTAAAGATCGCTTGGCGATGCATACCGATGCAATCGAGAAAGGGCAAAATGTATTGATTGCGGATGATCTTCTTGCAACAGGCGGTACGATTGCGACTTCGGTTAACCTCATCCGTCAATTGGGCGGGAACGTTGTTGGCGCTGCTTTCATGATCGAGCTGACGGATTTGAACGGCCGTTCGAAGCTGGATGACATCGATGTATTTACGTTGATGCAGTACGAGTAAACGACACTATTCTTCCTGATTTTCCCGGGAAATAATAAAATGCCCTGAGCAATCAGCTCAGGGCATTTTTCTGTTTTGCAATAAAGTTGTCGGTTCAATCCGGCGTTTTTTCCACGAGCGGCTCATCATTCTTTTCATTGGAGAGCCCGGTAATTTCGAAGAGTTTGAAGAGGACAGCCATTATGACACCTACGATGGTCGCCAATGCCATACCCTTCAGCTCGACCGTGTTAATCTTCAAGGTTACGCCGCTGATTCCTGTTACCAGTACGATTGTAGCCAAGATCATGTTGCTTGCTTTGGAGAAATCCACCTTCTGCTCCACGAAGATCCGTAGGCCGGAAGCTGCGATTACCCCGAACAGCAAGAGAGACACGCCGCCCATAACCGGTGTTGGAATGTTCGCTACAACGGCGGAAAATGTTCCTGAGAAGGAAAGAATAATGGCAATAATGGCGGCGCCTCCGATGACAAACACGGAATACACCTTCGTCAAAGCCATGACCCCGATATTTTCACCGTACGTTGTATTCGGCGTGGAACCAACGAATCCGGACAAGATGGTGGAAATACCGTTGCCAAGCAGGGAGCGGTGAAGGCCAGGATCCTTGGAAAGGTCTTTGCCCACGATATTGCTGGTTACCAGCAGGTGGCCGATGTGCTCCACGATAACTACGAGCGAAACCAGAATGATGGTCCAGATCGCCCCGCTATCAAAAACCGGGGTTGTCAGCTCCGGAGCCGACAGGAACTTCGCGTTTGCGATTTTTTCCGTGTCCACGACCCCAAGCGCGAAGGAAAGCGCATATCCGACAACGATCCCGATCAGGATGTGGATAATTTTGGCGAAGCCGCGGAACAAGATGGAACCCAACACCGTAACTCCGAGGGTAACGAGCGAGATGGTAATGATTTTAGGATCGATGGATTGCCCTTCTTCCGGCAAAAATCCAGCCATGCCTGCGGCAACCGGAACAAGCTCAAGCCCGATCATCGCAATGATGGCACCCATAACCGCAGGCGGGAAGACGAAGTCGATCCATTTGGTTCCCGCATATTTGACAATGAACGCCACAATACAGAAGATAATACCCGTCACGATAAAGGCGCCCAAGGCTTTGCCGTAATTGGCTTCCGGATCGCCTGCCAGTACGATCAGCACCGGTGAGATAAAGGCGAAGCTGGAGCCGAGGTAGGCCGGAATCTTTCCTTTACATAAAAAAATGTAGAGCAGCGTGCCGATACCGTTCATCAGCAGGATCATGCCGGGATCCACGCCGAATATATTCGGTACAAGCACCGTGCTTCCGAACATGGCGAACAAATGCTGCAGGCTCAGAAGGAACCCGGGACCAAACGGAAGCTTCTCATCTACTTGAATTTCACGTTGCAAACCATTTCACTCCTCTATAGGACTTTAAATATAGGACCGTTCGCGTACGATCTTTAATAGATTAAATACAATCGTTCGTTTTTTCAACAATAATTTTTACAGTTCGTCAAAATATTCAATTCATGTCATGTTTTGATGTCCCCGTGCAGAAAAAGGGCATACTATAAGTGACCGAACGCTCCACATGTTGACGTATAACGCCGCAAGCGTCATAATGATAGGAAAACAATCACGAGGGAACCTGCACGTTTTGACAAGGGCGGGTTCCATTTTATATAGAAAGGGAAGAGAAGGACTCCAAAATGGGCATAGAGCGATTACTCGAAAAGGCCAGCGCCTATATAAAAGAACCCGATCTTCTCCGCATCCAGGAAGCTTATGAATTTGCGGAGCAAGCCCACCACGGACAAGTGCGGAAATCGGGAGAACCTTATATTCTTCATCCGCTTGCGGTAGCAGACATCGTGGTGAACATGCAGATGGACACATTGTCCATTATTGCTGCATTGCTTCACGATGTCGTTGAGGATACAACCGTATCGCTCGAGCAGATCCGCGAGCGTTTCGGGGATACCTGCGCAATGCTGGTGGATGGTTTAACGAAGTTGGAACGCATCCAATTCCGATCCAAAGAAGAGCAGCAAAACGAAAATTATCGCAAGATGTTTATCGCCATGGCACGGGATATCCGCGTAATCGTCATCAAGCTGGCGGACCGGCTTCATAATATGCGCACTCTTAAGTACCAGTCCGAGGAGAGCCAGCGCCGCATTTCCTATGAAACCTTGGAAATCTTTTGTCCGATAGCCCATCGTCTCGGTATTTCCGCGATCAAATGGGAGATGGAGGACATTGCGCTTCGTTACTTGAATCCGCAGCAGTATTACCGCATTGCGAATTTGATGCACAAGAAGCGTGCGGAGCGGGAGCAGTACATCGACAACGTCATCGTCTGCATCCGCGAGAAGCTTGACGAAATGGGCATTCAAGCCGATTTGTCGGGCCGGCCCAAGCATATCTACAGCGTGTTCAAAAAAATGACGGTGAAGAACAAGCAGTTCAACGAAATTTACGATCTCCTTGCAATCCGCATTATTGTGGACAATATCAAGGATTGTTATGCCACGCTCGGCATCATCCACACCCTGTGGAAGCCGATGCCCGGCCGCTTCAAAGATTATATCGCCATGCCAAAAACGAATATGTACCAGTCCCTCCACACGACGGTGGTAGGGCCTAACGGGGAGCCGACGGAGGTTCAGATCCGCACCTGGGAGATGCATCGAACGGCGGAGTTCGGTATCGCGGCACACTGGGCGTATAAAGAAGGCTCAGCAGGCAACGGGGGCAGCTTCGACAACAAGATGACGTTTTTCCGCGAGATATTGGAGCTGCAGCATGAAACGAAGGATGCGTCGGAATTTGTAGAATCTTTGAAAATGGACTTTTTCTCGGATTTGGTATTTGTGTTTACGCCAAAAGGCGAGGTGATCGAGCTGCCTTCCGGCTCCGTTCCCCTCGATTTTGCCTACCGAATTCATACCGAAGTAGGAAACCGCACCATTGGTGCCAAGGTCAACGGAAGAATCGTTCCGCTGGATCATCAGCTCAAAACCGGCGATATCGTGGAAATTTTGACGTCGAAGCATTCCTACGGCCCGAGCCAGGACTGGCTGAAGATTGCCCAATCCTCGCATGCCCGAAGTAAAATCAAGCAGTGGTTCAAGAAAGAGAAGCGCGAAGAGAACGTCGAGAAGGGCCGCGAGATGCTGGAGCGCGAAATCAAGCGCCTCGGTCTTGACGTGTCCGAGTGGACGACGGACGATAAATTAATGGAAGCGGCCAAGAAATTCGCTTTTAATGATATCGAGGATATGCTATCGGCGGTCGGCTTCGGCGGGATCACTGCCGCGCAGATCTGTACGAAGGTGACCGAGAAGCTGCGCAAGGAGCAGGAAGAAGCCAACCAGCTTGAATTAACCTCCGAGATGAAGGAAATCAAGCCGGCCGAGAAGCGCAGCCGCCCGACCAACGGCGTCCGCGTCAAAGGGATTGATAACCTGCTCGTGCGTTTCGCAAGATGCTGCAATCCCGTACCCGGCGATGATATTGTAGGCTATGTAACCCGCGGCCGCGGCGTATCGGTCCATCGTTCGGATTGCGCGAATCTGCCGACAACGGATGAAGGCGAGGATGCGGCACGCGTGATTGAGGTGGAATGGGAAACGGCCGTCGAGGCGAATTACAGCGTCGATATTGAAGTGACGGGACACGATCGCAACGGACTGTTGAACGAAGTCCTTCAGGCCGTCTCCGAGAGCAAGACGAACATTTCCGCCGTCACGGGGCGATCCGACAAGAACAAAATGGCCATGATCCACATGACCATCCTGATCCGCAATACGGATCATCTCCAATCCGTAGTGGAACGAATCAAGCGGGTGAAGGATGTGTATACCGTTCATCGGATCATGCAGTGACGGCACGATGCGCTAAGGGAATGGTCCCGGGGTTCATGACGATCCCGGAGGATGATACGAATGCGGTCTGTTATCCTGAGGGAGACAGGCCGTTTTATTTTTTGAAGATGAAGGAGCTAATCCGATGAGAGTGGTCATTCAACGATGCAAGAATGCGCAAGTCGCAGTGGATAATGAAATCGTCGGCAAGATTGAAGCGGGATTGATGGTGCTGGTCGGCGTGACGCATGAGGATGAAGAGAAGGATGCCAAATACCTTGCGGAAAAGGTAGCGGGGCTGCGGATTTTTGAGGATGAGGACGGAAAAATGAATTTCAGCGTCCAGGACGTGGGCGGAGCGATTCTGTCGGTGTCCCAATTTACCCTCTATGGAGACACCCGCAAAGGAAAGCGGCCGAACTTTATGGCTGCCGCAAAACCGGATCAAGCGAATGCATTGTACGAGTCGTTTAACCGCGAGCTTTCGGCGAAGGGATTGCAGGTGGAGACCGGGGTTTTCGGAGCAATGATGGACGTGTCGTTGACCAACTGGGGACCGGTGACCTTAATTATTGACAGCCGATCCTAACCTGCCTGAAAAGGACGGCAGCATGCATCATATCGTAGAGATGGGGCATCCTGAGTGAATAATCGAAGGTTGTTATTCGCAAGCAAAGGAGCCGTACGATATGCGTCAATCCCCCAAATTTTCGATATGGAGCAGTTTGCCTGCGACGGTCGGGACCGGAGGCGTCAGGGAAGCAGCCAGCACGGAACGCATGGTTTCGGCGCCGGAAGAATCTGCACAGCTCATCAGCATCAAGGGAAATATGCGGAAGCAGCTGCCCCGATCGTAGATTTCAGCACAGCGTCGCGTGCCATAAATGCGGATTTTTATAAGCGGAGCCTGAGATGATCTCAGGCTCTTTTTGGCGTTCGCGGATCATCGCCATACTCAAGCTTCCTTCGGGACAGACATCTGTTGCAGGCAAGCGCCGTTGATAGGCCTTTTTCGTGAATTCCGCTGTTATAAAAAAGAGATTCCAGGGTAATAACAAATCGAGGACATTTCAGGAAGGAGACATGCCAGATGAGTAAAGTAGCATTTCTACTAGCCGACCAATTCGAAGATTCCGAGATGAAAACTCCTTACGATGCCGTGAAGGAAGCGGGGCATCAGGCTGATATCATTGGATTGAAACAAGGACAAGAGGTAAAGGGCAAACAGGGCAAGGCTTCCTACACAACCGATAAAGCCATTGCGGACGTCAACATAAACGATTATGATGCGGTGGTTATTCCAGGCGGTTCTTCTCCGGAAAACTTGCGACTGGATTCCCATATATTGCAGTTTGTTGCAGCAGCGGACAAGGCGGGCAAACCGATTGCCTCGATATGCCACGGGCCGCAAATTTTAGCAAGCGCCGACCTGCTGAAGGGACGCACGATCACTTCCTATCCTCCGCTTCAGGATGATATGGTAAACGCCGGCGCCAACTTTAAGGATGAGGAAGTCGTCGTGGATCGGAATTTCATTACGTCCCGGACTCCGAAAGATGAGCCGGCCTTCGTGCGCGAGCTGTTAAAAGCGCTGTAGGCGCTAAATTAGCTGTATGGTTGTCCATGTAATACCGATCTTTCAAACACGCGGGTTGAAAAAAAGGAGGAATGGACATGTCTAGACAAATTCAAGCTTATTTCAGGACGGAAGACGACGCTGAAGGCGCAAGGACGAGGCTGCTGACGTACAACACGGAACAGCTGGAGGTCGGACAGCTTCAGGATTCGGTCCGAAGCGGAGGGAATATCCTCGTGCCGCTGGTGCCATGGGGCAATGCCGGCACGGGTGGTGCTACCGCAGGGGCTACAACGATGGGGGCTCCCGGCGGCGTAGTCGGGGCTCCCGGGGTGATTGTGGGGGCAAGGGATACCAGCCGCGACATCGCCCAGGATCGGCCGGACAGCGATGATCTGCCCGGCGACGGATGGCGGGAAGCGGACGTAACCGACGGGGACTATGACGATCTCAGGTACACCTTGTCCGTTAAGGTAAGGGACGAGGACTATGATCAGATCGTGCATGATTTGCGGGCCAATAACGCTTATGTGGAGCGATTTGATTAATGTCTGATTAGCGAAAGAGACGCGGCAGGCGATGAGTTACTAAGAAGGGCTTATCCGCCCGAAACGCAAAAAAGGGCTGTTCCTTTGGTGGAGCGGCCCTTTTCAACTCTATGACATAAAAGCGCTTTCTTGCTTGTAATATAACTGTAATGTTTGTTCAATGTTTCTTTAATATTCCCTGTTTATAATAACAGCATGACCCCCTTTTTTATATAATATATGTTTTGGACCTACAACAGTGGTTTGTAGGTCTTTTTCTTTTTTCGGGAAATTTCTACAAAGTTTCTTGACTTTAGTGCGGCGGTTCATTAGAATCTAAAAATATAATGTTTTGGGTATACTATATTTATAAATAACGGATTTCATGACGGGAACAAGTACTCCATCCCCACAAGACCAGAGAAGAATCCCTTGGCTGTAAGGATTCGCTTGATGAGTGGACGAATGACCTCCCCGAGAACAGACGGCGAAGCAAGCACCGGTTAACCGGTGGGATAGACAGTAGCCGAACTGCGCGGCCGAGCGTTATACGGATGAAGCGGATGGTTGAACACATGTTAGGATGTGTCGCCGCCGGAATGTGGGTGGTACCACGGGTGATAAATTAAACATCTCTCGTCCCTGTTGTCTTAGGACAGCGGGACGGGAGATTTTTTGGTTTCACGGCTTGTTGAGAAATGACTCCCTAGGAGTTTTTCCATAGTTAAACAGATCTAGGCAAGGGACATGTTCAAAAGGTGAGTATGTCATAGGACGCGGAGGGATGAAGATGGCAAACGAGAAATTCGAGAAACCGACAGGCACGCAGGACATCCTGCCAGGAGCCGTCGAGAAATGGCAGTTTATCGAGGAGAAGGCACGGGATCTATGCCGGAGGTACAACTACCGCGAAATTCGCACACCGATCTTCGAACAGACCGAATTGTTCGAACGCGGGGTCGGCGAAACGACGGATATCGTAGAGAAGGAAATGTACACGTTCAAGGACAAAGGGGATCGCAGCATGACTCTTCGTCCGGAAGGGACGGCAGGCGTCGTTCGGGCTTACGTGCAAAACAAGCTGTATGGAGAGCCCGATGTCACGAAGCTGTACTATTTGGGGCCCATGTTCCGCTATGAGCGGCCGCAGGCGGGCCGATACCGCCAGTTCCACCAGTTCGGCGTAGAGGTGTTCGGCACCGCGGATCCGGCTATCGATGCCGAGGTCATTGCGCTGGGGTACAGCTTCTACAAGGAACTTGGACTGAACGGGGTAAAAGCAGAGATTAACTCCGTGGGAACGCCCGAGGTAAGGGCAGCTTACCGCAGCGCGCTGCTTGCTTTCCTGGAACCGATGAAAGACAGCCTTTGCTCGGACTGCCAGTCGCGCATGGAACGCAACCCGCTTCGCGTGCTGGATTGCAAGAAGGACCAAGGGAAGTTCGGTGATGCGCCTTCGATCCTGGAGAGCCTGGACGAGGAGTGCAGCACGCATTTCGAGAAAGTCCAAGGGTACCTGGACGCCATGGGCATCGAGTATGAAATCAATCCAAGACTGGTTCGGGGATTGGACTATTACACGCATACCGCCTTCGAATTCAAGGCCCAGGGCATCGGCGCGATTGATACGGTAGGCGGCGGCGGACGATTCAACGGTCTCGTCGGCCAGATCGGCGGACCGGATCAGCCGGGCATCGGGTTCGGCATCGGCCTTGAGCGTATCCAATTGATTCTGGAGCATCAAGGCGTCAATCTGTCGGCCTCGAAGCCTTTGGATGTCTATCTGGTGGCGCTGGGTGAAGCCGCCGAGCGGGAATTGGCGAAATTGATCTACGAACTCCGCAGGAATGGCGTGTCCGCGGAACGCGATTATCTCGGCCGGAAAATGAAAGCCCAGATGAAATCGGCCGATCGTCTGCAAGCCCGTTATACCGCCATTCTGGGCGACGACGAGCTGGCACGCGGCGAAATCGCATTGAAGTCGATGGAGACCGGCGAGCAGCGAACCGTGAGGCTGGATAGCCTGGTACAGGAATTTGTTTAATCGCCGTAAAGCGGCTTAATTATACTAAAGGGGAATGATAACCGATGAAAAGGACGCATCATTGCGGTCACCTGACAACCGCGAACATTGGAGAAACTGTAACACTGAACGGATGGGTACAAACCCGCCGCGACTTGGGCGGCGTGCTGTTCATCGATCTGCGCGATCGCAGCGGCATCATGCAAATCGTATTTAACCCGGATTTCTCCGGCGAGGCATTGGCCGTTGCCGATAAAGTCCGCAGCGAATTCGTGGTGGCCGTATCCGGGAAAGTCGTAAAGCGTGATCCGGAAACGTTCAACCCGAACCTGCCGACAGGCGAAATCGAAGTACAAGTAACCAGCATCGAAGTGCTGAACGCAGCCAAAACGCCTCCGTTCTTTATCGAAGACGGCGTGGAAGTGGATGAGCAGCTCCGCCTGAAGTATCGTTATCTGGACCTTCGCCGTCCGGAGATGCAAAAAACGCTGATGCTGCGCTCCAAAGCATCGAAAGTATTCCGCGACTTCCTCGATGATGAGGGCTTCGTGGATGTGGAGACGCCAATTCTGACCAAAAGCTCACCGGAAGGCGCGCGCGACTATCTCGTGCCGAGCCGCGTACACGCAGGCGAATTCTTTGCGCTTCCGCAATCCCCGCAAATCTACAAGCAGCTCCTTATGGTGAGCGGGCTTGAGCGTTACTACCAAATTGCGCGCTGCTTCCGTGACGAAGACTTGCGGGCCGACCGTCAGCCGGAGTTTACCCAGGTCGACATCGAGACATCCTTCATGGATCGGGAAGACCTGCTGAACATGATGGAGCAGCTGATGGTGAAGCTGTTCAAGGAAACCATCGGCGTTGAGCTGGCGACGCCGTTCCAGCGTATCAGTTATGCCGACGCCATGGGCAAATACGGCTCCGATAAGCCGGATCTCCGCTTCGGCATGGAACTGATCGAAATGAACGACATCGTTGCAAGCAGCGGCGTCAAAGTATTCTCTTCCGTCATTGAAAAAGGCGGCGAAGTGAAGTGTTTGAACGCTAAAGGCTGCGGCACCTGGACCCGTAAGGAAATTGACGATCTGGGACCGTATGCAGCCCGTTACGGAGCGAAGGGTCTTGCCTGGATTCAAGTGAAAGAGGGCGAATTCAAAGGGCCAATCGTGAAATTCTTCAGCGAGCAGGAAATTGAAGCGGTAAGAGAACGCACGGGAGCCGAAGACGGAGACCTGCTGCTGTTCTCCGCCGACAACAAAAAAGTGGTTGCCGACGTGCTTGGCGCGCTCCGTTTGAAAATCGGACGCCAGCTTGGCCTGATCAACGACAACGAATACAAGTTTGCTTGGGTGCTGGACTTCCCGCTGTTCAGCTATGACGAAGAGGCGAAGCGCTATGTGGCCGAGCATCATCCGTTCACCCGTCCAAAAGACGAGGATCTGGGTTTGATGGATACGGATCCGCTTGCCGTACGCGCCGAGGCTTACGACATCGTTCTGAATGGATACGAAGTAGGCGGCGGTTCCATGCGGATTTACAAACGCGAGATCCAAGAGAAAATGTTTGCGGCTCTAGGCATGTCGCCGGAAGTGGCGCACGACAAATTCGGCTATCTTATGGACGCCTTTGAGTACGGCACGCCTCCGCACGGCGGAATCGCCTTCGGGTTGGACCGTTTGGTCATGCTGCTTGCCGGACGCACCAATCTGCGTGAAACGATTGCGTTCCCGAAAACGGCAAGCGCAACGGATCTGTTGATGGACGCTCCTTCCCAGGTGGACGGAGGACAGCTGGAGCAGCTGCATATCAAACTCGCCAAGAAGCCGGGCGACGAGAAAAAATAAGCCTGTTGTTCTTGATAAAGGAGGTTGCTTGAATTATGCTGCACCAATTTTCCCGAACGGAATTAGCCATCGGTCCCGAAGGCCTTGAAGTGATGAAGAACAGCACCGTGGCGGTGCTGGGTATCGGCGGCGTGGGTTCCATTGCGGTGGAGGCCCTCGCCCGAACCGGAGTCGGCCGCATCATTCTGATCGACAAAGACGTGGTGGACATCACGAACATCAATCGGCAGATCCACGCGTTAACGACAACGGTGGGTCAGAAGAAAGCGGATTTGATGGTCGATCGGGTCAAACTGATCAATCCGGAATGTGAAGCGATCGCCCTGAACATGTTCTACACCGAAGAAACGTATGAAGAGCTGTTTAAGTACGAGCTGGATTATGTGATCGATGCCTCGGATACGATTATTTATAAAGTGCATTTAATCAAGGAGTGCCTGCGTCGGGGCATTCCGATCATCTCCAGCATGGGCGCGGCCAACAAAATGGACCCGACGAAGTTCCAGGTGGCCGACATCTCCAAAACCTCCATGGATCCGATTGCCCGAATCGTGCGCACCAAGCTGCGCAAGGACGGCATTAAGAAAGGGGTCAAGGTCGTGTTCTCTCTGGAAGAGCCGATGAAGCCCCGCCAGGACGTGACGGAGAAAATCGTGCCCGAGAATGCTCCGGAAATCCGGAAGGCGAAGCAGCCGCCGGCAAGCAATGCATTCGTGCCGCCTGTGGCGGGACTGATCATGGTCAGCGTGACGGTGAAAGAGCTGCTCGAAAAAGGCGGCGTCTCGTTGTAACGGGGTGTCCGGACACATTTAAACTCGGATCGAGAAAACGATAGACAAAAGGAAGGCAGAAAGAAAGAACAGCCTTTCGGCAAAATTGAGCGTGGTTAACCAAACGCAGTGTCCAGCAATGGACGCTGCGTTTTTTGCTGCGGTGGACAAGCGATTCGAACAGCAAACCCAAACAATAAAATTCCTGTGACAGCGCTTTGCTAGTATATCCCGGCGAGTTGTGCTACAATGGAACTCCTTTTTGTGTCACGGCCCTAAAGCCAGACTTCGATACGAAAAAATATGTTCTTAGGAGGTAACTGAAAGTGTCAGAATCTTTTCAAAGTGCCTATCAAGAAGAAGAGTCAAGGCTAAACGAGGTTATCGTTGAAATTGACCGTCAGCTTGAACGGCTGCGCGGTATTCCGGTATACACGGGCCATGATTTTACCGAGCAGGTGCTCGAGGCAGGCCGGGAAGAGAAACGGCAGGCCCTCGCCAAAAGCTTGCCGGAGCCTTATTTCGGAAGGCTGGATTTTCAAGAGAACGGAACGGGGGCGAAGAAACCGCTCTACATCGGGAAGATAGGCTTCGACAAGGCGGACGCTGGTGATCACCCGATGGTGATTGATTGGCGGGCTCCGGTCGCGAGTCTATTCTACTCCTTTACGGGCGGTACCGATCCGGCTTCATTCGAAGCGCCCGAAGGTATTATCGAGGGGCTTGTGTATTTAAAACGAAACGTCGTGATCCGCAAGCAAATTTTGGAGCGGGTATCGGACACGTACAATCGGGAAAGCGGCGGACCTGCCGTATCCGATGAGTTTTTGGTCTACCGTCTCGGTGAGAACAAGGATAACCGGCTGCGGGATATCGTGTCCACGATCCAAGCGGAGCAGGATAAAATCATCCGGGCGGCCAAGAACACCGCCCTCATCATCCAAGGGGTGGCGGGAAGCGGAAAAACGACGGTGGCGCTGCATCGGCTGGCTTATTTGCTCTACCAGTACAAGGAGCAGGTAACGGCCGAGAAAATGATCATATTCGCGCCAAACCTCATGTTCCTGGATTACATATCCGATGTGCTGCCCGAGCTCGGAGTTGGTGATATTCAGCAGCGGACCTTTGGCGATTGGGCGGCGAAGCTGCTTGATATTCAGCTGTCCTCGGAGGATCATGCGCAGACGCTTCATCAGTGGTTCGAGACGGAACCGGGCCAAGGGACGCCGGATATCGACGATAATGTGAGCGGGCGCTATAAAGGCTCCTTAAGGCTGATGGATATCGTGCGGCGGTGCGTGGAGTCCATCGAAGCCGCAGCCCTACCGGACGGGGATTTCTCTCCATGGGATGGAGCCGTGCTGAAACAGGAGACGATGGCGGAATGGTTTTACCAGGAATATAAGCCCTATCCGCTGGCGAAACGGAAGGAACGGCTGCTCGCCAGATTGCATCGCTGGGCCTTAATGGAGCTGAAGAAATCGCCATCGGCGGCCGTGCTGAAAGAACGGAAGAAAAAAGCGGCACAACGAGAAAAGGCTTATGCCAATCGCTGGCCGAAATTTGAACCGATTTCCCTATATAAGCAATTGTTTGGAGCGGTCAAGGCGGCTGGCTCCTGGGTCGAAGAGCTCTCCGCTCTTATTCCGCCGGAGGTACTGGCCGCAACGCGCAAAGATCTGAAGAAGAATGTGGTCCGGGAAGAGGATTTGCCTGCCCTGCTGTATTTCCACTGCTTGCTGAACGATATTTCCTCAGAGCAGCGGTTTGACCACATCGTCATCGATGAAGCCCAGGATTTCTCTCCGTTTCAGGTGGCTGTGCTGGATCTGTTCGTAAGAGGACATTCCTTTACCATACTAGGCGATCTGTCGCAGGGCATTCATGCGTATCGCGGCGTGCATGCGTGGGAAGAAATGAGCTCCCTGTTCAAGGAAGAGGAAACGGCTTATTTTGCGCTGACGCGCAGCTACCGTTCCACGATGGAGATCATTGAATTTGCCAATGGGATACTGGAGAAGGGGGTCGAAAGCGACCTGCTGGCCGTGCCTGTATTCCGTAGCGGCGATGCCGTTCGCCTCATTCCTTATGATGCCGCGAACGCCAGAAGGAAGGATTTGGAGCGGGCCATGGGTGCACTCATTGCCAAGGAATACCGGACGGTAGCCATTCTCACCCGCACCTTGCGGGAAGCGAAAGAGCTGCATGAGGAGTTAAGCCCGTCCTGGCCGATGCTGAATCTGATCGATGGCAGCAAAGGAACGTATCAGGGCGGGTATTCCGTGCTCCCCGTGTACTTGTCCAAAGGGCTTGAGTTCGATGCCGTTGTGGTGGCGGATGCGGACCGGGCGCATTACGCGGAGAAAGCTTGGGATGCCAAGTTGATGTATGTAGGCTGTACGCGTGCACTGCATGAGCTGTGGCTGCTGCATGGGGAGCCGCTGCCTTCGTATATCATGGCAGAGACTTCAGAGATCATGGCGAGCGGTTGGCCAGCGGAGTAATCGTTCGATTGCGCAACGGCTGTCGGTTCCCGGAATGTCAATAGAGAGAATCGGAAGTCCCGCAGGGATTCACATGGCAGCATGTGTTAGCCTCTGCGGGACTTTTTGTTGTGCAGGGGCTTGCTAGGGGTTTAACCAAGCATTTGGTAGGAGGAGCCCAGATTTTCGATAAACCGGATCAAAGTCCAGACAGCAAGGATGGAACAGGCAGCGGCCAGAAGGATGAAGAGGGCCATTTTTCGCATAGGCTTTCGTTTCAATTCCATAGTCTCCCTTCGTGCATAGTGGTTAAGCGACACGCTTCATAACAAGACCTCGTCGTCGTCCTCACTCCGGATTCCCTGCCTGTACTCGTAAAGCATGATGGCTGAACGTATGAAGACGTACAAGCCGAGCAGGAACTGCAGGATAAGAACGGCATACAGCAGGTTTATCGCGAGTCTCTCATCGTCGAGGTATCCGGGGCCGAATGTTTCTTGTAAAAGATGATGGGTACTGACATGTAGATAGAGCCCCAAAATACTGAACGTCATATGGATAACCGCGTTATACAATTTGCGAACGGATTTTTTGCGAGTCGTCATCACATTCTCCCCAGATCAGGTTTTTCTAATGTTTCCCTATTATATGAAACGCTCCCGGTCCGATAAAAGTTGGATATGATCAAAATAAGCTGCAATATCCGAACCATGGGACGACTGAAGCGTAGGACAGGAACTTACCGTAGCGCAGGCACGGCGAATGCGAATATGATATGATAGAGCGTGATGGATTGGATTGAAACGACTTATTTTTGCACCGATATCAGACAAGGAAGTGTTGTCATGGATTTATTCAGTATCGGGCGTGAAGGGGACCGGAATTCCCGGCTGCTGGCCGATCGGATGCGCCCTTCGTCGCTGGATGAATATATAGGACAAGAGCATATAATCGGACCGGGCAAACTGCTCCGGCGGGCCATAGAGGCGGACCAGGTTTCGTCGATTTTATTGTACGGCCCGCCTGGTTGCGGCAAAACAACGCTTGCGCATATCATTTCCCAGCAAACGAAAGGGCATTTCGTTCGGCTGAACGCGGTGGAAGCCACGGTCAAGGACGTTAGGGAAGTCATTGAACAAGCCCAGAGCAACCGCAGCCTGTACGGCACCAAAACAATCCTGTTTTTGGATGAGGTGCACCGGTTCAACAGCTCCAGACAGGATGCGCTGCTGCCTGCCGTGGAGAACGGCACGATCATATTTATCGGCGCGACGACCGAGAACCCCTTTCATTACGTCAACGGAGCTTTAATGAGCCGCTCCACCTTGTTTCAGCTTCAGCCGCTGACCAAGGACCATTCCATGATTGCGATGCGGCGCGCGCTGATCGATCAAGACAAGGGTCTTGGATTCATGGATCTCAAGGCAGATGAGGAAGCGCTGGAGCACATTGCAGCCATGGCGAACGGGGATATCCGGCGTGCACTCAATGCGCTGGAGCTGGCAGCGATGACGACGCCTCCGGATTCCACCGGTACGGTTCATATTACGCTCGAGGTGGCCGAGGAATCGATTCGCCGACCTACCGTGCGTGCGGACGAGTCCACGCAGTACGATGTGCTGTCCGCCTTTCACAAGAGCATTCGGGGCTCCAGCGATGCGGCGCTGTTCTGGTTTTTGTATGCGGTCGAAAAGCTCGGCATGGACCCGATGGTGTTCATCCGCCGCCTGATTGCTGCCAGCAGCGAGGATATCGGGCTTGCCAATCCCCAAGCCATGGTGCAGGCGGTAAGCGCATTGGATGCCTACCGGAACAACGGCTGGCCGGAAGCCAAGCTGAACATCGCTCAGGCGATCCTGTTCGCCGTGGAGAGCCCGAAATCCGATGGCGTTGTATCCGCCATATCCCGCGCGATGTCCGCCATGGATGAAGTGAAATCGGCGGAGGTTCCGCTGCATCTGCGCGATGCGCATTACTCGGGGGCGGTTAAGCTGGGACATGTCGGCTACAAGTACCCGCACGATTATCCGGGCCATTACGTGAAGCAGGAGTATTTGCCGAAGGAGCTCTCCCGCCGGGTGTTCTATCAGGCCACGGAGCAGGGGAACGAAGCCAAGATCGCCCACAACCAGCGATTACGACGCGAAGAATAGGGTCGTACGGCGATAACGGGATTTACGGCCGCTAGCTTAATTAAATGGAGGAAATGAATGATGAGAACAGGGAAACAACGGTTTGTCATCCTGCTGCTGTCCGCCGGCCTTATGCTGAGCGGCTGTTCGGGAAAAAGCGCCCAGGAGCAGGTCGCAGGTGGACAGGCAGCCGAGGCGGCGCATGAGCACGGACATCAGACGCAGTTGTCCAACGGGGATATCCAGGAGGCGACGTCTTCGATCGATGAGCTGCCGACCTTTTTGAAGAGCCAGACCAGCGAGCTCCAAACGATTTATGCTTTGTCCGCGCAGGTGAGTGATGTCCTGAAATACATTCCTTGTTACTGCGGCTGCGGGGAAAGTGCCGGTCATGAGAGCAACCTGAACTGTTTTATCGATGAGATTCAGGAGGACGGCACCGTGGTATGGGACGATCATGGCACCCGTTGCGGGGTGTGCCTGGACATTGCCGTGGAATCTGCCAAAATGAGCAGCGAGGGCAAGAGCCTGACGGAGATTCGGACCGCAATCGATGAGAAATACAGCACAGGTTATGCTAAGCCGACACCAACCCCGATGCCGCCTGCAGAAAGTTAATCCTGCTGAGGCTAAACAAGAAGGTACCCGATGTGATCAATGGATCACTCGAGTGCCTTTTTTCTGTTGGGATTCATCTCCTTTATGGACGTTATCAGGAATCGCTGATTCGCTTCATAGGATCAATAGGCGTGATCTATCTCACAGCGTTAAACTATATATGGATGTAAATTGATTAAACGAAACTATATATAGTGTGTTAATGATCTGAGAAGAAGGGGTTGATCGATTTCATGAAAGTCATGAAGAGAGACGGATGCCTGGTCAATTTTGAGATAAGCCGGATTGTAAAGGCGGTGGATAAAGCTTTTATAGCAGTTGAGGGAGTGTCCCGCAAGGAGGCTTCCCTGCAGCTTGGCGAGGAGGTTGCCCGCGCCACCGCGGGGATGGAGCAGGTGAGTGTGGAGGAAATTCAGGATATCGTTGTCGAACAATTGCAAAGCACAGGTTATGCAGAGGCCGCCGCAGCTTATCAACATTACAGGGAAGCCCGTGACCTGGAGCGGATGCGGAGGGGAGAGCTCTACAAGATCAGCAGGGATGTGATTGGGGTAACGAATCTGGATCTGCTGCGGGAGAACGCGAATCTGAACGGGGAATCCTTCAGTGGAAAAATGAGTCGGATCGGCTCCGAGTACGCCAAATGGATGGCAAGCAAATTTATCCTGCCCGGAGAGCTCATGAGAGCCGTCAGGGATGGTTATGTGTACGTGCACGACCTGGACCAGTATGCACTCGGAACGACGAACTGTATTTTCATCCCGTTTGACCGTCTATTGGCCAAGGGCTTCAATACCGGTAACGGATCGGTCAGGCCGCCGCAAAGCATCATGACCGCGATGGCGCTGGTGGCCATCATCTTTCAATCCCAGCAGAACAGTCAATTCGGCGGCGTGTCCGGAAATAAAATCGACTGGGATCTGGCCCCTTATGTCGGCAAATCGTTTCGCCGGCATTTTCGGAAAGGGCTGGCCTACTTCGGAGAAGCGGGGCTGGGAGAGGATCGGCCGTATGAACGAGCTCTTGAGGATCACGAAATATACATAGACAATGAGCAGCTGAAGGACACATATCCGCGAATATACCATTATGCCTATAATGAAACGGTGAATGAAGCCAAGCAGGCCGCGGAATCCTTGATCCATAATTTGAATACGATGAGCAGCCGGGCCGGCGGACAAATTCCTTTCACTTCGTTGAATTACGGCATGTGCACGTCAACCGAAGGAAGGCTGGTGTCCCACGCCCTGCTGGATGCCACAATGAAGGGGCTCGGCGGGGGAGAGACGCCGATATTTCCGCAGCATATTTTCCAGTGCAAGCAGGGGGTCAACCAGGCGGAAGGGGAGCCCAATTACGATCTGTTCCTGAAAGCCGTTGAGTGCTCCAGCCGCAGGCTCTACCCGAACTTTGTCAACGTGGATGCGTCGTTTAATCTAGTCTACTATAAGCCGGACGAGCCAGACACGATTATTGCCACCATGGGCTGCAGGACACGGACGATTTCAGACCGGTTCGGGCGAAACCGCCTAAGCGGAAAAGGCAACTTGTCCTTTAATACGATCAATCTGGTTCGCCTCGGCATCGAGCATGGCATCATCGAAGGCAAGCGGGATATGCCCGACCTGAGCCTTTTCTACGAGCAGCTGAATCAGTATATGACGATTGCGGTAGAGGGTTTGATTCACCGCTACGAGCTGCAGGCGGACCAACCGGCGAAAGCGTCCGATTTTATGATGCGGGAAGGCGTGTGGGAAGGCGGCGAAGACCTGGCCCCGGAGGACAAGGTACGCGAACTGATTAAGCACGGCACTCTGGCACTTGGATTCATTGGGCTTGCAGAATGCCTGAAGGCGTTGACCGGACTGCATCACGGAGAGGACGAAAGCAGCCGCAGGCTGGGAATCGAAATCATCCGACATATGCGTCAATTCTGCGATGCGGCCAGTGAAAAATACGACCTGAACATTACGCTGTTTGCCACGCCGGCAGAAGGGTTATCCGGGAAATTCACGAAGCTCGACCGGCAGACCTTCGGGGTGATCGAGGGAGTGACTGACCGCGAATATTACACGAACTCTTTTCATATACCCGTGTACTATCCGATGGCCGCCTACCGCAAAATCCGTTCCGAAGCTCCTTTTCATGAGCTGTGCAACGCCGGAGCGATTTCGTATGTGGAGCTGGACGGCAACGCAAGGCAGAATACGGCTGCTTTCCGGGACATCGTGCAGTTTGCCCTGCAGCAGAACATCGGATATTTCTCCGTTAACCATCCCGTCGACCGGTGCCCGGCATGCAACTACGAAGGCATTATCGGAAGTGCGTGCCCTGGATGCGGCGCCTTGGAGGCGAATGGAAACTTCCAGCGGCTGCGGAGGGTAACGGGATATTTAACGGGCAATTATACGGAGCGCTTCAATTCGGCCAAGCAGGCCGAGGTTCGGGATCGGGTGAAGCATTTGTGAATGTGTGCGGATACATCCCCGAGAGCATCAATGAAGGCCCCGGACTTCGTGCGGTTCTATTCGTGAGCGGCTGCCGCCATGCCTGCGCCGGATGTTTTAATACGGATTCCTGGGACTTTGAAGCGGGGGAGCCCTTTACCGAAGAAATGTCAGCGGCGATACTGCAGGATATCCTGGACAATCCTTTGCTGGATGGCGTGACCTTATGCGGTGGAGACCCCTTCTTCTCCCCGGAAGAATGTGCGGCATTCGTACGCAGGCTCAGGACCCTCTGTCCCGCAAAAAACGTATGGGCCTACACAGGGTTCACCTTCGAAGCGCTGATGAGGCAGCCGAAGCTGCGCGAATTGGCCCTGCTGTGCGACGTCATCGTTGACGGCAAATTCGAGTTGGAGCGCAGGGATGTCTCGCTTCCTTTCAGGGGCAGCTCGAATCAGCGTTTCATCGATGTAGCCGCCAGCATGGAGCAGGGAATTGCCGTGGAGTATATTCTTCGCTAGCACGCAAAAAAAAGAGCACACGCTTTACGGAACATTCCGTATCAAGTGTGTGCTCTTCGCGTATCATTCAGCGGATTAATAAGGAACTTTATCCGCCGTTTCGATCGTTCCCCCGCCAAGGCATTCGTCCCCTTGATAGAAGACGACGGCTTGTCCCGGCGTGATCGCTTTTTGCGGGTTCGCAAACGCGACATGAACGGTTCCGTCTTCGCGCGGGGTTATGGTTACTTCCTGGTCCGGCTGACGGTAGCGGAATTTGGCGGTGCAGGTGTAGGCGTCTTTGGGCATAGCGTCTTGTCCTGCAATCCAATTTATTCCGGAGGCAACGAGTCCGGTCGAATATAAGCTCGGATGATCGCCTTGAACTACGTACAAAATATTGTTGGTCAAATCTTTGTCGGCTACGAACCAAGGCTCCCCGGAGCCGGATCCGCCGATCCCGAGGCCTTGGCGTTGCCCCAGCGTGTAGTACATCAAGCCGTCATGGCGGCCCTTTACTTCACCGGTGACAATGTCCACCATATCGCCGGATTGGGCGGGAAGGTATTGTCCAAGGAACTCCTTGAAATTCCGCTCGCCGATGAAGCAAACGCCGGTGCTGTCTTTTTTCTTGGCAGTATACAGCCCGGCCTCCTCAGCTAGTCGGCGGACTTCCGGTTTCGGCAGATGCCCGATCGGGAACATCGCCTTGGCAAGCTGCTCTTGGCTCAGCGCATTGAGGAAGTAGGTTTGGTCTTTGTTGCTGTCCACACCCCGCAGCAGCCGGTACTGTCCGTCCTCCTCGATGACGCGGGCGTAATGGCCGGTAGCGACGTAGTCGGCTCCCAAGTCCATGGCCTTGTTCAGAAATTCGCCGAATTTGATCTCGCGGTTGCACATGACATCGGGGTTCGGCGTTCTCCCGGCTTTATATTCATCGAGGAAATAGGAAAATACTTTATCGAAGTATTCCTTCTCGAAATTGACGGTATAGTAGGGAATGTCGAGCTGCTCGCACACGCGGCGCACGTCTTCAGCGTCCGCTTCGGCTGTGCAGTAGCCAAGCTCATCGGTATCATCCCAGTTTTTCATAAAGATGCCGATCACTTCATAGCCCTGCTGTTTGAGCAGGAGCGCTGTTACGGAGGAGTCGACTCCTCCCGACATGCCGACAACGATACGAGTGTTATGTTTTTCTTTTGACATCGTTATCACCATTTTCATATTGAATTGTGCCCATGGAGGTATTTTAACATATTGGAACAAGGTTCACACGCTTCATTTTGTCCACTCAGGGTGAACATTTTTCGAGTTTCCAGCTGGAATATTACCCATTGGGGTCCAGGATATGTTACGATAAGCTGAGGGTAATGATCGGAATACGGAGAAAAATACAGGATAAGCTGCTTTACTCATGGATTACGACGTATTTATCGCTCGCCCGCCACCTACAACTCATGTACAGGATGGACATAATATACAAATTACCGAAAGAGGTGTCACCTTTGAAGATATCAACAAAAGGAAGATACGGATTAACGATTATGATGGAGCTGGCCGCCAAGTTCGGCGAAGGGCCGACTTCGCTGAAGAGCATAGCCGAGAAGAACCAGCTGTCGGAACATTATCTTGAGCAGCTGATCGCGCCGCTGCGGAATGCGGGCTTGGTAAAGAGCATCCGCGGTGCATACGGCGGATACATCCTTTCCCGGGACCCGGCATCCATCACAGCAGGGGACGTCATCCGCGTGCTGGAAGGGCCGATCTCGCCCGTCGATTTTACGGAAGAGGACGATCCGGCGAAGCGTGACCTCTGGCTCCGGATCCGCGACAGCATCGCTGAAGTGCTGGATTCCACGACGCTGGACTACCTGATCAATTACCATGAACAGTCTGCTGCAGACAACTATATGTTTTATATTTGACAGGGATTAGAAATCCCGAGTATTCATAGGGATTGGGAGTTGTTGAGAAAAAACGTTACCCACAAGTTACCCACAGACCTTAGTTATTAATGGCCCATTCAAAATCGTCCGCAATTGTTAGCTGGCGATTTTGGGTGACGTGCAGATAAATAAGTGTTGTGGTTTTTGAGTTGCCTTTATGTCCTATTCTTGCTTGGATCTCCGGGAGGCTTACTTTTGGATTGGATGCCAGCAATGAGACGTGAGTATGTCTTAAACTATGAGGTGTGAGGCTGGTCGGCAGATCAGCTTCTTTTAGTACGCGACGCATTATCTTAGGTATTGTGGTGATTGGGATCGGATATCCTGGAAACTCACTACTCCAGAAAACAAAATTATCATTTGGATTAAACTCTTTTGCAGATAGTTTCTCCGTTCGTTGCCAGCTTCTTAAAACTTCAAGGGCTTTGGCAACGGTATCCCCGTAACTTACCAATCGCTCGCTCTGATCATTCTTGGTCGGTCCGAATGAGTATTCTCGGACGTTGTCTCCTTCGAGCTGCTTATTCACATCGATTGTACGGCGCTCGGCATCGATATCCTCCCACTGTAACCCTGCTGCTTCGCTAATACGAAGCCCGGTATAGGCTAACACCAGGAACAACGCCCATAAATTCGGAGTAAGCATAAATCGGGCTACTTCTAAGAATTTTTTTAACTGGTTCTTCTCTAAGAACTTTGGAAGGACCTGTCTTTTTTCTCCAATTTTTCGAGGAGCCTTTTTTTCCTTCGGAATCACTGCGTCAGCGGTAGGATCCTCTGTAATTAATTTGTTCCGTTTGGCATGCGTGAACATAAGACTTGCAACAGTGTGAATGGTGATGATTGTATTTCGTTTTCTGTTTTCTTCTTTGAGCTTATACAAAAAAGATTGGTACTCACTCATAGTTACGTCCCGAAGCATGAAGGCTCCGAAGTTTTCGAGAATTACGCCTAAAGCAAATTTTCTATTTTTTATAGTCTTTTTTCTCGGTTCCCGCTCGATGATGTACTCCTTCAACCATACTTTGCTCCAAGCATTTACGGTCAAATTCGCTTCGTATATCAGCGTTTTTTGAATTTTTCGAGCCTGAATAAGAATGCCGAAATCAACAGCTTCTTGAACAGTTTCAAAACGAGGCGACTCCATTTGCTTAGTTGTTTTTGTCTCCTTACCGTTTATAAACTTAGTGGTTGGGACCCGGTAACGGTACGTGTATTTCCCGTCTTTCTCGCGGACGTTTTTTGGTAAGCTGTCGTCTTTCTTCTTCTTTGCCACTGTGCTCCTCCTTTCGTTATAAGAACATGTGTTCGGTTAATAGATATATTGAAACAGCCTTGCGGCCGGAAAGCGCAAAGGTTAGTAGAAAGTATGAAATTCCTCTGGTATACCACAGCGTAACAAGAAGTGTCCGCAGATTTCGCCGTGCTCTGGTGCATTGTCGCCAAGCAAGAGATGAAGTGCGAACCGGTTAGCTTCTCGTTCAATCTTGTCCACTGAAAACAAAGTGCTCTTTCTTAAGAATGGAGTATTAAGTCCTGGATGAAGAAGATGGTGTCCAAGTTCGTGGGCCAGTGCGAAAGACGCTGTGAATCCTTCCAAGCGATTGTTCACGTGGATACATGGGATTCTCTTTATGAATGTGTAGTAACCCCAAGTGTTTTTTCCTAAATCTTCATACAGAACCGTTATGTTTTTCTCGGCTGCTATTCTCGATGGATTATTGGTCCCGTGGGCGCTAACAAGTCTCTTAGAAAGTAAAATTTCCATTGGACATCCCCCGGAAGGTTATTTTCGATATTTTTTTGGTGTGAATTTCTTCTTGGCCATTTCCTTAGACATTCGCAACGTATTCTCCAAAGATATGCGCAGTAACTCCCGATCCTCTTCGTCCATTGGCTCCCCCAAAAAAGCTAGTGATGAATCACTGCTGAGCTGCTCCATCATACGCTCCAGCTCTTTGGCTATGTCGTGCTCGTCTTTTTCGTTCAACTTGTAATAAGGTTGTCCATCATCTGGAGTGCGACCTAATAAATAGTCAGTAGTCGTATTAAGTATGTCCGCAATTTTTTGCAAATCAGAACTTGAAGGCGTTACCCTGTCGTTTTCGATATGCCCGAAGTTAGAACTTCCCATTCCGAGTTGATCTGCAACCTGCTTTTGCGTAAGTTTGGCCTTCTTGCGTAAGGTTTTTATCCTAAACCCCATCGACATCAAAGTCATTCCCCTCAAAAAAAAGTGTATTTAAAATACAAATAACTGTTGACTGTATTAAAAATACGATTTATACTAGGGTCATATCGGAGGTGATGCACATGAAAAGGGCGGCACTTAAGGAAGCTAGGCAAGCCCTTGGCCTAACTCAAATCGAAGCCGCTGAGTCTTTAGGAGTGCATGTTGAACATGTTCGTAGTCTTGAATATGGCCGTGTAAACCCAAGCCTAAAGTTAATGTTCAAGATTTGCCAACTCTATAAAGACTCTCCCGAAAGATTGTTCCCTGATTTGAATAAATAGTATTATCAATACGACAATTGTATAATACCGTATTTTAATTAGGGTGTCAATTAATCCAGTGAATTTTTTTTTGAGGAAAAACCGTATTTAAAATACGATTCATGAAGAGGTGATTATTATGCCAAGTAAGATTGCTAAGCGGACATTCGTGCACTTGGCTGAAGAGCTCAAACCGACACTTGATGTTTTAGACGCTGCTGCCTACCTCAATGTCAGTAAATACACCGTCATCAACCGCATTAAGGAAGGAAAACTGAAAGCCTACAAAGAGGGTATTCGCTGGAGAATTAAGCGAAGCTGGCTGCTTGAATACCAGGAGAGTCTTTCTTTATCAGAATACAGGGAAGGAGGCCTAGGCGATGAGCAAAGTCACGGATATGGTCGCTGATGAGGTTATCGACTACTGCGCTAATGAGTTATGCGGCAAGGAGATCCACTTTGGACAGCCAGTGACGAAGATCGGCCATGAGCTGGTTTGCTCGGGGAAATGTCTGGTCGAGAAGATCGGCGCCGTAACCATTATCGCAGGAAGGGAGAATGGAAATGGGCGAACAACGAGTGCGCGAAATTGTAAAAGAGGAAATGAAAACGAAAAAAGCCACTGCGGTAACAGTGACTTCTAACGTGAAAATTAACATCTCAGAAAAAGTTGATGTACAGAAACTAAGTGAATTACTCCTGACTTCCCTTACCGCTAATTCCAACAACCTGATCGGTAAATAACAAAAGATCTCCAAAAGTAAAAGAATTAGTAGGGTCAGCAAAAGGTGTAACTTTAGCGTTTCTTAAATAAACCAAAGAAGAGTCGCTTATCAGGTTGGAGACACCCTTTTCTTCAAAATCTGCAATAGCTAAATTTCGATTTACAACAGTTGAGGCAAACATGAACTTTTTGAAATCATTCGTAGCTGTGCTACTGTCTGACGCTTTTTCTATGTCGACTACTTCCCCTGTGACATAACCGAAATTTGTCAATAGAACTAGTTCAGTTTTATCTGTAATTTCAATTCCTTCAATAGAATTTTCATTCAGAACGTTAAACGCTGAATTTAGTGAATGAATAGTTAAAGCTTTTAGATCCAACCGGCTGTTAATTAACTTTGAGTCTTTTTTTTCAGACACTTAGTAACCCTCCCAATTAATAAATATTCTGACATATTCCATTATTCGACAAAGGGAGGCAGAAGTCCTATCAGATGGACTTTAAGAAATGCCGCAGATTTGGAAAGGAGGTGAAACAGGAAGGTGAACACGAGTTTACGGATCCGCAGCTGTAAAAACCTGATGGAACTGATCGAGACAACCAAGTCGGCGCTGCTTCGGGAAGTGTACCGCCGGCAATATATCAGCCTGGCTTCAAGGCTGAAAAAGAAAAATGCAGCTTGAACGGCGTAGGACCCGTCAAACTGCAAAACAATCAGCATATTAAAGCCAGTTTATCACTGGCTGGAAGGAGAAGCAATATGAAAGCTACTGGAATAGTTCGTTATCTTGATTCCCTCGGCCGCGTCGTTGTTCCAAAGGAGCTGCGTCGGGTACTCGACATCGCCGATGGGAGCCCTATGGAGATCTATAGTGAGGGTGACAAGATCATCCTAAAGAAATATGCTCCTAGCTGCTTCATCTGCGGGGAGACAGACCCTGAAAAGTTAAAGCCTTTCCAATCTAAGTTGATTTGCACAGGCTGTATCAAGTCGGTTGTTGAACACTACGATCAATTAGTAAAAAACAAATAATTTAAATACTAGGAGGACTCATATATGCAACATCTTATCCCGATTCAAATCACGCTCCAAGCAGCCAACGCTGCTGATGCTAAACAGTTGGTGCAAGATCTCGCCGGAACAATGAGCAGCATGCCTGCAGCTGATGTGCCTGCAGAAACCAAGGTATCGACGGTTCAACCGGAAGCCGTTGCAGCTCCTCCTGCCTACGCGCCGCCAGGGCAAGCCTATCCGAGTTATCCGCCTGCTGGCCAGCCAGGTACCGGGGCAACCAACTCTGCGCCAGCTGTTCCGACAGCGCCGCCTGTGGCTGCTCCGACGTCAGCGCCGGCAAGTTACAACCCGCCAGCACAGCCAGTACCGACCAGCGCGCCTACTTATGATTTGACACAACTTGGTGTGGCTGCTCAGCCGTTGCTTGACGCTGGCCGTCATGCCGAGTTGATCGGATGGCTGCAGCAACATGGGGCCCAGGCTCTTACACAGCTTGACCCTCAATACTATGGTGAGTTTGCAACGTATCTCCGGAGCCTTGGAGCGAAAATATGACGGAGATTGCACACGCAGAACGGGCTCACGCCCTACTGTCGGCCAGCGGAGCACACCGCTGGCTACACTGCACGCCTTCTGCCCGGCTTGAGGAGACTCTGCCAGATACAGAAAGCGAGGCAGCCAAGAAAGGAACGCTGGCCCATGAGATCGCGGAGCTCAAGCTTCAAAAGGTATTCTCCGGGCTTCCGACGCGAAAATACAATGCCGCTCTTAAAAAGTTTAAAGCACATGAACTGTATGAGTCTATTATGGATGACCATACCGACGCTTACCTGGATTACATCCAGTCCATTGTCCATACATTCCCGACGCCGCCTTTCGTGGCGATCGAGCGGAAAGTGGACCTGACCGATTATGTTCCAGAGAGTTTCGGAACGTCGGACTGCATTATCATCGGTGCCGGTAAGCTTTATGTGATCGATTATAAAAACGGCCAAGGCGTACCTGTGCCGGCGGAGGACAACCCGCAAATGAAACTGTATGCGCTCGGAGCATTTAAAGCCTTCTCGCTGCTCTTTCCGATTCAAGAGGTCCATGTAGCCATCGTGCAGCCGAAAGTATGGGATCAGCCTTCCGAGTGGTCTCTGTCTGCGGCGGATCTTCTTACCTGGGGCGAGACGATTAAACCTATCGCGGCCAAAGCGTTTGCCGGTGAAGGGGATTATGCGATAGGCGAGCACTGCGGCTTCTGCAGAGCTCGGGATACCTGCAGGGCACGGGTGGAGCAGCTTCTATCCGTGGAAGACAAGGCTCCGTTAAAACCGCCGCTAATCAGCTGGGAGGAAGTTGGCGACGTCTTGCGCCGTGCTGACGGGATTGTGAGCTGGTACAAATCTTTGAAAGAGAAGGCGCTGGCCGAGGTCCTTAAAGGCGGGGAAGTTTCCGGATGGAAAGCCGTTGCAGGCAGGGGCGGCCGGGAGTATGCCGATCTGGATAAAGCTTTTAAGCATCTCAAGGAAAAGGGCATTGAAGAGGCTGTGCTTTATGAGAGGAAACCGCTGACTCCTCCTCAGCTTGAGAAAGAGTTAACCAAGCAAGTTTACAAGGAGCTGCTTGAAGAACCTGGGCACGTAATTAGTAAACCAGGTGCTCCAACACTAGCGCCTCTGGATGATAAGCGTCCGGCATTCAGTGATAAGGTCAAACCCGAAGAGGCTTTCGGTGCACCGGCAGGAAGCTAAATATGGGTGACATTGCGGAATATCATATCGATCAAATGACGTCTGGCCGCTGGTCTAGCGGCACATATAACCGAGGAGGAACACGACAAATGACAAACGAAACAACCGTAACTACAGGACAGGTAAGACTTAGCTTTGTGCATCTTTTTCAACCGCATGCGAATCAGCCAGGACAAGAGCCAAAATACAGTACTACTATCCTAATTCCCAAAACAGACGTAGCAACTATGCAGCGCATCAATGCTGCCATCGAAGCCGCAGCACAAAAAGGAGTAGCTGGCGTTTGGAATGGTGCACGTCCACCGCAACTCAAAACACCAATTTGGGACGGTGACGGTGTTCGTCAAAATGGAGAGCCTTTCGGACCTGAAGCTAAAGGGCATTGGGTTATGACGGCCAGCAGTAAACAGCAGCAGGCGATTGTAGACGTAAATCTCAACCCGATCATTAACCAATCCGAGATTTACAGCGGCATGTTCGCCCGCGTCAATATCAACTTTTATCCGTTCTCGAATAGCGGTAATCGAGGTGTAGCTGCCGGGCTTGGACCGGTTCAAAAGGTGGCTGACGGGGAGCCTCTTGGTGGACGAATCAGCGCGGAACAGGCTTTTGGTGGTAACGGTGGCGGCGTTGGTTATGCTCCTCCTGCAGCGCCTCAAGGTTTTGAACAGATCCCGCCGCAACAATACGGCCAACAACCACCTGCAGCTCCGCCGGCTTACCCTCAACATGGTTACGGCCAACAGCCGCCAGCGCAACCCGCGCCTGGACAGTACGGCCATCAGGGGTACGGCCAGCAACCACAACAGCCGCAGTATGGCCAACAACCACCCGCTCAACAACCGCAGAGGGATCCGATCACAGGGAAACCACTTAACGGCAGCGTTTGGGGCATCTAAGAATTGACACTAAGGGGTTCTACTTTTAGAGCCCCTTTCCTTTACCCAAAAGGAGGGCATATGCGGCATTTATCGATAGATATTGAGACGTTTTCCAGCGTGGACATCAAGAAAGCCGGTCTTTATAAATACGTTCAATCTCCGGATTTTGAAATTCTACTATTCGCTTATTCCTGGGATGACGAGCCGGAAAGGATCATTGACCTGGCACTAGGTGAGCAGATACCGTCAGAAATCATTTGGGCTCTTAGTGATCCACAGGTTATCAAGCATGCCTACAACGCTGCATTCGAATGGTACAGCCTCAGTAAGTTTTGGCACACACCAATCGAGCAATGGCGCTGTACGCAAATACACGGCCTGTACTGCGGTTATCCGGCAGGTTTAGGGAAGATCGGTGAAGCGCTGGGCTTACCGCAGGACAAGAAGAAGATGGGCGTCGGCGGCTCATTGATACGCACATTCTGCATACCGATCAAAAAGCCGTCAAAGAAAAATGGCTATCGAACTCGGACGCTTCCACACCATGAGCCTGAGAAATGGCAGTTGTTCAAGCAGTACTGCATCGGTGACGTTGTGGCTGAGAAAGAGATCCTGCGCCGGCTGTCTGTGTTTCCGGTACCGGAACAGGAATGGATGTTATGGCAGCTTGATCAACGTATCAATGTCCGCGGAATAGCGTGTGACCTGCAGCTCGTTGAGGGGGCATTGGCGGTCGATGAAAAGTCCACAACGGAGCTGATGAAGGAAGCCGTTCAGCTCTCGGGCCTGGATAATCCGAAGTCAGTACAGCAGCTCAAGAAATGGCTAACCGAGGAGATCGGCGAGGAAGTGGATAATCTCCGCAAGGATACCGTGACCTCATTAATAGAAGGGGCTGACGAGGGAAGGGCAAAACGTGTCCTGGAGATCCGGCAGGAGCTCAGCAAAACGAGCGTCAAGAAGTATCAGGCTATGAAGATTGTAGCCTGCGAAGATGGCCGGGTCCGAGGATTGCTCCAGTTTTATGGAGCCAACCGCACAGGCCGTTGGGCAGGCCGTTTGGTACAGGTTCACAACCTTCCTCGAAATTATCTCAGCACCTTGGAGTATGCCAGGCAACTAGTTCAAGAACACAAGGCGGACATGATCAAATTCGTTTACGGGAATGTACCGGACACACTCTCTCAGCTGATCCGTACGGCGTTCGTTGCTCCGGACGGGAAGAAGCTCCATATCGCCGACTTTTCAGCCATTGAAGCACGGGTGATTGCCTGGCTAGCTGGAGAGCAGTGGAGGCTGGATGTATTCGCCAGTCACGGCAAGATATACGAGGCATCAGCAAGTCAGATGTTCGGTATCCCTTTGGAGGAGATCGACAAGGATCTTCGGCAGCGAGGAAAAGTATCCGAGCTAGCCCTGGGTTATCAAGGCGGTAAGGGTGCGCTAATCAGTATGGGTGCCCTCGATATGGGATTGACTGAGGCAGAGCTGCCGGAGATCGTAACAAGGTGGCGTAATGCGAACAGACGGATCGTGGATCTGTGGTTTACCTTGGAGGCCGCTGCGCTTGAAGTCATGCAGACGGGGCAGCCTGTCGGCGTACGTGGAATTATCATGGCCAGAGAAAGCCACTACGGGAATGGCCTGGACTTCTTCACGATACAGCTTCCGAGCGGCCGCAAGCTTTACTATGTTGAGCCGAATTTGGCACAAAATGATTTTGGCAAGATGGCGCTCCATTACAAGGGACCGGATCAGAAGACGGGGAAGTGGACAACGATCTCCACCTATGGCGGGAAGCTGACAGAGAACATCGTCCAAGCGATCGCCCGGGACTGCCTGGCCGTCTCCCTGGTGCGTGCTGAACAGGCTGGTTTTGAAACCGTACTGCACGTACATGATGAAATCGGCATTGAGTCGGATCGGCCAGAGGACTTGGATCGGATGCTTGAGTTGATGGCCGAGCCGATTCAATGGGCACCAGGATTGCGTCTTATGGCAGCCGGCTTTACAACGAGCTTTTACATGAAGGATTAGATCCAATATATGGAAATTATTCAACAAAATCTATTTTGTTCATTTTTAGAAAGTCTATGATTCGATTTTTAATGTTATTTCTAGACATGAAGTTGTTCCCGTCATTAAATCTTGTTTCTACGAAATCTGTCAGTACTGATAATGATAACTTAGTTTGCACCCCAGTGTCCTGGTCATCACTAATTTTCTTTTCTAGAAATTCCATAATTCCTGTAAATATCAAATCCTCTGCAGATTTATGAGACCTTGGACTATTAACAATAGTTGTATTCGTAGTTTGTTTAATATTTCTTTTTATAGATGCCATGTCAATTCTTAAATCTTGGATGGCGTCAATAAGAAATTGATCAGTTGACACAGTATTTTCTTTTAAGGTTGCTGCCTTGAATGTTCCAAAACTTTTTAAAAAAGGAGAATGATTAGGGTCACTGATTGAGTCCTGATAGGTTGCTACGACTTTTTCTGCAAGCCGTTCTTTAAACTCAACAATTTCTTTGTATCGCAGGTCCCTAGGGTATTGGAGGTGCTCAATTACTCCAGTATCAAAGGAATAGTCCGTCTGATCATCCTTAATTATGACAGTAGGCTTGTCAAAAGCTAATCTCATACCTAGCTCAAACATAACATTTGGGTTCTTGCAACTGACGTCACAAATAATAATGTCAGAAGTATAAAGGCCTTCAACTATTCGTCTGTGTATTAAACCTACACTATTACCTTCACTTACTATTTTGGGTTCGGTTTTATAATTAGGGATGTCTGAAAGTGATTCACTGATAATACGTTTTACATCAATCCAATGTCCAGCTGAGCAACCATCTATCGGTGCAATGGGCATTACTAGCCCGACATTCAAAATCTTTTTATCCATAAATGCCTCCTACAGATTTACTAGGAACATTATACCAATTTACCGATCAATTAGTACAGTACAGCGCTTATTCTAAATACAAATTCACAAAGGCATAATGTGTGTTACACGAAAGGAAGGGCAGGGCTCATGCAATTTGATAGACAACTAACCATATCCGCAGCAGGCAGTCGTCACAGTACGAACTGGCAGCCTCAAGTTATCTATTGGTCTGAGCTGGTGGAGCGCTTCCGGATGGCCACGCGTGGAACGGAGACGTTGGCGGAATACTTGGCCATGCCGAAGAGCCGGCAGGACGATCTGAAGGACGTCGGCGGCTTTGTCGGCGGATCCCTCGCAGGCGGCCGCCGGAAAGCCCGGGCGGTCACAGGGCGCGACGTGTTGACGCTCGACCTGGATAATATCCCGGCAGGCGCTACGGCTGATGTGCTCCGCCGGCTCGACGGCCTCGGCTGCGCTTATGCCGTATATAGCACCCGAAAGCATGAGGAGGCAAGACCCCGGCTTCGGGTGCTTGCCCCTTTGGATCGGACGGTAACGGCAGATGAGTATGAGCCGCTGGCCCGCAAGCTGGCAGCGATCATCGGCATCGAGCTTTGTGACCCGACGACTTTCCAAGCAACGCGGCTCATGTACTGGCCGAGCTGCAGTGCAGACAGTCAATACGTATTTACCTACGGCGATAAGGCTTTCCTGTCTGCAGACGGCCTCCTGGCCATGTATCAGGATTGGCGAAATATTGCTGAGTGGCCGCAAGTTCCCGGCGTGCAGCAGACGCATGTACGCCTGGCCGCCAAACAAGGGGATCCGACCGATAAACAGGGGATCGTCGGGGCGTTCTGCCGAGTATACGATGTGCCGGCAGCCATTGAAACCTTTTTACCTGGGATGTACACGCCGACGGATGACGGTAGCGGCAGGATGACGTATGTCGGTGGATCCACTACAGGCGGGGCCATTATTTACGACGATGGAGCTTTCCTGTATTCCCATCATGCTACGGATCCGTGCGGGGGGCGCCTGGTCAATGCCTTTGACTTGGTCCGCTTGCATAAGTTTGGCGACCAGGACGACGAGGCCAAGATCGGAACGCCGACGAACAAGCTCCCATCCTATACGGCGATGACGACCTTCGCTATGCAGCATGAGCCAGTTGCGGCGCTACTCAAGCAGGAACGTTACGAAAAAGCGGTTGTGAGTTTTAGTGGACCTGGAGACTTTGCGGCAGGGTCAACTACAGAAGCTACCGGCAACATGGACTGGATGCAGCGCTTGGAGATGAACAGCAACGGCTTGTACCTCAAAACGGTGGATAACGTCTTAATCGTGCTGGAGTTTGATCCGGCTTTGAAGGATAAGATCGCATTTGATGAATTCGCTAATCGGGGTTTGGTTCTTGGTCCGCTGCCATGGGATCCGCGTCCGGATCGGCGGCCGTGGGCGTCTTCAGATGACGCCGGCATTTACCACTATATCGAGAAAGTATACGGAATCGCAGTGGACGCCAAGATCAACAACGCTTTGACGCTGATCTCGCATAAGCGCCGTTTCAATGATGTAAGGCGTTATCTGGAAGGGCTTCAATGGGACGGTGTTCCTCGACTGGATACACTATTCACAGATTACCTAGGCGCAGAGGACAACGTTTATACCCGGGCCGTAGCCCGAAAATCATTCACGGCAGCCGTAGCTCGTGCAATGGTTCCTGGCATTAAATACGACTATATGCCAATACTGGCCGGAGCTCAGGGGCTTGGGAAATCCACTTTTCTGCGATTAATGGGCAAGAAGTGGTATTCCGACAGCTTGACTACCTTCGAAGGTAAGGAAGCCATGGAGCTGATCCAGGGCATATGGATCAATGAGGTCGGCGAGCTGACGGGTATGTCCAAGTCGGAGAGTAACGCAGTTAAGCAGTTCCTTAGCCGAACAGAGGACATCTATAGAGAAGCGTACGGCAAGCGAACAATGCCGTATCCACGGCGCTGCGTGTTCTTCGGTACGACTAACGATAGTGAGTTTTTACGGGATCGTACGGGGAACCGCCGCTTTTGGCCAATCGATGTGGGCCTACGACCACCGACAAAAAGCGTCTTCCGAGATCTGGAGGGTGAAGTCGATCAGATATATGCCGAAGCCTTTGTTCGCTGGCAGCTGGGAGAGCAATTGTATTTAACCGGAGAGGCTGAAGAGCTTTCGAAGCAACAGCAGGAAGCCCACAGGGAAAGCAGCGTCAAAGAAGGGATCATAAGGGCTTTCGTGGAGAGGCCTGTTCCGGCAGATTGGCAGAAACGTGATATCCCAACAAGGCTGATGTACTGGGGAGGCGAGTTTGGGAAGCCCCATGAAGGCGAGGCAGGGCCCCGGGACCGGATATGTGCGGCAGAGGTTTGGTGCGAATGCTTCCGATCGGATATTAAGTTTATGAAGCAATCGGATGCACGGGAGATCAACGGGATACTGTCTTCAATGCCTGGATGGGAGGAGTACCGGGGGCGATTCGGTCCATATGAATTCCAGAGAGGATTTAAACGAAGAGAAGCTGTTTTTCAAGTCGGTAACGGTCAATGGAAGGATCAATTAGCCCGTTGACTTGGTTGACAGCCCAGACGTTGACACCGAACAAAGCGTCAACAATCGAAGTGTGACAGATTTTTAGGTGTCAACGTCTATGTCAACTCTAATGTCAACGCCCAAAACCTTTGCTATATCAATATTACTTATACTTTATTGACACTGTTGACACTTAAGTAATTAAAGATAAAAAACAAAGAGAATAGAGAGATTAGGGGGTATCGTATAACGCCTAATCCCCCTGATTTATAAAAAAGATACGTGTGTGTAGGCGCGCACGCGTAACACACGGCGAGGAGGGCTGTCAAGTATGAGGGAGCGGATTGTCGAGACTTATTTACGTGAACAGGTGAAGGCTGCCGGCGGCATTGCATACAAGTGGACCAGTCCAGGGAATAGCGGCGTACCGGATCGGATCGTGATTCTCCCCGGCGGAATAACCGTGTTTGTGGAGCTGAAAGCGCCAGGAGGTAAGCCCACTAAGCTGCAGCTGGTTCAACATAAACGCCTCCGTGAGTTAGGTTGTGATGTACGAGTGATAGATAGCAAGGAGCAAGTGGATACCTTTCTTGAGGAGTTGGTGGGATGAGTACCGCGGTTCTGCAGAAATTTTCACCTTGGGATTACCAGCGGTATTGTATCAACCGGTTACTGACCGATGAGGCTTTAGGCCTTTTCCTGGACATGGGCTTAGGTAAGACGGTTATAACATTGACTGCAATCAATGACCTGAAATATAACCGTTTTGCCATTCGTCGGACCCTGGTTATAGCGCCGAAGAAAGTAGCCGAAGCAACCTGGAGTAATGAGGCGGGCAAGTGGCAGCACCTTCAACATTTGAGAATCATTCCGGTTCTTGGTAATCAACAGAAACGGATCCGGGCGCTAAACACGCCTGGAGACATCTGGGTGATTAATCGGGATAATGTGGCTTGGCTGGTTGAGCATTATCGAAACGCCTGGCCGTTTGACATGGTTGTCTTGGATGAGCTATCCAGCTTTAAGAACCATCAGGCCAAACGCTTCAAAGTCTTAACGTGGGTGAGACCCCATATCAAGCGGATCGTTGGCCTGACCGGTACGCCAGCCCCTAACGGTCTTCTGGACCTATGGGCGCAGGTTAACCTTCTGGATCAAGGGGAGCGACTGGAGAAGTTCATTACGCATTATCGAACGAGATATTTTGAAAAGAATTATAACGGACACGGGTACACAGCAAAGCCTGGCGCTGATGATGTGATCCAGCGAAAGATTGCTGATATCTGCATCAGCATGAAGGCCGAGGATTATCTGGAGTTGCCTGATTGCATTACGAATGTGATTCCAGTCGTCCTGGATGAAAAGGCTGCCAAGCAGTACAAGCAAATGGAGAAAGATCTGCTGCTTGAGCTGGATGATGATACGGAAATAACGGCTACCAGTGCCGCTGTACTGACGGGTAAGCTGCTACAGCTTTGCAACGGAGCCCTGTATGACGAGTACCGCAACGTTCACGAGATCCATAACTGCAAGATCGAGGCCTTCATGGAGCTGATCGAACAGCTGAATGGTAAACCGGCCCTTGTGTTCTACAGCTATCAGCACGATCTTGCACGGATCCATAAGGCACTTGAAAAATCGGGCTTACGGATCCGGGAGCTGAAGACACCGCAAGATCAACTAGATTGGAATGCCGGCAAAGTGGATATCCTTCTGGCCCATCCGGCCAGCGCGGCCTATGGGCTAAACTTGCAAGACGGCGGAAACCATGTCGTGTGGTACGGACTTACCTGGAGCCTGGAGCTTTACGAACAGGCTAACGGGCGTCTGCACCGTCAGGGCCAGAAGCAAAAGGTTATCTTGCACCATCTGGTTGTACAGGGCGGCGCTGATGAGGATGTCATGGCCGCATTGGAATCTAAAGCCACGACACAGAACAAGCTGCTTGAGGCATTGAAAGTACGAGCTGAAAAGATTAAGAGTGGAGAGTGATTTAGATGACCCCTGAACAACAGGTAATTGAACAGCTTTCCCAATACCGGCAAAAGAAAGCCCGTATACAGGCGTTATCGACGTATAGCGTTGGGGCCGGCATCACGGTATCCAGGCTGAACGAGGACGACCAGCTGCAGGAGCTCCACCGGAGGTTGCGAGGGCTACCGACGTATATGTACCTCTCCGGATATGAGCAGAAACTGGAGAATGTAGCACATGCTTATATGACTCGATACCCTGCAGGAGTTAAAGCCCAGAAGCAAGCTATCCCAGTTCAAGTGATAGATCCAGAAGATACGGAGCTGCTGCAGGAGCTGCGGCGAAAGATTCAAAAGGTGATCGCAGCGAGAGGTTATGATATCCGAAACGGGATTGAGGAGATCATGGAGCGGCTGACCGAGCTGCAAGATCTACAGGCTGAAGTGAACAGGATCGACACGGTGTTGGATGCCCTTGAACAATATAAGCCGGATTATGCGAAGCTGCTGCGGTTGCATCTGATCGATGGTATACCCTGGGATAAGGCCACGAAGGAATTGAACATTTCCAAGGATGTGTTTTATCGTTGGAGGAAGAAGGCTTTGACAGAGTACGAAAAATTAGCGAATTAAATGCGAACAGAACGAGAACAAATGCCTGATTTTCCGTGTTAATATGATATTGTGCCCTTCATGTAAGGAGGCGGTCAAGCGGCCGTCTCTTTTATAACCGGATGTAGTCTGGGTAGCACGCTTGCCTTGGGAGTAAGTAGTGTGGGTTCAAATCCTGCCGTTCGGATTATTCAAAACCTTTATCATCTCCCCCTTTTTGCCGTCTCTGATTGAGGCGGCATTCTTTTGCAGGAAGTATCTCCCTTCATGTCGAATTTTTAGACTAGGAGGGGATTTTCTTGGATGTTAGATGGTGGTCAGTCATTATTTCTGCGACAGTTGCAATTATTATAGCAGTTGGTAATCATTTTTTAGTAGAACCATATAAAGAGAAAAGAAGATGGAAAAAGCAACAATTGTCCAATCTGTATGCCCCTTTGTACGCGTTGATGTCAGCTAAAATGAATTTAATTAAGGATCAAATCATCAGTAAAAATAAATTGATGATAGGCAGCGTAGAACCGTCCCCGTTACTGAGCCGGGATTATATGAATGAATTTATTATGAAAAATGCCGGATATGGAAGCATGGAGTTTCTAGAAATGTGGGGGAAATATATCTCAAGTTTAAAGCCTGACGACGAAACTACAAGTAATTTAGTGAAATCAATACTATGTGATTATAACAATTTGAAAAAGGAACTCGGTCAAGAATTCAATCAAGTAGAAATTGATACCGGAATTCCCGAGATTGTAAAGGAACTCAGAAATAAATAATACATTCCCTATCAGCATCCTAATGGGTGCTGTTTAAATCAATTTTGGCCGTCTCGGATCGAGGTGGCCATTTTATATCTCGAAAGGATAATTAAGAATAATGTCGAATCCTTCCAATTGAGAAGCATAATTGAGGGGGATTTTAAGTGGCAACAGAAGAGAAATCACTGAGGGGATTTGTGGTAATTGCACTCGCAGTTACTGTTATTTGGGCGTTACTTGGATTGGTAGCATATTTTTTATTCTCTAACTGGGAGGCCAGGGGCACTTTTGGTGATATGTTTGGATCTATAAACGTTTTATTTTCAGGCTTGGCTCTTGGCGCTGTAGTTTATACGATTCATTTACAACAACAGGACTTAAGAATTCAAAGAGAAGTCCAACGCATCCAGCTTGAAGACCTAAAGGTTCAGTCACAAGCAGCAGTTAGTTCTGCGGAGCAGTTAGCAGCCCAACAACAATTGTTGAATTTCCAAATCTGCCAGGATACAGTCATTAATCTTATAAATATAAAAAATAAATTTGTAGAAGAATTTACTTTTGAAATGGGAACACATATGAAAGGGAGGAAATTGATCCCGGATTATGTTGCAAGAGGGATTGAAGCTGTTGTTGAATATTATAGGCGAAATACACAACCTTCGAGATTAGAGATGTATTTTAATACTTTTTTCTACACACTTCAATTCATAACTGATTCGAATATTGATGAAAAACAGAAACAAGTTCTAGCAGACATACTCAATATCCAAACTACAGATACGGAGTTGGCCATCATTTATCGCTATTATCGGGATAACCCAATTCTTAATAATAGTCAACACAGGCTTGCTCTATTGAGTAAGTATAATTTTGATATTCGAGTAAATTAGTTAAACTGCCACTTAATAAAGTGGCTTTTTTCTTTGTTACAAAACCAACACAACGCCGGGGGTGGTGATCGTGTAAATGGCGGAATTGCATAAGCTGGCCGAACAGGATTATCTGTCAGGCATGAAATATCAAGAGATTGCTGATAAACACGGCGTCTCGATTAACACCGTCAAGAGCTGGAAGCAGCGGCATGGCTGGTCCCGCGAAAAGGGTGCACACAAACCGAAAAGGGTGCACACAAACAAAGGCGGAGCGCCCAAGGGGAATAAGAATGCTGTTGGGAACCGCGGTGGCCCAGGCGGCCCTCCAGGAAACGATAAGGCCGTCACGCATGGATTCTTCCAGAAGTATCTGCCGGCGGAGTCCCTGGAGATCATGGAGCAGCTGCAGACGAAGGAGCCGCTGGACATCGTATGGGAAAACATCATGATCCAATACACGGCCATTATTCGGGCGCAGCAGATTATGTACGTTAAGGATCGGGACGACGTCACGACGACCAAGATCGAGGAGAAGGGCGGCAATGTTTGGGGTGAAAAGTGGGAGGTTCAGCAGGCTTGGGATAAGCAGGCCACATTCCTCCAGGCTCAGAGTCGGGCCATGGCCGAACTCAGAAGCTCTATCAAGCAATATGACGAGCTCCTTAAGACGGATCTGGCGACCGAGGAACAGGAGCTGCGGATCGCCAGGCTGAAAGGTGAAGTCGAGAAAATCAACAACGAATCGAATCCGGAAGTCGTTGTGTTTAAGGATGATCTGCATGAGTAGAGAAATCAGCTTACAGCAGACTGTCGGAAAAGGTTATGCCGAGTTCTGGCGCTACAAAGGGCGCTATCGGGTCGTAAAGGGCGGCCGCGGATCCAAGAAGAGCGTAACGAATGCGTTGTGGATTCCATACAACATGATGAAGATGCCGCTGGCGAATACGCTGGTCCTTCGGAAGACGTTTAATACTCATAAGGACAGCACATGGGCACAGCTCAAATGGGCCGTGAACCGGCTCGGGGTAGCCCACCTATGGAATTTCAAGAAGAGCCCGCTGGAGGCTATATACAAGCCCACCGGCCAGAAGATTCTGTTCCGGGGTCTCGATGATCCGATGTCGATCACCTCTATCACGGTGGACACCGGCTATTTGTGTTGGGCTTGGTTCGAAGAAGCCTATCAGATCATGAACGAGGACGATTTCGACAAGGTGGATATGTCCATTCGGGGCGAGATGCCGGAGGGATACTTCAAGCAGCTGACGCTGACATTTAACCCTTGGAACGAAAAACACTGGTTGAAATCCCGCTTCTTCGATAACCCGGATCCCGACACGTTAGCCCTGACTACAACGTACCGCTGCAATGAATTCCTGGGCGATGATGACCGTGAAAGGTTCGCCTGGATGAAGAAGCATAAGCCAAAGCGTCACAGGGTTGAAGGTGACGGCGATTGGGGCATAGCAGAAGGGGCCATATTCGAGGATTGGCGAGAAGAGGACTTTGATTACCGGGCGATTGCCAAGCTTCCAGGATACCGCGCAGTGTTCGGTCTGGACTTCGGTTATACCAATGACCCGACGGCTCTCGTGGCTGCCCTGGTGAACAAGGAAGAGAAGAAGCTGTATATCTTCGATGAGCACTATGAGCACGGCATGATGAACGATGATATCGCGGCCATGATCAAGTCGAAGGGGCACGCCAAGGAGCGCATTATCGCCGATTCTTCGGAGCCGAAGTCCATTGATGAGATCCGCGGGCTGGGTATAGGTCGGATCCGTGCTGCGGAAAAAGGCAGTGACAGCGTAAAGGTTGGCATTCAGTACCTGCAGCAGTACGAGATCATTGTCCATAAGTTCCGCTGCCCGAACGTCAGCATTGAGCTATCGAGCTATGTCTGGGAGCAGAACAAGGCCGGGAAATTCCTGAATAAGCCGATAGATGACTTCAACCATACGATTGATGCGCTGCGGTACGCCATGGAGCAGATCCGGAAGCCAAGCGGAGTATCGTTCGAATAAGAGAGGAGGGAAACTGTGAACACCTTACAGGAGATTCTGCAGAATATCGAAGCGAATGCACCAATGACCATAGATGAGATCCTGCGTGAAGAAATCAAGGACTGGGAAAAGTCAGATGAGCGGAAGCTGATGCTACTCGGCCAGAAGTATTACAGGGTCAAAAACAAAATCCTAGAGCGTACTCGCCAGGTCATTGATGCACAAGGGAAGCTATCAGCAGTCAAAAATCTGGCGGACAACCGTATTCCGCATGGTTTTGTGAGAAAGCTGGTCGATCAGAAGACCGGCTATTTGTTGTCTCGTCCGTTCATTCCGAAAACGGAAGACAAGACGTATCAGGATCTGCTGGATGATTACTTTGACGAAGACTTTAAGCGGATGCTGAAGAACACAGGGAAGGACGCTATCAACTGCGGGAAGGCGTGGCTCCAAGTCTACTATAACGAGCAAGGCGATCTATCGTTTATGCGCATACCACCACATGAAGTCATACCGCTCTGGAGAGATGCCGCCCATACGGAGCTCGATGCAGTCATTAGGGTGTATGAGGTGACGATGTATGAGGCGAGGCAGAAAAAGATTATCCGGAAAGCCGAGTTCTGGGACACAAGCGGAGTAAGGTTGTATGAGGCTGCCGACGGCGGGGAATTCCGATTCCTTGAGACCAAAGGACATTTTTCAGCTGTAAGTAAATCTCCAGAAGGTGAAGCTGTCGAAGAACCGATGAGCTGGGAGCAAGTTCCGTTTATCTGCTTTAAGTACAATGACGAGGAGCAGCCACTCATTGATATCATTCAAAAGATGGTCGATGACTACGATCGGAACCGGTCGGATAACTCTAATAACCTCGAAGACTTGCCGAATAGCACATACGTGGTAAAAGATTACGACGGTACCGACGCAGCCTCATTCCGGAAAAACGTCTCTCAGTATCGAGTCATTTTTGTCCGTGGAGACGGCGATGTAAAGACGATCGCCCTGGAGTTGGACACCGAAGCCCACAAGATGCATATCGAGCAGACCCGGAAAGACATATATGAGTTTGGTCGGGGCGTAGATACACAGTCGGAGCGCTTCGGGAATAGCCCTTCTGGTGTAGCGTTAAAGCATTTGTATGCGGATCTGGATTTAGACGCGAATGACATTGAATCCGAGTTCCAGGCGAGCCTTAACCGGTTGCTATGGTTCATTGATACGCACATCTACAACACTTCCCAGAAGGACTATTCCGAGAAGAAGGTTACATTCATCTTCAACCGGGATATGGCAATCAACGAAAGTGAAATCGTGACTAATGCAAAAGATAGCGTGGGGATCATCTCCAAGAAGACGATCGTCGCTAATCACCCATGGGTAACGAATACGGACGACGAAATCAAGCAGTTTGAGGAAGAAGAGGCAGCGGACCAGCAGCGATTCAATAAAGGGCAGTATGACGGCCTGGAAGATGAGCCATCATGAATTCGCAGGATTATTGGCGGAAGCGTGCTGAACAGGTTGCGAGTAGGCAATTTCAGAAATCGGACCGGTACGCTGCTGGTCTCAGGCGGCAATATGAACTAGCCGAGAAATCCATACTGAGGGATCTGGAATCGTTTTACTCACGGTTTGCCGAGAACAATGAGGTCAGTATGGCCGAGGCGAAACGACTTCTGACAGCTGGTGAGCTGGCCGAGTTCAAAATGACGTTAAGTGAATTCCGGAAGAAGGCCAAGAACAATGCAGACGGCCAATGGACCAAAGAGCTTGATAACGTCTATTACCGGACCCGTGTTACCCGTTTGGAGGCGTTACGGCTTCAGGTGAGGCATCAGGTCGAAATATTGGCCGCAAGCCAGCAGGCGGGCACAGGGAAGCTGCTGGGTGATATTTACGAGGACACTTATCACCGAACCCTCTTCGAAATCAATAAGGGCGGAAACGGGATCCTGGCTTCATTTGCTCGTGCCGATAAGGAAGCCGTGCAGGAAGTCATCAGCCGGCCATGGTATGGGAAGAACTATAGCTCCCGGATCTGGGACGACCGCGATAAGCTGCTTCGGGAGCTGCGGACGGGATTATCGCAGTCTTTCATTCGTGGCGACAGTGCCAAAAAGGTCAGCGAGCTCCTGGCGAAACGGATGGGCGTAGCAACCTCTACTGCTGAAAGGCTCGTCCTGACAGAGAGCGCCCACATTATCAACGAGGCAACTGCTGACGGGTACAAGAATAGCGGCGTTGTTCAGCAATATGAAATCCTAGCTACGTTGGACAGCAGGACTAGTGAGACCTGCCGCGGCATGGACGGCAAGGTGTTCAACTTGAGTGAGCGTGAAGTCAGCGTTAATTACCCACCATTTCACGCCCGCTGCCGCACAACGGTTACGGCTTATTTTGATGACGAAGTGGATCCAGGCAAACGGATCGCCAAGGATAACACTGGTCAGCGGATTTATATTTCCGGTGATATGAAGTATGAAGATTGGAAAAAGGAATATATCGACTCGCCAAACACCCAGAAAAAGGATATACTCAAGGCAGATGACCACTTTAAGGCGATCATGGACAAGACCGAGGCAACGCCAGAATACAAGAAGGTTCTGACGGATCGGTTCAGCGCGGGTTCAGATGTAGCCAAGCGAGTTTTCATGGACTATGTTCTGGGCAACGTAATCAAGGATTCCCGCTTCAAGCAAGGAGCCCATTACTCGCCGGTTTCCCAGGTTGTAAATATGGACTTTGCGGATGACCTGAAGAACCCTAGAGGCAGCGGAGCGACCTATTTCCATGAGCTGGGCCATTATGTCGATAACCTGGCCGCGATTCAGATTAAAGGCAAGCCAACCATTGGTGGTTTGTCGCATATGGATCTTGAAGGGATTGGAGCTGATGACTTTAGAAAGGCAATCCTTCGCGATGTCCAGGATTACATTGAAGGCTACACCAAGAAAAACGGCGTCAAGCTGCAGCAGGCCAGACTGGAGATTTCCGAAGCCTTGTCAGCAGGGAATGGAGCTCTGCACTCGGCCATTTCCGATATCTACGGTGGCGTGACCAGGCATAAGATTCGAGGGTTATATGGGCACCGGTTAGATTACTGGAAACAGCTTCCGAACGCGGTTGAGAAGGAGGCATTCGCCCACATGTTTGAAGCGAGCTTTGATCCGGATGGTAAACGGGCCGAGTTGATGAGGGAGTACCTGCCGAAATCATTCGCCCTGTTTGAAAAAATACTGGAGGCGATTCGATGATTGAAGTAACGTCAGAACTGAAGTCGAAAATGGATGCCTATTTCGATCGATTCGGTGAGATAGTCCCGCTAGAGATGGTCCCAGGAAGTGAGACAAACGAAGGCCTGATCGACAAGATTGACCGAAGCCTGGAGGCCGGGGAGGATCTTCTACCGAAGGAATACGGCTGGAAGTTTGATGGCAGCGAAATATACTGATGAGCACTTTCGAATTTATGAGGGTGCTTTTTGTTTGGGCTCTGAATGAGACTTTCAGGGCCTTTTTGCTCGTTGGCCGGAGCATAACGGCTGCCCATGGCGGGGTTGCGCTATAAAAACCAATTGGGAGAGTGTTGACTATGGATTTAAAGGAATTGTTGGGTGAGGAGCTTTACAACCAGGTCATCGCAAAGGCAGGTGATAAACATAAGATTGCCATTGTCTCCGACGGTGCATGGATCCCGAAAGACAAATTCAACGAAGCCAATGAAGCTAAAAAGAAGCTCGAGACCGATCTGAAAGATCGTGACAAGCAGCTCGCCGATCTGAAGGATGCAGCAAAAGGCAATGAGGAGCTGCAGGCACAAATCAAGAAGCTTCAAGATGACAACAAGGCGACGAAGGAGAAATATGACGCTGATATGAAGGATCTGCAGCTGAATACGGCCTTGAAGTTGGCCCTTGGTTCTGATGTGCATGATGCAGAGTATGCCATATCACAGCTGGACAAATCGAAAATCGAGATCGGCGAGGACGGCAGCATCAAGGCCGGCCTTGAGGATCAAGTGAAGAGTCTTCGTGAATCGAAGGCTTTTTTGTTTGCTGACAAACAGGAACAACCAGGCACGCTTTTCAAAGGAGCAAAGCCCGCAGAAGGCGGAAGAGGTGGCGGGGAAGATAATCCTATCGCTGCCGAAATTTCTAGTATCTTTTCACAACGATAACAAGGAGATGAATGAAAATGTCTATTAACACTTTAGAATTTGCAAAACTATTTCAGACCGAATTGGATAAACAAATCGCACAGCAAGCGACATCTGGTTGGATGGAAAGCAATGCGGGACAGGTCAAATATAACGGCGGTGATGAAATTAAAATCCCTGACATCGTGGTTCAAGGCCTGGCTGACTATGACCGTGATACAGGCTTTGTCCAAGGGTCGGTGACGTATAAATACCAAACCCATAAGCTGACGCAGGATCGCGGTCGTACATTCCAATTAGATGCCATGGATGTGGATGAAACGAACTTTGGCGCCTCTGCTGCAAATGTAATGAGCGAATTCCAGCGGCTTCATGTTATCCCAGAAATCGATGCATACCGGTATAGCTTCATTGCAGCCAAAGCGGAGGCAGCCGGTAAAAGCAGAACTTACGCACTTGCAGAAAACTCCATTCTTACGGAGCTGTACAAGGATATTTTCGACTTGGCCGATATGGGCGTGGATCTGACCCAGTTGGTTATCTCCATCGCTTATCCAGCTTATGGTGTACTGACAGGAAATGAAAAGATTCAGAAACGAATCGATGTCGGCCAGTTTGCTCAAGGTGGCATTAATCTTCAAATCAAGATGCTGGACGGCATTCCGCTGATCCCTGTTTCCTCCAACCGTATGAAATCGGCATTTGTCTTTAATGACGGGGAAACGGCAGGCCAGGAGGCCGGTGGTTTTGTGCCGGCAGTTGACGCGAAGAGTGTGAACTGGATCGTTTCTCCACGTTCTGCGCCGATCGGTATCAGCAAAACGGATAAGGTAAGGATCTTTACGCCGGATGAGAACCAGAAGGCCGATGCCTGGAAACTGGACTATCGGAAATACCACGACGTAATCATTCCCGACAACAAAACTAAGGCGTTCCGCGTAACGACAGGAGGATAATAGCTATGAGCAAAATTACACTGAAAAGATTGAATGTAGTTAAAGTCGTGGACTCTGAGTCGAAGGCAAAAACCTTGGAAGCCAAAGGCTTCAAGCGTGTGGTGGAGAACGAGAAGCCGGACGACAAGAAAGGCAAAAAAGACGAGAAGTAGGTGCCGGCCATGTTGAATGAAGCTGTCGCGGACATTATCAAGCAGCGTTATAAGCTCCCGGCATCATTGGATAGCCTGGTCAAATCCTATATCGATGAATCAGGTCTGCACATCATGAATTACCTCGGCCTAGATACGGTAGATGAGATCCCCGCCGCGCTAAAATTCACCTGGGCGAACATCGCTATGGGAGCCTTTAAGGGAGACCAGTCCCATTTAGAGGAGCTGGATGACTTATTGTCCGCCGACATCGATATGAAGATCGGGGATACTTCGGTTAAGACTTCGGCCGGCAGCTCCTCCGGCGGGGGTTCAGTAGCCGTGGCCGTCCAGGCATATGTTTCGGATCTGAATCGGTACCGGAAGCTGAGGTGGTAGTCGATGAGCAAATTACGTCGATACCGTAAGATCATGGAGAAGACATACACGGATCTGGCAATCATCCAACGATATGAGGATTACGAAGTCGGATCCGAAACCAAGCAGCGGTTAACCACGAAATACCAAGATGTTCCCTGCCGGATCTCCCAGACGGGCCTTGCTCGGAACGGACAAACCGAAGCCGAGAACCAGATCGATTATGACGCCAAGTTGTTCATCGCGCCGGAAGTCGAAATCCTGCAAGGCGACGAGCTGGAGGTGACCCGCAACGGTCGGAAATACCATTTTACGGCCGGCGAACCGTTTCCGCCGTATTCGACCCATCAAGAAATCAAGCTAACCCGAAAGGATCGAGCCTAATGCCGAGATGGGGGAGCTTTGACTTTGATGAACTGGAGCGCATGGCGAAAGCTTTCAAGAAGGCGCTGGATGAAAGAGTGATTGATCGCTTCATTCAGGACTTTTTGCTGGAGATGGCCTATCGTACCGAACGGAAGATCAAGAAACGTACGCCAGTGGATTCAGGGGAGCTGCGGAGGAATTGGCGAGTGGGCCGCGTAGAACGGCGCGGCGATTCTTATGTTGTTGAGATATTCAATAACACCGAATACGCTTCCTTTGTTGAAAACGGCCATCGGAACCGCGATAAAACCGATTGGGTGGAAGGGCGGTTCATGATGGCCATCTCCATGAAGCAGATTGAAAAGGAGCTGCCGGTCTATCTGGAGCGCAGGCAGGCGGAGCTGCTGAAACAAATTATGAACGGTCGCAGACCAAGACGGTGAGGTGATGCTATGGACGCGGACCGATTGACACAAGCCGTCATGAATAAGCTGAAGATAACCTTCGGCTGGACTGTATATGGAAAGAGAAGGCAGGGCTTAAAGGAGCCCTGCTTTATTGTGCTTCTCTTAAATGCTGGGCATGGCCGGATCCAAGGACGGCGGTATGGACAGAACCATTTCTTCAACGTGCAATACTTCTCGGCCACGAATGAGGATTTCATTTCGGTTGCTAGCCAGCTTTTGGACGTCCTGGAGTGGATCGAGATCGACGGCATGAAGTTTAGAGGGACCGGCATGAACTTCGAGGTGATCGATGACGTGCTGCACTTCTTTGTGGATTATAACTACCACGTCATGAGGGCCAAAGATCCGGGAATCAAGATGAATCAGATGAAACAGGAGGGACGCCTGAAATGAGTGCAAAAGAGAACAAGGCTCAGACGCAACCAGCGCCGCGCTACACGAAGGAGCAGCTGGTGGAAGCCAAACGGTTTACCACGTCAGATAAAGACATCCTGACGGGCCTGCTGTCGCCAGACAAGACGTATACGCTGGACGAGGCAGCGGCCGTAATTAAATCATTCAAAGAAAGGGAGGTGTAAGGCATGGCAGGAGGAACATGGAAAACACAAAACAAGAATCGAGCCGGGGTGTATATCGTCTTTGAGACGACCGAGCAAACAATGGGTGCCCTAGGTGAGCGAGGCGTGGCATCGTTGCCGCTCTCGCTGTCCTGGGGACCCTCGAAACAAGTCATTACGGTAGAGGCAGGGGCAGACACGAAGGACGTCTTGGGTTACGACGTTTCGGCTCCCGAGCTGCTGCCATTGCGTGAGGCCCTGAAACGGGCCAGTAAAGTCCTGCTGTATCGGCTGAATGCCGGCACTGCTGCAACGGCCACGAATACGACCCTGACGGTAACGGCTAATCACGGTGGGGCCCGTGGGAACGACATCCGGATTATCGTCCAGAACAATATCGACGACCCGGCGAAATTCGATGTCATTACGCTGCTTGCCGGCGAGGTGATGGATACACAGATCGTGGCCGAGATCGAGGAGCTGGTCGCAAACAATTGGGTCACATTCAGCGGCACCGGCGCGCCGGATGTTACTGCAGGCCTGAACTTGACCGGAGGCGCAGACGGTACCGTGACCAACGGCGACCACACGGATTATCTGACCAAGATCGAAGGCTATGATTTCAATACTATCGGCCTCTTGACCACGGACGCCACACTGAAGCCAGTATACACGGCAGCCATTAAACGGATGCGGGAACAGGAAGGCAAAAAGGTACAGGTGGTCATGGCCGACTATGCAGCTGCGGACTATGAGGGCGTGATCAGCGTCAAAAATGGCGTAATCCTGTCTGATGGCTCTGTTCTGGATAAAGTGAAGGCTGTTGCCTGGGTGGCCGGGGCTACCGCGGGAGCTGCTGCAGATGAATCCCTGACGTATTCCGCATATGACGATGCTGTGGACGTTGATGTCCGGTATACGAACAGCGAGATTGAGGCGGCATTGCGAGGCGGTGAATTCCTCTTTATCCATTCCTACGGGCGTGCTGTTGTCGAACAGGACATTAACACGTTCCGGAGCTTTACACCAGATAAAGGACGGGAGCGATCCAAAAACCGCGTGCTCCGCGTATTGGATAGCCTGGCGAATGATCTGAAGAGAATCTTCGAACAGTTCTATATCGGCAAGGTGGATAATAACGCAGACGGCCGGGCGTTGTTCCGGAAGGAAATCGTTACGTACATCGATACACTCGCCGGGATTGGAGCCGTGCAGAACTTCGACGCCCAGGCTGACGTCACAGTGAAGCAAGGAGATACAGCTGACAGCGTATACGTCGAGCTGCGCGTGCAGCCGGTGGATGCGATCGAGAAAATCTATATGCGGGTATTGGTCCGCTAAGGAGGGATAATGCATGCCAGATTTTTTAAAGGCCCAGGACACCATTTCCGGACAGGAAGGTCGGGCGTATCTCACATATCAAAACCGGAACTATGAAATGTTCTATATTAAGACGCTGGAAGCATCGGTCGAAAAGAATAAGTCAGAGGTTCGTACTCTTGGCCGACGCGGTGTGCAGCATAAATCAACCGGATGGACTGGATCCGGGACGATGACCATTTATTACGTGACATCGTTCTTCCGGCAGATCATGTACGACTATATCAAATCGGGCCGAGACGCTTACTTTGATGTCACGGTTACCAATGAGGATCCATCGTCAACGATTGGTGCCCAGACTGTAACACTTAAAGGTGTGAACCTGGACAGCGTGATTATGGCGTCGTTAGACACGGAATCTGAAGCGCTGGAGGAAGAGGTCAGCTTTACTTTTGATGACGTAGATATGGGGCAGTCGTTCCAAGAACCAACACTCGGCATCTAATCTAAAATCCATCGAATAGAAAAGGAGAATAACCATGTCAGATATGTCTATGTTTTTCGCAGGTAACGCAGGTTTAGAGGTAACGGAGGATTTTGTGGTTTCGGATCGCTTTAAGGGCGCGGACGGCAAACCGGTAGCGTGGAAGCTTCAGAGCATCACGGAGGAAAAAAATAACGAGATCCGCAAGGCCTCTACCAAGAAGGTAAAGGGGAAAGGCGGCATCTATACGCCTGATCTGGATCCGAACGAATACATGGCCAGGTTGATGTCGAGTTGTGTTGTCTTCCCAGATCTGCAGAACGCAGAACTGCAAAAGTCGTATGACGTCAAGGGAGCCGAGGTGCTTCTGCGCAAAATGTTGCTCCCTGGTGAATTTGCTGCGCTAGGGGAGCGCGTGCAATCGATGAACGGCTTCGACCAGGATGTCAACGAGTTGATGGATGAGGTAAAAAACTAATCAAGGAGGGTGATGGCGACGCAAATTTCGCCTACTACGCCCTCCATGAATTGAATATTCTACCTCATGAACTTATGGCGATGTCGGTCCGGGAACGGGCCGCCATCTATGCTATGATTTCGATCCGGGTTGAGAAGGAACGGGAAGAGGCTAAAAAGCTCAAAGGTAAAAAGCGGTAGACCCAAGCCTGAAAAATTTGGTAGAATGATTGGGAAATATGACCTATTCAGGGGGACGAATTTGTGAAAAAGTCATTGGGTTTATTTGCAGTACTATTATTGCTATTGGTCACTGTCGTGGGATGTGGGTCCGGAGAAAACAAGGATTTGACGCTGGAGAAATTCATCAAGGCTTATCAAGATGAAGGCATAGAAGTAGATCCTGAAAAGAAACCGGTATACAACATGATTAATGCAAAAGACGGGGTTATATTTACAATTGATAGAGATAAAGTGGCTATCTACGAATATGCCTCAGAAAAGGATCTCGATAAGAATATGAAGGATAATGATCTCATCAAAGATTGGCCTAGAAACGGACGATTTTTACTCGAGTCTGATAATGGTCAAGCAAATGAGATATTTAAAAGTGTAAATTGATAAACAGGCGCTCTCTATTTTGAGGGCGTCTTTTATTTTTCTTGGAAGGAGGTATGTCATGGCGACAGTATCCTCTACGCTCAAGATGTTTGACTCAATGACCGGGCCCCTGAAGAACATCACGAATGCCCTCAACATCGTAATAAGCGCGATGGAGCAGATGCAGCGGACCACAAACCGAAATGCTAATATCGGCCGTCAGCTGGCAGCGGCAAAGAACCAGATCGCGACTGCTGAGAGTAAGATCAATCATGCTATCGAACAGTCCACAAGGCAGCAGGATCGATTCAACGACTCAGTGAGACGCGGTCAAAAGGAAACGGGACGGCTGGCAAATACGGTCAAGGGAATCGCGGCAGCATATCTTACGTTCCACGGCGTTCAGCAGCTTGGCGGGGCAACGATCGGCGGCGCGATGAAGCAACAGGAGATGGTGAACACCTTTACCTCCCGGTCCGGTAATGATGCCCTTGGTAAGGCAATTTATGAACAGACGGTTCAGCAGGCGCTCAAGTACGGCCAAGACGTTGACGCGAGCTTGCTCGGGAGCATGTCTTTTATGAGTGCAACGATGGACCCCAAGCAGTTAACCGACATAAATAAACTGTCTATGCGGCTTGCCAAGCTGAATCCGACAGAAGGGCTTGAAGGGGCGGCGTTCTCCTTGAAGGAGCTCCTGAGCGGTGACTATACGTCCATCTCCGAACGCTTTAACATCAGCCGGAGCATGCTTAAGGACAGCGAGGCGCGGCTGGCCGGGATGAGAGGCGATGTTGACGGATTTATCAAGGGAATGGATAAGATGCTGGATCAGCAAAACCTCACCGAAGAAGCCTTCGAGAAGATGCTGGACTCCCCTGCAGCGAAGTGGAATCGAGCCATACAAACATTCAAGTTTAACATGGCGACTGCAGGCAAGGATGGATTACAGTCTCTAGCCCCTCTGTTTGACAAGATCAACGCCGGCTTTGACTCAGGACAATATCAGTCCACTTTTGATATGTTGTCCTGGGGCATACAGGCTGTGGTACAGTCATTCATGTGGTTTCTGGATGCAGCGACCCAGGTATATACCTTCATGAGTACCAACTGGCCGTTACTTCAGCCAATAGTGTACGGTTTGATAGGAGCGCTTGGATCGTTGGCTCTGATCATGGCTTTAAACAAGGTTGCCATGATTGTCGGTGCCGTTGCTACCGGTATCCAGACAGCGGCGTTATTTATTCAAGCAGCTGCTGTTAACGGCTTAAAGTTTGCGTGGGCCGGATTGAATACGGTGATGAAAGCAAATGTTTATATTCTCATCATCACGAGCATCATTGCTTTGATTACCTGGTTGTATAACCTATGGCAAACGAACGATCAATTTGCAGCTGGTTTCATGAGGGCGTGGAACGCGATATTAAACTTCTTTGACCAGATTCCTGTGTTCTTTATACGGATTGGAGTTGGAATCACTAATGCTTTCTACGATGCAAAAGTAGAATCATTGAAGGTAATCGATGAACTGGTTAATGGAGCTATTGATAAACTGAATGCCTTTATTGAGAAATTAAATAATTTACCCGGTGTGAAAATCCAGTACATCGACGGAGTGGTTTTTTCCGCTTCTGCACAACTCGAGGCCGAAGCTGCACGTCAAGCAGGCGAAGCTAAGATAGCGGCAGCTCAACAGAAGGCTCAGGGGAAAGCAGCTGAACGAGAGGCCAAGGTCGAGAAATGGCTGGACGACCGCGCGGCCAAAAGGGCGAAGGCGCAAGCTGAAGCTGAGAAGAAGCAGAAGGGCGCAGGCAATGTCGGAGATTATAAGGTACCAGCTTCGGCGATGGCTGCGGCTGCCGAAACACCGAAGATTGATAAGGTCGGGAAGGTTGGTCAGGTCGATAAAATCAAAGGTACGGTGGATGTAAGCAATGAGGACATGAAGATCATGCGCAATATCGCCGAGATGAAGAAAATCCAAAACTTCGTAACACTGACACCTACCGTTAACCTCAAGACGGGGAATATCAACAACAGCGGTGACCTGGATACGATCATCACCAAAATAAACACCCGACTTGAAGACGACTTCGCGGCTAGCGCCAAAGGGGTGTACGACAATGCCTGAATATAGCATTGAGCTGAGTTTCAATAACCGGGAGGTCGTGTTCGAGATCCCTGTGCTTCCGGAGGAAATTGAGATCGAGGGTGAAGGTGAAGGGGAGGAGCACAACGTCGCTGGCCTTGGCTGGATCAACGCGATCGATGCGCCAAAGCTCAAAGAGATTACATTCAGCGGCGTGTTTCCTGCAGACATGGAGAACGTGATACAATCCAAAGGTTTTGACGCCCCTGCAGATTATATTCGCCGGCTTGAGGATTGGATGGCCAAGAAGAAGCCGATCCGGTTTATCTATATCAGCCAGGGCTTGAAGATCAATATCCCGGTATCTATCGAGGAGTTTAACTATAAGGAGGTTGGCGGCGCCCCTGGGGATTTTGAGTATACATTAACCCTCAAGGAATATGTGTTTTACTCAGCCAAAAAGGTCACGATCGCAAAGACGACCGGCGCCTCTGCCGGCAAGAAAAAGCAAGCCGCGGCCAAGAAGCCGGACCGGCCGGATGAGCGCGCCAAGCCTAAGACGGTGAAGATCAAAAGCGGAGATTCACTTTGGACAATCGCGAAGACGCACCTTGGAGACGGCAGCCGGTATAAAGAGCTCATGAAACTGAACAATATCACGGAGGGCCAGGCCAAAAAGTTGAAAGTCGGTACCGTGATTAAGCTGCCGGGGTGATGCTATGAAAATCGTGATTGATAACAAGGACGGGAACGTCTGGGACGTATCGAACGTTGTTAAGGATATCCGATATTCTACGTCCCGGATCGGGAAGGCTTCCTCATTGGAGTTTACCCTGGTTGACAGCGGCATTTACCAGGATAAGAAATTCAATTATCAAAACGGGGACATCGTTCAGTTTACCGACGGCACGAACAAGGTGTTCATGGGCTACATCTTCAAATTCGAGATGAGCAGGAACGGAGAGGCGAAGATTCTGGCTTACGATCAGCTTCGGTACCTGAACGCGAATCATACCTACGTTCTGACCAACGTAACCGCGACCCAGATCGTCCAGCGGATCGCCAAAGACTTCAACCTGAAGACAGGAAAGCTAGCTGATACGAAGTACAAGATTCCAAACTTCCTGCAGGATGATCAAACCCTGATGGACATGGTTTGCTGGGCATTGGATAAAACGCTGATTAAGTACAGCACCAACTTCGTTTTTTACGATGACTTTGGGCAGCTGACACTCCAGAATATCAACGATATGAAGTATGGCTTTGTCATAGGAGAAGGGAGTCTGATGACAGACTTCACCTATTCGAAATCCATCGACGAAGACACTTATAACCATATTGTGTTGTATCGGGATAACGAGAAATCCGGTAAACGGGAGACATTCAAGATCGAGGACAGCAGCCGGATTAAAAAATGGGGTAAGCTGCAGCTATATCAAAGCGTGGACGAGGATATGACCAAGGCCCAGATTAACGATCTCCTGACCCGCCTGATCACGGTCAAGAATCGGGAAACACGTAAGATGAAGATCGAAGCGATCGGCGACCTTCGGCTGCGGGCAGGGATGTACGTCAATATCCAGATCGCGCGCTTTGGGATCAATAAATTCTTCTTGGTCGATGAGTGCACGCACAGCATATCCGGAGCGCAGCACACAATGACCCTTGACTTGAGGATGGTGTAAGCATGCTGGATATCATCAAAAAGGCAGCAATAAACGCGATGGATGCAAGCAATCCAGTCGCCGTGCAAATAGGATCTGTCGTATCGATAAGCCCCTTGGAGATTAGCCTGGATCAACGGCTAACACTACCGGAGGCTTTTTTAATTGTACCGGAGTCCCTGACCCGTTATGAGATCGATCTGAGTCACGTTCACAAGCTTTCCGGTTCTCCAGATACAGAGAAAGCTTTGACGGATAAAATCGTCATACGTGAGGGATTGGCTGTGGGTGACGCTGTGATTCTGCTTCGGGTCCAAGGTGGTCAGAAATATGTTGTTTTCGATAAGGCGGTGAGCGGATGATCCCACAAAGCGATATTGAAATGACAGATGAGGAACTGGAGCCGGTCACGCTCCCGAGTCGGACCTATCGGTTCGACCGTGTGGATGGCCGGATCAGCAGCCAAACCGTGGATGGGATCGAGGCCGTCAAGCAGACCGTCTTTAAAATTCTCTCGACTCAACGTTTTGAACATCTTATTTACTCCGGAAATTACGGTAACGAGATGGAGCTGAGCGAGGTTCGAGGGCGGGCCGTCTTCGAAAGCGAGGTTGAACGATGGGTAACCGAAGCCCTGACCCAGGACGACCGCATCGCCTCCGTGACCGGATTCAGCTTTGATTACGGTATGGATACGGCCTTGGTCCGGTTCACGGTGGATACGGAATTCGGATCCTATCAAGATGAGCAGGAGGTGTAACAGTGTACGAGGATCAAACCTTTGAAAACATCCTGGAGCGAATGCTGGACCGGGTACCGGACGGGATCGACAAGCGCGAGGGGAGTATCATCTACGACGCTCTGGCGCCGGCAGCCGCCGAGCTGGCTCAAATGTATGTTGAACTGGACTTGAATGCGAATTTACGCTTTCCGGATACGGCCAGCGGTGAATACCTAGATCGGTCCATCGCCTGGTCAGGTGTCAAACGGAAGATGGCGAGTAAGGCGCAGCTCCGGGGCGTATTTTATTCTGGATCCGGCGCGCTGTTGGATATTCCGATAAGCAGCCGCTTCAGCTTGGGCGAACTGAATTATGTCGCCGTAGAACGCCTATCCGCCGGGAACTTCCGAATGGAATGTGAGACAGCCGGATCAGAGGGCAATCGTCATTTCGGATCCCTCATCCCGATCGAATACATTTCGGACTTGGGACGCGGCGAGCTGACGGAGTTGTTGGTGGCAGGAGAAGACACGGAAGAGGATCCAGTCCTGTATGAGCGGTACCAGGAAAAGGTTTCACGGCCAATCACGTCCGGCAATCGGTACCAGTATGAGTTATGGGCCCGAGAGATTACCGGCGTCGGCCGGGCTCGGGCGTTTCCGGAGTGGGCTGGACCAGGAACGGTGAAAGTCGTTCTACTGGACAATGAGATGCGCGCGCCGGCAGCTCCTGTCGTGGAAGCCGTGCAGCAGTATATCGACCCAACACAAGATGGTATGGGTGAGGGGGCTGCGCCGATCGGGTCCGTGACTACGGTTGTCGGGGCGACGGAGATCCCGATCAACATATCGGTCAAAGTGACACTGGCTACCGGCGCGACCGTGGAAGAGGTCAAGGAGCAGCTGGAGCGTGGTGCAGCCGATTATTTCCGTGATCTGGCCTTCACGGATCCGCTCGTTCGGTATACGCGAATCCAGGGTATCATTCTCGGGATCCCGCCGGTCATTGACTATGCCGACCTGTTTGTTAATGGCGAAGAGAAGAACATTGAAATCGGCATGGATGGTGTAGCCGTTCTCGGGACGGTGACGGTAACATGAGCGGATCCGATCGGTTAAAAGGTTACCTGCCTAAATACTACGACGGCGTGCTGGAGATGGAGCAGCTGACAGGAACCGAAGGACCTGAAGTGGATCTGATGGCCTCACGGATCGAGGAGCTGCTGAATCAATCCTATCCTGAATCGGCGACCTGGGCGATTAGTCGATATGAGAGAGATCTGCAGATCACGATCGAGACCGGGAAGCCGATCGAGCAGCGCCGGTCCGTTGTCATCTCGAAGATGCGCGGTCAGGGCAACGTTTCCGGAAGCATGATCAAGAACGTAGCCCAGGCCTATGATGGTGGCCAGGTGGATGTGTCTGTTACGCCGGCGGATTACAAGATAACAATTACCTTCATCGATACGCTCGGGATCCCGCCGAACCTGGATGACTTGAAGAATGCGCTGAACGATATCAAGCCGGCACACCTAACCCTAGAGTACGATTTCCGGTTCCTGCTGGTCCGAGATATCCATAAAGTCATGACGTTCAATCAGCTCAAGCAGACGCCATTTAGTAAAATGGCCTTTAGAAGAAAGTGAGGTTAACATTATGCCAAATCAGACACCGATTCTAAGTCTATACAAAGTAGATGGCGATACGGACGGGAACGACACGTTTAATGTGGATGTGGTTCTTAATGATAATTGGGATAAGATCGATGCTGCTGTAGCACAGTTTAAAGAGATACTGGACAATATCGAAGTTGATATCCCGGAGGCTTCCCTAACAGAAAAAGGTATCGTACAACTCTCCAATGCCACGAACGGCACGCGGGAGAACGTAGCAGCGACAGAAAAGGCCGTAAGCCAAGCTTTTCAAGCTGGCAATGAGCGGAAAGCGGAAGTGGTTGCCGCGCTTGTTGCCATAGGAGTATCGGCATCCACAAGCGAAACATGGGCGCAGCTCATCCCGAAAATTGCGGCAGTTATCCGGGCGACAGGAAATGCAACGGCGGCGGATATCCTTGCGGGGAAAACCGCATCCAATGCAAACGGGTCAGTAACAGGAACAATCCCCGTCCTTACTGGTAATAGAACAGCTACAGGCGTTGCTAAATGGCCTGATGGAGCACTAGCTGTATATCCTGAAAAGGGATATCAAAAAGGGGGATCTGGTGACGGTGAAATAAAAGTCACCACTGCACAATTACAGGGAGCTGAGCCCAATTTAAATTCTGCATACATCCTAAGTGGCCGTCCAATTTTCGGTGTACCTGGCGGAATAGCAAACCGAAGCGCAGAAAATAACCATATGCCAGGTTTAGAAAAAACAGTATGGGCTGGAGATCGGTACTTCATTCGCCCCCCTGCCGGTTATTACAACGGTTCAACCTGGGTTACAGCTCCCGAGCCTAACCTACGGCCGGAGAACTTTCGGGCAGGAGTGGATGTAGGCGGAATGTTAGGTACTCTTAAGACAATTGGCCCTGGGGATAAGATGTACTTTTTCCAAGACCCAGGACCAATTGGCCGACTAGGTACCACCCCCAGAATAGGATCAGGATGTATTATTTCTGTATCTGGTACGTATCGTGTCAGATTCCAATTGGGAGTAGATGATGGGCTCATTGGGTATGGTCAGATATATGTTAATGGCTCACCAGGGGGCATATTGCGATCGGTTACATCATCCTACATTGGCTATATAGAGGATATCACCATAAACGGTAATGATAAAATTCAGGTGTATGTGTGGACAAATAAGAGCGGCGGCTATGTAAATCTCAAAGATCTTTCAGTTTCAACAGATATTGAGGTTTGGAGTTCGCTAAACTAAATACGGAGGGGAATTTTGAATGAAGGTGAAAAAACAATATAACACTTTAGACGATCGTGAACTGCTGATTCAGGAACACTCCGATTTGTTCTTAATTGAGGAACATAATATAACTGAAGGGAATTTCCTTGTTTTCGCTGATGAGTATCCTGAACCAAGTCCCGACCCAGAACCTACGCTTTCAGAACAAGTGGCCGAACTGAACTTGACCGTTGGAAATATAATTTTGGAGAGCGCCAACGACAAAGCCACAATAGCATCCCTGGAGGATACAGTGGGTACGCTGCTCTTCGAAGTGGCTGCACTGAAAGGAGGTGTAGAGTAAATGTGGTATTCGATCGTCAAGCGTTATTACGACAATCAGCATCCTTTATACAATGACGACAGTTTAAAGACCTTTGTTGTAGCAAAGATGATCACTCCAGAAGAATACAAGCAAATCACAAACGTTGATTATGCAGCATAGCGCGCCGCAAGGCGTATTTTTTATGCCCCTGGGTGGTCCGGGGGCTTTTCTTATTCAAAGAAAGATAGGGGGAAGAAGGGTGGACTGGACCGTGCTCACAGCAATCATTTCCGTCACCGCAGCCATTAGCGGCATTGTACTTGGCTGGGTCGGTAAGACGAAGGCCTATAAGGCAGAGGTGGTACAAGAAGCCACGGCGGACGCGTCGCTGCATACCGACGTCTCTTACATCAAGCGTGGTATCGATGACATTAAGGTGGATGTCCGTATCCAAGGCCAACGTATGGATGGTTTTGCCGAACGTTTGACGAGGGTTGAGGAGTCTGCAAAACAAGCTCATAAGCGCTTGGACGATATGAAATAGAGAGGATGAATGTATATGGAATGGAGCATGATTTTTGAGTATATCAATCCTGAGTTGATCGTGGTTGTCATTGCTTGCTGGATTATTGGCTACGTGTTCAAACAAACACCGTTTATCCCTGATTGGTCCATTGTTTATTTGGTCGGGGTGGTCGCTATTGTATTTGTCTGCTTGATCCAGGGATTCACGGTCCAGGCGATCATTCAAGGGATCCTATGCGGTGCGGTGGCGGTATTCGGTCACCAGGCTGTGAAGCAGACGGCCAAGGCAGCAGGTGGATCCAATGAGTAATAAACAGGCTTTTGTCCAAAAAATCGCCCTTTTCGCGATCGCCGATATGAAGAATACATTTATTCCGGCATCGTTGATCATAGCCCAGGCTGCGCTCGAAAGCGCCTGGGGAACATCCGGATTGACGAAGAAAGGGAATAACCTCTTCGGGATCAAGGGCAAAGGGCCTGCCGGCAGCTGCACGATGCCAACAACCGAATACGTGAACGGGAAGCCGATCAAAGTAGACGCCGCCTTCCGTGCCTATAACAATTGGGGCGAGTCCATCGCCGATCATACTAAGCTGATCCTGAACGGGGTTAGCTGGGACCGTAACAAATACAAGAAGGTTATCGGGGTGGACGGTAAGACGGCCGCGAGGGAGATCCAAGAGGCGGGTTATGCGACGGATCCGAAGTATGCGGATAAGCTGATCGCCATTATGGATGAGTACAACCTGTATCAATACGATGTCGTGAAAGGGGGAAAGGAGCCTGTGAAAGAGACCAAGGAACGTGATATTAACGTGGTCAGTCCCTGGGCAGCTCCTGCTTGGGAAGAGATGAAGAAGAACGGGTATGTGGACGGCAGCCGGCCAGGCGCGCCCGTCACGCGAGAGGAGCAAGTGGTTATGATGTATCGACTGCGGAAGAACTTCCTTAAATTGATCGGTGGCAATACCGTCCGGATCGCGGAGCTGGAGAAGCAGCTGCAGGCAATTGAATCAGAAAAGTAGATTTACAAAATGTCCCAAATGAAATATAATATCAACAAAACCGAGGGCATCGGTAAGAAGAACCTCGCTGGCTTAGGCTTGCGAGGTTCTTTTTTTTTGTTTATCGGAAGTTTAAATATACTGACGGTTGATATATAATGGTGAAAACTGATCCTGAGCAAAGGAGGGAAATCTGGTGTCTAAGAAAATCCAGTATCTCGACTACGCCGTACAGGACAACGTTTTGGTACCTCTGGTCTATCTCACTTCGGAACAATTCGACCAGTTGATATTTGAATATGATTCCTTTAACCTGAAACAGGTACGGCGGCGTAAGAAAAGAGGGGCCTGATCTCGGCCCCTCTCCCTGAAACTTATCCGCGACGCTTGCGCTGCGTCATGCGGTGGTGCAGGTCATACGCCCGCTGTTCAGCTTCCGTGAGGGCATACCGTCCAAGTATCTGTTCCTCACGATTTTTGAACTCCTCCTTGGTGATCCGTCCTAGCCCCATCTGGTCTCGGGTCACTCTAAGGAGGTGTTCTCGTTTTTGGAGCTTTTCAAAAGCTTCCATTAACACTTTATCCATTTGTCTCACCTCCTTTATAATTTAATTATATACGAAATTCGTATAGTTGTCAACGATATTCGTATAAATTATTCAAATATCGTTTACATTTAACGATAATCGTATATAATGAAGGTGAGGTGATCGAAATGTTCAAGCTCAAGCTGGACAGAATACTATTTGAAAAGAGAATGAATGCGAATCAATTATCTGAAATGACCGGAATCCGCTATCCTACAATTCTGGATATGGTCAAGAACAAATCAAAAGCATGGTCCCCTGATAATTTAGATAAGGTATACAAGGCGCTAGAATTAAACAGCGTAACTGAATTAATTGAATATGTGAATGAAGAAGCCACCGAGGCATAGAGCGCGGTGGCTTTTTTTTACATTGATCAGGGAACGTTAGTTCGCATATAATACAAACAAATGTTCTTGTTTTGTGAATGACCAAACCGGCAAAGTTAAGGAGGGCACTGTAAATGACAAAATTAGATGGGAACGGTCTTTGGGAGTCCAGTCGTATGATGATACCAGAACATAGGGAAGCCATAATTCGGCTACAGCTCAAACAGGGTAGGAAAGATCGGCCAACCTTGGATCCACAGGAAATGGAATTGATTGAGCAAGCACTGGCCGAGTCGTTTCATGAGCACCGTCCCATTAAATTAAGGCTGTTTGATGAGTATGAGGATACAGAGTTAACAGGTATTGTCGTATTGATCCACACGTTCAGACGGGAAATCAAATTGTCCATAGCTGAAGATCGCTGGCAATGGATTAAGATCGATGAGGTAATTTCGGTAAGTTGAACAAAAGAAATTTGTGGAAAAAGGACTCCAGCTCATAACGGCGGAGTCCTTTTTCAATGGGCCTTGAGTAATTCAGAACCCACACTTTACCCACAAAAAAGCTTGTAGGTTGTTGTTTGTCCTTGTAGGTTGTACTATGATAGAATACGCTAAAATCTTGATTCTGAAAGGGTTGTTGTAGAATGAACTTTACTCTTGTACATCCTGTCAGATATATGTTTTATATTTAAGGGTGACGACGGAGATGAAATCAGTATACTTGGATCATGCCGCATCAACCCCGGTTCATCCGGAGGTCGCGGAGCGGATGATGAATGTCATGACGAGCCAATACGGCAATGCTTCGAGCGTCCATGCTTTTGGACGGGAAGCGAAGAAGATCGTGAACGGGGCGCGTGATCGAATAGCGTCTTTGTTAGGATGCCATTCGGACGAGCTGGTGTTTACCGCAGGCGGGACCGAGAGCGATAACCTGGCTGTTCTGGGACTGCTGGAGTCCTTGGGCGTGGAAGGCAGACATGTGATTACGTCAGCGGTGGAGCACCATGCGGTGCTCCACACTTGCCATGAGCTGGAACGGCGGGGCTGCCAGGTTACCTATGTCCCGGTGGACCCTACAGGGCGTGTTTCTGTAGAGGACATTGCGGGCGCGATTCAGGACAACACGGCGCTGGTGACCATCATGTACGGCAACAATGAAGTAGGCACCGTTCAGCCGATCGCCGAAATCGGCGAGTTATGCCGGAGCCGCGGAATCGTATTCCATACCGATGCCGTTCAGGCATTGGGCTCGGAGGCGATCAACTGCCGCGAGCTGCCGGTGGATATGTGGAGCTTCTCCGCCCACAAAATCAACGGGCCGCAGGGCGTAGGCGCTTTGGTCGTCCGCAGGGGACTCAGCGTATCTCCCCGTCTGTTCGGAGGGCTGCAGGAGAAAAAGCGCCGGGCCGGAACAGAGAATATGGCCGGAATCGCCGGTTTTGCGGCGGCAGTGGAATGGACCGTGCAGAATATGGAGACGCGGATCCAGCATTATCGCGAACTGAGATCGACCCTCCTTGACGGGCTTCGTCAGGAGATTGGCGAGAATTCTTTTGTGATCAATGGAAACCCGGAACATCACCTACCTCACATCCTGAATATCAGCTTTCCCGGTGCCAATACGGAGACGATGCTGATGAACCTCGATATGGAAGGAATTGCGGCGGCAAGCGGCTCGGCTTGTACGTCGGGATCCCTGGAAATATCCCATGTACTCCGAGCAATGAAACTTTCTGACCCTGTTTTGCGCTCCGCGATTCGTTTTAGTTTCGGTTTGGGTAATACTACTCAAGAAATGGAGTACACTGCCCAAAAAATTGGAACCATCCTTAATCGGTTACGTAAATAGATGTTAAGGGATTTCTCCTTCTACGGATAGGGGGTATGCGTTCGTCCATTTCATCCTTGGAAATTGCCCGTCGGTCAGCTTTTTTTGGGAACCGCGGTTGATTTCAAACCATGAAGGATGAGGAGGTGTCCACGGTTATGAAACTTCAAGAAATGATCGGACTGGCTGTATTCGACGTGGAGAACGGTAAGGAAATCGGCAAAATCCACGATTTTATACTAGATGAGAACTGGTTGATTACCGGATTGGAGCTGGAAGGCAAGGCTTTGTTTTCCTCTCATGTGAAAAGCGTCTCATGGGAAGATATCGTAGCCTACGGGGAAGATGCCGTCATGATCCGGAGCCAAGAGGCTGTCCGCAAATTGGGCGCCAACGATATACCGCTTACGTACCTTTTGGGCAAACGCAAATTGAAAGAGATGCAGGTCCTGACAGAGGATGGTGTCCTGCTCGGTCGTATATCGGATGTTTATTTTGAGCAGGAACAGGGCAATACAATACTAGGGTTGGAAATATCCGATGGATTTGTCTCGGATTTGATCGAAGGTCGCAAATGGCTGCCTTGCACAGCTGAAATGGCTATCGGCGAGAGTGCCGTCATGGTACCCCCGATGAGCGAACAGCGTCTGGAAAAAGCCATTAATTCTGTGAACGGATAGGGTGAGGTAGGATGAAATGTCCAAACTGTAGTTCCAAAGATATCGGAAAAATCGGCTCCCACCAGTTTTATTGCTGGGGTTGCTTTATCGAATTGACGGTTAACGGAGAGAAAATGTCCGTATACCAGGTAGAAGAGGACGGCACGCTGAGCTCGCTGGATGATTTGTTCTTCGGCGATGACATGCAGCCGGATTTTCCTCAGATGCACGCGTCTTCCTGAAGAACGCGTACATAGCGTAAGATCAACGACTCCTTGCGTAAGGCCTGTGCGGCTGAATAGCAGGAGTCTTTTTCATTTTGGCCGGCGGAAATGTTAGTTTATTTCTGGAAGCTTGTACATATACTACAGGGTAGCTTTCGAAAAAAGGAGGGTGCCTGTGTGGAACAGCTGACCGAGAACAAATGGTTTCGGTTGTTGGTTTGGTTGATGCTTGGACTCATCTCCCTTTATTTTGTCTGGCTGCTGCGCCCGCTGTTTCTGGATGTCTATCGCTTTCTTAAGGCCGTCCTGGCGCCATTTTTGGTTGCCATGATCATATCGTATGTGTTGAATCCGATTGTATGCACGCTCTCTGACCGCAAAGTTCCGCGGAGCATTGCGGTACTGCTCATTTATGCCGTCTTCCTGACTTCGCTGGCCGTCATTCTGATCAATATGATTCCGATGCTGATCCGGCAGCTGGAGGAGCTCAACGAGCACTTGCCTGAATTATCGATGAACGCCCAAAGCCTGATGACCAATCTGGACAGCAGGCTGCTGCCCCCGGGAGTAAGGACAGGCGTCAACAGCTGGTTCCTGCAGATGGAGTCGAGGCTGGCCGGTGGAATTTCGGATTTCATGGACAATATCGGCAACACCATCAACATCCTGTTTAATGTGTTAATTGTTCCGTTCCTGATCTTCTACATATTAAAAGATTTTGAGGTGTTCCAGCGAACCGCCGTATCCTATCTGCCGCGGAGCCGCCGGAAGTCGATTGTCACGCTGCTGAAAGAGATCGACACAGCCCTCGGGAATTATGTCCGCGGACAATTTCTGGTATGCTTGATCATCGGCGTTCTCGCTTACGTGGGGTACATGATCGTGGGCATGCCGTACGCGCTGCTGCTGGCCAGCATCGTGGCGGTGTTTAACATCATCCCGTATCTAGGCCCCTTTCTCGGGGCGGCTCCTGCGCTTGTGATGGCATCCACGATTTCCTGGAGGATGGTGCTGCTGGTGGCGGTGGTCAATATGGTCTGCCAAACGCTGGAGAGCAATGTCATCTCGCCGCAAGTGGTCGGCAAGAAGCTGCATATGCATCCGCTTCTGATCATATTTGCGCTCCTTGTCGGCGGACAGGTGGCAGGAACCGTGGGTCTGATTCTGGCGGTACCGGTCTTTGCCGTCATCAAAGTGCTGCTGCAGCATGTTTTCGCTTATTATGTCAGGAAGAAATCCGGTTGACCCCTTCGGCCGATAACCAGCATGTTCATGCATTGACAGATGTATTCCCCCTATATATACTTGAAATGATAAACCTATAACCGTTAAAATCGATGACAAAATCGAGTAGGCTTTGTGCACCTTGCCCAGAGAACAGGTTCCTGCCCGGAGAATTTCCGGCTGGCTGCGAGAACCTGGAAGCGTCCCTAGCCGAATGCTAATTTTCGAGTGTGATTCAAAATTCACCGGGCGGCTCCCGTTATCAAGCTGTTACGAGGCGATCGTCGTATTCGTTATCCAAGGAAGACATGCTGGAGGATGAATGGACGATAACCAGGGTGGTACCGCGAGAACATTCGTCCCTGAATTATATTCAGGGGCGTTTTTTGTGTTCGGATACAAATGATTGTATCCCTATATTACGACTGAAGGAAGTGTAGAGATGAAAGCTAGTGAGATCCGTTCCAAATGGCTAGAGTTTTTTGCAGAGAAAGGCCACAATATTGAGCCGAGTGCATCGCTTGTACCGCATAATGACCCGTCCCTGCTCTGGATTAATGCAGGCATGGCTCCGCTCAAGCCTTACTTCGACGGGCGCGTGAAGCCGGAAAATCCGAGAATTGCCAACTCGCAGAAATGCATTCGTACCAACGATATCGAGAATGTCGGCAAGACCCGCCGGCACCATACATTCTTCGAAATGCTGGGCAACTTCTCCATCGGCGACTATTTTAAAGAAGAAGTGATCACCTGGGCCTGGGAATTCCTGACGGACAAAAAGTGGATCGGCTTCGATCCGGAGAAGCTGTCCGTAACCGTGTATCCGGAGGACGAGGAGGCCTATAAACTGTGGAACGAGAAAATCGGTCTCCCGAAGGAGCGCATCATCAAGCTGCAGGATAACTTCTGGGATATCGGCGAAGGACCATGCGGACCTTGCACCGAGATTTTCTATGACCGCGGCGAAGGATACGACACGGAGGCACCCGAATCCGAAATGTTCCCTGGCGGCGAGAACGAACGCTGGCTTGAAGTTTGGAACCTCGTGTTCTCCCAGTTCAACCACAACAAGGACGGCAGCTATACACCGCTTCCGAACAAGAACATCGATACGGGCGCGGGTCTGGAGCGCTTTGCTTCCATTCTGCAAAACGTGGCTTCCAATTTCGATACCGACCTGTTCCAGCCGATCATTCAGAAGACGGCAGAGCTTGCCGGCGTAAAATACAACGAGAAGACGGAATACGATATCGCTTTGAAAGTCATTGCAGACCACATCCGTACGGTTGCATTCGCTGTAGGCGATGGCGTGCTGCCTTCCAACGAAGGCCGCGGCTATGTCATCCGTCGTTTGCTCCGCCGCGCGGTTCGTTACGGAAAGGTGCTCGGACTGGACAAACCGTTCATGTATACTTTGACCGGAACCGTAGGCGATATTATGGGAGTATACTACCCAGAGGTCGTTGAGAAGCGTGCCTTTATCGAGAAGGTCATTGCGACGGAAGAGGAACAGTTCCATAAAACGCTCTCGGACGGCTTGAACATCCTGGCTGACGTCAGCGCCGAAGCGAAGAAGCAGGGCAAATCCGTCATCAGCGGCAGCGACGCGTTCAAATTGTATGATACGTACGGCTTCCCGTTTGATTTAACGGAGGATTATGCGTCCGAACACGGATTGACCGTGGACCGCGAGGGCTTTGATGCCGCGATGAAGGAACAGCGTGACCGTGCGCGCGCAGCCCGTCATGAAACGGAAAGCATGAAGGTCCAAGGCGGCGTTCTTTCCGATTATACGGTTAAAAGTGAATTTGTTGGATATAATGACACCGTCAGCGAGGCGAAAGTGCTCGCCATTGTGTCCGGTGACAGCTTTGCGGACAGCGTCAGTGAAGGCGAGACCTGTCAGGTCATTCTGGACGTTACTCCGTTCTATGCTGAAAGCGGCGGCCAGGTCAGCGATCAGGGGATGTTGGAAGGCGGATCCGTGCGTGCCCGAGTGGAAGGCCTCTTCAAGGCTCCGCATGGACAGCATGTGCATTTCGTAACCGTCGAGCTCGGCGAGCTCAAAGTGGGCGATACGGTCAAGGCGCAGGTCGACTCGGCTATGCGCAATGACATCGTCAAGAACCATACAGCGACTCATCTTTTGCATAAAGCGTTGAAGGAAGTGCTTGGCGATCATGTCAATCAGGCAGGTTCCCTTGTTGAACCGCAGCGTCTGCGCTTCGACTTCTCCCACTTCGGCAGCATTACGCAGGAGGAACTGGCCGATATTGAGCGCCGCGTGAATGAACAGGTATGGAAGAGCGTTCCGGTCGTTATCGAGCGCAAGGCCATTGATGAAGCGAAGGCGATGGGCGCCATGGCCTTGTTCGGCGAGAAATACGGCGATATCGTCCGTGTCGTTCAGGTCGGGGATTACAGCATCGAGCTGTGCGGCGGATGCCATGTGGACAACACGTCCCAGATCGGAATCTTCAAGCTGCTTGGCGAGAGCGGCATCGGCTCCGGCGTTCGCCGCATTGAAGCCGTAACGGGACGTTACGCTTATGAGCATCTGGAGGGCCAAATGGACCTGCTCAAGCAGGCTGCCGGCTTGCTGAAGAGCAATCTTGCGGACGTGCCGAAGCGGATCGAAGGCCTGAACCAACAGGTGAAGGATCTTGCTCGGGAGAACGAGTCCCTGCAAGGGAAGCTGGGAGCCATTGAAGCCAGCCAGCTGACCGACAAAGTGAAGCAGGTCGGCAATACGTCGCTGCTGGCAGCCGAAGTACAGGCCGGCAGCATGGACGGACTCCGCGGCATCGCTGACGAATTGAAGGGCAAGCTGCCTGAGACCATCCTCGTGCTCGGCTCCAAAGCAGGCGACAAGGTGAATTTCGTCGTAGCGGTTCCGCAGGAGCTGGTGAAGCAGGGCTATCATGCCGGCAAGCTGGTTAAGGAAGTCGCGTCGGTATGCGGCGGGGGCGGCGGAGGCCGTCCGGATATGGCCCAAGCCGGGGGCAAGGATGCTTCCAAGCTTGCCCAGGCGCTGCAGCATGCGGAGGACCTCGTAGCCCGGGGCGTGTAAACATGATTTGTCCAGATTGTGTACGGCAGGCTACCGTAAGCGGGAAGCGGCATTTGCTGTACACAATCCCGAATTTTTTGGAACACTCTCTAAATATTTCGCTTTGGATTTCCGTAGAGACTTAGGATTATGTTATGATATAACTAGATCAAGCTGGTAAATATTTATTCGACGAAGCATGGTAAACATGTTCTTTGAAGAAGCGAGGTGTGTCACACATGGACTCCATGGATAAGACAGTCAAGTTCAATGTAAAAGGTGATGAAAAGGAGGCTTCCGCCCAGGACATTCTACTTTCGGTATACGATTCGCTGGTAGAGAAGGAGTACAATCCGATTAACCAAATCGTAGGGTATCTTTTGTCCGGGGATCCCGCTTATATACCTCGGCACAATAATGCCAGAAGTTTGATCCGGAAAAAAGAGCGAGATGAATTGATTGAAGAACTGGTCCGGTTCTACTTAGCCAGTCACCGTTAGGAGCACACAGGGATGAAGAAGATCATGGGATTAGATTACGGGGACCGCAGAATCGGTGTTGCCATCAGCGACGCGTTCGGATGGACGGCCCAAGGGGTTGAAGTTATCGAACGCCGCCGCGACGAAGGCGAGCTGGACAGAATTGCCGCACTCGTCAAAGACAACGAGGTCGGCGAGATTGTGGTCGGCCTGCCTAAGAATATGAACGGCACGATTGGTCCGCGGGGCGAAATCTGCATGGAATTCGCAAACACGTTGCGAGAGTCCCTATCCTTACCCGTTCACCTTTGGGATGAACGGCTATCAACAGTATCCGCTGAAAGGACATTGCTTGAAGCCGATGTCAGCCGAAAGAAGCGAAAACAGGTTGTAGATAAAATGGCGGCAAGCTTGATTTTGCAAAACTACTTGGATTCTAAAAGGTAAAGGTGAGGGTGATTACAATGGCTAATGAGCATATTGGTATGGAAGAAGAACCGGAAATTATTTATATTCCCGACGATGAAGGCAACGAGGAAGAATTCGAAGTCATCATGAAATTCGAAGTGGATGGCTCGGATGCCAAATATATGATGGTCGTACCAAGGGAGTCTGCAGAAGAAGAGACCGACGAGGTTTACGCCTTCCGTTATGAGGAAGACGGAGAAGACCTGAAACTGTTTATGATCGAAGACGATGAAGAATGGGCCATTGTTGAAGAAACCTTCAATACGCTCGTGGAAGAGCTGGACGGGAGAGACGAATGATGTCTGATTTTTCGGTTGAGAATATCGTATGGACCCAAGCCCTTAAGGAAGCATTCGGTGAGAGTGTTGAGCTTGAGGACGATAAAGGCCATCTCGAGGTTTATGATATTGCCGCCGAATTTGAAGTGGATGGTCAAGGGTATGCCATTCTGGTTCAGCCGGACCGCACCGATGAGGAGTACGAGGTTCTCCGGATCGTGAAGAATGCGGATGGCGGATTGGAGCTGGCCACCATTGATGACGACGAGGAATGGGAGAATGTGTCCGAGCTCTACGATGAGCTGACGTTTCCCGAGGGAGACGAGGACTAAGCTCCCTCCTGCAGGAGCACATGCTTAATTTTCAAATGAAAGTTCAGGAAGGGGCGGAGCTGTCCGCCCCTTTTGGTGTGAAGGGATGAGTAGATTGAAGAAACTGGCAATAGCAGCATTGGTTCTGATCCTCATTGCAGGCGGGGCCGTATTCTACGTATGGAATGGTTTGCAACCCGTTCAGAGCTCGGAAACTCCCGTCGAATTCACCGTGGAGTCCGGCATGAGCACATCCTCTATCGCCGATCTGCTTGAGGAAAAGGGACTGATCAAAAATGCTCTCATACTTAAAGGTTATCTGAAGCTTAGCGGCGAAGGCAGCCGTCTCATGGCGGGCACCTATGAAGCAACGCCGGGCACTCCCTTCCAGGAGCTGTTATCCAAGATGAACAACGGCGAAGTGAAGCCTGAGGAAATGGTCCGTTTCACGATCCCCGAGGGATATACGATCCTTCAGATGGCGGAAACCATCGCTCGCGAGAGCGGCATCGACGAGAAGGAGTTCCTGGAGGTTGTGGACCAGCCATCCGGCTGGAATGTGCCCATAGCGGAAGAGATTCCCGCAGAAGCAAATCTGAGGCATCATCTGGAGGGCTACTTATTCCCGGCGACCTATGAACTGCCGAAGAAGGATCTAACGGCAAAAGGGATCGCAGAGACCATGCTGAAGGAAACCGAGAAGCGTTTGGCTGAAATTCCGGATTGGGAGAGCCAGCTGGAGGCGCGAGGCGTGACGTTCCATGAGCTCATGACCATCGCTTCGCTGGTGGAGCGGGAAGTGGTTGCGGACCAGGAGCGAGCCCTGGTAGCCGGCGTGATTTATAACCGGCTGGACGAGGATATGAGGCTTGAAATCGATGCGACCGTTCAATATCTGTTAGATAAGCCGAAGGAGCGGCTGCTTTACGCCGACCTGGAGGTCGAGAGCCCGTATAACACTTATCGTCAAAAGGGACTTCCGCCGGGGCCTATCTCGAGCCCGAGCCTGGAATCCATTCAGGCAGCCCTGAACCCGGAGAAATCCGATTATTTGTTCTATGTGACGAAGAAGGACGGTACGCAGGAGCATCTCTTTGCCAAAACGTACAAAGAGCATTTAAAAAACATCGAGGCCAGCAAAAAGATGGCACAACAATAATATGACGTGTTCAGCAAGTCCGATTGCGGCAGGCAGGCCACGCCTCAATACTACGGCATGAAAGAGGCTTGTTGAACAACCTCTAATAGGGAGGAAATCATCATGAGTATCAAACCTGAATTATTGGCGGCAGCCGGCTCCGTGGCCGATGCTGCTGCTTACTTGGAAGCCGGAGCCGATGCGCTGCTTGTCGGCGAAGACCGCTTCGGCATGAGATTGCCCGGCAGTTTGCCCCTGGACGAAATTGCGCAAGTCGTGCAGCTTGCTCACGGGCAAGGGAGCAAAGTGTACGTAAGCTTGAACAACTTAATGACCAATGATTTGCTGCCGGAGCTTCCCGCTTATGTTAAAGCGGTCGGAGACATCGGAGTGGATGCGGTGGAATTTAACGATCCCTCGGTGCTAACCACCGTAAAAGACTTGGCTCCGCAGGTAAAGCTCCACTGGAATGCGGAAATGACCGCCACCAACTATTCAACGGCCAATTACTGGGGAAGCAAAGGCGCCTCCCGGGTTATTCTGGCGCGTGAATTGAATATGGACGAAGTCACGGACATGAAGCCGCAGCTTCAGCTGGAAGCGCAGGTCCAGGTCCACGGCATGACCAACATCTATCACTCCAAGCGGCGCCTGGTGAACAGTTACATGCAGCAGCAGGGCAGACCAGTCAATGACGGCAGCCTGGGCAAAGAGCGAGGCCTGTTCCTCATCGAGGCCGAACGCCAGGACGAGAAATATCCGATCTATGAGGATATCAATGGCACCCATATCATGAGTTCGGAGGATATCTGCATTCTGGAGGATCTGCATCTGCTGATGGCAGCAGGCGTGGACAGCTTTAAGGTAGAGACACTGCTGAAGCCGCGCCATTACAATGAGGTTGTAATTCGAACGTATCGTAAAGCGATCGATCTCTATGCTGCAGACGCTTCAGCTTATGCATTTCAGGAAGAGTGGATGGACGGAATCCGCGCGATTCAGGATCCGGAACGCGAATTGTCGTTTGGATTTTTCTACAAGGAACAAGTTTATTAAGGAGTGGACAGCATGGAAGCAATGGCACAGCCAAAATACAAAGGCAAACGCTATCGCCTGGACAAGCCGGAATTGCTCGCCCCGGCCGGTAATTTGGAAAAACTGAAATTTGCGGTGCATTATGGCGCCGATGCGGTATATATCGGAGGACAGAAATACGGCCTTCGTTCGAATGCGGACAACTTCAGCTTCGAAGAAATGAAAGAAGGCGTGGAATTCGCCAAGAAATACGGCGCGAAGGTGTTTGTGGCCACCAACATTTATGCGCATAACGAGGACATCGAAGGCATCGAATCCTACCTGCGAAGCCTGGAAGAAGCAGGCATTGCAGCGATCATCGCTGCCGATCCGGCGATTATCGAGGTTGCCAAGCGCGCTGCACCTAAACTTGAAGTACATCTGAGCACGCAGCAGTCCACGCTCAATTGGCAGGCCGTGAAATTCTGGAAGGACGAAGGATTGCCGCGGGTCGTACTGGGACGGGAGGCAAGCCTGGAGGAAATCGCAGCGATTAAAGAGCATGTTGACATTGAGATCGAAGCCTTTATCCATGGAGCAATGTGCTCCTCGTTCTCCGGTCGCTGCGTATTGTCCAACCATTTTACGGACCGTGATTCCAACCGGGGCGGATGCTGCCAATCCTGCCGTTGGAAATATGATTTGTTCGAGGATGGACGAGAAGAGCAGGGACATTGGGTGTCGGAAGAGCAGCAGCTGATGGAACAGCCTGCCCCTGCTCCATCCCCGTTCAAACCGGGCGTTACCCAGATCCCGCTGTTCCAGCCGGAAGATAATCAGTTTACGATGGGGTCGAAGGATCTCTGCATGTTGGAGCATATTCCGGATCTGATCGAGGTCGGAATCGACAGCTTCAAGATTGAGGGACGGATGAAATCGATCCATTACGTTGCGACTGTGGTCAATGTGTATAGACAGGCGATTGATTCTTACATGGCCGACCCTGACCATTATGTATTGAAGCCGGAATGGATCGAGGAAATTAATAAAGCGGCCAACCGACCGCTGAATACTGGATTTTTCTATGATACGCCGGACCATGAGGATCATATTTATGAACCGGAAGAGAAGGCGGTGCCTTATGATTTCGCCGGATTGGTGATGGAATATGACGAACACTCGGGAACGGCCGTCATCCAGCAGCGGAACCACTTTAAGCCGGGGGATCAAATCGAATTTTTCGGGCCGGAAGGGACCTTCTTTAAGCAGACGGTTGGGCCTATCCAGGATGAGAATGGAAGCGAACTGGATGCAGCTCGCCATCCCCTTCAGCTCATTCGCATGAAGGTGGATCAGCCGGTGCGTCATTTTGATATGATGCGAAAACGCAAAGGATAATAAAATATAGTTCTTAAGAACTACACAATTGAGAATCCGGGTCTGTGGATGGACCTTGGATTCTTTTTGTTTACAAAAAAATTAGGATTTAAGAATTGTTTTTTTGCGAAAACCCAAAGGAAAACACCCCCAATTGTCGAAATAAAGAGTAACGAATACGTTTCAGGGGATTGGACCGACGTATTAATAATATGATTGTGGTAGGTGAACAGCTAATGTCAGAAGTTGAGCAGCATGATAAGAAACCGAAAAAGGACAAGAAGCCCGGGGGAAACAAAGAGAAAAAGAAAACGCCTTCGGCATCATCAGGGATACATACTGCCAAGTCGTTCGTTTCCAACATGGGAACGGCCATAAGCCGCATGCCGATGAACCCGGCAAAATCCGTCGGAATCCGGTTGTTCCTGATCTTTTTGTCAGCCATTGTATTTTTTGTGATCGTCCTGGGGTATCTGTCTTACAACAAGGCAAAGGACACGATTGAGAAGAATGCTGCAAACGGCAATCAGCAGACGATTATCCAAACCTCCGAGAAAATCGACATCATTCTGGATAAGTACGAGAATGCCGGCAGACAAATCTTCTATGACATTGAATTGCAGAAGTTGTTGTCCGAGTACACGGATAAGAAGTTAAGCGAGTACGATGCGTTTACGGTAGAGCGGACCATCCGCGATAAACTATCCAATCAGATTACGTCGGACTCGGCCATCAGAGCCATTTATTTGATCCCTTCCAAGGGAGAGAAGATCATATCCGCAGGACAATCCTCGGAATCCTCCAAAACCGTCCTTGAGCAAAGCTGGTATGCCGAACTGAAGGAAGGCGACAAGAAGATTATGTGGCTGCCAACGATGCAGAACAGCGGTGCTCCGTATTTCACGATTGCCCGCTCCTTGGGTTCCATGAACGACCTGACGTCTACGTATGTCGTCATGTTTGAACTGAACGCCTCGGTGCTGGATGCCCAGCTGAAGGGAATTAACCTTGGCGAGAACGGTCAACTGCAATTGATCAGTCCGGAAGGCATCGTTGTTTCCTCCAGCGATTCCTCCATCGTGGGTTCGGAAACCGCTTGGACGTTTGCGAAAGAGTTTCCGGCCGACACCAAAACGGATGACGTAAGAACGAAGGATGAGGAAGGAAGAAATGTACTGGCGGTTTACAATACGCTGAGCACGAACGATTGGAAGCTCGTAGGTTCTGTCCAAACCAGCGAGCTCACGAAGGATGCCTCCAGCATACTGGTCATCACGCTGATCGTGGCTGCGATCGACGTTATTTTTGCCATTCTGATCGGGATTTGGATGGTAAGGATGATTGCCCGTCCGATAGGCAAGCTGAACCTGCTGATGAAGGAAGGCGCTAAAGGGAATTTGAATGTTCGTACAGACCATAAGAGCCAGGACGAAATCGGTCAGCTCTCGGCCAGCTTCAACGATATGATGGAGCAGATTACCGGACTCGTGCAGCAAACGAGCAATACCGCCCAGGAAGTGCTTCGAACGGCTGCCGAATTAAGCGATGCCTCGAAGAAGACTGCGATTTCGGCCAAAGAAATTGCCGTGGCTACCGAGGAAATTGCGAACGGAGCCAGCAGTCTGGCAGTTGAAGCAGAGCGCGGCAGCGATCTGACCAACAACATCTCGAAGCAGATGCAAATCGTTGTTACGGCTAACGAAGAGATGGGCAAATCGGCCCGTCACGTAGAAAGCTCCAGTGAGCTGGGAACAAAGCATTTGAGCGACTTGCTGGATAAGACCCATCAGACCGAGGATATGACCCGCTCGATGATGCATAAGGTTGATGGCTTGAAGGAAACGACATCTTCGGTTGCCAAAGTGCTTGATGTGCTTCAGAACATCACCAAGCAAACGAACATCCTCTCCTTGAATGCAACGATCGAAGCGGCCCGTGCCGGAGCAGCCGGTAAAGGCTTCATGGTCGTGGCCGATGAAATCCGCCAGCTGGCAGACCAATCCAGGCAATCCATCGATATGGTCAGCCAAATTACGGACCGCATCATGGCCGAGATGAACGAAACCGTGCAGGTACTGCTCGATGCGAACCCGCTCTTCAAGGGTCAGATGGATGCCGTTAAGGAAACGAACGATATCTTCGTATCCGTTCAACAGCAGATGGTAGAATTTATCGATCGCTTGGATTCCGTCACGCATTCGATTGATGAGCTGAATGAATCTCAAAATGTACTTTCGGAAGCGATGAGCAATGTGAGCGCGGTAGCCGAAGAATCCTCCGCAACTTCGGAAGAGGTGGCTTCTCTCTCCACAGAGCAGCAAAGCGTCAGCAGTCAGCTGGTTAATCTGTCAACACAGCTTGAGAATGTATCGAATGAGCTGAAAGAGACCTTGTCTCGTTTTAGATTATAGAAAGTTGTTTCATAGGCTGTTCCATCCGTTAAGCGGGTAGGAGCAGCCTTTTTTCTGTTACGGATAAAAATGGATTTCAGAGGGTATCATAACGGAGAATATGGTTGAAGGAGTCGAGGTCACATGAAGACGAAGCAGCCTGGCCAAACGCCTGAATTCCTGTCAACGCACCTAAAGGAAAACCTGGAAACATTGAGTCTGTTGCTCAATGACCCCAGCGACCTCACCACCAAAGTGCTTCAGGTTGGGGGCGTTTCATATACCTCAGCCATTGTCAGCTTGGAAGGATTATCCGATCAGTTGTTGATTAAGGAGCAGATTATCCAGCCGATTCAGCATAACCCGGAGCAATACGCGTCATCCATGAAGGATGTGCGGCATGTTCTCCATGAAATCGAGAATCGGATGATATCCCTGCAGATCACCAACCGAACGAGGCGCTGGGATGAAGTCATTCCGGTCATTCTTTCGGGCGATACGATTCTTATGCTGGAGGGTACGGATGAGGTCCTGCTGATCAAAACCCGCAAATGGCCGGGACGGAGCATTGAGGAACCTCAAACCGAAGCGCTGGTCCGCGGCCCGAGAGTAGGATTTACGGAAAGCATCTACACCAACATCTCCCTGCTGCGAAGACATATTCGCGAGCCCAATTTGACGATCGACCCCCATACCATCGGCAGGCGATCGAACCAGTCGCTTGTGGTCGTCTATATTAAAGGATTGACGAATCCGGAGCTGATCGAAGAAGTCAACCGCCGGCTGAAGTCGCTGGATCTCGACTATGCCCCTGAATCCGGAACGGTGGAGCAATGGATCGAGGACAGCTTTTTATCGCCGTTTCCCCAGATCCTCAATACCGAGCGACCGGATAAGGTCACTTCCGCCCTGCTGCAGGGAAAAGTAGCGATTTTGCTGGACGGTACCCCTTTTGTGCTTCTGCTTCCGTTTACTTTCATTTCCCTGTTACATTCCCCGGAGGATTATTACGAACGATGGAGCATTGGCTCGCTGATACGTTTGCTGCGTCTTGTGGCCATCGGAATTACCTTGTTTCTTCCCGCGCTGTATATTGCCATCCTGTCTTTCCATCCCGGCATGATCCCGTTTAAGCTCGTATTTTCGATTGCTGCTTCACGGGAAGGGGTGCCCTTTCCTGCAGTGATCGAAGCCTTACTGATGGAAGTTACACTGGAATTGCTGCGCGAAGCGGGAATTCGCCTGCCGAAACCGATAGGTCAAACGATCGGTATTGTCGGAGGACTTGTGATCGGGGAGGCTGCGGTTCAGGCGGGGATCGTGAGCCCGATTATGGTCATCATCGTGGCACTGACAGCAATATCCTCCTTTGCCATTCCGTCTTACAGCGCAGGTATTTCTTTTCGAATGCTCCGCTTTGCGATCATGATTGCTGCAAGCTTTCTGGGACTGTATGGGATCGTGCTGACCTTTATCATGATCTGTATCCACTTGATGAGGCTGCATAGTTTCGGAATCCCTTATCTGAGTCCCATTGCCCCCTCTGTTCAGCACGATTGGAAGGATATGTTTATCCGCGTGCCGGTGACTTGGCTTACGCTCAGACCTTTATTTATGAAGCCCCAGGATATCCATCGGGCAAAAAAGCGGTGATTCGTAATGAACCTTAACCAACGAAGCAGTCAAACGATCGGAAGAAAAGAGATTGTCTACTCTGTCAGCAATATGATGATTGGACTCGGAATCCTCACGCTCCCCCATACGATTGCGAAGAAGACCCAGTTCTCGGATGGCTGGATGCCGATCGTTCTCGGCGGCATGATCGCATTTGTATTTGCTTGGGCCATCGGCGTATTGGCTTCGAGGTTTCCCGGTAAAAACTATCATGCAATGGCCTCGATGATTTTGAGCCGAAAAGCAGCCCATGTGCTGACGCTGTTAATGAGTCTTTACTTTCTGTTATTTGTCAGTTACCAAGTGCGCGGCGTTTCCACGATAACGAGGCTGTATTTATTCGATAACACGCCGGAGGAAATCATCGGGCTGGTTTACTTGCTGGTATTAATCTATGCCGTTGCCGGGCCAAGCATCGCTTTGGTGCGTTTGAACCTGATTTTCTTTCCCATCGTTGTCACGATTTTGCTGCTGATCGTCCTCTTGAATCTTGGAAGCTTAAACATGCACTTTCTGCTGCCTGTGTTTAAAACCGATTGGAGAAGAATCGTTGCCTCTTCGAAGGATACGGTATTCTCCTACCTCGGACTGGAGATCATGCTGTTCTACAACATCTATGTCGCTAGGAAAAGCAAGCTTCCAGGATCTATTTTACGCGGGTTGATGATACCGATCTGCATATACTTTGTTGTTTTTGTGTTTGTCATTGGCGTTTTTGGACCGGTGGTGGTTTCCAATACGCTGTATCCGTTAGCCGAATTGGCCAAAGAGGTTGAAGTCCCGGGAGGGATATTCGAACGGTTTGAATTTTTCTTTTTTGTCATCTGGCTGATGACGTTGTTCAGCACGAATGCGATGGCGTTTGACGTGGCATTATTGGCGCTGGAATCCGTATTCCCTAAACATCAAAGATTTACGATGATCCTTGTTCTGGCCCCGATCCTGTTCATCCTCGGTTTATTGCCGAGCTCGCTCCGAGAACTCAACGTATTTGCCGAATGGATCAGTTATATGGGGGTCGGATTCGCATGGGTGCTTCCGGCACTGCTGCTCTTGATCGCTAAAGTTCGGGGGGTGAAGGGGGATGGCTAGAAAACTCAGGATGTTATTGGCGCTCATGCTGTTATGGCCGACAGCCGGCTGCTGGGACCGCATCGAAATCGAGGAGCGCGGATTTGTAGTCGGCACGGCTCTTGACGCGGCAGAGGAAGGACAAATTAAGCTTACGTTTCAAATTGTCGTGCCTACGCAGATGAAAGGCTCCAGCGGCCAAAAGAGTGAGGGAGGGAGCCCTTTTATCAATCTGTCCTCGACCGCGAGCAGCGTATTTAAAGCCGCGCGGAAGATGTCGAATGAGATCAGCCGCTCTCCTTACCTGGCCCATAATCAAGTGATCATTATCTCTGAAGCGCTGGCCGGAACGGAGCACATAGGCGATGTACTGGATTTGTTTGTCCGGGATCCGGAGAACCGGCGAGCTTCCAATATTATGGTCGCTGAGGGAGAGGCAAGCAAGATCCTGGAGATCCATTCAAAGATTGAAACCTTGCCTGTGCAGTACATTCGTTCGACGCAAGAAAATAAGGACAAAAGCGAATCCATCACGCCTCCAACGAATATGGGGGAACTGCATCATTTCCTGTTGTCCAAGTCGAGTTATGCGCTGCCCCGGGTATCGATCACGCAAGACGACAGAGTATCCACCAGCGGCGCGGCTGTGTTTAACGGCGAGAACTACAGGTTCATGGGATTCCTGGACAACGATGAAACCACGGGCCGGAACATGATGCAGGGAACGGTAAAAACCGCATCCCTGGAACTGGTCGTTCACGGCAAACAGCTCGTTTATGAAGTCAGGGAATTCAACCGGATCATTCGAGTCCATCTGGACGATCGCGGACTTCCCGAGTTTGACGTTGAAATTTCGGTCAGAGGCAATATTGGGGAAGCTGAGCTGGAAGAGAGCGAAATCGTTCGCGAACTAAACGGGGAGATCAAACGCAAGGCGGAGGAACGGATCAAGGAAATCGCAATGGATGTTATTCAAAAGGCCCAGAACGATTATAAATCGGACTTTTTGGGCTTCTGGAAGAAATGCCAAGAGCAGGAGTACGAAACTTGGAACCGTTACAAGGACGACTGGGACCGAGGTCAAAACATTTTTTCGCAATGCAAGATCCATGTGCACGCAGACGCAAGAGTCCGAACCATTGGAACCATTACCGGGACGGAATAAGGAAGGAAGGCAGGTTGATGGAATTCATGGATCTTCGCTACGATATTTTGTTAAATCCGCTTGTCGTGATTGGTATACTGCTGCTCATCCTCGTACCGATGACCTTATTCCAAACGAACCGGTATCTGCACAAATACGGGGATCCGCCCTGGAAGCAGCCGGAGAAACCGGATGATGGTGCAGAGAGAAGCGAACATGATTGAGTCAGCTTCCATATGGAAATAATGAGGAAACAAAGACTCAATTGGAGGAGCGGAACCATGAGGCTAATCCGCAATAAACGAATTACATACGGATGGCTGATTTTGACGATATTGATTGCTATTTTGACGATGCGCCTTGCCTGGGTGCAGCTCGTGATGAAGCATCAACGGGTCCCCGGAAGCCGGCATACAATGGTTGAGGCATCGCTTATCCAGCGGGAACGGGGCATCGTGCTGGATTCGGGCCGCGGACATTTTACGGATCGCAACGGAAAACCGCTCACAGGCAATTTGATCTGGACAGCCGTATTGTTTCCGGCCGGCGAGAAGGAGCTGAGGAGCGCCCATCATCAGGTTGCCAAGCTGGCCCGCATCTTGGGAACGGACACGAATCAGTTGCTGCAAATCTGGGGCAAGCTAAAGGAGCCGCAGCTATGGCATGGAGCGGATTCCCGCATTCCACGTTCCTTGTCCAAGGAGCAGATCAAGCAGATTCGCGAGCTTGAGCTCCCCAAACTCAAGGTTCTTCCTTATGAGCAGCGGTACGGTAATCGCCAATCGGGCATGCAGTGGCTTGGTTTTGTATCCGGCCAGCGTAAGGAAAGCCTGTTCTTTCAGGATTATCCGGAGATTTCGGGAACCAGCGGCCTGGAGAAGACGATGGATTCGCTGATCCGGGGTGAAGGACCTACGGTCGTCTATTTTCCGGTAAACAGCACGAATGAAGTGATTCAGGATATGAAGCCGATGGTGAAGGCGCCGGACAATCGGTACTATCCGTTACGGGTATCCACAACGATCGATATCGATATTCAGCGGGGGATCGAGACCATCACGGAAAAAGCGGGCATGAAAGAAGGGGCGGTTGTCGTGCTGGATGCACGCAATGCCGATATCGTGGCGATGGTATCCAGACCGTTTTACAATCCGGAGCAGATACATCCGAAAGACGGTCAGTGGGAGAATCGCGGATTGAAAGCGGCCACGCCAGGCTCCGTGTTCAAACTTGTCACGGCAGCGGCCATTTTGGAGAATGGTCTCAGCTCGCCAAACGAACATTTTCATTGCGATGGGGAATTCGGCAAGTTCGGATTGTCCTGCTGGAAAAAGGGCGGGCATGGAACGATTGATCTGCGCGAGGGCTTTGCGGAATCCTGCAACGTCGTATTTGCCACGCTTGCGGAAAGATTAACCCCACAGCAAATGACCTCAGCGGCATCCGCGCTGGGCTTTGGTCAAAGCGTAGGCTGGCAATCACAGCAGTTTTTAGGGCTTCGCTCATTTGCACCGTTGGATCATGAAGAGAAGGGGACGGTCTTTTCCGGCTCCGCAGATGCCTCCGATGCAGGCGTAAGAGTGCAGACAGGCATAGGCCAAAGAGACGCTGCCGTATCTCCGCTCCAAGCCGCTAATGCGATGGTGACGCTGCTTCATGGCGGGGTGAAGACCAAGCCGCGTATTGTGAAGCAGATTCGGTACGCGAACGGCCAGTTGCTTCAGGATACGAATCCGCTGTACGAAGGCCCAGCAGGAAACGGTATTTCCCGGGAAACCTCTTCGATCCTGCTCGAATGGATGGAGGATGTCGTTCAAGAGGGAACAGGAAGCGCTTTGAATCATCGCAAATGGACCCTTGCAGGCAAATCGGGAACCGCTCAGGTCAAAGTAAAGGGCCGCGCCCGAAACAATCAGTGGTTTGTCGGGTACGGCCCGGTGGAGAAGCCACGTTATGCGGTGGCAGTATTGGTGGAGAATCGGAGCACGAACAGCAGCAATCAGGCAACCGAAATTTTCGGTCAGGTCTCCGATTTCTTGGCCTCGGTTGAAGCGGGCTCCGGCTCCGCGTAAGAGCGGGACATATCCCAAGGGGACACATCGAATTCTTCGCTCGGCAGATGGATCCACTGCTTCAGATATCCCTGCGCAAGCAATTCCTTGATGAGAATCAGCAGGATGGGAGCCAGAATCAAACCGGCAACCCCAAATATCGACAGGGAGATCATCATAAAGGACAGCATCAGAAAGGCGGAGGATACGCCGATCGAGTTTCCCGTAATTTTAGGCTCAAGCAGCTGTCTGGAAATGACCACAACGGCAAGCAGAACGATCAAGCCGATTGCAAGCCCGGTGTTGCCTACAATGAACAAATAGGTGATCCACGGAATAAGAATAACGGGAACCCCAAGCAGTGGCAATACATCGAATACGGCGCAGATAAGCGCGACGGACAGGGAATTGCCTGTACCTAATATCAAGAGTCCTATGTATACAATGACAAAGGTGATGCTGACCAGCTTCATCTGGGCTTTAATATAAGAGCCGATTGCCTTGAATACATTGTCCTTCAGGAAAACGAAAGCCGTCTTAAGCGTCTTCGGCGTCTTGTCCTTGGCGATTCTCCGCCAGCTGCCGATTTCCGTGCTCAGGAAGAAAGCGAGGATAATCGCAACCCCGAAATTCGCGATGAACGAGGAGAACGACCCCATGAATCCAACGATGTAACGGAAGAACGACTCGGCAGCGCCCTGGGCAAAGGTGGTAATGTCTTGGAAGTAACCGTTCAGGCGGTCCGTCAGATCCGGCGGCAGCGCGTCGAGCTTCGTCTGCAGGAACATCAGGGTTTCCGAGAAATGTTTCTGGATCGTTTGGGTGTAAGCCGGCAAATTGTCCTGCAGGTTCATGAATTGCGATACGATGAGCGCTCCGGCTCCAAACAGGATGCCAAGGATGACGAGCAGGAAGAGCAGAACGGATATCGCGGCGGCGAAGGGCTTCGGAAGCCCCCTGCGGTGCAGGAATTTGGAGAAAGGCTCAATTATCAGGAAAACGAGGAAAGATAAAAACACCGGAGCCGCAATCTGGTAAAGCTTGCTGAATATGAGCATGATCAAGTAAACCGTAAGCACGATTAAACCTATATCGAAGGCGGTTCTCCAATATTTTTTATACAAGGGAAGCATAGTGGGATATCGGCTCCTTTATACTTTATTGATAGATATCATTGTACACGATTTGCGAAAAAAAAGCCTATTTCTTTAAGTGCTATGATAAAATAATAATAGTGTCTTTCATTAGAAAAAGAAATAAAAAGCGGGGAGTTAGCATGCAAACGTTACTGCTATGGTTGTTTTACCTTTCATCTTTTTATGCATTCATTCCCGGCATCCTGACCCGGATATTCGGATTTCGAGTATTTCGCAGGGGAACAGGCTTGGAAGACTTCGCCTTAACCTTTGATGATGGTCCTGATCCGTTCTATACACCAAGACTGCTGGATCTATTGAAGCGGTATAATATGAAAGCGACTTTTTTTCTGGTCGGTTCCCATGCCGAGAAGCATCCGGAGGTCGTCAAACGCATTCATAGCGAGGGTCATCTGATCGGGATTCACAACTATGTTCACAAGAGCAATTGGTTAATGCGACCCGTGACCGTCCGCAAGCAAGTCAAACGCACGGACGATATCATCTACGCCATAACCGGCGAGCGCTCGAGATATTACAGACCGCCTTGGGGAATCGTGAATCTATTCGATTTTGCCAAGAATACCGGCTGCCGCATCATCTTATGGTCCTCGATGTTTAATGATTGGCGAAGCAAGATCGGCGCTGACAAGCTGACTCAGCGTATGCTGGCCAAGCTGAACGGCGGCGAGGTTATGCTCCTCCATGACTGCGGTACGACGATGGGAGCGAACCCCGATGCGCCGGAGCAAATGCTGATTGCCTTGGAACGCGTACTGAAAGTCGCAGAGCAGAAGGGAATGAGAAGCATCCGAATCGACGACATGATGGCTAAGGAAAGCAAAGCGAAAGCGAAGAAGCTGTCTCCTCTCAAGCGGTTGATCGTCTCGTTGTGGCTCTTGTGGGAAAAAGCATTTCATGCGGTGTTCGCGCTTGAAACGGTTAATCCGGAGGATCCGATGCTGCATTTCCGAAAGCGTGCTTTCACCGGCAAAACGGTCGTGATGGAAGACGGCAGCCGGCTTGAGAAGGGAGACCAGGTGCTCGAGCTCCACTTTGACAACAAAAAATTGTTCGAGATCGGCAGCCGCTCCCGCTCGGAAGTGCAGCTTGCCATCAAAATGATTCGTGCCGTGCAGAAGGATTTGCCTTCTCTGGCGAACATGGTGCTGGACCGGCCCGAGTTTAAGGATATCAAAGGGTTGTATGCCGTAACCATGATTTCGCGTGGCCCCGAGCAATTCGGATTCCATGTGATGGATTTGCCTCGGGGGCTGTTCGCAAGCTCGTCCAGACTGTATCTGAAACTGCTGCTCAGCGTCATTCACCCGAAAGGGCAGGCCCGCCTGAAGGAGGGCACCCAGATGATGGAGCCGAAAATGCTCGTCATGCCGGTGGATGTTCTGATCGGACGTTATGCGGAGAAGAAAACGCAGGTTTTGCCTCCATCGGAGGAACAGCAGGAAGTTCAACAGGAGCATGCGGGTGATCTGGCGGTTGCCAGTGTCTCGCAAGGCATGTAGTTCATCGAATCGATGGTTTCCGCCATTATGCATGGATTATCTCTTAGATGGTTTTGGTTATAAAAAAGGGGTTATCCCCGCAGGCTGCTGCAAATGCCTGCGCGGGATAACCCCTTTGCTTTATTAAGGATTAGATTTTCAATACGCCGCCAGAGCTGGCGTTGGTCACAAGCTTCGAGTAGCGGGCAAGGTAACCGGTTTTCACTTTCGGTTCGAACTCAACCCATTTGCTGCGGCGTACAGCCATTTCCTCTTCGGAAACGTCCAGCAATTGAATCGTCCGTTTATTCAGGTCCAGCTCGATGATATCCCCGTCTTCAACGAAAGCGATAGGTCCGCCTTCAGCCGCTTCCGGCGAGATGTGTCCGATGCTGATGCCGCGGGAAGCGCCGGAGAAGCGTCCGTCCGTGATCAGACCGACTTTGGCTCCAAGCCCCATGCCTGCAATCTGCGAGGTCGGCGCCAGCATTTCCGGCATGCCCGGTCCGCCCTTCGGCCCTTCATATCGAATGACAACCACATGGCCTTCCTTGACCTTGCCGTTGGCAATGCCGCTAAGCGCCTCGTCCTGGGAGTCAAAGCAGATGGCAGGTCCTTTATGGTATCCGCCAACCGACGGATCGACCGCACCGACTTTGATGATGGAGCCTTCAGGAGCCAGATTGCCGTACAGTACCGCGAGTCCGCCGCGCTCGGAATACGGGGAATCGATCGGATGGATGACGTTCTCATCCTGGATTTCGCAGCCCTCTACGTTCTCGGCCAGCGTTTTGCCGGTTACGGTAATGCAATCCCCGTGCAATGCGCCCGGCTTCTTCAGAAGCTCGTGCAGAACCGCGCTTACTCCGCCTGCCAAATGCACATCCTCGATGAAGTAATCCGAAGCCGGAGCCAGCTTGGAAATGTGAGGAACGCGGTCAGCGACTTCGTTGATCCGCTCCAGCGGGTAATCAAGGCCGGCTTCTTGGGCAAGCGCCAATGTATGAAGCACCGTGTTGGTGGAGCCGCCCATCGCCATATCGAGCGCAAACGCATTGTCGATAGCTTCCAGGGTTACGATGTCACGCGGCTTCAGGTCCATTTTGACAAGTTCCATCAATTGTTTGGCCGATTGTTTAACAAACTCTCTGCGCTCTTCGGCGATGGCAAGAATGGTGCCGTTGCCCGGCAGAGCCAGACCCAGCGCTTCGGCGAGGCAGTTCATGGAGTTGGCGGTGAACATGCCGGAGCAGGATCCGCAGGTTGGACATCCGTATTGTTCCAATTCCAGGAGCTCATCGTCATTGATTTTGCCGACCTGGTGAGCGCCGACGCCTTCGAATACGGAAGTCAGGGACAATTTGCGGCCTTTGCTGTCCACGCCGGCCTTCATCGGTCCGCCGCTGACAAACACCGTCGGGATGTTAACGCGCAGGGCGCCCATCAGCATGCCTGGCGTAATTTTGTCGCAGTTCGGGATGCACACCATGCCGTCGAACCAGTGGGCGGATACAACGGTTTCCAGAGAATCCGCAATGATCTCGCGGCTTGGCAGCGAGTAGCGCATGCCGATATGTCCCATGGCAATTCCGTCATCCACGCCGATGGTGTTGAACTCGAACGGAACGCCGCCGGCTTCACGGATCGCATCCTTCACGATCTTGCCGAATTCCTGAAGATGCACGTGACCCGGAACGATATCGATGTAAGAGTTGCACACGGCGATGAACGGTTTGCCGAAATCCTCTTCCTTAACGCCTGCTGCACGCAGCAAGCTGCGGTGCGGCGCGCGGTCAAAGCCTTTTTTGATCATGTCTGAACGCATTTTTTTGGTTGTCATGATGTCGATTTCCCCCCAGATCTATTATAAAATTGTTACGCTTTAGCGCGGTCTTCCGGCAAAGCAGCCGGGTACCTGTAAACAGCGAATAGGTTTTAAATGAGTCTATCACAAAAAGGTAGGTTTTTCTACATGATATTAATAGGAAGCGATGGAAGGAAGGCTGTCGTGACGGCCAAGAAAAAGCCTGTCCCCCTTCGTCGGGAACAGGCTTCCTACTGAAAAGGTATGCTATTTCTTGCCGCCTTTGCGGCCAATTTCCTGATAGAATTCGCGATTATGATTCCGCGAGGTGGCTTCGCCGCCCTTTTGACCGATTTCCTGGTAAAACTCGCGGCTATGGTTTTTGGACGTCGCTTTGCCGCCTTTTTTGCCGATTTCCTGATAGAATTCGCGGCTGTGTTTTTTGGCGGTGGCTTCGCCGCCAAGACGTCCGGCTTCTTCGCGGGTCATCTTTCGATTGCTGTTGGTGGCCATGAACAAATCACTCCTTTACCGTCGTATTTGCTATGCGTATATGTTACTTACCACGGTCCATTTGTCATGAATCAAAACATTCGACTAAAGATTGGTAAATTTTCAAGTCGGAGCGATTTCTTGATCCCACGTGCTAATTACGCTTAAATCAGAGTTTATTTCATGGTTTAATAAGAGTATGATCAAGAATAGGATAGGGAGGTTTTGAACCGTTGCCGTTTGTTCAAGTGAAAGGACGAACCGTTCCCTGCCAAGGGATCTTGTTTGATAAAGACGGTACGCTGCTTCATTTCATGGCGCTGTGGGGAGGATGGGCCGATTATGTGCTCGAGTTCATGGAGGAACGGCTGGAGCTGATGGGATCCGGCTTTACGCTGCCGAAAGAGAAGGTGCTGGGGACCAAGCACGATGCCGGCGGACGCGTATCGGGGTATGATCTGCGGGGTCCGCTCGCCATGGGCACCGTGGAGGAGACGAACGGGCTTCTGGCCTGGCAATTGTACGCAGCCGGGATGCCATGGAACGAGGCGATTGTGCAGGTCCATCAGATTACGAAAAATGCCATGTACGAAGTCCGTCAGCGAAAGCCGGCATTCCCGATGCCCGGACTGGAACATTTCCTGGAAAAATGCAGCTTGGTCTCCGTGAAGATGGCAGTGGTGACTTCGGATCAAACCTCAGGCGCCATGGAGCAGTTGGAATGGATGGGGCTTCGCTCGTACTTTACGGTCATTATGGGAAGAGATCAGGTTCGAAATGGCAAGCCGCACCCCGAAATGACCGAGGCGGCCTGCCGCCGGCTCGGAATCAAACCGGAGGAAGCGGTTGTCATCGGCGACAGCAACGCGGATATGCAGATGGCGAAGCAAGCAGGCGCTGCGCTGGCCGTAGGTTTAATGACGGATGATGGGGAGCCGGCGCATCTGACAGATGCCGATGTTGTCATATCCGATTATAATGAATTAGACGTGCACAGGTAGACGTGTTATTTTAAGGGCTGTACGGAGGTGTATAAGAGTGGAGAACAGGGAAAAGATCGAGCAGTTGGCAACATGGATCGAAGCGAGCGACTACATTGTTTTTTTCGGGGGAGCCGGTACCTCCACCGAGAGCGGAATACCAGACTTCCGTTCGGCAGCCGGACTGTACCAGAGCGAGCACCAGTCTCCGTATCCGCCGGAGGTCATGCTCAGCCATACTTTTTTTATGCAGCATCCGGAAGTGTTTTACGACTTTTACCGGAGCAAGATGCTGCACCCGCTTGCGCAGCCGAACGGCTGTCACCGCCTATTGTCGAGACTCGAGCATGACGGGAAGCTAAAGGCGGTCATCACGCAGAATATCGATGGCCTGCATCAGTCGGCGGGATGTTCCGAGGTGCTGGAGCTTCACGGTTCCGTGCACCGCAATTATTGCATGGATTGCTCCCGATTCTACAGCCTTCAGGAGATTCTGGACATCAAGGAAACCGTCCCGCGCTGCAAGGATTGCGGAGGGCTGGTTCGGCCGGACGTCGTGCTGTATGAAGAGGAATTGGACCAGAACGTCATCATGCGCTCGATCCAGGAAATATCGACGGCCGACTTGTTGATTATTGGGGGGACTTCCCTGACGGTACACCCCGCCGCTAGTTTGATCTCCTATTTTCATGGAAGCAAGGTAGCTTTGCTGAATGCAGATCCAACCCCATACGATCACCGGGCAGGCCTCCTGATTGCGGATCGGATCGGTCAAGTCATGACGCAGGTGGATAAACTGATCAGCACGTGAGGGGACAAAAGGCGGCGTATTGCCGTACCTGTCCCTGTAATCGTTTTCTTGTCAAAGGAAGACCAAACGCGATAAGATGGAATTTAGCAATGGACCTATTCACTTAGAGAGGCAGGGATTGCAAGTGACCTATGTGGCTAGCGAAGACCGCTATGAAGGAATGAAGTATAACCGCGTGGGGCGGTCCGGGCTGAAACTTCCCGCGATCTCCCTTGGATTATGGCATAATTTCGGTGGCGTCGACACGTACGAGAACGGGCGGAACATGATTACGCGCTCCTTCGATCTGGGCATCACCCACTTCGATCTGGCGAACAATTACGGACCTCCTGCAGGCTCTGCCGAGGAGACTTTCGGTAAAGTGCTTTCCAGAGACCTTAAGGCATATCGTGACGAAATCGTCGTTTCGTCCAAAGCCGGCTATTATATGTGGCCCGGTCCTTACGGCGATTTCGGATCGCGTAAATATCTGGTATCAAGCCTCGACCAGAGCTTGAAGCGAATGGGCCTGGACTATGTGGATATTTTCTATCATCATCGGATGGATCCGGAAACGCCGCTCGAGGAAACCATGGCAGCGCTGGATCATCTCGTTCGTTCTGGCAAGGCGCTGTATGTCGGAGTCTCCAACTATTCGCCGGAGAAGACCCGGGAAGCGATATCGATCCTGAAAAGCCTGGGTACCCCGCTGCTCATCCATCAACCGAGCTACTCCATGCTGGACCGTTGGGTGGAGAACGGTTTGCTTGACGTCCTGGAAGAGAACGGGGTCGGAAGCATCGCATTCACGCCGCTTGCTCAAGGGCTCTTGACGAACAAATATTTGAACGGAGTGCCTGTCGATTCCCGTGCCGCAAGCGCATCCGTGTTCCTGAACGAAAGCAATATCACGCCTGAGGTGCTGCGCAAGATCAGAGCCTTGAACCAAATCGCCCAAGCCCGGAACCAGAGTCTGGCTCAATTCGCGCTCGCCTGGGTTCTGCGCGGCGGCCGGGTGACGTCTGCCCTGATCGGAGCTAGCAAAGTAAGCCAGATTGAAGACAACGTGGCTGCCTTGAACAATCTGGAGTTCTCGAAGGAAGAGCTGGATCGCATAGAAGCGATTCTCAAAACGGAGAATGCATCTTCTTCGGAAGGATAGATGTTGGCGAAAACATGGCGGCATTGAAATAGATACAAAAAAGGAGCGCCTTTAGGATGATAACCGCCTGAAGGACGCTCCTTTTTTTGCTAAGGGATGACTTGGGCGCAATCTTTAAGTAAGCGCGGATGAAGAGATGATGTCCTTGCGGTACCGCGACGGGGATCGGCCGACGAGCCGCTTGAATTGGCGCGAGAAATAGAGCGGATCGGTCAGTCCGACCGATGCGGAAACCTGCTCGATGGACAAATCGGGACGTTCGCGCAGCAGCCGTTTGGATTGGTCGATTCTTAATTTAAGCAGATACGTGATCGGAGTCATGCCCGTTTCCTGCTTGAAGATCCGTGACAGGTATGCGCGGTTGTAGCCTAGGCTCGTACACATCTGTTCGATCGAGACAGGATGGGCGTATTGGGAAGCCATGTAACTGATCATCTGCTTCACCGTGCGCTGAACTTGGGGTTCTGACAGCGTCAATCGGGACGGCCGGTCGCTCTGATTCATGATCTCGGCCCAGATTAAATGCAGGTAACCGATGGCGGCCATGTGAGAGCTTTCTTCCCTGGATTGAAAATGGCCCTGGATGAGGGATACATAGCCGGGAATGGGGTTGTTCTCCACGAGGTGGAGGACAGGCTTTTCGGGCGTGAGTCCCAAACGGGATATCTCTTCATCGGCGTGTTCTCCGTCAAAGGCGACCCAGCGGTAACGCCACGGCTGGCTCGCATCGGATACATAGCTGACAATCTGGCCGGGATGAATCAGGAAGCAATCGCCGGGCCCGAGCTGGTATCTGTCGTTTTCGGTCCGAAATACGCCATGGCCCGATTCGATGATGTGCAAGAGGTAATGATCGAATATTTTGGGCCCCAACGCATGCTCCGGAAGGGTCTGGCTCTCGCCGGCGAATCGCACGTGGAGCCAGCCGCCGCCTTGCTGTGCTGGGTTGGAAGCAACAGAATAGGTTGGTTTCATCATTCATTTTCCTTTACAATGAGTTTGGGAAAAAGAGGAACTATAGGGATTTCGTGATCATGAATTTATTGTACCTCCATAAGTCACATAAATCCATATGTAACACACAAGATTTCATTATCGGTTAACGAGATTTCCATTATACTGAAGACAGTAAAACTACCATATGTACAGGATGGAGTGATAGGCAGTGACGACGCAACAGCTTATGGAAAGATTTATGGACAAGCACGGTGAGAGCCAGCATAAGGTTCGCATATTTAATGCGCCAGGGCGCGTGAACCTGATCGGGGAGCATCTGGATTACAACGGGGGCTATGTGCTTCCGGCAGCCCTGGAGTTTGGCACAACCTTAATTATCCGACCGCGTGACGATAACAAGGTGAGCTTTTCATCCACCAATATCCCCTATGAATTAACGATCAGTCTGGACGAGGATTATGGCTACAAAATCGATCAATGGACGGATTACCCGGTCGGCGTCATTACCGAGCTGAATAAAATCGGCTGCGGGCTCAGCAGCGGCTATGACCTGCTGTACCACGGGGATATCCCGAACGGGGCAGGCCTCTCGTCCTCAGCGTCCATCGAAGTGGTCACGGCTTACGCCTTCTTGAAGATGGAGGGCAAGGAGACGGATACGGTGGAGATCGCAAAGCTTTCGCAGCGGGTGGAAAACCTGTTCGTCGGCGTCAACTCCGGCATCATGGATCAATTCGCCGTAGCCAACGGCAAGCAGGATCATGCCATTCTGTTAATGTGCGATACGCTGGAGTATGAGCTGGTGCCTTTCCGGACCGGAGCATACAAAATCGTGATTTCGAATACCAACAAACGGCGCGGACTCGTCGATTCCAAATATAATGAACGCCGCAGCGAATGTGACCGCGCTTTGGAAATTTTGCAAAAGGAGCTTCCGGCGTTATCGTATCTCGCCCAGCTGAATCCGGATCAATTCGCGACCTTGCGGGACAGCATCCAGGATGAGACCGTCAGAAGACGCGCCCAGCATGTCGTCGAGGAGAACCAGCGCGTGCTTGATTCCGTGAAGGCTTTGAAAGAGGGGAATCTGGAAGTTTTCGGACAGTACATGAATCAGTCCCATGACTCTTTGCGTTATCTGTACGAAGTCACGGGCGACGAGTTGGATGCTCTGGTGGAAGAAGCCCAGCGGATTCCGGGTACGCTCGGTTCCAGAATGACGGGAGCCGGCTTTGGCGGCTGCACGGTATCCCTCGTGCACGAGGACGCGGTGGAACGTTTCATCGCGGAAGTGGGACAGCAGTATGAGGCCAGAACGGGACTGAAGGCGGACTTCTACGTATGCGGCGTAGGTCAAGGCGTGCATGAAGTAAAGGAGGGCGAATAATATGGCTATTTTAGTGACTGGCGGAGCAGGTTATATCGGTTCACATACCGTAGCGGAGCTGCTGGAGCAAGGGGAAGACGTTGTAGTCATCGACAGCCTGGAGACGGGTCATCGCGAAGCGCTGCTGGGCGGAAAGCTGTATGTCGGCGATCTGCGCGACAAGGCGCTGCTGAAGCAGCTGTTCTCGGACAACGATATTGATGCCGTTATCCATTTTGCCGCGAATTCTCTGGTCGGCGAGAGCATGAAGGATCCGGTGAAATATTACGATAACAACGTGTACGGCACGCTGTGCCTGCTGGAAGCCATGAATGAGGCGGGCGTTCGAAAGATCGTCTTCTCTTCAACGGCCGCGACCTACGGTGAGCCCGAGAAGGTGCCGATCGAGGAAACGGACCGGACCCAGCCGACGAACGTGTACGGGGAAACCAAGCTGATGATGGAACGGATGATGTCCTGGTTCGATACCGTGCTCGGGGTGAAGTATGTCTCCCTTCGTTACTTCAACGCGGCCGGCTCGCATGCCAGCGGCAAGATCGGCGAGGATCACCGGCCGGAGAGCCACTTGATTCCGCTCGTTCTGCAAACCGCTTTGAAGCAGCGCGCCAGCATCTCGGTGTTTGGCGACGATTATGCAACTCCCGATGGCACGTGCGTCCGCGATTACATTCACGTCAGCGATCTGGCGAATGCGCATCTGCGCGCGGTTGAATACCTTCGTCGCGGCGAGTCCAGCAATGTGTTCAATCTCGGCAACGGACTCGGGTTCTCGGTCAAGGAAGTGATCGAGACATCGAAGCGGGTGACGGGTGCCGACATTCCGGTTGTCACGGAAGCCCGCCGTGCGGGTGACCCTGCGGTATTGGTGGCGTCTTCGGACAAAGCGCGCACGGTTCTCGGATGGACGCCGTCCAGAACGACGCTGGAGGAGATTATCGAGAGCGCATGGAAGTGGCACAGCAGCCGTCCGGACGGTTACGGCGACAATTAATCCAAGGGGGACGATGAACATGAATGCTGCAACATCAAGTACTCCCGAATCCAAGCAGGTTCTGCATGCCATTGAAATGCTGGTGCGATTCGCGCTTCATAAAGGCCTGATCCAGGCAGCGGATGCGGATTACAGCCGCAACCTGCTGCTGGAGGATTTCGGGTTCAGCGAGCCGTACGGCGCCGAAGTGAACGACCTGATGCCGGATGGGCCCCAGGCTATGCTCGACATCCTGATCGATTACGGTGCGGCGCATGGCATGATCCCGGAGAATACCGATACGTACCGGGATTTGCTGGACGCCAAAATCATGGGCCGCCTCATGGCAAGACCTTCGGAAGTAACCGCTCGGTTCCGGAGGGTAGAGCAGGAGCAGGGGATCATCGAGGCTACCCGGCAATTTTACAACCTGTGCATCGACTCCAACTACATTCGGATGGATCGCGTAGCCAAAAACGAATACTGGCGGCATGCCAGTGCGTACGGCGATATTGAGATTACCATCAATCTATCCAAGCCGGAGAAGAGTCCGAAGGAAATCGCCATGGCCAAACTGCTGCCTCCGCCGATTTATCCGAAATGCCAGCTCTGCCGGGAGAACGTGGGTTATGCAGGCAGGGTCAATCACCCGGCGCGGCAAAACCTGCGCATTATCCCGCTGGAGTTGAACGGTGAGCCATGGTTCTTCCAATACTCGCCGTATGTTTACTATAACGAGCACTGCATCGTGTTCCACCACGATCACGTGCCGATGAAGCTGACCAAGGAGACGCTTGCCCGCCTCTTGAGTTTTGTTGATGCTTATCCGCATTATTTTCTCGGATCGAACGCGGATCTTCCGATTGTCGGGGGCTCCATTCTCACACATGATCATTTCCAGGGGGGGCGGCATACCTTCCCGATCCAGAAAGCGCCGAAGGTGGCCGGGTTTACGCACGGGGATTATCCGGGCGTATCCGTTGCCATCGTGAAATGGCCGATGTCGGTGATCCGGCTATCCTCAAGCGATCGGGATTCGCTGCTTGAATGCGCGAACGGCATTTACGAGGGCTGGAAAACCTACAGCGACCCTTCGGCAGACATTGAGGCCTTCAGCGAAGCGGACGGCGAACGGGTCCGCCATAATACGGTGACTCCGATTGCCCGCCGTAATGACAAGGGCATCTATGAGATGGATCTGGTTCTGCGGAATAATCGCACCAACGAGCAGCATCCGGAAGGGATCTTTCATCCTCATCGGGAAATGTTCCACATCAAGAAGGAAAACATCGGCTTGATCGAAGTGATGGGCCTGGCGATCCTGCCGGGCAGGCTCAAGGAAGAGCTGGATCAGATCGCCGAGATTCTGGCGGGGAACGAGGCACTGTATGCGGACAGCCAGGCCGCTGACCATCCGCTCGCCGTCCACGGCGAATGGATCGAGGAGCTGCGGGGCCGGGGCATAGCCGCATCCGATAAAGCCGGGGCCACCCAGCTGGTACGCCGGGAGGTCGGCAGCAAATTCACGACGATTTTGGAGCATGCCGGGGTATACAAACAGACGGCGGAAGGGCAGCAGGCATTTCAGCGATTCCTGAGCCATATGGGATACGTCCCTGACAGCAGATAAATATTCTTGGATGGAAATATGATGTGTCGAAGCTAACGATAACTAGGATTCATTCAAACAGCCGATCTTCCGAAAGAAGGACGGCTGTTTGTTTTGCTTAATGGGAATGGTATAGAATGAAAAAGCACGCATGAATGAATTAGATGCAAACCAGATGCGATGGAGGTAATGTGACATGAGACCTTTTGTCTTTCATAATCCGACTCAGTTGATTTTTGGCAAGGGCAAGCTGAGTGCTTTAAGCGGTGAAGTGGCCAAATACGGCCGGAACGTTTTGCTGGTGTACGGCGGCGGCAGCATCAAGCGCAGCGGCCTTTACGATCAGGTCATCGCCTTGCTGAAAGAAGCGAATGCGGTGGTGACGGAGCTTGCCGGGGTGGAACCGAACCCGCGCCTGTCAACGGTACATAAAGGAGTGGAGTTGTGCCGGGAGCATCACATCGACCTTATTTTGGCCGTCGGCGGCGGAAGCGTCCTCGACTGCTCCAAAGCGATTGCCGTAGGGGCCAAGTATGACGGAGATATGTGGGATTTCGTAGAGCGCAAAGCCGTACCGCAAGCGGGTCTGCCGCTTGGAACGGTTCTTACGATGGCCGCAACGGGATCGGAGATGAACGGCGGCTCCGTCATCACCAATGAAGTGACCCAAGAGAAGATGGGCTGGGGCAGCCCGCATGCTTATCCCGCCTTTTCGATTCTGGACCCTGTGCATACCTTCTCCCTTCCCCGGGATCAAACGGTGTACGGCATCGTGGATATCATGTCCCACGTACTGGAGCACTACTTCCATCAGGATACCAATACGCCGGTGCAGGATGGTTTCTGCGAAACGATTCTTCGAACCGTTATCGATACGGCGCCGAAGTTGGTTGAGGACCTGGAGAACTATGAGCACCGCGAGACGATCATGTACTGCGGTACGATGGCGCTGAACGGCATGATCAACATGGGAATGGCCGGCGACTGGGGAACCCATAACATCGAGCACGCGGTATCTGCCGTATACGACATTCCGCACGGCGGCGGCCTGGCAATCCTGTTCCCGAACTGGATGAAATATAATCTGAACGCGGATCCTCAGCGCTTCAAGTCGCTTGCCGTGAATGTATTCGGTGTTGATTCGGCCGGGAAAAGCGATGAAGCGGCCGGACTGGAAGGAATCGAGGCGCTTCGCCGCTTCTGGACTTCCATCGGTGCGCCGAGCACGCTGGGAGATTACGATATCGACGACCGCGAGATCGGGTCCATGGCCGATAAAGCGATGCGCTTCGGTCCTTTTGGCAACTTCCGCAAGCTGCAGCGCGAGGACGTCGTTGAAATCTATCGGATGTCGTTATAGGGGTTGTCCTGTCGTTAGCTGACAAGGAATAAAAATGGTTTTAAAGCCTGCCGGTTCAAGCCGTGCAGGCTTTTTTGCTGGGGCGTCGAATATAGAATATGAAGAGATTTTCATACGTTTGAGGCAAATAATTGAAACTTTAGCAAACATTTTGCCGTATTACTTGTTATACACAGTAAGGAATTCCAGAGGGGGCAATCAACATGGAAGCGTTATATTGGGGCTGTCTGATCGGAGGCGTGATCTTCGCCATCGTAACCGTGGTGCTAGGCGACATACTTAGCTCGGCGCTTGACGGATTGTTGGACTTTTTGTCAGTGGATTTTTTCAATCCGGTTGTGATCGCTGGGGGAATCACCGTATTCGGCGGAACCGGAATCATGCTGACGAAATACACGGAATTGGCGGCAGGTGCCCATGTAACGCTATCTGTCTTGGCGGCCATCGTCATTTCGATTCTCGTCTACTTCGGGTACGTGAAACCGATGGAGAACAGCGAGAACTCGACGGGCTTCTCCATCAAGGAGCTTGCGGGCAGGATCGGCGTAGTCACGGTGCCGCTTCCTGCAGAAGGATTCGGGGAAGTGATGGTCAAGGTCGGCGCAGGCAACACGATGCACATTGCCTCAAGCTTTGATCGCCAAACGCTTCCGGCAGGTGTCCGCGTGGTGGTTGTCGACATTGTTGATGGCGTCCTAAGGGTGTCCGAACTGGAAGAACGAAAAGGAGAGGATTGATTCAATGCCAGAGTACTTAGTAATTCCGTCGATTGTTGTAGGCGTCATTGTCGTGTTAGGACTTGCGTTCTGGGCCCGCTACAAAACGGTGAGCCCGGATGAAGCGATGATTGTCACCGGTTCTTTTTTGGGAAGCAAAAATTTGTCGGAGGACGAATCCGGCCGCAAAATCAAAATCGTTCGCGGCGGCGGCGCTTTTATACTCCCCGTGTTTCAGCGATCCGAATTCGTATCGCTCTTATCTCATAAACTGGATGTCATGACGCCGGAAGTGTACACGGAGCAAGGCGTGCCGGTTATGGCGGATGGGGTGGCCATCATTAAAGTGGGAAGCTCGATCGAAGATGTGGCGACCGCAGCCGAGCAATTCATGGGCAAGCCCATTGAAGCGCTGAAGGGTGAAGCCCAGGAGGTGCTGGAAGGCCATCTTCGTGCCATTCTCGGTTCCATGACCGTAGAGGAAGTATATCGTAACCGCGACAAGTTCGCGCAGGAAGTTCAGGGGGTTGCAGCAAGAGACCTGAAGAAGATGGGTCTGCAGATCGTCTCCTTTACCATTAAGGACGTTCGCGATAAGCACGGATATCTGGAAGCGCTTGGTAAACCGCGGATCGCTACGGTCAAACGGGATGCGGAGATTGCCGAAGCCGAAGCGATGCGGGATGCGCGGATTCAGAAGGCGCGCGCCGAAGAAGAAGGACAGAAGGCCGAGGTCGTACGCGATACCAATATCGCGGAAGCCGAGAAGGAACGTGAGCTGAAAGTCGCGTCCTTTAAGAAGGAGCAGGATACGGCGAAGGCCGAAGCGGACCAAGCTTATCATATTCAGGAAGCCCGAGCCAGACAAACGGTGGTTGAGGAGCAGATGAAGGTTGAGCTCGTTCGAAAGGAACGCGAAATCGACCTGCAGGAAAAAGAAATCATGGTTCGCGAGAAGCAGTATGATGCGGACGTGAAGAAAAAAGCCGAAGCGGATCGCTATGCCGTTGAGCAGGCCGCCGAAGCGGATAAAGCCCGGAAGATGCGCGAAGCGGATGCTGTGCAATACTCCATCGAAACGCAGGCCAAAGCGTCTGCCGAGCAGAAGCGCCTAGATGGTATGGCGGTTGCGGATGCCGAGCGCGCGAAAGGTACGGCCGAAGCCGAAGTCATCCGTCTGCGCGGTATTGCCGAAGCTGATGCCAAAGAGAAGCTGGCCGAAGCGTTCCAGAAGTTCGGCGAGGCTGCTGTGCTCGATATCATCGTGAAAATGCTGCCTGAGCTTGCCGGCAAGATTGCTCAGCCGATCTCGTCCATCGACAAGCTGACGGTTGTCGATACGGGCAAGGGCGAAGGAGCGGCTCGCGTGAGCAATTATGTGACCGAGCTGATGTCCACGGCGCCTGAGATGCTGAAAAGTGTGTCCGGGATTGACGTGGAGGATCTCATTAAGGGATTAACAACGAAGAAATCCGCCACGGCTCAAAAGCCGGTGTCAATCGAGCAGGAACTTGTACCAGTCCCTGTAGAGACAAGTGCCGCTAAGGAAGAGTAGATCAAGCCCTAGGCAGGGCCGGAATACATGGTGGCAGGCAGCGGTACGGCACCTTGAAGACTTTGGCAACCACAAATGATTTTGCCGCGCTCTTATATTTCTGATAAGATATCCGAGTATACGCGTATGAATCAAAAAGAGGTGCGAACGTGAGCAGCTTACAAGTGGCTAAAGTGTTGAACAATAATGTAATCATAGCGAAACATCCTCAACATGGCGAGGTTGTTGTTATCGGCAAGGGCATTGGCTTTAACCGGAAGAATAAAGACCGTATCCCTGCCGCCGCTGCCGAGAAGATGTTCATTTTGACCAAACCGGAGGAGCAGGAGCAGTATAAGCAGCTGGTGCCTCACATCGATGAGAAGCTGATTGAGGCGATGAATGATATTATTATGAATGCCGCCAAGTCCAGCGACGCTCCTCTGAATGAGCATATCCACATTGCCTTGACGGATCATATCGCATTTGCCATTAAACGCCATGCCCAAGGTCTCTATATCCACAATCCTTTTTTATACGAAACCAAAGAGATGTACCCAGAAGAGTACGAGATGGCTGAATATGCCGTCCGTACCATTCGGGAGAAGCTCGGTGTTGACTTAGGCCAAGAAGAAATCGGATTCATTGCCCTGCATTTTCACGGTGCCCTTACGAACCAGCATATCTCCGAGGTCCGCAAGCACTCGGAACTGATCGCGGACCTGGTTTATACCGTCGAGCAGCAGCTGGAGTACGCCATCCCGAGGGATACGCTGGATTATTCCCGTTTGCTGACGCACCTCCGATTTGCCTTGGAGCGGATACGGCGGGGAGAAGCGGTGAACGAGACGAGTTCGCTTGACGGCCTTCTGAAGCGTGAATATCCCGAGACCTATTCCTTGGCATGGAAGTTGACCAAGATGATGGAGCAGCGGCTGAAGAAACCCGTCTATCCCGCTGAGGCCGGTTATTTGACCATTCATTTGGAACGGTTGGTCCAGCGTAAAGAGCAGGGCGAGCAAATGTGAAGATTTTATTAAGTCCATTACCATGTGGTTGCAACGATAAATGAACGGTGTTACAATACGAACAGTTACGAACCATAAAACTTCAAATCCAACGTGTAACTGATTCGATCAGGCATGAGTATTGCAGGAATTTGGTTGTTATTACCCATTTTTGGGTAATCTAATCCATGAGATTAGCCATCCATTTACCTGTGGTTGCTCATGCCTTTTTTGATTTGATGGTTTTATGATGATGCTACCTACAGCTTGTGATAACAACTAGAGACAGAGGGTGAGAATTTTCATGTTTAAGCGGCTTTTTGGCGTACTGCAAAGGGTCGGTAAAGCTCTGATGCTGCCAGTGGCCATATTGCCGGCGGCCGGACTATTGCTCGGTCTTGGAAATATGCTGGTCAACCCCGATTTCCTGCAATATGCACCTTGGCTGGATGCGGCCTGGGTTCAAGCGGCTGCCACGGTCATGATGAATGCGGGACAAATCGTATTCACGAACCTATCCTTGCTGTTTGCAGTGGGGGTTGCGGTCGGTTTGGCCGGAGGTGAGGGCGTTGCGGGACTGGCCGCGATCATCGGTTACCTTGTCATGAACGTCACCATGGGCAGCGTGATCGGCGTGACGCCGGCCATGGTCGGCACGAATTACGAATATGCCAGCGTGCTTGGCATTCCGACGTTGGCTACCGGGGTATTCGGCGGAATTATCGTCGGTATATTGGCAGCCAGCATGTACCGACGGTTTTTCAAAATCGAGCTTCCGTCCTATCTGGGCTTTTTTGCAGGAAAACGTTTTGTTCCGATTATGACGGCCGCAACGTCCGTTTTGCTTGGTCTGTTGATGGTGTTTATATGGCCGCCGATCCAGTCGGCGCTTAACACGGCGTCGCATTTCATGCTGGAACAAAACCTGACGCTGTCCGCTTTTGTGTTCGGCGTCGTGGAACGCGGATTGATTCCGTTCGGTCTGCACCACATTTTCTATTCCCCGTTCTGGTTTGAATTCGGGGAATATCTGAACCAGGCAGGACAATTGGTTCGAGGGGACCAGAACATATTCATGGCCCAGCTTCGGGACGGCGTCGAGTTTACGGCAGGCACATTCATGACGGGTAAGTATCCATTCATGATGTTCGGTCTCCCTGCGGCAGCGCTTGCCATCTATCATGAGGCAAGACCGGAGAACAAAAAGTTCGTGGCCGGCATCATGGGGTCTGCGGCGCTGACTTCCTTCTTGACCGGGATCACGGAACCGCTTGAGTTCTCGTTCCTGTTCGTAGCACCGATCCTGTTCGCCGTGCATGCGCTGTTTGCCGGTCTGTCCTTCATGACCATGCATATTTTGGGCACCAAAATCGGCATGACCTTCTCCGGCGGCCTGATCGACTACATGATCTTCGGTGTCATTCCGAACCGGACGCCATGGTGGAATGTTCTCATCGTGGGTGCTATTATGGCTGTAATCTATTACTTCGGCTTCCGGTTTGTCATTCGGAAATTCAATCTAAGGACGCCGGGACGCGAGGAAGCTTCGACGACCGAGCCGGAATCAGGCGCCGGGGCAACGGGCGCTGGCAGTAAAAATGATCTGCCGCATAATATCCTGACTGCACTGGGCGGCCAGCCTAACATCGCGCATCTGGATGCATGCATCACTCGTCTTCGCGTAGAGGTAAAAGACAAGGGCCATGTCGATAAGGCAAGGCTGAAGCAGCTGGGTGCGTCAGGCGTGCTGGAGGTGGGGAATAATATCCAGGCGATATTCGGAACCCGTTCCGATACGATCAAATCGCAGATTCAAGACATCATGTCGGGAATCACGCCGACCACTGCACCTCAAGCAGCGGCTTTGGAGACGATGCCGACGGCTCAAGAGGAACTGCAGGCCGGACAGGACGGGGAAACGCTCGTTAAGGAGGAAATCGTATCCCCGGCCGATGGAGAGCTTATGGATATTTCCCATGTGCCTGACCCCGTGTTTGCCGAACGGATGACTGGGGACGGATTTGCGATCGTGCCTCATAACGGAACGATTGTGTCTCCCGTTAACGGCACCGTGTTCAATGTGTTCCCCAGCAAGCATGCCGTCGGCATTATGTCGGATGGCGGCAAGGAAGTGCTTGTCCATATCGGCGTCAATACCGTTAAGCTGAAAGGGCAAGGATTTGAAGTCCTTGTGCAAGAGGGGGACCTGGTCTCCACCGGTCAACCGATCATGCAAGTGGATCTGGATTATGTGAAGGAGAATGCCAAATCGATCATTTCTCCTATAATCTTCTCGAATCTGCCGGAGGGAGCTTCCGTGAAGCTGAACAAGACCGGTGAAGTAAAAAGCGGCGAGGAAGGGATCATTACCCTATTGAAACCTTAACCTCGCGATGGTTTCCAGGATTCTAAAAATTAAAATATACGAAAGTAGGATGATGAACATGCAACAAACATTCAGAATTATTGACGAAGATGGAATTCACGCACGCCCGGCAACCGCATTGGTGAATACGGCTAACAAATTCCAGGATACCAATTCTTTTGCCGAAGCTAACGGCAAAAAAGTAACGCTGAAGTCGATCCTGGGCGTTCTGTCCCTCGGATTGGAGCAAGGCGACACATTGACACTGATCACGGAAGGCAGCAATGAAAGTGAAGCGCTGACAGCATTGCAAGAAGTGATGGTGAACGAAGGGCTAGGCGAGCTTCATGAATAATCTGAAAGGTATCGCGGCTTCTGCAGGTATCGCGATAGCACGTGCTTTTAAGCTGGAGCATCCGGATTATTCCGTCACGGAGAAGCAGGTAACGGACACGGATGCGGAGCTCGCGAAGCTGGATGCCGCGCTGGCCCAGTCCCAGGCTGAGCTGGAAGCGATCAAAGCCCGCACGCTTCAGGAACTCGGGGAGAAGAAGGCTGAGATTTTCGAATCTCACCTTCTCATCCTGAATGATCCCGAATTGATTGAACCGGTCAAGGCGAAAATCGCTTCGGAATCGGTTAACGCGGAATATGCGCTGAACGAAACGGCAACCCAGTTCATTCAAATGTTCGAGAACATGAAGAGCGCCTACTTGCAGGAGCGAGCAGCGGATATGCGCGACGTCACCAAACGCATCCTGAAGCATCTGCTCGGCTTGAATTATGTCAGCCCTTCGGAGATCAGCGAAGAAGTGATCGTGGTTGCAGAGGATTTGACTCCGTCGGATACGGCGCAGCTGAACCGGAACTACGTTAAGGGTTTCACGACGAATATCGGCGGACGTACCTCGCACTCCGCCATCATGGCCCGTTCACTTGAAATTCCGGCTGTCGTCGGGACCAAGAACGTGCTCTCTGCGGTCAAAAACGGGGATATGATCATCGTTGACGGATTGGAAGGGGATGTCATCGTTAATCCTACGGAAGCCATCGTAGAACAATACCGTGCGAAGCAAGACGCCTATGCCAAGCAGGTGGAGGAGTGGAAGAAGCTGCGCTCCGAACCGACGGTTTCCAAGGACGGAATCCATGTGGAGCTGGCTGCCAACATCGGGACGCCGAATGATGTGGCCGGCGTGCTGGAGAACGGCGGAGAAGCCGTAGGATTGTACCGTACGGAATTCCTGTACATGGGCAGAGACAAACTTCCTTCCGAAGAGATCCAGTATGTTGCTTACAAATCGGTTCTGGAGAAAATGGAAGGCAAGCCGGTTGTTGTTCGCACGCTCGATATCGGCGGGGACAAGGAGCTGCCGTATCTGGATCTTCCCAAGGAAATGAATCCGTTCCTCGGATTCCGTGCCGTCAGATTGTGCCTGGAACGCCAGGATATTTTCAGAACACAGCTTCGGGCACTGCTGCGTGCAAGCGTCCACGGCAACCTGCGTATCATGTTTCCCATGATAGCGACACTGGGCGAGTTCCGCGAAGCCAAAACGCTTCTGGAGGAAGAAAAGGCTAAGCTTATAAGCGAAGGCATTTCGGTTTCCGAAGACATCCAGCTGGGCATCATGGTGGAGATTCCATCCACTGCCGTGCTTGCCGATCAATTTGCCAAAGAGGTGGATTTCTTCAGCATCGGAACCAATGACCTGATTCAATACACGATGGCCGCCGACCGCATGAATGAACGGGTGGCGTATCTATACCAGCCATACAATCCGGCGATTCTGCGACTGGTTAAAATGGTCATCGATGCCGCCCATCGCGAAGGCCGCTGGGTAGGCATGTGCGGCGAAATGGCCGGCGACGCGACTGCTATTCCGATTCTGCTCGGTCTGGGGCTGGATGAGTTCAGCATGAGCGCCACCTCCATTCTGCCGGCTCGCAGCCAGATCGGGAAGCTGTCCCGCAGCGATATGCAGGCACTTGCAGCCAAAGCGCTTGAAATGGGTACCGCAGAGGAAGTAGTGGCTCTGGTGGAATCCATTGAGGCTGCAGCCGAGTAAGAAGGAAGACAACGTACAACTTGATCGATCCCTGCAGTCGTATTACGTTTGTTTCTGGGGACTCTACCAATCTTTTTCCACGATAGCATCACATTGACAACATCTGTCCATAGCGGACAGATGTTTTTTTGTCAAAAGAAAGACACCGGGCATATTTGCTAGTATAATAGCCTAAATATATAGTGAATTGGCTTGGAACCCAAACCAATTCAGGGCTTTTGGCATACCATGATATATGAAAGCGTTCTAAATTCATGTGCTAGAGGTCTGTCTTATGATTCAGGCGCCCATACTAGGAAGTAAATCTACTATAAGTGACGGTGACGATGAGTATGGACATGATCAAGAGCTGCACAAGCGTTAAGCTGGGAGTGACCTACCGAAGAGAGGGAACGGCCTTTCAGGTATGGGCTCCGGATGCGGTTAATGTAAAGCTGGCTTTATATGAGGGTCCGGGAGAGTATAACGAGCAGGGTCTTGTGACGGATCACGAGGGCGGTACGCTGTATGCGATGGTCCGGAATGAGGACGGCGTATGGTCGGCTCAGGTAAACCGTGATCTCCATGGAACTTATTATATGTACCGAATCGAGTCTGCAGAGGGGGGCGTCTGTTATGCCGTTGACCCTTATGCAACCGCTGTGTCGGCGAATGGCTGCCGCGGCGCGGTTGTCGACCTGGCGAAGAGCAATCCGCCGGGGTGGGAGCAGGATGTTAGACCGAACCTGCTAAAGCCTACGGATTCGGTGCTCTATGAGCTGCATGTACGCGATTTCTCGATCCACACGGATTCGGGAATGAAATATAGAGGAAAATACAAGGCATTTACGGAGGTCGGTCTGCGAGACTCCGAAGGAAACGCCCTTGGTCTGGATCATCTTGAAGAATTGGGTGTGACCCATGTGCATCTGCTGCCGGTATTTGATTTCCGGACGGTCAATGAGCTGGACGGATATGCAAGCGGGCGCTTAAGCCGCGAGTATAATTGGGGCTACGATCCGCAGAATTACAATGTGCCTGAAGGTTCGTATGCAACAGATCCCATGGATCCGATCGTGCGCATCCGGGAGCTGAAGGAGATGGTTTTGGCCCTCCATGCAAGGGGAATCCGCGTCGTCATGGATGTGGTTTATAACCATACGTATACGGTGGACGACGGCCCGTTCGAACGATTGGCGCCGGGGTACTTCTATCGCAAGGACGGATACGGGAATCTATCGAACGGTTCGGGCGTAGGGAATGAGCTGGCCACGGAGAAGCCGATGGTGCGCAAATACATCAAGGATTCGTTAAAATACTGGGCCGAGGAATATCATATCGACGGATTTCGGTTCGATCTGATGGCACTGATCGATACAACGACGATGAAAGAGATCGTAAGCGAGCTGCGCCGAGAGGTCGACCGTTCTCTCTTGTTCTATGGTGAGCCATGGACGGGAGGAATGAGCCCGTTAACGGAACAAACCGTCAAGGGAAGCCAGAAGGGCCAAGGCTTCGCCGTATTTAATGATCATTTCCGGCATGCCATTAAGGGGGACAATGACGGGCGCGGCCGAGGGTTTGCTACGGGCGAGCCATGGTACGAAGGGGCCGTCGTTGAAGGAATGATGGGCTCGATCCATGATTTTGCGCTCCACCCGGAGGAAACGGTGAATTATGTCACCGTGCACGACAATTTGAATCTGTGGGACAAAATTTTAGTGGCACAAGGCATGGAAGAGCAGGCAGGGCTTCTCCGTTTGACGGATGGGAAGCTGGTTAACGAAGGAGATGTATGGCAGGCAACCGCTGCGTCCACACCCTATGCCGGCATACCCGATGAAGATGTGATGTCGGCTGCGGCCGTGCGCCGGAGCTTGCTGGCTAACGGCATCGTGCTGCTCTCCCAGGGGATTCCGCTGCTGCATGCGGGCGATGAGCTGCTACGCACGAAATACGGCGATCATAACAGCTACCGCAGCGGGGACGCCATCAATGCCATTCGCTGGTCCAATAAGCGACGCTTCAAACCGGTGTTTGATTATTACAGAGGTCTTATCGCCCTGCGAAAAGCCCATCCGGCGTTCCGGATGGCATCAAGAGAAGAGATCGAAGGCCATATGGAAGTGCTGCGAAGCAGCGATCGGATCATCGCTTACCGCCTTACGAAGCCAGCCGAACAAGGCAGCTGGGGCCAAATCGTCGTCATCGTTAACGGCAATGAACATGAAATGCCGGTGGATCTGCCGCCTACCCCTTACCGCTGGAACATCGTGGTGAATGATCGTCAGGCGGGGACGGATACGATCCAGACGCTGGATCAAGGGAAGGCAGTCATTCCAAGTCTGTCGCTGATGGTGTTATATGAGGATCTGGCCCATATGAAACAGGGGCTGACGGCCGTTGAGATCGAATATGAGAGACGCGACCAAGCATACGAGGGATGGAACGTATGGGTATGGGGAACGGGCGTGCAGGATGGCAGCATTCCATTCTCCCGCACGGACAGCGGCAGGGCACGGGCCGTCTTCTACGCGGCTTCCGGAACCGATCGGATCGGCTGTATCGTCAGGCTGAATGAATGGGAGGACCGGGAAGGCGAGAACGATTGGTTTATCGATATTCCGCCGGATGAAGCAGAGGTTCGGATAACGCTGCGAAGCGGCCAAAACGAAGACAGCGACACTAAAGAGCAGCGGGATATCGCCAGTTAGAATAGGATGAAACAACAAGGAGCCCTTTCCATGGTGGAAAGGGCTCCTATTTACATATTTTCAAAAGGGGTACTCTTTATTACCCGCTGCATTGTCATTTAAAACATCGAAATTCCATGATTAGTTAGCAGGTAAATAGGGTAATAATGAGATAGACTTTGTTTTCGATAAAGGAGGATGTCACTCATGTCAAAAGGAAACACAGTTCAACTGAAAGCCAATGTGCGTGATGAATTTACCCGGGCTTCTCGCCGAGAGCTTCGCGAAAGCGGCGGACTTCCCGGTGTTGTATACGGTGCGGGCGAGGAAAGCATCCCCGTAGCTGTTGATTTCAAGGATACGGCGAAGCTGTTCCACACCGGGCGTTCCGAGGTGTTTCAGCTAGATATTCCGGGCTCTGGCAAAGTGCCGGTGTTGATTAAGGATATTCAGAAGAGACGCGGCAACGTATCCCATGTGGACTTCCTGCGCATCTCCATGAACAAGCCGGTTCGTGTCAGCATCCCGGTGGATTATCAGGGCACTGCTGCCGGAACGAAGTCCGGGGGCATCCTGCAAACCCAGGTCACGGAAATCGAAGTGGAGGGTTTGCCGGGCGATCTGCCTACTACCCTGGAAGCGGATGTATCCGCGCTGGAGATTGGGGACAAGCTCACGGTAGCTGATCTTAAGGTGCCGGAGGGTATCACATTACACGCTTCGGAAGAGGAAATTCTCGCCACGGTCATCGTGCCTCGCGCGGTGGAGGCGACGGAGACCGAGAGTGAAGCGGACGCTGAGGAAGCGAATGCGGAAGAGGCCACAACCGAAGAATCATAATAAGCATGATAAAAAGGCGCTTGCTTTGCTGGTATCCAGCAGAGCAAGCGCCTTTTTTTGGCGCAAGGCAGGAATGGCTTTATTTAACCTTGCGGTCATGAATGCCTTTGTAACTGATCGGAGCGTCCCCGAAGTATTTGTTCCATATGGTCAAATACGTTCCGTCCTGCTGCATGGTAGCCAGGGCATTATCCACGGCCGCCACGAGATCCGGATTCCCTTTGACGAAGGCCGCGGAAATCTCGGATACTTGATCGGCGGATTCGGCGGCAGCGACCGGTATATCCGGGAACTGCTGCTTTAGGTTGGTGACGGATAGCTGGTCCGAAATGACGGCATCCAGGTCTCCATTTGCGAGCTTGTTAGCGGCGTCGGATATATATTTAATCGGGACCACTTCCGCTCCGTACCGCTTGGCCATATCCTTATAGATTCCGGTTGGGTTCAGGCCGACGCGCTTGCCCTTGATATCCGAAAAGGTACGGATCTGAGCTTTGCCCGAGGAATGAACCAGGAGGACGGGGGTAGAGGATAAGTAAGCGACGGAAAAATCATAGAGCGCCCGCCGGTCCGGCCGGTCTTCGATCTGGTTGAAGACGGCGTCGTATTTGCCTTCCGTCAGCCCAGGCAGCAGATTCTCCCACCCGGTCTCAACGAATTCGGCCTTTAGCTCCATATGACGGGCAACCTCTTCAGCAATTTCCACATCGAATCCCGTAAGTATTCCGCCTGTACCATGGTAACTGAAAGGGGGATAATCCCGTTCCGTGGCGATTCGCAGGGTTCCGCGTTCCACGGCATTCCGAAGCAGGAAGCCGGTGTTCACCCGGTATGGATTAACGCCCATGTTCGGGGACGGGACCCGGTCGTTGCTGTTCACCGTACATCCGCTAAGCACAATGGAACCGAAGAGAGAAAGCAAGCAGGCAAGACTGACATAACGTATCGATTTTGTTCCGCGCATGACTCCAAAAACCATCCTTTCTTTATTCACGGTCCTTCGAGGCCCATTTCGTAAAGTTAGCATGTCCCAAAGGATGGTTCGTATATTCGCGAAATGTCAGTGCCCGGCCATAATAAAGTGTACTAATTCAACGTAAGAGTAAACGAACAAAAAGAGGCCATGCCTCCTCCGGCTGCGGCAGCAGCAGAAAGCGCAAGGCCTCTTATCGCTAGAATCGGTTGGAGCTCACTCCGGCAAGACTTAAAGCTAACGCCGTTTCTTGGTTAACGGGCCATCCATCCGCCGTCCACGCATAACACATGCCCGTTCATGTAATCCGAAGCGGGGGAAGCGAGGAACACGGCAGGGCCTCCGATATCCTCGGGCTTGCCCCAGCGTCCGGCCGGAATGCGGTCCGTAATGGATGTACGGCGATCCTCGTCCTGACGGATGGCTGCCGTGTTATCGGTTTCGATGTAACCGGGAGCAATGCCGTTCACCTGGATGCCGCTGGCTGCCCATTCGTTGGCCAAAGCCTTGGTTAAGCCGGCAACGCCATGCTTGCTCGCCGTGTAACCAGGCACATTGATTCCGCCTTGGTAGGACAGCATGGAGCAAATGTTAATGATCTTGCCGCTGCCGCGTTCAATCATATGTCTTCCGGCCAGTTGGGACAGCAAAAAGACGGTGTTCAAATTCAAGTCGATCACGTCAAGCCAATCCTGCACGCCGTGATCCTTGGCCGGGGTCCGGCGGATAATGCCGGCATTGTTTACCAGAATGTCCACATGCCCGGTCAGCTCCAGCGCTTGATCAAAGGTCTGCTGAAGTTTGCTTTGGTCGCTTAAATCGACCCGAATCTCGGAGGCTTTTCTGCCGAATCCCTTGATGGCTTCAATCGTTTCGGCGCTTGTATTCATGGACACGGCAACGATATCCGCGCCGGCCTCGGCCAGCGCTATGGCGATGCCTTGCCCCAGTCCGCGGGCCGAGCCGGTGACGATCGCCGTTTTGCCTGATAAATCAAACCTGTTCATGCTCCGTTATCCCCTCTCATATGTTCGCTAAATGGATGCAGTACGAAACTAGGCCGTTCGTTATAGAGGTAAGAGTCTCAAGCGGGCGGTTACAGTAGGGTAACGCCGGCTCCCTCGTATTGCTTTACCGTCTCGGGAGACAGTCCCGCATCGGTCATGATGCCGCTGATCTCCTGCAAGGATGAAAAAGTCCGTAAGGCCGTCTGACCGAATTTATGATGATCGACGACGGCATAAACCTCCGCCGAGGTTTCGATTAAGGCCCGTTTGAACGGAATCAAATCCCCGGTATAGATGGACAACCCATGGTCAAGATGGACGCCCGTGGCGGATATGAAGGCTTTTTGAATGTTCAGCTGCGTTACGTACGCTACGCCTTCCGGGCCTGCGAGCATGTTCCGCACCCGGTAGCCCCCCGGAACGACCAGCCGGATATGATTCTTGGTTGCCAGCTCGCTGATGATATAGACATCGTTCGTAATGACCGTTAACGGCATATCCTCCAGCCTGCGGGCGATCTCCAGCGTGGTGCTGCCGCCGTCAAGGGCAATGATGTCGTCCGTGTTGATATGCTTCAGTGCCTTCTGCGCGATTTCGGTCTTCTCATCCGGGTGCTTGGCCAGCGGTTCTTTTGAGGGCAGGATGCCGAATTGGTCGCTGTGTGCCAGCACGGCTCCGCCGTGCACGCGGACGATCAGACCCTGCTCCTCGAGCTTGGTCAAATCCTCGCGTATGGTTTTTCCGGTTACCTGAAGCTGCTGGCTCAAATCGGCGACGGTCACTTCTTTATGGGTTAGAAGGTACTCCATTATTTTTTCATAACGTCGTAACGGGTTCATATGGTTCTCAACTCTTCCGTGGGTTAATGGATATTCCCCTCTATTTTAAATCCTTCATGGACACGGGGTCCATATCATCATAACGTTTGTTGTCCCCGGCCATGCCCCAGATAAAGGTATAGTTGCTTGTGCCCACTCCGCTGTGGATCGACCAGCTAGGCGAAATCACGGCCTGTTCGTTGCGCATGACGATGTGGCGCGTTTCGCTTGGTTCACCCATCAGATGGATGGCGACCGCATCCTCCGGCAAGTCAAAATACAGATATGCCTCCATGCGTCTTGGATGCGTATGGGCAGGCATCGTGTTCCACATGTTCCCTTCCTTCAGCAGGGTCATGCCCATGACAAGCTGGGCACTTTGAATGCCTTTTTGATGAATGAAGCGATAGATCACGCGATCATTGGAATTTTTAATGTCGCCCAAAGCGCTGGAATCGGCTTCTTCAAGGGTGGCTTTGGCCGTCGGGAACGATTGGTGGGCCGGGGCCGAATTCAAATAGAATTTGGCAGGATTGGCCGGATCGGTGCTTTGGAAAATGACCTCTTCGGTCCCCATGCCAACGTACAGGCATTCTTTGTTGTTCAGCTCATGCTCCGTCCCGTCAACCAGGACGGTACCGTGTCCGCCGATATTGATGATGCCAAGCTCACGGCGCTCAAGGAAAGAGGAAACGCCCAGCTCTTTAAGGTCGGTATCCAGCTTGACCTGCTCCCGTACGGGTGCGGCACCCCCGATAATCAAACGGTCTTCATGCGTCAGGACCAGCTCCAGCTTGTCGGGCGTAAACAGGACGGGAATATGGAATTCCTTGCGAAGCCGTTCCGTGTCAAATTGTTTCACTTCATTCGGATGTGAGGCATAACGTCTTTCCATTGCATGTCATCTCCTTAAGAGTCATTTTATAATCCATTCATAATGTTCATATAAGTACAAATTACTCCATTTACGTTCATATTACAATAGCCAAAATTCAAAATGAACGGATTGTTGAGTCTTGAAAAGCCGTTTTCCTCCATTTTTACCGACTGAAAAGGGGGAGGAAAGGGAAGAATTAGCTTGAGAAGATATGACAAAGGATGAGCGGACGAACGCTAGTTAGGAAGTTATAAAGCGAACAAAGCAGGACTAGGAGATGGGAAGCCCTATGAAAAGAATGATGGTTATCTTTGCTGCTCTGCTGGCAGTAACCGGTTCCCAGACGGCAGCCGACGTGCCTCATTATCCATTTCATCATGCCAGGGAACGAGAGGCCTGGATCAGGTCCGGGGATGAACGCGACGAGTCCTGGGTCAATATCGCCCATCGGGGGGCGTCGGGTTATGCGCCTGAGAATACGATGGCTTCGTTTGTCAAAGCGTTTGACATGGGAGCGGATATGCTGGAGCTGGATGTTCAGCTGAGCAAGGATGGAGAGGTCGTGGTGATCCATGATTCCACGGTTGAGCGAACCACCGACGGGCAAGGTGAAGTGGGCGGCCTAACCTTGGAGGAGCTGCGGCGGCTGGATGCGGGTTCGTGGTACGATTCGTCGTTCAAAGGAGAAGTCATTCCGACATTGGCGGAAGTGCTTGAGCATTTCGGGGGACGGATCGGATTGCTGATCGAATTGAAATCGCCCTCCCGGTACCCGGGCATTGAGCAAAAGGTTGCTGGCGATTTGAGAAGATATGCCGCCCAGACTGATGGATTAAGGTACAAGGACCTGATTATCGTTCAGTCTGCCGATATGGACTCGCTGGTTCGGTTCCGCCAACTGATGCCCGATATCCCGCTTGGCGTGGTTATCACCAGTGCGGGCGACTTATCCAAGCAGCGGCTGGATAATATGAAGGCGTACGCGGACTACGTGAGTATATCGATGAGGCTCGTCTCCAAGGGTCTGGTCCAAAAGATCCATCAATCGGGGATGAAAACGATGGTGTGGACCATTCGGGATATGCTGCAAATACCTTACGTGCTTCAAATTAACGTGGACGGTATCATTACGGATTATCCGGACCGGGTGCCGATTACGATTTCGAACAGGAACATGACCAGATGAATAATGAACGACGGCAGTCTCTTGAGAAATCAAGGGCTGTTTTTTATTTTACGTCAATAAAAATAACACATCATAAAGAAAATTCATTCTATCATGATATAATCACAAACTTAATGTTATTTTATATAACACAAAATAGGGGATTCACACGTCGATTTTACTAAAAATGAAAAAATGAAATAAAATTATGTAAGAATTATTGACACAGGAAATATAAGGCAACTATAATGTGGAATAACGAACAGAGTAGAGAGGTTATAGACGGAATGTTCGGAAACGGAAAAAGGGAGTGGGGAACCAATGAAAAAACAAAGCGTAATCGTTAAAGGATGGGCCTCGTTTGTATTATGCGCCATTTTAATGTCAGGCTGCGTGACGGAAAAGGAAACCGCTCCAACCGCCGGAGCAGGTAACGGGAGCCCACCGGTAGAAGCCGCAGGCGATTCGATCAAGGTCGGCATTCTTCACTCGCTCAGCGGAACGATGGCGATCAGCGAGGTATCCGTTAAGGATGCCGAGATGCTTGCGATCGAAGAGATCAATGCGGCCGGCGGCGTGCTCGGCAAGCAAATCGAACCGGTGATCGAGGACGGTGCCTCGGATTGGCCGACCTTCGCGGAGAAGGCGGGCAAATTGCTGCAGCAGGATAAGGTTGCCGCCGTGTTCGGAGGCTGGACCTCCGCCAGCCGGAAAGCCATGCTCCCTGTTTTCGAACAAAACCACGGTCTTTTGTTTTATCCGGTTCAATATGAAGGGTTGGAATCCTCACCTAACATTTTCTATACGGGCGCAACAACCAATCAGCAAATCGTGCCTTCGGTGTCCTGGCTGCTCGAGAACCGCGGCAAAAAAATGTTTCTGCTCGGCTCCGATTATGTGTTCCCAAGAACGGCCAACAAGATCATTAAGGCCCAGCTGACGGCCGAGGGCGGCGAGCTGGCGGGAGAGGAATACACGCCGCTGGGCCACACCGATTTCAGCACGATTATAGCCAAGATCAAAGAGGCGAAACCCGATATCGTCTATAACACGCTGAACGGCGATAGTAATGTGGCCTTCTTCAAGCAGCTGAAGGATGCGGGCATTACCTCCAAGGATATGACCACGCTGTCCGTAAGCGTAGCGGAGGAGGAAATCCGCGGCATCGGCGCCGATATCCTGGAGGGCCATCTGGCAGCCTGGAACTACTATCAGTCCACGGATACTCCGGAAAACAAAGCTTTTGTTGATAAATACAAAGCGAAATACGGCGCTGACCGGGTCACGGCCGACCCGATCGAGGCTGGTTATACCGCGGTGTATTTGTGGAAGGCTGCGGTAGAGAAGGCGGGAACCACGGACGTGGAGAAGGTGAAGGAAGCGGCCAAAGGCATTGAGTTCGCCGCCCCCGAAGGCAAAGTGACCATCGATGGCGACAATCAGCATATTCATAAAACGGTGCGCATCGGCGAAGTGCAGGCTGACGGACAGTTCAAGGAGCTCTGGAACTCGGGCGAACCCGTCAAACCGGACCCCTATCTGAAAACATACGATTGGGCAAAAGGTTTGAGCGGCGAATAAAACTTCATCTCATGCATGAAAGGCCTGCGGGCCTTTCGTGAAAGGAGGTTCACCCCGGATGGATATGACGATCCTGCAGGTGTTTAACGGACTGAGCGTCAGCTCGATATTATTATTGATCGCGCTCGGTTTGGCGGTAACGTTCGGCTTAATGAATGTCATTAATATGGCCCATGGCGAGCTGATTATGATCGGCGCTTATTCCACGTACGTTACCCAAGGTTTGTTCTCCGCTTATATGCCGAAATCGTGGTTCGATACCTATTTCATCGCCGCATTGTTAGTATCCTTCATGGTTGCCGCCGCGGTCGGCTGGCTGCTTGAAACGGTGCTTATCCGCCATTTGTACGGCAGACCGCTGGATAGTCTGCTCGCCACATGGGGCGTCGGGATGATGCTGCAGCAGATCGCAAGGTTCATCTTCGGCGCACCGAACGTGGCCGTAACCAGCCCTTCCTGGCTGAACGGCGGGCTTGCGATCACCTCAAGCATCATCCTTCCTTACAAGCGGCTGTTCATTGTATTGCTCGTGGCCGTCGTCCTGACGGCGATGTATCTCTATATTTACAGAACGGTTCAAGGCCGAAGAATGCGGGCGGTGATGCAGAACCGAAGCATGGCCGGTTGTCTCGGCATTTCGACCCGGCGCGTGGACGGACTGACGTTTGCGATCGGCTCGGGCATCGCCGGTATTGCGGGCTGCGCATTGACGCTGCTCGGCCCGATCGGACCCTCGATCGGAACCTACTATATCGTCGATGCTTTCATGGTGGTGGTGCTGGGCGGCGTCGGAAAGCTGGTCGGCACGGTTGCCGGAGCGCTGGGCATCGGCGTGTTCAACACGCTGTTTGAGACCTATACTTCGGCATCCATCGGCAAAGTGCTGGTGTTCGCCTGCATCGTGGCTTTCCTGCAGTGGAAGCCTCGCGGGCTCGTCGCGCTGCGAACGCGCAGTTTGGATTAGAGAGGAGGGGAATGCATGGTGCTGAAATGGTTGACAGGAAACCCCGGCGGCCGATCGAAACGGATTCTATGGAGCGCGGTGCTGCTCCTGATGTGTTTGGCCCCCTTGTTCACGACGCCTTTTCGCCTCGGATTGCTAACGAAATTTTTGGCTTTGGCGATCCTGGCGGTCGGGCTTGACCTGATCTGGGGATACGGCGGCATTCTGAGCCTTGGACATGGCGTGTTCTTCGGGCTGGGCGCTTATGCCATGGCCATGTACCTGAAGCTGGACGCCAGCGGCTCGGCCCTGCCTGATTTTATGGGATGGAGCGGGGTGGCGTTCCTGCCCTGGTTCTGGGAGCCGTTCCGATCGTTCCCGGCGGCCTTGATACTCGGGATGCTGCTGCCTGCCCTCTTAGCGTTGATACTCGGATTCTTTACGTTCCGCAACCGGATCGTCGGCGTGTATTTTACGATTCTGACGCAGGCCCTGGTCATGATCGTGGTTACGCTGTTTGTCGGCAAGCAGGAGTGGACGGGGGGCACGAACGGGCTTACGGGCTACAGCTCCATTTTGGGATTTAACCTGAATGCGCCCTCCACGAAAATAGGATTGTATTTTATTACGCTGGCCGCTTTGGCAGGAGCCTATATTCTATGCAGAAGAATTGTGAACAGCCGCGTGGGCCAGGTGCTGGAAGCGTCGAGGGATGGGGAGAACCGGGTACGGTTTCTGGGATTTGATCCTTCCCGCTACAAAACCTTTGCGTTTGCCGTATCGGGGGGCCTGGCCGGGCTAGCAGGCATGCTGTTTGTCCTTCAGGTCGGCATTATTTCGCCGTCCATGATGGGCATCGTCCCGTCTATTGAAATGGTGCTCTGGGTCGCGCTTGGCGGCAGGGGAACGCTGATCGGCGCCATAATCGGCGCCGTGCTGCTGAACGCGGCCAAGACCGGGATCAGCGAAGCTTATCCCGAAGGGTGGCTGCTGGTATTGGGCGCTTTGTTTGTCATTGTTGTGGTCTTGATGCCGAAAGGGTTGACCGGGTTGTGGAGCAAGGCGGCTTCGTCATTATCCAAAAGAGGAGGGACTGTCCATGCAGCCGTACGCAAAGAGAGCTGATGTTTCGCTAGCCGCACATGGGGAGGTCAGGGGCATCGGCATGTCGCCCACCGTGCTGTCCGCGGAAAATATAACGGTGGCCTTTGGCGGGTTTGTAGCGGTAAACGGCATGAATCTGGCGCTTCGCCAGCATGAGCTGCATTTTCTGATCGGCCCGAACGGGGCAGGGAAGACGACGATGCTGGATGTGATCTGCGGAAAGACTAAGCCTGGGGCGGGGCGGGTGCTGCTCGGCGACGGTCTTGAGATTACGAGGAAGCGGGACTATGAAATCGCGGGTCTCGGCGTGGGCCGGAAATTCCAGGCACCGTCGATATTCCCCAACCTGAGCGTCAAGGAAAACCTGGAGCTGACCGTCGATTCGGACCGAAGCGTGCTCCGGGCGCTGAAGGTCAGGAGAAATCGATGCACTACGTTTGAGATGAAGAAGGTGCTGGAATTGATCGGACTTCCCGATCGGCTTCATGTTCGGGCAGGGTCCCTGTCGCATGGAGAGAAGCAGTGGCTGGAGATCGGCATGCTGCTGCTTCAGAAGCCGCGGCTGCTGCTGCTGGATGAACCGGTAGCGGGAATGACGGACGAGGAAACGATGAAGACCGGCGAGCTCCTTCAAGGCATCGCTAAGGAATGCTCAGTCGTTGTTGTCGAGCACGACATGGAGTTTGTACGCTCTTTTGCCGCCAAGGTTACCGTCATGCATGAAGGGAAACTGCTGAAGGAAGGGTCCATGCAGGAGATTCAGCGCGATCCGCTGGTGGCCGAGGTTTACCTTGGAAAAAGGAGGGAGGCGAATGCTCAAGCTGCAGGGCATTGAATCGGGTTATGGGGAGAGTACCGTCCTGCGCGGCGTGTCCATGGTCGTGGACCCCGCAAAGATCGTATGCCTGGTTGGGCGTAACGGAGTCGGGAAAACCACGCTGATGCGAACGATAACCGGGCAATTGAAAATCCGGCAGGGGCGGATGAGCCTTGGCGAGCAGGAGGTTACCGGCTGGGATTCCGTAAAGAGAGCAAGAGGCGGGATCGGGTATGTCCCGCAAGGGCGCGAGATTTTCCCCCAACTCACTGTAAAAGAGAATCTGCTGCTCGGCCTTGAGCCATGCGTGCCTCGTACGAAGACATTCCCGGAGGATGTGTTAGCCTTGTTTCCTGTACTGCCGCAAATGTATCACCGCCAAGGCGGTGATCTAAGCGGAGGACAGCAGCAGCAGCTTGCTTTCGCGAGGGCGCTTGCCTCCCGGCCCAAGGTGCTGCTGCTCGACGAGCCGACCGAAGGAATCCAGCCTTCCATCGTGGAGGAAATTCAAGACGTCATCCGCGGGATCAAAGCCAAAGGAGAAACGTCGGTCATTCTGGTGGAGCAGAGCATCGAATTCGTCCGAAGCGTGGCCGATTATATCTATGTCATGGATAAAGGGACGATCGTAGCCGAAGGGGTGCAGGATGCCATCAATATAGAGCAGTTCGAGCATTATTTGACGGTCTAAAGAGTTTTCATGAAAGCTGGTTCGCATTTGGAGGTAGACCGTCAATGAGATTTGAATGATAGAGGTTGTCTCTATGGGTTCGTTGTTACCTATAGGGGCAGCTCTTTTTTTATTTTATTTTATTTTGATCTTGCTATTTTGGAGATGCGGGGGTAGAATGTGAGTGATTCAACTTGTACGTACATGTATTTGATTCACATTCATTTATATGTAAAGGTATGTACAAGTTAGTGAGCAATCATTCGTACAGGAGGCGTTATAATCATGAATTTGAAACCGCATTCTTTTTGGTTTGTCACCGGAAGCCAGCACTTGTATGGTCCCGAAACGCTGGAGCAGGTCGCCGAGCACTCCCGCATCGTGGCAACGGAGTTTGACAAAGATCCTGTATTTACGTACCCCATTGTATTCAAGCCGATCGTAACGACACCCGATGAAATATACAACCTGATTCTTGAGGCTAACAACGATGAGTCCTGCGCAGGCATCATGACGTGGATGCACACGTTCTCCCCGGCAAAAATGTGGATCGCGGGCCTATCCCAGTTGCAGAAGCCGCTTCTTCATTTCCATACCCAGTTCAACCGGGACATTCCTTGGGAAACGATTGATATGGACTTTATGAACCTGAACCAGTCCGCTCACGGCGACCGCGAGTATGGCCATATCGGTGCTCGTCTGGGCATCGCACGCAAGGTCGTCGTGGGCCACTGGGAAGACGGGGAGGTTCGCGGCAGCATTGCCGGCTGGATGCGGACTGCCGCGGCCTATGCCGAAAGCCGCAGGCTGAAGGTGGCCCGCTTCGGCGACAATATGCGTCAGGTAGCGGTAACCGAAGGGGACAAAGTGGAGGCGCAAATCAAGCTTGGCTGGTCCGTGAACGGTTACGGCATCGGCGACCTTGTGCAGTCCATGAACGAAGTCGGCGATGAAGAGGTCAAGGCGCTCCTGAACGAATACGCGGAGTCGTATTCGATTACCAAAGAAGGGCTTAGCGACGGTCCCGTGCGCGATTCGATTGCGTACCAAGCCCGGATCGAGATTGCGCTTCGCCGTTTCCTCGAGGAAGGCGGCTTCGGTGCATTCACGACGACCTTCGAGGATCTGCACGGAATGAAACAGCTCCCGGGACTCGCCGTGCAGCGCTTGATGGAGTCCGGTTACGGTTTCGGCGGGGAAGGCGATTGGAAAACAGCGGCCCTGACACGCGTGTTGAAGGTGCTTGCAGACAATAAAAGCACATCCTTCATGGAGGACTACACCTATCATTTCGAGCCGGGAAATCATATGATTCTCGGATCGCACATGCTGGAGGTATGCCCGACCATCGCGCTGAATAAACCCACGCTTGAGGTTCATCCGCTCGGGATTGGAGGCAAGGGGGATCCGGCGCGACTCGTGTTTAACGGCCAAGACGGCCCTGCCGTCAATGCTTCCCTGATTGATCTCGGGCACCGCTTCAGACTGCTGGTGAATGTGGTGGACGGCGTCAAGGTGGAGCAGCCGATGCCGAAGCTGCCGGTGGCCCGCGTGCTGTGGAAGCCGCAGCCATCCCTTCGCGAATCTGCGGAAGCGTGGATTTTGGCCGGCGGCGCGCACCATACCGTTCTCTCTTATGCCATGACGGCCGAACACTTAAGCGATTGGGCGGAGATGGCCGGCATTGAAGCGGTCATTATCGACAAGGATACAACGATACCGCGCTTCAAGAACGAGCTCCGCTGGAGCGAAGCCGCATACCGTCTGCGGTAACTGGTTCTGTCGGCATTCGCCTGGCCTGTGTTACAATAGCGAGATAGCTTAGGATTGTAGGGGATCCTAATATAATGAGTGCGTGAGGCTAGAGGTGAATGATGAATAATAGACGGATACCCAAATATATTGTATTAAAAAACGAACTGCTCTCGTGGTTTGAATCCGGCCGGCTTCAAGCAGGCAAACAGGTTCCTTCGGAGCATGAAATCGCGGACCAGTTCGGCGTAAGCCGCCAGACGGTCCGCCAAACCTTCGGCGAGCTGGAGAAGGAAGGCTGGCTCGAACGGATTCAAGGCAAAGGAACCTTTGCCCGCAATCCGGAGCGGCGGGAAAGCGAGCAGGTCAAGACGATCGGCATCATGACGACGTACATCTCGGATTATATTTTCCCGCATATCGTCAGGGGAGCGGAGGCGGAGCTGCGCAGCAAGGGATACCGCCTGCTGCTCTCCAGCACCGACAACAACAAGGAGAAGGAGATGGAGAGCCTTCAGCTCATGACCAGCCAGCCGCTGAGCGGGCTGATTATCGAGCCGACCAAGAGCGCGGAGGGCAATCCGAATCTGACATATTTCCTGTCCCTGCAGGAGAAGGGGATTCCGTTTCTGATGATCAACGAGAAGTATCGGGAACTGGAATGCCCTTGCCTTAAGCTGGACGATGAGCTTGGCGGTTACAAGGCCACGCGGCATTTGATCGAGAACGGCCATTCGGCGATTGCCGGATTCTTCAAGCGGGACGACCTTCAGGGCGTAAACCGGCTGAAGGGCTTCTTGCGGGCGCATCGGGAGGCGGGCATCCCCGTTTCGCCGGAACGGGTGGTTACGTATACAACGGAACAGAAGGGCCGTTTCCCTTATGAACAGGCCGTCCAATTGCTGAAGCAGCCGATCGGGCAGCGGCCGACGGGATTCGTATGTTATAACGACGAGCTGGCCGTGTCTTTGGCGGAGGCGGCCGGGGAATGCGGGCTGCAAATTCCGCAGGACGTGTCCATGGTCGGTTTCGATGATTCCACCCTAGCCGTTGCTTCCGGCGTGAAGCTGACGACGATGACCCACCCGAAGACGGAGATGGGGATCATGGCGGCCAGGCAGTTGATCAGCATGATCGAGCATCATACCGTATTTGAGGATACGGTTTATCAACCGGAGCTTGTGGAGAGAGAATCGGTGGACAAACGATAGAGAATAGGGAGTTTAAGGTCCGATATTTCGGACCCTTGCTTGCCAACTTGTACGTACAACTATATTTTCAAAGGCTGGAGAGGAGCGGTTGTTCATGTTGGAGGATTTGAAGCAGCAGGTGCTTGAGGCGAATCTGGAGCTTCCGAAGTACGGGCTCGTCACCTTTACATGGGGAAACGTCAGCGGCATCGACCGTGAACGGGGACTGTTTGTCATTAAGCCGAGCGGCGTGCCGTACGAGGATTTAAAAGCGGACGACATGGTCGTGCTGGATTTGAAGGGAAATGTCGTTGAAGGGGATTTGCGCCCTTCCTCCGACACCCCGACTCATCTGGTGCTGTATCAGAACTTTAAGGAGATCGGCGGGATTGTGCACACCCACTCGCCATGGGGAACGAGCTGGGCTCAGGCGGGTCGCGCGCTGCCTGCTTACGGAACGACGCATGCCGACTATTTTTACGGGGAGATTCCGGTTACGCGGCCCATGACCCGGGAAGAAATCGAAGGGGCCTACGAGCTGGAGACGGGCAATGTCATCGTTGAACGATTCACGGATCTGGATCCGAACATGGTGCCCGGGGTGCTTGTGCATTCCCATGCGCCGTTCGTGTGGGGCAAGGATGCCCATAACGCCGTGCATAATGCGGTGGTGCTGGAGGAGTGCGCCAAGATTGCAGCCCGGATGCAGCAGATCAATCCCGAAACCGAACCGATGGATCAGACGCTGCTGGATCGCCATTTTTTGCGGAAGCATGGAGTTAATGCTTATTACGGTCAAAAGTAACGCATATATTCATCATTCATGATTTCATCGGTAGGAGGAAATGAGATGGGGAATAAATACACCATTGGTGTCGATTACGGAACGCAGTCCGGACGTGCGGTATTGGTTAATCTGGCGAACGGGCAGGAAGTGGCGGATCATGTAACGCCTTATCGGCACCATGTTATTGATGAGTTTCTGCCGGGTTCCGGAAAGCGGCTGGAGCATGACTGGGCGCTTCAGCATCCGGGGGATTATCTGGAGGTTCTGCAGGTATCGGTGCCTGCCGTCATCCGGCAATCCGGCATTGATCCGGCGGATGTGATCGGCATCGGCATCGATTTTACGGCTTGCACCATGCTGCCGGTTGACGAGCTTGGCGAACCGCTCTGCTTCCACCCGGAGCTGGCCGATCAGCCGCACAGCTGGGTTAAGCTGTGGAAGCATCACGCGGCCCAGCCGGAAGCAGACAAGATCAACGCGATCGCCGCTGAGCGCGGAGAAGCTTTTTTGCCCCGTTACGGCGGGAAGATCTCATCCGAATGGATGATAGCCAAAGTCTGGCAGATTCTTGACGAGGCACCGGCCATCTATGAACGCGCGGATCGGTTCCTGGAGGCCACGGATTGGGTCATCTCCCAAATGACCGGCCATATTGTCCGCAACAGCTGTACGGCTGGTTACAAGGCGATATGGCATAAGCAGGACGGATATCCAAGCAAGGATTACTTTAAAGCGCTGGATCCCAGATTGGAGGATCTGGCCGATACGAAGCTGCGCGGAGAGGTCCGTCCCCTCGGGAGCAGCGCCGGCGGCTTGACCGAGAAGATGGCGGAAATGATGGGCTTAACGCCTGGCATTGCCGTGGCCGTCGGCAACGTTGACGCGCATGCCGCGGTACCGGCGGTCGGCGTCGTAACACCGGGCAAGCTGGTCATGGCCATGGGGACCTCGATCTGCCATATGCTGCTCGGCACGGAAGAGAAGCAGGTCGAAGGGATGTGCGGCGTCGTCGAGGACGGCATCATTCCCGGATTATACGGTTATGAAGCCGGGCAATCGGCAGTAGGCGATATTTTTGAATGGTACGTCGAGGAAGCACTTCCCGCGTATGTAAAAGAAGCTGCGTCCGAGGAAGGAATCGGCGTGCATCAATGGCTTGAGCGAGAAGCGGCTGCCTATAAGCCGGGTCAAACCGGATTGCTTGCACTGGATTGGTGGAACGGCAACCGCTCGGTGCTGGTGGATACGGATCTGACCGGGTTGATGTTAGGGATGACGCTGTTGACGAAGCCGCAGGAAATCTATCGCGCCTTGCTGGAGGCGACGGCTTTCGGCACGCGCAAAATCGTGGACGCCTTTCACGAGAACGGCGTGGCTGTGGACGTTCTTTATGCATGCGGCGGACTGCCGCAAAAGAATCGTCTCCTGATGCAGATTTATGCGGACGTTACCAATCGCGAAATCTATGTGGCTGATTCCAAACAGACGCCGGCGCTTGGTGCCGCGATGTTCGCCGCAGTGGCGGCGGGTCAGGCGAAAGGCGGATATGATTCCATTATCGATGCGGCCGAGAAGATGGCACGGGTGAAGGAAGAGACCTTCAAGCCGATACCGGAGCATGTGGAAGTGTATGAGCAGCTGTATCAGGAATACAGCAAGCTGCATGATTATTTCGGCCGCGGGGAAAACGACGTCATGAAACGGCTGAAGCGGGTTAAGCAGACGGCAGAATAGGCTGGCGGGGCAAGCGCAAGACCAGAAGAGGACCGGACCGCCCAGCATATAGAGGGCGGGACGTCCTTCGAGACAAATATAGACCAGATGCTTGGATCGTCAACATGGGATGGGATGAAAGGGGAGGAGCTGCATGACGGATTATTTGAACGAAGCAAAAGGTTTAATGAGCCGAATGAGGGAAGTCCGGCCGGCGTTCCGCGGACTTGAAACGATGGTGCTGGAGCCCGGCGCTATTTCAGCTGTGCCCGCGTACCTTAAACGGCAGGGCCTCAATTCACCGATCGTGGTGGCCGATGCGAATACGTATGAAGCTGCGGGTCAAACGCTGATGGAGCGGCTGGAAGCGGAAGGTCTGCAGCCCCGGCTGTGCTTGATCAAGCCTGATGAGTTAGGCGACGTGGTGGCGGATGAACGCTCGCTGACGCAGCTTTTTATCGAGGTGGAGCCAGAGCGGACAGGATGCCTCATCGCTGCCGGATCCGGTACCCTTCATGACATTACCCGCTTTGTCGCTCATCGGTGCGGGAAGCCTTTCGTCTCTGTACCTACGGCACCTTCGGTAGACGGCTTTACTTCGGCCGGCGCGCCGATCGTGGTTCGGGGGGTCAAGCAGACCTATGCGGCAACGGCTCCCATCGCCATATTCGCCGACCCGGATATCCTTGCGAAAGCGCCGCAGCCGCTTATAGCGGCGGGGTTTGGCGATATGCTAGGCAAATATACGTCGCTGCTGGATTGGAGATTCTCCTCGACCACGGCCGGCGAGCCCTATGATGGCCAAGTGGCAGAAATCACGGAGCGGGCACTGGAATCTTGCATCCAGCACGTGGAGGCCATCGGCCAGCGCACGGAGGAAGGCATCCGCATTCTGATGACGGCTTTGATTGAATCCGGGATCGCGATGCTGCTGTTCGGGCAGTCCCATCCTGCCTCCGGGGCAGAGCATCATTTGTCGCATTACTGGGAGATGGAGTACTTGCGCCGCGGCAACCGGGCGCTGCTTCATGGCGCCAAGGTAGGGGTTGCCTGCAGCGAGATATCGAGCCTTTACCATGCTGCGGCTGATCAAGGAGTGTATCCTTATGCCGAGCCCAAGCTTTGGGAGACGTATGGAGATCAGGTTCGGGAGTGGCTTCGGAAGGTTCCTTCGAAGGAGGAGATCGCCGGGCTGCTGCGGCAAGCGGGAGGTCCTTCCAGCCTGGAGGAGCTTGGCATTGATGAGGAGCTGTTCGGGGAGTGCCTGCGGGAGGCGCATAAGCTGCGCGACCGTCATACCATCCTGAGGGCACTGAACGAGGCTGACGGGGCAGGACAACCTGTGACTTCATACAGATAGCAAAGCAGAGAGCGGGCCATGTCCGTCCGCCGCCCTAAAGAATGGGCTTGCTGATAAGGTTATAGAAGGTATTCCGTTTAGCTAAAAAAGGCCTCTACATGATCGAATGACCATAGAGAGTCCTTTTTTGCGTTCGTTCCCTTATCCTTCCTTCACATCATACAGCACGCGGGCCAACAGATCTTGACTGTAGTTTCCGAAATGCTTGCCGTAAATGGTTAAGCCTCGTTTATTCACCGACTGCTCGTTAACGGCAATCCTGAAGGTAAGCTCGCTCTTGTAATCGAGCTGTATTTGGTCCAAACCGACATCCGAAATGCGGCACCCGTCGATAAAGCTGCCTTCTTTATTAATTCGGATGAGCTTCAGCATGCCGTATTGGTTCAAGTGGGGTGGCCACCATTCAGGGTTGAAGGTACCGCGTTTGTCCCCGAAATCCCCCGGACTTGTCCAGCTGCCGATTTCGATCCCGTTGACGTAAAAGAAAATATCCGACGGGTAATTATCGCAATGTCCCGGTGCTTCTGACCCCAGCTCCAAGGAGAATTGGATCTCGCGGAACGATTGGTTGGATTTCAAATAATTCGGGATCCGATATTCCAGGAAACCTTCGGTCAGCCAAATAATCTCCGAATTGATGCGCTCCGGATCGGCGAAATAGCGCGGATCGTCGAAATCCCCGATGATGCTGTCCTTGGTCGCAAGTCCGCAGGTCGGGATGGCTTGGTAGTCGCTGTAATGGCCGACCCGAATTTCCACCTCGTACAGATTATTGATATCCTTGCTTCGCAAATCGACCATCAAGGTGTCTTTATTCAGATAGCAGATCTTCTGGATGCCATGCTTCCCGCCCGTGGTATGGATTTCGATCAGGCCGCTTTCCTCCAGCTTCTTGATATGCATGGTAATGGCGCCATTGCTGAGGTTCAGCCTGTTTGCGAGATCATTCAGGTTCAGGCTTTGATTCTTGGCCAGCAGCTCCAAAATTTGAATGCGGATCTCGGAGCTGAGCGCTTTAAAGATATCAAGTCCGCTCATTAAATCTTTAATGTAGATCATCTTATTTCAAACCTTCTTCCGATTAAGGGATTTATAAGGATGGGATGTTTGCAAACGTTTATTTCAAATAATTATAAATCAATATGAGCGTGAAATAAAGATGCGTTCAAAATCTTCAGAAAACTTGTGCGTGTAACAATAAAATCGATGCTGAAAACGCTTTTATTTGAGGATTATATTAAATTAGGATTGCGAAAAACAAGTAATTTCGGCTATTTCCGACAGAAAATGCACTGTTTTTTTTGATCATGAAAATTTATTTTTTATTTATATAAATCATTTTACATTTGTATATTTACAGAGACCCCCTCATATGATATTTTAAATCTGAAAACGAATTCATTTAATTATATTTGAATTGTTTTACAATTATATCAAACGGAAGGTGAAGAACTTGGCAGCTGAGAACATGAAAGCACGAATGATCGTGGATAAGTCGTTTTGGATCGCGCAAGTTGATAACCGCATTTATGGTTCATTCATTGAACACCTAGGCCGCGCAGTATATGGCGGGATTTACGAGCCAGGCCATGAAACCGCGGATGCGGATGGTTTTCGGAATGACGTAAAGGAATTGATCAAGGAGCTGGACGTCCCGATTATCAGGTATCCCGGCGGGAATTTCGTTTCGGGGTATAACTGGGAAGATGGCGTGGGGCCTGTTGCCGAACGGCCAAAACGGCTGGAGCTGGCTTGGAGAACGCTGGAGCCGAACGATGTCGGCACGAATGAGTTTATATCCTGGGCCAAGGAAGTAGGCTCGGATGTCATGATGGCCGTGAATCTGGGGACGCGGGGGATCGATGCCGCCAGAAACTTGCTGGAATACACCAACCATCCGGGAGGCACGTATTGGAGCGACCTGCGTCGCCGCCATGGTTATGAACAGCCGCACAAGATCAAGACCTGGTGCCTCGGCAACGAGATGGACGGACCTTGGCAGATCGGACACAAGACGTCCGAAGAGTACGGCCGGCTTGCGCTAGAGACGGCAAAAGCCATGCGGCTCGTCGACCCGACCATCGAGCTGGTTTCCTGCGGAAGCTCGAGCACGGGCATGCCGACATTCCCTGAATGGGAAGCCGTAACGCTGGATCATACGTATGAGGCGGTCGATTACATATCCCTGCATCAATATTACGGCAACCGTAATAACGATACCGCCAATTACTTGGCACTTACGCTCGATATGGACCACTTTATTCATACGGTGAAATCCACCTGCGATTACATCAAGGCCAAGAAACGCAGCAAAAAGACGATGTATCTGAGCTTTGATGAGTGGAATGTTTGGTATCATTCTAATGACGCCGACAGGCAGATTGATCCATGGAGCATCGCTCCCCCTCAGCTGGAGGATGTATACAACTTCGAGGATGCGATTCTTGTGGGCAGCATGTTGATCACGTTCCTGCGCCATGCGGACCGGGTCAAGATGGCTTGCCTGGCGCAGCTCGTGAACGTGATCGCTCCGATCATGACCGAGAACGGGGGACGTTCTTGGAAACAGACGATCTTTTATCCGTATCTTCATGCTTCAAAATTTGGCCGGGGCGTATCCCTGCTGCCGATCGTCGACTCGCCGAAATACGATTCCAAGGACTTTACCGACGTTCCTTATCTGGACAGCGCGGTCGTTCATAACGAAGAAGATGAAGAAATTACGATTTTTGCCGTGAACCGCCATCTGGAGGAAGCCTTGGAGCTCGAATGCGATGTTCGCAGTTTTGAAGGTTACCGGCTGTTGGAGCATATCGTGCTGGAGCATGAGGATCTGAAAGCGGTGAACACCGCATCCGAGGAAAAAGTAAAGCCTCATCATCAAGGGGGAGCGAAACTCGATAACGGTATGGTTAACGCTAGGCTTGCCAAGGCATCATGGAACGTCATCCGCTTGAAAAAAGCCTAATAACAGCAAGGGGGCGGTTCTCGATTTGGGCTGCCCCGTCTCCCAAACACTCATATCAAATTACACATAATATGAAAGCGCTTTATTTCTGAGGAGCAGCAGAAGTACCGATGTTCGAAGTGTAGGTTTGTATGAACGAAAATTAAGGGAGGTCCAGTAAGATGATGAAAAGATGGATGATTGTATTCATGGTGTTATGTATGACGCTCTTCCTGTGGGGATGCGGCAAATCGAACAATGCCGGCGGCGAAACCTCGGTCCTGGACGGGGGGGCGGGAGAAAGCGCTACGGAGCTGTCGTATTGGACGTTTGTTGAGCTGCACGGCCAGCACTTCGAGAAAATGCTGGGCAAATGGAACACGGAGAATCCCGATCGCCAGATCAAGCTGAACGTAACGGTCATGCCTTATGACGACATGCATAACAAATTATCCATCGCGGTTCAATCGGGGACGGGTGCCCCCGACATTGCGGATATCGAGCTTGGGAAGTTTCCGGATTTCCTTGCCGGCACGCCGCAGCTTGAGCCGCTCAACGACGTCATTGATCCATACCGGGATACCATCGTGAAATCCCGTATCGACCTTTACAGCAAGGAGGATGTGAATTACGGCATCCCGACCCATGTCGGAGCTTCCGTCGCCTTCTACAATACCGAGATTTTGGAGGAGGCCGGGGTCAATTATCAGGATATCGTGACTTGGGAGGATTTTAAGAAGGCCGGTATCCAGGTGTATGAAAAAACAGGCAAGTATATGGGGACGGCCGATACAAGCGCAGCTTGGCAAGCTTCCATGCTGCTCGCGCAGCAAGGCGCGGATCTGACCGACGATTCCGGCAATCCGATCGTGAATTCGGAGCCGATGGTGAAGGCCATGACGCTGCTCAAGGATCTGCAGGACAGCAATGTCATCGCGACCATCGCCGGCGGTCAGCCTGACACCGAAGAGGCCTACGGCGAGTTTAATGCAGGAAATTATGCCACGGCTTTCATGCCGTTATGGCAAATGTCCAGATATACCAATTACATGTCCGATTTGTCGGGGAAAATAGCCATCGCGCCGATTCCGGTCATCGAAGAAGGAATGCCCCGGTCGGTTGGCGGCGGCGGAACCGGCACGGTCGTGACCAAGACGGCAAAAGACGTGCAGCTGGCAAAAGATTTTCTGGCCTTCGCCAAACTGTCCCTGGATGCCAATAAAGAAATTTGGAACACGCTTGGATTCGATCCGGTCAATATGGACGTCTGGGATATGAAGGATGTTACGCACAATGCCGAGAATCAGTTCGTGAAATATTTCGTCAATAACCCGTTCGATGTCCTGAATGAGATCCGGGATGAAATCCGGTTAATCAAATCGACCTCCGCATCGCCCACCATCAACAACGTCCTGTGCACAACCACCTTCAACGAGATTTTTGAGGACGGCAAGGACATTACCGAAGCCTTGAATGACGCCCAGAAGCAAATCGAACAGGAATTGAAATAACGTTCGCTTATACGGTACAAAAACGAAGAGCTGCTCATGGATCGTCGGTGAGCGGCTCTCATTCAAAGGAGTCGAATCATGATTAAAAAATTTCTGTACTCTCAAAAGGTTGCTCCTTACGTGTTTGTCCTGCCGTTTATTCTGGTATTCCTCGTATTCTGGGTGTTTCCGCTCGGCAGCTCATTCAGCATGAGCTTTCAGAAAACGCAGCTGGGGCAGGAAGCGGATTGGGTCGGCTTAGCTAATTACGGGAAGCTGATGGGGGACGGCGTCTTTTTGAAGGCAGGCACGAACAGCGCGATTTACATGGTGTTGACGCTCCTGATCCTGATTCCGTTTCCGATGCTGTTCGCGGTGCTGATCAACAACAAGTTCATGTGGGGAAGGGAGTTTTTCAAGTCGTCTTTTTTCTTCCCTGCACTGACGTCGGTCGTTGTGGCAGGCACCATCTTCCGGCTCATGTTCGGCGAGATGGAAGGATCCCTGATCAACAGCATCCTGGGGTGGTTCGGGATCGATCCGGTGAAGTTTCTGAAGGGACAGGTCACCGGCTTTATCGCGCTGGTGGCTCTCGCCACTTGGCGGTGGACGGGGGTCAATATGCTATATTTTTTATCGGGACTCAAGAACATTCCGGGTGAATATTACGAGGCGGCATCCATCGACGGTGCCTCGGCCTTCCAGAAGTTTACCAAAATCACGATGCCTTTGTTGAAGCCGACCACGATTTATGTGTTAACGATCAGCATTTATGCGGGGCTTGCCATGTTTATCGAAAGCATGATGCTCTGGAACGGCAACAACTCTCCGAAGAATATCGGCCTCACGATCGTCGGTTACCTGTACCGTCAAGGCATCGAGAAGAACAATTTGGGTTATGCCGCCGCTGTAGGGATCGTGCTGCTGGCAATCACCATGATCATTAACCTGACGCAGCTGAAGCTCTCCGGCATGTTCAAGAAGGAGGATTGAGGATGAGAAGAGAAACGCTGGTCAAAATAATCCTCTTGATTTTGTTCTCCATACTGTGCTTTCTGATCCTGGTGCCATTTTATGCCGTCACCATCGCTTCCTTCAAACCCGGCGAGGATTTGATCCGGTATGGCCTGAATTTGAAATTTGATCTGTCGGTGATGAGCTTGGACAATTTCGCCTACCTGTTTACGGGCGATCACTCCTACTTCATGTGGTTTTTTAACTCCTTGCTCCTCACGGTGGTGCAGGTTACGTTAACCCTGTTAGTCAGCGCAACCGTTGCCTATGGGTTTGCAGCCTATGATTTCATCGGCAAGAACTTCTTGTTTATCTGCGTGCTTTTGATTATGATGGTTCCTTTTGAAATTCTTCTTCTTCCGTTATACTCCCTGACGTACAATCTGGGCCTCATGAATACGTACTCGGCGATTGTGCTGCCGGGGATCGCAAGCGCGGCCACGATTTTCTTCTTCAGGCAGTATTTAAGAGGGGTTCCAAAAGAAATGATTGCGGCAGGTCGGGTCGACGGGGCCAGCGAATACGGGATCTATGTACGGTTGATCCTGCCCGTGATGAAGCCGTCCTTTGCAGCCATGGCGATTCTGAACGGCATGAACAGCTGGAACAATTTCCTGTGGCCGTTCATGGTGCTCAGCGATGATCGCAAGTACACGCTTCCGATCGGGTTGAAAACGCTGTTGACTCCTTACGGGAACAACTATGATTTATTGATCGTCGGCTCCTTTTTCTCGATCATCCCGATTTTCATCTTGTTCATGGCCTTCCAGAAATATTTCATTGACGGGATGACAGCGGGGGCGGTGAAAGGCTGATCGTTCGGTCGGTATGACCGGTCCTGCCCTTGCTGTCGGCACCTCAAATCCATTATGATACAAGGAAACCTGCGTATTCTGATGAATGAGGTGACATATCGTGCATCCTGTGACAAAGGCTCTACTATGGATTGGCGGCGCTCTGATCGTGATCGGGCTGCTGTGGCCTGTCATCGGCCGATTCGTCGGCCGGCTGCCGGGCGACATCGTCGTGGATAAACCCAATGTCAAAATTTATTTTCCGATCGTAACCTGCCTCGTCATCAGCGTGGTGGGCTCGTTGATTCTGTTTCTGATCCAGCAGTTTCGCAAGTAGTCGGGATTTCATAAGAAAAACGTCTATCGACGTACTTTCTCAGAAGACAGACCGCGGTTAGGGGATGTTTTTCTTGCGATATCAGGAAGGCCTAAGCTTCGGAGTTTATACTTTCTGATATCAAAAAAAACAGGCCGGTTAGGGGAAACCCTTAACCGGCCTGTTTACGTGGAACAGCCGTTTTATTTTTGGATGATGGTGATTTCGGCATTCGGATCCAGGCTAAACACGATGGATTTGAACCTGGGCATTTCCAGAATGTGAACCCGGTAGACCAGCTGCTGCGAATGGGGGGCGTCACCGTGGTTCGCGCCTTCACCCTCGGCATGTGCCGATTGGGGATCATACCCCATGATGGCTTTCATGGTGTGCCGGATTTCCGCTTCGCTGATGCTTCGAATCCGTACCTCCCGTTTAAGGGGAAGGCTTGAAGTCGTAACGCGCCCCGTCTCCAGTGCCATCAGGCACGCGATGGCGGAATACATCGCCCGCTCCCAGCCGAGGAGGAGCCCCGCCAAAGTCAGTACCAACAGATTGATCATGATATGGACGTAGGGCAGCTTCAGCCGGGTCAGCAGCTGCGATAGCTGCTGGGGGATCTTCGGCATCTGGAGCGTATCCAGGACGACGCCGTAACGAAGGCCGATGCCGATGCCGAGACCGAGGAAAATGCCGCCGATGCCTGCGCTCCCGATCTTGCTGTCGATGAGAGCGGGGATCGGAAAGAACAGGATCGAGCATACGGAAAACGTAAGCAGTCCGACGGTTGCGATGACGGCTTTTTCCCGGTTCGACCGGCGATAGGCCAGCAGAAGCAAGGGCAGATTTAATGCAAACAAAAACATGCCCGTATGAAGTCCCGTCAGATGCGAAGCGAGCGCAGAGATTCCTGTTACGCCGCCCGCGATGATTCCGCTAGGAACAAGAAATAAATCCAAACCGAACGCTGCGATCAGGCCTCCGATGGCAGCCATGCTCAGTCTTCTTCGTGTACTTGCCTTGCTTGCGGCCTCTTGTGCACCGTTCGTTGTCCGAACCGGGGCTTGAACCATAGGCAATGTACCCTCCTTTATCCGCTGGCACTTTCATCCTTTAGCTTCGGTTTAACCGGTTTCTTCTCCTTATGATCTTTAAATTTAAATATTTTGTTCAAGAAGTTATAGACGTGCTTGGACTCCTTGGTCAGCAGCGGTCCGAGTATGGCGAGTATCAGTACATACAGGGCCGCGAACGGTTGAATGAAGGTTGCAAGCCCGCCGGCTTTCCCCATATTGGCGAGAATGATGGAAAACTCCCCGCGGGATACAATCGTCAGACCGATATTGGAGGATGCTTTCGAAGACAATCCGGCGCTGCGGCCGGCAAGCATGCCTGCAATGAAGTTGCCAAGAAGCGTGATGATCACGGCGATCAGCGATAACCACACAGCTCCGCCAAGCTCGGACGGTACTATCGTTAAACCGAAGCTAAAGAAGAATATGGCTCCAAAGAAATCGCGGAATGGTAATATCAAATGCTCAATGCGTTCACGATGCTCGGTCTCGGCCAGAACAAGCCCGACGAGCAGCGCGCCGATGGCCTCGGCAACATGAATCGTTTCAGCGAATCCTGCGAGAAGGAACAACGCGCCGAATACGACCAAGGCAAACAATTCGTTAGACCGTATATTCAATGCTTTATTCAGAAGCGGTACGGCTTTACGCCCGACAATAATGACTAGCAGCATAAATCCAAGAGCGATCACGGCAGATATCAGGACGCCGCCCAGCGACGAGGAGCCGCTCAATACGAGCCCGGAAAGAATCGAGATATATACAGCGAGGAATACATCCTCAAACATGATGATCCCGAGGATCATCTCGGTCTCCGGATTCGCCGTTCTTCTCAAGTCGACCAGCACCTTGGCCACGATAGCGCTCGAGGAGATGGTCGTTATGCCTGCGACAATGAGCGTCTCCGCCAAGGGAAATCCGGCAAAGATCCCGATCATCAGTCCAAGCGTAAAGTTAATGGCAATGTAGATGCTGCCACCCACCACGATGGATCTACCCGATTTGATCAATCGGCCGACCGAGAACTCGAGTCCGAGATAGAACAGAAGGAAGAGTACGCCGATCCGCCCCATAAAGTCGATGAGCGGAGCACTTTCTATAAAACGAAAATCGAAAGATCCAAAATGAAAAGCATGAGGCCCAACCGCCATCCCCACCAGAATATAGAAAGGGACGACGGAAAACCGGAGTTTAGCTGATAGCAACCCCGCCAGGGCGATCAAGGCAATCGCCAATCCTACTTCTAAAACCAAATGATCCATTCATCAACCACGTCCGTTCATCAAGATTTGTTTAAATAGCCGCTGTTGTTGACGTTCACCCACGACGACGAGCGTCGAATCCGGTGTAATGATAACGTCAGGCCCGGGATTGATTTGTTTGCTGTTTTTGTCAACTCTTGCAATGATGGTTGCGCCTGAGGCTTGGCGTACGCCCAGATCGCCAATCGATTTACCTGCCCCGTAATAGTGGGGCTCGATGCGGTACCACTCGATGATCAATTCATCCAGCGCCATGTCGATCGTTTCGAGCGCCTTCGGTTTATACGTGAGACCGCCGACGATGGCCGCAATTTGACGGGCCTCGTCATCGTCCAGGGAAATCATGGAGATGCTTTCGTCCGGATCGTCATATTCATAATGGTACATTTCACGGCGGCCGTCGTCATGAATGATGATGACCAGTTTATCGCCACCGCGGGTATCAATTACGAATTTCTTACCGATTCCAGGCAAATCTGTTTCGCGAACATGCATAGATTAGAGTCCTCCTAAGAAAATACACTTTTTAGTTGTTTTGCACACCGATCACACGGATATCAAAAATACACGCAGCCAAATAAAACAATCCATTCACGATGAAATTGCACAGTCTTTAATAAACCCTGATGCACAGGTCAATCCGCACAGGCTTTATGTTGTTGCATGGGAAAAGAAAAATTGGCAAATTTAAGAAACCGCAGTCAGTTGGAATGCGAAAAAGTGTGGAGGACTAGACGAACTTCGATGTGTATTTAATGGGGAATAATACTAAAAGCCGGAGTCGAAGCGGAATAATCGGCCGATAGGGCAGACGTGTTTTGGGAGCCTGCTGCATCACAATGGCCGACATCAATAAGAACAGCGCTATGGTATTGCCGGCTGCCTTAAGTTTGGAGAGAATTTGAGAGTGTTTCAGAACAGCCGCTTTCAGATGATGGTCATGCTTGTAAACATACCGCTCATCTTGGGTTTCGTTGCTGTAATACTCCTGGACGGGAATGTACAGGGCAAATGCCGTAACCAGAACAAGCACCAGCATCCATGCAATTCTTGCCGTTTTTAAGAAACAGTTCACGGTTACTCCCCCCTTCGTCCCAAGCTTCTATGTTAATCATAACATAAAAATAATCGTTCTCAAAATGAGAACGATAAATTATTTTTGAACACTTTTACAGATCGATTCAATTTTTTACATTATATAGAAGCGATGCTTCTTCTATTTTTTGCGAAGCTTATCATAGTTTTCCGTATCGGGCCCGATATCGGCTTTCGCTTGATCCTTGTCTTCCAAAACGCCGAGTACAAGATCGTCGAGTTTATCGGTTGCGGCCTGATCCGGACGGTCGGGCTCGGGAATCGGGTCCACGCCGGGGAATTGACCGTCAAATTCAGGTTTCTTTTTGCTCATTAGGCTCTCATTCCTTTCTGGCAATATTGTGGCACAAAAGGATCTGTTATATGTAACGAATAAACGCGGGAGATGGAAGTGAAACAATGCAGGAACGTCGGCCTGGTAACAATTCATAACAATTCACCTTCTATATAATGTAACTCTATATATCAATCAGCTATATAAGAATATGCTAGAATAGTAGAGGAATATTATACCAGGGGGTTATTTAGGCATGAAGAAAAAATGGATAGGCTGCACCCTTGCTTTATTGCTTGTATCCGGCTCTGTCGTATCTGCGCATCCGGGACGAACGGATGCCAACGGAGGGCATACCTGCCGAACCAATTGCGAACGCTGGGGTCTGTCATATGGCGAGTATCATTATCATAACGGCGGTGGGAGCTCTTCCGGAAGCAAGTCGTCCCCATCCGCGCCTAAGTCGAAATCATCGCAAAAGAGCACGGTTAAGCCTGCAGCGCCGAAGCCTGCGGCTCCGGCTTATGCTAAGTCCGGCCTTAAGGTTTACGTCAACGGCAGCGTGGTGAAATTTGATAGCGAGCCATTGGTGTATAACAACATCAACCTGGTGCCGCTGCGGGAAATTGCGGAGGGCATGGGGGCTAAGGTCAACTGGAATCGCGATGCGGCCAGCATCGGCGTGCAGAGAGGCAATCATAAAGTCACGCTCACGATCGGAAGCAAAACCGTTTATTATAATGGCAAATCGGAAACCGTTGCGGTCGCTCCCAAAGTGATGGACGGCGTGACGTATGTTCCCGTTCAGGTGTTTGCACGGGGGCTGGGCGCTGGCGTGAACTATACCGAGCATGATAAAATTCTGAGAATATCGTTTAAGGAATAAAATAAACACGGGTTCCATTTTGCGAACAGAGAGGGGAAGAGTTTGCTTTGAGTTTTTTTGATAAATTTAAAGCCGGCGTATCGGACGCCGGAAACAAAGCTAAAACGCTGGTGGAGATCAATCGCTTAAAGCTGCAGAACAACGGCAAAAAAAGCGATATCGACGAACAGCTCCTGGAAATCGGCAAGGTTGTATTCGCTTCAACCGAAGCAGGGAAGTGGCCGCCTGATCAGGAGAGCATCCAAGACTACGTGGCCAAGATTCACCAATTGAATTTCGAAATCGAACAAAATCTGCTCCAGATTGCCAACCTTACGGATGAGAAAATATGCCGAGGGTGCGGGAACAGTTCAGCCGTGAATGCCAAATTTTGCGCCCACTGCGGCCGTACGTTCGAAGTGATTCAAGTTCAAACGGAAGAGCAGCGCAAAGAGGTTCCGCTGCTGGAGGATGGCGGCGACCAAGAGGAGCCGAAATAGAAGCTGTTTGCTTCATGAATAGCCGTACCCTGGTTCGCGAATGACCAGGGTCGGCTTTTTCTTTTTGTCCGGGGTGAAGGAAGCAGCGCTTTATTAGGAGAATGATTATTAAGGTGATCTTACTCACGACATCATCTTTATATAGTAATATTAGCTTACTAGCTGGAGGGAGTGAGGACATATGCCGAAGAACAAGGCCTGTAATGATGAATTTAGTCAACATGGGGATCGAGGGGTGTCAAGGCTGCTTAAAGGTAACGTTCTATTGCTTCCCGTATGCGTAATTTTGATGCTCCTTGCTGCCGGGTGCAACGGCCCGGGGTCTTCGGAGGAGGAGAATCCGCCGGAGAACCTCCCCAAGGGCGCATCCATCAACATCGTCATTTCCAGTCTGGGGATGACGTTCCCTGCAGGATTGGACGAGAATGACAATCCGTACCTGAATTACATTGAAGAGCGTACGGGGCTCGAGATCGGAGTCAATCTTCCTCCGCCCGAGGTATACAACGAGAAGCTCGACGTCATTATGTCCTCAGGCAATTTGCCGGATATGCTCCATACGTACGAGCCGGTGTGGTTCGACAATTACGTTAAGCAGAAGGCATTTATGCCGCTGGATGAATTAATCGACGAGTACGGCCCCCACCTGAAAGAAAAAATTCCGCCGGAGGTCTGGGATCGGGTCCGATACGGCGGTAAAATCTATGCGGTTCCGAGCTTGAATGAGGTGACGGGAGCCGAATTGATGTATGTCCGGAAGGACTGGCTCGATCGGCTCGGCTTACAGCCGCCCGAAACGCTGGAGGAATATTACGAAGTCATTCGTGCCTTCACCCTGGATGATCCTGACGGCAATGGCGTCCAGGATACGATCGGTTTAACCTTGACCTCGAGCCTGGGAAGGTCCTCGCCGTTTTTCGGCGCTTTCGGCACGCAGCGAAATACGTGGTTTGAACGGGACGGGCAGCTGGTGAACGGAAGCATTTTGCCGGAAACGAAGGAAGCCCTCGCCTTTTTTGCCAAGCTGTATCAGGAGAACCTGCTCGATCGGGAATTTCCTTTAAACCTGCAAAACAATCTGTTCGAAAAAATAGAAAACGGCACGGTCGGCCTGTTCTCCGCGGCTTGGTACGATACGCGCGGACCGATTGCGGCCAATATGAGCAAGGACCCCGAGGCCGAATGGATGCCGCTTCCGTATCCGACGGGACCGGACGGATTTAAAGGCGTTGAAGGGAAGGACATCATACGAGGTTATAACGTCATACCGGCCGAATCGGAGAAGGCTGCCGAAGTGATCCGGTTTCTGGACTTCATTGCCAGCGACTACAAGACGTTGAAGCTCGGCTTCGAGAACGAAATCTGGCGCTGGGAGGACGGGGCGATCGTTACGGATTTCGCGCTGCACGACAAGCATTTATACCGCGGCATTTACCAGTCCCTTGTCGACGTGCCGGATCAATTGCTGTTCAAGGAACGGCTTGACTCGCTCGGAGACTTCAATCTTTACAACAATCTGCAGCTGATCAATCAGCATATTATTCCGAATGCATTCTACGGAGTTCCTACCCCCGGGATGACGAAATACAACACGAAGCTTAAAAATCTGGAGGATGTGTTCACGAAAATCATCATGGGGCTAGAGCCGCTGGACGCATTCGACGACTATGTGAAGACCTGGAAGGAAGAAGGGGGAGATGAAATCACGAAGGAAGTGAATGAATGGTACTCCAAACAATAATGCTGGCGGCCAAGAGCGCGGGGGACAGAGTGATCGACTTGTTTCGCTGGATCCGGGATCGGTTTTCCCAGAACATTCAAACCCGCTTGACCGGTTATTTTCTGCTGATCCTGCTGCCGCTGGTCATTATCAGCCTCTTCGCCGTAGAGCGGTCCCGGGATATTCTCTACGAGCAGGCGGTGGGGAGGACGGAGATGGCGCTGTCGTCGGCGATGAATCATTTTGATCTGGCGCTGCAAAACGTGGAGGAGATATCGACCCTGATTGCAGGGGATCCAGGAATGAACGAGCTTCTTAACAAAAACAGCACCAACTTCTCCCCTCAATCGATCGTGGATTTCTCGCACATTTTGGAGCAGCTGTCGAATTCCGTATCGGTAAACCGGTTCGTATCCCAAATCACGGTGTATCATCGGGCTTCCAACATGTTCATTTCTACCCATTACGGCGGCAAAAAGCTGACGGGCGAGACGCAGCAGGAATGGCTGGTGGAAGCAGCGCGACGGAACGGAACGGGGATTTCCTACGTCATGTCGGAAGCCCCAGTGGCGGAGGGCATTACGTTTGGCCAGATGACCAATACGGACAGCATCTCCCTGATTCGGGCCATGGACCTGTACAACAGCGAACGGCAGTCGAACCTGCTGGTGGTGTCTTTTAATAAAAGCAAGCTGCTGAATATCATCAAGACGCTGCTTCCGTCCGAGAACAGCCGCATCGCCCTGCTGAACGAAAGGGGAGAAGTGGTGGTGGAGACCGGAAGAGTGTATGAGGAGGACATTACCGAGAAGGATATGACCGTCACGATTGATTCGGATTACTCCACATGGCGTCTTGAGCTGGTTCAGCCGAAAAGCGAGCTGTACAAAGAGACCGATCAGCTGCGCCTGTTCACGGTTGCGATCATCGGGCTGAGCATCCTGCTGGCCATTATCATTTCATGGGTGGTGTACAGCGGGATTGCCTCACCTGTGTTGAAATTGTCGCGCGGGATGAAGCGGCTCAGCAGCGGAGAGCTGAACATTCATGTCGACACCAAGCGGAAGGACGAATTCGGTTTTCTCATCCAGTCGTTTAATAAAATGGCTGTCGTGCAGAAGCATCTGATCGAGGATCATTACGAGCAGCAGCTGCGATTGACGACAACGGAGCTGAAGTTCCTGCAATCCCAGATCAATCCGCATTTTCTGTATAACACCCTCGATTCGATTTATTGGACGGCCAAAAACTACGATGCGGATGAGATCAGCGAGATGGTGATGAACCTGTCGAAGTTTTTCCGGTTGAGCCTGAACAAGGGCAGGCAGGTGTTTACGATTGAGGAGAGCATTACCCACCTGCACTACTATCTACGAATCCAGCAGCTTCGTTTCATGGACAATTTCATCGTGGATTATCAAATTTCGGAAGAGAGCAAGGGGGTTCCGATTCTCAAGCTCCTGCTTCAGCCTTTGGTGGAAAATGCCATCATTCACGGCATGGAGGGCAAATCCTCGGGAGGGAGCCTGGTCATCTCCAGCCGGATTGAAAAAGGGCATACGGTGGTTATCAGCGTACAGGATAACGGGCCGGGGATCAGCGAAGAGCGGCTGCGCTACATCCAGCATGAGCTGGAGATGATGGGCTCGCGCAGCGTGCCCGCGTCTTCCCAGGATGAAGAGCATGTGAAGGATCTGTTCGGTCTTCGGAACGTGCTTGGCCGAATGAAGCTGTATTATGGCAGAGAAGCGGATCTGACGGTACACAGCGTGGCAGGGGAAGGCACCACCGTCACGATTTCCATCCCGCTGGATCGCTGCAAGGAATTTAACCTGAAATAGACACTTATATAGAGATGCTCGAAAGGGGAACAAACCGAATGAATCTCATGATCGTGGAAGATGAACCCCGGCTGCGCAACGCACTGGCTTACAATATCCCATGGGACAAGCATGGGATTGAAGTTGTGGGCATGGCATCCAACGGCATCGAAGCCCTTGAGCTGGTTGGCCGAAAAAAACCCGATATGATGCTGATCGATGTGCAGATGCCTGAAATGGACGGGCTGACGCTCCTCGGCGAGCTGCGAAGCCGGCAAGACATCAGCCGATTGACGAAAATGATCATCCTGAGCGGACATGACAACTTCGAATTTGCGCAGCTGGCGCTGGAATACGGGGTGTCCAAATATTTATTGAAGCCCGCCGGCGAGGAAGACATTCTCGAAGCGGTGCTTGAAGCGAGGCAGCAGCTGCGGGAGGACTTGGAGCAGTGGCAGCGCAAGGCGGCTTTGGAGCAGAAATGGAAGGACAATCTGCCGCATTTGCAAAATCTCTTTTTTATCCAATGGGTCAGCGGCAAATATACAAAACAGGACGTCCTTACCAAGGGCAGGGAATTATATATTTCATTGAAGGAGAATGACCGCATCGCCGTCGCCGTGGTGGATCTGGACCCCTTGCCGGAGAGCGAGACCCGCTTTCAGCGGGGGGATGTCGAGCTGCTGCAGTTTACGATGCAGTGCCTGGCCAAGGAGCTGCTGTCCCATCCATCGCTCTGGATCACGTCGGATTCAGGCAATATGCTCCTGATGGTCCTGATCCTGGAGGAAAGCCAGGATGCCAAGGAAGCCATGCTGCGGCTGAATGCGGACGTATCCAAGCTCCTCTCCCAAACGAGGGAGGTGCTGAAGATAACGGCCAGCGCCGGCATCTGTGCATCCACCGGGACGATCGAGGAGATGAGCCTCTTGTATGCGCAGGCTTGCCGGGCGCTTCAGGAGCGCGTCGTGTATGGACACGACCTCGCGATTCCTTACCGGGAGCAGCTCCAGCGGGATATTCAGGGCGTGATCGTGCAGCAGAACCTGGAGAAGACGCTGGAGATCGCGCTGGAAACGGCGGATGAAACGAAGGCGCTGGAGGCGTTGAAGGGATTATGGGAGGAAGCCTTCTCGAGGTCCGAATCCTCGGACGAATTCCAGGAGGCGGTGCTTTACATGAACAGCTTCTTTACCCGCATGATCCAGAAGCAGGGCTGGACGGTAAAAAGAGTCGTCGGCGACGATATCGAATATTTCCACAACGTCAAGCTGCTGAGCACCAAAATGCAAACCTGGTCGCTCCTGGAGCGAACGGTGAAGCATATCATCACGTTTATGGGCGAACAGCGGAAAACGACAAGCAATCAGGTGGTAAAGGACATTCTGAACCTGCTCGAGGAGGAGATGGACCAGGAAATTACGCTGCACACGGTAGCGGACCGGCTTTACGTGAATTCTTCCTACCTCAGCCGGCTGTTCAAGCAGGAAATGGGGGTCGTCTTCTCCGCTTACGTGCTGGAACGCAAAATGGAGCGGGCCAAGTCGCTGCTGCAGGACGGTCTCAAGGTGTACGACGCCGCCCGGCTGGTCGGGTACCGCGATGTCAGTTATTTCACCAAGGTGTTTCGGAAGTATTGGGGCGTGAACCCGGGGGAATTCAAGGGATAAGGATATGGGAGAGGCCGTACGGCACTGCTGCACACATCTGAAAGCCCGCTGCGGGGCCGTATCGTTCCTCCAATCGCTGTTGTCGCCGAATTTCAGGAATGATGATGACAGCGGAAGAAATTCGGCTCCAAAGGCAACCGCTTCGCTTTTCCGGAATCGATTCGCCCTCTCCGCTGGTCCGCGTGGGGTCCAACCCCCTCCATATCCTCTCCCAATTGGTCGGGGAAGGGAGAGAGGTGGAAGCCCGCTGCGGGGCTGTATCGTTCCTCCAATCGCTGTTGTCGCCGAATTTCCTGGAATGATGATGACAGCGGAAGAAATTCGGCTCCAAAGGCGACCGCTAACGCTTTTCCGGAATCGATTCGCCCTCTCCGCTGGTCCGCGTGGGGCACCCCCCTCCATATCCTCTCCCAATTGGTCGGGGAAGGGAGAGATGTGGAAGCCCGCTGCGCGGCCGTATCGTTCCTCCAATCGCTGTTGTCGCCGAATTTCCTGGAATGAATGTTACAGCGGAAGAAATTCGGCTCCAGTCAATGCTTTCGATGGGAGTTTTCCGTTGGAAAACTTTCGGGCGAGCGCTAACGCTTTTCCGGAATCGATTCGTCCGCTCCGCTGATCCGCGTGGGTCCCCCATCCTCCCCCTATTAGGATGGGGGAGGGGGCAAAACGCAGCGCAGCAGAGCGTGCGCAGTTACATAAACCATGCAAACGAGCCGTTCGGGGCATACATCCCGAACGGCTCGTTTGCATTTACCCCCAGCCCCAACCATCGGCAGGGCGGAAGTAATCACCCGCGCGAATGGTTGAGGCTATGGAGGCCACGCTCGGCGCAGAGCAGAGGAGGCCTCGCTTGGCGACGAAGCACGGCATTGCCGTGTTTCGAATGCCAACGCCATGATTGAATCAGCTTCAACGGAGCAGGCGGAATTGTTCTGGAGAAGCGGCAGCGGTCCCCTTTATCCGCGGATTTCCACATTGTCTATCCATTCGGATGAAATCCGGGGGTAACAGGGATCGGAAGAACAATCCGCATGCGGAGTGATGTACAACCCTCTTTTTTAGCAGCGTATGCTTTGAAATCCAGTTATGAATTTCGTTGCCAACGGTTCGCCGATCATCACAAGTTAACATCCCATGAAACACCCACCGCAGCCCCATGGCATAATTACTGACGTCCGTGCCCCAACACAACATCAGATTACCATAAATAGTAATGATCCTCGCCTACTCAGTCCCTGCGCAGGGAATTACAATTTGTAATAACCAAGGAGATTGAATCAATAGAAAGGGGGAGACGAGTCGATGAAACCCACGTTAGAACCATCGCCCGCACCGCATAGAGAGATGAAGCCAAAACGAGGGTATTGGGGGCGTTTAGGGTCCGATATATGGAAAGAGTGGGATCTTTATCTGCTGCTCGTGCCGGGCATTTTGTTCATTTTACTGTTCAAGTACACGCCGATGTACGGGATCACGATCGCATTTAAGGATTTCAACATCTTCACCGGATTTGCCGACAGCCCGTGGGTAGGATGGAAGCATTTCGAGAAGCTGTTCACGTCGCCGGATTTTGCTCAGGTATTCAAAAATACGGTCATCATCAGCTTCCTGAAAATCGTGATCTTGTTTCCGCTCCCTATCATTATCGCACTGATGCTCAATGAGCTGAGGCATATGGTATTTAAACGCACGGTGCAAACCGTCATCTATCTTCCGCATTTCTTGTCCTGGGTCATCGTTGGCGGATTGTTTATCGATTTGCTCTCAACGAATGGAGGAATCGTCAACAAATTGCTGGTGTCGCTGGGCATGGAGCAGATTGCGTTCTTCCTGGACAACAGCGTGTTCCGCAGTGTGCTGATCACGTCGGCCGGCTGGAAGGAAACAGGCTGGAGCACCATCGTATACTTGGCAGCGTTTACAATGATCGATCCGATGCTGTATGAAGCGGCGAAGATCGACGGGGCCGGACGATGGAAGCAGCTGTGGCATATCACACTGCCGGGGATTGCTCCAATCATTGTCCTGATGTTTATCCTGCGGCTGGGGAATGTGCTGGAAGCGGGAACCGAGCAGATTCTGGTCATGTACAATCCTGTGGTGTACCAGGTGTCGGATGTCATTGGTACCTATGTTTACCGGCAAGGCCTAGGCAACCAGGATTACAGCTTCTCGACCGCGGTCGGCTTGTTCGAAGCGGTGATATCGTTCACGTTGGTCATCATCGGCAATGCCATGAGCAGAAAATACTTACAGCGCGGGATCTGGTAAAGAAAGGGTGGCATAAATGGATCACAAAAAAGCTTTGGAAGGAACTAACACCACCCGAGGTGTCATCAAAACGTCGTTCTCGGAAAAATGCTTCTCGGTATTCAATTATACGTTCTTTATCGTGATGGGTTTAACGACCCTGCTGCCTTTCCTGAACCTGATCGCCAAATCCTTGAGCAGCGAGGGGGCCGTCATATCGGGCAAGGTGGGGCTGCTTCCGGTCGGGGTTCAATTCGAAACGTACAAGTACGTGCTGCAGGATTCCATGTTCTTGAATTCGCTCAAGGTGTCCATCTTTCTGACGATCATCGGAACGGCTTGCAGCTTGTTTTTGACCACGCTGACGGCTTATCCGTTGTCCAAATACCGGCTGCGCGGACGGAAAGGCCTTCTGTTGATCTTCGTATTCACGATGCTCTTCAGCGGCGGACTGATTCCGACTTACCTGCTCATGCAGAATTTGAATCTGGTGAACTCCTTCCCGGTGTTATTCCTGCCGGCGATGGTGAACGTGTACAACATGCTGATCATCAAAAACTATTTCGAGGGTCTTCCGGATGAGCTGGAGGAATCCGCCAAGCTGGACGGCGCGGGGAATATCCGGATCTTGGTATCGGTCATCGTGCCGCTCTCGCTCCCCGTCATGGCAACGATCGGATTGTTCTTTGCGGTCGCTTTCTGGAACGACTATTTTGCAGCGATGATCTACATTACCGATCCGGCGATCAAGCCGATGCAGCTGTACCTGAAGGAACTGTTGGTTTCGTCCAGCGGGGATTTCCTGAAGGATAATGTAGACGCCGCGATCAACGCTACTCCGCAGTCCATACAAGCTTCCTCGATCCTGCTGGCAACGATCCCGATTTTGCTGGTGTATCCGTTCCTGCAAAAGTATTTTGTCAAAGGCGTGCTGGTGGGTTCGGTAAAAGGCTAGATTCATCAGGTTTTCTGAAGATATCAGAAAGTATAAACTTTGGAGGATCTGCCGCTTGAATATCGCAAGAAAAACTACCGCTAAACGCGGTCTATCTTCTTTGAGAGTACGTCGATAGACGTTTTTCTTAACATGATTATAATTTCCGGGGTCCCCGCAAAGTACCTGAATGGACTTCGGAGCAAGGCCCCGCTTTGTGGGGTTATCTTATAAAGGTGGTGATGCGCTTCGTATTGCTCAGCTGGCAGAATTCATTGAATTTCTCAATCACAAGGAGGGTTATCCATGATCAAGATTAAAAAATCCGCGGTACTGGCCGGGATTCTCGGATTCACGCTGGCGCTGTCCGGATGCGGCGGCGGGGGAGGCGGCACAACGAACACGCCGGCGGCTCAACCATCGGACACACCGGCAAGCACCCCGAAAGACGACGGGAACAAAGACACAACGGCTGAAAAACCGGGGCTGCGCATGATCATGCAATATGGATTGTTTGATCCGAAGACCGAATATGTAGCCAAGTACATCCAGGAGAGAACTGGATTTAATGTGGAATATGAACTGCTACCGGCAGAGAACGCGGATGAGAAGCTGAACCTGCTTGTAACCGGTAAAAATAATTATGATATCGTGAAATTAAATGCAATGCAGTTTTATAATCTCGCATCTGCAGGAGCCCTGGAGCCAATCGATGAGCTTCTTGAATCTCATGGGAATTATATCAAACAATCCATAAAACAAGAGTCCTTTGGCAGTGCAACGATCGACGGGAAAATCTTTGGTATCCCAGAGACAGGGGCAGGCGTAAGCATCGGCGAGGCACTGGTGGTCAGACAGGATTGGATGGATGAATTAGGCCTAGCTACACCTACAAACACCGATGAGCTTTACAATGTGCTTAAAACAATTAAAGAGAAGAAGAATGTTATTCCACTCACAGTGAGCAATAAGGCTCCAGCTATCTATGGCAACATTGCCGCAACATTTGGCGTTTTCACCGATTGGAAGGAAGTCGATGGCAAATTGGTGCATCGGGCTGAACTGCCTGAAATGAAAGAATATCTTACTTTTATGAACAAACTGTACAAAGAAGGATTGCTTGATACCGAGACCCCAATTAATACCGCACAGAAATCGATTGAAAAATTTTCGGGTGGTAAAGCTGCGATGTATGAACTGCCTTGGTGGAGCGCCGGGACAACGATTGAGGCACTGACGAAAAATTCCCCGGAAGCAAAAACATCCATTATCCCATACCTGAAGGGCAAAGATGGTAAGGCTGCTATTGGAGTTAAAACGAATACAACTTGGTATGTGGCTATCCTGAAATCTTCGAAGAACAAGGAAGCTGCCATGGATTTCCTCAATGCGAAGATGGAGCCTGAGACATTTAAAGGCATAGCGCTTGGTAAGGAAGGCGTACACCATGAAGTTAAGGATGAGAAATACTATCCGATTCTGCCGATATTTAACGATGAACTGAATAATGCAAGCAACTTCCTAACCGGGGTAGATGAAGAAAAGTATCCGATCTACTGGCAAGCACGTGTACGTAAAGATCCTGTTCTTCAGGCGCATTTCGAAGAGTATCAGAAAAATGCCGAAGGAATTATGGTTGTAGATCCTATGTCGACAGCTCCGCCTATTGATGCCGTATCCAAAAACCAGCTGAAATTGTCGACCATGCTCGATGACAATGTGCTGCAATTCATTTCCGGAGCGAAGCCGATTGATGCTTACGATCAATTCCTGGCTCAATGGAGAGCCGAAGGTGGAGCCGATATGGTGGCCGCAGCAAATGAATGGTTTCAATCCACGAAGTAAATGACCTAAACGAAAAAGCAGTCTGCGCAAGCAGCTGCTTTTTCAAAATTCGTAAAGGGGGTGACTGTTGAATTTATATTCACGTGATCGTTCATTCTGAATAAAAGAAGGGTGGTATTCCTTGATGTATCGTTTATTTCGCAGGCGGATCGCGCTGCTCCTCAGTTTGTCGCTGATCGTATCGCTCATCGTGCCGATTGGTTCCTCCGCGTTCGCGGATAACGAAATTCCCCCGGCTCAAAGCGCGGTTCCCGAACCGGTTACGCTGGTCTCCCAAGGCGGAACCAGTCTGGAATTCACGGATATCAACGTGGCAGGCGACGCGCTGGAGAGCAAAAATGACTACTTGGCGCTGTACACGAGCGGTGCTTCGGTTACGGGCTCCGTGTACACCGATGAGGTATGGGTTCCCATGCTTCATGTCGCGGTATCGGTGGATGCCGGCGGTCAAGTGCTGGACATTCTCGGACCGGACGTCGATCCTCCGACGGCCTGGGATCCGGGCACGCTGCTGCCGATTCCGGCCGGCGGTTATGTCGTCGTGGCAGGCGGGACGCTTCCGTGGGAGCAATCCGCTTTTCAAAAGCCTCTCTTTAATCAAAACAAAACAGGAGATTCGGTGAAGCTGATGCGCGCGGGCGTCGAAGTGAAAGCAGCCGATTTCCTGCCGGATCAGCCGGGGCCAGGGCCGGATCCGCTGCCGCCGGAGCTGCATCTGCTTACGCCAAACGATGCGACCGTGGATATCCCGGTCATTGAGATTGCGGGTTTTGTGGCGAACTATGCCGAGGACCTGGATTTAAGCGTGACCGTCAATGGCGATGAAACAGCGCTTACGGCGGATGGCGTGTTCCGCACGAATGTGTATTTGGAGCCGGGTCCGAACGCGGCTGAGGTAAAGCTGATTAAGGGAGACGGCGAATTGGCCGCCCAAACGCTGAACATCGTGTACGAACCGATCGAGAACCAGGATTATATTGAAGTCGAGGCGGCTCCGAAGGATATTACGATCGACATCGAAGGTCCGCGCAAGAAGCTGGATTACGTCGATAAGGATGTCACGGGCGTGCCGAACATCGTGGCGGTATTTACGAGAGATTACGGCAGCTCCATCACGATTCCAAAGACCAATGTGGCCGTGCAGGTGGATGCCAACAACCGCGTATTGCTGGTGGTCAATCCTTCGATCAACGGCAAGCCTCCGGTGTGGACCGGTCCGACCGATCTTGAAATACCCGAAGGCGGTTATGTGCTGATGGCACAGGACAACAGCTATGCAGGCAACAACATCAAGCGGTATTTGGCCGAGAACTTCAAGGTCGGCGACATGATCAAGCTGCGCAAGAACGGGGAAGTGGTTCAGGTGCGCGACATCATGAGCGGCAACGGCCTTATTGCACGGCTCACGCTCGATAATCAGACGATGTACACCGTAACGGAAGGCAGTACCGCCATCACGGGGCGCATTGACAACATAGACGATGTTGCGGCGATCAAGCTGCTGGTGAACGGGAACGAGATTCCGTTTGAAGCGGATGGCACCTTCACTCATAATTATACGTTGACGAACGGTACCAACTATATCGAAGTGAAAGTGATGAAGAATGACATCGAGCAGGATGTGCGTCATTTGGCCGTGTTTGCCAGACCTGGTTTTTCTCCGGAAAAAGAAGTCATTCTCTGGGTGGACCAGGCATCCAATGCAAGAAAGTTCAAAACCAGCGAGGATGTTTTGGCATTTCTGCAAAAAGCTAAGGAAACGGGCGTGACTTCGGTCGCGTTTGACGTGAAGGGCGTTGAAGGCTATGTTTCGTACAAAAAGAACGATTTGACGGGCAGACCTTACGTCAGCGAGATCAAGGCACCCGAAAAGGCGGGGGCAAGTCCGGATCTGGACCTGCTGCAGGAGTTCATTGACCATGGTCATGCCCTGGGATTAGAGATCCATGCGGCGATCAACGTGTTTGCCGAAGGATCGATCGCCCATAACGAGTATGCGGTTCTGAACGACCACCTCGACTGGGAAGAACGCGTGTATTTCCCTGAAAACAACGGCGAGATCAAGCGTCTGCGCGAAAGCAAAAAGCAGGGCCTGGTAGCTTTCGTCAACCCGTCCAATGACGAGGTCCGCGATTACCAGCTTAGAACGTTCGAGGAAATCATCAAGAATTACGACGTGGACGGGGTTGTACATGACCGCAGCCGGTATGACAACGAAGGGGCCGATTTCAGCGACGAAACCCGCGTGAAATTCGAGCAGTTTTTGCAGGCCCGGGGCAAGCAGCTTGTCAATTGGCCAAACGATATCTTCTCCTATGAAAACAATGTAAGGGTATACGGCCCGCTGATTCAGGACTGGTGGGAATTCCGCTCGGGCACGATTCAGAGCTTCTTCGGCGAAGTGAAGGCGCTGGTGGATTCCTATGAAGTCTCAGAAGGCAGAAAGATCGAGGTATCCTCTTATGTAGGATCCTGGTATGAGACGTATTATCTAAACGGCGTCAACTGGGGCAGCAAGAACTTCCGGTTCAATCCCGCACTCGGCATGCCGGACGAGTCGGTGTATACGGAGGAATATTACCAAACCGGATACATCGAGTATTTGGATTTTCTGATGATCGGGGCTTATCAAACGACCAGTCAGGAAATCCAGAAATACATTACGCTTGGCAATATCGTAACGAACGGGGAAATTCCGCTGTATGCAGGCATTGCCATGAACAACGTGCAGGCGCCAGCCGTTCAACGCGAAGTATTCCAGGCGGGGCTGAAGTCCACGAACGGCCTGATGCTGTTTGACGCATCCCAGGTCAACTGGCCGATCGCGGCTGCCGCTCTCCAAGATAAGGAGTGGGTGAAGGACTACCAGCTCGGCATGAGCTTGCCGGGAAGCCCGAATTCGTTCCTTGAAGGCAATTTCTATAATATCAACCGGATCGAGGGCAACGTTAACGTGATGACGGAAGCCTTTGGATACTCCACGGGCACGAACCGCTTCGGGGTTGAAGTGGTTGTGGATAACTCGGGTCACGTGACGCGCGTAGTCAACCGGAACCAAGCGATCAACTGGAGCTGGGGAGCCCCGGAAGAGAATAACAGCGTCATACCTGCGGGAGGTTTTGTCATTTCTGCTCTGGATCCGTCAGGCACAAGAACGCTCCGCCAGCTCGTGGCCAATGCTTACAATACGGGCGACCAGGTTCGTTCGGCCGTATTAAGCGGGCTGATGGACGACGAAGGCAAGGAAACGCGCGCCAGCCAGCTTGCGTTGACAGGGCTGGTCGAAGTTCTCGGACCCGGCCAAGCGGCCGTGAAGGTGAACGGTGCCGATGCGACCCTGTCGGCGAAAGGTGAATTTACAGCGAACGTGCCGCTGCAAACGGGGGCCAATTCGATCACCGTGGACGTATTCGTTGACGACTTCAAAACAAACAGCAAGACGTTTGAGGTCATCCGGACTTCTACGGGAGACGGCGGATCCGATCCGGGAACTCCGGGCGGAGGATCCGGTTCACCGGGTGGAGGAACGACGCCGCCACCTCCAAAACCGACCGAACCCGAGCGCTTGAACATCAAGAAAGAGACGGCACCGGACGGCAGGACGGTCATCATAGCGGATGCAAACGAGAAGTCTTTGCTCGATGATGTGGCACGGCTTAGCAAGCTGCCGGCGGCTTCACGCTTGCTTACGTATACGGTAACCGACGCTTCGGATTCCGTCGTTCTTCACTTGCCGGTTCAAGGGCTGAGCGCTGCCGTGAAAGACCTGCCGGGGGGCTCCATCGTGTTGGAATCCTCCCAAGGCCGATTGGAAATTCCGCTCCAGTCGCTGACGGAAGCTATGCAGCAGCGAGGGACGGCGGAAAGCTTGCAGATCCGCGTCGGGTTTGCTTCGAAAGAAGAAGAGGACCGGATGAAGGCAGCACTGGAGGATGGAGCCTCCATGCTGGATGCACCGCTTGCCATAACCTTGGCGTGGAAACAAGGTGACAAGTTGTCGACTCTTCCGGCACTGAAAGGACCTTACGCAAAGTTTACGAAGGTTCTATCCCGTGTCGCCAGTCCATCCCAAACGACGGTGCTGCGGATGGATCCGGCATCCGGCAAGCTGGTCTTCGTACCGGCGTTCATTCGCACATCGAACGGTACCTCCCAAGCGGAGTTCAAATGGAGGGAGAGCGGGGTTTATTCCGTTGTCTCCCATGCGAAGACATTTGAGGATTTAAGCAGTCATTGGGCCCGCGAGGACGTATCGCTGCTGGCCTCGAAAAAATTGATTGAAGGACTGAGCGATACGCGTTTTGGTCCGAACGAGCCGATCACGAGAGCACAGTTCACGGCGATGCTCGTCCGTGCGCTCGGGTTGAAGGATCAGGGAGCCGACACGGGCTTCCAGGACGTGAAGGCAAACGATTGGTTTGCGTCCGCTGTCGCTACGGCTGTGGAGAATGGGCTGATCGAAGGCTTCAGCAATGGCACATTCCGTCCGGACGAGGAGATTACCCGTGAGCAGATGAGTGTCTTGCTGCTCCGGGCGCTGAAGCTTGCCGGCAAGGATCTGGAGACAGGAGACTCCGGCTCCATATTGGAAGGGTTCAAGGATCGTGACCGCATCGCATCCTGGTCTGAAGAGGCCGTGTCGGCCATCGTCCATTCAGGTCTGATGGAGGGACGTTCTTCTGACAAGTTCGTTCCAAAGGCACATTCTACCCGTGCTGAAGGAGCGGTCGTATTAACCAGAATGCTGCAATTGGCAGAATTTATTAACCGTTAAAGCCAAAGACCCGTTCGATCCTATCGAACGGGTCTTAGTTATGTACCAGGGAGTCGCACATAAGTAACGACCTATTTAATACGGATAGATTATTATCGATCCGTATAATAGTGATTATTTTTTATTCTTTATTCTTAAGTAAACCCATCTAACTATCAACAGAATCAGTAAGGAGGTTGTTACGTACCAAGGAGTTGCGTTACCAACGAATCTGCCGAGCAAGAAAACACCGATAAATAGAAGGATGAATATAACAACGGCCAGAGACTTAACCATTATGATCGTTAATTTATCCATAAGAAACTCTCCTAGAAGAACCAATTAAATCTAATTCCAACAGCTATAAATAAAATGATCCAACCCCACAGAACCCATAATCGAAAAGGACGCGGGATAATTAAATATTCCGAATACAGTTTGAGTATAATCTTCAACCGTTTCCCCCCCTGTTTGAGCGTGAGACTATAACAGACTTTCTAAATCTAAGTGGGGTTTTAGTGCATCGCTGCGGCTATCGACCCAGCCTTCAGTTGAATAGCTTCATCATCAGTCGCGGGATATATAACACGGTATCAGATATGAGGGTAACGATGTTTGCCCAGTTTTCTATACGGGATCTTCCAAACCTGAATTTTTTCATATTAAGCACCTCGCTTCAGAATCAGATCAGCTTCTTAAAGTAAATAGTACGCTGGAATCTGTACAAAGTTCCAATAAATAGGAGGTGAGCGGATGTACCGAAACCTGCTTCGTGCATGCAGGAGGCTTGGCATGGTATGCCATGGATATTGGACTAATGCACATTCTGATCATCATTGCCAAAATGCCCTGTCTAAGGGCATCCGTTTACATAAACTGTACCATACCATCACACAAGGAGGTTTATATCGATGAGCTACGACAAATGCTGCTACGGCGGCGGGTACGGATCTTCGGTGGGCATTGTTCTGGTATTGTTTATCCTGTTGGTGATTGTATTAAGCACCTTTTGGATTTAAGTCATGGTGAGCATCCTCGTCAATCATAATGCCTTTCGGATTCGCTCCAGCATGTCGCCGGCAAACGCGACGAGTCCATCCGGTGCGGATTCCGCGGGTTTCCCGGCTCCGCCGGTATATTGATGCAGGGCATGCTCGATCATCGGGTGATACTGCGAGGGAAGTGCGCGAAGCCCCCATTCGCCTCCTTCTTTTTTGGAGGACACCACGCCTTCCCTCAGATAGTACAGCACCCGGCAAAGGTTCAGCGTGTAATACACAGGAGAGGCGGTAATATCCTGTACCGCACTCTCTACATCCTCGAGGACGGCTTGGACGTAATAGGAACGGTCCACGGGCGGGAAGACCTCGCGAACGGGTTTGCCGTACAGTGCAATGCCCCGATGATAGATCACGGTATAATGGGCGGCCAGGTCCGCGTCTTGGAATCCGCCGCATAGGTAATCGTCATCGGCCAGATACCTCTCGCGATGGAAGGCGGAGTAGTGGAATTCGAATGGTGGCGGATAAACGAGCTCCCGGAGACTGGACTCCAGGACCAGGCTCAGTTCCAATCCCTGCTGATTGGCCATTCCATCGTGGAGGGCTATGAGTTTGTTGGCAAGCCGCCTTAATTGATCCCGGGACGGCTGCCTTGCTGCCACGACCAGCAGATCCACGTCGCTTGCTTCCGGGTTGAAACAGTCCATAGCCAAGGAACCATGCAAGTAAACGCCGACCAAATGGCTGCCAAGCTCCTCCGTAAACAAGTCCACCGCTTGATCCAAAACCGATTGCGTGTCCAATCGTACCCCCACCTTCATTTAAACGATATTTTTATCCATTATGGTAGGGTGATCTTTCCGTTGTCAATGATCATTCCTTCCCCCGTATTATGAGGAAAAGGCAGCAGGAGGGCGGAAAGAAGCAGGGGAACGGAACGTACATATCGAAGTGAACACGGGACTATGTTTAGAGAAAGGGCGGAGTTATGGGCACTTTTAATGAGAATCAGCCTAGCGCTGTGGAGATCTACGCGATCCGGAATTCGGATCATATGCGCGACGAAACGTTTCGGGCCTTGTTCCAGACGCTGTCCCCTGATCGACAGGAGTATGTGTCCAAGTTCAGAAGGGCTAGCGATTACCAGCGTTCGGTGCTTGGCGATGCCTTGGCCCATCGCATGCTTCGGGATAAGCTGGGACGGGAACGGACGAATATGGAAATCATCAGAAACGCTTACGGCAAACCATTCTTGAAGGATCATGATAACCTGCATTTTAACGTCTCCCATTCCGGGCAGTGGGTCGTGTGCGCCGTCGGCTATGAGCCGGTCGGGATCGACGTCGAGAAAATGGAGAACATCGATATGGATATCGCCAAACGTTATTTCCATAAAACCGAGTTTAACGCGCTGCTTAACTTCCCTCCATCCGAACGGCTTTCCCGCTTCTTTGATTTATGGACGCTAAAAGAAAGCTACATCAAGGCCGTTGGCAAAGGCTTGCATTTGCCGCTGGATTCTTTTGTAATGGAGCGGCAAGGCGGTGAATGGGAGTGGGCACCCGTGGTTGGCGAGAACGGAGGAACCTACTATTTTAAGCAATATGCGCTGGAAGAAGGGTACAAGCTGTCGGTGTGCAGCATGGACCGCCATTTCCCCGATCAGATTCAATACGTAACGGCTGATGAGTTATAAAATGGAAAAACCAAAACCAGCTAGAGGCGTTGCCCTTGAGCTGGTTTTTGCAGCGGTTCTATAGCGGCGGCGGATCAGACGGGCCGGAGTGCCGGCCATGCCAGCTCGATGCCTTCGCTTACGAGCTTCTGCTGGAAGCTGGCGAGTCTATCTTCGTCGTTCCGAACATCCGTCGGCAGAATGTCATGATCCAGGCAATGGCTGATGCAGTATCCGGCGGCCTCGCCGATGTTCCATTCTACAGGATGCAGCCGGTAGCAGCCGTTCGTAATGTGGGTGACCCCGATGTTTTTGCTGGCCGCCAGCACATTCTTCATCCGCTTCGGTATTAAGCTGCCCAGCGGAATTTGGAATGGCAGGGAAGAGATATCAATGTAAGGACGCTCACCCGTGCTCGGGTGCAAATCGATCCGGTAACAGCCGATACCGACGGAATCGTGGAACGTTTCGGCAACGCCGTCAGGGCGCGATTCGGTTGCCACATGCTGTTCCAGGACCGTGAACTCGGCCTGAATTCTTCTGGACTCACGGATGTAAGGGTACATGGCCATTCCGTCTTCCGTTCCAACCACATCGGGACGCAGACGCAGTCCGGGATAACCCTGTCCGCCATCCGGCCGGGGCACCTCGGTTTGAAGCCAGTACAGCAGGGACAAGCTGAGCTGTTTGGCTTGATCAATATGATGGTCGGCCTCTTCCTTCGGCACATCGATAATGGAGCCCAGCCAGTAGTCGTTCTGCGGCCAGTTCACTAGCGACACCGAACTGTCGAACGTACCTTCGGCAAAATGCTTCGGGTCCAGGATTTGACGGTATTGATAAAGCGGGAACTTGCCGTGTCCCGGGAAAATCTCATACTCGATCGGCTCATTCGTCGACGGCTTGACGGCGGTCAGGCTTAACAGCTTATCCGGCCAGAAATCAGGTTTATACTCCCGCCAAAAATCATAAAGCGCGGGCTTCTCAATCGTATGGTCTTCACCCTCCAGATAGTCGACGGCAAAACAATACGTAAAGCCCTGCATGTCCTGCGGCAGCGGATCGCCGTCGACGGCGTGCGGCTCCCCTGTCTGGGATTTGGACTCCGCACCGGTGACATATTCGATGCCTGCCAGCGGAAGCAGATCCCCGAGCTCGGTGGCATCCACGAAGAACGGGGCGCGGAGGACGATTTGATCCTCGGTTTCAAGATGACGCACGGTTACGCTGTCCACGCGATCCCCTGAAACGTCGGCAGACTCCGCCGCATATTGATACAGGATCGTCAGCCGCCCGCTGTGAATGTACGGGGCCAGCATTTGGTGCAGCACGGCGAGCGCCGTGCGGGGCTCATGGCATAGCCGGCTGACGATGCCGCTGCCGGGATTCAGCTGCACGTTGGATCTGGCCTTTGGCGTCATGGGAAAATTATCGCGATAGTACTGGCGGACGCCTTCGCGGAACTGCCGGTAGCTGCGCGTGCAGCCAAAGGATTCAATCCACGGATGCTCGTCGGGCGGAACCGCCTGGCTGGTCAGCTGTCCCCCGATCCAAGTCGTTTCCTCGGTCATGATGACGGATTTTCCTGATTTGGCGGCGGCAAGCGCAGCGGCTGTTCCTCCTGTCCCGCCGCCGAGAATGACGATATCGGCCTGCATTTCTCGTATCATGGCACAGATTCTCCTTTTGGGATGGTTTCGTAAATGATCAACAATCGGCACAAAAAGTGACTATTCTAATTGTAGATGCTCATCCTCAGGAAAAGTACGGGACAGAGGTGACCTTTTTTGGTAATCTGATGCCGTTTTACAAGGCTTATGATCCGGTTTTGTATTTGCTGCGATATTGCCCGGGCGTCATCCCCTCCAGCTTGCGGAAGGACCGGATAAAGTTCTGCGAATTGTTGTAACTCAGCTTCTCCGCAATATCCTTAATGGGCATATCGGTTTCGACAAGCCATTTCTTGGACATCTTGAAGCGGTATTGGGACAGGTATTCGCTGAAGGACATGTTGGTTTCTTTCTTGAACACGCTGCTTAGATAAAAATTGTTGTAATGGAGGCGCGAAGCACATTCCTCAAGCGTAATGTTGCGGTCGAATTCCTTGCGGATCATCTCGATCATCTGCTCGGAGAGATTCTGGTATTGAGAGTCCTGGCGATCCCGGAAAACACTTACCATCGGCCGGATGATCCGGGATTTAAACCAGCTCTCGATATCGGGATTGGTGTAGAGCCGAAGAAGCTCCTCCACGAGGGAGCTGTCCCGGATGTCGAGCTGCTCCAGCATGATCCCGTTCTCCTGCATCACGATCATCAGGTCATTCAACAGACGGATGAGCGAGATTTGATACTCATGCGGCGTCCGGTCCTTGCGAAACACCTCGTCCAGCCACTGCTTCAGGAGCTCCACGGCCCGTTCCTCGTCAGCCAGTTTGATGGCATCGATCAGCTCGTTCTCCACCTGCATCGGATAGAAATAGACCCGGGTATGCTTGCCGGAGTTCAGACTGAAATAAGGGACGATGACGCCGGTTCCCAGCTTGATGCGGTGTTTCAGGGCTTCGAGTCCTTCCTGGTAGGCGCGCGACGTTTTGGACAGGTTGTCGTAAGGCAGGCTGATGCCGATGCTGACCTCCAGGTCCAGGAAATTTCGCGTCGTCTTCTGGATTTCCTCCGATAGGGTATACACATAATCGTTGAATGCCTCAGGCGTAATGCCGCCTCGTCCGATGAGCGTAACCTGCGTAAGATCGATAATGACGGAGGGGAGCCGGTGGGAGGAGGGGATCATCTCCTCAATAATATTGTTGACGGCAAACAGCAGCAAATCCCGATCTTTGCGTTCATAGCGGGTTTCGTCCAGCATGTCGATCTGGAGGGTGAAAACCGCCAGCTGTTCCCATGCGGATACTTGCTCCTTGAAGCCGAACATCTCGATCTGTTCCATCGCTTCGGGCGGATTGATCTTGCCCAGGAACAGTTTATGGAGGAAAAAGGTGCGCACCTGTTGGCTCGTCTGCCGAAGCTCGCTGCGGAGCTTGGTATTCGAATTGAACATATCCCGGATATGTTCGTCGATGACTTGCAGCTCGCTCTTTTTGTTCGCTTGGATTTCCGGGAGACGCTCCACGATATTTTCGAAAATGTGACGGATCGGCGTATACATCTTCCGCGTTCCAAGCCATACAATCAGGACGCTGAAACCGATCATCAGCAGGCAGATATACAGCGTGAACCAGCCGATGGAACGGGACTCCTTCGTGATGGCGGACATTTCGGTGAAGGAGGCATACAGCCAGCCGTTAAAATCGGAACGGACGTACGTAACCGACACTTGCCTGTTGTCGATCTTCGTCTCGAACTGCCCCGATTTGCTGTCAAAATGGTCCAGCTCCGCCTCCGCATACCCGGTATCGGTCAGATATAGTCCTAGTTTCCTTTGCTCCGGATGCACAACGATCCGGTAATTGTGGTCCAGCACCATGACCTCCCGGGATTCGGAAGGGCTGTCCATCATGGCGGCAAGACTGCAGCTGGGAATGGTGGCAAGCGCGACGCCCCGGGCGCTGGAGGAGGAGAGCGGCATTTTCTTCACAAGGGCGATCGTATAAGGGCAGGCATAACTGAGCGTATCGCTGGAGCCGAGGGATTCGGTCTCCAGCATCATCCAATTGGAGTTTCCTTGCAGCTCGAGAAGCTTCTGGAGCGTCTCTTTGGAAGCGTATTCATTAAATTCGTACATGCCCCGGTTATTGATCAGCCAGTTGCTTGTCGCATTCGCAAGAATGACGTCCGTTACTTTGGTTTCGGGAGACTGCAGCAGACTCATCTCTTCTCTCAGTTTGTTATACAGCTGGAAGTCATAATAGGACAGGGGACGATATAAGGCGCTTTGCAGCATGTTGGAATTGATGACGTAATTCAGTGTATAGTCTACGGTCCTCAGCACCTGTTCAAGATTGCTGTTCGTTTGATTCATGATCTGGATGTTGCTGCTGTTGACATGGTTTTGTACGGAGGTGGATGATTTCATGAACGAGAAGAAGCCGAGGGCCACAAGAGGAATGATGCTGATGAAGCAGCCGAACAGGACCATTTTAGAATAAAAGCTACTTTTTGGATGCAATAGGTACACCTTCCTGTTTAACAAAGTGTATAATCATTGTATGGGCAACCCCCGTTACATTCAATAATCATTTCAAAATGAATAATCACTGGATTTGATCATCCTGGTTTGTCATGAAAAAAGATGTACATATGATATGATCGTCTCAGTCACTTGGGATCCGCAAGAAACATGGGGGAACGGAGGTAGAACGGATTGATGACCCGTCTGTCAAACTATGTTGTGCTTACGCTCGCTATCCTATTGGTATCGGCTGCTTGCATCACCATGGCCCGCTCATCGGGGGCGGATGGCGGAAATGCGTCTTTTGAACGCAGTACCCGCATTTCGATGATGGCCAACCTGCACACCACCGAGATTCCATCCGATCGGATCGAGAAAGAGATCGAGGAAAAAACGGGCGTTCAGCTGGACATCCAGTGGGTGCCGGACGGCAGTTATGATGAAAAAGTGTTTGCAGCGCTTGCGACAGGGACCTTGCCGCAAGTCCTCTATCTCAAGAATGCCGCATCCTTGTCCTACTTCAGGGATGAGATACGAAGCGGGCTGTTCTGGGAAATCGGCCCGTACCTTGACGGCTATCCGAATTTAAAGCGATTGAAGCCCGAGGTTTTAAGGAATACCGCTATTGACGGGAAGCTGTACAGCCTATATCAGGAGCGTGCCTTGGCCCGCTCGGGCATCATTTACCGGAAGGATTGGGCGGATCGGCTGGGGCTTCCGGCGCCGGAAACGCTTGACGATTTATACGAAATGCTGAAAGGGTTTACATTTAACGATCCGGACAACAACGGCATCGATGATACCATCGGCTTAACGGACCGCAACGACTTGATTTACGGGGCTTTCAAGACGATCAGCTCCTATTACGGAACGCCGAATCATTGGGGATGGTACAACGATTCGTTGCAGCCGGAATTCGTCTTTCCCCAGTATATGGAAACGATGAGATTCTTTAAGAAGCTGCATAGCGAAGGACTGGTGAATGAAGATTTTCCGATTACCAGCAAGACGGACCAGCAGGAGCTGTTCATTACGGGGAAAGCCGGGGTCTATATCGGCGCGATGGGGGACGTCCTGTCCCTGCAGTCGAGGCTGCTGGCGAATGACCCTGAGGCCGTACTCGATGTTCAGAATCGGGTTCGCGGGCCGGAAGGGTTCGGGATATGGGCTTCGCAGGGATACGGAACGGTCATCTTGTTTCCGAAGTCCGCGATCGCCACGGAAGAGGAATTGAAGAATGTGCTCTCCTTCTACGATGCGCTAATGAGTCCCGAGCTTGCCAACCTGATGTATTGGGGAATCGAGGGCACCCACTATACCGTACAGGATGGCAAAGCGGTGGCGGTGGATGCTTTTGAGCTGAGGGAGAAGGACGTGAAGCCTTACCAGGCTTTGATGGCCGGAAGCTTCAGCACCATCCCGGGCATGCTGGAGCCGGTTAACACGAATAAGGTCAAGGATAAAGCCGAGCGGCTGATTTATGATAATGAAAGCTTCCTCATCTATGATCCTACCGCACCGTTGGAATCTCCGCTGTATAACGAGATCGGCGTCCGATTGAATGAACGCATGCGGGACGCCACCTATCAATTCATGCTGGGAATGATCGATGAGAAGGGGTTCGAGGCGGAGATCGACCGTTGGCTTGAAGAAGGGGGCAGCCAGATTATCGAGGAATATGAAACTTCGTATCGAAGCACGGTGGGACCGTATCTACATGAGAAATACCGCTAGGGGATTAATTTCCCCGGCGGTTTTTTTTGTTGCCGTGCCTTGCCTGGTGATCCCATTGCCTATGTAATCATTAGATTTGATTCCCCCGGCTCCTTATGCCGGGCGCGGCCGAACTCCCCATATCCAATCGAAGGATTATATACGCACCGAGCTTCCGTCATCTAAGCTGTTTCTTGTCAGTCCCTAACCCAATTATAACGGAGGTCAGATGATGAAGAAGAAAAAAGCCAGTACCATCCTGGCAATTGTAACCGCTTTATCCGTGTTGGCGGGCTGTGGAGGCGGCTCCGCCCCTGCAGCAACCGGCAGCACAAATGGAGGTCCGGCGCAAGGCGAGAAACCAAGCGAACCGGTTGCCATCTCGATCATGGCCAACCTCCACACCCCTGAAGTTCCTTCCGACATGATTGAGAAGCTGCTCGAAGAGAAAACGGGCACCAAGCTTGACATTCAGTGGGTGCCGGACGGCACTTACGACGAAAAGGTCAATGCATCCTTCGCAACCGGAACGCTGCCGCAGGTGACGTATCTGAAGAATGCCGCTTCGCTAGTGAATATGCGGGACGCGATCCGCAACGGGCAATTCTGGGAAATCGGGCCGCTGCTGGATCAATACCCGAACCTCAGCAAGCTGAAACCCGATGTGTTAAAAAACACGGCGGTGGACGGCAAAATCTATGCGTTATACCGTGAAGTGCCTTTGTCGCGCCAAGGCATCATTTATCGCAAGGATTGGGCCGACAAGCTTGGGCTCAGCGCTCCGACCAATATTGACGAGTTCTATAATATGCTGAAGCAGTTCAAGGAAAAGGATCCTGACGGCAACGGCCAAGACGACACGATTCCGTTGACGGACCGGAACGACCTGATCTACGGGGCATTCAAAACGGTAAGCTCATGGCTCGGGACACCGAATAACTGGGGCGAGAAGGACGGCAAGCTGGCCCCCGAGTTCATGTTCCCCGAATATATGGAGACGATGAAATTCTTCAAGAAACTTCATCAGGAAGGGTTGATCAATCAGGATTTCCCGGTAACCAGCAAAACCGATCAGCAAAATTTGTTCATTACCGGCAAATCGGGCGTTTATATCGGAGCGATGGGAGACGTATCGAGCCTTCATCCCAAGGTCGTCGAAGTGAATCCGGATGCGGAGCTCGATGTTCAGAATAAAATCGAGGGAGGACCGAACGGCTTTGGAATCTGGTCGGTTCCCGGCTACGGCTCGGTGATACTCTTTCCGAAAACAGCCATCAAATCGGAGGAAGAACTGAAAGGAGTGCTTGCCTTCATGGATCAGCTGATGAGCCCTGAGCTCGGCAACCTGATCTATTGGGGAGTGGAAGGACAGCACCACCAGCTGGAGGAAGGCAAGGTCGTTCCTTCGGAGGACACCAAGCTGACCGATCGTGAAGTGAAGCCTTATCAAGCGATGCAGGTAGGCGGGCCGCTAACGATCGAAGGATTCTATGAGCCGAAGCACATGCTGCCTGTTAAAGCGAAGGCCGAGGAAATGATCGTGGAGAACAATGAATACCTCATAGAGGATCCTTCGGCTTCCCTGGACTCCAAGACGTTTAACGAAAAGGGCGTGCAGCTGCAGGAGATGATCAAGGACGGCACGTATCGGTTCATGCTCGGAGATCTGGACGAGGCCGGATTCCAAGCCGTCGTGGACAACTGGCTAAAGAGCGGCGGTCAGCAAATCATCGATGAGTTCAACGTTTCCTACGAATCTTCCAAATAACGAACATGCCAGCATCCCGAACGGCCGGAGACTGCAATGCTGCATTCTCCGGCAGGCTTCGGGGCAGAAAGGAAGTCTGAGATCATGAGCGAAACCGCAGTGAAGACCGGGATGCGCAAGGACGCCCCCACAATACCGGAGTCCGGTCGAAAGAGAAGAATCGTTAAAAACCGGGCGATCTATCTCATGATACTTCCGGGATTTTTATACTTCCTGATCTTTAAATACATCCCGATGTCGGGACTGATCATAGCCTTCCAGGATTATCAGGCTTATCTGGGCGTAACGGGCAGCCCCTGGGTGGGGCTCAAGCACTTTGAGCGGCTGTTTACCGAGCCGATGTTCTTCACGATATTAGGGAACACGCTGCTGCTGTTTTTCTTGAACCTGGCATTTTATTTCCCCGTGCCGATCATTCTTGCCTTAATGCTCAACGAGGTCCGGCGCGAAGCGTTTAAACGTTTTATCCAGACGCTGGTGTACATTCCCCATTTCATGTCGTGGGTCATCATCGTATCCATTTCGTTTGTCATGCTCTCGATGGATCGCGGCATCATCAATGAGCTGCTGGTTATGGCCGGATTCGAAAAAATCAATTTCCTGATGAGCAGCGAGTGGTTCAGGCCGATGTATGTCCTGCAGATCATCTGGCGTGAGGCCGGCTGGGGGACCATCATTTATTTGGCCGCCATGGCCGCGATTGATCCGGGTTTATACGAAGCATCCCGAATTGACGGGGCCAGCCGCTTTCGGCAAATGTGGCATATCACGCTCCCTTCGATTCGAAGCGTGATCGTCGTTTTATTGATTTTGAAAATCGGCGACGTGCTGGAACTTGGGTTCGAACATATCTATCTCCTCTTAAACTCGATGAACCGGGATGTTGCGGAGATTTTCGATACGTATGTCTACACCGCGGGTCTGAAGCAAGGACAGTTCAGCTTCAGCACGGCGGTCGGGTTCTTTAAATCGCTGATCGGTCTCATTCTGGTGATGCTGGCCAATTGGCTGGCCAAAAAGGCCGGAGAAGAAGGCATCTATTAATTATGAGAAAGGTGGACCGCTATGGTACAAGATAAAACGATATCGAGCCGAATCTTCGATATCGTGAACTACACGCTGCTGTCGATCATCGGCCTCGTTACCATTCTGCCTTTCCTTCACGTCATCGCCGGATCGTTCACGACGGTGACGGAGCTGGCGCAGAAGCAGTTTGTCCTGTTTCCGACCGTATGGTCCCTTGACGCTTACAAGTACGTGTTTTCGACCAATACGGTTTTTCGTTCGCTTGGCGTTTCCGTGGGCGTCACCTTCCTGGGCACTTTGTTCAGCATGCTGTTAACCTGCCTGATGGCCTACGGGCTGTCGCGCAGGGATTTGGATGGCCGAAATTTCATCATGTTCATGGTCTTGTTCACGATGCTGTTCAGCGGGGGGATGATACCGACCTTTCTCGTGGTGAAGGAAATGGGGCTCATCGATACGTATGCGGCCTTGATTGTCCCGACGGCGATCAATGCCTTCAACCTCATCATCATGCGAAACTTTTTTCAGAACCTGCCCGAAGGTCTGGAGGAATCCGCAAAAATCGACGGGGCCGGCGATTGGGGCATCCTGTTCCGAATCGTGATTCCGCTGTCGATGCCTGCCATTGCAACCATATCGCTCTTTTATGCGGTTACTTACTGGAATACGTATATGTCGGCGATTCTGTACCTGAATGACGCGGCCAAATGGCCAGTGCAGGTCATCCTGCGGCAGATCGTCATTCTTGCCAGCGGCTTGGCGGCCGATACCTCCGGCATGGACGAATTCGTCCGCCCGCCGGAGCAGACGGTGAAAATGGCGGTCATCGTCATTGCCACGCTGCCGATACTGTGCGTATATCCGTTCCTGCAGAAGCATTTTGCGAAGGGCGCGCTGCTGGGATCCATCAAGGGATAGAGAGGAGCGAAGGAGCGTGTTGGAAAAGAAACGGTGTGTACCGATCATGGCCGGCAATTATGCGGACCCGTCGATCATCCGGGTCGGCGAAGATTATTACATGACGCATTCATCCTACAAGCTGACGCCCGGGCTCGTCATCTGGCATTCGCGTGATTTGCTGAATTGGAGCCGGATCGGGGCCGCACTGCCCCATTACGAGGGAGATGTGTGGGCGCCGGATTTCGTCGCGCATAACGGGAGGTATTACATCTATTATCCGGCAGGGCGGACGAATTGGGTCGTTACGGCAGCCAGTCCGGCGGGACCGTGGAGCAAGCCGATCAATCTGGGGATCAAGGGAATTGATCCGGGGCATACGGCAGGACCGGACGGAAAGCGTTATTTGCATATGTCGGGCGGTGATTTTGTAGAGCTTACGGCAGACGGGCTCGCGGTCGCGGGCGAAGTGAGGCATGTGTATAACGGCTGGCGGTATCCGGAGGATTGGGTCGTAGAGGCATACAGCCTGGAAGGGCCGAAGATGACCGTTCGCGACGGATATTATTATCTGACGGTAGCTGTCGGGGGGACGGCAGGACCGCCTACAAGCCATATGGCCGTATCGTCAAGATCCCGAACGCCATGGGGGCCGTGGGAGCATTCGCCTTATAACCCGGTCGTTCATACGGAATCCAAGGAGGAGCCATGGTGGTCCAAGGGACATGCCTCGCTGATCGACAGTCCTGACGGCCAGTGGTGGATGGTCTACCATGCATATGCGGGCGGATTCCATTCTCTCGGTCGGCAGACGTTGCTCGAACCGATCGAATGGACCTCGGACGGGTGGTTTCATGCTGCGGAAGGCCATGAGAGGCTTGACCGGCATGTTGGGTCGCACGACGAAGAAGAAATCGATGCGGTAAATCAAAGCGTTTCATTCAGGGATACCTTTGCCGGATCTGAACTGGGCCTTCATTGGCAGTGCGAAGGCGTGGAGCCTTCCACCCGGTTCCGTCCGGGGAATCATGAGTTGGCAGCCGAAGCAGCACCCGAGGAAGCCAAAGCTTCTCCGCTGCTCTACATGGCGGGCCATAAGCGTTATTCAGCAGAGGTCGAGATTATCGTGGAGGGTCCGGCGGAGGGCCGACTGCTGCTCTATTACAACGATGCGGCATATCTCGGCATGGGAGTCAACGAGCGCGGAGTCCGGCATTTCCGGTCATTCAAGGGATATGGTACGATGCCGAACCATACTCGCAGGGCATTTCTGCGGTTGGTTAACGATGCGCATATCGTTTCGTTCTATTACAGCTTCGAGGGGACGCAGTGGATCCGGTACGACAAGGTCGCGGATGTTTCAGGGTTCCATCATAACACGTTTGGCGGATTTCAGAGTCTCCGCGTCGGATTGGATGCCATCGGTAAAGGCAGGGTGATTTTCCGGAATTTTTCATATAACGTCATAAGCAGCTGAAAGAAGGGGTAGAAATGGCACAGGAATTAGAGGATATTCTGGCAGGCGGCGACAGGCTGTTCGAAGGCTTCTTCGAATGGCTCGAGGGGCAATACGACGCGGCTTCCGGCGGTTTCTATTATGCCCGCAGTTCACGGGATTCCGGGGCGTTCGTTCCGGACATCGAGTCGACCGCGCAGGCATTGGGCATTATCGAGCGATGCGGGCTTCTGCAAAGACTGTCCGATGGCATCAAGGCGGGGCTTGTTCGGTTTTTTCAGTCCAAACAAGACCCCGCGACGGGTTACTTTTACGATGCCGATCCCAACATGAGAACAGACGATGTGATGGTGGGACGAGCGCTTGGGTACAGCGTGGGAGCACTCCGCAAGTTGGGTGCAGCCCCCTTGCACCCGCTGCCGGGCCATCGGCATATGGCTCCGGCATACTGCCGCTCTCCCGAGGAATACGCGGAGTGGCTGCGCTCGATCAGTCTGGTGAACAGCTGGCGCGGCTGCGATCGTCTGTGTAATTCGGCCCCTTATTTATCCCAAATGCCGCAGGAAGAGAGGGAGCCGTTTTTGCGTGAGGCGCTGTCGTATTTTGCGAGCATACAAGATCCGGCGACGGGGCTGTGGGGCGAAGGCACGCCTTATGTCCGAATATCGGGAACCTTCAAGCTGCTGACGTTCTATAATCGGTTTCAAGCTCCCTTGCCGCGGATATCGGAAATATACCATTCGTTGATGCGTGCGCTGCAAAGCGAGAAGGCCGTTGATATGTGTTATATCCGGAACCCGATCAGTCTCCTCACATCGATGAAGCTGCGCATCCCGGAGCAGGATGTTCGGATCATCACTGAAATCACCTTGCAGAATATGGCGCGTCTCAAACGCGCGGACGGCGGATTTTCACGGGAAATCGATCATTCCCCACCGGCGCCGAATGTGGCCCAGGTAAAGCCGGGAGAGTATTATCCCGACATGCCGGAGGCGGTTCCGCTGGGCAATGGAGAGATAGAGGGGGATATGAATGCGGGAACCCAGGCGATTCTGATCCGCTATTCGCTGCGGGAGCTGGGCGGGCTGCAGGAGCGAAAGCTGGATGCCGCCGATTCCGCATTCTCCAATCTTCGGGCAGCTGCAGATATATAGTTGCGGGTTTGAAGGCAAGGACCTTCTCATTAAGAAAGATCCATCTTCGTGCGGACATTTCGATTTTTTTGGTGATGGCCATAGGAAAATCCATGCCCTTCGCCGAAGAAGTAAAAGCTCGTTTACGGAAGAATCGATGGTGCGAAAATAAGGCGCTTGGCACAGGAGAGGAGAAAGAGGATGGCGGAGATCGGGGTTTGGGAGCAGGCGGAGCCCGGTGTGACGAGGAAGGTATTTAAACCTGGGGCCGGTCTGATGATGATGGAGGTTCACTTTGAAGCAGGAGCGGAAGGGGCACTCCACAGTCATCCCCATGAGCAGATGAGTTATTGCCTGAAGGGAGCCATTGAATTCTATATCAACGGCGAGACGACCCTTGTACGTCAGGGAGACACCATCGTCATTCCCGGCGGAGCGGAGCATGGCGTGAAAGCACTCGAGCCATCCGTTCTTTTGGATGCGTTTACACCGTTGAGGCTTGATTTGCTTGGACCCGAAGAGAGTTGCAGCTGAAAGAAATCGATTCAAAGGACAACGACAACATATGAAGTCGGAAAGGAATGGATAGAATGAAGCTTTGGGAACAGGATACACCAGGATATGCGTCGGTGGAAGAGTCGTTCACGCCTTATATGACACCTTATCTTCTACAAAAAGAAACACCACACGGAGCCGTGCTCGTTCTGCCGGGCGGCGGATATGGACGGCGGGCAGATCATGAGGGCGATCCGGTTGCCCTGTGGCTGAATTCGATCGGCTTATCGGCATTCGTCGTTCATTATCGGGTTGCCCCGTACCGGCATCCTTATCCGCTGTATGATGCCCAGAGGGCGATTCGGCTCGTAAGGCATCATGCCAAGGAATGGAACATCGATCCGGAACGCATCGGAATTCTCGGATTCTCTGCCGGCGGACATCTCGCGGCCAGTGCAAGCACCTATTTCGATGAAGGAAATCCGGAGGCCGAAGATCACGTTGAGAGGCAGGGCTGCCGTCCGAACGCATCCATTCTCTGTTACCCGGTCATTTCATTTAAGGACTACTACCATGAGGGCTCCATGATCAATTTGTTGGGGGAGAATCCGGCGGAAGACTTAAGGAATGCAATGTCGCTCGAATGGGCAGTAAAACCGGATACCCCGCCTTCCTTTCTGTGGCATACCGCGGATGACGGCGCGGTCCCGGTCGAGAACAGCCTGATGTATGCCGGATCGCTGAGCAAGCAGCAAATTCCGTTCGAACTGCATGTTTTCCCGGAAGGCCGGCATGGCCTTGGCCTTGCGGAAGAAGATGCCAGTGTTTCGCAATGGACGCGCCTGTGCGAGGGTTGGCTGCAGAAGATTGGGTTCCTGTCGCAAGCCGTCGTGCAAGGAAGGTAGAACAAATCATATAACTTGAGAACGCTTGAACGCTCGATAAAAAAACAAGCTCATCTGAAGAATCCTTCAGATGAGCTTGTTCGTATAGCCTGAAGATCAGGACCGGCCTCGAATCTCCTGGCGGAGGAACAGGACGTAGGAGATGGCAAAGCAGATTAGCGTGGCTGCGGCCAGCCCGATAATTTGCGGCCAGACGAGCAGCAGGCTTTGGCCGAACGGCAGCGGACTGGCAATGGCTCCATACACCTGCTCCTGCGTGAGCGGACCGAGATTGCGGATGGATGGCATCAGCAGGGTGGTCGTCGCTTCATTGAACAGGGTATACGGCGACAGCCGGCCTAGCCACAGCATCAGATTCTGATAGCTCATGACATCTTGGACCGTCGCCGAGGCAGTACTGGGAGCCAGTCCCCGCGACAGCAGCTGCAGGATCATGTCAAAGAAAAAGCTGAAGAACAGCCAGACGGCGATGCTCGACAAGGCGGAGGTGGCCGGCTGTCGGAACCTTACGGAGAACGTAATGGACAGATTCAGCCAGAAGCCGACGTAACAGATCGTCACGACCAGAAAACTGATGATCCGTAAAAATTCCTCAAAGGTAGGCGGAATGCCGATAATCAGGGTGCCCAGTGCCATGGTCAACAGCCCGAGCGTGATAAACATGATGCTGATGACGATCAGGGAAGCCGCGAATTTCGCATTGAGCAGATCGTCGCGATGAATCGGCTGGGCCATGATTCGGCTGAGCGTGCCTTTGTTCCGTTCACTGTTGATGGCATCAAAACCCATGCCGATTCCGAGCAACGGACCCAGGAAACCGACAAACCCGATGAAGGTCGGAAGGGTGCCGTCCGAGATGGTGAACAGCTTCAGAATGACAAAATCATGGACCCCGTTCTCCGATCCGAGGGCTTCCCGTATGCTGTTCATGGCGGTATACAGCGAGGCTACGCAGGTTAAGGCAATGATGCCTAGCAGCAGGATGAAGCGCCAGCTGCGGATATGGTCCGCTATTTCTTTGCGGACAAGCACGCCGAATGCCGAGGGCATGGAGGGTTGGGCGGATTTTTCGGCTGCCGTTTCTCCGGGGGCCCGGGCGGGCTTGGCAGATCCCTTTTTCCTGTTTTCGAATAAGGCTTGCAGCCGGCGGCCCATGCCGGTCAGCTTAGCCGGTATGCTTGGCGTCGTTCGTTCTGCCATGCTCCTCACCTCCTGCAAAATAACGGTGGTAGATTTCGTCCAGGCCGTGCTGCTGGCGATTCAGCGAGAACAGCCGAACGCCTGCATTTACGACCGTTCGGGCAATCTCCGGGCTGCAATCCCTATCGGCCCGAATCAGAACCTTAATTGGCAGGTCTCTGGTCAGCGTGTCGTTTGATTCAGCCGGACCGCTCTCGGCAGGCGGAACTTCGATCTGGTGAACCCCTGGGATGCTGCCGATGGCATCCCGCAGTTCGGGCACAAGCTCATCCAGCTCCGCCGTGATCATAATGGGATCGTCCGCAAACAGAGTTCGGGACAGACTCCCGACATCGCCTTCGGCGAGGAGCCGTCCCCGCACGAACAAGCCGACGCGGTCGCAAATCTGCTGAACCTGGTGGAGCTGATGGGACGATAACAGCACGGTCAATCCTTGCTCGCGGCTGAGCTTCCGTATCAACCGCAGCAGCTCTTCCATACCCGTCGGATCGATGCCCAGGGTCGGTTCGTCAAGAATGATGATTTCCGGGGATTTCATTAAGACGTCGGCAAGTCCGAGCCGCTGCCGCATCCCGCGGGAATAAGCCCCCGTCTTCTTGTGGGCAGCATGCGTGAGCCCTACCTGCTCCAGCAGCTCCAATGCCCTTTCGCGGGCTTGGTTATCCGGAATTCGATTCAACCGCGCGGTTAACATCAGGTTTTCCATGCCGGTACGGTCCTCGTAAAAGCCGACGTCATCCGGAAGGTACCCAACCCGCCGCTTCACCGGAATCGGCTCTCTTGTCGGATTGATGCCAAGCACGCTTATCGATCCCGAATCCGGTTCGCTCAGCCCCAATAGCATCAGGATCGTGGTGGATTTGCCCGCACCGTTCGGACCGAGCAGGCCGAAGATCTCACCCCGCCTAATTTGAAGGGATAAACGGTCCACCGCTCTCGTGTCGTGGTAACTCTTCGTCAGTTCCTGAATGTCAATGACCGTATCCATCAGGGTCATCTCCTTCCGTATTTGCGAATGAGGACATAAATGCCTCCCAGAATGGCTAATATGACAAGCACGCCGATCCAGCCCCATAGCATGGAACCTTTGACGGCTACGCGGAATTGGGCGTCGGAGCTTGCTTCGGCCGCAGCGGCTTTCAGGCTTGTGACATAATCGCCGGCGATGGCTTTGTCGCTTGAAGTCAGCTTGGCTTCTACCGTTGTGGATTTGCCTGCAGGCAGATTCTCGATCGTTTTCGGATTAAAGCTGACCTCCCAGTCCACCGGCGTATCGGCGCTGAGATTAATGTCCGAGAGTGGTGCGGTGCCCGTATTCTTCACCAGCAGCTCAATGGTTTTGCTTCCGCCTGCATTGACATTCGTGCTGAGCAAGCCGCTTGGCGTTGTAAGCTCCAGTCCGTAAGACCCTGTAATGACGGCTTCCAGCGCAAGCTCGGAGGACGTCGATGAATTGGAGGCGCGGATCGGTATGGAAAAGGAGCCTTCCGTCACCTCCGCAGGCGGCTTGACATCGACGGTAATGGATTGGCTTGCGCCTGCCTCGATTTCGACGGAGGATACCTGCTTGCCGCCTGACGTGAACGTAACGTCCCAACCCGCCTGGGCATCGGCGCTCAGGGCATAGTTTTGCTTATTGGCCGTTCGGTTTTGCAGATTCACCGTGTAGGTGAACGTGGAATCGGCGTGGCCCTCCAGATTGGCCTGATCGGTTGTGAGCTCGGTTTGATAGGTCCCTTTTTCCGTGATATCCACGGTTAACTGCAGACTGGCCATCGAACCCGCGGATAATTGAAACCGGTAGGAGCCTTTATCTACCTTAAGCGGCACGGTTACCTCCAGGGTCACCGATTCGGATTCGCCGGGCTTCACCGATACCTCCTTCAGCTGCCAGCCTCCACCGTTTAGCTTGGTGCTCCAGCCGCTCGGGAGGCTGTTGATTTGCAGCGGAACCGTAATGACGCTATTCGTATTGTTTTTGACCTCTAGCGGGTAATTGATGACTTCTCCAGGCGGAACGGAAATCGACGTATATGGCGTGTATAACGTGATTTCTCCGGCCGCTAACGCGGTGTTCCCCCCGCCGTACAAGCAAGCACCCAGGATGAACAAGAGCATCAGGCTCAGTTGCTTGGCTCGTTGTTTACATGATTTCATGACACTACCCCTCCTAAATTTTTTTGTCACAAAGAGTACGTTGGAACGGCCGGGATTGGATTTATCGGAAAGATTAAAATTACCTAAAAAATTCATTAAAGGAACCTGAAAAGCGTCCCGGTTTATTCAAAAGCCAAGGACGGTTTGCTAAAATATTGAATCGAAAACGGCCGTATGCAGGCGAGCCATCCTTCATTTTTGGAGAGGAGATCAGGTTAGGGGGGAGTTGTGGGAATGAACGATCATTCCGCGTTATGGTTGGAGGAGATTGCCGAGGGCTCCGCCGCAGCATTCAGACGCTTCTATGATGCCTATGCCCGTCTGGTGTACCGGTTGGCTTTACAGATGACGAAGGACCCGGCCGAGGCGGAGGATGTATGCCAGGATATCTTCATGGAGGTGCTGCATAAGGCGGATCAGTACGATCCCGCCCGCGGAAGCGTCGAGGCTTGGCTGGCGGTGAGAACAAGGTGCAGGGCGATGGATCGCCTGCGCAAGCGGCAGCGCATCGCTGCGGCCGAATGGAACGGGGAGGCGCTGCCGGAGACGGTATGGAGCGAAGAGCAGGAGTCGGTTGAGCTGGCAGCCTTGCGACGGGTGGAGCTGGAGCAGGTAAAGGAGGCGCTGCAAGGCATTCCGCCCCTTCAGCGGATGGCGGTTTACGGAAGCTACGTCGAGCAGCGGTCCCACCGGGAAATGGCGGAATTGTTAAACCGGCCGGTCGGCACCGTCAAATCCTTAATCCGGTACGGGATCCTCAATGTCAGGCGGCGGCTCGATGCGATGAACGGGAAGGAAGGGGGAAGCGCGCAGCATGAAACTTTCAAAGCATAACCTTGAACATCTTGTTCAAGGTGACATCGGCTGCACGGCCTATCCCGAGGAGAAGCTTGTCGATTACGTGATGAAGCGTTTGCCGTACGCGGAGAGCAGGAATCTGGAGCTCCATCTCAAGGCATGCGAGGCGTGCTCCGGCACGGCGGCGGAATGGGCCGACCTTATGGGAGCAGAAGATCTCGCAATGCCATTCCATGAATCCGATGTCTTCGGGCAGGAGCTGTTTCGAAGCCGTGATATGGACGGCGAACAGCTCGGATCGACTCAGCCGGCAGGTACGGAGCCGGCCATACGGGGGGCCGTGCAGGATCAGGCTCTGAAGGATGGACCCGTGCCTCCCGATCGGCTGCGCCACAGGCTCATGCGAGCGGCTTATATCCGGTCCTTCCGAAGCAAGCTCCGAATCAGGAAGCATGCTGCCATGCAGGCGATATCCGGAGCGCTGCTCATCCTGTTGATAGCCGGTTTATTCACCTTGAAAGGGAACGACGTCCAGACCCAGGCGGCCTTCGAACATACCGTGAGCCAGCGGATTGCCGATATGCAGAGCGAAGATACCGAGCGGTACGTCATACAGCCCGTAGAGCCGTTTTACGGCAGCGGCTCGGTATGGCTCAAACGCGGTTCGGGAGAAATGCTGATCGTTGTGAACGGCCTGCATTCCTTGCAGGAAAAAGACTATCAGGTATGGCTGCAGGATGAGGAGCGGATGTCGAGCGCCGGCTTTATGCTGGTTCAGGGTCCGCAGGGAAAGAGTTATTATTACGGATTCGGCGCGGAGAACGCGAAGCGGATCGTGGTCAGCATGGAACCCAAAGGGGGGAGCCAGAGTCCGACCGGGCCCGAAGCCGTCCTGGTGAATATGGGGCCTTGATGCCCTGAGGTCGAGGTGCAGGGAAATGAGATGATCCAAGGAAGCACCTGGTCTACAATAGTGACTTTATCGAAGGGGGTGAGTTTTCGGATGTGGCGTGCAGATGCTTTTCTGGAATCCATGTATAACGAGGCTGTGAAAAAAACGAAAGACAGTCAGGCTGCCATGAGCGCCGAAGAGCGCAATCGGTATTTGAAGCATGCGCTTCGGCGATTGATCGGCGAGTTCGAAACCAACGAAAACCACAAGCCTGTCCTGCTCGAACGGGAATCATGCGACGGTTATATTCGCGAAAGGGTAGAATTATCAGCCGTACCGGGCGTATCCTTTGCGGCATATATCCTAATCCCGGAAGAGCAGGGGAAGCCGATGCCCGCAGCCGTCGCCGTTCATGGCCATGGATATGGAAGCCGGGAGATCGTAGGGCTGAGACAGGACGGATCCAGTGATCCGGATCCACCGGGTATTCATCGGCATTTCGCGGTTCAGTTGGTACAGCGGGGCATGGTGGTGATCGCTCCGGATGTGGCCGGTTTCGGAGAACGTCGCCTAGCCGCGGATCTTGCACGAAACGCGGAAGCCGCGAATTCCTGCCACCGGCTGTCCACCCAGCTGCTGATGCATGGCAAGACGCTCGCCGGTCTCCGCGTGGCCGAGACGCTAAGGGCATTGGACTATCTGGCTGAACGTCCCGAAGTCCAGCCGGACAGAATCGGCATCATGGGTTTTTCGGGAGGCGGCCTGATTTCGTTCCTGTGCGCGGCGCTGGATGAACGGATACGGGCTGCGGTGCTTGCAGGTTATCCCAACACCTTCAAGGACAGCATTATGGCGGTGCAGCACTGTATATGCAATTACATTCCGGGTATGCTGAATCATGCCGAGCTGCCGGAATGGATAGGCCTGATCGCTCCCAGACCCTTGTATCTGGAGTCGGGAGCCGATGATCGGATATTTCCGGCTGCGGGTTTTAACTCGGCGGTTGAACAGCTCAGGGAGGCCTATCGGCGCGCCGGCGCGGAGGAGAAGCTTCAAGCCGACCTGTTCCCAGGAGCACATGAAATTAGCGGCCGGTATTCGTATGATTGGCTGTTCGAACGGTTAAGCAGACCGGAGAATTGAGGATTTTCCCTGCTGGCCGCTGATCAGCACAGAAATAGAGCTCGATCTTGCATTTATTGAGGTCTGAACTTGGAAGAGTGGCGCATGCGCAGGAAATAAAAGCCGAAAAAGATGACTCCCGTGTGATCGGGAGTCATCTTTTTTACATGTCATCAGGGGGGTTAAGCGCTTCCGGTTTACTCCAAGTCATCCTGCCAATCCTGGATCAGAAAGTCGGCATCCGTATTCAACACCGCCTTGGTTTGGTCGCTGACATGGCGTCCCATAGCCTCTTTATTCAGGTGCTTGGCAAAATTCTGCATATGTTTCGCGGCCTGATCCCGTCTTCCCTTATCCAGATGATGCTGGGCTTGATTAAGGGCATTGCTCAGCTGGGGAATGAGTGGACCGCGTACATCGCCTGAATCCGCGAATCGCTCGACTAATTGTTTCATGGAATTCACGCTGGTAATGACCCGGAACCGGAGGTTTTTCTGAAGCTTGTTTCCTGAGCGGTCCTCGGTCGTAATCGTGGCGGTTTTATCGCCCAAGTTGCCGGCCAAATCAATGTCGATAGGATCCATGGTCATCGGATCGAGGGTGTATGCCTTTCCGTCGATGGTGATTTCGGCAAAACGAATGGAAGAGTCCAGGATTTTAAAACGGAGGGGCGTATAATCCTCCACGGAATCGCCGTCTTGCAAGCTCTTGCCATTCACAGTCAGAGAGAAGGCAGGCGAGTCGGTTACCTCGAGGGTGATCCCCTGCGAAACATTGCCGGATAGATCCTTGGACCGGATGAAAAGCGAATAATCCTTGCCCGCTTCGATTCCTTGTATTACTGCTGTTTGAATTCCGCGATTGACCTCGATGACGTCTCCGACCTGCTGCCCATCGCTCAGCAGCGTAATTTGCACTTTTTGAGCATCGATATCGTAAGGACCGTCCCAATACAGCGTCATACTGCCCTCTCCGCGCTTCACCTGCACGTTCTCTACTTCGCCCGGAGCAACGTCGTCTTCTTCGGGTATGGTAGGAGGGGCAGGCTCCGTGAATACGGCCGGATCGCCAAAGGTGAATTTATCGAAGTTGTATAACCAGTCCCCACCTTTAAAAGACATGAATACAATGTGTTTTCCCGTTACGGGAGTCGTTACGTCCGCCGAGAAAACCTTGAAATTTTGCCAGCCCCCGGTTCCAGAGACGGTTCCGGCAGCAATAACCGGCCCGTTAAGGCTATCCAGTCGGACTTCAATTGTCCCGCCGCTAGTGTCGCTGGCCGCATTGACATGGAACTGGGTTGGGCTTTCGCTGCCGAAATCGATGTAATTGTACATGGCATAAGGATTATTCGGTCCGAACATGCCGGCCAGGTAGGTTTCCCCTCCCCCGGTTTCGTTGCCGAAGCCTACTCCGTTCGTATAGTTTTCGGCCTCCAGCTTGCCGTAAGCATCCCTGGCTTTTCCTTTCATGGTTGTAAAGGTGAACCACTCCAGATTAAGGGGATAGTCACTGCCGTTCGCTCCCTTGAAAACCAGGTAAACATCGTGCACCCCTACGGCCAGGGTGTCATCGATATTCGCCATAATATCGACCCAACGATCCCAGCTTCCAAGCGCCGGAATTGGGATTACGCCTGCGGTAGGTCCATCCAGGCCGTCCAACCTGACTTCGATCGTGCCGCCCTGATTGCCGCTCGCCACATGGACGGTCACGCCTGCCGCGCCCGATCCAAAGTCGATTCCTTCATAAGCCGCATAAGCATTGTGATGGATACCGTCTAAGTACCCAAGCTCGGCATGTTTGCTGAGACCTTCGCTGCTGTCGTAATTTCCCGCTTTAAGCTTGGCATAGGCATCGGTTTCGGTCGGATCGGTCGTCGTGAATTTAATCCAGTTCAAATTGAACAAATAATCGTCATTCGTTTTGGTGAAGACAAGATACACATCATGGACGCCGGTAATGGAGCTTGGCGATCCCTGGTCGTCCTTAAGTAGGGTGACGGCATCGATATAATTATTCCAGCCGCCCGTTCCCTCTACGTTTAAGGTCCCGACCTTGGGGCCGTCTTTGGAGTCGAGCCGGATTTCGATATGGCCTCCGCCCGTTCCGCTGGACGCCCTGGCGATGAAGCCGATCGCCCCTTCTGATCCGAAATCCACATTTTTATATGCGGCATAAGATCCGTGCTGAATTCCGCCCAGTTGGAGCGAGCCTTCAAACGCACCCTCGAGCACGAATCCGGAACCGATATTATAGCGTTCCGCCTCGATTTTATCGAAGGGATTCTTAACGCCATAATGAAGGTCGGCTTCCATCGGCTTGATGACGTTCAGAGCTTGAACGGCAGCAGCCGAGGACCAGGACTCATAGGTTCCGGACAGCAGCTGTCCTGCCCAGTTTCCATCCACGATCTGATTCGGATTGCGGTGGCTCCAGGCCATTTCGGTATTGAAGGCAAGCCATTCGTCGAAATCAGCGCTGAACTCCGGGTGCTGCCCGGTCTCATCCAGTGTTTTTTGAAGGTGGGCCAAATTGCGCATCAGGATCGTTTTGCCGCCCTTCAGATCCCCGTTGGGACCTTCATAGTTCAACACGCCGTTTGCATCCACCAGACGGCTCTTGGTAAACTTCGCGGCTTTGACCGCGTCGTCGAGATAAACCGCATTCCCGGTCGCTTTATACAATCCGACGGCCGCTCCGATGTATGTACCCTGGTTGTAGTGAGTGGCGTCCGGAACCGCGCCGCGTTCGAGCTCGATCCGGTCGAATACTTTTCCGTTTCCGTCCGTCAGCATCGTTTTGCCCCATCTGAATATTTGGGTTGCCGCGTTTAGATAATGCTCATCCTTCGTAATATCGTAAAGATACAATGCCGCTTGAGCGGCCGGGAAATTGATGCACGCGTTCTTGGTGTTATGGTCGCTGTTCAGCCACCAAATGCCGCCGCTCGCGAATTCTTCGTCCCACTGCGTGTCGTACACGAAATCGAAATGATGCCTCGCTGCCTCCAAGTATCTTGGGTTCCCGGTGATTTGATAGGCTCTGGCGCTGCCCATCGCCCACCACATGATATCGTCATTGAACGGATTATTCGTCCAATCTTCGCCATACTTGGCTACGGTGCCGTCATAAACATCGTCGATCTGTGTTCTGAGCTCAGCCTTCAGAGCAGGATCGGAGGTGTGCTGATACGCATCCATGACCAATTCCCAGAGCTCGGCCTCCACCCAGAAGTCCTGATGCTTGTCGCGTTTGGTATCCTTCCAGAACATCTTGGCGTTCGGATCCCAGAATGTTTCGTTATAAGCTTTCATCGCCGTATCCCCATCCGATGCGGTATAGGCATAGGCTTGGGAAGATCCGATCCCCGGCATGGAGCCAAGCAAGAAAGAGAGGGCCAAAGGCACCGCCAAAAACCTGAACCATTTGCCTGATCTTCGTGACATGAATATTCCTCCTTCATTTTCAATTGGAAGCCGATCCGGGCAGATTCGCGATCGGCTTCATGAGCGCTTGATGCTTCCGGTTATTTGCCGGTAGTGATCACGTTATTGATTTTTTCAGCCATCACATCCAGTTCGGTGATCGGGGCTTTGCCCATCAGTATGTTTTTCCATGATGCTTCGATGAACGGGTACGCTTTGCCAGCCCACGTCGACAGGAAACGAACCGGCTGCGTATTCGGGGATTTCAGAATATGATCGAGGCCTTCGCCCACTTCCGGATGGCCCGCCGCTTTCAGCGCATCGTAATAAGCTGCGGAAGATGCCTGATAAGCCGCAGGAGCGACCGGGGTCGATGGGAGAACCTCTTCATACATTTTGGAGTCCAGGTACTTGAGCACTTTCCATACCGCCTCGGGATTTTTGAGCGTTGCCGGGCTGGACCAGCCTACGGCGTCATAAATCTCGGTCTGGCTGTTCACCACCGGCATTGGCGCGTAGCCCCATTCCAATTCCTTGGGAGCCGTGCGGATCAGATCGTCCGCTACCCACTGTCCTTGCAGGGTCATCGGAACTTTGCCTTGTTTGAACGAGCTCATGGCATTCGTTAAATCAAAGGTAGGGGGATTCATGTAGCCGTTTGCAATCGCGGACTTGTACTTTTCGACGCCTTCCCGGAATTGGTCGCTGATTTCCACCTTCGTCGGGTTGATGATGGCGTCGGCGAAGGGAGCACCGCCCGCGGAAACCGAATAGAGTGAGACGTGGAAGGGATCAAGGGGGGCATAATAACCGAATTGCTGCACGCCGCCTTGATTGCTCGAAAGCTTCTCCATCGCCGCAAAGAATTCGTCATAGGTCCAGCCGATTTTCGGTTCCGGAAGGCCTGCCTCCTGGAAGGATTTTTTATTGTAAAAAATGCCGTACGTGTTCAAGAGACCCGGTAAGCCAACGAGCTTGCCATCATAGTACCAGCTGTCCACCACGCCTTCGTAAAAGCCCTCCATGAACGCTTTGTCCTGGGTGGCAAGCTCCGTCCAGTCGTAGAGAAGTCCCTTGCCGGCATTATCGAGCAGCATGTCGTTGCCGGTCATGAAGATGTCCGGCGCTTTCTTGGCCGTGATCATCCCGTTGATCTTGACGCCGTAATTATCCAATGGCGTAGGGATGAGTTTTACTTTGATGTTGGGGTTTTCCTCTTCGAATTTTTTCATGGATGCCATGATTTTTTCGTTCATGGCCGCCGACTCCCAAGTAATCATCGTGACTTCGACGGGTTTGCCGGATCCCGCGTTATCTTGTCCGGACGGCGCGTTCCCGGTGTCTGCCGAACCGGAGCCTCCGCCGCCGTTCCCGCCGCAAGCGGCCAGCAGACTTGAGAAGAACAATAAAGCGATGATAGCGCTGGCCCACCCTTTTGCACCCTGTCTCATTGAAAGACCTCCCCAAAGGTAAATTTAATGATCTGAACATCACCTTGTTTTCGCTTCAGCCAACCCGGTCTGCATCACCTCCCATCCGTGAGGACGACTTACTTCAAGCCTGCGGAATTCATGGAGCCGAGCCCCTGCATAAAAAATTTCTGGCCAAAGAAGAAGAGCAGCAGCATCGGCAGTATATAAATCAGATCCGCGGCCATGAACAAATTCCAGGCTGTCGCATAGGTGCCCGTATAGGTAGCCATTGCCAGAGACAGCGTCCATTTGCTTGGGTCGATAATATAGAGCAGGGGTTCCAGATATTGATTCCATGCGCCTTGGAACGCAAAGATCACCATGGTCATGATCACCGGCATCGACATGGGCACCAATACTTTAAGCAGCACATACAGGTCCGAAGCCCCGTCGATTTTGGCCGCCTCGTCAAACGAAACGGAAATCGTTCTTAAATACTGGACGAACAGGAACGAGAACGTGGCGTTTCCAAAAAAAGCGGGCACGATGATGGGCAGCCACGAATCGTACCATCCGATGCTGGTGTACAGATTAAACATGGGAATCATGCCTACGAATCCGGGAAGCATGAGGCTTCCTATAAATAGCGAGAACCACAGCTTCCGGCCCGGGAACTTCAGCCGTGCGAGCCCGTACCCGACCAGCACCGAGCTGATAATCTGCCCGATCGTGCAGGTGATGGCAATGAACAGGGAGTTCCCGAATGTTTGCCAAAAGTTGATTTCCTTCGTTCCGGTCACGAAATTGGACCAATGAAATTCCCGCGGAAACCATTCGGGCGGAATTTTGAACACGTCATTGTTGCTCTTCAGCGCAATGGTGACCATCCAGAAGAGAGGGAACAGCATTGCTATGGCGCCGATGGCCAAGATCATAAATCGAAAGGCGTCAATCCAATTGAACCTTGCTCTCCGCTTCACGCGAATGTCCGCTGGATTCAGGTTTCCTCTTAGTTCCGGCCGTACTTCCGCTTGCATCGCTTCTTACCCCCTTATTTGTCGCTTTCGTAATAAACGAACCGGTTGGAGTACCGGTAAGAAATAACGGTAAAAATCATGATGATAACGAAGAGAACCCATACCTCCGCGATGGCATAACCAAACATTCTTCCGTTGAAGGCATCGGTATAGATTTTGTAATTCAGCAAGGAAGTGGAGAAATTCGGTCCGCCTCCGGTCAGCACCTGAACCTGGTTAAACGCCTGGAATGCGCCGATGATGCCGAGTATAAGCTGCAGAAACAGGATGGGCGTGATCATCGGAAGCGTAATATTGATCGACATTCGCCATCGGGAGGCGCCGTCGACTTCGGCGGCTTCATACATGTCCTGCGGAACGGACTGCAGCCCGCTCAGAAAGATGATGACGCTGGAACCGACCTGCCATAAACCGATCAACACGATGGATGGAAGCGCTGTCGTTTCGCTCGTCAGCCATGTGCCCGGCGCCAGCCCGAACTCCCTTAGCAGGGAATTCGCCAGCCCGTATTGCGGCTCATATATGAATTGCCACAACGTGAGCGTAGCGATGGAGGGAACGACGACCGGAAGATAAAAGATGGTACGGAACCATTTGATGCCGGTCAGGTTTTTGTTCAGCATCATCGCCAACAACAAACCTAGGACCAGCGATAACGGAACACTCAGGATCACGAAATAAAACGTCGCGCGGATCGATGGCCAGAAAGCCGGATCCTCCGTGAACAGGTATCTAAAGTTCTCGAAGCCGATAAAACGGGGGGTGTCGTATCCGCTCCATTCCGTCAAGGCATAATACATGGACGAAAGCAGGGGATATCCGACAAAAACACTGAAACCGATAATGGACGGCAAAATGAACAGATAGCCGATGACCCAGCCGCGCAGCTTTCTATTGGTTCCCATGATGATCCCGATGACCTCCTAGGCGTTCATTCGCTTTGACCCGAATGTCGTTATAGTCCATGATCAGCTCGCAGAACATCATATTTGCCCAAGAAAACCATGGGCGGGTATAACGGGCAGGGTCGTCGACCAAAAATCCCTCATGCATCATGCCGGTGCCAGCATCGGTATCCGCCATTAACCGAAGCAGCCGAAGCTTCTCCTCTTGATCGGTGGTCGTCAAGCCCTGAATGGCCAGCCCGATCGGCCATATATAACGAGCCGGCGTATGGGGGCTACCGATGCCGGAGGCGGCAGTGCCCTGGTAATAATACGGATTGGCCTGGCTCAGCACGAACCTGCGGGTATTTTGATAGACCGGGTCATCGGCGCTTGCATAACCCAAATAGGGGATGGACAGCAGGCTGGGGACGTTGGCGTCATCCATAAGCAGGTGGTTTCCCATTCCGTCCGTCTCATAGGCGTAAATTCTTCCGTATTCGGGATGGTCGAGCACGCCGTACATCTCGATGCCATGCCGGATTTCATCCGCCAGTTTCGCCGCTTCCGCCTCCATCTCGGGATCTCGCAGGACGTCTCGGCAAATTTCCGCCAGATAACCGAGCACGACGACGGCGAACATATTCGACGGAATCAGGTATCCATAGGAGCAGGCGTCGTCGCTCGGACGGAAGCCGGACCAGGTCATTCCCGTATAAGCCACTTCCGTGCCTTTGCCGCCGCGGGGCAGCGTGTCGCTTGGAGGACAGTTAAAGCGTTCGAAATAATACGGCGATTTCGATTCATGATGCTGTTCGGTTCGCCAAAGGGCCAGAATCGCCTTGGCAGCTGAATGGAATGTGTGATCGAGGTGAGAGGTTCTGCCGGTTTCTTTCCACAACAGGTAAGCAAGTTGGAGGGGGTAACACAATGAATCGACCTCATATTTGCGCTCCCAAAGCCAGGGGTTCATGGCGGTGCGATCGTTCTGATGGCCTTGACCGGAAGGCGAATCGTTAAACGCATTAGCGTAAGGATCCAGCAGGATGAATGCCGACTGCCTCCGTACGAGCCCTTCGATCAGATCGGCCAGTCTGGGGTCTTGGCCTGCCGGAACGAGGAACGGCCGGATTTGCGCCGCCGAATCCCTCAGCCACATGGCCGGAATATCGCCGGTAATGACAAAGGTGGTGCCGTCTGGCTGTCTTCGGATGGTCGATCCCAGCGTGTTGTCCAGCATGCTCCTGAACATATGTCCAAGTTTCGGATCATCCGGGGTGCCTTCGGATATCGCGCGGTGCAAATCGTGCAAAACAGCAAAATAGTCCAACGTAAACATGTTAGCTCTTCTCCCTTCCATAGTTCCGGGTGTCGATCGTTGCTGTCATGCCCATATATAAAACGCTTACATTCAATATAATTACATACCAATTTAATGTCAATATATTATATTTAATAAATTTTATGCTGTTATATTATTTTGTTGTTCTGCGCGAGTTAATGGTGGTTCTTTGGATCGTTTACTTTGGTTTGAAGTGAGATCTCTTTGTTTTCAAGATGTGAATTATGCTGATTATTTTAATTATATCATGTTATATTGATATGGGTCGTACCTCTGGATTTTCGATTTTTCGGATCGTTTATGTTTGGCAGCCGGATCCATTAGATCCGCAGAAACTCCATTGGCCCAAGACTGCGACTGGCGTTTGGAATTTACGGGAAAGTGATAGCGCATTTAACGATTTTGCGCATCAGTTTCCCCCGTACAGGCACTTCTGGGCCGCTGCCTACATACAATGAGAAGACCGAGAAACCGAGCGCGATAAGGGCCGGTTGCATTGTAACTTCGCAGGAGGTGTCCTAAAGTGCCTGGATTGTTTACCGCAATTGCTTTGTTCATTAAAGAGTTGACCCTGCTCGTTTCGTATGTGAAAAACAACGCGTTTCCCCAGCCTCTGACCGAGGAGGAGGAAGCTAAACATCTGCAGCGAATGGCCGAAGGCGATCCTCAGTCGCGGAATAAACTGATTGAGCATAATCTTCGGCTGGTCGCGCACATCGTCAAAAAGTTCGATAACACCGGCGAGGATCTGGAAGATCTCATATCCATCGGCACCATCGGTCTGATCAAAGCCATTGAAAGCTTTCGGCCCAACAAGGGGACGAAGCTGGCGACGTTTGCTGCCCGTTGTATAGAAAACGAAATATTGATGCACTTGCGTTCGCTTAAGAAAACGCGCAAGGACGTATCCCTGCATGATCCGATCGGAACGGATAAAGAGGGGAATGAAATTACTCTAATCGATATCCTCGGGACGGAAGCGGATGACATTGTGGATGCGGTGCAGCTGAAAATCGAGAAGAGCAAAATTTATCGAAATCTGGACATATTGGACGACCGGGAGAAGGAAGTTGTCATAGGACGGTTTGGATTGGAAGCCGGGGGAGAAGAACGGACGCAGCGGGAAATCGCCAAGGAACTGGGAATTTCGCGCAGCTATGTGTCGCGCATTGAGAAGCGGGCGCTGATGAAGCTGTATCATGAGTTTTATAAGCAGAAACGATAAGAAGCGGCTGTTCTCACATCAAAAGGATCGAAGAGGATTGTCTATATAAAGAAAGATAAAGCCACTTCCACATGATGGAAGTGGCTTTATCTTAGTTGTTTCAGTTAGAAAAAACGATGCTCGGCAAGAGGCTTCGGAAATTAGGAGTGCTTAGTCAAAACTATCATGATGCACGGTGTTATGTAGGGTTCGGCGCGCTCTGCTTGAAGAGTGAGCGCAGATCCAGGCGCGCATGACGCTCGGATTTGAGCTGCTGCCATAGCAGCACGCGGCGGATCGCCATCGGGGCGATGATGCTGCCGATCATGCCGAGCAGATCGGATTGAAGCGCTCTTTGAGCGATGATGTAACCGCAAGAACCGCCGATAAATTCGATGGACATGTAGCGCTTGACGCTCGATAACGTGACGACATAAATCACGAATTCATCCTTCTCTTTCTTAATGGGCATGGTATACTCCCCCGCTCCCTCATGTCTTTTAACACTGCAGCCAACGGTGTTTCTTCCTGGGGATCGTGTGTTAGATGCGCGTTTTTCACATGCCATTTTATGTATTTTTATAGGTCATTATGCATTCGGTGTCGGGTGAATACAAGCCCTGTTACGACAAAAACCAACCGTCTTGTCCAAAGAACGACGGTTGGTTATAAACTCCTACTCAGGTTTCTTTTGTCCCGGATCTGCTTGCATGCTCTCGTCTTCGCCGGGATACTCCCGCTCGATGCCCATGTGCAGATTGCGATCCTCGTAATCGAACCGATTCGGAGGCCGCTGATCCTTGCGCCAAGGCGTGCTCTTGCCGAGGGAATCGCTGCGAAGATCGGAACCGTAGGGTCCCTCGGGAAATTCCTCTGCCACCAGATCGTTCCGTTGGGACTCAACGGTAGACAAATCCGTGGACTCCGCTCGTTTTTCTTTTTCAAACCCGTTCATGCTAAAGACCTCCCGAAAAGGTACTTAACGTACCCTTTCAGTGTTCCCTGTATTAGAGGAATCATTCCGATATGTGCGCGGCACCGACTGTGCAAACTAAATATTACAGACCTGCAGCGCCGAATACGCTGTTGAAGGCTTGGCGCGATTTGGCAGCCAGCTCCTCTGGAGTACCATCCGGTGTGGAAGGCGTTAAAATTTCTTGCGTTACCGGGCCCTTATAGCCGATATCGTTCAGCGCCTGAAGGAAGCCTGGCAAATCAATCACGCCCTCACCCGGGTAAAGGCGGTCATTATCGAGTACGTCCCGAATTGGAATGTCCTTGGCATCGTTGATGTGGACATGAACAATCTGGTCTGCGCGCAGCTGCCGGATATCGTCGGTTGTCATCTCGTTGGTGTACCAGTGATAGGCATCATACAGCAGCCCGACATTCGGCTCCCCGATGGCATCGATCCAATCCAACGTCTCTTGTACCGTCCATATGAACGGGTTCTTCCATTGGGTGCGCAGATGGTGCGGACCGACGAACTCCAGGCCCAATCGGATTCCGTATGCTCCCAGAATGCTGGCGCAGGCCCGCAGCCTGGAAGTGGCCAGCGCCATGAAATGGGCTGCAGGCGCGTCCGTGGAAGGAAGAATGTATGTACAGCAGCGGGTGCTGCCAAGCGCCTTGGCGGCGGCCGCGGCGGCCGGCAGCTTCTCGAGTCCGCTTAGGAACTGCTCGTTCGACCCTCTCCATTCCACCGGGAGACCGATCGCCCCGATTTCCAGTTGGCGGGATTGCAGCATTTCGGCAGCCGCTTCCGCGCCAAGCCGGTCCACAAGACCTTTGGCATCGATATCGACGCTTTGGAATTCATATTTGGCCGCAAGCTCGATAAACTGTAAATCGCTTTCAAGTTTTCCGAGCCCTGCGCTTGTTAAACCTTGCAGCATATTCATCGTCTCCATTCGCTATATGATGTCGTATTGCTAGAGGCGGGTGCTTGTTTATATCAACCCGTTTGGCATTTCATAGTTTCTATTATGATATGTTCAACTCTATAAATCTATGATCGCTTTTTAATTTTTTGAAGAAAGATAACGATGGTGGCCGCAGTCGATCGTTGTTTTGAGAGGATTTTGTTATAAACCGGCATGAATTCCATTCGTTTCGAAGGGGATAAAGGACGTTATGCCGAAGTAACCATGTCATATGAACTTTCACTTAACACGCGAAAAGGAGATTTAACACAGAATGAATACCATTGAGCAGCGTAAGAAAGAGCTTGGCAACTTGCGTCCGGAACCAACGATCGATGAGCAGGTTTTGAATGTTTTTTGGGAGGGAGTGCTAAAGTCGCATGGGGACAGACCGCTTCGCATGGTTAGTAGACCGGAAGCTACGCCTTATCCCCATATGGAGGTATCTCGGGTAACCTATCATGGATATGATGATACTCCTATCAACGCTTGGCATATAGCGCCGGCTAATCATTCATCGAAAGCAGAGGCCAGGCCGTGTATCGTAACCTTCCCGGGTTATACCGGAGACCGCGGATTTCCTGAACGGTATGCTCATTGGCTGATGCTGGGGTATACGGTGTTTGCCGTCGACGTCAGGGGTCAGGGCGGGGAGACGGGGAATTTGCTGCCGCTGGACAGCGGCGTGGTTAAAGGCTGGGTGTCGCAGGGGATTACGGATATCCATCGCTCCTATTACATGGCCATTGCCATGGATGCCGTGAGAGCCGTGGATGCGGCATCACGGCAGCCGGGAGTAGACCCTGCAAAAATCGCCGTGGTTGGCGGGAGCCAGGGCGGCGGCCTGTCGATGCTGGCAGGGGCGCTGAACCCCAAGGTTGCGGCCGTCGTAGCCGACATTCCCAACATGTGCAGGATGGATTACGGCATTTTGTATTCGGTCAGCTCGTTGAACGAGATCGCCCAATACATAAAGCGGTACCCGGAGCAGCTGGATCAGATTTTGGCACATCTCGCGCATTTTGACATGCTGAATCTCGCGCCGCGAATCCAGGCGCCGATCATGGTGTCCGTCGGATGGAAGGATACGGTTTGCATGCCCGAGACCATCTATGCGGCTTACAACCGGATCGAGGCGGCAAAAGAAATCAGGGATTATCCGTTCTCCGGCCATGAAGTCAGTGAGTATCAGAAGCGGGAAGGCGTTTTGTTCCTGGAACGGGTATTTAATCGGAGATAGACAAATGAACGGAACGGGAAAATAGGGCTTTGTCCCGTTCTAAGGATGTGTAAAAATGTGAAAAGAGATCACGCACGAACGGTATATCGCAAGTCATTGTGTGATATATATGTCATATAAATTAACATAAAACTAAATCTTGTTAACTTTTTTGACGTTAATGTATTGACAATCCTCAGTGTTGGCCTATAATTAAACCCAAGGACACAACGAACTCGATAAACACCCTATACCTACCCCGGTCAATGTAATAATAATTTACACAAAGGGATGTTGAACCATGATGACAGCAGGCGAACTCAAACAGGATCTTTTGAGGGTTTACAACGCGATAAATAAGAAAATATTTAACGTGGGTGTAAAGCAGCAAAAAGTCGATTTCGTTGGCAACAAAATCATCATTGTGTCGAGGAATAGTAGAGTCCCCGTCCTAAAACTGCTGGATGAGAATTACCCCCTCTCTACCCGGCAGTTGGACCACCTTTTATTCCAGGTGTTCAAGCAGGAGATTAAAACCAGCCTGGAAGAAAAGTTTCCGTTTAAAATCATCTCCATTCTTAAAGACTATGATGCAGAGACCGAGTTCTCCGGTACCATCGTATTCTTGGAGAAGGAGATAGAAACATATCTGAACGACATGCCGGAACTCGGGTAGAGAGCGGGCCGATCGTCAGTTTGGTACCAAGGTACACGTTGGTGTGCGGCTTGGGGCTGGACTGGCGATTTTTTGTTACATCCGCTTTTGAAAATAAATGTGTGTTGTTACTGAAAAAACATGAAAAACAAAGAAGAGGAGGAAGGGCCATGACTCACAAAATCGAAATTTCGGGCGTCAGCAAGTGGTTTCGCAGAAACGGGGAAGAGATTCCGGCCATGCGGGAGACGAGTCTGGCGATCGAGGAGGGGCGTTTTGTCAGCATAATCGGTCCCAGCGGTTGCGGCAAATCCACCCTGTTCAACATTATCGCCGGCCTGATGCCTCCATCCACGGGCAAAGTGATGGCCGACGGAAAGGATATCGTCGGTACGACCGGTTATGTGGGCTATATGCTGCAAAAGGACATGCTTCTGCCATGGCGCACCATTCTCGATAACATCATTCTGGGCATGGAGGTTCGGGGCGTTCCCTACAAGGAAGCCGTGGAGAGGGCGCTGCCCTTGATGGAGAAATACGGTCTGAAGGGCTTTGACAAGCATTATCCGAAGGAACTCTCTGGGGGGATGAAACAACGTGCCGCGCTGCTGCGGACGCTGCTCTACGACAGGGACATCATTTTGCTGGACGAGCCGTTCGGTGCGCTTGATGCACAGACCCGGTTGACCATGCAGAACTGGCTGCTGCAGATCTGGGAGGACTTTGGCAAAACGGTGCTGTTTGTCACCCACGACATCGATGAAGCGATTTACCTGTCGGATGACATCTACGTATTCTCATCCAGGCCCGGCCGGATCAAGTCCAAAATCACCGTGACGATGGAGCGTCCACGCAAAACGGAAGACATGACGTCGCCGGCATTCATGGAGCTGAAGCATCATCTCATGGACCTGCTGTCGGCTGGGCATGAGGAAGAGCAAATATCGTAAAGCGAGAAGAACGAAAGGAGAGGGAGCCTGATGGAAACTGCACGCAAAGAGGCTTTTATCGTACATGCCGTGACACCCGCGGAGTCTGCCGCGGGTTCGTCCAAGCGGCCGGAGGTCGTGCCGTACATATTGGATGAAGAGGGACTGGAGCGCCGCAGGAGCCGGCGGATCGTTTGGGGAAGGGCCGCTGTAGCCGTGCTTGTTTTTCTGGTGTGGGAAGTGTTCACCCGAATCGGCCTGCTGGACTCCTATTATTGGAGCAGCCCCAGCGCGATCCTTCGCACAACCTGGACCCAAATCACCGAGGGGACCTTGTTAAGGGACATTACGTACACGTCCGGTTCAACCATACTCGGGTTTGTGTTCGGCACCTTCCTCGGTGCACTGCTCGGGCTATCATTCTGGTGGTCGAAATCGTATGCAGGGATCAGCGAGCCGTACCTAATCATACTGAATGCATTGCCCAAACTCGCCTTAGCGCCCGTACTCGTCATTCTGCTCGGAATCGGATTCTTCTCGAAGGTGGCTCTGGCGTTCTCCATGACGGTTGTCGTGTCGGCCCTGTCGGCATACAGCGGCGTAAAGAGCGTGGACCCGGACATGGAAAAGCTGATGTACTCCCTGGGCGCCAAGCGGCATCAGGTCTTTACCAAGGTCGTTGTACCGTGGTCCATGCCCTGGATCATCAGCAGTTTACGGATCAATATTGCCCTTGCGCTGGCAGGTGCCATCGTGGGCGAGTTCATCGCCTCAAGCCAGGGCGTCGGCCGGATGATTATGTATGCAGGAACGATACTGGATATCAACCTCGTGTGGGTGGGCGTCGTCGTCCTGTCGCTGCTGTCCATGGTGATGTACTTGGGCGTGGTCGTACTGGAGAAATGGTTATCCAAGGGCTTGACCAAGCAATAGCACTGGACACATCCACCCAAAACGAACTATTTCTATTAAAAAGGGGAATTCATATGAACAAAAAAATGAGGAAACGTTCACTGCTGTTCGCACTGGTCATGGTCACCGCCCTGCTTGGCGCCTGCGGCAACGAGAAAAGCGACGGCAGCACCGTCTCCGCTTCCGGCGACGGGAAGCTCAAGAAAATCGTGATCGCCGAGCCGCTCCACTCCACGGGCTATCTTCCCCTGTACGTCGCACAGCGCGAAGGCTACTTCGAGAAAAGAGGGCTGGATGTCGAGGTTATCCAAGCGGCAGGGGGAGCGCACGTAACCGCCGTGGTCAGCGGTGATGCCTGGGGCGTTATCGGCGGGACGGAGTCCAATGCCTTGGCCAACAACAACAATTCCGACCCGATCATCTCGGTCGTCAATGTCGTCAATCGGGCGAACGTGTATTTAATGGCTAAGAAAGGCACCGCGCCTGCGGGCGATTCCCCCGAGGACCTGAAGGCATTTTTGCAAGGAAAAAAGATTAACGCCGGCCGCCATGGCGGTACGCCGAATCTCTTAACCCGCTATCTGCTGATTCAGTTGGGGCTCGATCCGGAGAAGGATGTGCAGCTGCTGGAGCCGGCCGACGGCTCCACGGTGGTGACGATGGTTCAACAGGGCGCAGCCGATATCGCCAATGGAGCCGAGCCGCAAATCAGCGACGGAATTTCGAAGAACGTGTGGGAGGAGCCGTTTTACAAATTTCATGATCTCGGGGATTTCTCGTATTCGGTGCTCAGTGTGAAGAAGTCTACCATCGAGAAAGATCCGGAAGCCGTTCAAAGCTTTACCGATGCCATCATCGAAGCGCTTGAAGTCGTCCAGTCGGATAAGGAGCTGGCCAAGAAGAATCTGAAAGCCGAATTCCCCACATTATCCGAGGATGCGATACAAGCTGCGCTGGACCGTGCCTATGCAGACAATCTGTGGAGCTTGGACGGGATGATTTCGGAAGAAGCGTTGAAGCATGATATGGATGTCATGATAGAGACTGGAATTTTTAAGGGGGATTATACCTATGATGCCCTGGTGGATATGCAGTTTGTGAACCAATCCAAGAAGTAAGCATTAGAACATGATTCCAAATATACGTGCCTGAAGGGGAGAGTTACGATGAAATCTTTGAATCAACTGATGCTGGGAAGCAAAGCGGCGGTGATCGTGGTGGATGTGCAAAACGATTATTGCCATCCGGACGGGGCATTGCCTAGAGCGGGCTGCGATGTTAGCGGGGTGGCAGAGATGATGCCGCAGCTGCATAAGCTGCTTCATTCCGCCAGGGAGCTGAATGTGCCGATTATCTTCATCCAAACGCTGCATGAGAGAGCGACGGATTCCGAGGCCTGGACGACCAGGTCCTCCGGACGCTCGGCTCATGTGTGCCGGAAGGGAAGCTGGGGAGCGGAATTTTACGAGATCACGCCCGAGGCGGACGATATTATTGTCAATAAACATCGATACAGCGCATTTGTGAATACTAGACTGGATTCGGTATTAAAGACGCTGAAGATCGAGACCTTGATCATGACGGGAGTCAGCACCAATGTGTGCGTGGAATCGACGGCCCGGGACGGCTTCATGCTGGATTATCATATCGTGCTTGCTGCGGATGCCTGCGCGTCGTATTCGCAAAAGGCCCATGACATGACGCTCGAGAATATCGAGGGTTATTTCGGGAAAGTTAGTGAGGTGGCACATCTTATCGATATTTGGATGGATAAAAAACCCGAGGAACCGGTGCGGCCGAAATCGGCGGCGCAGCCGGCCATCGGTTAGCTTGCAAGGTATTCTGGTTCAAGCAGAGTGAAGCTCTCCGCATGGGGGAGCTTTTTCTCTGAGCGGCACCGAAATTCATGAATAAAGCGGGTGAGTCCTGCATGAACAGCAAATCAAGGATGATTGTTCAATACACCATATGTTTAGGGGCATTTCTGTCCAATCTGTCGGCCGGCATGTTCAACATCGCGCTTGTAGATATCGCAAGAACATTCGATTCCTCTATCCCCGCGGCACAGTGGATCGTGACCGCATATTTGCTCGTCATCTCCATCCTGCTCCCGGTCATGGGTAAGCTGGGGGACATGCTGGGCAGGCGGAAGATCCACAATATCGGCTATTTCGTGTTTATGGCCGGTGCGCTATGCTGCGCATTGTCTCCTTCCTTAAACGGTCTGATATCTTCCCGGATTCTTCAAGGCATCGGAGCGGCCATGTATCAAGCCACGAATATGGCGCTCATCATCTCCGTGTTTCCGAAGGAACAGCGCGGTAAAGCGCTGGGATTAATCAGCACGTTCGTGGCTGCGGGCTCCATGATCGGTCCGAGCCTTGGCGGAATCTTGATTCAATGGTTTTCGTGGCGGAGCAATTTTTGGCTGCTTACGGCGATCTCGCTGGTTGCATGGATATTCGCGCAGCGTTTCATTCCGAAGGACGAGCCGGATCAAGGCGTGAGCCGGCTGGACGTGCCGGGGGCTGCCTTTTTTGCGATATCCTTAACCGGACTGGTTACGGCCGTGAATTTGGGGGCTCAGTGGGGATGGGGTTCCTGGCAGGTTACGCTGCTGTTCATGATGTTCGGGGCAGGAGCCGCCGCATTCATCGGGTGGTGCCTGTCTTCCCGCTGGGAGCGAAAAGGGAAGGGCCATCTTCCGTTTATGAAGCTGGATCTGTTTCGGGATGCAGGCGTTAGCGTCGGAATCATCATTACCATCATCACCTATATGGCCGCTTTCTCCGCGCAGCTTGTGCTGCCGGTGTTTTTGCTCAGCGAGCTGGGCATCGAACCTGCGACGGCAGGGCTGATCATGATGGGGTACCCGCTGTCGTTGATCATATTCTCCCCCTTAAGCGGAAGCTTGTCGGACAAGCTGGGGACGTTCCCGTTATTGTCTGCCGGCTTGCTGGCCATGACGGCGGCGCTAATCGTGCTGGGCTTTGTATCGCCTGCGTATCCGATCTTCTTCCTGATTCTGCTTATCGTCCTGCTCGGCGGTTCCATGGGCTTGATCACGCCGCCGAACAATTCCCTGGTGATGGGCAGGACGTCCAAAACGGACCTCGGACTGATCAGCAGCATTTTGGCGCTGTCGCGAAATCTGGGGATGATGTTTGGCACGGCGGCGGGAGGTGCCATGCTGGCGCTTCCGGGTCAAGCGGCAGGGGGGCTTATCGGTTTTCGCATGATATTTGTGCTGAATACGGCGTTGGTTGCCATCGTTTATGTCACGATGCTCATATCGTTTCGCTTCGCCAGGCATAAGGAAACGTTATCTTCGTAAATGCAGAAAGAAAAAAAGGGTATCCCGCGGTCTGTTCAAGACCTGCAGGATACCCCTTTCCATTTCCGTTTGGCTTACGCGCGGTCCAGGATCGTCTGGAGCGTCGTGCGGTCCAAGCCCTTGACGAGCTTGATCAGAAGCTCTTTGGCTGCCTCGTAGTCGTCCGTGTGGATGATGGACGAAGAGGTGTGGATATACCGGGAGCAAATGCCGATGATGGTGGACGGAACGCCGATGCCGCTTAAATGCACTTGGCCAGCGTCCGTGCCGCCCGGCGACACAAAGTATTGGTATTTGATTTTGTTTGTCTCCGCCGTATCCTGAACGTACTCGACCATGCCGCGATGGGTCAGCATCGTCGGATCGAAGATGCGAAGCAGCGCGCCTTGACCCAATTGGCCGAACTGGCTCTTGTCGCCCATCATGTCGTTCGCTGCGCTGGCGTCCAGACCGAAGAAAATATCCGGCTGAATCAGGTTTGCCGAAGTGCGGGCTCCGCGAAGGCCCAGCTCTTCCTGCACGGTCGCACCGGCGTATACCGTGTTGGGAAGCTTCTCGCCATGGAGCGCCTGGACCAGCTCGATGGCAAGGCCTACGCCGTAGCGGTTATCCCATGCCTTGGCCATGATTTTTTTCGGATTGGCCAGCGGCGTGAATTCGCAGATCGGAACGACTTGCAAGCCGGGACGAATGCCGAACGACTCCGCTTCGGCCTTGTTGTCGGCGCCGATATCGATATACATCGTTTTGATGTCGACCGGTTTGCTGCGCTGCGCTTCATCCAGCAGATGCGTAGGAATGGAGCCGACAACCCCGACGACCGGGCCGTTGTCCGTGATGATCTGCAGGCGCTGGGCAAGCACGGCTTGGCTCCACCAGCCGCCGAGCGGCTGGAAACGAACCATGCCCGCTTCGGTAATGCCGGTTACCATGAAGCCGACTTCATCCATGTGTCCGGCCACCATGACTTTCGGACCTTCATCGTTACCGCGAAGGACGGCGAACAAACTGCCCAGCCGATCCTGCACGAACTCATCTGTATATGGAGAGAGGGCATCCTTCACCCAAGAACGGAGTTCCCTCTCAAAGCCCGGTGCAGCAGGGAATTCCGTTAATGTACGGAATAATTCCAGTGTTGATTCATTCATGACGAAATCGCTCCTTTAGAAAAGGTATGTAAGAGTTTTTCCTTTTCTAGTATGCCCCTATACATCCGAAAAGTCTACAAAGCCGGCATCATCAGGCTGCGTTATATAAATGTAACTGGAACAAGCACCCCCTATCCTGGACGGGAATACGATATAGAAAAACATGTGGATGTTTGTTGTCAGCGGGAAGGGGCAGAATATGAACCGCCATGGGATTGATGGATACGACTATCATGCCGAAGTCCGAGAACTTCTGCTCATTATGGTCTTGTTCATCCTACTCGTCATTTTATTGAAATACATTCTTATATAACGGCCGGCTTCAAACGAATCAAGTCAGCGAGTTTAAATTTCAGCTTTCGGGATGCTCCTGGAAGCTGATTTTCGCGTTGACGTCACTATGGCCGGACAAGCCATGATGCGTGGGCGAGAAGGATGATTTTCCAAACATAAAGGGAGATCATTCAAAGCATAATGATATGTGAGTGATATCCATAGCGGCTTTTCAGCGTTTGTTCAAGGGATTCCATACTTAACCAATTGCGGAGGTGTATTGAAATGTCAGGCTCCAACCAAAAGCCTAAGTCTGATATCACCACAATGAGCTCGGCGGAATATCAGACGATTGCCAAAAAGCATGAGCCTCCCCGCGCTGTGCTTAAAAATTGCTTGCGCGCTTTTTTGGTGGGAGGCCTCATCTGTTTGATCGGCCAATGCATTCAGCGTTTTTTTATGTCCGTATTCGATATGAGCACCACCGAAGCGAGCAATCCCACGGTCGCCGTATTGATCATCCTCTCCGTCATTCTGACGAGCTTCGGCGTATATGACAAAATCGCGCAATGGGCCGGAGCGGGCAGCGCCGTGCCGGTCACGGGGTTTGCGAACTCCATGTGTTCCGCTGCGCTTGAACATCGTGCAGAGGGATTGGTCCTCGGGGTCGGAGCCAGCATGTTTAAGCTGGCGGGCTCCGTGATCGTATTTGGTACCGTGGCTGCGTTCATTATCGGTATCATTTACGCTATTTTCGGCATCGAGGGGAGGTAACGCGATCATGAAGGTGATCGGTCAAACATGGCAGTTCGAGAACAAACCCGTCATTATCGGCACGGGGACGATCGTTGGCCCTGAAGAAGGGGAAGGTCCGCTGGCCAACGATTTCGACTTTGTCTACGACAATATTGAGATCAACGAAAAAACATGGGAAAAGGCGGAACGGAAGCTGCTTGAAGACGCGTCGAGAAAAGCCGTCGAAAAGGCGGGCATCAAGGAAGACCAGCTGCAGTTTTTCGTGGGCGGGGACTTGATGAACCAGATCATCAGCAGTTCGTTTGCCGCCAGACAGATGGGCGTGCCGTATATCGGCGTGTTCGGTGCTTGCTCCACATCGATGGAGAGCCTCGCGGTCGCCTCCATGCTTGTCGATTCGGGCGGAGCCCAGTATGTCATGGCTGGTACGGCCAGCCATAACTGTACCGTCGAGAAGCAGTTCCGGTATCCGACGGAATACGGATCGCAAAAACCGCCTTATGCGCAATATACGATCACGGGAGCAGGCTGCTCCGTCGTTTCGGACAAGGGAGACGGACCTGCCGTGACGTATGCCACCATCGGCAAGGTGGTCGATCTGGGCATCAAGGATCCGTTCAACATGGGGGCGGCGATGGCTCCGGCGGCGGCCGACACGATCACGAAGCACTTTAAGGACACGGGCCGGCAGGCGAAGGATTATGATCTGATCGTGACGGGCGATCTTGCCTCGGTCGGGCTTCCCATTGCCAAGGACCTCCTGCAGCAGAACGATGTCATCATGGACGGCACGGTATTTGCCGATTGCGGCTTAATGATCTACGACATGGAAAAACAGAAATACGTCAACGCAGGGGGCAGCGGCTGCGGCTGCTCGGCGGTTGTCACCTACGGCCATATTTTGAAACGGATGCGCAAAGGCGAATTGAAAAAGGTGCTGGTCGTTGCTACCGGTGCCTTGCTGTCGCCCCTTTCTTACCAGCAGGGTGAGAGCATTCCGTGTATCGCTCACGCCGTAGCCTTAGAGATGGGAGGATAACAAGATGCAGTTTTTATGGGCGTTTATTATTGGCGGATTGATTTGCGTCATTGGGCAAATTATGATGGACGTTATTAAACTGACGCCGGCGCATACGATGAGCACGCTGGTCGTTGCAGGGGCCATCGCGGACGGCTTCGGATTGTACGAGCCGCTGGTGAAATTCGCGGGAGCGGGAGCCTCCGTGCCGATCACGAGCTTTGGCAACTCGCTTGTGCACGGCGCGTTGACGGAGCTGGGGAGGGACGGCTGGATCGGGGTCGTGACGGGGATATTCGAAGTAACCAGCGCGGGGATATCCTCGGCGATCATTTTCTCCTTCCTGGCAGCGCTGTTAGTTCGTCCGAAGGGATAACATCGTGAACATCCAGAAGCAAAAGATCTCGGCTTTATGCCGGGGTCTTTTTTTTCTTCCCTAAAGGGCTTGTAAGAAGGAGAACAACCAAAATATCTCTACGAATGTACTCCGGGACTTCGATCATGTACAATAGTACTAAATTAAGTATTTATTCCCTTACAGGAGGTTAGTCATACATGCCCGTAAGCCAAGAATCCATGAAAATCATTACCTCGGTACGAACCAATCTGGAGTCGTGCCTGCTAGGCAAAGAATTTGAGATCCAATTGCTCCTTACGGCGCTGCTCGCTGGCGGACATGTACTGATCGAAGATGTGCCCGGCACGGGAAAGACCCAACTGATCAAAGCACTAGCGAAATCCATGCAGGGGGATTACCGCCGCATTCAATGCAACCCGGATATCCTCCCGAGTGATATAACAGGCGTTTCCGTATTCCACCCTCGAGACGAAATGTTTTACTTCCGACCAGGTCCGGTCATGACCAATATTTTGCTGGCGGACGAAATCAACCGGGCCACAACCAAAACGCAGTCGGCCCTGCTGGAAGTGATGGAGGAGCGCAGCGTAACGGTGGACGGGGCTACCCACGAACTCCCGCATCCTTTCATGCTGTGCGCGACCCAGAACCCGATTGATTTTGAAGGCACCTATATGCTTCCGGAAGCGCAGCTGGACCGGTTCATGCTGAAGCTGAGCCTGGGTTACCCTGATGCCGCCACGGAGAAGCAGCTGATGTACCGTTCGCGCGACGGGCAACTGTCGGACAAGCTTCAGCCTGTGACGCATATGGATAAGATTTCATCCATTCAGCGCGAGATTCGCGAGGTATTCATCGGCGAGCCCGTTGCCGATTACCTGCTGAATATCACCCGCTCGACCCGTGAGCACCCTTCCGTTATGCTGGGCGCAAGTCCACGGGCCACCCTGTCCTTCATGAATGCGGTTAAAGCCTATGCCTTCCTGCAAGAGCGGGATTACGTTCTGCCGGATGACGTGAAGACGCTTGCTCCCTACGTACTTTCGCACCGGATCATGCTGCGTCCGGAAGCCAGGCTCGACAATGCGAGTCCGGAGTCGGTGCTTGAGTTTATACTCCGTCAGGTTAAAGTGCCTGTTCAGATGGGGAGATAGGCATGCGCCGCGCGGTTTCGTTATTTTTGAATGGCATGCAGCCGTCCAGACTGGCAGCGGTATTGGCGGTATGGTGCCTATGTCTTTTGTATGTTTTATTCCAGGGAGGGAAAACCTCGCTCATGCTCTTCTCCATGGTCAGCCTTCTGACGGTCTATCTGATCGGCGCGGGTTTTGGCGGAGTCAATCGCGTCAAAGCGCACCGGGTCGTCCTTGGGGGAACGGAGCGCGTTGGAGAACAGCTTCATGCCGGCGAGCAGGTGCGCGTTAAGCTAGAGGTCCATGTCCCAGGGTTGCTGCCGATGCCCTATATGATCGTGCGTGAAGTGCTGCAGAGGCATAACGGCGACTCCTGGTCCTTTGAAGACAGCGTCATTCCGAACCTCCGGGGGGCAGGCAAGCTTGTATTCCAGACTCCTCCGCTCGAACGCGGGCGATATGTTTTTTCCAAGACGGAATGCATAAGCGAAGATATCTTCGGATTGATGGAGCATAAGGGACGCATCGAGGTTGAAACGGATTTCCGCGTTCTTCCGAGAACCATTTATATTCCAAAGTGGCAGCGGAACATACGGAACTCCAGATTGGGCGGGACGCAAACCACGGTGTCGGCTGCAAGGCGGGAAACCACGCAGATCAACGGCGTCCGCGATTATGTGTATGGCGACCGGATCTCCCGGATTCACTGGAATGCAACGGCGAAGACCGGCTCTTGGAAATCGAAGGAATTCGAGCATGAGTCCTTCCCCAGAACGATGATCGTTCTGGATTGCGCCGCCGACGGGTACGACAATGCCCAGCAATTCGAGCTTGCCGTATCGGCAGCCGCTTCGCTGATCGAATACGGGGCCAAGGAGCATGCGGGGACGGGGCTGTTCACGGCTGCCCAGGAAACCCAAATGTTCGCTCCGGCCGATCACGCCGGGGAACGGATGCGCATGATTCAGCATCTGGTTGACGTGGATTATAACCGGAAGAGCAAGCTGATTGCTGCCCTTGAGAAATCCTATCGCCATTTCCCAAAAGGAGCCTTGTTCCTGCTGATCAGCCCGATGAGCGGCAAAGAGGCTTCAGAGATCATGCGCTGGGTGGAGACCAGAGGGATGAACCCTTGCTTCTTGCAAATCGCTCCTTCCAAAGAAACAACAAAACGCGATGAATCGATTTCGCTCCTGCAATCCCGGGGGATCTCAAGTTATTCGGTTGCTTCCCTCGATGAGCTTCCGGCTGCGCTGGGAGGTGGTGCATGATGAAGTTATGGTTGGACAAACTATCGACGACCTTCTTCAGCACGTTAACGATGCTGTGGATCTGGATCATGGGGATGCAGTGGGTATCCTTCACGGAAACGATATGGCTGTCGGAAACGACCGCCATCGTTATCGCGGCTTTAACGATAACGGCGGTTACCGAAGCGCTGCTGCCGATCAAGCAGGGTTACCGAGTGGTTCTCCAGTTTCTATTGATCCTGTATTGCGTATACAGTTTGCTGAAAATTTCCGGCAATCCGGTTCCTGTCTTCGGAGCGGAAAGTTTCCTGACCGAAGAACTCCTGTATCTCTTTCCTTATTTATGGTTTGCTATCGCTGCTTGGGCCATGTTCCTCTTTCTTGCCCGCTGGGCCAAAACCAAGGGACGCGTGCTTCTTGTAGTCGGGATCCACGTCATTAGTTTTGCCATTTTGGATTCCTTCACGAAAATCGTGCTGTGGGATGAGATTGCTTGGGTCGTCGGGGCCGGAATGGGCTGGCTCGTATCCAGCCACTTCAACCGGTTCCGCAGACGCTTTCCTCAAGGATGGGTCAATCTGTCGAAGTATCCGTTTAAGATTATCGCCAATATTCTGGTCATTTTCTCATTGATTATCGTGGCCGGCGTGAACATGCCCCACGTGAAGCCGACACTGACCGATCCTTATACGGCATGGAGAGAGTGGAACGGGGTACCGTTATCCGGCGTCGGCACATCGGGGACCGGAACCCTTATCGAATCGGCGTCCGAAAGCATGTCCGGTTACGGAAGAGAGGATAACGATCTTGGCGGCGGTTTTAATTTTGATTATTCGCCGGTGATGTCGATCACCTCGGAAGAACGCAGCTATTGGCGCGGCGAAACCAGAGCCGTGTACTCGGGCACGGGCTGGGCTGACGGAGCCAGCAGCCGTCGATCCGGGACGGGAGTCGACATCGGCGACTCCTTGGCGGGAGAAGCCGGCTCTTCCGTACCTACCAAAAAGCTGGAACAATCGGTAACGATGCTGAGCGACACGGTGTATCCGGTCTTGTTCGGGGCCTACAGCGTTCGTCAGCTGGATAGCCTGGATGAGGACATCGATCCGGACCGGCTCAGCTGGGTGACCGAAGGCGCGGAGATGCATTTGGACGACGTTCGCGATGCGGACTATCCGAAGAGTTATACCTTGACGTCGGAAGTTCCCGTCATCCCGATCGATGAGCTGAGCGCCAGAACTTATGATGAACTGTATTCCGGCTCGTTCGACGAAGCCTACGTCCAGATGCCGAGAAATTTCCCGGACCGCGTATCGGATCTGGCCGAAGAAATTACGGCGGACGGAGACACGCCGTATGAGAAGGTTATGCTTTTGCAACAATATTTAACGAGCAACTATACCTATACCAACACCCCCGACCTTTCGCTCAAAAAGAGCGACGATTTCGTAGATGCCTTTTTGTTCGAAATTATGGAAGGGTATTGCGATTACTTCTCCACGTCCATGGTGATGATGACTCGGTCGCTGGATATCCCTGCACGCTGGGTCAAGGGTTACGCCCCCGGCAGGATGACGGCTTCGGAATACGTTCCGGTCGACGGTCAAACCTCGATCGAGCCTGATAATTATACCGTTACAAACGCTGACGCCCATTCCTGGGTTGAAGTTTACTTCGGCGAGTACGGCTGGGTTCCGATCGAAGCGACTCCGGGATTCAGCATGCCGATTCTGACGGCCGACGCCGACGCTGAGCCCGTCATCGAAGAGGAAGTCGAAGAGGAAGAGAAGGCCGAGGACGAGGCAGCTCCTGCCCCAACTTCTGATAATCCATCATCCGGATGGGTTAAAATCATAGTAACGGCAGCGGTGGTTGTCATCGTGCTGTGGATTCTGTATATCTTGTGGAGAATGCGCATCAGCCTGCGCTTCGCCCGGGCACGGATTCGGGCAGGCAAGCCGCTGACGGCAGCGGATAAGGTGATTGCCGAGACGGAACGCTGGATCCGTTCCGTTCAGCGCAAGGGATTGGTAAGGCAAGAACATGAAACGCTCCGTGAATCGGTTCGCCGCTGGGCATATGCACATCCTGAACTGGAAGCAGAGCTGAGACCGCTGCTGCAGCAGTTTGAGGCTGCCCGTTACAGCCCTGCGGAAGTGAAGGAAGAGCAGTGGCGCTCGGTCCAACAGGATGCCGAGAAGCTGAAGAAGTCCATCAAGAAGGTCCGCATTGTGCCGGACAAACGTCTATCAACGTAATCCAAGAAGACAGACCGCGTCACAAGTGGTTGTTCTTGCGATATCAGGATAGCTTGATATGAATACGTTCTGATATCGGTCATTTCAAGACCGCCCGGTCCGCTTCGACGGCTGCCGGGTGGTCTTTTGCTGGTAAAGATTGCAATCCGGAAAGAAGGAAGGCGCCGGCCGTGATTATTTTTACTAAGGAACCGGAATATGGTATAGTTTTTCGTATGAAATTGAGGTGACGAATTTGTTTGAAATGTTAATCCCAAAGCTCCGTGTCAACACGGTTTTTGATATTAACCTGGAGGAATTATATGAGCAGGGGTATCGTGGAATCATTACCGATTTGGACAATACCCTTGTTGGGGCCAAGGCGCCGCTTGCCACGCCGGAATTGGTCGTTTGGTTCAAAAGAGTGAAGGAGATCGGTTTCCAGCTCATCATCGTCTCGAATAATCAGCTCGAGCGCGTATCTAAATTCGCGACGCCGCTGGACATCCAGTATGTGCATGAAGCCCGCAAGCCAAGCAATACTCCGTTTCGCAAAGCGATGAACATGATGGAGCTCACTCCGGAGAAAACGGTTGTTGTCGGCGACCAGATGCTGACCGACGTATACGGCGGGAATCGGCTCGGCTTGTATACGGTTCTGGTTATGCCCATCGCCATCAACGATGAAGGATGGTTTACCCGCCTCGTCAATCGTCGGGTGGAACGCATCGCCTTGACCCGTTTGCGCAAAAAAGGATTATGGATGGAGGAGGAACCGAAATCATGACGTTGCCTACAGGCGGAGATGACATCAAGAAGTGCAGCGGCTGCGGCATACCGCTTCAGAGCGCTGCACAGGACAAGCCGGGCTATTTGCCGGAGAAGGCTTGGGACCGCGACCCGGTTATTTGCCAGCGCTGTTTCCGTATCAAGAATTACAACGAGGCTTCTTCGGTCGCCGTAGACCAGGATGAATTTTTACGGCTGCTCGGACAGATCGGCGGCAAGAATGCGCTGGTCATTCACATCGTGGATCTTTTCGATTTTGAAGGAAGCCTGATTTCAGGGCTGCAGCGGTTTGTCGGCAACAATCCGGTGATTCTGGCGGTTAACAAAACCGATCTTCTGCCGAAGGTGACCAATTGGAACAAGGTTCTGAATTGGGTGCAGAAGCAGTGCAAGGAGCATGGCCTGAGAACGGAAGACATCGTGCTCTGCAGCGCGAAGAAGAACCAAGGCTTTGAGCGGCTGCTGGAGACGGTTGCGCATTACAGGGGCGACCGGGATGTCTATGTGGTCGGCGCCACGAACGTGGGGAAATCCAGCTTGATCAATCGCCTGATCCGCGACTACAGCGATCTGGACCAGGAGCTGACCGTTTCCCGTTATCCCGGAACGACGCTCGATATGGTCAATATTCCGCTGGATGACGGCCGGTATATTATTGATACGCCCGGCATTGTGTACCCATGGCGCTACAGCGAGCTCGTGAGCCGTGAGGATCTGGGGACGGTCATGCCGGAGAATCCGCTGAAGCCGATGGTATACCAGCTGAACGAAGGGCAGACCCTCTTCTTCGGAGGTTTCGGCCGCTTTGATTTTCTGCAAGGGGAGCATCAATCCTTTACTTGTTTCATCAGCGGCCGGCTCGGCATTCATCGGACCAAGCTGGAACGGGCGGATTCGCTATTTGCGGAGCATGCCGGGGAGCTGCTGTCCCCGCCGACCAAGGAACGGCTTGAAGAGCTTCCGGAATGGACGAGGCACGAAATCCGTATTCCTAAAGGTGCGCGCCAAGACGTGTTTATCTCGGGACTCGGCTGGATCAAGATCAACGGTGAGCAGGGAGCGCTCGTAGCGGTTCATGTACCTAAAGGAATCAAAGTCCTGTCGCGTCCATCCCTGATATAAGTGATATATCCCAATGGTAACCGTCCGGCTATCATGGGAGAGGCAGAGGAGAAATGAAAGTGAATCCAATGAACGAGCGTGATTATTTGCTCCTTGGCGTAATGGGGGATCCGATCGGCCACTCGAAATCGCCGGCCATGCATGATGCGGCGATTAACGCCCTCGGTTTGTCAGGAGCGTACGTCCCCCTTCATATTCGTCCGCAGGGCCTGGGCGACGCCATCCAGGCCGTCAAAGCACTGGGATTTCGAGGGGTGAACGTAACGATCCCGCACAAGGTGGAAGTCATGAAGTATTTGGACGTCGTCGATGAAGGGGCGCTGCGCATCGGTGCCGTGAACACCATCGTCAATGACAACGGCAAATTGACGGGTTACAATACGGACGGCATCGGATATGTTCGTTCATTAAAGGATGAAGCCTGTCCCGACCTGAAGGGAAAGCGCATCGTTGTCATTGGTGCGGGCGGTGCCGCAAGAGGCATCATCTATGCCCTCATCGGCGAAGGGCCCGAGAAGATATCCATTGTAAATCGGACGTCCGCCAAAGCATTGGCGCTTGCCGAGGAGTGGAGCTCGCTTGCGGACTTGAGAGGGTACGGAGAGGAACATGCCGGAGAGGCGTTGTCGGATGCCGATGTAATCATTAACACGACCTCGGTGGGCATGTTTCCACGGGTTTCGGAGCTTCCCATTCCGCCGGAGTCCATACGTGAAGGGATCGTTGTCAGCGATTTGATCTACAATCCGTTGAAGACCGAGCTGCTGCGGCAAGGCAAGCTTCGGCGATGCACCATACACGGCGGGCTTGGAATGTTCATTAATCAAGGCGCCTATGCATTCGAATATTGGACGGGTCTGACGGCACCCGTGCAGGCCATGAAGGAAGCCGTTCTGACCAGCTTCCAATCCGAGTCTTAATATCTTTGTTTATTGATTAATGCTTATGCAAAAGCTACAATATAGCTTTCGACAAGCAGCAGGCTTTAATAATTGAATGTTTAAGGAGTAATGACCAAGCATGTTAACAGGAAAGCAAAAACGACATTTACGCTCGCTCGCCCATCATCTGGATCCGCTGTTCCAGGTAGGCAAGGGAGGCAGCAACGAGCATCTGATCCGTCATATCTCCGAGGCGATCGAGAAGCGGGAACTCATGAAGGTATCCGTGCTCAACAACTGTCTTGAAGACCCGCGCGAAATCGCCCAGGAGCTTGCTGAAGGAGCCGGAGCCGAGCTGGTGCAGGTGATCGGCAAGACGATCGTGCTTTATAAAGAATCGAAAGACCACAAAACCATCGAACTGCCGTAGGGGGGCCGGACGGCTCCAGCTTAGCGGATATTAATAACTCTCTTATTAGGGGAGGTGAACCCGGATGAAGGTGGGGATAATGGGCGGAACCTTCGATCCCATTCATATCGGGCATATGCTCGCAGCCGAATGCGCGCGGGACGCTTACGATCTGGAAGAGGTGTGGTTTATGCCAAGCCACATCCCGCCGCATAAGGAAGATGCCGGCGTTACCGGCCTGATGAGGCTGGAGATGACCGCTGAAGCCGTAGCTGACCACCCTTCGTTTCGCACGTTGGATTGGGAAGTGAAACGCGGCGGCGTCTCCTACACGGTAGATACGGTCAGAGAGCTGCGCGATGCGTACCCCGAGCATGACTTCTACTTCATTATAGGTGCGGATATGGTTGCGTATCTTCCCAAGTGGAACCGGATCGGCGAACTGGCGGAAATGCTGACTTTTATCGGGCTTAACCGTCCCGGAACCGAACTATCGGTGGATGATCTGCCTGATTTTCTGCAAAAGGCGGTTGTCACGGCCGAGATGCCGCTGATCGAAATCTCCTCCACCATCATTCGGAGCCGGGCGGCATCGGGCTCGTCCATCCGTTATATGGTGCCGGACCGAGTATACGATTATATTGTTAGGAGCGGTATTTATGGATTACAGCCGTGATGAACTCATAGAAGCCGTATCCTCCCAGATGCCGGCCAAGCGCTGGGAGCATACCAAAGGCGTCATGGAAACCGCGGTCATCCTTGCCGGCAGGTTCGGAGCCGACCCGGTTAAGGCGGACTTGGCCGCCATCCTTCATGACGTGGCCAAATACTGGCCCGTGCAGAAGCTTCATCAGATGATGGTGGAGCATAAGCTCTCCGACGAGCTGCTCCATTACGACAAACAGCTTTGGCATGCTGAAGTCGGGGCATTCGTAGCGGAACACGAATATGGCGTAACGGATGCCGAAGTGCTTGACGCCATTCGGTACCATACGTCGGGGCGCATCGGCATGACGCTCCTTGACAAGGTGGTCTGCCTGGCGGATTATATGGAACCGGGGCGGGATTTCCCCGGCGTGAATAATATTCGCGAACTGGCCAACCATAGCCTTGAAGAGGCGCTTGCAGCCGGTTTTGATTCGACGATTGGATATCTGCTCTCGCGCAGACAAATCATTTTTCCGTTGACGGTGCTAGCCCGCAACGATCTAATTAAGCAATTGGAGGCGAATTCATGACGTTGAAACCGAATGAATTGTTAAATGTGGCAGTAGCTGCCGCTGAAGATAAAAAAGCGATGGATATCGTGGTTCTGGATCTCAGAGGGATTTCCCTGATCGCCGACTATTTTGTCATTTGCCACGGTAACTCGGATACCCAGGTTCAAGCGATCGCAACCGAGGTCCGCAAACGGGCTCATGACGAGGGCGTGGCATTGCGCGGACTGGAAGGAATGGATGCTGCCCGCTGGGTGCTGATGGACCTTGGCGACGTGATCGTTCATATTTTTCACCGCGATGAGCGGGAATACTACAACATCGAGCGTCTGTGGTCGGATGCCAAAGTGGTGGAGAACGTATGAGTCTGATTGCCGGCACATTAACGAAACTCGTTGTATCCAGGGAAGTGTCCCCTTACGGTTATTTTCTGGATGGCGGAGATCGGGATGTGCTTCTTCACTATTCGGAGCTTACGGGTAAAATCGAGCTGGGGGATACGATAGAGGTCTTTATATTCTTCGATACGGAAGACCGCCTGGCCGCAACGATGAAGAAGCCGTACCTAACGCTGGGCGAAACGGCGAAGCTTGAAGTGGCCGACGTCCATCCGCGCCTCGGCTGTTTCCTTGAGATGGGACTTGGCAGGCAGCTGTTGCTTCCGATCCGGGAATTGCCGGAGATGCGGGAGCTTCACCCGCAAGTGGGAGACCACGTGTTTGTGATCATGGAGCATGATAAGCAAGGCCGGCTGCGAGCGAAACTCGCCGGGGAACAAGAGCTAGCTCCGCTTGCGTTCCATGCGCCGGATTCGTGGAAAGGCCAATGGTTTACTGCCCTGGTGTATAAACCGCTCCAGATGGGCACGTTTGTCATCATCGACGGCGGCGTGGTCGGCTTCGGCGCGATCGGCATGATCCATTCCTCGGAACGGACGCGGATGCTGCGTCTTGGCGAAGAGGTAAAGGTTCGGGTCAGCCATATCCGGGAGGATGGCAGGGTCAACCTGTCCATGGTTCCGCAAAAAGAGATCGGACGGACCGATGATGCAGACCGGCTGCTGGCTTTTCTGAAGGAGCGTCCGGGCCATGCGATGCCGTATTCGGATGAAACGCCGCCCGACATCATCAAGCAGCGTTTCGGCATCAGCAAATCCGCCTTTAAACGCGCGCTTGGCAAGTTGATGAAGGACGGTTTGGTTACGCAAAAGGACAGCTGGACGTATATGGTCAATCAAGAGGAGAACTCCGGTTCAAACGAATAACCCGGCAAGGTAGGGGAAGCTTCTAAGGAAAGTGGTGTCATCATGTTGTCTTACCGCAAGTTTGCTTACGTATATGATCAACTCATGGAAGACATGCCGTACCCGGACTGGATCCGCTTTGCGAGAACCGCCTGGGAGAAGCACGGAATGCCAAAAAGCGTCGTCGAGCTCGGATGCGGGACAGGCAGCATCACCATACCGCTCGTCAACTCCGGTTTTGAAGTAACGGGGATTGACCTGTCAGCGGATATGCTGTCGGTTGCCAGGCGCAAGCTGGAGGGCACGCCCCAGGGACATCGCTTGTTCCGGGAAGGGAGCGTCCGCTGGGTGCAGCAGGACATGCGTTCCTGGGAGCTGCCCGAGCAGGTGGATTCCGTCATTTCATTTTGTGATTGTGTGAACTACCTGCTGGAGGAGAAGGACATCCGCTCCGCTTTTGCAAGGACCTACAACGGTCTCAAGGAAGGCGGCACGTTCCTGTTTGACGTGCATCACCCCAATACGCTGCTGCGATACGACGAAGAGCAGCCATTTGTTCTGGATGAACGGGAAGTGTCCTATATATGGACATGCGACCTGGACGAACGCCGGATGGAGATTGAACACCATCTCTCCATTTTTGCACGGGATGACCAAGACCGAACGATCTACCGCCGCTTTGAAGAAACGCATATCCAGCGGGGATACGACCCGGAATGGATGAAGGTTGAGCTGATTAAGGCCGGATTCCGGGACGTGAAATGCTATGCCGATTTTGAGTGGACGGAAGCGGGTCAGGATGCATCCAGGCTGTTCTACGTTGCCGTAAAATAAACGAATACCCTAAGGAGAAGGCACGCTTCTTCGTCTATTCAGGACGGAGGAGGTGCCTTTTTAGGTTATATAAGAGTGCCTATACTTTGAGTCCGGGATTTTTCAAAAAAACGCTGCGGATGCGACGGCTCGTCGCGGTCTGTTCTCAAGAGAAACACGTCGATAGACTCAGTTCTTGCGTCAACGGGCGATTCATTATATTCAAAGACATTTCTTTTCGGCTTTATTTGACTGTGGTTAAGGTTCATGGGAAGGGATATGGGTTTGCTTTCGGTACTGTGCTACGATGGGGGATAGATAGGATGAGCAAATATGAGAGCGCTATCTTTCGGGAGGCTTTTAACCATCCGGAACGCACTGAATGACATCATATGAGTTCAACGTTGGTCAAATGATGCATAAGCTAATAAATTTGGTCGAGAGAGGATGAATGATTATGAAACTGTCCGTATTTACGGTCGCCACCCCTGATTTACTGCCGGAGGAATTGGCCCAAGCGGCGGCGGATGCCGGTATCGAAGGGATCGAGTGGCGCTTCAAGGAAATTCCGGCAGAGGCTGCCGAAGAGAAGCCTTCCTTCTGGGGGCATAACCGCTGCTCCATCGATCCGAACGGCACGCAGGAAGATTGGCTCAGGTTTAAGCAAGCAGCCGACAAGCATGGCCGGCGCAGTCTTGCGGTCGTTCCTTATCTGACCTGCGGCGACGTGGAAGCGACGGAGAAAGTCATGCAAGCGGCCAAGCTGATCGGAGCCTCTTTCATTCGTGTGGGGATTCCGGGATATAACCGAACGCGCAATTACAACGAACTGTACGACCAGGCGGTTCGTTACCTTCATGAGGTGCAGGATCTTGCTGCCGCTTACGGGGTTAAAGCCGTGGTGGAAACCCATCATCTTACGATCACTCCGAGCGCCGGACTGACGCACCGGCTCGTATCCCACTTCAATCCGCAGCATATCGGCGTGCTGTATGATCCGGGCAACATGGTCCATGAAGGTTACGAGAACTACCGGATGGGCTTGGAGCTTCTCGGTCCCTACGTGGCTCATGTCCATGTGAAAAACGGGGGTTATCGAAAAACGCCTTCCGAGGATGGAAGCTCGGCATCCTGGTCCGGAGAATGGGTCTCGCTTGACCAAGGGGCCGTCCCATGGAAGCAGGTCATTCAGGATTTGCAGTCGGTCGGCTATGAAGGTTACTACGGAATCGAGGATTTTAGCGGGACGTTTGAATCCAGGGAGATGCTGCTTCGTTTTGCCGAGCAGATGAACATGTGGGCAGACCATAAACAAAGCGTATAGGACACTTATGAAGGAGGCGATAGATATGGAACAGGTAAGAGTAGGGGTTATCGGACTGGGGATGGGTTTTTCGCATGCCAAATCGCTTGCCGCGGGGCGGATTGCGGGGGCGCGGCTTAGCGCCATATGCGACCTCAACCCGGCCAAGCAGGAAGAAGCGAGGGCTACGCTCCCTTCGGACGTGAAAATTTGGAGTGACACGGACGCTATGATCTCTTCGGGAGAGATCGATGCGGTGATTATTGCAACGCCCCATTATGCCCATCCTCAAGTGGCCATCGCGTGCCTGAACCAAGGACTCCACGTCCTGATTGAGAAGCCGGCGGGCGTGTATACGAAGCAGGTGCGGGAAATGAACCGCGCGGCCGAAGCAAGCGGCAAAGTGTTCTCGATCATGTACAATCAGCGCTGCAATCCGCTGTATAAAAAGCTTAGAGAGCTCATCGCGGCCGGCGAGCTCGGCGAGGTGCGGCGGATGAATTGGATCGTCACGAATTGGTACCGCTCACAGAGTTATTACGATTCAGGCGGGTGGCGCGCTACCTGGGCGGGAGAAGGCGGAGGCGTCCTGATTAACCAATCTCCGCACCAGCTGGATCTGTGGCAGTGGACAACCGGCATGATGCCGAAAAGAATCCGCGCATTTTGTTCGTTCGGCAAGTACCGGAACATTGAAGTGGAAGACGACGTGACGGCTTATGCGGAATACGAGAACGGCGCCACGGCCGTCTTCATTACGACAACGGGGGAAGCGCCGGGCACGAATCGGTATGAAGTGACGGGAGACCGCGGTAAAATCGTCATCGAGGACGGCAAGCTTACCTTCTGGCGTCTCCGGGTGCCTGAACCGGAGTTCAATCAGCAGTATACCGGGGGCTTCGGCGAACCGGAATGCTGGAAATGCGAGGTGCCGATTTCGGGGGACAATCCGCAGCATAACGGCATCATCCAGAACTTTGCGGACGCCATTTTGCACGGAACGCCATTGATTGCGCCGGGCGAAGAGGGAATCCACGGATTGACCCTGTCCAATGCCATGCATTTGTCCACCTGGACCGACAATTGGGTCGACCTGCCGTTGGACGAAGATCTGTATTACGAGATGCTGCAAGAACGGATAGCGAATTCGTCCACCCGGAAAACGGTCAAGGAGATCGGGCCGGTGGATATGAGCAAGACGTTTGGCGCTTATTAAATTACAATCGGGGAGGCTCTTGGTATGGACCGCAGCAATGGAATGCTCTATGCGCCGGTGGGCAAGGCCCAGCCGGTGTGCAAGCCCGGAGAATTTATTTTTGCAGCCATGTCGCTGGAGCATGGCCATATATACGGCATGTGCAACGGCTTGATTGAGGCCGGGGCGACGCTGAAGTGGGTGTATGACCCAGACCCCGCCAAGGTTGCTGCTTTTTGCAAGGCATACCCGGAGGCAGCCGTGGCTTCCTCCGAGGCCCAGGTGCTGGAAGATGCCGAAGTTCATCTGGTGGCGGCTGCCGCCATTCCTTCGGAGAGATGCGAGCTTGGCCTGAAGGTCATGTCGCACGGCAAGGATTATTTCACGGATAAAACGCCGTTCACCACGCTGGAGCAGGTGAACGCTGCACGCGCGAAAGCCGCGGAGACGGGCAAGAAATACATGGTCTATTACAGTGAACGGCTGCATGTGGAGAGTGCCGTCCATGCCGGGAAGCTGATTCAGGACGGGGCGATCGGGCGAGTGGTGCAAGTGATGGGAACCGGACCGCACCGTTTGAATGCGTCCTCCCGCCCGGACTGGTTTTTCCGTCATCAACAGTACGGGGGCATCCTGTGTGACATCGGCTCCCACCAGATCGAACAATTTTTGTTTTATGCGGGATGCCGCGATGCCAAGGTGCTCAGCAGCAAGGTGGGCAATTATGCGAATCCGGAATACCCCGAGCTGGAGGATTTCGGAGATGCAACGCTGGTGGGAGACAATGGAGCCACCAATTATTTCCGCGTCGATTGGCTGACGCCCGGAGGACTTGGCACTTGGGGCGACGGCAGAACCTTTATTCTGGGAACGGAAGGATACATCGAGCTTCGCAAATACATCGATATCGCAAGGCATCCGCAGGGGGATCATCTGTACTTGGTTAACGGTGAAGGAGAGTTTCATATGGAACTCCAGGGGAAAGTGGGCTATCCGTTTTTCGGGGAGCTTATCCTGGACTGCCTGGAACGCACGGAACATGCCATGTCCCAGGAGCATGCCTTCAAGGCCGGAGAATTGTGCGTGATTGCCCAAAATGAAGCCGTGCGCATTCCCTAAAATCATTTATAATAGAGAAAACCCCGTTACGTTGAGGGTTGGGGGTTAGACGACTCCAAAATCGCTAAAGGGGCGATTCTCTAAATGACCTCATCTGTCGATATGATGCCAGGCTTTGACCGCATGCAGCTTCAAGCGCCGTTCGATCTGACCTATTACAATGAACAGCCGCTGTCGGGAGGGCAGTTTCACTCGCATGCTTTTTATGAAATTTATTATTTCCATGAGGGACGCTGCACGTATTTGATCGGCGATTCCGTGTTCACCCTGAAACCGGGGGATCTGCTCCTGATGAACGGGCTTACGCTGCACTGTCCGAACGTTGAACCCGATTCCAGATATGTCAGGAGCATTCTGCATTTTGATCCGGCCTGGATCTGCAGGGGGCTTTCGGAGACGGCCAAATCGATATTGCTGGACCCCTTCGAAACGCTGCGGAATCATCGCATGACGCTGACGGGGGAGAACCGGGAAGAATTCGAAGGGATGCTGGCCGATATACACCGCTTGTCGTCCTCCACGGCCGGCTTTCGCCAAGAGCGGATGACCCTTCGAATCCAGGAGATGATGTACGTCATCGCCGACTGGTGCCAGGCCGCCGTGCAGGATCACGACTCGATCTCGGAGAAGGAGCGGCATGTCCAGCATGTCGTGTCGTTTGTCGAGGAAAATTATATGCTGGATCTGACGCTGGAGGGAATCGCCCGCGACATGCATATCACGAAACACTATTTATCCTCCTTATTCAAGGAAGTAACCGGAACGACGGTGTTCAAATATGTGTATCACCGGCGGATCAACCAGGCAAAAATCATGCTCAGGCTCCACCCCCATCTGAGCATAACGGAGATCAGCCAGGCGTCCGGTTTCAAGCATTTGGCCCATTTCAGCCGGATGTTCAAGGCCATGGTCGGGACCACGCCAGAACATTACCGCAAAAGCGGAGAAGAGCTTTCGTTGACTTGACCGCGCTTTTTGGGTATAATAGCCACATTAAAACGGTAATATGAACGCGATGATGAGGATCAATCGTTCCAATTTCGATCATGCAGAGAGCCGGTGTCTGGTGAAAACCGGTTGACGATAGGGATGAACTCGCCTCGGAGCAATGGTGTTAACCCGGCCGTCGGAGGGCTGTATTCCGACAGAATCGGCCGATGAAGCATCGTCGTCTTATCCGCGATAAGGATGCAAAGGGAGCGAAAGGCAAAGCATGCCTTTGGCTAACTAGGGTGGTACCACGGGAATCAAACCTCTCGTCCCTAGCGATCAACGCTATGGATGATGAGGTTTTTTTGTTTTTTTGGGCAATGGCGCAGGCCTTGCCTCTCGACTGTGAAGGAGGAGCAATGAAGTATGACGGACAATCAACCAACCAGCCACGGCTACCAGCCGCAGGCCATCGAACAGAAGTGGCAGCAATACTGGGATGAGAACAAAACCTTTAAAACGGAAGAAACCTCGTCCAAACCGAAATTTTACGCGCTGGATATGTTTCCGTACCCATCGGGTGCAGGCCTGCACGTAGGTCACCCGGAGGGATACACGGCAACGGACATCGTGTCCCGCTACAAGCGGATGCGCGGATACAACGTGCTTCATCCGATGGGATGGGACGCCTTCGGCCTGCCGGCAGAGCAGTATGCGATGGACACGGGCAAACATCCGCGGGAGTTCACCGTGCAGAATATCGATACGTTCCGCCGCCAGATCAAATCCCTCGGGTTCTCGTATGACTGGGACCGCGAGATCAGCACCACCGATCCGGAATATTACAAATGGACGCAGTGGATCTTTATCCAGCTCTATAAACGCGGCTTGGCCTATGTGGCCGAGGTTCCGGTGAACTGGTGCGAAGCGCTCGGCACCGTGCTGGCGAACGAAGAGGTCATCGACGGCAAGAGCGAACGCGGAGGCCATCCGGTCGTACGCAAGCCGATGCGCCAATGGATCCTGCGCATTACCGAATATGCGGATCGCCTGCTGGAGGATCTGGACGAGCTGGACTGGAGCGAAAGCCTGAAGGATATGCAGCGCAACTGGATCGGCAAATCCACGGGCGCCGAGGTCCGTTTTGACATCGAAGGGTATGATGGTCATCTGGAGGTGTTCACCACTCGTCCGGATACGCTGTTCGGGGCAAGCTACTGCGTCCTGGCACCGGAGCATGACCTCGTGGACAAAATTGCGACAGCCGATCAGCGTGAAGCGGTGAAGGCTTATCAGGATCAGGCAGCACGTAAAAGCGACCTGGAGCGGACGGATCTGGCCAAGGATAAAACCGGCGTATTCACGGGCGCGTATGCCGTCAATCCGGTAAACGGCGCCAAGGTACCGATCTGGATCGCGGATTACGTGCTTGCCGGCTACGGCACCGGTGCCATTATGGCGGTTCCGGGACATGACAGCCGGGACTGGGAGTTTGCGAAGCAATTCGGTCTTCCGATCATTGAAGTCGTTCAAGGCGGAAACGTCGAGGAGGAAGCATATACCGGCACCGGCGCGCACGTGAATTCCGGCTTCCTGAACGGGCTGGATAATGAAGCGGCTATTCAGGCGATGAATGAATGGCTGGAGAAAGAGGGCAAGGGCAAGAAGAAGGTAACCTACCGTCTGCGCGACTGGCTGTTCAGCCGTCAACGCTATTGGGGCGAGCCGATTCCGATTCTGCATCTGGAAGACGGAACGATGAAGACCGTGCCGGAAGATCAGCTTCCATTGCTCCTGCCGGATGTGGACCAGATTAAACCGTCCGGCACCGGCGAATCGCCGCTGGCCAACGTGACGGAGTGGGTGGAGACGGTTGATCCCGAAACGGGCATGAAAGCCCGCCGCGAAACCAATACGATGCCGCAATGGGCCGGCAGCTGCTGGTACTACCTGCGTTACATCGATCCGGATAACCATGACGAACTGTGCTCCAAGGAGAAACAGAAGGAATGGCTGCCGGTTGACCTGTACATCGGCGGCGTGGAGCATGCTGTGCTGCACTTGCTGTATGCGCGCTTCTGGCACAAAGTATTGTATGACCTGGGCGTCGTCGATACAAAGGAGCCTTTCCAGAAGCTGGTCAATCAGGGCATGATCTTGGGGAACAACAATGAGAAAATGAGTAAATCCCGCGGCAACGTCATCAATCCGGACGATATCGTGAACGAATATGGCGCTGACACGCTGCGCGTATACGAAATGTTCATGGGGCCGCTGGAAGCGACGAAGCCATGGAACACCAACGGCGTTGAAGGAACGCACCGCTTCCTTTCCCGCGTATGGCGTCTGTTCATCGGAGACGACGGTCAATTGAATCCTAAAATCGTGGATGGCGAGGGTACGGACGAATTCAAACGCACGCTGCACAAAACGATTAAGAAAGTGACCGACGACTTTGAGCATCTGCGCTTTAACACAGCGATCAGCCAGTTGATGATATTCATCAACGAGGGGTACAAGAGCGAAGTGCTTCCTCGCAAGGCGATGGAGAACTTCGTCCAACTGCTTTCCCCGCTTGCCCCTCACCTGGCTGAAGAGCTGTGGAGCCGTTTAGGCTACACGGAGAGCGTAACTTACGTGCCATGGCCTGAGTTTGACGAGGCTTGGACCGTAGAGGCAGAAGTCGAGATCGTGGTGCAAGTCAACGGCAAAATCGTGGAACGCGCCAAAATCGCGAAAGACATGGACCAAGAAGCCATGCAACAACATAGCCTCTCCCTTCCAAATGTCAAGCAGGCGCTGGAAGGCAAGAGTATTCGCAAAATCATTGCCGTACCGGGTAAACTGGTCAATATCGTGGCCGGTTAATCGTAAAACCGAAGGCAGCATCCAGTTTGGCCAAATCCTCCTCATACTTGTCGTGTGTGGTTTGGATCAATTGGTAGAACAACCCGTTCAGGTTCGATTCCAGCAGTGCCAGAGCCTGGGCCGTGATGCCTCCGGGAACCGCCACCCGCTTTTGCAGCTCTTCGGGGGAGAAGCCCTCCTCCGTTAGCAGCTTGCCGGTGCCAAGCAGCATTTCGCCAGCTAGTGCATTGAGGGACCTGCGGTCGATTCCGGTCATTTCAACGGCAGCGTCGATCCATTTTTCCATGAATAAACTTAAAAAAGCAGGCCCGCAGCTGGAGAAATCGGAAGTGATTCGCGTGTGCGATTCCAGTATCTTGAGCGGCCTGCTGATATAAGACAGGAGGCTTTCTATAAGCTGCCTGTCTTCTTCTTTTATTCGGGAACCATACATGCATAACGATGCTCCGCCTCCGGTGATGTTAGTGATGCTCGGTATGATTTTCGCTACCTTGCAGGGCAGCGATGATTCCAGATGGATCAGTTGGACCGGACTTGTGATGGATATGGCGATTTGCCGGGTTTCGAGCCGATCCTTGATTTCGCCGATGACCGCTTTGAATTCCAACGGCTTGATACATAAAAATAACAGGTCGCTTTGAGAAGCCGTCTCCGTGTTACAGCTGCATACCGTCAGACCGGGATGACGTTTTGCCAGCTGCAGCGGCTTTTCAGGGCTTCGGTTGCTGACCCGAATCTGCTCAGGCAGGAGTGCGCCCGATTGAATGAAGGCATCGATCAACAGACTACCCATGCTGCCCGTACCGATAAAACCGACCTTCATGTGTATGTTCCCTCCTTTCGCGCTTTACGGCAGAAATGTACCGTCCTTACGTCTAATGTATGCGGGGAAGATGCCGATTCATGACGGTTTTTCATGCGATTCCGGTGGGGAAGCCGAAGATTATTCCAGAGCTTGTACGAATTGAACTTTGAAGTTAAGGAGAGGTCTTGGATGAAACGGATATCTTTAGGTTGGAGTCTTGCCGCAACGCTTGCGGGCTGCGGACTCATCTTGTTTGCCGGCGGTACGGAACAGGGGATCGAGGGCTGGCAGCCGTTAAACGAACAGCTGGAGCAAGTCATGACCATGGAGGAGAGCGCCGGTGCGAAGGCGCTTGCTTCCGATTCCCGGGATAAGGATGCGGGAGGGGCTGCAGCCCCTGCTGACGCTGCAAAGACCGCTCAGGGTGGACAAGGCGAGCCCGCTACGAACGCGAAGGAACCAGTGCCAAGTCTGGACCCGGCTGCTGCGGCCGGGAACGGCCAAGGAGCGGAAACCTCACCATCTTCAGCTTCCGATCAGGCAGCCGTTTCCCCGGCTTCATCCCCGACGGAGGCTGTCGGTCAATCGGTCTCTGCCAATGAACCTCCAGCGCTGCCGCCGTCCATTCCGGATCCGTCCGGATTGATCAATGTGAATACTGCGGATGCAGCCACGCTGATGGAGCTGCCCGGCATAGGCGAGGCGAAAGCCAAGGCCATTATCGATTATCGGAATCAGTTCGGCCCGTTTCGAAGTCAGGCCGACTTGATGAACGTAAAGGGCATCGGGCCCAAAATGCTGGAGAAGATGAAGCCTTACGTAGGACTTTAGCTATGTGCTACAATAAAGGAGATATTGACAAGGAACAGGTGACAGATGATGAGTGCAGATCAACGTAAAGATTGGGATACTTATTTCATGGATATTGCCTTTATGGTATCTACCCGTTCTCAATGCCCTCGGCGTCATGTGGGAGCGGTGCTGGTGCAGGGCAAGAAGCTGCTCGGGACAGCTTATAACGGCGCGCCGATGGGGGTGCCGGATTGCTCGGAAGCAGGTTGTATGATCGCGGAGGATTATGAATTGGTCGTGCAGGACGGCAAGGAAAGCATGGTGAAGAAGCAGCGCTGCATCCGCACGATTCATGCCGAGCAGAATCTGCTGCTGTTCACGGACCGGATCGACAGGGAGGGCAGTACGGTGTACGTGACAGACGAGCCTTGCTGGACCTGTGCGAACATGCTTGCCAACAGCGGCATTGTCGAGGTTGTGTTCCATCGACCTTATCCCAAGGACTCCGGCAAGGTGTCCCGCATGATGGAACAGAAGGGGATTTCGTTCCGGCAGCTTGAAGCATACGAGCCGCCGCGCGAAACCTTGATGACGGTAGCGGAATAAATCATGCATTGACGATTGCGATTGATAGGAATAGAAAGTTATGGAGGAAGAACCTTTGACTGAGATTTGCAGGCAAGGGTTCTTTTTTATTTCGTCAAGAAGGGGATACATTCAAAAATGATGAAGCGAAGGCCATTACTTGTGTTTACCGTGTTATGGGTGATCGGCAGCGGTGCTGCATGCCTGTATGACGGATGGAAGCTCGCCGTGATCGCGGTCGGGCTAATTCTTCTATTATTAACTGTATGCCAGTGGGTGGGCACAGGGCGCCTGTTTACGATCTGCATGATATTCTCATTGTGCGTATCGGGGTCGTACTGGGAATGGCATGATGCGGCGAATGTAAGTGATTTCGAGTCGGTCCTTGCAGCGGAAGAGTCGACTGAACCCATTCCTGTTACTGCGTTCGGGGTGATTTCTTCTCCTGTCGAGGTGGATGGCGACCGGGCTGATTTCCAAGTAACCCTGCAGCGGGCAGATCTGATCCAAGCCAAGCATCCGGCGGTGCAAAATCAAGCCGATCCGAATGGCAGCATGATGCTAAAGACAGACGATATCGTTATGGTCCAAGTGAAACTGCTGGACAAAACGGAGCTGGAGATTGTGAACCGATGGCAGCGCGGGGACCGTATACAGCTGAGCGGGGAAATGCAAAAGCCTGGAGTGGCCCGCAATTTTGGCGGGTTTGATTACCTTCAGTATTTGCGCACTCAGAAGATTCATTGGATCGTCAAAGTGAAGGGCTCGGAACAAGCGGTGGTCCAACCGCCCGACAGCTGGAAATTAAGCCATGTTCTCAGATGGAATGATGCCCTTCGCGACAAGCTTGGAAGCAAGCTGGATCAATTGTACGGCGGCATCCATGCGGGTTATATGAAAGGACTTGTCATTGGCAATCAGGATGATCTGGATCCCGATACATTCATGGAGTTCTCGCGTTTGGGATTGACTCATATTCTTGCGATATCGGGCATGCATGTGGCTGTGGTTGTAGGATGCCTGCTATTCGTATGCACAACCCTTCGAATGACGAGGGAGGCCTCGCTGACTGCGGTGATGTGGCTGATTCCCGTATATGTCCTGCTGACCGGGGCGAGTCCTTCCATAGTGCGCGCAGGCATCATGGGAATGATCGGTTTGTATGCTGCGCGGCGGCGGCTTTTGAAGGATGGGCTGCATATCCTCAGCGTGGCCGCGCTTGCCATGCTGGTGTGGAATCCGTATTTTCTCGTGAACGTCAGCTTTCAGCTCTCCTTCATCGTGACGGCGGGCTTGATGATATTCGTGCCGAAGCTGATGCCGCTGCTGGCATTCTTGCCCCGCTGGCTGGGGGGAACCGTCGGCATAACGGTCGTGGCGCAGCTGATTTCCTTTCCGCTCACCATCCATTACTTCAACCAGGTCTCGCTTATTTCCGTTTTCGCCAATCTGATCCTCGTTCCGGTCATTAGCCTGGTCGTCCTGCCTTTAGGCATGGTGTCTCTGTTGATGGGGTGGGTATGGATGCGCGGGGCGGGCTGGCTGGCCGCCGTGACCGAATGGTTAAACCATATCACGTTCCGGATCGTTGAATGGATGAATGGTTCCTCGGTTTTTATGACATTGTGGCCGTCCCCGTCGTTAGCCTGGATACTGTGTTATTTCGTTGTCCTGTATGCATTGCTGTCCATCCTGAACAAAAGATTTAAGAATCCCGAGGGAGGGCAGAACGCTTCGAATGATACGGAGCCATTGGACGGACGCCCGTCATGGGGCGGCAGAGCAGATTTGTCCGGCGTGGGCACGCTGCCGATCGTGGGCCGTTTGGCCGGTGCATTGCGATGGAGAGGCTTCCTTCGTGCCAGTCATCATATCGAACGGTATGCCCCGGGAGCTGCGATAGCCCTGCTGTCCGGGGTTTTGATTGTTCTGCTGTACAGCGGCTATCAATCGCCGTCTACGCAAGGGGCGGGACTGGTGCAATTCCTGGATGTGGGACAGGGAGATTCGATATTGGTAACAACGCCTTCGGGCAAGCATGTTCTCATTGACGGTGGCGGGACGGTGAATTTTCGCAAGGAGAAGGACGCCTGGAAGGAAAGGAAAGCTCCGTACGAGGTAGGAGCGAAAGTGGTGGTGCCTTTGTTGAAAAAACGGGGCGTGCACCAGCTTGAAGCCGTCATCATGACCCACGGGGATCAGGACCACATAGGGGGACTCCTGGCTGTTTTGCAGGAAATCCCCGTGAAATCCGTCGTGTTTAATGGGACCTTGACCGAATCCGCTTCCTTCCGGAAGCTGATGTTATCCGCGGTTGAACAGCGCATTCCCGTATATCGGGCAGGAGCGGATTCCGTATGGAAACTTGACGGTCACACGGAGATCCGATTTTTATCCCCTCTTTTCCCAGAAAGTGGAGAAGTCATCAAAGCATTACCGTTGATTAAGGAGCAAAATCATGCTTCACTAGTATTTGTCCTTCAGATGAACGGCAGCCGCGTCTTATTTACCGGGGATACGGATCAAGCAGCCGAACGGAAAATACTGCAGCACCTGGAGGGGCAATCCCAAGATGACGCAGCCTCACGGCTTGCTGCCGAAGACCGGATCGACGTCATGAAGGTGGCCCATCATGGAAGCAAGACATCCACATCCGCGCCATGGCTGAATGCATGGAAGCCGACGGCTGCGGTAATTTCTGCCGGCGTCAACAATATGTACGGTCACCCTCATCCGGACGTGGTCGGCCGCTTGGAACGTTTTCGGTCCATCATCTATCAAACCAACCTTCATGGCGAAATCCAGATGAGGATCAAGAACGGGCATATTGAGACGCGAACGAAGATTCCATGAAGACGCCCGCTGTTCCTGGGACCGGGTTTCGTAGTATGATCTTTATAGGAAAATGCAGCGGATGACTATAATCTTTATATTTGGTATAGTTAGATGAAGTTTCCTGAAAAAATTAATAGGTTACATACTGCAACATTTTTTAATTCTATCCGTCTGTATGTATGCAGGGAGAGGGGGATCCACTGTGGTGGAGCAGGGACTCATAAGAGCCGCTCAATCGGGCGATCGCGACGCTCTAATCACCCTATTGCGAGAAATTGAGCAACATGTTTACCGAACTGCTTATTACATTTTAAACAATGAACAGGATGCCATGGATGCAGCCCAGGAAGCACTGATACGCGTATATACGAAGATCAACTCCTATGAGGAGAAAGCCCAGTTCAAGACTTGGGTCCAGCGGATCGTTACCAACATATGCATCGATAAATTCCGCAGAACGAAGCCGACAGTTTCCATCGATGAGCATGACATGGTGTTTCGGGATCATCTCGACGTGGAAAGGGAAGTGATGTCGGGCTATCTGGCCCAGGATATCCAGGAGGCCATTAACCAACTGCCGGATCATCATCGCACGGTCATTGTCTTAAGGTATTTGCAGGACCTGTCCTACAACGAAATCGCTGATTGTCTGAACCTTCCGCTCAATACGGTGAAATCCTATTTGTTCAGGGCCAGGCAGCAGCTGCAGAATATGCTCCAAGAGCATCAGAAAGGTGGTGTATCAGGATGAATTGCCAAGAGGTGGTGGAACGCATGCACCGCTATTTGGACCGGGACCTTACTTCCGATGAGACGGCCCAAATGTATCAGCATATTGCCGTGTGTCCCGAGTGTGCGGAGACCTTTAACATATTAAAGTCATTAAACAGAGAGCTTGAAGATCTTCCGGCCGTTACCCCGCCTGTCAGTCTGGTAGACGCTATCATGCCTAAACTGGATGCCATCGACCGTGATCGCGAGAGCCTTGTCGCACCTCCGGCCGTGAAAAGCCAGGAGCCTGCCGAAATGATGCCGGACATTCGGCGTCCGCGGCGTGCGGGCAGCTGGTGGAGCACGGTTGGCGGAAGAACGGCGATCGGGGCTGCCGCCGCTGTACTTATTCTCGGCGTCGCTATTTTTAATTATGAACCGAAGATGTTATCCGATGCGGAGATTCCGTATGAAGAGGCGAGCACGACCAGCGCGGGAGCAAATGAGGATTCGGCCGAGACGGAGATTCAGGATATGGTTCAGCCGTTTGCCGCCGATGGCGGCGCGGAGACTGGCGGTACGGCGAACGAGGGGAGCGATCCTTCCGCAGGTTTGCGGAGTTCGCCGCCGGAATCGTCGGAATCCGATCCGAATCCGGGCCCGAACGATGAATCAAAGGAGAAGACAGAGCCATCGGATGGGGCTAAAGACACCAGGGAAGATGCAGCAGCCCCCGATGCTCCGGTTCAGAAGAACAATGACGGGGAGCCTCAAGCACCAGACCAACCTGCAACAAGCAGCAATGAGGTACCCAAAAAAAATGACGCAAGCCCTTCGAACCCTCCGGCCGACGAGCCTGGGCAGAACTCGGAGAGCATGAGCATCCAGACTTCGCCTAATGATCATGAAGCAATGGACATCCAAACCGAGAAGGTGCCGCCGATCAGCGACCCTGCCGGCGATGCAGGCGCTGGAAGCACGGAATCTTCCGACCGTTCCACCGGATCGTACCAAGGGCTGGCGATGGTGCCGGAACAATGGCCGTCCCCGGATGGTCTGTACAGAGCCTCCCTGGAGGCCGAATATCTGGTGATCTATCGCCTGCCGTCGGGAGACCAGACTTCAGCTGAAGCGGTCGAAACGGTCGAGAGGATTCCGCTTGGTGGAAGCTGGGTATCCGGTCAATGGTCCGAGGACGGCTTAACGTTCAAGTACAAGGTACAGACGAACAAAGAGCTGGTTGAATCCGTCTACTCCATAGAGAAGGCTCAGCCGCCGGCGTCTGCGGGGCAGAAGCAGCCTAAAACATAGAATTATACAGATATAAATACATTCGGCGCACCAATGCCGGGAGATATGAATACAATATATTAGAGAGAGCATTATACCAACTACCGTCGTATGACCGGCGGCGAGGTGTTTCTAGAGCATGCTTGCCGGCGTTTATATAGATGTGTTGGGACGAAGGGACCTTGCCGCTGCCTACAGCCGAGGTCTCTTTGTTTTCGCGTGGGCGATTTCGTTTTTTATGTTTGACGTCTATCGCATTCGGGCACTGTTTTTTGGTATAGTGTACAGAGTAGAAAGGGGGGACGCCGATGGATGCCAAAGCGGCGGCCAAGGCGGTCAAGCAGGGAGACGTGTCTTCCGTCTATTTGCTGTATGGCAGCGAGAAATTCCAGATGAAGGAGTTCGCCGAATTTCTGGAAGCCCAGCTGATCCCGAAAGAAGACCGGGATTTTGCGCTGGTTCACATGGATTTAGGGGAAGTTCCGATACAAACCGTGGTAGAGGAAGCCGAGACGGTTCCTTTTATGGTTCAGAAAAAACTGATATTCGTCCGGGATACGGCTTTTTTTACGGCTGCAAAAGATAACGGGAAAGTGGATCATCGTCCAGAGGCTTTGCTGGATTATTTGACCGATCCCGCAGATTATAGCGTGATTGTCTTTATGGTGGGGCAGGAAAAGCTGGATGAGCGCAAGAAGGTAGTCAAGGCGGTCAAGAAGTCGGGGGTTGCCCTCTCCTTCATGCCTTTGGGCGGGGATGAACTTCTTCGCTGGGTGGACAAGCAGGTGAAGAAAGGCGGCTGCACGCTGCGCGCAGGCGCGGCGGAAGCGCTTGTTCGGAATGCGGGAACCAGTCTTCAGGCTTTATCGGGTGAAATCGAGAAGCTGTGTTTGTATGCGGGAGCCGACGGAGCCATCGATGTTGCAACCGTGGATATGCTGGTGGCGCGCAGCACGGAACAGAATGTGTTTGCGCTCGTGGAGGATATCGCCAATCTCCGATTGGACAAGGCGCTCGGGATCTATTATGAGCTGCTGAAGCAGCGTGAGGAGCCCATCAAAATTGCGGCCCTGATTACCAGGCAGTTCCGAATCATTCTGCAGGTGAAGACGTTATCCACCCAGAGCTACTCGCAGCAGCAGATTGCTTCCCAAATCGGGGTGCATCCTTATGCGGTGAAGATTGCTGGCGAGCAGGCCCGCAAGTTTCAGACGGCACGTCTTGAAGGCATATTGAACCATCTCGCCAATCTGGATTACCAGATGAAGACCGGGGCCGTGGATAAGGTGCTCGGAATCGAGTTGTTCCTGCTGCGGCTTGGCGCGTAAGCGAACCGAAATAACTCAAGAGCGTACAGGGACGCGCGAGCGGCCGTACGCTCTTTTTCATCTAGAGATCAGAAAGTATGACCTGCAAAGGTAAATCAACTTGATCTGGCCAGAAAAACATCCGCTATAAGCGGTCAATCCTCGGAAGAGTGTGCATCGATGAACGTTTTTCTAATCACAAAAAGCCCTGAGCAGCGTGAACTGTTCAGGGCTTTTTCCATGTCGTATTCAACAAACGTTTCTTACGCTTGGGACGTAAGAGCGTTTAGTCTTTTCGCCAGACGGGATTTCTTGCGGGCAGCTGCATTCTTATGGATCAGGCCCTTCGTTACGGCTTTATCAAGCTTCTTGGAAGCAGCTTGGAAAGCTACTTTAGCAGCTTCGATTTCTGTACCGTTCAACGCTACGTCAGCAGTTTTAACAGCTGTGCGAAGCGCGGATTTTTGAGAAATGTTAAGCGCGTGGCGTTTGTCATTTGTCTTTACACGTTTAATCGCGGATTTGATGTTTGGCATTACATTCACCTCCTGTAAGGCATTTCAATAGAGCGAAATGATTCACAACTTAAAATATTTTAGCATGGGGGTGGACAAAAAGCAATACTCATTCGGACTTCTGCATAATCTCTCCCATACTCTCGCACACTACTAACAATATGAGGAGGAGTGTGAATTTAGATGGATCTGGATCTGCAAAAATACTCGGTCCGAACGGATCTGGCCGTGGAATCAAGAGAACTGGCTGGAGGCACAGGAAGCGCGCCCATTCCCGGGGTTATGGAGGACGTGGTGCAGGAGGACGGAATCAAGATTACAAGGCTGGATGTGGAGAACGATGCTGCCTCTCAGCAAATCGGAAGGGTGAAGGGGCATTACGTCACGTTGGAGGTTCCCGATCTTCGCAAGGGCGATACGGGGCTTCAGGATCAGGTATCCGTTGTCTTCGCCCGCGAGTTTGAAGCGTTCATGTCCCGGATCGGGATTGGACCCAAGGCAAGCGTGCTCATTGTCGGGCTCGGCAACTGGAACGTGACGCCGGATTCACTGGGACCGCTCGTGGTGGAGAACGTGATGGTGACCCGCCAGTATTTCGAGCTCATGCCGGATCGGGTGGCCCCGGGCTATCGTCAGGTAAGCGCCGTTGCGCCGGGTGTACTCGGCCTGACGGGGATTGAGTCGAGCGAAACGGTTCAAGGCATCGTGGAACAAACGCGCCCCGAGTTGATCATCGCCATCGATGCACTGGCTTCGCGTTCGCTGGAGCGGGTGAACACGACCATCCAGATTGCGGATATTGGCATCCATCCCGGCTCCGGCGTTGGCAATAAGCGGAAAGGACTGACTCAGGAGATTCTTGGAGTCCCTTGCATTGCGATCGGCGTTCCGACCGTCTGCTACGCTTCCACCATCGTCAATAATGCGATTGAGCTGATGAAATCCCACTTCGGGGAAGGCGCGCCGGAGACGGGCAAGATTATGGGAATGCTGCACGATATCCCCGAAGGCGAGCGCCTCGCCCTGGTGAAGGAGGTTCTGGAGCCGCTGGGCCATGACCTTATCGTAACGCCTAAGGAGATTGACGAATTTATAGAAGATATCGCCAACATCGTGGCGACCGGCCTGAACGCGGCGCTCCATGAAGCCGTGGATCCCGGCAATGTAGGCGCGTATACCCACTGACCCATAGTAAAAGCTCCGAATCTATCGGAGCTTTTATATTTTTCCAGGATCTAGTTCTATCGAATCTCCCCGGTTCATAGATTTGAAGTATAAGAGATTACAGAGTCGCGGGAACGGCTGGATGAGGTCGGCATCTCCCGGCGAACCGAGGAGGACATCGCTATGAACAATCGCAAGTTCCGCATCTGGAATATTGCCAGAATGAAACGGAAGGTCATGGAAGGTCTGAGCATGGGGCGTACGTTAATTATACTGATGCTGGGCTCTCTTATATTTTTTATTTTGCTAGGGCTCGGGGGAATGGCGGAACAGCGGATGAATTCCTCGCCCGTGTCGTCGATGAAAGGCTTGGCCGCTTCGTTATCCAGCCATTTTTTCATCGATATGATCGGCATGGAGATGCCGCATATGACGGCTTCCAAAGAGACCTCGAGCTTCTCCGGCGAGAAAATGTCCACGTTCGTCTTTGAGCTCCTGACGAGCGTAAACCCGAAGGATCCGAAGAGCCTCCTTGCGGGAGAGCTTCCCGGCATGAAGGCTAATCAACCGGTTCAGCTGTCGCACGGCTCCGGTAACGAGGATGGCGAGGCACCGGCCGATTACCGTCCGGATCCGGCGGAAGAGCAGGCGGAGGGAGAGCCCGCCGAGACCGGGGAAGAGCCGACGCAGGGCGAACAAGGGAATAGCGGCAATGAAGGAAAGGGCGAGGATGCTCCGGATCAGGGCGGGAAGGACGAGCCCGGCAGCAAGAATGAACCCGGAAGCACCTCCAAGGACGGAAAGACAACGAACGGGAAGAAATCCGTGCTCATCTATCATTCCCACCCGCAGGAAGCGTATAACCCGCTGCTCTCGCATCCATCCGATAATCCGGGGGCGGTATCACCGACCAAGAACGTCATGCTGGTGGGCAGCTTCCTGAGCAAAAGGCTTGAAGCCAACGGAATCGGCACCCTGCACGACAAGAGCGATTATCAATCTACCGTGGAAGGATATAACTATAACTATTCTTATAAATACTCGCGCCAGATGGCCATGGAGGCCATGTCCCAGAACGACGGCATCAACTATCTGATCGATATCCACCGGGATTCGCAGCGCTACAACAAAACGACGGCCACCGTAAACGGCGTCAATTACGCCAAGGTGTACTTCATCATCGGACATGCGAACGAGAACTGGAGACAGAACGAGGCGTTTGCAAGCAAAATCAATGCCAAGCTGGAGAAGTCCTATCCCGGCGTTTCCCGGGGCGTGTGGGGCAAATCGGCGGACCAAGGGAACGGAGAGTACAACCAATCCTTGTCCCCGAACAGCATCCTGATCGAAATCGGCGGCATCGACAATACGAAGGAAGAATTGCAGCGAACGGCCGAAGCGCTGGCGGACATCATCGCCGAAGTGTACTGGCAGGAACAAGAAGCCGAGAAGGCCAGCGTTAAAAAAGAGAGTGATCCAGCGAAGAAACAGTCGGCTTCAGCAGCCAAGGACGGCAGCAAAATAGGCGCGGAGGATAAAGCGTCCAAAGCAGGTTGAAGGTTGAAGGAAAGGGTCATGAACGGAGCAGGAATGAAGGGGTAAATCAAGGAGGGGCTTATGATGTCGAGATTGGGAAAACGGTTTGTGGCGCTAATCATATGGACAGGCATCGGCATATTGGTCGGCATGCAGCTTGGAGGGGCCAAAGGGCCGGTGCCGGCCGACGGCACCGGGGGAACGCAGACCGTGGTGCAAGGCCATGCTCAGGATCCGCAAGGCGGAACTGCCCAGGGGAATGGATGGGGAGGGACGCGCAAGCATCCTCCCGCCCCTGAATCCATCGACCAGGAACCAGACGCCCGTAAGACGGCAGTGCCCGAATACGAGCCGTCGCCCAGCGACATCCTGCTCCCCGAACGCTCCCAACCGCCTGCCGATGTGCTTGCCGACAAAACGGCCGGATTGCTCCAGCAGCTCTCTGACCAAAGCATCCGCTGGGTCGTGTCGATGTTCGGATCGATTGCGGAATAAATTTCGGCTTTATTCTCAGCATTGCTGTGCATCCCCTCAACTGGTATAATAAGTTGATTCAAACATCTGGTGGTTGTTGGGGGTTAGGCATGACAGACGTACAAGTAAGACAACAAAAAATTCGTAATTTCTGTATCATTGCACATATAGACCATGGGAAATCGACGCTTGCCGACCGTATTTTGGAATTTACGGGCGCATTAACTTCGCGTGAAATGCAGGAGCAGGTACTGGATCAGATGGATCTGGAGCGAGAGCGCGGAATTACCATCAAGCTGCAGGCGGTTCGCCTGAACTACAAAGCCGATGACGGCGAGGAGTATATATTGAACCTGATCGATACTCCCGGACACGTCGACTTCACGTATGAGGTATCCCGAAGCCTGGCCGCTTGCGAAGGCGCGCTGCTCGTTGTCGATGCCGCGCAGGGAATCGAAGCGCAGACATTGGCCAACGTATATCTGGCATTGGACAACAATCTTGAAATTTTGCCTGTCATTAACAAAATCGACCTGCCGAGCGCCGATCCCGAACGGGTGAAGCAGGAGGTCGAGGACGTGATCGGGCTCGATGCCAGCGATGCCGTTTTGGCTTCCGCGAAAGCGGGCATCGGAATCAAGGAAATCCTGGAGCAGGTGGTTCAGAAAGTGCCTGCGCCAACGGGGAGTTCCGAAGAACCGCTGAAAGCGCTGATTTTCGACTCCCATTATGATCCATACAAAGGCGTCATCGTATACGTTCGCGTCATTGACGGCAGCATCAAGGCCGGCTCCAAGATCAAGATGATGGCCACCGGCAAAACCTTCGAGGTGATCGAGGTGGGTGCCTTTAAGCCGCGCATGTCCATCGTGGACGAGCTTAACGTCGGCGATGTCGGTTTCATCGTCGCGGGCATCAAGAGCGTGGGCGATACGCAGGTCGGGGATACGGTAACGGATGCCAAGCGTCCGACGGCCGAGCCGCTCCCGGGTTACCGCAAAATCAATCCGATGGTGTTCTGCGGATTGTATCCAATCGAAACATCGGACTACAACGATCTGCGCGAGGCGCTCGAGAAGCTGCAGCTGAACGACGCATCGCTCAGCTTTGAGCCGGAGACGTCCAGCGCGCTCGGATTCGGCTTCCGCTGCGGATTCCTGGGCCTCCTTCACATGGACGTCATCCAGGAGCGGATCGAACGCGAGTTTAACATACCGCTGATTACGACCGCGCCGAGCGTGATTTACCGCATTACGCAGACGAACGGAGAGCAGATTCAAATCGATAACCCTTCCCATTATCCTGAGGTCGGCAAGGTCGATTATGTTGAAGAGCCTTATGTTAAAGCAGCCATTATCGTGCCGAATGATTATGTCGGAGCGATCATGGAGCTTTGCCAAAACAAACGCGGCGAATTCGTCAACATGGAATACCTGGACACGACGCGCGTCACCATTACCTATGAAATTCCGCTGTCGGAAATCGTGTACGATTTCTTCGATCAGTTGAAATCGAGCACCAAAGGATATGCTTCATTCGATTATGAGCTGTCCGGATACCGCCGGTCCAATCTGGTCAAAATGGACATTCTGCTTAATGCCGAGCAGGTGGATGCCCTGTCCTTTATCGTGCACAAGGACCGCGCCTACCACCGCGGCCGGGCGATTTGCGAGAAGCTGCGCGAGCTGATTCCTCGCCAAATGTTCGAGGTGCCGATTCAGGCATCGGTCGGTACCAAGGTTGTGGCCCGCGAAACGGTTAAAGCGATGCGCAAGAACGTGCTTGCCAAATGTTACGGCGGCGACATCTCCCGTAAACGGAAACTTCTGGAGAAGCAGAAGGAAGGTAAGAAGCGGATGAAGCAGGTGGGCAGCGTCGAAGTGCCGCAGGAAGCCTTCATGGCCGTTCTGAAAATCGACGACAAGTAATAGGAAGCCAATGGCAGGGGAAGGCCTTTGAGTTAAAGAGCCGCTCCTTGCGTGTATAGCCTTCACGATGTAAATGATGGGAAAGCCGATTCTCGGCTTTCCTTTCTTTCATTCCAAGAGGCATAGCGTTATAGTAGAGAAGGAACTTTCAAGAAGTTACTTAAAGTAAGTCATGCCAGAGCGGTATATGAGGGGGCAAGAAAAGAATGACGGCAAACGATCAACGGACGGAAGCGGTGTACATCCATATTCCGTTCTGTACCAATAAATGTTTTTACTGCGACTTCAATTCCTACGTATTAAAGGATCAGCCGGTAATGGATTATCTGCGAGCGCTGGATAAGGAAATGGAGCTGACCGTTCAGGCTAATCCGCCGGGACGAATCAAGAGCATCTTTGTGGGCGGCGGGACTCCTACTGTACTAAAGCCGAACGAAATGGAATACTTCTTGCAGAGCGTGAAGCGCCATTTTCCGGAATGGTCCGATAGCATCGAGTTTTCAATGGAGGCGAATCCCGGCACCACGGATCTGGAGAAACTGTCCGTCATGCGCCAAGGCGGGGTGAACCGGATCAGCTTCGGGGTGCAGGCCTTCCAGAACACATTGTTGACCGGCATCGGCAGAATTCACGATACGGATGACGTATACCGGAGTCTCGATAACGCCAGAAGAGCAGGCTTTGACAACATGTCCATCGATCTGATGTTCGGTCTCCCGAATCAAACCTTGGACATGCTTGCGGAAAGCGTGGATAAGGCGTTGGAGCTCGAACTCCCGCATTATTCAATCTACAGCCTGAAGGTCGAAGAGAATACGCTGTTCCATACGATGTACCAGCGAAACCAGCTTCCGCTTCCGGATGAGGAGGACGAGCTGAATATGTACCTTCTTTTAATGGAACGGATGAAGGCTGCCGGATATAAGCAGTACGAAATCAGCAATTTTGCGAAACCCGGCTTCGAGAGCCGGCATAATATGACGTATTGGCGCAACGAAGACTATTACGGCCTAGGCGCGGGGGCGCACGGATATGTCGGCCGTCAGCGCCATGTGAACATCAAAGGGGTCAATCCCTATAATGAAGCAGCCAATAAAGGCCTTCCAAGATTGGAGAGCTTTGAGATATCTAAGGAAGAAGCGATGGAGGATTTCCTGATGGTCGGGCTGCGCGTGCTGGACGGCGTCTCGCGCAGCCGGTTCCGGGAGCAGTTCGGGATCTCCATGGAGGATGTTTTTGCCGGTCCGCTGAATAAAATGGTAGGCGCGGGCCTACTCGATGCAACCGAGGAAGGGTATAAGCTGAGCAGCAAAGGCATTTTGTTTGGCAACGATGTGTTTGGCGAATTCATAGGAAGCCTGACGACAAATTAATCTATTGAACTTATATGCGCTCTGTTGTATATTTATTCATAACATGACGGAGCGTGTAAAGGGGAGACGGACAACATGTCGGCGGTATGCAGAAAAGCAAAGTTAGAGGATGTCGAGCCGCTGTATCAGATGATTCAGGGTTATGCCGAGAAGGGGATTATGCTCCCCCGGTCCAAAAAAGTGCTGGAGAAACAAATCGGAGAATTCGTTGTAGCTGAATCCGAAGGGCACGTCATTGGCTGCGGTTCATTGTGTCAGCTGGGAAGCGATTTGGTCGAGATCCGTTCGCTCGGCATCTCGGAAGGATATAAAGGGCAAGGCATCGGCTCCATGCTGGTGGACACTCTTCTGGAAGAAGCGAAACGCCGCGAGCTTCCGAAAGTGATGGCCTTGACGTATGAGGTATCCTTTTTCATCAAAAACGGCTTTGCCGTCGTGGAGAAGGAGATTTTTCCGGAGAAGGTATGGACCGACTGCATCCACTGCAAGAAGCAGCATGCTTGTGACGAAATAGCTGTTCTTAAAGTACTGAACTGACTTGACAATCCTCAGGTCGGTTTGGTATTTTTGTTATATCGGTTAGCACTCGATGGCGATGAGTGCTAACGAAAGCGAAAATGAGCAGTCAGCAAGGAGGGAAGCGACATGTTAACAGATCGTCAGCGCATGATTTTGAATGCCATTGTGGATGACTATATCCGTTCTGCCGAGCCGGTTGGTTCAAGAAGCATTTCCAAGCGAGGGGACGTCGGCTACAGCCCGGCAACCATTCGTAATGAGATGGCTGATCTGGAGGAGCTCGGGTTTCTGGAGCAGCCCCATACCTCAGCCGGACGAATACCGTCGCATAAAGGATATCGATATTATGTTGATCATCTCACGTCGTCGTTTTCCTTGAACCCTGCGGAACTGCATATGATGAAATCATTTTTTGCAGAAAAGCTGAACGTGATGGAGCAGATGATACAGCATACAGCCGGCATTCTGTCTCAAATGACTAATTACACTTCCATCCTGCTGGGACCGGAAGTTTTTCATACGTCTTTGCGCCATTTCCAGCTTCTTCCTCTCCATGAGGATCAAGCGGTGGCCATCATCGTTACCAGCACAGGGCAAGTCGAGAACAAGGTTGTTTCGATTCCGCAGGGCGTGTCCGTATCGGAACTGGAGCAAGTGGTAAATCTTCTGAACAAGAAGCTGGTCAATGTGCCTCTATATAAACTCAAGACTCGTTTGTATTCGGAAATTGCCGAGGAAATGCAGCGGCATATTTCACATTATGAGGATCTGATGAGTATGCTGGATATCGCTCTCAACAACGAACCGGATCACCGGGGGGTCTATCTGAGCGGCACGACCCACATGCTGAACCAGCCGGAGTTCAAGGATGTTGATAAGGTTAGGGAAATATTCGAGCTTCTGGAGCAGACTCCCGCACTGATGAAGCTCATGGCACCTGCTCCCGGGGAGCACGGTGTCCAAGTGAAGATCGGCACGGAGAATACGCATGAGGCCATATCGAATTGCAGTTTGATCACTGCGACGTATTCGATCGACGGCAAAGCGCTTGGTTCGATCGGCATTCTCGGTCCTACAAGAATGGAATATGCACGGGTGATCGGCATCTTGAATGTGTTATCCCATGACCTGACGAAGCTGCTGTCACACTGGTACAAATAAAGGAGTGAGACAGATGAGCCAAGGACAACATAGCCAAGTGGACGGAGACGAGCGTTATTCCACGCTGCTGAACAACAGCAATGCCGTCCGCGCAGTTACGTCCGCCGTAGAAGGCACGCTTGGCCCCAAGGGGCTCGACGTCATGCTGGTTGGCCCGCGCGGCGAAGTGGTCATCACCAATGACGGAGTGACGATTCTGGACAAAATGGATGTCACCCATCCCGCCGCGCGCCTTCTGATTCAGGTGGCTCGGGCGCAGCAGGAGAAAATCGGCGACGGCACCACAACGGCAACCGTGCTCGCGGGCGCCCTCGTGCAGGAAGGGGTATCCCGCATCACGCGCGGGGTGCCCGCTTCCAAGGTGGTTGAGGGCCTGCGCCAGGGAGTCGAGAAGTCGATGCAGCTCTTGTCGAAGCGTGTCCGGCTGATCGACGGATTGGATGATCCGCTGCTGGAACGGACGGTGCATGTCGCCGGCCGTGAACGGAAGGACATCGTGGAGCTGGTTATGCAAGCTGCGCGCAAAGCCGGAATCGGCCGTCTGCAGGATCCTTCCTACTCGCTCGCAGACAGTATAATTGCGCTGGAGAATGCCGAGAATGAAGTGTTCGAGGGGGTTCTGCTCCGGCAGCGGCCGATCTTCGCCAGGGAGTCCAAGTCCTACGACGATGCCAGAGTGCTGGTGCTGTATGATTCCCTGGAGCCCGACGACATCGACGAAGAGGCGCTTACAACCGAAGCCGGATTCGCGCAGTATATGGATCTGCGAAAAGTGTTCGCGTCGGATTTGGACAGATTGTCCGAACTATCCGTAAAACTCATCCTCCTCGAAAAGGGCATTCATCCGGATGCGGAGCAGTTTTGCCTGGATCACGGGATGATGGTGGTACCGCGCGTATCGCGTGCGGATCTTCGCAAGGTAAGCGACATGACGGGAGCTACACCGATACGCCGCAAGGCGTTACATAAAGACTCGAAAGAGCTTGCGGCCCTTCTGGGTCATACCCCGCGCGTCGCTTATGATGAAGGCATCGAAAAAATCCGCCTGTCCTGCGGCAGCAAGGACCGCATTGTGACGGTGATCGTCGGGGCAAGCACTTCGGAAGTGGTAGGGGAGGCCGCCAGGATTGCGGGCGATGCCGCTTCGGCACTGCAGGCTGCCGTATCCGGCGGGGTGCTTCCAGGCGGCGGGACAAGCGAACTGGCCGTGTCTTATGAACTGGAACGGATCCGGGAAGCCCAGAAAGGCATGGAAGCCTTCGGCATGGAGGCAGTTTCCGCCGCGCTGCGAAAGCCGATGTCGCAGATTCTTCTGAACGCAGGTTATAATCCGCTTGAGAAGATGGAGGAGGTCCGAGCCGCACAAATCCGAGCCGACTCCGACTGCATGGGGATTGACTGCGACAGCGGGCGGGTTGTCGACTATGAAGAGCTGGGCGTGCTGGATCCGGCCCCGGTCAAACTTCACGGCCTGCGGGCAGCCGGCGAGGTTGCGGCTGCCGTGCTGCGGATTCATCATGTGATCAAGATGAAGGAAATAGGCGAATAACGCTAAGATAGATGAGTTATAGACCGTCTGGTTTAGAATATGAAGGAGGTGAAGGCGTCTTGAATAATGAGCACAAGGATGCCGTTCAAGATACAGTTACAGAAGAAACGATCGAAGAAACTTTGGAAAACAAGCCAAACACGGGTGAGAGCGGGTCTTCGGAGGAGGCCGTTAATCCCGAGCAGGAGATTCCCGTAACGGAATCGGCTGATGAAGCCGCAGGTTCGGCCGAGCTTGAGAAGCTTCAGGCCGAGCTGCAGGAGCAGCAGCAGCGTACCCTGCGGGTACAGGCGGATTTCGATAATTTCCGCCGCCGCACGCAGAAAGAGAAAGAGGATCTGGGCAAATATGCTTCCTCCAAACTGATTACGGAGCTTCTGCCCGTCATCGACAACTTTGAGCGTGCCCTCCAGGCATCCGAGGAGAACCCGGAATTTGAATCCTTCTCCAAGGGCGTCAGCATGATCTTCCGTCAATTGGAATCCGTTCTTGCTACCGAAGGCTTGAGCGCAATGAAGAGTGTGGGCGAGCCGTTCAATCCGGAGTACCACCAAGCGATCATGCAGGTGGAGAGCGATGAGTACGAGGAAGGCATCGTGGTTGAGGAAGTGCAGAAAGGGTACATGTTAAAAGATAAAGTATTGAGACCTGCCATGGTTAAAGTGAGCATGTAAACGACTTTCGATAGTCGTTTATCATATAAAAATGATGAATGTCATGCGGGGATTCGCATGAATGAATAAGGAGGAAAATTTTACATGAGCAAAGTTATTGGTATCGACTTAGGAACAACCAACTCCTGCGTAGCCGTCATGGAGGGTGGGGAAGCGGTAGTTATCCCGAATCCGGAGGGTGCCCGCACAACCCCGTCGGTTGTCGGATTTAAGAAAGACGGCGAGCGCATCGTCGGGGATACAGCCAAACGCCAAGCGATCACCAACCCGGATCGCACCATCATTTCCATTAAGCGCCATATGGGCACGAATCACAAAGAATCCATCGACGGCAAAGACTACACGCCGCAAGAAATCTCCGCCATCATTCTGCAGAAGCTGAAATCCGATGCGGAAGCATACCTGGGCCAGCCTGTAACCCAAGCGGTTATTACGGTTCCCGCATACTTTAATGACAGCCAGCGTCAGGCGACCAAGGATGCCGGCAAAATCGCGGGCCTTGAAGTTCTGCGTATCGTCAACGAGCCGACGGCTGCGGCATTGGCTTACGGCATGGAGAAATCCGAAGACCAAACCATCCTGGTATATGACCTTGGCGGCGGTACATTCGACGTTTCCATTCTGGAACTGGGCGACGGCTTCTTCGAAGTAAAAGCAACCAGCGGGGACAACCAACTGGGCGGCGACGACTTCGACCAAGTGATCATCGACTATCTGGTAGCCGAATTCAAGAAAGAGCAAGGCATCGATCTTAGCAAAGACAAAGCAGCCGTTCAACGTCTGAAAGACGCAGCGGAAAAAGCGAAAAAGGAATTGTCCGGCGTACTGACAACAACGATCTCGCTGCCGTTCATCACGGTTGCAGACGGCGTTCCTCAGCACCTTGAGATCAACCTGACCCGCGCCAAATTCGAAGAATTGTCCGCTTCCCTTGTAGAGCGTACGCTTGGACCGACTCGTCAAGCGCTCAGCGATGCAGGTTTGACAGCGAACGATATTCATAAAATCGTCCTTGTCGGCGGTTCCACTCGTATTCCTGCCGTGCAGGAAGCGATCAAAAAATTGACGGGCAAAGAGCCTCATAAAGGCGTAAACCCGGACGAAGTGGTTGCGCTTGGAGCAGCGGTTCAAGCCGGCGTATTGACCGGTGACGTTAAAGACGTCGTATTGCTCGACGTGACCCCGCTGTCCCTCGGTATCGAAACCGCAGGCGGCGTATTCACCAAAATGATCGACCGCAACACGACGATTCCTACAAGCAAATCCCAAGTGTTCTCCACTTATGCGGATAACCAGCCGAGCGTGGAAATTCACGTGCTGCAAGGCGAGCGCGAAATGGCAGCCGGCAACAAAACGCTGGGACGCTTCATGCTCGGAGACATTCCTCCTGCACCGCGCGGCGTTCCGCAAATCGAAGTTACCTTCGATATCGATGCCAACGGGATCGTAAACGTGTCCGCAACGGATAAAGGTACCGGCAAGAGCCAGAAGATCACCATCACGTCCTCCAGCGGCCTGAGCGACGCTGAAGTTGAACAAATGATGAAAGACGCTGAGCTTCATGCCGAAGAAGACCGTAAACGCAAAGAGCTGGTGGAGGCTCGCAACAATGCCGACCAACTCGTGTACACGACCGAGAAAACACTCAAGGACCTGGGCGACAAAGTCGATGCTTCCGAAGTGGAAAAAGCAAACGAAGCGAAAGACAAAGTGAAGAAGTCGCTTGAATCCGATAACCTGGAAGAGATTAACGCTTCGGTAGAGGAGCTTACACAAATCGTACAGCAGCTGTCCGTGAAGCTGTATGAGCAAGCGGCACAAGAACAACAAGGTGCTGAAGGTGCCGAGTCCGGCGCTCCTAAGAAAGACAACGTCGTGGATGCAGATTACGAGGTTGTTGACGAAGATAAAAACAAAGGTTAATCTGAATAGATTGTATGGGAAGGTCAAAGCTGCGCATCTTCGCACTTTGGCTTTCCTTATGTAAAGAGTAATAAAGAGATTGGGGTGAAACCGTGGCTGATAAGCGTGATTATTATGAGGTGCTCGGTGTCGGCAAGGATGCATCGGACGATGAGATCAAGAAGGCGTACCGCAAAATGGCCCGCCAGTATCATCCGGACGTGAACAAAGCGGCGGACGCGGAAGCCAAATTCAAGGAAGTGAAAGAGGCTTACGATGTATTGAGCGATGGTCAGAAGCGTGCGCGTTATGACCAGTACGGTCATATAGATCCGAACCAAGGCATGGGCGGAGGCGGTTTCTCCGGTGATTTCGGCGGTTTTGGAGATATATTCGATATGTTCTTTGGCGGCAATGGACGCCGTGATCCGAACGCGCCTCAGCGGGGGAACGATCTGCAATACACGATGACGGTTGAATTCAAGGAAGCCGTATTCGGCAAGGAAACGGACATTACCATTCCGAGAACGGAGACATGCGATACATGTCACGGCTCAGGAGCGAAGCCGGGCACGCAGCCGCATACCTGCTCGGTGTGTAACGGAAGCGGGCAGCAGGAGGTCGTGCAAAATACGCCGTTTGGACGTATGGTGAACCGCCGCGCCTGCTCGAACTGTAACGGAACCGGAAAGATCATTAAAGACCGCTGTTCGACTTGTAACGGCAACGGCAAGGTGAAGAAACAGCGCAAGATTCATGTTCGTGTACCTGCAGGCGTGGATGACGGAGCTCAGCTGCGCATGACGGGCGAAGGCGAAGGCGGATTCCGCGGCGGCCCGGCCGGCGACCTGTATATCGTAATCCGCGTGAAGCCGCATGACTTCTTTGAACGCGAAGGGGACGACATTTATTGCGAAGTGCCGCTTACCTTTGCCCAAGCCGCGCTTGGCGACGAGATCGAGATTCCGACGCTCACCGAGAAAGTGAAGTTGAAGATTCCGGCCGGCACGCAGACGGGAACTTTCTTCCGCTTGAAAGGCAAAGGGGTGCCACGGCTGCGCGGTATGGGACAGGGTGACCAGCATGTCAAGGTTGTGGTCATTACGCCTAGCAAGCTCAGCGATGAACAGAAAGAGCTGCTTCGTCAATTCGCTTCGCTTGATGGCGAACAGACCCATGAACAGGAACAGTCCTTTTTTGACCGTGTAAAAAAAGCTTTCCGCGGTGATTAATCCACGATAGGGGTAATTCCCTCATAGCATAGCAAATAGCAAAAAGCAAAAAGCAGCAGGCTCTAAAGGTTTCCCTACCTTTGGCCTGCTGCTTTTTGGTTTGGGGCAGAAGAAGCAGCAGGGATATCCCACTGCTTTACAGGTTCGTATCGCTCAAGAATAAAAGGTTTGACAATGAAGCAACCTAGGATAGTTCCATCTCGGAAGATGCAATCTTGAATAGGAAATGCAGGTGAATGAAGTGGCAGAGAAAAACATATTGGCCTATTTCAAAAGTCCGGAAGAAGCCCGGCATGCGGCCCGCAAATTGCAGTCGCTGCGCGTTGCCGATATGTCCATCGACCGGTTTAGCGCCGATCCCGGCGGGGAGCTCAACAATCCGATGAATCCGTTGACAGGCAACATCGCAAGCTTAACAACGATGACCTTAAATGCGGATATTTCGGGGCCGGGGGCCGGAATTCTCGGAGCTGCGGACCCATCGGCCAGCGGGATGAGCACCGGCGGTGAAGATGGAACCGAAGGCCGGGATATTTTACTGACGGTTGTACTGGACGAAAGCGTCTTCCCGCAAGCCATGCGGTTAATCGAAGAATCCGGCGGCATGATTTAAGGTTCCAGGCACCGCTCTGAGTGTTGATATCGGAAAGGAGAATGACACCCATGATGAGACGCGTAAAAAAAGGGAAGATCTCGAGCAAAACCGAGAAGATGATTGCGCTGCAGTCCGCCAAGGCGGAGGATGTTGAGTTTTCGGCTATGGAAGCCGATCACGATGATGTGGAAGCGCTGCGTCGAAGCGAGGCAGCAGATGAACGCCAATTGAAGAAAATTTTGGATGAAACCAGTAAAAATGTAGATTAATCGCTACCGATGTGGAATGTGGAAAAGCCCGCTTGCCTTCTTTTAATGAGGTTGCAGCAGGGCTTTTTTGAATTTGATGAATGTCTTTGAAAAGTTATCATGGTATTTTAGTGCAAACTTTGTATCCGGGGTCCTCAATATAGTACAATGATACTTACGTATGAATGAGGAGGAACTATTGCACATGTTATGGCGTGAATTAACGATACATACCACGGAGGAAGCCGTGGAGATGATTACGAATTTCCTGCATGAAGCGGGAGCCGGAGGCGTTTCGATCGAGGAGTCCGGTACTACGAACAAAAAGCGGGACACCTCTCTGGGACAGTGGTTTGACGAGATCGTTCCGTTTAACGATATTCCTGAAGGTCAGGCCGTCATCAAAGGTTACTTCGACGAGACGGTGACGCTGGAAGCGATCCTCGATGAAATAACGCCCCGCGTCAACGAGCTGAAGGAATTCGGTATCGAAACGGGCGAAGTGCGGTATGAGATGAAGACGGTGGACGAGAATGATTGGGCTACGGCCTGGAAGCAGTATTTCAAACCGATCCGCGTCTCCGACAGGCTGACCATCAAACCGACGTGGGAAGAGTACACCCCGGAATCAGAGCACGAGTCCATCATCGAGCTGGACCCGGGCATGGCCTTCGGCACAGGAACGCATCCGACGACTTCGTTATGCTTGCGTACATTGGAGATGGTGATCAAGGGCGGAGAGGAAGTCATCGATGTCGGGACAGGCTCAGGCATTCTCTCCATCGGCGCAGCGCATCTGGGCGCTTCACGAATTCTGGCTCTCGACCTGGATCCGGTCGCGGTATCCAGCGCGACGGAGAACACCCGCCTGAACGGCCTGGAAGACCGGATTACGGTGAAGGAAAGCGACCTGCTCTCCGTACTCACGGATTCGTCCGATGACTCGGATCTGGGCGTGACGCTGCCGGTACAAATCGTGGTGGCAAACATCTTGGCCGAGGTTATTCTGCTGTTCGTGGACGACGTATACCAGGCTCTTCAACCGGGAGGGGCTTATATCGCTTCGGGCATTTACAAGAACAAGGAAGAGATCGTGGAGAAGGCTTTGATTGCTTCCGGTTTCGAAATTGCGGATATTTGCCGCGAGGATGATTGGGTTGCATTCGTGGCGAGGAAGAACTGATTATGGATTTTTTGGACCAACTGCTATTTTACCCGTTGGAACAGCTTCCTTTTTACCTGATTGCTTTGATCATCGCATTTACCGTGCATGAGTTCTCGCATGCCTATTTCGCCAATAAATTCGGAGACCCGACGGCCAAGCTGCTGGGCAGGGTCACGCTGAATCCGGCGGTGCATTTCGATTTTCTGGGGATTCTTCTCCTGCTGATTGCAGGTTTCGGCTGGGCACGGCCGGTGCCGGTCAATCGAGAGAATTTTAGCAACCCCCGCCGCATGAGCATCATTGTTGCGGCGGTCGGTCCGCTTAGCAATCTGGTGCTGGGCTTAGTGGGGGCACTTGTTTACGCTATCCTCTATCAAACAGGGGTTATTCCTCCGGAGGGAATTACTAAAACGGATCAAGCGGTGCATTTATTTTTTAATATATTTATATTGCTCAATTTCTTTTTATGCCTGTTCAATCTGATACCATTGCCTCCGCTGGACGGTTATAGAGTTCTAGAGAATGCGCTCCCTCCACGGATAAGTGCGAAGATTCAGAAGTTTGAGCAATGGTCGATTCTTGTATTCTTGTTGATCATACTGTTGCCCGTATTCCAGAATTATACGATCAAACCTCTTTATGATGCGGCGTATGCACTGTCTTCCGAAATTTTGGACATGTTCATTATGATGACCGGCGGTTACCGGCTCTGATTTACTCTGGTCAGTTTGCGTGAAAAGTTGTATGATGGGGTTTGGCGATTTTTGAGTTAGGTGAGGATAGAGATGCAGCGATATTTTGTGACTCCCGCGCAATTCGAGGGAGACCGTGTTGAGATTACGGGCGACGATGCCCGTCATATTGCCAAGGTCATGCGAGGCAGGCTTGGCGATAAATTGATCGTGAGCGACGGGGTATCCCGCGAGGCCTTGATGGAGATTGAGCGCATCGATGCAGGCAGCGTGTTTGCCGTTGTGATTGAACCCATGGAGATGTCGCAGGAACCGCTTCTGCAAGTGAGCATTGCCCAGAGTTTGCCGAAAGGCGACAAGATGGAGACCGTCATCCAAAAGTGCACCGAGATCGGCGCGGTGTCCTTTGTTCCCTTCCTGTCGGAAAGAACGATCGTTCAGTACGATGCGAAAAAGGAAGGGAAGCGGCTGGAGCGCTGGCGCAAAATCGCGAAGGAGGCGGCTGAACAGGCGCATCGCAACCGGATACCGTCTGTTGAACAGCCTCTGACGTGGAAGAATCTGCTTGCAGCGTTTTCCGGTTATGATGCCGTATATTTTTGTTATGAAAAAGAGCAGGGTTCCCAGCTGAGGGACGTGCTGAAGCCTTTTGCAGAGCAGGCGCTGCGTGAATCGGCCAAGCCTGCCAGCTTGCTGCTGGTCGTTGGACCCGAGGGCGGCTTTACGGAAGAGGAATGCCGAGCGGCCGAAGCTGCGGGAGCCGTAGCCGTGGGACTCGGAAGGCGGATCCTTCGCTGCGAGACCGCCGGCATGACGGCGCTGGCCTGCGCACTATACGAATCTGGAGAAATGGGGGGCGTTTGAACATGCCATCCGTAGCGTTTTATACGTTGGGTTGCAAAGTCAATTTTTACGATACCGAGGCCATCTGGCAATACTTCAAGAATGAAGGCTACGACCAGGTGGACTTCGAACAAACCGCAGATGTTTATTTGATTAACACCTGCCACGTTACCAACACAGGGGATAAGAAGAGCCGCCAGATGATCCGGCGCGCGGTTCGCCGAAATCCCGAGGCGATCGTGGCCGTAACGGGCTGTTATGCCCAAACCTCGCCGGCCGAAATTCTGGATATCCCGGGCGTGGATCTCGTCATCGGGAACCAGGATCGCGAGAAAATCATGGATTTCATTCATGACATCGAAAAGACGCGCCAGCCGATTAACGCCGTGCGTAATATCATGAAGACCCGGGTATTCGAGGAAATGGACGTACCGGATTTCGCGGAACGTACTCGCGCATTTCTGAAAATTCAGGACGGATGCAACAACTTCTGCACGTTCTGCATCATCCCTTGGTCCCGCGGTTTGTCGCGAAGCCGTGATCCGAAGAGCATCATCAAGCAGGCGCATCAGCTGGTCGGAGCGGGTTATAAGGAAATCGTGCTGACCGGTATCCACACCGGCGGATATGGGGATGATCTCGAGGATTACAGATTGTCCGATTTGCTGTGGGACCTTGATCGGGTTGACGGTTTGGAACGGATCCGCATCAGCTCCATTGAAGCAAGCCAGATCGATGAGAAGATGCTGGACGTGCTGAACCGCTCCAGTAAAATGTGCCGCCATCTTCACATTCCGCTCCAAGCGGGGGATGATACGGTACTGAAACGGATGCGCCGTAAATATACGACCGAAGAATTCTATAACAAGATGGGCCTGATTCGTCAAGCGATGCCGGATGTGGGCATTACGACGGACGTCATCGTCGGCTTCCCTGGCGAAACGGATGAGATGTTCCGGAACGGATATGACCTGATGAAGGCGATTCAATTTTCGGAAATGCATGTATTCCCGTATTCGAAGCGTACCGGCACGCCGGCGGCACGAATGGAGGATCAGGTGGACGAGGAAGTGAAGAATGCGCGTGTGCACGATCTGATCGACTTGTCGGAGCAGCTTCAGCTGGCTTATGCCGAGCGTTTCGTGGGCCAGATTCTGAACGTGATACCGGAGCGCGAATACAAGGGTGCTCCCAAAGGCGGTAAAATGCAGGGTTACAGCGACAACTACCTGCAGCTTGTATTCAACGGATCGCCTGATCTCGAAGGCAAGCTGTGCCGCGTAAAAGTAACCAAAGCCGGTGTAAATGAATGCGAGGGCGAACTCCTCAGCGTCATGGATCATGGATTAAAGGCAGCTGCCCAGTAATATTCCATAGCGGCCATACCAGACAAGGATTTCATTTCCTGGCTACCGGAAGTGGAGTCCTTGTTGTACATGAAGGAGGAACAGGACATGGCATATACACAAATTTCCGCGGGCGGCGTTGTATACCGTTATTATGAAGGGGCGCTTCAGATCCAACTCATCTTGGACCGTTATGGAAAAACCTCGCTTCCCAAAGGCAAGATGGAAGCCGGTGAAACCGTCGAGCAGACGGCTCTCCGAGAAATACGCGAGGAGACAGGTATAGTCGGATCCATCACTTCTCCAGTGGACATTATTGCATATAAATACCATCATCCCGAATTCGGCCAGGTCGACAAGGAAGTTCACTACTACCTCGTTAAGGCGGAAGGAGGCATCCTAAAACCCCAAATCGAGGAAATCAACGGGGTGGACTGGTTCGAGCCTCTTGCCGCATGGAGGAAGCAGCGGAGCAACGGGTACAATAACAACGATATCATCCTGCGTAAAGCGCTGATGCTGCTTGAAGTCGCTATTCCGGCGGATGAAGATATGAAATTTTAGGACGGCAACCGCTTGTTCCAGAAAGGCAGATAGCAAAGAGGAAGCGCGATCAGCGAGCATGCGATGTTAAACAGGGTTTGCGCATGGGCGATTTGCCCGGCCGGATCTGCGGCTAACCATCCGGATACGGCGGTTAATCCCGCTGTGAACGGAATAAAGAGCAGGACTCCGCCGATATTAAGCCCCAAATGGGACCAAGCCACGAATCGTCCGGCGCGGCTGCTGCCAATCGCTGCGATGAGCGCCGTCACGCAGGTGCCGACATTGGAGCCCAGCACGATCGCGACGCCGATCTCGGGAGGCAGCGCTCCGCTGGCGGCGAGCCCCATAGCCATGGCGATGACCGCGGCGCTGCTGTGCATCAAAGCCGTCAGGATCGCACCGGCTGCAATGCCCCAGAGGACGCTTTGCGAGGCGTGGTCAAGGAACCATTGGAACAACCCGAGGCTTTGAAGGGTCGGCCCAATGGATTGCATGATTTGTATCGCGAGCAGCACCAGTGAAAATCCGGCGACAGCGAGGCATAAAAATTGGCTGCGGATCAACTGGTTTTTTAACTTGTCGTGACTCGCAGGTACGCGTTCGCTGACAAGAACGGCCCCGACCCACAGCATCAGCGAGAGGACAAGCAGTGGCATGGCGGCTTGTCCGATCTGCAGGCTGATGAGTTCGGTCGTTACCGTCGTGCCGATGTTCGTGCCGAGAATAACGCCCAAGGTACCGGACAGGCTTAACAATCCGGCATTGGCAAAGCCTATCGCCAGCACGGTTACGGCGGTGCTGCTCTGCAGCAGGGCCGTAACCGCCGTGCTGGCAACCATGCCTTTCAGGGGCGTGGATGTCGCTTTGTGGAGCCACTTATGCAAGAGCGGTCCGGCCCAGCGCTGGAGGGCGACCTCCATGACCTTCATGCCGAACAGAAACAGGACAAGACCATAACAGACGGGAAACCAGAGCGTGGATAGCATGATGTTCTCCTTTTTGTAAAATAAGGTGGGAGCGGAGTTTCCAGCAAAGCCGAAAGTCATCGGTCATCGCAAGAAAACGATCTCTTCACTCGGTCGGGTAACTGTGAAAGCACGTCGGTCGACGTTTTTCTTAATTACGTATATGACCCTTGGCGGACATGCATACCTATTGCAATAAACCAGGGGATAATTTTAAGGAGTGAAATACAGTGCCATCGGTTATTTTGGAGCGCAGTCGAAAAAAGAGACTGGAGCAGGGGCACCCTTGGGTGTATAAAAGCGAGATTGCTTCTGTCGAGGGCGAGCCCGAGCCGGGCGATATCGTATCGGTGTTCAATCATCAAGGCCGTTTTCTTGCCTCCGGGTATTACAATCCGCAATCACAAATCACCGTGCGCACCGTTTCGTATGAACCGGTCGAAGCGATGGACAAGGCTTTTTTCGCAGCCAGATTTGAGGAATGCCTGAAACACCGGGAGCGGTTTATCGGAGACGAGAATGCTTACCGGCTGGTATATGGCGAGGCTGATTTTCTGCCGGGACTGATCGTGGACCGTTTTGCCGACGTGCTGGTCGTGCAGCTACTGACGCTGGGCATGGATCGATGCCGTGCGGACATCGTGGAGGCGCTTGTCGAAGTGGTACAGCCGAAAGGAATTTACGAGCGCAGCGACGTTTCCATCCGGGAACTGGAAGGGCTGGAACAGCGCAAGGGAACTCTTTACGGGGAGTGTCCCCGCCACGTCGTCGTGACGGAGAACGGCTTGAAGATCAAAGTGGATATCGAAGAGGGTCAGAAGACCGGATATTTCTTTGATCAGCGGGAGAACCGGGCATCCATCAAACCGTTAATGACCGGTTGGGGAAGCCGCAGCGGGATTACGCTTCAGGCCGTGGAGCGGGACGGTGAGACGAAGACCCTGCCGGTAAACAAAAGCGGAAAAGAAGTTACGTTCCCGTATTGGGACGGCGCAACGGTGCTGGAATGCTTTTCGCATACGGGCAGCTTCACGCTGCATGCATGCAAATACGGCGCCAAGAAAGTCACCTGCCTCGACATATCGGAGCATGCCATCGAAAGTGCCAAAGAGAACGTGGAATTGAACGGATTCCAGGATCGCGTGGAATTTGTGGTGGATGACGCCTTCCAATATTTGCGCAGCCAGGTAAAGGGTTTGGAAGAGCGCGAGCTACGTGCCCAAGGGGACCAGAAAGTGGATACCTCGAAACCGTTGACCGCGGGCGGAGGGCGATCCTGGGACGTGGTCATTCTGGACCCGCCGGCGTTTGCCAAAACCAGGTCGGCCGTCAAGGGGGCTTGCCGCGGGTACAAGGATATCAACCTCCACGGCATGAAGCTGGTCAACGAGGGCGGATATCTGGTTACGGCAAGCTGCTCGTACCATATGCGGCCGGATTTGTTCCTGGAGACGATCCAGGATGCGGCGAAGGATGCCGGCAAAATTCTGAGATTGGTGGAATGGCGTGCGGCCGGCAAGGACCATCCGCAAATTCTTGGGGTCGACGAGGGACATTATTTGAAATTCGCCGTCTTTGAAGTGCGCAGCAAATCAAAACTGTAAACACCCCAGCTTGGCGGTTCATATAGAGGATCTTGCAATGGTGGATAACCACGATGGCAGGGTCCTTTTTCATATGTCCGAAATCGTTGGGAATGGGAATGAAATCCAAACGTATGTTCCACCAATCAGGACTTATGTTATACTAGTAATCAGCATCTTTTTTGATAGAGCCGAACCATCACGCAAGATTTGACATACATTTTTGATCTTGAACTACTAGATTCAAAGGGCATGATTTCACCGGGTCAGCAGCTGGTTTTGAAGGTGAATGAGTCTCTTTCGGCAAGATGTAAAGGAGGCATAGCATGAGCGTTCAATTTGTTATCGGCAGGTCGGGCAGCGGCAAGAGCACGTCGATCCGCCAAGAGATGATCGAACGGTTGGAGCATAATCCCAAGGGGGATCCGATGATCTTGATCGTTCCGGAGCAAGGCTCCTATGAAGCGGAGCACGCGCTCGTCAATGCGGGAGGCATTCGCGGCATGATGCGCGCGCAGGTGCTTAGCTTCCGCCGTCTGGCTTACCGCGTCATGCAGGAAACCGGCGGAGCCGCGAAAGTGGCGATCAGCGAGGAAGGCAAGCGGATGCTGCTGTATAAAATTCTGCGGAGGCGCAAGGAAGAGCTCCACATGTTCGGCGCCTCGGGAGAGCAGCATGGCTTTGTCGGCAAGCTGAGCGAGCTGTACACGGAAATGAAGCGCTATTGCATTGACGCCTCATGCGTGGAGGAGCAGCTGGGACAGATGGTATCCGGCTCCGGGAATTCACCGATGCTGCGGCGGAAGCTGGAGGACATCGTAACGGTCTTTCGCGATTTCGAGGTTGAAATTTCACGGTTTTACATGGATGAGGAAGACACGCTGGCCTCATTGGCTGAGGGTGTGACCGAATCGGAATATATCAAGCGTGCCGACATCTGGATCGACGGCTTCCACGGCTTTACGCCGCAGGAGTACCGGGTGCTGCAGGAGATCATCGTGCATGCCAAGCGAGTGACGATCGCGCTGACGCTGGACAAGCCTTACAGGAACGGGACGGTTCCGCATGAGCTGGATCTCTTTCATCCTACTGCGGTGACGTACATAAAGCTCAAAGGGATTATCGATGAGATCGGGCTGGAGGCGGAGCACCGCATTCTTCATCCCGATGTTCTGCCGCGGTTTCAGGAATCTCCCATGCTTGCCCATCTCGAGCGCGGTTATGATCGGAAGAAGCGCTGGGCGGAACCGGATGAAGGCCCGGACACAGCGAGCAGTCCAAACCGCGGGAGGAAAGGTCTGCTTTTACACGCTGCCAGCCATCGCCGGGCCGAAATCGAGGGAGCTCTGCGCGAAATGCTGCGGCTGGCACAGGAGGAAGGGGCAAGATACCGCGAAATGGCTGTTTTTGTCCGGAATATGGGGGACTATGAGCATCTGATGGGTCCTTTGTTCAGGGAATACGGCGTTCCTTATTTTCTCGATCAGAAGCGGAGCGAGCTTCACCATCCGCTGGTCGAGTTCATTCGCTCAGCGCTTGATGTCATCGGACGCCGGTGGCGTTATGAAGACGTATTCCGCTGCGTGAAGACGGATCTGCTGCTGCCGCTGGACGGTTCGCTTACCCGTGAGGACATGGACCGTCTGGAGAACCATGTGCTGGCTTCCGGAATCCAGGGCACGCGCTGGACGGACGGCCGTCCCTGGAAGGGAGTTCCAAGCCTTTCTTTAGAAGAGGGGGAAAGCGAGATCCGCAATCAGGACGGCATGGCGGCGATCGAGTACGCCAGGAAGGTGATAACGGAACCGCTGCATACGTTCGAGAAGCGGATGAAAAAGGCTGCGAGCGCGATGGATCAGAGCACCGCGGTCTATCGGCTGCTGGAGGAGTGCGCTGTGCCCGAGAAGCTGGAGCTGTTAAGCCGGGCTGCACTGGATGCCGGGCGTCCTGAGGAAGCCCGGGAACATCGCCAGGTATGGGGAGCCGTGCTCGGCCTGCTCGACCAAATCGTCGAGATGATGGGCGCGGAGAAGCTAAGCACCGAATTGTTTACCGGCGTGCTGGGTACGGGACTTACGGAAATGAAAATGGCTCTTGTGCCTCCGTCTCTGGACCAGGTGCTCATCGGCAGCATGGACCGGACGCGGACGGGCGGGGTGAAATATGCTTTCCTTCTCGGCATTAACGACGGCGTGCTCCCGGCCCAGTTCCAGGATGACGGCATCCTGACGGAGCCGGAACGGGTTCATCTTGAAGACCGCGGGCTGGAGCTTGCCCCGAGCATATCCCGAAGACTGCTGGATGAACGGTTTCTGATCTATAATGCGCTGACTTCGGCCAGCAAACAGCTGTGGGTCAGCTACCCTGCAGCGGATGATGAAGGCAAGCCGTTACTGCCATCCGAGGTGGTGCGGCATCTGAAGCTGATGTTCCAGCTGGAAGAGGAGCCTTTGTTTCCAAGACCGCATGCCGGGCAATCGGCCCTTGAGCAGGAGGGTTATGCGGTCCGTCCGGACAAGACGCTTGCTTATTTAGCGGGCCGGCTTCGCGACTGGAGGAATGGGGAGGAGATCCCGGATTTGTGGTGGCATGTTTACAACTGGTATGCGGAGCAGCCGGGTTTGCGGCCCCGCCTCACGACCATGCTCTCCTCCTTGTCTTACCGGAATGAAGCCCGGCCTCTCAAGCTGGAAACCAGCAGACAGTTGTACGGAACGAAGCTGCGGACAAGCGTATCCCGGATGGAGCGCTTTGTTGCCTGCCCGTTCTCCCATTTTGCCTCCCATGGGTTGAAGCTGAGAGAGCGGCAGCTGTACAGGCTTCAGGCTCCCGACATCGGACAGCTGTTCCATGCTGCCTTGAGCAGCATGGCCGTCAAGTTCCAATCGCAGCATCGAAGCTGGGGAGACCTGACCGCTGAGGAATGCCTGCGCGAAGCGGAAGCGACCGTGGATCGGCTCGCACCGATGCTGCAGGGTGAAATCCTGCTCAGCTCCAAGCGGTACGGCTATATTTCGCGAAAGCTTAAAAACATCGTGGGCCGAGCGTCGGTCATATTGGGAGAGCAGTCGAGGCGCGGCAAATTCGAGCCGATCGGCCTTGAGCTTGATTTCGGTCCCGGAAAGCCGCTGCCTCCCCTGGCGTTTGAATTGCCGAACGGGACCAAGATGGAGATTGTCGGGCGCATAGACCGGGTCGACATGGCCCGAGGCGAGCATGGCATCATGCTTCGGGTCATTGATTATAAATCGAGCCAGAAGGATCTGCGGCTGCATGAGGTCTATTACGGCTTATCCCTGCAGATGCTGACCTATCTGGACGTGCTGCTGACGTTTGCGGAGGAATGGCTCGGCGAGCAGGCCCTGCCTGCGGGAACCTTGTACTTCCACGTGCATGATCCGGTATTGCAGTCCGCCAACGGCATGACGCCGGAGCAGGCGGCAGAGGAGCTGCTCAAGCGCTACAAAATGAAAGGTCTGCTCCTGGCAGACCGCGAAGCGGTGTCCCTCATGGATTCGTTCCTTGAAAAAGGGCACTCTGCCATCCTGCCCGTCGCCGTCAAAACGGACGGCAGCTTCTACAGCAGCGCGGCCGTGGCAACGCCTGACCAGTGGGAGACCCTGTTGTCCGCCGTGCGGGAGAACATGCTGAACATCGGCTCCCGCATCACAGGCGGCGATGTCGCGATTAAACCGTATCGGATACAGCAGGAGACCGCCTGCACGTTCTGTTCTTTCCGGCCCGTATGTCAGTTCGACGACGCGATTGAGGGCAGCGAATACCAGCTGCTGGGCAAACCGGGCAAAGATCAGGTGTGGGATATGCTTGGACATCCGAAGGGAGGAGAGAGCCGGTGAGAGAGATGATAGCAAAACCCGAGGGAAGCATGTGGAGCGACGACCAGTGGAAAGCCATTGCGCTGTCGGGCGACGATATGCTGGTTGCAGCTGCGGCAGGTTCAGGGAAAACCGCCGTGCTGGTTGAACGGATCATTCGCAAAATCCTGGACGATGCCGCCGGGTTCAGCGTAGATCGGCTGCTTGTGGCTACCTTTACGAAAGCCGCCGCTGCCGAAATGCGGGGACGGATCCGGGAAGCGCTGGACCGTGAGCTGGACCGGGATCCGGACAATGAGCATATCCGGCGTCAGCTCGCTTTGCTTGGCAGAGCGTCGATTACAACGCTGCACTCCTTCTGCATGGAAGTCATTCGGCGATATTATCAGTTAATACCGCTGGATCCGGGATTCCGCATCCTGAACGAACATGAGGCGGATTTAATGCGGCAGGATATGCTGGAGGAGCTGTTCGAAGAGAAATACGGTGAGGCGGAGGGGGACCCGGAAAGCCGGTTTCTGCGCTTGGCGGACTGGTTCAGCGGCGAGCGAACGGACGATGCGCTGTACCGTCTCGTGCAGCGTCTATACGATTTCTCCCGCAGCCATTCATGGCCGTCACACTGGCTTAGGGAGACAGCCGCCGGCTTTCAGGTGGCCGATACGGAAGCTCTCGGTAACACGCCATGGGTCCAGAGCATCTTGGCTGATGCACGCCTGGCTTTGAACGGAGCGGCAGGGCTGCTGCAGCAAGCCAAGGCCATTGCCCTGCAGCCGGGAGGGCCAACACCGTATGCGGACAATCTCGATGAGGACTTGCGACTGGTGGCTTCCCTGCTGGAGGCCATCGATACTTCGCCGTGGGAATCGTTGTACGGCATTTTCCGCGAGGCGTCTTTCGGCAAGCTCAAATCCGTTCGGAAGGATGAGGTGCTGCCGGAGCTGCAGGAGCAGGTCAAGGAACTGCGCGACAACGTGAAGAAAATCGTAAATGAGCTGAAAAATGCATTGTTCGGCCGTCCGGCATCGGAGTTTTTGCGGGAGCTTCATACGGCAGCGCCGCTGATGATGGAGCTGGCCGAGACGGTGATCGCGTTTGGCGAGCGTTACAGGGAGGCCAAGGCGGCCAAAGGCATGGTCGACTTTAACGACCTTGAGCATTACTGCCTCCATATACTTCGCCATCCCGATTCCGTGCCGGGACATATGATGCCTTCCGATGCGGCGATGGATTACCGCGAGCAGTTTGATGAAGTGCTGCTGGATGAATATCAAGATACGAACAGCGTGCAGGAAGACATCGTACGATTGATTTCCCGGGAGATGCCGGGCAACCGGTTTATGGTCGGCGACGTGAAGCAGAGTATTTATCGGTTCCGTCTGGCGGAACCGGGACTGTTTCTCGATAAGTACAAGACGTTTTCTTCCGGGACAGGCACGTCCCAAACAGGCATCCGAATTGATCTGGCCCGTAATTTTCGCAGCCGGATGGAAGTGGTGGACGCCGTCAATTTGCTGTTCCGGCAGATCATGAACGAATCGGTAGCCGAGATTGCCTATGATGAACGGGCCGAGCTTGTATGCGGAGCTTCTTTTCCGGAACAGGAAACGAACGGAGGCGCGAATCCCTACATGCCCGAAATGCTGCTGATCGACCGTGCCGGAAAAGGTCCGGAGGAGCAGTCCGATGAATCGGCTTCCGAAGAGGACGGGGTTCAGCTTGAAGCTGAGGCGCTCGAAATGGAAACCGCCCAGCTGGAAGCCCGCGCCATCGCCCGCAAAATCCGCGAAATGACAGGCGAAAGCGGAAAGCCGCTCATGGTTTACGATAAAGGGTTGAAAACGATGCGGCCCGCCGGGTACGGAGACATGGTCATTTTGCTGCGCTCCGCCATGGTTTGGGCACCGTTAATTATTGAGGAGTTAAGGCTGGAGGGAATACCGGCATTCGGCGAGCAGAACAAGGGATACTTTCAGGCTACGGAAGTGGAAATCATCTTATCGCTGCTGCAGGTGATCGATAATCCGCGGCAGGACATTCCTTTGGCTTCGGTATTGCGCTCGCCCATTCTTGGATTATCCGAGGAAGAGATGGCACAGGTTCGCCTGTGCGCGAAAGGGACTTATTACGATGCGCTGAAGGCAGCGGTCTCGTTAAGCGTCGCGCCGCCGGTCATGGATCCGGCACGCCCTATGGGCTTCGTCGACGGAAAATGGACGCCGGGCGCAGGACTGGAAGGCCTGGCCGAAGCCGCCGCCGGTCATGAGCTCGTAGCAGGCAGCCATCTTTCGGATGCCCCGCTAACGGCGGAGGGCCATGCTATCGAAATATCGGCGGAGCTTGGCGCCAAACTTGGATTGTTTATGGATCGGCTGCAGCGCTGGCGGCAGGAAGCGCGTCAGGGAAGCCTGAGCGATCTGATCTGGGGGATTTACAGCGAAACCGGATATTTGGATTGGGTTGGCGGCTTGCCCGGCGGCAGGCAGCGTCAGGGCAATCTGACCGCCCTATATGACCGGGCCGTGCAGTATGAACAGGACACAGCCTCCAGAGGGCTCTTCCGTTTTCTGACCTTTATCTCGCGTCTCCGCGAGCGCGGCGGGGATCTTGGCACGGCCGGAGGCACGGAAAGCCAGGGCAACGCGGTGCGCCTGATGACCATTCACAAGAGCAAGGGCCTGGAGTTTCCGGTCGTGTTCGTGGCGGGATTGTCCAAAAATTTCAACCAACAGGATTTGAACGCCCCCTTCCTGATGCATAAGGAGCTTGGCTTCGGACCGAAGTTCGTGGATGAAGGCATGCGCGTAAGCTACCCGACGCTGCCAAACCTGGCGATTCGGCGCAGATCGCAGCTGGAGCTGCTGGCCGAGGAGATGCGGGTGCTCTACGTTGCGCTTACAAGGCCGAAAGAGAAGATGATCCTGGTCGGCACGGTGAAGGATTTGCCGAAAAAGGTGTCCGCTTGGGCACAGGCCGATTTTAACCCGGAGTTGCTTCTGCCGGATTACGTCCTTGCCCGGGGACGGAGCTACCTGGATTGGATCGGTCCGGCCGTGATACGGCATCCGTCTGCGGGTCCGCTCCGCGGACAGGCGGGATTGCCGGAAGAGACGAGCTCGCGCGCGTTAGCGGCAGACCGATCGCAATGGATATTCTCGATTGAAACGCCGGAATCCCTGGCACAGGGCATGACCGGCATGAGCGATGACGTTCAGGCGGACAGCGAAAATCGAATGATGAAGCTGAATGCCCTGCGCAGCCTCGAGCCTGTTCCGGAATCTGCGATTGCCGAAGCGGAAGAGGAGGGGACGGATGTTCAGCGGGCTTCCATCGATCAGCGGTTGTCGTGGAGTTATCGTTATGAAGCGGTCAGTCAAATATCGGCCAAAACGTCCGTAACGGAGATGAAAAAGCTGCTTGCCCTGCAGGACAGCCCCTCCTTGGATTTATTGGAGGAACGGGCCGTGAAACGCCAGAGCAGGGAAAGTATCGACGCAAGCACCTCCTTCACGCTGAGCCTGCGGCGGCCGAAATTTATGGAGTCCACGAAGCTGACGCCCGCCGAGCGGGGAACCGTCTATCATACCATCATGCAGCATCTGCCGCTTCAACGGCTGGAAGACGCTGCAGAACCGACAGCGGAGATCGAAGAAACCATCCGTTACCTGGTGGAAAAGGAGATCATCACCGGTGAGCAGGCTTCCGCGGTGGAAGCAGCCGAGATCAGCAGCCTTTTTGATTGCGACCTTGGAAAGCGGGTGCTGTCAGCAGAGGATGTCTGGCGCGAGATGCCGTTTTCCTATGCGCTCCCAGCGGCAGAAGCTTATCAGGGGCTGGCTTTTCTGGACCCGATTTCGGAACATTCGGCCCAAGGATTGCCTGAGATGGAGCTGCTGCGGGACGAAACGGTGCTGATTCAAGGGGTTGTGGACTGCATGTTCAGGCATAACGGCCGCCTTGTGCTGCTTGATTATAAGACCGACCGGGTGCTGGAGCATCGCGGCGGCCTGACGGCCTTGGCTGACCAGTATCGTTTTCAGCTGGACCTGTATGCAAAGGCTTTGGAGGATATTTTAGGCGAACCTGTGCATGAGAAATGGCTGTACTTTTTTGATGGGGGACATGCCGTACAGGTATAACCTTTCGGTAAGTTATGTTTTGTTAGACGTTTGAAGCGGGAGAGGAGATTATCGATGCGTATTTTGCATACCGGGGACTGGCATCTGGGGCGCACGCTCGAAGGCCGAAGCCGGCTTGCCGAGCAGGAGCGCTTTCTGGATGAACTGGTTAAGCTGGCGGACGATCAGCAGGCGGACCTGATCCTTATGGCGGGGGATGTTTATGATTCCGTCAATCCGCCTGCGTCAGCCGAGCAGTTGTTTTACGAAGCGGCCGCCAGACTTACGGAGGGAGGCCGCCCCATGGTGGTCATTGCAGGCAACCATGATCAGCCGGAACGGGTTGCATCGGTTACGCCGCTTGTTGCAGCCAGAGGCATCACGCTGATAGGGACACCTATCGCCGATGCGGTAACGGTTGCCACAGCCCGTACCGGAGAAACGGCCAAGATCGCAGCTCTGCCCTACCCGTCAGAGGCCAGGCTCAACGAACTGTTATCGGTCGACGGGGATGAGGATCAGCTTCGCCGCGCCTACAGCGAGAGAGTCGGAAAACTGATGAGGATGATGGCAAGGGAATTTTCTCCGCAGACGGTCAATCTGGCGATGAGCCATATCTATGTCCTTGGCGGCGTCGAGAGCGATTCCGAGCGTCCGATTCAAGTCGGGGGAGCGTACACGGTTGATCCGTCGGCACTCGCTGTCGGCGCTGCCTATACGGCGCTGGGTCACCTGCATCGTTCCCAGGCTGTGAAAGGGGAGGGGATGATCCGCTACAGCGGATCCCCGCTGGCCTACAGCTTCTCGGAAGCGGGACAGGCGAAATCGGTGACCATGGTTGACGTATCGCCGGGAGGAGCTCCCGTGATTGAGGAGCTGTTTCTCAGCAGCGGCCGCCCGCTTGTCCGATGGAAGGCCAAAGGCGGCTTGGATGAAGTCTACCGCTGGCTGGATGAGGGGCGCGATCCCGAGGCCTTCATTGATCTGGAGGTATCCTTAACGGAGGCCATGGGGCTTGCCGATATTCAGCGGCTGCGCAAGAGCAGGGACGGCATCGTCCACATTCGTCCGGTATACCCGGAGATGGAAGCGTTGGAGCTGGAGAGCGAGCGCTCAAGGCTGCCGCTGCCGGACCTGTTCCGAAAGTTCTACCAACGGCAAACCGGGGGAGCTGAGCCTGAGGATCACCTGGTCGATTTGTTTCTGGAGCTGGTTGAGGAAGAGGAGTCTGAGTCTGACGGCACGGAGGTGAAGTCTTAGAATGAAGCCGATTTTGTTGAAGTTATCCGGACTGCAGAGCTACCGAAGCACGCAGGAGATTGATTTCGAAACGTTGTGCGAAACCGGGCTCTTCGGTATTTTCGGACCGACGGGCAGCGGGAAATCCACGCTGCTGGATGCGATTACCTTAGCCATGTACGGAAAAGTGGAGCGCGCGGTTAACGGAACCCAGGGCATCATGAACCACTCGGAGGACGGTCTGTCCGTCTCCTTTACGTTTGAGTTGTCTTCCGCAGCCGGGCTGGAGCGATACCGGGTAGAGCGCAGGTTCAAACGGGTTAACGAGCTTTCCATCAGCAATACGGTGAGCCGTTTCATTCGCGTTACCCCCGAAGGGGATCAGGTGGTGGCGGATAAATTGGCCGAGGTCACCCGCTGCGTCGAAGAGAAAATCGGGCTCAAAATGGACGATTTTACCCGTGCGGTCGTGCTTCCGCAGGGAAAGTTCGCCGAATTCCTTTCCCTGAAGGGGAGCGAACGCCGGCAGATGCTGCAGCGGTTGTTCCATTTGGAACGGTACGGGGATCAGCTTGCGATCAAGCTCAGCCGCCGTGTTAAGGATACGGAGGGTTCTCTGAAATCGGTCGAAGCGGAACAGCAGGGTCTTGGAAGTGCAGGCAAGGAAGCTTTGGCGGAAGCAACTGCGGTGCTGGAACATGCCAAGAAACACGCGGCGTTATCCCGCAATCAACTCCAAGCCGCCATGGAAGCCCATGAAGCTATGGGAAAAATTCGCGAGCTGGATATGGAAAAGCGGCGGCTGCAGGGGAAGCTGGACGAGCTTGCCCAGCATGAGGAAGAGATGCAGCGGTTGGAACGCCGCCTTGAGCTGACAGGGGCTGCGGCCGCCGTTCTCCCCGCGCTTGAGGCATGGCGCGAATCCGGCAAGGCATGGGATCAGCGGCGGCGGACTGCCGAAGGGCTCCTGGCGCAAGCCGCGTCCGCCCAGCAGGCAGCCGAGCAGGCGGTGAAGGCGGATGAAGCCGCCCAAGCTGCGCTTCGGGCCGAGGAACCGAAGCTGGTGCTTCGGGAGCAGCAGCTGGAGCAGGCCGTTTTATTGCAGCGGGAACGTGATGCATTACGGGAAGAACTGGCCAAGCTGGATGCGCAGCGAACGAAAGCGCGCCAAGAGCGCGAAGGGGTAACCGCTCTGCTGCATAAGGAGCAGGAGCTGCTCGAACGAGGCCGCAGGCGGCAGGAGGAGCTGCAGGGCAAGCTGAAAGGGCTGGAGACCCGCTCAGGGGAGCGCCAGGCGCTTCATTTGGCGATGCAGAAGGTTCAAGCGCTTGAGGCTGTCCGAAGGCAGAAGCACAAGTCCGAGCTCGAACTGAAATCGCAGGAGGGCAAGCTGAAGGAGCTCGAGGCCAGATTGGGTACCATGCAGAAGCAGGAGCAGGAGCTGCAGCGCGACTACATACAGCTCTCCATGCAGGCTGACAGCTTGCAGCGTGACGCAGCCGAAGCATCGGCATTTGCCGATCGGATCGCCGCCGCCGCAGTCGAGGTAAGCCAGGTGATGAGCCGATCGCTTCGGGACAGACAGCTTCATGCGCTGTCCCTTTCGCTGGCCGCCGAGCTCCGGGCAGGCGAGCCTTGTCCCGTGTGCGGAAGTCAGCATCATCCGCAACCGGCCGTTTCGGCAGGACAGCCTGAAGAGACTTTGGATGAGGGCATGGACCGGCTGACGCGGATCACGCATCAAATCCAGGAAGCCAGACTGACCCTGCGGGGGCAGCATAACGAAGCGGAGTCGCTGGCGAGTCAATCGCGTTCGCAGATCGGCACTTTCGCAGAAGGCGAATTGATTGACGCGATTTCCTTCAGGCAGAGCGGATCGATGGAAGCCGCGGTAACCGCCATGCCTGTCGCTGAAGGGCCGTATGACGCGGAAAAGCTTGCTTCGAATACAGCCTGGCTCATAGAAGCGGCTGATGCTCAAGCTGCTGCCATCGGACAATGCCGAGCGGAAGTTTCCAAGGTGCAGCAGAGTCTCCTGGCATGTCGGCAGGAGCTGATGAAACAGAGCGCCGCGCTGGAGAATGGGCAAGCGGCAGAGCACCAGATGCGGGATCAGTTAGCCGGGTTGGAAACCGAAGCTGCGGACATTTTGGCTTCCTGGCAGGAAAGCAAGCCGGAATTTCCTTTGGAAGAGGCAGCTGCCCGTTTTCAGCTCATGCAGGAGAAGGATGCGGAATCCGAATCGATTAAGGAAGGGCTCGAGCGCAGCGTTCCATTCATCGAAGAGAAAAAGGAGGCCGTCCTCCGCTTGGAGCAGCAGCTGCTTGAGCTCGAAAAGCTGCAGATTCAATGGGATGCGCAGCGGGAAGGAAAGGCGGATGGCCTGAAGGATAAAGAAGAGCGGCTTCAGGCTTGGATCGGAGACCGGTCGGCCGAGGAAATGCTGGGCGAGTGCAGGTCCAGGATGAAGCTGCTGAAGGAGTCCGCGGAAGAAGCCAGGAGCGAATGCAGGAAGGCAGAGGAGGCGGCTCGGCATGCAGCCAAGGAAGCGGCGCTTGCGGAACAGGCGGAAAGAGCCGCGCAGGAGCAGCACGTGGCTGCCAAGCTTGCCTGGGAGAACCAGCTGGCCGCCTCTCCGTTCGCTACGGAGCATGCCGTCATGGAAGCCTGCTTGACCCCGGAAGAAAGCGAACGATGTGCCCAGCTCGTGAAAGCGCATCGGGACGGGCAGCGGGAATGGACGCTGAGGCTTCGCGACGTCGAGCTGAAGCTTGGCACCCGCCCGTTCCAAGAAGAGGACTGGGAACGGTGCACAGCCGAGCTTCAGGCGGCCCGTGCAACCGACGAGGAAGCGCTGCAGGCGAGAGCCCGGGCGGAGCGGGATTTGGAAGACTTGAACCAGCGTCACGTCCGGTTCATGGAATTGGAAGAGCGGCGCCTAAACCTCCAGCGAGAGAGCGAACGCTTGTCCAAATTGCAGTCCTGCTTGCGCGGCAACGCGTTTGTTGAATATATTGCGGAAGAACAGCTGATGCAGGTGAGCCAGTCGGCCTCCCAGCGTCTTCGCTATTTGACCAAGCAGCGCTACTCGCTTGAGGTGGATTCCGGCGGAGGTTTTGTCATTCGGGACGATGCCAACGGCGGCGTCCGGCGTCCGGTATCCACTTTATCCGGCGGCGAGACGTTCCTGACCTCATTGGCCTTGGCTTTGGCGCTCTCCGCCCAAATCCAGCTGCGCGGGCAATATCCGCTGCAATTCTTTTTCCTCGACGAAGGATTCGGCACGCTGGATCCGGAGCTGCTGGAGACGGTCATCACCGCGCTTGAGCGCCTCCATACCGATAAGCTAACCGTCGGCATCATCAGCCATGTGCCCGAGCTTCGGGCACGCCTGCCGCGCAAGCTGGTGGTACAGCCGGCGGAACAGGCGGGAGCGGGATCCCGGATTGCAATCGAATCGATGTAGCCGCAAAACATAAGGCGGTGTGATTTAAATCACGGAAACAGCAACAAGGGGCTGTTATAGTACAGATAAGCCGACATATAGAAGAAGCACCGGGCTGGCGCTTGATCATGAGAGATTCCTTTCTTTTCCCTTGCTCTCGTGATGAAGCGCCTCCTTACTGGACAGCTGCGTTCCAGGGGTGCTTCTCTTTTTTTTTATATGGATCATCTTCCATTGATTGGACGCACTGCCCGATTTCTTATATGATAAAAGCATGTAAACGTATGAAAGGGGTAACCGCGAATGGATTGTGTTTTTTGTAAAATCGTAGAAGGTGAGCTTCCTTCCACGAAGATACTCGAGAATGATAAGGTGCTCGTATTTCAAAACATCAACCCGGAAGCGCCGGTTCATGTCTTGATCATTCCGAAGAAGCATATCGCTTCCATGAACGATATTGGGGATGAGGACCTGCTGCTGATTGGCGAGATGCACAAAGCGGCTAAAGAGGCCGCGGCCAAGCTGGGCATTGCGGAGAGCGGTTATCGGTTAATTAACAACTGTGGTCGCGATGGGGAACAAACGGTGTTCCACGTGCACTATCACCTGATGGGCGGCCGCCGCTTAGGCGCATTAACCGGCATTTCCCCGGCTCATACATAATTTCTTGCATAGGAAGAAATATATCAGCCTCGCAGCGCATGGCCGCCGCGGGGGTGTTTCCATTGCACGGACTATCGTAAATTAAACGCCCAAGGTTGACACCCTATTTCGGTTTGCCCTATAATGAAGTTTGATGAACCGTGTTAATGCTCTTGGACGGTCTGGTCGGAGGGAGGGAAAACTGGTGTCTGAAACTAAAGTTCGCAAAAACGAGACAATTGATGCTGCACTTCGTCGCTTCAAGCGTTCCATTGCTAAAGATGGCGTATTGGCTGAAGTGAAGAAACGCAAGCATTATGAAAAGCCAAGCGTAAAGCGCAAGAAAAAGTCCGAGGCTGCTCGTAAGAGAAAGTTTTAGGAGGATCTGAACTAGCATGAATCTTAGCGAACGATTGAACGAAGATATGAAGCAAGCGATGAAGAGTAAGGACAAGTTCAAACTCTCAACGATTCGAATGGTTCGTTCGACGATAAAAAATCTTGAAATAGATTTGAAACGAAGTTTGGATGACAACGAAGTGCTTGATATTTTTAGTCGTGAAATCAAACAGCGCAAAGATGCCCTCCAAGAATTTGAAAAAGCGGGACGCGACGATCTTGCCGCCGATGCAAAAGCAGAAATTGAGCTCCTTAGCGCCTACCTCCCGGAACAGCTTACTGAAGAAGAAATTAAAGTCATTGTACAGCAGACCATCCAGGAAACCGGTGCTTCTTCAAAAGCCGAGATGGGTAAAGTAATGAGCGCTCTCATGCCGAAAGTTAAAGGGCGTGCAGACGGAAAGCTTGTCAATCAAGTTGTTCAACAATTTCTGTAACAACATAAGTGAAACACCCCTTGTTTTCTCAAGGGGTGTTTTTTCTTTGTCGTGAAGGAGCAGGGCTTGGAGAAGCCGAGCGCCTTGATCGATGGTTTTTTCCATGGATGGGCATACTTTTTGAAACGAAATCGTTTCTGATTCGTAATAACTACCATATGGGTGCAAGTAGATACATATGCTTATGCAAGAGGCAGGCCGCTGAACCTGTTTTGTCGAAATGAAGGTAGAGGTGGCCGAATTAAGTCGAAAAGGAGGGGAAAAGATGAGTAGAAAGTTGTGGATGCGCAGATTCCTGACATTAACAGCAGCGGTCGTGATGATGCTGATATCGATCGGAATGTATGCAGCACCGATGAAATCCGCGATGGCGGCTAACATCGGGTCGGTGTACGTCATTCCGGTGAAGCAGCCGATCGAACGCGGCTTAACCAGCTTTATGGAACGCGGATTTAAGGAAGCCAAAGAGATGGCGGCAGGACTGATCGTCCTGGAAATCGATACGCCGGGCGGTCTTGTCGACCAAGCGGGTGAAATTGCTACCTTGATGAAGGGCAGCGAGATTCCGATCGTGGCTTACATTACGGGCGATGCGGCATCGGCCGGCAGTTACATCGCACTCAATGCAGACAAGATTGCCATGTCCGAGGGCAGCATGATCGGCGCGGCTTATATGGTGGATGCCAGAGGCAATCGGATCGAAGATGCCAAGCTGGTTTCCTGGTGGAAGAGCAAGATGGCAGGAGCTGCCGAAGCGGGTGGTCGAAACAAAGAAATCGCGATGGGCATGGCTGATATCAATCTGAAGGTCGACATGCCTGAAATCGGTTTGACGAAGCAGCCAGGCGAGATTATATCCTTGACGCATGATGAAGCGCTGAAGACAGGCTATGCGGACACGATTGCGAACAGCACAGAAGAAGTCATCGCTTGGATGGACTATTCCACGCAGGACGTATTCCGGATGGAGCCGACCTTCTCGGAGAAGCTGGCTACATTTCTTACGCATCCCGGGGTCATGACGCTGCTGTTGTTCATCGGTATCGCAGGTGTCATTATCGAAGTCATTGTTCCAGGCTTTGGCGTGCCGGGAATTCTTGGCGTGGTTGCATTCGTGCTCTATTTCTTCGGCAATCAGGTGGCCGGATTTGCCGGTTGGGAGACCTGGCTGCTGTTTGTGATCGGTATCGTGATGCTGGCGATGGAACTGTTTGTGCCAAGCTTCGGGATACTGGGCATCATCGGTTCCGCCAGTTTGATTGCCGGCGTCGTCATGGCGGCCTACAGCACCTCTCATGTTGCTCTGTCCCTTGGGGTTGCGGCGGCATCGGCCCTGGTGGCCATCATTGTGGTTGCCCTCGTATTCAAGGAACGGGGAGTATGGCGCAAGTTCATACTCAGCGACAGCTTATCGAAGGAACAGGGGTATATTCCGAATGAAGACCGGGATGTTCTGATCGGTTTGGTCGGAACTTCGATAACGCCGCTTAGGCCGGCTGGAACGATGGAACTTGAGGGACGTCGCCTTGATGTGGTTACCCTTGGCGGCTTCATCGATTCCGGCAGACCGGTCCGCGTCATCAAGACGGACGGTACCCGAATCGTGGTAGAGGAAGAAAAAGGGTGAACCTCTGCGCGTAATTGTGTAGTATTAAAAGAGCCCGTGTTTAAACGTTCTACGTGATGAAGGCAAATATTCAATATTGGAGGGTAAACGAATATGGAATTGGATGGTTCTTTGGTACCGATTCTTCTAATCGGGGTTGTCGCGATTATCCTGCTTAGCGTGTTTTTCAGTTTCTTCCCGTTAATGCTCTGGATCTCGGCGCTCGCTTCCGGCGTGCGCATCGGGATTATTACATTGGTGGCCATGCGCCTGCGGCGCGTAACGCCTAGTCGGATCGTGAATCCGCTCATCAAGGCCACGAAGGCAGGACTTGGTCTTAATATCAACCAGCTGGAGAGTCACTATCTGGCCGGAGGTAACGTAGACCGGGTGGTCAACGCCTTGATTGCAGCCCAGCGCGCGAACATACCGCTTGAGTTTGAAAGAGCTGCGGCGATTGATCTTGCCGGACGCGATGTACTGCAGGCGGTTCAAATGAGCGTTAACCCGCGCGTGATCGAGACGCCGGTCGTAGCAGCCGTGGCGAGAGACGGTATTGAAGTGAAGGTTAAAGCCCGCGTGACCGTGCGTGCCAACATCGACCGTTTGGTCGGGGGCGCAGGGGAAGAAACGATCATCGCCCGTGTCGGCGAAGGTATCGTAACCACGGTCGGTTCAAGTAATTCCCATAAAGACGTGCTGGAGAATCCGGATTCGATCTCAAGAACCGTGCTGTCCAAAGGCTTGGATGCGGGCACTGCGTTTGAAATCCTGTCCATCGATATCGCGGACGTCGACGTAGGCAAAAACATCGGTGCTTACCTGCAGACCGAACAGGCGGAAGCCGACAAGCGCATTGCCCAAGCGAAGGCGGAAGAGCGCCGTGCCATGGCGGTAGCTCAAGAGCAGGAGATGAAGGCCCGCGTCGTGGAAATGAGAGCGCGCGTGGTGGAATCGGAATCCCAAGTTCCGCTGGCGATGGCCGAAGCGCTTCGCAGCGGCCAGCTGGGCGTGATGGATTATATGAACCTGAAGAATATCGAAGCCGATACGCAAATGAGAGGTTCCTTCGGTAAGATGGGTGAGAATAATGACAACTCCGGAGACAACAAAACCAAGTAACCACGATGAGGTGAGCCTATAGTGAGCTGGTTAATCGAAAATTTTTACATTGTAGCTGTTATAGGCTTCTTCATCATCTCCGCCCTCGGAAAGCGCGGCAAGAACGCTGAGGACGGGAAAAACCCCCGTATGCCATCCTTCGGCGGCGAAGGGGACCGTCCTGCAAGACCGGGGCAGCAGCGGCCACAGCGGCCTGAAGCAAGACGGGTACAGACCGCTCCGCAAGTCTCCCGTCCGGCACCTGTTCAGGAAAGCCCCCGGATCGACAGGATCGATGAGGAAGAAGCGGATACCGGAAACGGATATTCTCTTGAGCATCAAGAGATTGACCGAATGAAACGAAGGCTTGAAATGAGTTCGAGCCACGACAGTATGGATCATCGAATCGAGATGATGCAGAGGGATCTGGACCGGATCCACTCCCATCTGAATCGGATGACACTCGATATACCGGAAACCGTTGTCGAAATCCACGACGAGGATCAGGAACAGGTCAAGAATGGCCGATCGGTTCTTGCTGAACAGGCTCGAAACGGCATTGTGTGGGCTGAGATATTGGGTCCCCCGCGCGCCAAACGCTCCATGAATCCTCGCCGGTAAACGGCGGGCGCGTCTGAGGTGTTCAGAGCCATAGGTTAGGGTAAATTTTTAGAAATTAGCTGCGATTCATAGATTCTTAGATTCATAGAAGCGGGAGACCGCCTCGTCAGATTTTTGACGGGGCGGTCTTTTTACTTTTCATCTCATAAAACGGCTGCCTGGGGCATAAGGTGTACAGTACAGGAAGGGGGAAAGTCTCCATATGTCCCGCATCAGCCGCAAGCTGCAGAAATGGACCCAAGAAATGCTTGATTTGCCACAGGACCTGTTATTTGATTTACCGCGGTTGACCCTGATTGGCAATAAAGAGCTGCATATCGAAAACCATCGCGGAGTCCGGCATTTTTCCGAGGAACGACTTGTGTTGTCATTAACGCAGGGTTCTTTGGAGATTTCCGGGACCGGGCTTGCGATTCAGGCCATTCAAAGCCATGAAGTGACCATCATTGGCACCATTCATAATATTCAATACATAGGATTGGGGGAGAAACCGTGAAGATTCCGACGATGATCCATCTTCGAGGATATTTGAAGCTCGCCGTTCGCGGTGAGCATGTGGAAGCATTCATCAATTCATTGGCGGAGGCCGGAACCCCGGTTTGGGATGTAACACCGACAGGGGCGCATTCAGCAGAGTTTAAGCTGCTGCTGAAAGATTTCAAAGGGCTCCGTCCGCTGTTAAAACGGACAGGCTGCCGTACGCGCATCAAGGAGCGTTTTGGTTATCCTTTTCAAGCACGACGTCTGTTCAAACGCAAAGCTTTTGTTATCGGCGTCGTTGCGTTTTTTATGATTCTGCTGACACTTTCGTCCATGGTATGGAACGTGGAAGTCGAGGGGAATGAAACGATTGCGTCGGAAGATGTGCTCGATGCGGCCAAACAGGAGGGCATTTATCCGTTTCAATGGATATTTAAGCTGCAATCGATGGACAAGCTGTCCGGCAATATGACCGTCCGTCTTCCGGGAACCTCTTGGGTAGGGGTGGAACGCAACGGGACGCGCATACGCATTCAGATCGTCGAGGCAGCCGTGCCGGAGAAACCGCCTCTCCAGAGCCCAAGGCATCTGATCAGTACCCAGGACGCGGTAATTACTCACATGTACGCAGAGAAGGGGGTTCCTAAAGTAGGGATCAACAGCCGGGTGAAGAAGGGCGACATTCTGATCTCCGGGGTTCTTGGGGATGAGGAGAACTCGGAAAGAGTCGTAGCCAAGGGGGAAGTTAGAGGTCTGGTATGGCATGAATACGATATCGAAATTCCGTTGGTAAAAACGCATAAGGTCTATACGGGCGAAGGAAAGAAGCGCTCCTATATCGTGTTCGGGGATCGTGCCGTTCAGTTGTGGGGCTACGGGGAAATCCCGTATTCGCAGCAGGAGACCCTGACCTTCTATGATCCGCTGACTTGGAGGACGCGCGTGCTGCCGCTCGGCTGGATGACGGAAAAAATCATGGAGGTCACCGAGGTCCAGCGGACCATTACCGAGGATGAAGCCAAAAAAGAGGGAATCGAGGGGGCGCGCCGCGATATTTTGGCGAAATATGGGACCGATTCAAGATTCGTAAGCCAAAAAATTTTGCATGATAAGAAAGAGAATGGTAAAGTTTATATGAAAGTGCTTTTTGAGGTGGAAGAGACCATCGCGAAAGAACTTCCCATAGTATACGATCAAGGAGAATGAGGCTATTTGTCACAGCAAACGACCAGCATTCAAATTTTACTTCAAAGCGCGTCAGAAGGTCTGTCCTTATTCGGACCACAAGATACATTTCTAAAATTAATCGAAAAAGAGATTCCTGCGACGATCGATTCACGGGAAGCCGTCATCACGATTCGGGGACAACATCGAAATGTGGAGAGTCTTCAGCAGCTGTTTGAAGTGCTGCTCCAGCTTGTGCGCAACGGCTACATTTTGACCGAGCGCGATATTCTTTATGCTGTAGAACTTGCCAAGGATCTGAGAGCCGATCAGCTGCTGGATCTGTACAAGGGCGAGATTACGACAACTTTCAAAGGTAAGCCTATTCGAGTAAAAACCATCGGTCAGAAGCACTATGTGACCACCATCAAGAAGCGGGACATCGTATTCGGCATCGGTCCTGCCGGAACAGGGAAGACCTATTTGGCCGTCGTTCTGGCCGTAGCCGCGCTGAAGGAAGGATCCGTCAAAAGAATCATTCTGACAAGGCCCGCGGTGGAGGCCGGAGAGAGCCTGGGCTTCCTGCCCGGAGACCTGCAAGAGAAGGTTGACCCTTATCTGAGACCTTTGTACGATGCCTTATACGACGTCATGGGCCCGGATCAAACGGCCAAGGCGCTGGAGCGCGGGTTGATCGAAATCGCGCCGCTCGCGTACATGCGCGGACGGACGCTGGACGACTCGTTTATTATTTTGGATGAAGCACAGAACACCACGCCGGAACAGATGAAGATGTTTCTGACACGGCTCGGATTCGGTTCGAAGATGGTCATTACAGGGGACGTGACCCAGATTGACCTGCCGCGGGGGAAAAAATCAGGACTTATCGAAGCTAAAACGATATTAAGCGGAATTGAGGAAGTCGGATTCGTCTATTTTGCCGAACAGGATGTTGTACGTCATTCCTTAGTACAAAAAATCATCGTCGCTTATGATAAAGCAGCAGAAAACCAAGATTAAAGGGGATTGTCGCAATGGCCTCCAAAGAACCATCGACGGACAAGTCCATGTGGAGTAAAAACAGCGGATGGAAATATAGCGTGGCAACACGCTATATTCTGTTTCTGCTGCTTGCTTTGCTCTTCTATATCAGTCTAGCATCCAAGCTTTTACCGGAACGCTATGACATCCAGGTCAATACGAAAAGCGAAAAGAATATCGTGGCGCCCGTTCAAATCGAGGACAGCAAGGCGACGCTGAAGGCACAGGAGGCGGCGGCGGAGAACGTCCAGCCGATTTACCCTCTCGTCCCGCTGCGGAACGACGTTCTGGTTACGCAGATCCTTGACCGTATTGAACGTTTGAACCAGGACGTGGATATCAGCTCCGCCGAAAAGGTGGAGATTTATCGCAAAGAAATTCCGCGGATGGCCAGAGAATTCGTGCAAAATTTCGTGTCGGCCAACAGCACGAATGAAGCCTACTCCAAAGAGCTGCTTCAGGAAATGCAGCGGGTCATCGAAGAACAAACCTATCGGATTCCCGAGGAAACGTTCATTAAGATACCGCGGTTGAATTCGGAAGATATTATCCAGATGAAGCCCGTAGCCCGCGAGATCGTTTCCAGGCTGATGCTGAACGAGATCGTGGATGCCGACACGGCCCGCACCCGCGTGGCGGAACGAGTGAACACCAGCTCGTTGAATGATCGGACCGCCAGGGAAGTCGTTCAGGAACTGGCGAGTTTAACGATTACGGCCAACAAGTTCTATGACGAGGTCGCCACGAAGAATGCGAAGGTTGAAGCTCGCGAGAATACCCCGCCCGTCTTTATCAAACAAGGGGACATCCTTGTGGCAAAGGGTCAGCTCATCACGCCGGAGCTGTACGAGCTGCTCGGCAAGAACGGGCTGCTGAAGGACGACATCAACTATTGGCCGGAGCTTGGCGTTTTGCTCCTGTCCGTTTTGCTGTCCCTCGGCATACTGATGTTCATCCGGCAGTCGGAGCCGGGCAAATTCAAATACAACAACTCGCAACTGCTGATGTTGGTCCTGGTGTACGTCATTACGCTGATCACCATGCATTTGACCGCATTTCTGCAGAGCGATTCCCAGATGTACGTGGGGTATTTGGCGCCTGTCGCGATCGGCGCGATTCTGGTTACCCTGCTGCTGGAGACCTCGCTTGCCTATTTCAGCGTCATTATCTTCAGCATCATGGCAAGCGTCATATTGAACGTTCAAGGGGAACTGTTCGACTTCAAGTTCGGGTTATTCGCAGCCGTGACTTCCTGCGTGGCGATCTTCTCGATCCACCGCGCGAGCCAGCGGTCGACGATGCTGAAGGGCGGCATCATGGCTTCTCTCTTCGGCGCCTTGATCGTGTTCATTATGCTGCTGCTCAATAACGACACGTGGACTACGACGGAAACGCTGTATTCGATCGGTTTTGCCATCGCGGGCGGACTGTTAACGGCGATCCTGGTTATCGGGCTCATGCCGTTCTTTGAAGTCACCTTCGGCATCCTCTCGGCGCTGAAGCTGGTTGAATTGTCGAATCCGAACCATCCGCTGCTCCGTAAACTGCTGACAGAGACGCCGGGCACATACCATCACAGCGTCATGGTCGGTAACTTATCCGAGGCAGCTGCGGAAGCGATTGGCGCCAACGGACTGCTGTGCCGCGTCGGTTCTTATTATCACGATATCGGAAAAACCAAGCGCCCGATCTATTTCATCGAGAATCAGAACAATATGGAGAATCCGCATGATTCCATAGAACCGAAGCTGAGCAAATCCATTATCGTAGCGCATGCAAGGGATGGCGTGGAGATGCTCAAGGAGTACAAGCTGCCCAAGCCGATAAGGGATATTGCGGAGCAGCATCATGGCACCACGTTTTTACACTATTTCTATCATAAGGCGGTTCGCCAGGCGGAAGAGCAGGGCGTCGAGCCGGATTTCACGGAGGATGATTTCCGCTATCCGGGGCCGAAGGCCCAATCCAAGGAGTCTGCGATTGTCGGCATCGCCGACAGCGTGGAAGCGGCCGTCCGATCATTGCGTAAACCAACGGTCGAACAGGTCGAATCGATGATCGAGAAGATTATCAAGGGGCGTCTGGATGACCATCAGTTTAATGATTGCGATTTAACGATGAAGGAACTGGACATCATCGCCAAGACGTTAAAGGAGACGGTGATGGGGATTTTCCATTCCCGGATCGAATATCCGGAGGATGTGAAGCGTCCCAAACTGTCCGCGCCGAACGGCGAAGCCTCGACCGCATCGGAGACGTCCGCAACAAGTGAGGAACAGAGAAGGAGCGTATAAGAATGAGCCTGCAGCTGGCATGGAATAATGAACAAGAGGATTTTCAGATTAGCGAGGAATTGATCACCCTGCTTGAAGCGATTCTGCAGAAGGCCGGAGAGGCTGAAGGCGTAACCGATGGCGAGGTTGATCTGACCTTTGTTGATGATGAAGGGATCCATGAATTGAACCGGGAGTACCGGGGAATCGATCGTCCGACCGACGTGCTCTCCTTTGCAATGAATGAAATAACGAACGATGAGCTCGAGATCATTTATGAGCTGGAAGAGGGAGAAGAGCTGGAGAGCGTGCCGGATGTACTGGGCGATATCATTATTTCGGTCCCCCGGGCGAAGCTGCAAAGCGAAGAATACGGTCACTCCCTGGAGCGTGAGCTGGGTTTTCTGTTTGTTCACGGATTTCTTCACTTGCTCGGATATGACCATCAGGATGAGGCAAGCGAAGCCGAAATGATGGGCAAACAGGAAGCCGTACTAGCCGAAGTAGGATTAACAAGATAGTGAAGCCGCACAGACAATCGTTATACAGGGCTTTTGGGTGCGCCATGCGAGGCATCTTGACGGCTGTACAAACGGAACGCAATATGAAAATCCACATTGCTGCTGCCTTGATTGTGTTCATCGCAGCAGCTTTGCTGCAATTGGATCGAATCCGCTGGTTATTTTTGGTATTGGCGGTTTCCCTTGTATTCATCGCGGAGCTGGTCAATACTGCGGTGGAGGCCATCATCGATCTGGTCTCGCCTGAAGAACATGTGTTAGCCCGGGTGGCTAAGGATACGGCAGCCGGTGCAGCACTCGTTGCAGCGGTTTTTGCCATCGTGATCGGCATTATGGTCTTCTATGAACCGGTATGGGAATGGATACATACTTTAACAAACTGAACGATATAGGAGGAACTAGATATGGATGCAGGTTTGTTGATGCAAGAAGCGATTAAGGCGCGCACGCGGGCGTACATACCTTATTCGAAATTCGGCGTGGGAGCGGCCCTGCTGGATTCTCGCGGACAGGTGCATTTGGGCTGCAACGTGGAGAATGCAGCCTACGGACCGACCAACTGCGCGGAGCGCACGGCATTGTTCCGGGCGATTGCCGACGGTCATGAAGCGGGGAGTTTCCAAGCGATCGCCATCGTTGCGGATACGGACGGCCCGTGCACGCCGTGCGGCGTATGCCGGCAAGTGCTGGTGGAGCTGTGCAAGCCGGATATGAAGGTCATTATGGGCAACATGAAGGGCGACATCAAGGAGACGACCGTCAGCGAACTGCTGCCGGGGGCGTTCGGTCCATGGGATTTAAACAAGCAGTAAGACTCCAAATCATATAGTATGGAATCATGTAGTACACAACACGCAGATACGGAACCGTAACGGAGGCATGGTATGCAAAAAAAACAATTTAAATCCGGTTTTGTGGCAATTATCGGCAGACCGAACGTAGGAAAATCGACGCTGATGAACCAAGTGATCGGCCAAAAAATCGCCATCATGTCGGACAAGCCGCAAACGACAAGAAACAAAATCCATGGCGTTTATACGACCCCGGATTCCCAAGTGGTCTTTCTGGATACGCCGGGCATCCATAAGCGTCAGTCCAAGCTCGGAGATTATATGAACCAGACCGCTTTGAGCACATTGGGTGAGGTTGAAGCGGCATTGTTCCTGGTTGACGCGTCCGAGGGCATCGGCGGGGGAGACCGGTATATCGCCGAGCAGCTGCAGAAGATCAAGACGCCGATCATCCTGGTGATGAACAAAATCGACAAGATTGAGCCGCCCGCTCTGCTGCCTCTGATCGAGCAATATCGGAAGCTGCATGATTTTGCAGAGATCGTCCCGATTTCCGCGAAGCTCGGCAGCAATGTGAACACGCTGCTCGAGCAAATCCAGAAGTATTTGCCGCCAGGCCCGCAGTACTATCCTGAGGACCAAGTGACGGATCATCCGGAGCAATTCGTATGCGCCGAGCTGATTCGCGAGAAAATTTTGCACATGACCAGGGAGGAAGTGCCTCATTCCATCGCAGTCACCATCGAGGACATGCGGGTAGAAGAGAACGGAACCGTCTATATTTCCGCCGTTATTTTCGTAGAACGCGATTCCCAGAAGGGCATCATTATCGGCAAGCAGGGGGCGCTGCTTAAAGAAGTGGGCAGACAGGCCCGCCAGGATATTCAAAGGCTGCTGGGGTCCAAGATTTTCTTGGAGCTCTGGGTTAAAGTAAAAAAAGATTGGCGCAATCAAGAACGCGTTCTTCGCGATCTCGGATTTCACCGCGGGGAATAATGAAGCCGGCTCAAATTCGAGGGAAATCATACGCGGCTGCCGCCTGCCAACAATTGCATTTCATAAATCTGCTCTAGAGGCACATCCTAATTTTCGTAGATGATGCAGACGTCATTTCCGAAGAGAGGATGAATACGAATGCGAGATTTTTCGTGGAAGTATTTTGCGATGACTGGAGATGTCGATGCGTATTTGCTGTATAAGGAAGCCGAGGGTGAATCGGTCCTTGCAGCTGCATCCGTTGAAGACGAGGCGGCCCCGAATGAAGAAGACGAGTAATCATTGGTTGTTCCAGGAATGGTTGGGGGAAAGCGCATGCTATATCGGGCGGAAGGGATTGTCATCCGCAGCATGGACTACGGTGAAGGGAACAAAATCATTACACTTTGCACCAAAGAATCGGGCAAGGTAGGCGTGCTGGTCAGAGGAGCAAAGAAGGTGAAAAGCCGTCATGCTGCTCTGACGCAGCTGTTTACTTATGGAGAATATGTGTTCTTCCGAAATGGTACCGGGCTTGGCAACTTGAACGCCGGCGAGATTATGGAATCTCACCACGGGCTCAGGGAGGACCTTGTAAAAGCCGCCTATGCTTCTTATGCCTGCGAGCTCTTGGATCGGGTGCTGCAGGATGAGGAGACGGGCGCTTTTTGGTTTCATCAGCTCAAGGCCTGCCTGGAAGCCCTTCAGGAGGATAAGGATCCCCAAATTATCATCAATCTGTATGAGATGAAAATTTTGCAGGCGGCAGGGTACGGGCCGGAGCTGGATGTTTGCATTTCATGCAATCAATCCAGAAAAGACGAAGATATGCTGGTGAGCCCCCGCCTTGGCGGCGTGCTGTGCCGTTACTGCAAACATCTGGATCCGCCGGCGATGGCCATCTCAACCAGAACGTTGAAGCTGCTGCGCCTGTTTGGACGCCTGAACCTGAGGCGGCTGGGCAATGTAGACGTAAAGGACGAAACGAAGGCCGAGCTCAAAAAAGTTATGCGAGCGTTGATGGATATGCAGCTGGGGCTGCGTTTGAAATCGCAAAACTTTTTGGATCAAATGGACAAGTACAACATTTGACGTAAGGTATGGAATGAGGTATTATATTTATCAGTTTATTAGTTTTTTGAATACTGACATGCATTGAACGGGAAAGTAGTGAATAATCGATCCAATGATAGCGAGCCGGGGGCGGTGGAAGCCTGGCGGGAGATATTCATGAACAGGGCACCCGGGAGCATGGTGAAACGATAAAGTGGGTTTTGCTTATCGCTGGAGATCGTCAGATCACTCGGCGGCAAAAGCAAGGCCAAGTAGGGTGGAACCGCGGGAAGCTACAGCTCTCGTCCCTATGTCTGTACAACAGGCGTAGGACGAGAGCTTTTTGTTGTACAGAGAAATGTTAGCATGATGGATTGGATTCGAAAAAGAAAACAAAGGAGCTAAAATCATGAATTTCCAGCAGATGATTTTGACGCTGCAGCAATTTTGGGCGGAACAGAATTGCATCATCGTGCAGCCGTACGACACGGAAAAAGGCGCCGGTACCATGAACCCGATGACGTATTTGCGTTCGATCGGACCTGAGCCGTGGAACGTGGCTTATGTTGAGCCTTCCCGTCGCCCGGCCGACGGCCGCTATGGGGAGAACCCGAACCGTTTATATCAGCATCACCAATTCCAGGTCATTCTCAAACCTTCGCCTGACAATATCCAGGAGCTGTATTTGGAAAGCCTGAAGCGTCTTGGCATCAATCCGCTTGATCATGACATCCGTTTTGTCGAGGACAACTGGGAAGCGCCAACGCTCGGTGCATGGGGCTTGGGCTGGGAAGTATGGCTCGATGGTATGGAGATCACGCAGTTTACGTATTTCCAGCAGGTTGGCGGCATTGACGCCAATCCGGTGGCTGTGGAGATTACCTACGGCATGGAGCGCCTTGCATCCTACATCCAGGATAAAGAGAACGTGTTCGATCTGGAGTGGGTAGACGGCATTACCTACGGAGACGTGTTCCATCAGCCGGAATTCGAGCATTCGAAGTATACCTTTGAAGTGTCCGACGTGAAGATGCTGTTTACGCTGTTTAACATGTACGAGGAAGAAGCGAATAAAGCGATGAACCAGCATCTGGTGTTCCCCGCTTATGACTATGTTCTGAAATGCTCGCACACGTTCAACCTTCTGGATGCCAGAGGCGCGATCAGCGTAACGGAGAGAACGGGATACATCATGCGCGTGCGCAACCTGGCTCGTCAGGTAGCTGCCACGTATTTGGAGGAGCGCGAGAAGCTGGGCTTCCCGCTGATTAAGAAAGGGGGCGCAGAGCATGTCTAAGGATTTATTGTTTGAAATCGGTCTGGAAGAAGTGCCGGCGAGATTTCTGCGCGCCGCGATGGAGCAGCTTCAGGACAAGTTGGTCAAATGGCTGGATGCTTCCAGAATCGCGCATGGCGAAGTCACGGCATTTGCTACCCCGCGCCGCTTGGCGGTATGGGTTCAGAACGTTGCGGATAAGCAAGAGGACGTCAGCGAGGAAGTGAAAGGGCCTTCCCGCAAGATCGCTCTTGATGACAGCGGGCAGTGGAGCAAGGCGGCTCTTGGTTTTGCCAAAAGCCAGGGCGTTGATCCCGAGAGCTTTATGTTTAAGGAGCTCGGCGGAGTCGAGTATATTTACGTGACGAAGAATAGCGTCGGCGTGGATACGAAGTCCATCCTGTCCGAAGGGTTGCTTGGCATACTGACTTCGATGACATTCCCGAAAAACATGCGCTGGGGAGCGCACGAATTCAAATTCGTTCGTCCGATTAAGTGGATGGTCGCGATGCTGGGCAGCGAGACGGTAGATCTGGAAATTACGGGCGTGAAGGCCGGTAACGTAACTCGCGGGCATCGTTTCCTTGGCGGAGAAGCCGTAATTCCGGAAGCATCTGCTTACCGCGACGTACTTCGCGAACAGCATGTTATCGTCGATGTGAATGAGCGCCAGGAGATGATCGTTTCGCAAATCCAGGCGCTGGCCCAGGAGAAGGACTGGAATATCGCGATCAAGGATGACCTGCTAGAAGAGGTATTGTTCCTGGTTGAGACTCCAACCGTGCTGTACGGATCGTTCGACTCCTCATTCCTTCATATTCCGCAGGAAGTATTGATTACGTCCATGCGTGAGCATCAGCGGTATTTCCCGGTGCTGGATAAGCAGGGACAATTGCTTCCGTATTTCGTAACGGTTCGCAGCGGGGACAGCCGCTCCCTCGACGTGATTGCGAGAGGAAACGAGAAGGTGCTGCGGGCCCGGTTATCGGATGCGAAATTCTTCTATGAGGAAGACCAGAAGCTTCAGATCAAGGATGCCCTGTCGAAGCTGGAGAGCATCGTTTTCCATGAAGAGCTGGGGACGATCGGCGATAAAGTCCGCAGAATCCGACGGATTTCGGATCAGTTGTCCGCGAAGCTTAACGTTTCTGCAGACGCAGCGGATTCCGTGAGCCGTGCGGCCGATATTTGCAAATTCGATCTGGTGACGCAGATGGTCTATGAATTCCCTGAATTGCAAGGGGTTATGGGAGAGGATTACGCAAGAAAAGCCGGTGAGAAGGAGCATGTGGCCAAAGCGGTGTTCGAGCATTACCAGCCTCGCTTTGCCGGCGATTCGGTGCCTTCCACGACGGTGGGTTCCATCGTGAGCATCGCGGATAAAATCGACACCATCGTGGGATGCTTCTCCATCGGCATTATTCCGACTGGCTCCCAGGATCCTTACGCACTCCGGCGTCAGGCTGCGGGCATCGTTCAGATCATCTTGGAGCACAAACTTCCGGTGACTTTATCCGACGTGTTCGGCGTGGCGCTCGAGGTTCACGAGAACATTCGCGTATTGAAGCGATCGACGGACGAAATCCGCAAAGACCTTAAGGAGTTCTTCGGGCTTCGCGTGAAGAAGCTGTTGTCCGAAGACCAGCGTTATGATGTGGTGGATGCGGTCATTACGGCCGGATTCGATCATGTGGTGTCCGTCGTATCCCGCGGCCATGCGCTGATGAATGCCGTGGAGAGCGTCCAGGATTTCAAAACGACGGTAGAGTCCTTCAACCGGGTCAGCAATTTGGCTGCCAAGGCGGGCAAGGCCGCTGTCAACGCCGAACTGTTCACGGAATCGGAAGAAAACAAGCTTTATGAAGCTTGGAACGCGATTCGCGCAGATTACCATGCCGCGCTGCAGGCAGCGGACGGCGAACGTTCGCTGTCCTTGCTGAGTGGACTAAGGGAGCCGATTACCGGGTTCTTTGATTCGGTGATGGTGATGGCTGAAGACGAAGCGGTTCGGGCCAATCGCCTCGCGCTGCTCTCTGGAATCGACGGTGATCTGAAGCGGTATGCCGATTTCACGAAATTGGTGTGGTAGTAGTGACAGCATGATTTTGCAAATGGTATAATGTATTGTTCAGTGAAAGCGACAGCCCGCGGTTCAGCGCGGGATGGCGCTTTCGCTATGAACGGACGGATTCAAGCATGGGCAAGGTCATTGTTTATTTGGGCAGCAGGATTTTAATCGGCCAAAGACGTATATAATAATATACAGCATAATAAGGACCCAAGATTAAGATAAGAGCCGGTGATGCGTATGAACGAAAGCTCCATTTCGATCGTGGTTGACGGGGATGCTTGTCCAGTCAAGAAGGAAATCGCAGAGACTGCTCGTACATTCCGTGTGCCGGTGCTGCTTGTTTCTTCCTATGATCATCTGCTGCAAGCCGAAGAAGGGGTTACGACGATCCAGGTGGACCGGAGTGATCAAAGTGCGGACCTCTACATCGCCAACCACATATCCAGGGGGGATATCGTGGTGACGCAGGATTATGGACTGGCTGCGCTTGCGCTTGCCAAATCATGCCACGTGATCTCCTTTCGCGGCCGTATTTTCCATAATACGGATATCGATTTCATGCTGGATTCCCGTCACCATCAGGCGAAGGCGAGGAAACAAGGAAGGTATGGCAAAGGGCCCAAGAAACTGCTTGACGAAGACCGGAGGTTTTTTCAACATAAACTGACAAAACTTTTGCGTGAATTGCAGGAGAATGTCCACCCGTAGCGAATACTATTTACGTGCCAAAAGAGATGAAGGTGGTTTGGATGAGTACCGGACAAGGCAATATTCCGGATGATGTCATTGAGGAAGTACTGGCCAAAAGCGATATTGTGGATACGGTCAGCAAATACGTGCATCTTACGAAACAGGGGAAATACCTGAAGGGCTTATGCCCGTTTCACTCAGAGAAGACTCCTTCCTTTACGGTTACACCGGAACGCCAAATCTTTTACTGCTATGGCTGCGGTAAGGGCGGAAACGCCATTAAGTTTAGAATGGAAATCGAAGGATTTTCTTTTCCCGAAGCCGTCAAGACAATGGCAGAAGAGAATGATATCTCGTTGCCGGAAGGTCAAGGAGTTCCCGTAATTCCTCGTAATCCGGAAAAAGAACGTTTGATTGAAGCGTATGAGCTTAGCGCCAAGCTGTACCATTTCCTGCTGAAGAATACGGAACATGGTACGGAAGCCATGAAGTATTTAAGAGCCCGCGGAATGAACGACAAGATGATTGATCAGTTTCAAATCGGTTATGCGCCAGATCGTTGGGACACGCTGGTTCAGTTCCTGACCAAACGCTCCTTTGACTTGAAAGAGATGGAAAGAGGCGGTTTATTATCCGCAAGACATGAACAAGAAGGCTATCTCGACCGTTTTCGCGGACGAATCATGTTTCCGATACATGACCGCAGCGGCAAGGTCATCGCGTTTGCTGGCAGAATACTGGGGGACGGTCAACCGAAGTACCTGAATTCCCCGGAGACACTTCTATTTAATAAGAGCCGCACATTGTACAACCTGCACCAGGCCAAAACATCCATACGCAAATTGCGTCAAATCCTGTTATTCGAAGGATACGGCGATGTCATTTCGTCATGGGAAGCAGGACTGCACAACGGCGTGGCAACGATGGGAACCTCTCTAACGGAAAACCAAGTGGCAATCATGAAATCGGTGGCTGAAGAAGTTGTTGTTGTCTATGATGGCGATAAAGCCGGCATGGCCGCCGCGTCAAAAGTCATTCCAATGCTGGAAGGCGTTGGTCTCAAGGTACGAATCGCTTTGGTGAACGAAGGAATGGACCCGGATGATTATATCCGCAAGTTCGGTCCCGAGCGTTTCAGGCATGTGGTAGAAACAGCCGTTTCAACAACAAAATTTAAACTTATATATCTGAAGAAAAACCATATACTGCTAGAAGAAGATGGTAAAATTGCGTACGCCAAAGAGGCACTGCCCATTATCGCCGTACTGGATTCCTCAACCGAACGGGAGGTTTATTTGAGGGAATTATCCTCCGAGCTTCATCTTTCCTACGAAAGTCTTAAGCAGGATTGCAATCTGCTTCGGCAATCGATGCAAAAAAAGATGGGCGATGGGGATAATAAGGAAAAAAGGTGGAATAATGGTAGGCATAAAAAAGGGCGCCAGCCCGCCCCGGCACTTCTGCCTGCTTACCATGCTGCAGAACGGCGGCTGCTGTCGCTGATGCTGCAGGATGCGGAGGCCGCGCGATACGTTGGCGATCGCCTGGGAGAAGCGTTTAATATTGAAGATCATGCGGCAATCGCTGCTTATCTATATGCTTTTTACGCACAGGGCAAATCTCCGGATATCAGCCGTTTCATGTCATCGCTCCAAGACGATCGTTTGGAAATGACGGTCAGCTCGATCATGATGATGGAAGCACCCGCCGAGTGGAACGTTCAAGTGCTCGATGATTGCATACGCGAGGTGCTGAAATTTCCGCAGCAGAGAGAGATCGACCAGAAAAAAGAAGAAATGATAAAAGCGGAGCGCTCTGGTGATTTTTTGCGAGCCGCGCAAATTGCAAGTGAGATTATCGCCCTAGAAAGACAATGAAGCCCCGCGCATTGCTGTTTCTAGGGAGGAGGGAGTCGAATGATGGCGAATGATCAGCATACTGAACTAGAAACGGAATTTACGCTGGATCAAGTCAAGGATCAGTTGATTGAACAGGGTAAAAAGAGATCCGTATTAAGCTATAAAGATATTATGGAGAAATTGTCGCCATTTGATCAGGACACGGAGCAGATGGAAGAGTTCTATGAGCAGCTGGCCGACCTGGGCATCGATGTGGTAAATGAAAATGACGAAGAGGGCCCTCACCGGCAATCGGGAGATTCCGAATCCCATGATAATGAGGATTTTGGATTTGACGACGATCTTTCACTGCCTCCAGGGATCAAAATTAACGACCCGGTTCGGATGTACCTGAAGGAAATTGGACGGGTTCCGCTGTTGTCCGCGGATGATGAGATTGAGCTTGCCAACCGGATTGAACAGGGAGATGAAGAAGCCAAGCGCCGTCTGGCCGAAGCCAACCTGCGTCTCGTTGTAAGTATTGCGAAGCGTTATGTGGGTCGTGGAATGCTGTTCCTGGATTTGATTCAGGAGGGCAACATGGGTTTGATCAAAGCCGTGGAGAAATTCGATTACAAAAAAGGCTTCAAATTCAGTACGTATGCGACTTGGTGGATTCGCCAAGCGATCACGCGCGCGATCGCGGACCAGGCCCGTACCATCCGTATTCCCGTGCATATGGTAGAGACCATCAACAAGCTGATTCGTGTATCCAGACAGCTTCTGCAGGAGCTTGGGCGCGAGCCTTCGCCGGAGGAAATTGCTGCAGAGATGGAACTCAGCGTTGAGAAAGTCCGGGAGATCATGAAGATTGCCCAGGAGCCGGTTTCGCTGGAAACGCCGATCGGCGAAGAGGACGATTCCCATCTTGGGGATTTCATCGAGGATCAGGAAGCACTCGCTCCTGCTGACGCGGCTGCCTACGAGCTCCTGAAGGAACAGCTCGAGGATGTGCTGGATACGCTGACAGAGCGCGAGGAGAATGTCCTTCGCCTTCGTTTCGGACTCGATGACGGCCGCACAAGAACGCTGGAAGAGGTCGGCAAAGTATTCGGCGTTACGCGTGAGCGGATACGGCAGATCGAAGCCAAAGCGCTCCGTAAGCTTCGTCACCCGAGCCGCAGCAAGCGGTTAAAGGATTTTCTCGAATAGCTTAATCCACGGACCTTCTGCAGTAACGCAGCAGGTCCTTTTTTTCGAATGCAAGCAGGGCGAATGAAGTTTCTTGGTTCTGGAATTTCTTCCTGCATTTGTTGTATTGGTCTTTATTTTAGCTCTTTTCCAGACCCATTGCAAATGACCTGGCACCAGGTTGGATTGCCGGATTTGCGGGTTTGCAGTTTGGTATTGTGTCTGTTAGGGTAATGAATAGATCGTGGATTGAACGAAAATATGGAATGTAAGGGTGTCAGCATTGAAATTATCAAGAAGATTAACGAAAATTCTGGAGAAGATTCCGCGCGGCAGCAAACTTGCAGATATCGGTTCGGATCATGCCCTGCTGCCCGTGGCTGCCGTGGAGTGCGGAGCTGCGGTTCAAGCCGTCGCCGGTGAGGTAAATCCAGGACCTTACGATGCTGCTGTCAAGCAGGTCATCGAATCAGGGATGACCGATGTCATCAGCGTGCGAAAAGGGGACGGATTGAATGTGCTCTCGGCCGGTGAGGCGGACGTGATTACCATTGCCGGCATGGGCGGCAGCCTGATTGCAGCGATTCTGGATCGCGGGATCGAGAAGCTGGCCGGCGTTCGCAGGCTTGTTTTACAGCCGAACGTGGGAGAGGACATTTTGCGCAGATGGCTGCATTCCCATGGCTGGGTGCTGATCGAGGAATGGATCCTGGAGGAAGACGGGAAAATTTACGAGGTGCTGGTCGCCGAGCCTTCGGACGGAACGGACCTGACGAATGAACAGGTATACAAGGAAAGGACCATCGGAGATGGTGTCCGGCTTTCCGCTGACTGGCTGTTCCGCATGGGGCCTTGGTTGACGCAATTCCCGAATCCGGTTTTCCACGATAAGTGGACGTCGGAGATGGAGAAGATGGGGCATATACTTCAGTCGTTATCGCGTTCGGATCTGCCCACGGCGGCCGATAAGGCGAGTGAGATTCGATCGGATATCGAGTTTATTCAGGAGGTGCTGGCATGCTTGCCAAAGGACAAACCGTAATTCAATACATGGAGCAATTGGCCCCGAAGCACGTAGCCGAACCCGATGACCGAATCGGGCTCCAGCTTGGAACCTTGCAAAAGGACATTCGGACGGTGCTGGTTGCACTGGACGTGAATGATGAAGTGGTGGATGAAGCCATTGAGCTTGGGGCTGATCTGATTATCGCGCATCATGCGATTATCTACCGTCCGCTGAAGCAGCTGCAGACGGATACGCCGATGGGCAAGGTATACGAGAAGCTGATCAAACACGACATCGCGGTCTATGTAAGCCATACCAATCTGGACGTAACCGAGGGCGGCATGAACGATTGGATGGCGGAGGCGTTGGGCATCGAGGATACGTCGCCCATCCATGACATGCATAACGAGCAGCTGTCCAAGCTGGTGGTGTTTGTTCCGAAGAGCCATCATCAAGAGGTGCTGGATGCCGTGCTCGGGGCCGGCGCAGGCTGGATTGGAAATTACAGCCACTGCAGCTTCAATATCGAGGGTTTCGGTACCTTCGTTCCAAGAGAAGGCAGCACCCCTTTTCAAGGTAAAGAAGGAAAGATGGAACGGGCAGACGAGGTCCGGATCGAAACGATCGTTCCCCACACGATTAAGAACAAGGTCATCCAGGCCATGCTGAAGGCGCATCCTTATGAAGAGGTTGCCTACGATCTGTATAACATGGACCTGAAGGGAAGATCCCTCGGTCTTGGACGTGTCGGGAAGCTGAAGGAGCCCCTGACGCTGGCTGAGCTGGTCGATGTGGTAAAAGAGAAGCTGGAGGTCCCTCATGTTCGCGTCGTAGGAGAACTCGACCGTACCATACGCAAGGCAGCCGTTATCGGCGGCTCCGGAGGACGCTATATGATGAAGGCGCTGTTCCGGGGAGCAGACGTGCTGGTAACGGGTGATGTGGATTATCATACGGCACAAGATGCGCTGGCTGCAGGACTTACCATCATTGATCCGGGCCACAATGCCGAGAAGATCATGAAGGTCAAAGTTGCCGAGTGGATGGAGCAGAAGCTGCAAGAGCATAAGTACGAAACCCGGGTCGTGGCTTCCCGCATCAACACGGAGCCGTTCCAGTTTGTTTGATTTCGGAATGGGAAAATAATCAGCTGTTGTTAATGTTTAATGGTTGTGTACCGCATGGAATCACGATATAATATGTAATGTTGTCCGGAAAGTTTGACAGACAATCGCTGGCGGCCTCAAAGCCGCGAGAGGAAAGTCCGGGCTCCATAGGGCAGGGTGCTGGATAACGTCCAGTCAGCGCGAGTTGAAGGATAGTGCCACAGAAATGGACCGCCGATGGCCGCCTTATGGCGGCACAGGCAAGGATGGAACCGAGGTGTAAGAGACCCCGAGGAACGCTGGTGACTTCGTTCCTGGTAAACCCCACCTGGAGCAAGACCTAATGGGACGCAGTCTCCTTCGAGGAGACAGCCTTAGCCCGAGGCGCGTCCGGGTTGGTCGCTTGAGCCGATTAGTAATGATCGGCCTAGATAGATGATTGTCGCTTATGGTGGCAGGGTAGTTCCCGCTATGACCACGAAGAGCACAGAACCCGGCTTACGGAAAACTTTCCCAACTGCACAACGTTTATGAATATGCTAAGGTACAAACGCGTATTTTCTTTTCACTCCTTGTAGGGGGTGTATAGGAAATACGCGTTTTTTCAAGATATCAGAAAGTTAAACTTCGAAGCTTGGGTCTTCCTGATATCGCAAGAAAAACTTCCTCTAACCGCGGTCTGTCTTCCGAGAAAGTACGTCGATAGACGTTTTTCTTCTGGATTTGTGAAAATATTGGGAGATCATGTGCCCTGTACGGATAATCGTCCATACCAAATAGCCCTTGGGATAATAAGCTATAATCATCAACGGAAAGGAGATGCAAACACATGTCTTGTCATAACGATTATCCATGTCCTCCGGTGTCCCCGATTGTGTGCGATCCGATTGTAGTCGTGAGAGACCACTATGTACCGCAAATCGTACCGGTTATTCATCCTATAAAAGTGGTGGATAAGATTCACTGCGTCCCGGTAGAAAAACATCTGTACACGTACAGCGAAGAAGAAGTCGTAACCGAAAATGGAGGCTACGGCGGCGTTACGGTATCCGGCAAGCGTTCCAAGAAAGCTACAGTGCGTACCAGCCGTACCCGCCGGAAGAAATAAATGTGACGGCATTGTCTCGGATCATGAATAGAGCAGCCAACGCGAGAGGCGGAAGCTGCTTTATTCTTTATCTTTTATTCGTTTGAGCCGTTTAATTTGCGGAGCTCTTGCTCCAGATTGCGAAGGGTATGGCCGGGCCACATTTGAAGAGGCACTTCAGGCGCGCCAACCGCTTTCAAGGACTGGAAGATATCGATCTGACCATGACCGTAATATTTATCCCTTCCCTTGTCGCCGAGATCCACCGCTTGGTTGATCATGACGTCCATGACTTCTTGATTGGTCAGGTCAGGATTAAGGGAACGGATGAGCCCCGCCATGGCGGCTGCATGGGGACTGGCCATGGAGGTCCCGGATAGAGCAGCATATTGATTTCCCGGGAAGGTGCTTGCGATATTGGTCCCTGGAGCGGCCACATCGATGTAATCGCCGTAGTTGGAATATTCGGCCCGCTTCTGATTGGAATCCGTTGCGGCGACAGCCAGCACCTCCGGATAGGCGGCAGGATAGCCTGGGCGCTCCGTGTTGTCGTTGCCTGATGCGGCAACAAGCACAACGTCGCGATCATAGGCGTATTTAACGGCATCATGCAGGAACTGGGAGTCGGCATAGTTGCCAAGACTCATATTGATTACCTTGGCTCCGTGATCCGTGGCCCAAATAATGCCTTCCGCGACAGCATAGGTTGTTCCCGATCCGGATCCGTCGAGCGCTTTGACCGGCATGATTTTGTTGTACCAGCTAACGCCCGCAACGCCTTCGCCGTTGTTGACCAGGGCACCGATGATCCCGGCTACGTGCGTCCCGTGACCCACATCATCCAGCGGCTGTTTGTCTTTCTGGACAATGTTGTATCCTTCTACCAGTTGTCCGTCCAAATCGGAATGCTGAAGATCCACCCCTGTGTCAATTACGGCGATGATGACATCTTCGCTGCCTTTGGACAGATCCCAGCCCCGGTTTGTCTCGATGACGGGCAGATTCCATTGATATTCCGAAAACAGGAGATCATTCGGAATATTGACTTGGGCATTCGTCCCATCCGGGAAATCCGAGTTAACCCGGGATTGAGGGCTGCGATCATTGGTTAAATAAATGTAGTGAGGCTCCGTGTATTTGATTTTCCACTTCTGCTGGAAATAGGAGCGAAGCTTCTGGTAATCCATATCTTTGGAACGGAAAACATAGGCATAACCCAGTTTCCTTGGCGTTTCGCATGATATTTCCTTGGAGATATCCAACAGCTGCTGCTTTGACGGTTCATTTTGAAAGGACACCACGATTTCATTTTCGTAAAAATGACTGGCCTTTTCATTATCATGGCCGGTTTTGACGGTGATGTCGGAGAGGGTATCCGCATGGATGGACTCGACCCGGAATTTTCCTTCCTTCGGATACGGAATTAAGCGGAGATTCCGCTTCTGGTGATTGCTTACCTCTTGGAGCACGGCTTGATTGACCAGGGCGGCAGCGCCATATCTGCCATCCTTGGACGGTTCGGCCACAACAAAATAAGGCTGCCCCGCCGCGTTGAATTTGGGGGAATCATAAGGCTCCCCGCGTTTCAATTTCTGCTGCGCCAGTTGAAAATGATGAGCGATCCGATTTTTGTCGGTTTTGCTCATTTTGGGAAGCTGGCCTTGAATGTCCGCCATCTTGTTTTCCTTGAGGTTATACCAGCGTACTTGCTGAAAATGCTTGTGCATCTTTTGCTCTTTCTGCGTATACGCCTTGACTTGCCCCGCGCTGCGCAAAGAATCATTGTTCAGCATTTTACGGAGGTGTCCCCTGGCATCGAGACGGTTTAATTGATCCGTTGCCTGGATATCGCCCAGCATGGTAAAATGCTTGGCCTTGTTCTCCTGCTGGGGTTTTAAGGGCCGTGACGGTTCAGCCGTTGGAGCAGGCTGTTTCGAGCCGGGGATGAACAGCAAGATCAAAAGCGCGCCAATCACTGACGCTGCCCCTATAATGCTCCAAAAGGTACGAGATTTCACATATTTTCCTCCTCGCCGCATTTCAGGATTGTAAGTAGTCTTAGCGTGGGAAGAGTGTATCCTTTTTATGCGTGCAAGAAATCTTTAGTCAATAAGAGTGAATACGCCAAAAAAATGTACTAAAAATAACCTTGTAAGTGTATTCATGATAGGGATTTCGTTATCCCAAAATTTGTGTTAGGATAGTACATATTAGCATGACCGTCAGGCCATTTTGGCCTGCAGGTCACGACCATTTAAGGGGGATCTATCGTAATGCCAGCAGACAATCTTCAGAAATTATGCTCAGAATCCAGAGAAAAGTTGAAATCTGCTATTTCGATTATGGAAACGTTTTTGAATGAACATGCTTTATCTCAATTGGTAACGGAACAGGACGAGGAAACCGTTCACTTTTACAAAGGATTTCTGTCGGATGTTCGCCATTTGCTCGTATTTTCTGAAGTTTCCTATGAGAAGCTAGGCGTTGTACAGCGTCGCCCTAATTTTGATATCGATTTTGCCGAGAAGGCTTTGTATAATTTGTATCATCGCTGCGTGAACAGCTTCTTCTATCCCAAAAATGAAAGTTATTCCGAAGATGGCCGTTACGCCTACACCGGACAGGATGCCATCCGTTTCCGGAAGAAGCCGGTACGTCCCGCACGTGACGTCATCATGAACATTACCAAGATTTATGAAGAGCTTCGCGACGATCTTGCTTATTACGAGAGCGATTATTTGACGGAGCGCCGGATGCAATCCGAGAGAAGCCACGCTTAGTATAATTATGGAAGATTCAAGAGATGCCAGTCGTTGGCATCTCTTTTTTGCGTTCCGCGCCTAAGGCACCAACTGACAATCGTTATCGTGCATACCGGCCCTAAACATAGGAAAAAATGTTGACGAGGTGATGCTAAAATGGCCAACGAAGCCAAACCATTAGTGAAGTGCAGTGTCAGCAATTGCCATTACTGGGGAGAACAAAATTTATGTCATGCCGAGATGATTATGATCGAGATTGACCGTCATGCGAATGTGAAACTTAACGAAGAGTATGGGGCAGAGCCTTACGTAGACGATCATCAGGATGTTGCTGACAAGTCTTCCGAGACCTGCTGTCTGACCTTCAAGCCGAAGGGCTGACGGGCACAAGCTCCGGATAAAGTCCGCGTGCCGGGCACTTTAGGATGATGGAAATGGAGGAAGCGAGCTATGGATAAAAAACATCGCAAAAATAAAATGAAGGTTGTTCAAGGCAAGCGAAATCGGGTAGACTTCCCGCGGAAGGATCACCGCGAGGAATATGCTGCCGAGGTGGCTCCGCCGATGGAAACTTCGGTACGGCATGCAGACGAGGATAAGACGGATCTCTCCACCGGCCGGGCGGTCGGATACGTAGGCCTGGTATTAGGGATTGCTTCCTTGTTCATGTGGTCGGTCATTCTCGGACCTATCGCGGCTGTCGTGGGTTATTACGCATACAGCAAAGGTAGCAGAACGACAGGTGCTTGGTCCATAGGACTCGGCATTCTGGCGACGCTCAGTTATTTTATCTTGATTCCTTTCAGCAGATAATGATTGATTTATTTATCATCGTTTAATATGGGCGGGTCAACCGGGAAGGGTTGGTCCGCCTATTTTTTTGTCGAATAGGTATAGCAGATTGTTCCAGTTCCGTGATAAAATAAGGACAAGTTTGAAATTTAACGGCAGAAAGTGAGTTAAACGATGCAAATAGATCCGATATCATGGAAGCAAATGACGGATGTATCACAGATGAATACGAATTCCACCGAATCGTCAGCCGGATTTGTCAATGTGCTGAGCAGCCTGCTTAACGAAGAATCCACTTCCAAACCGGTTGAACGTTCCATGACACAGCTGGCGCCCGGCGTCACCTTTAAGGACGGGCTGTTGTGGCAGCAGTTAGGCGTTGTGAATGAATCCGTTTCGTCGAGCACCTCGATAGAAGCAGTGGTCAACGACACCGGGGGAACAAAGCCTACGACTTTTGAGGATTTAATCACGGCGGCAGGGGAACGCTATGGCGTGCCGGTATCGTTGATCAAAGCGGTGATCGACGCGGAATCCTCGTTTAATCCGCATGCGGTCTCGTCTGCAGGTGCCAAGGGACTGATGCAGCTCATGGACGGTACGGCGAGAGGACTCGGGGTAAGCAACCCTTTTGATCCGGCTCAGAACATCGAGGGCGGCACCAAATATTTGTCCAATCTGATCCAACGGTTTGGCGGAGAGATAGCCATGGTGCTTGCTGCCTATAATGCAGGACCGACACGCGTCGCGGGTTTGGGTGTATCCAGCGATGAAGAGCTGATGTCCGTGGCTCATGAATTGCCCAAGGAAACCCAGGCATACATTAGCAAAGTCATGAACGCCCAGTCGAAATACGCATTGTAGTCCGATTGGGGCGAATAGTAATCTGATAGAGGATCAAACGATAAGCGCCGCTTTGTCCAAGGCAAGATGGAGTGCGGCTTTACCGTTTGGTCTTTTTGTGTAAATATAAAGGTCTGGAATCATAAGCTATGCAATCTGCGATGCGTAAGATGGAAAGGGGAAATTACCTTGATATATTGGGATCACGCTGCAACGACCCCTCCTTTTGATGAAGTGGTGGACACGATGGCGGAAGTCATGAAGCTTCATTATGCTAACCCGTCAGCCCTTCACCGTTCAGGCGAAGCGGCCGCCAAATTGCAGAAAAGGGCAAGAGAGGTGTGCGCAGCCGCGCTGGACGTTAAGCCGGATGAGATCGTATTTACGTCCGGGGCAACCGAGGGCAATAACATGGCGATAAAAGGGGCTGCGATGCAGTACAGCAGCCGGGGCAAGCATATCATCACGACGGGAACCGAGCATCCGTCCGTATATGAATGCTGCAGACAGCTGGAAACGCTGGGGTGGGAAGTGACGTACCTTCCCGTGGATGCCGAAGGCATGGTGGATCTGGCTGCCTTGAGCCAAGCGGTCCGTAAAGATACGGTGCTGGTCAGCATCATGCATGTGAATAATGAAACGGGGGCCGTACAGCCGCTGGCGGAAGTGGGGCGTATCGTGAAGGAGCGGAACCCACGCACGCTGCTGCACGTCGATGGCGTACAGGGATTCGGCAAGCTCCCGGTCTCGCTATCCGGGTGGCAGGCCGATTTGTACAGCTTGTCCGCACATAAGTTCAACGGTCCAAGGGGAATGGGGGTGCTGTACATCAGGCAAGGCGTGCAGCTCTTTCCCTTGATATCCGGCGGATCCCAGGAGAGTGGGCATCGGGCGGGCACGGAGAATGTTGCCGGAGCGGTAGCGATGTCGAAGGCCATGCGATTGTCCAGGGAAAATCAGCCTGAGCTTTATGCCAGGATGACGGAGATCAGGGAGCTGCTGTTTCAGGGCATCCGCAAAATTCCGGGCTTGGTGTTAAACAGCAGCGAGCAGAGCGCACCGCACATCATTCATTTTTCGTATCCGGGATTAAAACCCGAGGTGATGGTCCATGCTCTGGAAGAGATGGGCATGCTCGTATCGACCAAATCGGCTTGTTCGTCCAAATTAAGCGAGCCCAGCCGGGTGCTGTTGGCGATGGGAAAAGACATGGAGGCAGCTTCCTCCGGAATTCGTATCAGTCTTGGCAAGGAGCATCAGCTGGGCGATGCAGCGCGGCTGGTCGAGGTATTGGCGAAAGTTTGCGGGAACCTGCGTCCCGTCATAGAAAGAGAGGGTAATCGGAGATGACTTACGATAAACTGCTGCTTCGCTTTGGCGAGTTTACCCTGAAAGGCAAAAACCGCAACCGGTTCGAGAGATCGGTGCTGAATCATATTCGAAGCGTGCTCAGACCGTATCCGGGCGCGAAAATCATCAAGGAATACGGCCGCCTGTACGTCGAGCTTAACGGAGAGTCTCCCGAGGCGCTGATTCAAGTGCTGAAGAAGGTATTTGGCCTGGTTTCGATCAGTCCGGTTCGCGTTTGTTCTTCGGAACCTGAACGCATTATCGAAACAGCGGTTGAATTTGTGGGGCAGAAGGAACTGGAAGGCACGGTAACCTTCAAGGTCAATGCCAGAAGAGTATGGAAGCAATTCCCTCATTCCTCGCAAGAGATGAATCATTTGGTCGGATCGCCATTGCTGCGGACCTATCCCCAGCTCAAAGTGAAAGTGAAGCAGCCCGATATGGAGCTGCGCGTGGAAATTCGGGAGAACGAGACGTATTTGTACTATGAAGTGATTCCCGGCGCCGGCGGTTACCCCCTTGGTACGAACGGGAAGGCGATGCTGCTCCTCTCCGGAGGAATTGACAGTCCTGTAGCGGGCTGGTCAGCGATGCGCAGGGGACTTGAAATTGAGTGCGTCCATTTCTACAGCTTCCCCTACACCAGCCAGCTTGCGAAGGAAAAGGTCATGGAGTTAACGAGGCTGTTATCGGGCTATACAGGAAAAATCAAGCTTCACCTGGTGCCGTTTACCGATGTGCAGACCTCCTTTGTCGGCATCGGCCAGGATAATCTGATCATTACTTTTATGCGCAGAGCCATGTTACGGATTGCTTCCTTGCTTGCTGAGCGGGAAGGGGCACTGGCGATCGTGACCGGGGATAGCCTGGGACAAGTGGCCAGCCAAACGCTGCCGAGCATGAATGTGATCGGAAGAGCTACCGAACTGCCGCTGCTCCGGCCGCTCGTCATGATGGATAAGAACGACATCATCAACATTGCAATGGACATCGGCACATTTGACACGTCGATTCTGCCGTATGAGGATTGCTGCACGTTGTTTGTTCCTAAATCGCCGACCACCAATCCGAATCTGAAGATTATCGAGAAGGTGGAGGCTTCGCTTACCGAGCTGCCTGTCTTGATTCAAGCGGCGGTTGAAGGCACGGAGACCGTGATCATCACGCCGGACAGTAAGATCGGCGAGCTTGGCGAGAAGCGTGAGGAGCCCGTAGTCAACGAAGACTGGTTCTAAATCGTATGAAGCGGCGGCTGCCATGGCGCCGCCGACAGAGCGTCTTATGCTATTCGATTAGATAAAAACCATAAAAACGCCCCGAGGCTTATCATAAGCCTCGGGGCGTTTTTATGATATGTTGAGACCGTTAGGACAGGGTGGACGACTGACGGCGAGCGGCTGATTTTTTTTTCAGATGTCCTGCCGTCAGCACGCCGACGATGATGGCGGCAATGAACAGATACTTTATAATCTGGTGCCCTTCAAAGTACCCCGTAAAATGCTTCTCCTCGGTAATCATGGAGGATGCCGTATATGCAAGCACCGCTGAACCTACATAGATAATCCATGGGAAGCGGTTGATCAGCTTGATGAACAGGGTGCTGCCCCATACCACGATGGGAACGCTGATGAGCAGGCCCAGGGTTACAAGGATCATGTTATGTTTGGCCGCGCCGGCAACGGCAATGACGTTGTCCAGGCCCATGGCGGCATCGGCTACAATGATGGTGCGGATGGCCGCGCCCAGGTTGTTGCCAGCCTTGATATTGCCGTGATCATTATTGTCGTCGGTCAACAGCTTGTAAGCAATGCCGATCAGGAGCACGCCTCCCACAAGCAGAAGCCAAGGGATGTTGAGCAGCCAAACGACAAGGATGGTGGCTATGATGCGGAGAATTACAGCACCTGCCGTACCGTAGATAATGGCTTTTTTCTGGGTTTCCTTCGGAAGATTGCGTGCCGCAAGGCCGATCACGATGGCGTTGTCCCCGGCCAATATCAAATCCAAAAACACAATGTTGATTAGTGCAAGAAAAAATTCAGCGGCTGTGGTTTCCATGAATGTCACTCCTCTTAGAATACGTTCCACCATTAAACAAAGTGGATTTATTATAGGCCTATTTTTCCTGATGTGCAAGCATAGCCTGGACAAAAACCACATATGTGTAGAGTGGGGGTGTTGTTCTGGTGGAGACGATTTTTTTGTTGGGACAAATATTAGTGATCAATCTTGTACTCAGCGGCGACAATGCCTTGGTCATTGCTATGGCCAGCAAGGATCTTCCGGAAATACACCGCAAACGGGCCGTTTGGATCGGGACGGCGGGGGCTGTACTTTTGCGCTGCATTCTGACTTTTGTGGCCGTTCTGCTGTTGAAAATTCCGTTTCTGCAGGCTGGCGGCGCATTGCTGCTCATCTGGATCGCGGTCAAACTGATGATGCAAAAGGAACATGATCCTGCGAGCATGGCCAGGGCTTCCACGATATGGGGCGCGGTCAATACGATTCTGATCGCCGATTTTGTCATGAGCCTGGACAATGTCTTGGCAATCGCGGGGCTTGCCAATGGCGATCTCTCCCTGATTGTCATCGGGATTATATTAAGCATTCCAATTGTTGTATGGGGAAGCGGGATGATCTCCAGGCTGCTTCAAAAGTTTCCCGTACTGCTCTATATAGGTGCCGGTATTCTAGCTTTTACAGCAGGCGAAATGCTCATACAGGATTCTCGCGTCGGCTTGTTGCTGGCTTATTGGATGCCCTATGCGCACAGCTTGCTGCCGATTATCGTTGCGGGTTTCGTTGTTCTCATCGGCGGATTGCAGACGGTAAGACGGACCGGCGCGTAAACGGGGACATTTCTGCAGGCTGCGGTGTTGGACATACTCATGCGGTAGCTGAAACCGGATAGATGGACGACTGTCTCGCGCAGTCGTCCATTTTTTTGTGATGCTAGGCCGATGCCTCGTTGACCGGGCGGGGTAATTTTTAAGCGGAACAAGCTCGGGATATGGTTTTTTTTGTCGGTTTGGGCTAAAATTAACGTAACTGCTTCTGTTAGAAACCGCTGTTTATGGTGATACATATATTGAAGAGAGGGTGATCAAATGTCCTCCAGAAAAGATTTGGCATTGGGTATTTTCATCGTTGTCGCTGGAGTCGTTATTTTGCTCGGCAAGCTTGGCGTGTTCGGATTTCTGGGCAGAACGTTATGGCCGCTCGTCCTGCTGCTGCCGGGTATTTTTTTGCATATCCTGTTTTTTGGTCGCCGGGCTTCTGCCGCCGTTCTGATTCCGGGCGGTATTCTGACGGTATACGGGCTTCTGTTCTTCATATGCAATATGGGCGGCTGGGGACTAATGGCTTCATTATGGCCTGTTCTCATTCTCGGTGTGGCCGTAGGCCTGTTTGAGTATTATCTGTACGAGAGCCCGCGTCCCGGCGCTGCACTGCCGATTGCGCTTGGTTTGACGGCGCTTTCCGTTGTGATATTCATCTTCACCTGGCTTCAGACAGGAGCGTTCTACATTATTGCGCTGATCTTGATCGCTGCGGGCGCTTGGATGATCTTCGGCCGCAATCGTCCGAGACGCAATAATAAATGGAGCCGAGGCTGGTAATCGGGAAGAGGTAAAAGTTGCTGGAAGTTTTCTGAAAAGACTTGATTTTCCCGCTCGTTTACCTATATTATAGGATGTATGTTGAAGCGTCGGCATGTCGTCCGGCGCTTTCTTTGTGGCTCATTCGAATAGAAGGGATTTGAGATATATTTATGCAATCAAGAGATCAGATTCGCAACATTGCCATTATTGCTCACGTTGACCATGGCAAAACAACACTTGTAGACCAACTGCTGCAGCAGTCCGGTATTTTCCGGGAGCATGAGACCCTGCAGGAGCGCGCGATGGACTCCAATGATTTGGAGCGCGAACGCGGTATTACCATCCTAGCCAAAAATACGGCTATTACGTATAAAGATTTCTTGATCAACATCGTGGATACGCCTGGACACGCCGATTTCGGCGGTGAAGTCGAACGTATCATGAAAATGGTCGACGGCGTTCTGCTCGTTGTTGACGCATACGAAGGCTGCATGCCTCAGACCAAGTTCGTTCTGGGCAAAGCGCTTGCCCATAACTTGACGCCGATCGTCGTTGTAAACAAGATCGACCGTCCGGCTGCTCGCCCAGCTGAAGTGATCGATGAAGTGCTTGACCTGTTCATTGAGCTTGGAGCGAACGACGACCAGTTGGATTTCCCCGTAGTATATGCATCTGCCCTAAACGGTACTTCTAGCATGGATCCGGAGAAGCAAGACGATAACATGCTTGCTCTTTACGAAACCATTATCGACCATATCCCTTCCCCTACCGAGAAAGTGGACGAGCCTCTGCAGTTCCTCGTTACCTTGATGGATTACAATGAATATCTGGGCCGTATCGCCGTCGGCCGCGTGAATCGCGGGGTCATTAAGCAAGGCCAACCGGTTGCCGTTATGCTTAGAGACGGTTCCACCAAGAATGCCCGTATCGAGAAGCTGTTCGGTTTCCAGGGACTGAAGCGGATCGAGGTTGCCGAAGCAGGCGCTGGCGACATCGTGGCGATCGCAGGCATCAAAGACATCAACATCGGAGAAACCATTGCGGATCCGCAGCATCCGGAAGCCCTCCCGGTTCTCAAAATTGACGAGCCTACCCTGCAAATGACGTTCCTGGTGAACAACAGTCCTTTTGCCGGACGCGAAGGCAAATGGGTGACATCCCGCAAGCTTCGTGACCGTCTCTTCAAAGAACTGGAAACGGACGTCAGCTTGCGAGTGGATGAGACGGACAGCCCGGATGCCTATATCGTTTCGGGACGCGGCGAGCTTCACCTCAGTATCCTGATTGAGAATATGCGTCGTGAAGGCTATGAGCTTCAAGTATCCAAGCCTGAAGTTATCGTAAGGGAAATCGATGGCGTCAAAATGGAACCGATCGAACGCCTCCTGATTGACGTGCCGGAAGAGAGCATGGGCGCCGTTATGGAAAGCCTTGGAACACGCAAGGCCGAAATGGTGAACATGGTGAACAACGGAAACGGTCAAGTCCGTCTGGAATTCCTGATTCCGGCTCGCGGGCTTATCGGCTACCGCACCCATTTCTTGACGCTGACACGCGGCTACGGCATTATGAACCACGCGTTCGACAGCTATGGCCCGCTGGTTGGCGGCCAAGTGGGCGGACGCCATCAAGGCGTGCTGGTTTCCACGGAAAACGGATCTTCGACGTTCTACGGCATGATGTCGGTTGAAGACCGCGGAACCCTGTTCCTGGAACCGGGGACCGAGATTTATGAAGGCATGATCGTCGGGGAGCATACCCGCGACAACGATATCGTCGTCAATATTTGTAAAGAGAAGCAATTGACTAACGTTCGTTCGGCAACGAAGGACGATACGGTGAAATTGAAAACACCGGTCATCTTCTCGCTTGAGCAAGCTCTGGAATACTTGAACGACGACGAGTATTGCGAGATTACGCCGAAGTCCGTCCGTCTCCGCAAGAAGATTTTGAACAAGAGTGAGCGCGAACGCGCAGAAAAACATCGTAAAATGGCGCAAGCAAATCTATAATAGATAGAGATCTACTTGCCCAAAAGGAGTGAACCTATCATGCAGGAATGGTTTGCCGCGCACCCGCTCGTTTCGTATATCGTCATTTTTGTGCTGATCACCTACGTTTACAACAAGGTATTCCGAGTGAAGCAGAAACTTCCTCTCTTGAAGGAGATTCTCCTGTATATCTTGATGGCCCTGGGTTCGGCGATACTGCTTGTGTTTCAGATCGATAAGCTGCCGATTATCCAATGTTTGTTGGTCGCTGTGGCGTTGATGCTGATGGTGCGTATTCGATACTTTGTTGAAGATCGTCAGAAGAAGAAGGCTCAAGCCGAGCCGAAGTCATAAGGTTTGTAGAAATTTAGCAATTCAGGCAACAACCATACGGCAACTTTTTGTCAGTCCCCATCGTTTATAAGAGAGAGAAGTCAACCATGGTCCGGTAAATGCTTCGAAATGTGAAGCGTTTATCGGACATTCATCTAATTTGAATGAAATCAGGTGTTATGATATGAATCCTACTCATACCAATCTCCCTCCAAGAGCCAAAAGTGGGGGGAAGGGCAAGAAACAGCCAGTTCCTAAAAAGAAAAAAAGTCCATGGAAATCATTTTTTAAATTTATTCTGATCGTACTGCTAATCGCGGTTTTGGCTGCAGCAGGTTATGCCGGATATCTCTTCTTCAAGGGGAATCAGGTCATCGAGAAAAGCGGGATCGACAAGCCGGTAGCTCCGGGCCATTCCGCGAAAGAAAAACCGATTACCGTGCTGCTCTTGGGAACCGATCATCGTCCGGAAACAGGGACGTACCTGACGGACGTGGTGATGGTCGCCTCCATGCATCCGGAAACCAATACGTCGACGCTGGTATCCCTGCCGCGGGATACGCTGATTGAACTTGAAGGATACAAGGCGACGAAGCTGAACGCCTACTACCCAAGATTTAAAGCAGCTTACAAAGCAGCCGAGAAAAAGGAGCCGGGCAGCGGCATTCCGGCAGAAGAAGAAATGAAAGTCATGATGAGCAAGTATCTTGGCGTTAATATCGATTATGTAACGGTCATCGATTTTCAGGGTTTCCGCGACGTCGTGGATACCTTCGGCGGGGTGGATGTTAACGTACAATACAACATGTGCCACCGGGATTCCGTGGATGGAACCGACATCAACCTGACGGTGGGTCCGCAAAAGCTGGATGGCAAGAAGGCGCTAGACTATGTGCGTTACCGCAAATCAATGAACTGTAATCCGAAAACCAAGGAGTCCAACGACTTTGATCGCAATGCCCGCCAAAGCGAAGTGTTGCATTCCTTGCTGGACAAGATGAAATCGTTCGGCGGCGTTACGAAGGTCGGCAATGCGCTGGATGCGGTCAGCGACAATATGACCACCGATTTCGAGCAGGAGCAAATCCGGAACTTGCTCGCGACTTATTATGATATTGGCAAAGAAGACGTTAAATTTATGCCGATTACCGGTGAGTGGAGAAGTCCTAACGTTTACATTAATGCAAATGAACTCAATGCAGCCAAACAAGCGCTGCAAGATGAGCTTGCAGGGAAACACAACGCCGGCGATCAGGGAACAGAAGCGGATTCTGCAACGGCTCCGTGACAATTGAAGGCAAGTTTTATCGTATGTTATAATACAATGTATCAGATGGAGATCATTGTACAGGAGGCCGAAGGAATGTCCTACCTCATGATGCATACGACACACCCATTGATCCATAGTCGGCAGACGGGTTGCCCTGCCCCTGCATTGGTGCGGGCGGATTCCATTAGGGAACGGGGATCCTTCGGATGTCGTCCTTCTGATTCCATGTCGCTCATGACGGGTTCTTTCGACATGGGTGTCCATGTTGCACCGAATAAGCAGTCATACTCCAAATATGTTAACGGTCATGTCCCTAGCGAAGCAGCTATGCCGGTTAGTGGCGTTGTTATGACCTTAAAAAAAGCCCAGTGAGTTTCACTGGGCTTTTTTTGTATGAAATTTGGAGACTTGTGACGGACAAACTCGGGTCATGACGAGATATGTCCGCGCGTAAGACCGAAATCATCCTCAAGTTTATTTCCCGTTTTGTGGATGGGCCGGTGCATGACCGCGATAATTTGGTTTTACCGTTTTAGCACCGTTTTGCTGCACATTTCCGTTTTGCTGCCCATTCCCGTTTCGCTGTGCATTCCCGTCTCGCGGCGTTACGTCTTTCGGCAATTGAGGGATGATACGGCCAACGATGTCTGCAAGTTCACTGGCAAGTCCGGAAACAGGATGTCCCTCCTGAATGTGCCGACCAAGCTCGGCAATCCGGTTGGCTACGTCCAAATCGGCCGTAACCAGTGCATTGGCGCCTGCCGGATCGGTTTGAAGGGCTTCCGCGACCGTGTATTTAATGGTTCCAACTTCTGCACGATCTAAATTTCCATCTACATTCAGCCCGACGACAGCCGTTTTGCCCATGACAACACAGTTCGCGTTTTTAACGCCAGGCACGCTCTCAGCCAGTGATTTCAGGTGATTTGCGGTTGTGGCGTCAACTCGTCCGTTGTTATCATTTACGTTACCGACACGCCCCGTATTGGGGTTATCCGGTGTCCAACCGTCTACATTGTTGGTGGTATAACCTCTGTTCCCGTTCATGTTGCGAACACTGTTAGCAGTGGTTCCATCGGTTTGATTACGAGGAGAGGGTGATGCATTGTTATTGGCGGTTCCGCAGCCTGCGAGCAACAACACCGCCAGCATGATGGATAGAGCAGCTCTCATGGATTGATCTGTCCTTTCGTAATAGAATTCGCTAAATTACTCCAGTCGCTACGCTTATTATGTCCGGGACGGAAAGGTTTATGTGTGTACCTGATGAAGAAGCAGTGGAGGGATAAGATGAAAAAAATATTTGTACTGGATACGAACGTACTGCTGCATGATCCTCAATCGATTTATGCATTCGAGGAGCATGAAGTCATCATTCCTGCGGTGGTTCTTGAAGAGATTGATTCCAAGAAGCGAAATGCCGATGAAATCGGCCGCAATGCCCGTATGGTCTCCCGATTGCTTGATGGGATTAGAGAACAAGGTCATCTTCACGACGGAGTTCTTCTGGAGAACGGCGGGACGTTGAAGGTTGAGCTAAATCATCGCAGCTTCGTCAAGGTACAGGAGTTATTTAGCGAAGCATCGAACGACAATCGTATTTTGGCTGTCGCGTTAAATTATAAATTGGAGGAGGAGCCGAAGGAGGACGGAAGACCCGTTGTTCTTGTCAGCAAGGATGTCCTCGTTCGAATAAAAGCGGATGTGCTTGGGCTAACGACACAGGATTATCTAACTGACCGCACGGCGGATCCAAGCGAATTATATCCGGGATTCTCAACGATCAAGGTGCATCCTTCCGTGATCGATGAATTCTACAGCTATCGTTATTTGCCGATTAAACCACTTCAACTCTCTTATCCGCTTTATCCGCACGAATTCGTTATTCTGAAGGACGAGATGGGATCCGGCAAGTCTGCCCTGCTTCATGTGAATGAAGATGCAACCCGACTAGAGCCGCTTCATCTAAGCAACGAGCCCGTATGGGGCATCAGTGCCCGGAATGCTCAACAGCGCATGGCGATTGAGCTTCTCCTGAATGACGACATTCCGCTGGTTACCATTACGGGAAAAGCCGGAACGGGCAAAACCTTGCTGGCATTGGCAGCAGGACTATCCAAGGTGGAGGATGAACACAAATACAAAAAACTGCTCATTGCGCGTCCGGTCGTTCCGATGGGGAAAGATATCGGATATTTGCCGGGAGAAAAGGAAGAGAAGCTGAGACCGTGGATGCAGCCGATCTATGACAACCTGGAGTATTTGTTCGACACCAAGAAATCCGGCGATATCGATAAAATATTGATGGGTCTGGGAAGCATCCAGGTAGAAGCACTGACTTACATCCGCGGTCGCTCCATTCCAGGTCAGTTCATCATCGTTGATGAGGCTCAGAACTTATCCCGCCATGAGGTCAAAACGATTGTTTCCCGGGCGGGAGAAGGGAGCAAGGTGATACTGATGGGGGACCCGGAACAGATTGACCATCCCTACCTGGATGCCGTTAGCAATGGGCTGACTTATGTGGTTGAACGATTTAAGCAGGAAGGTTTAAGCGGACATATTACGCTAACTAAAGGGGAGCGTTCCAAGCTGGCACAGCTGGCGGCCGATTTGCTGTAGCGTTATATTTCCCGAGAAATGATTTCACAAAGTAACTTGTACGAGAAGGACTGTCCGGAATTCATATGGACAGTCCTTTTAGCGATCGGGTCCTATTAGTAAAATATGGACTGGTAAATTATAAAAAAAGATAGGACAAGAGCACTATAAGTTTGGTAAAATAAGGGCATGCGACTATGGGAGGAGTGAAGAGGGGATATGAAGCGGAAGAAATATTGGTTCTTATTCGCCATTTTATTATTATCCTTATCCAGTTTATCTCCCAGCTTTGACTTCACTCATCATACGAGACGGGAACCGCCCGGGGATGAACCGATTCCTCCGCAGCAGAGGCCGGAGGTGCCAGAGAGCGACCTGGGCCCCATCAAGGTCGGCGTCCAATTGAATCCGGACGAGCTGAGGCACCTGAAAGCGCTCAACGAACGCTTTATGGAAGAGACCGGAGCCGAGATCGAAATCACGCCTCTGGAAACAGCCGGTACGGAGAAAGAATCGTTTTTGCTTCATATGTCCCTTGGCGAAGGACCGGACATTATATTAACGGATTCCCATTACATTAAAGTGCTTGCAATGACGGGATATCTTCTGCCCGTCGATGCATCACAGACAACGGTGACCGGCGAGGATACCCTGAATGGTCTTCTGCCGCAGCTGCAATGGAACGGGTATCAATGGGGAATGCCTTTTGATATAGATCCCTATATCGTGACCTGGCAGACCGAAGGGAAAGACGGCGCCTCATTTAACATGCCGGAGAGCCGTCAGGCTTGGAAGGAATATATGGAGCTTCATAAGACGAGCCCTGTCCTCTCATTTGATCCGAAGGATCCTTACGCATTCGGCGCGGCGGTGCATTTGCTTGAAGGCGATCCTTCCAAGCCGGATCAAGAAGTACTTGAAATGTTAATCCGCAATCACCTTCGAACGCTGGAATCGTCCCAAGGCGCAGCAGATACGATAGAAACGGGGCAGGAACCTTCCTCTGGCATAGAGGAGGCTTCCGTGGCCGTTGAGCCGTATTCGAGCTTCGCGGACCGAGAGGTAAGCGGATTGTCTTCCGCATTGGCCATGGGAAAGAGCCATTTGAATACGCCGGTTGTGCGAGCGAGAAGTTTTGCGGTAGCCGCACAGACGGAGTCGTCCGCGCTTGCCATGAAATGGATTACGTATATGACAAGCAAAGAGATGCAGCAGGAATGGAGCAAAACGTCAGGAACACTCCCCGTTATATCCGAAATGTATGTCACGGGCACGAACCTGAAGGATCGGGGCATTTGGCAAAAAGCAGCGGTTCCCGCCCAGGTGCTGCTCTCTCGGAATGAGCCGGCCGCCTTGGATTTTGGCGATTCGGAAGGTTTCCAGACTTATAGCGAATCAGCATATCGATTGCTGCATGGCGAAATAACGATTGAAGAATATATGAAATTGTACACGCCTGCTCAACCATAACAAGAAAAAAGCTGCCCTCGCGGGCAGCTTTTTCTATAGATCCAGCTCCATTTTGACCACTAATCGTTGATCGTCGCTTGCGACCTCCGTCGCTTTCAAGAAAGAAACCAGCTGCTTGGGATAAAAGTTCATGTCGAATTCTTCCTGCAGCGCTCTGCGCGTTGTGTCGGGCAATTCCAGCCGGTTGAACACAAGTTTGTCGACTTCAAACATAATGGCATTCTCCGGTTCGTTAATGACGGTGTATTTCCCTTCAATCAGCAGCGACAAATTTCCGCTTTCGCCGGAAGCTATTACTTTTCCATCGTCAAAATGAAACGCAAAGCTATTAAAGATTTCGTCTTCGGATCTTAAAAACGTGTTGAGATCATCTTCATGGATGTCGATGGTGTATACCTTGCCGTTGGTCTTCAGTATATTCTTGCTGCCTTGGACGAACGACGGCAGATTTTCCATGGCGCTAGCCAGGGCCTGGAAATGACGCTTCACCTCGTACAGCCCTACATTCTCCCAATAGAGGGTAAACTCCTCGATCAACCTCTTCATGGCATCCGGATTGCCGCTGGCTGTGAGTGCTCCATCTACCTGCTGCTCAAGCGCAAGCACCCGTTCGCGCTGCTCAACCAGGCTGTCCTTTACTTCGGCGAGCCGGGACGCATTCCGTGCTGCTTCAGCCTGAGCGGAAGCAAGGGAGCGGTACTGATTGTTATACACGGTAAGCGTATCCCGGTCGTTCTGAATAATAATATCGTAAAAGTCCATGACGCGGAAAAAGCCGGCTAAGTCTTTTGCAGACAGCAGCATGAAAAATAAGTTATCCCGCTCACCCATATAATATGACCGAAGGACGGCGGCTGCCCGAGCTCGCCGGTCTTCAATGCGCAAGCCCATATCCTGGATTTGGGTTTGCAGCTCATTCTGAAGAGTCTGCAATTCCTCCATGCGTTTGGTTATCCGTTCGATTTCATGATCGATTTCCACGATGGAGAGGCTGTCCTCCAGAAGCTTGCGCGCCTCTTCCGAGTCAGGCATGACGGGGCTGACATCCTGCTGGGAATAAACCGCAGCGGGAGCGCCGATGAAGCAGAAGAATAGGGTTAAACACAGCAAGACCGGGAGGAGTGGGTATTTTATTCGTACTTTCAAACGGGAGTCCTCCTTGCATGGTTGTTAGTCGAAAGGATACCAACCATGGTCTGTCCCTTCATTTTAACCAATATATGACGCGTACGACTCAATTATCAACCTTTAGGCACTAAAAAAGCGATCCGGCAGCTAAAGCACCTGATCGCTCTTTTAAGTACTTGTTCTCTAATCGCAAGGAAAATCCACCAGCGCAGCCTCAGGTTGTCCAGGTTGACCGCCGGCGGATCTCGTTATCGCTTGCATGGTTTACATATTAGAGTGGTTTGCCCATAATGAAGACCGTCCAGTAGCTAAAGCCTGTGAAGGTCACGATCATATAAGCCCAGAAGAGAAGAATATAGGTTCTCTCCGTGAATTTCAAATATCCCAGGATCACGAAAAATGCGGTCTGCAGGAAGAAAAGCAGTGCCATTTCAATATGATCTCCGGCAAAGGCCATCAACCCGATGGTCAGGGTGAAAAAGCCAAGGACTCGAAACATCCGTGCCACGATTATATCCTCCTCTCGTATGTACGCACATAATGCTGCTATGAACATTATAGCGTTATGGGAAAAACGTGTAAACGCCTAACTCAAGAAAACCCTTTATTTTTTATTATTAACCAGAAGCAGGACATTGAATTCGGGAACAATTTGGGTGAAACGCCCCTTTTCCCTCCGTAAGAGTATGATCTGTAATCAAAATGGAAATACATTTTAGTATCAAATAGATTCTATGAACTCTATGAGAGGCATAGAAATGAACTAAGCAGTTTTTATACCCTATTCAGCAGCCGATTTACGGTATTGAAGACGGTTATTTTAGGATGTCGTTAGGAGGGTTTTATGGTATGTCAGCAGTGAGACAGGATGCATGGAGCGCAGAGGACGACCTAATACTGGCGGAGGTAACCCTGCGTCATATTCGTGAGGGCAGCACCCAATTGGCTGCCTTTGAGGAAGTCGGAGAAAGAATAGGCCGGACATCGGCGGCTTGCGGATTTCGTTGGAACAGCTGTGTTCGCAAGAAATATGAGGATGCTATCAGCTTGGCGAAATCTCAGCGTCAAAAGAGAAGTTATTATAAAAAACAGCCTTCCGCCAGCGGACCACAAGTTGCAGGATTGGCAGCTCCGGAAATGGAGCACGATGTTTATAGAAATGATGGCGCAAGCGAAGAGACGCTGTCCATCGATGCGGTGATCCGTTTCCTTCGTCAGTGGAAGGGCGGGCTGCAGGAAAGTTCACGCCAGTACAAACTGCTTGAGAAGAATTTGCGTGAAAAAGAGGATGAGCTTGCAAGGCTCCGCAGCGAGAATCAACGGTTGTTGAAGGAAGTAAGCGAAGTGAAAACCGATTACCATGTGGTCAATGACGATTATAAGGCACTGATTCAGATTATGGATCGGGCACGGAGACTGGCTTTTTTGAATGAAGAGGACGAGGAACTGAAGACCCGCTTCAAAATGGATGCCAACGGTAATCTGGAACGAATCGAATAGATAAAGGTTATCCTGATCCGCCGTAACCCGCACTAGTGCATTTCATGCGCTTTGGCGGGTTATTTGTGCGTATTGAAGATTATTCTGATATATACTAAGACTAGCACATCATGTTTAAAGACAGTAATGGGGGATGATCATGAATATACATATCATCGGGGCCGGCTCTTTGGGCCTGTTGTATGCCGGCAAACTTGCGGCTTCAGGCTGCGGCGTCACGGTATGGTGCCGCAGCGAGGAGCAGGCGAGCAAACTCCGGACTACCGGCATCACGATCGAGAAGACGGAGGGGAAGCCTCAGACCGTTGCCCCCCATGCTTTTTCGGTCCGTGCATGGAATGCCTTTGCCGAGTCGGGAGCGGCAGCGGATGCGGATTATCTCTTTCTCATGTTGAAGCAGCAAGGGATCGAAGAGATGGCCAGGGAAGTGCTGGCACCATTCGGACACCATCGCCGCAATCTCATATGCTTTCAGAACGGTACAGGCCATTTGGAACGGCTTCGGGAGCTGCTGCCCATGTGGAAGCTCTATGCAGCGATTACCACGGAAGGGGCCAAGCGTACAAGCAGTTCCTCGGTTCTGCACGCCGGCCACGGAACGACGACAATCGGCAAAATGATGCCTGCTGCGAGCTTTATAGGGGCAACATCCCGCGAAGATCATGAAATTGAGCTGGTTAAAGAGCTGAATAGAGCAGGATTTGAAGCTTTATTGTCGAATGAGATGGATGAGATGATTTATCGTAAACTGCTGATGAATGCGGTCATTAACCCTTTGACTGCATTGTGGCGGATTCCTAACGGAGCGCTGTTATCCTCCCCTGAACGGGCCGGGCTTATGAAGCAGCTGTATCATGAAGGAATCCTTGTATATGAAGCTGCCGGAATTCCGTATGGAAACAAGCTGTGGGAATGGATTGTAAGCGTCTGTCAATCCACTTCAGGTAACACGTCCTCCATGCTAAAGGACGTGATGGACGGCCGAACGACGGAAGTTGCCTGGATTAACGGAAGCATTGTCCAGCTTGGACACAAATATGGCGTTTCAGTGCCAAAACACGAGCTGATCACGCAGCTCATCGAGGGGATGAATCTATAGGGGGTCTTAGCATGGGGTTTTTGCAGGGTCTGTTTAACACATTGAGTCTTTTTCCGTTCATTCCGTTTCTGATCGTGTATATCATAGTGCTCCAAAGAAATAAGAATCGAAAACAAGCGCTGGAGCTGGCCATGGATATCACCACCTTTTTTATGCTGTTCTCGGTTTCCGCCTTGTTTAATAATACGTTCCAGACCAAATTCGGATTTTATCTGATACTCTTGATGCTGCTGATCGCGGCGGGGCTGATCGGGAGTGCGCAAAACCGCTGGAAAGGCAAGGTAAACGGAAAAAGGCTGCTGCGGGCCGTGTGGAGGCTCGGCTTTGTGACAATGAGTTTTGGTTACATAGTTTTTACATTTTTTGGTCTACTCTCCTACATAATTAAGATGATGTAAGTACAATCTAATAACTAGTATTATATGAGAAATCTGTTTGATCATTGGGTCAGGCAGATTTTTCAATTTATTGATTTCTGGATTTTTTTGACCACTGGTTGTATAATCGATAAGCATATACCTAAAATCTATGAGGGGGATACCGCAAGATGAAGAAACAAAAGAAACTACTGCTTCTCATGACGCTGATTCTTGCCTTCAGTTCAGTGCTGGCAGCATGTGGAGCTAACAAGAATGATCAAAGTGCCAACAATGGGGAAGCGGGTAACAAACCGAAAGAGCAAGTCTTTCGCATGAACCTTGCTTCCGACCCTCCAACATTGGATCCGGGGTTGTCTCAAGACAATACATCGAATACGGTAATCAATGCTGTGTTTGAAGGTCTGGTTCGTAAAGGTGCAGAAGGCACTGAAGAGCCGGGCGTGGCTGAAAAATGGGATATTTCGGAAGATGGACTGAAATATGTCTTCACCCTTCGCCAAGATGCCAAATGGAGCAACGGCGATCCTGTAACGGCCAAGGACTTTGAATACGCATGGAAACGCGTACTTGATCCAAACTTTACTCCTGCATCACCGTACGCATATCAGCTGTACTATATCAAGAACGCTGAAGCTTACAATCTTGGAGAGATCAAAGACGCCAATGAAGTGGGCGTAAAAGCTACCGATGATTACACGCTGGAAGTTACGCTGGAGAACCCAACGCCATACTTCCTCAGCTTGATGTCTTTCCAAACGTACTTCCCGGTTCACAGCTCTGTGGAAGGTAATGCTTCTTGGGCGACCAAACCGGACACTTTGATCGGCAATGGTCCGTTCAAAGTTTCACAAATGACAAAAGGTCAAAAGATCGAGCTTGTTAAGAATGACCAATATTGGGACAAGGACTCCATCAAACTTGAAAAAGTCCAAATGAGCATCGTCAACAGCTCTGCAACTGAACTTTCAAGCTACCGTAACGATGAATTGGATTATGCAGGTCATCCAACAGGCAACATCCCGACGGATCAACTGACGGCGATCAAAAAGGAACTGGGCGATGAACTGATGATCAAAGGGATTTCATCGACGTATTTCTATATCTTTAACACAACGGAAGAACCATTCGACAATGTGAACATTCGTAAAGCATTTTCTATGGCGATTGACCGTAAAGCGATCGTAGAGAAAATTACGCAAGGCGGACAATTGCCTGCTTACGGCTTTGTTCCTCCAGGCATCAAGGGTGAGTCCGATGAGTACCGTAACGAGGTGCCGGATACTTACTTCCAAGAAAATCTTGAAGAAGCCAAGAAACTGCTCGAGCAAGGAATGAAGGAAAAAGGCTATACCACCATGCCTGAAGTTACTCTGATCCACAACTCCGATGACAACCACAAGAAAATTGCGCTTGCCATTGCCGATATGTGGAAGAACAACCTTGGCGTTACTGTGAAGGTTCAAAACCAAGAGTGGGGCGTATTCCTTAAGAATCGTGATGACTTGAACTATCAAGTGGCACGTTCCGGCTGGGGGGCGGACTATAACGACCCGATGACTTATATCGATATGTGGACATCCAACGGCGGTAACAATGACACTGGTTTCAAAAACGAAGAATACGACAAACTTGTGAAGGATGCCTATGCGACAAGCGATAATGCCAAGCGCATGGAGCTGATGTCCCAAGCTGAGAAAATTCTCGTTGAAGACAACCAAGTGGTCATGCCGATCTACTACTACTCCAGTGTGTCCCTGGTTAAACCATGGGTGAAGAACTTGCATCTGGATTATAAAGGTGACATTGATTTCACACGCGCATATATCGAGTAGTCTTTTGTAAACCATTATAAAAGGTTACGTTTCGGGATATATATGTGGGGCATTCTAAACCTCATATATATCCCGATTTTTTATATGAGCGCAAGGTTTCCAAATCTTGTGTCCGTTGGGGAAAGTTAAGGGATGCCCAATCCGTCCTGGAATTATACAATTATAGAGACGGCTTGGTTTAGAAGAACTGATCAGGAGGCTAGCGAAATGCTGAGGTATGTGGCGAGTAAGTTTTTTTATATGCTTGTATCGTTATTCATACTGATCTCAGCCACTTTTTTTCTTATGAAAGCCATACCGGGCGATCCGTTTATGGGAGAGAAAAAGCCATCGCCTGAAATTCTGGCGAGGCTGATGGAGCAGTATGATTTGGATAAACCGGTATTTCAGCAGTATACGAAATACTTGGGCAATATCATCCAGGGTGACTTTGGCTTGTCCATGAAGAAACAGGGACAATCCGTAACAGATATTATTGTAGACACGTTTGGCCCGTCACTACGTTTGGGTCTTATCGCGATTGTGGTATCCGTCATCGTGGGCGTCCTGCTGGGGATGCTTGCAGCCTTGTATCACCGCAAGCTGATTGACAACATCGCCATGATTATCTCGGTTCTGGGCATCGCGGTACCGAGTTTTGTGCTCGCGTCCTTGTTGCAATTCGTTCTCGCGGAGAAAGCAGGCATATTCAACGTCATGGGCTTTGAGGGACCGCTGGACTACGTGCTTCCGGTCATGGCGCTGTCTGCACAACCGATTGCATTTATCGCTCGTTTGACAAGGTCCAGCATGCTGGAAGTTTTGCATTCGGATTATATCAAGACGGCGAAGGCCAAAGGCCTTAACTGGTTTGCGATTATGTTCCGTCATGTTATCCGTAACGGTATTTTGCCGGTCGTGACTTATGTCGGTCCAATGACAGCGAACATTATCACGGGTTCGGTCGTCATTGAACAGATTTTCGGTATCGGCGGCATAGGCAAGCAGTTTGTTGAAAGTATCACGAACCGTGATTATACCGTCATCATGGGAATTACGATTTTCTACGGCATCCTGCTGATGCTGGCTCGTTTTGTCACGGACATCGTGTATGTATTTGTGGATCCACGCATTAAATTGACCGGCGGGAAGGAGAGGTAGACATGGAGAAAGAACAGCGTATGCCTCATCCTGCGGCACTAAACTTGAAGCCTGAAGATTTTCAGAAGATTGGTCCTGATGAGAAGCAATCCGAGGTAATACAGCGTGAAAGCTTGTCTTCCTGGAGAGATTCCTGGGAGAGATTGCGCAAGAACAAGCTGGCAATGACAGGCTTGATTATAATGATCCTGATTGTCATCATGGCCATCATCGGCCCGATGATCTCTAAATATGATTATGAAACGAATGATTTGATGAATACGAATATGCCGCCTTCATCAGAACATTGGTTTGGAACCGACGATCTGGGCCGCGACGTTTTTGTTCGTACCTGGATGGGAGCTCGGATATCCTTGACCGTTGGTCTTGCAGCAGCTGCGATTGACTTGATGATTGGCGTAATATATGGCGGCATCATGGGTTATTTCGGTGGCCGCGTCGATGAGTTCATGAATAAGTTTGCGGAAATTTTGTATTCCATTCCGTACCTGCTCGTTACGATCTTGCTGTTGGTTGTATTCGAGCCAAGTTTAGGCACGATCATACTCGCCTTAACCATTACGGGGTGGATTAACATGTCCTGGATCGTGCGGGGCGAAATCATGCAGCTGAAGAGCAGAGAGTATGTGCTCGCTTCACGCTCGATGGGTGCGGGAACTGCGCGCCTGCTGTTCCGGCATTTGATTCCGAATGCGATGGGGCCGATCATCGTTACCTTGACCTTGTCGGTTCCAAGCGCAATCTTTGCCGAGGCTTTCCTGAGTTTCCTTGGTCTTGGCGTTCAAGCACCGGTTGCATCATGGGGCTCCATGATTAATGATGCCTTGTCCGGATGGATGTATTATCCATGGCGGATGTTGTTCCCTGCTCTATTTATCAGCTTGACGATGTTGGCATTTAACATTTTCGGTGATGGATTGCGTGACGCGCTGGATCCGAAATTGAAAAAATAGGAGGTGGGAAGGTATGGAACCGATCTTGCAGGTGAAGGACCTCAACGTATCGTTTCGTGTTCGCGGCGGTGAAGTAAAGGCAGTCCGCGGCATGAATTTTGAAGTCGGCAAGGGGGAGACGGTTGCCATCGTCGGTGAGTCCGGAAGCGGTAAAAGTGTTACCGCCCAGACCATTATGCGATTGATTCCGTCCCCGCCCTCAGAAATAAAAAAAGGAGAGGTCATTTTCCAAGGACAAGACCTTCTCAAAAAAACGAACAAACAGATGGAAGCGATTCGCGGCAAGGATATCGGGATGATCTTCCAGGATCCGATGACTTCGCTCAATCCAACCATTAAAATAGGAAAACAAATCACGGAAGTGCTGGTCAAGCACCAAGGGATGTCATTCTCGGAAGCCAAGAAACATGCCATCGAAATGCTGAAGCTGGTGGGCATCAAAAACGCGGAAGAGCGCTTCAACCAGTATCCGCATGAATTCTCCGGCGGTATGCGCCAGCGCGCGATGATCGCGATCGCCCTTGCATGTAAGCCGACCCTGCTGATCGCGGATGAACCGACGACTGCCCTTGACGTTACCATTCAGGCGCAGATTATGGACGTGATGAAGGAAATGCAGGAGCGTTTGGGCACATCCATCATTCTGATTACGCATGATCTCGGAGTGGTTGCCGGCATGTGCGACCGCGTGATCGTCATGTATGCGGGCGAAGTGGTGGAAACGGGAACGAAATGGGAGATTTTCAAAAATCCGCAGCATCCTTATACCAAAGGCTTGCTTCGTTCCATGCCGCGCCTGGATCAGAAGAAGGACGAGCCGCTGATCCCGATCATCGGTACGCCTCCCGATCTCATTAAGCCGCCGGTAGGCTGCCCGTTTGCTGCTCGCTGTGATGAGGCTATGCGAATTTGCGAACGGGTCGACCCGGGCGCAACGGAATTCAGCGACACGCACATCGCGCGCTGCTGGAATCTGCACCCGATGGCGAAGGAGGCGCAGGGCTCATGAAGGATAACCATTTAATTGAGGTAAAAGGCCTGAAGAAGTATTTCAACGTTGGCAAAGGCCAAGTGCTTAAGGCGGTTGACGACCTGAACTTCTTCATTCGCGAAGGCGAAACGCTTGGTATGGTGGGTGAGTCCGGCTGCGGCAAGTCAACCGCAGGACGGACGATTCTTCGCCTCTATGAACCTACGGCCGGGAGCGTTAATTTTAACGGAACGGACATTTACAAGCTGTCCCCTGGCAAGATGAAAGCGATGCGCCGCGATATGCAGATGATATTTCAGGATCCGTATGCCTCGCTGAATCCAAGATTCACGGTGTCGGACATTATCGGCGAAGCCTTGGATATTCATGGAATGGCAGGCAGCCGCGCCGAACGCAAGAAGCGGATTGAGGAGCTGCTGGATATGGTCGGCTTGAACAGCGACCACGCGACGCGTTACCCCCACGAATTCTCGGGGGGTCAGCGTCAACGGATCGGGATTGCCCGCGCCCTTGCGGTAAACCCTAAATTCATCATTTGTGACGAACCGATCTCGGCGCTTGACGTTTCGATTCAGGCGCAGGTTGTCAATTTGTTGAAAGATCTGCAGGATCGGCTTGGTTTAACTTATCTCTTCATTGCGCATGACCTGTCCATGGTTAAGCATATCAGCGACCGGGTAGCGGTGATGTATTTGGGCAAAATGGTGGAGCTGGCAGACAGTGAGGAACTGTATGCGAACCCGATCCATCCGTACACGAAAACCCTGCTGTCCGCGATTCCGATTCCGGATCCTGAAATTGAGGCAAACAAAAAGCGCCTCAAGCTGGAAGACGATTCGCAGGGGCCGATTTCGGCAGCCAAAGGCGAAGACGGAACGGTTCAGCTGGACGTGAAGGATTCGGAGCTGGTCGAAGTGTCCAAAGGACACTGGGTTGCCAAAGCTTACGCTTAAGTCATCCATACCTGCTAATAGGAAGCTGCTTCAAGAATAGCCGCTGGCATCGTGCCGGCGGCTATTCTTTTCCTTTGACGCACAATGCCAACATTCGGTACAATCAAGAAAGGCAAAAAATAAAGAAATAAATTTACCTGCATGCACAATCTAGATTTGGTTGCGACGTAGAATAGGAGGCATACCTCATGAATATCGTTCCGGAACCATTATCCCTCGCTTCGCGTCTCGCCCATGATTATATTCACCATTTCGACCGGGTAAGCGGGTTCTACGGTGAAGATCACCGCGGCGAGCACGGCTATGCCGAGCGGGTACAATGGCTGGATCTTTCGGAAGACAAACGAATTCAGCGCAAGTCGCTGGCAGCATGTCTTCGAACGTATAACCAGAAACACAATGATCACCCCGCCGTACATAAATCACTTCAACTGCTGGAACAGCCCGGAACTGTTACCATGGTTGGTGGACAGCAAAGCGGTTTGTTTACCGGCCCCCTGCTTGTCATATATAAAGCCATCACCGTGATTCAGGCTGCCCGCGAAGCGGAGGAACGCTTGAATCGTCCCGTTGTGCCTGTATTTTGGATCGCCGGAGAGGACCATGACTGGGATGAAGTCAATCACACGTATTTCCTGACTCCGGATCAGCAGCTGTCCAAAATCAAGCTGGATGCCAAGGACGTGCTCAGGACATCGGTGAGTTATACCGATGTTCCTGATGAGGACTGGTCGATGATGCTGGCAGAGCTTCAGACGCAGCTGGCGGACAGCGAATACAAGGCAGACCTGCTGAAGCTTGCGTCTCAATCGTTTGACGGCTCGGCCGGATTAAGCGAGGCATTCGCTAAACTCATCGGCTCCATGTTCGGCAAATATGGACTGATCCTCCTGGATTCCGCAGACCCGGGACTTCGGGCGCTGGAAGTGCCCATATTCGAATCGCTGATTACCCGCAACGAGACACTGGGACTTTCGTACCAGCAGGCTGCAAGGGATATCGACGGACTGGGATACGAGGTCCAGGCCGACGTATCCGAGAACGGGGCCAATCTGTTCTACTTGCATGAAGGCAGACGCCTGCTGCTGTACCGGGAAGGAGGCGTGTTCTCCGACCGCAAGGGCATCGTTTCTCTCACGGAGGAAGAATTGCTTCAGGATTTGCATCAGTTTCCTGAGCGCTTCAGCAATAACGTGCTGACCCGGCCGATCATGCAGGACTCGCTGCTCCCCGTGCTGGGGACGATACTCGGTCCTGGCGAAATCTCTTACTGGGCGATTACGCGCTATGCATTTGCCGATATGGGCTTGCAGATGCCGCTAATCATCCCGAGAATGTCTTTCTCCATTGTGGACGGCGCCGTCCACAAGCTGATGGAGAAATACGGATTGTCTTTCGAGGATGTTCAGCTTCGCTTGTCCGAGAAGCGCGAGGCTTGGCTGGCAAGCAAGGACGAACTGAATCTGGAGGAACGCTTCAGCGAAACCCGGAAGCAATTCGAAGCATTATATCAACCTTTAATAGAAGATCTTGGCAAAATGCAGAGCGGACTGTTAAAATTAGGTCTAACCAACAAAGATAAAATATTGGAGCAGATGGATTACCTGTTAAGTAAATCCCGGAATGCCCTGGAACAGCAGCATGAGGCCGCCTTGGCACAGTGGAAGCGCATCGAACAGACGCTGCTCCCGGAAGGGAAGCCTCAGGAGCGGGTATACAACATACTGGAATACATGAATCGTTACGGATTGAATCTGGTGGATCACCTGATGGAAATCCCATACGATGCTTCGGGCATGCACCGCGTCGTTTACGTATAATGATCAGGAATTCAAACATCAGATCCTAGGAGGCTGTTAAATGAGCTCATCATCAATACAAACCAGCAATATTGCCGACCTGAAACTGGCGCCGGAAGGTCATCTCAAAATTGATTGGGTGCAGGCGCACATGCCGGTATTGAACCGGGTACGCGAACAATTCGAGAAAGAACAACCGTTCAAAGGCCTGAAAGTGGCCATCTCGCTGCATCTGGAAGCGAAGACCGCGTATCTGGCGAAGGTCGTCCAAGCCGGCGGAGCCGAAGTGACGATTACCGGCAGCAATCCGCTGTCGACGCAGGATGATGTATGCGCGGCATTGGTGGAAGACGGAATCACGGTGTTTGCCAAGTACAACCCGGATCCGGAGGAATACAAGCAGCACCTCATCTCAACGCTGGAAACGAGACCGGATCTGATCATCGACGATGGCGGGGATCTCGTAACGATCCTTCACTCCGAGCGCACGGATCTGCTAGAAGGAGTGCGAGGCGGTGCCGAAGAGACAACGACGGGCATTCTGCGCCTGAAATCGCTGGAGAAAGAGGGCGCTCTGAAATTCCCGATGGTTGCCGTGAATGACGCGTACTGCAAATACTTATTCGATAACCGTTACGGTACGGGGCAATCGGTCTGGGACGGAATTAACCGAACGACCAACCTGGTGGTTGCAGGCAAAACGGTCGTTGTCGTCGGCTACGGCTGGTGTGGCAAAGGCGTGGCGATGCGCGCCAAAGGTCTCGGTGCCAACGTCATCGTGACCGAGATTGATCCGATCAAGGCGGTTGAGGCTTACATGGACGGCTTCCACGTTATGCCGATGCGCGAAGCGGCTAAACGGGGAGACTTTTTCGTAACCGTCACGGGCAACCGCGACGTCATTAGCGGAGAAGACTTTGATGTCATGAAGGATGGCGCCATTTTGTCCAATGCCGGGCACTTCGATGTGGAAGTCAACAAACCGGATCTGTCGGAGCGATCCCAATCGGTTCGGACGGTTCGTCGCAATATCGAAGAATACCATTTGAAGGACGGCCGCAAGATCTATTTGCTTGCAGAAGGCCGTTTGGTGAATCTGGCGGCAGGGGACGGACATCCGGCAGAAATCATGGATATGACGTTTGCGCTTCAGGCCTTGTCGCTCAAACACGTGAATGATCAGTACCAGAGCATCGGCAACCGCGTCGTGAATGTTCCGTACGAGCTGGATCAACAGGTTGCATTATATAAACTGGAAAGTCTAGGTATCCATATCGACAGCCTGAGCGCTGAGCAGAAATCCTACTTGGACAGCTGGGCCCAGCATTAAACCGCAGCAGCTTCAGATCATTTGCAAACCTCCTTTCCATCCCCCGACGGGATGAAAGGAGGTTTTTTGCGCGGTTGTTCTGAGAGAAAGTTCCAAAAAAACAAATACAGCTCAGAAGGGATTTGATTCTTGACGCCGAATCTATTATCCTAAAGTGGTGGAAAGTGGTGCAAAGTGGGGAATCGGGGTTAAGGAGTGGAATGCCTGATGTTTATGGGGGAGTTTCAGCATAGCATCGACGATAAGGGGAGAATCATCATCCCCGCTAAATTTCGCGACCTCTTGGGCACCTCGTTTATCGTAACCCGCGGTTTGGACAATTGCCTCTTTGTATACCCCAAAGATGAATGGGCCATCATGGAGCAGAAGCTCAAATCCCTACCCCTCATGAAGTCGGATGCACGCGCATTCACCCGGTTTTTTTTCTCCGGAGCGACGGAATGTGAATGGGATAAACAGGGAAGGGTAAATTTGCCGGGCAATTTGCGCGAGTTCGCCAAGCTCGAGAAAGAATGCGTCGTCATCGGCGTATCGAGCCGCGTGGAGATCTGGAGCAAGGAGCAATGGCAGAATTACTATCAGCAGTCGGAGGAAGCGTTCAACGACATTGCAGAGAAGCTGGTAGACTTTGATTTTGACTTATGACCAGCTAGGAAAATCCCGTAATCGAAATGGACAAGTTACACTAAAAATCATGTAAGAGACACAATGGAGGGCTGCAGCTTTGTTCCATCACATCACAGTGCTTAAGCAAGAAGCGACAGAAGGGCTGCGCATCAAACCAGACGGTATATATGTTGACTGTACGCTCGGGGGGGCGGGGCACAGCTCGCTCATTGCTTCCCAACTAAGTTCGGAAGGCCGGTTGATCGCTTTGGATCAGGACGACTGGGCATTGAATAACGCCCGGGAGGCCATGAAGCCTTATGCGGACCGGATCACCCTCGTTAAGACCAATTTTCGCGATTTGGAGGAGGTGCTCCGACGCGAAGTGGGGGCTGGCGAGAACGGGCAGCCGCAAGTTGACGGTATACTGTTCGATTTGGGCGTATCTTCTCCGCAATTTGATGAAGGGGAGAGAGGGTTTAGCTACAATCATGATGCCCCGCTGGATATGCGGATGGATCAATCCGCCGAGCTTACAGCAGCCAAGATTGTAAACGAATGGCCGGAACAGGAAATCGCGCGGATATTGTACCAATACGGCGAAGAGAAGTTTTCAAGGCGGATTGCCAAGGTCATCGTTGAAAGAAGGGCACAGAGTCCTATTCAGACAACCGGAGAGCTTGTCGAAATGATTAAGGAAGGGATACCGGCCGCGGCTCGAAGAACGGGCGGCCACCCGGCGAAGCGAAGCTTTCAAGCATTTCGCATCGCGGTAAACGATGAGCTGGGCGCTTTCGAGGATGCGCTTCATCAAGCCGTAAGATGTCTTGCACCGGGAGGAAGGGTCTCGGTGATTACCTTCCACTCGCTCGAAGACCGGATATGCAAGCAGATTTTTAACAGTTACATTCCCAAGTGCACGTGCCCTCCAGACTTTCCGATGTGCGTATGCGGTGGCGGTCAAGGCGATCTGAAACTGGTAAACCGTAAACCGCTTATCCCGTCGGCGGAAGAAATTGAGAGTAATCCAAGGGCGCGTTCGGCGAAGCTGCGGATTGCGGAGAAACTGTAGAAACATCAAATCCCTGAAGAAGGAGAATCAGCCATGGCTTACACGCGCGGCAATTTAGCCGTACAGGAGAGACAGAAGGAAACGCAGCAGTCCGCTTATCTCGAGAAGACCAAAGTCGTTAAACGTCGTTCCCAGCTTCCGCAAAAAGAAAAGCTGTTGTATTTGTTGTCCGTGGTGTTCGTGGTTGCCGTCATGGGCGTCATCGGCATGAGTCATGTTCATTCCTATGACTTGAACCGGCAAATTCATGATACCGACAATAATATACTCAAAGCGAAGCGAAATATTGATCAACTTCAGGTAGAGAAGCAAACGCTGGAGATGCAGGTATTGGACAAGGCGAAAGAGCTCGGTTATGTGCCGATTGAGGACGATAACACGATCCATCTATCACCTGTCTCGGGATCAACCGGGACACAGGATTCAGACTCGGGACAAAATGATTGAAGTGTGAGGTTTTGACCGATGATAAAAAAAATCAAACTGCGTACCGTGCTAATAGGGGGATGTATAACCCTCTTTTTTGCTTTATTGATTGGTCGGGTGTTTTGGCTGCAGGTGATCGATAACGACTTCTGGAAGGCCGAAGCTTTGAAGAAGTGGTCCAGAACCCAAGATTTGCCGGCCTCCCGCGGTACGATCATGGACCGGGACGGCGACATCCTGGCCATGGACGCCCCTGCCTTCACGGTCATTGTAAACCCTGCGGTCATCCAGGCTAACGGCTTGGAGAACGAGGTCGTTAAAGGGCTGCACGAAACTCTCGGCAAGGATGAGGACAAGCTTCGTGAAATGGTTCAAGCTAAAGGCAAGGATGGGGAATACCTCAAGGGCGTGGAAGTCCGCAACGAAGGATGGAAGATCAGCCAGGAGAAGATGGAAGAGGTCAAAGCGTTCAGCGAAAGCTTGAATGATCGATTGAAGGCCGCAGGCAAAGTTCCCGATTCGGGCATCGGGTTTCAACGCGAGCAAAAACGCTTCTATCCCAAAGAGACATTGGCTGCACATATGCTGGGTTATACCGATCGTCAAGGACAGGGGATCGGAGGCATTGAGCAATACTATGACGAGATGCTGAAGGGGACCGACGGATTCGCTTCTTACAAGAGCGACAAGAAGGGAGTCAAGCTGCCCAGCGAGGATGAATTATACCAGCCTGCAATAAATGGGAAAAATTTAGTACTGACGACCGACGATACAATCCAGTATTATATCGAGGAAGCGATGCGCGACACGTATAACCAATATAAACCAATCAGCATGACGGTGATCGCGGCGGATCCGAACACGATGGAAATACTGGGGATGGCCAACATGCCGACTTTTGATCCCAATACATATTCGAAATGGAATCAAAAGAATTTTATCAATCATGCCGTGCGGTCCATCTATGAGCCGGGATCGACCTTCAAAATTGTAACCCTGGCCAGCGCAGTGCAGGAAAAGCTGTTTAACCCGGGTGCTATTTATCAATCCGGTTCCATAAGGGCGGGGGGAAGAACCCACCGGGACATAAACAGCGTAGGGTGGGGACCGATCACCTACCTGGAAGGCGTGAAAAAGTCGAGTAACGTTGCTTTTGTTAAACTCGGATACGAGATGCTCGGCAAGGAGCGGTTTACCAATTATATTCGGGAGTTCGGGTTTACCGAGAAAACGAATATTGACCTGCCGGGGGAAATTCTCGGTACCTTGAACATGACCTATGATTCCGATATTTCAACCATGACCTATGGTTACGCCGTATCGGTAACGCCTATACAACAGATAGCGGCCATTTCCGCCGTTGCCAACGGCGGCAAGCTAATGGAGCCGCATATGGTGAAGGAGATCGAGGACCCCAACACGGGCGAGGTTCAGAAAATCGAGCCGAAAGTCGTGCGCCAGGTCATATCTCCCGAAGCCGCAAGAGAAACAGGGACTTACCTTGAGCAAGTCGTAGCCGACCAATTAAACGGCACAGGCAAGCTTGCGTATATCGACGGCTACCGCGTAGCGGGCAAAACCGGTACCGCCATTAAATCCGGCGGCGGATATAAAGACCGTTCGAAACAGGTGGTTTCGTTCATCGGGTACGCACCCGTCGAAAATCCGAAGATTGCCGTGCTGGTCATTATCGACGAACCGAACGTGGAGAAGGGCGGCGGTGCGCTGGCGGCACCGATCTTCAAGGAAATCGTCTCCAAGACCTTGAATTATTGGGGCGTTCCCAAAACGACTGAAACTCAGGACAAAGAAAAATCGAATCCGGGAACGGCGCCGAAGGATGCCCTTAAAGCACCGGACTTTACGGGAATGAAGCTCAGCGAAGTAAAGGCCAAGCTGTTGAAGGATGGAGTTGCGTTTGAGACATTGGGCAATGGAAGCACCGTGAAGGAGCAGTATCCGCCCGCAAATTCGATCATTAACGTTGGACAGCGCATTTATCTTCTTACAGAGGACAGCCCATCGATGAAAATCCCGAATTTAGAGGGAGAATCGCTTAGGGATGCCATGGAGGTGCTCACCTTGATGAAAGTAAAGGTGAACGTTCAGGGCGAGGGTTTCGTTGTATCGCAATTGGAAGCCAAAGAGAATGGCCAGCGGATCGTGCAATTAACGCTGAAATCGGCTCAAGAGCTGATAACGGGGAGCAGCAGTACCGATGAAACCTCCTCCGCTGGCAACGAAAATGCGAACGGGGAAGAAACCGGCGACAAAGAGGCGGAAGGAACCCCCGATAACGAAGCAGAAGCAAACGACCCAGGACAAGGCGATACAGGAGGGGAATAGCTTGTTCTAACCCGGGTTTGTCCCGAATACTCATGTGAAGAACGCATATCATGAGCTTTCGGGTTCAAACAGGGAGGGAAGCTTAGGTGAAAGTATCCAAGGTATCGCAGCGGAGAAGGCTGCTCTGGAGCCTGCTGCTGCTGCTCCTGCTGTTCTCTGCGCTGATCATCAGACTGGCCTATGTGCAGATCGGGAAAGGCGCGGAGCTGTCGGCGAAGGCGGAGGACCTCTGGCGCCGCGACATTCCGTTTGCGGCACAGCGGGGCGAAATTCTGGACCGTAACGGAACCGCATTGGTTACGAATATAACGACACCGACCATTTGGGCGATTCCTGTACAAATCAAAGATCCGGACCATACAGCCGAGACGTTGGCCGGACTGATCAGCATGGACAAGGCCGATATCAAGAAGATCATTACGAAACGTTCGAGATTGGAACGGATAAATCCCGGTGGACGAAAAATTACGATGGAGCTGGCTCAGGAAATTCGTGATTTGAAGCTGCCGGGTATCGTTGTTGCTGAGGATAACAAACGGTATTATCCCTACGGCGATCTCGCGGCCCATATTTTGGGGTTTACGGGAGCCTACAGCCAGGGACTCACCGGCCTGGAAGCCATGCATGACGACAAGCTGAAGGGCTTCGAAGGCGGAATATCCTATTTGTCCGATGCGGGCGGAAGAATCATGCCGGGCTCCTCGGAGAAATACGTAGAGCCCCGCGACGGTCTGAATCTGGAGCTGACGATCGATAAATCGATCCAGTCCATCATGGAGCGGGAGCTTGACCAGGCCATGGTGAAATACCAGGCGAATGGAGCATGGTCGATTGCCATGAATCCGAAGACGGGCGAGATTTTGGCGATGGCCAGCAGGCCGGGGTACTCCCCTGCCAACTATCAGGAATTTTCAGCGGAGACATACAATCGCAACTTGCCGATCTGGATGACCTATGAGCCGGGCTCGACGTTCAAGATTATTACGCTTGCCGCTGCCCTCGAAGAGGACAAGGTCGATCTGAAGAACGACCATTTCTTCGACAGCGGGGCGGTAGAGGTCGGCGGAGCCAGGCTGCGCTGCTGGAAGAAAGGCGGCCATGGCAGTCAAACCTTCATGGAGGTTGTGCAGAACTCCTGCAACCCGGGCTTTGTGGCATTGGGCCAGAAGCTGGGCAAGGAAAGCCTGTTCCAGTATATCCGGGATTTCGGCTTTGGTGCGAAGACGGGCATCGATTTGAATGGGGAAGAGAACGGCATTCTGTTCAAACTCGATAACGTTGGCCCTGTCGAGCTGGCCACAACGGCGTTTGGCCAAGGCGTATCGGTTACGCCGATCCAGCAGGTTGCGGCCGTGTCCGCCGCCATTAACGGCGGTAAGCTGTTCAAGCCGCACGTCGCCAAGGCTTGGGTCAATCCGGAGACGGGCGAGACGGTGGAAGAAATCAAACCGGAGCTCGTCAGACAAGTAATCTCGGAGGAAACCTCCAAGCAAGTGCGCGAGGCACTCGAAAGCGTCGTCGCCAAAGGAACCGGACGTCCGGCCTTTATTGACGGTTATCGTGTGGGAGGGAAGACCGGTACCGCCCAGAAGGTGATTAACGGCCGTTACTCGTCAACCGAGCATATCGTCTCCTTCATCGGATTCGCGCCAGCCGATGACCCGGAAATCGTGGTGTACACGGCGGTGGATAACCCGAAAGGCATACAGTTCGGCGGCGTCGTGGCAGCCCCGATCGTGCAGAATATCCTGGAGGATGCGCTGCACTATATGAACGTCCCGCCGCGCAAAGATCAGCTTGCCCGCGAATACAAGTACGGCGAGACGCCGACCGTGACCGTACCGAACCTGGTCGGTGCAACCGTTCAGGATCTGTATGAAGACTTAAATATGAACTTCATGCTGGCCAAGTCCGGAACCGGCAATACGGTAATTTCCCAGGCGCCGAAGCCGGGAAGCCGGGTGGAGCGAGGGTCCACCATTCGGATTTACATGGGCGAAGACCCGGGGGAATCCAAGCACGAACACTAAGGCATCATCCAGTCGGCAAGCGAAGGGCGGATGATGCAGATATATAGAGAGAGGGATAACAATGAACTTAAAGCAATTATCATCCGTATTGGCCGCTGCTGTTATCGAGGGATCCGGAGATGTTGAAATTACGGGGATAGAAACAGACTCCAGACAAGTAAAACCGGGGGATTTGTTCATTTGCCTGCCGGGCCATACGGTGGATGGACACCAGTTTGCAGCCCAGGCCGCCGGCAAAGGCGCCGCGGCGCTGGTCGTTGAACGCAAGCTGGAGGTTGACCTCCCGCAGGTGATCGTGAAAGACAGCCGCTTCGCGATGGCGGGTTTGGCGAATGCCTTTTATCATCAGCCGAGCTCCCGCATGAAGATGATCGGCGTAACCGGTACGAACGGCAAGACAACGACAACGTATTTGATCGAGACGATCATGAACGATTTCGGGTTGAAAACCGGATTGATCGGCACGATTCAGATGAAATACGGCGGCCGGTCCTTCCCGATGCCGAGAACGACGCCCGAGGCGCTGGAGCTTCAGCGTTACTTGAACGATATGGCCAATGCAGGCACCGAGTGCTGCGTGATGGAGGTATCCTCGCATGCGCTCGAACAGGGGCGCGTGAAGGGAACGGATTTCCGGACGGCCATCTTCACGAATCTGACCCAGGACCATCTGGACTATCATCACACGATGGAAGAATACCGCGGCGCAAAAGGGTTATTTTTCTCCCGGCTGGGCAACGCTTTTGCCAAGGACGAATCCGCGCGCAAATATGCCGTCCTGAATGCGGATGACGATGCTTCGGCATATTTCGCCAAGCAGACCGCGGCGGAAGTGATTACCTACGGTTTGGGTGAAGATGCGGATGTGCGGGCGAGCAATATATCGATCACCGCGCAAGGCACCTCGTTCCATGTGGATACGTTCCGCGGCAGTGCGGACATTTCGATTCGAATGGTAGGGAAATTCAACGTGTATAACGCCATGGCTGCGATCGCGGCAGCGCTCCTGGAAGGTGTGCCGCTCGAAGATATCAAGAACAGCCTGGAATCCGTGCCCGGAGTCGATGGCCGCGTAGAGGTCGTGGATGAAGGCCAGCCGTATGCCGTGATCGTGGATTATGCCCATACGCCGGACGGACTTGAAAATGTGCTCCGCACCGTCAATGAATTCGCGGAAGGCCGGGTGCTCACCGTTTTCGGCTGCGGGGGCGACCGGGACCGGACCAAACGGCCGATCATGGGTAAAATCGCTGCGAAATACAGCGACGTTGTATTGGTAACTTCCGATAATCCCCGTACCGAGGATCCGGAGTTGATATTGAAGGATATCGAGGCCGGATTGGTTGAGGACGGTGTGGCAACCGAAAGCTACAAGCTCATCGTCGATCGCCGGAAAGCGATCGAAAAGGCTATTGAAATGGCAAGCCCGGGCGATGTAGTATTGATTGCGGGGAAAGGTCATGAGACCTATCAGCTGATTGCGGGCGAAGTGCTTGATTTTGACGACCGCATCGTAGCCAAAGACGCGATAAGGGGCAGACAATAGTGATCCATAAATCATTAAAGAGCATCGCCGACATGTGCGGCGGAACGCTCTCACGTAACCAAGATGACAACATCATCATTCAAGGAGTCGGCACCGACTCCCGAACCATACAGCCGGGCAACCTGTTTGTTCCGATTGTCGGCGAGAAGTTTGACGGGCATGAATTCGTGGAGAGCGTGCTCGCCGGCGGAGCCGGCGCGGCATTCTGGCAGAGGGATCATCAGCCGGTTCCCGCCGACCTTCCGCTCATTTTCGTGGAGGATACATTAAAGGCGCTCCAGTCGCTTGCGGCGGCCTATTTGTCCGAGAGCAGAGCCAAGGTGGTGGGCATAACCGGCAGCAACGGCAAAACCACCGTGAAGGACATGGTCTCGGCACTGCTTGAAACCACGTATAACGTTCACAAAACGCAAGGCAATTATAATAATCATATCGGGCTTCCGTTAACCGTGCTGGCCATGAAGGAAGACACCGACATTATCGTGCTTGAGATGGGCATGAGCGGACGTCATGAGATCGAGCTGCTCTCGAACATAGCCCGCCCGGATTTGACCGTGATCACCAATGTCGGGGAAGCGCATTTGCTGCAGCTCGGTTCCCGGGAAGAAATCGCACGGGCCAAGCTTGAAATTATCAGCGGCATGAAGCCCGGCGGTTTGCTGATCTATCATGGGGACGAACCGCTGATCCGCCAGGTGCTTGCTGAAGAGGCAACGGTGAAGCCGGAGGGGCTGCGTACGTTTACGTTCGGAAATCAAGATACCAATGACGATTATCCGACGGGACTCATGTTCCATGCCAGAGGAATCATATTTACTTCGAGCCGGCATGCAGGCGAAGGCTTCAGCCTGCCGCTCCTCGGCCGCCACAATGTGGTAAACGCCCTGGCAGCCATGGCCGTGGCGACCCATCTGGGCATCGGCGATGAAGCCATTCGCAGCGGGTTCGCCCATCTGAAGCTGTCGAGCATGCGGATCGAAGCCGTAGAGACCGCGTTCGGGGTAACCGTGCTGAACGATGCCTACAATTCCAGCCCGACGGCGGTGAAGGCGGCTGTAGACGTGCTTGGCGATATGAAGGGTTACCGCCGCCGGATCGCCGTGCTCGGGGACATGCTGGAACTTGGTCAGCGGGAAGAGTCATTCCATGCCGAAATCGGAGAGTATTTATCTCCGGACAATGCGGATCTGGTATTCACCTACGGTCCGTTGTCTCTTCATACGGCGAATAAAGCGAAAGCCCGCTTCCCGGAAGGGGCCGTGCTTTCTTTTACGGATAAAGAAAAGCTGATCGAAGCCCTGCTGGAGCAGGTTACGGAGAAGGATATCGTATTGGTGAAAGCCTCGCGCGGCATGAGGCTGGAGTACGTGGTTGATGCCTTGAAGGCACTGCCGGGCAGCAACAACGGAGTGAGGGGGTGAGCGGATGGACTTTCAATTACTGTTATTGACAATCGGTGTAGCGTTTGTGCTTGCGGTGATATCGGCTCCGCTGCTCATTCCGCTGCTGCGGCGTATGAAGTTCGGCCAGCAGGTCAGGAACGACGGTCCGCAGAGCCACTTGAAAAAAGCCGGGACGCCAACGATGGGCGGCGTCGTCATTCTTCTAGCTTTTACGCTGACTTATATTAAATTTTCGCCTGTCGATACCGATTTCTACGTGCTGATCGTAGCCACGCTCGGTTTCGGTTTAATCGGCTTTCTTGACGATTACATCAAGATCGTGTTTCGCAGATCATTAGGACTTACGGCCCGGCAGAAGCTGTTTGGACAGCTTCTGTTTTCCGGTATTATGTGCTGGCTGTTGATTTCCAACGGCCACAGCACGGCAATCAGCGTACCCGGCATGGATTGGTCCTTTGATTGGGGCCCATGGTTCTATTATCCGTTCATCGTGGTCATGATGCTTGCAATCAGCAACGCGGTCAATTTCACCGACGGATTGGACGGCCTGCTGTCCGGCGTCAGCGCGATTGCCTTTGGCGCCTATGCCATCGTCGCGATTCAGTCCACCTCGTTCGCGGCGGCGTTCTGCGCGGCTGCCATGATCGGCGCGGTGCTCGGGTTTCTGGTATTTAACGCTCATCCCGCGAAGGTGTTCATGGGAGATACGGGTTCTTTAGGCATCGGCGGTGCCATCGGCGCCATTGCCATCGTAACCAAGAGCGAGCTGCTGTTCCTGATCATTGGAGGGGTCTTCGTCATCGAGATGCTATCTGTTGTGCTTCAGGTGATCTCCTTCAAAACCCGGGGCAAACGAATATTCAAAATGAGCCCGATCCACCACCATTACGAATTGTCCGGGTGGTCGGAGTGGCGCGTTGTTTTTACATTTTGGGCCGTGGGACTGGTACTTGCGGGACTCGGACTCTATATCAACAAGGGGTTGTAACATATGAAGCAGCTAGATGATTATCGGGATAAGCTTATCGTCGTGTTGGGTCTTGCCAAAAGCGGAGTGCAGGTGGCCAAGGTGCTGCATCAAGCCGGCGCCTCCGTCATCGTGAATGATCGAAAGGAAAGAGAACAGTGTCCTGAAGCCTCGGAGCTCGAGGCTTTGGGTATTTCTGTTATTTGCGGCGGGCATCCCGATGACCTCATTCATCCCGGCGTGTCGCTCCTTGTCAAAAACCCGGGAATTCCATATTCGGTCCCGCCTGTCCAAAAGGCGATCGAGCTTGAAATTCCTATCGTGACCGAAGTTGAAATCGCCTATCACTTGTGTGAAGCTCCGATGATCGGCATCACGGGCTCGAACGGCAAAACAACCACGACGACTTGGGTAGGCAAGCTGCTGGAAAACGCCGGCCTTTCTCCGATCGTTGCCGGCAATATCGGCACGCCCCTATCCGAGGCCGCTGCGACAGCCACCGAACATGACTGGATGGTCGTGGAGCTGAGCAGTTTTCAGCTAAAAGGAACGGAGGCGTTCCGGCCGCGCATTGCCTGCCTCCTCAACGTGACGGAAACGCATCTGGATTACCATGGCGGAATGGATGATTATGTGGCATCCAAAGCCAAGCTGTTTGCCAACCAGACTTCGGAGGATACCGCTGTGCTCAATTGGGATGATCCCGTGTGCAGAAACCTTGTCCCGTATATCAAGGCGCACATCGTGCCTTTTTCGATGAGCGAGAGCCTTCGTGAAGGGGTTCACATCACGCCGCCATATGCTCCCGGTGCCCAGGATTCGGACGAAGACGATCAGGGGCGCAGAATCATTTATACAGACGGCGAAGGGTTTACCCATGAGATCATCCGTGTGGAGAACATCGGACTGCCGGGAAGATTCAATGTGGGGAACGCAATGGCCGCTTGTGCCATCGCCATAGCGGCGGGCGTTGCCCCCGATAAGCTGGAGGAAGCTTTGTCCAGCTTCCGCGGCGTTGAGCACCGCCTGGAATTTGTGGCGGAGCTTCAAGGCGTATCCTATTACAACAATTCCAAGGCAACCAATTCCAAGGCGACGCACATGGCTTTGACCTCGTTCAAGGAACCTGTCGTTTTGATCGCGGGGGGGCTTGACCGGGGCTCGGATTACGAGGAGCTGATCCCATCCATGCAAGGGCGGGTGAAAGCGGTCGTGCTTCTTGGCGAAACCAGGGAGAAAATCGCGAACGCTGCCGCCAAGGCCGGATTAAAGGACATCATCCTCGTCGATAATGGGGAGGACGCCGCTTCGACATTGACCTCGGCTGTCCGGAAGGCCGCCGGGCTGGCGGAGAGCGGAGACATCGTTCTCCTGTCCCCCGCGTGCGCCAGCTGGGACATGTTTCCTTCCTATGAGACGCGAGGACGCATTTTTAAAGAGGCGGTGCATAACCTTTAAGTAGGGGGGTGGAAAAGCCCCTACTAAGGATGTACGAGGTGGCCTTTCCATGAACAAGAACCGCCAGGCGCCCGATCTGTGGCTGCTTATCTGTATTTTGGCCCTGCTGGCCATCGGAATCGTCATGGTATACAGTGCAGGCTCCGTCCTCGCTTTTCATGACTATGGCGATAAGTTTTATTTTGTGAAGCGTCAGCTGTTTTTTGCCTGTCTGGGGCTTGCTGCCATGTACTTCACATCGAGGATCGATTTTCGGGTTTGGAAGAAATACAGCAAGATTGCGCTGCTGGTCTGCTTTTTTTTGCTGATTATCGTACTAATTCCAGGCATCGGCGTTGTTCGCGGCGGAGCCAGAAGCTGGCTCGGCATCAGCTCGTTCGGCATTCAGCCCTCCGAGTTCATGAAGCTGGGCATGATTCTGTTTCTATCGCGCTGGCTTAGCAAGCAAGACTATGATATTACATCCTTTACCAGGGGGCTGATGCCGCCGCTAGGTTTGATCGGACTGGCATTCGGGCTGATCATGCTCCAGCCTGATTTGGGTACGGGCGCCGTTATGCTCGGTGCTGCGATGATGATCGTATTTACGGCAGGAGCACGGATGAAGCATCTGGGCTTTCTCGCTTTAGGCGGGATAGCCGGATTCATAGGCTTGATTCTGACAGCTCCCTACCGGCTGAAGCGGATAACCGGCTTTCTCGATCCATGGTCCGATCCGCTCGGCGCAGGCTACCAGATCATCCAATCCCTCTATGCGATAGGGCCGGGCGGACTCGGCGGACTCGGACTAGGCATGAGCCGTCAGAAGTACGCTTATGTGCCCGAACCGCAGACTGATTTTATTTTTTCGATCCTGGCCGAAGAGCTGGGGTTCATCGGCGGCTTGATTGTACTGCTCTTGTTCGCCGCCTTGGTGTGGCGGGGCATGAGGGTGGCCATGACGGTCACCGACGGCTTTGGTAGTCTGCTGGCCGTAGGGATCGTAGGCATGGTCGCCATCCAGGTCGTCATCAATATCGGCGTCGTTATCGGTTTGATGCCGGTGACAGGGATTACGCTGCCGCTTATCAGTTACGGAGGCAGCTCGCTGACGCTGATGCTGACGGCGCTCGGCATTCTATTAAATATTTCCCGTTATGCGAGGTGAAGGGTATGCGTGTCGTTTTGACCGGCGGCGGAACGGGGGGGCATATTTACCCCGCCGTTGCCATAGCAAGACAATGTGAGAAGGAAGATCCGAAGACGGAGTTTTTATATATCGGAGGCGAGCGAGGCCTCGAAAGCAAGCTGGTGCCCCAAGAGAAGCTGCCGTTCGAGAGCATCGATATCACGGGGTTCCGGCGCAAGCTGTCGATGGACAACGTGAAGACGATCATGCGTTTTTTCAAAGGCGTGAAGCGATCGAAGGCCCTTCTGAAGGAGTTTAAGCCCGATGTCGTGATCGGGACGGGCGGATATGTGTGCGGCCCTGTCGTTTACGCCGCCGCCAAGCTGGGAATACCGACCATGATTCATGAGCAGAACGCGATTCCGGGCCTGACCAACCAATTCCTCAGCCGATATGCGGATACGGTTGCCGTCAGTTTTGAAGGAACGGAGTCTTCTTTTCCTAAAGCCAAAAGAACGGTATATACAGGAAATCCACGTGCGACAACGGTTTTATCCGCCAATCGTGAACGTGGATTTGCTACGCTCGGCATTCCGGTGGACAGCCAGGTCGTTCTGATCGTCGGCGGAAGCCGGGGAGCCAAGGCGATCAATAACGCGATGATCGGGATGGCGCCGTTCATTCACAAGCTGCCGAACGTCCATTTTGTATTTGTTACGGGCGATACGTATTTCGAGAATACGCGGGAATCCATTCGGTCCCAGCTCGGCACCATGCCGAATCATCTTCATATTTTGCCCTATATTCATAATATGCCGGAAGTGCTTGCGGCTACTTCGCTGATCGTAAACCGTGCGGGAGCCTCATTCCTGGCGGAAATTACATCGCTTGGCATCCCATCCGTCCTTATACCATCACCTAACGTCACCAATAACCACCAGGAGGCGAATGCGAGGCAATTGGAGGAAGCGGGAGCATCCAGCATGATTTTGGAAAAGGACTTGACGGCTGAATCGCTGTTCCGAAAGCTTGAGGAGATCATGACCAACCGCTCTGCAAGAGAGTTGATGTCTGCGGCTTCGAAAAAGCTCGGCAAACCGGACTCGGCGGCCGTCATAACCCAAGAAATCCGCCGGTTAACCGGCAAACGCTAAAACGGCTGGGCGATTGTCACACACCTATGGAGCCTGACATAAGATACTCTATAATCGTGACACACCCATGAGGCCGGCATTACTGACAGCGGCCATCTCTTCATCCAGTTGAAGGAATGGCCTTTTGGTTTTGAAAGTCAAGGGAGGTTTATTTAAAATGCAGCAGTGGAAATCGCTACTATCAGAGGCCAATGTCGGAGCAGTGTTATGGAATGAACCGCTGGCAAAATATACGACATGGAAAATAGGCGGACCAGCCGATTGCCTGATTGTTCCTGAGAACAAGGAACAGCTCAAGGAACTGGTCACTCTTCTCCATGCCCATCACATACCTTGGACACAGCTGGGCCGCGGTTCAAACATGCTGGTTGCCGATAAAGGAATTCGGGGAGCGGTCATCAAGCTGGGCCAGGGTTTTGAGGAGCTTCGTTTTGACGGAGAGACGGTAACTGCAGGCGGCAGTCTGTCTTTTGTCAAACTTAGTGTTCTGGCCGGAAAACAAGGATTATCCGGGCTCGAATTTGCCGGAGGCATTCCTGGATCGGTCGGAGGGGCCGTCTACATGAATGCGGGTGCCCATGGGTCTGATGTGTCACGCATATTCAAGTCCGCTGACATTGTACTGGAAACAGGGGAATTGGTTACGTATGCTGCGAAAGATATGGCGTTTGATTACCGACACTCCATTCTGCATGAACGAAAAGGGATTGTGACTGAAGCGGTATTTGAGCTCCGTCAAGGAGACCGCAAGGAGATTACAGCCGTTATGGCCTCCTATAAGGACCGTCGCCGGCGTACGCAGCCACTCCAATCCGCAACGGCAGGCAGCGTATTTCGAAACCCGCCCGGCGACCATGCGGCGAGGTTGATCGAGGCTGCCGGTCTCAAGGGCCTGCGGATCGGAGGCGCGGAAGTTTCTTTACAGCATGCCAATTTCATCGAGAACACCGGTCAAGCGACAGCAGAGGACGTGCTCGCTTTGATGGAACGCATCAAGGAGACCATATCGGAGAAGAACGGAATTCAAATGGTGCCTGAGGTGTACGTTCTGGGCGAGCGGTAAACTCGGAGGTGATACATTGGACAAATTGGTGATTGAGGGCGGAAGGCCCCTATCAGGAACCATACGTATCCATGGAGCAAAAAATGCAGCTTTACCTATTCTAGCAGCAAGTCTTCTTGCAGAAGGGACTGTAAGATTAAGCAATGTCCCGCATCTGCTGGATATTGAAGTGATGCTCAGCATTCTCGGCCGTCTCGGCTCCAAATGCAAGCATGAGCTGGAGACGGTGACCGTGGATACCTCGTCGGCCAATTCGTTTCATGTCCCGGAAGATTTAATGAAGCAGATGCGATCCTCCATCTTTTTGATGGGACCTCTGCTGGCCCGTTTTGGCGAAGTGACGATCTACCAGCCCGGAGGCTGCGCGATCGGAGAACGCAAGATCGACCTCCATCTTAAAGGATTGCAGGCGCTTGGTGCGGAAATCGAGGAGAGCAACGATAAGATCCACTGCAGGGCCAGCCGTTTGATCGGAACCGATATTCATCTGGATTTTGCCAGCGTGGGGGCGACGGAGAATATCATGATGGCAGCTGCAACGGCGCTCGGCACGACGGTGCTCACCAATGCCGCGAGAGAACCTGAAATTCAGGACCTTCAGCATTTCCTGAACAAAATGGGAGCGAACATTATCGGTGCAGGAACGGATACCATAACGATCCATGGCGTGGAGCGCCTGGAGCCTTGCGAGTATGAGATCATTCCGGACAGGATCGTAGCCGGAACAGTCATGATCGCAGCAGCGGTTACCCGCGGCAGCGTAACGCTTACAAAGACCAATCCGTCCCATTTAACTTCCCTTATACATGTGCTGAAGCGCGCCGGTGTTCAAACCAGTATATGCAATGATATAATAAATATAAGCTGCATGAGCCGTCCTAAAGCTGTGGAACGGATCGTGACTTCGCCGTATCCTTCTTTCCCGACTGATTTGCAATCCCAGGTCATGGTCTTGCTGTCCTTGGCTGACGGGTTTAGCGTGATGAAAGAGACGGTATTCGAAGGACGGTTCAAGCATGTGGAGGAACTCTCCCGCATGGGGGCGGACATTTCTACGGATCTGAACTATGCGTTCATACGCGGCGTTCAGAGAATTTACGGAGCCACCGTGGAAGCAACCGATCTTCGGGCTGGAGCGGCGCTCGTCATTGCCGGTTTGGCCGCGCAGGGAACGACCGTGGTGGAGCAAGTTCACCATATTGATCGCGGTTATGATCGTATTGAAAACATGTTCCAAGGTTTAGGCGCACGGATCTATCGTCAGACGCCGGTGCCAAAGCCGCTTGATTTAGCCAATTGAGGTCCTGAGCATCCCCTCCAAGAGGAGGGGATAACAGGTCTTTATGGAGAGAGTGGATATGTCCAAGACACATATGCCTGTCCTGAAGCAGGACAAGCCCAAACCGAAAACGGCCAAAAAAATCATATGGATTCTTTTGCTGCTGTTTGCAGCTCTGCTGACGATCCTGTTTTTCCGGTCGTCGGTCAGCCAAGTTACCGAGATTCATTTTACAGGTAATACGTTTAATACAAATGAGCAGCTTACCAAGCAAAGCGGACTCCACATCGGAGACCAGTACTTTGGCGTCGATCCCACACTCGTGCAGGAGCGCCTGATGGAGCTGGGCACGATTAAGACGGCCGAAGTGGTCAAGAGCTTTCCCGGCGAAGTCAGTATCGTGGTGACGGAACATCCTACGGTTGCCTATGAGCTGTCCGACAGCGGCGAGCTCCAAGCGATCCTGTCGAGCGGTACCTCGGTTCCCGTAACGGCAAGCGGCATTGCCGTGGAGAAGCCGATTCTGACCAATTGGGAAGCGAACGACCCCAACAAGGCCAAGCTCAGCAAAGTACTTGCCGAGATTCCAGGCAGCCTGACTTCGGACATTTCGGAGATCATGCCATCGCCAACGTTATCTTTTCCCGATCGGATCAAGATGTATACGCGTTCCAAATTCGAGGTCATTACTTCGGTTTCCTTGCTCCGTGACAAGGTAGAGTACTTGAATCAGGTTACCGAAATAGAGCGGCCGGGTGTGATTACGATGCTGGAAGCCGATTCTTACGTGCCGTTTGAAGAAGAAGTTGGAGAAGACGCCGAGGAAGGGCAATAAACCCCTACTCAGGCATAGGAATAAATGGTACAATTGAAAGTATTGACAACTTGTTTCGGCTCTTCTTTTTTGAATGACTTTTACGGCCTGTTATAGCAAATGTTGGCAGTAAAAAAAATGTTGAAAAAAGAGGGAAAGACCCGCGAGTGTTGAATAAGTAGAAATGTATTCTTTATAATCAAAATTAATTTGCTAAAAACAGGAGGTGCCAGGGCTTGAGCAACAATGACATCATTGTTAGTTTGGACATCGGTACATCCAAAGTTCGTGCTATTATTGGGGAAGTTAATAATGGAACCTTTAATATTATTGGAGTTGGATCTGCCGACTCGGAGGGAATTCGCAAAGGTGCAATTGTAGATATCGACCAGACCGTACAATCCATTCGCAGCGCTGTTGATCATGCGGAGCGTATGGTCGGTATTCAAATATCCGAAGTTTATGTCGGCATATCTGGAAATCATATCGGACTTCAATCCAGCCACGGCGTTGTGGCAGTATCGAACGAGGATCGCGAAATTGGTGAAGAGGACATTGACCGCGTGCTGAAGGCAGCGGAAGTCGTTGCGCTTCCTCCCGATCGTGAAATTATCGATGTGGTTGCTAAACAGTTTGTAGTTGACGGTTTGGAAGGAATCTCTGATCCGCGAGGAATGATCGGCGTAAGGCTGGAAGTGGAAGCGACGATTATAACTGGCGCCAAAACGGCAATACATAACCTGTTACGCTGCGTGGAGAAATCAGGTCTGAAAGTGAAGGATCTGGTGCTGATTCCGCTTGGTGCGGGCCAGCTGGCCTTGTCCAAGGACGAGAAAACGATGGGGTCCGTGCTGGTCGACGTCGGAGCGGGCTCAACCACGCTGGCTGTGTTCGAGGGAGGCAGCATTGCCGCAACCTCCACGCTTCCGGTAGGCGGAGATTTCGTGACGAATGATATCGCATACGGCCTGCGAACGCTGACGGATCAAGCAGAGAAGGTTAAACTGAAGTACGGGTGCGCGCTGATCGAGAGTGCCGCACACGAAGTAACGTTCAAGGTAACGAGAATTGGAAGCAATGTGGACAAGGAGTTCACTCAAGAGGATCTGGCAGCTATCATAGAACCTCGCGTTCAGGAAATATTCCAATTAGTGCGCCAAGAAATCAAGCGCTTGGGTTACAGTGAGCTTCCTGGTGGTTATATACTTACTGGGGGCACTATGTCCATGCCTGGTGTGCTGCAGGTGGCACAAAATGAGTTGGCGACTTCCGTACGGATTGCGGTTCCCGATTTTATCGGTGTTCGTGATCCGGGATACTGCAGCGGAGTCGGCATCCTCCATAATGCAATCCGGAACGTACGCGTACGGAATACAGGAGGAAGCAACAACAGCAGCGGAAATAGCAAGAAACCGGTGAACCGCGCTAAGCAGCAAAATCCTGTCGCAGCAACTCAGGAGACCAGCCAGAAGCCGGGATTTATTGAACGCCTGAAAAAGATGTTCAGCGAGTTTATATAGCGGATTCATTCGACTGTGGACGTGCCATCCACGCACATTGAGGGGGAGATGGATTAGATGTTGGAATTTGATTTTGAAATGGAGAGCTTAGCTCAAATAAAAGTAATCGGAGTAGGCGGCGGCGGAAGCAACGCCGTTAACCGAATGATTGAAAATGGTGTGCAGGGCGTTGAATTCATTACGGTCAATACGGATGCTCAGGCACTCCACCTTGCAAAATCCGAACATAAACTGCAAATCGGGGACAAGCTCACTCGCGGTCTTGGTGCCGGCGCCAATCCTGACGTAGGCAAGAAGGCTGCGGAAGAATCCCGTGATTTGATCATGAACACCCTGAAGGGTGCCGATATGGTATTCGTTACAGCCGGTATGGGTGGCGGTACAGGTACTGGAGCTGCGCCAGTCATCGCTGAAATTGCTAAAGAGTGCGGGGCATTAACGGTTGGGGTTGTCACTCGTCCGTTTACGTTCGAAGGACGCAAGCGTGCTTCCCAAGCGGAGCTTGGCATCGAAGCATTGAAAGAGAAAGTGGACACACTCATCGTCATTCCGAATGATCGCTTGCTGGAGATCGTTGATAAGAAGACACCGATGCTGGAAGCGTTCCGAGAAGCAGATAACGTATTGCGTCAGGCCGTTCAGGGCATTTCTGATCTGATCCAAGTGCCGGGTCTGATCAACCTTGACTTTGCCGACGTGAAAACGATCATGACAGAACGCGGCTCGGCTCTGATGGGTATTGGACTGGCTACTGGTGAAAACCGTGCCTCCGAGGCTGCCCGCAAGGCGATCATGAGCCCGCTGCTTGAAACCTCAATCGAAGGTGCCCGCGGTGTGATCATGAATATTACGGGAGGAACCAATCTTTCCTTGTATGAAGTGAATGAAGCGGCCGAGATTGTAACATCTGCTTCCGATCCGGAAGTGAACATGATCTTCGGTGCGATCATTGAGGAAAGCATGAAGGATGAAATCAAGGTCACGGTTATCGCTACCGGCTTTGAGAGCAAGCCTTCTCCAATCCCGCCGGGACGTCGTCCTGCAATGCCGCAAGGGGAACAACAGCAACAACAGCAGCCGGAAACGGACAAGAGTAATGTGAATCTGAAGCCGTTTGGCAATCAGAGCAATGATCAGCTTGATATTCCTACTTTTCTTCGCAATCGTACCCGTAATAATGATTAATAACGGTAAGCCTGTGCTTCGTCATCATGATGAAGACAGGCTTATTTTTATATCCAAGCCTCGTCATCTTCCTTTTATTTCATTTACAAGGCCAACAGCTGATGCTGTCACACTTTCACGAATGAAAGCCCAATCAGCAATTACTGGGGAAATTACGGATATTCCCCGAGCCTTCCTGCCAAGATAGAGATCGCCGATAACGCTAAGAGGCTGCTCTTGGTACAGGTCTCTAAAAACTGCCCTTCATCGACAAAAAAAGTCCGAAATCCGCCCACAGGTTTAGACAGACTTTGAATTCTATTCTTCTTATACTAGTAACATCTCCCATAGCCCAGAATTCAACAGAAGGATAACGGTAGAGGATTCTTCGACTAGGCAGGTGAACAACCTGGTTGTTTATATTGATCTCATATTTTTGGCAAACCTCGTCATTGACGCCGTTTTGCTGGCTTTGACCGCCTGGATGCGGAGAGTGAAGCCAACATGGTGGAGGCTTGCATTATCCTCTGTGATCGGCGCTCTGTATGTCGTCATGATGTTTGTCCCGCAATTGTCGTTTTTGTTTACCTTTCTCATCAAGTTTGGACTATCGTTGATCATGCTGTGGGTGGCTTTCGGCTTTGTGAGCTTGCAGAGTTATCTTCGGAATTTGGGAGCCTTTTACATGGTGAATTTTGCCGCTGCCGGTGGCATTATCGGTTTTCATTACTTGGTCCAAAATTCGGGAGAGTTGTTCAGCGGGATATGGTATACGACATCGGGCGGGCTATCCTTTGAATTGAAGGTGGGATTCTGGTTTGCGTGCATTACCTTTTTTGTAGTTGTATTCGCGTTTAAAGCCGTTCAGACCACGAAACGAAAAACCGAGAACCGGGAAGCCTTGTTGGGAGAAGTGTCCGTATGGATCGGCAGCGCCAAAATAGGCTGTGTGGGTCTGCTTGATACTGGTAACCAATTGAGCGATCCCTTGACACGCACGCCGGTTATGGTGATGGAAGCAGAACTATGGGAAGCCTACCTGCCCCAGGGATGGAGCAAACAGCTGATGGAGGGGGAACCGGACAAATTAATCATGGGGCTGGCGGCAGAGGAATTCGAATGGCAGGACCGCCTGCGGCTTGTTCCGTATCGCGGCGTCAACCGGGGGGCTGCATTTATGCTTGCGCTGAAGCCTGACATGGTACGAGTCGAGCTGGGGGGATTTGAATACACGGCATCCAAGGTGCTGATTGGTCTTGACGGCGGGACTCTTTCGGGAGACAGGGCATACAGGGCCATCATCCATCCGGCGTTGACGGAAGGTGAGGGGACGCCGAAGAATGCACAACCTGCCATAACGGGCGATTCTCAGAATCATGAGGCGACCGGTCTGAAATCAGGCGAAGCCAAGTCTGCAGGATAATGACAGGTGAAGCCATTTTCATAGTGTTCGAGTCTGTGACCCAACGTTCGAGCGATGGATAAGTCTTTGAAAATCTTCATGAAAATCCATCCTTTCCGGATTAGAAGCCTAAAGATGATCTTTATGAAGTCAGTTAAACCTTCGGGAAAACGCATTAGGAGGATAAGAGATGCCCGTTAAATGGAGATTAGCGTTGCAGCTGCAGTATTACCGCGTACTTTTTATGCTGGGTTTGAAGAGTCAGGAAATCTACTATATCGGAGGAAGCGAGGCGCTTCCGCCTCCGCTAACGAAAGAGGAAGAGGAGTTCTTGCTCAAAAAGCTACCTACCGGCGATGCGGCCACCCGGGCCATGCTGATCGAACGTAATCTGCGTCTGGTCGTTTATATCGCCCGCAAATTCGAGAACACCGGCATTAACATCGAAGATTTGGTATCGATTGGTGCCATCGGATTGATTAAGGCGGTGAATACGTTTGACCCCGAGAAAAAAATCAAGCTGGCCACGTATGCCTCGCGCTGCATTGAAAACGAAATTTTGATGTACCTGCGCCGGAATAACAAAACGCGAAGCGAGGTCTCTTTCGACGAGCCGCTGAATATCGATTGGGACGGCAATGAATTGCTCCTGTCCGACGTATTGGGCACCGAGAACGACACCATCTACCGCAACATCGAGGAGCAGGTCGACCGGAAGCTGCTGCAAAAAGCACTCGATAAATTGAGCGACCGGGAACGCATGATTATGGAGCTTCGTTTCGGCCTGCAGGACGGGGAAGAAAAGACGCAAAAAGACGTGGCAGACCTGCTTGGAATCTCGCAATCCTACATTTCCCGATTGGAGAAGAGAATCATTAAACGGCTCCGCAAAGAATTCAACAAGATGGTGTAACTGGAAATCGCAAGGAATAAAATAACCCCCCTCGGAGATAATGTACAGTAATGTTTCTCCTTGGGAGGTTAGTCATCATGACGCGAAACAAAGTTGAAATTTGTGGTGTGGATACGTCAAAACTGCCTGTTCTGACGAATGTGGAAATGAGGGAGCTGTTTCATAATCTGCAGCAGAACAATGAACGGTCGGCCCGAGAAAAATTGGTGAACGGCAACCTGAGACTGGTGCTCAGCGTCATCCAAAGGTTTAACAATCGGGGAGAGTTCGTTGATGATCTGTTTCAGGTAGGCTGCATCGGATTGATGAAGGCCATCGACAATTTTGATTTATCGCAAAATGTTAAATTTTCCACTTATGCCGTACCGATGATTATCGGAGAAATACGTCGATACTTAAGGGACAATAACCCGATTCGCGTCTCCCGATCACTGCGCGATATTGCCTACAAGGCACTTCAGGTCCGGGATCAGCTGACCAATGCGAATTCGCGTGAACCGACGATTTTTGAAATTTCCGAAGCGCTGAATGTGCCCAAGGAAGACGTTGTTTTTGCACTCGATGCCATTCAAGATCCTGTTTCGCTGTTTGAGCCGATTTATCATGACGGTGGCGATCCGATATATGTGATGGATCAAATCAGTGATGACAAGAACAAGGATGTGTCCTGGATTGAGGAAATCGCTCTCCGGGAAGCGATGCACAAGCTAGGGCAGCGCGAAAAAATGATTCTGTCCATGCGGTTTTACGAAGGCAAAACCCAGATGGAAGTTGCCGATGAAATCGGTATCTCCCAAGCCCAAGTGTCGCGCCTGGAGAAGTCGGCGATCAAGCAGATGCAGAAACACGTCAAAACTTAAGAAGGCCAGCAATCAAACGAACAGACAACGATCCCGTTTATGGGGTCGTTTTTTTCGTTTTAAATAAGCTATTTTACCCAAGCGGATCATATATTGAACAGAGGGATGCGGATTGAACAGGGATGGACGGATAACCTTCAAATACATCTAAGGTGTGATGCTCATGATACCTGATAATCAAATGGTGGGGAAAAAGATGAAAATTTCCGATTTTCAAACAAAGGATGTTATTAATATCATCGACGGCAAGCGGCTCGGGCAAATCAGCGATTTGGAGCTGGATTTGCGGCAGGGCCGGATTGAAGCGATCGTGGTGCCGAGCTACGGCAAATTCATGGGGCTGTTCGGCGGCGGAAGCGATCTGATCATACCGTGGCGGAATATCGTCAAGATCGGCTCGGACGTGGTCCTTGTCAAAATGGAGGAACTGCGGAGAACGCCGGATGATCAGGAACCGGTGGAGTATCTGGATCGTCCTGACCGTCGATCCTTCTAACCAAACGGCGGGTTCATATGTCTCCGGCGTATGTTTTCTGTTACACTGGTCATAGAGGTGAATGTTCATGGAACCGTTTGTTAGTCAAGATCGGCAGACACCGAGTCTGTTTGTGATCCAAAAATGGGAAGGGAAGTCAGCGGCCGCACTCACGGCCGGGTTCACGGGCCGGCATGGCGGCGTGAGCCGGATACCCTATGACAGTTTGAATTTGGCCTTTCATGTCGGAGACGAGCCGGGCGACATTGTCGAGAACCGGAAGCGGGTCGCCGCGGCGCTCGGCTTTTCTCTCGAAGACTGGACGTGCGGCGAGCAGGTGCACGGCATCCGGATTGGCGTCGTTCATGATAAGGACAGGGGCAGAGGGAGCTTGGACCGGGCCTCGGCCTATCAAGATACGGACGGGCTTGTAACCGATGTTCCCGGCGTGTTGCTGACTTCCTTCTACGCGGATTGCGTGCCGCTGTATTTCTGGGATCCGGTCACGGGCGCCGTCGGTCTGGCCCACGCGGGCTGGAAAGGCACCGTGGGCGGCATAGCCGAACAAATGGTGGTCAGGATGTCTGCGGAATACGGAAGCTTGCCTCGGAACCTCCATGCAGCCATCGGTCCGTCGATCGGCGAATGCTGTTACGAGGTGGACGATCGGGTCATGGAGCGTGTCCGCGAACTCGGAATCGAAGGATTCTCAGGCGATAAAGTTACAAATTCAGCTTTTTATATCGACAAGGGACACGGGAAATACATGCTGAACTTGAAAGAAATAAACAGACACATTATGATTAAAGCAGGAATATTGGCGGAACATATCGAATGTACATCATGGTGTACAAGCTGCAATCACGATCGGTTCTTCTCCTATCGCAAAGATGGAGGGACTACGGGTCGGATGGCGAGTTGGATCGGGATGAGAAAGAGGTGAGTCGTCCCTTGAGTTTGAAGGAACGTATCGATCAAGTGGAACAGCGAATAACGGAGGCTTGCGCAAGAAGCGGCAGGGACCGGAATGATGTGAATATGATTGCGGTCACGAAATATGTCTCCTTGGATATGACGGCTTCGGTACTGGATCACGGACTTTTGCATATCGGCGAGAACCGCTGGCAGGATGCCCAGGCGAAGTGGAATGCACTCGGCAACCGCGGCACATGGCATTTCATCGGCCATCTTCAGACCAATAAGGTCCGGGATGTCATTGATAAATTTCAATATATTCATTCGCTCGACCGCTTGTCTTTGGCCCATGAGCTGGAGAAGCGGGCGGCTGCGCTGAATCTGCAGGTATCCGCCTTGATGCAGGTCAATATCTCCGGTGAGGAATCCAAGTACGGCTTGCCTCCCGAGCAAGCAGCCGAGTTTTTGAAGGAAATCAACAGTCTTTCGCACGTAAAGGTAACCGGACTCATGACCATGGCTCCATACGAATCGTCGGCGGAGCAGACGCGTCCTGTATTTCGTGGTTTAAGACAACTAAGAGATGAGCTGAACGAGCAGGCGCTTACGGCGGAGCCATTGACCGAATTGTCCATGGGCATGTCCAATGACTTTGAAGTTGCCATAGAGGAAGGGGCGACCTGGGTGCGTCTCGGCTCAATTTTAGTAGGGAAAGAGGAGGATTGACGATGGGCGTGATGAACCGGTTTATGAATTTCTTGGGACTGCAAGAGGAAGAAGAAGTTGTGGAACGCGAGGTTCTGGCCTCGCAGGAAGAGCCGGTGGAGGCAACGCCGTTTGATCATCGGAAAAACCAAAAGAGCGGCAATATCGTTAGCATTCATTCGCAGAAGAACGTTAAGGTTGTATTAGTCGAGCCTCGTTCATATGATGAAGCACAGGAGATTGCAGATCATCTGCGGTCATTCCGAACGGTTGTGGTCAACCTTCAGCGCGTGAGGAATGATCAGGCGTTGCGCATTATCGATTTTCTTAGCGGAACCGTTTATGCGCTTAGCGGCGGAATCTCGAAGGTGGGCGGGAACATCTTCCTATGCACGCCGGATACCGTTGAGATCCAAGGTTCGATCTCGGAGATTCTAGCAGACGAGCATGAATATAACAGAATGAGGTGATTTAGGCTTTGACCTACGAAATTATTAGCGTTGTTAGCACGCTATTCCGTATTTACTTCTACATGATTTTGGTTTATGTCCTGATGTCCTGGCTTCCGAATGTGAGGGAAAGCTTTGTCGGGGAGCTGCTTGGCAAGCTGGTAGAGCCATATCTTGCGCCTTTCCGCCGGTTCATTCCGCCGATTATGGGCATGATCGATATTTCCCCGATTATCGCGCTGTTTGTGCTGCAGCTGGCAGAGCGCGGCGTATACGCCATTCTCGGATATATCCTGTAGCAGGTGAATGAATGATGAAACTGGACATCTACGATCATTTTCACAAGGACGAACGGGAATTTGTGGACCGGGCTTGGGAATGGGTGGTCAATGCCGGACAATATCATGAAACCAAGCTGACGGATTTCCTGGATCCCAGGCAGCGGTTCATTCTGGAATCGCTCGTGAATCGTCATCCGGACGTGCATGCCGTGTTTGATGGCGGACATGCTGATGCCGAACGCGTGCGGGCGATGATTGCTCCGGATTACCGGGCGCTTGAGGGCGAGGATCTGAAGTTGAAGGTGCTCAGCATCTCTTCCGGAGATCAGAAGATTCTGGAGCTGGAGCATGGCGATTATATGGGGGCGATACTGGGTCTGGGCATTAAGAGATCCAAGATCGGTGATATCCATGTGCTTGCGGACGGCTGCCATGCGGTCGTTGCCGACGATATCAGCGCCTTCCTGCATCTGAATCTCAGCCAGGTCCACCGGGTGCATGTCATGACGGATCTGCTGCCGCTGGACAAGCTTCAGGTGGCCCGAACGAATTTTGAGGCGATGGACATTACGGTATCTTCCATGAGACTGGACGGAATCGCCAGCGATGCCTACCGGATCAGCCGCACAAAAATCGTCGTGCCGATCAAGGCTGGCCGATGCCGCGTCAACTGGAAAGTGGAAGAGGATCCCTCCACGAACTTAAAAGAAGGCGATGTCGTCTCCATCCAAGGATTTGGACGTTTTAAAGTACTGGAGACGGGCGGCCTGACGAAAAAAGGGCGGTACCGTATCAAGGTTGGGAAATATGCTTGACCTTTGAAGGAATTGCCGTTTTTTTGTCGAAACCATACAGGGAACATTCAAAATGAAAATGGATTTGCCGATAAATCGTAAATGACCGCTATTGTCTTCACGGACGGGTGGTTTGGCTAACACAGCGGACGGACCGTCCTGTAAGGCCCATATATTTAGGAGGTGCACACCATGCCATTGACACCGCTTGATATACATAACAAGGAATTCGCCCGTCGAATTCGCGGTTATGATGAGGACGAGGTCAACGAGTTTTTGGATCAGATTATTAAGGATTATGAAAGTGTGATCCGGGAGAATAAAGAATTAGGCAACCAGCTAATGGCGATGCAAGAAAGATTGGATCATTTTTCGAATATTGAGGAAACCTTATCGAAGACCATCATTGTCGCCCAGGAGGCGGCGGATGAGCTGAAGAACAACGCGAAGAAGGAAGCTCAGCTGATCGTTAAGGAATCCGAGAAGAATGCGGACCGGATCATTAACGATGCGCTCGGGAAATCCCGCAAAATCGCGCTGGAGGTTGAAGAGCTGAAGAAGCAGGCCTCCATCTACCGCACCCGTTTCCGCTCCTTGGTAGAGGCTCAGCTGGAGCTTCTGAAGCAGGAAGGCTGGGAGACGCTGGAGAACCGCGAACCGAGTCTGGAGCCGAAAGAGGTATACTAGGCGGGTATCCGGTTGACTTTTTCCGCGAAGTCGTCTATAACTAATAACATATTGTTGATTCATACCGTAATTCGTTGATGGGAATAGTACGCGAAGGATCTGTCCCCCAGAGAGCCGGCAGTTGCTGAAAGCCCGGCGTTCAGGCCTAGCAGAAGATCATCCCGGAGAAGTGAAGCTGAAGCGCTGTGACCGCGTGCGTAAGCTAAGCCGTCTGCCGAACGTTATATCGGACCTTGCCTTACGAACAGGGCATGGACATTGAGGTGTCGCTTGCGCAGGCTTCCATTAGAAGTCGGCCGGGCGAAATTAGGGTGGTAACGCGAGAACAGGTTCTCGTCCCTTGGGGGACGGGGCCTTTTTTTATGTTCACAGAACATTTACGAATAAGGTGAAAGGAAGATCTGCATGAACAGAGTAGACGTCAAGGAGAAGGCGCGGGCAAGAGAGCTGCGCATCTTGAACAAATGGAACGAGGAGAACACGTTCAAGAAATCAATCGAGCTGCGGGCCGGCAAGCCGAATTATGTATTTTACGAAGGTCCGCCGACCGCGAACGGTGCGCCTCATATCGGTCACGTGCTCGGCCGCGTCATCAAGGATTTTGTAGGCCGCTACCAGACGATGAAGGGCTACCATGTCGTTCGTAAAGCGGGCTGGGATACGCACGGGCTTCCGGTTGAGCTGGGCGTAGAGAAGCAGCTGGGCATCTCCGGCAAGCAGGAAATCGAGAATTATGGCGTGGAGGCCTTTATCAAAAAGTGTAAAGCCAGCGTATTTGAATATGAGCATAAATGGCGCGAGCTGACCGAAGCGATTGCGTATTGGACCGATCTGGATCATCCGTACATCACGCTTGAGAACAACTACATCGAGAGCGTATGGAACATTTTGGCGACGATTCATGACAAGGGCCTTCTGTACCGCGGCCACCGCGTAAGCCCGTACTGCCCTTGCTGTCAGACGACACTGAGCTCCCACGAAGTGGCACAGGGGTATGAGGATGTTAAAGACCTGAGCGCAACGGCGAAGTTTAAGCTGCATGACAGCGGAGAGTATGTGCTGGCATGGACGACGACGCCTTGGACGCTGCCATCCCACGTGGCGCTCGCCGTGAATCCGGATATGGATTACGCGCGCGTCGAGCAGGAGGACGGCATCTATATCGTGGCTAAGAATTTGGTAGAGGATGTCATGAAAGGCGACTTCACCGTTCTATCGACGCTGAAAGGTTCCGAGCTGGTCGGCAAGACTTACGATCCTCCGTTCCCGTATGTAAAAGCGGAAAAATCGAACATCGTTGTCGGCGCATCCTTTGTTACCGATGCAAGCGGTACGGGAATTGTACACATGGCTCCTGCGCACGGCGAAGACGACTACCGCGTATGCCGCGAGAATGGCATCAGCTTCGTGAGCGTCGTGAACGGCCACGGCCGTTATACCGATGAAGTGACGGATTTTGCCGGACGCTTCGTCAAGGATTGCGATCTGGACATCGTGAAGGCATTGTCCGAAAAAGGACTTCTGTACAGCAAAGAGAAATACGAGCACAGCTACCCGTTCTGCTGGCGCTGTAAATCCCCGCTGCTCTATTATGCGATGGAGAGCTGGTTTATCGAAACGACGGCGGTTAAGGATCAGCTGATCGCGAACAACAACGAGGTGACCTGGTATCCGGGCCATGTACGGGAGGGACGCTTCGGCAAATTCCTTGAAGACCTGGTCGACTGGAATATCAGCCGGAACCGTTACTGGGGAACGCCGCTTAACGTATGGGTCTGCGATTCTTGCGAAGGGCAGTTCTCGCCGCACAGCATTGCGGAGCTTCGGGCTAACGCCGTAGGCGAGGTGGCGGAGGATCTGGAGCTGCACAAGCCCTATGTGGATGAAGTGAAAGTCAAATGCCCGCACTGTGAAGGCGGCGTGATGGAACGGACCTCGGAAGTCATCGACGTATGGTTTGACAGCGGATCGATGCCGTATGCGCAATACCATTATCCATTCGAGGACAAGGAGAAGTTCGAACAGCAGTATCCTGCCGATATGATCTGCGAAGGGATTGACCAGACGCGCGGATGGTTCTACAGCTTGCTCGCCGTATCGACCCTCTTCACCGGTAAAGCGCCTTATAAAGCGGTCATGGCCACGGGCCATATTCTCGATGAGAACGGACAGAAGATGTCCAAGTCCAAGGGCAACGTCATCGATCCTTGGGAAATCATCGAGGAGTACGGCACGGATGCGTTCCGTTGGGCGCTGCTCGCCGACAGTGCGCCATGGAACAGCAAACGTTTCTCGAAAGGAATTGTCGGCGAAGCCAAATCCAAGGTTGTGGACACGCTGGTGAACACCCATGCGTTCCTGACATTGTATGCCGGCATCGACGGCTATGATCCGAAGGAGCATGACTTCAAGGGATCGAACCACAAGCTGGACCGCTGGATTCTCTCCCGCTTGAACAGCTTGATTCAAGTGGTTGACAAGGGATTGGCCGTCAATGATTTCCTTAACGCGGCCAAGGCGGTCGAAGCTTATGTGGATGAGCTGAGCAACTGGTATATCCGTCGTTCGCGCGATCGTTTCTGGGGCAGCGGACTCGGTGAAGATAAGCTGGCCGCTTACGGGACGCTTACGCACGTGCTGTTGACGCTATCCAAGCTGATGGCTCCGTTCACGCCGATGCTGTCCGAAGATATCTTCGTCAACCTGGGCGGCGGCGAGAGCGTGCATCTGGCCGACTTCCCGCAAGCCGACGAAGCGTTGATCGACAAAGCGCTCGAGCAGGACATGGAGACGGCAAGACAGATCGTAGAGCTTGCGCGGAACGTCCGCAACGAGACAGGAATCAAGACGCGTCAGCCGCTGTCCAACCTCATCGTATCCATGGATCGCGAGTTCGATCTCGCGGGGTATGAAGACATCATCAAGGACGAGATCAACGTCAAAGCGATTGAGGTGGAGACCAGCGACAGCGGGTTCGTTGATTTCACGCTGAAAATGAACCTGAAGGTCGCAGGCAAGAAATACGGTAAAAATATCGGCTTCCTGCAAGGTTACCTGAAGGGAATGAGCAGTGACGAGACCCGCAAGGTGGTCCAATCGGGCGGCGTGAACGTAACTTCACCGGAAGGCGAAGAATTGCAGATCACATCCGAAGAGCTGCTGGTAGAGAAGAAGGCGAAGGAAGGCTTTGCATCCGCTTCGGGTTACGGGTTAACCGTTGCGCTCAATACGGATATCACGCCGGAGCTGGAGCAGGAAGGCTGGGTTCGCGAAGTGGTGCGTGCCGTGCAGGATACGCGCAAGAAGCTGGACCTCCCGATCGAGAAGCGGGTGAACTTGACTCTCGATACGGATGATGAGCTTCAAGCTGCGATCACGGCATTTGAAGATGTGCTGCGAGAAAACGTACTGGTTAACGATTTGCAATACGGACAAAGCGAAGGCATGGAGCGGGTTGAGCTTGGAGGCAAAACCATTGGCATCCATATCGCCTGAGAATCGTTGATATTTTTAAACCACCGCCATGAAATGGCGGTGGTTTTTTGCTGTCCCCAATAAGCACCGGCTTTGTTCGGAGGATTCCGTGCGAATGAGATGCTTCCAACAGATGCATAATAATCAGCGAATTCTCATGCATGTTATGTATGGTTTCAGGCAGGAAGAAAGCGGATCCTGATCTGTTTTTTCCAGAGTCTGCCTAGTATAGTGGCAAGGGGGCGGTGAATATGGCAGAGAAGCCGGAAAATGCATTTTCAACCGAAAAGAATAAATCGCTTGTGGAAGCTGAGCGGGACCAATTGGGCGCCATACACCGCATGACCACGGACATCGCGCAGCAGCTGGAGAAGGCCCGGATCGCGGAATACACCCAGCTGTTGAACCGCCCCTGGAAATTGATATGGACCAATCTGCTGGCCGGGTCGGCACGCGGCGTGGGAATCGCGATCGGGTTTACTTTTTTTGCGGCAACCATCATATATGCCCTTCAGGCGCTTGGCGCGCTGAATTTGCCTATTATCGGCGATTACATCGCGGATATTGTCCGGATTGTTCAGCGGCAGCTTGAACTGACGTAATGGATTATGTAATGCCCGGCAGCCGCTGCAAGTCATATGCTGCCGGGTAAGACGCTTAATCAGCTGAATGATTCATCATCCGGGTCACCATTGGGGTCAAGGAGATAACTTCCTTCGCCCCGGTCCAGGTAATCGACATATTGGGGACTGCGTACGATAAACACTTCCGAGCCATCGATATTGGTGGCAACGAAGTTTTCGTAAACCTCCACGAACCCGCCTTGATCGTCGCCATTCTCGATATCCATTTCGTTATAGCTGTCCATTTCGTTACCTTCCGCCAAAGCCGGGGAATTGGAGTTCCCCCAGCTTTCAACGATCTGCCAGGCGTCCTCGCCGTCAAATGCAGCATATTCGTGCTCATCCATACTGGATTTTCCGAAAGCGGGAGCTAGAACGTCCTCCTCGACCGGACGGTCGCGGGACACGCGCTCCCGAGGCGTATGTTCTACGCAATATTGCGTATCCGGGATAACCTCCAACCGCTCGTACGGAATGGGCTGGCCGCAGGTAAGGCACACGCCGTAACGGCCATGATGAATGGCTTCCAGCGAAAAAATAACCCGCTGCAGCTCCTGATCCACCCTGTCCTGAAGCGCGAGGTCTTTTCCTCTTTCAAACACCTCGGTTCCCACATCGCCAGGGTGATTATCAATATGGGACAGCTCGCCGGTCATATCTCGCTCCGATTCTCCCAGCCCGTGTTGGTCGTTATTGACCATGCGCCGTTCAAGTTCAACCTTTCGATCCATCAGCTTTTGTTGCAAATTATGAAGTTGCTCCTGAGTGAGATGCGACATGTCAGGCTCCTTTCATGGTCCCGAAGTTGACCTTCTGGTTCATATGTATAGAGTGCACCCATCGTCAAGGTTTTACTGACGGAAAATGTTCTCGCCGCTGGACAGGAATGGACGGTTTCTGAGCCGCTGTGCTACAATAAGACGAGTTACGGACCGATCAGCGAAGGAGTTCGCCTGATTGGAGAAGACAAGAACGGAGTGACATAAACAAGTGGTATATTATTTGATTGCATTTGTTTTATTTCTTATCGATCAGGGAACCAAGTACTTGATTGCTACCAGGCTCGAGCTTTATGAACAAATACCGGTTATCGGGGATTTCTTCCTGATTACGTCCAGCCGAAACCGGGGAGCCGCGTTCGGCATACTCCAGGATCAGTTATGGTTTTTCATCGTTGTGACAATAATCGTTGTGGGCGGAATCGTCTGGTACCTGCGGAAGGTATCAAAAGAAGGACGCAAGCTGCTGCCTACCGCGCTTGCGCTTGTACTTGGAGGGGCACTCGGAAACTTCATCGATCGATTGATAATGGGAGAGGTCGTCGATTTCCTGCAGTTTAATTTTGGCAGCTACACCTTCCCGATCTTCAATATTGCCGATTCTTGCATCGTGATCGGCGTGGGATTGATCATATTGGACACGCTTCTGGAAGGAAGACGCGAGAAGATGCAGACAACAAGTGAAGTTTCTGGCACAGAAGGGACTGAATGATGGTGCAAGACGGTAAGGATACAGATACGGATTGGACAGATGAGAACGGCCAGGAAACGGAAGCCAGCGAATGGACGGTGGATGCCGACGCTGCCAAAACCCGTATCGATAAATACCTAACGGAAAATCTTGGGGAAGATGTGTCGCGTTCCCAAGTTCAGTTATGGATTGCGGACGGACATGTGAGCGTGAACGATGGCCCAATCAAGTCGAATTACAAAGTGAGTCAGGGTGACCGCATCGTGCTGAAGGTTCCCGAGCCATCGGCCGTCGAGATCATTCCCGAGGACATCCCGCTTGAGATCGCGTTTGAAGACGGGGACGTGATTGTCGTAAACAAGCCGAGAGGAATGGTTGTCCATCCGGCTCCGGGACATTCGTCCGGCACGCTAGTGAATGCATTGATGTTTCACTGCAAGGATTTATCGGGAATCAATGGAGAGCTTCGCCCCGGCATCGTCCATCGGATCGATAAGGATACTACGGGCCTGATCATGGCCGCGAAGAATGATAAAGCCCATGCTTCGCTGGCCGCCCAGTTGAAGGAGCACAGCGTGAACCGCCGTTATTTGGCGTTGGTGCACGGCAATATCAGCCATGATCAGGGAACCATTGACGCACCGATCGGCCGGGACGCCCAGGATCGCAAACTGTATACCGTCACGGACCGGAACAGCAAACATGCGGTGACGCATTTTACCGTGGTGGAACGGTTCGGAGATTACAGTCTCCTCGAGCTGAAGCTGGAGACGGGTCGTACCCATCAAATTCGCGTGCACATGAAATATATCGGGCATCCTCTCGTAGGGGATCCCGTTTACGGCAAGAGCAAGGGGATCAAATTGAACGGACAAGCGCTTCATGCGGCCGTATTGGGTTTCGTCCATCCTTCGACCGGGGAATATAAGGAGTTTTCGGCACCGATGCCGAGCGATATGAATGAGCTGTTGACGATTTTAAGGGGCCGCTAGCGGTCCCTTTTCGCATGTTTAAGCATGGGGTCCCACAAAGGATTTAGAGTAAGCATCAAAGCATGGGCTCCACTTTGCTGGGCTATTTGTCTTGCCTTCCAAACCATGGATATGGTATAGTGACGATAACTTTGATGAAGGAGGTGAGCAGGATGAATATCGAGATGGTCAACAACCGTATTAGCCAGCTGCCTATCGCTATGGCTGGCATTGTTCATGCATTTCTCAACAACGGGAGAGGTCTGTCCAATTTTAATGATACGAGTTGTACCATCGCGAGAAGTCACCTGCCTGCCTGCACGGATTAAGCCAATTTAAGGCTTACGATTCTTAAGGGTCCGCGGAGCTTGCTCTGTGGACCCTTTTTGCGTTGCAGTCCGGTTCTTCTCCCTAATTCATGCGCTCGAACAGAGTTTTGGTATTGTTCGCAGCATACAGGAGGAACCAAGAATGAATATGATCAATGTACAGAAACTGACGCAATACCAAGGGGCCCAGCTTGTATTGGACGGGATATCGTTTGAAATACAGGAAGGCGAGAAGGTAGCGCTTATCGGCAGAAACGGAAGCGGCAAGTCCACGCTGATGCGCCTGCTTGCCGGATTGGATCAGCCGAACGAAGGGCAGCTTGCCATCAAGAAGGATACAGTGATCGGGTATGTGGAGCAGATACCGAGCCATATGGATTCCTGGACGGTGCTGGATGTACTGTCCCATGGGTTGATTCACTTGAAGGAATACCGCGCGGAGATGACGGAACTGGAGAAGAGAATGAGCGATCCGGGCATCGCCGGGAATGCAGAGCTGCTTGATCGTGTGCTGCGTCGTTACTCAGCGCTCCAGGAACGGTTTGAAGCGGAAGGCGGTTATGGGCTGGAAGCCAGCATCGACAAAATCGCTACCGGGCTGCAAATACCCAAGAGCGAGTACGGACTGGCATTCGGCTCGTTGTCGGGAGGAGAGCAAACCCGCGTCGTGCTGGCATCGCAGCTGATCGTACAGCCGGATCTGCTCCTGCTCGATGAACCGACGAATCATCTGGATTTGGCTCGCACGGAATGGCTGGAGGAATTTTTGCGCGAATATCCGGGTACCTGCGTCATTATTTCTCACGACCGGTATTTTCTTGATCGGGTGGTGACCAAGACGATAGAGCTTGAGGACGGAGAGGCATTCTCTGCCCAGGGTGGTTATACCGCATTCATGAACGACAAGGAAGAACGGCTGCTGCAGCAGTTCGCCGATTACCAGGAGCAGCAGAAAGTGATCAAGAAGATGAAGGAATCCATCAAGCAGCTGGAGGAATTCGGCCGGATCGGCGGCAACGAGAAATTTTTTAAGCGGGCGGCTTCCATGCGGCGAGCGCTGGAACGGATGGAGAAGGTCAAGCGACCTGTGCTGGATCGAAGACAGGCCGATTTCGAGCTTTATCCTCAGGATCGTTCCGGCCGCCGCGTGGCATACTTTGAACAAGTTGAGGTTCGCTATGGGAATCAGGCGGTGCTGGGAGGGGCTTCCGGTCTTATCGAATTCGGCGAAAAAATTGCGCTGATGGGTCCGAACGGCAGCGGAAAAACGACGCTGTTCAAAGTGCTGGTGGGCGAGCTTATGCCCGACTCCGGGTCCCTTGAATGGGGCGCGCGAGTCGACGTGGGATATCTGGCCCAGCAGGAGGAGCCGAAAATTCCGAAGGAAACGGTGCTCCAATATTTTCGGGAGAACGCCGGGGTTGAAGAGGGAGAGGCCCGGGGGATTTTGGCAAGATATCTGTTCTATGGCGCGGCCGTGTTCCGATCGGTGGGCCAGCTGTCAGGCGGTGAATGGACACGATTGAGGCTGGCGCTCCTTATCCATCAAAAGCCGAACCTGCTGCTCCTGGATGAACCTACGAACCATCTGGATATTGCTTCCCGGGAGGCCTTGGAGGATGCGCTGCAGGGGTATCAGGGGACCGTTCTTGCCATTTCCCACGACCGTTATTTCGTAAACCAAGTGTCAGGCAAGGTGTGGGATTTGAACCAAGGGACGCTGACCGTCTTTCATGGAAATTATGATGATTTCCGGGCCAAGAAAGACCAGCTTGAAGCCGCATTGCAGTCAAGAGAACTCTCAGCTGGTACGAATGCCGTTTCTTTACCAAGGGAGACGCCGCCGTCCAAAGCCAACGAAAAGCCCGGCCAGAAATTCGAACGCAACCATCCTGATCGCTCTGCCGCGGAAAGATCCAAATGGCTGGAAGAGGAGATCGCCCGTTTGGAGACCCGCATCCGGCAGCTGGACGGTTGGCTTGAAACGGAAGGCTCGATAAGCGGCAATTCGGACATGTCGCTGCTCGAAGAGCGTTGGAACGAGCGGGAGTCGCTGGCAGCAAGCCGCGACGAGCTCCTAGCGGAATGGCTGGAGCTGTCTTAACCGACTTCGTGCAGGGAGGCCATGGTGTGTATCAGCTCCGACTCAACCTAAAAAGTACAAATCATCTGATATATAATGCATGGCTCCAGTCGTGATTTTCCTGCATATTTAGGATGTGTAACAAAGCTAGAGTAGGAGATGAATACAAATCATGAGCATGGATAAATATCAGGAAACGTACATTCAACAGAGCTTTGCCGATCGGATTGGCGGTGCTAATTACGGTAAAGATACGGCCATTTATAAATTCGAGAAGATCAAGAGAGCAAAGGCGGCTGCGAAGCAGGAGCATCCTGATACCGAATTGATCGATATGGGAGTTGGCGAGCCGGATGAGATGGCGGATGCAGGCATCGTGGCAAAGCTGGCGGAAGAGGCGGCGAAGCGGGAAAACCGCGGATATGCGGATAACGGGATTCCGGAGTTCAAGGAAGCGGCTGTTCGCTATTTGAGCAATGTATTCGGCGTCGAAGGCATCGATGCGTCCACGGAAGTGCTGCACTCCATCGGCTCCAAGCCGGCGCTGGCCATGCTGCCGTCCTGCTTCATCAACCCGGGCGACATCACGATCATGACGGTTCCCGGATATCCTGTGCTCGGAACCCATACCAAGTATTTGGGCGGCGAAGTCTACAATGTGGAGCTGAAAAAAGAGAATGCATTTCTGCCGGATCTCGGCTCGATCCCCGAGGACATTGCCCGCCGCGCCAAACTGCTCTACCTGAACTATCCGAACAACCCGACGGGGGCCAGCGCAACGGCCGAATTTTTCGCCGAGGTTGTCGAGTGGGCCCGCAAATATGGCGTGGTGGTTGTTCATGACGCACCTTATGCTGCGCTCACTTACGATGGTTTGAAGCCGCTGAGCTTCCTGTCCGTTCCTGGAGCGAAGGATGTCGGCGTGGAGCTTCACTCCCTGTCCAAATCCTACAACATGACGGGGTGGCGCATTGGCTTCATCGCCGGCAACCCGCTGGTGGTTAAAGCGTTTGGCGACGTGAAGGACAACAACGATTCCGGACAATTCATCGCCATCCAAAAGGCTGCCGCTTACGGTCTGGATCATCCGGAAATTACGGAGAAGATCGCCGAGAAGTATTCCCGCCGCCACAACATGCTGGTCGACGTGCTGAACGGACTCGGTTTTACGGCGGAGAAGCCCAAAGGCTCCTTCTTCCTGTATGTGGAGGCTCCGAAAGGCGTCAAAGGCGGACGCCGTTTTGAATCTGGGGAAGACTTCTCCCAGTACCTGATTCGCGAGAAATTGATCTCCACCGTTCCTTGGGATGATGCAGGACACTTCGTTCGTTTCTCCGTTACCTTCATTGCCGACGGCGAGGAGGAAGAGAAACGCGTCATTTCCGAAATTCGCAGAAGACTCAGCGATGTGGAATTCGAGTTTTAATTCAAGGCTATGAACATGCTTGGAACACGACAACGTTCGACATGATTGCTGTTGACATCTCTTGTAGGGTCTGTCATAATGGGATCAATCGAATAGCACCTTTAAATCAGTCCCGTGAGGCTGGCAAGGTAACGTGAACCGAGGTTCATTAACAGGAGGCATGGCTCTGTCTGCGGATAGATGCTGCGCTTTCCACACCATCTCTATGAGATCAACTCCTTGTCCAGCCGGGCAAGGAGTTTTTTTGTGTGGAATGAATCCACGGATCGTCAGGAACGATAAAGGGCTAATCAAACGTTTAGAAGGAGGACAAGAGGATGAGCAACGAACAGCATGTGATTATGGACGAGACGGCCATCCGCCGCGCGCTAACGAGAATTGCCCATGAAATATTGGAAAAAAATAAAGGGATCGAGGATTGCGTATTGGTCGGGATCCGCACGCGCGGCGTGTTTCTGGCCCAGAGAATCGCGGAGCGAATGAACGAGATCGAAGGTACTCCGATTCCTTGGGGAGAGATCGACGTGACCTCTTACCGCGATGACCGGGACAGCAATGGAGCCGCTGCGGAACGGGGAGAGGGAGCGAAGCACAGCCTAGCGCACCTGAACATCCATGACAAGAAGGTTATTTTGTTTGATGACGTGCTGTACACCGGCCGGACGATTCGGGCAGCAATGGACGCCCTGATGGACTGCGGACGGCCTAGAATGATACAGCTTGCGGTTTTGGCAGACCGGGGGCATCGCGAGCTGCCGATCCGGCCGGATTATATCGGAAAGAACGTTCCTACCTCCAAACAAGAGGAAATTACGGTGGCATTAACCGAAATCGACGGCAAGGACGAAGTGACCATTAGCCAAAGAGAGGAACGATAATCATGACAACAGCCATTTCATTGAAAGAACGCAGCCTCTTAGGTTTGAAGGATATTAGCAGAGACGAAATCGGATCCATCCTGAATCGGGCGGCATATTGGGAAGCGCAGTCCGAGAAAGTGGTGCCAGTACTTCAATCGAAATTTGCGGTTAATATGTTCTTCGAGAACAGCACCAGAACGAGATTCTCGTTTGAAATGGCTGAGAAAAGACTCGGTGCCCAGGTCATGAACTTTGCGGCGGCAGCATCCAGCGTCGAGAAAGGCGAGTCGATCTACGATACCGTCAGAACGCTGGAATCCATGGGAATCGACGCGGGCGTCATCCGGCTGAAGCCAGCCGGCGTGCTGCAGGAGCTGGCGGAGCGGATCTCGATTCCGCTGGTCAATGCGGGCGACGGCAACAATGAGCATCCCACGCAGGCGCTGCTTGATCTATACACGATGAAGAAAAGCTTCGGCGAGCTTAAGGGATTAACGGTATCCATCATCGGGGACATCAAGCACAGCCGGGTTGCTCGTTCGGATCTGTGGGCCCTGCAGAAGTTCGGAGCCCATGTGCAGTTCTGCGCGCCGGAAACGATGCAGGCTCCGGAGCTGGCTCAGTATGCGCCTTACGTATCGATGGAAAAGGCGCTCAAGGCCGATGTGGTGATGATGCTGAGAGTTCAGCTGGAACGCCATAACGAAGGGGTGTTCAAATCCAGCGCGGAGTACCGGGAGCAGTACGGCTTGACGGAAGAGCGGGCGGCCAAGCTGTCGGGTCACACCATGATTATGCATCCGGCACCGGTGAACCGCAACGTTGAAATCGACGACGCGGTCGTGGAAAGCCCGAGATCGATGATATTCAAGCAGATGGCGAACGGAGTGCCCATTCGCATGGCGGTCATGGAACGGGCGATGGTCTGATTCGAACATGCGGAATACGGTTTACAGAATGAATAAATATTAATAATTATACACAAACATGAATTTTTATTATACAATATACAAAGAAGCGAACGGTGCTTCTGCTGCGGAGGGGAACCAAGATGCAAATGCAAGTGATAAAGAATGCCAAAGTGATCAATGAACAAGGACAGCTCGAAGATAAACATATCGTCATTGCAGACGGATTGATTCAGTCGGTTGCGAGCGATATCGCAGCCTTGCCGGAACCGGGCGATCACGTTCAGATCATCGATGCCGAGGGCAAGCTGGTCACGCCGGGATTCATCGATATGCATGTGCACTTGAGAGAGCCGGGTTATGAGCACAAGGAAACCATCGAGAGCGGCAGCCGCTCGGCAGTCAAAGGCGGTTTCACCACCATCGCCTGCATGCCGAACACAAGACCGGTGACCGATACGCCGGAAACGGTGAAGCTCGTGCTGGATAAGGCCAGCGAGGCGAATCTTGCGAAGGTGCTGCCATATGCAGCCATTACGAAGAACGAGCTGGGCCGCGAACTGACGGACTTTGAGGCCTTGAAAGCCGCGGGTGCGATCGGATTTACGGACGACGGCGTCGGTGTGCAGAACGCACAGATGATGAAAGATGCCATGAATAAAGCGAAAGCGCTGGGCATGCCGGTCATTGCGCACTGCGAGGATGACTCGCTGGTAAAAGGAGCTTGCGTGACCGAGGGCAAATTCGCTCAGCAGCACGGCCTGAAAGGAATACCGAACGAGTCGGAAGCGATCCATGTCGGGCGCGACATTCTGCTGACTGAAGCCACCGGCGTGCATTACCATGTATGCCATGTGAGCACGGAGCAGTCCGTAAGATTGATCCGCCAGGCAAAAGCGATCGGCATCTCGGTAACGGCCGAGGTATGCCCGCATCATCTGGTTCTCTCCGACGAAGACATTCCCGGCCTTGATGCAAACTGGAAGATGAACCCTCCGCTGCGCACACCGCGTGATGTGGAGGCTTGTATAGAAGGTCTGCTGGATGGAACGCTTGATATGATCGTAACGGATCATGCACCGCATAGCGCGGAAGAGAAAGCAAAAGGCATGGAGCTGGCTCCCTTCGGCATCGTGGGATTCGAAACGGCGTTCCCGCTGCTCTACACCAAGTTTGTCGCCACAGGAAAATGGGATCTCGCCCTGCTCGTAAAACGGATGACAAGCGATCCGGCAAGAGTATTCGGTCTTGCAACGGGTGTGCTGGAAGCCGGTAAAGCAGCGGACCTGACCATGATCGATCTCGAAGCGGAGAAAGAAGTGAACCCGGAAGAGTTCGCAACAAAAGGCCGCAACACGCCATTTACAGGCTGGAAGCTGAAAGGCTGGCCCGTGATGACTTGGGTGGACGGCGAAGTGAAATGGTCCGAACAAAACGGATTCTAAGTAACAAATAGGCAAAAGACTTATAAAATAAATTACACATAGATGACAGGAGTGATCGGGATGCAGGCAAGATTGTTACTGGAGGACGGAACGCTGTTCAGCGGAAAATCCTTCGGCGCGGATGCTGAAATGACCGGAGAGGTTGTTTTCAATACAGGGATTACAGGATATCAAGAGGTGCTGAGCGACCCGTCCTACTGCGGACAGATCGTAACCATGACGTACCCTTTGATCGGCAACTACGGCATCACGCGGGATGACTTTGAATCCATTCGGCCGTTCGTTCACGGATTCGTCGTTCGTCGTCATGAGCCTGTTCCCAGCAACTGGCGTGCAGAATACAGCGTTGACAGCCTGTTGAAGGAATACGGAATTCCGGGGATCAGCGAGATCGATACGCGGATGTTAACCCGTATCATCCGTCATTACGGTACGATGAAGGGCATTCTGACCACTTCCAACAAACCGGTGGAAGAGCTTAAGGAGATGCTCGGCGATACAACGATCGCTGAACTCCGCAACCAGGTGGCAAAAACCTCGACGCCGCAAATGTTTACGAGTCCAGGTTCGAAGGAACGGATCGTTCTGGTCGACTTCGGTGCAAAAAGCGGGATTCTGCGCGAATTGACATCCCGCGGATGTGACGTCATGGTCGTTCCGCATGACACGACGGCTGATGAAATCCGCAGACTTCACCCGGACGGCATTCAGTTGTCCAACGGCCCTGGGGACCCGAAAGACGTGCCTTACGCAGTCAACATGGTCAAAGAACTGCTCGGCGAATATCCGATCTTCGGCATCTGCCTTGGCCACCAATTGTTTGCGCTGGCTGCGGGCGCGGACACCGAGAAGCTGAAATTCGGACACCGCGGCGGAAACCATCCGGTAAAAGAGCTTGCCAGCGGACGCTGCTACATCACTTCCCAAAACCACGGATACACCGTAAACGAAGAATCCGTCAAAGGGACTGATCTGGAAGTTACGCATATCAACAACAACGATAAAACGATCGAAGGCTTGAAGCACTCGAAATTCCCGGCCTTCTCCGTGCAATACCATCCTGAAGCTGCGCCTGGCCCGCACGACAGCAGCTATCTGTTCGATCAATTCCTTGAAATGATAAGAGACCATAAACAGAATGAAATCCGGAAACCGCGCCAGGCGGTTCTGGCCGCAGCCGTGAAAGGAGCTCAATAATATGCCTAAACATGATACATTGAAAAAAATTCTCGTCATCGGCTCCGGTCCGATCGTCATCGGGCAAGCAGCGGAATTCGACTACGCTGGAACCCAAGCCTGCCAGGCACTGAAAGAAGAAGGCATGGAGGTCGTGCTGATCAACAGTAACCCGGCGACCATCATGACCGACACCAACATGGCGGATAAAGTATACATCGAGCCGATCACGCTGGACTTCGTTACCCAGATCATCCGTCAAGAGCGTCCGGACGGACTGCTCCCGACGCTTGGAGGACAAACAGGGCTGAACATGGCGGTTGAGCTTGCCCGCGCCGGAATTCTGGAGCAGGAAAACGTCAAACTGCTCGGAACGCAGCTGGAATCGATCGAAAAAGCCGAAGACCGCGACTTGTTCCGTGAGCTGATGCGCGAATTGGATCAGCCCGTGCCGGAAAGCACGATCGTAACGACCCTGGAAGAGGCGCTTGAGTTCGCGAATGAGATCGGTTATCCGGTGATCGTGCGTCCGGCCTACACGCTTGGCGGCACCGGCGGCGGCATTTGCGCAACCGAAGAGGAGCTGCGCGAAACGGTCAGCTCCGGACTTCGCTACAGCCCGATCACGCAGTGCCTGATCGAGAAGAGCATTGCGGGAATGAAAGAAGTCGAGTACGAGGTTATGCGCGACGCCAACGATAACTGCATCGTGGTATGTAACATGGAGAACTTCGATCCGGTCGGCGTTCATACCGGCGACAGCATCGTCGTGGCGCCAAGCCAAACGCTGTCTGACCGCGAATATCAAATGCTCAGATCCGCATCGCTGAAAATCATCCGCGCCCTGAACATCGAAGGCGGATGCAACGTGCAGTTCGCGCTGGATCCGAACAGCTATCAATATTACGTCATCGAGGTAAACCCTCGGGTCAGCCGCTCATCCGCGCTGGCTTCCAAAGCAACGGGCTATCCGATCGCGAAGATGGCAGCAAAAATTGCGATGGGTTACACCCTGGACGAGATCGTTAACCCGGTAACGGGCCAGACGTATGCTTGCTTCGAGCCTACGCTGGATTACATCGTCAGCAAAATTCCGCGCTGGCCGTTCGACAAGTTCATCCATGCCAACCGGAAGCTGGGCACCCAGATGAAAGCAACCGGCGAAGTGATGGCAATCGGCCGCACCTTCGAAGAATCGATCCATAAAGCGGTCCGCTCCCTGGAAATCGGCGTGCACCGTCTATACCTGAAAGGCGCGAACGAGCTGAGCGATGAAGTTCTCCAGCAGCGCCTGATCAAAGCCGACGATGAGCGGATGTTCCTGATCGCGGAAGCGTTCCGCCGGGGCTATGATCTGCAGCAGATTCAGGACCTGACGAAGATCGACTGGTGGTTCCTGGACAAAATCGAACGCCTGATCAAGTATGAAGACCATATTCGCAGCGAAGCGTCGCTGACTTACGAAACGCTGTACGAAGCGAAGCGTCTCGGCTTTACGGATCGTGCCATCGCCGAGCTCCGCGCAGAAGGCAAGGCCAGCACGCACACGACTGAGGAGTCGATCGGATTCCTCCGCCGCGAGCACGGATTGCGTCCGGTTTACAAAATGGTGGATACCTGCGCAGCGGAGTTTGAAGCAACGACGCCGTACTACTACTCCACCTACGAAACGGAGAATGAAGTCATCGAATCCGCGAAGGAGAAAGTCATTGTGCTCGGCTCCGGTCCGATTCGGATCGGTCAAGGGATCGAATTCGACTACTCCACGGTGCATGCCGTATGGGCCATCCAGAAGGCGGGATATGAAGCGGTTATCATCAACAACAACCCGGAGACCGTATCCACCGACTTTAATACGTCGGACCGTCTCTACTTCGAACCTCTGTTCTTCGAAGATGTCATGAATGTCATCGAGCAGGAGAAGCCGATCGGCGTCATCGTGCAGTTCGGCGGGCAGACGGCGATCAACCTCGCGGAGCCGCTCAGCAAAGCGGGCGTGAAGATTCTGGGCACAAGCCTGGAGAGCATTGACGAAGCCGAGGACCGCAAGAAATTCGAAGCGCTTCTGTCCCGATTGGAGATCGCCCAGCCGAAAGGTAAAACCGTAACGTCGGTCGATGATGCCGTAGAAACGGCACAATCGCTGGGCTACCCCGTGCTCGTAAGACCTTCGTATGTACTGGGTGGACGCGCCATGGAGATTGTATACTCCGACAGCGAGCTGCTGAGCTACATGAAAGAGGCGGTTAAGATCAACCCGGATCATCCGGTTCTGATCGACCGCTACATGATGGGTAAAGAAGTGGAGGTAGACGCGATTTGTGATGGCGAGACGGTGCTGATTCCAGGCATCATGGAGCATGTAGAACGTGCAGGCGTTCACTCCGGAGACTCGATTGCGGTATATCCTCCTCAGTACTTGTCCCAGGATCTGAAAGACAAGATTGCGGAAATTACGATCAAGATTGCCAAAGAGCTGAATACACGCGGACTTGTCAACATCCAGTTCGTTATCTATAAAAATGAAGTGTACGTGATTGAAGTGAATCCGCGTTCTTCCCGGACGGTTCCGTTCCTTAGCAAGGTTACAGGCATCCCGATGGCCAACCTGGCAACGCAAGCCATTATGGGCGGCAAGCTGAAGGATCTCGGATACGAGGAAGGCATGTGGCCGGAAAGCGAGCATGTATCGGTTAAAGTACCGGTCTTCTCCTTCGCGAAGCTTCGCCGCGTTGAGCCGACTCTCGGACCGGAAATGAAATCGACCGGCGAGGTTATGGGCCGTGACGTGAAGTATGCCAAGGCGCTGTATAAAGGCCTCATCGGTGCAGGCATGAAGATTCCTTCAACTGGCGCAATTATCGCTACCATTGCAGATAAAGATAAAGCCGAAGCTGCAGCGCTGCTGAAAGGCTTCCATAAGCTAGGTTATAAAATCATCGCAACAGGCGGTACTGCAGCATCATTGAAAGAAGCGGGCCTTGACGTGACGACCATCAACAAGCTGTCCGAAGGCACGCCGAACATTCTGGATATGATCCGCACAGGTGAAGCGAATTTCGTCTTTAACACATTGACCAAAGGTAAAACACCACAGCGCGACGGATTCCGCATTCGCCGTGAAGCGGTAGAGAACGGCGTTGTATGCATGACCTCGCTCGATACGGTTCGTGAGCTTCTGACGATGCTGGAGACCATCAACTTCTCCTCTGAAGCGATGCCGGTTTAAAATCGAGAAGGAGGGGTACAAATGAACGCCAGCTACAATGAAATGGCGGGCCGCCTGATGGTGGCCCTGGATTACCCGGATGCCGAGCGTGCACAAGCATTGGTACGTCAGCTGGAGGGCATCCCGTGTTATATGAAGGTCGGCATGCAGCTGTTCTATGCGGCCGGTCCTGACTTTGTGAAAGAATTGAAAGCGAAAGGCTATTCCGTGTTCCTGGATGTGAAGATGCATGATATTCCGAACACGGTCAAAGGCGGCTCGCACAGCGTAACGCGGCTGGGCGTGGACATGTTTAATGTCCATGCCGGCGGCGGCGCGCTCATGATGCAGGCGGCAAAGGCCGGGGCGGAAGCCGCAGTGGCGGACACCCCGGGTCTTGCCATGCCTACGATCATTGCGGTAACGCAGTTGACCAGCACGAATCAGGATGTCATGAATAACGAAATCGGCATTCCCGGCCAGGTGGAGGATACCGTCGTGCGTTATGCTGAGTTGGCCCGGCAGTCCGGACTTCACGGCGTCGTGGCATCCTCCCTGGAAGTGGAAGCCATTCGATCCGCCTGCGGCAAGGATTTCAAAACCGTCATTCCGGGGATCCGCCCTGCCGGTGCGGATATCGGTGACCAAGCGCGGGTGCTTACACCTGGGGAAGCGATCCGCAAGGGGAGTCATTACCTGGTTGTCGGCCGCCCGATCACCGAGTCCCATAACCCGAGACAAGCTGCAGAACAGATTATTGAGGAGATGATTCAAGCATGAGTACCATCGCGAATATTCCGCATCAGATCGCATCTTATTTGCTTAAGATCGAGGCCGTTTCCCTAAGACCTCATCAGCCGTTTACATGGACGTCGGGCATCAAGTCTCCGATCTACTGCGACAATCGCCTGACCATGTCCTATCCCGACATTCGCGATTACATTGCTGAATCGTTCGCGGCCGTCATTCGGGAGCAGTATCCGGAAGCCGAGGCCATTGCCGGAACGGCCACCGCAGGGATCCCGCACGCGGCCTTCGTATCCCAGAAGATGAACCTGCCGATGTCCTATATTCGGGACAAAGCCAAAGGCCACGGCAAGGAAAACCTGATCGAAGGTTTGATCAAGCCCGGCCAGAAGGTCGTTGTCATCGAGGATCTGATCTCCACGGGCGGCAGCTCCCTGAAGGCGGCGCAAGCGGTAAGGGACGCAGGAGCAGAGCCGCTCGCGGTGCTCGCCATATTCAGCTATCAGTTGGATAAAGCGGTACAAGCCTTCGCCGAAGCGGGAATTCCGCTGCAGAGCCTGTCCAATTACGGTGCACTCATTGACGTAGCGTTATCGGAGAACCGGATTCAAGCAGAGGACGTGGAGCTCCTTCAATCCTGGAGATCGAATCCAACCTCCTTTGGCGTATAGATATTCTTCATCCTCAGGCCGCCGTCTCTGTGAACTGACACAGAGGCGGCTTTTTTTGGTTCCCTGAAACAAGATAACGTAATATCGGCCGCGGGTTGACAGTCGAAGGACGGATCGTTACATTAGGACTGTAAGCGGCTGATTTAGCCATAGACATCCTGAAGCCGAATAGAAGGGATCTAATCTACCGATGAACGCAAAAAAAGAAGCGGTGCTTGAGGCCGGAAAGCGGTTGTTTCTGGAGCATGGGATTGTGCAAACCAGCATGGAGCAGATTGCCGAAGCTGTCCCCGTTTCCAAGATGACGATCTATAACTATTATCAGAGCAAAGAGGGCTTACTGGATCATGTGGTGGATCGCATGGTCGAGGAAATGATGGCGATCTATCGCGGGATCATGGAGCAGGCCAAAGATCCGCTGGAGGCCTTAACCATGTTCTACAGGGATCAGGAGAAGTTTTCGGCGCTCGTCTCGCAGCAATTTGTGTCGGATCTGGCCAAGTTTCCGGAACAGATGGTCAAGCTGCTAGAGTTCAATCAGAAATACGTTGTGCCGGAATTCGAAATGCTGATTTTTAAAGGCCAGCAGCTGGGACAGATCCGCAAAGACATTTCCCCGCAGGTACTGGTCGCGTTTTTGACTTTCATCAAGGAATTTACGGCGCGAACGGAATGGTACCATGGTCTGGGCAGCCTGCATGCGGTCAGCGAACAACTGATGACGATTCTATATCACGGCATTATCCGAAAGGATGAGCCGCTTAATCCAACATAACCGCTAAAACATTCCAGAGGTGATTGCCAAAGCCCGGGAATGTTTTTTTATATTTTGCCGCTTGATGGTTTGGGAGCCGTCTGATTTGGGTATATGTTCCTATAAATTTAGGGCCAGGATTTGGTAGAGGGGAAGGATACGTCTCACCTATAATAGTAATGATAACTTCGAAAACAAACACAAAATAGGCGGGACTGACCGTAAGGAGGAGAGATCTTTGGAAATTCCGTCCAGGATCCAACTGACCGGCAAGCAATTCTTTGTATTAACCGGCATTGTCGGTGCGCGGGCTGTCATCGGGTTGGAGGACCCTTTTCGCGGAACGCTCACGGAAGAGATGCCTGTTGAAGTAGCCAAGATTGAGCAGGAACTGCTGGAGAAGGGTTTGATTCAAACGGCCGATAACGAGCCGGTTCTTGTGCAGGAGCTCCTGGAATACATAGAAGTATGCAGCCGAACCTTGTTAACGATTCATATGAGGGTGGCCGGTTCGGAGGAAACGTCGAAGGAGTGTTTCATTTATTACAGTTCCAGCCTTGTCGTGAAGGCGGATATCGAAATCGGGCCAGGCGGTGATAGGCTTTATGTGCTGGAAGAGCTGGGAACCCCTTCGGAGGCTTGGCTGAAGATCATCGGTTACCTGCAGCTGGAGGATCGAAAAAATCGCGATACAGGCTCACTGGCCTTGCCTAAGGGCTGGTTCCAGCAATGGATGAACGCCGAGCAAGGGGGGCAGGAGCCTCGGAAGCACCTGCTTGCTCAAGGCTATCCGGAATCGGTCGTTAATGACTTGGCTGATTGCGTAAGCCATCCGGAGAGATATGCCACCTTCACGGCATATTATTGTCCGGACCTGGACTGCCGGATTCAGGGAATCGAGCTGTTACGAGGAGCGCAATCCAATTGGCTGATTCGCAACGAAGGCGAACAGGACCAAATATGGGGCGCTACGGTAACCGAGATCATCCGGGAACTCGGCGCGGTCATCGAGCGTATTAAGTGAGAGACGTTGCATCCTGATCCCGCATACTGTAATTTTTGCCTTCTCGATCAATGACATGGAGGATTGTTAGCTATGACCAAAATACGTGTGGTACCTGAAATGCTGAACCAGCAGGGCGCAGCGGTATCTGATATTGCACGGGAAGTCCAAGCGCTTCAGGAGCGGATGCAGCAGCGGATCCAGAGCATGTCCTGGGAATCGCGCCATCGCGCCCAGGTTGAGCAGCGCCTTGCGCAATGCCGGGCCGCGTGCCAGTCGGTCGTAGGCCGTCTGGAGCAGAATCGCGGCCAGCTCGTGAAGAAAGCGGGGGATTTTTCGCAGACCGACCAATCGCTGGGGAACAATCTGAATTTCGGCAAACAATCGGTCGCCCAGGTGAGTCCGCATCTGCTGCTTCAGGCGAGTATGGCACAGAACGGAAATAAGAAGACGGATCCGCCCGTGACGGCGGCGGGCGTCGAATTCAATGCGCTCGCGCCATTCGGCGGCACGGCGGATCAATGGAAGGGCAATCCGCTTGCGGCCGCAGGAGTATTGTTCGGAACGGTAACCGCATCGGGCACGATGTACAAATACTGGGATATGTACCGGAATGGCTTCGGCGTATGGCTTGAGAAAGACAAGCGCGGCAACATGCGTGCCAATGTGACGAACGGCATGCTTGCCAATATCCGCAAAAAATCCTATGCCGAGTACAATTGGCGGAATCACCCCCGAATTCCGAAATACGTCCTGCCCGGCGCAGCCGTGAAGGACTCGCTCAGCTGGAAGGGGGGCAAGCTTGGTTATGCGGGCATCGCCATGCAAACGGTGGGAAATCTGGTTACGAATATCAATGAAAACAAGAGCGGGGCAAAAATAGCCGGAGACGCCGTCGTCGATGTTGGCGTCGGCGTGGGAACCGTGGTCGCTTCCGCGGCGGCTGGCGCTAAAGCCGGCGCGCTGATCGGTACGGCGGTGGGCGGTCCGATCGGCACCCTGGCGGGTGCGGCCATCGGCTTCGGCGTGTCGGTCGGTGCTTCCTATGTCATGGACGGCATCAAGTTCGCCGATTTTGACGGGGACGGGAAGAAAGATACCGTAACCGAAGGATTGAAAATGGGGGCGGAGAAGATAGGTTCTACGATAGCCGGATGGTTCAAATAAAGGGAGTGTCATAGATGAGCACGAAGATTTCAGAGGAAGAACAGTTTCATTTCCGGCTAATCCCCGCCGAGCAAATTCGGGGCGGCATCGTATGCTTTTTATTCATTATGCTCATCCCCGCGCTGGTCACGCTGGCGGCGCCGATGATGTCGGTGTATTTTTATGCGGCGGCGGCAGTGTGGGCGGCCATGCTGCTGTGGGGAATTGGCCTGAGCGTTAATCCGTACCGGTCTGAGGTCGGTTTTGTGCTGTACTTGGGGATTTACGGATTGGCGCTGGCGGTCACTTGCCAGCTGGCTATCTTGAAAATGATGTATGACATGGCCGGTGTCGAGTCGATCGGATATGGGCTTAGCTCGATCGCGGTGATGCTCCTGCTGCTCGTTGCGTTTTATGTTCTGCATGCAAGAGCGCTGCGGCAAGGGACGTACCAGTCCATGGAACGCAAAGGCGGCATCGGCAAAGCTGGCAAAGCGGCCTTGCTGTTGGCAGGCATCGGTTACACAGGGTATTACGTCGTGGTTGCCGTTACCGGGGACCTTGGCGGATTCGTCATGGGCATGGCGGCTTTTTCCATCCTGTTGACTCTCGGCCTGTACCTGGCCGTTGTGTTCATCCCTCGATATCGGTTCATCCAGAACAATATGGATAAGCTGAGGGCTCATTATCCCGTATTGGGATTGCCGAAGGAGCAGCGGAATGCCGCATTTCTGAACAAAATGAATCAAGGCCGCACGCCGGCGGCACCGCATCGTCAGAGTAAGAAAAGGAGAGGATCGTAATGACGCAACAACAGCAGCTGCTGCCCAACGGGTCGATCGTCATTTTGAAGGAAGGCGAGAAAAAGCTGGTGATCTATGGACGCAAGCAAATTTTGGCGCTTGAGCAGCCGCAATTGTTCGACTATCTGGCTTGTCCGTATCCGGAAGGGTATGTCAGCCCGGAGTTTGCTTACGTGTTTAACCATGAGGATATCCAAGAGATTATTTTTACGGGTTACAAGGACGAAGAGGAAGAACAATTTCAGGCCGTACTGGCTGAGACGAAGGCTACTTAGCTTGCCAGGGATTAAGGGAGGAGCGTGAGGCGGATCTATGTCAGGACGTATAGAGGTATCGCCCGAGGAGCTGCGCCGCGCGGCGGCAGACATTCGCAGCGGGAGTGACTACGGCGGGGAATTGGTCGCGAGGCTGTCCCAGGTCATTGAAACGCTGAATGCCGAATGGGAAGGCGTTTCCCAGCAGCGTTTTCGCACAGAGGCCGAAGAGACGAAGGCGCAGCTGATGAATTTCATCCAGATGATGCATTCGATGGAACAGGAGCTGATGAGCATCGCTGCCCGGTTTGCAGAGGCCGACGGCCAATAAGCGAATGGGTTATAACCCAAGACAACAATCAGCATATACGTATCCCGGCACGGTATACGGCATGGCTGATTGTTTTTATTATGGGGAGGGACGGAGAACTTCGGGGGACGGCGTTTTTTTTGTGGAAGTTTGGACATAATATGACAGCATTACATTATCATTTCGGTAAGGAGCCGCATAGGATGAACTGGGTATATTACGGAAAGCTCTATACAACCAAATTTCAGGCTGGGTGCTTCGCTAAACGTCTGGAGCAGGATGGCTGGCTGTTCGGGTATCATGATCCGCGGATGGTAGAGGTTTATCGTTCCAAGAAGGGGCGTTATGGCGTGCGATTCCTGCCTTGAGGAAATTCCATTAAAACAGCACTTGACTTGATGCAGGGGAATGGTGTATATTTATTCTTGTCGCTGTTTGATACAGCATTGACGCGGGGTGGAGCAGTTCGGTAGCTCGTCGGGCTCATAACCCGAAGGCCGCAGGTTCAAATCCTGCCCCCGCAACCAATTTTTAAACGATGTATGTATGACGTCCTTATGTTTATGTGTACATGTATGTTCAGGGCCCTTAGCTCAGTTGGTTAGAGCGGTCGGCTCATAACCGACTGGTCGGGGGTTCGAGTCCCTCAGGGCCCACTTTATGAAAACCCTTGCGATGCAAGGGTTTTTTGCTGTTTACAGGACTGTTTAGACCAACGATATGAGATTTTACGATAAGGTCAGATTGCTGCTGAAGGCATCTAAGCTTATCGGTTTATTTTTAGAAAAATTGCCCATACATAAGATATACGGTAGAAAGGAGTGTATGGGTCTTCATGCTAGAGCACATGATTATTTTACTTCGTAGTATATCAGCATTCGTTATTTTGTTGATTATTACGCGGTTTTTGGGCAAACAAACGTTGTCTAACATGAATTTTCATGAATTTGTTACGGCCGTGATATTAGGTGCAATTGCTGCGAACTTTGCTTTCAATGAAAAAATGGAAGTCATACACCTGCTAATCTCGCTTGCCGTATTTACATTTACATCATATTTTTTATCAAAGATCGTGGTGAAGAATCGTAAATTCCGCATGTGGGCTGAAGGGACGCCGAGCGTAGTTATAGAAGGTGGCAAGATCCTGGAAGAGAATCTAAGGAAAAATAAGTTAACCTTAGATACGATCAATCAGATGTTGCGACAAAAGGATATATTTGACATCTCGGAAGTGGAGTACGGCGTATTAGAGATCAATGGAAAGATATCTGTAATGAAGAAAAAGGAATACCAGAATGTAACTTTAAAAGATATGAAAAAGGGCTTGAAAGGGAATCAGCAGTTTCCGATTGAGCTTATCATGGATGGACAACTATTAGAAAATAATCTAAAAATTAATGATTTGTCCCCAGAGTGGATTAAAGAAAAATTAAAAGTCCGGAACAAAGAAATTGCAGATGTTTTTTATGCAGTGAAAGGAACCGACGGTCAGCTGTACATCGATCTTTATCGGGATAAAATACAGCATCCCGTTGATGTAGAGTAATGACGCATCACATACAGCCGGAATTTATATAATAGGAGAAGCTAAAACCCTTGCGATGCAAGGGTTTTTTGCTGTTTACAGGACGGTTTGGCAGACGCCTGAAGACACTGAAAGTATGGGTAATACCCTTAACATTAGCACAATCTGATCATGATTGCCGAAATGTCCAGACTAAGACCGTCTATGTACATAAACTGTACCATTCCACAAAGCAAGGAGGTTAAATCGGTGAGCTGCGAAAAAGGTGGTTACAACGGATACGGTAATCCAGTAGGAACTGTTCTGGTTTTATTTATTCTCTTGGTTATTATCTTGGGAACGTTTTGGATTTAATGAAGCTCCTTAATGAAGCATTCATTCATTGATTTAATTTAATTCATCAAATTACGATACTGCACCCATGTGGTATCCCCAATTACGATAAACGGGGACGGTAACTTTCCGTCCCCGTTTTTAGCATTTTCATTGTACTTAAACTGAACATTAAACAACGACACCGTAGAGATCAGTGTGGTCGTCTTAGGAACTGAAAAAAATTGTGGCAAAGGCCAACAGGTCATAAACGGTATAAGATTATGGTTCATACGCTGGGTTATCAGGGCTATATGCCGGGGGATATTTTCATTTGAGAAAATTGAGTGATTTTGACTAATCTATTGTCCATATCCATTAGTTCAATGGACTCATATATATGTTAAGGATTTCGTTGATAAAAAGGAGGAAGCACAAATGCAAAAAAGCACAGTATCAGGAAAGGCAAAAAATACGGTCAAACAACTGAAAACGCCTAGAAGACATAGCGGAATTTGGGCGGGTAGCGTTGCAAAGGCAATGAGAACGGTGATTGCCGCACAGAGATCATTGAGTGCACAAAATCCGGTTGTTATTAGTCAACGAACCAGAAGAATAAGTACGAATCGAAATTGGGTAAATGCACTAGAAATCGAGCGAAATCCGGCGTGGGTAGCGCCGCAAGCTGGTGAATCGTACGTTTGGGGAAGAAATGACCCTAACGGTCCTGCTGCTGTGGTCGCCAGAAGATTTACGATTAGAGACGATATTGAGAGAGCTAGCTTATTCCTGTCCGTGGATAACTTTGCCATCGTTTTAATCAATGGACGGTCGGTAGTTATCGACAACCCGCAGGGCAATGTTTCATTCTTTAATCCGGGAAGAACTTTTAATATCAGACGCTTCCTTCGGAGAGGTACAAACGATATCGTGATCGCCGCTTTTAACTTCCCGTCAAATGCAAACAGAAGCGGAGATAATCCAGCTGGTGTCCTTGCCCGTATCGAGATTGAACTAGAAGATTAGTCCGGTAGTAGCTCAAAGTATCCACCGGCTGAGTAGCGGTCCGTCGAGCGCGGCATAGAGCTGCTTTCGCGATATTAGCATTCCATCATAACGGAAGCGAGGGGAAGTTTTCATTCTTCCCCCGATTCCGGATGTGGTCGTTGCTTTTTTTTGCGTTTACTTAATTGCTTTGCGATGGTGTAGCCGATAAGATATGCAGCAGAAGAGGTGTTTCCGTCGACTGTATATGGAACTAAGGACGCATCTGCAACGATCAAATCTTGAACCCCGTGTACCTTTCCTTTACGGTTAACGACTCCTCCTGCGGATAAAGGAGCCATCCGCAGAAATCCTTGCTGATGGTGATTGTGATCGAAATTTTCCTTAATAAATTCTTCAAGCCTGTCATCGTCATCGATAATTTCAAATGTAGGGGATAAGAGACGATATGAAGAATCAATCTGTTCCAACTCTATGGCAATATCTTTGATATATGTTCTATAAATTCTTTTTACCGCCTCCATGTCGTCTGGATTTGAAAGAAATCCCTCATCTGCCAATACGATATTCAGCGGATCTTTGCTTTGTATGCGGATCGTCCCATTGCTCTTGGGTCGCAAGTACAGAATCGCTATGGTCAATTCTCCATCGGATCCAATGCCAACGAGTTGAACAGCCCGCTCATCCGGATCGATGCCAGATGGATCTGGCAAGAAAGCTCCTCCCGTATACAGTGCGTTGGGGTCTAAGGGAGGGAGGGGACGATCTTGTGAATTGGTAGCAAATACTGCGAAATTTAACGTATGGTTTTTTAACCTTTGCCCTACGTTTGGATTGTCGAAGATGACAGGGATTCCAGCCTTTTTCAGCATTTTGGCGGGTCCGATTCCTGACAACATCAACAACTGAGGGCTGTTGATCCCCGCCGAAATAATAACCTTTTTGCGGGAATACGCATAACAGCACTTGCCATCCTTCAAATATTCAACGCCAATGGCCCGCTTACCGGAGAAAAGAATACGGAGAACCGTTGTTCGAAACTTCACAGTTAGTTTTCTGTTATTCACTCCCCGACCAGTTGCCGTCATAATATCGCGAGACAGGAAGGCTGTGGAGGAGCTCTCCCTACGGCCATCAGGCTGTTGGTATAATTGCCAACGGGTGAACGGTCCCATGGGAGTATTCGGATCATTATAGTCAAGAATGGTCGGATAACCTGTTGCCCGCTCGATCGCAGTTGTCAGCTTGTGAGCCATCGGCGTTGGAGTTTCGGGTGCTTGCCGGATGTTAATTCTTCCTCGATACCCGTGTGCATTGATATCTGTGGTTTCCCCGTTATAATTCTCCAATGATTTGAAACGTCGAATCGCTTTATCAGGTGACCAGCGAGGTCCAAGCAGCCGTTCCCACTTTCGGAGCACGGCGGATGTCGGTCTTACATATTGTTCTCCGTTGATTGAAGAACCGCCTCCCAAGAGTCGACCTGTTGTCCATTCGAATGCGCGTTCATCAAGTTCCTCTTGGGGGATGCCTTCCCCTTGCCAAAAGTAATTCGGAAAGAAACTTTCTTCCAATTCAAGTGCAAAGGTTGAATCCTTAATCGGTTTGTCTTTGTCATGGTAACCGCCCGATTCTAAAACAAGCACGGAGGTTCGCATGTCGTCAGTAAGTGTCTTCGCAATCACGGCCCCAGCCGGACCTGTGCCTACAACGATGTAATCATAAGTTGATTTTTTCTCCATTAAAGCACTCCTTTTGGAAATGAACTAATTCAGAATATTAATTTGCTCTGACAACTGTGCTTAACTCTGCAATATGATCATGATTCAAGTGATGCTCAAATCCAGAGGAGCCTAAAAGATCCATCAGAAGACCCGATCAGCGAGATTTGTAATCGGGAACAACTTACGGTACATTTTAATGGAGTCGTTAGGGACATGTACTTCCAAACGCCGAGGCTGGTGGGATGCAGCTCATTTTCGTACATAGGATGGGGGATCAAGGTGTCAGAGTGGGTATTGAATCAGTCCTGGGGACTGCCCGTGTTGCTTGCCTTCTTAGTGATCGTATTCGTATTCGAGTCAAGGAAGGCTTTTAAGGCATATCAAGAAAAAAGACGTTTTGAACTGGGATGGGCCCTATTGTTTGCGCTTGTGGCTTTATTGGCGATTATTGTCCTGGTGGCTTATTAATACATAACAACGAAACCTAAAGACCCTGCCGGAAGTTTCCGGCAGGGTCTTGTTCTGTCATTGTCTAAGACGAGAGAGTATGTTGTTTCAGCGTATGATTACCGCTCATTCGTGACAGCTTCCGTAGCAGCCCAGGCTCTGCCGGCACGCATGGCCAAGAAAAAGCAGAGGATGAGGACGATCGATGCAGAGATGTATGGGAAGTTGATGTCCAAATCAAACAGATAACCTGCGACAAGGGGCCCCGCGATGTTCCCCAGACTGGTATAAGCCGAGTTCAGGCCGGCGACGTAGCCTTGCTGATCCTTTGCCAGCTTGGACATTTGCGTGCCGATGGCAGGACGCAGGATGTCGATCGACAGGAAGACAAGGAACGTCACAAGGAAGATTAGCCAATATTTATGCACAAACAGCGTTAACAGAATGCAGATTCCCGCTGTGAGCAAGCTGAGCGTAATGACCCTTTTCTCGCCGAAACGGTTCAGGATCCAGCCGAATATCGTTGCCTGCACGACAGCGCCCGCAATGGAGCCAAACGTAATGATCATAGCGATATCTTTAGGGGTGAATCCGAATTTATGATCCACGAACAGGCCGAACACCGTTTCATAATTGGCAAGACCGAACGACAGAACAAATACGATGATCAGACTAAGGAAATACGGCTCCCTGAACGAACGGACCAGCTGGACTGCCAGGCTCTCCTGTTTCCGTCCCAGCACGGTAGGTGCTTCTTGCTTGGCGGATGATTCCGGAAGCAGAAGCAGCGTCACCAGAGCGGCGATGCCCCCGGCTACGGCTGCAGCGTAGAAAGGAACACGAATGCCAAACTCGGCAATGAAACCCCCGATGCCGGGTCCGATAATGAAGCCTGTCGTAATCGCTGCATTAATGAATCCCATGCCCCGGGCACGTTCCTCATTGGAAGTGACGTCAGCTGTATAGGCCATGACGGCGGGCATGATGAGGGCGGCGCCGATGCCGCCCAGCATTCTTGCCGCGAACAGCAGCGTCGGCGTGCTGGCCGCTCCGAATAACCATTCCGATATGGCGAATACAATCATGCCGGAGATGATGATTTTTTTGCGGCCCATGATATCGGACAATCTTCCCGCAAGCGGCGAGAATAGCAGCTGCGTTAATGAAAAGGCGGCAACCAGCATGCCCACGGTGCTTCCGCTGATATGCAGCTCCGTCATATAGGTAGGCATAATGGGGATGACAAGCCCGATGCCGGTGAAAACTAAGAATATATTGAACATGAGGAGCAGAATGGCTCCATTGTTTCGCAATAGTAATGACATGATGATTCCTCCAAAGATAAAAAACGATTAATGATGTTGTACGGTTTTCTTTCTATACTGAACGTTCGGTTTATAATAGAGCATAAAAAAGAGAACGGGTCGTTTACGATTTCTTTTCGATGCCGTGCAGGAATACTTGAATGGCCGCATGATAAAGGGCAAGCGGATTTTTTACCTTCGTGATGCGGGACATCTGGCTTAAGCCTACGATGAGGCTTTCAAAAATGAGGGAGAGCTGCTCCACGTTATGATTCTCAAACTCCCCTTGATCAATCCCTTGCTGCAGCAACTTCTGATTGAATTCCAGGTGGCTTCGGATAATCCGGACGATTCGCTGCTCTACTTCCTCGGACACGTCTCCATTGTTGTTCATGAATTCGTCCAGAGCTTTGGAGAAGGGGTGGTTCAGATCATCAAACACCAGTTGGTCGGCAATTCCGTACAATTTATCAACGGTTGTGGTGTATTGCTGCTCCTTACTGCTCCATTTCTGTTCCCACTCGAGGTCCCATTCCTCGATCAAATACAGAAACAGCCCTTCCTTGCTTTTAAAGTGATAATAGATATTCCCTTTGCTGCTGCCGGTGGCTTCGACGATTTCCTCGATCGACGTTGATTTGTATCCCTTCTGCATAAATAGCGCCTTGGCGGCTTCGGCAATGCGTCGCTTGGTATCTTCGGTTTGTTGTTGTTTTTTGTTCACGCATGCACCCCCTTATCCCCTAGGCTATCGTCAAAATTGTATATACTGAACGTTCGTTCTGTATCTTAACAAATGGGTTTAAAATATTCAAGAGAAAATTCTATCCGGCGCACCGGGATCGAAGCCTGTCCTAAAAAAATAACCGTTACCTCCAAAAGGCAGCGGTCATTGTCTTACATGCGAACGGCTTATTAATGGTTGACTTCGATGAACTTGCGTGATTTCTCATGGTAGGACATCAGCTCGGATACGGTAACAAATGAATAACCTCTTTTTTGCAGCTCCGGCAAAATCACCTTGAGGGCTTCAACCGTCTGCGTACTGCTGGGTACAAAATCGTGCATAAGTACGATGTCGCCGTTACGGGCGTTATCCAGAACCTTTCGGACAATGCGGTTGACGCCGGGCTTTCGCCAGTCGAGGGTATCCTGGTGCCATGACCACAATACGGTCAGCATGCCCAAATCCTTGCTCGTACTCACAATGGCTTCATTATAGCTACCCCCGGGCGGGCGGAACAGTACGGTCTTCATGCCGGTGGCTTGATAGATCGCATCCTGCGTTTGATTCAGTTCACTTGATAACTTCGTGACGTTAATATTGTGAAAGGGCGGATGCGTATAGGAGTGGTTGCCGATTTCATGTCCTTCCTGAAGCTCCCGCGCGACGATGTCGGGATGTTTCTCCACCCGGCTGCCTACAACGAAGAAGGTGGCTTTAGCGTCATACCGCTTTAACAGATCCAGAATTTGAACGGTATTATGCTCGTCCGGGCCGTCGTCAAAAGTGAGGGCGATCACCTTGTTCTGCGTGGGCACTTCCCACACGATCTCGCCGCGCTCCTCATAATAATCTCTGCCTTTGGAGGCGGAAGGCACGTGCTCCGCATGCACATGGCCGGGATAACCAAGAATCAGCGCAAGGGCAAGCAATGAGAAGGCTGAGCATGTTCGTTTTTTCATGTCGATGGGTTTCCTTTTCTTCTGTTGTTCTAGTCTCCGCATGTAAGCACGTGAGCTTCATTTAGGATGCACGGTAACCAAGAAATTATTCTATTAGGAAGCTCCAGCGGGGAAAGCAAGCGCGCCGATTGCGAAGGAGCCCCTTGATTTGCTGTCAGTACCTACAAGCAGAGCGATGGCGCTAGTTCATCGAGATGAATGCTTGGCCCGGGGTGATGCGAAAAATTATGAGTTTCATATATTGACATCATATGGTTGTACATGGTATTATCGATTTTGTCGCTAAGACGAAATGTGCACACCTAGATTTCGGGATGATTCGCAAAATATTGCGAATTCCACGCGTACCTTCGGGCTTTTCAAGTGAAAGTGAACGACGCTAGGAACATGCGCGGATACAATATGCCGGGGTGGCGGAATTGGCAGACGCACAGGACTTAAAATCCTGCGGTAGGTGACTACCGTACGGGTTCGACCCCCGTCCTCGGCATTATAACAGCGTCTGGTATGATGCAAAATAAGTCGGCCCCTGCATGGGTGCCGGCTTATTTTTTAAATCGACGCAAATTCATCAGCGGGCGTTGTTCCTGCGGACCGAAGCGGAAGATGCCGCGTCCTGATTAAAGTGATCGCATTTCTTTTATGATTCCATGCTGACCTGCGTGAGGAGGAGGGAGAGGAGACATGCGGATGTTTAACAATGATTGGGACCTTATCCTGCAGGGAGAAGTGGATAAGCCTTATTTTCAAGCTTTGATGGAACGGGTGGATGAAGAGTACCGGCGCAGTACGGTGTATCCTCCCAAGGAAGATATATTTCGGGCTCTGCAGCAAACATCGTACCAATCGACGAAGGTCGTTATTTTGGGACAAGACCCTTATCACGGTCGCCGGCAGGCGCAGGGACTGAGTTTTTCCGTCTCGCCCGGGGTTGCGATTCCTCCGTCTTTACGCAATATACATAAGGAGCTTTCATCGGATCTGGGGATTTCCGCTCCGAATCATGGATCCTTGCAATCATGGGCGGACCAGGGAGTTCTGCTGCTCAATGCCGTGCTGACGGTTCGCGAGGGCGAGCCGAACTCGCATAAAGGCATCGGGTGGGAGACCTTCACCGATAAGGTCATCGCGAAACTGAACGAACGTGAAAGGCCCATGGTGTTCATATTATGGGGCAGTTATGCACAGAAGAAAGGTTCCTTCATAGACCGAAGCCGTCACAAGGTGCTTGAGTCCAGTCATCCGAGCCCGTTTGCAGCGCACAAAGGATTCTTCGGCAGCCGTCCATTTTCAGCATCGAATGCTTTTTTAATGCAAGAGGGTATGGATCCGGTGAATTGGGACATCCCGAACACGCCGGACGATGGAGATGAATAATCCGCGAGAGGTGACCTTCATGAAGCATTGGATTGGTCGTCATGTTGTCATTCAGCGTCTAGACGGGGCGAAAAGCACGGTTGAAGGTGTGCTGAAAGGGTGGGATCCCGTTCAGGAGAAAGTGATTCTAGGCCCGGGCGAGCTTATCATTCCGTTTCGAGCCATTCATAGAATTATGCCGAGGAACTCCTATCCGGCCCTGAACTCCATCGGTTATGTCGTGAGTCATACCATTCAATTCGATAATGCCGTTTATTTTGGATCCTGCGTCATGGTATGGAGGGGCAACCAGCTGGTGTCTTCCCAGGCCATCCTGACATCTCACGATGAGGATACCGTCACACTGTCGAATGGCACGATATTGCGTAAGGACGAGCATGATTTCGTGGTTCGATCCCTGCGCGGCAATGCGTGATTCTTTTAAAATAAAGGATGTCCCACTAGCCAGCGCAAAGTTGGCGGGGACATCCTTTTTTGCTGTGAGGCGCCATCATGCGTCCTCTACTTTTTCGGCGAGGAACAGCTCGTAAATTCGCACCGCGATAATTTTGATGATCATGTAGGCCGGAATGGCCAGCAGGATGCCGAGCAGTCCGAAGAAGTCGCCGCCTACAAGAATGAGGACAACCGTGGTCAGCGGGTGAATATCCAGCTGTTTCCCGTAGATGACGGGCGTCAGAATATTGTCTTGAATCTGCTGGGCGATGACAATGACAACGACGGACCATATCGCGATGGAGGGCGATTCGATAAATCCGATGATGACGACAGGAACGGTCGCCAGCAGCGCACCGATGTACGGGATGAAATTCAAGAAGAAGGAGATCACCGTCAAGAGCAGGGAATAGGGCAGTCCGATAACCAAAAATCCGATATAGATCATGACGCTAAGTATAAGATTCAGGATCACTTTGCCGATAATAAAATTGCTGAGTGCCGTATCGATCTCGCCCAGCACCTCCTGGCCGTCGCGGCGGTATCGTCTGGGCAGGACGCTGAGCAGTCTTGGCGGGAGCTTGCTGCCTTCCTTCAGCATGTAGTACAAAATGATCGGAATCGTAGCGATAATGACAACGACGCCGGATACAACGGAAATCAGGTTATTGATGGAATTGCTGATCCATGTGATGATCCGGTTCATGTATTCCGTTAGGGAGGTAGACAATTCGGATTCCGTTGGTATATAGCGGGACCAGAATTGATTCTGTTGAAGCTGGTCGATCTGCTCCTCCACGCCCTCAACCAGGAAGGGGGCGTTGCTGATGAAGTTTTCAATCTGTTCACGGAGCGTCGGCCATACGACGATGCCAAAGATCGCGCAGAGACCGGCAAACACGAAATACAGCATCAGGACGCCGATGGATCGTTTGATTTTGCGTCGCTCCAGGTAGTCCACGATCGGCCTGAGCAGATAATAGAAGAAGCCGGCCATGGCCACCGGAACGATCAGCATGTTGAACATGGAGACGATGGGGCGAAACAAGAAGCTGATTTCGGCTCCTAGGTAGATGATTAAGAGCAGCGCGATTATGCCAAAGCATGTCCTGAAATATTTGCTCTGCATCATGGGCAATCCCTCCATAACAACGAGTAGGTAAAATACACGGGTACCATGTAACATTTGTATTTAACCAATTTGGAGGGATTTGAAATCACCAGTTTATGTTATTAGTTTCGTAGGGTGACCCTGGTGTGGATAGGCACGAGGGAAGCGAGCTCCACCACGTCCTCGTTATACATCCGAATGCAGCCATGGGAAACGGAGCGTCCGATGGATGAAGGGTCATTCGTGCCATGGATGCCGTAGTGGGGTTTGGACAAACCTAACCAGTAAGCCCCGAAAGGACCGCCGGGATTCGGTTGTTTGTTGACGATGGTGTAATTGCCGGGCGGCGATTGCGTAGCCATTTTGCCGATGGCGACCGGGAACGTGCGTACCACGATGTTGCCGTCGAGCAGGTGCAGCTGAAAGTCGGACAAATCGACAATAATGCGGTATTGAGGCATGATCATCCATCTCCTTCAAGATTCATGCTATGAAACAGGGGGGAGATCGGCCCCAAAATGGTCTAAAATAGGCAAATTACACCTTCATGACTTGGTAGAAATTTCATCCGTTGAGGACGGTTGGCCGATGTTATATTTAATATGTTAAGCAGTTACAACGTTTACACCAGGAAGGGGAAGCCGATGTCTCCCGCAAGGCTATATCTAAAATATATTAAAAATAATATGTTTACCAAGATACTGCTGTTAATCGCCCTGATTGCGGTAGTTACCATCGTTACCTTATCGTTTCTTATGTATTACTTCTTGTTTCAATCGGCCGTCCGCAGCGAGCTGGACATCCAGCGGAGCGCGGTGGAGCGGGTGGAACGACACCTGAATCAAAAATACGAGAATGCCCAGTCCTATGTGAACGACTTATACCGCAACAGCTCTTTGGGCATTGACACCTCCTATTTCCTCATGAACTCGTTCAACGAGTATATGGCCAAGCGAATGAATCGGATCGCGGGCGGGGGGCAGTCCAATTCGGACAGCGTAGTCGCTTATTTCAAGCAGAGGCTTGACGATGATCCGGATATAGAGAACATCATGCTGTACAGCGCGGAGAAGCAGTATGTCTACGTGTACAAGCAGGGCAGCATGACAAGGCTATATCAGGCGAATGCCACGCATTCCTACATTCCCGACGTGATGGCGCTCGAAAGCCAGAGCGTCACATTGCCGAATCTATGGATACGCAAGCTGGCCGGGGACGTGACATTGCCGTTGTTCTCGATCCGAAGCCCGATTAATGATATGACCACTTACAAAAATCTGGGACAGCTGCTTATTTTGTATCGAACGGAAGCGCTGGATGCCGTGCTGAACAACAGCGACGATTCCCTGAAGGGCTCCGTTCTGGTGTTGTCGGGCGACGGCCGCGTGATGTTTGACTCCTCCGGCAAATATTACGGCGAGAAGTATCCGTATGCCGACCAGCTGCTGAATTCCAAGGAAACCGTGACCCTCGATGAGGAATCCTATATTACAACGGCAGCCCATAATCAGGCAGGCTATACGGTTGTGGGCATCACGCCCAAGCGCGAAATCGCGGAATCGTTCCATGGCTTGCAGAGCACCATTATCATTGCGGCCCTACTATGCATCGTGATTGCGGTGTCCATCCCTTCCCTGATGATCGTCAATTACTCCCGACGAACCGATAACATTATTCGTTTTATGCGCAAGGTCGAGAAGGGAGAGTTCGTGGCCCGGATGCAGGATACCAAGGACGATCAGCTGGGGCAAATCGCAGGCAGCTTCAATGAAATGCTGGATGAGCTTTCCCGTTACATCGATAAGGTGTATAAAGCGGAGATTAACCAGAAGAATGCGGAGCTGTCTGCGCTGCAGGCTAGAATCAACCCGCATTTTTTATACAACACGCTTGAAGTGATTCGAATGAGGGCTCTCTCGCAGGGGGCGCAGGACGTCGGCGATATGATCTACAGCTTGTCGATGCTCTTCAAGAATATCGTTCAGCATAAGTCCCACTACACGCTGAAGGATGAGCTGGAGGCGTGCAGGCTTTATCTGGAGCTGTTTCGCATTCGCTATAAGGACAAGTATATTTACAAAATGCACTGCGACGATCAAATCAAGCATGTGCCGATGATCAAAATGTCGCTGCAGCCGCTGATTGAGAATTATATCGTTCACGGCCTGCGCAGCGATCAGGACGATAACTGGCTGACCATCAACGCGACGCAGGAGGATGACGAGGTCCATATCGAGATCAAGGACAACGGGAAAGGGATCCCGCCGCAGCGGCTCGAGGAAATCAAATCCCGGCTGGATGTGGCCGAGTCGAGCGGAGAATCGTTTGGTCTGCGGAGCGTGAATGAGCGATTAAAGCTGACATATGGAAGTTCGTACGGAATGGACATCCAGAGTGAGCCGGGTAACGGAACGACGGTGACAGTGAAATTTCCGGTGACAGAGAGGAAGCTGAATAACGATGTATAAGGTATTTATCGTGGACGATGAGCCGTTCATTATAGAGGGATTGGTTGATGTCGTGGATTGGTCGAAGTATGGCATCGAGGTGGTCGGTCATGCGGAGAACGGCCGTCAGGCACTGGAGAAGATGGCGGTCGTCCCGGTCGACATTCTTATAACGGATATATCGATGCCCGTGATGACGGGGCTTGAATTGATCGAGGGCGCACGCAAATTAAACCGTAATCTGAAAGTGATTATCCTGAGCGGTTTCGACGACTTTGCCTATTTGAAGGAAGGCATGCGGCTCGGGATCGAGAATTATCTGCTCAAGCCGATCAACCTCAAGGAGCTGGAAGAAACGATTGCAAGCACAACGGATAAAATGAACAAATCCAGAAGGGAAATGAGACTGGACGAGTATGACATCAATATTTTGCGGAGCAACATCCTGTATCGCTGGATCACCGACCGGATCGAGCCGGAGGAGCTGGAGGAGCGTGCGACCCTCCTGGGGTTGAATCTCAATTTGCCCTATGTTATGGCATCTATCCTGAGAGCGGACTTCACGCCGCTGGAGAACTGCCTGTATCAATTAATGGACCAGGAGCCGGGCGTTCTGTATTTCCGGGACAACGACGGCGATCATGTGGTCATCTTCATGATGAAAGACCCGGATACGGAAAAAGCGAGGGCAATCCGCCTGCTGCAGCAGGTGCGGGAGCAGTGCTATGAAGAAGAGCTGAGCATTTCGCTCGGCAGCGTGGAGAGCCTCGGCGGGAATTACAAGGACAGTTATCTCCATGCCAAGGAAGCCCAGGAATATTATCTTGTTCTGGAGCAGCCCTCCTACGTGGATTATGTTGATGTTCAGGCCAAAAAGGGAGAAGCGGCGGAATCCTATTCGGTACAGTGGCCCGAGTATGCCAAAGGCATCGCCGGAAGGGACAAGCAGGTGCTGTTCGATCTGATCGACAGCGATTTTGACCGGCTTCGCCACACCCAGGGAATGAACCCGACAACCTTGAAGAGCATCGCGGTCGAAATGGTCATTCGCCTGAAACTGGAGCTGAACGATATCCAGTATACGGCCGCCCCTGATTTCGTGAAAAACACCATTACCGATATTATGGATTCCGTATCGATCGACGATCTGATCAAAGCGGTGAAGGATGGGGTTGGCGGGCTGGTCGATTCGCTCAACAATGACGTGAAGAGTCCTGTCATCCAGCAGATTCTGAATCATATCCAGCACCATTACAACGAGGATTTGTCCTTGAAGGTGCTGGGAGCTAACTATCATATCCATCCGGTCTATCTGGGTCATCTGTTCCATAAAGAGACGGGAGAAAACTTCACGGAGTACATTAACCGGTACCGGATTGAGCGGGCCAAGGAGCTGCTTCGGAACTCTTCGACAAAAGTGCAGGATATCGCAAAAAATGTCGGTTATTGGGAAACCGGTTATTTCTATAAACAGTTCAAAAAATTCGTCGGCGTATCGCCGAGGGATTTTAGAGGAATGCTCTGATTGATAGAATCAGAGTTTTTTTCTTTATTTTCACCATAATACCTTTAATTTTTCGCCTATGTGAAACTGCTTTCATGGGATAACCTTATATGTGTAGAGACACAAGGATTCAAAAGGGAGGATAAACATGAGTAAATCGAAAAAGAAATGGCTTCTGCCGCTAACGCTTTTATTGTCCGCGTCCATGCTGTTGTCTGCATGCGGAGGCAATAAAGAAGAGAGTGCAGGAAACGGCGGGGGAACTGCCGACAAACCGGTTGAGCTGATCTGGTACACCATCGGAACACCTCAAAAGGATGTTGACAAGGTTGAGGCAGAAATCAATAAATACACTGCTGAGAAGATTGGTGTAACCGTTGACATGAAAATGATCGACTTCGGGGATTACAACCAGAAGATGCAGGTTATGGCAGCTTCCGGCGAACCGATGGATATCCTGTTCACGAGCTCATGGGCGTTCGATTATGTGCAGAACGCACGTAAAGGCGCATTCATGGAATTGGACGAGCTGATCGAAAGCCACGGAAAAGGCATTAAAGAAGCAATCGATCCGGCGTTCCTGGAAGGTTCCAAGGTTGACGGACACAACTATGCGATTCCGGCCAACAAAGAACTTCCTGCTCAAGAAGCATGGCGCTTTAACAAAACATTGCTCGATAAATACAATCTCGATATTTCGAACGTAAAATCGATGGAAAGCTTGGAGCCGCTGCTCAAAACGATCAAGGAAAACGAACCGAACGTCGTTCCTTTGGCCATCAGCAAAGACTTCGGACCATTGCTTCCATTTGACTACATCATCGAAAAAATGCCAATGGCCGTATACCTGGATGACAAGGAAGAACTGAAAGTCGTGAACTTCCTCGAAATGCCGGAAACGATGGACATGCTTAAGTTGATGAACAAGTACTACAAAGCGGGATACATCTCCCCAGAAGCTGCAACAACAACTTCGACGCAAGATCTGATGACATCCGGCAACTGGTTCACGGACCGTGCGGCTACACAGCCATTCGCGGACAACCTGTGGAGCCAAAGCTACGGCTATCCGGTCGTATCTACTCCTGCCGGCGATGCAAACATCTTTAACTGGTCGGTTATGGGTTCGATGCAAGCGATTTCCGCAAACTCGAAATACCCTGAGAAAGCAATGGAGTTCCTGAACCTGCTGAACACCGACGTATATCTTCGTAACCTGGTTGACTCCGGTATCGAAGGCGTGCACTACAAGAAGCTTAGCGAGAACGTAATGGAAAACTTGCCAGAATCGAAAAACTACGACATGCCTACTTTTGCGCTTGGCAATGTCATGCTGACTTACTTGAATCCTGAAGATCCTGAGAACAAATGGGAAGAGTTCAAGAAGTTTAACGAGTCCGGCCAGCCTGCTCCGCTTCTCGGTTTCAACTTCGATCCAACCAAAGTATCCACAGAACTCGCTGCTGTCAACAACGTAAAAGAAGAGTTCTGGGCGCCGCTGATGACAGGTACCGTCAATCCTGAAGAGTTCCTGCCAAAAGCGAATGAAAAGCTGAAAGCTGCTGGTCTGGATAAGATCATCGCTGAAGCACAAAGCCAAATTGATGCTTGGAAAGCAAGCAAGTAATAACAATGCATGAAGCGGCCTGCCTGCCTTAAGGGGCAGCAGATGCCGCTGCAGCATGAACAAGGACGGGGCGGCGGATGTTCACCGCCCTTCTTTTGTTCATTTCATGCACATCACGAGGAGGGGTAAGCGTGAGAGCAATCGGACAGTTTTTCAAAAATATTATGACGAATAAGGCCATGCTGTTCATGGTTTTGCCGGGGACCCTGTGGTTTCTCTTATTCTCATATTTGCCCATGTTCGGGACCATTATTGCATTTAAGGAATACCGCTTTAGCCGAGACGGGTTCTGGGCAAGTATCGTTAATAGTGAATGGGTAGGATTCCAAAACTTTAAATTCCTGTTCAGTACCAACGATGCTTACATCATTACGCGCAACACCGTTCTTTATAATTTCGTGTTCATCATATTAGGTCTCATTCTATCCGTAGCGCTGGCTATCGTATTGTCTGAAATCGTGAACAAGAAATTGGCTAAAGTCTATCAAACCGGCATGTTTCTGCCGTACTTCCTGTCCTGGGTTATCGTAGGTTACTTCGCATTCAGTTTCCTGAGCATGGACAAAGGGATGCTGAATCAGATTCTGGGCTGGTTCGGCATGGAGCCGGTTCAGTGGTATTCCGAAGCCAAGTATTGGCCGATATTCCTGACGTTGATCAGTTTGTGGAAATCCGTAGGTTATAACAGCGTCGTCTATCTGGCGGCGATCATGGGGATCGACAAATCCTTGTACGAGGCGGCGATGATTGACGGAGCGAACAAATGGCAGCAGATTAAAGCCATCACGCTTCCGATGCTGAAACCGCTGATGACCATTTTGACTCTTCTTGCGATCGGTAAAATCTTCTACGCTGACTTTGGTCTCTTCTATCAAGTGCCAAGGGATTCGGGAACCTTGTATTCCGTAACGAACGTCATTGATACCTATGTATATCGCGGTCTGAAAACAACGGGCGAGATCGGCATGAGTACTGCTGCGGGTCTGTACCAGTCGGTTGTCGGATTTATTCTGGTTATGGTATCCAACTATATCGTTCGTAAATACGACAAGGATAACGCATTGTTCTAATCGATCAATCATCAAGAAGGGGGTATGTGATGTGTTCAAATCGAAAAGCAAGATGAAAGATTTCCATCAGCTTTCATCCGGGTGGAATGTCGTATTCAACCTGATTGCCGGTATTTTCTCGTTCCTGTGTGTATTTCCGTTCCTGTTCGTTATGATCATCTCATTTACAGACGAAGGCTCACTGGCCCGAAACGGATACCAAATCTGGCCGGAGAAATGGAGTCTTGAAGCTTACAAATACGTATTCCAGACAGGCGACACGCTTCTTCGTTCTTACGGCGTAACGATCTTTGTCACGGTCGTAGGTACGCTGCTCAGTCTGTTTATCATTTCGCTTTATGCTTATGCCATCTCCCGCAAAGGGTTCAGATACCGGAACTTCTTCTCGTTCTTCGCATTTTTCACAATGCTGTTCAACGGGGGTCTGGTACCGACTTATATCGTAGCAACGCAATTGCTGGGTCTGAAAGATTCCATCTGGGCTTTGATTCTGCCTTTGGCGCTCAACGCCTTCTATATCATGATTCTGCGTACGTTCTACAGCACCAGCGTGCCGGACGCCATCATCGAATCCGGTAAAATCGACGGTGCGAGCGAATTTAAGATTTTCTACAAGCTGGTATTGCCGCTATCCCTGCCGGGTCTGGCTACCATCGGTTTGTTCAGCACGCTTGGGTATTGGAACGATTGGTTCAACGCATTGCTCTACATCGACGATCCGAACCTGGTTCCGCTGCAATCCATGCTCATGCGGATCGAAACCAGCATGCAGTTCATCCTGCAGAACTCGCAGAACTCATCCCTTAGCATGGCCGCTCTTCAGAGCATGCCGCAGGATACTTCGCGGATGGCGATGGTCGTTCTGGCAACCGGACCGATTATTCTGGCATATCCGTTCTTCCAGCGCTACTTCATTCAAGGTCTGACCATCGGCGCGGTTAAAGAATAAATTCTTCAAGTACCGGAGGGTATAAGATGACTTATAAAGATCCCCGTAAACCCATTGCGGAAAGAGTGGAACATCTGCTTGGCCTGATGAACCTGGAGGAAAAGGTGGGGCAGTTGATCCAGCCGTTCGGCTGGAAGACCTATGAGGTGAATGAAGGTCAGATTACATTAACGGATTCATTTAAAGAGCAAGTTAAAAATGGCGGCGTCGGATCCCTTTACGGGACCCTTCGCGCCGATCCATGGACCGGTGTAACACTTGAGACCGGTCTTTCTCCGCGTGAAGGAGCGGAAGCCGTCAATCACATCCAGCGGTACGCCGTTGAGCAGTCTCGACTTGGCATTCCGATCCTGATCGGGGAAGAATGCTCGCATGGTCACATGGCCATCGGCGGCACGGTCTTTCCGGTGCCGTTGTCCATCGGGAGCACGTGGAACGTGGATTTATACCGCGACATGTGCCGGGCCGTCGCGCTGGAAACACGCAGCCAGGGCGGCGCGGTCACCTATTCGCCGGTGCTCGACGTCGTGCGCGATCCAAGATGGGGACGTACCGAGGAATGCTTCGGTGAAGACCCGTACCTGATCAGCGAATATGCGGTCGCATCGGTGGAAGGCCTTCAGGGCGAGTCCCTGGACAGCCCGAGCAGCGTTGCGGCGACCTTGAAGCATTTCGTTGGCTATGGCAGCTCGGAAGGCGGGAGAAATGCCGGACCCGTGCACATGGGCACGCGTGAGCTGATGGAAGTGGACATGCTGCCGTTCAAGAAGGCCGTGGAAGCGGGAGCGGCCTCCATTATGCCCGCCTATAACGAGATTGACGGCGTGCCATGCACCGTCAATACGGAGCTGCTTGACGGCATTCTCCGCAAGGAGTGGGGTTTTGACGGCATGGTAATCACCGACTGCGGCGCCATCGATATGCTGGCCAGCGGCCATGATACCGCCGAAGACGGAATGGATGCCGCTGTGCAGGCCATCCGCGCCGGCATCGATATGGAGATGTCTGGCGAGATGTTCGGCAAGCATCTTCAGAAGGCTGTCGAGTCAAACAAGCTGGAGGTCTCCGTATTGGACGAGGCCGTACGCCGTGTATTGACGTTAAAATTCAAGCTCGGATTGTTCGAGAATCCTTACGTGGATCCCCAGACAGCCGAGAACGTGATCGGCAGCGAGCAGCATGTCGGACTTGCCAGGCAGCTTGCGGCAGAAGGCATCGTTCTCCTTAAGAACGAAGCAAAGGCTCTGCCGTTATCCAAGGAAGGCGGCGTGATTGCCGTCATTGGACCTAATGCCGATCAGGGATACAATCAGCTTGGAGACTACACCTCTCCTCAGCCGCCGGCAGCCGTGACCACCGTGCTTGGCGGAATCCGCGCGAAACTGGGAGAAGAAGCGCAGCGCGTATTGTACGCTCCGGGATGCCGCATTAAGGACGACTCCAGGGAGGGCTTTGAATTCGCATTGACTTGTGCGGAACAGGCCGATACCGTGGTTATGGTGCTTGGCGGTTCCAGCGCCCGCGATTTTGGCGAAGGCACGATTGATTTGCGCACAGGGGCCTCGAAGGTCACGGACGATGCTTTAAGCGACATGGATTGCGGCGAAGGCATTGACCGGATGACGCTGCAGCTATCCGGCGTTCAATTGGAATTGGTGCAGGAGATCCATAAGCTTGGCAAGCGGATGATCGTGGTGTACATCAACGGCCGTCCGATCGCGGAGCCGTGGATCGACGAGCATGCCGATGCGATTCTGGAAGCATGGTATCCTGGACAGGAAGGCGGACATGCGGTAGCGGACATTTTGTTCGGGGACGTGAATCCGTCCGGCAAGCTGACGATGTCGATACCGAAGCATGTCGGGCAGCTGCCGGTTTACTATAACGGCAAGCGGTCGCGCGGTAAGCGTTACCTTGAAGAGGATTCCCAGCCGCGTTATCCGTTCGGATACGGGCTTAGCTATACCGAATTCAGTTATTCGGATATTCAAATGACTCCGGAAGTGATCGGAACGGACGGTACGGCGGTTGTTTCCGTGAACGTTACGAATAGCGGTGACTGTGAAGGGTCCGAGGTTGTACAATTATACGTAAGCGATGCCGCCAGCAAATATACGAGACCCGCCCGTGAACTGAAGGGCTTCCAGAAAATTTTCCTGCAGCCCGGAGAGCGGCGCAAGGTGGAATTCACTATCGGTCCGGAACAGCTTCAATATATCGGTCAAGATTACCGGCAGGTGGTTGAACCCGGGCTGTTCCGTGTTATGCTAGGCAGGCATGTGAACGATACGCTTAGTGCAGATCTGACCGTACAGGAGGATTAATCAATGGAACGTATTCGACGCTTTATACGCGAACTGTCGGAGCGGCAGTGGCTCGAATCGACGGAGCTTCGAGATTGGAACATTACCCGGTCCGCTTACATGGTTCCGGGCGTGTACGAAGAGACGGCCCCTTATCCGGAGGGGCAGAACTTCAACAGGTTTCCGAGCACGCAGGGGACAACCTATTTCTTTCGGAGGAATCTTGAGTTACCCCTAAAGTGGGCAGATGGAGCGATTGGGCTCGTGTTTCAATCCGGGGGCGAGGGGCTGCTGCGCATTAATGGCGCGTCTTATCAGGGTTTGGACCGGAATCATACTTTCGTTAAGCTGGATCCGAAGCGCACCAGAATGAAGATGGAGTTGGAGATCGAATTGTTTGATCCGATTCCAGAGCCGGTCGACCCGCTGAATCAGCAGGCTGTCATTCAGCCACCGATTACCCGCGTACAAAGTTTGCTTGTGCGCGTAAACGTGCCTGTCCAGAGCCTGATGTACACCGCTACCGTGATCCGGGATTCGCTTATCCTGCTGCCGGATACGGATATGCGGCGCATCCGCATGATGGAGGCGCTGTATCAGGCCATGGATCGCTTCGTAGGCTTGAATGACGCTGCCATCCGGGATGGTGCCGAGGTAACCGCGATTGAGCATGATCTGAAACAGTCGGTCGCAGCCATAGGCGGCCATGCCGAAGGCACCGAGCATATGGTGGGCCAGTCCCATATCGACATCGCCTGGCTGTGGCCCGTTCGGGAAACCGTACGAAAAACAAGCCGCACCTTCTCCACGATGGATGCGCTGATGAACGAATATCCCGAATTCAAGTACGCGCAGAGTCAGCCGCTGCTGTACCAATTCCTGAAGGATCACGATCCCGAGCTGTACGAGAGAGTGAAGGCCAGAATCAAGGAAGGGCGCTGGGAGCTGGTCGGCGGGATGTGGGTCGAACCGGACCTGAACATTCCGAGCGGGGAATCCCTCATGCGTCAAATGCTGTACGGGCAGCGCTTCTATCAAGAAGAGTTCGGCCTGACATCGCAAATCGAATGGCTGCCGGATACGTTCGGATACTGTGCATCCCTGCCTCAAATCTTGAAGCATGGCGGCATTCGTTATTTCATGACAACCAAGCTTGGCTGGAACGATACGAATGTGTTCCCATACGATCTATTCCATTGGGTCGGGATCGATGGAACGCCGATGCTCTCCTATCTGAACCATGGCGTGAACGAGAACACGCTGCCGAAGGACGTTCACGAGCATTGGCAGTCGTACCGTCAAAAGGCCGTTCATCCGGAGCAGATGCTGCTGTATGGACACGGCGACGGCGGCGGAGGCGTAACTCGCGAGATGCTGGAATACATCAACCGGGCCGAGCTGATGGTCGGTCAGCCTGCCAGCAAGTACAGCACGGCCGCCGAGTTTTTTGACGGGATCGACGCAGCTCAGCCGAAGCTGCCGAAATGGCGCGGGGATTTATACCTGGAGCTTCATCGCGGCACCTATACGACGCATGCACGAAACAAGCGCCATAACCGGAAAGCGGAAATCCTGTACCGCGAGGCGGAGCTATGGAACTCGGTGGCTTTCCCGTCGATGGACAACGAGAAGAAGCAGGGCATCGTCAGCGAGCTGCATGACGGCTGGAAGCTGATTTTGCTGAATCAATTCCACGATATTATTCCGGGTTCTGCGATAACGGAATCTTACGTGACCTCCGAGAAGGAATACGCAGAGGTATTCCAAAAAGGAAATCTTAGCCTGGATCTCGGGCTTCAGGTATTGGCGGACCAGGCCGATACAGAAGGGGAAGGCGTTCCGTATGTTATCTTCAACGGACTTGGATGGAGAAGAGACGCCGTCATCTCGCTAGAAGTAGAGCATGGCCTTACGCCGTACGATTCGGATGGCGCGCCGCTGCCATTCGATGCCTTATCCGGAGAGAACGGCGAAACCTCGCAGCGCTTGAACGTTCATGTTCAAGGCATCCCGGCTTTGGGATACACGACCATCTGGTTGAAGCCTTCGGCAGGAAACGGAAAGGCAGCGGAGAAGTCTACTACAGTGTTCGCAGATTCTTGGGAAACGGATTTCTATAAGGTCAGCTTTAACGAGCGCGGCGAAATCACGAGCCTGTGGGATAAAGAAGCACATCGGGAAGTAATCAAGACGGGCGAAGCCGCGAATCGTTTCCACTTCTTCCATGACCGTCCGACGCTGTGGGATGCGTGGGATATCGATACCCGCTACGAGGAGCAATCCGCCGGCGATGCCGAGCTGATCGAGAAGAAGCTGGTGTCTGCGGGCGAAGTCCAGGATGTGCTGCGTTTCCGCTGGCGCATTCATCAGTCGGAGATCACGCAGGATATGATTTTTTATCATCATGACCGACGGATCGACTTCAAGACGTTTGTCAGCTGGAACGAATCGCATAAATTGTTGAAAGTCGGTTTCCCGATCGGCGTCGTTGCCGAGAAGGCCACCTACGAGATTCCGTTCGGAACCATTGAGAGACCGACCCATCGCAATACGAGCTGGGAGCAGGCGCAATATGAAGTCTGCGGACACCGCTTCGCGGATGTGTCGGAGCATGGATACGGCGTCAGCCTGATCAACGACTGCAAATACGGATATGACGTTCAAGACAGCACGATCCGGCTGTCGCTGCTGCGCGCGCCGAAATGGCCGGATGTCACGGCGGATTTGGGAGAGCATGAGTTCACGTATTCCCTCTATCCGCATAACGGAGACTGGAGAAGCGCCGGAATCGTCCGCAAAGCAGCCGAGCTTAATCATGATCTGCCATGGGTGAGAACAGGTTCGAAGAAGGGTTCGCAGCCTGCCGTGCATTCGTTTATTCCGTTCGAGAGCGATCACGTTATCCTGGATACCGTTAAGCCGGCAGAAGACGGCACGGGGTACGTCCTTCGGATGTATGAGTCTGCGGGCGGCCGGGATGCGGCAACTGTGGGCTGGCCTTATCCTTGCGAAAGGGTCCATCTATCCAACGCCTTGGAAGAAGAACTCGAACAACTGGATATCGCGGAAGGAAGGTTAACCCTTCAATTCCTGCCGTACGAGATCAAAACCATCAAATTGACCACACAACATACTTAGTCAAAGGAGCCAGAACAAATCATGGAACAATTCAGACTCCCCAAAATACCAATGCCGGAGCTAGAGCTGCCGCAATCCATTCAGGCGGTTTTGCAAGAGGCCGAAGAAAAGCTGGCGCACCGTCCCAAGCTGCTTCAGCTGTTCAAGAACACGTTCCCGAACACGCTGGAAACGACCACCAAATTGATGGAGGATGGCACGACGTTTGTGATCACTGGCGATATCCCTGCCATGTGGCTGCGCGATTCGGTAGAGCAGGTGATCCATTACATTCCGTTTGCCAAGAACGATCCGCAGCTTCAGCGGATTTTAAGCGGATTGATCAAACGCCATTTTCAATATATTCATATCGATCCTTATGCCAATGCCTTCAATGAATCGGCCAACGACTGGCACTGGAACACGACCGACGAAACGGACATGTCGCCATGGGTATGGGAGCGCAAATTCGAAATCGATTCGCTGTGCTTCTCCGTTCGCCTGGCCTACCTGTACTGGAAGGAAACCGGCCTGACGGATGTATTCGACGCCAACTTTAAGTCGGCTATGATCAAAATCATCGAGCTGTTTAAAACCGAACAGCACCATTTCGAGAAATCGCCTTACCGATTCACGCGGGATAACGGAATTCCGACCGACTCCTTGCGCAACAACGGTCTCGGCATGCCTGTGAATTATACGGGCATGATCTGGTCGGGCTTCCGTTCAAGCGACGATGCCTGTGATTTCCACTACAACATTCCGGGGAACATGTTCGCCGTTGTGGCCCTTCGTCAAATGCAGGAATTCGCGGAATGGGTATTCCGTGACATGAAACTGCTGGATGAATTGAAACGACTTGAAGCTGACGTGGATCACGGAATTCAGCTGTACGGCATCTATCGTCATCCGGAGTTCGGTCCGATCTACGCCTATGAAACGGACGGTTACGGAAATTACTGCCTGATGGATGATGCGGGCACTCCAGGATTGATGTCCATTCCTTATCTGGGATATTGCTCAGCAGATGATCCTATCTACCAGAACACCAGACGGTTCGCGCTCAGCAAAGAAAATCCTTTCTACTACGAGGGGACCGTTGCCAAAGGCATCGGCAGTCCGCACACGCCGCCGGATTATATCTGGCATATGGCCTTGTCGATGCAGGGGATTACGGCGCAGACGGCAGAAGAGAAGCTGGAGATGATTGCGCTGCTGGAAGCGACCGATGCCGATACCGGCTTCATGCATGAAGGGTTCCATGCCGACGATCCGAAAGTCTTCACCAGATCGTGGTTTGCCTGGTCCAACAGCCTGTTCTCGCAATTGGTGTATCAGGCGATGAAAGCAGGGATTCTATGAGCGGGCGCCTGATTGTATTCTATGATCCGTCCTTTCCGGCAGCAGAAGCTGCCGGTTTGCCGGCTAGCGCCGCGGCTCTGAATGCATTCGATGCGGTGTGCGGCGCCGAGGACCTCGCTGAAGCGCTGGCTTCGTCAGGCGGACAAGGTGCAAGCTTTGTCAATTTGCACGCGCCTTATTTTCCGAAATCCGCCTGGAGAGCGATTCTGGACTTTCTGAGAAACGGCGGCGGCTTGGTCAGCGTTGGCGGCGCACCCTTCAAGCGTCCTGTCCGCAAAGAGGACGGCGCTTGGGTGGTGGAGCACGAACAGACGGCGTATCACCAGCAGCTTCATATTCATGAGGTGCTGCCCGTGGACAGCGGGCGTGTCGATCATTTGATTGCAAGCGACGTTATACCGCTGATGGAGGGCAGCCGGGAACGGTTAACTGTCAGCGATACGTGGAATTTGGTTCCGCATGTCACCAAGAGCAGTGATCTGCCTCATCAAATGGGATCGGCCGGGCCGATGGATACCCGGATTTATCCGCTCCTTAAGGGAAGCACGGCGAACGGGAGAGAGGTCGCCGCTCCGGTTGTTTTATGGGAAAATGTCGGCGGGCCTTTCTTGGGCGGACGCTGGCTGTTTGTGAACCAGCCACTCACCGCTTCCTTCTGGGAACAGGATGGAGGAGCAGAGGTGCGCCGCTGGGCGGCATTCTGCGCGAAGGGGATTACCGAGCTGTGGATCAAGCCGAATTATGCGACCTACGAGTCCGGCGAGCGCGCGATTCTGACCCTGCAGGCGCAAAGGCTTGGCCGGAGCCTGCCGGTTCATGAGCCGCAGAGCTGGACGTTCCGCATCTCTATCAAGCACGACGGGGATGAATCTTCCGAATGGAATCATACCGTTACCGTGGACGTGACCGGACAATTTCATGTACAGCGCATCCCGGTTGCGCTCGATATCAAGCCGGGAGCTTATCGCGTGGTGTGCGAAGCCGAAGGGCCGGACGGAGAAATCCGCAGGCTGAGACAAGGCTTCTGGGGAGCTGATCCGCAGCTGCTGCAGGCAGGCTCGCCCGTAACCTGCAACCGGGATTACTTCATCAAGGACGGCCGTCCGCTGCCGGTTGTCGGCATGACGTACATGACGTCCGATGTCGCGCGTAAATTCCTGTTCCTTCCGAATACGGATGTATGGGATCGTGATATGGCGCAAATGCGGAGTGCCGGCATCAACTGGATCCGCACCGGCATTTGGACCGCTTATCGCAATATTATGCAGGTGGACGGGCATGCATCCGAGGAGGTTATGCGTTCGATTGACGCCTTCCTGTTAACGGCGAAGAAGCATGATCTGCAGGTAACGTTTACCTTCTTCTCCTTCACGCCGGAGACATGGGAAGGCCAGAATCCTTACCTCGATCCGCGAAGCGTGGAAGCGCAGAAGCGTTTCATACGTTCCATCGTGACAAGGCACAAAGACACGAAGAATGTGGACTGGGATCTGATCAACGAGCCTTCCATGTTCGATCCGCCGCAAATTTTCTCGGACGGTCCGCGTTCGGCGAAGGATCCGTTCGAGCGGCAGGCTTATGTCGATTGGCTGAAAAAGCGTCACGGCTCGATTGAGCGTTTACAGGAACGCTGGAACATGACGGCCGATCAGCTGCCGGGTTTTGACTCCGTGGTACCTCCGGAGCCTCAAGCCATAAATTTTGACGTTCAAGACATGCACCAGGGGAAAAAGGGCGGGCAATGGCTCGATTATGTATTGTTCTCCATGGATATGCATAACCGCTGGGCCAAGGAATTATATGAAGATATCAAAGCGGCGTGCCCGGATCATATGGTGACCGTCGGACAAGACGAGGCGCTTGGCGCACAGCGTCCATCCCCGTTCTTCTATGCCGAAGCCGTGGACTATACGACGGTTCACTCCTGGTGGTTCAACGACTATTTGATCTGGGACGGCATCTTTGCCAAAACCCCGGATAAACCGAACCTGATTCAGGAAACGGGCATTATGTACGTGGAAACACCGGACGGCCGGGCGAAGCGGAGCGAAGCCGAGCTTCGGAACCTGCTGGAGCGCAAGTATGCTTACGCCTTCTCTACCGGTGGCGCAGGAGCCATTCATTGGATCTGGAACACGAACTTCTACATGGATAATGCCAATGAATCGCATATCGGAGCTGTCCGCGCCGATGGCACGGAGAAACCGGAAGCGGACGTATCGTATGATTTCGGCGCCTTCATGGAAGGCATCCGGGATTTGTTTGCAGGCCGGAAGCTTGAAGAGACCGCGGTCATCTTCCCTTATTCCAACGATTTCTCCAACCGGAAGCTTGCTTTTGAAGCGACGACGAAGGCGACGCGCGCGCTTGCTTACGAGCTGAACGTGCCGTTCCGTGCCGTTGGGGAATATGATTTAAGCTCGCTGCGCAGCAATCCGGCGAAATTCATCATTCTGCCAAGCGCCCACAATGTGGATGACCAGGCGTTTGCCGAATTGATAACGATCGTGGAGGAAACGGGAGCCACGCTGCTCCTGACCGGTCCGATCGGTCTGGATGCTTACTGGCATCCGGTTGATCGCATGACCGCAGAGCTGGGCGAGCGCAAGCTGGCAAATGTGCGCCGGGAAGAAAGCTTGCGCCTAGGGGATCGTGCATGGCCCGTTTCATATGGGCACCGCAAGATTGCCGAGCTGAGCAAAGAAATTCCGGCAGGCAGCGGGGCTAAACCGGCAGACGCAGCCGGCGACTCGATCGTGGACGTGAAGCTTGGGGCAGGACGTCTGCTCTGGAGCCCGCTTCCGGTAGAACTGAACGACCGGATCGACGCCATTTCGGCTTTGTACCGGCATGCATTGGAGCTGTCCGCAGCCGACACGGGGCTGATTTGGAATCAAGGCGGAGAACATTCCGGCGTATACGGACGCAAAGTAACGTTCGAAGAAGGGGCGCTCTTCGTCTTCGGCTCAGAGCAATCGTGGGATGCAAACGTCGAGGTGAAGGATCCTTCAACCGGCCTTACCTATTCATTCGTGCTCGAGGCGGATCGCTCGATCTTGTTCGCAGTGGATGCGAGCGGCGACCTGTTATCGGTGTACCGTCCGGATGAAGTCGAAATCACCGTATCGAAAGGCTAACATAAGGGGGACTAAGTAGAGATGGACCAATCCAGAAAGGCACATATCATTTCTCATACTCACTGGGACCGCGAGTGGTATTTGCCGTACGAAAAGCACCATGTGCGGTTAATCGAGCTGATGGACAGCTTGCTTGAGACGATGGAAAAGGACTCGGAATACCGCAGCTTTTTCCTTGATGGCCAGACGATTATTATCGAAGATTATTTACAGGTAAGACCTGAGAAAAAAGAACAGCTGGAGAAGCTGATCACGGACGGCCGGATCATCATCGGTCCTTGGTACATCCTGCAGGATGCTTACCTGACGAGCAGCGAAGCCAACGTGAGAAATATGCAGATTGGGCACCAGGATGCGAAGCGGTACGGCACGGTTGCCAAAATCGGTTATTTCCCGGATACGTTTGGACTTACGGGCCAAATCCCGCAGCTGATGCTCCAGTCCGGCATCGATAACGCCTTCTTCGGGCGGGGCGTGAAGCCGACGGGCTTTAACAATACCGTCTCCGACAGCGGCTATGAATCTTCGTTCTCCGAGCTGATGTGGGAAGGTCCGGACGGCTCCAAGGTGCTGGGCATCCTGTTTGCCAACTGGTACAGCAACGGCAACGAAGTTCCCGTGGATGAAGCCGAGGCGAAGGCGTTCTGGGACCGCAAGCTGGCGGATGCCGAGAAGTACGCTTCCACGCCTGAGCTGCTGTACATGAACGGTTGCGACCATCAGCCGATTCAGACCGATCTTCCGGAAGGCATTCGTACAGCGAAGAAGCTGTATCCCGATACGGAGTTTATCCACTCCAATTTCGACGATTACTTGAAAGCGGTCCGCGAGAAGCTGCCGCAGGATCTTTCCTCCGTCAAAGGAGAGCTCCGCAGCCAGCGCACCGATGGATGGGGAACGCTCGTGAACACCGCTTCGGCGCGCGTATACCTGAAGCAGATGAACCAGCGCGGCCAGACTCTGCTGGAAAAAGTGGCCGAGCCGCTGGCATCCTACGCCAGCCTGCTTGGCAAGGAGTATCCGCATCATCTGTTCACCTATGCGTGGAAGACGCTGATGCAGAATCATCCGCATGACAGCATCTGCGGCTGCAGCGTGGACGAAGTTCACCGCGAGATGGTCACCCGCTTCGAGAAAAGCGCCCACGTGGCGGAAAATATCGTGGACGACAGCGTGCGCGTCATCGCGGATGCGGTGGACACGACCGGATTCGAGCAATGGGGCACCGACCCGCTGCCGCTGGTCGTATTCAATACGACCGGATGGGAACGCAGCGGTACGGTCAGCATCGAGCTGGACGCGAAACGCCTCTATTTCCGGGAAGGCTATTCGCTTGAGGAAACCAGCCGCCGGATGAAGGAAGTCGACTTGTCCGGCCGCGTGCTGGTTAACGCTGAAGGTCAGGCCGTGCCTTGCACCGTAGAGGACCTCGGACTTCAATTCGGGTACGATCTGCCGGACGACCGTTTCCGCCAGCCGTACATGTGCCGCCGCGTGAGACTGACTTTCGAGGCAAGCGACATTCCTGCCATGGGCTTGACTGCCTATGCTTGGGTGAAGAGCGAAGTGAAGCCTGCCGAGACGGGATCCCTGTTCAGCCAGTCGAACGTGTTGGAAAATGACCTGATCAAGGTCGAAATCCAAGCGGACGGTTCCTTCTCCCTGACGGATAAAAAGAACGGACAAGTATACCGCGATCTGGGCGTTTATGAAAATACCGGAGACATCGGTAACGAATATATGTACAAACAGCCGGACGGCGAAATTCCATTGACAACCAAAGGATTGACCGCCGAAATTACGGTTCTGGAAGACACGCCTTACCGGGCATCCGTTGAAATCGTTCATAACTGGTCCATTCCGGCTATGGCGGACAGCAAGCTGGATGAAGAGCAGCATGAGCTTGTGTATTATCCGAACCGCAAAGCGCAAAGATCAAGCGAGATGGTGCCGATGCGCATACGTACCGTGGTCAGCTTGAACCGCAGCGGCAAAGGCGTGGAGATCGAAGCCACGTTGGATAATCAAGCGAAGGATCATCGGGTGCGTGCTTTGTTCCCGACCGATTTGGAGGCATCTTCCCATTACGTGGATTCCATGTTCGAAGTGGCGAAACGGGATAATGAACCGGCTGCCGAATGGGAGAACCCGAGCTACACGGCTCATCAACAGGCCTTCGTGGACGTTACGGCGGCTGCGGCAGGACTGACGGTGGCCAACCAGGGCTTAAACGAGTACGAAGTCCTGCGGGACGGTCGGAATACGATTGCCGTTACGCTGCTTCGCTCCGTAGGCGAGCTCGGCGATTGGGGTTACTTCCCGACGCCTGAAGCCCAGTGCATCGGCGTTCATACGGTACGTATGGAGGTCATTCCGCATCAGGGCGACGGCATCGCTTCCGGCGCTTATGCTGAGGCTTACCAGTTCCAGATTCCATGGACGGCTGCCCAGACCGGCGTTCATACCGGACAGGTGGCTTCCACATCTGCGCCGCTGGCATGGAGCCGCGAAGAGCTTGCATTCTCTTCCCTGAAAGTGAATCCGAACACAGGGGACTTGATGCTGCGCTGGTTCAATATGGCAGGCACAGATGCTGAGCTTGCGTTGACATCTTCCTTGCCTTCCCAGGGCGTGTATAAGAGCAATATTCTGGAGGAAGAGGGAGCGGTTCAAAGCTTTGACAATCACGGAAGCTTTACGCTGCCGGTGAAACCTTATGAGATCTTGACTCTGGGCGTTAAAGTTTCGGCCGAGTAAGTTTCGATCAAATATACGCCGGGCATGGTGATCCATCCCGGCTAGCAAAAGCCCGATTCCGAAATGACAGGGATCGGGCTTTGCTGTCTTGCAATGTGATAGGCAGCATCTCAAAAAAAGAATGGAGGTATGGAGATGAAGGTTTATTTTGATAACCTGCCGGAGAAGCTGCTTGAAGGGGTTGGCGAGCTCTCGGACATATTGGATATCCGCATTACGGAGGAAGAGGGCCTAAAGATTCGGGTCATTCAGGCTCCAGGACCGATCCAGTTATCATTAAAGCATGGGCAGGGGACGATCCGATACCAGGAGAAGATTCATTTTTTCCGTGCTTTAGGGGTGTTTCTGGAGCAGGCGAGGGAGCGTGACCGGTTCGAGCTGACCGAGGAGCCCAGGTTTGACTTCAACGGCACGATGCTTGACGTTTCGCGCAATGGCGTGCTTAAGGTTCCGGTGATCAAGCAGTTTATCCGCTATATGGCTTTGATGGGGCTGAACGGGCTGATGATGTATACCGAGGATACGTACGAGGTGAAAGAGCAGCCGTATTTCGGATATATGCGCGGCCGGTACACGGCTTCGGAAATGAAGGAATGCGACGATTACGCGGACCTGTTCGGCATCGAGATGATCCCCTGCATCCAGACTTTGGGGCATCTGCAGCAAGCGCTGAAATGGGGCTATGCCGCGGATATGAAGGATCATGCGGATATTTTGCTTGCAGGCGAGCCGAAGACGTATGCTTTCATCGAACAGATGATCACCGCCGCATCGGGGATGTTCCGTTCCAAGCGGATTCACATCGGGATGGACGAGGCGTTTCAGGTCGGCCTTGGCAAGTATTTAAAATTGAACGGCGTCCAGGACCGGTTTCAGATTATGAATGACCATGTCAGCCGGGTGCTTGCCATTACCGAGCGACTCGGACTCCGGCCGATGATCTGGAGCGACATGTATTTTAATTTGCTGGCCAACGATTATCAAGGTTCGCTGTACAATCTGGATGCGGATTTTTCCGACGATAATATGAGCCGCATTCCCCAAGGCGTCCAATTCGTGTATTGGGATTACGGACGTAGGGATGAACAGGGCTATGAGCGGCTGTATGAGAAGCATATGAAGCTGGGCTCCAAGCCGATTTTTGCCGGCGGCATTCATATGTGGAACAGCATCAGCCCGAACAACGGCAAGACCTGGATGACCAGCCATCCTGCCCTGCGCGCCGCCAAAACGAAAGGGATCCGCGAAGTCATCGCCACCGCGTGGGGGGATAACGGAAACGAAACCAATCACCTGGTCATCCTGGCGGGCCTCCAGCTGTTTGCCGAGCATGGGTACGGAGACGATATCAGCGACGAGTTTCTGGCAAGGAGGCTTGCGGCTTGCACGGGCATCGATTTGTTCGGAGCGCTGAACGCGCTGAAATATATGGATGAGGTTCCCGGCGTGTCGGAGGGAAATCACTGGATGGCCAATCCTTCGAAGTATTTGTTGTGGCAGGATCCTTTGCTGGGGCTGCTGGACAAGCATGTGGAGGGGGAAGTGGGTTCCGTGCTGCCTGGATATTACGCCGGTCTGGAGCAGAGATGGCGGGAATGCAAGGAACAGTACCCGGCACCGTTTAACCGCCTGTTTGATTTTTATGAAAAATTGGCCTCGGTCCTCGTTATCAAGAGCACCCTGGGCGTTACGTTGAAAAAGCTTTACGACACAGGCAACAAAGACCGGCTTGCTGAGCTTGCTTCCGCAGCGGATTCCCCGTTAAACGATCTGAAGCGGCGCATCGAGGCATTGCGTTTATCGCACAGGGGACTGTGGATGAGCACGTATAAGCCATTTGGCTGGGAGGTGCTGGATCTCCGCTACGGCGGGCTGCTCGCGCGAATCTCCTCTACGCGGGACCGCCTTGCGGATTATGTGGAAGGCGTAGTCGACGAAATCGAGGAACTGGAAGCCGACCGGATGCTCTTTGATCAGAATGGTTTAACCGACAGATCGCTGGAGGTTAATGTAACCTATCAGGCGGCCGTGACGGCGTCCTGCTTCATCTAATGAAAAAGCTGCTCTACCAAGGTCACTGTAGACGCTTGGAGGGCAGCCTTTTTTCTAAGGGGCTTGGTTATGGCTTCTCTCCGTGTGTTTGTTCTTTCTCGTAGGCAATCAGCGTGATCTCTTTGCCCGTCAGCTCGGCAATTTTGGTTTCGGCGTCTTCAATTGCCTTCAAAGTGCCTTCATTTCCATTGAGCGCAGCGATTTTGTATTCATCCGAATGGATATCCATGGTGAACTCCCCCCTTGGCTGGTTATTTCATGTTATATAATGATAAGGTATCCTTTACAATACAGTTACATACCTGGGGGTGGGATTCATGATACAATTTGAAGGACTGCACCATGTGAGCTTGGCGGTGCGCGACTTGGAGAAGGCGAAGTTTTTTTACTCGGACGTTCTCAAGTTTCGGGAGCTGCCGCGCCCGCCGTTTGATTCCAAAGGGGTCTGGTATGCCGTCGGGGGCCAGCAGCTCCATCTGCTGGAGCATCCCGTCAGCGATACGCTGCGGGAGCGGGGCATCGATACAACGGACGGGCATTTCTCGATATGGGTGAAGAGCTACCGCGAAACCAAGGAATGGCTGGACCGGATGAACGTCGAGTATGTAGCCAAACCCGACAGCGTTGCCGGCTTCGCCCAGATATTCGTGCTCGATCCGGACCGCAACATTATTGAATTCGGAGCCGAGTACGGCTCGTAAAACGTTAAACCTAAAAAAGCCAAACACTTGTGCAGTGTTTGGCTTTTTCATGGTCGCGCCTTATTTTTGGATGAGGACGGGGGTGTTCATTTTTACTTTGTCGTAGAGCCATCGCACGTCCTTGTTGTGCATCCGGATACAACCCGCGGATACGTACTTTCCGATCGAATTCGCGTTGTTGTTGCCGTGGATGGCATAAGCGTAACTGGTTCGGCCGTTCACTTTCACATTAATGCCGAGCCAGCGGTCCCCAAGCGGGTTGCGCGGATCTCCTCCCTTGATGCCTTCCTTGTAGTACGGTCTGTTCTTCACTTTTTCGTGGATTTTGAACAGTCCTTCCGGCGTATAGGAGGGTTTTTTGCCGGTGGCCACGGGGAATGTTTTTATGACCTTGCCTTTTTCGTAATACGTCAGCTTGTTGGTGGATTTGTCAATGACGATAAACTGTGCGTACTTGGTGTACTTACTGTCCAGCTTCTGTCCTGCTGCCGCGCCTTGGGTAACGGAGGGGAGAAAGAATACGAGCAGTAAGGCGAAGACCAGTATGCGGCCGATGCCCTTAATGATGTCCGATCACCTCTTTTCGTTCTCCCCCATATATATGCGGGGATTCGCGAATGTTGACGGAAATGTGCAGCTGCCGGAAAATAGAACAAGTTGTTTTCAAAGATCAAGCGACAGGGGCATTATGGGACATTCCATCTAAAAAATGATAGTGTCATGGCTGCGCTCAACTTGTCCTTTTAAAGGGCTTTGCTGTAAGGAATCAGCGTAAATTACTGGTTGGTATTTGAAAACGACATGAGTGTCGTTTATAATATGACATGAAAAACGACACCAGTGTCAGTTTAAGGTCGAGGGTGGGGAGGATTATGTGTCCAAGGGTCAGCGACGAATACAAGCAGCAGAAAAAGCTTGAAATCTTGAGGGCAGCCAGGCGCGTCTTTATTAGGAAGGGTTATACCCGCACCGTGATGCAGGACATCATGGAGGAAGCCGGCATGTCCCGCGGCGCCGTGTACGCGTATTTTGGCAATGTGGAGCATGTTTTTCTGGAGGTTCTGCGTTATGACGATCAGGAGGCGCTCCGTTTTTTTGAACCGGATTCGCCACATTCGATATGGAAGCAATTGTTGGACTGGATCAAGAAACAGCAGGAGGACATCACGCTGATCCATCACTCGCTTGTACTCGCCAGGGCGGAATACTTCCTGTCTTCCTCTTATGATCATGCGAAGCAAGGAGATCCCTATATTACCGAGCGCTATCAGATTACGGTAGAGGCTCTATGCGGGGTCATTCGGAAGGGGCAGGAGCAAGGGGAGTTTCGGCCGCGTCTGGAACCGGAAGCCATCGCACGGTACATGATCTCGTTTCTCAACGGACTCATGCTGGATACCTTCCAGCTTGGGGCTGGGGTGACTTGCGTGCCGGAGCAGCTGGAGTCTTTCCTCTACTCTCTCGGCGAAATGCTAAATCCGATAACCATAGAATCATGATGACAGAAAGGGGTTTATAGCAATGCTGTTTGATTCTGCTAGATTGTCTTGTCGAAAAATGACCATGGATGACGCGGAGCTGTATCATACCTGGCGCAATGACCTGGACGTGATGCAATCCACCAGTCCCAGCTTGGATACTTACCAAATGGAGGAGACCAGGGACTTCGTTCAGCATGTGATCCTCGGCACTCCGTCTTCGAAGAGCTATCTGATCCAGGCGAAGGAAACAGGCCAACCGACGGGATCATGTCGTTGGTCGGCATCGATTTCAAGAATCGCAATGCGGAGTGCATCATCGACATCGGCGATAAGAATTATTGGGGCAGGGGATACGGCTCGGAAGCGATGAAGCTGCTGCTGGATTATGCCTTTTTGGAGCTGAATCTGCACCGGGTAAGCCTGCGGGTGTTCTCCTTTAACCATAAAGCGATCAAGCTGTACGAAAAAATCGGCTTCGTCCACGAAGGCAGCTCCAGACAGAGTTTGTACCGGAACGGTGCCTGGCATGACATTGTGCACATGGGGCTTTTGCAGAGCGAGTATACCGCCAACGGTTGATTTTCCCGCGCTTCCATAATAAGGTAGGTATGAGACGACAAAAGAGGGAATGGGAGAATCAATCATGTCCGAAAATGAAGTGTTATCGATTGAAGACCTGCGCATGAAATATGATAACCGTTATGTATTGAACGGGATTGATCTGAAGGTCAACCGCGGCGAGATGATAGGATATATCGGTCCGAACGGGGCGGGAAAGAGCACGACGGTTAAAATTATGCTTGGGCTGGTTGAAGGGTATACGGGAACGGTCCGCATATTCGGCCAGGATATTTCCGACGGGAATATCGATTATAAACGGAGAATCGGGTATGTGCCCGAGGTGGCGGAATTATACGATCAGTTAACGGCCGCGGAATATCTGACGTTTATCGGCGAATTGTACGGACTTACATACGATGCTGCGGATTATAAGGCCAAACATTTGATGGACTGCTTTGACATGCAAAAGGCTTACCATGCTCGGATCGCCACGTTTTCAAAAGGAATGCGGCAAAAGGTGCTGCTGATCTCGAGTCTCCTGCATGACCCGGACCTCTTGTTCCTTGATGAGCCCTTAAGCGGGCTGGATGCAAACAGCGTGATGGTGGTCAAGGAGGTACTGGCGCAGTTGTCGGTACAGGGCAAGACGATTTTTTATTCCTCGCATATCATGGACGTCGTCGAGAAAATCAGCAGCCGGATCGTTCTGCTCGCAGACAGCCGGGTGGTGGCGGACGGTACGTTTAAAGAGCTGCAGCAGCATTCCCATGAAGGGTCGCTGGAAGAGGTGTTCAATCAGCTGACGGGCTTCAATGACCATGCCAGCATCGCAGAGCGGTTTGTATCGATCGTTCGGGAGGGAAGCTGATATGGCGGGCCCGGAAGTTTCATTTCGAATGCTGAAGCTGCTGGATCGGTTTCAAGGGGGTATCTCGAGACTGGGCGTCGACTATGAAACGCTGCGGCGGATCCTGCATGTCAAGCTGCTGATGGACTCGAGGCGGGCACCCGTCATATTATCTTCAAACAGCCGGAAGGCTGAAGAGCAGGACAAAAACCTGTTTGTCAGTTCCCTCTGGTTGTATGGCTTAATCGGGCTTGTCCTGACGCCGTTTGTGTTTTGGAGCGATCCGGAATATCTGATGCCGATGAGCATCCTGTCCGCTATCCTCATGTTCCTGATCATGACCTCCATGATTTCGGATTTCTCATCCGTGCTTTTGGATGTGCGCGACCGCAGCATTCTGATGACGAAACCGATCGACGGCCGCACGGTCGGCGTGGCCAGATCGATTCATGCCGGAATTTATTTGCTGCTGCTGACCGGAGCGCTATCGGCCGCTTCACTTGCCGTGGGGCTGTTTAAGCATGGCGTGCTGTTCTTCCTGATCTGCATCCTTGAGCTTATTTTGATGAATATGCTCATTCTGGTGAGCACCTCCATGATTTATCTGGTGCTGCTGAAATATTGGGACGGAGAGAAACTGAAGGATCTGATCAATTATGTACAGATTGGGCTTTCCGCTACGCTGGCCATCGGCTATCAGTTCGTGATCCGTTCATTTGATTTGATTGATTTCAATTTGGTATTTACGCCGGCCTGGTGGCAGGTCCTGCTTCCGCCCGTATGGTTTGCGGCCCCATTTGAATGGATGTTCGGCGAGGGGAGCGGGTGGCTGATTGTCCTATCCTTATTGGCCGTGTTCGTTCCGGTTCTGCTCATGGTGGTGTACCTTCGTTATATTCCATCCTTCGAGCAGTATCTGGAAAAGCTGGCGCACAGCGAAGCGGGAAAAGGGCGGGAGCGCGGTCGGTTTGACAGGTTTTTGGCCAAAATCGTATGCCGGTCCCGCACGGAACAGGCATGTTTCCGGTTATCTGCCAGCATGTTGAAGAACGAGAGAGAATTCAAGCTTAAGGTGTATCCTACGCTCGGGTTGTCCGTTCTGCTGCCCTACTTGTTCTTTTTCTCCACGATCCGTAATTCCTCCCTGGCGGAAATCGGCAGGGGATCGTCGTACTATGTGCTGCACGTCATGCTTATCATGATTGTAACCGTCGTGATGATGTTGAAATTCTCCGGCAAACCCAAGGCCTTCTGGCTGTTTGGGGCGGCCCCGCTGCCAAACATGAGTCCCTTATATCAAGGAGCTTTAAAGGCCTTTGCCATAAAAATGTTCCTGCCGTTGTTCACTGTGAATGCGATCGTATTCCTGATCATATTCGGTATTCGGATCCTACCGGACGTTCTCATCATTCTTCTTACCGGCTTGGTGCTGATTCCTGTGTCGGCCAAGGCGATGCTTCGCCATCCGCCGTTCTCCCAAGCGTTTAATGTGGCTCAGCAAAAAGACGGCTGGTGGGTGCTGCTGTTCATTATCGTTGTCGGCGGGTTATGCGGCTTGCACTATTTTAGTAGCACGGTTACCTACGGTATATCGGCCTATATCGTCGTGCTGCTGGCTGCCAATGGTATGGCTTGGACCAGACTGTATAAGTGACTGCTTTACTCATACACAAAAACATTCCGGCTAACAAGGCGCATCCTTTTGAAAGGTTGGGGACGAGAACGGAATAAAAGGGGAGGGGCATCCGGCGGATGCCTCTTCTTGGAATACAGATTAGTTGATCCTATCTTAATATCTAATTGTGTAAGGTTTATGTCAGAATAAAATAAATTCTGTCGTTCCTTAATGGTTGAACAGGAACGTAGGTTCGTATATAATAGAGTTATATCTAGTTATCTCCTTTTATAAACTCTACACTTCATAGATCCATGATGGATTCCCCCACATATGTATTTAATTACCTGTTGTTATGCCTACATGGCCTTATATAATCGACTTAGATGATGTCAGGATGTTATGCATCGTGCGACACGAGTTTATTCTGGCTTAGTTATGTTCATAAGGTCGTGGATTCTTGATCATTGATGCTCGTTTTTTGTTTTGCGGATTGAACGTTGCAGTGGTTTGCTTCGTCTTGGCGTTATAAGTTCCGGGCCGTTGTGCTTGGTAATTATTGTATACAAGCCGGAGCTATTGACGCCGTTCGATGTTATTGCATTTTTCATCAGAGCTTCCAGACATATAAGAAATGGCAGGCGCCATCGGAATTGACCTCAAGAACATGCATCATTCAGGGACGACTCGATAGAATCTGAAGGCTGAAGATATACGTTTCTTAGAGACGTTATAACCACTCAGCTCAACCAGGATGAATCGGGAAGTGGCGTTGTACACATTAAACCATTTCTTTACGGTGTAGGGAGGAAATCTTTGAATGGAAGCTATTTGGTTTATGGTGTTTTCGACTTTTGAAACACTGGCGATTTATTCACTGATCATGACATTGCTTAGATTTAAAACAACGGAGTACATATGGCAAGCCCTGCTGGTTATGATCCTTGCCAATCTACAGAGTTACATCATGCGGAATGAACTCTCGCTCGATTTTCTTGCCCCGCTTATTACGGTAATGATCTTTGTGTTCTTGTTCTCGGCCATCATTAAAATTCCAGTCATTTGGTCGGCGATTTGCACCATTATAGGCTACATGTTCTACGCGTTGATTCAAACCGCCTATTTGACTACGGTGTTCGGATCGATCAATGCCATTCAGACCGATCCTGCCAAAGGTTACATCCTTCAAGTTCTGTCAGGAGCGACGGGACTGCTGATATCCTGGTTGATGTACAGGTTCGGTATCGGGTTTAAGTACGACCTGGAGAAGCTGCGCATTAAATTTGAACATATTCTGTTGATCGCTTTAATTATCGTAGTGCTGATATTAATTGCCATTCTGTTTTACCTCAACCGCCTGTGGCTGCATCTTCTCTTCTTTGGAATCACATTTGGAATCTTCTTGTATTATGCGATCAATACAGAGGAGCGGGAGTCTTATGATCATAGAAGGACTGTCAGAGCGGATAGCGGAGAGGATCAAACGTCAGGTACCTGATCATCCGTCCTCCGTTCCTGTTTTGAAGCACGCGCTCGCCATTCTATTCAACGTGATGTTCATTGTCGTATTCACGCTGCTGATTTCGATCTTCTCGGGTAACGTGAGAGAGGCGGTCATAGCCTTGACGGGCTTCGCAATACTGAGGCAATTCTCGGGAGGGTATCACCTTAAGACGGGGGCCGGCTGTATTGCGTTCACGACAGCACTGTTTACCTTGGTGACTTTTGTTGATATGGGGATTGCAGCTGTGCTCGTTATGAATGCGCTTAGTCTGTTGCTGGTTATGCTGTTTGCTCCCAGCCGAATCGAGAGACAATCCCGGATACCGAGCAAGCATTACTCTAAACTCCGCTTGATTAGCTGCTTCATCGTGATGTTCAATTTTGTCCTTCAGTCCCCAACATTGGCTGTCATATTTTTAATCCAGGCTATTAGTTTATTACGCTGGAAAGGAGGACAAGCTCATGTTATGGATCCATAAGATTCGTCATCGTTTTTTTTCGTTCATCGCATCTGCACTGACGTTGGTAGCCGTATTTGTCGTTAATACTGCAAGTCCCGTATTTGTGTACAGCGGAGAGACGCCGGAAGAACTTTTGAAATAAATCTTGATCCAATTGATACGGGGACTGGGGTACACCAAATTTGTGGTAGGTTCATGGTTGTTGAATGAGATATGGGTCGTAGTAGCCGGTGCCGGTTGGCGCCGGTTTTTATTATGACTAAGGAAGCTACAGCTGAGTCCTTAACGGTCGGTTCCATCGATGCTCCAATGATTGCGAGTTTGTTAGTAATGGATGCCAAGCCAATTAGGGTAAAATTGACATTGATAAAAGAACGAGTGTTCGCATATAATTAATACAAACAAACGTTCTTATCAGAGGTGGGTGCATCATGTTTGAGAAATACCTGGAGCAAACCGTAGAAATCATATACGAAGACCGTAAGGGCAACATTACCCAGCGCAAAATACAGATACACAGCATTAAGGATCAGCGGATTCGGGCAACGTGCCTGGAGACGGGAAAGCCCCGAGTATTCAATGAAAACAACATCCTGTCCTGGAGGCCCCAGAAAGGAAGAGGTTCGCATGCTTCCTGATCTGGAACGAAAACTGCTCCGAATTTTGATCAACTATCCGGCGCATCGCAGCCGTGTCCCGACCTTGCGGTTACTTAAGTACCTAACGGGACGTAAACCGAATGAAATTATGGAGGGCATAGCTTCATTGGAGGAACAAGGCTATATTATGTTTAAGAACAAGCGGGAATTGCAGAGCCTGATTGTACTGAAAGAAGAGGCACAGCCCGTTCAAAGAGTGGAAAGAGCTGCGGATTACTGGACGACACATTGATTCGGCAGGAGGTATAGAGATGCCTGTGCTTAGAGATTGCACGGATGAGGGGACACGAGCCGAATTTCATTTTATATCACGTATCCCTGGAAAGTACGAAGGATGCCAAATCAACTTTAAATTTTATGATTCCAACCGATTCATCTATGATTTGAATTTCGGTTGGACGAATCTAACGATTCGTAATTATATTACAGTAACTACGGAATTTCCGTTGGACACACTGAATGGATTCAAATTAGATGGATTATATATGTCATTCGAAAAACATCTTTATCAATTAAGCTGGAGAAGAAGCCAATCGGAAGGTATTTATGAGTTGGGCTTTTTTGGGTCTGATCAAGATTTCACGCTTACGGCTGATATAGACTCAGTCAGAAAGTTTGGTTCTCAATTTAAGTTGGAATGGGATCAAGCACCGATATTCGATTGAATTCTTTGCGTCTTAGGTAAGGACAAAAGTACGGGTACTTGGCCCTCTTTAGTTTCCCCCATCGTCCCCCGAGACTCGCTATACGCAGAAAAGCATGTCATACGAGCAACCGGCGGCCTTTGAAAAGACCTACAAACTTATGAGACCATGCTTGATGATACGCTGTCTACGCTAAGTGTGAGAGAAACAAGTGTATGTAATTCGGTAATTACAGATTGCTAGGATAAATGTATATGATCATGGACAGGTTGTGTAGAGCGCCTGCTTGGCAGTCGAGCCAAGGTTTCCATCTGTTTATTTGTAAAAAGGGCTGAAATATAGAATTTAGACACTCAACGATGTTTTTTATTTTTTTTGTCAATTTTCGACAATTCAACATTATAAATTACATTAAAATACACATATTTTATATCATATGTATCATATTCCAATATTTAGGATACATGTTACAATGAAACCAATCGGCCGATTATATAATTAGAAGAGAGGCGGAATACCTTTGAAGATGAAAAAACTGTTCTCTATCTTACTAATTTCTGCAAGTCTTATGACTGTTTCGCAATCTGCTTTTGCTGATGAAGCAACTACAGAATTAACACCGCAAGTGATTGGTGTTGGGGATACACGGGCAACAGCTATTGATCTTTTTAATGGATCTGAATACAATTTATTTTTAGAAAGTGCAATTGACGAAGATTGGTTCAAGTGGACCAACAATACTGGAGCACCTAAATTGATTTATAGTAACGCTTATAACAAAGGTAGCGAGAATATTATAATACAGTCAGCTATTTTCCAATACGGAGAAGGTCGCGAATCAGGTGTGATTTATGCAAATCCAACTAAAAAGGGTAACACTGGCTGGCCATCTACATTTGAATTTATATATGTTCCAGCAGGAACAACTGTATTCTTTAAGGTACAGGCTCAGGAATTTGTTAAATTAGAGAGTTATAGATATCAGTTCTTAGTTCAAGATTTTAACTAATCTAATAATAGGCACTCCTTATGTGGGGTGCTTTTTTTGTGAAATTCATAATTTTATAGGGCGACAACCACCTATAGAGAGTGGTGAAGGGTTAATTGAGATGACGATACGGGACATTCTGGGTATCCCTTTATATTGTCTTGTTTGGTCAAGAGCAAAAACGTTGAACCTTAGGAGGGGAAGGATCTATTTAGAAGACTGCAAGCTATTTAAATAATGCAAGAAATGGATCATGGGATGTATCGCTTGGTATGATCACGTGTCATAATCTCATTGACATTACATAGTTGGAGTAGTCGCTCATGGTTTTCGCAATAGCATTATGATTATGTGGGGCGATATTACTTTTGCTCAGGTGCCTGCTGGGTATAAAGAAGCATCTAGAAATCGTCAGGCTACTCTTGCACTAGAAAACTTCCAATCTATTCCAAACAAATGTTGAAGTTTGTTGAATTGTAAATAGGTTTTGAGAAATATTTACTGATTCTTCCTGCGATGCTATATTAGCCATATACTAATACTTTGGAGGAGAGTAAATAATGAAGATAAAGAGACTCGCAGGATTTACAATTGCATTTGCACTTGGTATTTTTATTGCAAACGTCGGAGGGGATGTGTCAGCGCAAGTTAAGTCGCTTATTGGTAAAAAGGTAACTGGCGAGTATTCTATAGTGGTGAATGGAAAGACACTTTCAGATAAGGGAGCAATTATTGATGGCAGAGCCAATGTTCCCATACGTGCACTGGCTGATTCTATTGGAGCTGATATAAAAGTGGAGGGGAAAACAATTGTTGTCTCAACCGAAGGAGTTGGATCAATAGATAAGGTTGTTCTTATTGATGGGATACAATATGTTACGAAACCTGAATTAATGAACCTAAAGAAACATTTGGAGGATAATTTGATAACTTATCAAAATGAACTTGAGATAGAACTTGCTAAAAGTGAACAAATGGAAAGTGTACCAATTGGTGTTGTTAAGGATACGTGGTTAGCAGGAATAAATACATTAGAAGAAAAAATAAAAATAACAAATGAACAATTAAAAGAAGTGAGTGAGGCGCTCAAAGGGTTCAAATAATTAAGACTAAAGTCCTGCTATTTTGGAAGGTTTATTTTTGATCGATGTGATGGTACTGAACACTCTCTTTATCTGGCATTTTTTCATAGGATAAGCAGCCAATTAGAGAATAATGGAACTATCAAAATGAAATCACAGACGTTGATCATGAAGCATAACGTGCCGTAAGGCGGTTTCATTTTGCCCCTGGGTAGTCCGGGGGCTCTTTTTAATACACAGAGACAAGGCGAAGAAGAGCGGACGTTTTTCAATTTTGGTTCAACAGATAAAATTAATAATTGAAGAGGAACAAATAAAAAAGAAAAGAGCCCCTTGCTACGCAAGGACTCTTAGTGATGATCTGTAGTGGGCTCGAACCACTGACCCCTACCCTGTCAAAGTCAATGCGCGTACCCTTTTGAGTGTTTCTGATTTTATAAAACCTATGTAAATCAAGGTAACTGACGTTTTTCATTCTGCTGAATAGTCTCATTTTATCCTCCTTAATTTTGATTTCTCCCCCAATTGATTTGCGAGGGATTTACGAGAAAATTCATTGTACTTACCTGCAGTTTTCTTCTTGACCTTTTTCGTAAGGGTGAACATAGATATCTGATGTTGTAGAAAGGTGGGAGTGTCCCAATCTTTCTTGGATTACCTTAAGGACAGAATCGAAATTATGTTCGTCCTCGTCTTCAAGAAGGAGGGTCCCGGTGCTATGACGCAGTCCGTGGAATTTAATGAACCTGGTTTTATATCTAGCACAAAACTATTCGGAGGGGTTCTGATAGGTCTTGTTTTAGCAACCTCTGCCAGTGCTTTTGCAGATAGTGTAAAAAGCATGATTGGAAAAAAATGACCGGGGAATACACAGTTGTAGTTAACGGTCAGAAATTGACGGACAAAGGCGCGATAATTGATGGCAAAGCAAACGTGCCGGTACGTGGCATTACCGAGGCATCGGGTGCGGATATTAAGGTGGATGGGAAAACGATTATTGTAACTACAGAAAGCGAAAATAATCAAACGTCTATTGAGCCGACTGTTTCACAAAATAACAAGGAATTAACTAAACAGCAATTAGAGAGTAACCTGGATAATTTGAAGAATAATATCCTTGCTCCGAAAGTCCAAACAGTAACTGAAATCGAGAGCAATATCCAGAAATTAAAGGATGATGACAAAGAGTATAGATTGTTCTTGGGAAAAAGCGATGGCACAAGAAAGAGATATCAACAAAGTAAGCCCCTGGGCAGCAGCTGCTTGGGATGCAGCGAAAAAGAAAGGGCTTTTCGATGGCAGCTGCCCCGGAGATCCTTTGATCCGCGAAGAGGCGGCAATCGTCTTCCTCCGTTTGGAAAAAAATATTCTCCAGAAATTAAACAAATAACACGAGTACCCTTCGGGCCTATTACTGGCTGGCAGGGTCTTTTTTGATGGTTTAGCGGCACTTTCATTTTACCCAGGAAAGGTTTTATTGTTATGAAAAGTGCTGTCCCGCAGCCATTTTCATGGCTTTTGGAACAGCTTCTGTTTTCATCAGTTTTTAGATCCAAAAACCTGCTGCCAAAATGATAACGAGAAGAATGTACAGAACCAAGACAAAAGTAGCACTACGGCCATAGCCATACCCGGCATCAGCGCTCATGGTTATTCCTCCTTTGTTTTAGAGTCAGATTATTAATATGTGGTCACTTATGTATAAGCTTGGGTGATTAACTAAGTGTTTAGCCTAATTTTCAAGCCTATTTCGATTGCTGCTTGGGTGGAGGAGGAAGTTTTTAACGTGAGGGAGTTGTTGCAGCCCCTTTGTATTTTTTTTGATGATGTACATTTGAAAATGATTAGCAAAGTGGCATTTCTGTGAATATACATGAGAGTGTAGCCCGCCAACTACAACTCAGGTTTCCTTCTTTAAAAAAGAAGAAGCTGTCCCGCAGTCATTTTTATGGCTTTTGTGACAGCTTCCTCTTTTTGTACGGTGTCATATGCTCCATTTTCCGTCCGCATTGACGGGAAGGAGAAAAAACTCGGGGTAACACAACCCGTGATATCCATGTGGTCAGCGCCGCATCGGTAAAAAGAACCTCGCTGGCTTAGGCTGGCGTTTTTTTTTTGTTAATAAGAATATTGGCCCTAGCATTGCTTGAGTTTTTGAATACTTTGTATCAGATCGTTGAAAGGAGGAGTCCTCATGGGTGAAGTTGGTTACGAAGGTGGATACGGCGGTAAAAACTCAGTCGGAGCAGTTCTAGTTCTCTTTATCTTGTTGGTCATCATTTTAGGTTCTTTCTGGGTATAATACTCCCCCGGATGACAAAGACCCTACGTGATTTGAACATTTGTATTTATGTGAGAGGATCCCTACCGGCTTAGGCTATCGGGGGTCCTTTTTCTTTGTCTTCTATCGGTGAAGTAGGGGATAACAGCCTCCTGATCGATTTACCCAGTAGCAAATCTCCGCTTACCGACAATGCCCTCCATCTCCTGTTTTTCTATCTGAGTAAACAGGGCTTCGATGAACGGAACAATACCGAAGCTAGGGACGGTAGCGGAATAGACGAGAGTATTTCTTTCCGCTGTATTAGTGGCAGCCGTCGCAAATCCTGACCGTAATACTGCAGCAAGTCGAATATGACGAATGTAGACGGCAGAGTTCCGGCTAAAGCTGTAATTTTATCCGTCTTCTTCGCCTGGAATCGGGTCATAACCGCTTCAAAATCCGAGTTGCCAGTCGCGGGATCAACGCACGCGATTTCGCCGTCCAATACGATGTCATGCGGAAATATAGCGTTGGCTATCTCAGGATATTGGCGAGAACAGTCGTTGTTTTGGCGCGTGTATAGGCGAACAACGCCATTCTGCTGCGAAAAAATCAAGCGGTTGCCATCGATTTTAGGTTCAAATATGAAGCGCGAGTCTGAGAATGGAGCGGGCGCTGTTGCGAGTAACATCGGTTCAATAAACATAGAAATGCCTCTTTACCTGAATTATAGCGCTTGGCTATGTAATAAAGAGGCGAGAAGTAATGGTAGGATTAATGTCATGTCATCTATTCTAAAATAGCCCGGACAAATGCGACAATTGACAAAGATAAATCCGGAATAAAATATACATAATTATACCATTTAATGGTTCTAACATACTATATACTCCAATAATATCCAAATGATACAATTGATATGGGTTATGTAAATTAACTTTTATAAATATCTGGAGGTGTTAGCGTGGTTAGAATGGGGAAAAAATTTGTAATATTCTCTTCTATCATTGCTGCTTTTATGACTGTAGCAGCGCCAGTATCTGCAAGTCCTATCTCACAGACAGAATCTGAGATAACGCCTCAATATTGTAACCCATGTAAAGTAAAAGCGGGTTATATGTACCCAAAAAGTCAGTATAGCAGAGACTATTTCACGCCATTACATTACATTACAGTTGATGGAGTGGAGTACTTTTTTTGGTACATAGATGATGATAAATCTACAGCAACACATTGGTATACTGTTTGGAAAGAAGAATAACGAAAAATCCTTGGGGTTTGAATAACCTCAAGGTTTTTTTGTATACATAATAAGGCTGTGATGTAACGAAATTGCGTAAATGTTTTAACATCACGTCGGCTAAGATCGGAGGACATTATAAATGACAACGACTCGTAAAAAGCTTGAAGGTAACGGTCTTTGGGAATCGAGTCGGATGATGCTTCCGGAACATAAAGAAACTATCATCCGCCGACAGCTGGAAGAGGGAAGGAAGAATAAACCGGTTCTTGATCCGCAGGAAATGGAATTGATTGAGCAGGCGCTTGCAGAGTCATTTCATATGCACCGTACAATCAAATTGCGTTTGTTCGATGAATATGCGGACCAGGAACTGACCGGCACTGTATCCGTAATTCACACTTACAGACGTGAAATCAAGCTGGCTACCGGAATAGGCGAATGGGAATGGATCAAGATTAATGACATAGTTTCGGCAAATTGAAAATACTCGGCAAATGTAATCCCGTTGGCGTAGACTGACGGGGTTCTTTTTATCTTTCTTTATATAAAGAAGGCGTTACCTTTGAACAAATTATTATAATAGTAGAAATGAGGTCAAATAAGACCAAAAAGTGGTCTTAAAAGTAGTGTCTAACTGACTATGTCCCCCAATTCGTCCCCAAAAGTGAAATTCAGATAGACAACCATTAGAAGAAAAGAAAAAAGCCCTTGCTACGCAAGGGCTCTTCATGATGATCTGTAGTGGGCTCGAACCACTGACCCCTACCCTGTCAAGATAGTGCTCTCCCAGCTGAGCTAACAGATCATGAAATATTTAAAAAGGTAATTCATATATTACCAGCAGACAAGGAGGCTGTCAATGGTTTTCTCGTTATAAAATACCACGTTCCGGTTCAGACTAAATACAGCATGATTTTGCCAATGAAGGAGCGTGAAAGGCATGACAGGTGGGAAATCCCATCGTATCAAGCGAGTAGGACTGGTGCTCTCGTTATTGGCGGTATCTATTGCGGGCGGCGGCTGCAGTGTCCCGGAAAGAACATCGGTGCAATTGGAGCCGCTGCATGCCCCTGCAGCGCCCGTGATGCTGGATGTGTACGGGCGCTCTGTTGATCAGGACGTATATTCCAAGCAGGGAAGCGTGGCGGTGGAGCCGGTATCCCCGATGGATGCGGCGGACACGTTAAGGGATCTCCATCCATAAAGAGCTCCAGGACTGCTTTGTGCTTAAAGCGGCGCCAACCATCATGATGATCTCTGCACGAACAGTGAGCAGAACAAACCGCCGGCTGGCAGGCTGGCGGCTTGTTGTAAGACGGCCGATGCTATTCCTCATCCCATTTGCGGGAATAACCTTTTTTGATCGTCCAGAAGGTGGGATAGATGATCAGGGCAGCAATGACCACAGCCCAAAATATCGTGGCTCCCATGCTCATAAAGGCAATGCTCCTTTCATGAAGACGTTAGCTTCTACTACTATACAGGAAAACGAATATTTTGTATAATATCTCGACCTGCGATATCACGAGGAATTGATTCTACATAAAGAGGTGTTGAAATGGCAGCAGAAATCATCAATGTATCAACGGAAGAGCAGTTGCAGCAGGCGCTGGATATCCGAAAGGATGTGTTTGTCCTAGAACAGAAGGTGCCGATCGATTTGGAGATCGATGATTACGACCGCCTGGAATCGGATGCACACCATGTCTTGATCAAGTCGGAGGGGCAGTACGCCGCAACCGGGCGTATTACCTATTACAATAAGGATTCCGCCAAAATGCAGCGGATCGCGGTGCGGAAGCCGTTCCGTTCCAAAGGGATTGGCCGTGTGCTGATGATGGCGCTGGAAGCGCAGGCTCGCGAACTAAAGCTGCAATATTCCGTGCTCGATGCACAGGTGCAGGCAGAGGCTTTTTACCGCAAGCTCGGGTATGAGACGATTTCGGACGAGCCGTTTGATGATGCAGGCATTCCCCATGTTCGCATGAAAAAGGAATTGTAAGGCCGCAAACCAAAGCAAATCCAAATATGATGCGGGTCATTAACGCATCGTCCCCAAAAAAGAAAAGACCTCGAGCATCGCCTCGAGGTCTTTTGCGCATAAATTAGAACGTCGGCAAATTGTCCAGGTTGTTGCTTGGATCGCCATCCGCATTGGAACGAAGATGTTCGTCTCCATCACGTCCACGGAATACGTTCAGGTTCTTGATTTCCTTATTCTTGGCCATCTGTTGGGCCGTTTTGTAGTCCACGACGCTGCCGTTATCCAGCTTAAGTTCGATGATGTCGCCATCACCATTTTTACGTACGCCTACTACTTCTTGTTGTTGATCCATATGAATCGCCTCCCGGCCTTATTATTCCCGGGAACCCTCGTAAACTATGCATTGACGCATATTGAACTACAATTCGTATACCCGCTGCTGCTCCACGAATTCCATGTTTCCGGTCTTGCCGATGAAAGCTTCGACCTCATCGCTGTAATGCATAAGATAGGTACGCTCCTGAATTTCTTGAGGCAGGCTGAGCAGTTCATCGAGTGTCGTGTGCACCTCGCCCGGGCCCTGCAGCTGGCATTCATGCAGAATCACTTCGCAATCCCGTTCATTTACCAATTGCTTCAGCAGGATGGGGTCGAATACCATGTCCGCGCTGTAAAAAATCCGATCGTTCAAATAAAGCGAATAGCTGTCTTTGCCCGGAATATGCTGCGTATGAATCAGCTCCACCGAGGTTCCGGATGAAATAGCGGCCTTCACGCCCGGTTTCAAAGGATGCACGTCAAATACATCCTGAAGGGAAGAGATATGTCCCTGCTGGTATAAGCCGCCCTTGAGTGTATGTTCCCATATCGGTTCCACCAGCGCTTCAGCAATATAGAGCGGGAGTTTGCGATCGTATTTCATCTTCATAATAAACGCAAGCTCCTCCAAACCGCCAACATGGTCGGCATGAATATGCGTGATGAGCACGGCGTCCACATCGTTAAACGTCTTGTTCATCTGATGCAGCGCCAACGGAGCAGTGATTCCGCAGTCGATGAGCAGCGTGAAATTTCCGTCATGTATCAGTGCGTTATTGTTATAGTAGTTCTTGGCAAACGCACTGCCGGTGCCAAGCATTTGCAATGTCAGTGTCAATGGATGAAACCTCCTGATGAAATGATGTATAGTCCAAGTATGCTTATGTGTATTTTAACGAATTTCTTATGTATTTACACGGAGTATATGCTCGAAACGGAGCCTTAATGCTGCAAAAATCGTGATAAGATCTAGCCTTGAACCACGAGAAAAAAATTTTACCACAAAGTGCAAAATTGTCCGCAACTTGTTTTTTGACATGTAGTATACACATATAACAACAAGAAGAGTCAATGGAGGGAACGTATGAAATGAAGTGGAAAAAAGTGATGGCATGTATGCTAGTGCTCTCTTTAATGGGTGGCAGCACCCTTTTGTTTGCGGATTCCGTCAATGAGCGTGTTCGGGTTTGGCTGAACGGACGCGAATTGAAGGATGGCGGATATTTGATTGATGGCAAAACCTATGTGCCGGTCCGGGAATTTGACGGGGCTGTGGACTGGAATTCGGCGAATGGACAAGTCCAGGTCGTCAAGCCGAATGTGCATATTTTTCTCTTTAAAGGAGATACTGTATTCGGCAACGTAAACAAAGGCAAGCTGAAATTCAATGTATTTAGCCAGGTAGACAGCTTAAACAACAATATTCATGCCGTAAAAGTAGCGATCGAGGATCCTTCGGGCAATATCAAGGACATCCAGTCCCAGGAAGTGAAGGACCGCAAGGATAACTTCTGGTTCCGAACCTATGATTTCACATACGATTTCAAAACGGCCGGAAAATACTCGGTAGGCTTTTATGTAAAAGTCAAATCGGATGACGGTTTTGTGAAAGTTGCGGAGAAAGTGATTACCGCCCTAAATTGATGGGTCCATAGCCGCTTGGCAAAAATTGACCTGAAGAAGCTATCCGTGATACGATACGAAAGTATGATAATTTAACCGAAGTGAGGTTTTTTCAATGAGCGAACACAAACATGAACACGGAGATGCTTGCGGCTGCGGTCACGATCATGACCACGACCACGAACATGAAGAGTTTGTGCTGACATTGACGGATGAAGAAGGAAAAGAAGTAGAGATGGTTCTCGTGGAGACATTTGATGTCGGCGAGAAGCTTTACGCGCTTTTGCTTGAACGCGAGAATCCGGAAGCGGACGGCGTCATTCTACGTATGGAAGAAGAGAACGAGGAAATGGTTCTTTACAATATTGAGGACGAAGACGAATGGAATGAAGTAGAGGCGGTTTACAACGAACTGGTCGCTGCTGCAAACCAGGAGTAACACTCCCTAACGAAAAACCCGATGCGAACCACTCGCACCGGGTTTTTTGTATTTTGCCTTAGAATATAGGATCCGTTTCCACGATGACTTTCACATTCTGAATGCTGCGATCCTCAGGACCTTTGACAGGCAGGCCGACATCGACATGATCGGTAATGTAATCGATGTTTTCCTGGGAAATCACTTCGCCCGGAAGCAAGATCGGAATTCCCGGCGGGTAGACATAGATGAATTCGGCAATAATGCGTCCGGCCGATTCCTTGAACGGCACGACCTCCGTATCCCCATAAAACGCATCGCGGGGAATGAGCGACAGCTGCGGAATTTCCGGCGTTTTCACGACCAGCTCATTAATTTCGTTCACGTGCATGTACTGGTCCGAAAGCTCTCGGAGCGCCGTCAGCAGAATATCGATCGTCTCCCGATTGTCTCCCGGTGTAATGAGGCACAAAATGTTGTACATATCGCTGAGCTCCACTTCAATATTGTAGTGGTCCCGCAGCCAGTTCTCGGTTTCATATCCCGTAATGCCAAGATGGCGTACATGAACGGTCAACTTGGTCGGATCATAGGAGTACGTTGCTTCTCCGCCCAGTATTTCCTTCCCGAAGCAGTACAGGCCTTCGATTTTGTTGACTTCGTTTCGTGCATATTGCGCCAATTCAATCGTCCTTGCAGCCATTTCCCGTCCATGCAGCGCCAGGCTCCGGCGAGAAGTATCCAGCGATGCCAGCAGGATGTAGGAGGTCGACGTTGTGGTCAGCATACTGATGATGGTCTGCACGCGGTAAGGATTGATGTATCCGTTCTTGGTGTTCACGTTCAGCACGGAGCTTTGGGTCATCGATCCGCCGAGTTTATGAACGCTGGTTGCAGCCATATCGGCACCGGCTTCCATCGCCGACATCGGAAGTTCTTCATGAAAATGGATCAGAACCCCGTGCGCTTCGTCCACAAGCACGGGAACGTTGTAGCTGTGGGCCAAATCGACGATTTCCTTCAGGTTAGCGCTCACCCCGAAGTACGTCGGATTGATGACCAGTACGGCTTTGACGTCAGGGTGACGCTTTAGCGCTTTCCGTACGGAGCTGATCGTGATCCCGTGATCGATCCCCACATTGGAATCCTGGGCAGGCGATACGAACACAGGCTTGGCACCGGTAAAGATGATGGCGGAAAGCACGGATTTATGAACGTTGCGCGGTACGATGATTTTATCGCCGGGCGAGCATACCGACATGATCATGGTCATGATCGCTCCGCTTGTCCCTTGGACACTGAAGTAAGTGTGGTCGGCACCGAATGCGTCGGCGGCCAGCTTCTGGGCTTCTTCAATGACGCCTGTAGGCTGATGCAAATCATCCAACGGCGCAATATTGATCAAATCTATAGAAAAGGCGTTATCCCCTATAAATTCCCTGAATTCGGCATCGGTGCCGAGGCCCTTCTTATGTCCCGGAATGTGAAATTGCACGGGGTTTTTGGCCGCGTGTTCTTTAAGCGCGGTGAAGAGCGGTGTACGACTGTGGTCCATGGACGTTGTCACAACCTTTCCTTATGTTTATTTTGTTATGATTTGTTGATTCCTGTTTTTATATAAACAAAATTGAGTATAGCAAAATAGGGGGGGAATGCAAGAAGAATGACCGGCTTTTTTTGCACGGCCCGGCAGCGCTTCATACTTTGGACATATAAAGGCGGAGGGATGCGTTCTTCATCGTTCCTTCATTAAAATATCATCCATAAGATAAACGTCTATCGACGTACTTTCTCAGAAGACAGACCGCGGTTAAAGGAAGTTTTACTTGCGATTATAGAATTGTTCAGCTTCGCTGAAAATTTATAAATTCTATAATCTTAAAAAAAGAGCTGCAACAGCAGCCCTTTACATCAATATATCATGCTCATTAAAACGCCATTTTATAAAGCGGCAGCAGCGTCTCAAACGTCTCCTGCACTTTTTGCACCAGCTCGTCCCCTTCAAGCTTGACGGCTTCCTCGCGCGGAATGCGCAGTCCGCACATGACCTCAGCTTTTTTCACCTGTTTCAGCTTCTCAATGAGGCGAACGAAATCCTCCTCGCTCATGTCCTGGTGAGGGGTGCCGGCCGGATTCATATGATCCATGGACCAATAGAAATGTTTAGGCAGCGCCTTCGCTGTTCTCTTGAGCTTGGCTTCCAGGTTGCCGGCAAATACGGTTTTGTTGGGGCTTTCGTAAATAATCGCGAAGATGACAAACAGATGGGTTCCGAACATGCCCACCTCAAAATGAGGCAGTGCTTTGTAGCCCCGTTTGCTGGCAGCCCATGCGACCCAGGTGTCAATCGGGGGATTAACGGTTCGTCTTGCATGCTTGGCCACATGCACAAACATCTCTTCCCCGACCAGCGCGGACACATAGGGGGCAAGCTCGGCCCCCAGCGTCTCAAGCTTGGGTCTTACCCGTTCAATGAGAACCTCCATACGGGCTTCGAGCCCTGGAACGGAGAATACGTCGAAATCCTGATCTTTAAATCCGGTAACCGTCATGAATGTGATGGCCTCCCTGTTGTTTATGATGAACACTTACTAAACTCGGCTTTTGGATAACCCATTATACCATAAGGCAAGTGGACGTCAGGCATGACCCAGGAAAGTTTCACCGTATTTTCATGCGGGTTAAAAATAGTCAATAAACCAAGTTACCGTTACATAAGATGGAGTATAAGATATAGATAAGACAACATCAAAAGCAGCCATGGGGGAAATCTTCACCGTCGTTTTTCAGATCGGTAGTAAACCGGAGGAGGGAGTGCCGTGAATAAGAGCGAGGAAGTGGAGTATTGCAACCTGGAGCTCCGGTTTGATCGCCGGCATATCCAGGACCTAATCAAGGAATTGATCCAGGAAGGATATTCGCTTTATTGGAGCGAGAATGAAACGCAGTTTGTCATTTCGATCCGAACCGGACGCAAGCTGGTAAAGCTGCGGTTTCAACGGACAGGAAGCGGTTTTAAGCTGGTAGGCGATTATATGATCCGCGATCCCAAGCTTGCGGAATGGATGGAGAAATTAATCGAGAATACCCGTGGCCACGCTGTCGTCAAACGTTTCAAGGACCGGCAGATATTGATCGAGAATATTTTGTTTGGCGAGGTTATAAGGCTGGTGGAAATATCCGGTTACCGGCAGCGTGTGCTGTTTCAGAAGGGGACGCCGATGACGGAGCAGGAAATGGTGCGGTTGTTCGAATCGGATGAGGGGGAACAGCGGCTCCTTCTGTCCAGGCTGGAAACCGATGATGAGCTTGAGAAGCTCCATGCCGCCCTGCAAGAGGGGAATCAGGACAAAATCGCGGCCTGCAAGCAAAGACTCCGCGAGCTTTCCTTGGAGCTGATGAGGCTGGAGTGGTAATTCACTTCATCGAACGATACAAGAGTAAAGCACGAACAACACTCCGAAACCGAAGGGGTGTTTTCGCGCGTGTTCTCATTTTGTGACAGGGGTTCACTTGTCAAATGAAAAACGTTAATATAAGATTATTGCAAATCATCTCGTAGGGATGGGTTGTTTAAAAATATATTGGAGCAAAGGATGGAGAACCAGATGTCAAAACAACAAATCGGTGTGATTGGCCTTGCTGTAATGGGAAAAAACCTGGCCCTGAACATCGAAAGCAAAGGCTTCACCGTTTCCGTATATAACCGCTCTCCGCAAAAAACGGAAGATATGCTGAAGGAAACCGAAGGCAAGCAAGTGAAAGGAACGTTCTCGATCGAAGAATTCGTGGATTCCCTTGAAACTCCTCGCAAAATCCTGATCATGGTACAGGCAGGACAAGCTACGGACGCTACGATTGAACAGCTGATTCCTCATTTGGACCAAGGCGATATCATCATCGACGGCGGTAACGCTTATTTCCCTGATACGCAGCGCCGCAGCAAAGAGTTGGCTGAAAAAGGCTTTAACTTTATCGGTGCAGGCGTTTCCGGCGGCGAAGAAGGCGCATTGAAAGGCCCATCGATCATGCCAGGCGGACAGGAAAGTGCCTATAAGCTGGTTGAGCCTATTCTGACGGCCATTTCCGCGAAGGTTAACGAAGAGCCTTGCTGTACATATATCGGACCGGACGGTGCCGGCCATTATGTAAAAATGGTTCACAACGGTATCGAATATGGCGATATGCAGCTCATTTGCGAAGCGTATCAATTGCTGAAAGACGTACTCGGCCTCGATGCGAAGGATCTTCACGGAATCTTCACGGAGTGGAACCAAGGCGAACTCGACAGCTACCTGATCGAGATCACGGCTGACATTTTCTCCAAATACGACGAAGAAACCGGCAAGCCGATGGTTGACGTCATCCTGGATACGGCGGGTCAAAAAGGAACAGGCAAATGGACAAGCCAAAGCTCCCTGGATCTGGGCGTGCCGCTTTCCATGATCACCGAATCCGTATTCTCCCGTTTCCTCTCCGCGATGAAAGAAGAGCGCGTTGCGGCAAGCAAAATCCTGAATGGTCCAAAAACGGCTGCATTTGACGGCGACAAAGCCGAGTTCATCGAAAATGTGCGCAAAGCGCTGTTTGCGAGCAAGATCGTATCCTACGCTCAAGGCTTCGCACAGCTTCGCGTAGCGTCCGATGAATACGGCTGGAACCTGCAATACGGCAATCTCGCTAAAATCTGGCGCGGCGGCTGCATTATCCGTTCCCGCTTCCTGCAGAACATCACCGATGCGTATGAGAACAATCCGGAGCTTAAGAACCTGCTGCTGGATCCGTTCTTTACCGATATAATCGAATCCTATCAAGATGCATGGCGTAAAGTCGTAGCTTCCGCGGTTTCCTTGGGCATTCCGGTGCCTGGATTCTCCAGCGCGCTTGCATACTACGACAGCTACCGTACGGCGAACCTGCCAGCGAACCTGCTGCAGGCTCAGCGCGACTACTTCGGAGCGCACACCTTTAAACGCGTTGACAAAGAAGGAACCTTCCACTACAACTGGATGGAGTAATCCTGCTCTTTTATCGGCAGCGTCAATTCGACTCTGTCCTGGATGGACTAATTCTGCTCTCTTGCAGCAGTATGGATACCGTCCTCAGGGATCGAGGACATCGATTCAAACGCGCGGGCTTTAGTAGGGGAGATAGCCTCCGCCAGCTCGGGAAGCCCGTGCATGGCTTCTAAGAGACAGGTGCGGATGTCGCCGTTCTTTGTGTGAAAGTGGTTTCCGCTTCCGAGCAAGAGCAGCGCGGCTTCGCAATAACTGTTGAAATTTTGCAGCAACCGTGGCTTTGAAAGATCTTGTAGCGCAGGATCCTTCAGAGCCACTTTTTTTTGGACAAAATGAAGCACCCACATCACGTCCTCGCGGCACAGCGGGTAGGATGGATCGAGCATCCGGCGGATCCGCTTGGCCGAGGAAGAGAGTCCGGTTGGATGAAATGGCACCATGGGTTCATTCCTTTCTTCTAATCTTGCATTCTTGTAACAGTGTATGATGCTTAGGAACAAGATAGACTCCATAAATAAGGGCTTGGCTTGAGGCATTTGGATTACATTTTAGAGAGTTGGGTCCATTGTCGAAAGATTTGGGGCTGTGGTATGATATGAACAACCTTTACAGTGAAGCAGCGAATGGGGTGTGAAATTGGATAAGCTGGGTAGAAACATCATTCTGATCGGGATGATGGGTACGGGCAAGTCAACCGTGGGGCGCCTCGTGGCGGACTCGCTCGGCTACAACTTGATAGATCTGGATGCGGAAATTGAGAGAATGGAAGGCAGAACGATTTCCGAGATGTTTGAAACGGAGGGAGAGCCGTATTTCCGCGAGGCTGAATCCGCTGCATTGCGCAGCGTTTTGCTCCGGGATGGAATCGTCCTGGCATCCGGCGGCGGAGCCGTCCTTCGTTCCGAGAATTGCGACGCAATGAAACGAGGCGGCTGGGTCGTTGCCCTCACAGCGGATGCCGCCAGCATCGTGGAACGCGTACGGGGCGATGCCAACCGGCCGCTGCTTGCGGGCGATGTCGAAGAGAGGGTTCGGCGCATCCTCGATGAGCGAAAGGACAAATACCGGTTTGCGGACGTGATGGTGGATACGGTTGGCCGATCCGCGGATGAAGTGGCGGCTGACATTTTAACGCATTACCGCGGCTAAGATGATAAGCGGACCCGGCTTGGAATGGTGATGGATGAGATTTTAATCAAGGGAGTTTGCGAGCGGGATCAACTCAAGCACAAACACAAGCAAAAAAAGGCGGGGATCATGTTCATCCCGCACCTTCTTTACGGCTTGCCTATACTTCATCGTCATGCCATTGCAGCATGCCGCCCTTCATGTTGATCACGTTGTTCAAGCCTTGGTGATTGAGAAATTCGCATACGTGTTGACTGCGTCCGCCGCTGCGGCAGATAAAGACAACCTCTTGGTCGCGCGGAATTTCGTCCAGGCGGTTCGGAATCTCGCCCATCGGGATATGCTTGGCACCGCTGATCATCCCGGCGGCAACCTCTTCATCCTCGCGGACATCAATCATGTACACCTGTTCGCCGTTTTGAAGCCGGCTTCTAAGCTCCGAAGTTTCCATTTGAGGGATCGGTTTCATCATATAGACCTCTTTTCTTAGCATAAATGAGTAAGATCGCAAACGATCTGATTTTCCGGTTCACATGAACTATGATAACCAAGCGGTTCTTTCCCTGTCAATTTATCCTAGGGAGATTGTAATGCTGGTAATCGCAACACTATATACAAGGGAGAGATACATACGATGGATGTTATCGTCAGGCCTACGCCTATTTTAAAAGGGGAAATCGGAGCACTGTCCTCCAAGAACTATACCACCCGTTACCTTCTTGTGGCTGCCCTAGCGGAAGGAACGAGCACGATTTATTACCCTGCCCACAGCGAGGATAGCGATGCGATGAGACGCTGTATCCGGGATCTCGGAGCCGTGATCGAGGAGGACGAGGAAAAAGCCGTGATTACGGGCTTTGGAAAATCGCCGCGGGATGTGAAGGAGCTGAACGTTGGCAACGCCGGTGCCGTCCTGCGCTTCTTGATGGGCGTAACGGCATTGTCTAAAGAGGTTACCTTCGTCAATGCGTACCCGGAATCACTGGGCAAGCGTCCTCATGACGATCTCATTGAGGCCCTTGGCCAATTGGGCGTGGAAGTGGAGCATAACGATGGCAGGCTGCCCATCACGATTCGCGGCGGCCAACCGAAGGGCGGCAAGCTCACCGTTTCAGGCGAAGTAAGCTCGCAGTATTTAAGCGCCCTGTTATTCTTGACTCCATTGCTTGCCGAAGACAGCGAGATCACCGTTACCGGAGATCTGAAATCCAAGGTCGTGATCGGTCAGACCCTGGAAGTGCTGGAGCAGGCCGGCATTACGATTCACGCAGCGGACGACTATACGTTCTTCCGGGTTCCCGGAGGGCAATCCTACGAAGCCAAGACCTATACGGTTCAAGGCGATTATCCGGGGTCTGCTGCCGTGCTGGCGGCTGCCGCGGTTACGCAGTCCGATGTAACGATCCGCAATCTGTCGGAGGACAGCAAGCAGGGCGAGCGCGCCATTATCGACGTTCTTCGAATGATGGAGGTTCCGCTCACGCATGAGAACGGAAATGTCCATGTGCAGGGCAACCGCACCCTGAAGGCGCTGGAATTCGACGGAGACGCGGCAACGGACGCGGTGCTCGCGATGGTGGCGGCAGCCGTGTTTGCCGAAGGGACCTCCCGGTTCTACAACGTGGAGAATCTCCGTTACAAGGAATGCGACCGGATTACGGATTATTTGACCGAACTGCGTAAAGCAGGAGCCAACGTGGAGGAGCGCCAAGCCGAGATTATCGTTCATGGCCGTCCGGGCGGCGTCGAGGGCGGGGTTGAGATCAATGCCCATTACGATCACCGGGTGATCATGGCCCTCACGGTGGTCGGGCTGCGCGCAGGACAGCCGATCCGGATCAAGGACGCCCACCATGTAGCCAAGTCGTACCCGCAATATTTTGATCACATGAAGGCGCTTGGCGCCGATGTAGAATGGGTAAAATAGAGGAATAGGCCAAGATTCTCATCGATAAGGAACGGAAAGGTGGTCATGAACCATGGCATTTGAAAATCCTACGCGCGAAGAAATCGCGGATATTTTACGAAATGCGGGCAATATCGCTGTCGTTGGCCTGTCTGATCGGCCGGACCGCACATCCCATATGGTTTCTGCCGCGATGCAGCAACGCGGATACCGGATCATCCCGGTAAACCCTGGTGCAGCCGAAATCCTCGGCGAGAAAAGTTATCCTTCCCTGAAGGACATTCCCGAGCCGATCCATATCGTCAATGTGTTCCGGCGCAGCGAATACTGCGCCGATGTAGCACGGGAAGCCGCCGAGATCGGTGCGAAGGTGCTCTGGCTGCAGCAGGGAATCATCAGTGAGGAGGCGGCGGCCATCGCCGAAAGCAGCGGCATGATCGCGATTATGGACCGCTGCATCAAGGTCGAGGATTCCATCGCATTGGGCGGCCGTTAAACTTCAATACGCATATCGGAAGAATAGGCAAGTCTTGCGTAGAAAACAGCCGGTGGCAGACTGGACATGGTCCGGTTCTGTCGCCGTTCTGTTTGCAGGGCTTGCTTTTGCTGTGGGCATTTGCCCTTAATTCTTTTTGACAAAAACAGGCGCAGCGCTTACCATCAAGGATAGAAAGGAGGGCTCGCCTTGAATTGGTTGGGATCGTTGCAACAGCTGGGCAGAGCAGTCATGCTCCCTACAATGGCGCTTCCGGCGGCAGCTCTCCTGCTTAGCGTGGGGAGTTTGCCATGGTCGGCGTGGGGCTTCGGAACCTTGGGCGAAATCGCTCAGGCAGCGGGGCACGGGGTGTTTTATTACATGCCGTATTTATTTGCCATTGGCGTCGCATGGGGACTCTCGAATCAGGGAGGTCCCGCCGGACTCGCCGCCCTTGCCGGCATGTTCATCTATGATCAGGTCATATCCCGTCTGGGAGACGGGAGCGTACAGCCCTCGACCTTGATCGGCATTATATTTGGGGTAATGTCCGGTTACGTGTATAACCGGTTCAAACATATTAAGCTTCCCGAAGCCATACAGTTTTTTGGAGGCTCCAGATTTGTACTGCTGTTCATGGGATTGTTCTCAACGATATTCGCTTGGATCATGCTGGGGACAGCACCCCTGGTGCAGCGCGGGTTAGATGCTTTTTATGATCTTACCGTACATATGGGAGCTTTCGGTTTGTTTCTATACGGAATTTTGTACCGCGTGCTCACGGCCTTCGGTCTGCATCATTTGTTAAACAATGTGTACTGGTTTCAGCTGGGCTCCTACGAGACGGAGGATGGTACCGTCGTGCAGGGGGATCTGCCCCGGTTCTTCGCGGGGGATCCCACGGCTGGCGACTTCATGGCCGGTTTGTTCCCGATCATGATGTTTGCCCTGCCGGCGATCGCGTTTGCCATTATCCAGGAAGCGCGTGAAGATCTGAAGCCGAAAGTGAAAAAGACGTTTATGCGGTCCGCGCTTGTCTGTTTTTTGACCGGGGTATCGGAGCAGATCGAGTTCGCGTTTTTATTTGCGTCTCCATATCTGTATGTGCTCCACGCCTTGATGGCCGGTTTCGCGATGGTGCTTACCTATGCATTTGACATCCATCACGGTTTTTCGTACTCGGCCGGATTCATCGATTACGTGCTTAACTTCCATTTATCGCAGAACGCCTGGATCATCATACCGATCGGGGCCGTGTACGGCATCGTCTACTATTTTCTGTTCCGCTGGGCGATACGCACTTTCGAAATCCCCACGCCGGGGCGCGAGGAGGGCTCGGCGCTGGAAGGCCGGGCAGGCGACATTCCCTATCAGGCACCGCTCATTCTGGAGGCGCTTGGAGGCAAAGACAACATCGTTCAGGTGCAGTCCTGCATGACGCGTCTGCGATTGACCGTATACAATGATCGTCAGATTGATTCTGACGCACTGAAACTGCTCGGTTCAGCCGGCATTATCAAGCTGGGCGGAGGGAACGTGCAAGTGGTGTTCGGGACGTATTCCGAGCTCATCCGCGAAGAGATAAACAAGCTGATGCAGCAGGATTTGCCGCGCGTTCTGTTCATTGCGCCCGTACAGGGACGCATGCTTCCGATTGACGAAGTGCCGGATGATATTTTTGCGGCGAAGCTGGTCGGCAACGGCGTTGCCTTCATACCGGAAAAAGGAGAGCTTGTATCACCGGTATACGGCACGGTCATGCACGTGTATCCGACGATGCATGCCATCGGGATTTCAACGCCGGAAGGGCTTGAGGTATTGATTCATATCGGGATCGACACTTCCCAGCTGAAAGGACCGTTTACGGCTGTGGTCAGCGAAGGGGATACCGTTGAACCGGGGCAACTGCTGGTCAAGTTCGATTTGGCGTATTTAAAGACACATGCCGCATCGTTGGCCACGCCAATGGTAATCACCAATCCCGATAAAGTAAGATCCTGGAGCTATGCTCCGTTCAAGACCGTGAAGAGAGGACAGTCATCTGTCATGTCCGTCGTATTAAATGAGAGTAATGCTGGGGGTAGAGAATCATGATACAAGGCATTGGCGCAGCAACAGGCGTAGCTATCGGTAAGGCTTTCGTACTGCCGCATTGGGAGCTGGATCTTCCGGATTCCGAAATGGACGCTGTCGATTTAGCCAAAGAGTTCGAGCGCTTATATGAAGGCATACGAACCTCCAAGAATGAAATTGAATACATCAAGAACGAATTCAAGGAAATGGTGGGGCACGAGGAGTCGCAGATTTTTGACGCGCATCTGGCCATACTGGAGGATCCCGTGTTCATGAACGAAATTCAAGGGATCATCGAGCGTCAGTACAAGGCTGCCGAGGTGGCGGTAAAAGAGGCGATCGATCATTTCGTATCCATGTTCGATCTGCTGGACGACGAGTACATGAAGGAGCGGGCGCTTGATATTAAGGATGTCGGCAATCGGCTGCTGAAGCATCTTCTTGGTGCTCCCGAAGTGAAGCTCCCGGCCGATACGCAGCCTTACATTTTGGTTGCGAAGGAGCTCTCCCCGTCGCAGCTCGTTCATCTAAACCCTTCCCACGTTCTTGGTATCGTGACGATGACCGGCGGCAAGACCTCTCATTCGGCGATCATGGCCCGCGCGCTGGGCATACCGCTCGTTTCGGGAATCGAGAATAAGCTGGATAAACCGATCCAGACCGGACAGCAGTTGGTGGTGGACGGAGATGAGGGGTTGGTCTATTTGGAGCCTGACACGCTCATCGTGGAGCGGTATGAAGGCATCCGGGACCAGCAGCGGAAAAAGAAAGAGCAGCTGCAGCTCCTGGCAGCCGTTGATGCGGTCACCAAGGACGGAACATACTTTAACCTGGCCGCGAACATGAACTCCGTTAAGGAAATGGAGATTGCGCTGAAGAACGGCGCGCAGGGAGTCGGATTGTTCCGAACGGAGTTTTTGTATATGGACCGGCACAACTTCCCGACGGAGGAGGAGCAGTTCGAAGTGTATAAACTGGTTGCGGAGAACGCAGGCCAGGCATCCGTCGTGATTCGTACGCTGGATATTGGCGGCGATAAGCAGCTGGATTATTTCGCGCTTCCGGAAGAAGAAAACCCCTTCCTCGGGTACCGCGCCATCCGCATCAGCTTGGACCGAACCGAACCGTTCCAGACCCAGCTTACCGCGATTCTGAGAGCCAGCGCATACGGCAGCGTCAAAATCATGTATCCGATGATTTCATCGGTAGAAGAAGTCAAGCAGGCCAATGCCGTGCTGCGGCGTGCCATGGCCGATTTGGACCGACGCGGCATCGCCTATGATCCGAACATCAAGGTCGGCATCATGATCGAGGTGCCTGCAGCGGTCACGATCTCGGATTTGCTGGCAGAAGAGGCCGATTTCTTCAGCATCGGGACCAATGACCTGGTTCAGTATGTTCTGGCCGTGGACCGGATGAACGAGCAGATCGCGCATATGTATCATCCGTTTCATCCTGCCATTTTGCGCATGCTCCGGACGACGGTGGAGGCTGCCCATGGGGCAGGGATTCCAGTCAGCGTGTGCGGAGAACTGGCCGGAGACGAAAGAGCGATTCCGCTATGGCTTGAGCTCGGCGTCAAGGATTTGAGCATGTCTCCGCAATCCCTGCTCCGCGTGAAGCATCGCATTTTGAATACGAATGCTGCAGAAGCGAAAGGAGAAGCGGCGGCTTGCTTCAAGCTGCGTACCAGCTCCGCTGTCGAAGAACGTCTTAGCGCTTTTGCCGAACGGAGCAGTTATCTGAACGGAACCAACGGGACGGACAGCACGGCGTCTTAACCGTTAAGATAGGGATCATCGACTTTTTCCAGGCTTCTTTTTTTAAAGGACAAGCTATATGAGCATAAAAAAACAGCCGCCTATCTCACCAGGAGCCCTGGTGACAAAGGCGGCTGTTTCTGTATATGGGGGATGAGGAGTAATTATTTGCCTTGCTGCGCCAGCGCATCGCAGAAGGCTTTGCCGTATGGCGGAAGATCCGGAGGCCGGCGTGCGGAAATAATATGTCCGTCGGTCACGACCGCCTCATCCTTCCAGATCGCGCCCGCATTTTCCATATCGTCGCGGATTCCCGGCGTGGAAGTAACGGTAACTCCGTCCAGGATTTTGGCGGAGATCAGCACCCATCCTGCATGGCAGATCTGTCCGATCGGCTTCTGGTCCTCGTTCATTTCTTTCACCAGTTGAAGCACTTTATCATATCGGCGCAGCTTGTCCGGCGCCCAGCCGCCCGGTACGAGTATTCCGTCATAATCCTTGCTGTTCAGCTCTTCAAACGAATACTCGGCCTGAGCCGGAACGCCATATTTGCCGGTGTAAATTTTCCCCTTTTCCAGCCCGGCAAGATGGACTTCCGCTCCTTCCTCGCGGACCCGGTAAACGGGATACCATAGCTCCAAATCCTCGAATTCTTCATCTACAAGCGCTATAACCTTTTTTCCAGTCAATCGCATAATTGGCCTAGCTCCTTTCTCAAAAATCTTGATATAACCGTAACGCTGCGCATTCGGTCCTTTAAGACTGTATTCATTGTAACAAATATGGAGAGGAGTTTCATGGAAGCGTCCGAAGAAGGAACATTTGAAAACATTTCTGGTAAATAAAGCATTATCACAAATTTGGAGGATTCTCTGGTATGATAGTCGAATAGAACTAATTCAGGTGACAGATTTGTGACATGGGACTGTTGGTTTTAGATTACGTGATAGGATTTGGGGTGGGCATTTTGTTCAAAACCTGCAACTGCGGACAAAGTATGAAATTGGAATTAAGAAAGCTGATTCATGAAAGAAAAACTCGGATATGTGATGTTCCTGTTTATGCCTGTCAGGCCTGCAAGAAGTATGAGCTTCTGCCTCTTATTAAACCGGATTTGCTTCGCTATCTCGCATCGATTAACAATGAGACCGAGCGAATACGCGTTTCGTTCGCAGATGTCAATGAAGCCGCATATGTTCTTCGTGAAGTGTTCCGTACATACGATGATGATTCGTCGCCCGAATGGCAGGCGCGCTGCATGGAAGTGTTTGACGAGCGCATTAATATGCTGTTGGATCTATTTCGTTATGCCCAGAGCCTGGCCGACGGCGACTGGATGAGACAAATTGAGGGGCGTCTCGAGCAATTAAGCACCATAAAATCTCTCATTCCTGAAAATTCGAGCAATTATGCAAGATAATTTTCAGAAAATTTTCGTGGTTGTTGGATTTTTCACGCACTTTTTGTTAGGATAGAGGATAGGAACTTCAATACAATGAAGGGAATGTATATCCTATGGCGACGTTGACGAAAATGACTACTATAGAAGAGCTGCGCAGCACGCTGGAATCTTCCGATCGGAAGCACTTGCTATTGTTCAAACATAGTACCAGATGCCCAATTAGTGCCGGAGCCTACAGGGAAGTGCAAGCTTACCTTGAGGACCAGCCGAACGAGGGGATCGACTATGTGTGGATCGATGTCATTGCGGACCGACCGGTGTCGAGTCAGGCTGCCGAAACTCTGAACATCCAACACGAATCGCCGCAAGTTATACTTGTAAAAGAAGGAGCGCCAGTCTGGCATACATCCCATTCCCATATTACGGCTGAAGCGCTGAAAGCTCAATTGGACGGCATATGATGCCGTGTCGTTGCACAAAGCAGTAATTTGTCGTATCATAAATTCAATTGGTATTGAACGAATGAAAATCTATTGGCAATGGAGAGAAGGAATTTGACGGTAACCATTTACGATGTTGCGCGCGAAGCAGGCGTTTCCATGGCGACGGTATCCCGGGTTGTAAACAATAACCCGAACGTTAAGCCTCAGACCCGGAAAAAAGTATACGAAGCGATTGAACGTTTAGGGTATCGTCCGAATGCGGTAGCCAGAGGCCTGGCCAGCAAGAAGACCACAACCGTCGGCGTTGTGATCCCTGACATTTCAAACTCGATCTTTGCGGAGATTGCCCGTGGTATTGAGGATATTGCTAACATGTATCACTATAATATAATTTTGTGTAATGCCGACAAACGTAAGGAAAAGGAAATCCGCGTTATCAACACCTTGCTCGAGAAGCAAGTGGACGGGCTGTTGTTTATGGGTGGAACGGTGACGGACGAGCATATCCAGGCGTTCCAGACATCGGCTGTGCCGATTGTTCTCTGTGCGACCAGTGATGAGAGAGGTTCTTATCCTTCGGTCGACATCGATCATGAACAGGCTGCGTTTGATGCGGTCAACACGCTGATTCGGCACGGACACCGCGAGATCGCTATGATCAGCGGCACGCTGCAGGATCCGGCAAACGGCTATGCTCGTTTCCAAGGCTACAAAAAAGCGCTGGAAGCGGCAGGCATCGAGTATCAAGAGGATTTGGTGCGGATCGGTAACTATCGTTATGAGTCCGGCGTGGAAGCGATGAAGTACTTCCTGGGCCTCAAGAAGAAACCAACCGCTATATTTGCCGCTACCGACGAGATGGCGATTGGCGCTATTCATAGCATTCAGGATGAAGGCTATAAGGTGCCGGATGACTTCTCGATCATCAGCGTAGACAATATCCGGATGGCTTCGATGGTACGTCCACAGCTGACAACGGTGGCCCAACCGATGTATGATCTGGGAGCCGTAGCGATGCGTTTGCTTACCAAGCTGATGAAGAAGGAAAATGTGGAGAATCCTCGCGTGATTCTGCCGCATGAAACGATTCTTCGCCTCTCGGTCAGCCATGTGAACGAATAGGCTGCGCGAAACCAAACGTTTAGATGAACAAGATGGATTCGAGAAAAGCTCCTGGTTTTAAGGGGCTTTTTTCTGGTGGGATTTTTTTATGCGCTCTTATAATCAGGAGGGATATCGACATGACAACACAGGTGATCGGCCTTATCGGGGCGATGGACGAAGAAGTGGAGCTGCTGCTCGGTCAACTGGAGAATAAAGAAACAACCGTTAGGGCAGGAGTTACCTATGCATCGGGAACGATCCATGGCAAGCAGGTCGTCGTATGCAAGAGCGGGGTGGGCAAGGTCAATGCAGCGGTTACCACGCAGATCTTGATCGACTTCTTCGGCGTTTCCAAAATATTGTTTACCGGCGTAGCGGGCGCGCTGCATCCGGAGCTCAACATCGGCGATATCGTGATCTCCTCTTCATGCATGCAGCATGATATGGACGTGACGCCGTTAGGTTTTGCGCGCGGGGTCATCCCGTATCAGGAGCTGTCCGATTTTCCCGCCGACGCCTCTTTGATCCAGCTGGCGGAGGAGGCCTGCAAAGAGCAGGCGGTGAATCATTACATCGTAGGGAAGGTCCTGTCTGGGGACCAGTTCATTGCCAGCCGCGATACGGTGCAGACGCTCTACGAGGAATTGAACGGGGCTTGCGCGGAAATGGAAGGCTCTGCCGTTGCCCAGGTATGTTACATGAACGGCGTGCCTTATGTGGTGATCCGATCCATGTCGGATAAGGCCGACGGTTCTGCGCATGTCAACTTCCCCGAATTTACTGTAAAAGCTTCCAAGCGTTCTCATGAAATCGTGAACTATATGCTGGGCAAACTCTAGCAATTAAATGATAGGAAGCGCTCGTTACTGCTTAATCCGGCATGAGCGAAAGATACACAAACTCCCCTGAGCAAAGCCCAGGGGAGTTTGTTTTATTGAGGATTGATTTAATACATAAACCGCTGTCTGAAACGGATCCGGTCGAATTGTTCTTGCGATGAAAGCGGCACGTGCCGTCCGATTCTGACCATGAGGCAGTTGGCGGGATGGGAGCAGATTTCCGGATCGTCGGTTGCGTACCATTCCATATCCACGACTTTCATTAAGCGCTCCATCATTTTGCGATAATCCCACACGTTAAGGCCGCTGCCTTTTAGGTCCCAATGCCAGTAGTATTCGGTCGTAAACACGATGTAGCGCTCCATCTGGCCTTCCTCGAATGCGGTTTTGATCATCCGCTGCCCAAGGCCTAGGGAACGGTAGTCTTTCGCAACCTCGATGGCACCAAGCTCGATCAAATCTTCCATATTGCCCTCAGACCAGCGCTCCTGCTCATCCGGGTGATGAAACGTTACGTATCCTACGATCATATCTCGGTCCCTCGTGATGATGATTCTGCCTTCGGGCAGGCCTGCAATTTCCACCAAAGCCTCATGCTGCTCCGCAGGACGACGAAAAGCCTTGAGATCAGGGTGCATGGTCAGTTCGGATAGCTGCTCGGGAGGTACAGGTCCTTCGATGATCAGGCGGCGGTCTTCAGGGAACAAAACATGAGACTGGTATACCTTGCAGTGTTCCATCCGTTACGCTCCTTTCAATTCCATACCCTACTTATAGCAAAAAAATAAAAAAATGAAAAGCAATGACAGGCAAACAAAAGCTATGATATAATCTTTTCGACATAAAACCTTCACAATTGTATCGTACTTAACGATATGTTTCCTTGCGAATTCCAAGGGTTAATGACTCGATGACTGTGACAACGTGATAACCCGCCGCAATGTGTAAAATGGATGTTTCATTCAATCATTTTGTAAGCGCTGTCCACTATGAGGAGACCGATTTGAGAATGAGGAGGATGTTATCATGAATCAAACGCATAGCGAAATATTGCCAAGTGAAGTATCACATTCCAATATGAAGAGTTACGAGCAGGCACGCTCCGAGTTTTCATGGGACGAAATCGAGAGACATTTTACTTGGTATGAGACGGGTAAAGTAAACATGGCGTACGAGGCAATCGACCGTCATGTAGCGGAGGGACGAGGAGACAAGGTAGCACTCTTGTACAGTGACGCCGCCCGCGAGGAGACTCTTACTTTTGCGCAATTGAAAGAGAAATCCGACAAGTTCGGCAATGTGCTGCGCAAATATGGCGTGGGCAAAGGCGATCGGGTATTTATCTTTATGCCGCGAGGCCCTGAGCTCTATGCCGGTTTGCTTGGTATTTTGAAGGTTGGTGCCGTGGTAGGCCCATTGTTCGAGGCGTTCATGGAGACGGCGGTAAAGGATCGCTTGGAGGATAGCGGAGCGGTTGCGCTGATTACGACGCCTGCGCTGTTGTCGCGCGTGAAACGGGATGAGCTCCCCGAACTGAAGCATATCTTTGTCGTTGGCGAAGTGGAAGAAGAGGATCCGCGTCTAGTAAACTATCATGAGGAAGTTGAAGCCGCATCCAGCGAGCTGGAGATTGAATGGCTCGAGCGGGAAGACGGATTGATCATGCACTATACATCAGGCTCAACCGGGAAACCGAAGGGCGTGTATCACGTTCAGAACGCGATGGTGCAGCATTATTATACAGGCAAGGTTGTTTTGGATTTAAGGGAAGACGATATATATTGGTGTACGGCGGACCCGGGTTGGGTAACCGGTACGTCATACGGTATTTTTGCGCCATGGTTGAACGGCGTGACCAATGTCATTCGCGGAGGCCGCTTTAGCCCGCAGGACTGGTACAGCACATTGGTAAACAACAAAGTAACGGTATGGTACAGCGCGCCGACTGCCTTCCGGATGTTGATGGGGGCAGGTTCCGATCTCATCGACCAATATGATTTGAGCCATGTACGGCATGTACTGTCCGTTGGCGAGCCGCTCAACCCCGAGGTGGTGCGTTGGGGACACAAGGCTTACAAGCAGCGTATCCATGATACATGGTGGATGACGGAGACCGGGGGGCAGCTGATCTGTAACTATCCGGGGATGGCGATCAAGCCGGGATCCATGGGGCGTCCGCTGCCGGGCATTACGGCGGCGATCCTGGACGATCACGGGAAAGAAGTTGCTCCATATACGATGGGGAACCTGGCCATCAAGACACCTTGGCCGTCCATGATGAGAACCATCTGGAATAACGAAGCGAAGTATCAAGAGTATTTCCGTATTCCGGGCTGGTACATTTCCGGGGACTCGGCCTATATGGACGAGGATGGATACTTCTGGTTCCAGGGCAGAATCGACGATGTGATCAATTCGTCCGGGGAGCGAATCGGGCCATTCGAGGTGGAGAGCAAGCTTGTTGAGCATCCGGCCGTAGCCGAAGCCGGCGTTATCGGTAAACCTGATGTAACACGAGGCGAGATCATTAAAGCCTTTATCTCCCTGCGTGAGGGCTATACGCCTTCTCAGGAGCTCAAGGATGAAATCTATCGTTTCGTGAAGGAAGGTCTTTCCGCCCATGCCGCCCCGCGTGAAATCGAGTTTAAGGATAAACTTCCGAAGACGCGCTCCGGTAAGATCATGCGGCGCGTATTGAAAGCCTGGGAACTGGATCTGCCGACTGGCGATCTGTCCACGATCGAGGATTAATAAGCAGATCATAACAGAGCTGGCAATGAAGATGGCTAACCGCCATGTTCGTGGCCGGCTCTTTTTTATTTCAGAGCGTTATCTGTACGTCCTAAACGTTTTCTTTTAACAAGAGGAATAAACAACCGTATCGACCCATCTCCAGCTAAAAATAAAACCAGCCCTTCCACAGAGTAATGTCTGTAGAAGGGCTGGTTTTTACGTAAACAATCTATTTTTTCTCAAAATATACGGCTGGCGAAGCTGCAGATTCACCAATCGGATTGACAGCAGTAATTCTAAAGGTGCCGCCAATCGGGTTGCCCGAGGTGTAGTAGAACTCCGTGCTCTTGCTGGAGCCCAGAATCTGGTAGTTCCCGTCACTGTTCGGGCTGATATAGATATTGTATACCATGACCTCTTCTTCTGGGGCGTTTCCGCTCCAAGCGGCCTGGAAACCCTCCGGAGTAGCTGTGAGTGTCGGCTGGCCTGGTGCAGACGGTACAGTCGTGGCGCCTTCATTCCCAAGGCCGGGATCGATACCGGGCTCTTCCTCGGTGATGCCGTCATCAGGCTGATCGATGGTGTCATCCGGGTTCGTTTCGGTGTCGCCCGGTAATGGGAATCCCGATGTTGTGCCGCCCACAATAGCGCTTGGCTCAGACGTCTTGCCCGCTACGTCAACGGCGACGACGTAATAGGTCGTAAATACACCGTCAGCTCCAAGACCTGAGAAGACAAGGCTCTCGTCGCCAAGAATGACCTGGCCTTGATGAGTGTACGGGCTGCCGTTCACGGACTTAAAGAGCCGGTATCCGACAACATCAGGCGATCCGCTGGCATTAAAGCTGATGGAACCGCTGCCCACCGAATAATGTACGTTTTTCGGTGGAGTAGGGGCCTTGCCGTCGTCCGTTCTCGGATCGACCTTGCTCGGCATTCCTTTTTTCGCATCCTGCGGGAGATAGGATTCCAGCGCTTTCTTTTCACCTTTCATAACCTTCAAGGCGTTCTGGAGTTCCACAATCAGCTCGTCAATCGGCTTTTCGCGCTTGATTACGATTTGTTCTCTCAACATATCCAAAGGCGTTGCTTCCTGTGGAATATAATTTACGCCCCGATAGGTAATGTATTTTGCTTTGGCGATGCCGTCATCGCTTTCGGTAGGCACGAACTTCGCGTTGAACAGATCCGTTACGAATTTGTCCGTTAAGGAAGTCGGCAGTTTGCCGCTGTAAGCGGAGACCGTCTTGGACGTTATGCCTTCCGGCTTCTCGAACGTTTTGGTTGGGAACAGCTCCGGCTTAACGTCCGTCGCTTCGTTCATGATTCTGGCCCAGATGGCCTGGGCGTGCTTGCGCTGGTCGCCGACAAGCGTATTTTTTTGCTCCTTGTATCCGACCCATACGCCAAGCGTAACATCCGGCGAGTATCCCATGAACCAAACATCCCCGTAGTTCTGGGTGGAGCCGGTTTTACCCACGACGGGAACCTCATTGAATTTCTTGTACGTATCCCGGACCTTGCTGGCGGTTCCGTTCGTAATGACGGTACGCAGCATATCCGTCATGAGATACGCTGTCTGCTCGGAGAATACCTGCTCCGGTTTTACTTCGTGTTTATAAACAATATTGCCTTTGGAGTCCACGATTTTCTCGATCATGAATGCATCCGTGAATTTGCCTTGATTGCCGATGGAACTGTAGGCATTCGTCAGCTCTTCCACGGTCACGCCGTAATGCAATCCGCCCAGTACGCCGGTTGAAGCATTATAATCGTCTTCCTCCAAGGTAGTGATGCCCAGCTTCTTGGAAAACTCCCAGGCCTTCTCAATGCCGACCGTGTTGTTAAACAGCTTGAGTGCCACCGTATTGGTCGAATCGTTCAGCGCCTGTCTTGCCGTCATCAATCCTCTGTACCCGGTGTACGAGTTTTTAGGGATATGGAATACTTTGCTGTAGTCCTTTAAGATGATCGGTGAATCGTCCACCACGCTGGCAGGCTGAATCGCCCCCGTATCAAGTGCCGGTAAGTAGGCGGCAATAGGTTTCATGGCAGATCCGGGCTGCCGTTTCATTTGCGTAGCATAATTCATTTGTTCCGTGTTGAAATCCCTGCCCTCAATCATGCCGAGAATGGCGCCGGTTTTGTTGTCGATCATCATCGCGGCGGTTTGCTCCATTCCTTTTTCGGCGCTGTCAGGCAAGTAGTTGCTGTCATCCTCTGCAATGGAACGCATGGTCTTGTAGAGCGTCCGGTCGATGGTGGTGTACACACGGTAACCGCCGGTGCTCAGCTGAGCACGGGAAGCGTCCATCAGATCGGAGTTCGCTTGCGTGCCTTTTGCGTTCTCTTCAGCTTCCTGGCTTAGCTGCATCAGAATGTTCGATGCTTGACGTTCGACTTCCATCATGAGATAAGGATAAGTCACATAGGCTTTCTGCGTCCGAGGAGCCAGCGATTCTTTGATATCGAATGCTTTGGCCTCATCGTATTCGGCTTGCGTTATTTTACCTTCTTCCAGCATGCTTGCCAGCACGCGGTGCTGGCGGTTTATGGCCCGGTTGAACGATTTCTCATCAAATTCTCCTTTGCCGTTGAAGGCCGAGTAGGAGGATGGCAGCTGCGGAAGCCCTGCCAAGTATGCAGCTTGGGCCACATTCAGATCATTCAGATTGTTGATGTTGAATATTCCTCTTGCCGCCGCCTTGATCCCGAACAGCTGATATCCGCTCGAGCCGTTTCCGTATGGAACCTTGTTCAAGTAGGCCGTCAAAATCTGGTCTTTACTTAAGAAGCGCTCCATCCGCATCGCCAGCAGCATTTCTTTTACCTTACGGTTATCCGTTTTGTCACGACTTAAAAAAGTAAGCCTGGCCAGCTGCTGCGTCAATGTGCTGCCGCCGGTTTGAACCGGCTCATTCAACACGCGTTCCTTCACGGCGCGAGCGGTACCTTTTATGTCAACACCCTTATGTGTATAAAAACGGTTGTCTTCTATGGATACGACGGCATCTTTAACAAGCTGGGGAATCTCCTTGAACTCCACAGGTCGTCTGTCTTCTTCGGTTCTAAGCTGTCCGATCGGTGAGCCATCCGCGAAGTAGGCGAAGCCCGTTATGGCATTATCGTTCACCGTGTTCTCAATGAGGGCACGCGATCTTACCGGCTCATTCTCAACAATAGAGGTTACATAACCGGCTACGGCTCCTCCGGCGAACAAAACGCCCATCAGACCTACCACAAAGAGCCATCCGATGACGGATCCCAGCACCCGCAGAAAGGACCGTTTTCGCGGTTTTTTCTGTTGTTCAGGCTCTTGTTTTTTCTCCTCAACCATGAATGTATACTCCTCCTTTTAACGCACCTATTATAGCATAAATCGAAGGTTTTGAATCATGTGTACCTATATAGCGTGTCCTTTTTTGAGGAAGAATGACTTTTTTGGGAAGGGTGCAATACATATGCCGCCAAGTTCATACGGGAAAAAAGCTTTGAAGGCCCTTGATTTAAGGAGGAGCTTTTCGTTTCGGAGAGAGCCGTGCCACACAAAAAAAACCTGAAGGCCGAGGCCTTCAGGTTTTTTGGGTTCCGAATGAATCTTAACGGTTGTAGAATTCGACGATTTGTTTCTCGTCGATGTCTTGGGAAAGCTCGGAACGTTCTGGAAGACGGATGTATTTCCCTTCCATTGCTGCTTCATCAAACTCGAGGTAAGCTGGAAGATGCACGCGGTTAGCCAAAGCTTCCTTGATGGAAGAAAGGCTGCGGCTTCTTTCACGAAGGCCGATTACATCGCCAGTGCTTACAGCGTAAGAAGCGATATCGACTTTCTTGCCGTTCACAGTCACGTGACCGTGAGCTACCAATTGACGAGCGCCCGCACGGGAGTTGCTGAAGCCAAGACGGTATACCAGGTTGTCCAGACGGCTCTCAAGCAGGAACATGAAGTTCTCACCCGCGATACCTTTCATGCTGGTAGCTTTGTTAAACAGGGTGCGGAATTGCTTCTCGCCCAAGCCGTACATGTGACGCAGCTTTTGCTTTTCTTGAAGCTGCATACCGTAGTTGCTTACTTTTCTCCGTTGGTTAGGACCATGCTGACCTGGAGGGAAAGGACGTTTTGCCAATTCTTTACCTGTACCGCTCAGGGAGATTCCCAGACGACGGCTTAATTTAAATTTAGGACCGGTGTAACGTGCCATGTTATATAGACTCCTTTTTAATTAAAGTTTCATTAGGGCTCTATTTGCGCCGTATTTGTTTGCTCTATCCGTCATCTTCCGGAAGATCTGCCAGGAAAGTTCAGCCGCTGTCCTGTCAGTAACAAATAACGTGAGGGTGACACAACCCGCCCAAATTCATCGAATGCATTGCATTCTTACTCAACAATAAATATTATATGAAGTAATGATATAAAGTCAAGTTCAACCTGCAACTTACTATAACTTGGTTTTTGTCTAATTTTGTCGATAGGACCATGGACCTAAAATTATTGTGAAAAACGCATAAATTCTGATGCAAAAATGGGTAGAAAAGAGTAATATGATATTGGAATAAGTAGTAGCAATTATCTAGTTACATATCGTAGTGTTTTTTGGTTATTATCATTCCCCAACATGTTGAACAGCCGGGTTGCCGCCATGCGGCAGCCGAATGGATCCTTACATTATGAATCGGAACGCCAGTCTTGGATAGGCCTTTTATAATGGTGCAAAGGAGCGCCCAATATGTCAGAAGAACAACGGAAAGTGTATGAAAGCTCTCCCGGTTCTGCGGTCATGTTCAATGATGCCGGGCCAATTCCTGGAAACGAGCCTCGTCTATGGCTTCAGGGCTTGGATATTACACCTCATGATTTCCCTTATATTCAGCCTCTCATATCAGACAGCTATCTGGAGTGGCTAAGAGAAAGCGCTGGCACGCAGGCGATGCGGAAATTCAACTGGGCCCTTCTTTCTCATGAGGGAGCTTGGCTGACAGGGGCACCCGAAATAACGGAATACGTTCATGCAAGCGAGGACGAGACGCTGGCGCATACGCTCCGTTCGAAAGAAGCCGCCCAAGGCATGGGCAAGGGTTCGCTTGAGGGAAGGGTGCTGTGCGCTGTCCCGCTGTTCACGCGCGTCCATGGCGATTTTTTTGCGGTGATGGTCAGCGTTGCCTCGGGGAGGATGGAGCCGGAGCAGTCGCTCATGCTGACGGAAACTTACGCATTGCTGTTCCGTTCCTGCTTCTACCGCCAGATGGAGTACATCTTTGCGGATGACCTGGAGAAGGTCCACCGCCAAGCCGAACGTGAAGTGCAGAGGCGTTCCATCTTGTTTCAGTACGTGAAGCGGATGCATGTGCAGATCAATGTGGACAGCGTGCTGGTGGAGGCTATTGATAGCGTCCTGGCCCTGTATCCCAAGGCGAAAGTCGAATTATTTATGTCACAGGACCATGAAAGCGTTCATCCGCTCGTGCGTCCGCTGCTGCTCCATCATTGGCAGGAAGAGGTTTATGTTCGCACCTTTATGGAAGGTTCCCTGACGATTCATGAGCATGAAGAACCCGACACGCTGGTGGAGATCGGGATTCCCATGGGAGGCAAGCAGGGCGTCTATGGGGTGCTTCACGTTGAAGTGGACAAGTCGGAACTGCCCGATATGGATCTGGAACTGCTGGGGATGATGGCCGATGCCGCAGGCACCGCCTTCGAGAACGCCAAACTGTACGAGCAATCCAACCTGATGATTCATGAGCTCCGCATGATTAATGAGCTGACCCAGCGGCTGAACAAAAGCTTGCATTTGGCGGAGATATTTCAATTCGCCAATCATGAGCTGCTCAAGATCCTTGAGGCGGATTACTGCTGCATTCTGATCCATAATGAGGAGCTTGGCGGTCTAGAGGTGGTATCCTGCAACGCCGAGTGGCTGGCCAAGGAGGTCTTCGAGAAGGACTACGGCTTGGGGGGCCTCGTCTATCATTCGAAGGAGCCGCTCATTCTGTCAGACTATCAGGAAGAGCGTCCGGCAGAATCCAGGCTGATGGAGAGCACGCGGTCCAGCTCGATGATTGCTACTCCGCTAATGGTTAACGGCGAGGTGAGGGGCGTCGTCCTGCTCACCCATGCGAAGCGGCATTATTTCTCGTACGACAGCTATCGGCTGCTTCAAGCCTTGACAAGCCATATCGGCTTGGCGATCGGGAATGCCTTCCTGCATGCGGAAGTGAGAAGAATGGCTAACCGGGATATGCTGACCGAACTGTACGCCAGACATTATCTGGATGAAATAATCCATGAATGCCAGAACCGTGATTTTTGCGGCTCGCTCATCGTGGTGGACATCGACGAATTCAAGCAGGTCAACGACACGTTCGGGCACCAGCGTGGTGACAAGATTCTGAAGCAGGTCAGCAGCATCGTGAAAACAACCATTCGTCACAGCGATATTCCGGCCCGTTGGGGCGGTGAGGAGCTTGCGGTGTATTTGCCGGGACTCGGCATTCAGCAGGCGGTGCAGGTGGCCGAACGGATTCGCTTACGGGTGGCCGAAGAGACCGATCCGCGCGTAACGGTGTCCTGCGGGATTTCCGAGTGGAACTGGACCAATGACAAGATCAGCGTGGAGTCGCTCTTCTATCGGGCGGATATGGCGCTCTACGAAGCGAAGAATGGCGGCCGCAACCGGATCGTCGTGGAGAGGGCCGAAGCCGAGATCGGAATGGATTAGATACCCTGCAGCTAAGAGAGGCTGCAGGGTTTTTTCTGTAATCTGCATAATGTAAGGGGCCGCGGATAGCCTAATAGCAAGATCAACGAGAGGCTGATGATTATGCGAAACAGAAGGTTACGAAGCGTCATCGCTATGATGGTATTCATTTTTGGCTTAACCGGATGCGCCTGGCAGGATCAGCTGACTGCCGAAGAAGCGTTTAACCGTGCTTTGTCGGGGCTGTCTGGCATCGATAATTTCTCTTTTCGAGGAGAAACGGCGATTCGGAGCGGAGAAACAGGACCGTTTGAGGAAAGCCTGGCGTTTGAAGGGAATCTGCGGCATCATTCCGACCTGACCTTATCTTCAAAAGAGAGAAGCACCGTCATAAATAATGACAAGATGTCTGCCGAATCGGCATATAAATCGAATGAACTTACCGTGACGCTCAAGCGAAAGGATGGTAAGTGGAGGACGCTTTCGTCGGAGCATGCCGGGGGAATGTGGATGAACCGGTTAAATCCGCTGGAATTGCTGGAGTACATGGGCAAGTCGGAGAAGACCGTAACCCAGGAACTGGGGGCCGCAAGAGGAACGAAGGTGCTGCGTGTCGAGCTGTCGCCCGAGGCGGCTGCCCATATGGTGGACGAGTCGCTGGATGAGCAGATGAAGGCGTTGGCTGAGCGGATTGAACGTAAAGGCGACCCGTTATACAGCGACGATCCGAAGGTTCGCAAGCGGCTGAAGGAAATCTGGGAAAGGGACTACCATGAAATGAAAAACATGCTGAATGAGGCGGATGCCGTTTCGGTCTGTCATGTAACCATTAACAGAAAAAGCCAGTTGCCTACCAAGATGACCATGGAGCGCAGGTTATCCTTTGTGGACGAACAAGGCAAAGCACGTACCGAAACACTGCTGTCGGATGTTACGTTTACCGGTTATTGAGCCATTAAAAATTTTTTCACGATGAGCGCTGACGCGAGGCTGCCCGGCGTGCTACAATAATATAAATTTACCGCTGTTCAATTTATACAATAGGGAACAGTCATCATAAGGAGGATAAGACATATGCGTGATCCCAGAATTCAAAAATTGGCTCAGAATCTCGTGAACTACTCCGTGGATATGCAGCCAGGGGAAAATGTGCTCATCGAAATGATCGGATCGGAGCGCGATCTGCTGAATGCCATTATCGAGGAGGTCTCGAAGGGAGGCGGCCGCCCGTTCGTGCAATTGACGGATCGTACGGTCCAGCGCGCGATGTTGAAGAACGCAAATAAGGAGCAGCTTGAGCTGTGGGCAGAGCTGGATCTTGAACGCATGAAAAAAATGGATTGTTACATCGGCATCCGCGCAGGCGAGAACGTCAACGATATGGCTGACGTGCCCGAAGAGAACATGAAGCTGTACAATGCCCTTTACTCGCATCCCGTACATAGCGAAGAGCGCGTGAAGCGCACCAAATGGGTGGTTCTCCGTTACCCGAACGCCAGCATGGCGCAGCTTGCCAACACCAGCACGGAGGCCTTTGAGGATTTCTACTTCGATGTGTGCAATCTGGATTACTCCAAAATGGACCGTGCCCAGGATCCTTTGGCCGAGCTGATGAGGAATACCGACAAGGTTCGCATCGTGGGACCGGGAACGGACCTCAGCTTCTCGATCAAAAACATCGGCGCGGAAAAGTGCTCCGGCCAGAAGAACATTCCGGATGGCGAGGTGTACACCGCGCCCGTTCGTGACTCGGTTAACGGGACGATCGCTTACAACACGCCGACTCTTTACAATGGAGTCACCTTCGAAAATATTAAATTCCGCTTTGAAAACGGGAAAATCGTCGAAGCAACAGGGAGCGACACGAAGCGGCTGAACGAGATCCTGGATTCGGATGAGGGTGCGCGGTACATCGGCGAATTTGCCATCGGCTTCAACCCGTACATTTTGACACCGATGAAGGATATTCTCTTCGATGAGAAAATTGCAGGAAGCCTGCATTTTACGCCAGGCCAAGCATATGATGTAACAGACAACGGCAACCGATCCTCCATTCACTGGGATCTCGTTTTGATCCAGCGTCCGGAGTACGGCGGTGGGGAAATCTACTTTGATGATCGCCTGATCCGCAAGGATGGCCTATTCGTTATTCCAGAACTGGAAGCATTAAATCCGGAAAATCTTAAATAGATTGGAAAAAATGTTGCATAAGAAAACGGATTCAATGTATCATGAAGGTGCAGTGATGAGCTTTATTCAGATCCTAAAGTTACGGAGGGATTCGTATGTCCAATAACAATCAATCTATCGTAGAAATTTCGCAAACAGCCAGCCAGTTCACATCCTCCATCGTTTTGCAGGCGGAGAACAAGTACATTGATGTTAAGAGCATCCTGGGTCTGTTCACAACGCTTGTCAACAGCCAAAGCTATGAACTGCATGTACATGGTCCTGATGCCGATGAAGCCAAAAAAGCAATGATCGACGTATTCACCAAGCATGGCTTGAACGTATCCGTCGTGGCTGAATAACATTCGCCAAAAACACCCTTTCAATCCATGGAAGGGTGTTTTTTCGTAGAGAAGGGGTCTATTTTGTTCAGGTCCTTGTATTGAGAAACGATTTCGACTAATATTAAAGATAGTAACTGTGCTGTGATTTTTGACATAGGGGGGAAGATCATGACTTCATCTGATTTACAGGAACAGCTGAATCTCAAAGCGATCAGTCTTCTTCATGAAGATGCAGATAAAATCCTAAAGCTTATTGAAGTACAGATGGAGAATCTGGCGACCCGTTATTGCCCTCTCTATGAGGAAGTGCTGGATACCCAAATGTACGGTTTTTCAAAAGAGGTTGATTTCGCGGTGCGGGCCGGGCTTCTTCCGGAAAGTACGGGAAAGCAGCTGATCAGCAAGCTTGAACGCAATCTGGCGGTCCTGTACGAAGCCATGAATCAATCCAAATAGCCTGTACTCGTACAGGCGCATACATAGAGAAACGCATGTCGCGCTCCCGCGACATGCGTTTTTTTTCTAGCTTTTCGATTAGATTTGAATCCGTGGCAATCACCGCTTCCAAGGTTTATACGAGGAAGAAGGAGACGCCCAGTATGACGTATACGGCGAGCAGCAGCAGGCCTTCATACCAGTTGGAGGCGCCGTCCTGCGTAATGGACCTGGCTATGAATACGGCGACGCCGATGGCGACCAGCTCCAGCGTGGTGAAGACGAGATCCATCGTATCCCCAAGGAAGAAGCTGATGAACACAAGCACGGGAGCAACGAACAGGGCGATCTGCAGGCTGCTGCCGACGGCAATTTCTACGGCCGCGCCGATTTTGTTCTTCATCGCAAGCATGATGGCAGCACTATGCTCTGCGGCGTTGCCGATAATCGCTACCAGGAAGGCCCCGATGAACAGCTCGCTGAGGCCATATTCGTGACTGATGGGCTCAAGCACCCCGACAAGCCATTCGCTGACAAACGCAACCATCACGGTGGCGATGACAAGGTACAGAATCGAGCGCTTCTTGGACCAAGTGGGACCGTGCTCGTGCGGGAGCGCATCCTGGTCGTGATCGTCGCTGACATCCGCCAAATAATTTTTATGGGTGATCATCGAGAATCCAAGCCATGCGATGTAGGCCACGATCAGAATTCCCGCCACAATGAGGCTGAGCGTCTTGGTTTCACCCTCCGTAATGGAGTGGGTATTCAGAAAGACCGCAGGGATGAACAGGGCGATAATGGCCAGCGTCATCAGGGATCCATTCAGACCAGCCAGCGTCACATTGTATTTCTGGATTTTAAATTTGAGGCCCCCTGCAAACAGGCTTAGCCCGAGGACGAGCAGCAGGTTGCCGATAATGGAGCCGGTGATGCTGGCTTTCACCATGTCGTACAAACCTTCCTTAATCAGCAGGATGGCGATGATCAGCTCTGCCGCGTTGCCGAAGGTAGCGTTCAGGAATCCCCCGAGCCGTTGGCCGGCGTAATGCGCGACGCTTTCCGTTGCTTTGCCGAGAAAACCGGCGACAAAAATAACCGCTATGGCAGACAGAATGAATTGGAGCGTGAAGTTCCAATTCGCAAAATGTCCCAGCGCACTAAGCAAAAAGGTAAAGATCAGAAGCGCGGGATTGAGCCATTTCTTCATAACCGACACCTACCTTATGGTTTATGTACTGATGAGTACTTGCGAGCGAAAACGACGATTCTCGTATCGCTTTTTACAATATACCCAAATTTTTCGAAAAATTATCGTTCTTTTCAGAAGCGAGCATTTGCTTTTTAGGCCCGTTACCATTTACAATAACGGATAATGAGGTGAAGGAGGAAATGGCATGACGGAACAACTTCAACTGGATAACGGTTTGATTCGAATATCGGATGATGTCGTCTCGAAAATTGCCGGATTGGCTGCCTTGGAAACCCCAGGTATTGCAGCCATGTCCGGTGGATTGTCCGAGGGCTGGGCGAAGCGGCTGAGCGGCAAAAATGTGCAAAAGGGTGTTACGGTAGAAGTAGGGCAGTTGGAGGCAGCGATCGACCTGCGGATTATCGTGCTTTACGAGACGCCTATACATGAAGTGTGCCGCATGCTTCAACAGAATGTCCGCGAAGCTGTCGAGAGCATGACAGGGCTTCGCGTGGTTGAAGTCAATGTGAAGGTCGAAGGCGTAGCTTTCAAAGACGACGAAATCGACGATATTCAGCTTCGAGCCAAATAAGACGAACCTTGGGGGATCAGCCCCCGCTAATGATGAAAAAAATGAACAAAAAAGACTACACGGTTGCCCGGTAGTCTTTTTTAATTACGGATTTAACCTGCTCCTCTTTCATCGGACGGTTGCTGTCCCTGGATATGCTAAGCACGATGCCCATGCTCAGCATCATGACCAGCAGCGAGGAACCGCCGTAACTGATGAACGGGAGGGTAACGCCCGTAATCGGAATGGTATTGGTCACCCCGCCGATGTTGATGAAGGCCTGAATGGCGATAAGTCCCATGATGCCGACGCCGGTCAAGGTTCCGAACGGATCCGAGCAGCGAAGCGACACGATGATCCCCCGCAGGATGAAGTATAAATAGAGCAGCAGGAATATCGCGGTTCCGATAAAACCGAATTCTTCGCCGATGACCGAGAAGATGAAATCGTTGTACGGATTCGGCAGATAATGCAGCTTCTGCACGCTCTCCCCGTAACCCGCTCCGGTAACGCCGCCCTGGCCGATGGCAATCAGCGATTGGACCAGATTGTAGCCCGTGTCCGATTCATCATGGAACGGGTCCATGAATGCCTCGATTCGTCCCATCTTGTAGTTCTTGGAGGCCTGCTCCTGATCTCCGCCGGAGTTGAAGAGCGATCCGACGCCGAGCGTGAGCACCAGGCCAAGCGCAACAAGCGAGATACAGCCGAGAATATGCTTAAGGCTGGCGCCCCCCGCATAGATCAACAGCCCGCTGGTAGCCACGAGGATGAAGCAGGAGCCCAGGTCGGGCTGAAGCATGATCAGGCCCGCTACGATCCCTACAATAATGAGTACGGGGAAGAAACCGCCCTTCCATTGACGGATTCGTTCCCCTTTTTTGGTGATCAGCGCTGCCAGATAGACGATGGTCGCGATTTTGGCCAGTTCGGTCGGCTGGATGCCGAATTTCCCCAAATTAAACCAGCTTGTGGCGCCGTTGGTTGCGGAACCGATAATCACCACAAGAATCAGCAGCATCAAGGTTAGAAAAAACACCGGTATGAATAGCTTCTTGTATTTCTTATAGTTGATGTTCATGGCCACAAACATGACAAACGTGCCCAGAACCGCAAACGCGGCTTGCCGCTTCGTGAAGTGCAGCGGATCGTTATTGAATTTTTCATTGAAAACGGCCAAGCTGGAGCTGGAACTGAACACCATGATCAGTCCGAATCCCACCAACAGCAAGGTAAGGATCAGCAGTTGGAAATCAGGCGTCCCTCTCTTCGGCTGAGGTTTGGTCGTATTCATCGTGTTCGACCTTACGCTTCCAGAAGAGCTTTGAGCTCTTGAAGCTTCTTGGTGGCCACATTCATGACAGGCTGCGGAGCCATGGATTCATACTCGAGACCGTGCGGGAACGTGGCTTTACCCAGGTATACCGCTTCGATTTTGAGGATGGTGTCGGGTTTCTCCAGCTTGCCTTCAACAGCGCGGGTGTTAATGCGCAGGAAGTATTCAGCCTGATTTTTTTTATCTTCGATTTTCAAGTCGTATGTAGCGCGGTAGTATTCCCACTGCCAACGAATGAAGCCTACTTTCTCGGCACATTCATCGAGGTAAGCTAAATCGCTGTGCAATCCGTCCAAGCCTGTATTTTCGAAAATCATGTGGTCGTAACCCCCTTAATAGTCCTTGCAAAGTTCTTTAATATGATAGTATGTTTCAAGAACTTGTGCAAGCCTGTACCGCCCGTCACGCTTCAATTGAGACCATTTATCCAGATCAGATTTTGATAACGGCAAGCATTCTTCTTTTCTGTTAAAATAAATGCAAGTGAAAACGCTGTGAAATGTACGCTTTCCATCCTGGTGGTTATATATTCATAGGACTTCAATTCAAGCGAAGGGTGGATACGGCCTATGAACCGCGTCGTTTACCGCACGGAGTATTATGCAGTGGAAGAAAACGGGCAGAAAGAAATCGTCGTGATCGACCGGATTCCGGATTCGGCAGCGGTTGTGGCCGTCCATCAAGGGTGCCTGCTACTGGTATGCCAGCATCGGGAAGCGGTGAATGAGATCACCTGGGAGCTTCCCGGCGGAACGGTGAAGCCCGGCGAGGAACGCGCGCTTGCCGTTAAGCGGGAGCTTGAGGAAGAGGCAGGCGTGCAGTGCAAGGACCTGTCCTACATGGGCAGTGCTTATCCGATGGCTTCTCTGGCCAACCGGAACGTTTATTTTTATTTCACCGACGATTTGAAGGTGTCCGGGAGCCGGGAGTCGAATCAAGAGGAAGACGAAGACGTTAGAGCGGTGTGGGTCCCGCTCAGGGATGTATATCGCAAGATCAAGGAGGGCGGCCGGATGGATGCCATGGTTGGGCACGGACTGCTGCTGAGCAAACTCCACGGCTTTCTTGCGATCGATTGAGCCGCCAATAGCGGGGGAAGGATGATGAACTTGATGAAGGAAGCATTTTGGGATCAATGGTATCCACGGATGGTGGAGTGGCGGCGTCATTTACATATGCACCCGGAGCTTTCGTTCCAGGAGAAGGAAACTTCGGCATTTATAGCAGCCCGGCTGCAGGAGCTCGGTCTTGCGGTCAAGACCGGTGTTGGCGGGCATGGAGTTATAGGGACATTAAAAGGGGATAAACCCGGCAGGACGGTTGTGCTGCGGTCCGACATGGATGCGCTGCCGATCGAGGACGGCAAGAGCTGCGAATACAAATCCAGGGTGCAGGGAGTTATGCACGCTTGCGGGCATGACGGGCATGCCTCCATGCTGCTTGGAGCCGCCGCATATTACAGCACGTTCCCGGAAGAAATTCAGGGGGAGATTCGTTTTATGTTCCAGCCGGCGGAGGAAGTATGCCCCGGCGGCGCGGTGGAGATGATCAAGGACGGAGCGCTCGAAGGGGCCGACGTCGTCTATGGTCTGCACCTGTGGACGCCGTTACCTGTAGGCACCGCAGCGAGCGCGCCGGGTCCGCTGATGGCGGCGGCGGATGAGTTTTTCATTGACATTACGGGGCGCGGGGGGCATGGCGGCATGCCGCATGTGACGGCCGATGCCCTGGTTGCGGGGGCTGCGCTTGTCATGCAGCTTCAAACCATCGTAAGCCGCACCGTGGATCCGCTGCAGCCTTCCGTCGTTACGGTAGGGACGATGCAAGCCGGAACGGCGCAAAACGTCATAGCCTCCTCCTGCCGGATCACGGGGACGGTGCGCACGTTTGACGAACCTACCCGGGCGTTGATCCGGGAGCGGATCGAGCATATGACCCGGACGGTTTCCGAAACCTACGGCACAAAGGCGGCGGTTCGATATCTCGTCGGCTACCCTCCCGTGGTGAACGATGAAGCCGAAACCGCACGATTTTTCCGTACGGCACCCAAAGTGTTCGATGTGGATCAGGTCATCGTCTCGCCCAAACTGATGCCGGCAGAGGATTTCGCTTATTACTTGAAGGAAATTCCGGGCTGCTTCATTTTCGTTGGAGCCGGCAACCCCGACAAAGGGGCGATTTATCCGCATCATCATCCGATGTTCGACTTTGATGAAGATGCGATGCGCTACGGGGCGAAGCTGCTGGTCGAGATGGTGTCGAGCTATCAGAACGGGGAATAGACTTTCACAAAATCGCAATCTTCGCGCATGAACGCTCGTTATTTGGAAATCCTATTGATCATAGGGGAAGTTCAGATCCAGGTCATGGATGTGGACTTCTTTTTTTTAGATGACCGAATGTCACGAGGAGGAATAAGGGTGCACAACAAGCCTTGCATCGTCCAGCGCGATCGGACCATACTTCTTGAAACCGCCCATGCGGATGCGGAGGCTGCGCGCGAGCAGCTAGCCCAATATGCGGATTTGATCAAAAGTCCCGCGTCTTTTCATACATATCGCCTGACCCCTTTATCTTTATGGAACGCCGCTGCAGGGGGCATGTCGGCTGAAGCGATTTGCTCGAGCCTTCAGTCGTTGTCGCGTTGGGACGTGCCGGCCGCCCTGCTGGAAGAGGTTCGCCAGCTCGTTGGGCGTTACGGGCAGCTGTCGCTGCTCCCGCATCCAACGCTTGAACGTGCATTGCTGTTATCCAGCAATGAGGAAGCCCTGATGCAGGAGCTGACGTCCCATCGCTCCCTGAGGGAAATCGGCGTCCGGTTGATTTCACCAAAGGAAGCAGAGGTGCCTTCGGACCGCCGCGGCGTGTTAAAGCAGGAGATGACCCGGCTCGGCTATCCTGTGCTGGACCACGCGGGATATATGGACGGGCAATACCTGAACATTCTTTGGCGGGGAGAAAAATCGGGCAGCTGGCGCCTTGAAGATTCGAACGGCGGATCCAACGATCAGCGCTTCGTGCTTCGCGACTATCAGCAGAAGGCTGCCGAATCCTTCAGGGATATTGGCGGCGAAGGCGGCAACGGAGTGCTGGTCCTGCCATGCGGGGCCGGGAAAACGGTCATTGGCATCGCCGCCATGCGCGAGCTGCAATGCGAGACGCTGATCCTCACTTCCAATACTACGTCGGTAAGGCAGTGGATCGCCGAGCTGATGCAGAAAACGACGCTGTCCGTGGATGAAATCGGCGAATACTCCGGTCAACGCAAACAGGTCAGGCCGGTGACGGTCGCTACCTACCACATCTTGACCCACCGGCAGGGCAAGGGGGAGGAGCAGCAGCATATGAAGCTGTTTAATGAACGGCGCTGGGGCTTGATCATTTATGACGAGGTTCATCTTCTTCCCGCACCGGTATTCCGCGCGACGGCCGACATCCAGGCGACCCGCAGGCTTGGCCTGACCGCCACTTTGGTTCGCGAGGATGGAAGGGAGAGCGACGTGTTCTCCCTGATCGGTCCCAAACGATATGAAATGCCGTGGAAAAGGCTGGAGGCACAAGGGTGGATTGCTTCGGTGACCTGCACGGAGATTAAGGTGCCGCTGCCGGACGAGATCAGAGAAGCCTGCGAAACGGCAAACAAAAGGGAGCAATATCGGCTGGCTGCCGAGAATCCCTCCAAACTTGATGTGATTCGGCAGCTCGTGGATGTCCACAAGGATGCGCAGACGCTCATCATTGGACAATACCTGGATCAGCTCCATGCCATTTCCAGGGAGCTGCAGGCCCCGCTCATCACGGGACAAATGACCCAGGATCAGCGCAACGAATGGTATAACGCCTTCAGGGAAGGAAACATACGCGTGCTTGTCGTATCGAAAGTGGCAAACTTCGCGGTCGATCTCCCCGATGCTTCCGTAGCGATCGAGGTTTCGGGCAGTTACGGCTCTCGGCAGGAGGAAGCGCAGCGGCTTGGACGTTTGCTGCGGCCGAAGTCAGGGGAGAATCGGGCTTATTTTTATGCATTGGTAACGGAGGACAGCCGGGAGGAGATCTTTGCGATCCGGCGACAGCTGTTTCTGATTGAGCAGGGGTACGAATATCACGCGATACATGCAAAGCAGCCGGCGGCCTCCCTGGATCTGATCGCGATGCGAAATCCCCGTTCTTATCAGCATCCCGACGGGAAGGAGGTCTCGTGGAGATGACGAGGCAGCAGGACATGGCGGACACGATGAGCCTGGAACGGCTCCTTCCGAAGGAGCGATCGGTCCTCTATCATATCTGGCGCCGCTTTGCCGGGCAGGGTTTCGATGACGACAAGCTGCGCTCATTGCGATTTCCCCGCTTGAGCGGCGCGGAGGCGCAGCTTGCCTTCATCTCCTTGAGACAACAGGGATGGGTGCGAGCGGTCAAGCGGGGTTGGGGCGAGAGGCTGTATTTCATTCCTTTTGACAAGCTGCAGATCCTCCTAGAAGGCTGTGGTCCTGTAGAGGCTCATGAAACAGGCTCCCTGCCTTCTGTATCCGTGAGGCTTCAGCAGGAAGCAAGAAGCGGCATAGCGATCGATATGTTCAATGTTCTCGTATATATGGCCAAGAACCGCGTATCGTTGACCGCTAAAGGGATTTTGCATAAGAAATGCATTCAGAAACTGGGGGGCGAGATCGCCTTAACGCCATACGATGTCGAAGGGCTCGCCCTTCACTATGATCATTCGGATGCGTACCCTCAACATGTCGCGATGGTGTTGGATCTGCTGTTTACGTTTGAGCTGGTCGTTGCAGAGCAGGGGGAACTCAAGCTGAACCGTACCTCATTGCGGCGTTGGCTTATGCTCTCCCGGGAAGCGATGGACCGGTCCGTCCTTCTTCACATGATGGAACGTTACATTCCGAACTCGGCCGAGTTTCAGCATTGGACTTGGCGGATATGTCACTCGTCGTTGTCCGGCGGGGTGTGGTACCGCGCCTGGCAGATGCCCGCTGCAGTCTCTGAGCCTTTGGAAGGAGGTGCATCCACCGGAAAAGAATTATTGCCGGAGGAAGCCGCTTCATGGCTCCGGTTATTAACCGGCTGCGGTTACACCGATTTGGGCATCGATGACGATGGTCAATTCCTGTTCCGCTGGCGCGTGGCCCCCTTCTCCTTGCTGGATGGAAGCGAAGGGGCTGATACCGGATCATCGGGTCTGTTCATTCAGCCGGATTTTGACATTTTGATACCGCCCAATGTGCCGAATTCCGTTAAGTTTCAAGCTGCTTGCTGCACGGAGCGGATTTTGGATGATGTGATGACGGTCTATCGCCTGACAAGGGATTCGGTGATTCAGGCGGCAAAAGCCGGAATGGAGCCGGACAGAATCGCGGCCTTTTTCTCGAAACATGCAGCCGCCGGAATGCCGGAGAACGTGCAAGCTGCTTTATACCAATGGGGCAAGGAGATGGACAGGGCGGGCCTGAACGAGTCGCCTCGCTATGAAGAGGCTTTTCCGGAAGAGGATACGGAACTTGCGGGTACTGATGGAAATGACCGTTACCCTATGCAGTGGGGGAGTCGTAGCCGTCCCTCCTGCGGATTGATTCGCCCGGCACGAAGCGAGCTTGTACTTGAACCTGATGACACCCTGCCGGATCCATCGTCGATCATTCCCGATTTGAACCGGATTCCTGTCATGTGGACACGGGATTGGCGCTCTTACCACGGCTCGACGGCCAAACAAATGATGGAGCAGGCGCTGGAGCTGTCGGCCAAATTGGAGATTGCCGTGGATGGCAGCCGCATGGAATTCATTCCATTTCAAATCCTGCGTCAGCCGTGGAAAATTTCGGGTGCGTTATACGATCCGGATTCGGATAAGACGGGAGCCATCGTGGAGTTAGGCGAAGGGGAATGGAGGGAAATGCGGCTTGTGATTCCGTAAAAGCGTTTGAATTCCCCCTTCTTAAGATACGAGCGTTATGCTATGATGAAAGAGTCCACGATCAACACGCGGGCCAAATTTAATAGAAAAGCGGGATGAGTTCATGAGCGTATCGGAAATAAACACGGTCGATATGGCCGAGGTGCTCACCTATGCCTACGAAATAGGCGACATGATTAATGCTTCCGTCGAAGTGGCGGATTATCTATATTGGAAGCAGGCAGTTGAGAATGACCCCATGATTCAGGCTTTGGTCAGAAAGCTTGACTCGAAGAAGGAGTTGTTCGAAGAGACGCAGCGGTTCGGCCACTTTCACCCGAATTATCATTCGGCTAAGGATGAAGTAGCCGCGGTGGAAGCGGAACTGGAGGCTTTTGAACCCGTAGCCCGGTTCAAGCAGGCGGAGAAGAATCTGGACGATCTGCTGCATTCCATGTCGGAGAGGATTGCTTTTTCGGTTTCGGAGAGCATCAAGGTTCCCGGCAATGACCCTCTTCCGAAGAAGGGGTGCGGCAGCGGAGGAGCCTGCTCGTGCGGATAAGGGGCATACATTAGAGATAGAGACGAAAGTGAGGCGAGGAGCTTAGGATGTTGGCTGAACGGACGGGTTTTATTATATGGGTCAGCGATGTTAAGGCAGCAAGGAATTTGGAGAAATACGGCAGCGTCCATTATATATCGCGCCGCATGCATTACGTTGTCATGTACGTCAACGCTGACCGTGCCGAAGAGACAATGAAGAACATCCGGAGATTGTCCTACGTTCGTAAGATCGAGCGCTCCTACCGGAACGAGATTAAGACAGAGTACAGCAGCAAGGGGCCGGATAAAGCCAAGTTTTACGGTCCCTAGCAGGATGTGCCTGCTCGAGAATCTGTGCAAATCGCATATCGCGTATCTTGCAAGAATACGAGAAAAGCGTAAAGCGGCCCCTCCTGGGGCCGCTTTTTTTAAAGCCTTGGAAAGTATTAGCCTCGCAAGTCACGCATGAACTTCCAAAGATTATTTCGATTTGCGGCGATAGATTGGCATAAATCGGAAGGCCATTTGATAAAATAGTATAAGTAAGGTACAATTTACATTTTAATGGGACCCATCATTCCATCCGGATTTGCACCTTCCGCACCAGGATGCAATTAGAGCTATTTCTAAATTTTCGGTGATTGTTCACAAGAAGCGAGGTTTCAATCTTGTGAATGACAGTGGAATGATGTAATATGTTGGGTATATATACATAGATACAAAGACCCATTTGGTGGAGAGTGATATTCCATGCGCGACAAAGGGACTGAGCGGTGGAGCACCTATGAGCCGTTTTATATTACGTTAAATGATAAAAAGGTAGCCGATATCGTGATTACCAATCATGCAAAGAGCCGTTATACGGACCGGGTGGAAGGCCATGACACCTCCCACGAGGAAATCGGGACTTGGATGTGGGAGTGCTTGAAGCAGGACCGGATCGTGCCGTATTACCGCAACGAACAGGATGTCTATCTGATCGACGACGACCTGGTGGTTGTGGCGGAGTTCTCGGAGCTGGAGCACGAACGCGATCTGATCGGCAACCCACTGCATCGGATGATCATTGTAACATTTTTGGGGCGTATGTCCGAAACCATTGAGCTTCGGGACCTGAAGTCTTATTACTCATGGCTTCGTCATTCGCGCCGCATGACGCTGATCAAGAACAGCCGCAAGCGTAAATAAAGAAATAAAGTCATGAAATGGCATGCGAGCGTAAGCGCGGATGTCTTTTTTTGTATGCGCTGCCGCGATCCGTTACAATATAAAACAAGAGCGGCAGCGAGAGGGGAACCGAAACGATGAATTTTCACCAGCTACATATCTTTTACACGGTGGCCGAGCGGGGAAGTTTTTCCGCCGCTGCGCAAGCGCTTCATATGAGCCAGCCGGCCGTGACGATGCAGGTGCAGGCGCTGGAGGAGTACTTTGGGACAAAGCTGCTCATCCGTTCCACCAAGCGCATGGAGTTATCCGAGGCCGGGAGGACGCTGCTCCCCTTTGCCCGCAGGAGCCTGGAGCTGTCGCAGGCCACGGACGCGGCCATGGCGGCTTTCTCGAACAAACTTCAGGGAAGGCTGCAGCTCGGGGCAAGCCTGACGATCGGGGAGTATGTGCTGCCGCGATTGCTGGGGCCCTTCGGCCGGGAGTACCCGGACATATCGATAATGCTCAAAGTGATGAACACTACGCAGATTCTCGAGGAAATCGCAAGCCATCAACTGAACTTCGGATTGATCGAGGCTCCGGTTGAACATCCGGACATGGTGCTGGATGCGGTCATGGAAGATGAGCTGAAACTGATCGTTCCTTCCAGCCATCCTTTAGCGCAAAGGGAAGATGCTATATATTTGAAGGATGTGCTGACGTATCCGTTTGTGCTGCGCGAGAAAGGTTCCGGCACCCGGAAGGTCATGGAGGACGTGCTGCTGGAGCGGGGGCACGATCCCGAGAGCATCCAGACGGTGATGGAGCTGGGGAGCACGGGAGCTGTCAAATCGGCGGTAGAGGAAGGACTCGGCATCACGATGCTGTCAACCTCTACGGTTAAGCACGAGACGGCGCTCGGGTTAGTCAAAATGATCGATATCGCGGATGCGTCATTTAAACGGAATTTCTATTCCATTCATTTGCGGTCGGCGCTCTTGCCGATGTCGGCGATGACGTTTTTGGCCTATTTAAGAGAGCGACGGCGTTAATGCAAGCATACCCGTATATACAACGAAAGGAGATTGAACGCCATGGATAAACTTGCGTCTCGAAAGGGCTGCGATCTTCATTCGCACACCCAGGCTTCGGATGGAATGAATACGCCTTCGGAGAACGTGCAGCTTGCCTATGAGCGGGGGCTGGGGGCTTTGGCCATTACGGATCATGATACCGTAGCCGGCATCGAGGAAGCGCTGCAAGCGGGAGAGCGCTTGAACATCATCGTGGTCCCCGGCGTAGAAATCAGCACCATGGCAGGCGGGACGGATATTCACGTCCTGGGCTATTACGTCGATCACCGGGACCCCGTGTTTCTGGAGCGGCTGGCAGCGCTCCGTCGCACGAGGGAGAAGCGCAATGAGAAGATCTTGGCTAAGCTTCGCGAGCTTGGCATCGAGCTTACGATGGAGGAAGTCATTGCGGTATTGGGGCGGCCGCTGGAGCCAGATGAGAGCATCGGACGCCCGCATATTGCGGATGCGCTGGTCCATAAAGGACATGCCCTGGATCTGCGGGATGCCTTCGACCGGTATCTCGCCCAGGGCGCTGCTGCCTATGTACCGCAGCCGCGGATCCATCCCAAGGAAGCCTGCGAATGGATCCGTGAAGCCGGCGGCGTGCCGGCGCTTGCGCACCCCGGACTCTACGGCGATGATGCGTTGGTCAGAAGGGTCATTGAAGAGTCAGGGTTCAAGGGGATCGAAGTCTATCATTCGGACCATGGGGTATCGGAGGAGGAACGTTACTTGGCGATGGCCGAGGAGTACGGCTTCATCGTGACCGCCGGATCGGATTACCATGGACAGAGGCAAGGCCAGGTATTCCATGGGGATATCGGCAGCCGCCAGGTATCCACCCAGGTGCTGGACCGGCTTCAACAGGCACGGGCAAGGACCTAAGACGGACGGAACGGTAAGAAAAACGGGTATCCCGGATGGTCATTTTGACCTTGCGGGGTACCCGTTTTTTTGGCTGAATGAAGATCTATCCGCGTCTTCCGTTCATTTTAATTGCGATTGTTTTTTACCGAATTGGGCATGGCCTTGATCAGCTGCTCGTCCGGCGTCACGAACAGCGTTTTCTGATTGTCGTAGATGACGAAGCCGGGCTTGGCTCCATTCGGCTTGCGGACGTGGCGAATGAGCGTATAGTCGACGGGCACGCTGCTTGATTCTTTGGCCTGACTGTAATAAGCCGCCAGCTGCGCCGCTTCCTGGAGCGTCGCGTCCCCGTACTCGCTGCTGCGGATGACCACATGGGAACCCGGGATATCCTTGGTGTGCAGCCATGTGTCGTTCGAGGAAGCGAGACGGTTGGTCACGTATTCGTTTTGAAGGTTGTTTTTGCCCACATAGAGCTCGACGCCTTCGGATGAAGTATAGACATGCAGCGTCGGCTTGTCGTTTTTCTTCTTTTTCTTCGTTTTGCGGCTGCGGTCTCTTAAATATCCCTGCTGGACCAATTCGTCCCTGATTTCATCGATGTCGTTCAGGGAAGCATGCGACAGCTGCTGCAGAAGATTCTCGATATAGTTGATCTCTTCGCGGGTTTTGATTAACTGTTCGTTGATGACCGCGAGGCTGTTCTTATACTTGTTGTACTTTTTGAAATAACGCTGGGCATTGTCCGATGGTGTCAGTAGCGGATCCAGCGGTATGGTGACGGTCGCCTGCTCTTCATCGTAGAAGTTGATCAGCTGGACTTCGCGGTCGCCCTTCTGAATCTGATGGAGCGAGGCGAAGAGAAGTTCGCCAAAAATCCGGTACCGATCGGCATCGCCGGCTTCCTCCAAATCTTTGTTCAGATTATCCAGCTTCTTGATGTTTTTGGTCCGTTCATTCTGCAGGAATCGGAGGAGGTCGCTGACCTTCTGTTTAACCGTGTCCCGCTGGGCCTTATCCCCGTAATAATCCTCCATGCATTGGCTGACGGATTCGTAGGTTCTGGTCTCGTCCGCAAGCAATGTCAGCGGTATGACGGAGAACACCGATTTGCCCTTGGCATTGACGCCTGTAACAGGCGTATATTGATGGCTGCGGACTTGCCCCATCACCTCATCGAATGCACGCCACAGGCTGCCGCAATCTTTTTCCCCTTCGTTTCCGCCAGGATGGCCTTCTCCTGCACGGTGGGCTATTTCCTGCGCTGCCAGCGGGCTCAGGCCGCTGAATGTACCGACCAGCCATGGGACGGCCGGCTCCTCGTTCACCAGGCAGGACTCCCGGAAAGCTTCCTGCCCGGTTTCGAGCGGGCTCCGCTTATGCTGCTCCGGCGGATCCGTGTAGGAAAATCCCGGCATGACCACGCGGTAGCTGCTGATGGCGGGCGTCACATGGTTGATGCCGTCCAGTATGGTATCGCTCGCGGGATCAAGCAGAATGATGTTGCTGTGTCTGCCCATCAGCTCCACGATGATTTTCTTGGAGGAAACATCCCCGAGCTCGTCGCGCTGGCGAATCGTCATATGGATGATCCGCTCCATGCCCACCTGCTGGATGTCCTCGATGATGCCGCTTTCGCAATGCTTGCGCAGAATCATGCAAAACATCGGCGCTTCGGCCGGATTGAGAAACGTTTCCTGCGTCAGATGCACCCTGGGATATGTGGGGTTTGCGGAGAGCAGCAGCTTGGCGTTTCCTTGCTGGGTGCGTATGTGAAACACGATGTCCCGATCGTTCGGTTGATATATTTTATTGATTCGTGCGCCCCGGCAGGCTTGAAGCTCATGCACGATCGCGCGCGTGACAATGCCGTCTAGTGCCATCCTTCATTCTCCTATCTGTCTGTTACCCTTCCTAATCGTACTTCTCTATGATGCCATATTTCCCTTAAAAACTTAAGGCCCCTTCTGTGATAATTCAGGACCTGTCCGAATACATTTACGTAGAAAGGGTGGAAAAGCTGTCATCCGCCGGAACTTGCAAAACCAACCGGGAGGGAAAGGAAGCATGGAACAAAAGCAATGGCACCAGATGGACACGGATGAATTGCAGCAAGTACTGCAGATGCATCCGGAGCAGGGCCTCACGGAAGAGGAAGCCGGGGAGAGACGAAAAAAAAGTGGCTACAACGAGCTCTCCGAGGGCGTTAAAATTTCTCCATTTGTTCTGTTCTTGAATCAATTTAAGGATTTCATGATGCTGGTGCTTCTTGGAGCCACCCTGGTATCCGGCCTGCTGGGCGAGTATCTGGATGCCGTCACGATCGTGGCCATCATCCTGATCAACGGGATCCTTGGTTTCATCCAGGAATTCAAGGCGGAGCGGTCGCTTCGGGCCTTGAAGCAGCTGTCCGCGCCGACCTCCAAGGTCATCCGGGACGGCAAGGTGGTGCAGCTAACGGCCAGAGAACTCGTACCTGGCGATGTCATTCTCGTCGAGAGCGGAGACCGTATCCCGGCCGACGTTCGCTGGCTCGAGATCAACAGCTGCAGCGTCGAGGAGTCCGCCTTGACCGGCGAGTCCCTGCCGGTAAATAAGCATGCTGAGCCGATCCACGATGCGGAAGTTCCGCTGGGCGACCGGAAGAACATCGGGTTCATGGGAACGATGGTGGCCCGCGGCACGGGTAAAGGCGTTGTCATCCGGACCGGAATGGATACGGAGATGGGCAAAATCGCCGATTTGATCCAAAACACGGAATCCCAGGAGACGCCGCTGCAGCATCGCCTGGAGCAGCTGGGCAAAATTCTGATCGCCGTGTCGTTGGGGCTGACGGTCTTGGTCGTAGTCGCAGGCATTCTGCATGGACAGCCTGCAGCAGGGATGTTCTTCGCAGGGGTCAGCCTCGCCGTAGCGGCCATTCCCGAAGGGCTGCCGGCCATCGTCACGATTGCGCTATCCCTCGGCGTGCAGCGCATGATCAAGCGCAAAGCGATCGTGCGCAAGCTGCCATCCGTGGAGACGCTGGGCTGCGCATCCGTGATCTGTTCGGATAAAACGGGGACGCTCACGCAGAATAAAATGACCGTGACCCAGGTTTGGCTGGGAGGACGTACGCTGGAAGTGACCGGGCACGGGTATGACCCGACGGGTCAGATCCTCCACAGAGGCAAGCCTGTCGAGCTGAGATCCGATCAGGGGCTTCGCAGACTGCTGCAAATCAGCGGGCTGTGCAACAATGCGGAGATCTATGAGAATGTGCAGGAGGAAGCCCGGAGCAAGCGCAAGGGCAAGGAGGAGCCGGCAGCAGCTGCTTGGGAGTTAAAAGGGGACCCGACAGAAGGAGCGCTGCTGACGCTGTCGTCCAAAATGGGATTGACGAAGGGCAGCCTGAACTCCATCTACCAAAGGGACAAAGAGTTTCCTTTCGATTCGGAGCGGAAGCTGATGTCCGTCATCGTCAGCCATCAGGGCGGACGATTGCTCTGCACGAAGGGCGCACCGGACGTCCTGCTGGACGCCTGTGCTTATATCATGTGGGACGGGAACGTCGTGCCGCTGTCCTCCACGCTCCGCCAGAAGGTGCTGGCCGCCAATGAAGGCATGGCTTCCAACGCGCTGCGCGTGCTTGGTTTGGCTTATCGGGATTTGCGTTCCTATGATAAGCCCGAAACGGAGAAAGAGGCCGAGAGCCAGCTTATCTTTGTGGGGCTGGCCGGAATGATCGATCCGCCGCGCCGTGAAGTGCGCGACGCGATTGCGACTTGCCGCCGCGCCGGAATCAAGACCGTCATGATCACGGGCGACCATCGGACAACGGCGGAAGCGATCGCGGCCCAGCTCGGGATCCTGCCAAGGAACGGTCTGTCGCTATCGGGACAGGAGTTATCCCGAATGGACGACAAGGAGCTGGATGCGAGGGTGGATCAAACCTTCGTTTATGCCCGCGTCTCTCCCGAGCACAAGCTTCGCATCGTGAAATCGCTCCAGCGGAAGGGGCATGTGGTTGCCATGACGGGGGATGGCGTGAACGATGCACCAGCCATCAAAGCCTCGGATATCGGGATTGCCATGGGCATTACCGGCACGGACGTAACGAAGGAAGCGTCGTCGCTGGTGCTCAGTGACGATAATTTCTCCACGATTGTTTCGGCGATTGAGGAGGGGCGGAGCATTTATGAAAATATCCGCAAATTCATCCGCTATTTGCTGGCCTCCAATGTCGGCGAGATTCTGACGATGTTTTTTGCGATGATGATGGGGCTTCCGCTTCCGCTCGTTCCGATCCAGATTCTGTGGGTAAACCTGGTCACCGACGGGCTCCCGGCCATGGCGCTCGGGGTGGACCAGCCGGAGAAGGACCTGATGGAGCACAAGCCGCGGGGGGCCAAGGAAAATATTTTTGCCAGACGCCTTGGCTGGAAAATCATCAGCCGCGGCATCTTGATCGGCTTGTGCACGCTCGGCGCATTTTGGGTCACGCTGCGCATCGCGCCGAATGATCCGGCGCAGCTGGCCAAGGCGCAGTCCGTTGCCTTTGCTACCCTTGTCATGGCCCAGCTGATCCATGTGTTCGACTGCCGCAGCTCGCGCTCGATTTTCCATCGGAACCCGCTTCAGAACAAAGCATTGGTTCTGGCTGTGCTGTCCTCCGTATTGCTGATGCTCGGCGTCATGTACATCGAGGCGTTCCAGCCGATCTTCAAGACGGTTCCGCTTGGCCTGAAAGAGTGGGCATTGACACTCGTCGCCGCCGGCATTCCTACCTTCCTGATGGGGGCCGGAAGCGTGTGGGGCGGCAGACGGAACCGCAACCGGAACCGCCGCGGCATGATGACGAAGAGTGCAAATATTTCGGCGTAAAATGAATGGATAGCCCATCACCTCTGCGATATGCTAAGCACGAGCGTAGCAATTGCAGAGGAGATGGGGTTTTATGATGGAATTTACGAAAATGCATGGATTGGGCAACGACTTCGTTGTCGTATACGGCGAACGGGAACTTCCATCCGATGCATCCGAATTGGCCGTGAAGCTGTGCAATCGCTTCTTCGGCATCGGTGCTGACGGACTTGTATATATTTTGCCTTCCGCGAAGGCTGATTTCATGATGCGGATTATGAATTCGGACGGTTCCGAAGCGGAGCAGTGCGGCAACGCCATCCGCTGCGTCGCGAAATATGTGTACGATCATGGCCATATCGACCGCGAGGAGATTACCATAGAAACCATCGGAGCCGGCGTGCAGCAAGTGCGTCTTACGGTGCAGGACGGTCAAGTAAGCAGCGTAAGGGTCGATATGGGCGAACCGGTCCTGAATGGACTTAGCGTGCCGACCTTGGTCGATCTCAATCCGGTGGTGAATCATCCCGTTGAAGTGGACGGCCGGGAATTCCGATTCACTGCCGTTTCCATGGGCAATCCGCACTGCGTCATTTATGTGGACGATGCGGTGAACTTTGATCTCGGCGTATGGGGTCCTAAGCTTGAGGTGCACCCGCTCTTTCCGAGAAAGATCAACGTGGAGTTTGCAACGGTGAATTCACGCGGTCAAGTGGACATGCGGGTATGGGAGCGCGGCGCGGGGCCGACCCTGGCCTGCGGCACCGGCGCCTGCGCGACGCTGGTATCCTCCGTGCTGAACGGGGCCACAGACCGCAGCGCGACGATCTCGCTTAAGGGCGGGGACCTGTTCATCGAGTGGGATGAGCTTGATAACCATGTGTACATGACGGGACCGGCCGAGGTTGTATACAAAGGGAAGTTGGCAATTTAGGGCATCTGCTGGCCGCTTCTCTTCCTCCGGCAGTTGAAAAAAACAGCATGTTCATAAGTTTGTCCTGCAGGGACGGACACGGTAGGGAGGCCTTCGAAGGCCTCCCTTTTGTCTCTTTATCTTTGCAGAGGTTTTATGATACATTAGTTGAAAATAAACGTCGGGTGGAGGAGAAAACGCGATGAAACCGAATCTTCGGCAGGCATGGGAGAATCAGGTACTGGTCGGTGACGGCGCGATGGGTACTTATTTATATCAAAAAGGATTTCCTGTAGGCATTTCATATGAAGAACTGAATTTAACCTCTCCGGAGGTCATCGGGAACGTTCATCGCCAGTATGTTGAGGCTGGTGCACAGGTCATCGAGACCAACACGTTCTCAGCCAATTATGACAAGCTGTCCAAATACGGCTTGGAGGCGAGGGTAGGAGAGATCAACCGCGCAGGCGTGAGAATTGCGCGTGAAGCCGCCGGCGATCAAGGATATGTGGTTGGAGCGGTCGGCTCCATTCGGGCAGGCAAAAGAAGCAATATTTCCACGAGCGAGCTCAAGCGTTACTTCGAAGAGCAGCTGTCCGTACTCATCTCCGAAGGCGTTGACGGCATCCTGCTCGAGACGTTCTACGACGTGGATGAAATGCAATTGGCTTTGGCGCAGGCACGGATGCTGAGCGACCTGCCGGTGATCTGCCAGTTCGCGGTGGAGGATATTGCCCGCACGCTGGACGGCTTCACGATGCCGGATGCATACCGCATATTGAGCCATGAAGGCGCGGACGTGATCGGGTTTAACTGCCGGACGGGGCCGAACGGCATCATGCGCGCGCTGGAAACCCTGAACGGCATCATGAATCTTCCGGCTTCGGTCTACCCGAATGCGGGAATCGCCGATTATGTGGACGGGGAATACCGGTATGGCGCGAGTCCCGAGTATTTCGGGAAAACGGCCCTGGAGTTTGCGGATCGCGGCGCCCGCATTATCGGCGGCTGCTGCGGGACGACGCCGGAGCATATCGCGGAAATTTCCTCGGCGCTATCCGGCTACGTTCCTTCGCCGCTCCCTGCCGTCGAAGAGGCGGAGATCAACCGGATCGTGATTCACGAAACCGCCCAGGAGCAATTCTACGAGCGCAGCGGGGAGCCGACGATTGTCGATATCGTAAAGGAACGGCATACGGTTATCGTGGAGCTGGACCCTCCGAGGGATTTGGATATCACCAAGTTCATGAAAGGCGCGGAAGCTTTGAAAAAAGCGGGAGCCGATGCGCTGACCCTTGCGGATAACTCGCTGGCCGTAACCCGCATGAGCAACATGGCTCTCGGCCATCTGGTACAAGCACGCACGGGACTGCGGCCGCTGATCCACATTGCTTGCCGCGACCGGAACCTGATCGGGACGCAGTCGCACATGATGGGCTTCGACGCGCTCGGCATCGACCATGTGCTTGCGGTGACGGGGGATCCGGCCCGTTTTGGGGATTTGCCGGATTCCAGCTCGGTTTACGACATGACCTCGTTTGAAATCATTCGGATGATCAAGCAGCTGAACGACGGCATTGCTTTCTCCGGAAAGCCGCTGAAACAAAAAGCCAAATTCGTTGTCGGGGCAGCGTTCAATCCAAATGTAAGGCATCTGGACAAAGCGGTTGCCCGCTTGGAGAAGAAGATTGCTTCGGGCGCCGATTACGTCATGACGCAGCCCGTTTACGATCCCGAGTTAATGGTTAGGCTTCGGGAAGCGACGGCGCATCTGGATATTCCAATCTTCATCGGCATCATGCCGCTGGCAAGCGGGCGCAATGCCGAGTATTTGCACAATGAGGTGCCGGGCATTCAGCTGTCGGACGAAGTCCGCAGCCGCATGGCGGGACTTGAAGGCGAAGCGGGCCGGGCGATGGGCGTCAAGATCGGCAAGGAGCTGCTGGATGTTGCGACAGAGCATTTTAACGGCATCTATTTGATGACGCCGTTTATGTTCTATGAAATGAGCGTACAATTAATGGAGTACGTCTGGGAGAAATCGGGCCGCCGATTGACCCCCTTGTTTCATTAATAATTATCAATTACAATAGTGTAATGGATGTGATTCCGATGTCATTGAGCATGACCGGATATGGGCAATCCGTTGTCGATTTTCAAGGCTACAGTATCTCTTTCGAAGTGAAGTCAGTCAATCACCGGTACTGCGAGATCGTCTTTCGCATGCCCCGTGAATGGGCACTCTTCGAGGATTCGCTTCGACGGGCGGTACAGAGCCGGATCGGACGCGGACGGATTGATGTTTATATTAACAAGGAAAACAACGGCGAGTCTCAGGGTGCCGTGCTGAACCATGCCATGGTTCAAGCGTATTTACAGGCAGCCGAGGATTTGAAGTCATACGGAATCACGGGAGATCTGGCGGTGCGGGATATTTTGACGCTGCCAGATGTTCTTGTAACTCCGAGCGGACTTTCCATGGATGAAGCGCAGCAGAGGTTATGGAATGATGCGCTTCTTCAAGGTCTGGAACAAGCGCTTGAGGGTCTGGTCCAGATGCGCAGCAGGGAAGGCGCTTTTCTCGCGAAGGATATCGGGCAGAGGCTTGACCGCTTGCAGCAGCTGCACCGGGAGATGACCGAGCTTGCTCCGGAGGTTCCGGCCGAATACCGGAAGCGCCTGCGGCAGCGCATTGAATCTCTTGATGACGGATCGCTTGCTGTTGATGAACATATATTCGGAATGGAAGTCGCTCTGTTTGCTGAACGTTCCAATGTGGACGAGGAGTTGATTCGACTTCACAGCCATTTGGAACAATGCAGGGAGCTGCTACTTCAGAAAAGCCCTGTAGGCCGTAAACTGGATTTTCTGATTCAGGAAATGAACAGAGAAGTCAATACGATTGGATCGAAAGCCAATCATCTGACTCTGGTAAACCGTGTTGTCGAAATGAAAGCGGAACTGGAGAAGATTCGTGAACAAGCCGCCAATGTGGAATAACCGCAGTTTCATCGGCAAGTAAGAGTCAAATGTATAGGGGGAGCAACCGCACTATGGCAATCAAACTTATTAATATTGGCTTCGGAAACATCGTATCGGCCAATCGGATCATCTCAATCGTGAGTCCTGAATCGGCTCCGATCAAGCGGATCATTCAAGAAGCACGGGACCGTCATATGCTGATTGATGCTACATATGGCCGAAGGACGAGGGCTGTTATCATTACCGATAGCGACCACGTGATTTTATCGGCTGTACAGCCGGAAACGGTGGCTCACCGTCTGTCCAGCAAAGATGACGACAACGACGAATAAGATGAGGAGTACTATGTCTAAAGGATTATTGATTGTATTGTCCGGTCCTTCCGGCGTTGGAAAGGGAACCGTCTGTACGGCACTTCGCAGCCGGGTTCCGGAACTGGTGTATTCGGTGTCGGCTACGACGCGTTCGCCGCGGCTCGGCGAGGTAAACGGCGTAAACTATTTTTTCAAAAGTCGGGAACAATTCATGGATATGATTGAGAACGACCAGCTTCTCGAATATGCGGAATACGTCGGGAACTATTATGGAACCCCTCGAGATTTTGTGGAAGAAACATTAGCCACCGGCAAGGATATTATACTGGAGATCGAAGTGCAGGGCGCGCTGAAGGTCAAGGAGAAGTTTCCGGACGGTATCTTTGTGTTTCTGATGCCGCCGTCGTTGGACGAACTGAAAGATCGGATCCAGGGCCGGGGGACAGAAAGTCAGGCCACGATCGACCACCGCATGTCCGTAGCTGTTGACGAAATCAATCTGCTGCAGCATTATGATTATGCCGTAGTGAACGATGAAATCAATCTTGCTTGCGAGAGAATACAATCTATCATTATAGCCGAACATTGTAAGGTGAGAAAGTAAGCTGTCTTTTCATAGACGGCGTAAAACTTTCAAGTAAATAAAGAAGAGGTGCTTCGACTGTGTTATATCCATCCATTGATGAAATGATGAATAAAGTGGACAGTAAATATTCTCTTGTGGTTGCGGCTTCCCGCCGTGCACGCCAATTGCGTGAAGGAGAAGTCAGCGAGTTGAAACATCCGAAATCCCATAAGTTCGTCGGTGTCGCTCTGGAAGAAATCTATGGCGATTACGTGAAGATCGAGCGTGGAGAGGACTAAGGCTTTTTTTCAACATTCGAATACCATGCGTTAGCGCGCGAAAATGTGACAACCGAAAGGTTGTTATTTTTTTGAGAAGATATGAAAGTACAGCCTTCATACAAATGGAAAGCGGGGGATTGTCATGTTGAACGGAAAAGTCGTCGTACTTGGCGTTACAGGTGGCATTGCCGCGTATAAAGCAGCGACTTTATGCAGCAGGCTTGTCCAGAGGGGAGCGGATGTGCATGTTATCATGACGGAATCCGCCAAGCAGTTCATTCCGGAATTAACGCTGCAGACGCTGACCAAAAACCCGGTTTATAGCGATACTTTTGACGAAAGGGACCCCTCGGTCGTCTCGCATATCCACTTGGCCGACCTAGCCGATCTGGTGCTGATTGCTCCGGCGACGGCCAATATCATCGGCAAGATGGCACATGGCCTGGCGGATGACATGCTGACCACGACGCTGCTTGCGACCACGGCTCCTGTCATGATCTCGCCGGCGATGAACGTGCATATGTACACGCATCCGGCCGTCATGGCCAACATGGAGACGCTGGTTTCCCGCGGGGTGTCCATGATTGAACCCGGAGAGGGACTTCTGGCATGCGGATACGTCGGAAAGGGACGGATGGAGGAGCCCGATACGATCGTGGATGTGGTTGAACGGTTTTTCCAAGGGCGCGCAGCCGAGTCCGCGGCGTCGTGGAATCAGGACGTGGAAAGCGGATCGTCAGGCATATTGCACGGCAAAAAAGTGGTTGTCACGGCCGGCGGTACGATCGAGCGCATTGATCCGGTCCGTTATATCACGAATGATTCCTCCGGAAAAATGGGGTTTGCGATTGCTAAAGCCGCCAAGCAGCTGGGAGCGGACGTCCACCTCATTACGGCTCATACCGATGAAGCCCCGCCAGAGGGGATTCCTGCCGAGAGAGTGGAGTCGGCCCAGGATATGTACGAAGCGGTGCAGCGCGTGTTCGATACGAGCGATATCGTGGTTAAGGCGGCAGCGGTCGCCGATTATCGTCCTGCGGAGGCGGCGACGTCAAAGATCAAGAAGCGCGGGGAAACGATGACGCTGGATCTTGTCAAGACCACGGATATCCTGGAAAGCCTGGGACGCCAAAAGACCTCCCAGTTCTTGATCGGATTTGCCGCCGAGACGGATACGGTGGAGCAGTTCGCCAGGGAAAAGCTGAAACGCAAAAATTGCGACCTGATCGTTGCCAATGATGTTACGCAGGAAGGCGCCGGCTTTGGCACGGACACGAACAGCGTTCATATATTCGATGCAGAAGGGCTCGTCCTGCAGCTGCCCGTGATGTCCAAGGAGGAAGTGGCCATGAGGCTGTTAACGCTGGCGGCCGAACGGTTGACCGGGAGGTTATCCTGATGGAAATGGCCCGTGTGATTGTGGACGTGCCGTCCAAGGATACGGACCGTCCATTTGATTATCTGATTCCGGAGGAGCTCCGGCCATGGGTCGAGGTAGGCAGCCGGGTCGGCGTGCCGTTCGGTCACCGTACGCTTCAGGGATTCGTGGTTTCGCTGCATCCCCGGCCCGAGATGGATACGGCCAAAATGAAGCCGATTCAGGAAGTCCTCGATGTGATGCCTCCGCTCTCGCCTGAGCTGATTGAGCTTGGAGAATGGATGAAAGAGCGGTATGCATGCCGTTATATATCCGCTCTTCAATCGATGCTGCCAACGGCGCTGAAGGGAAAAGCCGAGCGGTATATTTCCCTTGGCGAGCCGGATGCAGGCTTGTCGGATGAAAGCGGCGGATTATTCGCGCTCCTCCCGGAAAGCGAATTGGAGCAGGAGATCATCCGGTTTGTCAGTCAGCGAGGCGAGGTGTCGCTCCAGCAGTTAACGCGAGCGTTTCCGGATGCGGCAGCCACCGTAAAAGCGCTGATCGGCCGGGGGCGGTTAAGCGAATTCCAGCAAATCAAGGACAAACTGCAGAAAAAAACGATGAAAGCGGTAGAGCTTGCCGTTTCGAGCGAGGAAGCGCATGTGGCGCTGGCTTCGTTTCCGGCTAAGGCTCAGCGGCAGAAGGAAGTGCTCCAATATATCGTAGAGATGGAGGACTTCCTGCCGATATCGCAGAAGGATCTGCTGCAGACGCTCGGCGTCACCGCAGGCACCGTGAAGGCGCTGGCCGACAAGGGACTGATTACCCTTGAGGATGTCGAAGTGTTCCGCGACCCGTACCGGGGACGGCACTTTACGCCCAGCGCCCCGCTGGCGCTCACGCCGGAGCAGCAGGCGGTGTACCGGAGCATCGTGCGTAAGCTGGATGAACGCAAGCATGGCGCGTTTCTCCTGCACGGGGTAACGGGCAGCGGCAAGACCGAGATCTACCTGCAGACCATTCAGCGCTGCATGGATCAGGAGCGTCAGGCGATTGTCCTGGTGCCCGAAATATCGCTCACACCCCAAATGGTGGAGCGGTTCAAAGCCCGCTTCGGCGACCGCGTGGCCGTCATGCACAGCCGGCTTTCGGATGGTGAGCGCTACGATGAATGGCGCAAAATTAGGGAAGGCCGGGCTTCGGTTGTCGTGGGAGCACGATCGGCGGTGTTTGCGCCGTTTGACCGACTTGGCCTTATTATTATGGATGAAGAGCATGAAAGTTCATATAAGCAGGAAGAAACGCCGAAGTACCATGCCAGGGACGTGGCGATTCACCGTGCCTCGCTGACAGGCGCAGCCGTCATTCTGGGCTCGGCAACGCCTTCGCTTGAAAGCTACCATGCGGCGAGATCGCAGGCTCAGGATGATTTTGCTCCGCATCTGCTGGAGATGCCGAGCCGTGCGCTGGGCAACCAGCTGCCGGCTGTTCAGGTCGTGGATATGCGGGAGGAGCTCCGGGAAGGGAATCGCTCCATGTTCAGCCGCTCCCTGCATGCCGCGATTTCGGCGCGGCTGGAACGCGGAGAACAAACGGTGCTGCTGCTGAATCGGCGGGGGTATTCCACTTTCGTGATGTGCCGGAGCTGCGGATATGTGGCTGGCTGTCCGGAATGCGATATTTCGCTGACCTACCATCAGAAATCGAACAATCTGCGCTGCCATTATTGCGGTTACGCCGCACAGGCCCCGGAGGTATGCCCGGATTGCGGGAGCGAGCATATACGCTATTTCGGTACGGGCACGCAGCGTGTCGAGGAAGAATTGGCCAAACTGTTCCCCGGGATTCGCGTCATTCGGATGGACGTGGACACGACGACCGAGAAGGGCTCCCACGAGAAGCTGCTGAAGCAGTTTCGGGATAAAAAGGGCGACGTGCTGCTTGGAACCCAAATGGTCGCCAAAGGCCTGGATTTCCCGGATGTCACCCTGGTCGGCGTCATTACGGCCGATTCGGCGCTGAACCTGCCCGACTTCCGGGCGGCCGAGAAGACGTTTCAGCTGCTGACCCAGGTGGCCGGAAGAGCGGGACGCCATCAGCTGCCGGGTGAAGTGGTCATCCAATCCTACACGCCCGAGCATTATTCGATTATTCATGCAAGCAGCCATGATTATTTATCCTTCGTCAAGGATGAGCTGAAGCACCGCAAAGCGCTCCATTATCCGCCGTACTGCAGGCTGATTCTGGTGACGCTGTCGCATGAACAGCTGCCGCTGCTCGTACGACTGGCAGAGAATTTTGCCGCCGCCATCAAAAGCGAATCCGACCGCCGGGGATGGTTCGGAAGCCTGGACCGGTTCGACGCAAGCGCGCTCGATATCCTGGGTCCGGTGGCTTCCCCCATTCCGCGGTTAAAAAATAGATACAGATTTCAATGTATGATAAAATGGCGGGGAACGATGGATGCTGTCTCGCTGGTGCGTTCGGTTGCCGAGAAGCTTCAGGATTCGGCGCGGGACGGCAAGCTCCAAATCAGTATTGACGTTGATCCGCAAATGTTAATGTAATAGCGCATATAATGATGAAAAGCACAAGGATGGTGTCGTAGACATGGCGATTCGTATTATCGTTAAAGAACCGGATGAGGTTCTTCATAAAAAGGCAAAGGAAGTTACCAAAATTACGCCGAACGTTCAAAAGCTCCTGGATGATATGGCCGATACCATGTACGATGCGGAAGGCGTCGGGCTGGCCGCGCCGCAGGTCGGCATACTGAAGCGCCTGATCGTTATCGATGCGGGCGATGAGCACGGCTTGATCAAGATGATCAATCCGGAGATCGTGGAGAGCGAGGGCGAGCAATTCGGGCCGGAAGGCTGCCTGAGTATTCCAGGATGGAACGGGGATGTTCGACGTGCGGAGAAAGTAACGGTTAAGGGGCTTGATCGCGAAGGCAATGAGCTTGTCATTACGGGTACAGGGCTGCTTGCGCGAGCATTTCAGCATGAAATCGATCATTTGAATGGGGTGCTGTTTACGGAAATCGCCGACCGGGTGTATGAGTATGTTCCGGAACAGCCGAGAAATGAGTTGGAGAACCGATGAATATCGTATTTATGGGCACCCCCGCCTTTGCAGTACCCAGTCTGGAAATGCTGATTGCCGAAGGATACACGATAGCCGCCGTCGTTACGCAGCCGGACCGTCCGCAGGGGCGCAAAAAAGTGCTGACCCCGACGCCGGTCAAGGAAGCCGCCCTTCGTCACGGCATCCCTGTCCTGCAGCCGCAGCGACTGCGGAATCCGGAAGCCGTGGCCGAACTGGCCGAATATAAACCCGAGCTGATCGTCACGGCCGCGTACGGCCAAATCCTGCCGAAATCGGTGCTGGATATGCCGGCGCTTGGCTGCCTGAACGTCCACGGCTCGCTGCTCCCCGCTTATCGGGGAGGAGCGCCGATTCAGCGGAGCATCATCAATGGAGAGTCCGTCACAGGCATCACGCTGATGTATATGGCGGAGGGACTCGACACCGGGGACATGATCGCCCGCACCGAGGTCCCTATTGAAGACGATGATACAGCTGGAACCATGTTCGAGAAGCTGAGCCAAGCCGGCGCGGAGCTGCTTCGGCGGGAGCTGCCCCGGCTCGTGAAGGGCAGAGTGGAGGCCGAGCCTCAGGATGATTCGAAGGCAACGTATGCTCCGAATCTGACCCGGGATGACGAGAAGATCGACTGGAGCCGCACTTCCCGCGAAATCTACGATCAGATTCGCGGTCTGGTTCCTTATTCCGGCGGGTTCACGCTGTGGAACGGCGAAGTGTTTAAAGTATGGGCAGCGGCTAAGCCGGACAGCGCCCAGAAACCATCTGGCGATTCGCAGCCCGGGACCGTGCTTGAGCTGCATGAGACAGGGATCGTCGTGAAAACAGGCGACGGTACGCTGACGCTGCTTACGGTTCAGCCTAGCGGCAAGAAGGCAATGGATGCGGCGCAATTCGTCCGCGGGACGAGCCTGACGGCCGGGACGGTGCTGTCGTGAGCGGAAACCGCAGCCCGAAGGGACGCCTGGACTCTCCCCGGGAGCTGGCGATGAATGTATTGACTCAGGTTGAGCAGGAGGGGGCGTACAGCAATCTCCTGCTCAACTCCGCTCTGCAGAAGTCCTCGCTTGCCAAGAGCGACGCGGGACTAGCCACGGAGCTGATCTACGGCACGATCTCGCGGCTGAACACGCTTGATTATTTTTTGGACAAGTTTGTCAACAAAGGGGTGCGGAAGCTTCAGCCTTGGGTAAGGGCGCTGCTTCGCATCAGCCTTTATCAGATCGTGTACCTGGATCGGATCCCGGACCATGCGGTTGTCAGCGAAGCCGTTAATCTGGCGAAGCGCCGCGGGCATCAAGGGATCTCCGGCATGGTGAACGGGGTGCTTCGGAATATTCTGCGTCAGAAGGAAACCCTGGCCATTCCGGAGGATATGACGGACGCCCAGCGCATTTCCCTTCTGCATTCCCATCCGCAGTGGCTGGTGGAGCGCTGGATTTCCCAGTACGGTACGGAGGCAACAGAGGCGATCTGTGCCGCAAACAATGAACCGCCTGCTGTAAGCGTGAGGGTGAACACCACGATGATCAGCCGCGATGACATGCTGGAATTAATGGGCAGCCATGGCCTGGATGCTTCCCCATCGTCGGTTAGTCCTTACGGGATTGTCGTTAAGGGCGTGGGCAATATGGCCTTGACCGATTGGTATCGTGACGGGATGATCTCGATCCAGGACGAAAGCTCGATGCTCGTGGCCGAGGCCGTTCAGCCTGAGCCGGGCATGCGCATCCTCGATTGCTGCGCGGCCCCGGGCGGAAAGAGCGCCCATATGGGCGAGCTGATGAAGGACGAGGGCAGCATCGTCGCCAACGATATTCATGCCCATAAAGGGAAGCTGATCTCGGATCAGGCCAGCCGTTTGGGACTGGACAGCATTTCGATCGTGACGGGGGACGCGCTGGATTTGGCAGACCGCTTCGAGCCTGCGTCTTTCGACCGAATTTTGCTGGATGCTCCCTGCTCCGGCCTTGGCGTGATCCGGCGCAAGCCGGATCTGAAGTGGGGCAAGTCCCAGGAGGACATCCATGAGATTACGGCGCTGCAGCTCAGGCTGCTGGAGTCGGTCTCGACCTTGCTGCGTCCCGGAGGGATCTTGGTATACAGCACGTGCACGATTGAACCGATGGAGAATGAAGGCGTGGTATCTGCTTTTCTGGAAGGCCATTCCGAATTTGCCATTGCTGAAGACGGCCTTGGAGCCTTAAGCCGGCTGGGCGAGAATTCGCTTGCGCGAGGCGGCGGCATTCAAATCCTGCCCCAGCACTATCACAGCGACGGCTTTTACATTGCCAGACTCGGCAGACGTTCCTCTTAAGGGCGCTTGCCGCCATGACTATAGTCGTATCCCGCCTATGCCGGCGGGTTTTCCTCTTTTACCGTCTCTTTTATTTATGTTAGAATAGGAAGAATGAAAAAAGAGATGCATATGAATGAAATAGGGAGCGTTCGGAAGAATGCTGGCCGGACATCCTTTAAACTAGACAGGTGTGGTGAGAATGAAACCTTTTATATATGATTATTCACTGGAAGAGCTTCAAGCCTGGGCTCAAGAGAACGGGGAGCCCGCGTTTCGGGGAACCCAGATTTATGACTGGCTGTACGTGAAGCGGGTGAACGACTTCGCGGAAATGACGAATCTGTCCAAAGAGCTTCGGGCCAAGCTGGAGCAGGAATTCAGCTTCGTGACCCTGACGGAGATCACCAAGCTGGAATCCAAGGACGGAACGGTCAAGTTTCTGTTCGGCCTTCATGATGACCATGCCATCGAGACCGTCATCATGCGGCATAACTACGGCAACAGCATCTGCGTTACGACGCAGGTCGGCTGCCGTATCGGATGTACGTTCTGCGCATCCACGCTGGGAGGCTTGAAGCGAAACCTGACCTCCGGCGAAATCGTTGCCCAGGTGGTTCAGGCACAGAAGATTCTCGATAAAACGGGAGAACGCGTCAGCAGCATCGTGATCATGGGTTCAGGCGAACCGTTTGAGAACTATGAGGCGACCATGAAATTCCTGCGCACGATGATCCATGAAAAAGGATTGAATATCGGCCAACGCCACATTACCGTATCCACGAGCGGCATTGTGCCTAACATCTATAAATTCACCGAAGAGGATACCCAGATTAATCTGGCCATCTCCATTCATGCGCCGAACGATAAGCTGCGCTCCAAGCTGATGCCCGTGAACCGCCGGTTCCCGTTTGACGACGTGATTGAATCGCTTCGTTATTACCAGGCTAAAACCGGACGCCGCATTACGTTTGAATACGCCTTGATCGGCGGAGTGAATGATCAGGTGGAGCACGCCGAAGAGCTTGCGGACGTCATCAAGGATATGAACTGCTTCGTCAATCTGATTCCGGTTAACCATGTGCCGGAACGGAAATATGTTCGCACATCGCGTAACGATATTTTCAAATTTCAACGTGCGTTAGCAGACAAGGGGGTCAATGTGACCATCCGTCGTGAACAAGGCCATGATATCGCTGCCGCTTGCGGCCAGCTGCGGGCCAAGCATATGGAGTTGAGGTGAGAAGATTTGATCAAGACGGTTCATGTAAGCCATGTGGGGCGCGTTCGTCCTGTTAATGAGGATTCGGTATTTGTTAGCACATTGGAGCATGGCTATACCTTGGGTGTGGTTGCCGACGGCATGGGCGGCCACCTTGCGGGCGACACCGCCAGCAGGCTTGCGGTAGATACCGTGGCCGCGGATTTGTCCTCTTTGGAGCAGGACATGTCCATGGACGGCGTTCGGGCTGCGCTTGGCGATGCCATATTGCACGCCAATGCAGTTATCTATCAGGAAGCCTCGGCAGATGAGCGGCTTCACAATATGGGCACGACGATCGTAGCGGTGCTGCTGCGAGGCTCCGAAGGTTATATCGGTCATATCGGGGACAGCCGGGCTTACAAAGTCGTTCCCGGACAAGTCATTCGGCTCACGGATGATCACACATTGGTTAATGAGCTTTTTAAGAGCGGTCAGATTACGGAAGATCAACTGGAAACCCATCCCCGGAAAAACGTATTAAGCCGGGCACTTGGAACGGATGTGGACGTGACGGTTGAGCTTACGCCGGTTACGCTCGGGGAAGGCGAGGTGCTGCTGCTATGCAGTGACGGACTCAGCAACCGGGTCAGCCGCGAGCTGATCGGACAAATTTCCGGTTCACTTGACCTTCCTCTGGAAGAAAGAGCGGATCGCCTGCTTCAACTGGCACTTCTCGCTGGCGGTGAGGACAACATCACAGTCGCAATGTTTGAACATCAAGAAGAGGTTGTCGGGCAACGTATAAAGGGGTGGGATTCATGATCGGACATGAATTGGCTGGTCGTTATAAGATTATTGAACGCATCGGCGGCGGCGGCATGGCGCTGGTCTACAAGGCTCAGGATATTTTGCTGAACCGGAACGTAGCGATCAAAGTGCTGCGCCAGCAGTTTGTGCACGACGAGGAATTTATTCGCCGTTTCCGGCGTGAGGCACAATCGGCGGCTTCATTGTCGCATTCCAACGTGGTCAGCATCTACGATGTGGGCCAAGAGGAAGATGTGCATTACATCGTCATGGAATATATCGAAGGTCAGAATTTGAATGAAATCATTAAAGAACGGGCGCCGCTGCAGGTCGAAGAAGCCGTCCGGATTGCGACCCAGATCTGCGATGCATTGGGGCATGCCCATCATAACCAGATTATTCACCGCGATATTAAACCGCATAACATTCTGATTGGCCGTAACGGGAGGGTCAAAGTAACCGACTTTGGCATTGCCAGGGCGGTCACGTCGACAACCATTACGCAGACAGGCTCCGTCGTGGGTTCTGTGCATTATTTCTCGCCGGAGCACGCCAAGGGCGTCGTGACGGGCGAGAAATCGGATTTATACTCACTTGGTATCGTGTTATATCAAATGCTCACGGCCCGTCTTCCTTTTCTGGGCGAGAGCCCGATCAGTGTTGCACTGAAGCATCTGCAGGAGGAATTTGACGAGCCTAGGGAAGTGAACCCGCTCATTCCTCAAAGCGTGGAGAACATCATCCTGAAGTCCATGCGCAAAAATCCGGAGGAGCGTTACCAGTCCGCGGAAGAAATGATGGACGACCTCGAAACGTGCTTGATGCCGATGCGCCTCAATGAGCCGAAGATGGAGTTCGAGGACGATGCCGATTCTACCCTGGTCATGCCGGCGCTCAAAACGATGCAGCGCAGCAGCCAGCATCATCATGACCAAGATGACGACTTGGATGACGATGAGTTTGAGGAAAAGCCAACCGGCAAGCCGAAGAAAAAGTGGGTCAAGCCGACCATCATTATCGGCTCGGTGCTCCTGTTCCTCGGCCTTATGTTAGGCGTCGTCATGTATGTGAACAATATGCTGGAGGTGCCGGAGGTTAAGGTGCCGCCAGTGGTAGGCATGACGGAGGAGGAAGCGATCCGCGAGCTAGAGGCCCAAGGTTTGACGGTGAATGAGGAAGTCATTCGCGAATATAAACCGAATGTGGATGAAGGCGTCGTGTTTGCACAGGACAAGGAACCAGAGACCATGCTGAAGAAGGGCTCACCGGTTCAGTTATCGGTCGGGGATGCGAAGCCGCTTCCGGAAATGCCGGATCTTAATGGGATGACGTTTGATGAGGCAGTTGCTGCATTAAAAGAGATTGGAGTCAAGGAAACCTCCATCAAGCGATCGTCTGAAAAAAATGATGAAGTACCTCAGGGCAAGATCTTTAAACAAAGCCCGGAAGCCAGTACAAAAATCGATCCAGAAACTGAAGTAATCAGCGTAACGGTGAGCGAGGGCAAGAATTTGGTCCCTATGCCGGGCGTGGTTGGCTTAGAGCAGGAGAATGCCGTCAATATTTTGGAGTCAAATGGCTTTAAGATTGCAGCAATCAAAGAGAGATCTAGTTTTGAAGTGAAAAAGGGCATCGTAATAGAGCAATGGCCGCATGAGGCCAATCAACAAGTTGCACCAGGCTCCGATATCACGCTGTTCGTCAGCTCCGGCTATCCTTCGGACGCGCTCGAGTATAATTACAGCGTACCGGTGTCGCCGAGCGCCGAAGGACAAGAAAGCAAAATCCGGGTGGTCTTCAGCGACGCGCTGGGAGACAACCAGGAAGCCGTAAACAAGACCATTACGACTTCCGAAATGGTACCCGTTAAGCTGCTGCTTGCTCCCGACAAACACGCGACGGTCATGATATTCCGTGACGGCCGCCAGGTGGATACGTACAGCGTAAGCTACACCGACGTCAAGAACGGTACCGTGCCGCAGCCGACCTTTGAGCAGCCGCCTGAGCAACCTGATGTACCGGTGGACACCAACCCGGATGAGGGAAATGGCGAGGACGGTTCGAATGAGGAAGATGATGCTGCTTATCACTGGGATAACGGCAGCGAAGGAAACGGCAAGGGTAAGGGCAAAGGCAAAGACAACGATTAGAAACAAGTCATGAGAACACTAATTTCAACAAGAAAGGTGAGGCCTATTATATGCTAGAGGGACTGATCGTGAAGGCACTAAGCGGATATTACTATGTCAAATCACTGCAGGATGGCAACATTATATCCGGGGAGGACCCAGCGGTTCAATGCAGAGCCCGCGGCATTTTCAAAAAGAAAGGCATCTCTCCGCTCGTTGGAGATCGCGTGAAGTATTCATTGACTGAGAATGGGGAGGGGACCGTGGATGAAATACTTCCACGGTCTTCCCAATTAATTCGCCCGCCGGTCGCGAACGTCGACTTGGCGGTTCTGTTGTTTTCGGTCAAGGAACCGGACTTGAGCCTGCATCTGCTGGACAAGTTCCTGGTACATATCGAGCATTCGGGACTTGAGGCGTTGATCTGCCTGACGAAGCAGGACCTTGCAGACGACTCGGACGATGTATTGGAGCAGGTCAAGCGCCAGTACGAAGAAATCGGGTATGAAGTGCTTATAACCAGCTCCTTGCAAGGCATCGGTACCGAAGAGGTGAAGGACCGCCTGGCCGCTCGAATCAGCGTATTCTCCGGTCAATCCGGCGTCGGCAAGTCGTCCCTGCTCAATGCGTTGATGCCGGGCCTCTCGCTGGAGACCAGCGAAATCAGCCTGCGCCTTGGCCGCGGCCGGCATACGACGCGCCACGTGGAGCTGATTGAGCTTGATAACGGAGGCTATGTTGCCGATACGCCCGGCTTTAGCCAGCTGGATTTTCTGGAGCTTGGTGTCGAGGAGCTGTCGACCTGCTTCAAGGAGTTTGCTCCTTATGCGGCTGAATGCAAATTCAGAGGCTGCAGTCACATGCAGGAGCCTGGCTGCCGGGTGATTCAAGCCAAAGAGGATGGAATCATCCTGGCAAGCCGTTATGAGCATTACGTGGAGTTTTATACCGAGATGAAAGACAAGAAGCGGAGGTACTGAATCATGATAAAAATTGCGCCATCCATATTGTCGGCGGACTTTGCAAAGCTGGGGCAGGAAATTAAGGAAGCCGAAGCGAGCGGGGCCGACTGGATTCATGTGGACGTCATGGACGGGCATTTCGTGCCGAATATTACTCTGGGGCCGCCGATCGTCCAAGCGATCAGACCGCATACGGGCCTGACGCTCGACGTGCATCTGATGATCGAACAGCCGGAGTTGTATATTGCCGACTTCGTCAAGGCAGGAGCAGACTTGATCACGGTTCATGCCGAGACCTGCCCGCATCTTCACCGCGTCATCCATCTCATTAAAGAGCATGGCGTGAAAGCTGGCGTGGCGATTAATCCGGCCACGCCGGCCCATGTCCTTCAGGAAGTGCTTCCTGATGTGGATTTGGTGCTGGTTATGACCGTGAATCCCGGCTTCGGAGGACAGGCTTTTATCGAGCGGACCGTAAACAAGATTGCGCAGCTGCGTGAATGGATTTCAAACTCCGACAATCCGAATATCCATATCGAAGTGGATGGCGGCATTACGGCGGAGACGGCGCCGCTCGTGGTGGAAGCGGGAGCGGATGTCCTGGTTGCGGGCAGCGCGGTCTTCGGCAAGCCGGATCGGGCGGCGGCCATTGCCCAAATCCGAGACAGCGTAACATCTTGACCGCAGAACGTGAGCTCGGGATGCATAGGGCGGGGGATTCCCGCATAAATATGGTTACATGAGCTGGGTTCTCATGTAGCCTTTTTTGTCTGTGTTCACATCTAAGGGCTTGGTGCATAACATAATCTAGGAAGGCATGAGAATGATGGGGAGGGTGAGACATGAAATTCTATACGTTCAAGCTGCCGAAGTTTTTGGGAGGTTTTGTGAAGGCCATCTTAAATACGTTTCACAAGAGCTGACAGCTTGTCCCGGCGTAACAAAACCTCCGCCTGGGACCGACGCCGCCAGCCGGTTTACGGGGGATGAGGCAAGAGAAGAGCACTCCGATAGAGCGCATGGAGGACATACCGCATCTTGTATGCGGAGGTTTTTCTTGCGGTATAAGAAAGCCAATGCGCGCATGGCCTCTGCCGCTTTCTTGTATCATAAGAAGAGTGTCTAGCGACGTACTTATCGAAGACAGACCGCGTTCGACCGGAAGTTTTTCTTGCGATATAAGAAAGCGGGAGTTCGGCTCTTTCAATTTTCTTATATCTAAATAAAAAAAGCACCTGTTATCTGCTCAGGGTGCTTTTTGTTTAGGTGAAGAATATGTATCTAAACGCAAGAAAAACTTCCTTGTCCCGGATCGCCCACAAATGGTGCCTGGAGATTTAGAAGTTTTTCTTCATATAACGAGATGATTATACGCGAGTCACTTTACCGGATTTCAAAGCGCGAGTGCTGACGTATACACGTTTTGGCTTGCCATCCACCAAAATGCGAACCTTTTGAACGTTGACACCCCAAGAACGCTTGTTGTGGTTGTTAGCGTGAGAAACATGGTTACCACTGCTTGGTTTCTTGCCTGTTACATAACATTTGCGAGCCATTCATTACACCTCCTTGTTCCTAACCCTGCATGAAACAATACTTAAATATAATATCACAGTAAAAATTGCTCCGTCAACTGTCCTAAAAACATTTATTTCTCTTTCTCATTATAGTACAATGTTGATTAGTCCATAATATTTCGGAAGATCTGTATATTGTGGGCTGGTCGGCATGTTTCGAGGAGGTTTGGAGCTGCCGAATGACGTAGAGGACGAGAGGGCAGCCCATCAAGATGGTATGATCCATTTAATCATGCAAGTCTATTATTTACTGGTTGGGCATTTCGTCAGCTATAAGCTATGAAATAGATATGAAGTTTACGACAAGAAGTGTTATGGGTATCAAGCCAGGAAGGGGAATTCTCATTGAGTAAGCGTTCTTTGAATGGAACAGAATTTACCGCTATGGTCCTTGCCGGAGCGGAGCAGCTGCAGCAGCATGCAGAACACGTCAATTCCCTGAATGTGTTCCCGGTGCCGGACGGCGACACGGGGACCAACATGAATTTGACGATGACGGCAGGCGTAGCAGAACTGAAGAGTAAGTACTCGGAGTCCGTCGGGCAAAGTGCCGGTGTGCTGTCCAAGGGGCTTCTGATGGGAGCCAGAGGGAACTCGGGGGTGATCCTGTCCCAGTTGTTCCGTGGTTTCAGCCGGTATGCGGCACCTTATACAGAACTTAATTCTCATCAATTCGCCGCAGCGCTGCAGACAGGCGTGGAAGCTGCGTATAAAGCTGTCGTAAAGCCTGTGGAAGGCACCATCCTGACCGTAGCTAAAGAAGCGGCCAAACATGCCGTTTATTTCTCGCGCCGCAGCAACGATATCGTGGAGCTGATGGAGCAGGTGCTGGCCAAAGCCAAAGAAACGCTGTCCCAGACGCCGGATATGCTTCCCGTGCTGAAGCAGGTTGGCGTTGTGGACTCGGGCGGGCAAGGCCTGGTGTACATCTACGAAGGTTTCTTGCAAGCGTTGAAGAAAGACGGCGCGTCCGGATCCTTCGCTTCTGCGGAAGGACAAGCAGAACAGAGCAGCGCGGCACCAGCCTATCATGCGGTTCCTGATTTCTCGGCGGTTCAAGCTCCGGCTTCGGCCCAATCCCGACTGTCCACGGAGGACATTGAATTTTTATACGACATGGAATTCTTTATTAATAGGCAGCTTGGAGAGGGAACGAGTGCGGACTTTGATGAAGATAAGTTCCGGAAAGCGCTTGCAGTGAACGGTGATTCCATCATTGTCATTGCCGATGACGAGACGATCAAAGTGCATGTCCATTCCAAGGCGCCGGGCGAAGTGTTGAATTTGGCCCTCATGTATGGAGAGATCACCCAGATTCACATTTTGAATATGCGCGAGCAGCACCGCGACTTGCTGACAACGGGAATGGATATCGCGCCGATGCCCGAGCTGTTTGCGGATATTCCGGCAGAGACCGTGACGCCGGAAGCACCGGCTGTTCCTCCTGCAGACGAGATCGCGCCGTACGGGTTCATTGCGGTTTCGTCAGGGGAAGGCATTTCCGATATATTCAAGAGCCTGGGCGTCGACGTCGTTCTCTCCGGAGGACAGACGATGAACCCGAGCACCGAGGATTTCGTCAATGCGATTTCTTCGATCTCGGCCCAGCAGATTTATATTCTGCCAAACAACTCCAACATCGTGCTTGCTGCCCAGCAGGCCAGAGAGCTTCTCGAAGGCGAGCGCAGCGTAACGGTCATCCCGAGCAAGACGATCCCGCAGGGAATCGCGGCAGCATTTGCTTTCCAGGAAGACGAGAATGCGGATGTGAATACCGACAACATGCTGGATGCCATCACTCGCGTGCAATCGGGGCAGGTCACTTATGCCGTGCGGGACACAACAATTGATGATCTCGAGATCAAGGCTGGCCAGTTCATCGGTATCCGCAATTCCAACATCGTGGCAGCAAACGAGGATCTGATTACGGCATCCCAGGATTTGCTGGGTAAAATGCTGGAATCCGGCGATGAAATCGTAACGCTGCTTACCGGCGCTGACGCAACCGAGGAATCGACCAGCGCACTCACGGAGTGGTTGGGCGAGCAGTACCCTAACGCGGAGGTTGAAGTACACTACGGCGGACAGCCGATCTATTCCTATCTGTTCTCCGTGGAGTCTTGATATAAGAGATAGGCAGGTACCTCAAGAGGCTTTCCTTCCTATCTCGGTAGAAAAACTTACGCTGCATGCGGCCTGTCTTCGGAGAAAGTACGTCGATAGAGTTTTTTTCATAACGCTTTGATATTATGCATGGTACATTTTTAGGAGGGGTTCCGGTGAATAAGACCGTTATTGTGACAGACAGCACAGCGGATATTCCGGCAGACCTGGCGAAGCAACACAACATTCATATTGTGCCGCTGAGACTTATGTTCGGGGAAGATACGTTTTTGGACGGAGTGGAAATCACGCCGGGAGAGTTCTACAAAAAGCTGGTGCAATCACCTCAGCTTCCGACGACCTCCCAGCCTTCGCCCGCAGATTTTGTGGCTGTGTATGAGTCCATTCTGGAACAGCACCCAGGCTGCTCCATTGTGTCCATTCACATCTCATCCGGCCTGAGCGGAACGTATCAGTCCGCATTGCTAGCAACCTCTCTTATTGAAGGAGAAGCGGATATTACCGTATGGGATTCCAAATCGGCCTCCTACGGTTTCGGGTTATTCGTGGTTCATGCAGCGAAGCTCGCGCAAGAAGGGGCCGCTGTTTCGGATATTCTTTCATCGCTTGAGGACCTTCGTTCCAAGCGCCGCCTCTATTTCTTGGTAGACACGCTGGAATATTTGCAGAAGGGTGGACGAATCGGCAAGGCGTCGGCCGTGCTCGGTACGCTGCTTAACATTAAGCCGATTTTGTCCATTGACGGCGAAGGGATTATCTTTCCGGTAGACAAGGTCCGGGGTCGGAAGAAAGCGACAGCCAAAATCATTGAGCTGTTTCAACAGGATCTATCCGGCGTGAAAAATATTAAAGTGGCTGTGGGTCATACAGCTGACCCTGCTCTGGTTGAGGATTTTCTGCAGCAGCTGTCCGCTGTGTTCACGATCGAGGAAACCGTGTTCTCCGAGATCGGTCCGGTTATCGGTACGCACGTCGGACCGGGAACCATTGCAGCATATATATGGCCTGCTTAAGTGAGGTAGATGATATGAGTCTCAAACTCGATCAAATATCCGTCAGACAGATCAACGGCGTGAGCGCCCTGAAAGAGGGGGAGCTTCACGCCTTTGGCGTCTCTACGGTCAAGGATCTTTTGGAGTATTACCCTTTCCGGTACGAGGATTACCGGCTTCGGTCCTTAAGCGAAGTTAAGGACGGGGACAAAATCACCATTCAAGCCAAGATTGCGAGCGTGCCGGTTCTGCAGCGTTACGGGCGCAAATCCCGATTAACCTGCAAAATGCTGGCCGAAAACTGGATGTTCACCGCGACTTGGTTTAACCGGCATTTTCTGAAGGACCAGCTTACGGCTGGGCGGGAGATCGTGCTGACGGGCAAGTGGGACCAGCGCAGAATGCAGCTTACGGTGTCTGAATCCGAATTCCCGGATAAAGGAGCCTTCCGCAGCGGAACGCTGCAGCCGGTGTATTCCATCGGCGGAAAGATTACGCAATCCTGGATCCGAAAAACGATGGGACAGGCATTGGAGCAATACGGGGAGATGATTCCCGAGATTTTGCCGCAATCCCTGCTCCGAAAATATGATCTGATGCCCCGTAAAGCGGCGATTATGACGATCCATCAGCCTGTCGACTCCAGGGAAGGTCAGGAAGGGCGGCGCCGTATGGTGTACGAGGAGCTCTTCCTGTTCCAGTTAAAAATGCAGGCATTCCGGGCACTGAACCGGGGACGGATGGACGGGGTGGTACATACGGCCGACAATGCAACCATCCGGGAGTTCGTGCGCAGCTTCCCGTTTGAGCTTACCGATGCGCAGAAGAAGGTGGAGCTGGAGATTTTGCATGATATGCGATCCCCTTACTGCATGAACCGTTTGCTGCAAGGGGATGTCGGCTCGGGTAAAACGATTGTTGCCGCCATCGCGTTGTTTACGACGGTCCGCTCGGGCTTCCAAGGCGCATTGATGGTGCCGACGGAGATTCTTGCCGAACAGCATATGCGTTCCCTGCAGAAGCTGTTTGAACCCTTCGGCATTACGGTCGGATTGCTGACAGGCAGCGTAACGGGGAAGAAGCGGAAGGACCTGCTGGCTTCCTTGCAGATGGGACTGACGGACATCGTTGTGGGCACCCATGCCCTTATCCAGGATGACGTCTACTTCCGGGAACTGGGGCTCGTCGTGACGGACGAGCAGCACCGCTTCGGCGTGAATCAGCGAAGCGTTCTAAGGCGTAAAGGGTATAACCCGGACGTGCTCACGATGACGGCGACGCCGATCCCGCGGACGCTGGCCATTACCGCCTTCGGCGACATGGACGTGTCCACGCTGTCGGAGCGTCCGAAAGGGCGCATTCCCATTACGACCTATTGGGTCAAACATGAACTGATGGACCGCGTGCTCGGATTTATTTCCCGGGAAGTAAATCAGGGACGCCAGGCATATCTGATCGCCCCGTTGATTGAGGAATCGGACAAGCTGGACGTCCAGAATGCGATTGACCTGCATGTTCAGATGCAGCAGGCGTTCCCCGCATATTCCGTCGGACTTCTGCACGGCCGCATGACGCCGGCCGAGAAGGATGAGGTCATGCGCCAATTCTACAGCAATGAGGTTCAGCTGCTGATCTCCACGACGGTTGTTGAGGTTGGCGTTGACGTGCCGAACGCAACCCTGATGATCATTATGGACGCCGATCGCTTCGGCCTGTCCCAGCTGCACCAGCTTCGGGGCCGAGTAGGCCGTGGACAGCATGCTTCCTATTGTGTCCTGGTGGCTGATCCGAAGTCGGAAGTGGGTCAGGAGCGGATGCAGGTCATGACGGAAACCGAAGACGGCTTCGAGGTATCCCGGCGGGATCTGGAGCTTCGGGGACCGGGCGACTTTTTCGGTACGAAGCAGAGCGGGCTGCCGGAGTTCCGGCTGGCCGACATGGTCGCCGATTTCAAGGTAGTCGAAGAGGCCCGGGGCGACGCGGCCGCTCTCGTTAGCGACAGCTCCTTCTGGACGTCGCCGGAATATGAGCCGCTGCGCGACTTTTTGCAGCAGGAGAAGATCTTCCAGGGCGATATCATGGATTAATGGCATGAATCTGTTGGCACAATGGACAGACCTTCGTCATATACTCAAAAAGGGTAGCAGCATTTATGACTGGAGGTGCTTCAACATTGGGTTATCAGCAGTATGGCATTAGTCCGCAGCTGGTGGAGCGTATCAAGCTGAAAATGAAAAACCCGGCCATCAAGGAAAGAATCAAGGGACTGACTCAGGGCTTGACCAAAGCGGATCTTCAAAATAGCGCAAAAGTACATCAATTGATCCGGACGGCCAGCGGCATCTTGAATGAAAAGCTGAGCTCCGCACAGGAGCAGCAAATGGTTCAATTCGTGCTTGCACAGCGCATCGATCCGAACAACACCTTCCATTTGATCAAGCTGTGGGGAATGTTTCGTTAACAACTGGATGACATCAAGGAATGACAAGCATAGAAGAAGCCCCTCTCGGGAGTGTTTTCTCCTAATGAGCAGGGGCTTTTGACATGGCTTGAACAGGGATGAGGCGATCTTAGGCGGATTCCCGTTTAGAGGAGTCCCTCGCTATTGTGGTCTAACCGGCAGCGGCGAAGCCGGTATGCTGTGAAAAAGCGCGACAGTTGAAGAGAAATCCCAACTTTTTCGGAATATCTAGCTGCCCGTAATGGAGCGGATGCAATCTTCCGTGTCGTTCTTGACGGAGTTTACGGTTGTGCTTACCGGCACTGCCTGCATTTCTTCCGCAGGATAGGGTCTCAACAGCTCTTTGAGCGATTGCAGGTGGGAAGGGTGGTTCCCATGGGTATGGGAGGACGGCTGCCGTTCAAGCCATAGCGCTTCGTCAGCGGGTCTTAGAATGACCGGCATCCGGTTATGGATCGGCTCCATGAGCCTGTTGGGCTCGGTCGTAATGACGGTACAGGTGCTCAGCTTCTCGCCCCCTGGGGTGATCCAGGTGTCGTACAGGCCGGCCATGCTGAATATTTCGCCGTTCTTCAATCCAATGCGAAAGGGCTGCTTGCCATTGCCGCTTTTCTGCCATTCGTAAAAACCGTCTGCAGGAATCAGGCATCTTTTCCGATAAAAGGGCATCCTATAGGCAGGCTTGTCTTCCAGCGTTTCACTGCGGGCATTGATCATTTTGGCTCCGCCCGAGGAATCTTTGGCCCAGGAAGGGACAAGCCCCCATTGCAGCTGCCCGATCCGGTTGGTGCTCCCGTCATGGATAATGGCCGTGACCATCTGCGTAGGCGCGATGTTGTACCTGGGAACGTGAAAGGGAGAGACCGATTCGGGATCAATGAGATACCTGGTCATCAGCTCTTCCCAAGTAACGGTGAGCGTAAAACGTCCGCACATCGTTTCAAGGCCTCCTCTCATTCGAGCCGCTTTAGATCAGAACATCGACTTATGCTGGCATTCCCGACGGAATGGCCATATAAGGATGACGGCTCGTTTGTGTTTGAGTATATCAAATATTGCACAACTTACCAAAAGGGTCCGGCGCTCAGCCGGGCCGAGCATCATGAATGGAGGATTTTTCGTGTTTGATTTAAAAGCTAACGGCACCTCGGTCAAGACCGAAGTTGTTGCCGGGACCACGACATTTTTTACGATGGCTTATGTGACCGTGGTGAATCCGCTGATACTGTCGCAAGCGGGCGTGCCGTTTGAACAAAGCTTCACGGCTACGATTATTGCCGCCGTCATCGGTACGCTGCTCATGGGGCTCGTAGCCCGTTACCCGATTGCCGTGGCGCCGGGGATGGGGCTGAATGCTTATTTTACGTATTCCGTTGTCCAAGGGCATGCCGGACTTGGTTATATTGAAGCTTTTTCCGCCGTTTTTATCGCCGGTATTCTGTTTCTGCTGTTATCGATGACTTCCCTGCGGCGCAGGTTGATTGAGATGATCCCGGCGAACCTGAAGCATGCGATCACGGTCGGGATCGGCCTGTTCATTGCTTTTATCGGCCTGCGGATGAGCGGCATTATCACCGCGCATCCGGATAATCTGGTAGCGCTCGGCGATCTGCACCAACCATCGGTCGTGCTCGCCTTGGTGGGCTTGGCGGTTACGCTCGTGCTGCTGTCCCGCGATGTGAAGGGCGCCTTGTTCATCGGCATGATTTTCACCGGCATTATCGCTTATTTTGCCGATATGCTGTCCTTTACCGGCGGGATTATGTCCGTTCCCACGCTGCCGGAAGGCATTCTGGTATGGAACCCGATTACCGCCGCCTCGGATGTAATCAGGCACGGGCTCTATGCCGTGGTGTTCTCGTTCCTGCTTGTCACGCTGTTCGATACCACGGGCACGGTCGTTGGCGTGGCAGAGCAGGCGGGGCTGATGAAGGATAACAAGCTGCCCCGCGCGGAACGTGCCATGTTCTCCGATTCGGTGGCAACCGTGGCCGGTTCCATGGTCGGCACAAGCCCGACCACGGCGTATATCGAATCCGCAGCCGGTGTCGGCGCAGGCGGCCGCACAGGCTTAACCTCGGTGGTCGTTGCCGGGCTGTTCGTGGTTGCGGCCTTCTTTAGCCCGCTGATCGGGGCGGTGGCCGGATTGTCCGCCATCACGGCACCTTCGCTTATCGTGGTGGGCTGTCTGATGCTGAGCAACGTTCAGCACATCCGGTGGAATGATTTTGATGAAGCGTTCCCTGCGTTTCTCGTGATTTTGACCATGCCGCTTACGTCCAGCATCGCAACTGGGATTGCGCTCGGTTTTATTTCATACCCGCTCATGAAAATCGTGAAGGGCAAGTGGAAGGCGGTTCACCCGCTGATGTATATTTTTGCCGTGCTGTTCGTGCTGCAGCTCGTCTTTGTTCCGCATTGATAAGGAGCGCGGAAATCCCCTGCAAGGTCTTTAGAGCAGACCCGGCAGGGGATTTTTTGGCATGGCGGACGACCGTATGGCGGGTGGATCCCTTGTTGCGGATCAGGCGACATTATAACGGTTTCCCGGCTGATGCTGCCGCAGCAAGGGGAACACTGACAGCGGGGGGATGGACGGGGCTCAGCGAGTCCGGCTCCATACGTCCGCGTACGTTGTGACAAGGCCGTGTTCGTCAACCTCCAAATCCGCTTGATACGCTCCGTGGTTGCTCTCGTAACAGTAGCCGCATTCGCCCGTCCGCGTGTATCGTTGGGGGAGGGGAGCAACGGTTAGACTCGGGAATTGAATCCATACGGCCGTCATGGTTGCGCTATCCCCGGGCTCCAGCTGCAGGCGGCGGATCGGGAGCGTGTTGGTGGACGGGGTGATCCCGAGATCGATGTCGGTCATGCCGGCAAAGGCCGTGAGCTCGGTATCGCCGTTCCACCAGCAGCCCTCATCATCCCGTTCCAGGTGAAGGGACTGTTCTTCCGTGTCGCTTGAGAGCGTAATCCGGACCTTCCGGGTCTCCCAGCTGCTTGTGGTTTCGACCTCGTAGGAACAGTGGAGAGTCCGGCCTTCCAGGCTGGCTACGACCGTTCCGGTGAGCGTAAATCCATCGTCATGCCGATAGAGCCGGCCATGCTCCAGCGAAGGAAGATCGTGCCGGTTCCATAGCAGCGATTGCAGAAGCTGGCCGGACTGGCCGGAGCTTGCTTTTTTTTGTCCGATGGACTGCAGGTCTTGTTCAGCGTGCATATTGTTGTTCAAACGTGATCCCATCCTTGATCCATAATGTAGCGAATTGGCCGTATCCCCTGGCTCCGATGATCCGAGATGGCAGCAGGCAGGGGATCCGGCATGGGCAAGACGGCGGCGCGGCCACGGCGCGGATATGGATGCGCGCGGCAGTCAATCACACGTCTCCGCCGTTTCAACCTCCAGTATATCTACCAGATTAATCCATGTATCCCCGACAAGCAACCGCTCGTTCAGGGTATTGATTCGGGAGATCCTTCCGTTTACCGCGTAATTTCCGTACTCCCCGTATACTTGCAGCTGTATGGTTTCCTTGCTCCGGTAAGCCGTGCTGATCTTTTCTATAATCCACTGCATCTGCTGCTCATCCAGAAGAGGGTGGGTCTGCTTATGCTTCTCGCCCTGCTTCTCCAAAATGGCGTCACGATGCTCAAACAGCATCATGCGGCTGGATTCCCATAGACCGTTTCCCGTTAGTTTTTTCATTTGTAGTGTCCTCCGATCTTGGCATTCAGAAATTTCAGCTGGCTGGTTTTGGTTAGCGATGAGCCGAAGTAAACGGAGGAGGGACCATATTGGTTGTTGATATCGTCCATGGTATGTTCCAAATACATGAGCCGCTCCCGGTCGCCGAAGAGAGACAGCTGGTAAACGGCGTCACTCTGCAGTTCTCCGAGGGAGACCCAGATTTTGCGGACAGGGCCGCCGTCCCAGTGCTTGCGGAACAGCTCCTTGGCAGCCGCATACACTTCGCGGGACAGATGCGTCGGCTCGGCAATCTTCATTTGGCGGGAGAACCCCACCGGCCGGTCGAAATCGGCGCCCTGGGCGCCGGCGTGGACCACGTTGCCCATGTAGCCTTTGGCCCGCGCCCGCTGGCAGATGAGCATGGAGAGCTCGTTCAGCACGACATCGATGTCCTGCTGGTCATGATAATCGACGGGAAGCGTGGTCTGGCGGCCGATTCCTTTTTGCCCGTCGAATGCATCGGGCGTCACTGGGGAATCATCATAACCATTGGCGGTTCGCCACAGCACTTCGCTCCAGATGTCGCAGTTTTTTTTCATGTAGCGCTTCATTTTGAATTTGAGATCGGGAAGCGGCGTATGGGCCAGCTCCCCGATGGTCTGGATACCGAGCCGTGCCAGATGCTTCGTGGTCCGCGAGCCCACGCCGAACATTTTATGGGTGGGGCAGGCCCAGAGCGCATCCATGGTGGCCTCGTTCAGCTCAAAGATGCCGTCCTCATTCTTCTTGGCGAAATTGTCGCAGGCCAGCTTGGCAAGAACCTTGTTGCGCCCAATGCCGACTCGGGTATAAACGCCGGTCTCGCGCCGCACCCGCATCTGAATATGCCGGGCGAGCTCCTTCGGCGTGCAGCCAAAGTGCGCCAAGCTTGCCGTCACATCGATGAATTGCTCATCAATGCTGAACGGCTCCACGAGATCGGAATAGGATTCGAGAATGCTCATGATCTGCAGGGATACCCGGATATAGGCGCTCATGCGCGGTTTCATCACGACCAGATCGGGGCATTTCTGCTGGGCCTGCCACAGGGGCTCCGCCGTGGTGACCCCGTGATCCTTCGCAAGCGGGCATGCCGCGAGAATGATGCCGCTTCGCCGGGCAGGGTCGCCGGAGACGACCAGGGGTCTGTGTTGGTATGCGGGATTCGCCGCTTTTTCAACAGAGGCATAAAAGGACTGGCAGTCCGCCAGAAAAACGACGCGCTGCTTGCGTTTATGCATGATGATTCCTCCTATTCGAGACGAATGTGAAATGTTTCAGCCAGACGCATTTGAATATCGGCCCTCACAAAATCCCACATCAGCTCCATGTCATGCTGGTAGCCGCGACATCGGTAGCGGATGGTGACGGAGTGCTTCTGGCGCCGGGTTTCCAGAATGGCGATGCCGCGTGTGCGGCAGCTTCTCTTGAGCTCGGCGAGCTTCGCGAACGTCATCTTCTGAATGGTCTGCAGATGGAACACGTAATAGTCGCTAATGCCGGTATGCTTCATGCTGCGGATATCCCGTTCCAGCACGTCCAGCAAAATCGGCAGAATGACGCAGTCCTTGACGGACAGCAGCTCTTCCTCGGTTTGCAGCGGAGACGCAGACATACCTGATGCCTCCTCATCGTTCTTCATATGCTCCTCACTATTATATAACGAACATACGTTCGTTATGCAACTGGTAAATACAGAGCATGATGCGGCATTCCATATATGGACTCCAAAACGTTTGTGAAGTAATATGAAAAGATCGTGTATTCATCCGGAAAAAATTTCATAAGAGTAGGGGTACAGCCTCCATGAACATACCCAAACGACGCCTCAAAATCAGTCTTGCGATGGTCATGCCTGCATTGGTTTCATTATCCATCCTGATGACGATGTCGATCATGGTCTACATCCAGTATAAAAACGAGAAACGATCCCTGTACGACACGACCATGTCGCTGAATTTATCATCCGCGCAAAAAATGGCGGTTACCATAGAAGCGCTTTTCTCGGGGATGCGCCAAAGTCTGCGCGCCGCCGCAAGCAACCCGGCCATTGAGGCAAGAGCGGCATCCGACGAAAAGGAGCTGCAGGTTATCTTTGATCTTATGCTCCAGAGCAGCCCTTACTTCAATTCCGTATTATGGGCCGACGAAAGGGGGAGCATTCGGGTCGTCTCTCCTGCGGGAAATCAGGCAAACCATGCCCGATTAATAACGGAGGGGGCCATTCAAGCATTAAACGAGAGAAAATCCTATCTTTCGGTACCGTATAGGAGTCCGACCGGCCGCTGGATCGTGTTTGCGAGCGAGCCGATTTTTGACGGATCCGGCAAGTACTGCGGCATGATAGCAGGCACGATTTATCTGGAAGAAAACAATATATTGCATCGGATCTTCGGATCCGGTGCTGGAAATGAAGAGGACTCCTATTCTTATATCGTGGATTCCGGCGGGAAGGTGCTCTATCATCTGGAGGAAAGCCGGGTCGGGGAGGACGTGAGTTCTAACGTGGTCGTGAGACGGCTCATGGATGGCGAGAGCGGCATGCAACGCGTGACGAATACGCAGGGCGACGATTACTTGACGGGTTATGCCAGCGTGACGATGAATGGCTGGGGGATCGTCATGCAGACGTCGGTAAGCTCCATCCTGGCCGATGTCAATCGAAATTTGCAGGACCAGCTGAGAAGCATGCTCTTTCCCATTGCGCTCATGCTGTTCATTGCCGTATATACGGCCGCAAGAATTGCCGCCCCGTTTACCCGGCTCTATAAATTAACGAAATCGGTAGCAGCCGGCCAAACGGTGTCTTCCCAGGAATTCCGGCCGCATTGGAACCGGGAAGCCGACCAGTTGAACCGGATCATGGGAGCCGCCGCGGAAACGATGGCCAAGCAGACCCAGTCGCTGCAGCAGGAAGCGATCACGGATCCATTGACGGGGCTGTCCAATCGCCGGGAGCTGGAACGCTGCCTGGAGTCTTGGGATGCGCTCGGGGAGCCGTATGCCGTTATTCTCCTGGACATCGACCATTTTAAAGCGATAAACGATACATACGGCCACCAAACCGGCGATCAGATCCTGAAGCTCGTGGCGGCCGTCATGGTGCATTGCGCTCCCGCGGATGCGGTATGCTCCCGTTTTGGCGGGGAAGAGTTTGTCATTCTTCTTCGCGAACGCAGCCTGGATACGGCATACCGTATGGCTGAACGGATACGCAGGGCGATCCTGGTTTCCCCGACCCCTTATTCCGGAACGCTCACCGTATCGATCGGCGTATCGTTGTATCCGGAGCACGGGGGAAACCGGGAGGATGTATTTCAAGCGGCGGATATGGCGTTGTACCGGGCGAAGGGGGAAGGACGCAACCGCACGGTGGCGGCGGGATTATCGGCATGAGAGACATCCTGGCCGCTTTGGTGAACCGGATATCTTTTTTTGTATATAGGGGTGTAATTCCGAGCACACTCCTATACAAATCAAAAAAAATTGATGCTTGACGTGCTGCGGATCGATTGCTACAATCATCACATCAAAATAATTTGATGGAAAATGAGGTGACAACATGAAGGTCTCTACCATACATGAAGACGTATTAAGCCTGTATGAACAGAAATTCAAAGCATTGTCCGATAAGAATCGGTTGAGAATCATTTATGAATTGAACCAACGAGGTAAAGTATGCGTATGTGACCTAACGGACATGCTGGATCTCCCTCAATCGAAACTGTCTTACCATCTGAAAATGCTGCTGGATGCAAACATTATTTTGATGGAGCGCATCGGAAAATGGAACTATTACGAGCTTAACGATGATGAAGTCAAGGGACTGCTATCCGAGAAGCTGTGCTGCGTGTTTTATCCGAATTCCAAAGCATAATTTTTTTGATCGATGCATCAAAAAAAATTGATGCATTTAAAAATAAGGAGGATTTCCCTATGAAAAACATTGAGTTTAAGGTAACCTCATCTTCCTGCTGCACACCCCGAGTACCGTCAAACACCAAGGAAACAGTCAAGGAGGAGTATGCTTCCTATAACGATAACCTGCCCGTGGCGATAATCGGTGCCGGACCGATCGGTTTGGCAGCAGCAGCGCACTTGGCAGAGAGAGGACAAAATTTCATCCTTTTTGAAGCCGGATCCAGCATTGGTCAAAACATCCTCCAATGGGGACATGTACGACTATTCTCGCCATGGCAGTACAACATCGATAAAGCCGCCGAGCGTCTTTTGCGCAAACAAGGATGGAAGCCTCCTGTATTAACGGAACTGCCTTTCGGTCAAGAGATTGTCCATCAATATTTAAAACCTTTAGCGCAGTTGCCTGAACTTGCGCCCAATATCATGTTAAATTCCAGAGTAGTCTCCATATCGAAAAAGAATACAGATAAAATGAAATCGGCTCATCGCGAAGCTGCACCATTCGTGCTTTATGTTGATACAAATAACTCCACGCAACGTTTTGAAGCTAGGGCCGTGATCGATGCGTCCGGAACCTGGGGACATCCGAATCCGCTGCATGCTGACGGAATATGGACACGGGAAGAGCGTGATTTGAAAGATCGTATTTATTATGGGATTCCGGATTTATCAGCAGAACAAAGGCAGAAATACGCAGGGAAACGCGTTGCAGTGGTAGGAGGCGGACACTCGGCGATCAACACTCTATTGGATCTGGCCCAGCTCAAAGAAACGGATTCGAATACGGAAATTATTTGGGTGATGAGAAAGAAATCGGTGCAAGAAGCCTATGGCGGGGAAGAGAACGATCAACTCGAGGCTCGCGGGGCGCTTGGAAGCCGTATTCACCAGTTGATTGATGCAGGCCAAATCCAAGTGGTTACTCCATTGATGATTGAGGGGGTTTCCCAACAAGATGGGAAGATTGGCATCAAGGGGACTGCCAATGGCGAAGGCAAGGAAATCCAAGGTATCGATGAAGTAATCGTGAATACAGGGAGCCGACCTGATTTTTCATTTCTGAGCGAGATCAGGCTTAGCATGGATCCTGCCACGGAGAGCGTCGAGGCGCTGGCTCCGCTAATTGATCCGAATGTACACAGCTGCGGCACCGTAAGACCTCATGGCGAGAAGGAACTTCGTCATTTGGATAAGAACTTTTATCTTGTCGGGATGAAGAGTTATGGCCGGGCTCCGACTTTCCTCATGGCTACAGGGTATGAGCAGGTCAGATCCATTGCAGCCTATTTGGACGGCGATCTGGAGGCGGCGTTAAAGGTTGAGTTGGAGCTGCCGGAGACCGGCGTATGTGGCATCAGCAGCGCATCGAATGCCAACGATTGCTGTTTGCCGGCCTCATCTGCTTCGGGCTGCAAATAAATCGCCTAAACGATTGAAATCAGGCACACTTTCCATTAACATATAAGCATTGACTTATATGGGACAGAATCGTCATTTTATTTTGCCGGAGGAAAGGGATGAATCTTAATGGAGCCCATAAACGAAATAGCCGAGAAACTCAAATTGCTTGGGGATAAAACAAGGCTTACGATGTTGACGCTCCTTAAGGAAAGAGAATGGTGCGTTTGCGAGTTCGTGGATATTTTCGATATGTCGCAGCCGGCGATCAGCCAGCATCTGAGAAAGCTGAAGTCTCAGGGAATCGTCAATGAAGCCAGGCGAGGGCAATGGGTTTATTATTCATTGAATGTGGATGACAAGCCGTATATCCAAGCCGTATTAAATGAGATGCCAGGCTCGCAAGAAGTATTGTCATCCATGAATAAGGAGGTTAACTGTACTTGTAACTAACCGAGAGTCAGCCGGCATTCGCATAAAGTAGGATTGTTGTTCATTATATAAGGATATAGTTATATATTGATTCACCGTGAAACATAATTGTATTCCGGCTCAACACGTCATTGGAGGTTTGAACATTGGTTTCTGTTGTCCTGGCCAGCATCATATTTATTGTCACATTAATTTTTGTCATTTGGCAGCCTAAAAATCTATCCATTGGATGGTCGGCTTGCGGAGGCGCTTTGCTGGCGCTTCTCGTTGGAGTCGTGGACTTCCAGGATGTGTGGGACGTCACCTTGATCGTATGGAACGCAACGCTCGCGTTTGTTGCAATCATCATTATTTCGTTGATATTGGATAAAATCGGGTTATTCGAATGGGCTGCGCTGCATATGGCCAATGCCGCCCGGGGAAACGGCATCCGGATGTTTGTGTACGTCTCCTTGCTTGGAGCGGTTGTTTCCGCATTCTTCGCGAATGACGGAGCGGCTCTCATCTTGACACCGATCGTACTTGCCATGGTACGGGCACTGAATTTCGATGAACGAAAGGTATTTCCGTTTATTATCGCAAGCGGCTTTATTGCGGACACCACCTCGCTTCCGCTTGTCGTCAGCAATCTGGTGAACATCGTATCTGCCGATTTCTTCGGCATCACGTTCATCGAATACGCCAGTCGCATGCTGGTTCCGAATCTGTTTTCTTTGGCAGCTAGCGTTCTGGTGCTTTACTTGTTTTTCCGCAAAAGCATCCCGCGGAATTATGACGGTACCCAGCTGAAGCAGCCATCCACGGCAATTCAGGATCCTGCCATGTTCCGTTTATCATGGATCGTATTGAGCATGCTGCTGATTGGTTACTTTGTGTGTGAATTTGCAGGTATACCCGTATCGATCGTCGCCGGCGTTATCGCGATATTGTTCCTGCTGATGGCGAGAAAAAGTCCAGCTGTGCAAACCAAGGAAGTGCTTAAAGGGGCGCCATGGGCGATCGTGTTTTTCTCGATTGGCATGTATGTCGTCGTATATGGCTTGCGCAATGCAGGCCTTACGGATCTTCTGGCCGGCGTCATACAGAGCGCAGCGGATCAAGGGTTGTTTGCCGCTACCATGGCCATGGGTTTTATTGCCGCCATGATTTCGTCCATTATGAACAATTTGCCGACGGTGATGATCGATGCACTCGCAATCGATGCAACCCATACGTCGGCAGCCATTAAAGAGGCCTTAATTTATGCGAACGTGATCGGTTCCGATTTAGGTCCCAAAATTACGCCGATCGGCTCGCTGGCAACCTTGCTTTGGCTGCATGTCCTTTCTGCCAAGGGCGTGAAAATCAGCTGGGAAACCTATTTCAAAACAGGGATCATATTGACCATCCCGACGTTATTCATAACCCTCTTGGGTTTATATATCTGGTTGACCATATTGTAAATGATCAGGATAAGAGGAGAGGACGAAGATGGGGAAAAAGACGCTATACTTCTTGTGCACAGGCAACTCTTGCCGCAGCCAGATGGCTGAAGGATGGGCTAAAAAGCATCTGGGTGATGATTGGAATGTCTACAGCGCCGGGATCGAAGCTCATGGCCTAAACCCGAATGCGGTCAAAGCTATGAACGAAGCGGGCATCGATATTTCGAAGCAAACGTCGGATATCATAGATCCGACGTTGTTAAATCAATCCGACCTGGTGGTCACCTTGTGCGGCGATGCTGCTGATCGTTGCCCCATGACGCCTCCGCATGTTCGCCGTGAACACTGGGGATTTGACGATCCTGCCAAGGCTCAGGGAACCGACGAGGAGAAATGGGCGGTTTTCCAGCGCGTTCGCGACCAAATCGGGGAGCGCATCCAACAATTCGCCAAAACCGGCGAATAATACAAATCGTTACAGCCGGGAGCATTCCCGGCTTTTTTTCATTAGGAAGAAAACATGAAAAAAGGTTAGCTTTCCGAAAGCTAACCTTTTTCCTGCTAAAGGGCAGGGGGCACCGCTCCCGGTGCTGCCCTATTAAATGGCGGCGTGCAGGGCTTGGGCGAACTTGGAGATTCCGGAAGGGATATCCTCGGCCCTGGCACGGGCGTAAGTGAATCGCACGTATCCGGAAGCCGAACCGTACACGCTTCCCGGCGCGAAAATAACGCCTTTTTGAATGGCGGCCTCCAGCAGCTTGCTGTCATTCACTTCCGGCACGATCTTGCACCAGAGATGCAGGCCGCCCTTCGGCACATGGAAATGAACCAGGCCTTGCAGCTCTTTCTGCAGGGCTTCGATCAGTAAATCCCGCTTGTACAGCAAGCTCGCTCGCAGCCTGTCCAGGTGGGGAGCAAAATAGGAAGAGTCGATAAACTGGACGGCAAGGCTTTGGGGCACCACGCTCAGCCCGAAATCCATCTGCTGCCTGGCGTCTGCGAGCCGCTCCACGATGGAATTCGGGGCGACCATCCAGCCTACGCGAAGGCCGGACGCGGCTATTTTCGAGAGTGACCCGATGTAAAGCACCGACCCGATGGAATCCACGGATTTCAAAGGAGCCGGCGGCGGGCACTGGTAGGCGGTCAAACTGAAGGGATCGTCCTCCACGATGGGAAGTCCAAGTTCACTGGCTGCATCCAGCAGCTGCGACCTTCGCTCCTGAGCCATGACGGTGCCGGTCGGATTCTGAAAATTCGGATTAATGAAGATCATCTTGATCCGGTGTTTCTTGTACAGGGAGCGGATGTCCTCCGGCCGCACCCCTCGTTCATCGACAGGGAGTCTGAACAGGCGAAGGCCGGCCGATTGAAACATCGGCAGCGAATAGCAGTACGACGGATCTTCAATGGCCACCGCATCGCCTGGCGACAACAAGCACTGCGTAATGAGATACAGCGACTGCTGAGACCCCGACGTGATCAATATGGAGGATTCGGTGGTCTGGATCCCCCGATATTTTTTCAGATACGTAACCAAAGCCTGCCGGAGCGGACCATATCCCTGCGGGTTGTCATATCCGAAATAGGACGTGTTCGATTTTTGACTCATTAACGTATTCATTTCTTGGATCGGCGCCAAATCGCCGGCAAGCTCTCCGCTGGCAAAATCGATCAATGAGGGATCATGCGCCAGCGCTTCCCGAATCCGGCGAAGAAAAGGGAGATTCGGCAGGAAATTCCCTCCCTCCGCATAGCGGCGCCAGTTCGGCGTATGCTTGGGCGTGGCTCCCCATTTGGAGTTGCTGACCCGCGTTCCGCTTCCGGAACGGCTCTCTATGATTCCAAGCGCCCGAAGCTCCGAGTAAGCCAGAACCACGGTGCTTCGATTAACCCCTAACTGCTCCGCGAGCTTTCGTTCGGATGGGAGTAAGCTGCCCGGTGGAAACTCACCATAAGATATTCTTTGCTCCAGATCATCGGCAATTTGCTGATATAGAGGTCGTGTGCTGTTACGATCCGGCTTCCACACCTTCCTCATCCTTTCGTGACATATTCAGGCGGTTTCTGTCTGTAACCTTAATCATATCATTTAGCATAAATAAAGGCTTTTCATAATTTCATCATTACGATGACAAATCTTGAGCCATCCCTTCAATATGGACGGGATATCGGACTGCGAGTTGGACGGGGGCAACATGACCGACTTCCCGAAATGCGGCTGTAAGTCGCTCCGATTTCTTGACAAAACATAAAAACGGGAATAAAGTATATTTTAGTTAATCGTAATTATTACGATTTAAACAAAAGGCAGGAGGTGCTGAATATGCGAGTGACCATAACATTGGCATGCACGGAAACAGGGGACCGTAACTATACAACGACCAAAAATAAACGAAATCACCCGGAGCGGATGGAATTGCGCAAATATTGTCCGCGTTTGAAGCGGGTGACGCTGCATCGGGAAACCCGTTAGCGCATGCTTTAACGCAAGCCGGACCAGCCGTCCGGCTTATTTGACTTCAAACGAAATGGGACTACACTAAAAGTAACAGCAAGAGACCATGTCAATGAGGGGGATGGACGGGATGAACCAGGAACGACAGGATTCCGGCGGAGAGATGCTCCTGAGCGCACATACCCCGGAACAGTGGAGACGGAGAAGGCAGGAGCTAAACGAGTGGATCAACAGACCCAAGGTACGCAAACAGCCCAAACGCACGCGGCTGTTCGGCAATGCCCCTGTCGACGAGCAATTGTATCCGATATTGATTTCGCTGCAGCAGGCGGGCTTGGAGACCGAGTTTTCCTGCGCGGGCGTAAGCCCTCTCGATGAGCCCGTGGATCATTCCCTGTACGCCTACCTAACCTTTTTCGCAAAGGGTCCTGCAGAGCGGTTCGCTGACATACTTATCGAAAATATGAAGCATCGGGCTCTGATTACTTATGAGCCAGCCCGTCATCGCTATGACGTATCGTCGTTTTTTATCGGACATAACCGGTCCTTCTGCCTTCTTCTGCAGCGCAGCGCGGATCAATTACTGAGCGATTCAGCCCGGTAGAATGCGGGGCTTTTACATAAGATATCATCGTTTTGCCGGCTCAGAGCCTAAAGCAGCTTAGTCTCGGACAACCCCATTGGTTAACGCTTCTGTATCAATTGCCACAGCGGCCGTGCCGCGTGCGGTGATATATTGAAGCAGGACATACACCAGCCTGCCCTATATCGATAACGTCCAGCAAAGGGGAGAAAACCATATGCCGAGTAAAGAGAGTACGGCTGTAAAAGAGCAGCTGACCGCCGAGGGATTTCATCATAAATGGGAACATGCCGGAACGATTCGGCAGTATATCGAAACATTGCCTCCATATCCTGCGTTGTCCGAGGAACAGGAAGGGTTTGAGACCCGCCGTTTCCATAGCGGATCGGGCGTAAGCATGAATTATTATGTATCGCATGGCACGAAGGAACGGGGGACTGTCGTTTATTTGCACGGCGGAGCCTATATCGAAGAGATTCTGCCGCCCCACTTCGCGTTTGCCAGACAGTGGACGAAACGAACCGGTTTCACCGTCATCCTACCCAATTACCCCACCGTTCCGGCTGCCGATGCGAAAAAGCTGACGGGGCTGATGCGCGAGTTTTACGTGCACGTATGTGCCCAGGCCGGGAGCCCGGTACTTCTTATGGGCGATTCGGCCGGCGGCGCGCTGGCTCTCGACATGGCCCAGTCGGTCAAGGAGACGCCGATGCAGGCACAGGGGCTGATTCTGATCTCGCCATGGGTGGATGCAGCCTCGGACAATCCGCAGATATCCGCGCTCGGCATCCCGCAGCGCGACGTCTTTCTCCAGCCCGCCGGGCTCGGAGCGGTAGGAAGGATGTATGCAGGAGGCCTTCCGATGGACGATCCTGCGGTCAGTCCTTTGTTTGGCGAGATGGGAAGCCTTCCCCGCACGGTCATTCTCGCAGGAACCGACGACTCCCTGCTGCCGGATGCTCGCCTGCTGCGCGATAAGATGGCCCGGGAAGGCGTCGATACCGAGTACTGGGAATACGAGAACATGATGCATGTGTGGCCCCTGTTTCCGATGCCTGAAGCCGAAGAGGCACTGGAACGGCTGCATCAATGGACGGCGCGCGAAGGTTGAAAGCCGAAATGGAGGGTGACCCGCCATCCAATTGGATGGTCACAACTGTCGCGCAATTGGATGGTGTACATCGGCCGATTGTTCATTATAATGAGGCAGAAACGACCATTTCATGATGATATAGGTTGATCCTGAAGCCTCAGGTTCTATAATAGATTGTATATAATGAATAATCGAATGGGGTTGTTTGTGGTTGGTTATGTATATTATCGTCATCGCGCTGGCATTAATTGGAGGAATATCAACGCTTCTAGTAGGATTATCTCAGGAGAATAAGAAGGCAAACCCGAACTATGAGCGGAAAACGAGAACCAATCTCACGAAGCTGCTCATCATTTATCTTGTTTCGTTAATAGCGTTTATTGTGATATGGATGATTTTCAGATAGGCTGAGTTCGCTCCCGGTCCATGACCGAAGAGCGGGCTTTTTTTATTCAAATAAAGGAATTGAGGACAAGGCCGACGAAACATGATGCTTGCCGGGCTTTTCCGGTACTATGATAACGAAGAAGAAAAGGGCATCGTCTCTAATGGAAGGGGAGGTTTTAGGATCAGATGGCATTCAACATAGGAATGATCGGTACAGGCTGGTTCAGCAGAGTGCATGCAGATATTTTGTCCAACATGGACGGAGTGAACGTTGCCGCCTTTGTCGGGACGAGTCAGGAAAAAGCGGAACAAGCGGTGCGGGGCTATGCTGGCGCCAAGGCGTACAGCAACGTTGAGCAGATGCTGGATGCAACCAAGCCCGATGCGGTTTATATCTGCGTTCCGCCGTTTGCGCATGGAGAGATCGAAGCCCAGGTGGTGGAGCGGGGCATTCCTTTTCTGGTCGAGAAGCCGCTGGGCACGAACCTGGATACGCCACGGCAGATTCTGCATGAGGTGAAGAAGGCCGGTTTAATTACGTCTGCAGGGTATCATTTCCGTTATACGGATGCGGCCATCAAGGCTGCCGAGCTGCTGGAAGGCCGGAAGATCGGGATGGCGCTTGGCTACTGGTTGGGAGACATGCCGCAGGTGTACTGGTGGAGACAGCAAGAAGGCTCGGGAGGGCAATTCATTGAGCAAACTACCCATATGGTTGACCTGCTTCGCTGCCTGCTGGGCGAAGCGGATGAAGTGTATGCGGCTTTTGCCCATCGCGCGATGAAGGATGTTCATGAGGGGGTAACGGTACACGACGTGGGCACTGCTACGCTGAAATTAAAATCCGGCGCCGTGGCAACGATCTCCAATACCTGCATGCTGCCAGAGTCGGATCGGGCTGGCTTGGATATTTATACGGAGCAGGGGATCATCGGCATTCAATCCGATAAACTCATCGTCAAGGAAAAAGGACGAACGACGGAATACCGGAATAGGGCTAATCCGTATCTTCGGGAGAGTGAAGCGTTCATCCACGCGGTTCGCACCGGCGATGCCTCCGGAATCTTATCCTCCTACGAGGATGCGTTTAAAACCATGGAAATTACCTTTGCTGCTTTGCAGTCGGCCGAAACGGGGGTCCCGGTGAAGATCGGGGAATGATCCTAAACATCCAGCGGTCGCAACAGAATCCCAAGGTGTCCCGCAAGATCATCAGATCTTGCGGGACACCTTTTTTTTCGTTTCACAAGACGATCCGTGCTCGGATCGCCGCCTGACGTTAACCAAGGGAATTCTCGAAGGAATATAGGAGTTTCCCTAATAGGAACCGAGGGTGAGGCCGCTCATAATGAAGCTATACGAAGAACGGCACATTGATTCCCCAATCATTGTCATTCAAGCAGAAGGAGTTGAAGTGTCCTATGAGACGAAAGTCGGGGCTGAAGTTCTTCAAGAGGATGGAAAGCTACTCTGGCAATTGGTCCGTTCTGGAGGAAAAAAGCAGGGAATGGGAGGATATGTACCGCAAGCGCTGGTCGCACGACAAAGTGGTGCGGACCACTCACGGCGTGAACTGTACAGGCTCCTGCAGCTGGAAGGTGTTCGTAAAGAACGGGATCATCACCTGGGAAAATCAGCAGATCGATTATCCGTCCTGCGGGCCGGATATGCCGGAATTCGAACCGCGCGGATGTCCGCGCGGGGCGTCGTTTTCCTGGTATGAATACAGTCCGCTGCGGGTGAAATACCCTTATATGCGCGGCCGTCTGTGGCAAATGTGGAAAGAGGCGTTGAACGAGCACGGCGATCCGATCGCCGCTTGGGCCAGCATCGTCGAAGATCCGGCGAAATCGAGGTCCTATAAACAAGCACGGGGAAAGGGCGGTCACGTTCGTGTATCTTGGCAGGAAGCCACGAAGCTGATCGCCGCCCAGTTAATCTATACGATTCGCAAATACGGCCCGGACCGCATCGCCGGCTTTACCCCTATTCCGGCGATGTCCATGATCAGCTATGCTTCGGGGGCAAGGTTTATCTCCCTGCTGGGCGGCGAAATGCTGAGTTTTTACGACTGGTATGCCGACCTGCCGCCGGCTTCCCCGCAAATTTGGGGAGAGCAGACCGACGTGCCGGAATCGAGCGACTGGTACAATGCGGGCTACCTGATCATGTGGGGCTCGAACGTGCCGTTAACGCGTACGCCGGACGCCCATTTCATGACGGAAGTGCGATACAAAGGGACCAAGGTCGTGTCGGTCGCGCCGGACTATGCCGAGAATGTCAAATTCGCCGACAACTGGCTGGCCCCGAACCCCGGGACCGATGCGGCGATTGCACAGGCCATGACGCATGTCATTTTGAAGGAGTTCTATCATGAGCGTCAGGAGCCGATGTTCCTGAATTATGCGAAACAATATACGGATATGCCTTTCCTGATTCTCCTGGATGAGTTTGAGGGGGGGTACAAGGCCGGCCGCTTCCTGCGGGCAAGCGATTTGGGCGATGCCTCGCAGCATGCCGAGTGGAAGCCGGTGATTATCGACGAGAACACGAATGAAATCATCGTTCCGAACGGTACGATGGGCCAGCGCTGGGAGCAGGACAAGAAATGGAACCTGATTCTGGAACGCGAAGACGGGTCGGTCATTGCACCGGCGCTTTCCGTGGAGTCCCAGGGAGCGGAGCGGCAGACGATCCTTTTCCCGTTCTTTGATAACCGGGCCAACGGCACCTTCAAACGCCAAATTCCGGCGAAGAAAATTCAGCTGGCCGACGGAACCGAGCGTCTCGCCGCAACGGTATACGATCTGATGCTGAGCCAATATGGGATAGGGCAAGCGGAGAGCGGGCTTGCGGCTTCAGGGTATGAAGATGCCGAATTCGATTACACCCCGGCCTGGCAGGAGAACATTACCGGCGTGAAGGCTTCGGTCGTCGTTCAAATCGCCCGAGAATTCGCGCAGAATTCGCTGGATACCGGCGGCCGCTCCATGATCATCATGGGTGCGGGCATTAACCACTGGTTCAACAGCGACACGATCTATCGCTCCATTCTGAACCTGGTCATTCTGACGGCCTCCCAGGGCGTGAACGGCGGCGGCTGGGCACATTACGTGGGGCAGGAGAAATGCCGTCCGATCGAGGGCTGGTCCACGGTTGCCTTCGCCAAAGACTGGCAGGGACCGCCGCGGCAGCAAAATGCCACTTCGTTCTTCTATTTTGCGACCGACCAGTGGAAATACGAAGAAATGGGGGCCGATTCCCTGAAATCGCCGACGGGCGGGGAGATCCGGTACCGGCATCCGGCAGATTACAACGTTCTTGCCGCCAGGCTCGGCTGGCTTCCGTCCTATCCGCAGTTCAACAAGAACAGCCTGACGTTTGCGGAGGAAGCGGCGCTGCAGGGGAAAACGAGCAATGAAGACATCGTGAAGCACACGCTTGAACAAATCGTGTCAGGGGATACCAAATTTGCGGCCGAAGATCCGGGTGCGCCGGAAAACTTCCCGCGATCGCTGTTCGTATGGCGCTCGAACCTGATCTCAAGCTCGGCCAAAGGGCAGGAATACTTCATGAAGCATTTGCTTGGCGCTTCGGACAGCCTGCTCTCGACGCCGAACGAAGAGGATAAGCCGGAGGAAATGGTGTGGCGCGAGGACGTGGAAGGTAAGCTGGATCTGCTGGTCGCGCTCGATTTCCGGATGACCTCGACGCCGATGTATGCCGATGTGGTGCTTCCGGCAGCGACCTGGTACGAGAAAACCGATTTATCCTCCACCGACATGCACCCCTTCGTCCATCCGTTCAACCCGGCGGTGGATCCGCTCTGGGAATCGCGTTCGGACTGGGATATTTACAGAACGATCGCTGAAGTCTTCTCGGACATGGCCAAAACGCATCTGCCCGGCGTATACAAGGATCTTGTGACAAGCCCGCTGGCCCATGACTCGGCAAGCGAGATCGCCCAGCCGTACGGTGAGGTGAAGGATTGGCGCAAGGGCGAGATCGAAGCGGTTCCGGGCAAAACGATGCCGAACCTGACGGTGGTCGAACGCGATTATACGAAAATTTACGATAAATATGTGACGCTCGGGCCGAATCTGGCCACAGGCAAAGTCGGGGCGCACGGCGTCAGCTTCTCGGTCGCCGAGGAGTATGAAGAGCTGAAGCGCTTGAACGGAACTTATTATGACGACTCCATCAAAAATGGCCTGCCGAAGCTTCATACCGCAAGACATGCGGCGGATGCCATTCTGAATCTGTCTTCGGCTACGAATGGAAGAGTAGCGCAGCGGGCATGGGAATCGGCGGAGCAGGATACCGGCGTGCAGCTGAAGGATATTTCCGCGGACCGCGCGGCGGAGCGCATCACGTTCCAGAGCATCACGGCCCAGCCGCGGGAAGTCATTCCGACGCCGGTGTTCAGCGGCTCGAACAAAATGGGAAGAAGATACTCCCCGTTCACGACGAACATCGAGCGGCTCGTGCCGTTCCGCACGCTGACCGGCAGGCAGCATTTTTATATCGACCACGAAATCTTCCTGCAGTTCGGCGAAGCGCTGCCGGTGTATAAACCGACGCTTCCGCCGATGGTGTTCGGCCCGCGCGACAAGCAGATTACAGGGGGCAAGGATACGCTGGTGCTCCGCTATTTGACTCCGCACGGCAAATGGAACATTCACAGCACGTATCAGGATAACCTGCACATGCTGACGCTGTTCCGCGGCGGCCCGACGGTATGGATCAACAATGACGACGCGGCGGCAAACGACATCCAGGACAACGACTGGCTGGAAGTATACAACCGCAACGGGGTCGTCACCGCCCGCGCCGTCGTCAGCCACCGGATGCCGAAAGGCACGATGTACATGTATCACGCGCAGGACAAACACATCAACGTGCCGGGCTCGGAAATCACGAAGGATCGCGGTGGCAGCCACAACGCGCCGACGAGAATCCATGTGAAGCCGACCCAGATGGTCGGGGGCTACGCCCAGCTCAGCTATGGATTCAACTACTACGGACCGATCGGCAACCAGCGGGATGTGTACGTGGCTGTCCGCAAAATGAAAGAGGTGGATTGGCTTGAAGATTAAAGCGCAGGTCGCCATGGTCATGAATTTGGATAAATGCATCGGCTGCCATACGTGCAGCGTCACCTGCAAGAGCACCTGGACGAACCGGCCGGGCGCGGAATACATGTGGTTCAACAACGTGGAAACGAAGCCGGGCGTCGGCTACCCGATCCGCTGGGAAGACCAGGAGAAATACAAGGGAGGCTGGACGCTGAAAAAGGGCAAGCTGCAGCTGAAATCCGGCAGCAAGCTGTCCAAAATCGCGCTCGGCAAAATTTTCTACAATCCGGATATGCCGGAAATGAAAGATTACTATGAGCCCTGGACGTATAACTATGAACATCTGACGAATGCCGGGGAGAAGAAACATCAGCCGGTGGCCCGTCCGAAATCGGCCGTGACCGGCGAAACGATGAATCTGGAATGGGGCCCGAACTGGGAAGACGATCTGGCGGGCGCCCACGTGACCGGTCCGAAGGATCCGAATATCGAAAAGATCGAGGAAGAGATCAAATTCAACTTTGAGCAGGCGTTCATGATGTATTTGCCCCGCCTGTGTGAGCACTGCCTGAACCCGAGCTGCGTCGCCTCCTGCCCCTCCGGTGCCATGTATAAGCGGGACGAGGACGGCATCGTGCTGGTGGACCAGGAGGCCTGCCGCGGCTGGCGGTACTGCATGACCGGCTGTCCTTACAAAAAGGTGTACTTCAACTGGAAAACGAACAAGGCCGAGAAATGCACCTTCTGTTTCCCGAGAATCGAAGCAGGGCTGCCAACGGTATGCTCCGAAACCTGCACAGGACGTATCCGTTACTTGGGCGTGCTGCTCTATGACGCGGACCGCGTACAGGAAGCAGCCTCCACGCCGGATGAGAAGGATCTGTATCAGGCGCAGCTCGATCTGTTCCTGGATCCTAACGATCCTGGGGTCATCGAGCAGGCGCGCAAAGACGGCTTGTCGGAAGAATGGATCGAAGCTGCCCAAAACTCGCCGGTCTATAAGCTTGCGATCGAATACAAGCTGGCCTTCCCGCTTCATCCGGAGTACCGGACGCTGCCGATGGTATGGTACGTGCCGCCGCTCAGCCCGATCATGAACTATTTTGAAGGCAGGGATTCCATCGAGAATCCGGACATGATTTTCCCGGCGATCGAGGAGATGCGCACGCCGATCCAGTACCTCGCGAATCTGCTCACGGCAGGCGACACGGTCACGGTGAAGGAAGCCCTGCAAAGAATGGCGATGATGCGTTCTTATATGCGCGCACAATCGTCGGGGGCCGAGTTTGATGAGACGCGTCTGGCACGGGTCGGCCTGACTGCCCATCAAATGAAGCAGATGTACCGGCTGCTTGCCATCGCAAAATACGATGACCGGTTCGTTGTTCCGACTTCCCATAAAGAAAGCCATATGGATGTCTACCGTTCCCAGGGCTCTGAAGGATTCGGCGCAAGCTGCGGCGGCTGCGGTCCGGAAGGTCTGCAGGGCAAAACCGGCAAGGAGCTGTACGAAGAAAATTTCTATGGAGGGATCTGGCGTGATTAATCTCGGAAAGCTGCATGATTGTAAACATGTTTTCGGTTTTTTTGCTCAGCAGCTCACGTATCCGGAAAAGCTGGATTTCCATCCGTCCGTCATGGAGGAGCTGCTTGACCCCGCCGATCCGGCCTATGAATCCGTCAGAACGTATTGGACGATCATGCATGAATACAGCATGGAGGAGATTGAAGAGCTGTATGTCCAGACCTTCGACTTTCAGGCGAAATCCACATTGTATATGACCTATTACAAATTCGAGGACGGCCGGGAACGCGGGCAGATGCTCGCCAGGCTTAAGGAGACGTACGAGATGTTTGGCCTTGGCATCGAAGGCTCGGAATTGTCGGATTATCTTCCGCTGATGTGCGAGTTTTTGTACGCGGCGCCCTGGCAGGGCCGCGAGAAGGAAGCCGCGGAGAGCCTGAATTTGATGATGGCCGTCATGGAAGACGGCACCTATCATCTGCTGAAAGCCTTGGAGAAGTATAACAGCCCGTATGCTTATCTCGTTCAAGGGCTTCGCGACACGTTCAAGGCGTGTCTCAGTCAGGAGGCTGCCGCTCATGAACATGATTGATCAATTTTTGTGGGTCATTTTCCCCTATGTATGCATCGTTGTATTTATCGTCGGTCATATTTACCGTTATCGTACGGACCAGTTTAACTGGACGGCAAAATCCAGCGAGTTTATCGAGAAAAAACATCTCAAGCTGGGCAGCCTCATGTTCCATCTTGGCATCATTCCGGTTACCTTGGGACACGTGGCCGGACTGGCCATCCCCCAATCCTGGATGGAGTCGCTCGGCGTCAGCGACCATATGTACCATATCGGCGCGGTGTATATCGGAAGCGCGTTCGGCTTTTTAACGCTGGGAGGCATGATCTTGTTAACCGCCAGACGGTTTGCCATCCGAAATGTCCGAAAACTCAGCACCGCTTCCGATATGGTGGTCAATGTCCTCCTGCTGTTTATCGTCTTCATGGGGATGTACGGCACGCTGGTCACAAACGCGGTGCAGCCGGAATTCAATTATCGGGAAACGGTCTCGGTCTGGTTCCGCGGACTGTTTATGTTCCGACCGGAGGCTTCGCTGATGGAGGATGTGCCGCTGTCGTTCAAAATTCACATTCTTGCGGGATTTGGTATTTTCGGTTTGTGGCCGTTTACCCGTCTGGTCCATGTGTGGAGTGTTCCGTTGAATTATGTGGGCAGAAGATATATCCTGTATAGAAAGCACCGCAAATTTGAGTCGTAGGACGAGAGAAGGCTTCTTTAGCCTTCTTTTCTACGTCAGAGGAGTAATGGGGATGAAGAATCAGCCGATCTATGATTACCAACGTGAAATGGATAAGCTTCGGACCCGGTTTCATTTCGATTTCGTGTCCATGGCATTGGTGCAGCCGGCTGAAGACCGATTTGTATTGACTTGGCAATATGCCTCGGGAAACATCAACGAGAGGTACAAGCGCATCGTGCTGCATTCCGGCAAGGGCATCGCCGGCATGGTGTTTAAGACCGGGAAACCGATGCTGATCCCGAATGTGAATGCGGATATTGAATCAAGGGACTTGTATAATTATCCGATTATCGTTGCAGAGCAGCTGAAGAGCCTCGGTGCCATACCGCTGTGGGAAGGCACGCGCGTCATGGGGGTTTTGCTTGTGGGATATCGTAAGGAGAACATGCTGGATCACAAGGCCTTTGCGTCTTTTCAGGAAGGTATAGGGACGGAATTTGGCGCTTTTTATGCCAAGGAGGTATCACGGCCGTGATTCAAATGACGGATGAGCATCTGAGCGAATTGCTGAGAAACATGTATCAGAATAGCATGGAAGCCATTTTTTTTATGGACGAGGACGGCAGCGTGGTCGCGATGAATCCGGCTGCGGAGAATATCCTTGACATTGAAGTGATCGAGAGGATGCACTCCGGACTGGACGGGTCCTTCTGCCAGACCTGCGAAGGGTACACCGACGAACAGGATCTCATCTCCTGCTCCAAGTGCTATCTGGATTATCCGGATGGAGAATTCTCGTCGTTCCAAGTCTATCTGAAGACGCGGTCCGAAGGAATTGTTCCTTATGCGGCCAGTTACCATACCATCGATGAAGCCCGCGGCATCCGGGTGATGATGCTCCTCGATCTGACGAAGCAGCAGAAAACGCAGGAAATGCTGCAGCGGACGAATATGCTGAAATACGTCATCAAGGCACAGGAGGACGAGCGCAAGCGGATCTCGCGCGAGCTGCACGATAGCGTGGCTCAGGAGCTCTTAAGCTCGCTGGTCGACCTGCGCGTCGTTAAATATATGAATGTGGGCGAGGATGTGCTCAAGAAGCTGCACCAGACCGAGGCGTCTTTAACGAGGCTGCTGGATGATATCCGGCATTTGTCGGTCGAGCTCCGGCCCGCTTCCCTCGATGATTTGGGGCTGGAGGCTGCCTTCCGCTCCCATTTCAAATGGATCGGGAAGAATTACGGCATGCTGGTTGAATTCTCTGCCGAGTTAGCGGCGGCCCGCTATGGCAGCGAGATTGAAACGGTGGTGTACCGGGTTTGCCAGGAAGCGGTGTTAAATGCCTTGAAATATTCGGGAACGGACGAGGTTCATGTCCGATTATGCGAGGAGAACGGCTGCCTTCAGTTAACCGTCCGGGACGATGGCGTCGGGTTTAACATGATCATTGACGAAGCCAAGGGAACCGGACTCGGGCTGTACGGAATGCGCGAACGCGCAGAGCTCGTCGGTGGCCAGTTTACTTTGGTTTCCGCTCCCGGCGAGGGGACGACGGTTCAACTGAAGATCCCGCTTACGAGCAGCGGCAAGGCGGAGGTGAGGGGAACATGAAAATTGTGATCGCGGATGATCATGCCGTGGTCCGCAGCGGATTTTCCATGATTCTGAATTACCAAGAGGATATGGAGGTCGTCGCGACGGCGGCAGACGGCATCGAGGCATACGCCATGGTGGCCAAGCACCGGCCGAATGTGCTGTTGATGGATTTAAGCATGCCTCCCGGCGAGAGCGGATTGATTGCGACAGGCAAGATCAGCAGCGAATTTCCGGAAACGAAAATTTTGATCCTGACCATGTATGACGATGACGATTACCTGTTCCATGTTTTGAAGAACGGCGCTTCGGGTTACGTGCTCAAAAATGCGCCGGATGATGAATTGATTTCGGCCATCCGCATGGTCCATAAGGGAGGAACCTACATCCACCCCCAGATGGCCACGTCCCTGGTCCGGGAATTTATCAAGAAAGACAGCGAGAGCGCGGAGCAGGATCCGTTCAACAGTCTGTCCCAACGGGAGATTGAAATCCTGCCGCTGATCGCGAAGGGCTATGGCAACAAGGAAATCGCGGAAAAACTATTTGTATCGGTCAAAACGGTGGAAGCGCACAAGGCCAAAATCATGGAAAAGCTGAAATTGAAGAGCCGCCCGGAGTTAGTGGAATATGCGCTGAAGAAAAAACTGCTGGATTTTTAATTGTGACGCATAAGCAGGGTGATTGCGGTAAGGAATAGGGAAGTTCCCCGGAGAGATTCAGGGAACTTCCCTATTCGCATTGTGAATAGGTGCACGTACAATAGGAGCTGGGGATCAATATGCCATTCATTACGCTTTGGAAAAGGTGATGGGAATGATCAAAAAGCTGCAGCTTCCGCTGCAAACAATGAATCTGGTGCTTGGTTTTATGGTATGGGTCATCATCTCCGCGCTCCTGCCGTTCATAAGAGAAGATATCGCCATTCCGGCAGACCGGATCGCCATTCTGACGGCCATTCCGGTGGTCCTGGGCTCGGTTCTGCGGATACCGCTCGGCTATTACGCCAACGTGGTCGGAGCACGAATTGTTTTTATATCCAGCTTCATCCTGCTGCTGTTTCCGGTCTATTTTATCAGCGTGGCTTCATCCTTTACGCATCTGGTCATCGGCGGCTTGTTCCTTGGGATCGGTGGGGCCGTGTTCTCGGTGGGCGTGACCTCATTGCCGAAATACTATGCAAAAGAGAAGCTGGGACTGGTCAATGGGATCTACGGGATGGGCAACATCGGTACAGCCATTACGACGTTTGCGGCACCGGTCATCGCGACGGGGATCGGATGGTCCAAAACCGTCCAGCTGTATTTGATCCTGCTACTGATATTTGCATTATTCAATGTTTTTTTAGGCGACCGCAAAGAAATCAAGGTGAAAACACCGGTCATGGAACAGATCAAGGGTGTATATAAGAATGAAAAACTGTGGTTTTTCTCGCTTTTTTATTTCATTACCTTCGGTTCGTTCGTAGCCTTTACGGTGTACTTGCCGAACTTCCTGGTTTCTCATTTTGAGCTGGCCAAGGTGGATGCCGGGATGCGGACGGCCGGGTTCATCATGATTGCGACTTTTTTGCGTCCCGTCGGCGGCTGGCTTGCAGATCGATTTAAACCGCTGTTCTTATTAATGGGCGTATTCCTGGGGCTGACGGCTGCGGCTATCCTGTTGGCATTCTCCCCGTCCATCGGCTTGTATACGGCCGGCTGCTTAACCATAGCCGTTGGTGCGGGTCTCGGAAACGGGGTCATTTTCAAACTCGTGCCCCTTTATTTCAACAAGCAGGCCGGCATCGTGAATGGCATCGTGTCCATGATGGGCGGTCTTGGCGGTTTCTTTCCGCCGCTGATGCTTTCCTTTATCCATTCGGTTACGGGGCAGTATTCCATCGGCTTCATGGCTTTGTCGCAGGTTGCGCTTGCGAGCTTCGTCGTTGTGGTATGGATGTACTACCAGGACAAACTTGCCGTGCAATCCGAGGTGTTTAACTCCACCGGCCAAGGGATTCTGGTAACGGATCCAAGCGGAAGGATCAGTGCGGTCAATCCCGCATTCACGAAGTTAACGGGATACTCGGAGGAGGAAGTGCTCGGCAAAAATCCGAGCGTGCTGAAGTCCGGAAGGCAATCGCCGGCGTTTTACCGCGCGATGTGGTCTGAAATCATGGAACGCGGAAGCTGGCAGGGGGAGATTTGGAACCGCAGGAAAAACGGGGAGGAATATTTGGAGCTGTTGACCATTAATGCCGTAAGGGACGAATCCGGCGACATCATTCATTATGTGGGTACCTTTAGCGATATTACATACCATTCGTCCGGCAATGCTTCGAGCGGCTGACAAGAGATGAATCGTTGTCGGTGCGAGCTGATGGATGGAGAGGGAGAGAGGCATGAAAAAGACGAGGATTGTGATTCCGCGGGAGCATGGAGGCTGGGCCATGGTCTCTGTACCTTATTTCATCGGAATGGTGGCTGCCAAGCCGGCCCTTATGCACCTTCCGCTGTTTTTGGCGTGGTTGTTTCTATATATGGCGTCCTATCCGTTTCTGCAATCCTTAAAGACCCCGGCCAAACGCAAAATCTGGATATCCTGGGGGACCGTTTATGCCCTTGTTGCCGCTGTGTTTCTGGTTCCCGTACTTGTCTTCAAGCCGTCGATGCTCTGGTTTGCGCCGGTCCTCCTCGTGCTGATCATGGTTAATGTCTGGCATGTCCTCCGCAAAGCGGAGCGTGCGCTGCTGAACGATATTAGTGCGATCCTGCTGTTCTGTACCGGAGGCGCCGCTGCCTACATGCTGGGAGGAGGAGGTTTCGATCAGCCGCTAGCCGCCGTTGTTTCTCTGAATTTCCTATATTTCACGGGAACCGTATTCTTTGTCAAATCCGTATTTCGGGAGCGGAAAAACAGGCGCTGGACGGCATATGCCATCACGTATCATTCGGTGATGCTGATTCTGCCGATACTCTTCGGGCATCCGTGGCTGTGCCTGCCGTTCTTGTTTCCGTTTGTAAAGACACTGCGGTATGCCGGAAAAATAATGAAGCCGATGAAGGTCGGCATGATCGAAGTTGCGGGTTCCATCCAGTTTTTATTGCTGTCATGGATCTTGATGTAATCTGCTTTCGTTATCGTGATGAGTCGAAATATGCACGGCTGCCTTCGGTCGGCTTCCATGCGAATCGACTCTGTCATCCATTCTGTTATAATAAGGGAATGGATACAGAAGGGAAGAATGCAAATATGGCATATACAGCACAGCAGGTGGCCGAATGGATGGTGGAGGAAATCCGGTTTACGGGCAATTTGTATCAGACGGAAGCCATCCGTTATGTACGCGAGAACTTCGGGGAAGAATTTGTTTTCGTGAACGAGAATGGAAATGCTTCGCTGTCCAAGGACGTGAAGAAGGCTTTCCGCAAACTGCATGGCGGCCGGATTGCCTGGGATCGCGACGGATTCATGTGGGCCTGGACGTAATCCCGCTACAACCGAATAATTAAGAGACGGGAGAGGCCGGATCGGCAGGCCGCCTCCTTGTAATAATGAGAACAGCTGCCCTGGTAATCAGGGCAGCTGTTCTTCATCATGAATCAATGGATCCGATGGACCGTGAATTGTCCGGTTGAGGCGTGCAGCGTCTTCGCCGTTTGCTGGGGGTCCAGCTGGCGATGGCGTTCTACCGCATAGCGGAACTCGTAGAAGCCGCCGAGCGTAGCCTTGAAATTAGTCTCCCAGTAGTTCGTCAATATCCAGGCATACGTGGAAGGGCGGCTGTCCGCCGGCTGCATGGTGTGAAGCTGGCGCGGCCCGTGCTCCAGCGTTCCGAGCTGTACGAGCGGCGTGTCTGTCATGGACAGGGTCAGCGCTTCCCGGTCTTTAGCCGAGTGCCAGAATATTCCCTCCTGTACGCTGGTGTAATCGAGGCAGCTTCCAGGAATTTGATCCTTCCAAGGCCGGATATGGCATCCGGCTTTTTCGGCGTATAACTCGGCTTCGGTCCCCAGCGAGAACGGCAGGGCCACATAGACATTTTCCGGCAGCCAAACGCTGTCCTTGTGGAAGCGGACGGACACCTCGACACGAGGCTGGTTGGCAAACATCTTGATGTGGAGGGCATAGTAGCTGAGTCCCTTCACGTCGAACACCAGCTCGACCAGGGCAAACAGCGGTCCGTTGTCCAGCACGGTCGCCCGGGTTAAGCGCCCGGCATTCCGCTGGACGTTGGTGCCCTTCCGGTTGCGTCCCATGCGGCGGCGGGTCGCGCATATTTCGGATGGATTAAACTCATCCTGTGCCGGCGTTACCTCGTAGACAGGGGTGAATGCCCCGTGCTCGCGTTCGCCGTCCAGCAGGTCCGCCGAGCGCGTCTTATCGATCCACGACGTAATGCCGTTGTTCATTTCCCATTCGATCCGGAAGAAGTCGGATTCGAGCGAACTCTTGCCCGCCACGATCGGATAAGGAGTCAAGGGCTGGGTCCAAATGTCGGCGATGCCTTCGCACGCAATCGGTTCGGTATTCCGCGCGGTCGCCATATTCCCGGAAGCGGCGAGAACATCTGACGATTCGGGCGCATGAATAAACAATATCCGGGATTCTCCCGGTTCAAGCGCGAGCTCCGTAACGAGTGCCCCCGTATGTGTCAATTGGTACGGTAGAGGCTTCCCGGTCGTTTCGTCGATGAGCTCGAACCTTTTCTTCAGGATCACGTGTTCCCAGCCATCCAGCGGTATGGCAACCTGCAGCGTAGCTGCGGCCGGTTCCGTGTTGATCACCTCGTAGCGTAAGGAACGATGGGGGGCAAGCAGTGCGCCCTGACGGGCAACGAGCGTTTTATCCAGCGCCCGGTAAGCCAGCTTGCTGGCTTCCGCCGCATAGGCTTGCTTTCGCACCTCCAGCATCTGCACCTGCGGATGCCAAGGCTCATACACGGAGGAATGGTAGCCCCAGGTATGCTCGGCGTACATGGTCAGCGCCTGCGAGGCCTCCTCGATCTCGGCCAGGCTCGCCGCTGCATGGCCCGGATCGAGACGCTTGACTTTGCGAAGCGTGCGTTGGGCATCCCGGTAAATCTGGGTATGCATCGCCGTGGAGGCGACCCCATCGGTCCACCAGTCCGGCCAATCCCCGCGGTGCACCGGAAGCGCAGACAGATCCTCCTGCTTCAAGACGGCAAAAAATTCGGAGAGCGTGGCCATTTTAATGGTGATTTGGTCGCCGTATTGTTCATTCCATGCGCTTATCCACTCCGCAATGTCGGCATTCGGGGACGCATTGTCCGTGCCCAGGCCGGAGACCATGACGGGAACGAAGGAATACGGGTAGGACTCCTGCTCAAGATTCCATAAATACCGGTTAATCCGCAGGGCAGCAATGTCGTTGTGCCGCTCCTCGGGCTCCATCAGATTATGCTGAAGCTCATCCTTGATGATGTATTTGCCGAGTGCGTCAGGGCAGAACCCGAGCTCGTTGCCGAACATGTAATGCTCGCCGTTCCATACGAGCAGCCTGCCGCCGCTGTGGCTTTCCCACCAGAACGGGGTTTGTTTGCGGCCCAGCGGATACATGCCGTGGTGCGTATGGATGCAGGAAAACAGATGCTCGATGTTATTTTGCAGCAGGCTTTCCGCATAACCCCAGCTGTACCCGTTGATGTCGGCGGTCATGGCGCTGTCGATCCGATGTCCGAAAGTGTTTGCATACCTTTGCGCCTTGCCGTGATTGCGCAGAAGGAGGTCGAAGTCCGGAAGCTCCGTCATGTTGAGATAGGTTCCGGACAGTTCGATATCACCGCGGATTACCGCTTGCTGAAAAGCCTCCTTTTCTTCCGTTGTGGCCGATTCGAGGAATTTCTCAACCGCCCAGAATGTTTCGCAAGTCCAGCGGAACGATTTCCATTCCGGACGTTCTCCGCGGTGTGCGGCATTCGTAATGTCCAGAGCCTGGCGGATAAAATCGACATGGTACTGCTCGATCCGCTCCTGGCGCTCGGTGTAACCGATATCCGTGTGAGAATGATGGATGGCATAGATCGTCCAGGGACGGGCGGGTCTATGGCTTCCTTGGCGTGATATGTTCTTGTTCATATGATAGGACCTCCTAATGATAATATGGAGCGGATAGATCGTTCGCCGTATCGTCAAACAGCTTCTCAATGCCGTAAAACACAGCGGACGTACCGTCCTCGAGACAGTCGATTGGAACGCTGTGCGTACCCAAGGCCAGCTGCATATCCCTTTCCCATAAGGGCAAGCTGCCCGAGATCTGTCCGCCCAGCACCAAGCGATCCGGCCGGAATCCGGATAGATAGGGCCGCAGCATGCCTCCCAGATTGCTGCCGAATTCCCGGAATAAATCGCGGGCCTGCCCATTACCTCGCGTTGCCGCTTCGGCCAGATCGGCTACGTCGATTCCGTCCGTCAGGAGTCCCCGCTCCGAGGCCATCCTCAGAATGCCTCTTCTCCCGAAATAGCTGTCCACGATGTGGTCCTGGTAAGGCTCCGCATACAGCATGCCGCTGCCAGGGATACCGTCCTTGCCGGCTACGATCCGGCCATTCTCCACGAAGGCCGAACCGAGGCCCGTACCGAGCGTCAGGCATACGAGACGTTCCGCCCTGAACCGGATGGAGGCGCCCAGCCCGAACATGAAGGCGTCGTTCCCGAATCGGATATCGGCAGCGGTCAAACGATTCATCATGGCACCCGGAAAGGATGGTTTGAGGCTCTGGAACTTCGAACGGAGCAGATCCCGAACCGACAGTTTGTACAGCCCATCATATTTGCCGATGCCTTGAAGAAGGGCAACGCCTTTTGCGTAATCGAAGGGCCCCGGAAAGGCAAAGCCGATCCGGATCGAATCTCGATAGTCCACCGGCCGGAAGGCCGAGGCGTAAAAGCTTAACAAATCATGGCAGGCGCCGGCGAAGCTGGCGATCGCTTCCTCCGCCGTTCCTTGCGATGCCGAAGGCCGGATGAGGAACGAGCCAGGGACAAGCTGCCCGTTCACGAGCAGCGCCCCCTTCAAAGCGGTTCCACCGGCATCAAGCGTTATGGTGATGGGGGCAGGGGGAGACGGGCTTCCCGGATCGTCCCAATCAGGGCGGTTCATGAAAACTCTCCGCTTGCCGCTCTCCGGGAAGGCGGAAGCAGCGGGAGATTCCATTCCGGATTGACCCTGGCCGCAATCAAGGTGCATGGGGATCCGGACAGGTTCTCCAATCGGTATTCGCCTATACATGCCGGAACGATGTAGGATTCCGCATAGCCCCATTCAACGGCCCCACCCTCATCCGCAGCCGGTACAAGGCGGACGCGGTCGCCTTCCACGAGATTGTACATAACGAACTCTCCTTGGGTATCCGCTCTCCACGTATCCTGCAAATTCAGCCTGCTGACCTGGAACAGAAGATCTTCCCGTTGTCCCAGCAGTTCCTCCGTGCTGCCGCCTTGACGGCTTACGACGGATGGCCTAGCGATAAGCCCGTCCTCTACTGCCGGCGTATTCATGGCGTCATTGATATTGTGGCGCGCATGCTCAGGGTTCATCGGGCGTGGCTTGCCATCGGCGTCCAGCCGCAGATAATCATAAATCTTGAATGTAAACCACCAAGTGGTCGAGGAGATTTCCAGCACGAGATTATCCCTTCCGGAGCAGTGGACCGTACCCGGTGGAATAAGGTAGAGATCCCCTGTTTGCGAGTGGTACTCGTTAACGTAGTCGGAAAGCTCCAGCGGATCTTCCTGAAGATGGGCATTCTCGACGGCTTCAAGGAGCCGTCCGCCGGTGATCCCTTCCTTCAGTCCCAAATACACTTTGGCTCCCGGGACATTACGCATGATGTAGTACGACTCTTGCTGTGTCATATGTTCATTGAACTGCGCCTCTACATATTCCTGCAGCGGATGCACCTGAAGCGACAGCTCGCCGCCCTGCATCGTATCCAGATAGTCAAACCGGATCGGAAAATAATCGCCGAACAGCTCGAAATTACGCGTTCCCATAATTTCCTGTGGGGCTGCCTCCATCAACAAAGTGAATGGAACCTCGAAGGTGACATTCTGCACGCGCAGCAGCAGCGTGTTCTCGGGAGCGATGGGTTCAAAGCTCCAGGCGCAGTTCGGCCATTCTTCGGGCAGGCCGCATAATTCCTTAAGGTATTGCCCTCCCCATATCCCCGGGGCAAAAAACGGCTTGACCCGAAACGGCTGCCGGGCCGCTTGCTGCAGCACGCTTGCCAATTTCGCTGCAGGCAGCCAGACGGGAGCTTCCGAACGATTCAAGTCCATATAGTACGCTTGGTTGACCGAATGCTGGACATGATGGTCCAGCCAGTCCCGGCGGTAAGTCTCCCAGACGGGCCATTCGAGAAACAGGCAGTTCTTGTAGGTCTCAACCTTATCGCTCGAGATGCCGAGGCCGAAGCTGCCCATACGCTCGGCATGGCGCCGCTGCTGGTTTTCGCGGGAGTAATCGGCGTAGAAGCGAAGATCGGGGGTTCTGCCTTCCAGCAGCGAGGCACCCGGGCCGTGCAGCACGTGAATGCCGCACATCGCGTCAAATTGCAGCGCGCTTTTTTGCAAGGCAGCCTTTGCGTCCGGCTGAAAATATTGAGTGGGACGGACATCCGAGGCTTTATAGCCGAATGCCCGGTTATCGGTCAGATAAGGAGCCATCTCGGCCCGGAGCTCGGCTTCGGGTTTTACGTAATGGGACGTCGAATCGCTTAAGAAGGCGATGCTCTCTTGTTCGCAGGTTTGCTCAAGCTGGATCAGCAGTTTATCGAAATCGGCACCGTGCGTTCCGTCAAGCGTAATGTAGACGCCGCGCTTTTCGGGGGGATGAAGCTGCGATTTTTGTTTGTGGGTCGACATGATGAACGAGCACCAGGAGTCGATCCCCTGATTCATGAACAAGGGCTCGTGGCGAAAATCCACAGGATTGATCGGATATGATTGAAAGGCAGTTGCAGGTTTCATGGATTGGATATATCCTCCCTTCCGGAATGTCTGTTACGACTTCATTGTAGAAGGCAAGGGAGGATACGTCTTTATAAAAAGAGGAAGTGTTTTTGTACGATCAGGACATCGGCAGCCCTTAACGCTAAACCTCGGAGTCGTAGCGTCCTTCCGAAAACTGCGAGCGCCGGAAGCGGGCCGGGGTTACGCCAAGTTTGGACGTAAATACCCTGGTGAAGTAATGCACGGACTCGAATCCGCAGCAGACGGCAATCTCCTTGATCTGCCGATCCGTATGGAGGAGCATATGCTTTGCCTGCTGCACGCGCTGCTCCTGTACATAATGGACAAAGGATTGATGGCCGTATTTGCGAAACAGCCGGGTTAAATGACGGGTCGTGATGTGGAGATGGCCCGCCACGCGCTCCAGCGAGAGCGGTTCGTTGAGGTTGTCCTTGATAAACAGTTCGGCCTGATGAAACATGGAGGTTCCTTCATCGTTTGCTTCGGCACCGGAAGGCTCATGGTGGAAGCCCGGGCCATGGACGGTCAGAAAGGATACTATCAGTGATGCGGCCAAACTGTTCAGCATTTGCGGCGGGTGCTGTTTGCCGGAACCCGTATGAAACAGCGATAACAGCGAAAGCCACAATAATCCGGACGCCTGCCGGGCACCTTCTGTAACCACCGGATTGCCTTGTTTGGCCAGCAACCGGAACGCGGCCGCATAAAACTCGCCGGTTGCCGTTTCTTCCGGTTCAAAGGCGACATAGCATAAGGCCAAGCCATCCTTGCTTCTTATTTGATGCTGGACGCCCGGCCGTGAGAGAAACAGCGTGCCCGGATAGAGATGAAACTCTCTTTCGCCTTCGATATAGGTTCCGTTGCCTGTTAACACGTAACAAGCTTCAAAAAAAGAATGCTTGTGCTCCGTATTGTCGTAGTGGCGCGGCATGAACCCCCAGTAATGGATCCGGATGCTCAGCTCCTGTTGTTCAATACGGCTCAAGGTACGATTTAATATGGAATTGGCCCGCTTGAATAACGGGATGAAAGCATCGTCATCGATTTGCATGGGAGATGGTTCTCCTTCGTTCATAAGGCAATGTCATCTGCCTTTAATATAGGTTGGATGTATCTTGGATTGTCTCTCTATTATATATCACAAGATAAGATATAAAGAAAAAATGGGTATAGTGATGTAATGCATAGACAGCTACATAAGTTCTTCACAAGTCGCTGTTATGCTATGAATATTCAATATAAGAGAGGAGTTCGTCATATGTCAGCAAAAAAACGATTAAAGCCGCTTATTCTGGTTGCCTTTGCATCCCTCATCCTCGTGCTGGGCGCCTGCGGAAATACCGATGGCGCGAATCCGGATCAAGCGGAGAGCGTGGATACCACCGGCGGCATGGAAGGCATGGATCACGGCAGCATGAACCATTCCGGATCGGGCGAGGTTCCGGAAGGGTTGAAGACTGCGGACAATCCGGCCTATGCGGCCGGGACCCAAGCGATCATCGAATCCGACCACATGCCCGGGATGAAGGGGGCCCAAGCAACGATAGTCGGAGCTTACGATACGACAGTGTACACGATATCGTATACGCCGACGAACGGCGGGCCCGAAGTGAAGGATCATAAATGGGTCATTCATGAAGAGCTGAAGGATGCGGGCAAGGAGCCCCTGGAGCCGGGAGCGAAAGCCGTCGTGAATGCGGATCATATGGAGGGGATGAACGGTGCGACGGCCGTTATCGATTCCGCCGAGCAAACGACGGTCTATATGGTGGACTTCACGTCAACATCCGGAGAGGAAGTCAAGAACCACAAATGGGTCACGGAGAGTGAGTTATCTCCGGTCCAATAACGTTCATCGAATAAAACAATCGCTCCCTTGAGATCAAGAGAGCGATTGTTTTTTTATGCTCAAGGAGGGTGATTCAGCTTCCTTTGATCTGCTGCAAGGCGGCCGTCACTTCCGGATACCGGAACTTGAAGCCGTGGCGCTGAACTTTGGCCGGAAGGATCCGCTGGCCCTTTAACAGAATAAGCGACATTTCGCCCAGGATGGCTTGGAGCATGAATGCAGGCAGGGGCAGCCAATGCGGACGGCGATAGACCTTGGAGACGCTACGGCCAAATTCCTCGTTCGTGACCGCGTGCGGGGAAGCGGCGTTCACGGCTCCGGAAATGTCTTCGTGCCGGATGCAATAATCGATTAATTCCACGATGTCGTCGATATGGATCCAGGAGAGCCATTGCTTGCCGCTGCCGATGTTGCCGCCGACTCCTAATTTATACGGCAGCAGCATTTTGGGGAGGGCACCGCCTTGATCGCCCAGCACGACGCTGATGCGCAGCTTGATTAACCGGTCGACCGGGATGCAATCGGCTGCCTGCTCCCATTGCTGCACAACCTCGGACGGGAAATCCATGATCGTGGCCGGACTGTCCTCATCAAACGCTTCAAACTCGGATGTACCATATATGGCCATTGCCGATGCTTGAAGAATGACCGGAGGTTTGTGCTCCAGGCGCCGCATCAGGTCCGCTACGGCAGTTACGGTTCGTTGCCGGGACTGAAGAATTCTCGTCTTGCCTGCTTGCGTCCAGCGCTGGCTCAGGGAGGAGCCGGCAAGGTTAACGAGTGCGTCCAAGCCCTCGAACCGCTCCGGATGGGATTTCATCTCATCCCAGGTTAAGTAGGATAATGACCCGTTCTGCTGCACAGCGGGGATCTCCGGCTTTGACCTGGTGACGATGATCATGTCATGTCCGTCGCGCAGCCAGCGCTTGCACAATGCTTGGCCAATGAAGCCGGTACCCCCGCAGATGGCTATTCTCATGAGTGAACCTCCTTGTTAAGTTATCATCAACCCTGATAAAACATGGCTGGGAATCATTACCCGTCATACGCTGAAATGAGCCGAGAAGGGAATAACGATACGTTTCTTGTCAGAATCGTAAATCCAATATTATACAACCCATTATACAGGAAATGCGGCATGGCACCGCTATATGATATTTCAGTCAACGCTTCAGCTTCTGCCTGGTTAGGAGCGGAAAGAAACCGAAAAAACAGTTTGCCGCACCCCATGCCTTGGAGCCAGGGGTGAACAAACTGTTTTTTGCGCAGTGCAAACCGGTATCGATTTATCACGCAAACGCCTGCCTTACGATCGCCGCCGCCTGGTCCAGTTCTACTTTGGTGATGATGAGCGGAGGGGCGAAGCGGATAATGGCTTCATGGGTTTCTTTGCATAGCAGGCCGAGATCTTTCAGTTTCTCGCAATAGGATCTGGCCGGGACCTTGAGCTCCATGCCGATGAATAGACCTCTGCCGCGCACCTCCTGGATATCGGGATGCGGGATGGATCGAAGCAGCCGGAGAAAATATTCGCCGAGCTCCAGGGAGCGAACCTCCAGCCCTTCCTCAATGAACACGTCCATGGAGGCGATGGCCACCGCGCACCCGAGCGGATTTCCGCCGAAGGTGGAGCCGTGGGAACCCGGCTCGAATACATCCAGAATATCCGCGTCCGCCGCCACGGCGGAGACGGGAAAGACGCCGCCGCCCAGCGCTTTTCCAAGAATGTACATATCCGGCTCGACGTCCTCCCAGTCGCAGGCAAAGCGTTTGCCCGTCCTGCCGAAGCCGGTCTGGATTTCGTCCGCTAGCATGAGGACGCTGTGCTGCCTGCACAGCTCCAGTGCCCCGCTTAGGTATCCGTCAGGCGGAATGACGATGCCGGATTCGCCTTGGATCGGCTCCACGAGAAAAGCGGCCGTATTCGGCGAAATCGCCTGCTCCAGCGCCTCAAGGTCGCCATAGGGAATGACTTTGAATCCCGGCGTAAACGGACCGAAGTCCTCGCGGTATTCGCGGGACGAGGAGAAGGAGGTAACCGTGATCGTTCGGCCGTGGAAATTGCCCTCGCAGACGATGATTTCGGCCTGATCTGCCGGAATACCTTTCTTCCGGTAAGCATAGCGACGCGCTGCCTTAAGCGCGGTCTCAACCGCCTCGGCTCCCGTATTCATGGGAAGAATCATCCCTTTGCCGGTTAAAGCGGACAGCTTCTCGTAAAAATCGCCCAGCTGATCATGATGAAATGCGCGCGAGGTCAGGGTCACCCGATCCGCCTGTTCCTTTAAGGCCCGGATGATGCGGGGATGACAATGACCTGCGTTTAGCGCCGAGTAGGCGCTTAACATATCGATATACCGTTTGCCATCTGTATCCGTCACATGAATGCCTTCAGCTGAAGCGATGACGATGGGAAGAGGGTGGTAGTTTTTTGCGCCGTACCTTTCGGCTTTCTCGATATGAGGATTGGAAGGGGCCATGGCGTAACCTCCTTGGGAGTCTAAAGAAACCGCAACGCGGAAAATACACATGCCCGCGCAAGAGGCTTCTCATAATCAAGCATGATGCCATGACATTAAAATGTCATAAGATGCTTTCGCCCAGCATGGAGGCGATTAAACCGACAAGCAGCCGGGACGTCTTCTGTCCGCGGTCCAGCAGCGGGTTATTCTCCACGAATTCGGCTGACGTCAGAATACCGGATTCCGACAGCATCTCCATGGCCAGGTGCGCTTCCCGGTAGCTGAGCCCGCCTTGAACCGGCGTTCCTGTTCCCGGCGCGATCTTCGGGTCGACACTGTCGATATCAAAGGAGAGGTGAACGCCATCCGTTCCCGCTGACGATATGCGGATGGCTTCCTCCATGACCCGGAACATGCCCATGCGGTCGATATCCTGCATCGTGAAGCAGGCGATGCCTTCCCGGCGGATGAAGTCCCGCTCGCCCTGATCAAGTGAGCGCGCGCCGATGAGCACGACATGCTCCGGCTTAATGGTTGATTTAACGCCGCCGATCAAGGTTAGCCGCCGGTCGCCTTTTCCCAAGCTGACAGCCAGGGACATGCCATGGATATTGCCGGTCGGGGTAGTATCCGGCGTATTGAGATCGGAATGGGCATCGATCCAGATGACGCCCAAGTTGCGGTAATGCCGGGTAAGTCCGGCGAGCGTGCCGATTGCTATGCTATGGTCGCCGCCGAGCACAAGAGGGAAGGTGCCCGCTACTGCCAGGGCGGATACGCGCGCTGCCAGCTGCTCGTTCATCGTCACGACTTCTGTCAAATGTTTTAATCGGGGATGGTGCGCTTCATCCTTGCGCTCGGGGAGCGCAGCAAAATCATCGACCTGGTAGGTTACACCGAGCGCGTTAAGCTTGCGTTTCAGACCGGCTCCGAATATGGCGTCCGGTCCCTGTCCGGCGCCGCGGCGGGTAGCTCCCCGGTCGAAGGGCACCGGGATGATCGATACGGTGGACGGAAGATTGTTCATCACTTTGCTCACCTCCACTTTGTAACAGTGTATTCCGGAGCCGGGCTGAGTGACTTGGGCAAAGCCCTATACAAGCTGAGCAAATATGGAGGGTTTTGGGTTGAACGAGAAAAAGAAAAACACCCTTTATGCATGATTCATGGAATGACTGCAGAGAGCCCCATGAGACAGCATGAAGGGTGTTAATGATGTGCAATTCGAATTAGGTTTCATCGCATGCTTACGCGGCATGCACGACGTTTATTTTACCGTTTTATTATAGGTCTCGATCTTGGAGCTGATCTCCTGAGCAGCTTTATCCAATGCTTCCTGCGGTGTTTTCTGACCGTTCAGCACTTCCTCGATGGCCGTTTCCGTCAGCTGGCGGGCCTCAGGGAACACGCCCATGACAGCGCCCTGCGTTGCCAGGTTGGCGGTCGTTTGATGCAGTTGATCCACCGCGGTCTGGAATTGAGGATATTTCTCCAGGTTTTCTTTTACCAGGGACTCTTCGTAAGCTTTGGTTGTGACCGGGAAGTAACCCGTGTTGACATGCCAGTAGGCTTGGGTTTGCGGCTCGGCCAAATACTTCATGAATTCCCAGGCGGCCTGCTGCTCTTCTTCCGATTTGTTGTTCATCAGCCACAGGCTTGCACCGCCGATGATAACGCCGCCTTCGCCGCCGTCAGCCGGTTTGGGCAGGAATGCCGTGCCGACTTCGAATTTGCCTTCCGCTGCGCTGACGATACCGCGGAGCGAAGCCGTGGAGTCCAGCGTCATGGCGACTTGGCCGGCTGCAAAGGCTTTTTTGGTGTCATCCGTTTTACGTCCCAGGTTCAGCAGGACTTTATCGTCCAGCATTTGCTTCCACCATTCCAGCGTTTTCACGGCAGCGGCATTGTTGACATGCGAAGCGGTTGCCGGAGAAGTGCGGCCGTTGCCGTTGTTCAGCAGCTCAACGCCTTGGTTCGCAAGGAACTGCTCCATGAACCAGCCGTAAATTGCGAAGGATGCGCCGGTTTGGCCGCCTTTCGTTAGCGCTTTAGCCGCTTCCGCTACCTCTTCGTAGGTTTTTGGAGGATTTTCCGGATCCAGACCTGCCGCTTTAAAGGCATCTTTGTTGTAGTAAAGGATCGGGTTGGAGGAGTTGAACGGCATCGAATACAATTTGTTGTCGAATGTATAATAATTTTTGATATTCGGTTCCAAGGAGGAAATGTCGTATGCTTCAGCATCCATGAAGTCTTGAACCGGACGGATCGCCTTGGTGTCCATCATGAAACGGCTGCCGATTTCGTACACCTGAATCATGGTCGGTCCGCTGTTCGATCCCAATGAAGCCTTCAGCTTGTTCAAGCTTTCATCGTACGTGCCTTGAAACACGCCCTCTACCTGAATATCCTGGTGGGCTGCGTTAAAATCGGAAATCAGCTTGTCCGCAACGGTTCCGAGCTCACCGCTCATGGAATGCCACCAAACGACCTTAACAGGTTCCTTGGCCGGTTCGCTGCCGGCGGCAACGGTCGTTTCTCCGGCGGCTGGCGTATTGCTGCAAGCGGCGCTGATCAGCATGAAGCAGGAAAGCAGGAGCAGCGCGAAGGACCTTTTACCAAAACGTTTCATGATCGGTTAATCTCTCCCTTTTTGAAAATAGTTTTTGAAAATAGTTTTTGAAAATAAAGTATGGTTTGATCTATCAGAAATTGCGTGGGCCCGTTTTATATCGATAACCGGCACGCAAGGCTGATCCAATATGGTCTACTGGGTCGGCATCGTGTCCATTAGCCCTTCAAAGCACCTGCGGTGATGCCGCGTACAAGGGGTTTCAACCCGAGCGCAAGCAGCAGCAGGGAAGGCAGCAGCAGGAGGAGCACGCCGGAGAGTATCAGATTCCATGAGTTCATCTCTTCGAACTGCAGCATGCCGATCCCGATTTGGACGGTTCGCATCTCGACCCGGTTGGTTGTCAGAAGCGGCCACAGGTACATGTTCCAATTGTTCAGGAACGAGTACACGCCCAGCGTGGCGATTCCGGGGATGGATAACGGCAGCACCATGCTCAGGAAAATGCGGACATGTCCGCAGCCGTCCACGCGGGCCGCTTCAAACAGCTCCTTCGGCAGCTGCAGGAAGGTCTGCCTGAGCAGGAAGGTTCCGAAGGCCGTGGCCAGAAATGGAATGATGAGCCCTTGATAGGTGTCCAGCCAGTTCAGGCTTTTGACCGTCAAGTAATTCGGAATCATGATCACCTCCCACGGGATCATCATCGTCGCGAGAAAGAGGCTGAACAGCAGCGTTTTTCCCGGGAATCGCAGGAAGGCGAAAGCGTATGCTGCCAGACTCGCGGTCACGATCTGTCCGAGCATGATGGCAATGGAGACAACCAGGCTGTTTCCGATAAAGGTAAGGACAGGAATCGTATCGATCACCTTGGCGAAGTTGGACAGATTGACGGCTTCGGGAAGCAGAGGCGGCGGATAGACGGCCGATTCGGCCTCGCTCATCAGCGATGTCGACAAGGTATATAGGAACGGGAAAAGAACGACCAACGAACCGAGAAGCAGCGCGGTGTAGATGAAGCTTTTTGGCATGAGACGCATGTTCATTGGTAATGCACCTTCTTCTCGACGAATTTAAATTGAAAGACGGTCAGCAGCAGAATGATGGCAAACAGGATGAGGGCCTGCGCGCTGCCGATGCCGAAGCGAAAATTGACGAAGGCATCCTGGTAGATGTTGAATACCATGACGTTGGTGCTGTTCATCGGACCGCCTTTGGTGAGGATGTTGATTTGCCCGAATGCTTGGAAGGCACCGATAACCGATACGACAGACGTGAAGAATAACGTAGGGGAGATCAGCGGCATCGTAATCCGCAAGAACGTTCTCAGCGGACCGGAGCCGTCAATCTTGGTGCTGTCATAGATATCCTCGGACACGCCCTGCATGCCGCTCAGCATGAGGATGTAATTAAATCCAAGATTCATCCAGACGGTCATGATCGCGATGGAGATCATGGCCCATTTCGGATCGGTCAGCCATTGTATGGGCTGCGTGCCGAACAGCGACAGGAAATAATTCAGCACGCCCAATGTCGGATGATACAGAATCATCCAGATCATCGAGCCGGTGCCGACGGACACGGCCATCGGAAGCGAGAAGATAAAGCGGAATATTTTCATGCCCTTGAGTTTGTTGTGCGTCAGGGCAGCCAGCAGAATCGCAGCCGCCATGCCGGTCGGAACCGTCAGCAAGATGAACAGCAGGGTATTGCCAAAGCTTGTATAGAACATGTCGGAGACCAATATTTCCCTGAAGTTGTCGAATCCTACGAATTCCGCTACCCGGCCTTGCGGATCGGTCAGGAACAGGCTAAGATATACCGACTTGAGCAGCGGGTAGAATAAGAACAGACCGAATATGAGCAGCGAAGGCGCTAAACATGCATAAGCGAGCAGAATTTCTCTGCGCCTTGTTCTCTTGATCGAGACGGGTTTCGCCGCGGTTGATACCTCCGGCTCGTTGACGTTCGGCGATAGAGAGTGCCCCGGAGAAGGAAGCGTGAATTCTTTTTCCATCATCATGTTTTACCTCACTTTCCAGCTTGGCCTTACAGCATTGAGTATAGGAGCCGGATGTAAAATCCAGTAAGGGGTTTTGTAAGAATACCGTAATTTATTGCCGAACATGGCAGTTGCTGAAGGCGAGCTTGCCAGTGCCGGTACAAGAATATTCCATTCCCTAAAAGCTTGCACGTTGAAAAGAGATGTGATATCTTATACCTGTAACCGGTTACACATGAATGAGGTGATGACGGTATGGCAACGATCAAGGATGTGGCGAATCAGGCAGGCGTATCCGTAGCCACGGTTTCGCGGGTTTTAAATGGAAACGGTTACGTGCATGAGGACACCAGGTCCAAGGTGGAACAGAGCATTCGAGAGCTGAATTACACGCCGAATGAAGTGGCGCGTTCTTTATACAAGAGGAAATCCAAATTGATAGGACTTTTGCTTCCCGACATCATGAACCCTTATTTCCCGCAGCTTGCCCGCGGGGTAGAGGACGAGATGCAGGAGAATGATTATCGGCTGATATTCGGAAACAGCGACGAGAGCAAGAAGAAGGAAATGGAGTACATCCAAACCTTTGTCCAGAATAATGTGGTTGGCGTCATCTCATCGACCAACGATCCGGATGCCGACATGTATACGGGACTGAACATTCCCGTAGTGTTTCTGGACCGTACCTCGTCGGACCGCCCTTCCGTGTACGCGGATGGCCGTCAGGGAGGAAGAATAGCGGCCCAGGAAATCGTGCGGCGAGGGAGTAAAGCCATAACGGTAATTCAAGGTCCGGCGGATGTGCGGCCTGCTCAGGAACGTTTTGAAGGAGCCGTCGAGGTTCTGGAACAACAGGCGGCTGCGTATCAAGTGCTGAAGACGACATCGTTTTCTTTAACCGATGCCGAAGAATTCGCCCAGAAAGTGTTCAGCGAATATCCGGACACGGATGGCATAATCGCGAGTAACGATATTATGGCATCCGCCGTGGTGAAGGAAGCGTTTCGGCTGGGGAAAAGGGTGCCGGAAGACGTACAAATTATCGGATTTGACGATATTCTGCTCAGCAGGCTGCTGGCCCCGCCGCTGTCAACGATTCATCAGCCGGCGTACGAAATGGGCCGGGAAGCGGCCAGATTGCTTATCGGGCTTATCGAAGGGCAGCGCATAGAGAAAAGCAATATCGAATTCTCGGTAGAATTCATAGAGCGGCAGACAACGAGAAAGGTGGAATCGTGATGGCAAAAATCGTGGTAATCGGAAGCGCGTCGATGGACTTGGTGGTGACCTCCGCCAAGCGCCCCGGCGCGGGAGAGACAGTGCTAGGCGACAGCTTTAAGACGGTGCCAGGAGGGAAGGGAGCCAACCAGGCCGTCGCGGCGGCAAGGCTGGGTGCAGAGGTGACGATGGTTGGCTGCGTCGGTGATGATTCCTTCGGCGAAACGATTTTGAGCAATTTGCAGTCGAATGGTGTTATTACGGATTATGTGGAACCGGTTACAGGTATGGAAAGCGGCACGGCGCACATCATTTTGGCAGAGGGAGACAACAGCATCGTGGTGGTGAAGGCTGCCAATGATCGGATCACTCCGGAATACGTAGATCAGGCGGAAAAGGTAATCCAGGCGGCGGATATCGTGTTGATTCAGCAGGAGATTCCGGAAGAAACGGTGGTGCACGTGAGTGCGATATGCGCCAAGTATCAGGTGCCATTGATGCTGAACCCCGCTCCTGCCCGTCCGGTGCCGAGCGTCGTTATTGAACGGGCGGCATACATTACGCCAAACGAACATGAAGCCGCTATCCTGTTTCATGACGAGCCGCTCGGCGACGTGCTGCGCCGGTATCCGAATAAACTCATCGTAACGGAAGGGAAAAAGGGCGTTCGTTATTTTGACGGTATGCAAGAGATCGTGGTTCCGGGCTACAAGGTTGAAGCCGTAGATACGACGGGTGCCGGCGATACATTCAACGGCGCATTCGCCGTGGCGCTGGCCGAGGGCATGAGCCTGACCGACAGCCTCAGATTCGCGAACCGCGCCGCTTCCTTGTCGGTCATGAAGTTCGGAGCGCAGGGCGGAATGCCGTCGCGCCTCGAAGTGGAAGGGGGCCTTTGATCATGAAGAAGAACGGCATGCTGAACAGCCACATCGCGAAAGTGCTGGCGGATCTGGGGCACACCGATACCATCGTGGTAGGGGACGTTGGCCTTCCGATTCCTCCAGGCGTTCCGAAGATCGACCTGGCGCTTACGCTGGGGACGCCGAGCTTTATGGAGGTGGTGGAGGCGATCGCCGACGATATGGTCGTTGAAAAAATCGTCATTGCTGAAGAAATGAAGCGGGAGAATAAGGAAACACTGCATGATATACAGGCACATTTTCAGGATTGCGAGATCGAGGCTTGCTCTCACGAGCAGTTCAAGGAACGGACGAAAAACGCCAAGGCGGTTATCCGTACAGGCGAAGCCAAGCCCTATGCGAACTGCATTTTGCAGGCCGGCGTTCATTTCGGTTAAAGAGGAGGAAGCATCATGAACATTCAGATGACGAATATCCATAAATCCTTTGGCACGAACCGGGTGCTGGCGGGCGTGGACTTTGATCTCCGGGAAGGAGAGGTTCATGCCCTGATGGGAGAGAACGGCGCGGGCAAATCGACGCTGATGAATATTTTAACCGGCCTTCACAGCCGGGATGAAGGCAAGATCTTGATCGACGGTCAGGAAACCTATTTCGCGAACCCGAAGGAAGCCGAAGAGAGAGGCGTTGCCTTCATCCACCAGGAGCTTAATATCTGGCCGGAGATGACGGTTCTGGATAACTTGTTTATCGGCAAGGAGATGACATCCGGACTGGGATTCCTCAACATGAAACAAATGAAGGCGCTTGCGAAGGAACAGTTCGACAAATTGGCAGTGACGATACCGTTGACGCAGGAGGCGGGGGAATGCTCCGTCGGCCAGCAGCAGATGATTGAGATCGCCAAAGCGCTCATGACCAAAGCGAAAGTCATCATTATGGACGAGCCCACGGCGGCACTGACCGAAAGGGAAATCGAGAAGCTGTTCGGCGTCATCCGCTCGTTGAAAAAGCAGGGCGTATCCATCGTTTACATTTCCCACCGCATGGAGGAGATCTTCACGATCTGCGACCGGATCACGGTTATGAGGGATGGCAAATCCGTGGACACCAAGCCGATTCCCGAAACCAACTTTGACGAAGTCGTCAAAAAGATGGTCGGCCGGGAGCTGACCGAGCGATATCCCGCACGGCATCCGTCTCCGGGCGAACCGGTGCTGGAAGTTAAAAATATTACCGGCAAGGGCCGGTTCGAGAATGTGAGCTTCTCGGTCCGAGCCGGCGAGATCGTAGGCGTATCCGGTTTGATGGGCGCGGGGCGCACCGAGATGATGCGAGCGATCTTCGGGCTGGACCCGCTGGATAGCGGGGAAATCTGGGTGCGCGGCAAGAAGGTTCATATCAAGAAGCCGGATGATGCCGTGAAACACGGCATTGGATTCATAACGGAGGACCGCAAGGATGAAGGACTGGTGCTGGATTTCTCGGTCCGTGAAAATATGGCGCTGCCCAACCTGTTCAGCTTCTCTTCCAGAGGATTCATCTCCGGGAAGAAGGAGCAGGATTTCGTGGATACCTTGACGAAGCGGCTGCAGATCAAGACCCATTCATCCGAAACGCACGCCCGCAATCTGTCGGGGGGTAACCAGCAGAAGGTGGTTATCGCCAAATGGATCGGCATTGGGCCGAGCGTGCTCATCCTGGACGAGCCGACCCGGGGCGTGGACGTAGGGGCGAAGCGCGAAATTTACCAGCTGATGAATGAGCTGACCGAACGCGGCGTGGCGATTCTGATGGTCTCGTCGGAGCTGCCGGAGGTCCTCGGGATGAGCGACCGGATTCTCGTCGTTCACGAGGGCAGGATTTCCGGTGAACTGGACCGCGAACAAGCCACGCAGGAACACATCATGACTCTAGCTACAGGGGGACAGTAATATGACAACTATTAACGATGCCAAGGCGGGAAAAGGGTTCAAGGTCTCAGGTTTGACGCAAAAGCTCGGTCCGCTGCTCGGACTGATCATTCTGATCGTCATCGTTTCCGTCCTGAATCCAAGCTTCTTGGAACCGCTTAACATTCTGAACCTGCTGCGTCAGGTATCGATTAACGCACTGATTGCCTTTGGTATGACGTTTGTTATCCTGACGGGCGGCATTGACCTGTCGGTCGGTTCGATTCTCGCGCTATCCAGCGCATTTGTCGCCAATATGATGGTGGCCGGGTTTGACCCGATTCTCTCGATCATCATCGGCGTTGCGCTTGGCGGCGTGATGGGCATGATCAACGGTCTCATGATCACCAAGGGGAAAATGGCGCCGTTTATCGCCACCTTGGCTACCATGACGATATTCCGGGGACTTACGCTGGTTTATACGAACGGTAATCCGATTACCGGGCTTGGCGACAGCCTTGTATTCCAATTGTTCGGCCGCGGATACCTGCTGGGCATTCCCGTGCCGGCCATTACGATGATCATCACGTTTGCCGTGCTGTGGGTCATCCTGCATAAAACGTCGTTTGGCCGCAAAACGTATGCCATCGGCGGTAACGAAAAAGCATCGCTTGTATCCGGCATTAAGGTACCGCGCGTGAAGATTATGATCTACTCCTTGGCAGGGATGCTGTCCGCGCTGGCAGGCGCGATTCTGACCTCCCGTTTGAATTCCGCGCAGCCGACAGCGGGTACCTCCTATGAATTGGATGCCATCGCAGCCGTTGTTCTGGGCGGCACAAGCCTGACCGGCGGACGCGGCCGGATTGTCGGCACGCTGATCGGGGTGCTGATCATCGGCATTCTGAACAACGGGCTCAACCTGCTCGGCGTGAACTCATTCTATCAAATGGTTGTCAAAGGTGTCGTGATTGCGATTGCCGTACTGCTCGACCGTAGAAAATCGGCTTAAGGGGGAGAATGAACGATGAAAAAAACAACTTTGCTGCTCGTATCACTCATGCTGATCTTCATCACGGGCTGTTCCTTGGAGCCGCCGGAATGGGCGAAGCCCAAAACCGGCGGAGACGTCAAAGACATCAAGATCGGTCTTTCCATCTCCACCTTGAATAACCCGTTCTTCGTCTCCTTGAAGGATGGCGTCGTCGCCGAAGCGGCGAAGCAGGGAATGGAGGTCGTTGTCGTTGACGCGCAGAACGACTCTGCCAAGCAGAGCAATGACGTCGACGACCTGATTCAGCAGGGCGTCAATGCACTGCTGATTAACCCGACGGATTCGTCCGCGATCTCGACCGTGGTTCAAACGGCAAACAGTTTGGGCATACCGGTCATCACTTTGGACCGTTCGGCGGATCAAGGCGAGGTCGCTGCGCTGGTCGCCTCGGATAACGTGAAGGGCGGACAAATGGCGGCCGAATATATCGTGGAGCAGTTGGGCAAAGATACGAAGGTCATTGAACTCGAAGGCGTTCCGGGCGCTTCCGCGACCCGCGAACGGGGCAAGGGCTTCCATGATATCGCGGATGAGCAGCTGAACGTGGTCGCGAAGCAAGCGGCGGATTTTGACCGGACCAAAGGTCTTACCGTGACGGAAAATCTGCTGCAGGGCAATCCGGACGCCAAAGCGATATTTGCCCATAATGACGAAATGGCCCTGGGCGCAATCGAAGCGATCCAAAGCTCGGGCAAAGACATCATGGTCATCGGCTTTGACGGCAACGACGATGCGCTGAAGTCCATCGAAGCCGGCAATCTGACGGCAACGGTAGCCCAGCAGCCCGAACTGATCGGTCAGCTCGCCGTCGGCGCAGCCAAGGACGTGCTGCAGGGCAAAGAGGTGGAAGCGAATATCGCGGCACCGCTGAAGCTGGTCGTGAAGGAATAACTCGCGAAAACCAAGAAGCGTTACCCTGCGATAGAAGTAGGGTAACGCTTTTTTTTGCCATCCTGCTCATTCCATTCCGGGCTGCGATGTAACTCACAGCCTTGCGATGGCAGCAGGAATACAATATCGTAAAAGAGAACAGTTATTTCGCATATGATATTATAATGGTTGTGTATGCGTTTACTGCTTAGATGTAAAAAAGGAGCTATGTATCTATGACGACGGAAAAAAGAAAACAAGCGATCGTGATCGTGGGCTACGGCGGAATGGGCAGCTACCATGCCAAGCTGATTAAGGACAACGCGTTTCTTGAGGTGACCGGAACCTACGATATTCTGGAAGAGCGCCGGAAGGCGTCCCGGGAGGACGGGTATGCTGCCTACGAGAGCTACGAGCAGGTATTGAATGATGCCGCGGTTGACGTGGTGCTCATTGCCACGCCGAACGACGTGCATAAGGAGCTGGCCCTTCAGGCGTTTGACGCCGGGAAGCATGTCATCTGCGAGAAGCCGGTAACCTTGTCCGTAAGCGACTTTAAGGACATGGTCTCCGCTGCCGATGCGGCCGGTCGGGTGCTGATGGTTCACCAGAACCGCCGCTGGGACGAGGACTTCCTGACGATTAAGCAAATGTACAACGAAAAGACGATTGGCGATTTGTTCCGTATCGAATCCAGGGTGCACGGGGCGAACGGCATTCCGGGCGACTGGCGCCATCTGGAAGCCCACGGCGGCGGCATGCTGCTGGACTGGGGCGTGCATTTGCTGGACCAGATCCTGTTCATGGTGGACAGCCGGATGACCAGCCTGAGCAGCCGCTTGAGCTTTATTTTGGGCGATGAGGTGGATGACGGCTTTGAATCGGTCATCGAATTCGAGAACGGCGTATCGGTACTGATCGAAGTGGGAACGACGAATTTCATTACGCTTCCACGCTGGTACGTCAAAGGAACCGAGGGAACCGGCATTATTGAGGACTGGTCGTTAAACGGAAGAGTCGTTACCCGGAACCAGGATGCCGTGAAAGTGGAGCCGAAGCCGATTCAAGCCGGGGTAGGCTTGACCAAAACGATGGCCCCTCCTTCCGAAGAAGCTACCATTACGGGTGCCCTGCCGGAGCCATACCGTCAATCCAGCAGCTTCTTCGATAACTTTGCGGCCGTGACCCGGGGCGAGGCAGAACCGATCGTCAAGAACGAGGAAGTGCTGCGCGTCCTGAACCTGATCGAAGCGGTGTTTGAATCGGCCAGAACGGGCGAAACGCTGAAGGATTTCGACATTTACCCTGCGTGACCTGACGAAGGACAGCACTTATTGAAAGAATATCGTAAAAAAAGTACCGCGGCCGCCAATCGATTGTGCTTGAGGCTGCGGTACTTTTTATGTTGACGTCGTTGATTCGCCCATTCTTCATGGATTGCCAGTGCATGCTGCGGTTATTTTGCGTGATCCACCTTCCCGCTGCCTCCGCCTTGCAGCACCCGCCTGTAGTCGCTGGGCGCCCAGCCCGTATCCTGCTTGAACAGCTTCGAGAAGTAGGAATAGTTGGCGTATCCGACCTTCGCCGCAATCTGATACACGGACAACGGCGTCGATTCCAACAGATGTTTGGCCGCCCGGATGCGGGCCTGAATGATATAAGTGCCTAAAGATACGCCCGTTTCTTTCTTAAAGACGCGGGCCAAATAATCCGGGTTCAGAAAGACGATTTCCGCCAGGGTCGTTCGCGTCAGCTCCTCCCCGTAATGGCACCCGATATAATGCTTGATTTCCTCCACCACGGTATGGGAATGGCCGGCGTAAGCGTGATATTCGGCTGCCGTGCGGACGAGATACGCCATGTATTTTTCCATGTCTTCAATCGAGTTTAACGACTGCAGAAATAACTGATCATTGGTTTTGCCGGTATATAGCTTATGAGCCTGAATCTCTTTGCCCTTCAGGTAGGAGTATACGAGCTGCACCATATCCAAGCGGAATAAACGCAGTACCGAAGCGCTGTGGACGCCGCTCTTGGCCAAATTCTGCAGGTACCGGCGAGTTTCTTCGAGAAAGGCGGCCGGGTTGTTTTCGGCAAGCAGCGCCTCCCAGTCTTGGAGCGGGGGAGGGGTATACGCGGCTTCTTGCAGCGAATGCCGTTCCAGAAACATGATCTGGTTGCGCTTCTTGATCATGTCCTCGTTCATTTGCAGCAGGTCCCGTATGGATTTGTTGATCCCCTCCAAAGCCGCCGAAACCGATACGTTGCAGCACGCATCGCTCCGAAGGAACCGGTTGGCTTTCTCGATGAAGGACGTGCAGATGGATTCAATGACTGCGGTATCCGGAGGATGATTCCATTTCAGCATGACCATCCATTCGTAATCCCTATACTCCATGACGGTCTCGACCGTAAAGAGCGGATCCTGGAACAATTCGGACAGCACGTTGAGAAACGCGTAATCAAACAGGTCCTTGTCTTCTTTGCCCAAGCTTTGATCATACGGAAAGATCGTGATCAGCAGGGGGAGAAACAGATCCGACAACGCATAGGACAGATTCTGCTCCGCGATATACCCGGCGATGGCCGCCCGGTCCGACGAAGCTTTTTTTTCCTTGATCAGCTTGCTCCAGAAGTGCTCTTGCAGCTTTCTTTGGTTTTTCTTCCACAGCTGCCCGTCCTGTATCGCCTCCTGATCGCTTTGCTGTTCCTTAGCTTTGTACACGGCCTTGGAGATGATGAGGCTGAGCTTATCGAATTCAATCGGCTTCAGGAAATAGTCGAAGCTTTGCAGCTCAATCGCTTTCTGCGCATAGTTGAAATCGGCGTAATTGGTCAGGAAAATCGTCTGTATGCCGTATTGTTCCTCGCGTATCCAGGCGAGAAGCTCCAGTCCGCTGCCCTGCGGCATTTCGATGTCGCAAATGAGGATCTGAACGGAATGACTCTGCAGAATCTCCCTTGCCTGCGCCACGCTGTATGCGGTATGGACTTGTTCGATCAAGAGTGCCTTCCAATCAATCTTCTTCTCCAGCGCGGCCACGACAAAATAATCGTCATCAACCAGCAATACATTCATCGAATGTCTCCTCTCCTTTCCTGCAATGGCTGGGGCAGCGTTAGTGCGACGCTGGCACCGCCGCCTTCCGGGTTCGAAAATTCCACCTGCGCCCGATGATGGTAGAGCAGCTCCAGCCGCTGAAGGGTGTTCATGATCCCGATGTGTTTCCCTTCGCTTTGATCCAGCGGCCTGCCGTTTGCCAGCTTATCCAATACGTCTTCCGGAAAGCCGGGACCGGTATCGGAGATCCGGATGACCGCATAAGGCTTATCGTCCTCCACCCGCAAACTGACGGTCAGGCGAATTTGCAGCACCTGATCTCTGGATACGGCGTATTTCACCGCGTTTTCAATAAAGGTCTGGAGCACCAGGGGGGGAATCGTGAGGCCGGCAAGCTCTTGTTCATACCCGATATGATAAGAAAAGGCATCGCGGTAGCGGTGCTTCTGAATCTCCAGATAAATCCGGACGTGCTCGATTTCGTCCTCAAGCCGCACGAGGTTATCGCCGCTCTGAAAGATGTAACGAAAATATTTGGACGTGGACAGCGACATATATTCGATTTCCTTAAACATTTGCATTTGCGCCATGCTGTAGATGTTCGTCAGGCAATTCAGGAAAAAGTGGGGGTTGATCTGCAGCTTCATATAATCGAGCTGGATTCTTTGCTTCTCGAGCTCCTGCTCGTAAATATCGATTTTAAACTTCTTGATCTGTTCGATCAGGTGTTTGAATTGGGAGTTCACCTGCTCGAGCTCGATGATCTCGCTGCTCATGAAATCCAGATTTTCGCTATCCTCGTGGATGCGCCTTACGTTTTCCGAGAAATTCTGAATCGGCTTCAACACCTTCTTCTTGAAATACAGCATGACCACACTGAGCGTGCAAGTGAGCAGCACGAACAGCAGCATAATGAGCAGCTGGGCGATCATGATGGTCTCGAACACGCCGAACTGGATGACCAGCTGCACGTTGAAGGAGGCATTCGAGAATCCCTCCGTGACCGTAGTCCGCGGCTGTGACAGGCTGAACAAGGAAGCCTTGGCTCCTTCGAGCGGCTTGGCCCCCGCTTCGCCGGCACCTGGGCTCGTAAGGGCGGCTCCTTGGGCATCCACCAGAGAGACGAACCCGTCCTCGCCCAAATCCAGTTCCTGGAGCGGCCGGACCAGGTCATCTGCGGAGATGAGGCAGATCAAGTAACGGTTGTGATAGGGCACGATGTTGATGACGTAGTGCGTGTCCTGCACAAGGATCGGGTTCCAGTTCGAGTAGAACGTTTCGTATACGTTTTTGGAATCCGTGAGGGAGACGATCTGTTCCTTCAGTTCCTGGAACTCCGTATACGACAGGGACATGGGGGCATAGTTCTGGAAGAAATCCTGATCTTTTAAATAGAAGAAGAAGTTGTATTCTTGCCCATAGTTTTTTTGAAGCTCATTAAACCGTTTATGCACTCTTTCGCTCGACTTAATGTAATCCACGTAATCGGTGCCGGGGGTATCCATGATCTTGACGCTTTCGTCGTTCGCGAGCGTCCAGCCCATATAATGGTTGATATACGAGAAGTCATGATTGATCTGCCGGATGTACAGATTCGCCGTATCCTGCAAATAGCGGGTGGATTGCTGCTTCACGATGAAGATGGAGGCGAAGCTGATCACCAGATCCACCACCAGGGCAAAGATCGATATGAAGAGCATGATTTTCACATAGTGACGGATGGGATAAGGCTTGTTATTCAGTGCTTTAACCATAGGGATGCCGTGATTCCTTTCAGTTCGCTTATATTATGAAAGCGTTTTTATATCGGTAAGGATATTATAAATGGAAACGTCGAAAAAAACAGGAGCGAACGCTCGGGCATTTTCCATAAAGTCCGGATAACACATCGGAAAGTCCGAATACCGGCATGTTTGAGCGGAGGACGCGGGGACGGCGGCGAAATGGACAAGGCAAAGGTCCGGATAGCGCATCATGAGGTCCAAATCATGACGCCGGATCGCAGTATACTGAAATTGCTTACGTGACATACCGGATTCACGACGACGCGAACAGAAAGGGGAATCGATTTGAAAGCAGGCCAACTGAATAGAACCACACATCCAACCCTCGGGCGGATCAGAAAGAATTGGGGCCTGTATTTGCTGCTGCTGCCTGCGGTAGTGCTGGTTTTGTTGTTTTCTTACGTGCCGATGTACGGCATTTTGATCGCATTCAAGGACTACAGTCCCGCTCTCGGGATTATGGACAGCCCCTGGGCCGGCCTGAAGTATTTCGAGAAGTTTTTTAACTCCTATCAATTCTCGACCACCATAACGAATACGCTGGTCATCAGCTTATACAGCGTTGCGACGTTCCCGATTCCGATCATGCTGGCCTTGATGGTCAATCAAATGCGCCAGAATTGGTTCAAGCGCTTCTTCCAGACCGTAACCTACATGCCGCATTTTATATCGACGGTCGTGATGGTGGGACTCATGCTGATTCTGTTCTCGCCGGGCTCGGGATTGATCGGGAATATCTTCCGGCTCTTCGGTGCACAAGCGCCGAATCTGATGGGATCGGCCGGCTTGTTCAGCAGCGTGTACGTATGGTCGGATGTGTGGCAGCATACGGGCTGGGACAGCATTATCTATATTGCGGCGTTGTCTGCGGTGAGCCCCAGCTTGTACGAGGCGGCCACCATGGACGGGGCAAGCAGATGGCAAAAAATCCGGTTCATCGACATCCCGATGCTGATGCCAACGGTCGTAACGCTGCTTATTTTGCGGATCGGGAGCTTGCTTGGCGTCGGCTTCGAGAAGGTTTATCTCATGCAAAACAGTCTCAATATAACCTCCAGCGAGGTCATCTCCACGTATGTGTACAAAATCGGGATGCTGAGCAGCCAATACAGCTTCTCGTCGGCCATCAATTTGTTTAATACGGTCATCAATTTTGTTCTGCTGATTCTGGTCAACCAGATTTCGAAAAAATACAGCGAAAACAGTTTGTGGTAACGCAAGAGAGGAAGGGTTCTATGGGCGTAGTGGAAGTAAGAGAGAAGACGGGGGGGCGGCAGAGGAATACCCGATCTTCCGACAGGGTGCTGGAAATCGGCCTGTATGTATTCGCCGTCTTGATGCTGATCGTGCTGATTTATCCGCTGTACTTCATCATCATCGCTTCGTTCAGCGAGCCGGCAGCGGTCGCGAATGGACAGGTATGGCTGTGGCCTAAGGATTTTACGCTGGCAGGCTATCAAGAATTGCTGAAGCACTCTAATATATGGATTGGGTACCGGAATACGATTGTGTATACGATCGTGGGTACAGCCATCGGCCTGGTGGTTAACATATCCGCAGCTTACGCGCTGTCCCGCAAAGACCTCGTGGGCCGCAAGTATATATCGCTGCTCTTTATATTTACGATGTTCTTTAACGGCGGCTTGATTCCGACCTTCATGACGATCCGCGATTTCCAGCTGTACGATACGTTTCTTGTCATGGTGCTGCCGTTCTCGGTTGCCGCCTTCAACATCATCGTGGCGCGGACCTTTTTCCAGAGCAGCATCCCGGAGGATTTATGGGAGGCGGCACAGCTGGATGGCTGCGGAAATCTCCGATATTTCGTGACCATCGTGATTCCGCTTTCGAAAGCGGTCATCTCGGTCATCGCCTTATGGACGGCCGTGGGTCATTGGAATTCTTATTTCAACGCCCTGATCTATTTAAAAGATTCGAATCTGTACCCGCTGCAGCTCATACTGCGCAATATTCTGGTCACCAACCAGATGCAGTCCGCAATGGGTACCGGGGAAGCCGCGGCCATTGCGCTGCGTCTGGCCAATATTATGCGTTATGCGGTCATTATCGTCGCCACGGTGCCGATCATGTGCGTCTACCCGTTTGTGCAAAAGTATTTCAATCAGGGGGTGATGATCGGAGCCGTCAAGTCGTAACACCGCGATGGATTGATGAAAAATAAGTATTGGGGGAATGGTGGAATGGGAACAAACAATGCAAAGAGGAGACATCGCCTCAAGCTGGCTGCCGTCATCATATTGACCGCAATCCTGCTGTTGAACCTGGCGGGCTGCAGCGGCGGCAAGAAGGAGGACGCCAAGTCGGATGCCGAAGCCGCTTTTAACAAAGAAGGCCTGCCGATCGTGAATGAACCGATTACGCTGGACGTGCTGACCGTTCGCTGGGGCAACATGGGGGATACGTTCCTCCAGAACCAGTGGCTCAAGGATTTGGAGAAGGAGACCAACGTCAAAATCAATTGGCAGATCATGTCCTCCAATGATTGGGGCGAGCAAAAATCGATCATGCTGGCGAGCGGTACGCTGCCGGATATCATTTTCGGGGATATCGTATTCAGCGATTCCGATATCGTCAACAACCTGTCGTATTTCCGTCCGCTCGACGACTACATCGATCAATACATGCCGAACCTGAAGGCGGCGCTGGAAGAAACGCCCGAGATGAAAAAGATGAGCACCTTCCCGGACGGGAAAATCTATTCCTTGCCGGCGCGGCTGCCGTCAAGGCCGAAAGCATCGATCCAGCCGATCATCAACAAAGCCTGGCTGGATCAGCTCGGACTGGACGTTCCGGACAACACGGACGAATTGTATAACGTATTCAAAGCGTTCAAAGAAGGGGATCCGAACGGCAACGGCAAGGCCGACGAAATTCCGGTCAGCGGATCGGGGAACATCAGCATCGATTTGCTGAATCCGTTCGGCATCACCGACATCAACGGAAACAGCATGATGGTCATCGATAACGAGCCCGTGTTCTATCCGGTGACGGAGAACTACAAAGAAGCGATCAAGTGGGCCCATAAGCTGTACGCCGAAGGCCTCATAGACCAAGAGATCTTCACGCAGGACAGCACCATGTCCACGGCAAAACATCAGAACCCGGATGCGGCGCTGATCGGTTTCTCCAACCAATGGGTACCGGACGCGGTATTCGGAAAATGGAAGGATCAATACATCGCGATTCCATCCATTGCCGGTCCTGACGGAAAACGGTACCAGGGCGGCGAGCCTGAGGGCATGAGCCTGCGCAGAAACGAGTTTCTCATCACCACGTCGAACAAGCATCCGGAAATTTCGGCCCGCTGGGCGGATCAGTTCTACACCAATGAAGCAAGCATCCAGAACTTCTGGGGAGCCATCGGCACGGTGATTCAGAAGAACGACGACGGCACGTTTACGCTCATGAGTCCGCCGGAGGGAACGAGTGCGGATGCCTGGTACTGGGAGCAATCCGTAAGGGATTTCGGTCCCAAGTACGTAAGCCCGAGCTTCGAGAAAAACATCATATTGGATGAGACCACGGGCGATGGCTTGAAGCTGGTCATCGACAAGCTGGGCAGCGATTACGTGACGACGCCGTTCCCGAACGTCATGTACAGCGCCGAAGAATTCCAGGAGCTGCCTACGCTGACTACGGATATCGATGGCTTTGTCGGCACGACCCGCGCAAAATGGATATCCGAAGGCAATATCGATGCGGAATGGGACGCGTACGTCAAGAAGCTGAACGATATGGGACTGGAGCGGCTGGTACAGATCCGCAAGGAAGCCTATCAGCGGTATATCAGCGTCAAATAAGGATTGACGGCAAGCGTCATGAGCTGCCCCGCAGATCGAAATGCTGCGGGGCAGCGTGATTTTGACATGGGATGAAAAAGGATTGTGATCAGTATTCATGTATCAGACTTCAACGGAGAAGGCGGAATCATATTGGAGAAGCGAAGCGGTCCCCTTTGTCCCCGGATTTTTACCATATAACAAAGCGCAAAAAAATCTGGGGGCAACAGGGATCGTAAGTATGATCCGCATTCGAAGTGATGATTAAGCTTTTATTGAATCGACTTCTAGGGAACTCAGGAGGCAGCAATCATGGGAAACATCAAAGTCACGGTATGGAATGAATACCGGCATGAGAGACATAATGAACAGGTAGCCGGCATATATCCGAATGGGATTCATCGTGCGATAGCGGATCATCTCGAACAGGTGGAAGGTTTGGAAGTAGCCACCGCCGTACTGGATGAGCCGGATCACGGATTGACCGATGAGCGATTGGCGAACACGGATGTACTGCTGTGGTGGGGCCATCTGGCACATGACGAGGTCCGCGACGACATCGTCGAGAAGGTTCGGCAGCGGGTGCTGGACGGCATGGGATTGATCGTTCTGCATTCCGGTCACGGATCCAAAATCTTCTCCAGGCTCCTTGGCACGAACACCGGGATGCTGAAGTGGCGCGACGACGGCGAGATCGAGCGTTTATGGATCGTTGAACCGAGCCATCCGATTGCACGTGGACTGAGTGAATATATCGAGATTCCGCGGGAAGAAATGTATGGAGAGCGGTTCGAAATTCCGGCGCCGGATGAGCTTGTGTTCGTCTCCTGGTTTGAAGGCGGCGAAGTGTTTCGAAGCGGGTGTTGTTACAGGCGCGGCAGAGGGAAGCTGTTTTATTTCCGTCCGGGCCACGAAATGTTTCCGGTCTACCACCAGCCCGAAATTCTGCAGGTGATTACCAATGGCGTGTTCTGGGCCGCTCCAGTTGAAGGAGCTAAAACGGCTTACGGGCGGGTGGCGCCCATCGCTCCTGTCGCACAATCCTAATGAGAGACCTAATATGAGGAGTGTTCTAACGATGAATAAATTTCGAATCGGCTTAATCGGTTTGGGCGGGATGGCGCAGGAGCACATCCGCTGGATGAATGCAGAGAAAGTCTATCAGTTTGTGGCCGTGAGCGACGTCAACGGGGAAGCGGTGGCCAGAGTAGGCGATCAGCTGGGGATCGAGGACGGGAAACGCTATGCGGATTTCAAGGATTTAATTGATGATCCTGACGTCGATGCCGTCATTTCGGTCACGCCCAACAACGTGCACGCTGATATCATCAGCGCATGCTTGCAAGCCGGCAAGCCTTTTTTGGCGGAAAAACCATTCACGCGAGTCTTCGAAGAAGCCATCTCCTTGCTGGAGCTGTATGAGAAACAGCCCGTTCCCGCCATGATCGGATTTACGTACCGATATACGCCCGCTTTTCGTTATGCCAGGGAACTTATCCGTACGGGCAAGCTGGGTACTATCCGTCATTTCTCCATTCAGTATTTGCAGGGGTTTGGCGTGCCGAACCAGCAGGTTCCCTACATGTGGAGATACAACAAAGCCATCACGGGGACGGGAACGCTGGGAGATCTCGGTTCGCATATGATTGATATGGCCCGTTTTCTGTTTGGAGAGTTCGAAGAAATGACGGCCCAGCTACATACCATCATCCCGGAACGCCGGGACCCGGTGACGGGAGCCATGGCCAAGATCGAGGTCGATGATTTTGCCAGCTTCCAGGCCCGGATGGAGGGTGATATTATGGGCGTATTCCAGACGTCACGCAATGCATTCGGTTCAGGCAATCAGCATGAAGTGTCCATTTATGGCGACCACGGCACGGTCCACGCGAGCACATTGGATCCGGAGCGGGTGGTGTGGATTCGCGAAGAAGAGCCCGGGCAGCTCGCCAGAACGGCAATGGAAGTGCCGCAGCATTGCAAAGTCAAGCAGTATGCCGATTTTGCCGCGATATTGCGGGGAGCGCCTGCCGACGGAGTGCCCGGGTTTATGGACGGCTACCGGAATCAAGAAGTGCTGGATGCGGTCGTCAGGTCAAGCGAGACCAGAACGGTGGTTGAGCTGGGCAAATCCATCGGCCGACGGATTCAGAGTTTGTCATAACGTTTTGCCCATCCAAATATAGAGCGCCATCAAACTGAACAGAAACAGGCAGAAGTTAACGCCCACAAACAATCCGCGTTTAACGGGCGAGCGATGGAACTGAAAAGGGGTACGCAGTTCCCCCGTGCCTTCGATCAGGAACAGGATCAGCACCGTGTGAATGATCATATGGCCGATCACTTCTTTGTAACCGAATACAAGGCTTGTCATAATAAAAATGCCGGATACCAGCAGTGCCGTGAACCGGTTCATGATGCCTACGATGAATGCCCATGCCAGTCCGATTTCAACAAAAGCGCTAATCATGACAAAATGCTCAATGGTAAAACCGAAGGTAGGAAGTCCATAGCTGCCCATAACCGTGCAAGCGAGCTCGGGAATGGTCAGCTTTTCCATGGCAAGCCAAGCGAGGGACATGCCTGTGCATATATACAAGACCGGGGCTGCCGATCTTTTGATGGGAGTGCCGCACACAAACAGGTAATAAACAATGCCGAGATAAAGCAAATAATCGATGGAATGAAAAAGACCGTAGGATAAGGACGCCTGAATATAGAGCAGGAATAGGATGGCGCCGCTCACCGGCAAGGTGCGTTTATAGAGAAGGCACGCTGCGGCTGCGGACAGGCCGAGGATGATCCACATGGAATTGGTTCGGAATTCGGGGGCGAGGTAAGAGCCGCTCAGAAGCTGCAGCACAAGCCCGATGGCCAGCCCAATACGCAGAATCACCTCGGTGTGGGGCCCAAGCCTGTGCAGCCATCCGTGGATTCGCACGACGGGCCGCATCTTTCCCAAGGGATCGTGTAATGCGCATGTGAGCAACAAGATCAGCAATGTAAACGCTAACCAAAATAGGAACGTCAGCGTAACGATACGGGGAAAGGGCAGAGGGACCCATTCGAAATTGTCCGTGAACCATTTGACATGAATATAGATGTTGCTAATCTTGGAGAAATGCATTACCATTCAATAAGTTCCTCCCTTAACCAACTCTAGTCACCTAACCAAGATAATACATATTTAACTAAAAAAGTATATTGGTGGATGAATATATCCCTGATAATGATAATATTATCCCTTAGCGAGCATACCTGGGCAGCGTCTGATTTTACAGGCATAACAAACAAGCCGATCCTACCGGATCGGCTTGTTTGTTATGCAACTATTCAATATACAGCTAGCATTTTCAGGCTGATAAAGTTCAAGGGGGTTTATCTGATTTCATGAGGTCGGACTCCTTCATCAAACGGTTTGCTATAATGATGGGAGTAAACGGCTTAAGTAAGGGAAAAGGGTGAAGAAGATGAATGAAACGGAATACATAAGGGAAACACCCGCGAAGATCGGGAAAGGACAAGGAGCGGTGCTCATGCTGCAGGGCACGGCTTCGGATGTAGGCAAGAGCATCGTAACGACCGCGCTGTGCCGTATTTTTCTGCAGGATGGTTATCGCACGGCTCCATATAAGTCGCAAAATATGGCGCTTAACTCCTACGTGACGCTCGATGGCAAGGAGATCGGCAGAGCGCAGGGCGTGCAGGCCGAAGCCTGCGGCATAGCCGCAACAACGGACATGAATCCGATCCTGATCAAGCCGATTAAAGATATGCATTCCCAAATCGTGATCCACGGCGTGCCCGAAATGCAGATGAGCGCAATGGATTACCGGACGAAGTTTCTGCCGAAGGCCAAGGGGATCGTATTGGATGCGCTGGACCGGCTCCGGGAGAAGTACGATATCGTGGTCATGGAAGGCGCGGGAAGTCCGGCAGAGATCAATCTCAAGGATCGGGATATCGTGAACATGAATTTGGCAGGATGGGCGGATTCTCCGGTCATTTTGGTTGCGGATATCGACCGCGGTGGCGTGTTCGCCTCGATTGTAGGAACGCTCGAACTCCTGGAGCCCCATGAGGCGGCCAGGGTCAGAGGGTTTATCATCAACAAATTCCGCGGGGATTTGGCGCTGTTGAAGCCGGGACTGGACTGGCTTGAAGAACGGACAGGCATACCGGTGCTTGGCGTCCTTCCTTACATTCAGGACATGCGAATCGAGGCCGAGGATTCCGTAGTGCTGGATGAGCTTCAATATCAAAGACAGGAAAAACGCGACCTTGATATTGTCGTTATCCGGTATCCGCGCATTTCGAATTTTACGGATTTTGATGCGCTTCGCTGGGAGCGGGATGTCGTCGTTCGCTTCGTCCAATCGGTGGATGAGCTCGGCACGCCGGACGTCATCATTTTGCCCGGTACGAAGGATACGATCAGCGATTTGGGGTTCATTCGGGATCGGGGCCTGGCGGATGCGATATTAAGGTTGACGCAGACGCGGGATGTGCAGCTGGTTGGCATCTGCGGAGGATATCAAATGCTGGGCGAGCGGTTGTCGGATCCGCATGCGGTGGAAGGCAGCGCCCGGGAAGCGGCGGGACTTGGACTGCTGCCGATGCGGACGGCTTTTTCAAAGCAAAAAAAGACCGTTCGCGTAAGAGGGGAATTGTCACAGGAACATCCTCTGAAGCTCGTTTTATCGGATACGAAGGCTATTTCGGCAATAGGGGCCTACGAAATCCATATGGGCGTCACCGAAAGGAGCACGGAGCCTGGCGGATCAGAACACCGAACGTTGTTTTCGATTGAAGCAGATTCGGCGGATTCTTTGGAAGCCGGAGAAGATATTCAAGCACATCCTGAAGGTTTAGCCACCGCCGATGGACGCATCTGGGGGTGTTATCTGCACGGCTTGTTTGACAACGATGCCTTTCGCAGGTCCTGGCTGAACGGCATTCGGGTAAATAAGGGACTGGATGCCATTTGTGAAACGTTCCAAGCGGAAGAACGCAAACTCGCAGAATACGACCGTGTGGCGGACATCGTGCGGAATCATGTGGATATGGAGAAGATTTATGAAATCATCGGCTGTACGCACCGAAAGCCATAAGGAATAGATCCTTTAGTTTGGGCGATAGTGAAGAATAGGAGGATAACACCATGCGGCGGCATGGTGTTATTTGCGTGGAGAGCGCAAATGGATCAGGTGCTATTTTAGAAAAAAGTTGATTAATTATAGGATAGGGGGGTATACTAATTACAGAAACGGATGATAAGTCATCTTACAGCATATCCAATGAATGGAGTGATAGCGCATGTTGAATAAGAAGGGTACTGTGCTAACCTTAACGAGCATACTTGCAATTGGATTAATGACATCATGCGGTAATGCGAAGCAGGCCCCGGATACAGGCGGCCACGGCCACGGCGGGAACCATAATCAGGAAACCGTAAATCCGGAAGAGAACGGGCACAGTGGGCACGGAGGCGGGCATGAGACGGCCTCGAACAACTACCAGGCTGAATTTACATGGAATGAACCGGCAAGCGCAGGCACCGAAACAGAGTTAACGATACAGATTACGGACAACAACGGTGGACCCGTCCAGGAATTTGATGTCAATCATGAGAAGCTGCTGCATCTGATCATCGTGAATCGCGATTTGTCATTTTTCAACCATATCCATCCCGATTACAAGGAGAACGGCGAGTTTACCGTGAACACCACGTTTCCCGCCGGCGGCGAATATAAATTGATTGCGGATTTCGTGCCGAAGGGCGCTGGAGGGAGCACGCTCAGCGAATGGGTTCAGGTGGAGGGAGAAGAAGGAGAACCTTCGGCCATTGAGCCTGACTCCAGCCTGATCAAACAAGTCAACGGCAAGGAAATCGAACTGAGCCTGAACAATGCCTTATCGAATGAAGAGGTCGTGCTCACCTATCATATTCAGGATGCGCAGACGAAGCAGGGAATCAGCAATCTGGAGCCTTACCTAGGCGCGGTCGGTCATGTTGTCATTCTGTCCGCAGACGCCGAGAAGTACATCCATGTGCATCCTCTTGACGAATCGAGCACCGGTCCCAATGCGGAGTTTGCGACTACCTTTCCGCATAGCGGCATCTACAAAATCTGGGGACAATTTCAGCATCAAGGTGAAGTGATGACCGTGCCTTTTGTTGTTGAAATCAAATAATTTTTGTTTGAGGAGTGATCGACATAACAGAGCCATTGAAAATCTACACCATACCCACTTGCAGCGATTGCCATCATGCCAAGCGTTACTTCAAGGAGCAGCAGGTTCCGTACACGGAATATGATTGCACGCAGAATCCCGAATATCCGGAAGAAGTGAGACGTCTGACGGGAAAACAGATCGTGCCTACGATCGTTATCGGCGACAACGTATTTATCGGATTTGCCGATAACTTTCAGGAAATCAGGGAATTGATTAAATAAGCTAGGTTCATGGATATAAAAAAATGAAGCATGGATCGGTCCTCGCCGGATGATCCATGCTTCTTTTTTATGGAGGATAAAGAATCGCTTCGCATGAGTTACCAAAGTTCGACGCAGGTCAGGTCGTACGTCGTCGCCAGTTCCTGCCGATGCCGATAATAGCTCTCTTCTTCCTGTTAAGACGATGGACGCTTACGGATCAGCTCAATCACGCTGGCGAAGTCGTCCCCGCCATAACCTTCCTCTACCCGTCGTTTCATCAGTTCGAAGATCGGCGCGAATGTTTCGGCGCTGACGCCTTGTACCCTGCTGACCTCCCCGATGGTGTCATGAGCGGCTTGCATCGCCAGACTCGCATCCTTGGCGGAATAATCTCCGGTATCGATCTGATTTGCCATCTCCGGCATGGTGAAGATCATGGCTTGCAGAAACGGAATCAGCAGCGTTGTCGTGAAATCCGCTGCCTTCGTGCCCTCGGAGCCCGCAAGCGCCACGGCATGGATGAAGCCGCCGAACATGCCGTACATGCCGCTTAGCAGTGCCAGGTCATTCAGTGGAGCGAGAGCAGGATCGGAGCCTAAATAGTGACTAGTCCCTAAGCGTTCTAAGACCTGTTTATATGTTTCGTAAGCAGTTTGAGAACCGCTGTAGAGTATGACGGCATGAGGCGTGGCGATCAGGGAAGGCACGGCCATGATGCCGCCATCCAGATATTCGGCGCCCTGGGTTCTCATCCAGGTCCCCATCGTGCGGGCCTCTTCGGGAGTGCCGGTTGTCAGATTTACGACAACCTTGCCGGAAAGCTTCTCCCTCATGGGTTCAAGAATATGGCGGGCGGCATCATAATCAAGTACGCATACAATCAAGAGGGGACTGGCGGCGATGGCATCCGCGATGTCCGTAGTGCCGGAGGCACCCAAGCCTACAAGTTCAGCGGCTTTTTCAGGCGTGCGGTTCCAGACGGTGGTGACATATCCGTTGTTCACGAAGGTGCGGGCCAGTTTGGAGCCCATGGCGCCTAATCCGATTACGGTTACCGGACCAAGGATAGAGCCGTCCGCCTGCGCATCGTAAGGATGATTACCATTAGAAAATCTCTTTGGATTTGTATTCATCGGTATAACCCCTTTCTGGGTTTGGGATGATACCCATCCTAAAGTATGACACTAGTGATAATGTCAAGAGAGACGATGATCATGAAAATGGATGCTACACCTTATAAAACGTAAATAATCAGGCATTGCGCGTCTAGAATGTTCGTTTTCAAGAGTTTTTTAATGGTAATTCGAAGGTGTAAATAATCAGTAGCGATGTTATTATATGGATTGTGTCTTTTTGCAGCAAATTTTTCGTCCAAGCGCCGATAGCCCATCATAGATTTTTGAAACGATTCCCAATATAATGCGTAACAATACTCACTGCTTTAAATGGAAGGGGTTGTCATCATGGATTATGGAATGAACGTTATTTTGTTTGAAAAAAGACCGGACGGTGAGCTGGTGCAGATTGAAGAGCGGGCATGGACGATGAACATGGTCGCTGCGCTGGAGCACGTGAATTATATCGTTGCGGGCGGCAGGGAATATGAAACGATCGAAGGCAGATTAAACGTGGACACGGGCAAACTGGAGCTTCTGCTCGTTCCGATGCGGAACGATTAATTCTGTCCGAAAGGAGACATCATCTTGAGTAATGAAAAAGACAAAAAAGACCAGCCCGCTTCCAAATGGCTGACGCCGGAAGGCAAACCGATTCGAGTCTTGTCAAGCTCGCTCGGCATCGCCTTGTTGGCGAATGCGTTTCTGGTGTCGGGCGCGGCAGCGAAGGATCTCGCTTCGGAAGCGGTTACCTCATCCGAAGAGCCGCAGCTGGTATCCTGGTCGACGGAAGAAGTAAAGAAGTATTTTGACAAGAACGTGGACTGGAACATCCCGTTCCCTAGCGCAGAAGAATTCGAGGAAGAGCCGGCGGAAGGAGCATCCGCAGGATCAGGCGGGGGAACGACGGTAATCAATAACTATGGCGGCTACAATTCCGGTTTCGGCTGGGATGATCTGCTGCTCTACCACATGCTGTTCAACAACGGCTCCTACTATTCCTCCAGCGGATGGTACAACAATCATCGCGGATATTACGCGAATAACGGCAAGCCTTACAAACCCCGCACGTATTCGAGCGGTACGTTCCAGAACAAACCGGTGGTGAACTCCAATGTCCGTCCCAAGACCTCAACGTCCTCTTCGGGAACGATAACGCGCCGCTCCACATCGTCCAAGTCCGGCGGCATTGGCGGCAATTCCAGCGGCTTCAGCTCCTCGGGTTCGAAATCCAGCTCCAGATCCGGCGGTTTTGGCGGATGAGCCGCGAAAGCGTGTTTACCGTTTCGGGACTGCCTGACCCCAATCGGAATGGGCGGGTATCGGAGCTCGCAGAGCTTGGCTTTACCTGGGCGAATTTGGAAGGGGAAGCCTACTGGATAGATCAAATCGTCACCATACGTCAAGAGACCTATCGCGAGCTGGAAGAAGCCGCTGCGGTACTGTGGGCGACGCTAGACAAAACCGTACGTTACGTCCATCGCAACCATCATATTTACAGCTTGATCGGCATTCCGCCGGTTCTGTGGCAGATGCTGGACGAATGTCCGCTGCCGGAGGAAGCGGTGATCAGCCGGTATGCCAGATTTGACTTTGCAATTGCCCATGACGGCAGCATCAAGCTGCTGGAGCTGAATGCGGACACACCGACAGGGTATGTTGAGGCTTCCATTGCAACGCCGTGGATGTGCGCTCAGGCCGGCATCTATTCTCCCAATGAGCGGATGCAAGAGCTTGTGGCACAAGCGTGGGCGGCAGAGCGTCCGGATACGGCCGCATGCATTGCTTACGGCGAGCATCTGGAGGACTCCGGCACGATCGAAGCTTTGGTCCGGCACAGCGGGCTGGATATCAAGCTGGTGGATTGTCTGGATCTATGGGTGGACGAAGGCATGTTGAAGGACGGCGAAGGCCGGGAGATTCACCGGATGTTTGCTCTTTATCCGAAGGAATGGATGTCCGTCGATGATGGCGGGGATGCGCTTGCCTATGCCATCGAGACGGGGCGACTCCAGCTGTTCAACTCGCCGCACAGCATTCTGCTGCAGTCCAAAGGCTTGCTGGCCGCCATGTGGGGCATGTATGAGCTGGGCCTATTGTTCGATGAGCAAGAACGTGAAGCGATCGTTAAATATATGCTGCCAACATACAACAAACCGGTGTTCTCCGGCAATTTCGTATCGAAGTCGATGTTCGGCCGAGAGGGTGGTTCTGTCAAACTGTACGACCAGACAGGACAACTCGAGTTAGAGGATCAGGACGGATATGATACTAGCGTCATGTTTCCGACGGTCTATCAGAGGAGGGCCGAGCTGGCTCGCGTCGAGACGGCGGAAGGGGAATTTCATTTGCTGACGGGGTTGTTCGTCCTTAATGGTATGCCATGCGGTTTGCTGGGACGGGCGGGCGGTTTGATTACGGGCAATTCGAGCCATTTTATCGCAATGGGAGTGAAATAAATGCAGTTGAAACAAGAGAAAAGGCAGCAAAGCGGTGCTCCGAAGGGAAAGAGGAAACCTCCGGTCGTCCTGGCGGTGCTTATCTTATCCCTTTTGGTTTTAGCGCTGAGCGCATGCTCCGGCGGCAGCTCCACCGTGTTCCATACCGGATCGGAGGAAGTATCTTCAACCTCTAGCCGCGTGCCTTGGGACTATCGCATCATTGAAGGGACCGTCGGCGATTTGATTGGCGGCGACATGACCGTCCTGCCGGATAACGAGCTCCTGCCTAACGATAACAACTATGCTACAGGCGACAAAATTTGGACGCTGCAATTCATGGACGCCGAGCTGACCACGGATGCGAATCAGCGTAACGATATCCGGTTATCGTCCTGGCAGACCCTTAAGTCGTTCAAGGATAAAAAGACGGCGGAATCGGATTTGGCCAACCTGAAAGTGACCGTCAAAACCGACGTGAAGCTGGTTGGGGTATATAAAACAACGTACAAAAAAGACACCAGGCATTTTGCCGTCGTTGAGCTGCCGACGGGCAACCGGATCAAGCAGCCGATCGACGAGAAGCGTTATGCCGCAATGGAGAAGAAGGACACGGTCGATGTTGTATTGGAGGAAGTGCATGATTTCGCCGATTACGACTTGGCCTATGCAAAATTTCGGGGGTGGGCGGATTGACGGTCGTCATTAATATTGTTATAAGTGTGATCTGTATTATCGTGCTTCAATTGCTGGGCATGCTGATTTTCAGCTGGATGACCCGGTTTAACGACATGGAAGAGCTGAAGAAAGGCAATGTCGCGGTTGGTCTGGCATTCGGCGGCAAGTTTATGGCAACGGCCATTATTTTGGGCATATCGGCATATACGAATTCATCGATATGGCATATGATACTGTGGTTTGCCGTTGGATATGTATGCTTGATCGTTGCCTATTGGGTATTCGAGCTGGCGACGCCGGGTCTTCGAATTTCCGAGCACCTGCAAAAGGGCAACGTAGCGATCGGCATCCTGCTGGCGATGGTGTTCATCGGCACAGCCTTTGCGATCAGCAGCCTGATCATTTAGGCCGATTTGCACCCATGGGGAGAGGAGCAGGAGCGTGCACTTTTTTCTGAGATTATCTTTGAAAATGATGCGTCTGCGTAAAACAACGATCAGCGTGATCGTGGTGCTGTTTGTGGTGCTTTGCTCGACCCTGGCATTCCTGCTGGAGCCGGAAACGTTTCACCATTGGTTTAACGCCCTTTACTGGGTGCTTACCACGATGGCCACCGTAGGTTATGGCGATTATTATGCAGCTACCGTACCGGGCAAGATATTAACGATATTCATCTATATCTTCGGTATCGGGCTGCTCAGTTTAGTGATCGGTAAAGTGATCGAATCGTTTGGAAGCATGCAGCGGCAGAGAGGAGCGGGCAGGTTGAACTTTAAGGGCAGCGGCCATGTCATCATTATCAATTGGAGCAAAAAAGCGATGTCCGCGATCGACGAGATTCTGTCGTATTCGCCGCAGTCCGAGATCGTGGTCATCGACGATTCCAGCCGGCATCCCGTGGAGCATCTCGAACAGGTGCATTTTGTAAGCGGCGATCCTGCATCGGATGACGTGCTGATGAGAGCCAACATTCTGGAGGCCAAATCGGCCATTGTCTTCGCGGACGCCCGGATCGACGAATCGGCGCTGGTGGACGGCAAATCGCTCCTGATTGTCTCGAGCATCGAGCGGATAGCGCCGGACGTACATACCACGGTGGAGATCATGCAGGAGAAGCATGTGCAGAATTTCCGCCACAATCAAGTAAACGAGTTTGTCCTCTCGCACGATGCCGTTTCCCGATTGGCGGTGCGGGCAGCGCTGCAGGAAGGAAACTCGGATGTGCTGATGCAGCTGCTCAGCCGCCAGCACGGCGACGATATTTACGAAGTGGCATTAAACCCCGCATGGAAGACCTACGGGGATGCATTTCAGGATCTGCTGCGGCAAGGAGCGACGCTGATCTCCGATCGCAGTGACCTCAGCATCAACCGCAAGCTCGATTTGCCGATTCCGCGGGATGCGAGGCTGTATGTGGTTTCGGACGAAGCGACCATGAACCGGATTGCCGGTAAGCTTGCTTGAGGGGCTGCGAACATTTCATTAAAAGACCATGCTGTCTCACGTGAACGGGTGAGGCAGCATTTTTTATTGCGAAGCTGCCAATTACGAATTGACGTTTCGAATTCATATGCGTTAATCTGCTTGTTCCAGGTGGTCGGTGTAAATCGACTGCTTGACCTGCTGGATTCTCGGAAATGACACTTGGGTCAGCGGTCGGATGCCGAGGGTAACGGCAGCTGACTCCTCGTTTGAGGGTTGTCGGCAGCCAAAGTATGGGACATCCGTCGCGGATGAATGGATATATTCCAAAGTGAAAACGCCCCTGTTTAAACAGTGGGCGTTTTTTCATATGGGCTTCAGATCATGTCTCTTAGCATGTTCACGCTGCTCTTCTCCAGTGCCATGGGAAACAGCTTCACCTTGCCGGGAGCTAACGATCGAACCTCTTCAAATACGGCATCAGAGGCATACACCTGATCGGATTGCTCGATCCGCTGCAGCAGGTCTTCCCGATGATCCAGACCGGCCAGGCTGGCACGGACCCCATCGATACCGGCTTCTTGAACGCGGCCGGCCATCCACTGCGCACCTGCCTTCCCCAGGCAGACAAAACTGAGATGGCTGCCAGGTGTCAGCCTGGCAATATCAAGCAGGACCGACGTTTCCGCATTCGCGCCAATAACGAAAGCTTTTTTGTCGTATTTGCTGCACAGGGCTTTGACTTCGGAATCATGATTAAGCGTCGTGACAATGAGGCTCGAATAGTCGAAAGCTTCGAGCAGCGCTTGTTCTCCCGCCAACAAATCCTCCAGAAACACCGTTTTGACTTCCGCGCCCGTAATTTCCGCAATCGCTTTCTGATAGAAGGGAAAATCATGCCCTTTACATTCGATGAACAGAATTCGCCGCTCTGCGTTCAGGACAGGCTCCTGCAGCAGCGTATAGGCAAGGGATGCGGCAAAGAACTCGCTCGCCGGGATATGAAGGGAGCCCAGCTCCTCCGTCGTTCGCTCTGCGAGCTCATGCATCAGCTTTCTGCGATTTCGAAGCTCTTCTACCTGAGGGTTGTTCAGAACCTGCGTTCCTTTGCCTTTATGCATGGAGACGATCCCCTCGTCCTTCAGCTGATTGTACACCAGGTTTACGGTGTTGCGGTTCAGCCCGAGGTTGTCCGCGAGCGCGCCCGCCGGCGGCAGCATATCAAATGGTTCGATCTGTCCAATACCAATCAGCCACTTTAGCTGTTCCTTGACTTGCGTGCTGACATTCATGGGAGCGTGCGGGTCGACCCGAAGCATGAGCTTGTGCGCCATATCGAGACCTTCTTTCCTAGTCAACTAGTAATTTAACTTTACACAATAAACTGTAAATGTACAACAAAGGTATTGACATGTATAGTTTTAAATCGTTATTTTATATATAACTAAATAACTAGTTAATTATGAATATGGAGGATTTGTTATGAAGGATCAAGCTGATTCTTATTTGCAGAAAATGAAAGGGGGGGCTAGAAGTCCGTTGACCGTTCGTCCCATGAATCTCGCCGTTGGCTTTATCGGGGGTGCCGTTTCGATCGGCTTACTGGCCCTTCTCTCCGCGCTCGCAGGAAGTCCATGGATCATGGCGCCCTTTGGGGCGAGCTGCGTGCTGGCGTTTGCAGTATGGGATGCGCCGTTATCACAACCAAGAAACCTGGTCGGAGGGCATCTTATTTCCACGCTTACGGGACTTGTCGCGCTGGAGGTCCTGGGTGACGGAATATGGGCCATGGCGATCGGGGTGGGAGCCGCGATCAGCCTGATGGGAATGACCAAGACGACCCATCCTCCCGCCGGCGCAGACCCCTTGGTCGTTATTATGGCTGGCAGCGGCTGGTCATTCCTGTTCACGCCCGTGCTCGTCGGATCGGTCATGATCGTAGTGGTGGCTCTGCTTGTCAATAATGCGGTAAAGGAACGAAGATATCCGACTTTTTGGTGGTGAAGGCAGTTTTTTCTTTGATGAATAAGCGGTAATCATGGCAAGTTCTTCAATCTCATATCGTCAACAACAGACCCGGACCGACAATGGACCGGGTCTGATTTATGTTGTCGCACCGCAGATTTGAACATTAACCAAACTAATTTATATAACGCAATGAGGGGAAATCCAAACCGAAATCCCGAAAAATAGGCGATACTTACCACTTGATCCTGGTTATCAAATCTATAGAATATTACACAATCCCGGTACAGGACTCTATTCTCATTTTGGATAAAAGGTTAATATTGCCAAACCTTTACAGAATGCGGTTCTCAGCCGTTTTTTTATACGACTTTGGTATCAAATTTGTCATAACTATGGATAATGATGTAAAAATGACCGGAACTTTAGCAATTTTTTTGCGTTTAACATTACGATTCGCGAAAATTTTCTGAAAATATTCGTAAATCTCGCTGTATCTCACGGATGGGATGAAGTCGTTCGGTTCCAGCCTTGTCAGGGCAAACGCACATTGGTTTCACACAACTAACATCAGGCTGTGAAGTTGTCAACGAACAGGCAGGAAGGAGCAGCGATTTGATTTATCGGGGGAAAATTATGGAAGAAGTTTGTTTTACTTCTTTTTGACTACTATCGAGATCGGAAAAGTTGGTAAAGAAGGAATATGGTATCGGGAGCGCATCGGCTATAGAATGACGAGTATGGCTCAGTCGTCATATGTCGGTGCAGCAACAAGCATGTCAAAGAAAGGGCAGGTGAGCAACGAAGACGATGAGCAGGCGAAAATGGTGGGTTGTCGCAGCATTTTGCACTATAGTGCTTCTCTGCGGTGCCGCTGTAATCTTAGGATATCTACGGCCGTCATTAAAAACGTATGCGGATGCGGACGGCGTGAAAATGAAATTCAAAACAGAGGGAACCTCCTTTCTGGTATATGAGGATGAAGAGGTTTGGAAAGAGGTTTTTGCCAAGGGCGTGAACCTGGGCGCAACCGTACCCGGGCATTTTCCCGGCGAGCTGCCGGCCACCGAGGAAGATTATCTGCGCTGGTTCAAACAGATCGATGATATGGGAGCAAACGTCATTAGGGTCTACACGGTGCATAATCCGGTCTTTTATTCCGCGCTGGTGAAATACAACCGGGATAAAGGCGATGATCCCCTGTACTTCATGCAGGGCATCTGGTCGCCGGAGGAGCAGCTAATCGAGCGTCGGGATGCGTATGACGAAGAAATCGTCCAAACGTTTAAAGCGGAGATCTCGAAGGCTGTCGCTGCAGTTTACGGGGATATCAACGTTGAGCCCAAGCATGGGCAGTCGAGCGGCAAGTATAAGGTCAATGCGGGCAAGTACCTCATGGCCTGGCATGTGGGTACGGAATGGGACCCAGCCATGGTTGATAACACCAACAAGGTACATAAGGGTGTCCCTCAGTATAAGGGGTCCTATTTCTCGGGGACGAAGGACGCAAGTCCCTTCGAGAATTGGCTGGCATCTTTATTGGACTACACGGCTGCCGAGGAGCAGAAGTACGGGTGGCAGCATCCGATGACATTTACCAATTGGGTCACGACCGATGTGCTTGAGCATCCGGGGGAACCGCTGTTTGAAGAAGACCTGGTGTCCGTCGATGCAAGGCATGTCGAACCGGTGAACTGGGATGCGGGATATTTTGCGGCATACCATGTGTACCCGTACTATCCGGATTTTTTCCGGACGGACAAAACATTGCAGACCCTTCCCGACGGGGACGGTGGCTACAACACGTACAAAGCCTATTTGCGAAAATTGAAGGCAGAGTTCGAGGATATGCCGATCATGGTTACCGAGTACGGCGTGCCTTCCTCCATCGGTATTTCCCACCACGGTCCTGGAGGGAAGGATCAAGGAGGACATGACGAAGCGGAGCAAGGCGAAGTAAATGTCTCTCTGACCCAGGATATTTACGACGAAGGCTATTCCGGAGCGATCTTGTTCATGTGGCAGGACGAATGGTTCAAGAAAACATGGAACACGATGCCTTTTGAAATACCGGCAGACCGCCGGGCATTCTGGTTGAATGTGCTGACCAACGAAAAGATGTTCGGCGTTCTGGCGATGCAGCCGGGTAAAGCGGAACAAATTACGATCGACGGGGATTTGACCGACTGGGATAAGGTTCCTGAAGGGGAAGTCAAAACCTGGTCCGGTACGGCTCCGGGCGTAAAGAACATGAAATTGACGCATGACGAGGCTTATCTGTATATCGGCATGGAGCTGGACGAAGCATTTGATCCGAAACGTTCCAAGCTCTTCATCGGAGCGGACACCATCCCTGGCGGCGATATACCGAAGAAAGAGCTGGCAGGACGAACGCTCACCGGCGGGGCTTTGGAAACGTTGATTCAGGTAGGTCAAGAGGACGAATCCCAGGTAACCATAGCGCCATCTTACGATTTCCACAGCCGGCTGTACGGCAAGGAAGGCTATTGGATGCTGCCGGGAGAGGAAGCCAAGGGAACGAAGGACGATCCCGTCGTACCGGGCGGCTCGTTCCATTCCTGGAAGCTGGCCATCAGCCTGCTGATGAATCCGCCGGACACCCGATTCTCCCATCCGTTTGTGGATGAGACGGTGGGGACGCTGAAACGGGGAACCAGCGATCCGGAATCTCCGGATTTCAACTCCCTTACGGCATGGCAGTATCAAGACCGCTTCGTCGAGATGAGGATTCCGTGGATGCTGCTAGGATTCGGAGATCCGAGCTCCCTGCAGGTGCTGGACTACAGTCCGCTTCAAGACAAGCGCACGTTCAGCACGACCACGGCGGACGGTATCCGGCTGGTTCCATGGATCACGGAAAGATCCGAGAACACCGGCAAACCAGCTTCAGGATCGGGGCAGTCCATTAATCTGCAGGACATCGAGCCTTATACATGGGAGCTGTGGGAAGCAACCCAATACAGCGAACGCTTGAAGCAAAGCTATTACGATATGCAGGAAATATTCACGCGTCTCCCTGAAACGGGGCGGCAGCCAGATGCTAAATAAAAGGAGGAGCCATCGGAGATGTTTTCAAATTTAGAAATGGCATACGTCTTTGTCTATGTATGCCTCGGCCTGATTGCAGCCGGCATTATCCTGTTGTTCCAAATGAAGATCAAGCATAATGCCATACAAAGAGAAACGGAACGATTTACGGAAAAACACCATGATTACTTTGTGTATGTGCAGAGTCATCTGCATGATGATACCACGCTGGAGCTGCCGCCAGGCAAATTGACGTCGGCCGAACGCCGGGTCATCCAAGCCAAGTTTATGGAGTGGATCGAGCAATTCAAAGGCGACGCCAGAGAGAAGCTCCTGCGTTTGTGCCGGGACGCCGGGTTTGTGGAACAGGAAATTCGGGCATTATCCAGCATGAGGAAAGACCGCCGCATTGAAGCGGTCTACCGCCTCGGCGGGATGCGGGCGGAAGAGGCCGTTCCCCAGCTCCAGCAGCTGATGAACCGGACGAAATACGGTCCGATGACCATCATCATTGCGCGGGCAATTGCCAAGAGCGCGGTTTCGTCCCAGCAGATTCGGGAAATGTTGTCCAAGCTGCTGTCTTACGATAAAGCCATTCACCATATGGCTGCCGATATTTTGCTGGAGACCCGGCTGGATTCGGCCAGCCTCATGCGCAAGCTTCTGGACGATCCCGATCCAGGGCTAGTCAAGGTTTCGCTTGTTGCCATGTGGGGACAGGCCATTCCGGCCGTCGTGCCGGCACTCGACCGATTGGTCGGATCCGAGGAGAAGGACGTGCGTGCCGAGGCCGTCAAGCTGTATCTTGGCTCGAACCCGGCCCTGAAGGATGACACTATTGTGGCACTCATGAATGATCATGAGTGGGAAGTGCGGGCGGCAGCGGCGAAAGCGCTAGGACGGCTTCATGCCGCAGGCAGCATTCCGCTCCTGGCTTCAGCCCTGAAGGACGAGAATTGGCATGTGCGGAACAACAGCGCGGAGAGTCTTGCCATGTTGGGAGAACAAGGCTTCGAGACCTTGTGCCAAGCCGCGCTTACAGGAGAAGGTCCAGCCAGGGAAACGGCCCTGTACCGGATCGAACGGATCATGTCCAACGAAGGCGAATACGAGCAAGTGGAGCAAATGGTGGCATTTAATAAAAGAAAACTGGTGTACGATCGTTATTTCGGCGTTCAAACGAACAAACGGATCGGCACGGTTGCAGGAGTAGGAGGAGATTACACTGCTTAGAGATATCCTGCTCACTTACGGAATGGTGGCGATTTATTACGTCATGATCGTTAGCGCGCTTTATTTTGTAATTCTGATGTTTTCTTTCAGAAATATTAAGGATATTTTCAGACGCGCGACGTATTCGAAATACAATACGCTTTCGGGCTCGGAACTGGTACCATCGGTATCCTTGCTGGTCCCGGCCTATAACGAAGAGCTGACGATCGCGGAGAATGTCCGCTGCCTCATGACGCTGAACTATCCAACCTACGAGGTCATCGTCATCAATGACGGATCCTCCGACGAAACGCTGAAGGTGCTGATTGAGGAGTATGGTTTGACACTGCTGCCCAATCCGGAGATCCGCGGCAACATCAGCACGAACAAGGTGCGGGGCATTTATTATAATCCGCAATACCCGCAGCTATACCTCATCGACAAGGAGAACGGCGGTAAGGCGGATTCCTTGAACGCGGGCATCAACCTGTCCCGTTATCCGCTGATTTCTTCCATCGATGCGGATTCATTGCTGGAGAAGGATGCGCTGATCCGGATGGCCCGGATGTACATGGAGAATCCCGAGGAGACGGTGGCGATCGGCGGCGACGTCCGGATTGCCAATGGCTGCGTGATCGAGAACGGTGAGGTTAAGGACGTATCCTTGCCGCGCCGGATGTGGCCGATGTTTCAATCGATCGAATATTTGAAAGCTTTTCTGGGGGGCCGAATCGGGTGGAGCCATTTCAACGGGCTCATCATCGTCTCCGGGGCCTTCGGTTTGTTCCGGAAAGACTATGTCATTGCGGTTGGCGGCTATCGCGGCGGTTACCCCGGCGAAGATATGAACATCATTATCAAGCTGCACCGCTATATGCTGGAAAATAAAATCAAATACCGCGTTTCCTTTTGTCCGGAAGCGGTGTGCTGGACGCAGGCGCCGGACAGCTACAACATTTTGTCCAATCAGCGCAAGCGCTGGGGACGCGGAAACTTGAAGAACATGATCGAGAACCGGGATATGGTGTTCAATCCGAAATATAAAGTCATGGGCTTGTTGACAATGCCCTACAACGTTATTTTCGAAGCGCTAAACCCTTACTTCAGAATTACGGGCCTTCTGGCTCTGCTTGGATATGTTTTGCTGGATATGACAAATTGGCATGTGCTGGTCGTGTTCGGGCTCGTCAATTTTTTAAGCGGGTACCTGCTCAGTGTGGGAGCCCTCATCCTGGAGGAGATGGCCTTCCGCCGGTATACCAAATTGTCCGACCTGGTGAAAATGCTCCTCTTCTCGGCGCTCAAGTTTGTGGGTTACCATCAGCTTGGCGTGCTGTGGAGAGTACAGGGACATATTCAATATTTGCAAAACAACAATTCATGGGGCACCATGACCCGGCAGAGCTGGAAAGATAAGAACGAGGCGGCTTGACTTCAAGGCCCGGTTCAAATGCAGCATCAAAATATAAAGAGAGGTGGGACTTACTGTTATGTCTCAATCGGCAACATTGCAACGCGTGCAGGCCGTCGATTTTTACGGCCGCGTGGAGGAGGAAGTGAGAGAACATCCCAATGGAACAGCATTGCTGTTTCTGTACTGTGCTGGCAATCCGTCCGGGACGGAGGCTGAGCTGGCGGAGGTTCAAAGTTTTGTGGACCAGCTGACCGGCGTAAACGGCGAGGTTCTGCACGACGCCAATACCGGCGTATCGGCTGTTACCCTGCCTGGCTACACGCTGGATGCCGCCCATTATCAGGCACTGCTCCTGAAGCAGCATCTGCAGGGCCGTTTCGAGCAAGCGGACCCGCGTATTACGCTTGCAGCGCTTACGGAAGCGCCGCCTCGGCAGACGTTGAAGCAGATGGCGGAGACCGCCAGGCTCAGCACCTCTTCGGATATTCATATATTTACGCAGGAGGAAGCGGACAGCGGCCAAAACCGCATTCTCATTGTGGACCAAGATGCCACGGTGAGGGAATTTTTACAGATTCGCTTGGCCATGCAGGGTTACGAAACGCTGGAAGCGGTGGATGGTTTGGAGGCACTGGAGCTCATCCCGAAATGGGAGCCGGATCTTGTCCTGACCGAGCTGAATCTGCATGGCATCGACGGCCTGCCGTTCATTCATCATATCCAGCAGCTGGACGTGAAGGAGCCGCCGAAAATTGTCGTGTTAACCGAGAAGCGGGTAGAGCAAACCATCAGCCAATGTTTCCAAAACGGGGTCGATGACTACGTAACCAAACCGTTCTCGCCGGTGGAGCTGGATGCCCGCATCCGACGCTGCCTTCATTAAACACATGGTTATTAAAGCTTTTAGTTAGATGAGATTCAGGATTGATACGTGATTAGTTGAGCTGAAGAGGTTCTTTAATCGCAAGGAAAGAGTTCAACAAACAAGTCTGTCTTTTGGCCGACGAACAAAAGAAATAGACGAATAGACTATACATCCGATGGAGGTTGAATACTTGTGAATGAGGAATATGAAACTTTATTGAGTGCCATTGAAAATAAGAAAGCTGTACTGGGTGTTGTGGGACTAGGTTATGTAGGTTTGCCGCTGGCTGTGGAAATGGTGAAACAAGGATTTACGGTCATCGGCATCGATCTGGATTCCGACAAAATCGACCGCATTTACCGCGGCGAGTCCTACATTACGGACATCTCGTCCGAAGAGCTTGCGGCATGCATGGAGACCGGACGCTTTAAGCCGACAACGGATTACAGCATGATCGCCGTCATTGACGCGGTCAGCATCTGCGTGCCGACGCCGCTCAGCGAGAATCAGGACCCGGATACTTCCTACATTACAATGGTAGTCGATCAGCTCAAACGCTTCATGAAGCCTAATCTGTTAATTACGCTGGAGAGCACGACGTATCCGGGAACCACGGAGGAACTGATTCAACAACCGATCGAGAAGCTCGGTTACAAGGTCGGCCAGAACTTCTATCTGTGCTTCTCGCCGGAGCGCGTCGATCCGTCCAACAGCCGCTTTAATACGCGGAACACGCCGAAGGTGATCGGCGGCACGACGGATGCCTGCCTGAAGCTGGGCGAAGCGCTGTACAAGCAGTACGTGGAGACGGTTGTACCTGTCAGCAATCCGAAAGTTGCGGAAATGTCCAAGCTGCTGGAGAATACGTTCCGCAGCGTGAACATCGCCTTCGTCAACGAGATGGCGATGATGTGCGACCGTATGGGCATCGATGTATGGGAAGTGATCAATGCTGCGGCCACCAAGCCGTTCGGTTTCATGCCGTTCTATCCGGGGCCAGGCATCGGCGGCCACTGCATCCCGCTGGATCCCATGTACTTATCGTGGAAGGCCAAGGGCTTCCGCTTTTACAGCAAATTCATTGAGCTGGCACAATCCACCAATGACAACATGCCTTACTACGTGATCAACAAAACGGCGACGATTCTGAATGAATATGCCAAATCGATCAAACGCTCCAATATCCTGTTGTTAGGCATGGCCTACAAACCGGACATCAGCGATTTGCGCGAATCCCCGGGCCTCGAAGTTTACGAACAGTTCAAGGAGAACGGCGCTTATGTGGATTACTACGATCCGTATGCCAACAGTTTCGTGGATAAGCAAGGCGAAACGATTCGCAGCGTGGAGTATGATCTCGCGAAATTCAGCCGGTACGATTGCATCGTCCTCATTACGAACCACAGCAATCTGGATTATCATTCGATCGCTTCGGCCGGCGTGCCGATCTTGGACACGCGGAATGCATTTAAAGCGTATGCCGAGCCTCATATTTACAAGATCGGCCATTCCGTTCAGCATGTGCCTGAGCCGGGCGAGGCTGTCTTGATCTGATGAAATGGACGAGAAGACGGAGGCATATCGATGCAAAAGCGAAGTGGATCATCTTGGCTGCCGGCATCTGTCTTTTGCTGCTGATCCTTTTTCTTCTTCCGTCAGGCAAGGTGAATCAAAACAAGGCTACCTGGCTGTGGGATGCAAGTCTGATCCGAAGCGAAACGGAGGAGATTGTAGCCTTTAGCGGCAGGGAAGGCATTACAACGATCTTTTTGCAAATTCAACAAGAGGTTACGGACGAGGAGTACCGCCATTTCGTGGCTGCAGCACATCGGCAGGGCATCAGCGTCCATGCTTTGAACGGCCATCCCGACTGGGCTTATGAGGAAGGCCGGCAAAAAGGGATGGACCTGCTGGCCTGGCTGGAAGAGTACAACCAGGCTTCCGCCCCCGAGGAGAAATTCGAGGGCGTGCAGTTCGATGTGGAGCCTTACGTGCTTCGCAGGTGGGATCGCGAACAGGAACGGGTGGTGGAAGAATGGAGCGCCAACACGGAAGTCTGGGTCCAGGAGGCCAAGCGTCAGGGTCTCCCGTTCAGTGCCGCGGTTCCGTTCTGGCTTGATTCGATACCTGGACCGAGCCGAGCGGATACCGATTCGTTCAGCCGCTGGATGATCCAAAATACGGATGCGATTGCCGTTATGGCATACCGCGACAGCGGGGAGCAGATGTATGAATTGTCCAAGGAGGAGCTGGAGCAGGCCGACGAACTCGGCAAATCCGTGTGGATCGGCATGGAGCTCGGGGATACGGACGAAGGCGAGCATTTGACCTTTTATTCCAAGAGCGAGCAGGAGATGGAGGACGAAGCCCTGCGCGCCGCCAAGCTTGGCAGCGACCATTCCTCCTTCGCGGGATTGGCCGTCCATCACTATCAGGCCTGGGTCCACAAACGAACCGCGATGGGCGGGGAAGAGCAGTGATATTGCCATAATGGCCTGTCGCCTCTGCTCCGTGTTACAAGGAAACAACTTCATATCATTCACTCATTCAACGTACCTCCGAAGGTCTCCAAGAGACTTTCGGGGGTATTTTTTTGTCCAAGGAAGGGAAGGGAAATCGGGTCTGCGCGGTATTGTCTAGAAATTGTAGAGAACCGAATTCTATAATGGGTATCATTGAGCGGCAGGCAGAGGAACATGCTTTGAAACAAAGGGCAAATATTGACATAAGATGGACGACGATTTCTAAGCTCTTATATCGCTGATTTTTGAAAAAGGTGGATTTTTATGAATTTTTTCAAAAAAGCATAGCAATTACGTCAGGTTGGTGTTAAATTCTAATGGTTTGTTCAGGAGGGGCTCCACAATAAGCCCTGTTTGAAATGTTAAAGGAGTATTCAAATGAAGAGAGTTTCTAGTAGTAACCGAGTGTTTTGCATGCTTACCCGAATGACCGCTTTGCTGGCGATCCTGGCGTTGATGGGCGGCTGCGGTTTTTTTGGCGGTAAAGCAGCCTCCAGCGATGAAGCGGGAGGTCCGATAGCGCCTGCTCAAAAGGTGGAGCGGTATACAGGGGAGAAGAGCAGGGAAATTCCGTACGTGTATACGGCCAGGAAGGAATTGGCGCTTACCTTTAACGGCATGGGGGATAAAGCCACCATGACGGCACTGATCGATGAACTCGAAACGTACGGAATCAAGGCGACCTTCTTTCTTCCGGGCATCCGAGTGGCGGAGGAGCCGGACATTGCGGGCGCGATCTTGGCCGGAGGCCATGAAATCGAGAACAATACGCTCAATCAGCTGGATATGAACAAGCTGGATTACGATCAGATCTATAAGGAGATCAAGCTGGCAAACGACGTTATTGAACGGGAGACCGGCGCCCAGCCCCGCTATGTCCGGACGCGTTCGGGCGATTACCCGGAAGATGTGCCGCTGGCGGCAGCGCATCTTGGAATGAAGGCGGTTGTCAGCTATAACATCAATCCGAAGGACCGCGATATGCAGAGTGCCGAAGCCATCGGAGAATACGTGGCGAGGTTCGTCTCCAGAGGCGGCATCATCTCCATGAACACTGACGTCAATCCGGAAGTGGTCTCTTCCATAAAATACATTGCCAAGGCCGTGGACGATATCGGATATCGGCTGGTTACGCTGGATGAGCTGGTGCAGAACGGGGGCGAGCGAAAGCCGCTTGAGCAAATTCCGGGATATGACGCTGCCCGCATCAATCCGGATTATCAACGGGCGAAGTATGAGCTGGTTTATCAAGTCGATACCGACAAAAAAGAAGTCGCCCTGACGTTTGACGATTTCGGAAGCGATAAAACGGTGACCCGCATACTCGATATTTTGGCCGAGCATGATGTCAAAGCGACCTTCTTCCTGAGGGCCAAAGGCGTGGAAAGCAATCCGAATTTGGCGCGGGCAATGGTGGAAGGCGGGCATGACGTGGCCAACCATTCCTACAGCCATCCCGTCGTTACATCGCTGACGCCCGAAGAGCTTCAGCAGGATGTCGTCAAGGCGCATCAGGTCATTACCGAAGCCATCCAGCAGCAGCCTGTCATGTTGTTTCGTCCGCCGACCGGCGTGGTCGACGATAAACGGGCCAAAGCGTTGGCGGCAGTCGGTTACCCGGTGATTGCCATGTACGACGTGACGACGCTGGATTGGGATATTTCCAATAGTGCCGACGATATTGTGAACGGGGTTATGACCAAGACGCAGCCGGGAAGCGTCATCTTGCTGCATATGCTGGATGACATTCATACCATTGAGGCGCTGCCGCGCGTGCTGGAAGGCCTCAAGGATAAAGGATACACGTTTGTAAAAATGGCGGACATGATGCAGTTGCAGGAGCAGGCCGCAATGGAGATGGAGTAAAATGGAATTATATGAAAACATGCTGGACCGCGTGAATAAATTGGCGGTCGTCGGACTGGGTTATGTCGGCCTGCCGCTGGCGGTCGCGTTCTCGAAAAGGCTGGATGTCATCGGCTTTGATCTGAGCGAGGCGAAGGTGTCTCAGTATCGCAGCGGATTCGATGCTACCGGTGAGATCGGAGATGACTTGCTTGCGGGCTGTGCGGCCGATTTCACCTCGGATCCGGACAAGCTGAAGGAGGCTCGCTGCTTTATCGTGGCCGTTCCGACACCCGTAAAAAGCGGCAATGTACCGGACCTGAAATTCGTGCGGAATGCCAGCCGTTTGGTCGGCCGCGCCTTGACGCGGGGAGCGGTGGTTGTCTATGAATCAACGGTCTATCCGGGCGTTACGGAGGAAGTCTGCATTCCGATTCTTGAAGAGGAGTCGGGCCTGCGCCTGGGCGAGGATTTCAAGGTGGGGTACTCCCCGGAACGGATTAACCCCGGAGACCAGGTCCACCGGCTGGAGACCATCGTGAAAATCGTGTCCGGCAATGATCCGGAGGCGCTGGAGACGGTTGCCAGACTGTATGAGCTGATTATCGAGGCAGGCGTTCACCGGGCGGAAACCATCCGGGTGGCGGAAGCGGCAAAGGTCATTGAGAATGCCCAGCGCGATATCAACATTGCCTTTATGAACGAGCTTTCCATGCTGTTCAACCAGATGGACATCGATACGAATGCGGTGCTGCGCGCAGCAGAAACGAAATGGAATTTCCTCCCGTTCCGCCCTGGTCTCGTCGGCGGGCATTGCATCGGAATCGACCCGTATTATCTGACGTATAAGGCCGAGGATACGGGGTATCATTCCAAGATTATTTTGGCAGGACGGCATATCAATGACGGAATGGGAAAATACGTTGCCCAGCACGTCATTAAACTTGCGATTCGCCAAGGGATAGATCTGATGAAGGCGAAGGTGGCCGTCATGGGCCTTTCGTTCAAGGAGGACTGCCGGGATATCCGCAATTCCAAGGTCATCGATATTATTCGGGAGCTGCAGGATTACGGGATCCGGCCAATGGTGGCGGACCCGCACGTAGACCCGAAGCAGGCTTACGAGGAATACGGCATCGAGCTGTCGGACATGAGCGAGCTGAACGGAATCCAGATTGCGGTTGTGGCGGTCGCTCACCGGGAGTTCAAGCAGCTCGGGATCGCGGCATTCAAGGACATGTTCAGTTCCGAACAGGCGAAGCTTCTGATCGACGTGAAGGGAGCTTACTCAAAAACCGAATGCGAAGCCCATGGCTTTCATTATTGGAGTTTGTAAGATAACGATGGGAGAAGGCAATGAGGATTATTAAAAGAAAGCAACCGAAGAGCACCAAGGAAGTTCTGACGCTTCCACGCACGGACAGGCGCACTCTTTCCTATGTGCCCGATCCGGAGCAGATCCGGATGAAAGCGGATCGAAGAGGCAACCGGGCGCAGAAGACCGGGGATGATTTGTCCAGCTCTGAATATTTAAACAAGCTGCGGATGCTCAGCTTGCGTTACGAGGCGGATTTTGAAGTTTTGCTTGTCCCGAACGGGAAAAAGAAAAAAGCCGGGATCAAGGGCGTGGCTGCCGACATTTCGGCCACGGGCCTTCTGCTCAGGCTGCCGGACGACGCTTCAAGCCTCGAAGTCGGCGACAAAGTGAAAGCGAGATTCCGCATCCCCCCGGGGGCTATGCCCGAGGGCTTCGAATCGGCCGTCAGGATCGATGCAACCGTTGTCCGCAGGGCCTTGAATTCGACGGAAGCCGGCGAAGAGCATCTGCTTGCCTTGGAGTTCGAGAAACCGCTCACGGATTATTTTCAGCGCAAACGGTGGGGTTATTCCGTATATTCCGCCAGCGCAATGCTGTTCATGGCGGTGCTCTTCATCATGCTGATGCGGGCGGAGAGCATCATTTATTTCAAATACAGCATGGTGCTGTATTTGTACAGCCTGATCGCGGCCCTGTTTCTGCTAACGCGCTACCTGTTCGGAGCGCTGTACCGCGATGTGCCGATCAATCCGGATTATACGCCGGGAGTATCGATTATCATCCCCTGCTTCAATGAAGCGGAATGGATCAAGCGCACGATACTCAGCTGCATGAATCAGGACTACCCCGTAGACAAGCTGGAGGTCATAGTGGTAGACGACCGATCGACGGACCAGTCGGTACAGCAGATCCAGGATATGATCGAGTTGATTCATTCCGAGGCGGAGCGTTACGCTACCCGGGAGCGCTTGTCCTATATGGTGCTGCCCGAGAATGCGGGCAAACGGGCCGCTCTGGTCAAAGGCGTCGAGATGGCCAAGCATGATCTGGTGGTCTTCGTGGATTCGGACAGCTTCCTGGATCCGACGGCGATTCGCCACCTCGTCCAGCCCTTTCAGGATCCCAAGATGGGCGGCGTTGCCGGACGGACGGACGTCGAGAACAAATATACCAATAACATGACGAAGCTGCAGACCGTCCGTTATTATATCGCCTTTCGGATCATGAAAGCGGCAGAGTCCTGGTTTGACAGCGTGACCTGCCTGTCGGGTCCCTTATCCTGCTATCGGAAAGAGCTGATCGTGCAGCATGCGGACGCTTGGCTGAACCAGAAGTTTCTGGGCAGGCCCGCCACCTTCGGAGACGACCGGAGCATGACGAACTTTATTTTGAAAACGCATCGTACCGCTTACCAGGATTCTGCCATTTGCTCGACGATCGTGCCTTCGCAGATGAAGGTGTTTCTGAAGCAGCAGATGCGGTGGAAGCGCTCCTGGCTGCGCGAATCGCTGCGGGCCGGAAGTTTCATATGGCGAAAAGAGCCGTTTATGGCGTTGTTTTTTTACATAGGCCTGATCGTGCCGATTGCCGCGCCTGTCGTGGTTGCCTACAACCTCATGTACGTGCCGATCGTTCACGGCATTTTCCCGGGGACCTTCCTGATGGGATTACTGCTGATGGCGCTGCTGATGAGCCTGGCCCACCTGCTGTTCCGGAAGAGCAGACTTTGGGTGTTCGGCTTCGTATTCTGCCTCTTCTATGAATTCGTCCTGTTATGGCAGATGCCGGTGGCTTGGTTTACCTTCTGGAAATCGACGTGGGGGACCCGGGAAACGCCGCAGGATATCGAAGCCAGGGAGAAGAAGGAAGCCCGCAAGCGCAAAGGCAAAAAATTCGGATTACCGTTCTGATCGTGTCAAAGCGGTTGAAGTGAGGATTGAAGTGAGGATTGAAGTGAGGATGACATATGGCTAAAAAACAAAAAACAGCCCTCAATGTTCGGCGAAAAAATCGCAGGAAAATCATCAAAGTAACGGCACAGGCCATTGTATTGGCCGTTGCAGCCGTCCTATTGGCCAATGCGATTTTCGATTTTCGAACATATAAGGAGCCGGACAGATCCGCCTGGCGTCAGGATCAGGGCTTTATTGCCCTGTCCTATTTCGGGGTCGGCCGCACCGGGACGTCCAAGCTCGTATCCAAGGCCCAGCTGGATGCGCAGCTGAAGGCCTTATACGAACAGGGCTATACGACGATTTCGCAGCAGGATATCATCGATTATTACAGCCATGGCAAGAAGCTGCCCGACAAGGCGCTGTACCTGTCCTTTGAAGACGGGCGGAATGATTCCGCGCTGTTCGCGCAGCCGCTGCTTGAAAAATATAATTATAAGGCTACCTTTCTGTCCTATGCCAATAAAATGGGCAACAGCGAACGGAAATTTCTGCAGCCGAAGGACATGCTGAAGATGACCCGCACCGGTTATTGGGAGCTTGGGACTAACGGCAACCGGCTGACCTATATCAATATTTTCGATGATGAGGGCCGTTATGTCGGCGTTAAAGACGAGAGTGAGCTGACTGTCAAATCCAACGTGGAATATTACAACCACTATTTGATGGATTTCATCCGCGACGAGAACATGATTCCGCTCGAGAACCGCGCCGAGATGGAAGAGCGGATCCGGGCCGACTATGCGGCAATGGACAAGGTTTACACGGAATCGCTCGGTTACGTTCCGCTCACGTATATGATCATGCATGCCAATGCGCTCGGCGGAGGAATGAATCAGCTTGTGGCGAATGCCAATTCGGATCAGATTCAGAAGCTGTTCGGGATGAATTTCAACCGGGAAGGCGTGACCTTCAATTCGAAGGATAGCGATCTGTATAATCTGACCCGGGTCCAGCCCGCGCCGTATTGGTCTACCAATCACCTGTTAATGAAGCTGCGTAAGGACCAAGGGCAGCCTATGCAGTTTGTACGGGGCGACACGGAGCAGGCTGACAAGTGGGAGCTGCTTGGCGGAGCGGCAGAATTTACGGATAACCGGATGGTGGTCACATCGCCCCCGTCCCAGGCAGGAAGCGTGTATTTTAAGGGCAGCGGGGAGCAAGACGTCACCGTCTCGGCCAAAGCGCTCGGCAATGTGGTAGGACGGCAGTCGGTTTATGTCCGTTACGACCGAACGAAGGGTTCGTATCTCAGGCTTCTGCTGGAGAACAACCACGTGGTGGTGGAACAGAAGATAGCGGGCCAAGCTCCCGAGGAGCTGTTCACGTACGCCTTGCCGAAGGTGGCATGGGGCGAAGAGGATCTGCAATTCGATAAGGCTTCGGTCTATACAAAGGAGCAGACGCTGTCCGGAGACCGGGATGATGAGAATGAGTACCCTGTCAACATACTCGGAAATCGGTGGCTGGAGATTTCGGTGAAAGGCGATGCCCTGTCCGTGAGCGTTGATCGGCAGGTGCTTCTGGACCGGCAGCCTGTGGATGCATCGATCGGCGCAGGAGGCGTGGCGCTTGAATCGGAGTATCATGAGCAGAACGAAAAGGATGATATTTACGACGCCGTCTTTGAAGATGTCACGATTGTGTCGGAGCCACCGGGTGCCGAACGTAAGCTGCTGTTTACGAACAAGCCGTCCGGACTTGCCGGTGTCCTGACCGGCGTACAGCGAAGCATGAATCGCGCGGTCGACTGGGCTGTCGAGACTTTCTAAAAATTGGGCGTAGGACGTGAACAACGAATGAAGAATCGCAGGAAGAAATGGGCGGCAGCTGCGGGGGTTGCGGTATTATGTGCTGCCGTCTCCTTCTGGTGGTTGGAGGATCAAAAGAAGGAGCCATCGATGCTGCCCCAGCCGCTGCAGGCACAAGTCAAGCTGTCTGCCTGGATTACGGATTGGCAGTGGGAGACGGGCATGACAGATTGGAAGCAGCTCGGTGATGGGCTTGAAGAAATCAAGCTGTTTGCAGCCTATTTCAATCATAAAGACGAGCTTTACTTGACGTCGGATTTTCGGGAGGCGCTGCCTGCGTTCCTGGAGGCGTCCAAGGAAGGGGAGCCGGCTCGCGGCGTCCTGACGATCGTCAACGATCGTTTCCATCCCGATGGAACGGCCAAACAGAAGGATCCGGAGCTGATATCCCGGCTCGTCGCTACTCCCGAAAGCCGCAGCCAACATATCAGGCGGATTCTGGACATGGCATCCCAGCACGGCTTTGACGGCGTGGAATTGGATTACGAGAAGGTCCGCAAGGAGGATGGGGCAAACCTCTCCGCGCTGTACGAGGAGCTGTATGAGCGTCTCCGGGCGGAAGGCCTCTCGCTTCGAATCGTGCTGGAGCCGGGCGTATCCTTGTCATCGCTTAAGCTGCCGGAGGGGCCTGATTATGTCCTGATGGCATACAACCTGTACGGGGGGCATAGCGGACCCGGACCGAAGGCGGATTATGCCATGATCAAGGAGCTGGGGGGCAAGCTGCGGCAGCTGCCGGGAGACCATGCCATCGCGCTGTCGGTTGGCGGGTTTGACTGGGCGGAGAATGGCAAGGCGGTCTCTTTAACGGAGAAGCGTGCGGTAGAGCTGGCGCGTGCCAGCCCGGACGAACCGAAGCGGGATCCGGACAGCGGGGCCCTATACTTCGAGTACACGGACGACCAAGGCATCGGGCATACCGTATGGTATGCGGACGGAACGACCCTTGCCGGATGGATGGATGCGGCGGGGGAGGCGGGCATTTCGAAGATTGCGATCTGGCGGCTCGGCGAAATGGATGCAAATACGCTGCAGAAGTTGAGCGAAATTCGACAGCAATCCCATCATGAATGATTTCGCATAACCCAAAAGGACACCCCGCGGCTTCAATAAGAAGCCGCTCGGGGTGTCCTTTCACGTATGGGAACATTCGGGAGGCAGAGCGCTCGTCATTCTGTCCGTCCCCGCCGGAGGGGGAATCAATGAATGAGCTTCGAAGCTTTCGCTTTGCGGATCAGCCCGCTGCTGGCCCGGTTGATCGGCTTCTTGAGCGCGATCCCGATCACAAGCGCGATCGCCGCGAAGACCAGCATGAGCAGCATATCGCGGATGACGATATCCCACAGGATGCCGCCGACGGCTTCCCGCATCATGCTGATGGCATAGGTGAACGGCAAATACGGATGCAATGCCTGGAAGAACGGCGGGGTCATCTGGATCGGAAAGGTCCCGCCAGCGCCTGCCAGCTGCAGCACGAGCAGAACGATCGCCATCGCTTTTCCGACATTGCCGAACACGGACACCAGCGTGTAGACGATCAGCATGAAAACGCAGCTGATCAGCAGCGCAAACAGAATGAACCAGCCGGGGTTCACCACATAGGCTCCCAGCAAATAAATATCGCCCAGGGTAACGAACAGCGCCTGGAACAGGGCAATGGTCAGAAAGGTGAGATAGCGTCCGAAGTAAACCTCGATGCTGCGGAAGCTTCTCTCCTCATCATGTACGTCAACGGAGAGCAGGGAAACGAGCAGCAGTGCGCCTACCCACAAGGACAAGGTCGTGAAGAAGGGCGACATCGCGGAGCCGTAGTTCGGGATGGGGTACAGGCGATTCTCTTCCAGCGTAACCGGCTCGGCAAAAAACTGGCTCTCGAGCTCGAAATTGTTTTGGAGAAGATCGATGATCTCTTGAATATCCCCTTCCGCTTCCATCTCGCGCAGCCGGTTGGCCAGCTGCGTAATCCGAAGCTCCGCTTCCGGCAGACGATTTTGGGCGAGCTGCACTTCTTGGCCTCCCACTTTGAGCCCTTTCCGGGCATCTTGAAGCAAACGCTGGATGTCGGGGACGCTGGCAAGCGCCTGGGTCAATTCCTGCTGAACGCGCTTCGCCGTACCTGCGCCCTTGGTGAAGGCCTTGCTTATCGCCGGGCCGATTTCGCTGTCGTACCGGCTTAGCAGCGCGTCGGTCAGCCCGTTAATGTCATCGGTCAGCTTCTTCAGCTTGTCGATGGAATCCGCAGGTGCTTCCTCCCCCCGTTCCACGGCTTGGGCAATGCTTTGGAGCACGGCTTGAGCCGAGGTCCATCGTGCGGCAATGTCCTCGAGCTTAGCGGCCGCGGAAGCCGCCGCCGGGGAGATCGAGCCCAGCCGCTTGAACAATTGCCCCAGCCGGGCCGCGGCTTGCGCTGCAGTCTCAGCGCGCTCCTTCGCAGCGTTCAGGCGGCTGGCCAGCTCCTTCGGGTCGATGCCTTTTTGCCCTAGTGCGTCCAGCACTTGCGAAAGCGCTCCGGTGGCTGCACCCAGCACCTCCAAGTCCTGCCGCAGCGCAGGCTCCAGCGATTTCGAGGCCCCTGCGGCCTGATTCGCGAACTCCGCCAGCGCACCGGCCATTTCCTTGCCGTCCGTGGCAATCCCTTCAAGGCGGGGCAGAGCCGCATCGGCTTGCTCAACCAACCGGTTGGCCAGCTTGATATCCTGCTGGGCCGTGCTCACCGCCTCGTTGAGCTCGGGAAAGCTTTTTTCGAGCCGGAACAGCAAGCTTCGTACTTTGTTGATCGCAGGGAGCTGGTTCTCGATCTCGATCCCGAGCGTGTTGAAAATCTCGAAGATGGTGCCATTGGCGGTTTTGATGAAATTTTTGCTGACTTCCTCCACGACGGCAGATGCCCCCTGGGCCGTCACCTTGGGCGAAATGGCGTTGATTTTCTCGTTCGTGTAATAGAGGATCTGAGCCTTGACGGGCTCATTGGTCAGTACGGTGCCGATCCTGGCGGAGAAGTTCTCCGGAATGACGATAGCGGCATAATCGGTGCCGCGCCGCACCCCCTGTATCGCATTCTCGCTGTCCTCCGTAAACCGCCACCCCAGCTTCTCATTGTGATGCAGGGACTCCACGATTTCTTTGCCCAGGTTAATGGGCTGGTCGCGAAGGGTGGTGCCTTTATCCAGGTTGGCAACGGCAATGGATACACCTGAGGTTTGGCCGTAGGGATCCCAGGAAGCTTCGATGTTAAACCAGGCATATAGAGAAGGAAGGAGGGCAAGACCCCCGATGATAACGGCTGCAGCCCAATTGCGGACGATTCTACGGATATCGGCAGAATATATATGGAAAATATTCTTCATGAGCGCTCCTGTCTTGTACATAGTTGGAGCTAGTATGCCGCCAAATCCGTGCCAAGATACGAAACGAGCCGCTCCTTTATCTCTTCCTTGAGAGAGGGCCGATCGCAGAGCAGGCTGCCTTCATACCCGCGGCACAGATAATGCACCTGCAGCCCTTCCTCGGGGGTACGGCCCTGGCTTTGAATCCGGATGCCGCGCCGCTTCATCTGCTGTTGAATGGACCAGGCGCGTGCCGAAATCCCTTTTTGGATATGCTGCAGATTTAAAATATAGATTTCGGCCATTTTGAGCTTGAGGGTCTTGAGGATTCCAATATCCCGTTCGAGAACAGACTGAAGCAGGTCATGCAGCAGATAATCTTTGATCAGGGCTTCGTCTTCGACCGAAGGCGGAGGAGGAGTGGAAGGTTTCATCATAAGAGACACATCCCCGGACATGAAAAAAATATAAGAACACACGTTCTATTATATACATGGTATGCCATCCTTATTCGGCCTGCAACCATTAATTTCTGGCATTTGTGATCACCCCGGTGGATTCATGGCGGCATATCGTTTACACTCCTGATAACTGCATTTTTTCTGGAGGAGATTAACCATGATACTGCATAAAGGCGAAATATTGTTCCGGCAAGGGGATAGCGGGGATCATTTATATCACATTCGGAGCGGATTGTTTAAGGTGACCCGTCTGCATGCCAACGGCAATATGGTGCTTTTCAATATTTTATATCCCGGCGAAACGGTACCCCATCACTCGCTGATCAGCCCGAAGGAAACGCATGGAACCGCGATCGCGCTGATTCAGAGCGAAGTGGAGGTAATATCGGCTGAAGCTTGGTATGGACAGCTGGAGGAGGATCCGCGAAAACCGCTCGAGGTTGCCAGATTGCTGCAGGAAAAGGTGAGGTTCATGCAGATGAGGCTGGATCACTTAACCGTGGGCGGGCCGGCGGAGCGGCTGGAGCTGCTGATTCAATGGCTGGATGAGTATTCCCAAGGGATACATTTGACCGAATATTTGACTCAGGAAGAGATCGGACAACTGATCGGGGTAAGGAGAGAAACGGTAAACCGGCTGCTGCGGGAGCACGGCAAGCACGTTTAGCCCATATCCCTTTGCCGACGCCTGAACTAGCTTTATACACCGGTTTATAAAACCCTGTACGAGCATGCGCCGGACAAAGCAATGAGTCGATGCACCCTTCGCGGCTGATCGATGCCGCCGGAAGGCACCAAACCCAAAAAGATGCCCCTTTTGCAGAAGAGGGGCATCTTTTTGGGTTTTGAGATACGGTTAACCTAATATTAACTTTCCAGCGTACCGGCCGGACCAAAGAATTCATAGTGGATCCGGTCAGCAGGTACCTCCATCGCTTTCAAATGGCCGTTCACGGCACGCATGAACGGAACCGGCCCGCAGAAATAGAAGTCGGCTTTCGGATCGACCGTTTTGCGAAGGAACTCCAGATCGATGTAGCCTGTTTGGTGGCAAGTGTCTTCCGTTTCCGGCTGTTCATAAATGACGTACGTGCTTAGCTGCGGATGCTTCGAGGCGAGCTCATCGATATGCAGCTTCATTGCATGCTGACTGCCGCATTTGGCCGCATGGATAAAGGTTACTTTCCGTTCAGGCTGATTCAGCAGCACGTATTCCAGCATGGCCACCATCGGAGTCAAACCGACGCCGCCGCTGATCAAGGCAAGCGGAAGATCGGAGTCCGTATCCAGCGTAAAGGTACCGGCCGGAGCCGTGACCTCGAGAACGGTCCCGACCTCTGCATGACGGTGCAGCCAGTTGGAGACGATGCCGGCAGGCTTTCCATCCAGCTCGTCTTCTCGTTTCACTGTAATTCTGTAGTAAGGATGTCCGGGTGCGGACGAGAGGCTGTAATGACGATTATGATAATAGGCTTCGCCCTCAGGTTTTACCCGAAGCGTGATGTATTGGCCGGGCAGATAATCGGAAATTCCCCCGCCATCCTGCGGTACCAAATAAAAGGAAGTAATGACGGAGCTTTCCTCCACCTTCCGGTCAATGACGAAATTACGGTATCCGCTCCAGCCGCCGGCTTTGTTTGCGGCTTCCTGGTACATATCCGCCTCGATGCCGATAAAGACATCGGCAATGACGCCATAAGCTTCGGCCCAAGCCTCGATAATTTCGGGCGTTGCGGCATCGCCAAGCACATCCTTCATGGCGCCGAGCAGCGTTTCGCCGACGATCGGATAGTGCTCCGGCAAAATGTTTAATGCCCGGTGCTTGTGTCCGATTTGTTTAACAACCGGGACGATGGCTTCAAGACGGTCGATATGGGCCGCGGCTGCGTATACGGCATTGGCCAGGGCAAAGGGCTGTTTCCCTTCTCTTTGATTCGCATGGTTGAATATGTTAAGAAGTTCCGGGTGATGATGAAACAATTTTTGGTAAAATGCGCTTGTGATTGCCGTGCCGTGGGTTTCCAGAACCGGCACGGTCGATTTAACGACCTCGATCGTACGTTGGCTTAACATGCAGACTCCCCCTTGATTCATATGATACTTAGTCGAGTTGGTGTTCCCTTTAAGTATAGACAGGCGATGGAGCGGCTCTTGTGATTTAGATCACATCGGATTCAGCGAATATGTGAACAACATTTTTACGCGAAGGAGGTTCTTAAAGCTGGATTTTTTACATATTCCATATAGAGATTCCAATTCATTCTAGCCAGCTGTTTAGCTTGTATGCCAACTGTGTTATAATAATGTTAGCACTCTAACTAAAACGAGAAAGGATCAGGATACCATGTGTCCCCGAAGGACGAATCCCCAAAGGACGATTTGGAAACGTTATGATCTCTCATACACATAGCTTCCTTTGTAGAGCGAAGTCGGACGTCTGAAGACAAGGACGGTCTCTACGAAAGGATGGGAACTATGGTTCGAAGGATGAACTCCTCCAGGTTGCCTCAAGGTAGAGATTGGCCTATGTCTGACCAATCTACTACGACAAGAGGGATCCTGTATGAGGAAAAGACAAAACACATTTATCACCATGTCGGCGATGTTGTTCGGAACGTTTTTAATGGCTTTTACGTATTATCACATTAATTTTCACAATCATTTGACCGAAGGCGGCTTTGTCGGCCTTGCGCTGCTTGGCAAATATGCGCTTGATATTCCGCCAGCATTGAGTATGGTCCTTATGGACATACCGGTACTGCTGATTGCCTTGTTCATCAAGGGCCGGAAATTCATATTCAATACCGTTGTTGCGGCGAGCATGTTTACCTTGTTCTACGCATTGATCGAGCGCTATTCCACGCTGGTTATCGATCTGAATCATAACTTGCTGGCAGCCGCGCTGCTGTCCGGATTATTGACGGGCTTTGGAGCCGGCATCGTGCTCCGCTATGGCGGTGCGACAGGCGGTGACGACGTAATCTCCGTGCTGTTCAGCGAGTGGAGCGGGCTTAAGGTAGGGACGGTGTTTTTCCTGATGGATGCCGTAGTACTGCTATTATCGCTATTCTATATGCCATTGGTTGAAACCTTATATACTATATTAGCCGTATCGATTGCCGGGCAAGTGATCACCATCACAGTGACGTACGGTACCGAGAAAGCGGAAAAGAAACCGGTTCGGAAGGCGGTCCGTGCCCCAAGCACTCCGGTTACTCCGAAAACAGCGCAGCATACCGTTAGCGGCCGTTCGTAAAGCGGTCCCAATAAGAGAAGCTCACCCGCATGTAGGGTGAGCTTCTTTCATGTGCTTTATATCGATTACTTCTCGTCCTTGGGGTGGTTCTCGTCCCACTCCTGTGCCTTGGCGGTGGCGATGGCGATGGCACGTCCCTCATCGTAGTTCTCCTCCAGCAAGGCATTGGCAATTTCCACGGCTTTATTCCTCACCCGGGGCTCCAGATTTTTCATGGATGGCGGATAATCATTTTTGCTCCAAGGCATGGTACGATCCCTCCAATTCAACTGTTCACTGCATGTACTGTATATTACCCCGTGCAACCAAATTGAATAAACGGGTTCAACCGCATAAAAAATGCATTACCCCTGAGGGGCAATGCATTTGGAAAATTGGATTTATTCGAACAGCTGCAAATACTCGCCGTAGCCTTCCCTCTGCATTTCTTCCTTCGGCACAAACCGGAGCGCAGCGGAATTGATGCAGTAACGGAGCCCATTCGGTCCAGGCCCGTCGTCGAACACATGGCCGAGGTGAGAGTCGCCTTTTTTGCTTCGTACCTCGGTGCGGACCATCATGTGGGTAAGATCCATTTTTTCCTTGATGTTGTATTCGCGAATCGGACGGGTGAAGCTCGGCCATCCGCAGCCGGCGTCGTATTTGTCCGTAGAACTGAAGAGCGGCTCGCCGGACACAATATCGACGTAAATGCCTTCCCCATGATGGTCCCAATACTCATTGTGGAACGGGGGTTCGGTAGCGTTGTTCTGCGTCACTTCATATTGGATCGGCGTCAGGCGCTGCTTAAGCTCGGCGGTATCCACAGGCTCCGACCAGTGCTGCTCAATGAAATCCTCCCGTCCGGAGCCTTTGCGATAGCGTTTGTAATGGCTCGGATTTTTCTTGTGGTAATCCTGATGGTATTCCTCGGCTTCATAGAAGGTGCTCGCCGGGATGATCGGCGTCACGATCGGTCCGTCGAAACGTCCGCTGGCTGCCACGGCCAGCTTGGATTGCTCCGCAAGCTCGCGCTGCTCCTCCGTATGGTAAAAAATAGCGGTGCGGTAGGATGTCCCGCGGTCATGGAATTGTCCGCCCTCATCCGTAGGATCGATTTGCTGCCAGAAAAGCTCGAGCAGCTTCTCATATGGGAAGATTTCCGGGTTATAGGTGATTTGAACGGCCTCATAATGGCCTGTGGTATCGGAGCATACCTCTTCATAGGTTGGATTTTCCTTGTGGCCGCCAGTATAACCGGAAACGACCTTCAGAATGCCCGGCAGCTCGTCAAAAGGAGAGACCATACACCAGAAGCAGCCTCCCGCAAAGGTAGCCAATTCACTTGGGGTTGAACGATTATTCATATATTATCCCTCCATCGTTTTATAACAATATAAAATGTAAGTCTTATTGTTATTATAATCATTTTGGTCAAGGAAACCAAAATATTGCTCCGATTATGTCGTTCTCCCCTTATACCACCGGAAAGCGGCCATGAACAAAGCGGTTAGCAGCATAAGTCCTGCCGCAACAGCCGCGAAGATGACCGGATGATCGGCCAATCCGCTGCCAAGCCAGGCGTACAGGAGGATGGCTGGAATTTTGCCGATGGCGGAGGCGGCGGTGTACGTCCAGAATGGGATGGAGGCGACGCCGGCATATAGATTGACGGCCATTTGGGGTATCACGGGCAGCAGGCGGGCGAGCAGGATCGACTGAAAGGGGCGCCGTTCGACCGCGGTCGTAAACCTATGTATAGCCGTGTATTTCCCAAGCAGCCGTCTGCCGGACTCCTGGTATAAAGACCGCACAGCCGCATACAGGATGACGGCTGCGATCGTCGTTCCGAACCACGATATGGCTGCCGCCCAGACAGTGCCGTATGCATACCCGAGAATAGCGATGACCACTTTGTAGGGGGCAACGGGAAATAAGGCAAGCAGGGCTGCCAGCAGGATCATGAGGAAGAGCGGGGGATCGCTCTCCAACCACTCCGTGATATCATGCCTGTATGAAAAAGCAAGTGCCAGTACTGCCGCATATAGGATGGGGATGATCCATCTCTTCATGTAGAATCCTCACTTTGCATCGTTGACCTGAATAGCACCATGATAGCAAAAAAACAGGCATGCTGCCCGTCTTTCGAAGACTCTCGCAATCGATACTATGGAAAAATTTGAATATACAAGCGATTTTTCGTATGTTATAATATGTCCAACCGAATAGTTCCCAAAGGGGAGTAGCTTCATAAGAAAACCTCGGTCGTGGCCTTATCAAGGATGAACAACCGCGACTTCAACGGTAGGTTTTCTTGCGGTATAGAATTTCATGGGCTCTGCCGATGACTTATAAATTCTATATCGTAAGTAAAGTCGTCATTACGGGACTAACCATCCCCGGCTTTATTGGCAACGATGAGTTGTTTAGCGAGACCTTTGCCTGATTGTTTCATGATGAGGTGGAGGTCTATTTTTGCGCCCAAAAAACGCTGTAGACCCTACCGATGAAGGGAACAGCGTTTTTTTTTGGGTGAGGACGTCGGTAGGTGAAAGCCTAATCAGAACATGAAGAAAGGGTGGGGAATCATGGATTTGCTGTCGATGGAATTTTGGACCGCGCTGCTGTCGATTGTCCTCATTGACCTCGTGCTGGCAGGCGATAATGCTATCGTTATCGGTCTTGCCGCTCGCAATGTCCAGAAAGAGGACCAGAAGAAGGTCATCCTGTGGGGAACCGTCGGTGCGATCATCATACGGATCGTAGCCACGCTGCTCGTTGTCCAGCTCTTGATGATCCCCGGCTTGCGCTTGATCGGCGGCATCGCGCTGCTGTGGATTGCCTACAAGCTGCTGGTCGATGAGAAGCAGCATGAAATTTCCGCGGGCAACCAAATGTGGGCGGCTATCCGTACGATCATCATCGCGGACGCCATGATGGGACTGGATAACGTTCTTGCCGTAGCAGGCGCTGCGGGTGAAAGCTTCATGCTGGTTATTGTCGGACTTGCGATTTCCGTTCCGATCATGGTGTGGGGCAGTACCATTATCCTGAAGCTGACGGATCGCTTCCCGATAATCATCACGATCGGAGCTGCGGTGTTAGCCTGGACCGCATCGAAGATGGTGGTGGAAGAGCCGATGATTCACGGCTGGTTCGCAAATGGCGTCGTGAAGTACGGGTTTGAGGTTATCGTCATTGCCATCGTCATCGGCATCGGAACCTGGATGAAGAAGAAGAATGAGCACAAAGCGAAGAGCAACCCGGTACAGGTAAAGATGGTCGACTAGTTTAAGACTTTGTCTGAACGGGAACCAAGCGGTATAATGTCTTCATGAACGAACAGAGCCCATAAAACCCTGTTCGCATGAGGAGGAGTAATGCATGGAATCTGCGGGGAAGTCCGTAGAAGAACGGATAGCGGAATCGTACCGTCAGGATGAGGATATGATGATCCTCGTATTTGCCCAGTGGTGTGTGAATCACGGTCTGGATCCGGCTGAGCTGTACCGTAAAGCCTATCCGGATCAGCCGGACAATGAGCGGTTGACGCGCGTGCTTGAACTGACGGTGCCCAAAGAAGAGGCTGGGGAAATACCGGATCAGACCCTGCTTGGCGTCCTGTCGATGTTCGGTAATGAAGACTTGGCTATCGTTGTTGCCGAGGCAGCGGCCACCCTTGGTCCTGACAAGAAGTAACGGAATCATGGAATATCTTACATCCGATTCAAAGAAGGAGCGGGTCGATCAAGGAAAAACCTTGGTCGGCCCGCTTTTTTACCGTGGAAGTATGACCATTAATTGGAGGTTCGGCTGGACATGCGGAATTGCTTAGGCGAAACGCCGAATCGGGAACGGAAAACGCGGTGAAAATAAGTATAGTTCGCAAAGCCGGAGGTTTCGGCGACATCCTCCAGGGAGAGGGGGCTGAAAACGATCCGTTCCTTTGCCATGCTCAGTCGCACGTCCATGGTGTACTGCATGATGGTGGTGCCGAACGCTTCCTTGAACAGATGGACTGCCCGGGAAACGCTGATGCCGACATGGCCGGCGACATCCTCCAGCTTGAACATGGAGGAGGCATTCTCCTCAATGTAGTTCTTCATGCGGTAGGCGAGATACGTCTTGGGGGTTGTTGACGGCTGCTCCGATAACAGGCGGTCCACCTCTAGGCACAGAATCCGCACGGTATAATCCGAAATCTCGGGATAAGGATCCGATACGCGCCGCTGCTCGAGCAGAATTTGCCGAAACAGACTCAGGTAACGCTCCTCCAGCGGCACCCTGATTTTGGTCGGGCGTTTCTTGGAATTCCACCACGCGTCCGCCCAAAGCCCTTTGAAAAAAATATGATAATCGCCGCTTTCGATGGTCAATTCACCCAATGCGTTGTATTCGTCATCGATTCGAAGTTCATAAGGCTGTCCGGGCGTGAAGATCAACAGATCCCCTGCCTCGACGAGCGACAGCTTGCCGTCGATTTTGGCGCGGCATTTGCCGTCGGTCTGCCAACGCATCAAATAGGTGTCGAAACCGTCCGCCAGGGACATCTTGAAAGGTTTGCGATGAAATGAGAAATCCGCTGCTACGACTTGGTTGGAAAGATTTGAATCCATTGCTAAAGTCCCCTTTGAAGAATAAGAAAATAATGACCAGATTGTTCATGTTTTAATCATATTCTTCATTTTAAACGAAAGCATAAAAGAATACCATTGTACTAGTCCGAGCACATCTATTGGTTCAAGGAGTGACATCGATGAAAAAAATGAGAGCAGGTATAATTGGCTGCGGAACCATCAGCGGCGTATACTTCACGAACTTGAAAAACAGCCCTTGGGTTGAAATCGTGGCATGTGCCGATCTCATTCCGGACAACGCCAAAGCGAAAGCGGAAGAGTTCAACATCCCGAACGTATACACGGTTGAGGAGATGCTCGCACAGACAGATATTGAATTTATTATTAATTTGACCATTCCGGCCAGCCATGCCAATGTCGATATCGCCTCCCTGGAGGCAGGAAAGCATGTCTACAGTGAAAAACCGCTGGCCATAACCCTTGACGAAGCCCGCCGCGTTCTGAATATCGCGGATCAGAAGGGGCTCCGCGTCGGCTGCGCACCGGATACGTTCCTAGGCTCCGGCGTACAGACGGCCAAAGCGGCCATTGAATCCGGGCTGATCGGCAGACCTGTTGCCGCAACGGCGTTTATGATGGGGGCCGGACCGGAAGCATGGCATCCCAATCCCGAATTTTTTTACGCGTCGGGCGGAGGTCCGATGATGGACATGGGACCTTATTATGTGTCGGCCCTGGTAGAGCTGCTGGGTCCCGCAAGCCGGATCAGCGCATCCACAGGCATCCAGATCCCGGACCGTTCCGTCGGCTCCGGCCCGCTTCAAGGAAAGCCGATCACGGTTCAGACGCCGACGCATTTGGCAGGGACGCTGGATTTTGAGAACGGTGCCATTGCAACCATGATTACCAGTTTCGATATCTTTGGCGGGTCCAATCTGCCCTGGATCGAAATCTACGGCACGCAGGGCAGCCTGAGTCTCGGCGATCCGAACTACTTCAACGGGGAAGTAAAGCTGCGCAAGCACGGCTCCGAGGAATGGGAATTGCTTGAGCCCGCCTTCGAATGCGGGAAGAACGAGCGGGGTCTGGGCATCCATGATATGATCCAATCGATTCATGAGCAGAAGGACCACCGCGTAAGCGGGCGCTTGGCTTATCACGTGCTGGAGATCATGCAGTCCTTTCAGCAGTCTTCGCTGGAGGGCAGGCATATCGTTCTGCAAAGCACGTACCGTTATGGCAAACTTCCGGCACCTCAGCAGGCCGAATCGGCAGAATAGGGAACTGGAAGCCTGGTCCATATTCTTGTAAACTGATTATGAACAACAGGCAATCTAGCTTCTGACGGATCTGGCAGGATGATGAGCTCTTGCCCGGCGATCCGCATGAAAGCGTTGCACTAATATTGGGACAGCTCCAATAAGATCAACAGTATGGGGAGGAAATGGACATGTCGAACACGTTGAAAATCGGAATTATCGGCTGCGGGGGAATCGCCAACGGCAAGCATATGCCGAGCTTGAAGAAGCAGGCGCAGGCTGAATTGGTCGCTTTTTGCGACATCGTGGAAGAGCGTGCGCAGAAGGCAGCAGCCGAATATGGGGTTGAAGGCGCAAAAGTGTACACGGATTTCAGGGAATTGCTGAAAGACGGCAGCATTGACGTCATCCATGTATGTACGCCGAACGATTCGCACTCTGAAATCACGGTAGCATCCCTGGAAGCCGGCAAGCACGTGATGTGCGAGAAGCCGATGGCAAAAACGGTTTCCGAAGCACAGGCCATGCTGGACGCCGCAAAGCGCACAGGCAAAAAACTGACCATCGGTTATAACAACCGTTTCCGGGACGACAGCATGTATTTGAAGGGGATCTGCGAGGAAGGCGAGCTGGGCGAGATCTACTACGGTAAAGCCTTGGCCATCCGCCGCCGTGCCGTTCCGACCTGGGGCGTATTCCTTGACGAGGAGAAGCAAGGCGGAGGTCCGTTGATCGATATCGGAACCCATGCGCTGGATTTGACCTTGTGGCTGATGGACAATTACAAGCCGAAAAGCGTGCTGGGATCCACGTTCCATAAATTGGGGCAGCGCGAGAATGCGGCGAATGCGTTCGGTCCGTGGGATCCGAAGGAATTCACGGTAGAGGATTCGGCATTCGGATTTATTACGATGGAGAACGGCGCTACGATCGTTCTGGAATCCAGCTGGGCGCTTAACGTCCTGGAGATCGGCGAAGCGAAAGCCGTTCTGGCGGGAACCGAAGGCGGAGCCGACATGAAAGACGGCTTGCGCATCAACGGCGAGAAAATGAGCAGACTGTATGAAACCAAAGTGGATCTGAACGCCGGCGGCGTAGCTTTCTATTCGGGCTCCAAGGAAAACGACTCGGACCGTGAAGCAAGAATGTGGCTTGAAGCGATTATAGAGGATAAGGATCCGGTCGTTAAGCCGGAGCAGGCGTTTGTGGTGACGCAAATCCTGGAAGCGATCTATGAATCGGCGAAGACGGGTAAAGCGGTTTATTTCGACAACTAAATCTTGCAATCAATATGATGACTAAGCTAAACCAGGAGGTTATACAATGAAATTAGGCGTATTTATGGTATTGCTGAGTGGACGTAAACTGGAGGATGCTTTGGACTACGTGGCATCCAAGGGCCTTAAAGCAGTTGAAATCGGAACAGGCGGTTATCCCGGAAATGCACATTGCAACCCGGTCGAGCTGCTTGAGAATGAAACCGCGCTGAAAAACTTCAAAAACGCGGTGGAATCCCGCGGGCTGATCATTAGCGCACTGAGCTGCCACGGCAATCCGCTTCATCCGCAAAAGGCAATCGCAAAAGAATTCCATGACACATACGTAAAAACGGTGGAGCTTGCCGAAAAGCTTGAAGTACCTGTTGTCAACACATTCTCCGGCTGCCCGGGCGACCACGAGGATGCCAAATACCCGAACTGGCCGGTAGCGCCTTGGCCTAACGACTATCAAGAGATCCTGACTTGGCAGTGGGACAACAAGGTCATTCCTTATTGGACCGAGTGGGGTAAATTTGCGGCAGACCGCAATGTCAAAATCGGTTTGGAACTGCACGGCGGCTTCTCCGTTCACACGCCGGGCACGCTGCTCCGTTTGCGCGAAGCCGCAGGCGAAGTGATCGGTGCCAACCTGGATCCGAGCCACATGTGGTGGCAAGGGATTGATCCTGTTCAAGCGATTCAAATTTTGGGCCGCGAAGGAGCGATCCACCACTTCCACGCGAAGGATACAAGCATTGATCCGATTAACGTGAACAAACACGGTCTCACGGATATGCAGTCGTATGCGAACATGCTGGATCGCGCTTGGCAGTTCCGCAGCGTAGGTTACGGACACGATGTGAAGGAATGGGCGGATATGATGAGTGCTCTTCGCCTGGTTGGATATGACTATGTCGTGAGCATTGAACATGAAGACGGACTGATGTCCGTTGAAGAAGGCTTCTCCAAAGCGGTGCAAAACCTTCAGCAAGTGCTGATCGAAGAGCCGCTCGGAGAAATGTGGTGGGTCTAACAGCGTAGAGAATAACGAATAAGCAATTAGGGGGAACAGCAACATGCTTAACGTAACCATATGGAATGAATTCGTGCACGAGAAAATCCATGATGAGGTTCGGAGCGTTTATCCGACGGGCATTCATACAGCTTTGGCGGAGGGTCTGCAAAATCCGGATTTCATCATTAGAACGGCGACGCTCGACCAGCCGGAGCATGGATTGACGGACGATGTACTGGATTCAACCGATGTGCTGTTGTGGTGGGGGCATATGGCTCATGACCAGGTTAGTGACGAAATTGTAAGCAAGGTCGTAAAACGCGTGCAGGATGGTATGGGACTGATCGTTCTCCATTCCGGACATTTTTCCAAACCGTTCAAAGCTTTGATGGGCACGAGCTGCGATTTGAAGTGGCGCGAAGCAGGAGAACAGGAAATTATTTGGAGCGTGAATCCGACGCATCCGATTGCGGCGGGAATTACGGGACCGATCATCATCGAGCACGAGGAAATGTACGGGGAGTTCTTTGACATTCCGGCCCCTGATGAGCTGGTATTCGTCAGCAATTTCGAGGGCGGGGAAGTGTTCCGCAGCGGATGCACATTCAAACGCGGGCATGGGAACATTTTTTACTTCCGTCCAGGGCATGAGACCTATCCAACCTACTACAACCCCGAAGTGCTGAAAGTGATCTCCAATGCGATTAACTGGGCTCATTCTACGGCAGGCAAGCAAACGTTCGGCAACAGTCAGCCGGTTCGCGCGCTTCCCGTTTTAGTCTAAGCTATAAACAGCGCATTATCTTAATCATCAACGAACGAGCCGTTCAAGGTACAGTCCTTGTTCGGCTCGTTTTTTTGGTATGTTGGAGCTGCTTTTTCGAAATGTTTTTTGCCGGCTGGGGATAGAATATACGTGAATATGGGGTATTGTATGATATAGGAGAGGGGGGCTGTACACATGAACGAAGTACAAAGCGCACCTGTAGATCCCGCAACCATCGCCATATGCCGGGCGAGGCTCGTCCATCAACCCGTTGAGGGCTTCCTGCTCGGAAGGGGAGTCCGCTTTGCGAAAATCATGTTCATCGGGGAAGCGCCCGGGGCTCATGAAGTTTTGGAAGGCAAACCTTTTGTAGGGCAGGCCGGACAAGAGATGAACGCGTACCTGGAACATCTGAAACTGACGAGGGACCAGGTATATATTACCAGTTCCATGCGAAGCAGGCCCTACAAGGATAAAGTGCTCGTGAGGCCTTCGGGCGAGAATGTCATCAGCCGATCGAATCGCACGCCGACCAAGGCGGAAATTTTGGCGCATGCGCCTTTGCTTGATGAAGAGATCCGATGGGTGTGCCCGGACATCCTGGCACCAATGGGAAATACCGCGCTGCACCGGTTAATCGGAAGCCATGAAACGGTGACGTCGCTGCACGGCAAGCTGATGGAGGGACCGGTTCAGCAAGCGGCAGATCCGGAAAATCCCGGAGCAGGCTATGTGTTTTCACCGGAGACCTATAAGATATTCCCTCTGTTCCATCCAGCGGCGGTGCTGTATAATAGGAAATTATCCACTTTGATTGAGGACGATTTGGATATTTTGGCTCGGATATTAGGGGGATAAGCGCTGATTTTCTGGGAAAAAGGGGCTAGGAGGTTTTCAGCTTCTCGAAAATATGCTAAAATGAAACATACTTACAATTCGTAAGTTTTCTAGATTTCTGGGTAAGCTTATGAGTTTCTATAAACAAGGTGACTTCGTAAAGAGGTGAAGGGATATGGAAGTTACAAATGTTACGATGTGTCCCCGTTTCGAATCGGCCTTTTCTTTTCTGGGCAAACGGTGGAACGGCTTGATTATTCAAACGCTGATGAGCGGACCTAAGCGCTTTAAGGATATTTCGAATTTGATTCCGTCCATGAGCGATAAAATGCTCTCCGAGCGGATGAAGGATTTGGAATGCGAAGGCATACTGATTCGTCATGTCTATCCGGAAACTCCGGTACGTATTGAATATGAACTGACTGAAAAAGGCAAAGCACTGCGTCCGGTGATGGAGCAAATTTCATCCTGGGCAGAACAATGGATCGACAGATGAGTCATCTTAAGACTCCCGTTGACGATTAAACCCTGGCATGAGATATCCTCATTTCAGGGTTTTTTTTCTAACCAGAATGGCTGATTTTTCGTTTCGTCCTGCAAAAATATCCGGACATGCACCAAGCTGACGCACCTTCTATATGATGTAATAATCCAGGCGGCATATCAAGGAGGCGAGCCCATGATCAAGCGAACGAATATCTCCCGGTTCCATTATGGACAAGAGGACATCTCAGAGCTTGAAAACGCTTCATTACAAGTGCTTCATATATTTGAGAAAACCAAGCGGGTGCTGAGCCAATATGTACCGGAATCACTGTGGTCGGCCGTGTGTGGAACAAGCCCAGACGCTGTAGCATCCGTTAGCCAAGACGGCACCGCTCGGGTCGACATGTTCCAGAAATGGGTCAAGGCTCCCGGCGGATGGAAGTTCATTGGTTATGAAACCGAAACATTGAATTCGTCTTCCGAGCAGAATAAGGGACGGATGGGAAGATTCCTGCATATGATCATCTGGTCGCTCTACGAGAAAATCGTGATGCTGCATCCCTTCCTTGGCAGCGAAGCGTTCTTCGACGGGGAGGAGCTGGACGTGATCGCCCATTATTTTGTGCCTACGTATATTAGTGCCGTGCCTTTGGTGCAGCAAGGAAAAGCCTATAAGACCATTCAGGCAGGCATCGTACTGTACCAGGAGCATATCGAGGCGCCTGCCGTCATCATGCAGTCGGAAGGAGGCCTTTTGGAGGGGAACTGGATGACCGGGGTGAACCTGGATGCGGGGGGATTTGCCGGAATTCGTCCCTATTTAAAAGTGCCCGGCGGCGAACGAGCCTATATGGAAGCCGAAATCATATAGCAGGCCGTCTTTTTAGGATAACCTTGTTCCAATCGGACAGGGTTATTTGGTATTTTTATTTAAATTTTAAAGATCAATGTGAAATAAATCACAAAAATATATGCCTTTACACGATATAATTTACTTGTAAGCAGTGAAATACACGAGCACCAGATCACGTGTTGGGGAGGAATCAAACGATGTCCAATATAAAGAGAGAAAAGTTGGTTGTCATTGGCAACGGTATCGCAGGCATAAGCACGGTCGAGCAAATCATTAAATTGGGTGGGAAATTTGACATCACCGTCATTGGACAGGAGCCTCACCCGAACTACAATCGCATTATGCTGTCCTATGTGCTGGAAGGCAGTAAAACCTTGGACGACATCGTATTGAATGACTGGAAATGGTACGAGGACAATCAGATCAACCTGCATACGGGTGTGACCGTCACCGCCATCGACGGGGAGCGCAAGGTTGTAACGGCCGATAACGGATTGACGGTTCATTATGACAAAGTGATTATAGCTACAGGTTCGAAGCCTTTTATATTGCCTGTACCGGGCAGTGACAAAGAGGGAGTTATCGGATTTCGAAACATCGCCGACTGCACACAGATGCTTCAAGCCGCCAAGGCATACAAGAAAGCGGCCGTCATCGGAGGAGGGTTGCTGGGTCTGGAAGCCGCGAAGGGATTGGTCAGCCTGGGCATGGAGGTGACGGTGGTTCATCTCATGCAGGATTTGATGGAGAGCCAGCTGGATTCCATGGCATCGGGGATGCTGCAAAGGGAGCTGGAGCGGCAGGGCATCCGGTTCTTATTAGGCAAACAAACCACGGAAATCATGGGCGATGAGAGAGTCACGGGGCTGCGGTTCAAAGATGGAGATGAGCTTGAAGCGGAACTCGTGGTCATGGCCGTGGGTATCAGAGCGAACGTTGCTGCAGCCCAAGCGAGCGGTATCGAAGTGAACCGGGGAATCGTAGTCAACGATTATCTTCAGACCTCCTGGCCGGACGTGTATGCGGTCGGCGAATGCTGCGAGCATCGGGGGGCATGCTACGGCCTGGTTGCGCCGTTGTTCGAGCAGGGACAGGTTCTTGCCAAGCATCTCTGCGGCGTGGACGGCCAGCCTTACGAGGGCAGCATCGTATCGACGAAACTGAAAATCAGCGGCGTTGATGTATTCTCCGCAGGAGAATTCATGGAGCAGGCTGAGCACTCGGTGATCGTGGCGAAGGACGATTGGCGCAAGACTTATAAGAAAATCCTGCTGCGCGACAATATCATCGTCGGCGCGATATTGTTTGGGGATGTCAGCGATTCGGCCAGCCTTCAATCCATGATACGCAAAAAGACGGCCATGACCGAGGAGATCTATCATTCGATCATGGGGACCGAATGTGCAGGGAAAGGAAGCGGCAAGGCCTTCTCGCTGGATAAGATGCCCGACGATGAAATCGTCTGCGGCTGCAACGGCGTAACCAAAAAGGCCATTGTGGATGCCGTGACGCTTCAAGGCCTCACGACGGTGGACGAAATCAAAGCTTGCACGGGAGCGACCCGTTCTTGCGGAGGCTGCAAGCCAGTCGTGGAGCAAATCCTTCAGAGCGTACTGGGCGATGGCTTTAAGACGGCAGGCAAACAAGGCATATGTCCGTGCACCACGCTCGACCGGGACGAAATCGTCGCCGAAATCAGCGCCAAGGGGCTGACTACGACGAAGGAAGTCATGCATGTTCTGAACTTCAGCAACCCTGAGGGCTGCTCGAAATGCCGTCCCGCCATCCATTATTATCTGGCTATGCTGAATCCGGTGACCCATCAGGAGGAGAGGGAGTCCCGCTTCGTCAACGAGCGGATGAACGCCAACATTCAGAAAGACGGCACTTACACGGTAGTGCCAAGAATGTACGGCGGCGTTACCACGCCGGAGGATTTGAAGAAAATTGCGGACGTATCGCTTAAATACAATGTTAAGGTCGTTAAGGTAACCGGCGGACAGCGACTGGATCTGATCGGCGTGAAGAAGGAAGATCTGCCAAGCGTATGGGAAGAGCTGGATATGCCGTCCGGTTATGCTTATGCCAAATCGCTGCGGACCGTCAAGACCTGCGTAGGCTCCCAATTCTGCCGCTTCGGCACGCAGGATTCGATGGGCATGGGTGCATTCCTCGAGGAGAAATTCGAGCGGCTGGATTTTCCGGCGAAGTTTAAAATGGCGGTCAACGGATGTCCGCGAAATTGTGCCGAATCGTGCACGAAGGACATCGGGATCGTCGGCAATGACGGCGGATGGGAGATATTCGTCGGAGGCAACGGCGGAACGAAGGCACGCCTGGCCGATTCGTTCTGTAAAGTGAAGACGGACGAGGAATTGATCGAGATCTGCGGCGCCTTGATGCAGTACTACCGTGAAACCGGCAAGTACCTCGAGAGAACGTCGGAATGGGTAGAGCGTCTGGGACTGGAACAAATCCGTGCGGCGGTCCTTGATGATGCTAAACAGCGTAAGGAGCTGGTGGAAAGAATTGAGCTGGCCCTGCAGCAAGTGGAAGATCCGTGGAAGAAAGTGCTGAACGACGATAAGCTGCGCAATACGCTGTTCCAGGACGCAAGACCGGTCGGCAGCAAGTAATCGAGGGGGAGAACGGTTCCCCCCTTGGCTGCCGGATTACAGAGAGCTTATTGCTTGGATGGGAATCGAACAAGAGAAGTGGAGGCTGCGCATTATGGAAACCGGAACTTATATCACGGTAGGGAATGAACATGAATTTCTGTCGCAACTCGGAAGGGTGGTCCAAATCGGTGACCGGGAGATTGCCGTCTTCCGGACCTCGGATCATCAATGGTTTGCTTTGGAGAATAAAAGCCCGCATCCCAAAGGAGGTCCGTTAGCCGAAGCCATCGTATCCGGGCATTACATTTACGATCCGTTATACGATTGGAAGATCGAGCTTTCGACAGGGCTTGTGCAGGCTCCGGATAAGGGCCAAGTTCGGATATATCCGGTTCGCGCCGTGGACGGAAAGGTTGAGGTAGGTGTATAAGGCCGTAATAAGCAGCTTCAATTTCAGACGAAACCAAGAGGTGGTAACCCATGTTTAACAATGATGTGGAAGCCGTCGTCAATGCCGCGGTCGCGAAAAAAGAGCAGATGAACAACAACTTGCTGCGCTACATGGTATCGGCCATGCTGGCCGGCGCTTATGTCGGCATTGGGATCGTATTGATCTTTAAGCTGGGCGCGCCGCTGGCAGCCGCCGGTTCGCCTTTCCAGTCCCTCGTCATGGGAGCTGCATTCGGGATTGCGCTCACGTTGGTTGTGTTTGCCGGTTCAGAGCTGTTCACCGGAAATCATATGTTTTTTACGATAAGCACGTTATCGAAACGAACGACGATGGGGGACACGCTGAAAAACTGGGGACTTGTGTTTATCGGCAATTTGGCGGGAGCGATCCTGCTCAGCTATCTGGTTTATGCTTCCGGCCTGTTCAAAGGGCTGCCGCCCGATCATCTCATCTTCACGGCAGCAGCCAAGAAAATGAACGATCCGTTCATGGAGCTGTTTTTTAGAGGCATATTATGTAACTGGCTTGTATGTCTGGCCCTGTGGATGGGGATTCGGGCCAAAGGAGAAACCACGAAACTGATTTTAATATGGTGGTGCCTGTTTGCCTTCATTGCGACAGGGTATGAGCATAGCGTAGCGAACATGTCGCTTCTGACGCTGGCGACGATTTTGCCGGGACATCCCGAGACGGTATCCATCAGCGGCTGGATCAGCAACATGGTGCCGGTCACGCTGGGGAATATCATTGGCGGCGGGTTGTTTGTAGGCATGGCTTACTGGTTTATCTCTTCGGGAAAGGGGAGCAAGCAAAAGTAGGCTATGATTGGGGTGTAACGGAGGAATTCCATCCTCCTAGTTCATTGTCAGATGAAGTCCAACCTGATGAATAAACAAAGAAACCGTTCTTGGTTAATGGTCTGTCATTCGTCCATTTGCCAAGCAACGGTTTCTTTTTTTGTATACAAATAGGAGGGCGATAGCATAAATAAGCTGTCCTCCTCAGTCATTGAACTGAAAGGACAGCCGTGAGAATCTTGCCTTCCAAATCGTTTACCGATGTTCCACCAGGTCAATCGCACCAAGCACCATATGAGCCAGTCCGAAGCCTAGAATACCGGTTGCAGCAAATTTATACCTGCTGCAAAGCAGAGCGGCACCCGAAGCAGAAACCACGGTTCCAAGAACAGCAGGAATCAAACCTTCACGCATGCTGAGCACTCCCTTTGATTTGGTTTGGAAAGACAAGGTTTATTGTAAGCAGATGCCCATATATTATGCACCAAAGGGGCTTTAGGCGGATCAAATCCGGCAGATTTCGTTCGGACACAGCTCGCAGTGGCATATTTCCTGCAGCATCGGCAGATCTTTGATAACAATCATGCCGCCGGCATATTCGATGGCGTCCTTTTTGCGAAGGTCGCTCAGCATCCGGTTCACGCTTTCGCGGGTGGCCCCGATCATGTTCGAAAGATCGGTGTGGGTGATCTTTTTGTTGATGAGAATGGTGCCATCCTCTTGATGCTGCCCGTAGGTATTGCCCAGACGAATCAGCGTCGACGTTAATGCGCCGGGCTTGCCGTACATCATGAGATCGCGGAATTTGGTCTGCGTGATGCGGTGGTGTATACCCATCCACTTCATGAAATCAATCGCGAAGTCGCAATGCTGGCAGATCAGCAGCTCCAGATCCTTGTGCTCGATGACCCCGACTACGCTGTCCTCAAGCACCTCTGCCGAAAAACTGTGGTTGTTGCTGAAGAATGGATCGGCTTGCCCGACCATGTCTCCAGGATGGTACATATATAGAATAAGCTCTTTGCCTTCATCCGTCGATTTGGTCAATTTAATTCTTCCTTGTTTAACGAAGTACAGCTTGTCGGCGAAGTCGCCTTCCCAGAACAAATGCGATCCTTCAGGGAGTACCCTTTCCTTCATGGTGACCAGCAGACGGTTGCGGTTTTGTTCCGAGAAGCACTGCGTGTTCCCTAAGTTTTCGATTTCCATTACATGGTCTACAGTTTTCATGGTGGTATCCCCTAACATCCTAAAATTTGATCTGTTTAATCTTTAAATACATTATAACGTGAAAACATTCACTTGTGGGGCGGAACAAGAGGGAAATCATGGCGAATTTTCAAACATTGTGATCTCTTTCACTTGAAAGAGGGAAAAGACAGGTATAAATCACACAGAAAAGATAAATTTTAATATTGTGAAATATTTCACATGATTTAAGAAGCGTCTGTGTTACGATCGAAGCGTAGACAGAAAGAACATGAACCATGGGAGGATGAGAGATATGGCTGTGAGCAAAGGAACAACGGTTGAAGTGAAGGGACAAACGGCAGCAGAGTACATTCAAGGTCTGATCGACAAGGCGAATCGGGCAAAAGAAAAGTTTATGAAACTCGATCAGGAGCAAGTCGACGGAATTGTGCAGGCCATGGCCATGGCCGGGCTTGAGAAGCACATGCAGCTGGCGAAAATGGCGGTTGAAGAAACGGGCCGCGGCGTGTATGAAGACAAAATCATCAAAAACCTGTTTGCCACGGAGTATATCCACAACAGCATCAAGTACGACAAAACGGTAGGTATCATCGAAGACAATGCCTATGACAGCTTCCAAAAAATTGCGGAGCCGATCGGGATCATCATGGGGATCACACCGGTAACCAATCCGACCTCGACCACCATATTCAAGGCGCTGATCTCCATCAAAACAAGAAACCCGATCATCTTCGGTTTCCATCCATCCGCGCAGGCATGCAGCAGGGAGGCCGCGCTCATCCTGCGGGACGCCGCCGTGAAACAAGGCGCTCCGGCCGACTGCATCCAGTGGATCGAGGCTCCTTCCATGGATAAAACCAATACACTCATGAACCATCCGGACGTCGCCTGCATTCTGGCTACGGGCGGATCGGCGATGGTCAAAGCAGCATACAGCTGCGGCAAGCCAGCCCTCGGCGTAGGTCCCGGCAACGTGCCGTGCTTCATCGAGAAGAGCGCGGACCTCGATCAAGCGGTGAACGACTTGATCCTATCCAAGACGTTTGATAACGGCATGATCTGCGCATCCGAGCAAGCGGTCATTATCGAGGAGCCGATCTATCATAACGTGAAGAAAAAAATGATCGCCAGCGGCTGTTATTTCGTGAACAAGGAAGAGCTGGCGAAGCTGACTGCGCATGCCATGGTAGCGGATAAATGCGCCGTTAATCCTACCATCGTCGGACAGCCGGCAGCCAAGATTGCCGAGGCTTGCGGCTTTGAGGTGCCGGAAAGCACCAAGATCCTGGTCGCCGAGCTGGAGGGAGTCGGTCCTGCTTATCCGTTGTCCGCCGAGAAGCTGAGCCCGGTGCTGGCCTGTTATAAAGTGAAAGACGCGGAAGAGGGCATCACGCGCGCCGAAGAGATGGTTGCTTTTGGCGGCATGGGCCACTCGTCGGTCATCCACTCGCACAACGAGGACGTCATCCTGAAATTCTCGGATCGCATGAAGACCTGCCGCATCCTGGTCAACCAGCCTTCCTCGCAAGGCGGCATCGGGGATATCTACAACACGAACCTGCCATCGCTGACGCTCGGCTGCGGTTCGTATGGCCGGAATTCCACGTCGTCGAACGTGACGGCCGTCAATCTCATCAACGTGAAAAGGGTGAACCGCAGAACCGTGAATATGCAGTGGTTTAAAGTGCCGGACAAAATTTACTTTGAAAAAGGCTCGACGCAGTATCTCGCCAAAATGCCTGACATCACCCGCGTCGCGATCGTAACCGACCCCATGATGGTGAAGCTGGGATATGTGGAGCGGGTAGAGCATTACCTGCGTCAGCGCAGACTGCCGGTAGCCATCGAGGTGTTCTCGGAAGTCGAGCCGGATCCTTCGACAACGACCGTTGAACGGGGTACGGAGATGCTGGAACGGTTCCAGCCGGACTGCATCATCGCCCTTGGCGGCGGATCGCCTATGGATGCCGCAAAAGCGATGTGGCTGTTCTATGAATATCCGGATACGGACTTCAACAACCTGAAGCAAAAATTCATGGATATCCGCAAACGGGTCTATAAATATCCGAAGCTCGGACGGAAGGCGAAATTCGTAGCCATTCCGACAACGTCGGGAACGGGCTCGGAAGTAACTTCGTTTGCCGTCATCACGGACAAAGTGCAGGGAAATACCAAATACCCGCTGGCAGACTATGAGCTGACGCCGGACGTGGCGATCATCGATCCGGAATTCGTGTACACCTTGCCTAAAACGGCGGTGGCCGATACCGGCATGGACGTCCTGACGCATGCGATTGAAGCCTACGTATCGGTGATGGCTAGCGATTACACGGATGGGCTTGCCATTAAAGCCATCCAGCTGGTGTTCCAGTATCTTGAGCAATCGGCGCTGACCGGCGACAAACTCGCCCGCGAGAAAATGCATAATGCTTCGACGCTTGCAGGCATGGCCTTTGCGAACGCGTTCCTTGGCATCAATCACAGTCTTGCGCATAAATGGGGGGGACAGTACCATACGGCGCATGGACGGACCAATGCCATACTGATGCCGCACGTCATTCGCTACAATGCCAAGAAGCCAACGAAATTCGCGGCATGGCCGAAGTACACCCACTTTGTGGCCGATGAAAGATATGCCGAGATCGCACGGATTCTTGGACTGCCGGCAAGAACGACGGAGGAGGGCGTAAACAGCCTGATCGCCGCCATCCGCGAGCTGAACAGCAAACTCGGCATCGAGGAATCGTTCCAGCAGCTGGGCATCGATCCACAGGACTTCGAGAGAAACGTCGAGCATTTGGCGGACCGGGCTTTCGAAGATCAGTGCACGACCAGCAATCCGAAGCTGCCGCTGGTGACGGAGCTGGCAGAAGTATACCGCAACGCCTTCTATGGACGTTTCTAAACAGGAAAGGGCAGAAGGTAGATCCTAAATTCCATTATAAATGGTGGTAGAAGCCAGGGGAGCCCGGAATCAGAGTGATAAAAATCACGGATTACCATAACTTTGTGATTTTTATCACAGATGCTGCGGATCAACAGGACTACAATAAAGGTGTAGCAGAAAGCTGAATCTCAGATCTTTGATATAGAAGCTTGAAGGCACATGGCGGGACAGAGATGCCATTGATCGTGAAAATAATCACATTTAAGATCTGAGATAGATCAATGTGTGGCCCCGCCAGTCCCTGCAAGCTGCAGCATAATCTAGGAGGGATTCAATATGTCGGTGATTGAAAAAGAAGTTGGCTGGAAAGGTTTTAAATCAGGTAAATGGACCAAGCGCATTGACGTTAACGATTTTATTGCAGAGAATATTACCCCTTATTATGGCTCTGATGATTTCTTGGCGGGACCTACGGACAACACCAAGGCACTGTGGGATATCGTATCGGATTTAACCAAGAAGGAACGGGATAACGGCGGGGTTTTGGACGTGGATGTCCATACGCCTTCCACCATCACCTCCCACCAGCCTGGCTACTTGGATAAAGATAAAGAACAGGTCGTCGGCGTGCAGACCGATGAGCCGTTCAAACGCTCGATTCAGCCTTTCGGGGGTATCCGGATGATGATTGATGCGTGCAACGCATACGGCTTCGAAATGCCGCAGGCGGTTGTGGATATCTTCAACGGCATCCGCAAAACGCATAACCAGGGCGTATTCGATGCCTATACTCTGGAGATGAGAGCAGCGCGCAAAGCCGGGATTATTACGGGTCTTCCGGATGCATACGGCCGCGGCCGCATCATCGGCGACTATCGCAGAGTATCGTTATACGGCGTGGACGCGCTGATCCAGGACAAACTGAGAGAACTTGGCGAGCTTGAAGTGGACGCTATGGACGAGCCGGTGATCCGTCTGCGGGAAGAGCTGTCCGAACAAATGCGCGCCCTCAAGGAACTGAAAGAAATGGCCGGCATGCACGGCTTTGACATTTCCAAACCTGCGAATACGGCGAAGGAAGCATTCCAATGGCTGTATTTCGGTTATTTGGCCGCGATCAAGGAGCAAAACGGCGCTGCCATGTCGCTTGGCCGGGTATCTTCTTTCCTCGATATTTATATCCAGCGGGATTTGGCTGAAGGCATCCTGACGGAAGAGAAAGCCCAGGAGCTGGTAGACCATTTTGTCATGAAGCTGCGGATCGTGAAGTTCCTGCGCACGCCGGATTACAACGAGCTGTTCAGCGGCGATCCGACATGGGTGACCGAATCCATCGGCGGCATGTCGTTGAACGGTGAAACGAGAGTAACCAAGAACAGCTTCCGTTTCCTGCACACCTTGTACAATCTGGGACCTGCGCCGGAACCGAACTTGACGGTGCTGTGGTCGGAGAAGCTTCCGGAGGCCTTCAAAAAATACTGTTCGAAGGTATCGATCGAAACGAGCTCGATCCAATATGAGAATGACGATCTCATGCGTCCGATCTATGGGGATGATTACGGCATCGCCTGCTGCGTATCCGCCATGCGCATCGGGAAGCAGATGCAGTTCTTCGGAGCCAGAGCGAACCTGGCCAAAGCGCTGCTGTATGCAATCAACGGCGGGAAGGATGAGAAATCCGGCGCCCAGGTCGGACCGGAATATCCGGCGATCACCGCTGAGGTTCTGAGTTATGACGAGGTCATGAAGCGCTTCAAGCCGATGATGGAATGGCTCGCGAAACTCTACATGAATACCCTCAACGTGATTCACTACATGCATGACAAATACAGCTACGAGCGGATTGAAATGGCGCTTCACGACCGCGATATCCTGCGTACGATGGCATGCGGCATAGCGGGCTTGTCCGTAGCAGCGGATTCGCTGAGCGCGATTAAATATGCGAAGGTGAAGCCGGTACGCAATGAGCAAGGGATTGCGGTGGATTTTGAAATCGAAGGCGATTTCCCGTGCTACGGCAACAACGACGACCGCGTGGACGGCATCGCCGTTGAACTGGTCGAGGCCTTCATGAGCATGATCCGCAAGCACAAAGCCTACCGCGATGCCATGCCGACCCAATCGGTGCTCACGATTACGTCGAACGTGGTATACGGCAAGAAGACAGGAACCACGCCGGATGGACGCAAAGCAGGCGAGCCGTTTGCGCCGGGCGCAAACCCGATGCACGGACGCGATAAGAAGGGAGCCCTCGCTTCGCTGACTTCCGTGGCCAAGCTGCCTTATGAGGACAGTCTGGACGGCATCTCGAATACGTTCTCGATCGTGCCGAAAGCCCTGGGCAAAGAAAGCGACATTCGGGTAAACAATCTGGTTGCCATGCTGGACGGCTACTTTGGCAGCAAGGCCCATCATTTGAACGTGAACGTGTTTGACCGTGAGCAGCTGATCGATGCGATGGAGCATCCGGAGAATTATCCGCAGTTAACCATCCGGGTATCCGGCTATGCGGTCAACTTCGTCAAACTGACGCGCGAACAGCAGCTCGATGTCATTAACCGTACCTTCCACGGATCGATGTAAGGATGGAAGACAACCATAGCGGATACAGAAAGGATGACGCACCATGCTAAAAGGTCATGTACACTCCATAGAAACGTTCGGAACGGTGGACGGTCCGGGTATCCGCTTTGTGCTCTTCATGCAGGGCTGCCTTCTGAAGTGTCAATACTGCCACAACCCGGATACCTGGGGACTTCATGAAGGACATGAAATGACGGTGGATGACGTGCTGCGAGAGATAGAGCCCTATCTGAGCTACTACCGGTCATCGGGTGGAGGACTCACCGTTTCGGGCGGTGAGCCGACGCTGCAGTATCCTTTTGTCACGGAGCTGTTCAAGGAAGTGAAGCGCCGCTGGAATTTGCATACGACCCTGGACAGCAACGGGTATAACGAGCCGGATAAAATATCGGAATTGCTGGAGCATACCGACTTGGTCCTCCTTGATCTGAAGCATATCAACGATGAGAAGCACATCAAGCTGACAGGCAAGTCCAATGAAAGGACGCTGAAGACCGCCCGCTGGCTGTCCGACCATGGTCGGAACATGTGGATCCGGCACGTCTACGTGCCGGGCATCCATGACAGCGAGGACGATTTGGTGGGGCTCGGTCAATTCATCCGCACGCTGCGCGGCGTGGAGAAGTTCGAGATCCTGCCATACCATCAGATGGGCGTGTACAAATGGAAGGAGCTCGGCATGGCCTATCCGTTGGAAGGCGTACCTTCACCGTCCGAGGAAGAAGTCGCACGCGCCTACCGGTTGATTGGCGAAATTCCCGAGAAATAGCCGTCGGTTTTGAACTCATTTTAGTTGTATAATATTAAACACAATATGTAATCATTAATAACAATAACCTTTCCTCTTTATGGAAGGGTTATTGTTTTTTGTAGAGGATATTATCCCTTGGATAGAAAAATATCGACCTATCGTAAAGTGGAATCGCTTTCTATAATGAAGATGTAAGGAAAGCGCCTATCAATATACAAACACTTCGGGAGGGTCAAAGACAATGAAGAAAAAGGGTCTGGCATTATTCATGTCGCTTTTGTTCGTCTCATCCACGCTTTTGTCTGCATGCGGCGGCGGTGACAAGGCGGCAGAAAAGCCGTCGGGCGGCTCGGAAGGAACGGTGAGCAATGAGCCGTTTGAAATCACCATTCGCCATACGCAAGTAGGCGAATCCAAGAAGTTCCGTCTCGCATTGCTGAACGATGTGGTCAGCAAAACCGAAGAAGCGGTGCCCGGGCTTAAAATCAAGCTGGACGCTGTAGACTCTGAAGTGAATCGTAAAGAGAAGCTGAGAGGCGAGATGGCTGCCGGCAAGCCGCCGGAAGTATTCGACGTATTCGGAAGCCCCGATGCAGGCGTATATTCCAAAGAAGGCTTGATGCTCGATTTGACCCCGATCCTGGATGAGCTCGGCATAAAGGACAAATTTACGACACTGGACCCGTTCACGCATGACGGCAAGATCTATGGATTGCCGATCGGCGGTTCCATCGAAGGTATTTTCTATAACAAGGATTACTTCGCCCAGAAAGGTCTGAGCGTACCCAAAACGTTGGCGGAACTTGAGCAGATCGCCGAAGCCATCAAGGCCGACGGCAAAATTCCGTTCGCGCAATCTTCCAAGGATGCATGGATTCCGCTCATGACCACGAATAACCTGTGGAGTTATTATGCAGGAGCGGAGGTAACTTACGGCTTCAAGACCGGGGAAACCAAATGGACCGATCCGAAAGTCGTGGAAGGCGTGAAGAAACATCAGGAATGGGTGGAGAAAGGGTACTTCAAAAAAGGCGAGCTCGGCTTTGAATACGCGGACATGAGAAATCAAATCATCACCGGGGAAGCCGTCATGATGATGGACGGATCGTGGGCGAACTCCGTATTTAGAGATCCGGCGCAAGCGGGCGACATGGTCGGCAAGATCGGATATTTCAATTTGCCTCCGGTGAATGAGGGCGACCCTGTCATCGTCATGCAGGACGCTAACAACGGATATGGCTTCTCGGCGGCGGTAGCAGAGGATCCTCGCAAGCTTCAAGCGGTTAAAGAATTCATCAAAAATATGTGGACGGATGAAATGCAGCTGCGCGGGCTTAAGGAAGACGGAGTACTGCCGGCGATGAAGATGGATCTGGAAACGATGAATTCCACGTCGGATGATCCGCTGATGCAGGACATTTTCAAAGGCGTCAGCGAAATCAACAAATCCTTCCCTGCTTTCGATGCGCTTGTTCAAGCCGACGTAAACACGGCGCTGAGCATGGGAATCCAGCAGGTGATCGGCGGCGAGCTCGATGCCGAGAAGATGCTGGAGAATGTTCAAGCAGCACAGGAAGCGGCTAATGCTTCAGAGGAATAACTAAAATTCCAGACGAAAGGGCACCACCCGCTAAAGGCATATGGGGGTGCCCTTTCGCCTAAACAACATCAGACATCAATACGGAGGTTACCATGAACAGAGCGCTGAGAAACCCTCTGATTTACATCGTTTTTGTGCTGCCGGCATTCTTGCTGTTTCTGGCTTTTTTCATATATCCCATCTTCACTGCGTTTGACAACAGCTTTACGAGCTGGAACGGCATCTCCAAAGACGTGAAGTACATCGGGCTCGATAACTATGTGACCGCCCTGAATGACGATGCCTTCTGGAAGGCGGTCCGAAACAATGTATATTTCATACTTTTTTCCTGCTTGATCCAGGTTCCGATCATCGTGGTTTTCTCCCTGCTTATCGCCAACGTCAAACGTTTGAAGGGGCTGTATAAAACAGCGGTTTTCGCACCTTCCATCATGTCGACGGCTGTCATCGGCATTTTGTGGGGATTCATCTACAATCCGGACTTTGGCCTGATGAATGAGATGTTGGGATTGGTTGGCATCGAGCCGATCTACTGGCTGTCGGATCGCAAATGGGCCATGATCGCCATCTTGATTACGAACGCTTGGCAATGGACCGGCTTTTACATTGTGATGGTGCTTGCCGCAATTCTGTCCATTCCCAAGGAGCTTGACGAGGCTGCGGCGATTGACGGAGCGACAGGCGTCCAAAGGGCTACCAAAATCACGCTTCCATTAATAATGCCAATTATCTCCGTTGTGATCATGCTTTCGATTGCGGGAGCCATGAAAGCCGCGGACATTATCCTGGTTATGACCAAGGGCGGGCCGGCCGGCTCCACCGACGTTATGGCAACATATATGATTCGATACGCGATTACGAGTTTCAAGCATGGCTTCGGCAATTCGATCGCCGTGTTGATTTTCCTTTTCACGATTATCGTAACGGTGCTCTACCAGGTGCTGATCGCCAGACGCAACGAAAGGATTGAATACTGATGAGGGCACTAAAGAAACTGATTCCGCACATTTTCCTGATGGCTTATTTGCTCGTCATTCTGTATCCGTTCCTGTTCGTCCTGTTCTCATCCGTGAAGGTGGATAACCAGTCCATTGCAACGAACCCGTTTGGATTGCCAAGCACGTTGGTGTTTGATAACTACGTGAACGCTTGGGTGAGCGCCAAGATCAGCACGTATTTCTGGAACAGCTTATACATCGGCGTTCTGTCGGCCTGCTTATCGATCCTGTTTGCGGCAATGCTGGCTTTTGCCGTGACGCGGATGAGATACAACCGGATCAGCGCGATCATCTTTCAATGTATTTTGATCGGGATGCTGATCCCGAATAACTCTCTCTTGCTGCCGATTTATGGCATCATGAGGCAGCTGGATATTCTGAATACGCATATGGCCCTGATTCTGCCCTATGTTGCCAATGCCATCCCGTTTTCCGTGATTATTCTGGCCGCCTTCATGCGGTCGCTGCCCGGTGAAATCGAGGAAGCCGCGGTCATAGACGGATTGAGGTCCGGAGGCTTGTTTGCTAGAATTATCTTACCTCTGACCGTTCCGGCTATCGTTACCGTGTTTATCATCAATTTCCTGGGTAACTGGAACGAATTCTTGCTTGCTAACTACTTCCTATCGAATGATGAACTGAGAACGCTGCCTGTCGGAATGGTCGGTTTCAGGGACGCTTACAATATGAACTACGCCCAGATGTCGGCGGGGATCGTATTCAGCGTGCTGCCGGTCCTTATCATCTATGCCGTTCTGCAAGAGAAAATCATTGAAGGCGTCACCGCAGGAAGCGTCAAGGGGTAATACGAGGAGCAGGAGCATGCGTATGAATTTGCGGAACAAACTATTCACGGCCTTTTTAGGGCTCATTATTATTCCGTTATTTGTGCTGGGCCTATTTACATTCTTTATTACCTACAACTCGATTGAGGAAAAGTACAGCCAGCAAGCCGAATATTCGCTAAAAGCGATCAGCTACAGCATTTTGAACGTGTTCAAGGAGATGGAGTACGTCACGGATAACGGGATTGCCACCTCCGTCTTCGCAATGGCGCTGAATGCCAAGGATCCCGATGCGCAGAACCTGATTAAGGAATCCAATGCAGACCAGCTGAAATTGAACGACAGGCAGCGAAGCTTTCGCAATCTCCTCTATAATCACCCTGCCATCAGTTATGCGTTTCTATATCATTTCAACAAAGAATCAGCACCCATTCCGATATTCAGCAAAGAGGATTTCAGGACGCTGCCTTATGAGCAGTTTAAGAACAGTCCCTTATATGAAGAGGTTGTGAAGCTGAACGGGATTCCCAAATGGCTGGCTCCGCACGAATTTCCGGAACTGACGGGGGCGGATCCGGTGTTTACCCAGATCAGGCTGATAAAAGACGTCACGACGCTCCGCAAGCTGGGAATTCTCGTCGTCCAGATCAAGAGATGGGAGTTCGAGGAGATTTTCCGCAATCTGACGCTCCCTAACAACCTGCAGAACACCTCCTTCATGCTGGTCAACAATGAAGGCTTCATTCTGTTTGACCCGCAGAACGGCATGGATGGTCAAAATATCAGTCAATACATGAAGCGTGACGTTGAGTTTAAGCAAGGCTATCAAAGCTTCAAAGCCAAGTTTAACGGCAAAGAAAATATCGTTTCCATTTATCATCTGAACGATTATGGCTGGAATATCGTCTCGGTGACCGATTGGAACTCGCTGTCGCAAGAGGTAACTTCCTTTGCCAAATGGTTTTTTGTCATCATGGGGATCTGTCTGGTTACCGCGATTGTGTTCAACCGCCTGTTCATGAACCGGATTACCGGCACGATTGCCGTCATCGTGCGGTTTATGCGCCGCGTGGAGGATGGGGATTTGAATGCCAGAGTGGAAGAGAAGGGCGAGGATGAGCTTCTGCTGCTGTCGAAAGGGTTCAACAATTTGATGAACCGGATCAACAATCTGTTCGCGCAGATCAAGAAGGAGCAAAGGCAGAAGACCGATGCGGAAATGCGCGTGCTGCAAGCACAGATCAAGCCGCACTTCCTGTTTAACACGTTGGAGTCGATCAATGTCCTTGCGGTCCAGAATGAAGGGCGCAAGGTCAGCGAGATGGTGTACCGGCTTGCCAGCATTTTGCGGATCAGCATACAGGACAAGGAAGAAATTACGCTGGATGAAGAAATCAAGCATCTTCAAAGTTATCTTGAAATCCAAAAGTTTCGGTTCGAGGATCTGTTCGAATACGAAATCGACGTGCCGAAAGAGCTTATGCACAGCCGCATCCTGAAGCTGACGCTGCAGCCCCTGGTGGAGAACAGCATCCAGCATGGCTTCGAGGGAATTTCCTATACGGGATGGATACGCATCTCTGCCTGGAAGGAGCTCGGCAATGTCGTGATCCGGGTGGAGGACAACGGACTCGGCATGACGTCTGAGCAGTTGTCCATGTTTGAGTATATGGTGTCCGAGGATGGCGTACCCGATCAGACGACGCTGCAGAATCTGAAAGTAAACCAGGAACGGCGGGGACTTGGACTGCGAAGCGTGGCCGATCGGCTTAGAATTCAGTACGGCCCTTATTATGGGCTGTTCATATGCTCCAGCCGCCCCGGCGGCACCGTTATACAATGCGTCATACCCAATTATGACAGGGGGGAAGGGCAGCATGCTGAAGGCATTATTGGTTGATGATGAGGCTCCCATCCTGAACAATCTCAGCAAGGTTCTGCCTTGGGAAGAGATGGGCATGAAGGTGGTCGGACTTGCCCGCAGCGGGATGGAAGCCCTTGAAGTAGCGGATCAGTATAACCCGGATTTGATTCTGTGCGATATCCGGATGCCCGTCATGGACGGGCTGACCTTCATTACGAAGATCCGGGAGAAAGGAAGCCGGGCAGAAATCTTTTTGCTGACGGGTTATCAGGAATTTGAATACGCCCGTGAAGCGATCAAGCTGGGGGTTAAGGATTATATCAGCAAGCCGATTCATTACGGGGAGCTTGAGATGAAGATTCGGGAGATCGGGGAGGAAATCCGCAAGAAGAGGGCGAAAGAAAAGTATTACAATACCGTTTCGCTGATCGACGAGGCTCCGAACCCCGAAGCCGTAAAGAAAACGCCCGAACAATTGGTATCGTCTGCCCTAGAGTACATCAACACCCACATGGGACAGGACTTGGGGATCGAGGAGCTTTCGGAGCATCTGGGCATCAGCTCCAGTTATTTCTGCTTGCTGTTCAAGAATCATGTCGGTCTTACCTTCGTGGAGTATTTGACGAGACAGCGGATGGAGGCGGCCAAATTCCTGTTAGTGAACAGCGACAAGAACATTGCACAGATCGGTTCCTTTGTCGGTTATCATGAGAGGCGGTATTTTACCAAGGTATTTCAAAAGGCTACCGGCATGACGCCATCCGAATTCCGGGAAATGTCCGGGGAGCCGAGTCTCTGAGTCTTTGATGGGACGAAAGCAGGCAGATAATCATCAGGTCTTCTACTTCCGACTTGCGGCGTCCTCTAAATTGATAGAAAGTAGGTTTGGAATCAATGAAATGGACGGCAGCAGATTTAACGCTAGAGCAAAAGGTAGGACAAATGTTTATATGCGGCTTCAACGCATTGACGCCGAATGAGCATGCCAACATACTGATCGAACAATTTCAGGTGGGGGGCATCTGCTATTTCCGCCGGAATGTGAAGACGCTGCCTCAGCTTGCCGAGCTGTCGGCATCCCTGCAGCAGCTCGCTTCGGGCAGCCAACCGTTTCCGCTTCTGATCTCGATTGATCAGGAGGGCGGCATGGTCGCACGAATCGATCATGAAGGCATCAGCCGCATTCCGGGCAATATGGCGCTTGGAGCAGCGGGCAGCGCAGAGGATGCCTACAGGGTGGCGCAAATCGGGGCGCGCGAATTGCGTTCGCTCGGCGTGAACATGAACTTCGCGCCTTGCCTCGACGTCAACAACAATCCGCGCAACCCGGTTATCGGCGTGCGCTCCTTCGGCGAAGATCCCCATGCCGTTGCCGAGCTCGGGACTGCGGCGATTAAGGGTTATCAGGAAGAAGGGGTGTCCGCTACAGCCAAGCACTTCCCGGGGCATGGCGACACCAGCGTCGATTCCCACCTGGGGCGGGCATCCGTACCGCATGATTTGGAACGGCTCCGCAGCGTTGAACTGTTCCCTTTCGCACAAGCGATCAAGGACGGCGTCGATGCCATCATGACGGCTCACGTCAGTTTCCCGGCCATTGAGCCGAGTGATCTGCCTGCAACGCTTTCTCATGCTGTATTAACGGGGCTGCTGAGGGAGGAAATGGGCTTCGAAGGTTTGATCGTGACGGATTGCCTCGAGATGCATGCGATCTCCAAGGAGCACGGCATTCCGGAAGGTGCGATCCGCGCGATCGAAGCAGGTGCGGACTGCGTGCTGGTCAGCCATACGCTGTCGGAGCAGACGGCAGCGATTACGGCGGTCATCGAGGCCGTCCGCGGCGGGAGACTCCCGGTAGAGCTGATCGACAAAGCCGTTGATCGGATTTTGGCGCTCAAACAACGTAATGCGAAACTCGCTGAAGAGCTTCCCGTCCACCCGATTGGCGAGGTTGCCGAAGAGACCAAACAGCTGCTCGCTCAAATCGCAGGCAGGGGAATCACGCTGGTAAAAGACGAAGGGCAGCTGCCTCTTAAGCCAGAGCAGGCGGTTGCCGTAATCTGGCCGGAGCTGCTTCAGGCGACCCAGGTCGACGAAGCATGGAGCAAGAGCTACACGCTAGGGGATGCCCTGAGAAGTTACGGCGTGCAGGCAGACGATCTGCGCGTCGGGACGGATATGTCCGACGAAGAGGTAGAGCAGGCCGTTAAAGCGGCGGAAGGATATAAGCAGATCGTGGTGGCTACGTACACCTCCGAGAGCCGTCTTCCACAAGGTCAGCAGAAGCTTGTAAGCAGGCTGAGCGAGCTTGAGGATGTAACGCTCGTTATCGTCGCAACCCGCAATCCGTACGATATCAATGATCTTCCGCCAGTTCCCGCGTATTTGTGCAGCTACGAGAATACGCCTTACTACATGAATGCCGCCGCGGGTGTATTGGTTGGCAAAGTTAGGCCTGAGGGTAAGCTTCCGGTAGGGATCAGCAAGACCTATCCTCTCGGCTGGACCGGTAATCAGGACTATGTCAATAATTAAATAATGGTTGCTCAAACCGGAGTCTTCCTGCCTAGGAATGCTCCGGTTTTCCTATTTTCCAGCCATTTCTGAGCAACTTTTCGGGAAAGTCGGCGTCTAATAGTATGTCCAATAGAGGCAGACAGACTATACTGAGAGTTTTAAAGGAGTAGAGAATGAATTTCAAACGAATCTCGATGATTACAGTCCTTGCCGCGGCCCAAGTATCCATGGCATTTCCCGTGGCAGCTGAATCACCGGATGTTACAGCTCCGGCGCTAAACGGGCAACCAGCGCTGCAGTCCCCGGTGGAAGGACAAGGCCAGGCAAACAGAGAACAACAGACGGACTTGCAGCAAGCGGAGGAAACGCCGGCAACGCCAACAGAAACACCTTCCGATTCAATCGAAGGCACGACCAGCGATCCGAATGCCACACCTTCTGAACCCAATGAACAGCAGGAGGACTCGGCAAGCGATCCTTCCGATAATGAAGTATCTGAGAACGAAGAGGGAAGCCCGGCCGAAAGCAAGCCCGAAGTCGGCATTACCAATGCAGCTGCTAACGAACTGGTGCTGCTGATGAACAGCAATGTGATGTACCATAACGGCAAGCAGTACAAAGCGGGACAGCCGATGGCCGTGAAGCAAGGGGTATCCTATGTCGCCATACGCGCCATGGTGGAGCGGGCAGGACTTAAGCTGTCTTACGATAATAAGACGAAGGAAACCATTATCCTTAAGGATGGCAATGAGCTCCGATTCACGACAGGAAGCAGCAATTATAAAGTCAACGGACAGGTGCGTCCGATGAAAGGCCCTGCCTACCAGAGCAACAACGTATTTATGGTACCGCTGACCGCGATAACGCAAGCGCTTGATATTCCATACACGGTGAACCAGCCGGAGAAGAAGGTGATTCTCGATCTGTCCGGAATGGGCAGCGGCAGCAACAGCGGCGAACAGCCGGGAGGCAGCAGCGGCGGCGGATCCGGCAGCGAGGTTCCGAACATACCGAACCTCGGTCCGAATGACCTGATCCTGATGATGAACAGCAACAAGATGTATCAGAACGGAAAAGCGTATACCGCCGGACAGCCTATGGCAGTCAAGAATGGCGTATCCTATGTCGCGATTCGATCCCTCGTCGACCGTGTCGGCCTGAAGCTGACCTATGACGGAAAGACAAAGGAAACGATTATTATCCGAGGTAACGATGAACTGCGCTTTAAGACGAACAGCAGCGTATACACGGTGAACGGCGTTCGAAAATCGATGAAGGGACCGGCTTACCAGTCCAATAATACGTTTATGGTGCCGTTGACCAGCATCACGCAAGCGCTGGACATCACCTACCGGGTCGACCAGCCGAACAAGCGGATCATCCTGAGCCTGAGCTCCAAGCCGGTGGCATCCTTTACGGTGCAGCCTGGTGAAATCTTTGCCGGACAAACCAAGGTAACGTACAAGACGAATGCCTATTCGCCGACAGGCCTGGCTATCGTAGACGAGCATTGGGAAGGCCGGGAAGATGTGTTTGACGAGCCTGGCGTGCATACGGTTTCCTATTCGGTACAGGACGCCAGCGGGGAGTGGAGCGATCCGTATATTTTGAGCATTCATGTATCCGCACCGAATACGCCGCCTGTGGCCATGTTCGACACGGATAAACAGCAATACAAGATCGGCGAGAAAATTACGTACATTAACATGAGTTATGACAGCGATCCCGGCGATGAAATTACGTTTAAGTGGGAAAACAACGATCAGGCTTTCTTTACGGCAGGGCCGCATAAAGTGCTGTTGATCGTGACCGATAAGCATGGGGCGACCAGCTCATACGAGAAAATCATCAACGTAACAAGCGAAGTGTTGTATACGCGCGATCAATTCAATCAATTATTTACGGGCATCGGCGACAAATACACGTTTGACGGATCGGCCGTGCCGACATGGAATCTGATGCCGATTACGAGAAGCTCCGAGCCGTACCTGTTGATTCGCAGCAACTCTCCGGAAACCGTCTATCAGGAAGGTATCGTATATCGCGAGATCGGCAATGCCAGCACGCGCTTCATGATTCACCACTTGAATGCAACCGGGAAGAACATGAAGATGTATGTCGTAGCGACCAACATCAACACGATGACGGCGCGTCTGACCACCGAGTATACCGGTTTGGGCGGTCCGATCAACATTCCGACTGCTACGGGGAAAGCGGCTGTGCAGCGCTATCTCGAGTCCATGCAGTCAGCGGATGCATTCAAGACGATTTCGCTCGCCCCTGGCGAAAGCCGGATCATCCTGCAAGATTTGAGCGCGCAAACCATGAAGAATCAGCAGGTGCTGTCCATGTTTGCCGACCTGTATTCGGATTCGCCGATTCGATATGATGTCATCATGATCGATGAAGCCAAGGATCCGATCCAGAAACTGCCATACCTGAAGCTTCACCCGAGCGATGGCGTTCATAACCGGGGAACCTACCCGGACTCGACGCGAATCATTGAATCCTATGATTTGGTAGGCAACACGCCAACGCGTCTTGCGCTTGGTGATAAGACAAACGATCCGAACCTGGAAGGGTATGACGGCATTAACGGTTCATATCAATCCAACGCCGGCAACTTCGGCGTTCTGTACAAAATCAAGCTGCACCGCGTAGCACCCAATACGCTGATCACGCTGAATCCGCGCGGAGGCAAATACATGGGCGCGATGATGGTGAACGGAAACATCATTCAGACGCCGAACACAAGCGGTGGCGCGGTATCTGCGCCGAATGAAGCCGCCGTTCTCTATCGTACGGGAAATTACGAGCAGACGGTGGAAATTCTGTTTACGGCAGCACCGGGAAGCAGCCTGCCGATCAACATACTGCTCCAGCCTCTGCCGCAAGTGAAGAACTAATCCTATTTATTCATAAACAACAAGCGGACAGCCCATCAGCCGAAACACGGCCCGGGCTGTCCTTTTTGTTGGTTTTTGCCGAGGGAGGGGGCAGGTTTATGCCGTCTGTTAGCCTTTCAAGCTCCTGGCTGCTTGTCAGGCGGTTTGCCTGTTCACAACCGCTTTCATTGACGCTGTCATTTTTTTCAGGCATTATAAGGAGAGAGTATCTTCAAGTAGAGGAGGTTATTGCGTATGCTTACGACGGAACAGATCATCGACGCCATGTCGGAACATGGGCTGCGCATTACCGATCAGCGCAAGACGCTTGCCAAATTGTTTGGGGAACATCCTGGATATTTGACGGCCAAGGATGTATACGAATATATGGGCCGGAAGTACAGCGGTTTGAGCTTTGATACGGTATACCGGAATCTTCGGGTATTGTACGAGCTTGGTGTATTGGAGCAAGTCGTGTTCGAGGAAGGCGTCAAGTTCCGGGGACGCTGCAGCGAAGAACACCATCATCATCACATGATCTGCCTGCAGTGCCAGAAGACATATCCGATTACCTTCTGCCCGATGCAGCTGACCGATGCACCGGACGATTTCCAGGTGGTCCAGCATAAATTCGAAGTGTTCGGATACTGCCGGGACTGCGGCAAGGACAATAACGATAAGGAAACTTCGCAGGCCGGTGGAGGAAATCGGGACAGCCGGGCATGAGCACGGCGCGCAGGGTAGTGAAGGTGCCGATACACTTCTATCGGAAATTCATTTCTCCTCTGAAACCGGCGACTTGCCGCTTCTATCCAACCTGCTCGGCATATGCCCTGGAAGCGATTGAGGTGCATGGTGCGCTGAAGGGCTCCTGGCTGGCTGCTAAGCGGATCGCGAGATGTCATCCCTTTCATCCTGGAGGCATCGATTTGGTCCCGCCGCGCAAGGATAAGATGTCGTCTTCATGGACAGAGGAATAGCGATTTTTTTGGGGTATCATATGGATGATAATCGAAAGCATGCCGCCCGCAGCCAGGGGGATGCCTTGGATCGATGCACACCTTGACACGCTGCGGCTCGTTTGATTAAAATGTAAGAAATTATAGGTATATCCGAGGAAGAGATAAGTACGAAAAGCTTGCCTTGAACAGAGAGCCGGAGGAGCTGGAAACCGGTCTTGGCGAATTTCGGAAAATGGTCTTGGAGGATCCGTTTTTGAGCGCTGCAGCCAGTGGCTGCCGTAAAGAAGCGGCGTGAGCCAGCGTTAATGGACGCCGTATGACGGCAGATGAGCCTGTTGCCCGCAAGGGTACGGGGAATTTGGGTGGTAACACGTGAGAATAACTCTCGTCCCATAGGGGCGGGGGTTTTTTGCTGTTTACTGCTGGTTTTCCTAAGGAATCGCTTGATGCGACAATCAATTTCACGGTAAAGGAAGGTTACAATGGCAGACAAAAAGACGTTTTATATTACGACGCCGATCTATTATCCGAGCGACAAGCTGCATATCGGACATGCTTACACAACGGTGGCCGGCGACGCCATGGCCCGCTACAAACGGCTTCGCGGATACGATGTCCGTTATTTGACGGGGACCGATGAGCACGGGCAGAAGATCGAACGCAAAGCGGCAGAGGCCGGTAAAACCCCGCAGCAGTTCGTTGACGACATCGTGGCAGGCATCAAGGATCTGTGGAAAAAGCTGGACATATCGAACGAAGACTTCATTCGTACCACGGAGAAGCGCCACACCACGGTGGTGCAGGATGTATTTGAACGTCTGCTGAAGCAGGACGACATCTACAAGGGCGAATACGAAGGGTGGTACTGTACGCCTTGCGAGTCGTTCTTCCTGGAACGTCAGCTGGTCAACGGCAATTGTCCGGACTGCGGACGGCCGGTGGAGCTCGTGAAGGAGGAGAGCTACTTCTTCCGCATGAGCAAGTATGTGGACCGCCTGCTTCAGTATTACGAGGAGAATCCGGATTTCATTCAGCCGGTATCCCGCAAGAACGAGATGATCAACAACTTCATTAAACCGGGTCTTGAGGATCTGGCTGTGTCCCGTACAACCTATGAGTGGGGGGTTAAGGTCAAGAGCGATCCGAAACATGTCATCTACGTGTGGATTGATGCACTCCTGAACTACATCACGGCACTCGGTTACGGTACGGAGGACACCAGCCTGTATGACAAATACTGGCCGGCGGACGTTCACCTAATGAGCAAGGAAATCGTGCGTTTCCATACGATCTATTGGCCGATCATCTTGATGGCGCTCGATGTGCCGCTTCCGAAAAAAGTGTTTGCCCACGGCTGGCTGCTCATGAAGGACGGCAAAATGTCCAAATCCAAAGGGAATGTGGTCGACCCGGTCACGATGATCGACCGGTATGGTCTCGACGCGCTTCGTTATTACTTGCTGCGCGAAGTTCCGTTCGGGGCGGACGGCACGTTTACGCCGGAAAGCTTCGTAGAGCGGGTGAACTCCGACCTCGCCAATGATTTGGGCAACCTGCTGAACCGCACCGTGGCCATGGTCGATAAATACTTCGGCGGGGAGGTTCCGGCTTTCTCGGCAGGCGTAACGCCTTTTGATGCCGCAATCGAGGAAGCGGCCAAGTCCGTTTATGACAAAGTCGAAACTGCCATGGAGAATATGGAGTTCTCGGTTGCGCTGACGGCGATCAGCCAGTTTGTCAGCCGCAGCAACAAATACATCGATGAGACCCAGCCGTGGACGCTGGCCAAAGACGAGAGCAAACGGCATGAACTTGCTTCCGTCATGAGCCATTTGGTCGAGACGCTGCGGATTGCATCGATCCTGCTGCAGCCGTTCCTGACCCGCACGCCGAAGAAAATGTGGGAACAGCTCGGCTTGGCGGAAGGGGAATTGACAACTTGGGAAAGCGGACGCCAGCTCGGAGCGATACCGGCTGGAACGAAGCTTCAAAAGGGCGAGCCGATCTTCCCTCGCCTGGATGCGGAGCTGGAAGTGGCCTACATCGCTGAAGCGATGACTGGCGGCAAGAAGGCAGCCGAGGAAGAGCCTACGGGTTCGGCGGCAGCTTCGTCCGCCGATAGCGGAGCGGAGACTGTGGAGCTCAAAGAGGAAATCGGCATCGAGGATTTCGCCAAGGTTGAGCTGCGCGTAGCAAAGGTCATCGCCGCCGAGCCGGTCAAGAAAGCGGACAAGCTGCTGAAGCTGCAGCTGGATCTCGGGTTTGAGCAGCGGCAGGTGGTGTCCGGCATTGCGAAGTTCTATACGCCGGAGGAATTGGTGGGACGCAAAGTGATTTGCGTGACGAACCTGAAGCCGGTGAAGCTTAGAGGCGAAATGTCGCAAGGCATGATTTTGGCCGCTTCCTACGGGGATCAGCTCACGCTGGCAACCGTGCCGGAGGGCATGCCAAACGGCGCCATCGTGAAATAAATGACGCTTGCGTTGAATTAAGTTGGATCAGACGGTGTACCCTGTTAAGGGTACGCCGTTATTTTTTTCCTCTAATACGGGGGACATGAGTTCTATATGAAAAACTAATAGTAAATTTTACGATTTGGTTGACAATCACGTCGAACTGCTCTTATAATCTTTTTAGTAAAGTTTACGATTAGTTGAGCGGAGCGAATGTGGGGGAGATGAACATGAACAAGAGAAAGAGCAAGAACAAACTGAACGGCTGGACCTGGAGCGTAACTTCGATGTTGCTGGCGATGCTCATCCTGTCGGGCTGCGGAAGCAAATCCGGCGGAAGCATTGTAGAAGGCAAGGTTAACGTCATTACGACCTTCTATCCAATATATGAATTTACGAAGGAAATCGGCGGAGACGAGGTCAATGTCGTGAATCTTCTGCCAACGGGCGTGGAACCTCATGATTGGACGCCGCGGAGCCAGGATATCGTCAATACATCCAAGGCTGAGCTGTTTCTTTATAATGGTGCAGGGCTGGAAGGCTGGGCGCCTGGATTCTTAAAGGGTCTCGATAAAGATACGCAAGTGAAACCAGTCATCGTTTCCCAAGGGATCCAACTGATCGACGCCGTGGGGGATGATGGCCACGGGCATGGTGAAGCAGCCCATGAAGAGGAACACGACCACAGTCATGAAGAAGGCGCTGAAGCGCACGACCACAGCCATGAGGAAGGCACCGAAGAAGATCATGCTGGCCATGATCACGAGGAAGAGGCAGCCGAGACGAACACGGATACTCATCATACGGATCCGCATACTTGGGTAAGCCCGAAATCCGCACTGGTCATGGCAGAAAATATCAAGAACAGCCTGGTCGAGGTCGATCCGGAACATAAGGACGGCTATGAACAGCGCTATGAAGCGTTAAAAGAGAAGCTGGTCAAACTGGATAACGACTTTGCGAGCGAGCTGTCCAAACTGCCGAAAAAAGATATCGTCGTATCCCACCAGGCATTCGGTTATCTATGCCGGGACTACGGTTTGACGCAGCATGCGATTATGGGACTGTCGCCAGACGCCGAGCCGAGAGCGCAGGATATCGTGAACCTGACTAAGACGGTGAAAGAGAAGGAAGTGAAATATATTTTCTTCGAAGAACTCGTATCGGATAAACTGGCGAAAACGCTGGCCAATGAAGCGGGCGTGGAAACCTTGGTGCTGAATCCGGTGGAGGGGCTGACCAAGGAGCAGGCTAGCAGCGGCGAGAATTATTTCACGCTGATGGAGAAAAATTTGCAAAATCTAACGAAGGCTTTACAATAAGGAAGAAGGGGGATCATATCCCCCTCTTCTTTCGTGTTATGAACGTATACGGACTCGTATATTTATTATAGAGAGACTACAGAGAGAAAGGCGGCCTGTTTATGGAGCCGGCAGCGCAGGATTGCCACCAACCTATCGTACAAATCAAGGATGTATCCTTTCATTACCGGGATCAACAGGTGATCAAGGATCTTAATTTCACCATAAAAGAGCGGGACTTCGTTGGCATCGTCGGATCTAATGGCGCGGGAAAAACCACCCTGCTCCGCATGATCGTCGGCTTGCTTCCCGCCGTGGAAGGGACCATTGAACTGTTCGGCCAGCCGATCCGTAAATTCCAGGACTGGGAGCGAATAGGTTATGTTCCGCAAAAAAATGCGTTCAACCCGCTGTTCCCTGCCACCGTGCGCGAAGTCGTCATGTCCGGTCTATATAATCGAAAAAAAATGTTTCGCCGTTTGAGCCGCCTGGACCATCAGAAATGCGAAGACGCGCTGGAAGTGATGCGCATTCAGGATATTGCCGATAAGCGGATCGGCGCCCTGTCCGGAGGCCAGCAGCAGCGCGTATTCCTTGCTCGCGCGCTGATCAATCGTCCGGATCTGCTTATACTGGACGAGCCGACAATCGGCATTGATGCGGAGACCCAGGCCGGATTCTTTGAATTGATCACCCATATGCATGCCCATCACCATATGACGTTCCTGATGGTCACCCATGATTTGGACATGGTCAAAGACTACCTGGGCGAATCGCCGGTATCGCAGAACGGGAAGATTCAGTTTTTCGTCCGGCATTCCCATGAAATCGAAAACTGCGCGGAAGTGGACTTGCAGCATTCGCTCGTATAATCATAGAAACAAACTTATGGATGCAGGAGAAGGAGACGTTGTCATTGCTTGATATTTTGCTTAGCGATTTTTTCCAGCGGGCGCTGATCGGTGGGGTTCTGATCGGGATTACGGCCCCGCTTATCGGAATATTCCTCGTGCTGCGCAGGCTGTCGATGATCGGCGATACGTTGTCGCACGTCACGATAGCGGGCGTGGCCCTCGGATTTTTGATCGAAGTCTACCCGCTTGCCGCAGGATTGGTATTTGCGGTCCTGGCCTCTTTTGCGATTGAGAAGCTGAGAAAGGCCTACAAAAGTTATGCCGAGCTGTCAATCGCCATTATTATGTCGGGCGGCGTTGCGCTGGCCTCGCTGTTTTTCACGCTGGGAATGGGCTATAATACGGATGTCATGAGTTATTTGTTCGGAAGCATCTATACGCTGGATTCCACGGATATTTATATGGTAGGCGGCGTAACCGTCGTTGTCATTGCGGTGGTGGTTATGTTCTTCAAGGAATTTTTCCTGCTCAGCTTCGAGGAGGATGCGGCCAGCGTCAGCGGCCTGCCCGTCAAATGGATGAACATGATCATTACGGTGCTGACGGCGCTTGTCGTAAGCACCGCCATCAAGATTGTGGGCGCGCTTCTGGTCTCCGCATTGCTGACCATTCCGGTAGCGATCAGTTTATTGCTGGCGAGAAGCTTCCGAAGCTCCATCGTATTATCGGTGATCATCTCCGAAATTGCCGTTATCGGGGGACTGATGCTTGCCGGCGTATTTAATTTGGCACCCGGCGCCACCATCGTGCTGCTGCTGATCAGCCTGCTCATCATTACGCTTGTCGGCAAAAAGGGCTTTACGACATAAGGGGGTTCTAAAATCAAATGGCTGATATTAATATCGGCATCGCGTTTGCGGCCGGTTTCGCTTCATTTATATCTCCATGCTGCCTGCCGCTGTACCCGTCCTATTTATCCATTATTACAGGCATGTCGGTCAATGACTTAAAGAACGAACAGAACCGCAAGGAGGTCCGTTTCCGGACCATGACGCACACACTCGCGTTCATCCTTGGGTTTTCTGCTGTTTATTACACTCTCGGTTGGGGGGCAGGCCTGTTCGGGGAGTTCTTCACGGAATACCAGGATCTGATTCGCCAGTTATCCGCGCTGCTGATCATCGTGATGGGACTTATGCTTATCGGCATTTTCCAGCCTAAATTTCTCATGAAGGACCGGAAATTCAATTTTAAATCTAAACCGACCGGATACATAGGAACATTTCTATTTGGTATCGGCTTCGCCGCAGGCTGGTCGCCTTGCGTAGGACCGATTTTGACGGCGATCATCGCGCTTGCAGCTTCCGATCCGGGAACGTGGTTCCCGCTGATCACTTCATATTCGCTCGGGTTTGCGGTACCGTTTTTCATCCTGGCCTTTTTCATCGGCTCCACCCGCTGGATTCTTAAATATTCAAGCACGCTGATGAAGGTCGGCGGCGTTTTGATGATTCTGATGGGGGTTCTGCTCTTCACGGATCAAATGTACAAAATCACGATTTGGCTGCAAGGCATTACGCCGGAATGGCTTAAATTCTAATGATGTTGGGTAAGGCTGGTTCAATTCATAGGTCCATATTGACATAGGCCCATATTAACATGAGGATTGGACCAGGACTTGCCAACGGGTCTCAAAAACATGTATCATTACTAATGCAGGTAAAACAGTTTTATGGCACGGGTTATGTAATTATAGAAAAGAGGGAATAAGATGCCGACACCTAGCATGGAGGATTATTTGGAGCGCATCTACAAGTTGATCGACGAAAAAGGATATGCGCGCGTTTCGGATATTGCCGAAGGCTTGGAGGTTCACCCCTCATCCGTCACGAAAATGATTCAAAAGCTGGACAAAGACGAATATTTGATCTATGAAAAATATCGTGGTTTGGTTCTGACCAGCAAAGGCAAAAAAATGGGCAAGCGGCTCATGGAACGTCATCATTTGCTTGAGGAATTCCTTGAGATGATCGGTGTACAGGATGAAAACATTTACAGGGACGTTGAAGGAATCGAGCATCACTTGAGCTGGGATTCCATTACGAGAATTGAGACGCTTGTGGAATATTTCAAGCGTGATGAGAATCGACTTCAGGATTTGCGTGACGTTCATAACGAATTAGTCAACGAATCGTAATGTGGCATCTGTCCGCTTGTGACAGATGCTTTTTTAAACTGAACCGTCATATTTACATGGTTATAGTAATAGGTTAGATTACCTGCAAATTTCATATTTTCGGAGGATTAATAGAAATGAAGCTTCGTAGATGGTTGTTGGTGCTGATCATGCTGTTATTGTGTCTCCCGTCGGTGGTCCCAACCGCGCAAGCGAAGGCGGCTCGTATCAGCATTCAGCTGGACGGTGTAAACCTGAACAGTGACGTATCTCCTTACATATTGCCGAAGGTTAACGTAACCATGGTTCCTACGCGGATCATCAGTGAAGGACTTGGCGCTTCGGTCGCTTGGAATCAGAAGTCGAAGACGGTAACCATCGGAAAGGACGGTTCGAGCCTGCAATTGACATCCGGCAAAAAAACCGCCCTCGTGAATGGATCATCGGTAGCACTGGATGCTTCCGTTGAAATCAAGAACGGCCGGGTCATGGTTCCGCTGCGTTTCATCAGCGAGAATCTGGGCGTTCAAGTGGAGTGGAATCAGGCGGCACAGCGCATCTCGCTGTCCACGGGCTCGGTCGTCGTTCCTCCGCCGGTATCAACCGGGGATGAAGTCAGAGGGGCCTGGATATCCACCGTGTTCAATCTGGACTGGCCGAAAACGAAGACCAGCGCGGAACAGCAGCAAGCCTCTTACATCGCCTTGCTGGATTCGCTCCAGGATGTCGGCATCAATACCGTGTACGTGCAGGTACGTCCGGCCGGTGATGCATTGTATCCTTCCACCATGGTACCGTGGTCGAAAGTGTTGACGGGCATTCAAGGTGCCGATCCGGGTTACGACCCGGTTGCTTTCATGGTAGAGGAAACGCACAAACGGAATATGGAATTTCACGCTTGGTTTAATCCATTCCGGGCGAACACCGATATTTTGACGGCATCGCTCCATCCGTCCCATGTTGCGCTAAGCCATCCGGATTGGATCGTGAATACGGGCAAGCAGCTGTACATCAACCCTGGGATTCCAGAAGCCAGGCAGCATATCATCGATACGATCATGGAGGTCGTTAACGGATACGATATTGACGGCATCCATCTGGACGACTACTTCTATCCGTCCAATACGGTCTTTAACGATGACGCGGCATACCGCGAGTTCAATAATGGGGCCTACGCCAATCTGGCGGATTGGCGCCGCGGAAATATCAATGCCTTTGTCCAATCGCTCGGAGAGAGCATTCATCGCGTGAAACCGGACGTCGAATACGGAATCAGCCCTTTCGGCGTATGGCGTAACCAGTCCGTGGATAAGACGGGATCGGATACGAAGGCCGGTGTAACGGCGTATGACAGCATGTATGCCGATGTGCGGACCTGGATCCAGAACGGCTGGATCGATTACGTTGCACCGCAGATCTACTGGAGCATGAGTAATCCGGCAGCCGACTATGATAAGCTGGTGGACTGGTGGGCAAGCGAAGTACAAGGAACCGGCGTAGATCTTCTGATCGGTCATGCCCCCTACAAGCTGGGAACCAGCGAAATCGGCTGGCAGAGCGCATCGGAAATCATCAATCAATTGAAGTACAATCAGAACCATGCCGAAGTGAAAGGCAGCATTTTCTTTAGAGCAGAGAATATTTTAAGCAATCCGTTAGGCATTAAAGATCAATTGCAATCATATTATAGATAATCTGCACGTCCTATAGGTATGAAACATCCCCCGCGCTCATACATAGTCATTAGACCATGTGAGGCGGGGGATTTTTATATGCAGATCAATGCGGTTTTTGAAGGCGGGGGGGTCAAGGGCATCTCGCTTGCCGGGGCTGTCAAGGCGGCGGAGAATGCCGGCATGGTATTCAGCCGCGTTGCCGGAACGTCCTCGGGCTCCATCGTGGCATCCGTGCTGGCAGCAGGTTACCGTGCCGACGAAATCAAGCGCATTATCGAGGAAACGCCCTTTCATTCGTTTCTCCAGCGGGCACCCATTTTTAATACAAAGTTCATCGGTCCTGCCTTGCGGGTCTTGATTAAGAAAGGGCTCTATTCCGGAGAAGCCCTGGAGAATTGGATAAGGGAAATCCTGCTGGCCAAAGGGATATTTACCTTCTCGGACATCCCGGCAGGCAAGCTTTACATCGTGGCATCGGACATCACCAATGGCAGGCTGCTGGTGCTTCCGGATGATCTCCGCCAATACGGGATCAATCCTGCCACCTTTCCGGTAGCCAAGGCTGTGCGCATGAGCTGCAGCATCCCCTATTTTTTTGATCCCGTCATCCTGCGTTTGTTGGGCAGGGCCGCAAAAGGCAAATCGTTCGGGGAACAATTTGTTTATATTGTGGATGGGGGACTGCTCAGCAACTTCCCCTTATGGCTCTTTGATCGCGAATCGAAGGGTGGGCCTAAGCCCCTGCCGGTTCTGGGCTTTCAGATGGTCGGGAAGAACAGCAACCTGCCTCATCTGATCGAAGGCCCGATCGGCATGTTAACCGCCATGTTCGAGACGATGCTCTCTGCACACGATGAACGTTATATCGAGCAGCAAAACCGAAATCGCACGATCAAAATTCCGACGCTCGGCATCGGCACCACCCATTTTAATCTGACCAAAGAGGAAAGCGAGAATTTATACAATTCCGGTCTGACGGCCGGCACGATGTTTTTCACCCGCTGGAATGCCGAACATTAAAAAAACCGTCCACCCGGCATATGCATGCGCGGGCGGGCGGTTTTTCCGGTTAATGGTATTTAGGAACATCATCGGATGGGTCGGATTTTCCTTTGTGCCCATCGATCACTTGAAACGGATACTGTTTACGTTTAGCCGTTGGGTTGCTTTTGCGTACGGTGCTGTTCTTAGCCGCCGCCAGTTTCGCGGCCGTCCGCTTGGAAGGCTTCACCTTGGGACGTTTGTTAAAACGGCGTGGCGGGAACTTGTAAAGCACATACACGACAGCAACAATAATTAGAGGAATCAATATTCTCATTCTTGATCCAGGGTCTAACAGGAATACCAGTAGCCCTATGGCGGCCAACGTAATCGCCGTCCAAAAAATGATCGCATGCCTTCTCATGGATTATCACCCTTTCGCGGGATCCAGCACACTTCCTGTCACAGATTGGTGAACTGTAACATTCTCGTATTGAGCATCTAACTCACGCATTCTGTTAAAGGATGCGATGGATACTTCAACTTGATCATCAGTAGGTTCCTTCGTCGTCAGAAGCTGCAGCCACAGACCGGGATATCCGAGGAAACGGAGTACCGGCAGGTCCCGCATGGCATTGGTCAATTTCAGGAATTCAAAGGAAACGCCAAGCACGACCGGAAGAAGCGCAATTCTTTGAATGACCCGCTGCGTCATGGTATCCCATGGCACCACCGAGTAGACAACAACGCCGAGCACAATGGTCAGCATCATAAAGCTGCTGCCGCAGCGATAATGCAGCCGCGTATATTTCTGAACGTTCTTCACCGTCAACTCTTCGCCGGCTTCGAATGCGCTGATGACTTTGTGTTCGGCGCCGTGGTACTGAAAGAGCCTTTTTATGACCGGTGTTTGGGAGATTGCCCATAAATACACGAGAAGCAGTATTAATTTAATAACGCCTTCAATCAGGTTATGCACGATATAGTGATCAAATGTATCGCCAAAAAAGAAATCCTCTACAAAAACAGGAACGAGTGTAAACAGCAGCTTGCCGAAAACAAAGGAAAGCACGCTGACGGCGGCCACACCGATAATCATGCTTAAACTCCAGCCGGAGTCTTCTTTCTCTTTCTGCTTCTCGCGTTCTTCGGGCTCCAGCGTATCGTCAGCATAAGCATCGGCAGAGTAATTCAAATGTTTGGAGCCTTTGATAGTAGAATCTATGAGACTGACGATGCCGCGAAGAAGCGGGATCTTCCGCAGCTTCCGAACCCATGCCTTGTCTTCGCGAGGCACCTCGAGAAACTTGATTTCATTATTTTTACGCCGCACGGCCGTCACATTCACATGCTTGCCGCCGAACATAACGCCTTCGATTACAGCTTGGCCTCCATAGCTGATCGGGGTTGACTTATCGGACAACCAGTTCACCCTCCCTGACATGTTATTCGTTCTATGAACTATTGTATCGAATTTTGAAAGTAATTTCTAGTTGGATTAGGGCAGGGGAAGCGGTGCATACTACTTTCAGAGATGAAATGGAGAAACAGCGGGGCTTTTCGATAACCGAAGAAGAGGAGAATCAATCCATGCATGAACATCAATTTCGTAAGCAGAACCAGATAACCAATCCGTTTACGTTTGCCCTGGAGCTAGGCTATTATGCCGGCCTGATCTGGGGAGGCGTGCTTTGGATCTTTTACTGGTTGAGATTCACGAAGGTCGTGCCCGGTTTTTTGCTGGAGCCATTCTTCAAACATGAATTCCTCAAGACCACAGCCGGGCAAATCGCCGGGTGGCTGTCCTTCATTGCCTTTTCCGTCATCGCCTCCCTCATTTATGTTGCCCTGTTCAGGAAGCTGAAGGGCCCATGGCCCGGGATTGCTTACGGAATCGTGTGGTGGGCGGTGCTGTTTGTTGCGCTCAATCCCTGGCTTCGGCTGACGGACCCAGTGAAGAAGCTGTCCTGGGATACAAACATTTCGGAGGTTTGTATTTTTATATTATGGGGCCTCTTTATCGGTTATACGATTGCGCAGGAATTCACCGACGAGAAACTACGTGAACCGAAGAAGCTGACGGGTTAGCCAAGAAAAACTTCTCAACCCGATGCCGCCTATGGTAAAATAGCTTTTGGTTATTTGACGAAAAGGTGGGAAGCCCTATGAAATCCATATGGGTGATAAACGGACCGAACTTAAACCTGCTCGGCTTCCGGGAACCGGGCATTTATGGTTCGCTCAGCCTGCAGGCGATCGAAGATAATTTGCGTAAACAGGCGGATCTCGCCGGTATCGGTATTACCTTCTTTCAGTCTAATCATGAGGGTGCTATCATTGACCGTATTCATGAAGCGATCGGACAGGCTGACGGCATACTCCTTAATCCGGGAGCACTGACTCACTACAGCTACGCTGTGCGTGATGCCATCAGTTCTGCGCGCATTCCGACAGTGGAGGTTCATCTCTCGAACATTCACGCCAGAGAGGAATTTCGTCATACCTCCGTCATAGCGCCTGTGGCTGTCGGACAAATCGCGGGTTTTGGCGCGGCGAGTTACACATTGGGCTTGTCGGCTCTACTGCAAGTCCTGGTCAAGCAAGAAGGGTAGCTCCTATTTCGGGATAAGGGTGAGAGGAGAGTGGTTAGAATGAGTAACAAACGAGTGGTTAAATTGCGCGAACAGCTTCAAGCCAAAGGTTTGACGGCTATGCTGGTTGCAAGCCCGATCAACCGCAGATATTTAACGGGCTTTACCGGTTCTGCCGGATATGTGCTGATCACACGCGATGAGGCCTATCTCTTGACGGATTTCCGCTATATGACGCAAGCACCGCAGCAAGCCGTCGGTTTTAAAGTGGTCGAGCACGGGCCGAAGGTGCTGGAGACGGTCAAGGATCTGTTGTCTTCCGAAAGCATCACATCGCTCGGATTCGAACAGGACCATGTTACATACGGCGTGTTTTCCGCATATTCGGAACAGCTCGCGCCCATCAGCCTGGTGCCGGTTTCGGGCCTTGTAGAAGATTTGCGTATATTCAAGGATGCCGAAGAGTTGAGCATTATGCAGCGGGCAGCGGATTTGGCGGATCAGACGTTCAGCCATGTCCTGACGATTCTGGCTGCCGGCAAAACGGAACGGGAAATCGATCTCGAGATGGAAATGTTCATGCGCAAGCATGGCGCAACCGCGTCTTCCTTCGACACGATCGTTGCTTCCGGCGAGCGTTCGGCGCTTCCTCACGGCGTAGCCAGCGAGCGGGTCATTCAAGGGAACGAATTCGTTACGTTTGATTTCGGCGCGCTGCTGGACGGGTACTGCTCCGATCTCACGAGAACCGTGGCGCTCGGCAGTCCTGATCCGAAGCTGAAGGAGATCTATGATATCGTGCTCGAAGCGCAGCTTCACGCACTGGATCATATTAAACCAGGCATGACGGGACGCGAAGCAGACGCTTTGGCTCGGGATATTATTTCGCGTTACGGATACGGGGAATATTTCGGCCACAGCACGGGTCATGGTTTGGGCATGGAAGTTCATGAATCGCCGCGACTGTCCAAGCTGAGCAATGACGTGCTGCAGCCCGGCATGGTCGTAACGGTGGAGCCGGGCATTTACCTGCCAGGACTTGGCGGTGTCCGCATCGAAGATGATATCGTCATCACGGAAACGGGCATTCGCATACTGACAAGCTCGTCCAAAGATTACACCATACTGTAATAATGGTTCAAAAATCGTCTTTTTGAGCTTGTGCTTTAAGAAAAATGTGTACTATATTAAATAGACCGCATCCTTAGGAGGGAATCTTAGTGATTTCAGTTAACGATTTTAAAACAGGTTTGACCGTAGAAGTTGATGGCGATATTTTCACCGTATTGGATTTTCAGCATGTTAAGCCGGGTAAAGGCGCAGCTTTCGTACGTTCCAAATTGAAAAACCTTCGCAACGGCAACACCGTTGAGAAGACGTTCCGTGCAGGCGAAACGATCGGCCGTGCCATTATCGACAACCGTGGCGTTCAGTATCTCTATGCCAGCGGTCAAGAGCATGTTTTCATGGACAACGAAACTTACGACCAGTTCAGCTTGACCAGCGAGCAGCTGGAGTGGGAACTTAACTTCCTGAAAGAGAACATGAACGTTAACATTATCAGCTACCAAGGCGAAATCCTCGGGATCAACCTGCCTAACAGCGTCGAGCTGAAGGTTGTTGAAACCGAGCCTGGCATCAAAGGCAACACGGCTACCGGCGCTACGAAGAACGCCAAAGTGGAAACCGGCCTGAATGTACAAGTACCGCTGTTCATTAACGAAGACGATGTGCTTCTGATCGATACACGCGAAGGTAAATACATTTCCCGTGCATAACATGCATTAAGCGGGACCCTTCAACGATGGACGGGGTGCCAATATCTTCTAAACCAACGCGACTCCTGTACGAATGTACGGGAGTTTTTTGCGATAAGCGGGCTCGGCGTCCTAAGTCTGTTTTCTTTTTGCCTTGAAAAGCCTTGACGGGGTGACTCACTTTCGTATTATACTGTTTTAAAGTGAGAAACCACCTGAGCACTGTTACATACCGATATTAGTGGGGAGTGAAAGAAGCATTGTCACTGTACGTCATGAAATTCGGAGGCAGCTCTGTAGGGGATACAGAACGCATGAAGCGCGTTGCCAGAAGAATTGTAGAGAAACAAGATGAAGGTCATCAATGTGTGGTCGTGGTGTCTGCCATGGGGGATACGACGGACGATTTGATTGACCAGGCAAAGCTGTTAAACGAGAATCCACCGGCACGGGAAATGGATATGCTGATGACCACGGGGGAGCAGATATCCATCTCGCTGCTATCCATGGCGATTCACGGTCTTGGACGCAAGGCAGTGTCCTTGACCGGCTGGCAGGCGGGATTCCGCACGGAAGCCGTCCATGGTAAAGCCCGCATTACAGATATAAAGCCTGAGCGCGTGCACAAAGCGCTTGGCGAAGGAAATGTCGTCATTGTCGCGGGATTCCAGGGCATGTCCGAAGACGGAGAGATTACAACGCTTGGACGCGGGGGCTCAGATACCACCGCGGTAGCTCTTGCGGCTGCCATTCAAGCGGATGTATGCGAAATATATACGGATGTGGACGGGATATACTCCACGGATCCGCGGGTAGTCAAATGCGCGCGGAAACTGAAGGAGATTTCCTATGACGAGATGCTCGAGCTTGCCAATCTTGGCGCGGCTGTTCTTCACCCGCGTGCGGTCGAGTATGCGAAGCATAATCAAGTCAAGCTTGTCGTCAGATCCAGCTTTAATCATAACGAGGGTACGGTTGTTAAGGAGGAAACAAGCATGGAACAAGGTGTGGTTGTCAGCGGAATTGCATTCGACAAGAATGTAGCGAGAATCAGTATTCTGGGCGTAGCCGATACGCCGGGCGTTCTGGCCCAAGTGTTCGGAGAGCTTGCAAAAGAATCGATTGACGTTGATATCATCGTGCAGAGCGGCGTTCAGAACGGCGAAGCGGACTTTTCCTTTACGGTGTCCCTGGCGGATCGGGAGCGTGCGTTGTCCGTGATCGAACACATTCGCGGCAAGCTGCCGTATCGCGACGTTACCTCGGAAGACCATCTTGTGAAAGTATCGATTGTCGGCGCGGGCATGGTCAGCCATCCCGGCGTGGCGGCACAAATGTTTGACGTGATCTCCCGGCAGGGGGTCAGCATTAAAATGGTCAGCACGTCCGAGATCAAAGTATCCTGCGTCATCGAGGGAAGCAATCTCGAAGGGGTCGTGCAGGCGCTTCATACCGCGTACGGACTGGATACGGATCAGCAGGCTTCCGTAGGCGGACCGCAGGTTCGCCGATAACAGGATTCAACCGTCATCATCGATATTAATAGAGTTAATCCCGGTCATTTATGACCGGGATTTTTTGTGCTGTCCGAAAGATTCGAAGTTCCTTTCTATGAAATTGAAAAAATAGAGATAAAACGAGAGGGCCCCGCATATTTTTAATCATCACACATGTGAAGAAGGTAGAAGGAAGAGGGAGGATATATCGCATGCTGGACAAGTTTGTCGCAAGTATGGCAACGCTTCGGATTTTCTCGGGCAGCCTTGAGATCGTCGCGGCCATCATCATGCTGCGCCTGAACCAAGTCGATAAAGCGCTTGCCGTGAATTCGGCATTGGCGTTTACGGGTCCGCTCATTTTGATTTTGACCACAACCATCGGTCTGGTGGGAATGGCAGATAAATTGTCATGGGGGAAGATCGGCTGGATATTGTGCGGCGTCTCCTGTCTCTTATACGGGGTTTTAAAAAAATGATAGATTCGCTGCATATTTTTCAGGTACAAGCATACACATGGGATATGAAGTTCTCTTATTAGAAGATGATCACAAAGGACAACCTGGGGGAAATTGATATGACATTGAATTGGTTAGACCTGTTTCCCGAAACCGTAAAACGCATGCTGCTGAACCTATCGAAAGAGCTTCTCGAACATGTGGAGGAGGTACGGATCCGGGAAGAGCGTCCGCTGGAGATCAATTCGGCGGGCAAGCATCATTTCCTGGACAGGCGAGGCGGACTCACCTTGCGGCCTGAAGAAGCATATAAGCCGACGCGTGAGGATACCCATAGGCTGCTGGACCTTATCAGCAATCATTCCCTCTACACCATGGAAGAAGAGCTGCGAAAGGGGTTTATCACCATACCAGGGGGCCATCGGGTCGGGCTTACGGGCCGGACGGTGCTGAGCGGCGGCAGGGTGGAGCACATTCGGGATATCAGCGGATTTAATGTCCGGATTGCCAAGGAAATACAGGGAGCGGCGGACGACATCCTTCCTCATCTGCTTGACCGGAAACGGAAAAGGGTGATGCACTCGCTGATCTTATCTCCGCCCCAGCAAGGCAAAACGACGCTGCTCAGAGACCTCGCTAGACAGATCAGCTACGGCAAGTGGGGAAACTCATCCGTGCATTGGCCGGGAATGAAGGTGGGCATCATCGACGAGCGTTCCGAGATCGCTGGTTGTTTGCGCGGCGTACCCGGATTCGATGTCGGCCCTCGCACGGACGTAATGGATGGCTGTCCGAAAGCCGAAGGGATGATGATGATGATCCGTTCGATGTCTCCGGACGTACTCATTGTGGACGAGATCGGCCGGCCGGAGGATGCGGAAGCGGTGATTGAGGCTTTGCATGCCGGCATCAGCGTGATTGCAACGGCGCATGGCTCATCCGTTCAGGACATGCGGGGCCGGCCCGCCCTCTCGGGACTTCTGGAGAACCGGATGTTTGAAATGTATGCGGTTCTTAGCCGAGCGGGCGACCACCGATCATACAAGCTGTATGACGGAGGCCAGCGAACGCTTCAGACGGCTATCAGCGGCCAGCCGGGAGGTGATGCCTATGCTTAAACTGGTCGGGGCCGTGCTCGTGCTGGGTGCAGGAACCTTAGCCGGATTCTACCAAGCCCAGCAATTCGCAGCAAGACCCAGACAGCTGCGAGAACTTATTCTCGCGCTTCAAAGGCTGGAGACGGAAATCAGCTACGGCTTTACGCCGCTGCCCGACGCGCTGGAGCGAATCGGCGTTTCCCTTCGTGAACCGCTCAAATCTTTGTTGGCCTCCGCAGCGCTTTACATGAGACCCGATTACGGGTTATCCGCACAAGACAGCATCCGCAAGGCGCTTGGCGAATATTGGAGACGAACATCGATGAAAAGTGCCGAGCGTGAGGTGTTGGAACAGCTAAGCGGCGTACTTGGCACCAGTGACAGACAGGACCAGATCAAACATATCGCTCTGGCCGTGGGACAGCTCAAGCATGAAGAAGCAGCGGCAAGGGATGACCAGGTCAAATATGAAAAAATGAGCAAAAGTCTGGGACTGCTCATTGGAGCATTGATCGTCATATTGATCTTTTAGCGAGGTGCCAAGGGAAATGAACATTGAAGTGAACGCGATCTTCCAGATTGCCGGTATTGGCATCATCATTGCCATGATTCATACCGTCCTGAAACAGATGGGGAAAGAGGATATGGCGCATTGGGTGACCCTCATCGGGTTCGTGGTTGTATTGTTTATGGTCGTAAGGCTGCTAGACGATTTGCTGAAGGAAATCAAAAGTATTTTTCTATTCCAGTAGGTGGACATTTATGGAAATTATCCAGGTGGTAGGACTCGGCATCATCGCTACCGTGCTGATCTTGATTGTCAAGGAACAGAAACCGCTCTTTGCCTTTCTTCTCGCCGTGGCGACATCGCTCCTCATCTTCCTGTTCCTGATCGGAAAGATCGGTAATGTCATATCCATGCTGGAAGATCTGGCCGAGAATTCCGGCGTTCAGATCATCTATCTGAAGACGGTTCTGAAAATCATCGGAATCGCCTATATCGCGGAGATGGGGGCACAGATCGTTCGAGATGCCGGACAGGAATCGATCGCATCCAAAATAGAACTGGCGGGAAAAGTGCTCATATTGGTGCTCGCTGTACCGATTATCGGGATCATTATCGAGACGGTCCTGAAGCTCCTCCCGGCTTGAAAAAAGGTGGGGGGACATGGTGACAGGAGCAACACTTCGAAGAGGCTTGGCCGTGTTTTGCCTACTGATCCCGATGCTGTTGCTGTCCGGATGGTTCTGCGGGACGATCGATGCGACTGCAGCCGCCAATCCGGCCGATGAGTGGGTCGAGCAGCAGACGCAGCAGCTGCCAACGGATCAGGTCGAGAAATACTGGGATCGGCTCATGAAGGATTACGGCGGGTTTTTCCCGGATGGCAAGACGCCCTCCCTGATGGATATGCTGCTGCCGGGCGGCGACGGGCTGAGCTTCAAAGGGGTTATGTCCGGTATCGGAAAATATCTGTGGCACGAGGTGCTCTATAACGGCAAGCTGCTGGCGACCATCGTCATGCTGAGCATTATGAGCTTGATTCTAGAGAACCTGCAGACGGCCTTCGAAAAAAGCACCGTGAGCCGGGTAGCCTATACGATCTGTTACATGGTTGTCCTGGTCATCGCGGTCAACAGCTTCAGCATCGCGATCGGATATGCGCGGGACGCCATCACCCAAATGATCGATTTCATGATGGCCATGCTTCCTTTGCTCTTTGCGCTGATGGCCTCGATGGGCAATGTCGTCACCGTCTCGGTAGCCCATCCGCTGGTCATATTCATGGTACATACGGTAGGCACGCTGATCAGCACGATTGTGTTTCCGCTTCTGTTCTTCTCGGCACTGCTGCATCTGGTTAGTTCCTTATCCGAAAAGTACAAGCTGACCCAGCTTGGGAATCTGCTGCGAGGGATCTCGATGGGCGTCCTGGGTGTGCTGCTTACCGTGTTCCTGGGAGTTATCTCCGTTCAAGGGCTGACCAGCTCGGTTACGGACGGCGTAACCATCCGGGCAGCCAAATACGTAACCGGCAATTTCGTTCCGGTAGTCGGCAAGATGTTCGCAGATGCGACGGATACCGTAATCTCGGCTTCGCTGCTAGTTAAGAACTCCATCGGGCTGGCGGGAGTCATCATTATTTTGTTCCTTTGCGCATTTCCTGCGATCAAGATCTTGACGCTTGCCTTGATATATAACGTCGCGGCGGCCGTCATGCAGCCGCTCGGCGATACCCCGATCGGCACCTGCCTCCAAACGATCGGTAAGACGATGCTGTACGTTTTCGCGGCCTTGGCCGCGGTGAGCTTGATGTTCTTTCTCGCCATAACGATACTGCTCACGGCTGCCAACATCACCGTCATGATGAGGTGAGGCAGATGATACGCGGCGCCAAAGCTTAGGAGGTATGACGAATGGACTGGCTTGGAGATTGGCTGAAAAGCGTTATCATGGTGGTTCTCTTTGCGGCCTTCGTTGATTTGATCCTGCCCGGGAAGGCGCTTGAACGCTACGCCAGGCTAGTCCTGAGCTTGTTGATACTGCTCACGCTGCTCAGTCCCATCATTACATTAATTGCGGATCCCCCGGAGAACCAGCTGGCGATGGAACTGGAGCGGCAGGAGAAGGGGCTGCCGGAGGAAATTCAGCTGGAGCATATCATGGCCCAGGCCGAAAAGCTCAAGGATACGCAGCAGAGTCAAAGCCTGCAATGGGCTGGCAACGAATTAGCCAAGGTGATGAAAGAAGAGATCGCGGCTGAAACGGGGGAAGCCGTTCAAGAGGTCAAGGTGGTGCTGGCCGCGGTTGCCGGGCAGGGCAAGGAATATGCCGGCGCTGCGATACGCTCCGTTGACGTAAGGCTGGCTGGGGATGAGCCGGCGGATGCAGAAGTAGGGGAAGACGATAGACGTCCCATCGGCGTAACGCCAGTGGATCCCGTTCAGGTGAACGTGGATTCCATGGCAGAGGAGAAGGATGGGAAGGCGGCAGTAAAAGAAAACGCAGAGGCTGTCAGCAAAGCCGAGGAAGCCAGAGCAGAACCGGTTCGGAACTACATTAGCCGCCGGTGGGATTTGGAGCCGGAACTGATCACGATCTATGCACCGGGGCAGGATCAGGATAACAAGCTGTAGCGGAGGTGAGGATGATGGGAAATTGGTTGAAGCGGTTGGAGCAGTGGCTTGGCGGAGGAGCCGGCGGTGCTAGGAAGATGCAGACCTTCAGGTGGCTGATCATTCTTGGCCTGATCGGCGTCGCGATCATGCTGTTCAACTCCTTCGTCAATGTCAAGAAGCTGGATCATGAGAATATCGGCCGCGAACCGCCGCCGGACACCGCCGCGGTCTCAACAACCCAGGGGGCTGCGAGCAGCAGCAGCGGCGGTGAATTCGAAAGCATCGAGCAGGATTTCGAAATGCGCACCAAGACCATGCTGGAACAGATCGTTGGCGTCGGGTCCGTGGATGTCATGGTGACCGTGGAGTCTACGGAAGAACTGGTGGTGCAGCGAAATATGAAGGATACGCAGGAACTCACGGAAGAAACCGATGCCAGCGGAGGGAAACGCCATGTCACGAGTTACCAGCGCGACGGCCAGATCGTCACCTATGACTCTTCGGGCGAAGAGACGCCGATCGTCACCAAGAAGATCAAACCTCAGGTCCGCGGCGTGCTCGTCGTAGCCAAGGGGGCCGAGAATGAAGTCGTAAAGAGCTTGATCGTGGATGCGATCCAGCGGGGTCTGAACGTTCCATCTTATCGTATATCCGTTGTCCCTCGCAAACAGGAATAAACGAAGTCCTGCGGATGATCCGATCATTCGTGCCACAGGTTTTCAATTAAAGGAGGAAAAGTTCAAATGAATAACAAAAGACAAACCATATGGTTAGTATCCATGCTTAGTTTAATGGTCATCCTGTCCGCTTACTACTTGTTCACGGACGATTCGGGAACGAAAGCGCCGCCGGTTGCCGAGAGCACGCAGGTAGACGGTCAGAAGCCCGGCGCAGGACAGGAAGCCAATGGAACCGCAGGCGACGAGCTGGTTGTGAACGAAGTTCTCGAAGAAGGCACGGACGGAGATTCCGGAGCCAACGAGCAAGGGACTGGAACGACGGATACGGGCGTAACCGGCACGGAGGATCCTGCAGAGGCAACGCAAGGTGAGCAGGATGACCAAGGGAAAGCGGCCGGAGAAGCGGATAAGCCGCAAGAACCGGAAGTGAAGGAATCCACGGATGGAGCCGATAAATCCAAAGACGCCAGCAGCACCGGCAAGGACGAAGCAGAGACTTCCAAGGACACCAGCAGCACGAGCGGCGAAAAATCGGATAAAGAAGTGCTGGAGGAAGTGGCAGCCAACGCAACGTCTGCAATCGCACAGCTGGATTCCTATAAACTGGACCGCGCACAAAAAAATAATAAATTATACGATGAATTAATGACAAAAATCGACAACCATGAAAATAAACCGGAGGAAACAGCACAAGCTACCCAGCAGCTGAAAGCGGCGGAAGCGAAAGAGGAAGTCATTCTCAGCATCGAGGAAACCCTGCAGCAGCAATTCGGCAACGCCGTAGTAAAGGAAGAGAGCGAGAAATATAATGTGGTCGTTCTGAGCGAGAAACTCGATGCCAAAGGCGCGGCGGACATCGTCAGTCTTGTGATGAAGGAATTGAAGGTTTCGCCGGATAAAGTAACCGTCCAATATGTTGCGCCATAAGCTTGTCAGCAGATTTCAACATAAACCACGGATATACGATAAACCCGAAAGAGTCTAAGGATTGCCTTGGGCTCTTTCTATTTCGCTCGATTGTGATATAATACTCTAAGCTATTGACTGACTGTCCTAAGCAAGGGCTTCCAAGAAAGTGAAGGAGTGAACGTCGATCATGTTTAAATTAAACGAAATTAAGGAACTTATTAAGCTGGTGGATCAAACTTCCGTGCATGAACTGGAGATTGAGAGCGAAGGTACACGCTTATCCATTAAGAAACCCAATGCAGCCGAGGTCGTTAACAACTATCAGGCCGCGCCGCAAGCGTACATACCGGCTCAGCAAGTGATGGCACCGCAGATCGTACAGCCGAATACGGGGAATCAAGCACCTGCAGCGGCACCTCAGCAGGATTCAGCGGAGGATAGCAACAGCTCATTACATAAAATCGTATCACCGATGGTAGGAACCTTCTACCGTTCCCCATCGCCTGAGGCTGGGCCGTTTGTAAGCCCGGGGGACAAGGTGACGGAGAAATCGACGGTCTGCATCATCGAGGCCATGAAGCTGATGAATGAACTGGAAGCAGAGATCAAGGGCGAAATCGTTGAGGTTCTCGCGCAGAACGGTCAGCTTGTAGAATTCGGGCAGCCTCTGTTCCTGGTGAAGCCGGAGTAATATGGAGGGACTCGCCAAGAACGAGAGTCGTATGAGTCCGAAGGAGGTTACTGCATGACATTTCAAAAAGTGCTTATCGCGAACCGCGGAGAGATAGCCGTCCGTATCATCCGGGCTTGCCGGGAGCTTGGCATCGCAACCGTTGCCGTATACTCGGAGCCGGACCGGGAATCTCTGCATGTTCGCTTGGCGGACGAGGCCTATTGCATCGGCCCTACATTATCGAAAGACAGCTATTTGAATTTCACGAATATCATGAGCGTGGCAACGCTGACCGAGTGTGACGCGATTCACCCCGGTTACGGCTTTTTGGCCGAGAACGCGGATTTCGCGGAGATCTGTGAATCCTGCAACATTACCTTTATCGGCCCTTCCGCCGACGCGATCAACCGCATGGGCGACAAGGCGGTGGCGAAGCAAACGATGAAGGATGCGGGGGTTCCGGTTATTCCCGGGTCCGACGGATTGGTCGAGGATCTGGACGAGGCCGTCATGCTCGCACGCGACATCGGTTATCCGGTCATTATCAAAGCGACCGCAGGCGGCGGAGGTAAGGGGATTCGAATCGCCGAGGATGAGGAATCGCTGATCAAACAGATTACAAACGCGCAGCAGGAAGCCCAGAAGGCTTTCGGCAATGCTGGCGTGTATCTTGAAAAATATCTCACCGGCATGAAGCACGTGGAGATTCAGATTATCGCCGATAAACACGGCAACGCCGTGCATCTCGGGGAGCGTGACTGTTCCGTGCAGCGCCGGAGACAGAAGCTGGTTGAAGAAGCTCCTTGTCCGGTGCTAAGTGAAGAGGTACGCAGCCGAATGGGTGAAGCCGCCGTTCGCGCGGCAAAAGCGGTAAACTACTCCGGTGCCGGCACGCTTGAATTTTTGCTGGGCCAGGACGGACAGTTCTACTTCATGGAGATGAACACGCGGATTCAGGTGGAGCATCCGGTAACGGAGATGGTAACCGGCGTGGACCTGATTCAGGAAATGATCTCCGTAGCTGAAGGCAACACGCTTTCCTTCAGTCAAGAGGATGTCGTCATTAACGGATGGTCTATCGAGTGCCGGATCAATGCCGAGAATCCGGACAAGGGCTTCATGCCTGCACCGGGAACCATTCAATTCTATTTGCCTCCGGGCGGTCCTGGCGTGCGGGTGGACAGCGCGGCATATCCCGGGTACACGATTTCGCCTTATTACGATTCGATGATTGCCAAGCTCATTGTATGGGCGCCGACCCGCGATGAAGCGATCGCGAAGATGAAACGCGCTTTGGCTGAATTCGAGATTGAAGGGATCTATTCGACCATCCCGTTCCATCAGAAACTGCTGAAGCATCCTACCTTCTTGAAGGGCGACTTCGATATTAAGTTTTTGGAAGAAAATGAGATTTAAAACCTTTGGCCAAGTTTGTCATAAACTTGGCCAAATGGTATAGTATGAGTAATAAGAGCGCATGCGTTATGCAGTTCGGGTGCATCCGCTAACTTATTCTGAAAGGTGTGTTGAGACAATGGCGGAAACTTTGCCTACAGAATTTGAACGTACAGATATCGGTGAGATTCAGATTGCACCGGAAGTAATTGAAGTCATCGCCGGACTCGCTACGGTCGAGGTACGCGGTGTTGCGGGGATGAGCGGAGGCTTTGCAGGCGGCATTGCGGAGCTGCTCGGACGCAAGAATTTATCCAAGGGCGTTAAAGTTGAAGTCGGACAACGGGAAGCTGCCGTTGACGTATCCGTCATCGTGGAATATGGCCATCGACTTCCGGAAGTTGCCGGGGAAATCCAGCGCAACGTGAAACGTTCGATTGAGAATATGACAGGGCTTACGGTGATTGAAGTCAATGTACATATTCATGACGTCCATTTCATGAAATCCGTGGAGAAGACGGAAGAATTGGATTTGGCTCAACGCGTCAAATAGAATAGTTTCAGGCTAGCCCTGGGCAGCGATGTCGAGGGTTTAATCTAATTTAAGGAGGCTGTGCTGAATCGTGGCCAAAATCATGGACAGACTTTTGCTGTTTATCTACAGCTTAAGTATCGGTGTTATATCCGTAGTTGCCATCCTCCTGTTGAGTGGCGCTGTTCCTTACGAATTAACGAATGTTCAGGAACAACGCCTTTTCTGGGCTGGAATTATCGTAGCTGCGGTTTTGTTTTTACTGAGCATCCGTTTTTTCTACATCTCCGTCAGGCGCGATCGCTCGAACCTGAACTCCATCGATCAGCGAACGGAATTCGGCGATATCCAAATCTCCGTGGAGACGATCGAGAATCTCTGCTTGAAGGCGGCTTCGCGCGTCCGCGGAGTGAAGGATCTGAAATCGCGGATCAAGGTATCCCAGTCGGGTCTTGATATTGCGATTCGCGCCGTGGTTGATGGCGAGGAATCCATTCCTACGCTGACTACCGAAGTGCAGAAGCAGGTGCACGACTTTGTTGAAGATACAACAGGAATACCCGTATCATCCGTATCCGTATATATTGCTAACGTGGTTCAGGCACCAAGCTTCAAGAGCCGCGTGGAATAGAGGTGAGCTTCCCAAATGCCTTGGAAAGAAATATGGGAGAGTCACAGAGGAAGAATTGCCGGGGTGGCCGGCGGGCTTGTGTGCGGACTGATTTATTTATTATCCGGTTTTTGGGATATGCTGTTCTTTGCATTAGTGGTATTTATCGGCTATATATTTGGCAAGCGCAAGGATCTGAACCAGGGCTCCATCTTCCACTTTCAGGAATGGGGACGCTGGCTTTCCGAGCGCTGGCGGCCGTTTAAATGAACCCTGTGATATGCTTTCTCCGGAAAAAATGCTGAGGACAGGTGTAGTGCGCCTTTTTTGCGGAGAGAGATATTCACAGGTTTTTTTTTTGGCGTTTAATTGTTGTCAAGTCTTGACGGCAAATGGATCATACTAATTAGAAAAATGGATTCGGCAGGGTCCACAGGAGGAACATAATGAAAAGACGTGTAGCTAGAGAGATTGTCGTTCAGAGCCTTTACCAGATGGAGATGAACGAAGTCGACAGCATGGAAGCCGTGTCGATGCTGCTCTCCGAAGCGGCCGAAGAGAATGAGACCGAGCGGGTCATTGGCGATGAGGTTCAAATGAAGGAATATGTGCTGCAGCTGGTCAACGGAACATGGGAATCCAAGGATTCGATTGATGAACTCCTCGCTCATTATTTGAAAGGCTGGCAGGTAAGCCGTCTTTCCCGCGTGGATCGTCAAATCCTGCGACTGGCCGTGTACGAGCTGACTTATCGCGATGACGTGCCCGGGAAAGTGGCGGTTAACGAAGCGATCGAACTGTCCAAGCATTTCGGAACCGAGGAATCGGGCAAGTTCGTCAACGGCGTACTGGGCCGGATGATTCAAGAGCTGGATCAAGTCAAGGTGAAGCTGCGTCAGTCCTAAACCTGCACGCATGTTCATGCCCAGCTTGAAACGTAATGATTCAATCATAATGGAGGAGAGATCAGGATGACAGAAGCAACGATTATTAGCGGAAAACAGATTTCGGAAGAAATTCGCAAGGGGATTGCGTTAGAAGTAGAACAATTGTCCAAGCAGAATGTACGTCCTGGTTTGGCTGTTGTACTTGTAGGAGATGATCCGGCTTCGCATGTCTACGTTCGCAACAAGGAGAAAGCGTGCCACGATCTGGGCTTTTATTCCGAGGTGCATCGTCTGCCCGCGGATTCCAGCCAGAACGAAGTGCTCGCGCTTGTGGACAAGCTCAATGCCCAGGAATCCATCCATGGGATCCTGGTCCAGCTACCTTTGCCTAAACACATCGAGGAAAAGGCCGTCATCGATGCGATTGCGGTGGAGAAGGACGTGGATGGTTTCCACCCGGTTAATGTGGGTAACCTCGTAATAGGCGATGACAGTCTCCTGCCATGCACGCCGGCCGGCGTGATTGAAATGATCAAGCGGACAGGCATTGAGATTGCAGGCAAACATGCGGTCGTGATCGGGAGATCCAATATCGTCGGAAAACCGGTATCTCTTCTTCTTCAGCGCGAGAACGCGACCGTTACGATGTGCCACTCCAAAACGGGGAATATGGCGGAAATCGCGCGTCAAGCGGACATCCTGGTCGTGGCGATCGGCCGAGCGAACATGATTGATGCCAGCTACGTGAAACCCGGTGCCGTCGTTATCGATGTCGGCATGAACCGCCTGGAGAACGGAAAGCTTGCCGGGGACGTTGACTTTGAGAGCGTGAAGGCAGTGTCCGGCCCGATTACTCCGGTTCCCGGAGGTGTGGGACCGATGACCATCACGATGCTCATGCAGAATACACTGATAGCCGCCAAAAGGCTGAATGGGCTGGCCTGACATGAAGACGGTCGATCCAGGACGAGTATTATCCGTTAAGGATTTAAACCGATATATTCGCATGAAGATGGAAGGCGACTCCAGGCTATCCGACGTATGGATCCGTGGCGAGATATCGAATTTTACCCATCATTCCAGCGGACATATGTATTTTACCTTAAAGGATGAAGGCAGCCGGATCCGTGCGATCATGTTTGCGACTCATAACCAGAGGCTGCCTTTTATCCCCAAGGAAGGGTCGCGAGTCATAGCGCGGGGCAATGTGTCGGTTTATGAACGGGATGGTCAGTACCAATTCTATGCCGTCCAAATGCAGCCGGACGGCATCGGCAGCTTGTACCTCGCTTATGAACAGCTGAAGTCGAAGCTGGAGGAAGAGGGCTTGTTTGCTGCCGATCGCAAGCGGCCGCTGCCGCGCTATCCCAAGACGATCGGCGTGATCACGTCGCCAACGGGGGCTGCCGTGCGGGATATCATGATTACGATCCGGAGGCGCTATCCTCAGGCGAATGCCATTTTGTATCCGGTGCTGGTTCAAGGCAAAGGGGCTGCCCCTTCGATCGTCAAGGCCATTCGGACGATGAACGACATGGCAGAGGCTGATGTGCTAATCGTTGGGCGCGGAGGCGGATCACTGGAAGAACTCTGGGCGTTTAATGAAGAGATCGTTGCAAGGGCCATTTATCAATCCCATATTCCAATCGTTTCAGCCGTCGGGCATGAAACGGATTTTACGATCGCCGATTTTGTCGCGGATCTTCGAGCCGCCACGCCAACGGCCGCAGCGGAACTTGCGGTTCCGAGCAGCGCAGAACTGAGAGGGCAGCTTGACCAAAGACAGCGCCAGCTGAATCAGGGGCTACAGCAGCGCCTTCAGCGGAGCCGGGAACGTTTGATATCGCTTCAGCGATCCCCGGTCCTGGTACATCCCCGTCGGTATATGCTTCAGCATGCCGAACGGCTGGACATGCTGTCCCAGCGGCTGCAGGGCCACCTGAAATCCAGGCTTTCCCTGGTCCGCCAGCATCAAAAATCGCTGCACCAGGGCCTGATCCGATATAATCCGCGGACTCAAGCGGAGTTCGCCGCCAAAAGGAAAGAGCAGGCCAACCGGCAGTTAATGAATGCGATGCAGTCGATCATGAAGTCCAAGATGTCGCAGCTGCAAACCGAGATGCGACATCTCGATGCGCTCAGCCCGTTGAAGATCATGTCGAGAGGATACAGTCTCGTGTATGACGAGAAAGAGCAAAAGCTTGTCAAATCGATAGAAGACGTGCAATTAGGTGATTTGGTGAACGTAAGGGTCAACGATGGACAGCTGCAATGTCAAGTGTGGGGAATGAAGGAGGATGAAGAGATTGGCGAATGAAACACTGGAGATCAGCTTCGAAGAAGCGATGGCTCAGCTGGAGACGATCGTTGAGCAGCTGGAAGACGGAGATGTGCCGCTTGAAAAAGCCATCGATTTATTTCAACAAGGCATGAAACTGTCGCAGATGTGCAGCAAAAAGCTGGAGCAGGTCGAGCAGAAAATCGAAATGATCGTGGAAGAAGGCGGAGAATTGAAGCGGAAGCCATTCGGCGGGACGCTGGATGAGACAGGTGAACTGGGTGAATAACAGACTTACGATCCATCAATATATGAATGAAATTTGTGACAGGCTGGACAGCGAGTTCACGAATCTTTTTCCGTCAGGCTGGAAAGTTCCTGAAACCCTTTCGCGGTCCATGTCGTATTCTTTAATGGCAGGCGGCAAGCGAATGCGTCCGCTGCTTGTCATTGCGGCATGCGAGGCGGGCGGCGGCAGCCGTGAAGCAGCCGTTCCGGTTGCCTGCGCGGTGGAAATGGTCCATACATATTCCCTTATCCACGATGATCTGCCGGCGATGGACGATGATGATTACCGCCGCGGCAAGCCGACGAATCATAAGGTGTTTGGCGAGGCCAGCGCCATTTTGGCGGGGGATGCCTTGCTCACGCATGCTTTTTACAGCGTCATCCAGGCTGCCAGAAAGCATGGGGTTCCAGCAGAGCGCGTGCTGTCGATCGTGGAGGATCTTGCGGAGTATGCAGGTCCGCGGGGGATGGTAGGCGGTCAGGTTGCCGACATGGAGGGGGAGCAAGGGATCACGACGTTAGAGCAGCTTGAGTATATTCACCTGCACAAGACCAGTGATCTAATCATGTTCTCGCTGATGGCGGGCGGACATGTTGCCGGGTGCTCCGACTCCCAGATCGAATCCTTGCGTACCTTCGGGCATCATATCGGCCTTGCTTTTCAGATTCAAGATGATATCCTGGATCTCGTCGGGGATGAGTCCAAGCTCGGGAAGCCGGTACAAAGCGATGTGAAGCAGGAAAAGGTGACTTATCCGTACTTCATCGGTTTGGACGCATCGAGGCATGAAGTCGAGCGACTGACAGCAGAAGCCAAGCGGGTCATTTCCGAAGGGAACTTCGCCGACCCTACAAGGCTGCTGGAGATCGCGGATTTCTTGATGGCCCGGGACCACTGAGCGCGCGCTACATGCAAACGGTTTTTTTGTGATATAATGTCTGTTAATGGCTGAATTACTATCGGCTTAGTAACGTAAACTTAATCAAGGAAAGCGGGGAGATTCTTCGTGCTTCTTCCAAATATCAAACAACCAGAACAACTTAAAAATCTATCGGTGGACGAACTCGAGGATTTAGCGGGACAAATCCGTCATTTTCTAATCGAAAAGCTGTCCGTTACCGGTGGCCATCTTGCACCGAATCTGGGAGTGGTTGAACTCACGCTGGCCTTGCACTATTGCTTTGACAGCCCTCGTGACAAGATGATTTTCGATGTGGGCCATCAAGCCTATGTACACAAGATCTTGACCGGACGGATGGATAAATTCGATACGCTCCGCAAATACAAAGGCTTGTGCGGCTTCGTCAAGCGGTCCGAGAGCGAGCATGATGTCTGGGAAGCCGGTCACAGCAGCACCTCGCTGTCTGCCGCAATGGGCATGGCCATGGCCCGGGATCTGAAAGGCGAAGACAATCGGGTTATCGCCATGATCGGAGACGGAGCCCTTACAGGCGGCATGGCGTTTGAAGCGCTAAACCATATCGGCCACGAGCAGAAGAAGCTCATGGTCATCCTGAATGACAATGAAATGTCGATCGCACCGAATGTCGGTGCTATGCATAACTACTTAAGCAAGATTCGTTCGGACCGTTTTTATCTTCGTGCCAAAGACGAAGTGGAGATGGTCTTGAAGAAAATCCCTGCCATCGGCGGCAAACTCGCGAAGACGGCAGAGAAGATGAAGGACAGCCTTAAATATATGATGGTTCCGGGTGTTTTATTCGAGGAACTTGGTTTTACGTATCTCGGGCCTGTGGACGGACATGATCTGAACAAACTGATCGATACATTGAAGCAGGCGGACAATGTGGATGGTCCCGTGCTGATCCATGCCGTAACAACCAAGGGCAAGGGATATCGTCCAGCCGAATCGGATTCGCATAAATGGCACGGAATCACCCCTTATAAGATTGAATCCGGCCAAGTGCTTAAGGCAGTAGGCAATCCGATGTACACGGAAGTGTTCGGACAGACTTTGGTCGAGCTGGGGGAACAGGATAAACGCATCGTCGCCGTTACGCCGGCGATGCCGGGCGGCTCGGGCCTGATCCCGTTCAGCAAGAAATTTCCGGACCGCATGATCGATGTCGGGATTGCCGAGCAGCACGCGGCAACGCTGTGCGCGGCTCTGGCCATGGAAGGCATGAAACCCGTGTTCGCGGTCTATTCCACGTTCATGCAGCGTGCGTACGACCAAATCGTGCATGATATTTGCCGCCATAACGCCAACGTGATGTTTGCGATTGACCGTGCCGGCTTTGTGGGTGCAGACGGCGAAACGCATCAAGGGGTATACGATGTGGCCTTCATGCGTCATATCCCGAATATCGTCATCATGATGCCAAAAGACGAGAATGAGCTTCGTCACATGATGAAGACGGCGCTTGATTATAATGAAGGACCGATTGCTTACCGTTACCCTCGGAACAATGTGCGCGGCGTTCCGATGGACACTGAGCTGGTGCCCATTCCAATCGGAACCTGGGAAGTCGTCCGTCCCGGCGAAGGGTATGCCATCCTGGCTTCTGGTCCGATGGTTCAGCTGGCCGAAGAAGCAGCGGAGCAGCTCAAGCGGGAAGGCATTGCGGTAGAAGTCGTGAATGCCCGTTTCCTTAAACCGCTTGACGGAGATATGCTGGCGAATTTGGCGAAGACGGGAACGTCGATGCTGGTTCTGGAGGAAACCTCGCAAGCAGGCAGTTTGGGGAGCGCGGTTCTGGAATATTTTGCAGAGCAGGGAATCCATGATGCGGTCGTATCCTTGATGGGGATCGAAGACCGGTTCATCGAGCATGGAAGCATTCCGCAGCAGCGGGAGGAAGTAGGTCTCACGCTGGAAGGGGTTTGCCAGGAAATCCGGAGCCTGAAGAATGCCCGGACCGCCGTACTCGGCAAAAGAAGTTTTATGTCTTAGTAACGATCGGGAGTATAATATGGATTCATCTCAGAAGGAACGAATTGATGTCCTGCTCGTGGAGCAGGGTTATTATGAGAGTCGCGAAAAAGCAAAAGCCGCGATTATGGCGGGTCTGGTCTATGCCGGAACCGAACGGATCGAGAAACCCGGCATGAAAATTCCGAGGACGTCCGAATTGAAGGTCAAGGGCTCGATTCATCCTTATGTCAGCCGAGGTGGACTAAAGCTGGAGAAAGCGATTCGTACGTTCGGCCTCGACATGAAGGGACGCACGATGCTGGATATCGGATCATCGACAGGCGGTTTTACGGATTGCGCGCTTCAGCATGGGGCTAGTTATGTGTACGCGATCGACGTTGGTTATAACCAGCTGGATTGGTCGCTGCGTAACGATGAACGCGTATGCGTCATGGAGCGAACGAATTTTCGCTATATGACGCCGGATGACCTGAACGGTCCTCTGCCTGATTTTGCGAGCATCGATGTTTCGTTTATATCGCTTCGCATTATACTGCCGCCTCTCAAGTTGCTGCTGGGTAAACCGGGAGATGTAGCCGCCCTGATCAAACCTCAATTTGAGGCGGGGCGGGAGAAGGTCGGTAAATCCGGGGTGGTTCGGGATCCGAAGGTCCATAAGGACGTTTTAACGCAGGTGCTGACTTTTGCGGACGGCCTTGGATTCAAGCTGAAAAACCTTACGTTCTCTCCGATAACGGGAGGGGAAGGAAATATTGAATTCCTGGCCCACTGGCGATTAGAGCCGGAGGCATCTGAAAGCTCGGAAGAACCGACTCAGGAAGATGGACAAACTTCTGTCCCATTGAGTCAATGGATTGACACCGTCGTCACGCAAGCGGCTCATACATTCACAGGAAACTCATCGAAATGATGGGTTTCTTTTGCTGAAAAAGAGGAATTTATGTTCTCATCCGCGAATACAAAATTCGAGGTGAGAGGATGAATGAGCGTTATGATTGGTTATTAATGATATTGCTTGGTGTCGTCATTGCCTTGCTTATCGGCTATAGGCTGAATCGTTGGCTGATGTCACCATCACCGGACCGGCTGCCGGGCATCCCGATCAATGAGCACATTCCAGATCACCCAGTCATTGGGATGCTTGAACAAGAAGGATATGATGTGGTTGGGGGTAAAGTAAAAATAAACTTGTCGTTTGAAACGGGACATAAGCCCATCTTAAGTCGGTTGTTTATAGATTACGTTGCATCCGACGACAGCGGCGAACTGTACATGGTGAAGCTGGCGCGGGAACGAATGCCGGTGGATTGGACAGGCTCCGGCATTCGCGATCGGTTGATGCCGTTTTTGCTGCTGTATCCCGAGTGTGCGGGCCTCCTCTACATCGACGTGAATGAGGGGACTATTAACCGTTTAAGCATGGATTGGACGGACGAAGAATGGATTGGTCATGATGAATACAACAGTTAATACTCAGGAGGCTCTTTATGAAGGGACAACGCCATATTAAAATCAGGGATATCATTACCCACCAGGATATTGAAACGCAGGATGAGCTTGTGGACGCATTGCGCGCGGAAGGCTTTCAGGTTACTCAGGCTACGATATCACGGGATATCAAAGAATTGCTGCTCATAAAAGTGCCTACAGATGACGGGCGATATAAATACTCCATGCCGACAGATCAGCGGTACAACCCTGTTCAGAAGCTCAAAAGAGCGCTCGTCGACAATTTTGTTTACATTGACCGAACCGGCAATCTTGTGGTCATGAAATGCTTGCCCGGAACAGCCAACTCGGTTGCCGTGCTGCTCGATAACATGGAATGGTCACAGATCATGGGGACCATCTGCGGGGATGACACGATCTTGCTGATTTGCCGTACGGAAGCAGACGGCGAACATGTGGTGTCCCAAATCAAAAATTTCATTTCCTGATCAGGTGTAGAGACATATCGATCATTTTTTTAGCAGTAGCGGAGGTGGTAAACATGTTAAACACGCTATCCATTCGGAACTTGGCTGTTGTAGAAAGCGTGGATGTGCACTTTTATCCCGGATTTCACGTACTGACAGGGGAAACCGGGGCCGGTAAGTCCATCATCATTGATGCGCTGGGTTTAATTGCCGGCGGCCGCGGCTCGGCTGAGCTGATTCGGTACGGGTGCGACAAAGCGGAGATCGAGGCGCTGTTTGAGCTGCCTGCGGAGCATCCGGTATGGAGTACGCTCAAGAAGCTGGGGGTTGAAGCGGATCCGGAAGAGCACTTGCTAATTCGAAGAGAGCTGACGTCTCAAGGTAAAAGCACGTCGCGTATTAACGGACAGCTGCTGAACCTCAGCATGCTGCGTGAAGTCGGGGAAAAGCTGATTAATATCCATGGACAGCATGAGCATCAAAGCCTGCTGCGTTCAGAGCAGCATATGAGCCTGCTGGACACTTACGGAGATAAGACCATAGGGCCTGCCAAGCGCAAATACCAGGAGCTGTACGGCGAATTCAGCAAAGTGGAGAAAGAGCTTAAGGACCTGCAGGAAACCAGCCAGAAAGCATATCAAATGCTGGATATGTACCGTTTCCAGCTCGAGGAAATCGCGGCTGCCGGGCTGAAAACCGGCGAAGACGAGGCATTGTCCGAAGAAAGAACCAAACTCTCCCACAGCGAGAAGATGATGGATTCCGTAGCGGGAGCCTATGACCTGTTGTACGGATCATCGGGCCTTGAGTCCGTCAGCAGGGCTTTGTCCAGACTTGAGGATGTATCCGGATACGATGAGAAGGGATTAAAGCCGCTTGTCGAGCAGCTTCAATCCGCTTATTATCAGCTTGAGGATGCGGTCTTCCAGTTAAGGGATTATCGTGACGGCATCGAATTCAATCCCGAACGGCTCAATGAAATTGAGCTCCGTCTAGATATGATCTCCGGTTTGCGCCGAAAATATGGGGATAATGTGGAGCAAATTCTGGAATACTACGTGAGAATTCAGCAGGAAACCGATATGCTGGAGAATAAGGACGAATTTATTCAAGCGTTGGAACATCGCCGTGACGAGTTGTTAAGCGTGCTGCTCGTAAGCGCGAAAGAGCTGAGTCATGCCCGCAAGCAATGCGCGCAAGACTTGGCTAGGCAAGTCGAGGGGGAACTGAAGGATCTTCAAATGGAACGCACCTCGCTGGAAGTCCGCCTGGAATTGCAGCTGGATCCGAACGGCTACGAGTATGAAGGCCAAAAAGTCCGGTTGACGAGACAAGGCATGGATACGGCGGAATTTCTCATCTCCGCGAATCCGGGCGAGCCACTCCGTCCGCTTGCCAAAATTGCTTCGGGTGGGGAAATGTCCAGAATTATGCTGGCGATGAAGAGTATATTTGCCCGTCATGATCAAATACCGGTCTTAATCTTTGATGAAGTCGACACGGGTGTCAGCGGAAGGGCTGCCCAATCGATTGCTGAGAAGCTGTTTTTGCTGGCCAAAACCTGTCAGGTATTCTCCATTACGCATTTGCCGCAGGTGGCTTGCATGGCGGATCATCAATATTTAATCGAGAAGAAGCTTGAAGCCTCCAGAACGATGACGCAAGTAGAAAACCTGAATGAAGAAGGGCGTGTAAAAGAGCTTGCCCGGATGCTTGGCGGAGTCGAAATTACCGAAAAGACGCTTCATCATGCCCAAGAAATGCTCAATCTGGCGGCAGCGCAAAAGGCTTCCAGAAAGGCTTTGGGTCAATGATTGACAGTTATAAAACCATAAGGGCAGGGTAACTTAAAGGTACGCAATTGGCGACCACCTTTTCGTCAAGCGAAAGAAGAAAAAGGGAGCGTGACAGCCATTGAAGCCCAACCTCAGGAGAAAACTGCTCGGTTTCGTTCTTGCTTTCCTTCTTTGTTTCATTGGAACTGCTGATCCTGTCCAATCTTTTGCCTCATTGCCCGATGAACTGAGATTGATTACCGGTCAGCAGTCCCGACTTGATGTTGCCATGCCTGTGCAAGCCCTCGCTTCAGTTGATCGACCGGATGTCCTGCAGCTAAACGGCTCCCGGGAATCGAAACTTCAAGTATCGTTGAAACAGCCGCTGCAGCTCAATCCCCAGCAAAGCGGAAACGCAGAAGTGACCCTGAAATTATTCGGTACAATTCCTCTGAAGACTGTCCATGTCAAAGTGATGCCGGAACTTAAAGTCATACCGGGAGGTCAAACCATAGGCGTCAAAGTGAAATCCTCCGGTATACTGGTGGTTGGACATCATCTGGTACGGGTTCAAAACGGGGCCAAAGTGTCTCCCGGCGAAGCTGCCGGCCTAAAGCTTGGCGACCTGCTTACAACGATGGATGGAAAGCCGCTTAACGATGTCACGAAGGTTGCCGAGATCGTCGAGAAGGCCGGTAAAGCGAATCGGCCGCTGGACATATCCTTTAAACGGGACGGCAAGGTAATGAAAACAAAGCTGAGTCCCGCTTATGACCAAGAGGATCAAAGCTGGCGCCTTGGCCTGTATATCCGTGATTCCGCAGCAGGCGTAGGGACGCTTACCTTTTATGCGCCTCACCAGAAGGTCTACGGAGCGCTCGGTCATGTCATCACCGACATGAATACTCAGACCCCCATTGATGTTGGAAGCGGCCAGATCGTTCAATCCAACGTCACCTCGATTAGCCGTAGCGAAGAAGGCGAGCCCGGAGAGAAAAGGGCAACCTTCACAAAAGACGGCAAGATTTTAGGCAATGTCGAACGCAATACCCATTTCGGCATTTTCGGTAAAATGAATCAGCTTCCGGATCACGGACTGTATCAGGAGCCGATTCCCGTTGCTTTTTCCCATGAGGTGAAGGAAGGTCCCGCTGAAATATTAACCGTCGTTGAAGGCCAGGAAGTCGAACGCTTTACGGTGGAGATCGTTCACGTCTCCAAACAGGACGCTCCAGCGACCAAAGGAATGGTGCTGCGCATTACCGATCCAAGACTGCTTAAGAAAACCGGCGGGATCGTGCAGGGCATGAGCGGCAGTCCCATCGTTCAGGACGGTAAGCTGATTGGAGCGGTAACCCATGTGTTTGTAAACGACCCTAAGTCGGGATATGGGTGCTTTATCGAGTGGATGCTTCAAGATTCCGGCGTACTACAATCTACAGAATCAACACCTCAAAATCTTAAGGCAGGTTAATGCCTTGAGATTTTTTGTCGTAAAAGAACGAAATAGAGATTAATTTGAAACAAAATATTTAATTATAAATCAACTTCAAAAAAAAATAAAGAAAAATAATTTTCGACAGAAGGAATTTAAATAAGCATGTCGAAAACTTTATAAACAGAAAAATGTTCTAAAATAACAACTGATCTGATAAAGGAGGAGCACGAATTGCAAAAGATTGAGGTATTATTGGCAGACGACAACCGTGAATTTACAAACCTGCTCGGCGAATACATTTCGGATCAACAAGATATGGTGGTATCCGGAATCGCTTATAATGGCGAAGAAGTACTGAGCATGATTGAGGAATCCGGAAAAGTACCGGACGTACTGATCCTTGATATTATTATGCCTCATTTGGACGGGCTTGGGGTGCTCGAGCGTTTACGCGACATGAATCTGTCTCCGCAGCCGAAAGTCATTATGCTCACGGCGTTCGGCCAAGAGAATATTACGCAGCGCGCGGTGCAGTTGGGTGCTTCCTATTATATTTTAAAGCCGTTTGACATGGAGGTGCTCGCCAGCCGCATTCGACAGCTTGTGGGTTCGCCGAGCAGCATTTCCTCCGGCACTCCGTTTACAAGCATGAAATCCAATGTGGTTCCTATGGGCAAGGGCAAGAACTTGGACGCGAATATCACTTCCATTATCCATGAAATCGGCGTTCCGGCTCATATCAAGGGATATCAATATTTGCGCGAAGCCATTACCATGGTGTACAACAATATCGAAATTCTTGGCGCGATTACCAAAACGCTGTATCCGGCCATCGCTGAGAAGTTCAAAACAACGCCATCCCGAGTGGAGCGGGCGATCCGGCATGCCATTGAAGTGGCTTGGACGCGCGGTAACATCGATTCCATCAGCCACTTGTTCGGCTACACCATTAACATCAGCAAATCCAAGCCGACCAACAGCGAGTTCATTGCCATGGTGGCAGACAAGCTTCGGATCGAGCATAAGGTCTCTTGAAAGGGTAAGGACTAAGAGGAAGGGATTTAGGGACATGGACGATGCACACCTAAATGTCTACTTGAGCGATTTATTGAAATCACTCCTTTATTGGTTGCGGCTATCGTAACCTGTGAAGGAGTGATTTTATGTTTCAGGACGGAATTCATCAGCACAAACAACCAGCTGGATCAGCAGCTGGTTTGTTTTGTTTTACTAAGGTTACATCACCACCCGGTAATCTCCTTCCGGTGCTGCGTACCATCGATTTCCTCACAGATAATACATTTTGAACTGGATATCCTGGGCATGGTTTCCGAATTTCTTGCCGAATAACGTAGCGCCTCCAACATGCTTCGCGTCTTCCTTGACTTCGATACGAAAGGTCCAGCGATCACATGCCGAATTCAGGTCGTCCACGGAGACGGTTGAGAGAGGATCGCCATCGATATACGTGCCGTGGCTGGTAATCCGAATCGTTTTCAGCAGACCGTATTGGTTGATGTTGTGCGGCCACCATTCAGGCGTATATTTCCCCCGCGTATCCGCAAAATCCCCTGGGCTCGTCCACGTGCCGAGCTCCATTCCGTTCAAGGAAAACGTAATGTCCGATGGCCACACATCATTGGAAAAAGGAAACTCGGACGATATCTCCAAACTGATTTCGAATTGCTGCAGCTTCTCATCCTTTTGCAGAAAGTTGGCGATGTTGTATTGGATGAACCCCTCGGTAAACCACAGGATTTCCGCATCCACGCGCTTGGGATCCATAAAGTACTTGGGTTCGTCAACCCGTCCGATGAACTCCTTCTCGGTAGCAAGGCCGCACGTAGGCTTCAGGTCATAGTCGGTGTAATGCCCGATCGGCACCGAGGCTTCATAAGAAGCAAAGGAATGGAAGATCTTTTTGGGGAAGTTGATTTCAATGTGATCCACCTTCAGGATCGAAATTTTCTGCTGCCCCGATTTTCCCGGCACCTTCTCTGTCCGGATAATGCCGGCATCTTCAAGTTTTTTAATATGCTTTGTCACGATCGGACTGCTGATTTGAAGCTCCTGCGCCAAATCTTTGATGTTCATTTTGTTTTTGGAGAGCAGCTGAATAATCTTGATGCGAACTTCGCTGGCCAAAGCCTCGTAAACCACAAGCGATGACTTGTCTATTTCCAATTGCATATGACCACTTCTTTCAACAAGTTTTTCAATTATTAACTAATATGCATCATAACACAATCATTATTAACCTGTACATAAATCTTAGCAATTAAACACACGTTTTTTCAACAATATAATTAACCAAAAAGTTAATCAAGTATAAAAATTATAACTAAGATTTATGTATAAGTTATTGACACCGCTTTCAGTGCGAGTGTATACTGAACCAAAGTTAATCGTTTTCATGATTCTGGCCGGTGAATGATTAACCAAATGATTAGTAATAGGAGGAGAGTTTGTTGAAGAAAAAAATGGGGGTTTCACTGATACTTGCATTGTTAGCGGTAGCGGTACTGGGAGGTTGCGGTAACAGCGACAAGAACACCATTACCTTCTGGACGCCATTGACGGGTGATGACGGGGCTTACATGGATCAGCTCGTTAAGGATTACAATGCCACCAATCCCGAGTATAAAGTGAAGCATGTCATCACTTCGGACATGTATACGAAGATATCCACCGTTCTTAATTCCGGCAAAGGCGTTCCCGATCTTTCCATCATCCACGCGGACCGCGTTCCAAGCTTCGTTAAGCAGGGTGTGTTGGAGCCGATGACGGCGGTCATGCAAGCGCAGCCGGAATTGAAAGAGGACAATTATCTGCCGCAGGCCTGGGCAACCGGAAACGTGGAAGGCACCCAATATACGGTACCGCTTGATATCCACAGCAACGCGATGTACTACAACAAAAATCTGCTCAAGAAATACAATGTTGAAAGTTTCCTGGATGACGATGTCGTGACCATCGATGAAATGTTGTCGCTGCAAGGCAAGCTGGATGAAGGCGATTACGTGGTCAATGACGCGCTGTTGGGCTGGGTTGTGTTGGCTCAAATACAGAATCTGGGCGGAGACATCCAGCAAGACGGCAAACCTGCAGTCAATACGGAAGCCATGAAGCAGGCATTTACGGAGATTAAGAAAATAGCCGATGCGGGTTTAATGACACCATTTGGCGAAGACGGCTACCTGATGTTCCAAGCTGGAAACGTTTTATTCTCGACAGACGGCACATGGAGCTCGACGGCCCATGCCACGGTTGACGGCCTGGACTTTGGCGTAACCAACATTTATTCGACGAGTGCGGATACATATACAAACCGAGCATCCTCCCACCTGTTCTCCATGCTGAAGAACGAGAAGAGAACGGATGAAAAAGAGCAGGCCATCGGCCAGTTCCTGGAGTTCATTCGCCAACACTCGATCGAGTGGGCAAAAGCGGGTCAGATCGTAGCGAGTAAACAAGTCATTGAGAGTCCGGACTACAACAACTATATTCAATCATTCTTCACGTCCAATGAAAAAGAAATTGAATCCTTGTACATTTACACTTACGAGTACTATCCATATGTTGCCGAGGCTGTAGATACATATGCAGCGGATATTGTGCGGGGCAACGTCGATATCGACGAAACCCTGGCGACGATGCAGAAGTTCGTAGAGGATAAAATCGCAGAAGGCAACAGTGCCGCAAAGTAAATGAAGGCAGAGCCGATTGAAAAAAAGAAAAGCGTCCAAACCTCATGACGCTTTTCTTTTCCAAAGGAGAAATGAAAGGGTATGAAAAAGAAGTCGCTGACACCTTATTTCTTTGTAGGTCCTCATCTGATTCTATTCATCGTGTTTATTCTATTACCGACCCTATACGGGATCTATGCTTCGTTTACGCAATGGAATCTGATCAATGACCCGGTATGGGTTGGCCTGGCCAACTATAAAACGATTCTGTTTGATGCGGAGTCCACCTTCTATACCCAATTTATGAACGGATTAAAAAATACGTTGATCTTCGTAGTTTTGAGCGTACCGATATTAATCGTTATCCCGTTAATGATCGCGGTGTCGCTCGAACACAAAAAAGTGAAAATGAAAAACGTCATTCAATCCATTCTCTATATTCCCGGATTAATTTCGATCTCCGCAGCGGCACTGATCTGGTCATTGATTTTTAACAAGCAGCTTGGGATCACGAACAACGTCTTCGGCTCCGAAACGGTCTGGGCAGCCAACCAGCCTTATGCCTGGCTGATCATTATTGTCATTACGGTTTGGGGCGGAGTCGGTGGAAACATGATCATCTACCGGGCTTCCATCAGCGGAGTATCCAAGGATTTGTACGAGTCGGCCGAGATGGACGGAGCGGGGCCCGTCCGCAGATTTTCGAGCATTACGCTGCCCTCCATTCGTTTCCCGCTGATTTATACCTTTGTCATGACGACCGCCGGAGCTTTCAACGTATTCGGTCAGCCATTAATGATGACGGACGGAGGACCCAGACAGAGCACGACGGTATTGATGATGTATATTCGCCAGCTGGCCTTCGGCCACGGGGAATCCATTGCCGGCATGGCATCCGCGATGGCGGTGCTGCTCGGACTGGTCATTCTGGTCATTTCAGCCCTTCAATATTATGTGATGAACCGAAACGCGTCCTAGCGGCATGTTCTGCCTGCAAACGACGGAAACGATAAAAGGTAGGTGTACTGTGCAATGTCGAACCCGGTAGTACATGAAGCGAACGCGGATACTAAGCTTGCCCGCTCCGGTCCGAAGAAGGCTTCAACCAACATTAGCGTGTCCAAATATATGGCTTATACATTTCTCATCCTGTTGTGCGTGATATGGGCGATTCCGGTCATTTTTGGCATAACCACATCGTTCCGGTCCCAGGCGGAGGTCGTATCCAGCGGTTTCAGTCTGCTGCCCGACAACTGGATATTCGATAATTATGTCACGATCCTGCAAAATACGTCGACGGCCCCGATCCTGCGCTGGTTGATGAACTCCGTCTTTATCGCAACGATGCATACGCTGCTGGTGATCGTGGTCATTTCCATCACCGGCTACGGGTACTCCCGCATGAACTTTAAAGGAAGGGACACCTTGTTCTTTACTTTGCTGGGGATTTCCTTCTTTCCCGGAGTCGTGAACCTGATTCCGTCCTACAAAATCATAGATGCGCTGGGGTGGGTAAACACCTCATGGGCGATGATTATTCCAGGTTTGGCAGGCATGGGGAACATTTTCTTGGTCAGACAATTCATGATGGGCGTTCCCAAGGATCTGGACGAATCGGCACGCGTGGACGGCGCGGGTGACTTTAGAATCTATTATTCTATCATTTTGCCGCTGATGAAGCCTGTGTTGATTGTATGCGGCCTGTTTTCATTCACGGGTTCCTGGAATGATTTCCTCTGGCCGGTCATCGTGTATACCGACGTGGAGAAGATGCCGGTTACGGCAGGATTGCTGCTGCTGCAGGACATCTACGGCAATTATCGCATGATCGGACAATTGATGGGTTCCGCGATCCTGGCCATCATTCCGACGCTGCTGTTGTTCCTGTTTGCCCAGAAATATTTTGTGCAGTCGATCAACTTAAACGCGGGTATCAAAGGATAGTTTTTTGAAGAACGGAAATGAAGAGCAAGTAAACCGAAAGCTAACGAAGTCAAACTACAAGGTATAGGAGTCGTCACCATGACTGAATTATATATAAAAAATCCCCTGATCGAGCAGAGGGCAGATCCCTGGATTTATAAACATAGCGATGGTTTTTATTACTTTACCGGTTCCGTGCCGGAATATGACCGGATCGAGCTTAGACGCTCGGAAACGATCCAAGGGCTTGCGGATGCGGAAGGCCTAACGGTTTGGCGCAAGCATGATTCGGGTTTGATGAGCGCCAATATATGGGCGCCCGAGCTTCATCACATTGAGGGCAAATGGTACGTGTATTACGCAGCGGCCCATACGTCCGAAACGAGGGACGGGTTGTTTGATCACCGCATGTTCGTGCTGGAGAACGCTTCGGCGAACCCGCTGGAAGGGGAATGGGTGGAGAAGGGACAAGTGATCACGAAGTGGGAGTCTTTTGCACTGGACGCAACCACGTTTGAGCATAAGGGAAGGCGGTATTATGTATGGGCCCAGAAAGATCCAGCCATTCCGGGCAACTCGAATCTCTATATCTCCTTGATGGAAAATCCCTGGACCCTGACAGGGGAACAGGTTTGCATATCGGTTCCCGAATATGATTGGGAGAAGATCGGCTATCTGGTGAATGAAGGAGCCGCCGTCCTGAAGCGAAACGGCCGTATATTCATGACCTATTCGGCAAGCGCCACGGACCATAACTATGCGATGGGCCTGCTGACGGCCGATGAGGACAGCGATTTGCTGGATCCGGGCTCCTGGGTGAAATCACCCTTGCCCGTATTTACGACATCGGAAGCCAATGGCCAATACGGGCCGGGACACAACAGCTTCACGGTCTCCGAGGATGGCCTGCTAGACATCCTGGTCTACCATGCCCGTAGTTACAAGGAGATCGTGGGTGATCCGCTATATGATCCGAACCGCCATGCGCGCGTACAGATCATAAGATGGAATGAAGACGGTACGCCGAATTTCGGTGTGCCGAGAGCGGATCATGCAATGATATCCAAGTCATGACCTTGAAACCGACCCAGCTTAAATGCTGGGTCGGTTTTTTAAATTCCGAGGCAGGCGGCTGCATAATATTAAATAGGAGAAAAGAAGGAGTCTGCGATACGGATGGAGAAAAAAGGACAGGAAACCTGTTTGGATGGTTAAGGGTGTAGTAAGAATCGTTTTTATTAACGATATACTTATTTCCTGGTAGGGAGGAATTATAAATGGCAAAGATATTAGTATTGGGCGGAACCCGCTTTTTTGGCAAAAGGCTGGTTAACCGGCTGGTGGCTAACGGCGATGCCGTTACGATTTTGACGCGCGGACAACACCAGGATCCATTCGGGGGGGCCGTTTCGCGGCTTGCCGCGGATCGGAAAGATCCGGAGAGCTTAAAGCAGGCAGTGGGGAGCCAGGATTTTGATATCGTATATGATAATATATGTTATACGCCGGAAGAAGCGGGACAAGCAGCGGATTTATTTGCCGGACGTGTAGGACAATATGTGCTGACCTCCACGTTGTCGGTATATGATTTTGCGGATCATCCGGTGAGGGAAGAAGACTTTGATCCTTACAGATACCCGGTCATGATGAATGAAAGCAGGGACTACAGCTACAAGGAAGGCAAGCGCCAGGCGGAGGCGGTTTTGTTCGGTCGCCATAACCTCAATGTAACCGCCGTCCGGCTGCCGATTGTGCTTGGACCGGATGATTACACGCGAAGGCTGCTTTTCCATATTGAACATGCTGCGAGCGGGGAAGCCATTGGTTTGCCGGATCCCGACGCGCAAATCTCGTTTGTGCATGCCGAGGAAGCGGCAGAATTTCTGGAGTGGGCAGGCCAAGTCCAATTGGAAGGCCCGGTTAATGCATGTTCGAGCGGCACGATTTCGGTACGGGAAATGATGGGCTTGATCCAGCAGGAAATCGGAAGGACGGTTCCGCTCCAGTCATCGGCGGCACCGGATCACATGTCTCCGTTCGGCATTCCGGGAGATTGGACGATGGATCATGCCAAAGCGGCAGCCGCAGGCTTTAAATTTTGGGATCTGCACGACTGGATGCCAAAATTGATTGCCGAATTGTCCGCCGATTTGAAGGTTCGTTAATGATACGGGCGTAGGAAGCATGGGGTTGAAGACGGAGAATAGGGAATTGCCCTGAAAGGAAGATCAGCATGAGCGACAAGATGGAAGCATGGAAAGAGCGTATACAGGAGGCGGAATCCAAGGGAGGTTTACCTCCGGATGCCCTGACGTTAATCCATGCGATGTATGAAGAAATCGAAGCTTTAACGAGACAGAATGTCAATCTGCGGAGAACCGCCCTAAAAGCAGCCTCCAAAGAAAATAGAATGTCGAGTAAATTGAAGGATGCCCTCATGGAATAACGACTTGGGCCAAAACAAACAAACACCGGGGAGCGCTCCCCGGTGTTTGTTTTGTATGGGTGAATCAGCTTTTGGACGGGGTTCCTGATTTCGGTGCCGGGCGCTTCTTTTTGAATCTCGGACCGACGTAATTCCGTTTGCGGTCGCGGAACAGGATCCAGCCGCCCAGGAAACCGATGCCGATGACGAACAGGGCCAGTCCGCCAAGAAAAGAAAGCCAACCGAAAGCGGGGTTCGCCACGTTGTCGTCCCCATGCACGGCAATATATAGAAAAACCGCATCCTTCATCATCAAGAAACCCTTCATTGCCATAAAACCCGGAATAACCAAAATCAAGATGGCAATAAAGCGGGAAATTAACATTTTCATAGAAGATTCCTTCCTGCGACTGATGTATTAAACTACCGTTTATCATACCTTTTTCATAAGGGGATGTCTATTTCGATTATGGATGACGATTTTGTAATCCGAAAAAAAGAGAGTACAATGAAAGTGTATAACTGGACTTATGATGGAGGTGCCGTTTGTGGCTATAACATGTGATGTAGCAATTCTTGGCGGAGGTACCGGTGGATATGTTGCAGCCATCCGTGCAGCCCAGCTCGGTAAAAATGTGGTTATTATCGAACAGGACAAATTGGGAGGGACCTGCTTGCACCGCGGGTGCATTCCGAGCAAAGCTTTGCTTCGAAGCGCCGAGCTTTATGCGGAAATGAAGGATAGCGAGAGCTATGGAATCGAAACGGACGGAGTCCGGCTATCGTTTAACAAAGTGCAGAAACGGAAGGACGGCATTGTGGAGAAGCTGCACCAGGGCGTCCAATATTTGATGCGAAAAAATAAAATCACCGTCGTGCAGGGCAAAGGGAGAGTTATCGGCCCGTCTATTTTCTCTCCGCGCAGCGGGGCCGTAGCGGTTGAGCTTCCGGATGGCGAGATGGAAACCGTGGTTCCCACCCACCTGATCATTGCGACCGGATCGCGTCCGCGTCACTTACCGGGATTAGAGCCTGACGGCATACATATATTGACTAGCGACCATGCGCTTCAGCTGGATGAGCTTCCCTCATCCATCATTATCGTGGGGGGCGGCGTAATCGGCGTGGAATGGGCCTCGATGCTGAATGATTTCGGAGTTCAGGTCACGATTGTGGAAGCTTCATCCCATTTGCTGCCTACGGAGGATGAGGAGATCGGACGCGAGCTGTCGAAGATGCTCAGCGCCAGGGGCGTAGAGGTTATCACGAACATAAAGCTATTAACCGACAGCTGTGAGATCCGGAATCAAAGCGTGTCCATCGCGATCGAGCATAAGGATGACACAAGAACTTTGTCAGCGGACAAGCTGCTGCTCTCTGTCGGAAGAGTTGGCAATACCGAGAATATCGGACTTGAGAATACCGATGTTCGCGTGGAGAACGGCTTCATTGCCGTGAACGGGAATATGCAGACAACGGAGCCCCATATTTACGCGATCGGCGATTGCATCGGGGGTCTTCAGCTTGCGCATGCGGCCAGCCATGAAGGGATTGCTGCCGTGAACCATCTGGCAGGCGAGAAGACGGAGGCCTTCCTTAGCGAATGGATCCCGCGCTGTATTTACACCCGTCATGAGGTAGCCAGCGTCGGGCTGACGGAGAAGCAGGCGAAAGAACGCGGACATGAGATCAAGATCGGCAGATTCCCGTTTTCGGCGATCGGCAAATCTTTGATCCACGGAACAAAGGAAGGGTTCGTAAAAGTCATTGCCGATCAGAAGACGCAGGATATTCTGGGAGTGCATATGATGGGTCCGCATGTAACCGAGCTCATTGGCGAAGCGGCTCTTGCACAAGTGCTGGATGCGACCCCATGGGAAGTCGGCACGGCGGTCCACGCCCATCCGTCATTATCCGAAATCATCGGCGAAGCGATGCTTGCCGTGGATGGACGAGCGATCGGTTTGTAGGAATGAGGATATTCTTTTGTGGAATCCCTCATTTCTTTTTGCCGAGAAAGGGATTATAATATCATTAAGCCAAGTCTTAGTACCAGGTTTTAATACTTGATCTAATATGCCTCAAACTCAGGTTGCGAGGCGGATCAAGCCTGAAGTCATGGCTCACATAAAGGAGGGATCTCCATGAAAGAACATGAAACGGTTACGGCAAACAACAATAGGCATGAGCAGCTTGGACTGACCGACGGACAAGTGCTGGACATGTACAAATATATGGTTCTGGCGCGAAAATTCGATGAGCGCAATCTGCTGCTGCAGCGTGCGGGCAAAATTAATTTTCACGTTTCCGGAATCGGGCAGGAGGCATGTCAGGTTGCTGCTGCCTTTGCCCTCGACCGGGAGAAAGATTATTTTTTACCTTACTACCGCGACTACGGATTCGTATTGGCGGTTGGCATGACGCCTCGGGAATTAATGCTGTCGGCTTTTGCCAAGGCCGAGGATCCGAACAGCGGCGGACGGCAGATGCCAGGCCACTTCGGCAGTAAACGCCTGCGGATCGTGACCGGCTCCAGCCCTGTAACGACCCAGGTTCCGCATGCCGTAGGCATCGCGCTTGCCGCGAAGATGCAGAAGAAGGAGTTTGTATCGTTTGTTACGTTTGGCGAAGGCTCGAGCAATCAGGGCGATTTCCATGAAGGCTGCAATTTTGCCGGCGTTCACAAGCTCCCCGTCATTATCATGTGCGAGAATAACCAATACGCCATTTCGGTTCCGCTTCATAAACAGATTAGCGGAAAGGTCAGCGACCGCGCGCTCGGGTACGGTTTTCCGGGTGTTCGAGTGGACGGCAACGACGCTCTGGAAGTTTACGCGGCCGTGAAGGAAGCGCGGGAACGCGCGATCCGAGGGGAAGGACCCACGTTGATCGAATCCATGATGTACCGTTTGTCTCCGCATTCCACATCGGATAACGATTTGGCGTACCGGACCAAAGAAGAGGTTGAAGAGAACTGGAAGAAAGACGGCGTTGCCCGTTTTAAGAACTATTTGATCGACTGCGGGCTCTGGGACGAAGCACGCGATCAGGATCTGATCGCGCAGTTAAACCTGGAGATCAAAGAAGCGACGGAATCTGCAGACTTGGCTCCGTTTCCGAAGCCTGAAGATACGCTTCTTCACGTATATGCCGATGCTGAAGGAGGCGCGTAAGAGATGGCGGTAATGGAATATATCGATGCAATACGCCTGGCCATGAAGGAAGAGATGGAGCGTGACGAGTCCGTATTCGTGTTAGGCGAGGACGTGGGCGTCAAAGGCGGCGTGTTTACTACCACCAAGGGCTTGATGGATCAATTCGGCGAAATGAGGGTGCTCGATACCCCGCTCGCGGAATCCGCGATTGCCGGCGTGGCTATTGGTGCAGCCATGTACGGCATGAAGCCGATTGCCGAGATGCAATATTCGGACTTCATGTTCCCGGCAACCAACCAGATTATTAGCGAAGCGGCGAAAATCCGCTATCGTTCCAATAACGATTGGAGCTGCCCCGTCGTGATCCGCGCGCCGATCGGCGGCGGCATATTCGGAGGTTTGTATCATTCCCAGTGCCCGGAATCGGTGTTCTTCGGAACGCCAGGATTGAAAATCGTTGCGCCTTACTCGGCCTATGATGCAAAAGGGCTGCTGAAAGCGGCGATCCGCGACCCGGATCCGGTTCTGTTCTTCGAGAACAAGAAATGCTATAAGCTGATTACCGGCGATGTGCCGGACGACGATTACGTTGTCCCGATCGGCAAAGCGAACCTGCTGCGCGAAGGCTCGGATATTACGGTGATCAGCTACAGCCTGCCGCTGCATTTCGCCATGCAGGCTGCCGAAGAGCTTGAGAAGGAAGAAGGCATCAGCGCGCATGTGCTGGACCTGCGTACCATACAGCCGCTGGACCGGGACGCGATCATCGCCGCAGCCCGGGCAACGGGGAAAGTGCTGATCGTTCACGAGGATAACAAGACCGGCGGCGTTGGCGGGGAAGTATCCGCGATCATAGCGGAGCACTGCTTGTACGATTTGGATGCTCCGATCATGCGCCTATGCGGTCCGGACGTGCCGGCTATGCCTATCAGTCCGCCGATGGAGAAATTCTTTATGCTTAACAAGGACAAAGTCAAAGAATCCATGCGTCAATTGGCGCTTTATTAAGAACAGGGAGTTGTGAGCATGTCCGAAAATCAGAAATTGACCGATGTTACGATGCCTCAGCTGGCAGAATCCCTTGTTTCGGCGACCATTGCCAAGTGGCTGAAGAAGCCCGGGGATTCCATTGAGCAATACGAACCGATCTGTGAAGTGATCACAGATAAAGTCAATGCCGAGATTCCATCCACCCTGGACGGCGTCATGGGCGATATTCTTGCCCAAGAAGGCCAAACCGTCAATGTTGGCGATATTATTTGCCGGATCGCGGTCGCTTCCGGAGAAGGGATAGCACCTTCGCCCCAGCCGGCAGCAGCAGCTTCAGCGAGTCCGCAGCAGGGAGCAGGCAGCGAGGAAGGCTCGATGCGTTTCCGTTACTCGCCTGCCGTACAGACGCTGGCCGCGGAACATGGGATCGATCTTTCGAAGGTCCAGGGATCTGGCATGGGCGGAAGAATAACCCGTAAGGACGTATTGGCTTATATCGAAAAAGGGGGAGCAGCCCAAGGCCAAGGCCAAGGCGCTCCTGCCGGAGCGCCGTCTTTCCCTAGCGCGCAAGCGCAAAGCGAAGCAGTGCAGCCGAGCGGGACTTCGCCGTTTCAAGGGCTCCAGCATCAGACGCCTGCGGAACCGTCGCCTCCTCTGGGCACAGCCATTCCGGATGTGCGCCATTCGGGGCTGCATTTGACGGAATCGCCGAAAATTCCGACCATTGAAGTGGAGGGCATGGAAGGCGGAAGATCCGAATACTTCATTGATGTAACGCCGATGCGGAATGCCATTGCCCGAAACATGCGTCAAAGCGTTACGGAAATACCGCATGCCTGGACGATGATCGAAGTCGACGTGACCAACATCGTGCTGCTGCGCAATCAATTGAAGGATGAGTTCAAGCGCAAGGAAGGGGTTAATTTAACCTACCTGGCCTTTTTGCTGAAAGCCGTAGTGAACGCCATTAAAGATTATCCGATCATGAATTCGTTCTGGGCCGTGGATAAAATCGTGGTGAAGCGCGATATCAATCTGTCCTTGGCCGTCGGTACGGAGGATTCCGTGCTGACGCCGGTCATCCACCGTGCCGATCAGAAGAATATCGCGGGCCTTGCGAGAGAGATCGAGGATCTAGCGCGCAAGACACGTGAAGGCAAGCTGAAGCTGGACGACATGCAGGGCGGTACCTTTACGGTTAACAATACGGGGTCCTTCGGCTCGATTCTGTCCTATCCGATCATCAATTATCCGCAGGCTGCGATTCTGACATTTGAATCCATCGTGAAAAAGCCGGTGGTTATCAATGACATGATCGCGGTTCGTTCCATGGCAAACCTGTGTTTGTCCCTGGATCATCGGATTTTGGACGGGGTGATCTGCGGGCGATTCCTCCAGCGTGTCAAAGACAATCTGGAAGGCTACACCCTGGATACGAAGCTCTATTAATCAACGTCTGCTAGCATGATCTGCGGACTGATTCCTCGGAAGAGGTTCGCAGACGTTATTCATTTCAAGTCAATCGAAGGGGGATCCATCGGTTGGCTTTGAACCCTATGAAAGAAGGCGTTAGCACATGAACAAACCGTTAGATGTATCGTATACGCCGATTGTCGATTACGGCATGGCTTGGGAGCTTCAAAAAAACCATGTTTCCGCCATCGATCAGGGAGAGCGTCACGAGAGTCTGATGCTCCTCCAACATCCTCCGACCTATACGATGGGGTCGCAGCGGCATCCGGAGCACCTGCTGCTAAGCAAAGAGGAATTGGAGAAACAGGGTATCGGCCTGTTTGAAATCGATCGCGGCGGAGATATTACATATCATGGTCCCGGACAGCTTGTCGGGTATCCGCTGTTGCTGCTGGATGGCGGCAAGAATTTGAACCTCCACGGGTTTCTGCGCGACGTGGAGCAGGTCATCATCGATTACTTGGCATCATACGACATCGAAGCAGGCCGAAAACCCGAGTACACCGGTGTATGGGTAGGGGATTCGAAGATCTGCGCCATCGGCGTGAAATTCAACAAATGCCGCCGGCATCGCGGGTTTGTGACAAGCCATGGCTTTGCGTTTAACATCAAATCCGGGATCGCGGATGCGGGATTCTCGGGCATTATTCCATGCGGCATACAGGAATTCGGCGTAACTTCACTGGAGGATTGCACGGGGCGGAAGTTCGAGGTAGAGGAAGTAGCCCGGGAGATCGTGCCTTTCTTCACCCGGGTATTTCCATATGAGGCTCACTGGCTGTCATAACTTCGCTGCCTAGGGTAGCGTTACGGGCGTTAGCGAAGGAACAAAGGCTCCAGGATAACCAGAAGCGTTGAACCGACCATGGCAATCAGCATGAGATAGATTACAATTCGAAACCACTTTTTACGTTGCATTGTGTAACTCCTTTGGAATAAGTTTAATAATGAACATACATGGAGCAGCATCATTTAGTTGAGATATGGATATACAGACATTGTATCGTATCTGCGAAAGAGAGGGAAGTCCAGTGATCTCAGAAGAGCGTATCATTCAAGAGTTTATGGAACTGGTTCAAGTGGATAGCGAAACCAAACATGAAGAAGAGATCTCGAAAGTTCTCCAACAGAAATTTTCCGGTCTCGGCTTCGAAATCATAGAAGACGATGCCAAGGAAAAGACGGGGCACGGAGCAGGCAATCTGATTATTACCTGGAAAGCGGACGAGGCGGCCCAGCATGCGCCTAAGCTGCTTTTTACCTGCCATATGGATACCGTAACACCCGGGAAAGGCATCAAACCGACTCTGGGCGATGACGGTTGGATCCGGAGCGACGGAACGACCATCCTCGGGGCGGACGACAAAGCCGGCATCGCCGCTTTGCTTGAAGGCATTCGGGTCATTCAGGAAAATAACATTCCGCACGGGCAAGTCCAGTTTGTCATTACGGTAGGAGAGGAATCGGGGCTGGTCGGAGCGCGGGCGCTGAATCCCGATGTTTTGGATGCGGATATCGGCTTTGCGCTGGATTCCAACGGGGAGCTGGGTTCGATCGCAGTTGCCGCCCCGACCCAGGCGAAAATCAAAATGATTATCAAAGGCAAGTCTGCCCATGCCGGCGTAAATCCGGAGGACGGCATCAGTGCCATTCAAGTCGCGTCCAAAGCCATTGCCAAAATGAAGCTCGGACGCATCGATAAGGAGACCACGGCTAACATCGGCAAATTCCAGGGCGGAGGCGCTACGAATATCGTGTGCGACTTTGTTCAGATCGATGCCGAAGCACGCAGCATCGTTCAGGAAAAGGTCGATAAGCAAGTGAACGATATGCGTGAAGCGCTCGAAACCACGGTTCGTGAATACAATGCCAATTGCGAGTTCATTAGCGAGATCGTTTATCCGGCCTTCAGCTTCAATGAGCATGACGAGGTCGTCCAGCTTGCGCAGCGAGCCATCGGCGGATTGGGTTTGCCGACCCGTACGTTCCGGTCCGGCGGCGGCAGTGACGCCAATGTTTTTAACGGCCTCGGCATTCCAACCGTCAATCTGGCGATTGGATATCAAGACATTCATACCACGCAGGAGCGCATTCAAGCTTCTGATTTGGTGAAGGCGGCGCAGATTGTGGTTGGAATTATCCAGGAAACGGCCAAAGCGTAGTCGATGATGATGAAATAAAGCCCGCTGCGGATGCTGGATGTCCGCAGCGGGCTTTTTAAATGCAACTAATTCAGGAAAGACATCGTCGGGGAGGTCTCTACCCTTTTTTGGGCAGGCGTCCAGGTGGTGTGCCAGTTCGTACTCTCGACAACATGCAATGCGGCATTAATGTTGTCGAGGTATAGCTCGATTTCCTTCCTTGCCGCTGCAGAGGAATAACTCTCCTCAAGACGGGCGGAAAGGGAAATCAACGCGGACTGCAAATAACAAGCGGCTTCGCCGAAGCGAGCCTCCGTATGCCCGGGAGAAGCGAGCCTTAGCTGCTCGAGCATGGATGCGGCCTCGTCATATTTACCCAGGTCATACAAATGTTCAGCCGCTATGAAACATACCTTCTTGCTGTAGCTGTCTTGGTCCTGGAGAGGTAACGCTTCCAATTGATGCAACCTGGAAATTGCTTGTCCCCTGTAGCCTTCATCATAAAGAAAACAGATAAGAGCATAATAAGCACGTTCGCCGCTATCGGCAAGCAGATGTTCCGCGATGGAGATCATGTTGAGCGATATGGCAGTGCGAGCTAATTGTAAAGCCTCCGACATGACGATGAATCGGTCAGGCAGCGAATGCTGAAGGCTCCACTCGCAGAGCTGCCGGATTCGGGTCAGCTGAGCCATTTCGGATCCTTGCGGACGCGGCAGTTCCCGCGGCTGACGGGTGGAATCCCGAAGGTAGCTGTCAATGAACTGCATGGCTTCTGCGGTTTGACCCGCCATGATGAGGCAAGTCACGTACATGATACAGGTATCGGAATATAAACTTCCCTGCTCAGCAAAGCAGCGGGAGGCAAACGGATAAGCCCCGATGTAATATAAAGACCTGCCAACCATGATATGGGATGCCGGAAAGCCGCTTGTTTCGTCCAAGAGCCGTTCGCATATGGCTTGGTCCGGGGTTCCTTGCAGAAGCAGGAGTGCGGCCCATTGATTCAGCGCCTCTTGGGCGTGGGCACCGGAATGAAGCACGACGGTTCTGAAGGCCTCCTCGGCTTTGCCGTAGGAACGCATTCGCATGCTTAATAGCCCGTACTCAAGCCAGCTTAAATCGACTTCCTTCCATCCCGAGCTCGTTGTATCGGTTGTTGCGGATTGTGCAGCATCCTTGAAGCTCTTCAAAGCCTTCTCAAGATACCCCCGTTTTTTGTACCATTTTCCGCGCTCATATTCAGTTGAAGGTGGATTTGTAATCGGATCGGTTTCAATAATAGGTAGTTGTCGCATGTCGAAGCCTCCCAATGATATAAACACCCTTATAGGTGAAAAGGTCATGGTCCGTATTCGAAAAAAATAGAAAAAAGTCGAAAAACAGGTCTACAGAACTAATTTCCCGATCTATTTTCATAAATATTTTTAGAAGATTTAGAAATAATATCCACAATCATCGTTTCGGAGCCCCATTGCTGCTGCCATTGCTTCAGCATAATCCGAATCTGCCAGGCCTGTCCTACCAAATGTATCGAATGGTCACCTTTGTAGCTTTTCATGGGCGGCTTCCTTCTTTCTTGGAAATTTTGATATAATACACCTTATGCACTAGCATGGTCCGCCATGCCGTTTTTAAACAAAGGAGGTCATTTTGTGAGCGATATCGGCAGTAAGACCCGTGAAGCATCGGATAAATTGCTGGAAGAAACCACCTTGTCCACCCAATCTATTTTTGAAGGGAAAATCATATCGCTGCAGGTCGATACGGTGACACTGCCCGATGGGCAGACGGCAACCCGTGAGGTTGTCAGGCATCCCGGCGCCGTAGCGGTGCTTGCGTTAAAAGACGATAAAATGCTGGCCGTCAATCAATTTCGTCAGCCTCTTGGGCGCTGTGAGGTTGAAATCCCTGCCGGCAAGCTGGAGCGGGGGGAAGATCCGCTTGAAGCGGCCAAACGTGAACTGCAGGAGGAAACCGGTTATACGTGCGGCTCGATCCGAAAACTGCATTCCTTCTATACATCTCCGGGGTTTGCCGATGAGATCATTCACTTGTACCTGGCAGAGGATCTGGTCGGAGGCGACATGAACCCCGATGAGGACGAGTTCATAGAGATGATGGAAATCTCGCTGGATGAGGCGTACACCCTCATCCAAGAGGATAGAATCAGCGATGCCAAAACCATTCTCGCCGTCTATGCTTGGAATATGTACAGCTTGACGGGCAAGATCTGATATGCAGCATCCTGATGAGAACGTCTCGGCCGGGAAGCTTCAGTCCTATTACTGCGACATGCATATTCATATCGGTCGCACAAGCAGCGGACAAGCTGTGAAAATAAGCGCAAGCAACAACCTGACCTTTGAAAATATAGCCGTCGAAGCTTCGGAGCGGAAAGGCATTCAGATGATCGGCATCATCGATTGCCATTCTCCTTCGGTGCAAGAAGACATTCTGCAGTGTTTGGACAGCGGCGTCATGCAGGAGATCGACGGGGGCGGAATTGCGTACCGGGATACGGTAATTTTGCTTGGCAGCGAGATTGAAATACGTGAAAGCGGCCGAGGCGCGGCCCATGTGCTGGCTTATTTTCCCGACCTGGGCACGATGCAGGAGTTCACCGGCTGGATGGCCGGATATATGAAAAACGTCCAGCTGAGTTCCCAGCGCATCTATGTCAGTCCGCTGGAGCTGCAGCAAGAGATTACGGCACGCGGCGGGCTGCTGATACCCGCTCATGTCTTTACGCCTCATAAGGGGCTTTACGGCAGCATGGCTGACCGTATGAGCGAGGTGTTCGATCTGAACGGGATCGCGGGCATCGAACTTGGGCTCAGCGCCGATTCCTCGATGGCAGGACGGATTAGCGAGCTGGATGCCTATTCCTTTTTGACCAATTCGGATGCGCATTCCCTCGGGAAAATCGGCAGGGAATACAACCGGATCGACATGGCCAAGCCTTCATTCGCAGAATTTCGCCAGGCGCTTCAGGCTAGCAACCGGAGAAGAATCAGTGCGAACTATGGGCTGAATCCCAGACTGGGAAAATACCATCGTACCTATTGCGTGGGATGCGACAGCATTCTGGATGAAGGGAGCGACGTTCATGATTTGGTCCGCTGCCCGTACTGCGGCAGTACCAAGCTGGTCCAAGGCGTGTTTGACCGAATTCTGAACATCGCTGACCGCACGGAGCCTGTGGTGCCGGAGAGTCGGCCGGCGTATCACTACCAGGTTCCGCTAGAGTTCATCCCGGGTCTAGGGAAGTCCTCCATGTCGAAGCTGCTTGACGCCTTCGGCACCGAAATGAATATCCTTCATCAGGCTACGGAAGCGGAGCTGGCGGCCGTTGCCGGCGAGGGACTCGCGGCAAGCATCGTGATGGCCCGGAATGGGACGCTGCCCTTATCGGCTGGCGGCGGAGGCTCTTACGGGAAGGTGCTCCGGTAAATCGGGTCAACTCTTTCAACCAAGCAGGTCATACAAGGCTGACGATTGTCATAGAGTAGAGTAGAGACACAGAAAGGAGACTCTATTCTATGCAATCATTCCGCCAAGCCTTTAAGGATCAGACGATGCTCTATGTGTTTGTAGGCGTCTTGTTTTTAGTGGGCGTGCTGTTCGGAGCGTTGATGGTCAATGCACTTTCATTGGAGCAACAGCAGGAAATGGCCCGCTATTTAAACCACTTTTTTGTTAACGTGCAGGACGGTGGAGAATCCATGAGTCAGTCTTCTTACTGGAGCATCGCAGCCCTACATCTGAAATGGATCGGATTGATATGGATTCTGGGATTGTCCGTCATCGGGCTTCCGGGAATATTGATATTGGATTTTCTAAAAGGGGTTCTCATTGGGTTTACGGTCGGTTATCTGGTGGGGCAGTATTCATGGAAAGGTCTGCTGTTCGCCTTGGTCTCGATTGCGCCGCAAAATTTGCTTATCATACCGGTGCTCATGATGTGCAGCGTAGCCGCAATTACCTTCTCGCTCTACATCATCAGGGACCGATTTATCATGAATCGCGGAGGCAGCATGATGAAGCCCTTTGCTTCGTATGCCATGCTGACATTTTTCATGGTCATGCTGACGCTCGGGGTCGCTTCCTTTGAAACCTGGGTAACCCCCGCCATGATGCGCTGGGTTACGCCCATGTTGCTATAATCCGCGAATTTTTCCATAAAGCAAAACCGTTTGACTTTGTTTGTCAAATCCCCCTATAATGAAGGAAGTGAACAATAACGTGCAGTGATTTCCAAGGGGGAGGGAAACGATGGAAGCGCGGATCGACAAAATTAAGCAGCAGCTACAATCCCAAGGATACAAATTAACGCCCCAACGGGAAGCCACGGTAAGCGTATTGTTGGAAAATGAAGACGACCACCTTAGCGCAGAGGATGTATTTATGCTCGTGAAAGAGAAGGCTCCGGAGATCGGTCTGGCAACCGTGTACCGTACCCTAGAGCTGCTCAGTGAGCTTCATGTTGTAGAGAAGATAAATTTTGGCGATGGTGTCGCCCGTTACGACTTGCGGACGGATACTTCGAAGCATCACCATCATCATTTGATATGTACTCAATGTGGAAGCATGGATGAAATACGCGAGGATTGGCTCGGTCCGTTGGAAGAGCGGTTAGAGCGAGAATTCAACTTTACCGTTCATGACCATCGGCTTGATTTCCATGGCATATGCTACCGTTGCAAAGAGAAGGGCAAGAATGACCAGGACAAATCCTAATTTTATATCTTTCAACAAACCGCAGTGATGATCATCACGGCAGCCCTCTACGGCGGTAAGCCGGGAGGGCTTTTTAGATAATTAACTATATTAGGCGGTTCATGCACGCTTATCGTATCGTTCACTTTTAAGCACAAATTATACTTTTACATCATCCAAGTACGTCGATTAGACGTTTTTTTTATTCTTCAGAATAACCGCCGGACCCAATGGCTGATCGGAGATAAGAGGGATGCGGTCATAATCCTGCAGCTTGTATCATAGGCTTTACGTGAAATGATACCTGCAATACCCGCTTTCAATTGAGCGATCGATGCCATGTGAAAGAGAGGCGCTGCCAGTGATTATATCTATTCGAAAAATAGGCTCACTGATCCGTTTTATTTCGATGTTTGCCGTGTTGACCATGTTTTTTTACTTCGTGCTGGGATGGGTAGGCGATTGGCTAACACCAGTGGATCCTTACCGTGCGCCTTCGGGACAAGCGGTAAAGGCTTTTCAGCCGGAGAGCACCATGGACTCCCGTTATTCGCCGGCCGAGCGTCTCCGATTGTATTACTGGTACGGAGAGTGATCGTGCTTGCAAAGGGCCGCGGGAATAGGAGCAAAAGATCATGAAACCATATCTGGACGAATATGTACAATACCTGGAGGACGAGAAGGGACTGTCCCGAAGCACGATAGCATCGTATCGGGCCGACCTTCAAGGATTCCTTGCATTTGCAGCTGAAAGGGAGGTCACCCATCCGCGAGAGGTGAATCGAACGCTGCTCGGGCTGTATGTGGGAAGATTGAGGCAGCAGGGGAAGGCGGCATCGAGCCTGCTTCGATGCACGGCTTCCCTGCGTTCCTTTTTTCAGTATTTGGTGCGTCAAGCCGTTATTGTACAGGATCCGACTCAGCTGCTGGATAATCCGAAGCCGGAACGGAAGCCGCCGAAGTCGCTAACCGTGGAGCAGGTGGACAAGCTGCTGTCGGCTCCCGATTCCGGTACCCCGCAGGGCGCCAGGGACAAAGCGATGCTTGAGCTGCTGTACGCTTCGGGCATCAAGGTCTCGGAATTGGTGAATCTGTCCATCCATGACATCCATTTGGAGATGCGCTTTTTACGCTGCGCGGTTTCCGGTGGGAAGGAGCGTATTCTGCCGATCACCCCGATTGCAGCCGAGAGCGTTGCATTTTATGTGCGAGATATGCGGGACAAGCTGATGCGGGATGCCGGGGAAGACGCGTTATTCCTGAATTCGCTGGGAACGCGCTTGACACGGCAGGGTTTTTGGAAAATTATTAAAAAGTATGGCAAGCTTGCCGATATTGACGAGGACATCACGCCGCATACCCTTCGGCATTCGTTTGCCATGCATTTGCTGGGGAACGGCGCGGACTTGCGTTCGGTTCAGGAGATGCTGGGACACTCGGCATTGTCCACAACCGGGATGTATCAATCTGCCAAGAAAAGCATGAAGGAAGTATACGATCATTATCACCCGAGATCATAGGGCGGAACTACCGGCACTAGGATCTACAATTTATCATCAGAATAGGAGCGGTATGAATATGAGTTCAGTCCATCAGCAAAGCATTAAGGAAGCAGCAGCATACATACGAGGGCAGAATGGCGTCCAGCCCGAGGTCGGCCTGATATTGGGTTCGGGGCTCGGCGTGTTGGCGGAATTGATTGAGAATCCGGTTTCGATCGCTTACACGGACATTCCTCATTTTCCCGTATCGACGGTGGAAGGACATGAAGGCGAACTGCTGCTGGGCACGATCCACGACCGGCCTGTCGTCCTGATGAAGGGCCGTTTCCACATGTACGAAGGCTACGGCCCGGAAGTGACGGCTTTTCCGGTACGCGTCATGAAGGAGCTTGGCGTAAAGAGCCTGCTTGTTACCAATGCGGCCGGAGGCATCAACACGTCCTTCGAGCCGGGCGACCTCATGCTGATCTCCGATCATCTGAACATGACAGGAACCAACCCGTTAATCGGGCCTAACGATCCGGCGCTTGGCGTGCGCTTTCCGGACATGTCTCAGGCTTACAGCCGTCAACTTCGCCAATTGGCAAAAGAAGTCGCCGTGGGTCAGGGCATCGTGCTGAGAGAAGGGGTTTACGCAGGTTTGCTGGGACCGACTTATGAAACGCCGGCCGAGATTGTCATGCTGCGCACGCTCGGTGCGGACGCGGTAGGCATGTCCACCGTGTCCGAGGTCATTGTAGCAAGGCATGCGGGGCTCGAGGTGCTGGGCATCTCCTGCATCAGCAACATGGCTGCGGGCATACTGGATCAGCCGCTATCCCATGACGAAGTTATGGAAACAGCGGAGAAGGTCCGTGAGAAATTCCTGGCGCTCGTTATGGCCATCATTCCCAAAATGTAATGGTTGTTAGCATGAGGCTGGGCTTTTCGCAGATTTACATCTGCAAGAAGCCCAGCCTCTTTGTTATGTCCTTTTAGATGAATGGCAACAATTTTCCGTAAAATACTGGAATAATTTGTTTTCAACCTGACGACAATGAATAGCAGACCCGCGTACAGCGGGATGCCATTACGAATGTCAGGAGGGGACGGAAGTGAAAAAAGCGTTAATCGCTGGATTTCTGGTTCTAGCCGTGGGATTATCCAGTGCAGCTGTACCAAGTTATGCGGAAGAAAATAGCAAACCCGGCGGAGGATCATCTCAAGAGGAGCTGGCGCCAAGTGCCCGTTCCGCTATATTGCTGGATGCGGATACCGGAACCATTATTTACGAGAAAAACAGCCATGATAAGCTGCCTCCGGCCAGCATCACCAAGGTAATGACGATGCTGCTTACGATGGAAGCCATCGATGAAGGACAATTGAAGTGGACCGATAAGGTGCGCACCAGCGAATATGCGGCATCCATGGGCGGATCCCAGATTTTTCTTGAGCCCGGCGAGGAAATGACCGTGGACGAGATGCTCAAAGGCATTGCCATGGCATCGGGCAATGATGCTTCCGTTGCGATGGCGGAGAAGATTGCCGGCTCGGAAGAAGGCTTCGTGAAAATGATGAACGAGAAAGCGGCGGAGCTCGGAATGAAAGATACGCATTTCGTGAACTGCAACGGACTTCCTGCAGAGAATCATTATACATCGGCCCATGACATAGCGGTCATGAGCAGGGAATTGCTGAAATACGACCAGATCACCAAATATACCGGCGCTTATCAGGATTACTTGCGCAAAGATTCGGAGAAACCGTTCTGGCTGGTCAATACGAACAAGCTGGTGCGGTTCTACACGGGCGCGGACGGATTGAAAACCGGGTATACGTCCGAAGCCAAGTTCTGTTTATCGGCAACGGCCAAACGGGACGGGCTGCGCGCCGTAGCGGTTGTCATGGGGGCTCCGGACACCAAGACGCGGAACAATGAAGTGTCGCGCATGTTTGATTATGCCTTTTCCCAATACACGATGCACTCCATCTATAAGCCTGGCGAAGTGCTCGGTATCGTAAAGGTGCAAAAGGGCAACGTGCCCGAGATCTCGATTCAAGCGGAAAAAGACTACAGCGTGCTTGTCAAGAAAGGCGTAAAGAATCCGGACATCCGTCATGAGATTCAGTTGGATCCGAACCTGAAGGCACCGGTAGCCGCCGGACAAGTCATCGGCAAGCTGTCTGTCTATCAGGGGGAACAGCTCGTGAAGGAGTTCGAGCTGACGTCGCCTGTTAAGGTGGAAAAGGCCGGATTCTGGAAGCTGTTCAAACGGACAACCGGCAAGTTGTTTCATGTAGATTAATGGGAGTTTTCTTCTAGTTTTGTCGTGATGCAGGAATGTCTTTTTCGAATGTAGAAATCCTTGTTCATGTCAGGGAGGAGAGTGAACAAACATGAATCTGCATGTTGATATGGAGCATCACAGGCATGTTCTGATCGTCCGTCTGTCCGGCGAGCTGGATCATCATACGGCCGATCATGTCCGGATGCAGCTGGATGAAGCCATTCAGAGACGTCAAACAGAGCACTTGGTGCTGAGCTTAAAAGACTTGGATTTTATGGACAGCTCAGGGCTGGGAGTCATTCTGGGACGCTATAAATTCATCAAGCAAAAGGGCGGAAAGATGGCGGTGTGCGATGTCAAGCCGCAGGTTTACCGCTTGCTTGACATGTCGGGGCTGTTCAAAATCATGCCGATATACGAGAACGAGGGCACGGCACTCTCGGGTCTGGAGGTAGTGTCATGAGTGAAGGAAGAGCACAGCATAATTTTATGTCGCTGCAGTTTGCCGCTAAGTCGGAAAACGAATCCTTTGCCCGTGTCGCCGTGGCTGCATTCATCTCCCAGATGGATCCCAACATGGATGAGCTGAATGATCTGAAAACGGTGGTTTCCGAGGCCGTCACGAACAGCATCATCCATGGTTACGATAGCGACCCGGAAGGGGTCGTCAAGATTGAAGCCTCGATAGACGGGGATATGATCACGCTGCGCATCGAAGATTCCGGCCACGGGATCGAAGATCTGGAGATGGCGAAGCAGCCGCTGTATACCTCGAAGCCGGAGCTGGAACGATCCGGCATGGGATTCACCATCATGGAAAATTTCATGGACGAATTTGAAGTGGTCAGCGAACCAGGCAACGGTACGTCGATCAAAATGAAAAAGAGGATCGAATCTAAGAAAGCTTTATATAATTAGGGGTTGGACAAATGGATGCCGATGTGAAGAAAACTTCGCAGACTTATTTGGACGACGCGGAGGTCAAACGACTCATTGCACTTAGCCAAAGCGGGGATAATGTCGCCCGGGACACGCTCGTCAACTGTAATATTCGTCTTGTCTGGTCTGTCGTTCAACGGTTTATGAACCGGGGGTATGAGCCGGATGATCTGTTTCAGATCGGCTGTATCGGTCTCCTCAAATCCGTGGACAAGTTCGATCTCAGTTATGACGTAAAGTTCTCTACCTATGCCGTACCGATGATTATCGGTGAAATTCAGCGTTTCTTAAGGGACGACGGGACTCTGAAGGTCAGCCGTTCGCTTAAGGAGATGGCCAACAAAGTCAGGAAGAAGCGGGACGAGCTGTCCAAGCAGCTCGATCGTCTTCCCACGGTGAAAGAGGTTGCCGAAGAGCTGGGGGTAACGCCCGAGGAAGTGGTGTTTGCCCAGGAGGCGAACAAACCGCCAACCTCGATTCATGAGACCGTATTTGAAAATGACGGGGATCCCATCACGCTAATGGATCAGATTGCCGATGATTCGCAGGAACGATGGTTTGACAAGCTGGCCTTGAACGAAGCGATAGGGGGCTTGACCGAACGGGAGCGGCTCATTGTATATCTAAGGTACTATCGGGATCAGACGCAGTCGGAAGTTGCCACCCGGCTGGGCATATCCCAGGTGCAGGTATCGCGGCTCGAGAAAAAAATATTGCAGAGCATTCGAAACGAGATCGCGCAGTAGCGGGATCTATACCGTATCCTAAAGCCTGCACAAAGAAAGCGCCGTCCTTCTGGGACGGCGCTTTCTTGCGGAAATAAGACCGTAACCACTTCAGCGTCTTCCCCCTTTATCTCACTTGACGAACTTTCCCTAAAGGGGGCCTGTCTTCTAAGTGAGATGTCGATGGTTGATTAGCTTGTTTTTTTTGTATAACGATCCTGGCCGATCCGGCGATTAAAGAAAGTATGGTAAATCCGAGTAGAAACGATGGCAATTTCCCATACTAACGGTAATTTAGCAGTAAAGGAGTGTTTCGGATGAAGGTTAATCCCACTCCGACGGTGTTTCTGCAGCTGCGGAGCCGAATACGGCTGCCGAGAGACCAGACCGTCAAACTAGGTGATGTCGCCTTCATAGTCTGTGAGCCCGAATGGGAGAAACGGCTCAGAGCCCTGCCGTTGACTCAGCCGAAGGATATCGACGGCAACCGTCTTGTCATGGATCTGATTCAAATCATTCCGAAGATACAAGGGTTGATTCCGGGCGCCCATATTGAACCGATGGGTAACCATCATACCCTGGTGGAGCTTGTCGGTCCGGACAGCAAACGATCCAGACTGTGGTTCCCGCTTATTTGGCTGCTCTTGTTTTTCGGTTCTGCGCTCACCATCATGAACTTTCATGCAGACGTCAACATGCTTGAGGTCCAGATCCGGATTGTCGAAATGGTGACGGGAAAACGAGATGAGCATCCCTATTTGTTCCAGATCGCTTACTCTCTGGGGCTCGGATTCGGCATGACGGTGTTCTTCAATCATTTGTTCAAGAAAAAATGGAATGAAGAACCGACCCCGCTGGAGGTGGAAATGTACCTCTATCAGGAAAATCTGGATCAGTTCGTGGTTGCCGAAGAATACCGAAAAATGAATGCCAGTGCCGATACGACGGGGGAAAAACCATGATGTTGTCCATTCTGCAAGGGGTATTTACCTGTGTTCTCGGCGTTGCCGGAGGCATCGCCGTCGGCGGCGGCGTGATTGCGCTCATCATTGTGCTGGACATCATACCGAGATTGTCCCAGTTGACGGCGACTTACAGCCGGGTGCATTGGTACGAAGGAGCATTGATAACGGGATCCTTCATTGGCACGGTGGCCGATTTCTGGAGATGGTCCGTTCCTTTGGGACCGGTCGTGAGTACCGTAATCGGACTGATGTGCGGAATATTTATCGGCATGCTGGCAGCCGCACTGACGGAAGTATTGAATGTCCTGCCGATTCTGGCCAAGCGGCTCCGGCTGAAGGGGTATTTGTTTGGTCTTCTGATGGCGATGGTGGCAGGCAAGGTAGCGGGTTCCCTGTTCGACTGGTTTGTTTACAGCAAGTGACAGTTATGGCTAGGAGGTAGGTTATGGACGAGAAAACAACGCATGGCGGCGAACTGGAGGCCGGGATTCCGATCATTCCTCCATCGGAGATCAAAGCGCTGGAGGAAGAAGCGCTGAAGGAAAAGAGGGAGGCGGAAACCTCCGACAGCACCAAGGAATCCGTCATTTATTGGCAGCAAACGGACGATGTTCCCGCGAAGCTGAGCGTACTAAAAGAAACGCTTAAGGAAGTGATCGGCCTTGGTGTTTCGTTTGACGTGGTATTCCGCGAGATGAACTTTGCCGGCAGAAATGCGGGGCTTCTCTTTCTAAACGGGTTCACCAACGATGTCGTGGTGACGGAAATTTTGACAAGACTGACGTACCTGACGCCAGACGACGTTAACAACCATGCGCTTTCCGAAATCATGAACCGCTATATTCCCCATGTTCAGGTGGAGCGGGATACCAGGCTCAGCAAGGTGATTGACGAGGTCCTGTCAGGCCTATGCGCGCTGTTCATCGAGGATGCGCATTCCGCCATCATCCTGGACACCCGGAAATATCCCGTACGGGGACTCGAAGAGCCGGCTGTCGAACGCGTTGTTCGAGGCGCCAGGGACGGGTTTACGGAGACGCTGGTGACAAACGTTAACCTCGTGCGGAGACGGGTTCGTGATCCGGGACTGCATGTGGAGATCATCAAAGTGGGAAGGCGTACGAGAACGGACGTCAGTTTGGTCTTCATCGATGACGTAGCCGACCGTACCCAGGTAGAAGCCATCCGGAAGAAAATCCAGGAAATCGATTTGGAGGGGCTCCCTCTAGGCGACAAGCAGCTGGAGGAAGCGATTGTAAACAAGGGCTGGCACCCCTATCCGCTGGTCCGTTATTCGGAGCGGCCGGACGTGGTATCTTCCCACCTGCTGGAAGGCCGGATCGTCATTATGGTGGATACATCGCCGAGTGTGATGATCATGCCGACCACCTTCCTGGATCTCTGCCAGCATGCGGAAGAGAACCGGCAGACCCCGTTTATGGGGACTTATCTTCGCTGGATACGATTTATAGGCATTTTTGCTTCCATGTTCCTGCTCCCGTTGTGGATGCTGCTGGTTGTCCATCCTGAATTGAAGCCGCCGGGACTCGATATCATCGGTCCGCAGGAGAATGCGAAAATTCCCATTATTCTGCAGTTTCTGATCGTGGAATTCGGGGTGGATTTGCTCCGTTTGGCCGCGGTTCATACACCGACGCCGCTCGCATCGGCAATGGGCTTGATCGCTGCGATTTTGATCGGCGATATTGCCGTTAAAACCGGATTGTTTGTCAACGAGGTTGTCTTGTATATGGCGGTTGCCTCCATCGGGATGTATGCGACTCCGAGTTACGAGCTGGGACTTGCCAATCGGATGGTCAGGCTGATCCTGCTGCTGGCCACAGCCTTGTTTGGGGTGAAGGGCTTTGTCATCGGCACAACGCTCCTGATTCTGCTCCTGACGACCCACCGTTCCTATAACTCGTCTTATTTATGGCCGTTTATACCATTTAGTGCAAAAGCGATGGGCGAAATTTTATTCCGCAAACCGCTGCTTCTGTCAAGAAGACGCCCGGCTCTCAACAAAACGCGTGACAACACGAAAATGGGCCCGGAAATGAATCCGAGGGGCGAGCACTAACAATAACACAAATGTTGTGTTGAAAAATCCATTTTGATTACCTTCCGTTGTCTGCTATACTGTGAACAATTATTCGATTACCCTATTTTTGAAACAATGGATCGGAGGAATTGTAAGCATGTTTTTACACGGTACAAGCAAGATTAACGATCAGGGGCATTTGGAAATCGGCGGGTGTGACACATCCGATTTGAAAGCTCAATATGGAACACCACTATATATCGTAGACGAGCAGTCGGTTCGCAACCGCTGCCGGGAATACATCGAGGCCTTTAAGGCTTCCGGTTTGAAGTTCCAAGTCGCGTATGCAAGCAAAGCGTTCTGCGTTATGGCCATGTGCCGATTGGCCGACGAGGAAGGCATGTCGCTCGACGTTGTTTCCGACGGAGAGCTGTACACGGCGCTTCAGGCCGGATTCCCGGCGGATCGGATTCATTTCCACGGAAATAATAAGACGCCGGAAGAGATCGAGATGGCGCTGGATGCCGAAATCGGCTGTTTCGTTGTCGATAACGTGATCGAACTGCATATGCTGCAGGCCATCGCTGCCGAGAAGAACCGCAAGGTCAACATTTTGCTTCGCGTGACACCGGGCGTCGAGGCGCATACGCATGAATATATCTCGACCGGACAAACCGATTCGAAGTTCGGCTTTGATATCGGCAACGGCTCTGCGTACGAAGCGGTGCAGCTTGCGGAAGCACAGGCGAATATTCATCTCATGGGCATCCATTCCCACATCGGTTCCCAGATTTTTGAGGTGGAAGGCTTCCAGATGGCTGTTCAGCGCGTAGCTGAATTTGCAGCTTCCGTAAAAGAAGGCCTGGGCGTCGTGTTCAAGGTCGTGAACCTGGGCGGCGGATTCGGTATCCGCTACGTGGATGGAGATACGCCGCTTCAAGTATCCCAGTATGTAAAAGCGATTACGGATGCGGTAAAGAACCATTTTGCGGGCCTTGGTTCCGAGCTTCCTGAAATTTGGGTGGAACCGGGTCGGAGCATCGTCGGTGACGCAGGTACCACGCTCTACACGGTGGGAACCAGCAAGGATATTCCCGGGGTGCGCAAATATGTTGCCGTCGACGGCGGCATGACGGACAATCCGCGTCCGGCGCTCTACGAATCGAAATACGAAGCGCTGCTTGCAAACCGGGCTAAAGAAGAGCCGGAAGAAACGGTATCCATTGCCGGCAAGTGCTGCGAGAGCGGAGACATGCTGATTTGGGACCTGGAGCTTCCGAAGGTTGAAACGGGCGATCTGCTGGCGGTGTCCTGCACGGGCGCATACAACTATTCCATGGCCAGCAACTACAACCGGATCCGCAAACCTGCGGTCGTATTCGTGAAGGATGGGCAAAGCAATCTGGTCGTTCGCCGCGAATCGCTTGCCGATATCATCAGCAACGATGTCGTGCCGGCGGATGTAATAAAAGAAACCGTTACGAGTTTATAAGACGTCAATGTTTCTGGATAGGAAGGGCCCGCCAAAGCCTCCGGCTGCGGTCAGGGCTCTTCGTCCTGCCTTCCGTCGAATATGGTCGCGAGGACGGGGACAAGATCGTTTTGCTTCGAGGCTCAATTCATAGTAAACTATAACTTGCATTGTAAAAAAATCGATAAAAGCGTTTGAGATAACGGAAGGAGATACACACATATGGCAAAAAAAGCGAAGATCACCTTGGAAAACGGCAAAGAGGTTGTGCTCGACCTGTTCGAGAACGATGCACCGAACACGGTAGCTAATTTTGAGAAATTGGCCAACTCCGGCTTCTATAACGGTCTGGTATTTCACCGCGTAATTCCTGGATTCGTCGCTCAAGGCGGATGTCCGCAGGGAACGGGGACCGGCGGACCGGGTTATACGATTAATTGCGAGATCAATCCTAACAAGCACGAGCGCGGAAGCTTGGCCATGGCGCATGCCGGCCGAAACACCGGCGGAAGTCAGTTCTACGTGTGCTACGAGCCGCAGCCTCATTTGGACGGACAACATACCGTATTTGGCAAAGTCGTTGAAGGCATGGAGTATGTGGATGCATTCAAAGGCCGCGACAAAATGGAAAAAGTAGAAGTGTACGAAGCATAATAAATTCAGCATCATGCAAAAACAGGCTCACCCTCAGAGGTGAGCCTGTTTTTTATGGCCGCCGCAAAGGGCGGATTACGCAGGGGCTGGGAACAATCGGCTGAGTTCTTCGGGGACGGGCCGGCTTTTACGTGAGTTTACATCCATCGCCACGCTGGTAACGATGGCATCCGCGCAAAGCTCATGCTGTTCGTTGTATATCCGCTGGGCCATGACGTAACTCGTGCGGCCCATGGATTCGGGTTCCGTCACGACGGTCAGCCGTTCGCCTTGGCCGCACTCCTTGCGGTAATTGATATTAATATTGACGGTGACGGTCTGGACCCCGAGCCGTTTCAGCACATCATACCGCAGATCTCCCGCTTCGTACCATTCCTCCCGGCCCCACTCCAGGTATTCGAGGTATTTTGCATTGTTTACATGTCCGTTGACGTCGATCTCCGTGGGACGGACGATAATGTCCAGCGAAGTTTTCATCGTGGCTCGCTCCTTTTCAACTGCTACTTATCTCCTTGCTACCCTACTTAACTGTTCTCCTTTCGGGAAGCATTCTCCTTCAAAAGTCCATGCTAATGACAGCATTAAAGTTATACGCTTTAAAAAAGTTAGTTGTTTTATCTTGCAATTTTCAAAAGGGGGTGATAAGATTCTTCATAAGATCAAACAATTTCATAGGTTTTATCCTTCGGGGCAGGGTGAAATTCCCTACCGGCGGTGATGAACGCAGTTATTGAGCTTATCGAAGCAGAGTGCTGCGTCTTAGTCCGTGACCCGGATATGAATGTGACGTTACACATCGTATGCGGTGGACCTGGTGCAAATCCGGGACCGACAGTATAGTCTGGATGGGAGAAGGAGTGAGAGGCACATAAGCAGCACATGTTATTGTGTCTTTGCGCACAGCGTGACATGCGTTATGTGCAGGTTTTCACATGCAATTCAAAGCTGTGACGGCGTTTTTTTGGTGTCGCCTGTTACGGATTTGGGTCGCTTGTCATACGCGAAATCTGCATTCATGACGGTTATTTATCGTGTCAATGATTAACTTCCATCAAGCCCTGTTAAGGATTCTTCGGAATCTTTGGCCGGGCTTTTTTGTATGAACGTTGGGAAAGGGGCATGTTTAGCATGGATATCGTCAACGATGAATTCTATATGTCACTTGCGCTGGATCTGGCTGAACGTGCGCAGGGCCAAACCGGGATCAACCCGGTAGTCGGCTGCGTCGTAGTTAAGGATGGCGCTCTCGCCGGGGTGGGCACGCATCTGGAGCGGGGAACGCCGCATGCCGAGGTTCATGCCCTGAATATGGCCGGGCCGAAAGCGGCAGGCAGTACCGTGTACGTGACATTGGAGCCCTGCAGTCACTACGGCGCTACGCCGCCTTGCAGCGAGAGGCTTATCGCCGAGGGCGTTCGGCGGGTGGTTGTGGCCTGCGAGGACCCGAATCCCCTCGTGGCGGGCAGAGGGATTCAGATGCTGCGCGCAGCGGGAATCGAGGTTGAAACGGGTATCCTTAAAGATCGCGCTCTTCGCCTGAACGAAGCCTTTATTAAATTCATTACGACGGGCCGGCCCTTCGTGACGTTAAAGACGGCGAGCACGCTGGACGGCAAGATCGCTTCGAAAACCGGGGACAGCAAGTGGATCTCCAATGAAAAATCCCGGGAGCTTGTGCATACGCTGCGCCATCGCCATCAAGGCATCATGGTCGGCGTGTCTACGGTTATCGCGGATAACCCGAGCCTGACGACCCGGCTTGGCGTTGAGGGGCTTCACCCGGTCAGGATCATCGTGGATTCGAGCCTGAGGATACCGCTCGACAGCCATGTCGTGTCAGACGGATTGGCGCCAACCTGGATCTTGACGACGGAGCAGGCGGATGGCACGAAGCGGTCCGAGTTGGAAGAGCTTGGTGCTCAGGTCATCCCCTGCGGGCCTGGACCGCGGGTGGATCTGAAGGGAGCGCTGCTGCAGATGGGACAAAAGGGGATCGCCTCGATTTTGCTGGAAGGCGGCGGTACGCTTAATGGCTCGATGCTGGAGCAGAAGCTGGTGGACCGGCTCATCCAGTTTATCGCTCCCAAAATCATCGGCGGGTATGATGCGCCGGGAAATTACATGTTCAGCGGTTATGAACAGATGAACCAAGCGATTTCGCTGACAGGACTTGAGACCGAAAGACTGGGCGACAATATCTACGTCACCGGCATTCCGGTCTGGAAATAAGGAGCGAGAAAGGAGGGAAGCCTGTGTTTACTGGATTGGTCGAGGAGATCGGCGAGATGCGGCGTATCGGGCGCCAAGGGGAGGCCATGCTGCTGAGCATTTCCGCTAACCGGATTATGGACGATCTGAAGTTGGGCGACAGCGTATCCGTAAATGGCGTCTGCTTGACGGCTACAGCGATCGACAAGGGCGTATTTACGGTTGACGTTATGCCGGAAACCTATAGAAACACGAATCTCAAGGAGCTGCAGCCGGGCGGGAAGGTTAATTTGGAACGGGCGATGGCAGCCGGAGGGAGATTCGGAGGCCATATCGTTCAGGGACACGTGGATGGCATCGGCGTCATTCGGAGCGTAAAGGCCGATCAGAATGCAGTGGTATACGAGATTTCGCCCGCGAAAGGGGACGTATTCAAATATATCATTCCGAAAGGCTCGGTCACGCTGGATGGAATCAGCTTGACCGTTGTCAAAACGACGGATTCCTCCTTTACGGTGTCCATCATTCCCCATACGCTGGCGGAGACGGTGCTCGCTTATAAAAAAGCGGGCGACACGATTAATATCGAATGCGACATTTTAGGGAAATATGTAGATCACCTGCTGCATTACGGTTCGGAAGGCGCAGGAAGCAGAAGCGGCACGAAATCGGGGATCAGCAGGGATTACCTGGCCGAGCATGGCTTTGCCTAAGCCGTTTCTTGCATATAGAGATATCTCCATGAGAAGAAGGAGGAATAGGGATGGATGAGCGCTTTTCATTTCATACGATCGAAGAGGCGTTATCAGATTTGAAGGAAGGCAAGGTCGTCATCGTTGTTGACGACGAGGACCGCGAGAATGAAGGCGATTTTATCGCATTAGCGGATAAAGCTACCCCCGAGGTCATCAATTTCATGATCACCGAAGGCCGCGGGCTGGTCTGTTTGCCAATGACGCAGACTAGGGCTCGGGAACTCGATCTCAAACCGATGGTGACGCAAAACACGGACTATCATGGAACGGCCTTTACGGTCTCCATTGACCATAAGGACACCACGACGGGCATATCCGCCTATGAACGTTCCATAACCGTCAACGGCATCTTGGATCCAAATGCATCGGCCGCCGATTTTCGAAGACCGGGCCATATGTTTCCGCTGATTGCCAAAGACGGTGGCGTTCTTCGCCGGGCAGGACATACGGAGGCGGCTGTCGATCTAGCCCGCCTGAGCGGCTCCTATCCGGCAGGCGTCATCTGCGAGGTGATCAAGGAAGACGGCACGATGGCAAGGCTTCCAGACCTGGTGGAGATCGCGAAAAAGCATGATCTGAAGCTGATCAGCATCAAGGATCTGATCCATTACCGCAACGAAAAAGAAAAGCTCGTACAGCGCGAGGTGGCCGTGCGGATGCCCACCGACTACGGCGTGTTTCAGGCCGTAGCCTATACCAATGACGTGGACAACAAAGAGCATGTCGCATTGGTAAAAGGGGAGATCGACCCGAGCGAGCCGGTTCTCGTCCGCGTGCATTCCGAGTGCCTGACAGGGGATGTGTTCCACTCCCATCGCTGCGATTGCGGTCCGCAATTTGAGGCGGCCCTCCGCCAGATCGATGAAGCAGGCAGAGGCGTGCTTCTCTATATGCGCCAGGAGGGACGGGGCATCGGCTTGATCAACAAGCTGAAAGCCTATAAGCTGCAGGAAGAAGGGCTCGATACCGTCGATGCGAACCTGAAGCTAGGCTTTGCGGCGGATCTGCGCGATTACGGCATCGGAGCCCAGATCCTGAAGGATTTGGGCGTAAGGAAGATCCGCCTGCTGACAAACAATCCGCGTAAAATCAAGGGTCTCGAAGGTTACGGCCTGGAGGTCGTGGAGCGGGTCCCCATTCAAATGCCGGAGAACGAGGATAATACGGGCTACCTGCACACCAAGCAAGCGAAGCTCGGTCATATGCTGAAGTTCAATGATATCGAACAAAACGAGAGTGCTAACTAATCACCAACAATAAAAGGTCAATCATGGAGTAGGTTTGCCTCACGGAATAACCCAGCGAAGAGGGCGGAATGCTGCTGGAGAAAATCCTGATTTCTTCCCTGAGAAATTAGATCATGAAATCAGGAGTTAACAGCGATCGGAAGCAGCAGCCGTCAGCGCAGCGGTCAATCACCTCGATGTCATTCCAAATCCATGTTTGACCTTATATAAACTCCAACCCGAAAGGAAGTCATCCAACATGGCAACAATATTTGAAGGTCATTTAGTATCCGAAGGTTTGAAATACGGCATCGTGGTAGGTCGTTTCAACGAATTCATCACCAGCAAGCTGCTTGGCGGCGCACTGGACGCCTTGAAGCGTCACGGCGCACAGGACAACGAAATCGACGTCGCTTGGGTGCCGGGGGCGTTTGAAATTCCGCTCATCGCCCAAAAGATGGCAGAAAGCGGCAAATACGATGCGATCATCACCTTGGGAACCGTCATTCGCGGCTCCACCACGCACTATGATTATGTGTGCAACGAAGTGGCCAAGGGGGTGTCCGCCATTAACCTGAAGACCGGCGTACCAACGATTTTCGGCGTCGTCACGACGGAGAACATTGAACAAGCCGTCGAACGCGCGGGAACGAAGGCAGGCAATAAAGGCTGGGATTCCGCCATGGCGGCCATTGAAATGGCGAACTTGACGAAAAGCCTAAAATAGTGCTTATTTAATGTAGTGCTCTTTTTATAGAGCACTGCATTTTATTTTTGGCGGGAGGATTCACCGTGACCGTATTATACAAGCTGGAAACGTTTGAAGGACCGCTCGATCTGCTGCTGCACTTGATTGATAAAGCGGAAATCGACATCCAGGATATTCCCGTCAGCGAGATTACCGAACAATACATGGCCTATTTGCACAACATGCAGGAGCTGGAACTGGAAATTACGAGCGAATTTCTGGTGATGGCTGCAACGCTGCTGTCTATAAAGAGCAAGCTATTGCTTCCGAAGCCTCCGGTTATCGAAATGGACGAGTTCGATTTTTTTGAAGAGGATGACATGGATCCGAGAGCGGAACTCATCGCGAAGCTGATCGAATACCGCAAGTACAAAGGAATCGCCCGTCATCTGCATGAGAAGGAATGGGAACGCAGCATGATTTACTCCAAGGAAGCGGAGGACCTGACTCCTTACATGCCGGAAGTGGAAGAGAACCCGGTTCAGGGATTACATATCTCGGATTTAATCGCAGCTTTTCAAAAAGCGTTAAGCAAAGCCGTCAAACGGACATCGTATGCCCGCATCCAGCGGGATGAAATATCGGTTAAGGACCGGATCCGGCAGGTGATGGACGCTCTGGAGCAGGTCGGGCCGGGAGGCCGGATTCTGTTCTCCAAGCTGCTGCACGAGGAGATGGAGCGCCATGAAATCGTGGTGACCTTTCTGGCTATCTTGGAGCTGATGAAGATGAAGCAAATCCTGTGCTACCAAGAGAAATTGTTTGAAGATATCGTCATGGAGTGGAGAGGGGAAGAACGCATTGATGGATTATCCGAAGCTGAAATCGATTATTGAGGGGCTTCTGTTCTTGGCGGGAGAAGAGGGCTTGTCGGTAAAGCAAATTGCTGAAATCACCGAGCAATCGGATGGCCTCGTTGGCGAAGCGCTGGAGGATATGAAGGAAGAATGGGAGCGATATGAACGGGGAATTCAGATCGTGCAGATTGCAGGGAGCTACAAAATCGCGACGCTGGCCGAGCACGCCCCGTATTTCGAACGTCTGGCGTATTCGCCTTCACGCTCCTCATTGTCGCAAGCCGCGCTCGAGACGCTTTCCATCGTGGCCTATCGGCAGCCGATTACGCGGGTGGAGATTGAAGACATTCGCGGCGTCAAGTCCGAAAGAGCCATCCATACGCTGGTAAGCAAAGGGTTGATTGAAGAAGTCGGACGCGCGGAGGCGATTGGCAGACCGATTCTGTATGGAACGACCAAATCGTTTCTGGATTATTTCGGACTTGCGAACATCAAGGATCTGCCGGAGCCGTCGCAATTCGAGGATAACGATTCATTGGAAGAGGAAACGCAGCTGTTATTCGACAAGCTTGACGGACAACAGCTTACGTTTGATGATGTGGAGGAAAGCTAGCCACAATATATTGTATAATGCTTCATTTGAGAAATGGGTCCTGAGCGTGGATAATCCGCGTCCGGGACCTTTTTTTGTCGTTCCGGCATATGAAAGCAGAGGATCGGAGCAGTTTCGCATCATTTGGAGACCCTTTTGCCATACTAAGCCAAGCGGATTACATTTTACTAAGTTCGTTTTGGGGGTTACTTCGTGAGGATATGGATCTTTCTTGCGGTCGGTCTGGTCGTTCTCTTTATCGTATTGCTGATCGTTGTGCTAAGCTCGAAGGTCACGATAAAGCTGGATGTGGTTCTAAGAAAAAATGAATATAAAGTATTGGCGGAAATGAAAATGCTTTTTGGATGGATCACGCGCAAATACGAAGTTCCCTTTCATTTGGCCAACGGTGGCATTGAGTATAAAAAAGAGACCGTTCCCGTGGACGAGGGGACTGAGCTCGGTTCTAAAGAAAACAAAGAAACTTCAAGACGAACCATACGATACAGGGACTATGTGCGGGTCTTGCTGACTACGAAGGGATTTAAAAAGTGGGCAAGGCAAACGATGGCGGCCGTTCATCTCATGGATGTGCACTGGTCAACCCGGATTGCCTTGGAGCATGCGGCCGATACCGCGGTTGCAACCGGATTGCTTCATGCTGTTAAGCATACCATTATGGGTTGGATGTCGTACCGGCTGATTATGGATGAGCTGCCGGAAATCCAGGTGGTACCGGTCTTTAACGGTCCGCCGCAAATTTCCACAGAGCTTTGCTGCATAGCGAAAATCTCCTGCGGAAAAGCTATGTATGCTGGACTGGTACTTATAGTTCGCGTGTTAAAGGTGAAAGGAGGAGTTAGATCATGGCAGAACACCCTATTCAAGGCTTGATGCAAACGGCTATGGAGAACATCAAGGGAATGGTGGACGTGAATACGATCGTAGGCGACCCCGTGAATACACCTGACGGCAGCGTCATTTTGCCAATCAGTAAGGTGGCGTTTGGTTTTGCAGCGGGCGGGAGCGACTACAACGTTGAAGCAGGCGGCACACACCATAATACCGCTAACGGGACGCATACCGACCATAATGCCCTTCCTTTTGGCGGCGGCAGCGGCGGCGGCGTGTCCATTCGGCCGATAGCTTTCCTGGTCGTGGGTAAAGAAGGCGTGCACATCGTTCCGCTGGACAACCAGACACATCTGTTTGAACGGATTATCGATGCGACCCCGTATTTACTCGATCAAATCCAGTCGATGTTTCAATCGGGAAGCAATGCCGCAGGCAGCACGACGCCTCCGCCGGCATACTGATTGAAGCAGGCAGATCCCTTTCGTTCATGACGGAAGGGATTTTTGCTGCAATGAAATGGACATACCTTCAGCGAGGACGACATATACTTGTACAAGATTTCTGAACACCGGAGGATAAAATGATGAAAATGAAATGGACGAACCGCAAGTCTATGTTATCCATGTTGATCGCCATATGCTGCTTGCTGGTTACGGCTGTCCCTGTACATGCAGATCACGAGCAAGGCCCGTCCAATCATGCACAGGCAGCTGCGCTGATTGACGTGACGTCCGGGAGAATGCTGTACAGCAAGAACGGGGACGAGCGTTTAAGAATCGCCAGCTTGACCAAGATTATGACCGCCATCGTGGCCATTGAACACGGCAAGCTGGATGATCGCGTCAAAGTCTCCAAGAATGCTTTTGCCAAAGAGGGCTCCTCGATCTTCCTGAAGCTTGGCGAGGAGATGACCCTTGAGAATCTGCTGTACGGCTTGATGCTGCGCTCCGGCAACGATGCCGCCACGGCCATTGCGGAGCATGTCGGCGGTACGGAAGAAGGCTTTGTGTTATTGATGAACGAGAAGGCCGCCTCGCTCGGCATGACGAATTCGCATTTTATGAATCCGCATGGACTGGATCACGACGAACATTACTCGTCAGCGCATGACGTAGCCAAACTGACGGCATATGCCCTCAAGAATCCGGTCTTTAGCGAGATCGTCAAAACCCCTACCAAGAAAGCGCCCAACCCGAATGAAGCATGGGACTACAAATGGGACAACAAAAACAAAATGCTGCGCTTCTACGAAGGGGCGGACGGCGTCAAAACGGGTTACACCAAAAAAGCATTCCGCTGCCTGGTGAGCTCCGCTACTCGTAACGGTCAGCAAATCGCAGCGGTAACGCTGAATGACGGCAACGATTGGAACGACCATTCCAACATGCTGGATTATGGCTTTGCTCATTTTCCACTGAAAAAGGTCACGGAAAAGGGACAGAAAATCCAGGGCTATCCGCTCGTCACGGGCAGTTCCTTCACTTATGCGTTCGCGCATGATGAGGAAGCGCGCCTGGTGAAGAGACTGGTCCTGCATAAAGCAAGCACGCCCGACTTGTCTTTTGGGCTGCGGGGGCATATTGAGCTGCTGCTCGATAATGTCAGCATCGGCAAGGTTCCGGTCTACGCGGAAGGAAGCAAACTTCCTGAAGCCCCTGAGGCCTTGCAAAAGTCCAGGAGCGCTCTGGGACCCGTCGGTTCCTTGTCGCTTTGGCAGTCTGCAGGAGAAGTGCTCCGGCATCTGTTCAGGGGCGCACATAACTAGCCTTCGCTAAAGAATCGTGTATTCTCATAACAGCGGGGCAGCAAAACGGGGGCGAAGAGATGATCAATTTGATTTGGATGGGGATGATTGTGATCGGGTTTTGTTTTGCGGCCGTCAACGGGAACATCGACAGCGTCACGAAAGCCGCATTCGACGGAGCCCAAACGGGCGTAACCGTCTCCTTCGGTCTTATCAGCATACTGGTATTCTGGCTTGGCATGATGCGGCTCGCAGAGGACGCGGGTCTGCTGAAAAAAGTGGCCAGGCTGCTGGGGCCGGTTGTCCGCTTCCTGTTCCCGGATGTACCGAAAAATCATCCCGCAATGGGATACATATTGTCCAATATGAGCGCCAATTTGTTCGGTCTGGGCAATGCGGCGACCCCGATGGGAATCAAAGCGATGCAGGAGCTTCAGAAATTGAATCCGGATAAGGAAACGGCATCTCCGGCGATGTGCACGCTCCTGGCGTTAAACACGGCCAGCATTACGTTGATACCGACAACGCTGATCGCGATCCGGCTTAATTATGAATCTGCCAATCCTTCGGAAATCGTCGGAACCACGCTATTGGCCACTGCGATTGCGACGGCCGCGGCAATTATCGCCGACCGATGGTATCGCAGACGAACGATGCGCCGCCAGAAGCCGCCCGGAATCGGTACAGGCCTGAACCCGGACGTGAAGGGGTGATGAGTCTTGCTGTCTTGGATTAATATCGTTTCCGCCTGGTCAATACCCATTATTATCGCATTTATTCCTCTTTATGCTTATACGCGCAAAGTGCCCGTATACGAATCGTTTGTGGACGGAGCCAAGGACGGCTTCTCCACGGCGATCGGAATCATTCCGCATTTGGTCGGCATGATGGTAGCCATAAGCGTATTCCGATCTTCCGGCGCCCTGGAGTTTTTTGTCGGTTGGACGGGCCCTTTTCTGCAATCGCTCGGCGTACCGAGCGAGATACTGCCTTTGGGAATATTACGGCCGCTGACAGGTACGGGCTCCCTCGCTTACACAACGGAGCTGATCCGCGCATACGGACCGGATTCGATGATCGGCCGAATCGCTTCGACCATACAGGGAAGCACGGACACAACCTTGTACGTGTTGACCGTCTATTTTGGCGCGGTGGGTATCCGCAATGGCCGCTATGCGTTGAAGGTCGGACTGTTCTCCGATTTGGTCGGGTTTATTGCGGCGATTGCCGTCTGCTTGCTGGTGTTCGGTTAATTGATTTCATCGACGACTGTCAGAAAGCCAAAAGCAAGGCATATAGTAAGAAGGTGCGTTTTTTCAATGTAACAGGACGTATGCCTATACCCTTGATTCCGCCATGTCATATACTGCTGCAATCACAATTTGTAGTAGGGGTGATGGAATGGAAATCGAGGGTTTTGTTATTCATCATACCGTGTGCGCGCAGGAACCGCGGAACTGGGATTTTAAGATCCATTCGGACGGCTCCGTGTCCGCTTCTTCCGTGCTGGTCCAACCGGGACAGATCCACATCTGTCTGGAAGGCGACTTCAATGCCAGCTACGAGTCGATGACGCTGGACCAGAAAACGCAGCTGTTTACCGCCAGCAAAATCATTTTGGAGCTGTCCAGACTCCATGATATTTCCCCGCTGTACTTATTTCCCCACTCCGACTCCTGCCCAGGGGCACATTTTCCATGGAACGCGCTTGTGATTTATCCTGTCGATGGTTATCATTAGGAATGAGGTGACCTAACGAACATGGAGAGATTACAGAAAATTATGGCACAGGCCGGAGTCGCTTCCCGCCGAAAGTGCGAGGAATTGATTCTTGAAGGCAAGGTGCAGGTAAACGGGGAGACCGTTACCGAGCTCGGCACGAAGGCCGATCCAGCCCAGGATATCATTACGGTTTCAGGCAAACCGATTAAGAATGAGAAAAAGGTATATGTCATGCTGAATAAGCCGAAGGGAGTCATTACAAGCGCTTCCGATCCCGAAGGCCGTAAAATTGTATCGGATTATCTCAAAGGCATTAAAGAGCGGGTATACCCGATTGGACGTTTGGACTACGATACGGAGGGGCTTTTGCTCCTGACCAACGACGGGGAGTTTGCCAATCTGCTCAGCCACCCCAAATACCATGTGCCCAAGACTTATTTGGCTACCGTGAAAGGGGTGCCCCACGGCACCGAGCTGGACAAGCTTCGTCAAGGGATTATGCTGGAAGACGGCATGACGTCTCCCGCGGAAGTGGAATATAAGGACGTGGATCCGGACAATAAACAATCCGTTATTTCGATCACGATTCATGAAGGCCGCAACCGTCAAGTGAGAAGGATGTTCGAAGCGATTTCCCATCCGGTATTGAGATTGAAGCGGATATCTTACGGAGATCTGCTGCTGCAAAATTTAAAGCGGGGCTTGTACCGCCATTTGACGGCGGACGAAATCAACCAGCTCCTGCAGATGGCGAAAGCCGCAAAGCCGGGCGGGAAACCGAAGAAAAAACGTTAAACCCGACACATAATATTCAAAATGGCGAGCGGCGTTTATGACAAATTTCGTTATAATTGTTCATAGGATGTTCACACCCGTAGTATGCGATATGATGAATGTCATAGAAAGGAAGCTGCTGCTTTATGGGCAAATCTAAGAAAAGCGTACAGATTGTTATTCTGCTTGCCATCATCCTGATCGGAGTGTACGCCGTTGCAACCGTTGTATTCGGCTCTGATGAGGTTCCCAAAGTAGGGCAAAAGGCAGCGGATTTCGAACTTCTAGGCATGGATGGCAACGTACATACCATGAGTGAATACGAAGGCAAGGCCAGGGTTATTAATTTCTGGGGCACCTACTGTCCGCCGTGCGTGCGGGAAATGCCGGCACTTCAAGCCCAGTGGGAAAAATGGAGCAGCCAGGGCGTTGAGATTATCGGAATCAATGTGGGCGAGAACAAAATGACGGTAGAGAATTTTGTTGCTCAAACCGGCGTGAAATTCCCCATCCTGATGGATCCCAAGCGGAACGCTGTTGCCAGCTTCGGGGTTGGGCCGATGCCAACCACCTTTTTTGTTACGGCCTCCGGCAAGATTGACCATATTCGCATAGGCGAACTGGATTTGAACACCCTTGACAAACAAATTGAACAGTTGGTGAATGCGAAATGAGTCAAGGTTCCAAGCCTTTGATCCAGAATACGAAGTGTGATTGCGGACACCAGAATCCAACGGGGACGGTCCTCTGCGAGGCTTGCGGCAAGCCGCTGACCGAGGAAGCGGAGGCCCAGCCGATTCTGGAAATGCGGTATGACGGCGTTGCCCGTCGATCGCAGAAAGAAAATCCCGGTATTATCGATCGGGTATGGAATTTCTTCTCTTCGGTAAAAGTAGCAATATATCTCATATTGCTAACCTTGATCGGCTCCTCGCTGGGGACTATCTTTCCGCAGGAGAGCACATTCCTTAACATTGACCCCTCTGTCTACTACAAAGAGGAGTACGGACAGCTGGGGCATATTTATTACTTGCTCGGGCTGTCACATACATATACGTCTTGGTGGTTCGTTCTGCTGCTCGTCATGATCGGCGCATCGCTTGTCATTTGCAGTCTTGACCGTGTCCTGCCGCTCTACAAAGCGCTCAGCAGACAACGGATTCCGAAGCATATGTCCTTCCTTACCCGCCAGAAGGTGGTATACCAAGGACAAGTCCAAGAGGACGGGGCCGACTGGGTTGAGCGGATTAAGCCGATCATTAAGAAAAAGGGCTATCGCGTTCGAACGGACGGCGGGACGCTTCTGGCAGAGAAGCAGCGGTTCAGCCGCTGGGGCCCCTATGTTCTTCATATCGGCCTGATTATCTTCCTTCTCGCTGTTTTGGGACGGAACCTGCCGGGACTGCATATGGACGAGCATATGGCCTTTCCTCAGGATGAGCCGGTGCACATCAAGAACACCAGCTACTATTTATTGAACGACGGCTTTAAGGTTGAATTCTATACCGAAGACGATATGCCTGAAGAATTCAAAGGCAAGAACAAAGTGCTGCCGAAGGAATTCCAAACCCAGGCCATCCTGTATATGTGCGAGGCCAATTGCGACGATCTCGATAAAGAGCCTCAGCTCTTGGAATTGACGCGCCATAACATCGAGGTGAACCATCCGCTCAATTACAAAGGGTTAAAGGCTTATCAATTCGATTATGATCTGACCCCGATTCTCCGTACGGTTTCGCCGGTGCTGATTGACAGCAAGAGCGGTAAGGAATACGGCAAAATCACGCTGTCCATCAACGATCCCCAAAGAGAGTATCAGGCAGGGGAATATACGTTAACGCTTACACAGTCCTTCACCGATTTTGGGCTGGGCGATAACGGCAAGCCGGTCAACCTGTCACCTAACCCGAATGCGCCTGCATTCTTATTTCTGATTAAGGGACCTGATCTGCCGAAGGAAGGCGTTCAGTACTTCTACTTCCCTAAACAGATCGATAAGGAACGTTTCAATCAGGAAGCGATCAATGCGCAGCTGGCGGGTGGCGAGGCACTCGTAAAACTGGATGTGCTCAGCATGGACGATGTGGACTTTTCGGAATCGACGACTTATCTGAATATTCGTGTGGATAAAGCCATGCCGTTCATTTGGGTTGGTTGTTTCATCGGTATGATCGGCCTGGTCATGGGCTTTTATTTCACCCATCGCCGGATCTGGCTGCGTATTGATAACGGAACGCTGACGCTGGGCGCGCATACGAACAAGAACTGGTTTGGACTTCGCAAGGAGATCTCCGGAATCCTCAAGCAAATGAATATCGAAGTCGATGAAAAGTCATTGGAGAATAACAGGGGGACTAAGCATGAATCTAATTGATTTCAGCGGCGACGCATTTATCGTTGCCTTTACCTTATACTGCGTGGCATTTATCATGTACGCACTTGCCGTCATGGGACGCCGGTTCCGCAAACGCGACCCGGAAGCCCATTTGGCGAAGTGGGGCAAGATCGCATTTGTTACGACAACGATCGGTTTGATCGGACACTTGCTGTACTTCTTTACTAGATGGGCGGGCTCGGGGCATGTGCCGGTCAGCAATATGTATGAGTTCATGTCCTTCTTGTCGATGGCAATCATGATTGCCTTCCTCGTACTTTATTTTATCTACAAAAAATCGCTGCTCGGATTGTTTGCACTGCCGCTGGCAATCCTGATCATGGCCTATGCCGCCGTGTTCCCGCAGCAGGTGCAGCCGCTCATTCCTTCGCTTCAGTCCTATTGGCTGGGTATCCACGTTACATTGGCGGCACTGGGGGATGCGTTTTTTGCGGTCGGCTTTATTGCCGGCTTGATGCATCTGCTCCGGACCGTTAACTTTGGCGGAACGGACAAGGGCTCGCGCAGGGAACAGCGCTGGCTTGAGCTCGTCATGTTTGCCATCGTGGTGCTGCTCGGATTTATTTTGTCGGTGTACAGCTTCCGTGCAGGCGGTTATCAGGCGGAGTTTAACCAGACATTGGTTGACCCGAAGACAGAAAATAGTACAATAGTAAAAGTGGAATATAACATGCCTCCGCTAATCGCGCCTTACCAGAGCGAGGCCGAGAGCATGCAGTCTTTCTTGGGCATGAAATCCCCGCTCATGGAAGCTCCGTCCTGGATGCACGGCGTGAATGCAGGACGTAAGCTGAATACGGTGGTATGGTCGCTGGTCACCGGGTTGATCCTTTACGGATTGCTCCGCCTGATCCTGCGCAAACCGCTGGCTAAATTCATTCAGCCCGCACTCAATCGACTGGATCCGGATGATCTGGACGAAATCAGTTATCGAGCCATCGCGATCGGCTTCCCTGTATTTACGCTTGGCGGTCTCATCTTCGCCATGATTTGGGCAGAGATTGCATGGGGCCGGTTCTGGGGCTGGGATCCGAAGGAAGTATGGGCGCTTATTACTTGGTTGTTCTACAGCGTGTACCTTCATCTCCGGCTATCGCGCGGCTGGCAGGGTAAATATTCGTCCTGGCTGTCCGTTATCGGCTTTATCGTGGTCATGTTCACGCTGGTCGGCGTCAACTTGATTATCGCGGGTCTGCATTCCTATGCAGGCACCGACTAATGGCAATTGAATAGATGTGAATTAACAATCAGAAGGGCCCTTTCTTAATCAAGAGGGCCACTTCTGATTTTCCCTATAAAAACGAAGGAGTTGGCTGCCAATGTCTGAGCACGGAAATCGCATTCTTGTTGTTGATGATGAGGAACGGATTCGCCGTTTGTTGAAAATGTATCTGGAGAAGGAAGGATATGAAATCGAGGAGGCGGAGGATGGGGAGACCGCTCTTCGCAAAGCAAGCTCGGAGGATTACGGGCTCGTTATTCTGGATGTCATGCTGCCCGGCATGGACGGCGTTGAAGTATGCACTCGCCTTCGTCAGGTAAAGTCTACGCCGATCCTGATGCTGACCGCCAAAGGCGAGGAGATTAACCGGGTCCAGGGATTCGAGGTGGGCGCCGACGATTATGTGGTGAAACCGTTCAGTCCTCGCGAGGTGATCTATCGCGTTAAAGCCATATTGCGCCGTTCGTCCGCCACGGCTTATCTGAGCAAGGAACCGAATCCAAGCAACAGCATCGTATTCCCTCACTTGATCATTGAACACGATGCCCACCGCGTGACGGCCGGCGGGCATGAAATCAGCCTGACGCCGAAGGAGTACGAACTTCTGCACTATTTGGCCTCATCCCCGGACAAAGTGTTCTCGCGGGAAGAGCTGCTGAAGGATGTTTGGAATTACGAGTTTTTTGGCGATCTTCGCACGGTCGATACCCATGTGAAGCGTCTGCGCGAAAAATTGAATAAGGTATCCGCGGAGTCCGCAGCGATGATTACGACCGTATGGGGAGTAGGCTACAAGCTGGAGGTACCGAAGTAACGTGAGTTTTTGGAGATCACTTGTCGGCAAGCTGTGGATTACGATAACCTGTTTGGTCGCGTGCGTACTGCTGACGCTCGGTTTATTCTTGCTCCCTTATATCGATACCACCTTCGCGAATTCGGATGCCATTAAGCGTTTATTTACTTATGTGGCCATTATCGGCTTTTCGATGACCACCTTTTTCGGGTTGTTCCTGCTGACGAAAATTACGCAGCCCATGCAGCAGCTCATTGAGGCAGCCAACGATATCCGTAAAGGGAAATACGGCACGCGGTTGAACCTTGTGACCAGTGATGAGATCGGCGAGCTGGCCAATACGTTTAACCATATGGCAGCGGAGCTGGAAACGAACATCCGCAATTTGAACCACGAGAAGGAGCACCTGTCCAGCGTGCTGAGAAGCATGAGCGACGCCGTGATTACGTTTGACAATCACGGCCAGGTCATCCTGGTGAACCCGCCGGGATTGGAAATCATGAAGACCTGGAAAGGGCTGCAGTGGGACGATGAGCTTCAGGGCGGAGGCTGGGCGGCCGATGTCATGCCAAAACCGCTCAGCGAGTTATATTACGCCACCGTCAACGAAGGCAAGGACCAAAGCGCCGATCTGCATGTGAAGCAGGGAATCTGGTCAGCCCATATGGCCCCCTTGTATTCGGATGACGTGATCCGCGGAGCCGTCGTGGTGTTAAGGGACATAACCGAACAGGTTACATTAGAAAAAATGCGGACGGACTTCATTGCCAACGTGTCGCACGAAATACGGACGCCGCTGTCCATGATGCAGGGTTACAGCGAAGCGCTCCTGGACGGCATGGCAGCTTCACCCGAAGAGAGCAGGGAGCTTATACAGGTCATTCATGAGGAATCCCTGCGGATGGGGCGTCTGGTGAAGGATCTGCTTGATTTGACGCGCATGGAGGCAGGGCATGCCGAGTTATCCCTGCGGGAGATGGATGCAGGCGAATTGTGCGAGCGGGTATTCCGTAAATTTGCGGTTCGTGCCAAAGAGCGGGATATCGATCTTCAGCTGAACAAGCTCCATTCGAATCTTCAGCTCGAAGCGGCGGATGAAGACAAGCTTGAACAGGTGCTGACCAATTTGCTGGATAACGCTTTCCGTCATACGCCTTCAGGCAAGAAAATTCAAATTACGGCAGACCGGATCGCCTTATCGAACACGGAGGCGCTCCAGGTGAAGGTTTGCGACCAGGGTGTCGGCATTCCGCCGGAAGACCTGCCTTTTGTATTCGAACGATTCTACAAGGCCGATAAGGCGCGTGTGCGGGGGGAGACGGTGGGAACCGGCATTGGCCTTGCCATCGTGAAAAATATCGTGACCGCGCACCACGGAACGATCAACGCGACAAGCGAAGTGGGGAAAGGCACCGTGTTTACGATGACGATCCCGACAAAAGCGGCAGAATCCTAGGGAATGCCCGCGCAAAAGACAAAACACGCTCGCAAGGAGCGTGTTTTTTTGTTGAAATAAAGGAGTTAATCTTGTTCTACGTGGAACAATGATTAACCCCTTGGATTAAAGCTTAGCCTAGCGCGATTTGCTGCGCCGTGTTGAGTTCCGACAAGCCGGTAAGCTTGATCAGAACGTCCTTAGGAACGTCTTTATCCACCGTCAGCAGCATGATGGCCTCGCCGCCGATCACTTTACGTCCCACTTGCATGGAGGCGATGTTGACATCGTTCTCGCCGAGCAGGGTTCCGACACGACCGATAATGCCCGGTTTGTCGTTATGGGAGATCAGAATCAGGTGACCTTCCGGAGAGATATCGACCGGGAATTTATCCAGACGGACAATTCGTTCGCCGTAACCCAGCAGGAGTGTACCTGCGACAATTCGCTCCAAACCGTTTTGCGTTTTAAGCGTAACGGTAACGAGGTTGGTGAAGTCTTTGGTTTTTGGTGTCTGGGACACAACGACGTGCAGGTCACGGCTCTTCGCCAAATGCATGGAGTTGACAATATTCACTTCGCTTCCGAGGTGACGCTCCAGCACACCCTTCACGATGTATCGGGTCAGGGCCTGCGTATCGACTTCAGCCAGCTCGCCTGCATAGTCGACGTGAATCTCCTTTACCGCGTGTGCGGTGATCTGGGCCGCTACACTGCCCAATTTCTCGCCGAGCGAGAAGTAAGGCTGCAGCTTGTTCATGACGCTTGCGGCTACAAGCGGGAAGTTGACCGCATTCTTAAACGGCTCGTTGCGCAGGATATGCAGCACTTGCTCGGAAACGTCGATCGCAACGTTCTCCTGGGCTTCAACAGTGGATGCACCCAGATGCGGAGTGACGATAACCTTCGGATGGTTCAGGAACGGATGATCGCTTTCAGGCGGCTCATGTTCGAATACGTCAAATGCGGCTCCGGCTACAATGCCTTCATCGATGGCTTCCACGAGCGCGCGCTCGTCAATGATGCCGCCACGGGCACAGTTCACGATGCGCATGCCGCGTTTCATGACCTCGAATTGCGGTCTGGCGATCATGTGGCGCGTCTCCGGCGTAAGCGGAGTATGAACCGTGATGAAGTCTGCGTTCCGGATAATGTTATCCACGGAGGAAAGCTTCACGCCCAGTTTATCCGCACGTTCTTCCGTCAGGAACGGATCGAAGGCCAGAATGTTCATGCCGAAAGCCTTTGCGCGTTTAGCCACCTCGCTGCCGATCCGTCCCATGCCCATAACGCCCAGCGTTTTGTTGCGGAGCTCTACGCCGAGGAAGGATTTGCGATCCCAGGTTCCGCCTACCGTTTTGGCATAAGCTTGAGGGATGTGGCGGGCGAGGGCAATCATCATAGCAAACGTATGCTCTGCCGTCGTAATCGTGTTGCCGTCAGGTGCATTGATAACAACGATCCCGCGCTTTGTTGCCGCTTCAAGATCAATGTTGTCCACGCCTACGCCGGCACGGCCAACCACCTTGAGATTAGTTCCTGCATTCATGATGCGTTCTGTAACGCGCGTCTGACTCCGAACGAGGAGTCCGTCGTATTCACCGATAATGGCAGTGAGCTCGTCTTCGCTAAGCCCGGTTTTTTTGTCTACCTGCACATCGGCGGCGTCCATTAACTGCTGGATCCCCAAATCGCTGATCGGATCCGATACCAATACTTTAAACATGGTTTCTCTTCCTCCTTAAAATCCACTATAAAATGCGGTACTGCAATATTGAATAAGGATTACGCTTAGCGCGCGCTCCGTTATACACCAGAGATTCCGATAAAGCTGCAAGAGGTCTATACAGGTTTGACGCGGTGTCGTGGCAAAGAGACAGGAACATAAAAAACTCTCAATCCGCATACTACCTCCGTAGTAAGGGACGAGAGTTATTCGTGGTGCCACCCTTATTCGCTGCCAAGATGCGGCAGCCTCAAGCGGTCTGTTCAGACCATGATTGGTAACGGATATCATCCGATTTGCGCCTACTCCAAGTTTCAGCGAAATATCTCAGGAACGCTCAAGAATACTTTACGCCACCGATTTGCACCAACCATCGGCTCTCTGAGGACGTTACGGTTTCTCTTTTCCGTCATCGGTTTTCACAGATTAATTTTTTCATAATGTATCATGGCTCTAACATTGTGTCAATAGGTGTTTATTCTGGCCATCCGCCTAGATGTAGGGGAAGAAACGAGGGATAGCCTTGAATGTCATGCCGTTAATTTGCTATGATGCATATGCCCGCCTATGATTAAATTATACTTATATTACTGTGGTTGTACACGAAGATATCTTAAAAATCAAGATGAAAGACAGGCCCATCTTCTATGAAAAAATTTAAAATACGCGTTAAAAGAATCGAAGCCCACCAGCTGAACGATCGGCTGCTGCTCATCAATCTGTATCTTACGCAAGCGTTGACGCTTATCGTCGGTTTGATCTGGATTTTGTTTCAGAACCGGAATCCGTTCGGATTATTTGTTTTTCCGAAGGAAATCGAGTTTGTTTATTGGGGTCTCGGACTTGCCGCAGCGATGCTGGCAGTGGACTTTGTATTGTCCCGGTTTGTGTCGGAGGATAGCATGGACGACGGCGGGATCAATGAAATGCTGTTCAGGAAAAGGCCGGTTTGGCATATATTCGTTATCGCCCTGATCGTGTCCATCTGCGAGGAATTATTGTTTCGCGGAGCGATACAGCATGCGTTCGGACCGTATTGGACAAGCATCTTGTTCGCGCTGATCCATGTCCGATATTTAAAGCATTGGCTGCCGACTGGATGGGTTTTCTTGAGCAGTTACGGTCTGGGCTACGTCTATATACAAACGGGTACCATTTGGGCGCCAATTCTGTGCCATTTTCTGATAGATTTCATATCGGGAATGTTGATACGGTTTCGGAGGAAAGAGGAACATGAACGAGCTTAGCAGAATGCAACGGCATCAAGGCCGAAATAAAGGCCGGAAGAACAAGTCATCGGCTCAATCCGAAAAAAGAGCGGCGGAAAAGCCGCTGCAAGCAGAAGGGAATCGGAGTCGATCTAAATCCCAAGCGCCCGCAAGCACTGCGGTACCGAAGACGCGGGGCGGCAGCGCGGCGAATGGATTAAGCCGGTCCAGATCGACAAGGTCAAACCAGAATCCGATAGAGGAAGAGGTTTCGGCGCCTAAACGAACGAATACATATTCCTCCTATCGCGTAAGAATGAGCAAGTGGTTTGTGAACTCATTAATTGTCATCTTCATATTGTTAATGGTAGGTCTTCTGTGGTGGGGACTTATCGGAGCGCCTCCATTAAGGGGATTGTTAAAGGAGATATTATGAGTGTGTTGATGTGGATAGCGGGTGCTGCGGCACTCGGTGTAGGCGCAATCGGCTGGATGAGGGCTGAAGCCCGGGGCTATCGCCAGCGTGAAGAGGAAGTGGTATCCGAGCGTATTCCGCGGTCGTTTGACGGGTTTCGGATGCTGTTCATCACCGACATACATCGCAGACAACTGTCTGAAGAGAAGCTATTATCCAATATATCATCGGTGGATTGCGTGCTCCTGGGCGGAGATATTACCGAAAAAGGGGTGCCCTTTGAGCGGTTGAGGCATAACATGTCGGTTCTGGCCCGCCTCGCTCCCGTGTATGCCGTACTGGGAAATCACGACCTGTATGCAGGCAAGGACGCCGTTCGCAAGGTATTGCGGGAGAGCGGGGTCATTCTGCTGAATGACAAGACCGTCACGTTGAAGCGGGATGGCGAGTGTCTTGTCCTTAGCGGAGTTAGGCAGCCGGCTAGCAGGAAACATCCGTATACGAAATTCCGGGGAAATGCAGCGGAAGACCAGTATCACATCATTCTGGTGCACGATCCGATATGGCTCAAAGGCAAGGAAGAAACGCACGGGGATCTCCTGCTGGCAGGCCATACCCATGGAGGACAGATTGTGCTGCCGATTGCCGGAGCGGTTCGTCTGGAGCGCTTTTACAAGAAGTTTAAATCCGGATGGTATACGCTGCCGAGGAAGGCAAGCGAGTCTGTCCACTCCTCCAGGCTGCTGATCAGCCGGGGGTTCGGCACTTCCCATATTCCGCTGCGCCTCCAATGTCCGGCGGAATATCATGTGATTACATTACGTAAAAAACCTTAATTCGATCGTCGGATGTTTGACGGCAGAATTAAGGTTTTTCCGGTTCTTCGGGTTATCTTATTTTAGGCTCGATCCATTGCGGATCCACGAATCCATACCCTTTGGCCTCGAGCTTGGTCAGCAAAGTGTCCAGGGCCTCGACAGTCCACGGAAGCTCATGCATCAGAATATTGCTGCCGGGATGAAGCTGCTCGAGCACGTTGCTCACAACGGCATCGGGTTTGTTTTTGTTTTTGCTTTCCCAATCCAGGGAACCGTTGGACCAAGTCATAAACAGCAGGTCATGCTCCAGTGCGACTTCCTTGACGGTATCTCCGCCGGAGCCGAACGGAGGCCGGAAAAACTTCGGTTCCGATCCCGTCGCTTCCTTAACGATCTTCTGGACGTCCCCGATCTGTTTCTCGACCTTCTGTTTGCTTTCATTTTTGAGGTCGATATGATCCCAGGAATGATTGCCGATGATTTGACCGCGGTCATGGATCAGCTTCAGCAGTTCGGGATGCTCCTTCGCGCGGTATCCATTCACGAAGAAAATGGCTTTGGCTTCATGCTTGTCGAGCGTATCGATCATGAGGTTGATCATTTTTTCATCCTTGGGACCGTCGTCAAATGTAAGCAGCACCACCTTTTCGGGTACGGATTCATCGTTTGGTACGATTCGGTACACCTTATTCATGTGGTATTTCGGCTCGGACGGAGCCTCGGCTTCCGGATCCTTGACGGCCTCTTCGGACAGGTCCGGGGAATCCGGGGATTTGCTCGAGCTCGTGCTGGACGGGTCTTCAGGCTTGTCCTGTTCGGCCGAAGGATCGGTGTTTTCTTTCGGAGGGGACACCTGCCCGGTGGATTCGTTTTGCTGCGTCGTCTGGGTATTACCGCCTTCCATAGCCGTGCCTTGCTTCTGAGCGGCGCCGTTGCTGCCGCATGCACTGAGCATCAGGCAGCAGGCCAACAGAAGGACTGTTCGTGTTCTAACCATGATTCCATCTCACTTTCCTGTATTTATGTAGCATGAGTTCCTGGCGGTGCGAGAACAATAAACTCGAGTTTATCATAGAAGGAGGTATCATTTGTGAAGACTTCGTCATTTCTATATGGTGTCATTATCGGTGCCGTGGCATCCCGGATGATTTCCCGGAAAAACGGCATGTTCTTCTCCTCGATGATGAAAGACGCGAATCTTGGCCGGTTTGCGAATACCGCGATGAGTAAAATTCAAGGCAACAAGAGCCAGTTTAGCGGCTCGAGCCGAGAAAGCGTGTCTCCCAGTTCAGGCCGACATGATTCCACTCATTCCAATGGAACTGCAGGGGTACAGGCATCGACTCATTCGAAGGCTGCCAACCTGAAGCAGGTCAAGGATTTCATCCGAAACAACCCTGATGTGAAGACCGAAGTCGAACAGATTTTGAAAGAGACCCACACCGTCATACCGGGTTTGTAAACGGCATCAACCTTTTTGAATCATTCTCGGGGAACGGCCTCACGAATCCCTGTGAATGATTCTTTTTTCTTCAGCTACATATTTACGTGCATTTGTGGGTATTAAATGATAAAATCAATTATATAAAACCATTTTTATCACGTCATAATCCAGACATCATAATTTGTTATAAACTTTTGTTTACGTAAGGAGGATCCTGTCATGAAAATAGAGCGTTTGAGTCAAGATAAGATACGGATTTTCCTCACGTTTGACGATCTGAGTGAGCGTGGGATCCAGAAGGAAGAGATGTGGCAGGAAATACCGAAAGTTTATGACCTGTTTACGGAGATGATGGATCAGGCATACAGTGAACTCGGATTTGATGCCACCGGACCTCTTGCCGTTGAGGTGTTTGCACTGCCTGCCCAGGGCATGGTGGTTATTGTGACGAGAGGGAAATACGATCATCATTTCGGCGGCTTGTCCGAAGAAGATATGCCGGACGAGATTTATGAAATGGAAGTAACGCTGGATCAAAGTGATACCATCGTCTATGTTTTTCAGGATTTTGAAGTGCTCATTGAAGCATCGCATATGTTGAAGGACCTTGTAGGCGGAGCGGGCAAGCTCTATCACTATATGGATAAATGGTTTTTGTACTTCGAGCCCGAGGAATTGGATAGCGAGAAGCTGCCGGCTATAATTGCAATGCTGGCCGAGTTCGGCGAATCCTCTTCGGTGACGGAGGCTGTGCTGGAGGAATACGGGAAGAAAGTGATGCCTCAGCAGGCGGTTGAGGTTATCTGTACACACTTCCAGCGTCAGCATTAATCAATGTGGGCGTGCGTGCCGGACTTCAGGCCCGCAACTAACGGAAGGGGAATTTCAGTGCTGGTGTTCTCGATCATTGCGTCAGCTTTGGCGCCGGGACTCGCATTGCTCACGTATTTTTACCTGAAGGACAGGTATGATCAAGAACCCCTGCACATGGTGATCAAAGTGTTCATGCTAGGGGTTCTGATCGTTTTCCCGGTCATGATTTTGCAGCGGGGAATGATACTATGGCTTGGCGACAATCCGGTAGTCAACTCACTGTTCGTTTCGGCGGGCGTTGAGGAATTTTTAAAATGGTTCGTGATGTATCATATTATTTTTAACCATACGGAATTTGACGAGCCTTATGACGGCATACTATATGCAGTGGCGATATCGCTGGGATTTGCTACGGTAGAGAATTTACTTTACGCTTGGTACAGCCAGGCAGCCTTCGGCCCGATGTTCATGAGGGCGCTGCTGCCCGTTTCGGGACACGCAATGTTTGGCGTTATCATGGGATACTACATGGGACATGCGAGGTTCACGGAAGGGAAACGAAGAAGATTCTTCCTAGTGCTGTCCATGGTTCTGCCTTGGATGTGGCATGGTCTTTATGACCTGATTCTGAATTTGCTGACCCACACATGGGTATGGTTTATCGTTCCGCTAATGGTTCTGCTGTGGTATGGCGGCATGGGCAAAATCTCCAGAGCGAACAACCGCTCTCCTTTCCGCTTCATTAAACGGGAGGAAGAGGTTAATACGTAACAAATCAGGGCACACTTCATTCTATAGACCTTGGCTGACAGCCAGGGAATCATAGAAAGGGAGGTGCCTTTTTTGCGTGTAAAAGTGAAAATTCTTTGCAAGGATTGCGGTGAGCGATTCGTATTGCGCGGAAAGAAGGAGCAGGGCCGGATCGAAACCGGATTTAAGCAGTGCCTGTGCAACAACCGGGATCACTTCGATATTGAGGAAGATTTCTAATTGATGAAGGAATGATCCAGGGATGCATAAGACTTCTTTCTTCTAGTCAAACTAACGGCAGTGAGTAGAAGAAAGGAGACTATCGCATCATGTACAAACGATTAAGCGCTATTCTGTTTCCTGTAGCCACCATATTATTGATCGGGGCTCTGGTTTGGGGATATCAAGAAAATAAAGAAAAGAACGCCATATTGATTAACGCCGAGAACCAGTACCAACGGGCTTTCCATGATTTGTCGTACAATATGGACAGGATTCATGCCGAGCTCGGCAATACGCTTGCGGTCAGCTCGACCTCCCAAGGGATGCACCGGAAGGGGCTGATGAATGTATGGCGCCTGACCAGCGAGGCCCAGAACGAAATCAGCCAACTGCCGCTAACGCTGCTTCCTTTCAACAAAACCGAAGAGTTCCTGTCCCGGATATCGAATTTTGCCTACAAGACGGGCGTGCGCGATTTAACGAAGGAGCCGCTTAGCGAAAATGAAGTCAAAACGTTGAAATCGTTATACGCCAACTCCGGCGAAATCACGAAGGATTTGCAGCATGTGCAGAACAAGGTCATCGCTAACAGTCTGCGCTGGATGGACGTAGAAACGGCCTTGGCTACGAATAAAGTCGAAGATAACTCGATTATTGACGGATTCAAAACGGTGGATAAAAAAGTAGAGGCTTACCCTGAGCTTGATTGGGGACCGTCGGTAAGCAGCATTTACGACAGACGTTCCGTGAAGCAGCTGGCAGGCATGCCGGTCTCGGAGGAGGATGTGAAGCGCAAAGCGTTGAAATTCTCCGACACGGGCAATCAAGCCAACGTACAAGTGACGAAGAACGGTAGCGGCACCGAGTGGGTATCCTACACGGCCAAAGTCAAACACCCGAAGGGCCATATGCTCAGCATGGATTTCACCGAAAAAGGCGGCCAGCTGATCTCCTACACGGATGAACGGAATGTCGGAGCGAAGAGAGCATCCGTTCAGGATGCCATCGACAAAGCCCAGCAATTTCTGACGAAAAAAGGCTATTCCGACATGACGGTCGTATCGGCCGACCAATACGATAACCTGGCCAACTTCTCTTTTGTGCGCGAAGAGGACGGCGTGCTGATTTATCCTGAGAAAATCACCGTGCGCTCGGCGATGGATAACGGTGAGGTCATCGGATTTCAGGCGAGCGACTTTGTTTACGAGCACCAGGTGAAGCGCGATATCCCGCAGCCGAAGCTCAGCCTCGCCGAAGCGGAGAAGGTTCTGAACCCTGAATTCAAGGTGCTCTACCACCGCAAGGCCTTAATCAAAAACGACCGTTCCGAAGATGTGCTGTGTTATGAGTTCGGCGGACGCATCAACGGCTCGCAGTACCGGATTTACATTAATGCGGATACGGGCCTGGAAGAAACGGTCGAGGTCGTTAAGGATGCGCAGGCAGGAATTAAATAGCCGTTTCTTGATGTCATATAAGCCGGTTCAGGGATTTCCTGAATCGGCTTTTTTGCTTGCGGAGAACTGCTGCAAAGCAGCCAGTATAGTGTCTAAGGAATACATCTGTATCCCGGGGAATGACATGAATCGACCGGATTCGAAGATTTTATCCCATGGTCCCGCTCATCCCGTGATATAATGGAAAATAATGATTATGATGAATTAGTGGGTGAGCGCATTGTATCCAAAGATCAACGACGTCCTCTATATCCAGTTGGATACGGGGGATGAGAAGGAAGCCAGCATTGTATACAAATCCCGCATTTCCGACATGGATGACGAATCGATGTATATGGAGGTTCCGCTTCAGGAAGGAACGGGGAGGCTGAAGAAGCTGTATATTGGGGACGAGCTTTCCGCTTATTTTTTGACGGAGGGCGGAGTCAAGAACTTCTTCAATTCCTATGTCCTGAGTCACCATGAAGACGTTATACGCCTGGTTCGCATCAAAAAGCCGGAGCCGGATCAGATCACGAAGGTGCAGAGAAGGAGCTTTCTGAGGGTACAAGCCGAGCTCGAGTTAGCGGTGATGGCCAAAGACGGCACGCGGTTGTTGACCAAAACCGATGATGTCGGCGGAGGAGGGGTATCCTTTTACCTGGAACCCGACAAATCGTTTGCGGAAGGGAGCTTGTTAAGCTGCTGGATCCTTATTCCGTTCAAGAACGGATCGGTGGAGCATGTCCCTTTTGAAGGCGAAGTTGTCAGGGTCAAGCAGCTGCCAGGCAATCGAAGCATCGTCATGCTGAAGTTTAATCAGATCGTAGATATGGAGCGTCAGAAGCTGATTCGTTATTGCTTTGAGCGCCAGTTTGATTTTCGCAACCGTTGATGCATAAAATGGACAAGCCGGTGGCACACTAGCGGAAAATTTTGTGTCGGAAGGAACGTGTGCTTATGTCCCAGGCATCTAACGATCAAAATCAGCTGCGGCGAAAAACTAGGCAGGATCCCATGCCGGGCGATAAAGGACAAGCTCTTCATGACCGATACGGTCAAGTGCTGCTTAAGCTGCTGATAGGGCTCGCATTCGCTTTGGTGATCGTCCAGCTGCTATTGCATTATGAACCAAGCCGGCCCTACCTTTCGCCGATTCAGCAGATGGAGGGCGTTCCCGTTAATGAGCCAAATGTAAACGATTGGATGGGAGAAAACACCCCTTCTCTTTTGCATCGCTCTAGCTAGTGTGGTATAATTTTCACGTCGCAGGCGGGCGCCTGCTTTTTTCTTGAAATATGAGATCGTGCCTTGTTTATCTCGGACTTTCTTGTATATTTTCACTAGAGGAACGGTGATCCCGTCCCTGATCGGATGGTAAGCCCTTTCGATTTCGAGGTATATGTTTGAGGAGGAATGCCCCGTTGGTTATGCAGGGGACAGGTTATCGCGACAGAATTAATATTGCCATCGACGGTCCGGCAGGCGCGGGCAAAAGCACGGTAGCGCGTATGGTAGCCAGCAGGCTGCAGTACATCTACGTGGATACCGGCGCCATGTACAGGGCAGTCACCTGGTTCATGCTGAACCAAGGGATTTCTCCGGAAAATCCCGAAAAAGTGCTTCAACATGCACAAAACATGGTGATTGAATTAAAACCGCATGAAAATGGTCAAATGGTTTGGCTGAACGGGGAAGACGTCACGCCATATATTCGTTCACATCAGGTTAGTGCAGTGGTATCCCAATATGCACGAATCGAAGGTTTGCGAATAAAGCTTGTCCGTTTACAGCAGCAAATGGCACTGGATAAGGGCGTTGTCATGGATGGACGCGACATCGGCACGACGGTTTTGCCGGATGCTGAGGTGAAGATTTTCATGACGGCCAGTGTCAAGGAACGTGCGCTCCGCCGCTTCCATGAGTTAAGTGATGAAGGCATAACGCTGGAACAATTGGAAAGAGATATCGCAGAACGCGACAGGCTGGACCAGGAACGTGAAGTGTCCCCGCTCCGATGCGCAGAGGATGCCATCATACTGGATACGACGCATATGGATATCCATCAGGTTGTCGAAGCGATTCTTTCATATTGCGAAACTTAATGGGGATGGGGAGAAATAGGCATGATTTACGTTTTTTGCAGAGCGGTGGTCCGCGGTTTGTTCGCTATTCTCTACAGATTCGAATCTGTCGGCGTACATAACATACCTTCGGAAGGCGGCGTGCTAATCTGCAGCAATCACATTAGCGTACGAGATCCGATTTCTGTCGGCATTCACGTCAAGCGCCAGGTGAAGTTCATGGCCAAAGCCGAGCTGTTCAACATTCCGGTGTTCGGATGGCTGGTTCGTCAGCTTGGGGCCTTTCCGGTTAAGCGCGGCGGCGTAAGTAAAGATTCCATCAAAACAGCTCTTACGATCTTGCGTTCGGGCGAGATTATGGGAATCTTCCCTGAAGGCACGCGCAATTCGGATGCAACCGCGGCGAAACGTGGCGCGGCAAGCTTCGCTCTCCGCAGTGGGGCAACGGTCGTACCGGCTGCCATCATTGGAGACTACAAGCCGTTCCGAAAGGTAAAAATCATCTACGGCGCACCCGTGGATCTGTCCCGGTTCGAAGGTGACAAGTCACCGGAGGCACTGGATGGGGCAACCGAATTGATCATGGCCAAGATTCACGAAATGCAGGCCAGCGGCAAACCAACCGAGAACTGATTTATTCGCTCCATGCATAAAAAGCATGGGAAGGTTGGAAAGATACTACAGCAATTATGTTTTGAACTTCGCGAATGCGAGTTTAAATAAATGGGGTTTGAATTGAGGAGGTTATTTGACATGTCGGAAGAAACAAGAAATCAAGAGGCTGCTGAAAACCAAGAGCAGCTGGACCAAATCGTATCCTTGAAAAAAGGGGACACCGTGAAAGGGACGATCGTCAAACTGGAGGACAACCAAGCTTACGTAAGCATTGGATATAAATATGACGGCGTAATTCCTGTTCGCGAACTGTCTTCTGTACAGCTTGATAATGCATCGGATGCGGTTCAGGTTGGCCAAGAGGTAGAGTGCAAGGTCGTTAGCATCAACGACGACAAGGAAAGTCTGGTTCTTTCCAAGCGCGCGATCGACACCGAGAATTCTTGGGATGAGCTTGAGAAGCATTTTGCGGATCAGGACGTATTCGAAGTAACGGTGGCCGACGTGGTTAAAGGCGGACTCGTAGCCGATGTCGGCGCACGCGGCTTTATTCCTGCTTCCATGGTCGAGCGTCATTTCGTTGAAGACTTCAGCGATTACAAAGGCCGCACGCTTCGCGTAAAAGTGAAAGAGCTGGACCGCGAGAACAACAAAGTGATTCTTTCCCAGAAGGACGTTCTGGAAGAAGAGTTCGAAGCGAACAAACAAAAAGTGATGTCCGAGCTTCAAGACGGACAAGTGCTGGAAGGCACCGTGCAACGCCTCACGCAATTCGGCGCATTCGTTGACGTTGGCGGCGTGGACGGTTTGGTTCACGTATCCGAGATCGCTTGGAGCCATGTTGACAAGCCATCCGATGTATTGTCCGAAGGCGATCAAGTGCGCGTGAAAGTGCTGAAAGTGGATCCTGAAAAAGGCAAAATCAGCCTCAGCATCAAAGCGGCTGCTCCGGGTCCTTGGGAAACAGCTGGCGAGCAATTCAACACGGGCGACATCGTAACGGGCGTCGTAAAACGTCTGGTTACTTTCGGAGCTTTCGTTGAATTGGCACCGGGCGTAGAAGGTTTGGTTCATATCTCCCAAATCTCCCACAAGCATATCGGTACTCCGCAAGAAGTACTGAAGGAAGGCCAAGAAGTTCAGGTTAAAGTACTTGACATCAACACTTCCGAGCAGCGTATCAGCCTGAGCATCAAAGAAACCGAAGAAGCGCCAGCTCAAGCTCCGCGAGCTGAAAAACCGTCCAAAGGTCCTAAAATCGACCTGAAAGACAACCCGAACGTTTCTTTGAACAACCAAGGCATGAGCGTTACGCTTGGCGAGCGTTTCGGCGATAAGCTGAGCAAATTCAAGTAAGCCCGGGAACAGTTTTGTTCGGTCTATTGACCTATCATAACGAAGTCGGCGAACCCAGAAATCTGGGTTCGCCATTTGTTTTTTTAGGGGACGAACGTTTACGGATGTTGTAACATGGGGTAGAGCATAATAGAAATGCAGATGAAAGGTTAGCCAATTGTAACGTTTTTTGCTATGATGATAATCGTAAGAATTGACAGGAGGAGTGACTATGGCAAGACCCGTAGTGGCTATCGTCGGAAGGCCTAACGTCGGTAAATCCACCATATTTAACCGATTGATCGGCGACAGATTAGCCATCGTTGAAGATAAACCGGGGATTACCCGTGACCGGATTTACGGCAGTGCCGAATGGAACGGTAAAGCGTTCAGTGTCATCGATACAGGCGGTATCGAAATCGACGGCGATGACATGATTTTGAAATCCATACGCATGCAAGCCGAGCTTGCGATTGAAGAAGCGGATGTCATCGTATTTATGTGCGATGCGAAGACGGGGGTTACCCAATCGGACGAGGAAGTTGCACAGATTCTGTTCCGTTCCGGTAAACCTGTCATACTCAGCGTAAACAAAGTGGATAATTTGAAGCGCGCTGATGATATCTATGAGTTCTATTCCCTCGGATTTGGCGATCCTGTCGGGATATCAGGCAGCCACGGCACAGGGATCGGCGATCTCTTGGACGTTGTCGTCGAGAACCTGCCGGAACTGGAAGACGACGAATATGACGAGGATGTTATTCGTGTCGCCTTGATCGGCAGACCGAATGTGGGCAAATCTTCTCTCGTCAATGCCATTCTGGGAGAAGAGCGCGTCATTGTCAGTGACGTTGCGGGCACGACCCGCGATGCGATCGATACGCCATTCGAGAAAGACGGGCAGCGGTACGTCCTCATCGATACGGCGGGCATGCGCAAACGCGGAAAAGTGTATGAAACCACCGAGAAATACAGCGTCATGCGGGCCATGCGGGCCATCGAGCGGGCGGATGTCGTTCTCGTGCTCATCAACGGGGAAGAAGGCATTATCGAGCAGGACAAGCATATCGCCGGTTATGCCTATGAGGCCGGTAAAGCGTCTTTATTTGTCGTCAACAAATGGGATATGGTCGAAAAAGACGACAAGACGATGCAGCAGTTCGAGAAAAAGATCCGGGACCATTTCCTGTTCATGACCTATGCGCCGGTTGTATTCTTGTCGGCCAAGACGAAGCAGCGGCTACAGAAGCTGCTCCCTGTCGTTAAACATGTGGCCGATCAGCATTCCCTTCGCGTGCAGACGCATTTGCTAAACGATGTCATATCCGATGCGATTGCGATCAACCCGCCTCCAACGGATAAGGGAAGAAGATTGCGCATTAACTATTCAACACAGGTGGCGGTCAAGCCGCCGACCATGGTCGTATTCGTCAACGATCCGGAATTGATGCACTTCTCATATGAGCGTTACCTTGAGAACAAGATTCGGGCCGCTTTTGACTTTGAAGGTACACCCATCAGGATATTTACTCGAAGAAAGTCTGATGAGAGTTAGGGGAGAATAGCTTGATTCTGGAGATCGTAGCGATTGTAGTTTGTTATTTACTTGGTTCGGTAAGCTTTAGCGTACTGCTTGCCAAAATCCTGAAAGGGATCGACATTCGTCAGCATGGCAGCGGGAACGCCGGGGCAACCAATACCCTTCGCGTCCTGGGAAAAGGACCTGCCATTCTGGTATTGGCTTTGGATGTAATTAAGGGCATCGCTGCGGTTTGGATCGGACGATGGCTCGGGGGAGACAATGCGTGGCTGCCGGGATTATGCGGCATTGCCGCCATCATCGGTCATAATTGGCCTCTTTACTTCCGCTTTCGAGGCGGCAAAGGAATTGCAACCGCCATTGGGGTGCTTGCTACGCTCTGCTTCATTCCAGCGCTTATAGCAGGCGTTATCGCCATTCTATCCATTGTTTTTACCCGTTATGTATCTTTGGGTTCCCTTATTTTTGTAGTGCTTACCCCTGTTTTCCTCTTGATCGCGGATTATTCCTGGCCGATCTTTTGGACAAGCTTGATCATATGCGTATTCGCCTTCTGGCGTCATCGCTCGAACATCGTGAAGCTTGTACAGGGACGTGAAAACAAGCTTGGTTCCGGAAAAGGAAAGGACAAAGGAGGGAAGCGCGTTGTCTGACAAAGTCGCTGTTCTGGTGGCAGGCAGTTGGGGAACCGCTTTGGCAAGTGTTCTCGCTTCGAATGATCTGGATGTTGTCGTCTGGACGAGAACGGAGGAACAGACCCGTGAAATTAACGAACTGCATACCAACAACCGTTATTTGCCCGGTGTGGAGTTATCTTCGAACATTCGCGCCACGACCGATATGGAAGAGGCGGTCTCTTCGGCTGCTGCTGTGGTTATCGTTGCACCGTCGTCCGCTATGCGGGAGGTTTCGGGCCAGCTAAAGCAGTATTGGAGCGAAGATATGCTGGTGATTCACGCAACCAAAGGATTCGAGATTGAATCCCTGAAGCGGATGTCAACCGTCATATCCGAAGAGCTGGGCTGCGAGGAAGGTCGCGTAGTCGTACTATCAGGACCCAGCCATGCGGAGGAAGTGGTGAGACGCTGCCCTACAACGGTCGTTGTGGCATCCTTGGACGCCAAGGCCGCCGCCGCCGCCCAGGATCTGTTTATGAACACGTATTTCAGAGTGTACACGAACCGGGATATGATCGGCGTGGAATTGGCCGGAGCGCTGAAGAATATTATCGCTTTGGGCGCCGGCATGTCCGACGGATTGGGCTTCGGCGACAACGCCAAGGCGGCGCTTATTACGAGGGGATTGGCAGAAATTTTGCGAATCGGCATGGAGATGGGCGCGAATCCGCTGACGTTTGCCGGGCTTGCCGGGATCGGCGACCTCGTGGTTACCGCTACGAGCCAGCACAGCCGGAACTGGCGTGCAGGATCGATGCTTGGGCAGGGCAAGAAGCTTGATGAGGTTCTCGCATCCATGGGGATGGTGGTGGAAGGAATACGCACGACCAAAGCCGCGCATGCCATTTCCGAGAAATACGGGGTGCAGATGCCGATTGCCGACCAGCTGTACCATGTGTTGTTTAAAGACCGGAATCCCCGCGTGGCCGTGGAAGCCTTAATGGGCCGGGACCCCAAGACCGAGATGGAAATGATGCCGCTCGAGACTTGGGAGCAATGGCACACCTAGCTTATTCACCATTCCGAGGATTGACTCATATATTGATGTGAGGATGTCGGAGGAGGGGTGGAAATGAGCAAAAGCTTTCACAAGGATGTACTGAATGCGATTAACAAGAAAAGCGGTAAGAAAATTTCTTCAGGGGCTGTCAATAAGCTGGCTAGCACGGTTAAGCCGTCTACTATGCAAAATGAAGCCCAGCTCCGCCAGCTGATCAAGCAGGTATCTGCTATGGCGAACATACCTGTCAGCGAGGACACGATTCAGGAAATTGTCGGAGCGGTGAAGAAGAGCGGCATGAATCCGAGCAATATGGAAGCCTTGATGAAAATGATGATGAACAAATAAGATATGCTGATCATGAACAAAAGACGCATCCTTTGCGGGAATGCGGCTTTTGTTCTTTTTTTCGCCATACTCAGGGTGAGGCACTATCATTTTCGTGATATAATAGGTTGAATAATTTGAAGAGAGATTGGAGAGTTTCGTGACATGGATCCGATGCAAAAGATGTGGCTGTCCCTTGTCGCATTATTGATTATGGCGCTGTCCGTCATCGTGGTTACGCTTGCGCGAAGCAAGACCAAAGGTTTTCTGCGCGGCACGCTATCATTTGTGGCCTTTATGATGATGATTTTCGGTTTTATTATCGGACTGGCTTCCATCATTTAATATGGGAAGCCGCTTCCGGGATGATACGGTAAAGGGGTGCAGCATGACGCTGAATGATCTGCCGGAATTGGAGAAGGCGTTAGCTACCGCCATTCACAAACTGAATCAGGCGCCTGTCGCTTGGCTGCTGGGTGGAAGCTGCTGCTTGCTCCTTCAGGGCGTAGAATTAGGCAAGCCGCCGAGGGATATCGATATTTACGCCGATGCAGGGGGGATTCAGCCGCTGCATGAGACGCTGGCCCTTCTGGCAGTAGACGCTCCCCGGCTGGATCAGGAAGGGATATATTCTTCCATTCTGAGCCACTATGAATTAGAGAAAGTCCCGATTGAACTTGTAGGCGGATTTGAAGTGAATTCGGAGGGTTCCTCCTATCGCGTTGAAATCGATCAATTGCTCTATCCTGCAGCGCCAGCGCGTCACATACGGGACGTCACGGTACGGCTGATGCCGTTATCCCATGAACTGGTGTTTAATGTGCTTCGAGACAGACCGGATCGTTACGATGCCATTGCGGAGACGATGTTGAGGGATATGAACCAATATTTGCCGCTGCTTCAGCGGTTGTTAAGCCGAAATCGGTTGAGCGAGGAACATCGGATGGTATTGAAGCGATTAATCGGACTACAGCCATAGCATGGTAATCGAACCGGCAGCATGGAAGAGCGGGTACATAAGAAAAGGAGCGGTTTACCGTTGGAGTACGAGGTATTATTTCTGCCGGATCAGAAGAAGGTCAAGGTTCGTCCGAACACGAATGTGCTGGATGCCTCGCGTCGTGCCGGTGTACGCATTCCGACCCGTTGCGGAGGCAAAGCAGGCTGTCTGATGTGCAAGATCCTGGTACCGGATGAGGAACGCGGACATTGCTCTGCTCCTGAGACCAAGGAAATCAGGAAGCTGGGAACGTCGATGATGGAACAAGGCTACCGGTTATCCTGCCAGACGAGGATTACGAGCCATTTGAAGGTGATAATCCCCGAGGATCCCCTTAAAGCCGCGATACGCAAGCAGCTGGAGGCAGCGAGGAACCGGGAGTCCGATGACTTTATTTAAAACGAAGGATGATGTTAGTTGAGTATGAACACTTGGATGACCCAAGCGGCTGGCCGTACGAAGCGGATGTCTGCCGTCTTAGTCCTGGTGCTGTTTCCAATGTTGCTGACAGGTTGTCTATATCCTGACGAGAAGCTGCAGGAGAACAAGGTTTCCTATAGGGAAAGTGTCAAACGGATTCAGTCGGCCGTGGACGATTTTTATCAAGAGCAAGGAATTCTGCCGATCATTACGGCAGGCGCGGAAATTCCGAAGTATGAGAAATACCGGGTCGATTTGGATCAGCTGAAGGGCCGAGGATATATCGATCAAATTCCGGATACGGCTTTCGAGAAAGGCGGCAGCGGTTATTTCCTCATTATTAATGAGGAAACCGAACCGACCGTGAAAGTTATGGACTTAACAACGGCTCAGAAGGTGAATGACGTTCAGCGAGCCGTGAATCTGTACAAAATGGCGAATGACAACGCCCTTCCGGCAGGGGAAGCCCTCTACCCGGGTTATACGGCGGTGGATTTGTCGAAAACCGAGGCCAAATCCCTTAAGTTAATGAGTGTATACTCGGGCCAGGAAATGCCTTTTATGATGGATGAAGAGGGCACGGTGTACGCCGATTATGCCTTTGATATTATGCAGGCTATCCAGAAAAACGGCTCCGAGCCCAAAGAAGGAGAGGATTTACGGGTGTTTCTGGAGAAAGAATCCTATTATGTACCCGTTAAATCCGTACCCTATGCATGGAAGGACGGGCAGCCTGTGGCTCAGCCCCTATCCTAAACCCGTACCCGCCGATATCGGCGGGTATTTTTTTAGTCCCGCCTGGTTGCCGGTTTCTGCCTGAAGAATGAGGTACGGCAGCCATAAGGCGGGTCTACTTTTTTATCCTCGAGTCTCTTCTTGGATCGTTTTTTCGAATAGGGCTGAATCTCTTTGGAATATCTAGTAAAGCCTGCGCATATTCATAATCTGAAAGAGTAGTGCGGGCAAGAGCCGGTTGCCCACATCATGAGGCACTAGAAAGCGTCTGAAAGGCGTGACAGCGCGAAGACAGACCGTGCCCCGAGTGGTGGTTTTTCTTACGGTATTCGATTGCGTGTCTGGCAGTTGCAGGCATATTCGATATCTTAAAAAAAACTGGACGGACTTTAAGGGGCAACCGTCATATTTTTGAACCCGGTACATATGATGTTACTAGTCCAAATGCATGTACGAGTTACGCCGCTTTGCCGTTTCCATCCAAACTCATGGAATACCGGCGGCGGGATGCTGGCGACATTGTAAAGGCTGCTCATCTGTTGCAATGGCTTTGGCTATGAGTGGAACACGAAGCGGATGCTCTTAAAGCATTTTTCCTTCGGAGTAATTTGAGGAGGGGATCTCTTTTGGAAAAAGTGGACATTTTTAAGGACATTGCCGAACGGACCGGAGGGGACATTTACTTAGGTGTTGTCGGTGCCGTCCGTACGGGAAAATCAACGTTCATCAAGCGGTTTATGGAGACGGTTGTTCTCCCGAACATTACGAACGAGGCGGATCGAGTAAGAGCTGTCGATGAGCTGCCTCAAAGTGCTGCAGGGAAAACGATCATGACGACCGAGCCGAAATTCGTGCCGAACAACGCGGTACAAATCAAGGTTACGGATGGCCTTGAGGTCAACGTAAGATTGGTCGATTGTGTTGGTTATGCCGTTGAAGGCGCCAAGGGTTACGAGGACGAGAATGGCCCGAGAATGATCTCGACGCCATGGTTCGAAGAGCCGATTCCGTTCCAGGAAGCGGCCGAAATCGGAACCCGCAAAGTCATTCAGGAGCACTCCACGCTTGGCGTCGTTGTCACGACGGACGGAAGCATTGCGGAGATCCCGCGAAGCTCTTATGTTGAGGCCGAGGAGCGCGTCATCGAGGAACTGAAGGAAGTCGGCAAGCCGTTTGTTGTTGTCATTAACTCGACGCGTCCCCGCAGCGAAGAAGCCCTTCAGCTGCGCAATGAGCTGGCAGAGAAATACGATATTCCGGTCATGACGCTGAGTGCGGCTACCATGACCGATGATGACGTGACCGGTGTGCTTCGTGAGGTATTGTATGAGTTCCCGGTGCATGAAGTGAATGTCAATCTGCCTAGCTGGGTTATGGTGCTTAACGAGAACCACTGGCTCCGCAGCAACTATGAAAACTCGGTGAGAGATACCGTGAAAGATATCCGCCGTCTGCGTGACGTGGATCGTGTGGTTAGCCAGTTCATGGAATATGATTTCATCAACCACGCCGGACTCAGTGGCATGAATATGGGTCAGGGCGTTGCCGAGATCGACCTCTTCGCGCCTGACGAACTGTATGACCGGATCTTGATGGAGGTCGTGGGTGTCGAGATCCGAGGCAAGGATCATCTGCTGCAGCTGATGCAGGAGTTCTCCCATGCCAAACGGGAATACGACCGCTTCGCCGAAGCGCTTGAGATGGTCAAAACGACGGGGTACGGCATCGCCGCTCCTTCCCTGGCCGAGATGGCGCTTGATGAGCCTGAGCTCATCCGTCAAGGCACCCGCTTCGGGGTAAGATTGAAAGCGACCGCGCCATCCATTCATATGATTCGGGTGGACGTGGAATCCGAGTTCTCGCCGATCATCGGCACGGAGAAGCAGAGCGAGGAGCTTGTGCGCTACCTGATGCAGGACTTCGAGAACGATCCGATCAAAATTTGGGAATCCGACATATTCGGACGCTCGCTGCACTCGATCGTCCGTGAAGGAATCCAAGGAAAAATCGCGATGATGCCAGACAATGCCAGATACAAATTGCAGGAAACCTTGGGTCGCATCATTAACGAAGGCTCCGGCGGTTTGATCGCAATCATTCTTTAAGTGGGCGCCGAAAAGGAGTTGAAAATGCAGTCGCTAACGGGTCAAAAGTCCCGATTAGCGGCTGTTTTTCATGTTTTCTTTGGCCCAGCAAAGCAAAACGCTTGAAATTATGAGATGGCTGTATTACTATAAATTTGTTCCGCGTCATGCATTCTAAACGCGAGATAGGGGTAAAATACCCGATTGCACGTATAATTTGCGGTAAAACGGAAACAGTGAATAGCAAGTGGAGCACATTCCTTGTTAGGGAGGTGAAAGAATGAATAAATCGGATCTGATTACACAAGTAGCTGAATCTACTGAGCTTTCCAAGAAAGATGCAACTAAAGCGGTTGATGCCGTTTTCGATGCAATCTCCGAAGCATTGCAAAGTGGAGACAAGGTACAACTAGTCGGTTTTGGCAACTTCGAGGTTCGCGAGCGTTCCGCACGGAAAGGCCGCAACCCGCAAACAGGTGAAGAAATCGAAATCCCTGCGAGCAAAATTCCTGCATTTAAACCTGGTAAAGCGCTCAAAGACGGAATCAAATAAAGATTTCTACATATTACCTAAGAGCACAGGTCGTGAATTCGTTCACGGCCTTTTCTTTTAGGCTTACGGCGAGGAGGCCTGGAAAATGGAGAACGTTCAGAACGGCGATTATTTTATTGTCAAAGCGCTGGACCATGGCGTGCAGGTAATCGGTCTTACCCGCGGTCAGGATACCCGCTTTCATCATACCGAGAAGCTGGACAAAGGCGAAGTCATCATCGCCCAGTTCACGGATCATACGTCCGCGGTGAAAATACGCGGCAAAGCCGAGATCATGACCAAGCACGGGAAGATCGAATCCGGCATCTGAGGAAAATCAACATATAGAAAAAGCCCCGCCATTTTGGTGGGGCTTTTTTTGTATTCCGAGTTTATTCGCGCGGGATGTGTGTTAACAAATTGTTAAAGGCACTTGCCGCTTTATCGAACAATGGATATACTAGCGGGAATGGAATGAATAAAAATGCGAAAGGATGATTGCAGAAATCATGGCGAAACAATACAGAGACGGACAGTATATTGTGGTCCCTGAAAATCCGGTATCCATGTTTTTGTTCAACAGTACGCGCTCGGCGTGGATATGGCTGCTGGTTAGGCTCTATCTCGGTTACGCGTGGTTAACGTCGGGCTTGAAAAAGCTGACGGCCGAAGCCTGGACGGGAAGCGAAGCCGGAGCGGCCATTAAGGGCTTTGTCGGCGGCGCGCTGGCAAAGGCGGAAGAAGGAAAGGACGTCACCGGATGGTATGCTTCTTTCCTAGAGGGGTTTGTGCTTCCCAATGCCAAGCTGTTTGCCTATATGGTGGCCTTCGGCGAGGTACTGGTAGGACTCGGGCTGATTTTGGGTCTGCTGACCGGTATTGCCGCGTTTTTCGGCGGGTTAATGAATGCCAGCTTTTTATTCGCGGGCACGGTAAGCTCCAATCCGTTGTTGTTTATATTGGCGACATGGCTGGTGCTGGCCTGGAAAGTCGCGGGCTGGTACGGCTTGGACCGCTGGGCCCTGCCGCTGCTGGGTACGCCTTGGAGCCGCAAGCGCAAGGATAAGGATATTCCGGAACAAGTTTGATCCTGCCCAAAAGTAACATTCGTCACTTTCATCACGCGTTTGTCAAGTACAATTCGAACAGACCGCGGCCATGAAATCCTTTAATCTGAAATCAGATCAATATGGATAAAGGATGATGGTCATGGGAATCCGTGCTTTTTTGAAACTGGTGGAAATTCAGACGAAGGTTGCCAGCATGATCCCGTTCCTGTTCGGAACCTTGTATGCGCTGTTTCGTTTTCAGCAGTTCAATGGGTATCATTTTGCCCTGATGCTCGCATCATTGCTGTCGTTTGATATGGCAACAACGGCGATCAATAATTATTACGATTACAAAAAAGCGATTAAAAAGAACGGCTTCGGTTACGAGCAGCATAATGCCATCGTACGTTATAACCTGAAAGAGCCGGCGGTTGTGTCCGTCATCGCTCTGCTGCTGCTGACGGCCGTCGGATCCGGCATAGCGCTGTTCCTGTCCACGGGCTGGTTAATTCTGCTGCTTGGCGGAATGTCCTTCGCCGTAGGGATATTATATTCGTTCGGACCGATTCCGATTTCGCGGATGCCGCTAGGCGAGCTGTTCTCCGGATTGTTCATGGGGTTTGTCATCATCTTCATCTCGGCTTGGATCCATGCAGAAGGCAGTCATCTGGCGGTTATGGATATTCAAGGGAGCGTCCTCTCCCTTCAGGTGAACCTGCCCGAGGTGCTGCTGCTGCTGGTCGTATCATTGCCGGCCATTCTCGGGATTGCCAACATCATGTTGGCCAATAACATCTGCGACATGGATGAGGATTTGGAGAACAGACGGTATACGCTCCCGGTATATATCGGCTTCAAGCATTCGCTTAGACTTTTCCGGGTTCTGTACTGCCTTGCTTATCTGGACTTGGCAGCTCTTCTTCTGATGAAGGTGCACCCTGTGCTGGTTCTGCTGGTGTTCGTCACCATTGTCCCGGTATATAAAAAAGGAGCCGCATTTACCGCACATCCATCCAAAGAGAAAACCTTCGTGATCGCGGTGCAAAATTTCGTGGTCATGAATTTGGCCAGGATCGCGGCACTGGCTGTGGCCGTGACATTAACCTCGCTTTCGTTTTTCTAACCGAATCCCGTTCGTTTTACCAGAAGCAGGCATAGCCTGCTTTTTTTCTTTATACAATGAGGTATGGACTTCAGAGGAGCGGAAGAAACTAGGAACAGAGGAGGTTTCGGTCATGAAGCATTGGCAATCCGTACAAGCGGTACTCTTGCCTGCGGCGATTGCATTCATCCTGCTTGGCCTGTTGATGGGGCTCCAATCGCAAGCTCGTTATAAGGTCGGCGCTGTACCCGCGGCGGTGCCTTATCACAGCCGCGAATTAAGCGATGCCGGCTTAGTGGATTCCCTGATGAGTCTACCTCTGAATCTGCAGATAAGCCGGGCGGACTATGAAGAAGGCGCTTTGACGCTGGATATCAAATTGAGCGATGCCACGGAGACGGCCTCCGAGGTTTATGAGGACATCGCCAGCATTATGTCCTATTCGTTCGATGGCACGGATAATGTGAGGCAGCTGTATCTCAGGGTGGTTGCCATCGATCGCTGGGGAGGAAAACGGTATATGCTGCTGGCCTCGAATATGAACAGGGAGGCATGGGATTCACGCTATGCGGAAGTCCTAACCCAGCTGGAGAACGAGGATGTGCCGCCTTCCGTCGCTGCTGCGCTGAACCTGACCTTTACGAATCTTTGGCCAAAGCAGTTCAGCGGCCCTGGAAAGGGGTAAAATAGTAGATGACAGGGCATGTACGTGCCCTGAACATGTGTTATAATAGATTGGATTGTGGGCTCAATTGGACAAAAGAACATCAAGTGCACGGAGGCTGAGAATGAAACCGTATCGCGTACCAGAACTGGCAGAGAAATATATAAACTATGATATGATTCAGAACCACACGGAACTTCCGGGTTTTCCGGATGCCCGTGTTCATTTGTTATACATATTTTTAATGGATTCGGGACGGAATATTGCCGGACACGAAGAATTATACGCGCTGGTTACCTCACTGGTTCAGGTGGGACTCGATACGCATGAAAGCATCGACGTTACGGAAGGCAATCAAGGAGAGGCAATGATGCGCTCCCGGCAGCTGAAAGTGCTCGCAGGGGATTACTTCAGCAGCCGTTTTTATCAGCTCCTGGCCCTGAAGGGCGAAATTGCCGTCATCTCGCTTCTGAGCAAAGCGGTTAGCGAAGTGAACGTGATGAAGATGAGATTATACGGCAAAATGAAAAAAAACCTGCTGCCTTCTGAAGAATATCTACAGCTAACGGTACAGCTGAATATGCAGCTGTTTCTTTCTTTTACTCCGCTGCTTGAGGTGTCCGTGCAAGAAACATGGGAGAAGCTGCTCAAGGAAATTACGGAATGTGAAACGCTTGTACAGGAGATGGAACGCTGTGCGACGCCTGACATCGGCAGATGCGGCTACGCGTACTGGCATCTGATCGAGTCGGGAAGCGACGAGGAACGGAAAATGCTGGTGGGCAGAAAAACGGATATGAAGGATTGGCGGAAGCTGATTCTGAAGCATAAGGCTTCGGAGAAGCTGCTGGACAAGCTCCGGGAATCCGTCAGCGCCGTACAGCAGCTGCTGGGAGGCCGCGTGGGCGAGAGCCCGTACGCCGGTGTACTGGACCCGTTTCTGAAACGGCTCAGCACATATCGGTCCGTCGTAAGTGAAGGGTAGGGGGATGCAGTGGATAATCAAACAACCAAGTTAGACGCAATCAAGCATGACGGCAAAAATCCGAAAGAGCAGTACGTCCATTCCGTCTTCGAAAGCATATCGGGCAAATACGACCTGATGAACGACATTCTCAGCTTTCGAAGACATAAAGCTTGGCGCAAGTATACGATGAAAAAGATGAACATGCGCCATGGCGATACGGCCATCGACCTATGCTGCGGAACTTGCGACTGGACGATTAGCATGGCCCAGGCAAGTGAATCCGGACACATAGTCGGACTCGACTTCAGTGAGGGGATGCTGAACGTCGGCCGGGAGAAGGTTGCCAAGCATGGACTCGAACCACAGATCGAGCTGGTTCAGGGAAACGCCATGAGCCTGCCGTTCGAAGATAACCAATTCGATTACGCGACGATCGGTTTCGGTCTTCGCAATGTGCCGGATTACATGCAGGTTCTGCGTGAGATGAAACGCGTGGTTAAGCCCGGCGGAATGGTGGTATGTCTCGAACTGTCCAAGCCGACTTGGCAGCCGTTCAAAGGCATTTATTATTTTTATTTCCAACAAGTGCTGCCTCGGATGGGGAAACTGGTAGCCAAGCGTTATGAGCAGTATAAATGGCTGCCCGAATCGCTGGCTTTGTTTCCGGGACGAGAGGAGTTAGCCGAAGCTTTCCGTCAGACCGGACTTCAACAGGTTCAGGCCTTTCCCTTGACTGGTGGCATAGCAGCCTTACATATTGGGATCAAGGAGAATCTGGATGTTTAAGAAAATAGGAACTTATCTTGAAATGATTAAAGTGGAGCATACGCTGTTTGCTCTGCCTTTCGCTTTTATGGGGGCGATTCTAGGATCGGCCGTCGTGTTTGACCGATTACCGTCTTGGGGAGATATCGGCTGGATCTTTCTTGCCATGTTCGGTGCGCGAAGCGCAGCTTTCGGACTCAACCGGCTAACCGACCAACATATCGATGCCAAGAACCCCCGTACGGCTAATCGCGCCATTCCGGCAGGCCTGCTTAAGCCGCTGGAGGTCATCATATTTATTATTCTGTCTTTCGCCGTGTTTTTCTGGGCTACTTACATGCTGGACCCGTTTGCTTTCCGTTTGCTGCCTATCGCTATTTTCATGCTTATCATTTATTCCTTTACCAAACGGTTCACATGGCTTTGCCATCTGGTGCTCGGTCTTACAACGGCGCTTGCCCCGCTGGGCGGATGGGTTGCGGTAACCGGTCAAATCGACTGGAAGGCGATGGTGTTTTATATCGCGCTTGCGTTTTGGACGGGCGGATTTGATATCGTTTATGCATGCCAAGACGAGAAGTTTGATGCAAAAGAAAGGCTGTACTCGATTCCTTCCCGGTTCGGCCTGCACAAAGCGCTCTGGTTCGCTCGCGGGTTCCACGTCGTTACGGCTGTCGGTTTTATCGTTCTTTTCTTTGTAACGCCGGTGGGCTGGTGGTATTTGGCGGGCATGGTGATCGCTTGCGGAATTTTGTTCTATCAGCACTACATCTTGTCGCCAAATGATATGAGCCGCCTGCAAACCGCGTTCTTTACCATGAACAGTACGCTGAGCATCATTCTGTTCGTATTCACTCTCATTGATTTGGTGGTGCGTTATATCTGATGAAATCCATGCGCAGAAAGAGCTGGGTTGTCGGCATTACGGGGGCCAGCGGCAGCATATACGGGGTTCGTCTAACGGAGACCCTGCTCTCGCTGGGCTACGATGTGCAATTGATTATCTCTAATGCGGGCTGGCGCGTGCTGAAGGAGGAAATGGGCTTTCAGGCGGGCAACCGCGAGGAAGTGCTGGCCGAGAAATTCGGCGGTTTCGAGGGGAACGTGATATACCATCCGATCTCCGACATCGGAGCTACGATTGCCAGCGGCTCTTACCTGGTGGAAGGCATGATTATCATGCCATGCTCGATGGGCACGTTATCCTCAGTGGCGCACGGATCTTCCGATAACCTGATGGGCCGCGCCGCCGACGTCATGATGAAGGAGGGCCGTCCTCTGGTGCTTGTCCCGAGAGAAACGCCGCTGCATGCCATTCACCTGGAGAACATGCTGACGCTGGCCAAGCTTGGGGTCAAAATCATTCCGGCGATGCCAGCCTTCTATCATGGACCGAAAACGATTGATGATATCGTCCATTTTTTGGTCGGCAAGGTATTGGACAGCTTACGCATCGAACATGAATTGTACACCAGATGGGGTGACTAGCAACAACAATGGTTCAGGCATTAACCTGTGCTGCGATTTGATGAACGACAACAGGAAGGGTTACGCTTATATTTCAAGTTCGCATCAGAGCTTGGCCTGCTGAAATCGCAAGGTAGCGCCGGAGTTATGGAATGAGAATCTAAGCATACGGGTGAAGAGATGAAACGATTTGACATATTCGGAACATTAAAAAAAGATATGGACGTTATCGAGAGGGAGCTCTACCTCAGCGTCGAAGGCGACAGTCCCGAGCTGACAGAGACTTCCCTGCATCTGCTTAGAGCAGGCGGCAAGCGCCTCCGTCCCGTTTTTGTCCTGATGGGCGGCAAATTCGGCGACTATGACATTGATAAGCTGAAGCATGTGGCCGTGCCGCTGGAGCTGATCCACAGCGCTTCCCTCGTTCATGACGACGTGATTGACGATGCGGACACGCGGCGCGGCAAACCCACGGTGAAGGCCAAGTGGGACAACCGGATCGCCATGTATACCGGCGATTATATTTATGGCAAGGCGCTCCAGTTGACGACTCACCTGAAACAGCCTGAAATTCATCAGATTCTGGCCAAGGCCATGGTTGAGATGTCCATTGGCGAAATGGAGCAGATACGTGATTTCTTTAATACCGAACAGGACGTCAGAAGATATCTTCTCCGCATTCGCCGCAAGACGTCGCTCCTGATTGCCGTCAGCTGCCAGCTCGGCGCGTTGGCTGCGGATGCGGACCGGAAGGTGGCCAACAGCCTGTATCGATTCGGATATAATGTCGGCATGGCATTTCAGATTCAGGACGATCTCCTGGATCTGTGCGGGACGGAGAAGCAGATTGGCAAGCCCCCGGGGAGCGATATGAGACAGGGAAACATTACGCTGCCCGTCATTTTCGCTCTCGAGGACAGCCAGCGGAGAGAGCCGCTGCTGCAGGAGTTGGAACGGATTCATGCACTAAATGGCCAGTGCGATGTATCGGGCGCCGTAAAGCTTGTAACCTCAAGCGAAGGCATATCGAGATCCGAGGCGCTGGCTGATCGGTATATAGGTAAAGCATTGGCTGCTTTGGATACGCTGCCTGACATCAAGACCAAAAAACAGCTTAAAGATATTGCAAATTTTATTACAAAGCGGTCATATTAGCCTTACCCATGAGGTTGCTTTCTGTTAAAATACGGGTACAAACATGTAACATCACCTGAGCATGGAATGAAGGTTCGATTGTTCAATTACCTAGGATGAGGGGAAGCGTGATGAGGCCTATGGAACGTACTTTTTTAATGATTAAACCCGATGGTGTGCAGCGTGGGCTGATCGGCCGAATCGTCGGCCGTTTGGAGGATAAAGGATTCAAGCTGGTTGCGGGCAAGTTTATGCAGATTTCGGACGAGCTGGCCAAGCGCCATTATGCGGAACATGAAGGCAAGGATTTTTTCGATAACCTGGTAGGGTTCATCACGTCCGGACCGGTGTTTGCGATGGTTTGGGAAGGTGACGACATCATCGCTTTGTCTCGCCAAGTCATCGGCAAAACGAATGTGAAGGATGCGCTGCCAGGTACGATACGCGGGGATTTTTCAGCTCATACGCCGCATAATCTGATTCACGGATCGGATTCGCCTGAAAGCGCGCAGCGCGAGATCGCCAATTTTTTTGATGATCGGGAATTGGTTGAGTACAACAAGACGCTGTCCCCTTGGCTGTAAGCGAAGCGGGAAGCGGAATAATCTGATTAACAGGATGATACGATGACGGAACATGAACCAGTACTGGAGGATCCCGATTATATCGGCTTTGTTCGCAGCATCGAGCGAAGCACCGGGATCAACCTGGCCGATTACAAGGAAGCGCAGATGAAGCGAAGGCTGACGACGCTGCGCATGAAGAAGGGGTTTGAAACCTTTTCGGCCTTTTACGATGCGATGATGAAGGACAAGCCGCTCTTTCATGAGTTTTTGGATCGGATGACAATTAACGTCTCGGAGTTTTGGCGCAACCCGAACCGGTGGGAAGTGCTCCGGGACAAAATATTGCCGGAGCTGGCCAAGCAGAATCCTGGGGTGTTGAAGGTTTGGAGCGCTGCCTGCTCGACCGGCGAAGAGCCCTATACGCTTGCCATGATCCTGGCGGAACAAAACATGCTGGGCCGGGCGCGCATCATGGCGACCGATATTGATGACGGTGCGTTACATAAAGCGAAGGAAGGCCTGTATGTCGAGAGGTCACTCAAGGACGTCCCTTCCGGAGTAGCCGCCCGCTATTTTAAGGAAGAGGGCTCGCTGTATCGATTCAGCGAGAACTTGAAGAAGGAGGTCTCCTTCCACAAGCAGAATCTGCTCACGGACCGGTTCGAAGCCGGGCATGATCTGATTGTCTGCCGGAACGTGATGATTTATTTCACGGAAGGGGCCAAGCACAAGCTGTATCAGAAATTTGCCGCGAGCCTGAAGCCGGGCGGGTTTCTGTTTGTGGGCAGCACGGAACAGATCTTTAATCCGGGGCAGTACGGCCTGGAAAGCAACGAGACCTTTTTCTACCGTAAAATTCAATAGAGACGGCAGTCTTAACGCATAAAGCGCTTTTCAATCCGCAGGATGAGAGGCGCTTTTGCTCGTTTGTCGACATTCTTGTCAAAGCGTTAGACCTATACTATAATGAGCAGAAGATGTTCGCGGAGTTTAGCGGTTTAACGCTTAAAAGCCTAAAGGGGGAAAAGCATCATGAGCTTACGGTTTTTAACCGCTGGGGAGACGCACGGGCCTCAGCTGACAACTATAATCGAAGGGCTTCCAAGCAACTTAGAGCTTGATTTCGACGCACTGAACTTTCAGCTCCATCGTAGACAGAAAGGGTACGGCCGGGGACGCCGCATGCAGATCGAGAAGGATACCGCGCAAATCCTTGGCGGTGTGCGCCACGGCTATACAACCGGTGCGCCGCTCGCGCTGGTCGTCCAGAATAACGATTGGAAGCATTGGCAGAACATTATGAACGTAGAGCCGATTGAGGGCAATGACGAGGCGAAGAGACGGGTGCATCGTCCAAGACCGGGTCATGCCGACCTGAACGGCGGATTGAAGTACAACCTGAAGGATCTGCGTAACGTGCTGGAACGATCCAGTGCCCGTGAAACCACGGTCCGCGTTGCCGTTGGCGCTATCGCCAGACAATTCCTGGCGCAGTTTGGCGTCAAAGTGGCTGGCCAGGTCATCCGGATCGGCGAAATCGAGGCTCCCCCGCACAATCTTTCGATCGATGAGCTGATCGAGCGTACGGAAGCTTCTTCGGTTCGCGTGGTGGACGAAGAGACCGAGAAGAAGATGGAAGCCTACATAGACGAGATTAAAAAAGAAGGCGACTCCATCGGCGGCATTGTGGAATGCATCATCGAAGGATTGCCCGTCGGATTGGGCAGCCATGTCCAATATGACCGCAAGCTGGATGGACGCATCGCGCAGGGCGTGATGTCGATTAACGCCTTTAAGGGCGTTGAGGTAGGCATCGGATTCGAAGCAGGCGAGCTGCGCGGCTCCCAAGTGCATGACGAGATTATGTACAGCGAGGAGCGCGGATACCACCGTGCGACCAACCGCCTGGGCGGATTCGAGGGCGGGATGACAAACGGCATGCCGATCGTCGTGCGCGGCGTCATGAAGCCGATTCCGACGCTGTACAAGCCGCTTCAAAGCGTGGATATCGACACGAAGGAAGCCTTTACGGCTCAGGTTGAACGCTCGGATGCCTGTGCGGTTCCGGCAGCCAGCGTCGTGATGGAGCACGTTGTGACCTGGGAGGTAGCTAAGGCGTTCCTTGAGAAGTTCGGCGGCGATTCGATGGAGGAAATCCATGCGAATTACCAAAACTACCTGAAACAGCTGGAGAACTACTGATATGAGGACATTACATGTGGAACTGGGAGAGCGTTCCTATCCGATTTATATCGGTGCGGGGATACTGAATACCCTCGGCGAGCTGAGCGCGAAGCATGGCATAACCCGCAAGAGCCCGCATCTGATCGTAACGGATGATCAAGTGGCGCCTCACTATTTGGCGCAAGTGGAGGAGCAGCTGAAATCGGAAGGGTACACGGTCATATCCCATATTGTCCCTTCCGGCGAGTCCTCCAAATCGTTACAGGTCTATGAAGAGGTTATGACCACGGCCATCAACGGCAAGCTGGACCGCAGCTCGGCTGTCTTCGCGCTGGGCGGAGGCGTTGTGGGCGATTTGGCCGGATTCGTCGCGGCGACATACATGCGCGGCGTGACGTTTGTTCAGATCCCGACCACGATCCTTGCCCATGACAGCAGCGTAGGCGGCAAAGTGGCGGTGAACCATCCTCTGGCCAAAAATATGATCGGCGCTTTTCATCAGCCCGTCATGGTGGTTTATGACGTGAATACGCTGATGTCGCTGCCGGTGCGCGAGGTGTCTTCAGGCCTTGCGGAAATGGTGAAGCATGGCTTGATCCTGGACCGGGATTTTGCCTATTGGTGCCGGGAGAGCGGCTCGAAGCTGCTAAGCCTGGAGCCGGAAGCTTTGATCTACGGCCTGGAGCGCGGCTGCGCGATCAAGGCGGACGTGGTATCCCAGGATGAGCGGGAAGGCGGCTTGCGCGCCATTCTTAATCTGGGGCATACCATTGGCCATGCCATCGAAGCCGTTGGCGGCTACGGCCGATTCTTGCACGGTGAGGCGATAGCAATCGGCATGGCGGGATCGGCCCGACTTGCTGAGAAGCTTGGCAGATCTTCGGATCTGCACAAAGAGACGGTAAGCATGCTGAAGGCCGTGAACCTGCCGGTAACCTTGCCGGATGACGTCTCGGTCGATCGCATCATGGATGCCATGCAGCATGATAAGAAGTTCGCCGAGGGGCAAATGGTATTTATCGTACCGGAATCCATCGGTTCCGTCAGCATCGTTAAGGATGTACCGGTAGAAGCTGTTCGATCCGTGGTCGAACAGTTGAAGGGAGAGGGATAGTTCATGATGAATCGGGGAATCCGGGGGGCGACAACCGTCACCCGCAACGATGAGCAGGAGATCGTACAGGAGACGCTGCGTCTGCTGGAAGAGATGGTGAGACGCAACGAGCTACAGCCTGAATATATCAGCAACATATGGATTACAATGACGCAGGATTTGGACGCAACGTTCCCGGCCAAGGCGATACGCCAGCTGGAGGGCTGGGATCTCGTCCCTTTGATGTGTTCGGTTGAAATCCCCGTTCAGGGCAGTTTGCCGCGCTGCATCCGGTTTATGGTGCAGGTCAATACGGACAAAAGCCAGAGCGAGATCAAGCATGTGTATTTGAACGAAGCCAAGCGGCTGCGTCCGGATTTATCGGGCTCCAACGCTTGATATTGAAAATTAGGGTTGCGGTAACACGGCATTATCCTGTATAGTGATATCAGAATAGCTGAGTAGAGTTAGGTTTTACAGATGAGTTGAGTTGAGAAGAGCTGAGGCATTTTAGGGAGTAACATCATCGGGTTTTAGGATACACTTGATTTCATGATGAATCTTACGGCATGTTCGTACGGCCGGTTACAGGTCTATTTCTTGTATCCGTTCCATGGAACGTCAGCGCTGTAGGTTGTCAATGAACGGGTTGAATGTCCTTTGACCGCGCTCTTTTTTCATAGACTTATTCTGAACGTTAACCTCTACTTCGGTAGAGGTTTTTTTGTTGTTTACATTCATTAAGGAGGGATTGACATGGCGAATCCATCAATGGAGCAAGTGGTGGCAATGGCAGGTGAATACAACCTGATTCCGGTAGCGATCAGACTGTTAGCCGATATGGAAACCCCGATTCGCATTTTTCAGCGCTATGCGGAGCGGAAACGGGCATTTTTACTAGAGAGCGTTGAGGGCGGCGTACAGTGGGCACGGTATTCGTTCATCGGAACAGACCCCTTCTTAATGATCACGGGTAAAAAAGGCAAGATCGAGATTGAAAAGAACGGGGAACGTTCCTTGCTGGAAGGCAAGCCCGTCGAGGAGCTTAAAGCGCTGCTGCGTACGTACCGCAGCCCGCAGCTGAAGGAGATGCCTCCTTTTACCGGAGGGGCCATCGGATTTTTTGGATATGATCTGCTTCAATATTACGAGAAGCTGCCTGCACACGCGATGGATGATCTCGGGATGGATGATATCCGGTTCATGTTTTGCGATCAAGTCATTGTCTTCGACCACGTGAAGCAGCAGATCATGCTGGTCGGCAACGTGCACGTGAAACCTGGAGATTCGGACGACACCATCCGTCAGACCTATATGGATGTATGCCGTACCCTGGAAGCGGCGGCCGAACAGCTGCAGGATCAGGGGCCGCGGGAGAACGTGAACTCCAGAGGCATCCCGGCCGATGTCGACATGGGCGATATTAAATCCAACATGACCAAAGAGAAGTATCTCTCCAATGTGGAGCAAGCGAAGGAATATATTCGTGCAGGCGACATTTTTCAAGTTGTGTTGTCCCAGCGCTTCCATATCGAAACCGAAGTATCGCCGCTTCACGTCTACCGGGTGCTGAGGACGCTGAATCCTTCGCCGTACATGTATTATCTCAAAATGGACGACGACATTATCGTGGGAACGTCTCCTGAAGCCTTGGTGAAGGTGGATGGACGAAGGCTGGAAACAAGACCGATCGCGGGCACAAGGCCGAGGGGCAGCAACGAAGCCGAAGACCAGGCGCTGGCGGATGATCTGCTGCAGGACGAGAAGGAACGCGCGGAGCATTTGATGCTGGTGGATCTCGGCCGCAACGATCTGGGCCGCGTATCGGAGTTCGGCACGGTGAAATGCGATACGTTCATGGAGATTGAAAAATACTCCCACGTGATGCATATGGTATCCAGCGTATCCGGCCAGCTGAGCGAGAATAAAGATTTCTTTGATGCTTTTCTGTCCTGTCTGCCTGCAGGAACGGTATCCGGAGCTCCGAAGCTGCGGGCAATGGAGATCATTGCCGAATTTGAGCGGGAAGCAAGAGGCGCATATGCGGGCGCCATCGGTTATCTTGGCTTTGGAGGCAATATGGATTCCTGCATTACGATCCGTACGATCATTTTTCGCCAGGGCAAAGCTTATGTTCAGGCAGGGGCCGGTATCGTATGGGACTCGGTTCCCGAGAAGGAGTATGAGGAAACCGTTAATAAAGCCAAAGGGATGCTGAAGGCGATCCGCGTCGCGGAAGCGATGTTTCCGTCCAGCACGGGGGCCAACGACCTAATCAATCAGGATTATCTGTATCAATATACACCTTAACATGAAGGAGGAGATCGTAATGAACGTGATGGAGACGATGCAATCCAGCCTTTCAAAGCTGATCGGCGGTCAGGATCTGAGCCGGGATGAAGCCCGCGGGGTGATGCAGACGATAATGGAAGGCCATGCGACCCATTCTCAAATCGGCGCGCTGCTGACGGCCTTAAGAATGAAGGGAGAAACCGTAGAAGAGATAACCGGTTTTGCCGAAGCCATGAGAGGAGCGGGCGGACGCGTCGTTACCGAGCGGAACCAGCTGCTCGATACGTGCGGCACCGGAGGATCCGGCATTCACAAGTTTAACATTTCTACTGTATCCGCTATTATCTCCTCCTCGGTTTCGGTCAGAGTGGCCAAACACGGCAACCGTTCGGCATCGGGCCGGGCGGGCAGCGCCGATGTGCTGGAAGCGCTTGGCGTCAATATCCACTTGACCGCAGAACAAGCCACAGCCTGCCTGAACGATATCGGCATCTGCTTCCTGTTCGCCCAAATTTATCATCCGTCGATGAAATATGCGGCTGCTCCTCGCAAAGAGCTCGGGGTCCGGACCGTATTTAACATGCTGGGGCCATTGACGAACCCGGCGGGCGCGGACCGGCAGATGCTCGGGATATACGATATGAACAAAACGGAAACCATTGCGCAGGTCCTCAAAGAGCTCGGTTTGAAGCGGGCCATGGTAGTGACCAGCCACGATGGGCTGGATGAAATCAGCGTCTCGGCGCCTACCCGGGTATCGGAGCTCCGGGGCGGAGAAGTCCGCACTTATGATATCCACCCCCATGATTTGGGTCTGTCGGTTCATCCGATGAACGATATCCTGGGCGGCGATGCACAAGAGAATGCGGCCATCATCGGCTCGGTACTGCGTGGAGAACGCAGTGCTTATCGGGACATCGTGCTTGCCAATGCCGGTGCCTGCATCTATGTGTCGGGACTTGCGGATAGTTTGGCCGAAGGCGTGCAGCGTGCTGCGGGAGCGATTGATTCCGGGCTGGCGCAGTCCAAGTTGGAGCAGCTGATCTCAAGAACGGGGGAAATGAGTTATGTATCTTGATCGAATCGTAGAAACGAAACGCAACGAGGTTGCACAGCTGCGAGAAACGTTCAGCATCTCGGAAGCAGAGAGGCAAATAGCGGATTTGCCTCCGACTCTCGGGTTTGAGAAGGCGTTGTCCATGGGACGCAAACGCAGCATGGGGTTAATCGCCGAGGTCAAAAAGGCTTCGCCCTCCAAAGGGTTGATTCGTCCCGACTTTGACCCGGTTATGATCGCCAAGGCTTACGAAGCAGCCGATGCCGATTGTCTGTCCGTGCTGACGGATAAGGACTACTTTCAGGGAAGTGGAGAATATTTGCAAGCGGTAAGGGCGGCCGTCAACATCCCGCTGCTGCGCAAAGATTTCATTATCGACGAGACTCAGATTTACGAAGCGCGCCTGCTGGGTGCGGATGCCGTTCTCTTGATTGCGAGCATCCTTGCGCCGCAGCGTATCGCGGAGTTCATTGACGTTGCAGGCTCAATCGGATTGGATTGCCTGATTGAGGTTCACGATGGGCAAGAGCTGGAATCGGTTCTCGGACTGGGAACGGCACGGCTGATCGGGATTAACAACCGTAATCTTCGCACCTTTGAAACCTCATTGCAGACAACGGCAGATATCGCGGCGCAGGTTCCGCAGGAAGTGACGCTGATCAGCGAAAGCGGAATATCGAGCCCGGCCGACATTTCCTATTTGCATTATGTGGGAGCACACGGCGTTCTGGTCGGGGAACATTTCATGCGCCAGCAGGACGTGTTCCGCGCTGTGAACGATCTGATGGGACCGCTGCCGATAGCTGCAGACATGGAATAAAGGGGACATTCGATGATGAGTACGGCGCTAAAAATATGTGGACTTCAAAGCGTTGAAGTGCTAAAATCTATGATAAACTTACCTGTGGATTATATCGGATTCGTATTTGCCAAGAGCCGGCGGCGGGTAACGCCGCAGCAGGCTGCGCAGTTGGTGCAAGTATTGCGGGAATGGGAGCATGACAAGATTCCCGCTGCTGTCGGCGTCTTGGTTAACCCTGATTTGAGCGAGCTCGCAGAGCTTCTTCAAGAAACGGCGCTTGACGTCGTGCAGCTGCATGGTCAGGAATCGCCGCAATTTTGCCGGGAAGTGAAGGAGCGCTTCCCGGTTTCCGTTTTTAAGGCGGTATCGATTGAAAGTGACCGTCCGGAAGCAGAACGTCTGTCGGCACTGGATTCGTATGCGGGCTGCATCGACGGACTGCTGATCGACACCTATGATCCGGTGTACGGCGGAGGGTCGGGCAAGACGTTTGCCTGGGATCTGATCCCGGCGTACCAGCAATGGGCTGAACGGCAAGGGATTCCCTTGTTTGTAGCCGGCGGGCTCGATCCGGATAATGTTGCTCTTTTGATCGGCCAGTACGCTCCGTACGGGGTGGATGTATCCAGCGGCGTAGAGAGCGAGCCTGGCGTGAAGGATATAAACAAAGTGACCGCATTTGTAGAAAGGGTGAAGGGGAAATGACACAGCTTCCTGACCGTAATGGACGTTTCGGGGTGTTTGGAGGCCGGTTCGTGCCGGAAACACTGATGAACGCTTTAATAGAGCTTGAGCAAGAATATAATCGTTTTTCGGAGGATCCTGCTTTTAAAGAGGAGATCGCCTATTTGCTGAAACAGTATTCCGGAAGGGAAACGCCGCTTTATTACGCGGAGCGGCTCAGCCAACATCTCGGCAAGGCTAAAATTTACCTGAAGCGCGAGGATTTGAACCATACTGGCGCGCACAAAATCAACAATGCCATTGCACAAGGCGTGTTAGCCAAGCGCATGGGCAAAGGCAAGGTCATTGCCGAAACGGGCGCCGGACAGCATGGCGTAGCGACCGCGACCGTAGCCGCTCTGCTGGGTCTTGAATGCAAGGTATTTATGGGCGAAGAAGATACCAAGCGGCAGCAGTTGAACGTATTCCGCATGAAAATGCTCGGTGCCGAAGTAATTCCGGTGACGTCGGGAAGCCGAACGCTGAAAGATGCCGGCAATGAGGCGCTTCGCTATTGGGTCAGCAACGTCGAGGATACCTTTTATGTGCTGGGTTCCGCTGTAGGGCCGCATCCGTATCCGATGATGGTGCGGAACTTCCAGCGCATTATCGGTGACGAGACCCGGAGGCAGATGCTGGAGACGGAAGGAAGGCTTCCAAACGTCATTCTTGCGCCGATCGGGGGCGGTAGCAATGCGATCGGCATGTTCTATCCGTTCCTTGAAGACAAGGAAGTCGGATTGATCGGCGTCGAAGCGGCAGGCAAGGGAGTGGATACCGATTTTCATGCGGCTACCATGTCCAAGGGGACACAAGGTGTATTCCAAGGCTCGATGAGTTATTTGCTGCAGGACGAGTACGGACAAGTACAGGAGGCGCATTCCATTTCAGCCGGCCTTGATTATCCCGGCGTTGGTCCGGAGCATTCCTATTTAAAAGACATTGAACGCGTGCAGTACGTACCGATAACCGACCAAGAGGCGCTCGATGCCCTGCAGCTGCTATGCCGCACGGAAGGCATTATTCCTGCCCTGGAATCCGCGCACGCCGTAGCGCAAGCCGTAAAGATGGCATCCACGTGGACCGAGAACGATATCATCGTGATTAATTTATCCGGACGCGGCGACAAGGACGTGGAGTCCATCATGGCTTACACGGGAGGGAAAACCGAATGAACCGAATCGATCAGACCTTTGCGTCGTTGAAGGAACAAAACAAGACAGCCATGATCCCTTATCTCACCGTCGGAGATCCGGATGTGAAGTCGACGCTGGATATCATCCATGAGCTTGAAATCGCGGGAGCCGACATTATTGAACTCGGCGTTCCCTACTCGGATCCCCTTGCCGACGGACCGGTCATCCAGCGAGCTTCCGAGCGCGCGCTGAAGAGCAAGGTGACCATTCGCACTTGCATGGAAACCGCGCGCCTGGCAAGAGAGCGGGGCAGCAAGCTGCCGTTCATCCTGTTCACGTATTACAATCCGGTACTGCAAACCGGACTGGACGTTTTCTTCGAGGAAGTGGTAAGGCACGACATCAGCGGCTTGATCATTCCCGATCTTCCGGTGGAGGAATCCGAGGAGGTTCGGAAACGCGCCCACGCGGCTGGCGTTCATCTGATACCGCTGGTGGCCCCTACCTCCCATGAGCGGATTGCGAGCATCGCTTCGGAAGCGACCGGCTTTGTGTACTGCGTATCCTCGCTTGGCGTGACGGGCGAGCGCACCGATTTTTACTCGGGGGTGGAGTCTTTTCTTGAGACGGTAAGGCAGTACAGCAGCGTGCCGATCGCGATCGGCTTTGGCATTTCATCCAGTGAGCAGGTGGCCAGATTTTCCAAAATCTGCGACGGCGTCGTTGTCGGCAGCGCGATTGTGCGTCAGATTGAATCGACCATTCCTCTGTTGGAGAAGGAAGAGACAAGACAGCAGGGGCTTTTGCAAATCAGGGAGTTTGTGGCACAATTAAAAGGATAGTGTTGTCCATAGCAGTTATGAAAGGTGAGGCGAATATCGTATGAAACCGAAAGCGCAAATTGTTAATCTTCCCGTATATCAGCCCGGGAAACCGATCGAAGAAGTCAAAAAGGAATTAGGGCTTGATGTTGTCATTAAACTGGCCTCCAACGAGAATCCGTACGGCTGCTCGCCGCGCGCAACCGAAGCGATTACCGCCGAACTGGGAACGCTCAGCCTGTATCCGGACGGAAGTGCGGCCGATTTGACGGCTGAGCTTGCTGGCCAGCTGGGAATTGAACGCAATCAGATTATTTTCGGCTGCGGATCCGATGAAATCATCGCCCTCATTATCCGGGCATTCCTGCAACCAGGAGATGAAACCATCATGGCGGATCAGACCTTCTCGGTGTATAAAACGAACGCGGATATCGAAGGTGCGACATGCATCGAGGTGCCGCTGGTGGACGGTAAGCACGATCTGCCGGGCATGGCCAAAGCCGTTTCGGACAAAACCAAAATCGTGTGGGTGTGCAATCCGAATAATCCGACCGGAACCATCGTTTCCGAAAGCGAGCTGGTTTCTTTCCTGGATGAAGTCCCGGCCCACGTAATGGTTGTGCTTGATGAAGCTTATTATGAATATGTAACGGACGCTTCGTACCCGGACAGCATCAAGTTAATGGAGCGTTATCCGAATCTGGTCATCCTGCGTACCTTCTCCAAAATATACGGCTTGGCCGCCCTCCGGATCGGCTACGGCATCGGGCAGCAGGAAGTCATTTCCTTGATCAATCGGGTACGTGAGCCGTTTAATACGGGACGCCTGGCTCAAGTAGCGGCGAAGGCAGCCCTGAAAGATCAGGAGTTCGTAGCGAAATGCCGTCAAATGAATGCCGATGGGATCCATTACGTGCAAGGGGAATTTGATCGTCTTGGACTATCTTATTTTCCTGCGAACGGTAACTTCATTATGGTGGATGTGAAGAGGCCAGGCACCGAAGTGTTTAAGTCGCTGCTTAGCAAAGGCATTATCGTACGGCCTGGATTTGAACTGTACCCGAACTATATTCGCGTAACCGTAGGCTCCGAAGAACAGAATAAGGCTTTTATCGGCGCTTTGGAACAAGTGCTGAGCGAAGTGAATGCGCCAGCCTGATCGAATGACACAACAATAATCGCAGCTTGAAACGAGTGAGAGAGAACATGACAATGCAAATTTCCATATTCGGCGTCGGCTTGATCGGCGGTTCGTTAGCTTTAAACTTCAAAGGAAAACCTGGCATAACCGTTACCGGTTATGCCCACACCCAAGAATATGCCGACCAGGTCATTGCTAAAGGCGTCGTTGATAAGGTTACGCTTTCGGTAGAAGAAGCTGCCCAAAACGCGGACGTCATTTTTTTATGCGTTCCCGTAGGCAGTCTTGAGATGTACATGAAACGTTTAAGCGAAATGCAGCTGAAACCGGGATGCATTATTACGGATGTTGGCAGCACCAAAGCAAGCATTGCCGAATGCGCGTCCCAGCTTGCCCTTAAGGATGCGTATTTCATCGGCGGTCATCCGATGGCGGGCTCGGAGCGATCCGGTGTTGGAGCGGCCTCCACCGTATTGTTCGAGAATGCCTATTACGTGCTTACTCCGCCGGACGATGTCCCTCAGGATAAGCTGAACGTGCTTGTAGAGCTTTTGTCTCACACGCGTGCCCATATTGTGAAGGTAGAGCCGAGACTTCACGATGAGATCGTTGGAGCGATCAGCCATCTGCCTCATGTGATTGCAGTGGCGTTAGTCAATCAGATCAGCTCCTATAATGACGATAATCCGTTGTACCGCACCTTGGCCGCAGGGGGCTTTCGGGATATAACCCGCATCGCTTCCAGCGACCCGGTCGTATGGCGGGACATTCTATTAAACAATCGCAGGGTCATGCTGACGCTGCTGCAAGACTGGAATGAAGGGATCCGGCGATTCATGGATATGCTGGAGTCGAAGGACGGTGCTGCGATCGAAGAGGCTTTCCGCATGGCAGGGGAATTCCGCAGCGTACTGCCAGAACGGCGCAAGGGCATGATCGTGTCCCAATTTGATCTGTATTTGGACGTGCCTGACCATCCGGGCATCATCGGCCGCATTGCGACGGAGCTCGGGACGAACAGCATCAACCTCAGCAACATGCAGATTATCGAGAGTCGGGAAGATGTGCCGGGCGTGATGAGGCTTTCCTTCCGCAATGAAATCGAACAGGAGCGGGCTAAAGAGCTGTTGTTATCGCAAGGACACTCGGTGTATCAGTAATTTTCCGGTTGTTTTTAAACAACCGGAAATAAATGCGTTTTCAGTGTTGACAAAATGAAAACGTATACATATAATAAAAGTACAGTATGGTTTCTCTCCACTCCTATCCAAAATATTGCACTTTGTGCAACCGCCTTCAATGATGAAGGCGGATTTTTTTTGCCAATTTTCCTATCCGTGGAAAACCTTCTGCCACAAACCTGAACTTTTCTCCAATATGTGCTATAATGCTAGAGATGCTAGTGTAGAAGATTTGGGGAAATTGCCAAATACATAGAATAGTCAGACAACATGAGGCGTAACTATATATGGTTTGACGGTACTTTTGCACAAATCCTTGATTTTCCTCATGAAGGTGGAAATGACAAGGAATGGGCACCGGTGGGTGAAGGAGGAACGAAAAATCATATGACGGATTCCCAACTAATCCAAGAAATTAAGCAAGGCAATACCGAACTTTATTCCGAATTAATGAGGCGTTATCAGAGAAAAATATTGGCATTTGTCTATCATATGTTAAAAAGCTCGCACATGGAGCTAATGGCTGAAGATTTATGCTCGGAAACGTTCTACAAGGCTTTCCGGAGCCTGCATTCCTTCCGGGAAGTGGATGCATCCTTCTCGACTTGGCTCTACACCATTGCGCGCAACACCGTGCTGAGCGAACTTCGCAAGCATCGCAGCGGCACATTGCCCCTGGAGGAGAGCGGGGTCGTGCCAGTGGCGCCGCTGGAGGTCGCCCCGGAGCAGGCGATCCTGCGCAGTGAACGAGTACATATGGTAAGGGAAGCGATTAACAATTTACCGGAGAAACAGAGATCTGCGCTGATTCTTCGGGAGTATGATCAACTGGATTATCAGGAAATCGCAGATATTTTAGGTCAAAGCGTCAGTTCGGTTAAGTCACTGTTGTTCCGGGCCCGCGGCAGCGTCAAAATTCAGCTCGAACCCTATTTTTATGAGCCGGTTTTTGAGGATCTGAGAGGGATGAAGAACAGATGACTTGCAATGAAGCCCAAGAGCTGATGGAAACGGTCTGGGATTTACCGGACAACGATCTGCGGCGACAACGGCTGATTGCACATGTTCAAACCTGTAGCTCATGTGCAGCGGAGTACGAAATGTGGGTGGAAAGCCAGAACATGGTTCATGCCCTGGAGCATGAGATTCCCGACATGGACGCTGAACAGATCAACCGCAACGTGATGGACCGCATTTATCGCGATTTTCCCTGGCTGGTGGAGGAAACGTCCAAGAGCCGGGCGGTAAGCCGAGTGTTCCGGAAGCGGCTGACGCTGATGATTGCCGGTTTTCTGGCCTTGTTCGTTTGCAGCTTTGTTTATTTTGCAGCGACGGGCAATCAACCGGATCCGGTTCCGGAAGCCGTAACGACAGGGATTATCCCTACAGGCGTAGCGGATACGGCCCAAGGCTTGAATACCAAGGACGATTACAACATTCCAAAAACCAACAGCGGCATTATTGATCCTTTTGTGGTTGATATGAGTCCCACTCAGCCAGAATACTGGATGATACTTTCCCTTTTGGGAATCGGATGCGCTTTGTTTTTCCTAAAAAGACTAAATCGGGTCAGAAGATAAAATATGGATAGGATGGAGGAGAGGCGGCATGCAGATCGGCTTGGTTCGCCATGGATTAACGGATTGGAACGCTCTAGGCAAAATCCAAGGCCAAACGGACATACCACTGAATGAGGAAGGCCGTCGTCAAGCGCGTTTGCTTGGGGAAAGGCTTCTGCAGGAGCCTTTCCGGTGGGACTTCGCGATCAGCAGCGGGCTCTCCCGCGCTGAAGAAACCGCGAAAATCATTTCGTCCATGCTGAACATTCCCTTGGCGCCGCCGGATAACCGCTTGCGTGAGCGCAAGTACGGTCAGGTGGAGGGCTTGACAGCGGAAGAGCGTGAAACCCGGTTCGGTGCCGATTGGCACATGTTGGATCTGGGCCAGGAAACGGATCTGGAGCTTCAGTCCAGAGGGCTTGTCTTTCTCGATGATATGTGGCATAAACATCCGGAAGCCAATATTCTTGTTGTCAGTCATGGTGGTTTTTTAGCACAGTTATACAAGCTGGTGTGCCGTGGCGCCCTGAGCGAACGGATCGGCAATCTGTCGCTCACCGTCCTGGAGAGAAAAGAGGATGACTGGTCTCCCTTGCTGTTTAACTGTACCAAGCATCTGTTGACGAACCAATCGTAAATATGAGCGTGTATTATGTAGAAGGAGCCTTCCGTCGGGAAGGCTCCTTCTTTATGTTGGATAGGTTGACGTTTACACTTCGGCGATTAAAATAAACCGGTGCTGCTGGACCTCGAAGTAGCCATTGGTCCGGATCATCCGGTGAATATGATGTAAAGGCTCGATATAGCGCTCCACCGTAAAATTCGGGATCTGCCAGGGAATCGCTATCAAATAATAAACCAGTGCGCCGATGTCGTAAAATCGCTGCGGTAAAAAGTCCTCGCGGCTGAAGGTAATTTTGAACCCGTGATCCTGCAGCTCTTGGGTCGCTATGGCCAGGTTCCAATGAGCGAACTCTTCATTCAGCGGAACGCCAAGCAATTCGTTAATCCCATAACAATCGGTTCCGCCGGATTGCTGGGTTACAAACACCCCGCGATCGTTCAATATTCTTCTTACTTCCGCTGCCGAATAGGATTCATGCTGATTGATGATCAGGTCAAAATAACGATCCTTTAAAGGAAGCGAGGAATCTTCTTCAAAGTAGACAACGTTTACGCCCAGCGGCTCGAGTCTTTGCTTTGCAATCTGAACGTTCGGTTTGTACCCTTCGGTGGCATAAACGGTTTTGGGGAGCGGCTGCAGGGAGGATAAGAATTCTCCTCCTCCCGTACCCATGTCCAGCATCGTAGCGGCATTTCGCATCAAAGGGAGCACCACGCTGCCCAAAGACCAGGGGAGAGCGTGGGACTGCATGCGGCCGGAAGCGGTAATACGCGAAAAATCCCATCCCGAAAAATGGTGATCCATGTTTTGAATGAAGTTCAAAAATTCAGCATCTTTTATCATCTCTGCATAACCTCCAAGTCATTTATCATGAATAAGTTTCTTCATATAAAACGCTCTTAAGGGAGGTCCGCGGATTCGGTTCGCACCAAGTTATATTTCGTGTTCCGGCGTTCTTATCATGATGATCCTCCTGTATGGATGGAATCAGCCCGTCTTAAAAAAGCTGAGCTTCATTTTGTATTCGTTATAAAAACATCAAGTGCGGTTTCCTGTAACCGTTTGTATGTATTCTATCATTTAATAAGAGAGCATAGTCATTTCTATATAGAAATAATCAAAAAATATTTCATCACACCGACGAGAATCAGGTATCAAAAGTTCGAAACCTTCCCATAATGGTTGTAAAACGGCGAGGCGATGGAAGATGAATCTAGCGGATATGCTCACATATGCCGATATTGGACAGCTTAGCAATATAGCGAATCACTATGATTGTGACGCTAAGCGGAATTCGAAGCACGAATTGATCCAGAGCATCCTGTCCAAGCTCGGGCGAAGAGAGTTTTTCGAGGAGCAGGTCAGCAGCTTGTCACCGAGCGATTTGCGTTTTCTGAACAATCTGGTCTTTGACACTCGAACAGGCTACAGCCTGGAAGAACTGACGGCCGCCATCCGTCATACGGCGGATTTGGAGGAGAAAGAAGATAAAGCCTCTTCAAACAAGAAGGCAGCTGCCGCCAAAACGGAAAGTCCGCGGGAGGCGGTCGCGCGTTATCGCCGAAGCGGCTGGCTGTTTAACGGTTTTACCCATTCCACCAAGTATTTGTTTCAAGTGCCCTCGGATTTGAAGGAGCGGTTCCGCGATGTGCTGCGGGAGCGGCTTCATCAAAATCTGGAGCGATTGCCGCATGATCCGGAAGCATACCGGGATGAGCAGGGACTAGCCGCGGAAGATCTCAAGCTGATTCTTAAATATGTAGGCGGGCACGATATCGAGCTGAACCAGGAAGGATTCATGTACAGGCGAAATCAGCAGCAGCTCATGAGTACGCTGCATATTTCGGAGCCGTTGATTACCAAAGGAGCGTGGCGGTTCGGGTATGGTCGTTCCTGCATTGAATATCCCGACCGATTTGCGCTGCTGTACGATTATGCCTACGCCAAAAAATGGATCAGGGAAAACCACGCCCGGTTGATCCTGAGTGAAACCGGAGCCTCGTTTCTTGAGGAAGGAAATCAAGTTAGCGTGATACAGATATTCCGCTTTTGGTTAAGACTGTATAAAGGCGCAATTCCCAATATATCTTCTCTTGTTTACTGGATAAGTCAATGCGCAAGAGATTGGGTCACGGCAGCCTCGCTTTACGAATCGCTGGGCTGGCTAATCCGTCCTTTCTATTATGATAGTCCGCAAAACATCTTGGAGCAGCGGATTATCCGCATGCTGATGCATTTGGGGATGCTCAGAATAGGGGAGAGCCAGAGCATGGGAACATCATACAAAATGACCGCGCTTGGATTGAAGGCAGCGGAAGCCGGCATACATATCAGCGATTCGAATGATGATCTGATCCTCTAGCATGGTTGTTTGGACAAGTTCGCAGCAGCCGTAAATATGTTGGAAGTTAAGCAATTAAAGGGAAAGAATATAAGCTATACGCAAATTTAGTTTGGAGGTGCATCCTAATGGATAAGATGAAGGTTACTTACGAGGTTATGTTAGGTCTGGCGGCCGAAATGGTGTGGGACGAGGCATTGCGCAAGCATCGGAGCGAAGAGCTGTACAAGGAAATCGACGAAGCGCTGGCTTCCGGCGACGAAGTGGCTTTCCGAACCCTGACGGATGAACTGAGGACTTTGAATTGAAGAAATGCTTTATCGCATTTCTTCTTTTTTTTGCCTAACCTGCCCTTTCACTCGTATAATGAAGACAAAATCATGATGAGTGAGCAGAAAGGAATGTATCTTGCATGAAATTTAGTGAAGTGGACGAGCAGACGTGGCCGGAGCTGAAACCTTATTTTGATACCTGCCTGATTCCGTTTACCGGACTTTCGGGTACGGAAACGCCATGGGAAGCGACAGCCGCGCTGGAAAGGCTCCGGGATTTTATGGATATGGCAGAAATTCCGTTTAAGGGAAGATTGGTTACATATCCTGCCGTACAATATGGAAATACTGAAGATATGAAGCTTCTAAATGAAGTTTGTCACAATGTCAAATCCATCGGCTTTAAGTACGTGGTGGTCATGACAGCCGATTCCGAGCTATCTATAGAGGATGTGCCCGAAAGTACGCTTGTCCTGTCGCGGCGCAGGCTGGAAGGCAGTGACTCGATCCCTATGCCTGCCATCGTATCCGGACAGATCAGCGAAATGTGGCAGCAGGAAAGCCGTGTTGAATTGTGACAAAAAACCAACAATTTATGAAAGGGCTATTGGAAGCGAACCCAAATTTGGGATTCAAATTCTTGACGGTCTTGGGTGCCTAAGATATTATTAGTATGTCCTAGTAAGTCGTGTGATTTTAATCATTGATGACACTTAAGAACGGTTGACAAAGGGGGTTGAACACAGAATGAGCAGCAACCACAATGACGAGCATGAAGAATCGCACAATCCACCCCGACAGAAAGAGATGTCCCGCAGACAATTTCTTACATACACGTTGGGCGGTGCCACAGCTTATATGGCTGCTGGAGTAGTTTTGCCAATGCTCCGCTTTGCCGTTGATCCGATTCTTCAAAATAAGGAAGAAGGGTCTTTTGTAAAAGTCGCGGAAGAGAGCAAAATTACCAACGATCCACAGGAATTCCATTTCGAGCTCAAACAGCAGGACGGCTGGTACAACAGTACAGCTACTTTGACGGCGTGGATTCGTAAGAACGATCAAGGTGAAATTGTAGCGCTTTCACCGATTTGTAAGCATTTGGGATGCCTTGTTGGATGGAATAACAACAAGAATTTCCCGGATGAATACCACTGCCCTTGCCACGGTGCGCGTTATACACCGGACGGTAAGAACCTGGCAGTCGCGCCGAAGCCGCTTGACCAGTACGAGACGAAAATCGAGAACGGCTGGATTTACCTCGGCGCCATCGTGCCAAATACCGTAGTTAAATAGGAGGCGTAGATTCAGATGTTGAAGAATGTCTACAACTGGATTGATGAACGTCTCGATATCACGCCGATTTGGAGAGACGTTGCAGACCACGAGGTACCGGAACACGTAAACCCGGCGCATCATTTCTCCGCGTTTGTGTACTGTTTCGGCGGCTTGACGTTTTTTATCACAGTCATCCAGATTCTGTCGGGAATGTTCCTGACGATGTATTACGTACCGGATATCATAAACGCTTACAACAGTGTCGAGTACCTGCAAACACAGGTTGCCTTCGGACAGATTGTCCGCGGCATGCACCACTGGGGCGCAAGCTTGGTAATCGTTATGATGTTCCTGCATACGATGCGCGTGTTCTTCACCGGCTCTTACAAAGCGCCGCGTGAAATGAACTGGGTCGTTGGTATGCTCATTTTCTTTGTTATGCTCGGCCTTGGTTTGACAGGCTACCTGCTGCCATGGGATAACAAAGCTTACTTCGCTACAAAAGTTACACTGGAGATTGCGAACTCCGTACCTTGGCTTGGACCTATCATTAAAGAATTGCTGCAAGGCGGTACGATCGTAGGTGCCGAAACGCTGACGCGTTTCTTCGCTATTCACGTATTCTTCCTTCCGGCTGTCCTTCTTGCCTTATTGGTAGGACACTTTATCATGATCCGCAGACAAGGTATTTCCGGTCCACTATAAGAAGAAGGGAGGCGCATATTTATGGCACATGGTCATAAATCTGATGAAAAAGTAGTTTATGTCGGCGATTCGCGTGTGAAAAAAGGCAGCGGTTGGGTTACGCCGCCGGATTACACCGCATATCCCGGCAAATCAGAAGCGTTCATTCCTAACTTCTTGTTGAAGGAATGGATGGTTGGTGTAGTTGTATTGGTCGGTTTCCTTGTACTGACCATCTCGGAACCGGCACCGCTTGGTTATCCGGCGGATCCGGGGGCTTCGGTCATTCCGATGCCGGACTGGTACTTCCTGTTCCTGTATGAATATTTGAAGCTTCCGTACGCATCCGGTGATTATGTGGTACTCGGCACGATTGGCGTTTCCGGCGTGGCCTTCGGCTCATTGCTCCTGGTTCCGTTCCTGGATACAGGGAAAGAGCGGAGGTTCTACAAGAGACCTATCACTTCGGCGCTTATGATTCTGTCGTTGTTTGCCGTCATCTATCTGACCAATGCTGCATGGACGCATTATCAGCATGAACTGGAAGCTACAGGCCAGAAGCCGGAGCATATTCAGCGGGAAGAAGAAGCTCACGAGAAGCGTGCAGCTGGTCTGCCAACAACCAGCGGCAAGCAGCCTGAAGACAGCATCGTAGCGATTGTGGATAAGGATAATCCTGCAATGGAGACCTTTAAAACGGCTACTTGTATCTCCTGTCATGCTGCAGATTTGAAAGGGGCATCCGGACCGTCGCTGCGCGGCGTCGGTGACACCCATACAAAAGAAGAGATTGTGGCTATCATCGAAAATGGCCAAGGCAGCATGCCGCCTATGAAAGACATAGCTCTGGGAGCTGGTGTAACTGAAGAACAACTCGACCAGCTGGCGGATTGGCTCGCAAGCCAAAAAGCAGAAGCGGCTGCAGAGTAGCATGCATTAAAGAACCTGACCGTATTACGGTCAGGTTCTTTTTTAAATACGTACATAGATGAAATATGTCCCTGGTTTGGGTATAATCGGCATTAGTCTAAAGAATACAGGAACAGGATTGGAGGACCGAGTTTGTCAATTTCGTTTTTATGGAGCCGGGAATTTCTAAGCAAGCGATCGATTCTCTGGCTGCTGCTCGTATGCAACGTACTTGGAACGATCTATGGATACATATGGTACGGCGCTCAAATGGCCGATACGGTGGAACATGGCTACATATGGCAGGTCGTATTCGTGCCGGACAGCCCGACGGCCAGTTTGTTCTTCAGTTTGGCGCTTTTGCTGCTTCTCTACCCGCCTCGGAGCCTCGGCGGCGCGATGTTTCAGCAATTCATAGAGGCACTTGCAGTCGTCACATCCGTGAAGTATGGCATATGGGCGGTCGTTATGATATTTGCCGGACAAGCCCAAGGAGATGTGCTGGCATGGCAGGATTGGATGCTTGTCACTTCGCACACGGCGATGGCAGTAGAAGCCTTGCTGTTCGTCCGATTGTTTCATTACCGCTGGACAGCCCTAACCGGGGCCATTGCCTGGACGCTGCTGAACGACACCGTCGATTATACATATGGCGTGTTTCCGTGGCTGCCCGGTCCGTTATATGATGACCTGCCAGCCGTCCAGCTGTTCACTTATCTATTGACGCTCTTCAGCGGTTTCGCCGGCTGGATCTTCATGAAATACGGGAATCCCAAGCAACGCTAGCCGTTTCGCCGGCACGGTTCTATGAGCATCCCTTCTGCCATACATATACGGTAGGAGGGATGTCCCATGTTACGAATCTTTCCGAAGCTCCTTCTGTGCCTGTCCGCACTGCTTCTGCTGGTTACCGCAGGCTGGGGTAATCCCATATGGGCCAGCCCGGCGGCAAACGGACAGTCGGAGTCTTCGCCCGCTGCATCCATTCAGGCCAAAGCGCTGAACAAGGAAGTGGAGCAGTTATACCGCCATGTGGAGGAAGGCAATGTACAAGCCGTGTTAGAGGATATTCGCCGGGTATCCGGGCTGTTTGAGGCTTCCTCATTTCAAGGATTGACCGGCGTCGAGGGGATCCACGCGTTGGCTGAGAGCATTCTGGAGATGAAAGAAGCTACGGCACGGGCGACGCAGGAGCCCCAGCACTGGATGTTGTCCGCCGGCAAGCTCCGAATGGCAGCGGATAGCCTGATCCATGCCAGGGATGCGTTATGGCATCAATATTACAAGGTCATACGCGAAGACCTGAGAGTCATGGGACAGTATGCGGAGCAGCACGATCAGGCTGGCATGAGACGAGCCTACGACAGCCTGAGCGAGCATTATGAGCTCATCCGTCCTTCCGTTGTCATTCAGCGCAAGCCCGAGGATGTCAACATGATGGAATCCTGGATTTCCTATGCAGGGGGGCTGGTGGCATCCGGAGACGCGGCGCAAGTGGAGAAAGTGGTCCCGCAGGGCGAGGAAATGATGAATATGTTATTCGGCAAGAAAAAAGACGAGCCTGCGCTTGCTCCGCTGGGAGAGGTTAAAGAGCCATGGACTTGGCAGCTGGTCATTGCCGCTTTTATTTTGGCGGCATTAACGTTTGCAGGGTACCGCAAATACCGCGGCCAGCTGTACAGCGCAAAACCGATGTTCCCCCGAAAGTAGTCGAATATCCATCATGGTCCGAATAGCCCGGTGTAAACCGGGCTATTCCTCTTTAAAACCTTCCCCGTGCACGTCATTGACATCATTAATGATAATAAACGCCCGAGGGTCCAAGGATTTGGCGATTCCCGTAAGGCGGCGAATTTCCTGCCTCGATACGACGCAGTATACCATATGCTTGGCTTGCATGGAGTAGGCGCCGATAGCCGGGATCAGCGTGACCCCACGATCCATTTCCGTGGATATGCGATTTGCGATATCAGGCGCCCGGTCACTGATGATGGTGAAGGCTTTGGCGGCATAAGCCCCTTCCTGTATGAAATCGATCACCTTGGAAGCGATGAATACGGCGACCAGGGTATACAATATGCGCTCTAGCGGGATAAAGAATAAGGATAGACCGATAATCAAAATATCGAGGGATAAAATGATCTGGCCCATGCTGAAGCCGAATTTCCGGTTGATGATTCTGGCGATGATGTCGGAGCCGCCAGTCGTCCCGCCGAACCGGAAAACGATGCCGAGCCCGGCCCCCAATGTCACCCCCGCATAAAGCGCAGCCAGAATATAATCATGCTCGGTGTGAAAAGGCACGACATACCCGCGGTCGATCAGTAATTCGAACAGCCACAGAAACAGGGTTAAGGAGGCGATGCCGAGACCTGTATAGACGGACTGGCGTTTGCCGAGTATTTTCATTCCGACCAGGAAAAGCGGGATATTCAATGCCATGGTTGAAATGGACGGCGATATGTTAAAGGCGTAATTTAGCAGTACGGTAATGCCGGTGACCCCACCCTCCATGAGTTCATTCGGAATGATGAAATACAGCAGTCCGAATGCGTATATGGCGGAACCGGCGATGATCGGAATGATCGTTTGCAGCTGATGGAGCAACTTGGACGTTTTCATAAGAACCCTCGCATTTCCAATAGTGGATATTTCCGATTGTCTGCAGATTGCTTCACACCTGTCTAGTATGCGCCGATATGGTTTCAGCAATAAAAAATTATTTGTTTTCAAATCCGCTTTACGATAACATAGGTTTAAAACCAATCGCTCGTATGAGAGAAGACTGCCCCAGCTTGAAGGTTACAAGCTGAGGCTGACTGTGCAGTGAAGGGAGTTAAGAGTCTTGGAAAAATCAATGGCTGAAATGCAGCAGGAAGTCGATCGATACATATCACAATTCAAGGAAGGTTATTTCAGTCCTTTATCCATGATGGCCCGAATGTCGGAAGAGGTGGGGGAACTCGCCCGAGAGGTTAATCATCAGTTCGGGGAGAAGCCGAAAAAAGCGGATGAAGCGGAAAATTCCATCGAAATGGAGCTTGGAGATATATTGTTTATTACGATCTGTTTTGCCAATTCCCTCGGCATCGATCTCGCGGAAGCGCATGATAAAGTGATGCATAAATTTTCTACGCGCGATGCCGATCGTTGGACGAAAATAAACACCGATTAGGCAGCTGCTACATATGCTGTACCAAACCCGCTGTGGGGAGGGACAGCCCGTGAAACCTGAAAGTTATATACAAAAAGCATATCGATGCATACTTCAAAATGATTTCGAAGAAGCGTTGCGTTGGTTTGAGCAAGCGATCATCGCGAATCCGGGAGATGCCGAAGTGCATTATCGGTGCTCCATTACCTACGGCAGAAGCAACAAGCTGGAGATGGCGATTACGCATGCGGAGGAAGCCGTCAGGCTGCAGCCGGACAAACCGGAATATGCTCTTCATTTACAGCATATCAAGGCTGCGGAGCTGGTGCAGCGAGCAAGAAAAATGGTGGAAAACCGCAAGGATGTGACCAAGGCTGAATTGTATCAAGCCGTGGGACATCTGAAATCCGCCGTAGCCATGGACCCTTTGTATGCTCAGGCTTATGTATGGCTTGCTCTTGTTTACAGTGAACTCGATGAGCATGCGCTCGCCATTACCACGCTTAAAGAGGTGATTTCGTTGTACCCGCAGGAGAGCGGGCTGCAGCATATTATGGAGGAACTCAAACAGCGCTTGAAATCATATATGCAGGATACAGCATCGGATGGAAAGTGAGGAAATGTAACATGGCAAACAAATGGACAGTTGCGGTCGTCGGTGCCGGCGGCCGTATGGGTAAAGAAGTAGTGAAGCTTGTATTGGGCGACGAGGAACTGGAACTGGTTGCTGCCGTCGGCTTGTCGGATGCGGGTGCCGATGCAGGAACGCTGGTAGGTCTGCCTGCTTGCGGCATTACGGTGACATCGGATCTGGAGATGGCGCTTGTCGAATCCAAACCGGACGTCATGGTTGATTTTACGGCGCCTCAATTTGCATACAGCAATACGGCGTTGGCGATCAAGCACGGCGTTCGCCCGATCATGGGCACGACCGGCTTCACGCCGGAACAAATCGAAGAGCTGGACAAGCAATGTACGGAACAGAACATTGGCGGTTTGATCGCGCCGAACTTTTCCATCGGAGCCATTCTGATGATGAAATTTGCAGCCCAGGCGGCCAAATATTTGCCTCACGTTGAAATTATCGAAACCCATGGCGACCAGAAGCTGGATGCTCCGTCCGGAACATCGATCAAAACAGCGGAAATGATTGCGGCGAACCGCGAGGAGATTCGTCAAGGCAATCCGAAGGAAGAGGAAGTCATTGAAGGTGCAAGGGGCGGATATTACAACGGCTTCCGAATTCACAGCGTTCGTCTGCCGGGCGTTTTTGCCCAGCAGGAGGTCATTTTTGGCGGTTACGGTCAAAGCCTGAAGATCCGCCATGATTCGTATGAACGTGCAGCTTATATGCCGGGCGTGAAAATGGCTATAGAGAAGGTAATGGGCTACACCGGATTGGTGTATGGATTTGATCATTTTATTGACTAACATAGGGGAGAAATTACTATGAATATTGCATTTATCGCGCATGACCGCAAAAAAGAGGAAATGGTCAATTTCGTTATCGCTTATGAAAATGTATTCGAAGATCATAAATTATACTCGACTGGAACGACGGGAACCCGGATTATGGAGCAAACCAAACTCAGCATTCACCGTTTTGCCTCGGGACCCCTGGGCGGCGATCAGCAGATCGGAGCTCTTGTGGCGGATAATGAGATGGACCTGATTATTTTTCTTCGGGATCCGTTGATGGCACAGCCTCATGAACCGGACATCAATGCACTCCTCCGTTTGTGCGACGTGCAGGGAATACCGCTTGCTACCAATGTGGCGACGGCTGAGATTCTCGTCAAGGCGCTGGACCGCGGCGATTTTGCATGGCGCGAACTCGTTCATAAATATAAACCGGGTGTGGATAGCTGATGAACACCAAACTGGACATATTAATCTTCGGAGCACATGCAGACGATGCCGAGATCGGAATGGCAGGAACGATTGCAAAGCATACGGCAGCTGGGCTGTCGGTCGGGATCTGCGATCTCACGCAGGCAGAAATGTCGTCGAACGGCACCGTCGATCTTCGCAAGCAGGAGGCAGAGCAAGCTGCCGGTATTTTGGATCTCAAGGTCCGAACGAATCTGGGGCTGCCGGATCGCGGTTTGTTCGTGACGCCGGAGCATATTGAAAGGGTCACGGCCGAGATTCGCAAGTTTTCTCCTTCTATTGTATTTGCTCCCTACTGGGAGGATCGCCATCCGGACCATGTTGCGTGCAGCCGGTTGGTTGAGGAAGCGGTATTCAATGCCAAGCTTCGCCGATACATGCCCGAGCAGCCGCCGGTTAAGGTGGACGAGCTTTATTTTTATTTCATAAACGATATCGGAAGAACGGATTTGGTCGTTGACGTTACGGAGCATTACGGCGTTAAGGAGCAGGCCTTGTCTTGTTACCGTTCCCAGTTCGAGAAGGCTGAAGAAGATGCAGTCTCAACCCCGTTGACCGAGGGGTACATCGAGCGTGTGCGGGCCAGGGATTCACTGCTTGGAGCGCGCAGGCTTATTCCTTATGCAGAGGGCTTTGCTTGTAAAAGTCCGTATGTTGTTCATCTATTCGGCCCCAAGCAGGCATAATATATAGAGGCGTACATAAAGGAGGCCTGACATGAATCAGCAACCATTAAAAATCGGCATTACCTGTTACCCATCGCTCGGCGGGTCAGGAGTCGTGGCGACCGAGCTGGGCAAACTCCTCGCGGAGCAAGGCCACCAGGTTCATTTTATCGCTCACAGCATTCCGTTCCGTTTAGGAACTTTCCATAAAAATATTTTTTATCATGAAGTTGAAGTAAACGACTATTATGTGTTTCGTTATCCCCCATATGACCTGTCGCTGGCGACCAAAATGGCTCAGGTGGCAAAAATGCAGCAGCTTGACGTGCTTCATGTGCACTATGCCGTGCCGCATGCCGTATGTGCCTTCTTGGCCAAGCAGATGGTCGGAGATCAGCTGAAAGTCGTTACGACGCTCCACGGAACCGATATTACGGTGCTGGCGCAGGACGAGTCGCTGAAGGATTTGATCAGGCTTGCCATTAATGAAAGTGATGCCGTTACCGCCGTTTCACAGGATCTTATTCGTGAGACGCGGGAGCTGCTGGATATAAGCCGCGACATCGACCTTACCTATAATTTCGTGGATCCGCGGGTGTATTATCCGCGGGATTCGAGATCGCTGCGTAATGATTATGCCGATCCGAACGAAAAAATCATGATGCATATTTCCAACTTCCGTCCCGTGAAACGGGTAGGCGACGTATTGGAAATATTCGCCCAGGTGCAGGAGCAGGTACCCGCGAAACTGCTGTTAGTCGGGGAAGGGCCAGAGCTTCCGAAGATTCAATGCCGGATCAATGAGCTGGGGCTTGGCAGCAAGGTGCATTTTCTCGGCAAACAAGACGAGATTGCCCATGTGATCTCGATGGCGGACGTGCTTCTGCTCCCATCCGAGAAAGAAAGCTTTGGCCTGGTCGCCCTGGAAGCAATGGCGTGCGGAGTGCCAACGGTCGGATCCACGGCAGGCGGCATTCCCGAGCTGGTTACCCATGGGGAAACCGGGTATCTGGCTCCAATCGGAGACACGCATTCGATGGCTCAGCACGTGCTTGAAATATGTAAGGATGAAGCCCTTAGCGAACGGCTGCGCAAGGCATGCCTGCAGCGTTCCAAAACGATGTTCTGCAATGAATTGATACGGGGCAAGTACGAGGAAATCTATTACCGAGTATTGGGACGGGAGGTTAGCGAGCTGAAGCCGGTTTGCGGCTAAGCTCGACCCTCTCGTTGTTTTTCGGATAAAAGGAACGGGAAACTATGGCAGATATGTATAATTCGATTCGATGGCGCAACGCGGACCCCGACATGGCCGAGCGGAGTGCGGATGTGATCCGCACTCTGCTTCGGCATGGACATGAAGCGTATTGGGTCGGAGGCTGTGTCCGTGATGAATACATGGGGCGCAGGGTCAGCGACATGGATATTACCACCTCCGCCTTGCCGGAAGTCACCTGTTCCGTCTTCCCCAAAGTAATTCCAACAGGAATCAAGCACGGAACCGTGACGGTGCTGATGGAAGGCCAGTCTTTTGAAGTGACGACATATCGGGTGGAGAGCGGTTATGAGGACCATCGTCATCCGACGGAGGTCGCTTTCGTCGGGGAAGTGAAGGAAGATTTGAGGCGGCGCGACTTCACCATGAACGCAATGGCCAGAGGAATTGACGGTTCCTGGGTTGACCCGTTCGGCGGACGAGAGGATATTGACCGAAAGGTGATTCGCTGCGTGGGCGAAGCCCGTCTTCGTTTTCGCGAAGACGCCCTGCGCATGGTGCGCTGCATCCGTTTTGCCTCCGTGTTCGGTTTCTCCATCGCACTCCGTACATGGAGAGGGATCCTCTCGGAGAGAGACACCTTAGGCTGGATTGCGATGGAACGCATCCGCAGCGAATTCGAGAAAATTCTGGCTGGGCCGTCCCCGCTGCGCGGATTGGAGATGTTTGTCCGGAGCGGACTGCATTCCCGGATGAAAGCGCCCTTTCCCTATACCACGCATGATAGGAAGACGATCGAAGCCATGGAGCGGATTGAACCGGACCATGCGACGATCCGTTGGTCCTTGCTCCTGCTCGCATGCGGCACTACAGCTCAGCAAGCAGAGGAGCTGCTGCGGTCATGGACTTTCTCCAATAAGCAGCGGGAATCCATCGTGAAAATGCTCTCGCTGCATGAATCCTATCTGCAGCAACCGAATGCGGGCGATGCCGAAAGCAGCAGGCTTAAGTGGATCAGCCTAGTCCTTGCCTACGGTGTCGAGGCAGCCCAAGGATGGCTGGAAATGCAAACGGCTTTGCATCACGCGGGAGCGTCTTCTGCTCCGCTGACCTTCATCCGGCAGCTTGACGTGTGGCTGCAGGATCTCCGGATCCGCAGCTTGAAGGATTTGGCCATCACCGGCAGCGAATTGCTTGAGACGCTGGGCAGACGCGGAGGCCCGTGGCTTGGGGAACTTCTCGGGCTGCTGCTGGGGAAAGCGGCGGCAGGTTTGATTAACAACGATAAGGAATCGTTGATTGAAGAAGCAAAGCGGGTGGTAATTCATAATGAAGGATCATGATCAAGACAACGCACTTCTGAAAATGTTCCAGGAGAATGCCGGTCAGTTTCTGTCCGGGGAAGAGATTAGCCGAAAATTGTCCATCAGCCGGACGGCCGTATGGAAGCAGATCAATAAGCTTCGGAATGCAGGGTATGATTTCGAGGCCGTTCCGCGGCTTGGCTACCGCATGTTGGACGAGCCGGACCGACTGAGCGGGGATCAACTGACAGCGGGCATGACCAGTCGGTACTTCGGCAAATCGATCAAGCTGCTGGACAAAACGACGTCAACTCAGGAGGATGCCCGGCAGTTGGCGGAAGAAGGGGCAGCCGAAGGCACGCTTGTCATCTCGGAAGAGCAGACGGGCGGCCGGGGCAGAATGGGAAGGAAATTTCATTCCCCGAGAGGCAAAGGCATATGGATGAGCCTGGTGCTCAGGCCGAAGCAGCCGCTGCATCTAACCCAGCAGCTTACCTTATTGACAGGCGTGGCGGTATGCCGCGCCATCGCTAAATCCGCCGGCGTGCAAACCGACATCAAATGGCCGAACGATATTCTGTATCAGGGCAAAAAGGTTTGCGGCATTCTGCTGGAGTCTGCAACCGAAGATGAAAGAGTACGTTACTGCATTGCTGGCATCGGAATCAGCGCGAATCTGAAAGAAGCGGATTTTCCGGAGGAATTGCGGAACGTTGCGACGTCGATTCGGATCGCCGGCGGGAAAACCGTCAACCGGACATCGCTGATCCAGTCCATCATGTCGGAGATGGAGGTTTTATACGAATTGTACAACGAGCAGGGCTTCGAGCCCGTAGCCTCGCTCTGGGAAGCTTTATCCGGAACGGTGGGCCGCGAGGTTCAAGTACAGACGGCCCGTGACCGTTTTAGCGGGATTGCGACGGGACTCAACCAGGACGGCGCTCTGCTGGTCCGCAACCAGCATGGTGAACTCGTTCCCGTGTATTCGGGCGATATTCTTTTTAATACCAGGTAAATGAAACATGGTGAAATCGGAGCTGGAATTTGATATACTACAACTATAGAGGCGGTATCGCCATGAGCGAATTGCACTCTGCAGCAAGTGGGAATTATGATTTAGAACACCTTCATAACTGTTATGCCGGTTACGTTGGATTCTGCTCTGAGCCGAAAGGACCGAGACAGAAGGGACGATCGCGAGTGACTCTTTTTTGCCTTTCGGACTTTTTAGCAAGTACGTGCTAAAAGGTTTTTTTTATTGTGTCTAACTACATCACACAGGGAGGCTGTGTCACAATGGCAGGCAAACAACCACTGAACATCGTGAAACTGAAGAACATGAAGAAGAAGGGCGTACCGATCACGATGCTGACCGCGTACGATTATCCTTCCGCCAAGCTGGCGGAAGAAGCGGATATTGATATGATACTGGTGGGAGATTCCCTCGGCAACGTCGTGCTGGGTTATAACTCCACGATTCCCGTTACGCTGGACGACATGGTGTACCATACGCGCGCTGTCGCTCGCGGAGCCGAGGATACGTTCATCGTAGCGGATATGCCGTTCATGACTTATCATGGAGGCATCGATGAAAGCTTGCGCGGCGTGCGGCGATTGATGCAGGAAGGTCATGCGCATGCCGTGAAAATGGAGGGCGGCGAAGAAATCGCCGATACCGTAAAACGGATCGTACAATCCGGGGTCCCGGTGCTGGGCCATATCGGGCTGACGCCTCAGTCGGTAAACCAGATCGGCGGCTACCGGATTCAAGGCAAGGATGCCCAAGATGCGCAGCGGCTCATGAACGATGCCAAGGCGCTTGAAGCGGCCGGCGCATTTGCTATCGTGTTGGAGCTGGTTACGGAAGAAGCGGCTGCTGACATATCCAAAGCGCTGAGCATCCCGACCATTGGCATCGGCGCCGGTCGTTATTGTGACGGCCAGGTGCTGGTATTCCATGATATATTGAAATACGCGTCCCCTTATCGGGACAAACGCTTCGTGAAAACTTACGCCGATGTCGGTTCCGTTATCCGCGAGGGTATCACGCAGTATGTGAAGGAAGTGAAGGACCGCGCATTCCCGGCCGAGGAGCATGTGTTCAAGACGGAGAACAATGCCGGTTCCGAAACGACAACGGCATTATATGGAAGCCAAAAGGAAAAGGTGGGCACGACATCATGAAAGTGATTCGCAGCATTGCGGATTTAAGATCTGAGCTTCGGGACCGGCTGGGGTCCGGCAGAGGCCCGGTAGGCCTCGTGCCTACGATGGGATATTTGCACGAAGGACACGCCAGCCTGATGCGGAAGGCGCGGGAAATGTCAGGCACGGTGGTCATCAGTATCTTTGTCAATCCGATTCAGTTCGGACCGGGCGAGGATTATGAAACTTATCCTCGGGATGAAGCGCGTGACCTGGCGTTGGCGGAATCCGAAGGGGTGGACGTGGTATTCATTCCTGCGGTAGAGGAAATGTACCCTCAGCCGACCAAAACCAAAATTGCCGTAGCGGAAATTACGTCATTGTTGTGCGGGGCCTCCCGTCCCGGGCATTTTGACGGTGTCACCACGGTTGTGAATAAATTGTTCAATATCGTAAAGCCTGATTTTGCCTTCTTCGGGATGAAGGATGCGCAGCAGGTGGCCGTCATAGAACAAATGGTACGGGATTTGAATATGGATGTGACCATCGTGCCATGTCCGATCATTCGCGAATCCGACGGCCTTGCCCTAAGCTCGCGCAACGTGTATCTGAAGCCGGAAGAGCGGGAACAGGCGCTTGTGCTGTCGGGCTCGCTGCGGACGGCTCAGGAGGCAATCCGGCAGGGACAAGCGACGACGGCAGGAGAGATCCGCGCTCATCTTCGGGATTATATATCCCGCTCTCCGCTCGCTGATATCGATTACGCGGAATTGCTCACCTTCCCGGAGCTTGCGCCCGTGGAAGATTCATACCGCATTGTGGATGAAGACAGAACCGTCATCATGGCGCTGGCCGTGCGTTTTGGCCGCACCCGTCTCATTGACAATGCATTACTTCAACCAAAAGTAGGGGGATCCCATGTTTAGAACGATGATGAAATCCAAAATCCACCGCGCAACGGTGACGGAAGCCAATCTGAACTATGTGGGCAGCATTACCATTGATGAGGATCTAATGGAGGCTGCAGACCTTCTGGAGAATGAAAAAGTTCAAATCGTGAACAATAACAACGGCGCCCGTCTGGAAACGTACGTGATCAAAGGCGAGCGCGGCAGCGGCGTCATTTGCTTGAACGGAGCAGCCGCACGTCTTGTACAGCCCGGCGACAACGTCATTATCATTTCTTATGCCATGATGTCCAAAGAGGAATACGACCATCACACCCCGACGGTCGTGATCGTCGACGAATCGAATAAGCCGGTTACGACGGAGTATCGCGAAGTTCACGCCGCCATTCTCTGAAGAACCAAAATGTGTCGGGACCTTAAAGGGATGAAAAGACCGTCTTCTACAGAAAATGAGTTCAGGTCGACGCACTGATCTCATTTTTCCGCTAAGGGTGGGATGCAGCTATGTTTCAACATGTATTCGCCGAAATGAACAACATGTTAGATGAAATTGTGAAGCATTACCCTTCTGCTCAAGGTCCCCAAAAACAGGCGCTGGTACAAAACTGGAACATGCTCAAAAGCATGAGCGAGGGCATTATCGAGGAGTGGCTGCATTTTGAAGAAAAAATGGCCATCTTCCGCGAGAGTGCAGCGTCACCTCCGGTTTTTCCGCCGACCGAAGCGCCTGAATTGCAGCTGGATGCGTTCGTTCGCGGTCAAGGTTACTACAAGCTGTTGATGTTCCAGCCGGCCATACAGCAGTTTGAGGCAGCCGCCGCGGTATTTCCGGACAGCCTTCTGATCAAGTTGTACATTGCCATGTCCCATCTGTATTTGGGGCAAACCGCCCAAGCATCCGACGTACTGATCTCCATCCTGCCCCTGGCTGACAACAGAAAGCTTCGGGCGATGATCTACAATGCGCTTGGATGCATCGAGGTGTTGAATGGCCAACAAGCAAAGGCCGAGGAACATTTTGCACTGGCGATTCATAGCGATCCGACGCTTCCCGACCCCATGATCAACCTGGAGGTCTGCAAGCAGAATCGCGGTGAGCTCCAGTACGGCAGCCAATTGATCTCTTTGCTGTAGAAATCAAGCCACAACAAGAAGCGATGCCAGAGCTCACCCTTGAGACTTTGGCATCGCTTTTTGCGTACGGGAGCGGTACAGAAAGCCAGGGGATTTTTTACCCGGAATGTTCAAAACCCGCAACTTCTGGTATGCTGTTAATTAGTCTGGAGGAAAGGGATTTTATCGAAATGAAATTTGCCGTATTGGATTTTGAAACCACGGGCAACCAGTCTGCAGATGAAATCATTCAGGTTGGACTGGCCATCATCGAAGAGGATCGAAGCATATCCCGCGTATACGGCACCTATGTCAATCCCGGGATTCCGATCCCTCCTTTTATTACCGGTTTGACCGGCATTTCCGACAGTGATGTAGCGGATGCTCCGTCATTGGAAGAAATGATGATGGAGCTTGTGCCCATGCTCGACGATGTCGTATTGGTTGGACATAACGTCGCTTTTGATTTTAACTTTTTGCAAAACGCGCTCGATCGCTGCGGCTATTTACCGTTCAGCGGCCGTATTCTAGATACGATGCACTTCTTAAAAATATGCTTTCCCTCGCTCCCGTCCTACCAGCTCGGGATGGTGTCCTCTCATTTCGGCCTGGAGCATGACCGTCCGCACCAGGCGGACAGCGATGCGCTTGCCACAGCCTATGCGCTGCTGAAATGTTTGGAGGAGATCGACGAGCTTCCGCTGCTCACCATTCAGCGTTTAAGCGACCTGTTTGCCGACGAGGACAGCGACTTGGCCTGGTTCTTTGACGGCATTCGTTCCGACAGGGAGCACCGAGCCGTACAAGCGGGGGACACCCATACGTACTACCGCCAGTTTGCCTTGGCGGTGGATGATTGGAACGATATAGCACCTGTCAGAGATGAGACGGAGCCCAATCCTTTGGCCGATGTAAGCTTCGAGCAATACATGAACGAAGTCCGTGAACGCCTGAAGGAAACGCTGCCTCATTACGAGAGCAGGGATGCCCAGGACATGATGTTCCAGGAAGTGATGCAGGCGCTGGATGACAATAAACATCTATTGATCGAAGCGGGCACGGGAACCGGCAAATCCCTTGGATATTTGCTGCCGTCGATCTATCAAAGCGTGAAGCAGGAACAGAAGGTTATGGTGAGCACGCATACGATCAACCTTCAAGAACAGCTGCGTGACCGGGATATTCCCCTGCTCACCCAGGTTGTTCCTTTTCCTTTTAAGGCGGCCATTTTCAAGGGCAGGGGACATTATTTGTGTTTGAGAAAATTTGAACATAAAATAAATAGAAGAGATTTTCATTCCCCGAAGGAAGACGTAATCACGGCGGCCCAGATGCTGGTCTGGCTGACCCAGACGGAGAACGGGGATGATGAAGAGCTAAACCTTGGCGGACGCGGAGGGGATTTCTGGGAGACCATCTCCAGCGATTCGGATTCTTGCCTCGGACGCGCCTGTCCTTGGTTCCGCAAATGCTACTATCACAGGGCCAAGCATGAAGCAGGCATCGCGGATGTCGTCATTACGAACCATTCGAAGCTGTTCACCGACGTGAAGGCGAATCATCAGCTGCTGCCAAGCTATGAGCGCCTCGTCATCGACGAAGCGCATCATCTTGAGGATGTCGCCGGCAAGCATCTTGGCTTGCAGATGAAGTATTTTTCGGTGGTCCATACCTTGACCCGTTTGTACAAAGACAGCCGAAGCGGGCAGCTCCCGGCTCTGCGCCAGCTGCTGCAAGCTTCGCCGCACGAGAAGGCAGTCGAATGGTCTTCCGTCATCGACCGTTTGTATCCGGACCTGATTACCGTAAAAGAGAATTGGGATCGGCTCAGCGATCAATTGTTCGGACTGCTTCCGGAACGCGGAGACGCTTCTCCGGGAGATGCCGGCCAATTCTCGCTCCGCCTGTCCCCGCTGAAGAAGCCGAAGGATTGGGATTCGATGGCCGAACTGGAGCATCAAATTCATCTGACGCTGGGCGATGTCGTGCGCAAGGGCGATAAGCTGATCGCCGAAATGAAGGAAGATTTGGATGACTACAGCGCGGACAGCCTGTTAACCGACCTATCGGGCCTATTTAAGGACCTGGCCGCGCATCGCGAAGACCTGCGCTCCTTCATGGCCCTGAACGATGAGGGCACGGTATACTGGATGGAGGCGAACGGCAATTTCCGCAGCAAATCGCTGCAGTTGTATGCCGTGCCCGTCGACGTGAGCGCTCATTTGAAGGAATTGTTTTTTGACAAGAAACAAAGCGTGATTCTGACATCGGCGACCTTGTCGGTGGACAAATCGTTTCAGTTCATGATCGAGAACCTGGGCCTTCAGGAAGCGGCTGAAGCGGGGAACCTGAACACGGTTCAGCTCCCGTCCCCGTTTAATTACAGGGAACAAGCCCTTCTTGTCGTGCCGCGTGATTTTCCGAGCGTGAAGGGATCGGTCGGGGATGCACTCTTTGTGAATACGCTCGTGAAGTCTTTGGCCGATACGGCCGTCGCTACGCATGGCCGCATGCTCGTCCTGTTCACTTCGTACCGGATGCTGCGCCAGGTGCACGAGCCGCTGAAAGAAGCGCTGGCATCAAGCGACATCACGGTATTGGGACAAGGTATGGACGGGACCAGCCGTACCAAGTTAATCCGAAGATTTCAGGACAGCAGCGCTTCCGTGCTGCTGGGCACCAGCTCCTTCTGGGAAGGGGTAGACATTCCGGGTGAGGCGCTGACTTGTCTTGCCATCGTCCGGCTGCCGTTCCAGCCGCCGAATCACCCCTTGGTCGAAGCCAAGAGCGAACTGCTGCAGCAGCAGAAGAAGAATCCCTTCATGAAGCTTTCGGTTCCGCAAGCGGTCATTCGTTTCAAACAGGGGTTTGGGCGTCTGGTGCGAACAGCACAAGATAAAGGGATCGTGATCGTGTACGATACCCGGGTCATTGAATCCTATTACGGGAAGTATTTCTTATATTCCTTGCCGGGGCCGAAGATGGAGCACATGCCGACAGAGGGGATCGTTCCCCGAATTTCGGAATGGCTGCAGGAAGAGGCAAGCGCGGGAAACCAAGCGGAATAAAGTGAAACCAAGCACGATCAACAAAAAAAGATGTGGTTATTAACCTATTATTAGGGGGAGCATGCATGAAATCGGAAAAAATTTCGGAAGCCGTGGTCCGCAGATTACCTGTATACTTGCGCTATTTGAATGAGCTTCAGAAGAGGGAGGTTTCCACGGTTTCCTCCCAGGAATTGGGACAGAAGCTGGACCTCAATCCTGCTCAAATTCGTAAGGACCTGGCGTATTTCGGTGATTTTGGACGGAAAGGGATCGGATATGATGTTTCTTATCTGATCGAGAAGATTCGCCAGATTCTGAAGCTGGACCAGAAGATCAATGTCGCATTGGTCGGGGCCGGTAATCTTGGACATGCATTATCGAATTACAATGCATTCCTGAAGGATAATATGAAGATTGTGGCGATTTTCGATTCGTATTCTCCCAAAGTTGGTATGAAAATTAACAATTTGGTCGTACAGCCGATGGAAGAGCTGGAGAAGACGGTTCATGAGCACGGCATTCGAATCGGGATTATTACCGTTCCGGATTTCGAAGCGCAGAACGTAGCGAATCAGCTTATCGCCTCAGGGATCGAGGCGATTCTGAACTTTGCGCCAACCATCCTGAAAGCCCCAGCCCATATCCGGATTCATACGGCTGATTTTACAACGGATTTGCAAAGTTTGGCCTATTATTTGGATAACGGCAAGGAGGATGCAGCACATGACAACAACGAAGTGGATGGTTAAGAACGGAACGTTTGCAGTACTGGAGGAAGACCGATCCGTGCTGCGCGGATATATGGTGGTCGAGAACGACCGGATCACGTACCTGGGCGAAGAGGAGCCCGTCGTGGAAGAGGGAACAGAGATTATCGACGGAACCCATCTGTTCTTCCTGCCTGGATTGGTGAACACGCATGGACATGCCGCCATGTCGCTTCTCCGTGGTTATGGGGACGATCTGGCGCTGCAGGTATGGCTTCAGGAAAAAATGTGGCCGATGGAAGCCAAATTCACGTCAGACGACGTATATTGGGGCACATCGCTCTCCGTGCTGGAGATGATCAAGGGCGGAACCACGACGTTTGTGGATATGTATGACCATATGGATCAGGTCGCGAAGGTTGTCCAGGACTCGGGAATGCGCGGCGTCCTGACGCGCGGCGTAATCGGTTTATGCCCGCCCGAGGTACAGCAGCAGAAGCTGGATGAGGCGGTGGCATTCGCGAAGGATTGGCATGGCAAGGCTGACGGCAGAATTACGACGATGATCTCGCCGCACGCGCCTTATACCTGCCCGCCGGATTTCATCGAAAAATTCGTTCAGGCATCCCATGACTTGAACCTGCCTTTGCATACCCATATGTCCGAAACGGAAACGGAAGTGGCTCAGAATGTTAAGGACTACGGGCTTCGCCCCGTTGCCCATTTGGAGAAGCTGGGAATGTTCTCCCGTCCTACGCTCCTTGCGCATGCCGTTCATCTGACCGATGAAGAAATCGAAGTCTTGGCCAAGCATCAAGTAGCCGTATCGCATAATCCCGGAAGCAATTTGAAGCTTGCCAGCGGAGTCGCCCGCGTACCTGCGCTGCTCAAAGCCGGCGTAACGGTGTCGCTCGGAACCGACGGACCTGCTAGCAACAATAACCTGGATATGTTCGAAGAGATGCGGCTGGCTGCCCTGATCCATAAAGGAGTAAGCGGGGATCCGACGGCCATTCCGGCCTCCGAAGCGCTTCGAATGGGTACGGAGTACGGAGCCAAGTCCGCTTTCCTTGAGGATATCGGTACGCTCGAGGTAGGGATGAAAGCCGATATGATCGCATTGAATACGGATCAGGCGCATTTCCTTCCGCGGACCGACTATATTTCTCACGCGATCTACTCTGCCAGCGCGAAGGATGTAGAGCATGTATGGGTTGACGGCAAGCAGGTGGTGAAGAATGGCGCGAGCCTTACTCTCGACGAGGAACGCATCCGCCGGGAAGCGCAGCGTGCATTTGAGCGTCTTACAACCCTCTAGGGAATAATCAAGGGGAGCGAGGAAGACGGATTTGAAGAAAAAAACGAAGTGGATACTGCTGAGCGTGTCCGGCGTCCTGCTACTATTGCTTGGCCTACAGCTCTATTATTCCTATGTTATGAAAGATACGTGGAATGAAGAAAGAATGGCGATCCTTGCAGCGAAACAGCATGGCCAATTGGTCTCGTCCGACAAGACCTATAAATCGGTATGGGGCGAGGACAATAACTATTGGGTGGTCAGCGGGAAAGATAAGGACAATCAAGACCGCATGGTCTGGGTGAAGTTTACGGACGATAACGTTCCTGTTGAAGGGGCAGATGCCGTTCAGTCCGTGTTATTGAATACGGGCATGTCAGAGGCCGTGATGCGGGACCAGATCCGTAACGAAATGCCGGGTGCGGTCATCAAGCGATTGCTGCCGGGAATGTATGAAGGCGAGTATGCCTGGCAGCTGCAATATGAAAACAATGGTCAGCGCGGTTACAGATTCTATCGTTTTCAAGACGGAAACGCCATCGGAAATGATATTATTCTTCCTAATCAATAAGAAAACAAATGAAAAGGCGTCCCCTTAAAGGGATGCCTCTTTGGCATATAAATATGTAAGCGCATACAGAAATAAATTGGTAAAACTGTTCTAAATATTTTCACAGACAAGCATGAAAAAGTATATAAGATGTGATATACTCGTACTTGTACGAATTGAGCAGATCAATTACATGCGTCACTATATATCGTTGTTATATGTATTATTGTGCTGCAATTGCTATACAAAATTTCATATCGAAATTGAAGGAGGAACTACATGAAACTGCGCATTGTACCTATCATGCTGACTGTCGTGATCTCAGCATCGGTCCTCTTTGGCGGTTGGTTTCTGTATCGGCAGATGGCTTTGCAGAATCCGCTCGCAACTGTTGTGTCACAATACGATGGCGTGAAAAGTTCTCATATAGATATTAAACAGGATACCGTGACTTTGAATCTTGATTTGGCTCCGGATGCGAATTTACAAGGTTTGGTTCAGCATATTAAGCAGGAAGGCAAGTCCGTGATCGGCAAGCGGGAATTGAGAATCCAGGTAGAGGATCATTCCTCCGAAGCATTGGATCAATGGTGGGAGCAAGCGATGCTGTCGGTTGCCGAAGCGATGGACAATAAGCAGTATACCGATATTCAATCATCGCTCGAGCAGTTGGCTGCCCAGTCGCCGAATTTGAAAGCAAAAGCAACGATCGATGACACCAATGTCTATGTCAGCTTGTCGGACGGCAAGTCTGGTAAATTTATAATCTTGCCGCGTCAACCTGGCAAAATGGAGGTGTGGAATCATGCCTAAATTAGCTAAAGAAATCATGTTAGGCTTCATTCCGGTTTTGTTGGTATTCCTTGTGTTTGTCGGCGTGAACATCGTGCCTCTCTTAATAGCTGCAGGACTCGTAGGCGGCTTGCTGTTTATAGCCAAGATGAAGGGCGGCATCGCGGTTGGTGCCGGAAATGAGCGAAAGCGGAAGAAGAGCGGGCCGGCCAAGCTGACGTTCGAGGAAATCGGCGGGCAGGATAACGCTAAGCAGGAGCTGCGGGAAGCATTGGATTTTCTGATTCGTCACGAAGACATCAAGAAATTCGGCATACGTCCATTGAAGGGGATTCTTCTCACAGGGCCTCCGGGAACAGGGAAGACCTTGATGGCCAAGGCCGCTGCCCATTATACCGATTCTATATTTGTCGCTGCTTCCGGCAGTGAATTCGTGGAGATGTATGTCGGCGTCGGTGCAGGGCGTATCCGGGATTTGTTCAAGGATGCCCGCAACCGCGCGGCCAAAGAAAACAAGCAAAATGCCATCATCTTCATCGATGAGATCGACGTCATCGGCGGTAAACGCGAAGGCGGCCAACAGCGAGAGTACGACCAGACGCTGAATCAGCTGCTGACCGAAATGGACGGCATCTATTCGCAGGACACGCCTCGCATTCTGGTGATCGCCGCAACGAACCGTAAAGAAATGCTGGACAGCGCGCTGCTGCGTCCAGGACGATTCGACCGCCATATTCAAGTGGATCTGCCTGATAAGAAGGGCCGGACGCATATCTTGAACCTGCATGCGGGCAATAAGCCGCTGCATCAAGATGTCGACCTGGAGAAAATAGCAGAGGAAGCCTACGGCTTCTCGGGTGCACAGCTGGAGAGCGTCATGAACGAAGCCGCCATCTATACGATGCGCGAGAACGAACAATTTATCCATCAGCGTCATCTGTCCATGGCGATTGACAAGGTCATGATGGGCGAGCGTTCCGATCGTGAATCGAATTTGGAGGAGAAAAAGCGTGTTGCCATCCACGAATTGGGACATGCTATCATGGCAGAGCTGGTGCGCCCAGGCAGCGTGAAGCAAGTCGCGCTCAGCCCGCGCGGCAAGGCGCTTGGTTATGTTCGCCATAATCCGCAGCAGGAACAGTATTTGTACACAAAAACCTTCCTGGAAGAGCAGATTATGATCGCTCTTGGCGGCGCGGCCGCCGAAGAGATCTATTACGGGGGCCGAAGCACGGGCTCCAGCAATGACTTCGAGCAATCGCTGAACATCGTGGAGACGATGATGAAGTCGGGTCTGACGTCGCTGGGTATCGTTAACATGAACATGGTTACTACCGAAGAGCTGATGAAAGAGAACAATGTGATATTGGAAGAGCTGATGAATCGCACCAAAACTCTTTTGGAGCAGAAACGGCCAATATTCGACAATTCTCTTGACATCCTGTTGAAGGAAGAAATTCTCTCGGGAGAACAATTTCGTTGTCAATTTCGTGAAAACGCGCTTTTACCAGCATAAATTGTTATGCTGGTTATTTTTTTTTACTTTTTTGTCGTGCTAAGATATTATTATACTTTGTGCTCTAAAATGTATTTTTCGACAAATGGGGTACAATTAAAGTATAGAGATAAGGAAAGGGTGGAGTAGAAACCATGTACTTCAAAAAAATCGGCGTTGTAGGCGGCGGGACCATGGGGCAGGGCATTGCGGAGATGCTGGCAGCCAAGGGCCTTGACGTACTGCTCGTAGAGAAAACTCCAGAGAAACTGGACTATTCATACCGAATGATCGAGACCAGTCTAGATAAACAACTGGAGAAATGGGGAATTACCCAGGCAGAGAAGAAACTGATCCTGAACCGGATTCAAAAAGTAACTCATTTTGCGGAGCTTAGCACCTGCGATATGGTAATTGAGACGATCATAGAGGACTTGGATGCAAAGAAAGAAGTATTTACACAGCTGGATCAAGTTTGTCCAAGCCACGTAATATTAGCAAGTAATACATCCACGCTTAGTTTGACGGAGCTCGCCAGCTCCACCAAATATCCTGAGCGTGTTATTGGCATGCACTTCATACATCCCGTTTCCAAGGTCGACCTCGTTGAAATCATTCGCGGCCTGAAGACTTCAGATCATACGTTTAACGAAACCAAACGCTTTGTAGAGGAAGTTTCGGATAAAAAGGGCATCATGGTCTATGAATCTCCAGGTTTCGTCACCACCCGCATGATCACGCTCATGATCAACGAAGCGATGCATCTCCTGCAAGAAGGCGTAGCCTCCGCGGAAGATATCGACGACGCCATGAGAATCGGATATAACTTCCAGCACGGACCGCTGGAGATGGCCGACCGTTTCGGCCTGGATTCCATTCTCGCCGCGCTGGAGCGCATGTTCCGCGAGTACGGCGAACTGAAATACCGTCCATCGATTGTCTTGAAGAAATTGGTTCGCGCAGGACAACTGGGCGTTAAAACCGGAGAAGGCTTTTTCAAGTACGACAAGGATGGTGACCGGGTATGAATATTCTCGTAATTAATGCAGGCAGTTCTTCGCTGAAGTATCAACTGTACGATATGACGGATGAATCCGTGCTGGCAAAAGGATTGGTTGAACGGATCGGCATGGATTCCTCGATTCTGACGCATAAGCCGACAGGAAAACAGGACGTAACCGAAGTCAGCGAAATTCTGGAGCATACTACCGCGATCCGCAAAGTGCTTGGCATGCTGACAAACGAGGAGCACGGCGTGATCGATTCCATCGAAAGCATTCAGGCCGTAGGGCATCGCGTGGTGCATGGCGGGGAATCTTTTAAAGAGTCCGCTCTCGTAGACAGTGACGCCAAAGCGGAAATCCGCCGCTTGTTCGATCTGGCTCCGCTTCACAATCCGGCCTCGATGATGGGGATCAAAGCCGCAGAAACCAATATGCCTGGCGTTCCGCAGGTCGTTGTGTTTGATACGGCGTTCCATCAGACCATGCCAGAGAAATCGTACCTGTACGCTATTCCGAGAGTACTTTATAATAAGTATAAAGTACGTCGTTACGGTGCGCACGGTACTTCCCATGCCTATGTCAGCCAGGCAGCGGCAGAATTCCTGAACCGTCCGCTGGAGGATCTGAAGATCATTACCTGCCATATCGGCAACGGGGCTTCCCTCACAGCGGTAAAAGGCGGCAAGTCCATCGATACCTCCATGGGCATGACGCCGCTGGAAGGGCTCATGATGGGTACGCGCAGCGGTGATTTGGATCCTGCGATCGTGCCGTTTGTCATGAACAAGGAAGAGCTGACCGTCAACGAAGTGAACTCCATGCTGAACAAGCACAGCGGCTTGCTGGCGATTTCCGGAATCAGCAGCGATATGCGCGAGATCACGGAAGGCATGGAAAAAGGCGATCCGAACTCCACATTAGCTTTTGAAATGTACGAGTATCGTGTCCGTAAATACATCGGTTCTTATGCTGCCGCCATGAATGGCGTGGATGTCATCGTATTTACGGCGGGCGTCGGCGAGAATTCGATCGTTCTTCGTCAAAGAGTGCTTGAGCAGCTTACCTATCTCGGAGTAGAATTGGATGAGGAGCTGAACAGCATTCGATCCGGCGAGCCGCGCCGTATTTCCGCGGCGAACTCGAAGGTTGAGGTACTCGTGATCCCTACCAATGAAGAATTGGTTATTGCTCGGGATACGCATCGTATCGTTCAAGCTTCCAACCGTTAAATAGTAGTGATATAAGGGAGAGATTTATGCATGGCCACCAAAAGTGTGATTCGTAACGTCAACCAGCATGTCGGCGAGACCGTCACGATCGGCGCCTGGATCAACAACAAGCGTTCCAGCGGGAAGATTCAATTCCTGCAGCTTCGCGACGGCTCCGGCTATATCCAGGGCGTTGTAGTGAAGAGCGAAGTATCCGAACAGGTATGGGAAGACGCGAAAAGCCTGACACAAGAAAGCTCTTTGTATGTGACGGGTGTTATACGTGAAGAGCCGCGGAGCCAATCGGGTTATGAGATGACGGTTACCGGCATTGAAATTATACATCTTACGGAAAACTATCCGATTACGCCTAAAGAGCACGGTGTCGATTATTTGATGGACCATCGTCATCTGTGGCTTCGTACGCAGAAACAACGTGCGATTATGGTGATCCGTGCAGAAATTATCCGTGCCGTTCAAGAGTACTTTGATACCAACGGATTTACGCTGGTGGATCCGCCGATTTTGACCCCGACTTCTGCGGAAGGCACAACCAATCTGTTTCACACGAAATATTTTGATGAGGATGCCTATTTGACCCAGAGCGGACAGCTGTACATGGAAGCTGCTGCCATGGCACTCGGCAAGGTATACTCCTTCGGGCCGACATTCCGCGCCGAGAAGTCCAAAACCCGCCGTCACCTCATCGAGTTCTGGATGATTGAGCCTGAGATGGCCTTCACGGACCATGAGGAGAGCCTTCAGGTGCAGGAGCAGTTCATCAGCCATGTGGTGCAATCCGTCGTTAAAAATTGCCGTCAGGAGCTTGAAACGATCGGTCGCGACATATCGAAGCTGGAGGCGATTCAAGCGCCGTTCCCGCGGATTACGTACGATGAGGCGATTGAATTCCTGCACACGCAGGATTTTGATATTCCTTGGGGCGAGGATTTCGGCGCGCCGCACGAAACGGCCATTGCCGAGAAGTATGACAAGCCGGTCTTCATTACCCATTATCCGGCGGGCATCAAGGCGTTCTACATGAAGCCGGATCCGAATCGTCCGGAGGTCGTGCTGTGCGCGGATATGATCGCGCCGGAAGGTTACGGCGAGATTATCGGAGGATCGCAGCGGATTGACGATCCACAGCTGCTCGAAGAGCGCTTCAAGGAGCATGACCTATCGATGGAAACTTATCAATGGTATATGGATTTGCGTAAATACGGCACCGTGCCTCATTCCGGATTCGGCTTAGGCCTTGAGCGTACCGTTGCGTGGATTTGCGGCTTGGATCATGTTCGTGAAACGATTCCGTTCCCACGGACCCTGTACCGGATGTACCCGTAAGCCGTGAGAGGTGAGTCCATGGATCACGGCAACGCGGATACCGGCATGAACGGTTGGACGGCCGGCGCCGCTGCCGGCATGAGCCAAGGGATGGCGATCATTCCTTATGCCCTGCTCCGGCATTACCGGTCACTTGGTTTAAGCGATCGCGAAGCGATGCTGGTCATCCATTTGATCGGGTATCAGCAGGTGGAGTTTAAGACGTTTCCTTCGCTGGAGGAGCTTGCGGAGGTAACGGGCTCTCCTGCCGCCTTCATCGCTGCAAGCCTGCAGCGCCTAATGAAGGTAGGACTGATCGGCATTGATGAATATGTCGACGAGGGCCAGGGAATTCATTATGAGCGGTACAATCTGAACGGATTGTATGAGAAGCTTGCTGCGTGCCTGGCCCAAGAGGGCAGGGACAAAAGCCCTGAAGCAGCCAAGTTTGCTTCGCCTCTGTTGAATGCCCGACCAGCTTCCGGCAAAACAGCTGCATCGGAGAAACCCGCTCCGGAGAAGGAAGAACGGAATCTGTTCACCATTTTCGAAAAGGAATTCGGACGTCCGCTATCGCCGATGGAGCTGGAGACAATCTCTGGCTGGGTCGACGCGGACCGCTACCCGGACGAGTTGATCCTGTTAGCGCTAAAAGAGGCGGTATTTGCGGGCAAACTGCATTTCCGCTACATTGACCGGATCCTGCTCGAATGGAGCCGCAACCGGGTGCGTACCGTACAGGATGCCAAAGCCTATACGCAGAAATTCAGAAATATCGGAAGATAGCTCAGAAGCACGTCCATAAAGGACGTGCTTTTTTTGTATGTGATGGATGGAAAAATTCCGTTTCCAAGCGATCTGACTCATGATGGAAAATGCGGTCTTATACGAATAAAACTTGCAAAATACAGAAACTAGCTGTCCCTTTTTTCCGCTGTCATGTGTTATAAATCATGAAGGCATCTTCAGTGGAAGATTTGCTGATGAGAGGGGGGAGTAACGAAAGTGAGCATTCAACCGACGAAGCCAGAGATGAAGGAATTGGACATCGAGGTAACCATAGAACGGGTGTTAAACGGGGATCGGCAAGCTTTTGTACATATCGTTGAAGCATTTCAACAGCAGATTTTCATGTATTGCTGGAGACTGCTGAACCAGCGGCAGGATGCGGAGGATGCCGTACAGGAAATCATGGTGAAGGCTTACCAGAAACTCGAGACGTATAAGCCAGAGACCTCATTTTCTGCTTGGCTGTATAAGATGGCTTATCACCATTGTCTGAATATGCTGCGAAGGAAACGGTACTTTCAGAATATTGCTCCTAAACTGAGGGCGGATAAGGAGCATGTCGAAAGCGCAGAGCAGGAAGCTCAGAATTATATCATCAGCGAGCAGATGGAACGCGCTCTTCGCAGGCTGTCTCCCGATGAGAGGAACTTGCTTATTCTCCGGATATTTGAAGAAAAGAGCTTTGAGGAAATCGGACAAATTCTAGATAAAACCAAGGAAACGGTCAAAAAACGCTACAGCCGACTGATCCAAAAATTAAAAAAGTGGATGCATAATCGAGAGGAGGAGCCGCTATGGAATTTCAACGAGATGACGTGGAAGAAAAGCTGAGGGTGCATCACACCAAAAGCCGTTATGTCATTGATGTCAGGGATGCGGTAATGGAACGGATTGCTTCCCTTCCTGCCAAAAAACGCAAGCCGAGTTTGTACCGAAGACCGCTCGTGATGGCCGCCTCACTGCTGCTGGTGACTTCGCTGTCCGTCACGGTTTATGCGGCAGCTGAACTGGTACAGATCCGCAGCAAAGAGGGAAAAGTGGTGCTGGAGACCAAACCGGAGCCCGAGGACTTTAAGGAATTACAAGCAAAGCAGGACCGATTGTATTCGCTCGATACCACTTCCCGAAGTTCAGCCTTTCGCTCGGCCCTTCCCGGCCAAGCCATCGCTTATTATATCCATAACCAAGAGATCAATGAGTTGAAGAGAGAGATTCATGGAAAGGAAACATTGCTCGAATTCCACGCAGGCTCGTTACATTTGGGAGATCTTGGCGTATTTCGAGAGGAAGCCGGCAAGCGCGGAATGCCTGACATCCATATTCCCTCCCGGATATTAAATGAGTATTCGTTTCATGAAGGAACCCTTACCTTTATCCCCGATCTTTCCGATTTGTTTCAGGAGGGAGAACCGACGAAAGCTTATTACGATATTCAAAATGAGTTGATTCGGAAGGCGGAAGAATCGACGGGAAGCAAAAGTGTTTTCGTTAAGGAGATAAAACCGCCCAGCGCGGGCTCGATTTCGCTATCCTACGTAAAAGGCAGCGACATGGAAACCTCGATCAGCGTAATAGCAACCAAGCGAAGCGCCATGAACTCCAAGCAGGAGATTCATTATGCCGATAAGGACCATGTCGAAAAGGTTCTGGCAGGTGGACACGAGATGATATACGTTCGATACGCAGACGCCTATTTTAATCAGGGCCTGGCTTGGGTGGATGAGGCTCAAGATCTTTATTACCATATCGCATTGAACAGCAAAGCGAAGCTAACAAAAGAGAACATGATAGAAATCGCAGAGCGCTTTATTAACTAACGACCGTTTCAGATCCTCATTAGCAGGAGAACCTTTCCGGATTAGCGAATGCATATAGTTGCAGCATCGGCCGGAGGGGGAGATGGAGATGAGATACAAGGCCATTATTTTTGATCTGGACAACACGTTGCTAGACTACAGTCAGAGCGAAAAGAAGTGCATGCAGCAGGCGCTGGAGTTATACCGTCTGCATGAGGATTTGACGTGGGATGAGTTCTGGGGGACATTCGGACCGATCAATTTTAATTACTGGATGAACCGAATTCAGCATAATCACGACATTAGGCAGGTGTTGGAGCACTCCTTCACGGACACGTTCCTTGGATTGAAGCGGGATTTTAACCAGTGTCGGGAGATTTCGGAAACATACTGGGGGTTATTTTGCAGTTCCCCCCATTTGGAACCGCATGCCGATCTTATACTGGAGCACCTGCACGGCAATTTTGCGCTCGGCGCGATCTCCAACGGCATTGGTGAAGCACAGCGCAAACGTCTTGCGGCAGGAGGCTTGTTTCATTATTTTGATTCCTTCATCATTTCGGATGAAGTAAAGTACTGGAAGCCGGATCCGCATATCTTTGAGCTTGCTTTGCAGGAATTAGCGGTTGACTCAAGCGAGGTGCTGTACATAGGGGATTCGCTTACGGATGATTATGAAGGAGCAGCGAATGCAGGAATTGACTTTTGTTATTATAATCGCCGGGGCGCCCCTTTAAGCGACCGTCATCGGCCTGCTTATACGATCAAGGATCTTATGGAGCTTAAGGATCTGACTTAGGAATCATGAAAGAAGGAGAATGATCGAATTGAAATACAAGCATATTCTATTTGATTTGGACGGAACCCTGACCGATCCGCGCGAAGGCATCACGAAAGCTGTGAGGCACGCACTCGGTCAGCAAGGGATTATCGTCAACGATCTTTCCGAGCTGGAATGTTTTATCGGTCCCCCGCTCCAGGAGACCTTCACCGAAAAGTACCATTTCAACGAGGCCGAGGCTTGGGAAGCAATTCTCAGCTATCGTGAATATTTCAAGGACACCGGCCTGTATGAAAATGAAGTATATGTCGGCATTCGCGATGTATTGGATTTACTGTTATCGCAAGGGCGACAGTTGTATGTCGCTACCTCCAAGCCTGCGGTTTTTGCGGAAACGATACTTGAGCATTTCCAGCTGTCCGCTTATTTTACCATGGTGTGCGGAAGCGAACTGGACGGCACCCGGTCCGCCAAAACCGAAATCATTCAGCATGTTCTGGATACCTGCCGTATTGATGCTTCGGAAGCCGTCATGATCGGAGATCGGATGCATGATTTAATAGGAGCACGGAATTGCGGGATACACAGCATGGCTGCAGGTTACGGCTATGGTTCGGAGGAAGAGCTGACGGTATGCCAGCCGACCTATTTCTTCAAAACGGTGGAGGAGATGCTCCGGTCGTTTGCAAGCTTAGCGGTTTAAGGATCTCCTGCCGATGAGACGGAGGCTTCGATTTTTCGCCTAACATCGGTTATAATGGTCATAACCAGTCGGAATGTCATAATTTGTGAAGGGAGGGGCATGATCATGATCATGATGGGAAGATTGACGATGAGCTCTATGCAAAGTCTATATGATGAACAACGGCGGTTGTTTGCATGGAGCGATGAGAAAGTTACCGCCTGATTACCTCGCGTAGAGAGGGCCGTTTATCTATTGGACTTTGCATCCTTAAAACCTTTATTTTAATTTTAAGGAGCAGAGCTACCATGAAATATATAAACGCGGATATTATACTTCCCGAGGAATTGCTGAAGGAAGTACAAAAATATGTACAGGGCGGGATGGTATACATCCCGAAACCCGAAGGATTGCGCAAGAAATGGGGAGAAAACTCGGGCAGCCGGGTGTATTTGAAAAAAAGAAACCTGGAAATCCGGCAGCTGTTTGCTTCAGGCGCCACGATTGACCAGCTTTCTTCTCAGTATTGTTTATCCTGCGATTCCATCAAAAAAATCGTGTATACCAAAAACAAGTAAATGCAAGTCACATTGGAACTGATTCTGATGTGGCTTTTTTCTTGTGTTTAAAAGTCATTTTAAACTAATCGTTATATACGAAATGCAGCCGCTGAGCAATTATAATCATTCAAGAACGTTCAAATCCATAGAGCAGAGGTGAGTTCATGAATGAGTTTTTTCAATTTGAAACAGAAGAACAAAGATGTGCGCTGCTCGAAAGAGCCAAAAGGGTTGCGGTATCGGCACTTCAGCAATATAACCTGAGATGGGTTGAGATTGAATTTATCGGTATTTCGGACACGATTACATATCAAGTTAGGACGAACATAGATGAAACCTGCTTGTTAAGAATTCATTCGGATCGGCGGTGCAGCAATGAAATCGACCTGGAGCTTCAATTTCTGGATGCCCTTATTACCGCAGGTATCAAAGTGCCGACAGGTATAACCACTCCAAGTGGGTTAAGATGGTTGACAATCGATACAGATCATGGATTCAGAGCACCTCTTGTTACCGTCATGAAATGGGTGGATGGTGTGCATGCGCATGAAAGACTTACAGAAGACCAGGCTTATCAGGTAGGTGTCTTGATTGCCCAACTGCATGAAGCGGCACTTGGCTTCGAAAGACCTTCTGATTGCCGGGGGCCGGTATGGGGGATAAACACTTATAGAGAAGCGCTCGCCAAGTTGGAACGATATGCGGGGACTTTTTTGTCGGAAGCCTCATTTATACTATACCAACTCGCAGCTGAAAAGGTTATATCCCAGCTTGATCATATGAACGCTGACGATTTCAACTACGGTCTCATTCATGCCGATTTGCATTTGGGGAATCTGGTATTTGAAGGGGGATTTCCTCATCCGATTGATTTCGGTAGATGTGGCTATGGTTATTTTCTTTACGATTTGGCAGCGGTAATGTTGTCACTCGTTCCGAACCAACGTTTAAAAGTGCTTCAAGGATATGAAAGCGTGCGGAAGTTGGGCTCGAATTATATTCAGTCTCTGGAATGCTTTTTCATCATGATCATGATGGAGAATTATAGTCACCATGCCTCCAATCCAAGAGAGACAGAAAGTCTGAAGAGTGAGCAAATCTATGCGCTAGCCTATATCCATGAATATTTGCGCGGACGCCCGTTTCTGCTGAATGTGGTAGAGCCCATAGAAATAGACGATGCACCAATCTCTAGTTGATCCAGTCATGATAGAAGGGTATCATGTTATCATCATACGCGTTACAGAATGGGAGAGAAAAGCTTGCAAGTAACGAACCACCCAGGTGAATTTAATACCTGCTTGATCATCATGATCGCCACCATCGTATGGGTTCAATGGTCATCATTCCTTCTATCCGTGGCGTGGGGAATCGGACTGATCCTGATAATATATACTATGTTCAAGCTTAGAAGCGTACGCAAGATATCGATTCAGATAAATGACACGGCCATCGTGGCGCTTATCATGGCGATAGGTTATATGCTCTATCATTCTTCTGGTGAAATCATTAAAAATGGATTAGCGGGGCACGATGCCTGGGCGATCATCCTATCGAGGTTAAGTCTGATATTATTTGTATTACCCTTTGCACTGGCGGCCATTTTAACGAAGGAAAAACCGTTATACCTTGCCACAGGTTCATGGGGAAAAACGATTCATTTTCCATGGATATTCAAGGACCCGCTCAAGGATCCGATCTGGCGTTTCATGCTTATTTTCCTGGTTAACGTCTGTGCCATATTTTCATTTTTTATTGACTGGGGACAGCCGCAATTTCTCGATCTTATCGGTTATGCACTATCATTTGCGCTGATCAATGCCGTCCTTGAGGAGCTGTTGTGGCGGGGATACATACTTAGTCATTTTGTAAGTGGGTTTGGGGAGCTGAAAGGGCTTGTCATCGCCGGAGCTACCTTTGGTTTATACCATTACCACCTAGGTTTTTCATGGCCCGTTTGCCTGTTGTTTTCCATCTTTGGTATCATGATGGGGGGCGTAGCCATTCGTTCGAAAGGATTGGCTCCCGTCATGGTCATGCATTTTGTGATGAACGTTCTATTCGTCCTTAGCGGTATGATTCTGCAACCTTCCTAAGGGCGTCGATAGACGTTCTTTTTTTGTTTTGGCCGGTACGGGCAAACTAGGGGGCAAGTGTGTTTGTCCTTGTTTTTAGATTGATCCAAAATTTTTTTGAAAAAGTGCAGGGGCAGCTCATAAAGCTGACGTCTATGTATTTGGGAAGGAGGGGAGAGTTATTGATGCAGAAACGTTAATCGCGCGCATCCTGCAAGGTGAGCAAGAAGCCTTTCGGGAACTGGTGAACCAATACAGCCAGCACGTGTTCCATACGGCATATTCGGTCCTGCGGGATGCCAAGGAAGCGGAGGATGCGTCGCAGGAAGTGTTCATACAAGTATACAAAGCTCTCCCCCAGTACAGATCTGAAGGTTTTAAGACCTGGATTACCCGCATCGCCTTGAACAAAGCGATTGACATGAAGAGGAAGCTTTCCCGTAAACCGCCGGAGCAGCTGCCCGGCGAACATGCAGAAGTGCTGGATAAACTCCCTTCCCGGGACGAGGATGTGGTTTCTCTGCTCATACATAAGGAGAGAAGAGAGGAACTTCGAGAGAAAATTGAAGCATTGCCGGACAATCACCGCGTCATTATTACGGCTTTTTATTTGGAAGAGAAAAACTACGAACAAATCGCAGCCGAGCTGAATGTCACGGTCAAGACGGTTGAGTCGAAATTATACCGGGCCAGACAATGGATTCGGAAATCGTGGAAGGAGGAGGAGTGGAAATGAACGCCAAGGATCACGAGCTCAAGCTGCTGACCGAACGTTATGTTAGAGGGGAAGGCTCGCCCGAAGAACGAACTTCTTATGAAGAGCTCATGCTATCGGATGACGGCGTGCTGGAGATCTATATGCAGGTTCTGTCGGAGCTTGATGCCGAACTTCCCGGTATGGCAGATCCTGAAGCATTTGCCGAGCAGGTGGTGGAACATGAACAGATTAAGCCTTACACCCCGAAAGCACCGCTGCGGATTCAGGAGCGGCCCAAGCGCTGGTACGAACGCGCCATCGTCCATTATGCCATAGCGGCGTCCATTACGATGCTGTTCCTCTTCACCGGGGCATTCGACCGGCTGCTTCCCAGTGAGATTAGCGGTCAGGTCCCTTTATCCGATACGCCTTCCTATAGTGAGCAATGGGTGGAAAAAACAACGGGCTGGCTGGACCGGCTATTATCCAGATAAGAAAAATGAAAGGAAGATGCTTAGTGCAACCGCAACGAAGTAAAGGTTTTGCCTTTATACTCAATATCCTTCCGGGTCTCGGCCATTATTACTGGGGGAGGAAGGGACGGGCGCTGTTATATCCGCTGCTGTTCTTCGGAAGCCTGTTTGGCGGGATTTTGCTTGGAATCATGTCGGCTTCCGACGCATTATTTGCGCTGGGACTTCTCGGTGCTTTAATGATCTGGGGGATCAGCATGCTCGATCTGCTCATTGCGTTGATCCGTTATACCCCCGTCACGATTATTCATGATGAATTCGGGCGGCCGATGGAGATTCGCCAAGACAAGAGCGATGAGTCCGAGCGCTTTTATACCATCCTGCTGTCCTTCATTCCCGGCCTTGGCCATTTTCAACTGGGCTTGATGCAGCGTGGGCTGTCATTCTTGATCGCCTTTTTCGGACTTGGAACGATTCTGGTGTTCCTGACGGGGTTGACTCATGAATCGGTGTTCCTGCTGTTTTTGGGCATGCTGCCGATCATATGGCTTTATTGCATGTTTGACGTGGTACAGCTGGTTCACCGCAAGCAAGCCGGGGACCTGCTCATAGACCGCACGCTGTTTGATGAGCTGGAGAGCGGCCGGGAGAGCGGACGCCGCAGCAAAGTGTTTGCCACCTTGCTATCGGCGTTTCCCGGAGCGGGTCAAATGTATTTGGGTTTGCAAAAACGCGGACTGCAACTCATGGTTCTATTTCTTGGCAGCATCTATGTACTGGATGTGCTTAAACTCTCGGTATTTCTGTTTTTGATCCCGTTGATCTGGTTTTATGCCTTTTTCGATGGTTTGCAGCAAGTCAGCCGCTACGGCCGGGAGCCGCTCCGGGATCGGCCGATCATCTCGGGCCTTGGGAATCAGCAGCGCTGGCTCGGGCTTGGCCTGCTCATTCTTGGCATCTATTTCGTATTTACGAGCGTTGTGATGCCTTATATTGAAACGCTGTTTCCGGATTTGCACCTGGATTACCGGATTCGAACCTACATGAAAACCGTGATCGTAGCGGTGCTTCTCATCGGAGGAGGAATCAAGCTGATGACAGGCTCGAAGAAGGATTCACGGAGTGGAATTCGTCCATTTTATGATTCCGACAACGATTAAATAATCCGATCATCACCTGGAAGATTTCCAACCGATGATCAAGCGTGCGCAAATCAACCAGTAATGATGAACGAGACATGGGGGGAGATATTGTGGCCAAGAATCTGTATTATTTGTTGTATATTGCTCTGTTTGTTGGGACTTGCTTGTTTGTCGTCAATGCCTACTCTTCGCCGGATCCGGTACCGTCGCCTTCGATCTCTTTATCGGAGCAGGATCAGAATCGGCTATGATTCACCTAGCGTTTAGCGTTCCAAAGAAAAAACCTGTAAAACGATTGTGATCGTTTTACAGGTTTTTTAGCTTTCGTTCAACGAGAATATAAATCAGGATAAAAACGATGACGGTCGAAATCACGGTCGTCATGAAGTGGCCGGTAAGCCTGGCGATCAGCAGCAGGATGACTCCGAAAATCATCAGCAGCAAGCTGACGTAGGCATTGGCAACTTTAAAATTCCGTTCATTTTTGAGTGAAGACGTCGTTTTGTAAGCATAAAAACTTGTGGAGCTTTTAGGCGGAATCAAAAAGAGGACCAACCCGTACAAAATAAACACGACGCCGATGGCTAAGCTTTCAAGCACCCTACACACTCCTCTGGAAGGATAAGCCGGATGCACCCCGAACCGAAGCGGTCGGATTTCAGGGTGCCAGGACCTGTCACGCGGGATATCCGGCTGATTAAGCTCAATCCCCGCAAGGCTAAAATTACTTGGAACCGGCTGCATTCATAAGCAAACGGCGGTAGGAGTATTCGAATATAAACTCAAAAGCCTCCAGATGTTTTTTGGCTTCGAACGCATTTTTGCCCCAGGCATAGATGCCGTGGTTACGCAGCAAAATGCCGGGTACCGCCGGATCGAGCGCGTCGGGAACGAGCTCTGCAATCCGCGGAATGTCCGCATAGTTCGGCAGGATCGGAATGCGGATCGCCGCGTCCTCTTCCCAAATGTTAAAGGCTTTGATCAGCTCGATTCCTTGGGCAGGCACGTAACCTTGTTCACCATACCAATCGCTGATCAGGTTGTTGTCGATGGTGTGCACATGGAAAATGGCGCCGCAGCCGGTTTTCCGGTAGATTTCACAGTGGATTAAAGTTTCCGCGCTGGGCTTTAAGCCGGTTGCTTCGCAAGGGACACCGTTCTGGTCCACAAAGAGATAATCCTCCGGCGTATGTACGGATTTGTCTTTTCCGCTGGCCGTGACGGCAAAATAAAACTGCTCCGGATGGAATTCGCCAACACGGACGGAAAGATTGCCGCTGGTGCCCGGGAACCAGTTTCTGGATGCAAACAGTTCCTTGATTCCTCTAAGTTCCTGCAGCGCAGCCTGCTTCTGTTCGAGCTGGATATCTGAAAATGCCACTTACAGCACCTCCTGCGTAAACTTGTCTTTCATGTCGTTCTGGATATCGGTAAATGTCTCGAATGGTACATGAAACACGCCAAGCTTCTTGCACTGCTCGGTAAGCGTGGAGCGGGAATAGACCAAGTCGGCCTGCTTGGCGCCTTCAAAATCGGTAAGGCTGTCACCGATGAGAATCCGGTAATATCGGTCGGCTGGAAAACGGTCCATCACCGTAACCTTGCACATGCCGCAGTCGTTATGGCAGGATTCCTTGCAAGGATGCGGCCAGGTAATCTCAATGCGATCCCCTTCGAAATCGGCACCGTTGCAGAAGATATGGTCCGCCGGTATGCCAAAGGGCTTCAGCAGAGGATCGACAAAGAAATCGATGCCGCCGCTTGTGACATAGAACTCGATCTGCTCGGATTTCAAATAGTCAAGGAACGCTGCGAAGCCTTCCCGGATCCCGGCATGGCTCAGCACATACTCGGTAATTTCTTCTTTCATAGAGGAAGGGAAGAGGGCGAACATGCGGCCAACGCCTTCCCGAATTGAAATGGTGCGGTCAACCGTATCCTGCATGATCGGCTCGAAGCCTTCCGGTTTGAAGTGTTTCATGATGGCAACGATGTTATCGTTGTTCGTGATAGTTCCGTCGAAATCGCAAAAAATAATCGGCTGTTTTGCTCCTGATGTCATGCTTCTCCTCCCCAGATGTCCAGTGCGGCTTTCAGTTCTTCGTGCTCTTCGGCATAGTGGGCAAGCGGCACGGATTTCATCGTTGCCTCAATCGCCTGTACAAAGGCTTTGCCGCCCGCTTCGGTTCCCATCGGATGACCGTGGATCCCGCCGCCTGCGTTAACGACCACATCGGTGCCGAAATCCCGGATGATGCGCGGAACGAGTCCCGGATGAATTCCCGCGGACGGTACCGGCATGCTTCGCTTCACGCCAAGTTTAGCGCTATGCAGCTCGTCGCGAATGGCGAGATTCTCTTCCCTCGGCATCGTGACGGAGCCGTAAGGAGAAGGGAAGAGCACCAGATCGGCTCCGGCGATCCGCATCAGCTGGCCGAGCAGCACAGGTGCCGCAATCCCATAGTGCGGAGAAGGATAGATGGCGCCGGCAAGCGCTGGGTGAGCCGCGATGGGTACCGTAATCTCCGGATCGCTGCTCAGCTCGTGCAGGACGTCATACCCGTAGGACAGCACATTGAAGAGCAGGGCATTGGCGCCTGCATCGATCGCTCGCAATGCTTGCTCGCGCAGCTGCGATGTACGGCCGGTCAAATTGGCCGCGTACAGCAGTTTTTTGCCCGTCTGCTGTTCGACGTCCGCAGCGGCCTGAATGCACATGCTGACCCGTTTTTCAATCGGGGTGAGGTCGTTCTCGAACAGGATTTCGTCATCCTTGATCAGATCCACGCCGCCGAGCGCCTGGCGGATAAATTGGGCTCTAAGCTCGTCCGCATTCAGTCCGATCACCGATTTGAAGATGCTCATGAGCAGCGGGCGGTCATGGACGCCGAGAAGGCCTCTGATTCCGTCAATGCCATGCTTCGGTCCGGGAAATGCACTCAGGAAGTCAGGAGACAGATCCAGGGACGTCAGTTTGATGCGCCCGTCCATGGAAATTTTGCCGAACACGGTCACCAACAGGGCAGGAATATCCCGGCTAAAATTGATGTCCGGATAAGCGATGCTGACATCCGCATAACGGCTGCCCGGCTCCCAGCCCTCGTGAACCTGAATGTCAACGACCTCGCCAAGATGTTTCTGCATGGCTTCGCGTTTGGCCTGCGGCAGCTCGGTCCAGCTGCCAACCGTCATGCCAACGGCGATGGAGGTCGCTTTCTTACGGAAATCCGCCTGGTCGTCATAAATTCGGTACGTTGCAATACAGCGGCTCATGAGATCTGCTCCTTCAGCATCGCGCCCATTTCTTTGGAGCGCTCAGCGCAGCGGTTTACGGCGGCAATGACCGTTTCGAAGAAATCGCCTTTGTCGAGCGTTTCCAGGGCAGCTTGCGTCGATCCGTTCGGCGATGTAATCTTCGCGCGCAGCGACGATGGCTGTTCCCCGGTCTGCTGGACCATGCGGGCGGCACCCAGAATCGTTTGAAGCGTCAGCTCGCGGCTTTGCTCCGGCGTCAGGCCGCCGCGGATTCCCGCTGCGGTCATGGCCTCCATCATGTAATAGAAGTAAGCCGGGCCGCTGCCGGATATCCCGGTCAGGATGTCCATCTTCTCTTCTTCGATGACCGTTACGTGGCCGACTGCCTCGAACAAAGTCAGCACGAGCTGACGCTGTTCTTCGCTGATTTCCTTCGAGAACGCAATGCCCGTGGAACCAAGCCCGATCGAAGCGGATGTATTCGGCATCGTTCTTGCAATGGGCTGCTGGTTTCCTAGCAGCGTCTGCGTCGTATAAATCGAAAGTCCGGCGATCACGGAGATGATCAATTGGTCGCTGGAGAGCTTGGGTCCCAGTTCTTTCAGCGCTTTGGCGGCATCCTTCGGTTTCATGGCCAGCACGATCACCGGCGAGGTTTTCAAAATTTCGATTTTGGCGGCCTCATCGTTGTTGATCTGGACGCCGTACCGTTCGCTCAGTTCCAGAAGGCGCTGGGCGTTGCTACGGTTCAGCATCGTAATATTCTCGGGAAGCACGACAGAACGGCTCACTAATCCTCGTACGATCGCTTCGGCCATCGAGCCTGCGCCGTAGAAGGTGATTGCTTTATCTATTAAAGGTCGGTTCTGCGGGGATTGGCACATCGTTTTGTTCCTCCTTCATGGCTTGGGATGAATGATTTATTCGCGTATTTGACCACTACCGATAATAACATATTTGGAGGAAGTAAGCGCGGGTAACCCCATAGGTCCCCGGGCATGCAGCTTCTGGGTGCTGATCCCGATTTCGGCGCCGAAGCCGAATTCAAAGCCGTCGGTAAAGCGGGTCGAAGCGTTATGATAGACAGCCGCTGCGTCTACTTCCTGCAGGAAACGCTCCGCATGATCCTCGTTCTCCGTTACGATGCATTCGGAATGCTTCGTGCCATATACCGAAATGTGCTCGATGGCCTCATCCAGGCGGTCCACGATTTTAATGTTCAAAATATAGTCGTTATACTCTGTCGAGTAATCCTCGGACGTTGCGACGGCAGCCCAAGGGATATATTCCAGGGTTCGCTGGCATCCGCGCAGCTCGACATTACGCACACGGAAAGCTTCGGCCAGCGAAGTCAGGTGCGATTTGGCATACTCCGCATGAACGAGCAGGGTTTCCATGGAATTGCAGACCGAAGGGCGCTGCACCTTGGCATTGATGCTGATGGCAGCGGCCATGTCCGGCTGTGCCGATGCGTCCAGGTACGTATGGCAAATGCCCGCCCCGGTTTCGATGACCGGCACGGTGGCATTCATCACGACGTTCTGGATCAGGGAGCTGCCGCCGCGCGGGATGATGACATCCAGCAGTCCGTTCAGTTTCAGCATTTCATCCACGGAGGAGCGGTTCGGGTCCTCGATAAGCTGAAGCGCTTCTTTAGGTAGCGCAGTGCGTTCCATAGCTTCGTGAAGCACTTCGATGATTTTGCGGTTGGAGGAGAGGGCGGATGATCCGCCCCGCAGGACGACCGCATTGCCCGTCTTCAAGCACAGCCCGGTGGCATCGACCGTCACATTGGGACGTGCTTCATATATGATGCCGATCACGCCCAGGGGAACGCGTTTCTTCACGATGTTCAGTCCGTTCGGACGATCGATCGTTTCCAAGGTGTCACCGATCGGGTCCGGTAGCTCCACGATTTGGCGCAACCCTTCGGCAATGCCCTCGATTCTGGCTTCGTTCAGTGCCAGCCGATCCAGCAGGGAAGCAGAGGTGCCAAGCTCCTTCCCGCGCCGAAGATCCTCTGCGTTGGCTTCCATGATATCTGCCGTCCGTTGGATCAGGGCGTCGGCCATGATCAGCAGCGCCTGATTTTTCTCCTCCGTGCTCAGTCTGCCAAGACGAAATGCAGCCTGCTTGGCGAGCTGAGCTTTATTGCGTACCTCACTCATGATGATTCCTCCTTCGTATAGGTGATAAAAAGATTTAACTTCGGGATGCGATACGGACTATTTTAACGTAATCCATTCATCGCGGTGAATAACCTCGAGCCGATGGATCTCGCCGATAATACCGATGACTTGGCTGCTCGGCAATCCGAGCACGGCCTGCAGCTGGTCCTCGTCGTAATTGACGATGCCTCTGCCGAGCCTTACGTTGTCCATATTGACGACTTCCACCACATCGCCTGCATGGAAACTGCCTTCGATCCGTTTAACGCCAACGGGAAGGAGGCTGTGACCTCCGTGGATCAGCGCCTTCTCGGCACCGGGATCGACTACGATCCGACCCAGCGGCGAGGACATAAAGCCGAGCCATTGCTTTTTCACAGGCAGGGCCGACAGGTGAGTGGCAAAATACGTACCTTTGCCGCTGTGCTCCAATGCTTTCACCAGATCGCCGGGCTCGTTGGCTTTACCGATGAATACGGGAACGCCGCCGCGGGTGGCGATTTTGGCGGCATCGATTTTCGAGCGCATGCCGCCGGTTCCGACGCTGGAGCCGGCCCCTCCCGCCATGCTGTAAATTTCATCGGTAATGTCATGAATTTCCTCGTATTTTATGGCATCCGGCGACTTGCGCGGATCGGCCGTGTATAAGCCGTCCGTATCGGTCAGGATGATTAATTGCTGAGCGCGGACCAGGTTGGCGACTAGTGCGGATAACGTATCGTTATCGCCGAATTTCAGCTCGTCAATCGAAACCGTGTCGTTCTCGTTAATGATGGGGATGACGCCTTGCTTCAAAAGCTCCGTAATCGTCATGCTGGCGTTGTTCATGCGTTTGCGGTTCGCAAAGTCCATTCTCGTCAACAGAATCTGGGCCGCTTTCAGTTGATGGGAGGCCAGCGCATTCTGGTAAGCCCGCATGAGCAGCGCTTGGCCCAATGCAGCGGATGCTTGCTTCTCATGGAGCAGCTTGGGCCTCGTCTCGTACCCGATCTCCCTAAACCCTGCTGCGACGGCTCCGGAGGTCACGAGGAGAACTTCATGGCTGGCCTCGCGGAGCCCGGCAAGTTCCCCGGCAAAAAACGCGACCGAATCCAGATTAAGTCCGCCTTCGTCTGTCGTTAGGGAGCTGCTTCCAATCTTTACGACGATGCGCGAGAGCATCGTGATCACTTCCTTGTATTTATGATGGTAGGAATGGCTGTTACGAATCCATTTCCCTGAAAACAAAAAAACTTTCGTCCTGTATGAGAAAGGACGAAAGTTGGACTTCCGCGGTACCACCTTTATTGATGAGCGCAGCTCATCCGGCTTTGGCCCTGTAACAGAAGGCGCTGTCCTGGCAAGCCAGGCCGCTCGGGGGTAGGATTCGGAAAGGGGTCACGGCAAATTCTTTCAGCCCATGGAATTTGCTCTCTGATCATCGTGCCGCATGCTTTCGTACTGGTCCCGTCTTTGCGTTTGGGAACTGCATTCGATTGTTATTGCAAGAATAGCACATCGTTTTTGATTTTTCAAAAGGAATTAGGTTAGCCGAACAGGTTCAGCTTGCCAATCCGGTAGGCGGCTTCCCGCATTCGTTCCTCGCTGCTTAACAGGCCGACGCGGACATACCCCTCGCCGTGATCCCCAAAGCCTACGCCAGGCGCGACGGCCACCTTGGCCTCCTCCAGCAGCAAGTCGGCAAAGGATACCGAGGTGTATCCCTTCGGCACGGGCAGCCAGCTAAAGAAGGAGCCGGCCGGTTTCGGGGCCTGCCACCCGATTTCGGACAGGGCGCCGAAGAAGGCATCCCTTCTCGACTGGTAGCGCGACACCAGTTGGTCGACGCAGTCCTGCGACGAGGTGAGAGCCGCAGCAGCAGCCGCTTGGATGCCGCCGAACAGGCTGACATAGATATGGTCCTGCAGCATATTGATCAGCGAGATGATGTTTCGGTTCCCCAGGGCGAAGCCGACACGCCATCCTGCCATATTGTAGGTTTTGGAGAGGGTGTAGAATTCCACGCCCACCTCCTTGGCGCCTTCCGCTTGCAGGAAGCTGACCGGACGGTCTCCGTCAAAACCGATCGCCCCATATGCAAAGTCACTGGCTACCACAATCCCGTGTTCGGCGGCGAATGCCACCGTATCCTCGTAGAAGGATAAAGGAGCGACGGCGGATGTCGGGTTGTTCGGGTAATTCAGGAACATCAGCTTCGCTTTTTCCCGGTCTGCAGGCGATATAGCGCCATAGTCGGGAAGGAAGCGGTTATCTGCGGTTAACGGCATGAACTTCATTTGCGCGCGGGCGAGAGCAACGCCTGACCAGTAATCCGGGTAACCCGGGTCCGGGACAAGACAGACATCCCCGGGATTCAGGAGGATTTGCGGCAGCTGCACCAGCCCGGTTTTTCCCCCGAACAGAATGGCGACTTCCGTTTCCGGATCCAGATCGACGTTATAGTCCTCCTTGTATCGATGCGCGATGGCTTCCTTCAGAAAGGAAAAGCCGGTAAAAGGCGAATATTTGTGAAACTGCGGATTGTCGGCCGCCTCCTTCAGGCTCGATACGATATGAGGCGGCGTGGGCTGATCGGGATTTCCCTGCCCGAGATTGATTACATCATACCCTTGAGACACTTGGCGGTTTACCTTGGAGACCAGGGTCGCGAAAAATTGCGTAGGCAGCTGGGCCATGATCTCGGCCGGCTCTATGTGGAAAACGTCTGGCTTTTTGTTCATTGCAGGTTCATCACTCCGTTATCTGATTACACTCTAAATACGTCTATAATGGAAAACAATTAGGATTAATTTAACACGATTTATCAGGGGTGTATAGAGGGAAATGGGGCTAGGGTGTTGCAGCAGCGGCGCTGGAGAGGCTATGATGATGACATATAAGAGAAGGTTGAACCCTGGAAGAAGAACCGGCCTATGCGTTTCATGATCGCATGGAGGCCGCCCTTGGATTCAACTCAAACAACGGGAGGCTGCAAGATGACTGGAGAAGCAAAGGCTCAGCTTCATATCGCACTTATTCAAGGTGACATTGAAATAGGCAACGTCCAGGCCAACATGGATAACATGCTCGGCATGATGGAGAAGGCGGCAGCTGCGAACCATAAGCCGGACGTGATCGTGCTGCCGGAGATGTGGAACACCGGATATGCGCTGGACCGGATCCAAGAGCTCGCCGACCCTATGGGGCAAGAAACCTCTTCGATGCTGAGCGAGTTTGCTCGAAAACACCGCATCCAAGTCGTGGGCGGTTCCGTAGCCGAACGGATCGATGACCGGATTTATAACAGCATGTACGTCTTTAACCGGAACGGGGAGCAGATCGCCAAATATTCCAAAATCCATTTGTTCCGCCTGATGGACGAAGAGAAGTTCCTGCAAGCCGGACAGCAGACCGTAACCTTTGATCTGGAAGAAATGAAGGCGGGCGCGTCGATCTGTTACGATATCCGGTTTCCGGAATTGTCCCGCACCCTCGCGCTCGGCGGCGCTCAAGTGCTGTTCGTGCCTGCGGAATGGCCCCATCCGAGGCTGCATCATTGGAGAACGCTGCTCATCGCCAGGGCGATCGAGAACCAAATGTATGTCGTTGCCTGCAATCGCGTAGGAACCAGCGGCGGAACGGACTTTTTCGGTCATTCCATGATCATTGACCCATGGGGCGAGATCATCGCCGAAGGGGATGAGCGGGAAACGATCGTGACAGGCACGCTGGATTGCAAGCTCACGGATGAAGTGAGAGGACGCATACCGGTTTTTGAGGACCGTCGGCCTCATTTGTATGTCCAATAGAACATGTAAGATCCAAACCTCCAAATATGAAGTTTCATCTGGGCAGCGGCGGGTATACTATGGGTAATCCGTCTGAGAGGAGGCTTTGAATCATGGCAGAGAACAACCAATTCGACAGCCGAAACAATGAACAGGAACAAGAACAGAAAGAGCAGTTCCGCAATTTTGTTGAGAGCGTAGCCGGAGGCGGGAACGGGAAAAACGAATCGATTCAGGATCAGTCCCGTACCGCGGACGAACAGAACCGAATGATCGACCAGCATAATTTGCGCAAATAGGGTTCGGTTTATGATGATCATGGGTAATCTTTTGGCTTTCAGGTAAAAAAGAAAAAGAGGCACAGCCGTTTGTCGTTCGACGATGGCTGTGCCTCTTTGCTCTTCACTCATTTGCGTTTATTTATCCTGAACGCCTTCTACCACAAGCTTGTCCATGACCTGCTTGAACGTGTCGATGAACGCATCCGCCGCTTTGGACAAATACCGGCCGTTTCGGTAAGCGACGACCAGCGTGCGGCTCGGCACCGGATCCGCGAGCGGCAGATATACCGGAATAAACTCGCTGCGTTTCGCACGGGCAATGAACCGGGGAACCAGCGTGATCCCCATCCCGGTAGCGACCAGAGACTGGAGGGTCTCGATGTTGCTGCTCTCGAATACAACGTTCGGCTCGAAGCCGGCCTCCCGGCATATATCGAAGGTAAGCTTCCGGAAGCCCTGACCCTTCTTGAGCACGACAAACGCTTCGTTCCGGATTTCGTCGATCGTAATGGGGCGTACGGGATCGGAGGCCGCCCGCAGCGCAAGCGGGTGCTGGGGAGGAACCGCCAAATCGATCATTTCCTCGCCGATCGGAATCCAGGACAAGGACGGCTCCGCCAGGGGCAGCGCAAGCAGGCTGAGATCCGCCTTGCCGCTCGCCGTCAGCTTCTCCAAATTCATGGAGGAGTCCTCCAAAAGGGTGATTTCGATATCCGGATATCCTTTTTTGAAAGCAGGCAAAACTCGGGGCAGCAGATGAGAGCCGGTTATCGGCATGCTGCCCACGACGACTTTCCCCTTGCGCAGCTGGGAGATGTCCGACATCTCCTGTTTCAGCTGCTCGACGGCGTCCATGATCTTCTGCGCATGCTCGACAAAGCTGGCACCGGCATGGGTAAGCTCGACGTTGCTCGTATTGCGCTGGAACAGCAGCACCCCGAGCTCTTTCTCCAGCTTGGAAAGCTGCTGGCTCAGGGAAGGCTGGGCGATATGAAGCTTCTCCGCGGCGCGCGAAAAGTTTTTGTCCGCCGCGATTTGCAGCGTATATTGCAGTTGTCTCAGTTCCATGTAAGCATCACTCCGTTATAGCTGAATCCTATTACATCTATAGATATTATATCTTGGAACAATGAAGAAGGAAATGATATATTACTATCAACGTAAAGATGATGCGTTGTAGGCCTTCCCAATAGGGATAAGGGACTCAAGCAATTATCTTCTCATGGACGTAAAGAACAATGGGGTGATTATGATGAGTAAGAAGACAATGTTCGAAAAAATTTGGGATAACCACGTGATTCATCAGGAAGAAGGCAAGCCGGGTATTTTGTATATCGACCTGCATTTGGTTCACGAGGTGACTTCCCCTCAAGCCTTCGAAGGTCTGCGTCTCAGCGGCCGCAAAGTGCGCCGCCCGGAACTTACCTTCGCCACGATGGATCACAACGTACCGACGAAAGACCGTTTTAACATCACGGATCCGATTTCGAAGCAGCAAATCGACACCCTGACCAAGAACTGTCAGGATTTTGGTGTTACCCTGTACGATCTGGACACGATTGACCAAGGCGTAGTGCACGTTATGGGCCCTGAGCTTGGCTTGACGCATCCCGGCAAAACGATTGTGTGCGGCGACAGCCACACATCCACTCACGGCGCATTCGGTGCGCTGGCGTTCGGTATCGGTACGAGCGAGGTTGAGCACGTCCTGGCAACCCAATGTTTGCAGCAGGCTAAAGCGAAAACCATGGAAGTTCGTTTTGTTGGCCGCCGCAATCCGGGCGTAACGGCGAAGGACATGATCCTTGGCGTCATTGCGAAGTACGGAACCGATTTTGCAACAGGCTATGTTATCGAATATACGGGCGAAGCCATCCGCGAGTTGTCGATGGAAGAGCGTATGACGGTGTGCAACATGTCCATTGAAGGCGGAGCCAGAGCGGGCATGATCGCTCCGGATGAAACGACGTTTGAATATTTGCGCGGACGTCAATATGTTCCGCAGGGCGAAGCTTTTGATGCCGCTGTAGCAGCTTGGAAAGAGCTTGTGACAGACGAAGGCGCCGAGTTCGACGTGGTGGTTGAATTCGACGTGGAAACGCTGATCCCTCAAGTAACCTGGGGAACGAGCCCGGGAATGGGTACCGACATTTCCTCGACGGTTCCTAACCCTGCAGACTTCAAGACCGAGAACGAGCGCAAGGCAGCGGAGAAGGCGCTGGAATACATGGCGCTTGTGCCAGGGACTCCGATGTCCGAGATTCCGATCGACTATGTCTTCATCGGTTCTTGCACGAATGGACGCATCGAGGATTTGCGGGCAGCAGCAGCTGTAGCGAAGGGACATAAAGTGTCCAGCAATGTGACCGCCATCGTCGTTCCGGGATCGGGCCGAGTGAAGATTCAGGCCGAAAAAGAAGGGCTCGACAAAATTTTCGTCGAGGCAGGTTTCGAATGGCGCGAAGCAGGCTGCAGTATGTGCCTTGCGATGAATCCGGATGTACTGAAGCCTGGACAGCGCTGCGCTTCCACATCCAACCGGAACTTCGAAGGTCGCCAGGGCCGCGGGGGCAGAACGCATCTCGTATCGCCGGCAATGGCAGCGGCAGCTGCGGTTAAAGGACGCTTCGTGGATGTACGTGATTGGAACTTTGCAGCCGAAGAAGTTGTGAGCTAAGAAGGACGGAGGAGAAGTTTATGCAAGCATTTACGAAATTAAACGGTATTGTCGCACCTGTCGACCGGGTGAATGTAGATACGGACGCAATTATTCCTAAACAGTTTTTGAAACGGATTGAACGCACGGGATTTGGACAGTTTCTGTTTTACGAGTGGCGGTTTGATGAAGAGGGAGGCAATATCGACAGCTTCTCGCTGAACCAGCCCCGCTACCAGGGTTCGACCATCCTGATCTCGCGTGCCAACTTTGGCTGCGGATCTTCCCGCGAGCATGCGCCTTGGGCGATTCTCGACTACGGGTTCCGCGTGGTCATCGCTCCATCGTTTGCTGATATTTTCTACAACAACTGCTTCAAGAACGGAATTCTGCCGATCAAATTGTCGGAGGAGCAGGTCGAAGAGCTGTTCCAGCGGACGGAATCGAACGAAGGCTATAAACTGAACGTGGATCTGGAGAACAAAACGATTACCGATGATCAGGGATTGCACATCGACTTTGACCTCGACGAGCACCGTCGTCAATTCCTGCTTCAAGGATTGGACGATATCGGTTTGACGCTGCAGCATGAAAGTGCAATCGATGCTTACGAGAAAAAACATGGGGAGCGCTTGTTCGCCTAATTTCGCAATCAGGCTTCAAAAGGTTACAAGATTATTAAACTTCCATTTCCTGTGTAGGAAATGGAGGTTTTTTTTGGTATTATGGAATTAATATGCAGCGGCAGCCACGATGGATCAACGTTTGATGTCAGTATTTGTCCGGAAGCATGCATACGGGAATACTGATTTACATAGTTTAAGTTTTTTTGCTAGATTTGCTTTTCAAATTCAATCATGGGATGATCGAGGTGGATTCATGAAGAAGTTAGGGTTTGTAATGGTGTTGATAGTCTTCTTGCTGGCGTTTCCGAAGAGCGGCCAGGCCAGTTCTTCAAGTGCGACCATATTTCTTGACGGGGAACCATTGAATTTGTCTTCGGGCGTCCAGGTAGCCAACATGAAGGGCAATGTGATGATTCCGATACGCGTGGTATCCGAGAATCTCGGTTTCAAGGTAGGCTGGGAGAAGGCCAGCCAAACCGTAACGGTTGAAAATAGTGAGAAGACGGTCCGCATGGTGGTCGGCAGCCAGCAGGCAGAGCTGAACGGGGCCCAGGTAGATTTGAATTTGGCGCCTGTCTTGAACGGGCCTACCACGCTTGTGCCTCTCCGGTTTGTGAGCGAGCAGATGGGGCTTGACGTGAAATGGGACAACCAATCGAAGGCTGTGTACCTTTCAAGCGGCGCGTTACCTACCACCGGAGCCGAGATTGATCCAGGTGAAGGAAGCAATCCGGGCAGTCAGACGCCTCCGCCTGCGGAATCTGGAAATAAGGGTTCATTGACGGGGCTCAGCTTTAGCGATAACCGTCTCATGATTGCAACGGAAGGCGCCGTGACGCCGAAAGTGTTCAGCATGACGGGGCCTGACCGGATTGTTATCGATCTTCCGGACACCGTGTACTCTGCTTCCTTCCTGAGCGGACATGCCGTGAACGCGCAGAATGGCGGCAATATGGAAGCTGCGGATTATTCCGACGTTACGAATATTAGATATGCCGTGTTCAGCGACAACCCGCCAACCGTGCGTATCGTATTGGATTTGACTGGACCTAAGAATTATGCGGTGACCCAGGAATCGGGCATCATCATCGTTGATCTGAACGCAGAGGGCGAAATTCTCGTACCGCCGGTGCCGCCGGTTACCGGGAATGGCAAGAAAACGGTAGTCATTGATCCCGGTCACGGCGGTATCAAGCCGGGGTCGATCAGCCTTACGGGAAAAACGGAGAAATCATTTAATTTGGATATTTCCCTTAAGGTTGAAGCACTGCTCAAAAAAGAAAAGAATATCAATGTAGTGATGACTCGCAGCGACGATTCACATCTTGAGCTCAGCGATCGCGTGAAAATCGCAAATAATTTAAAAGCAGATATTTTCGTGTCCATTCATGGAAACAGCAACGCGTCCAGCAGTCCCAGCGGTACGGAAACGTATTATACGAGAGATTCCAGCAAGTCATTGGCGGATGTGATCCATAAACATCTTGCAAAAGCGACAGGTCTCAAAGATCGGGGAGTTAAATACGGTAGCCTTCATGTTACGAGGGAAACGACGATGCCGGCTGTCCTGCTCGAGATTGGCTTTTTGAGCAACAAGGGTGACGAAGCCCAGTTGTTTAAAGACGATTTCCAAAATCGTGTTGCACAAGGTATTGTAGAGGGTATTAAAGAATATCTTAAAGTACAATAATGTGTACAAGATTTGATGTAACTTAGAGGGGGACACAAGCCATGAACAAAAAATATTGGATGACCGGATTGCTGGCGCTTCTGCTTGCATTTAGTGCCGGTTGCGGACAAAAGCCGACTGCGGCCCCCGCCGAGACGGGTCCGGATACTGAAGCTGGACAAGTACAGACGCCGCAGGACGAACCGGGCAATGACAAGGCGGCGGATGATCAGAAGCAGGGCGAAGCCGAAGCAACTACCGTGAACGCGAGCGAAGGAACAAGCACGCCGCCGGAGAAAACATCCGCTGGAAGTACAGGTACGCCAGTCGATACGAAGGACGTGAACGCTGCGGAGGATCAAGCGAAGAAAGCGAATATTAAACTCTATTATACGGACCCGGAGATCATGGATTTGAAAGAAGCCAGCAAAGAGATCACGTACTCGGGCGAAGAGGATAAATATAAGAAAGCTTTTGAAGGTCTTCAAAAGAGCGGAGATGCCGAACTGAATCCATTATGGTCGGATAAAATCACGCTCAAGTCACTTAAGTTCGACAACGGAGCATTGACGCTGGATATCACCAAGCCGGCAGAGGCGAATCTTGGAGCTGGAGGGGAAATGTTTGCGATTGATGCCTTGCAAAAAACGTTCTTCCAGTTCGATGAAGTGAAGTCCTTGGAATTGCTTGTAGACGGTAATCAGATTGAGAGTTTAATGGGGCATGTTGAGCTGGAGCATCCTATGACTCGAAAATAGAACAAAGGAACTAATTCTGAATTTCATATGAAGGACTAAACGCCTATTTCGCTTGTCGAAATAGGTGTTTTTTTGGTAAATAGGGAACAATTTCGCAACTTTCAGTGAGTCTAAGCGTCTATAGGTTGTCAGGTAATGTCGGACAGGCCGAGTGCAGAAACGCCAATCTATGGCAAAATAATAGGATGGTAGGGGTGAAGGATGAAGAAGTTCGGTTTTTTAATGTTTCTCGTTGTCATCATGATTGCGTTTCCTAAAATGGCGGATGCGAGTTCGTACAGCGCAAGGATTTACCTGGATGGTCAACAAATCAATCTGTCATCTGGCGTGAAGGTGGAGAACAACAACGGTACCGTCATGGTCCCGATCCGTGTCATTTCCGAAAATCTCGGTTTTAACGTGAATTGGAACAAGGCAGCGAAGACGGTAACGGTTGAAGACGCCTGGCAGAAAGTGACGATGGTGATTGGAAGTCAGTATGCCGACATAAACGGCCAGCGTGTTCTAATGACGAAGGCGCCTGTTCTTCGAGGCGGAACGACCCTCGTTCCGATTCGCTTTGTAAGTGAGCAAATGGGCCTTCAAGTAAGATGGGATAACACGCAGAAGGCAGTCTATCTTACCTCGTCTTACGATGGCAGTAACCCTGGCGAAGAACCCGGCGTCGCTACGTCGACCGTGGACGGCCTCAGCTTCAGCGAAAACAGGCTGATGGTCGCCGTTACGGGCAATGCGAAGCCAAAGGTATCGAAGCTCAGCAGTCCGGACCGTATCGTCATTGATATGGCGAACACGAATTTCTCCGAGACTTTCAGCAGCAACGCCGATTTCGATGACGTGGCGAAGAGCGGCCAGATGACGGTGTCGGGTTACCCGGACGTCAAAGCCGTCCGTTACTCCCTGTATAACAGCAACCCGATGACCGTGCGGATCGTCATTGATCTGAACTATGCCAAGAACTACACCGTATCAGGCCTTGAGAACGGATCGGGCCTGTTCATTGTGGATCTGAACACGACCTCTAACCCTTCGCCGGAACCCGGTACGGGCGGAAAGAAACTCGTGGTCATTGATGCGGGTCATGGAGATCATGATCCGGGAGCGATCGGGGTAACGAAGAAGAGGGAGAAGGATTTCAACCTCGCGATGGCGCTGAAAGTTGAGAAGTTGTTGGCCAAAGAAAAAAATATCGAAGTCGTTTTGACTCGCAGTAACGATACTTTCCTCGAGCTGAAGGATCGCGCGAAGATTGCGAATGATCTGAAGGCTGATGTTTTCATATCGATACATGCTAATAGCGGCCCATCCACTGCAAGCGGAACCGAAACGTATTATTACAATGAATCTGACAAAGCGCTGGCGAATGCCCTTCATAAAGAAATCGTGAAGGCCATGGGTTTAAAAGACCGCGGAGTGAGATACGGCAACTTCCATGTTATTCGCGAGACCAAGATGCCTGGCGCCCTGCTGGAAGTCGGGTTCCTGAGCAACAAGACCGATGAGAGCAAGCTGTTTGATCCGGCAACGCAGGATCGGGTAGCCGAGGCAATTGTCAGAGGCATCAAAAATTATTTGAAGGTTGATTAACGATACGACAGTGATCGTGATTGCAGGAGGTGGCTATTTTGAATAAAAAAATTTGGGCAGTCGGACTTTTGGCAGCCGTTATGCTGATTGGTGCCGGTTGCGGACAGAAACCCGGAGCAGCACCGGACGATACGCCGGAGCAAGTGACACCTGCACCTGATGATCAGACAGGACAGAGCAATGGGGGAACATCGAACGGTTCGGGGGGCACGTCAACAGGGAACGGCGGCAATGAAGCGACAGCGCCGGAAGCCAAAACGGAGAGCATTAAAGCTTACTATACGGACCCGGATTTGATGGAGCTGGTTGAAGGCTCGGCAGAGATCTCGTATAAGGAAGATCAGGAAAAATACGAAGCCGCATATCAAGCATTACAAAAGAGCGATAAGGCCGACATGGTTCCCCTATGGGAGAAAATCGAGCTGAATTCGTTGAAATTCGAGAACGGCGCTCTGACGCTCGACGTGACGGTCCCTGACGAAGCCAACTTGGGTGCAGGCGGCGAGTCGTTTGCCGTCGATGCCATCAAGAAAACGTTCTTCCAGTTTGACGAAGTAAAATCACTTCAAATTCTGGTCGATGGTCAGCAGACCGAATCGTTAATGGGGCATGTCGATTTAGAAAATCCAATGACTCGGTAATGATGGTTGAAGGAGATCACGATCTGCTGTCGAATATTAGTATATGATGAAGCAGTAGTAATTGAGAGGGGAAAGAAAATGGTACTTAGACACAGCAAACATGTTCATTCCAAAAAAGTGGTCTCCGCCGTCATGGCCGGACTTATAGCATTCGGAGGCGGAGCTTCGATCGTCTCGGCAGATGAAGAAGCAGCAAATGCGACAACGGCAAATGCACCCCAAACGGCCGTTAACGTATTCAGCGACGTGAATGCCGGTTATTGGGGAGAAAAGTACATTTATCAATTAGCAGCACAGGGGATCGTGACCGGGAATAACGGAAAGTTTCGTCCGAACGATCCTGTAACGCAGCAGGAAGCTGTGACGATGGCGATCCGGTTCTTAAGCATGCAGGATCAATTAAGCAGCGGCGCTGCGACATTACCGACAAATGTTAAAGTGAACGATTATTTTACGAAGTATGTTGAACTGGCTTTTCAGCAAAACCTGCTCGACAAGCAAAAAGAATCCGGATACACGGACGAGAAAGTCATCTGGGGCGCGCAGAAAGCATCCCGGGAATGGATTACCGAAGTGCTTGTCCGTTCCATTGGACGTACCGCGGAGGCCAATGCCGCCAAAAATAAAGCGACAGGCTTTGCGGACAACGCCAAGATATCCCCGGATCGTTTGGGATACGTTAATGTGGCGGTTGAGCTGGGCCTTGCCAAAGGCGTGAACGGTAACAAATTCGATCCGCAAGGGGCGGTTACCCGTGCCCAGCTTGCAACGTTCTTCAGCCGGGCTCAAGCGTACATTACCACGAATTACGAGAATCAGTACAAAGGCTCCATCGCTTCGATTGAGAACGGCAAGCTGGAGCTGTATGCCGACGGCAAGCTGAACTCATTCAAGCTGGATTCTTCCACGGCTTATTTTGCGTCCGATTCGGAGAAAAGATTGCAGTTTTCGGACATCAATCCATACACGCAAGCGGTGGTCGTCGCGAATAACGGAACCGCTGCTTACGTGGAAATTACGGATCCAGCCCAGCAGGTGGAGCGGTTTGACAGCACCTATGCCCGTTTGTCTCCGAACAACGTAATTTGGCTTGATACAGGCAGTACATTTGAAGAGCTGAGTTACGAGCCAAGCACGGTTTTCCTGGACCAGAACGGTATCCAAATCGATCCGAAGACGCTTGCTGCAGGCAGCTTGCTTACCATTGAGCGCGAAACCTACAGCCCGCAGAAAAAAATCGTGTCGATCCGCGTGAAGAGCGGCTTGGTGAACAAGACGGGAGCGGGCGTCGTCCAAAACGTGGACACGGCGAACAAAAGAGTAACCCTTAAGGACAGCACCGGTTATGAGGACACGTACACGTGGGACGATGCTACCGTCATTCGCTATCAGAATCAAATTCTGTCACCGGCGGAGCTGAAGAATGGTTATGCCGTGAATTTCACGGTAAAAAACAGCATTCTTCAATCGGTGGAGGTCACGCAAAGCGTCGACCGTACGATACAGGCGATGCTGTATTCTGTTGAAGAGAATGGAAAAACCATCACGTATAAGCGCAGCGGAAGCACGCAGCTCGAAACGAAGTTTCTGGCAGAGAAGCCGGAAATTATTATGAGTGGCGTGGCGAAGCCCGTTTTGTCCGATTTGCTCGCTGACGCCGTATCCGGCGATCAAGTGACGCTGACCATCAATGGCGAGGAAAAAATCACGAAGATCGAAGTAACGGGCCGTCAAATGGAACAGCTGGATGCCGTCACCATCGTCAATTACGATGCGAAGACGCACTGGCTGACCGTCAAGGATGCTAACAATCAGCCTCGCGTCATCATCCTGGACGATAAGACGAAGCTGGAATCGAGCAACGGAACAACGCTGGATAAAGTGGAGCCGCTGCTCGGAGCAGGACGCAAGGTCAGCGTATCGCTCATTGGCACGCGTGCGCTTTCACTGGAAGTGGTTTATAAAGTTGAAGGTAAAATCAGCAGCATTAACACAGCCAAGAAAGTGATATCGATTGTGGCCGCCAACGGAAAAGTGGAGGAAATTCCATACAACAGCACGCTGCTTGTAGAAATCTTCGGCAAATCGAACGCTTCCCTGGCGGACGTGCGTGTCGGCGACGAGGTTTCGGCGCAGCTGTCGACCAACCAGGATTACTTGCAGAGCCTGAAACTTAAGACATCCGCGCAGTTCGAGGTCGTATTCACCGAACCGGCTAAAAACCGCATTCGAGTGAAAGCGAATGGCGCTACAAGCGACATTTACACGGACAAAGCAACATTGACCGGCGATAGCGGACAAGCGATCCTGCTTGCAGACCTGCGTCCCGGAACTCTCGTTAATATTACGCTTCAAGGCTTAACGGCTGTTTCGGTTGCCGAAGTCAAATTGACGCTTGGCGAAGTCACCAGCTTGGATGCTTCGGGCAATGTATTGACCGTGAAGGATCATTCGGGCAACAGCCAGACCCTAGGCGTAAGCGGCGGCGTCAAGGTCGTCAAGAATGGTACGACGGCTTCGAACTTAAGCACGTTGACGCAGGGAGATCGCGTAGAGATTCGAAAAGACATTCAAGGCGTAACGATCATCCAAGTCCTGGAGAAGATCGAGCGTGCGTTCTGGCAGGCGAACAACACCGAAATTCAAGTGAAACGCAAATCGATTAACGATAATTACCGATTTACGTTATCCGATAAAGTATTTGTTCATCAAGGTGACACGACTTTGTCCGTGCAATCCCTTAAGGAAAATGATAATATTGTACTGTACTTAAACAACGGTGTCGTTGTTGAGATTGTAAAACAGTAAATTATCGACCTGGGATTGCTCGAGAAACACCGTCTTGATGCGGGGATTTCCGCATCAAGATTTTTTTTTGCGGGAGGGAAATCATATGAATGCGGCAACGGTGCGGCATATTTTGGACACGATGGAGAGCATGTTTCCGGATGCACATTGCGAACTGAATCACAGCAATGCGTTTGAGCTGACCATCGCCGTGCTGCTGTCCGCCCAGTGCACGGATGAAACGGTAAATAAAGTAACAAAGGATCTGTTTCAGAAATACAAAACGCCTTTGGATTACGTATCGGTACCGATCGAGGAACTTGAGCAGGATATCAGACGGATCGGGTTATACCGGAACAAGGCCAAACATATTCAGAACTTGTGCAGGATTCTGATCGAACAGTATGGCGGGGAAGTACCGGAGGCTCATGACGAGCTGGTCAAATTGCCCGGGGTTGGACGCAAGACGGCCAATGTCGTCGTTTCCAACGCCTTTGGCGTGCCTGCCATTGCGGTGGATACGCATGTGGAGCGGGTATCCAAACGGCTTGGACTGGCTGCTTGGAAAGATTCCGTGCTGGAAGTGGAGAAAAAGCTGATGAAGCGGGTGCCGCGTGAAGAATGGACGATGACGCATCATCGGATCATTTTTTTCGGAAGGTACCACTGTAAAGCTCAAAATCCGCAATGCCCGGTATGCCCGCTGCTGGATGTTTGCCGCGAAGGAAAGAAACGTATGAAAACCTTAGCAGTCAGGAAGAATAAGGAACAACCGTAACACCAGCAAGAAACAGACAAAAAAAGAAACAGTTCATCTGATTCGGGAGAACACCGAACTTTGACAGCCGGCGAATGGGCATCATTGCAAGCAAGCCAGCGCGCTTGCCTTTGTCTCCGGATTTCTATTTCGGCCGCATGGGCGAATGGAAATCTGGAAACAACTGTGACCGAATAGAAATGCCGGATATTCGCAAGGTGAAAAAGGAATGCACCCCGGATCAGCAGGAGCTAAATTTAAAAGAGGATGGGATTACACATGAAATGCATCTCTGTTTACACCGACAATTTTGAATTGTTCTCGGATATTTTTGAACATGTGGTGGAGAGCCAGAACCAACTGAGCGAGAATGAAGAGCAGGAAGTGGAAGGCGTGACGTTCAGCCACTCCGGGGATGCTCCCGAGCATTATTTGGAGCGTATGTCTCAGAAGCCGGAAGTGGTCGTGATGCGCGATAAGTCTCGCGGTTTAACCATTTTGCAGCACGGAAACGTGTTCGAAATTTTGATTCCGGCAGAAGAGAACACCGTCGTATCTTAAGTTCTTCAAATTTGATGTTTTAAAAAATGAGATGTTGAACCCATGGCAGGCAAGGAAGCGATTCTTCCTTGGCCTGCCATTTTGCATAGAACGGGACAAACGGCGGTCATGAAATGATTCCTTTACGGCGCAAGCGGTGATAAAATAAAATGATGTGAACAGATGGTGTCAGAGATGGAGAGATCAATGGACAGGAGCGAGAAATGACATTGAAGTTGATGACTGATGAAATCGGATACAGCATGACGGAATTAAATAGAGTCCGGGACCGTTTTTTGGACTGGAACGACGAGTCTTCCTCCGCATTGACCGAGGATTTGATACGCAAGGGTACTGGCGGCGAGCTCACGCTTGCCTTCTGCGGTCATTTTTCAGCTGGGAAGTCAAGCATGATCAATGCGCTTTGCGGCAAAAAGGTGCTGCCCTCGGGTCCGGTACCGACGAGTGCCAATGTGGTCACGATTCGAAGCGGCGAGCCCCGGGCATTGATTCACCGGACTGTCGCGGACCATGGGGAGCCTATCAAGGTAACGATCGACGAACTTGCGGAATACTGCAAGGAGGGCCGGGAGTATTCCGCGATTGAAGTGTGGGATGACGTGCCGCTGCTTGGCGCGGACGGAGTATTAATGGATACCCCCGGCGTCGACTCGACCGACGACGGGCATCGGCTAGCGACCCATTCCGCTCTGCATATGGCGGATATCGTGTTTTACGTCATGGATTACAATCATGTGCAATCGGAGAGTAATCTGATGTTTGCCAAGAGCCTGTCGGATTGGGGGAAGCCGCTATATTTGATCGTGAATCAGATCGACAAGCATCGTGATGACGAGCTGACGCTGTCTTCTTACCTGAACGACGTCAAGAAGGCATTCGCCCAGTGGAAGATCACGTACAAAGGGTTGTTATGCACCTCGCTAAAAGTGCAGGACCATCCCTATAATCAATGGGAGACGCTGAAGTCATTGATCGGCGAACTGATATCCCGGAAGGAGCCGCTGCTGCGCCATAGCGTTTCCTGCTCCATTCGTCATGCTGCGGATCAGCATGTGGAAGCCTATACCCGCAGTCATCAGGAGGAGAAGGAACGGCTGCTGGAGGAAATGGGAGGCGAGGAGGCCGCAGCGGCGCTTCAAGCGCGCTTGCAGGAGCTGGAAGAACAAAAAAGAACCGTAGCGGGGCTGCCGGAATCGGTTCGCGCAGAACTCCGGAAGGAAGCCGATAAGCTGCTGGCCAATGCCAATCTAACGCCGGCGGATGTTCGGGATTTAAGCCTATCTTTCCTGGAGAGCCGGAAATCCGGCTTTAAGGTCGGGTTCCTCTTCTCGGGCGGCAAGACGGAGGAAGAGCGCCGTCGCCGTCTGGAGGCCTTCCATCATCGTTTGGAGGAGCAGACCTCTTCGCAGGTCGACTGGCATCTGCGTTCGCTGTTCCGCAATAGCGTCGAGCAGCATGCGGAATGGAATGCCGAATGGGAACGTTTGATGGACGCCGAACTTCCGGGCGTGCGGGAGGATATGATTACGCGAACCGTGAATCCCGAAGCCACGGTGTCGGGCGAATATGTATTGAACTATAACCGGGAGCTGGCCGAGGAAATCAAGGGCAGCTACCGCATGGCCGTGTTGGTGCTTGCCGACCGGCTGAAGGCGGCATTGACGGACGCTGCGGCCGTCCGTCTGCAGGAGCTGGAGCGCCAGGGCGCCGAGCTCCTGGCGCAATCCGCGGCTTCCGCCAGCTACGCAGCCCTGCAGCAGGCGGAAGCCGCCCGCGCGGCCGAGCTGGCCGAGCTGCTCCCGCCGCGCACCTCCCTCACCCCCGGCCTCCTGCCGGAGGTGAGGGAGCCGGAGGGGCAGCCTGCGCATGCGGCTGCCCAGGGCGGCGCCCCGGCGGCGCAGCCGGGGCAAGGGCGCACGGCGCCCCGGGCCGCCGCTGCGCAGGCGGCACCGCAGCGGCGCCAGCGGCTTGAGGCCGCGGCAGCCGAGCTGCGCGCAGCGGCGGCGCTGCTGGCGCCGCACCCCGCGCTGGCGTCGGCCGCGCGGGATCTGACCGCCCGCGCGGATGCGCTTGCGGGCGGCTCGTTCACCCTGGCGCTGTTCGGAGCGTTCAGCGCCGGAAAGTCCTCCTTCGCCAATGCACTGCTTGGCGAGTCGGTCCTGCCGGTATCGCCGCATCCGACAACGGCGGCGGTGAACCGCATATTGGCACCGGCCGAAGGAAGATCACATGGTACCGCAGATGTGCGTATGAAGAGCCGCGATATGTGGTGGGACGATTTGAAGTATTCCTTCGGCGTGCTGGGTCTCCAAGAACCGAGTCCGGCCAATTGGCGGAGCGTGGCTGAAGGTTTGAATCCGGCCGGAATTCACCCGGCAGGCCTGCCGCATTACGGGTTCCTAAAGGCCGCCGCCTCCGGTTGGGATGAGATGGAGTCCAGGCTCGGCACCACGGAAACGGTAGAATTGGCCGAATATCGGGGATACGTGGCGGACGAAACCAAATCCTGCTTTGTCGACGGGATCGATCTGTATTACAGCTGTCCGATGACGGAGCAAGGGATCGTGCTGGTGGATACGCCGGGAGCGGATTCCCTGCATGCCCGGCACACCGGCGTCACCTTCAACTATATTAAAAATGCGGATGCGATTGTTTACGTAACGTATTACAACCATGCGTTCTCCAAAGCGGACCGGCAATTCCTGTCCCAGCTGGGCCGGGTCAAAGACAGCTTTGCCTTGGATAAAATGTTCTTTATCGTCAATGCGGCTGATCTAGCTCAGTCCGAAGACGAGCTGAATGAAGTGGTGAAGCATGTGCGCACCAATCTTACAGCCAGCGGCGTAGGCAGCCCGCATATCTTCCCCGTCTCCAGTCTGGCTGCGCTGGACAATAAGCGGCAAGGGGACGAGGAGAAATTGCAGGCATCGGGATTCCCTGTTTTCGAAGAAGCGCTGGGCCGATTTGCGGTGGAAGAGCTGCCAAGGCTGTCCCAGCGTGCCGGTTATGATGAGATCGCTTCTGTGAGGGACCGTATCCGGGGGTGGGCTGAAATGGCCGCTCAGGATGAGACCACGCGCAAGCGGAAAATCGGGGAGCTGGAAGAGGTGCAAAACCAAGCCATGGCCCGCCTTAACGCTTTGGCGGAGCAGGAAATGGCCCGCGACATCGGTCAAGAAAGCAGCGAGCTGCTGTTTCACGTGCGGCAGCGGCTGGATTATGCCATGAACCGTTTCTTCCAGGAGTCGTTTAATCCTTCCGTGCTTCGGGAGGATGCAGGGCATTTGAAATCGGCATTTGCGGCTTGCGGACGTGATTTGATGCGAACGATGTCCGTAGAGCTGGATCAGGAACTATGGGCCACCACGCTTCGTTTGGAGACGGCCGGCCGCAAATTAACCGAAGCCGCGGCATTTAAGGCCGCAGCCGATATCAACGGCATGGCCGAGGGTCTGTCACTGGCCATACGCCGGGATCCGGACTGGGCACCGCCGGAGCTGGACGAAACGGAGCTGCAAATCCAAGGGGATTGGTTAACCTTCTGGTCGACCTTTAAGAATCCCAAACATTTCTTTGAGGGCGGCGGAAGTTCCAAGCTGCGCGAAGCGGCTGAGCCGAAAGTGAAGGAAGCCGTGGCGGGTGTGGTCGGCCTGCGGGAAGAGCAGCTGACGGACCACTATGTTCGAATAAGCGAACGTTCACTGCAGCATCATGTATCCGCATTGGAGGAACAACTGAAGGAATCCATGGCTGCCATACTGGGTTCGCTGCAGGACGGCCAGTCTCCGTTGATGTGGCGTCAGCTGGCGGATGATTTGGAAGCCATGATGAAGTCAGCGCAGTAAAGACGGAACATTCCCGTCTAGCATGAAGCAAGAGTTGCAATAGAATAGCAGCATGGTGCGAATTTCCGGTAAGGCTCATTCCCTTTTACCGGATGAATGAACGCCAATCACATGTTGAACCATCGAAAGACGTCCCATATGCCATCCGTGGCGGGGCGTCTTTCGTCCTATTATTATCGATGGACCGCTCTCCTGATGAAAGCGGCATAGGACGATATGGCATATTTTTATCCGCTGCAGCGAACGCGAATAGGATGAAACCAGCTTAGGATATTACCCTTTTTCAAGCATGTTCAAAAAAGTCGAAAATAGCGGATAAATCCTAACGGTTGAAGGGACTGACAATGTGATTATATCCCCTAGTAATGATGAGAATTCCCGATGATTTCATCATGAAACAATGATAAGTTATACTATTTGCCCCCTTTAGGTCCTTTTGGCTCATTTATGACGGTTTTCTCTCTTTGCCGCGGGTTCGGGTCGATGATAAACTTCATAAATGCTACATAACCTGAACGTAAAAAATCCAAAGGAGGATAAACATGAATGTTCTCAGGCAACTGCAGGGCTTCTTTTGGGAGAAACGAAGTTATCTTTTTCTTTCCATTCTGTGTCTGGCGATTGCAACCGCTTTAGGTCTTGTCTATCCGCAGCTGTTAAAAGTGCTGATTGACGATGCAATCAAGCTGGAGAATTACGGCATCGTACCGCAGCTGGCACTCACCGTGCTGGGCGTGGTCATCCTTAAAGCTTTCATGCAGTTTTTGCATGGATTCTTTGGAGGGAGGCTGGGGAATTACCTGGCTTACTCGTTGCGAAACGCCTGCTATGAAAAGTTGCAATTTCTATCGTTCCGCTATTACGACACGGCTCGGACAGGGGATTTGATGTCGCGGCTGACGGGGGATTTGGAAGCAATCCGGATGTTTATCGGCTTCGGTTTTGCCCAACTCCTCAACCTCGTACTGATGGTGACTTTCGGTTCCATCATGATGTTCACCATCAGCTGGAAATTGACGCTGGTTACTTTGGTAGCGATGCCATTTCTGGTGTTCGCAGCTCTCAAATTCGAGTCCAAGATCCATCCGGCGTTCCAGGAGATGCGCCTGGCGCTCAGCTCGCTGACTACCGCGGTTCAGGAGAATATTACGGGTGTTCGTACCGTTAAATCCTTTGCTCGCGAGCCTCACGAAGTGGAGAAATTCTCCGAACGGAATGAGCGTTACAAAACCAATCAGATATTCGCCTCTTCCCTGTGGGCCCGTTATTTCCCGATGATGGAGCTCTTTGCGAATGTCAGCGTCGTCATTTTGCTTGCCGTCGGGGGCGCCATGGTTATCCAAGGTTCCATGACGGTAGGGGAGCTGGCAGCATTCTTCACCTTAATTTGGTACATAATCGGACCTCTTTGGGGGATCGGGTTCCACATTAACAACTATACGCAGTCGAAGGCTTCGGGTGAACGGGTGCTGGAGCTGTTGAATCAGCCCATTGATGTCGAAGACCGTGAGCGTGCGGTAGATTTGGTGCCAAGCCAGGTGAAGGGTCATGTCGTGTTCGACAATGTCACCTTTGCTTACGGCAACAAGATGGCTGCTGTCAAAGATATCAATCTGGATGCTCGTCCCGGCTCCGTGATCGGTTTGCTGGGGGGAACAGGTTCAGGAAAGTCAACCATTATCCAGCTCTTGATGCATGCTTATAACGTGAATCAGGGCAGCATCAAATTAGACGGCGTGAACATCAACGATATTAAGGTCCGGAGTCTGCGCAGCCAGATTGCAACGGTCTTCCAAGAGACTTTCCTGTTCTCGTCCAGCATCCGCAACAATATTTCTTACGGGATGAAGGACGTCAGCATGGATGAAATCATTCGGGTAGCCAAGCTGGCCAAGGCACATGACTTCATTATGGAAATGAAGGATGGCTACGATACCATTGTCGGTGAACGGGGGATGGGTCTTTCCGGCGGACAGAAGCAGCGGATCGCGATTGCCCGTGCCCTTCTGAAGGACCCGAAAATCCTGATCCTGGATGATGCCACCAGCGCAGTGGACATGGAAACAGAGCATGAAATCCAATCCGGTTTCCAGGAAGTCATGAACGGCAGAACGACCTTTATTATCGCTCACCGTATTTCTTCCTTGCGTCATGCGGATGAAATTCTCGTTCTGGATGAAGGTAGAGTCGTGCAGCGCGGCAAGCATAACGATTTGATTGCGGTGCCGGGACCTTACCAGGATGTGTACAAAATACAATATGCGGACCTGATTGCGAAGCAAGCTCAAGCAGGAGGTACGCCAGGGCAGGTGCAAGCATGAACGCCAATGTAAATACTGAACCGCATCAGAAGCAAAAGATTCCGAGGCCGCGGAAGCCTTCGGAAGAAACCAATGAACGTTTTGTATACAAGGACGACGATGCGATCGAGAAGCCGTTTAACTGGACGCAGCTGACGCGTCTGATCTCGTATATGAAACCATATGCCAAACAGATTCTCCCGTTGATCGGGCTCATGATGATTATCGGCACGATTACGAAGCTTGCCATTCCATTCCTGACGAGTTTGGCTATTGACCAGGCCATTGACCCGAAGGAAGGAAATCCGAGCCTGACCCTGCTGTATCAGATTACGATCGCCGTTCTGGCGATGTATATCATTCAATGGGTTGCCGGGATATTCCGGATCAAGTTTACGAATATCATTGGTCAGCGGGTTATCTATGACCTTCGAGCAGATTTGTTCCAGCATATACAGCGCCTATCCTTTAATTTCTTTGACAAGCGTCCGGCGGGATCCGTGCTGGTTCGCGTTACGAATGATGTCAACTCCCTGCAGGATTTGTTTACGAACGGGGTTGTCAATCTGATCATCGACTGCGTACAGCTGGTCGGCATCGTTGTCATCCTGCTGTTGATTAACTGGAAGCTTGGCCTGGCCGTGATCGTGACGGTACCGATCATGTTCTTTATCTCTACAAAACTCCGTGTGCGCATCCGGCGTGCATGGCAGGAAGTACGGATCCGGAACTCGCGGATAAACTCCCACTTGAACGAATCCATTCAGGGAATCCGCGTTACCCAAGCTTATACGCAAGAAGAAGAAAATATGAAATTTTTTGATAACATGAACCTGGACAGCAAAAAGTCCTGGGATAGGGCGTCGGCCATGAACCAAGGGTTTGGGCCTCTTATCGAGATTACCGGGGGGTTCGGTTCCCTGATCTTGTTCTGGCTTGGTGCCGTATTGATTCAGCAAGGCGAGCTCACGATCGGTCTGTTGATTGCCTTTACCCAATATGTCGGGAACTTCTGGGAGCCGATCAATCGGCTCGGCCAAATGTATAACCAGCTGCTTGTCGCGATGGCATCGTCCGAACGTATCTTTGAATTCATAGACGAGAAGCCGAGCATCGATGATCAGCCTGGCGCGAAGAAATTGCCGACCATTAAAGGGGACATCAAGCTGGAGAATGTGGTGTTTGAATACGAAAAAGGACGCCAGGCTCTAAAAGGCATCAATCTGGACGTGAAGGCAGGCCAGTCGATTGCGTTGGTCGGTCATACCGGATCAGGCAAAAGTACCATCATTAATTTGCTCAGCCGCTTTTATGATATTACGGACGGTAAGCTAACCATCGACGGGTACGATATTCAAACGGTGACGGTAGAAAGCCTCCGGAATCAGATCGGCATCGTGCTGCAGGATACCTTTATATTCTCGGGTACGATTCGGGATAATATCCGCTTTGGCCGTCTGGATGCGACCAATGAGGAGATTGAAGACGTGGCCAAGGCTGTGGGCGCCCATGAGTTTATAGTCCAGATGCCGGGCGGCTACGATACCGAGGTCGAGGAACGCGGTAACATGCTGTCCATGGGGCAGCGGCAGCTGCTATCCTTTGCGAGGGCGCTCCTTGCCGACCCGCGGATTTTGATTCTGGATGAAGCAACGGCAAGTATCGATACCGAGACGGAATTAAAAATCCAGAGTGCCCTTAAAGTGCTGCTTCAGGGACGTACCTCCTTCATCGTGGCGCACCGATTATCAACGATCCGCCATGCCGATCATATCGTCGTGCTGGATCACGGGAAGATCATCGAAGAAGGAAATCACGACCAGCTTATGCAGAAGCAGGGGACATATCATGGGCTGATTGAAGCACAATACCGATTTTTGTAAAAACGGCTTAACAAAGGTTTAACAAAACGGACACAAATGTAAAAAAAATGTCGCTTGATACTTGCAATCTTCTTCATAAACTTACAAAATAGAAGTAGAGTTTACTCAGAATTCATAGAAGAAGGGAAGCATGAGGGTATAATGAGCATCGAAAGCGTAATTTCTGCGCCTGCACTGCTGATTCGAAACTTTGAGAAGAATGATTTGGAAGCTGTCACGTCCTTGATGCGAGAACTGAATTATCCGACCACGCTCAACGTCATGCGTGAACGGATGGAGTCCATGAACGACAACCCGTTATACGGCAACCTGGTTGCCGAGGTTGATGGAGACGTCGTCGGCATGATCATGCTTCGTCAAGTCAAATCCTTCACTATGACCGAACCGGTCACTCAAATTACTTCGGTTATTGTAACCTCAAGCTACCGCGGCCAAGGAATTGGCAAACGACTGATTCGCGGTGCAGAGACATGGGGAAGACAGCATGGTAGCCACCTCTTGTTTCTCACAAGCGGCAACCGGGAAGAACTTGCTCCCGCACATGCATTTTATGAACATATTGGATTTGAAAAGGCTGGTTACCAGTTCAGCAAAAAGCTGTAGCCTGGGCCTTTTCATTAACCCACCCCGTTTTCGGGGTGGGTTTTTTCTTGTTATGACCTAGATTCTATGGAAGTTTAGAAGATTTTACCCGATTATCAAAAATACAAGGAATTCATTCGACCAGGACCGGTATTGGTTTCTGGGGCCCTGAGCATAAAGTAGGAATTCAAGGACTCCTTTCCAACAATTGTAGGATTGCCGAAGGTATCAAATGTGTTACAATGTGTTCGTACCTGATTACAAAAATGTAACCAATGCCTGACCGCCCCACACCCATCAAGTTCAACATCTTAGAACGGCGGTCAAGCAAACTCTACAACTATGAGCATAGGAGATGAGTATTCATGAACAACCATTGGATAAAGAAAATCGCAGGCGGCAGCATCGCGGCTGTATTGGCTGTTGGCATCATGCTGCCGACAACGGCTTCGGCTGCACCTGCTGATAGCAATAATTATGTAAACTGGCAACAGAAGATCCAGAAATTCCTGGAGAGCCAAGGCTTGGAGTCGCAGTTTAAATGGGTGGTCGTCCAACAACCGCAAACGGAAAAGCCTCAGGCGGACAAGCCTGCAGAGACGCCTCAAACAAGCAAGCCTGAGACCAGCAAACCGGAAGCAAGCAAACCGGAAGCAAGCAAACCGGAAGCAAGCAAACCAGAAGCAAGCAAACCTGTGAGCAAGCCATCTACGACTCCGTCCCAGCCTTCCGAATCTGCGGGCACAACGGAGCAATCGAATTTTGCTTCCGAAGTTGTCAACTTGGTGAACCAAGAGCGTTCGAAAGCTGGCCTGAAGCCGCTCACGGTACATGCCAAGCTGACAACGGTAGCACTGGACAAAGCGAAGGACATGAGCAATAACAATTATTTCAGCCACACTTCGCCAACGCACGGCTCTCCATTCGACATGATGAAGGCTTACGGCATTTCTTACGGCTATGCCGGCGAGAATATCGCTAAAGGGCAGCGCACGCCGCAGGAAGTCATGAACTCTTGGATGAACAGCCAAGGTCACCGCGAAAATATCCTGTCTCCTAATTTCACCATGATCGGTGTGGGATATTACAACGGATACTGGGTTCAGGAATTCATCAGCCAATAAGCACGGATCTTGTTTTACATGATAAGGCTGCCCCGGGCGCGCAGAAAACTGCGTCCGGGGCAGCCTTCTTTGCGTGTTTTGATTTGCAAATTTTTTATAGAAGTCTTAAGGTAATGTACATGAGGATTTTTGTAGGGGGAATGTCATGAAGTCATCTGCATGGATATGGCGTATCACGGCCTCCGTGTCGATTATCGTAACGATTGTGCTTATATTCGGTTTCGTGTATGCGTTTAAGGATATTAATGATCCTCAAGGTCAGCCCTTGCTCACCGGCGGCGAATCCGCCGCGCCAGGCCAAGAGACTGCGCCGCCGAAGCCGGAACGGGCTCCGTCGGAAGCGGTGCTGCCAAATGATCTGAAAGTGACGGCGATCGGAGACTCGCTTGCCAAGGGAACGGGGGACAGTACCGGGGGCGGTTTTGTCCGCCGAAGCGTCGAACAATTGAACGGCGATGGACGAACGGCCAGCCTGCTGGCCAATCTGGCGATAAACGGAATGACCACCGAGGGACTTCTCCCTAAGCTGGACGACAAGGGAATACAGTATGCCTTGAAGGAAGCCAACGTCATTATGCTGTCTATCGGGGGCAATGATATCTTTCAAGGAAGCGGGCTGATGGAGGGGGCGGCGGATGCCGGCGAGCTGGAGCTCGATCCAGCCATGCTGATGGGCGCATTGCCGCAGGCCTCCGAACGCTTGCAGACAATTCTTGAGAAGATTCGGGATATTAATCCGAATGCCCGAATTGTTTATATCGGCTTGTATCATCCCTTTTCCGATTTGGAAGAATTGCTGATACCCGGCAATGTCGTGGTCTCAGCATGGAATCATGCGGTCATGGAGCTCGTAAACCGGGATCCCAATATGACGCTTGTCCCTACATTCGATTTGTTTCAGCATAAGCTCGGCGAGTATCTGTCCACGGACCATTTCCATCCGAACGGGGCAGGATATCAGGCCATCGCGGATCGAATTGTAGAAGGTATGCTGTAACATGAAGAGGATGTCAGGTGGGAGATGGAAATCGATGAATGAACAAGCGCAGGAAATCGTACTATCCGTCCAGCATGTAAAAAAGAAAATCGGTCGAAAATGGATTATACATGATGTGTCGTTCGATGTGCGCGCGGGCGAAATATTCGGGTTCCTGGGGCCGAACGGGGCAGGAAAAACAACCACGATCCGAATGCTTGTGGATTTGATCAAGCCGTCATCCGGCAGGATCGAGGTCTGCGGTTACGATGTGAACCGCCAGCAGGAGCAGGCGCTGCGCTATATTGGATCCATCGTGGAGAATCCGGAGATGTATTCGTATTTGACCGGCTGGGAAAATCTCGAGCATTTTGCGAGAATGCAGCCCGGTATTAACGATCAGCGGATACAGGAAGTTGTGGATACGGTCAGGCTTGATCGAAGAATCCATGACAAGGTCAGCACTTATTCACTTGGCATGCGGCAGCGTTTGGGGATCGCCCAGGCCTTGCTCGGCAGGCCGAAGCTGCTTATTCTGGACGAGCCGACGAACGGTCTTGACCCGAAGGGAATCAAAGAAATGCGGCAGTTCATCCATCAGTTGGCCGAGGAGGGCTTGGCTGTATTTGTTTCCAGCCATCTGCTGAGCGAAATCCAGCTGTTATGCGATCGGGTAGCCATCATCAGCAGCGGAAGGGTGCTTGCGGTAGGCGAGGTCGATGAATTGATTGCCGGCAGCAGCGATCATGTCATCTGGGATCTGAATCCCGCCGTGCAGGGTAAACGAATTCTGCAGAAGCTGGATTATTGCGAGATCGTGGACCGCCCGGAGGATGTGCTTGACGATAATGTACTGGCAGGCATGTCACCGGATGCCGTTGTGACCCGAATGCATGCTGCACATGCATCAAGGGCTGTGGAAAGGCTGGTTGGCGCCGGCGTGCAGGTCCGGGAGGTTCATCGGATCAATCCTACGCTGGAGCAGCTGTTCCTGCAGATGACGGAGGGTGAGAGCATTGAGTAATCTGTTGCCCCTGATCAAGAACGAATGCATCAAAATTATCAAGCGTAAGCGGTTTTATGTGGTTCTTCTGGTTCTCCTCGTCCTAGTGCCCATGTTTACATACGCCCAGATGAAGTCCGCAGAACGGAGCCGGGAGAAGTTCAACAGCGACTGGCGGCTTGAGCTTCAGCAGCGGATCACGGATAATGAGAATTCGCTTAGCAGTGACCGGGTGCCGGATGAATGGAAACGATATCGGCAAATCTTTATTCAGCAGATGCAGTATTATTTGCAGCATGATGTGAATCCTAATCAACCAAACGGGGTAACGTTCACGCGGGAATTTCTGAACAATGCGATATCCTTGTTTATCCCGCTGCTCATCATGGCCATTGCTTCGGATATCGTTTCCGGAGAGCGGACGACCGGCACCATTAAGATGCTCCTGACAAGGCCGGTAAAGCGCTGGAAAGTGCTGCTGAGCAAACTGGTAGCCTTGATCATGTTCACGTCGCTCATTGTCGTTTCCACCTTTGTCATCGCTTACCTGATCTCGGGTCTCGCTTTCGGCTACAAGGGGTTTGACATCCCGGTATTCACGGGTTTCCAAATTGTCGGGTCAGACGTGGATATGTCCGGCGTTCATGCGGTGCCCCAATGGAAGTATTTGTTGATGCAGGGCGGTTTGGTCTGGTTTGTCGGCGTATGCGTCGGCATGCTGGCTTTTATGGTATCCGTCCTGGTTCGAAGCACGGCGGCCAGCATCGTCATTATGATGGCGGCATTGATCGCCGGAAATATTCTGACGAATATGGCGTCGGCATGGAGCAGCGCCAAATATTTGTTCATGGTAAACCTGAATTTGACCAGTTATTTGGCGGGCAATTTGCCGCCGATCGAGGGCATGACCTTGAATTTTTCCCTTGCCGTATTAGCCATTTGGGCGATTTGTGCGGTTATTGTTGCATTCAGTGTCTTTACGAGAAGGGATATCTTGAATTAAAATGGACAAAGCATGAAACATTTGTTTGCATTTTTTAGAGAACCGCGTTCTTCTAAAATATTGAAATGTAGAAATAGAAAACACGAGATACGTGAAATTGAAGGAGGAGCATGAATGGTCGAACAGATCGATATGTTTGCAGAGTCATCAAAGAACGGCGGTACTAACCGTTCAGGATACGATGCTGACGACATTCAAGTGCTCGAAGGCCTTGTTGCGGTACGCAAACGGCCAGGCATGTACATAGGGAGCACAAGCTCGTCGGGTCTGCATCATCTGGTATGGGAAATTGTGGACAACGCCGTAGACGAGCATTTGGCCAAGTACTGCTCGAGAATTGAAATTACTTTGCATAAAGACGGATCCGCGACGGTATACGATAACGGACGCGGTATTCCGACCGGGATGCACAAGACCGGCATTCCCACGCCGCAGGTGGTATTCACCATTTTGCATGCCGGCGGCAAATTCGGCGGTTCCGGATACAAGAAGTCCGGCGGCCTTCACGGCGTTGGCGCATCCGTAACCAATGCGTTGTCCGAGTGGCTGGAAGTGGAGATTTACCGCGAAGGTAAAATTCACCGCCAACGCTTCGAGTATTGGCAGGACAAAAAAGGAAAAGAGCATGTCGGAGAACCGGTAACCGGTCTTGAGGTTCTGGGCAATACGAACAAAACAGGGACGAAAATCACGTTTAAACCGGACGCGCGCGTGTTTACCTCGGGAACGCATTTGAACTACGACACGCTTGCAGAGCGCTTACAGGAGATTGCCTTCCTGAATTCAGGACTCCGAATAGTCTTGAAAGACGAGCGGAGCGGGAATGGGGAAGAATTTTTTTATGAAGGCGGCGCAAGCCAGTTCGTCCAATTTTTGAATGAAGGCAAGGACGTGCTGCACGATGTGATCCATTTTTATGCCGAGAAGGATGACATCGAAGTCGAAATCGCCCTTCAATATAATGCAGGATATACCGAAACGCTGGCCTCGTTTGTTAACTCCATCCCGACGCGCGGGGGCGGTACGCATGAGACGGGCTTCAAGACGGCGTATACGCGCGTCATGAACGATTATGCACGGAAGAACAATCTTCTCAAGGAAAAGGACAAGAATCTGGAGGGGAATGACCTTCGGGAAGGCATGATGACCGTAATCAGCGTCAAGATGGCTGAGGTCGAATTCGTGGGTCAGACGAAGGACCAGCTGGGAAGCGCCTCTGCGCGGAGCGCGGTGGACAGCATCGTTACCGAGAAGATGCAAATTTTCCTAGAGGAAAATCCGCAGGTCGCCCAAACGCTGCTGAAGAAGGCCATTCAAGCCTCCAAAGCGCGCGAAGCGGCCCGGAAGGCAAGGGATGAGATGCGCAGCGGCAAGAAGCGCAGCGAGAGTTCCAATCTCGGCGGCAAGCTGACACCGGCTCAGTCCAAGGATTTTTCGCGAACCGAATTGTTCATTGTCGAAGGGGACTCCGCTGGCGGCTCGGCAAAGCAGGGGCGGGATTCTAAGATCCAGGCGATCCTGCCGCTTAAAGGGAAGCCGATGAACCCGGAAAAATCCAAGCTGGCCGACATCCTGAAGAATGATGAATACCGTGCGATCGTATCCGCGATCGGCGCGGGGATCGGTACGGAATTTACAGCCGGGGACAGCAATTATTCGAAAATCATCATCATGACCGATGCGGATACGGATGGAGCCCACATTCAGGTGCTGCTGCTTACGTTCTTCTACAGGTACATGAAACCTCTGATCGATGAAGGCCGCGTGTATCTTGCGCAGCCTCCACTGTATAAAATCGCCAGCAAATCCGGCAAGCTGGAAACCGTGCGGTATGCCTGGACGGATGAGCAGCTGGCTAATTATTTGAAGGAATTCAAAAATTTTGAGCTGCAGCGCTATAAGGGACTGGGCGAGATGAACCCGGAGCAGTTATGGGAAACGACGATGAACCCGGAAACACGCACCTTGCTGCAGGTTCAAATCGAAGATGCCGCCAAAGCGGAGCGGCGCGTGTCTACGCTGATGGGAGATAAGGTAGATCCCCGCAAGCGGTGGATCGTTGAAAATGTCAACTTCGCGGAGTTTGAGGAATAGAAGGTGAATGAATGAGTTTATCGGAGCAATTTTTGCCGGCATTTCTGGAAGAGGTTGTAGGTGACCGATTTGGCCGGTATTCCAAGTATATAATTCAGGACCGGGCGATCCCGGACGTTCGTGACGGCCTGAAGCCCGTTCAGCGTCGGATTCTGTACGCCATGTACGATTCGGGTAACACACCGGATAAACCATACCGCAAATCGGCGAAAACCGTCGGGGATGTCATGGGTAACTACCATCCGCACGGGGACTCATCGATTTATGAAGGCATGGTTCGGATGGCCCAGCCATGGAAAATGGGACATGTGCTTGTGGACGGTCACGGAAACTGGGGTTCCCAGGACGATGATCCGGCAGCAGCGATGCGTTATACCGAGGCCAGGCTGTCGCCGATTGCCATGGAGCTGCTGCGCGATATCGAGAAGCGAACCGTGCTGTTCAAGGACAATTTTGATAACACGGCGAAGGAGCCGGTTGTGCTGCCTTCGCGGTACCCGAATCTGCTTGTGAACGGAGCTAGCGGGATTTCCGCGGGCTTCGCCACCGAAATCCCGCCTCACAATCTGCGGGAAGTAATCGATGCGTGCATCGCCGTCATGCAGAAGCCGGAGATCGAGCTGGACGAGATCATGACGTTCATAAAAGGCCCGGACTTCCCGACCGGCGGTATCATCATGGGCGGCGAAGGCATTTTGGATGCCTATCGGACAGGCAAAGGCCGGGTCTATCTGCGATCCAAGACGGACATTGAATCGCTTCGTGGTGGTAAACAGCAGATCGTCATCACGGAAATTCCTTATCAGGTTGTTAAGTCGAGACTGGTTACGGCAATGGAAAACATTCGTCTTGAGAAAAAAGTCGAAGGCATCGCCGAGGTTCGGGACGAGAGCGGACGGGAAGGGCTTCGCATCGTCGTGGAGCTGAAGAAGGATGCCGACGCGAACGGGATTCTGGCTTATTTGTTCAAGAAAACAGACCTGCAGATTACGTACAATTTCAATATGGTTGCCATCGTGAATAAAACCCCTCAGCAGCTGGGGCTTAAAGCGATGCTGTCGGCCTATATCGACCATCAGCGTGAAGTCGTCACCCACCGGACGCAGTTCGAGCTGGAGAAAGCCGAGGATCGGGCTCATGTATTGGAAGGCCTCGTCAAGGCGCTCAACATACTGGACGAAGTGATTGCGGCTATTAAGGCTTCCAAGAATCGCCAGGATGCCCAGAACAATCTGCAATGGATGTTCGGTTTCACGGAGAGACAAGCTGACTCGATTCTGACGCTGCAATTATACCGTCTTACCAACCTTGAAATTCATTCCCTGCAAAAAGAGCTGGACGAGCTGACAAAGAAAATCGAGGGCTTGCGTGCGATTCTCGACAGCGATAAGAAGCTGATTGGCGTCATTCGCAAAGAGCTGATCGAAATTCGGGAGAAGTACGGCATCGACCGGCGTTCGGTTATCCAGGAAGAAGTGGAAGAGATCAAGGTGAACCTTGAAGTGCTTGTTAACGCCGAGGATGTGCTCGTAACCTTGTCGAATGAAGGCTATATCAAGCGTACCAGCATGTTATCCTTCACCCGCAGCGGAGGTGAGCTGGAAAGCTCAGGCGTCAAGGAAGGGGATTACATCACGCGCTTGTTTGAAGTCAATACCCTGGAGAATCTGCTGATCTTCACGAGCCGCGGGCAATATTTCTTATTGCCGGTGCATCAGGTTCCGGAGTACAAGTGGAAAGATGCCGGTACGGCCATTGTTAACGTGATCCAGGTACCGAAAGAGGACCATATCGTATCGGTCATCCCGGTTTCGAACTTTGACGAAGCGGGCAAATCGCTTGTCTTCGTGAGCCGCAAAGGGCAAGTGAAGCGGACAGATCTCAAGGAGTACGTAACCAAACGGTCTGGCGCGGTTGCGGCTGCGAAGGTAGCTGCGGAAGACAGCATCATCCAGGTCGTTATGAGTGACAGCAATAAGGATATCGTGCTGATCTCGAAAGAAGGGATGAGCATCCGCTTCAATGAACAGGAAGTCAATGCCATGGGACGCGTTTCCGGTGGGGTTCGGGGAATCCAGCTTCGAGACGGGGACGAGGTCGTTGCGGCATTATGGGTGGAGAACGATGAAGGCGAAATTTTGACCATCACGGATCTTGGATACGGCAAACGAAGCTTGCTGTTGGATTATCCGGCCCAAAGCCGCGGCGGAAAAGGCATGGCCACGTTTGAGTTCAAGGAAGGCAAGCGGGTGAAGCCTAACGGCAGCGCCATTGTCGGCGCGTTCTATTGTCGCGAGCCGCTGCAGATTAACGCTTATAGCGAAGACGGGCAAGCTTTCCCGATTCACACGGAGAAAGTTCCGATTATGGAGCGTAAATCGATTGGTAAACTACTGGCCGATGTCGGCAAGAACGGGCAGATTGTCGATTTGGTCAGTCTCCCGCATGCAGAGTTAGGCAAAGAAGGTTAGGCAAGAGCGAGCCTTTCCTTTAATTCGGATATGGATTGAATAGAGATGAATGGACGAAAGCACCTTCGATGAACGGTTGTCGGGGTGCTTTTGTTGTATTTAGCGTTGGATGACGCATGTTTAAATTTATACTATTTGACATATGTCTGGCGCTGTCGAAGTAAGGTGAATGTTGAGAAACGCCGTCACACAAGGCATGACGGGTTTTGTCGCTTGATTGGAAATTATATTTTTTAACGAAAAAAGAAGGATATTGGCTGGCATCCAGCGAAAAGTTAATCCTATAAACTATTATGAAAATCATGACGCTGGCTCAAACGGAAGTTCATTCATCAGAGTACAGTTCCGCAAACTCAGATAGTATTTCGATGTTTGATCATGACAGACATAACGGAAGGGACGGGATAAACATGCATACTGCCGAATTCGCCAAGGTGTGGTCCAAGCTGGCCAAGGATTATAAACTCCATATGGAAGCCGGATTGGCCCCGACATTGACGGAGTCGCAACTCATGGTGCTGGAAGTGCTCGCTGAGCAGAAGCGGATGAAACCTTCCGATTTCATTCCTTACCTGGCTACAAGTCCGGCTGCCGTAACGATGCTATTGGACCGGATGGAGAAGAACGAATTGATCCAACGGGAACGGGACGCAAATGACAGACGGATCGTCTGGGTGACGATATCCTATAAAGGACGCGAGGAATATACGCGAGGATTACAGGTTAGGGAGGAGTACCTTTCCCGGATTCTGAACCGCATATCCTCGCATAATCAACAGCTGCTTGTCTATCTATTGGGAAAGATCAGCACGGCTCCTCAGGAGGTTCTGGTCGAGGCGTAGGCATTATTGACCCAGCACCCTACATGGAATGCACAGAAGCCCCCGTGTCTGGCTGCCTGCGGCAGCTCCGACTTTGGGGGCGGTTTCATTGTTTTGCTAATATTGCTTTCTAGTCACGTGGTCACTAACGAACCTTGGCATAATTTGATGAAGTTAAGACTTAAGCAGCCATAAAGCCGGCACGTTAGCGGGTTCCCATCCAGGCAGGGACGTATGGGCTTGGCGGCACTCATAGGTTTTGCCTCCATACGTGACCAAAGCTCCCTGCTGGTATGAAGTATTCGGAGCCCAGGCCGGAGTTTCCGGTACAGAGCCGTCCGCCGTGGTGACTTGCAGCTCATTGCTGGCTGGGGATACGTTGCCTGCCGCATCGCGTGCTTTTACGGTAAAGCTATAGGTCGTGTTTGGCGATAATCCGCCAACTGTATAGGATAGCGTGCTGCCGGACACCGTCGTAACCAGCGTGGTGCCCCGATATACCTCATAGCCGCTTACTCCGACGTTATCCGTGGAAGCGTTCCAGGCTAATGATACGCTTGTGGACGTCGATCCCGCAGATCGTAAATTGGCAGGAGCCGTCGGAGCTTGGGTGTCCGGAACGGGATTTGATGTGCTGGCGGTTAGCGGGCTGCTCGCCTGTGATACGTTGCCTGCTCCGTCACGGGCTTTTACCGTAAAGGTATAGGAGGTGCCTGCTTGCAGGCCGGTAACGGTGTGGCTCAGGGTGGATCCGGATACCGTTGCCACTAGATTGGAGCCTCGATAGATTTCATAGCCTGTGACTCCTACGTTATCCGTAGAGGCGTTCCAGGCGAGCGAAATGCTGCTGCTTGTAACCCCTGTGGTTCTCAGATTCGCCGGCACGGTCGGTGCCTGCGTGTCCTGATTGCCGCTGCCGTTATTCAGGTTCACGTCGATCACGTTATAGAAGGCATTGCCCGTATCGGCGATTTCCCATACGGCGAGGATGAGATAGTAGCCGGTGCGGTCGGTAGGTACGTTACAAGTATGGGTTACGGTGTTCGGCGGTTGTTTGCCGCCGTCATTGAAGGAGCAGAACAATTCGAGATCTGCGCGTGCGAGGGGTTTGCTGGAATCCCAGCCTTTTTTCGTAATATAATATTTCCAATCGGATGTAGCATGGGCTGCGGTCAGCACCCACTTAAACGTGTTCGGCCCGCCGTTCATGTTTACCTTGCTCCAGCGGGTTGGCGTCTGTTCATACAGTTCGGTAAAGATTCCGGCACCGGTGATTTGGCCGTCCGCCGGTCCGCCGATCGGAAAGTTCCCTTTCCCTTCCAGGGAATGCGGTTCATAGATGATTCTGCCGCAGTTGACGTTCTCGCCAAGCTTGCACTTATAACCACGACTGGCCGGTGATTCGATATAACCATGAGCGGAAACGCTGCTTGCCGTAATGATCATAATGGTGAAAAACAACAGTGTGCTTCCTAAAAAAATCCACAGCGGTTTCAAATGCAAGCGGTGATTTGTTTGACACTGAACCTGATCCATAACAAATACCTCCTTGAATATTGAATTTGAAATTCAGCGGACTCCTGTTGCTGATCAAACCTCCTTATGCTGCGGGTTTACTTGCTCTGCACAAAACAGGAACGAACCGGCTATCGACTCCATTCATGAATAATCCTTGATCATCCTCCTCCTCGGCAACCGTGATCTATATAAACCCCAAGATGAGGTTCATACCATGATTGTACAAATCAACTAAAAAATGTTAATCTATTCTGGTTACTATTCTTTGCCATTCTTTGTTAAAAGTAAAGGGATAATATATTATGATAGAGGGATAAAATATTACAATATTTGTAATTAGTTACATAGTCATAGCATTAGGCGTAGACATACAAAAAAACGAAATCCAATGATGGATTTCGTTTTTTAAAAATTCATTGATAGGTTCGTCATGTCGATCCCAGCTGGTCCATATTGAAGATACTCCAGGGATAAACGGAAGGCGGCATGGAACGAATGGAGATGTCCTCTTTGGTAACAGGGTGAGGGAATCCGACCAATACGGACCATAAGGCAATCTGTTGGCCGGCCTTGTTCACCTTGCTTCCATACTTCTGATCGCCGAACAGCGGATGACCCGCATGGCTGAGCTGTACGCGTATTTGGTGTGGTCTACCCGTGTGCAGTTCGATCCGGACAAGACTTACGCCTTCCGCTGCTTGGAGCACCGTATAATCCAGAATGGCTTCCTTGGCTCCGTCCGTCCCTTTGGAGGTAACGTGGACGGTGTTGGTTTTAGCATCCTTGTACAGCATGTTCACGAGCCGGCCTGAAGTTTTCGCTGGAACACCGTGAACGACCGCTACGTACTGCTTACGGAAGCTGCGGCTCCGGACGGCCTCCGATAATCGGGATGCGGCTTTGGACGTCTTGGCGAATACCATCGCTCCGCCCACGGGACGGTCAAGGCGGTGCACCAATCCCAAAAAAACGTTCCCCGGCTTGTTATAACGCTCCTTGATGTCCTGTTTCAGAATGGTCAGCATGTCGGGATCGCCGGTAGCATCCTCCTGCGAGGGGATGTTGACCGGCTTGGTTACGCCCAACACATGATTATCTTCGAATAGAATCGGCACGGCCGGATACGATGCTGGTCCCCGTCTGCTCATCGAATCAGGACTCCCATCGGCCCAGGATGCCGCATGGCAGGTTCATGCCGGAGCGGGTGATCGGCAATCCGATTTCGCCTGCGCTGATCAGTCCGCCGTACTTCGGCTTCATGGTCATGGTGAGCATGTTGTTCAGAACGGTCGGGGAGATGCCGGTCGTGTAGGAGTTAATCAGCATGAACAGCGGGTTATCCGATACGATGCTCATGCAGCTTTCGAGAAATGGATACAGGCTTTGTTCCAGCTTCCACGTTTCTCCGCTTGGCCCGCGCCCATAAGAGGGAGGATCCATAATAATCGCATCGTATTTGTTTCCCCGACGCTGTTCCCGCTGAACGAATTTAAACACGTCATCCGTAATATAACGGATAGGGCGGTCAGCCAGGCCGGACAATGCCGCGTTTTCCTTGGCCCATTGAACCATCCCCTTCGCAGCATCCACGTGGACGACCTGAGCACCGGCAGAGGCCGCAGCGACGGTAGCTCCACCCGTATAGGCGAACAGGTTCAGTACGCTGATCGGACGACCGGCGGAAGCGATTTTGTCCATCATCCAGCGCCAGTTCGCAGCCTGCTCCGGGAACAAGCCGGTATGTTTAAAATTGGTCGGTCGGATATGAAATTTCAATTGGTCGTACGAGATGGTCCATCGATCCGGCAGCTGCTTTTTCATGTCCCATTGCCCGCCGCCGGACGAACTGCGGTGATAGTGCCCGTGTACATTTCGCCATTGTCCGTCTTCACGTTCAATCGGCCAAATGATCTGCGGATCCGGACGCCTTAGAATGACATCGCCCCAGCGCTCCAGCTTCTCACCGCCACCGGTGTCGATGACCTCGTAATCTTGCCAACCTTGAGCTACATACATGTTGAAAACCATCCTTCAAATAGTCATTTAGACTTTATTGTACAACATATTGAAAGCTGAATGCCACCAAGTATTCCCCGCCTTAACCCAACCACTCGGATGATAAGGGTCTATGAATTTCGGTTTACCCCAAATTTTCGAATGCGGAATGAAAACGGAATTCGCCATGAAGGTTATGAAGTGCGCCTTGCTGAAGCTCGGCGACCATGAACACCTCATCGGAAACGGCGAATTGGGATATATCGATTCCATGGTTTCTGGCCTGGACAAAACCGTAGCGTGGATAATACGACGGATGCCCGAACAGAAACACAAGCGGATAGCCATGCGAGAGACACCGCCGTTTCCCCTCTTCAATCAGTTGCCCGCCGATCCCCTGGCGTTGATACTTCGGAAGCACAGCCAGCGGTCCTAGCGCAGCTACCCGATGGGTATGACCGCCGTCAAGAAGGCTCCCCCGGCTAAACATAATATGCCCCTTGATGATCCCGTTCTCTTCGGCAACCATGGACAATTCCCTTTCGAAAGCTCCGTCTTCCCGCAATCGTTGTACCAGGATCGCTTCTTCCTGACCGGAAAAAGCCTGGATGAGCAGTTCGTTGACCTGCTCATAATCATTCTTGGTTTCGGTACGTATGTTCATCGTTATCTCTCCTTCAACATATGGTTCATGTTTCTTCATTTCGTTATCCGTACAATCGTTCCAAATTATCTATTCAGGAATCGTTACTCCGGCTTCGTTTCAATTTGCAATCCTTCAACATGCTTGCGCTTCATCAAATTGCGCTTCTTCCGGTTCTCTTTGCTTTCAAAGACGATATCCAGATCATAATCCTCCGGGTAGAGATCCTTAGCCGCAATATAGGGCTTCAACCGTTTATGGTTGATTTTCAATCGCTCCTGTTGAATCATGACACCGATATGACCTCTAGCGTCCATGGTTTCATAAACGGTGCCGCTTCGTTTCAAATATGGCACATAGACCCGATCTCCAAGCTGATAAAGGGAAGAGGCGGGGGCTTCGTCTTCTTTATTCTTGTCGTCTACGGGTTGATCCGGACCCTCGATAGGGAAGGAATCGTATTCACCCGGGGTTGGTTCTCCGGCCCGATCTTCGGTGCCCGAGCTATCCTCGTGACTGTAGGCCGCAATACCTCTTGTCGTCCCCGCCTCCGTGATTTCCCGTGATCTGGCAATGATCGCTTCCGGAATCCCCAGCTTAGCAGCGATGACAAAAGCATAACTGTGACCGGCTTCACCAATCCGCAGGTGGTAGAGCGGCTCGAGGGTGTCGGCATCAAATTCCATGCGGGCATTCTCAAAGCCTGCCGTGCGATCGGCAAAATTTTTGATTTCGGTGAAATGGGTAGTGACCACGACCGTTGCTTGACGTTGAAACAGCTCTTCCAAAATGGCGATGGACAACCCGACGCCTTCACCCGGGTCCGTTCCGGAAGCCATTTCATCGAGCAACACCAGCGTGGACCTGCCGGCCGTCTGCAAAATGTCGCGGATGTTGCGGATATGGGCCGAGAATGTGCTCAGGGCATGCTCCAAACTCTGCCCGTCCCCGATATCGACGGACACCTCGTCAAAGACGGCACAATGGCTGCCTTCCGCTACGGGAACCAGCAAACCGGACTGAACCATAATGGTGATCAGCCCAACCGTCTTCAGCGCTGAAGTTTTGCCGCCGGTATTTGGACCCGTTATGATTAAGGTTTTATATCGTTTCCCGATGGTGAAGTCCAGCGGTACCATGGAGGAGCCGATTAAAGGGTGAACCGCGGATTTGAGATGGATGAATCCCTCCTGGTTCAGATCCACATTGCGCCCTCCAATGGAAATCGCGTATTTGCCCCTGGCTATGATGTAGTCGTAGATTCCGACGGTATCGGCGTTGGTTCTCAGTTCGTATTGATACTGCTCGACGAGTGCCGTCAAATCGCTCAGCACTTTGGTTTCTTCCCGGACCTCATCGGCTTGCAGGTGGTTCAGTTCCATCTGAAGCCCCTGCATATCGGCAGGTTCGATAAATACCGTCTGCCCGCTGGCCGATTCATCCAGAATCGAGCCGCTCACGGCTTTTCGGTGCTCCTTCTTAATGGGCAGCACGTAACGTCCTCCGCGTTTGCTGACGACGTGCTCTTGCATGATCCCTTTGTAACGGCTCATCAGGCTGTCGAGCTTACGCTTGATCCGTTCCTCGGTTACGATGATTTTTTTGCGGATTTTCGCCAGGTCTTTGCTGGCGCCATCCACAACGCGGCCGGCATGAATGCTGCGTTCGATTTCGGACAGGAGCGGGCGCAGCTCATGCATGGAAGAGGCGTAGGAACTGATCGTCGGAGCAATGCTGCTCTTGGCGGCCATATATTGAATGAGCTGACGGCAGCTTCTGAGATACTGGACCAAATGGCCGAAATCGCGCTCGGACAGGACATATCCGGTGCCGAGCAAATCCAGGATCAACTCAACGCCCTCCAGTGAGGAAATAGGCACGCTAGCCCCGCTTTGCAGCAGGGTTTTGGCTTCCTCCGTTTCATTGAGCTTATTACGGATGGCCTTCATCTGGGTGAGGGGGGTCATCTTCTGAATGTGCGAAATGCCCAGATAGGATACGGCAAAGCGTTCGAGTTCGGTGCGTATTTTCTCATACTCCAATTTGTTTAATGCCAATGGCTTCATGGGTTACATTCTCCTTTAGACTAAAATGGTTGAAGGTAATACAACGCAAAAAAGGCGGAAAGCGAACTACTCAGGTTCGCTTTCCGCCCAAAGACCGTTATTCCGATGGATATGGCGTGGGACAGCTCCAAATAACCCCGCTGAGTAGAGAGGGGAGACCCAAAAAATCCGTGCTGAACTCAGCACGGATGACCATATCATATCGAAATAAACCCTAAAGGGGCTTCAATTGATATCCGCAGTTCTTAACTAATTCAACGGACGAAATGAGAATCCATCAAAAAATAAACATATCCCTAATCAGGAAATGCCCGGAATTTTACATTTCGATCCATATGAAATTGGGTTAGTTAAGAACGACCACCGACATCAAAATCTCTCCTTTAGATAAGAGTATGGATTAACTATATCCATAAACAAGGTCGGAAGTCAAGGCTTAAATGAGGAGGCGTTTCCCGTATAAAACTGTGATAAGATGGAAGGGTGAAGCTGCTGCTAATCCTTAAGCCGTGCAGCAGCCAGTGATCGCTTAAGACAGGAGAGGAGCTGTATCCATGGGGAAATTGCTGACACGAAGTGAGGTTCCAATCGAGGCTACCTGGAATCTGGATGATTTGTTTGTCTCGCAAGAAGAATTTGAAGCGGGTCTCAAAGCGCTTGAATCGCAAGCTGCTCAATTGACGCGGTTTAAGGGCAGGCTAGGCGATGGTGCATCTGTACTTCTCGAATGCTTGAATGAACAGGAAGCGTTGATGGAGAGCATCGGCCGAGTCGGGGCATATGCCAGACTGCGTCAGTCGGAAGACGGAACCAACCCGTCCAACCTGGCGAATTCGGCCAAAACGGGCGATGTGTTGTCCCGCATCCAGTCCTCCTTAACATTTATTGAATCGGAGCTGCTGGATCTCCAGGACGGAACCATCGAGCATTACATAACGAAGGAAGAAGGGCTGGCGCCTTATGCCCGAAGCTTGACGCTGCTGCTGGAGTCCAAGCCTCACCGCTTGAGTCCTGAGACGGAGAGCGTGCTTGCATCGCTGGGCGAGGTGCTCGGTTCCCCTTACCGCATCTATTTGCGCAGCAAGCTGTCGGATATGACCTTTGATGACATTCAAGTGAATGATGAAACCAAGCCGGTCTCGTTCCGTCTGTATGAGAATTCCTACGAAATGTCCGAGGATACGGAGCTTCGGCGCGAAGCCTATGCGTCTTTTACGAAGTCGCTGCAGGGGGCGCGTCACACTTTTGCCGAGGCGTATGCCACGGAAGTGAAGAAGCAGGTGGTGCTGTCCCGGCTTCGCGGGTTTGACTCCGTTACGGACATGCTGCTCAAGCCTCAGCAAGTGACAATGGATATGTACACTCATATCCACGATACGATTCTGAAGGAGCTTGCTCCGCATATGCGCAGGCTGATGAAGCTGAAGAAACGCGAGCTTGGTTTGGATCAGATGCTGTTCTGCGATTTGAAAGCGCCGATGGATCCGGATTTCAATCCAAGCGTAACCTATGAAGAAGCTTGTGCCACCATTTCCAGCGCCTTGTCGATTCTTGGTCCCGAATACGGCGAGATCGTTGAATCCGCGTTCTCCAAGCGCTGGGTGGACTATGCCGATAATATCGGCAAATCTACCGGAGCGTTCTGTTCATCGGTTTACGGAGTGCATTCCTATATCCTGATGGCATGGGCGGACAATATGCGCAATGCCTTCACGTTAGCACACGAGGTAGGGCATGCGGGCCATTTGATGCTCGCTGCTCGCTATCAACGCATCACCAATGCCCGTCCGTCCATGTATTTTATCGAAGCGCCGTCAACGATGAACGAGCTTCTCTTGGCGGATCACTTGCTAAGTCAATCCGAGGATAAGCGGATGCGGCGCTGGATCATTCTCCAACTGCTGAGCACCTATTACCACAATTACGTGACGCACCTTCTGGAAGCGGAAATGCAGAGAAGGGTATACCGCCATGCGATGGCCGATGAACCGATTACGGCAGACAAGCTGTCCGAGCTTAAGGGCGCAGTGCTTTCCGATTTCTGGGGAGACGCCGTGGAACTGGACGAAGGCGCGAAGCTTACTTGGATGCGGCAACCCCATTACTATATGGGACTATACCCTTACACCTATGCGGCAGGCTTGACCGCTTCAACAGCTGCGGCGCAGCTGATCCGCGAGGAGGGCCAACCGGCCGTGGAGCGATGGCTTCAAGTGCTCAAGGCCGGCGGCAGCAAGAGCCCGCTGGAATTGATGGCCATGGCGGGCGTCGATATGTCCACGTCGGAGCCGATCTCCAAAGCGGTGGCTTATGTAGGCAAACTGGTAGACGAACTGGAATCCCTGTACCAATAGAACGAAACCGATCACTCGGTACGTAAAACGAGAAAAAAGGTGGTCCACAGCATAAGAAGCCGTGGATCACCTTTTTTTGACGCAGATAGATTGAGAACGAAAAGTGACCGAATGTTACGGGTTTGTGTGAACATCCTGCAGCGTATGGGTCGGAATCGTAAAATAAAAGGAAGAACCGACATTTTCACGGCTCTCGACGCCAATCACGCCGCCCATCAGCTCAACCAGCTTTTTACTGATCGCAAGCCCTAATCCGGTACCGCCGTATTTTCGGTTCAAGGATGGATGCAGCTGCGAGAAGGAAGTGAACAGCTGATGCTGGAGCTCAGGCGCTATGCCGATTCCCGTATCCTTTACTTGAAAAGCAAGCGTGAACTCTTGGGTGCCCGTCCTGCGAAGTCCTTCCACGTTCAACGTTATGCTGCCTTCATGCGTGAACTTGATGGCATTGCTGATGAGATTCACAAGCACCTGCCGCAGCCGCAGGGCATCGCCGATAATCACGTCGGGGACATTGGCGCTGTTGATGTTGAACGATAAGGACAACCCTTTTTCCTTGGCTTTCGCCGAGAATAAATCAACGACGACTTCGAGCAAGGAGCGCAAATCAATCGGTTCATGATTAAGGGTCATATTGCCGGTCTCGATTTTACTGAAATCGAGGATCTCGTTCAGGATGTGCAGCAGCGAGCCGCTGCTCTCCATGAGAATATGGATGTAATTCTGTTGGTCTTCGTCTAGCTCTGTCGTGCTTAACAGCTCGATCATCCCGATAATGCCGTTCATCGGCGTCCGGAGCTCGTGGCTCATCATGGTGAGAAACTCCGTCTTTGCTTGATCAGCCCGTTCGGCGTTCTCCTTGGCGCGGATGATCTCTTTCTCGTCCGTAATATCGCGGAATACCATGACGGCGCCTTTGCGCTCTCCTTGATCCCAAATCGGATTAACCTGATAATCGGCTAAAAAGCTGGTACCGTCTCCTCGCCAGAGTACGATTTCGGCTCTGGACAGCGGTATGCCTTGTTTGACTGCTTGAACGAGAGGAGAATCTTCCCCGCGATAGAAAGTACCGTCATGGCGAATTTCCTTGATGATCTGGTCGCACGGTCTTCCAATGGTCGTTGCAGGTTCGTAATCAAGCATGGCTGCCCCGGCCGGATTGATGAAAGCGACTTGACCGTGAATGTCCAGACCGATGATGCCCTCCGATACCGTATTCAGCAACAGGGTGAGCTCCCGGCTGAGCTTCTTGATCTCTTCCATCGTCCGAATGCGTTCGGTGATGTCCCGGGTAATGCCATAAACGCCGACGACTTCGTCATCCACGAAAATCGGAATGTTGATGGTATTGATTTCGATGGGACGTCCATCCTTATGAATGATGGTCAGATCATAGCTTTGGGGTATGCCTTCCTTCGCTTGATTAAAATGAAACAGCGTGCGAGCCTTGTCTTTTTCTGCTACAATCGGCCCGAAATACATCCCGATAAGCTCGTCTAGCGTATATCCCGTCAATTCCTGGAGATTCTGGTTGGCCGTTATATAATCACCGTCCAAATTCATAGAGTATACGGCCGATGGATTGTACTCGAACAGGGAACGGTAGCGCTGCTCGCTTTCCTTCAGCTTAAATTCCATTAATTTTCGTTCGGAAATGTCGCGGGCAATCGAAATAATTTCATTCTTCTGACCACCCTGCGTGCTGATATATTTGCAATTGACCTCAAACCAGATGTGCCTGCCATCCTTATGTATATAGCGGAAGGTGATCGGTGTGAGCATTTTGCCTTCCAGGCAATTCTCTAAATAGTCCTGTAGCGGCGCAATATCCTCAGCGTATACGTAGTCAAAAGTACTGGTGCCGACCATCTCTTCGGGGCGATACCCGAGCAGGGCGTAGCAGGAAGGGGAGCAGTAAAGAAACGTAAAGCAGTCAATGGTGCTTCGCGATATGAAATCGAGCGAATTTTCGGTGATGAGCTTGTACTTATTCTCATTCTCCAGCGACTGCTGTTCGATCATCACCTGTTCGGTAATATCCTGTGCCATGCCGACCATCTCCATAGGTCTTCCTTCGTTCGTAACGGTGACCTCCCACTGGGCTCTGATGGTTCGGAGTTGTCCGTCTTTAAGCTGGATCCGGTATATGATTTCGTCTGCTCTACCCTGTACGGCCGTGCGCACAACCTGTTCCAGCCGTTCGCGATCCTCCGGAATGACCAGGGACATCAGCGTGTCATGATTCGGCTCGATGGCATTGATCTGATACCCGTAAATTCGCCTCATTTCATCGCTGTAGGTAAGCGTATGCGTGATCAAGTCCCAGCGCCAGGAACCGATCTTGGCAATCCGCTGCGCATGGGCCAGCGTATCCTCATCCGTTTTACGTTTGGTTATGTTTCGTCCTATGGCCAGTACCTTGTCAATTTCACCTTGAGCACCCCGAATGAGCTGAAACGACGTTTCAAACCATAAATAATGTCCTTCCTTATGGCGAATGCGTCGAACGAAACTATCATTCTCCGAAAATAGTTTGCCTGGTTCCTTCATTTGCTCGGAGTCGACTTGATGGTAGTATTTACCGCGGTGTTGGCCCATCATTTCCTCTTGGGTGTACCCCAGTATGTCAGTGGCAGAAGGTGAGATATATTCGATAATGCCGTCGGCGCTGCTGATGGATATGAGGTCTTGTCCGCTTTTTGAAATCAGTGCCAGCAGCTCGTCATTCTTGATGATCGGCGGCAAAGTCGTCCCCTCCTGCACGGTCCCGGGTTCCAGGCAGCACATGATCCACGGTGTCCTGTCTCGTGAGGGGGGCTCCAGCAGGGAGATACTCATGGCGACATGCACTTGGCGCCCGTCCTGGCGAATAAAATATGATTCTCTTGAGAGAGTGGACGTTGGGTCATATATCAATGATTGCAATATTTGTTGAAAAGATAGGTTGGATAGAACTTGGATTTCGGAAGGTTTGAGCTGAAGCAGGTCAGAACGCTTGGATTCCGTTATTTCGCAGAATCGGTCGTTCACCATCGCAACAGGCTCGTCAACCGCAGAAATCAGGATCGCCCCAAAAGGCAATTTGTCAAACATCTGTTCCCAGACCCAATTCTCCGCTGTTTGCATCATGTTAATAATTGCCTCCCTAAGCTAAGCTATACCATTTGATCATAGAGGATAGGATCGCTCTATCGCAATAGAAAATACCAAAGTTAAATATTGACTGGAAATCCGGGCACGCGAAAGCCAACCGATAAGGGGAGCATTCTTATGGCTGGCCAAGTTCAAGCTAACAAATGCTTCATTTTTGATTGCATGTTTGCCAAGGTTGTTTAACAGCATATTTACTTGTGCAGAAGTGCGCGATCGTCGAGGTTTTTATCAAAATAATGCCCGGCATAGGAGCAAGCGGGGATGATTTTCAAGTTTTCTTCCCTGGCGTATCCGATCACTTTTCGTACGAGCTCATCGGCAATGCCTTGACCCCGTAGCCCTGGAGAAATATAGGTATGATCGATGCTGATCACTCCGTTTCCTTGTGGGGAGTAGGAAATTTCGGCTACTTTTTTGCCGTTGTCCTCAATATAAAAGCTGCTTGGCCCCGTTTGTATATTTCGTTTGTCCATGATGTCTAACCTCCTTCATCTGGTTGTACTATACCCGTATCGGCGGTGCATTAAACGGATTGCGGATAGGCGAACACCCTTGAGAGGGCAATTGCATACAATGCGGGTAGAAGAGAGTGAAGGAGGAGCAACATGAACCAATATTCAACTCAACCGCAAATGCTGTTTCAATGCGATCACCAGTTGGTACATTCCATGAAGAAACATAGAGAAAGCGCCCATTCGGCCATGAAAAACGTGGTGAATCGCAAGGTAAGGGTGCATACGATGGATGATGAAGCCGTTGAAGGTATCGTCATAAATGTCGATGCAAAGAATGTGTACATTCTTGTAGAACAAGGCAACAGAGGTTTCTACCCGGGATACCCTCCATTTGTGCCATACGGCCCCAATCCTAATGTCGTATTGCCTTTAGCATTGTTCAATCTATTGGCAGTCAGCTTGTTGTGGTAGCCAACGAAGAACCTGCGGTCCGCAGGTTCTTTTTTTTATGAAAAATTTTAAAAAATAATATTTACATACATGCTGTATGTATGTTAAATTGGGATCATTCCATTTACAAGGAGATGTTTTCCATATGAAACTTCAAGGATTTTATCCCGTCATCATGACAGAACAGATTGCCGAAAGCGCAGACTTTTACACACGGTTGTTTGGTTTTGAGGTTGTTTTTGAAGCGGATTGGTATGTAAGCTTGAAGAAGGGAATCGAGGGACCCATCGCTTACGAGCTGGCGATCCTGTCCAAAGATCACCCGACGGTTCCCTCTGCTTATCAGCAGCGTGTACAGGGGCTGATACTCAATTTTGAGGTGGAGGATGTGGATGCCGAGTACGAAAGGCTGGTCATCCATGAAAAGCTGCCGCTTCATCTGGACATTCGTGATGAGGAATTCGGCCAGCGGCATTTTATTATCAGTGACCCGAATGGGGTGCTGATCGATATGATTAAGATCATTCCACCTTCCCAAGCCTTTATGGAGCAGTATAATGAAGAGGTGTGGTCCACGAAGGATGACGGCACCGGCGAATGAGTACATCCTTTCGCGCAGAAGGATTACTTCGGTAAGAGAGCTTGCGGATTTTCTGTCAGATCGAGGTAAGCCGCATGTACCGGAGCTTCCTCGGGGGCATTTATTAAAAGCCGCAAGCCGCTGACTTTTACATCCGGAATCATCTGATTATACGGTCCATGGATCCGTCAGCATTCGCTAAGCTCCATGGCGAAGGGTGTAAGACCAGGAAGTGCTGGGGCTTCCGTCGTCCTTGAGAACAGCATCCGAATGATGCATAGGAGAGAATAACGCAATCATGAGAAGAACCAAAAGCGAAGCGAACGAAACCATACAGCTGCTGCTAAAGGTGGCCAGGGCACAATTTGCGGAAAAAGGCTATGCCCATGCGGCTTTAGAAGAAATTGCCGACGAAGCTCATGTTACCCGCGGCGCGCTGTATCATCATTTTAAGAATAAACAAGGGCTGTTTCTCGCCGTACTCGAATTAGTGCAGACGGAAATTGGGCAGCGCGTGGAGGCGGAAGCCGACCGTTACGTGGATCCTTGGGATCAGCTGCTGTTTGGATGTCGGGCCTTTATTGCGACCGTGGTCGAACCGCAGAATAAGCGCATTATGCTTGTTGACGGCCCGAGTGTCGCAGGCTGGGAGTCATGGCGCGAGATGGACGAGCAGAATTCGATGAGCCACCTGAGGGAACAGTTGGCCTTGATGCAGCATCAGGGAATGATGAAGGCCGCTCCGGTTGATGCCTTGACGCATGCCCTGTCCGGAGCCTTAAACGAATGCTCGTTGTTGGTGGCACAAATGCCGGAAACGGATAAGGGCATCGAGGAAACCATGCATGTGATTGCCGGCATGCTGCAGGGATTCAGGGTTTAAAGGGTTTAAAGCATATGATAAGGTTCACCCCTAATATGGGCCGGATATCCAGCAAATCTTACAATTTGCATGAATGTTGTAAGCTGGAGAGGTACATCCAAAATCCATGAAATGGAAAGGGGTTAATATGAATCCATTGAAATCGCTGCAAGCATTTTTGGAAGCACGGCAGGACAACCCGATCGAAGCCATCGGAAGCTATATTTCCGAACATATTGAACAGAACTGGGAAAAGGTGCTTACCGATAACCGGGAAAAACTGCGAAGGGCATACAACGAGGGTGGGGATATGGCGTACGGGACGTATTTAAACCTGTTATTCTTGCCGGTACACAGGCAGCTCAAGGAAATAGGAATACGTCCTGCACCGAAATTCCCGGGCGACTTCGACATTTCAAGGGAATGGGGAAGCGAGGAAGGAACCGACCAGCAGCGCTGGATGTGGAGCACCGTTTTGTCGCCGGAGGAAGAGCCGCTAGGTACCATCGTCACGATCGTATATCACGACCATACCCAGTTTCGGGTCCCAAGGCAGCCGCGTATTCTAGCCTTGCATGAGACAGGCAAGGAAGACGTCGTTGCGGTCCTTTCACTGAAGTCGGATGACTTTAGCGAGGCGCTCGAATTTACGGCAGAATATGAACAATATCTGCGGAGTTTGCAGGAGTAGGGGGGCCCGGGAACCACGGATTCATCTACCTGATTTCAGATTGGGCCTCCATGCCTGAGTTGATGACGTTAAATTGAAAATAAAACGCCTTGAGCCGGATGACGTTATCCTGGCTCAAGGCGTCTTTATTGTTAGGAATCAAGATCGTTGATCAATCGTCAGGTCTAACCAGTCTAATTCTTCCTTAGTCAGCCGGATGTTCGAACCCTCGTCGCAGGATTTCAATTCCTCGGCCGATTGCGCGCCGATCAGCGCGCAGGTAGGGAAGGGCTGGTTCAGTACGTAAGCGAGCGCGATCTGTATGGCTGTCACATTTTTCGAAGCGGCCAGCTGTTTGGCACGCTCTAACCGCTCCCAGTTCGCATCGCTGTAAAATACCCGCACAAGATCCGCGTTGTCCCGAATCTCCGGAGTGAATCGCCCGGTGAAGAATCCTCGCGCTTGGGAAGACCAGGAGAGCAGCGGAAACTGCTCAGCTTCATGCCAGGCCATCGTCTCCGCATCGGCTGAGACGCAGCCTTTCCAGAAGGGTTCGTTCGGCTTAGCCAGGCTGAGGTTCGGGCTGCTGAAGGAAAAGCCGACCAAGCCGTTTGTGTCGGCATAGGCATTGGCATCCCGAATGCGTTCCCAGGTCCAATTGGATACCCCGATGGCGCCTACACTGCCGTCAGCAATATATTCGTTCAGAGCCTCGATGACTTCCCCCGCCGGAACCTCAGGATCGTCACGGTGCAATGCGTACAGATCGATGAAATCCGTCTGGAGTCTTTCAAAGCTCGTCGTGATGTCGTTTTTGATGTCTTTTTTGCTGACGCGAGGGCCGTTTTGGTCATGATGGGCACCCTTTGTCAGAATGACGAGCTGATCCCGGTTCCCCCTTTCCTGCATGTATCTGCCGATGACTTCTTCGCTCTGACCGCCGCAGTATATATGTGCGGTATCAACGGAATTGCCGCCGATCGCAAGGTAAGCATCCATATTGGCGGCAGCTTTCTCGTACGAATCATGATAGAAATAGTCCGTTCCTTTCATGAGCGCAGAGACGGGTTTGTTTAATCCCTTGATTGATATATATTTCATGTTCATCTCCTCCTTGAGTGAATTACAGCACGATTCTCGTACGTTCGTGGGCAGATTGCAGGCAGGCATCGATGACTCTCATGTTGCGAACCGCATCCTCCGTCGAGTAGCGGAGAGGCTTGTCGTACAAAACGGCTTCCGCTATCCGGTCACCTTGTTCGCTGTATGCGTTTGCATGAGGAACCTCGATTTCTTTGCGTCCATCGCCGGTCGTTAAGAAGAAGTTTGCTCCGTTCTCAGGCAGGCTGTAGGCGTATGGGACTTCAATCAGGCCATCCGTGCCAACAATTTCAAGGGGATTCCGATAAGCCGCCCACATGCCGCAATCAAAGGTCAGGGCAACGTTGCCGTCAAATTCGATCAAGCCGGAGGCCATCATGTCGACATGATCATGCTCAGGCGAGAAGAAGGCTTGAACGGTAACCGCTTCCGGTTCTTTATCCAGCAGGATGCGCGCGGCATTGATCGGATAACAGCCGACATCATAAATCGAACCGCCGCCCCAATCTTTGCGAAACCGGACATTTCCATGATTGGCCGAGCTGTTAAAAGTAAACGCGCTGCGAATGCCCCGAATTTCCCCAATGGCACCGGAGTCGATCATTTCCTTCAGCAAGTCGTATCGCGGATGATAGCGGTACATAAAGGCTTCGGCGAGAATCACGCCCGCTGTCGCGGCCGCGTCAGCCATTTCGGCCGCCTCTGCTTCCGTCAGCGCCAGCGGTTTTTCGCACAGTATATGTTTGCCGGCTTCCGCTGCACGGATGCTCCATTCTTTATGTAGATGGTTAGGTAGCGGGATATAGACAGCATCTATGGAAGAATCCTCAAGCAAGGACTCATAACTGCCGTATGCAGTCGGAATCTTCAGTTCCTCGGCGGTTTGCTCTGCTTTTGCCTGGTCGCGGCTGGCAATGGCAACGACTTCATTGAGACGGGATTGCTGCAGACCGGGTATGACCGAACGTTTGGCAATGCTGGCGCATCCAAGTATCCCCCAACGAAGTTTTTGAGTCATGTTCATCAGCTCCTATACAACTTATTAAGATTATATTGCGATTATAAAAGACAAGAAATAAAATTGATATAATATTATTTTGTAGTGTAATAAAACAATATTGTCATTATAGGAGGATGGAGATGAAACGACAAAGCCATCTGCTGACCCTTCCGCAAATGCCGTTCTTCTGTCTGCCGGAATCGGTAGGGATCTACCGGGATGAGCCGGATCACACGGTGACACGGGCAGCCGGTTCTTTAAACAATTTCAATATTCACTATGTTGCTACCGGAAAAGGGCATGTTGAAATCGACAATGTCGTTCATACGCTCGGCCCAGGGGAAGCCGTGCTGTATTTTCCCATGCAAGCTCAGCATTATTACAGCAGCGAGGACGATCCTTGGGATGTCCGCTGGTTCCATTTTTATGGCAGCGGCCTGCAGAATTATTTCATCGAGCGCGGATTTCATAAAAGCCAGCTTTGGAGCATTCGGCAGCCGGCGGTCTTTGAAGAAGCGCATGAAGCGCTCTTGAATGAGGCGGAAACCCATCGCATGCTGAAGCCTGCGCAATTGTCCACCTTGACGTATTCCTTGTTAGCCGTATTCGTCGAACAGGCGTCCTCCTTATCGGATAATAAATCCAACAATTCGGCGAACCGAATTCACGAGCTGCTGCCCATCATGCAGCAGGAAGCTGCGCAGCCGTTTATTTTGGAAGAGTGGGCGGCTAGGTTAGGCGTATCCACGTACTATTTTTGTAAATTATTCCGCAACGTCATGGAGATGACGCCGATGGATTTTGTGACGCGCTGCCGTCTTCAGATGGCTAAGCAATGGCTGCTCGATCATAAAGATAAAACGATCGGACAAATTGCAGTGGAAGCGGGTTACCCGAGCGTCAGTTACTTTAACAAGCGATTTATGGAGCACGAAGGCATGACGCCGTCTTCCTATCGTCGCTTGTATGGGGTATAGTTATATGGATTACGTCGTCAGGTCAGGTAAGAACTCGACTTAGGTCCAGGTCCTAATCACACCTATAGTCGGTTATGGAAACGGCTTGCCTCAACTACAATGAAGTTAACGAAGGATTTGACGAAATCCGGATTCTATGAATAGTTCATCAATGTATGTGGGGGAAAGCCAAATGTCCGATAACAAAAATATATATGTTCTACTGACTGATACGGGAACGATGTTTACGAAATTGATCAAACGAATCACTGCTGCGCCTTATAATCATGCCTCGCTGGCGCTCGACGAGAACTTGAATGAAGTGTTCAGCTTCGGACGAAAGTGCGCCAACAATCCTTGGGTCGGAGGATTCGTGGAGGAGGATGTGTATGAAGGAACTTTTCGCCACTTCCCCGGAACGCGTTGCGCTCTGCTTCGTCTCGAAGTCACCCCTCAGCAATATGAGGCGGCAAGACGCGTGATCCGGCATTACCAGGATGAAGAGGAAGCCTATGGCTATAATCTCATCGGCATGTTCGGCGTGCTGATGAGACTCGATATTACGAGGGAACGATCCTATTTCTGTTCGCAATTCGTCGCCGAAGCGATGAAGCAAAGCAGAATCCATTTATGGGATCGGCCTTCCTCGGCAGTAACGCCGAATGATTTCTTTCAGCATCCGGCGTTCGAGGTTATCTATGAAGGGATGTTATATGATTATCCGCTGCTCGATCAATCCAGATTGGCCGGATGCCAATACCCTCTCCAAACGGTTGCTCGATGAGTTATAAAATGCGAATCATTATGTTAAACATCGCCCCCTTCTACCTATGGTGGAAGGGGGTTCTTATATCATCGCATTGCCGAAATGTCTCTATATGCTAGGATGGACTCGGTAAAACGTTACCTTAATTGTGCATTAGCGCGCGAGATGACGGACTCGATTTTTTGTTCGTAAGTATGGATGCTTTTCTTTTTGGCCAGGATCTGCCCTGAGAGCGTCAGCAGCCTGGACAGGGCATCGCTGGTTCTGGCGGATTCATTGGCCTTTACGGCGGCTTTGAAATTTTTCCACTCGGTTGTCATTAGTTTATTTGGCGTAGTCATAGCGCTTTTATCGCCTTTGATCTTGCTTTTGTACGGATCGATTTCGGACAGGATGGAACGGACTTTAGCCGCTTTGGAAGTTCTCTCTTTCTTGGCCGCCGTAAGCGCCGCCTGCTTGTTACGTATATCCTCACGTCCCAAGGCAACCAGGATCTTCATGCCGCCGGCCTGCGACTGCAACATTTTGGATAGCGATTTGTCCTTCAGTTTTTTGGCTGCGGCGATTTGTTTATTGAGCGCGGAATAGGTATCAAACAGCGGCTGGTATTTGGATTTAGCTGCTTGGAGCTGATCCTCCAGCCTGCGGATTTTGTCCTTGTCGATTTCGCTGATTCGTTTGCGAGTTTCCGAAGCTTTGGCTTCATTGGCATAACGAAGGGAAGAAATTCGATCGTCCCAATCCATGACCTGTTTCCGTTCCGATTTAAAATCATCGTACTGCTTCTTCAGTTTCGAACGAACGGTTCCGCCGGCCCGGTCTGCCGTGGCATTCAATTGAGCTTGAACCGAATCGGTGAACTCAATGGCTGCAGCATTCGCGAAAGGAATGGGGGTAAGGGTGAGCAGCAGTACCATCGCAAGGATAGAAAACCATAATCTTCTAAACATCATAATCGCTCCTTCTCTTATTATCATTCCAGCCCAGAAGATCAAGCTGGGGAACCTCCGCCAACGACAAAAAGCACCCGTTAGAAAGGCGTAATAAACGCCAGACTTACGGGTGCTTCCTTCGTAAGGGTTATTGATTGCTTTTTTTGTAAATATACGGGAAAATACTGGTTTTGTCAAACGTTTATTCCCCTGTAATGAGCGAAAACCCACCAAGAAGGGTCTTCCACGCATCCGAATTTCCCTCCCAGGTCGCCCCCTTCGGGATTTGCTTGATAAGCACCCGATCCGAGAACGAGGGAAGATTTACGACTTGTTCACGGTTGCCAAGCAGGACAAATAACAGGGTTACGTTCGGGTTGGCATATGTTTCGCAAATAACCCGGTCTATCGTTTCGGCATCCTTTATTTGCGGGATGATGCGCACGAGAAGCGTCTTCCGATCCGAATTCAAGCAGCGGTTAAAACGCTCGATTCTTCGATCCAGCCGTTCGCGGAAAGCAGGGTAGTCATATAGCGGCTGCTCTTTCGGGTCGTTCCGGAAGTCGTGGAAGGATAAACAAGAGGATTGTTTGTCCCGTACATAATAACAGTTGACGGATTTGCCGTAGATGTCCAGGTTTTCCCGGAGCATGAATTCGCTGAATCGATGATGGATGACTTTGCAAAATTCGCGGGTTGAAGCGAAGTTGAACCAGTCCCATGGACCTGCCGTGCGACGCAGGTTGTTTCTTCTAAGCTGAGCGGCAACCTGACAGTTGTGCCCCAGACTGAAAACGCAATCGAACTCCATTTGGGTTGTCATGCTACCAGACCTCCTCCAATCTATCATTTGATATCATATGCAGCTTGATAGAGTTGGTATGGAGTAGTGACCAAGGGAAGGCTTGGGGACCGCCAAATCAGCATTGATGTAAGCCGAGGAGCGGAACACCGCACCCAAAAAACGAAGCGAAAGATGGATGCGCCTCGTTTTTTTCATATATTCATATTTTCCGTTTGCATGAAAGAGTCCCCCGGTTTCAAACTCAAGAGTTCAAGCTGTATTTGGAATGCAGCTGCCAAATCAACTCCCTGCGGCTGTTGACGCCGGTTTTAAGAAAGATGGACTTCAGATGATCCTGTACCGTGTACGGGGATATAAACAGGGCCTGAGCCATCTCTTTGGTGGAAAAGCCTCGCAGAATTCCGCTGATGACTTCGTTCTCTCGCTCCGTCAAGCCCAGTGAATCCGAGATTAACGGCAGCATATCCATTGTATGGGCAGACTCAAAGGTTACGGCTAGCTTTGCAGCAGAATCTGGACCGTTCAGACGACATGCCCGAATGGTGGCAAAGGTGTCGTCTCGAAGCCGAACGTGAGTACATGCGGTCGAAGTCAAGCTCGCAGTTCCGCCGTCTTCAGCCAAAGCCCGGAAACAGACAGCGCGTAGAGGGCGGGGGAGCGATTCAGCCTCCAATCCCTCTGCGTCCTGCAGGGATGACAGCCAGTACTGAGCCGCATGGTTGTACGAAAGAATATCAAGCATTTCGGACAGCAGCAACAAACCGGTTTCAGTCCATGGACTCGTCCGATTTTCAGTCGATCGCGGAAAGCTTCGATCACGGAGCGCGGCAGCCATAAATGGGACGAGGGAGGAGAGGAGCTGCCGTTCCACTTCCTTAAAAAACGGTTGGTCACTCCGGCGGAACAGCGTCAGAAATCCCCAACACATACCGCCGGCCACCAGAGCGGCTCGCATCTCATCATGAAAACCTGCCGGCTGCAGCACGTTCAGATAACGGGGGCTTCTGCTCAGTTCCCCGTTCGCAGCTCCGCTTAATGTGGCTACCGTATCCCCGGATTTCGCCAATACATGATAGTGATTGTAGTCGATGTGCAAATATTCGTATTCGAAGAGGCGATCATGAATCGCCTCGATGTTATCATCCGTCACGGCGCCCGTCGAGAGCAAGGTGCGCGGATCTACCGTTGTAAAGCAAGCCGAGTCGAAGGGAATCCAGCCGCGCAGCTGTCGGATCAGTCCGGTTCGGAAGGCGCGCGAGGTGGATCTAGCTGCGCCAAGCGCCGTTATTTTATCGATTAAGCCGTTAAGCTTTGTGTCCATATGCAGTCACCCGTTTCATTCGTCTGGAAAACCCCACATTTCTGGGATAGGTTTATGGCTTCCCATCCTTATAATTGAGAATGATTCTTATTATGTCATGTTTGCGAAACGAATGAAAGAACGCGCAGATTTGCACCGTGAAGAAAAAGGGGGGGCCTGAGCATGGACGAAATGAAGACTGAGCTTATTCCGCTCGATTGGAAGCAAGCTCATGCCGGACGTTACCTGGAGACGATTGCCCGGAAATGCGGGGTAACGGCATCCCGGAGGAAGAATGGGAGCGTTTTTCGCAGTCAATGGGGGACGGCTCCCATCCCATCTCGAATACGTTTTGCGGGACCTGCTCCATGCAGCCGGTTTTCAGGAAGTTACCCGCTATTTCGGCGCTTTTCTGGTCGAGGGATGGTTTGCAATCAAGGCTTGGCTTAGCCTTCTATAATTGTCGCCGCCTTAAGATCCCAGAGACTTATCCAGTTCGAGCCGGCTCTACTATGTACATCGAATTTTATAAAGTTTGGAGATGAAGCATCATGAAGGAACGGATCGTGGTTGTAGGCGGATACGGACATGTCGGGAGTATGATATGCAGGGAGCTCGGAGAGAAATATCCAGGGTTTGTGTACGCTGCAGGCAGAAGTTTGGAAAGAGCGGAACGTTTCAGCCGTGAGACAGGCGGGAACGTGCTGCCGATGCGATTGGATTTGGATCAGCCGGTCATGGAGAGTGAATGGGAACGGATAAAACTTGTGGTTATGTGTCTTGATCAGACGGACGACGCTTGGGTAGCGGCTTGCCTCCGGAGCGGGACGCATTATGTGGATATATCGGCAAATGCAGAATTTCTGAGTCAAGTGGCGAAGTGGCGGGACGCAGCGGAGGAATACCGATCGACCGCGGTTCTGAGTGTTGGCCTGGCCCCTGGATTAACGAATCTCATGGTTAGCTTGGCGGGTCAAAGTTTGGATGTGACGGAGTCGGTTGATATTTCCATCATGCTTGGTTTAGGGGACCGGCACGGCAAGGCCGCCGTGGAGTGGACCGTGGACAATCTTCTGTCTACCTTTCAGGTGATGGAGAACCATCGCTTTCGGACGGTTGCGAGTTTCTCCGATGGAAGGTCGGTTCATTTTGGCAGCAAAATAGGACGTAAAAAGGTGTATCGATTTCCTTTTTCGGATCAATCCACACTGCCGCACACCATGGGTGTATCCGCCGTGTCCACACGGTTGGGCTTTGATTCTACCCTCCTAACTTCGATCTTGGCAGGATGCCGTGCTTCCGGACTGCATCGCCTGCTGAAAGTCAAATGGATACGGAATGCTGCGGTTCAGGCCATAATGAATTTAAAAATGGGATCGGATGCGGTCGCTCTGAGGGTTGATGCATATGGCCAGCTCCATGGCAAAGTCAGCAAGGTGGAATGCTTGCTGGTCGGGCGGGATCAGTCCCGGTTGACGGCCAAGGTGGCGATCACAGTTGCGGAGGCTGTGTATAACGGGGATCTGCCGTCCGGGGTATTCCATATTGAACAATTATATGAGTTAGCGGACATGAAGGAATGGATTGAAAAGGAGATTAGCGTGGAGGTAAGAAGGGATGGGGTGAGGGACGAGGATTCATTTGATGGACAAATTGAGTCATAAGAGGCTTCTTCGAAAGCACCGATGGAAAGGAAAACCTCTTCTCCCCTTACCGCTCCATCATTTAAAGGGTTATCACCTGCAGGCTCGCATGAAGCTCCGTTTATCAGCGGTTTACGGTCATTTCCTGTGCCTTGCATTCGTTGACAGAACCAGGGTCTGGTGATATCCTCCAATCAAAGACGGGGTTTATCCGGGATCAATGAATCCATCCGTATCGGTCCCCTGGGCGAGGGAGTGAGCTCTCCCAAGTGACGGTTACGGCAGCCATTTCTAAATACCGTAAGCCTGAAGCTCTTCGCATGAAGAGTTTTTTCTTTTTATATTACAACGAAAAGAATGTGATGACAGATGTTGGTTCGATTACGAACCCGAATGAACGGTTTGCTTCAACATCATTTATCCGGGGAGTCGATGGACTACCGGCAGATTTTTGCTTTATTTTTTCCGATATTGATCGACCAGGCATTCATCATCGGGTTGAACCTGGTCAACACGGCCATGATCAGCTCGTCGGGCGTATCGGCGGTCAGCGCCGTGAACATGGTGGACTCCCTGAACATCTTCTTGATTAATGTGTTTGTGGCAGTGGCAACCGGGGGCACCGTCGTTGTTGCGCAGTACAAGGGAAGCGGCAACGCGATGATGGTATCCCGGGCATCCGCCGCCACGGTAACTTCGGTAGCGATGATTGCTTTAGCGATCGCGCTGCTGATCATCGGGCTTCACCAGCCGGTGCTGAATCTGTTGTTCGGCTCAGCGTCGCCCGAAGTGCTGGAGAGTGCGCGGATTTATCTGATCGGAAGCAGCACTTCCTTTCTCGGGATTGCGATTGTGCAGGCGGTCTGCGGCGCGCTGAGGGGTATCGGCAAGACCCGAGCATCACTGGCGTTGTCGCTGATCATGAATCTGCTCTACGTTCTGCTGAACATCGTGTTCATCACGCTGCTGAATATGGGCGTTATGGGCATGACGCTGGCCATCAACATCGCCCGTTTTGCCGGGGCGGCCTGCGCGCTTTATTATCTGTTTAAAGTAGACGCAACGCTGCATATCCGCCTGCGGGACCTGTTTCATTTTCCGATATCGATGCTCCGCAAAATTATGTTTATCGGGCTTCCGTTCGCAGCCGAGCAGATGTTCTTTAACGGAGGAAAGCTGTTAACCCAAGTGTTTATCGTCAGCCTGGGCACGTACGCCATTGCAACAAACGCGATCGGGTCATCGCTTGCGGCAGTCTTCCAAATTCCAGCCAGCGCGTTGTCCTTAACGATTGTGACCGTCGTTGGTCAATGCATCGGCCGCGGTAATATAGCGGATGCCCGGAAGTTCATCAAATCTTTTTTGTGGCTTGGCGCTATCTCGCTGGCCTTGATGGGTTTGATTTTGATGCCGCTCTACCGCCCGCTGGTCGGGTTGTTCAACCCGCCTCCGGAAATCGTGAACGATCTGTTTGTGGTGCTGTTGATAAATACGCTTGTACAGGTTCCGCTATGGTCGATAAGCTTTATTCTGCCTTCGGCGCTGCGTGCGGCAGGCGACTCGCGTTTTACGTCGATCACTTCGATGCTGACCATGTGGCTATTCCGGGTGATTCTCGGTTATATTATGGGGATCGTTCTGGGCTGGAGCATTCTTGGCGTATGGCTGGCCATGAACTGCGAATGGGGCGTGCGGGGAGCGATCTTCCTATGGCGCTTCCGCGGCAAGAAATGGTATGCGCATAAACTGATTTAGCCATGATCTATTTCAAATAAAGAAAAAAAGCCCCGCATTGGCGGGGCTTTTTTTGTGTTGTTTTGAATGGCAATCGTTGTGTCCATCGATTCAAGGCATTTTCAGTTGGGACCGATTAGGACGGTTTATACGCGGACGAGTACGTTTTCCAGCCGCCGTCCAGATTCTTTACCCGGAAACCGTGCTCTGTCAAAATACGCGCCGCCAAGTATCCGCGCAGTCCAACCTGGCAAGTCACGTACAGCGTTTCATTCTCCGGCAGTTCCTTCAGTCGGCTGCGCAGATCGTTAAGCGGAATGTTGATGGAACCTTGGATATATCCTGTTAACCTCTCCTTAGGCTCGCGGACGTCGATCAGGGTTGCACCTTTTCCAACCAGATCGTCGATTTCATGCCATTGGACCGTTTCAACCAAGCCCTCCAAGATGTTGGCGGCAACATATCCGGCATAGTTAACCGGGTCTTTGGCGGAGGAATAAGGGGGCGCGTAGGAAAGCTCCAGCTCCGTCAAGTCCCATACATTGAGATTTCCCTTGATTGCTGTAGCAATGACATCGATTCGCTTGTCCACGCCATCTGCTCCAATCGCTTGCGCCCCATAGATTTGACCTGTTTCCGGATGGAATAACAGCTTCAAGGAAATGGGATACGCCCTGGGGTAGTACCCGGCATGCGACGAGGGGTGAATATGAATGGCGTGATAAGGTAGGTTCATCTGCTTCAGGCGCTTTTCGTTAACACCTGTCGCAGCAACCGTTAGATCAAAAACCTTGGCAATCGACGAACCGAGCGTGCCTTTGTAACGATTGTTTTTACCATAGATATGATCCGCAACCAAGCGTCCCTGCCGATTGGCAGGACCGGCGAGCGGGATAAAGGCCCGGGTCTGAAGGACATAATCCTTTACCTCAATCGCATCGCCGATGGCATAAATGCTCGGGTCGGCGGTCTGCATATATTCGTTAACTTGAATTCCGCCGCGATCATTGACGGGAAGGCCGGCAGCTGACGCCAGCATGCTCTCTGGCCGAACGCCTATCGAAAGCAAGGTCATCTCGGTTGATATCCGTTTGCCGCTGGAAAGCTCGATTTGTTGGCCGCCGTCATGAAACGCTTCTACGCCATCCTCTAGAATCAGACGAACTCCTTTTTCCTTAAGGTGCGACTGGACAATCGCGGCCATTTCGTAATCGAGCGGAGCCATCACCTGGTTGGCCATTTCGATGACGGTCACCTGAACGCCGCGATCCGCCAGATTCTCGGCCATTTCCAGCCCGATAAACCCGCCCCCGACAATAACGGCTTCTTTCGGCTGGGCTTCATCCACGTGCCGCTTGATCTTGTCCGTATCGGGAATGTTGCGCAACGTGAATACGTTACGAGCTTCGGACAAGCCGGGAATATCCGGCACCACGGGCTTCGCACCGGGTGACAGGATCAGATAATCATAGCTCTCGGTGTAGGTTTCGCCGGTAGCAAGATTTTTAATCGCAACCATTTTTTTATCACGCAGAATGGACGTAACTTCGCTAAGATTGCGAATATCCAGCTCGTAGCGGCGGCTAAGGCCGGGTACGGTCTGCACCATAAGCTTATTGCGGTCGGTTATAGTTTCTCCTATATAGTAGGGCAGACCGCAGTTGGCAAACGAAATATATTCCCCGCGTTCCACTAAAACAATGGCAGAGCTCTCATCCAATCTCCGCAATCTGGCTGCTGCCGAGGCGCCACCTGCTACACCGCCGACAATGACGATTTTTTTGCCCATCGAATATTCCTCCCTGATTTGGTGTAAATTACGAATGGATTATATATACCCTATGGGGTATAATAGCATAACACAGCACAAATAGGTGTGACAAATATCAGAAATGTCTGTTAAGCGGCAAGTTAGAGCTCATCTCAATGAAGCTGCGGCAGCCGAAATTTGACAAAATACCCACGGGGGTATATATTAAGGGCATGCAACCTATATACTTTAAATCATGCATCCTAATAAAAGTACACAGACAGGAGGGGGATCCAGATGGATTACAATGATCAGATGAAGAATCGGGTGAAACGCATTGAAGGTCAGCTGCGCGGCATCCTCAAAATGATGGATGAGAACCAGGATTGCAAGGAAGTGATCACCCAGCTGTCTGCGACACGGACGGCGATCGATCGGACGATCGGCGTTATCGTCAGCTCAAATCTTGTGGAATGCGTACAGCAGGCCGCAGAGACCGGGCAGGATACGGAGAAGCTTGTGGTTGAAGCGGTAAATCTGCTTGTTAAGAGCAGATAATGGGGAAGTGTCCTTCATTTCAATATCAGGATCCACCAAAATGATTGACAGGACCTTCGACATCGTTTAATATACCCCAAGGGGTATTATTTGTACCATATACTCATTCATTTTAAGGAGGAATCATGATGAACTCGGATAAACTATTGGACGTTAAAGGCTTGGCCTGTCCCATGCCGATCGTGAAAACAAAGAAACAGATGAAAGAAATGGAACAAGGTCAAGTGCTTGAGATTCATGCAACGGATCAAGGCGCGAAGAGCGATTTGACGGCTTGGGCCAAATCGACGGGCAACGAGATGCTGGAACATCAAGAGGATGGCGGCGTGCTGAAGTTTTGGATTAGGAAGGGATAATTTTTTTTGAGTGCTTTAATACCCGTAGGGGTATAGGAGCTTTGCTATTGGATCTATTCATAAACGCATTACAGGGGGAGATCATGACGTGACGGAAACAAAAAAGACAACGATCGTATTATTCAGCGGCGATTATGACAAAGCGATGGCAGCCTATATTATCGCCAACGGTGCGGCCGCATACGACCATGAGGTGACGATATTCCACACATTCTGGGGGCTTAACGCATTGCGGAAGGATGAGGATGTCCTGCTGCCCAAGAAAAAAAGCTTCATCGAGAAGATGTTCGGAAAAATGATGCCGCGCGGATCCAACCACATGGGACTTTCCAAAATGAATTTTGCCGGGATGGGTCCCAAAATGATCAAGGACGTAATCAAGAAACACAACGCCGTTCCGCTTCCGCAATTGATCGAGATGGCACAGGAGCAGGACGTGAAGCTGGTTGCATGCACGATGACGATGGATCTGCTTGGGCTGCAGCAAGAAGAACTGCTGGACGGCATCGAGTATGCGGGCGTTGCGGCATATTTGGGCGACGCTCAGGATGGCAACGTTAACTTGTTCATTTAAGGAAAACAGCGGCGAAGGTTGCTGTTATAAAGAGAGGGAATAATAATGGATATTCTCAATGTATTGTTCATTGCACTTATCATTCTGTTTGTCGTTTGGAGAATTCTCCCGGCCAAAGGAGTCAGGCAAATTACCGCGGCTCAGCTAAACCATGAGCTGAAGGATGCCAATACGAACAAGCAGTTCATCGATGTCCGGACGCCGGGAGAATTCAAGGGAAATCACATTCGGGGTTTCCGCAATATTCCGCTGGATCAGCTCTTGTTGAGCAGCGAGTCGCTCTCCAAAGAAAGGGAAGTGGTATTGATCTGCCAAAGCGGTATGCGAAGCAACAAAGCGAGCAAAACATTAAAGAAATCAGGCTTTGAGAAGGTAACGAATGTGAAAGGCGGCATGAATGCCTGGTCGTAAACTTAAAAGTAAAAGGAGTGCTGATCAATTATGAGAGAAATTTCTCCAAAAGATCTAGAGCGGATGTTGAGTGACGGGACAGCCGTGAATATCATTGATGTGCGAGAAGCGGAAGAAGTCGCGGAAGGGAAAATTCCGGGAGCCGTCAACATTCCCCTCGGTCTGATTGAATTCCGCAAGCAGGATCTTGATCGGTCGAAAGAATATGTCATGGTATGCCGTTCCGGCGGCCGCAGCGGTCGTGCAGCTGAATATTTGGAAGGCCAAGGCTATCACGTAGTCAATATGACGGGCGGCATGCTCGCATGGGAGGGCAAAACAGAGTAATCGTGTCTGTTTGAAAAGAATGGGTGTGTTAGTCACCCCTTTTTTTGAAATGAAACATACCCCTATGGGTATATAGGGTATACAAACAAAACAATGGAGGTTGTATGTGATATGGCAGCAATTGAATCGAATATGAAGCTGGACGCTAAGGGGCTGGCATGCCCGATGCCCATCGTCCGCACGAAAAAAGCGATGAAGGATCTTGAAGCCGGTTATGTGCTGGAGGTAGAGGCAACCGACAAAGGTTCCAAGGCCGACATGCAGGCATGGGCGGAAAGCACGGGCCATCAATATCTCGGTACGATTGAAGAGGGGGATGTGCTGAAGCACTACCTTCGCAAATCGTCAGGGGAAGAAACGGCAGAACGAAGCTATCCACATGTAGCGTCTAATGATCAGCTGGAGGAGAAACTTGCGTCCGGAGCGCCAATCATCGTCCTGGATGTGAGGGAAGCGGCGGAGTTTGCTTTCAGGCATATTCGCAATGCCGTATCGATTCCGCTTGGCGAACTGGATGAACGCATGGTCGAGCTGAACAAAGAGGATGAGATCTATGTCATCTGCCGTACCGGGACGCGGAGTGACCTCGCTGCGCAAAAGCTCTCAGCTAAAGGCTATGCAAGCATTATAAACGTGGTGCCGGGCATGTGCGGCTGGAGAGGAGAAACGTTGGGCTTGAATGATGGCGCAGATGCTTAAGATGGCTGTCCAATAAGCATGCTTAGCACTTCGTATTTACAATGGGCAGCCGGAAGGAATGTGCAATTTATCAGATCCAATGACTGAATTTAAGAGGAGGAAGAGCACCATGACAATAAGAGAAATGAAAGTGCAAGAAGTGGCCATGAAGGTGATTCGCAAAGAGAGCCTGTTTCTATTGGACGTGCGGAACCCTTCGGATTTTGAAGATTGGAAGATTGAGGGCGAAGGAGTTCGGCATTTGAATATCCCTTATTTTGATTTGATTGACGGCGTGGAAGAAATATTGGATCAAATCCCGATGGATCAAGAAGTGCTGGTTGTATGCGCCAAGGAAGGCTCGTCGGTGATGGTGGCCGAGATGCTGGCCGAGCACGGACGGAATGTCGCTTACTTAAAAGGGGGGATGAAAGCCTGGAGCGAACATCTAGTCCCGCTGAAAATCGGCAGCTTGGCGGATGGCGGCACGCTATATCAGTTTGTTCGTATCGGCAAAGGCTGTTTGTCTTATATGGCGGTATCGAACGGCGAAGCGGCATTGTTTGACGCTACCCGCATGACGGAGGTATATCTTGAATTTGCCGAAAGCGTGGATGCCCAAATCAAGCATGTGTTCGATACCCATCTCCATGCAGACCATATTTCCGGCGGTCGAATGATTGCAGAGCAGACAGGAGCCGTATACTGGCTTCCGCCAGAGGATGCCAGCGAGGTCGTGATTAAATACGAGCCGTTGAAGAACGGCGATCAAGTGGTGATTGGCGGGAGCACCATCCGCATCGATGCGCTCCATTCTCCAGGTCATACCATCGGGTCCACTTCGTTTGTCATAGATGACCGCTACCTGCTGACAGGCGATATTCTGTTTATCGATTCCATCGGCCGTCCGGACCTGGCGGGACTGGCAGACGATTGGGTCGGCGATTTGCGGGAGACGCTCTATGCCCGCTACCCCCATCTATCGGATGATCTGACCGTGCTGCCGGCCCATTTCATGATCATGGACGAATTGAACGAGGACGGGACGATTGCGAAGAAATTGGGAGAGCTGTATCGGGAAAACCATGGCCTCAACATCGCCGACGAGACGGAATTCCGAACATTGGTAACGCAGAATCTGCCGCCGCAGCCTAACAGCTATCAGGAAATCCGTCAAACCAACATGGGGAAAATGAACCCTGACACCGAGCAGCAGCGTGAGATGGAGATTGGGCCGAACCGCTGCGCCGTTCGTTAATTTGGACCATGACAATCGGATGTTAAGAGGCAGGATTATTCATAATTATGAGTCATAGCAAGGGTCGATAACAAGATCGGCCATGGATATAAACGTATGAAACAAGATATAAAGAGATCCGAGGGAACCTGAAGGTTCCCTTTTCTAAAGAGAAATAAGGGGGCAGCACGATGGAACTAAGTATATCCTTCATCATTACGATATTTTTTATCGGATTCATTGGCTCTTATATATCAGGGATGGTTGGCATCGGCGGATCGATTATCAAATACCCGATGCTGCTGTATATCCCGCCGTTATTCGGCCTTGCGGCTTTCACCGCGCATGAAGTATCGGGCATAAGCGCCGTACAGGTATTTTTTGCCACGATCGGGGGCGTGTGGGCATACCGCAAGGGCGGATATCTGAACAAAATGCTCATTATCTATATGGGTTCGGCCATATTGCTGGGCAGCTTCATCGGCGGTTTCGGCTCCAAGATGATGAGCGAAGGCGGCATCAATCTCATCTACGGCATATTGGCGCTGATTGCGGCCGTGATGATGTTCATCCCGAACAAAGGGGTGGACGATATCCCCCTGGATCAGGTCAAGTTCAACAAATGGCTGGCCGCTGCACTGGCTCTTGTGGTCGGAATCGGAGCCGGTATCGTCGGAGCGGCCGGCGCGTTCCTGCTCGTTCCGATCATGCTGGTTGTATTGAAAATACCGACGCGGATGACCATTGCCACCTCGCTTGCGATCACCTTCATCTCATCCATCGGTTCGACGGTTGGCAAGCTGACGACGGGGCAAGTGGATTATATCCCGGCCCTTATTATGGTTGTTGCCAGCTTGATCGCTTCTCCACTTGGAGCTGCCGCAGGCAAGAAAATGAACACGAAGTTCCTGCAGATCATTCTGGCCGTTTTGATCCTGGCTACAGCCATCAAAATTTGGCTGGACATTCTATGATGGTTCTATCGTTTAAGTAAGAGGATATGCTGCAGAGGATGAAACAGGCATGGTAATATGGTGATATGCCCAATGTTATCCAAGTAACTGATGATCAATAGGGGGGATCCAATGATGAATCCATGGAATGAACGGTTTCAGGGCGAAGACTATGTCTTTGGAACCGAGCCCAATGTATTTATAGCCGACATGCATAAGAGGTTGGCATTAACGGGTAATGCGCTTGCGATCGCGGAGGGCGAAGGACGAAATGCGGTGTTTCTGGCTCGCGAAGGCATGAACGTTACCGTGTGGGATTATGCGGAGTCCGGCCTGAACAAAGCCAATAAGCTGGCCGAAGCCAGTGGCGTTGAGATTCACACCGAGCTTGTGGACCTTGGGGAAGCGCAGTGGACGAAGGAGCAATGGGATGAGATCATTTGCGTGTTCGGACATTTTCCCAAAGAATTGAGAACAAGGACGTTGGAAGGCGTGAAAACCGCGGTGAAGCAGGGAGGATATTTTCTCACCGAAGTGTATTCCCCGTACCAGATTCCCTATCGCAGCGGGGGACCGCAAGATCCACAGTTTTTATACGCGCCCGGGGATTTCCTCGAAGCTTTTGCGGATTGGCGAATTGTCCATTTTTTCATGGGTGAGGTCGTTCGGCAGGAAGGACAGGGGCATCAGGGCTTGTCCCATGTCATTCAGTTTGCGGGGCAAAAGCCGTCAATCAAATAAATATTTGCGAATAAGCATTAGGTGAACAGCTTGGATACATCGGACCGGTCGCCCTGTTGCACATAGTCGGAGGGTGACAGACCGGTGTATTTTTTAAACATGCGATAAAAATAGGACGTGTCATAATAACCCAGATAGTGGGCGATATGAGCGATTGTCATGTCGGAATGAAGCAGTAGGCCGCACGCTTCCAGCACGCGCAGCTGGTGCATGTACCGAATCGGGGAATGACCGTACACCTCCTTGAAGAGGGCGGTGGCATAATTCGGGGAACGATGGATTAACTTTGCGAGTTTATCGATTTCGATCGGTTCGCGGTAATGGTCCAACAGATACGATTTGATGGTGTCCGCATAGTTTCTTTTGCTTGGCGGTAGCTCGGTCTTCTCAAGTTCCCGGGCCAACATGCCGAGCAGCTCCTGCATGATGCCCTGACAGATCATGGAGCGGTAGCTTTTACCGCCGCGGATCTCCTCGAATAATCGCTCGCAGCGGCGGTAGGCATACTGAATATGCGTTAGGTTGAATTTAAGGCATTGACTCCCATCCAGAAACGGAATGCCTGTGGGTACATGAGGATCCATCGTAAAGAGAATGGTATATTTCCGATGGGGGATGCCATTCCAGTTGCCGCCGCTCCGTCTCGTCAATTGCGGGATAAAGAGCACGTCTTCTTCTTCAGCAATGATCTCCTCCCCGTTGATTTCATACCTCACTTTGCCTTCTCTTACCACAACAAGCACGTTGTATTGTATCGTCTCAAGTTGAGTCCGCCAGTTCGGGATATGGTCATCAAAATTCACGCTCATCAACTGGATCAAAGTCAAGCACCTCTCAGTGATTTTATACCTATAGCCTAGCATATTTTTGCTTTACTTGAGTAGGTGTTCATTGGTGTTTTCAAGTCTCCTGACTAAACTTGGAGTAGAATCGTACAACAAATTAACGAAATGTACATCGACTCAACACGAAGCATTGGCCTATAATTTCTGTCAAAAGCAGTCATTCTGTAAACGCTGACAGGTAAGGATATGAGAAAAGGGATGAGGAAGGAAGCGATGCGTGTATGAGAGTATTATTGCTGGATTTGGACTCGACCAGACCGGATCATTTAGGGTGCTACGGATACCATCGGAATACGTCGCCCAACATTGACCGGATAGCGGCGGAAGGCGTACGCTTCGACAATTACTATACCTCCGACGCTCCATGTTTTCCATCAAGAACCGCGCTGATGACCGGCAAGTTCGGCATTCATAACGGGGTCGTGGGCCATGGAGGCTCGGCAGCGGACGTCCGGCATGAAGGCATTACGCGGGATTTCCGCGACAAGCTGGCTTCGGAGAGTTTTCCCGCCATTTTTCGCCGTGCCGGCATGAAAACCGCGTTGATCAGTCCGTTCGGAGAGCGGCATTCCGCCTGGACCTTCTATGCGGGCTTCAATGAAATGTATAATACAGGCAAAGGCGGCTTGGAGTCGGCTGAGGAAGTGTCTCCGGTCGTGCTGGACTGGCTGGATCGCAACGCCGATGAAGATAACTGGATGCTCTATGTGAACTTCTGGGATCCGCATACGCCGTATCGTGCACCTCAGTCGCTGGGCAATCCGTTCGAGCATGATCCTCTTCCGGAGTGGTTATCCGAAGACGTGCTTCAGGAGCATCAGAAGAAGGTCGGCCCGCATGGTGTAAACGAAATTAACATGTATAATAGTGATGTATCCCCCAATTACCCGCGTCATCCCGGAGAGATTCGGACGATGGAGGATTTGCGGACGATGGTGGACGGCTATGATTGCGGCATCCGGCATATGGACGAGCATATCGGGGCCATCTTCGAGCTGTTGGAATCCAAGGGTGTTATGGATGACTTGATCGTAATCATAACGGCGGATCATGGCGAGAACATGGGGGAGCTTGGGATTTATGGCGAACATGCCACAGCGGATCAGGGAACCTGCCGCATTCCGATGATTATCCGAGGGCCCGGCATCATGCAAGGGATATCGGATCGCAATCTGCACTATCATCTGGATCTACTGCCTACGATGGCGGAATATATGAACGTGGCACCGGCAAGAAGCTGGGATGGAATCAGTTATGCCGAGACCCTGCGAAGCGGACGCGAGAGCGGCAGGGAGTATCTGGTTGTATCCCAATGTGCACACGTCTGCCAGCGAAGCGTGCGGTTTGGAGATTGGCTGTACATTCGCACCTATCATGACGGTTTTCATCTGTTCGACAAAGAAATGCTGTTCCATATCACCGAGGACGTTTATGAACAGCACAACCAGGCGTCTCAAAGACCGGATCTTTGCCGGGAGGCCGTCTACCTGCTGAATGAGTGGCATGATCAAATGATGTCGACAATGCCGTTTGACGTGGATCCATTGTGGACGGTCATGAAAGAGGGGGGACCTTACCACGCCAAAGGTCATTTGCCCCGGTATATCGAGCGTTTGAAGAACACGGGCCGGGGAGAAGCGGTGCCGGAGCTGATGCGCCGCCATCCTCGGGAGTTCGTGTAATCGCAATAGCAAGGTGAAGCAGGATAACCGCTTTGAAAGCGGTTATCCTGTTCTCCGTATCAAGGATAGGAGGAACAGATAACATGGGAGAACCACATTCCTGCTGCGCAGGATCCAGAGTGCAGTCGACGGGATCCGGCCAGAAGGCTCTTATTGGCACTATGGGAGACGAAAAGTATGATGAACAGTCTCATCCTGATCTTCATACCGATATGATCAAGCTGCCTGGAGGGACGTTTACGATGGGCACGAATTCGAATGAAGGTTTCCCTCGTGACGGCGAAGGGCCGGCTCGCAGCGTAACCGTCTCCGGATTTGAGATCTCGCCCCATGCCGTAACGAATGGGGAATATCAACGGTTTGTGGAAGCCACCGGTTATGTGACGGAAGCGGAACGGTTCGGCTGGTCGTTTGTATTTGAACTGCTGGCTTCGGAGGAAACGAAGGCAGCAGTAGCCCAGGTGCCGCAAGAGGTGCCTTGGTGGCTGGTGGTCGAAGGGGCTTACTGGGCAGCACCCGAGGGGGCGGATTCCAGCATCGAAGACCGGATGGACCATCCGGTGGTACATATATCCTGGAACGATGCCGAGGCTTACTGTCAATGGGCGGGCGTGCGGCTTCCGACGGAAGCGGAATGGGAATATGCGGCGCGCGGCGGATTGGAGGGCAAGACCTATCCATGGGGAGATCTGCTGAAACAGGACGGAGAGCATCAATGCAACATATGGCAGGGCAAATTTCCGGTCAAAAATAACGCCAGCGACGGGTACATCGGAACCGCGCCGGTGATTGCTTACAAACCGAACGGATACGGACTGTACAACATGTCCGGCAACGTATGGGAATGGTGCGGCGATTGGTTCAGCCCGTCGTATCATCAACAGACCACGGCCATCAATCCGTTCTATGGGGAGCCTACCGGCAGAAGGTCGATGCGCGGGGGCTCGTACCTGTGCCACAGATCCTACTGCAACCGGTATCGAGTCGCGGCGCGGAGCGGGAATACACCCGACAGCTCGACGGGCAACTGCGGTTTCCGGGTGGTGAGGGATGGTGGATCATGATTCAGCAGCTTCTGCAATCGTATTGGCCCGAGTGGTACGGAGATACGGTGAAAGGCCCTACGGGCTGGAACAATACGACCCTTTTTATTCATAACCCGCATCGGCGTTCGGTCATGCGCATTTACAATACCCATCGTGACAAGGCAAGGATCGAATTCGAGTTTGCGGTTTTGGACTCGCTCCAGCGGGCACCCCTTAGCTTTAAGGTCCCAACGCCTGTTCCATCAACGTCTGGCGATAAGAAGGTTCTGGTTCAGGACGGAAGTGATCGATACGCTTGCCTATTCGCATACATTGAAGGAGCGCGACCGGATGAAGAGAGCATTCAAGCGACTTATTCCTTCGGGGAAAAAACGGGAGAACTGGTAAGTGCACTTGCGGCTTGTTCGATTGGAATGGAGCCGGTGTATCCGCCCTATTACGAGCTGCTTCAATCGTATCCTTCATGCAGCCGGACGTTCATTCAGGATTTCTGCAAGCGACCGCCCGTCGAGTTCCAGGAACAAGGAAACGCGCTGCAAATTCTTCAAGAAGCGTACACCGAGATATCCGGCAGGCTGGAATCCCTGAAAAATCTGCCGCAGCAGCTGGTCCACGGGGACCTGAACTTTTCGAACCTGCTCGTAGATTCGGAACAATCGGGCAAGGTCATCGCTTTGCTCGACTTCGAGTTTTGCACAAAGGATGTCAGGGCGATGGAACCTGCGGTCGTTATTTCGGGATTTTTGGGAATGGCGGAAGAGAAGGACGCTATCCGGCAGTTCTGCGAAGGCTTTGCCAGCCGCGTACGGCTGACCGAAGAGGAGATTGCTGCCATACCGGTACTGCTGCGCTTGCGTTTGGTTGACGTTTTCTTGCATTTTTTGAGCCGCTATCGGGAAGGGACCGATGAGTCCCATGTGCTGAAGGAGCAGATCGATATGCTGGCAGCCGGATTGAAGCGGCTGGAGCAAAGTCAGGCATGGATGGAAGACGTGTTAACACGGTATATGATGTAAACCAAAAACCCCGATCTCTTCAAGAGACCGGGGTTTTTCTTAATGTGACGAACCGTTATTCAAGAAAATTAAAATGAATTGATTCAACCGTTACTTTTTCAGCAGATTAATATGATCCAGGTCCGTGCTGCTGTTGAAGATAAACTCCAACTTATATTCTCCACGATGGTAAGTCAGCTTGGTTTGCTTCGTTATTCCGTTCTTGAATGTGGTGGTGGCATCCGGAGCAAACCAATTCTTCTTCAGCATTTTCATGGTGATGCCGCCGATGTTCGTCTGTCGTTCCACATTGGTGCCAAAATAACGCATTTCGCGAATCTTATTCAGCTTGTAGGAGAAGGCGTAGCCCGGATTCCCCATGTTGGCCCCGTATACGTCGAAGGCATCGGCATCCTTGCCTGGCACGGAAGGCTCGCCAATGGCCTTGTACACGTCCTGCTTCGTGCTTTTACCGATCGTTAAGCCGCTGACCGCACCGGGGAATTGTCCCTTCAATGCAGGTTTATAAAAGCTGTTGAGCGTCTTGAGCGCGTGCTCGGCAGCATAATCCTCGGCGTTTGCCGCCGTGGCGGCTTCAGCCTGCTGCAGTGGCAAAACAGCATGATTTGCTCCGAATGCACTAAGGCCGACGACGCCCGCCATAGTCAAAGTGACGATTGCTTTTTTAGCTGGTTGCTTCAAGTTCATGTTGCATCCTCTCCTTTGTAACAACTACTTACCACATGCGCTGCGTATCAAACAAGTGATCCTGACTTATCTTCCCATGATAGTTGATGCTTAAGGGCAATGGGTTACGATTCTATGAAGATGACATTGCAGATTTGATACCTGAAATAAGAAGCCTTGCTTGACTAATGGTTTGAACGATGAATCGGGTACGCCAGTCGGCCGAACATTGATGAATCCGTCCATGACCTGAGCGTTATTCGGAAAATGGGGTAATAGTACAGAGGTGATATGAATTTTTGGAAAAATCGTGTAATCTATATAGAACCGACTTTTTCAGGAGGAATTATGGAAACCGAATCCTTACTCAAGGTGGAGCAGCTTGCTCTCAAAAAACACAAAATTTTTAAACAAAGCCAGCTGCGCTACATCGCCCGCTCCATGCTCGCCAGCATGTTTATCGGCTTTGGCGTCATTGTCGCTTTTAAGACGGGCAACTTTTTTTATCTGGAGCATTCCCCGCTGACTTATCCGATGGCTGCCCTTACGTTTGGCGCGGCGATTATCCTGATCGCGTACGGGGGAGGGGATTTGTTTACAGGGAATACGTTTTATTACACGTATGCCGCTCTCCGCAAGAAATTAAAGTGGCTGGAAGTAGTCAAGCTGTGGATCTTCAGTTATGCAGGAAACATCCTGGGGGCCTGCACGTTTGCGCTGTTGATTTTCTTAACGGGATTATTCACCGATTCTTCCGTGAACGGATTTCTGCTCAATGTGGTGGAACACAAAATGACCACCCCGACGATACAGCTGTTTTTTAGAGCGATTCTGTGCAACTGGCTCGTATGCCTTGCCTTTTTCATCCCCATGTCCCTGAAGGGCGACGGAGCCAAAATGTTTGCCATGATGCTGTTTGTTTTCTGCTTTTTTATCTCCGGATACGAGCACAGCGTTGCGAACATGTGCACCTTTGCCATTGCGCTCGTGCTGAATCATCCGGGCACGATTTCGTTTGATGGCGTATTGCATAATCTGATTCCGGTAACGTTCGGCAATTTGATCGGTGGCGTTCTGTTGATGGGCTTTATGTATTATTTTGTGAACAAGCCTTTTCTGGATGCGAAGGAATCCTCTGGTGAATAAGGTTTGGAAGCGCGCAAGCTTAGCTCCGCTAGCCTTGTAACAATGAATACACCCGCGTATCGTGTGCCGTACCGTTCTGATAGATATACTGGCGCAGGGTTCCTTCCGCTTCGAAACCGAGCTTGGCCAGCAGTGCGTGGGAAGCCTGGTTCTCAATAAAAACGACGGCACCGATGCGGGTTAGGCCAAGCTCCTGAAATCCATATGCCAGGATGGCGGAGGCCGCTTCGCTGGCATACCCTTGCCTCCAGAAGTCGGGATGAAGCTCATATCCGATTTCTGCTCTTCTATGCCGTGGGGACCATGCGTTATATCCGATCGTCCCGATCAGGCCGTGGGCTTCTTTCCTTTCGATGCCCCATCGAATCCCACGCTGTTCTGCGTAGTTGTTCGCGAACAGCTCAATGAATCGGCGAGCTTGCTCGGGGCTGGTCAACGTGTCTTGACCGTAATAGCGGGTCACCTGCTCATGCGAGAAGCAGCTGTAGATCGCCTCGGCATCCTGAAGACGGATTTCACGCAGCCTTAATCGTTGAGTCTCTAATTCTGGAAACATGATCTCTCTCCCTGGATAAACAGTATTGGCTAATATGGATTAGATTTCATTATATAAGATGTATTGATAAAGAGAAGAGGATTGCACGGAATTCGCGTTGTTTCCATCAAAAAATAAAGGGCTGGTCGCAAAGTCAAATGGACGTTGGACCAGCCCTTTACAATTTTATCCCTTCACTTCCTGTTACAGGCTCACCCGCGGTTCTAAGCTTTTAACGCAGCGAAATGCGGCTTAAGCTGCCGCCGTTCGCAAACAAACGCTGGATGCTGCGTTCAACCTCCGCGTCCGGTATCAACGGAGGGGCTTGGTGCGGTTTCGTGCGGGCATCGATAATGACCGTGTCGCAGCCCCAATGCTTGTGCTCATAGCGGCTGTTCACGCCGTGAATGTCATGGGAAGGATTGCTGCGCGTAAAGGTTGCCCAGAGAAAATTGTTGAGTGTTGCGCTCATGAATTCACTGTCATCGCACAGAATGATCATCGGGCAGGAAGGAAGCGAACCTCGTTCCCGGATGGCATCGCTAAGGCTCGACATTTCCTGCGCCACATCGGAATAACTCGTAAAAGGGGCTCCCTGGATGGCGACGATGCCGGGCATGATCCATTTTGCGGGCGCATACCCGGGAAGATCCGTTAACGCCTCAGGCACCGCTTGGCACAAATCCCTTTTTTTATCCCCGACCGCCGCAAATACAACCTTGCTGCCGGTGTTGAGTCCGGTTCCGGAATAATCGAGCGTATCGATCGTGGTATTGGTCTGAAAATGGATGTCCCGTTGCAGATCGATGCGTTCCAATATATAGGTCAAGAAGTCCTCGATGCGATGCGTGCTTAAAGGCTGCTTCTCTTCAGCTGCAATGAATAAATACTTGGCCAAGCTTAATTGGCCCGTGCCCAGTATCCGGTTGGAGATGGTGAGAAGCTCAGCCGGCTGCTTTACTTGTTGATATGGGGTATACCGCTCGCTGCCGATGGCAAAGAGCAAGGGGTGTACCCCGGCAGCATCAACCGCATGGACTTCCTTGACCCCCGGAATTTCTTGCCGGATCGCCCCGCCGGTCAGCTCATGAATCAGCTCCCCGAAGGACGTATCTTCCTGCGGCGGTCTCCCGACGACCGTAAACGGATAGATGGCCTGCTGCTTGGCATAGACTTTATGCACTCGCATGACGGGAAATGGATGGACCAGGCTGTAATAACCCAGATGATCGCCAAAAGGTCCCTCGGGCTTGGTTTCGCCGGGATGGATCTCCCCCGTAATAACAAAATCCGCATCGTGGCTGATGCAGTAACCATCCACATAGCTGTACCGGAAATGTCGTCCCGACAGCAGTCCGGCAAAGGTAAGCTCGCTCATGCCTTCCGGCAGAGGCATAACCGCAGAAATCGTATGGGCAGGGGGCCCCCCGATAAAACAGCTCACTTTCAGCGGCTGACCCAGCTTATTCGCCTTCGCTTGATGGATGCCGATGCCCCGGTGGATTTGGTAATGGATGCCGACTTCCTTGTTCATTTCATATTCATTGCCTGTGAGCTGAACCCGGTACATGCCCAGATTGGAATTCATGACGCCGGGCTTCTCCGGGTCTTCGGAATACACTTGGGGCAGCGTGACGAAAGCGCCGCCGTCGTCCTTCCAGTGCTTAATTAGCGGCAGATCGGAAATTTGGATTTCCAGAAATCCGGGTGGCAGGGCACCTGTTTTTTTGATTGGCAGTGCAGATTTAGCTGCCAGTCCCGTTCCGATATATTTAAAAGGATTTTTGAGCGCCTTCATCGGATCGTTGCGCAGCGCGATAACGTCTTGCGTTGATTCGAAGGTTTCCCGAAAAATGAATTTGCTGCGCTCGATCGTGCCGAACAGGTTGGATACCGCGCGGAACCTTGAACCTTTTACATTCTCAAACAGGAGCGCCGGGCCGCCTGCCTCATAAACCTTCATATGTATGGCCGCCATTTCCAAATGAGGATCGACCTCTTCCTGTATACGAACCAAATGCCCATGTCTCTCCAAATCAACGATGCATTCTTCCAGATTATGATATTTCATTACATAGCTCCAATCGAAGATAGTGAACTTATTCTACTATTATCGACAATCTCGGAGCACAGGTCAATGACACCTAATATAGATGGGACGAATCGTATCTTCAAAGAACCATATCAGAGAGCTTTTTCTGATAGAACATGCAATACACGGCTAGGGCGTTGATTTTTTCTTCATGCCTCAAAACAAATCCCCATCTTTGATACAAATTTACATTCCCTTTATTTTCAGTATCGAGCGCGATTCCATGTGATTTGTTATCCGCATGAACCACTTGGAGCAGGTGCAGCAGCATTGCTGTTCCAATTCCCCTGCCTTGGACCTCCGGATTCACTCCGATCATAACGAGATAATGGTGCGGAGCAGAAGGTGCAGCCGATCTCGTAATTCTCATATAGGAGTTCAGGAACCCTAATGTTTTGACTGGGAGTTGGAATAACAACGGTAAGAGTCTCCCAATCAGCCCAAAAGCGCCCTTCAAACGCTTAAGCTTGCTTAAGCCGGGTTTCTCTACAATGTAGGTACCAAGCAAGATTTCGTTTTCAAAAAAGCCCCATACTTCTTCATTCAGCAGAAAGCTTTTGTCAAACATGAAGGAGATAAATGCGGCCGCCCTGCTTCTTGATTTACGATCAAGCCCCGGATCGCCAAATGCATGCAGAAACAAAGGATCCCGGGCAAATGCCCGGCTCATTATGGATGAAAATAAGTGTTTATCCGATTTGGCCAGCTTGGAAACTCTGCATGAAGTATTCATGCTTTCTCTACAGCTCCCCCATAATGATCGATAGCAAAGCTGTACAATACTTTCAGCATAAACAGGGTGCCGGCCATTAACATGTAGGGCTGGATGCTGGACAGCAAAAACGTACCCCCTATGCCGATCGACAGGAGCAAACCTCCTATAAAATGCTGCGATGATTTCCCGATCAGCGCATTCACGATCACGGCTCCAGTGATGGTATATGCCCATATTCCCACCGCATACGCCATGTCGGTATCCAGCAATACGGCTACCAGGAGAATATGAACGTGAATGGCGATGAACACGATCCGCTGTTTTTTACGGGCTGCATAGAAATTACTGGTCGAGCGAGTGAAGTTGGCGATACAGCCGCAGAAAATATCGAAAATAAACAATAAAGCAAGGATACCGCGCCATAAAGGCAAAGAATGCAGGATATCCGGAAAAACAAGGCTTGCCGCTGTGGTCAGACATCCGCCGAACGCCAAGATGACGAGAATCGTGCCAACGGATTGCTGCTCACCGAATACCTCATGCAGAATCGAAGGAATCCTTATTACTTTCATCACATACCGACCTCATTTCGTCGTAATTTAGTTTAAAATTATGTAGTGAATAAATCGTTTTACTACAAAAAGATTATAACTTCGAATAGGTGGTTGTCAATTGATTTATAGTGAAAACATTGAACTACTCTAAAACTTGATATATACTTCACTTGAGGTGGAGAACGCATGAACGGGTATGAGCGCAGAAAGCATAAAAAAATGGAACAGGTCTTCGATGCTGCTTTCCAGCTGTTTTCAAGGCACGGTTACCAAAAGGTTAGCGTTAACGAAATCGCACAACAGGCAGGCGTGTCACCTGCGACGATATATAACTATTTTGGAACCAAAGATCAGCTCTATCTGGAAATGATCATGTATTGGACGGACAAGCAGTTGGAGGTGTATGAGCGCATTCTGGATTCCGCGCGCTCTTTTGCCGAGAAGACCCGAGAAATCATGCTGTTGGAGGCTAAGAATCTGACCTTTTTATCGGAAGAGTTCCGGAATTTCCAAACCTCCGAGGAACGTGGCATTAGTCAGACCATCCAACGGTACAGTGAGGAGAAGGTGAAAGATTTTTTCATGAAGTTTGTCGCGCTGGGGAAACAAGAAGGTTATATTCATAAGGACCAAACCGAAGAGGTTACGATGCAGTACTTCTCGATGTTCATGAATGAGCTAGGGCGGCGCTGGGATTCGGGGAACCGGGAATATGTCAACGGGAGCATGGAGACCTTGATGGAGCTTTTCTTTTACGGTTTAGCCGGGCAAAAACAAGAAGGCAGTTGATACGGTTTTAACCATAATCAGCTGTTACGGGAGTGCTCTAAACGGGGGATGTCTTGAAAGGTGTAATGGTAGGGGAATGAAAATTCGCTTAAGCGGTTGAATAACTCTGAGAAGGAATTTATTCGGCGCTGGATCGATTACTAGAAAGGACTGTACATGAACGAATTATTAACGAAAGCGCAAATCGTTGATCTGGTGACAAGACTGTATAATGGGGAAGGCAGCGAGGAAGAGGCAGGGGAATGGATAAATCTGCTGCAAAGGAATGTGCCTCACCCTGACATCAGCAATCTGATTTTTTGGCCGGAAGAAGATCTTACACCTGAGGAAATCGTTGAAAAGGCATTGAATTATAAGCCAATAGTACTGTGAGCGATATAGAAACTGGAGATAAAGACAGACCACCACCAAAGTATTTGATATACCTCCGTTATATCCATCATGAAGGTAAAGAAATATGGCGTTAAATTGTAGGAAGCACAATTTACGGGGTGATCGCGACGCGATTGAGAATCATCTGCTTGTCGGCACATATGGCGGAATGCTGCACCTGATTAACCTGGCAAGCGGCATCCGGGATGAATACAGTATAGGCACAGCCCAAATTTGCGAAACAGAACGCTGGATATTCTGGAAGAACCGAGATCCCTTGCGTTGATAAAACCATTAACCATCCCGCGTTGTTTACCTGGCTCCTGAGGGGGATAGATGTCCACTATGCTTACAAAACTAGAAATAATCGATCAAATCCTTCATCTGCTTCATAAGACCTCCATATATGATCCTGAATACGAGAGCGTGGCCACGCTACCTTTTGAAGAGTGGTATATCGGTGATTTGAGTCCGGTTGTGCGGGTCGGAGAGCAGGATTGCGAGCTCGCTATGTATGAAAGAGGCGTGAAAATGCTCAGCAAGAGGACCAAGGATACCGTTGAAGTGGTCTTCTGGATCCTGGAGGATACCATTCATACCATAGCCCATCTCAAGCTTCTGCAAAAATACAAGGTGGATAACGTAACCACCCATTTGAAGTATACCAAGGATGAGATCCAAGAAATGAAGGACATGATCAATGAATCCTTTCTTCAGATCGGAGGACAGTATGAGGAATGGCATAAGGCAGGCAAGCGGAAAGAGCTTGAGTCGTCTAATCCGGGCAGAAACGCAGGTAAATGCACTGAGCGAAGCTAATCATTATGGCGTGCGTATAACTCGCATGATGAATAGGAGAGGGGCCCGAAATGGTTGAAGTGCTTTTCTTGGACGGATATTTTCTGAGGTGTACGAACTGATCTTCATGTTGGTAATTCAAAAAGCAGCCCCTCGCACAATGGCGAAGGGCTGCTTTTTTTAATTCATAGTCTTATTGCTGAACAATGGCGATAATTTCATCTTCCAGCTCAAGTCTTACCTGCTCGCTGTATGCGCGGATATTGTACTCGGAATGAAGGTAGCGGAGAATGGCCTCGATGAGGTTGGCCTCGATCAAATACTGCGTTCTTCCGTTGACCCATACTTCGGCCGTATATCCCGTATCTTCGTCCCAGCTAAGCTCAAGCGATACGTCCGTTGGTTTGACGCCTCTGCGTTCCGCTTGGTGAAGGCAGACCGCATTGACGATTTCGTCCATGCTTAAAACCATGGATTAGTACCGGTTATTGTGATTGTTGTTGTCGCGAGGCTCGTTTTGTTTACGACGATTCTTCACGGCACGTACAACAGCCATAACGATCATAATCAAAGCCCAAATTGCGATCAGGTTAATGAGCAATCCCATGATTTCGCCCATGAAGCCCATGCCGGCGAACATGCTGCCGAAGAGCAAGCCAGCCAGACCGCCGATCATAAGTCCTTTCATCAAGCTGCCGCCGCTAAAAAATCCTGGTTTTTTCGTGTTAGCCGCTGCCCCTGTATTGGAACGGTTGTTTGTTTGTTGCACATTATTGGTATCATTCTTTTTCGGAGTGCTGTTGTATGACTTGGTTCCGGATTTGAAACCTCCGCCACCTCTTCTGGCATCTGCGGAATCAGGCGTCAGCGCTACAAAGAACAGTGTAATCGCTACTAGAATCGTCAATACTTTTTTCATCGTGTTCTGTCGAACCTCCCAGTTAATTTAGAGTATAAAGTGTAATACGGACGAGTCACGATAAGGTTTCAAAATTTGTGCGGCCATGGTTTGAGGCTGTAGCGCGCTGCTGCTGTCTCAGTAATTCCAGTACCCAATCGCACCATTTCAGCTCGGTTTCAGCCATCATCAGTCCTTTGGTAGCGAGCACATAATTGCTGAATGCCTTGCTTCCGATCTCGCGGGTGTCCTCCGGAATCCCCGCTAAAATCTGCTCATAGTAACGCTTTTTCTCCAGATACCCGATTCTGCGGTCCTCGAAAATATCGACGGCGATGCCGATCTCCGTCAACCACAGGCAAAAGGTTCGAAGAGAAAGCTCATCCTTGGTGACTGCAGGCGCAATCGGTTGGTACATCCATTCACGCAGCTTCTGCATGCCTTTTTCTGTAATCGCATAAATTTTTTTGTCCGGTTTATCGCTTTGCTGAACCCAGTGCGAGGACAACAGCTGTTTCTCCTCCATGCTGGACAGCAGTGGATAGATTTGACTGTGTTTGGCTTGCCAAAAAGGCTGTATGCGAAGCATCAAATCGTATCCTGATGATTCTCTTCTTGCTAGTAATCCTAACAAGCCGTATGACAACGTATTCATGGACATAACTCCCTTTGAAACGCATATCGTGGACGCCAAGGCAGGAATGATAATCCGCCTATCGGTCCGGTTGATAAAAAGTGTACACTGAAACTGTATGGTTTGACAACCGGGGGAGGGGGCTTTCTCTCTGCTTTTGGCAAAATTGTGACTAAAAAAGCACAAACGCGTACGCGTTTGTGCTTCCATTTGACTTTGGTTGCTTTATTCGTTCTCATATCCTTCCACGACGAGATCAAGCGCACCGGTGTTGGGGTCGATGACCATGCCATGGACGGGCACGTTTGGGGGAAGGAGCGGGTGGTTTTTAATCAGGCTGACCGTATTTTTCACGCCGTCCGTAATGTTATCGAAACCGCGAAGCCATTTGGATAACCGGATGCCGGAGTTTTCCAGCGTGGACAGCACTTCATCGGAAATGCCGCGGTCTCTCATGTGCTGGATCATATCCTCTGCGTTCAGGGATGCCATGCCGCATTCATAGTGGCCCACAACGATGACTTCTTCCGCGTGAAGCTCGTACAGCGCAACCATGACGCTCCGCATCACGCTCCCGAAAGGCTGGGAAATGATTGCGCCGGCGTTTTTGATGATTTTGACATCGCCATTCTTGAAATTCATCGCTTTTGGCAGAAGTTCGACCAAGCGCGTGTCCATACAGGTGATAATCACGAGTTTCTTCTCAGGAAAACGCCCTGTCAGATAGGATTCGTATTCTTTATTCTCTACAAAGCTGCGATTGTGTTCCAGTATGCTGTTAAGGTGTTTTTCCATCGATTTTTTCTCTCCTTTTGTGTATCTATTATTCGTTTAGAATGCTGCTGCTTACGCTCTGGTATCCACTACCTGGATATTGGTGCCATAATGCTGTCCGCTGCTGTCCAGACGGAAGGCGTAGGCGGCCGGATCGGCATCGAGTTTCATCTTCTCTTCAAAAAAAACAGCTTGCTTGCGGTTCACGATAAACGTTACCGGGCTGTCCGTTTCGACAGCAAGATCATCCGGCGTCGGCTCATCTACAATACGCAGGCCTGGGACGCCGTTGACGGCACATCCGCATCCCTCCGTGTCATAGATCAGCCTGATTGCGCCCGGTTTGTCCCCGAGTTTGTCCTTCAGCTTCAGCTCGGCCTGCGGGGTGAGTTGAATATTCACGGCATCCTGACACTCCTTTATATGTAGATTGTTATTTATTCTTTCTGGAAGTTGATTATATACCTTGTAAAAAGTATCATCAATAGAGTAAACAAGAATCCTATCATAAAAAAAGAAGGTGTGCCGGTATGGCAGTACAACATTTCCAGCAATGGGAACAATTTGAACGATTGGTTCGCAAAATCATGAGTTACTACGAAGCTATTGGCCTACTTCATTGGGATTTACGGACAGGCGCTCCGCGCAAAGGAACCGAGATCCGCTCGGAAACGATCGGGGTTCTCTCCACAGAGGCATTTAAACTGCAAATATCAGAAGAGATGGGAGAGCTGTTGTCTTTCTTTGCCAAACCGGAACAGGTTGAGCAGTTGGATGATCGCAAACGCCGCATGATTGAAGAGGTGCGCAAGGTATACGACCAGAGCAAGTCCATCCCGCCTGAGCGCTTCCAGGAATATTCCATTCTCGCCGCCCAATCGGAGACGAAGTGGGAGGAAGCGAAAAAGAACAGCGATTTTGAAGGCTTCGAACCTTACTTAACGAAGATCGTTGCGTTCAAGCAAGAGTTTATTGATTATTGGGGCGTGAAAAACACCAGATACGATACGCTCCTTGATATGTATGAGCCGGATTTAACGGTGGAAAAGGTGGATGCCATCTTTGACCGCTTGAAAGCGCGTTTGGTACCGCTGGTGCATGCGATCCAGGAATCGCCTTTCAAGCCGAAAGCAGACTTCTTGAAGCAGCTGTTTCCGAAAGAACAGCAGGAGAAATTCAGCTTGTTCCTGCTGGAGCAGATGGGCTACGACTTTGAAGCGGGACGCTTGGACGAGAGCGTGCATCCATTTGCCACGGGCTTGAACCCGGGAGACGTGCGCATTACGACCATGTATCTGCCGGACGATGTGCTGAGCGCGGTATTCAGTTCCCTGCACGAGGGAGGCCATGCCCTTTACGAGCAGAATATCGACAAGGAGCTCGCGGGGACACCGCTCTCCGGCGGTACCTCCATGGGCATCCATGAATCCCAATCCCGTCTGTGGGAAAATATGATCGGCCGCAGCCGTCCGTTTTGGCGCCGTTATTTCGCGGATTTGCAGCAGCACTTCCCGGAACAGTTGAAGGACGTGGACGTAGAGGACTTCTACCTGGCCGCGAACAAGGTGGAGAACTCCCTGATTCGCATCGAAGCGGATGAGCTTACGTATAACCTGCATATCATCATCCGTTATGAGATCGAGAAGAAACTCTTTAACGAAGGTTTGGCGGTGAAGGATCTTCCGGAGACCTGGAACGCGAAGTATAAAGAATACCTCGGGATTATGCCGCCGAACGATGGGATGGGCGTGCTTCAGGACGTTCACTGGTCCGGCGGGGATTTCGGGTATTTCGCCTCGTACTCCCTTGGCAATATGTATGCGGCCCAGATGCTGCACACCATGCGCGAAGAGCTGCCGAATCTGGACCAGCTCATCGAAGCCGGGAACCTGGCTCCGATCAAGGAGTGGCTGACGGACAAGGTATACAAATACGGAAAGAGCGAGAAGCCGTCCGAGATCATCGAACGCGTCACCGGTGAAGAACTGAATCCGGATTATCTGGCCGATTATCTCGAAGAGAAATATAAAGAGATCTACAAACTGTCATAATCACGAGAAGCGCAGCCCGAGAGGCTGCGCTTTTTTTATTCGGAAGAGTTTTGAAACCGGGTCCTTTTTATTCGTTCCCTGCGTAAGTGGAGCCAATCCAAATTTGCCGGCCTGCTCTAACCAGGCGTTTAACCTTTGGGCTGACGCTTGCATATGCTGAAAAGAAACATTGGGTCTATGGGAATGGAGGGTTATCGAATGAAGCGTCAAAAATGGTGGGGGCTGGCTTTATCCTTGCTTCTGGTCTGCGGAGTTGCGCTTGCCGGGTGCGGGGGCGGCGGATCGGCCACGAAGGTCAAGATCGGCGAAGTGACGCGTTCGATCTTCTATGCGCCGCAGTATGTCGCATTGGAGAAAGGATTTTTCAAGGAAGAGGGGCTGGATGTCGAGCTGCAGACGACCCCGGGCGGAGACAAAACGATGACGGCTCTGCTGTCCGGAGCCATCGACGTGGCGCTTGTCGGCTCGGAAACTTCGATTTACGTGTACCAACAGGGGTCTGAAGACCCGGTCATCAATTTCGGGCAGGTGACGCAGACGGACGGCACGTTTCTGATGGCCAGGGATGGATCGGGTGATTTTGACTGGAACAGCCTGAAGGGCAAAGTATTCCTCGGTCAGCGTAAGGGCGGAATGCCGCAGATGGCAGGCGAGTTTACGCTCCGTAACAAAGGAATCGATCCGCATGCGGACCTGGAGCTGATTCAGAACATCGATTTTGCGAACATCGCATCGGCATATGCTTCCGGTACGGGTGAGTTTGTCCAGCTCTTTGAGCCGCAGGCCTCCATATTTGAAAAAGAAGGCCGTGGCAAGGTGGTGGCTTCCTTTGGCGTAGAAAGCGGGCATCTGCCGTACACCGTGTTTATGACAAAGCAAAGCTATATCGACAAAAACGATGCCACGGTGCAGAAGTTTACGAACGCCCTGTACAAGGCACAGCAATGGGTGGATGCGAGCAGCCCCGAAGATATCGCGGATGCGATCCTGCCTTATTTTAAAGACAGCGACCGCGATATCGTGGTGTCCTCGGTCAAGCGCTACAAAGAGCAGGGCAGTTATGCCAGCGATCCGATCGTGGATGAGGCGGAGTGGAACAATCTGCTGGACGTGATGGAGCAAGCCGGGGAACTGAAGGAACGGGTAGCGCCGGATGCCATCGTCAACAACAGCTTTGCCGAAAAAGCCAAGCAAGCTAAATAATCACGTACTCCTGATCCATAGAACGAAAGGAGAGAGCACCATGGTACCGGTAGTTGAATTGAATGATATCGCTCATGTATATGTCACCGATCGGGAAGCCTCTCTGGCTGTGGAAGGAATTCATTTGAAGGTGGAGCCGGGGGAGTTCATCAGTCTGGTAGGGCCTAGCGGATGCGGGAAAACGACCATCTTGTCCGTCATTGCCGGCCTGCTTGCCCCCTCCAAAGGGGCTGCTTACGTAAACGGCAAACCGGTAAACGGACCGTCGCCGGAAGTCGGGTACATGCTGCAGCAGGACTATTTATTTCCTTGGCGCACCATCATGGATAACGCCTTGATCGGATTGGAATTGACGGAGAGGCTGAATCCGCAAAGCCGAAGCGTCGTAGGGAATCTGCTCAGGGAGATGGGGCTCGGGGAGAGCGGTAATCTGTATCCGGCGCAGCTGTCGGGCGGGATGAGGCAGCGGGTAGCGCTCGTCAGGACCTTAGCTACGGATCCGGGACTGCTGCTGCTGGATGAACCTTTCTCCGCGCTGGACTACCAGACGAAGCTGCAGCTTGAGGATTTGATCGTGGAAACCTTGAAGGAGCGGGGAAAGACGGCCATCCTGGTCACTCATGATTTATCCGAAGCGATTGCGATGAGCGACCGGGTCATTCTCTTGAACCGTAATCCCGGGCGGGTTCATCGTTTGTTTGATATTCCCGACAACATCCGCCGGGCGCAGCCGTTTTTTGCTCGCAAGGAGCCGGGGTTCAATGAATTGTTTCATGAAATCTGGGGCGAAATGCAAACGATCGGGAAGGAGTAAAGCCTATGACATCAAGGGATGAGCCGTCAGCTTCTTCTTCGAAGGGCTGGCTCCAGAATATCTATGCAAAGCACATGAAGCGAAAGAAAAGCATGCAAAACCGGGTACTGACCGTCCAGCTCAGCCTGCTGCTGCTGTTCTTTATCTGGTGGGAAGCGGCGGGCAGATTCAAATGGATCGACGTGCTGCTGTTCAGCTACCCCACCAAAATCTTCGCGAACATATGGGATAACATGATCAGCGGCGAGTTATGGGGACACCTGGGGGTCACGGTAGGGGAGACGGTTGTCGGATTCCTGCTCGGCACGCTCGTTGGCACGCTGATGGCCGTATTGATCTGGTGGTCCCCGTTTCTCAATAAAGTGCTGGATCCTTATATGGTCGTGTTCAACAGCATGCCGAAAGTGGCGCTGGGTCCCATATTCATCGTGATGTTCGGCGCCGGCTTTACCGCCATTGTCGTCACTACGCTATCCATTACGGTCATTGTGACCACGCTCGTCGTATACAATAGCTTTAACGAGGTGGATTCCAATCTGATCAAGGTCGTCCGCACGTTCGGCGGAACCAAGCGCCAGGTATTTCAACGGGTCATCTTGCCGGCTTCCTATCCCGCGATCGTATCGACCCTCAAGGTTAACGTGGGCATGGCATGGGTCGGCGTCATCGTCGGCGAATTTTTGGTTGCCAAATCGGGTCTCGGTTACTTGATTATGTACGGTTTTCAGGTATTCAACTTCACGCTCGTGTTATCGAGTCTGCTCATCATTGCCGTTGTTGCAACGGCCATGTATCAAATCGTGGTATATATAGAAAGGAAATTGTTGACCCATCGCTAAGCAGGCATCACCTGCGGCGTCAGGCATGGTTGTTAACGGCATAAAAATAAGCTAGGATGAAGATACCTTATATATGCGTATATGCGGCTAACATGATAAAGAAGCAGATATAGCCATCAACAACTCGCCTGGAGGCTCTTCATCACATGGGATTTCGTGTCATCAAAACAGCAGCGGCCAGCCTGCTTGCCATTTTAATTACAGATGCTTTGAACATACCGGGGGCTACGTCCGCCGGTCTTCTTGCTATACTCGGCGTTGACGTTACGCGCAAACGGAGCGTGCGCTCCATATCGTCCCGATTTTTTGCGTCATTGCTGGGACTTATACTGGCGTGCATTTTATTTTATTTTCTCGGTTTTCATTACTGGGTGCTGGCCTTGTACATATTGCTTGCATTTCCCGCGATATCGAGGGCTAATTTCAAGGAAGGCATCGTGACCAGCTCGGTTGTGGTGTTTCGGGTGTTTCAGGGGGAAGAGATCGGACTCGGCATATTGCTCACGCAAATCGAACTCTTGATTATCGGCCTCGGGTCGGCTATGCTCGTGAACCTGGTTTATATGCCGAACAGCGAGGGGGCGATGATGGAGATCCGCCGCAAGGTGGACGGGCTTTTCTCCGTCATTTTCCATCATTTCTCGCTGACGCTTCGAAACCCCGAACATATATGGGACGGAAAAGAGCTGATCGAGGCCAATCGGCAGATCGAAAAAGGGATAGAGGAAGCAAAGCGGGCTTCGGAGAACCAGATGATTCATCCGGACGGCTCCTGGAACATCTATTTTTATATGCGTAAGGAACAGATGGAGAATATCCAGAGCATGATGCATCAGATCTCCCAGGTGTACGAGCGGCTTCCGCACGGCGTGCTGACGGCTGAAATTTTCGATCAGTTAAGCCAGGATGTGGTTGCCGAAGGCTATACGGGGAAGTCCGAAGGTCTGCTGATTGAGCTGGAGGACAGGTTCAAGGAGATGGAGCTCCCGACGACCCGCGAGGAATTCGAGGTCCGCTCTGCGATATTGCAGCTCTGCCACGAGCTGGAATACTATTTGAATATCTCGAAAAAGTATAAAGCGCCCACGGCGAAAAAACCGCAGAAGCGCGCGGATTCGGCCGTATAGCTTAGCGATTTTCAAAAATAAATCTGATATTTTTAGCATCATATGAATTTATTTGGACCACTTCATTCAACATTCGCCCATGTCTTGCATACACATGTATGGAATGATTGTATGGAGGAGGTTCGAAGATGTCATTGAGTCATAAACACCAATGTAGAGAAATCATCACGAAGGCGATCTGCGGCAAGGGTCGTAAGTTCTCTACCGTAACACATACCGTGACTCCGCCTAATAATCCGACCAGTATTTTGGGGGCTTGGATTATAAACCATCAGTACGAGGCGGTTGCCGCCGGAGACGGAATTGAAGTTATTGGTACTTACGATGTAAACATCTGGTATTCCTATGACAAAAATTCGCAGACCGATGTGGCGAAAGAAACGGTATCGTATGTAGAACGCGTGCCTCTTTCCTATCTGGATCCGAAGCATCGTGCATCCACGGTGGAGGTTTCGGCTGAAGCGACGCAGGAGCCGAGCTGCGTCGAGGCCAGCGTATCCTCGAATGGCACGAGCGTCATTCTGCGGGTAGAGAGAGAGTATGCGGTGGAACTGGTAGCCGAAACGAAGGTCGTTGTCAAAGTATGCAGCTACCCTCACGGCGACTACGAAGACAAAGAATTCGACTACGTCCTGGGAGACGACGTCGATGATTACGAAGATTACGAAGGTCTGGAGGATGAACTGTAAGTTAACCCTCCTGCAGGAATGATTATAATCTTAGCATATGCAGCGAGGGCAGCTTTGCGGAGGGCGGATGCCCTCTTTTTTATTTTTATTTGCAGGGGGAATGGGGATGGTTAGAATGATCGTACAACCGGCGGCCGAAAAAAAATATGTGTCGCTGCAGGGATCTGCTTTGCACTTGGCGCAAGCACGGTTGATCCGATCCGGGATTCCGTGTCGCTTGAATTCGGGTTCAGTCGAGGAGAAACGTTACGCCGCCAGGTACGCGGTGCATGTCGACGGGCTGGCTGCAGCCAAGATCCGCCAACATCAAATGGGCGGCAGCGAAGCGGTGTTCATGCCCGATCCCGAGAGCGGAAGATATGAAGATGGCCTGCATCGAAGATTGGAGAAAGCGGCCCTGCGGTCGCTGTACACGCTGGGCGTCGATGAAGGGGAGGTCATCATTACGGCCCGCCCCGGTCGAAGATACGTAGTGGAGGATGTCCGCATGCCAGCTGACCGCAGCAAAGCCGTAATGAGTGCCAAGGGTCAGGGGTCACGGCGGACGGAAGGGTACCCTGCTAACAACGAAGAAGGCGATTCTTCTCTTGTTTCATCGTTACTCATGGGCATGGATCCGGAGTTTGTGCTGATGAAGGATAACGGAGACATCGTGTTTGCATCCGAATTTATGGAACGCGGCGGGTCGGTCGGAAGCGATGCCGTTCGTTTACGGGGCGAGGTGATTTACCCTATAGCCGAGCTCAGGCCGTCGCCCAAGGCGAATCCGAAGGAATTGCTGCTTGAAATGCAAAAAGCTCTGCGCGAAGCTCATCTCCTGATTCAGGATCGTTCACTGGCATGGAAGGCAGGCGCCCTGCCTTATGGCGATTTTCCGCTGGGAGGCCATATTCACTTCAGCGGCGTGCCGCTGTCCCTTTCTCTTCTTCAGACCTTGGATAATTATGTGGCTCTGCCGCTGGCGCTTCTCGAAGACCCCAACGGGCGTCTGCGGAGGCCCCGTTACGGTTTTCTTGGGGATTTCCGCAGGCAGCCTTACGGCGGGTTTGAATACCGTACGCTGCCCAGCTTTCTCGTCTCGCCGCTCGTGGCGAAGGTGTCGCTGGGCGTGGCTTACCTGGCTGCCCGCTACAGCGATCGCCTGCCGGGGAGGCCATTAAACACCGAACGGTATCACCGTGCCTATTACGAAGGCGATAAATCCGTGCTCAAAGAGTGTGTTGCAGGCTGGCACAGGGATCTGTCGGCACTGCCGGAGTACCCGGATTATGCCCGTGAAATCGAACGGGCTGTAGCGCACATGGAGACGGGGCGAACCTGGGATGAGAGCAGGGATATCCGGCCGCTGTGGAATATTCCAACCAAGCCGTGATGCCTTACGGTCAATTTCTGTTATAATGGAGGTCAAGCTAGAAAGGTAATGGAGGTACGTCATGGCTAAATATACGCCGATGATTGAACAATATTTGAAAGTCAAAGAACAAGCGCGCGATGCGTTTCTTTTTTTCCGCTTGGGCGATTTTTACGAAATGTTTTTCGATGACGCGATCCTTGCGTCAAAGGAATTGGAGATTACGCTGACCGGCCGCGAAGGCGGCGGTGCAGAGAAAATACCGATGTGCGGGGTTCCTTATCATTCCGCAGAAGGTTATATCCAACGGTTGATTGAAAAGGGGTACAAAGTCGCCATCTGCGAACAGATGGAGGATGCTTCGATCACCAAAGGCATGGTGCGGCGGGAAATCGTCAGGGTCGTCACGCCGGGGACCATCATGGACGGCAAGGTCGTTCACGACAAATCGAACAATTACATGGTGTGCGTAACGGAAGCGGGCGGCTTGATGTCCTTATCCGCATGCGATTTGTCCACCGGCGAGCTCTACGTGACGTCGGTGCCTTCATCGGAGGAATGGCTGAGGGACGAGATTGGCATTTATGAGCCTTCCGAAATTATCGGGGATGCATCGCTGCTGTCGATTATCTCATCGCAGGCGCTGCCGGGCAGCCGAAATATCGTATATACGGCCTGGGATCGAAGAGAAGACGCATTGGTTCGGACCCAATTCGGAGAAGCGGCATGGGCCCGCCTCGAAGAGGAGAGAAGAGCCTGCGTATCCCTGCTCATCTCGTATTTAAGCGAGACGCAGAAACGGTCGCTGGGGCAGCTGACTCAAATCGCTTCCTACGAGCCGGGACAATACATGGTTCTGGATCCGTTCACCAGGCGGAATCTGGAGCTGGTCGAGACGGTTCGTGAACGCTCGAAGAAAGGCTCGCTCCTATGGCTTCTGGATCGTACGGAAACCTCCATGGGAGCCAGACTCCTGCGGCGGAGAATCGATAAACCGCTGCTGTCCCGAAGCCGGATCGAGGAGCGGCTGGAGGCCGTCGAGCATTTGTATAACCAGTACATACTGCGCGAAGATTTGCGGATGGCGCTGAAAGAGATTTACGATTTGGAGCGGCTGGTCGGCCGGATCGCGTTCGGCAGCGCGAACGGACGCGATTTGAATGCGCTCAAGCTGTCATTGCGGCAAATTCCTTCCCTGAAGGAGCTGTGTGCCCAGTCGCCTTCCGAAACGCTGCGGCGCGTGGCAGCGGATACCGATGTTTGCGACGATCTGTGCGAACTGATCGAGAATGCGATTGTGGATGAGCCGCCGGTGTCTGTGCGCGACGGAGGAATCATCAAGCCGGGGTACCACGAACGGCTGGATGAGTTTCGGGAAGCGAGCACCAGCGGCAAACGCTGGATCGCCGAGCTGGAGGCCAAGGAACGTGCCGCTACCGGGATCAAGTCTTTGAAGATCGGTTATAACAAGGTGTTCGGTTATTATATCGAGGTCACCAAATCCAATCTGTCATCCCTGCCGGAAGGCCGCTATGAGCGCAAGCAGACGCTGGCCAACGCGGAGCGTTACGTCACGCCCGAACTGAAGGAGAAAGAAGGACTGATCCTGGAAGCCCAGGAGAAAATGGTGGATCTGGAGTATGCGCTCTTTACCGAGCTGAGGGATAAGCTGAATACCCAGGTGAGCCGGCTGCAGAAACTCGCCGAACGCATCGCCGAGATTGACGTCTATCAGTCGCTGGCTGCCGTCAGCGCGGAGTACCGGTTCGTCAAGCCGGAGCTGAGCGAGGGCTATGATTATATCGTTGAAGGCGGCCGTCATCCGGTGGTGGAAGCCGTCATGAAGGATTCGTCGTTTATCGCGAACGGAACGGATTTACGCAAGGACGGATCTTCGATCCTGCTCATAACGGGTCCGAATATGGCCGGCAAAAGCACGTACATGCGCCAGGTGGCTCTATTATCCATTTTGGCGCAGATGGGCTGCTTTGTCCCGGCGGAGCGCGCGGTTATCCCGCTGGTCGACCGGATCTTTACTCGCATCGGCGCCGCCGACGACCTGATCGGCGGTCAGAGCACCTTCATGGTGGAAATGGCGGATATCCAGGTGATGACGGAAAAAGCGACGCCACGCAGCCTGATCATCATTGATGAGCTTGGGCGCGGTACGTCCACGAGTGAAGGCATGGCCATTGCGCAAGCCGTGATTGAATACGTGCATGATCATATCGGCTGCAAGGCATTGGTATCGACCCATTTCCATGAGCTGGCTCACCTTCAGGAGAGCCTTGGCGGGCTTAAGAATTATTCCATGGCGGTTCAGGAAAGCGGCGACAAGGTGCATTTTCTCCGCAAGCTGATCCCTGGCGCGGCGGACAGCAGCTACGGCATTTATTGTGCCAGACTGGCAGGTTTGCCCGGCAGTATCATTGATCGCGCTTATGGACTGCTGCAGGGCCTGGAGATGGCTTCCCTGGCCGCAGTGACATCGGAGCAAGGGATCGCGGTCCATCGGAAGGAGCCAGCGTCCGATTCCTCTTCGGATGTGAGACGCAGCGGACCGGAAGCTTTGCACGAATTCCGTGAAGAGACGATGCCCTATGCCGGCAGCCTGAACGGAGCAGACCCGAAAGGCGGCGTGGTGCAGCTCTCCATTTTCGGCGAGGAGGAAGTGCCTGAATCCCGGAACGCCAAGATGGGCAAGGATCAGCACTCTTCTCCGCAAGAAGCTGTTCACGATCCTGCTGTTAAGAGCATCATAGATGCCGTCAAAGGTGCCGACGTCATGAACATGACGCCGCTTCAGGCGATGCAGTTCCTGAATGACCTGAAGCTTCAAGCGAAGGATATGTGATGTCTGCATGGGAATGAAAAGGAACGGAGGTAGGAACAATGGGGATTATTCGGATTTTGGACGAGCATATTGCAAACCAGATTGCTGCCGGCGAGGTGGTGGAACGGCCTGCCTCCGTTGTCAAGGAGCTGGTCGAGAACGCCATTGATGCCGGGAGCACCAAGATCGACGTCTCGGTCGAAGAGGGCGGACTGGACAGCATTCGCGTGACGGATAACGGCGCGGGCATTGATCCGGAGGATTGCGAGACGGCTTTTTATCGCCATGCGACAAGCAAAATTGCCGAGGGCCGCGATCTGTTTCAGATCACCAGCCTTGGTTTCCGGGGGGAAGCCCTGCCGTCCATAGCAGCCGTATCGAAGGTGCGCCTGGTTACGTCCAATGCCCAGGATGGCCGCGGACGGAAGATCGAAATCGAAGGCGGCCATCTGCGCGTGAACGAAGAGACGGCCGCACCCAGAGGAACGGATTTCCTCGTGAAGGAATTGTTTTACAATACGCCGGCAAGGCTGAAATATATGAAAACGATCCAGACCGAATTAGGGCATATATCCGATTATATGTACCGTTTGGCGCTTTCCCGGCCGGATATCGCTTTTACGCTCCGGCATAACGGGAACTCGCTGCTGCAGACGCTGGGCAACGGCGATGCCCTTCAGGTCATAGCGGCCGTATACGGCACCCAATCGGCCAAAGCCATGCTGCCGTTCGCAGCCGAGAATATGGACTATACGTTAAGCGGGTATATCAGCCGTCCGGACTATACCCGGGCCAACCGGAACGGCATGTCGCTCATCATAAACGGGCGGTATATCCGGAACTACGGGTTAATGCAGGCGATATTGAGAGGTTATCATACGCTGCTGCCGATCAACCGGTTTCCGCTCGTCGTCATTCAGCTGTCCATGCATCCTTCGTTGATCGATGTGAATGTGCATCCTTCCAAGTTGGAGGTGCGGTTCAGCAAAGAGCAGGAGCTGTTCGCTTTCGTGGAGGAAGAGGTCCGCAAGGTGCTGCAGCAGGAAATCCTCATTCCGCGTCCGGCCAAACAGAATATCGGCAAAAGCGACAATGCGTATATCCAGGAACAGCTGTCATTTCCACAGTCACAAGGGGATGTCGGAGCGGCCCGCGGCGGGCAGGATCGGGATCTTGAGATCCCAGGCAGCGACGAGCGATCCGCGGGAGGAAACACGCCGCTTCCAACGTGGCCTGATAAGCAGACCCTTGCAACGTCTCCAAACGGTATCAAGCGTTCTTACGGGGACGGAACAGCAGAAACAGCCGCAGCTTCGCAGATGCGTGAGACGGCCGCTTCGTCTTCGTATCGGAGCGATTATCGCAATGAGGCCAGGGGAGGTGCGGGAATCCCTGCCGTGACGAAGGAGTGGCTGCAGGCCGTTTCAGGGCCGGCTCCCGAAATTCCGCCTTTTCCGGAGCTAACGCTTATCGGCCAGCATCACGGCACCTATCTCATTGCACAGAATGATACCGGTCTGTATCTGATCGATCAGCATGCCGCGCATGAGCGGATTAACTACGAGTATTACTACGAGCAGTTCGGCAACCCGGTGGACGCATCTCAGGAGCTGCTCCTGCCGATTACGCTGGAATTCACGCCCTCGGAATCGGAGAAGGTAAAGGATCGGCTGCATTGGTTCGAGAAGGTCGGCGTTTACATGGAGTTTTTTGGCGGCCATACCTTCCTGGTCCGTTCGCACCCCTTCTGGTTCCCTAAGGGCGAAGAGAAGGCCATCATCGAAGAGATGGCCGAATGGGTGCTGAATGAGCGTAATATCGATATAGCCAAGCTGAGAGAAACCTCATCGATCATGTGTTCGTGCAAGGCTTCCATCAAAGCCAACCAGAAGCTTACGGAGCAGGAGGCGATGACGTTGATCCAGCGTTTGGGCGCCTGCCGGCAGCCTTACACCTGTCCGCACGGACGACCGATCGTTGTTTCGTTCTCGGCATACGATTTGGAGAAAATGTTTAAACGCGTCATGTAACAGCAAGGAGGACCTTCATGATCATTACAACTGGAGAAGCGGAAGCGCCGGACATCGTCGAGCGCGCCAAACGTTTAGCCCAGGAAACCGGCTGCCGTTACGTCCAGCGCGGCGGCCATTCATTGCGAAAATTAGCCCGCAGGTTCGGGGACGACGACGTACTGGTGGTACTGAACGGACATGTGCGTTTGAGCGGACCTGGCGGCTCTGTCATGGAATTTCACCCGAGCATGGGCTTTGTCCGATTGAAGCGGGTGCTGAACGGAAAACCCGATCCCATGCTGGAGGCATCGGGGATGGAGGAAGGGGACTCCGTGCTGGATTGCACGGCGGGCCTTGGAGCCGACTCCCTGGTATTCTCGGGTAAGGGAGGGGCGAACAGCCGGATCACCGCCCTGGAAAGCTCGCTGCCTTTGTTTGCGCTGCTGAAAGAGGGGCTACGGACCTATGAAAGCCATCTGGAAGCCAGCGATCAGGCGATGCGGCGAATCGAGGTCAGGCATAGCCATCATCTGGATTATTTGAAATCGCTGCCGGACCAAAGCGTCGACATTGTCTATTTTGACCCGATGTTCCGCGAACCGATCACCGACTCGGCTTCCATCAACCCGTTAAGGCATTATGCTAACGGCGAGCCTTTGGATGCGGAAAGCGTGAGGGAAGCGATCAGGGTCGCGCGCAAAACCGTCGTCATGAAGGAAGCGCGGTCCAGCGGAGAATTCGAGCGGCTCGGCTTTGCACTGCCTGAACGGGGAAAATCCAAAATAACGTACGGAGTGATTTCCATTGACAGATGAAACCAAACCGAAGCTGCTGGTTCTCATCGGACCGACAGCGGTAGGCAAAACCAAAATGAGCATTGAAATTGCGAAGGAATTCGGATGTGAGATTATATCCGGCGATTCGATGCAGGTTTACAGGGGCATGGATATTGGCACGGCCAAAATTTCCGAGGAGGAAATGGAAGGCGTCCCCCACCATCTCATTGACATTCACGAACCTGATCACCCGTACTCGGTAGCCGAATTTCAAGAGCAATGCCAGCGGCTGATCGCCGAGATCACGGAACGGGGGAAGCTTCCGTTCATCGTTGGCGGAACCGGGCTTTACGTAGAGTCGGTATGCTACGGTTATCAGTTCAGCGAGACCGGAGCGGATGAAGTTTTTCGGGAGGAGCAGTTCCGCTACGCCAATGAATATGGAGCAGAGGCTCTCCATCAGAAATTGGCAGAAGTAGATCCTGAAACTGCCGAGCGGCTTCACCCTAACGACCTACGCCGGGTCGTTCGTGCTTTGGAAGTATTTCATGTGACCGGCGTCCCACTTTCGGCCCAGCTGGCGCCTCAAACCAAGCAGTCTCCCTATGACTTATGCTTGGTCGGTTTGACAATGGACAGGCAAATGCTATATAACCGTATTGAAGAGCGAATTGACCTTATGCTGAGCCAAGGACTTGTCGATGAGGTGGCGGCGCTCATGGACAAAGGATTCGCTCCGGGGCTTGTATCCATGCAAGGGCTGGGTTACAAGGAAATCGTGTCGTACCTTAAAGGGGAGTTCAGCTACGAGGAGGCCGTCGTGCTGCTTAAGCGCGATACGCGCCGTTTCGCTAAGCGGCAGCTATCTTGGTTTCGCCACATGAAGGACATCGAGTGGGTAGACGTCACCGACTCGGGAAATTTTTCTGCTAACTATCAAAAAATCCGTGCTATAATAGCAGGAAAGTTTCACTGAAATCTTGAATATATTTTCAAAACAATCTAATTGAACCATTGGGGGTACGGCTAATGAACAAGTCCATTAACATCCAAGACACGTTCTTGAACCAACTGCGCAAAGAGAACATTCCGGCCACGGTATACCTTACAAACGGCTTTCAGATCCGTGGAACGATCAAAGCTTTTGACAATTTTACCATCGTGATTGACAGCGACGGCCGTCAGCAAATGGTGTACAAGCATGCTATCTCCACGTTCATGCCGCAGCGTAATGTGTCCCTGATGCAGGATAACAACAGCGAACAATAGATTTTAGAATGGATTCATAGAGAGCAAAATCATACCGCTTTTGATTAATTTGAAACTTTTTGGTTTATAATTCGTTTAGCTTATAAGGAGTGCAGAGAGCAACCTGAGAAGGTTGTTCTTTTCTTTCCGAGGCACGACTCGAGAGTCAGAAGGTTTGATCCCGCAAGGGAGCAAGGAGGGGGACAAATGGCTGGAAAAGATAATCAGATGTCTCGGTTGAATAAAAACAAAGACAACTCGAAGACATCCAAAACCACGAAACCGAATGCGAAGAAGAAAAAGGGCAAGGGAAAGCGAATTGCATGGGCGCTGTTTTTCACGGCCGTCATTGCGATCTTCTGCGCGCTTGCAGGTTATTTGTTCATCCTGATCAGCGGAGAAAAGCTGCTGGAACAGAATCAGGATAAATTGACCGCTTACGGTACTTCCAAAGTTTATGACCGCAACGGAACGCTGATGGGCGAGTTGTCCCTGCAGAAGAGCGATCCCGTGAAGTACGAGGATATTCCGGAGAAATTGATACAAGCATTCATTGCAACTGAAGATAAACGGTTCATGGAGCATAACGGCGTGGACATGTGGTCGATCGGCCGTGCAGCCGTCAAGGATATCATGGCCCGGTCCATGGTGGAAGGCGGAAGCACGATCACGCAGCAGCTGGCGAAGAATATATTCCTGACCCGGGACAAAACTTTCTTCCGTAAGGCGACTGAAATGTCGATCGCGCTGGCGCTTGAGCGTCAGCACAGCAAACAAGAAATTATCGAGATGTATTTGAACCGGATTAACTTCGGTGGACCTTATTACGGCATCAAAGCCGCATCCGAGCGTTATTTCGGCAAGTCGGATCTGAAAGAGCTGGATTTATGGGAAATGGCGACGCTTGCGGCAATGCCGAAAGGGCCGTCCCGCTATAATCCGCTCAAGAATCCCGACCTTTCCAAAGAGCGGCGCGCGGTCGTCCTGACCCTGATGGAACAACAGGGATATATCACGGCCGAAGAGGCAGCGGAAGCCAAGAAGGTGGACTATGCCTATACGCCGCCTGAAAGACAACAGAAGTATACGGCGTTTATCGATTACGTCATGGAAGAGGCCGAAGAGAAGTGGGGCCTTACCGAGGATGACGTTAACATTGGCGGTTATCAGATTTATACCACGATGGACGTGAATGCCCAAACGGCCATGGAAGAGGAATTCAATAATCCGGCCAACTTCGAAGAAAGTCCGGATGACGTGCAAGTTGAAGGCTCCATGGTCATCATTAACCAAGAGACCGGCGGGATCGTCGCCATGGTCGGCGGTCGGGAGTATACGCGCGGCGGGTTCAGCCGGGCTACCGACAGCCGTCGTCAGCCGGGCTCCGCTTTGAAGCCGATTGTATCCTACGCACCGGCGCTCGAATCCGGCAAATTTACGAAGGATTCGAGACTCAGCAACAAGAAGCAGTGTTTCGGCAGCAATTACTGTCCGAATAACCTGCACGGTTACTCGGAGACGATCGGCATGCCGGAAGCGATTCAGCGTTCCGAGAACATCCCGGCCGTATGGCTGTTGAACGAAATCGGCGTGAAAACCGGATTTGATTTCGCGCAAAGCCTCGGCATCAAGATGTCCGAAGGGGATGCGAACCTATCCTTGGCCCTCGGCGGCATGGATACCGGTACGAACACCTTTGAGATGGCTCAAGCTTTCAGCGCTTTTGCCAATGGCGGAGAATTCAAAGAGGCTTTTGCGATCAAACAAATTAAAGACAACAAAGGCAAGGTTGTGCATGAGAACAAAGGCAGCAAAGGGAAGCGCGTGATGAGCGAGACGACGGCTTCGCAAATGACGGACATGATGCGACGCGTCGTAGAGGACGGAACGGGTAAGAATGCCCGGATCAGCCGTCCGGTAGCCGGTAAGACGGGAACCACGCAGAGCGGCTACAAGGGCGTCAGCTCGAACCGCGACGTATGGTTTGTCGGCTATACGCCGGAATTAACGGCAGCTGTATGGATGGGTTACGATAATCCTGACCGCCAGCATCTGCTGAAGCGAAGCAGCTCGATCTCTGCTTCCTTATGGGGCAAAGTGATGGAGAAGGCGGTTCAAGGCTATGAAGCGAAGAATTTCCCGAATGTAGAGCCGGTACAGCCGCCTGTAGAAGAACCGGCATTAAGCGCAGTCAGCGGTTTGACGGGCTCTTATAACGGGGAGACCCAGACCGTATCACTGAGCTGGAATCCGGTTCAAGGCAATGTTCAGTACCGCATATACCGTAAGGAAACGTCCGAGTCCGAGTACACGCGGATCCTCGATTCTTTGGGTGGAACCTCCATTGAGGATATGAGTGCGATGGAAGGATTGACATACGATTATTACGTAACGGCCTTCGATCCATCAACCGGCGATGAATCGGAACCTTCGAACATTTTGCAGATCGTGGCTGTTTCCGAGGAATTGCCGCCTGAGGATCTGGAACCCGATCCGGGAGACACTCAAGAACCGCCACCGGTGGATAATGGTGAGAACGGGGAAGGAAACGAGATGCCGGGTAATGAGAATGGGAACGGCAACGGGAATGGTAACGGTAACGGCAACGGCAACGGTTCGGGCGAACCGGGCAATGGCAATGGCGAAGGCCATGGGAATGGAAACGGAAACGGAACGACTCCGCCTGACAATGGAAACGGAGCTGGGAATGGTCAGGATGGCCAAAATCCCGGCGACGGAACGGATGGCTCAGGAGATGGAACGAGCACCGGTGACGGTGGCACGGGAGGAACCGACACGGATAGCGGCAATATCCCTACGGTTCCGGGAACGATCGTGGATCCGTCGGATCCGGCGAACGCGCCTGACCAGTCCCAGGACAGCCCATAATAAATTCAGAAGCCTCCGCATGTTTGCGGAGGCTTCTTTGTTTTGAGTGTGTTACCCAAATGTGGTAAGCTGGGAATACGAATGGGGAGGAAAAGTTCCATGAAACGTAAATTCGGAGATCGGGCGAATTGGCGCCGTATCACGCGCCGGCACTTCACTTCCCGGTATGTGGAATGTGAGCAATTTACAGGGTATCTCACGTTATATACCATCTATGGCCTGAAAGAACCGTTGTGGAAGACGTATGGCCGTCATACTTACCGAATCGCGGACAAAGGCTATTCATGGCTGCAGTATTATCCCAAGGACAGCCATTACATCGTTACGGCCATGTTTGACGACAAGCGGAATATTGTTCAATGGTATATCGATATTTGCAAGAAACAGGGTGTAACCGATCAGGGCGTTCCATGGTTTGACGATCTATACCTGGACGTTGTGGTCGTCAAGAATGGCGAAGTGTTCTTGCTGGATGAAGATGAGCTTGAGGATGCCCTGCGCCGGAATGATATTACCCGGGATGATTACAGGCTTGCCAAGGTGACTGCACGAAACCTGCTTCGGGCCATCGACGCACATGAATTTCCTTACTTTATGATGTCACTGAAGCATCGCGACCAGTTATTTCATAACGGAGAGTTCAGGAGGAAGAAATAATGCGTCAGGAAATACATAAAGGCCTGCCGACCGCAGGCACAAGAAAGAGAGCGTGGTATCGGCGAGGGATCTATACCCTGCTCTCGCTCGTCGTTCTCGGAGTTTTATGGTCAGGTTATGCGTATTGGAAAATCGAAAGCGCCGTCAGCAGACCGGCGGAGAAAGCGGACGTCGGCATCATTTTGGGCGCCTCCATGTGGGGGGATCAACCTAGTCCCGGCCTTCGCGAACGCCTTGAGCATGCGCTGGTTGAGTATAATGCCGGTCGATTTGATACCTTCATTGTTACAGGCGGTCTGGATAAACCCGAGTACAATTATACCGAAGCCGAGGGGATGAGAAACTTCCTGGTCGAGGCAGGGGTGCCCGAAGAACGAATCTTCCTTGAGAACGAAGCTACGAGCACTTACGAGAATTTGTTATACAGCCAAGCGATCATGGAGGAGCACGGGTGGAACACCGCTATCATTGTAACCCATGATTACCATGGGACGAGGGCCATGGAGGTCGCAACAGCCCTTGACTACGATCAACCCTCGATGTCGCTGACGGAATCTACCGTTCTGCCCATGGCCAAGCACAAGTCCCGGGAAGTGCTGGCTTATACGAAATGGACGGCCGATCGGCTGTTGATCGCCATGGGTGTCCTATGAGGACGAAACTTCTAATAAGCAGGCTGTAAATAGAATACATTGGAATAGATAGTCAGCCCTTTGGATAAAGAGGTGAGGAGCAATGAACGGGCGTGTAACGGCCGCAAACGGCCGATCTGAAGGACGGCCATCCCGGCAGATAAATGTCGTGCTCCGCAGCGCGGAACCCCCACTCATCAGCAGTGCGGTTCCGGAACGCGAACCGGCCCCTTCGCCGAACCCTGTTTCCCAGCACAGTCTATTCCAGGAAATACAAAAAGAGCTGGATCAGCTGGTAGGTCTCGAACAGATCAAAGACCTGGTGTTTGAAATCTATGCTCTGCTTCAAGTAGCCCAGATGCGTTCGGAAGCAGGCTTATTAAGCGGCGGTCATGTATACCATATGATTTTCAAAGGAAATCCCGGTACGGGCAAAACGACGGTCGCCCGCATCGTGGCGAAGCTGTTTCAGAAGATGGGCGTGCTGAATAAGGGTCATCTGGTCGAAGTGGAGCGGGCGGACCTCGTAGGCGAATATATCGGCCACACGGCACAAAAGACCAGGGAACTGGTCAAGAAGGCGTTGGGTGGCATTTTGTTCATCGACGAGGCCTACAGCCTCGCGCGCGGAGGCGAGAAGGATTTTGGCAAGGAAGCGATCGATACGCTTGTCAAAGCCATGGAGGATCATAAAAACCAGTTCATTCTTATTCTGGCGGGTTACAGCGATGAGATTGATTTTTTTATGGATACGAATCCTGGTTTGCATTCCCGTTTTCCGATCCAGATGGACTTCCCGGATTACAATCTGGATCAATTGATCCAGATTTCGGAGCTGATGGCGAAGGAGAGAGACTACATCTTGATGCCGCAATCGCTGAACAAGCTGAAGGACCACCTGCAGCTTGAGAAGGAACATGGGCTGCACGCCTTCAGCAACGCGCGTTATGTACGGAATGTCATCGAAAAATCGATAAGGAATCAATCGGTTCGGCTGTTGAATCAATACGTAACGGGCAACCCGGGCAAGCTGGAGCTTATGACCCTGCGGCCGGAGGACTTTAAGTTAAACGGAAAATTACAATGATTTTAAGCTTGTCTTCGAACATAATGAAGGGGTAACGCTGCTTTCTTTGGATCATAATGTTTATTGCAGGCAGCAGCGGTTAGTTAAATTAGTAGACGTATCGTTAGAAGGAGTTGGCTATATGACAAATATAACGCATGATACCCGGACAGAGATCGAAGATAAGGCCGTTCTGGTCAGTTTGGTAACGGACGCGGTTAAACGCACCGGGATTAATCCGGAACACTCGCTGCAGGAGCTGGTTCAGCTGGCCGAAACCGCTGGAGTAGAGGTACTGGATGTCATTACGCAAAATCGGGAAGTGCCGGATTCCAAGTGGTTCATCGGCAAAGGGAAAGTCGAAGAGCTGCGCATGGCGATTGATGGATTAGGCGCAACCACGGCCATATTCGACCAGGAATTATCCGGGGCGCAGGTTCGAAATCTGGAAGAATCGCTTGATGTCAAGATTATCGACCGGACTCAATTGATTCTGGATATTTTCGCGCAGCGGGCGAAAACGCGTGAGGGAATTATCCAGGTGGAGCTGGCCCAGCTTACGTACCTGCTCCCGAGGTTGTCGGGACATGGCAAAAATCTGTCCAGGCTCGGAGCGGGAATCGGAACGCGCGGACCGGGGGAGAGCAAGCTCGAAACCGACCGCAGGCATATTCGCGACAGAATCAGCGATCTGAAGCGGCAGCTGGATGAAGTCACCCGGCATCGGACGCTCCATCGGGAACGCCGGAAGAAGAGCGGGGCCGTGCAGGTTGCGCTTGTCGGTTACACCAATGCCGGCAAATCGACTTTGTTGAATCGATTAACGGCCGCAGACGTTTATATCGAAAATCAATTGTTTGCGACGCTGGATCCCACTTCGCGCGTGCTGGAGCTGCCAAGCGGCAAAGAAGTCGTGCTTACGGATACCGTAGGATTCATACAGAATCTTCCCCATGATCTGGTGGCTGCGTTCCGTGCGACGCTGGAAGAAGCCAACGAAGCCGATCTGATCCTTCATGTCGTGGATGCTTCTTCACCTATGCGGGATGAACAGATGGCGGTGGTACAGTCCATTCTTCAGGATTTGGGAGCCTCAGATAAACCTCAAATCGTCCTGTTTAACAAAAAGGATGCATGTGAGCCGGGCCAGCTGGAAATGCTGCCGACGGGTGAGGGGCAATTAAAGATCAGCGCGTACGTTGATCAGGATTTGGAATCGGTGCGCGAAGCGATTCAGGACCGGCTCTCCGGAGGCAACGTCACGTTCCGGATTCCGGCCGACCGCGGCGATTTGAACTCGGTAGTATACCGGGTCGGAGACGTGTTAGAGCAGTCTTTTGACGAGAATGATATCCTCTATGAGGTCCGGATCAATAAAGCGGATTATGAAAAGATGGGTTATTTACTTCATGATTACGTTCAGAATGGATCTTAAGCATAGGTAGTAAATGCGCATAAGCCCCTGTTCAGGGGCTTATATTGCGTGTTCCGGGCGGTTTTGAAACGTTGATGAGTTCTATGTAACAAAAATATGTGTTAAGATGTGAGACATCATGTGTATAAGAGGAGAGAGCAGTTCGTCATGGCAAGATTTTCGCAAGATATACTTGAATTGAGCAGTGAGATTGAGTCCAAAATCAGTCGGCGTATACGGGAGATTGACACCATTGTTGATTTTAATCAGTGGAAGGTCATTGATGCTTTCCAGAAGTTTCAGGTGAGTGATTTCCATTTTGCGGGTTCCACCGGCTATGCCTATAATGATCGTGGCCGTGAAGTGCTGGATGAAGTTTACGCTGACGTCTTCAGAGCCGAATCGGCCCTGGTCCGGCCCCATTTTGCTTCGGGTACCCATACGATCTCGACGGCTTTGTTTGGTGTATTACGACCGGGAGATGAGCTGCTTTATATTACAGGGCGTCCCTACGACACGCTGCATAAAGTCATTGGCGAGCCCGGGGACGGCACCGGATCGCTGCGCGATTTCGGTATCGGCTATCGTGAGGTGGCCCTGACAGAACAAGGGGACATTGATTGGGAGCAGGTCGAGAGTGCTATCGCGCCTTCGACGAAAGTTATCGGTATCCAGCGTTCCCGGGGATATGATTGGCGGTCTTCGTTTACCGTTGCCCAAATTGGCGAGATGGTAAGCCGTATACGGTCCATTCGCGAGGATGTAATCGTGTTTGTGGATAACTGCTACGGTGAGTTTACGGAGCGTCTGGAACCGACGGAGGTCGGCGTTGATCTGATGGCGGGTTCCCTAATCAAAAATCCTGGCGGCGGCATTGCCGAAACCGGCGGCTACATATGCGGCAAAGCAGCCTATGTCGAGCAGGCGGCGTATCGGCTGACTGCACCCGGAATCGGACGTGAAGTCGGGGCTATGCTGGGAACAACCCGAGGAATCTATCAGGGCTTATTCCTGGCACCTTCCACCGTCGGGCAAGCCATCAAGGGAAGCGTCTATGCTGCTGCGATGTTTGAAGCCGTGGGATTTACGACCAAGCCGGGCTGGCAGGATGAGCGTACCGATTTGATCCAGGCGGTATCTTTTAGCGGAGCGGAACATCTGATCGCTTTTGTACAAGGGATTCAACAGGCCGCTGCCGTGGACAGCCATGTGGTTCCCGAACCTTGGGATATGCCGGGATATGAGCATCCGGTGATCATGGCGGCAGGCACGTTCATTCAGGGAGGAAGCCTGGAATTGTCCGCGGATGCGCCTATCCGTTCACCCTATATCGGCTACATGCAGGGTGGTTTGACTTATTCTCATGTTAAATATGGGGTACTTATGGCACTCCAAAGCATGAAAGATCGTAAACTATTGTAAGTTATCCTCACATGCGGTTGACGTGGCTGATCAGGAAATGTACAATAGGATCAGAATAACCACTTGGAAGGTTGATGAGATATGGGTGATGAGATTCGGAGGAATATGGCGTTATTTCCGATAGGCATTGTTATGAAGCTTACGGATCTATCTGCCAGACAAATTCGCTATTATGAGCAGCATAATTTAATTGTCCCAGCCCGTACGTCGGGCAACCAACGCCTGTTTTCCTTCAATGATGTGGAGCGACTGCTAGAGATTAAGGCTTTGATTGAAAAAGGCGTGAACATTGCCGGCATTAAGCAAGTCATGAACCCGGTCACGAAAGAGTCTGAAGAGGCTACCGTCATTACGCCGGATACGGAGAACAGACGCCGTGAGATGTCGGAGTCGCAGCTGCGCCGTTTGCTGAAGCAGGAATTGATTACCGCTAAAAGACCGGGTCAGGTTTCATTGATTCAAGGGGAATTATCCCGGTTTTTTAATAAATAAGGATTGCCATGCTATCATTCTTCATGGAGTCTAGTTTTTTTATTTAAAAAGGAGAGGATAAAGTGAGTTATACGAGAGAGGACATTCTACGCATCGCCAAAGAAGAAAATGTTCGATTTATCCGCTTGCAATTTACAGATTTGCTGGGAACGATCAAAAACGTTGAAATTCCGGTAAGCCAGCTGCCTAAAGCGCTTGATAATAAAATGATGTTTGACGGTTCTTCCATCGAAGGGTATGTGCGTATCGAGGAATCCGATATGTACCTGTACCCGGATCTGGATACCTTCATGATCTTCCCTTGGGTATCCGAGGATCGCGTCGCGCGTCTGATCTGTGATGTTTACATGCCGGACGGCACCCCATTTGCGGGAGATCCGCGCGGTATTCTGAAGAGAGCACTGAAGGAAGCCGAAGAGATGGGCTTCACTTCCATGAATGTCGGTCCGGAGCCGGAATTCTTCCTGTTCAAAACCGACGAAAAAGGCAATCCGACCATGGAGCTGAATGACCAGGGCGGATACTTTGACCTGGCGCCTACGGATCTCGGCGAGAACTGCCGCCGTGACATCGTGCTGACGCTGGAAGAGATGGGCTTCGAAATCGAAGCTTCTCACCATGAGGTTGCGCCTGGCCAGCACGAAATCGACTTCAAGTACGCAGATGCGATCAAAGCGGCTGACCAGATTCAAACCTTTAAATTGGTTGTTAAGACGATCGCTCGTCAGCATGGTCTGATTGCAACGTTTATGCCAAAACCGCTATTCGGCGTAAACGGCTCCGGCATGCACTGCAACCAATCGCTCTTCAAAGGCGGCGAGAACGCGTTCGTTGATGAGAGCGACGAGCTTGGCCTGAGCGTAACGGCTCGGAACTATATGGCGGGTATTCTTAAGCATGCACGCGCGTTTGCTGCGATCACGAACCCGACGGTGAACTCGTACAAGCGTCTCGTGCCTGGTTACGAAGCACCTTGCTACGTGGCATGGTCTGCAAGTAACCGCAGCCCGATGATTCGTATTCCAGCATCCCGCGGTCTGAGCACGCGCATCGAAGTGCGTAACCCGGATCCGGCTGCGAATCCGTATCTGGCTCTGGCTGTCATGCTGAAAGCTGGCTTGGACGGCGTTAAGCGTGAGCTGTCGCTTCCGGCACCGATCGACCGCAACATCTACGTGATGACGGAAGAAGAGCGCATCGAGGAAGGCATCCCAAGCTTGCCAGCAAACCTGAAAGAAGCGCTCAACGAATTGATCCGCAGCGAAGTCATTTCCGATGCACTCGGTGACCATGCGCTGGCTCACTTCTACGAGCTGAAAGAGATCGAATGGGATATGTACAGAACGCAAGTTCACCAATGGGAACGCGATCAGTACATTACAATGTATTAATAGAGGAATCCCCGCTGCCAAGTGGCAGCGGGGATTTTTTTTGTCTAAACCGTAAGTACGTTTTTAGCTTACGTGTTTGAACAACTCAGGTATTATAACTTTTAGTCGCTAAGGTCTTTAAGACGACACTCCATTGTTTTTATGTGATTGAATTCATCCATGAAGTCACTTACAATATTACTTGAATTTGAATTCCAATATATAGGAGGTTCAGGTGATGAAAAAGAAATATATTCTCTTACTCTCAGTGGCAACGATGTTAGGAGGAATGACAATAGGGGTAGGAGCTGCTCCTGCACTAGAAAAAATAAGTGCAAATTTAAACTGGGGAATTAAATATGAGGTTAATGGTGAAGATTGGGTTCCAAAAGATCAATCAGGAAAAAAACTTGCAACAATTACATACAACAACTCAAATTATATCCCTGTAAAAGCGATCTCCGAGGCACTTGGCTCTGTCGTTGAATATGATAGCAAGAATCAAAAAATTATTATCGGAGAAAAACCAGATACAACAATTATAACCAAAGAAGGAATCAAGATTAATAGTACTTCCCTCACCACAAGTGATAAGCAGTACACCGAACATAATGGAAAAGATTACGGTTCCGGTATCGTAATGAGAGAAATTAATAATTCTGAAAAAACGATCATTCTTGAACCAAAAGGAAAATATAAAGTACTAGATCTTTCATTGTTACCGATTAATATCCGTAATGATATCTCAGTAACGATATATAATGGCAAGACAAAGATAAAAGAACTTATGCTGTCGCCTAAAGATATTGGACAGCATATCGTTATTGATATTGAAGATGCAAATCAAATTGAAGTAAATGTGAAATTTCAGAAAGATATAACAGGGGATGACACTATATTCCTGACAGGTACATATAAATAATTCTTTTACAGAATCAGTTCAGTCACGCACTAATATTAGTCCATAAAGAATCTTCCCTTACCTACGGGAGATTCTTTTTTATTTTACGAAAAAAGGAACCTTTGCTCGCTTCCATGACTCTAATTAGATGAGGTGAATCGGTTGGAGCTCGAATACTTAAAGCAGATGACGGTCATGGACAGCCAGACGCTGGATAAAATCATGAATGAATATGGAAACGATGTGTGGAATTATGCGTATTTTTTGACCAAACAGCATGCCTTGGCAGACGATATTGCACAAGAAGCCTTTATTAAGGCCTATTACGGCATACATACCTTTCGCGGTCAGGCGACGCTGAAAACGTGGCTGCTAACGATCACGCGACATACGGCGTTCCGGTACAAACAGGCTTTTTTCTTTCGGAAAGTCATCCTTAAAGACAAGCTTATCGTCAGTTCATCAAGCCAGTCAGCGGAAGCGGAATATTTGGACGAGCAGTATACGGATGAAATATGGGCAATAATTATGACTTTGCCGAGCAAGCTTAGGGAAGTATTGGTCCTGGACCTATACTATGAAATGCCGATGCATGAGATTGCGGAGCTGCTTCATATTGCGACAGGCACCGTAAAATCAAGATTGCATCGGGCCAGGAAAAGAGTGCAAAACCTAATGAAGGAGAAGAACGATGAATGAGGATAAACCAGGCTGGTACAACCGGGCGAAAAAAGCTCCCTTTACAGATGAAAAGTTCACTTCCGAAATGAAAAAAAACGTGCATAGGTCCGTGATTTTCACCGACAGCAAACCTAAACGTCGAAAGTACTTACAAGTTGGATTAGCTGGCGGGTTCATGCTTCTGATTATTTTATTTGCCTTTCAATTGCCTTATGGCAGGGACGAACAACAGAGAGCAGGGACTATGCCCCCTACTAAGGAGGAGACAATCCGGGCACAAGGCGTAACGGATGAAGGACGGTTAAACGTTATTGCAGTTGGACAGGAAAAAATAACGACATTGGGTGCACCGAGCTGCTTCGGTATCGAAACGGATCGGTCGTTTACCGGAAACTACAGCGTGCAGTATAGTACTAACCAAGTTACAAATGAAGTCACTACGCTGGAGGGGCTTACATTTATTCAACCGACATCTGCTCCAGTTGATATGATTCGCTTGCCGTTTCAAGATGCCGATGTATTTATACTGGCACCGCAATATAGGGACTGTCATGGCATACAAATCTATGCGTTCGCCGTAGAGCATGAAACGGGTAATGCCGTGCAGCTTCGATTTCAGGATGAGTCCTTGGTATCCTACTTTTCGTATTATAGACCAGGTACGGCTCCCGAGGTGAAGGAGAATAAGCTTGTTCTGCAGTCTACGGAGGGACCGGGAGGCGAAGGTTCGCCGGATTATGTTTCTGAAAGAATGTATCAATTAGATCTTAGGCAAAATGCGTTGGTTCTAGTGTTGCGTAAGACCGGAACGTTCTAGTGCATGTCCTAAAAAAGAGGTTACCATCCAAATAAGGAAGGTAACCTCTTATTCATAATTCTATGGAATTAGTGTACGTCCCTGAAGAGACCGATCACTTTCCCGAGAATCGTAACATGGTTCAAGCGCAGCGGCTCATAGGTAGGATTCTCCGGCTGCAATCGTACATGATCCTTCTCCTTATAGAAGGTCTTCACGGTTGCTTCATCTTCTTCTGTCATTGCAACGACAATGTCACCATTGTCCGCGGTTTGCTGCTGGCGAACGATGACGTAGTCACCGCTGTGAATACCGGCTTCAATCATACTGTCGCCGACTACGGACAACATGAACACTTTATCGTCGCCCACGTAATGCTGAGGGAGCGGGAAATAGTCTTCAATGTTCTCCATGGCCGTAATCGGCACGCCTGCTGTGACTTTCCCGACGACAGGCACTCTGGCTATGGTGTGCGTAAACAGATTCGCGCTCTCGGATTCTTCTTGGCCAAGCAGCTCGATCGCTCTTGGTTTCGTAGGGTCACGGCGGATCAGGCCTTTCTTCTCCAAACGGTCCAGATGACCATGGACCGTAGAACTGGAAGCTAGTCCGACAGCCTCGCCGATTTCCCGGACAGAAGGCGGGTAACCCTTGCTACGAACTTCGTTGCGGATAAACTCTAAGATCGCCAGCTGGCGGCTGGATATTTTCGACATGCCGTATCAACCCCATTTAGTAACGTTTGGGAAAATTATAACATAGAACTACCGTTCGTACAAACATAAGTTCTAAAATAAAATAGAACAAATGTTCTTTTGGGTATTGAATCAAACAAGTGTTCGTGTTAAGATGAATCCATAAGAGAACACTTGTTTGGGAGATGATGATTCCATGTTGAAATACAGTACATACCGCAGCATTTATGAGAACGTTCCGGTGGTAACAGAACAATCATCGAAGAATTGGGGCATTTACTTGAAATCGAAGATAGCTTCGATCCCTTTGAATAAACTGTTGTTCACCCTGCTAATTGTGGCCATCTTTTGGACAGGTGCATATTCCGTTTTTGCCGGTGGGACAGAGAAGCCGACTGGAGAGAAGCAGGTGATCGTTCAATATGGCGATAGCTTGTGGCGAATTGCTTCCCTTCACAAACCTGCGGATATGGATACACGCGTATATCTGGATAGCATACGAAGAATGAACGGATTGAAGGGTCCGGACATACAGGCTGGGGAAGTGCTGTCATTGCCGGTTTGGTGATTTGACGTTGCTTCAACCAATAGGCATTCATACTCCATATAATCACCACATACGGCTGGTTACTTCCTGTTTAATGACACATCATATTCTGCTTGTCAGATTGAATCATTTACGCGTAATAGCGCGTTTACAATAGATAACTATAGATTTCCTCCCCATAGACGGTATTCGTTTATGCGCATCATATATTCCTATTTGTTCTGAGAAGAGTTTGCAAGGGCTCAGTTGCCTTGACAAGCTCTTTTTCACATGTTTAAGTTATACATGATATCGAAATTGGAGGAGAAGTCATGGACATCGATACTTTGGTAGAACGCATCAATGTATTAGCAAGAAAGAAGAAGAATGAAGGGCTGACCGAGGAGGAGCTCAAAGAACGGGCCGAGCTTCGGGAAATATACCTTAACAATATTCGCAGTAACTTTAGACAACAGCTGGAATCGATTGAATGGGTTGATGAAAACGAACAAAAAGGCGGCCCGCGATTAAAGCACTAGTCGATAACCGTTCAAGGATATATATTTAGAGGATCCGTGAACAGATCGAAGGATAGCATAATACTACTTGGGGTACCGGCCATTCGGATAATCGATTACGGTTACCCCAAGTTTATATGGTTTATAAACATTTTGATTATGAGTTCAGGGGGAACCAAATGTCACGTTCATGGGAAAGAAAAGTCAGCAAAAATATGTCGCAACTTAACAAACAGCGCAAAAAGCAGGGATTGACCTCGTATCAAGGGTCTGCGATTAATGATAAGCATGACGTGTTTAAGGGACGTAAGTATGTACTTCCGTTAGTGCTTGTTGCATTGGCCGGTTTGTATGCGCTTCTCGGAACGGCAACTTCACAGGCAGCCGGCGGAAGCAATGATGTATTGAATTGGGTTGGCGTCAGCTTGTATATCCTGTTGGCGCTCATGATATTTCTCCGCAAGCCTTATTTGAAGATTGAACGGGCCTCCGTGTCGACCATGAAGTTCAACCGGGAACGCCGTCTGGCCGTATCGGATATCGAGAAGATCAAATTGGCTTCGGGTTCCGTCGTGATCCAAGGCAAGGGAAAAGCAGGCAACTGGGTGTTCTCACGAATGATGAATCTTTACGATACCAAAGCCATGGGCGAAAGATTGGAAGAGTTTGCAAAGACTCATCAAATTCCAGTGGAGCACAACTAACCCGATAGAGTAGATCACAATGTATATGAGGAGTGGGAGAGAAATGCCGATTGCTGCGGTTTTGTTTGATTTGGACGATACGTTGTTGTGGGATGAACGCAGTGTAGAAGAAGCGTTTGAAGTGACATGCCAAGCCGGAGCGGCGGAGACCGGCGTTGATGCCGGCGCGCTTTTGGCCGCGGTGCGTGAAGAAGCAAGAGCATTGTATGAATCCTATGATACTTTTGCTTTTACCAAAATGATCGGGATCAATCCGTTTGAAGGCTTGTGGGCTAATTTTACGGCTGGATCCCAGCCCGAATTCCGAAAGCTGCAAGAATTGGCTCCCGTATACCGCAAGGAATCCTGGCGTCGCGGACTTCATCGCCTTGGCGTTGATAATGAAGCGTTGGCGGAGACGTTGGCAGCGCAATTTGCTGCGGAACGCAGAACAAGACCTTACGTATATGAAGAAACCTTTGAAGTGCTGAAGGAATTACAGGGTAACGTGAAGCTGCTGCTTCTAACGAACGGAAGTCCGGATTTGCAGCAGGAGAAGCTTGATGGCGTTCCGGAACTGGTCCCTTATTTTGACCACATTATTATCTCGGGTGATTTCGGCAAAGGCAAGCCGGATGTTTCCATATTCAAGCATGCACTTGATCTGTTAGGCGTCGAGGCGGATCAGGCCGTGATGGTGGGAGATAAGCTGACCACAGATATTAAAGGCGGGAATGCCGCAGGACTGCATACGGTTTGGATCAATCGGGTAGACCGGCCTCATGATCCGGCCATTCAGCCGAAGTTTGAGATCAAACATTTATCCGAGCTGCATGCTATTGTGGCGTCCTTATAAATGACGTGATCAAGAGTTCACGACTATTCTACAAGATCTATTAGCGAGATATATTAGCGTACATAGGAACAGTCCTGCCAGCATCTGATGCGATTCGGGGCTGTTTTTTTGTTGGTTGCCATGTTTGAAAGGAAAGAGGCTGTTGGCAGTGACAAACGTCACACAATTGTAAGCTGCATGAGATAGAAGTTAAAGAATAATGCGATATAATGAATTAGGAAAATGACGCTGTTTGGAATGGACCATTACGTGAATAAATCATACATAGCATGAATTCGTAAAAGAGGTGGTTGGATGACCAGGAAAAAGATGGCCTTTATTGCAGCCATGGTGTTGATGGCGGTTGCGCTTGCCGCATGCAATGACAGCAAGGCGGCGCCCAGTGATGATGTGATGGCGGAGCCGATTATCGTAGAGCTCTCTCTGACGCCAGAGAGCATTAAGGCAGGCGAGAAAGTGTTGATCGAAGCGAAGGTAACACAAGCAGGCAGCCCGGTCGAAGATGCAAACGACGTGGAATTCGAAGTGACGCTGGAAGGCGGAGGCGTTCAGGCAAAGGTTCCGGTTAAGCATGATCAAGGCGGGGTCTACAAAATGGAGAAAACCTTCGAGGAAGCAGGAACCTATCGCATCGTTTCCCATGTCACGGCTAGAGGGCAGCACTCCATGCCGCTGAAGGAATTGACGGTAACCGAGTAATACACAATACACAGCCAATAAACAAGGCAGCGCATCCATCCGTTGGGCGGATCATGCGCTGCCTTATTCCATTTTCCTATTCAGTCAACCGCTTAAGGCTTATTGAAATTGGGGATCTTCTACCGGAGTAGCTACCCAGCCGTTCTCTTCAATAAAGAGACGAACCGCGATGATCTGCTTGTTCTCCATCAGCGTGAAGAAATGAGGCGTGTTTTCCGGTACGGAGATAACGTCGCCCGGCTCAAGCTCTACGTTAAAGTAACCGACATCGTCGGAGCCTTTAATAATGAAGATCCCTTTGCCGCCAACGATCGCACGGATTTCGTCTTCCGAGTGGGTGTGAACTTCTTCGAATTTTTTAAGCAGGTCCTCTATATTGGGCGTGGACTCGGAAAGCGTGATGACATCCCAGATTTTGTAGCCGCGTCTTGCAGCCAGGTCGCGAATTTCTTCGTCAAAAATGTCCAAAATGCGCTGCTTATCTTCATCACTCAGCTTGAAATTTTCTTGAAGATCTGCCGGGAGTTTATCCATATTCCAATGCTCATAAACAACCTCTTGGTTATTCAGGAATTCCCGAACATTTTCTTCCCCAGTAATGCGTTCGTTCGTGTTGCGAATCACGATTTCTGCCATAGCTTTAACCCTCTTTCTCCCGTTGGATTAATATGTATTATAGCCCCCCTCACAGCATTTGTCATCTGCAAATGTTGATTTGTACCGATAGCTGCGCAATATTTCGACTTTTCTATTGAAAAGTATTCTGATACACTAAGATTTAACGTTTTCGGGGGAGGTTTATGAGTTGAACAAGCCTAGCTTACAAGAAGTGCTTAAAGAACGAATATTAATTCTTGACGGTGCCATGGGCACGATGATCCAGCAAGAGGACCTCTCGGCTGAAGATTTTGGCGGCCCGGAGCTGGATGGCTGCAATGAAATGCTGGTCATTCATCGGCCCGACGTCATTCAAAAAATACATGAACAATATCTTGAAGCAGGTGCCGACCTGATTGAAACCAATACATTTGGCGCAACCTCCGTTGTGCTTGCTGAATACGATATACCTGAACTTGCCCGGGAAATCAACCTGAAAGCGGCTCATCTGGCCCGCGCTGCAGTTGAGAAATATTCCACGCCGGACAGCCCGCGATATGTCGTGGGAGCGATGGGTCCGACAACCAAGACGCTGTCGGTTACCGGCGGCGTGACCTTCGCCGAATTGATCGAGAGTTACGAGGAGCAAGCCGTGGCCTTGATTGAAGGCGGCGTGGATGCCCTGTTGCTCGAGACGTCGCAGGATACGCTAAACGTGAAAGCGGGGAGCATTGGGATTCGACAAGCGTTTGATAAGACAGGCGTCACCCTTCCCATCATGATATCCGGCACAATCGAACCGATGGGAACAACGCTTGCGGGACAGAACATCGAGGCGTTTTACATTTCTTTGGAACACTTGAATCCGGTATCCATCGGCCTGAACTGTGCAACGGGTCCGGAGTTCATGCGCGACCATATCCGTTCCTTGTCCGAAATGTCGAGAAGCGCGATCAGCTGTTATCCGAATGCGGGTCTGCCTGACGAGAATGGTCAATACCATGAATCTCCTGAATCGCTTGCCCAAAAGATGGGGGCTTTTGCTGAAAAAGGTTGGCTTAACATCGCTGGAGGATGCTGCGGTACGACACCTGACCACATCCGGGCTTTAAAACAAACGATGGATGGCTTCACCCCACGTCCGCTTGAGGGTGGGCACTTGCCGGCATTGTCCGGCATCGAGCCGGTATATATCGAGCAGGAAAACCGCCCGTATATGGTGGGCGAGAGAACAAATGTTCTGGGTTCGCGCAAATTTAAGCGTTTGATCGTGGAAGGAAAATATGAGGAAGCCTCCGAGATCGCTCGTGCTCAAGTCAAGAATGGCGCCCATGTCATTGATGTATGCGTACAGGATCCGGATCGCGAAGAAGCCGAGGATATGATCCAATTCCTGGAGCTGGTGGTGAAAAAGGTGAAGGTGCCGCTGATGATCGATACAACCGATCCGGCGGTCATTGACTTGGCCCTGCAATATTCGCAAGGGAAAGCGATCATTAACTCCATTAACCTTGAAGACGGCGAGGAGAAATTTGAGCATGTGACTCCGTTGGTGCACAAATACGGCGCAGCGGTCGTCGTAGGGACCATCGATGAGAGCGGCCAAGCGATCCATCGCGACGACAAGCTCAAGGTGGCGCAGCGGTCTTATGATCTCTTGGTGAACAAATACGGCATTTCGCCTGAGGATATTATTTTCGACACGCTTGTGTTCCCTGTAGGTACGGGTGACGAGCAGTACATCGGATCAGCCAAGGAAACGATTGAGGGCATTCGCATGATAAAAGAAGCCATGCCCAAAGTGCATACGATCCTCGGCATCAGCAACGTTTCCTTCGGATTGCCGGAAGCGGGCCGTGAAGTGCTGAACTCCGTGTATCTGTACGAATGCACGAAGGCCGGATTGGACTACGCAATCGTGAACACGGAAAAGCTCGAGCGTTATGCCTCCATTCCGGAGGAAGAGCGGCGTCTGGCGGAGGATCTGATTTATCGAACCAATGATGAGACGCTGGCGGCATTCGTCGCCGCGTTCCGGGATAAAAAGGTAGAGAAGAAGGTAAAGGTATCCAATCTGACGCTGGAAGAAAGACTTGCCTCTTATGTGGTGGAAGGCTCCAAGGAAGGCCTGATTCCTGATTTGGATGAAGCCTTGACCAAATACGGCGCGCTGGAGATCATTAATGGCCCGCTAATGGCAGGGATGACCGAGGTTGGCCGCTTGTTTAACAACAACGAGCTCATTGTGGCGGAGGTGCTGCAAAGCGCCGAAGTGATGAAAGCCTCCGTGGCGTATTTGGAATCCTTTATGGAGAAAAACGAGTCGTCGGTCAAAGGGAAAATCATGCTGGCCACCGTGAAGGGCGACGTCCATGATATCGGAAAAAACCTGGTGGAGATCATCTTGTCCAACAATGGTTACCAAATCATTAATTTGGGTATAAAAGTACCACCGGAGCAAATTATCGAGGCTTACCGGCGGGAGCAGCCTGACGCCATCGGGTTATCCGGTTTGTTGGTCAAATCGGCACAGCAGATGGTATCCACCGCCCAGGACTTGAAAAACGCGGGCATTAGCGTTCCGATCATGGTTGGCGGGGCCGCGTTGACGCGGAAGTTCACGAAGACGCGCATTCGCCCCGAATATGACGGAATGGTGCTCTACGCGAAAGACGCGATGGACGGGCTTGCATTGGCCAACCAGCTGAGCGATCCGGTGCTGCGGACCCAAATGGCGGAAGAGATTAAGGCGGAGCAGGAAGCGGATGCAGCGGCGCCACAAGTTGTAAAAGTAATGCCGAAGCTGTCTGAAGGACTCCGATCCAAGATATCGACCGAAGCCCCGGTGTATATACCGCCGGATATGGAGCGGCATGTGCTCCGGAATTATCCGATTTCGCACATCCTGCCTTATATCAACATGCAAATGCTGTTGGGACATCATTTAGGCCTTAAAGGATCCGTGGAACAACTGCTCAAAGCCAATGATCCGAAGGCGGTATCGCTTAAGGAAACCGTTGACGGCATTCTGGAAGAGGCAGTTCAATCGGGAATCATACAGGCACATGCCATGTACCGTTTCTTCCCGGCGCAGTCGCGAGGAAATGATATCATCATATACGATCCAAAGGATGCATCAAAAATATTGCATACCTTTACGTTTCCAAGGCAGCAGGTGGAGCCGCATCTGTGCTTGGCGGACTTCCTGAAATCCGTAGACAGCGGGGTGATGGATTACGTCGGGTTCCTGGTCGTTACGGCAGGGCACGGCGTCGGGAAATTGTCCGGGGAATGGAAGGATAAAGGCGACTATCTCCGTTCCCATGCACTTCAATCGGTTGCCCTGGAAACGGCTGAAGGGCTGGCAGAGCGAATTCACCATATGATGCGGGATACGTGGGGATACCCCGATCCGGCAGACATGACGATGAAACAGCGCCTGGGAGCGAGATACCAAGGCATTCGCGTATCCTTCGGATATCCGGCATGCCCGGATCTGGAGGATCAGGAGCCTTTATTCAAATTGATGCAGCCAGAAGATATCGGCGTTCATCTTACCGAGGGTTTCATGATGGAACCGGAGGCGTCGGTATCCGCGATGGTGTTCAGCCATCCGGAGGCTCATTATTTTAACGTGGATAAAGCTTAACATTTGAATACCGGTACAGCCGGTTTGAAATCCTCCGAATGTTTCGGGGGATTTCTCCGGTTTACAACCGAAAGGGGAGAAGAGGGATGGAACTCTATTTTCTAGGAACAAATGCGGGGGTTCCGACGCTGCAGCGTAACGTGACCTCGATTGCACTGCGAATGCTGGAAGAACGAAGAAGTCTGTGGCTGTTTGATTGTGGAGAAGGCACGCAGCATCAAATATTAAAGTCCCCGCTCAAGCTGTCCAAGCTTGAAAAGGTATTCATTACCCATATGCATGGTGATCATGTATTCGGTTTGCCAGGTTTGCTATCCAGCCGAGGTGCCCAAGGGGTAACATCACCCCTGACGATATATGGTCCCCCAGGCATCAAAGTCTTCATTGAAACTACGCTGAGCATCAGCCAATCGCGCGTCCCTTATACGATGGAGGTCATCGAGCACACCGGTGGCGTGTTGTTTGAGGACGATAATTTCCTCGTGGAATCGGCCAAGCTGGATCACAGGGCCGAGAGTTACGGCTACCGTGTCGTGGAGAAGGATCTCCCCGGCAGTCTGGACCTGAAACGGTTGGCGGACTATGGACTCAAGCCAGGGCCGCTCTATGGCAAGCTGAAAAGAGGGGAAAGCGTGGAACTCGGCGACGGCCGATGGATTCATGCCTCGGATGTGCTCCTGACACCGAAAAAAGGGAGGGTGGTCACGATTCTCGGGGATACGCGGCCATGCGCAGGCGTGGAGGCTTTGGCCAAGGACGCGGATCTCCTGGTCCATGAGGCCACATTCATGGAGGATCTGTCGGAGCTCGCGCACGAATACTATCACAGTACCGCCAAACAGGCGGCGGAAGCGGCTAAACGGGCTGGGGTAAAAGCGCTGTTCTTGACCCACTTCAGCTCTCGGTATAAGGATATCGATCATTTACAGCCGCTGCTAAACGAAGCGAGGGAGATATTTGCGAATACGCGATTGGCGGAGGATTTCGGGTTGTATCCTATCCAGCGTTCCTAGGCATGCACAGCGGTGAATTACGTGGAAATATCGGGTGGTCGGGGGCATTATTTTCCGGGAAAGCGCAGGATGCGACAAAGCGGTTCATAAACGCTAAGACTTGGACAGTCTTCGATTTCTTTCGACGCGTCGACCGTCAGAATGAAGCGATCGGCATGAACCTTGCAACCGGTAATGGGCTTCTTTACAATAATACTATCGGTATTTCTAAGTTCATTATAGTAAAGGACAGTTGAATGCCTGCAGCCATACATATATTTATGATGATTAACCCTTACGACACGGCCTTGAATGGTCACCTTTTCATCAGATGAATCATTTATGCCGTGAAGGAAAGAAATAAAGAAGGTGCATTTATTCATGGAAAAACCAAAAGGATTGCTGATTGACCTGGACGGAACGCTGTACCATGGCCGGAATCGAATCGAGGGGGCTGACCTGCTGATCGAGCGGTTGAAAGAAATGCAGATTCCGTTCCTGTATGTAACGAACAATTCTTCGCGCACGCCGGAGCAGGTGGCGGCTCACCTGATGGAGATGGGGATTCCTGCCTTGCCGGAGGAAGTATGCACATCCTCCTTCGCTGCAGCTAAATATATCGCTGAGGAGTCGCCCGGTGCCAAGGTGGCGATGCTCGGCGAAGAGGGACTTCGCGAAGCGCTGTTGTCCGCTGGCCTTACCATCGTGGAGCAGTCCCCTGAATACGTCATTCAAGGAATCGACCGCTCGTTTGATTACGATAAGTTGACCCGTGCCGTTCGCTGGATTCAGGAGGGAGCTGTGTCGATCTTGACCAATCCGGATCTGCAGCTGCCATCCGATACCGGCCTGATGCCTGGTGCTGGCTCGCTTGGGGCTTCGATCGAGGCCGCTTCGGGAGTTAAGCCGACGGTTATCGGTAAGCCGTCCTCGATCTTGATGAAGTATGCCTCGGATCGCTTGGGTTTGGCTCCGGAAGAAACTTATGTAATCGGAGATAATATTCGTACGGATATTGCCGCTGGCGTGCATGCCGGCTGCAAGACGGTCCTCGTCATGACCGGAATCACGACCGATCGCAATATGGAAGCGCATATGGAAGCCGCCGGCGTCACGCCAGACTATATATGCCGGGATTTGAACGAAGTGATCAGCCTGCTGTGTTCATGATAAGCAAAAGTATTATACATAAACTTGTGTGTTGACGAAAGGGAAGATGAATCATGCCGGAACTGCCGGAAATGGAGAATTACCGAAGATTGTTATCTCAGAGCATTCTGAATGTGCCGATCACCGATGTGGTCGTGAACCGTGAAAAATCCTTGAATGTGACGATTGACGAGTTTACTTCGGCCCTGAAGGGAAGCAAGGTCATTTTTGTGGAGCGGAGAGGCAAACACCTCATATTCCATTTGCATAACGGAGGCAGACTCCTGCTGCATCTGATGCTGGGGGGCATTTTGTATCTGGGACGCAGGGATGATGAGGAGCGCCCTTCCCGTTCGACTCAGGTCGAGATCACTTTCGGTGACCAGGTGCTGTATTTTATCGGCCTTCGCCTGGGTTATCTGCATTTTCTAACAGCGAGGGAAACCGAGAACGCCCTAAAAGACCTTGGTCCTGAGCTTCTGGATCGGCGAATGACCAAAGCGCGTTTCGTCGAACTGATTGGAAAACGGCGGGGCGCCTTAAAAACGACGTTGGTCAATCAACAAGTCGTCGCCGGCATCGGCAACTGTTATGCGGACGAGATCGCTTTTGATGCCCGAATCCACCCGCTATCCAAAATTCAGGATTTGCCGGAGGAGTCACTTGAGCAGCTGTACGACAGCACCGTCAAAGTGATGCACGAGGCGACGGACGGCGGAGGATACATGGAAATGCCCTTTCAGGAAGGGGATGTGCTGACAGGTGCTTATAACGACGAATGCAAAGTGTACGATCGTGAAGGAGAACCCTGCGTTCGCTGCGGTACGCCGATCGTGAAGGCGGAGCACGCCTCGCGCAAAGTTTTCTTTTGCCCGAATTGCCAGCATGAAGTCTAAAGTCCGGATTGGAAGTCATGTCAGCACACGGGGCGGATTTCTTGCGGCAGCCCAGCATGCAGCCGGGATCGGTTCACTGGCGTATCAGTATTTTCCGAAAAATCCGCGCAGCCTTCACTTGAAGACGCCGGATGTCCGCAATGCTGCGGCTTGCGCGAAGTTTTGTCAGGAGCAGGGGCTCGTCTCGATCGCGCACACGCCTTATCCAACGAATATGGCGGTTGGTTTGACCCGGGGAGAAGAATTTTATCGGTTGACCGTGGATTCCCTTAAGAATGATCTTATGATTGCCGAGGCTTGCGGGTCGCTGGGCATCGTTGTACATTTTGGGCATCTCAAGAGCCAGAACGTGCTTGAAGGGTACCAGAACATTATTCGCTGCATGAATGATGTGCTGGCTTCCTGGGCGGGCAGGGCCAAGCTACTGATCGAGAATCAGGCGGGAGACCATGGAGCTATGGGAATGACGCTTGAAGAGTGCGTTAAGGTTAGACAGCTTGCCGATTATCCGGAAAAAATAGGCTTTTGTCTGGATACCTGCCACTTGTTTGCCGCCGGAGGCTGGGACTTATCGAATACGGATGAGCTCCTTGCCAGAGGCAAGGAGCTAGCCTATTGGGAATCGGCGGTAGCCGTTCATTTAAACGATTCGAAATATGGAGCCGGCTCAAGAAAAGATCGCCATGCCCGCATCGGGCAAGGCATGATAGGAACAGAAGCATTGAAGCGCCTGGTTCTGGCACCGGAACTTGCGGGTAAGGCTTTTGTCCTGGAAAGTGAAAAAGGAGCTGACGGCACGCATCGGGAAGACATTGCCAAGGTGCTGTCCTGGTCCTGATAGGGAGAGGGTAGGATGATTCATCTTTATTTAGACGACTGGCGCCCCAATCCGAAAGGATTCGCGCTGGCTCGAAACGGGGAAGAATGTTTGCTGATGCTCCGTGAATGCGAAGTGGACGTTCTGTCGCTTGATTTTGAACTCGGGCATGGCCAAATGAACGGCGGCGACGTCGTTGCGGCCATGATTGCCGAGAATCTACAGGCTAATGAAATATATTTGCACACCTCAAGCCCGTCGGGCAGAAGAAAAATGTATGAGCTGCTGTATGAGCACATGCCAAAAAGCGTCAAGGTCCACAATGGACCGATGCCCGAATCCGTGCTGCGGGAAGTCGCCCAAGGTTCAAGATGATTGAGGTTACGCAGCGCGAACTGTTGGAGAGGCTGGAATGGCAGGAGCGTCTGATGAAGCGTGACGCGAAGGCGGATCCTGTCATCGTTTTTTTGCATACGCCATTATGCGGTACTTGCGCGGCAGCGCGTAAGATGCTGGATGTCGTGGAGTTTGTGGTGCCCGATGTACAGATGCTGGCAGCGGACGTGAATTTCCTTCCGGGCATCGTGGAACGGTATCAAATTCGAAGCGTTCCGGCGCTGCTCGCGATCCCATCAAGCCCTGGCGCAAACGCTGAAGTGCTTTACCGGATGGGCTCCGTGCAGGATATCGTCAGTTTTGTAAGGAGCGTGAAGCCATGATTTCTTTGCAGCACCTGTCGCTCATTCGTAGGAACCGCCACATTTTGAATGATGTCAGCATTGAAATGAAGCCGGGTGAAAATTGGGTGATCCTGGGCAGGAACGGATCCGGCAAAACGACGCTGCTGGAAATGATGACGGGATATATGTTCCCTTCCAGTGGACGCGTAGAAGTGCTGGGCCATGTATACGGCCAATGTGACGTTCGGGAGGTTCGTAAATCCATCGGTTATATCAGCCAATCGCTGCTGGAGAAATTGACGCTGAGCGACCCGGTGTGGGAGGTTGTGGCAACAGGGGCGTATGCCTTTTTACGCTTTTATCAGGACATTCCGGAAGAGGCCAGAAGTTTAGCCTACAGCCTGCTGAACGAAATGGATTTCGGCCGCTTGGCGGAGCTGCCTCTCGGGACCTTGTCTCAAGGGGAACGGAAAAAAGTGATGCTGGCACGCTCCCTCATGTCCAATCCGAAGATTCTGATTATGGATGAACCGTGTGCCGGTTTGGATTTGTATGAACGGGAGAAGATGCTGCATGAGATTGACCGGCTGAGGCAGCGTAATATTACGGTCGTGTACGTCACGCATCATGTCGAGGAGATTGTCCCTTTATTTACTCATGTGGCGCTTATTAAAGACGGGCGGTTGACGGCCGCGGGACGCAAAGATGAAGTATTAAACCATGAACTTATCAAACAAACTTATGATATCGACGCTCAGCTGGAATGGGATGGCGGACGTCCCTGGATCAAAGTTATTTCTGGAGGTTAATCCGTTTGGACGAATTAAACGTAATGCAGGAACATGAGGAACAGAATCAGAACCATCGGGATTTTCACAGTAAATGGGTATGCACAGCAAATCATGGTTTCGCTCCGTATGCCCAGGAAGAGCTGCGCCGGATGTTTGGCAGCCTAAAAAGCACCATGATGATGCCAGGCGAGGTGTTTTTGATGACACTCGGCAGCTCCGAAGCTGAGGCTAAGCGGCTGATTACGTCAAAGCCGCCTATTTTCCTGCGGCATCTCTTTCCGGTACAATGGGAAATCGCGGCCGAATCCGTAGACGCAGCGCTGCAATTGACAGCAGATCATGTGCTGAAGCGGGAGGAGATTAGCCAAAGCCGCGCATCCATCCAAATCCGCAAGACGGAGAACAGCTCATGGACTGAGAGCCCCGCAGCCCTTCGGGACGATTTGCAGCTTCGCTTGGCACCGCTTGAGCTGGAATACACGGTCCAGGCACCCGAATGGATCATTTCACTATTCGCTGCTGACAATGTCTGGTATGCCGGTGTGTCGCGTCCGGAGGACAATCTGTCGGATTGGAACGGAGGCGCGGTCCGTTTTCAGCGGGAAGAGGGTCAAATCTCAAGAGCCAAATTTAAGCTGCTTGAAGCCGAGAAGCAGTTCGGGATACCCTTCGATACGTTCCGCAAGGCTGTCGATATCGGAGCAGCGCCTGGAGGCTGGACATCCTTTTTATTGGAACGCGGCTTGCAGGTTACGGCGGTAGATCCGGCGAAAATGCACCCCTCCCTGGATGGGCATAAAAACCTGCGTGTCATCCATAAAAATGCTGCGGACGTAACGTTTAGAGAGCATGAATTCGATCTGCTGGTATGCGATATGAGCTGGAGCCCCAAACTGATGGCCCGAATGGTGACCGGGCTGCTGCACAGCCTTGAAACGGGCGGCACGGCCGTCGTTACGGTTAAGCTGCTGACCAAGAAGCCAATGGCATTGGTGAAGGAGATCATGTCGGTATTTGAAGCGTCCAGAATGCAGATTCAGGGAGCGAAGCAGTTGTTCCATAATCGGGACGAGATTACGCTTTATATGATTAAGTATTAAAAAAGCCTTTACAAGTTCAAGTGTTTTGTTCTATAATGATTCCAAAATTAACCAACGGCAACTAAAGGGAAAGCATCCCGCTATGATCACGTTTCAGTGATAGAGCGGAGTGCTTTCCTTTTTTTGTTGTGCTTGTAAGTCAGAGGAGAGGGCATTGAGATGAATCAGCCTTGCAAATTGGTGCATGGGGATGTATTGGGTGAGCGTTACGTCATTGACCGCGTCATCGGCGAAGGGGGCATGAGCTGTGTATATCTGGCCGAAGATCTGAAGCTGCCTGGGAAGCAATGGGCGGTGAAGGAGACTTTGTCTGAACCGGGTATGCAGCGCACCGTTCAGGATGAGGCACAGCTTCTGATTAAACTGAGCCATCCGCGTCTGCCGCGCATCGTCGATTTTTTTCGTGATGAGGACAACGGCTATACCTATTTGGTTATGGATTACATTCAAGGCATGACATTGGAAAAATATTTCCGGGGTTACCGTGGGAACGTGAATCCGGACTTCATCATGGAGCTGACAGAGCAGCTGCTGGACGTCCTGGAGTATCTTCACCTTCACGAGCCCCAAGTCATATTCAGGGATTTAAAGCCTTCGAACATCATGCTGACCGATCAGCTGGAAGTCCGACTCATCGATTTCGGAATCGCGAGAAGCTACAAGTATGATAGCGGCGAGGATACGGTCAAGCTCGGCACGGTCGGATTTGCGGCACCGGAGCAATACGGAGGCAGGCAAAGCGATGCCAGATCGGATTTGTACGGATTGGGGGCGCTTCTGCTTTATCTCTCGACCGGCGGCAAATTCAGCGAATGGATCACGGGAGTGGAGCGCCATATTCGCGGCGATTTGCCAAGAGAGTTAGTGCCGGTTATCCGAAAGCTGCTTCAATATGCTCCGGAGCATCGATATCAATCGACAGCTGAAGTTCGGTCCGCGCTGAAGCGGCAGCATTCGATTTCCGCGAATCTATCTGCGGTCCAAACCAGCACGGTGCCCGGGACGCTTGTTGCGGCCGTACTAGGTGCATCATCCGGCGTAGGAACCACGCATAGCTGCATCGCCTTCGGACATTTCCTTGCTTCAAGGTACGGAAAGGTAGCCGTCGTTGAAATGAGCGCCAAATCCACCTCGTTCAGCCGCATACAGGAAATAGCGGAGGGCGGAAGGCTCGGCTCTATCCGCAAATTCGAGATTAACGGGATCCACTTTTGGCGCCAAACAGCGAGGACGGAAGTGATTTCGCTGCTCGGGGGCAGTTACGATGCGGTTGTATTGGATTTGGGGGCGTACAGGGACAGCGAAAGGCTGGAGGAATTCCTGCGGGCCGATCTGCCGATTGTTATCGGGTCGGGAGCGGAGTGGAGGCGGCATGATGTGGCAACGCTGGCCCGAATGCTGTCCAGGCACCCGCAGCCGGGCCGGATCTATGCCCTGCCCCTTGCCGGAGAAGAAACGATTCAGGAGATGAGGAAAACGCTAGGCACGAATAAGGTTTATGCCTTACCCCTGCAATTGGACCCTTTCGAAATACCTGACAGCAGTCGGCAGGCGTTCGCCCGGCTCTTTCAGGACTACTTGCCGCAGGCTGAACGGAAGCGAAGATTCAGGTTTTTAAAGAATTGACCGCATTTGAACTGAAGGAGATGAAGCCATGCCGATTATCAGGAGGCGAAGCCGCAAACTGATATTTGCCGGACTTGCCGGCGCAGCCGTAACTGGGGCTGTATGTGCCGGCGCCATGTTGTATTATGTGCACGGCTCTAAAGAACAGCGGCACGTGGAGCGCACCCAATACGAGCAGCGAATCGCGGAGCTTGAAGAGACCCAGCTGCAGCAGCTCAATTCGATGCAGGCGGCATGGGTCCCGGTAAGAGATATTCCGCCTGGTCATTTCATTGAGGCCAAGGACATCAAGGAAGTGCGTTTGCCGTATGACGGCACGTCCGGCAATCTCTTCTCGGGCAGGGAAGAGATCGCGGGGAAGGGCGCCAAGATCGAGCTGCTTCAGGGAATGCCGATTACCGGCGCGATGCTCTTTGAAGAGGAGCCGACTCGGCCCGATCTCCGTCACCGGGAGATGAAATCCGTATATCTGCCAAGCGACTTGCGCAAGGGGGATGTCATTGATGTTAGAGTCCAGTTTCCAACCGGACAGGATTACATCGTTTTATCCAAAAAGAAGATTGACAGGCTCCAAAATCCGGCATTTTGGACAACGTTAAGCGAGCAGGAAATCTTATTGCTCTCCAGCGCATTGGTTGACGCTTATCTGCATGATGCTACGCTCTATGCGCTTACCTATGTAGAACCCGAGCTGCAAGAGAGAGCGATTCCGAACTATCCGCCGAACGCGGAGGTGACGAAGCTGATTGCAAGCAACCCGAATATCGTGAAGAAAGCCGAGAAGCAATTGGAGCTTACGCTCCGAAACACGCTGGAAGATGATTTAAGCAAACTCCAGCCGAGTCAGCAGGCGCAAGTGTCCGACATGCCTCCTAATTCCGCCTATGCTGGCGGAGCCAGGAGTCCGGATTCTTGGAGCCCGGCATCCCATATAAATCCCCCTGCAAAATCCGCTACCGGAACGAGTTCCGATGGCATTCTCCCGGACGATGACGTGAATACGGAGGTTACGCTTCGGGAAGAGAAGGCTTCGGAGGCCGAGCAGATTTTGGGGTCAACCGGGAGGATAGATTCCCAGAACGGCAGTGATAAGACACCGCCAGAGGCTGATTTCATATTTTCGAGTCAGTAGAAATGACAACGTGAGCCCCGGAGAACAGTTGGTAAGCGAAGGAGTGTAACCAAAGTGAAGAGGTGGATATTTTCGGGCATCTGTGACAAGAGCGATATGCTCCTATACATGTGCAAAATACTAGCCAATGGAGACAGCAGGGTGCTGCTCGTCGATGGCGCGATAGATGCGAAGTACAGACATTGCATTAGCGTAATGCATCCACAGCTGCCGGTCATGGAGTTTGCCGGTTTCGACGTGGCAACAGGATTTGGGAGTTATACGTCACTGATGGATTATCTGGAAGAAATGAATGAGAAGAAATATGACTATATTGTGATGGACGTGGAGAAGCCGCAATTTATGGACAAGGATCAGTGGGATACGGCGGATGCCCATGTTTGGGTCAGCGGATTCGAAGTAACGGGATTGCGAAAGAGCGCGGCCTTGCTGGATGAACTAAGAGCCGCAAGAACAGATGACCCGCTGCCGCCTTTCCATCGCGTATACGTACAGGTTATCGAAGACCTGGCGGACGGGTCCTATATTGAAGGCTTTATGGAGGATAGCCGGATTCAATGGCTGGGCCCCCCTGTGAAGATGCCTTGGGATGAGTTGTTTTTTGCGCTGAAAATAAAAAATGAACATGCAGGTAGACTGGGCATCAAGCCATTGTCACGACAGTATAAGCGGTCGCTTACCGAACTGATTCGGATCCTGACGGAGATGGAGCAGCGGCATATCCGCCGGGCGTTTAGGCAAGCGGGAAGGAGGCATGCATGAGTCTGATTGCTGTATGGAGCCCATTAAAAAGCGGGAGCGGCAGCACGCTGTTGGCCGCATGTTTACCGATCGTATTGGCGTTTGAATACCAGGTCAAAGTGCTGCTTGCCCATGGTGGACAAGCAGGAGAACGAGTGGAACAGGCCTTTGCGCTGAAGGAGGAAGCGTTCGATTATATGGCGGCGTTTCAGGATACCGGATTGGATGCCCTCGAACGGCTCAATGCAAGCGGGAGGCTGAATCCGGATAATGTCCGCAATTATGCTCTGCCGCTGCTGTCTGATCGGCTAGATCTTTTGTGCGGACCGAAGCCGACGTCGGCCAATGATTTCAGTGCTTCTAGACATGCGGAAGGCGTGAATCGAACTGAACTGATGGTCAAGGTCTTGGCGTCCTCCAAACGAAGTTATGACGTTACCGTAGCGGATGCCGGCAATGGTGTTCCTCGAGCTGCGGATCGTGCAATACTTCAAGCGGCAGACTTGATCATCGTTGGATTGAATCAGAATTTGCATGTCCTGAAGAGAGAGCTTGAGAAGGAAAGACTTCCTCCGGAGCTGAAGGAAAAAGACTGCTTGTACATGATCGGCAAATATGACCGGGAGAGCAGCTGCACACTGCAAAATATGAAGCGCCGCTTTGGAATCAAAACGATGGCGGTTGGCGTTCCGTATTGCTCCCGCATGACGGATGCATGGAATATGAGTTCGATTATTCCCTACATGCAGCGCAACCGTGGGGGCGCGGACCTCAAAGGTTTGAATTCACTGTATAATGCCGTCCGTCAACTGGCTGAAGCGTCGGCTGAACAGCTCGGACTTCCGACCGGCCGTTCGAAAGCGGGGGGCCTGCATGCTTTTGGGTAACGCCTTGAACACGATGTGGATCATCATCCTGGTTTTGTTAGTCATGCTGTTTATCTATCTGCGTTATATGGATACCCGTAAACCGGCGGCTGCTATTACGCGGGGCTCGGATCCTTATTCGATCGAAGCCATGACGGCATTTGTTAAGGAAAGCCTGCATCAGCTGACGCACAGCCAATTGTCTGATTTAGGGCTGCACGAAGAAGCGTATCGCCGCAGGCTGAACAAGCGGAGCGAGTTGCGAAGCGCGCTCAAGGGCTGCGTATCCGGTGATGCGATGGACAAGGCGTACGTTAAGGATTTTTTAAAGCAGCTGCTTGTCAAGGATTTGGGATTGAACGAGTCCAACATTGATGCAGCCATTCCGTTTGAAAGCCTAACCGAATTAACGGCCCAGGATCAATTCGAGATTCTCTTGTACCTGTACCAGCAGCGGCACGGGGAGGATGCTTTATCCGTACTTCTGGAGACATACGATCTTGCGCGGCCTCGCGTCATTCCCGGTTACGGGGAGGGCAGCGTTTATGCGGTTACCGCGGAAGACATTGCTTATATTTATGAGTCAGAGCAGCGTGCGCTTCTGTTTCAGGAGAAGCTGGATATCGTCGTTCAGCGCATTTATCAGCAGTACAAAGGATTTTCCGTCGTGGATGAAATCAGGGATCAGCGGATTGACGGGATCAGTGGGGGAGTCAGCGGCGTTCCCGTCGACCGCGACAGCGGACAGAATACCTTTTACGGACCGGATGATTTTTTGGGGCTAGGTCTTTCGAATGCCGAATTGCCTGCATCAGGCTGTGAGAGCGTTTGGATTTTTTACCGGGGTGTTTCGCTTCATCTTGCTTTTTTATCGTTTGGTTCGATGCTGGAGCTTAAGCGGGTATGTCAAAACATATACAAATATAATCATCCGGGACAGCTGTCGGAAGCCAGCGGTTACAAAGTGAATGAGATGAAGGATGGCTCCAGGGTTGTTGTGGTAAGGCCACCGTTTGCCGAATCCTGGGCATTTTTTGTACGCAAGTTCGATTTGCCCAAGGCTACGCTTGATCAATTGATTACGGGGAGCGGCTCCGAGCTGGTGATCGGTTTATTGAAATATTTGATGAGAGGCAGCCGGATTACGGCGATTACCGGTGCTCAAGGATCAGGAAAAACCACGCTGCTGATGGCAATGGTTGGCCATATCTATGCCTCCTATACTCTCCGGGTTCAGGAGATGGCCTTCGAGCTTCACTTAAGGAAAATCTACAGCCGCAGGAACATTCTCAGCTTCAGGGAAACGGAGCATATCAGCGGACAGGCAGGGCTGGATCTGCAGAAGAAAACGGACGGTACGGTCAATATCCTTGGTGAGGTCGCCAGCGACGAGGTTGCGTCATGGATGATACAGATGTCTCAAGTAGCAAGTCTGTTTACCGTATTTACCCATCATGCCAAGACATTCAGGGATTTGGTTCAATCCCTGCGCAACTCCCTGCTCAAGAGCGGCGCGTTCAGGCAAGAGCACATTGCCGAGCAGCAGGTGGTCAGCGTGATCAACTTTGACATTCATATGAGAAGAGACGCTTTCGGTAACCGTTACATAGAGCGAATTACAGAGTGCATTCCGGTGGATAAGGGGGCTCTGCCGCAATTCGAAGCTTCTACGGAAAATAATTGGAAGAGCAGCATGGAGGAGTATTTTCATTTAAGTGCAGAGCATATGCGGAGACTGAACGAGGACCGCTGCTATGTGTCCCGCAATGTGATTGAATACCGGGACGGTGCATATATTGCTTGCGCCAAACTATCCGAAATCAGCATACGCGAAATGACCGAGCAGATGCATCCGGAGGATGCGGAGGAATTCAGAATATTTCTGGACTCGGGCTGGGGGGAACAACGTGGCCTCTAAAGACGTGTTAATCCTGATATTCATTACATCCCTGACGCTGTTCTCGATTACGTTCGGTTTGGTGTCGTGGATGTCCAGAAGACGAGGAAACCGTGGGAATTTTGCCGGAAGGTTCGATGCGGGTGAAGGAAAACCGGTTCGCGGTATATACCGCCAATGGTTCCAATTGGCTTATATGTATGGAGTGAAACTCCCGCTCGTCCAATCGTATATCAAACGGATCAGGCAGAGAATCGCGATCATCCATCCTTACGATGAAATTTCGCTTCGGTATGAGACGGTGAAGCTTGCCTGCGCGATTACAGGGATTATCGGGTTAACTGCCCTGCTGCTGATATGGAGTCATCCGGACCTGGGATTTATCGTGATAGTCATCCTTGCCGCCGTGGTTATTAACAATATGCTTGTTGAGATGTTCATTAACCGGCTGGAGCGCAAGCTGCTTGTTCAATCGGTTGAATTGTTCTCCCTCGTCCGTCATCAGTATCAGCAGCATGGAATGGTCGAGGAGGCTTTGTATGAAGGGGCAGAGACTTCGGGACATGAAATCTCCATACATGCCCATCGGATCTATAATGCCCTCGTATCCCAAGATCCTAATGATGAGCTGGAGCGATATTATGAGGTAGCGCCTAACCGGTATTTAAAGGCGTTTGCGGGCATTTCCCATCTAGTGATGGAGTTTGGCGATCATGCGAGAAAACAAGGCTCTATTTATCTTCTTGGGCTCAGCGGATTGACCAAGGAAATCCAATTGGAAATATTGCGAAGAGACAAGCTTGATTACTTGATGAAGGGTTTGAATGCAATTGCGCTGGCCCCGGTTTTTTTTACCAAACCGATCGAACGGTGGGCGAGAAGCAGTTTTCCGTCAATGGATGAGTTTTACATGAGCAAGCTCGGATTTGTGACCAAGATATCCATTTACGTCATTATCCTGATTTCTTACATCCTGCTCCAGAAGCTCCAGCAAAATCGGGAAACCGATTACCGGGCAGTAACACGCAAAGTGACGTGGGAAGAAAGAATGTACCGAATTCCTATTATTCGCTGGCTTGTAGGGATCATGACCCCGATCCCAGGCACGATGAAATATGACAGCCGGGTTCGGCTGCTGAAGGAGAGCAATGCGAAAATCAAATTCGAGTGGCTGTATATCAGAAGGGTAACGTTTTTTTTCCTCGGTTTCTTTTTAGCGCTGTCGCTGGCCGTTGGACTGCATGTACAGTCTAGGCATCATTTGTTATATGTCCCCGTTCCATTAAATCATTCTCTGTTCGGACAGATGAATGATGTTGAGCGCTTGCAGGCAGAGGAGACTGCCCGGCGGGATCGGGTGATCATGGAGCAGCTGCAAATGTCAACGAAAGCAACGCATGACCAGATCCAACAGGCCGTAAGAGATACAGATTCTGTTGGTTTGACCAAGGAACAAATTGAGATTGCAGCCGATCGAATCATGACCAAGCTGAAGCGGTATGATAGCGAGTATTTGAAATGGTGGGAGCTGTTGCTCTCCTTCATGGCAGGTATTGCAGGTTATGGGGCGCCACTGTGGCTGCTGTATTTTCACCGGAAAGTGCGAAACATGGAAATGCGGCATGAAGTATATCAATTTCAGACGGTCATATCGATCCTGCGCGGTATGGAGCGAATCACGGTTGAAGTTATATTGGAATGGCTTAACCGGTTCGCCGTTATTTTCAAGGTTCCCATTCAAAAAAGCCTGCTTCACTATGAACATGGCGCGCAGTTGGCTTTACTGGAGCTGAAGGAAGACGTCTGGTTACCCGAATTTCAACGGTTGGTGGACAAGCTGATCCTTGCGGTGGATAAAGTTCCGATCAAGGACGTATTCGACGATCTCGACGGGGAGATGATATTCAGCTTCGAGCAGCGCAAGCAGGAATATGAAGCGATGATCGACACGAAAGCCGCATGGGCGCGGATGATCGGTTTTACTCCGATGTATGCGCTGATCTTTATGTATCTTGTCATTCCGCTGATCGGCATGAGTTTCTCCCAAATGGAAACGTATTATGAGCAAATTCAACGACTTTGAAGTAATACAAGGCCTGAGCACTACTGAAACGATAATCACTAGGTTCATATAAAAATCAATAAGGGAAATGAGGGAGATTTCAATGAATAACGCATCATCCGCATTAAAGGTTGCAGCAGGCATATTTTTGACCATTGCCCTGATTACGATCGTTGTCATTTTGTTTATTTCGGCCCAGGAGGCAACCAAAACCGCCCAGAACAATTTTTCGGATATACAGACGGAGCTGTCCCAGGCAGCCTTTACCGTGTATGACGGAACGACGATCAGCGGTTCTCAAGTTACGAATGCACTGCGCAAATATAAGGACAAGGATCAGTTCGGCGTTTTCATTGCAACAGGTAAAAATAAAGCAGGGCAATGGTACGGCAACGTACTGGAGTCGGACGGATCGATTCTGAATCCGGATTCCAGGCAAGGGAATATCAACCTCGTCATGGATGAGAAAAGCCCGGAGTACGTCAACCCAAGCGGGAAGTTTAGGGCGACCATCGTGAAAGACAATTCCAACGTGATCCGGGGAATTAAATTCGATCAATAGTTATGAATAGAAAGGTGACTAATCTTGCGAGATGCAACAATAAGCATGCTAGAATTGGCTGCGGGGGTGGCGTTGTTTCTCGGCGCATCCTTGTATGCTTTCCATATTCAGGCAATGGTTGGTAGCGGGATAACAGCCGCGGACCGAATGACTCAAGAGCAGCATGCCGGAGTGACAACCGTAAAGATGACTAACGAGAACGGGAAGCTGACCTATGTAGGAAGCGAAGTCTTGTTTACGCTGCGAGAATTAGAGGCAGGCGACTTTACCGTTGATGTGGATGGAACGGTGTTCCATTCAGGCAGTCATCCGGAGGAGCTGGATGTTTCGATCATCGACTTGAACGCACGGTATCATGCGGAGTACATTCGGGGAGCGGATGGGGAAATAGAACGGATCCAGTTTGTAAAAGCGAGGTAACAACCATGTCAAATTCGGTTTCGAAATGGTTTGCGGCATTTCTGGCGCTCCTTCTGTTATATTTGGTTCCCGCTGGCGAGATGGCAAGAAGACAGGATGATCTGTCACGACTCATCGTTTATCAATCCGTTACCAAATTCGTAGACAGTGTTCGCACTAAGGGATATATTACCCCGACCATGTACAATGACTTCCTTCAAGAGTTGGCGGCGACAGGGAACATTTACAATGTCGAGATGGAGCATCATCACAAGAAATACCACCCGGAATATGCCGATCATTCGGATCCCGGATCATTCTTGAACCGTTATTCCGTCGTATATGATGCTTATTATCAGGATGATCTGATGGGGTATCTGTTCCCGGACTCGAATCTGGATAAAAGCGATGATAGCCGCCGCTACCGTCTAACTGCCGGCGATCACTTTCAGGTTAGCGTCACCAGCTTGAATCGCACACCCGGATTGGTGATATTCGATGCGTTGACAGGATCCAATTCAGAAGGAACAGCAGCTATCGCATTCCCATACGGAGGATTGGTTCTGAATGAAGATTACTGATCTTGCCATCGTGTTTACTGCCGTGTTCTTCCCCATGTTTCTCATCCTAGGCATGCGCGCCGAGAGCCTGGAGGATGTCCGGTTTGCCGAGATGAAATATACGGGTGCTCTGCGCACGGCCGTTCAAGACGGCGGGATGAAACTGAACGATAACGAGACGCAGTCCAAGGAGTCGGCTTATGATTCCGTGAAGTATATGCGTGCGGATAAAGAACAAGCGCTGGAGTCATTTTCCCGGACATTGTATATCAACATGGGGATCGGAGATGACAAGGCTGCACAAGCTGCCTTATGGTGGTATATTCCTGCCATCGTTGTGCTGGACTATGACGGGTATTATTTGTTTGTATCACAGCCCTATGTTGACGATGACGGCGAGGAGCTTATGGAGCATCGATGGACTCCCAAAATTCCTTATGCCTGGAATGACGGCAGCGGCAACAGCATTCAGTTTACGCTGGATTCTTACGTTCAGGTATATGAATCCAATTCCTCTATCTGGCATTCTGGATTTCGGGAGGATCTCATTGGCAGAACAGGCGTGGCTTTGTTGGATCATGAGGATGTGTTTGAACAAGTCCGGCGGATCACCATCGTGAATACGGTTCAAGAGCGTCTTGCCTATTACATACAGCGCCACAATCAAGTTGCGCTGCGGAACGGAATCTCTTATACGTTCACGCTGCCTTTGATTTCCCAGGAAGAGTGGGTAAATACGATTGACGATATCGGTATGATGGCTTTCATTCAAGGCATTCCCATGGGCGAACAATATTACAATAACTACGCGCTTGGAGGCGGCCGACTCGTTAAAGCTCCGACCTATTTCGGCGCGGTGGATGACAGGGGGCTCCCCTATTATTATCGGGATACCTGCTCATTCAACGATCGGGTGGAGGAGGTGTTTCCGAGTGCCAAGGAAGCAGCGGCAGCCGGTTATCATGAGAAAAGCTGTTATAATCCCGGTGTCCCGTGATCCCCGAAAATCGTAGTTTCGGCCAGACTCGATGATGTGTTACAATAAACTCTTGACTGTGTACAATTCGCTAAATTAACATGAAATAAGTTCATTTTATACAGACAGGAGTTACTATAGCCATGAGTTTATTGACCGTAGAGAACGTATCGCATAATTTCGGGGATCGTACTCTATTCAAGAATGTATCTTTTCGTTTGCTGGCCGGAGAACATGTCGGTCTTGTCGGAGCAAACGGCGTAGGCAAATCAACGCTAATGAATATTTTGACGGGTCAGCTGCTTAAAGACAGCGGCAAGGTAGAGTGGACGCCGAAAATCCGTTACGGATACTTGGATCAGCATACCAAGCTGACACCGGGCAAAACGGTGCGCGATGTACTGAAGGATGCCTTTCTGCCCCTGCTGGAGCTGGAAAAAGAAATGATGGAAATCACCAATAAGATGAGTGATGCGACTCCTGAAGAGCTGGAACTTCTGCTCGAACAGATGGGCGAGATTCAGGAGCAGCTGGACATCGGGGATTTCTACATGCTGGACGTAAAGGTTGAAGAAATGGCGAACGGTCTAGGGTTGTCCGTGATTGGCCTGGATCGCGATGTGGCGACATTAAGCGGTGGGCAGCGCACCAAGGTGCTGCTGGCGAAACTTCTGCTTGAGAAGCCTAACGTTCTTCTATTGGACGAGCCTACCAACTATCTGGATGTTGAGCACATTGAATGGCTGACTCAATATTTGAAGCAGTACCCTTATGCGTTCATTTTGATTTCCCATGATACGGAATTTATGAACCAGGTGGTCGACGTCATCTATCATTTGGAATTTGCGAAATTAACGCGTTATACAGCGAACTACGAGAAGTTTCTGGAAATGGCCGATATCAACAAGAATCAGCATATCGATGCCTACGAGAAGCAGCAAGAGTTCATTAAGAAACAGGAAGACTTCATTCAGCGGAACAAGGCCCGCTACTCCACGTCCGGCCGAGCAAAGAGCCGGGAGAAGCAGCTGGATCGCATGGAACGGATTGACCGTCCTGAGGAAGCGGCTAAACCCGTGTTTAACTTCAAGGAAGCCCGCGCCAGCGGTAAAACGGTATTTGAGGGCATTGATTTTGAGATCGGCTACGATCGGCCATTGCTTCCCAAAATGAGCATCATGATCGAACGCGGAGAGAAGATTGCCATTGTCGGATGTAATGGCGTGGGTAAATCAACGCTGCTCAAGACCATCTTAGGGAAAATCCCGGCCTTCTCGGGCAAGACATATCAAGGGGACTTTCTCGTGCCCGCTTATTTCGAGCAGGAAGTACGTCCGGGGAATATCACGCCGATTGATGACGTGTGGAACGAATTCTCACATTTGAACCAGCACGAGGTTCGTGCGGCCCTTGCTCGCTGCGGACTCAAAAACGAGCATATTACCCGTCCGATGAAGGCGCTTAGCGGTGGCGAACAGGCAAAAGTTCGTCTGTGTAAACTTCTGATGCGCGAGAGCAACTGGATTCTGTTTGACGAACCGACAAACCATCTTGACGTTGTGGCCAAGGAGGAACTAAAACGTGCCTTGAAGGAATACAAAGGCACCATCTTGTTGGTTTCCCACGAACCTGAATTTTATGAAGATTGGGTAACGAAGATCTGGAACGTCGAAGATTGGTCCAACCAGAACGCTTGACCCAATTGACGGATCACAATCCAGCGCACAAGTTGGATGATGAACCTGAATCTAAACGAGTTTAATCGTTTCTCCTTAAGGATGACCGGCAGCACGCTGCTGGTCATCCTTTTTGGCGTTACTCGATCCTCTGCGGCTCTCAGTCCTGCTATGGATGAATCCTTTTTTATGATATGCTATAAGCAACTTGACATGAACGGAGGAGATGTTGATGGAAGACATGGATTTGACCATCGGGGCATCAATATATGAAGGGAATACACTTCCATAGCCCCATTAACCGTGTTATTCCCTTCCGAAGGGGAGACGAGTTCATGAATTCGGAAAATCCAACAGGACAGGGAGAGAGCCTTATTCTCTCCGCCGAGAAGTCGGTTGTACGACGAGGTCAGGTTGTGTATCGACCATGCGGGGAATGGACCCCGTCCGTACACTCCTTATTAAGGCATTTGAAGCAAGCAGGGTTTACGTCCCTGCCCGATATTATTGACTCGGGTCGGAATGAGGAAGGTCAAGAGACGTTAAGTTATGTAGAGGGCGAATTTGTTCATCCCGGACCTTGGAGCGATGAAGCCATCGTCGCTGTAGGACGATTATTACGTCAGCTTCATGACGCTTCCGCTACATTCTCGCCGGGTCCCCAGGGAGTATGGAAACCGTGGTTTCTACGTGAACTAGGCGATGCCGGGGTTGTATATAGCCATGGTGATATTGCGCCTTGGAATATGGTTACCCGCGATGGGATGCCTTACGCTTTAATTGACTGGGAATTCGCGGGACCTGTACATCCGCTTGTTGAGTTAGCCCGGGTTTGCTGGCTCTTTCCGCAGCTGCACGATGATGATGTTGCCGAAAGAGTCGGCTTGCCGGATGCTAATGCCCGTGCAAGGCAGCTCCGTTTATTGGTTGACGCTTATGGCGTCGAACCTTCTCTTCGAACGGACTTGTTGGATATGATCGTAGAGGTGGTCGTGCGGGAAACGGCTGAAGAAGCCATTGAGCAGCAGGTATCGCCGGAAACGGAAGGTCTGTTGTGGGGGATCGCCTGGAGAGCTCGGAGCGCTGCCTGGATACTGCGTCATCGTGGTATCCTTGAAAAGGCGCTGAATACCCGATTGTATTAAGGCGAAATTCGTTAAACCGCCCATCCTCTTTACGGGATGGGTATTTTTGATCATGAATAGCTTTTAGTCTGATTTTATGAAAGTCAAACTCATTAGCATGTTCGGAGAAATGGATCGGGAGGAAACATACATGTCTGGATTACACGATAACAGGGGGAAGGCAATCCTCGAGGGGTACCAAATGAACACTGCTTTGGAGTCCTCGGAGGGCAAGGAGGCTGCTAAAGCGGAAAGAGAGGATCGGTATTCCAGGCAAGAGCGGTTCACGCCATTGGGAAAGGAAGGACAGCTTCGCCTCCGGAACAGCCGCGTGCTCGTTCTAGGCGCAGGGGCGCTGGGAAGCGCCGTGTCGGAGACCTTGGTTCGCGCAGGCGTCGGACACGTGACCATCGTGGACCGGGATTACGTGGAATGGAGCAATTTGCAGCGTCAGCAGCTGTTTACCGAGCAAGATGCCATCAACCGGCTGCCAAAGGCCGTAGCTGCTGCCAAGCGGTTATCCGAGATCAACTCGGACGTCAGCGTGGAAGGTGTCGTTATGGATGTACGAGCGCACGAATTGTCGGTGCTGTGCCAAGGCGTTGACTTGATGATGGACGCTACCGATAATTTTGGAACCCGGCTGATCTTGAACGACATCGGTTTCAAGCATGGAATTCCGTGGATTTACGGGGGATGTGTCGGGAGCTCCGGGATGAGTTATACGTTTTTACCGGGAGAAACCCCATGTTTGAACTGTTTGGTTGGAATGATTCCTTTAGGCGGCGACACTTGCGACATTAACGGCATTCTCCCCCAAGCGGTACAGATGGTCGCTGCCCATCAAACGATGGAAGCGCTGAAGCTATTATCCGGAAACCGCCAAGCCTTGAGGAAAAAGATGCTGTCTTTTGATTTATGGCGTAACGAACAGTTGGAATTTGGAGTAGACCGTGCAAAAAAATCGGACTGCTCCACATGCGGCGAGGAACCGACATACCCTTATCTGTCGGCTGAGCATGCCGATAAAAGCGAAGTGCTGTGCGGCAGGGACACCGTGCAGATCCGGCCGGGCAGACCCATGCAGCTTCAACTGGAGGAGATGGCGGATCGATTGAACAGCCTGCCTCAAGGAAAAGCTACCGTTACCCCATATATGATCATTTTTCAGGCAAGTCCGCACCGTTTGGTTATATTTCAAGACGGCAGAACCCTGGTGCATGGCACATCGGATATCGCCAAGGCTAGATCGCTATATAATCAATACGTTGGCGGTTAAATAAGAAGGAGCAAAGCTAACGTGCTTCATCCCACATCGTAAACGACAAAGGAGTGAGCCTCACAGGCCCACTCCTTTTATCGTTTAATCCCCAATCGCTTCATTCAAAATTAAATGGAAACCGTTCTGGATGAAATAGAGATCAGGGTGAGCGATATTTTGCATGGTCAGATTGTTGAATGTTGCGGACCCGTTGCCCGTGTACGTGTAGATCGCCGCACCCGGATGCGGACTCGAGAATCTCGAGGACGTTACTCCGTCAAGTCCCGTACCGTCTATACGGATATGGTTAAACACGATGTTCTCAAACCCGCCGCCATAACCGAACTGTACCGCACTGCGCTGGGTGTTCAGAATATCGATGTTGGTAAACGTAACATTGCGGATCGGATCATTCGATGCTTCAAGGTCGATGGCCCCGCGCTCCCCGTTGTACAAGTCTTTACTGGTACCACTGCCAATGATGGTGGTATCGGAGAACAGAATGCCGGTATTGTTCTGGAAATGATATCCCGGGAATACCGTGTTCATTCGGATGCCGGAACCGCCAACGGTGTCTACAATCAAATTGTGAGTGGCCTTGTGACCGCTTCCCCCAAAGAAAGCGATGGCCGCCGCGCGCCAGTTATTTTCGATGGTGTTATAGGAGAAGGTGTTGTTAACACCCGCTGGTGCACCGTTCACGTTACTCGTCCAGACAGCGAGTCCATCGTCGCCGTTATTTCGAATGCTGCTGTTGCGCACCGTCGAATGGCTGGTCCCCTGCGCAAAATTAACCCCATCCGCTAAGTTGTTACGGATCCGGCTGTTTTCTATGATCAGCCCTTCCGCGATCTTGGCCGGCGTATGGGCATAATCGCCAACCCAGAATCCGCATTCGAAATGCTCCACCCACACATTGTGAATCTTGGAGTTGGTGCCGAAATTGTCCATGAATCCTTTGTAAATGGCATTCTGATTATATCGGGACCGCAGATTCGAGTTGAGATAGATATGGCTGAAATCCAGCTGGCCCGCGATTCGAAGCGAGATCCCGCCGGAAGCCGCATTCGGGTTGGTAAAGTGGATGTTGGTGTGCCAGATGCCTGCCCCCATAATCTTCATGTCATCGATCAGATTGCCGACCGAGCCGATCTTCCACATATTGCCCAAATGGAACGTCCCCTCAGGAATATATAGGGTTTTGCCTGATGAGGCCGCTGCCTGCACGGCAGCCTCAAATGCCGTTAGGTCATCTTGGCCGTCGTTGGGGATCGCACCGAAATCCGTGACGGAGACCGAGTTGGCAGGACGGGCGATAGCGGCAGGTACCGGCTCGATTTCGATGAAATCGACGCCGTATTCCAGGTTATCCGCATTAGACTTCTGAATACGGATTTTGTCTCCAGGCTGAAGCGGCGTATCCAGTTTCCAGTGTACTTCATCGAAACGGAATAGAGGACGTCCTCCTCCAGGCGCATCTGCCGGATGATCGCTGGAAAAATACTGCCAGCTGTAGTAGGACGTTAATGGAACCGTCTTCTTCTTCGAGCCGTTTACGTAGACGTCGAGCGAGCCGTCTAATCCCATGCCGTCCAATGAGTCCGGCATCGTATATCGCATGGTAATGCCGGCGCCCCCTTCGCCTTCTCGAACCGTCCATTCGAGGTTGGATCCGCTTGAAGGGAGAGCAACATAACGTTGTCCGGATGCTTCCGATGCCGTGAGCGCTTGATCGAACGTGGGCGCTGACTTTAGCAATGCGCCGCCGCCGCGTATGGCGTCATCGGTATCATAGCGGGTATACGGCATGCTGGCACCGCGTGATGAGTACACGGTTAGGTTGGCATGACTGACATTGTTCTCCCGTTTAACCGGTACTTCGTTAGCATCGGGTGCCACGGAGGTTGTTAATGTATAGCTGCCGTTTGCAGCGGTCCATGTGCCGGGAATTTGGACGGTGGCGGATGCGCCTGCGGCAAGGGCACCATGGTAGCTACCGTTAAAGGTCTGGATCGTTGAGCCGGCCGGATTCTTCAGTGCAACGGTAATCGCATGCGAGCCGCTAGCCGTGGCTTTGTTGCCTTGGTTCTTAAGCTTGACGGTAAAGGCTACGGCATTGCCGGCCATAGGCGTGGTTGGCGTCCACTGTATCGTTCCTACCAAATCGGAGCTTTCCACGCTGCCAATAACCAAAGGGGACGAATGGGAATAGCTGTTGTTCCCATCGTTCAGCTCGATGATGTTGTCATCCTCGTCGACCTTGGCGCTGAGGGCATACGATGCAGCCGCTGGGGCTCCGGTTTGCAGGGATACCGTGGCGGAAGCTCCTGCTGCAAGCGGCCCTACCGGCGAGGAGCCTGCTTTTGCGTCATTCAGGTAAAAATTGACCGTCGTAGCGCCGGCTTCCGCGCTTCCAATGTTTTTAACCGTGGCATGCAGTGTGATATCATCGTTTTCGCTCGGAGAAGACGGCGTCCAGGACATATCCGTAATGGTAAGGTCCGGGTTCTCGCCGGCGGTGCCATACACTTCAATTTCCGCAATCTGTCCCGCAGGAGCGCCGGAATTCGATGTTATGTTCAATTGCAGACGTTTAACCGTTGCATTTACCGGAATCGTTACGAAATTGCCGGAAGCGGGGGCGAACGTATAGGACTGAGCCGACACCAGATTACTAAAGGTCGTTGTAGTTTGGTCATGCCCAAGGACTTGTATGGTTTGCGTGCGGGCGCTCCATTCCGTTGACGGATTCAGTTTCAGTACGATGGAGGCAATATCATGGTTTGATTCCAGATCCAGGGTCAGCGTACTGGGGTTGCTGCCGCCTTCCCAGTAAGTTTGGACGTTGTTGTCGTTAGCATGGGTCGCTACATACGTGAAAGTGCTTGAGGAGGCGGTGATCGGTTTGCCGCTCGCGACATTGTTTCCCGTTGGAGGCGTCGGCGGGGAGACCGATGGTCCATAAATTTCAAATTCAGACAGCTGCGCAGCCGGCCATGTCGTATTGTTGATTACACTTAAACGAACATATCTCGTGCTCGTTTCGTCAAAACTCACGGTCACCGAGTTTCCTTCGGCAGGGTCGAATGCATAGTCGGCCGGACCCGTGATATTTGTGAATGTCGTGCCGTTCAAGCTGCCTTGTACGCTCAGCGTTTGAGTCCGCGGCTCCCAGCTGGCAGGAAGTTTTAGGACGAATTCGTTGATGCTGGTGGCGGTACCGAGATCAACTTGTATCCATTGCGGGAACGCATGGTTGGTGCTTTCCCAGTACGAATTTGGATTGCCATCGTTTACGTTGGACGGCCCGTAGGTTTGGGATTGGCCGCTAGCCGTCACGTTTTTACCGATGGATAGGTTTATTCCGCCTGCTGCAGAAGCCTTAGCGGGAGGCCCGGCAGCCGTGAATACAATGGATACCAGCATGACTACGACTAGAGGCCATCCCACGAGTTTGTTGCGCATATTATTTTTCCTCCTTCATCATGGTTGATGAGTTATACCGGGTAAAGATATCCCCCTTTCCTGATCTTATATCCATTATAAAAATAACGTCTCGACCGAAATAAGATGCAATTCTACGGAAATCGTATGCGATCCCAGCATCTTTTGGATCAGGCTTGAATTTTTGTAAGAAAATGCGTTCTGGTTGTTCTTCATCCATTGCAGGAGTGAAAGCAGGATGAAACAGACATACTTACATTATTAAGCGATGAAAGCGGGGGAGAACCCGTGGACAAAGTCATTTTGATCGCGGCAGACAATCAAGCTCGGATCCAGACGATAACGGAGATACTAGAACAAGCGGGTTATAAGGTTACAGACGCTGCGAATTATTCGGAAGTGGTTGCCGCTCTGCAGCGCGCAGGCGCAGACCTGCTGCTCATCGACAGCAGACTGCCGGGTATGAACCAATTCAATCTCGTGGAGCGACTGACGGGCAGAGGGGAACAGCTCCCGATCATTGTCATCGGAAGCGACGGTTCTAACGAAGCGATTCATGCTTTGGAGGCTGGAGCGCATGACTACATCCCAAATGACAGGGATGAGAGGGAGTTGCTGGCGCGAATTGCCAATTTGCTGAGGCTTTTTCAGACAGGACGCGCGGAACAGGAGGAGATCATCCGAATCGGAGATCTGGTGATCGATCCTTTGAGCCGCAATGTAACTCGGGAAGAGGAGCCCGTGGAACTGACTCATCGCGAATACGATTTGCTGTTGTTTTTGGCTCGAAGGCAGGGGCAGGTATGCACGCGTGAGGATATTTTAAAACAGGTATGGGATTATGATTTTCATACGGGTACCAACGTGGTCGATGTCTACATTCTCCATTTGAGAGAGAAGATCGATAGAGGGCGCAAGCAAAAACTGCTTCGTACGATACGGGGGGCCGGTTATAAGCTTTTGTCCCAGGAAGAAATCGATGCAAGCAAAAAAGACCGCCTTCCCTGAGCGGAAAGACGGTCTTCGATATGATAAGTGGAAAATAAGACTACAGTACGCGACGAGCTTTCAGGTAAGTCTTGCTCCAGTTGCCGGACAGGCTGGAGATCGTTACGCCAGGCTTGCCGTAAGTGTGCAAGATTTTGTTGTTGCCCATATAAACGGCAACGTGTGTTACGTTTCTGCCATTCGCACGGCTTCCGCTCGAGAAGAATACCAGATCGCCGGCTCTCAAGTTCGATTTCGAAACGGCCTTGCCGACCTTGGATTGGGCAGCGGACGTACGCGGCAGGTTCACGCCGTATTTTTTAAAGATATGTTTCATGAAGGAAGAGCAATCAAACACTCTTGTCGTGGATGTGGATGCTCCGAATTTATAAGGTGTTCCCATATATTGTTTACCGAAGTTAACGACTCGAGTTCCTGTGCTTACGGATGCTGCTTCTACAGGTGCCGGCGGTGCAACAGTTAGTACTGCGCCTACGCCCAAAGTTGCGCTCAAGCTAATGACTACGGCCTTCTTAATCCAATTCTGTCGATTCATGTTGTATGACCTCCAAGCAGTTATTGTTTTTTGCGATGAACCGAGTATATCAGATTTGAAACCGGCCATAATCTGGATAATCGTCGGAAGCCCTTGGGCCGTATGAAATGAAAGCGAATTATTAAAATATCATTAAAAGTAACAAAAAATTAAGAATTGCGGCTGATTCACGAGTTCTAAACAAGAAAAAACCCTTGATACACAAGGGTTTTTCAAAAGAATTACGAGGTTTAATATTTTGCGATCAAAGATGACAAAATAGTAATGATTAGCGATCCTTGCTTTGAATAATGAGCAGCAGACCGCCTTCGATCCGAACCGTTCCTTTCTCCTCGGCCAGCCTGTTGCTGACCCCGAGCGACTGCCCCAATCGCAATGTGGCATCTTGGAGCGGATACTGAAAACCTTCGAGATAAATGCCGGTAACTTCCGTGGTGAGCGGCAGAAGGGAGACATATGTAAACCCTTTGTTCTCGACAAGACAGCTGGAGCCCGTCAGGGTAATAAAATTGTTTTCATCTAATATAGAACACGGGATATGATGCTGAAGGCCGCGTATGAGCATGTGGATATTGGCCAGCGTATGATCCAGGCGCGTGCCCGTAGCCCCCAGAATCATGATGGATTCAGGCGAGCGTTCCATAGCCAGCTCGAAGGCAAGCTCGGTATCGGTCAAATTTTTATCGATCGGGTCACAATCGATGACCTTTCCGCTCATGGAGTGGACACGATCCATCTGCTCGGGCGGAATGGAATCGAAATCTCCGACGGACAGATCGGGTTTGATTCCATGTTCAATCAAGAAGAGAGCGCCGCGATCGGCTCCTATAATGAAATCCCCTTCTTGGACCTCATTCAGGAATCCCGTTGACAACTCCCCACCTGTGAAGATCAGGACGCGAGTGTGTTTCATTATATATTCCTCCTTTTTCGAGAGAATTGTCATTGAATTCTAGTATAGTGCAGTTTTCATGCTTGCACAATTTTAATAGGCGCGGCTACAATGTAGTATGTAAATTGACGGGGGAGCGGGGGAACTGAATTTTGGACATGCATGTGTTTGACGTATTCAGCATCATTGGCACCATTGCGTTTGCCATGTCCGGAGCTTTTGTGGCAATGGAAGAGGAATACGATATTTTGGGGGTTGTGGTGCTTGGATTGGTCACGGCCTTCGGCGGGGGTATTATAAGAAACGTCCTGATCGGCGTGCCGGTTACCACCCTGTGGGGTCAGGGAGATTTAATCATGCTGGCGATGATTTCGGTTTTCGTGGCGTTTGTGCTGCCGCTCGGCTTGATTCAGCATTGGAAGAAAACGGAGGCCTTGTTTGATGCGATCGGGTTATCCGCCTTCGCGATTCAAGGAGCATTATATGCTACGCAAATGAATCATCCATTGAGCGCGGTCATCGTGGCGGCTGTGCTGACTGGCAGCGGCGGAGGAATGGTCCGTGATTTGCTGGCCGGGCGGAAGCCGCTCGTGCTGCGCGACGAGATTTACGCGGTCTGGGCCATGGCAGCAGGTGTCGCTATCGGCTTAGGGGTCGCCACCAAGACCTGGCAGTTGTTGACCTTATTTGTTATAGTCATCGTTTTCAGGATGCTGTCCGTTCTATATAAATGGAGATTGCCCAGAAGGTCGCTGCACGCAGCCCAGTCTTCGGCAGCCAGCGGAAAAGAAGTCAGATCCGGTTAAAATAAGGTATGGAACAGATTAAATAAAAAATTTCTCGATTGCGATTCATCATAGCGTGGAGGTGGAAGGACCATGGTATCCGTTTTGTTTGTATGTTTGGGCAATATCTGCCGCTCGCCCATGGCGGAAGCGGTGCTGCGGCATAAAATTGTACAGCGCGGGCTGCAGGATCAAATAAGCGTGGATTCGGCCGGCACCGGGGATTGGCATATCGGCAGCATTCCCCATGAAGGCACGAGAAAGCTGCTCGACAGCTGGCGAATCAGTTATGAAGGAATGGTCGCGCGCAAGGTAGTCAGCGAGGACCTTGAACGTTTCGATTACGTTATCGGCATGGATGATTCGAATGTAGCGAATATCCGCAAGTTAGCGGGAGGCGATCAGGCTGAGATTCTGAAGTTCATGGATTTGCTGCCGAACGAAAAATTGCGCGAGGTGCCCGATCCGTATTTCACCGGAAACTTTGACGAAGTGTACCGGCTGATTGATGCGGGGTGTGACATCTTACTGGACAAAATCATGGAAGAAAAGCTATAATCGATTCGAACAAGCGGTGAATCAGCCGCTTTTTTGACGAACATCATTGAAAGCGATACCAAGAAGAACGGGCTGCTGAACATAAAAGATGAACAATGCACATTCCATAAAAAATGCGCGGTTGTTCATCTTTTTTTGGAGTGGGGCAGAAGCTGAGGGCGATTACGACCGAGCTTTGCCTCACAGGTATTCTTTTTGCCAACGGATTTCAATCGTAACGCGTGGAGTCCCGAGTGGGACAGTTAAACCATTTTGCAGTAACAGGTCATTTATATAGCCCATGGATTTTGCCGATTCAAACATTTAACCAAGGAAGTACATAAGGGCAGCAGGGAGCTCTTTTTGCCAAAATCCCCAGAGGTGACGACCTTCTTTTTCAAGATATGATACGGTAGCACCCCGTTCTTCCAGCAAAGCCTTTGTTGAGCGATTTAATTCGACGAAGTTATAGACACCTGTATCGGTTGCGTAGTTGTCTTCTTGCAAGCCTACAATCATGTAAATGTTGAGCCAGGACAAATCACGCTCTTCCTGAATCATGTTCTGGGTCTTCTCATAGTAGGCCCCGGACAAGCTGATGATTCTTGTGAAAAGATGCGGATAACGCAAAGCCAAATGCACGGAGACGCTTCCCCCGAGGGAGTCGCCGGCAAGCACTCTTTCCGCAGGCTCTTTGCGCACGGGATATTTTTGCTCCACGAAGGGAATAATCTCTTCGGCGAAGCAGGACAAGTAAGCATCGAAGCGGTTGCCGAACGGGGCATACTCCTCGGTTCGTACCTTGGTGTTCACTTCCACGCCCACAATGATGAACGGCTCCACGCCTTCTTCGAGAATGAGCTGGTTGGCCCAGGTCGCGATGCGGCCGAAGTTGAAAAATTCCTCTCCGTCCTGACAGTAAACGACGGGATAGCTGAGGATTTCATTGTATCCGGGAGGAAGATAGATGCGCAGCGTTCGAGTCTCCTGCAAAAACTTGCTGTCAATCACTTCTTTTACGATGGTTCGCTTCAATAAACGTTCATTCGTCATCATTCGTCACCTTTTTCGGGTTAGTTTTTGAAATGCGGTAAACAATAAGTTAAAATTACCCTGACATGTTGAAGTTGTCTGCTGTTCTATGATGTTTGTCATACTGTTATAGTATTATTCGTCAACTGTTATACATACAAACGTGAAAGAATATGAAATTTTATCCCGTATTTCTTTGACGAATGGAGTGAAACAGGTGTATAATAATTCTATAACAGCGGAACTTGATATTCAAATATTTATTGAGGTGAAAAAAATGACCAAGGTTCCTTATGAAGTATATACCGAGGAAGTAGGTACTCTATCTGTACTTTCCCCGGATGGCAAAATCGTAAACAAAGATCTTCTGCCTGAATTGTCGGACGATCAACTGAAAGAAATTATGTACCGTATGGTATTTACCCGTACTTGGGACGACCGCGCCGTAAACCTCGGCCGTCAAGGACGTCTCGGTTTCTACGCTCCTGTATCTGGTCAAGAAGCTACGATGGTAGGCAGTGAGTTCGCGCTTGAGAAAGACGACTTTATCTGCCCGGGCTACCGCGATATGCCGCAAATCGTATGGCATGGACTTCCGCTTTACCAAGCATTCCTTTATTCCCGCGGACATCAGCATGGCGGACAAATTCCCGAAGGCGTTAACGTATTGATGCCTCAGATCATCATCGGCGCGCAAATCCTGCATGCCATGGGTATCGCTATGGGCTACAAATTGAAGAAGCAAAAACAAGTGGTTATTACCTATACCGGTGACGGCGGCTCTTCCGAGGGCGACTTCTACGAAGGCCTGAACTATGCAGGCGTGTACAAACTGCCGGTCATCTTCTTCGTGCAAAACAACGGCTATGCAATCACGACTCCGTTCTCCAAGCAGACAGCAGCATTGTCTATCGCGCACAAAGCTGTTGCAGCCGGCATCAAAGGCGTTAAAGTTGACGGCATGGACGTTCTCGCGGTGATCAAAGCGGTTCAGGATGCTGCAGAGCGCGGCCGCAACGGTGAAGGCGCAACGCTGATCGAAGCCGTGACATACCGTTTCCGTCCGCATTCCTTGTCTGACGACGCTACGAAATATCGTACGAAGGAAGAAGAGGGCGAGTGGAACGAGAAGGATCCGATCGCGCGTCTTGCGAAGTACCTGGAAGCCAAAGGCCTCTGGACAGAAGAAGATACAGCTCGCGTGAAAGAAGAAGCGAAAGCGAAAGTCAACGAGCAAATCAAAAAAGCAGAACAAACGGAAAAAATGACGGTACCTGGTTTGATCGACAGCATGTTCGAGCAAACGCCGAAGCATTTGGAAGAACAGAAAGCCGATTTCCAATAAGAGTGACGGGCCGATGATTGTCAAAGGTTGATCCTGGATGATCATCCGGTTTGTCATGGGCGCATCAGGTCTTGTTTTTAAATAACGTTTAACATCGATATATAGCCTTATAAGGCATCACACTGGAAGAACAGTGAACTGTATTTCTTAAGGAGGAAATGAAGCAATGGCACAAATGAACATGAAAGAAGCGATTCGCGACGCCATGCGCGTTGAATTGAGCCGTGACCCTAACGTTGTCATCTTCGGTGAAGACGTAGGTAATGTCGGCGGTGTTTTCCGGGTAACGGAAGGCCTTCAAAAAGAATTCGGGGAAGAGCGCGTATTCGATACGCCGCTGGCAGAGTCCGCTATCGGCGGTTTGGCGGTAGGTCTCGGCATCCAAGGCTTCCGTCCGATCGCTGAAATTCAATTCGTTGGATTTATCTTTGAGGCGCTCGACCAAATCGTCGTTCAAGCAGCGCGCATGCGTTACCGTTCCGGCGGACGCTACAACTCCCCGATCGTGTTCCGTACACCATTCGGCGGCGGGGTTAAAGCGGCTGAGCTGCATACCGACGCACTCGAAGGTTTGATCACACAAACCCCGGGTATTAAAGTTGTAGTACCTTCCAATCCTTATGATGCAAAAGGACTCATGATCGCAGCGATTCGCGACAATGACCCTGTATTCTTCATGGAGCACTTGAACCTGTACCATGCGTTCCGCGCTGAAGTTCCAGAAGGTGATTACACCGTTGAGCTTGGCAAGGCTAACGTGGTTCGCGAAGGAGCGGACGTTACGATCATCGCTTACGGCCTGATGGTTCATACTGCTACGAAAGCGGCAGACGAGCTTGAAAAGAACGGAATCAAAGCCGAGATCATCGACCTGCGCACCATTTCTCCAATCGACATCGATACCGTGCTGGCTTCGGTTAAGAAAACCAACCGCGCCATCGTGGTTCAAGAAGCGCAGAAATCTGCCGGCGTAGCCGCAGAAGTGATCGCTCAAATCAACGAGAAAGCGATTCTCCACCTGGAAGCACCGGTGCTTCGCGTTACGCCGCCAGACACCGTGTATCCATTCGCTCAAATCGAGGACACTTGGTTGCCTACTCCGGCGCGTATCGTTGATGCCGTAAATAAAGTATTGAATTTCTAATAGCAGCAATTTCTAGGGAGGTTTTTCAGTTGGCAAAATTCGAATATCGTTTTCCAGAGCTGGGCGAAGGTTTGCATGAAGGTGAAATCATCAAAATGCATATCAAGCCGGGCGACAAAGTAACAGACGACGACATCATCATGGAAGTACAGAACGACAAGGCGGTCGTAGAAGTTCCTTGTCCCGTGAACGGTACGGTTCAAGAAGTTTTTGCCAAGGACGGTCAAGTATGCCGTGTCGGTGAAGTGGTTGCAATCATCGATGCTGAAGGCGACATTCCTGAGCAAGAGGCTCCTGCCGAAGAGCAGTCCGCTCAAGAAGCCGACGCAGCGAAAGGCAGCGCAGATACGACTTCTTCCCCGGCTCAAGATGCTCCGGCTGACGCTAAACAAGGCGGAAACGGCGAAGCAGCGACGCCTGCAGCACCTAACCGTGAAGTTCTGGCTACGCCAAGCGTGCGCAAATTCGCTCGCGAGCAGGGCGTTGACATCGCACAAGTTCAAGGCTCCGGCAACAACGGAAAAGTGACCCGCGAAGATGTAGAAGCCTTCAAGAACGGTGGCGGCCAAGCAGCAGCAGCTCCGGCTCAAGAAGCTGTTTCCGAGACGAAAGCGGCTCCTGCAGCAGCATCCGCAGCGGTGGACACTCGCGCAGAAGAAGAGCGCGTGCCATTCAAAGGTATCCGCAAAGCGATCTCGAATGCTATGGTTAAATCGGCTTACACGGCTCCTCACGTTACGATCATGGACGAAGTGGACGTAACCGAGCTGGTAGCGTTCCGTACCCGCATGAAACCGATCGCTGAGAAGAAGGGCACGAAAGTTACGTATCTGCCATTCATCGTTAAAGCACTTGTTGCGGCAAGCCGTCAATTCCCTGCTTTGAACGCGATGATCGACGAAGAAGCGAACGAAATCGTGTACAAAAAGTACTACAACATCGGTATCGCCACAGATACAGATAACGGTCTGATCGTACCGGTTATCAAAGATGCGGATCGTAAGAGCATCTGGATGATCGCTGACAGCATCCGTGATCTGGCTGCACGCGGCCGTGAGGGCAAACTGGCTCCTAACGAAATGAAGGGCAGCACGATTTCCATCACGAACATCGGTTCCGCAGGCGGCATGTTCTTTACACCAATCATCAACTTCCCAGAGGTTGCTATCCTCGGTACCGGCCGCATCAGCGAAAAAGCGGTTGTGAAGAACGGCGAGATTGTAGCAGCACCTGTTATGGCATTGTCCTTGAGCTTTGACCACCGTATCATCGACGGCGCAACGGCTCAAAACTTTATGAACTATATTAAACAACTGCTCGCTAACCCTGAGCTGCTTGTTATGGAGGTGTAACTAATGGTAGTTGGAGATGCTTCTTTAGATATTGATACTCTAGTCATTGGTGCTGGTCCTGGTGGTTACGTGGCGGCGATTCGTGCCGCCCAACTGGGTCAAAAGGTTCTGATCGTTGATAAATCGGAACTCGGCGGCGTTTGCTTGAACCGTGGTTGTATTCCTTCCAAGGCTTTGATCGCTGCAGCTCATCAGTTCGAATCCGCGAAGCATGCCGATGCATTCGGTATTTCCGTGGAGAACGTAACCGTTGATTTCGCGAAAACACAGGAATTCAAAAACGGCGTTGTCAAAAAAATGACCGGCGGCGTAGCCGGTTTGCTGAAAGGCAACAAAGTGGAAGTTTTCAACGGCGAGTGCATGTTCATCAACGAAAACGAAGCGCGCGTATTCAATGATCATGAATCTCCGCGTTACCGCTTCAAGAACTGCATCATTGCTACAGGTTCCCGTCCAATCGAACTGAAGCCATTCCCGTTTGGCGGACGCATCTTGTCTTCCACCGAAGCATTGAACCTGCCTGAAGTACCGAAGAGCATGATTGTCATCGGCGGCGGCTACATCGGTGCCGAGCTGGGTCAAATGTACTCCAAATTCGGTTCCAAAGTAACGATCATCGAAGGTCTGGACAGCGTTCTGGCTGGCTTTGACAAAGACATGACAAGCCTCGTTACCAAGAACATGAAGAAAACCGGTATCGAAATTATCACAGGTGCTAAAGCTGAAAGTGCTGAGCAGAACGATAAAGAAGTTACCGTGAAATACTCCGTGAATGGCGAAACCAAAGAAGTAACAGCTGATTACCTGCTGGTTACGGTTGGGCGTCGTCCGAACACGGACGGAGAGCTTGGTCTGGACCTGATCGGCCTCGATATGGATGAGCGCGGATTCGTGAAAGTCGACCATCAAGGACGCACTAGCATTCCTCATATCTTCGCGATCGGGGATATCGTGTCCGGCCTGGCGCTTGCACATAAAGCTTCCTACGAAGGTAAAGTGGCTGCTGAAGCGATCTCCGGAATGCCGTCCGTCGTGGATTACAAATGTATCCCGGCCGTTGTGTTTACGGATCCTGAATGCTCCAGCGTAGGTTACACCGAAGCTCAAGCGAAGGAAAAAGGCCATAAAGTAAAAGCTGGCAAATTCCCTTACGCAGGCAACGGACGTTCCGTATCCTTGAACCATCCGGAAGGCTTCGTGAAAATCGTGGCCGAAGAGGGAACAGGGCTTATTCTCGGAGCGCAAATCGTGGGTCTGGAAGCTTCCAACCTGATTGCCGAGCTCGGCCTTGCTATTGAAATGGGCGCTACGCTTGAAGATGTAGCTTTGACCATCCATGCGCATCCGACGCTGGGAGAGATCGTTATGGAAGCGGCGGAATTGGTAATGGGTCATCCGATCCACATCATTGCCCGTTAATCCGTAGACGTATTTTCGAGTCATTATATATTCAGCCAGGAGGCAGAGAACGCGCAGGCGGTTTCTGCCTCCTGTTTTTTTATGTAGATATGCCAGCGGATATCCGCACTCCCCGGGCAGGGTTATTTTAAGCATCCCAATCATTCCGTGAACATGGTAGACTGAGGATATGAGATTTTAGTGAGGTGACTATGAGATGAAACAATATTTGGAGCTGCTGCAGGATATACTGGATCATGGCGTAGAGAAGGGAGACCGGACGGGTACGGGAACGTTGTCCGTATTCGGAAGACAGCTGCGTTTTGACCTATCCCAAGGGTTTCCGCTAATGACAACCAAGCGGATTCACCTGAAATCGGTCGTACATGAGCTTCTGTGGTTCTTGAGCGGCGAAACGAATATCCGGTACCTAAAAGAGAACGGCGTGCGGATATGGGACGAATGGGCGGATGAAAACGGGGATTTGGGTCCTGTCTACGGCTCGCAGTGGCGGGCATGGGAAACGCCGGATGGACGCCATATCGATCAGATCGCCAATGTCATCGATTCGATTAAGAATAATCCCGATTCCAGACGCCATATCGTCAGTGCCTGGAACGTGGCGGAGATTGATAACATGAAGCTGCCTCCGTGCCATTTTGTATTCCAATTCTACGTGGCGGGCGGGAAGCTTTCCTGTATGCTTACCATGCGCTCGGTGGACAGCTTCCTCGGGCTGCCGTTCAACATTGCCAGTTATGCGCTGCTAACCCATATGGTTGCCCAGCAGTGCGACCTGGAGCCGGGTGAATTCATCTGGTCGGGCGGCGATGTCCATATTTATTCCAACCATATGGAGCAGGTTAGAACGCAGCTTGAACGCGAGCCATATGCGCTGCCGAAGCTGGTGATCAAGCGCAAGCCGGACAGCATTTTTGATTATACGTTCGAGGATTTTGAATTTGAGGGTTATCAATACCATCCGACCATTAAGGCGACGGTTGCCGTATAAGTTTAAATTGGGTTATGGAGGCTCCATGCGGTGACATCCATAAGATCAATGGAAGGAGAGACGGTGTAATGATATCGATGATATGGGCAATGGGCAAGGATCAGGTAATCGGGCTGAACGGCACGATGCCGTGGCGCTTGCCGCGGGATATGGCCTTCTTCAAGGAGAAAACCCTTCATAAAACGATCCTGATGGGGCGCAAAACTTGGGATTCCTTTGGCGGCAAGCCGCTGCCTCACCGAAAGAACATCGTGCTGACGAGAGATGAGAGCTTTACGTTGACGGAGGACCAGGGCACCGTAATCCATGACATCGAGAACGCGCTTCCCTATTCGAAGAATGAGGAACTGATGGTGATTGGCGGATCGCAGATTTATGAATTGATGCTGCCGAAAGCGGATCGTCTGTACTGCACGTTCATTGACGAGAGTTTTGAAGGGGATACGTACTTTCCCGAAGTGAACTGGGAAGAATGGAAGATCGTCGAAGAAGTTCCCGGCATCACGGATGAAAAAAATCCGTATGCCTACCGTTTCGTTACGTTTGAACGGAAATAAACAGCTTGATGGCACGATTCGGAGGGATAGACTTACTGCCTTCCGTCCATGTTGACAATGCTTTCATAGTAGGATAATACAAATGATCATGCATATAGTCCATTTAACAGGCGAAAAGCGAAATGCTACTATATTTCTAATGTTTATGCAAATGGCTGCTTAAATAGCCGCGAGTAGTGGGGATTCATGCTTTGATAAAAATTTTTTTAGCATAAATAGAAAAAATAAATCAGGCTGAAACCTGTTTCTTGGCTCATCTGACGATAGATGTCGGATGATTTATGATATGATAAATTGTACATGGTAATCAGCATGGATAGAACGGATGGGGGTAAAGCAGTATGTCTACACCAACAGGATTTATGGAATATCAGCGCCAGCTTCCGGCAGACCGGAGCCCGGCTGAACGAGTTAAAGACTGGGAAGAGTTTCATAAACATTTAGAAGAAGATGAGCTCCAGACCCAGGGAGCACGCTGCATGGACTGCGGTACGCCATACTGCCATACAGGAATCGATATGGTCGGCGGCACATCGGGCTGCCCGATCCACAACCTGATCCCGGAATGGAACAATCTTGTATATCGGGGCTTGTGGAGAGAAGCTCTGGAGCGTCTCCACAAAACGAACAATTTCCCTGAGTTTACCGGACGCGTATGTCCAGCGCCTTGCGAGGGTTCTTGTACCGTCGGCTTGATCGGGGAGCCGGTTACGATCAAATCCATCGAGCAGGCGATTATCGACAAAGGCTTTGAAGAAGGCTGGGTCGTTCCGGAGCCGCCCGAGAAGCGCACGGGAAGACGCGTAGCCGTTGTCGGTTCCGGTCCGGCAGGACTGGCGGCAGCAGCACAGCTGAACAAAGCGGGCCATTCCGTGACTGTCTACGAGCGTGCAGACCGCATTGGCGGCTTGTTGACCTACGGGATACCGTCCATGAAGCTGGACAAGGGCATCGTGCAGCGCCGTGTCGATCTGCTCGCGGCGGAAGGCGTCGAATTTGTCGTGAACACCGAGATCGGCAAGGATATTCCCGCCAAGCAGCTGATGGAAGACTATGATGCCGTCGTACTCTGCGGCGGTGCAACAAAGCCGCGCGAATTCAACATTGAGGGCAGTGATCTCAAGGGCATCCATTACGCGATGGATTACCTGAACGGAACGATCAAGAGCCTGCTGGATTCCGGTCTTGAAGACGGCAACTATTTGTCGGCAAAAGACAAGGACGTTATCGTCATCGGCGGCGGCGACACCGGCTCCGACTGCGTGGCCACAGCGCTGCGTCACGGCTGCAGCAGCGTTACCCAGTTCGGTACGCATAAACAGGCTCCGCTGCAGCGCGATCCGATTGCGAACCCTTGGCCGCAATTTCCGAACGTGTATACACTGGATTACGCCCACGAGGAAGCCAAAGCGCTGTTTGGCAACGATCCGCGGGAATTCTCCATCATGACCACGAAATTCGTCGGGGATGATGAAGGGAACCTGAAAGAGCTTCATACCGTTCAAATTGAGCGCATTGTAGATGAAACCGGCCGTAAAGTGTATCAGCCGATTCCGGGCACGGAAAAAGCGTTTCCGGCACAAATGGCGTTCATCGCGATCGGTTTTGACGGACCGGAGCAGACGCTGGTAGAACAGCTTGGACTTGAAACGGACCGTCGTTCCAATGTTAAAGCGCCGTATGGCAAATATACGACGAATGTGGATAAAGTATTTGCAGCCGGCGACATGCGCCGCGGACAAAGCCTTGTGGTGTGGGCGATCAATGAAGGCCGCGAGGTGGCACGCGAGGTAGACAAATATCTGATGGGCGCGACCGTACTGGTTTAATCCTTCTCCTAAATATGCTATCATGAATATAGTAGTTAAAGGGACTTCGCGAGAGCGAAGTCCTTTTTGGAGTTAGCCTCCGCGCCAGGCTGCTCATCGGGGAGGAGAATGTCATTTGAAAACGTTGGTCATTGCCGAAAAGCCGGATATGGGACGGAATATCGCTGCGGTCATCGAGCCGCGGGCCAAGAACAACCGTACATATCTTGAAGGTGAGCAATACATCATAACTTGGGCTATCGGACATCTGGTTGGGCTGGCGGAGCCGGATGCATATGATCCGAAGTACAAACGCTGGAATTTACGGGACCTGCCTATCATTCCGGAGCAATTCAAAATCATCCCGAATCCGAAAACCAAGGATCAGCTGAAGGTCATTGGAGAGGTAGCCAAGCGCTGCAGCCATATCGTGAATGCCTGTGATGCGGGACGAGAAGGACAATATATTTTCGCACTAATCCAACAACAATTAAAACTGAAACAGCCTGTAAAAAGACTATGGATCTCGGATTTAACGCCGGAAAGCATTGGCCGCGGCTTTGCGGAGCTCAAGGACGGCGTTGAATTCGAGAATTTAACGCAAGCTGCGCGCGCACGCAGCGAAGCCGATTGGTTGATCGGCATGAATGCGTCGCGCGCCTTTACGACCCGCCATCAGACGTTATTGTCGGTTGGCCGGGTGCAGACGCCGGTGCTGGCACTGATCTATGACCGGCAGAAGGAGATCGAGGCCTTCGAATCGCAAACGTTCTACGACGTGAAAGCTTTGTTCAAGCAGGATCAGCTGGAGTACACGGGAACCTGGCAGGGAGAGCGGCTGACCTCGCAGGAGAAAGCAGAGACGATTGCAGCCAAGGTCAATGGAAAGAATGGCACCATCACCAAATATGAAGTGAAGGAAACGAAGGAATATCCGTTCAAATTGTATGATTTGACCCTGCTTCAGCGTGAAGCCAATGCCAAGTACGGTTACTCTGCCAAAAAAACGCTGGACCTTGCGCAAGCGTTATATGAACGCCACAAGGTGATTTCCTATCCGCGTACCAACTCTAACTATGTGAATGAACAGAATATCGAAGGCATGCACAAGGCCCTTCATATGCTCAAATCGACCTCGTATGCATCAATGGCCGCAGGAGCGGATCCCAGCCGGGTGCACGTCAACAACAAAGCGGTATGCAATCCGCAGCGGGTTGAGGATCACCATGCCATACTGCCGACATTAAAGCGGCCGGGCACGCTCAGCAAGGAAGAGCAGCATATTTACGATCTGGTCATCACCCGGTTTCTGTCGCATTTTTATCCTCCGGCCATGTACAAGCAGCATACAGTGCTCACCGAGGTCGAGGGGGAAACATTCAAGACGGGAATCAAGGAGCTTTTGTCGCTTGGATGGAAGGTGTTGATTCAGGATACGGAGAAGAAGAAATCCAAATCTTCCAAGAAGGGGAAAGAGGACGAGGAAGAGGAGAACCAGGAATGGAACGACCGTTCCTTTGACCTTACTCCCGACAAGCCGGTGCAATGCAAAAAATCCGAAGTGAAGGAAAAGGCTACCCAGCCGCCAAAAAGTTATACGGAAGGCACGCTGCTGAAGGCCATGGAAAGCGCCGGTAAGTCCATTGAGGATGAAGCGCTTCGGGATGCGATGAAGGATAGCGGTCTTGGAACGCCGGCAACCCGGGCAGCCACCATCGAGCGTTTGAAAAAGGTCGGATATATTACGATGCAGGGTAAAAAAATCACCGTAACGCAAAAAGGAAGAACGGCGGTGGAGCTGATCCGCCATGCCGGCGTCGAATTGCTGGCTTCGCCCGAGATGACAGGCCAATGGGAGCGGCGCCTCCACCAGATCTCCAAAGGCGAAGCTTCTGCTGACGTATTCATGCAAAACGTGCAGAAGTTCACCGTTTCGATCATAAACAAGGTATCCTCGCAGCGTCCGGCGCCTTCGTCGCTTTTCGGCGGAGATGAGGACAAGTCCAAAGGAAGAGGGAAGCGAAGCGCGTCTAAAGCGGCCCCAGCCTCGAAAGCGAAGGATGAGCGCACGAGCAAGCCCACTCCGAAATCAGCGCCTGCAGCTTCAAATGAAGCGCCGTCCGTACGATCTCCCTTGGGGCGCTGCCCAAGACCCGGATGTGACGGGCATATTATTGAAGGACGCAAAGGTTACGGCTGCGCGAATTTCAAAACCGGCTGCAGCTATGTCATCTGGAAGGAATTTGCCGGAAAACAAATTTCTCATGCGATGCTGAAATCCTTGCTGCTTCAGGGAAAGACCCAAGTGTTATCCTTTAAGAACGAGGACGGCAGCACGTATAAGGGCAGGCTTGTCCTTGCTGCGGGCGGTAACGGGCAGTTGGCCGTTCAGGCCGTGGACTCCAGTGCGTCCGTAAAATCGTAACACGTCGAGGGTTACGCCAAAATAACGAGCCGATCCGGGATATTACTCCAGGATCGGCTCGTTGTCCGTTCGATTAAGTTAAATGCTCTTCAATGACTTCCGGCACTTCAGTCAACGCCGAAACGGTATAGAGCACATTATGCGGCTCTTGCTTCAGCTCGACCAGATTATACTGCCACTCGCGCTGCTGCTTGATGTAGATGCTGTTAATGCCTGCCGTCAATGCCGGAACGACATCCGTGCGGAGCGAGTTGCCGATCATCCACGTATTAGAGCGGACGAACGACCCCATGCCGAGAATCTCCTCAAGCGCCGTGATGTTTTTATGCTGGCGGATATAAATCCGGTCTTTAAAATAGTCCGCCAGCTTCATCTGTTCGATTTTTCGCTTCTGTATTCTCGTTTCGCCCCCGGTATAGAGGTGAAGGCAGTGGCCATCCTCTCGAAGCTTCTCCAGCGTTTCGACCATGCCGGGGTAGGCTTCAATCTCCTGCTCGTATACGCTGAGCCCCAACTGGTAGAGAAGCTCCTCTTCCTTAGGCGAGGTATCTCTCCCGTGAATTCGGCCGAAAAAATGGTATGTATCGATTAGGGACTGGGGGAAGTTCGCGCTCGCGAATCCCAGCTTGTCGATGCCGGCTACGTCGATTTCCATTTGCTTGGCTCGGACTTCTTGGGTGGTTACTCCATAAGGCTGAAACCATTCGGTCATCCATTCGAAATAATCGCCGAGAATCAGGTCGAAATACTTGTTGCAATGTATTAATGTATCATCCATGTCGAAGATAATATGCTGAGATGTTTTACTCATGGTACGCTCCTTCATACTAGGAAAGTCGAATGTAAGTCTCCAGGAACATTTGCAGCTCGGCCGCACCATCCGGCCGCAGGCTGAATCTTTCGTTATTTTCGGATTTCAGATGGGAGCGCAGCAGGCCTGCCGCCCTCAAGATCATCAGGTGGTGCATCAATTGCTCATAGGGCTGTCCCAATTCGGACGCCATTTCGGACACGGCCTTCGGCTCATCCGCAATATATCTCAGCAGACGCAGACGTTCCGGATCCGCGAGAGCCTCGGTCATGCGCAGGAGAACGACAGGCGGCTCATCCTCGTCTTCTTCCGGTATATCAATAGGGTACTGCAGCAGGAGTACATTATCATAGAAGCAATAGGTATTGATCGGACGAAAATGCGTACCCGGGAACAAGACCACGTTTTCTTGCGGAACGTTATCCAGAATGACTCCGCTGGAAGCATATTCGATCAGATTTTCGTCGTCCATTTTCGGAAGCAGCATTCGTTTCTCTTCGGCATCTTCCTCCAGAAGATGGTACAGCTCAGGCTCCACTTCGGAAAAGTAGTGCTCATACCAGAGCTTCATCAACGGTGTGTAGTTTTCTCGAATTCTGGACGTTTCATCCCGCGTGAGGGACGGCAAGTGAGGCTGAAGCAGGCCATGAAGCTCTTCCACCGGGGAAGATTCGATCCAGCCCAGAAAATCAGGGATCTCCCGATGCTCTCCTCGAAGCATGATCAGGGCGTATAAGACATCGTAATCCGCGAGCGGCCATGAGCGGGCTCCACTGAACTGGACACGTACATGCTGCGGCAAACGCTCATCCATCTCCGTTATCAGCTGTTTTCCAATATCCAGGTTATCGGTCCATTTCCTTGTTGCATATATCATGAAGCTGCCCAGCAGCTCATAAACCATGGATACATCGATACTAACTTTATATTTCATGAACGGATACCCTCCCAATTGATGGCATTGTTATTATTATGGCTTGTATCGATTGGGCTTGTCCACTATAATGTTCATTTGGCTGTTTAAATTCATCGTTTTTTCATATTAGAGGAGGACTATATTTCAGTGACAGAAGCTGTTACCCCCCGTCAAGGGAGAACTCATTATTTTATTTTAATTGCCGTCGTGGTTGCGGCTGGTTTAAGCCAGGGACTGCTATTGCCGGTGCTGGCTATTTTTTTGGAACGGATGGGCATCTCATCCTCCATGAACGGATTGAACGCGGCTGCTTTATATGTAGGCTCATTTGCCATGACGCTGGTTGCGGAACGGCTTCTCGGCTGGGTCGGTTTCAAAAGACTGATCGTATCGGGTCTCGTGCTGGTGATGCTGTCGCTGGTCGCTTTTCCGTTGATTCCGAGCGTAGCCGTCTGGTTTGTGCTGCGGGTGCTTGTGGGCATCGGCGACAGCGCGCTGCATTATGCCGCCCAGCTGTGGGTGCTGATGATGTCAACCGTGAAGAATCGGGGGCGGAGCATTTCCTTTTACGGTATGTCCTACGGTCTGGGATTTAGTATAGGGCCGCTCGGCATTCCTCTTCTGAAATACGGCGAGGCGGTACCGTTTCTGATTCTGGCTGTGCTGTTCTTGTTCATTCTGCTGGTCGTTCTGTTCAAACTTCCGAATTTGAAGCCGGAAAAAAGCGAGCAAGGAGAGCAGCAGCCGGCCGGCCGTTATCTCAAAAGCTATCGGCTGGCCTGGTTTGCCTTGATTCCCGCATTTTTGTACGGATACATGGAAGCGGGGATTAACAGCAATTTCCCGGTCTATGGGTTAAGAAGCGGATTTACTTTAGGCGAAATTTCGACATTGCTGCCCTTTGTCGGCATCGGCGGACTCCTGCTGCAGCTTCCCCTCGGCATCTGGAGCGATAAATTCGGACGCAAGCGGGTGCTGACGATCGCGGGGATCGTGGGAGGCTGCAGTTTCCTGCTGATTCCGGTAGCCGGAACGAATTTCTGGGCAACCTTACTATTACTGACGATGGCCGGCGGGTTGGTCGGTTCTTTCTTCTCCCTCGGTCTGGCTTATGCCGCGGACATCCTTCCCAGGGTGCTGCTGCCGGCGGCCAACGTCGTGGCTTCCTTCCATTTCAATGCCGGCAGTATCGCAGGACCGAATGCGGGTGGCGCTATCATGGAAACCGGGTGGAACGGGGGAATCTTCGTTTTGCTCGGCGGCTTGTATATTGTGTTTGCGTGCACGGGTTTATGGTTCAAAGGCAACAGCGTTTCACCCGACAAATAGAAACATGCGTTCTCATGGCAATTGCTTTCGCTTTCTTCTAAACTAGAGAGTAGGAATATGCACTTGACGGGAGAGACGATAACATGATTAAAGTGGATCGGCTGAAGAAAACGATGGGTCCTGAACGTACACCGGTGTTAAAGGATATCACATTTCAGATGGAACACGGGGAAATGATCGGTCTGATCGGTGCGAGCGGAAGCGGAAAAAGTTTGCTGATGAGCTGTCTGTCGATGCAGCAAAAATGGGACGGCGGCAAGCTGACGATTGACGGCGAAGATATGATGAATCCCGCCGGAAAACGAAGAATTCGACGGGAATGGGCTTATCTCGAGCAGAATCCTTCCCTAAACGTAAATCGAACGGCGCTTAAGAATGTATTGATCGGGCAATCCAGCCAAACGCCGCTGTGGCGGATGGTTACCGGGATGGTCCGGTCTGATGATTATATGGGAGCCATGGATACGATCGAGCACCTGGGTTTGCTGGACAAGGCAAAACGCAAGGCCGGCGAGCTGAGCGGCGGCGAGAAGCAGCGAATTGCCATTGCCCGGGCGCTCGTTCACGGCGCTAAGGTGATTTTGGCGGACGAGCCTGTCACGGGACTCGATCCGGCCTCTGCCGAGCATGTTTTGAAGACGCTAAAAACCTTGTGCGAGGAAGAGCGTCTGACGGTATTTACCGTCATCCCGCTGGAGCTTGCGGAGAAATACTGCACCCGAATCATGGGGCTGTCGGGCGGCCAGCTGGTAGTGGATGTGACCGGAAGACGTTTAACCCATGGCGAGAAGTCAAGACTGTAATTATCAATCACTTGACGCAAGGCGAAAGCATAGAAATGAGTTGATACTTATTGAAATATAGAGTGATGCAAGCCCTCTTGGCCGGCTTGTTACTATTTATCATAAGCGGCTGTACCTTTATCCAGGATCCGGTGTCTTTAATGAAGCGACCGGATCTGCCGACGGACAAAGCGACGCTGAACGGCGCCATCCAGTCCGCGCTCCAGAAGATCAAACTGGACAACGGCGCTATCATTCGGCCGCGAAGCGACGTCGACAGCAGTTCGATCCGAATTCATGACCTGGACAACGACGGCGTTATGGAAGCCGTCGTCTTCTATCAGACGCCGGATGAAGAGGTGAAAATCCACGGCATGATCATGCAGCAGCAGGGTGATACCTGGGTGAAGAGCCTCGATTTCGACGGAGAAGGGACGGTTTTGGAGTCATTTGATTTCGTTGATTTTACGAATGACGGCAAGGTTGACATCGTAGCCGGTTTCTCCCGCGGAGAAGAGAATCTTCAGAACCTGCTGGCCGTGTATTCATTCTCCGGGGATTCGCTCGAAAAAATCCCGGCCTTGCCGTATACGCACTTCAATATCGGAGACATGAACGGCGACAAGGTCAAGGATATTACGGTAGTATACCTCCAGCAGAAAGAGCTCTCGTATATCAGCACCTATCAATACGACAAATTCGAGGATGCTTTCGTTGAGCTGAACAAGCTGGATTTGGGACCAAATATCGAAAGTTATTACAATGTTGTCGCAGGTAAAGTGGCCAAAAACAAAGAAGGTATCATCTTGGATGCTTCGGTCGTGTCCAACTCTTCCTATTCCAAGCTCATTATCATGGAGGACAACAAGTTTATTGACGTGCTCCAGGATGAACTGCTTACTTACAAGGAACTGCCGGTTGAGAGCGAGGACGTGAACGATGACGGTATTTTAGAGTTTGGTGTGCTTACAAGGCCAATCGGCTGGGAAGATCGGCTGATCCTGGACGAAATCCCGTTCTTCACCACGTACTTCCAGTGGGACGGAGAGGTGCGGGAGAGCAACGAAGTAGAAGGGCTTCAATTCGTGCTCCAAAGATACTACGATATGAATAATCGCTTCTATCTGGATTTTCCGCCGGATATGTACAATAAAATTACCATTACGCCGGAATCCAACAAAAATGCTTATCTGAACTTTGTCATGACCGACACGGGAGAGTCCGTCGCGGAAATCAAGTTTTTCTCCACGGCCCAGTGGGGGAAAGCCGAATCCGATTGGGAGATCTTGGTGAAGGAGAAAAACCGCGTCATCGCTTATCGAAGCCATGGCGATCTGAAATTGAGTAAAAAAGATAAAAAGCCAAGCAGCAACAATGTGGCTCCTATCGAAAGAAAGGGGAACTAGACCTTGAGTAAAGTGCTCATATTAGAAGATGAAGAATCCATTCGCAGTTTTATCGTAATTAATCTGAAACGGAACGGCTTTGAGGTGCTGGAGACCGAGAACGGCAATGAGGCCCTTCGCTTGCTGCAAACGACGCCAGACATCGATATCGCCTTGCTCGACGTCATGGTTCCTGGTATCGACGGCTTTGAAGTATGCCGCAGAATCCGGGAAACGAACGAGCGGATCGGCATTATTTTCCTGACGGCAAAAGTTCAGGAGCAGGACAAAGTGTATGCCCTATCCGTCGGAGCGGATGACCACGTAAGCAAACCGTTCAGCCCGACGGAACTGATCGCCCGGCTGCAATCCCTTCTGCGCAGGGTGAACGTTCAGCGTGCGGGTGCCGCCAAGGTATCCTTCCAATCGGGTCCGTTCACGCTGGATCTGATTTCCAAGCAATTCAAGAAGAACGGGCAGCCGGTGGAGCTGACGCCTACGGAGTTCTCGCTGGTCCAGTTCTTCCTGGAAAAAGAAAACACGCCGCTTAGCCGTGATGTGCTGCTTGATCACGTATGGGGCAAAGAATATATGGGCGATCCCAAAATCGTGGACGTGAACATTCGGAGACTGCGCCAAAAAATCGAAGGCAATCCTTCCGAGCCGGAATACCTCCAGACGGTATGGGGACACGGCTATAAATGGAAGGGTCAGGGACAATGATCATCAAAAAAGGCATTCGGCGGCAAATCGTGCTGCACTACTTCCTGGTAGTGTTCATCGCCTTGCTGCTGATTGAGGTTATTTTTCTTATCGCTTTACGATCGTATTATTACGATACGGTGTACAACCATATGGTGAACCATATCCGTACCGCCAATGATTTCTATCAGCCCTTTCGACTGACCTCGTCGGACAACGTCAATCAGCTGAGCGAAATGGTTCGCCATTTTGAACTGTATAATACGGAGCTTCAAATTTTGAACCCGGCTGGGCAAGTACTCTCAACTTCGACCGGCTTCGAAATAGAGCAGACCATCAAGACCAGCGATGTTACCCAAGCGCTTGCAGGCAATACGAGCCGTTGGATCGGCAAACAGCAAGGCACGGGCCAGATCGTGATGGCGGTGTCCCAGTCCGTTTCGAACGGTTTTGAAAATACGTATATTCTCCGTTACGTGACTTCGCTGGAATACGTAAACGACAAGCTGATGAAAATGACGCTGTTTGCCGTCAGCATCGGGGCGGCCGTTCTGGCGATCGTGCTTGCTTTCAGCATTGGGCTGGCCAATTCCATCGTAAAGCCGCTCAACAACATTACCACGGTGTCCGCTCAGATGGCCAAAGGCAAGTTCAACGTACGGATCAAGGGCGACTACAAATACGAGCTTGGCGAGCTTTCGTCGACCTTGAACTACATGGCGCAGGAGATTGTGCGAAGCAATCAGGTGAAGGATGACTTTATCTCCTCGATCTCGCATGAGCTGCGAACGCCGCTCACAAGCATCAAGGGCTGGAGCGAAACGCTTGACTCCGGCGGCTACGACCCGGAAGAAACGAAAATCGGAATGCAGATCATCTCCAAGGAAACCGACCGGTTGATCGGCCTTGTCGAAGAGCTTCTGGATTTCTCCAAGCTCCAGCAGAATGAGATGAAGCTGGTGAAGGGCATCGTGAATTTACGGGAGCTGCTGCAAGAGATCATGCTCAATCTGTGGACGAAAGCCGAGAAGAAGGGCGTTCAGATCAAACTGGAGTCCGACGAGAAGCCGATTATCTATGGGGATGTCAACCGCTTGAAGCAGGTATTCCTGAATATCGTGGACAACGCGGTTAAATTCTCGCATGAGAACGGGGTAATCAACCTGTCCTTCGCGATGGAAGAGAAGTTTGTTATCGTTACCGTACAAGATCACGGGATCGGCATCTCGGACGAGCATCTTCGGCGGGTAAAGGATCGGTTCTTCCAGGTGAATCCACTTAACGGGGGAACGGGACTGGGATTAGCGATCACGCAGCAGCTCGTTGAGCTTCACGGGGGCACGATGGAAATGGAAAGCGAGCTCGGGCACGGAACAGCCGTGATCGTCAAGCTGCCGCTGCCTGAGGGGAAAATACCGATGGCCGGCGGGTTGGAGAACGGTGAGGATGACGCAGCCGGGCCGATGGCCTAAGCTTTGCCGGTAATCCGGCAAAGCTTTTCTCAATAATACAGAATTTATAAGTATACGGGAAATCGTAAGCAATACTGTATTCGCATAGATAAGTTTTGTCCCCACAAAGTATATGGTATATGTCTCGGAGTACAGGCTCCACTTTGTGTGGCTATGTTATAAAGGGGGAGTACAGGGGTGGAATCCGCAGCAATGTTTTCAACGGAGCAGGGGCGGTTTGAACTACGACGGGCAGAAGCCGCGCACGCAGGAGAGATGCTGGTGCTTCTAACGGAGGCGGCCGAGGTGATGGAACAGCAAGGGCGCAAGCAGTGGAGCCCCTCGCTTTTTTCCCTGGAGCTAATGGAACAGTACCTGGCAGAGCGTGAAGTATTCATCCTGTGGCATGAAGACAAGGCGGCCGGCATGTTTACGCTGCAGTACGGGGACCCTGACTACTGGGGAAAGCGGGACGATCCGTCCTACGGTTACTTGCATCGTCTGACCGTACGCTTCGCTTATCGGGGGCTGGAGCTTGGGAACAAAATGATTTCCTTTGCGGAATCGTATTTGGTTTCCAAAGGGAAACGGGGCTTCCGATTGGATTGCGTATCCCATTTGCCAACGCTGAATCGATTTTACCAGCGTCAAGGATTTCAATTCGTGGCCGAGCAGGATATGGGCGGTCGCATCGTGAATTTATATGAAAAGACTTTTGTTTCTTGATCTTAAAGTTTCAAAACCTCCGTCGCATGCGCTTAGACAAAGTCAGCAGGGCACGATACATGAGAAAAAGCGATCCGTTACGGATCGCTTTTTGTGTAATACGCCTGAAGAAATTCTCAGAGCTCTATTCTGTTCATGACATTCGTTCAGGATGAAGAGACATTTGCACGCAAGCGTCCTTTTTCGTATACATCCTGAAGGAGCCGGGCCGGCTGGGTACGAACCGTTGGTTTCGGAAGCACCGTCTCGTACGGTCCTACGACCACGACATTGCCGGGAGCCCCTTTCACAACGGCTCCGTCCTTGATCACTGCACCTTCCCCGATGATGGCGTGCTCGATATGGACGCCTTTGCCGATTTTGGCATTCGGCATGACCACGCTATCCTTCACGATGGAGTATTTGCCGATTTCTGATCCGCAGAAGATGACGGAACTTTTGGCTTTTCCTTCGAAGCTGCATTGGTCATGAATCAGGCAGTCCGTATGCTCCACATTTCGGGTCCGTGCTGCCGACAGCTTGGTTTTCCAAGCGCGCGTATACATAGGCCAGTCGGCTCTCTCAAGGACGAGCTCATTTTGGCTAAGCACATCCATATGGGCTTCCCAGAGGCTTTCTACGGTGCCGACATCGCGCCAGTAGCCCTGGAAGCGGAATGCTAGCAGCGACTCTTCTCCGGACAGCATCTTAGGGATGACATCCTTTCCGAAATCATGGCTGGAGTTCGGGTCAGACGCATCTTCGATCAGGTGCTGCTTCAGATAGTCCCAACGGAACAAATAAATGCCCATGGAGGCAAGATTGCTTTGCGGTTCTGCCGGTTTTTCGGCAAATTCAATGATATTGAGATTATCGTCAACGCTCATGACGCCAAATCGGCTGGCGTCTTCCCATGGTACTTCCATCACGGAAATCGTGGCAGGAGCTCCTTGCTTCATATGGGCTTCAAGCATTTCCCGGTAATCCATCTGGTAAATGTGGTCCCCGGACAAGATGAGCACATGCTCTGGATTTTGATCATCGATGTATTGAATGTTTTTATAAATGGCATCTGCCGTTCCCAAGTACCCGTCTTGGTGTGTGCTGTTGGATGGAAGAAGGGCAATGCCTTCACGTCCTGTATGTGTTAATCCCCAGGGTTCGCCTTCGCCGATATGTTCGTGTAATGATTCTGCCTCATATTGCGTAAGCACTCCAACCGTATCGATTCCGGAGTTTACACAATTGCTGAGAGGAAAATCGATTATACGATAATGTCCGCCAAACGGAACGGCGGGTTTTGCCAGCCTGGACGTAAGGGGAGCCAATCGTTTACCTTCTCCACCCGCCAGAAGCATAGCAATACAGTCTTTTTTCTTCATCACGTTTCCCTCCCAATGTATTTTCACGTTGTACATTACATAAACGACATTCCCGGGGTTTGAAACGATTATATTGAAAAAGTAATTTGAAAATTACAAAATTATTTTTCAGGGACATTTTTTATTTTCAACCTGGTTAGAATGGGGTAATAGCATTAATAATATTGGATTTTTAAGAAAAAGCAGGTGACGACGATTGAACCAAGCAGTTAGGGAAGGAAACATGACTCCGGAACAAGTGTATTTATTTCATGAAGGAACCTGGTTTCACAGTTACCAATGTATGGGTGCACACCTTGCCACAGAAGAAGGAGAAGAGGGCGTGCGTTTTACGGTGTGGGCTCCGAATGCCAGGCAGGTAGGACTTGCCGGAGACTGGAACGGCTGGGATGGTTCCCAAGACCCGTTATATAGGATGCCCGATTCGGGAATTTGGAGTCGGTTTTTCCCTGGGATGGAGACTGGAACTTTTTACAAATATCAGATCACGGGGCCCTTCGGAGAAACATTCCTAAAGGCCGATCCTTATGCATTTCATGCCGAAGTACGACCTGCGACGGCATCGGTGGTGACCGACCTCTCAGGATATCGCTGGAATGATGCCGCATGGAGAAGGAAGAACAAATCCCCATATGCCAAGCCGGTGAACATTTATGAAATGCACTTCGGAACCTGGCGGCAAAAAGAGGACGGTTCGTTCTTTACATATCGGGAATTGGCCGATCAGCTGATTCCTTATTTGCAGGAAATGAGTTATACCCACGTAGAATTTATGCCCTTGGCGGAGCATCCCTACGATCTTTCGTGGGGCTATCAGGGTACCGGATTTTATGCGCTGACGAGCAGATACGGAACTCCCCATGATTTCATGTACCTCGTCGACCAGCTGCACCAAGCCGGCATCGGCGTGCTGCTCGACTGGGTGCCCGCACATTTTGCCAAGGATGCCCACGGGCTTCGGCAGTTTGACGGGGCGCCTCTTTATGAGTATGCAGACCCCCAAAAAGCCGAGAAACCTGGCTGGGGAACATTGTCTTTCGATTATGCCAAGCCGGAGGTAATTTCATTCCTCATCTCCAATGCCTTATTTTGGATGGATATGTATCATATTGATGGTCTTCGCGTTGATGCCGTGACGAGCATGATCCGTCTTGATTTTGAGAAGCGTGAGGGTCAGTACAGCCTTAACGAGCACGGAGGCTTGGAAAATCTTGAGGCGATATCCTTTCTCCAGGAATTGAATAAAGCCGTGTTTCGATATTACCCGAATGCCTTGATGATGGCCGAGGAGTCGAGCGCATGGGCGGGGGTTACGGCACCTGTGCATGAAGGGGGTCTTGGCTTCAATTACAAATGGAATATGGGCTGGATGAACGACACGCTGTCTTATATTGAACAAGAGTTCGATCAGCGGCCTACCCATCATAATTTACTGACATTTCCCATTTGTTATGCCTATTCGGAGAATTTTACATTGCCGCTTTCACACGATGAAGTCGTCCATGGAAAGAAATCGCTGCTTAATAAAATGCCGGGAAGCTATGAACAAAAGTTTGCGGGACTGCGGATTTTGCTTGGATACCAGATCACCCAGCCCGGGAAGAATCTGCTGTTCATGGGGGGAGAGTTCGGCCAGTTTATCGAATGGAAGGATCAGGAGCAGCTCGACTGGCTGCTGCTGGACTATGAAAGCCACCGCAAGCAGTTGGCATATACGGCAGCTCTAAACCGCATGTACGTGGATGAAAAGGCGCTATGGGAGCAGGATCACCGATGGGAAGGCTTCGAATGGCTCAGCGCCGATGATCATGAGCAGAGTGTCGTATCCTATATGAGAATGGGCACCAAGCCCGGCGATACGCTGATCATCGTCATTAATTTTCAGCCAAAGGCATATGACCAATATCGGGTCGGTTTGCCGAGAGCGGGGCAATATGTGGAAATTTTGAATTCCGATCATGCCGATTACGGCGGCTCCGGACTGCTGAACGACGGTGAGATGAAAGCGGAGAAGAAGACCTGGCATGGCCAAACCCACAGCCTGGAGATCAAGCTGCCTCCATTAGGCATGGTTGTTTTAAAGAAAAAGCCGCCTCGATCGAGGAAATCGCAAGATCGATCGGACGCGTCGCTGAAGGCGGCAGCGGCAAGAGAGAAAACAGAACAAAAAACGAAACGGAGCAAAAGGGGGAAGCAGGATTGAAATTGTTATTTGCAGCTTCGGAATGCGGACCATACATCAAGACAGGCGGACTGGCGGATGTGATCGCTGCTTTGCCTAAATCCCTTCGCGGCATGGGCGAGGATATTCGAGTCGTGCTGCCGAAATATCGCGGCATTCCGGAAGAATACAGAGAGCGAATGGAGCATGTGGGAGAAACCCGGGTGCGGGTAGGCTGGCGCGAGCAATATTGCGGCATCGAGTCCCTGGTGGAAGACGGCGTAACGATCTATTTCGTGGATAACGAGTACTATTTTGACCGAGACGGCATTTATGGTTACATGGACGATGGCGAACGCTTCTCTTTCTTCAACCGTGCCGTGCTTGAGGTTCTGCCGGTAATCGGATTCCAGCCGGATGTGCTTCACTGTCACGACTGGCATACCGCCATGATTCCGCTGCTTCTTGAAGACGTCTATCGTCATGATCCCTTCTATGCGGGGATTCGAACCGTGTTCACGATCCATAATCTGTTGTATCAGGGCGTATACCCGTACGAGGTGTTGGTTGATCTGCTCGGCATTCACAGCCGGCATTTCACGGCCGAAGGCGTGGAGTATTACGGAAACGTGAATTTCATGAAAGCGGGCATCGTTTACGCAGATCACGTAACGACGGTCAGCCCAACCTATGCCACGGAAATCCAGACAGGTTATTACGGATACGGACTTGACGGACTTCTGTCGGCCCAGGGCTCGAGATTGAGCGGGATTGTGAACGGCATTGATACCAAAAGCTACAATCCGGCGACAGATCCGCATCTCGCCATGAAGTTCCGGAGCGGACTGAACAAAAAAACGCAGAACAAAATCGCCTTACAAGAAGAGCTGAATCTTCCCGTGGCGCCGCATATTCCGTTGATGTCGATGGTAACGCGATTGGTCGATTCGAAAGGACTCGATTTGGTTATCCGCATTCTGGATGAGCTGCTCTACTATGACGAGATTCAGTTCGTTGTCCTGGGAACGGGAGATCCTTCCTATGAGCATTGGTTCAGGGAAGCGGCAAATCGCTATCCCACCAAAATGTCGGCCCAGATCCGGTTCAATGAGCCGTTATCGCGGCGTTTTTATGCCGGCAGCGACCTGTTCCTGATGCCTTCCAAATTCGAACCGTGCGGCATCAGCCAGCTGATCGCCATGCGGTACGGCAGCGTACCCATTGTCCGAGAAACGGGCGGACTGAACGATACGGTTCAGGCATACAACGAGTATACGGGCGAAGGGAACGGCTTCTCCTTCAAGGATTACAATGCGCATGACATGATGAACACCATCCGTCGCGCGACCTCCATATATCGCATGCCCGAGCACTGGCGTAAAGTGAGCAAGAACGCTCTGGGCGGGGATTACAGTTGGAACGTTTCGGCGAAGGAATATCAGGAAATCTATCAACAGATCACCAGCCGATAATAACTATGGCTTTCATGACACAGGGGTGCCCGGATAGCGAAGGAATAACAAGCTATCCGGCACCCCTGTGCTGTCTGAATATGATCGAAGCTAATGTTTCAATTCCCGGCATAAAATGCGATACGCGTACGGTTCCAAATCGATATGCATCGTACCGTTTACCGGCTTTACAGGCTCTTGGGTTTCGGCATCGATCCAATCGGTCGTGACGATGGGATGCGATAGGGTACGCTTCGAGTCGCTGTTGTTGATCCAGACGATAAAATGCATGGTTTCGTCGGCACGTTCGTACACGATGCAAGGATCATGAAGATTCGCCTGCAGGAAGCGGAAGCGACCTTGCCTGAGGGCTTTATGCTCTTTCCGCAGCGCGATCATGCCTTGATAAAATGCATACAGCTCCTGGTTTCGCTTGTTGGGATCCCATTCCATGCATTTGCGGCAATCCGGGTCTCCATCCCCGGTCAAGCCGATTTCATCCCCGTAAAAGATGCACGGCGTGCCCATGAAGGTGAACAGGAATACGACGGTGAGTTTCATGCGCCGGATATCTTCTCCCACGCGGGTAAGCAGCCTGGGCGTATCGTGGCTGCAAAGCAGGTTGAAGACCACTTCGTTGGTCTGCTGCGGATAACGCATCAGGATCGAGCCGATGCGGTTGGCGAAGGTGAGCCCGTCCATGTTGCCGTTGAAAAACTCCAGCACCTTATCGGCAAAAGGGTAATTCATCACGGAATCAAATTGGTCGCCTTGCAGCCAGATCAACGAGTCTGACCAAACCTCGCCCACGATGTATGCCTCGGGGTTGGCCTTCTTGACAACCTGCCTGAAATCCCGCCAGAAATGATGGTCGATTTCATTCGCGACATCCAGACGCCAGCCGTCAAGCTTGATCTCCTTAATCCAATACTCGGCGACGCCCAGCAAGTACGCCTTGACTTCGGGATTGGCGGTATTGAATTTCGGCATGTTTCCGAAGAAGCCGAAGGTGTCGTATGTCGGTATGCCGTCCTTGATCTCGCAAGGAAACCGGTTCACATGAAACCACCCGGCATATTTGGACTTCTCGCCATGCTTCAGGACGTCCTGAAAGGGCGGGAACTCCTCGCTGCAGTGATTGAATACCGCATCCAAAATCACTCGAATGCCTTTTGCGTGGCAGGTATCCACTACCTTTTTCAACAGATCGTTATCGCCAAAGTGCGGATCCACCTGCTTATAATCTACCGTGTCGTATTTATGATTGGAGGGGGAGAGGAAGAGGGGGGTAAAATATATGGCGTTAATGCCCAGGTCAACCAGATCATCCAGATGATCCAGCACGCCCTGTAGGTCACCGCCGAAGAAATTGTCCACCTCCGGCTTGCCGCCCCAGGCTTCGGTTCCATCAGGACTGATGGCCGGGTTCCCGTTGGCAAAGCGTTCCGTCATGATTTGGTAGAATACGGCTTCTTTGGCCCATTCCGGTACTTTGAATACATCGACTTCATGTATGTACGGAAATTCAAAGTAGCCTGCCGGCGGATAGGGGTAATCCCATCCGATTCCGCTGTCGACCATATACACCGTTTCATCTCCCGCATGAATCCGGAATCCGTATGACAACCTTTTGTATTTGGGCCTGACTCCGCATTCCCAGTAATCAAACATGTCGTCAGAGGCGGCCTTTTCCATGGTGATCTCGAAGTACGTACGGTCCCAATCATATTTGTCGCCCGTCATGGCAACAACTGAATCAATGTCGTTCTTCTTGGTTCGAATCCGAAGATGAATGGTGTGTGTATCGTAAGCATAAGCCCATTTATCTCTAGGAACATGATACAGCGCTTCTAACAGCATGGTTACACCTCCTATATGAGTAAAGCTATAGCTAATTAATAACCAGCTGCTGGCTTGCCTGAATCATGCGGTGAATGAGACAGGCGGCTTGCAATGTAGATGGACCGAAATCATGCGCTTCTATAAGATGGGAAGGCAGCCGATAGATTATGCATCCGTCCGTTCCCTTCCAATATTCCATATCTTTAATTCCTATTTTGGATAATTCTAAAGTCCCGTGTTTACATTTTAATGTAGGGAGAGGAGAAGCTTGCGGATAGGATGAAATCTAAACATTAAATTCCATTTATTTTAGGAATAGAATGGATTCAAACCCGCTTGATTATTTTAATAATTAGTTATATTCCACAAACTGAATCATGTGTGACATGATCACTTTAAGGGTATGATGATTTGACCGTTGTATTAAAATAGTGGAATGACATACTACAAGTTGATTTTGCCTGTAAGTTACAAATTGAAAACCCATCAATTTTCATTGCATATTCATGCATCCTGTTTTATAATGACTCAGTTGCTTTTTTTCTAAAGGTTTAATCTATTTGTAACAGTTAGGGGAGAAATGAGACATATGAAACGTAAATTTACAGCGTGGATGACCCTGTTCATGGTGGTCGTGCTGTCTTTCGGCAGCCTCGTCCATGCGGAAGGCGAGAAGAAAACGGTAATTCTCGGAACCAGTGCCGACTATGCGCCATATGAGTTCCATAAAACGATAGATGGCGTGGATACCATCGTCGGATTTGATATCGATATCGCGAAGGAAATCGCCAAGGATCTTGGCGCAGAGCTCATTATCAAGGATACGTCCTTTGATGCGCTCTTGCCAGAGCTGACGAGCGGCCGCGTGGATTTCGTCATATCGGGCATGAATCCGACGGAAGACCGCCGAAAAAGCATTGATTTCTCGGAACCTTATTACGCTGCGGAACAATCGGTCGTAGTCCGCAAGGAAGACGCCTTGAAATTCAACACGCTTGAAAGCCTGGAAGGAGCCCGGATCGGGGTTCAGAAAAGCTCCATTCAGGAATCCATCGCAAAAACGATACCGAATGCCAATGTAGTATCGCTCGATAAAATCCCGGATTTGCTGCTGCAGCTGGAATCCGAGCGCGTGGACGTCGTCCTTGCGGAGTATCCGATCGCAAAGACCAACATGAATGAAGCGACCATGGCCATCACGGATGCCAAGCCGACGGCGGAGAACGACGCATATGCCATCGGGGTCCGCAAAGGAAACGAGGAGCTGCTTGGCAGCATTAATGCTACGCTCGAGCGCTTAAAAGAAAATAACCAGATCCAGAAATTTGTCGACGATGCCAGCGATCTGGCTGCAGGACGAACAGCAGAGAACTTGAATACCTTTGAATTTTTCTGGAAATATCGCGACTATTATGCCAAAGGCATTCAATTTACGTTGCTTATTTCGGCCCTCGGCGTATTTTTCGGATTCATTCTCGGATTGATTATCGCGTTAATGCGGATGTCCGGCGTAAAAATCCTTAAGTTCTTGGCTACCGCATATATTGAAATCATCCGCGGCACGCCGATGCTGGTCCAGCTGTTTATTATCCATTACAGCTTGGCGGCGTTTGATATTAAATTCTCACCGATCCAGTCGGGTATTTTGACGCTCTCCATCAACAGCGCTGCCTATTTGGCAGAAATATTCCGCGCAGGCATTCAGGGCGTGGACCGGGGACAACTGGAGGCCGCACGCTCGCTCGGGATGACCAAGGGCAAAGCCATGCGTCATATCATTTTGCCGCAGGCGCTGAAAGGGGTACTCCCTGCGATCGGTAACGAATTCGTTGTCATTATCAAGGAATCGTCCATCGTATCGTTCATCGGGGTATTCGATATTATGTACCAAGCCCAGATTTTGCGCGGTTCAACCTTTGCCCCGCTGAATCCGCTGCTTGTGGCGGCCATGATCTACTTTATACTGACATTCGTTCTTTCGAAGCTTCTGGGTGTCTGGGAAAGGAAGTTGAGTGCAAGTGATAACCGTTAAGGATCTTCATAAATCGTTTGGCAAGCTGGAAATACTGAAGGGCATCAATATCGAGATTGCAAAAGGAGAAGTGGTGGTTGTCATCGGACCGAGCGGCTCCGGTAAAAGCACCTTCTTGCGCTGTCTCAATCTGCTGGAAGTGCCGACCAGCGGCGAAATTTCATTCGAGGGTGAGCTGATCACCGCCAAGAACCACAATATCAATGCCACCCGCGAGAAAATGGGCATGGTGTTTCAGCAGTTTAACCTGTTTCCGCACAAAAAGGTCATCGATAACATTACGCTCGCCCCTATCCAAGTTAAAGGGGTTTCGGCGAAGGAAGCCGAGGCTACAGCAGACGAGCTGCTGAAATCGGTTGGACTGCAGGACAAAAAGGAGTCTTATCCTTCCCAGCTGTCCGGCGGACAGAAGCAGAGAATTGCCATTGCGCGAGCACTCGCCATGCAGCCCCATGTCATGCTGTTTGACGAGCCGACCTCCGCACTCGATCCCGAGATGGTGGGCGAGGTTCTGGAAGTGATGAAGAAGCTTGCCGAAGGCGGAATGACGATGGTCATCGTGACCCATGAGATGGGCTTCGCCCGCGAAGTGGGAGATCGGATCCTGTTCATGGACGGCGGCAAAATCGTGGAGGAAGGCACGCCGGACCAACTGTTCGGCAATCCGACCCATCCCCGTACGCAAGAGTTTTTGAGCAAGGTATTGTAACTTTTTCATCCGGAATGTAACAAATTAAAAACAGCGCCTAGCCTGGTGTTTCAGGCAGCGGCGCTGTTTTTCTTTGTGTGTTGGTAACAATTGCTTGCGGTATAGGTTACAAAATTGTGATATATTCATGTTCGTTGACATACTACATCCGATTTACCAAGCTACATATAAGGGAGGCATCTCTAGATGTTACGACAAATGAAATCCTGGACAAGAAATCGTGGACTTAACAAAAATAATAAGATCGCTGGAAGAACAGCAAAATGGTTTACCGTTACAGCCGTGGCACTCGGACTGACTTTTGCCGGAGGCGGGCTGCAAGCACATGCAAGCTCCGTGCATGTTGCCAAGAACGGCGATACGTTCTATTTCTTGTCCAAACAGTACGGCGTTAATATGGACAAGCTGATGAAAGCTAACCCAACAATAAAGGCAACGAATATTTACCAGGGGCTCAAAATCAACATACCAGGGACGGTATCGATGAACTCGGCGGCATCCGCGGCGCCGATCGCTCCAGGAAACTCCGGTTTCACGCCAAGCTTGAATGTTATCCCGCAGAATAACGTAGTCGAAGCATGGGGCAAGACGTTTAATTACAGCAAAACTTTGTCCGTTAAAGCTACAGCGTATTCCTCTGCTGCAAGCGAGAATGGCGGTTGGGGCGCGGTTGACTATTTCGGGAATTCCCTTAAGCTTGGCACCATCGCCGTTGATCCCAAGGTAATTCCGCTCGGTACCAAGGTGCTTGTAACAGGACATGAGCATCCAGGATTGCCTAAAAAGGCATTTGTAGCAGAAGCACGTGATATCGGCGGAGCCATAAAAGGGAATAAGATTGATATCTTCATCCCAGGCTCCCAATCATCCGTAAATCAATTCGGCATCCAGGATATCAAATTGTTCATAATCGATTAATTCATATATCATGATGAATCGTAAAGACGGCTTCACTGGTCAACTTCCAGTCAGCCGTCTTTTTGGCGTTCATGCAGGCTCTATCGCGATTCCGGCACGTTTAACATATCCGGAAGCGTCACGAAGCTGTACCCTTTGTTTCGCAGTTCCGTTATGATATCCGGGAGCGCATCGATGGTACCGGTAAGATCGGATCCCACGCCGCCGCCGGCATGCTGGAGAACGATCGATCCCGGGCCGACCGCAGTCATAATATTACTCTTGACCTCTTCCTTCTGCAGTCCTTTCCAATCGAGGGAATCGACATTCCAATTCACGACCTTGTACCCGTTTTTGCGCGCCCATTGGAGCTGCTCTTCATTAATATCGCCATAAGGCGGTCGGATCAGCCGCGGGTCGACTCCGGTCAGCGACTTCAAAATCGTGTTGGTACGCTCAATTTGGCTTTTGAATTTCTCCAGGCTCAGCTTGTTCAGTTGGGCGTGATTGTAAGAGTGATTGCCAATGGCATGTCCTTCTTCATGGATACGTTTCATGAGCTCAGGGTGTTTCTTGGCACGGTCTCCTACTGCAAAAAAGGTGGCCTTCACCTGCTGTTCCTTCAGCACATCGAGTACTTTACCGGTAAATCGGGGATCCGGTACATCATCAAAGGTAAGCGCCACCTGTTTGACCCGTGGTCCGCTTGCGCGAAACGTGTCCGGGTATTTCCTCAGCAATTGGCTTAAAGACGGCGCGTCGTCTGATGGTTTGCTCTGATTTCGCTTCGAATGATCCATGACTTGGCCGGACTCCGACATGACGGAAGCATCCTGAGGTGGTTGTGACAGATTATGTAAACCGGACGCGTTTGCCGGGATGCCCGGCACAACGAAAAAGAATGAAAGGATCCACAGCAGGCAGATTCCTGCGCGGCATCTTTTGAACATCACGATCGGCCCCTTTAGCTTTTTAGTATGGTATGCCCAGTTGGACAAACAATTATCCTCAATATGGGAATTCGACGGTTTTTAGTTTTCCCTCGGAAAGGTGTATAATAACCCCTAACAGATTTTATTACATCTTAATCATTTGGATGTGGAAGGAGATAATCGCTTGGCTGACTTGTTTACACCCTACAATTTCAAGAATTTGACCCTCAAGAACCGCATTGTTATGCCACCGATGTGTCAATATTCCGTAAAGGCCGGGGACGGGATTCCGAATGATTGGCATTTTGTGCATTACGTCAGCCGTGCCGTGGGAGGCACTGGCTTAATTATTGTGGAAATGACAGGCGTTCACCCGGACGGACGCATAACGAATCAGGATACCGGGATCTGGGACGACAATCAAATTCCTGCCTATCGCCGCATTGTCGATGCCGTGCATTCTTATGGAACCAAGATTGGTATCCAGCTCGGCCATGCCGGCCGAAAGGCGCAGGATGCCGAGCCGTCGGTAGCCCCGTCGGCAATCCCGTTCAGTTCCCATTACAAAATGCCGAAGGCACTCTCCACTGCCGAAGTGGAAGATCTCATACAGGCCTTCAGGGAAGGAGCTCGCCGGGCTGTTGAAGCCGGATTCGACACTGTTGAGATTCATGGCGCGCATGGTTACCTGATCCATCAGTTTCATTCGCCGCTGACGAATCAACGCAGTGACGAATATGGCCAAGACCTCCCCCTGTTCGGTGAACGGGTTGTCCAGGCCGTTAAGGAAGTGCTGCCCGAAGGCATGCCGATCATCATGAGGGTGTCTGCAAAAGAATATGTGGACGGCGGTTATGATGTGGAGTACTGTGCGGAAATCTGCAAACGATACCGGGATGCCGGGGGCGATATTTTTCATATCTCCTCCGGAGGAGAAGGGGTCGTCGGTTCCAATGGCGGTCCGGAAGCAAAGCCGGGTTATCAGGTCGATCTGGCTGCGGAGTTCAAACAACTGCTGAAGGTCCCCGTGATTGCGGTAGGGCTGCTTGATGATTACAATGTCGCCCAAGAGGTGGTTTTGTCGGGCAAGGCGGATATGGTGGCGATTGGAAGGGGCATGCTGCGGGATCCGTACTGGGCGGTTCATGCTGCCAAAGCGCTTGATGAAGAACAGAAAGTTCCGAAGCAGTATGAACGTGGATATTAAAAATCAGTGCGTGTTCAAAATTCAGATTTCAGCACCGATAAGGTGATCCCAAGATGACTTTTAACAACCACTAAAAAAATTTTGAAACCGTTTGGGATCATGCAACGTAAACATTTAACATATACCAGTATTTTAAAGCGAAAGCGAGAGGAAGAGAACGATGTCCATATTTAAAAGATTGCGTGACTTGACCATGTCCAATATTAACGCCATTATCGACAAGGCTGAAGACCCGATCAAGATGACGGACCAGTACATCCGCGATATGACCGAAGACCTTGAGGATGCCGAGAAGGCGGTAGCTGCCCAAATCGCCATCGAGAAACGCTTCAAAGCCCTTTATGAAGAGCAAGCTGCTCTCGTGGAAAAACGCACGCAGCAGGCTCATACGGCAGCGCAGGCGCAAAACGTTGAACTTGCCCGTCGTGCGCTGGAAGAGAAGAAGGCAGCTGAAGCCAAGCGCGACGAGTACAAAGCAAGCTACGATCAGAACAAGCTGGCAGCCGACAACCTGCGCGGCAAGCTGGAGGAAATGCGCAAGCAGCTTACAGCGATGAAGAACAAGCGCGAGACGCTGGTTGCCCGTTATAATGCGGCTAAAGCGCAAACCGAGATCAACAAAGCAATGAACGGTTTCGGGTCTGACACGGCTTCGGCTGGGTTGAAGCGGATGGAAGAAAAGATGCTGGCCATGGAAGCGCGTGCCGAAGCAAGCAACGAAATGTCGACGCGCGAGAAATCCCTCGATGAAGAGTTCGAGAACCTCGGCAAGGACAAAGCCGTTGAGGATGAGCTTGCAGCCTTGATGAAGCAATACGAGAACAAGTAATCCGGGTCTGGTGGTCTGACAGGTAAATAGTATCGATGGCGAGGGAGACGCAGCAGGGCTGAATACTACTGTGCTTCTCCTTCGCTTTTGTTTGATACCGGATATATACGGGACTACCCCTTTAAGGTTGTCTATCTTCATTTGAAGCAGTCTGATCAGGGCAAGTTGATATGTATGTTGAATGTGTGGAGGCTTAGAGATGGATTTTGATATGATCTTGCGTGTATTGCTTTGGACGGCTGTCGGCGGGCTGCTGTTGTTTGTATTGATGTTCGTGGATTCCCTGTTCACGAAATATAACGATCTTGAAGAAGTGAAAGCGGGTAACATGGCGGTAACCACAAGGCTGATCCTCAAGCTGGTCGCCCAAGGGTATATTTTATCCGTGTCGATCGGAACGTCCTATCACCTGCTGGAGGCGATTGTGGTATCGGTCGTTTCGTTTATCATACTGTTTGTTCTCGAAGCGTTGACAGAGCTCATGCTGCGCAATTTTGGCAAGCTGAACCTGGATAAGGGAACCCGCGAAGGCAAAACCGGTTACGGTTTGTTTGCAGGATCGCTGCATGTGGTCGGAGCGTTAATTATTACCGCTTGCTTATAGAACGCATAATGGAGATAGGGGATTAGGAAAGATGAGTATGTGGAAAAGAATCAGCAATTTATTTAGCAAGCCCGAGCCGCCAAAGGTAGAGAAGAGCATGCTGCAGCTGGCTCCGGGCGATATTTGCGAAGTGTCTCTGGTTACTTACGAAGTCACGGGCCGCGTGCACAATCGAGGCCGCAACGCGGTCGTCCTGACGCTTCAGGATGGCAGCACCATTGCTTATCTTCACATCGAAGAACGCGAGACGGTTCAATATGCACTCTATGCGCCCATCGATGGACGCCTGGATTCGCCGGATGAGGTGCCGTCCATCATCGATCTGGACGATCATGTGTTTCATTTGGAAGAGGAATACGGTGGACATGTTTCGATATCCGGCCGTACCGCGTTTATGCAAAGCGGGGAGCAGCACGTATGGCAGTACCAATCGGATGATTACAAGCTGCTGCGAATCGAATGGCAGAATGGACGGTTTATGCTCTATGAAGGCGAGAAAGTGATACCGGGGGACGTAAGGGTTATCCGGGCGACTTAGGAGTGGTGGCATGAAGGAACGCTCTTTTTTATCTGTAAAAATCATACTGGTACTGAGTCTGTTCGTATCTTTATTAAGCGGATGCGGTGCGCCGAATATCAAGGACACGTATCCGCTGGAGTCCGTCAATCGGGACGGAAATGCAACATCCTACGTGTATCGGGCAGCTGATAAAAGCGTTCCCGAAGTGGCGAGCGAGCTCATGGCGGCGAATACGCCGGATCAATCTTCTCCTGAGGGTACGGAGCGGATGTTCTTGGTCTATGGCGATGAGTATTACCATTTGCAGCAGGATCCCCAGAAGCCGGCCGATACGCTGATCGAAATCGATTCCAAGGAATATGTTCAGCGCAATTACGATTCCAGTTTCCTGCAGGGATACTTGACCGCCGTCCTTATCGGGAATTTGTTTGATTCGATGGGCGGCGGGGGCTATCGCGGCTATACCAGCAAAGATGTGTATAAACCGGCTCAAGGGAACTATAAAAAGCCGACAAGCCAAGATAAGAAGATCGCTCCGCCGTTGACGGTTGACCGGAGCGGGAAAATTACACGGCGCGGTCAGGATACGGTCGGCACGGGCGGAAGCCTGTTCAGACGGAATCCGGATTCGAGCGGTGACCGCGGCTCGATCAAACGCGGCGAAAGCGGCGGAAGTTTGTTCGATTCGCCGAAGAAATCGTACAAGAAGCCCAAGACCCGGATCGGATCCGGTAAGATTTCCCGAAGGGGCCGAAGGTAAAACAATACGTTTCATGCGCATGGTCTAAGGCCATGCGTTTTTTAATGTTTCGAAACGAAAATATACAACCGTCAGATACGTACAAGCGATTTCTTGGAGATCAGCCGCTCGGTTTGAAGATTGCTCAGAATGTAGTACAGTAAGATTATCAGTCTGGGATATAGTCAGAAAGCGAGGAATGAGTTGTGAAAGATCATGAACCGATATCGCCCAAGAAACCAAACCATAAATTCGATCGGCGTGCACTACAGGTATCAGACGCGCAAGCGTTAGCTACTTCTTATGCGGATTGCGGCCAGGAGGAGCTCATTTCGCTGCAGGACAGCGATGGCCGGGTGCTTGCATCCGATGTCGTCGCTCCCCACCCGTTCCCGGCTTTTGCCCGTTCGGGCATGGACGGTTATGCGGTGTCGTCAGCGGATTTGGCGCCATGCGATCAGGGGGAAAAGGTTTGGCTTGAGGTCGTCGACCATATCCCGTGCGGATATGTCTCCTCCGTGCCGATCGTACAAGGCAAGACTTCCCGTATCATGACGGGCGCCCAGGTGCCCGAAGGCGCGGACGCTGTCGTGATGCTTGAAGCGACGGAGCTTCGCGTGGAGGATGGCGTAACCTATGTAGGCTTTAAGCGTTCCATCGAGAAGGGAAAGAATATTACCCCTCTCGGGTTCGAACTCCAGGAAGGCGATATGATTCTCCGCCGAGGGACTCGCATCGGGCCGGGAGAGATTTCGGTTCTGGCTACGTTTGGCATACATAAGGTTGGAGTGTATCGTCAACCGGTCGTGGGGATCTTCGCGACGGGCACCGAGCTGCTCGACATAACCGAGCCGCTTGAGCCCGGTAAAATCCGTAACAGCAACACCTATATGCTTGCATCGCAAATTCGGGAAGCGGGCGGCGTTCCGGTGATCATGGAGGCCATTCCCGATCATATCGAGCTTGCCCGTCAGAAGGTGGAGGAAGCGCTCCGGGATTATGACATCGTGGTTACGACAGGCGGCGTCTCCGTAGGCGATTACGATATTATGGGAGAGCTGGTGACATCCGGCGGATTGGACATGCTGTTTAATAAAGTCACGATGCGTCCGGGCAGCGTGACAACCGCGGCGGTGAAGGAGGGGAAGCTGCTATTCGCGCTCTCCGGTAATCCGGGGGCATGCTTTGTCGGATTTCTGTTGTTTGTCAGACCTTCGATTCGAAAAATGATGGGCATGGAGCAGCTTTATTTAACCGAATGGACAGCCGAGCTGGGTTCGGATTATGCAAAGGTGAATAATTTTACCCGTTTTGTCAGGGGCAGCCTCCAAGCGGTAAACGGCAAACTTGTAGCCACGCCCGCCACCCTGGATGAATCAAGTGTCATGATCACGATCAAGGACAGCGACTGTTTGATTGTTATACCGCCAGAGCTGAGAGGAGCGGTTAAAGGCCAAGCCGTGCAGGTGCTCGTTCTTCCAGGGGTTTGGTCATGAAGGTCTTCCAGTTCTGCGGGTATAAGAACAGCGGCAAAACCACGCTCATTGCGGCTCTGATTCCGCAATTGAAACGACAGGGCATGAGGATAGCCGTCATCAAGCATGATGGGCATGGCTTTGATATGGACCGGGAAGGGACGGATACGTACAAATTCCGCGAGGCCGGAGCCGAGGGGATTGCCATTGCCTCGCCGGGCCGGACGGCCATGCTGAGGGAAACGGAGCTGGACCTCGATACGTTGATACATATGTACACTGATTATGACATGGTGCTGGTCGAAGGGTATAAGATGATGCCTTACCCAAAACTGGTACTGCTGCGGGGAATGGAGGACAGGGGGCTGCTGGATCAGGTCGAGGAGATCCGGGGAATCGTCGTGAATCCCGACATGCTAAAGGAACCGCCCGGCCTGCAGGAGATTCAGCATCGGCTGGCGGTTCCCTTGTTTACTTGGAATGAGGCGGAGCGGATCGCGTCGCTTATACTATCACTGTAAAAAACCATAATTACTCGTCGGAACGCCGCTCAATCGCCTCGGACATCGTCTTGTCCGTCAAATGGGCATACACTTCGGTCGTTTCGGTGGAAGCGTGCCCCAATTGTTCTTTCGTTTTATATATGTCATTTTGAAGATAGTAATCCGTTGCAAACGAGTGCCGCAGCTTGTGCACGGTCAGGGACGGCTTGCCAAAACGCTTGGCGTATTTGATGATCATTGCCTGAATCGCCCGTTTCGTCATGCGCTGTCCTTCATTCTGGCCGTTTCGCAGCGCGACGAAGAGAGCTTTTTCTTTTTTCGGCACCTTGTAGCGGGTCTGCCGCAGCTGCAGATAATGCTCGAGATCGTCTTTGGCCTGCGCCCGGAAGTAGACCGGGGTTTTAAAGGTTTCATCGTTATTGCCCTTACGATACACATGCAGCATTTTATTGTTCAGGTCGATGTCTGCAAGATTCAAGTTGACCACTTCGGATACGCGTAGACCGGAGTTTAGAATAAGGCTGGCAATGCAGGCATCTCGGACTTTGTTCTGTTCATGCGCGTATAGAGCCTGTTTGTTATTCTCCACATCGTGCCCGTATCCTTCGTGAATGTAAGTGATGAAATCCTGAAGCTCTTCTTCTTCCAATATTTTTCCTTTCAACTTGGCAGCCGTATCTTTGGGCTTGTGAATTCGTTTGATCTCCACTTTGGCCATGATGTTGCGTTTAAGGAGCGGGTAAAAATCCTCATCCTCCGCAATCTGGCTTAAATAATGGAACAGAGAGCGAAGCGATGACAGCTTGCGGGAAACCGTAATTCGGGAGTTGGTGCCTTCCCGGCGCGTGGTCAAATATAATCGGTAACCTGTGATGCTATCCATGCGAAGGGTCTCCAGCTCAAGCAGCGTCACGTCTCGGTTAGAGGCGGCTTGTGACAGCCCTTCCGACCGGAGCCAATTAAAAAACGTTTCATAGTCCCTTACATATTCGAGCAGCGTGGAGGGGGAGAGATCCGGAAGTTTGTAGTCGATAAATTGCTGCACAAACCAAGGCATGGCCGGCGCTTTCTCATCGAGCCTTGCGCGGTCGATATCTTTTTGTATATTCATGTTCCACCTCGAATGATTGTCTTTATAGCGTTAATCGCTGTCATTATATACTAGTGTAACATATGGAAAGTCCGTCGTGCTTAATGCCTCACACGATCGTCTCCTCGATCCGATGGCGCTTGTGTTTCAACATAGACGGATACTATGATGAAGATGGGAAGCATTTAATATGATAGTGAAATGCCTAGGGAGGCGGCAGCATGATTTCAGAACGAGCGGAACGCATGGGAATTGAGCTGGTTCCCAAACGGAAGCAAGCCGTTATCGTAAACTTGATGCAACTGTACTTGTACGATTTTACTAAATATCTGGATATCTCGGTGAACGATCAAGGATTGTTTTTACCCTATCCCGATCTCGATGAGTTCTGGAAAAAGCGGGAACGGAAATATCCGTTTCTGATTACGTTTGATCAACGGCCGGCCGGTTTTGCCTTGATCGAGCGTATGGACAACGCTGCGGAAGCCGACTATTACATGACGGAATTTTTCGTTATGCAAAAATACAGACGTACGGGATTGGGGACTTGGGCGGCGACCTGGCTGTTCAATCAATTCCAGGGACGCTGGAAGGTGACGCAGGTCAGCAGCAATATACCGGCCCAGGCTTTCTGGCGAAAAGTCATCGAGTCCTATACGGGCGGGCGTTATGAGGAATACGTGGACCCGGTTCGTTTTAATCCTTCGCAATATTTCAATTCCTAGAATTGTTACAGGGATTTGAAGGAACGGTCCATTGTTTGATTACAAAATTTGGTTACAGAACGATGCTTAGGAGTGATTCGGATGTATTTACCGAGCTTTCAGCTGGAAGGAAAAAAAGCTTTTGTTACAGGGGCGGGACGCGGGATCGGACGCGCCATCGCCATAGGATTGGCAGAGGCAGGCTGCGATGTCGGCTTGATGTCCCGAACCCGAAGCGATCTGGAGGAGACCGCGGGTCTGATTGCCGGCTTGAAGAAAGGTCAAGCCTATGTGCTGCCGGGCGATCTGACGATTCGGGAAGAGATGGAGGCGGCGATCCGCGAATTTGTGGACCAGGCGGGGCAAATCGATATATTGGTGAACAATGCCGGCATGAACATTCGTACACCGGCGCTGGAAGTGACCGATGACGAATGGGACTTAATCGTGCAGACCAATTTGAAATCGGCGTTTGTCGCATCTCAAACCGCTGCCCGTTATATGAAGGAGCAGGGGAATGGAAGAATCATCAACATTTCTTCCGTAGGCGGCCATACCGCCCTACGCACGGGCGTTGTCTATGGATCGACCAAGGCTGCTCTAATCCATATGACCAAGGTGCTGGCGATGGAGTGGGCGCAGTATGGAATCCAGGTCAACGCCGTCGGGCCTTGGTATTTCCGGACGCCGCTGACCGAGAAGCTGCTGAATGACGACACTTACATGCAGGCTATCCTGGACCGGACGCCTCTAAAACGCGTAGGAAACCTGGAAGAAGTGGTGGGGCCCGTCGTTTTCCTGGCTTCCGAAGCCGCCAATTACATGACCGGGCAGACGCTGCTGGTTGACGGCGGGCTTAGCATTTATGGATTTTGATAGGGGATTCTTTTCATGGATGCAGGTGCTTGAATCCTTTGGCAATTGTATCGGAACAAAGCTTTCAAGATTATCCATAACGGGTAATGTAGAATGGTAATCATAGGGAGGAGAGTGAAGGACGATGGAACGTAGAGCATTTGGGCGGACGGATATGCAGGTCAGTGTATTGGGATTCGGCGGTGCCGAGATCGGAAAGTCGGATCAGAAGACGGTGGACCGGCTGCTGCACAGCGCGATTGACGCAGGCCTTAACATGATTGATACCGCGGAATGTTACGGCCATAGCGAGGAATTGATCGGCAAAGCGTTGTCGGGCCGCAGAGATGATTATTACCTGTTTACGAAATGCGGGCACGCCTCCGGACTGGACTACCCGGATTGGGATCCGGTGATGCTTGAGCAAAGCATTGACCGAAGCTTGAAACGGCTGCAGGTGGACCACGTTGATGTCATACACCTTCACAGCTGCTCTGAGGAAATTCTGCGGCAGGGCACCGTGATCGAGGTGCTGAAAAAAGCAAAAGAGCAGGGGAAAACGCGGTATATCGGCTACAGCGGCGATTCGACGGATGCACTGTACGCCCTTCAAACCGGCGCATTCGACAGCTTTGAAACTTCGCTGAACATTGCGGACCAGGAGGCAATCGACCTCACGATTCCGCTTGCCATGAAGCAGGGAATAGGGGTTATTGCCAAACGTCCCGTAGCCAACGTAGCCTGGAAGCATGAAACATTAAGCGAACGGGACTATGCCTATCCTTACTGGGTTCGGCTCGGCGAGCTGAATTACGATTTCCTCTCTGACGTTCAGCAAGGCGTTGAGATGGCATTACGGTTCACCCTGAGCACGCCGGGCGTAGCGACCGCCATCGTGGGTACGGCAAATCCCGACCGTTGGGGGCAAAATGCCGCACTGCTCGAGAAAGGGAAATTGCCGGAGGAGGTTTACGAATCCATCCGCGGCCGCTGGAGAGAGGTTGCCGGATCCGACTGGGTGGGTAAGGTGTAAGTGTTTTAATAAAGAGCCTGTCGAGTTCTCTCGACAGGCTCTTTTTTCTGCAGACAGGAGCGGGTGTCGATATGTATGGGACAGGTAAGATACAGCATAACGGAAGAACAGTTATTTGTATCTATTGATATGGACACGAACAACCAGTTAGTTTAAGGGGTTCCCCAATAGCTGCATTCCGAAAAAGTCATCAGCGGAACAGTACAAGTCATGAACGTAACCTAACAACTTTGCGCAAGTGTCCCTATAATTTAGATCAACAACAAAAATGATACCGCTTACATTGAGGGGCATTTTTTGTTCAAATCTAAGTAGGGGCAGGAGGAATGGAGAAGAATGCGAAGACATTGGATTTCTGTCATGCTTGTATGTTTGTTTATGTTGGGAGGAATGGATCGTGTAGGTATAACCGCCGCAGCGGATGGCGTACCGTCAAGAGAATGGAACTTTATCACGCGCAGCGGGGATCGATTGATGGATGGCGAGAAGGAGTTCCGATTCATATCCATGAACGGCTCAAATCTCACGTATATGCCAGCTCCCGTATGGCATCGCCCTGATCCATGGGAACAGGAGGATGTATTTAGATCCTTGCAGCAAATGGGTGGCACTGTAGTCAGGCTTTATACGTTCACGATCAAAGGGGGAACCGCCAATGGGGATCAGCCAAGTCATGTAACTGGCTTAAGGCAGTATAATGAGGATTATTTCCGGGACCTGGACCATGTGCTGAGACTGGCAAATGAGTATCATATCCGCGTCATTATTCCTTTTATCGATACATGGGAGCATGTCGGTGGGATTAAACAGTTTGCAGGTTTTCGAGGGAAGACCGCCGGGGAGTTCTACACCGATCCCGAATTGAAGGAAGATTATAAACACCTGGTTAGCTATGTGCTGAACAGGACGAATACTTATACCGGCATCAAATATAAAGACGACAAAGCCATCCTTGCTTGGGAAACCGGAAATGAGTTATACCCGACGGACGCTTGGACACAGGAGATGAGTGCTTATATAAAAAGCATGGACTCTAATCACATTGTAATGGATGGACGGTACGGTATCAGTCAGGCTTCCCTTGAGGATCCCAATGTGGATATCGTATCCAATCATTATTATGAGAGCGGAGGAGCGGATTATGCGCTGCGTGCTGCTGCGGACCGAAACTTGAGTTTGGGTAAAAAAGCGTTTGTTATCGGGGAGTTTGGACACTCGAACAGGACAAATCTCACCCGAACGGCTGATGAGGCGATCGCTAACGGTACATCCGGAGCCTTGTTATGGACGTTGAAGTCTCACAACAAGGACGGCGGCTTTTACAACAAAGAAGGAGATTTCCGTTGGCCGGGCTTTCCATCGGGTGAAACCTATGACGAAAAGGCGATTATGTCCATGATTCGCGAAAAAGCCCATGAAATCCGCGGACTGCCGGTCCCGCCGATGCCAGTACCTGACGCACCTCAGCTACTGCCGATCGAATCGGTGCTTGGCATCGCCTGGAGAGGATCTGCGGGAGCGGAATCCTATCAATTCGAAAGAGCAGAACACCTGGATGGGCCATGGACCATCATAGGCACTCAGGTACTGGATAGTGATATTCCGTTTCGTCCTTTCCAAGATACGACGGCTGCGGAAGGAATGAATTATTATTATCGGGTAAAAGGGATGAACGGAACCGGAATCTCGGAGCCTTCGAATGTCGTTGGTCCCATTACCGCCTCTTCCATTCCACCGGTACCGGATCAGCCGATGTGGATACCTTTTACTTCAGTTGCCTCCATGACCTGGAACCCGGTAAAGTGGGCTGAATCGTATGATATCGAACGGGCTGAAGCGCCAAACGGACCTTGGACGGTGGTTGGGGCGGATCTTGCGGAAGCGGATCAACCGTTTAAGGATGCGTCGGCAAGCAGCGGCATACCGTACTATTACCGAATTACGGCCAAAAACACCGGCGGTGCCTCGGAGCCGTCTGAAATATTCGGACCGATAACCGTGCGCAACATAGCCCAGCTCGCAGCTTTGACTGTAGATTCAACCAACGGGTCTAACGTTAAAGAATATGCCGTTGATGGAAATCTATCCACCCGCTGGTTGTCTCAAGGGCAGGAAGAGAGCCATTTTATTGAAATGGAATGGACGGTTCCGCAAAAACTCAACTACTTAAAAATTTGGAGTGGAGCCGCGAGCGGTGAACAATGGCATATCCGTGATTTTAGCGTAGATTACTGGGACGGAACCGTATGGGTGCCGGTGGCATCCGTTGTTGATAATGACAAGGACGGCTTTTATGGCGAGTATAATGATATGCACTTCGAAACAGTTCAAACGACAGCCTTGCGCTTAAATATTACGAAGCCTTCATGGCAAGGGATACCGGTGAATCCGAATGATAAAATCGCCAGGGTTATGGACATGGAGACAGGCTACAACGACGACACGGCACCGAAGGAAGTGAATGGCGCGGCGGTAGTGGAAGGGGACGGCCAGCTGACCTTATACTGGACGGATCCGGAGGATGACGATTTCGCCCAAGTCGTCGTTTTGGAAGAAGGTGCAGCCGAAGCTGAAGCGGTTCATGTAGGCAAAGGCGTACAAACCGTTACAATAAACGGGCTCGTGAATGGAACGGAATACGCGTATCGGATCCGAACGGTGGATGAGGCGGGGAATAAGTCTCCCGGCGTGACGGTGTTAGGTACGCCGGTAGCCGATCGTCCGGGTAACAGCTGCCCAGGCGGCGAGAAACCTGATAGAGGCAAGCCGAATTACGGTCAAACAAACCTCGGGAGCAAACCCAAGGACAAACCTGACAAGGATAAACCGTGTAAAGATAAACCCGGGCGCGTTCTCACATAAAAGGAAACTAAGTATCATCGAATTTGGATGAGAGTGTTCGTTAAAGAGCTGTTTTCGCAGGTTCCTGCCTGTGAATTAGCTCTTTTTTTATTTAAAGCCAATGAAAAGGTCATGATCCGAACAGTGAATGTCATCAGCGTGTGCTAATCATGACCGCCATTGGGATCTAAAATGTAGGTATACCCGAATGGATCGGGCCATTTCGAGTTTACCACTGGAGGATCTAAACATGACAACGAAAAGAACATGGACGCTGCCGCCGGAAGAACTGCCTATCATGAACCAGGTTGATGTCGTCGTCGTCGGAGGAGGGCCGACCGGCATTGCCGCTGCCATCGCTGCCGCCAATAATGGAGCAAATACTTTGCTGATTGAGCAAAGGGGATTTCTAGGAGGTATGGGCACGACGGCACTGGTACCTGCCTTTTGTCCTTTTACCGACCATGAGAAGCCTGTCATTCGCGGTATCGGGCTCGAGCTGATGGAGCGAATGAAAGCGAATTGCAAACCTTCTTATATCACGGAGTATAAAGAACAGCTGGATTGGGTTCCGATTGACGTTGAGGTATTGAAGCGGGTGTACGATGAAGCGCTGCTTGAGAGCGGAGCCAAGGTTCTGTTCCATACATTTGTTGGACAGCTGGTCATGAATCCGGGGGGGCATGGCGTGAACGGTCTGGTGCTTCTGAATAAGTCCGGAAGATCGATCGTCGAGGCCAAGTACGTCATTGATGCCACAGGTGACGCCGATATTGCGGCGCTGGCCGGCGCTCCGTTTCAGAAAGGCGGGGATGCCGGCGAGCTGCAGCCGGGGACGATGTGCTACCTGTTAACCAACGTGAACCGGGAGCGCTTCAGGCAATATATGAGGGATAGGGGTGACACCGGACAAATCCCGCAAGCGGTTCAGCTGGCGCAGAGCAACGGCGATCTTCCTCCCGGCCGGAAGGAAGTCTCCGGCTTTGCCTGGGTGTCGGATTACTTGGTTGGGGTCAACTTCGGGCATGTGTTCGGCGTAGACGGAACGAAGGCGGAAGATCTCACGAAGGCTGCGGTAGAAGGCAGAAAGCTGGTCAACATTCAGGTCGAATTTCTGCGGAAGTATGTACCCGGATTTGAAGACGCCCATTTGGTCAGCACAGGCGAGCAAATCGGCATACGTGAAACCCGCCGCATCGTCGGTGACTACATGCTGGTTCAGGATGACTTTATATCCATGCGAAGCTTTGAAGACGACATTGCAAGAAATGCTTATTTTATTGATATCCATATGGCAACCAGCAAAGAAAACATGGAAATTCGCCATCTTCCCCCCGGCCGGTCGCATGGGGTTCCATACCGCTCCCTTCTTCCGCAAGGTTTGGCAAATGTGTGGGTTGCGGGACGAGCCGCCTCTGCTGACCGAGTCGTACAGGGCTCGCTTCGGGTAATGCCCAACTGCTTTGCAATGGGGCAGGCAGCGGGAACAGCCGCGGCCATCTGTGCAAAGACGGGCAGTACATCCCGGGAGGTCGATATCAAACAATTGCAGCGTCTTCTCATCGAGCAAGGGGCCTGGCTGGGCGAGCTTGCTGAAGTTTAGGCGGAAGCGAGTCCATTTTTTATCATAGCGACAAGACAACAGAAGAGAGGTGAATGCCGTGGCACAACATAAGGCTGTCACCGTGCCCAGACCGTCCGGCACCAGCACCGATACGGTCTTAAACAAAAAACGTTTCGCAAACCTCAGGCAATATTGGGATTTGTACTTGATCATGGTTCCTGGTATCGTGTATTTTCTCGTTTTTAAGTACCTTCCGATGTGGGGGATTGTGATCGCCTTTAAGGATTACAGCATATTTGCAGGATTTAATGCCAGCGAATGGGTAGGACTCGACCACTTTGTACGGCTGTTTCATGATCCCCAATTCTATCAGGTGTTCTGGAACACGGTCATTATCAGTTTATATAAGCTGATCTGGGGTTTCCCGGGTCCCATCATCTTAGCACTTCTGCTCAATGAGATCCGTAGCATGTTTTATAAGCGGACGATCCAAACGCTTGCTTACTTGCCGCACTTTCTGTCTTGGATCATTTTAGGCGGTATATTGGTAAACGTCCTGTCTCCCGCCACGGGCGCAGTCAATGAAATCATGAAATGGCTTGGATTCGAACCCGTGTTTTTCTTAGCGGATCCGGCTTGGTTTCGATCGGTGCTGGTCATCAGCGATATTTGGAAGGAGGTCGGTTGGGGGGCCATCATCTATCTTGCGGCTCTCGCGGGCATTGACCAGCAGCAGTATGAGGCAGCCGTCATGGACGGTGCAGGGAAGTGGAAGCAGCTATGGCATGTAACCCTTCCATCCATTAAAGGGACGATCATCGTGCTGTTCCTGCTTAGGCTTGGCAGCATCCTTGATGTGGGGTTTGAACAAATATTCGTTCTGTATAACTCGCTCGTATATGATGTTGCCGACGTGATTGAGACCTATGTGTACCGGATTGGTATCGGTCAGTCCGAGTTCAGTTATTCGACTGCGGTTGGATTGCTTAAATCCGCCATCAGTCTGGTGCTGGTCGTTATCGTCAACAAAGCCGTTAAAAGAACGGGTCAAGAAGGGATCTACTGATTATGAAAATGTCAAAGGGAGAAAAATGGTTCAGCGGCATCAATCACTTTGCGCTTGCCTGTTTTGGGCTTTTGGCTTTGGCGCCCTTCATTCACATTCTGGCCCAGTCGTTCAGCAGCTACCGGGCGATTGTATCCGGCGAAGTCTCCTTCCTGCCGGTAGAATGGACGACGGAAGCTTACGTGAAGGTGTTCAATGATCCGGGGTTCGTTCAATCTTTTCTCGTCAGCGTGCAGCGGACGGTTGTGGGAACCCTCATCAGCGTAGTCATGACCATGCTGCTTGCGTACCCTCTATCAAGATATTACATTAAAGGCCGCGGTCCTATCATGTTCCTTATTGTCTTTACCATGCTGTTCAGCGGCGGGATGATCCCGACATACCTGGTAATCAAGGAGCTGCATCTGATGAACACCTTCTGGGCCTACGTCATTCCGGGTGCCGTTAACGCATTTCATGTGGTCATCATGAAAAACTTCTTTCAGTCCATCCCGAATGAACTGGAGGAATCCGCAAGAATCGACGGTTCGTCCAATCTCGGGATTTTATTTCGCATCGTAGTACCGCTGTCCATGCCGGTGATTGCCACGATCGCCTTGTTTAATGCGGTCGGACAATGGAATTCCTTCTTCGATGCGGTTATGTACGTTACCGATTCTTCCTTAAAGCCGCTGCAAATCTATTTGCGGGAGCTTGTGATGTCGGGGCAATCGAACATTAACACGACGGATAGCCTGGAACGGCAGCTCCTGGCGGTGGAGTCGCTGAAAGCCGCAGCATTGATAGCGAGCACATTGCCAATATTGCTCGTATATCCGTTCCTTCAGAAATATTTTGTGAAGGGAATTATGATCGGCTCGGTCAAGGGGTAATAGGACATATTGTTCTTGTATCCGTTTACATTTCGTAATATTTTTATATAAAGGGGCTGAAAGTATGAAATTGCGAAACATGTTGTCAGGATTGGTGATCTCCGCTATAGCGGCCGGTTTGCTCAGTGGATGCGGAGGCGGGAAGGAGGCTTCCGGCAGTCCCGATTCAGGAGAGGTCGGCAAAAGGCAGACCATCAATATTGTGCAGCCTAACTTTGGTCGAAAATTTTTGGACGGTATGAACGAGAACAACAACCCCTATCAAAAATACGTCAATGATAGCGTCAATATCGACGTGCATGTGGTATACCCGCCCTCCGACGGCTATCAGGACAAGCTGAATGTGATGATGTCATCCGGCGACGATATAGACATGGTATTTACGCAGGATGCTTCCTGGTTCATTAACATGGTAAACCAAAAGGCGCTGCAGCCGCTGAATGATGCTATCGAGGCATCAGGTCCCGATCTGAAGAAGTCGGTTCCACAGGAAGCATGGGACTCCGTTACGGTGGACGGTAATATCTACGCGGTGCCAGCGGTCAATTATATTCTCGGTAACGATTTGATGTATGTGCGTAAAGATTGGCTTGACAATCTGGGGCTGCAGCCGCCGAAGACGCTGGATGAATATGTGAATGTGATGCGTCAATTTGCTCAAAATGATCCCGACGGTAACGGCAAGGATGACACGGTCGGCTTGTTGATGGGGGAAAATCTCATCCGATCGGCGCCATTCTTCGGCTCATTCGGTGTACCGTTCAATGGTGCGTCTGCGGTCAATCAATGGGTGATGAGAGACGGCAAGCTGGTGAATGCCACCATTCTGCCAGAAACGAAGGAAGCTCTCCAGTTCCTGGCGGACCTCTATAAAGAACAGCTGATTGATCCGGAATGGGCGCTGAACAAGAACAACAACATCGAAGAGAAAGTAGCCAGCGGCAAAGCCGGCCTGTTCTCGGCAACCTGGTTTGATACGCGAGGGCCGATCCTGACAAATAAGACAAACGATCCGAAGGCGGAATGGATTCCTCTTGACTATCCGGTGGGCCAGGACGGGAAGTCCGGCGTCCTTGCCTCCAGTATGGTGATGGGCTACAGCATCGTGCCTGCAAAGAGCAAGAAGGCGAATGAAGTCATCAAAATGTTCAATTTTGCCAATGGTGAAGGCCATGAGCCGATCAAACTCGGCTTGCCTGAGCACAACATATCGAAGAGGGAAAACGGCAAGCTGGTCATGGACTTTGAGGAACACAACAAGCACGTTTACCGCAACAACATTTTGGACTATGCCGCCCCATGGGATCAGGAGCTTGACTATCAGCGGCTTGATGCGCTCGGTCCTGAATTCAAGCTTAAGGATAACGTGACGCGGATCAGCAGCAACCTGATCCAGAACGAATACAACGGACCCCCGACGCCAAGCATGGGCAAGAACGGGGTGCAATTGACCAAGCTGATGCAGGAGACGTTTACGAAGATCATCATGGGCACTGTGCCGGTCGAAGCATTCGATCAATACGTGCTGCAGTGGCAGAGCCAGGGTGGTGAATCCATCACCGCTGAGGTGAACGAGAATTATGCAAAGATGAACAAATAAGCTGAATAACAAAGTGAAGGGGCTTCCTCTAGAGGCGCCTTCACTTTGATTTATGTAGACAAGGATGATGCTGAATGATCAGAACATGGAAAAACCGTTTCAGACAATCGATTCAGCTACGGCTTACCGGTTATTTTATTCTGATCCTTATCCCCCTCGTTGTGATATCCACCTTTTCGAATCATCGCTCGCGCACGATTCTAAAAAATCAGATTGGCGTTCGTACGCAAAGCGCCATGCAATCCGTCGTCCATTATGTGGACCTTACGATGCAGGGGGTGTATGAGCTGACCACGGTCCTTGCGAACAATTATGATATTAACCGCAGATTCGAATACGCCGGTAAAGTGCTCACGCCGCAGTCGATTTTGGATTTCCAGTGGATTGATCAGCAAATCTCCGCTATCTCCTCTGTTAACCGGATGGCTCCGAAGGCGTCCCTATTTCATTATGATTCCGGCATATTATTGTCAACCACCGGATATCAAAAAGAACAGAATCCGGAGCAGCTGGAATGGGTCAAGCAGGCCATCGAAGCCGATGGGAAAATCACGTTATTCTTCCCGGAAGAGAACCGGTACAATGCGAACCATATGATAGACCCGATCTATAACGAGAACGTCATGGTGGTTATGAGGCGGATGAGTTTGCTCAATCCTGAGCGGAACAAAAACATCGTTATCCTGCCGCTAAGCAAGGATTATTTTGTGAGCCAATTGAGGCGTTTGCTTCCAAGCAGCCGGGCAGAGGCTTTTCTGTTTACCCAGGACGGGAAATTAATAGCTACGACGGCAAGCAGCACCGCGACTCCTCCCTCCTGGCCGGACGAAGGCAAGGATCTGATCGCAGGCCATCTCCCGGGCTACCCTGAGCGAATGCTTATGGTTCGGGTAACCTCACAGGACTCGGGCTGGAAACTCGTCATGGTACAGCCCGAGAAGGATATTTTGCAGGAATCGCATACGTTGCAAGGGTGGACGTACTTGATCATCGCCGTAAGCGTGTTGATATCGTTATGGATATCGTGGATCGTTTACAGCGGCATATCCAAACCGATGAAGAAGATGGTAGCCGCGATGAAGGAAATGAGGAGGGGGCAGCTCGATACCCAGATCATCCATCGAAGGGAGGATGAGTTCGGGTATGTCATGGATACGTTCAATCATCTGGCCAGTGCGCAGCGGCACCTGATCGAAGATGTGTATGAGAAGCAGATTTTACTGACGAAGACAGAGTTTAAATTGCTGCAGTCGCAGATCAATCCTCATTTTCTGTACAATACGCTGGATTCGATCTATTCGGCAGCGGTATTAAGCGACGCCGACGATGTGGGAGAGATGGTCATCAATTTGTCCAAGTTTTTGAGATACAGCCTGGGTAAGGGAAAGGAACACTACACGGTCTCGGAGACGTTTAACCATCTGACCTATTATATTAAAGTGCAGCAGAGACGATTTGATTTTGAAGTCACTTATCGGATGGGAGAAGGTACGGAAGATATCCTGCTGCTTAAATTGCTGCTGCAGCCGTTAGTGGAGAATGCGATTTTGCATGGGCTTGAGCGCAAACACGGCGGCCGGGCACTCGAAATTTCTGCAGTGAACGACGGGGAATGGTTCGTTGTGGAAGTAAAGGATAATGGTGTTGGAATGGCTCCGGATCGTCTGCAGTATATTCAACAGCAGCTGGATGGAATCTCCATGATGAATTTGGATCTCTCAGCGGGAAGGGACCGGATGGACGCGGAATTATACGGTTTGAGAAACGTGAAATCAAGGCTGAAACTGCACTACGGGGAGAAGGCAGATCTAGTGATTGATAGCGATGAACTGGAAGGAACGCGTATTCGATTGTATATACCACGGGTTGAATGCGGAAGTATCCGGTACATGGAGGGGGACGGGGCATGAATTTAATGATCGTGGAAGATGAGATCGGTATCCGGGCAAGAATGGCGGGAACCATCCCCTGGGAAGAGAACGGCATCGACGTGGTTGCTCTTGCGGAGAATGGGAGTGAAGCGCTTCAAATGATGGAACGTACCCGCCCGGATATCATTGTGCTGGACATTCGGATGCCGGAAATGGATGGACTCACATTGGCGAAGCGGATTCATGAGTCCAACGAAATGGTGAAAATGATCATCCTCAGCGGTTATGAACATTTTGAATATGCGCGTTCTGCCATGGAGTCCGGCGTACTCAAATATCTGATTAAGCCTGCAAGCAATGAGGAGATCCTGCAGGCCGTTCTGGAAGCGTCAGCTATCCTGAAAAGCGAGTTGGAGAAGCGGCATAACTATGAGATGTTGGTCTCGAAATGGAAGAATCATCTGCCGAGACTGCAGGAAACTTTTTATAATAATTGCATTTCCGGTGCCTTTGCCGATTGGGAATATGAAAGCCGAAGCAAGGAATTGTTGATTCCGTTTGAAGCGGAACGACGATTATCCGTTGTTGTCTTGGAGCCGGATCCATTGATTGACGGGGGGAGATTTCGGGCAGAGGACACGCCCTTGCTTCAATTTTCACTGCGAAGCATTGCGTTTGACGTGATATCAGGCATGGATTCCGAATTATTTCAGGATGCGAAGGGCTCTACGGTCATTATTTTTCATAGCAGGCCGGAGGAGGTCCCAGGTGAATTCCAGCTTCGTGTCAGCTTTACCACAACCAAAGTGTTGTCCATGTTAAAAGAGTGTCTGAAAGTGACAGCAAGTGCGGGAATCAGCAGTACCGCGACCGGACTGCGGCATCTTCCCATGTTATATGCTCAGGCTCAGCATGCACTTCGGAAAAGAGTCGTATATGGACATGACCTTGCAATACCTTATGCGGATGAACTGGGGGAAGATGATTCGGCGAATTTAACGATTGCTTCTGATGAAAGAGCACTTGAAACAGGAATCGAGCTTGGAGATATTCAAAAAGCGGAAGCGGCGCTTGATCGATTGTTGGAGAAGGTGTTCGGGCATGCTTCCGCGGTAGAGGAGGTACAGGAGAAGCTGCTTTATCTCATGCATGGTTTGCTTCGCGTCATTCGCGAACAACAGTGGAACCTGCGCCAGATGGTGGGGGAGGATGCCGTTTATTTTTACAGTGTGCTGAACCTTCATTCAAGGGAACAAATTCAGCAAACCCTGCACCGGATCGTACGTAAGATTACGACCCATTCGCAAAAGCGCCCTCAGCAAAGCGGACATAAATTGATTCAGCGTCTGCTCGTCCTTGTCGATGAGGAAATCGGTCAGGACTTAAGCCTGAATTTGTTCGCGGATCGGTTATATGTAAACAAGTCCTATTTAAGCCGACTATTCAAGCATGAAGTTGGTGAGTCGTTCTCCCAATATGTGCTTAAACGCAAGATGACGCTGGCCAAGCAATTCATCCAGGAGGGGGGACAGGTTGGACATGCTGCGAGACAAGTAGGGTACATCAATAGCGGTTTCTTTTCGAAGGTATTTCAGAAGTATTGGGGGGTTCTGCCGAGTGAGATTAAGCAGAGTTAGAGATCAGATTCACTCACCCAAGAATAGTTGAATGAGGGGATTCACGTGTAGGGCCAACCGTTAAGAAGGGGTTGGTCTTTTTTTGCTGTGCTATGAAAGAAGTCAATAAGGAAGTCATAAGTTCATAATATTTCATTACATGAAAAATTCATAATAGAAAAATTCATCACCCATCCTTACTTAACATCTCTTAGTTTTAGCATAACCTCTTCGTTACCTAGCACATTCCTACTCTAAAAAGGGAGGTATGAAGCGGAAAAAAGTCAATATGGAAATATTTCCCCCTGCTAAAGATGAATGTCCCCCTTTGAAAGCAATAGGGCTTGGAATAAAATTCTGGTAGACAGCAAGTGTTTGCATCAGGTTCTGAAAACATACTTAGGGGGATTAGAAATGAAAAGGACTTCCATGTTACTCATGAGTGTCATGCTGCTGCTCTCCATGTTCCTCGCAGCCTGCGGAAACAGCGGTGGCACCAACACTCCTGCCGCTGAAGGAGATGCGCCGAAGACGGAAACAACTCCGCCGGCGGAAGAGAAGAAGGATGAAGCCGCTCCGGTTTCGCTTCGCGTGTTCTCGACCTTTGGAGGAACTGACGCAGCTCGCGAAGCCTTCCAGGCCGCGTTGGATGAATTCACGAAAGAGCATCCAAACGTAAAGATTGATAACGACACCATGTCAGCAAATGATGACGGTTTCAGAACGAAAGTCAACACCGATATGAACAGCGGCAACGAGCCAGACCTGTTGTTCTACTTCATCGGGGCTGACGCAGAAGGGTTCGTCAATGCCGGCAAAGTCGTGCCGCTGAACGAAATTCTCGACGCTGACGCTGACTGGAAGAACGGATTCATTCCGGATGCGCTTGAGCTTGCGAAGCAGAAAGACGGCAACATTTACGCTGCACCATTGACCGGTTTCTACGAAGGCTTGTTCGTTAACAAAAAAATCTTCGAAGAAAACGGTCTGGAGCTCCCAACCGATTGGGCGAAGCTGACCACGGCCGTTAAGGCATTGTCCGAAAAAGGCATTATTCCTTTGTCCGTACCGTTTGACCAATCGCACTACCTGATCGAGCATACCATTTTGTCTGCGGCTGGTCCTGAAGGACAAAATAAAGGCCTGCTCGATGGCATCGATCCAAACTGGGAAAAAGCTTATGCCGCTATGAAAGAATTGTATGATCTTGGCGCATTCCCTAAAGATGCCGCAACGATCGACCTGAGTATGTCCGGCAACTATTACAGCGAAGGCCTGGCAGCCATGACCATCGAAGGATCCTGGGCCATCGGCGGCTGGAGCGACGATACTCGCGACAATTCCACGGTTGTGCCATTCCCGACGGTTCCTGGCGGCGTTGGCAGCGGCAATGATATCGTAGGCGGCTTCGGTTCCGGCTTCTACCTCTCTAAAGCCACTTATGACGATGCAGCCAAAAAAGAAGCAGCCATCGCATTGCTGAAACACCTGACTTCCCCGGCGTCCATTCAAAAAATAGCTTCGGCTAACGGCGGCACACCGGCTGCTGACGTTGAAGTGACCGGATTGCCGCAAGTAGCACTCGACGGTTTCGCTATGGCAGCAAAAGCAGCCTCCATCAGCGCACCGGTTGACAGTAAAGTTTCGCAAGAAACGTTCGGTAATCTTCGCGCCAGCGTTCAGTCTGTAGTGGAAGGCAAGAAAACTCCTACTCAAGCGATCGAAGAAGCGAAGAAAACCGAGGATGCCAACAAAAAATAGTTGTTATCAGAAACGGTAGAAATAAAAGTGACGTACGCCGCCCCTCTGCTTTCATTCGGGCGGCGTAGTCATTTCGGCATGGACGATGAAGAAAAATAAACATCAAGGGTGATTAATATGAAGGGTGATCGCAAGTACATTGTGCTGTTTTTATTACCCGCAGCAGCCATCATGACAATCTTTCTATATTATCCGTTCTTCAAGAGTTTGTATCTCAGCTTTTATCGCACAAGCGGCTTTTTCGACAAAAAGTTTGTGGGCTGGGCAAACTATGAGAGACTCGTTACGGATAAGCTGCTTGGCGCTGCAACGCTGCACACGCTGGAAATTATGCTCTATGTTATCGTGTTCCAGGTGGGAATTGCGCTAGTGCTGGCCGTCCTGGTAGATAACATATCCAAGCTGAAAGGGTTCTATCGAACCGTATTCTTCTTCCCGGTGGTTATATCCGGTACGGCTATTTCTTTGTTGTTTGTGCTCTTCTACAACTACAACTTCGGTTTGCTGAACAACTTGCTGGCGAATTTCAACATCGAGAAGGTATTGTGGCTGGATGCGAAAAATGCGCTTAAAGCGGTATCGATCCCAACGGTATGGCATTATGTGGGCTTTTATTTCGTTCTGTTCTTGACCGCCATGTCCAAAATACCTTCGGATTATTATGAAGCCGCAAAATTGGAAGGAATCACGGGCCTCAAAAAAACAACGATGCTTACAATTCCGCTTATCATGAGTGACATCAAGGTCGTCATTACCCTTGCCATAACGGGTACGTTGAAGGTGTTCGAGTTCATCTGGGTCATCACGAGCGGCCAGAACGGAACCGAGGTGCTGGGGACGTACATGTACAAAAAGGCCATGGTGGACCAGAACTTTGGTTACGGATCGGCGGTTGCGATATACATGGTGGTCTTTGGCGTGCTGCTTGCGTTGATAGCCAACCGTTTGTTGAAAAGAGACGAGATTACATACTAAGCATTATAGGGGTGTACTGTTATGGAGCCAACCATCGTCGTTGAACACAAAACTCAGCGCGTTAGGAAGCGTCGGTTTAGTCTAGGCACCACGTTGATGTACGTGATTTTGACAGCGTGGTCCTTAACAACCATTTATCCGTTATTCTGGATCGTGAACAACTCGTTCAAAATATCCCGCGATGTGATGAATAATTCCTTTGGCATCGCCTGGGAACCGGTATTTGTTAACTATCAGAACGCATTTGACCGCATTAATATCGGAAGAAGTTATATCAATAGTTTGGTGATGTCCTTCAGCACCGTATTCTTGGTATTATTGCTTGGAGGATTAGCTGCTTACGTATTGTCCAGGTTCAACTTTCGAGGAAAGCGAACCATTTATTCCATTTTGTATGCGACGCTGCTGATTCCTGCGTTTGCAACCGTGGTTCCGGTCTATGAGCTGCTTATCAAAACCAGTCTGGTCAATACATACTGGGGTTTGATTTTTCCGCAAACGGCAGGCAATCTGACGTTTGCGACCTTGGTTATTGCCGGTTACATGGCAACCATTCCGAAAGAGCTTGAAGAAGCGGCATTCATGGACGGCTGCAACCGATGGCAGATGTTTGTTAAGATCTTCGTTCCGATCTCTCAGCCCGTATTCGCGTCGGCAAGCATCTTCGTGTTTATGTGGTCGTATAACGATTTGTTCTCGGCATTGATCTTTGTGAACAAAGAGAATGTCCGTCCAATCGTTGCCTTGCTCAATGAGATCAGCTCGCAATACGGAACGGACTTTGGTCTGATGGCGACGGCCGTATCATTGACGGTTATTCCGGTTCTGATTGTATATCTGTTTATCTCGAAATATATCCAGAAAGGTCTGACCGAGGGAGCCGTCAAGGGTTAAGGAAACGGCGAACTCAACGAATAGGCAAGTCAAGAGGGGACATGAAGTCGCCTGTTTGACTTGCCTATTCGTTGTTAGGTTTCATACGAGTATTAAACTGCAGCGAGCGTGAACGGTCAATTATGGCGAGGTGAGATTATACTCGATCAAGCGGGAGAAGCCGTCTTCTCCATGGCCGGCATGGATTGCTTTTTGGGCAATTGCTTTTGCTGCGATTAAGACGCTGCTATCAATTCCATGATGTTCGGCAGCGTGGATGATATGCTCCATACTCGTTACATTCGAGATCAGGCTGGAACTGTCCCCAGGGTAAACGCCCCGATCCGCATCATGCGCCATATAGGTCATGATATCCGGCATAATGTGAATAATATTGTGCGCATAAGGGGCGATGTCTTCCGCAGCGATGTTCTCCGCCCGTGCAATGGCCAGCGCGTGCACATAACCGCTCATGGCTGTCCAGAACACATCTAGCAGCGCCACGTCATATGCCGCTGCACGACCCGGATCCTCGCCCAGGAACGAAGCGGTTCCGCCCAGGCTGGCGAGTATACGATGATGGCTGCGATAAACGTCTTCGGGCCCGCTGTACAAAATGACGGCCGAAGGCTCCCCAATCGTAGGTATCGGCGTCATTATGGCGCCATCGATGTAGTCAATTCCGTTGTGGTAAGCCCATTCCGCCATTTCCCGCGCACGTTCAGGTACGTCGGCTGTCAGGTTTATAAGCGTTTTTCCTTTCAATGCACTTGTCTCAGAAGACAGAACGGCGTTCACCGCATCATAGTTGAGTACGCAGATGATAATAAGCTGACTGGCAAGCACCGCATCCTTAACCGACGGAGCCAGCACGGCACCTTGCTTTACCAGCGAGTCAGCCTTTGCCGATGTCCGGTTCCACACCGTTGTGGAATGGCCTCTCCTTATCAATGCACCGGCCAGGGCTTGCCCCATAGGTCCGAGCCCCAGCACCGTTACGGCGGTTTGGCTGCCGTTTGCCGGCGTTTGCCGAGTTTCAGTTTCGAGCAATTGTTCTTGATGTTGTTTCGATGGTTTCATTGTATACCTCCTTAAGGATTAGCTTCGAATACAGTGTAGACCTTGACACTAATGACAAGGTCAACGATTTTTTACTACCCTTGAGGAGGGAATAATATTTCAACATATGAAAAATTCATAAAAGTACTAGTAACACGTTCTACCATCAGTGGAGCATGCTTACGGCTGAACCCGAACTTATTGACAAACGAAAGAGGAAAAAGCATTGAAACTAACTAAAATAAAGTTGTTGACAATAACATAGTTAAATGTTAATTTGTATATACAAATGAGAGGTGGCTGGATATGAACATCGATGATTCCATTTTAAGCTCGTGCCTGTTTTTTACGTCAAATCGGTTTGCACGTTCCATGACCAAGATGGCGGAGGATGCATTTGCAAAAGCCGGCTTATCCCCAACGTACTCCTATGTGCTGGTGGTGATCCATCAATATCCCGGAATTACGCAGAAAGAGCTTAGCGATAAATTGTCGATTGCTCCATCCACAAGCACCCGATTCATTGATAAGCTGGAGGAGAAACTTCTGGTAAAGCGCAAATCCGAATGGAAGGAAACGCATATTTTCTTGACGGACGAGGGGATGGCGTTATACCGGGAGCTGAACCAATATTTTGAAAAGTTATACGGAGAGTATGTCACCCTCTTGGGGAAGGAGCATAGCGAACAGTTAGCGAAACTTCTCCATGAATCCAGCGAATTGCTGAAAAGGGGAATGTAGCCTCTGTCTTTTTCACCACTCATTTGTACATACAATTGATAAGGAGAGATTCGAAATGCAGATTGGTATTATCGGTGCGACAGGGAAAGCGGGAAATCTGATTCTCAAGGAGGCACAAGCACGCGGTCATGAAGTAACGGCGATCGTGCGTAATGCATCCAAAATCTCCGATTCCAGCATAAACATTTTGGAGAAGAACGTGCTGGATCTGACCAGCGCCGATCTTCAGCGGTTCGACGTTGTCGTGAATGCATTTGGCGCGGCGCCTGGGCAGGAGACTCAATATGTGGAAGTAGGCCGGGTGCTGATACAAGCACTAAAAGGCACGGATACCAGACTGTTTGTTGTCGGAGGAGCCGGCAGCTTGTTTGTGGACGAAGCCAAAACGCTTCGACTTTTAGAAACGCCCGATTTTCCGAAGGAATATTATCCGACGGCATTCCATGCCGGCGAGAATTTGAAGGACCTGGAACAAACTTCGGATGTAAAATGGACGTATCTTAGTCCGGCAGCGTTCTTTAATCCGGAAGGTCGGCGAACAGGGAGTTATCAGGAGGGCAAAGATCAAGTCATTGGCAACGCCAGCGGTAAAAGCTACGTCAGCTATGCCGATTACGTCATCGCGGTGCTCGATGAGCTTGAGCAGCCCAAACATCTCAACGAGCGCTATACGGTCGTTTCCGAGGCTTAACAGGCCCGGACATGCGGCCTTCATATAGATCTTTGAATAAGCTGGTTTCTTAACTGAAATCAGCTTATTTCTTTTTGATTATGTTATTTCAATATATGAAAAATTCACAATAGAAAACACCTCATGCGATATCTAGCTACATCCTCTTAAATACAGCCCGACCACTTACAAAGCAGCCATGATAAAGGTTTAAACAAGGAAAAACTCCCATTACGATATCGCAATTCAGTCATCAATAAGTATTAGATAAGATGAGTCAAAACAACCTGCAAACAACGGATATTGCATGCAAGTTGTTTTGAACGGTGCTTCTGTTGGCTGTCCTTGTTGTTATCCGTCTGATTCACAAGAAACGAATATTGATATCGCGCAGGCGGCCGGGAGACATTTTCGGCATCTTAATTTGAAGCGTAGGCTGTCTAAAGGTCGCAACGGATTGCGCAGGCAGTATGGGGACGGGTAAAGATATGGTTTGGTGTTGTTCTTTTGGCAAGCCGTTGATTTTGATCTGCGTCCGGTTCAGCTGAATCCATAAATTTTCGGGATGGATGCGTTTAGGCACATAACATTTTTTCACGATCAGAAAGTTATGAGTATCTAACGTTTCATAGCGAAGCGAATGCGGGTCGGGAAGAATTTCATTTCCGGCAGTCGCTTTTCGTATCGTATCCTTTACATAATCCTCAATGATCGTCGGATCCAGCTGATAATCTTCATTGAGATGATTCAGATCCTTAAATGGAAAGGAATTGTTGTTAAAGAAAGAGTCCTGTGTCAACCAGTCCGGCTTTTTGGATCTTGAGCTCACGATAATCCCTCCTACGTTCTTTGTTCCAGTGTATGGGCGAAGGAATGTTATAGTGACATCTGGGCATCCGACCACATAGAATAAATCCAAGCGGACGATTTTGAACAAAGAGGTGGAATTGTGGTTTCAATTATCGGCAATATGAAAATCGTAAACGTGGGCCCCAGTTCTACGGTACTAGTTGGAAATACAGGAGTAATCGATTTAAACAGCACGACAAAAGCTTATTCCGGCGCCAACTCGTTCACCACCGGAGACAGTATTGGTACGAATATAACTAATAACCAAGCCAACAGCACGAATACATTCGATCCAGACCTTATTGATTCGCCTAATGCTTAATTAAGGTTGTGAGCCCCAGTGAATCTAACGATACATCAATGCATTAATATACAGCAGCTTCGGGTTGACGCGGTGACCAATTCCTCGGTGCTTCAGATTGGAACCGCAGGTGAGATCCGCGCATTATCCAATATATATAACACGGGCGGTTTTACGGGCCCTGCTCCGGAGTTCGAGCCTCCGAATAATATGGCCCCCCTGGTTCCGTTACCTGCGCCGATTGAAGATCTATATCGGCCAGAATGAGGCTCATATCATACGCATACAATCATTAGGGAGCGGGGGGAGATGCTATGTATCAATACCATATCCAGCAATTGTTCCATTGCCTTCAATCCCAGACGGAGCAGCTTAACAGAATGGAACAAATGCTAAAGGAAATACGTAATGAAATAAATCAATTACAGCAGGGCAATCAAAAGTCGACGGATCACGTCGAATATAATTTTGATTTATTGAAAATCGAAAAATTGGAAGGAACCTTAAACATTGGACTGACGCCCTCAGATGGGAAGTCTCTGGGGGATATCACCGTCAATGGCCAGCCGGCAGAACAATTACAGGCGGTAGCTGCCGGAAGGGATCTTTACTCAAACATACATCAGCAGGTATCAAGCCACTTGGAACATGCCGTGCCGGCGCGACTCGAGCAAATGAATCCCCAGTCCAATCACGAACTTGGAGATCAATATGCTGCGGTGATGATAGAAGATATCCGAAAACAACTCGGAGATCGTATCAACGTTTACTTACAGCAATACCACTCGAACAGTACCGAGATAAATCCAGGTGATGTTGAGCAAATGATCGCTAATCAAATGAAAAAAGAAATCGATACGGCAGTCGAGCATCATCTTCATAATTTGCAACATGGAAAGAGGAATACGAATGAAAATGACGGTCATCAATAAAGAGCTCCGGGTTGGTTCGATCCGTATTACGGCGATCTCCAGCTCATCCGTGCTGTTGATCGGAGATACCCGGGTCATTAATAGCAGTTCCATCTACGACACTCCTTCCGAATCCCTGCAGATCACCCCGCTCGTTCCGTTATCACCGGCTACCGCACCATGAAGCGCCATGTACTCGTTGATAACGTATATATCATCAATATCTCTAATAGTTCGGCATGCATCTGCGGCGAATCGGGACATATCGATGCCTATACCCGGGCATTGGCGATTCAACGTCAAGTTCCGGTTTTTTTTGAGGACGAAGGCAATTATGAGGACTATCCGATTTTTTCGAGATCCATACCTGCATGGCAGCTTCCGTCAGAAGTAGACTTAGACGTTATACATGACCATAAAACGATTCATGTGGGATGCCTGGACGTGATATCGACAGCGTCTGCATCGGTTGTGCAGGTAGGTTCGAACGATACGATGGAATTGGAATCAAGGGTGAAGGCGATCAGGCACTTTATTACGGATGCGTCCCAGGAATTAAAGGATTATAAAGGCGTCATTGTCAGAAAGAGCCCCCGCTAGTGCGGCAAAAAAACAGGAGGAGCTTCATAAGCTCCTCCTGTTTTTTTGCGGTCTGAAGATTATTCTCCTTGCTGGTGGGCAGCCTCGTCTTTAATCTCTTCCCGGAAGCCGGAAATACTCTTTTCGCGACGAGCATTGCGGTCTTGAATCTGTTCTTTCTCGCTTGCGGGGATCTCATCCCCGAACTCCTGAAGATAATCTTCTGCCTCGCGGAAGTTCTCGATCGTGTTTTGGACGGCCTGCTGCAGATGTTCGACATTGTCTTCGCGATTATCAGGTTTAGCCATGAAAGTTCACCTCCTTGTATGTAATGATCTTGCTCATTCGCACACCTCAAAAGTCTTCCATAATCGAAACATCCTTATGCATCTGAGAATGACGCTATCAAAAAAGCTACAGTATTGTAAATTTTGCAAGCCGGTTCTTTACATTTCCGTAGGATGTAATATGTTATAATGTCGAAAAAGCAGACTTGCCGGCATGACATCGAATAAGAGGAGGAAGAATTCTTGATATCTAGACGTTTTATATTCTGGCTCGGTATGCTGATGATGATTGTATTCATGTTAGCAGCCTGTACCTCAGAACCGATAAAACAACAACAGCAAACTTCTACTGTAGAAGACCCTCCTGAATCAATTGAAGATGAAGAAGAAGGTCAGACCATCACACTAGTAACGCCGGATACGGCCATGAAAGCACCTGAGGAAAAAAGCAAATATCAGATACATACACGGTTGACGGATTTCCATCTGCTCAATGAGTCAACGGGGATTGCTTGGGGGATCACGAACACAGAACTGCGTCTCTATCAGACCGAAGATTACGGTGAGACCTGGGTCGATATCTCTCCATCATCCAATGTCCAATTCGTTGATAAGCTGGAGTATGGGAAAGACATCGTGTTCACGGATAAAAATCATGGTTGGATTATACGAAACAAACAGAGATCGGCCGAAACGATCCTGCTCAATACGACCGACGGGGGCGGCAGCTGGAAGCTCTCTTCGCTTCCGGAGACGGGAGTCGTTACGGCAATGTCCTTCGTTTCATCCCAGCAGGGATGGATTATGGCAAAAGGCGATCTCTCCCGGGGATCGGAAGAGAAGTCGCTGTTTCACACTAGCAATAATGGCGGAGTATGGGATGAGATTATGCAGAATACGGAGTATCCGACATCCCGAATTCCGGGAAGCGTCATTCCGCGAACCGGATCCGTTATCGGATTAACGTTCACGGATTCGCTTGTCGGGTTTGCGACCATCCGTGAAATGCAATCTTCCAAGTTGTATATAACACGTGACGGAGGACAGAAGTGGAAGTCTTCCGGCCAAGTATTCAAAAGCAAGCTGCTGGATGCGTGCGGTTCCGTTTTTGCCGGGACTCCCAAGTATCTGGGCAAAGGTGGAAGCGGAAGCGAGATTTATATACCGGTTACCTGCGTAAAGGAAGATCAGGCGAACTATTTGGGTTACTTTACGGCCGATACGGGGAAGTCATGGAATTTGGTGTCGTTCCCCATGACGGGAAATAGCGGGAAGGGGACCATCCAGCCTGTCTTCCGTCGTCTGCATGACGGATGGAGAATGGTGAACGGCATCGTCTATCATACGAGCGATATGGGCAAGACCTGGACACCATTCCCTAGAAGCAAGCTGTTGTCCGATAATCTTGCAAAATATCCGAATGTGGTCAAATTGCAATTCACATCGTCGGATGTCGGCTGGATGCTGATTGAAACGACGGACAAAAACCGATCGCGCCTGATGAAAAGCAGTGACGGCGGCGTAACCTGGCAGGGGTTGTAATACCGACTAATAACCTACAAGCAGGATCTGATTCGCCAATCGAAAACTATCTCGATGACGAAGGCTTTATCGGCTAAAACCAACGGTTCCGATAAAGCCTTTATAAACATATTATATTGTGAAATTAATCACAAATAAAATTCAACCTGTATGCTACTATAAAGATGTAATCAGGTACGTCAAAATGTTTGGAAGGGGACGATCCTTATGCATACCGATCAAATGACGATAAATTTCCTTCGCTTGTGCTACCATTGCGATGATGCATGTTTATGTCAGACGGAGGAGCAATGTCTGGCTTGCTGGAACGAGCAGGACATGGCACCGCAGGACCATGAAATGACGGGACAAGAAGAAACGATGAAGTGGATGAGATTGGCTTACGATTAAGCGGGTATGAACAAGATGAAGACAATGAATGGATCAGGGCGTTATAAGGTTCCGTGAAGAAGCTGATGACTGGCAAAGTGCCGGCATCAGCTTTTTTTGATGCTCCCAGAAAGGGACAAGTTCTTTAAAATTTCAATCAAACTTTCCATGATGCATGAGTTAAATTGTCCGACATAAAGCATATACATATTTCAAGACAAGGTGGAGGGGGGGAGCCGTATGGGATCGGGGTCAGATTGGATGTTCGATTTTTTCGGCAGCGTTATGCCCGTGTTTTTCATCGTCGTCATCGGGATCATTTTGCTGTCGGCCGGTAAGGGAATCTTGCAATGGAGTCAGAATAACCGACAGCCTTTGCTATCGGTCGATTCCAAAATTGTGAGCAAGCGAACGGAAGTGAAACATACACAGCAGACGGATGATACGATGTCGAGCCGTACTCGTACCACCTATTATCTGACATTCGAAGTGGAGAGCGGAGATCGCATGGAATTTGCCGTAAACGGCGAGGAATTCGGCATGTGCGCGGAAGGGGACGAGGGACTGCTTCGTTTTCAGGGAACCCGGTACTACGGATTCGTCAGGCACCCCAGAGCGCATCTTCATGTGGTCCGGGGTTATGAACAACCTAAATAAGAGGCTGGTTCATTTTATGACGCCTTCTCCTGTGGTATATAATGTAGGAGAAGGAGGAGCTGCCTATGAAATTTCAGGATAAAACGGTGGTGATAACGGGCGCGAACGGGATAGGCCGCGGATTGGCTGAGGCTTATGCGGCTAGCGGAGCTCGAGTGATAGTAAGCGACGTTCATGAAGAGCAGGGCAATCTGGCGGCAAACACCTTGAAGGATCAAGGATTTCATGCCGTCTTCATCCCCTGCGATGTGAGGAAGGAAGAAGAGATTAAACGCCTGATGAACCAAGCGGCCCAATATGGGGGCACCATCGATATCTTAATAAACAACGCAGGGGTCTCCCGATGGAAATCACCATATGAGCTTACGGTGGGAGAATGGGACGACGTAATCAACACGAACGCCAGAAGCTGTTTTTTGGCTACCCGCGAGGCTGCCGCATATATGAAAAAGAGTGGGAATGGCGGGGCTGTCGTCAATATATCCTCCACGCGTTCCATCATGTCCGAGCCGAATTCGGAAGCTTATGCGGCTTCCAAGGGAGCCATCGTTGCGTTGAGTCATGCCATGGCCGTTAGTCTGGGGCCCGATGGAATTCGGGTGAATTGCATAAGTCCGGGCTGGATTGAAACCGGGGATTATGAAGAGCTTCGATCCGAGGACCATAAGCAGCACCCTGCGGGTCGGGTCGGAATTCCGGCCGATATCGCCAAAGCCTGCTTTTATTTTACCGATCCGGAGAATGACTTTGTAACAGGGTCCCATCTGGTGGTGGACGGCGGCATGACCCGCAAAATGATATATGAACCTTAACTTGTTGCGGATAAAATAAAAAAGGATCGTCTCCTCGGGGACGATCCTTTCCTGATTATAACCCGTATTCGCAAAACAGTGGCGAATATCCCAATATAGCCGCTTGGACTTAACGGACGGTTATAGCCATGGAATCCGTCTTGCCGCTCGTCCGGTCGGTTACGCTGACAACGGCAATTCCGCTTTGATTCGCGCGGGCAACTCCCTGTGCGTTAACGGAGATGATATGGGGGTTGCTGCTGCGATAGCTGAGTTTGTCGAGGGATTCCTTGCGGCCATCGGGGTGAAGAAGTTCAGCCCGAAACTGCTGCGTTGTCTTGGAAGTCATTAGATCCTTGCCCAGCAGCCGGAGAAAAGGCTGATTTCCATCGAATGCGGCCGTGGCATGGAGCGTTTCAACGAATCCGTAACGTTGGTCCTTAACCGAGATCGCAGCGCTTCCCGGAGATATCGCCTTCATCCGTCCGGTTGAACTCACTTGAATGATATCCGGAGCATCGGATGTGTACGTCAGCTCTTCCGCCTGTTCACGCATCCCGCCCGGAAAGCCGTACCAGGCTTCGATCTGTCCCGATTCGCCCAGTTTGAGCTCATCTGAAGCTTCCACGCGCATCACGATCGGGGCTAGCGGGTACACGCCGACTTCGGTGAAGCTATTCCAAAGGTTGGCATTATTTCCTTTGCCCAGTATCCGAATGTATCGGGCTGTCGTTTGCTCCACAAGAAAAGTTTCAGGCTGCACAGTCGTGCCGGAAGTCAGCCCATTCTCGTAGATGGTCGACCATTCTTCGCCATCGACGGAGGCAAGAACATCAAACCGGTTTTTACGGGTATCCCCTAAATATATGGCCAGCGAAACAGCGCCCACTGGCTTCGGCTCACCCAGGTCAAGCTGTACGTATTCCGTACCCGGCGCGGACCAGCGAGTGCTCAGGTTGCCGTCGACGGTATGTTCTGGAATGTTCGCCGATTCGGGAACGGCGCTCGCGGTAACATGCCGTACCTGGTATTTTAGATGGTTCGGCGGTTCGCCTATGGCCGGATTCCGGGTGAATTTGATGGTATATCTATTGCTCAGATTCGGTTGAGCGTCGTTCTGAATGACGATGGTTGCCGTACCCGGAATCGTATCTGCCTGATCAATGGCCACGGCATGCTCCGCTTCGGCCGTCATCACAGGCGGAGAGGGAGCATCAAACGGAAGTCCGACTTCATAATACGTGACTTCTGGACGAAACCCATGGAGCGGCATTCCGTCCATTAATAAACGGTTAGCCATAGGTCGGGCTGCCGGTTCGGGCAGATCGCCGTCAGGTATGGTCCATTCCAGCAGGGGAGTAACCCCCGTCTCCGCTGGAGGTATCGGATCGTTTGCGTATAAAGGAACCATGCGAACGGACAACCGGACATTCTGGACGTGCTCCAGGTGTATGGTCAGCTTGCGCATGCCTTCGTTGCTGGATTGGCCATCCGGATTCGGGGAGGTGGCCAGCGGCGCTGCATCCATGACGGAGAACCGGGCACCGGCCGGTCCTTCGACCAGCTCAACATACAGCCGCTTATCCTGTTGTGAAAGAATGGCGGCGCGTCCATTCGCAACAATCTCCACGTCCGCTCCGGTGTGCATGAACCAATACAGCTCTGAAGGAAGCTTCAGCTTCATCTCATCCTGGACGACCAGCTCGCGTCTATCGGCGGAGAGTTTCATTCCTCTTAACATCTCGCCTGCGTCTTTTCGGTACAGGTCGGTCATATCCAGAATCGTATAGGCTCCCCTTGGCTTCGATTCCTTTTTTATCGTAACGGCTGTGCCGTAAGGCTCTTGCTGAACAATCGGATTCTGGACGGGATTGATGACGATGGTATTATGTCCCTCGGTTTTTTTGCGGTAATACGTCCAGCGATTATAATTGTAATCCCAGAAGCCGGGCAAGCTGTAGGATTCGTTCCCCAGATCGGATGCCCACCTTACGCCCAGCGCGTCAAAAACGAAGGTACCGCCATCTAGATCGTTATGGCTTCGCATCGTTTCGTTAACGCCTTTCATGGAAGCAAACAAAGCATAGGGATCATCCCATGCGCTCCGCATGGAGGCCGATTCAATGCCGGTGAAGAAACGATCCAGCTCCGTCGGAACCGTTTCAAACATGCCAGGCTCGTAAAACACCAGATAGAGAGGGTGGAAGTAGCCCTTGCGCTCATACAGATCGCCAATAAACCAGGCGTATTCAGGTTTGTTGAAGAACGAGGCGAACCATAAGGATTCATACATGTTGTAGCTGACGCCGCCATCATAAAAATTGAACACGCCGCCTTCGCCGAGCAAATGATACGGATATGCACCCGATGCCTCGTATCCCGGCAGCAAGGAAAGCCCAAAATCGGTACCCAGGCTTTTATTCAAGCCTTGAATATACATGGCCAAGTATTGGCCTCCATAATGCCAATAAGCAGGACCCTCCGGCCAAGAGCCGTCCTCGGTATAGTGACGAAGCGCATATTGCAGCTTCTGAAACGTGCTCTGGATGACTTCCAGCGCCTGTTCCTCGGTCTCAGGCTCATCCGCAACGGTTAACGCAAGCAGGCCAAGGCCTCCGTTGTCGACCAGGTTAATGTTATTGTGCTCCCCGTTATGGCGGAATTCACCCCGGTACCAATCAAGCGCGACAGCTAGCGCGTGATCCCGAATCGCCGCATTCAACTGGGATCGCTGAGCTTCATTCAAATCGTCGTATATCCAATCGTAGGCCAGCGCAACGGCAAAAGACAATTCGGACAAGGCAAGGATATTGTTGGTTCTGCCGCCCCAATCGGGGTAGTGCGTCATCGCTTCCAGTTCCTGCCACGCACGTTCGGCATAACGGGATTCGCCGGTCAAGCGGTACATGAGCGCGGTCGGAATCAAGCGGTCGCGAAGCATGTAGGCATTGCCGCCATTAGGTTGGTAGGTTAGCGGCGAAGTTCCAAGGACGGGGTCCGCTTGATTTCTCAAGAGTTCCATCCACTCCGTCATATAACGATCTCCGCTTGCCAGCAATTGCTTGGAGCGGTTCAAATCGTCCGTGGATGCGAGAAGGCGCGGATGGGAACGGGCGGATGAGGCATGACCGTGTAGCGATTCCGAAATTCGATCTGCCGTCGGCCCGACAAAGACCAGCATATCGCTTTCCGTACGTCCGCCACGTCCATCTTCAGCCGATACGCGAAAACGGTCGTACCCCAGATAGTTTTCATTGGGAGCATATCGATAAGTACCCTCGGCATCCACTTGAACCGTGCCCTGTGCCGGCGGTGCTTCAAGTTTCCATGCGATCGGATCTCCATCCGGATCCTCCCCTTTCGTGAACTGGCCGGAAAGGGAAGTATTCATCGTCGTATAACCCCATTCCAAATCCAACAGGGGAGCAGCATTCACAGGAGTAACGTGGATCGTGCCCTGGCCGAATGTGGCGCCGCCCGTATCAGCCTGCAGGGCAGCAAACTGGAAGCGGTCCGTACCGCTAAAGCCGCGGTCGGGATAGTAGGTAAAGCTGCCGTTCTCCTTTACGGTAATCATGCCGTGCGCAGGCTGGGAGATGAGGAGATACGTAAGGTCGGCACCGCTGCTGTCGCGCGCGGACAATTGCCCGAGCAAAGCTTGGCCTTGAGCCGTTTCGCCTTCGTAATCGTCCACCAGCAAGGTGTCCGGCGCATTGACGCTGACCGCCATTGAGGCGGTATGAGCACCGTCATAAGTCGCTGCCGTTACGGTTGCAAGTCCTGTGGAAAGGCCGGTTATGTCACCTTGATCCGTCACTTCCACGACTTCCGGCTTGGACGCAGACCACTGCAGCTGAGGGGGAGGTGACGAACCTGGCTCATAACGGACGGAAGGTGTTATGGTCTCTCCCGTATTCAGATAGGCCACATCCGGTTCGATCGCGATGGATTGAAGCGGCTCCTCAACCAACACATCGTCGAACCAAGCTTTGCCCGTTCCGGTTTCCAGAAACAGCTCAACGGTCAATAGGGGCGGTGAGGCTGCATTATGCGGAACGGTGAACAGCTTCTCCATATACGTCCAGTCTTGGGTGCCCTTGAGCGTTCCGACATGAACCAGCACATTGCTGGTGCCGGTTCGCTTCATTTGATATCGGATGAGCGCGGCATTGCTGACGGATTCCGTTTTGACCCAGCCGCTGATCCGATACGTTTTCCCGACCTCTACCGGGATGGACTGGGTTATGGCTGCCCGGCTGGACGTTCCTGCGGGACCTTCGATGCTGACCGATTGTTTCCCGGATTTGAATATTCCCGAATCTACTCCCAATATGGGCGAGCCTGTTGGAAGCCACTGTCCCCAATTTGCCGGCTTGATTCCGCCTGACCAACTGGACCCCGCCTCCGTTGCCTCAAAACCGCTGTTCACAAGCAAACCCTCCTGTACCTGATCTCGTTCGCTCTCTGCCCATGCCAATGGGGGCGGCAAAAAGCCATGAAGCCCCGTAATCAGCATGAGTACAATCAGAGCCATTCGTTTCACATCCATTCCCTCCCGACTGTTATCGATTTCCGGCCATGAAACCGGAACACTTCCATCGTAGAGGAAGCCGCAGCGTTCGAGTATGATACAATTTCGTGATGCATTAACATTTTTGAAGAAAACCTGTTCATGTTAAATAAAAACAGTATGATGTAATTAATGTAAGTGCGGAAAGAACACATCTAAAGAATGGAAGGAATGAGGATATGGGGAAATTGACGACAACCACTGCAAGAAATGAGCGATCCAATCGCGTATCCGTGTTCGTTACGTTGCTCATGTCCTATCTTGTGGTACTGCTGATCCCGGTCATCGTGTTCTGGGGTCTGTATACCCAAATCGAGCGAATTATGATCGAGAATGCCAACAACTCCAACATGGCACTCATCGAACAGGCCAAGCAGGTCGTGGACAGCCGATTGGATGAAATGCATTTGATTTCCCGGAACATTACTTCACATCCGAGACTGGATGCGCTGTTAAAGGCAGGATCCCCTCAAACCGGAGCGGAGCATTACAATTACTACACCTTCATGCAGGAAATGCAGCGGTACCGAAACAGCAGCAGTTTTATCACCGATTTTTATGTGTATCTTGATGAGAGCGATACGGTTCTCAGCCCAACCTTAAAAACGACGTCCAGCGTCTTGTTCTCCGATATCTACGGATATGAAAGCTTAACCTTTCAACAATACCAAGCGGATATACTGCGCGGCGTTCATTTCAACCGGTATCTGCCCGTAACGGAGGTCGGCAAAGGCCTGAACCAGAAACGAATGCTCACATATATGCAAACGCTTCCATTTGGCGAGAAAAACAACCCCAAAGGCGCCCTTGTCATGCTGATCGACGAAAGGCAGATTACAGGCTTGCTCGAGGAGATCGTGAAAACCAACAACGGAACGATATCCATTAAGGATGCCAGCGGTCAAGTGATCCTTCGTGCCGGTGAAACCGGAGTATCCAATGTGGGTAAAGCTGAGGATAAGCAGGCCGTCATGACGGTATCGTCCAGATCCGCACGCAGCGGGTGGGAGTACGTGTCGGTCGTGCCGGAAAAAGTGTTTATGGAAAAGGTGAATATGGTCAAACGAATGGCCGCAGGCGTTCTCGGCATCTGCCTGGCCGCCGGCGTTGCGGCTTGCGCGTACATGACGTACCGGGCGTATTATCCCCTGCGCGACATTATCCGCTTTATCCGCCAATCCCATCCGGTCAAGGAGGGGAAGGTACGCAACGAATATGATTTCATCAAATCCACGATGGCCGATTCCTTTGGCAAGCAGACGGAGATGAAGGAGCAATTGTCGAGGCAAACGCCGGTGATCCGGTCCAACTTTTTGCAGCGTTTATTGAAGGGAAACGTGGATGCGGCCGATATGTCGGAGCATGCCCTGGAATTCATGGGGATATCGTTTCCGTTTCCCGGCTTTGCCGTTGCCCTGATCGAATTGAGGGATGCCAGCGGGTTCATTCATAACGAACGGGAAAGCGAATGGGCCCTGATCCGCTTTGTCACAGGGAAGGTGGCCGAAGAAATTCATCCCTTTACCGCGTATTCCGTGGATCTGGAGAAGAACCAGGTCGCCATGATTCTGAATATGCCGGAACCTCTGCAGGACAAGGCGGGCGAGCTGTACGATTGGGCGGAACAAGTGAAGCTGGTGATCGAACAGCGCTTCAAGTCCGAGATCACGATCGCGATCAGCGATATCCGTTCGGATCTTGGATGTTTGGCAAGCGGATATACCCAAAGCTTGAAGGCGCTGGAATATTCCATTTTTACGGCCTATAAACCGATTTTATTCTACGATGAAATGAAGCAGAAAACGGGGGTGTATTATGATTTTCCCATTGAGACGGAAATCCAGCTCATTAACGCCATGAAAAGCGGGGATACGGATAAGGCTCAGGATATCATTCAAAGTCTGTACCACAACAACTTCAGCGGTCAATCCATCTCGCCCGAGCTCGGCCGACTCATGTTCGCGAACCTGCTCAGCACGATGTTCAAGCTGCTCAATGCCTTAAATTTGAAATACGAGGACGTATTCGGTCAGGCAGGCAAATCGATCGAAGACATTACCGAGGGCAGCACGGTAGAGGAGCTGTACCGGGAAGTGAAATGGATGTTCGGCCAGGTCTGCCTGTACGTAAGAGACCAGAGAGGCGATTCCTCCTCGCAGCTCCTGGATAAGATAAAAAGCTACATCGCGGAGCATCACGACGATGCCATGATCAGCCTGGCTTCCATTGCCGAGCAATTCGATATCACGCCGCCCTATCTGTCGGCCTTCTTCAAGAAGAACAGCGGGACCAATCTGACCGATTACCTGGCCAAAATTCGGATCGAGCGCTCCAAGGAAATGATGCGGGATGCCAAAAATACGATTTCGCACATCGCCCGTTCCGTCGGTTATACCAGCGATGTCGGTTTTATCCGGGTATTCAAGAAATACGAAGGGATCACCCCGGGAAAATACAAGGAAACCCTGCATTCCCTATCATCAACCTTAAGAAATGATCATCTCAATTCTTAATCGCTGTATATGGATCCAGAAACTGTACGATATACGTCGAAAGCGCTTCAGCATTAATATTTGAGGCAGGGCCGGCATCAACTCGGCCTGAACATTTCGGATGATCATTCATTAGGAAAAAAGGGAGGCGTCGTGATTTGAAAACAAACCGGAAACGTATGACGAGACTGGCCATCTTCATGCTGATTGTGACTATGATTGCCGGGTGCAGCGGAAAAGGCTCGGGAGCCGAGGAGCCTGCCGGCGACAAAGGCAAGGAAGGAACGGGCGTTGCCTCAGGCGGAGAAACGGGGTATCCCGGCCAGCTGACCTATTGGGTATCGCTGAATGCCAACGCATCGGCAACGATGCAGGATATGAACGGCATTGCCGCCTATCAGGAAATGGAGAAATTGACAGGGACCAAGGTTAAGTTCCAGCATCCGCCGGCAGGGCAAGAGGCAGACGCCTTCAACATTATGGTCTCGTCGGGCAACTTGCCGGATGTCGTGGAGTATGGCTGGGCCAACGTATCCGGAGGGCCGGATAAAGCGATATCGGACGGTTCGATCATTCGCCTGAATGAGCTGATTGAAGAGCATGCTCCGAACCTATCGAAACTGCTGAACGAACACCCGGAATACAAAAAGCTGATAACGACGGATGGCGGAAACATTTACGTATTCCCGTTCATCCGCGGAGACGAGTATCTGCTGACCTTTAACGGCCTTATCATTCGCCAGGACTGGCTGGATCAGCTCAACCTGCAAGTGCCGGAAACGATTGACGAGTGGTATGAAGTATTAAAAGCGATCAAGACCCAGGATCCCAACGGGAACGGCCAGGCGGATGAAATCCCGCTCCTGCTTGATATGGATATGACGGGCATTAACCATGCATTTGTCGGCGCGTGGGGAATTACGACAGGATTTTATCAGGTGGACGGGAAGGTACAGTACGGCCCCATCCAACCGGAATTCAAATCTTATTTGGAGACGATGAGCAAATGGTATGCCGAAGGCCTGATCGATCAGGATTATGCGGCAACGGACGGGACGCTCAAAGATGCCAAAGTGACCAACAATCAAGTGGGTGCCTTCTCCGGATACATGGGCAGCAGCCTCGGCCGCTATTCCGAACTCATGTTAAAAAGCAATCCGGACGTCAGTCTGGTGGGCGCTCCCAACGTTGTGCTAAAGAAGGGGGACACGCCGCTTCTTGGACAGAAGGATTCGCCGTTCAACGGATTTGGGGCGGCTGTGACGAAAGCGAACAAATTCCCGGCGGAAACGGTGAAATGGCTCGATTACAAATATGGGGAAGAAGGGCACATGCTGTTTAATTTCGGGGTTGAGGGAGTCAGCTACGAGATGAAGGACGGGTACCCGACCTATACCGACGAAGTGATGAAGAATCCAGATGGGCTGTCGATCACCCAGGCGTTGTCGAAATACAACCTGGCCAGTTATTCGGGACCTTTCGTTCAGGATCGCCGTTACGTCGAGCAGTATTCCGCGCTTCCTCAGCAAAAAGCGGCCATTGAGACATGGATGAAGGCGGAGAACGACCGTTTAATGCCGATTATTTCGCCGACGGCAGAAGAGAGCACGCGTTATGCCTCGATCATGAACGATATTAATACGTATTACGAAGAGATGGTCAACAAATTCATTATGGGCGTGGAGCCGATCAGCGGCTTTGATCAATTTGTCCAAACGGTGCAGGGAATGGGCATTGAAGAAGCCCTTCAGATTCAGCAGTCTGCGCTGGACCGTTTTAACAGCCGGTAAGTGTAGAAGCGCATGAAGAGGGAGAAAACGGGCGAGCCGTCTCCTTCTTCATGCGGGTTATTTTTCACAGAGGAGGGCATAGGGTGCAGCTAAAGGAAGGAACAAAACGCATGACGATACAGAGCAAATCCGAGAGCTTCAGCGCAAGAGCAGCGAAGGACTTTCGCAGGAATTCCACGATCTACCTGATGCTGCTGCCGGTTGTGGCGTTTTATGCCGTGTTTCATTACGGACCGTTATACGGCCTGCAGATTGCGTTCAAGAACTTCTCCGCAGGGCTCGGCATCTGGAATAGCCCATGGGTCGGCTTTCAACATTTCAGCGATTTTTTTAACGGATTTTTCTTTGAGCGGGTCGTTTCCAATACCATTATCCTTGGCGCGTACGATCTTATCTTCGTATTTCCCGCTTCGATCGTGCTGGCCTTGATGCTGAACGAGGTGCGACATCGGATCTTTAAGCGGACCGTACAATCTATTACGTATATTCCCCATTTCATTTCCGTTGTCGTTGTGGTCGGGATGCTGGTGGATTTTTTGGCGGTGGACGGCCTGATCAACCATATCGTCACCTACTTCGGCGGCAAGCCGATTTCGTTCATGCGGCTGCCGGAATGGTTCCGTACCATCTATACCTCGTCCGCCATCTGGCAGGGGATTGGCTGGGGCTCCATCATTTATCTGGCGGCCATTTCCAATATCGATCCGTCCCTGTATGAGGCGGCGAAAGTGGACGGTGCCGGCCGCTGGAAGCAGATGCTTCAAATTACGCTCCCGGGGATCCTGCCGACCGTGATCATTCTGCTTATCTTGCGGATCGGTTCCTTTATGGCGCTGCAGGATGAGAAGATCCTGATCATGTACAACCCGGTCATCTACGAGACGGCAGACGTGATCGGGACTTATGTCTACCGCAAGGGGATACTGGAAGCAAGCTACAGCTTCAGCGCCGCTGTCGGCATGTTCAATTCCTTGATTAACTTTGCGCTGCTCATTGGAGCCAATTATCTCAGCAAGCGGTTTACCGACACGAAGCTGTGGTAGAGAGGGGGATCTCATGCGAACTACTAGATCGGTCAGTGAAGTCCTGTTTGATTATGCGAATGTCATTCTATTGTGTTTGTTATCGATCATAACGTTATACCCGTTTCTCTACGTATTGTTTGCTTCGATCAGCACGCCCGCCGAATTCGTTCAGCACCGGGGCATCCTGCTGTGGCCCAAGGGCTTCTCGCTGGACTCCTATCGAATGGTATTCGAGAACCCGAATATCATCCGAAGTTACCTGAACACGATATTTTACGTGGTCGTCGGCACGACGCTGAACATTCTGATGACGGCTCTCGGAGCCTATGGTTTATCCAGGAAAAACGTGATGTGGAAAGGCGCCATCATGATGCTGATCGTGATGACGATGTTTTTTGACGGCGGGCTCATCCCGAAATACCTGCTCGTGAAAAATATGGGTCTGCTTGATACGTACTGGGCATTGATTATTCCAAGCGCCATGACGACATGGAACTTGATTATTATGCGAACGGCATTTCAAGGGGTACCCGATGCGCTCGAGGAATCCGCGCGGATCGACGGAGCCACCGACTGGACCATTCTGTTCAGGATCATCATCCCGTTATCGCTGCCGGTCATTGCGGTTATGGTGCTCTTTTACGGGGTGTGGCATTGGAATAAATGGTTTGATGCCCTCATCTATTTAAGGGACCGGGACTTGTTTCCGCTGCAGTTGATCCTGCGCGAGATTCTGATCCAGAACGATACCAGCAGCATGATGACCTCGGTAGGAGGGGGAGATCGGATGCCGGTTGGCGAAACGATTAAGTATGCGACGATTATGGTGGCGACGCTGCCGATCTTGTTTCTGTATCCGTTCTTGCAGAAATATTTCGTGAAGGGCGTCATGATCGGCGCCATCAAAGAATAGGAGGTATGTGAACCATGTGGGAACAGGCCATCATGGATGCGGTTGAAAAGACCAAGAGGAACATCGGTTTATTTCCGATGAAATTCCCTCACATCACGGCGGAGAAGCGATACGAGTGGGGAGAAAGCAATGACTGGATTGAAGGATTCTACACCGGAATGATCTGGCTGTGTTATGAATATACGAAGGACCCGCTGTTTAAGGATACGGCAATCGCTCAATTGGAGGATTACAAGGCGCGGCTGGAGGAGAAGCGGCATCTGGATCATCATGATATCGGATTTCTATACCTGCCCTCCGCATTGGCCGCGTGGATCGTGGATGAACATGAAGAGGGCAAACAGCTGGCCCTAAAAGCAGCCGACCATCTGATGCTGCGCTGGCGGGAAGAAGGCCAGTATATTCAGGCCTGGGGCCGGAAGGGCGACGAGAAGAACGGCGGCCGCATTATCATCGACTGCATGATGAACATACCGCTGCTGTATTGGGCGTATGACCAAACAGGCGACGAACGCTACAAACGCGTGGCCGTCGCGCACGCGGAGAAGAGCCGCCGTTATTTAATGCGAGGGGATGATTCTTCGTACCATACCTTCTACTTCCAGCCGTCGGACGGGAAGCCCATCGGCGGTGGGACGCACCAAGGATATCACGACGGCTCCACCTGGACGCGCGGGCAAGCATGGGCCGTCTACGGATTTGCGCTTTCCTACCGTTATACCCGTGATCCGAAGTATTTGGATACCGCCGTGCGAGCTGCCCGCTATTTTATCGAGCATTTGCCGGAAGACCATGTCGCCTATTGGGATTTTGACGTTCCGATCGAAGCGGGTACGCCTCGCGACAGTTCCGCTTCCGCCATCGCCGCATGCGGGATGCTGGAGATCCTGGAGCACCTGGAAGAGGAAGATGGCAATAAAGGGCTATTGACAGACGCCGTCGAGAAGTCCATGATCTCCCTTGTAAACCGTTATTCCACTATCGGTGAAGCTGCCGAGGAAGGCTTGATCAAGCATGGTTCCTATTATGTCAGAGGCGGGATGGGACCGGACGATTACATGATCTGGGGGGATTATTATTATCTCGAGGCCTTGCTGCGACTGACCAAAGGGATACCTGGCTATTGGTACGAGAGAGGATAGTAGCACCGGATCCGTGAACGATAACGGGAACGCCGCAATCTGTGCGGCGTTCCCTTTTTTGTGTAAAATAGGATAGGATCATTGTTCACAATATACTCATTAGCATTGAGAGAACGTCTTTGTTATGATGGGGAAGATTCAAATGTAAGATAAATGGTTTGGAGGAGATAGGCATGTTGAAACATGTGAAAACTTCGGTTCTGCTGACCTTGGGTCTGCTGCTTGTACTGGTGTTCCCGACAGCAACATGGGCGCATTCCAAGCTGGAATCCAGTACGCCCGCCGCGGACGCCAAGATCACGGAAAGCGTGATGGAAGTCAATCTGTCATTCAATGAAAATATCGATGAAAATTTAAGCACCCTCAAGGTGAAGAATGCGCAAGGCGAAGCGGTTGAAGTATCGGAAGTCAAGGTTAACCAGAACACTATGGCTGGAACGCTGGCAGGACCGCTTCCATCCGGTTCTTACACGGTGGAATGGAAGATCGTTGGCGGAGATGGACATCCCGTTGACGGAACGTATGCTTTCGAAGTCGATGCACCGGAAGGGGAAGCTGCTCCGGAGACTTCTGCCGACACCGAAGAAACGCCTGCGGATACAGGAAGTACACCGGATGAAACAGCAACGGCGGATGATACAGCCGCAGACAACGCAGATCCGTCGACGGATACGAATCAGCAGGCGGAGAATACGCCGGCTAATGACACATCCGAAGGAAACGGGTCGACCGTGTGGATCGTGATTATCGTCATCGTGGCCGTTGTCGCAGGATACTTTGGAATTAAAGCATCCCGGAAGAGAAAGTAATGTCTTATTATTGGTTAAGCGAGCCGTTTTTATATTTAGCATACGCCATTCTGGCCGGGATCACGGTGTTGTCCCTGGTACCGAAGGCTTATAAGCCGGACATTTCGGTACCGGCCTGGCTCGGTCCAGCGGCGGGGGCAGCCATCATCCTATTCGGCTTTGTGCCGCTGCTGCAAATCATCATGTTCTTCAAGGATGATATCGGATTCTGGCAGTCCTTTAACAGCATCATGTTCAAATTCAGCGAGGGCGAGCGTTATGCCTGGATACTGGTTCTTTCGATCCTATTGGCGGTACTGACCCTGATCGTCCGCCGGAAGCCCGGCTCTCCCTTACGCTGGCTTATGCCCGCTGTTCTGTTGGGCATTGCCGTCGCCATGTCTTCGTTCAACCACGCTGCATCCCTGTTCGACGGCGTTGGACAGCTTGCTTTCTTCGGCCATTTCACGGCGATGGCCATATGGACGGGAACGCTGCTGCTTACAGGATGGTTCAGCACGGAACATGATCGCTGGAGTGCGTTTCTCCGATGGTTCCATCCATTAGCCATCGCCTGCGTCATCCTTGTCATCGGATCGGGTCTGTTCCTGATGACGGCCGTGACGCCGGAACCCGTAAACAGCTGGACGCTGTCCTACGGTCAGGCCCTGCTGGTCAAGCATATTCTCATTCTGCCGCTGCTGGTGTTCGCGTTCGTTAACGGTTATCTCGTCAAGCGCAAGCTGCGCAGGGATAGAAGCTATCGACCCGCGGCATGGGCACGAAGCGAGGGAATCCTGATCTGGCTGATTTATATCGTCACCGGCTACATGAACCAGCAGCCGGCGCCGCACGAGGTCGTGGATACATTGGCGTCATATGGCCCTGCAGCAACGTTTGTCTGGTTCCATCCCGGGTTTACGATCGGTGAATTGGCCTTTACGTGGAGCTGGATCGGGATACTCTGCCTGTGTCTTGGGCTTGGTCTCCTCTGGAATATCGTGAACGTATTTCGCAGGAACCGGGCAGCAGCCGTCGGGCTTTTAAGCGGGTTAGGCGCCGCCATGCTGATTTATTGCGGCTTGATGTTCTCGGTTACTGCCGTTTAATTTGTTTGAAGTGAAAGGTCCTTGCTGTTTAATCAGCAGGGCCTTTTTTTGGTATGGGAGCAATGATAGATGGCTGGATAAAGGTGGTATACTTGGGGTGAAGATCGAACATGGACCAAATCTAGAACTGGGGGGAAATATGATATGGAAAAAGTGAAATTTATTCGCTTAGCATCTCCTACGGATGCATCCGTAATGGACCGATTAAACGAGGAGTTTAATGGGGTTAGGATGCCGCTGGAGGAAATTAAATATAGTTTGGAACAAGCGGATGAGATCGTGGCCATCGCTTATTTAGGTGATGATCCTGTTGGATTTGCCTGCGCCCAATCAATTAAGTCCTTTTGTTACGGGGAGCTTGTCGGCGAGATAACGGAAATGTACATTCAGGAGCGGGCAAGAAGGCAGGGTCTGGCAGGAATGCTGCTCGTTTTTCTGGAGGAACAATTGTTCGCGCGCGGGGTGAGGACGGTTAAGGTGCTTACGGGTCATGATAATCACCAAGCCATCGGGGCATATGAGAAATCAGGTTATAAGCGGGAGGATGAAGTGCTTCTGGAGAAAGAGCTGGGGGAATAGGAACGTGATAGCATCCAGGATATCAGATAAGGGTCAGCGAATAATCGTACATGTACAAAAGCATGATATCCGAGTTATATAAGGATCATCATGCTTTTATTATTTGCTGGAGAATCCGGTCATTTATCCATGATGCTGCGTTTCGGAGCGATATTGACCCGGCGTGAGTCCCGTGCTTCGCTTGAATACCGAGTTGAAGGAATGCATGTCCTTGTAACCGACCTTTTCGGCGATCATACTGATTTTGTCTGTCGTGGTTCGCAGCAGCTCGCGGCTCATTCGAATGCGTACGGTCTGCAGATAATGATGCCAGCTCTGGCCGGTATATCTGCGGAACAATCGCTGAAGATGGCGTTCGCTGAAGCCGCTGATCTGCGCAAGACGCGTCAGCGTGAGCTCATGCATGTATTGTCCCTCCACGTATTGAAGGACATCATGAAAAGAGGGATGCGAAGGCTCCGAGGTGATAGGCTGCGAATGCTCGATGGCCCGGCTGAACTCAATGATCAGCTGTAGCAGCAGGGTATGCAAATAGACGGCAGAGCCGCTGATTTGCATGGCATATTGTTCATAGAGGGAGACGAACAGCTTCTCGAAACGGTCATGCCGATCCGTAATGGCGCGGTACCCAAGCGAGCCGTCTTCCATCTGTTTTAATAAGGAGGCTGTCCTCGAATCGGAAGCAAAGGCAATCAGTTTCGGAAGGAGTTTAACGGAGAATATGCAATTGTTCACGATGAGCGGCTTCCCATTCGATGAGGTAGGCCGAAATACGTGAGGCATTCCGAGCGGTATATAGAACATATGACCTTTGCGAACCCGCTGCACCGAGTTCTCCATGTGATGGAAGCCTTCTCCTTCAGCAATATACGCAATTTCCAGAAAATCATGGTTATGGTAAGACCCCGTAAAATTCTCCGCGTTACGATTTACATACATCAGGGTGTCATCCCGAAAAAAATAATCTCCGTAATAGGTTTCCATCGGTCGTTTCATCCTGTTTGCTCCTTTTCATTGATCGAGGATGGATGTCCGTTTTACCGCATTAAATTGTCCGTTATCCCCATCATCCTACTTGGAGGTTCACTTATAATAATAGTGGAAACAGGCACAGAAATGAAAGCGAATATCAAGCCAAGCGGCTAATTCAAACGGATTGTTGAAGCAGCCTAATTGAAGTGAACGGAGGAATAAGCATGTTCAGCGTAACGGATGTACGATGCGAATATCTTCATCATCCGATAGGTATCGGAGAGCGAAAGCCGCGCATCAGTTGGAGGTTGGCCTCGGACGAAAGAGCCGTCAGTCAAACCGCTTATGAGATAGAGGTTTCCATCGAGAATGAATTTGCCCAGCCCTGCTGGACATCAGGGAAAACAGCCTCGTCGCAGTCGGTTCATGTGGAATTAACGGGGCTGAGCGCAACATCATGTAAGCGCTATTTCTATCGCGTGCGTGCTTGGAACCAGGCCGGGGAAATGACGGAATGGTCAGAGACGGCCTACTGGGAGACAGGAAAGCTGGAAGGAGAGCCATGGGTAGGACAATGGATATCTGCACGACAATCCTTGCTGCCTGCTGACGCCGGTCACCTCCCGCTGCTCCGCAAGAGCTTCAGCTTAAAGTCGCCCATTACGAAAGCAAGAATATATGTTACGGCGCTGGGCCTTTATGAACTTGAGCTTAACGGACAGAGAGTGGGAGATAGTTATTTCACGCCAGGCTGGACGAGTTACGATCATACGATTCAGACGCAGACCTATGACGTAACCGAGATGTTGAAATCTGGCCAAAACGCGATCGGCGCTTGGCTCGGTAACGGTTGGTACAAGGGACAGCTGGGCTGGGAGGATCGGCACGCGATTTATGGAGATCGATTAGCGCTTCTGCTGGAGCTGCATATCACGTATGCTGACGGCAGCGAAGAAGTGATGGCAACCGATTCAAGCTGGCAGTCGGCCAAAGGCCCGATCACCATGTCGGAGCTATACCATGGCGAAACCTATGATGCGCGCCTCGAACTGGACGGCTTCAGTTCGGCAGGTTATAACTCCGTTGATTGGCATGGCGTGGAAACGATCGACCAAGGTTACGACAAGCTGAAGCCCCAGATCAACGAGCCCGTGAGAGCCGTTCAAACGGTGCGGCCCGTGGAATGTCTGACCACGCCCAAAGGTGAAACCGTCATCGACTTCGGGCAGAATTTGGTAGGCTGGGTCCGATTTAGCGTGTCCGGTGCGGAGGGCACAACGGTGACGCTGCAGCATGCGGAAATCCTGGATGCCGAAGGTAACTTTTATACGGAGAATCTCCGAACCGCTAAACAAACGATTCAATACACGTTAAAAGGCGGCGGAAACGAAATCCATGAACCTCATTTTACGTTCCAAGGCTTCCGATATGTGCGTTTAGACGGCTTCACTGAAGAGCAGCTGGACCTCCGGCATTTCGAAGCGGTCGTGCTCCATTCGGATTTCGAAGAAACCGGAACTTTTCAATGTTCGGATCCCATGGTGAATCAATTGCAGAGCAACATTCGATGGGGACTGAAGGGGAATTTCCTCGACGTGCCCACGGATTGCCCGCAGCGTGACGAGCGGCTTGGCTGGACCGGCGATGCGCAGATGTTCATCGGGACGGCGGCCTATCTTGCCAACGTGGCGCCTTTCTTCACGAAATGGCTGTCGGACCTGGCCGCGGAACAGCGCGATGACGGAGCAGTTCCGTTCGTTGTTCCGCATGTGCTCGGCGATGAAGCCTATGCTTCGGCCGCATGGGGAGATGCAGCGGTCATTTGCCCGTGGACGGTGTACGTCAATTTTGGCGATCAACGGATATTGGAGCGTCAATATGAGAGCATGAAGCGCTGGGTCTCCTACATTCAAGCTCAAGGGGAGCATGAATATCTGTGGAATACCGGCTTCCATTTCGGCGATTGGCTGGGACTGGATGCGAAATCCGGGGACTATGTGGGTGCTACGGAACGGGACTTTATCGCTTCGGCGTTTTATGGTTATTCGGTGGAACTGCTTAGGAAAACCGCGGTCGTATTGGGACGAGAACAAGATGCTGCCCTGTATGCCGAGCTTAAAGAAAAGGTTGTCGCTGCATTCCGTAACGAATTCGTGACCCCGTCCGGAAGGCTTGCGGCGTCGACGCAGACCGCGCACGTGCTTGCGCTTATGTTCGGGCTGCTGGATGAGGCGGCGGAAAAACGCGCGGCGGATCGTCTTTATGCATTGCTGGAGGAGAGCCGGTTTCATTTAACGACCGGTTTTGTGGGCACACCTTATATTAATCATGTGTTAAGCCGGCACGGCATGCACGATGCGGCGTATAAGCTGCTGCTGCAGCAGGACTATCCTTCATGGCTGTATCCGGTGACGAAAGGCGCCACGACGATTTGGGAGCATTGGGACGGCATCAAGGAAGACGGCAGCTTCTGGAGCCGTGACATGAATTCATTCAATCATTATGCATACGGAGCCATCGGCGAATGGCTGTATCGTTCGGTTGCCGGCATACAGACCGTGGAGGATGCGCCGGGTTATAAACATATCCGGTTTGCGCCTGTACCGGGCGAAGGCCTGATATGGGCGGAAGGCAAAATCGATACGATGTATGGAACCGTCCGGTCATGCTGGCGGATGGAGGATAATGGCGAGTTTCAGCTGGAAGTGTGCATTCCGCCTAATACGACTGCTGAAATTTGCCTGCCGGGTGTTTTTGACGTTTCAAACGTTAAGGAAGGCAGCACGATCCCTCTAAACGAAGCGAAGGGGATCCATTCGGCAGTTGATGGCGAAGCGGGTGTTGTGATTCAAGCGGGCTCGGGGGAGTATACGTTCCGTTATGTATACAACAATCCTAAAGCGAAGTAAGGCATGATAGCAGGAGACCAAAGTTCTTTACCGCGATGGACGCGGTAAGGAACTTTTTTTTCGTATCCAGGCACATTTCTGGGCGAATGCACATACGATACAAAGTGATCTTAAGGAAGCGAGGGGAACTCTGTGGCAGTCATCAAAGCGAATTCGAATGATGTGGATCTTCTGGCAAGATTGATCCGCGCAGAGGCAGAAGGCGAAGGTGAGCAGGGCATGCTCATGGTAGGGAATGTCGGGGTGAACCGGATACTGGGTAACTGCCTGGATTTTCGAAACATCCGCAACATGAACGATATGGTATTTCAGAGCCCGGGTGGTTTTGAAGCAACACAGAAAGGCTATTTTTATCAACGGGCCAGGGATCGGGATCGTCAGCTAGCCCAAAGGGTCATTAATGGGGAACGCATATGGCCGGCTAGCAACGCGCTATGGTTTTTCCGCCCGGCAGGGGACTGCCCGGCAACTTGGTACAATCAGCAGAACACAGGCCGATTCAAGGCACACTGCTTCTTCACCCCGACATATGCCGATTGCCCGTCCGTTTTTTGATTCATGTTATACAACCGCTTAGGCGGGAGTTATAAATTAAAGGAGGAAATTACTTATGTACAATCAAGGTGTGCCGCCTGTGAACTTCATGAATGGAGTCCGTTATCCGGGAGTGCCGAACCGCGGGACCGCTGGTTATACGGCAAACGTTCCACCGCAGGTGCCCAGCGGAAGCCCAATGACGCCGGGAGGCACCGTTGTTCCGGCACCGCCGCAATTCGAACAATCTTACGTGGAGAATATCCTTCGATTGAACCTTGGGAAGCAGGCAACGTTTTACATGACGTATGAAAACAATTCGCAATGGAATGCCAAGGTGTTCACGGGCATTATCGAAGCCGCCGGTCGGGATCATATCGTCATCAGCGAACGGACGACAGGGCGCCGGATCATCCTGCTGATGGTGAACCTGGACTATGTCGTGTTTGACGAGCCGCTCAATTACCAATATCCGGGCGTGATCGGCAATCCGCCACCAACGGCAAGATAAATCTATTTTTGCGAATGCCCCAATAACCTTCGTTTACACCGATGTGAAACGGAGGTTATTTCTTTTGGACTTTGGCAGCATATTCAACGGCATGCGTTTTTTTAACGCCACTGAGTACGGCCGCATCGTATTATTTTAACATTATGAATGTTTATTCATAGAATCGTTCAATTCATCGGAAAACGAGTGTTAACGGCTGAGAATCAAATTAAAGCTCATAACAACGATGATTAATGTCATAAGACAACGTTTGACTGTGTATCGTAGTACTATATAATTACTTATATAGCTTGAATAAGTCGGAATAAGACAAGGAGATGAGACCATTGGGAAGTTGATGCGTAGTCCGAACACGCTGTTATGCTTGATGGCACCACACATTTTTAATAACCGAAGGAGGTGTTCCTATTCGTCATAGCATGCTGTATGGCGGGTAGGAGATCGATTGAGTGACCCCTTACCGAGTTTGATAAGTTTAACCTTGGTATTGATTCTCGTCCTATTAAACGGGTTTTTTGTATCGGCTGAATTGGCTTTTGTTAAAGTGAAGAGGAGCCGTATTGACGCTTTGGTTGAAGAAGGACATAGACGTGCACAATTTGCGCAGAACATACTGAAGAACCTGGACGGATATATATCCGCTTGCCAGTTTGGCATTACCATCGTGTCCATCGGCCTTGGCTGGATCGGCGAGAGAACGATTTCCGCCATGATTACGCCTTGGTTCAACGGAATAGGATGGAGCAACACAGCCGTTCATGCGGTGTCCTTGGTATTAGCCTTCATCTTGATCGCACTCATGCATATCGTATTCGGTGCATTAGCGCCTAAGACGGTGGCCGTACGCAAGGCGGAACAAATCACGCTGCTGTCCGCAGGCCCGCTGCGGGTATTTTACACCATCATGTTCCCGTTTATCTGGTTTGCCAATGGGCTTTCCAATAACGTTCTTCGTATATTCCGGATGAAGCCGGTGGTTGAACGCAATGTTCATACCGAGGAAGAACTGCGGGATATGATGAAAGAGAGCAGCGAGAGCGGATTGATGGATAGCACGGAGATGACACTGGTAGACAACATTTTTGAATTTGCCGATACGACGGCAAGGGAGATCATGATCCCCCGTACAGAAATGATCTGCTTATACAACAATCTTTCATTGGAAGAAAATCTGAAGATTGCAAGCGAGGGCATGCGAACCCGTTATCCGATCTGCGACGAAGACAAGGATCATATCATTGGCTTTATTCACATTAAAGATCTGATGCGCGGCTTCGTTGGCGACCAGCTTTCCCTGATTCGCCCGATCATTGCTGTTCCTGAGTCAATCAAGATCAGCGAACTGCTGCGAAGAATGCAGCGGAGCAAGACGCAAATCGCCATTCTTATCGATGAATACGGCGGGACCTCGGGACTCGTGACCCTGGAGGATATTATGGAAGAAATCGTCGGTGAAATTCAAGACGAGTTTGACGAAGAGCGTCCAGGCATTGAAAAGGTGGGGGAGGATGAATACTCCATTGATGGATTGATGCTGATCGATGAAATCAATGACCAATTTGGTCTGAATGTGGATACAGAAGATTACGATACCATCGGTGGATGGCTGTCTGCGCGCCTTGAGGTGCTGCTTCCGCACAAAGGCCAGTCTGTTATATACGAAGACTGTCGCTTTGTGATCGAGGAGACCGAGAATAAACGCATCTCCCGGATACGCCTGATCAGGCAAGAGCAGCAGCTGATACAGGAAGAAGCGGGCGCGTAAACTGGATATTAGAAGAAGCGGCGACATTTTATGTCGCTGCTTCTTTTTATTTGCAGAAAAGTTTCAAAAATTATATCAAACCGTGAAAAATTAGAAACTTTTGCGCTTACACGACGTGTTAAAATATGGATGTTCCTATCATATTGAAAGAAAGGTGATATTATGTCGAAAGTACGCAGTCCAAAACGTATAGCTTCAGCACTTGCAGTCAGTGTTTTGTTAAGTTTATCCCTGGCAGGAGGGGCTTACGCGGACTCCGCTGCAGACATTGCACCCGGTGCTTTGACGACTCCGCCTCCGGTTGAAATGAATTTGAATTCTTCCATCAGCCTCTTAGCGAATAAATATTTGATCAATTACTATTCTACGATTAGCAAGGCAAGCGGTACCCAAGTGAGCATCAACGGATTTACCGGCGCTGGACAAGCCGTAGACAGCATCGGCATTAATTATGTTCTACAGCGCTGGACAGGGTCGGCTTGGGTGGATGCTGGCAGTGCATATGAAAACGGAGCCAACAAGCTTTCGCTTAGCGGCACCAAAAATTTCAACGTTCAGACAGGCTACTATTACCGTGGCAAAACCATTCATTGGATTAATGAGAACGGTACATATGAGGAAGGCACTTATTATACGAACTCGATATTAGTAGAACAGTAATTTCAATAGGTTATAACAAAGAAGGACACTTTATGCAAGTGTCCTTCTTTGTGTGTGCAGGCATGGTTTTAGTGTATGCTGTTGGCGATTTTAATGAATTCTTCTCGAGAAAACAATCCGCTAATATTCACCAATATTTTGTCATTGTCATGCAAAAAGCGGAGGTTGGTTTCAGTCAGGTAGGCTACGGCTCCGGATTTCAGCTTCAGCGTCTCGGTAACCTTTCCTCCAAGGCCGATGGACCGTTCTGCCGTCATGTCGATTAAATCGATGTAGAATACCTTTTCATCCGCATTCTTGTAGTGAAGATGAAGATCCAGGATCGGCGCGCTCTCGCTTTCCGCGATTCCCGTCGCCTCATAGAACTCAAAGCCAGGCGGAATATAGCCGATTTCAGGGATCTTGAATAATACGCGCTTTTGCGATTCGATTAAGGATTCGTTAGAATCCGTAAAGGGAACGTCTTCGGTTTCCACCAATTCAGCGGGCGGTACTTGATCGGCGTTATCTGGCGCAGGGCTTATATCCGGCGGAGGCGCAGTAAGGGCCTTGCTGGGATCGACGGGCTCTTTCTTGCCGAATATCTGGCCCGTAATGCCATTGCCCCAATCCACGATTTGCTGATAGATTGGCGATACGGCCTGCGTGACGGTAGGCTGGGAGAACACGAATGCCCCGAATGCCATGGAAGCTGCAATAATACCGGCCAACTGAAATCTGCGGCTTCGCTGTTTCCGATTGTTAAGTTTCTCGACCTGCAGCTTGACTTGCTGCCAGGATTGTCGCTTGGATTCGTTGTCCGTAGGGAGTGAGGAACGTGAAGCTGCACGATCAAAGGCTTCATCAAAGGCCTCGTCAAACCAATCATCGTATTTTTCGTTGCTCATCCAATTCACCCCACTCTCTATACAGCATTTTCTTAACGGATTCCCTGGCCCGGAACAAACGCTGCTTCACGATCTCTTCGCGAGTATTCAGCAGCTCCGCGATTTCCCTGTAGGTCAGGCTGTGCTTCCAACGATACTCAATCAATAGCTTGTATTCAGGCTTCAATTGGTCGAGGTACTGCCCGATCGATTCCTCCAGCAAATTCGATTCCACCTGGTGTTCGACGTTCGTGGAAGAAACTACCACGTCCTCTTCATTAATAAAAACACTATCGACATCCACTTGGTTACGGTATTTTTTATTTTTTCTTAAATAATTCATGGTTGAGTTTTTGGCGACGACACGGAGCCAGCCCCGCATCTTGCTTTCCGTTTCGAACTTCGGCTTGCTTGTGATCACTTTGATAAAGGACTCCTGAATGATATCCTCAACAGCAGCATGATCCCGTACGACATACAGTATTTGCCCATAAACGAGGTCATAAAATTCATAATAGATTTCTTCCTGAATAGGTTCGCTCAGATCAGCGAAATCTGCTGCAAGGAGGAGCTGTAATCGGTTGGACACGCGATAATCCCCTCTCTGGTGTAACCATCCTATTTCTCTCATCATTTTACAACATATCGGGTAAAAAAGCCCTACAAATTCTAGTAACAGCCGACTCTGGAGACCGTAGGCATCCCGGCTTATCCTATGGAATTCATGGTATGGGGCCCGCTTTTTCGCCTCTATTATCGGCAAGTCAATGAGCTGCGCCCATCTCTTCATCATATGCTCGGCCATCAATGGGTATTAATCGAATCTGGGATTGACCCGGCAAGAGAAAGGGCGGGGATGGACCAGATAAAAACAGGACAGCCTCTGAGAATCAGGCTGCCCTGTCGATCGTTCTTAATCGAATGTTGGGTTGCTAGTCAAGGTAACGGGAAAAACGGCGATTATGCCCAGTTACCATCGATGAAGACTGGCTCTTCCTTGCCATCATGCGTGATTCCCGTAATCTGAAGGTCCTTGGAGCCCATCATGAAGTCGACGTGGGTAATGCTGGTGTTCAGGCCGCTTGCCTGGAGCTGTTCGGACGTCATGGTCTTGCCGCCTTCAAGGTTGAAGGCATATGCGCTCCCGATGGCCAGGTGACAGGAGGCATTTTCATCAAACAGCGTGTTGTAATACAGGATGCCGCTTTCCGAGATCGGGGAGCGGTGGGGGACAAGAGCCACCTCGCCCAGATAATGCGACCCTTCGTCCATGGAGATCAGTCGGGTTAAAGTGTCCTGGCCTTGTTCGGCGGAAAATTCGACGATACGCCCGTTCTCGAACGCAATCGAGAAATTGTCGATGATGTTGCCGCCGTAACTCAAAGGCTTCGTGCTGCGTACGGTGCCGTTGACGCCGGTTTTGAGAGGAGCGGTGAATACTTCCTCCGTCGGGATGTTGGCAACGAAGCGCTCGCCTTTTTCGTTGTGGCTGCCCGCCTGGGCCCATATATGACCCTCCGGCAGCTCGATTGTCAGATCCGTTCCAGGTGAAGTGAACCGGAGCTTGTGATATTTCTTGGCATTGAGTTCATCCGATTTGCGTTGAAGGGTATGGATATGCTCTTCCCACGCCCCAATAGGATCTTCCAGGTCCGCGCGAACCGCGTGGAAAATCGCGTCCCACATTTTGTCCACCTGCTGGCCTGCAGGAACGTCAGGAAACACCTTGGCGGCCCAATCGGGGGAAGCGTACGCTATGCCGGTCCAGCTCATTTTGTCGGCCTGCTGGTATTGCCGGTATTTCGACATGGCTGCGCCATATGTACGTTGATAATTGGATATACGCTCGGGATCGACTCCTTTTAACAGGTCGGGGTTCGAGGAGAGGATCGTCAAGAAAGCGGCTCCTTGTTCGGCAAGTTCGGTTACTTCCTCTGCGTAATAAGTCGGCGGTTCCAAAAAAACTTCGTCGGGCGCCAGATCGTACCGAATCCGATTCACGATCTCGTCACTGTAATTCACTTTCACTTGCTTGGCACCCGTTTCGTAGGCTTTCTTCACGATCAGACGCACCAGCGGCGCCGCATCAATCATGGCGTTAACCACCAGCGTTTGTCCCGGCTGCACGTTGGCGCCGACCTTAACTGCTAGCTCCGCATAGCGTTCCAATTTTTGTTCAAAGCTGGACATGACAGACCCTCCATTTCTTATATGCTGCCTCATAGCAACTTCAAGCGTTGTTTAGATTATCGCACAATTTTTAAGTTTGTAAATCAACCTCGGGTCAATTAAAGTCCGAAAAAGTTAAAAGAAAGCAGCTACTTCGCGAGAAATAGCTGCTTTATGCTGCATCTTATTCTTAAAATGCCCAGTTTCCTTTCAGGAATACGGGTTCTTCCTTGCCATCTGCCGTAACGCCGTAAATATCCATGTCGCCGGAGCCGATCATGAAGTCGACATGGGTTACGCTCGTATTGAGGCCGCTCTGAATCAGCTGCTCCTGATTCATGTCCTTGCCGCCCTCGAGACAGAAAGCATAAGCGCTGCCGAGCGCCAGGTGGTTGGAGGCATTCTCGTCAAACAACGTGTTGTAATACAGGATGTTCGACTCCGAGATCGGGGATTGATGCGGCACAAGCGCCACTTCACCAAGGTAACGTGCACCTTCATCCATGTTCAGGAGACGCTCCAAAGTCTCATACCCTTGCTCCGCCGTGAAGCTGACCACCTTGCCTTCTGCAAAAGTAAGGGAGAAGTTGTTTATGATGTTACCGGCATAACTTAATGGCTTCGTACTATGTACGGTGCCATTGACGCCTGTTTTGAGAGGAGCGGTAAAGACTTCCTCAGTCGGCATGTTAGCCACGAAGGAGTGTCCTCGTTCGTTGATGCTGTCGCCTTGTGCCCAAATGTGCCCTTCCGGCAGTTCGATGGTAAGATCGGTTCCCGGCGCAACATAGTGGAGCTTCTTATATTTCTTGGCGTTCAGCACGGAGGATTTGGCTTCAAGCACTTCGAGATGTTGGTTCCAGGCCTCTACCGGGTTCTCCTGGTCCACACGTACGGTGTGGAAAATCGCATCCCACAATTTGCCGACCTGCTCGGATTCCGGAACATCCGGGAATACCTTCGCGGCCCACGCAGCCGAAGGAACTGCGACCAGGCACCAGCTAAACTTATCGGACTGCTGATAGGCACGGTATTGCTTCAATGCTTCGCCGCGCGCCTTGTAGAAGTTTCCGATGCGCTCGGAATCGATGCCGCTGAGCAGATCGGGGTTCTCGGCCAGCACGTGCAGAACGGCTGCCCCGTTCTCGACCAGCTCCGTCATTTCTCCGGCATACCATTTTGGCGCTTCGGTAAACACGTCATCCGCTGCTTTTTCGAATTGAAGCCTTGTTATCGTTTCGTCGGTCCACAGGATCTTAACGAGGCGGGCCCCCGCTTCGTATGCCTTCTTAGCGATCAAGCGGGTAAACTCGGCGGAATCGACAGGAGCATGGACCACCAGCGTTTGCCCTTCCTGTATGTTGACTCCAACCTTTACGGCCAACTCGGCATATTTGTCCAGGTATGTATTGAAATCGGACATTTGGAACCCTCCAATGCAATTAATAATGTAACACCCCATATTATACTAGATCGAGCTGTATAAGAAAAACCATAATCAGCGATCAAGAAAAGTGATATACTGAGTCTTGTGAGTGCTTTACAACGTAACGAAGGAGCGTGAAAACGTGTCACAAGTCCGAATCGAGCGTGCGGATATGAAGCGGGATGATGCCGATCAATTCGTGGGATATACCGTATTTTCTATAGATGGACATGCCTCATCCTACGAGATCACCTTCCTGAGCAAGAACGGCCGGGATTGGGATTACAGTCTGAACTTTGCCGGCGAGCCGGGAATCGAGGAGCAGTTTCTCCAGATAGACGAACGGATCGAAAACGATGACGAGCTGTTTGACGATTTGCTGGATGCAGCCATTGATGCCAGCGAATTCGGGGAATCAGAGGCGGACTAAAGAACGTATTTAAGAAACAAACCGTACACCTCTCTTAGATCGAGGCGTACGGTTTGTTTACATGCGGCAATGAGCGGGCCGGATAGCTTATCCTATTGTGATTCGTCCCTCGGGATGCCGGTACAGCTCCTTGTTATTCTTGCGGCTAAGCGCGTACGCAAGCGTTAGCGGTCCCAGCCGTCCGAGGAACATGAGCATGGCAATGGTAATCTTGCCAACCCCGGAGAGCTCGGTGGTAAGACCCATGGATAACCCGGCCGTGCCGAAGGCGGATACGGCTTCGAACAAAATCCTTAAGAATTCGCCTGATTCCGTAACGGACAGGAACATCGAGGCGCCTACCAATAGCAGCAGCGATAGAATCGTCAGCGTGATGGAGCGGTAAACCAGGGATTGGGAGATGCGGTTGCGATAGAGCACCACATCGCGTTTTCCCTGAATCATCGTGACGACGGCACCGATCAGCACGGCAAAGGTAGTCACCTTGATGCCGCCTCCGGTCGATCCGGGGGCTGCCCCGATGAACATCAGGAGAATCATGAAGAACTGGGACGATTGCTCCAGACTCGCAATGTCCAGGGTGCTGACGCCTCCTGAACGGGGAGTGATCGATTGGAATATGGAAGCCATGATCTTTACCGGATACGAAAGAGGCCCCAAGGTTTTGGGATTGCTGTGCTCCAGGATAAAGATCATGACGGCCCCGATCACGATTAACAGGGACGTCACCGTCAAGACAACCTTGGAATGAAGCGAAAGCTTTTTGCATTTCGGATACTCGATGAGATCAAAGATAACGATGAAGCCGATGCCTCCAAGGAAAATCAGGAACATCACAATGATATTGACAAAAGGATCCGCTACATAGGTGGCAAACCCTGAGAAGGGGCCGTGAATTTGGCCAAAGAGATCAAAGCCTGCATTGTTGAAGATGGAGATGCTCTGGAATATGCCGAAGTATGCCGCATCGGAAAGAGGCATGATGGCAGAGAACCTGAGCGTCAGCAGCAAGGCGCCCGCGCCTTCTATGATCAGCGTGTAGACCAGCACTCTTCGGATGAGATCCACGATGCCTTGTATTTGGTATTGTCCCATCGCTTCCTGAAGGATCATGCGCTCCCGGAGCGAGATTCTGCGGTTGAACATCAATGCAATCCAGGTAGCCGAGGTCATAAACCCCAAGCCGCCAAGCTGAACCAGCATAAGCATGACAATTTGTCCAAACATCGACCAGTGGGTGCCCGTATCCACGACGGTTAATCCCGTCACGCTAATGGCAGACACGGCCGTAAAGAGAGCATCTACCAGCGGAGTCGAAGTCCCGTCGGCGGTAGCGATAGGGAGCTTAAGCAGAAAAGTTCCGATCAGTGTGATCGATGCGAAACCGATCGCCAGAAATTTAGGAGGCGTCATTTGATTGCGTAGGTCTTTCTTTTTCATGCCGATTATCCTTTACCGAAAGTTTAATTTTGAAATCAATCTCTAATATAACACGAAAGGTGAATCATTTAACCATCATGAATTCGAACCGAGCACCGATTCCCGTTTTTATCCCGTTATTTATAGGGATTATAGCCATATCCTTTTCATCGATTTTCGTAAAATGGTCCGGCAGTCCCGTTTCCATTCAGGCCATGTACCGATTGGTGATCACGTTTCTGATCATGCTGCCGTTCGCGGGAAAGTACATGCCCGTTATCCGATCGCTGAAGCGCTCCGAAGTGCTTCTGCTGATTCTGTCCGGTGCGATGCTGGCCCTGCACTTTTTGTTATGGATGGGCTCCCTGAAGTGGACGAGCGTAGCCAGTTCTACGATCATCCTGGCCCTGCAGCCGGTATTCGTCATGATCGGCGCCTACATCTGGTTTAAGGAGAAAACGTCGCTGGCGGCCATAGGAGGTATGGCCATCGCCTTTCTCGGCGTGTTCCTACTCATTGGCAGCAGCGGTTTCAGCGGTAGCAAGGGACATCTGACCGGCGATATCATGTCTTTGCTGGGGACGGCCGCGGTGGCCGTCCATATGCTGCTCGGACAACTGCTGCTCAGAAGGCTGCCGTCATTCCTGTACAGCTGGCTGGTTTTTGCGGTAGCTGCTGCCGTATTGGCGGTATATAACGTGGGCATGCAGATTCCGCTGACCGGGTATTCCGCTCGCGAGTGGGGGATATTCGCCTTGTTGGCCGTCGTGCCCACGGTATTCGGTCATCTGTTATTCAATTGGCTGATGAAGTATGCGACTGCCTCCACCGTGTCGATGAGCGTTCTCGGAGAGCCGGTTGGAGCGAGTCTGCTGGCTTTTCTCCTGCTGAATGAGTCGATGAATTCGCTGCAAGCCGCAGGCGGAGCGCTGGTGCTGTTAGGGCTGGTATTGTTCTTGAAGGTCGGCAGAACCAAAAAGCAGCAGGTGGACGTCCAGCCTGAAGCGCTGGGCTGATCCCGCATTATTTTGCCTGGATAGACTAGTTCCCGCAAAATTAGCGCACACTGAACATTAAAAAGCCAAAATATTACAATTATGGAATAAAGGCTTAGAACGGGGGCGCGCGTGAAAGCAGTCACTTATCAAGGCAGACATCGGATCAAAGTGAAGGAAATGAAAGACGCCGTTCTTCGGCACAGCGACGATATCTTGATTCGAGTCACCACCACGGCCATCTGCGGATCTGACTTGCATTTATATAACGGCGAGCTGAAGCATCTTAACGATGATTACATTATCGGCCATGAGCCGATGGGGGTCGTCGTGGATGCAGGGCCGGAAGTAAGCAAGGTCAAAGTGGGGGATCGGGTGATCATTCCTTTTATCGTGTCTTGCGGCAAATGCATCTTCTGCCAGAATCAAATGGAAAGCCAATGCGATTATGCGAACGAAGCAAAGAATACCGGCGGTTTTTTTGGATACAGCGACGCGTACGGCGGCTTTCAAGGCGCGCAGGCGGAACTGCTGCGGGTACCTTACGGTAATTTCATGCCCTTTGTCATCCCGGAGGATGCCGAAATGGAGGATGAGAAGCTGCTCATGCTGTCCGATGCGCTGCCAACCGCCATGTGGAGCGTGGAGAACGGAGGAGTTAAGCCCGGCGATGTCGTCATTGTCCTCGGATGCGGCCCGATAGGATTGTTAACGCAGAAGTTTGCATGGCTGAAAGGAGCGAAGCGGGTCATCGCCATCGACCATGTGGACTACAGGCTGGCGCATGCCAGCCGCACCAATCATGTGGAAACCTACAACTTCGAGAAGATACCCGAGATCGAGAACTATATCCATGAGATAACCAAGGGCGGCGCCGACGTGGTCATCGATTGCGTGGGCCTGGATGCCAAACGGACCGGCATCGAGATGCTGGGCAGCATGTTGAAGCTTCAGGGGGGTTCCTTGGGAGCTTTTCGCATGGCTGTGAGAATGGTGCGCAAATACGGGACCATCCAGCTCACGGGCGTATATGGGCTTATCTACAATGCATTTCCGCTAGGAGAGCTGTTTGAACGCAATATTACGTTAAAAATGGGTCTTGCCCCGGTCATTCATTACATGCCCAGCCTGTATCAAATGTTGAAAGAGGGGACGGTGGATCCTTCGGATATCATTACCCACCGGTTTCCGATGGAGAAGGCTGCCCTTGGCTATGATATTTTCAATGAGAGGAAGGATGGCTGTATCAAAGTCATCCTGAAGCCTTAGGTCACGGCGATCCAACTAAAACGAGGAGCGTTTCGGTAGATGAGCAGCACGACCGGAACGCTTTTTTATTTGTATGGAAAAAAACGATCCCTGGCGTTGACAAGCCAGCAAGAAGTATTCATAGTAATGAAAAATAGAATTGTAGAGGGAGAGAGAGGAATCGAACACAGATGAGCACCAAGTCAGAACGGCTTCCCGCCGATATCGAGGGAAACCAGGCCAATTCCTATCTTCAAGGATTTAAGGATTGCATTCCAACTCTGTTGGGCTACCTGAGCATCGGTTTTGCGGCAGGCGTCGTCGAGCGTACCGCAGGTTTCAGCCTGCTCGAGATCGCGCTCCTTTCGCTGCTGCTCTATGCGGGCTCCGGACAATTCATAGCCGCGGGGATGGTAGCCGCCGCAAGCCCGGTCTTATCCATTATTGTCACGATATTTTTCGTAAATGCCAGGCATCTGCTGTTAAGCGCAGCGATTGCACCGTATTTTAAAGGGCTGTCCTCGGGAAAAAGCTTCTTCATCGGTTCCCTGCTAACCGACGAAACGTTTGGTGTGGCTGCAGCCAAGGCGGCCGAGCAGAAGAGGCTGGGTTATCGGTGGATGGTCGGACTGAATATCACAGCGTATCTGTTCTGGTGTGCAGCGAACGTTGCGGGAGGTCTTGTCGGAGCATGGATACCGGAGCCGGAGAAGTTTGGCCTTGATTTTGCATTGCCTGGCATGTTTATTGGATTGCTGGCCCTGCAATGGATCAGCCGAAAGAAGTATAAACTGGACTTCATGGTGATTATGGTTGCCGCCGTTTCGGTGATCGCGGTCAGTACGATCATGCCGGGAAGCGCAGCGGTCATCGTTGCGATTATGGTCGCGGCTACGGCAGGGATGGTGATCGAACGATGGAAATAAGATGGCATATCGCCATACTGATTATCGGATGTGCTGTCGTCACCCTGATTCCAAGGGTTCTGCCGCTCATGATTCTGAGCAAGCTCCGCATTCCGGAATTGATGATCCGTTGGCTGGATCATGTACCGATCGCGGTCATGGCGGCGCTATTAGCGCAGGAGCTGCTCGTCAGTGACGGACGCGTGGATCCGGGGGGCCATACACTGGAACTGATAGCGGCTGTCCCTGCTTTTCTGACCGCATTTCTTACGAAAAGCCTGTTTGCCACCGTCATTGTGGGGATCCTGACGTTGGTGGGGCTCCGCTTGCTGATCTGACCAAACGAAGCGTTATGCATGAGATGTTGTTCATAGCCTAACCGGAACGCTTAAAAAACGGCCGTATTCCTTGGAATGACGAGGAGTACGGCCGTTTTATGTTCATTTGCTACTGGTCCCTATGGGAAAGGGAAACTAGGATGTGCCAAGCCAGTGACGGTAGGTTTCTTCCATGCCTTCTTCCAGGCTGAACAACGGACTCCACCGCAGCCGCTCCCGGGTCCTTTCATTATTCAGGCAGCTGTGCCGAATATCGCCGATCTTCGCAGGTAGATAATCGACATCGATGCGGTCTGGGTGCAGCCGGCTGATGAGATCGACGATCGTATTGACGGAATGGTCGGTGCCGGTGCTAACATGAAGCACACTCTGATCACCATGAAGGATGGAGGCAAGGTTGGCGTCAACCACATCTTTGACATAAATGAAATCCCGGGTTTGCAGACCATCGCCGTATATTGGGAGCGGCGCGCCTTGATACAGGCGTTCGCCGAAGACCGCCACGACGCCGCCTTCTCCCTTTGCGGTCTGACCCGGCCCGTAGACGTTTCCATAACGAAGAATGGTGTATTGCAGGCCGAAGAAGCGATGATAAAGACGGATATATTGTTCGCCTGCTACTTTCGATAGCGCATAGAAGGAGACCGGGTTAACCGGATCGTCTTCCGTTAGCTGAGATCTCTCGAGGTCTCCATACACACCGGCTGTCGAAGCAAACACGATCTTACGAACGCCAGCCTTACGGCAAGCGTCCAGTATGTTTAGGGTACCCATGACATTGGCATCCGCATCAAGCCGAGGTTCCTGGATCGATCGCTGCACATCGGCCTGTGCTGCTAAATGAAATACGACATCTGGCTTCAGCACCGAGATGTATGCCGTTGTCTGCTGACTGTTTACGTCAGCTACATGTAAAATCGCCTCACTGTGAAGGCGACCTGGTTCTCCGGTTGTCAGGTTATCAATTACATGGACTTCATAGCCTTGATTAACGAGTCCGTTCACCAGGTGGGAGCCGATGAAGCCCGCTCCGCCGGTTACAACCATCTTCATGCATAAACCCTCCAGCCTTTGATTGGGATGCATTATCCTACGTGGTACGGATGGATCATGCATTGGACACTTGACGGGGGAGCGAAGGAATGGGCGGATTAGATCGGTGTTTACATTCCTGTTATAATGGAAGCTGCAAATTAACATTACTTTTACAAAAGAGGGAATGGGAAATGGAACGCTACCTTGAACAAAGGTTGAAATTATGTGTACTCGTTTTTTTGACGCTCTTAGTCAAGCTGATCCTTCTAAGAGTGTTTCTGTTTAATGGGATTGCATGGGGGAAGGTGCTTACCGATGCACTGTCGCTCCTCGCCCTGATTAGCTTTTTGGAACTGCTGCTGCCGGTCAGAGGGAAAAAGACGGTCTATGTGATCCTAAATGTCGTCTTATCTTTCATCATGTTTGCATCGGCTGTTTATAACGTTCATTTTGGGTCCATACCGACGTATACCGCGCTTGCGGGTATCAGTCAAGTAAATCAGGTACGGGCCAGCATTACGGCTTTGCTAGAGCCGGAGCATTTTCTATTCTTCCTGGACCTGATGCTCCTGCTGGTCATATGGGCGGTCCGGAAAATACGTTCACGCTCACAAAGGGGCTTGCATTTCGGTGGAGCTCGTTCCGGATATTCCGTAACCTACTCACGCAGGCCTGGTCTGATGTGGCGTACTTCCATGACCGTTGTTCTTATCGTAGCGGTTGTTCTGTCCGGACTGATCATTCGCAAAGAATGGGGAATCGAGAATGAAATCGTGCGGGCGGAGCAAATGGGGTTCATGAACTACCAGGTGTCTGCTGTCGTACGTAACTCGCAGGAGAAACGTGCGCTGGCCGAGGGAAGTCTGCAGGACACCATCCTGCGGTCCCAGCAGCTGCTGGCGACGTATCCTTACGTCAAGGAAGCAAAGGATAAGCCGGACTATTTCGGCGCTGCCAAAGGCAAAAATCTGATCATCGTCCAGATGGAGTCCTTGCAGAACTTTCCGGTGGGTCAATCCCTGAACGGCCAGGAACTGACACCGGTGATGAACGAGCTTGCGGATGGCGGCCTGTATTTCCCCCGCGTCTTCCAACAGATCGGCCAAGGCAATACATCGGATGCCGAATTTGCGGTGAATACCTCGATCTATCCGACAGGAACGGTTGCCATGTCCACCGGTTTCGGAAATAAAGAGCTGCCGGGCCTTCCGCGTCTCTTGAACAAGCATGGCTATGCAACCGGCACATTCCACGTGAATGACGTGAAGTTCTGGGATCGCAGCAAGATGTACCCGGCGCTTGATTTTCAGCATTATTACGACAAGCCGTATTTTACGAATGATAACTTCAATGAATTCGGTCCTTCCGATGAAGAGCTGTTCCGAGTCGGCGTAGACAAGCTGCTGGAGAACCAACAGCAGAATAAACCTACCTATGCCCATTACATCACGGTCTCCAATCATTCTCCATACCATGTAAAGGATGAATTCGCGAAGATCACCTTGCCTGCCGAGCTGGAAGGGACCCATTTGGGAAACTATCTGAAGTCGGTGAACTATTCCGATTATGCGCTGGGCACGCTGGTAGACCGTCTGAAGGAGAACGGGCTGTGGGATGAAACCGTCCTGGTCGTATATGGAGATCACTTCGGCATCAATCCGGCAGAAGCGGACGCGGAGATGATCTCGTCAACGCTGGGCATTCCTTACCATGAGCGCGTCAGTCGATTTAACATTCCGCTCATCATTCATGTTCCCGGCATGAAGGAAGGGAAGGTCGTAGAGCAGGTAGGGGGACAGGTGGATATTCTGCCTACCGTCGCAAACCTTCTGGGCGTCTCGCTCGATGAGGAGGGGTTTAACGCGTTTGGGCATGACCTGCTGAACGTGGACCGCAACGTTATAGGAATGAGGTATTATTTGCCGACGGGATCATTCTTTAACAACGACATTCTGTTCGTGCCGGGAGACGGGTTTGAGGACGGTACCGCAGTATCCTTGAAGACGCTTGAGCCCGTAACGGATTTCGAAAAATACCGCAGCGATTACGACTATATATTGCAGCTGATGAAAATGTCCGATGAGTACGTGAAAATGCTGCCCAAGCGGGCACCGTAAAGCCAACAATTCGTTAAAATAGGAAAGGGATTGTTTCATTAAGCCGGAAACTGGCTTTGATGAAACAGTCCCTATTTTTTGCGGAGGCTTCAGTGGAGGATTGCCTCACTTTCGTGGCCTGTGCTATTATTATCCTTATTGTTAACCTATTTATTATTAAAAATGGTTTACAATCAGAATGGAGAGGGAGATTTTGAATATGACAACACAAACCCATTACGATTGGTTGACGCTGGCGGATCGGGTCGTGAAAGGACATGAAGTGACCCGGGCCGAAGCCTTGGCGGTTCTGAACAGCGAGGACGGGGAGCTTCTGAACATTATGCAGGCCGCCTATCACATCCGTCGCGAGTATTATGGAAACAAGGTCAAGCTGAACATGATCGTGAACGCGAAATCCGGCCTCTGTCCTGAGGATTGCGGATATTGCTCCCAGTCCATCGTGTCGGAAGCGCCCATCGAAAAATACGCATGGCTGACCAAGGACAAAATTCTGGAAGGCGCGCGCGAGTCGATTCGCCGTAAAGCGGGAACTTATTGCATCGTGGCATCCGGACGCCGACCTTCCAATCGGGAGATTGATCATGTAGCCGAAGCGGTGAAGGAGATTACCCGGACGACCGATCTGAAGGTGTGCTGTTGCCTGGGCTTCTTGAATGAGGAACATGCGCGCAAGCTCGCCGATGCCGGGGTCCATCGATACAACCATAATCTGAATACTTCCAAAGATAATTACGGGCATATTACGACTACGCATACATACGATGACCGGCTGGACACGGTGAAGCAGGCAAGCTCTTCCGGAATGTCCCCTTGCTCCGGAGCGATTTTCGGAATGGGGGAGAGTTTAGAAGAACGGGTGGAGATTGCGTTTGCTCTGAAATCGCTTGGAGCGGATTCGATTCCATGCAATTTTCTGAATGCGATCGAGGGAACCCCTCTGGAAGGACGCAGGGAATTGACACCGATGATGTGTTTGAAGATTCTTGCCATGATGCGGTTTGTTAACCCGACGAAGGAGATACGGATTGCAGGGGGACGGGAAGTGAACCTGCGATCCCTTCAACCCCTTGGCCTGTACGCGGCGAACTCCATATTCATCGGCGATTATTTAACGACAGAAGGCCAGGCTCATACGGCCGACTGGGGATTGGTTGAAGACCTTGGGTTTGAAATTGAAGAAAACGCGCTGTCATGATGTATTGACAATTAGGTGCGGAGCACATACTATATACCCGTAGGGGTAGGATTGGCGATTTGTTAAGCCCGTGATCTTACCGCCATGGATCATGCTGAAACACATGATATTGATGGGGGAATGCTTCGTGCTGATTGCATCTGCCGCACTGATAATCTTTATATCCGGTCTCTACTACCGGAGGTATGTACCTATAACAGGTTTGCGCTTCATGAAGTGCAGTGATCTTCGTCTGGCACAGAAGGAATGCCCGAATCTGAAAGTGCTTGATGTACGCGATGTGTCCGAATTTATGGAATGTCCGAGGAAAGAGACCATCAACATCTCGCTTGGAAGGTTGCCGTTTGTGTGGGAGAAGGAGCTCAAGCCCGATGATTCCGTAGTTATCGTAACGCCCAAGCGCTCGGATGGAATCCTGGCTGCGCGCAAGCTGAAGAAGGCCGGCTTTACTTCGCTTTTTTATTTGCAGGAAGATTGCACGGCGTGCAATTCCGTGCAGCGCGCATCGATGAATTGATCCCAATCTGATCAGCAGGTTCATGCTGGTCTTTTTTTTTGCAAAAGTTGAACGCCTTAACGGTTTGACAATGATAATCGTTATCATTTAGAATGGTATATAGTTCGTTTAATTAGGCAGATTTTCGCTAAGGGAGTGTTTATGGATATGTTGATCGAGACTAAAACGATTATTGTTAAAGCAGGCACTTCCAACCTGGTCGTGGAACGTTTCAGCAAGCCAGGACCCATTGAAGAAATTGAAGGTTTTATCGATCTGAACGTTCTTGTGAAGAATGCGAAACGTACCGACGAAACGGAAGAAGTTATCGTGATGATCCGCTGGGAGTCGAAAGAAGCGTGGAAACGCTGGGAAACCAGTCCCGCGCACATCCAAGGACACCGCGACAACCGCGGAAAGCCGCAGCCTGAGCATGTCATCAGCTCCAGCCACGGCATGTACGAGGTCATGGCATCCAAAGGGCCGAGACCGGTTCAACAGGCATAATCATTCTCTATATTCCAGAAGAAGCGGCTGCTGCAGCCGCTTCTTCTTTTTTAGTTACCTTGTCGATTCTAAGGGGCTGACAGGGGTTAAAACGACGGAATTTAGGGAACCGTAAAGGGATGAAAGGCAAGAACAACTAATCATTCCACCTTCTGCTGGGAGGAAGTCAACCATGTATCATCTGTACAGCCATAACGATTTGGATGGCGTCGGCTGCGGCATCATCGCCAAATGCGCCTTCGGTGAAGGAATCGATGTCCGTTACAACTCCATTCACGGATTGAATCAACAAGTCGAAAGGTATTTGAACCGGACCTCCGTACAGGAGAACCCATACGATATGCTGTTCATTACGGATTTGTCGGTATCTCCTGACATCGAGAAGGAATTGAACGTGTTTGTCGAAGAAGGGGGACAGGTGCAGCTTATCGATCACCATAAAACAGCCCTCCACCTCAATGAACACAGCTGGGGACAAGTGGATGTAACGCATCGGGACGGCCGCTTGGCATCGGCAACCTCGCTGTTCTATGAATATTTAATCGAGCATGGACATCTCGGCAGAACCGAAGCGCTGGACGAATTCGTTGAGCTGGTGCGTCTCTATGATACATGGGAATGGGAAGAGAGCGGCAAGATCGAGGCTAAGCGCTTGAATGACTTGTTCTACATGTTGTCCCTGGACGAATTCGAGAGCAAGATGTCTGAGCGCCTCCGGGAATCGCACGAGGGCTTCTTCTTTGATGAATTTGAACAGAAAATCCTGGACATGGAAGAGAATAAAATCGAGCGTTACATTCGCCGCAAGCAGCGGGAACTCATTCAAACCTTCGTCGAGGAGCATTGCGTCGGCATCGTTTACGCCGAATCCTATCATTCCGAGCTTGCCAGCGAGCTGGGAACGAGCTATCCCCATCTTGACTACATCGCGATACTGAATATGGGCGGAAGAAAAATGAGCCTTCGAACCATTCATGATCATGTGGACGTGTCCGAAGTGGCGATGCGGTATGGCGGTGGCGGCCATGCCAAGGCTGCGGGGTGCACCATTACAGAGGATGTGTATCAATTGTTTGCGGCGGACTCGTTTGAGCTGGAACCGATCCGGTTCGATGCTTCGCGCAATCATTTCAATATCAAAGGAAGCGAGTCCGGCGTGCTGTACGAAAGCTGGGGCGAGGATTTGCTGTTTGTTTACGCTTATGCCGGGGAATGGGTGATCGAGTGGAACGGAGAACCTCTCCCATTCCGGTTCAGGTCGTTCGAGGAAGCAGAGCGGCATATGAAGCGCCAGTACGGGGTCTGGTTGTCCCGGGATGACGTATTTGTGAAGATGCTGAAGGAACAATGGATCCGAAACCGTACCCAAGAGCGTCCAGGCTTGCCGCCGGATATGGATGAGGAGAAATTAATGGAAGATCTGTAGACGGATCAGCAGGAAGAATGATCTCGCACGATGCGCTGTATTGTGAAGACAGGAGGAATATTCGGTGAAAAAAATGATCGCCGGCTGGGCCCTAGCCCTGCTGACGGCAGGTATCCTCGCTTGGAGTCAAACGCAGAGCCATTCCGAGCCCTCCATTCCCTCGGCGGTTCACAGCAAAGAACTGCTGAAGGATGTTCCCGTACCATGGTCCGCCACAAAAAACACGATTCGGTTGAATACATCCGATCCAGTAAGTGCGGCCGTACTGACTTCCAAGACGCTGTGGCAGTCCACGAACGTGCACAGCCGCCCGCAGACCGTGATCCTCGTGGATTCCGCTCACTGGTCGATCGCGGCTGTCAGCGTCGATCTGACCCAGTTTAGCGAGGGGCCTTTACTCTTCGTTGAAGAAGGGGGGATCCCGAAGGAAACCTTGGAAGAGCTGAGACGGCTGAAGCCGAGGGGGGCGGAGCACAACAAGGGGATTGAGATCATTACCGTCGGTCCGATCTCGGATCAGGTGATGAAAGAGCTGAACGGACTTGAATACAAGGCCGATCACATTCCTGCCGGGGAAGCCGCGGAAGCGGCAGCAGCAATTGATGCCTATGCTTCCAGGGTAAACGGTTCAGTACCGACCTCGGTTATTGTCGGATCGATGGAACGGCCCGACTATACGCTGCCCGCGGTAAGCTGGATTGCCCATATGCCGGAAACGATGCTGTATGTCAGCGAGAAGGACGTGCCCGAAGAGACGGCGCAGGCCCTAAGGGAGCGTAACGGGAAGGCGAATATCTACGTCATCGGACCTGAAAAGGTGGTGTCCCAGGCCGTTGAAGACGAGCTGCGGCGATATGGGAAGGTAACGCGCATAGCCGGGGACGATCCGTATGAGAACGCCATTCATTTTGCCCAGTATCATGATCCCGAGACGGGTTTTGGCTGGGGAGTACAATCGCCGGGATACAGTTTCTCCTTCTCGAGGCCGGACTCGCCGGCATTATCCATTGCGGCCGCTCCATTGTCCCATATGGGTAAACACGCCCCTCTATTGTTTACGGAGCGCGACGGAGTGCCACGCTCGATTGCGAAGTATGTTGATTCGATCAGGCAACAGAGTGACGCCTCCAAAGTGGAAACTCCCTATAATCATGCCTGGATCATCGGAGATGAACAGACCCTGACCACCAAGCTCCAGAGTGAGATTGATGAAATTCTGGATGCGCCTGCAGGACATGATTAATGGAGCCGCAAATGGCATTGCCAGAAGAAGCTGCATATGGAATGCAAAAAGAAACCGTTCCTCGTAATTGGCGGGCCGCACATCCCTAGTTCCAAGAAACGGTTCTTTTGCATGTTTGAAGTACGATGGGGGAATGATCCGCATGCAGCACCTTCAATAGAAAAAAGAGGGCATCCCTCGAGATCCAGGATCTTTTGGGACGCCCTCTTTGATATTGGTGATATGTTCGTGATAGCGAACGATGATCGTCGGTACACGTTCACCCCAGATTTTCGCGAGGCTTAAGCGTACCAGCCCCATATGAAGATGAACAGCGTTCCGAAGATGGTAACCAGCCCTACGAACAGGGCGAACGCGATGTTGATATAGACGGACTTTTTGTCTTCGCTTTCCCCGACGTGCATGAACAGCATAAGCTGAACGGCTGCCTGCAGAATCGCGGTGACCAGCAGAACGGCCACTTTCGAAGCTGCCGGCATATCCAGCAGAACGACGAGCGCGACAGCTGAAAGGACGAGGGACGATATATAACCCGCTACATGCTTAATTGGAAACAGCTGTTTTAACATGTCACATCAGTCCTTTCAGATACACGAAGCTGAAAATGAAGATCCACACAACGTCCAGGAAGTGCCAGTAGAGCGAGAAGATAAAGGACTTGTTGGCTGTGGAATGATCCAGTCCATGCTTTTTAAGTTGAATCAGAATGGCGGTTCCCCACAGGAAACCGAAGGTTACGTGAGCTCCGTGCGTGCCAAGCAATGTGAACAAGCTGGAGGAGAAGGCGCTGGTTGAGAGCGTTACTCCTTCATGAACATAGGTGAAGAATTCAAAGATCTCGATCCCGAGGAATCCCGCACCCAGCAGCAGGGTGATGACCATGAAGATCATCATCTGCTTTTTCAGGCCCAGACGCATCGCATGAACAGCCAAACCGATGGTGAAGCTGCTCGTTAAGAGCAGGAACGTCTCGAGCAGGACCGGCGTAATTTCAAAGATTTCCGCTCCGCTCGGACCGCTGGCAAAGCGGTTCACGAGAACGAAGTAGACGGTAAACAAGGTAGCAAAGAGCGCAATTTCAGCTCCGAGGAACAGCCAGAAGCCGAATATACGATTGCGGTTTTCCTCTGTTCCATATTCCAGCGGCTGAGTGGCATCTATTTTCATACCGTATCACCCCGCAGTTTCTGTTCGGTTTGAACAATCTCTTCAACCGGAATGTAATACCCGTGATCACGGTCGAAGGACATGGTAGCCATAATAATCAATACCGCGATACCGGCAACGATGGATGGAATCCACCAGCTGAATACCAGGAAGAAGCCCAGGAAGAAGAAGGCGATGCCCAGTATAAACGGTTTTCCGGTGTTGCTTGGCATGTGAATCTTCGTGATTTTCTCGTCCGAAAGCGGCTCGTTGTTTTTCTTGGAGAACCAGAAGGCGTCACGGCCTTTGACTTTCGGCGTTACCGCAAAGTTGTAAACAGGAACCGGACTTGGCGTCGACCATTCCAGTGAGCGTGCATCCCATGGATCTCCCGTTTTGTCGCGCGGCTCGTAACGTGTACTCCAGTAAATGTTGTACACCAGAAGGATGAATCCGATCGCCAGGCCGACCGCGCCGACCATCGACAGCATATTCAGCGGACCAAAGCCGGTCTCGGCCGAATAGGTGTACGTACGACGGGTCATCCCCATCAGTCCCAGGAAGAACATCGGGAAGAACGTTACGTTAAATGAGATGGCAATGAACCAGAATGCGATTTTGCCAAGCTTTTCGTTCAGACGGAAGCCGAACACTTTAGGGAACCAGTAATGGAAACCGGCAATGACGGCGAATACGGCGCCTGGAATGAGCACATAGTGGAAGTGGGCAACCAGGAACATCGTATTGTGATACTGATAGTCGGCACTGGCCATCGCCAGCATGACGCCGGTTACGCCGCCGATCGTGAAGATCGGAATAAAGGCAAGCGAGTAGAGCATCGGCGTCGTAAAGCTGATTCGACCCTTGCGAAGCGTGAAGAGCCAGTTGAATATTTTGATCCCGGTCGGTACGGCAATCGCCATCGTCGTGATGGAGAAGAAACCGTTGACCATGGCCCCTTGACCCATCGTGTAGAAATGGTGGGCCCATACCAGGAAGGACAATCCGGAAATAATCGCCATACTCAATACCATGGAGCTGTAACCATACAGGTTCTTTTTGGAGAACGCTGAGATGATCTCGCTGAAAATACCGAATGCCGGCAGAATAACGATATATACCTCAGGGTGACCCCATACCCAGAACAGGTTGGCCCAGAGCATATCCATGCCCCCGTTGGCCATCGTGAAGAATTGCGAGCCGAAGATGCGGTCGAACATCATAAGCAGAAGCGCAATCGTAAGCACAGGGAAAGCAAAGATAATGATGACGCAAGTGATCAATACCGACCACGTAAACATTGGCATGCGCATCAGGGTCATACCCGGCGCGCGCATTTTCAGGATGGTTACGATAAAGTTAAGGCCTGTCAGCAAAGTACCAATCCCTGAAATCTGAAGCGACAGAGAGTAGTAGTTGTTGCCGACCGTCGGACTGAATTCGATACTGGCCAGCGGGAAGTAAGCGGACCAGCCGGCATCAGGCGATCCTCCGATAACGAAGGAAATGTTGAACAGCATCGCTCCGGCGAAGAACAGCCAGAAGCTGATTGCGTTCAGTTTAGGGAATGCAACGTCACGGGCACCGATCTGGAGCGGAACGATGACGTTCATCAGACCGAAAATAAACGGCATGGCCATAAAGAGGATCATGATGACCCCGTGAGTCGTGAATACTTCATTATAATGCTGACCGGTCAGAAACTTCATCTCGGGTGCGGCGGTCTGCGCACGCATCATGATCGCGTCGACGCCCCCGCGGAACAGCATGATCAATGCACAGATGATGTACATGACGCCAATTCTTTTGTGATCCACGGTCGTCAGCCATTCCCGCCACATATATCCCCACTTCTTGTAATAGGTCAAGCCGAAGAGGATTGCGAGCGAGACGAGCACGATACTCACCATGGCGCCGTAAATTAACGGATCACCGGTAACGAAAAATTCGTCCCATTTCATAAAGGCCTAGCTCCTTTCTGGATGTATGAAGTAGATCGGGTGAACAACGTTTCACTCACCGATTTAATGTCCATCATGTTGATGATTTGGGCTTTCTTCAGCCGGGAAGTTCGGCAGCGGTTCGTTTGGATCCACGTTCGTTTCGCTGTCAAATTCCGTTTCTTCCGTTGTTGCAGGATCCGGGTGGACGTCTTTATGGTCCTGATGCTCCTCATTGCCGTTGACGTCACCGCCATGGTGATGGTCTTCGGATGGCGGCGGGCTGAATTCCAGATGCGTATTGGAGAAAGTCATCCGACCGACATGCGCGGTATCCAGAAGCTTCTTGAACTCATCTTCCTTCAGTTCAGGCGCGGTGTCCTTTACATCCTTAACCCACTCATCGTACTCGGCAGAGGTCATGGCAAGAGCTTCGAACTCCATATGGGCAAAACCTTCGCCGTTGAAGTTCGCGTTACGGCCCATCATCGAACCCGGTACGTCGGCAACCATGTTCAGCTTGGTGATCATGTCGCTCATCGCATACTTCTGTCCGTGAAGCTGAGGAATCCAGAAGCTTGTGATCGGACCGAATGAATACAGTCTGAACTCGATCGGACGATTGGTCGGAATGTTCACGTAATTGACAGTCTCGATTCCTTCTTCCGGATAGCTGAAGTGCCATTTCCAGTTCGAGGAGGAAGCGTAAATGACCAGAGGCTCTTGGTTCTCGTAGCCTTCAGGCACGTTCTCGACGGCCACCGTCGTTTTGACGGTTACGACCGAGAGCACGGCAACGATCAGGATCGGAATGGCCGTCCACAGAATTTCCAGCCATTTGTTGCCCTCTTCATGAGGCGGCTCGTAACCTTCGTTGGATTTCTTGGCTCGATATTTCGTGAGCATGTAGATATAGAGCGCGTAAACTACCGCTAGGATTCCGACCATCATGAGAATGGAGAATATGATTGTATCGGATAGGGTTCTGGCAGCTGGTCCTTTCGGATCTAATACCGTGAGCGAGCTGCATCCCGATAAGAGCAAGGTAAAGCATAAAAACATTGCAAATAACGGCCCTCTTTTGTTCATGATGTACCCCTTTCCTTGAAACGTTCGTTCGATTCAATGTTACTGACACATCTATAGTAGAAAGTTCCGGTCGGCTTTGCAAAACACATAAACTTGTATAATTAACAAATAAAACCACATTCGTGTCAATGTATGTAATTTTATGTGTTCAATTTGTTACAAAAGGGGAGGGTTGTGAGCGAAATCATTGTAGTGGCGCGGTTTTGAGGCAGTTCATACTTTGTTCAAACATTCACGAGAGTTACCAGTTTCGTCACAATTCCGGGCCTGTTTTTCACCGCAATCGGCCCCTAAACCTACCGAATAAATCCCAGTAATGATAAGGGTTTAGACGTGCAAGTATAATTTTTCACAATGAAATCGAACCCGATTTTTATTTCCAGTTTACTTATTTAACCAAAAGGCTCGAAGAGGCTTGTAATATGATATAACTAAAAATTGGAACGAGATTTTTTGCTGGGAATTGTGAAACGCTTGACAGGAAAGAGATGGGAGCCGGTGCGGTCATTCTGGATATGGTTTTTATTTCTTGTTTTGAGCTGGCTTTGCGCCTTCGTCCCTGTGCTGCAGCATGTTGATCCGGATCCATTGCCTTGGCGATTGGGAAGCAGCGCCATTTTTTTCACGGGCTTCTTTTTGGCGCCGTTGTTCCGCGCCAGGCCTGCAATGCTATTTGTCACACTGCTCGCAACGTCGGTATTTTCGGTAATCTCCTTGTGGCCCGCGAGTACGGATGCAACGAACCCGTACGATATTTGCGATGAAAGCTGAGAGAACTCGATGAAAGTGAGTGTTCTTCAAAGTTTGCTCGACGGACTTCTCAGCATGGTTAATTGCTGCTCATCGGGGTATTGTGCATGGGTATTGGGATCAATCTGATGGAACGGCGTCATGTGTAGGCTGCAAGCAAGGATAAACGATAACATGATGGCGCGCTAAATAAAGAAAGGGCTAATCCAGAGAATGTACGGCATTCCTCGGAATAGCCCTTTGCTTTTGCTGTTTACAACACATGGAGGCGAATAAGCTCCGCAAGCCGAATAAGTCCCTTCTCCAGTTGATCGTAGGAGGCGTAGGCAAAAGATAACCGCAGATGCTGCTGGTCGTTACGGTCATAAATATTTCCGGGATTGAGCAGCAGGCCTTCCTTCAACGCCTGCTCGAATAACGTACGAATGGAGATCGGCTTTGCGATGCGGAGCCAAACATAAAATCCGCCTTGGGTTTTATTCCAGTGGGCAATATCTTGAAAATATCGTTCCAGCAACGACAGCGTAAAGTCTCTGCGCCTCATCAGCTCTGCCCGGATCTGAACGAGATGCTTCTCATAGGATCCGCTCGAGAGCCACTCCGCGACAGCATGCTGGGACAGCGAGCTGGACCCGTAATCGGTCTGCATTTTAATGTCGGACAGCCGATCGATGACAGGCTCCGGTCCGACGACCCATCCGATGCGCAGACCAGGCCCGAGGGTTTTGGACATGCTGCCCATATAGAGCACGATTCCTTGTTTGTCCGAAGCTTTCAAAGGGGGCGGAGAGGGAGTATCCAACCATAAATCGCCATACACATCATCCTCGATGACGGGCAATCTTTCTTGGGCACAGATTTGCAGCAGCTCCGTCCTTCTGTCGGAAGACATCATTGTGCCTGTAGGGTTATGAAAGGAAGGGATCGTGTAGAGCAGGGCGGCTCTGTGCTGACGCTTGAGCCTTCCGATAGATTCCGTTCTGATCCCTTTGGCATCCATCGGGATGCCGTGCAAATGCATGCCAGCCGACTGGAATACATGAATCGAGTTCAGGTAAGTGGGATTCTCCACCAGGATGGCGGAACCGTGATGAAGCAGCCCCAGGGAAATAAGCTGCAAGCCCTGCAGCCCGCCGGAGACGATAAGAATGGAAGAAGGAGAGGCGGATATCCCCTTCTTATTCAAATAATCGCTGATGATTTCCCTTAAGTATAGGCTGCCTTTCGGTTCCGAATATCCCAAAGTGAAACGGCTGGACATGCTGCCGTTAAACGTCTCCCGCATTTGGGCGGTCGGGAGGAGCTCAGGCGAAAGCTCGCCAGTACCGAGTCGGATCACTTCGGGATCGGTTTCCGCACGGTTGATCTGCTGGATCATATGGATGTTCGGCTGATAGGAGCCGGATTTCACGTATTGATTCCAATCAGGCGGGGGCGTGGCGGCCAATACGCTCCAAGTATTGTTAACAATAACCGTGCCTTGTCCCACCCGGGATTCTATGAAACCGTCAGCCGCAAGCTCACCCAAGGCATAAACGATGGTGCTGCGGTTGACTTGAAATTTGGCGGCAAGCTCCCTCTGCGGGAGAATTCGGGTTCCGACCGGCCATTCCCCGTTCATGATTCGGCTCTTCATGTGATCATAAATTTGCTGATGCAGGGGCACTTCGGAAGCTTTATTCAATTTCCATTCTTCTGTCATGGACAACCTGCTTTCTGACAACGTCTCTAAAGAATCATGCCCAGTATACATCATTGGTTGGGTCCAATGCCAACCAATTGGTTGGAGACGCAGCCAAGCTCCTCCATTACAATGGTGAAAATATTGACTGGAGGTTTGCTTTCTTATGATAGCCGTTATACTTCATGGGTTCATTCTGGCTCTCGGGCTTATTCTTCCCTTAGGCGTGCAAAATGTGTTCGTATTTAATCAAGGTGTCGTTCAACCCCGGTTTATTAGGGCGCTGCCTGTCATGATTACCGCATCGTTATGCGATACGCTGCTGATTTCATTGGCGGTATTGGGCGTATCCGTGATCGTTTTGGAATATGAATGGATCAAACTGACGTTATTTACATTGGGAATCTGCTTCCTGGTCTATATGGGAGCGGCGACGTGGAGGAGTAAGCCTTCAGGTCAGGACCCGGAAAGCGCTCGTTCGTTCTCTCCCAAGAAGCAAATCGTATTTGCCATGTCCGTGTCGCTGCTAAATCCGCATGCCGTTCTGGACACGATGGGCGTCATCGGCACGAGCTCGCTTCAATATGAAGGGGTGGACAAAATGATTTTTACCGTTGTATGCATCGCCGTCTCCTGGTTGTGGTTTCTGGGACTCGGAATTGCCGGCAGGGCCGCGGGAAGGATGGATCCGTCAGGCAGGCTGCTGTCCGCGCTGAACCGAATATCGGCGGTGATTATGTGGGGGACGGCCGCTTATCTCGTGCTTCGATTGGTTCAGACCTAGTGAGGAGAAATGTAGAAGGACTGAGAATTTATGCCAATTAATGGATGGAAAATGTGGTAAGTTTGTATGTAACCCGGGAATAGGAGGAGGCAATGCGATGAACATTTCGATTGGCGGCTATTCTTTTTATAACACGTTTCTCGACGGCAAAATGGATGTGTTCGGTTATTTGGAGACGGTGAAGTATCGCTACCGAATGGATGCGGTTGATTTGTGGAACGGTTTTTTCATCGATCGAAGCGGCCCCATATACAAGCTTGCCGACGAAAGCTACATACGTAAAATCAGGGAAGCGCTGGATGAGAAGGAGATGAGCGTGGTTAACTTTGCTGTTGATGGGGCTCACCTATGGGATCCCGACCCGGATATGAGGGCGAAGTTGTATGACAATGCGCTTGCCCATCTGGATGCCGCTGAAATTTTGGGGGCCAAAACGGTGCGGATCGACACCGGCGGCGGTTATAAAGAAGCTGAGCCGATGCCGGACGAACAATTCGAATATCTGGTTAAGCGCTATCGGGAATTGGCGGAGCGTGCAGGGGATAACGGTTATACGGTAGGCCCGGAAAACCATATGGGCGCCTCCCTCCTCCCGCGGGAAATGAAGCGGATTGCGGAGGAGGTCCGGCATCCGGCTTTTGGTTTCCTGCTTCACCTAGGGAGATGGAGGGCGGATGAGGCCGAAGGCGACGAGATGGTTGCCCCGTGGACGGTGCATACGCATTTCGATGCGAAGACCGCGGTTCATCCCGATGCGGAGGAGAAGGTGCGCAGCCTGCTTGCCGGGGGCTATCGGGGATATTGGGGCGTCGAATACAACGCGCCGGGCAACCAATACGTGGAGATGGAATGGATCATTGGGGCCGTGAAGCGAATTTTGAGTAATGCCAGTCGAGCCAAGCAGAAATGACATGATATTCTTATGGATAAAAAGACGAGGGCCGATTCTCTAGAATCGGCCCTCGTATGATTTTGCCGGTTGCAGCATAAGAAAACTTTCAATACACGTTAGCTGGTCAGCTTAAATTGGCTGTTGTATAACTCGTAATAGAAGCCGCGCTTGGCCAGCAGCTCTTCATGTGTGCCGCGCTCCGCGATTCCGCCATGATTCATGACAAGAATCTGGTCGGCCTCGCGGATCGTGCTTAGACGATGGGCGATGACAAAGCTGGTTCGGCCTTGCATCAGGGCGCGCATGGCGGTTTGAATATGCATCTCGGTTCGGGTATCGATGCTGCTGGTTGCCTCGTCGAGAATCAGAATAACGGGATCGGCAAGCACGGCGCGAGCGATCGTCAAGAGCTGCCGCTGGCCCTGGCTCAGGTTGCCGCCGCCCGACAGGAGCTGCGTATCATAGCCATCGGGCAGCTTCATGATGAAGTCATGCGCATTGGCAAGCTTGGCGGCGGTTTCGATCTCTTGGTCCGAGGCATCCAGCCTGCCATAACGAATGTTCTCCCGGATCGATGCCGAGAATACATAAGCATCCTGAAGCACGATCCCCAGCTGACTGCGCAGACTGTTCTTATCCAGTTGGCGGATATCGCTGCCATCTATGGTGATTACGCCATCATCAATCTCATAGAAGCGGGTGAGGAGATTGATAATGGTGGTTTTGCCGGCGCCTGTCGGGCCGACGAGCGCAACGGTCTCACCCGGCCGGGCGGTAAGCGAAACATCCCTCAGAATGGGGACGCCTTCCTTATAACTGAAGGACACATGGTCAAATCGTACCTCGCCATACATATCGTCCGCTTTTTCCATCTGTTCATTGCCGCGGTATTCGGACTCCGTATCGATAATCTCAAAGACCCGTTCTGCCCCGGCAACCGCGGATTGCACCAGGTTGAACTGGTTCGCCAGATCGTTCAAAGGCCGTTGAAACTGCTTCGAATAATTCAGAAACGCAACGACGACCCCGACGGTTGTGAAATCCTTGAAAGCCATGTAGCCGCCAACCGCTGCAATCAAGGCAAAACTGACGTTATTCAGTACGTTCATAACCGGCCCGACCGTGCCCGAATAGATCTGGGCATGAATGCTGGCTTCCGTCAGCTTTTTGTTCATGTCGTCAAACTGGGCAGCGGCATGCTGTTCGCGGCGATATACCTGCACGACCTTTTGGCCCGAAACGGTCTCATCAATGAATCCGTTAAGTTCACCCAGCAAGCTTTGCTGCTTGGAAAAATGCTTCCTTGTCCGGCTTGCCACCGTCTTCGTGAACAGCATGACGAGCGGAATGGTCACCATGCTGAGCAGCGTAAGCCATACGTTGAGGTACAGCATGATGGCAAGCGATCCGATCAGGGACAGAACGCTGGAGATGAGCTGGGTTACGCTTTGATTCAACGTACCGGAGACATTCTCGATATCATTGGTCGTGCGGCTCATCAATTCGCCGTGCGTTTTACTGTCGAAGAAGCGGAGCGGCAGGACTTGAAGCCTTGCAAAGATATCCCGCCGCATGGCCAAAATGGACAGCTGGGAGACTTTCACCATGACATGCTGCTGAAGCCATGCCGTGAGCGCGGTGCCTGCATATACGGCAAGAAGTATCGCACATAACCCCATGAGTCCTCTGATGTCTCCCGGGATGATGTAATGATCCACGGCATTCCCCAGCAGATAAGGGGCAATCAGTGAGAGCAGCGTCGTTACGAGCGTGAATACGAAAACAGCCATCATGCCGCCTTTGAACGGACGGATGTAGCCCCATATCCGGCGTATCGTATCCATCGTATGCTTCGGCTTGGCTTTGGCTATCGTCATTCCGCGGATGGCGTTGCCGCCTCGCATGCTAAGATCCGGACCGTCCGTATGATGGGCATGCTTGGAATCCTGATTTGGTTTAGCCATGAGAAGACACCTCCTTGCCGAATTGCGATCGATAAATGTCCTGATATACTTCACAGGAAGCAAGCAGCTCGATGTGCGTGCCTTTCGCGATCAATTCCCCGTCATCCAGCACCAATATCAGGTCGGCGTCGATCACGGATGAGATTCGCTGGGCTATCATAAGGCAGGTCCGGTCTTTCATCAGACGGGCCAGTTCTTTCCGAAGCCGTGACTCCGTTCCCGTATCGATGGCGCTGGTGCTGTCATCAAGAATCAGAATGGCGGGTCGAAGCAATAATGCCCGCGCAATGGATATACGCTGTTTCTGTCCGCCGGACAGGTTCACGCCGCGTTGTCCAAGCACGGTATCGTAGCCATCCGGCATGGAAGTAATGAAATCATGCGCTTGGGCAGCCTTAGCCGAGGCCATTACTTCTTCATCGGAAGCGTCCGGTTTCCCGTAGCGGATGTTGTCCCTTATAGTGCCTGTAAAAAGGATGGATTCTTGCAGGACGATGCCGATTCGTTCGCGCAAAGCGGACAGCTCCATTCTCCGTACATCGGTTCCGTCGATTCGGATCTGCCCGGAGGTCACATCGTACAGACGGGGGAGCAGGGATACCAGAGAGGTTTTACCCGAACCTGTTGCACCCATAATGGCTACATGCTGTCCTGGTCGGACCTTGAAACTGATGTCGCGCAGTACGGGCTTCTGCATCTCCGAGTTATAGGAAAAGGTAACGCGGTCAAACATGATCTCTCCTTGCTTGCACGCATCGGTTGCCGGATGAACCTCGTTCACAATTTCGGATTCTGTACGCATGACTTCCTGAATACGGTCAGCGGAGACCTTGGCCGTAGAAATCCGCACCAGCATCATGGCCACGGAAGAAACCGAGAACAATACCTGCGTGACATAGTTTATGAAGGCGACCAGGCTACCGACCTCAAAGGATCCGCCGATAGCATCCTTTCCGCCGAACCACAGGACGGCTACGATGCTGACATTCAGAATCATGGTCAGGATGGGCATGTTGAGCGCAACGATCCGCTGGGTTTTTACCGAAACTTGCGTGAAGTCCTGGTTCGCATCATGAAATCGGTCCTTCTCGTAACCGGCACGCACGAATGCCTTGGAGACCCGGATTCCGGCGAAATTTTCCTTCAGTACCGTATTCACCTTATCGAGTTTCTTCTGAACGGTGGCGAACAAGGGCAGGGTAGCCCGGATCAGGAAAAACATCACGACGAATAGCAACGGAACGGCAATAGCCAGAATGATGGCCAGCTTGGGGCTGATGATCACTGCCATAACCATGCTTCCTATGGCAAGAAACGGTGAGCGTACGAAGATGCGCAGCAGCATCTGTACCATCGTCTGAAGCTGAACGATATCGCTCGTAAGCCGGGTGATGAGCGATCCGGTCGAGATGTCGTCCAGATTGCGGAATGACAGGGTCTGTACCTTGCGGAACAAATCCCGGCGAAGGTCGGCACCAAAACGCTGTGAAGCAATGGAAGAATAAATCGTGCACCCGAGACCTCCAAGCAGCCCGATGGCTGCAGCTCCCAGCATGAGCAGCCCTGTACTGAGGATGTGTGCCGTATCGTTTTGCATGACGCCGCGGTCGATTATGCTGGCCATCAGCATGGGCTGGAGCAGATCCATGGCGACCTCCAGCAGCATCAACAGCGGTGCAAGCAGGGCCGCTGTCCAGTGAGGACGTAAATAACGAAATAGTTTAAGCAAGAATAATGGCACCTTCTTTATTCTTATTAGTCTAAATACCAAGGTAAGCCATGGGCTTCAGCCTTGTCAAAGGGTAAAGAGCGAAAGTCCGGGAGGGATTCGCATCTCTTAAGAAAAACTTTAACTTTTCTCTACTTTTCCTTAAACTATATTCTTTAAGATGGTGGGACAAAGATAGAGGGAGTTGTTGAAATTGAAGAAGGGTTTGATATTGCTCGTGATCTTCCTGTTGGTCGGATGCGAGCCCGCACTAACGGAGACGCCTAACGCGAATGATAACGAAGGAACACATAAGGAACAGGATATGAAAGCTGGCTCCGACGCGCAGGCGAATCCTCAATCAGAATATGATAACGATGGAAATAAAGCGGCTGAAACGGTATCAGTGACAGATGAACAAGTAACGCAGGGGAATCTGGTTTTGGTCAACAAGGATCACCCGCTGGATCCGGCAGCCGTACCGACGGATATCGTGAATTTGTTTCAGGAACAAGACTTAATGAACGGTTACGTGGTTCTTGACAACACGATCCGTTTATCGCGCAGTGTGGCGGAGCGTTTTGGCGATATGATCCAAGCTGCGGGAGAAGACGGGGTCAATCACTTCATGATCAGCAGCGGGTACCGGGATGAGAGCGAACAAGAGGCGTTATATCGCGAAAAAGGCGCCGATTATGCATTGCCTCCAGGCTACAGCGAACATAACCTCGGGTTATCCATGGATATCGGATCTACGCAGAAGGCGATCGATCAATCTCCGGAGGGCAAGTGGCTGAAGAAGCATGCTTGGGCGCATGGATTCATTTTGAGATACCCCCAGGACAAGACGGATATCACAGGGATCCAGTATGAGCCGTGGCATTTTCGTTTTGTTGGGCTTCCGCACAGCATGATCATGCATGAGCTGGATTTTACGCTCGAAGAGTATCTGGATTTTCTCAAGGAGAAAAAGACCTATAAAGCAACCGTAAACGGGAAGGCCTACGAAATCGAGTACGTACCCGTCCAGGCGAAAGAAACGGAAATTGAGGTTCCGGCCGGCAGCGAGTATGAGATATCCGGCAACAACATCGATGGCATGATTGTGACGGTGCAGCTCGGCAAGGATGAGAATGAATGAAACTAACGCCTAAATGGATGGTATTATTGCTGTATGCGTTGTATCTATATGTGCTGGTCAAAATCATTCTGTTCAAATTCGGCGACGTGAACATTTCGTTTCTGTGGCAGCAGCTGCAGCGTTCGATCGATCATCCCGAATATATGCAGAATCGATTGCAATTTGCCAATTTTACGCCGTTTAAGTCCATTCATCAAAATATGAAACGGCTCTCGAGCCCGCATGACGTGATCAATCTATTCGGAAATATCGCGATTTTCATACCCAATGGCATATTCGTCAGTGTATTGCTGAAAAACAAGTGGATGGGATGGCTTGGCGCTTTCGTGACTTCCTTCGGGCTAAGCCTTGGGCTGGAGTGCTCGCAGATTCTCTTTTCGATGGGAAGCTTTGATGTGGACGATTTAATCCTGAATACGGCTGGCGGGGTGATAGGCTGTTCCATGGTCCTCGTCTTAAAACTAACCTTATCGGAAAAACAATCCCATATTGATGAGGGTAGAGGCAAGAAGGGCAAGCCGTTATCCGGGGTGAAGTAGCAAGAGGCCTCACCTTGAATCTGAAGATGAGTACCGATTTGACGTTGAAGACATATCTATAAAGGCGGTGACCAATAATCGTGAATAAACGCTGGAAAAGGATCTTGTTCGGTTCCATCGGTATGGTCTTTGTCATGTTCGTCATAAATATCGCATTATATATCCATTCGATCGGTTGGAATCATATCAAACTGATGTATTCGCTTCATACCACCGACAAATCCGTCGTTAAGATCGATGATCCTTCGAACGGCCATGGACTGTATCTTACGAAGATGAGGCAACCCGCTGAAATGATTAAGGAGCGGATGCAGCGCGAGGATTGGCATTATGTTATGCAAGAGGGCTCCGGATATTTTTTTGAAAAGGATGACCAGGATGTCGTGGTGACAACCAAAATATGGCCGAATCGTTATTTTGTCAGAATTTCGGTTCAGCATGACGTCGTGAATTTAGCCGACTGATGGCGTGGCCGTTATCCCAAACAAAAAAAGCATCGATACGATGCTTTTTTTGCGTGGGTGCCCGCTAATCGACCGTTTCTTTGGCAATATGCCGTGAAACGGTCGCAGCGTTAACATGGATCTCGCTTTCTCTCACGCTTCGGCCGACCCGGTCTGCGCGCCGGATGGCACGCCGCGGAGCCAGCTGCGCCGCCATTTCAGCTGCATCACAATCGTAAGGGCCAGCGATGCGGCGGCAATGAAGCTCAGAATGATGAACCCGGCGGTGTATGAGCCTGTCGCTTGGTACAATCGACCCAATATCAGCGGCAACGCGTAGCCGCCCAAGCCTCCGGCGGCCCCGACAATCCCGGTAACCAGGCCGATCTCGCCGGCAAACCGTTGAGGGACAAGCTGAAATACGGAACCATTCCCCGCGCCCAGGCACATCATGCCGATAAACAGCAGCGTGACGACAAGCCATAGCGGCGGCAAGAAGGAGACACCGATCAGCATAATGGCAGCTCCGGCATAGAGAAACATCAGCATTCGAGAGCCGCCGATACGATCGGCCAGAAAGCCGCCTACAGGACGGAAGAAGCTCCCTGCAATGACGCAGATCGTTGTAATGTCCGCAGCCTGAACCGCGGAAAGGCCATACTGGGCGTTGAAAAAGATCGTTAAATAGTTGGCGAGCCCGACAAAGCCGCCAAACGTCACGCAGTACAGGGCACAGAATACCCAAGCATCGCGCTGTTTAAGCACATTGCCATATTCGGACAGCCGTTTGGGAGCAGGTCGATTCGGACTGTTGCGTGCAAACACCGAGAAGTAGATGAAGACCAACACAATGGGTATGATGGCGAGACCGAAGACAATCTCCCAGCTTCCGAAATGCTGCGCCAACCGGTTGGCGAACAGGGTCGCCAGGACGGTACCGCTGTTCCCGGCTCCGGCGATACCCATCGCCAGACCCTGATGTTCTTTGGGATACCACTGTCCCGCAAGAGGAAGTGCTGCGGCGAACGAAGCTCCCGCGACGCCGAGAAGAATCGCAACGACGTACAATTGATCAAGGGAATCTACCCATAACCAGCCAAGCAAAAGAGGGACCAGCGTGACGACCATCCCGATCTGAGCCGTTAGCTTCGGGCCGATGCGATCGGCAAGGAAACCTAATACGAGTCGAAGTATCGAGCCGCCCAGAACGGGAAGCGCCACCAGATTTGCCTTCTGCACCGGATCCATCGGATAATCTCCGGCAATGACTACCGCAAGCGGTCCGAGCATGCCCCATATCATGAAGCTGATATCGAAATACAAAAAAGCACCGAACAGGGAGGGCTTGTGCCCGCTTTGCCAAAATCCTTTCTTCTCCATGGTTATCGCTCCTTATCCAAATGTGTACGTTCTCTATTCCTGGTGCGGGTCTTCAGATGCAGGCATAAAAAGGCCGCAATTCGCCCATTGCAGAACGACTTGCGGCCTCGTTGCCAAGACGCAGACACGTCATTGTGTCTTCCGTCTGTGAAATATATGATTTTGCTGATTCACATTATAGATAATAGGTCAAATAAATGTCAATATACATTACACAAAAAATCGAATAATTATTAATCATTAAAATTTCGATGAATATATGTCACATATATTGACATATCGAATTTCGTCAACTAAGCTAGATGTATGTTACGAATACCAATATGGCACAAGGATGTGCCGGTTTTGAAGGCAATGACGCCCTTTCCTGTTCCCAGGGAAAGGGCGTTTCGTATTTTCTTACATGAAAGTGACAAGGGTGGAGTGGAGGTAATTCATGAAGAGAAAGAAGCTCATTGTTGTCGGAAATGGAATGGCAGGGATACGATGCGTAGAGGAAATACTCCAGCTTGGGCCGGAGCTTTTCGATATTACGATATTCGGCGCCGAACCTCGCCCCAACTATAATCGGATTCTGTTGTCCAAAGTCCTTCAAGGCGAACATTCCCTCCAGGATATTATCCTGAACGACTGGTCTTGGTATGAGCGGCATGGCATCCGGTTATTGACCGGTGAAGCCGTTCATCATATCGATGTCAAAGCCCGCTGCATCGAGACGGTCTCCGGTAAACGGGAAGGGTATGATGCATTAATTCTGGCAACAGGCTCATCCCCTTTCGTTCCACCTATCCCCGGGACGGATAAGGAAGGCGTCATTTCATTTCGGACGATGGACGATTGCATGAAAATGACCGAAATGTCCAAGGTCTACACAAAAGCGGCCGTCATTGGCGGGGGATTGCTGGGGTTGGAGGCTGCCCGGGGACTTCTCCATCTCGGCATGGAAACCCATGTGGTTCATAATGCTCCTTATATCATGAACCGGCAGCTGGACCGGACGGCAGCCCATATGCTGCAGCGAGAGCTCGAAAGCCAAGGGATGCGATTCCACTTGGCGATGGATACCACACGAATCGTTGGCCGAACAAGGGCGCAGGGTCTTCGGTTTATCGACGGAACTCGGCTTGATGCGGATGTAGTGGTGCTTGCCGTAGGGATCAGGCCTAACGTGGAGCTGGCCCAGAGAAGCGGTCTGCTGACGGGGCGGGCTATCCTGGTGGATGACTTCATGAGGACAAGTGAGCCGAATATTTATGCGGTGGGAGAATGCGCGGAGCACCGGGGGATTAGTTACGGTCTAATCGCTCCCCTGTATGAGCAAGGAAAGGTGCTTGCCCGGGTTATCTGCGGCCGGCAGGCCGAGCCTTATGGCGGTTCGATTCCATACTCCCAGCTTAAAGTCTCGGGTGTGGATGTATTTTCGGCCGGCGCGATATCGGGGATCGATGCGGAAACCGCCATTCAGCAATACGATGCCGTAAGCCGCACGTACAAAAAAGTGATCATGCACAAAGGCAGGGTTACGGGTGCAATTCTGTTCGGAGACACGACTGAGGGATCCACGCTGCTGTCCATGGTGAAGAAGGGCGCGGCTGTCTCAGAGCTTATCCCGCAAGAAGGCATGGTAAGCTCGGCGGAAGAAGCTGCACAGACGCTTCCGGATCATGAAACGGTGTGTGCTTGCAACGGCGTGAGCAAAGCGGAGATCATGCAGGCCGTTACCGATCGCAATCTCCAAAGCACGGATGAAGTTAAGCAGCTGACCAGGGCATCCGGTTCGTGCGGCGGCTGCCGGCCTATGGTGGATGCTCTTGTCAAACATGCGCGAAGCGGCAAAAAGAGGGGTTCACAGAGGGCGGCCATAGCGCCGGACGAGATTCCCGTATGTGAATGCACAAAGCTGGGGCACTCCTCATTGAAGCAAGCGATTGCCCATGCGGTGAGTCAAGGCTGTCATACGATATCGGATTTCATGCTCCATCAGGGCTGGAAGAAGCCGGGCGGATGCATGGCCTGCCGGCCAGCCGTACGTTATTACCTTGAAATGACGTGGATAGGAAACGGTGATGAACCGGTTCAGAAGACTTGGCATGATGTCTCCGATGCGGATCATGGACTCTACCAAGGCGTTCAGGTATGGATAGGAGACACGGAAGGCTCGAGGATGGAGGCGGCAGGCATTCGGCGCATTGGAGAGTGGCTTCGCCTTCGCTGGCAAGAGGTATCGCTGCCTTATCCTGTACATGCAGGGGTGTCCGATCGTTTAGCATCGTCCGTCAGCATACTGGTTCAGGGGATCGGGATTTCTGCTTCCCCCGCAGGCTGGGAGGTTTATCTCGGCGGTCATGCGGACCATCCCGTCCGTGAAGGCCAATTGATCGGCGTTGCTGAACGAGAGGAAGATGTAATGCAGCTCGTATCCGCTTGTTTGCAGTGGTATCGGCAGAACGGTTTGTATGAGGAACCGTTGTGGAGATGGGTGGAACGCACAGGCGTGACTTCGATCCGGGAGCATGTTCTGGACCATGATCTGCAAAGAGAGCTAGCAGAGAAGCTGTCTCGGCGGGAATGGAAGACACAAGCTGGTTAAACAAGCGAAATATAGGGAGAGGTGTCAGTTATGGTTTATTCGGAATCGCCCGCTGCGGGAGGAGCTGCGGCCGTGGTAGAGACGCAATGTCCTTTCTGCAGCGTACAGTGCAAGATGACGGTTGCTGTGGAAGAGAACGGCATCCCGGGACAACACAAGGCCAGGTATAAGGTGGAGGGGATACCGAACCTCGCTTCCGAAGGCAGGGTGTGCGTCAAAGGCATGAATGCGCATCAGCACGCTGCTCATTCGCAGCGGCTGCAATATCCGCTGATCCGTTCAAACGGCGAACTCATTCCTTGCTCTTGGGATGAGGCGATAGCCGTGATTAGCGATCGATTTCAGGCGATATCCGAGAGATATGGTCCCGATGCCCATGCCGTATACGGCGGCGGGTCGCTGACCAACGAAACGGCCTATTTGCTCGGGAAATTTGCCAGGGTGGCGCTCGGTACCCGGTACATCGATTATAACGGTCGTTTCTGCATGTCGGCCGCAGCTTCGGCCGGAAGCAAAACCTTCGGAATCGATAGGGGACTAACGTTCAGGCTGTCCGATATTCCGCTTGCCGACTGCATCGTGCTGGCTGGCACCAATATAGCGGAATGCCAGCCTACGCTGCTCCCTTACTTCAACCAGGCCAAGGAGAACGGGGCGAAAATCATCGTCATCGATCCGCGCAGAACGGCCACGGCCGCTATAGCCGATATGCATTTGGCGATCAGACCTGGGACGGATGCCATACTGGCGGATGCGATGCTGAAGATGATCGTGGATGAAGGTCTCTTAGACGAAGGCTTCATTCAAGCAAGAACTACGGGGTACGAGGAGCTGAAAACCTATTTGGACAGCTTCGATTTGTCACGGGCCGCCGATTTATGCGGATTAAATGTGGAGCTGATCCGGGAGGCGGCCTTTTCCTATGCTATGGCCGATACCGGGATGGTGCTGACGGCCCGAGGGGTGGAGCAGCAGACGGATGGCCATCTTGCGGTACGCCGCTATCTGAATCTGGTCTTGGCAACAGGAAAAATCGGGAGGGAGGGCTGCGGATACGGGGCGATCACCGGTCAGGGAAATGGTCAGGGAGGAAGAGAGCACGGGCAGAAGGCCGATCAGCTGCCAGGCTACCGATCGATAGAGAATGAGGAAGACCGGGCATATGTCGCCTCCGTGTGGGGCGTTAAGGCTTCCAGCCTGCCTGGAAAGGGCGTCTCTGCCTACGAGATGATGGAGCTGATTCATAGGGGTGAAATTAAGTCGCTCTTCGTGATGGGGTCCAACCCCGTCGTTTCGAATCCGAATGCGGGGCTTGTGGAGGAAGGCTTGAACCATCTCGATTTTCTGGTGGTTGCAGATATGTTTATGTCCGAAACGGCCCGATTCGCCGATCTTGTCCTGCCGGTAACCTCCTATATGGAAAATGAAGGTACGCTGACGAATTTGGAGGGGCGGGTTCTTCTCCGGAAGGCGGCGCGACAGGCGCCGGGGGAGGCGCGTCATGACTGGGTGATTCTGTGTGCAATCGCAGACAGATTGGGCAGGGGTGAATATTTTGACTTTCACGAGCCTGAAGAGATATTTAGTGAGCTGAGGCTTGCAAGCAAAGGCGGCATTGCTGACTACTTCGGCATCACCTATGATCGATTGCGCCGGGAAGAGGGAGTATACTGGCCGTGTCCCTCTGAAGAAGAATCGGGGACGGGGCTTCTGTTCCGACAATCGTTCGCCCATCCAGACGGAAAGGCCGTGTTTTCCGTGACGCCGGGGAATCCATGGGTGGGGGTATCCGAGGAGTACCCGCTCATTCTGACCAATGGCCGTGTTCTGTCACACTACTTGACGGGCGTGCAGACCCGGAGAAGTCCTTCCCTGCTTGCACGCGAGCTTGAAAATTTCGTGGAGATCCACCCGATTACCGCGCAGCGTTACCGAATCCGTGACGGGGAGTGGGTAGAAATCGTGTCGGAGCATGGACGTTTTTCCGTACGCAGCAGGATTAAAGAACATATAAGAGTAGACACGTTGTTCGTCCCGATGCATTGGGGCGGCGCGCAGAATGTCAATCATGCGACCCGGCCGGAGCTGGATCCGTTCTGCAAGATGCCCGGTTTTAAGACTGCCGCTGTCCGGATACGGTCTTTGAGGTAATGGTGACGCAAACAATGAAGTTCGTTCTCCATTGACAGGATGAATATGGAAAATTATAATAGGAACAATTTTATATACAAACACAATGATTGGGAGTAGTAGAAATCGTTCATGGTTCAGAGAGCTGCAGCAATGGTGAAATGCAGTCCATGAGGATTCCGAAGCTCGCCCATGAGTGGTGAGGCAGAAATGGAGTATGCCTTGACGTTTAGCCTTCGTAATCGGGCTTCAAGCGGATTTGATGAAGATCGGATCAAGTAGAGTGGTACCGCGCGGGTAGTTAGCCTGTCGTCTCTTAGGGGATGGCGGGCTTTTTATATTTTATCGAAGGGAAGGGTTCATATGGTTAACGCGAAAGAGCGCGATTGTTTTATCTGTCGAAAGCATCGGGGAGAGATCCAGCTTCCGGGGGGAGCGATTTATGAGGATGAGCTGCTCTACGTAGGCCATATTTCTTCCGATTCCAACGAAGCTTATCTGGGATATATTATGATCGATATCAAGCGGCATGTATCGGGATTAGCGGAGCTGCGGGATGATGAGTCGGCCGCCGTCGGACGGATGCTGACCCGGGTGAGTCGCGCCTTGAAAGCATGCATAGGCGCGGAACATATCTACTCCTTCGTGCTGGGAGATCACGTCCCTCATCTGCATATCCATCTGATTCCGCGTTATCCGAATACGCCCCCGTCTTATTGGGGGTTTGGAATCAGCGGCTGGCCGGAAGCTCCCCGAGGTGATGCCGCTCAGATCGAAGAAGTGTGTTCGCGAATCAGGCATTATATGGCGCAGGATGAGGTTTCTCCATGAGGCCCTATATCGTGAAGTGGCACGGCAGCTCCAGCATGTTCCTCGACGATCCGCAGACGATTGCGGTTTCCCATGGGGTACTGGGCCGGTATGGCGGCAGCTCGGCAGCCGGGGCGGATAAAAACGAGGATGGCGCTTATATCTGGATCGATGCGGAATCTGACTTGGAGTTCGTCCTGCTGCTGGATGCCCATGAAACCGATGAGAGCGCCCAGCTCGTCTTATCCTATATCGATGGGGCCGCATCCGAGATCGCCGACATCCTTCGCGAGCCAATCGAGCAGAGCTTTCAAGTCCTGCATGACTATTTGCTGGGCATGTTGACTTCCGAACGCTTTCGCGAGGATTGCAGGAGAATTGCCGGTGAAACTTCCTGTCTCATATGCTGCAGACGCGAAGAATACTTGTGGTGGTTTAACGTCGGGGATTGCCTGCTTTATCTTCTTCATCCCGAATTGACAGCGCTTGGGCAAACCTTGCTCAATCAACGGAATTTCTACGAATGGATAGGGAAGGTAAACACCTTCGATAAGCAGGTCCCTTGTTATTCCACGGGCGTAAGAGAGCTGCGCTCTGGGAAAAACGTGATTGTATTAAGCACCGATGGCGCGTTAGAATGGGGACCGTTATTTCTGGAACATATGAAACAGCTGCGTGGCGTTGATCTGGAAAAAGGCGTGAAGGATTTCATGCAAATGTCGCATGAACGCGGGATCAAGGACAGCGTCACCATGATTGCATGGCAAGTGGAGCTTGGGCATCATCCCAGCTATCCATCCGGTGATTCAAGATAGGAAATGCATGCAAGGCATGATGAATTCAATTGAAAAAGGCTAGGAAACCCGGTCAATGACCGGGTTTCCATTGATTTAATTAAGCTGGTGCTGGAGATGTTTCGCCCACTGTTCATGAAGATCTTCCTTGGAAAGATGGAAGATGCCGTAATAATCATCCGGATTGCGAATGAATTGGTTCAATGAATCTAACCCGTATTTTTCAATCATGAACGCAACGATCAAATATGAAAACTGAAATCCTGTTTTGCCGAAATCCCAGGAATCATCATTCAGATCCTCGAAGCTTGGAATTGCCCGATTACGAATAGCTTCGGTCGTCGTGCTTCGAATGAAGTCTTCCGACATCTGCTGAGCTTCGTACCCCCCGATGCCCTGACGGATCCATCTAGGTGCCAGTGGATTAATATCACTAATCAACCACATGGCATACAAGTGCAGGGTGGACCGGAGGATCGAGTGATAAGTATGCTCGGGTCCCGGGTTCAAGGGCGAGACGATTTTTAACGTGTTGTTATCGAACGTGCCCATGAACCAATTAGGTGCATCGCTTTCGCCTACGGCTTGATGGAATGTGGGCAGGTCGGGATAAATTTCAATAACGATTTTGCGGGAAGGCTGATGATTATATTTCGCTGCCATCTGTTCTACATTATTCTTGAGTTCTTGAAACAGGTCCTGATGTACCTTGTTCTGATGATGATTTGCCTCACTTTTACTTTCAATGGATATCAAGTCGAGTATCGACATAATCGTGATGTCACCCCATTCTCTTAATTCTTTCTTCAGCTTCGCTAAGGACCGATACAATCGGTTTTTCACCGCACTCTCGCGCATGCCGACAATCTGGGAAATTTCCTGCAGCGTACAATCCACAAAAAATCGTAAAGATATGATTTGCTGATCCCGTTCACTTAACTTCTTAAGCGCTGCTCCGATATCAATTCGAATATCAACATAACCTGCAAAATCAAGGGAGATGGACTGCGATTCAAAACGTGTAAAGTCATAAGGTTTTTCATTCTTTCGCGCTAAACTTCGATACTCGTTTTTGACTGTGTTTTGAGCAATTTTGAAGATCCAAGTGAACAGACTGGATGTTCCGTTAAACTTATCAAGGTTCTCCATTGCCTTTAAAAACACTTGCTGGGTTAAGTCATCTGCCGCCGTCGGATTCAATTTCAGTGCGAGATAATGCCGGATCCTCGGGCGATATTCGTCATACGTATCTTCAAATGTTCGCTTTGTTCCTTGATTATCCGGATAACCAGGGAGTTTGTCATGAGCTCTAGACATGGATAAGAACCTCCTCTTGACCTTACAGTTTATTAGACACCGGAGGTATGCAAAAAGCCACAGTGGAACGAAATATTCTCGCAATCTAGGTTTTTATGCATTTATATCATCATCCTATAAAGGCACAAGAAAGAAAGGCGTTTTGTGCATATGATGTCATCATCATGGATATGGGAAGCGAGGTGATCCTTATATGCCTTCGAAACGCGCAAGGAAGTCCAGATCCGCTTCCAAGCCGATGCCACCGCAGCATTGGGTAGGTCAGCCGGTCGTGGTCGTTCTGAAGGACGGCAGCTATTACGTCGGCGAACTGAATCAGATCCAAGGCGGGGAAGTAACGCTATCAGGGCTCCGAGCCAACAATAAGATGCCGGCTGCGATTGCCCGAAGCGGAGACAAAGCGCAAATATCCGGATTTTTAAGCGACCTCTTTGGCGGTCCTCCAAGCGCTCCGTCAGCCGAAGGAGCCGAGGAGGGAGTGGCGGCTGCGCCTGCAGGCCCTCTCGGCTTCCTGGGACAGATCGTGCCTCATATTAAACTGGGCATGAACGTGATAAAAGCCATCATGCCATTAATGGGAGTGTTGAAAATCTAACCAAGGGCAAAGGTCCAATTGAACAAAAAGAAGCTTGAACCCTCAAGCTTCTTTTTGTTATTGCCATTAGATACAAAATCTGCCATGGAAGCATCAAATCGAGATGGCACGCTTCATAATCGATTTGGCTTCCTGTGCAACGGCTTCATCCTTATCGGCGATAGCCTGCATGAAGATGAGCATGGGGATATAAACGGCGATTAAACGAGCAAGCACTTTCGTTTCTTCGTCCACGCTGCCATAGGCTTCAAAAAATCCCTCCCTTGAAGCCGGAGGCAAGAAACTGTAAGCAATGCTCAGGTCGCAGGCGGGATGCCCGATGCTGACGTCGCCCCAATCGATGATGCCGGAAAGCTTGCCTGTTTCGTCCACCAGCATGTTTTTGAAATGGAGATCTCCATGAATAAGAATATGTCGCTGCTTGACCCGATCTAAGGAAATGCCGTGCAAATAGTCGGCGATCTCCTTCATTTCTGCTTGAGTGAAATGGGGGGTAAGCTGGGATAGGAAGTCCAGCATTTTATCCCTGCGTCCGGCGAGATCGGTCAGATTACGATGGTCCACGGCGACACCTTCTTGCTGCGCCATTTCCACGGGAAAGGCATGCAGGTTCTTCAGAAAGCGTGCGAGCGCTGCCGCCGACTGCATCCGCGCTTCATCTGATAGACCCATTGGAAACGTTCCGGAAAGGTAGGTATACCCCAGAAAAGGCGCGGGATAGTCTACGTTCTCTTTTCCGAAGAAGAGGGGCTTCGCATAGGGTAACGTTATGTAATTCGCCAGCTTGGGCAGGATTTTGGCTTCGGTTTGAAGTAAAGGGATGGCAAATGCTCTTCTGGGAAAACGAAACACATACTCTTCGCCGATGCGATAGACGGTATTGTCCCAGCCGCTGCCGATCTCTTGGATGGGTAATGAGGACAGCTGGGGAAATTGACGGTTAAGCAGCAGCCGGACTAACGGCTCCGTCACTTCCCATTCGGCATCCCATGGATTTTGTCCCATATTCGTCTTCACCTCCATGAATGAATAATTTCCACAAAACGGAACACTTACTCAGTGTATCGGAAATCGCATCGTACGGGCAACGGAAAGGACAGCTGTAATTGAACTTTACCGGCCAATTTAGATATCTGCATCATAGTGATTCCTTTCACAATAACATTATTGTATAGTAGAAGAGAGATAAAAGTCACTTGCGGACATCCAGAAGACCAATAAATCGATGAAATGAAGGGATAAGTGTGCCATATTTACGTTTTAAAGGATTTTCAGAAGTTTTCCTCGAAGAAATAACGCCAACCGTGGTTGAAACATTCGCCGGTATTGTTCAAATTCCGAAAGAAATCGTGAAAATCGAACAGCTTCCATATCGGATCATTACAAATACGCCGTTATCCGTCGAAATCCTCATGTTCCAGCGGGCTCAGGAGACCCATGATGCGGTTGCAGCCAGCATTCACGAGATCCTGTCGGAGCACGGGTACCGGAACGTACATATATTCTTCGTGATTCTCAATCGGAATCTCTATTATAAAGAAGGCAGGCCATTAGAATAAAATAAGATATGATGAGTGCATACAAGGATGCTAGAAGAGCATCCTTGTTTTTTACTTAAAATGAATGATGGACTTTATGTCATATCTTCTTACCGTTATGATTAAATCATAGAGATCACCAAGCATGGTAAGTGCATAGATAGGAGGAAAGATGGACCGACTACAGGGCATTTTGAAGGAATATTACGGTTTGGCTCATCCCGTTATTGTACCCCAGCAGGGCGGTTGGGCCGCGATTGCTTACAAAGTGAGTAACGGCGCACAGAACTATTTCCTGAAAGTCTATGAGAAAAGCCGGGCCTCCACGCCCAAATGGACTGCGCTGATTGACGATTATGTTCCGATCCTGCTGTGGCTTGAGGAGCATAGTCGTTTAAAGGGCAGCATTCCGGTGCCGATGCTGACGACAGACCAACGTTATCGATGCGAGGATAACGAAGGCATTTATTTGTTGTATGAATATATCGACGGGGACACGATCGCAGACCGCAAACTGACAGTGAATCAAGTGGGACAACTGGCACAGATCATCGCTGAGCTCCATCGTTACGGGGAGGATTTTCCGCTGGTGACAAGTGCCATGACGGAAAGCTTTACGGTGCCTTTTCTTGGTCAGCTAAGGAAGGCGTTGGACGCGGGGAAGCCGGATGACATCGGGGAAGTCGTGAATCCCCATATCGACTGCTTGAAGGGTTTGATGCTTGAAGTGGAAGCGCTGTCCGAAGCGCTGAAGAAACGCGATCTTCGCCTGGCGCTGTGCCACACCGACGTGCATGCCTGGAATCTGATGTCGGATGGTCAGCAATTGATATTGATTGACTGGGAGGGGCTGAAGCTGGCGCCGGTCGAAGCGGATATGATGTTTTTTGTCGCTGAACCCTACTTCGAATCATTTATGAGGATTTATAAAGAAACGCATAGCGATTACGAGATGAACAGCGAGGCGCTGACGTCTTATCAAGGCAGACGTAGATTGGAGGATATCTGGGAGTTCATGGAGCAGCTGCTATATGATGTCCAGAATAACGAAGAACGCGCGTCCACGCTTAACAGCCTGAAGAAAGAGCTTGAAGAGATCACGATGTCTAAATCCTAATCAGCGTTGGGTTTCAAAATGTAAAAGCCTCCTGGCAGAGTTCGGGGCATCTACCAGGAGGCTCTTGCATGGCTTGTCCATTGGAATGGTTCACATGACGTATTTTGCCAGCACCCAACAGAGCAGAGCCATAAACCAGGAGACAAAACCGAAGATCATCACGATTTTATTCTCGCTCCAGCCGTACTTGAGACTGAAGTGGAAATGGATCGGGGCCATCCGGAACAGGCGCAGCTTGGTCCGTTTGTAATACCATACCTGCAGGATAACCGAAAGCTGCTCCGCCAAATAGATAAGGAACAGCAGGGGAATCAGAATTTCGACCTTCTCGATCACCGCAAGGAATGAAAGGGAACCGCCGATAGCGAGGGATCCCGTATCACCCATAAAAGCCCGGGCCGGATGAATGTTGTAGAGCAGCAAGCCCAGCAGACAGCCGATCATGACCAGCGAGAACATCTGAACCTCCGGTTTGTCGGAGATCAGGAAGAAGAAAAAGTAGGTCGGAATGGCCACATTGATCAACAGTCCGTCCAAACCATCGGTAAAGTTGATGGCATTCGCCGAGCCTACAATGAACAGCAGCATGATGACGATGTAGACGCTGATCGGCAGGTGAAGCTGGAACCCGTTGAAGAGCGCGATATCACTTGTCAGCGAGAAGGACTGGAACAGGACATACAATAATGCCCCGGTAAACAGGAATTGAAGCACAAGCTTCGTTCGGCCGGAAATTCCGGACGGGTCCTGCCACGCCGCTTTTTTGAAGTCGTCCATAAACCCGATCGAGCTGAACAGAAGAAAGGTGGAACATAAAAAAACGGTCAGCGGCGTAGGCTGAAACTGCAGCGACATCCCAATGCCAATCAACAAAATAAGGCCAGCCATTAACGGCGTCCCGCGTTTGGCCTGATGATCGGGAGGCAGCTCGGTCCGGATCGGCTGCGTAAGCTTTAAGGTGCGCAAACCCCAGATGAGCAGCGGCGTAAATAGCGTCACCAGCAAGAACGATAGTCCGGATACACCCAGAATTCCATTCATCTCATACACATCACTTTCTATCAATTTCCGTTAGTTCATTGTATTTCGATGGAATGGACAAATATTCCTTCTGATTTATATAATTGATAAGGGCCGTTAATGGACAAGCGTCATACCATGGCCGTCATGTCCCGTGGAGTGTAGGGATACCCCTCCAACATTCACCACAAGATGGTCTCGTGAAACGCACCCATGATAAAGTTGATCCCCACGTCGAACGGGACGCTGATCTCAGCGCCTGTCTCAATGGAAGCTTCGAGCCAACCTTAACGAAATGGTATAGCGTGGCTTTGAAATGACGCGTGAATGGCGTGTCCGGATGGATTAAAATGAAGGCTTCGTAGAACTGCCGATTCTCCAGCACACGGTTGAATAGCGCTACCATATTGGAGGGTAGTTCCACATAATCCACCTCTTGAAGGGAAATTTTTTTCTCGATCACGATGCAGCGTTCCAAATCTTCCATCCTCTCCTTGGACATGACCTCCATTAACTCGGCAACGCTACTAAAATGTTTGTAAAGGTAGGCCGTGTCACTTGTGCCTCGGCACGTAAATTCGTAATGGATATGGAATCGAGTCGGGAAGACATTTCTGTTGGATCTAATTCCGGTGAGAAATGAGGTAGCCATGACTACCTTGATTATGGTTTAATCAATTTAATCGCTATAAGAATTTTAAATCCCTAAACGATATTACTGATTTGGATGCGGTTAGATTATAAAGGATATAGCACCGAAAGTATCGGGAGCTTACAACGTCGATTACGGCGATTGTGAGCTCTTTTTGCTTTCCAATAATTAGGTTGCTGCTATAATGGGAGGGTGGGAATGTGAGTATATGGTTGTCTCGGAATGATGGAAATTCCTTGTATGTTCGTTTTAAGTATGATGAACAAATGGTGATGAAGATTCGAGAAATTCCAGGAAGGAAATGGGTCAGTGATAAAAAGGTCTGGATGATTCCATTTACACTCGAATCCATTCGACAGTTGTATACACTTTTTGAAGGAACGATGATTCATGTTGATAGCATGTTGATGAAAGAGTGCAGCTTGTTTAACAATGAAGTTTACATGCAGGAACGCATTCCAATCTATTTATGGGATGAGTCGATAAAAAGGTCTTTCGTTCATGCAATGCAGCTTCGAGGTTACAGTAAAAAAACGATAAAAGCTTATTGTAGTCAAGTCCATCGATTTCACACTTTTGTACAACAGCAAAATTATGGGTTGGGTCACGAGAACATGATTCAGAGTTATTCCTTGCACTTACTTCATAGGAAATGTTCTCATTCCTATGTTAATCAAGCGCTCAGCGCGATCAAATTCTATGCTCAAAAAGTACTATTGCATGAGGAAACAGTCTCTTATGTTCGCCCTAAGAAAGAAAAGAAGTTGCCGAATGTGTTATCGATGAAAGAAGTGATGTTGATCTTAAAAGCACTCCATAATTTAAAACATCGTGCGATCCTATACCTTACCTATTCCTCAGGATTACGGGTAGGCGAAGTGGTCCGGTTGAAAACTCAAGACATTGACTTCGAGCGAAAAACGCTTCGAGTTTCTCAAGGAAAAGGTCGAAAGGATCGTCTTACGCTATTATCCGATACAGCTATGGATATTGTTCAACCGTATTTACAACAAGAAAAGCCCGAGAAATGGATGTTCCCAGGTCAACACTCAGAGCGCCATATAACTGAACGAACGGTTCAAAAAGTGTTCGAACAAGCACGTACTGCCTCTGGAATCCAGAAAAAGGTTAGTATTCACGCCTTACGCCATTCATTCGCTACCCACTTGTTGGAAGGTGGAATTGACATTCGCTTCATTCAAGAGTTGCTCGGTCATCAAAGTGTACGCACCACCGAAAGGTACACCCATGTGAGTGTGAAGGACATAAGAAGGATCAAAAGTCCGTTAGATCAATTGGAAGAGGAGATTCCGGAAGAGAAATCGTAAACATGATTGGTGAAGGAGTGTTCACGAACTTCGTAAACACCTCCAGAGATGATATTTTTGCGAAGTTCGTGAAAAAGACGTTAGCTGAAATACGATGCTCTATTACTTTGGGGTGAAATCATTGAAGGAAGTTAATGAAAACATCAAAATTGATGTGCAACGGGCAATTGAAGCCGATAGTCAAATCATACTTGATCTTTGGAAAGACTCTGCAAGATGGATCCAATCTAAATGTATTAATCAATGGAATCCGGATCATTTCAATATTAATCAAGTTTGTGAATGCTTCAATAACGGGTTTGAATTATTTTTAGCACGATTTAACGGAGAAGTTGTAGGAACATTATATATCTGTTGGTCAGATCCAATTCTATGGGAAGAACTTGATGATAAAGATTCAAGATACATACATAGGTTTGCGGTAAGTAGAATTCATACCGGGAATAGAATAGGTAAACAATTAATAAATTGGGCTGAACAATATATTAGAGATAAAGGTAAAAACCAGATAAGACTTGATTGTATGGCCGAGAATGTTAGATTAAATCAGTATTATCTTGATATAGGGTATAAACATATTAGATTCTTAAATTGGAGAAATGGATGGAAGATAAATTTATATGAGAAGAACTAATGTGAGGGTATTCCAGGGATACTTCAGCTAACAATATATTCACGCTTCGGGCCTGACGGCCCTCGGTCCGCAAGATGCGATCGGCACTGAAGCAGATTCAGCGGACACATCTGCAACGACTAACCGCATCGCGGCCGGCTCCTGACGGAGCCTTAAGTCGGTGAGACATCGTGAATACGGGAACGTTATCAGAAATTGCATGAAAAATAAAAAGTAGAATAAAAAGTAGAGGGCAAATCATGAAAACACTAATAGACATAATTGATTCATTACCAGACGCATACAAGCCTGCTTTAATTACTTCGTCAACAGCTATTTTAGGGGCATTTATTGGAGCAATTGTAGCTCAGTACTTGTCTCATAAATTGACACTAAAGAGAGAACGAACAAAACAATTAAGCGAAATTTATTATAAGTTATACTCACCAATTATATTTGAAATTTATGCCTTTATTGATATATGTACACACTTTAGAAGAGGTCATGATATAAACTCAGATGTTGATGAGGCAGCAATATATGATAAGATTTTCAATCATGTTGAAGCAAATTTAATGTTTGCTTCTCCTAGAATAAAAAAAGCATTTTTTGATGTGAAGAAATCAAAATATTCATTTGATGGATCTGGATTTATGAGTAAAATCAGCGAATTGCTGTTTCTATTGAATCTGCTTGAAGATTTACATCATCTTGTAATAAAAACTAGTATATATGACAAGGAAAATCAAAACGACTTAATGGCTAATAAAATATATTTACTCACTTGGGCCTTGTTACTATATATTTGCGCAGATGAAGCGGAGGCACTTGAAACAATTAAGTACAAATGGTTATTTGATAAATCATTGCTAACAGAAAAGAATTACAAGCAGATGAAGCAAAAGTACGGATTTCAAATTATGACGGAAGATGGTTACATGAAGAAAAAGTTCTCATCAACTGGCTTCTTAAATTATCTGGTAGATAACCTGATCTTAAAACAAGAATATAAGGAAATGTTCAAAGAGATTAAAGAAAAGAATATTGAAATTTTTGAGTAATTCACTGGAGTATGCAACATCTGATAACACGATAATCACGCATCGGGCATTCGCCCTCGGTCCGGCAGAAGTTAGATGTGGTTCGAAGAGGCAATTCAGAAGCAGGGAAGTAGACTCAGCCGGACACATCCGCACCACCTAACCGCATCGCGGCCAGTCGCTTCGCTCCTTTAAGGTGCTGGGACGTCGTGAATACAATAACGTTATACGAAACCAGTGCAATTCTAATTTAAAACCAACATGAACTACATATAAACCTAACAAAGAAGAGGAGAATGTATATGCAATTAGAAACAAACAAGCTGGAACTCGAAATGAAAAATCTCTCTGGCTCCACTTTTAAAAAAGTAAACGCACAAGAATTAGATTTTGATAATGTCAATTTGACGAAATCCAGTGTAAATAATGCGAATATGAGTGAAATGACTCTAAATGATGTAAATGCATCTGAATGGAAAGTGACGAATATAAATTTGTCCAAGACCTCTATTCAAAACGCTAACATGAGTAATATGAATATTGACCATGTTCACTTGTTTGGAACAGAATTTACTAATATTGTATTGCCTTCAGAAGGAGACGGAAATTATCAACCGGACGGAGACTACAAACCGATTGTATTCAAACAATGTAATCTAACGAATATGGAAATTATAGATTGTGATATTAAAGGTCTAAAAATTAATGGCATATTGATTGAAGAATTATTAAAGAAGCAATAAGGAATTTGGGTGTAATTCGAAGATGACACTGGCATCGTATAACACCGTATTCACGCGGCGGGCTGACGCCCTTGGTCTGCAGAGGCATTTCGGGAAGCGGATTCAGCAGACAACTCCTGCGAGGCTAAGTCTGACGACCCGGCGTGGCGATCGCTTCGCTGGATCGCCGGGGCAGCTTAAGCCTCTCGGGTTCGTGAATACAAGAACGTTATCTGAAATACGGTTAAACCCTTAGATAAGGAGCATTAGAATGAATATTCAATTAGAGATTCTTGAAGAGGCAATATCAGATGTAGGCTATTGGTCTTGGTGGGCTGAGAAGTTGCCTGAAGCATTTCAAATCGAATTTGGAGGGACTCATGTTTGGTCACCCCCAAGCAGTTCGGATTCACCTCCTTCAGGACAGATTGCATTAAGATTTGGAAACCCTATCTCAGTCTGTTTTTTAAAGAGCGTTAATTCAAAGCTGCCAGATAATTGGGCTGAACTTTTTAGAGACGACCAATTAGAATCATTTTCAATTAATTATGGAGAATTCAAATTTAATGATTTAAATTTTATTAAGGAATTGCAGAACTCGAATTTTATTCTTGAGAAGAAGTATGGTCAGCAACCTTATCAATTGTTTGATGGAGGTGTGCCTAACTATAGTCTTGCTTTTATAGCTGGAGAAGTTGGTTTTATCATTCTTGCAGAAGAACTAAGGATTATTAATCGTACTGGAGATATAAATGTAGATGACATTGAAGAATTAGTTTCAAATTGGTGGGCATATTGGAAAGAATATTGGAGATTAAAGGGAACAGACAATGAACTTCCGAAAGATTATGCATGCGAAGTTACAATTCCCTTGAAAGCTGATCATTGAAGAACCGTACTTCAGATAACACAATATTCACGCATCGGGGCATTTGCCCCTCGGTCCGGCAGAAGGTAGAAGTGGATTCAGCGAGGCATTTCAGCAGCAATGAAGTAGATTCAGCCGGACACATCCGAACCGACTAACCGCATCGCGGCCGCCCCTGGCGGGGCTTAAGTCGGTGGGACGTCGTGAATACAAGAACGTTAGGTGAAATCTGTGTAGACCGGAGGGAACTGCATTGTCTCATAGTGAGTTTGATATATTCGATAAGAAGCTAAGAAATATCTTGGAATTACGAAGTCAATTCTATGATGAATCATGTATATTAATGTTTGTTTTTCTAGATTTTTTGAGTAAATATGTTGAATCGCCTTATTCAAAGGATGATGCTCGATATAATGGGTCAAATTTTAGACATTTCTTGAAACATCATTCTGGATGTGAAGAAACTCTAAGATGTATTCAAATTGATAAATTTGTAAGTGATTACAACACAGGGGAAATTGATAGACAAGAATATCAAAAATACTTTGAATCAATTGAATCAAAGTTACAAGAAGTAAAGGAAGAGAATATTGAATGCCCTGTTTCACAGTTAATCGATACAATTAATGTTGATCCTATGCACTTAAAATATTTCAGGGAAATTTCAATTTACAACAAAATATATGGACTTAGAAACCTTGCTGTACATGATTACAGGAATTATCTTCAATGGGGTATTGATTGTCGTGAACCAGTTCTTTCATATACACAAAACATTGATGCTGAAAGAGAAGGCTGGTATAACACGTATGTTCCATTTGAATTTATCTATAAGATCGTAGTGAATTGTTATACAAAAGTAAGAGCAGAATACAAGGGGTTTTTTGATAGCTATTTCAAAGAAGACACAGACATCACCTAACATCATATTCACGCTTCGGAGCCTGGCAGCTCCTTCGGTCCGCGGGAAGCAATCGCCAGGGAAGTATTTTCAGCGGACACATCTGCACCGACTAACCGCATTGCGGCCGGCTCCTGGCGGAGCCTTAAGTCGGTGAGACGTCGTGAATACAGTAACGTTATCGGAAATTCACTTAAGATATTAAAAATAAGAAATAGGTGAAAAATGACTAAAGTCTACCAAATACTTGAAGATAACTATGAATTAATAGAAGGGACTTTTATGTATTCCCTAATCGAAGAAGCGAGATTTCATGAAGATCATTTTTGGGATTATTACAACGATGCAATGGAACTCGTTAAAGATAGAATAAAGCAAGAATTAGACAAAGAACTTACAAAAAAATTGATTTGGACCTATAAGAGAATTATGGAATGTTTTTTGTGTCACCACGATGATAGGGATATTTATGAGATGACTAATTACCCAGGAGACAAAGATCTATATTACCTTGAAAGACTTTCGTTTATGATAGACGGTTATTTTAATGACTATGTAATGAGTGAAAAACAGTTTGGAAGTGAAATAAAGAACCCAAAATACAAAGAATTATATAAATATGAAAAAGAAATGTGATTGCTTATTCGGTGAAGTCATGAACATCCGATAACACCGTATTCACACTGCGGGCCTGAAGGCCCTTGGTCTGCTGAGGCATTTCGAGGAAGTTGATTCAGCAGACAACCCTGCACTGGCTAAGTCCGTCGGACCCGGGGCTGACGCCCCTTAAGCCAGTGAGGGTTCGTGAATACAACAACGTTAGACGAAACTCTTGAAGGCTAAAATATCTGTCATGCGGGGAGGATAACACAATGATTTATACAAAACCAAAAATAATTGCTATTGCAGCGGTCTCTGGTGGAGGAAAAACTACTATTACTTCGCGTTTAAATCAAGAGTTGAACAATTCAAGGGCTATTAATTTCGATGATTATGATGTTGAAGGACCAGAAGATATTATAGATTGGGTTGAGCGAGGAGCAGATTGTAACGAGTGGAGTCTCGAACCGATCATAACTGATGTAAACAATCTAATAAACTCCAGTGATGTGAGTTACATATTATTAGATTATCCTTTTTCAAGACTACACCATGATTTGAAGACCATCGATTTGACTGTCTTTATAGATACACCTTTAGATATAGCAATGGGAAGAAGGTTATTAAGAGATTTTAGAAACACGAATACAGAAGTAATAATGGATGAATTAAGTAATTATCTATCCCGAGGAAGGATCGGGTATGAAAGTATGTTAAAGACAACAAAACCTAATTCAGACGTAGTTATTGATGGGTCTTTACACATAGACGAGATTATTAAGATTATTATTGATGAAATAGATAACAGAATCGAAAGTTAAATCAAAGATGCCAAGAGCTTCGTCTAACATAATATTCCCGCTGCGGGGCTTACGCCCCTTGATCGTCAGATGTATAATCATGGGAGATAACTCAGACGACACACGAGCCGGCCTAAGATAGGAGCTATCTAAGGCCGGCTCGCGTCGTGAATACAAGAACGTTAGACGAAATTATTGTGGAGGAAAAATGAGTAACGAAAAAAAACATAAAAAGCTAGATAAACATTTTGATGTAACCATCAATTATAAAAAGACAAAGATACTTAATTACTTAATTGAACATAGAACTGATAATCATACAGGTGAAGAAGTTAAAGTTCTTACTATTATCACTAAGATCTACAATGAAGTATTTAAAGAGAATGAGATACTAATTCATATTTCAAAAGACGGAACTGACGTAGAGCTTAAAGGAAAATATAAAAGCGCATTGTTACAGCCAGGACTACGAAGATATATTTATATTATTGAATAGATTAAAACAATTGGTCTTAGTTTGTAACTCAAAGAGGACAATAACTTCGTCTAACACTACATTCACGCTGCGGGGCTACCGCCCCTTGGTTGTCAAGATGTAGAATCATGGGAGAAGCTCAGACAACAAACGACCCAGCCTAAGATAAGAGCTATCTAAGGCTGCGTCGTTTCGTGAATACAAAAACGTTAAGTGAAATTACTGCAGACAACTTTACAGACCTTATATAAATAAAAATAATCAACAAAACCTATAAAAGCGTTATAAAATGAGTTATACTGAGGTAAGAATAAGTAAGGAGCCGTGCGCTAACACGACTCCAAAGTACAATAACTGCATAAAGAGCAGTCGGCCACGTAAGATGGGTCGGAAATAGACCGTTATCCTAGCCAGGGCGGTCTATTTCTTTTTCATGTAGGTGAGCAATGCCAAAATGAACATGCCAAACATGAACATTAAGGAGAGTGCATCTTTGACCTCCATGGGCATCACCTCCCTTCTGGGAGATTAGCCGACCGCCCTTAAAGCCGTATATTGTACTAGAAAATTATAACATATAGAACATGATAAAATACCATTAGAATATTATAAATAACTAGAATACATAGAAAAACAATATTTAATCTAAATAGTTATGAGAATGTAAATACAGAGAAGGCAGTAACATCACTTAACAATGCATCTATGCTGCAGGGCATTCGCCCCTTGGTTGTCAGAAGCAAGCTCATAGGCGTATATTCAGACAACACACGGCCCGGCCTAAGATAAGAACTATCTCAGGCCGGGTCGCGTCACAGATGCGGGAACGTTATCCGAAATGGCCGAATACGTTAAAAAACCGAAGGTGATATCATGCGAAGAGTTAAAAGTGATATAGATTTTTCTCCAATGGTGGGACAGAAAGTTACTGAGATAAATCGAATGTACCCAATACTTATTTTTGATGAAGGACATTTAATGATTGAATGTCCATGGAGATTAAGGAAAGGGAATAGAATCATTGTAGGACAAGCTGAAACAGAAGTAGAGAACAAAAAGGATCAAGCGTTTTTAGAATTTGAAAAAAACCTAATTGGTAACACAATAAAAAGAGATAATACATTATGAAGAGATCTCAGATCTTACTGTAGTATTTGACACAGAAGTAATACTTGATTTATTTCATGACAGCTCTTGGTATGAAGGATGGCAGCTTCAAGGGCCTGGACCAATTTTTAGTAGTTTCCACTCCAGGAGGAGGCTACTCATATTGGAAAAACGAATAGAATCAAATTCTGTATGTATCTCAAAGATGTCGGCCACTTCATATAACACCGTATTCACGCTGCAGTCGCTTACGCTCCCTTGGTCCGCCCGAGGTTTTCGAGGGAGTTAAGTCAGGCGGACAACCCTGCGAGGCTAAGTCCGTCGGACCCGGCAGCAAGCTGCCTTAAGCCTCTCGGGTTCGTGAATACAAGAGACGTTAGGCGAAATTCTAGGAAATCGGAGAAAAACATGAGATCAATAAGAGATTTAGCTGGTTACTATTACTTGTGCTTAGCAATTGGATTATGCAATAAGGAGGCAATAATTGAATGGGCAGATTCAAATATAGCGGATGACACTTACCCTTATGAATTAATAGAAGTATCTCTTTCTAGGGAAAGAACATTAAATGAAGTTCTAAGTATTCTTAAAGAGATTTATGGGAAATACGACATAGACGCACCGTTATCTAAGTTACTTGGTTTATTAGTAATAAAACTTGAAACTGGAAAAATAAAAGAAGATAAATTTTTTGGTTATATTTCTAGTCTCCTTTTACAAGGAAGTGCTTTTACAATAAGCGAAGAAGTAGTACACATGCTAGATCGATTAGATGATGGTTATTATTTAGCAATTCAAGGGATATACGGAAGTGTTGAACAAATTATAAATGAAGCAATAAATGACCTAGGGAAATATAAAGATTGTGTGAGTTTATACGAAGAAGCCTAGAACTCCGCCTAACATCGTATTCACGCTGCGGGCCTAACGGCCCTTGGTCTGTCAGAGGGTTTTCGAGGAAGCGGAATCAGCAGACAACCCTGCACTGGCTAAGTCCGTCGGACCCGGCAGCTGACGCTGCCTTAAGCCAGTGAGGGTTCGTGAATACAACAACGTTATGCGAAACCAGTGCGAGAAAGGAACAACAGAATGCTTACTTTAAGACTTACTAAAGGCCTATTGAAAGACATGAAAACAACTCCAGTTGAAGACATCAATGTAGCTCCGTTTTTAAGTTGGCATGTAAATATATATATCTTGAACAAACGAAAACACATTGTCTTTGTGAATGATCTAACTAGATTAGCTATTATAATTGATGGAATAAGAACAGGGCAATTAGAGCGATTGAAAGATAAATTCATGTTAACTTTTCGGGAATACCTACTCCGAGAAGGAGTTAACGATACATTGATCAATAGATATTTAGAGTATTGCACAGAAGTAGTTATTTCGAAGACAAACAACAGAAGTGTCCTAGGAACAATGAAAGAAGTTACATGGTTTACTGAGGATGACTTTTACGATAATTTTGAACGCTTGAAATGGCTGAATAGAATGATTCATAAACCAATAGATTACATGGAACCGATCAATTACTTTAAAGAATCCTTATGGGATCATAAGAACTACAACATAGTTTGAAGATTATTCAGGGTGGCACTGGAATCGCATAACAACGTATTCACGCATCGGGCCATTCGGCCCTTGGTCCGCCCGAGGGATATCAGAGAAGATAACTCAGGCGGACAACCCTGCGAACCTAACCGCGCTGCGGCCGCCCCGTTGGGGCTTAAGGTTCTCGGGCTCGTGAATACGAGAGACGTTATCTGACATACCCAGATCAGATCTCTCAAAGAAGTGAGGTGAAAATCATGAACCAAGAATATAAAGATTATGATGATCTTCAATTATATGATTCTGTTATTGAAAGTCTAGAGATTAATCATAAAACTAGAACCTTGTCGTTTCGGCTGCTAAAAGTAGTTAGTACCTTAGATAGAAATGAAGGCAGGAACTTTACATATAAAGTGAAGCAAGGAAGCCTTATTTTTCACAGTGTATTATTTACCAATTTTTCATATGGACTTGAGTGGGGAGAGTGGAGTGAATTCTATAGATCAGCAATTCTGGATTCATCAGATCTATTGAATCGATTTCAAAATCGATCTAATAAGTCACTTAAACATGTCTATCTTGGAATTGATAATGGCAATGAATACAGAGAAATTGATGTAATTTGCTCAAAATATGAAATGCAATTAGAAGATCAAGAGTTTATATTACATGATGATTTTGATTGGCTCTATGAAGAATAGAAATTTAATGAAGGCATCTCAGGGAAGTGGGTACGTCACATAACACCGTTTTCACGCATCGGGCTTTCGCCCTTGGTCCGGCAGAAGATAATGAGAGGGAGCTGAGGCAGCCGGACACATCCGACATTCGTCGGACGTCGTGAATACAGGGAACGTTATCAGAAATCACTAAACTGTAAGGAGAGTATGCTTATGAAGTTTGTTAATATAGATCCATTTGAAAGAAAAAGTAATATTATTAAGGCTCATCCAGAATTTAATAATATAATAACGTTATTTGATTATTATATTAAACTTATAGATAGGATTACCGATCTTATCAATAATACTATAGTGATGTTTATACTTAAGGAAAAATCTTATCTCTATCAGCATGATCATTTAGAGTCAGCTATGTATACATTGAAAAGTATAAAAGAGTGTGTTAGCATAGGTAATTTTTCTGATGCTAATATATTGATTAGAAAACTAAATGATGATTTGTTTTTTTATTTATTTGTGTTAGAGCTAGATAATAATCACCAAATAATATTTAGTGATCAAGCAGACAAAAAAGAACTCGAATTATTCACGAAGAATCTTAACTTTTTAATCAAATGGAATAATAACAACTTAAAAGATTTTTATATTAGTAGACATGCATTATCATACATCAAGAAAAATAAGACAGTTAATGATTTAATCAACAAATATAAACTTGAAGAAGAATGGAGAATAATAAATAAAAAGCTTAATAATTTTGTGCATAATAATGGGAGAAATTATTGTAGGCAAAATTATAAAATTCTTAGTTCAAATGAAATAGATCAAGTATTTATAGAGTTACGAAACAAGGTTAGTTTCATATTAAATATAGTAGTTGTCTTACTTGTACTAATCAAACCGCATTACATTATGTCTATGGATCATATTATGTTTTTAGATTCAAATATGACACCACCCGAAGGTAGTCAGTATTGGATAGCTAGTTTTATTCAAGATTTTTTTGATGAACATCTAAACCAATATAACCCTGAATTAAAGATATTTTTGAAAGCAAATACATACATGGAGATATTATAGTATATCAAGTAGAATAGTGACTTCTGATAACAAAATATTCCTGCTTTGTCGCTATCGCTCCTCGGTTGCCAAGAGGGGTTTCGGAGAAGTGAAATCAGGCAACACATCCAACCGGCTAAGTCTAACGACCCGTTCCCTTTGGTCACTTAAGCCGCTTGAACGTCAGGAATACAGAAACGTTATGCGAAACCAGTGCGAGAAAGGAACAACAGAATGCTTACTTTAAGACTTACCAAAGGCCTATTGAAAGACATGAAAACAACTCCAGTTGAAGACATCAATGTAGCTCCGTTTTTAAGGTGGCATGTAAATATATATATCTTGAACAAACGAAAACACATTGTCTTTGTGAATGATCTAACTAGATTAGTTATTATAATTGATGGAATAAGAACAGGGCAATTAGAGCGATTGAAAGATAAATTCATGTTAACTTTTCGGGAATACCTACTCCGAGAAGGAGTTAACGATACATTGATCAATAGATATTTAGAGTATTGCACAGAAGTAGTTATTTCGAAGACAAACAACAGAAGTGTCCTAGGAACAATGAAAGAAGTTACATGGTTTACTGAGGATGACTTTTACGATAATTTTGAACGCTTGAAATGGCTGAATAGAATGATTCATAAACCAATAGATTACATGGAACCGATCAATTACTTTAAAGAATCCTTATGAGATCATAAGAACTACAACATAGTTTGAAGATTATTCAGGGTGGCACTGGAATCGCATAACAACGTATTCACGCATCGGGCCATTCGGCCCTTGGTCCGCCCGAGGGATATCAGAGAAGATAACTCAGGCGGACAACCCTGCGAACCTAACCGCGCTGCGGCCGCCCCGTTGGGGCTTAAGGTTCTCGGGCTTGTGAATACGAGAGACGTTATCTGAAACCGTGCAAGAGCGATATAGTTCAATAAAGGAAGTGACTCATTTGAAGTATTCTGACTTGTTGAATTTAAAGGATATATATCTCGAGCAGATATTTGAGCCTGAAGAGAACACACTTAGATTACTCTTTAGTCGAAGTAGAACTAGTGAAACTCCTGAAACGATAACAATTGGAGAAATAGAAATTGAAGATACCTATTCGATTGATGTAGATGAAACATTACCTTTTATACAAATGGATTTTGAATGGTATATTGGATATTCTGTTAGAAATGAAAGTTACACTTCATGGGATGATTACGAAGAGTTTGAAGGTGAAATCTTTAGAATTTATAGTAAATCCAGGTACCTAGACTTCATTAAAGTTGGAACATTTGCATCTGAAGATTACCCAGGCCCATTCAAGCATTATGGCATCTCATGTCTTAACCATGTCGTAGATGTTGCATCAGTTTCAGAACCAATTATAAAGGAAGTTCAAAGAACTAAATAAGATTATTGAATGTTTCTCAAGAAGGCACCGGCATCAGATAACAAAGTATTCACGCGGCGGGCCGGCTTTGGCCGTCCCTTGGTCCGCCCGAGGTATTTCGAGGAAGTGAATCAGGCGGACAACCCTGCGAACCTAACCACAGTCGCGGCCGGCAGCTAAAGCTGCCTTAAGGCTCTCGGGTTCGTGAATACGGGAACGTTAACTGAAATCGACAGAAAGAGGATTAAAAATGACCAACTCGATATCAATAACTCAACTCACTAATCATGAAGAAGCATTTTTATTGGATAATGAATTCTCAAAGAGATATCCGTGGTATACATCAAAGGACTATTTCTATAAGTGTCTGGAAGAAAATAAACAAGGCAATAGAGTTACTTTACTTGCTTACTATGAAGGAACATTGGCAGGATGCTGTCACTTATTGTTTATTTCAGGATATCCAAATTTCAAAAGAGATAATATACCAGAGATAAATGACTTAAATGTTTTTTCGGAGTTCAGGAGAAAGGGAATTGCAAGTAAAATGCTTGATGAGTTTGAAAGAATTGTTTCAAAGAGATCTAGATTTATTGGTTTAGCAGTAGGGCTTTATAAAGATTATGGAAATGCTCAAATAATGTATAACAAGCGTGGTTATAAAATGGATGGTAATGGAATTTTTTATAAGAACGTTGAAGTGGAGTCTGGTGAGCAAGTGACGGTAGATGATGATCTGTTGTTATATCTAATTAAAGAACTGGTTGAATGACAATTGAAAGTAATTCTAAGAAGTGTCGACTTCAGTTAACATAATATTCACGCTGCGGATCGGCTAGGGCCGATCCTTGGTCCGCCCGAGGCAATTCGGGAAGCAGCATCTGGTGGACAACCCTGCAAACCTAACCGCGTCGCGGCCGCCCCCGTTGGGGACTTAAGGTTTTCGGGTTCGTGAATACGGGAACGTTATCTGAAACCGACGAAATCATATATTGGGGGCACCATTATAAGGGAAGACTTAATCTATATTACAGAAGGAATTACGTTTAAAGATCTAAAAGAAGGAAAAGTTAAAAAAACGGAAATATACATAAAACAAATGAGAAATTGGTTTATTAAGCCTGCCAGATTATTACTTGAGAATAGTAGTAAGCCAGGAAACTACGATCAAGAACTCTCCATCTTGACAATACTGATAACTTTCTTTGAATCTCATGGACAATATTTGCTTGGAGCTAGTAGCCAAGGTGGATCAAGTAGAGTTTTTCAAAGTGGGTTTAATGCATTTATTGAATATTTAGTATCTGAGAAAAAACATGATAAAGAAAAATATATTAATCTAGATCGTAGAGTGTTTTATTCTTTAGTTAGATGTGGGCTACTGCATAATGGATATATTATGAATGATAGTGTTACTTTTTTTATAGATAGATATAAGCTGGATAAGGTTCATATTATTTATCCAAATCCAATCATAATTGATAGTTGGCTCATAAATACTAGTAATATGCTTGACTGTATTGAGAATTATTTAGATCATTATTATTACTTGATTGAAACAGATGACGAATATAAAGATAAATTTGAAATCATGTTTGAGACATTTTATAGCTTATAGCTAATTCGAGGAAGCGTCGGCATCTGATAACAACATATCCACGCTTCGGAGCCTGGCGGCTCCTCGGTCCGCTTGAGGCGATTGGCAGGGAAGTAAGTTCAGCGGACACATCCGCACCGACTAACCGCATCGCGGCCGGCTGCTGGCGCAACCTTAAGTCGGTGGGACGTCGTGGATACAGGAACGTTATCGGAAATTAATGCAAAGATATATGTTTTGGAAGTTATGTCGGGGGTGTGAAATGAAAAGAAAACATGCAGACCGATTAGACTGGCATCGAATATTAAATAAAGATTTTGTATGTAGGTTTTTCGATGAAGTCGAATTTAAAGGACATATTACCTTAATTACTATTCATCAAGTCAAAGAACCATTAAAAACAAGTATTGAAGATAAAGAAATCTGTATAGCCGATAATGGTTATTATTGGATGCAGCACTTCCCCTCGGAATCAAATTACTGTGTTACAACGATGCTAAATGAGAAGAAAGAAATAATTCAATGGTATTTCGATATGTCTAAGAATATTGGGATTAGTGATCAAGGAGTGCCTTTTTGGGATGATCTTTATTTAGATGTGATTGTTTTTCCTAATGGTAATTTATATATTAAGGATGAAGATGAACTTGAAGAGGCTTTAAATAGTAATGACATTGAGTTAGAGGACTATAACCTGGCAAAGAGTAATATGAATGACTTAATTAAAGAAATAGAATCTATGGAAAACAAAATTATTAAGAATGGTCTAGAACATTTTAAATTTATATTGGAGGCATCACAAGGAAGGCATTAACATCCGATAACATTATATTCACGCTTCGGAGCCTGGCGGCTCCTCGGTCCGCTTGAGGCGATTGGCAGGGAAGTAAGTTCAGCGGACACATCCGCACCGACTAACCGCATCGCGGCCGGCTGCTGGCGCAACCTTAAGTCGGTGGGACGTCGTGGATACAGGAACGTTATAGGAAATTCGGGCAAAACATATAAACAAACTGAGCTAGGCAACTGGTGATCTTTGTAATGCTCGAATAGAGACATCGAAAAAAAGGATTGATCTGATGAAATTAATTAGAAGAATTACTGATAGTGATATTTTCGGTGGAACTCCTGAATTGATTGAGTCGGTATCACGATATGCTTCAAGAGGTGTCCTAATTGATGAAGAGATGAATGCAGCTATGATGTATATGTCAGAAATTAATCTATACAAATTGCCAGGTGGAGGAATCGAAGAAAAAGAAACAAAAGATCAATCATTTTTAAGAGAGATTAGAGAAGAGACTGGATATGAAGCTGAAGTATTCCATGAACTGGGATATATTGAAGAACATAAGAAGAAAAATGATTTTATGCAATTATCCTATTGTTGGATAGCATATGCAAGGAGAAGAGTCAGCGCTGTAAACCTTAGCGAAAGCGAAAAACAACTTGGAATGATGGTTAAGTGGTTGACATTAGATAAGGCAATGGAATTGATGAATGAGTCATTGATAAACTGTAATGATTATTCAACAAAGTTCATGATTCTGCGTGATAAGACTATCCTAAATATTGCATATGAAATATTGGAACGAAAGTGAACGTTTTAAGTGACTCGAGGAAGGCCCGAACATACTTTAACATTATATCCACGCTTCGGAGCCTTACGGCTCCTTCGGTCCGCCCGACGGGAATTGGCAGGGGAGCAGAATCAGGCGGACACATCCGCACCGACTAACCGCATCGCGGTCGGCTCCTTGCGGAGCCTTAAGTCGGTGGGACGTCGTGGATACAAGAACGTTAGACGTAATACCCAAAATTTATAGAAAGAGTGAATAGAATGGATTTACTTACCCCTATTGTTTCAGAGGAAAGAATGCACCACAATTTTAAAGTTCTCTTGGGAGAACCTGATACACATAAAGTTTTGAATAGCTGGGCGTCAGGATTTATAGATCGAGATAACAAGTTTGTAGAACAATTTCAAACAACATTCAATTCAAGTTTTTGGGAAATATATCTATATGCTGTACTGGGCAATTTAGGGTTCAATATAGACTTTTCATATAATACTCCTGATTTCATTGCCACAAAAAGCAAACAAAACGTAATTATAGAAGCAGTAACAACAAACAATCCTAAACACGGAACACCAGAGCATGAAAGAATGAAGGCTCTAGAAAGGTACGAGATAGATTCATTAACTAAATCAGGTAGGGAAAAAATCTATGGAGAAGTCGTAGCACTAGCAACTGAGAGAATTTTAAATAGTGTCAAGAATAAGTCTGATCATTATTTGCGTAAGTACTCAAAGCTTGAACACGTAAAAGGCAAACCTTTCGTTTTAGCCATAGGAGCATTTGAGCAACCTTTGTTCTACTATCAAGGAATTGGAGCAATTCAAAAAGTCATATATGGTATAAGTAATGCAGAGTATAGAAATGGATCTCCTTTTTTTGAATATGAGGAGCAAATCAAGAAGCAGAATTCTGAAGCAATGATTCCTATAGGTCTATTTAAAGATAATAAATTTAGCCATATTAGTGCTATCATTTTTAGCCCTGTTGCAACTTTTGGAAAACTCAGAGCCCTTCAGTCGAAAAAATTAAAAGGAGTACTTTTTGAAACATATAATTATAACGATTATTCTACAAAAGGAACTATAGAATTGAAAAAGCATAAAGATTACCGAGAATTTCAATGACGGCAATTGAATCGCATAACATTATATTCACGCTGCGGGGCTTACGCCCCATGGTCGTCCGATGTATAATTATGGGGTATAATCAGACGACACACGAGCCGGCCTAAGATAAGAGCTATCTAAGGCCGGCTCGCGTCGTGAATACGAGAACGTTATGTGAAACCAGCGAAAACTCTGATAAAGGAGTCATTATAATGTTTGAATACAACCTTATTACAACAAAGAATAGTGTTAAGCCGAATTATGATATTAGCAATAAAGATTTTTGTTTTGAGATATATGTTAGCCCTGGTGAAGAAGTATGCCTATTGGGAAAAATAGATAATAACTATATTTGCTGGTGTTCGATAACCAAGGTCACACAATTAAATACTAATGAAGAAATAATCAATTACTTGCTATCACAATCCACTGAGCGACTGTATTCAAGCCACTTTCAAGTGTTAGGATCTCATTATGAAGAAATTCGAAAGTGGCACTCTTTTATTGTTACAAAGCATTGGCACAAAGATCATTACTGGTATAGGTCTCCTGTAAGTAATTGCTTTTTCGGTACTCCTCCCTATAATAATGGTTCGTTTTTGGCGAGAGAAATACAGAAATTCTTTCTGATGGAGCTCAGTAAGTGTCAATATCGACTTATTGATAATGTTTATGTAAAGGTACTTAGTAGATATAAAGATATCTTAATGAAGGAGAATAGCCCGGAATATTATCATGAGATGTTACCCATCAAAGAGATCATAAATTCAGAAAGTTATCTAAAGTTATGCTCTAATGATGAAATCAGAATTTTATATCTGGAATGTTTTGACCAATGTACTAATTTATATAATTTGTATATGACTGCTTCACGTTAAACCCATAAGTAATTCGAGGAAGTCGTTGGCATCACATAACACCATATTCACGCATCGGGCATTCGCCCTTGGTCCGGGATGAGATATTGGCAGGGAAGCATGAGTAGTCGGACACACTCGACTTCGTCTAGCGTCGTGAATTCTCAAGGAACGTTATACGTAATTACTCAAATCGAAATTAATCTTTTTTCTAAATCAGCACATCTGCTTTTTCAGGTGAACTTAAAGAACATGAATCATTCCTTAAGAGAAAAGGAGCGTTTAATATGATTAGTATCTATGATTGGTTCGGATATGAACTGCCTATTGAAGAACGATATCGCTTGATCAAGAAAGTAGGTTTTGATGGGGTAATGTTGTGGTGGAGTGAAGGCTTTGGTCGTGGAGAATACCGAAGCGGAGCACGACTTGCACGAGAAGCGGGGCTAACGATAGAGAATATTCATGCCCCCATCGAAAATCAAAATGATCTTTGGTTAGCTAATTTGGCGGGTGAAGATTTGGTCAATTGCTATCTGGAATGTATTGAAAACTGTTCGAATCTAGAAATACCAACAATGGTCATACATCTTCCGGATGAAGAACATATACATAACCCCATTGCTATGGATAGATTTAAACACATTGTGGACAGAGCGGAACAGCGAGGAGTTAACCTTGCTTTAGAGAACTTATGGAATTTAACAAATTTGACACACGTATTGAGCGAAGTGGATTCGCCGCAAGTCGGTTTTTGTTACGATGTAAGTCACCACTATCGATACTATCCGGAATACGATTTTTTGTCCGTATACGGTGAACGATTAAAAGCTATGCACCTGCATGATAATAACGGAAGCTACGCTCAACATGGATTGCCTTTTGATGGCACGCTTGACTGGGATGTAATTATGCGAAAAATAGTAGAGGCTAATTATACAGGACCCATCTCCATTGAAGCAATGAACTGGGATTATCTTAACCTGTCTGTTGAAGAATTTTTAGTAAGAGCATTTAAACAAGCAAAAAAGTTAGAACAAATAAAGTTGGAATACAGCAGCCTTTCAAAGCAGAGCAGTAACTACGTATAACATAATATTCAAGCTGCGGGCATTCGCCCTGGGTCCGGCAGTCGCCGGACACCCAGGATACGCTGGGTCGCGAATACAGGAACGTTATGTGAAATTGATCAGGTATATAAACATTTAAATAACTTTCCAAAACGACGAAAGTAGGAAATAGCATGGAAGTACATAAAAGTATATCTAATAACGAAATACTCAAAGAATTCAAAAATATTATGGGTGTTAGCTTGATGAATAATGCTGCCAATACCTGTAATATTGAACAACATATTTCAGTGGCAAGTGTTCTTTGGCCAGAAATAGTTGAGGTGAATGACTATATATTTATTTCTGAATTCTATAATAACAATATTGAAAATCTTGAAGTACAGTTTAATAAGAACAGGAAACAAATTGAGCAGTTCGTAAATAGTTGGTCTTTATATGACTTCTTCTTTTTATCTGTTAATGAATCAATAAATAACGAAAAGATACTAATGGAATTCGGAAATATATTGAAGTTCTTCTGGGAATTGAGATTAAAAGAATTATATAAGGAGAGGGAAGTCGTTGTGGAAATTGGCAATAACATAATGGGTGAAAACGGAATGACAATAACTATGTATCAAGCATAGTCGAAGAAGTGACCAACTTCACATAACACGTGAATACAACAACGTTAAATGAAAGGGCTGAAGGGCGGTGAAGTTCTAAATCAATGAAACCAGAAATGAAGTATAAACTAATGATATTTCTTTCAAGTATAAGTTCCCTCTCAACAATGCTTGGAATTCTTTTTTTGATCGGCGTGCCATTCTCAAAGCCAGCAGTTATTGGAGTCGTAATTGGTATAGTTTATGGATCATTCGCAAACTCAAATGATTATAAGAGCAGAGATAAATATATAGGAGTAATCGCTGTAATTGCATTAATAACTATGCTTCTTTTAATAAATAAAAATAATACTGAGTTGGTTTTGAAAATATTATTGATAGCTCCATTATTATTTTTGATTATTTTAGTAAGTGACTATTTTAATAAGCAATCGTATATTAGGTATTTAAAGAATATAGAGAATCAGAATATTGATATGTAATTTCAAGGAAGTCAGCCCCATCATCTAACACTATATCCACGCATCGGGTCGACTCCGTCGTCCCTCGGTCCGGCAGGAGCCAGATGTGGTTCGATGATGCATTTCATAATGCAGACGGACACATCCGCACCACCTAACCGCATCGCTGCCGGAACTGGCGGGTCCTTAAGTCGGTGGGACGTCGTAACGTTAGGCGAAATATCCGCAGTAATAAATCTTTAAGGACTGATTCAATGGAAATATCAAATAATAAAATCAATGAAATTCTTAAGAAAGAGTATACTCTCAAATATCATGATAAATCTGAATTAATTGATGTATTATGGCCAGACTTTGTGGAGGTAGAAGGTTGCATTGTAATAAAGAAAAACACTGAAAATAATGTAGGAATTAATATTGAACATATTATTCACCAGTTTGGGGATCGAACTGGATTTGAAGCAAGTGAAAGTCATGTTCATATGATAGATATTTCAACTACCTTTAAAAAACATCCTTTAGAAGGTTTAAAGTTTGCAAAGAAGCTATTAGAAATGTGGTCCACTAAACTAAAAATTGATTTTCCAGAGTATGAATTTATCCTTATCTTAACTTATCATGATGATGATACAATTTTACGTTTTCATAGATTAAGAGAATCAGAAGAGACTTGGATAAACATTAATAATATAGAAGAGTTTGAAGAAGGGATCATTATTAGGAAAGTGTAATAGAAGAAGGCAGATACCTCGCCTAACATAGTATCTACGCTGCGGGCTTTGCCCTTGGTTCGCAAGTGGTATTAAACAAAGGGGTGTACTCAGCTCACAACCCTGCGAGGCTAAGTCCGTCGGACCCGGTCGCGTGCGCTCCCTTAAGCCTCTCGGGTTCGTAGATATAACAACGTTAGCCGAAAGAAGTTCTTAGTTTAGGAGGAGTCTACATGATATTAGAAAAAGTTATAAATAGAATTGCAATACAAAGTGAATATAAGGATTTTGTTGATAAGTATATAAATCATATACTTACCGAATTTAAAGGAAAGATTCATAGCATTTATATGTGTGGCTCGATTCCAAAAGGAACTGCTAAACCTTTTAAGTCAGATGCAGACTTTACTATTGTATGTGTAAATCCCAAAGATATTGATTACGAAAGATTGTCAAATATTAAAGACAGGCTTTTGGAAGAATATCCAATAGTAACTAAGATTGATACGATAATTTGCTCAATTGACGATGTATTAAGTAAACCGAATGAGTGGGGTTTTTGGGTTAAGATAATTTGTGTTTGCATGTATGGTCATGACATTGGTGAAAAAGTACCACCGATCATTATTTCTCCAGTGTTCATTCTAGACTTAAATACAGAGACCAAGGAAGAAGTAGATCGTGTACGTCGTTCACTTTCTAATGCTAGTGATCACACGATGAAAACTAGATATATTAAAGGGTATTCGAAGAGATTAATTCGTGCATTATACTCTTTGGTTTTAGAAGATACAGGTGTATGGCAAGATGACATTATTAAGATGAAGAATGCCATATTAAACTATTGTGAGATTGACTCCGCTTTAGTTGATTATCTGTATGCTTGTTACTTGGATAGTGATGTACTTGTTGAAGAGTTTCTGGGAATTGCAGATGAAGTATATAGCTATTTTGAGAACGCTTTAAATACATTGGCTGCTTCCAGAACTTCCTTAGGCTAACACCACACTGACGCTCGGGGTCACTCTGAGAAGCGAGTGACCCCATCCAGCCCCCTAAGCCCGTCGGGACGTTACTGCATTAGGTGTTCGGCAAGCCTCACAACTATAAGCAGCGACCCTAAGGGGCCAGGACGTCGTGAATACAAGAACGTTAGGCGAAACTCTCAAAACATTAGCAACAATTATGATAATACCTCTAAATATTGAATAAAACATAAGGAATATCAAAACATGAAAAGGTTCTCTGTTCAGAAGTCAGAATGGTCTGATAAACGTGAAGAAGACTATAAAAAAGAATGTTTTAATATAGTGTATGAATTTGGTCATAAATTGAATGTTGAGGATGACCGAGTATTTTTAATGATGAGTGAAATGAATATTGAAATATTGAAACCATTAAAGTTCGGTTCATTTTGGTATGAAACATGGCTAGAGATCAGAAAAATTTATAAAATAGATTAGTATAATAATGAATGAACGAGAAGAAAATGAAACGATAATTTAAATAACGAAAAACTTTATAACGACCATGTATTAGGTAGTAATTCATAGAAGTGAGAGCATCACCAAACATAGTATCTACGCTTCGGGCCATCGGGCCCTCGGTTCGCAAGATGAGGGTAACATGAGGGTAACAGAGAGGTTTATTCAGCCCACAACCCTGTGAGGCTAAGTCCGACGGACCCGCGCTGACGCTCCTTTAAGCCTCTCGTGTTCGGGATACAATAACGTTAGGCGAAATCATTATAAAGAAGGAAACCATTATATGAACATTAGGGGAATTATCCTTGAAGGGTTTTCAAACGCGGGTAAAACATCGCTTCTTAAAGCGATAAAACAATATCAAGCAATTGACGAATCAGCCGAGTTGAGCATCGTTATACTTGGTGAACATTATTCTCAGATTCTGAATAATGTTCATGGGGAGTTTGTTCGATTATCAAGAGATCAACATCTTGAACTATTAAGAGATAGAGTTGATATGCTAAAGAATTTAAATGATTGGGCGATTAATTTAGGACCATGGAAAAGAAAATCTAGAGGACTCTTTTTTGTATTAGAGAGGTTCCATTTAAATCATCGAGTCGCATTCTCTGATTCAGAAGATACAGAAATAACTAGTATTGAGAACGATTTAAATAAAATAGGAGCTAAATGTATCTTGTTAACTATATCTAATGATATTGTTGAAGAAAGAATAATGAGCAGAAATCCAAATAACTGGATTAACAAATCAAGAGAAGATATTGATGCGGCGTGCAAAGAATTAATCGAAACCCAAAATAGACTCAGAATTCAATCGTCCAAATCAAAGGTACCAACAATTGAAATAAACACGGATAATAAAGAATGGGATAAGTATGCAAGATTAATCATGGAAGATAATGACTTCGCCTAACATAATATTCACGCTTCGGGGCATTCGCCCCTCGGTCCGGCCGGAGTAAGAAGAGGATTCGGTGAGGCAATTGACATTAGCAGGGAAACGATTTCAGCTGGACGCATACGACTAAGTCGTGAACACGAGAACGTTATCTGAAAGATACGCTTATAAGTGAGGGTGATTCGTTTGAAGCAAGGACAGATTGTGTTCTTGAACGGAACTTCAAGTTCAGGAAAGACTAGTATATCTATGGAACTGATCAATCAGAAAGAGATTCTTTTTCATCATTTATCCATAGATGATTTTTTTCATAATTTCAATGATCTTATTAATAACAAATTTCCAGATTTAAAACCAGTAAAAGAATTGGATGATGTAGTTATCGGGCAAATAATGTTTGATCCTATAATCTCCATGTACTACGCCACAATTAAACTGTTTTTAGAATATGGTCTGAATGTAATCGTCGATACCGTAATCGAAAATGACAAGTGGTTTAATGATTATCTTGATGTACTTTTTGATTATCCTACATTATTCGTAGGTGTAATATGCTCGAAAGAAGAACTTACAAGAAGAGAGCAAATCAGAGGAGATCGAATGATTGGACTAGCAAATTCCCAGTTCGACAAAGTATATTGCTTTAATGAATATGACCTTGAAGTAAATACTGAAGAGTTGAATCCAACAGAATGTGCCGAAAAGATATTAAATTTTATTAAGTCCGATCAGGATTACTCGGCATTTAAGAAATTAAGTAAAAGAAATGTTAGTAGTTCATAAAAGGCATACCCATCAGATAACACCATATTCACGCTGTGGGGCTATCGCCCCTGGGTTGTCAGATGAATAATCATGGAAGAAGCTCAGTCAACAAACGACCCAGCCTAAGATAAGAGCTATCTAAGGCGGGGGCGTTTCGTGAATACAGAAACGTTATGCGCAATTACCGTAAATATTAAAGATAATATTTAAGGAGATCATTTATGAAAGGTAAGATACTCTTATTATTTTTAATTACGATAGTGTTTTCATCTTGTCAAAATATTAGTCAATCGACTACCTTGAACAGCGAAACAACATCAATAGTGAATTCTGAACTGCCACCTGATGTAGCGAGTACAGGTAATGGAACAGAATCGAAAGAAATAACTGAAGGTCGGTCAGATCCTTCTAACAATGAAGTGTTAACCATGAGCATTGGGAACCTTGATTTGAAAGGAGAATTTTATGATGAAATGCTTCGAAATCCTATAGATCATGATTATGAGGTGGAATTTAATGAATTTCAAAATTCCAAAGAGATTATTACAACATTAGAATGGGGGGCGTTTGAAAGCAAATATACAGAGATTTGGGATGATGAGTTAGATCATATATATAAAAAGCTTCTTTCTAAGTTGGATAGAGAACCAAGAGAAGCACTAATTGAATCGCAGAAAGAATGGTTACAGTATCACTTAAGGGAAACAAAATTTGTAGAGAAGACATTTATTAATAATGGTTACCTTGGATCACAAGGGTCGGTAAGCCTAGGCAGGGTTATAAAGGAGAGGATTAGGGAAAGAACAATGCAATTATTTGAATATCGATATTTACGAGATGGTGAAGTTGAGTTTTTATACCAAAGCAAAAAATAGAGTTGGAATCTTGATCGAAGGTTTTTAGGTGATGCCTTCGAAGACAGTAATGGCGCATAACACTTTATTCACGCTGCGGGGCTATCACCCCTTGATTGTCAGATGTATAATCATGGAAGAACACTCAAACAACATACGACCCAGCCTAAGATAAGAGCTATCTAAGGGAGATGGGCGTCGTGAACACACAGAACGTTATGTAAAATCAGCCTAAATACAGAGGAGAATGTGAATGATAATTCGTGAAGCTGAAACAAATGACGCCGAAGCTATTGAACGATTATATAAAGAGTTGCTTCCAAACAACACAAAAATAAAAGTGTTGGAAGATAGAATAGAAGAAATTAAACAAGATCCTAATAGTTTCTTGTTCATCTGCGAAGTAGACCAAGAGATCGTTGCAACTGCACATCTGCATCTATGTTTAGATGCGTTGATAGAGTCACAACCTTTTGGGGTTGTAGAACGTGTAATTGTATCTGGAAACAGACAAGGTCAAGGTTATGGATCGCTCATTATGAAGCATATTGAAGAGCTGTGTATTTCAAGGGGGTGTGTTAAGGTCTTTTTAACCAGCGGAGCTTCGAGGAAGCAAGCACACGAGTTCTATACAAAGTTAGGTTATGACGGTGATTCGAGTAAAGCCTTTAAGAAGTACTTATAATTTTTGAAAATTTTTCGAAGATGAGGCAGACATCACATAACACCATATTCCCGCAGTGGGACGTTCGCCCCTTGGTCCGCCAAGAGCAAAGGGATTTCACTGCGGAGCGAATTCAGAGGCACAGGGAAGCGTTGGCGGACAACCCTGCGAACCTAACCGCGCCGCAGCCGGTCCTTCAGCCTTAAGGTTCTCGGGTTCGGGAATACATATACGTTATGTGAAATCACAGCAAACTATTTATCAGAGCGACTCAAGGAGGTCTCTATGGAAACCATTATCTATATGGTTAGGCATGCCGAATCACCATATGATGAAGGAGATGAAAGAACAAGAGGCCTTACCGCAAAGGGCAAGGTGGATGCTGAAAAAGTAACGAAGTTACTTGGTGGTGAAGGAATAGACATCATAATTTCAAGTCCATATTCTAGAGCAGTACTGAGTGTTGAGGGATTGGCTCAGCATTTAAACGTAGAGATCGAAACATTTGAAGATCTAAGGGAACGTCATTTTGCTTCGGATTATATTATTGATTTAATGTCTGAAATCAGAAATAATTTCCACAAACCTGAATATGCCTTACCAGGTGGCGAATCTAATTTAGATTGTCAGAAAAGGTCAATTGCAGTGCTCAAAACCATATTAAAAGAGCACAAAGGGAAGAAAATTGCTATTGGAACACACGGTCTTGTAATGACTTTGATGATGAATCATTTTGATTCAAATTATGGCTTAGATTTCTTAGATCAATTAAAGAAACCGGATATCTATAAAATGCAATTTGAAGACTTAGTATTAAAAGAAGTAAAAAGAATATGGTATGAATAGATTTATGTAAGTTTATCGAGGAGGAATGTGACATCACATAACAATATGTTCAGCATCGGGGCATACGCCCTCGGTCGCCAGAGATATTTCTTTTTCATCATTTATCAATAGATGATTTTTTTAATAATTTCAATGAATTTATTGATAAAAAATTCCCGGATTTTAAACCTACAAGAGAAGTAGATGATCACGTTGTCGCACAAATCATTTTTGATCCCATAATCTCAATGTACTATTCGACAATTAAATTGTTTTTAGAAATGGGTTTGAATGTAATCGCAGATACGGTAATCGATAATGATAAGAGGTTTAATGAGTGTCGTGATGTATTTTTTGATCAGCCTACATTATTTATAGGTGTTATGTGCTCAAAAGAAGAACTCATGAGAAGAGAGCAAATAAGAGGAGATCGACAGATTGGGCTTGCAAATTCCCAGTTTGACAAAGTATATTGCTTTAATGAATATGACCTTGAAGTAAACACTGAAGAGTTGAATCCAAGTGAATGCGCCGAAAAGATATTAAGTTTTATCAAGTCCGATAAGGAGTACTCGGTATTTAAGAAATTAAGTAAAAGAAATGTTAGCGTTTCATAGAAGACGTATCCATCAGATATCACGATATTCACTCATCGGGGCTACCCCATCGGTCCGCTCGAGGGATTTCGAGGAAGCGAAATCAGGCGGACACATCTGCGAGGCTTTTGTAACAATTGAGGATGATCTAATAAATGTAGATTTGGGTAACCTTAATTCTATGACTAAAAATCTTCTTGTTAAAGCTAACATAATATTTATGCTGCGGCTCGTTAAGAGCCTGGGTATGCAAGAAGGATTTCGGAGAGGTATTTCAGCAGACAACCTCTTTTGGAGTTCAACGTTATCCGAAATCTTTGCAGGTAAAGAATAAGGAGAAGAGTAGATGAAAAGAGGAATTAGTTTTGAAATTCCAAATGAATACGGAAGATTTCTCGAAGATATCTTAAAACCGTTTAAAGTAGAGGATTATGATTGGTGGATTGGTGGGGAAGAGTCATACATTATACTAGATGGCAAACTGGATGCACTTTTTTCAGGTTTAATTGAATGTATGGAAGGTGAAACACTAAGAAACGTTATAAAGAACAATGATTATTATTTAATATTTCAAGATCTTAAAGCTTTTCCTAAAGGCAGTAAACCAATTGAAATTAAAACTTACGACGAATTTCTCAGAAGCAACTGCGAATTGGCACTATTAGTTGTCGATAGTTCTTATACAACAATCTATTGCAAGAATGACGAGTTAGTAGAAGGGCTGTATACTAACGCAAGAAATCAGGACTTTACAAATATAGAATACATAACCGACGAGAATGATTTCAGAACAGGCCTTACTGTATGGTAAGGAATTATTAATGCAAGTAAATCAGGAGGCAGGGACATCGGATAACATTATTTTCCTACATCGTCGCTGACGCTACTTGGTCGCCAAGTGGGATATCGGAGAAGCTTAATCATGCGACACAATTAACCGGCTAAGTCTATCGACCCGGCAACTTAGTTGCCTTAAGCCGTTTGAACAATAGGAATACGCGAACGTTATTAGACATAATTTGCACGAATACGAGGTAATTAAATGAAAAAAAATATCGCAATCATACTGATGGTTGGATTGATAATAAGCATGTACTTCAACTATCAATTCAAAGAGTACAAAGACAATCAAAAAGTTGATTACACTATTAAACTAAATCATGGAATACAAATTGGTATAAAAGAATCAATTCAGAATTTAGATTATGTGATAAAAAGCTTAGAGGACAATTCTTCGAAGGAAACAGTCATTTACACATTAGGAAATTTGGCAGTATCTTTGAAAGTTGGTGAAGAATCATTCACTTTTCTTGATTCCGATTTCAAGGAAGATAAATTATCATCAACATATTTAATCTATAGTGTGTTTAGAGATATGTATTGGTATATAAGAGCAGATATCACAGACGACATTTTATCGAATAAGGTGTCGCTTGAAGAAGAATCGAGAAATCAACTTATTAAGGATATAAGAGTTCTTAAACATGATTTGGAGTATATTGATAGTCAATTTGACGAGGATATTCTGAAAGAACAAAGTCCTAAGTGGATTGAAAATAAATGGAAAGAATTAATTGGAGAGATTGTAAGTAGAAATACAGATTTTAAGTTATATGAAAGAATCAGAACGAAGTACAATTTATAAGTAGTACTACCTAACCGCATTGCGGCAAGTCGCTGCACTCCTTACCTATTTGGATCATTCATTCTTGTACTTTTAACTTACATTAATAATAACCACAAGAGAAAGTAAAAACCCACCCTAAGGTTGACCGCCAAAGGTGGGTTTCCGATCGTAAATGACTAAGAAGGGATTACCCATCCAAGCCAATTGGATGGACCGAGTGATAGCGCACTTGGTCTTTATTAAATATAAAATACCATAATTGAAAAGATGTATCAAAGAACTAATTGAGTTAGAGAACGATATATAGACTGAAATTGAAAGTTATTCGAAGATGGCATACGCATCAGATAACATCGTATCTACGATCCGGGTCGTTCGGACTTGATTCGCGAGAAGTTGTAGGCAGAGAAGACTGGTATAGGGATCATAAGGATTATTTAGATATCAAGGAACAGTATGAGACTCTTTTTTTGATTGGAAGTAAAGAGGTCTTTGTAAACATTTCTATTGATAGTAGAGAAGTAAGGGATGAAGGAAGAAACTTATATCTACGTTATCCAGGTTATCATGCTCATGAACATATAGATTATTATGAAAGAAGAAAACACACTAAAGACTATAAGCCGGTTGGATGGTCTCTATGCTTAGATTTTTATGATCGTGAGCTCTGGGAGAGATGAACATCGCCATAATATTCATGCGGCGGTGCTTTCACCCCTTGGTCGTCCCATGTAAATAAATTTGTACACTTAAGGAGATAAGGCAATGGCAAACAACAAATTACTAAGAATGGACAATGTGGGCATCGTCGTAGAATCCCTTGATGACGCAATCTCTTTTTTCGAGGAGATCGGCTTGAAGCTCGAAGGGCGAGCCACTGTCGAAGGTGAATGGGCAGGTCGCGTAACCGGACTGGGTTCTCAGTGCGTCGAAATTGCTATGATGGTTACCCCCGATGGTCACAGCCGAATTGAGCTTTCCCGATTTCTCACCCCACCTACTATATCAGATCACCGGGCTGCTCCTGTAAACGCCCTCGGTTATCTACGCGTCATGTTCACCGTGGAAGACATTGACGAAATGGTATCCAGACTCACTAAGCATGGTGCTCAACTCGTTGGCGAAATCGTTCAGTATGAGGACTCGTATCGGCTCTGCTACATTCGTGGAACCGAAGGACTTCTAGTCGGTTTGGCGGAACAACTCGGTAACAAATAAGTAACTGACGTTTTAATAAACGTCAGTTACGGAAATATACATTTCTAGAGTAAAAAATAAGTTCATCTAATGGATGCAACTCGAGTGTGAAATGGACGGAATTATCTTAAGAGGAGCACTATAATTTTCCATATATCCATAGAGAGGGGACCACGCATGAACCAAAGACCGTCAGAAGTAGAATACGCCGGGGACTTCGGCGAGTATATCCGGTTGGTGCCGGAAGGCAACATCATCGACATTCTGCTCGCCCAGGAAAAGCGAATGACCGAATTGCTGGCATCGTTGAGCGAAAGCCAGGGTGCATATCGGTATGCAGAAGGAAAATGGACGCTGAAAGAAGTCGTGGGGCACATCGCGGACGGGGAACGCGTCATGACCTACCGCCTGCTCCGGTTCGCAAGAGGGGACCAGACGCCTCTGCCCGGATTCGACCAGGAAGTGTTCATGCCTCCTTTCGGAAGCTGGCCAACCGCGCAATTGGCTGAAGACTACCGGGCGGTACGTCAATCGACGATCACACTCTTACGCGGGTTGCCGGCGGAGGCGTGGTCCCGCAAGGGCACAGCCAACAACGTAAGCATTACGGCGCGCGCCCTCGCGTACGTCATCGCGGGACACGAACTTCATCACATGGGGGTCATTCGAAATCGGTATTTGAGTTAGTCGTCCGGAAGATCGGGACGGAAGCTGTGTGAACAAAGCGGCTTCCGGCCTTTCTTAATGGTATGCCCTTCCCGCCCCGTTCATAGTTGATCGGAAGAGAGGACAAGACGGAAGGCTTTCGGGAGCCGTGAAACATGGTGGAGAAGCTTGCAGGTGGCATTTACGTTATCGGTATACTCTGACGAGACACGGGCTGGCCTAAACCACAATTCCTCATCATATGGTGGTGAGACTTTTGATAAGTAAGTTCAAAATCGAAGATGAACAGCTTATTTTATTCATACAAAAAAACTACGGAATTCTTATTAAGGATATTGAATTTATTCCGGTCGGGGATTCGGCGTATTCCTATAAAGTAAATTGTATTGACGAACAACAATATTACTTGAAGTTATTTGATCATCATAATGATAGACAAAGAGAGGGAATACGACGACTAAATTATTACCTACCTTTGACTTGGGACCTTTATCATCAAGGGTTGTTTATAAACATTACTCATCCAATAAAGAATTGCTTTGGGAGTTTATTTACTAAATTACAAGACATCACTATAGTTTTATTTAATTTTATAGTTGGAGAGACCTTGACCGAGGCATATCCTTTCTCAGATGAGATTCTTGTAGGAATTGCAAAGTCCGTGGCTACATTAGAACAGATTACTCCGCACGTGAATCAGAATTTATTACCAAAGGAATCATTTGATATCACTTTCGAATCCGATCTTTTGAGATGTATTTCGATCCTTGAGAAATCAAATCTAAACAATGACTTAAATCAATCACTACGAAAGCTTGTTTTATTAAAGAAAGAACAAATTCTCTTTTTCATGAACTTAGTTAGAGAAATTCGGAATTCAGTTCATATCAATGCAAGCCAACTTGTTTTGTGTCACGGTGATATGTGGGGTGGGAATATCATATATCACAATAATCAGTTGTTCTTTTTAGACTGGGAATCGGTGATCATAGCACCACCTGAGTATAATTTGTTTGGCTATATTGGTTCGAGTTTCGACATCTTTATATCTTCCTATATTAAACAGTTGGATCGAAAAATTCAGATTAATCTGGACTTGATTCGCTTTTACTCTTATCGTGCACATCTTCGTAATCTATCTAACTGGGTTATGAATATTCTATTTAGGAATAAAGATGAGTCTCAAAGTATTAATGACTTAGAAATGATTCGAAACCACTGTTTAAATCGATTTGATCAAATTGAACCCAATATAAGAAACATTAGAAGAGACATAGTAAGTTGAATACTTATTCGAAGAAGGCGCTGACATCTTAATAACAATGTGTTCACTCATCCGGGCATACGCCCCTCGGTCCAGGCGGGAAGTCGGAGAAGTAATTGCCTGCTAAATTCGCACCACCTAACCGCATCGCGGCGCGGCCTTTCGGGCCTTATGGTGGTGGAGTTCGTGAACACACCAACTTTATTAGCCATGGGGGAGAGTGCGATTATAACCAATCTAAAGAATAGAAGAACACTTATTGTCCTCATACTCGTTATAGGGGCTGTATATTTTGTTCTAGGTGATATGAATGGTTTCATGAGTAAGTCAAACTTAAATAAAGAAATTCAGGTAAAACAAATCTCCAGCACGGAGATGTCCAAAGCACGATACACCAGAAAAGGATCAGGTGCATATATCGATTGGATAGACGTTGAATTAAATCAGGATGAAATCAATAATATTGTAAATTGGATTAATTCTGTACCTGATTCAGATCGTATAGCGTTGAAACAAATACCATCAAACACCAGCATTAGTGCAGGGATTGTTTTTAGATTAAAGACCGGAAAAGAAGTAAGAATCCAATATGATCTTGAAAAGATTTATATTACAAGAACAGATATATGGACTGGGCAAATGATTTATACAATCGATCAAGAAAACTTAAGGGATTTCTTTGATCAACAACTTAAAGGGTTTTATTTTGGAGAAGACAAGGTAAATAAATCTTGAAGGTGATCCCAGAAGCCCGCCCCAAATCATAGGCATTAAGATGAACCGTTATGAAAGATAGAGGAATTGAAGCGCGGTCTAATAAAATCGATCGAAGACACAGCATAGACGATGAAAGGTCCGGCCAATGAGAATGCGGCCGGACCTTCGTCGTTGTTTTGACACTTTGGAATTGGAGGTTTAACTCGGTTCAATATGAACATGGACGTCATAAACGCCATGTGTTTCTTTTAATTCATGCTCCACCTGGTCCGAAATATCATGGGCAACCCGAATGTCCAGATTGGATTTGACCAGAATGACGATGTCGACCACCGTGTTGCTCCCGTAATTTCTTGCCCGAATGTCTTTGACCCCTTTGACGCCAACCACTTGTTTCACGGTTTCTTTGTAGCCTTTGATGATGTTCTCATCGAATCCGTCGGTTAAATGATGAGAGGCATCGCGGAATATATCCCAGGCGGTTTTGCATATCAGAAAACCTACCACTATGGCCGTCAGCGGGTCGAGCCAGGGAAGTTGAAACTGGGCGCCGATGATGCCGACAACCGTGCCGATGCTGACCCAAGCGTCCGAGAGGTTATCCTTCGCGGCCGCCATTACGGCTTGGCTGTTAATTTGGCTGGCAAGACGCTTGTTATAGCGGTAAACGCCGTACATGACAATTGCACAGCCGATCCCGGTCCAGGCGGATATGAGATCAGGCGATTCGTGGGGACCTTCAAACATGGAAGATGCGGCCCCGAACAATACCTGGATCCCGACGGCCATCATGATGAAAGAGGCGATCAAGGAGGCCACCGTCTCCGCTTTCCAGTGTCCGTAAGGATGATCCCGGTCCGCAGGTTTTTGCGATAATCGTAGTCCGATCAATACGGCAATGGATGCCACGATGTCGGTAGCATTATTTAAACCGTCGGCACGCAGAGCTTCGGAGTTCGCCGAGTACCCTATCAATAGCTTGATTGCAGATAGACAAATATAAGCAATGATGCTGATGATCGCACCTTTTTCACCCAATTTTAAATCCTTGTAACGTTGCTCTTCCACGTCTGGCCGACTCCTTCCGCACACCCCTAAAAATAGTACCTGACTATAATACCAATCCACGCACGGGTGGGTCTAGAGCAACGTTTTTTCCTGTCGCTTAATATGTGACAAGGGGCAAAAAATGTTGCGCCGGACTAAGAAAGATAGATTCCGGTAAAACGCAAAAAATGCCGGCGATGCGCCGGCCGTAATTTGTTGTATATATCAACCGTAGATAGGCAGCCACAATCGAATATCCGCCTTTCGTAAGCTATCGATTGTTTCTCCGAGATTTGCGGCGGAGGATGCTTATCGTGAGCATGATGGAAAGAATCCCGATTATGGCATGCATAGGCCTCTTGCCTCCTGAAGGTTCATGATGGAACATCGGTTATGCATCCATCTTATTCACGATGAAAGATTCGTGCTTGGGTTGTTATGCTCGACAGGCCGCAGAATCGAGAGAAAACGTTAAGCGTCCCCCTGGCGAACATAATCCTTATGCTAGGGCGTTCGGCTCGTTTCCCTGGCTTTTCATCGCTTTAGGGCATGCACAGGCTATTTTTGTGCGGGAAGAAGAAAAATAGCGGGCGAGATCCTATCTCGACACCGCTATCGTTTACATCCTGAATGCATGCCCCCGAACGTGAAACATGCAGAGCGACATTCCAACATGCAATTCCATGAAGGCGCATGTCCGCCAGTGTTCTTACATGATCTTGTTTAAGTGAAGCATATATTCGCCACGGTTCAGCGGGTTGACTTGCCGACGTGTATTCACTGGGAAGGGAGCTTGCACCTTCGTATAACCTCCTGGTTTAACGGTGAGCATGCCTTCGCCGCTCGTAAGGGAATGAACCTCGGCTTTCAGCAAGTCGGTAGTCCGCACCGGAATGGTGCCGTGAACGTGGACGGTACCGTTATGGAACGCGGGTTCCTGATAAGTGCCGTCCAGCGCGGCTAATTTGGATAGTACTTTGCTTAAGCTGTTTTCCGGCAGAATGAATTGGATCACGTTCATGGGCTCGTATACTTCCGTCCCTGCTTGGTCGAGCGCAGCCATGAGGACTAGAGGAGTCAAGCTTCGAAAGTCCTTTGCCGTCGAAACCGGGCTTGCGTAACCGGTATGCGTCAGCGTTACGATCGTATCGGTCACGGCCCATCCGTACAAACCTTCCTGAAGCACCTCGAATACCGTGTCTTTAATTGCTTTCTGAAAAGCTAAGGGAAGGGAGCCCAGCTCCACTTCCAGTCTGTACTGAATTCCGGTACCGAACTCGCCAGGTTCGACCCTGATGCCCACCGTTGCATAAAAAGGACACTCGCCGATATATTCAACAGCTTCTCCGGTGCCATAAGGCTTCTCGATGCAAATCACCCGCGGAGCGGAAAATACGGCTTCGATGCCGTACTGCTGCAGAATCGTTTCCAGCAGAATTTCTTGCTGGACTTTGCCGAATACATGGATGACATTCTCGCTAGTTTTCGTATCCTGGCTATATTGCAGAAACGGATCTTCTTCGGTGAGATCGCTTAAGGCGGCATGCAGCTGATGTTTCTCCGCGGAATGAACGGCCGAAACCTGGACTTGAATCGGCGGCTTTTGAAAATGAACCGTCTTCATCCTCCCGGAAACGCTGCCGATGACATCGCCCACCTTGAGTTCGCCGTCGATGAGAATGGCGATGTCGCCTGCGCCGATTCCATGGACCGGAATGGATTTGCCCTGGTGCAGGGCATGAAGCTGCTTCACCTTGAGCGTCGAGGTTTGTCCGTTCTGATGGATCACCGGAATTTCATCACGATACTGGATGCAGCCTGCGTACAGGCGGAGGTATACATTCCGCTCTCCATTCGGTCGTCGGATCACTTTGAATACCAAGCCGGATAACGGTTCATGCTGAAGCATCGACGATGGGTTAACCGGGAAAAAATCACCGAGCGCTTGAAGCAGCGGTTCAATGCCGAGGCCTTTGGCTGCTGAACCTGCAAATAGGGGATACACTTTGCCTTGGCGCGTTTGCCTCCGCAATTCCTCCTGCAGCCGCTCTTGTGATATCGGAATATCCAGGGCATAATCGTTCAGTAGATCGTCATTGGACAATGCCAGGGTTTCTACCCAGCCTGCGTGGTGGGGATCGGCCCGTCCGCCTGAACGGCTGCGCCGCCTTCCTTGATGACCGAGCTCATCTCGCAAATATGTTCGTCAAGCAGATGGCGTATCATCGCATAAACCTTCCGGTAGTCGGCGCCCATTCGATCGATTTTGTTCATGAACAATAGGGTGGGTATCTTTTGTTCCTTCAATGTTTGCATGAGCACCCGGGTTTGGGACTGTACGCCTTCAACGGCGGAAATGACCAGAATGACGCCATCCAGTACGCTAAGCGAATGTTCGACCTCCGAGATGAAGTCGGCATGGCCGGGCGTATCGATGAGATTGACTTTCAGATCGCCCAGCATGAACGATACCGCGGCGGATTTGATCGTAATGCCCCGTCTCCGCTCAATGTCCAATGAATCCGTGGTCGTATTGCCATGGTCCACCGAGCCTGCTTGTTCAATAATCCCGGCCTTAAATAGAATTTGCTCCGTCAGCGTAGTTTTACCGGCATCAACATGGGCCAAAACTCCAATGTTCAATATGTTCTTCATATATCGTAACCCTCATTCGTTTCATCATTTGTAGTCCTTTCGGTTGGATGTCGTTGTGACATTGCCGCATAGATATCGCCTCCATGTAGAATAAAGTTACTTCTAGTTTATCCATTGGGAAGTGAACGGAATATGGAATAAATGCTTATAATCATTCATTATCTTGCACGGTACCTGACAACGTGCTGCGTCCTGTTTGGATTTACATATTTATTACCGTGAAATATCGCCCGAGTTGAATTAGGATAGAGGCATAAACCATGTTGAAGGAGTCTTGCATTTGATATCACTTCATGTCATAGATAAAGATAATTGGGAGGATTGCATCCGCCTTAAACCCAAACCTGAACAGGAGAAATGGATTGCCCCTAATCTATATTCCATAGCGGAAGCTCAATTTATGGAGGGTTTCGAAACGAGAGCCATTTTCCATGATGATGAAATGATCGGATTTGTTATGTACGGACTGCACCCGCACGATGACAACTATTGGATATACCGATTTATGATCGACGGCAAATTTCAGGGAATGCATTATGCCAAGCCTGCGATTCGCCTGGTTCTTGATGAGATTCGCCATTCGCCGAATCGTACGGACGATGTTATGCTGTGTTACAAACCCGGGAACGAGCGTGCAAAAAGGCTCTATACCCAAATCGGGTTTACGGAAGCCGGTTATGCTCCCTGGGGAGATGTGATGGCTAAATATAGTTTTGTATAATATAGACGTTCATAATGTGAAACCGTGCGTTCTGCCATAACTTATGGTGGCACTATCAAAGAGGATGGGAGGGGACTGCGATTCGAACCTTAGCGATAAGCGACATTCATGGCTGCTATGATGAATTCAATCGGTTATTGTCCGAAGTGCGGTATCATCCCGCACAGGATAAGCTGGTCCTGCTTGGGGATTATGTGGATCGCGGATCAAAAAGCAAAGAAGTGATTGAGCAGGTGATGGAAATGCGGGATTCCGGCGTCATCACCCTTCGCGGGAATCATGATCAAATGATGCTGGATGCCATTCTGCTGGATACGGACGAAGCGAATTCACGCTGGATTCGCAATGGTGCGCGAAATACGATTGAAAGTTATTGCGGCGCCGATTTTTTTGATGGCGATCTGGATCGCTCCAGATACAATGAAGGCAAGGCCTACATAAAACGGCAATATGAGCATCATCTATCATTTCTCGATACACTGCCCCTGTATTATGAAACAGACACCCACATATTCGTGCATGCCGGAATCAATCCGGGCGTGGAAGACTGGAAGCAGCAGCCTCCACATGATTTCATCTGGATACGGGAACCATTCTTCAATTATCCCACCGGCATCGACAAAACCGTGGTATTCGGGCATACCCCTGCCGTCAACTTGCATGACTCGGAGCATATTTGGTTCTGTGGCGATGGGACAAAATCGGCATCGATGGAGCATGCGTATACGGTAAGCAGTTGAACTGCCTGGAAATCACGGAACAACTGGAATACCGAACGTATTTTGTCCGGTCCGTGCCTGCGGAGTGATAGGAAGAGTATGTTATTCTATCATTAAAGCCATGGTTTAACAGACATAATAGGAGGATCAGTCCATGTTGATGATGAACGAAAAGATAAAAGCGCGCGAAGTCGAGCTTACCGGCTTGAACGGCGAGGAGTTGGGCGTCGTCTCCAGGGAAGAGGCGCTTGCCCTGGCTAAGCGTCACAAAGCCGATTTGGTGTGCACCTCGTTGTTCAGCAGCCCGCCGCCATGCAAGCTCGTAAGCCGCGGCCAAGCGAAGCAGGAGGCGGTTAAAGCGAAGCAGCAGGTTTCGGGCGGTCCGATCAAAGTCAAGGAATTCCGCCTGTCCGTACATATCGAAGAGCATGATTACGACACCAAGCTCTCGCAGATGCATAAGCTGCTGGCAGCGGGCAAAGCCGTCCAGCCGGTCATACGCATCCAGGGCAAGGAAGGCGAAGCGGCCCGTAAGCTGCTTGAACGACTCGTTCAAGATCTGGCCGGGGTGGGTAAGAAGGAAACGGGCATTCAGGTTAGCGGCAAACAGGTCGCGGTGAAGCTGCTGCCGGTATAATCTTGCGGAACGTCTTTCAAGGGCGTTTCATTATTGGTGACGTACAACGGTTTACTTTTTGAGTTTCTGGTGATATTATGGATCAAATTATAAACGCCATGAAGAGAAGAGTAGATGAACAGGAATCCCTGCAGAGAGCTCCGGTATGCTGAAAAGGAGCGGGAAGCCCTTCATTGAACCAAGCCTCCGAGCGGCGCATCGGAACTTATGGATAAGGGATGGTGCGACAGGAGCTCCTGTTACAGAGCTAGGGTATAAGCGATCGCGTGATGGCCGTACCCGATAAGGCTGGTATCGAGAGATATCGGCAAACCGGGGTGGCACCGCGAAACGAATCTCGTCCCCAAGACTTATGTCTTGGAGACGGGATTTTTTGTTTTATACGGCATTGCGGCAGTAAAAAAACATAAGGAGGATTCGATTATGAGCAACGACAACAACAAGGAAGCGGAAAAGGCGGATTTTTTGACCAGGATGATCAAGGAGGATGTGGAGAACAACGTATATCACAGGCCGGTGGCTACGCGGTTCCCGCCAGAGCCCAACGGTTATCTGCACATCGGCAGCGCCTATGCAATCCACATTAACCATGCCATCGCCAGCCGGTTTAACGGGACATTCAATCTTCGGTTCGACGATACGAATCCGCTGAAGGAAGACATGAAATACGTGGATGCGATCCGGGAGGATATCGAGTGGCTCGGACTGAAGCCGGGCGTTTATTTCGGATCGGATTATGCGTTTCAAATCGCTGAGGCAGCCAGGAAACTCATCGTCAAAGGGAAGGCTTATGTCTGTGATCTCACGCCGGAACAAATGACGGAATACCGGGGGACGCTGACCGAAGCCGGCATGAACAGCCCGTTTCGAGAGCGCAGCATCGAGGAAAATGTATCGTTATTCGAACAAATGCTGGCAGGGGCATTCCCGACGTCTGCGAAAGTGCTCCGGGCCAAAATCGATATGTCTTCGCCCAACATGAATCTGAGAGATCCTGTCTTATACCGGATTATTCATGCCGAGCATTATCGTACGGGAACCACGTGGTGCGTGTACCCGATGTATGATTTTGCCCATCCGATCCAGGATTGGATTGAAGGAATCACTCATTCGCTGTGCTCTGCCGAATTTAAAGAGCATCGACCGCTGTACGAATGGGTGCTGGCCGAGCTGGAAGTGACGGAGCCCCCGAAGCAGCGGGAGTTTGGAAGATTGAACATCTCCGGATACGTAACAAGCAAGCGATACCTGAGGGAACTCGTTGAAGGAGGTTATGTGGACGGATGGGACGATCCCAGACTGCCTACGCTGAAGGGACTTCGGCGACGGGGGGTGACTCCCGAGGGAATTCGGCATTTCCTGGACGAACTCGGCGTGATTCGCGGCAATAGCATGGTGGACTCGGCGATGCTTGACCATTTCATCCGTCAGGACTTGAAGGATCGGTGCCGCAATGCGATGGCGGTCATGAACCCGCTGAAGGTGATCATTACGAATGTTCCGGAAGATCGCACCGAGATGCTGAGCATACCGAATCATGAACATGACGAAGCGTTAGGGATGCGGGAGGTTCCTTTTTCACGGGAGCTATACATCGAACGGGAGGACTTCATGGAGGAGCCGGATCCCGGATTTCATCGGTTATCGCCCGGCAAGGAAGTGCGCCTGAAAGGCGCCTACTTCATCAAATGCGAGCATGTCGTGAAAGACCCGGCAACGGGGAACATCATGGAAATTCACTGCACATATGACCCACTGACAAAGAGCGGCAGCGGATTCAAAGGGCGCAAGGTGAAATCCACGCTGCACTGGGTCTCAGCGAAGCATGGGATTCCGGCGGAGCTTCACTTGTACGATACATTATTGAAGGAATCGGCCGAGTTGTTGGAATCGGATAATATCTGGGCGGATCTCCTGAACCCCGATTCGTTGATTCGGATCAAAGACGCCATGCTGGAGCCCTCCATGAAGGATCCGGTCATGAACCAAACGTACCAATTTATCAGACACGGCTATTTCTGCTTGGATTCCAAGCATGCAACAGAGCATAGGCCGGTGTTTAACCGGGTCGTTTCGTTGAAGGATTCATGGAAGAAGACCGGCAAGAATTAATGGATACGATCAAGGGGCCGCGATCGTCGGGTACGGACATTCAGACAGCACAAAAAAGCCGGCAGCGAGTGGCTGCCGGAGATTCCTTTGCGAAGGTCTTGATCAATGATCCTGTGTATGCTGCTATTCATGGGACGTTAAGACATCCAATGTGCTGGCCGGGCTAAGGAAGAAGGTAGCCGGGTGCTTGCGTCTCCCTTCGCCGCGTTAACCTGGAATTGAGTCAGGAAGATGCTGTTCGTTAAATTAGCTCCCCTTAGGTCCGCATCCCGGAAATCGGCCCCGATCAAATCAGCGGCCCGCAGATCGGCTCCTCTGAGGTCCGCCGCAATGAGGTAAGCTCCTCTCAGATTGGCGTATCTCAGGTCAGCTCCTTTAAGCTTTGCTCCCATGAGATCGGCACCACGGCCCCCGATCTTCCGACGCACGGGCGGCCCTTTATGCTTCTGTCGCGCATCGTTCCGCACAAGCTCACTGGTTCGAAGAAGCAGCTGATTCACTTCGGCGCGATGAGCTGCCACATCCAGCCGTAACAGGGATGCGGCAGGAAGCTGGGTCAACTTCCTCGTCGCTTCCAGCGACGATCTAAGATCAGAATGTATGCCATGCGCCGGCTGCAAACTCAGCGCTTCGTTCAGATACCATAACAGCTCGTGAAGCTGTCGCATAATCGGAAATACTTCGAACATTTCTTTTGCCGTCTCCGGGGCCTGCCGCCAGTCGCGTCCGTTATAGGTAACCTGTGAAACCATTTGTCCCGCGCCGAAGCATTCATAAACGGTGCATCCCCGCATGCCGCGCTGCCGCAGGCTGTTATGCACGCCGCATCGGAAGTCGGATTGCAGATGGCGGCAAGGAGTCCCGCCGTCTTTGTCGATGGCAAAATCGGTGGAGGAAGCGAAAGGCAAAGCGACGCAGCATAATCCAAAGCAGCGTTCGCAATCCGATTGCAGTTGAATTCGGCCCTGTTCATCAGGGTTGTGTTCTTGTCTGTCTAGCATGTGTAGAGGAGCTCCTTCCGGTCATAGAAACGTCAATAAATGACTCATTATAGTTATATTTTAAATCAAAATAAGGATAGAGTCATAGATGCAATCTTGGTTTTAACTGTTTTATACCTTGAGAATTGCGCGACAACCCGATCTGCGCATCCATCGTTTAGGCTGCCAAGGAAATTTAGGCAGCTTTTTGTGCATGATCGATGAAAAGCCAACAGATAGTATATAATGAAATTCGTGTCTTCGGACAGGCTTGATGTGGAATCCCATTCATTTCAGGACATATGTCCTTTCCTGCGTCCGGTGAAATCACTTTTAATAGTATACAGATCTATAGATGAAGGAGTATGTATCGTGAGAGGAATTTTATTTGCATTCATTGGCGGTGCCTGCATTACGCTGCAAGGTGTAGCCAATGCCCGGATCAGCCAGGATATAGGCACCTGGCAAGCCGCCGCGATCACGCAGCTGACCGGGTTTTTGATGGCATTGGTCATTCTGCTGTTCGTCCGTGACGGCAGCAGGCAAGGCTTCGGGCAAGTGAAGCCGCTGTATCTGATCGGCGGAGCGTTGGGCGCGCCCATCATATTCAGCGAGGTGACGGCGATTCAGAACATCGGTGTGACATTAACGATATCCGCGTTATTAATCGCCCAGTTATTCTTGACGTTCCTGATTGACAGCAACGGATGGTTCGGCGTGGTGAAGAAGAGAATGAGTTTGCCTCAATTCATCGGGATCGGGATGATGATTGCCGGAGTTGTGATTATCAAATTATGATGCGGATAACAGGGGTCCTTTAGAAGGGTATGGGGAAAGGAGACAGGGATGTGAAGGAAATTCATGATGCCGAGCTCATGCAGGATTTTTTGTTAAGCAACCAAATCAATTCCGTATTTCCCGATGAGCTAAGGCCTTATTTGGTGTTATATCATTTTGAGCACGGCGACATCATCTGTACGCAAGGCGAGCCTGCCGAGATGCTGTATGTCCTGGTTGAAGGGAAAATTAAAATCTTCACGACATCCGCGGAAGGCAAGGCGCTGGTCCTTTCATTCAAAAACCCGCTCGAGGTGATCGGAGACATCGAATACGTTCAGGGAAATCCGATGATCAATACGGTGCAGGCCGTGTCGCCCGTCTACATGATCGGCGTGCATTATCGCTGGCTTCGCAAATACGGGCAGGAGCATCCGCCGCTGCTTCAATTTTTGCTGCGGATCATCACGCGGAAATTTTACATCAAATCCAATTTCTTGAGTTTTAATTTACTGCACCCGGTGGAGGTGCGACTGGCCAGTTATTTACTGTCCGTTTCGGAGGAAGCGTCGGGCACGTTTGTCATGAGCGACCCGGCCGCATACCATCTGACGGATGTCGCGAATCTGCTCGGAACCAGTTATCGGCATTTGAACCGGGTAATCCAGAAATTCAGCCATGAAGGGCTGATCGTGCGTCGTAAGGGTTCCATTCTGATCAAAGATCGGGAAGCGTTGATGAGTGTAGCCGGCGGCAATATCTACGAAGAATGACGTTGGTGAAAGAAATCGTAAGGGAGATAGAGCATGGTAGCAGGATTGGTATTAGCGCTGATCGCGGGTTCGTTGGTTAGCTTGCAGAACATTTTCAATAACAGGGTGAATGAAAAAACAGGCTCCTGGTCTACAACGACGTTGGTGCTAGGCATGGGCTTTGTGGCTTCGTTCGTCATGAGTCTTGCCGTAGAGGGAAAAGGGACATTCGACATTCAAAACATGGAGCCTTGGTACTGGATCAGCGGAATGATCGGAGTCGGGGTCGTGATCTGTTTGGTACAAGCGACAAGGCTGCTTGGTGCTACATTCGCGATTTCGATCGTTATGACCTCGCAGCTCGGCTTCGCGCTGCTGTGGGACTCTTTGGGCTGGTTGGGCCTGGAGAAGGTCCCGTTTACGAGCAATCAGCTGATCGGTGTTCTTGTGATTGTCGGGGGCATACTAGTATTTAAGTTAGGCGGTAAACAGGAGCAGCAAGAGACGGCATAGCCATCAGCAAACGAAGAATGAGGGAGGAATCCATATGATAACGGAAATTGATAAAATCGCTTGGATCCACATCGTGGATGGACGCATGCTGTGCGCACGTTCCAAAGGCAAGGACACGTATTACCTGCCTGGAGGAAAGCGGGAACCGAGAGAATCCGATATCGAAACCCTGGTTCGGGAAATTGAGGAGGAGCTGTCCGTTCGCATCAAACCGGAGTCCGCGGCGAATGCAGGGAGCTTCCGCGCTTCCGCCCACGGTAAATCGGAGGGCGTTCGAGTAACGATGTCCTGTTACACGGCTGAATATGAAGGGAAGATAAACCCGGCTTCGGAGATTGAAGAGCTGGCATGGCTCACGTATAAGGATCGGGCACGGGTCTCCGAGGTCAGCCAGATGATTTTTGATCATTTACATGAACTGAAAAAGCTGGCGGATTAGCCCTCAGGGAACATCATCTTGCATCCGGGCTGCCAATTTGACGGGCGCTTTCGATATTCATGCTCGCCCTGACAGCAGGCCCAAGTGATTACAGCCATGCAACAAAAAAAGACGCTCCGAGGGGAGCGTCTTTTGTATTTGGAACAAACGTTCGTTTTATGGGTCATCTAAATTGAAAATCACTATATTCGGCTTTGATATTATTAGTATAACTCAGCGTTAAATATAAGTCTATATTTTGACAGGAAAATGCCCTATAGTTTGTAATACCCGGCCGGGAGAGAACCTGCATCGCCAATGTTTAACTTGTGCTGTTGGGACTGAAGAGAGGGAGTTTTATGTCAATACGATTATGGAATACCAATTTAAAGGTTCGTTTATTCGGTGAAGCGCTGTTCAATATGCTGTTTTGGATGTATTTTCCTTTCATAACGGTTTATTTCGGCGCTGCTCTAGGCAATCATATCGCGGGAATCCTGATGACGGTTCCTCCGATATTCAGCATCGTCGGCAGTCTGCTCGGCGGCGCTTTAGCCGATCGGCTGGGACGGCGCCCCGTCATGCTGCTTGGCGCCTCGCTGCAAACGGTCATGTTTGCGCTGTTCGCGTTGTCGCCTTCGCACTGGACCGATTATGCCGCATTTATCGGCATCGGATTCGGGGGAGCCATCTACAGGCCGGCCAGTTCGGCGATGGTAGCAGATTTGGTTCCCGTTCAAGAACGACGGCAGGTATTCGCAACGTTTACGACGGCAAACAACTTAGGGGCCGTGCTTGGTCCGGCACTTGGAGCCATTTTCTTTTTTCAATATCGGCAAGAGCTCCTGTGGTCATGTTCAGTCGTATTGCTGGTCTATTTCATCGCGATTTACTTTATTGTTCGGGAAACCTTACCGGCTTCAGCGAACAGTCCGGAGCGATCTGATTCGATCCTTCAGGTATTCAAGGCGCAGTGGAAGGGATACGGCATCATTTTTCGGGATAAAGTGTTTCTGATATACATACTGGCAGGGATATTTGCCCTTGTGACCATCATGCAGCTGGACCTGTATTTGGCGGTATATGTCATCGATTATGTGCCATCCCAGACGCTGTTCTCCTGGAACGGTCATTCGCTAATATTATCGAGCACGGAGATTCTTGGGTGGGTACTGGGCCTTAACGGGCTCCTGTTCGTTCTATTTATTCTTCCGGTCACCAAGTGGTTTCGGAACTGGAAGGAGCGTGACGTATTCGTTCTTTCTTCCTTGCTATCCGGTGTAGGCACGTTTGCGCTCGGGCTGAACACCAACATCTGGTTTTTATTCTTCGTAACCATTATTTTTACTTTCGGGGAAATTGTCCGCTCGCCGGTAACGCAAAGTTTTATCAGCCATTATGCGCCGGAGCATGCAAGAGGACAGTATATGGGAGCTGACAGTTTGCAATTTACGGTAGGAAGATTGCTGGCGCCGGTGACGGTATTTCTGTCAGCTTGGGTACCGCCGATGGGCGTATTCGGCATCATACTGTTATCGGCCTTGATCAGCACGGTGTTGTATATTCTGCTATTTCGAATGTATGTTGAAAAAAGCCATAGCTAGCGGACGCTTGAATGGATCGTAAAAAGAAAGGGCCAAGCCGGGTTGGGACGCAACCGGCTTGGTTTTTTACTTTTTCATTCGAGGCTCGCCGTGGAGGTTTGGAAAAATGTTGTATTTTAATATTTACAAACCGCCGGTCGGTATATATAATGGAGTTACAAATTCACGGAAGGTTGGTGAAGGCCATGATACCGTTTATAGCCATGTTCGTGTCGCTTCTTTTGTTTCGGGTACTGGGCTTTGCAGGTTGGGAGTATACGAATGATTGGGTTATTTCGCTCAGGTTTGCGGTCGCGGTCATGTTCCTGATTACGGCTTCTGCCCACTGGGGAAAACGCCGAGCCGATCTGATCGCGATGGTCCCGCCGGGAATCCCTAATGCCGCGTTTGTCGTTAGCGTTACCGGGGTGCTGGAGATTGCGGGAGCTATTCTGATCCTTATTCCGGCCACGACCGCCTTCGCCTCTTCAGGCCTGGCTCTTATGCTGCTGGCCATGTTTCCGGCCAATGTGTACGCTGCAAAACACCGATTACCGCTCGACGGCAAGCCGGCCACTCCGATCGGACTGAGAACGCTGATGCAAATCGTGTTCCTGGCGGCGGTCATCATGGCGGGATGGCTTCCGCCTCAGGGGTAACCAACCATCATCAAGGAGGATAACTGATGAAGCAGGAAGAACGACGAGAGCAGACCAAGCGAATACTGCTTGAAGCCACGGAAGAACTGATACGTGAGCAGGGCGCAAGCCAAACCACGCTCAATGACATCATGAAGCGTTCCGGCTTGTCCAAGGGAGCTATTTTTCATTATGTTTCAAGCAAGGATGAGCTGTTTGTCCTCGTGTTAAGAGCAAAGCTTGCCGAACAGAACGAGCAGTTCATGAACGAGGTGAACAAGCAAGGGGACATGAAACAGTTTGACGGGCCGATGAATGCCATAACAAGCGGCATGTCGAGACTGGAAAGCAGGGACGATGTCAGCAACCTGATCTTGATGTACCTGATCGGCAAAAGCGATCAGCCGGAAATTGCCGACATTGTGGCTGGCTTCTACAGGGAAGCGACGGCCACTTCCAAGGAATGGATTGTTACGGGCCAGGAAGCCGGCGTCATAACGAAATCCATCGATGCGGAACGGACGGCGGAGCTGTTCGAGCTGTTGTCTTTCGGATTGCGGATGCGGGGGCTTATCGGCGTAACAAGCGATGTATTCAGCACGAAGGAATATTCGGATTTCATCATCGATATATTGCGGCCCGGACATCGGAAGGGGGGGGATGACTGATGACGTTATGGTTATTTCTTCACATTGCCGGATGCGTATTGTTTCTGGGCAATATCGTCACGGCGGCATTCTGGAAGGTACGGGCGGACCTGAAAGGGGATCCTGCAGAGATCCATCACACGGTAAAAAATGTCATGTTAGCCGATGCCGTGTTCACGCTTCCCAGCCTGCTGCTGATCATCGTTTCAGGCATGGTGATGGCCATGCAAGCCGGATATGGAATGAGCGGGATGAGCTGGCTTACGGCTTCCTTGGTTTTGTTCGGCATTACGGGAATTCTGTGGGCGGGCATATTGATTCCTCTGCAAAAAGGAATGATTCGGCATAGTTTGCAGTCCGTAGAGGATGGAGGAATTTCAGCAAGTTATAAGCGAGCTTCAACGTATTGGGCGGTAGGCGGGACGATAGCAACACTGCTGCCGTTCGTTATTTTATACCTCATGGTGAGTAAACCATTCTGAACGATAATGACGATCTGATCGCTAAACCGCGATCGGGTCGTTTTTAGTTAACGGTCCGTAACGAAAATGTCGCGTGAAGCGCCGTCTCCCTCTCGCGTTAGCGCATATTTGACAATCGTCTGCATACGATTAGGCGAGAAAGCTTGCGAATAGGGAGGAAAACTTCATGTCCGTTTATGATCCGCAGCTGGTTCAGATGGTTAAGGCTTATCTGCCAAACGGCGCGGAAATGGTACACATGGTTCACAACGCCCAACATGCCGCCGTCATCACTGCCGATGTTACGGGGGATCAGGTGCCTGAAATCGTTGGAGTCTATCGATTAAATGAAGCATTATATCTATTTGTGCTGCTTTATCGAAATGGTGGTTACGATGTCGTTGCCAATGTCATGGGACAGGGGTATGGGGTTACTTTACTGACGGCAGCTCCCGTGTTAAACCCTAGCCTGAACCATGTGATCGTAGGTTGGCAGCTCGGCTCTATCTGGTCCAAATTGTCGATTTACGCATGGACTCCAGAGGGATATAAGGATATCGCGCCTGCTGACGTGAATTTCAGTTATATCGATATCGTGGATCTGCCCGGTCCGGCGGGCTCGGATGGTCTTGCTGAAATCGCGTTATGGATCCACGATACGGGGGAAGCGTATCGAGTCGAAGTGGTCAGGTTGGACCGAGGAACGTTAGTGCCTGCAACGGATGCTTACCCTTATTATTTTCCTGCCGTCGTTCAGTATTACGAGAGATTGACGCACGAACATCCGGATTACGCTTATTATTGGTACTACTTGGCAGACGCCCAATACCGGGCAGGGATGCAGGAGGCCGCGCTTGTGTCGGTCCGTAAAGCACTTGAGTTCGCAGAGCCTTACCCTTCACGCGAGATTCTGCTTGAGCTTGAGAGCCGGATCAAGGAAATGCTGGCAAGCAGGGGGCAATCGCAGACCCTTGGCCGATTATTTCCGGCATCCGTGAAAACAACGAGCGGAACAAAGTGGGGATACATTGACCGTAGCGGCAGCATGGTCATTCAACCCAAGTATGAGGATGCTCAGGATTTCCAGGACAATGGCCTTGCAGTCGTTGGCGCAGACGGCCTTTATGGGCTTATCGACCGGTTCGCCCGTTTCGTCGTGAAGCCCAAGTATCAGTCCATCAGTCCATTCTTGGAACATCGGGCGACCGTGATCGATCGTCAAGGCTTTCAGATGATCAACGAACAAGGGGAAGTGCTGACAAGGCGGAGTTATCCGTATATCGCGGGGCTTAGCGAAGGAAGAGCCGTATACTCTGTTACCGATTCCGGCAGCGGTGATGGCGCAAACAGCCGATACGGCTACCTCGATGCCGAGGGTCTGGAGGCGATCCCTGCGCAGTATGAGGAAGCGAATGATTTTGCAGGCGGTAAAGCGGTAGTGAAAATTAAAGAAAATCTTAATGCCCTCATCGATCTTCAGGGACGCCAATTGGCCACCTATCCGTTCGCTTACGTTGGACCGCAAGGTGATGGCATGATGGCCTTCCAGAAGGAAAGCGCCGGGAAGTACGGATATATCGATGAACAGGGGAACGTTGTCATCCCGCCGGCTTACACTTCGGCATTTCCTTTCCATCGCGGCAGAGCTATCGTTAATACATCTGAAGATTACCGATCAAAGTATGGCGTCATTAATGTACGGGGGAAATGGGTCATACAGCCGGAGTATAACGACATCCGGGATTTGAAGGAAGACCGGTTTGCGCTCGGGCGCGCGATTGATCCGGAACAGCCGTATATTGGCTCCATCTATGCCATCGCAGATTGGGACGGAAGGAAGCTGTCCGATTATGTATATCGTGACGTTCTTGAATTCAAGCACGGTTTGGCCTCGGTATATGATGCAATGCAGACGTATTTCATCGATCGATCAGGCCAACCGGCGCCGGGATATCCCCGCGTGAACGGCAGCGGTTCATTTACGCTGGAACCAGGCGGCTTGATAAAGGCCATGGTCGATCAGAGGCTGTCGTATCTGGATCGGTCGGGCCGCGTCATATGGAAGCAGAATACCGTAATTCCGTTACACCCTCCTTATCAGGTCGTAGAGGAGAAGTATAAACCCAATCCGGATTACTTAGTTTATTATCCTCAGATCGAGGGAATGCGGGATCGGGCTGCCGAGCAAGCGGTTAATAACAAGCTTAAAGACATGTCTCAAGTAAAGTTTATTCCGGCGGACCAGCTGTTGGAATATGCTTATACAGGCGATTTTGACGTCATTTTCTACAAGGAGCAGCTGCTTGTACTCGAGCTGAACGGTTATCATTATCCCTTCGGTGCCGCGCATGGCATGCCGACCCGAACCTTTGCCTTGATTAACCTGGGGAACGGCAGCATGTATTCGCTGAAGGATTTGTTTAAGCCAGGCAGCGATTATGTGCAGGAGCTCAGCCGGATCGTCGGCAAGCAGATCAAGGAAGATCCTCAGTATTCGTACGTGTTCCCGGACAGTTATACGGGAATCGCTCCCGACCAGTCCTTCTATGTGACGGATAACGCGCTTCATCTGGTGTTTGCGCCTTATGAGATCGCTCCTTACGCGGCGGGTTTTCCGACATTCACCATTCCGTTCGCACAGATCCGGGATATCATCAATACCGAAGGTGAATTCTGGAAGGCGTTCCATTCCTGACATTTCATTCAGCGCGCCGCTTTCGAGGACAAAAGCCGTGCCTGGCCTTTTCATAAGACCGAACAAGGTTTAGAATAGATGAATATTGCCCGATTGATTACAACATAGAAAGGACCTTCATGGTGGTAACATTTTTTCTTCTTATTATTTATCTTGCCTTCATTAGTTTAGGGCTTCCGGATTCGCTGCTTGGTGTCGCCTGGCCGGCCATGCAGCCGGATATCGGAGCGGCCTTTGAATCCGCGGGTTTACTGTCGATGATGGTAACCGGAGGCACGATCGTGTCCAGCCTGGTCAGCGGAAGCGTGATCGAACGCTTCGGGACGGGGATTGTTACGCTTATCAGCTGTTTGCTGACGGCCAGCGCGCTGCTCGGGTTTTCGTTTGCTCCATCGCTGTTCTGGCTCATTCTGCTGGCGATTCCGCTTGGTTTAGGCGCAGGGGCAGTGGATGCAGGGTTGAACAATTACGTGGCAAACCACTATAAGGCCCATCATATGAGCTGGCTGCACTGCTTCTGGGGCGTCGGCGCAACGTTAGGACCGATCATCATGTCCTATTCGATGGGGACCGGTAATGCATGGAGAGACGGATATTATACCGTATCAATCCTGCAATTCGCGCTGGTCTTCATCCTGCTGCTTACGTTACCGCTATGGAAGATCGTGGCGAGCCGACATCAGCCTCAAGACATGCAGGACGTATACACGGGAACCGACTCCGCGAGCAGAGGGGAAGCCATGGTCCAGAAACGCGGGAATCCGCTGCAGATCAAAGGAGTAAAGGTTACCTTGCTGGCATTTTTGTTCTATTGCGGTGTGGAAGTGACCGTCGGTTTATGGGGAGCAAGCTTTCTGGTAGGGACCCGAGGTCTGCCTTTGGAAACAGCGGCAGTCTGGGTGTCCATGTATTACGGGGGCATTACGGTCGGCCGCTTCATAACCGGATTCGTCACGCTGAAGATGAACAATCTCACCCTCATACGAGCCGGGCAGGTGACGGCTATTGCCGGGGCCGTCCTGTTATTGCTGCCGCTGCATCCCTATCTGTCCCTCATCGGATTGATTGTCATCGGACTCGGCCTTGCGCCGATATTTCCTTGCATGCTGCATGAAACGCCGGCGCGCTTCGGCAGAGCTCAATCGTCCAGAATCATGGGGTATCAAATGGCTGTTGCCTATACAGGCACAACGATACTGCCCCCGCTCTTTGGGATCGTTGCAGCCCAGATATCCATCGGTTTGTTTCCCGTCGTCATCCTATTGTTTGCCTTGATCATGATGCTGAGCTCCGAAAAGGTCAACCGGATCCTCTATAAAAGCGGGAAGAGTACGGTTTGATTCGAACCGGGCTCTTCTTTTGTAAAAAAAGCGTTTCCAAAAAAGTTATTGAAACGTTTCCAATTTGGTGTTATGATGATTTCCATAAAAGAGATTTAAGTGGGGGGTTAAATGTCAAGTATCAAAGATGTAGCCAACTTAGCTGGTGTGGCTGTGGGCACCGTGTCCCGTGTCATTAACAATTCGGGTGCCGTTAAGCCCGCTACACGCAGAAAAGTGGAGATGGCCATACAAGAGTTAAATTATATCCCTAATGAGATTGCCCGAAATTTCAAAATGCGAAAGTCCAAGATGGTAGCCCTGCTGCTACCCAGTATCTGGCATCCTTTTTTCTCGGAATTAGCTTATTACATAGAAGATGAGTTGGATCAAGAAGGTTTTAAGCTCATGCTGTGTAATAGCGGCGGCAAACCTGAGAAGGAATTGTATTATCTTGATATGCTTCAACAAAACAAAGTGGCAGGTATTGTCGGCATTACGTACAACGATATCGAAAATGACGTAAGCAATGACATCCCGATTGTCAGTATAGACAGGCACTTCAACAAGAAAATCACATGCGTAACTTCGGATAATTATGAAGGAGGGCGTCTGGCGTTAAGGGAGCTTGTCAAAGCGGGTGCCCGAAAGCCGGCTTTTATGGGAAGCGTCACATCCGTTTTCAGTGAAACTATGAATCGGAGAGAAGGCTTTATTCATGAAGCCAAAGCAATGGGAGTCGACTATGTTATTTACGAAAAGCCAGACCCCGTTGTAGACGATGAAGCCTTTTTTTGCGAGTTTCTAGATAAGTATCGGGATGTGGACGGCATTTTTGCTATTACGGATATGTTCGCTGCCAAGTATATCGAAAGAGCAGGCAGACTGGGCATTCGCGTTCCGGAGGATGTAAAGGTCATCGGATATGACGGGATTCAGGATCATCCGTATTTCCATCCGATATTGTCAACGATCAGACAACCTGTAGAGGAGATGGCGCGTACGACGATCAGGCTGCTCTTCAAAAAGATCGATGGCGAAACATTGGACCGGGAAGTTTATCGTCTTCCGGTCATATTTAGACAAGGTGAAACGACTTGATTGTTACATGGAAGCAAATGCTTTACCCTAGGTTATTCATTAGAAAAACATCAACTGCTACGGAAGAAGCTTTACTGGTATAATTACTGGTTGACGTTTTTCTTATACTAAATTGGAAACGTTTCAAATAAATTGGAAACGTTTCAAATACAAATTACATGCTGTGAAGAAAGGGAGTATGACGGTGATTTCACGAGATTCCGGGGGACAACAACCCCTCATTAAAGAAAATCGTAAAACTTGGAGTCGAGTCAAACGCAACTATGAGCTGTATCTGTTCCTGCTGCCGATCATTCTGGTTTACCTGCTGTTCAAGTACTATCCGATGTACGGAGTACAAATTGCATTTAAGGATTTTTCACCGAGCCAGGGCATTTGGGGCAGCGAATGGGTGGGTTTCCAGCATTTTATTGATTTTTTTAATTCTTATAATTTCTGGACCATCATGAAAAATACGCTAACACTCAGTTTCCTATCGCTTGTGTTCAGCTTCCCGGCTCCGATTATTATTGCGATCATGCTGAATCAGATGCTGGGCAAGCGTTACAAGAAATTTATTCAGACCGTCATTTATGCACCGCACTTTATATCTACCGTTGTGCTAGTCGGTATGCTGCATGTTTTTTTATCTCCAAACAGTGGTCTCGTGAACCTCATCATTACCTGGTTCGGCGGGGAACCCATTCTATTCATGGCTGACGAAGGATGGTTCCGTCCATTGTACATTTTGTCAGGCATATGGCAAGAGACCGGTTTCGCTACGATTATTTACCTGGCTGCGCTTGCCGGGGTCAATCCGGAACTGCATGAAGCCGCGATTATGGATGGAGCAAGTAAATGGAAGCGAGTATGGTACGTGGACATTCCCTCGATCTTGCCGACCATTGTCATTCTTCTGATTCTCGCACTCGGGAACGTCATGAGCATCGGTTTCGAGAAAGCATTTCTAATGCAAAGCGATCTGAACTATGCGACTTCGAATATTATACCGACCTATGTATATGAATTGGGGATTCAGAAGGCGCAGTACAGCTTTTCTACGGCAGTCGGACTGTTTAACTCCGTCATCAATATCATCCTGATTGTCACCGTCAACCGGGTCGCCAAAAAATTAACGGAAACCAGTCTTTGGTAGGGGGGATTCACTTTGAACCAGTTATTGAAGAGAAAAAGCAGAGGAGACGCATGGTTTGACGCCATCAACTATTTCTTCTTGACCGTAGTCATGCTGATCGTATTATTTCCGCTGTATTTTGTGCTGATTGCTTCATTCAGTGATCCCAATCTCATCTATTCGGGGGAAGTCTGGTTATTTCCGAAGGGCTTTACGCTCGATGGCTATGAACGAATATTCAATGACTCCTCCATTTGGATCGGGTATGCCAACTCACTGTTATACGCAGGCATTGGAACCTTGATCGGAGTAGCGGTTACCGTGTTTGCTGCGTATCCGTTAGCCCGTAAGGATCTGGTTGGAAGACCTGTTATCATGTGGTTTTTATTGATCACCATGTTTTTTAGCGGCGGGTTGATTCCTACGTATTTATTAATCAAGGATCTTCACATGCTGAACACGATCTGGGCACTAGTGATCCCCGGTGCTGGCGGTATCATGAATGTCATTATCGTTAGGACCTTCTTCCAGTCCTCCATTCCGGATGAAATGTGGGAAGCTGCTTCGATCGACGGTTGTTCCAACACCCGATTTTTCTGGAGCATTGTATTGCCTTTATCCAAGTCCATAATAGCCGTCATGGTGCTGTATCATGTCGTCGGTTTCTGGAACGGTTTCTTTGATGCTCTGATCTATTTGAACGACGAAAGTAAATATCCACTGCAACTGGTGCTTCGCAACATTCTTGTCCAGAATCAGGTGAACTCCGGCATGATGGTGGACGTGGAATCCTACGCGGCGAAGATGCGCGTAACGGAGCTGATCAAATACGGCGTCATCATTGTATCCAGTCTGCCGCTGCTGATTCTCTATCCTTTCCTGCAGAAGTACTTTGTCAAAGGCGTTATGATCGGATCGATCAAAGGATGATGAAGACAGATACTTGAAAGGGGGGATGCGCAGCAGAATCGATATATCAGCATCCAGACCACTATAGATAAAGACAAAGTAATGTATCAATCTTGCGTAATGATCTAAGGGAGGTTATGTACGATGAAATCTGTATTCAAAAGAGCGGGGATTCTTATGTTAGCCGGAGCTTTTGCGCTGAGTGGATGTTCAGGAGACGCCAAGAATCAGTCGGATAATCCTGATCAGGCTGCGAATTTTAACAAAACGGGTCTTCCGATTGTGAATGAACCGGTATCGTTAAAGATGGTATCCCCGAAAGCAGCATTGGCGCCAGAGTATTCGCAAATGGAAATTTTCAAACGATTGGAAGCGGAAACCAACGTTAAGATTGAGTGGGAGAACATTCCGGATACCGACTTTACAGAGAAGAAAAATTTGCTGCTGGCCAGCGGCAACTTACCGGATGCTTTTTACGGAGCCGGATTCTCCGATTACGAGCTGGTTACTTACGGAGAGGATGGTACCATCCTCCCGCTGGAAGATTTAATTGATCAATATGCGCCTAATCTGAAAGCGCTCTTAGATCGCCGTCCTGACATTAAGTCCTCGATCACGGCACCGGATGGGCATATATACGGGCTGCCTTCGTGGGAAGAGAACAATCTTGGAACAAACCCCTTCTTTCACGTCATCAATAAAAATTGGCTCGACAAACTAGGCCTGAAAATGCCGCAAACATTGGATGAATATACAGAAGCATTAGTTGCCTTTAAAACGCAGGATCCAAACGGCAACGGCAAGGCCGACGAAATTCCGTTAAGCTTTATGCACATGCAGTGGTGTATGGATATTGCTGGCATATTCGGAGCTTTTGGACTTCCGGATAACATGGAACATCGGATCGTCCGCGACGGAAAAGTGATCTTTACTGCTACGCAGCCTGAATATAAGGAAGCATTGAAATATTTCCATGAAAAATGGTATAAGCAGGGCTTGATTGATCCTGAATCGTTCACCCAGGACGCCGCTCAGTATCTGGCCAAAGGGAAAACATCAACCGAAACACTCGGTTCCTATATCTGGTGGGAAGTCGATGAGGTGGTTGGACCGGAGCGAAGCGAGGATTATGCGTTGCTGTCTCCGCTCAAAGGACCGAACGGGGATCAATTGATCGGTCGCGGCAACGGTGGCGGTCCAGGACGCGGCGCTTTCGTGATTACAAAAGAGAACAAGAATCCGGAAATTACGATGCGTTGGATCGATCAGCAGTATGAGCCCTACATGGCTGCTCAAATCCACTGGGGTCCACTGGATATCGTATTCGAGAAGGACGAGAATGGGAAATTGGTAAACCTGCCGCTTCCCGAAGGGACTTCTGCAGGCGAATTCCGTCAAAAAGTCGCTCCAGGCGCTGGAGGACCAGGTGTTATTACCATCGAAGATTTGGGAAAAGTCGTTGATTTGGAGCCTAGAGCCCAGCAGCGCGTTAAAGACTTGGAGAAATATTACGATCCCTATATGGAAAAGGAAAACTATCCGAGTATCTTCTTTGAGCCGGAGGAACTGGACAAAATCAATCGAATTGAGCCCGAATTGATTAAATATGTCAATACCCAACGAGGAAAATTCATTGTTGATGGCGGCGTCGATGAGCAGTGGGACAGCTATGTGAAGACTCTGGAGAAAATGGGCTTGAACGAATTGATGGAGATTTATCAAAATGGGCTAGATCGTTATAACGCAAATCTAAAATAGATAGATAATCAAACGATAGGTGGGGAGAAACTGTGCTTGATGTAATAGCCATTGGGGAATTATTGATAGACTTTACTCCGGTAGGCCGTTCAGTTGGGGGCAACGAGCAATTAGAATGCAACCCCGGAGGGGCTCCGGCTAACGTAGCAGCTGCGCTGTCCCGTTTAGGTGCCAAAGCTGCATTAATAAGCAAGGTTGGTAAGGATCACTTCGGTTCGTTTCTGCACAATACGTTGCTTAGCTGCGAGGTCGACGTGAGTGCGCTTTCGTTTACGGATGAAGCCAAAACAACGCTGGCATTTGTCCATTTGGATGACAGCGGAGACCGATCGTTCAGTTTCTACCGGGAACCGGGAGCGGATACCTTGTTGCGCTCGGAGGATGTCCCGCTCGACAGGATTGGGAACTGCCAGGTGCTCCACTTTGGTTCATTGTCAATGACCCACGAGCCGGCACGTTCAGCAACAAGAGCGGCAGTCGTTAAGGCCCAGGAGGCCGGAGTTTTGCTTTCATTCGATCCGAACATCCGATTTTCGTTATGGGGGAGCAAGGAGGAAGCGAAGCAAAATATCCTGTGGGGCATGAAGCATGCAGATATCTTGAAAATATCAGAAGAAGAGCTTTGCTTTATCACGGGTATAACCGAAGTTGAGAAAGGCTCACTCATGTTACAGCAACAATTCGGCATCGCCTTTATTGTCGTTACGATAGGTGAACAAGGCTGCTATTACCGGGTGGCTGCCCATGAAGGTTATGTCCCAGGTTTCAAAGTGATTACCATCGATACGACCGGGGCCGGCGACGCTTTTCTAGGATGCTTATTATATCAAATACTGGAATGCAACATTTCTTTAAATAAATTAGAAAAACAGCAAATCATTAGCATGCTGACTTTTGCCAATGCTGGCGGTGCATTAGTGACAACACGGAAAGGGGCTCTTCAGTCAATGCCGACGATAGATGAAATCAATAAGATCATGGAGTCACATAAACAGATGGGCGAGAAATTTAGACCGGGAATTCATTTTTCGCCTCCATCCCATTGGATGAACGATCCGAACGGATTAGTCTATTACGAGGGAGAATATCATCTGTTTTATCAACACCATCCATTTAGCAATAAATGGGGGCCGATGCACTGGGGTCATGCCGTAAGTCATGATCTGATTCACTGGCAGCATGAGCCTATCGCTTTGTTCCCGGACGAGCATGGAGCCATTTTTTCCGGCTGCTGTGTAGTTGACTTTAATAACAGCAGCGGATTTTTTGCGGGCGCCCATGGATTGGTTGCGATTTTTACCCATGCGGACACAAGTCCAGAGACCGGGCAGCCGCGCCAGCGGCAAAGCTTAGCTTACAGCAGCGATAAAGGCAGAACCTGGCACAAATATGAGGGGAACCCGGTTCTAACCGAGCCTGATCTGGTAGACTTCCGGGACCCGAAAGTGTTTTGGCATGCACAAAGTGAGCGGTGGATAATGACGATCGTCGCGGGAGACCATGTTCGGTTTTATGGATCAGAAAACTTGCGCGATTGGTCGTTTACCGGGGAATTCGGCCGTGAGGAAGGCTCGCATGACGGGGTTTGGGAATGCCCGGATCTCTTTGAATTGCCGATCGATGACAGCGGGCGTTCTAAATGGGTGCTTGTCATCAGCATTGGGGATAACCCTTCCAGTCCGGAAGGATCACGCACGCAATATTTTATCGGAGAGTTTGACGGAAATACCTTCATCAACGACAATTCGCCTGATCATATCATGTGGCTGGATCATGGTCGGGACAACTATGCAGGTGTTACCTGGTCGGATCTACCTGAGCAAGACGGACGGCGCGTGATCATCGGATGGATGAGCAATTGGAAATATGCCAACGAGACGCCTACCGGCGCCTGGAGAGGCGCAATGACGCTGCCACGCGTTTTGTCATTGACCCATCGGGATGAGGGCATCGTACTAACCCAAATGCCTGTCGGGGAAATCGAGCAGCTTCGAAAAGAATCGTGGGACTGGAATATGCTCACGGTAGCCCCTGAGTTCCCGTATGTGCTGAAGATGAAGGATGACTTGCTGGAGATTGAAGCGGACATCGATATTCGATCAGCCGGCGAGGTTTATATCAAAATGCAATCGTCCGGGCAAAGTGAGACTTCAATCGGATATGATCCTGTACGCCAATGGCTATTCATCGACCGTTCCAAATCAGGCATGACGGATTTTCACGCGTCGTTTGCGTGTAAGCATGGAGCCAGATTGGTTCGGGATAACGGGAAAATCAGGCTGCGTATCTGGCTGGATCGCAATGCGGTTGAAGTGTATGCGAATGAAGGGCTGGTTGCTCTCACGGATCAAATTTTCCCGGATGCCCCGATTAATGAGCTTTCCATAAGTACGGAATCAGGGCAGGTTGTGCTGAACTCGCTCCATGTCCATGCACTTCAGTCTATTCATGCTTCCAATAACAACATCGAACAGACATCAGGGAGGGATGAAGCGTGAGCCAAACATCCGACAATCAGGGGCTGATGATGTATTGGCCATTCGATGAAGGAACCGGAGCCAATGCTGTGGAGAGCATATCTCAAGTACGGGATGATATTCAGTACGTATTTAATCAAGCCGAGTTTACGCAATCCTGCGATCCGCAGTGGAAACCGGGAGTCATGGGAAACGGGCTGCTGTTCGACGGCTACTCGACATACATTTCCCATCGGTTTAAAGAGGGAAATGTGAACCGAAAGACAGAATATCGATCAGCACTGAGTATCGGAGTATGGGTGGCTCCCCGTTCCTATGAATGGGGATTTGAAGGTAAGCTGTCAGCCATCGTGAACCGCTACAACATGGATCGCCAGCAGGGTTATCTACTGGGCATGTTTCGTCATGGCTCCTGGTCCTTCCAAGTCGGGCTGGAAGGAGGAGACTGGAAGGAACTTTGGTCGCCGGACGGTCTTGAACTGCCAAAAAACAATTGGTCTTATATCAATGCTGTGTTCGATGGGCATCAAGGGGAAATGAAATTGTACTTAAACGGCAGCGAAATCGCTTCGGCTGAGCTGCCTAGAAATTCCCGTTTGGCCGAAGCGGTCGACACGGAACTACTCATTGGCAAAAATAATCACAGCAGCCAATGGGCGGGCGAATTTAGCCTTCACATGTTTAGCGGTATCATGGATGAACTCAAAATTTATAATCGCGCTTTGAGCGCGGAGGAGATTGCCTCATCTTATCGGCAAGTGTTGAATGATGCCTGCGGAGGAGTCCATCCGCAATTAGCGTATGATGAGATCAAATTGGATCGGACACCTTTGCTTTTGGATCGACACAGACCGCAGTATCATGCTAGCCCGCCGGCGCATTGGATGAACGAGCCCCACGCTCCGATCTATTTTGATGGTCAATACCACCTATTCTATCAACATAACCCTCTTGGGCCATTTTTTTATCACATTCATTGGGGACATTGGGTAAGCGAGGACCTGGTGCATTGGCGTGATCTTCCTGTGGCATTAGCCCCTGAAAAGGATTCGCTCGCACCGGATGGGATCTGGTCGGGAAGCGCGACCTACGATGCAGACGGCCTGCCTGTCTTGTTCTTTACAGCGGGCAATGACGGTGCTTCGCCTAATCAGAGCGTGGCGCTTGCACGAAGTACCTATACCCGGGATGGAGACCCGGATCTGGTTCATTGGGTCAAGCATCCGGTACCGTTGATTGTACAGAAGAAGGGCATGGGAGTATTCGGGGATTTCCGGGATCCGTTCGTGTGGAGGGACGATGACGGATGGTTTGCATTGGTCGGGTCCGGGATCGAAGGCGAAGGTGGAGCAGCGCTGGCTTTTGCGTCTCAGGATATGCTGAACTGGACATACAAAGGGCCGTTGTTTAAAGCGGATATTCAGAGGTTTCCTTATCTGGGCCCCATCTGGGAGCTTCCCGTGCTTCTTCCCCTTGGCAGTGATAAGCAGGGCGTGAACAAGCATCTTTTACTGGTCAGCCCTGTGGGACAGGGAGCGGATGTCGAGGTATTCTATTGGATCGGGCAGCTTGACAAGCAAAATCTATCATTTATTCCGGATCAAGAGGAACCGCAATTAATTGACGTTGGTGATTTTCATTTTACTGGCCCGAGCGGAATGGTCGATCCGAAGACCGGCAGAAAAATCATATTTACGATTGCCCAAGGCGACCGAACTCTCGAACTGGAATATCAATCGGGTTGGGCTCATAACGCCGGTTTGCCGCTAAGCGTGTATTTGAGGGAGGACGGACGGTTAGGTATTGAGCCGATTCAGGAGCTTCAATCGCTGCGTGGCGCCAAACGGATATCGCTCCAGGACAAATCATTGACTGAGTCGAATGAACTGCTTCAGGATGTTCGAGGCGATATGCTTGAAATCCAGTTGGAAATCGATTCGGGCAGCGCCAAACGATTCGGGATCAAGATCCGCCGTACATCGGATGGAGAAGAAGAGACACTTCTGTTTTATGATATGAACCAATCCATGTTCTCTGTCGACCGAACCAAAACCACACTTGACCCGCGAGAAAAGTGCGGAGGAATCCAGGGCGGCAATGTGGAGCTCTTAGGGGAGAATCTAAAGCTTCACATTTATTTGGACCGCTCCATGGTTGAAGCCTATGCCAACGGATTGAAAAGCCTTACGACCCGGGTGTATCCGAGCCGTACGGATGCTTTGGGGCTTGAAATTTGGGGAGACGGCAGTCTGACAGTCAAATCGATGGAAGTATGGGATATGAAGCCCATCTGGGAAGAGAGGAGAATTTGATATGAATTCAACGGAACAGCAATTTTATTCCTGTCAAGACCTCGTGAAGCGATTATATGATCTTGAATCGCTTGCTGCTCTTTTGAGGGGGTTATTGAGAAATACAAAGGGGATTATTGGGGGCTAAATAACCAATGTTTGAATGCCGCCACCGTTTACTGGTATCAGGAGCAGGGCACAAGCGATGCGTACATGCCCGTTTCCTTGGATGAACGATTAAGCCACTTAAACCATCAGGAGGGATGAAGATGAAGGAATTTTTCTATCGACCGGAGAACGCCTGGGTAGGGGACGTTATTCCCTATTATGAAGACGGGGAGTTTAAGCTGTTCTATCTGCACGGCTGGCGGGATAACTACCGGGAGGGCCTTGATCACGGCTGGTATCTTGTCGGAACGAAGGACTTCGTCAATTATCGGGAAGAAGGACCCTGTAAGATTGAAGGCGGCACCGGTCATATTCTGAAAGTGGACGGCATCTACCATATGTTCTATTGCATATTCCCACCGGGCAAGCAGCTGGTATGTCATGCGATCAGCAGAGACTTGAAGACCTGGGAGCCCATTCCCGAGGATACCTTTGCAGCTGACGACCGCATCTATGAGCTTTCCGATTGGCGCGATCCCTTCGTGTTCTGGAATGAAGAGGAAGGCCAATATTGGATGCTGCTTTCGGCGATGGCGAAAGGGACGACCAATCGAAAAGGGTGCACCGCGCTGCTGTCATCCAAGGATCTGAAAGCCTGGGAGTACCGTGAACCTTTGTACGCGCCGAATCTGCACGTGGGGGCTCACGAATGCCCCGATTTGTTCCGAATCGGGGATTGGTGGTATTTGATTTATTCCTCTTATACGGGAAGATTTGCGACATTTTACCGGATGAGCCGCAGCCTGAATGGCCCTTGGATTACCCCAAAGGAGGATACTTTTGACGGGAGGGCCTTCTATGCGGCCAAATCCGTGGCTGACGGACAGAAACGTTACCTGTTCGGGTGGAATCCAACGAAGAATGACGATTTATTCGGCTGGAATCCTCCGAAGTCCCAGGGCAAGGATTACGACACTTGGGACTGGGGCGGGAATCTGATCGTGCATGAAATCGTGCAGCGTCCGGATGGCACCCTCGGCGTCAAAGTGCCAGATACGGTCGATGCTGCATTTAAAGAACTGATGCCCGTGCGCTTTAACCGTGTTGAGGGAGCGTGGCTCGATTCGGATTGCTCGCTCTCCTGCGAGTCGCCGTATGGGTTTGCTGGCTGCACGACCCGGGAGGATCTCCCAGATCAGTGCAAAATATCCGCGAGTGTTTCATTCTCCGGACAAACACAAGGACTTGGGTTCATGCTCCGAACAGAAGACACCCTGGATGCGGCCTATTATATTACATTTGAACCGCAACGAAACCGCCTTACTTTCCGGGGATATATTATGCAGTCGGAAGAGGGCGGAAAGACATTCCCTTATGAGGTAGAGCTGGAGCGTCCGATTGAGCTTATTCCCGAACGTCCTTACGAAATCAAAGTGTTTATAGACGGCTCGATTTGTGAGATTTACGTGGATGAGAACATAGCGATGAGTGCCAGAATGTACGATATCCAGCATGGGAAGCTCGGTTTGTTTGTCAGTCAGGGCAGTGCTCAATTCAGCGATGTGCGAATCGAGGGTAGAGGATAATATAGAAAAAGTCGAGCAGGTGACCTTATCGTTCCCTGCTCGACTTTTTGAATTAAATTGTCGGATTGCATTCCTAAAACAACCTAGCTGGTTCGCCGAACCATCAGTTCTGTCGGAAATACTTCTTCGACAGGTTCGATGCGCTGACCGTCAGACTCGATCGATTTGATCATCAGTTTGGCAGCGGTCTCGGCTAAATCGTTGATGGGATGCCGTATGGTCGATAAGCTAAGCAGTTCGGAGACGGTTGGCATGTCGTCGACGCCCAACACGGCGAGTTTATCCGGAATGGAAATGTTCAAATCTTTGCACGCTTTTAAGGCTCCGATGGCGGATATGTCATTTAAGCAAAACAACGCTTGCGGCAACTGGTTGTTTTGGACCAAGTTAACTACGGTATCGTATCCGAAAGTTTCCGTCATATCCCCTGTAATAACCGTCGTTAGTTTGCCGTTCTGCCGCAAAGCCTCGCTGGCTCCGTTCAGCCGATCATCGAATCCGGGAACGTGACCGTGCGGATAAGTCAATATGACCAAATTCTGATAGCCTCGGGATAATAAGTGATTCACGCCGGTCTGACCGCTTAGGTAGTCGTCGACGCGGAGCATGTGCGCACCGTAAGATAAATTGTGGCGTCCTATTGTAATGACCGGTACGTTAAGGTTCATTAACCGGGGCATGAATTTTTCCGTATCCATGGTCGCTTTGACGATGATTCCATCGACCATCTGGATATTCATGAAGATTTCTTCAAAGTCCAGCAAGATAATCTTATATCCCAACGCTTTTAATTGATGTTTGATGACTTGGGCAAAATGCAGGAAATATAAGTCTTCAAAATAACCGTCGTCCGTACTGTCTGATAAAACGAGTCCAATTGTGTGCATTCTGCCAGTGATGAGACTTTTGGCAACAGGGTTCACTTGGTAACCTAGCTTGGTTATCGAGAGACTGATTTTTTCTTTCGTCTCCGAGCCCATTTTCTGAAAGTTTCCGTTCAGGAAATGGGAAACCGTTGCGGGAGAAACACCTGCATCTTTTGCGACTTGAACTAATGTAACCCTTTTATTAGCCATTTCTATACCTCTACTTATATGATTGCGATTTTATCGTCGGTTAGCGCGGACGTCTTTCCAGAACACCTGGTAGTGTAGGAAACGCTTGATGCGGTTCGGTCTGATACCAATAGCAAACGGAGCTCACGTCGTCACTTCTTTCAAATAAGGCCTTCCCGTCATGTCCGATCTGTTGGACGGTGACACGTAAATCCTCTTCAAACAAAATGGGGTCAAGAATATGCCAACGATAGAAGCCGCGCATCGGGCAAGCAGCTCCATCGTAAATATGCGATCTCGTATTGTCTGTTACTTGGAAGTGCGGGAAACCCATAAAGGGAGTGGAGTAGGTTTGTTCATGCACCGGATTACCGTTATCGTATTTCACGAAGCCCCATGCACCACCGAAGTAATCCTCCGCACCCGTCCCGCAGATGGTAGGCCATTCTTGGTCGCCGTCGAGATAAAATTTCACTTCCCCTTCACCATACCAGTAACGCGATAAGGAAGTCCAGGCCATGTAAGTGCCGATATACTTCCCTCTTCCTTTAATTCCATCAATAATTGTATAATCCTGCCCGAGCTGGGTTGGATTTTCTCTGCGAAATTGGGCATGGAAATATTCCGTATCCTCCGGGAGTTCGTCGACAAGCACATAATCAAACTGGTAGAAAAACGCCTCGATCTCTTGGGGATGTTCATTCGTTATAGTTACTCTGGCAGCTTTTTTGAAAGGCATCGCGAAGTAACTGTTCATGCCACCAACCGGATTCACGACAATCGGCAAAGAATTGACGACTGCTCTGGCGCCGAAGCCGTTGCAAAAGAAATCGCCCAGCGGAACTTCCACAGAGGGGGTTTCTTCATTGTCCCAATACATCCGCAATACCAAGTCACGCAATACAAACCAACCGGTCTCGGTTTGGTCCGTCACGGTCATCCAGATGTGTTGGATGATGCCGGTGCCCTCAATGTCGACGAGTGTGGCGGTTTCGCCTTGGGCTAACGAGATAAAAGCCTTACCTTTGCGAGCAACGCCAAGCGGGCCGGCTGCTTTTCCTCCTTGGCCTTTTAAGCCATGCGGATTTTCCGCTGTAATCGCTCTGCTTTTTCCTTTCATTCTACCAAAAAGTTGATTCATCGATTGCATGGTTAATCTCTCCTTATTCTTTATCCTTTAACAGCACCGTCGGAAACGCCAGCCATTACATATCTATTCAGTAACAAGTAGGTGGCGATGATCGGGATGATACTGATGCAGATGGCCGCAAACGTCTGTCCCCAATCCGTTGCTCCGAAAGCACCGATGAACTCTTGAAGGCCGACGGCAATGGTTTTATATTGTTTGTCGTTCGTAAACGTGTTAGAAAAAATAAAATCGTTCCAAATGAAAATAAAATTGATGGAAGCAACCGTGATTGTGGTGTTGATCGTCAGTGGAGAAATGACTTTCAAGAAGACCTGATAAATGTTACATCCGTCGATGACGGCAGCTTCAATCAATTCATTGGGTACATATCGGTAAAAGCTGGTGAAGATCAAAATCGATAGAGGCAGGGCAAATCCGACCTGGGGAAGGATCAGTGCCAAATATGAGTTCAGCAGCCCAGATTCTTTGTACATAATAAAAAGCGGGATTAAGGTAACCTGAATCGGAATCATGATTCCAATCGTAAAGAAGAGGAGCAGCTTTGAATTCAGCCTTGACTGCATTTTGACGAGAGCAAAGCCAGCCGTTGCACTTAAGAAGACGATGAGCAGCAGGCAACTGAACGTAACGATGGCCGTGTTTTTGATATAGAGCAGCAGGCTGCTATCTCGAAATACAGCGGCATAGTTGTCGAATGACCATAACGTCGGAAGCGAAAACGGTTTTGTCGTTAATTCGATGCTCGATTTGAAGCTGGACAACATCAGCCAGACCACCGGGTAGATTTGGACGATTAGGATTGCGATAACGATAAAGTACAATAGGAAGGATAAAGCTTTTTTTCTGGATAGCATGTTATGCTTCTCCTTTCCTGGAATTGAATATAGCTCGGATAATGAGTACAGCCAGTAGGCTTTCGATGACGATAAATACGGCTATCGCACTTCCGTAGCCATATTGAATACTAGTGAACGCTTTTTTGTACATATAAGTCGTAACCAATTCAGTTGTTGACCCTTGTACACCGATGATATAAGGGATATCGAATCCTCTTAGTGCCCCGGTGGTGCACATGATGAGTGCCAAACTGAGCACATGTTTGATGCTCGGTAATTTGATATGGCGGATCAACTGCCATCCGTTTACGCCGTCGATCGTTGCGGCTTCTTCTATTTCTTTCGGGATCGCGATGAGAGCCGCGTAAAAAATGACCATGTACATCCCGGTAAAACGCCATCCTTCGGGAATGGAGACAGCGATCAATGCGGTGTGCGGATCCGATAACCACGCGCTTTGCAAATGACCTAATCCGATCCATTCTAGAAACATGTTGAGAAGGCCTAGTGGCTGCAGTGAATAAAAGTTACGAAACATCTGAGCGATGGCAACCGTGACCACAACTGCCGGCAAGTAATACAAGGTTCTAAATAGGCTGGCTCCTTTTTTGACGTATGAGAGTAATAGAGCAAAAAACAGCCCGATAAACACCTGCATGAGTACGACGATCACAACGTACACCAAGTTATTTTTAACGGCATTCCAGAAATAGGGGTCTTGGAACATTTTAATATAGTTGCCTAGTCCGATATAACTGGCGTCCTTGATTCCGTTCCAATCCTGAAATCCGTAATTCAGTGATTGAATGATCGGAACAAATACAGTTACTAAATAAAACAGCAAAGCAGGCGCGATGAAAATTAACCATGCCTTCTTATCCTTGAGCACATTCATGTGAATCTCCCCATTTGTTTTTATTGAGAGGTATCCACCCGAGCCAATGATGCCCGGGTGGATGACATACATTTAGAGCAACCATTAGTTGCTGGCGTTTTGGGCAATGGCGTCGTCAATCTGTTTGGCAAAGTCCTCCGGCGTCATTGTTCCCATTGCCAGCTTGATGATCAAATCACTCATGACAGAGTTGGTATCGGCGTCCAGCAAGGTATCCCATGGTTTGGCAAACTCCGAACCGTAATGATCCATATCCTTTTTGATTCGAAGGAATAGTTCGGAGTACTTGGACTCATCTTCAATCGTGAATTTAAGCGGTGACATCTGCTGTTTAGCGACGTAGACATCGCTATAGTTTTTTAATACGTAACTTAGGAAGTCCTTAGTTGTTTCGTCGAAATTGTTGGTTGTTGCGGCCAGTCCGATCCCGCTGTTTCCGAAAAATTCGTTATCCGGTGTTTTGGCATCGTTGATGGTCGGTAGATAGAAATAATCCACTTGGCCCTTGAGTTGTTCCGGCAGATTTTCGTCTACGAAGGATGGGATTTCCCAAGTACCCATACGATACATGGCCGCTTCGCCGTTAAGGAACATATTCTTGGCCGTCGTATAATCTGTCGATGCAAATCCTTTCTGGAAATACTGCCCGATCTCGGATACAAAATTTGCCGCTTGAATGCCGACGTCGTCGGCCATTTTAGCTTTACCTTGGCTCAGATTCCGTGCAAATTCATTTCCTGTGGTACGGAAAGGGATCATAGCTGCATAACGCAGTACAGGCCAGACGTCAACACCATCCACCGCAATCGGAGTAATGCCCTTGTCCTTTAGCGCCTTGCTGATGGTAAGCATGTCATCGATCGTTTTCGGAACCGTGAGATTATTTTCCTCAAATATCTTCTTATTGTACCAGGTCATTTCCAGATGATACTCCAGAGGGAGAAGGTACAGGCTGCCATCGGGCAGCTCCTGATATTTCAGCGCAGGTTCGTAGAACTGATCATACAAACCTTGCTCTTCCAGGAATTGCTTCATGTCAACGAGCATTCCGGCATCCGCCAGTTCCTTGGCGTACGGATCGGCGTCCGTATCGATAAAATCAGGCAGTTCACCAGAAGCAACTAGCGTTCTTAATTTGGTTAGGTAGGAAGGTCTATCAGCGGTCACTTGAATATCCAGTTTGAATTCGGGATGATCCTCCGAATAGCGGTCCGCCAGTTCTCGAACCGTTTGTATGATTGCTCCGTTTTCCGGCCGGGCTGTTAACCACGTAATCGTATTATCTCCCTTAGTTCCAGCACTACTGTTTTCCGAGCCGCCGCAACCTGCGAGAGCGGTTGCAACTAATGAAAAGATTGCGATAAGCGAGAGAACCTTAGACATTTTTCTCTTTTTTGTCGTCATGTGAATACCCCTTCATTTTTTATTTTTCCAATCAAAGTCTCCTTTAAGGAGACTTTAATTGTTTTGAAACAGGTTATTATAGTGATCCTGTCTTGAGCTTGACCTTATTGACTTTAACGGAGCCCTCGTTAGCAAAAAAACCGAGGTGGCCAGTTTTGAAGTTATAGACACGCGTGGTCATCGCGATCTTGTCGTTGACATACAGACATAAGATATCATCTTCCAAAATCACTTTAACCGTGATCTTGTTATGTTCAGAGAACGAAAACGGCCTTTCCAGCTCGATCATCTGAGGTTTGTCGCCGGCAATTTGCCATTGAAAGAATCCAGGTTCGGTTCTAGGCCACATATCGAAAGCGATGCGGTTGTGAAACGGATCGAATTTAATGAAATATCCGGAATCGAGAACTTTGTCGGTTCGCAGCGCGATCCCAAAGTCCTTTGTATCTTTCCAATCCGTAAATGCTGCTTCGACTAGAACCTGGGAAGGCACTTCATTAAATACACGGTAAGCCAATCCATCGGGAGACTCCAGTTCGAATCCGCTTTCATCGTTGTGGCGGCAATGTTTCTCTGATTCTGGAATGACGTCTGCTTCCGTATTAAAATGCTCATAAACCGATTGAGGCATCCGAACAAGTAGATCGCCGTCATTATTTTGATAAATCTCATGCACGACAAGTGTTCCAGCCCATTCCCAATCCCCAAAATCACTTGCTCCCTGCTTGGAAGGAACCCAGCCGAAAGCATATCTTTGCTGGCCATCCGAGGCCGTCTTCGCCGCGTAAAAGCCTCTGCCGTCAAAGGTGTCAAGAATCGGTGAAGAGTATACGCCTTCGATACTTTTGCTTTTTTTGTAATGTGTCACGAACTTTTCGCTAAACGTCGAGTAGACCAGGTAGTGCCAGTCTCCCATTTTGAAATAATCCGGGCATTCCATGGTGATGTATTTGTCCGGACTGTAAAACGGTTCCCGATAACGCCAGCTCTTAAGATCATCGGAAGTAAGAAGGGCAACGCACCCACCTCTTCTTTCGGAGGAATTCATTTGCCTTGAGGTGACGAGCATCCAGTACTCTTGCCGTTCTTCGTTGAAAAACACAAATGGATCGCGCCAATCGAATTGCTCATAAATGACTCCATCTCCATAAAGCTTAAAATCTTCATCTTTCGTCCAATGGATTCCATCGGTACCGGTAGCCTTCAACACGACCTGTAAGGGCTTTCCGTCAACGCAAAATTCAGGGTTGGGATTATGACCGGTGTAGAAAAGGTGATAGTTACCGTTTCGATCCTTAATCACTGAACCGGTATATGCGTTACGGTCCGGCTCGGTTTCGCTACCGTTTGGCAAAGCTACGCCATAATCTTCAAAATCCAAGCCGTTTTTGGTGGTGATCAGGTTCCATGTCGTATGATTCCCATAATCTCCACCAACTCTTTGATCATGGAGATAGTAGAGCTTGTACTCTCCATGGTCATAGAACGGGATCACATCTCCGACCCATCCGTCTTTCGGTTTGTAAAATACTTTTTTCATCTCGTCATCTCCATTTAGTAAAACGTTTTACAAAAAAATATTAACACAATTATTATAGTTGTCAACGGTTACAATAGCTTTGTGATATAGGGTTATAAAAAATATTACCAGATATTGAAAACTGAATAGTAAAACGTTTGCCAAACGTGTAGAATAATATCGAAACCATTTACAATTCAGGAGGAACAAACATGAGGATTGGTGCAATTGAAGCGGGAGGAACGAAATTCATTTGCGGGATTGGCAATGAGGAAGGAGAAATTTTGGACCGGATCAGTTTTCCAACGGATATACCCGAACCGACACTTGAGCAAGTAGTAGCGTACTTTAGAGACAAAGACATTGAGGCAATTGGAGTGGGTTCCTTCGGACCGATTGACCTGGATCGTTCCAGTCTCACTTATGGGCAAGTTACCACGACCCCAAAGCCGGGATGGAGCGGGTTTGACTTCGTGGGGTTTATGAAACGAAATTTCCCTGTTCCGATCGGTTTCGATACCGACGTGAATGCTGCGGTGTTCGGTGAGGCAATGTGGGGAGCCGCCAAGGGATTGGATAGCTGTGTATACTATACGATTGGGACGGGTGTTGGTGTAGGTGTGTTTGCGGAAGGCAATCTGATTCATGGTCTTGTCCATCCGGAGGGTGGACATGTATTGACCCGTCGGCATCCAGAGGATCCATTCGAAGGCTTCTGTCCTTATCATGGCGATTGTCTGGAAGGCATGGCCAGCGGACCTGCGATTGAGAAACGCTGGGGATTGAAGGGAAGCGAGCTGCCTGAAGACCATCTGGCTTGGGAGATGGAAGGATTTTATTTGGCTCAGGCCATTTCGGGGGTAATTCTGTTGCTGTCGCCTAAAAAAGTGATTCTCGGCGGGGGGGTTATGCATCAGAAACAGCTTTATCCGCTCATACGTAAGAAAGTGGCTAAATTTTTAAACGGATATGTTGCATCCCCAGCTATTCTTGACGATCTGGAGAATTATATCGTTTCACCAGGCTTGGGTGATAATGCCGGATTGTGCGGTGCTCTTGCACTAGGTATTGAAGCTAGTAGCAGGAAAGCAGGAATTCATTATGGCGGGTTAAAGTTTGACGACTGACATTGCATCAATAATATGTACAGGGGCTTTCAATAATAGAATTTTTGGAGACCCCTATTTTATTCACAATGAGATAAAGCTGGTGGTTCTTTAATGGACTCTGGCCATGGAAGGGGGAATAATGATGTATCACGTGCTTATAGTAGACGATGAGCCGCGTCATCGCCGTGGTATTGCTGAAATGATCAAAACGCTCCGACCGGACTATCGTTTATTTATGGCCAAGGATGGGGCAGAAGCTCTGCGTATTGCTATAGCCAATCGGATTGATATAACATTTACGGATATTCGTATGCCAAATATGGACGGTTTTGCGTTGATCGAGCAATTAGTGGAACGTAGCGAATCGATGAAAATCGTAATTCTGAGCGTGTATGGGCATTTTGATTATGCCAGGAAGGCGCTCAAGTTTGGCGCGTTCGATTATTTACTTAAACCATTAGAATCGAGAGATATGTCGGATATGCTGAACAAACTAGACACCGCGATTGAAAAGGAGCGGATGCGCCTTCAAGACGGAGCGAATCTTCAGGAAAAACTGAATTCAACTATCCCCGTCTACGAGCAGCACTTGCTCAGTCGCTGGGTACGGTCGGTGGCGAATGAAGACGAGCTTCGGGAAATCGAAGGGTTGGTCCCGCAGGGCCAGGTCGGTTTTGTCATCGTCGCCAAGCTTTCCAAGTCCGAGATCGATGAGAAATATCATGGCGAGGAATTCACGGAAGTCAAAGCAAGCCTCAAGGACTGGATGGGTCAGGTCGCCGAATCGATCGGTCCGACCCTATCCTTTTACCTGGACGGAGACGAGCCTATGCTTATCTCCGTCATTACGCCTGCACATTCCTTGGAGTGGCTGATGAAGAGGGAGGCTGAGCGGTTAACCGAATTTATCGACCGGGTTCGCCTGGAATTCGGACTTACCTTGTCGATAGGCGTAGGCGACGGCGTAGTCGATCTCTACCGGGAAGCGCCGCGCTCCTTCAAGCAAGCCTTGCATGCGCTGGACTATACCTTTTATTGCGGCAGCGGGAAAGTTGTCGTTAATTATGGAATCGCTTACAACCCGTACAAGCCGTCATTGGAATTAGTTCCCGCCGAAACCGGAATCGCAGCCGCCGTGGCGAACAGGGAACGGGAGAAGGCGATAGAGTCTTTGAGCTTGTTGATCCGGCAGCTGTTGGATGGCGACTATCCTTCTCCTTCCCACTTGAAGCACAGCATTTTGTATGTGCTGGTGAACCTGGTCAAAGCAAGCGAAGCGTCTATACGGAGCGAGGAAGCCAACAATTTCGTTTCCGAGATGGAATTTCAGATTCCCGCTTGCGCGACGCTTGATGAAGTCGAGGAGAAAGCAGGCTATTATTTGAACCGGATCATCGACAGCATCGAGAACCGGAGAAACAACAAAAACGAGCGGATCATTGCGATGTGCAAAGCGTATCTCGCGGAGCATTACATGGAGGATCTTTCGCTGGAGCTTGTCGCGAAACGGTTCTTTTTCAGCCCTGCCTACTTCAGCAGTTTTTTCAGGTCGCATACTTCGATGACGTTTACCGAATATTTACTGAAGCTCAGGATGGATAAAGCCATGCAAATGCTGGAGGGCGGGAACCGGAAAATTTCGGAGATTGCCTTAAGCGTGGGATTCAGGGATGCGGGTTATTTTACCCGGATTTTCAAGCGGGAGACCGGCCTTTCGCCGGAGGAATTTCGCAAGAAAGACCTGCTGTAGGTGACGCCATGAGACTGAAAAACAAGCTGATTTTATCTTATATCATCTTGATCACGCTGCCCCTTGTCACCTTAGGGACGGGATCCTTCTATGCCAGCAAAAATATGATGCTTAAGCTGGCACGGGATAACGTGACGGAAATCGTGCAAAAAAACAACCAAATCATCGACGAACGGTTGAAAATCATTCAGGACAACAGTCTTTCCCTGATGGTTGAATGCGACCTATTTCAAATTTTCGACGGTGCCGCCCCTGCTCAAAGCAAACTGTTGGCGACAAATAAACAGGTTACGGAAATTTTAAACCGTTACTTCTCGCAATCCCGGGATCTGTATTCGGTGGAGCTCGTGACCCGGGCATTCGTTTACGGAAGCAAAGCGCGCAATACGTATCCGCCGGATCATTTTTACGACTCCGAACTGTACCGTCAGGCCTCCGAACAGAAGGGGCGTTTGGCTTGGGTGCCGACTTATGATTATAGCCTGATGCATCAATTGCCGGATTTGGCCGGTGCCGATATCGAATACCGTTATTTATTTTCCGCCGTTCGGCAAATGAATCCTTCCTGCGTCCGCAATGACGCGATCGTGCGGGCTAGAGCAGGTTCGGAAAAACCCGTTCTTGTCATGAACTTCCGGGACGGCCTCTATGCCGATCTTTTCCGGAACAGCATCCCGATCGAAGGTTCGGTATTTTTGGTGGCCGGCGCAGACGGCACGATCATTTCCCATGCGAATGCGGAATTCGTCGGCCGGAAACCGTCTTTCCCCTGGCTGGCCGAAGTGCAAAACCTCGGTAGCGGAGCATCCTTCGTTATGGTGGACGGAAAACGGACGATCGCCTGTTACACGACATCCGCGATCACGGGCTGGACGTCGGTCGTGTTGATTCCCCCTGGCGCGTTGACCAAAGATATCGGACAAACGATCACCTTTTTTATCCTTACCCTGGGCGCTTCGCTGCTGCTGCTTTCGCTATTTTTCGCCTACCTGATTTCCATGCGGATTACCTCGCCGGTCAGAAAACTGCTGCTTGCTATCAAACGTGTCGGAGGCGGCGACTTCAACGCCAAAATCAAGGTGGAAGGGAAGGACGAGCTGGGGCATGTGCTGATGAAGTTCAACAGCATGAACGAGAAGGTGAGGCAGCTGATCGAAGAAAATTATGTGGCCAAACTCAGGGAACGCGAAACGGAAATTCTGGCGCTGGGCATCCAGCTCAATCCCCATTTTCTTTACAATACGCTGAATATCATCAACTGGATGGCTGTTTACGGCGAGAAGGAGCAGGTCAGCCGAATGTTGGTCAGCTTGTCTCGCATGCTGCATTATACGACGGACAACCGCAAGGATTCGATGCCGCTCTCCGAGGACATCGGTTGGCTGCAGGATTACATCGTCATCATGTCCAACCGGTTTGAGCATCGTTTCCGGGTTGATTTTGACATCGAGCCGGAACTGATGAAAGCCCGCGTACCTAAGCTTTTTCTTCAACCCCTGGTGGAGAATGCGATCATCCACGGCTTCAGGGATATGGAAAGCGGCGGACTGATTACGATCTACGGGCGCAGTTTGGGGGACGATATCGAGTTCTGTGTGGAAGACAACGGTTGTGGGTTCGAGCCGGAACGCCTAAAGGAGGCGCTGGCGGAAAACGCCTCCCACATCGGTATCCATAACGTCGACAAGCGGATCAAGCTGCTTTACGGCGACCGTTACGGTATCGGTATTGAATCTGTTCCGGAGCTCGGTACGCGAGTCAAACTGGTGATCCCCCACCATAAAGCCGTAAGGAAAGCGGATTGAGCGAAAAATCGTACAGGAAACGAAAAATCGTCCCATAGGCTTTCACGCGCGGCGATTTTACAATGAAAACAAGCGGCTGCAGCGCATACATTTAAAATCGGGGGGGAGCATTACATGACAAAAAGAACGGGGAAATGGAAGGTTGCATTTATTTTCCTAACGATCATGGCGCTATTTGTAACCGCTTGCGGAACGGGGGGCGGGGGCTCGGAAACGAACGCGGGTCAAAACGGCGGCGAAAACGCTGGAACCGACAATGGAGAAAAAGTAACGCTGAAATTCACGTTCTGGGGCAGCCCGGAGGAAAAGAAAGCGGTGGAATCGGCGATTAAAGCTTTCGAGGAGAAGAATCCGAACATCACCATAGACCCGGTGCACATTCCGGGCACGGATTTTCTGCAGAAGCTGAATGCCATGATCGCTGGCAACGAAGCGCCGGACATCAGTTATTCGGCCGCCTGGAAATTAAAAATGGGCGAAGAAGGACTGATCTATAACTTCTTCGATTTGATGAAAGACGATCCAAGCATCAAGAAAGAGGATTATCTGGAGTATGCCTGGTGGAACTGGGAGCAGGACAAAAGCGCGGGTCCGTATCAGGCTTCCGTTGTCCCCTCCTTAATGTACAATGCGGACATGTTCCAAGAAGCGGGAGTGGCGCTGCCGCCTACGAAGGCGGAGGAAGCGTGGACCTGGGAGCAATTCGTGGACGCGGCCAAGAAGCTGACGCTGGACCGTAACGGCAAGCATCCGGACGATCCGGGATTCGATCCGAAGAACATCAAGCAATACGGCGTTAAACTCAACCTCGGCTGGTCGTCCTATATGCCGATGGTCCTCTCAAACGGCGGGGATTATTTGTCGGCCGACGGCAAGGAATTCGGGCTGTCCAAACCGGAAGCGACCGAAGCACTGCAAAGAATAGCCGATCTGATTAATGTGCACCATGTCTCGCCGTCGCCGGTCCAGGCTAGCAGCATTCCCGCTCCGGCTACCGCCTTGCAGTCCAAAAAAGTGGCGATGATCATCGACGGCAGCTGGAATCACCTCGATTTGAGCAAAACCAACATCAACTGGGGCGTCGGCGTACTTCCGGTCATCAAGGATTACAAAACGTTTTTCCTCGGCGGGTCATTGATTATTTTCAAAAGTTCGAAGCACCCGAAGGAAACATGGGAGTTCTCCAAATTCCTCACCGATCCGCAGAACGTGCTCGATTTGCACCAAGGTTTGTGGATGCCGCAGCTCAATAAATGGTACGAGGATCCGGAATTGATCGATGAGTGGGCTAATGAGGAGTTGCCCGGAAGACCGGCCGGCTTCCAGGATGCCGTGATGCGCTCAACCTATGAACATGCAGAGCCGTCACCGGAAAACAACGTCAAAAACTTTGTTGAAATCGACGCTGCGGTAGCCGCGGCTTTGGACCAGGTGTGGCTCGGCGAGAAAACGGCCGAACAGGCTATGAAAGAAGTAGAAACGAAAGTGAAGCCGCTAATACAGGGTACCTATTTGAAATAACGAGCGTTTGTCCAAAGGCGGCGCCGCGACACCGCTTGAAGCGGAACCGTCTTCGGCAGCGTTTCGACGAAGGGAAACTTGCTTATGGAGGCCATCTCTTCCCATACCGGGAACCGTATGCGAAAAAAACGCCGCACACTAAGAGAGCTTTACGGTTGGCTGTTTGCTTTGCCGGCTATTCTGGGCTTGCTGATCTTTACGCTCGGCCCGATGATGTACAGCCTGTACATGAGCTTCACCAATTACACCGGGTCGAATACGCCGAGCTTTATCGGGCTCGATAACTATAAGCGAATATTCGGCGGCGAAGACCAATATTTTTACAAGTCGCTGTCCGTTACTTTTTATTTCGTCATCCTTAGCGTACCGACCGGCATCGTCTATTCCTTTTTGCTGGCGATTCTCCTGAATCAGAATGTCAAAGGGAAGTCGATCTTCCGAACGGTTTTTTATCTGCCATCGATCGTGCCGATCATCGCCATTTCATTTATTTGGCTGTGGCTGCTCAATCCCGATCTCGGCCTTGCCAACGAGCTGCTCCGCTCCCTGGGCCTTCCTGGAAGCCAGTGGATTTTCGGAGAGAAATCGGTCGTTCCTTCCCTGGCTTTAATGAATCTGTGGACGACGGGCGGAACGATGATTATTTTTCTGGCGGGCTTGCAGGATATTCCCCGTTCGCTGTACGAAGCGATTGAGATGGACGGCGGATCGCGGCTCAATAAACTGCGGCATATTACGATTCCGATGATGACACCGACGATCTTCTTCAACCTGATCATGGGCATCATCAACGGTTTTCAGGTGTTCTCGCAGGCTTATGTCATGACGAACGGCGGCCCTAATAACGCCAGCTTGTTCTATGTATTTTATTTGTACAGGGAAGCCTTTCAGTTCTCGCGAATGGGGAGCGCCAGCGCGATTGCCTGGGTGCTGCTCGCGATCATTATGGTGTTGACGTACGTGGTGTTCAGAACATCGAATAAATGGGTTTACTATGAGGGGGATGGCGCGCGATGAAAGCCAAGGCTTGGTTTGAAAAAGGACTGATTTACCTGGTGCTTGCGGCCGGGGGAATCTTTAGCCTGCTGCCGCTGGTTTGGCTCATCCGCAGTTCCTTGATGAATATGGGGCAAATTTTCGAGCTGCCGCCCGTGTGGATTCCACGGCCCGTCCAATTATCCAATTACAGTGAAGCGCTGACCATTCTCCCTTTCGGCCAATATTTCATGAATACTGCGATCATCGTTGTCTTTTCGGTGCTGGGCGTCATCGTGACCAGTTCGATCAGTGCCTACAGCTTCGCCCGAATGAAATGGAGAGGCAGGAACATGGTGTTCGGCTTGCTGCTGTCCAGCATGATGCTGCCGTACGCGGTTACGCTGATCCCGACGTTTATCGGCTGGAGCAAAGTGGGCTTAACCAATTCCTTTATCCCGCTCATTGCGCCGGCCTGGTTTGGGGGAGGCGCGTTCAACATCTTCCTGCTGCGGCAGTTTTATCTCAGCATCCCCCGGGATCTGGATGAGGCGGCTTACGTGGACGGCGCCGGACACTTAAGAATCTTCCGGTCGATCATCCTGCCGCTGACCAAACCCGCGCTGATCGTTGTCGGTTTGTTTTCCTTTTTGGCCGCGTGGAACGATTTTCTCGGACCGCTCGTTTATTTGAACGACGAAACCAAATATACGCTTGCCCTTGGTTTGCAGCAGTTCAAAGGCATGTATTCGGCCGAATGGCATTTGATGATGGCAGCGGCCACCGTGGTGCTGCTTCCGGCCATTATCGTATTTTTCATCGGGCAGCGTTATTTTATCGAAGGCATTACATTAACGGGCATTAAAGCTTGATTTCGAATGCGAGGGAGGAGCTGAGTTAGCATGAACCAGTTATATTTGCGTAAAGAAGGAACGTCCCGTCGGCAATCCAGCTGGGATCAAACCGGAGGCAACCGTGACTTTATCGCGATCGAAGCGGGCCAAACCGCGGATATTGCGAAAATTGCCGGGTCGGGCGTGATCCAGCATATCTGGATGACCATCGCGGCCAGGAACAAATACGCGTTCCGCAAAGTGTTGATCCGCATGTTTTGGGATGACGAACGGGAACCCAGCGTGGACTCACCGGTCGGCGACTTTTTCGGCGTCGGGCATGGCGTTGCCAGCCATTATGTCTCCATGCCGCTTAACATGATTACGACCCAGGGCTTGATCGAAGACAAGGCCGCCATGAACTGTTTTTTCGAAATGCCGTTCCGCCAAGGGGCCCGCATCGAAATCGTCAATGAGTGTGAAGACGAAATCGTTTTGTACTATTACGTGGACTATGTGGAAAAAGCGGTGCCGGACGACAGCTTTTACTTCCACGCTTCCTGGCGCAGGGAGAATCCGACCAAGGGGCTTGTGGACCTCTCTTTGCTGAAAGTGGAGCAGGACAAGCAGGATAAGGCCAATTATGCCGACCAGAAGGTGTATGAGCTAAAAAATCTGACCGGCGACGATAATTACGTCCTGCTCGATGCAGTGGGCGAAGGCCATTATGTGGGCTGCAACCTGAGCATTGACCACTTGAATCCGATGCCGGGTTTTAGTTGGCCGGGCGAGGGGGACGACATGTTCTTCATCGATGGCGAACCATGGCCACCCCGCCTGCACGGGACGGGGACGGAAGATTATTTCTGCGCCGCCTGGGGATATCCGGCTGGGAAATATGATGCGCCCTACCACGGCTTGTCACTGTACGCCCCGATCCGGGAAAACGGCGATGCGTGGAAAGAGAGCCATACCATCTCGTTTAACGATTATTCCGGGAAAATGACACAATACCGGTTTCATATCGTCGATCCCATCATCTTTAGAAAGTCGATCCGCTTCAGCATCGAGCACGGGCACGGAAATAGCCAATCGAACGACTACTCGTCGGTCGCATACTGGTATCAGCGCGAGCCGCATAAGGCTTTTCCGCAGATGCTGCCCGTCTCGCAGCGCTTGCCGATTCCGGAGAAGGAAAGTGCAAGGATGTTCTACCGGACGTTCTAAAATAAATGCAGCGGCAAGCCGGGAGATTCCGGACTTGCCGCTGTTTTTTGCTAGGGTCAAATCGCTTTCCTTCATTATTCGGAGTGTCACCGATGGTCGGGATTAACGAATCCACCGCCGTGCCGATGGGTGCCATCCTGTTCGCCACCTCCGTGCTGGGTGCGGGTTCGTTCTTCAAACTGACGAAAACGCAGGGGACGGCAGCGGATGATTGATACAGACCATGGGAGAGAGGGCGATAAGCGACCTCTCTTTTTTAAGTTTGAACATGCTGCGAATATGCAAAATATTCCTTGCATGACATTCCCATCTCTGTGACAAAATGTACGAAGGTGGTGAATGGAAATGCGGATACAAAAAATCTTATTCGGCATGCTGTCTCTTGTATTGATCACGGTAATGGGATGCCAGCACCGACAACCTGCCGAGCAGGATTTGCTGCGGGTAAAATCCGAACAAGGAGCGACGCATAAGAAAGTCATATTCTTGATGATCGACTCCCTAATGGCTCAGGCCATCGATAAGGGCATATCCCAAAAGCAGCTGCCCACCTTTCAAACCTTGATTGAACATGGGCAATACTACAAGGATCTGGTCAGCTCTTTTCCTACGATGTCCGTTACGATCGACAGCACGATGTTAACGGGAGCCTATCCGAACGTACATGGCGTTCCGGGTCTGTTATGGTATTCGACCGACGATAAAAAATTGATCAATTACGGCACCGGACCGATGGAAATCATAAGGCAGGGGATCAATCCGGTCCTGACCGATGCGTTAATCCATCTGAACGGGAAGCATTTACATGCGGATTCGCGTACGATCCACGAAGATTTAGCCCGCAGGGGCTTGAAATCGGGGTCGATCAACGGCTTGGTATATCGCGGAACGACCGAGCATACGCTGACGATCCCGGATTGGATACAGGGGCCGACGTCGCTGCAGAAAAAAATAAAAGTTAAAGGCCCGGATTTTTTAACCTTGGGAGCTCTGTCCAATCCCTTCGACGGTAACGAGAAATTGCCTGACGATCTCACCGAACGGATGGGGATGAACAATAAGTTCGCGATAGGGGCCGTAAACCATCTGATCCAAGCTGATAAGCTGCCGGATTTTTTGTATGTATATTTGCCTGACTTGGACCAGAAGCTTCATAAAAAGGGGCCGTCGGAGCTCGAAGGCGTCAAAAAGGTGGATCAGCAGCTTCAATCCTTACTGCAGTCGTTCGGATCGCCGGAAAAAGCGTTCGAAGAGGCTATATTCGTCATCGCCGGGGATAGCGGCATGACGCAGCTTCTTCCACGTGAGCAGCGTTCGGAGATTGATTTGCCTGCTATGCTGAAAGGCATCCGCATATTAAAGCCGGGTGAGGATCTCAAGGATGAAACCGAGATTGCGCTGGCGGTGAATGAAACGATGGCTTACGTATATAAGTTCAAGCCGGATCGTACGTTGCGAAGCTTGGCCGAAATCATAAGCAAGGATGACCGCATTGATTTTGTTGCATGGAAAGAAGACGAATGGATTCACGCCATGCAGGGATCCACGTATAAGGAGCTCCAATATAAAGAGAAAGGCAGCCTGATCGACCGTTATAAACAAGCTTGGACCGTGAAGTTGGATGCCGAAGTGCTGGACCTTCAATTGAACGCCAAGACTCGCACTTTGGACTACGGGCAATATCCGGATGTGCTGGCGAGATTGTCAGGGGCGCTGAACTCCCATAAAGGGCAATTCTTGGTGGTCACGGCTAAACCGGGATACGAATTGGCGGACCGAAGCTCTCCGACCCATGAAGGGGGCGGGGGCCACGGATCGATTCGCCACATGGAATCGCTTGTTCCGCTGATCATTGTCGGAACAAACGAGAAGCCTCCGCATTTACGTATGGTTGACTTGAAAGCCTATTTGCTTGATTTGCTGGCGAATCACAATCAAAAGGCAAAATAGTGATGCCGATGAATCTGCCTGTGCTAGGCACCCTGTTCCAATTTTTTTGGAAAAGGGTGCCTTTTTAGTAGCGATTTTTTTGGCCTTTGCCGTTATAATATGATGTAATTCTTGCCTAGAAAAAGAGAAGGAGTTGGACTAATATGTCATCAAACCGCTTGATTCATTCCGTTATTTTTTCGCTTAAGCACGAGAAAGGCTCGGTGGAGGAGCATCGTTTCCTGGAGGACGGACGAGCTGCCCTCAGCACGATTCCAACGGTCCAGGAGTTTAGGGTATTCAAGCAAATCAGTCCCAAAAATACATACGATTTCGGCTTCTCCATGAAGTTTGCGAGCGAAGCCGATTATGAAGCCTACAATGTGCATCCTCAGCATGTTGATTTTGTCGAGAATCGCTGGGAGAAGGAAGTCGAGCAGTTTCTGGAGATCGATTACAGCGAGATATAGAAGAGGCCCATAAATAATGGCGCCATAAATCATGTTAGGGGGAGAAAACATTGACTAGAGCAGGGGAAGGGTCGGAGCCTCAAATAACGCCGCGGCCGGCGCTAGGACGTCTGAAGCCTTACACGGCGGGTAAACCCATCTGGGAAGTGCAGCAAGAATACGGACTGGATCGCGTCATTAAGCTGGCTTCCAATGAAAATTCGCTCGGTCCTTCGCCAAAAGCATTGCAAGCCATTCAGAATCAGCTGCCTGACCTGCACCGTTATCCCGATGAACGCTCGGCCGTTCTTGCGCAAGCGCTTGGCCGACACCTGGGATTGGCAGCGAATCAATTCATCGTGACGAACGGCGGAGATGAGCTGATCATGCTGATTTCACGGGCGTATCTGGAGCCTGGCGACGAGATTGTGGTGCCCGATCCGACATTTAGCGAATACGAATTTGGCGCATTTCTCATGTCGGGCACGGTCATTAAGGTGCCGCTGCGCGAGCCATATGCTTTCTCTGCTGAAGATATGCTGGCCGTCATTACGGAACGTACCAAAATCGTTTATCTGTGCACGCCGAATAATCCTACAGGCACCTACATGCCAGAGACCGAAATGAGAAAGCTGCTCGACAGCCTTCCGGATCGTGTGCTGGTTGTCATTGATACCGCATACCGCCATTATGCCACGGCCTCCGATTATTCGGACGGCATCGACTTCATCAAGTCGGGATATCCGGTCATCACCCTCAACACCTTCTCTAAAATTTACGGGCTTGCGGGCATTCGGGTCGGGTACGGCGCTGCTTCCGAAGGGATCATCCGCACGCTGCTGCAGGTAAAGGAGCCCTTTAACGTGAATGCATTGGCACAGGCAGCGGCAGCGGCTGCGCTCGGGGATGAAGAGCATGTTGATGCATCCCGCCGGATGAATGAACAAGGGAGGCACCAAATCTATGAGGGACTGAGCCGATTATCGATTCCTTATGTCGAGAGCATGAGCAATTTCATTCTGGCAGAGCTTGGCGAACATGCAGACAACATATACCATCAGCTGCTGGAACGGGGGATCATCGTACGGTCAGCCAAAGGGTGGGGGCTTCCGCGTCATATTCGGATTTCGGTAGGAACCGCGGAAGAAAATCAAGGTTTGCTGGACGCTTTACGCGAGATCCTGGTCCATTCAACATAAACCGATGAAGAAGGATACATGTATCATAACCGTGGAGGCAAGGATCACATCAAAAATCTTACAGCAACCAGCTCATCCAAAACAAAAAAAGGGCCGCAGGCGCGGCTCTTTTTGTTTTGATTTTTGATCCATTTTTCTGGGACCTACAGGTTTTTAAGATTGCCGCGATTCTCAATGACGGTCGTAACGCTCAGCTTGAAATCCAGATCGGGATAATACGTCGTTCTCCAATCCTGCAGTTGTTCGCGGGTCAGGTGGTTTCTGAAATGTTGTCCCAGGGCCAGTATATCCGCTTGTTCTTTTTGCGTTTGCTTAAACATCTGATTCAGCCTGGTGGTGAGCAGTTCTTCCAGCTTCCCGTTGATCTGCTCTTCCGTCGGGTGTCCCCTGGAATCCAGGATGGTGACTTTCAGCCTGAGATGGCTTCGAAGGTAAGGTCTTCCATCCTTCATCCAGCTGCGATGAGTCAGCCTGTTGCTAATGATTTGAACGGTGGCGCTATTCATAACCTCGACCTTCCCGAATGCGCTTTTTCCGTAAAAGGCATTGGCAACAAGGGTTTCGTCAGGCCCGATTCGACCTGTCATCCTGCCATTCTTGATGATGGCTGAGCCTACGCATTCGATACTGGTGGATCTGCCTGAACGGATGATCGGGACGATCACGTCGTGCGTATAGGAATGAATGCTTCGAAACATTTGCCATATGCGCGTGTCTGCCAACTGGGGGTTCCATCCGGCGTTTTTTTCAAAAAAATCATATACGATGCTGCCGCTGTGCTCCGATTTCTCCTGCATCTTTGAAAAGAATTGATCCAGCTCTTCATCGCAAATTGCTAGAAGCGTTTTGGATGAAATGTCCCTGGACCGATTAAACGCGGAAATAATATCTTCCATGCCCTTGCTTGCAAAGTTCTTATCCACGATGACGATTTTCAAATGAAGCAGATCCACTTGAGTCTCCATGTTCATGCTCATATGATCGATGATTTCATTGATGGTGTTGCCCGTATCCGAAACGATATTGACGGTACTGGTTTCATTTGTGACCGGAATGTCCAGAAACACCTTGTATTGATTCTCCTCGGTTAACGAAATGCCCATGATCACCGGAAGCGAGCGATGGTTAATGTCTTTGTTATCCCAGCAGCCTGCAAGCAAGGGGACCAGGGCAGCCAGCATGAGAAAGCACTTCAAAGGATGGCCGATGTTGACCGGGTTGTCCATTTCAGGTTACCTCCGTTGCACGGTTTGCTTTGTGCTTGTGCCGCCATCCGATAAGGAACGTGATCAGCGGAAGCACCAGGAAAATATACATTCGCAAAGGAATAATCCACACCTGTAGATTCTTGAGGGAATTCCAGTTGGGGATGGCCAAGGATATGGCAAACAGACCAGCGGTCAAAGCAATCAACAGATAGACGCTGGGGACGTTCGGGACGGCCTTCTGGGCTAGCGTCGCAAGAACCCATAAGGTAACTCCCAAGTACAGCAGCGCAAATGCCATCAGACTTAACAAGAAGAAAATCGTGATCCGATCAAACAAAAGCCAGGTGATATTCACGGTGTCTATGGTCATCAGCATAGGAAATTGGTATAACTCGGCGGTGGATTGACCAAAGGTCAGAAGCGGCAAATAGACCGATAAGAAGAACATGGGCAGCAGCAGAAGGCAGCCCAGCATCATTTTCTTGAGACTGATATGTATGGAAGGCGGCAGCAATCCCAGGAAAAAGGAGCCGCCTGCGTAAACGAATAAACTGACCAGAAAATCGGGCTTGGCGATGAAATGCAAGGATTGCTCGCGGTCAATGAGCGGCAGCAAGTAGTACCAATCCACATTTTGAAAGCCTAGGCAGAGAACAAACAAAATGGGGAACATGAACAAAACAACCAACAGGACGCTGGTTCGCGCCATGCTGGGCATTCCTTGCCACGCCATGAGTAAACCAATGGCAATCAATAGCAGCTGGACCGCCCACAGCGGCGTGCTCGATAAAAAGACCAAGGTTAACATCTCTGAATAGGCCCTTAGTGTTACGATGATAGCGATACCGAAATAAAAGAAAGCAGGAAGCAATAAAATCCACGCGAGATATTTGCCGGTGCTGCGGAACATATCCACGACGTTCCTCTGTGCGGCCCATTTCAGACCTTTAATGTACATATAAAGGGCAGCCGCATGCAGTGCATAGCTGATCGAGATTCCGATCCAGTGCCCCATGTCCATGCCGGAGAACATATCGGAGGGATAGAGAAAAAAAATAAGCCCCATATGACAAACCACGTACAGGATGGTTGCTTGATAACCGTTCTTATCCATTTCGCTCATCCTTCTGATTCAATGTAGGTAAAGACAGGTAGGGAATCCCCATACTTTTCTGATGACCCATATACGCACAGATGACAACGATTCCAGCAAGCAATCCCAGCATGCCGTAGATGGCGGACAGTATGATCAGCATATACTTGAACACTCGCACGGATACGGAGTTTTGGAATCCCACCACCGTAGAAGAAGCAATGGTTGTACCCGCCAGCACAATAATCAACAGGTTGCTGACGAGTTTGGCGGATACGGCAGCTTGGCCAAGTATGATACCGCCTACCATCGTAATGGTAGGACCCACGCTTTTAGGCAGACGGACGCTAGCTTCCAGGATAAGCTCCAGAACGATAAGGAGCAGCAGCGTCTCGACAAAGGCGGGATAAGGGACTTCTTGCCGGCTATTAGCTATCGAGAGGGCCAGTTGAAGCCGAAGAACCTCGGGATTGACGGATACCAGAGCAACATAGAGTCCGGGAATAATCGTCGCGATCAAGACGCCGACGACTCTCAAGATTCGGATCAGGTACATGAAGGGGAGGGGGGAATTATGATCGTCCTTCATGCAGAACATATCCATGACAAGGCTGGGGATAATGATTGCGAACGGATAACGGTCAAGCATTAACACGGCCTTGCCCTGCTGAAGGGAGTGGGCTGCGTTCTGCGGAAGTTCCGTCATGTTGAAGTTGGTTACGAGCGACCACGTGTTTACGCCCAGCATCTTTTCGAGCTGCTGGATATGATGAACATCCTGATCCATTTCCGCTTTTATTTTTGCTTGAATGGATTGTAATAAACGTGGTTTGATCTTGTCTTTCTGATAAATTAACAATAAGGATTTGGGATGACTCTTCCCGACGGTGTACGTTTCCACCTGCAAGGAGGATCCGGTGCAATGTTTTCGAAGAATGCCGATGTTCGTATTGATATCTTCCAGAAAGGCGCTGCTGGAGCCGTAAAGTGTATTCTCGGTTTCGGGAGATGTGACGGATCGGGTGACAGTTTTCGATATCGGAAGAACGGCGCTGCAGGCTCCGGACGCGGGTTCCAGAATGATCAGGTGGCCCTTCATGATGTCGGGTACAACCACTTCCAATTTCGGTTCAACAAGCTCGCCCACGATTTTAAGCAGATCAGCGGGCGCCAGGGCAATTTCGGTTAGATTCGAGGTTTGGGTTTGAAGCGATGCGATGCTCTGGGGAATATCCACTAATGAATCCAACCCGATCACCTGGACACGATATTGCAGCAATCGAATTTCAACATTGAAATAATCGGCATTCGCTTTGAAATATTCAGCCAGGCTTTCATTGAGGTTCATATCTGCATCCGCTCCCCCGCCATACTTAATGTTAGATATCATTTCCATTGCAGCCCCTGCTTTATGCATGAAAAGTACGGCCGGCTGATGTCACAATCGCATTGCCTTATTTGTCTATATGTTGGAATAGACGAAAAAGGAGAGAAATTGAATGGAAAAAATGCTCATTATTAATGCTCATCCGAAGGTGGAAGCAGCCGCCTCTGTCAGTTTACAGGTGCTTCAGCATTTTGTAGGGGCGTACACGAAATGGAATCCAGCAGGGATAATCGAACAGGTGGATTTATACCGCGATCCTATACCTGCGATTGACTACAGGGTTCTTGAGGCATGGAGCAAACAGGGAAGAGAGGAGCCGCTTAACGAAGAGGAGCAGCAGATCACGGATCGGATGTCCGTCATCCTGAAGCAGTTTAAGGATGCAAAAAAGTATGTCATAGCCATGCCATTGCACAATTTCAACGTTCCGTCCAAGCTTAAGGATTATATCGACAACATCCTCATCGCGCGGGAGACATTTCGGTACACGGAGAACGGTTCGGAAGGCTTGCTAACCGATGGCCGCCGTTTGCTGGTCATTCAGGCAAGTGACGCCATCTACACGAATAATGACTGGTATGCCGAGGTGGAATATTCACATAAGTACCTTAAATCCATGTTTAATTTCATGGGGATCATGGATTATCAGATCATCCGGGCACAAGGGAATGCCATTCTGGATCGAAGTCAAATTCTGGAGAAGGCTTTTCAGGAAGCCGAAACAGCTGCGAAGGCCTTGGCTATGGCGGAGACTTCGAATAAAGAGCCTATGCGAAGTGGATTAGCGGAATAGGAATGTATCATGAACAAGGCTGCCTGATGGCAGCCTTTTTTATAAGTATCCGTGATCCTCTAAATAAGCATGCAGGAGCATAATTCCTTCACGGATCTCGCCAGGCTCAAGATGGCCGTAGCCAAACAGCAGCTTGTTGGTGTGGAGACCTTTTTGAATGCTGTGATAATCCAGCGGCGTGATGCGTATTCGATCTTGCCTGATCCTCTGCCTGAAAGCCTCGTCAAAGACAGCCCCGGGAAACTCTACAGCAAGATGCAAACCGGCTGCATCTCCCCAAGAACGCCACTCATCTCCAAAGTGTTCATGTAATGAAGACAAGAGGACCTGCCTGCGTTCGCCGTAAATCTTACGCATTTTCCCGATATGCCTGTCAAATTTCCGGGTATGTAAAAATTCGGCCAAAGCAGCCTGTTCAAAAGGGGGATTCTGCACATCGGTATGGGTACGTAACCGGCCCCAGCTTTGTTGAAGCTGACGGGGAACCACCGCGTAACCGATGCGAAGCGCAGGGAATAGAACCTTGCTGAATGTGCCGACATAGACCACCCTATCGGGATCCATGGCATATAAAGGCGAGACGGAATCCCCGTAATATCTGAACTCGCTGTCATAATCGTCCTCAATGATATAGCTGTCGTTCTTTCTGGCGTAACGAATAAGGGCAGCGCGCCGATCGGCCGGCAGGATACCGCCAAGCGGAAATTGGTGGGAGGGGGTGACATACACGGGACCACTTGATTTGCCGCCCAGCAGATCTGTTTGCATGCCGCATTCGTCCACGGGAACTGGATGTATGCGATACCCTTTATTGATAAACGTCTGCAGCATCTCGATATTGCAAGGATCTTCAAACCATATCTCCTGACGGTCCCGAAAGAGCAAATCGGCAAGGATGCTGAGCGCATGCGTCGCGCCTGCCGTTATGTATATATCCTGGGCATCCAGGCTGAGTCCTTTGCTGCGATATAGCCATAAAGCGATTTCATTGCGCAGCGCCGGCAGGCCCTGGGGACCCGTATAACCCAGCAGGGCGGAGCTCATGCCGCCAAGGGTTTTCGATGAAATCTGCTGCCATGCGTACCGCGGGAATAACCTCAGTTCAGGTTGGCCCGTGCGAAAATCCGCTGCAAAGTCAGGAGGACCTTTTTTCTGCGACCGTGGTGCGGCGTCAGTCGGAGGATCCAGCACGATGCCTTGGGCGACGCGCGTCGGCGCTCCTTGCCTGCTGACCACATAGCCCTCGACGTTCAGCATGTCCAGAGCTTCGTTGACCGTGGCACGAGATACGTTCAGATCCCTGGCCAATTGACGGGAAGAGGGGACGGCTTCTCCTGACGGCAGGTTTCCTTGAACGATCTTATCCCTTATGGCCAAATAAATTTGGCGTTTGAGCGAAACTTCGCTATTCCGATCTACTTTGATTCCCCACATGTTGGCTCGACCTCCAACTGGTATGCTTATATTTGTGTTCAACTGGCTATTTCATCATACCAGTTAATTTCCTATGATTATAGCATAGATTAGCGGCCATCGATTGGAGATTTCAAGGGGATGTGATCATGTTGGAACGATGGAAAGGGATGCTTTATTTAATGGGGGCTTTCACGCTGGCAGGAACCTCTGTCATCACGGCGTGGCTGTTGAACGGAAAGTTAGGAACTTTTACCATAACGGCGGCCAGCTTATTGCTGGCTCTGTTATGCATGCTTCCTCTTTGCATGATGGATTTGAGGAGAACGGTTGGCAGGCTTTCATGGGGTGAATGGGGGTATCTGTTTTTTCAGGCGCTCTTGGGTATGTTTCTGTTCCGGATGCTTCTACTGCATGGCCTTCTTCATACTAGCACGGCAGAAGCCGGAATACTCACGGGGACTACGCCCGCTTTTACCGTGATGTTGGCATTCATGCTCCTGAAGGAATCGGTTAGCGGCAGCAAGCTGGCAGGCATTCTCAGCACGGTAGGAGGCATCCTCGTATTACAAGGAATGCTCACGCCCGGCCTTTCTTTCAAGGTGCAGCACATATACGGGAACTTGCTGGTGCTCTGCGCGGCTCTAAGCGAATCCGGCTTTAACCTGCTCTCACGTATCGGTTCGGTGAAGCAAACGGCTTCCCCAAACCATGCCATGCATCCTGTTGTCCAAACGACGCTCGTCTCGGCGATCGCCTTCCTATTATGCTTGATTCCCGCAGGTTTCGAGGATCCTGTCAATTCTTTGGCCGCCATCGGGTTACGAGAATGGCTGGCACTGATATGGTATGGTCCGATCGTGACGGCCGTGGCGTTCATCATGTGGTATGCCGGCATCAAGCGCTGCCATGTTTCAACAGCTGCCGCTTTTTCCGGCTTGATGCCTTTCACGGCTCTATTGTTATCTGTCATCATACTAAAAGAACCCGCAGGATGGGAGCAATGGGGAGGAGGGATCCTGGTCGTTCTCGGTATGTTCCTTATTGGCAGGCAGCAGGCCAAAAGCCCTTCTTCGGCCAAACCGCTTCAAGGAAAAGTTTGAAAGGATAAAATTGGGTTATAGATTATACAAGCGGATATCATATAGCAATGATAGGAGTGATCAGGATGGAGAAGTTATTGGTTAAGTTATTAGTCCATGGTGCGATGATCACGGCCATCATCGTCGGGCTATCAAATGCCACGTTTGCATCAGCCGTGATTGCTGCGCTGGGAATAGGCGTTGCATCTTATCTGGTTGGTGACCTATTGATTCTTCCAAGGACCAATAATATGGTAGCAACCTTCGCGGACGCGGGGCTGGTGCTTGTCATGCTCTGGCTTATTGGCGAATTGGCGAACTGGACACTTGAATTCCCGGTGATTCTACTCATCGTGGCGTTAGCGGGAATCTTTGAATATTTCTTCCACATCTGGCTCCTGCGTGATCATCAGCCCGTCAAGAAGCAGCAGGCTTAGCAATGATCCAATAGTTTGCAAAAAAACAGTGAAAGCACTCTGAGCTTTATCAGCTTAGAGTGCTTTTGTGTTTAAACGCTATTTTTACTCGGGTCTCTTGATTTGAAGTGGTGGCGGAATAAGCCAGCCTTTTTCCTTATTCATCTGAAGGATTCGCACACCCTGCGCCGTCTTGGCGAGATGATATTTAGCGAATAATGCACCGATATCCTCCCGGATCGATTGTCCCATGATTTGGCTGCATGATACCAGTCCGAGTGAGGTATCCGCTGCGATTTTGGCCGCGATTTCCGGATCCGTGAATCTTGCGCCAGCCGGAATATCCTCAAGTTTGACAGAGGGTCTTTCGGGAAGCCCCGGTGCAGGCGGGATTCCGTTGTCGGTAAGCAGCTCATCGCATTCTTTAATCTCGAGTTTCGCCTGATCCAGCAGATCATGAAGAATTTTTTTAAGGTCTTTATCTCCCGCGTGATTCAAATAAGCCTCGTAGCAGGATACCATGCCTTTTGCCAGCATCGAAGCTGACCATACGCTAAATATTTCCCCATAATGCATGGGCTCATTTTTAGGATTACCGCTTAAAATTCCCAATCTTATTCGCTCCTTTAATATTTATCCAAACAGAGTCATTATGTACAGGAGATTATTTTTTCATTCTTTTCTAAAAAACAAAACGGGAGTCTCGGGCGTTTGCAGGAAATCATTGTATCGGGTGCAGGCGCATGGAACAAGAGAGGCCAACGCAAACTGGATGCGTGACAATATAGAAGAAGCGGAGGATATCCACATGTATTTTTACAAAGAGGATCTGATTAACCTTATCGTTCCGGATAAACCAGATCCCGCAGCTGCCAAAGTCCTGCAAGAAACGTTAGGCGGCCGGTTCGGCGAAATGCGGACGATGATGCAGTTTTTCTTTCAGAGCAGCAATTTTCGAGGAAAGGCAACGCAGTACCGAGACTTGATCCGCGGCGTTTTTTTGGAAGAAATCAGCCATGTCGAATTGGTTCAACATACAATCAACCAGCTGCTTACCGGTGCTGGAGCAGAAGGAGCGGGTAATTCCGGCACGGATGCGGCCCCGCTGAATGAAGCGATCCAATATGCCAATCCGCATCATTTTATTATGGGAGCCCAAAGTTCTTTGCCTGTGGACGCCGCCGGAAATCCGTGGACGGGAAACTACGTGTACGATCACGGCAATCTGGTAGGTAATTTGCTCGATAATGTCGTACTCGAATCTACGGGAGTGCTTCAAAAAACACGGATTTATGAGATGAGCACGAACAAGGCCTTCCGCGAAACGTTGGCTTTCCTCATCGTGCGGGATAATGCACATCAAAATGCTTTTGCGAAAGCTTTGGAGACGCTTGGCGTGGAATGGGGTAAAATATTTCCTGTACCGAATTATGACATCCATAAATACCCGGAATGTCAGAAATACGTTGATATGGGCTTCCATAATGCTCAGTTCAATTTCAGGCTGGATGACACACGCATCGGCGAAATATTTAGCGGTCAAACACCTAGCAGAAACGGCGGGGAATTACAAGTGGTTCAACCGCCGGAGGGTTTTCCGTTACCTGAGATGCCGGAGCTGGCCAACGAGCATGCACCCGGTTTATACGATTTGAAGCAGTAAGTCTGCATCCGTTCGGATATGCAGGTTATTGAACAAAAAGAGGCAGTCATCGGGCTGCTTCTTTTTTGCGTAGTTCTGATGCGTCTGAAGTCATGAGAGTTATTGTCTTTTTGTGATTATGACCTACCTAGGTTTATATAAAAAATAATTATAATCATACGGTTTATATATAAGAGTTTGTCGAGGATGATACCCTTGAGTACAAGGAGGGATTTGGATTGAGTTTATTTCCTGTCACTTACTCGCTTCTGTCTAAACAAGCGGTAGGGTTACATATCCAACACCATTATGAGATCGGTTCCGTTGTGAAAATTCAGTATTTCTTGCGGGGGATGAACGATACGTACGCAGTAGAAACAGATGTTGATAAGTATATCTTCCGTATCTATAGGGCTGATCGAAGAAGACGGCCTGACATCGAGTTTGAATTGGATTTGCTGCGGTTTCTCCGTGCGAACGGGATCAGCGTGTCAGAGCCCATTCCGGGAAAAGACGGCGCGTACCTTAGCGGGTTTAACGTCATGGAGGGAACCCGGTACGGGGTTCTATTTCAATATGCGGAAGGGCAAGAGATGCCGATTCACGCCGCAGCGGACAGTTACCGGTTCGGTGAATCCATCGGCTATATGCATAAGGCGGCGGATCAATTTGAAAGTCGGTTTGCAAGGGAACGGCTGGATATGGAGTTTCTTATAGATCAGCCTTTATCCATCATCAGATCCTATATGGAGCATCGGTTAACCGATTGTAACTACCTTAGTGACATGGCAACGGAACTTAAGAAACGAATCTCGGAACTCGAAGTTCAAGGTTTAGATTGGGGCGTTTGCCATGGAGATTTGCACGGCAATACGAATGCTGCATGGACACAGGACGGAAAGCTGACCCATTATGATTTTGATTTATGCGGTTACGGCTGGAGAGCTTACGATATTGCGGAGTTTAGGCTGGCCAGAGAAATACATAGCAGACATGACCCGGAGGAAGTGGAAAGATTATGGGACGCTTTTCTGAGAGGGTATTGTAGCGTCAGATCTCTCAGCGAAAATGATCTTGCTGCTGTCCCAGTATTTGTTGCCATTCGGCAGCTTTGGCTCTTTGGTCTATGTTTTCGTGATTCGGAATTTGAGGGCATTGCCGACTTTGATGAAGGTTTTATAAATAGCAAAATGCAGTATTTCAAGAGTTTGGAATATGTCTAGGATGGAGGAAACTATATGAAAGTTACCGTGGAGTTAACCGATGCTTCCACCAAATTTATGATTAACAATCTATATCCGCTATATTTGCACGATCTATCGGAGATATGGGGCTGGAAGCCGAATCGATACGGCGTCTTTGAGGATAACGATACTAGAACCTTATATGATCAGAATCAAGTGTTTGATATATGGTGGGAGAAGCCCTCGGTTTTGTTTCCCTATCTGATTCGAGTGGAAGGTATCCCGGCAGGGTTCGCCCTCGTAGCAACCCCGCCATACACTTTTGGCAGTGAATTTTACATGAATGAGTTTTTTGTTATGAAACCCTTCCGGGGCAAACATGTTGCTGAGAATGCTGCATCGCAAGTGTTCGGTAAGCATGCCGGCAGCTGGGAGGTCCAGACGAATGCCACCGATCGCAATAAGCGGGCGCAGGCATTCTGGAGAAAGACGATGCACAACTATGTTTCGCCCTCTTGCGTGCAGGAATTTGTTGCAACGAGGGACGACAATGAGATGCTAATCTTTCAGTTTGTATCATTGCGGGTGTAAAGTCTGACACACATATATGTTTTCTAAACAAAAGAATGATCGACATGGCGGAAAAACAATTCATACTAGAGGTATGAGTTGTTTTTTATTTATGTTTCGGGTGTCCCTTTTTTGGAAGAAGAGGGGTTATATAAACGTAAAATAAGATTTTCACGGAGGTGCGTCTACGAATTGGATTCGATCGAGGAGTACGTGAGACGCGTTAAGGCTGGTGAGGTGGATTGTTTCGAGCCTATCGTCGAAGCGTACAAAAAACAGATTTACATATACTGCTGCCGCATGCTCGGCTGCAAGCAGGATGCGCAGGATGCCGTCCAGGATATCTTCATCAAAGCGTTTACCAAGCTTAATACCTATGAAGCCAAGGTTTCATTCTCATCATGGTTATACAAGATTGCATACCATCATTGTCTCAATATTCTTCGTAAGCGACGGGTTCGCATGCGAGTAAGCCGGCTGGTCAAACCGGCAGGTTATGCCGATAGCGTGGAAGAGACGCTGGAGCGCAAATGGTTTAGCGAACCGCTGGAATATGCCATGACCAAGCTCTCGGTAGAGGAGCGTAATCTGCTCGTGTTGAGGGTTTTTGAAGATAAACCATTTACGGAGATTGCGCAGATTCTGGATAAGAATCTAAGCGCGGTTAAGAAAAAATATGCTCGGATGAAACTTAAAGTCATCCAACTGATCCAGGAGAAGGAGGGGACGGGGTTATGCGAGATTCGGGACAGCCGGAGCAAGATCGAATTCTGAGAAGCATGGAATTGCACACTGTGGATGAAGAAGTAGACGTGACCCCCGCCATCATGCAAAAGGTGCGTCTAATTCACCGGAAGAAACACGGAAGAAATGACGGCAATCGGAAGAAAACCTTAATGATTGCAATGCTTACTGCGATTTTGATTCTTTCGTCGCTTAGTGTTTACGCAAGTCATTACTTGATACAGATCAAGAACAAGGAAGGTGAAGTCATTCTGTCGACCATCAAGCCATGGAAATATTCCGAATCGGAATATAACGCCGAACGTGTAAAAGAGACGGAAGAAGAGCTGAGAAAGAGGTTAAAGCCGGGAGAACAGGCGGTATTTTATATCAAGGACCTGCATATGACTCCACTCATCAAAGAACAACCACTGAAATATTTTTATATGTTGACTAAGCATTCGAATTATCAGGAACTCGCAAAAGAAATCGAGGAAAAAAACGCTCCAGTGCTTCTAGAGCCAGATTATGTACCGGAAGGGTATCGATTTGATTATGGACAGATTCAAATTAGGAACGAGCCCGTATGGGGTACACCGGAGTATGAAACTCTTCTGAATGAACTCAAAGAGCAGGCGGAGCAGTCGGATGAAGAACAGGGACTGTTCTATAAGATTGTTCCTTGGTTCCAGATTGCATCTACAGGAATGGAATATCGTAAAGGCGAAAACCGGATCAAGATGGTAGCTTTTGCCCGAGAGAAGGGCTCCAAGGCCGGGGTGCCCACAAACCAAGCCGTAAAAATAAAGGTGAAAGGGAAAGAAATGATTTTGTCAGCCAGTCCATCCAGCCCTTCACGCAGTTTGACTTGGTTAAGCGACAGCGAAGAGGTACTGTATATAATTACGGATGACCCAAAGGATCCATTGTCCAAGGATGAGTTTGCGAAGATTGCAGCCGGTCTTGTTTCGGAATAAACGGATATCCAATATTTTTTACAAAATGTCCCTTTTGATGACGGCAAGGTGTTATATGAGATGTTAATAAAACTCAAAAGGCTTTGCCGCCGAAAGGAGCACGAATGGTAACATGATAAAAAACAAGATGAAAGTCGCATTATTTCTCGCAGCCACGATGATGGTCGGATCCGTCAACGCATACGCAGCCAGTACCGAAAGCGTATCGATATCGAAGACGATGTCTGCCAAACCGGAGAAGGGAATCGTTTCATATGACGATCAAATCAAGGACTTGATCAACAGACTTAAGCCAGGTCAGATGATTGCCTACTATACTGCCGCCCAGGAATATAACCGGGCAGATCAAATCTACTTCACATCCAAAGGTTTTGCTTTCACCAAGTATACGGACTATCTGGCCAAATCGAAGGCAATGAAAGCACCGGCCCTGACCAAGCCTGCAGCCTTGCCGAAAGGGTACACTTTCAAGAACGCGGTTGTATACTTAAAGAGTCCTGAAAGAACGTCGAGCCTGTACAAGAAGCTGGACCAGGAATTGAAGGGGAAGGCCGCGAAAGGCGAGAAGTTCGTGTATTCCGACATCATAAAAGCGAATGAAGCGTCCGCTGCGATTCTAAACTATGAGAAAGGCAAAGTAAAGCTTCAAGTCGTAGCGAGTGATATCGTTCCCGAACAGCCAATAGGCGGAACGCCCGTACCGCAGGACAAACCCAACGAATCCAAGGAGACCATTGTCATTAACGGTGTCGAATGTGTCTACACCGCCGACTTGAAGGGAAGGGATCACCTGGATTGGGTGGATGAGGAGCAACAGATTCGTTACAGCATTTGGGCCGAAGACGTCAAGTCTGATATTCTTCGCTTTGCTAAGAATATGCTTGCTCAAACATAGAGGCTTTGCCATAAAATCCAGGTCGATGCAAAAACCCATGTTTTTATTTTTGCTCTAACGTCTAAGCTCTTTCATATAACGAGCATAGGATATTGTGTTCCGAAAATAAAGGAGGTTAGAACCATGGGTGAAGTTGCCGGTTACAATGGCGGAGGATACGGATCGGTTGGAGCGGTGCTGGTTCTCTTTATTCTCTTGGTCATCATCTTGTCTGCTTTCGGATTTGGATTTGGAGTTTAATAGGGTATGAAAAAAACCCGCACCGTTTGCCCGGTGCGGGTTACTTCCGTTCATTGCTATGCATGCCTCCCCATAGGCGAGACCGTATCGCCTTTCGGGGTGGATTCTATAAGCAGGGACAACCATTTGCTATATAACTCCCACGGTTTCCCTGAGTCCAGCAATGCTTTGCAAGTATAAATCCCTTCCTCGACCGACCTGACTTTGTCCGCCAATTGTAGACGTACCGCACCATTCAGCAGCACCTGGTAGATAAATGCGAGGTCCCCTTTGCCTAGCAGAACCTCCGCCGTAGCGTCAGCTTGTTCGGAAGGAGTCCAGCTGATCTCTGGAACCGGCACATCTAGCCCGTACGCTTCGGGATCGATGATCTGGAGACTGGCTTTACCGTTCTCGATCCGGTATGTCCGCGTGGGCCGGTGAATGAATAGTTCATCCGAGCCTTCACTGCCTTGAATAATGATCGCTTTGCGGTAATCGAGTTTCATGATCAGTCGGCTTAACCGGTCAAAGACCGTATTATGGTAAACACCAAAGGTTAAATATGGGGAATGAGAATAATCGACAAACTTTTCCGCCGTGTTGAGCACGGTCCGCATCCCCAGTTCCTCGCGAATCGGGCGAAGTTGCTTAAGCGGAGGGCACCATTCTTCCGCATCTACATATAATACGCCCGTCCGTTTGGCCGCCCGGATGCATGAGTCTTTGGCCAATGCCGGTCCGGTTATTCCTTTCGCCGCGAGTATATCCGACAAGGTAATCCCCCACTTTGGCGGGAGGGATGCAGTCCCGTGCAGTGTAACAGGGAGATCGGCAGCCGCGAGGACAAAAGCAGTGGCTAGCGTCGAGAAAAAAGATGACTTTCTGCCGTCATAAGGACCTGCGCAGTCGATACCCGCATGTAAAAACGAACGGTCCGCATATTCACGACTGACCTTCACGAATGCTTCCAATTCTTCCACGCTTTCCATCTTGATGCGTTCAGCGATGAAAAAGGCGCCGATCTGCGCAGGAGTAGCCTGTGCACCTAGAATCGATGCTGCAGCCTGAAGGGCTTCCTCGTAAGTCAGGTCCCGAGCGCCGCGTTTGCCGCGGCCGACTTCTTTCAATAAGTGGATCATGATTTTTTGGCACCTCCTGAACCGGTCTCTTGCAGCAATTGATACAGCTTAACGATCGAGGTGGCGACGTCCACCATTCTTTTTCTTTCATTCATCGCCTGTTTGCGCAGGACATCGTAAGCTTCGGATTCCGAAATTTGTTTCATTTCGCATAAAATGCCTTTGGCCATATCAATCCATTTTCGTTCTTCAATGCGGGCTAGGAGCTGCGTTTTTTCGTCATGCCACTGTTGACGTTCGTAAAAATGCTTTGAACTAAAATGAAGCGTCCAATGCAGCTCGTGCTCCTTCATGGAGGGGAATAAAAGTCCATCAATTGTAACATCATCTTCACATGCTTCGAGAGATTGCGAAGCGGCATGATCGCTGCACCACCACAGAACCGGCACGCGCTTTTGTTGTTCAAGGGTGCTGCACCATGGCTTGATCGAGGAAACCGGAAGATGGAGAACCGTTCCGTCAGCCTCCATGATTCCGGCCAACGCTTGCTTCTCATTGCGAGCAAGGTGGATCTTATAGCCGTATGAACGAAGGATAAATTCCGGAAGAAGCGCCTTGGCAGCTGTGTCACTTCGCTCTGAAGCAGGGACCGGATGGTGGATAACCAGCAATGAACGCATGGATTGACGCTCCCTTCATAAATGAAATCCTGTCAGAGGTTAAGCTTTAGCACAAAACAGAAACTATGTTAATTTATATAACATAAATCACAAGTAGATGTCGATAATTAATTAATTTTCTTAATTTCGTGTCAAATATATTGACAGAACTCAAATGCGTAGTGTATATTTCCCTCAAGAACTTTATACTTCCCGGATACAACGTTGTATCCCATTAGCGGCAAAGAAGCCTGTTTTCGTTCCCGGTAAGAGTGTGCCAACTCTACTGGATCGAATGCAGGCTATTTTGGTTTTTTAAGATTTGTTGATGGATGAGTATATCGAAGGTGTTAGACGGAGGGAGAGCGAACCATGACAAAAAAGAAGTTAGTGATGATCGGGAATGGCATGGCAGGAGTACGTGCTATCGAGCATTTAATCAAGCTTGCGCCCGAAGCGTATGAGATTACGATATTCGGGGCGGAGCCTCATCCGAACTACAATCGGATCATGCTGTCATCCGTCCTCGCAGGCGGAACCGATCTGAAGGAAATCATTATTAATGACTGGGATTGGTACAAGGAGAACCGGATCCAATTGCATGCAGGACATACGGTGAACCGGATCGACACGCTGCATCGCAAAGTATTCTCCGAGCAAGGAGCTGTCGCTCCATATGATGCTTTGATTATTGCGACCGGCTCCAATCCGTTTATGCTGCCTTTGCCGGGTGCCGACAAGGAAGGCGTGATCGCCTTTAGGGACATCCAGGATTGCGAAACGATGGTGAAGACGTCGCAGCAATATAAGAAAGCGGTGGTCATCGGGGGAGGCCTCTTGGGCCTGGAGGCCGCTCGAGGTCTTCTGCATCTGGGCATGGATGTATCCGTGGTTCACCTGAATCCCTATTTAATGGAACGGCAATTGGACGAGACGGCAGCCAAAATGCTGCAGCGTGAACTCGAAACACAAGGAATGACCTTTTTGCTGAATAAAAATTCGGAATCGATCTCGGGTCGGAAGCGGGTGAGGGCGCTCCATTTTACGGACGGGAGCAGCGTCGAGACCGATCTGATCGTGATGGCCGTCGGGATCAAGCCAAACGTCTCTTTGGCACAGTCCTCCGGGATCGAGGTTAATCGCGGGATCGTCGTTAACGACTATATGGCGACGAACGTCCCCGGCGTCTATGCGGTGGGCGAATGCGCCGAGCATCGGGGCATTGCTTATGGTCTTGTAGCCCCGCTGTACGAACAAGGAGCGGTACTCGCCAAGCATCTGGCAGGTGTGGAGACGAGTGGATATGCCGGTTCCGTCACGTCAACGAAATTAAAGGTATCCGGCGTGGATGTATTCTCCGCAGGTCATTTTGCAGACCCGGAAGGAACCAGATCCATGCGATATCAAGATGAGGTCGAAGGGGTATACAAAAAAATCGTCGTCCGCGAAGACCGGCTCATCGGGGCTGTTATGTTCGGCGATACGGGGGATGGACCGAAGCTGTTTTCGCTCATGAAGAGCGGGGAATCCATCAAGGGCAGAGAGAAAGAGCTTCTGTTAGGCTTCGCGCCTAATGCAGGCGTTGTATCACCGGAGCAGCGGCTGGCTCAGCTGGCGGATGATGAGATCATTTGCGGCTGTAACGGCGTATCGAAAGATGCGATCAAAGATGCCATTCTTACGAAGAACTGCAATACCGTCGCATCCGTTAAAGCTTGTACTAAAGCTTCGGGATCCTGCGGCGGCTGCAAACCTCTTGTCGAGGGACTCGTTCAATTATACGCCGGGGATGCTGCCGGGGAGCCGGTAAAAGAAGGGATATGCGGATGTACTTCGCTGGGGAGAGATGAAATTATCACCGAGATCACCCGTCTTGGACTGGGTACCGTGAAAGAAGTGATGAATGTGCTGGGATGGGACAATCCGGAGGGGTGCTCCAAGTGCCGTCCATCGCTGAACTACTATCTCGGCATGCTGTTTCCGGAATCCTACGTGGACGAGAAGGAATCCCGTTTCACGAACGAGCGGTACCATGCCAACATTCAGAAGGATGGCACGTATTCCGTGGTGCCTCGGATATACGGTGGGGTGACGTCGCCTTCGGAGCTAAAGAAAATCGCCGAGATTGCAGAAAAATTCGATGTGCCGATGGTCAAGATTACGGGCGGACAGCGGATCGATCTACTCGGCGTCAAGAAGGAGGATCTGCCGAGGATGTGGGAGGAGCTGGATATGCCTTCCGGTTATGCTTACGGTAAAGCCCTCCGTACGGTTAAAACTTGCGTAGGGTCCACGTTTTGCAGATTCGGCACGCAGGACTCCATAGGTATGGGCGTGCGTTTGGAGAAAGAATTTGAGCGGCTGAGCACCCCGGCCAAAGTGAAACTGGCGGTTTCCGGATGTCCTCGGAACTGCGCGGAAGCCACCATTAAGGATTTTGGCGTTGTGGCAATTGATGGCGGCTGGGAATTGCACGTCGGCGGCAATGGAGGCGTTCATGTCCGGGCCACGGAATTGTTATGCGTCGTAAAGACCGAAGACGAGGTGGTCGAATGGGCCGGAGCCTTTATCCAATATTACCGCGAAAACGCACAATGGAATGAACGGACGTCGGTTTGGATCGAGCGAGTGGGCCTGGACCATGTGAAAAAAGCATTGGAGAAGAAAGAGGACCGCGCCGCTCTTGTTTCCAGAATAAAGCTGGCTTTAAGCAAGCAAAAGGATCCGTGGAAGGAGATTACGTCAGACAGCGGGCTTCGTAAAAATTTCGTGCCTTTGCCTGACGCCGAAGCTGTGACGAAATAGGGGGAGAACCAATATGGCGAAACTGCATGTAGGATATGTGAACGAAATCGATCCTAAGGGATCAAGAACCATTGAAATCGGGGGAACGGAAATTGCGCTGTTCCGCTTGTCGGACGGGAATATTCTGGCCGTCGAAAACAAGTGCCCGCATAAAGGAGGCAAGCTTTCGGAAGGTATGGTGTGCGGGAAGCAAGTGCACTGTCCACTGCATGATTGGAAAATCGATCTGTGCAGCGGACAGGTTCAAGAGCCGGACACGGGTCATGTAAACACTTATCAGATTGAAGTGGATCCGGCAAGCGGCGCGATTTACTTGCTGGATCGTACAGCTTAAGGCATTGTCAGTCATATTCCGCTGTCATGTTTGAGGCTGTCTTAAATGTTAAGGATTGATTTCATTAGAAGGAGTAGACCGACATGGATTATGTGAAACCGGATCAGGAGATGCATGACATGATCGAGGCTGAGGCCGCGAAGGCGCGGCTGAAGACTTCGCAGATGCTTATTCGCGGCATACTGTCCGGCGCTATCCTGGCATGCGCCACCACGCTAGCATTTACAGCTTCGACTCAAACGAATATCCCGATGGCGGGCGCGCTCCTATTTCCGGTTGGCTTTGTCATCATTGTAGTGCTGGGCTTAGAGTTGGTCACCGGAAGCTTTGCACTCTTACCGTTAGCCGTCCTGCAGAAGAAGGCGTGGCTCTGGAATCAAATCCCCGTGCTTATAGGTAACTTTATCGGCGGATCGGTATTTACCGGGGAGATGCTGTACTTTGCCCGATATGGATTCGGCAAGAGACGCGGGGTTGCGCGGATGGCGACCGGCTATTCAGGCCGCAGAATAATGGAGGCGACGGCAGTTTCCGTCGAGAACAGACGATGAGGCCGGGCATGGTGTATATCGTCGGCGCAGGTCCGGGAGACCCGGAGCTGATCACACTGAAAGCCCTCCGGCGTATCCAGGAAGCGGACGTCATCATGTACGATCGGCTGGTGAACGATGAGCTGTTGAGTTACGCGAAGAAGGATGCTTTGCTTGTATACTGCGGCAAGGCACCCGGACGCCATTCTCTTCCGCAGGAAAGGATCAACGAGAACATGGTGGCCTTTGCCCTTGATGGTCATCATGTCGTCAGACTCAAGGGAGGCGACCCGCTGATTTTCGGTCGAGGGGGAGAGGAAGCATGCGAATTGGCTGCACGCGGCATTCCCTTCGAATTCGTACCAGGCGTTACCTCGGCGGTGGGCGCTTCCTCGTCCGCAGGAATTCCACTGACTCACCGCGGAGCCAGTACCTCGGTTGCTTTTGTCAGCGGAACGAGCTGCCATGGTAATGAGCAGAGCGTGAGGTGGGACTTGCTGGCGCACAGCGTGGATACGCTTGTGGTGTACATGGGTGTCAGCAGAATGGACGGCATCTGTAAAGAGATGATCGCTCATGGCAAGCAGCCGTGGACTCCCGCTGCCATCGTCGAGCAGGGAACCAGGGCGGAAGAGAGAATCTTCACGGGTACGCTCGGAACCATCTACAGGATTTCTCATCGGATGAACGTGAAAAATCCGGCCCTGCTGATCATTGGAGAAGTGGTGCGGGTCAGAGAGCAGCTCCTGAAACTGGCGGCGGAGGCGCAGGAGAAGACCGGTTAACCCTTGTGCAGATATGAGGAAATGTATGCACAGCCTACAATTACGCTAGTGCGATACGAAGATACTTTTAACCATGGAGTGAACCCTTCTTGATTTGGGGTTCACTTTATTTTGCTGTGGAACATGTTAGCGGGGATGGGAAGGCATACAATAATACGGACCTGGCATTCGAGAATAGCCGATTCTATGCCGTCGTGAGAGGAAAACGCTTACACAGCAAAGAATATCATGTTAACGCCATCTGTAACGATCAAGCTGGAGTGAAGTTGAAATTACTTGTTTTAGAAAAGGGAAAGAACGGGGGAGACGCATGAAATATGACGTCATCGTGGTAGGAGCCGGCTTATCGGGTCTCGTAGCTACCGCCGAAATGGCCGAGGCCGGCAAGCGGGTGCTGCTGCTTGACCAGGAACCGGAAAGCTCTATTGGCGGGCAGGCATGGTGGTCTTTTGGCGGTTTATTCCTTGTCGATTCGCCTGAGCAGAGAAGACTGGGGATCCGGGACTCCCGTGAACTGGCATGGCAGGATTGGCTGGGAGCCGCTGGTTTCGATCGGGAGGAGGACGAGGATCTGTGGGGGCGAAAATGGGCCGAGGCCTATGTCGACTTTGCCGCCGGCGAGAAGCGGGCATGGCTGCATTCGTTAGGAATTCGGTTCTTCCCAGTCGTTGGCTGGGCGGAACGCGGCGGATATCTCGCCGAGGGCCACGGCAATTCCGTGCCGCGTTTTCACATTGTGTGGGGAACAGGGCCAGGTGTCGTACAACCATTTGAGTCCAGGGTCAGAGACGCCATCCGTTCCGGCGTAGTTGATTATCGTCCGCGTCACCAAGTCGATGAGCTGATTACGCGCGAGAATGCCGTCACTGGAGTAAGGGGTTCGGTACTTGCACCGAGTTCGGCCCGCCGGGGCGAAGAAAGCTCCCGCGAGGTCGTTGGCGACTATGAATATTATGCGGAGGCTGTGGTTGTCTCCAGCGGAGGCATCGGCGCCAACCACGAGCTGATCAGGCAGCATTGGCCGTCCCGGTTAGGCGAGCCTCCACGAGCGATGCTCTCCGGCGTTCCCGCGCATGTGGACGGACGGATGCTGGGAATAACGGAGCAAGCCGGCGGGCGGGTCGTCAATCGAGACCGGATGTGGCACTACACGGAAGGGATTAAGAACTGGGACCCGGTATGGTCCAAGCACGGCATCCGGATACTGCCGGGTCCATCGTCAGTATGGCTTGATGCCAAAGGGCAACGGCTTCCTGCTCCGAATTTCCCGGGTTTCGATACGCTGGGAACCCTGAAAGCCATTCAGGATACGGGCTTTGACTATTCCTGGTTTCTTCTGACCAGAAAGGTCATTGAGAAGGAATTTGCCCTGTCCGGCTCGGAACAAAACCCGGATTTGACCGGCAAGAGCATCCGTAAAGTGCTGGGAAGAGCAGGCTCGGGCATTCCTGGCCCTGTGCAGGCATTTCTGGATCACGGCGAGGATTTTGTTGTCGCCGATTCACTGCCCGAGCTTGTGGACGGCATGAATAAGCTTGCAGGCAGCGACCTGGTCAAGCTGGACGATTTGAAGCGTCAGCTTGCCGCCAGAGACCGCGAGATGGACCAGGCTTTTACCAAGGATCTGCAGATTACGGCGCTCCGGGGAGCAAGGAATTATATAGGCGATCGCTTGGTGCGCGTAGCCAAGCCGCATAAATTTCTTGATCCGGCCCATGGTCCATTGATTGCGGTGCGCCTGCATATTCTTAGCCGGAAAACACTGGGCGGGCTTCAAACGGATCTATCGGGGAGGGTGCTGAGTGGATCCGGCGAACCGGTTCCCGGGCTCTACGCGGTTGGGGAAGCGGCCGGCTTTGGTGGTGGGGGCGTTCATGGTTACCGTGCATTGGAGGGAACGTTTTTGGGTGGCTGCCTGTTTACGGGAAGGCAGGCGGGGCGGTGCATTGCACAACTGTAAAGTTCAGGAGGTCGTCCATCCTTGGAAAATTGTGCAAGAGGCCCCTTATCGTTGTCATCCTCTTCCCAGCCATAATAATGAAACAGCCTCCCATCGAAGTCGAAAGGAGGCCGTTTTCAGTTATGGCTTAAGGAAGGATGTTGCCGGCCGCGCGGTAAATGGCGTACCATTCCTCGCGAGTCAGCGTGACCTCGCCTGCTTTGATGCAGTCTTTCAAACGGTTGATATTCATCGTTCCGATGATGGGCTGCATATGTGCAGGATGGCGAAGAAGCCAAGCAATGGCAATCGTCGTATTGGTGACGTTATATTTCTCAGCGATTTCATCGATCTTCTGGTTAAGCTCAGGGAACTTGTCGCTTCCAAGGAATACGCCTTCGAAGAACCCGTATTGGAAAGGCGACCAAGGCTGAATCGTAATGTCGTGCAGTCTGCAGAAATCCAGAACGCTGCCATCGCGGTTAACCGCGGCGTCGTTCTCCATATTCACGTTGATTCCGCTTTGAATCATGGTGGTATTCGTGATGCTAAGCTGCAGCTGGTTGGCTACGAGCGGCTGCTTCACTGCTTTTTTCAAGAGCTGGATCTGCATCGGATTCTGGTTGGATACGCCGAAATGACGCACTTTCCCGGAGCTTTCGAGCTGATCGAATGCTTCAGCCACCTCTTCAGGCTCAACCAAAGCATCCGGACGGTGGAGCAGGAGAACGTCGAGATATTCGGTACGAAGTCTTTTGAGGATGCCGTCGACGGAATTCAAGATATGCTCTTTGGAGAAATCGAACATGCCCTGACGGATACCGCATTTGGATTGAAGAATGATTTTCTCCCGGACTTCCGCATTCATATGTATCGCATCTGCAAAAATCTCCTCGCAAGCTCCGCCGCCATAGATGTCGGCATGGTCGAAGAAGTTGGCTCCTTCCTCCAGTGCGGATTGCACGAAACGTTCGGCTTCGGCTTTTTCCAGCGAATTTATGCGCATGCAACCAACGGCTACAACAGGTACTTCCAGTGAACTGCTTCCTAGTTTCATCGTTTTCATGATTGCGGTCCTCCCATTCAAAATAGGTTAATTGTACGGCCGCCGCGCTATAATGCAGGGGCAGCCGAGAACGTGTAAGCGAACGACTAGATGAATAGGTTCATGCTGACAGTCTCTAATGTATTGTGACATGCAGACGGCGCAATGTACAAGCTTTAATTTTCTCTCCCATGCAGCAATGTGGGTTCTGGATCCCACATGCGATTTCGGAAGCGTCCTTGGATTCACCGCATCCTAATGTAAGGCCTTTACTTTTCGAAGCGATCCGGCTTGAACAGCTCCGGCTGATCCCATAGGCCGGGATGATGGTTCGTTCCGTATAAATGGTCTCTTCCGATTTGAACAATTTCACACCGCTGTTCTCAACTATCATAATCCAAGCCAAAAGTTGAAACCGGGCTGCTCCCTTGCAGGATTCCCTTGCGTTGACGAGAATTCATTAGGTAATAATTCAAAAAGATGAACCCAGGAGGTTAAGAAAATGGCTGCAGAAGTAACCAGGGTGTACAAAGAACAGATCCCGTCAGCGCGCTTGATCGGCAAATGGTATACGGACGAGCATCGAAATGCGGCAGGAAGCTTCGCGGACCAGTGGGAAGAATGGTTCGCCAATGGCTGGTTCGAAAAGATCGGGCAGCTTGGTTGTTTGCCGGAATCGGAGGGTGCTACTTATGGTCTTATGCGAATGAACGGGATTCAGTTTGAATATTGGATCGGTATGCTTTTTCCGAAGCATATCGAAGTGCCGGAAGGATTTGACCATGCGGATCTGGAAGAAGGCGCTGCGGGGATATGTTGGTTATATGGCAAGGATAACGGGGAGCTATTCGGTATGGAGCCTCATAAACGATGCATGGCGAAAATCGCCGAACAAGGCTGGAGCTTGGACGAGAACCCGTGGTTCTTTGAACGTTATCATCCAGTCCGTTTCATGACGCCGGATGAGCAGGGGAATGTCATCTTGGATTATGGCGTTTATTTGAAATGAGACGTTCGATTCGCTAGGGATGAATGAGAGCCGCTCCAATGGAGTGGCTCTTAACCGTTCTTCTGATTCAGTTAAACAAACTACACGCCATACTCGAGCTCGCTGTTTCTGTGGAAATGCTCGAGTCGCCGGTGCATTCACTGCGATATACGGAACATTTAGATTCATGCAGGGCTTAGCCTCTACTCACGAATTTCTTTGCATTGTCTACGTTCAGCTTTTTAACATGTTGAGTTAATAGATTCTTGTCACTGACGATCCAGGTGTGATTGGTGGAGTTGCGTCTTCGATTCGCTAAGAAATGATACGGACTTCCCGAGTATATTCTATAGTTACGAGCTATACAATCAGCACAAAGTTTGACGCACTCGCTGCGATTTTGATTCGGGAACGCTACTTGATCAAATACATGCCGTTTAACCAGCAAGGTCGCCCCTTGAACAAGGGGAACCCATTGATTGGCCATGTTAGGGTAACGGTGCAGAAGAGCTTTTTGCCCGGCAAGCTGCATGAAGTGCGCTCTCTTTCCTACAATATCAGCCCGAGTCTTGATCATGAGACGGACGCTTTCGTTCAAATAATCAGGTGCGTAATAGTCATCATCGTCAAATTTAGCAATGAGGCCGTGTTGGGAGACCTTTACTCCATAATTAAGGCAGCTGCCCAGTGATAATCGTTCCGGTTTGCTATATATTCTGACGTTGTGATATGACTTGGCTGCCATTTGATATTCCGATAGCTTGAGACTGCTATGATTTAAGATGACGATTAACTCTTTGTTCCTGTAATTCTGTCTGGCGTAATTCTCCAACAGATTGTGCAGGCATTCCGGTCTTTTGGTACAGGTGATGATCGATACGGCAGGCTGTGATGGGGATGATGACCGGTGCGTCATGCTCGACTGCCTCCGGTCGTCCGCTGTACGAATTTTTTGAAATCTCGCACATTCGGAACTTTAGGGTGCTTGGCCATGAGTTCCTGATCGCTAATGATCCATGTATGACCGGATGAATTTTTCCGCCGCACTGCCGTAAAATGATACTTGTTGCCGGAATAGACTTTGAAGCCCTTGCTTTTACTTCTTGTGCAAAAAAGATCGTCTTCACCGACGTTTTGATTCGGAAAGCGTACTTTGTTAAAGACGTTCTTCTTAAATATGAGCGTAGCCCCCGGCAGCATGGTTACGGTTCGATTTTCATCGTTAGGAAACCGTAGAATTAGAGTTTTGGAGCCTTGTAAATACATATAATGTGCACGTTTCCCTATAATATCAGCGTTCGATCTTCTTAACGACTTCAGGCTGTCCGACAAATAGTGGGGGGCGTAATAGTCGTCATCATCGAATTTGGCAACGATGCCGTATTTCGTTTTGCTTACGGCGTAATTTAGGCACGCACCCAAAGTGACATGCTCCGGCATGCGGTAGATTTGTATGTTTCGATGCTTGTTGGCGATTTGCTGGTAAGGAGAGAGGGCGATTGTACTATCGTTGACGACGATAATGAGCTCTTTCTTGGCATGGGATTGTCTAGCGAAATTATGGAACAAGTTTTTAATATAATTAGGGCGATTCGTACAGGTAATAATGGATACGCCTTGCGTTTTGGATGAATTGTTGAAGCTTGCTGCCATTCCATCACTCTCCTTATCTATGAGGATAATTTCTATATCACAATAGAGTATGTAAAGTATAAATAGAGGTAACGGCATTACGACTCGACCAACTTTTAAAATTTTTATAGCAGGAGGGCATTGCATTACAGATCTTGTTTGTCTATAATGGATGTCATAAGTCCATAATATGATTTGTCCTTGGCATTCTTCCTTGGGCAAAGAGGAAATAAACAAGAAGTCATGTCTTCTTCCGTTTATATTATGGACATTAAAGATCCAGAAGGGTGATGGTGTGCATGACGGAGCAATTGCATGATGTCGTTATTATCGGCGGAGGTCCGGCAGGATTGAATGCTGCGCTGGTATTGGGAAGAGCGAGGAAAGACGTGGTGTTGATTGACGAAGGAAAGCCGCGAAACAGGGTTACGCGGGAAACCCACGGTTTTCTTACGAGAGACGGCACAAGCCCATCGGAGTTTCGCCGCATAGCAAGAGAACAGATTACCGCCTATCCCTCCGTCCGCTTCGTAGAGAATACAGCTGCCGCCGCAGAGGGAGTCGACGGTGATTTCCGGATTACCACGGGAGAGGGAACGATATACCGGAGTAAAAAGCTGCTGTTCGCCGTTGGGAAGAAGGACAGCCCGCTGGATATTAACGGATTAGCTGATGTATACGGAAAGAGTGCCTTCGTCTGCCCATACTGCGATGGATGGGAATTGCGGGATCAACCGCTCGTCGTCATTGCCAAGGGGGCGGGGGCGCTGCATTTTGCCAAAGTGATCGCAGGGTGGAGCGACCGGTATACCATCTGTACGAACGGACCGGATGAACTGACGGATGAACAACGGCAGGAATTAAAGGATCATGACGTCTCTCTATTCAACTCCCCGATTCATCGCATTGAATCGAACGAGGGGATGGTGCGGCAAGTCGTATTGGAGGATGGAGCGGTCATTCCGTGCACGGGCATCTTTTTCGCGCCGAAGCTGGTCCCTGGTTCTGAATTGCCTGCGGCTGTAGGCTGCGATATCAATGAAGGTGGAAGTGTGGTCATTGATGCCTTCGGTAAAACGAGCGTGCCTGGCATCTACAGCGCCGGTGATGCAGCCACCGAGATGTATCAGGCCATTGCGGCCGCTTCGATGGGAGCCATGGCAGCGGCCTCCATCAACGGCGAGCTGCTTAACGAACGATGGAATCGTTAATCCGTGAGTATACGAGAGGCAGGCTTTGGTTAGCATCCAAGCCTGTTTTTTCGTTCCTAGGGGATTTTTTAATTCTAAATCATTCTTACACTCCGGATTGGGGTCATTTATCGGCTATGATGAAATTATCAAGTACAAGGAAGGGTGTTTACGATGAGAACAACAATGGAGTTTATCATGAATCAAGTTTGGAGGGATATGAATAATTAACCCTCCGGCATATTGGAGGAGAGCGAATTGAATTCTCGGACCAAGAAATTTTTATCCTATTATAAACCGTACCTGGGGTTATTATTTGCAGATTTGGCATGTGCTTTTGTTGTCTCGGCCATTACGCTGACGCTTCCGCTCTGTATACGATACATCACCATCAACGTGCTGGAAGGGAATTCTCAAAGCCCGCTGATTCAAATCTATGCGGTGGGTGCCGTCATGCTGGCCATGGTCATTATCCATACTCTGTGCGATATGTTCATTTCATACAAAGGACATATGATGGGGGCTTATATGGAAAGTGACATGAGACGGGAGCTGTTTGACCATTTTCAGAAGCTGTCCTTTGGATTCTACGATGAGCACAAAACCGGGCAGCTAATGACACGGACCACCAATGACATTCTGTCGCTGACCGAATTGTATCACCATGGTCCCGAAGATATCGTCATTTCCGTTCTGAAGTTCCTGGGTGCATTCATCATCTTAATGTATATCGACGTGAAGCTTACCCTGATCGTTTTTCTCTTTCTCCCGATTATGGCCGCGTTTGCTTTTTACTATAATAAGAAGATGAACGCGGCGTTGCGGGTAAGCAAGGACCGGATCGAGGATATCAACGCACAGGTAGAGGATTCTCTTTCGGGTATCCGCGTGGTGAAGTCTTTTACGAACGAGCATATAGAGAAGGGGAAATTCGCCTATGCCAACAAGCGGTTCATTGACAGCAGAAGGGAAGGGTATAAGAGCGAAACGTACTTTCACGAAGGGCTGGTCGGTTTTACCCAACTTATTACGATTACCGTTATTGTGTTCGGCGGAGCCGCAATCGTGGATACCTCGCTGGAACTGGCGGATTTGCTGACCTTTTTCTTATGCATCGGCATTCTGATCGAACCGATCCAGCGCATGGTTAACTTCGCCAGACTGTACCAGGAAGGCATTACGGGATTTGACAGGTTCATGGAGATCCTGGAGGTAGAACCCGATATCGAGGATGCCGATCGTGCCGAGACGATCACGCAGGTTCAGGGGAACATCGAGTTTCAGAATGTCAGCTTCAGATACAAGGACCGCTATGGATTCGTGCTGAACCAGGTATCGCTGAACATCAAGCCTGGCGAGTATGTTGCTCTGGTTGGTCCCTCAGGCGTAGGCAAGACCACGTTGTGTTCGCTGATTCCGCGTTTTTATGAAGTAAGTGAAGGACGCATACTGCTGGATGGGCGCGATATCCGGGAGATTACGCAGCACTCTTTAAGAAAAAATATCGGGATCGTGCAGCAGGATGTATATTTGTTTGCAGGCTCCGTCTTCGATAACATCCGGTATGGCAACATGGAGGCCAGCGAGGATGAGATCATCGCAGCAGCCAAAAGAGCGAATGCCCATGATTTCATCATGGCACTGCCGGACGGTTATGAAACGGATATCGGCCAGCGCGGCGTCAAGCTCTCCGGAGGACAGAAGCAGCGGCTCAGCATTGCGCGTGTGTTCCTGAAGAACCCGCCGATTCTCATATTTGACGAAGCGACCAGCTCCCTGGACAATGAAAGCGAGAGAGCGGTCCAAGATTCGCTGGAACGGTTAAGCGATAATCGAACAACGCTTGTCATCGCTCATCGGTTGACAACGGTACGGAATGCGCAGCGAATCGTCGTATTGTCCGAAGACGGGATCCAAGAACAGGGCACGCATGAAGAATTGCTTGCCCGTCAAGGCGCTTACGCGAATTTATATCGTATGCAATTGACAATATAAGCATGAAGAAAGGCGATTTGTGAACGGTTGAAGCACCGTCAGCAAATCGCCTTGTCTTGTTTGATGAATCATGTTATGAAGTTGCCTCATGCGTTGGTATACATTGCACGCGGGAGGGGATTTAGCCTTGCAGCGTTTTGCCCGGCTGTTGTTCTTCCACTTCCTTGATGGCATTGTCTTCATCCTGCACTTTCTCTTTCGAAGAGCTAAACCATCCGATCACGGCAATCAGCACGAGAACGATGTAGAAGGAAGCCTTCCAGATCGAGCTCTCAGGGAAGTGATGGTCGATCAGGGCTACATCAGGGTGTGCAAGGGTAATCACTGCAAGCTTGACGCCTACCCAACCAACAATCAGAAATGCCGCCACTTCCAGTCCGGGACGCTGCTGCAGCAATTTTACGAAGTAGGATGCCGCGAAGCGCATGATGATCAAACCAATGAATCCGCCCAGGAAGATGACGATGAATTGACCTCCATCCAGGCCGCCGATGTTCGCCAATCCGCTTGGCGGCAATGCGACAGCCAACGCTACGGCTGCAAGTATCGAGTCTACGGCAAAGGCGATGTCCGCCACTTCGACTTTGAAGACGGTCATCCAGAAGCCGGATTGCTTCTTGGGCTTGTCCGGTTTCGGTTTTGCGTCTTCCGTCGGTTTCTTGCCTTTAATAAAGTGTTTCAACGTGTGATTGATCGAAATGTAAAGAAGATAGAGTGCGCCGATGGCTTGTACCTGCCATACATCCACCAGGAACGAGATTAAGAACAGCGATCCGATCCGGAACACAAAGGCTCCGAGCAGCCCGTAGAATAACGCCTTTTTGCGCTGGTTCTCCGGTAAATGTTTGACCATGATGGCAAGGACCAGCGCATTATCCGCCGCCAGCAATCCTTCCAGTGCGATGAGCACTAACAACACCCATCCATACTCCAATAAAAGCTCCATGCCATTTCCTCCTTGTAGTATTATTGAAGGCACAAAAAAGACCTCCACCGGCAGGTGAAGGCCTTTTGAAATCAAAAAGAGACCTTCACCACAGAGTGTGTGGTAAAGGTCTCGCAAACAACGTATCGTTGCCAACAAAGCCGGGGACATTTCCCGTAATGACGACTTTGCTGTGACAGCTACTCCCCTTTAATCACGTTCCTGCATAACTGATATCGCCCTCAGTTAAGCCGTGATATAAAGATATAAATTTTTTGGAGATAAGTCAAGCTTTTTTACTTGAATTCAGCAGAATAGGACTCCAACGCAACGGGTCTGTTTTTCATGGCCGACCGTTTCCTGAAGTTCACATCAACGCTGGATAGAACAACGCTAAGAAGGACAAGCGCAGCTCCTGCATACTGGTTGGAATCCATGACCTCGTTGGCAAACCAGTATCCGAACAGCGCAGCGAATACAGGTTCCAGCGAAAATACGAGACCCGTTCGGGTGGCGGTTGTATGCTTCTGGGCGATCGTCTGGAAGATGAACCCCAATCCGCTGCATACGACACTGAGGACCAGGACAGCCGTCCATGAGTCGGTGGAGCTTGGCCATGCCGGTGTTTCCAAGAGAAGTGACGAGAGGAACGCATACAATCCGGTAAATCCCAGCTGCAGGATGCCGAGGCTTAACGCGTCGACCTTCTGCGCAGCCGTGCTGACAATATTGATATGAAGCGCATAACATAATGCCGCCGCTATGCAGAACAGGTCCCCGATCTTAAATGCAAAGGGGAGCTGGATAGTCAGCAGCGCGATGCCCGTTAAGGCCAGCAAAATACTGACGATCCGTTTCTTCTCTATTTTTTTCTTAAAGAGGAACGTATGTATTAATGGGACAAACACCACCGTTAAGCTGATCAGAAACCCGGCATTGGATGCTGTCGTTGTTTTCAAGCCAAAGGTCAAGGCCGTGAACATGATAAACAAAATAAAGCCCAGGAGCATGGCGTAACGGATCGTCTTCAGGTTAGCCCGGCGCAAGCGCGGGAAAAAAATCGCTCCTGCAAGCATAAAGGCCAATCCAAATCGTAGGGCTATCAAATTGAACGCTCCCAGCGAATCCAGTCCCATTTTCATAAAAAGATAGGACGAGCCCCAGCACATGGTGATAAACAAAATCATAAGATCGGCCTTCAGCGGTTTCAAGTTCTTCTTCCTCCTTCAAGTGATTGAACAGAATCAGTATACTCACGTACAATAGACAAGTAAAACGAATGTTCTTAATAATAAACATGAGTAAAATTCATGTATAAAATAATGCCGGAGGATTCCCCATGAGTATGAATAAATTCAAAGTTCTATTAAAGGTCGTCGAGCTCGGAAGCTTGACCAAAGCCGCCGAAGTGATGGGATTTACGCAGTCCGGCGTCAGCCATATGATCAACAGCCTGGAAGATGAGTTCGGCTTCTCGCTGCTGATTCGAAACCGTTCAGGCGCGAAGCTGACGACCAATGGCGAGGAGATCGTGAAGACGATGCGGGAGATATTGAAATGGAACGAGCATTTGGAGCAGCAGGTGGCTTCCATTCATGGAATCGAGCTGGGAACCATTCACATCGGTACCTTCACCAGCGTCGGCGTTCACTGGCTGCCTGGGATTATCCAGGATTTCCAGCGGGATTATCCCCATATCGAGATTCGTTTGGTCGAAGGAGATTATCGGGAAATTGAGGATTGGATCGCGGAGGGCAAGATTGATTGCGGCTTTCTGTCACTTCCGACGTGGGATATTTTCGATGCGATTCCTCTGCATCAAGATCCGATGCTCGTACTGCTGCCAGTGGAACATCCGCTTAGCTCCGAGGACTCCATTGCCTTAGCCCAAATTGAGAATGAACCTTTTATTATGCCCAGCAAAGGCTCCGATTACGATGTGAACCGGGTGCTGGAGAAAGCCCTGACCAAGCCGGATATCAAATATACGCTTGGAGACGATTATGCCATTATGGCCATGGTGGAGAAGGGCCTGGGCATCAGCATTCTTCCCGAACTTGTGCTGCGGGGGCAGCGGCGGAATATACGGCAAATCGAATTGAAGGAGAAGAGCTTCAGATCGCTCGGCATTGCGGTAAGCTCCTTGCGGGAAGTATCTCCGGCAACGAAACGATTCTTGGATTACGTTAAAAGTTACCCGAAGCTGTAGCCGCCCGTAACGACACAGAATTATGCCCTTTTCAGAGCATCCGGACTCTATTAGCGGCAGGGTCTAATTCATGCGCATTCTCCACATCAAATAAATCGTGTCACAAAATCCCTTGTTCGGATTGTTATATAGGTAAACAAAGAAGGAGGTGAGCTCGCTTGCAGCCAACCATCCCCGGGGAAGCGGAAGGAAAAAGAAAGGCCATTGAAGAGGTTATCGAACAAGTCAAAGCAGGAGACAAACATGCATATCAAGCGATCATCGTCCAGTTTGAACGGCAGATGTACACCTACTGCTACTATATTCTGAAGAACCATGCGGAGACAGAAGATGCCGTGCAAGAGATCTTTATCCGTGCTTATGAGCATCTTCATCTGTATAAGAGACAAGTATCCTTCTCTGCCTGGTTGTATAAAATGGCCTATCATCATCTGATCAATATTAAGAGAAAGCAGAATCGTTTTCTTAACCTGATCGAGCATTGCAAGGAACAGCAGCCGGTTATGCAAATATCTCAACATGAGCCGGTTGTGTACGAGCTGTTAACCTACCTTACAGCAGAAGAACGCCATATATTGCTGCTCAAGGCCGTAGAACAGTATACCTTCGAGGAAATCAGCGGCATCATGGGACTCAAATCGGCGACGATCAGGAAAAAGTATGAACGCTTGCGTCATAAGTTAATGGACCGAATAAGCCAAAAAGGAGAGGTGGCACGTGGGACAATTGCCGGAACAAACGGAATACGCTGAGATGAATGCACTCGAACAAAGGATTCGCGAATCGTCTTTACCGATGAGAAGTATGAGTGATCAAATCATGAACCGAATTGGAGAGCGTGAAATGACAAGATTATCAACCAAACCTAAACCGAATGTTATTAAAAGAGCGATACTCGTTGCGTCCGCAGCAGCTGTGCTGGGAGGAACCGTGATCGGTTCGGGGTTTGTATCGCCGGTAATGGCAGCAACCCTGAAGCAAATTCCAGTGCTCGGTGTGCTATACGAAGGAACCAGCGAAGATGCAGTGAAAGCCGCCATAGAGCAAGGAATCCTATCCGAACCTAACTTGAGCTTAACTCACGATGGCGTGACGTTGAAGGTAGCTGACCTCCTATATGATGGAACCCGGTTGTCCTTTATCCTGGAGCGCGAGGGAGTGGATTTACCGGGTACAGCTTCTCCGTATATTAGCGAAGATGCTACGTTAATCGGTAATCAGGATAGTGAGTATGTTAAGTCGAGGAAAGTAGCTAAGGAAGATCAGGAAAAAGGCTATATCGAAATGCCGCGAATTCTGGTAGACGGACAAGAAGTGGCGATGGGCGAGGGGACCTTTGGAGATTATCCGCAACAGGACAATGCCTATATCGTTGAGCTTGCCAAGGGTCTGAAATTACCCGATCAATTCGAGCTGACCATTCAGGCCAACGTAACTCAAGTGAACGAAACCTTCGAATTCAAGATCCCTGTAAATGTCGCTAATCCATCGATTGTCGTGAAGCCGGACCAGGCCACGAAATCGGATGGGCCATTCAGTTATACCGTCAAGCAATTGGATATTTCACCGGTATCGACCCGCCTGGTTCTGGACAGTAAAGGCGAGGTGCCGGCTTCTGTAGAGCAAACAGGCGATTACAGCGCCAGCATGGTATATTACGAGCTAGTGGATGATCAAGGAAATGTCCTGAGTCCAAGAAAATTCGAATATTTCCATAGCGAACCCCAAACCGAATATCATATCGACCAATTGTACAGTCCTCTGAACGGAACGCCGAAATCCATTACGATAAAGCCGTTTACGCTGACCGTCAATCCAAAGGATTGGAGTGTTATAGGACAAGATCAGGATAGCGTAGGAGATAAAACCTATCTGAAGGATCTGGAAATGACCATTCCGGTCAAGCCGTAAACCACAAGCACGAACAGGATTGGCCCGCCATACATGGCGGGCCTCTTCCTTATGCTCCTCGAATATTAGGTTTCGGCTCGAAAGCTTTTGCCTACTGACGGGCCGAGCCCATAATAGTGCCGGAAATTGTAGATGAGCGGACTCCATTTGCCGGGGTCAATGTGTTGTTCATTCATAATGATGCTGCGATGGGCATGCACCTGAACAGCCTGTGTTTCGACAATGGCAAAAAAGGGCGAGTCGTCAGGCAGCCGAATGTGGTTCACCTTGGCTTCAATCTGGATCGGGCATTCCATTATACGAGACGGCCTGACGGTGACGGAATCCGCAGGCGTTAATCCGCTATGCGCATATTTATCTTTTTCATATGTGAATCCGCTCTTCAGCTTATAGTCCGGAACGGGGTGTTTCCCTGTCAACGGGGCTAATCGTTCGACATTCTCCCACAAGGAAGGGTCCGGAATATTGATGACGCATTCAGGATGCCGTTCCAGGTTCTCAATCGCCTTGCCCCCGAGCCCGATGCCAAGAATAATATGTTCTCCCAGCGCCCATGATGAGGAGATGGGGCTGATATTGACGGTGCCATCTTCATTCAGGGTGTTGAGCAAAATAACCGGGGTTCCATAGTATAGGATTTTTGGTTGAATTAGTTCGGTGTCAATCATTTGAGCAGTTTTTTTCATAAAACGTTCCTCCTATTAACTTTCTATCCTAAATCATTGTAAAATAGAAAATGTTCGATGCTCATCGAAATATGGATTACATCAGGAGGGATGGAGATGAATGCGAGTCCGAACATAGCACAGGTAGCCTCACTCGTAAGCGATGCATCGAGAGCGGCCATCATGACCGTCTTATTGGATGGGCGTTACCACCCGGCAGGAGAGCTGGCGTACATGGCAAATATCAAACCGCAAACGGCCAGCTTTCATTTATCCAAAATGGTTGCGGCGAATCTGGTGGCCGTCGAAAAACAGGGAAGGCACCGTTATTATGGAATCGAGAACCAGGAGGTTGCCCGGATCATGGAGACCCTTCTATCGATTACGCCTCCCGTTGAAATCAGATCATTCAACCAAGCTTTGGAGCACAAAGCCATACGCCATGCAAGGACTTGCTACGATCATCTTGCGGGGAGTTTGGGAATACAATTGACGGATTCGCTTCTAAATGCAGGGATTTTATCCGAAGTGGATCATCAATTTACGGTTACCGAAAAAGGAGAAGGCTTCTTCAGGGCGTTTCAAATCGATCTGGAACGCGTGAAGAGAAAACGCCGCTCCTTCACGCACCGATGCTTGGACTGGAGTGAAAGACGTCATCACCTTGCCGGGGCGCTGGGCCATGCGCTGTTGGAAAGACTATTGGAATTAGGATGGGTACAAAGGATGCCAAAAACCAGGGCCATTAAAATCACGCCCGAGGGCAAGAAAGGACTAAACGAAACGTTTCTTATTGATATCGAATAGGCGCAGGTTTTCGGTATGAAGCGTGGATGCCAGAAAAAAAGGACTGCCGCAGCCTCATCGGAAGATGAAGCGGCGGCAGTCCTATTTATTAGAGATTAGCGCAGCGTCTTCAAAGCACCGCTCCAAGCAAGCACTTGGTCAAGCATGCCATTCAGGTTGACAAGATGGAGATCAGCCGGTTTGAACACAGAGCCGTTCTCAAAATCAGTGAATAACGAGAGGGCAGGATGTACGCGAACGTCCGCTACGGACAGCTCGCCCAGGATTCCGCGCAGATGCTCGGCAGCGCGTGCGCCGCCAACAGAACCGTAACTCACGATGCCTGCAGCTTTATTGTTCCATGCCTCGCGGGCATAATCGAGTGCGTTCTTCAATGAGCCGGAAATACTGTGGTTGTACTCCTGAACGATGAATACAAAGCCGTCCAAACTTGCAAGTTTGGTATTCCAAGCCGTTGCTTGTTCAGTCGCGTCGGCTTCACCCAAAAGCGGAAGCTTGTAATCCGCGATATCTACGATTTCGTAGTTTGCATCTCCGCGCTCGTCAGCGATACGTTTAACCCATTCACCTACTTGCGGACTTAAACGACCTTGACGGGTACTGCCTAAAATAATACCGATATTCAATTTGGACACTGTTCTTACCTCCCGATTATTCTGAATATATTGTGATCATGGTGTGCTTGTTATTTTGCATGAGCTAATCATAATCTTAGTGGGTTATCTTTGTCAAGTAGCTTACTAAAAGTTTGTGTAAAATATTCTAAGTTTTTTGTATTCATGCACGGATGGATATTCACCTGAAATCGGACGGTGTTTTGTACCGCATAGGCAGCTGTGATGTTATACTGGTCATGTGCCTTGGAACCAACTTTTTCGTGCCGGGATAACACGCGTCATTCAGCAATTAACGTACATATGAAGATTGGAGAGGTGAAGCAAGAATGGAACTTAGACAATTAAGAACGGATGAATTTGACATCAGCACGAAATTATCCGAATATGCCTTTCAATATACGCTGACGCCGGAGCAGCGAGAGTCCAATCAGAAGCATTTTAAACCTGAGCGATTCTGGGGGATTTTTGACGGGGAAGAGCTGCAGGCGAAACTGACCATCATTCCGCTGCAGGTTTATTTGCAGGGGAACACTTTCGCGATGGGCGGCATTGCGGGCGTGGCAACATGGCCGGAGAACCGCAGACAGGGACATGTCTCGACGCTGCTTAAGCATGCATTGCAAGAGATGAAGGGCAAGGGACAGACCCTTTCCTTCCTGCATCCGTTCTCGATCCCGTTTTATCGCAAGTTTGGCTGGGAATTGTTCGCGGAATATCATAAGTACGTCATTCCGGTGTACAAATTTCCGCGTAAAGTGGAGGTGCCGGGCCGCGTTGTAAGAGATGTAAACGACATTGCTGTACTGGATGGCATGTATCAGGCCTATGTCAGCCGGTATAACGGTACCCTTGTGCGCGAAGAGGCATGGTGGACAAGATTCGTCCTGCAGGGAGACAATCACAGCGTTGTTTATTATTCTGCCGAGGGCAAACCGACGGGTTATGCGTTATATGAGCTAAAAGACAAAGAACTGGTGTGCGACGAATTTGTTTTCCTGAATGAAGAAGCCCGAAGCGGACTCTGGACTTTTTTTGCAAACCATGATTCCAGGATCGAGCAGGTGACCATGACGATGGTGCCAACGGATGACCAGCTGCCCTATATGCTGCCGGATCCCCGCGTTACCCGGGAAACGGTTCCTTACTTCATGGCCCGTATCGTGGATTTACAATCCTTCGTGGAGCAGTATGCTTTTGTAGCAACGCAGGAAGCTGTCCTGACCATCGAGGTGGAGGATTCCGCAGCGCCTTGGAATGCAGGCCTGTGGAGGCTATCGGTGAATGGAGAGGGGAAAGCGGAGCTGTCGGAGCTCCCATCCGATCGAGGGGAGCAGGCGGATCTGTCTACCGACATTCAGACACTGTCGGCCTTGTTTACCGGATATAAAAGACCGCAGGCACTGTATTCCATCCACCGCCTGACCGGAGATGCTAAGGCTGCAGCACTGCTGGAAACGATGATTCCTGCAGGCCAAACCTACCTCATGGATTTCTTTTGAGAAAGGGATACGCTTGGTGCTCCGGAAGAATATCGTCGAATTCGCTTTGTCGTTAGAATATACGAAACACAAAAAAGCCTGGGAATCAGGCTTTTTTGCGTTGCGATCATCTAAGGGTATAAATTCAATCCTGAACCTCTTTTTTGGAGAAAACATAGAGCTTTCCGTCATCCCCATACTCCGCGTATGCGATATCTTCCAAGGATTCAAAACCTTGTTCCCGCGCTTTCGATTGAATCTCATTGTGTTCGATGTGTTTGCCCAGCATGGATTCCTCGAGCAACCTTCCCTTGTCGACAACCGTTACCGTAAAGGGATCAGGCTTGGCTTCGATGCCAAGATCCTGGGCCGTCGGCGGCTCGTATTCGGGTTTGCGCATGACGGATAGCGAGCCGTCCGTTTCCAGAATGGCGTATTTGACTTCGGTTAATGAGAAAATATTTTGCCGTCTGAGCATGGACAGCAGCTGTTTATATTCCATGTCGTATTTATCGAGCAGCTTCTGGTTGAGCTTTCCGTTATCGATCAGAAGAACCGCCCGCCCTTCCGTTAAATAGCCGAACTTGACAAAGTAGGTGGTTGCCTTCTCGAAGAGGAAAGACATGGTTGTCCATAACGCTAGAGCGAATAACAAATGGGACAATTTTACTTTATCATCATAGAGGCTTGCCCCAACGATTTCACTCAGGATTAAGGAGGATAGGAAGTCAAGCGGTGTAAGCTGACTGATGGTTTTGCGCCCAGTAACAAAAGTGATGATCCATAGCCCGAAAAAGCTGATGATCAGTTTGACTCCTAAATCGATAAACATATCCATGGACAACCCTCCTTCGGAAGCAGTGTAATTATGGTAAGTTATTAAACGTTTTCGTTTCACGCAGAAACAAGGGAGATTTATCCGGTTAGGGTATTCATTGACGCAATGAACAATATTCAATAATCGATTTTTATGAATGAGAGCTGCTGGTTAACAAGCGGCTTTTTTGTTTTCAGTTATGGATTCATTCGTGAATTTGACAATTTCTCAATAGACGCTTGAAAGTGACGCGGCGTCATCTTGTAAGATATAATTTGTCAACGAAATTCACGGAGAATGTCATACATTTCGACAAGGGAGTTGAGAGAATTGAAAAAGGGAGATATCATTATTTACGCTTGCGTCATCATCGGGGCCGGGATCGGTTTAACGCTAGACCATGCTTTTCCGGGTGTTCTGGTCGGTTTGGGTATTGGATATTTGATCAAAATGACCCTGAAGGACGAGGAATCGTAAACATGGGAAAGATACTGACATAGGATACATGAGGGAAGGATTTGTTATCCAAATTAACATCGAACTATCTTTGAAATTAGGTTTGACAATTAGAAAAAACTGACTTATAGTACTTTACTATCAGCAACGATCAAAGACATGATTCGTGAAACGACCTGTCCAGAGAGAGAAGCGATTGGTGAAAGCTTCTTCCGCGCTTGTTTCTTGAATTACCCCTTTGTAGCTGTGTTTTTGAACCCAGATCGGTCGTTCGACAATCGAAATGGAACTAGAAAACACCGAATCATCCCCGTTACCGGATGTCTGAATGAGGATCCGACAAAGCGCGCGGCAGTACGAGCGTTTGACATTATCGGATCAAATTAGGGTGGAACCACGAGCTGAACGCACTCGTCCCTTAGGGATCGAGTGCTTTTTTGCGTTCAATCTAAATTTGATGGAGGGATCACCATGTCAATTGTAGTAACGCTGCAGGACGGAAGCAAGAAGGAGTATCCCGCACAAACGACGATGATCCAAATCGCGGAATCCATCCATTCAGGACTGAAGAAAAATGCGGTTGCAGCCAAAGTGGATGGCAAACTTGTGGATTTGAATCATGAGCTTCGTGAAGATGCGGAAGTAAGCATCATTACACTGGATTCCTTGGACGGATTGTACGTATATCGGCACAGTACGGCCCATCTGATGGCTCAGGCCGTGAAACGGCTATATGGCAGTGAATCTGTTCATCTTGGGGTGGGACCGGTCATTGAGGATGGTTTTTATTACGATATGGATCTGGGGCATTCCATTACGGCCGATGACTTGATTACCATCGAACGAGAAATGCAGAAGATCGTTCAGGAAGACCTGCCGATCCTTCGCAAGGAAGTGGGGCGTAAGGAGGCTGAACGTATATTCCAAGATGATCCGTATAAAATGGAGCTTATTCGTGAACTACCGGAGGACGAGGTTATTTCGGTATACGAGCAGGGCGAGTTCGTTGACTTATGCAGAGGGCCGCATCTTCCATCCACGGGCAGAATCAAAGCGTTCAAATTAATGAGTGTGGCGGGTGCTTATTGGCGGGGGGACTCCGACAATAAAATGCTGCAGCGAATCTACGGAACGGCGTTTCCCAAGAAGTCGCAGCTGGATGAACATTTATTGCTGCTAGAAGAAGCCAAGAAACGGGATCACCGGAAGCTGGGAAAAGAGCTTGGCCTCTTTATGTTCACGGAAGAAGCGCCCGGCATGCCCTTCTTTTTACCGAACGGTATGATCATTCGCAATGAGCTGGAGCAATTCGCAAGAGGGCTTCAATTCCATCGCGATTACGATGAAGTGCGGACTCCGCTGATGATGAACAAACGTCTGTGGGAAATGTCCGGTCACTGGGATCACTACAAAGACAATATGTATTTTACGCAAGTAGACGAGACGGAGTATGCGCTGAAGCCAATGAACTGTCCAGGGCATATGTTGGTCTACAAAAACTCGCTGCACTCCTACAGAGAGCTGCCCATTCGCATATCCGAATTCGGTCAGGTTCACCGCCATGAGTTCTCAGGCGCTCTTAACGGCATGATGCGGGTGCGCACGTTCTGTCAAGATGATGCGCATATTTTTGTAAGGCCCGATCAGATCCAGGAAGAAATCAAACAGGTTATCGATTTTATCAGCCGAGTGTATCAAGTCTTTGGCTTTGAATATACAATCGAGTTATCGACAAGACCGGAGGATTCCATGGGCTCCGAGGAACTATGGGAGCAAGCGGAGTCTTCGCTGCAGCAGGTACTGGATCAATTGGGACTGCCGTACCGGATTAATGAAGGGGATGGAGCGTTTTACGGACCCAAAATCGACTTTCATATCCTCGATTCCTTAAAGCGAAGCTGGCAGTGCGGCACAATCCAACTGGATTTCCAGTTCCCTGAAAAGTTCGATCTGTCCTATATTGGGGAAGATAATCAGAAGCATCGGCCGGTTGTCATTCACCGGGCGGTGTTTGGATCCATCGAACGTTTTATCGGGATCCTTACGGAGCATTACGGCGGGGCTTTTCCGATGTGGCTTGCTCCCGTACAAGTGATGATCATTCCGGTGTCAGATCACTATATCGATTATTCCTTGAAGGTGAAGAAACGTCTGGAGAATGCCGGCATCCGGGTGAATGTCGATGTCCGAAATGAAAAGCTGGGTTATAAAATCCGTGAAGCGGGACTGTTGAAAACGCCTTACACGCTTGTCCTTGGCGAGAAGGAAATGAACTCCGATCACGTATCGGTTCGTAAACGGGGCGAGGGCGAGCTTGGCGAGATCGCGATAGATCAAGTCATTGAACGGCTTCGGAACGAGATAGAGGCAAAAGAATATTAATTCTTCGTTATGGCTGCGGCTTTCCGCATAGGGAGCGGGATGATCTTCGTCACCGTGTGCGACCCCAAATCATGGTATGATTTGGATGTGCCTGTTAAGCGGTACATGTTAATGATGAAGGAGAGAGTACCGTTGCAAACGTACCCGAGCAAAGAGGCTTTCATCGCTGAAATTCAACGAACGTATAAGCTGTTTGACCAAGAATTTGATGATGTCCCGGAGGATAAAAAGAATCATCGCATTGGCGAAGTCGACAGAACGCCGCAAGAAATGATCGCCTATCAGCTTGGTTGGCTGTCTCTCGTCATGAGCTGGGAGCGGGATGAACGAGCCGGCATCGAAGTTACGACGCCGGACCCTGACTATAAATGGAATCAATTGGGGGCGCTGTATCAGCGTTTCTACCAAGCGTATGACGGCTATTCTTTGGAAGAATTGCGTTTTATGCTGAAGCAGAGGACGGATGAATGGTGCGAATGGATCAACCGGTTGACCGAGGAAGAGTTGTTTCGTCCGGGCGTTCGAAAATGGACGATAACCAGCGCCAACTGGCCGATGTGGAAATGGCTGCACATCAATTCCGTCGCCCCTTTCAAAAGCTTCAGAACCAAGATCAGAAAGTGGAAAAAGTTCGTCGCGTAACGCTATACCGCTTCAAGGGCAAAACGGACGATCCGAGGTAAACCTCGGATCGTTTTTTTGGTTGGATTCGAGCTGAATGGGAAGGCTTGTTCCTTTTTTACCGACTAAAGGCTGCATAAGTCAAAATAATGCACATCAAGGCAAAAATCGGCTCTACTAGAACCGGGCGACTCTCCTTATCATGAATCGTAATCAGGATCGATTTGAAGGGAGCAAGGTGTTATGTGGAGCAATGCGATTCAAGATGCCGTAGAGAAAATCCGGAAGAACATGGATGCCTTCGGGGCAAGATTTCCCCACGTCAGCAGGGACGGAGCTTATTTGCTGAATGACAATGACGACTGGACGAACGGCTTCTGGAGCGGCCTGCTCTGGCTGTGTTATGAATACACAGGCGACGATGCCTTTAGATTGGGAGCAAAACGAACAGTGGAAGATTTTCGCCGCCGCTTTGCAGAAAAGAAGGTGCTTGATCATCACGATATCGGGTTCCTGTATTCCTTGTCCTCCAAAGCGGAATGGATCGTCGAGAAGGACGAGACTGCCCGCCAGTTGACGCTTCAGGCTGCGGATCTGCTGCTGAAACGCTGGCGTCCAAGCGGAGGATATATTCAAGCCTGGGGTCCGGAAGGAGACGAACAGGAAGGCGGCCGCATCATTATCGATTGCTTGATGAATCTGCCGCTGCTGTTCTGGGCGGGACAGCAAACCGGAAAGTCCCAATATCGGGAAATTGCAATCATGCAGGCGGAGAAGACAAGGCGCTATCTCGTACGGGGAGACGACAGCTCATACCATACCTTTTTCTTCGATCCCCATACGGGGGAGCCGATCGGCGGTGCCACGCATCAAGGCTATACGAACGGTTCGACCTGGACGCGGGGACAAGCATGGGGGGTATATGGCTTCGCGCTGGCTTATCGATACACCGGAAATCATGCATACCTGGATACTTCCAAACGAATGGCCAGATATTTCCTAGAGCATTTACCGGAGGATCATGTCGCCCTTTGGGACTTTAACGTTCCCGTAACCGCAGAGACTTACCGCGACAGCTCGGCTTCCGCCATCGTGGCAGCGGGCTTGCTGGAACTGATTGGACATTTGGAGGAGGGGGATCCCGAAAGAGTCGGATTTGAACAAGGATTGAAGGATTCCATGACCTCGCTGGTCCGCCACTATTCCACGATCGGCCAAGAAGCGGAGGGTCTGCTGCAGCATGGCTCTTATCATGTGCGCGGCGGCTTGTCCCCGGATGATTTCATGATCTGGGGAGATTATTTTTACCTGGAAGCGTTAATTCGGCTGGAGACCGGCAGCAAGGGGTACTGGTATGAACGCTGATGCCATGGAAGCTTCGGCGAATGCTGTATTGGAGATTTTGAACCTGAAGGATCCCGCTATGGGTTCGATGCTGGATGCAGACGATCAAGGTCATCGGCACGATGTACTGTGTAAACTGCATCAATACTTCACCTGCCGGAGGACACCCGGATGGTGGATGAGCGGCGAGGATAAGCAGTATATCACCGATTACGTGAAGCAATATTGCGCAGATGAACTGGAAACCGTGATGAAGACGGCGGAAGAAGTGGTACAGCAGACGTTCCTGTTCCGTTTTCCGTGGGATATGGAACGGAGCCAAATTCCCGTTACATTTGAGGGAGGCGTGAATTGGTCCCATATTCCCGATCAAGACGCGGAGTGGGCTTACATGCTGAATCGCCACCGCTATTGGGTGGCGTTGGGACAAGCGTATGCAATGACAGGCGACGAGAAGTATGCGGAAGCGTTTTGCCGCCAGCTCGAAGACTGGATCGATCGGAATCCTGTCCCCGAAGAGCCGACGACGGATACGCTGACATGGCGACCAATCGAAGCTGGTCTGCGCAGCGCGAACTGGATCAAGGCACTTCGATACATGATCGGCAGTCCATCCCTGACTCCGCTGCTGCTCGGTAAAGCCCTGATTTCGCTTCACGAGCACGGGGAGTATCTGGCTGCTTCCTTCACCAGCTGGAAGCATATCAGCAACTGGGGTGTTCTGGAAACGTGCGGTTTATACCATATCGCACTGTACTTCCCCGAGTTTAAGAGCTCGGCACGATGGCGGGAACTAGGGGAAGAGAGACTGAAGGAGACGGCCCGGCTTCAGATCATGGTAGACGGCATTCACTGGGAGCAGTCGCCAACGTACCATCATGAGGTGCTGGCTTGTTATCTGGACTGCGTTCACCTCGCCAATCTCAACGTGTTGGAGCTTGACGGCCTATTCCGGCATAAGGTACGCGAGATGGCCGAAGCCTCCCTGTACTGGGCAAAGCCGAACCACAGGCAGCCGATGCTGGGAGACAGCGACGACAGCGATATCCGTTCCATTCTGACCTACGCCGCGTGGTTATTTGAGGATCCCGTTTTGCGCTTTGGCGGATATGCTCTGCCGGATTACGACCATGCCTGGCAGTTCGGCATGTCGGGCATCCGGGATTATGAAGCGATGGTGCCCGCGGAGCCGCCATCCCTAAGCCGAGCTTTTCCCCATTCCGGCCATTATACGATGCGAACGGGCTGGGGCGAAGATGCGCTGTACCTTTATTTTCACTGCGGTCCGCTCGGGGGTGGCCATGGTCACGCCGATATGCTGCACATGGATCTCCATGCGTACGGCCGGGATCTGCTCACCGATCTCGGAAGGTATAACTATAGCGACCATACACCGCTGAGAAAAGCTTTAAAGGAGAGTTCAGCCCATAATACTACGGTCGTCGACGGGATCGGGTTTACCGGGGTCAAGGATACCTGGTCTTTCGACCGGATTGCCGGGCCACTGGGCTGCAGATGGATCAGCAAGCCGGAGTTCGATTATGTCGAGGGGGCGCATGACGGCTATCTCTATGGGAGTGATCCGTTGTATCCGCGCAGAAGGATCATACTTATCAAGCCTTATTTTTGGCTGCTGATCGACAGCGTGGCTTGCCTTGAGCAGCATACCTTTACTCAGAATTTTCATTTTCAGCACCCGTCAGGAGAAGTCCGGATGGAAGGGGAGTCTTTGATTTGCCGCACAACCACCCTTGGGGAGGCGAATCTGTCCATTATCCCCGTAACTGCAGACGGCCTGCGTGGGGAAGTCGGCGAAGGCATGATTTCCCGCGAATATAACCTGCTGGAACCGAATGCAAATGCGGCTTACTCCCGAACCGGGAAAGGATGCATCAGCATCATGCAGGTGCTGTATCCTCATCGTCCAGGCGATACGGCCTTGCCGCGAGTCCGTAAAGTGCCTGTATATCGCCATACGGGCGAACGGGTTCATGACGGGCAAGCGGAAGCATGCGGGATTCAGCTGCCGGGTATGGAAGAAGAGTTTATTCTCGTTGTTAGTCACCGTGCGCCGTCCGGTCATTATGACTCTTATGTGGTGGAGGGCATGCAGATCTTCGGAGAGGTTGTGCTGATGACCCTTCAAGGCAGAAATAAGCAAGCAACTGTCATCATTTAATGAATGCCGCCAGCACAAAGGACTGATAGAATAAAGAGGACTAGAGCATAAGAAAGGCGCAGAGAAAAATGTTCAAATTCACCTTCTACAAACGCATTCAGCTGTCTTTCCTTTTGCTGATCTTTATTCCGCTGATCGCGGTTTCTATCATTTCGTTTGTGCTGATCCGAAATACGATGGAAGAGAAGCTGCAGCTCAGCAACGAGAATGTCCTGAACGTCATGACCGATGAGCTGAGCAAGACGATTGACGATGTCACGTTTGCCTCCCATTTTATCGTGAACGATACGAATGTTCGCAATATCCTGAAGTCATTTGCAGACACCAAACGGCTGGCTACTTATCAGGATTATGTGCATTTCAGACAAATACAGGACGTGTTCTCCCTGATCAATTCGAAGCCGCTGAATAATAACGTTCGCATGTATCTGGTCAACCGTCAGCACTTCGTCATCTCTTCCGGCACGGAGGATTTGACCGCAATCAACGGAAGCCTCGACAAGCTGATGGAGCGCGTCGATCTCAGTAAACCTGAAACCCTGCAATGGCTTGGGATGGCCGGCGGCGACTCGGCAGGAAACGGAAAAAGCTATTATATAGCCAGGGTCATCTATGACAGCCGCGAGAAGAGGCAAGTGTCCGTATTGCTCAGCGGCATTTCCGATACGTACTTCAACAAGCTGCTGGGTACGATCGACTTTGGCAAGGTGGCGCTCTTTGACGCTAACGGGGAATACATCGCAGGCCATACCGGGCTGATTCCGCATCATACGGAAACCAAGGGCAGCGTCCGAACGGATAGAACCATATTGAAATCGAACTGGAAGCTGGCTTACGAGGCCTCGGAGAAGGAGTGGTCGGGGCAGATCTCCAGGACTTTTTATACCGGTCTTGCCGGTGTTCTTCTGCTGTTTCTGGTGTTCTCCGGGATGTCCATCCTAATGGCCAAGAGGCTCCACAGTCCGATTCACAAGCTGCAGCGGGTGGTACGCCAGTTCGGGATGGGAAACCTGGATGTCAGACTGGAGGTCAAGGGCAAAGATGATATCGCCGAATTGGGGCAGACCCTGAATACGATGCTCGATCAATTGCAGCGGCTGATTCACGATATCGAACAGGAGCAGGAACAGAAACGGGTGATGGAGCTCGAAGCCTTGTTTATGCAAATCCGCCCCCATTTTTTGATCAACACGCTGAATTCGATCAAATGCAGCCTGATCTTGACGAAGGATACGCTTCACAGCGGCATTATCGATTCCCTGATGAGTTTGCTCCGAGCTTATCTCAAGGTTAATGAGCCGGCCACTTTACGCGAGGAATGCAAGCTGCTGGGCCATTATGTCGACATTATGAAAATCCGCAACGAAATCCCGCTTCGTTTAGAGGTCGACCTGGAACCGGAAACCGAGGGGCTTATTTTGCCCAAACTCATTTTGCAGCCTATCGTTGAGAATGCCATCGTCCACGGGCTTGTCGACCATCAGACTCCACGCATTGAGATCCGTTCCCGAAGCAGCCTGGACGGCATAAGGATTGAGATTACAAACAACGGTACAGGGGCCGATGAAGAACAGCTCCAATGCCTTAACCGCAGGCTGGGTAAACCAAGCGAAGAGCAGGACGGAGCCTATGAGAGAGTTGGTCTGATGAACGTGGTCCAAAGACTCCGATTGACCTTCGGACCGGAAGCGAGTTTGACGCTCGCCAACCTTCCGGATGGCGGAATGTCTGTTACGCTGTACTTGCCCTTAAGTCATCATCATGGGTTTTTGCCGGAGGGAGAGGAAGAATGATGTATAGAGTAATGCTTATCGACGATGACGTTCCCATGCTCAAGGTATTGCAGCAGATGATTGACTGGGAGGCAAACAATCTGCAGATTGCCGGCAGTACGTATTCCAGCGCCAAAGCGCTGCATATGTTTGAGGAAGTGAGGCCGGACATTGTCATTACGGATATCGGGCTGCCGCAAAAAAACGGCATGGAGCTGGCAGAACATTTTATTCGCATGAAGCCGGAGGTTCGGATTATCTTCCTGACCTGCCATGAAGATTTTCATTATGCCCAGCAAGCCGTAAAACTGCAAGCAGACGACTATTTGATCAAAGATCAGCTGACGGCCGAGCAGCTGGAACAGAGCCTTGGCAAATCCATGCATTTATTAAAGACGCGGACCGGTCTGATTCATCGCGAGGCGGCGAGTTACAACAGCCAGCTCTTTCGGCAGGATTTGCTGCAAAGGGTAATCAATGGCTCGCCTTCCGAGTCCACTTTGGCATATGCGGGGCAGATCGGCATTTCCTGGACGTATCCGTGGTTTATGCTGGGACTGGTCACCATTCGGCTCTCCAGCTTTGATCAGCGTTTCAGAAAAACGGAGCTGCCGCTGATTTTATACGCAGTCTATAATATCGCGATGGAATTGTCGGAATCGTTTGAAGGCATTACGCCGTTCATGGAACAGGGGAACATAGTGATTCTGCATAACTTCAGGGTGAATCTCGCACGGAATGCCAGTTTGCATCTGCACAATTATTTGCAGCAGCTGCGATATCAATGCGTCCACTTTCTCAAAATTCAACCGAACGTGATCGCGGTTTCAGATAAAATGGAACTAAGCTCGATCGGCTCCATCTATCAGGAAATTCTGCACGGCAGGTGCGAATTTTACGAAAATACCGATTATACGATAACCGAGGTTTCTCAAATCCGATCAAGGTGGTTCCAATCCGCGCCTCAAGGGTTTCTTGACGGCTACGTATCCGAGCTGGAACGGAAACTCATCAAGCAGGACCTAGAAGGTATACGTTGCACGCTTCAGAAGATCGCCGGTACAGCAAAAGAACTGTCTATTGATCCAGGAGACTTTGCCAGGGATTTGTCTTCCATGCTTCGCGGCATCGAATTGATGATGTCCAGTCTCAAATTCGATGAGGATCTATTCGCCTATCTTGCTTTAGCCCGCACCTTGGATGATATGATGGAACTGGTGGAGAGAAAGCTGACCCAAATGACGGGAACCCGGCAAGCGGGGGCGGGAAACCACGCTCATGAGCCGAAGCTGCAGGTGATCCAGCAGTATATCGATCAGCATCTTGACGATAACATCACGTCGATCGACATGGCACGCTATCTGTTTTTGAATCCGAGCTATTTTTCGCGATATTTCAAACGGATGACGGGACTGACCTTCACGGATTACGTGCATCAGTACAAAATGAAGATGGCCACCAAAATGCTCAGAATGTCCGGACAAAATCTGGAGTCGTTGGCCATGGGTTTAGGTTATTCGGACCGGACGTATTTTTCAAAAGTGTTTAAAAAATACGTGGGAACCACGCCGAGCGAATACAAAGCGAAGTACACCGCGCGTAAATAAGAGGACCGTTGCGATTCAATTCACAGCTGCAGCAGCAAGCCGCCCGAACAAGGCGGCTTTTTTGATTATGGCTTTAGCCAGTTGAGTGCGTGAAACGCGCGAAACAAAAAACCACCCGCTATGCGGGTGGAGGGATTTTAGAATGTAGGAGTTTTCAGCAAAGCGCAAGGCATAAATGTATCTGGAATAAGCATCGAAGCATAGGCTCCACTTTGTGGGGCATTTTGTTTTGGGGTCCCCGCAAAGTATTTGGAATAACCATCTAAGCATAGGCTCCACTTTGTGGGGCATTATGTTTTGGGGTCCCCGCAAAGTATTTGGAATAAGCCTCGAAGCATAAGCTCCACTTTGTGGGGCTTTGTTCTGGGGTCCCCGCAAAGTATTTGGAATAACCATCTAAGCATAGGCTCCACTTTGTGGGGCTATTTATAGGTCAAAATCTTGCACATGGCTGGTCATAATCCCTCCTTCTTGCCGATGGCGGATGTATTACTATAATGACAACTTACAAATTGTCGAGGTGATGCTGCATGGAGGCTGTACAACAACCAGTGCCCAAGAGCCGGCGGAAGTTTTGGACTCCCAAGCGGAAAGAGGCTTTGATCGGGTGGCTGTTTTTGGCCCCGGAAATCGTCGGGATGCTGCTATTAAACGTATTTGCCCTTGGGTTTTCTTTGTATTTGAGTTTATCCGATTGGGATATGCTGTCGGGAGTCCAGGGCATCGAATTTACCGGACTGGATAACTACATCAAGATGTTTAATGATCCGACCATCATTCAAGCGATCAAGAACAATTTGATCTATATGGTGCTTACGGTGCCGATCCCGATTGCGATCGCGCTGGTGCTTTCGGTCTTGATCCACAACAGCGTGTTTTTCAAGAGTTATTTTAAAGTCGCGTTCTTTATTCCTTACATCTCTTCAATCATTGCGGTTGCTGCCGTGTGGAGCGCATTATTCCACCCCTCGCTGGGACCGATCAACCAGTTTCTGATGGAGATCGGGATCAGCAGTCCGCCGAAATGGCTGGTCGATCCGAAAACGTCGCTCTTGGCGATTTCGATTATCAGTTCCTGGGCGGGGTTGGGCTACACGATCATTATCTATATGGCCGGGCTCACGAACATTTCGAATGAAATTTACGAAGCCGCGGATATCGACGGCGCCGGTGCGATGAAAAAGTTTTTTGCGATCACGGTTCCGATGCTTCGTCCAACGACCTTCTTCCTGTTGATCACGATGTTGATCGGCTCGTTTAAAGTGTTCGACATCATTGCCTTTCTAACGGAAGGCGGCCCGAACAATTCTTCTACCGTGCTTGTATTCCGCATCTATGAGGAAGGCTTTAAATACTACAACATGGGATACGCTTCGGCCATTTCCTGGCTGCTGTTCGCGATTATCGGCCTGATTACCGCGCTCACCTGGAAAATGAGAAATGAAGAATAAGGAGGGAGAGGAATGTATATGCAGCTGCTTCGAAAAAACATGTCCAAAGTGGTAACCACCGTTATCATGGGGGCTTTGTCCATCGTGTTTCTCGTTCCGCTCATCTGGATGATTTCCGCGGCTTTCAAATATGAGAAGGATGTTATGCGTTTTCCAATTCAGTGGATACCCGAGAAGGTGAATTTGGCCTATAATTTCAAGATGGTCTGGATGGGAAGAGTCCCCTTCTATGATTTCTATTTCAATTCTTTTAAAATAGCGATTATTACGACCTTAATCACGCTGATCATCTCATCCATGGCAGCCTATGCGCTGACGAAGATCCGATTCAAAGGACGGAATCTCGTCTTTATGGCCTTGCTCTCGTTCATGATCATTCCGGATCAGGCAACGCTGATTCCGCGATTTCTGCTGATTCGCTGGTTTGGTCTTTACAATACGCATGCGGCCATCATCTTCATGAGCATGTTCTCGATCTACTTCACGTTCCTGCTGCGCCAATTTATGATCGGGATCAGCGATGAATATTTGGAAGCGGCCAGAATTGACGGAGCGGGCCATCTGCGGACATTTGCTTCCATTATGGTGCCGCTGTGCAAGCCTGTGCTGGCGACGGTTGCGATCATTAAATTCATTTGGACCTGGAACGATTACCAGAATCCATTGATCTTCTTGCTGGACAAGGACTTATACACCATTCCGCTGGGGATGACGCTGTTCCGCGATGACTATACCAACAACTATGCCATTATGATGATGGCGGCGGTATCGGCGATCATTCCGCTGGTCATTGTGTTCATCGCTTTGCAGAAGCAGGTCATAAACGGCATTGCTTTAGGCGGGGTTAAAGGCTGATACGAAGTATAACGTCAACAATCAGAAGTTACCGGAAAGTCAAAAATGTAATCCTAGAACCTCAAAATTGTGCACTTGGTCGGCCAAGCCACTGCCTATAATGAACATGAAAGCGCATCAACTAATTTATCTGTGCAGGGGGAAGTAAGATGAAGAAAAAAAGCAAACACAGATTATCCGTCATTCTTAGCACGATTCTGGCGAGCACCCTGGTATTAAGCGGCTGCGGGAATTCCGGGTCGGAAACGGGCGCCGGCAGCAACGGTGGAAGCGGTCAGACGGACAAGCAGGTTACCGTCAAGTATTACAACTGGGATAACGAAGCACAACAGGCAGGTACGGACGCCATGCTCCAGGAATTTATGGATCAGAATCCGAATATCAAGGTTGAACACGTGGTTCTGGTTCCGGGGGATTCCGTGGAGATGCTGAAAAAACTTGATTTCCTGATCTCTTCCGGCGAAGCGATCGACGTAATACAATTCCCGAGCTTGGGCGGAGTTCTCGAACGGGCGACGCGCGGAGCCCTTGCTCCCCTGAACGAGTTCTATGAGCAGGAAAGCCTGGTTCCGGAAGACGAGTATTTTGTAAATGCCAAGGTAGACGACAAGTATTATGGCATGCAGTACACCAAGAGCATGAACTATGTGATGCTCAACAAGGATGCTCTGGATGAAGCGGGACTTGAGGTTCCGAAATTCGGCTGGACGTGGGATGATTACCGGGAATATTCCAAGAAGCTGACCAAGGGCGAAGGCGTTGACAAGCGTTACGGGTCTTACTTCCATACTTGGGAGCTTTATATGAACGCTCCGGCGCAAACCATGATGAAAGATCCGTTCGTATATGAGGACGGAACGACCATTCTATCCGACCCGACTTACAAATACTTCTTCCAGCTTCGCAAAGATATGGAGGAGACGGATAAGTCGGCCAAGCCTTACAGTGACGTGCTTGCCGCGAAGCTGAACTACCGTACTGAATTTTTTAATGAAGAAGCCGCTATGATTCTTACAGGCAACTTCACGATCGCGGACCCGGGCAATACCGAGCAATATCCGCATGATTTCAAAACAGCCTTCGCTCCGGTGCCTGTGCCGCCTGCTGGCTGGGAGCCTAAAGAGTATGAAGGTAAATATTTCACCAGCGGCAGTATGCTGGCGATGGGCGCCAATTCCGCCAACAAGGAAGCTTCCTTTAAGCTTATGAGATTCATGACCACAGCCGATTCGGACAACAGACTTGAGTTTTCTGGCTACAAGAAGGCGAATAATGAAGAATTGCTGACGAAGCTGGTTGCAGGTAAAGAGGATAAGTACGATATGGACTCCTTGAAATATACGCTGTTCAGCGATGAGATCCAGTATCTGGATGCAGCCAAAGTCATGATGACGGCTACCTCGGAATTGACCAAGATCATTGATGACGGATTTGCGAAATTCATGCTCAGCAACGAGCCGATTGATGAGGTTCAACAATGGATGGTTGATGAGGCTACAAAAATTATTAACGAAAAAGGCGTTGTTAAATAATCGGTCCGGATGGAATCCAAAAAGGTTGATGCTTAGCTATTGATTGGAAGGGCTGTCTTCAGTAATCATTCATCTGAGGCAGCCCTTATTCTGTTGAGATACTCAAAAATAGGAGCAGAGCGATGATCAACGAAACGAGAAAGCTTGTGGAACGACGGCCTGCGCAGGCCTGGACGGAGGCTTTTCCCGTCGGCAACGGGAGACTCGGAGCGATGGTATTTGGCGGTGTGTCCACCGAGCGGATCGGTTTGAATGAAGATTCGGTATGGTACGGCGGACCGAAGCAGCATGACAATCCAGAAGCGATAGAAAAGCTGGATGATATCCGATCACTTCTTCGCTGTGGGGAACTGAGAGAGGCGGAACAGCTGGCGCTTACCCATTTTACGAATGCTCCGCCATACTTTGGACCTTACCAGCCGCTCGGAGATCTGCTGCTTCAGTTCAAGTCCGGCACGTCCGAAGTGAATCATTACAGGCGGGAGCTGAATCTGAGGACGGGCGTTGCTTCCGTAAGCTGGGAAGAGAACGGCATTCTCTATGAACGGGAAGTCTTTGCTAGTGCTGTTCATCAAGTGCTTGTCGTTCGTATTTCCGCATCGGAACCTGCAGCGATTCATTTATCAGCCCGGTTAAGCAGGCGGCCCTTCGATGGAAACATTAATCGGGAAAATGAACGTACATTGGCGATGGAGGGCATATGTGGGCCGGATGGTGTTACATACGCGACAGTGCTTCAAGCCCATACGATCGGCGGCAAGTGTCACACGGTTGGCAATTACCTCGATATCCAGTCTGCCGATGCCGTTACCTTGCTGCTCGCCGCTCAGACATCGTTTCGCTGTGACGATCCGTACCGGGAGGCGCTGCGACAAGCGGAATCCGCTGTTTTGCTTCCATATGCCTCTTTGCTGGAAGAGCATATAACTGATCATTGCGCTTTATTGGAGCGAGTAAGTCTGGAAATCGAAGCGGCCGATACATGGAAAGCTCCGGTATCGGAGGAGAGTGCTTCCGAGGCAGAAGCTGCAGCTGTGGATAGACCTACTTCGGAGAGATTACAGCTTTATCGGCAAGGGGGGAATGATCCTGGGCTTGAGGCATTGTTCTATCAATATGGACGTTACTTGATGATGGCAAGCTCGAGACCGGGAAGTTTACCTGCCAATTTGCAGGGAATCTGGAATGAAAGCTTCACGCCCCCTTGGGAGAGTGATTATCATCTGAACATTAATTTGCAGATGAACTATTGGATTGCCGAGACAGGCAATTTGCCGGAATGCCACGAGCCATTGTTCGATTTTATCGATCGTTTGGTCATCAACGGGCGGAAGACCGCGGCATCTCTGTACGGGGCGAAGGGCTTTACCGCGCACGCTTCATCGAATCTGTGGGCAGAAAGCGGCTTGTTTGGAGCATGGACACCCGCTATTTTCTGGCCGATGGGCGGGGCTTGGCTGGCCCTGCATTTATGGGAGCATTACCGCTATAATCTGTCAGAGTCTTTCCTGAGTGAACGGGCTTATCCAGTACTGAAGGAGGCCTCCTTGTTCTTTCTTGATTTTCTTGTTTTTGATGAGAACGGCAGTCTGGTGACTTCGCCTTCGCTCTCACCGGAGAACAGTTATATTAACGAGAAAGGACAGATCGGTTCCTTATCCTCCGGTCCTTCGATGGACTCGCAAATGATATATGCATTATTAACCGCTTGTATTGAAGCAGCGGAGATTCTGGGGCTGGATGAGGAATGGAGCAGACAATGGATGGATACGCGGGCGAAGCTTCCTCAGCCCCAAATCGGCCGATACGGACAGGTCATGGAATGGGCTGTTGATTATGAAGAGTTTGAGCCGGGCCATCGTCATATCTCACATTTATTCGCTCTGCATCCCGGAGAACAGATTATTCCTCATCGAATGCCCGAGCTGGGAGAGGCTGCCAGGGTAACGTTGGAACGGCGCCTGAAGTATGGGGGAGGACATACCGGCTGGAGCCAAGCGTGGATCGCGAATTTTTGGACTCGACTTGGCGAGGGAGAGAAAGCGCATGACAGTCTTCGCGAACTGCTGGCCAAGGCCGTACATCCGAATTTGTTCGGTGACCACCCCCCTTTTCAAATCGATGCCAATTTCGGCGGAGCAGCCGCGATCCAGGAGATGCTGCTGCAATCCCATGGCGGCGAAATTCGTTTGCTTCCCGCTCTGCCGTCCTCATGGGCAAGTGGTTCGGTGAAGGGACTTCGTGCTAGAGGCGGTTATACAGTGAATATCTGGTGGAAGGAAGGCAAGCTTGAAGCGGCTGAGATATATTCTGGGCATTTTCGGGATTGTGTTTTATTTAGCGGGTACCCGCTTGTAATTCTTGATTCCACTAATGTTCCTGTACCAATAACATGCTTAAGATCCGCCTCGGGTTATCAATATACGTTTGCGGCAGAGAAGGAAGAGACCTATCAGATTGTATTAAGAAGATAATGAACCGTGTCATTGCTGTGTTGAAACCAAGTTTCATATTGCAGCATAACTCACGTGAGGGAGTGAAAAGAGATGAATCATGATTTGAAGCAACATGCGGATAATCTTGTTGCTTTGCCGACTCCAGAGCAGCTAGCCTGGCAGGACCTGGAGCTCGGGATGTTCTGTCATTTCGGTATCAATACGTTCTGCAACCAGGAATGGGGGGAAGGCAAGGATGCTCCGTCTTTGTTTAATCCGGACCGACTGGATGCCAAACAGTGGGTCCGATCCGCGAAGGAAGCCGGATTCCGTTATTTCATATTGACGGCCAAGCACCATGACGGCTTTTGCCTGTGGCCGACAGCGACGACGGACTACTCCGTAGCCTCGAGTCCGTGGAGGGAAGGTCGGGGCGATGTCGTTAAAGAATGCGCGGATACATGCCGGGAAGAGGGCATCGGCTTCGGTATTTATGTATCCCCTTGGGACAGGCACGAGCCGAGTTATGGCGACCCGCAACAGTATGATGACTTTTACTGCAGGCAATTGGAGGAACTCTTATCGGGCTATGGCCCGTTAGTGGAAATTTGGTTTGATGGCGCGGGGTCGGAAGGCCGCGAATATGACTGGCCTCGAATCATGGAACTGGTCAAACGATATCAGCCCCGTGCCATGATCTTTAACATGGGGGCTCCTACGATTCGTTGGGTCGGCAATGAGGACGGCGTGGCGCCGTATCCTTGCTGGAACACTGCCGATTCTTCGCGGGGCAGCATGTTCAGTGAGGAATCGCTGAAATGGCTGCCGGAGACGCCGGGCTGGGTGCCCGCGGAATGCGATGTTCCGATTCGAAAAGACCGCTGGTTCTGGCATCCGGACGAAGAACACTTGCTGTTGTCCGTAGATCAGTTAATGGACATCTACTATCGATCGGTCGGACATGGGGCGACCTTGCTGCTCAACGTCGCGCCTGACCATCATGGCCTGCTTCCGGAAGCCGATGTACGACGTCTTCTGGAATTCGGCAGAGAGATCAAGTCTCGATTTAGTCATGCCCTGGCTGAAAGCTCGGGATCGGGCGAGGTCGTTGAATTGTCTCTTCCTAGCGCATGCGTGATCGATCATGTTGTTGTTATGGAGGACATTGCTTACGGGGAACGGGTAAGTCAATATGTGCTGGACGCCTTCGTCGATGGAGAGTGGCTTGAGCTTACACGCGGCAGCGCGATCGGACACAAGAAAATCGATGCCTTCGCTCCGGTATCTGCCGTGAAGGTGCGTTTACGGGTCCTGAAATCGGCGGCAAGCCCGAGAATCAAAAACATGGCGGTTTATCATTGCGGGCAATAAGCCTTGGATTTTTACATGAGGTGGAGGGAAGCTGAATGGGAATGCTGACATGGGAGAACGGACAATACTTGTTGGACGGACAGCCGTACCGGATCATATCGGGAGCGATTCACTATTTTCGTGTCGTCCCTGAATATTGGGAGGACAGGCTATTAAAATTAAAGGCCTGCGGCTTTAATACCGTTGAAACTTATATCGCATGGAATGTGCACGAACCCCAGGAGGGGGAATTTAACTTTAGCGGTATGGCAGACGTCGCATCGTTTATCGAATTGGCCGGGAAACTGGGCCTGCACGTCATCGTCAGACCCAGCCCGTTCATCTGTGCGGAATGGGAATTTGGTGGGTTGCCGGGCTGGCTGCTTGGTTATGGAGAAATACGGCTTCGCTGCAGCGACCCGCTCTATTTGAGCAAAGTGGATCATTATTACGATGAGCTGATCCCCCAATTGGTTCCGCTGCTATCCACGCACGGGGGGCCGATTCTGGCTGTTCAGGTTGAAAATGAATACGGCAGTTACGGCAACGATCACGCTTATCTGGAGTATTTACGCGAAGGACTGGTGCGGCGCGGCGTCGACGTGCTTCTCTTTACTTCCGACGGGCCAACCGACGAAATGCTGCTCGGTGGGACGCTTAGCGATGTGCACGCAACTGTGAATTTTGGTTCCCGGGTTGAAGAATCCTTCCGCAAATACCGGGAATATCGTGCGGAAGAGCCGCTGATGGTGATGGAGTTTTGGAACGGCTGGTTTGATCACTGGATGGAGGACCATCACGTGCGGGATGCCGCGGATGTCGCCGGCGTACTGGATGAAATGCTGGAGATGGGCTCCTCGATGAATATGTACATGTTCCACGGGGGAACCAATTTCGGCTTTTACAGTGGAGCGAATCACATCCAGGCCTATGAGCCTACGACGACAAGCTACGACTATGATGCCCCTTTGACGGAATGGGGGGATAAAACGGAGAAATACGAGGCGGTCCGGAGGGTGCTCAGCAAGCATGGGTTTGCGCCGGGGTGTGCCTTCCCTGAGCCCGTTCCAAAAGCAGCCTACGGAAAGGTTGCCATGTCTGAAATGGCCGGCCTGTTTACGGAAACCAATCTCCAGCAATTGTCAGAGCCGATAAAAAGCGTGTGCATTCAGCCGATGGAAAAATGCGGACAGTCCTATGGTTTTATAATGTACAGCACATTTATCCAGGGACCGCGGCACGGTCAGCAGCTGCATATTCAGGAGGTTCGTGATCGCGCCCAGGTATTCCTGGACGGTCGCCCGCTTGGGGTCGTCGAACGCTGGAATTCAAAACCGCTGGATATTACCGTACCCGCAGACGGAGCGAGGCTGGATATTCTCGTCGAGAATATGGGCCGGATCAATTATGGGCCGCTGATTCGCGATCCCAAGGGAATCACGGAAGGCGTGAGAATCGATAACCAGTTCCTGTACGACTGGACGATCCGGACCCTGCCGCTCGAGCCGGAGAAAATGTCATCGCTCACGTATACGCCGGTTACGCAGGAAGGGCAGGCGCGGCAAGAAGAACCGTCCATGCCGGAGAGGGGCGACGCGGGTCTGCCAGGGTTTTACCGTGGATGCTTCGAGGTGGAGGAGATCGGAGATACGTTTCTTCGCTTTGATGGTTGGACGAAGGGCGTCGCCTGGATCAATGGCTTTAATCTCGGCCGGTACTGGAAGGCGGGACCGCAGAAGGCACTATATATTCCCGGACCTTTACTGCGCAAAGGGGAAAACGAGTTGGTTCTTTTTGAACTGCACGGCCGTCCCGAATGCTGCGAAGCAGAACTGTCAGATCAACCGGACCTTGGACAGACCGCGGCAGTGGACGAAGCTGTGCTTAATTTCGTTCAAGAGGGAGAAGACAAGTAGCTCATAGCGACAGGATAATTTCAGTTCATCGTGTTAAAAAAGCCGGCCAGAGAGAATCTCTGGCCGGCTTTTTTTGTTAGATGTGCCCTGGAAGAGGAGGCCAATGTCAGAAATGTATACCGCTTTTATGTCAAAATGCTTAAAAAGCATAATATATCCAACTCCGGGAACAGTAGAGGAAAAGATAACTGAAGGTGACTTGAATTCCTTGTAGGGCAAAGCTGGCCGTGTAGGCACGAGGAGTCGTTTCCATGATGATGAAGAACTTAACGCCGGGCGAAGCCCCGCAAGAAAATTTGCCGGCATCCCTGACGCTATTTATTGACGATATGAAGAGTCGCTTCGGTCAAAGCGGAGATATTATTTACCGCGAGCTTCAACTAGGCGCCATACCCTCGGTCATGGTCTATATTGAGGGGATGGGAGATCCCCGTTATCTAATCGAAGCGATTCATGCCGATATGCCGCTGTTCATGAATCTCCCCGACCAGCGTCCGGAAGAACGCATGAAAATGCTGCAGGAACTGACGATCACGATGGGAAAAGTGGGAGAAGCCCGGACCTTTCAAGAGGTTGAAAAGAAATTGCTCTCCGGCAATACGATCATCTTCATGGATGGAACCGCCACCTCCCTGTATGTGGGAACGGAAACGCTGAAACAGCGGGGAGTGGAGGAAGCCAGCTCGCAATCCGTGGTAAGAGGTCCGAGGGAAGGCTTTACCGAGTCGCTTCGAGAGAATACGGCTTTGGTCCGGCGGAGAATTCAAAGCCCTAAACTGCGCTTGGAAGAGAGAACGGTCGGCGAGCACACAAATACGCAGCTGGCCGTGATGTACATGGAAGGATTATGCGATGTCGATGTACTGAACGAGCTGCGCAGAAGACTGGATGGAATCAAGCTGGACAGCGTCCTGGAGAGCAATTACATCGAGGAGATGATTCAGGATCATCGCTACAGTCCTTTTCCTACGGTATATAATTCAGAACGGCCCGACGTCATTGCATCTGCTGTATTGGAAGGGCGCATTGCTGTTTTCTTAGAAGGAACGCCCTTTGTTCTGGTGGTTCCCGCCCTGTTCGTCCAGCTGTTTCAATCAAGCGAGGATTATTACCAGCGGTGGGATTTTGCCAGCTTGGTTCGACTGCTTCGATACTTGTGCTTCGGAATAGCGCTCCTTACTCCCTCCCTGTATATTGCGATTACCACGTTCCATCAGGAAATGCTGCCGACCAACCTGTTGACCAGCTTAATCGGACAGCGGGAAGGGGTTCCCTTCCCTGCATTCATCGAAGCCCTGATCATGGAGATTACGTTCGAGATTCTGCGCGAGGCGGGCATTCGGCTGCCTAAATCGATCGGCCAATCCGTCTCCATCGTAGGCACGCTGGTCATCGGGCAAGCCGCCGTGGAAGCGGGTCTCGTATCGGCCGCGATGGTGATCGTTGTGTCCATGACGGCGATTGCGAATTTTGCCCTGCCGGCTTTCAATATCGGAATCTCGGTTCGGATCTTGCGATTCGGGCTCATGGGAATCGCTGCGTCATTCGGATTGTACGGGATGATTATCGGCATGATCATCATAGGTCTTCACCTATGCAGCCTTCAGTCCATGGGGGTTCCGTATATGACCTCTTTCGCCCCCATAAGATGGCGGAGCCAGAAAGATGCCTTGTTGCGATTATCCCGTCACAGCATGAAAAAATACTTGACCAAATCCAAGACATAAGCCTTCAAATAACGAGGACTTGCATTCGAAGTCTCTATTTCATGCAGAGGGGACTGGTTATCGTGTTGGAAAGAAAAATACTACTTTCAGTCCTGCTCGTATTATGCTTGACCTTCACCCCTGGATGCTGGAGCAGAAAAGAACTGAATGAGCTGGCCGTCGTCATGGCGCTTGGCATCGACACCCATGAGAATGGGTATGCCATTACTGCTCAGGTGCTTAATTCGGCCGAGGCCGGCTCCAAAAAAGGCGGATCGATGGGCAGTCTTCCTGCCGTGACCTATAAGTCCGTCGGCAAAACCATACCCGACGCCCTGCAGCGCATGTTGAGCATGGCCCCCCGGATGCCGTATCTGTCCCACGTTCGCGTGTTGGTATTCGGTGAGGATCTGGCCAGGTCAGGGCTCAGCGATGTCCTCGATTATATCTCCCGGAATCATCAGCTTCGAACGGATTTCTTTATGCTCGTCGCCAAGAATGGAAAAGCTGCGGAGATTCTGGAGGTCGTTACGCCATTCGAATATGTTCCGGCGAATTCGCTCTATACCTCCATTCTTATCTCGGAAAAAAAATGGGCGGCGACGGGGAAAGTCACTTTGCAGCAGTTCGTGACGGAGCTAAAGCGCAGCGGGTCAGACCCGGTATTATCCGGAGTCCAATTAAGCGGCAGTTTAGCTGAAGGCCAGTCCATGGAGAACGTGAAGCAAATCAATCCTTCCACGCTTCTACAGCATACGGGGCTAGGCGTATTCAAGGGGGATCGGTTGGTCGGATGGCTGGGGGAACCTCCCAGCAAGGCCGTCAATTATGTCCTGAATAGAGTCGACACCACGACGGGATTCATTGCATGTCCGGACGATGGTATTGTCGGATTCGCCGTGAACCGGGCGGACACAACGCTGGACGTTAAGCTCAATGCGGATGGAACCCCCGCTTTTTCCGCCGAATTGGAGATCGAGGCCGACGTGAATGCCGTTCAATGCGCGATTGATATCAGTCAACCTGCCGTCATCGACGAATTGGAGAAGGACATCGAGGATAAATATAATGCTAATATTCGGAAGCACATCGGGCTGGTCCAGCAGCGTTATGGAGCCGACGTTTTTGGATTCGGCGAGGTTCTGCACCGAAAATATCCGGACGTTTGGAAAAAATACCGGGATCATTGGGGCGAAAGCTTTAAAACGATGAGTATCCGGGTGGACACCGATGTAGCGATCCGCCGGGTCGGATCCATCATACAACCCTTAAACCAAAAGGTGGATGAGCCGTGAATTGGCATTGGTTATTCATATTCTTTCTAGCCGTCGTTCTCGTTACGGAAACCCGTCATCTTCTGAAGCTGCGCTCCATCCGGGACATCATCGTATTCTATGCGGTATGGGGAGTAACCTTGCTGGCTTTGATCGGAGATATGATGGAGGTGCCTTATTTAAGGCCGCTGGACTGGATCGGCGCCTTGGTGCAGCCCCTGAGCGGATTGATCTCATAATGAGGAAGGGTTTGGTAATACGTGATCAAATACAAGGATATCGCACCGCGGCAATTTTATATACTGGCATTCGGTTTGACCATCGGTACCTCGATCCTGGTTACGCCTTCCGGATTAGCGCATACCGCCCGGGAAGATGCGTGGATGGCCTCTCTCTTCAGTTTGCTCATTAATCTCCTCATGGTCGTGCTGTATATAGCCATTGCGCGTCTCTATCCCGGCCAATCGATCTTCGAGATCCACGAAAAGGTGCTAGGGAAGCTGCTGGGCAAACTCTTCTCGCTGATCTATTTGTTTTATTTTTTGATTCTTACAGGTACTTTGCTTGGCAACCTGGGCTTTTTTCTGAGCAGTGAAATGATGCCGGAGACCCCGATCGAGGCTATTCAAATCTTGTTCTTAATAGCGGCCGTCATGTGCGCCAGAATGGGCATCATTCTGTTGGCCCGCGTCGGTGAATTGATGTTTCCGTGGATCGTATTTCTGTTTATGGTCCTTGTCCTCTCGCTTATGCCCCAAATCGATTGGAACCATATCAAGCCGATGCTGGAGGAAGGCTGGATGCCCGTGGCTAAGGCCGGATTCCATTCTTCCATGTTCCAGGAGCTGATTGTGTTAATGGTATTCCTACCCTTGGTCAAAGGAGAGAAGGAAGGGGAGAGGGCATTGATGCGGGGAGCCGCTTCAGGCGGGCTCGTCCTTAGCATTACCGTCCTGCTCAGCGTGCTAATTTTGGGGATTGAACAGACGGAGAACAGCACGTTTCCGGCATATGCACTTGCGAAGACGATTAACTTAGGAAACTTCTTTCAACGTGTCGAAGGCATATTGATTACGCTGTGGATCCTGACTTTTTTTATCAAGATTTCTCTCCTGTATCTTTCGATTCTTCAAGGCATGAAAACCGTGTTCGGTCTGAAGGACCAGAATTCGTTAATCTATCCGTTGTCCGTGCTGTTTGTCATCGTGGCCTGGAATACATACATCAACACCGTTTATGTTGCCGATATCATTCAGAACGTGTGGTCAAGCTATGCCCTCCTCCACTTGATCGTGATTCCCATCGTCCTCTATCTGGTCGGGATAACGCGAACGAAAATCCTCAGCTTGAAATGAAACCAGCATGGTATGGAAAAAGCCCGAAAGCCGGGGCTTTTTTTGTTTTTTATCTGCATGGACATGATTTTTTTTGAAAACGACTTGAAAGTGACGTTGCGTCATCTTGTATAGTGGAGTTACCGGAGAACTTAAGAAAGCAGGTGATGAAATCGATTCCCATTCAAGAATTGTCCAAACAGACGGGCATTACGGTAAGAACGCTTCGCTATTATGATCAGATCGGCCTGCTGATTCCGGCAGCCAAGACTCCGGGTCAACACCGGATATACAGCGAGGAGGAGCTAAAGAAGCTGCAGCAAATTCAGTTTCTGAAAAAGCTGGGCTTCAGCTTGCAGGAAATTTCGGATATGATTTCGAACCCGGAATGGAACTGGTCATCCAGTTTGATGAATCAGTTGGACTTCGTGAAGAATGAACAAAACAAGCTGAACCAAATGGAATCCGCGCTCCGCGCCGTCCTGCATAGCATCGCCGTGGAAGGGGAGACAAGCTGGGATGTGATTCAGAAGCTGATCCATCTCTCAGGAAGAGACCCCTCATTAAAGCATGCGTTCCGACAACAAATGTTTGAGAGGCGCGAAGAAGAGCTGCTGGACCTCCTCCCGAATATGAACAGCACAGATCCGGATTCGCTTGAATGGATCGCTCTGCTGGGACAGCTTAAAAAGCGCATGGAGAACGGACCCGGTTCTCCTGAAGTACAGAGGATCATCAGACGCATGGACGAAAAACGCCGGGAGCATTTTGAAGGCGAAGACCCCTTCGTGGATAAATTGTGGGAGATCCGCAAATCTCCTGCGCAGTCCGAGCAGATGGGCTTGTATCCCATTGAGGAAGAGCTTCTTCAGTTTATGGAGCTGGCATTTAACATCTATGCTACAGGACTGGAAGAAAAACTAGACGAAGAGGGGGAGACATCATGACAACGGAACTGCTGCTCTCCGTAGGTGCGTTGTCGCTCTTGGATACCTTGAGCCCCGCCACGCTCGGCGTAACGGTCTATTTGCTGTTGACGGAGCGAGATCGGTTGATCACCCGATTATGGGTCTATTTGTTCACGGTGGCAGGCTTTTATTTCTTGGTTGGTGCCGCACTGATGCTCGGTTTGGATGCTGTTCTTCAGAGCGTAACAGGCATTTTTCAGAATCGAACGGTAAGCTGGGTTATGGCTGTTACCGGCGGCGTTTTGTTTGCAGCCAGTTTTTTTGTTCCGACGAAAAAGACGACGGAACCGCGACGTCCAAGATCCAAAAGCCTCGGGGCGATGATAGGGCTGGGCTTCACCACGTCCCTGCTGGAGGTGGCAACGGCATTACCCTATTTTGCGGCGATCGGTCTCATGACATCGGCCCAACTAACACCGGTTGAATGGGTACCCGTCCTGGCTGCATATAATGTGATCATGGTGCTTCCTCCTCTCCTATTACTCGGTGCACACCTTGCATTTGGCCGCATGATGCAGCGTCCGCTGGAGAAGCTGCGGCTGAAAATCGCCCAGAGCTCCGGATCGGTGCTTTCGTGGGTTTTGTGCATTGCGGGACTGATTTTGGTGCTGAACAGCATAGACAACCTATAATGATCGCCTCTCGTTCTTATCGTTCCCGGCTACTGAAACCGAGGAGCCTGCTATGTATTCATATGAATCTCGTTATGATATATTTATCGCAGGGTTCATCGACCGTCAGACACCTCGGTTAATGGTTTGCTGAAGATGTGCTTTGATCAGCAACACAGCTCGAAACATGATAGGGGGTTATCCATTGAGCACACGGATTTTAGAACGGTTAAGAGAAGAGACGGCACCGCAGCATGAACAAATCGAACAGAATCCTTACGCGAAAGCTGCATTCGACCAGACCCTGACGATTGATCAATATCGATCGTATTTAGCGAAGTTTTACGGATTCATTAAACCGGCCGAAACGAAGGTTATGGCAGAGGATGCCGTGAACGATATGGGATTAGATATGTCGATTCGGATGAAGTCGAAACATTTGGAAGAAGATCTGATGCATCTGGGTATGACTCAGGATGAAATAAATGAGCTTCCGCTGTGCAGCCGGCTGCCCGAGCTGGGCACGCCTGCGCAAATATGGGGGTATCTCTATGTGATGGAGGGGTCCACGCTCGGTGGCCAAGTCATCACGAAACAACTGATGAAGTTCTTGCCCGTGAGTCCCGAGTCGGGCATTCGCTATTTCCACGCATACGGTCAAGAGACCAAGCCAAGATGGACCGAATTCCGGGAAGCGCTGCTGTCGAGCGGCTTGAAGGATTCCGATGAAATCATCGATTCGGCGAAGGAAACGTTCCGTTTGCTGGATGCTTGGATCCGAGATTCGGCATAGACATCACAGTCATCTTATTTCAAATAATAGAATCGCATGGAAGACCGTCATGAGAAACCGCGTAATAACGCGGTTTTTTGTGTTGGTTCTTTCAGATCATTCATATGACAAGCGCTTGATCGGCAAGAAGGAAGGAGAGTCTTCATTCATCATCTCAGCTGCCTCGCTATAGCCGCAGGCTATAACTAGATATAGCTTATTTGAGTTACACTATACCGGGCGATACGTGATATCTTTCTTGTAACAATTTGTATAGGAGTGTTACATAGATGGCAAAAAGCAGTGTACTGGGATATCCGCGTATTGGCGCTGATCGGGAATGGAAGAAAGCTTTAGAAGCGTTCTGGGCGGGCAAGCTCGAAGAATCGGAGTTTCACAAGCAGCTGCGGGAGATTCGGTTGAATCATTTGCGCAAGCAGCAGGAGAGCGGAATCGATCTGATCGCCGTCAATGATTTTAGTTATTACGATCATATCCTGGACACGGCCACCATGTTCGGCATCGTACCCAAGCGGTTCCCATATGAGGGCGGCATTGTTCCATTGTCTGTATACTATGGGATTGCACGCGGCACGAAGGATGCTACAGCAAGTGAAATGACCAAGTGGTTTAACACCAATTATCACTACATCGTGCCGGAATTGGACGGAGCTGTTCCGGTTCTTACCGAGAATAGGCCGCTTGCAGCCTATCGGGAGGCCAAAGAAAAGCTCGGCATTGAAGGCAAGCCGGTCATTGTCGGTCCGCTCACCTTCCTGAAGCTGTCCAAAGGCTACCAAGCCTCGGAAACGGATGCCTGGCTTGATAAATTGCTGCCGCTGTACGTTCAGATCCTTCAGGAGCTTGCACACGAAGGCGTTCAATGGGTACAGATCGACGAGCCGATCCTGGTTGCGAAATTAAGCGAAGCCGATCTGAAGCGATTAGCCACCATCTATGAAACGTTTGCGGCTTCGGCACCCGGCCTCAACATCATGCTGCAAACCTACTTCGAATCGGTGGAAAACTACCAGGACATCATCCAGCTGCCGGTTAGCGGCATCGGTCTTGACCTGGTGCACGGATACAAAGGCAATCTGCAAGCCATCCAACAATCCGGATTTCCGGTGAACAAAGTTTTGGGGGCTGGAATCATCGACGGACGCGGAATCTGGAAGGCGTCGCTTCGCGAAAAGCTGTCGCAATTGGAGGAGCTGACGAAATACGTGGCCGCCGAGCGCTTGATCGTGCAGTCTTCGTGCAGTTTGCTACATGTACCGGTGACGGTAAGCAAGGAAACGAAATTGCAGCCTGATCTAAAGGGTGCTCTAGCTTTTGCAGACGAGAAGCTGATTGAATTGGATCTGCTGACAAAAGCCATCTCCACGGGAGCTGCCCGGATCGCGAAGGAACTGAAACATAACGATCTTGCGATTCAGGCGCTTAGCCAGTCGGAAGAGCGTAATCGGCTCGACGTTCAGCGAGCTGTAGCCGAGGTTAGCGCTCAGAATCCGGCTCGCAGTCTTCCATTCGCGGAACGTCATGACGCCCAACAGAACAAGTGGCAGCTGCCCATATTCCCGACGACGACCATCGGCAGCTTCCCGCAGTCAGCCGAGGTGCGCAAGGCTCGCCAGGCTTGGCGCAAGGGGGAGTGGAATAACGAGCAGTACGAGCAATTCATTCAGGAGCAGATCGATATTTGGATCAAGCTTCAGGAAGAGATCGGTCTGGATGTGCTTGTGCACGGCGAGTTTGAAAGAACGGATATGGTGGAGTTTTTCGGAGAGAAGCTTGGAGGATTTGCTTTTACCCAGTTTGGATGGGTGCAGTCTTACGGCTCCCGATGCGTGAAGCCTCCTGTTATTTTCGGCGATGTGGCATTCGAGCAGCCGATGACGGTAGAAGAAACGAAATATGCACAGTCGAAGACCAGCCGTCCCGTGAAAGGCATGCTGACCGGGCCGATCACGATCATGAACTGGTCGTTCGTACGCGAGGACATCTCGAGGGAACAGATTGCGTACCAATTGGCTTATGCCCTCAGACAGGAAGTCGAAGCGCTCGAGCAAGCCGGAATCGGGATGATTCAGGTTGACGAGCCCGCAGTTCGCGAAGGGCTGCCGCTGAAGGAAGAAGACCAAGCGGAGTATCTTGCATGGGCTGTCAAAGCCTTCCGCATGACGACCTGCACGGTCCAGCCGACCACGCAAATTCACACGCATATGTGTTATTGCGAGTTCCATGACATGATCGATTCGATCGAGGCGATGGATGCCGACGTCATCTCGATCGAAACCTCCCGCAGCCATGGCGAGCTGATCCATAGCTTCGAGGTGAATACGTATAAGCTTGGGATTGGGCTCGGGGTTTACGATATCCACAGTCCACGGGTGCCTCGCGTGGAAGAGATGACCAGCATGATCGAACGGGCACTGCGCGTATTGGATCCGAAGCTGTTCTGGATCAATCCGGACTGCGGCCTCAAGACGCGCGGGATGGAAGAAACGGTTGCCTCCCTGCGTAACATGGTTCAAGCCACGGAGATTGCCCGTTCCTCCTATTCGCTGAACGTGTAGCAGCCGCAGATTCAAACCTTCGGCGGTTCGATTGAGTACGATAAGACTTTGGACGTTTCGTGTGATTACTCGTCGCACTGGCTTAATGGTTTTAACAGGATATGAATTTCGGGAAAGCCGCACCTTGTGCGGCTTTTTTGTGCTGTAGTCGCGGCAGATTGAACGATAGTTGTTCGGTCCGCCGCTTTTTTCATGGATTCCGGAGGACATTCATGTCCATTTAGAGATTCGGCATTCTTTTGTAGAGAGGATTGACAGATCAAACCAAAAGATGTTAAATTATCCGGCAACTAAACCTAGGCTGATGGGGTTTATATTATGAGAGTGCCGTGCCATTAACGTGCATAAGTGGAGGGGGATATGAAAAAAGTGAATGAGATCGCCCGTAACCTAAAGGGAATCAAGGCGGTATCGCAATGAGTGACAGGTCATGGCGTATTTTTTTTGCAATCGTGGCGTTGATCATATTGTCGGGAGCGGTCTTTTCATTAGTTCAATCCAGAACGACCTACAAGGAGTTGATGGGCGATCAGATCCATGACATACAGAAGATAGATCATATAACCATTGAGAAAAGGGGCAGTTCGTACGGGGAGAATCGAATAAAAATTACCGATCCGGCAACCATCGAGCGCATCATGAATAGCTTCTCCGACGCGAAGTTATGGAGGACCGACAATTACCCAAGGGGGACGGAGTACTGGATCTGGATTAATGTCGAATACAAGCCCTTTCAAATACATTATACGGAACCGGATATCATCCGAATCTCTCCGAATAGAGGCATACATAAGAAATATACTTGGAGTTACAGGATCACCAATGGCTATGACAAGTCGATCATTGAAGATCTCTTTAAGGAAGAATAACAGGGGACTTCAGACTAGGGCAATTTTGTAATCATGGCAGAATAAAATTCATGAAAAGATGAGGAACCGGACGATGAAGCTAACCGAACAAAATTTGAGCAAAATGCAGGATATCATCAAGGAGCATCAATTCGAACATGCCGAAGAGTATTTAATCGAGCATACGCGGCAAGGCGTACGATTATCCAAAAAGAAGCTGGAGGACTATGCCGAGTCAAACAACTCGCGCTTTGGCGGTGACCCGGATCTTCCCGAAGAGGTGGAGTGGCCCCTCAATTCGGAGGGAACACCGATGACGTTTCTGGCACAGCTGCAGTTGAAGGATGTGGCAGTCCAGGACGCCACTAGCTCGCTGCCGACAAGCGGAATGCTGTATTTCTTCGTTGGCGTGGATGAACCCGCCTATAACATTGAGCACCGAGTGCTCTATCTTCCCGAGGGTCAGAGTTCGGGAGCGGTTCGACGACGCGCTCCCGAGGAAACCGCGTTAGATGAGGTGTTCACCGGCTACCGTGTGGAGGCCCGAGCCACGTTGGAGCCGCCTAATTACGGTTATGTGGATGATGAGCTCATCGAAGATGACGAGCATGATTATGAATCATATGAGGAGCTGTGCTTTCAATTGACGGGCCTGGATTCCGGCGACATCGGGACCATCTTTGGCTACCCTTCTACCCAGCACGGCGACTGCGAGTTTGAGGCTGCGCTCATGCTGTTAACCGGCTCGGAGTACAATTACTCTATGGATGCGGCCATGCAACAGATCACCAAGTATTGCGGCGGCAGCGCGGAACGCGCGCAGCAGGAAATTCAGGATACGGTGCTGCTGCTGGCTGTCGATTCGGACGACGATGTCGGTTTTTGCTGGTGGGATGCGGGGGAACTGCAATTTTTCATTCGAAAGGAAGATCTGCTGGCCAACCATTTCGAGCGTACGTATTGTTCCCTGTACTCAAGCTGATCGTCAATCAAACGTGTTAGTGCGATTATAAGGCGCAGCAATGGTAGAGGACCAGGAATTCAGCAGGTACATATGGAGGTTATGGAACCATGAAGGAGAAGGTTTTGAAGGCATACGGCAAGCTGGCTGGGGACTACGAACGGCATGTGGATTCGCAGAGCGGGCACAATGCCTTTTACGAGAGGCCGGCCATGCTCGGGATGCTGCCGAAGAACATGGAGCGGATGACCGTATTGGATGCCGGATGTGCCGCCGGGTGGTATACGGAGCAGTTGATTCAACGGGGGGCTAGGGTAACGGCGATCGATCTGAGCCCGTCGATGATTGAAGCCTGCAAAAGGCGAGTGGGCAGTGAAGCGACCATCGCTGCATGCGATCTGACTGAGGCCCTGCCATTTGCAGATGAAGCTTTTGATTACATCGTAAGTTCATTGACGCTTCATTACATTGAGGAGTGGCTGCCAACCTTTCGCGAATTTCAGCGGGTGCTGAAACCCGGAGGCAGCTTGATTTTCTCCGTGCATCATCCCTTTATGGATTTTAAGCATTTTGACCGGCAAGACTACTTTGCACGAGAGTTATTGACGGAGATTTGGAACAAACCGGAGTCCGGTCCCGTCGAGGTCGCTTTCTATCGAAGACCGATGCAAGAAATCATCAACGTGACTTCCTCCTGTTTCAGCATCGAAGAGATTGTCGAGCCGCAGCCGAGCTTAGAGCATAAAGACAAGCCGGAGGCGGAGGCCTGGATGGCAAAATGGTATGATCGATTAATGACGAATCCTCATTTCTTGATCGTGAAAGCCCGAAAATCAAAATAGCAAAAGGAACCGCGAACCTGCGGTTCCTTTTTGCTATTCATCCCGCATGGAGGAGCGTCGGGCAAGAGGACCGAAGTCAGCGGTACCTTTCACGAGAGCGCATCGTTTGCAACAGCGGGTATCAAGCTTCCAACAGATGGAACATTGTTCCGATAGGTGTACTATGGTACGATCGGAATAAGATTCGATCGGTGATCATGGCCGACTCATCACACGCAGATTTGGAGCCTACATAATGGGAACACCCTACTCCGCTCTTATTACGCTGATCGTCACGGCAGGCGTATTGAACATTATCATGGGTCTTTACGTGCTGTCAGGACGCTCGAAGCTTGCAACGGTAAAAACCTTCTTCATCTTCAGCATGCTGGCCGCGATTTATACATTCGGTGCTGCACTCGAATTGTCCAGCCGTTCGCTTCAAGAGATTCAGTTCTGGATCAAGTTTGAATATCTAGGGATGCCGTTCTTGCCGCCCCTTAATTTATTGATCATTCTGACTTATTTGGGCATGGAACGATATTTGAGACCCGGCCTGCTGATTTCAATGTTTGTCATACCGGTCGTAACCCTGCTGCTTGTTATGACCAACGAACTACATCATCTATATTATCGGGATATTCTATTACGGCCGGACGTTTCTGCTTTGAAGGTGGATATCGTAGCCGGACCCTGGTATATCATTCAGGGCGCCTACACTTTCGCCTGCTTGATAGGCGGGGTCGTACTGCTGCTTCGCAGCTGGCGCAAGATGCCATCCTACCGCTTTCAGCTGGGCACGATGCTGGTTGGTCTTGTCCTGCCCCTTATCGGCGATTTTCTCTATCTTGGCGGACTCACGCCCGATGGTATGGACCCGATCCCCGTCATCATGACGTTGACCTCGGCCCTTTATCTCTGGGCATTGACATCCAAGGGTTTGTTTCATGTGGCGCCGATAGCGAGGGATAATCTCTTTTCGAGCATGCGGGAGGGCGTCCTCGTATTGGATCTGGACAACCGTTTGGTTGACTTCAATCCGGCTGCGGCAACCATGATGCCGGAGCTGAGCCCTTCGGCCATTGGAGAACCGTTACATGAGATGTGGCAGCTTCACACCGCAGAGCCCATTTTCGGTATGGGGGAACGGGAAGGTCCGGATAAGGGAGAAGCCGACATTGAAGAGATTCGCTGGCAATTAGGTAACCATTCGCTTCATTATCAGATCAGGTCTTCTACCGTTCGCAACCAGAGAGGGCGAGAGGCCGGACGATTAATCGTCCTGATCGACGTAACTGATAAGGCGCGTCTTCAGGAAGAGCTGCGGCAGATGGCCTACTACGATGGTTTGACTCGAATCTATAACCGCTCGCACTTTATGAAACTCAGTTACGCCCTTCTGAATCAGGCGGTTCGGAATCGTGAGCCGCTCGCTTTCCTGCTGTTCGATATCGACCATTTCAAACGGATCAACGATGTTTACGGCCACGATATTGGCGACCAAGCCCTGCAGCACATCGTCGAATTAACGCGGAAGACACTGCGGGCCGAGGACCTGTTCGCCCGTTATGGCGGCGAAGAGTTCGCCGTTGCCATGCCCGGTCACTCGACTTCGGAGGCAACAGCAGCTGCGGAGCGGATCCGTGCCAAGCTTCTCGCGCAGCCGATGACTACGCCGCAAGGACCGCTGATGATTACAGCCAGCTTCGGCGTTGCCGCGGTGAAGACAAGCTCACATAACGGCACAGTCGATGCGGAAGCAGAAGAAGCTTGGTGGGATACTGAATTGAAGAAGGTATTGAAGCAGGCGGATCGCTCGCTATACGAAGCCAAACGCTCCGGTCGTAACACGATTCGGGTGTCGGATGAGGAGTAGTAATACCAGCATAGACTCAGGCTAAATGGAACCTTCATATGAAAAACAGCGGAATCTATGTGTATAATAGCTATTGGTTGTATAATGAATGCAATGCGATATATCACATCTAAGGGAGAGAATCATATGTTATGGAATGAAATCACGACACTGGAAGAATGGGACCACATTCTGAGAAAATCCTCCGAACGCGGTCAAGTCATTTTGAAGCACAGCACGACATGCCCGGTTAGCGCCAACGCTTTGGCAGAGTTTGAATCTTATTTGAAAAAGACGCCAAACGGCGATGTGGATTACACCTTGGTCAAAGTCATCGAATCCCGTCCGGTTTCCAATAAAATCGCCGAGGATTTGAACGTGAAGCATGAATCGCCGCAAATCATCTACGTCAAGGACCAAGCGAAGTACTGGACGGCTTCCCATTGGGCGGTAACAACCGAGCACATCACAGCCGTTCTGGACTGAACAACAGCTTGCATGTCGACGGAAAGCAAGGTGTTCATCATGAAAGATCTGGAAGAACTGACATCGATCGAGGCGATCGAACGATTTATTGAAGATCACACCTTCAGTTTTGTATATGTATCCCGGGAAGATTGCAGCGTATGCCATGCGATATTACCCAAACTTAGAGAACTGTTAACGCAGTTCCCGCGTATCTCGCTGGGCCGTATTCAGGCCGAAGCGGTAGGGGAAATCGCTTCGAGATTTTTGATATTCACCGCACCAGCGCTCCTCCTATTCGTAGAGGGCAAAGAGCTTGTGAGGGAAGATCGATTCGTACAGTTCGGGGAGTTAGAGCGAAAATTAAATCAAATCATGAATTTCGTTAACTAGGCCTCTTTTTCATGCAATGAATGCATTAGGCGATATTCCAAAGTCTTTTGACTTACCGGAATGTCGCTTTTTTTTGCGTTTGTTTTGTGATGCTTCTCCACGCGATCCCTTCGGATGAAAGTTCGAATAATTGTCGAAAACCGGGGCTTATTTGCACTCGGATATTACTAAAGTATTAAATATCGACATGGAATAGCCGATCTATTAATAGTACAAAAGATGTAAGGTTATGGAACCATGTAGAGCAAATGCATCGTTGTTCCCCCGTTTCGCATAACAAGACGGTTTCGAGAAACACCCCTTTACCAGAATCATAACGGAGGAAGAAATGCGCTTCTTTACATCTGAACAATTTTGAAAACGGTCATGTATTACGAAAAATCCCTGAAATTTTCATTGTATCCAGGAAAGTAGGTGATGCGAAAAGTGAGTTAAAAGGGATCCCTGTTATATATGAAAATACATATGAGTTATCAAAGGAGAGACACCGAGTGAGTAAGACAAAAACGTTCTCTAAAGGTATGCGTTTCAAAAATCTTAGCATTGTTACAAGAAACATGATATGGACAAGTCTCTATATCATGATCACGGGCGCCATCGTCATTGGTGCAAGCTTTTATATCCAGGACAACGTGCTGACCAAGCAGCTGCAATCCGATTCGGGGAAAATCATGGATACTTTGATCAAGTCCGTATCCGTTCAAGATGCTGAAGCGGTTAAAGGTTCCACCGACCGGAATTCGGACATCCAGAAGAAGCTAACCGGCACGTTTGATGAGCTGTCCGTTACGTATCCTAACATCGCGCAAGGATATATTTTTGGACCTGAGCTGGAGGACGGCAACAAGACCTCGATTATCGCTATGCCTACGGCGGTGCTCGACATGTTTGCCGAAGAGAATTTGAATCTGGGCGACCTATATGAACAGCCGAAAATTCATGCCGACGCGGTCCGTGAAATGATGAAAACGAAAAAAATCGTTTATACCAAAGCGTATACAGACAATTACGGGACGTGGATCACCGTGCTGCATCCCTTCCAGAATTCGAACGGAGAAATTTTCGCTTACATGGGCATCGACGTGGATGCCAGTTTGATCGCCTCCGGGAAGCAGGAACTGCTTACCAACACGCTTTTTGCGCTGTTGATCACCCTGCTGATCGTATTGGCCCTGCAGTACTTCACGATTAGACGCACATTCGCCCCGATTCAGGCTTTAATGGGAGCGCTGGACAAACTGAGCAAAGGCGATTTCACGGTTCAGTTAAAAGCAGGCGATGATGAACTCGGGCAGGTCAATGCCAAGTTCAATACGACGGTGAATCATATCAATGAGCTTGTTACCACGATCAAATCGGTGTCGGAGCAATCCGCTGAGCAGTCCAAGTTCCTCTTCTCGGCCGTGGAAATCAACAATAACAATTCTTCGGCGATTACCAAGAACATGGAGGAAATGTCCGATCGGGTCGCTGTCCAGAGCACTTCCATTACGGAAAGCGTGGTGTCGCTTGAGGAGATCTCATCCGGCGTATCGACGATTGCCGGCAATACATCGGATTTATCCGAAATATCCATCCAGATGAAGGCGCAGTCGGAACGAGGGAACCACAATGTGGAGCAGGTGATCGAGCAGATGAATTCGATTGATCATTCGGTCAAAAATTCGGTGCATATCATCGAAAAGCTGCAGAACCGCTCCCATGAGATCGGACAGATCGTACAGGTTATCACCGAGATCGCTTCTCAGACGAATTTGTTATCGCTCAATGCAGGAATCGAGGCGGCCAGAGCGGGCGAAGAGGGCCGAGGTTTTGCCGTCGTTGCCAGCGAAGTGAAGAAGCTCTCGGAGGAATCGAGAAAATCGGCAGACCAAATCATTGAATTGGTTCGTTACATCCAGGATGAGACGGCATCCGCGGTAGAAGCCATCAGCGAAGGCGAACACAACGTCACCAAGGGGATGGAAGTTGTCAAAGAAACCGGTGAGCTGTTCAAAGGCATGCTGGTGGCCACGGATACGGTTACCAGCCAAATTCAAGAGGTGTCTGCAGCAACCCAGCAGATGGTGGCCGAGACCGAACAGATCACCGCTGCGATTAAACAACTGGCTGAGCTCGCAGAGAAGAACTCGACCGTGTCGGGAGAGATCCGGATCAGTGCCCAGGAGCAGCAGGCTTCCTTCGCCAAAATCTTCGAATCTGCCGAGCAGATCAATCAGGTGTCCGCCGAACTGGAGGCTCTCGTAAACAGACTGCGAGTGTAATGACGCCGGAATAGAAAAAGCATAGAAAAAGATGGAGCTGAAACCTTTGAATACTACGTTGATGATCGAACAAGGCAAAGAATATTGGTTGAATGAACTGCAGCTACCTTTACCGGGATTCTATCTGTACACCGACGGTCCAGCGCATCTTCAGCATCAAGATTTCGATCGCATGGCGATTCCCCTTCGTATCGAAACCGGTAAAATCCAGCGGTTCCGCGAAGCGTATAACATCAAGTCATGGATGCTGACAAGCTATGCGGTGTTTCTGTACCGCATGACGCACGATTCGGATTTGCTGATCGGCGTGAACAATGAGAAGGGCAATTTGCTTCCGCTAAGAGTGAGCATAAGCGAAAATGATTCATTTGCTCGTTTGTATGAGCAAATTTCGGCCAAGATGGAGCAGATTGAAGCAAGCATCCTTTCCCTTTCTGACATCGAAGGTTTTATCGGTCAGCCGCTCCATCTGCGGACGATTTACGGCCGGAACGGCAACGGCTATGCCTACGGTGAAAGCGGGCTGAACTGGGTGGTTCAGGAGGAGGAAAGGGATCAATGGACACTTTATGTTTCCTATGCCCAGCCATTGTTCAAAGAAGAAACGATTGAAAAATTCAGCAGGCACTTCGAGCTGCTTGCGGCAGCCGCTCTTGAGCATCAGGAGATGCCGGTTAGCCGTCTGCCTATGCTGACGGAAGAGGACCGGAATGCCTATGCAACCCTTAACGACACGAAGATGGAGCTTCCGGAAGATCCGACGCTTGTGGCGATGTTCGCTGCGGTTGTGGAGAAATATCCGAAGCGAATTGCATTATCTTCCGGCCAGGAGCAGATCACGTACGAACAGCTTGACAGGCAGTCGAACCAAATTTCCCATATGCTCATAGCCAAGGGGCTGCGCAAAGGCCAGTTCGTCTCGATATTTATGAAGAGGGGCCTCGATACGATTATCAGCATGCTCGGCGTCCTCAAAGCCGGGGGAGCCTATATCCCGCTGGATCCTTCCCATCCGGATGAACGAAATGCCTATATTATCGAGGATACGGCATCAAACATCATTCTGACGCATCCGGATTTCACGGCGAAACTGAATGGACTATTGGCCCAAGTCCAAACCAAACCGGAATATTTTTGTCTCGATGACCATGTCGATTCCTATCCGGCAGAAGCTTGCGGCGTGGGCGTGACGGGCGATGATCTGGCTTACATCATTTATACGTCCGGTTCTACAGGCAAACCGAAGGGCGCATTGATCGCCCATCAAGGCGTCGTGAATCTGGCACTCGCCAATCGGGAGAATTTGCAGATGAGCGAACAGGATATTATTCTTCAATATTCCACATTCAGCTTTGATGCTTCCGTTTACGATATATTCGGCTCACTGGCTTGCGGCTCGCGTCTGCATCTCCTATCGGATGAGCAGCGCTTCTCCATAGACGCCTTTACGGAAGCGGTGGCAGACACCAACGCAACGCGCGTCGCGATATTGCCTACGGTATTCTTCAATCAATTGGCAGCGTATTTGCCAATGGAGGACACACACAAATACCGTAACATCAAAACGATCGTGGTCGGCGGGGAAGCTTTGGCGGGAGAAACCGTTCGCATGTTCCGGAAGAAGCTTCCGATTCCAATCGTGAACCTTTACGGCCCTACCGAAACGACCGTCGTAGCAACAGGGCATGTCGTGGATTATCCGATTTCGGAGGATCTGGCCACCGTGTATATCGGCACGCCTTTTGCCAACTATGAATTGTATATCGTAAACGAACATGATGAATTATGTCCGACTTGCGTAACGGGGGAATTGCTCATCTGCTCGGTAGGCGTAGCCAAGGGATATTTGAATCAGCCCGAGAAGACCAGGGAAGCCTTCATTCCGGATCCGATAATGCCCGAATCAGGCAAACAGTACTACCGTTCGGGCGACTTGGTGCGGCTGCTGCCGAACGGGCAGGTGGAATACCGGGGAAGAAAAGATTCACAGGTGAAAATCAGAGGCTTCCGGATTGAGATCGGGGAGATCGAGGACAATCTGGCAAAGCATGATTGCGTGAAGGATATCGCGGTCATTCCGAGAACGGATGAGGACGGAAGCAAAATGCTGGCGGCATTCTACACGTCCCATGATGGACAGGCCGTCCCCGCCAAGGAATTGGTACAATTCTTAAGCCGGAAAGTGCCGAGTTACATGGTTCCTAAATACATCTGTTTCGTGGAAGAAATGCCGTTGTCCCCGACGGGTAAAATAGACCGCAAGAAGCTGGCTATATACGACCTGTCGATGGAGGCGGAAGAGGATAACTCCCGATACGAAGCCCCGGTTAACGATACCCAACGGGATATCGGCGCAGCCTGGGAAAAAGCGCTGGGACAAACCAAAATCGGTATCCACGACGATTTCTTCGATATTGGCGGCTATTCGCTGAAAATCCTGGAGATTCTGGTCCTCCTTAAGCCTCGATATCCGCAGTTGAAGATCAATGATTTCTTTGTATTTCCAACCATAGCGAAACTAGCGGAGAGAGTTGCGGAATTAAGCAGCCAGGATTTCCTGGTCGATCCATTGGAGGAACGGGATCTGCCGATTCAGGATTTGGCGGAGTATCCGATTTCTTTTCCTATCAATCATGCTTCGGAACAAGCGGTGTATACCCAGCAGCATATTTTGCTAACCGGCGCAACGGGGTATTTGGGATCTCATTTGCTGCACGAACTGCTGTATCAATCCACCGCAACCGTATATTGCCTGGTTCGGCCGTCAAAGCTGATGGAGCCGTATATCCGCCTGGAGCAGGTCATGACCGGATATTTCGGCGAAGACATAAAGTCTCGAATGGACAAGCGGGTGATCGCGATTCAGGGCGACTTGGAGCAGGAGTCTCTGGGGCTTGGGGCAGAAGACCTCGCCCTGATTGAAGCGCGCATCGATTCCATCATCCATTGCGGAGCTGAGGTGAAGCATTTCGGGGATGCCGACTATTTTGCCCGAGTTAATGTTGAGAGCACGGACAGACTACTAGCTTTGGCCCAAAAGAAACCTAATACCCGTTTCCATTTTATATCTACGCTTGGCATTCCGGAGGACCTGGCGCTGGGCGGCCAATGGAAGGCGATCGTTGCCGGAGCGGGCTACGAGGAGTCTTCCATTGAGAATGTCTATACGAACAGCAAGCTGGAAGCCGAGAAGCTGGTCATCAAAGCCGGTAAGGAACGAGGCATTCCGGCAGCGGTATACCGGGTCGGCAATTTGTCCTGTCACTCCGAGAACGGAATATTTCAGAAGAACATAGACAACAACGCGTTTTATCGCATGCTGAAAGCGATGGTGCTGTTGAAGAAAGCGCCTAACGTGAAGTGGCAAGTGGATATTACGCCGATTAACTATGCGGGGGAAGCGATTACTGCGCTGCTGCTTCAGCAAGAGACCGTCGGTCGAGTATTCCATATTTGCAATCCGGTTGCCATTCCTTACGAGGACATGGTGGAGCATTTTAAAGATTATGGATATGACATTGCCTTGATGGACTGGAAGGAATACGAGGCATGGTTATTGGATCCGCAGCAGCCGAAGAACAAGGAAGGCCTGGAGCTGGCCATGGCACAGTTTGAAGGCGACGGGGCGAAGAATTCCGTTTACCGGTATACTTGTCCTCAAACTTCGGAGTTCCTCCGCAACACGGGCGTGAAATGCGCTTTGCCGGACAAGCCGTTTTTTGAAAAGATGATGGATTATGCCGCTGGCATCGGATATTTCGTGAAGCCTGAGTAATGATATTCAGGTTAGCAAGCAAGAAACCGCGAATGCTTTCGCGGTTTTTTTGTAATTTTTTGTGCGTATGGTACGGCAAGTCGGCAAAGATGTTTTTAGGGCTCGATTATGGTACGATCATACTGAATTAAGTCCATAATCACCAAATGAGGTGGCCCATGAATAACGAACAATGGAAGCAGGCAGAAACCGCGCTGGCTTGCATGGAAGTGATCAAGAACGGCACCAACGACCCGGTAACGATTGAAGGCGAATCGGATGACCTGCGCTGTGTCGGAATCGGCACGGATGCTGCGGTATTCGTCTATGAACCTATGCCGGCATATGCTTATAAATTGTATGCTGTGGAGGCGCTGCCCAAGAAGGAAGCGGAGATCAAGGTTTATCAAGAGCTGATGGGCAGTCCTTATTTTCCTGTATTTTATGGAACAGGCGAGCGTTATGTGGCGATCAGCCATGAATCCGGATTAACCTTGTACGATTGCTTGCTCTATGGTGTGCCCGTTCCTAGGCAGGTCATAGAGGATGTCGAAGCAGCACGCTCCTTTGTGCGTAGCAAGGGCTTGAACCCGCGGGACATTCATTTGAAGAATGTACTGCTGCAGGACGGCAGAGGGAAAGTGCTCGATGTATCCGAGTATGTTCAGGATGGCAACGACAAACGATGGGAGCATCTCGTGTGGGCTTACGACAATGTATATCCGCTGCTTGAGGGTAAGAAGCTGCCGCTCTGGGTATTGGAAGCCGTGAAGAACGGATATTACCGTCTTGATCCATCCAGCGTGAACATGCAGGAGTTCGCGGATCGGATCGGCAGATTGTTTTTCAGAAAATAGCAGTTGGATTCATACGAAGATGGCAGGAGGGTTTGACCGAAGAGAGGCGGACACTTCCTTATGTTATGTTGTCGTTATTATATTTGAGAAAAATGCTGCGAATCAATCCCCCTTAAGCATATGCTCTTGCTTCAGGGGGATTTTTACTTAGAACATACTCCAATCCATCTCCCGGGACAAGGTTTGCAGGAGATGCACGCCGGCATAACTGTTCCCTTTATCATTCAGTGCCGGGCCTACCACGCCGATGCCGTAACGTCCCGGTACTAATGTTAATATGCCTCCTGAAACGCCGCTTTTGGCCGGCAATCCTACCTGAATGGCAAATTCGCCCGACGCGTTGTACATCCCGCATGTCGTCATGAACGTCTTGGCGATTTGAACATACCTGCGAGGAATGAGCGTTTTGCCGGTTAGCGGATCCAAACCGCTGCAGGCCAGGACCAAGCCCATCCGGGCTAAATCGGCACAATCCACAACAATGGAGCAGTGCCTGAAGTATACCTCCAACACCTCTTCAACATCTCCGCTGAGAACCCCGTTTTCTTTCAAAAAGAACGCTATGGAACGATTTAAATTTCCGGTATCCGATTCCGAGCGGTAAACTCCCATATCATAATCCAAGTCGACGTTCCCGGATAGCTCTTTAAGAAACTGAAGAATTCTACTTGACTTCTCGTAGGGGCTGCTTCCGTTAATCAAGGAAGAAACGGTAATCGCGCCTGCATTAATCATCGGATTGAAGGGAATGCCGGGCCGAACCAGCTCCAGCTTCAGCATGGAATTGAAGTTGTCTCCGGTCGGCTCCATGCCAACCTTGCCAAAAACGGTTTCCTCTCCATTGTCCATCAGTGCCAGGATCAGCGTGAATACCTTGGAGATGCTTTGCATCGTAAAACGAAGCCCGCAGTCCCCGGCTGTGACGGATTCTCCCTGAGCGCTTAGAAGGGTAATGCCCAAGGCATCATGTGGAGCTTTGGACAGTTCGGGAATGTAAGAGGCGACTTTACCTCTGTCTGAGCATGGCGAGCTTGCTTTCAGCCAATCCGGCAGCCGCTGCCGGATGGCTTCAAGGTCGGGAGATGTCATCGTTTATACCCCTCCATGGATACATATTGATGAGTCCGAGTCGTTACTGCTGTTTTGTTAAGCTTTATGTAAGGTTCGTATAATAATCGTGTAAGGTTCGGCTAGAAATCCATCTTGAGTTTCGCATCCGCAAAAATTCACAAATTACTTTTTATATTTCGCCTCGATGATTAGTAGTATCGTCAATTACTTCACATTTGTTTCAGTGAAATACGATAGGCGATACAGTCCGCCGCGGAGGGATCAACAAAAAACAGTTCGGACACAAATCAGACTGATGTTATTATATGAAAACTTTCTGATGGGCATGCTTGTTTCACTGCTGGCCGGTATTGCGACGTTGGCCAAGGTATGATAGCTGAGAGCATAGAGACAGAGGCTATCCTTTTCAGATAGGGATCGAGTTGGTCGTTATGCGGACGATGGCCAAAGTTTCCCACGGCTCGTCAAATCCCTCACGGCCGGGAATAACCCGGAGTAATCATAGCGCAAGCTGGATACACTACCGTAAAAAGGAGTGTATCATTATGAAACTGCTTGTTAAGTTATTGGTGCATGGGGTTATGATTACGGCACTGTTGGTTTCCCTAACCGATGCTTCTTTCATCGGGGCTGTATCAACATCAGTGGGGATCGCCATCATTGCTTACTTGGTAGGGGATTTATATATTCTGCCTCGCACCAGCAATATGATCGCCACGATAGCGGATGCCGGCTTGGTATTTGTCATGCTGTGGATCATCGGCGCCGTTGCGAACTGGACCATTGATTTCTCGGAGATTCTGCTGCTAGCAGTACTTGCGGGGGCATTTGAGTATTTCTTTCATAGCTGGATCAGGGGCGAGCATCTTCTTAACAAAAAACAGCGAGCCTCGTAACTGCGCATTGCGTAATGAATCACGGACTTGCGCTTCTATAAGCAATATCACTTTAGCCTGAGTAATCAGGCTTTTTTTATTCTCTGAGTCTGGACCAGCTGCCGTGGCATTGTGACAAATATTATTTCTTAATCAGAGAAGAGGGAATAGATTCGATGTAGGCGACCTTCGAATCTTAAAGAGAATTGAGGCTGTTAGGAGATGGTCAATATCAAAGGGAAGCGATCCCATGCCTTGATTGGCCTTCAAGCATTCTTGGCGATCGGCGCGTTGGCAGGGGGAACGATGCTTATAACGGATCCTAGTGGTGAACTCATTGGGATGCCCAGCTCATTATTGCAGGACTCTTTCTTTCCTGATTATTTAATTCCAGGCATTCTTTTATTCTGCGTGTTTGGCATCCTGCCTCTGATCACGGCTTCCGGACTGATTCTAAAGTGGGAGTGGGACGCAGCTCAAAGATTCAATATTTTCAAAGAAAAGCATTGGTCCTGGACCTTTTCTTTATATTCGGGTTTTGAGTTAATCATCTGGATTATGGTTCAGGTGTATATCCTGGATTCCGTTTCCTTCATACATCTGGTATATGCCATGCTTGGTTTGATGATCCAGATGGCCACGATACTACCATCCATACAAGCAAAATATACGATGCAATGAAGAGAGTAAGTCACACCGGCTGAAACGTCAATGAAATAACCCCATCGCTCCTCTATGAGCAATGGGGTTATGTTCTTTCTTACATTTTACGGCTTCGCGCTTTTCCAATACGCATAAGCATGCACGACGCTGCCGGTAAAGGAAGGCGAATCCTTTAATAAAGCAGGCAGCTTGGCAAGCTCTTCCTCCATATAGGCGGCACCTTCTTCGTGGAAGGTGATATGATCGCCTTCATGACTGGCTTTGATCTCTACCGATATCTTGATCGGCTTGCCCAGCTCATCGGCAAATGCAATCTCTTCCTTGGAAACCCCGATGATGCCGTTGGATCCCTCCGCTACATCCCGGAAGGCCATGAGGGAAACATGGTCCATACGATTGATCATCCACTTGCTGAGCGACATGTCCTCGCCGGTGACTTTATATTTATCCAGCCACACGGCCATATCCATGCTGGCTTCCAATGAAGAATCCTTTTTCAATTCCGTAACGAATGCATCCAGATTCGCGGTCCATTCTGAAATAACCTGCTGCGAATCCTCTTTCCATGCCGGCAGCACGTAAGGCTCAATGTCCAGGTGAATGCCGTGGAAACGCTCATCGCCTTCAACGGCGCGATTGTAGCTCTTCACATAATTGACGAGCCGCATCATTCTCGGCCGGTTCTCCTCTAGGGCCCATATCGGATGTCCGCCCATGGCATGAACCTCGATTCCTGCCGCAGCCGCTTGTTTAACAAACGACGAGTACGAGCTGTACGGCTGTTCCAGATCAAGGCGTACATACAGCCAGTTCAATTTCTTCTCTTTGGCAAAATCAAGAATTTCCTGACTGTTTTGAACGACTTCATGGGCTTCCCATATATAAGTGCCTCTTACCATAGGATCCCTCGTCACCGGATCCGCATCCGGCACGCGATCGCCTTCACCGGGTTCTGGATCTGGATTTGGCTCCGGGGCCGGTGTCGGGGAAACGGGATCCGTGCTTCCAGGGGGGACGATCTCATCAGCAGACATGCTTTGCCAGTTGCGAATATCGTGGATTGCGACACCGGCAAAGGATGGATAAGAACCGAGCGCACTGGAGAGATGATCCAATTTTTGATTCAACTTGTCCTTCCCGTGTCCATAAAAGGTGGTATAAGACTCGCCTGGCATCTCCTTGGTATTAACTCCGATCAGAATCTGTTTCCCAAGCCTGTCGGCAAGCTCAAGCTCAGCCCGCGTCAAGTCCAGGATCCCATGCTCGGATTCCACTTCATTCCGGTAAGCCATGACGGTAACATGGTCAAACGCACCGATCAGCCATTCATTAAGTCCGGTTCCATCCGCCAAGGCGTATTGGTCAAACCAGAAAGGAATATCGATCCCGAGCTTGAGTCCCTTTCCGGAAGCTAGGCTCAGGAACGCCTTAAGATTTTGTTCCCAGGTGGTGATGATTTGGTCCTGTTCAGTTTGCCACTTGGCAAGCACATACGGTTCTACATCCAGATGAATCCCGTCGAATCGAGCACCTGCCGGAACTTTGCCGTTATAGTCAATTACCCAATCAGCGAGACCAAGCATGTCATCGAGATGTTCGGTGAGCGCCCATCTAGGGTCTCCGCCCAAGGCATGGACCGCGATTTGGTCCTCATGCGCACGCTCTATAAACGCCTCGTATATCTCCGACGACAGCTGACGATCGATCTGCAAGTAGATCAGATTAATGCCTTCTTCGCGGGAAAAATCAAGCAGCTCTTCGCCGCCATCCCGTATCAGATCCGTCTGCCATATCCAAGTCGCTTTTTTTGAATTATTTTCGCCGTAAGCCGGGGTATGCAGCCCCACCAGAAGCATAACAACCAAGAGACCAGCAAGCTTCTGGTAACCTTTCACTTTCATGTTTTCCCTCCGTTTCTCTGCGAGAACTCCACGTATTCTCTGTTTAGTAAACGGGGTTATTATAGCATTGATAGTTCAAAAAAAGATGAGCCCAAGTTCTTACGGGACATTATAGACACCAATCAATCGAACGGGTGATCGGTATAAAAGGAACTAGATATAAAATGGAATAATATAACTAAATGACATAAATTATATGAATATGAACAAGAATAAGGCTAACAGCTCAGGAAGAAAGTTGCGTTTTTGGCGCTTGGTTGGTCCAGTGTCACTGTTTATAGGAAAGGTCAGCATTATATTTAATAGCTGCGATCCAGAATGGGAGAGCTATGTCATCATGACTAGTAATTTAAGACAGTGGGCAAGCATAAGCGATTTCAGCACCCGAAACAATCGGTCATCAGGATACCGCAAGCAGCAGCGAACCGTATAAAGGCGGGAGTTCACGTCCATCCTAGAACTAAAATGTGAAGGTGGGCGTTAACATGATTAATTTGGAATCGCGACTGGAGAATATGGAGGATCGTTTCGTAAACATCGATACTTATCTATGCAAACACGATTTTACGTTAGCCAGCAATTGGGATTACAAGCATGGCTATTTGGATAGGAGATTGGATCAGGAGCGGATGGTGTGGCTTCGCATTCCCTTTCACGTAACCAAGGGCAGCTTGGATGGCGAATGCGGCGGATGCCATGCAACGATCAAGCTTGGCCGACCATTTGTCTTCAGGCATATATATAATAAGGGGACCGATAAGCATGCGAGACCACGTTTATTGGGAGCTCTCTTCGATCAATTCCAGTCGCCGATCGACCCTGACGCCTCGGTGGACGATATGTGGGTTGAACAAGCGAGAAAAGTCTTGGACGAGGTGGAGACGGGGTATTTGCATTAACATTAAGATATCCTAAGAGATTCGGGACGCTTGGTCTCTTTTGGCACATCTGCAATATAATGAAGCAAGGGCTCTGATGCGTGCTGCATGCGAAGGGCTCTTTTTTTTTGTCCAGTGCAAGAATATACATAAATTAAAGATCATCCTTTGAAAACCTTAGAACTTTTTTGAAGAAGGCTCAAATGATAAAGCATCCTGATATAGTAAGATTGACTGAATTTGCGGTCCCGCATTGATTAATAAATAAACGAAGAAGGTGATATCATCCATGAATAAAAGAGCTTTGTTTAATGATGGATGGACGTTTGCAAAAAGCGGTTTGGACGTTGAAGATTCGGAGAATCTACAATTTCAGCCTGTTGATCTTCCTCATGATTGGCTCATACATAACACGGAGGATTTATACGAGAACAGCATTGGCTGGTACCGGAAGGAATGGTTGCGGAATAATGACGGCGGTCAGGTCTTCCTCTGTTTTGACGGTGTGTACATGGATTCTTCCGTCTATGTCAATGGTCGTCCTATGGGCGAATGGAAGTATGGCTATTCTTCATTTGAACACGAGATAACGGAGGCGCTCCAGGACGGTGAGAATGTCATCGTCGTAAAGGTTGTGCATCAAAGCCCGAACAGCCGATGGTACTCCGGGGCAGGCATTTATCGGAATGTATGGTTAAAGACAAGGGAATCCAACCACATCGTCACGGACGGCGTTTATATAGCGACTAAGCATCAGGAAGATGGATGGCTGGTTGAAGTCGAGACGGAAATGAAGGTCGTGGATGATGTGCTGATCAAGCATGTGATTTTGAAGGATGGACAGATCATCGCCGAGACTTCTGACCGGGTCGACGCCAATCACACGTGCAGCAGTGCAGGCAGCATCCTGAATACGCAAACATTAGCTGTCAAGGATCCGCTGCTCTGGAGTCCGGAAGAACCTAATTTGTATCAATTGGTGACCGAAATGAAGCTGAGCGGAACCAAGCGTTCCGCAGTTTCGCAGTATGCAATCTTGGAAGCAGTCACTCATAACGTGGGATTCCGACACATTCGGCTGGATCCTCATCAAGGGTTCCTGCTGAACGGCAGCAATTTCAAATTGAACGGCGTATGCGAGCATCATGATCTTGGCGCTTTGGGAGCAGCCTTTAACAAAACCGCATTGGCGAGAAGGTTTAAAATTCTGAAAGAAATGGGGGTTAACGCGATTCGCACCGCCCATAATATGCCGGCTAAGGAGCTGATGGAGCTTGCGGATGAAATGGGGCTGCTGATTGTATCGGAAGCCTTCGATATGTGGGAGCGGCTGAAAACGCCTTATGATTATGCCAGGTTCTTTCGGGAATGGGTTCAGCGTGACGTGAAGAGCTGGGTCAAACGGGACCGCAACCATCCGAGCCTTATCATGTGGAGCATCGGGAATGAGATATATGATACTCATGCGGACGAGAGGGGCCAGGACATCACAAGAATGCTGATGGATGAGGTTTATACATACGATCCTAAGCAAAATGCAAAGGTTACCATTGGATCGAATTATATGCCTTGGGAGAACGCGCAGCAATGTGCCGATATCGTGAAGGTAGCAGGATATAACTATGCCGAGAAATATTACGAGAACCATCACCGGGAACATCCGGATTGGATCATATATGGCAGTGAGACCGCGTCCGTCGTACAAAGCAGAGGCATCTACCATTTCCCGTTCGAAAAATCCATCCTGGCCGATGATGACGAGCAGTGCTCCTCCCTCGGCAACAGCTCGACTAGCTGGGGAGCGAAATCGGCGGAGGCATGCATCCTGGCTGAACGGGATACGCCCTTCTCGCTCGGTCAATTCATATGGACAGGGTTCGATTATATTGGTGAGCCTACGCCGTACCATACTAAAAACTCCTATTTCGGACAGATTGATACGGCAACCTTTAAAAAGGACTCCTATTATATCTATCAAGCCGCTTGGACGGATTACAAAACGAAGCCCATGGTGCATCTGCTGCCCTATTGGGATTTCAATGACGGTCAGATGATAGATGTTCGCATCTGCTCCAATGCGCCAAAAGTAGAATTACGACTCAATGGGGAAACCGTGGGTACGCATGACATTGACCATGCACGAGGAAGAGAGCTGGTTGGGTGGTGGAAGATTCCTTACGTCAAAGGCGAATTAATAGCGATCGCTTATGACGAAACAGGCCGTATCGTAGCCACGGATGCAAAACGATCGTTTGGCGATGCCAAGCGGATCGTTTTGCGTCCGGATAAAGAAGAGCTGAGGGCCGATGGAACAGATCTCATCTTCGTTGAGATCACCATGGAAGATGAGGATGGGTACTCCGTCGAGAATGCCAATAACCGGGTGGAGGTCCATGTCACGGGGGCGGGACGGCTGCTGGGTCTCGATAATGGGGACAGCACGGATTACGATCCGTACAAAGGCCTAAGCAGAAGACTGTTCAGCGGCAAGCTGATGGCGATCATCGGTGCGACATTGGAGCCCGGCGGAATCGGGATCGAGGTGTCCTCCACAGGCATGGAGCGTCAATCCCTTCATTTGACTTCCATACCCGTACAGGATGATGTGACGCAAGGAGTATCCGCAAGCATGAGGAATGAGGAGGGACCATGCCTGACAGGAAACAGGGACGAGATTCCGCTTCGCAAGATTGAGCTGATCAGCGAAAAGGGTCAGGTCTTTGATCCGGCGAATCGACAAATGACAGTGCGGGCCATATTGCATCCACTGGCAGCTTCTTATCAGGAAGTCGAATGGGCCGTCGTAAACGATGCCGGCATCGAATCCAATATTGCGAGCGTCGAGGCCAATGGCCATGCTGCCATCGTAACAGCCCTTGGCGACGGGGAATTTCGATTAAGATGTACGAGCCGGAACGGGACAGGTAAAACCCGGCTCATCTCCCAGCTTGAATTTAAGGTCGACGGTTTGGGTGCAGCATACAAGGATCCATACTCTTTCATATCTGCTGGATTATATGATTACAGTCAAGGTGAAGTCGGGAACGGAAACGAAAGAGGCGTAGCCACGAGCAGAGACGGCGAGACGCAGGTCGGGTTCCGGGACATCGATTTTGGCCCCCATGGCTCCGATACGATTACGATTCCGATATTTGCTCTTTCAAGCGAAGCGTACGCTTTGCAAATCTGGGAGGGCATGCCTGGCGAAGAGGGCAGCTCCCTGCTGGCCGATTGCATTTATCAGAAGGAGTCCAAATGGAACGTGTATCAGGAAGAAACCTACCGATTGTCCAAGAAGCTGCGCGGCATTACGTCGATTTGCTTTGTCCTTCGCCAGAAGGTGCACATCAAAGGGTTTTATTTTCAACCGGGGAATCGAGCCTTTGAGCCCAACTTTGCCGCCGATTGCGACCGGATTTACGGGGATACCTTTACGGTGTTGGACAACAGGTTTGTTCAAGGGATAGGAAATAACGTCTCCCTCGAGTTTGACGAGATGGATTTTTTAGCCGACGGTGCATCGAAACTGGTGGTGTACGGCAGATCCGCCTTAGATAAAAATACGATTCATATTCGGTTTGCGCATTCGGATGGCGAAAGCAACCGGCTGGTCGAATTTAGGCAAGCCTACGAATATGAAGAGCAGGTATTCGATCTGGAGCCCGTGGCCGGCAAACAGAAGGTGACGTTCATCTTCCTGCCGGGAAGCCAATTTGATTTTGGCTGGTTCCGATTTGTGCGAACAGATTCATAATTTGCGAGATAAACCAAGCTGCCGACCGACTCGGCAGCTTGGTTTCGTTATGAAGGATGTAATGGATTTCCGAACAGGCGCGTAGGAATTTAATTAACCCTGCGGTATAATTTGAAATGACATCATATTTGGATTGAAGGGACCGTGATAGACATGAAGCAAACCCATAAACCGAGGAGCAAAAGATGGATCAGGCCATTCGTTTGGATATTGTCCATCTTAGCCATCATTATCATCGTGGGTCTTGCCATACTGGATTCACTTACTTACGAGCCGCTGGATGAAGCGAAAGCGGCATTTCAAAGCGACGCGAGGGTAGCGGTTGAACGCATCCAAGACGGCTATCGCTTCGAGCCCGTAAACGGGCAGATGATTCAGCCCGACATTATTTTTTATCCGGGCGGATTGGTGGAGCCCGAAAGTTACGCGCCTTTTGCCAAGAGAATGGCAGAGAAAGGGCATCGCGTGTATGTTGCCTCCATGCCGCTGAATCTCGCCATATTCGGACAGAACAAGGCGGATTCCTTCATAGCGGAGCATCCAGACAACCGATATGTTATCGGCGGACATTCCTTAGGCGGCGTTTTTGCCGCGAGATATGCCAAGGAACATGCGGATGTCATTGAAGGGGTCTATTTCATGGCCTCATACGCTGACGATGGGGGCAATCTGAACGGATTAAACCTGTCCGCGCTTCAGATCACCGGTACGCAGGACGGCGTTCTTGATCGAACGAAATGGGAGGCTGCCCAAAAGAATCTACCGGACGCTACCACCTATGTAGAGATTGAGGGCGGAAATCACGGGCAATTCGGAGCTTACGGTATGCAAAAAGGAGACCATGAACCCGCCATCACCGAGGCCGAGCAGCTGGACGAAGTGTCGGAGGCCATGGGGCGTTGGCTTCAGTCTATGGATGATTCCCTGTAACTGTAACTGAAATGTAACCCGATTGAAACTTCTGCGTATAAAGGTTATAAACATGGATGCATGTTTAACATTTAAAGAAGTTGAGGGATTCCATCATATGAATGTGGCATATACAGATTACGCCGATACGGGATATCGGCAGGCTGAGCAGAAGGCTGCTCAGTATTTTGCATCGCTCCATGTACAGGTAAAGGATAAGAGTTATGTGCCTATCCTGACAGAAGACATTCTAATATGGAAAAGAAAGCATGTTCAACGTCAATCATGGCTGTCCTCTATATTGCCGGCGAAGAAAAAGCCGGATAACCGGAATTATCATAGATACATCGGATGGCTCAATTATACAGGCGAATTGGATGATTATTTGGATCGAAGCATTTCCTATATTTATATGAGGGATCTGGGCATGGCGCTGGATTCCCCTGATACGAAAGAGAGAATACGACGAGTTGTTGCGAATACCCGAAAACTTCTGGTTCGCTCAAACGGAGCAAAAGAGGGAGACACGCCGGATTTTATGAGTCTGGCGGGATTGTACCGTTGGGCGCAAAAGGAAGGCATTGAAACAGCCGTGATTTGGGTCATCAACAAACTGAAGCATGTAGCCTCCCATATCCCGGACAAGATGGATGCAGAGCAAGCCCAGCGCAAATTAATCAAAATTATCGTCGGGGTTGTCATGCATGTTATGGAAGATTTGAATGGCGAAACATCGCCAGCTGAACGCTCAGCGCGTCTTGACGATGCGATCCGGCTGGGTTATTCCTACGGATTAACCTATCCTTTCATAGACGATCTGCTCGATTCAGGGGTCTTGAACGCCCAGGAGAAGGAACAGTACTCCCACATGATACGGCAGGCCCTGCTTACCGGGAAAGTACCGGAACTTGGCCAGTGGAGCGGTAAAAACATGGAGCTCGTTCATTTCGTGCATCAGGAGCTCCGGGATGCATTCGAGTATATTCAAGGGCGGCAGCGCCCGGAAACGCAGCAAACTTTTTTCGAGCAGTCCAACGTGTTTTTTCATTCGCAGCATATTGACCGTATCAAGGACCTTGCGAATCCCGATTACACCAATGAAGAATTATATCTGCCGATCATCCTGAAATCCTCTTCCTCGCGATTGATTGTCCGTTCTGTTATAAGCGCAGCGGCGGATGAAGGCTTCGAGGACCGAACGTTCTATTATGGGATCTACAACCAGTTGGCCGATGATTTTGCCGATATGTTTCAAGACCTGAATGACGGGGCGGTAACACCTTACACTTACTATCTAAAATATCGCGGCCAACGCCAGGACCTCATCAATCCTTTTGAATTATACTGGGCGGTGATTTCCCACCTGATTCATAACGTGTACCATTCGGACGCCAAGACGCGAGAGGTGATGCTCGACCGGGCCATCAATGGACTGAAGCGCTGCAAAGAACGCGTCGGCACCGAGAAATACAATGAAATTATGGATATTTTCGCTTCCGGGAACCCGGAATTCAATCGTCTTATCCAGCACATGGTTTCCAAAGCCGATCAGGTGGATTTCCTTGATAAATTGCTGCGTGATCAGATGGTAACCGTACTTAGAAACGAGCGGAAAGAGAAGGATTATTTTATCGATACGTTTAAATCCGTTCGAGATGAGATTAACCAACATTTGCAAATCGACAAGACTCCCGGCATACCGCCGATGAAAGAGTCGCTGATCGATGCGGCCAATTATTCGCTCGAAGGGGATGGCAAGCGCCTGAGACCCATACTGACTTGGGTAATGGCCGTGAAGGAATATGGACTGCAGGCATCAGCCATCGTGCCGCTGCTGAGATCGCTTGAATACATGCACACCGCTTCCTTGATATTCGATGATTTGCCTTCCCAGGATAACGCCTCTACTCGTAGAGGGCGGCCGACCTTGCATCAGGTTCACGATAGCGCCACGGCGGAAATTACCGGGTTGTTCCTGATACAGAAGGCGATCGAAGAGCAGTCCTCCCTGGAAGGGTTTGACCCGAAAACGGTGTTGAAGCTGATACGCTATTCGTCCCAGCGAGCGGGAGATATGTGTTCCGGCCAGGCGATGGATTTGAATTCAAAAGGGAAGGCCTTGTCGTTGGAGCAGTTGAATACGGTTTGTTACTACAAGACGGGGATCGCGTTCGAGGCATCGCTGGTTATGCCCGCCATTCTGGCTCAGGTGAAGGAGACGGAAATCGCAATCCTGAAGAAATTTGCTTACCACGCAGGCATTGCTTTTCAGATTCAGGATGATTTGCTGGATGTGCAGGGAAACGTGGAACAGCTTGGCAAACCCGGGGGACAGGATGCGGAGAACAACACCTCGACCTTCGTGAGCATTCTGGGGCAGGAAGGGGCCAGCCGGGAAATGTGGGATCATTATTGCCAGGCGATGGAGGCGCTGCAGGAAATGCCGCGCAATACGGCGTTTCTCAAGCATCTATTGAACTATATGGTTAATCGTGAACGTTAAGATGATCCCGTAAATTGTCGGTATTCTAATCGAAGGCAAGCGATTGCTCCGGCTGGAGTCGTCAATCGTTCTACTCCCACGGCAGCTGCATATATTTTCTGAGAATAAAGCTGCCGGAGGAGGCAAGGCCAATGAGTGATCCATTGTATGAGCACCGGTTTTGGCTGCAGATTCTTGGGGACCACTGCCGGTTTATTTTTACTGCGCTGTCGCCTAAGGAAAAAGCGGACATCGCTACCGCAGAATCCTTAATGACCAGATTTGATAGGCTCCTCAGTGAATCTCGCCGACCGGATGCATCCGCATTCATCGCTAAACTGAACGAAGAAGCCCTTCATGCTTCGCAAGAATTGCGCGAATTCAAGCTGAATTTATTAGAACGGCAGCTTGCAGGCACCATAGATTTTCTCCTGACCCCGTCCTTCGTCAACCACATGGTAAATGAATTGGAGGAATACCTGCGAATTTTGCAGGCCTTGCAAGAGGGGAAGGGAGTGCCGCTGTTCCATCCTTTGCATTATGATATGGTCTGGCTGCAGGATGCCTTTGGTCATGCGGCAAGTCTGGCCGCTGATCTGGATTTTGCCGAAAAGCCGTTGATTGCCAAAAGCATGGCGTTCCAGAAAGATTTTGAAGGGTTTTATCTGAAAGCTGTTGAAATGACAGGGTACCTGCGGACCCGCCTGAAGGATTTTCCCGCCCTGCGCAAATTTCATGCCGATGTAAACCTGGAAATGAGAGTGTTCATGCACTTTCTGTCGGAACTCGAGGAGCTTGAGCTGCGCGGGGAAGTGCTGGACCGGATCAATCCGCTGATGCCGGATCATATGTATCGGGAAGAATGCTATTATCTGTCCAAGCTGGCTGCTCTGGGCGAAGTACAGAGCCCGAACTGCGATCCGACGAAGCCGAGAGTCACAGGTTGATGGATGAAGGATGGGCTCTATCTCGAGTTAAAAAAGGCAATCTTCACTTTCTTCTCATGGGGCTGAACATTCACTGGAAGAAGGGCCGCGTCGCACTTATGGCGATCTACGGGAGCAGTATCTCCAAGCAAGCCGACCAAGTTAACAATTTGAATGGAAAGCAGTTCTCTTGCTGTCAATGAAGAGACTGCTTTTTTGATTTTGCCATGACGAGATCGAATTTTTGATAAAAAAGTACAGTTCGCCTTCGCTGAAATTTGGTATGATGTCTTCATAGGAAGCTACAATCATAAGTGAGAGAAAGGACAAGAAATGCAGACCGGTGAAATCGTTCAACGCGCCATTGATTTTGTCGAAGATCATCTCACGGAACCGCTGGCACTCGAGGAAATTGCCGGCGTGGCAGCCATGTCATTGCCGAATCTCTATCGATTGTTTCACAGTATAACGGGACACCCCGTCAAGGAGTACATACGAAGACGCAGGATCAGCGAAGCCGCCAGCTGTTTGCGCAATACCGACCTGCCGACCATCGATATCGGGTACCGCTGTGGATTTGAGTCCTACCCGGCATTCATGAAAACTTTCAAAAGGTGCACAGGTCTAACTCCAGGAGCATACCGGAAAGCTCGGCTGGTCTACAGTTTTGAACGGATGAACCTGAATGAACGGATAACATTCATGGGAGAGCGGGATGCCTCTGAACGCTTTCCTGAAGTAAGGATTACCCGTTTGCTTCCCCGGAAAGGGATCGGTTGTCTGTTTGCTGCAGAGCATGAGAAAGGGATAGAAACCGCGGCGATCGATCATTTCCGGACGCTTATGTCTTCTCACCATATCGATATCCATGAGCTGAGGCTCTTCGGTTGGAACGTGGACCTGGAGGATGAAAGCAAGCCGTTCGGATATCAATTGCTCGCTGTTGACGTGAAGGAGCGGGCCCGGATGATGAATCATCCGGAACTGCAAGCCATCGTTCTTGATGGCGGGCTGTATGCAGTGGTCCGAACGCCATCGGTGGCGGAAGACTGCATTCAGAACACATGGAACCGTTTGTTCTCCGAATGGCTGCCCCGCAGTGTGTTTGAGCAAGGAAAGCATCATTTCATGGAAGAATATGTACTGAACAAGAATCAAATCGTTCGCATGAAGCTTTACCTTCCCGTGGAACGAAGCAAGTTGATGGGAAGGATCGAAATTGTGGAGTTGTCTACGCTTAAGGCGATAGCCTTTCGCAGAAAGGGGCCGGACTGCGTGGAACGAGCGGATGAAGCTTCGATTGCCTGGTTATCGTGTAACGGGTTTAGGGGTGACTCGCGTATTCGCGTATTCATGCGCTGTGACGACCGTCTGCTGGAGGAAAGCTCCGCCTACGAGGTTTATATAGTTCCTCCGGAGGAGTTCCTTCCATCCCTTGAAGATAAGGACGTGCAGGTTGAGTTGGAAGGCGGTACCTATGCCTGCCTGGAATCAGGTGCTTATGGCACGATGACAGGCGTACTTCATCGAATTTATCGATGGCTCGATGCTTCAAGCGAGTTTACGCCGGATCCAGAACGCCGGTGGTATGCCAGTTACGACCTGGAGGGAGCGTCAGATGATGGAATGATCCAAGCGAAGTGTTATGTTCCGGTTAAAATCAAGCAGCAGATATAAGAATGGAGGGAGCTCATGAGCAGATGGCCTGTCGGAAAAGAGCTGCCGGAAGGGTATCGACCGTTTAAGGCACCACGCGTGCTAAAGATGATCCAGGGAGGAAAAACCATGAACGAATCCATGCAGAATACGGACAACCATACACAGGCAAGCCCCATTAAGAACAAGGTGGGCAGCATCTTCATTCCGGTACGGAATATCGAAGCGTCGCGCAGCTGGTACTGCCGCGTGCTGGGCATACCAGAGGCTGATTGCCAGATTATGAACGGACATTTATGTCCTTTGCCCATGGTAGGTACGGGCGTGATTCTGGATACGATGCCGAAGTGGGGAGGAGATCAGCCCGAGGGAGCACCGTCAATCGATACTCCCGCCTTCATGCTGATGACAGAGGACCTGGAAGGTTCTTTGGAATATATGAAGAAGCTCGGCGTGGAACTCGTGACGGAAATCGAACACAACCATTGGTTCGTCGTGAAGGATCCCGATGGGAATAAACTCATGATTTGTCGTGAATAAGTTAGAATTTGTACGAGGAAATAGGGAAGTGACAGAAGCCGGCTCTAGCAGCCGGCTTTTTGATATGGAGAGAAGCGTAAGGAATTTAATGAAAGAAATAAAAAGACGAATGTAAAATAATATAAATTTAGGTTGATAGTGGCATATAACAGGAATATAATGGAAATATAAGCGCATTATTTACGGTGTTTTATAGGAGAACAACAAGTGAATCTTCCATCATAGATTGGTTTAAGGCAAGACAAGAGAACGAGAAAGAGAGGTGATACGAAGCTTCAGTAGACGGTCCGCACGATGCTGGCACACGAGGTATCCATGAAACCTGAATCCGATGAAAATAGGAGGGAACATGATGCTAAGAAAAGGAATATGTGTAGTTCTGCTGTTTAGTCTTCTGGTCGTTCTATTGCCTGTGAACAAAACCAATGCGGCGCCGAACTGGAATTTGGTATGGAGTGACGAGTTTAACGGGACCTCGCTCAACAGATCCAATTGGACGCCGGAAATCGGTACCGGCAGCGGGGGATGGGGAAACAATGAGCTGCAGTATTATACCGATCGCGCGCAGAACGTGCAGGTCACCGGCGGTAATCTTGTCATTACGGCGCAGAAGGAATCCTATGGCGGGATGAATTACACCTCTGCCCGGATCAAAACCCAGGATTTGAAGAGCTTTACTTACGGAAAAGTGGAGGCTCGAATCAAGCTGCCGTCTGGCCAAGGCTTGTGGCCGGCGTTTTGGATGCTCGGAAGCAACATCAGCACGGTCGGCTGGCCGAAGAGCGGAGAGATCGACATTATGGAACGGGTAAATCTGAATCCATACGTGAACGGTACCGTTCACTGGGATGCTGGAGGTCACGCCGAATTCGGTCGGGTATCCGGCAATCTGGATTTTTCGCAGTTCCATGTTTACAGTATTGAGTGGGATTCTAAATACATCCGCTGGTTTGTGGACGGTCAGCAGTTCAATGAATTTTATATTGAGAACGGAACGGGCAATACCGAGGAATTCCAGCGTCCGTTCTTCTTATTGCTGAATTTGGCGGTTGGCGGAAATTGGCCGGGTAGTCCGAACAATTCCACGCCGTTCCCATCGCAGATGCTGGTGGATTACGTACGCGTGTACCAAGACACGGGTGCATCGAATGTCATCAGCGACGGGATTTATACGATCGCTTCCAAGGCGAGCGGCAAAGTGATGGATGTCGTGGATGTGTCCACGGCCAGCGGCGCCAAAATCCAGCAGTGGACCAACTACGTCGCCAATAACCAAAGGTTCCGGGTGGAAAGCACGGGAGACGGATACTACAAACTCACGGCCGTGCATAGCGGCAAAGTTCTCGACGTGCCGAATTCGTCCACTTCCACCGGCGTTCAGCTGCAGCAATGGAATGATAATGGTACGGATGCACAGCGATGGAGGATCATTGATGTTGGAGGCGGTTATTATAAACTTGTGTCCAAAGCGAGCGGGCTTGCAGTCGATGTAGCCAGTGCCTCCACCGCGGACGGGGCTGCCGTTCAGCAATGGACGGACAATGGCACGGATGCGCAGAAGTGGGCTTTCACCAAAATCAATTAAGCTTGGACAGGCAGTCCCGTTTGGGACCGCCTGTTTCATTTTGGGGAGGGTTGCCTTGGGGCGGCGCCGGCTGACGAGCTGAAGGCATGTCTGGTATAATGATGGGAAAAATCCGGAGGAATCAGACACATGGAACCTGTCCTTTTTACAAACGGTCTTCTTTATTCACCGCACGCTGCAACGACTGCGGACTCGATATATGTAGAAGACGGCATCATTCGTGCCATGGGAAGTGCGGCCGAGCTGCGCCTGCAGATATCGGGACGGGATTATCGAACGGTGGATTGGGAAGGGGCTTTCGTGCTGCCAGGCCTGGTGGATGCCCATATGCATCTCGGCATGCACGGACTCAAGCTGGGCATGCTGGACTTCACCGAGGCGGCTTCGAAAGACGAGATGCTGGCTATGCTGCGAGCTCGGGCTGCGGTAACGCCGCCTGGGGAGTGGATCATGGGGCTGAACTGGAACGAGAACCATTTTCCGGACCCGGTAATCCCGAATATGATGGAGCTTGACGACATCACTACGGAGCATCCTGTATATCTGACGAGAACCTGTTTTCATGCTTTCCTCGGTAATTCGGAAGCGTTTCGAAGAGCAGGGATCACTGCAGACACGCCCGATCCGGAGTCCGGCGCTTTCGGCCGGGATGCCGATGGCCGGTTGAACGGCTGCATTTACGAGAATGCTTCGGTGCCTTTTACCATGGTCCAGCCGGAGCCTGACCCGTCCAAGCTGAAAGCTGCGATGCTTCAGGCATGCCGTGATGCCCTTCGGCTCGGCCTGACGGCAGCGCATACGGAAGACCTCCGCCTGCTGGGCAGCGTGGAAGCGATGCAGCGGATCCATCGTGAACTGCGCGAGGAGGGACTGCGCTTCCGTACCCATCAGCTGATGTTCCATGGCTTTCTTGATGAAATGGAGGAGCTCGGCGTCAAGGCAGGCAGCGGGAACGAATGGAATCGCATCGGAGCGGTTAAATTGTTCGCGGACGGGGCGGTTGGAGGAAGAACGGCGCTGCTCAAGGAGCCTTACCATGATGCGCCGCATACCCGCGGGCTGGCCATGCATACGCCAGAGGAGCTAAGGGAGATTGTTGGCAAGGCGCGCAGGCTGGGTTATCCCGTTGCTTTTCATGCGATCGGTGACGGCGCGGCAGAGATGATGACGGATGTGCTTGAAATCCTTCCGCTGAGCAGAGCTGCGAAGCTTCCCGACCGCTTCATTCATGCCCAAATTGTACACCCCGATACAGTTAAGCGAATGAGCAAGCTGAAGCTGGCCGTGGACCTGCAGCCTCGGTTTGTGCCCAGCGATTTTCCATGGGTGCTGGAGCGCGTAGGTCCTGATCGGACAAGCTGTTTGTATGCATGGAAGAAGTGGCTGCGTTCGGGGCTGCCTTGTTCCGGCGGCAGCGACGCTCCCATAGAGCCGCTGAATCCGCTGCTCGGGATTCATGCTGCCATTACCAGACGCAAGCCGGAGGAGAATCACGCAGGCTATTTGCCGGAGGAGAAGCTCAGCCTGACGGAAGCGCTCGGGCTGTTTACGCTCGGCAGCGCGGGGGCAGCGGGAGAAGCGGATCAACGAGGAACACTGGAATTGGGCAAATATGCAGATTTCACGGTAGTGGATCGCTGCTTGCATGATGGGATGGAGCCGGACGAGCTGCTGGAGGCGAAGGTCAGAATGACGGTGATTAACGGGGAAATCGGTTATGCCGAGTAGGTGTCACGACAGGAACGGTCTTAACCATCTTGATCATTCTCGTGAAAATTTTATAAATATGGTTTACCGACGAAATGGTTTTATATATAATAATCATAACAAATGCGATGACGAGACGAGTAAATAAACGAATTCTTGTACAGAGAGCTCCGGCAGCTGAAAAGGGGCAAAGCGTTCTTTATTGAAAAAAGACTCTGAGCAGCACAAGGAACTCTCAACGGAGGGGGATGGTGTGCCAGGAGCTCCTGTTACAGAGCTAGAGTATCTGCATTCCCGTGTAATGCCGTACTCGATGAGGCGAATATGGTGACATATTGGCAAATTTGGGGTGGTACCGCGAGTATAACAATCTCGTCCCTGAGACTTACGGTCTTGGGGGTGGGATTTTTTTGTTAAGTGATCCAAAAGGTTAGACATCAGTGGCTTGCCGTTCGTATATCGTAAGTAACGGTCTGATATAAGCAGTCCGTCTTCTGAGAAAGCAAACTTTTTCTTATATCTAAAGAAATACGAAGGTTAAGGCGGGAAACCTACACGGATCTTGCCGGTTTGAATAATTATCTAGTAGAAGTTTATTTATTGCATGCTTTTGTCCGTACGGTACATCGATGTATGGGGAACATGACGACATTATTGAAAGGATATGAGTAGCGAATGTCACAAAAACTTAGAGTGGGAATTGTCGGTGGAACAGGAATGGTGGGTCAACGTTTTATGCAATTGCTGGATGGGCATCCATGGTTCGAAGTGACCACCATTGCAGCCAGCCGCAATTCGGCCGGGAAAACGTATGAAGAATCGGTACAGGGCCGCTGGAAGCTGGCTACACCGATCCCCGAGCAGGTGAAAGGCATTGTCGTTCAGGATGCATCGCAGGTGGAACAGGTTGCCGCAGAGGTTGACTTCGTATTCTGCGCGGTCGACATGAAGAAGAACGAGATTCAGGCATTGGAAGAGGCCTATGCCAAAACGGGCACACCCGTCATCTCCAACAACTCCGCCCATCGCTGGACGCCTGACGTTCCGATGGTCATTCCGGAAATCAATCCGGGTCATATCGACGTGATTGCCGCACAGCGCAAACGTCTGGGAACAACAACCGGGTTCATTGCGGTGAAGCCGAATTGTTCCATTCAAAGTTATGTGCCGGCGCTGCACGCTTTGCTTGATTTCAAACCTACGAATGTCGTTGCTTCCACTTACCAGGCAATATCCGGGGCCGGCAAGAACTTCACCGATTGGCCGGATATGCTGGACAACGTGATTCCGTATATCGGCGGCGAGGAAGAGAAGAGCGAGCAGGAGCCGCTTCGCATCTGGGGCAGCGTTGTGAACGGGGAGATCGTGAAAGCTGAATCCCCATTGATTACGACGCAATGCATACGCGTTCCCGTAACCGATGGCCATTTAGCTACCGTATTTGCGTCGTTCGAGAACAAGCCGTCGAAGGAGGAAATCCTGGATCGCTGGCAGCAGTTTAAAGGCAGACCGCAAGAGCTGGAACTCCCTAGTGCGCCTAAGCAATTCATTACGTATTTTGAAGAAGAGAACCGGCCTCAGACGAAGCTGGATCGCGACATTGAGCGCGGAATGGGCGTTTCGGTTGGCAGATTGCGCGAGGATTCCCTGTACGATTATAAATTCGTGGGCCTCTCGCATAATACGCTGCGCGGTGCAGCCGGCGGAGCCGTTCTGATTGCGGAACTGTTGAAAGCGGAAGGTTACATTCAAGCGAAATAACGATACATCCTATATATGATAAAAGACGACTGCAGCAAGCAGTCGTCTTTTTTTGGTGATTGTTCATGATTCCTACATTGACGGCATCCGTCCTTATCGTTTATAGTGTTACTCTGTGCTTCAATGCAAAGAAGCCAAAAAGCCGAAAAGCATAAAAGCGAAAAAGTCAAACATTCATCATCAATGGACGGGAGGTAACTCCCGCCACGACAATGGATAAGGAGTCTTAGCATCATGGAACGACATCTCAGTTTCTCAAAAAGCATCATTCTTATCGCGTTTATTCTGGCGCTGCTGTTTGTCTCCATCTTTTTGCTGAAAGCAGAGCCGCATCTTCCGCTCTTGGCAACCACCGTCGGTACGGCGGCCTTGCTGCGTTTGTTCGGGTTTTCCTGGAAGCGGCTCGAATCCGCCATCATTCAAGGAATTCAAACGGCGATTATGCCGATTCTCATTCTTTCGCTCATCGGCATTCTGATTGCGGTATGGATGATGAGCGGCACGGTACCGACCATTTTATACTATGGCATGGATTATATTGAACCGCATTATTTTGCCGTGAGCGCATTATATGTGACCATCGTGGTCTCGATGTTCACCGGAAGCTCCTTCACGACAGTCAGTACGGTTGGCGTTGCCTTTATGGGAATCGCGGTAACGACAGGAATTTCTCCGACGCTGGCAGCCGGAGCGGTGATCTGCGGCGCTTGCTTCGGTGATAAAATGTCGCCGCTCTCCGACACCACGAACTTTGCTCCCGCGGTCGCCGGCATATCCTTATTCACCCATATCGGCAATATGATCTACACGACAGTGCCGGCCCTTGTGGTGACAACGGTCTTTTTCCTGCTTGCGCCCACAAGTAACGCGCTGGATTTGTCCTCGATAAATCTAATCAAGGCGGCGCTTCATGACGGATTCCATATTCATTGGCTGACGTTGATGTCGCCGCTTGCCGTTATCGCCTGTTCCGTCAAGCGCATGCCGATCCTGCCGACACTCATCGCAGGCATTGTAACCGGACTGATCGTGACGGCCTTTGTTCAGCAGCAGGCAGCCGTCGATGTCTGGTTCAGCGTGATGCAGAGCGGCTACAAGAGCACGGTTGCCAACGAAACCGTTGCTTCCATTGTCAACCGCGGCGGATTGCAATCCATGATGTGGTCCGTATCGCTAATCTTGATTGCATTATCCTTGGGAGGGCTGCTTCAGCATTGCGGCGTCATCGAAGCCTTCTTCCGTCAAGTCATGCAGCCGCTGAAGCGCAGCAGCAGCGTGGTCGTGATGACGGGTGCATCTTCCATCGCGGTTAACGGCATGACGGGCGAGCAGTATTTATCGATCCTTTTGCCCGGTCAAATGTTCAAGGAGGAATATACTCGCCGAAACATACCGGCCAAGACGCTGTCACGCACATTGGAGGATTGTGGAACGCTGGTTAACCCTTTAATTCCATGGGGCGTCAGCGGTGCTTTTTTTGCCACGACCCTTGGAGTACCGGTCATCGAGTACGCACCTTATGCAACTTTCCTGTGGCTGAGCCCGCTCTTCACGTTTGCGTACGCTTTGATACCGCGATTGCAGCGGAACTCGCTTGGCAGGAAGATATGACCCTAGATAGGCACGATCCCATGTTGGCCTTGTTTCCCTGTTTCAAAGGGAGACAGGGTCTTTTTATTTATTGTTTATATTCATTTATGCCCAACCTGTGGTTCGAAAAATCTGCTACGATGGAGATATGTGATGCGAAACTATGGTTGAAATATTCTTATGGGGGTGAAAGCATGAACCAGCGGATTGGAAATGAGCCAACCGCTAAGGATTTGATGGAGATGCACGCACGGGTTATGTTTACGCATGACCTGGATAGTCGGATACGAACCATTAACGAGCCTTGGCCGGGAGAGGAGCCGGCTCCCCGATTTTTCTTGGGTCGAACGATCGACGGTTCAGCCGTTTGCAGGCTTCGTTATGATATTCAGGACAAACTTGCCAAGCAACTGACGGCGCTGGTTGAAAATGAACCGTCTCTTAACGAAGATTTTCAAACGAGACCCAAGCACTTCGATGACTACATGAATCTGCTGGCTGCTGATCAATATACGAGCGGACCTTGTTATCGGATTCTTGACATCACAATGTCATCGCCGAACATGCAGGCGGTATCGATCACCGGAGACAATATAACCGAGTATTCGCTCGCCGGTTTGGAATGGCTGAACGCGGAAATCGACTACGCCCAGCCTTGTGTCGCGATCATTCAAGATCAGAGGGTGGTGTCGGTCTGCCGGAGTGTTCGCGTTTCTACGGAAGCGCACGAAGCCGGACTGGAGACGTTAGCCGAATTTCGAGGGAGAGGTTATGCGGCCGCCGTTACTGCCGGTTGGGCAATCGAGGTGCGGAAAATGGGAGCATTGCCCCTGTACAGTACCTCATGGGATAATGCTTCTTCCCAGAGAGTGGCCGGTAAATTGGCATTGTCCTATTACGGCGTCAACTTCACGATTCGGTGAAAGGATAAAAAAAATCCCTCAACAGGCAACCACGTTGAAGGAGGTAGTGTGCTATATGATGTTGAATGATTAGCTTGAGCTGCCTCTTCTGTTTTTATAATAGCCATGACCTTGGTTGCCGTGCCTGCGTTTGTAATCGGATGACGATCCTTTGCGGCGAGAATACCCGTGACTGCTGCTGTATTTTCTTCCGTAATTCTTCGCGGAACTGCTGTACCGCTTGCGGCCATGACTGTGGGACGTCGAGTGGAGAAATTTGTTCATGATTTTTCGTAACATGTGGAATTTCCTCCTTTCTTGTTCGGAATCATTCCATATCATTTAATCGGATCGTAACATAAATGAAACCCCGGAATCAAATAAAACGCTGCCCATCTTATCAGAGGGGCGGTTTTTTTGCATTCGCGAGCGTCTGGAGCTCGTTCATGAACTGCAAGGAACCGGAGTAAGGACTGCTCAGTTGCAGCAAGCGTTTGATCATCTCCCGCAATTCTTCCGAAAGCTGCAGTTCTTCCTGCCAGCTTCGTTCTCCGATTGCGCTCGGATCGTCGTCCGGATCATAGACAGAATAGAGCATGAACAACATAAAGTGACCGATGTCGCGGAGATCCTCGATTTCTTTCGACTCTTTATATTGAACAGAGGAGCTCGTGCCGCCGCGCCGGAACTTCTTTCGGGCAGGCTGCCGGAGAGGAGGGGGTTCACCGATCCTTCGTGCCAGCCCAAAATCGATGAGATGGATACGGCCATCCTTAAACAGCACATTGGGAATCCGCAGGTCGAGATGAACATAGCCTTGTTCGTGCAGGTAACGGACCAGCTCCAGAAGCTGCAGCGCGATATGGAGACATTCGGCTTCCCCGTATTTCATGCCATGTTCGAATATTAAATCCTCCAGCGTATCCCCGTCCATATAAGACATGACCAGATACGAATGGCGGCTGTCCGTGAAAAAATCCTGATATGCCGGAATTTGCGGATGCTGAAGGGTGCTTAATATAGCGGCTTCCCGATTCAGCAATTCTTTGGCGTAATCGCCTTTGCTTGGCCGTGACTGTTTGACGGCGACTATATGACCGCTCTGTTGATCCCGACATTGATAGATGATACCGTAACTTCCTTCGCCAATCATTTCTTGGACGGTGTAGCGACTCCCCAGCACCGTATTCTCTTCAGCCGGGTAATCCCGCCATGCGTTGATAAAGGAGCCAAGGTTCGATAAAAAGCGCATTATATTCCAACCTCTCCTTTTTGGGTCCTTCGCCTAATTCTGAGCGTGTGCCATTTCTGATTATCGTACATTATAAGCGATGTTACGCATCGAGGTATACATCGGATTGGGGCGAAGTTCGTTAGTCGTCGGCTTCCATCTGATGTTTCCGATACTCCAGGGGCGACAGTCCGTTAAGTTGACGGAACAGCTTCGAAAAATAATGGATGGATGAGAAGCCGAACTTCTCGGCGATCTCGGTAATGCTGATGTCCGTATTGCGCAGATCCTCCTTGGCCCGATGGATGCGAAACTGGTTAATATACTGTGTCGGCGGCAGCCCCGTCGAACGCTTGAACAATTCGAAGAAATAACCTCTGCTGATCCGGAGCTCCTCATAATATGCTTTCAATGGCCGCAGCTTGCCGTGAAGGATATCCTGATCCAATCGCTGCAGCAGCTTGTTCATTCTGTGATCGGGTATCGCCTCGTCCTGCAAGGCGAAGGCGAGGAAGTATTCGATGAATTGCAGGAATTGGCTCTGCGTCTTTACGCTGCGCATATAGGTATGCTCATTCTCATACTGGTTCCCGGTGTAGAATTTTTCAAACCAATCGCTCCATAGGCTGACTTTCTCTACTCTCATGAACTCGGGTATGGCGTAAGGAAAAGCAGGGCCTACATAGGAAGGATTCAGTTGGGTCATGTCATAACAGATAACGCTGGGGTGATCGGCCAAATGCCTGCGGTCCACATGGGCCCAGTCGAAATAACAGCACACATGGACCATGGGATCCCGGTTGTCCGCTATCCAATCATGCGGCTGACCTGCCGGTATGTACACAAGGGAACCTGGGTCGGTGATGTGCCTTCGCCCACAGGTGCGAACGATGCCCCGTCCCTCGGTAATGAGATAAAGGGATGACGAATAACAGTGGCGATTGTTATTGCTTTGACCTTTGGAAAAGGGGTATCTGGTGGCATACAGCACATAGGGATGGAAGACGGCAAAATCCACGTATTCATTTCCACATCCTTCAAGAAAAGATTCTATTCATATTCGCATGACGATTGTACAAAAGCCTGACGTTTATGTAAATACAAGGATCGCGGCCATTGCTATACTAACACTAATTCATTTCATGCTTGAGGAGGGAATTGAGATGTTGGACAGTCAATGGCTGTTGACGGATGAACAAATCTGTCAGTTTATCATGAAGGGGTATGTGGTGCTTCATAACGAATTGCCGGATCAGCTGCATGCTGAAGTCAGGGACAAAATCAACGCCGTACTGCACGAGGAAGGAAATCCCGGCAATAACATCCTGCCCCGTGTACCCGAGATTCAGCAGTTCTTCGAAACACCGGTCGTTCAAGGGGCTTTGACGAGCGTGCTCGGACCGGACTACTACATGCATCCGCATCGGCATTGCCATTACAATCAGCCGGGCGATCCGCTGCCGGGGGGCGGGCAGTGGCATAAAGACGGTTACTGGTCCAGCATGCGCAGCCACCGACCTTGGTGGGCGATGATATTTTATTACATGCAGGATATCACCGAGGAAATGGGACCTACCGCCATCATGCCCGGTACCGCATACTACGATAAGTTCGTAGGCGATCAAGGTGAGACGATACTCCCGACCGGCAAAGCGGGGACGATGGTTTTGGTGCATTTTGATTTGTGGCACAAAGCTTCGCTTAATGTGTCTGGCATGGATCGATACATGCTAAAGTTTCAATTCGTTCGATTGCGTGCGCCGGAATCGCCGAGCTGGAATCATCTAGGGACCGAAATGAACCTAACGGGGGGAACCCCTTACGCGCACTTGAATCTTTGGAGGGATGTATGGAACTGGATGCGCGGCGAACCGGGTCAGGAGAACCTCTCGGCAACGGAAGACGAAGTCCCGATCGAGCCATTGGCCGAAGAATTAAAATCCGAGGACGAGGTCATTCGCGCCAGGGCGGCGGATCAAGTTGGAATGTTAGGAGAGAAGGCCGCTTCCTTAACTCCAGAACTGGGCCGAATGTTGAATGACAAGGAGCCGGTGGCTTTGAATGCCGGTTATGCGCTTGGCCGGCTGGGATCCGCAGGAACCGATGAATTGCTGCGCCTTATGTCCGAAGGTACAAGGCAAATCGCGGAAAGAGCGGCTTACGGACTGCAGAGTGCCGGCGCTGGAGCCGTTCCAGGACTGCTGACACTGCTCGAACATACGGACGAGAAGCGCAGAGCGCTTGCTGCTTTCGCGTTAGGGGCGATTGTGCCTTCGACGCGTGAGGTTTCGTCTGCATTGATTGCATGCCTACAGGACCCGAGCGATTGGGTTCGTCGAAACGCAATCGAAGCGCTGGGCATGATGGGGAGTGAGGCAGGCGAAGTGTGCCAGGCCTTGGCCAACATATTGGAAGAGTCGATACTGCAAGAGGGGGACGGAACAGCGGAAACCCGGGATAACGACAACACGCAGCAAAGTTATATCCTGAACAAGCTCGGATATACGGCAGCCTTGTCATTGCTGCGAACGGCCTCGCCACAGGATGTTCCCATCGTCATCCATTCGCTTGAGCAAGCGCTTCTCAGCAAGGATCGTTACGTCAGGGCGTATGCCTTCGAAACGCTTACCCATCTGCGGACACCCGAAGCGATGGAGGTCCTGATCCGATATTACCGACCGGCCAGATGGTGTCCGGACACAACGAAGGCGAGCACGTTCTGATATCCGTATTTTCCTTTCAAGCCCTTCTCATTCCAAGCCGAAATGAGAGGGCTTTTCGGCATGCCCGTGCTCTGGCTCTATTCACGCTAGGTGTCCTTATTTTGCAAAAGCATGACCCTATCATGCAAAGACTTGCTCGATGCGCTCTAGTAAAATGGGCTCAAAGTTCGGCATTAGCCGATCATTGTTGAAGGAGGCGGTCATGCATGGCAGCATCAATCAAAAGAGTTCATGTCGTATTCAAGACCCATCTGGACGTCGGGTTTACCGATTTGGGAAAGAACGTAATCGACCGATATATGGAACATTTCATACCCCAGGCCTTGGAGCTGTCCGAACAGCTGGCGAATGAAGAGGGGGATGTAAAATTCGTATGGACCACCGGCTCATGGCTAATCCATGAATTTCTGCAAACGGCTTCTCCCGACATGCGGGCGCGCATGGAAAAAGCCATTGGGGATGGACGCATGGTCTGGCACGGGCTGCCGTTTACAACGCATACCGAGATCATGGATGCCAGTTTATTCGAATTCGGGCTGTCCATTTCGGGCGATTTGGACCGAAAGTACGGAAAAACCACGATTGCCGCAAAAATGACGGACGTTCCGGGCCATACCCTAGCCATGGTGCCTCTGCTGGCAAAACACGGCATACAATATTTACATTTAGGCGTTAACATGGTCTCCAAAAATCCCAAGGTGCCGGAGATGTTTGTATGGCGTGCTTCCGACGGCTCGGAGATTATCGTACATTATGCGGATAGTTATGGTAAGCCCTATCGGATGGAAGGGCTGGAGGATGCCTTGTATTTTGCCCATACCCACGATAATCATGGTCCATCCACGATGGAGGAGATCCGGGCATTATTCGAACAGCTGCGACGGGAATATCCAGGGGCGGACATCATGGCCTCGACATTGGATGCTTTTGCCGCGCGGCTTCAAGCGGTGAAAGACCGATTGCCTGTCGTCAGCGAAGAGATCGGGGACTCGTGGATACACGGGATTGCCTCGGATCCTTGGAAAATCGCCCGCTACCGCGAATTGTTAAGGCTTCGGGATCGCTGGATCGAGGATGGTCGATTGGATAGGGACAGTGAGGCGTACGCTCGATTTTGCAACCGTCTGATGTTGATTCCCGAGCATACTTGGGGGCTGAACAATTCCGTGTATCTCGTCGATTTCGTGAATTATTCCTCGGCTGACCTAGCCGCAGCAAGAGCACGGGATATTGTTGAAGACAATACACGGAAGAAATTCGATTACCTATGCCAGCAGGCAAACGGCACCAGATCGTACAGCCATTACGAGAGTTCCTGGCAGGAGCAGCGGGATTATCTTGAAGAAGCCCTTCAATCGCTGCCTACGACGCTAGCGGCTGAAGCGAGAACCGAGCTGGATCGGATGAGTCCGCAGCATACCGTCCTTAACTCGGAGCCGGTGCAGCATAAACAGCCGATCGAAACGAACGAGCTTTACGAATTAGGCCAGTTTCAGGTGAGCTTCGCTGCCGACGGTTCGATTAACCGATTGATGGATCGATCCGGAAAGGCATGGGCGGGAGAGCATCAGAGACTTGGCACTTATATGTATGAAACCTTCGGCCAAGAAAACTACAACCGTTTCTTCAAAGAATACATGACAAATCTGGATATACATCATGGCTGGGCAGATAACGATTTCGGCAAGCCGGGAATCGAGTATGTCAAACCGAGGCCGGAGCATCAGCGGTACACCGCGTCCTTGCGAACACTGCACCTGGAGAGGCATGCCGATTATGATATCGTGACCGCAGAAATGAAGCTGCCGGAGGTTCTCAGCAATCAATACGGGGCTCCACGCCAAATTAACGTATTCTATTCGTTCCATGCGAATGAGCCCGTCATTGAGGTATGCCTAAGCTGGATGGGCAAACCGGCATGCCGTCTTCCGGAAGCAAGCTGGTTATCATTTGTGCCGCTTGTGGATAATCCTAACGCATGGTCGATGGATAAGCTGGGAATGCGGATATCTCCGTTATCCGTCGTCAAGGACGGCAACCGGAACATGCATGGCATCAATTCGGGCTTATATTATGAGGGGGCGGACGGAACAGCGGTCATTGAATCCTTGGACGCGCCGCTTGTGTGCCCGGGGGAACCGAGGCTGCTGCAATTCGACAACTCCTATGCTCCGTTGACCGGCGGATTTCATTTCAATCTGCACAATAACGTATGGGGGACAAACTTTATGATGTGGTTCGAAGACGACATGAGGTATCGGTTCCGCTTAAGCCTGTATTCCCATTCGTAAGCTCATTGTGTTTGTAATGAAACGGAAAGATGTGAGTTATGGGCTCGCATCTTTTTTTCATGCCTAATCATCCAAACCGTCAAATTATGATGAAGTATCGTTCTTGGCGATAAAATCCTGAATCCTGTTCCGCAGCTGATCATGCTGTTCAAACTGGTTATACATGCGATAGGCTACCGTCTGCGCATTTCCGAAGAAGAAGCGTTCAAACTGGGTTTGACGGCCCCCGAAAGAGCCTGCGCCAAGCTCCCAGGCAAGGCGGAACAAGGCGATTCGATCACGCGCCTCCGTGGTCGAGCCTCTTAAATATTGGTTCAGGTAAGGACCTGAATCCGAATGGAAGTCCATTTCGGAAGGGATCATAATCAGGCCGCTGGAACCCAGCAGCTGTATCATCTCCACCATCTCGGGATAAAAATGGGGGAATAACATGCTGGATGCGGTAAGCGGGCCCGCCGATGGAACGAAATAACCGAATTTATCCCGGCTGGCGCCCAGTTCGGAAGCCAATCTTAGGGCTTTGAAGGTCTCCAGATATGCAATGATTTTTGAAACGTTCGCGATCATTTGGGGTTCGAGCCCAACGTTCTGCTCGTCTGCCAAGCTCTCCAGCAAACCTAGCATAAATTCGGTTTTGGCGATATAACGGGTGGCCATTTGATGGGCAATATGGGTGTGAAAGCGACTCTCGCCGAATAAACGTCCGGCATAGGCCTCGTCCCCATAGTAAAAGATCCGGTCATGCGGGACCAATACGTGGTCAAAGATGACGAGAACGTCCATCTCTTCGTATCTTGCGCTCAAGGGATAATCATAGGAAGAAGCGGCACCATAACTCTCACGGCATATAAACGTCATTCCGGGCAAATCGTTCGGTACCGCAAAGGCGAATGCGGTTGGATTGACATCATGGAACAACGTGGGCGAAGGCGACGGGAATACAAGCATTTCCTCGCACGTGGCTCCCTGCGTTGCCATCATGAAAGCTCCGGTTATGATCATGCCTTGATCGTTGATCTCAACCACCTTGGCGGCAATCGTGTCCTCTGCAGCATCTTGCTGTCCGGACATTTTACAAGCATAGGGCTGAATGAAGGCATGGGATAACGTAATATCATGATCTCGACAGTACCGGTAATAGGCCCTGAGGTTGTCCGCATACTTCGGATTGTGTTCCTCCAGTATATCGGCAGCCGTGTACAGCGACATGATCGCCGTGTTCATATAATCGGGAGAGCGGCCTAAAAAGCCGTTGTGCCTCTTGGCCCAAAGTTCCATCATCAATCTGCGTTTCTGCAAATCCTCGGCATTCCTCGGCGGGAGAAAAGACAGGCCCACCCGTTCTCCGGTATCGGGCGAGGGGTACGTCATCTGCTCGATATAACACGCTTCGCCTTGCATATCGTAAAGCTCCGCTTGGGTCTGAATGATACCCTGGAATGCAGGGTGCTTGGATAAAGGTCCCTGGATAAGCTCCCCTTTATACCAAAGGTTGATGTTTTGCCGATCGATCCGTTCGATGTACTGCTTCCCTGATTTGATAGGCACATTGTTCACCCCGTTTGCGAAAATCGTAAGCTCTAACTAACCTGTCTACTGCTGTTAATGTACGTGCTTCGTCCAAGCGGAGTACATTGTCCTCAGGAAACGCTGCAAAATATGCGGATGTACCTCAGAAGGCGCGACCGGAAGGCTTCATACGAAAAAAACGGACCCGTTTGGGCCCGCTTTTATAAGATTTGCGATTACCGGGCTTGACCCAGATACTGCTCCAGCGTCAGTTGTTGTCTCGTAATTTCTCCGGCAATATAGACGCCCACATAGCGTACATGCCAAGGCTCGTAAGCGTATCCGGTTAATTTCTCCTGACCTTTTCCATAACGAATGATAAATCCGTACTTCGGTGCATTGGCCTTCAGCCATTTGCCTTCCTTCGTATTTCCGAAGCTCTGCTCCAGGGCATAGCCTACGGAAGCACTGGAAATATCCATGCTAAGTCCGGTCTGATGCTCGCTTTGCCCCGGGCGTGCGCTTGTTTTGTTAGCGACAGCCTCGCCCTTGATACTGGCGTTACGCGCGAATATGGCTTTTTGGGTTGCATAGGAACGATAACCCGATACGGCTTTGAGGTCGATCCCGTCCCGTTTGGCAGCAGCGAACAGCTTTTCGAGCGCAGACGCCGCTATTTTTTTCATCTGCTTTTTGGGGCTTGGTCCCGAGAAGCTGAACGGAATTTGGGGTACGACCAAATCTTGCGGTACATAATTCGATGGTAGATTTCTTTGTTTGTTGACGAGCACAACCGTGCTGGACAGATTGGTGACCGTATTTATCCCGTTAACCGACCTCAGCGTCCGTATAGGGGCGTTGTTATCCAAAAACTTCGAAAATGATAGGCTGGCAGAAGATGCTGCGGCCGCTTCCGCCTTATCCAAGCCGGAACCGTTCGGGAACCCGGATAAAGCCAAACTTGTTACGACTGAACCGATGATGACGGATGGCAGGATTGTTTTGATAAAAGTATTGCGCATGTGTATTCCCTCCTCGTTAGTTGTCTATTGAGTATATAAGAGAGTTATATCGATAGAATCTCCGGATTGTTTCTGAATTGTAAACAAAATAGAATAGATTGAATCTAATCATAACCCGAAAATAGATTATAGTAATATATGAAAAAGGGACGATTTTCTACATAAGGAGACTTTATACATGGAGATACGCGATTATATCAAACAAGGGTTTGAGGCCTATTACGCTAAATACAGCGAAATTTCGGAGGATGGGTTCTGCAGGTGGATGCGGCCGGACGTTCCCGCGGAGATGAAGACCGTTGATACCGATGAGGAATGGTCCATATGGAAATTGCTCCCTTCCATTGTGAGCGAAGAGCAGATTGGGGCGATGGAAGCAGAGTATGGATTGAATTTTCCCGAGTGGTATAAAGCATTCATCTCCACGTACCATCATTACTTTGACGTCATACCTGAACAGGCGGTAGACGAGCCGCTGGAGAACGTCAGGAATATGTACAATCCCTTGTTGTGCCGGCTGGGATATCTCCCTTTCACTTGGGATTCCGAATACGGCAAGATCTGGTGTATCGATGTATGTGGAGACGCCGGTGAGGGGATCGAAGCCATCTATGAGATCGAACATGAAATATTGTTTGATCTGGATGAAGAACACACGGATCGGACCGAACTTAAAGAGTCGCTAGTATTTTTGTACCCGGATTTTAAGGCGTATTTTGACGATACGTTCGTGGAGGGCTGACGGGTTCCATTTCAGAAGTATAAGGAGAAGTTTCAAATGCGAAATGAACAGCTGCAGGAAATTTTGAATGAATACGATATCCGGGAACCGGAAATGCCTTTATTCGGCATAATGAAAATCGAACGTATAAGGTAATAGGCCATGACGGAAGTACATATCTGATGCGCATTCATCAACCGCTAAAAGAAGGCATGGCTGGTCAGCAGCATACCTACGACGGTCTGCTGGGCGAACTGCAAATGCTGGAGCACTTGTCAGGCTGGGATCATCTGCTTGTCCAGAGGCCTATGCGTAATCGGAAAGGTGAATTGATCACGATTTTCGAACACGAGGGGAAGCGTTGGAACAGCTCCGTGCTTACCTGGCTGGAAGGAAGAGACTTGCAGAAGGATGACGTAAGCGACCCGGTACTGGTCGAGAAGCTGGGGACTCGCATTGCAGAGTTACACAAATTTTATGGCTCATACGAGCAGGAGGGCTTGGACAAGCGTCCGAGTCAGGGGATAGCTTACAATCTATATATGATTGAAGTTATAAAGCAAGGATTGGCGAAAGATTTGTTTACTACCTCCGATGTTTCCATTATTGAAGAAACGATATCGTTGGTTAACGCGCGCCTTGTGGACAGTGGTAACGTTGAGGCCTGGGGGCTTATCCACGGTGATTTAAGCTTGGGGAATATCATCATGACCTCAGATGGAGAACTGAGTTTTATCGATTTTGGTTTTTTTGGACCAGGGTACCATTACACGGATGTTGCCATGGGTGCCATGATGGTTCCTTCAGCCCTTCGGGATATATTCCTGAAAGGATATTATGGCAATGATCATACGGGACAAGAGAAGCTTGTTTTGTTAGAAGGTTTCATGCTGCTGGCCATTATCGGCTACTATGTCTTTCAGATGGAGAATGAATCCGTGCATGCATGGATGCGTGAACGAATGCCGAAGCTGTGCGCCGATTTCTGCACGCCTTATTTGTCGGGTGCACGCATATTTTATTCCGTATAGTTCGATGTCGAATCACACGGTATCCGTGAAAGATAATTATAAGCATTCAATCCCTTGGAAAGCACGCTGATCGGGTGATACCATATGAGATATCAACGATATGATTAGAGGTGAACACCGTATGGCGGAAAGCGAACTTCAACTACAACAAGAGGCTCTCCAGGAGGAAGCTTCTGAGGTAGCAGATGAACTTCGACTTTACGAGTTGTTAAGTCAAGCAGGCGAACCGGTGCGTGTCGGCAGCTCAGCCCTCGGATTGATGGTATGGAGAGACCTGGACATGACGGTAAAATGTTCTCGGCTGAATCAACCATTAACTGCACACATCGCATCGGAGCTCATGCTGCAAGCCGGTGTACGGGAGCTGAAGTTCATCAACGATACCGGTGATTATAATACGGATCCCGCATATCCCGATGGATTGTACATCGGACTAAAATATAAATCACAGCGCGGTAACGAATGGGCCTTGGACATTTGGTTCGTGGATGAACCGGAGAGACAACCTGACTTGAAACATATCATAACGATGCCTGGACGGCTGACTCAGGAACGCCGGGAGACTATTTTGAGAATCAAAAATCGTTGGGCAAGCCTTGCTGAATATGGAAAAAGTGTACGAAGCTTCGATATTTATACAGCGGTTCTCGAAGACAACGTAAGCACGCCGGAACAGTTTGAAGCCTGGTTGGATCAAAGGTCCGTGAATAAAAGCTGAAAGCCCATGATTCAATAATAGGAGATCTGCATATGGAGATTATCAAGCATAACCAAGACCAATGGGAGCTTAAAGTCAAACAGAAAAATCAGTGGACTGTTCCTGTAAGCAGCGAAGAAATCCAGAAAGCCAGAATGGGCGATTGGTCTATTATCGTCACTTCAACCAAGCCTGTGCCCAAAGAATGGTTTCCGGAACTAAACGGAAAGAATGTGCTCTGCCTAGCTTCTGGAGGAGGGCAGCAGGGACCCGTATTGGCAGCTGCGGGAGCAAATGTAACCGTGTTGGATTTCTCCGAATCTCAACTGGAGCAGGATCGCTTTGTTGCTGAACGGGACGGATTGTCCATTCGGACGGTTCTCGGTTCGATGACGGATTTAAGCATGTTTGAATCGGAGAGCTTTGATTTGTTGGTTCATCCGGTATCTAACCTTTACGTGCCTGATATCCAGCCGGTCTGGCAGGAGGCATATCGCGTGTTGAAGCCTGGCGGCATAATGATTAGCGGCTTTATGAACCCGGTCTTTTATTTATTCGACTGGGAACTGGAAGAACAGGGCACGCTTCGGGTGAAGCACACCCTTCCCTATTCTGAACTGGATTATGCGACGGAAGAAGAAATCGTGAGAAGCGGGGTAGCATTGGAATTCGGACATACGCTGGAACAGCAAATGGGAGGTCAGATTCAATCCGGATTTATGATTGCCGGGTTATACGAGGATTCCTTCGGAGGCGAGAAATTGTTGGACCGATATGCAAACAGTTTTATTGCGACAAGAGCCATAAAGCTTTAACCTCATGCCTACTTCCATGTCTTCACCAGAAGAGTCATCCTAACGGGTGGCTTTTCTTTTTAATGTATATGTAAAACTTAAGTGAATCCTATATTTTTAATATTATCCATATAGATGTTCCTATGATAGCATAATCGTATATCTGGCAAGGGAAGGAACGATGGATATGAGTACCGCATTTTGGTTAACGAATGCTCGTTTAGAGAGCGGCTATGAAGTTTCAGAAGGCGTTATTACGGGAACAAAAACGGAGATTTGCCACGTATTCATAGAGGACGGGAACATCGCGAAGATCGTGTCATCCGACAAGACCATCACGGATTCATGGCCGCGACACGACGTGAAGGGATTGCTGCTTTTGCCGTCCTTTACCGAAAAGCACTGCCATCTGGATAAAACGCTGCTTGGTGACCGGTGGCGATCCGTAACGCCGGTCTCCAGCATTTTCGAGCGTTTGGATATCGAGAAAGCAACGCTTCCGGCCCTGGATACCCGGACGCAGGACCGTGCGGAACGCCTGCTTCAGATGTACCTGAAGTCCGGGGTGACGCATGTACGAACGCATGTCGATATTTATCCGGAAGTGGGTTTGGCTAACTTCGAAGCGGTTCAACAAGCATTGCACGCATTTGAAGGAAAGTTATCCTACGAGATCGTAGCTTTTCCTCAGCATGGTTTGCTGCGCTCGAAGTCAAAGGAATGGGTGAGACAAGCACTTCGCGGCGGAGCAGGCTTGGTAGGCGGGGTGGACCCGGCGACGGTGGATGGTAATATCGAAGCCTCCCTGCAGGAAATGGTGGAGCTTGCCGTGGAGGCGAATGCGGGAATTGACCTGCATTTGCACGATGCCCATCATCTGGGAACCTTCACCATGAAGCGGTTGGCACAGCTGACCATCGAGGCGGGCCTGCAGGGCAAGGTGGCGATCAGCCATGCATTCGGACTCGGCGATATCCCGACGTCGCAAGCCATCGAAATGGGGGAAATGCTGGCTGATGCAGGGGTTGCCATTATTTCGAGCGTGCCGATCGGTCGCAACATGCCGCCGGTCGGTTTGCTGCACGAGTGCGGCGTAGAGGTAGCCGTCGGTTGCGATAACATTTTTGACGTGTGGTCGCCTTTCGGAAACGGGGACGTGCTGGAACGCGCGGGCCGGCTGGCTGAGGTGTCCCGATGGGTGGATGAACGCTCTTTGGCAAGGACGCTTCAATATATCACCGGCGGCATGACGCCGCTTGGTCCGGATGGCGAGCAGATATGGCCGCAGGTCGGGGACGCCGCCAGCATCGTGTTTGTCGAAGCTTCTTGTTCCGCCGAAGCCATTGCCAGAAGATCGAAGCGCGTGGCGACGATGTTTAAGGGTAGCATCGTTTCCGGTTCGCTTTAGGCGACGCATGTCGATCAGGATCAAGCTGCTGCTGTCCTTTACCGGCATGCTGGTCATCAGCTTGTTGGTTTTCGTCCTGACTGCCAGTTTGTTTACCGTCGCGGCTACCGGCGACATTCGCGGGGTTCGGGATTTTTATAAAGTTCACTACCAGGTTAACCCGCTGACCGAGCAAGAGGAGTCTATATTCCTTGAATTAAAATATCTTGCCAAGAACGAACCGGACGGTCTGCTGGATCAAGAGCTGCTGAAGGAATATGATTTTAAGCTGAGAACCGTGCGGGCAGGCCTGTACGTCCGTAAGGAAAGCCTTCAGGTTTACGAGTCCAATACGTTAAACCAGCCTGAGCTGGAAGCGAATCTCCCTCCATTCGACCTGAACAACAATCAAATCCGCAATACGCTGAGCATCGGGGAACGCTTTTATGCTTATGCCAAATTCGACTTCCGGTTCTCGGACGAGACGAAGGGAAGCGTATACGTGATCCGAGAGCGAAGTCCTTTCGGCGAGGTAACGCGCAAGCTGTTGCCCATCCTTGTATTGAGTCTCGTTGGCATCATTGTGGTTGCGAACGTGATGTTATATCGCTGGATTACGCGCAGCGTGGTCAAACCGCTTGACTTGCTCCGAAATTCGGCCGAACACATCAAGGAGGGGAATCTTCAGTTTTCCCTGGATATGCATTCGAAGGACGAAATCGGCCAGCTAAACGAAACGTTTGAGAATATGCGAAAGCGGCTGCACGAATCGATTCAGCTCCGGCTCCGGGACGAAGAGAACCGAAAAGAGCTGATCTCCAATATCTCACACGATCTGCGCACACCCATAACGAATATTAAGGGTTATGTCGAGGGCATTCGAGACGGCGTCGCGGATACGCCCGAGAAGATGGATAAATACGTGAATATCATCTACACCAAAACCATCGATCTGGATAAACTCGTGGATGAGCTGTTTCTGTATTCCAAGCTGGATTTGAAGCAGGTGCCGTTTATGTTCGAGCATGTCGATATCATCGGTTTCATTGACGACTGCATCGAGGAGCAGCGCTATGTTCTGGAGGAGAAGGACATTCGGCTGGAGTGGAAGGAACACCCCGGTGATCCTGTCGAGGTCATTGCCGACCTTGAGAAATTAAAGCGAACCGTGCTCAACATCATTGGAAATGCCCAGAATTTCATGGACAAGGGGCAAAAAAACATCGGCATCTCGATCCGGCTGTCTCCGGAATGGGTAACGGTTGAAATCCGGGATAACGGCACAGGCATCGCACCGGAAGCGATCCCTTATATATTCGAAAGGTTTTATCGGGCCGAGTCATCCCGCAACTCTTCAACAGGCGGCAGTGGTCTGGGTCTTGCGATTGCGAGCCAGATCATTGAAGGACACGGGGGCCAAATCTGGGCTGAAAGCGAGCTTGGCGTCGGAACAAGCCTGTATTTTACCCTGAAACGAGCGAACAGGAAGGAGGCGCGGTAACCCATGGCCACACGCATTCTCATCATTGAAGACGAAACGACCATCGCCCAGTTGGAGCGGGATTATTTTGAGCTGAACGGTTTTGCCGTCGATTTATGCCATACGGGTGACGAGGGCTTGAAGCTTGCACTTAACGAGGACTACAGCCTCATCATTGTGGACCTTCAGCTTCCCGGCATGAATGGCTACGAGTTGTGCAGCCATATCAGGAAGAACAAGGAGGTCCCGATTCTGATCGTATCCGCCAAGAATGAGGAGATCGATAAAATCCGTGCATTTAATCTCGGTGCCGACGATTACATTACCAAGCCTTTTAGCCCGAGCGAATTAGTCGCAAGAGCCAAAGCCCATTTGATGAGATATGTCAGGCTTCTGGGCAAGCAAAGTCCGAGTCCAAGCTCGGAAATTCACATCCGAGGCCTGGTCATCGACAAAACGGCGCGAAGGGTGTTCGTACGCAATCAGGAAGTCGCGTTTACGACACGGGAATTTAATTTGCTTGAATTTCTGGCAAGCCATCCGAACCGGGTGTTCAACAAACATGAATTGTTTGAACGGATTTGGGGCATGGATTCCAGCGGGGATATCGCTACCGTCACCGTTCACGTCCGAAAGCTGCGCGAAAAGATGGAGCTGGATCCATCCAATCCGCAGTACATTGAAACGGTATGGGGAGCGGGCTATCGTTTTTCGGTCTGAATGAGTTTAGAAATTGTTAATAAATATTTTCGAAACGTTTAATCCCGGATTTCTTGGGAGTTTAGGACTCTCATCTATCATGGAGATATGACGATTATCGTTCATATTCATCGAAGATAGGGAGGACTTACTTATGAAGAAGTATTCGAATAAACTGGCGGCCATGATGCTGGCCGCCGCACTGGGAACGGCGACGCTTCCGTTTCATGTTCTGCAGGCCGATGCTGCACAAGCGCCGCTCGCTGCCCAAGATATAGAGCAAGCCGTTCAAGGGCTGTCCCAGCTGCGCGTGATGCAGGGTTACCAAGACGGCACGATGGGGATAACAAGTCCGATCACACGGGCGGAGCTGGCGAAAATGCTGGTGCTTGCGTTTGGACTTGAAGGCAAAGCGGAGACAGAGCCAAGCTTCACGGATGTGAAATCAAACGCGTGGTATGAGCGGTACGCAACTGAGCTGGTAGCACTAGATATGATGCAGGCACCGGACGGACGTTTTGATCCAAGGGGAAGCGTTACCCACGCCGAACTGGTACAGATGGTGTCTAAGGCTCTGAAACGAGATGCGAAGTCCGTGGATTACTGGGCGCAACGTTTTTATTCCGAGGAGGGTCATGCCACTCGAGGTCAAGCAGCCTATTTGATAAGCATTGCACATGACGCAATACCGTCGGAAAAAGCAAAAATCACGAGCGTCCGCGCACTGAATGCCATCACCTTGATTGTCACCTTTGATGCTCCATTGACATCGGACGATGAGTCGTTTGCCAAAGCCAAAGAAGATTTTAAATTTAACGACGGTCTTGCCCTAACGAATATGCCGCGTCTGAAGACGGGTTCTATTTCCACCTATATCGTTCCAACTTCCGTTCAAAAACCGGGGACATCGTATACGCTGACCTATAAAGGGAAAACAGCAGGTACATTTACAGGAAACAGCACGAAGCTGGACATGACCGAGGCTAGACAGGTCACCCAGGATACATTTGAATTGGAGGCGCTCAAGGAGAATGGCGTCGTCGACTACGGTTATGTTATTTCCGCTTATAGCGGAGGCCGCGGAGCCAATGCCTTCGTATTGGATGAGAACAACAGCGCCGATGGCAAGGTCTATCAGATCATATCTTCTGGTCAAGCCAGGGAAGTTACGATTACGCCTGCAGGCGGACAACCTATCGTGGCCAAATACGTACCCTTCACCCAATCCACCGACGGCAAGCAAGAGCCGAAATTCCGATTGCCGGAAGGCCAGACGTTGACGCAGGGCGTCACTTACACCGTTTCTTCGGACTGGGCACAGATCGCCAATCCGTCATTCGTTGCAGGATCGTTTGCTCCGCTGGACATCATCGGAGCCGAGGCAGTCAGCGACAGTTCCATTGCCATCACGTTGTCCGAGGATCCGGGGGATGAGCTGTTCTCCGGCCGGAGCGTGGAATTGACCGACGCTGACGGCAATCAACACATTGCGACCTATAAATATTCAAGCCGAAAAGGAGCCGTAGGCATATTCGATCTGACGCAGGAAAGTAAATTGAAGCCGGGATCGACGTATACCATCAAACCGGTAGGCGAGTGGGCAGGAGAAACCGATGCGTCCCTGACCGTCAATTAATGCATTACAGCATGGACATGGCTGTCCATATACAAGAGGACGAGCGTAAAGCTCGTCCTCTTGAACTTGTTTATAAGTGACTATGTAAGTGGTTCTATCATTTGTAAAATTAAGGGTAAGAACTTATACTGGTTTCAAAATCTGCTATATTCGAGGTGTACATATGGTCGAAGAGCTTGCAAATTATTTAAGCGAACGTGATATTGAAGTTTTGGATTTGGATGGCTTAACGCTCCCTGTCCCAAAGGAAGGGGAGCACAAGATTCTCATTGCTCCCGGCTACAATCTGGTGGAAATGATGGAGGAAATCTGCGAAGAAGAAACCCTTTCTGAATATGTGAACAAGGAGCTGGAGCAGGTTCAGCGGTTAAGCATGAAAGATGTGTTGGGAAAAATCGTGGCTTCGCGATTATCCTATACGGATATTGCGCTGGAACCGGAAGAAATAGAAGGCAAGAGCTTTGAGGAATTATATCGTTCTTATTCATTATTATGGGAAGGCAGCGAAATGCTCAACGAAGAGTTTGGCGAATCGGATACCGAGCCCTTTGACTGGAATACGTCATGGGTACAGGGAAAGGTGGAAGAGGACGAGCAGGTGATCCTGCTGACGCTGCCGGCCGAAGCCGGATATGAAGCACCGCTGTGGGTTCCGATGGGAGGTTATAACGAATGTCCGCTGCCCGAGCATCAGTCGGTGATTTTTAAGCATTTTCAGCAGAGGTATCAGATTAACATCGTGGCCGTTTCGGAAGATACTTGGATTCTTCAGGCCGGAAAACGACCCCAAACGTTTGAAGAAGCATTACGGCTCGCCAAGGAGCATTTTATTTACTGCCAATATGTCATGGACGGGTTTCCGACGCTTGGACATTATGCGGACTATTTAATGAAGCGCGATATCTGGTATTTTTGGTGGGATTAAACGTCAGCTGCCGCGTGAAAACGCGGCTTTTTTTTATGTGGACAATGGTCAAAATATCCAAAGGCATGGTTATTTTCCGTTATTGTCATAAAGCATCATGAACCTTAACAATCGGATATTTACCAAGCTTGCCGATTCCCCTAATATGGAGTTACTTTCCGTCATTTAGCCGCGGGCATTTATGGCATGCTGCAAAACGGTGAGGTTGCGTGGTCATCGCTTGCACCTGATGGATACCATCCGAATGATGAGGGGCATGAGATATACGCCGGTTATTTGCAAGGATATTTGAAGGAGCTGCTGTCGACAAAGGCTGACTCATTGATGCTCGATCACTGCGGACATTTGCCCGCAGAACCGCTGACGGCGGGGAACTACGAATATGCCGTAATGCTCCCATATGAGCTAGCCGATTATACCGGGGATTTTCATATCCGGGAACTGCCGTCAGGTTCAAAGCTCATGAATTGGTGTTACGCAACAGATCACAGGTACTCTGATCATCCGAACGCTTCGTTTACGTTCACCGTGGAAGGACAAGGCGGCGGACTGCTGCTGTTATGCGGACCCGACACCGGAATCTTTGAATACTCGATCAACGGCGGGTCCATCGTACGGGTCAATCCCTTCGACGAGTGGTGCTTGAACGCTTATCGGCCAGTCAGCGCTACACTTTCCTAGACTTCATGTGCGCGGGCCGATCTCGATCATGGTTCGCAATACAGGACTCAAGGATAAGCGAAGCCTGGGTTCGGGCATGCGAGTGTTGAAGCTGCTAGCGAATTAGGCGGAATCGAAGGAATTCCGCGATGGGTTACACCAAGCTTGCAAAGGGCTGTTACTAGTAATGGGAGGTGTTGTCACTGCATATGCCTGGAAATCAAAACACTACAACTCCGATCGTCCTTTCGCTCAGGGATTACGAGGACCCGAATAACCCGGATGCGCAACCTGCCATGAAACGCGCGATTGAAGCCGCCAGGGCAATGGAAGGCTCGGTCATTCTGGACATACCGCCGGGGTGCTATCATTTTTATACTCAATCGGCCGATCGGGAAGCGTATTATATCTCGAATACAACCAGCGAGGAAGAGAATCCGGATGTGACCAAAACGATCGGGATTTGGCTTAAGGATCTGCACCATGTGACGCTCGAGGGGAACGGCGCTTTGTTTGTTTTCCACGGAAAGCAGACGATGCTTGTGCTCGATGGCTGCACGGATATTGAAATTCGCAATCTGCACTGGGATTACGCCGCACCGACCGTAACCGAAATGACGGTGGATAGGTGCGGTGATGCTTACCTTGACGTAACCGTTCACCCGGATTCACGCTATGATTGCGCAGGCGGCAAATTCGTATGGGTTGGCGAAGGCTGGCGTTTTAGTGATGGTCCGATGCAGTTATGCAGTGCGGATTTGGGTGCTGCCTGGCGCGTGAATAATTGGCTGGAGCGGGTGGTGTTTACCGAGGAGCTGTCGCCGCGTCGGCTTCGGTTTCATTTTGGAAATCAGGCCCCTCCGCACATGGCTCCCGGTACTATCGTGCAAATGCGCGACGGCATTCGGGACCAGGTTGGCATGTTGATCACCGGAAGCTCCGGGGTGACGCTAAGCGACATAGGCCTGCATTTCATGCATGGACTGGGTGTGGTTGGACAGTTCAGCAACAATCTGACCTTTGAGCGCTTGGATCTGACGCCGCGTCCGGAGACCGGCCGCACGGTGGCGGGATTTGCGGATTTCATCCACTTGTCGGGCTGCAGGGGGAAGGTCTCGATTCGGAATAGTCGGTTTGCAGGGGCGCATGATGATGGGATCAATGTCCACGGCACCTATCTTCGGATCGTTGGTAGACCAGCCTCCAATCAATTGCTTGTCAGGTTTATGCATCCGCAGACTTACGGATTTTCTGCTTTTCTGCCGGAAGATGAGGTTGCGTTCGTAAACGCGGATACGCTGAACCCCTACGCTTTCGGACGAGTCGCCGCTGTCGCCATGAAGTCGCCGCGCGAATGGCTGCTCACGTTGGAAAACGCAGTACCCGCTGACATCGGAGAACGGGACGTCCTTGAAAATATGACTTGGACGCCAGAAGTCGAAATTATCGGCAATACATTCGCCCGGATTCCCACGCGCGGAATTCTGGCGACGACGCCGCGGCCGATCGTGATTCGGGATAACACCTTCTTGAACATGCAGATGAGCGCGATACTGGTCGCAGCGGATGCATCTTCCTGGTACGAATCGGGCGCCGTAACGGATATGAGCATCGTGGATAACCGGTTTGTGAATTGCGGCGGTCCCGGACATGCCGTCATACGGATTGCGCCGGAGAATAAACATTATCATGCAGCCGTTCACCGAAACATTCGGATCACGTGCAACCGCTTTGAAACGACCGGGGAAGCTTGGTTAATGGCTAGAAGCACGGAGGGACTGATATTCCAAAATAACGTGATTCGGATGCAGGAAAAACACGGCCTTGCAGGGAATACCCGTACGGACGAACGCGTCCTTTTGGAAGCCTGCACGGGAACGGATATTTCCTGTAATGACTTGGAGCATGACGAATTGAAATAAAGGAGGCAAGGCGAGTGGGAGCAAACATGAAATTACAGTATGTGAAACCGGCGACGGTCTGGACCGAGGCGCTGCCGATCGGCAACGGACGTCTTGGAGGCATGGTCTACGGCGGCGTGGAGCGTGAAACGATCAGCTTGAACGAGGACACGCTCTGGTCCGGTTATCCCAGGGATTGGAACAACCCGTCTGCCTTGGAAGCGCTGCCAGAGATCCGGGAGCTGGCAAGCCAGGGACGTTATATGGAGGCTGATCAGCTAGGGCGCAAGATGATGGGGCCCTATACGGAATCTTACCTGCCGTTAGGAGACTTATGCCTCAGGTTTGATCATGGAGGCGTGTTTCATTCTTACCGTAGAACGCTGGATATCGCCAATGCCGTTCAACGAACGGAATACCGCATCGGCGAGGTGACCTACACAAGGGAATGCTTCGCGTCCAGCCCGGACCAGATGATTGCCTTGCGGTTAACCTCGAGCGCTGCTTGCGCCCTGAACTTTCATGCCTATCTGGAAAGCCCGCTGCGTTATACCGTAAAGACCGAAGAAGATATGTACGCCATGTCGGGATTTGCGCCGGAACGCGTCGAGCCCAGCTACGTTTCTTCTGATCGTCCAATCCGTTACGGCGATCCTGAACATACCTCTGCCATGGCCTTCAACGGTCGGCTGGCGGTGGCCGAAACGGATGGCCGCGTTACCGTGGATTCAGCTGGCATTCATGTACTGGATGCGAGCGAAGCGGTCATTTACTTCACCGCGGCCACCAGCTTCAACGGATTTGACCAAATTCCCGGTCACCGCGATGGCGGAGATCATCCGGCGGCTGCCGCCGCGGCTATAGCTGCGGGGACCATGAAAGCCGCATGCAGCCAGTCTTGGACAGAGCTGCGCGATCGGCACATCAACGATTATCGCAGCCTGTTTGACCGCGTCAGCCTTCGATTAGGCGAGACGCTGGCAGCCGGAGATATGGACACGGAGGAGAGAATCGAGCGATTCGGTGCCCGGGATCCAGGCATGGTCGAGCTGCTGTTCCACTATGGCCGCTATCTCCTGATTTCAAGCTCCAGGCCCGGAACGCAAGCCGCCAATCTTCAGGGGATATGGAATGCCTCAACCCGGCCGCCGTGGAGCAGCAATTGGACCTTAAACATCAATGCGCAAATGAACTATTGGCCCGCGGAGGTATGCAATTTGGCGGAATGCCATCAGCCTCTGCTGGAGCTGATCAGAAGCCTGTCGGTAAACGGTGCGGAAACCGCCGCCGTCCATTATGGCACCCGGGGCTGGACCGTTCATCACAATACGGATATCTGGGCCCATACCGCACCGGTCGGCAATTACGGGGACGGCGATCCTTCCTGGGCGCTTTGGCAAATGGGAGGAATCTGGTTAACCCAGCACTTATGGGAGCATTACGCATACAGCGGCGATGAAGCTTATTTACGATCGTTCGCTTATCCCCTGATGAAGGAAGCTTCTTTATTTGCTTTGGACTGGCTTATAGAAAACGACGCAGGCCATCTCGTGACCTCGCCGTCGACCTCGCCTGAGCATAAATTCCGCACGTCTGAAGGGATGGCGGCCATCAGCGAAGGGGCGACCATGGATATTTCCCTCATATGGGAGTTGTTCACCAATTGCATGGAAGCCGCCGGCATTCTCGGCGTGGATGAGGAATTCCGGGAGGAATGGAGCAGCAAACGCGAACGTTTGCTGCCTCTGAAGGTCGGCCGATACGGCCAGCTGCAGGAATGGTCCCATGACTCCGAGGATGAGGACGTATTTCATCGGCACACGTCCCACCTGGTCGGGGTTTATCCTGGACGGCAGCTATCTGCGGAAGAAAGCCCGGATCTGTTTGCAGCTGCCCAAACCTCTTTGGAGCGTCGCGGGGAGGAAAGCACGGGCTGGAGCCTGGGCTGGCGGGTGGCGCTATGGAGCCGTTTCGGTGACGGCAACCGTGCGCTCCGGCTGTTAACCAATATGCTGAGATTGGTGCGGGACGGGGACTCGGAGCGTTACGACCACGGAGGTGTGTATGCGAGTTTATTAGGAGCGCATCCTCCTTTTCAGATCGACGGCAACTTCGCAGCTACAGCGGGAATTGCGGAAATGCTGCTGCAGTCGCATCGCTCCTTACTCATGCTGCTGCCGGCTCTGCCGGATGCATGGCAGGAAGGCGAGGTACGTGGATTGCGGGCACGAGGCGGCTTTGAAGTCGGTATTCGCTGGAAGAATGGAAGACTGACGGAGGCAGAGATCATGTCACGTTTAGGGAATGTATGCAGCGTAAGCATAGGCAATGGAAATGGGATTGCGGTTTACCAAGGCGATACCAGCATTCCCGTACCGGTCTCCGCCAAAGGCGTAGTTTCATTTGAAACAGAACAGGGCTTAACCTATCGACTGGTCACGGATCACGCAGGGGAGCCCGGAGCTTGATCGGCATAATGGAGACCTTTTCGATGGTATCCATACATTATACTATGTTAAAAAAAGACTCCTTCAAGGAGTCTTTTTTAAGTTAACTCAGAAGAAAATTCCAATTAAATTATTATTTTTGTAGTCGAAACGTCCGGGAAGTGGGTATTAATTGTTAAACGGTTGACAACCTGTATATACATGTATATGATTTTCCTATATGCAACCTGTATATACAAGATGACGAGGAGGACCCAGTTACATGCAGAACCCAGGAACCCAATCTCAAGATTGGTGGAGAACTTCGACGGTTTATCAGGTATACCCGAAGAGCTTCAACGATACAACCGGCCGGGGTACCGGCGATATACGCGGGCTCATGGAAAAGCTTGATTATATAAAGGGACTTGGCATCGACATTGTGTGGCTCCAGCCGGTGTATGTTTCTCCGCAAAATGATAACGGTTACGACGTCGCGGATTATTGCAGCATCGATCCTGCATACGGGACGATGGACGATTTCGATGAACTTGTTGCCGAATTAAAAAAGAGAGACATGCATTTGATGATCGACATCGTCGTGAATCATTCTTCAACCGAGCATCGATGGTTTAAAGAAGCCATTTCCTCACGCGATAACCCGTATCGCGACTATTACATCTGGCGGGATCCCGCGGAAGACGGCGGCCCGCCGAATAACTGGCAATCCAAGTTTGGAGGCCCGGCGTGGCAGTATGACGAGGGGACAGGGCAATATTACTTGACATTGTTTGACAAAACGCAGGCCGATCTGAATTGGGAGAACGAGAAGGTCCGGGCGGAGGTTGTGGACATTCTCACGTTCTGGGCGGACAAGGGCGTCAGCGGATTCCGGATGGATGTCATCAATCTTATTTCGAAGGATCCCGCTTATCCCGATGATGACGGTTCCGTGGCGCCTGGCGACGGGCGCAGGTTTTATACGGATGGCCCCCGCGTGCATGAATACATTAAGGAATTGAACGAAAAAGTGTTCAAGCCTTACAATCTCGTCACGGTAGGAGAAATGTCCTCCACAACCTTGGAGCATTGCATTCGTTACTCGAACCCGAAGGAGAACGAATTCTCCATGACGTTCAACTTCCACCACTTGAAGGTGGACTACCCCAACGGGCAAAAGTGGGAGCTCAAGCCTTACGATTTCGAAGAATTGAAGCGGGTGCTTTCCGATTGGCAGATCGGCATGCAGAAGGGCGGAGGCTGGAATGCCCTCTTCTGGAATAACCATGATCAGCCGCGGGCGCTGACCCGGTTCACCAATGATGGCGAATACCGCTCGGAAAGCGCAAAAATGCTGGCTACGACGCTTCACGGATTGCAGGGCACGCCATATGTGTATCAGGGCGAAGAGATCGGCATGCCCGATCCGAAGTGGAATGACATATCCGAGTTCAGGGATGTTGAATCTCTAAACATGTATACCATCCTCCAAGAGCAAGGAAGAACGCCGGAGGAGGCTGCCCATATCGTCAGGGTGCGCTCGCGCGACAACTCCAGATTACCCATGCCTTGGCATGACGGCGATCAAGCGGGATTTACGACGGGGACGCCTTGGATCAAGCTCGATGAGCGGTATCCGCTGATCAATGCGCAATCCGAAGTGGATAATCCGCAATCGATCTATCATCATTACCGGAAACTGATTGAAATGCGTAAGAACCTTCCGGTAATGACGGACGGTGAATATGTTCGTCTGGATGAAGGCCATCCCGAAATATATGCGTATGCCAGAACGAACAAGGAGCAGACGCTTGTTGTCATTTCCAATTTCAGCGACCGCGACGTATCGTTCGAGCTGCCCGAGAAAATGAAAGACAATCTGACCGAAAGTCGATCAGTTCAGCTGTTAATTGGCAACACAACGGAAGAACCCAAGCTCATGCCAACAGTTGCACTTCGACCGTATGCTTCCTATATGTGGCTTATTCACAATAACTAAATTCATAAATGTCAGGAGCGTAGAGCTATGGCCATTGATCGCAAAAACGTGGAGCGCATTGTCGAGGCAGTCGGCGGAAAAGACAATATCGAAGCCGCTACGCATTGCGTAACCCGATTAAGATTTGCCCTGGTGGACGACAGCAAGGTGGATTCCCGGGCACTTGATGAGAACGACCTGGTGAAAGGGCAGTTCTCTTCCCAGGGTCAATTTCAGGTCGTAATCGGACCGGGTCTTGTAGACCAGGTTTACAACGAAATGATGGATATCACCGGCGGTGCGAGAGTATCGAAGGATGAAGTGAAGAACATTGCGAGCAAGAAGCAAAATCCGCTTCAGCGTGCCATTAAAACGCTTGCGGATATTTTCATCCCGATTCTGCCGGCGATCGTCATGGCAGGTTTATTGTTAGGGATTAACAATCTGCTTACGGGGCCGGGCATATTCTATGAAGGACAATCGTTGATTCAGGTCCATCCCGAGTGGGCGGACGTAGCCTCGATCATCAATCTGATTGCAAGCACCGCCTTTACTTTCCTGCCTGTCCTGATCGGCTGGTCGGCGGTACGTCAGTTCGGTGGCAATCCGCTCCTTGGAATCGTGCTGGGCCTGATCCTGGTAAACCCGGATCTGCTTAGCGCCTACCAGTATGCGGATGCCAAACTTGAAGGCACGGTTCCGGTTTGGAACCTGTTCGGCTTTGAAGTGGAGAAAATCGGTTATCAAGGCCAGGTGCTGCCGGTTCTTGTCTCGGCTTATATTTTGGCCAAAATCGAGAAGTTTCTGAACAAACGCGTCCACGATTCCATCAAGCTGCTTGTCGTGGCACCCGTTGCCCTGTTGGTGACCGGGTTCCTCGCGTTTGTTCTGGTGGGGCCGATCACATTTGCCATCGGCAACGTTCTTACTTCAGGCCTCGTCAGCATTTTTGATTCCTTTGCCGCTCTGGGCGGTCTGATCTATGGCGGACTGTATGCACTCCTTGTTATTACGGGGATGCATCATACCTTCCTTGCGGTGGACATTCAGCTCATCGGCAGCGAAGGCGGAACGTTCCTGTGGCCGATGCTGGCGCTGTCTAATATTGCTCAAGGTGCCGCAGCGCTGGCCATGATGTTTATCATGAAGGAGCAGAAGGCGAAAGGACTTGCCGTTACATCTTCCATCTCGGCCTTCTTGGGGGTTACGGAGCCCGCCATCTTCGGGGTCAACGTTCGCCATAAATATCCTTTTATTTTCGGTATGATCGGATCCGGGATTGCCGGCGTGCTGCTGGCCGTGAACAACGTTCTGGCTTCATCGATCGGCGTGGGCGGAATTCCGGGATTCCTGTCCATCTTCCCTAACCAGTGGGGTGTCTTCTTCATTGGTATGGCGATTGTACTGGTCGTTCCGTTCGCGGGGACATTGCTGTTCGGGCGCTACCAGTTGTCCAAGCAGTCTAGACATGCAACTGCAGCGGATGGGAATGCTGCCGGCATAGATGGAAGAGCGCAAGCTGTGAATACGGAATCGAACGGCAGTCTTCAATCCGGGTCGTTCGCGTCGACGGAAACGGCAAACCCTTCAACCGTGGAAGCGGAGCAACAAGGCGCTGTAGAGGTCAAGGCACCGATCAAAGGGAAAGTGGTTCCCCTGTCAGAGGTACCGGATCCTGCCTTCGCCGATAAACAAATGGGCCAGGGGATTGCCATCATCCCGTCCGAAGGCAAAGTGTATGCTCCATTTGACGGCCAAGTCGCCCATCTCATCAAGAAGAGCAAACATGCGATTATTTTGACGGATGCGAACGGAATCCAGATCCTGATTCACGTCGGAATCAACACCGTTTCGTTAAAAGGCGAAGGATTCACGGCACATGTCGAAACGGGTGCGGAGATAAGGAAAGGGCAGCTGCTGCTTGAATTCGATATCGATCGCATTCAGCAAGCCGGATTGCCGGTCATTACGCCGGTCATTATTCCGGATGGGCAAGACCACATTCAGAACGTGACGGAGTTTGAAGGCGAGGCGCTTCCTGGCGAAACGCGAGTGCTTCAGGTGACACTCGGTAATGGAAGCTGATAGGTTCCTATTTAACATGTGTTGGCTGCTGGAAAATGGTACAATAGCTGATGGTGATAAAGGATGACGAACAACATTTATTGGACGCTGTATAAAGACTATGCCGACCAAATCGAAACCGGCGCTTTGCAGCCCGGCAGCAAGCTGCCCTCGGAGAACGAGCTTGCGGCAACCTATCAAATTACAAGGGAAACGGTCCGCAAGGGATTGAATTTACTCGCCCAAAACGGCTATATTCATAAGGTGAAAGGCAAAGGTTCGTTTGTGCTGGATACAGGAAGAATGAATTTCCCGGTTACGGGGCTTGTCAGTTATAAGGAAATGGCGGAGCGGATTGGCCGGAAAAGCCGTACGATTGTGCATGAAACGGAGTGCGTTCCGGCCGGGGAAGCCATCGCCAAGGAGCTGCACACCCGCCCGGACCGGCTCGTGTGGAAGGTGATCCGATCCAGGGAAATTGAAGGGGAGCGCATCATCCTCGATGTGGATTATTTGCTTGCCGACATCGTGACGGGTTTAACGAGAGAAATTACGGGCGATTCCATCTATCAATACTTGGAGCAGGAGCTCCATCTAAAGATCAGTTACTCGAAAAAAATCATCTCCGTGGAACGAGCTACGACGATGGACCAGTCCTATATGGATCTTGGAAGCGATACCCATGTCGTCGTCGTCCGAGGTTACGTCCACTTGGAAGATACCACGCTTTTCCAGTACACGGAATCCAGACATCGATTGGATAAATTTCAGTTTGTGGATTTTGCAAGAAGGGAATCCAATCATGATTTTGGAGACAAATAGAAGTGAAGTTAGCCGCGAGTTTATCGCGGCTTTTTTTATTGGCTTCCCATGTCGCTCATTCGTAAAGGCCATGCAGATCAGCAGCGTAATAGATGAAATAAAGAGGAAAACTCCTGGTTGATGTTGAAGCTGTACTTAGAGGCAAAGATTCAAGCAATCCAGTTAAAGGAGCTGATGGATCATGGATTTGGGACTCCATGGAAAGGTTGCGTTGATTACCGGGGGGAGCAGGGGGATTGGCCTTGAAACCGCCGTTACGTTTGCGTTGGAAGGGGCTAAAGTTGCCATATGTGCACGAGATGAGGAGCAGTTAAGGGCTGCCGCGGATCATATCAGGCATCTATCGAAATCCGAAGCGTTAACCATCGCAGCGGATGTTACGAAACCTGAGGATTGTATGCGAGCCGTAACCGAAACGCTCAGAAGCTACGGACGGCTCGATATCCTGGTGAACAATGCCGGAACCGCCGCAGCGAAGCCGTTTGAGCAGATCGACGACGAATCATGGGCATCCGATCTGGATCTCAAGCTGTTCGGCGCGATTCGTTTTTCGCGTGCGGCCGTCCCTCATCTGCGGAATTCCGGCGGCGGCGCGATTATTAATGTGACGACATCCTGGGCCAAAACGCCGCCGGCTTCATCCATGCCAAGCAGCGTCAGCCGCGCAGCGGGACAAGCCATGACCAAAGCGATGAGTCACGATTTGGCGAAAGACCATATCCGGGTAAACACCGTATGTATCGGAACGATACGGAGTGCACAGCTTGAGGCGCGTTGGAAACGTGAATCACCTGAACTCACCTGGGACCAGTACGCCCGGGATCCGCGCCATAACATCCCGCTCGGGCGTATCGGCGATACGGAGGAAGCGGCAAAAGTCATCGTATTTTTGGCTTCCGATGCTGCTTCCTATGTTACAGGAACTTCCATCAATATTGACGGGGGTTCAGCTCCGGCTTTGTAAGGGGTCAGCATTTAAATGATGGGGATATGATTTGGAGCATGGAGGTTCATGCATGCTGGTAAAATTTATAATATTTTCATAACGAATATTATGTAAACCATGGTGCTTCGGAACGGGCAGCCCTTGTTTGAAGACATGGCGATGATGTCGTAATTTTATATATGATTTGTCGCATAGTTGGACTAAAAAAATGTGCAAGATGTGATACCTTATATGTGGATGTTCGGAAAACAAATGACGGGCTGCCGGAAGGAGTGATTTCCCTCATTGTTACTTTTTTTCTAAGACGCCATAGGGATAGAGCAGTCATAGGACCACTTCCCTAAACGTGGTGCGTACACCAACCCTTCGGATGGATGAAGGTTATCCACATGCCGACTGGAGGCCGCTCTTTGTTGAGGGTGATGTGCCTTTCAGAGATTCGTAGAGGTGTTGTGACAGAATTACATACAACGATCTGCTTGTTTTATAAGGCGTTTCGAATAAGCAGAAATTATGAATTTTAAAAAAACAATGAAAAGTGATGGTGATGATCCATGTCTAAAGTGTATCGTATTGGAATTATCGGCTGCGGCGGAATCGCAAACGGGAAGCATCTTCCGAGCTTAAGCAGATTAAACAACGTGGAGCTCGTGGCATTCTGCGATATCGTAATTGATCGGGCAGAAGCAGCGGCTAGCAAGTACGGTATTGAGGAAGCAAAAGTGTATGGCGATTATAAAGAGCTGCTGCAGGATCAAAGCATCGATATTATCCATGTCTTGACCCCTAATGATTCTCATGCCGAGATTTCCATTGCTTCGCTAGAAGCGGGAAAACATGTGATGTGCGAGAAGCCGATGGCCAAAACGGCCGCCGATGCCAAGCTTATGATGGAAACCGCGAAGCGCACAGGCAAGAAATTGACGATCGGATACAATAACCGATTCCGTGAAGACAGTCTTTACCTGAAACAGGTATGCGAAGCCGGCGAACTCGGAAATATTTATTTTGCCAAAGCGCATGCCGTACGGAGAAGAGCCGTGCCGACTTGGGGCGTATTTTTGGATGAGGAAAAACAAGGCGGCGGGCCGCTTATCGACATCGGCACGCACGCGCTCGATCTGACGCTCTGGATGATGGATAATTACAAGCCGAAGATTGTACTCGGCACCACATACCATGAACTGTCCCGCAAGGAGAATGCGGCCAATGCTTGGGGACCTTGGGATCCCGAAAAATTCACGGTGGAAGATTCCGCCTTCGGCATGATTGTGATGGAGAACGGCGCAACCATTATGCTGGAATCCAGCTGGGCGCTCAATACGCTTGAAGTCGATGAAGCCAAATGCTCGCTGAGCGGTTCGGAAGGCGGAGCCGATATGAAGAACGGTCTTCGCATCAACGGCGAGAAATTCAGCCGCCTGTATACAAACGAAATCGAATTGAACTCCGGCGGGGTTGCGTTCTACGACGGCAAGAAGGAGCAAGCTCCGGATGTTGAGATGAGAAGATGGATCGAGGCTATCGACCAGGATAAGGATCCTGTCGTAACCCCAGAACAAGCTTATGTTGTATCTCGAATCTTGGAAGCTCTATACGAATCCGCAAAAATCGGCAAGGCCGTTTATCTGGACTAAGTCCATCTTAAATCGGGTTCATCCCGAAGAAGCCCTGATCAACAGGGCTTCTTTTAGTTGCGAAAGTATCAAGTCTAGCAATCCATGAATCGCGGGCGAATGAGATTTACATAATGGGTAATAATAAGCTCATTAAATCGGAAGGATGGGGTCATGGACATGATATTTATTTATAATGATTATGGCGGAACCCATACAACATCTCTGGCTGCAGCTTATCATTTGAATAAATTGCCGACCAATCGCCAGCTTACGAAAGAGGAGATTCTGGCGGTAGACTATTTCGATAAACTGAATACGTCCGATATGGGTAAACTTATCTTTCACGGTCTGGACGAGAACGGGAACCCCGTGTACACCATTGGACGGGGTTCATCCAAAGTCGTAGTTCCCGCGTTGGAAAATGTGTGCTTGATTCTTCAAGACAAATACCAGAATGACGAGCCGATCGTATTCTCCAACACATCGCCTACCGTGCCCATCATCATGTCGATCGGGGGATTTTTGTCCAAGAGGCTAAAACTGAGTTTCGTCGGCAGTCCGTTATTGGTGGCAGGGGCCAAGCAGTGCTGCAGCACGATCCGCGAGCTGGTCTTATATACTAAACAAACGGCGGCATCGAGGTCCGGCTCGGAGTCCGTTATCGTGATGGAGAACAAGAATTTCTCACCTTAACCATAGCAAGGCATCATGAAGCTGAGAGGATAATCCTGAATTTGCAGGGTTATCTTCTTTTTTTATCATTCGCCGAGCATCTTATGAGCTGCTTGATCTGGTATAATTTAGGGACGCTTGATCGGATCGGGGAACCGTCTCGCATTTATAACTCAGTCCCATCGTCCCGCGGTCCATACGGCAACATGAAGGGGAGTGATGGTAATGAAACGTTTATTCACAATCAGCACTTGGGTTGTCATTGTGACGTATCTCTTACTCCTGATGATGGGATGGTTCAGAGGAACGTTATCCATTCGTGCCGTTATTTTCATGACCGTCATTACCATCTTGATTATCGCCATTGTGTATGGGCTGACTAAACTGATTCGATACTTAAACCGTAAGCTGTATAAAGAGCTGAAGCGCATGATGAAATAATCGTTCGGCTGGTGAAGCAAAGGGTGACGCCGGGGGTCAATCGACTCCGTGGATGTCATCCTTTTGTTTGTTCGGACAACATTTTCGCAAAAGTTTACAGCCTGTTTTCTTCGGCAATAATGGGGGAATAGCATCTGTGAGAGGAAGAATGTTCTTATGCGGTATCGAAGAAGAACCGGCCGTTCCAACAAAAACAACACCAAAGATACCCCATCGGCTGCTGCAACGAAGAAAGATTCTAATGCTTTAAGCCCGGAACTCGATAGCAACCTGAACCATATCCGAAGGACTCTCGGTAACAGCACCGATATCGTCATCAGGGAAATCCCGCTTGACGAAGGCGAAAAACACTATATGGCTGTTGTATACACGGACGGCCTGGCCGATCAAAAGATCATTTCGGAATCCATCATGTCCGCTGTAGCCGACATTGCGAAATCCAGGGCTAGAGAAAATACGGAGTATGGGAAACCATTGGAAGCTCAAAAGGTACTAGAAGAAATCTCTTTCATAAGCAAAGAGATACAGTCCATATCTGACTATAAAACGCTGTTCCATTCTTTATTGTCGGGAGACGCGATCGTGCTGGTTGATGGCTTGGATCGAGGCATCGCGGCCGGCGCCCGGGGATGGAAGGACCGCGGAGTCATGGAAACATCGGCTGAAAATGTCGTGCGCGGCCCGCGCGAATCCTTTACGGAGGCAGTTCGAACGAATACGGCTTTGATTCGCCGAAAGATCAAGGATCCTCATCTATGGATGGAAACGAAGCAGATCGGACGCATTACGCAAACGGATGTCGTTATGATGTACATCGATGGCATCGCCAACGAGAAAATTGTCGGCGAAGTGCGCACTCGGTTGGAACGAATCGATGTTGACAGCATCTTGGAGAGCGGTTATATCGAGGAGCTTGTGCAGGATAAGACCCTGACTCCTTTTCCCACGATTTATAATACCGAGCGACCCGACGTGGTCGCAGCCGAGCTGCTGGAAGGCAAAATCGCGATTATCGTGGACGGCACTCCATTCGTTCTGATCGTTCCTGCCTTATTTGTTTCGTTCTTGCATGCTGCAGAGGATTACTACCAGCGCGCGGATATCAGCTCGTTTCTGCGGATACTGCGCTATCTGAGCATATTCATTTCGTTGCTTGGGCCATCACTTTATGTGGCGATAACCACCTTTCACCACGAAATGCTGCCGACACGGCTCCTATTCGGGCTAGCTGGACAGCGCGAGCAAATCCCATTTCCCGCCTTCGTTGAGGCGGTCCTCATGGAGGTAACCTTCGAAATTCTGAGGGAGGCAGGCGTTCGGCTGCCTAAAAACATCGGATCCGCTATTTCCATCGTAGGAACGCTGGTCATTGGACAAGCCGCCGTTGAAGCAGGGATCATCTCTCCAGCCATGGTTATTGTGGTGGCTATTACCGCTATATCCAGCTTTGTTGTTCCATCTTTTAACATGTCTATTGCTTTTCGGATGCTCCGGTTTCCGTTAATGGCGCTTGCCGGGTCCTTCGGACTGTTCGGCATTTTAGTTGGGGTCATCGCGATCATACTCCATTTGTGCAGCCTTCGTTCGTTCGGAATTCCGTATATGTCGCCTTTTGCCCCATTAATTCCGGAGGGGCAAAAAGATTCCATTTTGCGGCTGCCACACTGGATGCTGATAAACCGCCCCCGACTGATCAATCAGGACAACGAGAAGCGCAGGAAAGACAAACCTCCCCAGAAGTCGCGGGAATAGTTGAATGCAGATCAGTGGGAAAGCGAGTGAAATGGAATGAAACGGATATTGGCGCTGCTGCTCCTGCATATCGTAATCATGCTTCTTCTTAGCGGATGCTGGAATCGCAGGGAGTTAAACGAGCTGGCCATAGCGGTGGCCGCAGGGGTAGATTGGGTGGACGGCCGCTACCGACTGTCGATCCAGGTCGCTATCCCTGGGCAGGTTACCGCCAAACGAAGCGGCGGTCCCCAAGCGCCAGCTACGCTGTATACAGCCGAAGGCGACACCATATTTGAAGCGGCGCGGAGAATGACCCAGATTAGCCCGCGAAAAATATATTTTTCTCATTTGCGGATGTTTCTGATGGATGAGGCGATGGCAAGGGAAGGGATAGCCAAAGTTCTGGATCTGTTATCCAGGGATCACGAATTCAGACCTGATTTCTACCTGGCAATTACCAAAGGGGCAACGGTCGAGGAAACCTTGAAAATCATGACCCCCATGGAAACGATTCCTGCAAATAAACTATACGATTCCCTGCAAATCTCCGAGAAGGTATGGTCACCGAGCATGGCCGTAACGCTGGATGAATTGATCAACGACATTACCAGCATTGGAAAACATCCCGTGCTAACCGGACTTGTGATTACAGGGAACCGGGAAATTGGAAAAACAAAGAAAAACGTAGAAAATATCCAAACGCCAAGCCAATTGAAATATTCGGGGTTTGCTGTTTTTAAAAATGACAAGCTGATTGGCTGGTTAAATGAGAAAGATAGCAGAGGATATCGATTTATAATGGGGGACGTTAAAAGCTCTGTAGGTTTCATACCCTGCCATAACGACGGCAAGGTCGTAGTGGAGACGCTTAGGACCGATGCGAAGCTTAAGGGAAGAATCGTGCAATCCCGTCCCGAGATGAGCATCAAGTTAAATATCGAAGGAAATATCGGCTCCGTGGAGTGCAGCGGGTTGGATTTATCGCAGCCTGAAACGGTGAGGGAACTTGAAGAGGAAATGGAGGAAAGGTTAACTCGATTTTTGGAGTCGGTGATCGATAAAGTACAAACGGAGCTTAAAGTGGACATATTCGGTTTCGGAGAAACGTTTCACCGTTCTCATCCTAAACAATGGAAAGAGATGCAGGATGCGTGGAATGACCGATATTTCCCGAACCTAAAGACCCATGTCAACGTGGATTACAAAATCCGGCGAACCGGCACAACCAATAATTCATTTCTAAATGATATTAAGGAATGAGGCAAATTCATGCTGAATATCGCATTAATTGCAGTTTCAGCCGCAATTATAACCTGGCTTGAGCTGCCTAGGATGCTGCGGGAAAAAGAATACAGGGAAGTCTGGGGATTCGCGGCATTCATGATCATTGCCATAGGAATCAGTGTGGCTCAAACGATCTTGAGAGATATACCAACTCCCTTGGTCATGATTACGATTGCCTTCAAGCCGCTCAGTGATTGGCTTACAGCCATCGGTTTGATCCAATGAGAAAGGGAGCGGGGAAGATGCCTGTAGTAAAAATTTCATTGCGCCAAGTTAGCATTTTAACCGCCATGTATACAATCGGAAGCGCAATTCTTATCGTTCCTTCGGGTACGGCTAACATTGCCAGGCAAGACGCCTGGATTGCCGCCTTGGTTGGGATCGGGCTGGGCTTCATCTTCTTAGCGGTGCAGCTGCAATTGTCCCAAAAATACCCGGAATCGAATTTAATGCAATTGACTGAGAAACTATTGGGAAAATGGATCGGCAAAACGGTAAACTTTCTGTTATTACTAACATTATTTCTAAGTGGTCCAGCATCAGTGTTGCACGAAATTAGTGACTTCATGACCATCCAAATGCTGCCCGAAACCCCGGTTCAGGCGATTATTTTCCTCTACGGAGCACTTGTTGTCTTGGGGGTACGTTTAGGGCTCGAAGTGCTGGCCAGATCAGCGGAGATGCTATTTCCATGGTTTCTTTTTCTGTTTCTGTCCATGAGCATTTTATTGTTGTCAGAAATTAAATGGGAGAATGCACTTCCCATTTTCGAATCGGGAGCCAACCCTATTTTCCCGGCTGCGATCTCTTTCGCTAGTACTGCGTTTCTGCCAAACATCGTGTTGATGATCATCTACCCGGGAGCCGTCAACCGCCCGGCGGAGACAAGCAAGGCCGTTTATATTGGAAGCCTATTGGGAGCGGGGGTGCTTTTTACGATTATTGGATTAGCAATTTTGGTCTTGGGTCCGGACATTGCGGCACGAAATATGTATCCAAGTTATATGCTGGCCAAGAAAATCAATATCGGTAATTTTCTTCAGCGCATTGAAGCGGTCATGGCGGTGATGTGGTTTATCACTTTGTTTTTCCGAATCTCCTTGTACTTTTACGCCATTGCAATCGGCATCAGCCAGATATTTAATATCAAAAATTATCAGCCGCTGGTCGTGCCGCTAGGCTGGATACTTGCCGCGGTTTCCGTCTTTATATATCCCAATGTTCCTTACAAGTTGGAATGGGACGCAAAGACTTGGATTCCGTATACGATCACCGTCGGATTTATATTTCCATTGGTGTTGTTCGGGATGCACGGACTCCGTAAATTGCGGTCCAAAAAAACAAAAAAGTCCTCGAAATCCGCCTGAACGATTGGAGGACAAAGTGGGTTGTTCGATAATCCACTGTAATCGTGATTGGAATGGAAATAGCTTGGCTGTGCGATCCGTCTACTTGTAGACGGTTTTTTATGTTGAACCGGCAGGAAAGGGTAGATTTTCTCTTGCGCACTAATATATGAAGCCACTCAGACTTCATAAAAGAACGGCAATTGTGCTTTATGCAAATCCTAAGGCTTATCACCGATTAAGCCCAACAAAAACATTTGAGAATAAGCGTAACCTTTATAAGTCTTGGATAAACACGAAGGAATCGTAAGATCCAGATCCATGTAGGTAGTCAAGATCAATTGAGTGAACTCCTTCTGGTTCGTCAAGGAATGCTCCTGCAATTGTTTGGCGAATTCCTTGCTGACATGTTCTCTTCCTCCAAGTGCTTGCTGTAATAGGTAACCTGCCAAGTATAACTCGGCAGCTGTATCTTCATCTGTCCCTCGATGCTCAGCTACATAATTGCTGATCCAGTCGCGAACAAGAGTTGAAGGGTCTGTGTTATTCTCCTTCGCAATCTCTTGAAAGCTCTCCTTGAGGTCTTTGGATAGACGGATGTGCAGATTGGTATCCATGGGCAAAGCCTCCTTAACGTAGTGAATCTATTGTACGCATAATGTAAACACGTTGTCAACACAAAATAAAGACTCGCGAAAACACCGGAAAAGCTCCGGTGATAACCGATAGAGGGAGCAACTCCCATCCAGTGCTTGAAATGACGGTTGAAGCAGATACCGTGATAGCCAGAGACAAGAACATATACACGCTAGAAACCGGGACTATCGCGATTTTTTGTTTTATTTGTTTTAAATGATGTGGAAATCAGCAATTAAGAAGAAATCATTGATAGTCGAGTACGATAAAATCAGTGAGTATGCTCAATATGTGAATCGAGGAGGACTTAATGATGGGTAGAATCATTCTGACTATGCAGACTACGATGGACGGCATTGTATCAAATGAAGATCAATGGATGACATTAAATGAGGAAATCTTTGAAGATTATTTAGAGTACTATAATACTATAGACACGATTATTATAGGCAGCAATTCGTATTCATCATTAGCACAGCATTGGCAAAATGCAGAGAATTCATCTAACGACGACCTTGAACGAGCTATAGCCAAGCGCATAAATGCCATCCCCAAATTTGTGATTTCCAGCACGAAAATGGATCTAACTTGGATAAACTCTCAGCAAATTCTAGTAAATGGTGAAAATTCCATGGCTCATGAAATCGAGATCCTCAAAAATAGAGAAGGGAATATCTCGGTAGAGAGTGGAGTAAGAACGTGGCAATTATTTATCCAACATGATTTATTTGATGATCTGTGGTTATTTATACATCCGGTAATCGTTTCACAGGGAGAACGGTTGTTTGCGCTTGCAAATAAACGATTCACTATGAACCTTAACAGCAGTAAAACCTATGGCAACGGTGTACTTGGACTGTACTACAGTAAATAGGGCACTGCTATGAGAAGAGGTCCTATTCGAGGAAACCAGTGCGGCCAGCGTCTCTAAGATGTACGCTGGCCGCCTTTATTTCAATGGGGATAAGCCGTATCGAATTCGATGCCGCACGGACCGCCATTCGGATTGACGTCAAGGTTGATCTCCGTGCCGTCTTCCCGGAACAAAGGCCGATAAAATGCACCGATTTTGGTAGCCGACGCGTTGGCGTAATGGCAGATGAAAGCGCGGCGGAACCGGTTGGATTTGTTGCGGTAAGAGCCGTGGATCAGGTTGCCGTTAAAGAACAGGACGTCCCCTTTGTCCATGATCGCGGGGAGGACCTTTCGATCCTTGGGCGGCTTCACGAAATGAGTGGTAAACGACTCGTTCGAATCGGCTTCTTCCGGGCATACCAGGTCATAATCACTTGTTTTCGGAACGACGAGCAAACCGCCGTTCTCTTCATTAGCCGCGTCGATTGCGGTCCATGCCGCGATGCAGTTGCCCGGTTCCACCTGCAGGTAGAAGTTGTCTTGATGCAGCGCTTGGCCGCGGGAGCCTGGAGGCTTGTAATAGAACATGCTTTGGGCGGCGAGCGCCGGTTCCCCGTACAAATCGGCCAATACCTGCATGACCGGTTTATGCAGCATGTATTTCTTCGCGGTTGCATGAAAGCGGTGCGGATGCATAACGCGGGGATAACGTTTGAGCGGTTCAACGGTTTCATCGTCCAGCACAGGCTCAAAGTGGCCGGGCACGGTCGTGTGGCTGATCTCCTCAAACGTTGCTTCGATCTCCGACAGCTCCTCCTCGCGGAAGAGGCCTTTTACAATCAAATATCCCTCCGTTTCGAATTTGTGCAGCTGTTCTTCCGTCAATACGTGTAACTTCTCTCTCATAGCAATTCCTCCCGCAAATTAATGGTTTTCCTGTTGACAATAGAATAAGGTCTGCTTAACTTGAGAGGAAGTATGATTTCTGCTTAATATTACCGGAATTCTGCTATTCGGGGTACAGAGGAGGAGAGACCGCTTGAGAACGCCGGCTGATAGGCATGCCATATCCTTAGAAAGCACCGGAACCATATTCGGCGATCATTTCGAGCAAGACGATTCTTATCGCCTGCGTCGTCCTAACGGAATGCAGGACTGGCTGCTTGTTTACACGCTGCAAGGTGAGGGCTATTTCCGCACGCCTGCCGGGGAGAAACGCTGCGGATCCGGGCAGCTCGGCCTGCTGCGCGCCAACATCGCCCATGAATACGGGACCGTGCAGGGGACGCATTGGAACTTTCTTTGGATCCATTATCCCGGGCTCCCGGAAAACGGGATGCTGCCGAACGAGGAGTTTCTGGTCGAAACCTTGCCTGATGAACGTGTCCGAGGCCGTGTCGAGCTGGCCTTTCGTAATGTGCTGCAAGATTCGCTGGACCGGTTAGAACTGTGGGAAGCTCTGTGCGAGAACGCCCTGCGTGAGATTTTGCTTCTGCTTGCACAGCGGACAAACAAGAGGCTAGATCCCAGAGTCGAGCAAACGCTTGGGTTGTTATCCCGTTCGTTAAAAGAAGACGTCAAAATTGATGCCTTATCCCGAGAGATCGGAATTTCGGGATCCAGGCTGGCGCACTTGTTCAAACAGCAAACGGGATCCACCATTTTGGAGCATCTGAACCGGATGAGGGTTCGCCATGCCGCTTTATTGATGAGCCATTCGGGCCGTACGGCGAATGAAGCTGCCCACGACGTAGGGTTTAACAGTTACAATCATTTTGCCGATCAGTTTCGCAAGCAGTTCGGGGTTTCGCCGAGGCAGTACCGCCAGTCATGCAGGCATCCATGAATGTGCCGGGTTTACATTTGATGCCTGAATGAAGACGGTGCAGATATATCAGACTAACATACGAAAAGACAGGAAGGACTGCTGAAGGGCAGTCTTTTATTTTTCTATTCCCGGATTTGAGATATCATCGGTTTCTCAGCCATTTCGCTATGATCCCAATTGTAGAATTTCATAAAGAGCTTGATAAAATTGAGAAAGATACCATCCGTATGACGGTCCCTTGCTGTTTATGCGGGGCCGCTTATGATGCGGCTTTTTTGTCGTTTGGCCTTAACTTTGTGACAGAATCGAGCTTGGTTAACCGCTAGAAATAACAACTTTTCTGCTGTGATGCTTCTGCTTCTTTTGAAATATCCACATTGTCGAATAAAGGGACAAGAGGAATATGGCATGATCGTTATGGATTGACACCATCCCGGTATTTGCCTAATATACGGCCAGACGGTTCCGCTAGTCTTCCATATTCCACCAGAGCGGGTTGCGTCTAATCATGACCAAAGGAGGTTCAGTTTACTAAAAAACAGAGGCTGAATGCCTGCCGGATTCGTTCATAGCTATTAGAGCGGTCTTACGGGATAGTCAACACCGAAATCTAAGGAGGTCATTTATGAGATTTGCAAAAAGCGGCAAGTACCAGGTATTTATGCTGGCATTGTGTCTGTTATTGGTTTGTTCGGGCGGCGGTCTCGCCGCTGCTTCCGGGGAGAGCAGGCTTGCTCAAAAAACATACGGAACACCGGAGGAAATTCTCGTTCCTAACAACTATACGGTTGCCGTGTTCAACGGTACGGCAGGGAAGGAAGAAGGCCGCAACGTTCTTTATGCGACCAGTAAAGGAAAGCCGGGGCATCTTAACGTGATCGATCTGGAGGATTATAAACTGCTTCGCAGCATTCCGATCGGCCCCTCCGAAAGCTCCTGGGCACATACCACGGCACCGGACGGTACCTTGTTCCTTGCGGCCGACGGCGGCGGAGCGAGGCTGTGGAGTTACTCACCGGTTACTCATGTCCCTGTGCAAGTTGCACAGTTCGATGGCCAGTCGGTTCCGAACAGCATCACCACGGATGAACAGGGCCGCGTGTATGTCGGAACCTATCCCGGCGGCAAAGTGTACCAGTACGATCCGGCTACGAAGCAAACCAAAGATTATGGCCGAGTCATCGGGTCGCTTGACCAGGAGTATGTGCGCTCCATCGCTTACCAGGGCGGCAATATATATGCCGGTACCGCGCATAAGCAGATCGTACGCGTGAATTTAGCGACCGGTGAGAAAACAAATATCGCGGCTTCCCTGCCGGTTAAAGAAGACACCGTGTATGACCTGAGCACGATTGATAACCGTTATTTGTTTGCCCGATATACGGACGGAAGCGGCATTCCTGGAGAGGCGTTTATCTACGATACACAGACGGAAAGCTGGCTGGATGTTGTGCTGGAGAACGTAACGGGGCTTCACGCAACGGACTCGCTTGACGGAAAACTGTATTACATGTCCGACAAGAAGTTGAAAACGTTTAATCTTGCCACGCATGAGGTCGAGTTGACCGGCATGGAGTACAACAGCGGATTTCGGGGAGTAGATTGGGTGGAATTTCCCAATAATCCGGAATACCCGGGCAAAAATCTGGTGACCGTCCGTTATGACGGCGGTGTTACGATCATGAACATCGAAACCAAGCAGGTGCACCTGATGCCGCCGGTCATCCCGGGTCTGCCCGGCGTTGTCAACCGGTTGAAAAGCGTATCGGACACTCAATTGATCACCACCGGCTCGCAGGCCCGTTCCTCGCTCGTCGATCTGACCAATAACACCGCAACGCCGTTCAGCATCGGCCAAGCGGATAGCGTTCATGCCGTAGGCAATAAAGTCTATATGGGCGTGTACCCGGAAGGCGGACTGTACGAGTTCGATTTATCGACAGAGCCTGGAATGAACAATCCGAAGAGACTGGCCGTTCTGGGCAACGATCAGGAGAGGCTGGTTGATATCTCCAGTTCCAAAGGCAAGCTCTACATTTCGACGATTTCCGGTTACGGCACTTTGGGCGGCTCGTTGACCGTTTATGATACCGCCACCGGAGAAATCAACGTTCATCGCAACGTCGTCCAGAATCAGAGCGTGCTCAGTACGACGGTTCATGACGGCAAGGTGTTCGGTTCCACCACGATTCGGGGCGGACTGGGCTCCGAGCCGACGGAAGCGGAAGCGAAGATTTTTGTTTGGGATGAAGAGACGCAACAAAAAATCACCGAGTTTCCGCTCCGGGTTCCGGGACTGGATAAACCGATATTCATCGGAGATCTTTCGGCCGGTCCGGACGGTTTGATCTGGGGAGCATCCTATGAGTATATTTTTGCGATCGACCCCGATACGTATGAAGTCGTGAAGAGCAAAAAAGTGTATCCAAGCTTGAATTTCAGCCAATGGGCGCATCACCCGCTCCGCTGGTCGGAGGATGGTCTGCTTTACGTGCTGTTCAACAACAAATTGACGGTCATCGACCCTGAAACGCTGGAGCATCGGACATTGGCCGACACCTCCAGATTCGATTTACATGCCGACGGGAATCTCTATTTCACGGACATGCAGACCAATACGATTCTGTATCGGATGGAAGTTGACGGAGAAGTCGTGGAAGAACCGCCGCATACGGCTGTTCCCGTCACCAATCCTGGTTTCGAAGAGGAAATGAAGGGATGGAGTCAATTATTCGCTCCAGGCAACGGTTATCGCTATGATCTCAGCACGGAACGCAGTTTCACGGGAACGCACAGCCTGAAGATTACGGACACGCTGAGAACGGCATCCGTTGCCGTCCAAAGTGATGCGATTCCCGTCATCCCGGGAGAGGAATATACGGCAGGCATGAATCTCTATATTGAATCGGGCCAGCCGGGCTTTATGTTCCGATTCTTTGACAGCAATAACGCCACGATTTCCACACTGGAAACCCATTTGGATGAATCGCGATTGGCCCAGTGGCAGAAAGTGACGCTCAGAGGGAAGGCTCCGGCTAATGCAGCTTATGCGAAACTGATTGCGGTAACTTCCAGATACAATGTGGCAACAGCCTATTATGACGATTTCTTTGTAACCGTAAAAGACAGCGTTCCTCCCGTCACGACGGTTAGCCTATCGCCTTCTCCCAACGAGAACGGCTGGGTGAATACCGATGTGTCCTTGTCCATCTCTTCCGACCGCGCGTACTCTATTGCATATGCTGCGGAAGGCGCGCAGCCGATAGAGAAGACCACGGTAAAAGGGAGTACGGCTCAGCTTCAAATCACTGAGGAAGGCGTCACGACGGTTACCTATTCCGCCACCAACTTCTCAGGCGTATCTGAGGCACCTGGAACGCTGAACGTGCAAATCGACAAGACGGCTCCAGTCGTTGAATTCACCGGTGAGCGAACGTACACGGTAACCGACTCCGTATACGTTTCGTGCAGTGCCGTCGACAGTCTGTCAGGGTTAGCTGACAATCCTTGTTCTCTTCCGCTGCTCGAACGTCCTGCCTATTCCTTTGAACCGGGCTCCCATGAAATATCCGTAACGGCAGTCGATCTGGCCGGAAATAAAACGGAATCCGTCTTTCGTTTTGAGGTAGCCGTGACCTATGACAGCTTGATCGGGCTGGTAGAGCGTTTCGCAGGAAGCGATCAGGGAATCGCACAATCGCTGTCTACGAAGCTGCAAGGCGCCAAAGAGGCGGAGGATCGGGGCAACGACTCCGCTAAGCAAGGCAAGCTGAACGCTTTTACCAATCAGGTCAGGGCACAATCCGGCAATAAATTGACGGATGAACATGCGGATGTGCTTGCAAAGCTGGCAGCATATCTATAAGCGGACTTAAGGCAAGGTAATGAATATCGACCATGCGTTTCTAAACGCTCGTTTATTTAATAGAAACAGCCGCGTAAACCACGCGGCTGTTTCTTTTTTTCGGAATGATACCGGCCCTCCCTTGTGGGATTGTTCGACAACCTACGGCACGCAGGACGATGTTAATAAGGCTGCAACCGTCGAAATTTGTCATAACAATTCCGCGTTTATACAACTAAAGTAGCAATTATTCGATGTCATATTGACTGGAAATTAAAACCTCACTAAAATGTGTTATAACAAATTATGAATTACATAACAAATGTTAGTACAAGTGAATAGAAGGGAGGTGTCATATTACTGTACCAAGCAGATATTGCTGATGATCTCGCACAGCTCAGACTTCTGCTACACGCCATTCGATTAGATAAAGGAGGTCATGATTAAGCATGGACGCCCGATTAAACTCGGCATCCCCACAGCCCGCTCCCAAACCCACCCGGTGGACGCATGTTAAGAGGCAGCTAAAGCGAAATATCGGGCTGTATATCATCATTTCCCCGGCAGTGCTTTACTTTTTGATCTGGCATTATTGGCCGATGTACGGCGTACAAATCGCTTTCAAGGATTTTATGCCCGGGCTTGGCATCTGGAACAGCCCATGGGTCGGGTTCGAACATTTCGAGCGGCTGTTTGACGCCTATTATTTTTGGACGATTCTGAAAAATACGATCGGGATCAGTTTATACGGACTGCTGGTCGGCATTCCCGCACCGATCCTGCTGGCGCTATTGTTCAACGAGATTCGGAATCGCAAATTCCGCTCATTCGCTCAAAGCATTTCTTATGCTCCTCACTTTATTTCGGTCGTCGTTGCAGTCGGTATCCTGTTTTTTTTCATCTCGCCTACGAATGGCGTCTTTAACTCCATCCTAGTCTCCTTGGGGAAGGAACCGGTCGATTATTTGGCAGAGCCGTCTAAATTCTGGCATCTCTATGTCTGGTCGGGCGTATGGCAGGGAGTTGGCTGGTCTTCACTCATCTACAGCGCAGCCATCTCGGGCATCTCGCCGGACCTGTACGAGGCGGCATATATGGATGGCGCCAGCAAATTTCGCCGAATTTGGCATATTACGATTCCCGGCATCGTCCCGACGATCGTCATCCTGTCTATCTTGAGTGCAGGCGGCATCATGAGTGTCGGCTTCGAGAAAATCCTGTTGATGCAAAATGCGATGAACCTGGAAACCTCCGAGGTAATCTCCACTTACATGTACAAGAGCGGACTGCTTAACACTCAGTACAGCTTTTCGGCGGCAGTCGGCCTGTTCAACAATGTGATCAATTTTATCATCCTGATCATCGTTAATGCGGTTGCACGCAAGGCGGGGGAGACCAGCTTGTGGTAAAGGCCGTCGATGCAGGAATAGGGAGGGAACCTAAGAAGTGCTGCTGAACATTAAACGAACGCCAGGAGAAAAACTGGCCGATATCATAATATTAGTGCTGGCGATTCTCGTGACCATCGTCATTTTGTACCCGCTCATTTTTGTTTTGTTTGCGTCATTCTCCGATCCGCGCCAAATATGGGACAAGCCGCTGCTGCTCTTTCCGGCAGGCTTCAACCTGGACAGCTATGCCAAAGTATTCGAGAACAGCGAAATATGGAGCGGGTATGCCAATACGCTGCTTTACGCTCTCGTGGGTACCGCGATCAATATCATGATGACGGTATTCGGTGCGTACCCGTTATCCAGAAAGCGCTTTTATGGCAAGGGACTATTCACGCTGCTTTTTGCTTTTACGATGTTTTTCAGCGGCGGATTGATCCCGCTGTACTTGGTGAACAAGGAGCTTGGATTACTGAATACGATGTGGGCATTGGTGCTGCCCGGAGCGATCAGCGCCTACAACATGATTATTATGAGAACCTATTTTCAGACTCGGATTCCGGTGGAACTGGAAGAGAGCGCCTACGTCGACGGCTGCAACGATTACCATATGCTGTTCCGAATCGTGCTGCCTTTGTCCATGCCGATCATTGCTGTGATGATTCTGTTCTATGGAGTGGGCCACTGGAACTCGTATTTTGACGCTATGATTTATTTGACAGACCGGGAGAAATTCCCGCTGCAGCTGATTTTAAGAGAAATCCTGGTGCAGAACGACTTCAAGGAAATGGCCGGAATTTCGGTCGGCGCCGAATACGCGGATCAGATGATGGTTAAGGAAGGGCTGAAATATGCGATCGTCGTATTATCCGCCCTGCCGCTCTTGCTATTGTATCCGCTGCTGTCGCGATTCTTTGAGAAAGGCATCATGGTGGGAGCTATCAAAGGGTAAGCCGATATAGGAGCGGTCAATTACCGCTTGGAACTCATAATCATGAAAAGAGGGGATATGGATTTATGAGAAAAGGAATGAATCTTCTGCTTGCTTTCATGTTGACATGCTCGTTGACGCTTTCCGCCTGCGGCGGATCAGGGGGAAAGGCGGAGCCGGAACCAGTCGGAACGGACGGAGACACCGGGAACATCAAGCTAAGGATCGTCAAACGCGGATATACCGATGTGCATCCACCAGCTGATCAATTATGGATGTGGCAAAAATACGAGGAGATGTCCGGAATCGAGGTTGAGTTTGAGGAGCTGGCCGGTTCCGCCGTAACCGAGAGGAAAAATGTCATGCTCGGCTCCAACGACCTGCCCGATGCGTTCTACCGTATTGCCTTCGGCACCGACGAGCTGATGAAATATGGCAAGCAGGGCTTGTTTGTTCCGCTCGAGGACTTGATTGAACAGCATGCGCCGAATTTAAATAAGCTGCTCAAGGACAACCCGGATATCAGAGGAGCGATTACGATGTCGGACGGACATATATACGCTCTTCCATACGTTGATTTTTCGAAAGCGTTCAATTCCGTTCGCCTGTATATTAATCAGGATTGGCTGGATGAAGCGGGGCTTGAAGTGCCCAAGACGACCGAGGAGTTCCGCCAAGCGCTCATGAAGGTTCGGGAGAAGGACAGTTCCCGCCTCGGCTGGGTGCTTGAATCGCAGTACTGGACCTTCCTGGAGAGCTTTCTGGCCGGCAGCTTCGGCATGGGCGAAGGCGGCGCCAAGGCTTTCGGACAATATCTCTATAAGGACGCTGACGGACAAGTCAAGACGACGTTCAACGATCCGAAATACAGGGAGCTCTTGCGTTATATGAGCGATCTGTACAAGGACGGCTCGTTGGCTCAGCAGAATTTCACGACCGGCTACGATTATGCCAAATGGTCTACGGACGGCTCCAACAATTTGATCGGCTCGTTTGTATGGGAAGGGCCGGGATATATCGGAAAGGAAGCGGCCGAAAATTATGTGGGCATCCATGCCCTGGAAGGTCCGAACGGCGATAGAGTCGCGGGGGTGCTGGGACCGCCGGCCAAAGGGATCTTCGGTTTCGTGATTACCAACAAAAACAAGTATCCGGTCGAAACCATCAAGTGGATCGATTATTTCTACGGTGAAGAAGGGATTAACTTCGCTACCTTTGGATTGGAAGGAGAAACTTACGAACTGGTGGACGGCAAACCGAAATACAAGGACGAAATATTGAACTACAAGGGTGGCGTGCAGCTGGGTGCCTTCCAATATGTTGATAATGTGTATGGCGCTTATTATCCTTATGTTGAGCCTGACGACGATTTGCGGATGGCGGCTCGCGGGACGACGGTCGCTGACGAGATCAAAGCGGATCCTGCCGAGCTGGATGAGCTGGCGCCCAAAGAGCTTTGGCCGGATTTTGTTCCCACGGATGACGAAGCCAACCAAACCAGCGCGATTCTGACCGACATCAATAAATACATGGAGGAGATGCGGGTCAAATTTGTTACGGGTAAAGCGAGTCTGGACACGGGTTGGGATAACTACGTTAAGACCTTGGACAAAATGGGGGCCCAGCGTTACCTGGAAATCAAAAGAGCGCAGTATGAACGCTATACGAACGTGAAGTAACCATGACGGGACGCAGGCATGATCGATCGGGGCGGTTTACATGCCAATGATGCAAACGCTATAATTTTAGTTGGACTAGATCAAACCGGAAAATAGATAAAGATGGGATGAGAACCAAGTTGACCAAAGACAATAAACCGCTGTACCGCGTGATGATGGACGAGCTAAAATCGAAAATTTCATCCGGCCTGTACCCTTCCGAGGCCCAGCTTCCTACCGAGGCCGAGCTGAGTACGGCCTTCGGCGTGAGCCGCATTACAACAAGAAGAGCGCTCGAGGAGCTGGAGCGGGACGGGTTCATCTACCGCGTCAAAGGAAGCGGCAGCTTTGTCAAACCCCGGCAGCGGGGGCAGGAGCAGCGATCGGTTGGAACGGAAAAAATGATATCGCTGATCCTGCCTTCCGAAGACGACCGCGGCACGATGGGGTATATTCGCGGCGCTTCGGACTGGCTGAACGCGAACGGCTACTATTTAAGCATTCATCAGAGCGATTATGACTCCCAGAAGGAGCGCGATCTCCTGGAGATGCTGACCCGAAAGGGCATTGCAGCCATTATATTGTACCCGCGGAACGATCATACGAACTACGATATCCTGCATCGGCTGTGCCTTGAAGATTATCCGATCGTGACCATCGATAAATATTTTGACAGCCTCCCGCTCGGGGCGGTCGTTTCGGATAATTGGAGCGGCTCTTATCAAGCCGTATCCCGATTGATAGAGCTTGGACACCGAAAGATTGCGTTTCTGACCGCGGTCAGCATTGAATCCACTTCGTCGGTGCGCGACCGGTATTTCGGATACTGCCAAGCGCTAAAGGACCATGGGCTTCCCCTTGACAGTCGTTATATCAGGCTGAACATGAAGGGTTACCGGGAGAAGGTCGGCGTGGAGCAATTTTATAACGAGCTGCTGGACTCGTACAAGACGGAGGGGGTGACGGCCGTTCAGACGGAAAATGATCTGATCGCCGCCAACCTGCTAAACCTCTGTTTGGAGAGGGGGATCCGCATTCCGGACGATATCTCGATCATTGGCTTTGATAATAATCCGGTCACGGAGCATGTGATGATCCCTCTCACTACCGTCGAGCAGAACTTTTACGAGATCGGCCGCCAAGCGGCCGAGCATGTCGTAAACTGGCTGGAGAGAGGGAAACCGACACCGGGCAGGGCGCTGATCCCTGTTAAGCTGGTGGAGCGGGATACGACCGCTCCTGCTCCGAAAGAGAGATCGGGCAAGTAGATACGACATAAAGGCCGATTGTCTGCGGATGCATTTTCTGCGGGCAATCGGCTTTTTGTTCGGTATGTAAAAGTTGAATATACATATTCTTTGCTTACTCGTACAAGGCGCAAGCGTGGTACATTATTTGGAGGGATGAAATTCGATTGGCGATGTCCATCAAAGAGAATGATTCGAAAGAATATAACGCTCAGCCCCTCCGAACAGGTAAACCATGACACTGACACCATGCTAAGCTAGTCGCGAAAGGAGGTGAATTTCATGAGTACGATTCATATGCTGGTCGGGATACCCGGCAGCGGAAAAAGCTATTATGCCAAACAATTGTGCAAAAGCGAGCGGGCCGTGCTGGTTGCGACGGACGCGATACGCGAAAGATTGTTTGGCAGCGAATCCAAACAGAAAAATACGTATATGGTATTTGACGAGGCTTTCGCCGAAATCGAAGATGCGCTGAAGTCGGATCGAAACGTCGTATTCGACGCAACGAATGTCAGCCGGGAACGAAGACTGAAATTTCTGAAACGGTATGGCGATCGACGGGTGGAGTGCCATATCTGCACGACTCCTTATGAAGTGGCCCTGGATAGAGTTAAGAGACGAAAACGCCGGCTTGATGAGAAGATCATGACCAAGTATGCCAAGAATCTTGAATTTCCGGTCATGGGGGAAGGGTTTGTCGATCTGCATCTCGTTCATGAGGCTGGTGAAACTCAGCTGGCAAGAGAGGATTTGGAACAGCTGCTAACGCGCAGGCCGGATCACGATGAGTTGTTCGGTTACTTATCGCAATCCCCCTATTTTCAAACGATGCTGGGATTTGATCAAGAGAATCCGTTCCATTCGAGAACGTTGTCGGAGCATACGTTTGCCGTGCTGGAATACATCCAAAATTGCTATGAAGGTGAAGGCGATCATCTGCTGGCTATGCAATTAGCGGCTCTGTTCCATGACGCGGGCAAGCCGTTTTGCAAAGTATGGAAGCAGGCTCGAAGATACTATTCCTATTATGGACATGAGCATGTATCGGCCATCATGGCATGTCATGCCTTAAAAGACCTTGGGTATGAGGATGAATTTGTGCTTCATGTCGTCCAACTTGTCAGCTTCCATATGGAAATATTGCATGGAGGCGATGCCGGCGCATCCAAGATTTATCATTTGTTAGGCGAGGATTTGCTGGCTCAGCTGTATTTCTTCGCAGAGGCCGATACGTTCGGCAAGTAAGAGAGGTGAACAACGATGAAAATGAAATACCCCAGAACGATGCATCTGCCCTGGTCCAGAGGTTATACCGACGACGATAAGATTTTGCGGAATACCGACCATTTTAAGGGGCAGGAGGTCGTCATTACCGAGAAAATGGATGGGGAGAACACCACCATGTACCCCGATTTCATTCACGCCAGATCCCTGGACAGCAAGGATCATCCTTCCCGTCATTATGTCAAGACGCTGCATGGGGGCATCAAGTATTTGATTCCGGAGGGATATCGTCTCTGCGGGGAAAACGTCTATGCCAAACATTCGCTTTCGTATTCGGCGCTGCCGTCCTACTTCATGCTGTTCTCCCTGTGGAATGAGTTGAATGAGTGCCTGTCATGGGATGAGACGGAGGAATGGGCGGAACGTCTGGGGCTGGTTACGGTTCCTGTGTTGTACCGGGGAATCTGGGACGAGGAGGCTGCCAAGGCTTGTTATACGAAGCGATCTTGCTGCGGCGGTGAACAGGAAGGTTATGTGGTTAGGCTTGCTTCCGCATTTGCATATGACGATTTTAAGCATAGCGCTGCCAAGTATGTCCGCAAGAATCATGTTCAAACCGACGAGCATTGGCTGAGCAAACCGGTGGAAGCGAATCATTTGGCTGCAGGAGATTTGAACGGTAAGTAAGTATTTTATTGTTTTTAGAATATGAGGTGTTGATCATGTAATTTCTAAATGCTTTTTAATAAAATGATGTGGATACATAGCACTGATATGAGCTGCCGCTAAAATGGGGGCTTTTTTTATTGGAATTATTGCAATATTGCAAATCAGGTTACCATATTTTGTGAGTGCAGGTATAATGAGCATATACTTTAAGTGAATACAGAATCAACCTTATTCGATGATAGGAGATTATATGAACAATAACAGGATGTTTAGCGTTTCGGCACCGTCTGGCATTAGATTAATGGTTTCCATGCTGCTCTTAATCGTTATTCTTCTTGGAAATATCATGTTGGAACAGGGAGAAAGGGATTTCTTTTATTATGCCTGTATAGTGTGGTTAGTTTTTTGTTCCACCGTATTCATCATCTCCTTCTACAGAACCTGCCTGATGAAACCAGGCGTGATGAAAATGCATCAAGACGGGATCATAATAAACGGAAAAGAAATGAACGCAGATTCCGTGGCATGTTTACTGATCAACCAGGACAGGAAACCGGTGATCGGAATCAAGCCGAAAGGGCGTGCAATCGTACCTCTAAAGTTATGTTTTACGTTCACGGAGGATCAGGTGGAGGGAATCAGGCAGCTGGAGATTTGGGCCAGCGAAAGACATGTGAAGGTTTCTAAAGGTTTTTTTATGAGATGGTTGTAGAAAGCACTTGCATTTTATTCCACCTAAAGGAGGATGGTAAATGGAGGGATTATACTCATTTATAGTCCTTGTTATTATAGTTGGACAATGGGTCCTAAGGAAGATCATTGATGTAGGCGAAGAAGAGATGCGTGACACACCGGTGTATAAATGGTATCTTCTGGGCTCATGGGCTTTATTAATTCCGATACTCATTCTTGTATGGACGATGGATAGAAGCAGACCTTATCCCATATGGCCATTCTTATTATCCCTAATCTTCTGCTTTCGCGGATATATGGAGTGGAAATACATACGCGAAACCAGGCGCCATCAAGTTTCAATCCTATTGGCTGCAGTTTCACTTTTCTTCACAGGTTGGATGATATTCATTCTCTTATTGAAATATTAAAACAAAAAAGCAATCCAAAAGAAATGTCCCGTAGATGGGTCAGCTATCATATAATCAGGTGTTTAGACATGGATTTCATTATAGGGAGAGGCAATCATGAATAATATGTTCAATCATTTCGATATGACCCAAATATTAAACCGAATCGACGCATTAAGCCCTCAATCACAACCGTTATGGGGAAAAATGGATGCTGCCCAAATGCTGTCTCACTGCTCCGCGTTCCAAGACATCGCCATCGGCATCACAAACCCGCCAAGAGGCTGGCTAGGTAGGTTGGTAGGGAATTTCGCGAAGCCCGTGTTTTATAATGAAAAACCGTTACCTCGAAATATGTCGACTATTCCGGATATTTTGATTGCGGATCCAAGAGAATTTGAAACGGAAAGAGAACAATTGAAAGAAAAATTGATAGCATTCCAAAAGAACGGACCTGAGAAATGTACCACGCATCCTCATCCATTCTTCGGTAAACTGACCTCGGAGCAATGGGGAAGGGGATTATACAAGCATCTGGACCATCACTTGAAACAGTTTGGCGTTTAAGGCTTAAGAAACCTATGCAATGTGGATACGGATGTAACTCCGTAGAGCCATGACTACGATGGTTGGCTCTACGAGGTTGAAGGGTCTTGCTGCAGATTATGTATTCTTCTTTATAACCATTCCACGTATTTCTCCATCGTAAACTCGCCTTCCAATTCCAGTCGGGTATCCGGCTTACTGCCATCATAATAATTGACGTCCAACGTCGTTCCAGTCCAGTATACGTTAAATACGCCATGTCCCCTATACTCAATGCGTCCCCGGTTATCATTTACCTCCTGGTGCTCAAAATAATAGAGTCTTGCATCCAGGCTTCTGGAGTTCTCGTTGTAGCCCCGGGCAAGCGCAAATTCCAGTGGTGCAAACTCATTCAGTTTTAGCGTATCCAGGTAAATCGTAAGTTCCGCGTCCGGATTGCTTAGTAGCTCATCCGAATCCGGGAAATCCTGAAGCGGTTCGGTCTCGGTTTCCGTTTCAAACCACAGCATGATTTGCGGCTTTCCGTTGACTTGGCTGCGGGTTGCATAGGCTTTGGATTCGGCCAAAGCGTGTTTTTCGGTTCCGTTATAACGGATTAATGTGATCGTTCCCGGCATGTGATTCTCCTTGTCTATTGTATTCGATTATTATAGAATGTCAGATTTGCCTTACTAAATGGTAGCATAAACCAATCATCGCACCAATAAGTTAGCATAACTTTCCCTTACCTTATCTGGCGAATGGAACGATAAAAGTAGAATGTGCAGGGGCGGGATATGGAATCTCCTATTGCGAAAATGATATTTTATTGTAAAATGACCGCAACAGATTAGTTACGACATGGCAGGACTTCTTGTCATTTCAGGAGAGGTTGATCGAGTATTGATTAAACGACAAAGACACGAGCATTTTACCGGAAAGTTCAGCAAGTGGGTTTACGGGATCACGTTTAAACAAAGAGTTCGCTTATCCTTCATCATTATGATAACGCTTGCAATTGGAGCGGTAGGCATGACAACCTATTGGATCGCCTCCAAAGAGCTTCAGAAGAACGCTTTCGAATCCAGACAAGAGACCGTGAACAAAACGACTCAGATTCTGGACGACAAATTGGCCGGGATCTCCAATTCGGTTCGTTCCCTAATGTTCAGCTACGCCTTTAAGGAAATGATGCTGGATGTGCAGAGCAACGACATCTCGAATTATTACGTGCATTTGTCCGAGCTTCAGTATGTGTTTTCACAGGTTACCTTTAACGAGCCACTGATCGAAAGCATACTCATTGCTACCCCGATCGGGGATTTTTATCCAGTATCGCAGCGTCGTTCCCAGACCCAGTCCTTTTATGAATCCAGCATGTATTACGACGTGAAGGAGAATTATGGGGGGATCTGGGTTAAGGGGCACACCGACAAATTTTTTACCGGGAACAGCCGAACGCTTTCCTTTGTTACCAAGGGAACGCAGGAGAACGTTTCCAACACCAACGTATTCATCGTGGTGAACGTGAACGAGAGCGGGTTGATCGGCATGGTCAACCAGCATTCTTCGAATGATGACAGCGATTATTTTGTCATTGATTCGAAAGGCGAGGAAGTCATTCGGACCGCCTGGTCGTCCAGCCATAATCTCATGAAAGATAAACCATTCTTGTACAAAGTATCGGAAGGTAACCAAGGTTCTTTTTTTCATCATTTTGACGAAACCGATTACCTGGTGAACTACACCCGATCCGCCGTGGTCAAAGACTGGAGTCTGTTCGGCATTCAGCAGAAGGATAAGCTGCTGGAGCAAATGAACGGAGTCAAGCGAACCACCTTTTATATCATGCTGTTCTTTCTGGTCCTTACCTGGTTGCTGTCCACCAAATTAACGGCAATCCTGCTTAACCCGTTATATAAACTGCAGCGGCTCATGCGGGAGGTTGAGGACAACCGATTGAACGTCCGTTTTGCCAGCCGGTCTACCGACGAAGTTGCGCAGGTGGGTTATCAATTTAACCGCATGCTGGACGAAATCAATCGGCTCATCGATGATGTAAGGCTGAGTGAATCCGGGAAACGTAAGGCGGAGATGCGGGCTTTAACCGCGCAGATGGAGCCGCATTTTTTATACAACACCCTGAATACGATCTACTGCAAATCGGTGCTTGGCGAGAACGATGAGGTCAATGAGATGATTTTGTCCTTGTCCCAGATGTTCCAGTTAGGGCTGAGCGGAGGCAAGGACTGGAACACGCTGGAGGATGAGCTTCTGCATGTGGAGCAGTATTGTCTCCTGCAGCAAAAATGTTATGAGGGGCTGTTTGAGTTTGAAGTTACCGTGACCGACGATTCGTTGTTAACTTGCCTGATGCCCAAAATTCTATTGCAGCCGATCGTGGAAAACAGTATTCAGCACGGGTTTAGGGACATCGGCTCAGGAGGTCAAATCCACTTGCACGTTTGCAGGCAGGGCCAGCTGTTATATCTGATCATTGAGGATAACGGAATCGGCATGGATGCGGATAACGTCATGAAGGGGATGCTGGAGCCGCCGGTCTCCAAGAAGGGTTATGCCTTGAATAATATCGTGAACCGGCTTAGTCTCTTTTATGGTGAAGATGCCGGAATCAAGCTGACCAGTCTTCCCGGCAAAGGATCAAGAACGGAAATATGGATGCCGATTAGAGAAGGGGACGTTGAATCATGACGAATGGATTACCCGTGATTAAGTTATGCATCATTGATGATATTCGAAGCGTGGTCGACATGATCGCACGGAAGCCGCCTTGGAAGGATCATCATATCGAAGTCGTTGGCACGGCACTGGATGGCGAGGAAGGCATCCGCCTTGTGAAAGAGACGAAACCCGATATTGTCCTAACGGACATCCGGATGCCGAAGAAGGATGGGTTGGCCATGACGCAGGAAATTCTCGAAAGTTCTCCTTACACGAAGATTGTCATTCTCAGCGCATACACCGATTTCTCGTTCACGAGACAGGCCATCCGCTTGGGAGCCTTTGATTTTGTGAAGAAACCGTTCTCGATTGACGAAATCATCCAGGTCGTTTTGAAGGCAAAGGCTGCGTACCTGGAAGTATTGCAGGAGCAAAGCAAGGTCTTGGAACTCAAGCAGAACATGATCAAAAGCTTGCCGGTCCTGCAGCAGGAATACTTGTCATTGCTGATCCATCACCGTACGAATCCGGAAGCGGCATATCAGCAATGGCAAGCACTTGGCATCAAGCTTGAGCCACGGCGATTCAATCTCTTTATCGTGGAAGTGGACCGTTTCATGGACAAATATAAGGAGCAGCCAGCACGTGAAGTGGAGCTAATCAGGTTCAGTTTGCGCAATATTTTGGAGGAAACAATTGGAGGGGTTACCCATGGCGTCGTCTTCAGCGAGGCATTGAACCGCTTGATCTGCCTGATCAATTGCGAGGATATGGGGATGGCGGAGCAAATATCGGAGGCTTGCCGGCAAAACATTTTTCAATTTACGCATTCGACTATTTCCATCGGGATCGGCATGTGCGTTCATTCAATCGATGAGCTGCCCGATTCCTATCAGCAGGCTTTGAATGCGCTGGATTATCATTTTTATACAGACGGCAATGGTGTAAGCAGTTATTCCGGAACTTCTGCCGAAGAAAAGACCCTCTTGAATTATACGGCTTCGACGGAACAAGAATTTCTGTTTGCCTTACGATCCGGGCACAGGGAAAAATGCCGGCTGATTCTGGAGCAGATATTTAATGACTTGCTGCAGCGTGACCCGCTGCCCAAGCCGCAGCATGTTGAAAACTTATGTTATGAGCTGTCATCCAAGATCTGCAGAGTCATGTCGGAGCTGTTCCCTCACGAGCGGGTGAAGAGGCTTGAAGGACAATGGAACACGGTGAAGAGTTCCGGCCATGGTTCATTCCAGATCATGCGGGATACGGTAAAAGGGATATGCCTTGAAGCTTGCTCTTGGGTCGAGCAGGAGCGCTCGGACGAATCAACCAAATTAATCTATCAGGCAAAGGATTATATATGTGCGCATCTACATACGAACTTATCGTTGGATACATGTGCGAAGCAGTTTAATATCAGTCCAGGGTATTTCTCGAATCTGTTCAAAAAAGTGCTGAATATCTCCTTCCAACAATTCGTGATCCATCAGCGAATGGAAAAAGCCAAAGAAATGCTGATCGATGATTATCAGGTACAGGAGATCGCACAGAAGCTTGGATACGAGCATCGCCGTTATTTTAGCGAAATCTTCAAGAAGCATACTAACATGACCCCGTCCGAGTTCAAGCTGTATAGTACGGGGAAGCTCAGCACTCCTATGGATTTGGATTGAGGATCATCCTATAGAATACAGCCTTGTTTCCCGTAATTCTGGATGCAAGGCTTGTTTTGTGAAGAACGGATTCATGGGGAAACCTGCCCTCGATGTGTGGTTACCCGCATTATGCGAGTGAGAGGGGCCCTTTATAATGAGAGAGAAAGAAAGAGGTTCCGTAGATAAAAAGGGAGGTAACACGGATGAAAATAAGCAAGAGATTCTTCATGTCCGCGATATGCCTGATGCTTTCTGGAAGTCTGGCAGCTTGCGGCAGCTCGACGTCCACAGATCAAGGGGCGGAAGCCGGATCCAATGACAAGACAAAAATCACCTATTGGACCGGAGATCGCCATGATTCCGAGTTTGTCAAAGAGACCATCGATACATTCAACAAGACGAACAAGGATAACATCGAGGTGGAACTGGTCATCAAAGGTGACGATTTCGATCAAGCACTGGATATGTCCTTCCAGACTTCAGAGCCACCGGATATCATCCGCGTGAAAGAGAACACCATCCAGACCTTCTATAAAAAAGGGTTTCTTGCACCGATCGACGAGTTTCTGACGGATGAAATGAAGGAAAAGTTTCCATTGATGGAGGATCTGAACAGCTTTGAGGGAAAACGCTACAGTCTGCCGAACTACGGCACGACCATGCGACTGATTTACAATAAAGAGCTTTTTGCCAAAGCTGGCATTGAGCAGCCGCCAACCACTTTGGATGAGCTGGTCGAAACCGCCAAGAAAATAACGGAGGCAGGAAAGGCAAGCGGAGCCTATGGATTCGCCCAGAATTTCAAAAATCCTTCCAGTGCGTTAGGGCGTTCTGCGCGCGTCATCGCAGAGGTAAGCGGTTTCGGAGGCTTTGGCTATGATTTTAAGACGGCCCGATATGACTTTAGCGGCTTTAAGCCGATCATGGAGGCGTTCAAGCAAATCAAGGACGACGGAAGCATGCTGCCGGGTGTCGAATCGCTTGATATCGATCCATTGCGTGCTCAATTCGCTGAGGGAAAAATCGGCATGTACTTATCTTTTTCTGCTGAGGCGGGAGTCTACCAATCCCAATTCCCGGCCAAAATCGAATGGGCTGCGGCACCCGTTCCTTCCATAGACGGTCAATTCAATGGCGCTTCCGGTTTCCTTGGCGGTCAGTGGCTGGCCATTAGCTCGGAGTCGGAGCACAAGGAAGCCGCATGGAAGTTCCTAACGTACATGTACGATGAGTCGATCCTCCAACAGTACCAAGAGAAGGGATTCGGCATATCGATGGTTCCTTCGGTTAGCGCTGTTGCCGCGAAGCCTGAAGTGAAAGGGATCGACGGGTTCCTGCCTAATCAATACGACGGTGTTTGGCCGGTCTATCCGACCGTGCCGGTACAAGGAATGAAGTCGGACGACGCCTTCTTCAAATACATCCTCAGCGGAGGCGATCTGGATTCCATCATCGACGATTTGAATACCCGCTATAATGCCGCCTTGGATGCTGCCATTGCGAGCGGGGAAGTGAAGGCGGAGCCGATGGCAGATTTTAATCCGCTGGATCTTGCCGGACAATACGCTAAATAGAAAGTGTCACAGGGGATGGGGCATGCCCCATCCTTTCTTAAATTCTAAAGAGACCGCAAGGAGTTGAGAGGATATGAATAAAGCGAAGAGTGTTGCTTTTTCATACAGCTTTCTGTTGCCGAGCTTTATTCTGACCATGGTTCTTGGCATTTACCCGATCATGTGGGCGATGAGGTATATGTTTTACGATTATAAAGGATTTGGCGCCGAACGATTCGTAGGATTGGCCAATTTCGAACGTGTCGTGAAGGATCATCAGTTCTGGGAATCCGTAGCCAACACGTTCATATACGCCGGAGGCAAACTCCTGCTCTCGATACCGCTTGCCCTGATCTTGGCCGTTATTCTGAACTGGAGGATCAAAGGCAGAAATTTGCTCAGAGCGATTTTCTTTATGCCGACGATCATAAGCACCGCCGTAATGGCGGTCGTATTTTTTACGATCTTTAACTCCTATAATGGCATTCTCAATCAGTTTCTGCTGAAATATCAAATCATCGGAAATGCCATCGATTGGCTGGGCGTGGATTATGCCATGCTGACCGTCATTCTCGTGGCCGTATGGGGGGCGATTGGCAATTACATGCTACTCTTTCTGGCGGGGCTCCAAAACATTCCCGAGGATGTTTATGAGAGCTCTGCATTGGACGGGGCAAGCAAATTTCAGCAATTCCGATACATTACCATCCCTATGCTTGGACCCGTGATGCAAATGATCATCATGTTGGCCATTATCAATGCCCTAAAAGGTTATGAGAGCATCATGGTCATGACCGATGGCGGTCCGATCGGAAAAACCAATGTCATGTTCCTATACGTATATAAATTGTTCTTCCCTCCGGCAGGCTCCACGGCATCCACGCAAATCCAGGAGTTCGGCTATGGCAGCGCGGTAGCTTTTGTTACGGCCGTGATTGTCGGCGTCATTACGATACTGTACTTCTATGGCTCGAAACGCATGAGTCATAACGAATAAGGGGGAAACGTTCATGAGAATCGCATGGAATACTATACTGTGGGCGTTTCTGATCGTCGTCGCATTTTTAACGCTGTTTCCCGTCGTGATTACCTTGCTCGGTTCCTTCAAAACCAATGCCGAACTTACGGCGGGAGCCACATTTCTGCCGGCTGATTGGCAGTTCTCCAACTATATCGAAGCTTGGGAGCAAGCGAATTTCTCAACGTACACGCTGAACAGCCTGTTCGTTGCCGGAGCCGCGACCATCGGAACGTTATTGGTGGCTTCCATGGCGGCTTACGTCGTGAATCGGATGGACTTTATCGGTAAAAAGCTATACGTCGGTCTCCAGGCATTTACGATGTTTGTCGCCATCGGCGCCGTGGTGCTGCGTCCTCAATTCGACCTCATGATTCGCCTTCATCTTCATAACTCGCTGTGGGGCGTAATCCTGATATTAATCAGCGCCCATGCTTCAGCATTCTTCATCCTGCTCAGCTTTATGAACGGGATCCCCAGAGAGTTGGATGAAGCCGCGCGCATCGACGGTTGCTCGCCGGGCAGAACGTTCTGGCGAATCATCATTCCCTTGCTGACGCCCGGGCTTGGCGTGTGTGCTCTGTTTGCTTTTCGCGGGGCATGGAATGAGTATCTGCTCCCGTTTGTGTTTACGCTCAGCAAACCGGAGCTGCAGACGTTGACCGTGGGCCTTGCCAATCTGAAGTACGGTGTTGCTGCCGCTTCCCAGACTCACTTCATGATGGCCGGAGCTTGCCTTTCCATACTCCCGATTCTTATCGCTTATATTTTTGCCAACAAATCTTTTATGCAAATGACCGCCGGCTCTTTAAAGGGTTAGCGGCAACTTACCATAACAGGAGGCTTTTTGCCATGAACTCACTTCATATCGGAAATCTCATCTCAAGTTCCGTGATTCGGCGTCATCCGGATAACCCGATTCTGGATGCGTCCCGCGTTCCATATCCGACAGCGCTTGTATTTAATGCCGGTGTGACCAAATTCAACGGGAAATACGTGATGGTGTTTCGTAACGACTACGGAAGTGTAGAACGCCGGACGCTCGAGCCCCATCATACCACCGACCTTGGCGTCGCCTTTAGCGATGACGGAGTTCATTGGGAGGTGCAGCCAAAGCCGTGCTTTAAGCTGCATGACCAAGAGATCATTCGGGCGTATGACCCTCGGCTCACCGTTATCGATGGTCGATGTTACATGTGTTTTGCTGTGGACACGCAGCATGGCATTCGCGGAGGCGTAGCGGTTACTGACGATTTTGTGAGCTTTGAAATATTGAGTCTATCAACGCCGGATTTGCGCAACATGGTGCTGTTTCCCGAGAAGATTGGCGGCAACTATGTACGGCTGGAGCGGCCATTCACGGTGTACAGCCGAGGGGGAGTCGATCGGTTTGATATGTGGATATCGGAATCGCCGGACCTGAAGTACTGGGGAAATTCCGGTTTGCTGCTCGCTGTCGAAGACGTCGCGTTTGCCAATGACAAGATTGGTCCCGCGGCTCCTCCAATAAAGACGAAGTTTGGCTGGCTTACGTCTTTTCATGCGGTGGATCTTGATCCTGCAAGAGGCAAGAACGGGTGGGAACCCTCCTGGAAAAAACGTTATACCGCCGGTTTGATGATGCTGGATTTGGATAACCCCAAAAAAATCATCGGTATGTATAAGGAGCCCTTGCTGACGCCAGAGGTTAGTTACGAGACCGAAGGAGGCTTTCGGAACAACGTGATCTTCCCTGGCGGCATGATACTTGAAGAGGATGGCGAGGTTAAAATTTATTACGGTGCAGCGGACGCGGTGGAATGTTTGGCTACGGCACATATTGATGAATTGATCCAATTATGTCTCAACGATTAGAGCGAGGTGGGATAAGAAAATGACGGTATGGAACCTTCTGCAGCATCCTCCAACCCGTTATCGAACGGTGCCGTTTTGGTCCTGGAACGACGATCTGAATAAGAACGAACTCTTACGGCAGATCGAAGAAATGCACGGGGCTGGCATCGGCGGTTTTTTCATACATGCCCGCGGGGGACTTACGGTACCGTACATGGGTGAGGAATGGATGGAGGCCATCCAGGCCTGCATCGAAAAAAGCCAGGAGCTCGGGCTTGAGGTATGGCTGTATGACGAAAACGGCTGGCCCAGCGGTTTCGCCGACGGTAAGGTGCCTGCGCTTGGCCCTGCTTATCAGCAGAAGCGGCTGGCTTATGAATGGGCTCCGTTTACGGACGGAGAAAACGTGACGTTAGCCTATTATGTTCAGAGCGGTGAAGAGCTGCTGTTACTCACTCCGGATGATCCTTGCAGTCCTGACTTTCGTGTATATTACGAGGTCAATCCGTACTATATCGACACGCTAAGCAAACAGGCCGTGAAGGCGTTCATTACGACCATCTATGAAGCTTACTGGGCACATTTCGGCAATGAATACGGCACTGTGCTCAAAGGAATATTCACGGATGAACCGCAGTTTGGACGGGGGGATTTTCCGTGGTCGCTGGAGCTGGAAGAAGCCTTTGAAACCCGGTTTGGGTATTGCTTGTTGGAAGCACTTCCGTCACTGTTTCTGGAGACGAAGAATTGTCGCAGGACAAGATACGATTATTGGGCGTGTGTTACCACGATGTTCACGGAAGCCTACGCCAAGCAGATCGGAGCGTGGTGCGGGGAGCGGGGGTGGTCTTCCGCCGGACATGTCGTGGACGAGCAGACGCTTATGAGCCAAGCGACTTCAGTAGGCGATCCGTTGCTCTTCTATGAGTACCTTCAAATTCCCGGTTGCGACTGGCTCGGCCGATCCGTTAGCGAAGAGCCGCTTGTTCCCAAACAAGTCAGCTCCGTTGTGCGTCAACTCGGTAAAAAACAAGCCATCACCGAGAGCTATGGCTGCACCGGATGGAATATCAGCTTTCAGGATCTAAAGCGGATTGGGGAGTGGCAATTCGTTCACGGCATGAATCTCATGTGTCAGCACTTGCAGGCCTATTCCTTAAGAGGGCTGCGCAAAAGGGACTATCCGCCATCCTTGTTCTATCAGCAGCCTTGGTGGGAGCACTATCACCGGTTTAACGATTATTTTGCCCGTTTGTCCATGCTGCTTATGGAGGGAGAGCGACAGGCCGAGGTACTCCTGATGCATCCTATTCGGACTGCTTGGGTGGAGCAAGCGGGCTCGGACTCATGCAGGATAGAGCCTTACCATCAAGCGTTTGCCCAGTTGTCCCGTTGGATGTGTCAATCGTTCATCGAGCATGATTACGGCAGCGAGGGAATCATGGAACGTCATGGTAAGGTAGCAGGCGGACGATTCATTGTAGGAGAGGTCGGTTATCGGGTCGTTGTCATCCCTCCTTGTGTTACCTTAAATAAGGTAACCGTGAAATTGCTGCATCAGTTTATCCTTCAAGGAGGAACATTGATCGCTTTCGAACCTTACCCTTACTTGATCAATGGGGAACGTTGCGAAGACATCATGCGTGTCGTAGACGCTGCAATGAAACCTGATATGAGTCGATTATCTTTGGTGAAGATGCTTACGGATACGGTTTCACCTCCCATTTCTGTAACTGACGGAATCGGGAATCCCATTATCTCGGACATGGTTAACGTTCAGACACTTGAGCTGGACGGCTCTTATCTTTATTACCTGGTGAATTCCGGAGAAGAGCGCTATCCGGATACGGTGGTGACTATTCATCGAAAGGGTTCGCCTTTTCTTATTCATTTGGAGAGCGGCGCGATCGAGCCGCTGAACCATAAAGCAATGCCCGACGGCATTCGGTTGAACTTGACGCTGCATCCAGCTCAATCCTATATGATTCGGGTTGTCCCGGATCATGAGGAGCTAAACGATTCTGTTACGGTAACAGAACAGCATGCCGAAGGGCAGATTCTACCATTGGGTGAGCGGTGGAGAATCGATTATATCGATAAGAACAGTTTAACGCTGGATACGTGCAGGTATCGGGTGGAACAAGGCGAGTGGTCAAAACCACGGCCCCTTATTTTTATCCAGGAAGAGCTGCTGAAGATCGGAGCACCGGTGCAAATCGAATTGGAATTCGAGGTTGCCGTTGCATTTGATCCCTTGATGAAACGGGAATTGTATCTTGTCTTAGAGAATCCGGAGAAAACGAAAATCCAGGTGAACGGAAACGAAGTAGCATCCCATAGTTGTGGCTGGTGGAGAGACGTTGCTTTCAAAAAATTAGATATTACAGGCTGCCTTCAGCACGGGCGAAATACCATCAGGCTTGCGCTCAATTTTTGGAACTCGCCCGAAACGTATGCGGCTATAAAGCGTGCCAATCAATTTGAATCTGAGGCGAATAAGCTTACGTTTGATTCGGAGCTCGAGAGCGTGTATATCATAGGAGATTTTGCGGTAACCTCGGAATCGCCGTTTGTTGATGGAGGGGATGGTGTCCTTTTTTCGGACGGCCCGTTCATTCTTTCCGAACGTCCGCACGAATGTTCGCTGGCAGAAGATTTGGTCAGTCAGGGCTTGCCGTTCTTCGCAGGAAGCCTCCGCCTGGCGCAGACGGTTTCCATCTGTCTGGATAACCGTGCTAAATGGCTGTGGCGGTTTGACGCTAGGCCGAATGCAATTGTCACGCGATTAACCATAAACGGACAAGAAATCCACACTTTCTTATGGGAGCCGTACGAAGTTGATATCTCTGAATATCTCATTTCAGGAGAGAACCTGATTGAACTAGAGTTAATCGGAAGCTGCAGAAACTTGCTAGGTCCGCACCATCATGTGAAAGGGGAACCCCTTAAGGTCGGCCCGGACAGCTTTAAGAATAAACCCGGATGGACGGATAAGGACCTTGATCAGGACAGCCCGATCTATCAAAACCGCTATGCTTTCGTTCGTTACGGTTTGTCACATGTTCCAAGCTTGGTTCCCCAGAATATGAAACCGGAGAGGGTACGTCCCGAATGAATTAGCATATAGGATCTGCCCTTTTTGTGGAATTACCCTCATTAATCGTCCTATCCATGAAGTCTATAATGAAGAGGCGCCATATGGAAGCAGACAGGTATGAAAGGGTTTTTGAAAAACGAACGAAAAGGAGGAATTATGTAATGTCATTCGTCAAAACATGGTTTCGTGCGGCACTTGGATTTACGCTTGCTGCTGCCTTGCTGGCACCATCCGTGAATCTACAAGCGGAAGCATCGGAGGGAGGGGCTGCATTTACTCCAGCTACAATCGTAGCCTACGAGCCATCGGAAAGGTATGAAAGCTCCGTCAATTATACGCTCAAAGCGAACGGAGTACCCGTCCCGGTGGTGAAGGGGTTCAGCGATTATGACTATGCGCATTTTTCCATGTCCGACGGTCCTGTCACTTACGAGTTAACGATCCTGAATACGGACAAGGTACACGAATACTCCATAAGTCCCAAGAAGCTGGGCATCCAAGCCGATAAGATTGAAGGACGAACCATCACTTTCACGACCCAATCGGACGAGTATTTGATTGTGATGATGAATAACCGCAAGACGCGTATGGTCATCGCGGCGGATCCGCTCGAAACGGATGCAACCGCCTCAACCGGCGAGGGCATTTTCAATATTACATCCGCTCCTTATCATGTTGTATCCTCAGGTTCTTCAGCGGCCGAAGTTTCGGTAAGAACCGGGGCCATTCAGCAGGCGATTGACGATGCCAGTCATTACGGTACCGCTCGAGGAGACGGTGCGCAGGGTATTGTCTACATTCCGGCGGGAACCTATGAAATCGGCAATTTGGTATTAAAAAGTAATACGGCCCTCTACATGGAGCCGGGAGCCACCTTGGTCGGTACAGGACGAACCAGCGATTACACCGAGCACTGGTTTAAGGATTCCATGGGACGACCGGCTACCTGGTGGATCTCAACCGCATTTCAATCCGAGAATATCCGGATCTATGGACGGGGCACGATCGATGGCAACGGGCAAGCGCTGCACGACGACAAAGGAACCAATGGCAAGGGAATGATCAATAATCTCGTTGTTCCGATAGCTACCTCCCATTTTGTAATGGAAGGGATCGTGATTAGAGAATCATCGGGCTGGGCGGTGGTCACGGTACGTTCTAACGGTCTTGCCTTCAGAAATCTGAAGCTGTTCAACAGTTTGGGGATGGGGGAAAATGACGGGATCGATATTTGCGAATCCCAAGACGTCGTCGTACAAAATGCGATCGGCATTTCGCTGGATGACCCGTTCTCCACGAAAGCCTGGAAAGAGGATACCGATATCGCCTCGGGCAAAGTGCCATGGCCGGGCAATCCGGAGCCCGTTCGCAATGTGTTATTCGAGGATACGATCGCTTGGACCTTATGCTACGGTTATAAGATCGGTCAAGGCGTCATGCAGGATCAATCCAATATCGTATTCCGAAACGGAGTCGTTTATAAAGCGGCTGTGGGATTCGCCATTCATGGACAATAGCGCATGGATGACCATGTTCACGGTAAATGGAAGCAATAACGGCGTGGGACCCGTCAGAGACGTTAAAGTGAAGGATATTACGGTGCGCGACGCAGGTGAAAGTTTTGCCAAGATCAAGGGTATGGAAGGTGCCGAGATTACGGATCTGATGTTCGAGAATGTTTATATGCCAGGATCAAGCTTGCCGGCAACTACACTGCACGAGATGAACTTCTTGAGCAAAGAGCATTACGGCGATGTCACGATCAGACCCGCTCAGAATGAGGAACCTCTGCCAAAAACCAATTTGGCGCTGTACCGTCCAGCCATGGCTTCGTCCAATGACGGATTGGAGGATACCGCGCCGTACGTTAACGACGGAAGTTTAACTACGCGCTTCGGTTCGAAGCGGGGCGTGGACCCCGGCTGGATCTATGTGGATCTCGGAGAGACGCGAACGATAAACGAAGTCAGGCTCTATTGGGAGGCCGCTTATGGGAAGAGCTATCGGATACAGGTAGCCGACGATCCAAGCGATGAGGCGAATTGGAGAGATGTATACAGCACCACGACAGGCAAGGGCGGTCTTGAGACGATAACTTTTGACGAAGCGGACGCGCGGTATGTACGGATGTACGGAACAGTCCGGGCTACAATATACGGATACTCCATTTGGGAATTTGAGGTATATGGGCCTGAAGAGTGAAGACTAGGGGGACGGTGGGCAGTTGATTAATAAGCAAAGGACACATTCTCTTAATGAGGTGTGTCCTTTGCTTATGTTGGCGGGCAGCCCTCTTCGTTTATCGAAGCGATAAATATTCCAGCAGGGCATCCATTTGCTCGCTTCCCAAAAGATCCGACAGTGGCGGCATCACATGGGCGAGAAAATCAGGCTTCGTCTCATAAGTTTCTTCGTCGCTGGTTTCACCTTGAAAAAGCAGAGCGCCTTCAATGAGGATGGACAGCGCGTGAAAGCAATCCGCAAGCGAATTCGCGATCAGTTTAGGCTCGCCACCTTCGAAAGCGGCATATACGGGTGAACCACTGGCTTGGACATCTACAATCAGCGGATCATCGTTCACATTGGCAATGACAACGTGATGAGCTGGCCAATTGCTCGATTCTATGGTTTCCCCCCTATCGCTAATCCAGCGATAGCCCATTTGCTGCCGGACCAGATGCTCGGGAGAAACAAAGTAAATGACCGCCGATTCGCCGATCTCAACCGCCGCGTTTTTCATTTTATGGGTTCCTTCGGCCATAGCGTCAATCATCTCATAATGGCTATATAGATAGGTCAGCTCAGGGGACAGCGTGATACGGTCATCCACGGGCGGCAGCCGGACCTCGGACCGCTGCCGTATTTCATGATCGGTGAAGAGCCCGAAACCCCGATTATACAAGTCCTGTTGTTCTATGAATCTAGTTAAAGCCGCTTCCAGTTTCAGCATTCATTTCATCCCTTCCAGCATGTTAACCGAATTATAACACGCCGAGTCATCGCGGTTAAGCGCGAGAAATTCTATCTCTGATTTGATATATGGTAGAATATCCCGTATGTAGAGAATCTATTAAACGAACGGAAGATGGTATCACGAATACGAATAGGACGTTGATTCTGCAGCAAGCAAGGAGGCGGCAAGGGATGAAATATGAATTCAATATAACGGCTTCGATCTCCGAGCTTGTATGGTATCGGGATGAGCTGTCTGACGAGTATAGGGTACACCCTAACTTTAAAGCCGTGATGGATCGGCTTGGCATAGCGGTTCCCGTAAAGGAGATCTATGAGCGGTATTTCGATAGTCCGGTGAACACCGGTCATGTTCTGGTATTCCAGGAGACGGAGGGCCCGGCTTCCTGCATCGTGCTGGACACGTATCGCGACCCGTTCGATCAGCTGGATATGATCCAGATGGGTTGGCGAAGCCAAGGCGAAGATCACGAGCTTCGCCGGCTTTCCCGCAAATTCTATGATGAATGTGAATTTGCGGTCCGTTATCAGGAAGGTCAATCGGTATTGTCCGAGAAGCTTCGCGAAGATCGATATCCACGGACCTTCCGGTATCATGCGGTATTCGAACAGAGAATGAAGCGATACGTCAATTACGCGGATTCCCCTAATTTGAAGGAGTGAGCAAGCTATGAATATATCGGAATCTCATATTCGTCCTTTTCCGGCTTACGAGGATGTATTCGAAGGCGACGTGGAGCGGTACAGGAAGCATTTTCTTCCGATTCTTTCCCTGAATCTGAAGTGCCTGTTTCCGGGCGAGGATCAGTGGCTGCACTTTGTGTCCGTCAAAGAAATATACGACGGCAGCGTTGGCGAAGAAACCGCGTCCGAACACCGGCCGTATACCAAGGAGGATATGCTTGGTTTTGATGTAGTGAACGGAAAATACCGCTTTGAAGCGGATTGGAACTACTTTTTGCTCGAGCAGGAACCGGAGCATGAGACGCTGGCAGAAGCGTACGCCGACAATGAGCGGGACTTTATGGCCCGCAAGCGGTTCTATGAAGAGAAGGGGCATATTTTCCCTTACTCGTCTTTTGGTCGTGCTGCGGAATCTGCGGACGCGCTGATTCAAGAATTCAAGGAAAAGCAGGAGAAGGGCTGGGGATTAAGCTTCCCGGAGATCCATGGTCTGCTGGATGACATTGGCTTTATGTCAGAAGAGGTACAGCGGGATCTGCAGGAAGAGGGGGAATCTCTTGAGGACTGGCTGCGCTTCGAGCAGACCAATCTGTCGCATGTGCCGCGTACGCCGGAAGGAGAGACTTTTACCTATGTCGGCCGGTTGACGGGATATTATTTTCAGGCGTACGGAGCAGACGCGCTGTATTTGTTCTATTCGAAGAAGCTGGGCAAGGCCGTCGTTTGTTTGGAATATACTTGAGCTGCGGCTCTCGCTCAATGATCTGTCCCTAAGAACCATTTGGCACGATAAGCCGCAGGAGAGATGCCTTTGAATTGGGTGAACAGCCTTGTGAAGTAATGAACGGAAGAGAATCCGGTTCGTTCCGCAATCAGCTTGATGGGATCATGGGTTTGCTGCAGCAGAAGCTCGGCTGCCCGGATCCGTTCGGTGCGAACCATGGACGAAAAGGATTCATGGATGCTGCCCGCAAGCAAGCGGGACAACTGCCGCTCCGACACGTTGAGGTATGTCGCCACTTCCGGCAAGGATAACGGTCCGCTCAGATTATCTCGAATGTACAGTTTTGCCCTTTGGACAAGCTGCACCGTGGTTGAGTAGCTCGGAGCCGCATCGAGGTTGCGGGCAGCCCCGAACAGGGCAGGGAAGGATTCGAGCAGCGCATGCGCAAGTTTGGGCAGAAGCGAAGCAGGCAGCGAGTCTTCGGCTTCCGAACGAACCAGCATGGATTTCCATAATTGGATGGCCGGCGATTCGCTGGCAAACTCGGTCCAAACGGTACATCGACGAAGCGCTTCCAAATATGCCGCCGTAACATCAGTGGCTGATGGTTTCTCCATTGCGTCATATGCCACGAACAACAGATTCAGATCGTGAACGTCCTTGATCTGATGGAGCTGACCTGGACGTGTACAGAAAGCGACCCCAGGATATAAGGGGTAAGTCCTGTCGCCTTCGAGATACACGCCGGTTCCGCCGTTTACATAACAAATTTCAACGAAAGAATGCCGATGCAAGGAATTGGCCGTCAAATGACGAACGGTTCCCCAGTAATGGACAAGGAACGAGAGGCTCTCGCCTTCTAACCGGCCTGCAAAACGATTAAGCCGTTCCTCGCTTTTGCTCCAATGGTACAAGGCAATAACAGCTCCCTTCTGGCGTAATTTTGCAAAACGTCGTCTTTCCCGTGCAAATACGATCCCGCTTGCCCTCACTATAATTAAACTAGATATTCCATAAAATATCGAGAGGGTGCATGGCGATGATTGACGAGAAGGATGTGCAATTTTACAAAGAGAATGGGTATTTGCTGGTCCGAGGCGTCTATAATCAACAGGAAGTCGAAGATATGCGAACGGCCGTTGAAGGGATTATCCAAAGGGCGGCACGCGCCAAATCGGATCAAAACCATGCATGGCAGGGCGATTTCCTGCCGCCTGAACAGCTTAAGAAGCTGGTTCTGAAAGGATTTCACGACGTGCAATATCATGATGCCGCTTTCATGCGTGCCGCGATCCATCCTCGAATGACCGAAGTGCTGAACGGGATCATCGGACCGAACGTGCAGCTGCATCACTCCAAAATGCTGGTTAAGCCGCCTTCTAACGGGGCCGCATTCCCCATGCATCAGGATTATCCGTATTTCCCTCATCGGGATCACACGATGCTTGCTGCCAGCGTTCATCTCGACGACGCCGATATGGAGAACGGCTGCCTCTGCGTTGTTCCCGGCTCTCATAAGCAGGGCGTATTGCCGCATGTCGGCGCTTACTATTTGAACCATAAAGAGCATCCTTTATCTTCGGGGACTCCATGTCCGGCCAAGGCAGGCGATGTATTGTTCTTCAATTACTTGACCATCCATGGGTCGGACGTGAACCGGAGCGAGCGTACGCGCCGAAACATCCTGTTCCAATATCGCGATGCTTCGGATGTGCCGACCGCGGATGTTCACTTCGATTGGGGCATGGGCTTAATGGTCAGCGGAACCAACCCGGATTTTAACAATGTGAAGCCGAAGTATGAAATCATCAGTGCGAAATGACCACATAACAGCACCGATCCCTGTGCTGAATGATAAACCAGCTTAAAAGCCCCTTACGGGGCTTTTTTTTATGCCTGGAACTCATGACTGTCATGTTTGCACCTAATATGTAAAAATAATTCGTTGTAATGTCAGCCGGCCCCCCTATACTAGATGATAATGGATGGAGTGATAACGAATTGGGGGAAAAGCATGAAACTTCAGGCTGCGGGCAAAGCATCGAAATGGTTTGTTTATCAAAAAATCGTCATCGTATTTATCGTATTGTTACTTCCTCTCATCTCGATGAATATTTGGTTGAATTATAAGGGAATGTCCGTCACCAAGGAGTCTATCTTGAACTCCGCGGCCGCGGGTGCGTCCTTCTATTCCACGCAGCTCGATAAAGAAATGTATTTTATCCGGAATTTGCAGCTGCAGCTGTTAAATGACAAGGATCTGCAGAAGCTTAGTTTCCGAGGCAGCATGCTGGAGGATTACGAAGAGGTGGAGCTCATCGACCAGGTCAGGGATCGGCTGGCAACCTTGATGGTTTCCAGCGAATATGTCGTGAGTGCCGGCGTGTACGTGAAGGATGTCGGGAAAACGATCTCGACCACGACGGGGGTGACCAATACCCCGAACAAGGAAATGGAACGGATATCGTCCATGATGGCGGTGATGCCCAAGCCTTCATTCTATAGGAGCGGTGACCGGATCTTTCTGATCGAAACCGAAAACAACGGGGCTGTCTGGTCATACATCGAGATTTCCCGGCCCAAGCTGCTCGGGGCTTTAAGCGAAATCGCCAAGCTGTATCCGGAATCCGAAGTCCTTCTGGGGAGCAGGGAAGGCAGCACCATCTTGACGACGGCGCCTGCGGCCGATGAGTCAACAGAGATCTTGAATCATGTCCTGGACAAGCCGGATACGGATCGAAATGCGCCGGAGACGGGGGAATTGGGAGGCGTAGACTATTTTATCATTCAGAATGAAGTCGGCTCGCTGGATCTGTCCTTGGTCATGTATGTGAATCAGAATGAAATCACCCGCCCCATAAGCCAATTCATTACCTGGTTCTATACGCTGTTTATCCTTGCCGTGATTGTGATGGTGCTCTATTCGTTCTCGGTCAATCTGATGATCCACAGGCCTTTGTCCAAGCTCGTTAAAGCCTTTCATATGATCGAAACCGATAATTTGAATATCCTGATCGAGTCCAGAACCAAGGATGAGTTTCATTACGTGTTTAACGGTTTCAACAGGATGGCCTTGAAGCTTAAACAGTCGATCGAAGAAAACTATGAGCAAAAAATAGCACTGCAGCACTCGCAGCTGAAGCAGCTGCAATCCCAGATTAACCCGCATTTTTTATATAACAGCTTTTTTAATGTATATATGATGTGCAAGGTCGGAGATTCGGATAGTGCGGCGGAGCTCTCGCAAAAGCTCGGCAGCTATTATCAGTACATCACGAGAAGCGGCTCCGACGAAGTGCCTTTTTATACGGAATACAGGCATGCTCTGGATTACTGCGACATACAGGGCATTCGCTTCTCGAACCGGATTTCATATGAGCATAGGGAATTTGCGGACATTCCCCAAGGTATCACCGTACCGAGACTTATTGTTCAGCCTATCGTGGAGAATGCGTTTGAGCATGCATTCGAGGATGGCATGGAGGAAGGCATGCTGTACATCAGCGCTGATTATCGGGAGGGCAGACTGCGTATCACGGTGGAGGACAACGGGAATTTGCTTACGAATGAGATGCTGCAGCGTCTGCGCGGCAAGCTTGCCATGGATTCGAAGCATGTGGAGCAGACCGGATTGGTCAACGTGAACAACCGGCTTCAGCTCAAGTATGGGCCCGGCAGCGGATTATCCGTCTCGCGCAGCGTCCATGGCGGTTTAAAGGTGGATTTGATCATTATGATTCATGAATCAGAGGAGGCATCGTGATGTACAGACTGTTGATCGTGGACGACGAGCCCGTCATCGTGAACGGCTTGGTTCAGCTTTTTCAGGAGCAAACGCAATTCGACCTGGATGTATGGAAAGCCTATTCCGCCAAGGAAGCGGTGGAGATCGCCATGAGAGTGAAGCTGGACATCCTGGTCAGCGATATACGAATGCCCCATAAGAACGGGCTTCAGCTGATTGACGAAATTACGTATTATTGGCCGCACTGCCGAATCATTTTTCTGACCGGTTACAGCGAGTTTGAATATGTGCACGAAGCCCTGCGCAAGAACGTGGATAACTACATCCTGAAAACCGAAGGAATCGATCCGATCTTTCAAGCCGTCCAAGAGGCTTCCTCCAGGCTGGATGAAGAGAACCGACGCAGAATCCAGGCAGAAAAGGCTAAGATGCATTTTCAAATGGCCGAGCCTCTGCTCAAGCGCGAACTCATACAAAAGGCATTGAAGGGGGAAGACCTGGGTTCCCTGTTGTCGCAGCCCCGTTATGAAGAGGTGGGGTTCGGTATCGACGCAGATCGGCCGGCATTCCTTCTCGTTGGAAGGGTCGGAATGGCCCCGGAGGCCAAGACGAAGAATGCGGTGCAAGCCGTTCAGATGATGTTCATCAACGACCTGCCCAGCTCGTTTGCCTGCGAGCATGCCGTACTGGATGAAGACTTGCTGGTATGGCTGCTGCAGCCGGGCGAGGAGCTTCTGGACCGTTATCGGAGGTTTGAGCCGGAGGACTTGCTTCATTGGCAGGGCATGATGTCGTATATGAGGGGCATCCTGGAGCAGGTGCAAAATGAGTGCGAAGAGCTGCTTGGCGTTCAGGTTTCTTTCGGGATATCGGGCAATCTTCTGCATCAATGGAACACGGCGGGAGAGCAGCTTCATGCTTTGCGGACCATGCTGCACAGCAGGGCGGCGCTGGGACAAGAGATGGTCGTTGCCGATATCGAAAAGGCCAAGGAACACGAAGCGATGATACATGGAAACAGCCAGTTGAGGCAGGATGACATGAAATTCGATGTGATCGACCGGATTCACAGATACATACTGGAGCATATATCCGGGGACGTTTCGTTGACCGCCATAGCGGAGGAAGTGCATTTTAACCCATCCTATCTTTCGCGCTACTACAAGCAGCTGACAGGTCAAAATCTGCTGGAGTATATTCAGGCGAAAAAGATGGAAGGGGCGCTTCATCTGATGCAGCATACGAACATGAAATTACAAGAGATTGCCGTGCGGCTCGGGTTTGAATCCCCGTCGTATTTTACGACGTTTTTCAAGAAAAAGATGGGCGTAACCCCACAGGAATACCGAAATACCCAATAATAGGTAGTTCAAAAAGTCCGCTTTTGATAAGAAAACCTCTATCGAGGCCACTTCAAGGATGAGCGACCGCGATGCGTAGGTAGGTTTTCTTGCGATATAGAATTTTATCAGTTCCACTGATAACTCATAAATTCTATATCTAACACGAAGTAACACTGAAAGCATATTCGGCATCGAATCTTGAATTCAGCCGGGATTTCCGGTGCTCACGTACCCAAAACGTACGCTCCGCTCCTCACTCCCTAGCTTCATCCAACTGAAGCGTTTTGAAAAAACGCACATCGGAAGCATAAGCTTCGGTGCTGAAAATCGATCTTTTTGAACACGCACAATAAGTAAAAAAAGTGAAAGGGATGTAAAAAACTTAAAATTGATAGCGCTTTCGTGCGGAATCTATAATGATATCTAAGCAGCACGGATATCAAGAATACGCCAGATCAAGGGGGATATAGCCATCATGAAATGGACCAAACTAGCGAAAATGATGTTGATTAGCACGATGACGCTTTCGGTAATGGCGGCATGCTCGAATCAGGGGAACGAATCGGAGGGGACACCGAACAAAACCTCTGCCGAGGAGACGAACTCCAATACGCCGCCGGATCCTCTTGGCAAATATCCTGAAACGGTAACGGTCACGCAAGTGCTTGGCTACAATCCGCCCGAGGACCCGCGGACGCCGCAAGGGATTACGCCCGAACAGAATGCTTACTTCAAAGATCTCAAAGACATGCTGAACATTGAAGTCCAGTACAAATGGACGGTGCCTTCCAGCCAGTTCGAGCAAAAGTTTTCATTAGCCATGGCTTCGGCGGATCTGCCGGACATTATGGAGCTGGACCAGAAGAACTTCGAGAAGCTGAAGAAGCAGGACATGCTTGCCGATCTCACCCAAGCTTATAACGACTTCGCTTCGCCGGCATTGAAAAAATACATGGAATCCGACGGCGGTTTTGCGATGAAGACGTTTACCTCAGACGGAAAGCTGCTCGCGATTCCCGGTTTCGAGGATCCGTTCCTGTCCACCCAGCTGCTCTGGATCCGGAAGGACTGGCTCGATAACCTGAATCTGCAGGCGCCGAAAACGATGGATGAGCTGGAGCAGGTTGCTAAAGCCTTTGTGCAGCAGGATCCCGATCAAAACGGCAAAAACGACACCTACGGTATCGCCATGCAAAAGAATCTGTTCTTTTGGGGCTTTGACCTGAGGGGCTTCTTCAATGGATTTGGCGCTTACCCTTCCATCGGGGACAATCAATCGGCCTGGATCAAGGACGACAGCGGCAAGCTGATCCCCGGGCTCATACAACCGGAAGTCAAGACCGCGCTGGGCAAGCTGCAGTCCTGGTACAAGGAGGGAATTTTGGACAAAGAATTCGCCTTGAAGGACGAGAACAAGTCCGTTGAAGATATTACGGCAGGCAAGGTGGGCATTTCTTACGGGGAATGGTGGTATCCGAACTGGCCGTTGAATCTGAATGTTGACAAGGATCCCAAGGCAGCCTGGATTGCCCTTCAGATTCCCGGACTCGACGGGCCGGGCAAGTCCATGGTTCCCAAAATCCGCAGCAACAAACTCGTGGTCGTGAACAAAAAAATGAAGAATCCGGAAGCCGCCATCAAAATGATCAACTTCTACATCGAGATGGGCAACAAGAAATACATGGACCAGAACAAAGCGGAAAAAGGATACGTCTATAATTGGTTCAACCCACGGATCTATAATCCGGCACAAATCGAAACGATCTATACGGAAGTAAACAAGGCTCTCGATGCAAACCAAACGGAAATCACGCTGGATGACGAGAACTACAAAAATGTGGCGGACGTCTTCAAGGCGGCAAAGGATTATCTTGCAGGCAATACCGCGAATGCCTCGAAAGGCGTAAACTGGGGCCAATATTTCAGCCGGGCGGCGAAAGACGGCGGCTGGGGCATGACGCGGCAAATCAAAGAGAATCATGCTTACGTAAATAACGAGTTCTACGGACTGCCAACGGCAACTCAAGTCGAGAAGGGCTCCCAGCTTGATAAGCTGATGCAGGAAACCTTCACCAAGATCGTCATGGGGGCTTCGCTGGACGAATTCGATAAATTCGTTCAGAGCTGGAAATCGCTGGGCGGGGATCAGATCACCCAGGAAGTCAATGATTGGTACGGCCAGCAGGGCGCCAAATAATCTTGGATTGATAAAGCGGGAGGAGAAGCCCTTGAGGAAGCCGGCAGACTCCTCCCGTTTGAAATGGACGGGGAGGTTTCATCTGTGAGAACGCTGAAAAAAGAATATTTGCTGCATTTGATGCTGGTGCCGGGAGTCATTGTCACGTTGATTTATGCATACGGGCCCATGGCCGGCCTTGTGATGGCCTTTCAGCAATTCGAGCCGCTGGCTGGGTTCTTCCGCTCGGATTACGTCGGATTCGATAATTTCCGCTATGTCTTCGAACTGCCCGATTTCAAGCAGGTTCTGTGGAATACCATCGTGATTTCCGTATTTAAAATGGTTTTGTTTTTACTGGTGCCCCTGATATTGGCACTGCTCCTCAACGAAGTCACGCGAAGATGGTTTTCGCGCTTTATCCAATCCGCCATCTTCCTGCCGTTCTTTCTGTCCTGGACCGTGCTCGGCGGCGTCATCATCGAATTGTTCTCCTTGAATGGTCCGGTGAACGGCCTTCTGGGCGCGCTCCATATGGAACCGATCATGTTCATGCTGGATAATAACTGGTTCCGCGGGATCGTCATCGGATCGGATGTATGGAAAGGGATGGGTTACAACATGATCGTCATGCTTGCAGCCATCACCGGAATCCATGCGACGCTGTATGAGGCAGCAGAAGTAGACGGAGCCGGAAGATGGAAGCAGATGATTCACATCACGCTGCCGGGCATGGCGCCGATTCTCATTTTGCTTGGCGTGTTGAGCCTTGGCGGCATTCTTAACGCAGGTTTCGAGCAGATCTTGATCATGTACAACCCGACGGTTTATGAAGGGGCGGATATCATTGATACCTTCGTTTATCGACTGGGCATGTTCAGCCAGCAGTTCGGTCCTGCCGCCGCCGTCGGTTTCTTTAAATCCGTCATCTCTCTGGCGCTCGTGGCCGTGACGTACTATGCGGCTTACAAATATAACAATTATCGGATCTTTTAGGCCGGAGTGGAGGTAGGAAGATGCATAAACCAACGATCAGCAGAAGACTGTTTGTAATCACGAATACGCTGGTGCTGTCCCTCATCACCTTGCTCGGTATCATTCCGTTCGTTCATTTGCTCTCGATTTCGCTAAGCTCGAATACGGCCGCAATGGCGGGAGAGGTGAGACTCTGGCCCGTGGGCTTTAACCTGGACGCTTACCGGTACTTGGGCGAAAAGGTAGAGTTTTTCCGTTCGTTCCGCGTCTCGCTTACCCGGGTCGTGTTGGGGACGGCGGTGAATATGCTTCTTGTATTCATAACGGCGTATCCATTATCGAAATCGAATCATCAATTTAAGTTCCGTACGCCGTATGTGTGGTTTTTTGCCATAACGATGTTTTTCGGCGGGGGATTGATTCCCACGTACATGGTCGTGAAGAATACCGGACTCATCGACTCCGTGTGGGCTTTGATTCTGCCCGGAGCGCTTAACGTATGGAACATGGTTCTGATGCTGAACTTCTTCAGGACAATCCCGAAGGAGCTGGAAGAAGCGGCAACGATTGACGGTGCGGGACACTGGAGAATACTATGGCGAATTTACCTGCCGGTTTCGCTGCCGTCCATTGCGACGATCGGTCTGTTCACCATCGTGGGGCACTGGAATGCTTGGTTTGACGGTATCCTGTACTTGAATTCGCCGGAAAAATACCCGCTGCAAACCTATTTGTCCACCCTCATTATGTCGATCAATTCCCAAATGACCTCGATTTCGATCGAACAGATCAAGGCGATGGAGAATTTGAGCGAAAAAACGCTTCGAACGGCCCAAATCTTCATGGGCGCACTGCCGATCATGGTCGTGTATCCGTTCCTGCAGAAGTATTTTGTCAAAGGGATGACGGTCGGAAGCGTGAAAGAATAAGACCTACGGAGGGAGAGGAAACGGATGAATAAAGTGAAGGTCGCCCTGATCGGAGCCGGACTGCGGGGGATCAATTATATGGACTATGCCCTGCAGCATCCCCATGAGATGGAGGTGGTCGCCGTCGCAGAACCGAATCGGCAGCGGAGGGAACAGTTTCAAGTAAGGCATGGGCTTAAAGACGCGGCATGCTTCGAGAACTGGAATGATTTTTTTACAGCACCCAAGGTCGCGGACGCCGTGTTCATATGTACCCAGGATAAGCAGCATTTCGAGCCGACAATGCGGGCGCTTGCGGCCGGCTACCATGTGCTTTTGGAAAAACCGATGTCTCCGGATCCCGAAGAATGCATCCGGATGGGTGAGATGGCTTCGCAGGCCGGTTTGGTATTTTCGATCTGTCATGTGCTTCGGTACGCGCCGTTTTTTTCCACCATCAAGGAGCTGCTGGAGCGAGAGGCTATCGGCCGATTGATGTCGATTCAGCATAACGAGAACGTGGGTTATTGGCATCAGGCGCACAGCTTTGTGCGGGGGAATTGGCGGCGGACGGAAGATTCCAGCCCAATGATACTGGCCAAGTCCTGCCATGATCTGGATATGCTGCTCTGGCTTGCCGATTCGGATTGCGTCCGGGTGTCCTCCTTCGGCTCCTTGAGCCATTTTACGGCTGCACAGGCACCGGCAGGCGCACCCAAGCGCTGCTTGGACGGATGTCCGGTCTCGGATGAGTGCCTCTATTATGCACCTGATCATTATTTGACCGAGGACACGAATTGGCCGACCTCGGCGATCAGCGACGATATGAGTTATGATGCCCGATATCAAGCGCTGCTGGAGGGGCCGTACGGCAGATGCGTATACCATTGCGACAATGACGTGGTGGATCATCAGGTCGTCAATATGGAGTTTGCCAACAGCGTGACGGTCGCCTTCACGATGAGCGCGTTTACGCGAGATGTCAGCCGCACGATCAAGCTGATGGGAACCCGCGGGGAGATCCGCGGAGCCATGGAGAAGAACGAAATAGAGATCATTCACTTTGGCAGCGGGAAGGTCGAGCGAATTTCTTTTGCGGACCGGGGCGGCCATGTCGGCCACGGCGGCGGAGATATGGGTCTGATCAAGGATTTTCTGAGATTGGTGCAAACGGGAGGAAACAATCAAGGACTTACATCGGCAAGCCGTTCCGTTCAAAGCCACCTTATGGCATTCGCGGCTGAGCAGTCGAGAGTGGATGGAAGGATCATCTATCTAAATGAGTTTGCGCAGCAGTTCAGTACGCCTATCAGAACGATGTCGGGGAAATAATGTTTAAATCTTGAAGCCTGATTGCAGTCGCAATCAGGCTTGTTTGATATAGTAAAGAAAAGAGCCGCGCCCAAGCACCTGGATATGGTAAAATAAACCGGGTGCCATATATAAAACACTCATACGGTTCGTAAATCTGAATCTGGAATGGAAGAGGCACTACGCTTATGAAGCGAATAGGGAAAATTGGGAAGATTCAGCACCTGAAACCATTCCTACGGGCCGACTCTCTTTTCTGGCTTGTGCAAGCATATAGGATATCGCATATTTGGTTTGGCCCGAATCGGACGACGCCATAGAGCCGGAGCCCGAGGTGTGGGTTTATTTAAGTCATAGCGAGAGCCGCCACCGGAACTTGGCCGAATTTCTTGAACGGTTGCTCAGCTGATAGGAGGACGATTTTTGAAATATCTGAAAGATGTTCAGGAACCGGGAATGGGGACCTGGTATTTTGAAGTGGATCACGACGGAACGGCTTACAGGCAGATGGTTCATGATGAGGACGGCAGCTGGATCACGTCGAACCGAAAGCATGACTCCCGTCATTTCTTGCTGGCGGAGCATCCACTTGATCCGAAAGAACCCTATTATGAAGAAATCAGTCAAGCTGCATTCGAAGAGCTCTGGCAGAAGCAGCTTTTGGTCTGGATGGAGGACTGGCAGCGGATCCAGCGCATGTTTCCTATAGGCGCACGAGTAGAAGGCTGGATCGAGGCCTTTTTTCCGCAAGGCACTTTGATTCATTTGCTAGAGCCGCATGCGGTCGGTTTGACGGACACCTCCGCTCTGGAAGCCGGTACCCCTCCCGAATGGATGTACCCTCGATATCGTGTGGTTGCCGAGGTATCCGGTTACGACCAATCCAACCAATGGGTTCTTCTTGCCCATGCGGAAGTTCTGGGAAGTCAGGATGACGAAGCTGAATCCGGCAAGTAATATAACCGAAGATCCGTTGCGTTCATCCGTTCAGGATCAACAGCCATTGCTTTTCCTTTGATGACAAGGATCGTCGAGTCTGAAAAACCACGTGAATCGTGGTTTTTTTTGTTTGCGGATGCGATTTTACAAGTGATTTGGTTTGAATTGGATATGATTTGCTATGTTCGGGTTATCCTAACCTCAAATAGAAGTTAAACGAATTCAAAAAGCCCCGGGGTGGGTAATCATGTATAATTCCAAGACTGCAGGAGGTTTGACCATGAAGCAAACAAACGGTAGATCCGATGTCGCGATTCTCGGGATGGGCACGGCATTGCCGGTGCATTCCGTAGCTCAGTCGGATATCGCAGAATTAATCGCATCCACGCTGCAGGACAGACCTGATCTGGCCCGCTTTGCCCGAAGAGTATTTCGATCCTGCGGTGTCGAAACTCGTTATACTTGCGAATCCAACTATTTGGATCCCTTGGAGAAGTGCCGATATTTGCATTCCCATGAAGCGTCCGTCATTCCGACAACCGAAGAGCGTATGGATACATATAAGAGAGAGGCCCTCCCGCTTGGCGTAGAGGCTGCCGAGAAGGCATTGAAAGATGCCGGCATGTCTCCGGATCGAATTACGCATCTCATTACGGTTAGCTGCACGGGTCAATACCAGCCGGGGATGGATGTTCTGTTGATCCGGAAGCTGGGGCTTTCTCCGCGGGTCAATCGTTTGCCGTTAATCTTCCAAGGCTGTGCCGCTGGTCTTAAAGCAATCCAAATGGCGCGGGATGTTGTGAGTGGGGCGCCGGGTTCGCAGGTGCTGGTTGTGTGCGTGGAGCTTTGCACGCTTCACTTCCAGCCGGTTCGGGAGAGGGAAGCATTGTTTGCGGCCTCATTCTTCGGCGATGGTGCCTCGTCCTGTGTCATCGGTCAGCCGGAAGCAGAGCATCGGCATTATGTGGAGCTCGGCACGGGATATTCCGTCCTGCTCCCGGATTCAACGGAGGATATGACGTGGGAGGTAGGCAATACGGGCTTTGATCTTTTCTTGTCGCCGCGCATTCCCAAACTGCTCGGTGCTCATCTGGAGGATGAGCTTCGTGTTCTGCTGGGAGGCGACAAGCTTCCGGAATTATGGGCGATCCATCCGGGCGGCCGGGGCATCGTAGATTCGGTGCAGGAAGTCATGCGCTTGACCGACGAGCAAACCCACTACAGCCGGGAGATTCTAAGAACGGCAGGCAACCTCTCCTCCGTGACGATTATGTTCGTGCTGAACGCGATGCGCCAGAAGATGAAAGAACGGAATGAAGCTTCGACGGAAGGAGTAGCCATGGCTTTCGGACCTGGCTTGACGGCGGAGCTTATGCGTTTTACCTATGTGAAGGCTTATGCGCCATCGGTTAAGGAGCAGGACCATGTCCTTCTTTAGAACGCTGTCCAACCGGGCACAAGAAGATGAGCTCATGGATGACTTCTCCATGGGTGGAGAAGAGCTGAGCGAAGCGCTCCGGCATTTAAGGCGGTTGAATCGCATATTCGCGGCACCGGGCCCGACCTTGGACGGCGTGGTGAAGCTCTGGAAATCGGTCGGCTGTCCGAACACCCTTAGCATCATGGATGTTGGCGCGGGTTCCGGCGATGTGAACCAGAAGCTGCTGCAATGGTCGGATCAAATGGGCGTGGAGCTGAGCATTACCTTAGTCGATGTGACGGAAGAAGCCTGCGAAGAGGCGAGACGGCTGTTTCGTCATGAACCGAGGGTTCAAGTACGCCGCGCGGACGTTAAGGAACTGCCCGATGCGTCGGCTGATATCGTGACCGGATCCCAGTTCATCCACCATTTTCAGGGACAGCAGCTCATGGAGATCGTGTCGCATATGCTGCGAACCTCCGTTCATGGCGTCGTCATTAACGATATCCATCGGCATCCTGTGCCTTACGCGGCCGTCTGGATCACAACGCGTCTCATCTCCCGCAATCGTTATATTCGTCACGATGGGCCGTTATCGGTTGCCAAGGGGTTTAAGGGGAGAGATTGGAGAGAGCTGAAAAAGCAGCTTAATCACGCCACCTTAACCTATCGATGGAAGCCATTGTTCCGCTATTCCGTTGTTATCCCAAAACGATAGGAAGCCATAATCGGTTGCCAAAACCGATGATTAATTCTTCATGCAAGCTAAAAGGCGGGTGTTCACATATGTCAAAGCAAGCCGATGTAATGGTCATCGGAGCGGGAGTTGCCGGAACGAGCTGTGCCCTGCAGCTTGCCAAGCAGGGGCATCGTACGATCCTGCTGGATCGCCAATCCTTTCCGCGCCACAAAACCTGCGGCGAATTCATGTCCCCAGAGACCCGAGAGATGCTGGAATATCTGGGTGTCCATCTTCAAGTCCAGGAGGTGAACCCCGCTGCGATGGATCATGCCTCTATCGTGATGCCTCATGGCGGCGTCATCACCGCTCCGTTACCGGGTAAGGCTACCGGCATCAGCCGTTACGAGCTGGATCGCCTATTGCATGAGAGTGCCGTAAGCGCGGGTGCGGAAATCGTAACGGGGTCTGCCGTGACCGAGATCCGGAAGCGAGGCGATCATCGATATGAAATCGAAACGAGGCAAGGGAACGAGCAGATTCGGTATGAGGCAAGAGCCGTCATTGGAGCCTACGGTACTAAGAAGCCGCGCGGTGTTGCTTCAGCCGAAACATATCGCGATGATACCGTATATGTCGGCGTAAAATCGCACTTTGCCGGCATCACTGTGCCTTCCAGGGTGGAGTTGTATTTTTGCGAGGGCGGTTATGTCGGGATATCGCCTGTCGAGAATGGGAAGGTCAACGTGGCTGCATTGCTGACCTTGAAATCGGTACAAGGAAGCGGCAAATCGGTACCCGAAATTCTCAAAGCCGCATCGCGCTCGAACAACAGGTTAACTGAACGGTTGGCTGAAGGAGAGCCGGTAGAAGGCACCCAGGTATCGATTGCCCCGCTTCGTTTATCCGTCAGACCGGAACCGTGGTCGCAATATCCGCACATCGGCGATGCCATGTTAATGCTTCCGCCGCTTTGCGGAGACGGAATGTCGGTTGCCCTGCGTTCATCTCTGCTGTGCTCCGGCTGGACCGACAAATATTTAAACGGAGAAATCAACTTCGCTCAATGGCAAAATCATTACACGTACGAAGCCAATCGCACCTTTGCGCAGCTGCTTCGAAGGGCGAGAAGAATTCAGAATCTGGCTTTTGCCAAAAGCAATCGCTTCTATCCCGGCATCGTCCGGATGATCCCCGGACTGGCTTCCTATATCGTCAAAGCCACCCGTTTATCCGAATCGGGCATGGGCACCAGATAAGCCGCATCCTTGCGGCTTTTTTGTTTGCTTATGTTCAGATCCATGGATTGACTGGTGATAAACAACATCTTATTATATCCTTATATTAATAGACGAATGTGTATAACGTCTATATTATAGTTAATCGATGACGGAGGGATGTACTATGCAGGACGAAAATACGGCTAACCCGCCTTGTATCCTTCGAAACACCCTTGATTTCCAGTTCCAAATCGCTTGGCAGTTGCTTGATCTGCATCTCACGGGCCTTCAAGACGAGGAGTTTTTTTGGCGGCCTGCCTCGAAGGGGCTTCATGTTTATCGCGAATCCGGAATCTGGCGTGCGGAATGGCCGGAATCCGAGGAGTACGACATCGGCCCGCCCAGCATATCCTGGCTGACATGGCATATCACCTATTGGTGGACGATGGTGCTGAACCATTCGTTCGGAAACTGGGCGATGACCCGCAACGATATCCATTCTGCTGGAAGCGTTCAAGAGGCCAGAGAGCGGATTAACGATTTGAGACTGCGATGGGAACGTGAAGCGGCGGCTTTGACGGACGATGCTTTTCTTTCGACGGAACGAACCAAGTGGCCTTTCACGGATCAACCCTTTCATAAGCTGGCGGCCTGGCTTAATGTCGAGCTGATGAAAAATGCGGCTGAGATCGGCTATGGTCGCTTCCTATATGCCGTAAACAGGAAATAATAGATGTATCCCCGGTTTCAAACATCGTATAATGAAACTTAATAGGATATGATGCGAGTCAATATCTTAAATGGGAGGAACTTGAATGCGCATACAATATGACCGTTTTCCCAATGGCGCCAAGAAGGCATTGACGCTTAGCTTTGATGATGGCCGCGAATATGATCGGAAATTGGTCAAGAAGCTGAATGAGTACGGAATACGGGGCACGTTTCATTTGAACAGCGGAACGCTTGGCAAAGGCGGATACATCGCCCCTTCGGAAGTCGCATCCTTGTACCGGGGGCATGAGGTATCCGCGCATACCGTGGATCATCCCTTCCTGGAGCAAATACCTACCGAACAAGTGGTGGAGCAGGTTGTAGAGGACCGGAAAGCGTTAGAAGCTTTGGTTCATTACCCCATTAAGGGAATGAGTTATCCGTTCGGCACTTACAGTGAACAAGTGATCGGCCTTTTAAGATATGTCGGCATGGAATACGCTCGCACGGTAAATAGCCATGGCTCGTTTCATAAGCCCGATGATTGGCTTCGTTGGCATCCGACTTGTCATCATAAAGAAATGGTGGAATACGCGGAGAAGTTCGTGGATATGCAGCAGATTTTCTCCAGGATGGCCATCCTGTACGTGTGGGGCCACAGTTATGAGTTCGAGAACGACCGCAACTGGGATCTCGTGGATCGGTTCGGGGACATGATCGGCGGCCGGAATGATATCTGGTATGCCACGAATGCCGAGATCTATGCATACTGCAGTGCCTTGGACCAACTTCGTTTCTCGGCAGATAGCCGGATGATCCATAACCCCAGTGCCTTAAACGTATGGATTAGCGTAGATGGCGAGCCTTTAGAGATCAAAGGTGGTCAGATGGCGCGTTTGTAGATTTGGAAGGTAGAGCCCAGCGTGGACTCAAGTTCTTAAGCATAAGATAAAAGAGGGATGCAGGACTGCTGTGTGCAAGTCTTGCATCCCTCTATGTACATGAGTTCAGTTTTCGATGACGATGCGATTTAGCTTAAGATTCACCGGCGCAGCAATCGTATCGCCCACAGGGCATTTACTCTCCAGGAATGCCACGAACGACTCCACCTTATCGGCGGGCGATGGTGTCTTGATGTAAAACGTATATCGAATGTCGGAGTATCCGGGGCGTACCTCGGAGCGGTTAAAAAATCCGTCCAGATCCAAGTCGCCTTCGACGTCTACCCTGAAATCCTCGAGCACCACATCGAATTTCGGCGCATAAACACGGGCCACGATCGATTGGCATGCACCCAAGGAAGCAAGCAAGGCTTCGACGGGATTCATTCCGGTATCCGTACCGCCGAGACTTTGAGGCTCATCGATGACCAGCTCGAATTGTCTTGCTTTCGTTATAACTTTTACTCCTTCTTGCAATTGGGCGGTAGCTTTAAACGTTTGAACATTTGGCATGTGGATCTCTCCTTTTCCGGGCAGCCCAAGGTTGGACGGTTATTTGTCGTTCTATAAAATATACTATTTGTGTAGGATTAGTATGAATTATAATTCTAGTGATTCGGATCTGTCAATATAATATAAGGTCGGCAGGGATCGCCATGTGATCCGTAGTGGATCAAAAAAAGAACGTGTTTTCAGATTGAAAACACGTTCTAATGGAATCCTGTTTTATTTTTCGGAGGCCTGGTTTTGCTGTTTCAGCAAATCGCGAATCTCAGCTAACAAAACTTCTTCCTTCGACGGAGCCGGCGGTTCTTCGGCTTTGGTCTCTTCTTTGCGTTTGAAGCGGTTGAGCGTGCGGATGAACATGAATATCGAGAAGGATACGATCAGGAAGTCCACGACGGTTTGAAGGAAGACTCCGTATGTCAGCGTTGCGTCCCCGATGGTAGCCTTCAGCCCTGATAAATCCACACCGCCAAGAAGCAAGCCAATCACCGGCATAATGATATCGCTCACGAGCGAAGATACGATCTTGCCGAAGGCTGCCCCTATGATCACCCCGATGGCCAAATCCAGCACATTTCCCTTGAGTGCGAAGGTTTTAAATTCTTTTAACAAATTCATAATCGGTCACCTGCTTTTCGATCCATATGATTAGGCAGCTAGCTGCCACTCGAATTATCCTAACAGCAACCCGCTATTTGCGCAAGATCGGAAAGTCGGATATGATCCATGGTCTTCGTTCAGAATATTAAAACGGTGAGGCTCCCGAGCAGGTTGACCAAAGGGAGGTTTTCATGTTAAGTTTTTTTATATTCGGACTATAATGAGTGATCATACAGAGGAGGGATAAAGCGATGACTGAATTAGAGGTTGTAGATGTTTATGTGAACCTGTCGAAACGGGGAACACTAGACAAGGTTCACATCATAACCAATCAGATACCGGAACTTTATCCTTCTATATTCATATACAGGCATGCTTAGCGATGACTTGATCCATCGCTTGGTTTCTTTATGGTATAGTTAGGTTAACGTTAGCGTGGAAAGCACCGGGGATCTGGTGTTATCTGCGCTTTTTTCGTTCTGAAATTTCGCCATAGAGGAATGAGTAAAATGTCATTAATTAATGTAACGAACCTAACCTTTGCTTATGAAAGCAGTTATGATCCTATATTCGAGAATGTGAGCTTTCAAATCGATACCGATTGGAAATTAGGATTTACCGGAAGAAACGGCAGAGGGAAAACCACGTTCTTGAACCTGCTGCAAGGCAAGTATGAATACAGCGGGAATATTTCGTCCGCCGTGAGCTTTGACTATTTTCCTTACCATGTCGAGCACAAGGAGTATCTTACCCTGGATGTAATCGAAGAGATTTATCCGGAGTATGTTCATTGGCAAATCCTGCGCGAGCTTAACTTGCTGAAGGTATCGGAAGATGTTCTATACCGGCCTTATGCATCATTGTCGAACGGAGAACAAACCAAAGTGATGTTGGCGGCGCTCTTTACCAAAGAGAACCGCTTCCTGTTGATTGACGAGCCGACCAATCATCTTGACATGCATGCGAGAAAATCGGTCAGCGACTATCTGAGCAAAAAAAGCGGGTACATTCTGGTATCTCACGATCGAGCATTCCTGGATGACTGTGTCGACCACATCCTGTCCATCAATAAAACCAATATCGAGATCCAAAAGGGCAATTTCTCCGCATGGTGGGAAAATAAAAAGCGACAGGATCAATTTGAGCTTGCCAGTGACGAGAAACTCAGGAAAGACATTAAACGGTTAACCGATTCTGCCAAAAGAACGGGAAATTGGTCGCATGAAGTAGAAAAAACGAAAAACGGCACCAGAAATTCCGGCTCCAAAGTCGATAAAGGCTATATTGGCCACAAGGCAGCCAAAATGATGAAACGCTCCAAAAACCTGGAGCAGCGGCAACAATCCGCTATTGAAGAAAAATCGAAGCTCCTTAAAAATATCGAGAGCTCCGAGAGTCTTGCGATTTCCCAGCTCGAGTATCACAAAAAGCAGCTGGCCGAGCTAGAGAATGTATCCATCTCATATGGCTCCAAGACGGTGTGTGAGAACGTAAGTTTCACGATCGAACAAGGGGAGCGAATTGCCCTTTCGGGTAAAAACGGATCAGGAAAATCCAGCATCCTGAAATTAATATGCGGAGAAGATCTGCAGTACACGGGACATCTCAGCAGGGATCGTCAGCTGAAAATATCCTACGTATCCCAGGACACGTCCCATCTTCGGGGCAGTTTGTCGGATTATGCCACCAGCAGCGGAATTGACGAGAGCCTGTTTAAATCGATATTGCGGAAGCTCGATTTCTCGAGGCTTCAGTTCGAAAAGGATATTTCGACTTATAGCGGGGGACAGAAGAAGAAGGTCCTGATCGCCAAAAGTCTTAGTGAGCAGGCTCATTTGCATATTTGGGATGAACCTCTTAATTTTATTGACGTGATTTCCCGTATGCAAATTGAAGAGCTATTGCTGGAGTATGCACCGACCATTCTGTTTGTGGAGCATGATCGTGCATTTTGCGAAAATGTTGCAACGAAAATCGTTGAGCTTGAAGGCAATCAAGAAGCATAGAAAAATTTCGAATAAAAAAGCTGTCCGCTCATTAGCGGCAGCTTTTTTTAACATTATATTGTTATATCATCTAGGTAATCTTACAGAAACCCAGCCTCGCTTGATTTCAATTGCACTCTACCTTAATTGCCTTCTCGAATCAACTGGAGCAGCTGATTCGTGTAAAAAGTCAGCTCGTTCTCCGAAGACAGATCCTTTAGCAGCGCTTGGATCAAAAAGGGTCGAGGACGTTCTGCGGAGAACTCTTCCCGCAGCATTACCGTTACCTCAGACAAGTCATTTTTTCTAGAATTCGTAGTGGACATATCGGGGATAATCGACTCGATCGTATCCATCAACGCCGTTCTTCGAATTTCTTGCGTATGGGTAAGTGCTTCTAGATCAATCATCGAATATTCCTTCATGAGTTCGTCGGTGAGCAGGGGACGGGGATCACGTTTTTCCAATCCCAGTACGAGATCATCCATTCGCTCCGCAATGAAAACAGCCAATTCCTTTTGAATGAGCGGCTTGAATCCAAACAAGACATGAAAGGTATACTCTCGGATCAATCCGTTAAAGATCGCGGTAGCATCCCATTTCCATTCCGCTATCGAATTCCCGTAATGACGGAGCAAAATATCCTGGTAATAACGAAACATATTCAATTGGAGCTGATGAATGACGGAGCCGATCTTGTCACTGTTCGCCGGTGGGAGCTCGTTATGATCACGCGAAATATAATATCCATGCTCGATGAAAAAATCGAATTGGTAAGCGATCTCCTCAATAAATGTTTCCCTGCGGGATAAGCTTTTATTGCGGATCTTCTCTACGGCATCAATCATATCTTGCTGTCGTTTCTCCAGAATACGGATGTACAGCTCTTCTTTGGAACCATAGTATTTATAGATTGAGCCTTTAGCGATGCTGCAATCATCCGCGATATCTTGAATCGAAGTGGCTTGATATCCTTTTTCGGCAAAGGAACGAATAGCCGATTGCATTATTTTTTCTTTTAGCAAGCTCATAGCGTGACCCCCTAACGATGTTCAAATAAACCGGATTCGATCATTATCATATCGTTTTTTGCAGAGCTAATCCACAGGCACAAGAAGGCTCCTCAATCTTGTACGAGATCGATATCCGGATATTTTTTCGACAGTTCATCCATGGCGTTATTCCGTGTTCCTTTGAGATACTGGCCAAAGAAAGCAACGCTTACCTCATTTATGATGCGATGAACCGATCTGGGATTCTCTCCCGGGTTAGGCAGCAGCGGAGAGAATAGATGAAAATCCGTATAACTCATATGGGAAGTATGGGGAATCGTCATCGTGTATCCCCCTCCTTGCAGAGCATTCATGCGACGCCGTACCGTTTCTTCCCAAAATTCTTGGTAATACTCCCGTGTATGGCCGCTTTGGGCCATGGCTTGATCGAGTGAGTTATCGAATATCGATTTATCGATACTCTTCTCGCCATTCATCTGTAAATATGGCTTATTCGGTCCCGTACTCGGCATGGGGTCCCCATATAAGGTTCCATCCATATTGAGCGCAGCTTTGATACGAGAATCCTTCAGCAGCATTTGGGCAGCGGTGGCTCCGCCGTAAGAATGCCCGAACATGCCGATTCGCTCCAAATCAAGACGGCCGGTAAAACGGTCTTGTTCATCCTGTCCATTCAATTGTTCCAGCCGATCCAAAATAAAGGATACATCCTGAGTCCATAATGTCATGTGCTCGTCAAGTGCCTCAAAACCAGAAAGCTGCTGCTTGTTGATCAAAATCTCTCGGCCGTCCGGGAATACCGTTGCAGCCGCATCATAGGCATGGTCGATTCCAACCACGACATATCCATGGCTGGCCAGCTCTTCGATCTGGAAGGTATTCTGATTGCGAAATCCCGTCATGCCGTGTGAAAAGATTAAGATGGGATATTCCTCTTCAGTGGAGGACAGCGGGGGATTGCTGTAGGCATGAGTTCCCACGAGCCCCAGATGGCTTAACGTCCAAGCAGGGAAAGACAAAGCCTGTTCGAGACCTTTAGTAATGGCTCCTACATTACGCATGTAGGGTGCGGCTTCTTCCCCCGTTTCGGGCTCGGAAGGATACCATAATTGTACCATCAGCTCGCGGTGATCCGTCGGATCGGCAGAGTACTCATCGGGCCGGTCATTGTCGATAAAATGGTATACCGCAGTTCCCACACTATAGGGTCCCTGAGGTTGATTAAATGCGAATACAGGGAGCAGGAGAGGCAGCGCGACCATGACCGATGCGTAAAAGAATAATACCGTTGTCCACAACCAGGCTGTCCATCTTCTCATGCTCTTACTGCGCGGTTTCTTTTCGTTTTTTCTAAAAATGATGCAAATCGTCAGGATAACGGACGCCGCATAACAAGGAATCATTTGCCACCGGCAGTCCTCCACGATGATCTGTACAACCGTAACGATATATAGAACGATTAACGAGTAAATCAGCTGGCTTTTCTTCGATTTTGGTCCCCAAATCGTAGCTATAGCCAGAGCGATAATGAATAGTATGATAACCATTTCCCCGAATCTCAAGTAAGCTCCTCCTATGTGTAACGGTTATTGTGGTTTATTAGATGTCTGCTGTTCAATGAAACGAAGAATCATCGGTTATTTGTTTTGGTTTTCTAAGAAATAAGCTGAGAACCAGTCCCATACATGCAATGCAGGCAGCCAGGAAAAAGGTGTCCGCAAAGGATGCGGTATGGGATTCCAGAGGGTTGGTTCCAACAGGCTTACCCGGCAGGTCTGATGTCATCCGGGAAGATAAATATCCCGTGAAGCCTGCTACGGCAAATGAAGCGATCACCTGCTGCGACGCGCTTGTGAGCGGAGTAACCCGGCTTACAAGGTGCTTAGGGGTTGCATTTAATACATGCGTATTCAGGGACATCATCGATAACCCCATGCCGGAGCCCATGAAGAACAATACGATCATGATGAGAAATAAAGGGGTATCGATTCGAACAAAGGACATCGTTAACAAGGCTACAGTCATCAGCGCCATTCCGGCCACGAGCGGGGGGCGTGCTCCCACTTTATCAAACAGCTTGCCTGCCATCGGCATAAAGATCATGGAACCGACTGCCTGCGGCAGCAGGATTAATCCGGTCGTCAGCGGAGTGAAACCTTTAATCTGCTGTAGAAGGAGCGGGAACAGAAGCACGGAGCCGAACATGGCAGCCTGCATGATCCAGGAGATGATGATACCGCGTGTGAAATCAACCGATTTAAACGCACGCAGTTCAAGCAACGGTTGTTTTTGCCGCAAGCAGGATCCAATGAAGAGGAGGAGCGCGATCCCACCGATGGTGATTCCGAATAACGTTCTGGGGGAAGTCCAGCTTACCCCTCCCTCACTGACCCCATAAGTAATCATGGCAAAAGCCATGGGCGCAAGAATCATGCCGGCAATGTCCAGAGTAGGTGCCTCCTTTCCTGGAAAGGAAGGAAGATGTTTGATACCCACAAATAATCCGATCATGCCGATGGGGAGGTTGATCCAAAATATCCATTGCCAGCTGACAAACTCAATCAACCAACCGGATAATACGGGACCGAGCGCTGGGGCAAGCAGTAATGGTATTCCAAACATGCCTATAACAGATCCTCTTTTATCGGGAGGTGCCAAACGGTACACCATGGCCATCCCGATCGGCGATACCATGCCGCCGCCCATTCCCTGAAGAACCCGGAAGGCGATAAGCTGCTCGGCTGTCTGGGCAAAAGCACATAGCACGGATCCTATCGTAAACAATCCGATCGATATGAGAAACACTCGTTTAGGCTTAAATTTATCAGACAGCCATCCCGCGAGAGGGATAACTGCTGACAATGCAAGCGTGTATGCGGCTATCGACCATTGCATGGTATGCAGGGGGCTATCAAAATATTGAACTAACGTTGGTACGGCGACATTGACGACCGTGCTGTCCAACAGGACCATAAAGGTGCCGATGATGACTGCAAGTAATGGCGCAATAATGTCTTTGATTGTAAAAGCTTTTTCTACTGGGGTGTTACGGACGATTGCTGATGGATCTGACATGATGGTGAACCTACTTTCTGTAAAAAATATAGAATATGAACTTAATAGTTTTTTGAAAAACTATAAAGTCACATATAATAGTAACGATGAACGTATCTTGTGTCAAACGGGTATCCGTCAAGTTTTTTGAAGAAGTTAGACAGAAATTAAACCTAAATTCGCAATTGAAAAGAAATATGTATACATTTGGCATGTTAGGATATGAAGAGAAAAGGAAGTCATGGAAGCAGGCTGGATTGACATTTCATTTACTTATACGAGGGAGTGTAGAATCGATGATTAGCAAAGTTGGTCAAATTATGGTGTATGTATACAATCAGGATCAAGCCGTGAAGTTTTGGACTGAGATGCTAGGATTTGAAGTTATCGCTGAAGAGAACAACGGTGAAATGAGATGGATTGAAATTGCTCCAACGAAGGAAGCTGAAACAAGCATCATTCTGCATGATAAGGAATTCGTAGCCAAAATGTCGCCAGGATTACATTTGGGCACACCGTCTTTAATGTTGTTCACGGAAAATTTCGATGCGCTGCATCGTCATTTAACCAGCCACAATATCACGGTCGGCGAAGTGGTACATTTGCCTTCCGGCAGAGTTTTCAATTTTGCGGATGAGGAAGATAACTATTTTGCAGTCATGGAAAAATAAGATGAACCGTACCATCAGATCAACCATAGATCATATGGATGTAAAGTCGCCTATTTGGCGGCTTTTTTGTATGAAAGAAATATCCCTGCTGAAAAAAATGCATTAGCCGCCTGATCTAAACGGCTAGATGGCCGGCGTTATACTTTCTCCCTGTATTCGCTATAATGGATACAGTGCTTTGAGGAAGGGAATGTCATACATGAAGAAAGTTATCGTCATAGGGTCTGGTATACTGGGGGCATCGACCGCTTACCAGTTAGCCAAAATGGGAGCGGAAGTCCTCGTTATAGACCGTAAAGATCTAGGGCAGGCTACCGATGCCGCGGCAGGAATTATATGTCCCTGGTTGTCGCAAAGGCGGAATCAGGCATGGTACCGATTGGCCAAAGCAGGCGCACGCTTTTATCCTGAATTAATAAACGAGCTTATCAGCGAGGGCGAAACGGACACGGGCTACGCCCAAGTCGGCGCCCTTAGCATTCATGAAGATGTGAACAAAATCAGTAAGATGGAGGAGCGGGCTTATGCGAGAAAAGCGGATGCTCCGGAAATCGGCGAGATCACACGGCTGAATGAGGAAGAAACCCGTGAACGGTTTCCTTTGCTCCAGGAAGGCTATCATTCCGTTCATATCAGCGGTGCAGCCCGTGTCGATGGTCGGGCGCTGCGAGATGCGTTGATCCGATCAGCGCAAAGACACGGAGCCGAGCTAATAACCGGGAATGCCGAGCTGCAGTATCAGGCGAGCCGCGTAACTGGAACCGTAGTCGGATCCAAGCGCTACTCGGCTGATGAAGTCATCGTCTGTGCCGGCGCCTGGGCAAACCAACTGCTGCAGCCTTTAGGCATTCATTTTGGGGTTCACTATCAGAAAGCGCAAATCATGCATGTAGAGGTGTCCGACTATCCGGATACAGGAGACTGGCCGGTGATCATGCCGCCTTCGGATCAATATTTGCTCGCTTTCGATAACCGAAGGATCGTAATCGGGGCGACTCACGAAAATGATATCAAGGACTACGATACGAGGGTGACTCCTGGCGGCATGCAGGAAATCCTGAATAAAGGATTGGCATTGGCGCCTGATTTAGCAGACAGCAAGTTTCAGGAAGTGCGAGTTGGTTTTCGTCCGTTTACGCCCGGTTTTCTTCCCGTCATCGGCCCAGTTCCCGAGTGGGAAGGGCTGATTACGGCAAACGGGCTGGGAGCGTCCGGACTAACGACGGGCCCATTTCTAGGGTATCAGCTGGCAAAGCTGGCGCTCCGCATGCCGCTGGATATCGACATCCGCGATTATGATGTTCGTAAAGCCATGGAAGAAGCTCAAGTTTGAACCTTTGGCTGATCTGAGCCAGGAATGGATCACAGATATATACTCCATGCAGAAGAATATTGGATATCAAAAGAGCCGCGATCATATCGCGGCTTTTATTGATGAGTATGGCGAAGACTCCGACATTCTAAACGGTCGTGAGGGATTCGTTCATGCGGTTGGCTTTCAGCTTGCCAAACAGGAACCGCACGATCGGGCCTATAATGAGAAGTTGAAGCGGCAGCGCAAACACAAAATTTTTAATGAAGATGGAGAAGTAGCTTCCAAGCAGCGATTCGCCAGGCAGGCCGTCGGCAAAGTAAGAGGACGCCAGACCGTACATGGACATAAAAGTCACCATCCCAATCACCATAAAAAAGGCCATTGCCACGATCATGATAATTTTGCTGGATTTGTTGCGCGTTATGGAAAATACGATTTTTTTGGCTGCAGGGCCGACAACAAACAGCTCCAGAAGGAAGGCAATCATAAAGCCCAGAACAAACTGCGTGAGTACGGCTGCAAGCGATATGTTTCCGATCAATCCGTTCGTGATCAGATTGTAGGTTGTCATCATGATGACCATCCCTACACACATCATCATACCGAAATAGAAATTTTCTTTCTTTGTAGTTGGCACTTTCATCATCCTTTCTAGTTACCTTTGTAATTATAGGGATGGGGAAAAGCTCCTCGTAAGTGAAAATTCTGTGAACATTTACAGAAAAGTTTCTAATGCAACAAAAAACTGTGACTTATTATATTGCGAAACTGCAACCGCTTGTTACGATTATCATCTTGAAATCATGCGGTTTGATTTACTGCTCTTGGGGGCCAATTTGCTAATTCCATCGTTTATGGATTGATTGTCCAAGACCAGCATTTTATAATGAGTAAAAACTCACTCAATAAAAAGGAGGGGCAAATTGCCACGTACAAAGGAACAATACGAAGAAATGCGTAACGCAACCAGACAAAAAATACAATCCGCCGGAATGCGGCTTTTTGTTCAAAAAGGGTTCGGCTCCACGAATGTGCAGGACATAGCGGATGCAGCCGGTATCAGCATCGGGCTTTTATACCGGCATTACAAAACAAAAGACAGCTTGTTTAATGAACTTGTTGAATTTGCGCTTGACAGCTTGACCCAAATCATCCAAACCTTCGAAGACGCTGATTCGCCGAAAAAACTCATGACGCAGTTTGTTGACGAAATTTATCACGATATGCAAGAAGGGGAAGAGCTTGCCAATTTGCTGATTCTCATGAATCAGTTGTTTTTCTCCGGTGATGGAGCCAATCGGAAACAAGCTGAGGTTTTAGAGGTAAATGGTCGGCTGTTGCGTTCTACCGCCGCACTTATTAAGAAGGGACAGGAGTCAGGCGATTTCCGTTCCGGAGATCCCCATGAAATGGCCGTGTTGTTTTATTCGGCATTGCAGGGCCTGGCTGATATGAAAGTGATATTGAAAAACAACTTCGTTATGCCATCACCGAGCGTACTCACATTATTCCTGTTCAAGGAGGGAGAGTGACTATGTTTACAGTTAGGAAAGCCGATCAATTACAAATGGATGCAAGAGTTCAAATGTCCCGTATTTTTGCAGATGGGTTCTCGCAATGGCTTGGATATTTCTCGAAAGATAAGGAGCAAATCGCCAGAGCCTTTGCGCACATGTTTAACCTGGACCAATTTTATGTTGCCGTTGCCGGCGACAAAGTGGCTGGAATGGCTGCATGTTCGGACGGCACCTCTTTATCCGTGAAACTCAACAAAAAAGAGCTGCGGAAGCATTTGGGATTATATAAGGGCAGCCTTGCGCACATGTTTTTGAAAAAGGAATTTGAAACGCCACTTGCGAATCCGTCTCCGATGAAGTGTTCGATTGAGTTTGTGGGGACGGCCGCGGAATATCGAGGACAAGGGGTAGGCTCGCTGATCATAGGCCATATTCTTGAAGCTGCTCCATACCGTGAGTTTTTAATAGAAGAGGTAGCCGATACGAATATACCAGCGATGAGACTCTACGAAAAGATGGGTTTTAAGGAATACAAACGGACCACGATTCCCCCAAAGAGAGCAGGGAAAATAGGCATTAATCATATCGTATCTCTAAAGCAAGTAAAGTGAGGATCACGGCTGGATCCATTAGCATAGATCCGTGAATGTCAGCTAGCATGCAGGGTTATGGCCATATCGGTTCAAACGATATTCTGGATTCATAGTCCAAAAGTTGTAATAACGGGTCACTTCCTGGTTGAAAAGTAATAAACGAATAACAGCGGACCTATACGATATTACGGACCTCCGGCAGATGTGCGGATATCCATATCATGATAGGGTAAAGGCAGGATCAGGCAGCCATTGTAAGTGAAAACAAACGATGCCGCGTCGAATCCTCCTTTTTTACATGAAAATGACCATATTACGAAATTGGTCAATTGGTTCTGTAACAAGAATTATTCTGCCCGAATATGGGCAAATACAAAGAGATGACAGGGATGATGGAGGGAGATCGCATGACACAAACCAAGGAAGTGCCTCAGCCTAAAACCTACGGTCCGCTCGGCAATCTGCCGCTGCTGGATTCCGCCGCACCGGTCCAATCGCTTGTGAAAGTTGCCTCCGAGCTCGGACCGATTTTTCAATTTCAATATCCAGGCGGACGCAAGGAACTGTACGTTTCGGGACATGAATATGTCAAGGATGCTTGTGACGAGAAGCGGTTTGATAAACGAATCTGGGCACCGCTGCAGAATGTCCGCCCATTCGCGGGGGATGGATTGTTTACGAGCGCCACGCAGGAGCCAAACTGGAAAAAAGCCCATAACATTTTGCTCTCCAGCTTCAGCCAGCGCGCGATGCAAGGCTACCACACCAAAATGGTCGATATCGCCATGCAGCTGATCCAGAAATGGGCTCGGCTCAATCCGGACGAAACCGTGGATGTTCCTGCCGACATGACGCGCTTGACGCTGGATACGATCGGCCTTTGCGGATTTAATTACCGGTTTAACAGCTTCTACCGCGAAGACAACCATCCATTTATCGATAGTATGGTGCGGGCGCTGGATGAGGGCATGAACCAGCTTCATCGTCTGGGCATTCAGGACATGTTTATGATTAAAAAGAAACGGCAGTTTCAGGATGATATCCAGTTCATGTTCTCCCTTGTGGATGAGCTCATCCAAGATCGCAGAAAGCACGGCGGTGAAGAAGGGGATTTGCTCGCGCATATGCTGGAAGGCGTCGATCCCGATACAGGCGAGTCTCTCGATCATGAGAACATCCGTTACCAGATCATCACCTTTCTGATCGCCGGACATGAGACGACAAGCGGCTTGTTGTCCTTTGCCATTTATTATTTGATGAAAAATCCGGAAGCCTTGTTTAAGGCAGTCAGCGAAGTGGACCGCGTACTGAAAGATCCCGTTCCGACCTATAACCAGGTGAGGGAACTCAAATACGTCCGCATGGTACTCAACGAGTCGCTGCGCTTATGGCCAACGGCGCCTGCTTTCTCCTTGTATGCGAAGGAAGATACGGCGATCGGGGGAACCTATCCCATGAAGAAAGGGGACAGCGTGACCGTCCTGATCCCAGCGCTCCATCGGGACTCGCGGGTGTGGGGGGACGACGCGGAAACGTTCAGACCTGAACGCTTCGAGGATCCGAGCCGGGTGCCGCATGACGCTTACAAACCGTTTGGTAACGGCCAACGCGCCTGCATCGGGCAGCAGTTTGCGCTGCAGGAAGCAACCCTGGTGCTTGGTTTGGTTCTCAAATATTTCGAACTGATCGATAACCAGCCTTATGAGCTGCAAGTGAAGGAAACACTCACTCTGAAGCCGGAAGGGTTCCGTATTCAGGTTCGAAGCCGTCAAGGCGGGACGGCTCTCCTGGTACCGGGTGGCGGTCAAGTTGCTTCGCTCGAATCGAAGAAGCGGGATGATGCCAAGTCCGATCCTTCGGCGGCATTTGCCCATCATACGCCGCTGCTCGCATTGTACGGTTCCAATCTGGGCACGGCTGAGGGAATTGCCAGAGAGGTAGCGGATGCTGCGAAGCACCAAGGGTTCGACAGCCAGGTGGGCACACTGGACGAATATGCAGGAAAACTTCCGAAGGAAGGCGTTGTAGTCATCGTTACTGCATCGTACAACGGACAACCGCCTTCCAATGCCAAGGCTTTCATGGAATGGCTTGAGAACGCGAACGAATCCGAAATTGAGGGCGTTCGTTACGCGGTATTCGGGTGCGGAGACCATAACTGGGCAAGCACGTATCAGCGCATTCCCCGCCTCATCGACGAGCAGCTTTCACTCAAAGGGGGGCAGCGTTTGATCCAGCGCGGCGAAAGTGATGCAAGCGGCGATTTTGAGCGGGAAGTCGATGAGTGGACGGAGCATTTATGGCCGGATTTGATGCAATCGCTCGGATTGCCGGTTACGGCGGTCCATGGACAGAAACGCAGCGCCTTGTCCGTTCAGTTCGTCCAGGGTGCGGCAGCCGTTCCGTTGACGGAAACCTATCGCGCCGTGACGGGGCATATCGTATTTAACCGCAATCTGCAGCATGAGGGCAGCGGAAGGATCACGCAGCATATCGAAATCTCGCTCCCGCGGGGAACGGAATACCGCGAAGGCGATCATCTGGGGGTGCTTCCGGTCAATCCAAAGACACTGGTTCAGCGAGTACTTCGAAGATTCAAACTGAACGCGGGCGCCCATCTTATTTTGTCTGCAGAAGGAAGAAGCGGTGCGCATTTGCCGACCGGCATACCTGTCCGCCTCGACGATCTGTTGTCCCGCAGCGTGGAACTGCAGGAACCGGCTACAAGGGCGCAGTTACGGGAAATGGCCGCTTGCACGGTATGTCCGCCGCATGCCAAAGAGCTCCAAGAACTGATAGAGGAAGCGAGCTATCAGGCCGAAGTTCGGACCAAACGGATCACCATGCTCGACCTGCTGGAGCGGTATGAAGCCTGCGAACTGCCGTTTGAACGGTTTCTTGAGCTTCTGCCGCCATTGAAGCCGAGATATTATTCGATTTCCAGCTCACCGAAAGTTAGCCGGAATACGGCAAGCATCACGGTTAGCGTCGTTCGGGACCGGGCATGGAGCGGCAAGGGAGAATATCGGGGCATTGCTTCGAACTATTTGGCCGAATTGGAAACGGGCGCGGAGGTCTTGATGTTTATACGCTCTCCCGAGTCGGGTTTTGCGCTGCCGGAGGATCCAGCGACGCCTATGATCATGATCGGACCAGGCACGGGCGTTGCACCGTTCAGGGGATTTATCCAAGCGAGACAAGCGCTTCGGGAGGCAGGTCAAGAGCTGGGCGCCGCGCATCTGTACTTCGGCTGCCGGAATCCGGAGCAGGACTTCCTGTATCGCGAGGAGCTTGAGCGGGCAGAGCAGGAAGGACTGGTCACGTTGCATACGGCTTTCTCGAGGGTAAGCGGAGCGGAGAAATGCTATGTTCAGCATTTGATGAAACAAGACGGAATGTTATTGCTGTCGCTGCTTGATGGCGGAGCGCAAATGTACATTTGCGGCGACGGCTCCCGGATGGCTCCGGAGGTGGAACAAACGCTGATTCAATCCTATCAGGAGCGTCATGGCGTGAAAGCTGAAGATGCTGCTGCCTGGCTGTCGGGTTTGGAATCGACAGGACAATATGTAAAAGACGTCTGGGCTGGTTGAATCTCATGCCGGAAGGGAATCTCCGGAGTTTCCAGGATCGTATTTGTGATAAAATGATCCTGATATCGAGCCTTGGAAACAGATCGGAAGGAGAGTGTGGCTTGTGCAGGAAAGCGAAACCTGTGTACCGACCGGCGTGAAACCCCAAGACACCGGCTTTGGATATACATTGTCCTTAATCGGCGGCAAGTATAAAATGATCATCCTGTACTGGCTGTCAGAAAAAAAGATCATGCGGCATAACGAGCTGAAACGAAGCATCGGCTCCATATCCTTTAAAACGCTTAGCATCATGTTAAAGGAGCTGGAAACGGATGATCTTATCGTTCGGACGGAATATCCCCAGGTTCCCCCGAAAGTGGAATACACTTTATCCGAACGCGGACTTTCTCTCATACCTGTATTACACATGATGTGCGAATGGGGAGAGAAGAACAGTTTGCTTGCTTCGGAAGGCGTACAGCGTGAAGCGTGACGAAAGCCGATGTAACTAAAGAAGTATTTCCTACAGCAGGAAATACTTCTTTTTTTACTTTGTTGCAGCAACTCATCATAGGTTGTCTAAGAACTTCAAATACTGCCGGGCGCTTATATCCAATGTGCTTTGGGGCGGCCACGGCTCCATGTCGGGCGCGTTTCCGCCAGGTTCCTTCTCCTGCCCGTAGAAAGCATAGAACGAACGATAATCGGCATCGCAGTATAAGAACGTTGTCTCCAATGGAGCCAGCAGCTGCCCCAAGGTGTGGCGATACCTTCCGTCTTCCCGATAATCTTCCTCTTTAATGCCGGCGGATACGGCTAATGCGACCTTGCGTTTCTTTAGTTTATCGCCTCCATTCGAACCATAAGCCCAACCATAAGTCATAACATCATCCAGCCATTTTTTCAGGAGCGGCGGGCAGCTAAACCAATAAACGGGGAATTGCAAAACTAAATTTTGATGCGATTCTATGAGCTGCTGCTCTTTTTTCACGTCTATGATTCCGTTCGGATACGCTTTGTGCAATTCGTGAACGGTATACTTATCCGGGTATTGCCGGAGTTCTTCTACCCAGCGCTTATTGATGATCGATGTTTCTATGTTCGGATGCGTTACGATAACGAGAGTTTTCAAAAGATGATTCCTCCTTGGATATGATGTATGTTCTAGAGTATAAAGGGCTTGCCGGATTGATGTAAGTATGCACTTTTTTTACAGGTACTTACCTAAAGGTGAGCGTTCAGGGGAAACGGCAGGTCCGATCCGGTGCCACGGAAAAACAATCTATCAACTTTATGAAATTTATGATATATAATTATTTGCATTGAAATGCATCGGAATGGACGCGTGCGGGTACATATTCTCTAGATCGATTTCATTATCACCGACAAATGCATGTAAGGCTCGCATTAGGAAATAGTATCAGTATCATATTAATTTCATCGAAGGGGTTCTTTGTTGCATGGTAGACTTTTTTATGAATTTCAATCCCATTATCCAAGCATTGCTGGCCACCTTGTTTACCTGGGGGATGACGGCGTTAGGTGCGGCTCTTGTTTTTGTTACGAAAACATTGAACCAGCGCTTGCTGGATAGTATGTTGGGGTTTGCCGGTGGCGTCATGATTGCGGCCAGCTACTGGTCATTATTGGCACCGGCCATCGAACTGTCGGAAGGCAATCCGATCGGGAACTGGTTTCCGGCTGCGTTCGGATTTTTATTAGGCGGAGTATTCATATGGGGAATCGATAAGATTCTACCCCATCTTCACCCCAATTCTCCGATGGGAGGAGCGGAGGGATATAATCCGAGAGTGAGGAAAAGAAGCACCTTGCTGGTTCTGGCCATCACGCTGCACAACATTCCGGAAGGATTAGCGGTGGGGATCGCATTTGGGGCTCTTGCGAACGGGGGAACGGAGGCATCTCTGGTGGGAGCTTTGACGCTGGCCCTGGGCATCGGCATTCAGAACTTCCCGGAGGGCGTAGCGGTCTCGATGCCGCTCCGCGGTGACGGAATGTCGCGGAGAAGAAGCTTTTTTTATGGACAGTTTTCAGGAATGGTCGAACCTATCGCCGCGGTGATAGGCGCGGTCGCCGTAGCCTTCATTGAACCCATGCTGCCTTATGCCTTGAGCTTTGCGGCCGGAGCGATGATCTTTGTCGTAGCCGAAGAGGTGATTCCAAGCTCGCAGGAAAAAGGCAACAAGGATTTGGCTTCGATGAGTTTGATGTTCGGTTTCGTACTGATGATGATTCTTGATGTGGCATTGGGATAGGTAAGGATGGATTTTTATTAAAGAAAAGTCGCGGAATTGGCGGCTTTTTTTGTTTTCAAGCATAGTCTGAGGTTTATTCCCGGCGAGCTGGCTTCCCTTGCCAGGATTGAAGTTGTAACGATTTGTTCTCCCATAGGTTGTGAGGTATCTCAGCATTACTAGACTTAAGTCGGGGTTCCAATCTCATTCGCGGGGCCAATGCTCATTTCCCGAAGGGATGGTATACTGAACAGGACTTCAGATATTGGAAAAACAAACCAGAGAACTCATAAAGGGATGATACGGAAGGAATGAGGAACACGTTATGAAGAAGAGAACAGGATATTTGATCGTGGCAGTCGGTGTGCTGCTGTTGATCTTTACGATGAACCCAAGGAACATTTTTTCTGATATTCAATTCGGCTTTTCCTTTGACACCAAGAAGATAAATGAAGAGCAAACGCTTGATGCGGATATCTACCGGGATTTGACGGTGAAGACCGGAAGCATCGACATACATGTCGTCCCAGGAGCAACGGATCAGATCAAGGTGCGGCTGAGTGGAAAGGCAAGTTCGAAATATGCGGACCAAGTAAAATTGAAGGTTGAGCCGAACGGCGATTCGATGACGGTTGGCGTCGAAGAAGATCATGGCATTAATCTGGGTATAAGCATTATGGATCTACAGTTAACGGTGGAGTTACCGGAAAAGAACTGGGAAACGGCCAAGATCGAAAGCGGGAGCGGTAATATCGAAATAGAGAGCATACTGGGAGACGAGGTTACCGTCAAGGCAGGCAGCGGCAATGTCAATGTCCAGCAGGTGAATGCCGGGGAGCTGGCTATGCATACCGGCAGCGGCAATATCGAAGTTGAGGAGATTGAAGCCGAATCGGTGGCGCTGCAATCGGGGTCCGGTGAAATCTCGGCAGACGGCTATCGTGCCGAACAGCTGAGTTTTCAAAACGGCAGCGGCAACGTTGAGCTGAGTGATGGAGAAGCGGCTTTGCAAGGCAAGACGGGATCCGGCAATATCCGCGTGGATGCGGAACGATTGGTTCATGATGCCGATCTGCGAACCGGCAGCGGCAACGTGAGCATTGATCTGGCTCAGGAACCTACTTCGTTGGAAGTCGATTACCAGGGAAGTTCCGGTGAGGGAAATATTCGGTTGGATGGAATGCGATACGAGGTGAAGGACGAAGACAAAGGAAGACTGAAGGGAACGCTTGGCAGCGGCGACGTGCTGTTGAAGGTTCGCACGGGCTCCGGAAACTTCAAGCTGGAATAATTCTGTGAATAAAAGAGACGAGAAGACATCCTAACGGGGATGTCTTTTTTGTTGTGCATGAAGTCAACAAGGTGCAAAAGCCAAGGTGAAAATTTATCGATTGAAGGCGAATGCAGTGTGTATAATGAGGAAGAATATTTGCTTCCAATTTGTAGGTGAGGTGACATGATATGCTTCCGATTCAATTGCATGAAATACCCGAGACGATTATAGATGAAGTAGGTACGGTATCCAAGCTGGAATTTCCAAGACAGGGTCATACATCGGATGTAGGAATACTGGAAAACGAGCAGGAGCGATTTATTCTAAAGCGAACGAAGGGAGAGCAGTACAGCTCGTGGCTGGCACAAGAAATCCGCGTTCTGCATTCTCTGCAAAAGACATCGTTGCTTGTCCCTTCGGTTTACAGGTTCGTGGAAGATAAAGAAAACAATCAATCGTGGGCGCTTAACAAACACCTTGATCCATGGCGATTTCACGATTGATAATGTTTTGATTCGCGACGGAAACATTACGGGCATCATAGATTGGAGCGGCGGAGCGCTTGGTGATCCAAGGTATGATGTATCTTTGGCGATACGCCCAAAACCGAACGCGATTGAAACCGAATCGGAAATCGACGTTTTCTTTGAAGGATATGGAAGAGGAAGGATTAGCGAGTCGGAGTACAAGTACTTTGAAGAAGGATTATATGCATTTTTCTAGATAGGATCGGGGGGCTAATCACCATCACCTGATAATGATTCGTACTAGAACAGCTGACGATTCGAAACCGTCAGCTGTTCTTATTCATATTAAGCTATAAGTGCCGAGCTTCCACTAGTAAGCAGCGGACCAAATTAAAAACCAAAAGCTTGCTGAATCAGTTTCGCGTAGATGGCCGCCGCTTCCTTCCGCAGAAGATTGTCCGTTGGCCGGTAATCGGCCGCACCGTTTGCATCCTTGGTCACTTCGGGACCATGCATGCCGGTTCCGACCATAAACTGCACCGCTTCATCCGCCCACGCAGCCGGTTTCGTACGGAGTTTGGCCGGGACGGCCTTCGCGCCAAGCGCATGATGTGCAGTCCGCCATATGATAGCTGCAGCCTCTTGGCGCGTGATCGGCTGATCGGGTTCGAAATTCTGGTTCGTCTTGCCGTTCACGGCGCCCATATCCGCAGCATTCTGCACATAACCAGCGAGCGGGTGCCCTTGCATATCTTTGAATATGCTTACGCTTTCGCTAGGCTTCACGCCGGCCAGCCTGCTGATGACGCTGACAAACTCGGCCCGGGTAATCGGTTCATCCGGCCGGAAGCTGGATTGTCCTTTATCCCCGAAAGCCTGGAGAGACTGAGCGAAGTATATGTCCTTGGCATAAGGATTTTCTTCAGGGACGTCGTTGTAAGGAGCAGGATTCGGGAGCTTCTCGGACATACTGTCGATGGCCGTGTAATACATGTACGCAACATCACCGTTATCATCTTCCTTAAACGCGGCGTGTACACCGTTCTCATCCACAAACCGCAGCGGTCCGACCGGTTTGAGTTTATGCTCGCCCATGGCATCTTTAACCAGCAGCTCGCCTTGTCCGGCAGTCACCTGGGTGGCGATAATCGGAGTCCTCAGGCTTCTGTATAGGCCCTCGAATTTCTGCAGCTGCTCCTGATGGAGTGGGAATGAATTCTCTGAGCCCTGCTTTTTCGGATAGAAATGATCCATGAACGCGACGAAAAATTCGCTGCGGATCGAAGCGCTCTTGTCGCTGTTAACAACGATCAGACCACCGACATTCTGGTCGGGAAGCAGCCAAAGCCAGGAATGGTAGCCCTCCAAATCGCCGCCTTTGCCAATCACCGTTTGGCCGTTATGGCTGTTGTGCATGAACGACTCGAAGCCGTAAGACGTCAACGGAATGCCAGCGGCATCATAATGCGTCTTGTGCATCAATCGCGTCGTTTCCTCCTTCAGGATGCGGGCAGATCCGAATCGGCCCTCGTTCAGATGGGCAGTAATGAAATTGGCCATATCGGTACCGCTGGCGAACATGCCGCCTTCAGGTGCGATGGTAGGCACATTCTCGTAAGGCTTTATCGGTTGTTGATCGACATTGTACCCCGTGGCAAGATTCGCGATGATATCGTCGTTCATTCGAAATGCGGCATGCTTCATGTTCAGCGGGTCGAATATTTGCTTTTTGATATAATTCTCAAACGGCTCTCCGGATACGCTCTGGACAATATATCCCTGCATGGAGGATGCCAGATTGTCATACCGGTAAACTTCACCAGGCGTACGAACCACAGCCGGAGCATTCACCCGGATAAAATCGGCGAGCGGAATCTCGCCCTTCTGAATGATATGAGGCGGAACCGAGTAGCTGTCCGTAAAGTCGAAGCCTGTCGTATGCGTCAGCAAATGCTCAACGGTGACGGGGGCGCCGGTATGGTTAGGGATCTTCACATCCGGCATGTATTCGGTTATGTTTTGCTTCAGGTCGATTTTTCCGTTCTCGACCAGCTGCATGACCGCCGTTGCGGTAACCGATTTCGATATCGATGCCATGCGGAACAATGTACGATCCGGATCAATCTTCTTCTTGGATTCAAGATTGGCGTAACCGTAGCCCGTATTCAACAGCACCTTGTCGTCTTGTACGACCACTACTAGTGCGCCTGCCAGCATGTCCGAAACCTGGGGATCGACAAAATAAGCGTCAGCGAATGCCTTGACTTCGTTGGAGCTTAGTACCGGTGCCCCCGCATGCCGGGATTCGACTGCGACTTCTGCGGATTTGGCCGCTGCCGCATGAATATCGACGGGGAAAGCCAGCAGACTGGCGGACAGCACGGAGGCTGCCAATACACGAATGGTTCTTGACTTGCTTTGTTTCTTCGGCTTCATGGGTTCCTCTCCTTATCTCATATGCATTGGATTTCCACTTAATGGTAGACCATGCAGGGAGCAGGAAGAACAGTCCCAAGAAGGAGTTTGAACTGGATCCGCGGCAGGAAACCAGACTCGACTTTGGTCCAGGGAATTGTATTGGCAAACCATGCAACGCATAATTTATACTATAAATCTTCTAAAAGTATAATGAAATTCTAAAAAACCCGTTAAATCACCGGATTAATATACTATAATTGTATTAATAGTAAATGTTATATATTGGGGATGATACAATGAACTTATTCATGAAGGAGAGCGGAAACATTCATGCGTCAAGGATGATCGTATTTTTGCATGGGGGCGGGGTAAGCGGCTGGATGTGGAACAAGCAGCTTCCCTTTTTTAAAGACGATTACTGCCTGGTTCCCGATTTACCCGGACACGGCGGCAGCTCCGTCAACGGGCCCTTTTCTATAAAACGCACTGCAGCGCAGATCAATGAGGTCATCTCGAATAAGGCCGACGGAAGGGAAATTATTGTATTCGGTTTTTCCTTGGGGGCGCAGATTCTCGTGGAAATGATGTGCCAACGACCTCAACTCATCGATTACGCAATCGTAAACAGCGCTTTGCTTAGGCCGATGCCGGCTGCGCTGAAGCTGATCGAACCTTCTGTACGAATGACCTTTCCGCTGACCAAATACCGATGGTTCTCCAGATGGCAGGCAAGCACGCTGTACGTGAATCGGGATGATTTTGAACAGTATTATTCGGAATCTCTGCATATGCCTTCGGAGCTGCTGGTTTCGGTGCTCAAGGAAAACATGTCCTATGCAATCTCTCCAAGCATCAAAGAATCTTCGACGAAGGTATTGGTCACGGTCGGGGAGAAGGAAAGAGCCAGCGTTAAAAAATCAGCCAGGGACCTCGTGCAGCTATCCAACCGTGCGGAGGGGATCGTGTTTCCCGGTATCGGGCACGGCATACCGCTTGCCGATCCGGCATTATTCAACCGCGTAGCGGGGAAGTGGCTGAACACCGGGGAACTGCCGGAAGATCTTCCTCAGTTGTAGTACGGAGGCGAGGAAGATCAGGGGTTCCATTTTACAAATTAGCAGTGGACCTTGCCCTAAGGGCAAGGTGTAAAGTGATCTTGAATCAAGAGTCTATATACGGAAAGAGGTGGATCCTTGCTGCCGATCGGGGAATTCTCCAAACTATGTGAAGTATCGACGAAGACGCTTCGGTATTACGATGAAATCGGATTAATTCATCCGGATCAGATCAATCCGGAAAACGGGTATAGGTATTATTCCATCGGTCAGCTAAAGAGAATGCTCTATATTAACCGGTTGAAGTCTTACCATTTTTCACTGGACGAAATCAAAGAAATCTTAGCGGGGGAACCGGGTCACTCGGATGAGAAGCTTTACACGGCCCTTCACCGCAAGCGTCGGGAAGTCCAGCACAAATTAGATATGTATCATCATGCCCTGAACCAAATGGACCAGGATATCCTGAGCCTGGAAAAGGGCATCGACGTGATGTCGTACCTGAATCGAATTGAAGTGCAGCTTGTGGATCGGGCGCCAATGCATCTTCTTTTCATGCGCCGGATGATGAGCAGGGATGATTATGCTCTGGGTTATGGCAGGTATTTTAGCGGATTATATGAACAGATAGCCAAGGAGAAGCTTACATTGATTGGTACGCCCATGACGATTTATCACAGCTCGGAATACAATCCAGCAGGCAATGACACCGAGTTTGCCCTCCCGGTTAAGGAAAGGGTTATTGGAACGAGGGACCTGGAGGGAGGACAATGTGCCAAGTCTGTTTGGAAGGGTTCCTATTCGGATTTGACATCGGTATATGCCAGGCTCAGGGAATGGATAGAAGAAGAGGGATACGCATTGCGCCAATCCCCGTATGAAATCTATGTAACCGATCCGAATCAAGCCACGGCTGCCGAGCACTTGGTTACTGAGGTCTATTTTCCCGTGTCGAAAAAACAAATAAAAAATGCGAGGTATCTCTAATGAAGAGAGAGTATTGGCCAACGAAGGCATGGCAAGCCGCTGCCCCTGAAGCCTTGAGTTTGGATGCCGGCAAGCTTTCGGCCCTGGATGGTTTGATCCCATCCGAATACGGCAACATCAACGGTATGGTCGTGGTGAGAAACGGATATATCGCATATGAAAAATACGATCATGGTTACGCCCCGGAGGATACCCACCACGTGGCATCCGTCACCAAGAGCGTTTTATCCGCCCTCATAGGCATTGCCATCGGTGCTGGCTATATTGACAATGCGGATCAAAAGGTGCTGGATTTCTTCCCCGAATATGATCATAGGTCCGCTGGTCGGCAAATCCAACAAATTACGCTTCGCCATCTTCTTACGATGACGGCTCCTTATCCCTTTGAGGACTGGCGCGAGCCATTGGACAAAATGTGCATGCAGCCTGATTGGGTAGCATATACGCTTGATATGCTGGGGGAAGGAGGAACCTTGGGAGCGTTCAAATATTCCACCGCAGGAGTGCACCTGCTGTCAGCCATTATCACCCGCACCACCGGAAAAAGCGCACGCGCCTTTGCGAACGAACACTTGTTTAAACCGATTGGCATGACCGAAATCCCAGATCATGACATGGGATCATTCGGATTTGATCATTTATTCGGTAAAGACGTCAGGGGATGGGTCAAAGACCCCGGCGGCAACACCACGGGTGGATGGGGCCTTACGTTAAGCCCGCGTGATATGGCGCGTTTCGGTTTTCTGTACCTGAACCGCGGCCTATGGGACGGACAACCGATTATACCGGGAGATTGGATAGACCAATCAACGGCGATGAACGCTAACCAATACGGTTATTTGTGGTGGCTGAGGGATGAGGACGGAATTTATACATATTCGGCCGTAGGCGATGGAGGCAATATCATCTGCTGCATTCCGGAAAAAGATATGGTTGTAGCGATTGCATCGTCCTTTACCGTCAATCCGCGGGATCGATGGACCTTGATAAAGGAAGGCGTGCTTTCCGCTGTCATAGAATAAATCGAGGAACGTAAACGCCATTCGCGCTATCTTCTTTCCTTGTTTCGTACCTGGTTCTCATCGCAATTCCGTTCTGCTAGAATATGTATAATCCGATTACTAAGCAAATGCACCGAGCTCCAGAACGGCTGAGCAGCTGACATTCGTTCGCCATATGACGAAAGAAAGGGCGAACGGAACGTATGATGTCTCATATGGGAACACAACGGATGTGGTATGGAGCTTACATCATGGAATATAACATTCAATTGTCGGTATGATCTTCAACGTTAGAGGATTTAGATTCATGCTAGAAGGGAAGGATCCCATGAATGAAGCATTAATGGAAAGATTACAGAATTTCCTCTTCCGGGAGGATCGAGCCTCACTTGTAGGAAGTCCGGCAACCCAAGAGGAAATCGCACATGCGGAGCAGCAGTTGAATGTAAGGTTTCATGAGGACTATGTACATTTTATAAGAAAGTTCGGAGGAGCCTATGCGGGCCTTGCGGTACATGCATTCTCTAATGGCTCCAGCATTGGAAATGAAACCGTCGCAGATTTGACGCTGGATTTCCGCGAGCAGTATAAGGAGCTTCCTATTGGAGATGCATTACAAACTGGTTATGTCATCTCGATCGACGGATCCGGCGACCCGATAATCATCAACCAATCAGGAAAGGTGTTCATCTGCCATCACGATACGGGAGAGGTCAAACTCTTGGCAGATTCCTTTGAGGCGCTGATCGAGGAAAATTTCTATGAATGGTAGGTAGTTCTTAACCGATCTATCAAGTGGAGATGAAATCAGTCACTGAACTCGATTGAGCAAAATGAGATGGGAAGGAGTTTTCGAAATGTATGAACGATTGGCTGAGAAACTGGAAAGCACGACAGCCGTGAAATGGTTTCCCGGACGCGGCGCGAAAGAGGAATGGATCGCCGAGGCAGAAGCGGAGCTGGGATTCAGCCTGCCGCCTTCCTATCGCTGGTGGCTCAAGAATTACGGCAGTGCCACGTTGAGCGGGACGGGCATTCTCATGTTAGCTCCTCCGGACGTGAGGGAATATACCGATACGGATATTCTATACATACATCGCCTGAATCAGGATGATGAGGAGTGGCGTGAGCAATATCCGCACAGACTGGATCTGTTCGTGCCGGACGAGGACGAGCTGTATTTTTTCGATACGTCCGCCAAGGATGAGCAGGGGGAGTTCCCTGTCATGCGTTATGATCTCATGAACGATTTGATCGAGGAGTATGCTCCGACATTTGCAGGATTTTTGGAACAATTGATTGACAAACGCAGTTCAGTATATTGAACACATAACATGAAAACCTGCAAAATGAACCGATATGATGTGAACAGCCGCAGTCTCCAGACTGCGGCTGCTTGTATCATATGGAAGAGTTGTTCCCTCATCATGAAGGCAAGCATGTTGTTTACGCCAGTTCCAGCACAACCATTTGATGATTATCCAGATTGGGAACCGTGTAGTTGATCTCCCCCTCACTCCCAATGGTGTATGGAAGCTCATCCATCGAGGGGGCCAGATAGACCCGCCGGATCGAAGGCACCGCAGGGAGGCGCAAGCGGACGGAAACGTCCCGCAGCGGCACGATGTCCTCGATGACTTCAACGCGCCCCTTCAGGACAGGTGAAGCATAGAGTAGGTGATTAATATAGCGGTTTTCTTCCTGCTGATACTGCAGCGTCGCGATGCCTCGTGCCGGCAAATCGCAGCGCAGAGTAGGCTGCGGCAGGAGCCGGTCGATCGCATGCAATACCATCTCCTTCAGAATGAGATGGCCGTTGTCCGCATAGTCGCCGAACACATTCCAAGCGATGTAGATGCCGTTTGTGCTCTCGATCATGCCCGGGCCGCCGTCTTCTCCGGCGCTTGGCGTGTGCTGATGCGAGCAGAACGTGAACACATCGCGGTTGAAGTACGGATTCTCCCGGCTGCCCAGCGTTCGGCCGCCATTCAATTCAACCAGCTGTCCTTCACCGTACATTACGAATGATGCAGGCATGAGAGGACCGGGAACAAAGTCCGGGCGGAAATAAGACGGACGGTATGGGCTCTGGCCTTTCCAGTTCAATCCGAGATCCAGCGTAAACGCGTCGCCTGCCGCATTCAAACCCGAACGACCCGAGGCAAGAACTTTTCCTCCACCCGCGGTGAATGCACGGATATCCTCTTCCAATTCGGGCCATATTGGCACCTCGTCCGGCAGTATCAGCACGTTGTAGAGGCTAAAATCAGCAGTTGCATCCACGATGTCGTAAAGGTAGTGCCCTTCGGTCAGGATGCGTACCGCACCGGCATCCGCCAGGTTGTTCCGGTCATCCGACTTCCGTGCTTCCGGACAAGCCTCCCAAGCAGCCTCCAGCGACAGGACGGCGATGTCCGCCACGGAAGAGGTTGCGCTGCACCAAGGCTCCTTCGCTTCCACCTCAGCATAGGCTGTGCCGATCAAGGCGTAGGTTGCTTCATCCATGAGACCCGAAGGATGAAGCTGGTCGCCGATCGAGCACTTGGCGCCGTGGGCGAGACTGAGCGCCGTTTCGAATCGCAGCGCGTTCGGATGCTTGTAACCGCCGAATTCGCCCCAGGAGGTATGGAATTTGCCCGTCATGCCGAGATAGTCCATGCCTAGCGTCTGGGCATAGCGTGCGGACAGCGGAAAGTGATCGTAACCCCAGCCACCGGTTGGAAGCGATTCGAGTTCCAAATGGCTGTTGACTTGAGCAAGGTCGCGGCGGCCGCGACGCTGATGGCCGCTGTTATGGAAGACCGGCAGACCGGGTTTGATCTCATCGATCGTTTCTCTTACGCGGCGGGCATAGTTCAGGTAGGTGGATTCGCCTAACGCGGCAACGGCAGCTTCATCGCGAGGGTCATGACCGGCTGATCGCAGCGCGGCCACGCAATGCTGGCACCGGCATTGACGGATTCCGACGATGTCAAGGAAAATGCCGTCCGCATCATACCTGGAAACTACCTCGCGGATCTGCGCCAGCAAGATGTCCAGGTAAGGCGTGTTGAAGCAAAATTCATGGTAACCGGGCGTCATGAAATCTTTTGCCCAGCGCGTACGGTCTTCCGCGTCGCGGATCAGCCATTCGGGATGGCGCCGCGCCAGCTTTTCGTCCAGCCCCGCGGATAAGTACACCGGCGTCTTGACGCCGATTTCATGGGCAGCCGAGATCATTTCGCCCAGCAGATCGAATGTGAGATGCGGATGTATTTCATTAGCTTCGCTCGGGTGATATGCCCAGCCGTGATGGCATTTTGAAAACACCGTGATGGAATCGACATGCCCGGCACGCAGCATGTTCTGAAACTGGGGTTTTGAAAAACGGCTTCCGATGCCGGCAATGGCCTCGGATGTATGGAAGTCGAGATGGACCTGACGAAAACGCATGCGTAAACAGCCTCCTTAGTCGCTTTATGGAGCGGTTTCTCGTGATCAAATGTACCTCTTTTTCATGCGGGCAACCAGTGATAATATAGACTTTGATTAGCACAAAATGAACTTGCGAAAAGGAGGGGGTGGCTGTGCTGTGCTTAGAATTCGCCATACCGCCGCTGCCGCAATTCGTTACGGCCGGACATGCCGTATGGAAGCCGGGAGACAGGCATTTCGCCCGCACCTTCGACGTTTATGACCTGCTTCTGGTCACGAAAGGAACGCTCTATATGACGGAAGAACAGACGGAGTATGAGGTCGGCGCGGGAAAGCTGCTGGTGCTGGAAGCAGGACTGGCGCATGTCGGGCACCGAGCCTGCTCTGAGCACACGGAGATTTATTGGGTGCATTTCATTCATGGTCATCCGGCTGCGCACATCCGTCGGGAAGAGATTCCCTGGTCGAACCTGCTGTCCAAAGGCACGGTCGAAGACGTTGAGCCTTCTACGCAGCAGCGCATGTACTTGCCGAAGTTTGCGCCCTTCGAGGTGCAAAACGTGGAGCCGATGCTGCGCGGATTGAACGATATCCACAACAGACTGAACGGGGAAAATGCGCTCCAGCTACACCTTTTGCTGACCGAGCTGTTTGCCGCGCTGCAGGCAGGCTGCGCCCGGACGTCCGAGCCGGAGCCTTCCGTCCGGCTGGCCCAGGCCGCCGCAGCCTATTTGAACGAACATTGGAAGGAGCCGTTTGAACGGGCCGCGCTGGAGGAAAAGCTCCACTTCCAAGCGAGTTATATCGCAAGATGCATGAAGAGGCATATCGGCAAAACGCCACTGCAGTACGTGCTGCACCTGCGCCTGGAGGAGGCCAAGAAACTGCTTGGCGGCACGGTGCTTGGCATTTCCGAGATCGCGGAACGCGTGGGAATCCGCGATTCGAACTACATGACGCGCCTGTTTACCGCCAAGGTTGGCATGACGCCAGGTGCTTATCGGCAGATGCTTCGGCAGAAGAGGGATGGCGATGGGCGGGTCACCTGAGCAGCCCTGATCATACGACGATACCCAGAGATACGGTCAGTGCGTATCCAGTACAGGGTAATATTTCGAAAATGCAGATTGACAATGAAAATCCCGGCGGCTTATAGTAAAGCCACCTAAACTTGCAGGAGAGTGGTCCCATGAACTTGCTGCAAACCCTCCGCTCTCGCAAATATTTGCAGCGGATTATCCTGAGCTTTATGCTCGTCGTTGCCATGCTCGCCATAGCCTCCCTCTTTCTGAACGCCGCCGCCCGTGACAAAGTGTTGAGCCTCCAGCATGAGGCCGACGTCAAGCTGCTCACCCAAATCAACTACAACATCGAGAACATGAACGGGATCGTGAAGGATTTGGCGGTATCGCTGTATAACGACGAAGAGCTCATCGCACTGAAATCCGGGGCGGATTATAAGCAGAGCATTCTGAAGATTGAGCGTTTGAACCGCACGGTTGCTGCTTCCCCGTACTTGCACGCCGCCGTTTTTTATAACGGCAAACAGGGCCGTTTTTTCTCGTCGCTGAGCCATGATATGGATACGCGCGTCCTTTACGGCGCACTGGAAGATTACATGGACGCTCGTGCGGACCTGCCGAAGCTGCAGCTCATTCCGCTCGACCTCGACGGGGAGAACGAAGGCATCGACGTGTTCGCATTTTTCATATATGATGGGCCGAGCCTCGGTTCCGTCAATCGGAACGTGCTGATCTTGACCGTGAAGCCGGGGTGGATGCTGGATAATGTGAAAGCGCTTAATCGGGTTGCCGAACGGGAAAACGACGTCCTGTTCGTTACGGACGGCAATGGTCAAGTGCTGATGGCGGGCGACCGCAAGCTACCGCCCGGGCTGGACATCAAGAGAGATTTACTCGGACGGATGGGCTCGGCAAACCATGCACCGGACTCCTTCATCCATCAACAAGGCGATAAGAAATATAAGGTCACCTATTTAAGCAAAGGCTTAAACGACTGGCAGATCATCAGCCTTCAAGACTATGACGACGTGCTGGGCAGCGTCCGCCAGATGCGGTGGACGGAAATGGCCGTGACATTGTCCGTGGCCATGCTGGCTTTGCTGCTGTCCGTACTGATTTCGCTCCGGCTATACAAACCGGTAGGACGCCTGCTTACGCTGGTGCCCTACGATGGACGTGGGGACGCCAAAGCCAAGGATGAGCTGTCCCTGATCACGGAGAACGTAACGGAAATGATCGGCAAGCTCAGAGGATTGGAACAGGAGCGGGCCACGCAATGGAATATCGCCAAGTTATATCATCTGCGGAGCCTGATCGGCACAAGCGACAGCATGGACGAAGAAGCGTTTATGCGGATGAAGGAGCAGTACGGGATCGATATCGCGCATCCGTCGCCGCTTCTGCTTGCGCTTGTGCAGCTCGACGACCTGCAAAGCCAGGTCCTGCAGCCGGTCCCCCGGGCGGAAGAGCTCTATTCCTTCGCCATCGCGAATATCGGCCAGGAGCTGCTGCGCCATGGCGGCTCCTGCGAAGCGGCGGATATGAAGAGCGGCCATCTCGTTTTTGTTGTCGGGGGCGATTCCGGTCACCTCGAGTCCTTGCACGAACGCTTCCGTGAACTTCAGCAAACCATTCTCCGCTTCTATCGGATTACGTTCACCGTAACGCTAAGCGATACCTTCGAGGATTATCGCGAGCTTACGAAACATTACAATCTGGCGCTGCGGCATTCCAACTATCGCATGATATTCGGTAAGGGCGCCGTGATGCGGCCGGAGATGATCCGCAGGAACGAGCGGAACGAATCGCTTACCATTCCGAAGGAACTGGAACGCCGGCTGACGGAGGGCTTAAAGGGCGGTAATCCGGAAGAGACGGAGCAAGCCATTCGGAGCTGGAGGGAGCATCTTGCCGAGTTTAGCTTTGACGGCATGTTTTCGGCGCTGCTGCATTTGACCATGACGCTGAGCCATACGCTCGGTGAAATGAATAATAACAACTTGAACCCGGTGTCGGTCAATCTGCAGGCGATCAACCGCCGCATTCTCGAAAAAGAGACGCTGGACGAGATCGAGTGCGTGCTCCTGGACGTCGTGCGGGAGGTGTTCGAACAGCGCAGGAGCGGACGCGAGGATAAAAACCGGCTGCTTGCGGATACCGTCAAGGAAATGATCGATAAGCATTATGCCGATCCGGACCTCAACGTACAGAAGATCGCCGATATGCTGAAGATGAGTTCCGTCTATTTGGGGCAAGTGTTCAAGGCTCAGGAAGGTGCGACGGTAGTCGACCAGATCAACGCGACTCGGCTTGCCCGTGCCCAGCAGTATCTGGAGCAGCAGCAATTGACCGTGGCCGAAATCATGGAGAAGGTAGGCTTTGGCAATGAAAGCTATTTCTATCGGCTGTTCAAGCGCCGGTATGGAACGACCCCGAAAGAGTACCGCCTGAAGTGCGCCATCGAGCGCAGTACTTAAATCGCACAGGTTCCATCAGACCCGCAGGCGAGTGTTGCCGTTTGCGGGTTTTTGCCATGCCGTGCTCCGACAATGATATCCATTCGAATGCGGGCGAACCGGCAGATTCGATACAAGCTGCGAGCCCCCATCGACCAGTTGGATCAACGCGTAACTGAAAAGTACTGTCTCCACTGCCTCCTGCACCTTGGGCATCGTATCGATGATGGGAGAACGGTGTTCCCTTAACGCAGGCAAAGCCCTAAAATTCTTCAAGTGCAGCAATCTTGGATCTATACAGCCGGCTGTACAGCATTCCGAAATCCCTACAGTCCGCCTGTACAGCAATCCTGAAATTGTACAGTAACGGAAAGTACCGCTTTTGAGCTATCGTTAAACGTGCAAAGCCTGGAACGCAGGCAAGAAGTGCACAAGGAAAGGAAGGGGCTTTCGCTATGTTGAAGAAGTTACCACTATCGGGCTCAATGGGCGCGGAACCGGCGAACCGACCGGGAACCGGTACCGACCCGGATTCAGAACCAGTCGGCACTCGCCCAAAAAAAACGGCGCTTCGCAGGGAGCTTCGCCATTTTCGAAACAACCGCGAGCTGTTTCTTTTATCCCTGCCGGGGATTCTGTACAAGCTGATCTTTGCCTATATTCCTTTGGTGGGATTGATCATCGCCTTCAAGCATTACCGCTACGATCTCGGCATATTCGGCAGCGAATGGGTAGGTCTGGAAAACTTCCGTTATTTGTTCTCGACCGATACGGCTTGGCGGATCACACGCAATACCGTGCTGTACAATGCCGCATACATTGCAGCTACCACCGCCGCTGCGCTGCTGTTGGCCGTTCTGATGAACGAGCTCAGGGCGAAATGGAGCAAATTTTATCAGACCGCGCTGTTCCTGCCCCACTTTCTATCCTGGGTGCTGGTCGGATACGTGGCCTATGCCTTCCTGAACCATTCCGACGGTTTCATAAACCGCACCTTGCAGATGTTTGGCATGGATCCGATCAGTTGGTACCAGACGGCCGAGGCATGGCCGGCCATTCTCATTCTTGTTCATTTATGGAAGGCAGTCGGCTTCAACACGCTGATTTATTTTGCGGGCATCATCGGCATTAACAGCGAGTATTACGAGGCAGCCCGGATCGACGGTGCGACGAAATGGCAGATGGCCATGAAAATTAGCATCCCGCTGTTGGCCCCGCTGGTCATCATTCTGCTGATTTTGTCCATCGGCAACATGTTCCGCGGCGACTTCGGACTGCATTATTTCATTCCGAACAACTCCGGCTTCCTGTACGGATCCACGGATATTATCGATACGTACGTGTACCGTGCGCTTCGCGAGATCGGTAATGTCAGCATGTCGGCCGCCACAGGCTTCTATCAGTCGGTTGTCGGTTTCGTGCTCGTGCTGGCGGCGAACGGAATCGTGCGCAAAATCAACCCTGAGCATTCCCTGTGGTAAGAAGGAGGATACCCGATGCCGAAGAAGTTCGAACTATCCAAAATGTTAATCCATCTGCTGTTCATCCTGCTATCGCTGGCCATCGTCCTGCCGTTTCTGCTCGTTGTCGCGGTCTCGCTGACGGACGAAGCGTCGCTTACCGACAAAGGCTATCAGTTTTTTCCAGAAACGTTCAGCCTGGAGGCTTATCGCTATCTTCTCGACGCACCCGACATTTTGCTGCGGGCATACGGGGTCACGATCACGGTGACCGTCATTGGAGCGCTGGCAGGCCTTCTGCTCACCGCGATGACCGCATACGTCATCTCGAGACCGGATTACCGCTACAAGAGGGTAACGACGTTTTACGTGTTTTTCACGATGCTGTTCAGCGGCGGGCTCGTCCCTTCCTATATTCTCATCACCCAATACCTGCATTTAAAGGACAGCTTGCTTGCACTAATCCTGCCGGTTCTGCTCTCTCCCTTCAACATCATGGTCATGAAGGGATTCATGTCCAAAATTCCGCTTGAAATCGTGGAATCCGCCAAAATCGACGGGGCAAGGGAGCTGCGCATCTTTTTCCGGATCATATTGCCGCTATCCACGCCGGCCTTGGCCACGCTGGGTTTGCTTATCTCGTTCACGTACTGGAACGAATGGTTCAACGCCATGCTGTATATCGACGATCCCGACAAGGTGCCGCTGCAGCTGCTGCTTGTGCGAACGCTGGGCAGCATCGAGTTCATAACCTCCAATTCGGAATTTTCGCAGCAGCTGGGCATCGATTTATCCAGCTTCCCGAACAACTCGGCAAGAATGGCGATCGCCGTGCTGGCCGGCGGGCCGATGCTGATCATCTTCCCGTTCTTCCAGCGGTTTTTCGTGAAAGGGCTTACGGTTGGCTCCCTTAAGGGTTAACATATATCAACCAATAAACGTTCAGGAGGTCATGTCATGAAAAAAAGATTATTCGGATTGCTCGCGGTCATCATGATCGCCATGTCCGCGCTTGCCGGCTGCGGAGGCAGCGGCGGGAAGAGCGATTCGGGCAGCGGAACGACCGGCACGCAAGGATCGACACCGGAGGCGAGCGGCGCTAGCGGGCTTGAGCCCGCAGAGCTGACTTGGTATTATCCGCTGCTGCAGCTGCAGCCGGACCAGAAGAAGGTCGAAGAGGAGATCAACAAAATCGTGAAGGAGAAGTTGAACGCCACCGTCAAGCTGATGCCGGTCGCAATCGGGGATTACGTGCAGAAGATGAACACCGTACTGGCGGCGGGCGAGAAATTCGATATTCTGTGGACCGGTTACATGCTGAAACCGGAAGAGCTTGTACGGAAAGGGGCCATACAACCGCTGAACGGGCTCTTGGATGAGTACGCGCCGCAGCTGAAGACGGATGTCCCTCAGGTGATGTGGGATGGCCTCTCGGTAGACGGGGAAATTTACGGCATCCCGAATCAGCAAATCAACGGGTCAAGATACGGCTTTATCGTGCAGAAGCGGTTTGCCGACAAATACGGCTTGGATCCTTCCACAATCAAAACGATAGCGGATATCGAACCGTTCCTTGAGCAGATCAAGCAGAACGAGCCGGGCATTATCCCGATCGGCCTGTTCGGCGGCTCGTTTGTCAACCCGCAGGCGCATGACGATCAATATTGGGTCGTTCCGGGGCTTGACGATCATTTCTACATCAAGACCGATGACCCTTCCTACACGTTGCATCGCTATCCGGAGGAGGAGCTGGACAATTTCCGCCTGGCCAGCAAATGGTATAAAGCCGGGTACATCCACAAGGACGCGGCCACGGAAAAAATGACCGACTACCAATCCAAGGGCCAGATCGCGGTCGAGTTTGACGTCACATTGAAGCCTGGGGTCGAGGCAGAGGTCAAGCCGAAGAACGGCGGCAACGATGTCATCATCATCCCGCTCAGCGATTGGTTCTCCAACGGTTATTCGGCAACGACCAACCAGTCGATCAGCCGCACTTCGCCGAATCCGGAACGGGCCATGATGCTGCTCAATCTGATCAACACCGATAAGGAGCTCTACAACCTGATGATCAACGGCTTAGAGGGCGTGCATTACGAGAAGCTGAGCGGGGAGTATATCAAAGCGATGCCGGATTCCAGGTATCGTCCGAACATGGATTGGGTCTTCGGCAGCGTCTTCAATTCCTACCTGAAGGAAGGCCAACCGGAGAACATATGGGAGGAAACGAAAAAAATCAACGAAAGCTCTGAAATCAATCCGGTCGGCGCCTTCAAGTTCAATTCCGAGCCGGTCAGCACGGAAATCGCGAACCTGAATGCCGTATGGGGCGAGTACAAACGGGGACTCGTGACCGGCACGCTCGATTTCGAGGAGACCTGGCCCGTTCTTTACGGCAAGCTGAAGGAGGCGGGCGAAGATAAATACGTGGAGGAGGTGACGCGTCAGTTCGAGCAATTCCTGAAAGATAAGGGCTTGAAATAATCGGTCAGTAAGCTTATAGACGGATGGAGACGAAACGGGAGAAACCTGCTGCCCGGGTGGGCTTTGACGACACTGCGCACGGCGCAGACAGAGCTGGCCGGATTCCACGATGGAGGAAGGGGAGCGATTTATGAAGAAGCTTGTGCTTGCGGCACTGGCGGCAAGCCTGTTATTTGCGCTGTATCCATTTCTGCCCGCCGCCGAGACGGCGTCGGCTTATGGAAATCCGCACGGGACGGCTTTTTACGTAGCCTTGGACGGAAATGACTCGAACAAAGGGACGATCAACAAACCGTTTCGAACGTTGGAAAAAGCGCGTGACGCCATTCGGGCGTTGAAAGCGAAGAAAGGGCTGCCTCGGGGCGGCGTCACGGTCTATCTTCGGGAAGGCCGGTACGAGCGCGCAGCCAGCTTTGAGCTGGGTTTGCAGGATTCGGGGGAAGCGGGCAAGCCGGTAACCTATACGGCTTATCCGGGCGAAACGGTCATCTTGTCCGGTTCTAATCAGCTGGAGAAATCCGCATTCGTTCCGGTAGCCGATCCTGCCGTACTGAACCGGATTATTAGCGAAGAAGCAAGAAACGAAGTGCTGGTCGCCGATCTGGCCGCCCTCGGCATTAACGATTACGGCGAGATGAGCCGGCACGGTTATTACTTGGCCAACGATTTGAGCAAGGTGCCGCCGATGGAGTTGTACGTGGGCGGGCAAGGGATGACGCTGGCACGCTGGCCGAACGAGGGAACCGTCCAAATGGACGAAATCCTCGATCCCGGACCGACGCGGAAAGATCCGAACGGGGAGGTCCATACAAGAGGCGGGACCTTTACGTATACGTATGACAGACCGCAATACTGGACACAGGCGGACGACATTTGGCTGGATGGCATTTTCGGCTACAGCTGGGAATGGTCCTACAACAAAATCGCTTCCATCGACACCGAGGCCAAGAGCATCACGCTCCGGTACGGGGAAATGAGCGGCATTTTCAAAAATTGGTACCCGGATTTCCATTTCGCGCAAAACCTGCTGGAGGAGATCGACATGCCCGGCGAGTATTACATCGACCGCCAGGCCGGAAAGCTCTATTTTCTGCCGAACGCCGAATTCATGACCGCGAATCCTTCCATTGAAGTGACGATGCTGAAGACGCCGATGATCAATGCATTGGATGCATCCCATATCGATTTCTCGGAGCTGATCCTGGAGAACGGGCGCGATTCGGCGGTCGTCTTCATGGGCGGAAGCCATATGCGCGTCCTCCATAGCGAAATTCGCAACTTCACCAACAGCGGCGTGCTGGTCAACACCCAGAGCCGGTTTCATTATAACGACTTTACGGGGGTTCCCGGAACAGACCACACGATCGAGTTTACCCACATCCACCATATCGGGGGAACCGCCGTCACGCTCACCGGAGGCGACAAGACAACGCTCGCGCCGGGCAACAACGCCGTGGAGAACTCGCACATTCATGATTTTGCCTATTATCATAAGGCTTACAATCCGGGCGTCCTCTTGTCCGGAGTGGGCAACCGCATGTCGCACAACGAGCTGCATGATGCTCCTCATCCCGGTGTGCTGATCTTCGGCAATGATCATCTTGTAGAGTACAACGACATTTATGACGTTTGCAAAACCTTCTCGGATCTCGGCGCCATTTACATGAACGCGGGCGAAACGCCGCAGCAGCGGGGCACCGTCATCCGCCGCAATTACTTCCATAACATCGGCGAAGCCAAGCCCGGCGTGGAAGGGGTATATCCCGATAACTTCACGATGGGATTGAAGATCGACGAGAACATCTTTTATAAAATGGGCAACTCGGCGATCAAAAACAACGGCGGCGCGCATATTTTGACCCGCAACAATATATTCGTGGACAGCAAGATTCCGTACGACTACGCGGATTTGTTTCTCGGCGACGAGCCGGACGATCAGGTTCCGCTGAATTACATGCCGAAGTGGGAGGCGCTGTTCGAGGCCAACAACGACTTCATCGGGACGCCATATCTGTCCAAATATCCGGAGCTGGCAAACTTTTTCACGGAAAACCGCTTTTATCCGGACACGAACACGTTCCACGGCAACGTCGTATACAATCCGACAGTTCCGCGAAGCTCGACAACCAACGCGGAAGGTGCGTACGACAAATTCAATCTGGTCCAATATGCGGATAACTGGGTTACTAACGAGGATCCTGGTTTCGTCGATCTGGCAGGAGGCGATCTGTCGCTGCGTCCGGATGCGCAAGTATTCCAGGCCATCCCCGGCTTCCCGGATATTCCGTTTCACGAGATCGGCATTAACGGGAAAGCAGGTACCACGAGCAGTCCGGACAGCTATCCGGTGCAAAACGTGGTGGTCTATGACAACCAAATCACGGTAGATCGTTGGAAAACGGTGAAGCTGCGCACGGCGGTCCTCCCATGGAACGCGGATAATCCGAAGCTGGTCTTCACGTCGGCCGATCCCGGTGTCGCCACGGTCGATACTAACGGCATCGTCACGGGCCAGGCGGTGGGCCAAACGGTCGTCACCGTGGCGTCGGCGGAGAATCCGCAGCTCACGGCGGCGGTGGACGTCATAGTCGAAGCCGGAGACGGCGTCATGGATTTCACCAATTTCGAGTCGGGGGCGAACGGCTGGCCGCAGGATGCGAACCGCAGCATCGTCAAAGAAGGCGACAACCGCTGGTATAAGATACTGAACGGCGCTACCGCACTCAGCCAGAAAACCTTCACCGAATATGAGCTGAGCTTCAAGCTGAAGACGCCCGAGTCGATCAGTGAAAACGCAACGCTGTACGTGTTCGATCGCCAGGCGGGCAGCGGCTCGACCCGCGTCGGTTACAAAACGCGTCCGGACGGATCCTCCTCCTGGCTGCTGTATAATGCAGCCTGGACCGTGCTGCGCGAAGAGAAGCTCCCCGGCCACGACCTGCAGCCAAACACGGAATACGAGATCAAGGTGCTGGTCAGAGGCGGCGATATCAGCGTATACGTGGACGGCCAATTCCGTCTTAAGGCAGCCGATCCGGGCCATAACGCGGCAGGCAAGGTCGGATTCTATGTCAACAACGTCAGCCACATGCTGTTTGACGACATCCGGTTCAAGGCGCTGAGCACGGAGCTGGCCGGTATCATACCGTCCGAGCGCGATATACGGCTTGCCGCCGGCGAGCAGCATCAGATGCAGGTAACGTTCGATCCCGTGGATACCCCGGATACCGGCATTGCTTGGCAATCCGCCGATCCATCCGTGGCGGAGGTAAGCGATACGGGCGTCGTCCATGCCGTATATGAAGGACAGACCATCATTACCGCAGTGTCCGTCGTCAATCCGCTTATCAAGGCGGATATCGCGGTGACCGTTTCGGGCATCATGCACGAAACCGACTTCGAATCGGGCGGCAACGGCTGGCCGGTAGACCCGAACCGCAGCATCGCGGCGGATCCGGACGGCAATCGCCGATACAAAATTTTGAACGGTGCCACGGGTCTGCTGGACCGCGTCTTTGAATCTTATGTACTCGAATTCAAGCTAAAGACCCCGTCGTCGATGCCGGAGGACGGAACCTTTTATATTTTCGACCGTCAGGCGGGCAGCGGTTCGACCCGAATCGGCTATCGATCACGGGCGGACGGAACCTCGTCATGGATCCTCTACGATTCGGCATGGCAGAAGATCGCCGAGACCCCTTTGCCGACTCGCGACTTATTGCCGGACACGGAATATGCGGTCAAGGTCGTCGTGAAGAATGGGGACGTCGCGGTTTACGTGAACAACGAGCCAAGACTTGCCGCTACGGACCCGAATCATCAGCCTTCAGGCAAAGTGGGCTTCTATGTCAGCGGATTCGATTATATGCTGTTTGACGATATCCGCTTCTCGGTGGTGCCATAAGATATGCGGCGTGTCCTCCCGGTATCAGGGGGGGCCGCCTTTTACTATCGCAAAAGAAAGCTTCAGCTTCTTGAAATTGAGACATCCTGTAACATCAAAAATTGACAACAGGAGGTGCTGCATGCCATTCATGCAACGATGTTTATATAGGGCCGAGGAAATCGGGGGAAATATCCGTTCCCGGTTTCGCGGGGAACGGTATATTCAAGCGGTCGAAGATGCGATGAAGCGGGAGGGCGTATCCCGATTAAGTTTGTTTGCGGATGGAAGCCGGTTGTTTCTTTATTATGAATGCCGTGGTGAGCAGGTCCTACCGGAAATTCTGCTGCCGGAAGCCAATTCGTGGCTGGCCGTTTGGCCGGGAGGTGGATTAGAACGACGATGGGCGGCCATGACCGATATTTTTCATTACCAAGCCCCCGCTTCGGAGCAGCATTGGGAACGCAGGAATAAAGACAGCGTGCCGTATGGAAGGATCGCCCGGCTGAAGCCCGAGGAGACGGCCAGCTACGTGTACTGTCATTATCAGTACCAGGAAGAACGGCCAGGCGATGGAGACAAGTACGGGATCATCGGCCTGCATGAGAATATGCTCTTCTTCTACTCCGAGCTTCCCGCTACGCTTGAGCCAGCGCCCTACAAGGGAAAGCTGAATACTTCGCTCCGGCCGGATGATTGGGCGGCGGCGATGGATCCGCATTTTATCAAGTGGGAGGAGGCGTCGAGCGGACAGGAGATCTGGCGGGAGCTGGAGCTTGTACGGGAAGTGCGCATCTCCGACGAAAGGCAGGGTACAAAGCATGCGTAACCGATGGTGCCTGAACGGAGAGTGGGACTTCATGCCGCTGTACGATCAGCCGCAGCGCCGGCAGCTTCCGGATGAGATCGTCTACGAGCCGGAGCCCGTCCGAGTTCCTTCCAGCTGGAGACGGTCGTACGAGCAGCCAAACGGCAGAACGTTCGGCGAAATTCACGAGCACGGATATGCTCCGATGGATCTCTACAGCTATCCCAAGGCGTGGGACGCCGCGGAAGCGGGCGTTCTGCACCGTTGCTTCCGGATTCCCGAACACATGGCCGGTCAGCGGATCGTCCTGCGGCTGGACGGCATTATGCAAAAAGCCGTCCTATTTCTCGACGGGGCGGAAGTCGCGGTTTGGGAGGACGGCTACCTGCCGCTGCGGCTCGATATCACGTCGAGCGTAGCGCCGGGCCGTGAGCATCATCTCCATGTCCTATGCGGGAGCTTCGACAGAGTGAAGCTGCCGTCCGGCATGGAGAAAGTGACGGGATTGACAGGTTCATGGTTTGGCAATGTCGCCAGAGGGATATGGCAGGATGTCTATCTGGAAAGCTACCCGGTTCTTTCACTGGAGGATGTAACCATTTGCACGTCTGTGCGGAAGAAGCGCTTGGAGCTTGCGGTCATCGCCGGGACGACAGAAACGGCTGCGGCTCTTGGGCCGATCCATGTGAGGCTGAGCGTGCGGGAACTTGGCGTATTGCGACAGGATGGAGAACTTTCGGAGGCAAGGGATGCCGATTCGTCAGGCAGCGGCATCCATCGATATGGGGCTCAAGATGCGAAGCCGCAGCAAGCTCAGGGGCGTGGAATTGAAACGGAGAGGCACCTCGTGGAGAGAAGGACAGGAGGCAGATCGGAAGCCGAAGACAAGCTGGCCGTTCTGGTCCTCCTGGCGGAGCAGCTCGCTGAACAGGTCGATCCCTCGGCTGTTGGGATGCTTCGGTTGTGCGAGAACGAACGCGTCGGAGCGGTTTATCGCGCCTCCTTCACCCTGGATTGGCAGGACGCCAAGCTGTGGAATCCTGACACGCCATTCCTTTATGTCGCGGTGCTTGAACTTGTAGCAGGTGAGCAGGTTCTCGACCGGCGCGAAGAGGTATTCGGTTTCCGCGAATTTTGGTGCGAAGGTCCTCAATTTATGCTGAACGGGATCCCGATCCATCTTCGCGGCGATTCGTGGCATTTTCAAGGCGGACTCCAGCAGATGGAGACGTATATCCGTAATTGGTACCGGATGTGCCGGTCTGTCGGAATCAACAGTATCCGTCTGCATGCCGAACCCTATCCGGAAGATTATGTGCGGATTGCCGACGAGGAGGGCATGCTGATTATCGACGAAACGGCCATATACGGATCGGGCAAATCCATGCTCGCCGACCATCCCGAATACTTGGCCCATTGTCGGTTGCATGTTCAGCGGCTCGTTCGGCGCGACAAGAATCATCCTTCGGTCATCATGTGGAGCTTGCAGAACGAAATGCGCTGGGTAGACGGCCGGGACGGCTACAGGTCGCAGATTCCCGGCTTCATGGAGGCAATGCGCGAACTGGATCCAACGCGGCCGATCATCGCAGAAGGGGACAATCGGCTGCTGTCCAAAGCGCATACGGAAGTGGAGAGCCGTCATTACAACATCGACGGCACCATTGCTCAATGGGACCGTTCCATCCCTTTGACATTCGGCGAACACGGCGGATGGTGGTACATATGCCCGCAGAACGCCAGCATGTACGCAGGGCTGCAGGCCTATCGCGGTACGGACGAAAGCACGGCCGGGCTGGCGCACAAGGAACGCCTATTCGTGGAGTATGCGCGGCGGCAAGGCGTCTCGGGCATAGCCACGTTTAATTTCGCCCATTATTTCATGCGGTCGATGCCGGAGAACGACGTCGCAGCTCCGCCGTTGGAACCGGGCTTGCCCGGCGTAAGCCCCAAGAAGATCCCGGCCTATTCGCTGACGATCAACAACGGTATGCTCCCGGATCATCCGATGTATCTTCCTAATCCGGCTTTCGCCATCATGGCGGAGGCGTTGAAGCCGGTTACGATGTTCGCGGCCGAATACAACGGCTGCTTCTTCGACGACGCGCCCATCTCGCGCAGCTTTGACGTCTTCAACGACACGCTGTCCGCACAAGACGTGCGGATTGAATGCGAGGTCATGCAAGGGGAGACGATCGTGCTGGATCGTATCTTCACGTTCCGTCAAGAGCCGGCCGAGTCCAAGGCCTTTGAAATCACGTGGATTCCCATCCCCGTGGATACGGAAGGGACGGCGCTGCTGAAGGCCTCGCTGTTTCATGGCGAGCGTCTGATGTTTGAGCTGCGCAAGGAATACCGGCTTGTGCCGGGAAGCTTGCTCCATGATCCTGTCGAAGTCGGCCGCCCGGCGGCTTACTGGGGTTCTGAGGAGGATTATATCCGGATCCGCCGGCTTGTACCCGGCTGCGAACGGGCGAACCGCGACGCGATCGCCTTGCTGTCGTCCGATGATTTGCTGATTATTGGCAGCAATGCGGAGGATCCGGACGGCAGGCTGGAAGCGGAGCTTAAAGCCTTCGTTGCAAGGGGCGGACGCCTGCTTCTGCTGGAGCAGACCGGCCTGTCGCTCGGTCGGATTACGCTGTCGCGCAGGCCTTTTCTGCGCGCCCATGCCGGGGATTACCGTCATCCGGTGCTGAAGGGCTTGAGCGACAAGGATCTGATGTTCTGGCACGAGGAGCTGCGTGAAGAAGGGCCGTTGCCGATCATACGCGCCGCGTTCGAAAAGCCGGTCCATGGCGATTTCACCCTGCTGCTGGAGTGCAGCGCCGGCGATTTCGGCGACGGGGGGGATCTTTGGTCGCCGCTGCTGGAATATCGGAGCGGAAGCGGCATGTTTCTGGCCAATCAGCTGGAGATCATGGCCAATCTAGACCGAGTACCGCAAGCCTGTCTGCTGCTGCGCAACCTGCTGGCTTATGCAGGGCGGGCCGAGGAAGCTGCCGTCCCGGCCATGCGGACGGCAGGAGCGCTGGTAAGCCCTGGCGGGACAGCGGCAGCGTTCCTCGACCGACTTCGGCTGCGTTATAAGGTGCTGGATGCCGCAGCGGTGATAGGTGAAGCTGCGGAGCGCGAATCCTCCGAGCCATCATTTGGCCTGCTCGTGGCCGAAGCCTGCCTGCTTGGGTCGCCTGGCGCTGCTGAAGCCGTCAAGCGCTATGCTGAAACCGGCGGGCATGTGCTTGTCCTGCCGGCGGACAGCAGTCAGCAGGACACGCTTGCCCGCTTGTTGGGCCGGCCGGTACGCGTGGAGCCGCACGAGGCCTACCATCTAGCGGCAGATTACTCCCACGACGCCGTGCGCGGCTTTAGCCCGGTTGATTTGTTCGGCTTCGATAAAGTGTTCCTTTCGCCGCGTGATGTCGTGAACCGGCCGCTGGCCAGCGATCGGCTGGAAGTGCCGGGCACGGCGGATGTGTGCGTAAGCATCGAGGGAACTGCCTGGAAGGATTATTTCGTGAATGGTTACACATCCGAATACAGCCGTCTTGCGCTGGTTGAAATCAACTGCAGGAACGCTCGCCGACCCGGTGCTTTTCTCGTTGGAAAGAGGATAGGGGCAGGTTCCATTCTCTGTTCGCAGCTTCTGACTGATCTTGACAGTGACAAAGCGCTGCGATTGTACACTCGTCTGCTCGCCAATCTGGGCGCTGCCTTCGATGACCGCTTACTGGTGAGCGAGAAGGCTGACGGCGCATGGGCCGTGGAAGCGGTAATGGCGCTGTCTTGCCCGCCTTACGTCGATTTCGAAGCCATGAAGACGTATTATACCGATCCCGAATATTCGCTGAATAATTTGGGAGAAAGCCTGTACGGCTGGATGCAGAAAAAAGAGCGGAGGTCCGAGGACGGGAAGATGCGGATCTCCCATGTCGCGAATGAGCCATGGTTCTTGAGCTGTTTCGTACAGGTGCCTGATGGAACCGAGCCGTACCGCAAGGGATACATGAGAATCCAATCGGATGTACCGTACGCCATTTTTTTGAACGGCGAGTTTATACCTGAGCCAGAGCTTGAGCTTGCCCTGAAGAGCGGCCTTAACCGGCTGGTCGCGATCGTCCATGGAAACGGCGGGAATATGGACTTCGGTATGGTCATTCTGCACGCGGATGGATCGTACATGAAAGATCTGGAATACCGAATGACCCTGGACGAAGTCGAGCCGAAATAGCGGTGAGAATGGAAGAGCGGGCTCTGTTTGGATGGAGCCGCACCAAATGAATAAGTTATGGGAGGGCAAGATGGACTGGAACGCTGTCATAGAACAAACCTTGCATACAACCAAAGCGAATATCGCCCGGTTTGAAGATCGGTTTCCGCATTTCGGAAACGGAAACGGCAAATACCAACTGGTGGATCATACGGATTGGACGGAAGGATTTTGGCCGGGAATCCTGTGGCTGAGCTGCGAGTACGGTCAGGATTCCTATATCCGTGAAGCTGCAGTCCGATGCACGCATTCATTTCAAGCAAGATTAGCGGAGCATAAAAATCTGGATCATCACGATATCGGTTTCTTGTATTCTTTATCTGCACTGGCGCAATGGATGGTTGAACGGGACGAAGCGGCCAAGATCACGGCTCTTCAGGCGGCTGATGCGCTCATGAGACGATGGAGGCCCACGCTTCAGCTTATCCAGGCGTGGGGCCCTGAACATGACCCCCAAAACTGCGGCCGGATCATCATCGACTGCTTGATGAATTTGCCTTTGTTGTGCTGGGCAACCGAACAGACCGGGAGATCGGCATATGCCGAAGCCGCCCGCATTCATGCTGACAAAAGCCTGAAGTTCCTGGTTCGCGGCGATGCCTCATCCTATCATACCTTTTATTTTGATCCCGAATCGGGGGATGCCGTGCGCGGAGGTACCCATCAAGGATTTCAGGATGGTTCGACGTGGTCGCGGGGGCAGGCATGGGGCATATATGGATTCGCGCTGGCCTACCGTTATTTCGAAGAACCGCAATATTTGGACACGGCGATTCGAATGGCGCGTTATTTCATCGACCGCCTTCCAGATGATCATGTCGCCTACTGGGATTTCGACGTTCCTCCAACGGCACTTACGCCTAAAGACAGCTCTGCTTCTGCGATTGCCGCTTGCGGGATGCTGGAAATCGCCGACCAGCTGTCAAGCGATGATCCCCGCAGGGAATTTCTCCTTGATGCCGTTCGGCGTTCCATGGATTCCATGGTACAGGGATATTTTACGAAGGGTAATCCGGACGAAGAAGGCTTTTTGCGGCATGGTTCGTATTTTGTCAGAGGGGGAATTGCGCCGGACGATTTTGTCATCTGGGGCGATTATTTCTTCCTGGAAGCGCTCATGCGTTTAAACAACGGGCGGCCCGGTTACTGGTATGAACCCAAGAGGTAAAAAAGCAATAGAATGATTTGCTAATAAAGTGAGAGACCCTGTCATTTCAGAAACAAGCAGGGTCTCCCGATATTATAAGCCCTTGCTGTGCAGGGCTTTTTTTGATGTACCAAATAAAATGAGACAGGTCAGCCTTATCGATGAACACGGATAGGAAGCTGAGTCAACATTTGTCCTGCCGCAGAAGGACTCAGGTTATCTTCCAGTTTAAATTCAGGAACGGGTTCAATGCGCGGGAAGAAATCCATGAACCTGCTTATCGCAATATTTGCTTCCAGCCGTGCCAGCGGAGCACCCAGGCAGAAGTGAGCGCCATTCCCAAAGGTTAAATGTTTTTTGTTATTGGTACGGTGGATGTTCAAGGTGAAGGGATCCTCAAATACCTCTTCATCCATATTGGCAGCACTCATCCAAGCGACGACGAGATCCCCTCGTTTCATATCTACGCCGAGTACATGATTGTCCTGTTTGACGGTTCGATCCATTTTTGCAATGTTAAACCGATAACGCAGCATTTCCTCGATGGCATTGGGAAGGAGCTCGCGGTTAGCCTGGATTTCCCCGTAAATTTGGTTGTTGTCATATAAGAAGGAATAAAACGTATTAGCTAGCAGATGAGTCGTCGTTTCAATGCCTGCACCCAGGATAAACATCGTCGTTCGGACGATCTCATCGTCCGATAACCGATCCCCGTCCACCTCGGCTTGAATGAGGTCGGAGATGATATCGTCCGCGAGATTGGCTCTTTTTTGGACGATATGAGGATAGAGATAGTTGTAATATTCCTTGGCAGCATGACGTTTCAGTTCTTGTACATCTTCCGAATGGTTTTTGGGCAGGGGAAGGAACAGATGGTTTACCCACTCCTTGAATAATAACCGGTCTTCGGAAGGGACTCCGAGCAGATCCGCTATGACGATGGTTGGCAGCGCACTGGCATAATGTTGGACGATATCGATGACATGGGCGTCTCCCATTTCCTGCAGAAGCTGGTCTGCAATCTCTTGAATGCGCGGCTCCCAGAGCTTCAAGCTGCGAGGGGTGAAAGCGGCGGATATCAAGGCACGGCTTTTTTGGTGTTCCGGGGGGTCTGATTGCAGGTTGATTTTGCTCATTTTCTGGCCTTCGTCATTATCGGCTCCAACGCTGATCATCGTCCGCGTTCTTACACTAGAGAAATATTCATGATCCTTGAGAACCCTCTTGACGTCATCGTACCGGAAGACGTTCCAGGTTTGGGTCGCCTGATTATAAACGATGGGCTCATGCTGCAATTTGTGTTTGTACCATTCATAAGGATTGAATTCTTCGATCGGTGAACGGAATTGCGTGATTTCCTCTAAGGAGATGATCTCATGATTCATTACATTCCCTCCAATGCTAGTGTAATATAACATATGTTAATTTAACATATAGTTATAATTGGTCATAGTTTCCAATGACCCATGTCCAAAGTTCTGTTTATATTCTTCCTTGTCGGATTTTGGTTGAACATATACGCTAGAGATGTGCTGTTAAATATGCAGCGGTATTGTCAAATCCGTCGACGAAAGGCCTGAACGATCATGTATCTTGAACTTCTCATTCTGATCCAAATCGATAAATCCCCGAAACACGGGTATGAAATAAAAAAAGAAATACAGAAAGATCTCGGTTATTTGATGGACGTGAATCACAACATGTTATACCCGACATTGCGAAAATTTACGGATGAGGGATTTGTTCGTAAACATCGAAATGAGCAGGTAGGCAGACCGAATCAGTATGTATATGAAATTACAGAAGCAGGGAGGGAACAAATCGCAAACCTCATTAACGAATTCACCGAAAAAGATGCAAAACATCAAATCGAATTCATGGTTAGAGTGTCCCTGTTCGATCGTATTTCGAAGGAGGACCGGAATCGGATTTTACATAGGAGAAAGAAGGATTTGGAAGAGCTGCTGTCAGATATCGAGAGAAGACTGGATGAAGGCGGGGACGAGTTGTTCCGGGACGAGGTTCTGCGGTATTCGGTATCCCAGGTTCAAGGCGAATTGGCGTGGATCGATAGGCTGGTCAGCCGCTTAACCTGATGGGTAAATACGGCTTCGACCAGATCTTTAATCATCGCAGCATTCAGCGCGACGATGTTTTAGCGCGAGGAAAGGAGCCGAGAAATCGCGGCTTTTTACCAGTAGATCTTGAGGGCTTTGGTAGTGGATGGGGTGTTGGGCTCGCAGGGTCGAAAATTAAGCCAAGGGTTTTCCGTTGATCTTGACATGCTCCATAATTGTATTATCCCAAACCGGTAGAGCTTCCGCTTCACTTACGAACCGGCTTCCGGATAAGGAGCCGTTATGAAAGATTGCTTCATTGAAGCTGCATTCTTCAAAGAGGCAGTACATCAGATGTGCGCCGCGAAAATTAACATTGGAGAAGTTACATCGAACGAAGGCCGCGTCGCGTGCGATGGCGTGACTTAAATTGGCTCCGGTAAAATCGCAATCCTCAAACCTTTCTCCAATCCGGGCTTTTTTTAAATTTGTTTTTCGAAACGAACAATGATTGAAATGACGAGTCACAAACGAACCGCCAAGTTTCATTCCATCAAAGCGGCAATGCGTAAACCTGGATGAGTTCAGACCCGTTCCGTCCATAAACTTGGCAAAAGATAAATCAACATGCTGAACATCCAGGAACTGGATAATCTCACTCAAGGTGACACCTCGGAAATCCTCTTGCCCTGCATCTGTCAATCCAAAGGGAGAGGAAGGGAATCTCCGTTCTTTTTTATGCATATTATGTTTGCCTGTAACGGAAGCCAATGCCTGATTCACTTCAGTGGATTGCTCCGTATCCCATCTTGCGATCCATTGTTTTGCGCTCAATGAACAACCTCCTTATTCCAGAAACGAATGTATTCTCTTAGAAATGATCTTTAAATGAGTCGGTTTTATAGTATCATAGATGAAGCAGCATATTCCAAGATTTGGTTGGAATCAAATCGATGAGGGAGTGGCGAATGGAGGCTTAAGTCATGATCAAGGAGAGTGAAAGGGTATGAAGGAGAAAGAGAGACAGCCGCATTTGGCCAAAGCTGTTAGCGCAGATGAGGAACAATACGAAATGATATAAAGGAGTATTAGTGGAACATGGATCAGACACTGGAAACACTTTTGAATGAAATGAAACAGGAGATCGACAAATGGATGGCTTATATCAGCGATAAAAACGCGGACAAAATCGTAAAGCGTACTACGCTGCAGATCGGGATTCACGACTATGCGCTGCTCGAATATAACAAGGGCAGAGTGAGCATGACGGACGACGAGCTGGACTTATCGATGCCTGGAGACAGGGGCACACCTGGGGAGCCGTTGACCGAAGAACTTGTGCGAGAGCACATCGTTCCTAAATTATCCTCTTACATGCAGCGTAAATTGGACGAGATGCCAAGCTCATTAATCGATTATCAGTTTACGTTTAACGGCAAGTTTCGAGTGCGGGAAGGCGATCTTAACCTTTGTATTCTTACATACGCAGATGAGACAAAGAAGAAGCAATTACAGGAACGAATCTCAATCTATATTGCCAATAAGCTAGAAGCGGGAACCTATCCGACGAAACCGTTGGAGACGTTTTTCCTGTCCAGGCACATCCTGGACGAGGGACTGTTTCCAGACGCGGATCCCGCCTGGATCATTGCCGTTTTTGAGCGGATTCAGCAATTGAACAAAGGGAACCAACATCTCGCAGAGCATCGTTCTAATCTAATTACGGCTTTGCGGAATTGGGCGGAGCAGCGTTGGCTTCCTCGTTATTTTGATAATATCGGGACGCAATGGCAGCGAGAATACAAGAAAAAAATCGACATTCATTTGGAAAATACCGAGCAGGGTCCAATCGAACTGCTGATCTATGCCGCCATCCTGATTCTGAAATACGAGCCCTCTTATAGCAGAAGCACAGGATTGACTATGTTGAATTGCGCCAAGGATCTTGGAAGCGAACGGGCCCAACGATTGAGTAAAGAAGGAAGCGGGACCTTCGCCAAGGAAGACGTCTGTTTACGTGACGAAATGGTGGAATGTACGGCCAACGATGTGTTTGCCGAGGTCTCCATAGCCATTAAGGAGGAAACGGGGGAGAGTTACGCTCGCGCGCTCCGGTTTCTGACACGCCTCTTCAGCTTGGGATTCCCGAAAAGCTACCAAATCAAACTGAAATCCCCGGTCAAGCAGTGGCTGCCGATCAAAGGATTGGCTAAGTCGGGAACGCATCGGTTCTTCGCCAACGCCTTGGAATACCCGGAATTGTATCCCTTCATGGAGGAGTATGCCAAAGCAGCGATGGAGCCGTTTGAATGGTATGCGGATACGGAAGGGGAAAAAAACTGCATGCCGGGAAGCTACGCCGTCTTTGGCCTCGGATTGAAGGATACAACGTTTTTCCCATTGGTGGAGGAATACATGGGCAAAGTTGATGACGAACACCAATCCGTTCAAAACCATTTCACGATAGCTTTTACTGAGCGGCATGGTGTTAATACGGAAACCATTCCAACCTTGGTAAAGTGCATGCTGCACTGCAACGATTCAATGAAAATGAAGATCCAATCGGACATGGAACACGGGCTAAACGTCAGACTGCTGCTCGATCAAGTTCGCGGCCTCCCGTATTACCAGGTGGAGCGTATCGTATATTTGATCTGGGGCGGTACGGACAAGCTGAAGAAGATAGCCGCCAAAGCCGAGGGGGAGAGGGCGCAGTGGCTCACCGATTTGGCGGAGGCCGCCTGTCGGAAGTAATCGTGTTCACTTAGGCCATCCTTAAATGAGTCTAAAATCAGCTGCTGAAAGGCAGCTTTTTTTATCCTTATCTAACTGTTCCAGGCAAAATGATGCGAAAATGATGGAACCGAAAGCCGTTTATATAGTAGCTAAATGGAGACGCATTGATATAAAATACGGACAAGAAGACAGGAAAAGTTTGGAGCCATTCGAAAAATTGAAAGCGTTATCTTTAAGAATCTGCGGAACTTATGAATGTAGGGGAGGGGGCCATTCGATGAAAGTGCTGATTGCCGACGACGACGTTTACACAAGGGAAGGCCTCGTTGAGGCGATCGAATGGGAACGGCTGGGCATACAAGAAATTCTTCAGGCAGAAGACGGTTCGCAAGCACTTCAGCTGGCAGCGGCCCATCGACCCGATATTGTCATTACCGATGTTCGGATGCCCAAGCTGAACGGGATTGAATTTGCGGAGCGATTGTCGGCCGTCTGTCCTGACAGCAAGCTGCTCTTCATTAGCGGATATATGGAGGTGGCTTACATGAAAAGCGCGATTCGCCTCGCGGCCGTGGACTATGTGGAGAAACCGATTAAGCTTCAGGAATTGGAGAAGGCCATCGGGAGGACGATCGGGTACGTTCGCGAACGAAGGGAACGGGAGATTCTGTTGGCTCAGAAGGTCGATATCGATCGAAGGAAGCTGGCAATCGCCCTGCGAACCGGAGGGCATAATCAGGAGACAATAAGAGAACTGTGCAAAGATGCCGGATTTCCGACAGATACGTGTTATATATCCATCATCATTTCATACGGGGAAGAGAACATAGTGGAGCCTTCGACTGCATTGCAAAACGAATGGGAAGTGTACAGGGATGCGGCGTTAACCGAACAACTCGATCAGCAAAAACAGTTCCTGTTAATTGCACTGGGCAATCGAAATGAGCGCGGGAGGGTGCTTCATTTGGCAGAGCAGTTAAGCAGGCGTAGGTTAGACGTTCGAATCGGGGTGGGCAGCGTCGTGTCGAACTTGCTGGAGGTGCCCCGAAGCTTTCAAGAATCGGTGCTTGCCCTGGAGGCAGGGTTTTACCGCCCGGAGTCCATTATCGTAACGTTCGATCCGAACTTGTTCGGACAACATGCCGTCACGGGGGAGGCCTATCTGGAATTCCATCACTGTCTGAAGCATAAACCTCAAGAATTGTTAGTCTGGATGGAATCGTATTGCGACCGGCTGTTGGCCGGGCCATACATGCTTAAAGAGGGGGTTGTATCCCTATTTGCCTCCTTTGCGCAAGCGATGTTAAACGATAAGAACGGAATGCTGCTGCGTTCCGGCGGCAGAGTCTATCAGATCCGCGAGACTGAGCGGCATTTGAATCAATGCCGAACGATGCAGGAGGTTAAGGAATACATCCTGGGGATGTGCCTGGCATATCAAGAGGAAGTGAAAGAGACCTCCATCTACTCCAGCGTGATACGAGCCGTGATGACGTATATATCCGCTCATTGCAATCATCCGGACCTGGATGTCAGGGAGATCGCCGACCATGTGCATCTGTCCACCGCCCATCTTGGAGTTTTATTTAAACAGGAGACGGGGACCACGATTAAGCAGTACGTAAACGATTACCGGCTGGAACTGGCGAAGCGCTTGGTAGCGGGAGAGTACTTCAAAATGGCCGATATCTCCAAAATGTGCGGTTACGCAAGTCCAGGTTATTTCGCCAAAGTATTTAAGTCATCCACCGGACTGACGCCGATTGAATATCGAAAGCAGCGTTCCGGATGAAATTCAAGGTTTGGCTCGGGAATATGTCGTTAAGGAAGAAGCTGATGGTCCTGTTTGCGATGGTTGGCATCATTCCGCTCGTGGTGACCTTTGCCGCCATTTACGGCGAGCTTCGGGATTCCATCATCAGCAAACAGCATGATGCCGCCAATCAAAATTTCGAACAAGCCTTGTCCTTGCTGTCGGCCAAGTTCACCCATCTTGAAGATATCTCGTCGATGATCATGATCGACGAGCAGATCAACGAGGTATTCTCTAAAGACCCGAAGCGCATGCAGGTATGGGAACAGCTATCGTCATTTGAGCGAATTACCGATTATACCCGAATATTGCAGACCAATTCGGAGATGAGCAGCATTATTTACTATATCCATGACGACTTTGTTGTTGCCGGGGAAGGAGCAAGCATGTACCGGCCGATCGGGAACGTGGCAGGCCTTCCATGGGTGAAGAAGATCATGGCTGCCGAAGGGGATGCCGTATGGGTCTTGGCTAAGGATGAGGCTGATCCGTCAACGAGGTATCTCATGCTCGGGAGGGTCTTATGGAATGTCCATGATTTATCTAAACCGGTGGGCGTCGTCACGGTACGGATAGAGCTGGGGCGGCTTGAATCCTACGTCATGAATACGTCCGCCGGGCAGATAATTTACCTGGAGACCGATGACGGAGAAGTCGTCATCAGCAGCGGACAAGACGGAATGGAGTTTCGGGTCCAGCCGTTGGTCAGCTCCATCAGCCGCGATCGGCTCGAACCGATGACTGCGGAAGATAGCGAATATTTGGTTAGGGATTCCCACGTAGGATCGAGTAACTTGTTACTTCGTTCCGTCCTATCGGCTGATGCGGCTGCACAAGCTGTCAATCAGGCACGCAATCAAGTTTTGGTGGTATACGGTGCCGTTTGCTTGGCATTATTGATATGTATTATACCGGTAACCAAGTCCGTTACACGGCGTATTTTCTTGTTGATGAACAAGATGAGCCAGGTCCGGCAAGGCCGGTTAAATACCCTGGATATCGCAACTCAAGAGGATGAAGTAGGGCATTTGGTTTCGAGTTACAATTATATGATCAATAGCGTGAAGGAGCTGATGGACAACCAATATCGCCTGGGCCAGGAGAAAAAAGGAGCCGAGCTCAAGGCGCTGCAGTCTCAGATCAATCCGCATTTCCTGTATAACACGCTCGATATGATCCTGTGGATGGCCCAGAAGGACGAGAAAGAGAATATACAGCAAGTCGTTTATGCTCTGTCCGACTATTACAAGCTGATCCTGAATAAAGGAGAGGATTTTGTACCCTTGATGGACGAGCTCCGACTGTGTGAAATGTATGCAGCCATACAGCAGAAGAGGTTCAAAGGGAAAATCCGTTTTGAAATCGAGGTTGAGGCGGAAGCAGAGGCATGCTTGCTTCCGAAAATTACCCTTCAGCCGATCGTCGAAAACGCCATTATTCACGGTGTATTGGAAAAAAAAGAAGCGGAAGGGCTGATTCTCATAAAAGGCAGCGTCCGCAGCGGGCGATTGCAGCTGTCCGTAAGCGACGACGGTCCGGGAATGAGGGAGGAAGCTTCCCGTTCTGAGCCGTATCGGGGGAGCGGCTACGGGCTGCACAATATCAGGAAGCGGTTGGAGTACTATTTCAACGAAGCAGACGGGTTCCGCTTGCATTCGGTACAAGGGACGGGTACAACCGTCAGCATCGATGTCCCGGCCATCACGGAGGACTTGCGTTCCTCTCATCTTCTCGAATCGGGTTGAAACTGGCTGGAATCGGCACGCTTTTGGGGTGCATGCCTATAGAAGAGGCTCCACTTCGTGCTGGAATTTGCCTCATATTGAGATGACGAGGACAGAGGAATCACTTCGTGCTGGAATTGTCTCATATTGAGATGATGAGGACTGAGGCTCCGCTTCGTGCTGGGAATTGCCTCGTATTGAGATCACGAGGACAGAGGCTACGTTTCGTGTTGGAATTGTCTCGTATTGAGATCACGAGGACAGAGGCTACGTTTCGTGCTGGAATTGCCTCGTATTGAGATCATGAAGATAGAGGCTCCGCTTTGTGCTGGAATATCCTCATATTGAGAAGGTGAGGACAGAGGCTACGCTATTTCGCAGAAATGGGCTCATTATGGTGATCTTGCGGACACAGGATCCGTTATTGCACCATAATCTCGAATGATTCCACGCTAAATCCTGCAATAGCGGATCTCTTGTCCGCATATTGCTGTGAAATAGGTAAAACAAAGAAATAGCGGAACCAGGGTCCTTTAATACCAAAGATCCATGGAAAGTTTAATTTCACTGGCAGCCACGCTCGGCTACTACTGGGCATCCGGCATTGCCTTTCTGCTTAAACCTAGCTAGATCGACGGGGGTGATCCTAATGAGGGGAATGGTAATACTAGGCGTTTTCCCGGTGTTCTTTTGGTGAAATCAGCCGATTATCGAGATGATGAGGACAGAGGATACGCTATTTGCTGCAAATGGTCATCCACTGCAACAACCATCAACACATAAAAAGGGGGATATCATTGAGGAAACCGATACGAACCATAAGAGCGCTGCTGACCTGTTTCTTCTTCTCGGTCATCATCTTGTCCGCATGCCGGCACGGCCCATCGCCGGGTCTCGGGGAGGAAGGGACTCCGGGCATCATTCGCGGACCGGACGGACAGCCCGTCGTACAATTGAAGGGCATCACGATGGGCCGCGAGCCAGCGAGCGGAATGGATCGTTTCTATCAACAGCTTGATGCGCTTACTATCAGGGATCTGGGAGCGACCATTCGATTCGATTTCATTCCATGGGGAGATGAGAAGAATCAGATCAGCCGAGCGATTGCGTCCAAAGAATACGACCTCTATGTCGGAGGTGCATGGTCTGATTTCACATCATTTGCGGCGAGGAATGCATTCGCGAACCTGACGCCTTTGCTGGATCAGGTCCCGGATCTCGTATCGCACTATGGCGGGAAGCTGAACAACGTCATGATCCATGGCAGGCTCTTCGGCATCCCGCAATACAATTTGCCAGGCGGGGGAGGCGAAGGCATGCTCTTCCGGGAGGACCTGCGCAAAGCATGGGGTTTGCCGGAAATCAAGGACCTCGAATCGGCTGAAAAATATCTTTACAAAGCCAAGGAGGCATATCCGGACACACCGATGATCAATGACAAACGATTCGCGGACAATTTGTGGACGCTGATGGCCGGCTCCAAGTATCTTGATGTGGTTAAGGGATATGCGGTTGTCTCCGTCGACGAACCATACAAAGCCATCAGCATGTATGATACCCCGGAGTATAAGCAGGTGCTGCTTCGAGCCAAGCAGTGGCATGAGGACGGAATCGTAAGCCGCGAGATTTTGGCCGCCCAGGGAAACGCTACCGGCGAGACGCTGGAATGGATGAAAACGGATAAGAAGCCGCTGGAATTCAACAACCATTTCGGCGCAGTCAGCAGCAGCTACATCGGAGTGCTCAAGGAGTTGTTTCCCGAGTTCGAGTACGGATGGTTTGATTATTATCTCGACCACGTGCCGAACTACATGCCTTTTATGACGACGGACAACATCACGATGATCTCCGTCGGCGCCCACTCCAAGCATAAGGAAATTGCGCTTAAGCTGATCGAGAAGGCGCACACGGATCGTACATACTACAATCTCCTACTATATGGCGTGGAAGGGGAGAACTACAACCTGGAGGGGGATTACATCAGCTACACTGGCATCAAGTCGGAGAACAAAAAGCCGGGCTGGACGGGATTGTATGACGGCAGCATGAGCCTGATGGAAAAATACCCGGGAGAATGGCAGGCCATCGTAGAGCATTTGCATTCGGAAGGCGCGAAACGGGCCGTAGAAAACGGTGAGAGCCCGCTGGCGGGATTCCGCTTCGATACGGGGCCGACAACGACGGAGCTCGCTGCCATGGATGCAGTCAGATCGCATCACATCGTACCGCTGTCCGTCGGCATGTCCGAAGGCATCGATGCTGATCTTGCGCTTGCTAGGCAGCGGATGGACGAAGCTGGATTCCCGAGCTTCATGGAGGAGCTGCAGAATCAGCTGGATGCATTCGCTGCTAAGAAATGATAGGGGATAATCATGAAGCAATCTAGTGATCCGACAAGGAAGCGAGGAGGTCTCCAATGACGAATTCCAATAGAAACCTTAATGTTGAACCTGAACGCATCGAACGCATCCCTACAACCCTTACCGGTGACGGTGCCTGGTGCTGGTTTGCCGATCCGAGGGCGCTGCGACATGTCAATGCCGTGACGGGCAGCGACAAGACATACATCGGGTACATCGATGTTGCGGGCAGTATTCAGGCGGTTCAATATGATCACGTGACCCAAGAACGCAAGCAAGTGCGGGTGCGAGCGGGTTTTCAGCAGGATGACCATAACAATCCGACGTTTTTGGCACTGCCCGACGGCCGGGTGATGATTTTTTATTCCGAGCACTCGACAACCCCATCAATTTATTATCGCGTAACATCCCGTCCTGACGATCTAGAAACCTTTGGGCCTGAAAAAATCATCGATACCACGGGATATGGGAACGCCACCTATCCTTCTCCCTTCGTGATGACGGATCAGCCCGGTTATTTCTATCTGCTGTGGCGGGGCGTGAATTGGCATCCTACCGTCGCAAGGTTCACGCTGCCGGATCCAGATGGCGACGTCTCTTGCGATATAGAGCCAAAGCAGATCGTGGATTCCAGGTGCCATGAACAAGAAACCGGAAAAAGGCCGTATGCCAAGTACGAAACGAATGGCAAGAATCAAATTATGATGACGTATACCTATACGCATCCGGACAATATGATTCCGAATTCATTGTACTATTCGTATTTGGACGTGAACACCCTGACGCTGCATGGCGCTGATGGACATCAGCTCGCAGATCTGAACCGCGGGCCGCTGAAGCTGGATAACAATGAAACCGATCCGGCCCATTTGGTGGATCGCCAGCCGGGCATACGCAGCTGGAACTGGGATATTGCCGCGGATAAAGAGGGATACCCGGTGATCTTGTTTATTAGGATCAATGAGGATAAGGATCGCCACCATTATTGTTACGCTAAGTGGTCCGGCTCCGATTGGCGGATTACACCGTTGGCGGATGGCGGACGATGGTTCCACCAAAATGATCAAAGAGAATTTTGCTATTCCGGGGGGATGACACTGGATCATAACGACCCTTCCAACGTGTACATGTCAATCCCTGTACAGGGTAAATACGGTGAGGTCTTCGAAATTCATCAATGCGTCATCCCGCATGACGGGGCGATCGCGGAAATACATCAAGTCACCGAAAACTCGACTCAAAACAACGTTCGACCTTTCGTTGTCCGCCATGCAGTACTGGGCGAAGCGTATGATTTGATATGGATGCACGGGGATTACTACTATTGGGATCATTCGCAAGGGCGATTAGGTTATACGACGGGGCTGCGAACCTTGTGTGAAAACGTAGCGATTGAAGACGGAGGGAGGACCGATCCTTCTGCATAAGTCATCTATCGGCAACGCCGAAGAGCATCTTGGGAGTCGACCGTTTCCCGTTAGGGAGAAACGGTCGACTTTTTATTTTGAGGCAAGAAATTTTTGTTTAAGAAGCTGCTACCCGAGGAACGTTGTATGGATAATGACTAAATAAGACAAGCACCTAAGGATCGAGGATCGAATCATGTATATGCAATTGGAGCCCTAACCGTCCGTCCTGAAGGATTGCTCAATTCGTTGCCTGCGGTATTGGTACGGTGTGATGCCGTAGAGCTCCTTAAACAGCTTGATAAAATATTGCGGTTTCCGGTAACCGACCATGCGCGCGATGTCCATGACGTGAAGATGGGAAACCTCCAGCAGGTGGGCCGATTTCTCCAAGCGGGCGCGCAGAATGTAACTCGACAGGTTTTCACCCGTTTCCTGCTTATACAATTTGGACAGGTAGACGGGATGGAGATGCACGATACCGCCCAATTCATCCAGGCTAAGGCCGTCGCCCAGATGCCCGAGGATGTAGTCCCTTACCGCACGCACGATATCCGTGCCGGAGCAGTGCCGGTCCGACCGATCGGGAGTGCTCGTCAGAATGTTAGATGCATGACCGGCGGAATCCTCCCGGTCCTGGGGTTCCGCCCGCTTCTCGCCGATACTCTTGACGGCCTGGCACATCGCTTGATCCATATCCTCTTTATCCACAGGCTTCAGAAGATAATCCAGCGCGCCGAAGCGAATCGCCTTTTGAGCATAATCAAATTGGGAATAGCCGGACAAAAAGATGACTTTTGTTTTTAATCCCCGCTTATGGATATGCTCCAGCAAGTCGATGCCCGAAATTTCAGGCATGCGAATATCCGTAATCATGATGTCGAATCGGTCGCTGTCTAGCAGCATCCGGGCCTCCGTCGGGTTGGTTGTCGTTTCGATACGATTGACGCCGAATTTGGCCCAGTTAAGCAAATGTTTGAGGTATTCCACGACATACTGTCCGTCATCCACGATCAATAAATGCATAGGCTCCTCCTTCTTCAAACGAGAAATCCACCAATACCGTAACCGACAAACCGCCCCAGTCATTCAAGGCGAACCGTAAGCCGCAAGAATCTCCGTAAGCGTTTTTCAGACGCTGGTTGATATTCCATAGCCCGATGCCATCCGTTCCGGGAGGAGGAAGGGGCGCTTCAACGCTAGCTTGCAGTGCCCGCAGTTCCTCCGGCGAAAGCGGCTTCCCGTCATTGGCAACCGTAATTCGGGCTCCCGAACGGAACGTCTCCACGGATATGGCGACCCGATGCGCACCTTGGCGCTCTTCGATCCCGTGCAGGATGGCGTTTTCCACGATCGGCTGAATAATCAGCGGCATGATGGGCTGCTCCTTCAATTCATCCGGCAGCTTGATGTCATAGTCCATGGTTTTGCAGAGGGCCATGATGCCCAGGTAATGGGCAGCCAGCTCCAATTCCGTCGCAAGCGTGACGCTGCTCGAGTCTAACCGGGTCAGATAGCGGTAGTATTCGGCCAAATGCTTGCTCATGCGGATGACGGCTTCCGGCGAAGACTTGGCCATCGACATGATGAAGAACAGGCTGTTATAGAGAAAGTGCGGGTTGATCTGCGCCTGAAGCTGCTTCATTTCGGCGTTGCGGCGCAGGTCGGTCTCCGTTTTCAGCGACGTGAACAGCATCTGGATCTGGGCGACCATATGATTGAAGCTGCCAAACAGGCTGCCGAATTCATTGTTGGGGCGGTTAAGGATCCGGATGGCGTAATCTCCCTGTTCAACCTGATGGAACTTTTTGTTGAGCAGGTAGACATTCCTGTAGAAATTACGGTAAAACGTGCTGATCACGACCAATCCGATGATCAGGATGATTACGATGCTAACGAAAAAAACCTGCCGATTCCGGTTCAGAGGCTCCAGAAAATCGCTCATTCGCGTATATGTAACGAGGTAGGCATCAATCGGTTCAATATATTTGGACAGGACAAAGTAGTCACCACCCTGAGAGCTGTAATCGAACCTGAGAATATGCTTCGGATCCGGCGACACCGTCTCCCGGGCTTTATTCGCGATGCCGTCGACAAGCGTGCCGTCGCTGATCGTCAAATCGTCTCCCACGAGGAAGAAAGCGTCGGAGCTGCCTCCGTTGAATGATTTTTGCAGCAGGTTTCTCAGGTAGTCCGTTTTCAGCTTGACGCCAACCATGTATTCGATGTCTTCGGGCGTTCGGGGCTCCCGAACGTATGGATACAGGGAAAAATAATACAGGCTGCCGTTCACATACTTCCATCCGCGTTTGTCCACGGACCCGTATATGTCATCGGCAAGCGTTTCTCCGCGGGTGGCGATAAACGTGCCTTCCTCTCTCCAGTAGATGCCCAGCGATTCGACCGACTGGCTGGACAACAGCGTATTTTTCATCCGTTCTTCGATATCGTTCTTCTTCATCTGCGCGTCGTAGCTGCCCAGTTCCAGGATCTGCCGCTGGTAGAATCGGACCGAACTGTCCGCGGTATACTGGATGGCGTACATGCCGGCTTCGTACAGCATGTCGTTCACGACGCTTTCCGCATAGCTTACCTGATTTTTAGCCGTATTCACTAGGCTGTTCTGAATGGTTCGGGAATCCAGAGCATTCATGACGGAAAACAAAGAAAGCGTAAGGAGGAGGAAAAACACAAAGAAGTAGATGAAGCGCTTCATATTCACTTTTTTCATCAGGCTCACTTCCCATTCATTTACAAAGATAGCTGTTAATCTCTATCATAATCGGCGGAAGGCAAAATAAAAAGGATGAATGTAAGCGCTTCGAAAATGGTTGAGATCGGGTACATCATCTTGAAATTCGGACATTTTTTAATGCAATCGATATTGCTAACATAGAACGTGCAAGCACCCAAGTGAATAGAAATCGCGAAAAGGGGGGGAGGAAAATCGCTAGGATTGCGGGAATAAAGACGGATCAAACGAACATGCGTAAGAACAAGAGGGTCCGCAGGAATCCCTGGAAACAGGAAATTCGGAAAAACTGGCCGCTGTATCTGCTGTGCTTGCCCGCAATGGGCTTCGTCCTTATCTTTTCATACGGGCCGATGGCGGGACTGGTCATGGCATTCCAGGACTACAAACCATGGCTCGGCATCTCAGGCTCCGCGTGGATCGGCCTCGATCATTTCGACCGAATATTCCAATACGAAGAATCGAAACAAGCGATCGTCAATACGCTGATCATTTCGGTCATCAAGATCATCGTCGGCATCATCGTGCCGATCGTCATGGCGATTCTGCTGAATGAAATTCGCCATATGGGGCTCAAAAAAAGCATTCAGACGCTCGTGTACCTGCCGCATTTTCTGTCATGGGTGACCATCGCCGGCATCATGATTGATATTTTGGGCCTGGACGGCGGCGTCAACCGGATGATCACGGGGGTGTTCGGTACGAAGCCGATCTATTTCCTTGGCGATCCGGATCTGTTCAGGCCAACGGTCATTATCAGCGACTTGTGGAAAAACTTCGGCTTCGGCATGATCGTGTACTTGGCGACCATCGCCGGTATCGATCCTTCGTATTATGAAGCCTCGGAGATCGACGGTGCAAACCGCTGGCAGCAAACGCGCCATGTTACGCTGCCGTGCATGATGCCGATGATTATCGTCATCGCCACGCTCAGTTTGGGCAGTATCCTGGATGCCGGCTTCGATCAGATATTCAACCTGTACAACCCGCTCGTTTACAGTACGGGAGATATCATCGATACGTATGTATACCGTTCATCCCTGTTAAACGGACAATACGGATTCGGGACGGCGGTCGGATTGTTCAAATCGGGCATCAGCCTGATCCTGATCGTGGTTGCTTACCGTATCGCATACAAGGTTGCCAATTATAAAATCTTTTAAGCAGGAGGTAGCCGGATGTATCATAAAACGAAGGGGTACAAAGCGTTCTCCGTCTTCAACCATATCCTGCTGATCGTGGTCGCTCTATCGTGCTTCCTGCCGCTGCTTCACTTATTGGCGCAGTCGTTCAGCAGCAAATCGGCCGTCAACGGCGGCCTGGTATCGTTTTGGCCTGTCGAATTCAACACGGATGCTTATGCCAAGACGTTTCGCAACGCGAACTTTACGGGCTCGATGTGGATTTCGGTCGTACGGACGGTATTGGGCACGCTGATCAGCATGGTGGTGATCACGACCGCCGGCTATGCCTTATCGAAAGAGTTTCGCGGCCGCAACGGACTGATGTGGATTTTCGTATTTACCATGCTGTTCTCTGGAGGACTCATTCCTTCTTATATCCTGGTGTCGGAGCTTGGGCTGAAGGATACCATCCTGGCGTTGATCCTGCCTGGCGCGTTCGGTGCGTACAACCTGATCCTTATCATGAATTTCTTCAAAACGATACCGAAAGCGCTGGAGGAGGCGGCTTTTATTGACGGCGCTTCGTTCTTCGTCATCTTCAGCAAAATTTATTTGCCTCTGTCTCTCCCTGGACTCGCCACGATCGGCTTGTTCATTATGGTAGGACATTGGAATTCTTGGTTCGACGGCCTACTGTACATGTCCACCACCGACAAATACCCTCTGGCTTCTTTCCTGCAGACGGTCGTGGTTCAGAATACGGCACAGAATGTAGCGCTCAGCGCGTCGGAAGCTGCGGCGTTGTCGGAACAGAGCATTAAAGCCGCACAGATCTTTATCAGCACGGTGCCGATTATCGCGGTATATCCGTTCCTGCAAAAGTACTTTGTCAAGGGAATCGTGCTCGGGGCGGTTAAAGAATAAAAAATATGGGGTAAAGGAGTAGATTCCATGTACATAAAAAAGACGGGGGTTATCTTATCGGCAGCGGTGCTGGCGATTAGTATGCTTGCGGGGTGCGGATCTGGCGATTCGGGGACCGAGCCAGCCGCTCCGGCGGTGCTCAAAGACGGGAAATACGAACCGCCCATCACGATAGCCATCGGAAAGCAGCTGGACGAGAACGCGGGAAAATACAAGACCGGGGAGAGTGTGGACGACAACGTGTTGACGCGGTGGGCGCTGGAGAACCTGGGCATCAAGACGCAAACGACTCTGCTCGGCGGGGATGCGGGTAATTATAATACCAAGCTGCGCTTGGCCCTTACGGGTTCAGAGAAGCTGCCGGATCTGTTTCCGGTCTACGATACGACTCTGGCCAACGATTTGATCGAATCGGGGCGGGTCAAGGAGGTTACGGAGGATATCGCGAAATATATGCCGGCGCGGCTGAAAGAGATCTATAAACAGTATCCAACGACGTTTAATCCGGTTGTTCGCGACGGCAAAGTATACGGCATGGCGATATCGCCGAACTTGACGGAAGGGCAGGTCATGCTAATTCGTCAGGATTGGCTGGACAGCTTAAAGTTGGAGGCGCCTACTACGATCGACGAATTCGAAAGCGTCATCGCCGCATTCACGAACGAAGATCCGGACGGTAATGGCAAGAATGATACTTACGGATTCACGTTCTCCGGAAAGGACGGCTACAATACCGGCTGGGTCAGCGATCCCGTCATGATCTTCAGCGCTTACACGGGCAAGAAGCTGCCGATGCAGTGGAGCGAGGAGAACGGCAAGCTGTCGTACGGATCGGTCGCGGACGGCAACAAGGAAGCGCTGGCTAAGCTGCGTGACTGGTATTCGAAGGGCTACCTGAACAAAGAGCTGGCTACGCAGGGAGCTTGGGATGCCATTGCCGACTTTACGGAAGGCCAAGCAGGCATTATCGTCGGTCGTCCATGGCTCTACGACAGCGTCAAGGACGTCGAGAAGAACGTCAAGGGCGCCAAGGTCAAAGCGTACGCGACGATTCAAGGCGTGGACGGAGACCGGACGTACCAGAACGGACAGCTGAACGACGGGTACTTTATGTTCAATAAAGATTTTAGCAACATGGAAGCTTTTTTCCTGTATTACGACAAGCTGTATGACGCAGCATTCGGAACGGGGGATTTCCAGTACGGTTATGCCCAAGGATACGACTACGATATCGTGGACGGGGAGGTCGTGTTTGATCCGACGAAATTCAACGAACCGATGGATGCCATTCAAGGCGTAGGCAAAATGGCATTCACCAAAAATACGCCGGCCGTTTACCCCGCAGGCAAGAACTTCTACGATCTGGCCAACGGGGCCAAACCGGACAACGGGCCTTTGATGGCCGCAGATTCGGCCCAACAGACCACGAAGGACGGATTCGTCATCTCGTACGAGAACCGTGACTCGCTGCTCCCAAGCGCATTTAACGGGCCGCCGACCTCGACGATGCAGACGTCCTGGGAGCAGCTGACTACCATGGAGAAGGAAACGTTCACCAAGATCATCTACGGCAATGAGCCGCTTGAAGCTTACGATGCGTTCGTACAGAACTGGTACGCCAAGGGAGGCACGCAAATTACCGAGGAAGTCAATGAATGGTATGCCGGTACGAACACCAAGGATGCGATGACCAGAATGGGGCTGGAATAATAGAAGGGAGTACGGTATGGATAACTCCGTGTTATTGTCTTGCCAAGCGTTTGAGACTGAGGACCGGATCCGCGTCGCAGCCGCTTCGGCATCTGAGTTTCGGCTAATTGTGCCGCCGGAAGGCGGCGGCATTCGGCTGCGTGCGGGAACGGTCAGCAGCAGCGTTTGGACCGCAAGCGAATTCGTTGTTGCCGACGTCTATCATGAGTGCCACGATGTACTGGTGCTTCTGTTCGGCTTCGGGGATCAAGAAGGGCGGTCCATCACGTATCATGTCGGCATACTGCCGAAGCTACCGACAACGGTATGCTTGCCGCTAAAACATCTGGACGGAGAGAAGCTGTTTCTCTCCCGTTATCCGGGTACGCTGCAAACGGTGCTTCGCGGTGACGCACGTGTTGATCGCCATTCGATCAACACTTTCTCCATTGCCACGATTCCCTCGACAACGGATCGGAGCGTCAAGATCTCCAATCTGCGTCTAAACGTCAACGAACCGGAGTTCAAACGGGAGCGTCAGGTATACATCGATCGGATGGGACAGATGGTCGGCCGCGAATGGTCATGGAAAACCGCTGACGAGCAGGAACTGGCGAGCCGGCTTCAAGCCGAACGCGCGGAAGCGGCGGCAGCCTTAGAAGGTGCGGCCGAAGGGAAGGCGGCACTGCTTGGAATAAAGGCAGGAACTCAAGCTCTAGAATCGTCCCGTAACTTGGAAGACTTCGGTTTTGGCAAGTATGGAGGCTGGAGGGGAAAGGCGTTCAAGCCGACAGGCTATTTCCGCACGGCCCATGACGGCTCAAACTGGTGGTTCGTCGACCCGGACGGCTTCGCATTGTTCAGCGCCGGCATGGACTGCATCGGACCGGCTTCGCCAATGCGAATAACGGGGATGGAACATTTGCTGCCCGAATTGCCAAAGCCGGAGGAAGGCTTCGGAGATGCATGGATGCGAGGGGGAGCGGAGTTCAGCTTCGAGGTTGCCAATCTGATTCGTGCATTCGGTGCAGACTGGCGACGGGATTGGACGTCGCTGACCGAGTTTCGGCTGCGGCACTTTGGCTTCAACACGATCGGCAATTGGTCCGATGCGGGCTTTATCCGGGACTCGACGCTGCCTTACGTATATCCGCTGACCGATTTTCCGTCGACGGAGAGAACCATTTTCCGGGATTTTCCGGACGTGTTCAGTCCGGAATACGAACGCGGCTCGAAGGACTTCGCGCAGCAGCTTGTGCCGCTCCGGGAGGATCGCCGGATGATCGGGTATTTCATGCGTAACGAGCCGCACTGGGCTTTCGTGGAAGGTCTGGATCTGACCCGGCTCATGCTGGAGTCCTCTGTCCGTTTCGATAGCAAGGAACGGTTCGTGGAATGGTTAGGCGTCAAATACGAAACGATGGAACGCCTGAACGCGGCATGGGGGAGCGATTATGAAAGCTTCCATCAGCTGTACGAGCCGGTGCAAGCAATGGCATCCTTCCGTGAGGCCTATAGGGAGGATTGCTCGGCGTTCAACCGGATTCTGATTCGGCGATACGTGGAGCTCCCTGCCCGCCTATGCAAAGAGGCGGACCCGAACCATCTGAACTTGGGCATGCGGTATGCCTGGGTGAGCAGCGATGAAGTGCTTGATGGCTGCGAATGGTTTGACGTGTTTTCGCTTAACTGTTACCAGTTCGCGCCTGATCGCGAGCAGATCGCGGAGATTGCAGTGAAGCTGAACCGGCCCGTCATGATCGGCGAGTACCATTTCGGGTCAGCCGAAGGGGGCTTGCCGGCTTACGGCATCCGGGCCATAGCCACCCAGCGGGAGAGAGGCGACGCCTATCGCTATTACGTGGAACAAGCCGCGTCCATTCCGGAATTGATCGGCGTCCATTATTTTCAATGGAACGACCAGCCTGCCCTCGGCCGTTTCGACGGCGAGAATTACCAGATCGGCATGGTCGATGTTTGCAATCAACCGTATGCCGACTTCGCCGTGGCGGCGAGAACGGCGCACGAACGAATGTATGCGGTCCGTATCGGTGCGGTGCCGACTTTCGACTGCCAGCCGAGAGAAATTCCGAAGACGGGATTTTAATATGCCGTTTTTAGGAGATGTAGTCAGGCCAAGCTGACATGAAAGGTCCGATCCCAACGATTTAAACGTGATGAAAAAAACATAAGCTCCATAAATATTGGCAACGCCTTCGATAAGCAATGGAGCAGAACATGTGAGCCTCGGGGAATCCCCGGGGCTTTAGGTATGCCGGCAGGAGACGTGCGGTTCATTCAACGTTCGGAAGCCGCATGTTCGGATAGAAAGGCCTCACACGGCCAGCCATCTTCATCTTCATGTCGAGCAGCGGACCATTCGCTTAAGCGAAAGCAAGAGGAAGCACCCTTAATAAGTGTAGAGAGCAATCAAAACAGCAAAAAATTTACATTTATACACAGGAATTCAAAATTTACTCGTCCTTTCAAAGCGTAGAATTGAAATTGTAACTACCCATATTCATGAAGCAAGGAGGGAGGCGGGCTCAGATAATTGAAAGCGCATCCATAAAGTAGGGGGGTAAAAAAGGAGGCTGCTTTGCATGCAGCGAGAAAGACTGATTTAGGGATGATGCAACAAAGTCAAAATGTTAAAGAGAAGGAGTGAAATTGTGAATGAAGATGAAGAGAGGTGTCGTGTTGTCCTTGATCTTAGGTCTAATGCTAAGCATGACCGGATATGTCCATGGAGAAGGAGCCGAACCGGCAACGGCCGGCCCGTTTCTCCATCCAGGCCTGCTCCACACCCAGACGGATTTGGCCCGGATCAAGCAAAAGGTGGAGGAGGGCGCCCAGCCGTATCTGGACGGATGGAACCAGCTCGTTAACAGCCCGTATTCGCAGGCAGGCTGGACACCGCGCGCAACGGCAACGATCGTTCGGGGCGGCGCGGGCGACAACGTAGCCTTGCTCTATAACGATGTCGCTCGAGCTTACCAGAATGCATTAAGGTGGAAGATTACCGGCAGTACGGCGCATGGCGATACGGCGCGGGACATACTCAACGCCTGGTCTGCCACGTTGACGACGGTCACCGGCAATGCAGACCGCTATTTGGCCGCAGGTCTTAACGGCTACCAGCTTGCCAACGCGGCCGAGCTCATGCGGGACTATCCCGGGTTCGACGTATCCCGGATGCAGAACATGCTGCTGAACGTATTCTACAAGCCCCTCAACGAACGCTTCTTGATCGGTAACGAATATGGCAGGGACCACAACGATGCGTTCATTCAAAATTATTGGGCCAATTGGGATTTGAGCAATATGGCGGCAACGGTGGCGATCGGCATTTTTTGCGACAGACGGGACATCTACGACATCGGCATCGAGTATTTCAAGCATGGAGCAGGAAACGGCTCGATTTATAACGCGATACCATTCCTGCATCCGGACGGCCTCGCCCAATGGCAGGAATCTGGACGCGATCAGGCACACACCCTACTGGGAATCGGACTGATGGCCGTCACGAGCGAGATGGCGTGGAATCAAGGCGACGATTTGTATGGCTGGGCAAACAACCGCTTTATGCGCGCCGCCGAATATGTTGCCAAATACAACAACGGAAGCGATGATGTACCGTTCGCTGCCTACGAATGGGGATCCGGAACGAACGGAGCCGTACAGAGGCAGACGGTCATTTCCGCTGCCGGCCGCAATGAACCGCGACCCGTATGGGAAATGATTTATAACCATTACGCCAACCGGAAAGGGCTTTCGGTGCCTAACGTCGCTGCCCGCGCACAGCTCTTGAGGCCTGAAGGCGGCCCGAATGCCTCCCATGCCTCGACGTTCGACCAGCTCGGATTCGGAACGCTGCTGTATACAAGGCCGCCAGGCACGGGCAACTCGGCCGTGCTGCCGGACGGAAACATTCCGGATGGTACGTATCGTTTCATGGTGCGCCATGTCGGGAAAGCGATGACCGCATCCGGAACGGCAAGCGGCTCGAATATCGAGCAGCGAACCTTGGACGGGGATCCGAGCCAGCAATGGAACGTGGCGCATCTCGGGGGCGGGCAGTATTCGATACGGAACGAGAAAAGCGGATTGTATCTGCAAATATCGAATGCTTCGTTGGAGCATGGAGCCTCGTTTCAACTGGCGAACCGCAATGATGGTGACCATCAACGATTCGCGTTCATTCCCGTCGGTGACGGGCATTATCGAATCACGCCCGTCATAAGCAACAAACCGGCGGACGTTAAAGACATCTCTACGGCGGACGGTGCTCTTATCCATCAATGGCGGTATATCTTAGGACACCATCAACAATGGAAACTCGAGCCCGTATCCGAGTCATGAGGATAGCGTTTTGCCGGCGTACGGATAGAAGGAAAAGTCTTAATGATAGGATGTTTGCCCGGCCACACGGCCGGGCTTTTTATGCGTTCACGAAAATCACCTTGCCCGCGTCGGCGAGCGAAACGGATTTTCCTGATTTTCCATCGAAAATTGCAAGATATCCAGCAAAAGTGCAATAGGACGAACAGCCTCGCCGAATTACACTGGATTCAAGAGAGACATACAACAAGATTTCAACATTTCTTGTCTTGTTTTGCAAACTTCTCGATACGGTCAGAAATTACACTGATCATAAAGATCCATCATCCGTTTTCGTACAGAAAGAAGGTTATGATCCGTGTTAAGTAACGACGAGCAGCAGTGGCTGAACGGCCTGATCGCGAAGATCACCGCGAAGATGGCTTGGGTCAGCGAAAAATCAAGACACAAAATCCCATATACCACGATCGACGGGACACATGACGACCGTTCCGCATCGAATCCCTCCGGCACAGTGACGGACGGAATCAATTGGTGGACGAACGGGTTCTGGGGGGGCATGATGTGGCTCATGTACCACGAAACGGGCAACGAAAAATATAAGGATGTTGCTGTGATTTCGGAAGCCAAGCTGGATCGGTGCTTTGAAGAGTTTTACGGACTGCATCACGATGTCGGCTTCATGTGGCTGCTCACGAGCGTGGCTAATTTCAAATTGACGTCAAACCCGGTTTCCCGCAAAAGAGCCCTGCATGCGGCTACGCTGCTGGCAGGAAGATTCAACCCGGCCGGCGGCTTCATTCGCGCCTGGAACGATCTGGATGACGGCGATACGCGGGGCTGGGCGATCATCGACTGCATGTTCAACATCCCGCTCCTATACTGGGCAACGGAAGAGACGGGGGATCCGAGATTCAGGCAGATTGCGTTAAGGCACGCGGATACGGCCATGACAGCATTCGTACGCAGGGATGGCTCCGTGAATCATATCGTGGAATTTGATCCGTACGAAGGTGGCGTTGTCCGAACCTATGGCGGGCAAGGATACGAGGACGGTTCCTCCTGGACAAGAGGACAGACTTGGGCGATGTACGGCTTCCTGATGAGTTACAAGCACACCGGCAAGGCTGAATATCTGGATACCGCCAAACGGATCGCTCATTATTTCATGGCGAATATGCCCAAGAACGGGGTCATCCCGATTGATTTCCGTCAGCCTCCGGAGCCGAAGCTCGAAGACGATACGGCGGCGGCCATCGCCGCTTGCGGATTAATCGAGCTTTCCAGGTCCGTCGAAACGTACGACAAGCACATCTATTTGAAGACAGCGCTGAAATTGCTGAGTTCCCTGGAGGCGCGTAGCGATTGGACCGAACAATCGGACGCGATCATCCAGCGCGGCTCGGCAGCGTACCGCGGCACCACGCATCACCAGCCGATTATTTACGGGGATTACTTCTTCATGGAAGCCGCGTTCAAGCTGAAGGGCAATGATCTTTATCTATGGTAAAGATGTGATCCGGATTGCAGAGAAGCAGGTGGGATGCTCGTTTAGTCGTACGTTCACGATTCCAGTATGGAGGAATGGATATGAAACGTATGTTTGAAGCGGTTGTTTTCGGAGGCGCGAAGCTATTCTGGGATTATCGTCACCGCAACACTGGTCATTACAAAGGCTACTATCATTGGCATCAGTGCTGCGAGATGCTATTCGTCCACGAAGGGGCCGGACATGTCGTCGTAGGCGGCGAGACGTTCCCCATTCGCAGGGGGATGCTGTTCTTCTTCCGGCCCTATCAGCTGCACCACGTGTATGCGAACGTAAGCCAGGAGCAGCCGTATACGCGGACAATATTCCACTTTGATCCCCAGCTGGCCGATGAACTGCTGCATCCGTTCGCAAGGCGTCACGGCATGTTTGCCGCCTTATGGCAGGGCAGACATCCGGTCCAGGCGTTTGATTTGCAGGCTGCCGAAGAAGCGGTCGAACGTAATTTTGACGATTATGATCGTACCAGGCAAGAAGGGAAAGGCGAAGATGCGGAAGAGATCGGCATGCTTATCCTGCGGCTGCTCGATACGGTCATTCGTTATGATCATTCCGGACTTAGCCGAGCGCCGGGAGCGTTGGATCGAAAGTCGGCTAGTTATGTGCAGCAGGCGATGCGCTGGATCGACGAGCACTATCAAGAAACGTTCTATCTGGATGATCTTGCCGATGCCATGCATTTATCGAAGTTTTATTTATCGAAGCTGTTTCATGAGGAAACGGGCAGCACGCTGAAGGAATATGTGACGGCGAAGCGCATGAGGCAAGCATGCAGGCTGCTCGAAACGACAACGAAGTCGGTGGAGTGGATCGGATCCGAAGTAGGAATATCGAACACGTCCTACTTCGTTCAGGTGTTCAAGCACGAAGTCGGGACGACCCCGCTTAAATACCGAACAGGGTTCAATCATTCGGTGCAGGGCAAAGGCAAGGCGCGCTAAACCGATCCGTCCCGGACAGAAGAACAACCAATGAACATTTTCGCGCATCGTTTTGCCATTATGACGTTCCGATTGCAGATACAATGAGTGCAAGAGTTAGCTATAGATGAAGAGAAGTTACTCTTTGTCTAGGCAGATGGCTTCGTTTTACGGGGGATGAACATGATCATTCAATCCTCCTTAGATATCTGGAAGGAAGTGCAGGCCATTGAATAAGTTGAATGTCGCTCATGTCCCGAATCATGAAAACGGTAACAGTGCAGCCGTGAACAGGGGCGGAGCTTGGAAAGAGACCTGGAAAAATTATAAAAAAAGCAAATATTTATTTTTTATGCTCATCCCCACGTTGATCTGGTTCGGCATTTTCCATTATGGGCCGTTATACGGCATCCAACTGGCCTTTAAGGATTTTAGCCCGATCAAAGGGATATGGGGGAGCGAGTGGGTCGGACTCGAACATTTTGAATTTTTGTTCTTCCAGTCGCCCGACTTTGCCCGAATTTTTCAAAATACGCTGCTGATCAGCCTGTACAATATTATATTCGGCTTTCCGGCGCCGATCATTCTCGCGCTTCTGTTGAATGAGCTGCGTTCCCACAGGTTCAAGCGTGTCGCGCAGTCCATCTCGTACATTCCTCACTTTTTTTCCTGGGTCATTCTGTCGGGCATCATCATCGTCATGCTGTCGCCCTCGGAAGGACCCGTGAACTACATTTTGCAGCTGTTCGGCATGGAGCCGGTGTACTTCTTGGCCGATCCCGATTATTTCCGTCCGACGCTGGTCGCTACGAATATCTGGAAGGAGATCGGGTGGGGAACGATCATTTATTTGGCGGCGCTCGCAGGCATCGATCCTACGTTATATGAGGCGTCCGTTATCGACGGAGCAGGCAGATGGAAAAAAATGTGGCATATTACGCTGCCTTCGATCCTGCCCGTCGTTTCGATCATGTTCATCCTGTCGCTCGGCGGCATTCTGAATGCAGGATTCGACCAGATCTTCAACCTGTACAGTCCAGCCGTATATGAGGTCGCCGACGTAATCGATACCTATGTGTACCGGGCAGGCATCCAGCAGGCTCAGTTCGGGTTAACGACGGCCGTCGGATTATTCAAGAACGTTATCGGCATCATGCTGGTGCTGGGCACCAATTACGTCATGAAGAAAATGGGACAGGAAGGCGTCCTCTAACAAGGACCGGAAGGAGATGGGCAGTCTTATGAAAATGAGTTCGGGAGAGCGTATATTTCAATGCTTCCTCATTTTATTCGTTACCCTATTATGTGTTGTAACCGTTTACCCTTTCTTGCATATAGCATCCGTTTCGCTTAGCAGCCCAAGCGAAGCGAGTCGTTTCGGTTTTCATTTATATCCGCGGGAGTTGGACTGGTTCGCCTGGAACCAGGTATTAAGCCAGACGAAAATCTGGATCGGCTTCGGCAATTCGGTGTTTCGGACGATTCTAGGCACGGCGTTGTCGCTGATCGCCATGTCCCTGTGCGCCTACCCGTTGTCGCGCAAATATTTGCCCCACCGCAGCTTTTATACCATGGTCATTCTGTTCACCATGTTCTTCGGGGGCGGCATCATTCCGACCTATCTGTTGATGAAGTCGCTGCATTTGATGGATTCCCGCTGGATCTACATTTTGCCGGGACTGATTCCAGTGTTCTCGATGCTGGTGCTGCGCAATTTCTTCATGGCCATCCCGACGGAGCTCGAGGAATCCGCCAAGATCGACGGGGCCAACGATGTCGGCATATTGTTCCGCATCATTCTGCCGCTGTCCAAACCGGTGCTCGCCACATTGGCGCTTTGGTCTGCGGTTGGACATTGGAACGCATGGTTCGACGCCGTCCTCTACGTAACGGATCAGAACAAGCAAGTCCTGCAGTTTTTCCTTCGGGAAATCGTCATCACCAATACGGATGCGGAGACGTTCGGCCGAACCGTCGTGGGCAATTTCGAGTATACGTCGTCCATCAAAGCAGCAACCATCATGTTCGCGGCTTTGCCGATCCTGATCGTGTACCCGTTCCTTCAGAAGTATTTCGTGAAAGGGACGATGATCGGCTCGCTTAAGGGCTGACCGATATAACCGGGCAGTGGAATCACTCTCGATTATATAAAGTTACAGGTAAAAAAAGGGAGGATCTAACATGAAACATTGGAAAAGGCTTGGCTTGTCTGCGGCCCTGTCCATCTCGCTGGTGGCTGCAGGCTGCAGCGGTGGCTCGAGCGGCAATGAGACCGCCGAAACCGATAAGCAAGGCGAAGACAAACCGATCGTCATCATGACCAACGCATCGACCTGGGACATTCCGACAGAGGACGGCAATCCGACCCAGAAGTATTTGGAAGAACGCTATAACGTGAAGTTCGTCAACATGAGAGGGAATGACGAGAATTTCAAAGTGATGGTCGCTTCCGGCGAGATTCCAGATATTTTGCCTCATAACATCAGCGAAGCGGATATGACCAACTGGGCTAGGCAGGGGGTGATCGCCAGCATTTCCGTCGACGAAATCAAGAAATACATGCCGACCTACGTGAAGGAAGTGGAGGAAATCGACCCCAATGCTTGGGACGTCGGAATGATCGACGGGAAAAACTATGGTGTTCCCCGCATCTGGCTTAACGGGGCTTACGGCTTTATACCGACCTATAACGGGGAGTGGCTGAAAGCGATCGAGTACGACGAGCCGCCGACAACGCTGGAGCAGCTGGAGGACGTATTGACCAAGTTCCGCAACAACGATCCGGACGGTAATGGCAAGAAAGACACCTATGGCATGAGCGGACGAGGTAAAGACGTAAGGGCCCAAATGTTCAATTCCATCTATGCCGCTTACGGCGTCAATCCCTACCACTTCCGATTAACCGACGAGGGAAAAGTGACTTGGGGCGGCATAACGGACGAGGCCAAGGAAGCGACGAAGCTGCTTCGAACCTGGTACCAAGACGGGTTGATCGATCCGGAATTCATGACCGATGACGGCGCGTTGATCGGACAGAAGTGGAGCAGCCACAAAATCGGATATGTCGATAACAACATGTACCACCATTTATTCGCCGGACAGGAAGCCGATAAGACGAATGGTACCAACCCCGTATACGGCAAAGGCGTTATCGGGCCGGCAGGCGAATCGATCGTGATGTCCAACGGGGCGCTCCAGGTGCCGCTTCTGTTCGGCAAGCAGGTCGAGGAGGACGAAGCCAAACGAATTAAAATATTGCAGATGCTGGAGGATCTGACCACCAGCGACGAAGCCTACCTGCGCAGCGTTTTCGGTGAAGAAGGCTTGTCCTACGACCTGGTGGACGGGGCCGTCGTCATGAAAGAGCCTTACGCCAGCACCGTTGAAGAGGCGCGTGCCATGGGGTATGGCGGATACTATAACCCGCTGGTAGAACGGGATTCAAGCATGTGGAAATACCACTTCTCGAAAGAGAAGCTGGAATTCAGGGAAACGTTGAACGAGGGAATGAAGCCGATTTCGGATATTCTTGGCCCGACGGCGCTGGAAAGCAAGGGCAAATATTGGGCAACACTCGTGACGCTGCAGGATGAATTCTATACCAAGGCCATCATCGGGAAAGACGATCTGGACGCTTCTTTCGAGGCTTTCAAGACGCAATGGCTCAAAACCGGCGGCCAGGAAGTGCTGGACGAAGCGACTGCTGTTTACCAAGCACGCCAAGCGGCGAAATAAACCCAGTTTACCGTACTTTTGAACCGGGCTGCCATGAAGAGACTTCTTCGCTGGGACGGAGATTCAAACTCGGCAGCCCTTTACTCCTTATTTCCACTCGGAAGGGGATCACCTTAGGATTATTTTGTTTTATGGAGGAATGATCATGAACGAAACGTTACCAGCGCTCGTTACTTATCCCGCGCCTGAAGGTGCGGCCTTAAACGATGATTTCACGGTCCGTGTCAGATCGGGGGAGGGAGAATATCAAGACCTGTGCACCTATCTGGTCCGGGTCGACATGCACGACGTGCGCGAAGCGTCGATGGCGACATTCGATTTTGCCGGCGAAGTCGAGGTCGAGATCACATATAGGAGAGAGGCGCTTCATCAAGTGGATATCAGGCCTTTGGCCAGTCACATCGAATTCAATTACGATTCCGATAAGATCCGGCTCCGACTTGATCGGCCATGCCATTTAAGCATTGAGGCGAACGGGGATCGGTTTCACAATCTCCATCTGTTTGCGAATGCGCCCGAAGAAGATGCGCCGGACCCGGAATCCTCCGAAGTAGCCCTTATTGAGCCCGGGGAATATAGGATCCAGGACAAAATCGATCTTCTTCTTTCTGCAAGCGAAGCGGGGGGGCAAGCCATTCGCGTCGTTTATTTCGGACCCGGAGTGCACCGATTCCAGGACGGGTTGTTTCATGTGCCGTCGAACACCACGGTGTATCTTGCGGGCGGATCCGTCATCATCGGATCGCTCGTATGCGATCGTGTCGAGAACGTCCATATTCGGGGTAGAGGGATTGTATACTTGCGGGAAATCGAGAAGACCACCTATTGGCGGTCCGTGCAGATCAATTATTCCCGCCATATCACGGTCGAGGATATCATCTCCATCGATCCTCCCCACTACAGCATTCATCTTGGCCAATCGGAGAACGTTCGCATTCGCGGCTTTAAATCGTTCAGCACGCGCGGGTGGTGCGACGGCATTGATATGATGTCCTGTCGTAACGTCCTTATTGAGGACGTGTTTCTTCGCACCTCCGACGATTGCATCGCCATTTATGCCAGCCGAGGTGCATTTAAGGGCGATACGTCGAACGTGCGGGTGAATCGCGCGGTTCTGTGGGCAGACGTTGCCCATCCCGTCATGATTGGCGTTCACGGCGATCACGAGGGGGAAGGGGATACCATCGAAAACATCTCTTTCCACCATATCGATATCTTGGAGCATCATGAGCCTCAAGACGGTTATTGGGGCTGTCTGGCGATCAATGCCGGAGATCAAAATACGGTTCGGAACGTATCCTTCAATGATGTGCGAATTGAGCCGTTTAAGCTGGGGAGGCTTTTCGATATACGGGTCTTTCATAACCCGAAGTATAATCCACTACCTGGCAACCGCGTGGAGAACGTTTATTTCAACGATATTTCCTATCAAGGAAGGTGCGATAATCCTTCGGTGGTTGCCGGTTACGACGCGAAGCGAGTGGTGACAGGCGTCCATTTCCGTAATTTGCGTATCAATGGTGAGCTTATCATGAACGCCGAAGCGGGCCATTTTCAATGCAACGAGTTTCAAAGCAACGTGACGTTTGAATAAGCAGCGCCAAACTTAATCACAGGGCGAGGAATAGCGGTGTAAACCTACAAAAAGGAGGTGGTGAAATCACTAGTCCGTGCGAATATCGATGCCAGACCACACAGCATCGTTTAAAGGAGAGATGATTGATAATCGTTCATGAGAGCCATCTGTATTCCACCAAGACAAAGAATGGCCGACGAAGCCAGAACGCGTAAACGCTTACCCAGTAAATGAAGATATTAATCAATGGGAGGGCAACAATCGAATGCATAGCTTCATGATTTCTGTATTTCGACGTGCGAAGGAACCTGAAAGATGGGGCAGGAAGCTTTTTGTCCTGTGCTTGGCTGCATCATTGATATTACAGTCGATTGGAACGGAATCCACATCCGCCGCTCAAGCTATGGCTGGCGCATCCGGAGAAACACCTCAAGCGGCTGGTTACTTGGATCAGATCGAATTCGGCGACACGGCATCGGAAGCCGCTCATCTTTTCCAGGGAGAGTTTACAAAAGCGATCATCGGACTCTTCGATGAGACTGCCAGAGTTTCGAAGCCGCGCGAACCGGCGGAAGGGCAAGGCGGGGATTTAACGTTCACGATGAGGATCGACCCCGTTTTACGCAATTATGTCACCGTGAAATTTTCTGGCAACGAGACCTCCTCCGTCAGCATGATCCATATTAACGGAGAGCAGATCGGTTATATCAGCAACGGGGATTATGAAGCCATCAACAAGGGCTGGATGCTGCCGAACCGGTTCTTTTACAATACGATATTGCTTCCACTGGAATCGACGGTCGGGAAAGATACGGTCGAGATCACGATTAAATCGTTCAACCCTTGGGGGATGATGACCTCCGATTCGAGAGGCTATTACAGTGCCTACACTCATACGCAAGCCTATATTCCAGTCGATGGGGAACAGCAGGGGCATAAATTTCAGCCGGGCCAGAACCCCGATACGATGCTGACGCCCGATCTGACGGTTACCGAGAAGCAGACGCTGATTGATAACTATAGGCAGGAACATCTCAATCTGTTCAACACGCTATCGGCGAAAGTCGATGGAAGCTCGAGCAGCAAATTGTCGATTATCCGTTACCAGGACGAACTGATGTTTTATGCGAATGTTTTGAACTATGAATGGTCGCCGGCAAAAACGCCTGAAGCGAAAAGAGCTGCGCTGGAGCGAATCTTCAAAACGGTCGATAATCATGTCAAAGATTATTACGGCAATACAAGGCTGGTTTTGCGCGGGGGACACCAGGGCGATTGGGGCGGTTATTACGGTGCGCTTGGCGAAGCGCTGTATATCGCGGAGAATTTGATCAAAGACGATGCGATCTATGGGGAAGATGCATTCCATGCGTTTCTGGATGAGCCGTTCGTTACAGGAACCGTGGCCGGCGAGTACTCTTTGGCGGGTGTGGATTGGGATGGCGGCGAATTAACGCGCCGAGAGGCCTGGGAACGGGCGCTGAAGGCGAATTTTGATTTCGCCAGGACTCGGCTGTCTTATATTTATAACCAGGTTTACTATACGTATGTTGGCGCATGGGAGGCACACGAAGGATTGCGCATCATCGGCTCAGACTATTACGAGGGCAGAGAACGCAGTCAACGCATCCTGCTTGAATCACTGGGAATACGGCCGTTTCTGGGCGAAGAAGTGCTGGTAGGCCCGAATGGCGAAGAATTGGATCTATACCATTCGCTGTTCTATCACGATGGAAGCGCGGTCTTCACCGATGACTTCACCCATATTGTCGGCAAGGGGCTTGCCAAGAGCAAGCTGGACGCCGATGGCAACGTGGTCAGACGACTGCCCTACGGCAAGCATTATACCGGTTTGACCGAGGCAGGGCTCACGAGGGAGAACGGCTATGTCGCGAACTATGGTGAGTCTGCCAACTATCTTGTGACTTATTTCTATAAGACGTTCAACCGCGCAGGCGACGAGAGCATGAATGACGAAATTCTGAAAGCGGCGTTGAAATCGGTTTACGCCCGCGGCTTTGTCCGCTATTCGTCTCTGGATGACAACGGACAAAGAATCATGCGAGCGGAACAAGTCACGGATGAGCGAAACCAGGGATTAACCGGCATGCCTGCTTATAGCGCCAGAATTGGGCTCGGCATGGGGATGCAATTCGCTTCGCTGGAAATGACGATGGCCGAGCACGAGACCCGGTACAGCGGACCGGAGTGGGAGGAGTATTGGCAGCATGCCAGAGAAGCGGTCGGTTTCGTGCAGCAGCAGATGGCCGATCACCAACTGCTCCACACCAAAGATTTCGGTCACCGGGGAACGATGAGCGGCCCCGATTTCCGCTTGGCGGATACTTATAAATACGTCACGTCCGGCAGGGCCGATTACGATCGGTTCGGAGGCGATATCCAGGCACGGATCGTCCTGCCGCAGACGGATTTCGATTACTATAATCCGGAAGAAATCGCTGCGCTGGGCGTCGATCCGGACGACTATGAGCAATGGGCTTGGGCGGATGTCGACAATATGTACGTTTCAGTCAGAGACGGCGATTTCAGAATGCTGGGTTCCTTGTTTTATCGCAATCGAGGGATGGCAAGCAACGGGCGGCTTCATATTATGAAGGATCAGTATGACCATATCGTTCAGATCGCAACAAATAACCTTTTCCGATATGAAGATTATTACTTGCGTGCAGGCAACATCGATTGGGATTTCCAGTCCGATCGAGCGAACAATTGGAGTGGAGCGCCGCAGGCGCTGGCCGGGGAACCTACGCCGATTTCTTATCAGCCCGGTATAGGCACCGTCAATCGCGATAATTTCGAAGCGGACACCCCTTATTCCGGATATCCCGAGCTGCAGACGTCGAGATACGGCAAATATTTCATGATCATTAATACAACACGAGACGAATACGGGAACAAACAAACTTTCGACGTTGAGCTGCCGTCCGACTTCTCGGGAGCCGAAGTGATCGATCTCATAACGGGAACGAACGTGCCGGTGGTGGACGGCAAGGTAACGGCAGCGCCAAAATCCGCCATGGTGCTGAAATTAACCTCTGACATTGAACCCGCCCCTAAGCCGTTCCACGTCGATTTCGTGCATGCTCTTGCGGGGAACGGTTACGTGGGCGTTACTTGGAAGACGACGTCCGGCGGGGAGTCTTATACCGTGAAACGATCGGAGTCGGAACAAGGGCCTTATTCAGCTATTGCAACAGGTGTCCGGGGCAATTATTACAAGGATACGACAGTGATAAACGGTAAGGTTTACTACTACAAAGTGTCTGCCGTGAACGAGAACGGCGAGGGTTGGGATTCCTGGCGCGCGAAAGCGGATTTGACCGTTCCGGTATCCGCCAAAGCAGACGATGTTTGGCGCGACGACCGGATTGACGATACATCAGGCACCGCCAAGATCAACGGTTCTTCTATAGCGATTGAAGGAGCGGAAGGAACGGGGCTTGGACAAGGGAACGATTACAACATATATGAACGGGATATCCGCGATTCGCTGCATTATGTAAATCGGGTGACCGCCGGGAACAGTTCCATCAGCGCCAGAATCGACGGCGCATCGGGAGAGGCGAGCGGCATCATGATGCGGGACCGGAACACCGCAGATAAGGCGCGTTACATCTTTTTCGGAGCCGATGAGAATGGGAAGCTGGTTTTGCGTAACCGGACGAGGAACTCTTTCCATCATTGGTGGAATGAACCTGCTAGCCCATACGATGCAAAGCTCAAGGGTTACACGGTCGCCGAGTATCCGTATGTTAAATTGATGCGCGATCATGATTCGCAGACGGTAGTCGCGTTCGTTTCAAAGGATGGCGCCAATTGGACCTATGTTTCGACAATGTCCTCGCTGTTGACTTACGCGTATTTAACCGGCGTTGTTGCATCCGATTCGGCCCAGTTTACCGATGTGACGGTAACGGAAACGCCGCAAGGCCACCTCTCGCCATTCGTTGAAAAAGACCAGGATCAGGTTGTGCTTCATTGGAATAAGCCGAAGCAGGCTTCTTGGTTTCATGTGTACCGAACGGCAGATGAGGCGGCCGGCCAGGCCGATCCGGAATTGAAGCCGGGCACCGCGGAGCCGGTTGACGGGTCGCCGTGGACACTTGTCCTTTCAGGGACTAGAGGTACTTCTTACGAGGAATCCAACGTTCGGTACGGCAAGGTGTTTTACAAGATCCTGCCGATTCACGCCGATGGAGCTCCGCAGTCCTTCTATGGCGTCATGGTATCTGCGGACTCCATCGAAGACGTGATTAGGCACGCCGAGGGCTTGCCGGCATCGGATTATACGAAGGCAAGTTACTACTTGTACCTCCAAGAACTGGAACGGATTAAGACGGAGATGAACAAGCCGGAAGCTGATGAGGTAACATTGATCCATGATGTCTATTCGGCCCGAAATTCGCTGGATCCTTATAAGGCATCCCTCTATCCGTTCGACGGAAACGCCGACAATGTCTTGGGTTCGTCCAGCGCTGCCGTATCCGGAACAACCGGGTACACGGCCGGAAAGGTCGGTCAAGCGATTGAGCTGAACGGTACGGACAGCTATGTCACGCTTCCAGCGACGGATAAAAAAGGGGCAGCCGACAACATCACGATCGCGGCCTGGGTGTACTGGAACGGAGGTAGTCAGTGGCAGCGGATATTCGATTTTGGCAATAATACCAACCAATATCTGTTCCTGTCGCCGCGATCGGGCAGCAATACGCTTCGCTTTGCCATCAAGAACGGAGGCGGCGAGCAGTTCGTGGAGTCGGGGCAGCTTGCGGCGAATCAATGGGTGCATGTAGCGGTTACGTTGGGAGACGGCACGGGCAAATTGTACGTCAACGGCGAACTGAAGTCGGAGAAGAACAACATGTCCATCAAGCCTAGCGACTTTAAGCCAAGCAACCGTTACATCGGCAAGAGCCAATTTGCGGATCCGTTGTTTGCCGGCAGGATCGATGATTTTCGCGTGTACGATTATGCATTGAGCGCGGATGATATTGGGGCGATTTATCGTAAAACGTCCGCATGGTTCGACGATTCCCTACTAGCCTTGCTGCTGGATAAGGCTGCCGGGGTGGATGCCGAATGCTGTACGCCTGACAGTTATGAAACGCTGCAAGAAGCCGTGGCTCTCGGTAGCGCGGTTTCGTCGGCGGAGCATGCCACACAGGAGGACGTGGATGCCGCTTCGGCTGATCTGCTCGCCGCACTCGAGGGTCTTGAGCTTAAGGGCGTCGATGTTATGGCGGATCCAGCCGAGCCGAACGGCAGCAACGCCTGGTACACGAAACCGGTAACCGTAACATTATCGAGGGCTTCGGGCGCGGAGTACAGCTTGGATGCCGGAAGCACATGGATCCCCTACAGAGAGCCGGTTATGCTAAACGAAGAAGGGGTCCATCGGTTCCTGTATCGTCTAGCCGGGGATACGGACCCAGCCGGATCTCTGGAGATTAAACTGGATCTGACAGAACCTGAACTGCTTATACTGGGCGATTCTTCCTACGCTATCGATCAGACGGTGAGCATTACATGCAGCGCGACGGATGTAATCTCCAGCGTGTACGGCAGGCCGTGCGATGAGCCGCTTCTACAGAGGCCGGCATTTCTTCTCGAACCGGGAGAGAACCGGGTGACGGTGACGGCGGAGGATCTTGCGGGCCATCAGGCGACCGCTGACCATGCGTTCACGGTGACGGCTACATTTGACGGCTTAAAAAGCGTGACGAGCGCATTCCTCCAGGATACGGGAAGCAAAGCTTGGGAAGCGGTGGCAAAATCCTATAACAAGAAGCTGGAACAGGCAAAAGAAAAAGCTGACAGCGGTCACATCGAAGCCGCAAGAGATATCATGAACGGGTATATCGGTCAGGTTCGAGGCCATACCGGGAAGTTCTTGACGCACGAACAAGCGTCGATTCTGGTCCGTTGGGCTGAAACGGTCATCTGACCTGCTTTTCTAGAAAAACCGCCTTAAGATAGGCGGTTTTTTCATGTTTTTGAGATTTAAAGTCATAACCGGCCGCTTTTTTCACATAAAATGTACAGGCTCTTATTCGTATGCGGGAGTGAATGCGATTGAATGTGAATTTATTGATAAGCTACATCATTCTAGGATTAACGTTGGCCGCTCCCATCGGGCCCGTCAATTCGGCCAGGCTTGATAAAGGCATCCGCAATGGCTTTTGGCATGCCTGGGTAGTCGGAGCAGGATCCATGTTGGCAGACGCAGCCTTTATGCTGGTCATTTATTTAGGACTTGTTCAATTTCTCAATATTCCGATCGTTCAGATTTTTTTATGGCTTTTTGGCGGATTCGTTTTAATTTATAGCGGTGTTGAGAGTATTATGAAAGTGAATAAATTGAAAATCAGCTCTGCAGCAAGAAAAAAGGATTCCATGTTCAGCGGGACTGACCCCATAACGTGAGACAAATTAAAAACACCTTCAAGAGAATGCAACCATGTCGTAAGATATGGGGACAACTTTGGAGGTGTTTTTGCGTTGGCAACAAGAGTCAGCTATCCAGTAGAAGTGAAAAAGAAAGCTATTGAAATGAGGTTGGATGGCATTCCAGTGAAAGAAGTCATGGACCAACTGAACATACGAAATAAGACACAAGTGGAGACCTGGATGAGATGGTATCGCAGCGGCCAATGGAACCAATTGGAGCAGCCTGTCGGTAAACAATACAGCTACGGTAAAGGCCCAGAATATAAATCAGAACTCGAGAAGGTACAGGCGGAAAATCGGTTTCTGAAGCAACAATTAGATCTGCTAAAAAAGTTCGTGGAAATGCAAAGGAGGTGTCGCCAAAGGCTGTAGTGGAGTCTGTTCGAGGAGAAATCAGTGTAACTCAAGCGTGTGCATGGATCGGGCTTTCTCGCTCCACCTACTATCGCTGGAAGAACGCCTCAAGAACCCATGTAAAGATCACATGGTAGAGACGATTCGAGAACTCTGTAGTCAGCATAAATTTCGTTATGGATACCGGAAGATCACGGCTCTGCTTCGAATGGAGCGTAAGATAAACCATAAACGCGTGCAGCAGATTATGCAGCGCGAGGGGCTCCAATGTCGTGTCAAAGTGAAGAAACGCAAACCTACTGGGCAGCCAGCTTATATCGCAGAGCACTTGTTAAAGCGCCAGTTTGCAGCCGATGCCCCCATGCAAAAACTCGTTACAGATATTACGTATTTGCCGTTTGGCGGAAAAACGTTATACCTGTCGAGTATCTTGGACTTGTTTAACGGAGAGATTGTGGCGTACAGTATTTCTGACAAGCAAGACACCGGGTTTGTCCTGGACACGCTGGGTCAGCTGCCCACTCTGCCGGGCACCATGCTCCATAGCGATCAGGGCAGCGTCTACACATCTCAAGCCTATCAAGAAGCTGTAAAGGGAAAAGGCATTACCATGAGCATGTCCCGCAAGGGTACGCCCGCTGATAATGCCCCCATTGAATCGTTTCATTCCACGCTAAAGTCTGAAACGTTCTATCTCGAAGGTTTAACATGTACGACGACGGCAATCGTCGAGCAGACCGTTCGAGACTACATTACTTACTATAACTCAATTCGCATTCAAACAAAACTAAACAACCAGTCGCCGCTTCATTTCCGGCAACTGGCTGCTTAAACTTGCAAGGTGTTTTGATCCACGTCTCGCAAACGGGGGTCAGTCCCAAGATGCCCTTTCTTTTTTTAATTGTTGATGGTGTTTGTCTGCATCCTGTTCCATACCTTTACCATGATCAGCGTCACGACAGCCACTAGCGCAGCCAAAATCAAACTGACGAAAAAACCGGGCCGGATGCTTTTTTTCCATGATCGTACCGGTTACGGCGCCCAACAGAAGAACGATGCCGATACCCCCCAAAACCAGGTCCTGGATCTTTACTTTCAAAATTTTATAGGCCGAGATGATAATGAACGACCAATTATACATCTGCAGTATGCCGGCTGCGGTTGTGATATATTCGTATATTTTTCCTGGCAATAGAAGCGCGGTGACGATCGAAGCGCTCAAACCGACCGCTGCAAGCACCAAGGAGGGGAGGGGCAGCTTTCGGAACTTTTCCATTTTCTTGGTAAAGATACTCGGAGCATCGCCATCCTTGGCCATCGTTACAAGCAAATTCACCACGGCAAACAAGGAGACGCTCATCGTCGAGAATCCGGCCATGATGATCGCACCATTGAATACATGGGGAAAGAAGGTTAACGGATAACTGGACAGGGCCGTAACGAAGGGGCTTTCTTTCTCTCTCAGAAGCTTGTAGGAAACCATGAAGACAGCAAGCCCGATGGATATCATGTAGTTTTGGGACCGACGCTGGCGGCCAATAGTACGCTTCCGCTGCTGCAAGTCGTGCAGCTCATTGAAATTGCCGAAGTGTTTGAGCGCATAGACGTTTTATTCGTTCTCGTCCTATTTCTCGGGTTGGGAGCGAAAATGACGGCTTTTTATGTGGGGGCTGTGATCGGACTTACTAAAATTACGGGAGTGCCTTATAAAATAGTTACCGTTCTGTTAGGGGTATGCTTGTATATGCTTGCCTTCCTGTCACCTAATTACCCGCATCATTTATGGCTAGGCGTGAAGATTGTCCTGACTTATGTAACCCCGGTTTTCCAGGTTGCCCTGCCGTTCATGCTGCTCTTGACGATATGGATCAGAAATAAGTCGTCTGCCTGAATACTTTTGATTCATGTAATGAACAATAAACCTGGACTGCAAATGCAATCCGTTCGCAGCGCCACCATCGTGGATTTATAGCTGCATAAAAATCGAAAAACCCATAGGAGGTACATGAATGCAATTCGAACAACAGCAAAATCATCAGAACATGGAAACCGGCATGATTCCACCGCAATTGAACCATGGCGGTCATGAAATGTTCGATGTACACGAGGTACTGGCAGGAGCCATCAATACGATGAACACGTATACCATGCTGAGCGGACATGTGCAGGATCCGGAGCTTCGGGATATCTTGCAGCGCCAAAAGCAATTTATGGCGGATGAATATAATATCACCTTAGAATGCTTCAAAACAGGACAAGATCCATCCAAGTCGACGCAAAGCTATAAAATGAAGCAGGGGAACGACTTTATCTACGGCATGAAACCGGGTCAACCGAAAAAACCGATGCAGTCCACTGCCGAGATCAATGATGAAACCATCGCGCTCAGCATGCTGAACGCCGTGAAATCCGGCGCTACCATGAAAACGAATGCAGCGATGGAATCCACGAATCCGGTTGTGCGCCGCGTCCTAGCGGATTCCCTTCCCAACTGCATCGAAATGGCGTATGAAATTTCGCTGTATCAAAACAAGCACGGCTACTATCAAGTGCCGCAGCTGCCTCAGCAAGATATGCAGTATATGCAGAACAGCTACGCCACGGCTCCGATCCAGTCGCAAATGCCCGGCAAAATGGCCCCTCACTAAATCCATAAAAGCGCCAAGTCCACAAGGAAATGGCGCTTTTATTTTTTCTGATTTCATCAGTTATAAGAGAGAATTCAGCTAGAGCTAAACACACTATTTTATTGAGAATGATTATCAATGAGATTATAATAGGTTAAAACAGGAGTTCGTCAGAAGGAGCGCCAGCATGGAAGAAACGCAATATTCGCTGTTGGGAGTACGGTACATAAAGCAAGGTCACGCCGAAGAGCCAGTCGGGGGTTTCATGGAGACGCATACCCTATACCTGATCCATAAAGGCTCCGGCGACTTATATTTGAACGGAGGAAAGCACCGACTGAAGGCGAAGGCTGTCTGTTATTGTCCGCCGGGTTCGATCGTCGACATTCAACGGACGCCGTCTTCCCCGGTGCCGCTGGAGGTTTACGAATTGCGTTATGAAGTATGGGATCTCAAGGAGAGCACCACGTGCAACAGGGTATACATCAAGAATTTGTCTGCACTGATGGACACCGGCAAGCTTCCCTTCGCCGCAACGCACGAAGCTCTTGTCCTGATTCAAGAACTAAGCCAACGAATGCAAGATCAAGCAGGAGGCGGAGGACTTGCAGCTCGTCTTTGCATCGACGCAGTATTCAAACAGTTGTTGAGTGCGCTGCTGCGATCAACGAACGATAAGAATCGGGAAGAGGATTGGCTTGAGCGTATGAGACTTGCAGTTGAATATATGGAGAAGCATTATCACATAGCCTTAACGCGCAACGACATGGCAAAGAGGGCTGGATTTACGCCGGAGCACTTTTCCGTATCGTTCAAAAAAGCAACGGGCTCCGGTTTCACGGAGTATTTAACCCGGCTGCGACTCGAGAAAGCCAGAGAGGCATTGCTTGATGGCGACGATCGCAATCTCGACCGCATTGCACGGGAGGTCGGATACCAAGACGGCATGTATTTAAGCCGGAAATTCAAGCAGCATTTCGGCCACTCTCCACGCGATTATATGCAGCGGCCAAAGCGTATTGTGGCGCTTCAATACCTGGGCCACCTGCTGGCTCTCGGACTTACGCCCGTGGGAACGTCATCGAATCTGCTGCGCGCCCGCCCCTTCAGGGGAATGCTTAAGCATGTAGCGGATATCGGAGATGCCAAATCGCACCGTGCGATTGCCTCCGTGCAGCCTGATCTGATCGTTACGTCCGGACCCAACAGCCAGCCTTTGTCCCGGCTCGCAACAACGATCTCGATTCCATGGGGGCAGGAAGACTCCTTAGACGAGCTGCTCCGGTTGGGCAGAGCGCTGAATCGCGAGCGGGAGGCGGAGAAGTGGATTACTGCGTTTCGGGCGAAAGAGGAAGCTGCAGCCTCTATGGTCGCCAACAGAATCAGTACTCATAACGCGACGGCAGTTGTACTGGAGTTTTGGCAGGACCGGTTATGGGCGGTCAATATCGCCTATGGCAGAGGCCTTCGCAATTTATACCGGACCTTTTCCTTTCGGCCGCCGGAGCCGCTGACTGATTACGTCCTGGGAGAAGGAATCGGCTTGGAATTAACGCCGGATATGCTTGCCGCGCATGCGGCGGATTATATATTCGTAACCGTGTGGGAAGCGGGTGGAGGTGCAGCATATGCAAAACGGGTTATGAACAGCAAGGAATGGAGGAGCCTGCCCGCCGTTCGCAACGGCAAAGTGTTCTTACTCGATCTGGAGCTGTTTAAGCATAATGATCCGATAGCGTTAGAGCAGCAATTAAGCATCCAAACCGAACTTCTTACAAATGTCCATAGAACCGCAAACGGAGCGCAATAGACGAGCCTTCTCCCTATTAATATAATAATGATAATCATTATCAATAGGTGGAGGGTTTAATGGATGCAGTGGCTTAAAGGTTGGAAACTGGCTCTGATCGGAAGTTTGGTCATCGTATTGGGAGCATGCGGGGATTCTGGACAGCAAAGCGAGAAGGTGGTGAACCAAGCGGGTCAACAAACAGAAGCAACACGCAAATTCGATACGGTTATGGGAGAGATCGAGATTCCTAAGGAACCGAAGCGAATCGTTGCGACGCAATACCTGGCCCATTTGTTGACCTTGGGCGTTAAGCCGGTCGGGGCAGGTACGGCCAGCTTGAATCAATATTTTTTGCAGGACCTGACGGACGGAATCGAGGATATCGGCGATGATCAAGCGGCGCTTGAGAAAATCGTGTCCCTTGATCCCGACCTTATTATTCGGCCTTCGGACAAGAATTATGAACAATTCGCCAAAATCGCACCGACGATTGTCATTCCATGGGGAGCTAAGGATTTGTATGCAGAGCTGCGGGAATTCGGCGATTTTCTCGGGAAATCGGAGGAAGCCGAGGAGGCAATCCGGCATTACGAGGAGAAGCTGGCGGAGGCCAAAACCAAGCTGAACGGCGTGGTCAAGGAAGGAGAAACCGTTGGCGTTTACGAGATTTGGGCGAAAAACTTCTGGGTTGTGGGAGAAAGCTTTGGCCGCGGAACCCGTAATCTCTATTCCGGTCTCGGCTATCAGCCGCCTGAAGCCGTGAAAGGGCAGGTCGTAAACGGAGGCGCCGGTTTGGACATTTCGCTGGAATCGCTGCCGGACATGGCCGCGGATTACATGTTCGTGACCGTCTACGATGCGGACGGGGGCGGGGAACGAGCCAACGAGATATTGGAGAGCGCGCTGTGGAAATCCCTTCCGGCTTACAAAAACAACCGCATCTTCACGCTGGATATCAACCAGTTCTCCGCAGGCGACCTGATCTCGCTTGAAAAGCAATTGGAGATACAGACGAATCTGCTGCTCGGCAACGTGAAATAGCCGCAACACGGGAAAACCATGTCGAAACCGGCTTAAAGTCGCGATCCTCGCGGCTTTTTTTGTTATGACGTTAGCCGGATTATCAGTTGTCGGATATTGTGGAGGATCTTCTCACTTTGTTAACTACTTGAAATCGTTTATAATGATTAGATAATAATAGATATTTTAATCTATCAATATTTATAATAGACTATAATATGGTGATTATTGACACAGAAAAGGTGTGTTTTCAGAAGACGCCTTGCTTTTTATCGACATTTTTAGCAGGGACGCCTACTCTTTTTTCAAATATATGGGATAAGGAAGGGTATAATGAGCAACATGGACAAAAAAACAGAAGTAATCTTGATTGGTGCCGGCGTCATGAGCGCGACATTGGGAGCCTTACTGAAGGAGCTAGTGCCCGAATGGGAGATCAAAGTGTTCGAGAAACTCGCAAGCGCGGGGGAAGAAAGCTCCAATGAATGGAATAATGCGGGGACCGGCCATTCCGCACTGTGCGAGCTTAACTATACGTCCGAAAAACCTGACGGATCTATAGACATCAGCAAAGCGATCAACATCAACGAGCAGTTCCAGGTCTCAAGGCAGTTCTGGTCTTATCTGGTAAGTAGCAATCTGATTCGCAATCCGCAGGATTTTATCATGCCTATACCTCATATGAGCTTGGTTCAGGGCGAAAAAGACGTGGCCTTTTTGAAAAAACGTTTTGAAGCGCTGTCAAATCATCCTCTCTTTCAAGGAATGGAATATTCCGAGGATCCCGAGCAGCTGAAGGAATGGATTCCGCTTATTATGGAAGGGCGCACATCAAACGAACCGTTAGCGGCAACCAAAATCGATTCCGGGACGGACATTAACTTTGGCGCTTTAACGCGCATGCTGTTTGAGCATCTGAAGAACAAAGACGTGGAGGTCAACTACAAGCACAGCGTGAAGGATATCAAGCGTACTCCCGATGGCTCGTGGAAAGTAAAAGTGTTGGATATCGATAACGGCAGAACCGAGTTCCATACGGCCAAGTTCGTCTTTATCGGCGGCGGAGGCGGCAGCCTGCATTTATTGCAAAAAACCGGCATTCCCGAATCAAAGCATATCGGAGGGTTCCCGGTAAGCGGACTGTTCATGGTCTGCAAGAATCAAGAAGTCGTTGCGCAGCATCATGCCAAGGTATACGGAAAAGCCAAGGTCGGCGCACCTCCGATGTCGGTGCCCCATCTGGACACAAGATACATCGATAACCAAAAAGCACTGCTCTTCGGTCCGTTTGCCGGCTTCTCGCCGAAGTTCCTAAAAACGGGTTCGAATTTCGATTTGATCGGTTCCGTCAAACCGAATAACGTATTCACGATGCTGGCGGCGGGGGTTAAAGAAATGGCGTTGACCCGATACCTGATCCAGCAGGTGGTGCTATCGAATGAGAAGCGCATGGAAGAGCTGCGCGAGTTCATCCCGAACGCGAAGAGCGAGGATTGGGAAATCGTCGTGGCGGGCCAACGCGTACAAGTCATTAAGGATACGGCTAACGGAAAGGGCACGCTGCAGTTCGGGACCGAAGTGGTTAGTGCCGCGGATGGTTCGGTCGCAGCCCTGCTCGGTGCTTCGCCCGGGGCTTCGACGGCCGTTCACGTGATGCTTGAGGTATTGCAGAAATGCTTCCCGCAGCAGATGAAGGAATGGGAACCGAAAATCAAGGAAATGATTCCTTCTTACGGGATGTCGCTTTCGAAGAATCCGGCCCTCTTCGAAGAAATTCAAGATACAACTTCAGAAACGCTAGGTTTAAGCTTAAAAGCACTGGTGCATAGTTAATCTCTTTTATGATGGAAAACCAACCCGGTATAGCGGTTGGTTTTTTTTCGTACCGTGGGTTTGCAGTGAATTCAGCGATGCTTCACTTCAAGGATAAAAACTTGGCATTGATAAGTCATACCTTCACCCATAAAATATAATGAGAATGTTTCTCAATAACAAAGGGGGAAGTTGATATGTTCGAGGAGTTAACGGAAATGCATGGCTATCTGTACAAGCTTGTCCATGCACGGTCTCCGGAAGATACGCCCGGTATGAAAGTTGATAACAACAATCACCTTATGCTTCTTGTGTTCTCTGATAAGCAGAAGATAACAATTGAGCGGAAGCCTTATCATGTCGGCCCTCATAAGGTCATCTTGCTGCCGGCAGGTCTTTGGATTGAGGATAAGTCCGAATCGATGGGCAGTTTGGCATTGGAGTTTGTCATGCTGGAAGAAACGCAAGCTTATCGTTATGCGCCTGTAAGCTTAAGCCGAGTTATCGAGGTTGAGGTGGGTCCTTTCCCGTCGTTGTACCAATCCGTGCTGGATATCAGAACCAAGTGGAGTGGGGAACGTGTGGATCAGCTGAAGGCCCAGCATATGTTTCTAGAGCTGCTAATAATGATCATGGAGAATGCAGCCGAAAAACCTCATACCGAACATGAACGAGTGGTCAAGCAAACCGTTGAATACATTCATCGTCACTATCATCGCAATATCAGCCGAGAGCATTTGGCAGAGCGTGCAGGTCTTAGCAGCGATTATTTCACGAGAATTTTCAAGCGGCAGCTTGGAAAATCGCCGATGTCTTACTTATCGGCGGTCAGGCTGAACCACGCAAAGCAAGAGCTATTATTAACGAAGGACTCGTTTCGGACGATCGCCCAGCGCATCGGTTATGCGGACGAATTTTATTTTAGCCGCAAATTCCGAATGATGACGGGCATGTCGCCGTCCATGTATGTGAAGCAAATGAAAAAGGCGGATAAAATCGTATCCCTTCACCACCATCTGACCGGCCATTTGCTTGCGCTTGGAATTGAGCCTTACGCTGCCATCGTCAATTCCTATTATCCGATCGCGTTACATAATACGATTGAAATTGGTCATTTCCGACCTGATCTGGACAAGCTGGCCTCGACGAACCCCGATGTCATTTTCACATGCGATATCTATGACGAGGAAACCTCTGCCAAGGCAAAAATGTTTGAGCATATCACGCAAACGATAAGCATTCCTTTCTATGACGATTGGCGTACCCAGTTTTGTAAAATAGCCACGGCAACCGGGAAGGACAAGGAGGCGGGGCTATGGCTTGAAAAGTATCAGGCAAAATCCCTGAGTGTTCGCGCAAGCATCAAGCCGTATGTCGATGGAAAAACAGCCCTGATCATCGGTCTCGGCAACGGTATACTCTGTCTGTTTGGTCAGCGCAACGTAGGTGCGGTGGTTTATGACGATTTGGGGCTTAAGCCGCCCTCGGGCTTGGGCTCCATTCCTCTGTACCGCGAGATAGCTTATGAGGACATTTTCGATTACGATCCAGATATCATTTTTTTGACCAGCTTTCGAAATGACGGCTCGCAGCAAACCAAAGCGGCCATTCGGCAGACCTTGAATCAATGGTATCGGGACCCGAGATGGAAGTCGAAAAGGGCGGTGCGGAATCAGGAGGTATACTCACTGTTGGAGAGCCAGCATTTATATACAATGTATACTGCCTATTCGCATGATCTGCTGCTGGACCGTCTGCATGACTTGCTTGTGTCGGATTTGTCCAAAGAGTGGACGTAATTACCTATGTTCATGCCCTAGGCTTTTTTTATAATTAATAATGAGAATCAATATCAATGGTATTGACTTATTAATTCATAGAGATGACGGGGGAGAAGAAACAGATGCAAGTTTGGAAAAAACCGTGGCTGTTTGCCATGTTGCTGGTGATTGTACTCGTAGTATCGGGGTGTGGACAAAATCAGGGAAGTGTATCGAAGGAACCTGCTTCGCAACAAAGCGGATCGCCAACAATAGGCAGCCAGAGCGAAGCGATAACTCCGGCCAACGAATCGGAAGTTCGTACCATAAAACATGAGATGGGCGAGACCAAAATTCAAGGTAACCCGACTCGCATCATCACCTTATATCAAGGAGCGAACGATGCAGCGGTCGCATATGGGGTTAAGCCTGTCGGCATTGTCGAATCCTGGCTACAAAAACCGGTGTATGAATATTTGCGAGATGAGTTAGACGACGTTCCCCAGCTCGGCACGGAGGTTCAGCCAAATCTTGAAGAAATCTACAAGTTGAAGCCAGACGTTATCTTCGCAACGAAAACGAGACATGAAGGCATCTATGATCAGCTCAGCCAGATTGCACCCACGGTCATGATCGGTGAAGTATACGACTGGAAAGCCTCGGTCAATTTGATGGGTGAGGTTCTGAATCGGGAAGATAAGTCCAAAGAACTTATGGCAGAATGGGACTCCAGAGTTGACGACTTTAAACAGAAAATGGGGGATCGCCTCCCCATCGAAGCGACCATCACTAATTTCAGGACGGATCATGCGAGAATCTTCTACATGGGTTATGCCGGAGGCATTCTGAAAGAACTCGGATTCGCTCGTCCTGAGGGACACGATGCGGAGGTATGGGGCGTTCAGTTGACTTCCAAGGAGAGCATACCCGATATGAATGCTGACGTTATTTTCAATTTCAACTCGGGTGACGATATGACAGCGGTAGAGAAGTATTACAAAGATTGGACAAGCCATCCCCTCTGGGCAAACCTGGATGCCGTCAAGAACAACCAAGTCTATATGGTTGATGAAGTCTCCTGGAATATGGCCGGAGGCATTCTGTCGGCGCACCTAATGCTCGATAGTCTGTACGATTTGTTTGAGTTGGACAAATGAACAAGCGCAATGCCCTGTTATTGCTCAGCGCATTCATTCTGATGGCCGGCGCGTTCATTGCGAGCCTGCTGCTGGGGCGGACGAATTATTCTTGGGTTACACTCGTATCTTCGTTTACCCAGTATAATCCGGAACAGGTCGACCATCTCATTATTCGGACTGAGCGTCTGTCCCGGGCAGTCATTGCTTTGTCGGTAGGGGCTGCGGTCTCCTTGGCAGGGGCCATGATGCAAGCATTAACCCGGAATCCGCTTGCCTCCCCGGACGTTTTCGGCATTAACTCAGGCGCGATCCTGCTGGTCGTGCTGGCAACGCTCCTCAATCCAAGCAGCCCGATGCTGCATTTGGCCTTATACGCGGTAGGAGGTGCGACGGTGTCCGCATTCATCGTCTACGGGCTGGGCTCGTTGGGACGCGACGGGCTCACTCCTATTAAGCTAGTTCTAGCCGGTTCAGCGATAACCGCCTTATTCTCGTCCGGTACGCAGGCTATTCTTGTCATGAATGAAAACGGGCTGCAGGATGTGTTGTTTTGGCTGGCAGGTTCCGTGAGCGGCCGCTCGATTGATCAGGTCCTGCCACTGTTCCCGTTTATGGCGGCAGCGGGCGTGGCAGCCCTGTTCATGGGCCGGGCGGTCAACCTGCTTATGACCGGGGAGGACGTTGCGAAAGGACTCGGACAAAACACCGTGCAGGTGAAACTGATGCTCGGCGTCCTGATCGTCGTTCTTGCCGGCGGTTCGGTAGCCATCGTCGGCGCGGTGGGTTTTATCGGCCTGTTCGTTCCGCATTTGGCACGCTCTTTGACAGGACGGGATTACCGTTGGGCTTTGCCCTTCTCTGCCGTATTGGGGGGGCTGCTGTTAATCATCGCGGATATAGCGGCACGGCTGTTGATTATGCCTAATGAAATTCCGATCGGCGTAATGACGGCGGCTATCGGAATTCCGTTTTTCATTCATGTCGCTCGTAAGGGAGGGGCGTGGAAGTGAAACGATATACCCATATTCGAAGTCGAACGGGAAGCATGGACCTACAATTCGAGACAATAAGTTTGATCTGGATACTACTGGGTTTATTGGCCTTTGTCGTGGCCATTGCCATGGGAACAGGGTGGGGAGATACCTACATATCGCCGAATGCCGTCCTTTCAACCTTATTCGGCACGGGATCGGGAGAGCACGATTTTATCCTGCTAACGCTTCGGCTGCCGCGGGTATTGACCGCCTTGTTCGTCGGAGCGGCCCTTGGCGTAGCCGGTGCCATTCTGCAGGGGATCATTCGCAATCCGCTGGCATCGCCGGATATTATAGGCATTACCGGCGGGGCTTCGGTAGCCGCGGTGAGTTTCATTACGTTTGCCGGCGGTGTCGCAAGTATCAAGCTCCTGCCGTTAGCCTCCATTGCAGGAGCGCTTCTGATCTCCTTGCTAGTGTATGGCCTGTCATGGAAAAAGGGAGTTACGCCGATTCGTATGGTGCTGATCGGAATCGGCTTATCCGCTGCCGCTAAAGCGGCAACGACGCTAATGATTGTCATGAGCCCCGCCATATCGGCCGGCAAAGCATATCTTTGGCTTACCGGAAGCGTTTATGGGGCTTCCTGGCAAAACGTATATACGATTGTTCCGGTTGTTGTGCTTGGTACTTTGCTTGCCCTGGCATTCAGCCGAAGCCTGAATGCCCAGGAGCTTGGCGATGATATTGCAAGCAGTCTGGGCGTCAAGGTACAGCGGCATCGATTCCTGCTCATCCTCATTAGCGTAGTTCTGGCGGGGACTGCCGTATCCGTCGCGGGCGCGATCGGTTTTATCGGTTTGATCGCGCCGCATATCGCGCGGCGATTGGTTGGCCGATTGTATGGGGGAATGATGCTGGTGTCCGGTCTGATCGGCGGGCTTCTCGTCTTCATGGCCGATCTGATCGCCCGTACCCTGTTCTATCCGCTGGATATTCCGGCAGGTATCTTCACGGCCGGTATAGGAGCTCCGTTCTTCATCTATTTACTGTTCAGGAACCGCAATCAGATATAGCTAAGGAGGGAAGCCGTTTTGACAACGCTGCAAGTAAAAGAGCTGACCGTAGGGTATGGGCCCAAGACGGTAATCAAGGATATGAACCTGATGATTCCTGAAGGAAAAATAACCGTATTCATTGGTGGAAACGGGTGCGGAAAATCGACTTTACTGCGCACGCTTGCCCGATTGCAGAAGCCTGACACCGGCGCGGTTTTGCTGGATGGCAGGCAAATTGCCCAGATGTCGACCAAAGAGGTGGCCAAGAGCTTGTCCATATTGCCTCAGGGTCCATCGGCGCCGGAAGGCCTTACTGTCCGTCAATTGGTTCGCCAGGGAAGATACCCGCATCAGAGCTGGTTGAAGCAGTGGTCACCAGTTGATGAAGAGATGGTGAACGTTGCATTAAAGTCTACCCGCGTGGAAGCTTTTGCCGATCAGACCGTGGACTCCCTCTCCGGTGGCCAGAGGCAGCGAGCGTGGATTGCCATGACCCTGGCTCAAGGAACCGGTATGCTGCTGCTCGACGAACCGACGACATATCTGGACCTGTCCCATCAGGTAGAGATATTGGATATGCTGTATGAACTGAATGAGCGGGATCAGCGCACCATCGTCATGGTGCTGCATGACCTGAATTTAGCTTGCCGTTATGCACACTACATGGTGGCTGTAAGCGAGGGGAATATTTATGCGTTCGGAGCACCTGAGGAAATCGTGACGCCGGAAACTGTTAAAGACGTCTTCCAATTGGATTGCAAGGTCATACCAGATCCCTTGTTCGGCACGCCGCTGTGTATCCCTAGGGGAAAGGGTAGAATTATCGGGCAGTTTTAAGCGTCCCTGTTTGGATTGTTGTTTGTAGGAAGGTCTTTCATACTTGCTGCATCGGTACGGGTATCCGTTGAAGGTTGAATACGAACAGAGTGAGGACAAACGATATGGAACCAAAGTGCTTGGACGAGTTACAAAAGAAGTTCGGCATTCGGACGGATGCCGTGACGGGCAGTTATTCAATTGAGCTTCGCTTACTGCTGCAAGACGAGGAAGCGAAGCGGTTTCTCGATGAATACAATGTCGTTATTCGTGGGGAGGATCGAGCAGTCGCAGCTGTTTTTTGCGCGGGTTGGCTGAGCAAAATCGCCTTGGCTCTGCAATATGCCATTTCCGTTTGGCAAATCGCACCCGATTTTTCAATACCGAATATGACTCTTCATTGGACGACCAACAACCATAAAATGAGCTATTTCATAGAGATGAGTCATTGGCAGGCTGTATTAGCTCCTGAGAACGAAGTGGATCGACGGGATTGGTTAGAGAGCGTCATGGAGAGATTTTACTTCGCTACAGCAAGACCTCTATTGGAAAGCTTGTCGGCGGCAAGCGGACTCCACATCCAACAGCTCTGGGGGCAATGGCCAACCCGATTCTATCGGGAACATCAGACATGGCTGGAGGAGCAGCACAACGAAGCGATAAAGAACCGTCTTCATGAGGATTATCGATTTTTACGTGAAGAGCTGGACCCCGAGGCAGCTTTTGCTCGGAAGAAAAATCCCTTCGCAGTGAAAATTCGTCCGCTTCCGCCGTTGGTTGACCCCGACTACCGGCCACCGATGAAAACGGCCTGCTGTCTTTATTACCGCACGGAAGGAAGCGATTACTGTTATACCTGCCCGCGTTTGAATGAACAGCAGCGTGAAGTGAAAAGAAAGGAATACATAGCGATGTTACAGGAAAATACGCATTGATGGGGACCATTCGTGCTCTTAATGCGAAAAACATGAGTCCAGCGGTTCAATGTTGAACCGCTTTTTTTTTATGCTGCGAAGCATCACAGATAACAATATTTCGGATAATATTGAAAGTTTACAGGATATTATGAATGGACCAAGCCTCTTATAATGAGTTAAAGAAAGCAGCTTGATAACACTTACATAGCAATCACGAGGAGGCTTATCCATGAAAATCACCCGGCATGCGGAAAATCCGATAGTAGTGCCTGGACTCTACGATTGGAGAAAGGTGACGGTATTCAATCCGGCCGTCATTATCGATAACGGAAAATTCTATATGATTGAACGGACGGCAGGATCCCTGACTCCCTGCAAGAACTACCTGGGTTTGCTGGAAAGCACGGACGGCGTGCATTTCACCCATGTGCTGGACGAACCGGTGGTAACGCCGGACCAGCTGGGATTCCCCTATGGCAGCATCCAGGACCCGCGAATCGTCAAGATCGACGACACCTTTTATTTGAACTATGCCTTGCGCCCGTGCGCCATGAACTATTACCCGACGGGAGCCGGCATCCCCGAACGCTCGATTCCCGAATATCCGGACGGCTGGGGCGAAGAGGAAGGCCATTGGCTGACGCGTTCCGGGATCCTGACTTCGAAGGATCTCATTCATTGGGAGTACCTGTGCGATACAACGCCGCTTGATATCAATGATCGCGACAACATTCTGTTCCCGGAGAAAATCAACGGCAAGTATGTGCTGCTTCGCAGACCGGAAGAATATGTAGGGGAGGAATACGGAACCGAAAAAGCGGCCATGTGGATCAGCTACTCCGAAGACTTGGTGCATTGGGACGAGCCGAAGCTGTTGGCAAAAGCCGAGAACAACGATTGGGAGTTTAAAAAAATCGGCGGCTCGACGCCTCCGGTGCGGACGGACAAAGGCTGGCTGGTGCTCTACCACGGCGTAGACCAAGATACGGTGTATCGCGTGGGGGCGTTGCTGCTGGATCTGGAGAATCCCGAGAAAATCATCGCCAGAACCCGCCGGTTCATTATGGAGCCGGAGACGTATTATGAAAAATTCGGCTATCAGATCCCGAACGTCATTTTCCCGACAGGCAATGTGGTCAAGGACGATCTCCTCTATATCTATTACGGCGTAACCGATACGGCAATTGCCCTTGCGACGGTACCGTTGGATGACTTAGTGGATTATATTTTGAACGAACCGCAATAAAGACGCTTCAGAGCGTGGCAAATGATTTGGTTTCACTGCCACGCTTTCTGTAGAACCTAAGATGTAAGCGATACCATTAAAATGGAAAAACGCGAATTTAATGTAATGAAAATTAACGCTACCGAGAGAAATATGATGAATAAGAAGTCCGTTTTGTCCGAAATGACTTAAAAAAATTAGATGAAATCGTTTTTTTAGCGGATATTGGGATCGCTAACCCGATTGTATAATTAATATATCTTATATTGTTAAATATAAGAACATGATATGTAACGTATAAAGAGAGGGGTATAACAAATGAAAACGTCTAAGAAGCTTAGAACGATGCTTCTCACCGGAACAGCTGCGCTGCTGCTCATGTCAACCGTCGCTTGCGGCTCCGGGGAGAAAGACGCTGCCGAACCGGAAAAGGTTACCTTGAACATCATGCATCCATGGACATCGCCGAACGTGGATAACGAGGTGTACAAAGAGCGGATCGCCGAGTTCGAAAAACAGCATCCCGACATTATCATCAAGCAGGACGGGGTAGCTGCAACGGAGTATAAAACGAAGCTGCGCACGTTGGCTGCCGCCAACAATCTGTCGGATATCAACGTCGTATGGCCTGGTGCCGACCTGGCTCCTCTGGTAGCCGGGGATCTGCTGATGCCGCTGGATGACCTGATGGATAACTGGAAGGATATTTTGCCGGAGGACGCATTGGCCGGATTTAATCAGAACGGCAGTCAATTCGCCGTGCCGACCAAACAAACCTTCGTGGACATTATTTATTACAATAAAGAGATGTTCGCCGGGGTCGGTTATGACCAATTTCCGGCTACCTACGACGAATTCATCGATGCGGTGAAAAAGCTGAAGGAAGCCGGCATTACGCCGATCTCCTTGGGCAACAAAGAGAAATGGCCGCTTCAATCGTCCTTCTTGTCGATTATCGGGGACCGTTACGTAGGCAGTGACTTCTTGCAGAAAATTTTGAACAAGGAAGCCAAATTTACCGATCCCGAATACGTGAAAGCGATTGCCGTCATCGACGAACTGTCCAAGCTGGGAGCATTCAATACGGATGCGAACAACATGGATTCCGTCCAAGGGCAGGACTATTTCATTCAAGGCAAGGCAGCGATGCATATTTCTTCTTCTACCGTTGACGGAAGAATCCGCATCAACAACGAGGAAGGGGACAAATTCGGCATTGCGCTCTTCCCGAGCGTCCCTGGCGGATCCGGCGATCCGGTGAAAAGCGCGGGCGTCGTTCAGTACGGCATCTCCATTAAAAAAGGATTGAGCGATGAAAAGAAAGCGGCTGCCGAGGAATTCATTAAGTTTTTTGTCAATGAGGACCTGTACAAAGATCTGATCAGTAAAGGCGTTGTCGTACCGGCCAACGTTGAAATTCCTGAAGATGCGAGCCCGTATCTCAAGGAGATGCTGGAGTTGACCAACAAGGGAACGGCACCGGTGTTCGACAGCGTCATTCCGACGCAAGTTACCGACGTCATGCAGAACGGATTGCAGGCTCTGACCATCGGCAGAGGGACGCCGGAGGAGCTCGCCCAAGAGGTTCAGGAAGCTTTCGACAGCATGAAGTAAGTTGCGAATTTCCTTCCTTAAGTCAAGATCATGATGGCACAAAGAAAAACCCGGCAGCGGGTTTTTCTTATTAAAGGCAGAAAGAAAGGAGTTACGCCAATGCATACGCTTAAGCATACGAAATGGGCTATATTCTTGGGCTTGGCGCCAGCACTCATTATCTATATATGTATTGCCATATTTCCCATCGGCTTATCGGTTTATTATTCATTAATGAACTGGGACGGAATCACGCCCATGCGTTTTATCGGGCTGGACAATTTCGTAGATATTTTCAAAGATGATATTTTTTGGCTGTCCGTTAAGAACAACATCATTATCATGTTTACCGGGATAGCGGGTCAGATTCCGCTTGGCCTACTGCTGGCCCTGCTGCTGAATCGAGGACTCAAGGGCTCCAGCTTCTTCCGGACGATCGGATTCCTGCCGGTCGTCATTTCATCGGTGATGGTATCCCTGATCTGGGGCATGGTGTACAACACGGAATACGGGATGCTGAATAACCTGCTCGGCGTTCTGGGTCTTGAGAGCTGGCAGCAAAATTGGCTGGGGGATCCGTTCTGGTCCATGATCTCCATCAGCATCGCTTATATATGGCAAAACTGCGGCTTATATATGATCATTCTATTGGCCGCGCTGCAGAATATCCCCGATGAAGTCAATGAGGCGGCTGCCCTGGACGGGGCGACCGGACTAAGCCGGATCATGCGGATTACGATCCCGATGATCCGAGGAACATTGCTCGTCTCCGTTGTCTACAGCATCAGCAATTCGTTCCGCGTGTTCGATCTGATCCAGATCATGACGGGCGGCGGACCGGCACATGCGACGGAGGTTATGACCGTCTATATGTACAACAACTCGTTTATGAATATGAGATTCGGCTACGGCAGTGCAGTGTCCGTATTGATTCTGCTGTTTAGCCTTATCGTCATCACGATCGTAAATCGATTGGCGAGAGAAAAGGAATAGAAGGGAGAGGGAGGAGATGTACAGACAAACGAAATGGTTCCATTTATCGGCATACACTTTTTTGGGGATATTCGCTATTATTAATATAATCCCTTTCTTTTGGATGATCGTAGATTCGTTCAAAACCGAGCAGGAATATGCGGCGAACCCGTTCTCCATACCGACCGAGCTGCAATTCTCCAATTACGCGAAGGCATGGGAAGTGGCGAATATGGATACCTACTTCCTTAACAGCATCATCGTAACTGTCGTATCGTTGGTCGTGACGGTCCTTCTTGGATCGCTTGCGGCGTACTTCTTGGCAAGGTTCAATTTTAAGCTGCGCGGTGCAACTTACGCGATATTTCTGCTGGGCATGGTCGTTCCGATTCATGCGACCTTGATTCCGATTTTCTTGATCATGCGGAATCTGCATTTGCTGGATACCCACTTATCGCTGATTCTTCCATACACGGCGTTCCATTTGTCCTTGACGATCTTTATCCTGGAGGGTTTCATGAGAGGGTTTCCAAAGGATTTGGAGGAGTCGGGCGTCATGGACGGCGCGGGCGTATTCAAGATTTTCTGGTCGATCATATTACCGATCACGCGTCCGGCGATTTCAACCGTCGTGATCTTGAACTTTATCTATAATTGGAACGAGTACTTGTTCGCACTCGTCTTGATCAGTTCATCGTCGCTGAAAACATTGCCGCTTGGGCTCGCCAACTTTGTCGGCATTGAGACAGCCAGCCTTACGCTGCAAATGGCTGCGTTGACGATCGCGCTTATACCGATCATTATTTTTTACCTGCTCCTGCAAAAACAGCTCGTTAACGGCATGACGGCAGGCGCAGTTAAAGGTTAATCCGGTTTCAGCTCAACATCATGAAGACATCGAAAGAGGGAATGGACATGCGCAGCAGTTTGGGCTGGATCGGGAATTATGGTCTGAAACAGAAGGCTCTGGTCATTTTCCTCTTTTTTGTCATTCTGCCTACGCTGGGGGTCGGCGTCCTGGCCCAAGACAAGCTGAACGAAGTGCTGCGCGGCCAATTTATCCAATCAAGCCAGCGCAGCCTGGAGATCGTAACGAACCAGCTGGAAGAACAAACGGCCATGATCGAGGATATAGCCGATTATTTGATATTGAGCAATGACATGCGCCAATACCTGCGCCTTGATCCACCGCCAGAGAGCGGGAGGGCGGAGCAGTTGAAGCAGAATCTTGAAGGATTCCTGACGTTTCAGCTCATGTCCAAAAACTATATCAAATCGATTTCGATCACCGGGTTTAACGGCAATTCCATTGAGATGGGCGAGCCGATTCACGGCAACGAAGAGTCTTGGAACCGGCTGGCGGACGAGCATAAAGGCGGAATCGTGTGGAGCAACGGCTATCCTTCCACCAGCGGCTGGTATGGTGAAGTAAACCTCGTCTCATTGTTCCGGGTTCTGAATTCCTATGACGAGATCACGCTCCCGCTGGCTAGGCTCGTCATCCGCATGGATGAAGCCAGTATTCTTAAACAGCTGCAGCGGGGGTTGACGCGGGACGAAGGCATGGTATTCATTGTGAATGCCGAAGGACAAATCGTACTTCCCTCCAAAGAATTGCTATCCTTGGATATCGGCGATGGGAAAGCGATTACGGATATCATAACCGCCGGGACGATGGGCTCTTCCACATACCGACACGACGGGGAAGCGTATTTGACCTTTCATCAACGGATGGAGAATACCGATTGGACGATCGTTTCCATGGTGCCCAAGGCTGCGTTGGATCAGGATGTACGCGGCGTATCCATCTTGATGCAGGTCATTCTCATCGGAATTCTCCTGTTGGGCTTATCGGCCTTGATCGGGTTCCACTATACGATTATCAGGCCGATCCTGCGCCTGAAGATTGAGACCAATCGCGTAAAGCTCGGCGATTTCAACGCTCGGGTCCCCATTCGTTCCAAGGATGAGATTTCCGAGCTGAACCGCAGGTTTAACGATATGGTCTCCACGATTCAGGAACTGATCGAGCATAAATACAAGCTGGAACTGAGGGAGCGCGAATCCGAGCTGCGCCTGCTGCAGGAGCAGATGGATCCGCATTTTCTCTATAATACGCTGGATATGATCCGCTGGACCGCCAGGCTGGAGAAGGCCGTCGAGTCCAGCCAGCTCATCGAAATTTTGTCCCGATTCCTTCGTTCCAGTCTGAACAATGGCCATTACGAGACCAGCCTTGCTAAAGAAATGGAATTCGTACGCTCCTATTTGTATTTGCAGCAGAGACGGCTGGGGCGTAAACTGAAATATGCGCTGTACATGGAATATGATCTGGCGAATTCGCTTACCTTGAAGGCTACCATTCAGCCTTTGGTCGAGAATTTTCTCAAGCATGGCCTTGATCGGCGCGAGCCGGTTGCCAGGATAACGGTCATCGCGTATAAGCGGGAGGATGAGATTTGGATCGACGTGCAGGATAACGGCCGGGGTATGGACGATTCTACTTTGGAAGAAGTCAGGGAATCCCTGCGAATCGGAGTCCAAGCCGGCCGCACACGAGGTGCGCTCAGCAACATTCATGAACGTTTATACCTATTTTTCGGAGAACGCTACGGACTGGAAGTGATTGAGGCTTCATCGCAAGGAACCTTGATTCGCCTCAAGCTTCCATATTCTGAAACCTACGGTGGTGAATCGTACGATGCAACACGTGAAGACAGTAAAAATGCTGATCGTTGACGATGAACCGGTGATCTGTCAGGGCTTGCACTATACCATTGACTGGGCGGATTATGGAGTCGAGGTCGTCGCCGAGGCTTATGATGGCAATGAAGCTTTGCAGGTGGTGCAGGAACACGAGATTGATCTGGTTCTGACGGACATCCGAATGGAGGGAATGGACGGGCTTCAGCTTGCTAAGGAGCTGAAGCTCCGTCATCCTCAGATTCGGGTCATCATGATCAGCGGTTATGAGGAATTCGAGTATGCCCGCCAAGCCATCAAGCTTGATGTAACCGATTACTTGCTGAAGCCCGTCGATATTGACGAATTGGTGGCCGCCGTGACGGGAATCGTGGAAGACATTCGCAACCAAGATACCCGTGTCGACGGATCATCGAAGGATGCCGAGCTGTGGCTTTCCGACATGGCAGCGCATAATGAAACTTCATTGGCCAAGGCGGTGCCCGGCGATTTAGTAAACGGTGCCGAATATAAACTCATGGCTACGCAGCTGGAGAAGTTCTCGAACCTTGCAGCTTCCGTATCGGAACAGGATTTAACGATGCTGCAGCATGTATGGATCCGGACGGTTCGTGAAAGCCTCGAAACCAGCGGAATTCGTCAAATATCCGTGTTTGTGCATAAAAATTTGCTGTTGACCCTGCTGATGACGGATCAGCCTCGCCCGAAGCGGCAGTGGGAAGAAATTCTGCAGGCGATGCTGGATGCCTGGCCGGAAGAGCATCGTTTGTACGGCGCGGTATCGGATGCTTACGCTTCCCCGGACCAAACGGCAGCCATCTGCTCGGAGGTGCGAGCGTTATTGCCTTATTATGCCTTGGAACAGCGCCCCTTGCTGGATCGCGAATATAAGTCCGAGGTGGATAACGGCCGGGCCAAGCACGATTTCGACAGTGCCGATATGGTCTCGAAACTGTCCGTGGCTTTATTCAAGCAGGATGCCAAAATGCTGGAAGAGCTAATCGACGGCATGTTCCGATTTTTCCGGGATCAGCGGTACCTGTTGACGGATATGGTGAACGTGTGTGATGAACTGTCCATCATGCTTAGGCAGCGACTTCGTCAAAGCGGTCTGACCCAGCTGGAGCATGGCCTGGAGAGAACGATCGATCTGGAGGTGTTCAATCATCCCGACGCGATTCGTCTGGCGATATCCTCGGAAGTGTTTGATCTGCTGCAGCTGATCGACAGGGTCGGCATCGACAGATCGTTCTGGATCATTGAGAAGGCCAAGAAGTATATGGCGGATCATTATCTCAGCGACCTGAAAGCGTCGGAAGTGGCAGCGTATTTAAAGATTACGCCCAGCTACTTCAGCAATATTTTTAAACAAAGCACGGGAAAAAGCTTCAGCGAATACATGAACGAATTGCGCATCAACGAGGCGAGAAAGCTGCTGCTGACGACGCAGGACAAGGTGTTTGAGATTGCCGACCGCGTCGGCTACAAAGAATACAAGTATTTTGTATCCGTCTTCAAACTGTACACAGGCATGACGCCGAAGAAATATCGGGTCTTGAATATCAAAGAATGATCAGAAGCGTGACGACCAGGATGGAAGGAGTATGGGAATATGGAGAAATATCGGAATGCTGCGCTCCCCGTAGACGAGCGCGTAGAGGATTTGTTGTCCAGAATGACGCTGCAGGAGAAGGTTGGGCAGCTGAACCAGCACTTGTACGGCTGGATGGCATATCGGCGAAGCGAAGGGACCGAAACGGAGTTTGAACTGACCGACTTATTCAAGGAGCATGTCGAGTGGGGGGCCGGCATGGGGGCGCTGTACGGTCTGTTCCGGGCGGACCCTTGGTCCGGGGTGACCTATGAGAACGGGATTCCTACGCAGGACAACGCGAAGGTGGCGAATGCCATCCAGCGTTACGTGATCGAGCACAGCCGGCTCGGCATTCCCGTCCTGCTCTCGGAGGAATGCCCCCACGGCCATCAAGCGCTTGACGGAACGCTTCTGCCCGTCAATACGGCCATCGGTTCCACCTGGAATCCCGAATTAATTGAAAAGGCCTATTCCCATGTGGCCTCCGAGATCCGCAGCCGAGGCGCGCATTTAGGTTTGGTCTCGGTACTGGACATCCTGCAGGATCCGCGGTGGGGACGCTCCGAGGAATGTTACGGAGAAGATCCTTACCTGGCTGCGCGAATGACGGAGGCGGTTGTGTTTGGCATGCAGGGAAGAAACCCGGAAGAATGGAAGAGTCCGGATAAGGCAGCTGCCGTGCTCAAGCATCTATGCGCACAAGGAGCAGGGCAGGGTGGAAGGAACGCAGGCCCGGTTCCCGCAGGCGAGCGGGAGCTGCGGGAAATTCACCTGCCTGCCGCAGAGGCGGGGATCAAAGCAGGAGCGGCTGGCGTCATGGCGGCCTATAATGAACTCGACGGCATTCCATGTCATGCCAATGATAAGCTGTTAACCGGCATTCTGAGAGATGAATGGGGATTTGATGGGATTGTCATGGCGGATGGAACGGCCATCGACCGTTTGGTGTCCATTACGGGAGACTATGAGTCGGCAGCGGCGCTTGCTCTGTCATCCGGGGTCGATCTAAGCCTGTGGGACAAGTCGTTCACGACGCTTGAAGAAGCGGTGAAACAAGGGAAGGCCGATATGGAGAGCATCGACCGCGCGGTTGGTCGAGTGCTTGGCCTGAAATTCCGATTGGGGCTGTTCGAGCAGCCGTACGTAGACGAGGGCTTGGCTGCTTCGACCGTGAACAATGCAGCCGCCAGAGAGTTGAACGTTTCCGTCGCAAGAGAAGCGGTTGTGCTTCTTAAAAACGATGAAGGCGTACTGCCATTGAATCACAACAGTATCAAACGGCTGGCGGTCATCGGTCCTAATGCGGACCGTCTCTACAACCAGCTCGGGGACTACACCAGCGTTCAGCGCGAGGGCAGTGGAGTCACGGCGCTTCAAGGCATTCGGATGGCCGCTCCCGAAGGCACGGACATCGTCTTCGCTCCCGGATGCAGCGTTCGAGGCATGTCCGCCCAGGGCTTGCCTGAAGCAATCGAAGCGGCCCGTTCCGCGGACGCGGTCGTGCTCGTGCTTGGCGGCAGCAGTGCTCGTCAATTCGGGGGCACGTTTGACAATAACGGCGCAGCGATCGTAGCGGAGGGGGATCCGACGGAAATGGACTGCGGGGAAGGAGTCGATCTAGCCGAACTGCGCTTAGGCGGGATACAGGAGCAGTTGGTTCGGGAAATTCACGCGATCGGCAAACCGGTGATCACCGTGCTCATTCAAGGACGTCCGCTCGCCGTCGGCGAGGTGGCCGAGCTTAGCGATGCCTTGCTGTGCGCTTGGTATCCCGGCAGCGAAGGAGGCCGTGCCATCGGAGAAATCCTGTTTGGCCAAGTGAACCCGAGCGGAAAGCTGCCCGTCTCGATTCCGCGCTCCGTAGGTCAATTGCCGGTTTATTATAATCAGAAAAACGCAGGGCGCCCTCGTCCCTATGTCGATATGCCGTCCAAACCGTTATATCCGTTCGGATTCGGCTTGAGTTACAGCTCGTTTGAATATGGATCTCCGGCCATCTCCCAGAATGAAGTGACGCTTGACGAGCTTCGCTCCGGAAGTCGTGTCGAGGTGTGCGTGGAGGTGAAGAACAGCGGAAAGCTGAAGGGGGATGAAGTCGTTCAGCTTTACATACAAGCCGATCAATCAGGGATTACCCGCCGACTTCGAGAATTGAAGGGATTCAAGAAGGTAATGCTGGAGCCCGGGGACAGCACCACCGTTACGTTCAAGCTCGGCTTCGAGGAACTGGCCATCTGGAACCGCAACATGGATTACGATGTCGTCCCTTGCCGAGTCAGCATCGTAGTAGGCGGCCACTCGGATTGGGAGAGCGGCGTTGTTGAGTTGAAGGTAAAGGCCTGAGCGTAAGCCTATTTCAAAGGATTTGCCTACATGTCTAAGCTATCGATATTTTGGAGACAGCATTCCATGCTGTCTCTTTTCGTTGTGATCCGCCTTTCGTTTGACACAAAGAAGGAATCGGGATATTATGTATGGAAAACAAAGAAAATGATGTTGTTTTTTTGTTTTCCAGGGATGGGGGTGAATTTCATTGAGAGAACGAATCGTCGAGGCGGCAAGCAAGGAAATCCGGAGAAGCGGATTGCGATTTACGATGGGTGAACTGGCCAAACAGCTGGGGATGAGCACGAAAACCCTGTATGGCGTTTTCCCGTCCAAAGATGAGCTAATTGCCGAAATTCTCGCGGGGGCGATCGATGAGCTTCAGCATAAAGAGAAGGAAATCATGAATAACGCGAGCCTCAGCACATTGGAGAAACTTAGACGATGTCTGATTCTGATCCCGGCTGATTTTCAGTTTATCGAGCTAAACCTCATCACGGAGCTGCAGCGTTATTATCCTAACCAATGGAACCGTCTGGACCAATTTCTAAATGAGCAATGGGGCAGCATTGCCGAATTATTTCAGGAAGGCATTCGTCAAGGCTTGCTTCGGCCGTTTAACGCCAAAATATTCATTGATCTGTATGTAGGGGGCTTCTATCGGTTAATGGAGGACTCGGCGGCAAACAGGAGCAGTATGACTCTTCAGGAGGGCCTGCGCGATATGGGAGAGATTCTTTTGGCCGGTATCATCAAGAGGGAAACTTGAGCCAACGATAGACCACGAAGGAGAAGAGAGGGTATGCCTTGAGCAAAACATTAAAAGGTTTGTTCTTAGTGACGGATATCGGATTTATTATGTATTGGGTCATTACCGCACTGGCCTTCATTCCTAAAGAGTATTTATATCAGGATTATACCAATGAGCTGTTGGTTATTTGGAATTGGTCGTTCTTTCCGCTGGACATATTCATATCCGTTACCGGGATGTACAGTCTGTATTTACATAAACGAAGAAATGCGAAATGGAAAAATCTCGCCTTAATCTCGCTTACCCTGACGTTTTGTTCCGGACTGCAGGCGATCGTTTTTTGGATCATCAAGTCGGATTTCGACCTCATGTGGTGGGTGCCTAACCTGTACCTTTTGTTGTATCCGTTGTTTTTCATCCCTAAACTGCTAGAGACAAAGGAAGCATTCGCCGAATCTTAAAGCGGATGCTCCTTTTCTTTATGATCTCTTGGGCGTTCCACCGAAAAAAAAGGGCTAAAGGACCATGATTTCCTGAAACTTTAAGTATGATAAGCACAGGAAATCCTTGGGGGAAATGGTAAACTCAAAATGTACATTCACTACCTAGGAAAGGGGGCGCCGAGGAACTCACGGAATTCTATCATTTCATGGAGGTGGATTGATGTTTGACGTTCAAGGGCTGAGCCTTAAGAAAAGGCAAATCAAATTACTAACGTCCTTCATCCTTGCAATGCTTATCTTTTGTATGTCCGGTTTGCCCGCGTTCGCGGCAACCCCAGAGAAAACCGTCAACGCTTCGGCAACGCTTGCCTACAATTTAAAAGGGCTTCAACACAACGTGGCTGTTCAAAAAGCCTACATCGCGGATAAATATTTGTATGTCACGCAGCGTTCCAAGGGAACCTGCTATCTTTCAAGATTGCTCATTAACGGCAATGACGCTACTTTTGTAGATAAAATGACCGTCACCAACACGGGGCACTGTCAAACGCTGGATATGTATACGTACAATGGCGTCAATTATTTCTATTTCAGTTCAAAAGCAGACCCTTCAACCGATTATTATTGGTCGCTCCAGGTAGCAAGACTGCAATATTCGGCCGGCAAGACGGTCGATTATACGGATCTGCATCGATTTACCTATATGAATTACGCCAATAAAACAGGAGCAAGGCTGGGCGAGACCTACCGGGTTGATGGCGGCGGCAACAGTACGCATACGGTGTTCCGCGTTCAGACGAAAGAAGGAACCGTGACCTGGTCCATTTATGACACGGTCGCGCTCAATAAGCTGCTTGACAGCAATGAACAGGTGCGGATGGACAGCGCAGCCGCGGTGAACGCAGCGGTTGGCAGCTTCACGCAATCGGGCAGCGGCATCGTCAGACCGAACGGATCTTTCCAGGGGGCGGATATGCTCGGCCAAACGAAAATCTATACATCAGGCGGAGCCGAAGGAGAAATCCCTCAGATTGCCATGATGTCGAATACGGGGACTTTCAAAACCTTGGTGAAAATTACGAATGTAGGTAACCATGAAATCGAGGGAGTCCAGACCAAGAACGGCAACGTTTATTTTACGATCGTGACGGATCCGGTCAATAAGCAGAATACGCAGAAGGTATATTACGTTCCGGACAGCATTTTTAATTGATGCCCAGGCGGTTTTGACTCATTGACTAGTTGCGATCAACCAAGCGAATGTAAGTCGCAGGTCACAGGCTGGACCAAATTAAGGGTGTCTAGTCTGTTTCTTTTTTACCATTTTAAAGGAGCAGCTCGTGGCTTGATCTGGCGAAAATAAAACCCGTATATAATCAATTTGATTCTTACAATATTAATCTGACTAATGGAAGGAGATTCGTTCATGAAAAAAAGCCTCATTTCGCTAATCGCTTGCTTGTTCATCATTCCCCTGTTTGCAACGGGCGTCATGGCAGCGGGAAAGGGTCAAGGCAAAGAAGTAAGCACCACCGTGATGTCTTACAATATCCATCATGGGGTAGGAATCGATGGTCAGCTGAGCCTGCAGAGAATTGCGGATGTAATCCGCGACTCCGGCGCTGAGATTGTCGGGCTTCAAGAAGTGGATCGGCATTACGGGGAACGAAGCGATTTTAAAGACCAAGCCAAGGAATTGGCTGATTTGCTCGGCTATCATTACGCTTACGGCGCGAATCTTGATTTGGAACCGGGGGAAGGACAAACAAACAACCGTCAATACGGGACAGCCATCGTGAGCAAGTATCCGATACTCCGATCCGAGAATACATGGTTAAGCAGCTTCGGGAAGGAGCAGCGCGGCGTTCTTCATGCCGTCGTTAATCTGAGGGGAATCCATGTGGATGTTTACAACACGCATCTCGGGCTGGATGTCACCAGCAGAACGGCACAGGCTCAGGAAATCATTGACCTTGCTTCCGGCTCTCAGGGACCTGCGCTTCTCATGGGGGATTTTAATGCGGAACCGGACAGTTCAGAGTTTCAATTACTGTTAAACAGCGGTTTATTCGTAAACAGCTTTGAGGGAATAGACGATGCCTATACGTTCCCTGTCATCAATCCGTCGGCAACCATCGATTATATTCTGACTTCCCCTAACGTCCGGCATGCCAATCAACGCGTGATCCAAACCGAAGCATCGGATCATCTGCCGATTGCAGCCGATGTGGTATTCAAGCGATAGCGCTCTTTACCGGTGTTCAAGTTCATTATTTTTATAGCTAATTACTGTGTTGTGGGTCTGACACCATCATTCCGCCTTCATGCCGACTCTTCGGACTTTCGATGTTACACGGAAATCAAAGGTTGTATGTTTATAAATTTCACTCCATTGATCCGCGGTTTTGACATGGCTATTCCAATAGGATGGTTTTCTGGCTCGTACCAATTCACCGAATCCGAAAATATCGGATTCTTTTTTTTGCGTTTTTTGGATTAGTCCGAGCATGAGTTCTTTAACGGATCGTTCATTCTCCCGAGCAATTTCCTCAAGAATATGCGAGTTATTGAGCGGGAGGGTTTCCGTGTTTTTCTCTTCGACATTCACTTCCGTCACTGCCGTGATCGTAAAATGAGGAAGGCCGTTCTTGATGTCTACCTTGATTTCCGATTCCCGGTTCGTTGCATGGATGGTGACGACCTGAGAGTCGTCTCCAACATGAATGATTCCCCGATATCCTGCCGGACTGATTCCCTTAATGACCAAGTATCCGGCAATTTCAAACGGTTTAGTCACGCCGACCAGTGTGGCGCCTTTGAAAAAAGCCATGCCGCTGATTTCCACGTTATCGCCCTTCATGATTTGAATGTAAGGCAGAAATCCTTCCTGGCCCTTCTTCGACGAATTGTTCCAGAAGGTTCCGATATAGTCGCTCGGGAACTTGCCATGCTTAACGGCGTCGTCCAGCGTGGAGGACAAATACAATGCCGGGACGCGCTCCAGCTTCGGGGCTGCTTCCATCAGTTCTCTCGCTTTCCCTTTGGATACCATCAGCCAGGCCATACGGCGGACTTCCGCGTTTCGGTGGAGATAGTCGTTTAAATTCTCCATCCCCTTTCTCGCAAATTCTTCAGAAACGACGATGACACGGAGATGTCCAAAAAACAATTTGCCTGATATTTGCTGCTGGAGATTCATCATCGCATCATCGACGGTATGTCCCACAACATCAAGCACCCACACGGTTTCTTGGGCGCCTTCTCCTGAAGCACCGCCTTCGCCGGGTCCGAGCGGTATTCTGCCGGGAAGAGCGATTTGAACGGATAACTGGATCATTTCCTGTTGCGGTGCGGGATATTTCCCTCGAAGATGAGAAATTTCATCTTCACGAATCTCGGCATTCTTGCCGGCCGTGTCGATTGATATACCTAGAACGACCGCGCGTTCCTCAATCTCCATCCGATCCCAGCAGCCTGTCAGAAGTGAGCAGAGGAGAAGAAGGATCATGAATTTTAGGTTAAAGCCGGCGTTTACTCTCTTACTCATTGAGATCCTCCTGAACTCAGACATCTAAACTCACACGAAGACTTTAACAAGGACGATAACCAGAAACCAAACCGTTACGATACTGATATTGATCCAACCCAGCACGCGGGATACTTTTTTTTCCTTGGTCATGTTCGATTGTCTGTACTTATTCGTGTCGATGAACAGATTGAACAAGCCGCAGAAGAGCCAGATCAGAATGGCAACATCCAAATAACCGCTGTAAATTTCCCCGATCATTTGGCTGCACCTCTTTTTTTGCGCAGGATGGCGATGATCAGCAGGATACCGGGATACGCGATAGTAATCAGCAGTCCGTATTTGGATATCATGCCGTTCACTTCATTCAATTGAATCAAGCTTTGGGGCAGCATGGCCAACACGAACAGAAAGGGGAGGATGAAGAAGGACAACATCCCATGGTCCGCTAACCGGAATAGCTTGCTTATCGAGTAAAGCGTAAAGTAGTAACAAGAGAACAAGGAAGTAAAAACAGCCGTTACCCATACGGCTAGAAAGACTGCATCCAAGCGTTCCAGCACATTGGCAGGCAATGAAGTTGCTTTGGCAAGCTCCAGTGTCGGCCACAACAGCTTTTTGGTTTCCTCGGCTCCGAACACACCCACGGTGGCAGCCACGATCAAAATATACAAAGCGCCGGTTACTACCATGGCCCATAGGCTGGACCGCATCGCTCTTTCAGGTTTGCACATGGCCGGAATGACCATCATCATAATAAAGTATCCTTGGAACACGGTGGAGAGCGTAATAATGCCTGCCGGTATGCCTCCGGGTTCATTTCCCCATAGAGGGAGTACATTGACCAAGTCTGCATTTTTTAATGAAAGGGCGACGATCAAAAGGGCAGGTATCAGAATAAAGGGGCTGTAAAATAAGTGGATATACGAAAAGGTCATGATATTCCGGCGTGAAGAAAATGCAGCCAACAGCAGCATGACCAGTACGGTTATCTCCAGCGGTGTGTTCTTCAGGACAGCCGTAACGACAACCTCTCCGAATTCTCTGGCGACCAGTGAGCTCAAAACCGCAAAAAACGCAATCGAGATCAAGCTTCCGATTCGACCGAACCACTTGCCGATGATGACTTCGCTGTACTCCACGTACGAGTCATTCGGAAACCGCATGCCGAGCCGGGTCATGAAGAAAAGTCCGACAAACGCCAGCAGCATTCCCAAAAAAGTAACGAACGGAGCCCCGGCATCCGCAGCTTTGACCGCAGACAAAGGGAGTGCAAGAACGCCTACTCCCACGATGGTGCTGATCGTAATGGCAGAGGCTTGCAGAACCGTGATTTGGCGCTGTTCATTCATGGTTATCGACCTTTCTCGTCATTAGGTTGGACGGGATTCATGATATTGGTTGAGGAATGATCCACCTGCTCCTTCATTTGATCACCGAGCCTTGATGTGTCAAGCGGGTGGAGGAAGGAAGGCCTGTTCTTCATCTTCCACAGCGGTCCGCGAGTCAGAAGATCCCGCATGCCTTGAAAGTTGCCTGGGACGAATGGGCTTAGATACGGAACTCCGAACGATTTAAGCGACAAAAGATGATTGGCAATCAGGATGATGCCGACCATGACGCCGTACAATCCGAAGATCCCGGCCAATATGATCAGCGGAAAACGCAGCAGACGGAGCGCAAGCGCCGCGTTGTAGGCCGGCGTTGCGAAAGATCCGATGGTCGTTAATGCAATGATGACGATGGTAATCGGACTAGCGAACCCGGCAGATACCGCGGCTTGCCCGATGACGAGCACGCCGACAATGGATAATGCGCCGCCCACCTGCTGCGGCAACCGGATCGTGGCTTCCCGCAAAACCTCCATCGAAATTTCAATAACGAGCACTTCGACCATCGCCGGAAAAGGGACGCCTGCACGTCCGCCTGCGACGGCGACCGCAAATTCCGTGGGAATCAGCTCAGGATTAAAGGAGATAATCGCCACATACAACGAAGGAAAAACCAAGGAAAATACCAAAGCCACCAGGCGGGACAGCCGAATCGCGCTCATCAATAGAAATCGTTCGGTATAATCTTCGACCGTTTGATAGAACTGGCTGAATACGGTTGGAGCGATCAAGGCGAGCGGAGAACCGTCGACCAGAATGGCCACTCGGCCTTCCAGCAGATTCGCCACGACTTTGTCGGGCCGCTCCGTATACTGGATTTGCGGAAACGGAGACCAATGATTGTCTTCGATAAATTGTTCCAGATACCCCGAATCCAGCACGGCATCGATTTCAATGGCGTCCAGGCGCTTATTCACTTCTTTAACGATGCCGGGATTGGTAATGCCATCCATGTAACAGACCGCAACCTTGGATTTTGTTTTCGTTCCGATCTCCATGGATTTCACGCGGAAATCCGGCGTTTGCAGCCGGTAGCGGAGCAGGGAAATGTTGGTGCCGAGCGTCTCGATGAATCCTTCCCGGGCCCCGCGGATCACCTGTTCCGTCGCCGGCTGTTCTATTGAACGCTGCGATATTTTTCGCGTATCAATGATGATGGCCTCGTCCAGCCCTTCGAGCGCTACGACAGACTGTCCCCTTAGAAGATTGTCGGTGAGCACGGAGATTTTTCGTTCCGAGTATCCTTCGCTGTGATAAAGCGTATCCTTCATCAAAGTGTCCATCAACGCATGGCGAGGGAGGTCTGAAACATCGAGATGGCGAGGGCCATATTTAAGTGGTCTTAATAAAGTATTATTAATGACGGCGTGATCCGTCATATCGGAGAAATAAAACAATACGGCCGGATGCTGCCCGAACACATGGAAGGGATGTATCATAAAATCGTCGTTATCGCCGAGAATTTTCTTGATTTCGGATGTGGTCTCTTCTAAGCTCTCCGATATGTTTTGGCCATCTGAACTCGCATCATTTGAGTTGGAAGAGGCTTCGTTACGGGATTGGTTTGAACCCGTCCATGTGGAAAATGGCATGGTTGTTTACACCTCACTTGTTTAAACGGTGGTCCTTAGCTGTTGGATAGTTTGATTAAGTATTTCCTCTGTTTGTTATTTTTATCAAACGAAGCCCTCTAAGTATTGTGTTTAATATATGAATGCGATATATTGCATATAACAAACATAAAGAGTAAGGATGATAAGTCATGCCAGTTCCTAAGAATTATGTCTCTCCCGTACGAATGACCGCAAAAGAAAGAGCCTTCTCCCAAATTCAACGGTGGATTATCGATGGCACGCTTCAGCCCGGCGAGAAATTGCTCGACGCCGAATTGGCGGAATCGCTTGGCGTAAGCCGAACGCCCATCCGGGAAGCTTTTCAACTGCTTGAAGTACAAGGACTCGTGTCCACGCACCCCGGGAAAGAAACAAAAGTTACGGCCATTGAGAGGGAAGATATCTTTAAGATGTATTCGACCATGGCCGTTCTTCAAGCATTGGCCGCTGAAGTAACCACTACCATCATTGTTCCGGAGCAGATCCAGCAATTGCGGGCGATGAATCTGGATTTTGAAAATGCCATGAAGAGCGGGCAAGCTTATCAAGCCATGGAGTTGGATGAACAGTTTCATAATTTCATCGTGGAGCTGTCAGATAATCCTTATGTCGCTGCATATAGTGCCTCGCTTCAGATGCATATCCGGCGGTTTAAGTACGTGTTCTTAAAACAGCCGATTGCTGCCACACAGGCTTCAGTCGATGAGCATGCCTCGATCATCAGCGCTTTCGAGCAGAAGGACGGTGATCGGGCGCAAGCTATGATGAAACAAAACTTCATGCGTCCCATGCAGGAACTACACGGGTTACTCTAAACAGAGGGGGAGAAGGAAGGATGACAAACAAAAAAGATTTACGCATTCGCAGTAAGGTAATCAGTGAGGGCGTCAACAGGGTACCGAACAGGGCGATGCTGCGGGCTGTTGGTTTCACGGATGCGGATTTTAAGAAACCGATGATTGGCGTAGCCAGCACTTGGAGCGAAGTGACCCCTTGTAATATGCATATCGACAAGCTAGCCATAGAGGCCAAGCAAGGGGTACGCAACCATGGCGGCGCTCCGCTTATTTTCAACACGATCACGGTTTCGGATGGCATTTCGATGGGACACGGCGGCATGCTGTTCTCCCTGCCCAGCCGAGAAGCCATCGCAGATTCGATTGAGATCGTGACGGGGGCCGAACGTTTCGATGGTCTGGTGGCGATCGGCGGTTGCGACAAGAATACGCCCGCTTGCCTGATGGCAATCGGACGGATGAATGTTCCTGCGGTTTATGTTTACGGCGGTACGATACAGCCCGGGAAGCTCGATGGCAAGAACGTGGATATCGTCACGGCTTTCGAAGCGGTCGGGCAATATCATGACGGAAAAATGACGGAGGAGCAGTTACACAAGGTGGAATGCAGCGTCTGCCCGGGACCGGGCTCTTGCGGGGGCATGTATACAGCCAATACGATGGCCGCTGCGGCAGAAGCCATGGGGATGAGCCTGCCCGGTTCCTCTTCCACGCCGGCTATTTCACCAGACAAAGCAGCGGAATGCGCTGCGGCTGGAAGACAGGTCCTCTCCTTGTTGGAGCAAGAAATCTATCCCAGGGACATCATGACCAAAAAAGCGTTTGAGAATGCGATAACCGTCGTCATGGCTTTGGGCGGTTCAACCAACGCGTTCCTGCATTTGCTTGCCATCGCTCATTCGGTTGGCGTAGATTTGACGTTAGACGATTTCGAGCGAATCCGTTTGCGAGTTCCCCACCTTGCAGACCTGAAGCCAAGCGGACGACATGCCATGCAGGACTTAAACGAAGTCGGCGGCGTACCGGGCGTCATGAAATTATTGCTCGCCGAGAGGCTTCTGCATGGCGATTGTCTAACGGTCACAGGTAAATCATTGGCAGAGAATCTAGCGGAAGCTGCGCCGTTAGAGGGCAGCCAGGAAATCATTCGCCCCATCGATAAGCCGCTGAAGCCGAACGGGCCATTGGTTGTATTAAGAGGTAATCTCGCGCCAGAAGGTGCGGTTGCCAAAATGTCGGGTATGAAGAAGCTGCGTTTTGTCGGACCGGCCAAGGTGTATGATAGCGAGGAGGATGCAACCGAAGCGATCTTGAGAGATGAAATATGCAAGGGCGACGTGTTAGTCATTCGTTATTGTGGTCCTAAGGGCGGCCCGGGTATGCCGGAGATGCTGTCGGTCACGGCACTCATTGTAGGCAAGGGTCTCGGCGGAGAGGTTGCGCTGATTACGGACGGCAGGTTCTCTGGCGGCTCGCATGGGTTCGTTGTCGGTCACGTTGCGCCTGAAGCACAGGTAGGCGGGCCGATCGCGCTGCTGAGGAATGGAGACATGATCACGATCGACAGCGAAACGCAAGAAATGACGTTCGACGTATCGGATTCCGAATTGGCTGCAAGGGCACAAGCATGGCAGCAGCCTCCACTCAAAGTTTCCACCGGCGTATTGTACAAATATGCAAAATTAGTGTCCTCAGCATCGAGAGGCGCGGTTACCGACTCTGCAGAATAAGTGGAATTTCCAGTCTGAAATCTGGCTTATGGTAAAACAAGCTCTTGCGGTTCGCCAGAGCTTGTTTCGATATGAGTGGACCGGTGGCCCATTATCGCAAAACAAAAAGACATCATAATGCTAACAAAAAAGCATGCGAAGACTAAAAATAAATGCTCGGGTATGTTATGATTTTTAAACTATCATTATGCAAGCGTTATCATTAGGGTGTACATATCCATTTGCGCTGTCCTGTTGATCCTGTTCTTTACATCCAAGGCCAAGAAGGAGCAGACGATATTGGGAACATTCAAATCCAAAATACTCATATACAGTTTGCTGCTGGGATCCTTCCCGACGATTCTTATCGGATTCTTCTCTTATTTCATCGCCGCCAAAGATGTGGAGGAGAAGGTGAACGAAGGCAATATGCATCTGCTGAACCAGACCCGGATGAGGGTGGAGCAGGTGCTCGATTCCATGCAAAGAACCGCCTTGCAGTTTGAGAACTCTTCGCTGCTGAAGTCCGTGATGGACAGCAAGTTAAGCGGACAGGATTTTATCAAGGTCCGGGAACTGACGAAGGAAATGTTCAACCTGCAGACGCAGACCATATTAAACCAGGTGTACGTCGTCAATCTGAAGCATGAATGGGTCGTGGATTTAAACTCACTCAAACCGCTGGAGGGCATGAACAAAGCCGAATTCGACCGGTATCTGAATACCCATGAAAGCATATTCTGGGCAGCGGGATCGGGGGAAATCCCGCAGACCTCGAATCCTGCGGAGACGGATTACTGGAACAGTGCCGAACAAACGGCGACAACTCTTCGGCTGGTACACAAATTACCGCTTCTGTCGAAAAGCGCCGCTCCGTCCGGCATTCTGATTCTGCAAATCACCGCCAAAGATATCCGGAGCATGCTGGAACCCGTCAATTTGCGGGCCAGCCAATATATCCTGAACGAGCAGGGAGAAGCGTTCCTGTCGCCGGTTCAGGATCGGGAGGCTTACCGCTCGATCAACGGAGAGGTCTTATCAAGGATTGGGCAGTCCGTTGAACCCCAAGGCGCATTTCACGCAGAAAGCGAAGGTAATAAGGTGAGCGTGCTGTACACCAAATCGGATTATAACGGCTGGACCTATGTATCCGTCGTATCGCTGGATAAAGTGACCGATCAGACGGGAAAGATTGCACTGATTACAGCCGCAGCCTGTTTCGGGATTATTGTGACCGTGCTGATCGCTTCCTGGTTTGGCAGCCGCAGGATGTATTCTCCAATCCGCAAACTCCACGAGTTCGCGACGAACGTTCAGCCGCAGCAGACCGATGACTACCGGAAAGATGAGTTTGAGTCCATCCGGGAGAGCTTGACCTCCCTTGCCGTTTCAAGAAACGAGCTGGACAAACAGATGAAATCCCAGACGGTGCATCTACGGGAATTCTATGTCCTGAAGCTGTTTACCGAGCAGATGTCCGGAGCCGATGACCAATACGCTTCCGAACGCTACGGGTTTCCAACGGGCTGGGGAAGCCTCGGCGTGCTGCAGCTTGAGTTGGATAACCTTCAGCAGTCGCGGTTTCAGGAACAGGACCGGGAGCTTCTTCTGTTTGCGGTCAGCAATATCGTGTCGGAAACCTTGCCCGTAGAGGCGCGTTTCAGTCCGATCGTGCTGAATCATTCCCAGGTAACGCTGTTAACCAGTAAGGAGGAGAGTGCCGAAGCTGGTCTAGCAATGTTCTATGAGACCTCTCAGCATATCAAAGCCAAGGTTCATGAATACCTCGGGCTCGAATGCAGCATCGGCATCAGCCACCCGTTTAAGCGGTTGTCCGATGCGAAGCGTGCCTATAAAGAAAGCAGTGCGGCTCTTAAATTGCGATTTATTCTCGGGTCGAATATCATCGTGCGTTATGCCGATATTGAGGATCAAGCTAATACTGAGAAGACGGTATACACGAAATTAAGGCTGATCGAGGATCAGATGATGCTTGCCATGGAAGAACGACAGCTTGAAAAGGTGGAGCAGCTGTTTCAGCGTTATTTGGACAAATTGCTGTGCAAGGACGGGTTTCATCAAGAGCATCATTTATTGCTGCTGCAGCTGGCGTCCAGGACCGTTGGCATAGCCCAGGAGCAAGGACTGTCGATGCAGCAAGTATGGAATGGCGAAGAGGAGCTGAAGCATCTGTTCAGGCTGCAGACACGAACCGAAATTGCGAGCTGGTTCCACTCCAGGTTGTTTAAGCCTGTAATCGGAATTTTGGAAGATATGGCCGATAAACAGTTCGTGAACATCACCCGCCGAATCGTCGATATCGTGCAGGAGCAGTACGGTCAAGATATTTCGCTCGACTATTGCGCGGCGGTCATGAATTTTAATCCGGCTTATATCAGCCGTGTATTTAAGAAAGAAATGGGCGTCTCCTTCAGTGAATACATTAGCGAGTACCGAATGAATATCGCCAAAAATCTACTGGCCACGACCGAGATGAAGGTCTCGGAAATCGGCAGGAAAGTGAGCTACACGAATATTAGCGCCTTTATCCGTACGTTCCGTCGTACGTTTGGGTTAACTCCCGGCCAGTATCGGGAGCAGCTCAACAGTGAAGAAGGGAAGGGATGATTAGCACCTCCATTCAAAGATGTAGACACAACCGGCATGATGGATCGGGCTCATCTTATGATGAAATCACCATATCAATCCAAGAAAGCTGTTCCAGCCGTAGCATGTTTTACGGTGATGGAGCAGCTTTTTGCTCCAATAAACGCTCGAGCGGGGTTACGGAAATCGCTGCACGAATCAATCAGTGTGCTGCTAACGTACGGCGCGAAGAACCAACTAAGACTGTATGTCATCAGCGGCACGCTATAGGTAGAATACGGCATATGCGACGGAAAACCGTGATATCTTACCTTCCTTGCAGGATAGGCATTTATCGAAGGTTGGTGCTTGAAGTCATGAACGGAGTATAGCCTTACACGAATTTCGTGACGGATAATAAAAACATGAAAACGCATACAATCAGGCAACAAGAACGATGTTCAAACAGGCAATGCCGATGCTTCCGAAGCGAGTTTAGTTCGAAACCGATTCAGGAAGCAACGCTCACAAAACTTTGAGGAGAGGTGCTATGAAATCTAATCAAACTCCGGCTGCGGCAGGCCCGCAAATAAAAGGGGAACTGAGTCTGGAGAAAAGAAAGCTATTACTGAGGGATCTGGTCAGGGACAGGTGGATGTATCTGATGCTGCTGCCCGGCGTGCTGTATTTTATCGTATTTAAATATGTTCCGATGTACGGGGTGACGATGGCTTTTCAAGATTACAAGCCGCATACCGGATTTTTTGGCAGCCCGTGGGTCGGGTTCAAGCATTTCGAGCGCTTTTTCAGTGAGCCGCAGTTTTGGATGCTCTTTCGAAACACCATTATTTTAGCGTTATATAATCTGATCTTTTTCTTTCCGCTGCCGATTATATTGGCGCTCATGCTGAATGAGTTAAGGCGGGAACGCTTCAAACGATTTGTACAAACGTTGATCTATATTCCGCATTTTGTATCCTGGGTTGTCGTTGTAGGTATTTTCTATATTCTGTTTACGACCGAGAACGGCCTTCTCAATGAGATCATTTACCAGATAACGGGCGAGAAAATCGCATTCTTGCTGGAGAAGGATTGGTTTCGGACGATGATTGTTTCCCAGTCGATATGGAAGGAAGTGGGCTGGGGCACCGTGATCTTTCTTGCCGCCCTTGCAGGCGTAGATCTGCAGCAGTATGAGGCCGCACGGATCGACGGAGCCGGACGCTGGCGCCAGCTGTGGCATATTACGCTGCCGGCCATCCGAAGCACGATCATCATTTTGCTTATTCTTCGTTTAGGCAACTTCCTGGACTCGGGCTTCGAGCAAATCTTCCTCATGATCACGCCGACGAATCGGGAAGTGAGTGAAGTATTCGATACGTACGTGTACACCAAAGGGATGACGCAGGCCCAGTACAGTTACAGTGCCGCCGTCGGCCTGTTTAAATCCTTTGTCGGATTGATTCTGGTTCTTGGATCAAACTGGATGGCCAAGCGATTCGGGGAAGAAGGCGTGTACTAGGACGACGCTGCGGATGCATTTTTTCTAAGATGACAGGAGGGAATACAAGTGCGTCAAGATCAAACCTGGGGCAATCGCCTGTTTGATATCATTAACCATTCGGTATTATTCATCGTTGCGATCGTGTGTGTTCTGCCATTCGTGTATGTGCTGGCGGTATCCTTTGCCAGTCCGGCGGAAGTCGCCAAAGGCGGGTTGATTCTATGGCCCAAAGAATGGTCGCTCGTATCGTATCAATATATTTTCTCGTCGGATACACTGCCGCGAAGCTTGCTCGTGTCGATCTATATTACGGTAGTAGGAACGCTGATCAACCTGGCGTTTACGTCGTTGATGGCTTATCCGTTGTCCAAGCCTCATCTCCGGGGGAGAAATCCCATCCTTCTCGGTGTATTGATCACGATGCTCTTTAGCGGTGGCATGATTCCAACGTACTTTGTCGTGAATGGATTGAATCTGACCAACACGTTATGGTCTTTGATGATTCCCAATGCCATCAGTGCGTTTAACCTGATCGTGCTGAAGAATTTCTTCCAGCAGATTCCCGACGGGCTGGAGGATTCCGCAAAAATCGACGGCTGTAACGACTTGGGAGTCCTGATACGGATCGTGCTTCCCTTGTCCCTTCCGGCCATGGCGACATTTGGATTGTTCTATGCGGTTGCTCACTGGAACACGTTTTTCAATGCGATTCTGTACATCAATGATAACGAGAAGTGGCCGATTCAGGTCCTGCTTAGGGAAATCGTGATTTTGGCACAGAGCCGCGTGGGGGATGCCAGCTTTGACGAAATGGACGTGCAGCCGTTAACGATCCGTATGGCGGTCATCGTCTTTGCCACCGTGCCGATTCTGCTCGTGTATCCTTTTCTGCAGAAGCATTTTGCGAAGGGCGTCATGCTCGGCTCTGTGAAAGGTTAATCGGTTCGATGCGCCTTCTTCCCAAAGAGGGGTTTCTTATAGAATAAATATGATGGAGGGGTAATGATGAAGAAAAGATGGATGACAACCGTGATGGCGTTGCTGGCGGGGATGATGGTTGTAACGGCTTGCGGAGACAAGAGCGGCGGGAGCGGGGTCAATGGCGACGGGCCTTATCCGCTCACTCTGGTGGTGAACCAGGTGGGAGAAATACCTGACCCGAACAATCCGATGGAGGAAAAAATACGCGAATACACGAACACGGATCTGCGGATTCAGTGGATACCTTACTCCGCATACGACGAGAAGGTTAACGTCATGGTCGCTTCCAATGAGCTTCCGAAGCTGATCAAGCTGAACTATACGCCAACAACCATCAGCTCGCTCGAAGCCGATCTGTTCTGGGATATCACAACCCATTTGAAAAATCACCCGAATTTGGCCGCACAGCCGCAAGCCTATTACGATAATATCAGCGTGAACGGCAAAGTATACGGCATCCCTCTTTTCCGGGACATGGGCCGGGCGATCGTCAGCTACCGCAAGGACTGGCTCGATGCAGCCGGCTTGAAGGAGCCGGTGACCCTGGATGATTGGTATGAAATTATCCGGTACAGCACGGAAGAGGACCCCGATGGCAACGGTAAAAGGGACACCTACGGAATGATGCTGGACAAAGGCTATAACCAGGGTACCGCATCAACATTGACCCGGCTTGCCGTTTCCCAAGGCGCACCTAATAAATGGGGCATCGACGAGCAGGGCAATTTCTATCCGGAGTTCGAATCCGAGCAGTTCTTCGAGGTTATGAACCTGTTCCGAAGATTGTATGAAGAGAAGCTGATCAACCAGGATTTCGCCGTGGTGGATTCCTCCGAGCTCAATAAGGTGTATGAATCGGGCCGCGCGAATATCCGGATCTCCGGCGGTAACGGCCAATCGCTGCAAACCAAGCTGGAGAAGGTCGTTCCGGAAGCGGTTGTCGACGTATCGGCGCTGCAAGGACCTGAAGGCGTTCGGGTTCCGGGGGAAAGCGGTAATACCGGCTTTCTGGCGATCCCGAAATCGACGGTCAAGTCTGAAGAGGAGCTGGCTAAAGTGCTGACCTTCGTTGACAAGCTCCTGGATCCGGAGATGGTTAATGTCATTAATAAAGGTATCGAAGGCGTTCATTACGAAGTCGAAGGCGATTATACCGTAACGATCGATGCGGATAAGGACGCTCAAGAGGTCAAGCCTTATCGCGATACGTTTCCGCAACGGGGAGATTTGTACAACATGGAGAAGAAACCGAAAGGAACGGAGCTGTTCAACAAAAATAAACAAATCGTGTACGAGAACGAGAACTATATTGTGCCGAATCCGGCGCTTACCTTGAAATCCACTACGTATAATGAACGCGGCGGCGAGCTGGAGCAGATCATCACCGATGCGCAAACCAAGTTTATTATGGGACAGATTGACGAGGCCGGCTGGAAGGCCGAAGTGGAGAGATGGAGAAAGAGCGGCGGCGATCAAATGGCTGCGGAATATAAAGAGTCCTACGAGAATCAAGAATAGCGGTCATTAATAATGATAACGAGAGACAAAGCGGCAAGGAAAAGGAAGTACCTTTTACGTACTTGGCTGCTTTGTCTCTCGGTTCATGGAGCATCGATTTTCGTTCCGATGAGCACGAGGTCCAAATGATTCGTGCTGAGCGCCCCTGCCGGCTTGATTTGCAGCACAAGACCATCGCGGTCGAAACGGCAGGTCAGGATAAACATCTGCTGCACCTCCAGCAGTTGAATGTGGATCAAGCAAGTCGACGAGTCTGCCCATACGGCACCACAGGCGGAGGGAAGGCCATAAAAAGGATCAGGACCGATATGCCAATCGTTCATGGAGCATAAAACCCTGGCATGACCGGTTTCATGTACGAAAATGAGCTCGCATTGTTGCTCACTGAACATAAAGCGACAATACATCCAACCCGGCTCATTTGCTGAGAGGCGGTATTGCTGCCCAGAGACCTCCGTGGCCGCTGTGGAGGAGGAGCTTCCCTTCGGCAGATGGAGTTTCAAAGCGCTCAGACGCTGCTGCATCCGTTGATAATCGGCATCATCAAGGGGGCAGAACGCACTCATTGAAGGAACCAGATGCGTCCAAACGCTATCCAGGATCCCTTGGTGCTCATCCCGGTTCAGCATGGTGTTGGCCGTCGAGACGAAAACGGCATCTTGTTCCGGCATGACGAGGATGAATTGTCCACCCGCGCCGAAAGCGCAGTAGGCTTGACGCCTGGCCCGCCAGAACTGGTATCCGTACCCGCTTCGACCTTCCAAAAGAATTCCGGCACTGGAGTTATCGACCGCCTTGGATGTGCTTTGTTCTACCCAGCCCTCCGGCAGAATCCGGATCCCGTTCCAGACTCCGTCCTGCAGATAAAGCTGGCCGAACCTTGCCATATCCTCGGGCGTGCAATAAGCTCCGCTGCCGCCCTGGTTAATGCCGAGCGGACAGGTCTCCCATTCGATATCCTGCATCCCGAGGGGCTGGAACAAGCGTGTTTCGAGATATTCGTGCACGGTGGTTCCCGTGACTCGTTGGAGGATGGCACACAGCGTATGCGTACCCGTCGTATCGTAAGCAAAGACGGTACCCGGGGGATGGCTTGGAGGCGTATGAAGATATTCGAATACGATATCCCGGGCCTCTTTATTGGTGGATTTCCGGTGAACGGATTGCATGCTCAGCAGATGCCGGATGGTCATGCTGGCCGTATACGGGTGTACGGCCTCCGGCTGCTTGTCCGGAAAAAATGCAATGACCTTGTCCTCCAGGGAGATTAGCCCTTCTCCAATGGCGATACCGATGGCTGCAGAAGTCAGACTTTTGCTGACGGAGAATATCGGATGCCTTGCATTCTTTCGAAAAGGGTAGTAGTGGCCTTCAGCAGCCACTTTGCCATGCCGGAGCAGCATAAAGCTGTGCAGGTTCATATTTCTTTCCGTCATATCCTCCATAAAGCGGAGGATGGCTGATGGAGGAATACCCACCTCCTCGGGACGGACTCGTGCCAGTGCAGTCATCATCATCAACCTTTCTTCAGCTTAGATGAACCTGGTGCGTAAGGCGAACACCAACCGTCTTGTCCACTGAGCACTTGTTCAATCGTAAACGGTTTAGCCTCGGCTTCGGTAAGGTCCCTAGACCACGAAACCCGCAGGGAGGGGGCTGCTCCGGGGCCGCGGCTGTCGAATTCGGCATAACGGGATGTCTGCTCGCGATCCGGCTGGTTCCAGTTATGCCAGCCTTGCGGATGAACCGAGCCGTCCATCTCGCATCGGATGAACACCACATTGGCGTAATCGCGCCACGGCCGGCCGAGGTATACGTTCTCAACGCCAGGCGCTCCCGATATAGTACAGTCCAGAAAGACATAGCCGAACTCCGCTTCCTTCGGCGTATTGGCTGCGGTCAGGTAACCGCCGGACCGCTTGCAGCGGATCATGCACCTGTCGAATACGGCCGCTGCCGGCCCAAATATAAAATCGACATCTCCTTCGATAAAGCATTCGGCAAAGTAATGACGTCCGCCGGATACATAGAGCGTATCTTGATCGCCTTCGAGCCTTACATGCTGAAAGGACACCCGGTCGGCATCGATAAAGGCGGCGACAGCCTGGCCCGTTCCAGGTCCGGAATCGTTGCGGACGGTCAATTGTTCGGCGCTGAAATCGTCGGCGTAGACATACAAGCTTCCACTGCGAAAGGTGCCAAGGGGCTGACCATCTTCCCCCAGGGTGTGGGCGTTATCCGAATAGGTAAGAATCGTTTCTTCGGCTCCTTCGCCGATCATGCGAATAGCTGGCTTCGATGAAGGGATCGTGATTTTCTCGCAATACACACCCTTTTTGATTTCGAGGATCACAAGGGAATCGGCCTGCTCGGGAATCGAGTCAACAGCGGACTGTACCGTCACGAAGTCGCCTTGTCCGCTGGGATCTACTGTGATTTTCATCGATGAACACGCTCCTTCTATGGATTTTTCATCCATGTTATCGAATTGCAGGCTCTAATAATAACACCTCCGATGTTTAAATCGGTTCATTCTTTGCCTTTTATGCCGAATTTATAAAAATGGCAGCTTATTCTGCTTGTCTTCTTGAACGAAAGCTGATTGGGAAACAGAGCATAAAATGCAAAATATGCGGGAGATTCGGCATCAAATCCGGAATTTTTATGATTTACGTTTCTTTATAATTAGTTAGTGATTAGAACTTCCAAGGATATTGAGGTGAGGCGGTTTTGAAACAAGAGAGCAGATGGTCCGTCTTGACGGCGGATACCATTCTCAGTCAAGCGGACAGCGAGGGACTTCACTCTGAAATTGCACGTCGGTGGGCGTATGTACCCGGGATGATGCTCATGGCGATCGCCCGCACAGGGGATTGTTATAGCAAGGATGCTTATATTGATTTCATGAAAAGGCATATGGATCTGTTTGTTCAAGCGGATGGGGGCATTCGGGGATATCGCATCGAAGAGTATAATCTGGACCAGATCAACCAGGGGAAAAATTTATTTGCTCTGAGCGCCAGATTTCATGACTCCCGTTATGAAAAGGCTTCACATACGCTTGCCGCCCAGCTGATCGGCCAGCCCAGGACGACGGACGGCGGGTTCTGGCACAAGAAAGTTTACCCGTTTCAGATGTGGCTGGATGGGCTCTATATGTCTTCGCCATTTCTGGCGCAATATGCGAAAACCTACAACCGACCTGAATGGTTCGACGAGGTAGCCCATCAGCTTCTGCTGGTGGAGCGAAGAACCCGGGATCGCACAACGGGGCTCTTGTATCACGGATGGGATGAAGCGAAGGAACAAGTATGGGCCGATCCGGAAAGCGGCCGCTCCCCGCATTATTGGAGCAGGGCCTTAGGCTGGTATGCAATGGCGCTGGTGGACAGTCTCGAGTATTTCCCGGTGGATCATCCGAAGCGCGGTACGATCATGGGCATATTCGAACGGTTAAGCCGGGCGCTGGGACGGTATCAGGAAAAAGAGAGCGGGCTGTGGTTCCAGGTGCTCGATCAAGGCTTCCGGGAAGGCAATTATCTCGAAACCTCCGGCTCCTCGATGTTTATTTATGCATTGGCCAAGGGAGTGCGGCTTCAATACCTGGAACAGTCTTCAAGATCCATTGCGGAAAGGGCTTACGAAGGTTTGGTACAGCGGTTTGTCGAGGTTAACGATACCGGCGTGCATCTACATTCCATATGCCATGGAGCGGGGCTCAGCGACGACCGCAACGGCTCTTACGAATATTACATCGGCGAGAAAGTGGTGTCGGACGCCCAGATCGGCGTCGCGCCTTTCATCCTTGCAAGTCTGGAAATGGAGCGGTTAGAAGATTCAAGGGTAGGAGGTTCTATATGATGCACTCATCGTTAACAATGCAAGCATTACAGAACAAACCGTGGTTGTCGGATCAGGGAGACGGAACGTTCGTGAATCCGGTGCTTCATGCGGATTATTCGGATCCGGATGTGATCCGGGTAGGGGAAGATTTCTATATGACAGCCTCCAGCTTTGGCCATCTGCCGGGACTGCCGATTCTGCATTCGAAGGATTTAATTAACTGGAAGATCATGAATCATGTGCTGCCACGGATGGATCTGCCGGGCTATGACGTCCCGCAGCATGGGAACGGCGTCTGGGCTCCGGCCCTTCGATTCCATGACGGCAAGTACTGGGTGTTCTATGGAGATCCGGATGTCGGCATCTTGATGAGCACAGCAGAGGACCCGGCAGGCAGCTGGACGCCACTCCATCTGGTTCAAGAGGGAAAAGGCTTAATCGACCCGTGCCCGTTCTGGGACGATGACGGCCAGGCTTACCTGGTTCACGCGTTTGCCAAAAGCAGATGCGGCATCAAGCATCTATTACGAATGTGCCGGATGTCCCCGGATGGAAAACAGCTGCTGGATGAAGGTCAGATCGTCTTCGACGGGACCGAGCGCCATCCGACGATGGAGGGCCCGAAGCTGTATAAACGGAATGGCTATTATTATATCTTTGCTCCTGCCGGAGGAGTATCAACGGGTTGGCAGACCGTGCTTCGGTCTACCTCGGTCTTTGGCCCTTATGAGGACAAAATCGTGCTGCATCAAGGCGATGGCCCGGTTAACGGTCCGCATCAAGGCGGCTGGGTGGAGCTGGCATCGGGCGAATCGTGGTTTATGCATTTTCAAGACAAGGGGGCTTACGGACGAATAACACATCTGCAGCCCATGCGCTGGGTGGATGATTGGCCGCAGATCGGGATCGACACGAATGGAGACGGGATCGGCGAACCGGTTCTGCGTTATCCGAAGCCAAGTGTCCTTGGGGAGCATATGATTCAAGCCCCGGACGATTCGGACGAATTCGAAGGCGCAACGCTTGGCCTTCAGTGGCAATGGCAGGCCAATCCGAATCCGGATTGGTACGCATTCGAGAAGGACAGCCATTTGCGATTATTCTCCTTTCCCGTGCCGGAGCACCGGCCATCGCAAACGATCTACGATGCCCCTCACTTGCTGCTGCAGAAATTTCCGGCTGAAGTATTTCATGCGGAAGCCAAACTGGATGGAACGTCACTCAAGCCCGGTGAACGGGCGGGTCTGATCATATTCGGACGAACCTTCGCCTATGTCGGCGTTCGGATGAAAACGGACGGATCCGGGATGGAGATTATTCAAGCCGCAGGGAATGACAAGGAGGAGAATATCGTATGGTCCGGCGGATGGAATGATGGGAAGGTAACGATTCGGGTCACGGTTCATCCTGGTGCGATATGCCGCTTCGATTACGCTGCTGCTGACGGTCGTTACATGCCGTGCGGGAAAAAGGATTTCGTAGCGGAAAAAGGTCACTGGGTCGGAGCCAAGGTTGGATTGTTCGCGGTTTGTAAGGAGGATCATCCAGACAGAGGGTATGTGGATGTCGAATGGTTTAGGGTCGGAAGAGGAGAGATGTAGTAAAGGCGGGGCTGTCCCAAGACGGGTGACTACTTTGGAACAGCCCCGATTCTATCCGTGACGCTTGCGATACTGGAGAGGCGTCGTGCCCGCTATTTTTTTGAAGGTTTTATTGAAGTGGGCAATATGTTCAAATCCGGCCAGCTCGGAGATGATTTGCACGGAGTCCCGGCTGCTCACGAGCATTTTTTGGGCTTCGCGGATTCGTACCACCTGCACGTATTCACGAAAGTGAAAGCCTGTCAGCCTGGTGAATACCCTGCTGAGATAGGAGGGACTGATGTAAAACTGCTTGGCGACCTGTTCCAGCGTGAGCTTCTCATGGAAATTCGATTTGATATATTGGGCAATTTCCGAAATTTTTTGATGCATCGGATGCTCGTATTCATGGGTTTGGGATTGCAGCGTAGTCTCAATCCGGTGGAGGCGGATAAGCAACTCGTTCATCAGCGAGCGAACCAATGAGCTGTAGTGAGTCTGCTCCGTTTGGCATTCTGCGAGCATGGAATGCAGCAGCCGCTCGATTTCCGGCTGATGCTTAAGCGGAATACGAATGAGCCTGGACGTCCCATGATCGAGCAAATTGGCGACGCCGGCGTCCCCCTGTTCGATGAAGGTTCTGGAGAAGCCGATCAGCACCCGCTCGAAGAGCAGCTTCTCGGAGCTTGCCGTCGAGTGCAGATCATGCGGGTTCACGATCATCAGATCCCCTTTTTTGACGGTGAACACGTTATCGTCCATGAAGTAAACTCGCTCCCCGTTGAGCAAGTAGTACAACTCGAAGTAGGGATGCTCATGGGGGCGCGGCATGCTGCTGGAACCGTTTCGCGACATGTATTGGATGGAGAAATCATGATCTCCGATGTGGTATTTAGGCTGCAGCCGGTCAATCATTCCTCTCAATCTCCTTTATACGCATGGTTGGATTACCATCGATAGTGATCGTAGAAAATTATATATCATGCCTGCAGCCGATCTTCAAGGATTTTGGCCGCAATCACCAACTTTTTTTAAAACGCTTACAAATTCTTAGCATAAGAAGCTTAGGAGGACAGAATGCCATTAACTTCAGAAACCTTGATATGGTTCGATCAGCCGGCCCAGAACTGGAACGAGGCTTTACCGATTGGGAACGGACGTCTTGGCGGCATGGTATTCGGATGCGCCCAGCAGGAAAAAATCCAATTCAACGAGGATTCGGTATGGTACGGAGGTCCGAGGGACCGCAACAATCCGGATGCGCTCCGACATCTTCCGCTCATCCGCAAGCTGTTGTTCGAAGGGCGGCTGAAGGAAGCCCACCGGCTGTCGGAGACGGCTTTTTCCGGGACGCCGCGCAGCCAGAGGCCATATTTGACGGCGGGCGATTTCTGCATTCAGGTCGATCATCCGCAAGGCGAGTTGTCCCACTATCGCAGGGAGCTGGATCTTGAAAAGTCGATCGCCGTAACGTCATACCAATACGGAGGCGTTACCTTTACCCGGGAAGTGTTTTGCAGTTATCCGGACCAGGTGATGGTCATCCGGCTGGAAGCCGATCGACCGGGTGTTCTGACCTTGACAGCGCGATTTGAGCGGCAGAAAGGGAAGCACATGGATGCAGTCCATCGGCATGGCACGGACACGGTGGTCATGACGAATGATTGCGGTGGGAAGGACGGGCTTACCTACAGTGCCGCTGCAAAAGCCATAACTGCAGGCGGAACCGTACGCGTTGTCGGCGAGCATTTGCTGGTGGATCAGGCCGACGAAGTCGTCATTATCCTTGCCGCGGCCAGCACCTTTCGCGTAGACGATCCGAAATTGCGCTGTGCTGAGCTGCTGGAACATGCAGCGAACCAGGGCTATGCCGCTTTGAAGAAGCGTCATATTGCGGATTATCAGCCGTTGTTTGAGCGGGTAAAGCTGGACCTGGGAGCTCCTGCAGATCAGGAGCGCCATTTGCTGCCGGTGCCTAAGCGGCTTGAGCGTGTGCGGGCGGGAGAGGACGACGCAGGCCTGTACACGCTGTATTTTCACTTCGGAAGATATCTGCTTATTGCCTGCAGCCGCCCTGGATCGCTCCCGGCCAATCTCCAGGGCATCTGGAACGATTCCATGGCTCCACCCTGGGACAGCAAATTTACGATCAATATCAACACCCAGATGAATTACTGGCCGGCGGAAAGCTGCAATCTGTCCGAATGCCATGAACCGCTGTTTGAATTAATTGAACGTATGAGGGACAACGGGCGCGTAACGGCACGAACAATGTACGGCTGCCGCGGATTCGTCGCCCATCATAACACCGATATTTGGGCCGACACCGCGCCCCAGGACATTTATCCTCCGGCCACCCAATGGGTGATGGGCGCCGCATGGCTGACCCTTCATCTCTGGGAGCATTACAAATTCAATCCGAATCCGGATTTCTTGAAAAGAGCCTATGAGACCATGAAGGAAGCGGCACTCTTCTTCACCGACTTTCTGGTGGAAAGTCCTGAAGGATACCTCGTGACGAATCCATCCGTTTCGCCGGAGAACCGTTATTTGCTGCGGAATGGCGAATCCGGAACGCTCTGTTACGGACCGTCCATGGACACGCAAATCATATCGGAGCTGTACAGTGCCTGCATCCAGGCAAGCCTGGAGCTGGACATCGACGAAAGTGCTCGCCAAGAATGGGCGGCCATCAAGGATCGTTTGCCGGAGATGAAGGTAGGAAGGCACGGGCAGCTGCAGGAATGGCTGGAGGATTACGAGGAGGCCGACCCCGGGCACCGGCACATCTCCCATCTGTTCGGTCTTCATCCCGGAACGACGATCAGTCCGGACTCGACGCCGGACTTGGCGGAAGCGGCCCGGGTTACGCTTCGGCGGCGTCTCGCCCACGGCGGGGGACATACCGGCTGGAGCCGGGCCTGGATCATCAACTTCTGGGCGCGGCTGCTGGACGGCGAACAGGCCTATGTTCATCTTAAAGAATTGCTGAGGCAATCGACGCTCCCCAATCTGTTCGACAATCACCCGCCGTTCCAAATCGACGGCAACTTCGGGGCTGCCGCGGGAATTGCCGAAATGCTGATCCAGAGTCACCTGGATCACATCCGTCTTCTGCCGGCGCTGCCAGAAGCCTGGCCGCAAGGGGGCGTACAGGGACTTCGCGCCAGGGGAGGCTTCCAGGTGGATATCGATTGGAGAGACGGGAGCCTTGCGGAAGCGGTGATCACTTCGGTAAGCGGTCGGAAGCTTCGTCTCCATGCGAAGCGGTCCGTACGGGTCACGACCTCGGATGGAAGGGAGGTGCCGATGGAACGTCATGGCCATGTCATCGAAATGGCTACCGAAACCGGCGGAAGGTATTTCGTCCAGCCGATACAAATCGAAAATGAAATCTTACAATAACGGAGGTACCATGATCATGATAACCGAAGAAGCGATATGCCCTGATTTGCCCGTGATCCCGGAACATACGGTAACGATTACAGACTATGGCGCGGTTGGAGACGGTGTTTATGACAATACTCAAGCATTTCATCAAGCGATTGAAGCCTGCGCAAAGGCAGGAGGAGGCACGCTGGTCATCCCTCCGGGGATATGGCTCACCGGTCCGATCAAGCTGCAGAGCCGGATTGAGCTTCATGCCTCAGCCGGTGCCCTCGTCATGTTCAGCAAGTTTTTCGAAGATTATCCGATCCTGATGTCCACGTATGAGGGCCGGCAGATGTTTCGCTGCCAGTCTCCGCTCGATGGCGAAGGGCTGGAGGATGTCGCGATCACCGGGGGCGGGATTTTTGACGGAAGCGGCGAAGCCTGGAGGCCTGTTAAGAGAGGGAAGCTGACGGAAAGCCAGTGGGAGCGCTTAATACAATCCGGCGGCGTCGTGGATGACCAGGGATTGTGGTGGCCAACGCCCGCTGCTCGGGACGGTCAGGAGACCCTGGACCGTATTGAACAGACAGGCAGCGAGGAACCACAGGATTATGAGCCCGTCAGAGACTACTTGAGACCCAATCTGCTCAGCTTGAGAAACTGTAAGCGGATCCTGCTCAGCGGTCCCACCTTTCAAAACTCCGCAGCCTGGTGCCTGCATCCTTGGGCATCGGAGCAGATCACCATTCAAAACATTACGGTCCGCAATCCGTGGTATGCCCAGAACGGGGACGGTCTGGACATTGATTCGTGCAAATACGTAACCGTTGAAAACAGCTCGTTTGATGTAGGAGACGACGCGATCTGCCTGAAGTCCGGCAAAAATGAAGCCGGGCGCCTGCTGGGAAAGCCGAGCGAGCGGATTAGTATCCGGAATTGCACCGTTTATCACGGCCACGGCGGCATCGTGGTCGGCAGTGAAATGTCCGGAGGCATCAAGGATGTATACGTATCCGATTGCACTTTTATCGGCACCGATATCGGCATTCGCTTTAAAAGCTGCCGCGGGCGCGGCGGCGTGGTCGAGAACATCTTGATTGAACGGATTCGGATGCGGGATATCGACGGGGATGCCATCTCCTTCAATTTATATTACGAAGGGAGAGCCGGCTCCGGCGAATACCAAGAGGAAGTAATGCTGCCCGTTACCGAGGAAACCCCCGTGTTCCGGAACATTGTCATTCAGGATATCGTGTGCAGCGGCGCGCATACTGCGCTCCTCATCAACGGCCTGCCGGAGATGCCGGTGGAGAACTTGACGGTGAAGCGGTCCGCCATCACAAGTCGGGAAGGCATTGTATGCCGAAATGGACAAAACCTGAGCATTCAGGACTTGGTCCTTCGCACTCAGGATAATCCGCTGCTTCTTTTTCACCAAAGCCGAAATGTTCAAGTGGCGAATGTCAGCGGAGAAGGCGGTTCGCAGGACGACCGCCTGTTGGTGGTGACCGGGGAACGGTCCAGCCAAATCGAATGCTCGGGGCTGAAGGCCGATAAGGCTAGGGGGATCGAGATCTCTCCTGAAGTGGAACCGGGGGAGGTCGTGATCAAGTAGCTTTCGGATTAAATATGGCTTAGAAAGGAGGTGATCGAATTATAACCGTTGTCAGAATCTCAAAATGATAAGGGAGGTACGCAAATGAAAGCAGCGAAATGGTTGAAGCAAATGCTTGTCTTCACGATGCTGTTTACCGGTTTATCCGGCGGAGGTGCTTACGCTGAGGAAAATCCTGAATCCCCAGCCCCGGCAAATTCCCCGCAAACGCCTGCGTTTCCGGGGGCCGAAGGCGGTGGGAAATATACGACCGGCGGCCGGGGCGGCGAAGTGTACGAGGTAACGACGCTTGCCGACTCGGGAGCGGGGTCGCTTCGTGACGCGGTCAGCGCCGGGAACCGGACCGTCGTATTTAAAGTCGGCGGCGTGATTCAGCTGAAATCCCCACTGAAGATTCTCGGAGACAACCTGACGATTGCCGGTCAAACGGCGCCGGGCGATGGGATTACGGTTATCGGGTATCCAACGTCCTTCGATGGAAACAACCTGATCATCCGTTACATGCGCTTCCGGCTGGGCGATATGAATGAAACGGAAGCAGACTCTTTTGGCGGACGGTACAAGAAAGACATTATCATTGACCACTCCTCGTTCAGCTGGTCCGTTGACGAAGTGCTCAGCCCTTACGGCAACGAAAATGTCACCGTGCAGTGGTCGATCATCGCCGACGCCATGCATATTAGCAGACACGTCAAAGGCAGACACGGGTACGGCGGGATATGGGGCGGAAAGAACACCAGCTTCCATCATAACTTGATCGCTCATAATTCCAGCCGTAACCCGGCGTTTGACAGCACGGCCGGCAACTCCCATGATTTCCGAAATAACGTGGTATACAACTGGGGTTTCTTTGCTTCGTACGGAGGCAAAGGCGCAGTTACCAATATCATCAACAATTATTACAAGCCCGGCCCGGAAACGGAAGTCGTTCGGTTTATGAATGCGGAGAGCACCGGAAGTTACTTTATCGACGGCAACGTCATGGACGGGTATCCGGAATATACGCAGGATAACTGGTCCGGTGTTCATCCATATCCGAATTACGTGAAGCTCGAAACTCCCGCTTCCTTTGCCAATCCATTGCCGACCGAATCCGCCGAAGAGGCTTATGAAGCGGTCATGCAAAGCGCCGGAGCCACCCTGCCGAAGCGGGATGCAATCGATGCCCGAATCATCCAGGATGTGATCCACCGAACCGGCATGCATATTAACTCCCAGAATGAGGTGGGCGGATATCCGCTCGTGGAGCCGGTTGTTTCCACAATAGAAGATGACGATCATGATGGAATGCCGAATGATTGGGAGATCGCCCACGGGCTGGACCCGTTAGATCCGAGCGACCGCAATATGACCAATAACGAAGGATTTACGAATCTGGAGCTGTATCTGAATTCCATACCAGGAAACGGATCGGCCAATCCCTCAGCCGTCATTACCGCCCCGGCAAACAACACGGTGGTAAAAGCCGGCTCGAACGTCACGATTGAAGCGTCCGTTTCCGATGAAGACGGCAGCGTAACCAAGGTGGAGTTTTACCGGAACGGAGAGAAGGTTGGAGAGGACGAAAGCATGCCGTTCCGCTATCAGTGGACGGACGTTGCGGATGGCACCCATTACTGGGCCGCAAAAGCGATCGACGATACAGGCACGATGGCATTCTCAACGAGCGTGGTCGTTCATGCGAACACTAAAGGGAGCATCAGGCCTTGGAAATCGGCCGATGTCGGCAGTCCGGGAATTCCGGGACACACGCAGCTCGGCGGCGCGCCGGGCGAAGTGACCGTCAAGTCCGCGGGTGATATCGGCGGCACGAAGGACGTCTTTCATTTTGCATATCAGAAGGTAAAGGGAGATGCTGAAATCGTTGCCCGGATTGAAAGCATCACTCCCACAAATGAGGAAGCGGAAGCCGGGATCATGTTCCGCGAGAGCCTGAAAGAGGATGCCCCGTTCGTTTCCCTTGTCGTCCCTTATATTCGAACGGGGAAAAGAGGCGTAACCCTTAGTCGAGCCGAGGAGGGCGGCGAGGTTGCGAGGATTCAGCCGGAGCAGGAATTTCAGCTGCCATATTGGATCAAGCTTGTCCGCAAGGATAATCAATTCACATCGTTCATTTCTCAAGATGGAACCAGCTGGACCACGGTTGGAAACGTCCGAATCGATTTGCCGAAGCAAGTCTATGTCGGGCTTGTGGCGGATGCGGCTAAAGTTAACAATGAGACGTGGAAATACAATACTTCCACATTTTCCAATGTAAATATATCGGCGAAAACAGGCAATGGTCCGAGAGCCGAGTAATGTGAACGATGACGAAGAAACTGGGCAGCTTTGAGAACAAAACAGGGATGATTTCATCCATGATTGTTGTTGTCCTGGGTCCCGTTGTCCTTTCGATACTATCGTTCACATAGTGTTACATTTCAGTATGACTGCAATCACATATGCGGGGATGGGAGTTTCATATACTTGAGTTGTAAGAGTGAAAAAGTTCACAAGCACGTATTTAGTCTAGGGAGGTTTGAATATGAGTTCATTCACGCTTCAGAGCCAGGTATCCGATATTGTGACATCCATCCCGCAAACCGCGGATTTATTTCGATCCCTCCGCATCGATTTTTGTTGTGGCGGCCAGGTGCCTTTGGAAGAGGCAGCCAAGCAGCGTCTTTTGGATCCAGCCGCCGTTCTGGAGCAGGTTTGGTCCGTAGAGAGCAAGTTTGCCGATTACCAGGAAAGCCGTCCCGCTTCATTGAAGGAATCCGAACTGATTGATCACATCCAACAAAAACATCATGCCTTCCTCCGTGATGAATTACCGGCATTAACGCCCTATGTCACGAAATTGGCCCGTGTGCATGGAGAGCATCATCCCGAGCTGCTTCGCGTGCAAGAGCTCTTCTCGGAATTGAAAAAGGAGCTGTTAGAGCATACGAAGGACGAGGACGAGCATGTATTTCCGCTCATCTTGAAATTTGTGGCGGACCCTAGCCACCAAGCGGCAGCAGAGCTTAAGCCGCACGTATCCGAACTGGAACATGAACATGCTCATGCCGGCAGCTTGCTGCAGGAGCTGCGGGATGTAACATCCGATTTCGAGCTTCCGGCTGATGCCTGCGGTACGTATCGGCTTGTCTTTCAACGGTTAGCCATGCTTGAAAAGGACACTTTCGAGCATATCCATCTGGAAAACAACATATTGTTTGAGCGGCTGCGCCAAGCGGTATAACCTTTCGACAACGTCCCTTCCTCACCTAATGAGGAAGGGATTTTTATTGTTCCAGCCCATCATCCTGCTCAACGATTCGCTGCATTCGGACGATAAATATAGTGATCAGAAGGGAAGATGCAGTTCCCAATGATACGCCAATAAGCTTGATGACACGGTATGGCAGACAATAGCACCCGTATGAAGGGTTGGGGGAGATAGCATGAGCAATGTAACTGAAGAACAAACACAGCATGAGATGATAGGGGCCTTTGTCAAGGTAGCTCCACTTCTGAAAAGTCTTACGAATGATGACATCACGATTGGCATATACGACACGGAGAAGCTCATCATCAACATTCCGGGAAGAACCTTTTCGCTGAATGTCAAGCCTGGGGACCCGCTCGTGGAGGGGGATATCGTAACCGATGCCATCCGCAATAATAAAGCTTTATCGGCAGTCGTTCCGAAAGAGCTGTTTGGATTTCCGCTTGCTGCACGGGCGATCCCGCTGCATGACGAATTTGGCAGGGTAATCGGCGGCGTAGGCATGGGTACAAGCCTCGAAAAAGCGAATATGCTGTTTGAGATGGCCGAGAGCTTTTCCGCGATTGTCGAGCAGACCACCGCATCCATTGAAGATATTAGCCAATCCATCGCCCGACTTACCGATCGGGTGTCGGACGTAACCGGTCAAATGTCGGAGGTTAGCTCCAGTGCGCAGCAGATCGGCAAGATTTCCACCGTCGTGAAGGAAATTTCGGATCAGAGCAGCATGTTAGGCCTTAATGCTTCTATCGAAGCGGCAAGGGCTGGGGAAGTTGGTAGGGGTTTCTCGGTCGTTGCCGATGAGATTCGGAAGCTGGCGACAAGCTCCAAAGAGAACGTGGACCAGATTAATGGCATCACCAAGCATATACAGGATTTTCTACAGCGGCTAAATCATGCTTTTGCCGATATCCACACGCTGACCGATACCCAGTCAAGGACGATTCAGGAGTTCTCGGCAACGATTCATGAGATTAGCATCAAGGCTGAGGAACTGGCACAGGTTGCTGAAGAAACCTTGTATTCCAAAGAAAATAAGCAATAGGATAACTGAAACTCTCCTAATTCTTTAATTTTATTTTGCAAGGAAGAAGAAATACGCTGATGTATTTCTTCTTTTTTTATTTGATTGATGATCTCCCTTATATACTCGATCTTGTATAGAGATTGCAGCATAAGGGGAACTTACTGAATATGTCAGATTTTGTGGGAAAGGGCTGAAGGTATTGGATTTTTTTGAAAGCCAAGAAACGCTGACTTCCGTCCAATGGATCTTAAGAGGCATCGTTAGCTTTGTTTTTTTACTTTTAGTAACGAAAGTAATGGGGCAGCGCTCCATTTCCCAATTAAGATTTCTAGATTTCATTGTCGCTCTCATTCTCGGTAATATAATTGCTCACCCGCTTTCAGACGAGGGATTGGGCTTGGAAGGATCGATGATCACCACCATCGTGATCATTGTGCTGTATGTTGCGGCAACATGGTTGAGCCTGAAGTGGCCGTTCATCAAACGATATCTAGATCCGCCACCCATCACGCTCGTTAAAAATGGTCTCATCCAATTCCATAACCTGTCTAAAGCAAGGATCTCTGTCGATTATTTATTCTCCGAGCTTAGAAAAGAGAAAATAGAGGATATACAGAAAGTATCTCTGGCTTTGTGGGAACCGGGCGGAACCGTTTCCGTATTCGTGGACACCCCATACCAACCGGTTACTCCGGCTGATATGAACATTAGGACCCAACCATTTACGATCTCAAGGCCGATTATCGTGGATGGAAAAATCGATATGCTGCTCCTTCACGAAATCGGTAAGGATCTTGATTGGCTCAAATCAAAAGTAACGCCCGTTCATAAGAATATTCAAGATGTGGCATTAGCCACCATTAACGATCATGAAGACTTGCGCTTCTACTCCAAGCAAGATAGCCAATATACGCATAAATAACTCTTCCGATGATGACGTCGAAAGAGTTTTTTTCTTGCTAAAATGTTGACTATTTCGAAAAGCCATGCTATATTCTCATCATTCTTAATCGTAACAATTACGATTAGAGAACATCAATCCAACTGGCAATCCATTGGAACAGAGGGAGCCCGTGATGAAGCAGAAGATCGATTTTGTGAAATGCAATCCCACGCAGAACATGACGATTCTCATTAACACCAAGCTTCCGCCCGATGAACATAAACGCGTCGCTGCTAAAATCATGTCTTACGACAATGTTTATGCTGAGCAGGTTGGTTTTATCGAACAATCCATGAAAGATGATGCGGATGCGTTTCTGCGGATGGCAGGAGGTGAATTTTGCGGGAATGCTTGCATGGCCCTAGCGGCATACCTGGCTGAGGTCCAGGGGATAAAACGACATCTAACAACTGAGTTTCGACTAGAGGTTTCAGGGGCGGAGCGGTTAGTGTCATGCCATATAACAAAAAACAAGGAGGATTATCGCTGCAGGGTCAACATGCCGCTTCCGGTGAGAATTGATCAAACGATCCTTCAAGACGGGTGCTCCCTTGTTGATGCGGTTGTTGTTCGATACAAAGACTTTGTTCATTTTGTGATTGAAGTGGAGTGCTTCGATGCGCAAATGAACAGCAGCATGTTGGCCATGGCCAAGCACATCGGACCCTTTCTCGATGCAAGAATGGTTGGAATCCTGTTATACAACTCCCGCATTAGGGAACTGACTCCGCTCATTTATGTACCGGAGCTTAATAGCGCGGTGTGGGAAAGAGGTTGCGGATCTGGCACCGCTTCCGTAGGCGCCTACTTAGCTTGGAAGCATAAGAGGGGTGTCGAGGCTTCCATCAAACAGCCCGGCGGGACGATTCATGTAAAGGCCCTATTTGATCAAAACCGGTTGACGCATCTGGAAATCGAAGGGTCCGTTGGGATTGCAGCTCAAGGCATCGCATTCATTGATCTGGATGAAGACCATATCGCGGGGGTGGGAAATCGTGAAACTAACCATGTTTGATCAATCCTTGGCTGAATATTTAACAAGGTTTAAGTACTACGCAGACCGCTTCGATGATATTTCCCGTCACCGAACGGAGCTGGAACGTCTGGTCGATGATTATTCAGCATTTATCACCGACCAGTCCAACTCCAATATTTGGGATGAGCTGGAGCGGCAAGGAACTGGAGGTTTAAACGGGCTTGCGGAGGAATTGAGAGCGTATTCGGCACGCTGCGTAGCGACCCTGGAGAAATATCGCGCATTGAAATTGATCAAGGGAGACACGGGGATCACCGATTATTTCAGGAATATCGAAGAATGCATCGAGAAAGAGTTCGGAAGCTTCCAAGTGACTTCGAAGTCGATCGTACTGCTGGTTGGCTCCGGCGCATTTCCGATGACGGCTCTATTGATTGCCAAGCGAACGGGAGCCGAGGTGATCGGCATCGACATTGACGATGAGGCCATTGGGCTCGGGGTCAAGGTTATCGAGGCATTGGGCCCGGAGCTGAAGATCCGGCTGATAAATACACCAGTAGAAAATCTTGATTACATACAAGAGGTCACCCACATCATTTTCAGTTCAACGGTTGCTGAAAAGTACGACCTGTTGGAGCGGTTACATCCATTAACGAACGAAAAGGTCGTTGTGGCCATGAGGCACGGAAACCGTTTGAAGTCTTTATTCAATTACCCCATGAAAGAAACGGATGACGACAAATGGAAACTAGTTGATACGGTATTGCGCCAAAACGATATATTCGACATCGCGTTGTACAAAAAGGCACCATAACACATGGATAATCGAAGTGAGGTGTTCTTATGAGAGATATGAAGCGAGTCCTGATATTGGGAACGGGTCCAGCCGCCTTGCAGCTGGCAGTGATCCTTAAGAAAGGGTACCGTTGTCATTTGGGCATTGCGGGTCGGGAATCGGTCCGTTCCGCGGATTTCTTTGAATCGCTTGCGGCCAGCGGTCAAAGGGTTCGCGTAAGCATCCAAAATGAAAAACATCATGCCTTGGAAGGCGAGTGCCGCTTGGATGGCGTATTCCGTGGCATTGAGACGATCGAAGGCCAGTGGGATACCCTGATTTTGGCAGTGACCACCGACGCCTATTTGGAAGTCATGCGACAGATCGACCAAGACGTTCTGCGAAAAGTAAACAGCTTGGTGCTGATTTCCCCGACGTTCGGTTCCAACAGATTGGTAACCGGTTATATCGGGCAATTGAATCCGGGTGCGGAAGTCATAAGTTTTTCTACATATATCGGGGACACCAGATGGGTGGATGACCGGGTTTCCAATCAGGTCATAACGACGGGGGTCAAGAAAAAAGTCTATATCGGCTCGACACGTGGCCGTTCAGATCTTGTCGACAGGCTGTGCGGTCTGTATAAGCAATCGGACATTGAAGTGGAATTCATGAGGACGCCCTTGGAGGCTGAAGCGCGAAATATTTCGTTATATGTTCATCCCGCTTTGTTCATGAATGACTTCTCATTAAACGCCATTTTTGACGAATCGGGTTCTCGCAAGTATGTCTATAAGCTTTTCCCTGAAGGCCCCATTACGCAAGATCTGATCCGCGATATGCTATCCCAGTGGAAGGAAATGATGAGCATCTTAGACCGATTAGGGATGGGACGCATCAATTTGCTGAAGTTTATGACGGATGATAACTATCCGGTGAGAAATGAGAGTTTATCACGACAGGATATCGATTGCTTCGAGCACCTGGAAAGCATTCATCAAGAGTATTTATTGTATATCCGTTACGCCTCATTGTTGATCGATCCCTTCTCTCAGCCGGATCCTGAGGGAAAGTACTTCGATTTCTCGGCGGTGCCGATCCGGAGTTTGTTTATCAATCTGGAAGGCTGCCTGGATATCCCGAGAATGCCGAAGGAGGACTATTATCGGATCAAGATCATACAAGGCATCGCCGGCTTCTTAAAGGTGGAATGTCCAACCATCGATCGGTTCATTTCAGCATATGAAGGCAAAATCGTCAGCGTGGCACTTGCTCATAAGGACCGGTCGTTGTCCGGCGCCTTCGCGGTTCAGAGTTTCGGAGAAGAACTGGCCATGATATGCAAGGACCTAACCAATACATGAACGTTAACATAATCAAGTGGGTAGCAGGAGGAAAACCGTGAAAAGAAAAACCGTAATCATATGGATGTTTTTATGCACATTCGCGCTTTTGGCAGGCTGCGGAGAGACGTATCAGGAAAACAAATCCGCATCGGCTGTCCTGGATGAATTAATCTATGCGACAGCAAAAGATATTCATGATATGAACCCGCATTTGTACACGGGGTCCATGCCGGCTCAGGGCATGGTATACGAGTCGCTGGTGGAGAACACGAAGGAGGGCATCAAGCCGCTGCTTGCGGAATCTTGGGACCTTTCCGAAGACGGCCGGACCTATACCTTTCATTTAAGAAAGGACGTGAAGTTCCATGATGGAGAACCGTTTAATGCCGAAGCCGTCAAATTGAACATCGACGCCGTGCAGCGTAATGCCGAAAAACATGCCTGGATTAAGCTGTCAAGCAAAATCAAAAACGTGAAGGTCGTGGATGAATACACTGTCCAATTGATCTTAAGCGAAGCTTATTACCCAACGCTGGTCGAATTGTCCATGACGCGGCCGTATGTATTCCTATCGCCAAAGGACTTCATGCAAGGGGAAACGAAGGATGGCGTTAACGGCCATAACGGTACAGGTCCTTACAAGTTCACGGAGCATAAAATCGATGAGTACGCCGTCTTTACCGCCAATGAAGAATACTGGAACGGTGCGCCGAAAATCAAGAAAATTACGGCCAAGGTGCTGCCTGCCGGCGAGACGACGTTTCTGGCCATGCAGAAAGGAGAGGTGAACTTCGTATTCACCGATGATCGGGGGGCAGACAGCATCGACGTGCAAGCGATGAATCAACTGGTTGACGCCGGAACCTATCAGCTTGTTCGCAGCGAAGCCATGAATACGAAAATGATAGTCGCCAACAGCAGCAAATCGGACAGCCCGGTAAGCGAAACCGCGGTGCGTGAGGCAATCTGGTATGCAATCGATCGCGAAACGATCAGCAAGGACATATTCGAAGGAACCGAAGCCGAGGCGAACAGGCTGTTCTCGTCCAACGTGAACTATGCGGATGTCGAATTGAAGGAACGCGGCTATGATCCGGGAGCGGCCGAGTTAATCTTGGAACAAGCCGGATGGAAAAAAGGCAGCGGCGACGAGGCCAGGACCAAGTCCGGGCAGCAGCTGGCCATGAGCTTATATTATGACAGCAATTCATCCTCGCAAAAAACACAGGCGGAATTCATTCAGCATGCGCTAATGCAGATCGGTATCAAGCTGGATATCATCGGCGAAGAATCGAGTTCGATCGCGAATCGAAGGTCTACGGGGGACTACGAGTTATTGTTTAATCAGACCTGGGGATTGGCATATGACCCCCAAAGCACCATCGCTGCGTTCACTTCCGAGGCTTCTTATCTGCATACGACCAAAGGGATCGCCGAAGCGGATCATCTCTATGACCGGATACAGCAGGTTATGGTATCGACTGACGAGGAAGCCAGAAAGGCGTTGTATGCCGAGATCATGCGGACGGTTCACGATGAAGCCGTGTTTATCCCGATTTCGAGCGGGAGCGTCACGGTTCTCGCACCGAAGAACCTGAAAGGCATTACGTTCAAGCAAACCCAATTTGAGCTGCCTTTTGAACAAATGTATTTCGAATAGGCTGCGTGCTCATCAATCGATAAGGAGTCATTATGGGAAGTTATATAGCTAAACGATTATTGCTGTCCGTTCCGATTCTGCTCATGATTTCATTCTTGACCTTTCTATTGATCAACCTGTCGCCCATGGATCCTGCCGAAGTGGTGCTCCGCGCCCAGGAAGTTCCCGAAATCACGGAGGAACTGATCGCTAAGACGCGTGAAGAGCTGGGATTGAATCAGCCCTTCCTGAAACAATATGCCGACTGGGTGATGGCCTGTCTTCAATTGGACTTCGGGGAGTCCTACGTCACGGGACAATCGGTGTGGTCCTTGATCAGCCCGGCGTTTCTCAACACGTTAAAGTTAACGTTGGTTTCGTCGATCATCATTATCGTCATGTCCGTCATCTTGGGGGTTGTCTGCGCATTAAACGAAGGCAAAATGCTGGATCGATCGGTAAGAGGCGTTTCTTTCTTTCTGACGGCGATGCCTTCCTATTGGCTGGCTTCGATCTTGATCTGGTATTTCTCCGTCCGGCTCGACTTGCTGCCGACCAGCGGCATGGACTCCTATCAAAGCTATATTCTTCCCGTAACGGTCATATCGGTGAGTTATGTCGGCATTTACTTCAGAAACGTAAGAAGCTCCATGCTGAGTCACTTGCACGAAGACTATGTGGTCTATGGGAGAGCTTGCGGTTTGCCCGAGAGGAAGATTACGAAACATATTCTAAGAAATTCGCTGCAAGTCGCCGTATCCATCTTTTGCATGGCGATCCCTATTATATTGGGCAGTACCGTAGTCATTGAAAATGTATTTGCATGGCCGGGACTTGGGCGCCTGAGCGTGAAATCCATATTGAGCAGGGACTTTCCGGTCATTCAGGCCTATGTCCTGATACTGGCTGTAGCCTTTGTCTTATTCAACACCTTGTCGGACATGATCAATGCTGCGTTCAATCCGAAATTAAGGAAGGAAATCTGATGAGAGCACTGAAAAATCTGAGCAGAGACAAGCTGGCTAGCCTGTCACTGCTCCTTATTGCTTCAATCGTAATCTTGGGGCTGTTCGCCCCTATATTCGCGCCGCATGATCCGAACTATGTCGATATGAAGCTGCGTTATGCCGGCTCGTCGTGGGCGTATTGGTTCGGCAACGACCACTTGGGGAGATGCATCCTGTCCCGGCTGATTTATGGCATACGTCCCAGTATTTTATGGGTTCTGGCCGCCTTGTTGGCATCGGTAGGCGTAGGAGCGGCCGTTGGATTCGTGGCAGGCTACTTCAGAGGCAAAACGGACGCGATTCTGATGAGAATTTGCGATATTATGCTTTCTTTTCCCGGGTATGTCATGACACTGGCGGTTGTCGGCATTCTGGGTGCAGGCCTTGAGAACATCCTGATTGCCTTTGTTGCCATGAAATGGGCGTGGTTTGCCCGCGTCATCCGAACGTCGGTCCAGCAGTATGCCGAAATGGATTATGTGAAGTTTTCAAAAGCAGCCGGTATCAGCAATCGTAGAATCATTATGAAGCATATCGTTCCCGTGACATTCTCGGATATTGCCATCATTGCCAGTGGTTCGATGTGCTCCATGATATTGCAAATCTCCGGATTATCCTTCTTGGGACTGGGCATCAAGGCCCCTCACGCCGAATGGGGAATGATGCTGAATGAAGCGAGAGAGGTTATGTTTTCACATCCCGAGCTGATGTTGGCGCCCGGCTTGGCGATCGTCATTGCCGTATCGGCATTTAATTTTCTGGCGGATGGGCTTCAGGTCGCGCTGGATCCCAAACGATTGAACTCCGGCAAGCAGCCGCGAATTGCAGAGGTGGAGAAACCGAATGTTGAATATGCTAGAGGTTAACCATTTGAGGGTATGGGATGCGAATGAGGGCAAAGAGATCATCCGTGACAGCTCTTTTCGGTTAAAGCCCCAAACCTGCCTGGCCATCGTAGGGGAAAGCGGGAGCGGAAAATCCCTTACGTGCAGATCGATCATCCGATTGCATAAGCCCTGGATTCGTCAATCCGGGGAGATTCTGTTCAAAGGCGAGAATTTGAATCAACTTTCAGATAAAGAAATGAGAAGAAGAAGGGGTAAACAGATTGGGATGATCATGCAGAACGGCATGGGAGCGTTTGATCCATCTTCCGTAGTCGGCGTTCATTTCCAAGAGACGTTGAAGGCGCATTTCGGCTGGAGCAAGAGCCAAGTCGAAACCATGATGAAAAAAGCGATGGAGAGCGTCATGCTCAACCATCCGATCGAAACCATGAATAAGTACCCTTACCAACTATCGGGCGGCATGCTGCAGCGCTTGATGATTGCGCTCACGCTGGTTCTTTCGCCCGACATCGTGATCGCCGACGAGCCGACGACGGCACTCGATACCATCTCGCAATACGAGGTCGTTGAACAATTCATCCAGCTCCGTGAGCGAATGGGAGGCTCCATGATTTTCGTGTCCCACGACTTGGGTGTCGTGAAGAAGATTGCCGATGAAGTATTGGTCATGAGAAATGGCGTCATTGTAGAAAGCGGGAGCGTTGAAGAGGTATTATCGGCACCGCGGCATTCCTATACGCAGTACCTGGTTTCTACCCGTCTTGAGCTGAGCAGCCATTTCAACGAGATTATGAGGGGGGAGTAATTTGCTGAAGGTAGAGAACGTACATAAATCCTACCGGGTAGGCGGCCTGTTTTCGAGGAAAAAGCAGCAAATTCTGCACGATGTAAGCTTCGAATGCGGAAGCGGCGAGTGCCTTGGCATCATCGGCGAGAGCGGAAGCGGAAAATCTACCCTTGGACGATTGATTTTGGGTATTGAACAACCGGACCAAGGGGCCGTTTTATTCGAAGGAAACGATGTGAGGAATCGTCGTGTGCGTTCCGGCAATATGAGTGCCGTTTTTCAGGATTATACGTCTTCGATCAACCCGTTCTATACCGTGAAGGAAGCCATCATGGAGCCCTTAACGGCGCAGGGTCCCGTACGTTCCGACCAAGACGCCCGAGTCGATCGTTTGCTGCATCAGGTCGGGTTGGACGCTTCCTACAAAACGAAATATGCGCATGAGTTATCCGGCGGACAGGCGCAGAGGGTCTGCATTGCCAGAGCGATTGCCACGGAGCCCAAGTGCATCGTGCTCGACGAGGCGATCAGCTCTTTGGACGTATCCGTACAGATACAGGTCCTCCGCTTATTGAAGGAGCTTAAAGACATCTATCAGATGAGTTACGTCTTCATCACGCACGACATTCAAGCTGCCGCTTATATTTGCGACAGGGTTCTTATTTTCAGAAGCGGCAAGGTGGAGGAGACGATCGACGTCAAGCAATTAAAGCATGTTCAGTCGGATTATGCCAAAAGATTAATGGAGCATTTGATTACGTTCTAACGTTTACATGCAAGCAGGAGGAGAAATATAGTGAGTGGAGCGATGTCTTGGCCGTTTTTGCGTTTATATATGCTGGCCCTGCTTTATTTCAGCGCCAATGCCTTACTCAACGTCATCATTCCGCTTCAAGGAGCCGCATGGGGAGCCAGCAGCACAACCATCGGTCTCGTCATGGGGGCTTACATGTTGACAACGATGTTCTTTCGGCCCTGGGCCGGGCATTTGATCCAAAAGCATGGGCCCGTTAAGGTGCTTCGCCTGGTTCTGTTGGTAAACGGCACTGCCCTGATTCTGTACACTTGTACCGGATTAGGGGGATACCTCATGGCTCGAATTTTGCAAGGCATTTGCACGGCTTTTTTTTCGATGGCATTGCAGATCGGCATCATTGATGCACTGCCTGAGAAGGAGCGTTCGCAAGGCATTTCATTTTATTCATTGTTCACCTATATCCCGGGCGTGATCGGTCCGGTTCTCGCATTAGGCCTCTGGCAGACGGGCGGCATGGACTCATTCACGCTTATTCTTGTTGCGATCGCCATTTGTACAGGTTTATTCGGGTATAGCGTCAAGATGGACACAGAGAAGGCCCCATCAGAACAAGCGACAAGCCGTTCAGGCGTGTTCCATTCCTTCGGGCAAATCGTTAAGAATCGGTTCCTGTTCCGATGCAGTGTCTTGATGCTGTCGGCATCCATCGTATTCGGAGCGGTCACCACGTTTATGCCTTTATACGGCGAGCAGCTGAACAGCGGCAGCGCCGGCATTTACTTGATGCTTCAGGCTGCGGTCGTAGTCGCTTCGCGGTTTGTCCTGAGAAAACGAATTCCGTCCGATGGCAGATGGCATTCATGGTTTATCATGGGTACCATGCTTCTTGTAACCCTGGCTTCGGCATGCATCAGCCTGTCTTCAGAGTTAGGAAGCATGCTGTTGTACGCAGGCGCCATTCTTATGGGCATGGCCCAGGCGCTGCTGTACCCTACGTTAACGACTTATTTGTCATTTGTATTGCCCACGTACAATCGCAATGTCTTAATCGGTCTGTTCATTGCGATGGCCGATTTAGGCGTATCCTTGGGCGGGGTCGCGATGGGACCGATCGCCGATTATTTGTCCTACTCCACCATGTACATGATCTGTGCAATGTTAAGCATGATGATGGTTATTTTCGCGTACGAGCGAAAAGGAGGCTTGGCTGCTTCAAGCAGCAGCCATATCAGGGAGAGGGAAGGGGAGGTTTAGCCATGTGCGCCTGAAGGTTCATGAATCTCTGCTCGCTGGTTGAGCAGAGATTCTTTATAATTTACTCAAAAGCTTCTCTTATACTGGCTACGTGATCGATCCATAGCCATCAACTATGAGCTCTGCCGCTCAAGCGGGAAATATTGTTGAAGCTCATCCCAATGCGGCGTCGCCATATTCGCGCTTTTCTTTAAATCAGCAAAAGCTTGCTGCAGCGCTGCCACCTCGTTGGCCGACACCGCCTTATCACTTAACAGAATTCTGCTGATCGGGATAGACAGCATCATCTTCAATAGAATGTAAAAGAGCTTTCTGTTTTTGCGGGCGAACTGCTTTTGAGCGGCAGGCGTAACCGTGAACCCGTTTTTCTCTAATACTTGATGCCCCTCATCCATAGCATGGATGACAAGATGAAGAAGCTTCCTGTCTTTGGCGGCTCTGCGCAAATTCCCGTTATATGCAGAAGCAATGGAATTCAAAGCCAAGATCATAACATAATGACTCTTCAGCCACTCATTCATATTTTTTTGGTAGGTCCATGCATATTTGGTGTTTGCCAAAGCCTGATCGATGAACGGCCGCCAAGACAGATCCTCGCCTAAACCTCCGATATTGATTTTGGTTCTTGGGCCGCGCACGCTAATGACAAGGCCGTTCTCTCTCCAGCCAGCGATCGATTGAAAAGCGAAGGCCACATGTTTCGTCACAGAACTATGGGCTTGCAAGTAGGTTTGCATGTCCTGAGGGCTTGCATTGTTGCCCATGATCACGACATGGCGGCTGTGATTCGCAGCCAGTGCAGGCAATACGGCCTCGAAATCCGGATATTTCATCACGACAAAAATAAGGTCATATACATCGTCCGGCTCTAGCTCGCGAATGACCCTCACGTTATGAACCGTAGTTTTGAATTGAAAATAATGCCGGATGACATTGCCATTCTTCTCCAGCTCGTTCGCTCTTTGTCCTCTGGCCAGCATCGTGACGTTGTGTCCTACGCGCACCATCTCGTGAGCTAAATAACTGCCCAGAACGCCTGCGCCGTAAACCAATATTCGCATAATAGGTCCCCCATTGTAGATTGAGCGCTTGGATCAAAACGTGTTTGCTCAAGCGCATATTTCATGTATCGAACATAGTTTTTAAATAATCGACTCGATATTTAAAAATTATAGCTTGATTCTATATGGATCTTGTTAAGACTGTCAAGAAGTTTTTAAATATTGACTGAGTAATTTAAAAACTGTGCAGGTTATGTTAAACTAGGTGTAGTGATGAATGCGGAAGCGAGTGAGGATTTTGATGAACAAATTCGAAGTGAGAACCCAACAGAAGAAGGATGCGATCGTTCAAGCGGCCTTAAAGCTGTTCAAAGAAAAAGGCTTCGTCCACGTCAGCATCAAAGACATTGCCGAAGAATCCGGAGTGTCGTCCGTATCGCTGTATAACTATTTTGGCAGCAAAGAAGGGGTGGTCAAAGAATGCGCAAACGTTCTGATGCAGAATACCATCCGTATGGCCACGGAGCTGTTAAACCAAGATATTGAGTTTAAAGACAAGTTATCCCGCGTGCTTGCGATCTGCGCCGACCAAGACTATCAATTGCTTTGTACCCCAGGCGCGGTCGAGGATCAGGTGCTGGCGAGTTTATACAGCGAAAGCACCAATAACATTAGAATGGAGCTTATTCAGGAATTTATTGAGCTGGGGAAGAAGGAAGGGGCGATTCATTCTTCGGTTTCGCTGGAGACCCTATTGGAATTATTGAATGCCGTCGGGACGCTGCAAGCTTCTTGGGCAAGAGCCGGGAACTATAACGACAAGATGGCTGAGCTTAACCAGCTTCTCTTGTTTGGTTTTATCGGACGCTAATGAATCAATCATAAAATGACCTCCGCCGAATCTGGCGAGAGGTTATTTCTGTTTAATAATGCTGACGAGACAACGCAAAAAAGGAAATTAGCCTTCCAAGGAGAACCCTATACTACTTGAAGGAGGATGCTATTTATGCATAGAACCATACTTGTGGTCGATGATGATCCGGATATCGTAGACATGCTGAAACTCTATTTAGACGCTGAAGGATATACGACTTTGGCAGCCTTCGACGGACTTGCAGCGCTTGAGCATCTTCGAAGCCAACGCGTCGATCTCGCTCTGTTCGATATCATGATGCCGGTCATCGACGGATACCAGCTGCTCCGCACGATTAGACAGGATTATAAAATCCCGGTCATTCTCGTATCGGCCAAAAATCAGGAGCTTGATAAAATCACGGGTCTCAAGCTCGGAGCAGACGATTATGTTTCCAAACCGTTTAGCCCGATGGAAGTAATGGCAAGAATTCAGGCCCAGTTAAGACGGTCCTATGAATTCAATGAGTCGTCGGAACCTGACCCGGTTTCCGTCACCCGCATCGGTGATTTGGTGCTGGATCATCGCGAATACATGCTGTATATCAATGGAAAGCCCATTTCGCTCAGCGCGATCGAATATAAATTGTTAAACCTGTTTATGGGAGAACCGGGACGCGTATTTACGAAACGTCAAATGTTTGAGCATGCCTGGGACGAGTTGTACCTGGCCGACGATAACGCCGTTATGGTGCAGATTAGCAGGCTGCGGGACAAAATCGAGACCAATCCGAGAAACCCCGTTTATATCAAAACCATCCGCGGCCTCGGCTACCGGTTTGCCAAGAAAGATGAGTTAAACGCATGAAAACACCTAATCGTTTGCAGCGTTCGCTGATCGGACAATACTTGTATTTCTTTGTTACGATTGCCATCATTGCGGCGTTATCGTTGTTTATATTGAATGCCCAAATCATGAATTATTTTCTCGATTCATCCGGGCAGACAAAGGTGGAGGAGACAACACAGAAGGGCTATTCTCCCGCTACGCCAGAGGAGAGCTACAGCGATCAACAAAAGCGCGTATTTTATAAAATGGCTCTTCAGACCCTGCTTCTGTTTCTCGTTTTGTTTGCGATCACCGTGTATGCGTTCGGAAGAAGGACCGCTTCGAGGCTCACGACTCCGCTCAGCTCCATAGCCGACGGCATTCGAAACATTGCCCAAGGTCAATACCGCAAAAGGCTAAACTTCAAAGCAAGCTATGAGCTCGCGCAGATCCAGGACGATTTCAATGATATGGCAGAGCGTCTCGAGCGGATGGAGCGGGAAAAGCAGGAGCTGGAAGAAAGCAAGCAGCGCATGCTGATCGACATCTCCCATGACTTGAAGACACCGTTGACTACCATACGGGGCTATATCGAAGCGCTGGAGGCGGGACTCGTGGATACGGAAGAGAGAAGACGCCAGGTCTTGCGTTTGATATCCGACAAAGCCAGTCTGATGTCGGAGCTGATTGACGATATCTTTGACCTGTCCAAGCTGGACAGTCCCGATGTTCCTTTTTCCGTGGAATTCTCCGACATTACGGAATTTACGAGGGTAATCGCAGCCGAATATTATGAAGTTTTCGAAGATAAACAGCTTGATTTCCGTTACGATATTCCCAATCGGGAATTGAGGGTCCCGTTCAACGCGATCTGGTTGTACCGGGCGGTTTCCAATATGCTGTCCAATGCATGGAAATACAACCCTCCCGGCACAACCGTGGAATTGAAATTGGTAACCGCAGAGAACGGGGTTGAGATTCACGTTTCGGATGATGGCGCCGGTATCCCGGATGATCTGAAGGATAAGGTGTTCGAAGCTTTCGTTCGCGGAGACAGGGCACGGACCAGCGATGGCGGCACGGGACTCGGTCTGGCGATTGCCAAACAAGTGGCAGAGAAACATGGAGGAAAGATCAGGCTTACAACAACAAACGGGCAAACGAGTTTCATTCTGTTTCTGCCGAGCAATATGTAAGATTTCTGAAAGAATTGAGAAAGTGCACAGAAAGAGTGATCCGGTATCCTCAGATGTAGAACGATCTACTAAATAGAGTGCAGGAGGACTGGGAAGAGTGGAAATACAAAAAGAGAAAGAGAATGAGAAGGGCATTGCCATTATACAAAGAATCGTTGCAAACCGGAAACGTTTGCAGCCTTTAACTCCTGGATGGAAGGGAGCGTCGCTTGGACTAGGAGGCATCGCCTTCATTCTAATCCTGATCCAGGCCGATTATTTATTGACGGGGCACGGTTTCATAAAATATATCGCGGGCACGTTTTTGTTTGTCCTAGCGATTGCCTTGATAAGCGGCTTGACAGCGTTGCTGCTGCACGGAGTCAAGAAACTGCCAAGCCGTTATATTTGGACGTTGACAGGCTCACTGACCTTGCTTGCATTCTGCTTCACCGTGCCGCCGAAAGTATCGGCCTTGTTCATTGCATGTTTTGCCTTTGTTTTTTCTTTATTTGGGGCATTGCTTTATAAAATTGCAGCCGGAAGCTACAGGCAAGTCTCAAAAGCAAGGAGAATCGGCGCCTTGGCCTGCTTGTCCTTGATCGCCATCGTGATCGGAGCGGGCAGCTTCTGGCTGATTCGGGAGGGAGATGAAGCTGCTCCTGGCGTCACGTTACAACAGCTGAAAACCTCAAGCCGGTATGAAGACTCGACGATGAACAATCCGGCAGAACAAGGCCCATATCCCGTCCAAAGCCTGTTATACGGAAGTCCTGACAACTACCGGAAAGAGTTTAATCAAAGCGGTTCGCTGACGACCAAAACGGTGGATGCAACCGAGTTTGTCGAGAAATGGTCCTCAGGGCGTACGAAGTCGCTTGGATTCGGACCGGATGCCCTACCGTTAAACGGAAAAGTATGGTATCCCGAAGGGGTGGGGGCATTTCCGCTGGTCCTGATTGTGCATGGAAACCACTTAATGAACGATTATTCCGATCCCGGTTACGAATACCTCGGCAAACTGCTCGCGAGCAAAGGGTATATTTTCGTCTCCGTGGATGAAAATTTCTTGAATGCCGCCCCATACGAGGACCTTTTTCTGGTTAGCGCCCTCCAACGCGAAAATCCGGCAAGAGGTCTGCTGCTGCTGGAGCATTTGAAGACATGGAAGGGCTGGAACAGCGATCCGGACAACCCGTTTTATCAAAAGGTCGATATGGAACGAATCGCCCTCATCGGTCATTCCAGGGGAGGCGAAGCGGTCGCGATCGCCGCAGCCTATAACAAGCTCGGACGTCACCCGGATCACGGCCATATCAAGTTCGACTATAACTTCTCGATCCGCTCTCTCGTTTCCATTGCGGGAACGGACGGGCAGTATCAGCCGCAAGGCAAACCGCTGCCGCTGCAGGACGTGAATTATCTCTCTTTGCATGGAGCTCATGATATGGACGTCAACAGCCTGGACGCTGCCAAACAATATCATCGGATTCGTTATACCGAAGGCAAAGATTACATGAAGTCGATGATTTATGTCTATGGGGCCAACCATGGCCAGTTCAACGGAGGCTGGAACAGAGGGGATGGAGCAGGTCTTGCGAATCGTCTCTTTAACCTTCGTCAGATCATGCCGCGGGAAGAGCAGGAAACGATTGCCAAGGTGTTTATTTCCGGTTTTCTCGATGCAACGCTTATGGACCAACGTCAATATCGGGAGATGTTCACGGATTTGGGTTACGCCAAGGAATGGATTCCCGACAACCTGTACGTGGGCAATGTTTACGATTCGGGGACGACCATGATTGCCGATTTTGAAGAAGACATCGATCTGCAGAGCACGACGCTGCCTGGCGGCAGCCTGATGGGCGAACATCTCCGGGTATGGAAGGAGGAGAAGGTAAGGACCAAGCATGGCTTGGCCGATTACAGCGCGGTTCGCTTAGGCTGGGACTCGAGAGGAGAATCCGAACCTGCATCCTTCACGGTCACGCTGCCGGAACGCGGCATGGAAACGGGAACGGAAAGCTCTGTCGTATTTTCGATGGCGGACGCCCGTGGAAAAGACGCGAGCGGCGACTCGAATGAACTGATCAATGCAACGGTTTCCGTTGAAGACAAGAAAGGCAATCAGGCCCATCTTCCCCTCAGCCACATATCCAAATTGCCGCCTGTTATAGAAGGTAAACTTCTCAAATGGCCGTTCTCGAATTCCGGGAACATTTCGGAGCCCATATTTCAAAGCTATGATTTCCCGTTAAGCGATTTTGAACAAATGAATCCGGACTTCAACCCGCAGCAGCTGAGCAAGGTCCGTATTCAATTCAACCTGACCAAGCGGGGAACCGTGCTTCTGAGCGACATGGGGATCCGATCGTAACATGCTTGATATGGTCTTATAGGATGACTTTGATGACTGCCAGTCGACAAGAACTAAATACGCTAAAGAAGCCGCCATATTGGCGGCTTCTTCGCTTTAGATTGTGCAGCGGGCTCATACCGTTACCGCTTTATAAGCGGTAATACGTATCCGTTTTCGGAAAATGAATCGTGACTGCTGTATACCTTCCAGCCTCCGACCGGATAGACAAATGATGTCCCAGCTTATGCGCCAATTGTTTTGCAAGATAAAGTCCCATGCCGGTCGATTTGGGATGGCTTCTTCCGATAGATCCGGTAAATCCTTTCTCAAAGACTCGATGGAGGTCTTCCGTCTGGATCCCGATCCCCGTATCTATAATGTTCAACCGCTTTTCTTTACGGTCTTCTTCCACCGTAAATGTAATGTTCCCGCCTTCGTCCGTATATTTCAACGCATTTGAAACGATTTGATCAAGGATAAATCCAAGCCATTTGCGGTCGGTATGGATGGTTTGCCGAATGTCCTCCATATGTAACCGAATCTGTTTATTGATAAACGTCTTGGCGAATTTTTTCGCGCAGGTTTTAATGATCGCTTCCAACGGTTCTTCCGTGATGAAATAATCCTTGGAAAAAGAATCGATTCGAGAATAGTACAGTGCCTGCTCCACGTAATTTTCTATTTTATCCAGTTCGTCCTCAAGTTTATCGGCCAGGGAATCTGCCGTTTCCTCCGTGCTGTTTTCCATGAGCAAACGACTTGCTGCAATCGGTAGCTTTACCTCATGAATCCAGGACATGATAAATTCCTGGTGATCTATTTTCTCTTCATTGAGTTTCCGGAGGTCCCGTTCATGATGCCGGTGCAATTTGGCAAAAAGCTCGAGATACAGCCGCTGCTGCGAATTTTGCGGTTCAGGGGCAGCGACAGGCCAATCTTCCCGGTCAAGATCGATCAGCTCCTGCAGCTTGCGGTAATAGGATCTGCGATAAACATAGCCAATCAGTAAGTAGGCTGCGGTGAAGGCAAAACAAACGATTTGAATATAAAGAATGCTGCCTAAGGCGTGGCCCGTGTTGACGGATAGGGCAACAATCATCGAAATAAAGCCCATCATCCCGGCGTACAGCAACAAAAAATAACGTTTGTCCTTTATGTATCGAAAGAAGCTCATGGGATCATATAACCTTGCCCTTTCTTGGTTACAATCCAGTTTTCCTTGCCGATGCCGGCCAGTTTTTTGCGCAAGCGGACGATGTTGACGGTTAACGTGTTTTCGTCCACGAAGCTTTCATCCTGCCAAAGATGACGCATGATTTTCTTGCGGTCCACAACGGTTCCCTTCTGCTGCATCAGAATCTTCAATATGCTGACTTCGGTTTTGGTAAGCTCCGCTTGTTCGGTTTCATACGTGAGCGTCCCTTTGTCCGGAAGGAACACGACCCCCTCATGCTCGAACACGTTGGATTGCATGTCCGAATAGGAATACGTCCGGCGCAGCAGCGCATTGACTTTAGCGGTCAAAACATCCATATGGAACGGCTTCTGAATATAATCGTCCCCGCCCATATTCACCGACATGACAACATCCATGGGCGAATCGCGGGAAGAAAGAAAGAGCACCGGCACATTGGAGATTTCCCTAATCTTTTGACACCAGTAAAATCCATCATACGACGGCAAGTTGATATCCATGATCACAAGATGAGGCTGTTCATGAATAAAGCATAACGCGACCTGGTCAAAGTTATCGACGCTGACCGTTTCCAGGCTCCATTTGGTTAAAGCTAACTGGATCATCCCGCGAATGGTCGGGTCATCCTCTACGATCATGATTTTCATAAACGATCCTCCCGGGCGTTACTTGCGGCAAATTAAACACATTGTATACGATCTTCCCGCGGCAGACAAGCAAGTTTCCGGGGCTGCTTCCTTTGTCTAATGTGACAGGAATGTAAGGTTGAAAGGGAAGTTGTAAGTTAAAGTAAAGGTGACCTGTATTAAGATCAGGATAAGAAATACATGATTTCGAAATCGTGTTGACATTGTTTCTATATTGATAACCAGGAAGGAAAGATCAACATGAAAATGGTAGTGAACGCGGCTCAGGTTCGAAAGGTTTATGGCGTAAAAGGAAATGTCTATACCGCCTTGGATGATATCGATTTGTCCGTGCAGGAGGGAGAGTTCGTAGGGATCATGGGGCCGTCGGGCGCAGGCAAATCGACTTTGCTCCATGTGCTGGCGACGATCGATCAGCCTACCTCCGGAGACGTTGTGATTGACGGGATGGACGTGCTGAAGATGGATGAGGAACAGTTATCCGCTTTTCGCCGGGATAAACTGGGATTCATTTTTCAAGATTACAATTTGCTGGACACTTTAACCGTGAAGGAGAACATCCTGCTGCCCTTGGCGCTGGCCAAGATGAATGTCAAAGAACTGGAGTTTAGAGTGGGGGAGATCGCGGACAAATTCGGCATCACCCCGATTCTGGACAAATACCCGTATCAGATTTCCGGAGGGCAAAAACAGCGGACTGCGGCTTCACGCGCCATGATTTCCGGCCCCAGCCTGCTGCTGGCCGATGAGCCGACCGGCGCTCTGGATTCGAAATCGGCGACCGACCTGCTGGAGAGCCTGAGGGACTTGAATGAATATGATCAGGCAACGATTCTGATGGTCACCCATGACACGTTTGCGGCAAGTTACTGCAAGCGCGTGCTGTTTATTAAGGACGGTCGCATTTTCACGGAACTGACGAAAGGCGAGGCATCCCGCAAACACTTTTTCAAAAAAATACTGGATGTATTGACCGTACTGGGGGGAAATGCAAGTGACCTTGTTTGACATCGTGAAAAAGAACATGAAAGGGAACTTCAAAAACTACGCCATCTATTTCATTTCCATCCTGTTCAGCGTCATTATCTATTATACTTTCCTTTCTTTGCAGTACAGCCAAGAAATTGCAAGTTCAATCGAATCGTCGCAGAGCATGCAATCCGTTTTTATGATGGCGTCCATCCTATTGATTGTGTTTGTTGCTGTCTTTATCATGTACTCCAACCGTTTTTTTTCGAGACAGCGTAAAAAGGAAGTAGGCTTGTACGCGCTATTTGGTTTGCCCAAAAAAAAGATCGGAAAAATGCTGTTTTATGAAAACCTGATCATTGGGGTAACGGTTTTAATCATAGGAATTATGATCGGCACATTGTTATCCAAGCTGTTCGCCATGATATTAATCAAACTGCTGGGGACGCCTGTACAGGTAGGCATGGCATTCTCCCTTCGCGCGCTGGTTCATACGCTCATCGTGTTCTTGGTGATTATTTTGGCGACGTCGATCCAAGGCTATCGATTGATCTACAGCTTTAAACTCATTGAATTGTTTCGCGCGGAGCAGAAAGGGGAGCAGGAACCGAAAGCGTCGTTTCTATCGGCGGTGGGTGCAGTTCTCTGTCTTGCTGCGGGATACGGATTCGCTTTCCGCGATTTTTCCGTCACCGAAGAAATTCTTGTCAACCTGAGCGTGATGACTGTCGGTATTATCGCTGGAACGCTTCTGCTCTTCTCCTCCTTGGTCATTGTCTTGTTGAGAACCGCCAAGAAGAGAAAGCGAAGTTATTATAAAGGCATGAATCTGGTCATCACCTCTAATTTGGTGTACCGGATTAAAGGAAACGCTCGTTTGTTAAGCGTCATTTCCCTGTTATCCGCAGCAGCTCTGTGCGCTTTCAGTGTCGGATTAGGTGCATATTTCACTTTTGACAAAACATCGAAGCTCACGGCACCGTTTAGCTACATGTATATTGCCCAGGACAAAGCCTTTAATCAGAATGTAGACGATATCATACGCGGGGATGAAGCGCATCCGATTATAGCGCAAATGACGATTCCGGTACTGGAGACAAAAGGGGAGGCTTCCGATCCAGAGATCCTTCCGGAGAGAATGATCGAAGCCGATAAAACCCCGCTCAAAGTGGTTTCGATCGATCAATACAACCAGGTGGCAAAGGTGTTGCGCTTTCCCGTTCTTGATCCGATCGAACAGGATGAAGCCGTTGCGATCCGGCCCATGTATACGGATTATGAGTGGTCCGATTACGAAGGCGAAACGGTCGACATCGAACTGCCTGATCAACGGCTAACCCTTGCTTTTGCGGGGATGACCGTAGAACGAATCATCAATTGGAGTTATCCGGATGTGATGATTGTTGTAAGTAACGGCACCTACGACAACATCGAGGCTCAAGTTTCGCCGACCCGCTATGTCGGATATGCCGTGCAGGAACAGAAGACGACGAAGCACACAGCCGACGCGCTGGCGGCGCTGAAGACACCGGAATCGAACTTGTCTTCTTTTTATTCCGAATACCGGCTTGGGATCGAAGAGGCGGCCTTCAATGTGTTTATATTAGGATTTTTGGGGCTCGTTTTTGTCATGGCAACAGGAAGCATGATCTATTTCAAGCAATTGACAGAAGCGGCGACAGACAAACCTCGGTTCGATATTCTTAAAAAAGTCGGCGTAAGCGGAAAAGAAATCAATATGGCTATCATCAAGCAGAACGCCTTCATTTTTGCTTTGCCGCTCGCGATCGGGCTTGCCCACTACATGGTCATCCTGCAATTATTGAAAAGGTTATTCAGCAATATGGCAGGTGCCAGTCTCTTGCTGCCCATCCTGATCTGCGTCGCTGTGTTTATCATGATCTATACGGTTTATTATGTGCTCACGGTCAACTCCATCAGCAGGATCGTCCATGGAAAGGCTGCCCCCGTGGCAAGAATTGCAGTTATCGCCATTACGGTCTGTCTTCTGGTTCTGATTGGCATATTCTTCGGCACTGAAACCCCTGCAACGCAGGATGAAAGGGGCCCGGCAGAGAAAATCCAGTTACAGCTTCCAAAACCTACTGGAGAATACGCTGTGGGGTCGATGGAAATGCACTTCAAGGATGACAACCGGGTGGACCCATGGAAACAGGACAGAGACAGGGAGCTGATGGTCAGCATATGGTACCCGGCCACGGGGAAAAGCGAGCAGAAGGCTTTGTACATGCAGCCCGAAGCAGCAAAGTATTACGATGAAAACACGATCTCCACGATCGGGTTGGATCCCGGCAGAGTCGATCTATCCGGTATCGGCACACACTCTTGGGTGAATGCGCCTCCAGTGAACAACGGCGATGGGTGGCCGATCCTCATCTACACACCTGGCGGGTCTGTTCCAAGAAACTTCGGGACGGCTGTAGTCGAAGACTTGGTCAGCAGAGGTTATGTAGTGGTTGCAGTCGATCATACGTATGAAGCCTCTGCGGTCCAGTTTCCCGATGGACGTGTGGCCACGGAGTCATTACCGCCTTTCAGTGCAGAAACGGTACTGAAAATGCTAGAGATAAGAGTGGATGATATCCAATATGTATTGGATCAACTCGAACTCATAAAGGAAGGCCTTCATCCAGGCGATCAGCCTTTACCCGCGGGACTTCAAGAAACATGGGATCTGTCAAGGATCGGAATATTCGGACATTCTGCCGGAGGGGCTACCGCTGCTCAGGTGATGTATGAGGATGACCGGGTTGACGCCGGCATCGATATGGATGGAACGATGGGGTATATGCCCGATAACCCGCTCCCGGTGGCGGTGCACGGTTTGGATCGTCCTTTCATGCTCATGAACTCAGGCTACAATAAGGAGGGCGAGGTTGATTCCCATCTAACCGCGATGGACCGTCAATCGTTCTGGCAGCATTCGACCGGCTGGAAGCTCGATTTAAGCATACCCGAGGGAGCACATTATACGTTTACAGATTATCAGTCGCTCCTTCCACAGCTTCAAGAGAAGTTGAGCCTTTCGCCGCGAGTTGTCCAGCAATTTATCGGGACAGCTGAGCCTGAACGGACGATCGCCGCCCATCGAGAGTATGTCGCTGCTTTTTTCGATTATCATCTGAAGGGTGCACCACAGCCGCTGCTGGACTCCCCATCTGCAGACTATCCTATGGTTGATTTTATTCCATAATGTCAGAGGTGTGAACCTCTAAAGTTGCCAAAACGGGGGGAACAGGGATGATATCATCCCTGTTTTTTACGTTCCGGTTCAGGATCATCATCATTATTATTTACGGCTTTTGTTATTGTTTTTGCCACATTTCTCCTCGAAAATCGACAGCAAAAACAGTATAATAAAAACAAACAAAACTAAACAAAAACATTCGGATAAGGCGGTGGCAGGAATGAATCAGGATTTTATGCATCCGGCAGATCAGCTTCTTCTCTTTATCAATCGCATTTACAACCATGGGATGACCACCACGTCGGGGGGCAATTTGTCGATCAGGGACCATAACGGGGATATATGGATTACGCCAGCGGGGGTGGACAAAGGGTCGCTTAACCGGTCGGATATGGTATGCGTGAAGGAGGACGGCAGGGTAGAGGGAATTCACAAGCCTTCCAGCGAATTTCCCTTTCATCGGCTCATTTATCAAGCCCGCCCGGATTTGAAGTCGATCATTCATGCCCATCCGCCTGCACTGGTTTCGTTCAGCATAGTAAGGCGCATTCCGGATACAAGGCTGCTTCCGAACGAAAGGCAAATTTGCGGCGAGATCGGAATCGCGCCTTATGCGCTGCCCGGAAGCGAGCAGCTCGGGGAGAACATCGCAGCCGTCTTCAAGCGAGGGATCGACACCGTCATGCTGGAGAATCACGGGGTCGTGGTCGGGGGAGAGGATCTTTTTCAAGCGTTTCGTCGGTTCGAAACCCTCGACTTCTGTGCACGCCTTGAGATTGAGGCACGTCGAATCGGTAAACCGGTCCTGCTTACCGATGAGGATTACGAAACCGTGCGCAACAAAAGCACGCTGCAGATGGATACGTTCATCCGCGATTCCTGCACGTCGGAAGAAAAAGAGCTGCGCCGCGATATGTGCGGATTGATGAAACGCGCGTATAAACAGGGATTGTTCACCAGCACGCAGGGCACCTTCTCCCATCGATTGCAAGGAAACGATTTTGTCATCACGCCATATGGCAAAGACCGCAATGATCTGGAACCGGAAGACCTCGTCCGCATAGAGAACGGCAAAGCGGAAGCGGGCAAACAGCCGAGCAAATCCGTTCTCCTCCATGAAGCAATCTATAACACGCAGCCGCATGTCCATTCGGTCATTATCGCGCATCCTCCCAACATTATGGCATTTGCGGTCACCGATACGGCCTTCGATTCGAGGACGATACCGGAAAGCTATATATTGCTTCGTGGAACGCCGAAGCTCCCCTTTCATGCGGTGTATAATGAGCCTGAGCGTACCGCTTCGCTGTTTAAAGCCAATACGCCGATTGCCATTGTGAACAATAACTGCGTAATCGTTGCCGGTCAAAGCCTGCTCAACGCTTTTGATCGATTGGAAGTTGCGGAGTACAGCGCGAAGTCCATTTTGTCGGCGAGAACGCTAGGCGATGTCATCCACATCGATGATGAACGGATCCGCGAGCTTGAAGCAGCATTTCATCTGGAATCATGAGCAAGAACCAGGCGTTCATGATCTATAGCCTTTAAATGAAGGAAGAGCAGCAGAGTTGCCGTGAATGATACGCGGCCATCTGTTGCTCTTTTTATTATGATAGTTGAAATCCGTTTATCATGCTATTTGGTCCATGAACCGACCTTATAAGCTCCGTCTGAAAGCCGGTTTGTGTTAGCGAAATCAACCGCCGGCTGGTTCGTCGATGGATCGAGAATCGCTATGGCTAATTCATAAGTACCGCTCGGCAGTGTATTCGTAGGAAGAGAGCCTGTGACTGTGTGCTGCCCAGTTCTCCAGGTCGTTAAGTCCGCCGATGTGGTTTGGCGTGCCACGATCTGGCCGCCGCTGCGCAGCTGGATTTCAAGAGGCCAATTGAATGGGAAGTGTTGAACCCCCTTATTCTCCACCGTGACGGATACTTCGAGCGTGCTTCCGCTATTTACTTGCGGGTATGCAGCCTTGTTTACGACAAAGTGATAACCCATTCGTTTCTTGAGCGTATCGATGTTGCCTTGCAATGGATTCCCCACCGCCAGGGAAGCCGGAGAATTCGGTCCCAGCCAGCTTGGCTTGCTGAGCTCGGTTTGCCGAAGGGTCTCATTGAAGCCGCTGCCTGACGTAAGCGCAGCATTCATGCCATAAGCACCACCATAGAATTCGCCGCCGGAGACGCGAGTGTCCCAAAAGTTTGCATGGGCGGGTTGCTGCTGGCCGATGTCATCCCAATATCCGTTCTGGGTGCCTGTATACCAGCCCCATTCGGAATCGAAGCTCGGCTGATCGCCGAAGACGTCATTGTACATTCCCAGAATCAAACCCTTGTTGTTATTCTTGGCCAGCTCTACGCTGCGTCTAATCAATAGCTGCGTGTGATCCTCCTGATCGGCAAAGGCATCGATATAATGCTGAATATATTGGTTGGATACGCTGTTCGGAGGAAATGCCCCCGTATAGTTGCTTTCCCCGTTCGGTCCGACATAAGGCCAGGTATGGAATTCGGCCCAATGTCCGAGCGAACCGATTTGCACAAAAGCGATCGGGCTATCCGGGGAGTCGTAATGGTCCGCAATCGCCTCGATTGCAAGTTTGTGCCTGGCGATCAGATAGTCGGAACTGTAATTAGGAGAGAAGCCCGTGTTGTTGCCGGCTCCCATGCCTCCAGTATCGTCGCGATAGGCCTTGCCCGGCGATTGTCCCAGGCTTGCCATGTCGTTGTACAGCCAATCCGGGATATCCCGGTGAGCCACGCCGGAAGGACTGTCCAGAATAAAGCGAAGGATTACCTTGACGCCGCGGCTTTTCCAATAGTCGAAATGATTGGAGGCTTCAATCGCACTGAAATCATAATTGCCCTTCGTCGGCTCAAACTCCTTCCAAGTCACGCCGGCATATACCAGCCGATGAGGTTGAGGATAATTGGTAGATTTTGCGGATGGAGCCCAGCCTTTAAACGGGTTATTCAACGGATCATTCAGCTCGGTTGGATAGAATTCGATCATATTGCCTCCCGGATGATGTGCTTGTAAGGTATAGACCGGAAGCGGCTGGTTCTGTGCCGGCAGGCGGTGCATATCCGAATTGTTATCCAGATACCCGATGCTCACGCTGCTGCCTTCGCCAAGTCCAAGCGTAGAAAGAGGGATCGCTGCTTCAATCACAGATGAGGAACGTACATATTGAGAAGAAGTCAGAGTCGATGAAAAATTCCAGTTCCAGCTGCTTCCATTGCCTGAGTAGCGGTATAAGGATTGGTTCTCGAGAAGCCACTCAACGCCTGTCGTGCCCCAGCCAAAAGCTTGATATCCGGTAGAAGCATTCCCGTCCGTATTCAACCAGAAGCTTCCCATCGTAGTGCTAAGGCCTGAGCCTTGTACAAGCAGATAAAGATTCTTGTCGTCATGGGAAGCCTTTAAGATTTGAGCCGTTCCCGTATTCGTGGATAGGGCCGGAATGCCCTCCCAGTCGCTCGGATCGCCGTCAACAACAATAGAGGCAGAGGCAGTTTCCGCAGACCAAGTAAAGCGGGGAAAAGGGAATAAGGCAAGTAGAATGGCCGTCATGATAATTAGTGCAAACGGCTGCTTCCAATGGATACCCCGTGCTTTCATGTCAAACCTCCTCACAGAATTGTTCTTTTACTCTCAAGAAATCGAACCCTTCACCTCCTTTCCGAGCAGGCAATTAACAATTCGTGATTAAGCCGTTTAAGTTGAGCTGCGTGCCACCAAGCGGGTAGGCAAAATCACCTTTTTGGGCAGCAGCTTGTTTCCGTTGATTCGGTCGATTAAGTTATCGACAGCTACCATGCCGATTTCTTTCATCGGCACATCGATCGTAGACAGCGGCGGATTGGAATACTTGGATACCTCAATGTTGGATAGCCCAATAACCGCTACTTCGTCAGGAACGGAAATACCGTTGTTATACAGGCCGTTGAGGGCGGCCATAGCCATTAAATCGCTGCCGGCAAAGAAGGCAGTCGGGAAATTTCGGGTTGTACATAGATGATTGATTTTTTCGATGCAGACCGCCTCATCCCACATGCAATCAATAACCCAATCGGGATTGACCGACAATCCGGCAGCATGCATGGTTGCGTAGTAGCCCCGATAACGACGGCTGTCTTTGAGGTTGCTCGATAATCCGCTGCCCCCGATATATCCGATTCGGGTATGGCCTTTTTCAATGAGATGGCTGACGGCCATCGAAGCGACATTGTAATGATCGTAGCCGACATTGTCGATATCCCCGCGCTCCGTATCGATCCCTACGATGTACGGGACCTGCTTGCGAATATATTCGTAGGTCTCGTGATCGAGCGATTCCATGAGAATGAGGCCGGTAATCGGTTCGCTAAATGTATTAAATAGGATCTTGCTGTCGTTCAATTCAATTCCCGTCCGGATAAAGGACATGTTGTAACCGGCGCCAAGCAAGCGTTCTTCCACGCCGGATAAGATCGACATGAAGTAGGGATCGTTGTATTTATCCTTGGTGACGCTTAAGACGCATCCGATTTTGATATGCGATTTGCTTTCGGCTGGGTCCTGAGCAGAAACCTTGCGCTTGGGCCCTGATGCGATTTTATAGTTCAGCTGCGTAACGGCTTGCCAAACCCTTTCCCGGGTTTCGTCCGTGATTTTATACTTCGTATCATTGTTTAACACTCTGGACACGGTGGCTGTGGATACATTTGCAAGTTTAGCAACATCCCGAATCGTACTCATGTATAAACACATTCTCCTTTTAAGTTACTAATAATCGCCATTTTAGAGTTTATAGGAATGTTACATTGTAAACAATGATTTGCTTTTATTACAGACTATGTTACGTTGTTTGTTGCGTAATATCGTTACGTTACTTCATTTTACATTCCTCCTTAATCAAAATCAAGAGTGACATGTATATTCCATGCGTTGTCACTAGAAATTTCGTAGTATTTCAAAATTGATATTGCCAGATAACATGCGAATGATATAACATGAAATCACTAAACAAATTGTGTAATAAAACAGATTTAACGCAACAAACAACGTAACAAACAAAGGCTTCTGTTTAGTACATGGGGGAGTTGGGATATGAACAAGAGAGTTACGGTTTACCCAATGATATCGGATGAAATGTTGACCAATCCGGGGATTGGCTTTACCACGGCGCCGGGCTTGATGGGAGATCCGGAACGGATTGTTGATAACCGGGGGGAAGCGCAGCGCAAATACAAGTTTGCGGAAGACAGCAGGACGTACAATCATCCGGACAGCAAAGTATATTTCTGCAGCGTTCGTTGGCGTGACATCGAAACGGATAAAGGGAGTTACGACTGGAGCGTGTTGGAAGAAAAGCTGGATTACGCCAAATCATTAGGCTGTACTGCCGTGGTGCGCTGTTCGCCATATGCATTAAGCGAAGAAGACGATATTCCGTCTTGGTTCCGGGCCGAATATCCGGAGGAACCCGAGTTTCCGTTCTGGAGAGTAGACCCTCTGACCACCCCATATGCCGAGTATTGGTCTGATTTCATCAAGGCGTTTGCCGCCCGCTTTGACGGCCATCCGCTTATCAGCTCGATCGATTTGACCATAGTCGGAGCCTGGGGGGAAGGCGGCGGAACCGAATTTCTAACGACTGGCGCGATTAAGCAGATAACGGATGCTTACTTGGACGGTTTTAAAATAACGCCTCTCCAGGCACTGCTGCATGATCCGCTGTCGATCGGGATCATAAATGAACGCAAAGCCAAAGTCGGATTTCGCGTGGATTGCTTGGGGGATATGGGCGGCTTTCATGGCGATCAGTGGTCGCATATGACCGATTTCTATCCGCAAAATATTCAGAATTTTGAGATGGGCGATGCCTGGGAGAAAGCGCCGATCCTGTTCGAAGCATGCTGGCATATGAATGACTGGTATCTGCAGGGCTGGGATATCGACTATATCATACAAGAAACGCTCAAGTGGCATATTTCATCCTTTAACAACAAAGGGACGGTAGTGCCGGAACCGTGGAAAGAGAAGGTCAAGGCTTGGATTAACAAGATGGGCTACCGCTTCGAATTAAGGAAATTCGCGTACGATTCGATAGCGGACGTTGGCGGAGAGCTAAACATCGATGCGTTGTGGGCTAATGTCGGCGTCGCTCCGATTTATCATCGTTATCCGCTGGCGGTGAGGTTAACCGGCCAATGTCGATCGTTTACGCTGCATAGCAGTGAAGACATCAGGGAATGGCTCCCGGATGAGGATATTGCTTGGATAGAAAGGTTTTCGCTTCCTATCGATATGCCGGCGGGTGAGTATATGTTGGAGATTGGCATCGAAACCGGCGTGAAGGAAATCGGGAATATCCAGCTGGCAATCACGGGATATCAAGACGGCTTTTACCCGATGGGTAAGCTATTCGTCGAAAGGGGGAGGCAGGCTAATGGAAAGGCCGATGAATTATAGAGAAGTAACAGCGATCTGTGATTTTGATTATCTGCCTGATGGATTGGAAGCAAAATATGATCGCTATCTACCGGATGGCGAGCCCTATCTCATACCAAGGGGCTTCTTGAATGGAATCTTTGAGCGATATCAGACTCCCGAGGAGACTCGGCAATGGATTGAACAGGGGATTTTAGCGATAGAGGAAGACGCCGTATTGTTTCATTTCACCAAATTTTTGGTGGAGGATCTGTGCTCGGCTCGCAATCGCTGTGATGAAGCCCATTATACCAATATGACGCCCGCATGCATGAAGAAGCACGGCGAATTATATTCGTTTTTATTGCTGCTAGCCTGCGTGGTGCCTTCCATGAAGATGCTGGAGAAGCGTTCCGTACCCCTAATCTATTATGAGGACATTCCGCATCAACCGCTGAAGCTGCAAATGGAAAAATTGGCACTGCAGGGCGATGCCAAGGTTCATGATTTCCCGTGGGTGATGAATTTCTATACCTGCTCCATCTTTCTGTTGGACCGCTTCTATTTTATTCCGTACCGATTCGAGGATTCCTTCACCATGTTCCGCCATAGGGATACGCAGGAAGTTCTTGCCCTTCGCCATCCCGGAGAGGATTTCCGCAGCGATGGACAGCGGAATGGAATCAACAACGTTTATGATTCTCAAGGCCGCTTCACATCGGAATGGCAGGAGAATGCCGAATTCATCATCGCGAATCGGATCAATCCCATGGGATTCGTCGAAAGAGAAACAACGCCGATCTTAAAGAAGGACTGGGATACCGTGCTTCAAAAAGGGGATACCCTGTTGGCGCTTCACATTCCATCCGGGCCCGGGTACACGCCGGACAGGCTTAGGAATTCCATGGCGATGGCCATCGAATTCTATGATCGATATTTTCCGGAATTGCCCATTAGAGGCTTCTGGAGTTCAAGCTGGCTTTATGATACCAGGCTCTCGCTCGTTTTGGACAATGAAAAAAGCAATATCGTCCACGTTCAACGGCAGTTTTATAATTATCCCACCGATGAAGGGGACGGCATGCTGCGCTATGAAGTCTTTGGAGACCGGAATGCTGATCCGGCGTTGAATACCGGCGAATATACGACCTCGCTGCAAAGAGCGGCTGCTGAGTATATGCGGACCGGAGCCCGATTCAATACGTTAAGCATGATCGTGCTGAAGGAAGATATCGGCCGGATTGGCAGCATGACTTATATAACCGACGCAGATATAGAATTGTTCCGCGGAACCGTTGACAGCCATTTACAAAGGAGCGAAGAGGATGGGGAAATATTCGCTTGAGAGCCACGAGAAGTATAAAACCGTCAAAATCAGGCCGAAGCCCTTATCGGTCAAGGAGTACGATACAAGCCACGGTCGATTCGAATATGCGGCTTTTTCATGGAAGGAACTAGAACCTGCGCGAGGAGAGTATAAGCTCGGAGGGATCGAAAAGGTATTGAAAGCGATTACGAATCCTGTTCTTTTCCTGACGCCGGACCTGCCAGAATGGGCGAAGGATAGCCTCGAAGCATGTTATGCGGCATTGATCCGAAAAGTAGGGAGTATGATCGATTCGGATAAACGCCTTGCAGCCGTTATGATCTCGACCTTGGCAAACAGCAAGGAAGAATGGAACGCCTATATCGATTCATTTGGGTCCCAGACGCTGGTTGCCGATCTGCAGAATGAACCGCTGATTCAATATTTAAAGGAGCGTGTCCGCGGCTTTGGCCTGCTGGTGAAGTGCGGCGAGGAGAACTGGATCGAATGCTGCGAAGCCTTTGCCAAACATCATTTGCAGCGGGTATGGAAGAGCTACCCGGTGTTCCTCCATGCGACCGATGAAGCTGGCGGTTCCCACATCAGACGGGAGGCCTTTCGCTGGCATGCCGGGATGTCCAACGTAAACTTAGGGCTTGGTTACAACCTTGCTTTACGTCGGCTAACCTACCCGGAAACGGTGTCCGGAAGCGGGAGCCTGCCGCTGCGATTCTGGTTCGTAAATTCGGGAAGCTCAAGAATCTATCGGAAATTTCAGCTGCGGCTGCAGCTAAAGCAGGAAGACGTGTCCTATGAATTTCCGCTGCACGCGGCAACGCATTCCTGGTTAACCGGCGACCTTGTCCATAACGAGATCGTTCACTTGCAGGACATCGCGGCGGGAACCTATTCACTTGGCATAGCGCTCTGCTTCGAAGACCGTTCTTTACTGACGCTGAATATACAGAACCGGCAACTGGATGGTTTTTATGAGATGGGTACGATACAAGTCGAAGCCTCCCGCGAGGATCCCCTCAAGAATATATGGGACACTTATTATCCGGAAGGATATTATCCCCTGGAAGATCCCCAGATGCCGGGACAAGAATAATCGATCTAGACAAATACGAGCTCGCTGGAGGTTATGGAGTTGAAACTAGCATTAATTGGTGCAGGACAAAGAGGCATGATCTATTCAAGGCACGCTTACCAAAGCGAGGAAATTGTGGCGGTGATCGAGCCGGATGCCTGCAGAAGAAAGGCAGCGGCGGATGAGTTTCAGATTCCGCTAGAGAAACAATTTGCATCCGTGGATGCGTTTTATGCAATGGGGAAAATTTGCGATGCCGTTATCATCTCTTCCATGGACAAGGACCATTACGAGCAAACGATGATGGCGCTTGATCTTGGCTATGATATTTTGCTCGAGAAGCCCATTTCACCAAGTCCGGTAGAATGCATGAGAATTCAGGAGAAAGCCAATGAAAAAGGCCGCAAGGTGATTGTATGCCATGTGCTCAGATATACGAACTTCTTTGCGGAAATTAAGAAAATCATCGATAGCAATGAACTCGGGAAAATCGTGACCATACAGCACAACGAGAACATCGGCAATTTCCATATGGCACATTCCTTCGTAAGAGGCAATTGGAGAAGAAGCGATCTGGCGAGCCCGATCATCATGCAGAAATCCTGTCATGACATGGATATTCTATCCTGGCTTGTGGACAGCGGGGCGAAACGCATCTCTTCGTATGGAAGCCTTACGTATTTCAAAGAGGAGAATGCACCGGCAGGCAGTGCGGAACGATGCCTCGACTGTAAGGCAGCCGCGAACTGCCGATTCGACGCAAGAAAAGCCTATTTGCCTATAAGGGGCCAATGGCCCGCTACCGTCATTTCGGCGGACCAGAGCGAAGAGGGACTGCTCCAAGCGCTAGCAACGAGTCCTTACGGACGCTGCGTATATCGGCTTGACAATGATGTATGCGACCATCAAGTCACCCTGATCGAGTTCAAAAACGGGGTAACGGCAACGTTTAATTTAAGCGGATTCACCAACAAAATGTACCGTACGCTCAAAATCATGTGCGAGCATGGGGAAATCCGAGGCGACGATAACTTGAACATTATCGAAGTCACCCGCTTTAACTCCAATATGGCAGAACCCGTTCAGCAAACCGTCATTCGGCCGGCAACGGTGAGCGGCGGACATAACGGCGGCGATACCGGTCTGATGAATGACTTCTTGGAGAATCTGGGGAATGCCGACTTCAGCAGCAGATCCTCCATCGACATGTCCGTTGAAAGCCATATGATGGCCTATGCCGCGGAAGAGGCAAGAATTACCGGTACCGTGATCGATCTGGATGAACTAAAGATGAAGCTGCAGCAAGGCATTACAGCTTAGTCGTGTAATCACATGCAAAGGGGTGATGGAATGAGTTCGGCTGTCAAGGGATTTCTCTATGAAATAAAAAAACACAGGATCCTGTATCTCATGTGCGTGCCCGCGCTGATCGTGCTGATCATGTTCTCCTATATCCCGTTTGCCGGGATATGGATGGCGTTTACCGACTTCAATGTGGTCGACGGCATCTTCGGCAGCAAATTTGTGGGTCTGGACAACTTCAAATACTTTTTTTCGGAAAACAGCATGGGATGGAAGGTTACTTATAACACGCTGTATATCAACTTTTTCGGTCTCATCTTAGGCATTATCATTCCTGTCAGCATTGCCATTCTGATCAATGAAATCCGGCATAAAGCCTACAAAAAGATCGCGCAAAGCATGATGTTTTTTCCGTATTTCATATCTTGGGTTGTTGTCGGTGCGATTCTGTACGGAATCTTCTCCACGGATGTGGGCGTAGCGAATCATATTTTGAAGTTCTTCGGTGCGGAGCCGATCTCCTGGTACTCGGAGCCAAAGTATTGGAAGTGGATCATCATTCTGTCGAGCGTCTGGAAATGGAGCGGCTACAGCTCCATTGTCTACATGGCGGCGATGTCCAATTTTGACGGGAGCCTATACGAAGCGGCCAAGGTGGATGGCGCCAACAAATTGCAGCAAATTCTTTACTTGACCGTGCCCATGCTGAAGCCAACGATCATCGTTTTGAGCTTGCTGAGCGTCGGACGAATCTTCTACGGGGACTTTGGGATGATTTACGGTATCGTTGGCAACAACCCGGTCCTGGCTGAAGAAGTAACAGTCATCGATACCTACGTTTATCAGTCGATGCGTACGCTGGGCTTTTCTTACTCGACGGCCATCGGGCTATTCCAGTCATTGATGGGCTTGATCCTGATTACGGCTGCTAACAAATCCGCTAAGAAAATAAACGACGGAGAGGGTCTATTTTGATGATGGAAAAGAATAGATTGCTTGGCGATAAATTGGTGATTGCCTTTGCCTATGCATTCATTGGCTTATTCGCACTCGTTTGTCTGTATCCTCTTGTATTAACGTTAAGCGTGTCCTTTTCTTCGGAACAGGCCGTTGCAAGAAACGGATATTCGATCATCCCTCTGAGCCCGAGCTTGGATACATATAAATATATCTTTGTTAATAGTGGGATGAAACTGCTCAAATCCTACGGCGTTACCCTGTTTGTAACCACTGTGGGGACGTTTGGGGCTCTGTTGATTACCAGCATGATTGCATTTTCCCTATCTATCAAAAAGCTGAAATACCGCAACGTGCTCGCTTTCATTAGCAACTTTACGATCATCTTCTCGGCCGGCTTGATACCGTGGTACATGGTCAGCGTCAATTATTACGGGTTGAAGAACAGCATTCTGGCTTTGATCCTGCCGTCCATATTCAGCGTATGGAACATGTTTCTGATGCGAACGTACTTTGCAAGCATTTCTCCATCTTTATATGAAGCGGCCGAGATGGACGGCGCCAATTATTTTACGATCTATGTCAAAATAGCCCTTCCGTTAAGCAAAACCGCACTGCTGACGGTTGGTCTAATGTATGCGCTTCAATATTGGAATGATTGGTGGCACGCGCTGATCTTCATTAACGAACGCGATTTGTTTCCGCTGCAGTATTTCCTCTACAACATTCTGTCGAACGTCAATGCGATAAGTTCCGGACGAATTCCGTCAGGGGCATCGGGCAACATCACATTGCCTGCCGAAACCGTGAAGATGGCCATTACGGTCATTACGATCGGTCCGATCATTTTCCTGTATCCGTACATTCAAAAATACTTCGTGCACGGGATTATGGCCGGAGCGGTAAAAGAATAGACACCTGCGTGGTTATTGGCCGATTCAGGCTTTTAACATAGATTAACCATTTCATAGGGAGGGTCTTTCATGAAAGCAAAAAAAATGCTGATCTTGTTGGTTTTATTGATCGCATCCGTTTCGGTAATGGCAGGATGCAGCGGCAAAAAAGAGGGGGCAGCCGCGCTCGAAACCGTCACGATTTTGTATCCGGGGGAACGAAGCGATCGCATGAACGAATTTTTAAACAATGAATTCGCAGAGAAAATGGCTGCCGATCTCGGTCTAAAGGTCGAAGTCATATATGTGCCGTGGGCCCAGTATTGGGAACAGAAAGATATCATGCTGGCCGCAAACGAACCTATCGATTTGTATTGGGATGGTCTTCCTGATCTTTCCACGATCGTCAACAAGAAACAAGCCATGGTTCTGGATGATTTAATCCAGGAATATGGTCAGGATATGTTGAAAGTTTTGCCGATGGAACAGCTTCAAGGCGCAACCATCGATGGGAAAATTCACGGCATTCCGTCGGCCTATGCACCGTCCTCGGCCATGTACCAGCTGGTCGCCGTCCGCCAGGATATTCTGGAAGCCGTGGGGATGACCGACGTGAAGACACCCGACGATTTAAAAGAATTCGCGACCAAGGCGAAAGAGAAGTTTCCTGAAATGAAAGGACCCGCCGACATTATCTTCAAACCGTTGACTCGATACTTTACCGATGAACAATATAACTGGATCGCCGTCGAAGATTTGGTTGTATTCGGGGAAGACAGCAAGAAAGCATACAGCTATTATGAAACGGAAGCATTCCAGGAAGTGGCGAAATTTAACCGGGGAATGTATGAAGCAGGTTTATACACAGAGGATTTGACCATCAAATACAACGAGAGAGACTCCCGCATGCAGACCGGCCTATATTTATGGGTGGAAGGATCTCTGGGCAAGGAAATGGAAATCGTCGATGCCATCAAAGCCAATGCCCCGGATGCCGAAGTTAAGACCTATCTGCTAGCCGAGGATAAGCCGCGTTATGTGACCGCCACAGGCGGGGAAGTTCTGGGCATTCCAGTCAATGCTCCGAATCCGGAAGGAGCCATGAAGTTTGTGAACTGGATTTATAAATCCAAGGAAAATTACCAGTTTGCTCTCTATGGCGTCGAAGGCAAGGACTACGAGATCGTGGACGGAAGAATCAATAAGCTCACCCCGAGCGAATTCTTCTATGAATGGATGTTTAGAAACCAGAATTACCAATTGTTCGGGCCGAACGTGGCCCAGGAATCCATCGATCAATATAAGAGCTGGGATGATCAGGCTGTTCGATCCGAATCCTTGGGATTCCGATTCAATAACGAAAAGGTTAAGTTGATCGAGACATCCTTGAAAGAAGTCGCAGGCAAAGATCTAGCTGCGATCCGTTCCGGATTTGTCGATTTTGAGACAGAGTATCCCAAAGCGATCCAGAAACTGAAGGCGGCTGGGATTGACGAATATGTCGCCGAGATACAGCGTCAGCTGGATGAATTCTTGGCAGCTAAACAATAGGGGTTTCTCCGTGTTCCAGCAACGAAGCAGCTGAAATTGAGAACTGTCGGTGAAACAGACCATACCATCATTAATTCCGAAGAAGTATCTCCTAAACAAGGGGATGCTTCTTTTCTTTTTTGTTCAATTCATAAATTCACGCTTTGCTGGGCGTCACCAGTCAGGTGTTTACAACAAAATAAAATATGTCTATTATATAAATAGATAAATAATATAAATGTTTATCAAAACAATGATCATTAATCATTACTTATATGTTCTATGGCAAACGATGCACTTGAATTATTTATGTAAGATCCATTTCTGAGAAAAGAGGATAAATGATGAACATACACGCTTCTATGAATCATAAGCCTGTCATTGTGTCGGATAATTACGGGGAGGTCGATGGGCGGTTTGCCGGCGCCACCGATGTCAGGGCGTTATCCCTCGGACTGTCTCAAGGTAACGAGGAAGGCCAGGCAAATGTTGCCGCCAGAGTATGGAGAGATGCGGACGAGCAAGCAACCGAACAATCGTTAGAGCTTCCGATTCATCGCATTCTGGATTTGTCTATTCTCGTTTGCAGCGCACTGGCGCATTTTAGCGAAGCCTATCGATACGAGCAGTTCTATGATCCGCAGAATCCCGTGATCGACCGGATCGGGCTGCAGGGAAGCGCCATGACGGTAGCCGTATGCACGGACAATGAACAGATCCATGAGGATATCAGGCTGTTTAACGAGGCTTTGAGCGATAACGGCGAGATGATTGGTGAAAGACTGCGGACATTAACCAGAGCATTGAAAGAATTGGGGTACGAATAATGAGGAGGCATCCCAGATAGCGGGGGAATGGAGCGAGAGTGTCCTTCCACGCTGGGAAAAGCTAGGAGGCGATAGGTTATGCTAGAACAGAATGACAATGAATATTACGTGCTGTCTCCCGGGAGAGCATTGACCGAAGAAGAAAAGAGCCTTGTGTGGACAAAACCGTTAACGCATAAAGTAAGTGAGGAAGAACGGCGAATCTCGAATGATATTAAGCGGAATTGGGATCGGGGCGAGATGAAAATCGCCAATGTTTTGTTAGAGGGGGATGCCGGATCCGGAAAGACGCAGCTCGCCAAAGCTTTATCCGCGAACTTCAGGCTCCCCTACACCAAAGTTACATGTTTTGCCGATATGGATAAATCGGATATTATCGGAGCCATTTTACCGGTCATTACTTCCGATCAAATAGAGCACTTGGAACCTGCCGATCAGGCTGCCTTGAAAGCCCTATACGATAGTGACGGCTTTCGAAGTTGGACGGAGATTCTAATGGAGGCTTTGGGAATTTCGCGGGAGCATGCTTCAGCGAAAATGAAGCATGTATTGAAGCTGACCGCGAATGCTGCAGAGAATAAGGCGATAGAATATCGATTTTACGCTTCCGAGATCGTCAGAGCCTTTCAGAACGGCTATCTGCTGGAAATACAGGAACCGAACGTGATACGTGATGCTGCCGTATTAATGGCGCTGAATTCCGCGCTGGAGCCCGGCGGCACGCTGAATCTGCCGATGGGTATCGTGCACAGGCATCCGGATTTCATTGCGGTGATCACGGCCAACCGCAGTTATGCGGGATCCAGGCCGCTAAATGAAGCATTGCGAGACAGGATACAGCATTCGGAGAAAATGGATCTGCCAACCAAGGATATGATGATGGAGCGCGCAAAGGCCAAAATCGGCTACGAGGACGATAAAATGCTGGACATCCTCGCAAGGGTCATCATTCTGTTAGACAAAACAGCCCGGGCCAATGCCATTAAGGGGGTTGCCGGCATGCGTTCCTATTTCTATTGGTCGGATGCCGTGGCTCAGGGAACTTCTGCAAGAGAATCCCTTTATCACAAAGTGATCTACAAGATTACGACCGATCCGGAAGAAATCAAACTGCTGGAAGATGCGCTGGAAGGCCAAGGCCTGTTGGGGCTGCTGGACGAAATTCCGGTTGAACCCCCAAGCAAACGAAGAGGGGATGCCGTGGAGATCTCAACCTGGGAAATCGATATGGATGTTGACTCCAATCCGGATCAGCAAGTCGGGGAAGAAGGGATCCGCTTAAAAAAATCCGCTGAGAGCGAAGGCAGCACATCCGTTTCATCGGATGAATCAGCGGAGATGGAGAGCACGGATTCGGGCGAGGAGGGCACGCCGAATTATCACCAGGCTAATCCTGAGCCCATGTCGGAAGAGGAGAAGCAGAAGGAACGGGATTTCCGCAAAAAGCTGAATCGGGTTTCCAGAGAAATCGTGTCCGATTCCCTTCATCGGTCGGTAAAGCTGATCGTTCATCGCCCTGATTATGATCCGAACCTACAGGAGAAATATGGGCGGTTAAGTCAGGGGCTTATGCCCGTTGTACGGGAAATCGCCAGAAAAACGCTGCCGCTCTTGGAGCACGAAATCACCGCGGAGTATGCCAAAAATCAATACTATGGATCAAAATTTCAGGCAGACAGCGTAGCCTACCGGGACTTCAGGTTATTTTCCAAGAAACGTCCTCCGACGGAATCCCCTGGTCTTGTGGTCGGACTGAGGGTCGATGAATCCGCATCGATGGCTGCGTTCGGTAGATTGGAGGCAGCCAAGCGAGCGGTCATTGCGGTCTATGAATTTTGTCAGATTTGCCATATTCCTGTTCTGATCTACGGCGATACGGCCGATGTGTCCCGCTTGGAGCAGATGTCGATCTTCGCTTATGCCGACTATGATCATCCGGATGTTCGCGATCGCTTCAGGTTGATGGGAATCCGCGCGAGAAGCAACAATCGGGATGGTATGGCGTTAAGGATCATGGCGGAACGGCTGGCAGCTTCACCGAAGCAGACCAAGCTGTTGATCAGCATCAGCGACGGGCAGCCTAAGGCGATGGAAGACTATACCGGAAGTCTTGCCATTCAAGACATGAAGCAGACCTTATCCGAATATGATAGAAAAGGAGTCAAATTTCTGGCCGCGGCCATCGGACAAGACAAAGATGTCATTAGCCGGATTTATGGAGCTGAAAGGTTCCTGGACATTACCAACCTGAATGAGCTGCCAGCAAAATTAGTGCGCATCATTTCCCGATATTTATAAGATCGAGGTTTGTAATTACAGCCTAAGCCTGTGTGTCTTCATGACACGCAGGCTTATTCCATTATAAATAAAATATGACCGCCCATAAATGCGCGAGCCTCACGCTGGCCCTGGGTTGACTGGACATGTGCCCTGAAGAAACATTATAGTTAAAAGAATGGAGTCAGCGAAGCTATGCTCGATGATCTCGACGCCATGAGTAGCTTGCATCGATGCAAGTTTTGTGTCTGGAATCGATAAACCTAAATAAGGGAGGACATATATGGAGCAACCTCGCATTTGGCCGGATCGGTTCAAGCGCTTTTTTCTTAACAATAAGTTTGTGCTGCTTTTGCTTGTTCTGTTGCTGGTCGGTTTAAACATCATGGTATTAAGCAAAATCTCGTTTGTGCTGCATCCGATCGCGGTTTTGATCAAGACGATCGTACTGCCGATCATTTTATCCGGAATCCTGTATTATTTGCTGAATCCCTTGGTGGATATGTTGGAAAGAAGGAAAATCAAACGCGGATGGTCCATCCTGATATTATATCTGTTGATTGCCGGAATTTTAACGGTTGTGGTGCTGGCGGTCATTCCGGTGCTCCGCACCCAGATTATGAGTCTCATTGACAATTTCCCGACATACAGCGAGAAGGTCAGGCAGCAGTTCGAAGAGCTTACCGGCAGCCAGTTGTATAGTCAGCTGCAGGAGGCCGTGAACATCAACTCCCAGGAGTGGTGGGGCACGATAACGCAGAAAGCAACCGAAATCCTGAACTCGACATGGAGCAAGGTAGGCGGTTTTCTTGGCGCGTTTACGGAAATCGTGTTGTCGATCATTACGGTTCCTTTTGTCCTGTTCTATATGCTGAAAGACGGCAAAAAGCTTCCTCGGAAAATCTTGTCGTACCTGCCGACCCAGAGTCGTTCGGGGATCCTGCATGTGCTTCAGGATATCAATCACCAGATCAGTTCGTTCATCCGCGGTCAGATTATTGTCAGTGTCTGCATCGGTATTCTGCTGTACATCGGGTACATGATCATCGGCCTGGATTACGCGCTTATTCTTGCCATTATCGCCTCGTTCACCAGCGTAGTCCCCTATTTGGGGCCTGCCATTGCGATCACGCCCGCGTTGATTGTGGCTCTGGTCACTTCTCCGGTAATGCTGCTGAAGATGGTAGCGGTATGGACGATCGTGCAGCTGATCGAGGGCAAATTCATCTCTCCGCAAATTATGGGCAAAACGCTCAAGATTCATCCCATTACGATTATCTTTGTCATACTGACAGCCGGTAATCTGTTCGGCGTTGTCGGCATTCTGTTGGCGGTTCCCGGCTACGCTGTTCTCAAGGTTTGCGTAACCCATATATTCGAATGGTTCAAGAACACATCGGGGTTATACGATCCTCGAAAATAATGGCCGCAGGTCCAAACAACAAGACGTGCCTATTGATGAATAGGAGGCGTAACCTTGATAAACATTAACCGAGATTCATAGAAGCGTATGAAGCTGCGCTTGCGAAGCCGCCGTTTTGGCGGCTTTTTCATGTTCGATTCTGGTCACCATGGTTTATTCTGACCCTCGCGGATTCATTGCAAATAAGAAACTGAAACAATATAATGGATATCATGGGTCTATGGTAAATAAAATAAAGCAAAGGAGGAAACCGCCATACAGTTTTCCAAAAGCGTTGATTATGCTCTGCACGCCTTAATTCATCTGGCTCAATCGGAGCGTGACCACAACATCGGAATCAAGGAGCTGTCTGCGACACTAGGCGTTTCGGAAAGCTATTTGTCCAAAATCATGTCCAAGCTGAGACAGGACGGAATCGTGCGTGCCGTGCCGGGGGTAAACGGAGGTTATGAGCTGGCAAAGCCTGCCCGGCAGATTACATTTTTAGAAGTGATCCAGGTGATCGAAGGAAGGCAGCAGCTGTTTGAATGCTCCAATCTCAAATCGCAGCAGCATCGATTGTTGACTGAAGAGAAACCTAGCGACAGGAACGAAGACAAGCCGGGTGCTTGCGTATGTCTGGTCAAACAGGTGATGGACGGTGCGGAACGGCAGTTGAATCAATACTTGGAGGAGCAAACGATCCAATCGGTATTGGATGCTGCTTCCAAACGCGGCAGCTGCTCGACTAACAAGGAGTGACGAAACAGTTGAACTTCGCTTCGGAGGGATCCTTATCGATAAGCTATACGAGAAATTGCAAGGGTTTGGGGAAAGAGAGAATGGGCTTTTACTCCGTCGGTTGCTGAACACAGCGATCCAGGATGCCACGAACGGCGGGCATGAAGAGAAAAGGGCTGCTGAGCGATTGTACAAGCTGATCGAACACCATGCAGAGATCGTTCAACATGAGCGGCTGCAGGAGGAGAATCTCCAAACGCATGTTCATATCATTTTCAGCCTCTCGAATGCCGGTTCATTAAAAGTAGCGCTCAGTCAAGTGGGGAATCGGGAGAAATCCCGCGTATTGGCATTTAATGAATGCTTTTCCACTGGCCCTATCAGGGATTTAAGCACAGCGGAAGGGCAGCAGCGCAGGCTAATCTGGTTGATGGAACATGACAGAGATTACTACTTTTCTTACACGAGCAATCTGGAACACCAAATCGAGCGCATGATAGAAACGCTAAAAACCATACCGGAGAGCAAGACCGTGGTTATATGGTGCGCGGATAACGCCCATGATCAAACCGGGCTTCGCTTTGCATCGTACTTGCTGAGGGAGCGGAAACGCCCCGTTCATGTGGTGAATGTCACGCAAATTCTCAAAGATTCGGGACACGATGATGCTCCGTTTTCGCAGGCACTCATCGAGCGAGGGACCTACATCGAAATCGTCAAAAGTTACGGTGATGGGATTCCGCTGGACTCGGATCTAAGGAGACGGTACGAATCCGAATGGCTGGAGCTGGCAGGACAAGATCATGTCCTTCGATTCTGGGAAGAGGACAGGGTCATCGGCTGCGAAGAGAATCGAATGGATGCGCTTATCTTACAAACGGTCGCTGAACTGCAAGAGCAGCACCATTCTAGTGATCTGGTTAAAGCAGGGGACGTCGTATTCAGCATATTGGAAATGTCACGTCAATTCGTAAGTTATTCTTATATCGTGTACAGAATCTGGTTTTTAGTCAGTGAGGGTGTCCTCATGTTCAAGGGGTTACCGGGCTTTCCCCATCAATTTTCGATAGGTTTGCCTAAAGCTTAAGGAGCCGCCAAATGGGCGGCTTTTTTGATTTGACTGGAAAATCCATTCGCATCTTGGCATGGTTTCCTTGGTTTAGTTGCAACCGCAGGTTATTTACAGTAAACTGTCTGTTACAACTTGTTATACGGAAGGATGAAAGATAACCATGACCATACCTTCATTGCATAGAATTAATGAACTGAGCCGCAAGCAGAAGAGCGAAGGTCTGAGCCAAGAAGAATACACTGAGCAGCAGCAGCTTCGTCAGGAATATTTGCAAGCCATCCGAGGGCAGGTTCTCTCGACCATGTCTACGCTGAAAGTTGTGGACCCAAATGGCGAGGACGTTACCCCGGAGAAACTGAAAATAACGCAAAAACAGAATACGTCAAAGCTCCATTAAGCTTCGACCTTGGTTAGTTTCTGTTTTGGAATCATTGGTCTCCGCACCCGCACAGGGATAGGCAAACGTTTACCCTGTGTATGGTGTGGAGTTTTTTTGTGCGGTATGAACTTTTATCATTGCTTCTAGCTCTTATACATGAGAGAGGGGGAGAATATGCGAGTAAGCCGTCTTGTGAAACAAGCCAAACGAGGAAATAAGGAAGCTCTATTACAGCTGATCATAGCCGATCAGGACGCTTATTATCGTCTAGCCTACAGCTACATGGGAAATGAGCATGACGCGATGGATGCCATGGAAGACATGATCGTTACGCTGTATGAAAAGCTGGATCAGTTGCAAAAGAACGAAGCCTTTTATAGCTGGAGCAAAACGATTCTAGTGAACCGCTGCAAAACACTACTCCGAAAAAAGGAACGATTTCTTCCGCTGGGAGACGATCAGGAAACTGCTTTTAATACTTTAACCGACGATAATCCCTATCGCTATGCGGAGTCAGAGATGGATATGCAGGTGCTGCTATCTCATCTGAATCCAAGGCAGCGAGAAGCGATTGAGCTCCGCTACGTGCATGATTTGCCGTATCAGACCATAGCGGATATGACCGGTGCACCGATCGGCACGATCAAATCAAGAATTTCGCAAGGCATACTGAAACTGAAAGTCATGATCGGAGGTGATCGCCATGAGAACGATCGAGGAGAAGCTGCAGGAGCATCAGCAGACCCTGAATTCCGTACAGGCCCCGCCAGAACTTGAAGGGCGACTGCGGCATGCGCTTGAGCTAGTTCCCGCCAAGAAAAAGGACCGGAATCGAGCTTTTACATGGGCCGCATCCATAGCCGCGGCACTGCTCCTGATTGTCGGTACCTATCAATATCCTGCGTTTGCTTACTATGGCGTAAAGCTGCTGGATAAAATCGAGCTGAACTCACTTAGCTTTGCTGAAGTTACGGAGCAAGGGTATGGACAAACGGTCGGCAAAAGCAAAACGCTGGATGACGGTACGGTCATAACCATTAATGGAGTCATCGCGGACGATAACGCATTTCTTATGTATTACAGTATCGATCGACCCGCCGGCAGCGTGCTTTCCGACAATGGTTCTTTTCGTTACAACGTTGGCGGAATACAAGGCTTCATGACGGATTCCCGTCCGAAAGAAGGAAGCGGCAATTATAGCAAAGACGAGACTCGGTACGAGGGCGTGTATAAATTCGAGCCGGTCAGCCCATTTTCCAGAACATTAACCGTTACCTTCAGTGAGTGGCTGGATAACGGGGAGAGGTCAGCTTATCCGGTCTCCTTCAAGTTTGAAGCGAACAAAGCGATGAAGAGTATGATTAAGGAGGATATTTCAAAATCCGTTTCGGTTGATCAGGGGACTGTCCACTATGACTCGATTACGGCTTCACCAACTTCTACCATCGTGAAGGGTCATTACGAATTTGAGGACGAGGGATTTCCCAGATTTCCTGGCAAAACCAAGCTTTATGTCAATGGCACGGAAGTGAAATTTTGGGGAATGCGGTCGGATCGATACGCCGAAAAGGGCATCCCAGGATTTGAACTGGAATACGACGTCCTTCCTACGGATCAAATAGAGACGATTGAAATCGTTCTTAAAACCTTCGATGGATATCAGAAAGTAGCAGAACCCATCTCCCTTGCGTCACCGTCTGATCAATCGATTCAGGTTGGCAATGAAAAGTTATGGATACGAAGCGTCACGAAAACCGATGCCGGTTATGACATCGTGATAGCCAGAAAACAATTTACCATCTTGGAGAAGGATCAATTATCCGTACAAACGGGCGGGAAGAAGGTTCCTGTATCGTCCATATCCAGATCACGTCCTTGGGATTTGAAAAACGGCAATATCCTATGGGAGCAGACATATTCATTTGACACAACGAATAGGCCGGAATTCCTGCTGCTGGATGGATACCGTTACATTAAAACCTATGATCAAACGGTATCTATCCCAATAAAAACCCAAAAATGATGAGCGAGCTATGGTAAAAGAAATATGAACGCATCGATCGAATTCGAAAATAAAACGAACCATTCCAATCAAGGAATGAGTTCGTTTTTTTCGGTTCGTTTCGTTCTGATGATGATTTCAGGAATAACGATCAGCAGCGCAATAGAGCCGTAAAGGCCAATGGTGTAGCTTGTGGCGTAAACCATGCCGAAACCCTGATGAACAAGAGAAGTGATAAGATGAATCAACAGGTTCGTGAAGCAGAAGGCGTAACTCCGAATCATCCAGTTCCGGTGCCGGTCGATTCGTTTCCTCTTGATTTGGATGAGCGCCGTCATGGTGACAAACAGCCAGATCAGATTGAGCGCGTTGAATCCCATGCTGCTGATTTTTCCGCCGGTGGCGTAAGGCGCCATATATCCGGAGGTGAGGACAACCAGCAGTACGGACACGAGGTAGACGTAGCCGTTGAAACGATGGAACCTGCGGCTTTTTTCAAACATACGATTGGAAAAGTTGATCAAGCCCGACGCCATGGCCAGACATGCAAATCCAACATGAACGTACATGACATTCAACCAGACCGGAAGATTCAGCTCCCGCTTCAGCCCGGTTTTACGGCTTAAAAAACCAGCAGCACCGGGATCGATCCAATAGTTTTTGACCAGGGCGTATAGAATAAATACAAGGCTGACACAGGCCAGCAGCCGGTATAATGATTTCCGTTTTTTCATGCAGTTCCACAACCTCCGAATCTTAAGAAACCCGTGTTCCGGTTAATTTGGATGCCGGCAGCATGCCGGCCTTGGCGGATCCGGTCATAACATCTCCGTCCGCGGTAACTTCGAATTTCAGGTTCAGGCGCATGGGCTTCGTGATGGGAAGCGACCAGGCCAGCTTGCCGTTCTGGAGCACCGGGCTCCTGAATTGGATGGTTTCATCTCCTTGCGTTGCCGTACCTTCGATGATGTCGTTCCTTGCCGATATGGAAAGCCTGACTTCCATTTTTCCGACAGGCGTAGCGATGATCGTATCCCAATCCCCTTCGAACATAGAAGCCTGCGTGAGTTGGTAACCCGAGGCTGGGTTAGTCAACATCCCATGGTTCGCTGCTGCGTTCGGTTCGTTATCGTCCGGCAAAGATTTCTGCGTGCTTGGTGCCAGGCCGATCCCCTTCCAAACCGTCCCTCTTCGCTCGTACTCGAATAACTGCTCTACCGCGTGCGCGATGCGCGGTCCGAGTTCCCGTTCAACCAAGTACAGTGCCACATCAAGCCCGGATGTGACACCGCCCCCGGTAACGAGGCTGCCGTCGTCCACGACCCGTGCCTTAATCGGGACTGCCCCGGTTGCACCAAGCAAGTCCATGCCGAGGTGATGCGTTACCGCGGATCTCCCTTCCAATAGTCCGCCCATGGCAAGCAGCAGAGAGCCGCCGCATACGGTAGCGACTACGATGTCCTGCCGGTCGAGCGCCTGCCCGATCATACCGGTCAATTCGGTATTCATTGCCCGGCCCAAAATAGCTGGGATCGAATCGGGGCCATCACCGTCGACCTCGCCCGACGCTCCCGGTACGAGAATGATGCCCGCGCATTCCGGATTCAGTCGGCCGCTCGCTTCAATTTTTAATCCGTTAACGCCGCTAGCCACAGCCCTTGACCCTTCAGCCGTGACCAATTCCACGCTTAACTCATGTTCTGCATACAACGCTGCCGCGCAAAAAACCTCGTAAGGCGCAATGGCATCCAGCAGGTCGAAACCATCAAATAACACGATTTGTACAGTTAGCAATATAAATCCTCCCGTCTTTATTGGGTTACAAGCTCTTTCAGCATGCGATATTCCTTCTCGTCCAGCTCACCCTTTGCCAATCGGCTCTTCAGAATCAATGCGATGTCCCTGTCCTGCAGACTGTCGTCTTTGTAGCGATGGCGAATCGCGTAGATCCGAACAGCTGCTATACTAAAAAGCGTGAGACAAAACAAAACGCCGAAAGGAAAAAACGAAAACCCGTCGTTTTCCAATCCCATAAGATAACCTCCCTTTAACATGGATTGCCCGGACGACCTCCGAATGAAGCCCGTCCGTGTTCGCAAATAGAAGCATAACAAGCGAATATCTCAAACGAAGTCGTAAAAAGGTCACAAAAGTATAAACAAACCATCACAATTCATGGGCTCTCGTCAGTTCCTGCAAAAAAAATGATAAACTAGATGGCAAAGGTGGGATTTGCATGAGCGGAGACAATACGATACTCGTTGTAGACGATGACCAAAGCATCGTCGAACTATTAAGGGACTTTCTTGAGAATGACAGCTTTCACGTGAAGACTGCTTGTGATGCGGAGGAGGCGTGGGCCATATTCCAACAGCATCCCATTCAGTGCATGGTTCTGGACATCATGATGCCGGGACAAAATGGATTTGAGCTGTGCCGCCGGATTCGGGCGGAAAGTCCTGTTCCGATTCTCTTTTTGAGTGCCCGCAGCGACGACGTGGACAAAATCCGGGGGCTGACGCTCGGCGGCGACGATTATATCGTCAAAACGGCTTCTCCCGCGGAGATCGTTGCCCGCGTGAAAGCCGTACTGCGGCGCTCCGCGACCCGGCGGCCAATGGAGGAGCGGGTGTTGGATTACGGCCGCCTCCGGTTGAATTTGTCCACAAGGGAAGTGGTCGTGGATGGCAATAACGTCGTGCTCACGCCGAAGGAGTTCGAACTGCTGCGAGTATTCGCCGAGCATCCTAGACATGTTTTCACCTATGACCAGCTGCTTGCGAAATTTTGGGACGGGGTGGGCGACAGGCATACGATCCGCGTCCATCTCAGCCGGCTGCGCGAGAAAATCGAAGCCGATCCGAACCAGCCGCAATTCCTCGTTAACGTGTGGGGAGTAGGCTATCGCTTTGAGGGTCGTTGACATGAAGAAGCTGCGCATTCGAACCTTTACCATGCTTTGCTTTTTCTTTATCCTTCTGTTACCGTGGATCTTTTTTGTCACTGCCCATTTTATGGAGACCAAGACGCTCAGCTTCGAAAAAGGGCGTCTGCAAAATGAGACGATGCAAAGTAGTTTATCGGAAATGATACACTTCATTGAAGCAGGCTCCGGCCAATGGACGGAACCGGCTTGGCAAAATCAATTGAAAACGGCGCTCCATGAAGCGAAAATGGATGTTCTTATTCAATCCGCGGAAGAGCGGGAGCTGTATCGGTCTAATCCGGAACGCAGCGGTACGTCGTTGTCAACGGAACGATTCTCCGTCATCAAGGATGGTCAATTGCTGGGTAGGGTAACTCTGTATTTGCCAAGAACCAATGAAAAACAGGTCATGTCGGCTTTTGCAGGACTGCTGCTTGCTATCTTGATTGTCGGAATGGGAATGAGACGGTTCGTGCTCAAACCGCTTGAGAAGATGGGGAATGCAGCCAGACAAATCGCGACAGGCGATTGGAAGGCGCGGTTGCCCTCATCCAGGGTCACCGAAATCGCCGAAGTACGCGATGGATTCGAAGTGATGGTGAAGGGGCTTGAGAAATCCTATCAAAAACAAGCCGAATTGGAACAGGAACGCCGATTCGTGATTGCTGCCGTTGCGCATGATTTGCGGACGCCGTTGTTTGCGTTGCGGGGTTATTTGGATGGCTTGGAACAAGGAATCGCTCAATCCCCGCAAATGGTCGCCAAATACGTAGCGGTATGCAAGGAAAAATCGGTGCAGTTGGATCGTCTTGTGGAGGATCTTTTCACATTTACGAGGATGGAATATTTGGAGGCGGAACTTAGCCGCAGCCTCGTTGATTTGAGAGATGTTATCCAGAATTCGATGGACAGCCTGCGGCCGCTTGCGGCTGACAAGCATATTGCCTTTACCGCACAATTCATGGGCGATTATCTACTAAGCGGCGATACGCATTTATTGGAGCGCGCTATGAATAATCTCATGGACAATGCCGTCAGACATACACCTCTGGATGGTGAAATTGCTGTGCAATGCTGTAAGGACGGCAACCGGATCAGGTTTACGATACGAGATACCGGACCGGGCTTCTCCTCGGAAGACCTGGAGCGCGTTTTTGAACCCTTGTACCGTGGGGAAGCGTCTCGAAGCCGATCAACTGGAGGGAGCGGTTTAGGGCTGACGATTACACAAAGAATCATAAGGCGGCACGGAGGTGAAATAACCGTCAGCAACCATCCGAAGGGAGGAGCAATGCTGGAAGGATGGTTACCTGCCACAGTCTCCGAACAAAAGGCTATGGATGGTTGTGAGTCTTATTCCTCTAAGTGACACGCTTAAACAGCCGCGAACAATCGCGGCTTTTTTATGATGAACATCCATATTGACTCAATCCACCGATCAGCCGGATTTGGATGAACGGCCTCCTTTGATTAATATAATCAAAGCAAGAAGCAATGGCAGTCCGATCTGAAAGATGGGAAAGTGGTATTTCAAATTTTGAGCGAACCCGATCCAGATATGATAAATAAAGTTCGGCGAAGTGAACGATATGGTAAAAATGAAAGCACCCACGATCATGGTGGTTTTTTTATGGCTGATTTTGATCAGGCTGGAGAGACCGAGTACGGCACCGAGGTAGAATGCGGTCATTTTTACGAAAATGCCGATATAGATCAGCAAGATGATCAACGGGTCCAAACGCTCCAAAAAATCGGCGATTTCGATGAGACGAACAGACCGAAGCAGCGGAAAAGTAGATATGCTCGTTATGGAGGGATCCAATATCGCAAGGTTTAAAATGTTGAATATCATTAAAAAGATGCCCACGAATATGTAGGAAGACAAAGATGTCTTGGACAGCGTTTTCTTGTCATCGAGATGACTCCAAAACATGAGAAAGACCACGATTTGACCGAACGGAAAACTGATCACCTCCGGTAAAGCTGCTTGCAGCACCGGCTGGATTCCGTTTTCAAGCATGGGCATAAGGCGGTCAAGGTGAATGATCTTCGAACCGATGAACATAAGGACGATCAAGATATATCCGATCATCGTAAAAGGAAGCAGAAATTCCGTGACGCGAAAGAATACCTCAATGCCTTTCCAAACGGCATAACCGGACAGCAAGACCATCAAGAGAATCAGGATGAACAGCGGTGTGCTGGGGAGAAAGGAGATATTGATGATGTCCGCGAACTCGCGGGTATTTCGCATGGATTCATACGCAAAATAAACGATATAGGCTGCAGTAATAAGGGAGCCCAAATATTTCCCGAAATGCCGATTTAGAATTTGGGGAAGTGCATGCTCCGAATTTTTGTTCTGGATATAGAGGTAGACGCACAACAGCAGCAATCCCGCGAGCATGGCAACCAGCACGACCAGCCAAGCATCTTGTTTAGCTTCAATCCCCAGCTCATACAAAGGGGTGCTGCCGATCATAAACAAGATGGTCATGGCTATGATTTGGTATTTACCGATCTTCTCCATTGGGGACCTCCTTGTTGTAGGTATCGATTGCGGTCTATTTATTGGGTTCAATCAGATTCGAGAAGGGTTTATTGATCATATTCGTGTGCTCCACGTTGACTTCAATATTCAGGTCTAGTTCCAGCTCCTGAAGCGGCTGCTCCAACTTTGAAAGGCGTTTGCTGGCTGCCGGATATCTTCTGTGAATCATATCCAAAAAACCAACCACATCCACATTCAAATCCTTCATCGTTTTCCATGTAGCCAAGACTTCTTCCTTGATCTGCTCGGCTAAAGCTTCCTCGAGTTTCGAAATGACTTCCGGTTTCGTCAAATCCATCGTACAGCTGGTTTCATCAAGAGCCCCCTTGGTTTGAATATGGACCATCATGTTGACCGAACCGTTGACCATTTTGGGATCTACCCGGGTCGAGGAATGAGTGACGCGGTAACTCGATAATCGGGTTGCGTCTTGATCGCTGCATGGGGTAACAATGATCAGGTTTTTGACGCTGTTCGAAAGCCAAGCGACGCCTCTGCTTTCTCTTCGCTTCATCCATCCGACCAGCCTGTCTCCGCGAAATACGCCCAAATCCCCAAGTTTGAGTACCGCTTGATTGCGGGTCGACTTTAAGGCATCCAAGGTGGATTGCTCCTCTTGATTGCCGGACACTCTCAACTCGGGTGCCATGGCGCTTTGGTACGGATTGGCGACCATGGATGCAAAATCGATCAATTTAATATTTTTCACCTGGGACAGATTTTCTTGCCCTTGCGTAATGACCCGTTGAATCGCATTGCCCGATATTTTCTCCAAAGGAATAAGCACTTCCAACAGATTGGAGGCTTTGTCCTTGGTCAGCAGAACCGACATGGTTTCCCGGCTTTCCATGGGACGGAGGAAAAAATCAAGGATTTGTTGTACGCCTGCGTTCCGAACGACTTGTTCATTAATAATCAATATGGAGTTATGGGCGAAAAACAACGCGCGCGGCGCTTCTAAATTCGCATTCTGCATGGCTTCGCGAATGGTCTTGCCCCTGGTGGAGAAGATGGTGATCGGAGATTGACTTCCCCCCGATCCACCACCGGTCTGGGTGGCGATGGACTGCGGAATGACGACTTGGAAGGAGATGATCCATTCGTCTTCGCTGCGGTCTATGGACGTCGCCGAGACAATGCTAAGCGAGTTTAACTCTTTACTGTCCCAGCAACCGTTGAGAAGCAACGAGGCGGTCATCATGAGAATCAGGAGTTTAAGCTTCCGGTTCATCTGTTCTTCACCTCCGACTTATACCATTTGTATACTATTTGTTACCATCGGAAGGTGATGGACGCTGGTTCATTTTTTGCCGTTTCGCGTTTTTACGATTGATTAAGGTGGGTCTTGTCACCATGGCCCACCATGGAACTCGCACCAGCACGTCTTTTTGGTCTAACGGGATAAATGGAGCGAACGGCGTAAGATACGGCAAACCGAATGATCGCAAGCCGGCTAGGTGGATCAGCATGGCAAGTAATCCTGCCATAATCCCAAAGAGCCCTAAAGTTGCCGCCAATATCATAAAACCGAATCGGAGCAGTCTGGCGGAGTTGGCTATGCTCACGGAAGGCGCAACAAAGCTCGCGATGGCGGTAAATGCAACGATGATCACCATGGCAGCAGACACTAAACCTGCCTGTACAGCAGCTTGACCCAGTACTAATGCGCCTACGATGGATATCGCAGAACCCATCGCCCTGGGCATGCGCACACCGGCTTCCCTTAATACTTCGAACGTAATTTCCATGGCCAAGGCCTCCACAACGGCGGGAAAAGGGATGCCTTCCCGCTGTGCTGCAAGGCTGATTAGCAGGGTCGTTGGCAGCATTTCTTGATGGAATGTGGAGATGGCAATATAAAGCGAAGGAAGAAGCATCGACACCACAAAGGAAATGATGCGCAACAGGCGCAAAAAAGTGGCGATATCGAACTTTTGGTAGTAGTCTTCGCTCGATTGAAACAATTTGAATATGGTGATGGGAGCAATCAGCGCAAACGGTGTCCCATCAACCAAAATGGCGATTTTCCCTTCCAGGATCGCACCGGCGATAGCATCGGGTCGCTCCGTATTGGTGATGGTAGGAAAGGGGGTGAACGTTGTATCTTGTATAAACTCTTCGATATACCCGCTCTCCAGGATGCTGTCGGTATCGATCTGGTCTAAACGATTCAATATTTCCTGTACGATCTTATCATTGGCGATGCCATTCAAATACATAACGGAAACATCCGTTTGGGTGACGCGGCCAATCTTACGATCCACGATCCAGAGGTTTGGGCTTTTAATCTTCCGACGGATCAAGGCGGTATTCGTGCGGATATTTTCGGTGAAACCTTCCTTCGGGCCGCGAACGACGGTCTGAGATTGGGGCTCTTCTACTCCGCGTTCTTCTCCTCCAATAGAGCTGGCGATAACGCCATGAGAGGATCCGTCGATGAGAATGACAGTATTGCCTTCAAGGATGGCGGAGATCAATGGCTCCATATGCTCCAAATCGCTAATGCTGCCAATGGATAAGAATCGATTTTTGATAATGGACAAGATTTCTGCAGGGTCAGAGGTATGCAGCTCTTCGTCGTAATCCTTTGAGGTTAAGGATTGCATGATCGAGTGATTGATGGTGAGCGTATCAACCAATCCATCGATATAAATAACGGCTAGGGTATGATCGCTTCCAAACATATGACTTAGGGTGCGAATGATGATATCCCGGCTGTGGCCGGTTTGTTCCCGGATTCTATGTAAATTCTGATCCAAGCAGTCGGATAGACGAGAGGCTTCGGCGGTTTGCTTCGTTTGCTCGTTATGATGAAGCAGGGCCGTATTCGATGGGGGTTGCTTTGTTCGTTTAAAAAAGGCCACGGGATCAGCTCACTTTGACAAGATTCATACGATCTAAAGTTCCCTAATTCTGGTTTAATATTCTTTGGGCGAACCGCTCGAGATCGAACCGGCTATCGTCTCACTTCTCGGAAACCGTTAACCCGTCCGATCTCATCGCTTTAGTGAATTTGCGAGGCAGGTTAGTTTAACTATAAGTGTTTTATCGTCTGCACAGATCGGCGAATCCATGGTACTTTATAGTTAGCTTGGATCTCTCGAATAAGTGGAAAAAAACTTGGAGGCTTAGGGTAATGAAAAAAAGGCTTGAAACACGGATAGAAGGGGACCGCATTGTGCTCCGTCCCGTAAGGGAAGATGAATTTGATGTATACTTCGAATTATTGCAGGATGCGGAGTCTAACCGATTAACGGGAACACAGCAGACGTTCACCAAGGATTCGATTGCGGCTTGGATTCATAACATCGGCTACGCCCATGAGGATCGCCTGGATATGATGATTGCGGAGAAGCAATCGGACGAATTAATCGGAGAAGTGGTCCTGAACGAAATCGACCTCAACAATCGCAGCGGCAATATCCGCATATCGATCTCCGGTCGGCACAGCAATAAAGGATACGGCACGGAGGCCTTGAAGCTTATGCTGCGTTATGGGTTCGAAAGTTTACGTCTGCACCGTATCGAGTTAGGCGTATATGCGTTTAATCCCCGGGCCATCCATGTCTACGAGAAGCTTGGTTTCGTACGGGAAGGTACCCTGCGAGACTACCTATATTGGGACGGAACATTCCATGACATGATTGTAATGTCGATTCTGGAGGAAGAATTTCGGCAGCTGCCATAGTCATTCCTGTATCCCTATATCATATTACGAAAGAAGTCGCCAGAATCGGCGACTTCTTTATTTGCTTTTATAATTCGAGGGTTCTTCTTAATCAGATGTCGAGTAGCGAAACCTCTTGGGGCTCTCTTTAGTGAGTTATTCAAAAAACTAACAATAATGTATAAAAATTCAATCTCAGTTGTTAAATCTAGGAACCAGCTTTCGATACACTGGTCAAGGTAGAGGGAAATTAGGTACAATAGCTAAACAATCTCATTATTTAAGATTGGAGATAGCGACTATGGAGAATCAGAGAAAAACCATATTATTTCAGGGTGATTCGATAACCGACGGCAATTGGGGAAGAAACCAGGACCCTAATCATATTTTGGGACATGGCTACGTCTATCTCATAGCAGCGCAGCTCGGATTGGAATTCGCCCAAAGCCAGCCGCTATTTATAAATCGCGGGGTCAGCGGCAATCGCGTATCGGATCTGTATGCAAGATGGAACGAAGATGCCTTTAGCTTGAAGCCTGATCTCATCAGTATTCTGGCAGGTGTGAACGATGCAGGCCGTATCATTCAAGGTCAGCCCGAAGGAGCAACAGACCGTTTCGAACGAATCTATCGCCAGCTGCTGAGCGAAACAAGGGAAGTTCTCCCGGAAACCGGCCTGGTGCTGTGCGAGCCTTTTGTTTTGCAAACAGCGGCTACCACGAATGGATGGGGTCAATGGCGCAGCAAGATCGATGAATACGGTTCAATCGTTCGGCAGCTGGCAGAGGAATATCACACGCTTTTTGTTCCTTTGCAGGAAGTATTCAACCAAGCAGCCCAAAACGTTACGGCGGAATACTGGTTATGGGACGGTGTTCATCCTACGGCAGCGGGACACCAGTTGTTGGCCAGGGAGTGGTTAAAGACCGTCCAGCAAAGTGACTTGGCTATCCGATGATGAATAGGAGTTCTTTAGATATGAAGTCTCATGTGTCCGACCGGATTAAACTCCCTCCGGGATTTTGGACAGGATTAAGACAATTGGGGATTGCCGCTGACGACGTGGCCCGCAAAGCGAGCTTGCCGCTTGCGATCATCACTGGAGCGGAAGTCACCACCGCCCAATACTTCGCGATTTGGCAGGCGTATTCCGATCTCGTGGGTGATCTGGCCAGAGGCATCGTCGAGCTTGCAACCGTCTTTGAAACGGCGAAGTACCCGCCTACCGTCTTAGCGACTTACCACGCTCGTGACTATCGCGAGGCTTTATATCGAATGTCCCGGTACAAACAGCTTTGCCCGCCTGAAGGTTTGCATATCACCGAGGAGGGCGAGCTCTGCACGATTGATCTGGAGTGGGGGAACAGCCTGCAGACCGGTCCGCCGATGCTGGTCGGAATCACGCTGGCATATCTGCTTGAGCTCGGACGCCGGGGGACAGGTCAACCGTTGAGGGCAAGACTCGTGGAATTTTCCGAGCCTATGGGCGATGTAGAGACTCTTGAAGCTTTTTTTGGCTGCCGAATCCGGTTCGGCGCAGCACGCAATCGGCTCTCGCTGCTTCGACAAGATCTGGACCGTCCCTTTATCTCTTACAATGAAGAACTGCTGGAGATTCTGACTCCCGCCCTGGACCGATCGCTTGATGAACGGCGGAACAGTCGTTCCGTTTCCGATATGGTCAAATGGTTCTTGAAACGCTGCCTCATCGGAGGGCGCCCCGACATTCACGTTGTCGCGAAAGAAATGGGAATGAGCGACCGTACCCTGCAGCGCAAGCTGACAGATGAAAACACGAGCTACAAGCAGCTGTTGACACAAGCCAGACATGAGCAGGCGATCGAGTATTTGGCAGACCCTTCTATCGATATTAAAGAAGTGGCGTTTATGATTGGTTATGCAGACCAGAACTCATTCTACCGCGCGTTCCGCATGTGGGAAGGCGATACCCCTTCGAATTGGCGCGCTGCCAATATGGATACCCGCTCGATGGCAGCAGTTCGGCCTGAATTTCCGAATCTTCAGGAATGAAGATTTCCAACCAGATTCCAAAGATTCCAAGTGTGGCGCAAGAAGCAAGAACTTTGGCGCCATAGGCTAGTTACCCGTCTATCCATACAAGGTAATATAATCATGATCCAAATTACAAAGGAGAAATGTTTATATTATGGATATGGAATTAAACAATAAAACAGCGTTGGTTACAGGCTCTACAAAAGGAATAGGCAAGGCGATTGCCATTGAACTTGCCAGAGAGGGAGTCCATGTTCTCATTAACGGACGAAATGATGAAGAGGTTGAACGAACCGTACATGAAATAAAATCGAAATTTCCGAATACCTCTCCGCAAAAGGCAACCGCCGATTTGGTGGATATCGGTCAACGAGAGGCTCTATTCGAAAAATACCCTCATGTTGATATTCTGGTTAACAATATGGGGATATACGAAATTATGTCGTACGAGGACGTTGACGATGAAGTATGGGAGACATACTTCCGCACCAACGTGCTTGCTGCAAACGGATTAACCAAATTTTATTTGCCTGGCATGCTGAAGAATGATTTTGGCCGCATTATCTTTATGGCGAGTGAAGAAGCCGTGATGCCTTCCGGACAAATGCCGCAGTACTGCATGACAAAATCCATGCTGTTATCCTTGGCCAAAAGCTTGTCCAAATTAACGAGAGGAACTGAAGTTACCGTCAATACGATCATGCCGGGACCGACTCTCTCCGAGAACGTGCAGCATATTATCGAGGGTATATACGCGAATGAAGATATGACCTTTTCGGAAAAAGAGAAGGCATTCATGGCTGCAAACCTGCCACAATCTGAAATTCAACGATTCATTAGGCCTATTGAGATTGGCAGATTGGCAACATTTTTATGCAGTCCTTATGCTTCCGCGTTTAGAGGCTCTCCCATTCGTATGGATGGGGGAATGGTTCCGACCATTTTCTAACGTTCACGAAATAACAATGTTGGCTTCAAACAACAAAAGCTTGGGATCCCAATATGAGATCTCCAAGCTTTTTGCTGTTTTGCAGTAATGAAGGGTTGTTCACTCGCTTATCAGCTCCAGCTTGTTCAGCCTTTTGTGGTACACCATGCGAGACAGTCCGATGCTGATCTCATATAAGAGGAACAGCGGCACGATGACGAGAATATCCGACACAAAATCCGGCGGCGTTATGGTGACAGCTGCAATCGTCAGCAGCAAATAGGCAATTTTCCGCATTTTCGATAAGCGCAGCGGATTCAGAATGCCGATCGACGTTAAGAACATGATGACAACCGGCATTTCGAACAGAACGCCGAACGGTACGGTCATATTGATCATGAAGCGGAAGTATTTTTCGGCGGTATAGGCCGTAATGAAATGATTCGAAAGCGAATCCAGGAAGGACAGGACCATAGGGTATACGATAAAGTAGCCAAAGGCCAGACCTGCGAGGAAGAGCCCCCCGATTGCGGGGATGTACGCCAAGGAAGCCCGGCGTTCCACGGTGCTCAGACCGGGAACGACAAATCGCCATACTTGAAAACCGGCTACCGGCATCGTCACCGCAAGGGCGATCACGCCGGCAATCATGAAGTATACCCATATCACATCCGTCGGTCCCAGCACTTGGAGCTGCCCTTCAACGTCGCGAGTCAGCATTTCGTACAGCGGTTCCACATATAGAAAAGCGGCACAAAGGGCCACCAAGAAGGTGCCCAATGTGATGAGGATCCGCTTGCGGAGCTCCGTTAAGTGCTCTAATAGATGCAGCTCCTGCTCCTGTCCCTGCTCGGTCATTTCAATTTATCCCCGTCTTGGATATCTTCAGCTGAAACCAGTTCCCGTGTGGAGTTCTTGAATTCGCTGAGCGTTCGGCCGAAGGCCCGTCCTAGTTCAGGCAGCTTCGAAGGGCCGAAAATAATCAAGGCGATCAACAAGATGAGAATCAATCCTGTCACGCCGATGTTTCCTAGTGGCATATGATCAACTCCTTTAGCTATTTTTTATCCGAAGCCATCCGAAGCAGCTCCGAAATATCCCTGGCTATCGACTCGTCGCGCGGTGAATCATGCAGCTTCGTGGCAATGCGGTCTATCAGCGCAGGGGCTTGCGGATTGGTCACCGTTAGAATTTGCACTTCTTCATTAAACATCTTCTTCACTTGCTCTTTGGCTTGCGACATATTATCGTTGCCCGCGGCCTTGACTCCCATTACACCTTCGTTCGGCTCACCTTTGCCCGACATTCCTTCCGTCTGACTTAACACCTTCTTCTGCATGCTGTCATAGTGGTTGGAAGAAACCTGTGATTCTGCGCGTGCCAGGACAATCGTGTCATTCAGGACAAAAGCCTTCACTCCGTCAATGCCTTGACCTGCGAGTCTTGACTGTACATGGGAAGAGACGCCGCCTTCATGCAGGCTGGATGAACCGATCATGCTGTACACGGACATGCCCATACCGCTTGTGGTTTTGCCTTGGACGTTGGTTGTTTCGGTTTTCGGCCCATGATAGCTCGGAATCACATCGGCACTGTGCAGGTGAACGGTGTCGGCATTACCTGGCTGGGTGGACTGCGCGTTTTGTTGATTGTCTGTTTGATTCAAGCAGGCTGTTAATGAAAGAAGCAGTACGGATCCCAAGAGGGGACCTTTCCACCTGCTCCAAAATGGTTTCATGAGCATTCGCCTCCATATCGGTAGTAATTTTATCATGCCCGGATGGAGAATAATGTATGAATGAAATTTTGATGGGGACAATACCCATTATTCAAAATGATGAAGAGTAGGGGTGCTGAAAGTTTGAGCGAACAAGACCAACAACAAACCAAACCAGCGAAGCCTGACGGCTCGCAGACGATGTCACGGCGGAAGTTCCTGAGAAACTCCGGTTATGCCGTGGGAGGTGTCGTGCTGGGCGGTGTACTCGGATATCTTCTGCCGAAGCAGAAAACTCCGCCTGCAGCACCGGCGCCTGCGCAGAATGAAAACAACTACAACCAAGCGTTAATGTTCTTTAACCAGGAACAATACAGGATCACGGAGGCAGCCGTAGAGCGCATTTTTCCTGCGGATGACAATGGTCCTGGAGCCAAAGAGCTGGGCGCTGCATTTTTCATCGACCACCAGCTGGCCGGTGATTGGGGCTTCAATGCAAGAGATTATATGCAGCCCCCTTTCTATGTTGGAGAGAAAACGCAAGGCTATCAAGGCCGATTAAGACGGCGAGAGATATTCTATATCGGTCTCCGCGAGATTCAGAACTACAGTCAGAAAAAGTATCAAAAAGACTTCCCGAGCCTGGCGCCGGAGGAACAGGATGCCGTGTTAACTGCCTTTCAGAACGACGAGGTGAAATTGACAACGATCTCGGCCAGCGGGTTCTTCAACCTGCTTCGCAGCAGCACATTGGAAGGGGTTTACAGCGATCCCCTATACGGCGGCAATAAAAATATGCAGGGCTGGACGATGCGCCAATATCCGGGTAACCAAATGGCTTACACGAATATTATTGAGAAGAATTTCACCGTCATCCCGCCGAAGAGTTTAAAGGACCACCTATAACAGCTCATCCATAGCGAAAGGAGTACACAAATGGCCAAAAAATTACCGAAAACGGATGTTGTCATTATCGGCGTCGGCTGGGCTGGCGGGATTATCGCCTCGGAATTGACCAAGAAGGGTTTATCCGTCGTCGGTTTGGAAAGAGGTAAAGAAAGGGTAACGGAAGACTACTACATGGCTCACGATGAGCTCCGTTACGCGCTTCGGTACGATTTAATGCAGGACCTTTCCAAAGAAACGATTACATTTCGCAGCACCGAAAAAATACGTGCACTTCCGATGAGGCAGTACGGATCGTTTCTGTTAGGGGAGGGGCTGGGAGGAGCCGGCGTGCACTGGAACGGGCAAACGTTCCGTTTCCTGCCCTACGATTTTAAAATCCGGAGCATGACGGAAGAACGTTATGGGAAAGATAAAATACCGCCGGAAATGACGATCCAGGACTGGGGCATCACCTACGATCAACTCGAGCCGTATTTTGATAAGTTCGAGAAGACCACCGGCATCTCCGGCGAGGAAAACCCCTTGGCAGGGAAACGTTCGAATCCGTACCCTACACCGCCCATGCTCCACACGCCATCCATGAAGATGTTTGCGGATGCTGCGAAAAACCTGAAACTCAATCCGTATACGGTTCCTTCTGCCAATCTGTCGGAAAGCTACACGAATCCGGATGGCATATCACGAGCCGCATGCCAGTATTGCGGATACTGCGAGCGGTTTGGCTGCGAATACGGAGCGAAAGCGGATCCTGTCGTTACCGTAATTCCTGTTGCGAAAAAAACCGGAAAGTTCGAAATCCGAACCCATTCTTATGTTCGAAGAATTCTGCATACGGGCGGTAAGGCAACGGGCGTCATGTACACGGACCTCACGACCGGAGAGGAAATCGAACAACCGGCGGATATCGTAGTATCCACGGGATACGTATTTAACAATACCCGTTTGATGCTCCTCTCTAAAATCGGCAAACCATACGACTCGTCCAGCGGGACGGGCGTGATTGGCAAAAACTATGCCTATCAGGTGATCAAGGGGAATGCCGCCGGATTTTTTGAGGATAAATTCAATCTGTTTGCCGGTGCGGGAAGCCTAGGTATGGGTCTGGACGATTTTAACGGCGACAATTTTGATCACTCGGACTTGAAGTTCATTCATGGGGGGAACATTGCCCATACCATAACCGGACAAAGACCCATTCAAAACAATCCGGTTCCGGAGGAATCACCGCGTTGGGGAAAAGAGTTTAAGGCGAATTCCTTGAAGTATGCAAACAGCGTGCTGTCCGTAGGATCTCAGGGCTCATCAATGCCTTTCCGGCATCACTATCTGGATTTGGATCCCACCTATAAGGACGCATTCGGAGACCCGTTGATTCGAATCACGTTTGATTTCGAAGAGCAGGACCGCCAGTTGGCCAGGTATCTTTCCGATCGCTGCGCGGAGATCGTGCAGGAGATGGGAGGCCAGAACATTATGAAATTGAAGGAACTGGGACCTTACGAAATTACGACATATCAATCGACTCATAACACCGGCGGGGTGATTATGGGAGAGAACCCTGGCAATTCGGCCGTCAACAACTACATGCAAATGTGGGATATGGAAAATTTGTTTGTGGTAGGCGCATCCGCTTTCCCGCATAATAGCGGCTATAATCCGACCGGGACGGTCGGAGCTCTTGCTTATCGCACAGCGGAGGGAATTGTGGAATACAGCAAAAAAGGCGGGCTGTTAGTATAGCTTGCAGTATACAAAAGGAGGCAGTTTCAGAAATGTTCAAAAAAGGGTTACTGTTTGTACTGCTATTGACAACATTTGCTTTTGCAGCGGTAGCATGCGGCGGCAATAATACATCCGAGCCTGCTCCAGCTCCTGCAGAAAACGGCGGACAAGCTCCGGAAGGAGCAACCGGCGGGGATGCCACCAACGATGAAGCCATGTCCCTGTACAATGCCAACTGCATGGCTTGCCATGCTACCGACTTAGGCGGAGGCGGAAGCTTTCCCAGCCTGCAAAACGTAGGATCCAAATACGATGCCAGCCAAATTGCGGGCATAATCACGAATGGGCGCAATGGAATGCCGGCATTCCAAGGCAAGCTGACGGAAGACGAAATTAATGTACTATCCCAATGGTTGGCTGCCAAAAAATAAGACGAACCGATTGAAAGAAAGCAGGACCCTCATGATACAATGCAGATACGGATGCATTGTATCATGAGGGTTTATTATATTGTACAAGGAATTTTGAAACGATCTAGGAGGGGCTTTTAGAAACATGACAGAAGCATTTGTATCCCCCCATAGTACCTGTTCCCTGGATTGCAGTACGGTCGTTTGTTTTTTTGCCGGTGTTCTGACCTATCGGAATAACTTTGAAGACGCAGCCAGCGAGATAGCCCGAAGATACCCAAATGCCAAAATTGTAATGATCTTTCCTTACGGGATGGCCAACGGCAGGGAGGGGGCCGCTTTATTCCGTCTGTTGGCCCGGCAGCTTACTCAAGTCGGCTATGATCTGGCGCTTGAGCGCTCCCTTAGAATAATCAACGCTGCGGAGATCCTCCGCGACCATGCCGCAGGCTGCGACCGCCTGATCCTGATCGGGCACAGTGCTGGAGGCGTAGTTGCCTACCGGACAGGATTATATATGAAAGAGAAGTTTGGATTGCAGGAAGTTCAGGTGTTTGCCGTGGGGTGTCCCAAATTCTATTTGAAGGATATCCCCTACAATAACCGGTTTACATATATCACGGGCCAGAATCCGGACAGGATCACCCAGATCGGCAGCTGGCGCAAACCCGGTTCGAGCGTGTATCGGGGAAGGCCGGGGCGCGAGATTCAATTGGATTTTAATCCGGATCATCAAGGATGGCGGTTTCATGCATCCTATTTCCTGAAATCGGCCTGGACCGATTCGAACCAAACGTTCCGCACCAATTCGGAAGACCTGGTCTCCAAAATCCATGAATTGGATTCAGAGAATGAATAGTTTCCGTAATAAATATTATGTAAACTAATAATTTCTTTTTGCTTCCTTTACCGAAAAGGTTATACTAATCATTGGGTTTATACGATCGTCATCAGGAGGATATGCATATGGCAATACAAGATGGAGATTCACTACAGAAGAAATTGAGGCCAAGGCATATCAGCTTTATGGCTATGGGCGGCGTCATCGGCACCGGCATATTTAAGGGAAGCGCCGAGACAATCGGTCTCGCCGGACCTGGCGTGATTTTCTCTTATATCTTTGCGGGACTGCTGCTGTTGGTCGTGATGGGTGCCATGACGGAGATGGCTACGGTATATCCGGGTCGAAACATGAAGGACTTTGTTCGGCAAGCGTTCGGAGAGCGGGTATCCTTTGTCATGGGCTGGATGTATTGTTTTATGTGGCTGTCGGTTTGCGTGATCGAAGTGATTGCGGCAGGCAGCTTTCTGCAGTACTGGTTTCCCGACGTACCTCTGTGGATGCTGAGCCTGGCAAGCGCAGCGCTCATTATTCTCATCAATATGATGAGCGTCGGAAGCTTTGGCGAAGTGGAGTTCTGGCTAGCTGGCATCAAAATCGCCATGATTATTATCTTTATCGTGCTCGGGAGCTTACTAATGTTCGGAGTGATTCCGAGCTCCGATCCCCCGTACCTTCACAATTTCACAGCGCACGGCGGGTTCCTGCCAAACGGATGGTTCGCCATCTTTTCCGCATTACTGGTCGTTACCTTTTCGTACGGCGGCTCCGAGCTGATCGGACTCACATTGACCGAAACCGAGCATGCGGACAAAATCCTGCCGAAAGTCGTGCGCAATTTTATTTTACGGGTGATTTTGTTCTTCACGCTGCCGATTCTGATTATATGCGGATTGATTCCGTGGAACCAGCTCGGCGGAGAGGCGAGTCCTTTTGTTCAAGTGCTGTCGGCTACCGGGCTTCAGGGTACGGCCCACATCATGAATTTTATTCTCGTGACGGCCGTGCTGTCGGCAGCCAATTCCGGCATCTATGGCGCGACGCGCATGATTTATTCCATGGCAGCCGCCGGAGAGGCGCCCAAGAGTCTGGCTAAAACCACGAACAAAGGCATACCGCTTAATACGCTGAAACTCTGCGCGATCATACTATTAGCAGGTTCCTTGCTTGGACTGATCGCGCAAGACCAGCTGTTCCGGGTTTTGATGGCGGTCCCAGGATTCGTCGTTGTGCTGGTATGGATCTGCATTTGTTTCTCGCAGCTGAAACTGCGCAAAGCTTATCCGAAGCAGCCCAGCTTTAAGGTATGGGGGTTCCCCTACATAACCGGGGTAACTGCCCTCTGCCTGTCAGTGATCGCGGTCCTGTTTCTTATTGACGGTCAGAACCGGGTCAGCATCAGCGTATGTCTGGCCGTTCTGCTGCTATTGGTTGTCTGGTCTATCATGAAATTCAAAAAAGAGAGCAGAGTCGGATAACTGAAGGATGACGGGCTTCAACTTCACGGCAATTGAACAAGAACAAGCCGGACATGGTGTCATGATCCGGTTGCGAGCCGCATGGCTGCAAACAAGAAAACCGAATGAAGAAAGAGAAGGCGGCAGAGGAAAGAATCCTCTGCCGCTTTTTTATGCGCGGGAACAAGTAAAGAAAGTGAAAGGAATGTAAAAAAGGAGAAATTGATAGCGCTTACTTATGGAAATTATAATGAATTATACATAATTTGGAGATGCCTTGGTAGAATCGTCTTCATTAAAAATCTAATGACGAGGGTGCTGATGGGTTTGATGGTACATAAATTTTGCAGTCTGAAATGGCTGTTCATAGCCGGATTCTTCATCTTGATCGTGGTGACGATCCTTTTAATCGCAAAGCCTGCATTTACACAAACACATCATGAAGACGCTTATATCGCGACAGTTGACGGAGTAGAGATTCATGTAAGCGAATTTCAAAGAGCCATCGATGCCAATCGAGCCGGTATCATCAAGTATTTCCATGAAAAATATGATGCTGCACCGTCGGCCGCATTTTGGACTACGCCATACGGAGGTAACGAGATTCCGCTTGAGTTGATCAAAAAGAAGGCGCTCGAAGATAGCATCAATCAGAAAATTCGACAGATCCTTGCCAAAGAGCAGGAAGTGCTCCCCGATATCAGTTACGCCGGTTTTATTCAAAATTTCAACCTTGAAAACCAGAGAAGGCAACAAGCCATCAAGAATCATCAGGTAATTTTCGGTCCTGCTCAATATACGGAGGAAGCCTATTATGAATACATGATGGCGAATACGGCCTTATCGGTCAAGAACCATCTGATGGAACATGACTGGAAGCCGAGTGAACAACAGCTGATCACGTTTTACGACGCGAATAAGAGAAGGTTGTACCATGCACCCGCAACGGTGAAGGTACGCCAATTATCGTTATCTTTTCTGGATGCCAATCGGAATGTCGATACACTTCTCAAAACGCAGGTGAAACGGAAGATTGAGAAGGCTAGGGAGAAAATCTCATCCGGTATTTCTTTTGAGCAAGCCGTAAAGGACATTAAACAAGATGACCGGGTTACGGAGGAGGTCTATAACTTGGATAGTTACAGGCACAATGTCAGAAGTCCGGTAGCCCAAGCTTCGGCTGACCTTCTTCCAGGGGAGGTAAGCGAAACTATTGAAGAGAACGGTCGCTTCTATCTCATGCAGTGCATGGAGAAAGATCAGTTAGGTTCCAAGTATCTGGCATTTGACGGTATAAGAGAACAAGTGTTAAAGGACTATATCGATAACCAATATGAGCAGTACGTACGTGAACGGTTAACCGATGCGAAGGTTGTATTGAATGAGGAGTTGTACAGAAATTTCCTGATGTAATCGCCGATTTGGCATTACATATATAACAATGAAAGGAATGAAGAGGATTGAGCCAATCGTTTTTCAAAAAGCTTATCTGTATGGTTTCGATTTTTTCTTTCGTTTGCAATTGGATTACCGTTTCACCGTCGACCGCTTTAGCTGCGGGAACCACTTATTATGTGGACAGCACAGGGGGAGATGATGGGAATAACGGCACAAGTCAAGACTCTGCATGGAGATCGTTGGATAAAGTGAACGCGACTACCTTTGCCCCAGGCGACAAAATCTTGTTCAAAGCCGGGGAGAGTTGGAACGGCAGACTGTGGCCTAAAGGTTCAGGTTCAAGCGGAAATCCGATCATTATCGATATGTACGGTTCCGGAAGCAAACCATTAATCGCAGGAATTACGTCCGAACTGGAAGCCGTATTTTTGAAAAACCAGGAGTACTGGGAAATCAACAACCTGGAGGTAACAAACAGCTCGCCGCTGCCTTTTGATCGAGATTGGGAAAATCCGCGGGGTCAAAGGCGCGGTGTTTATATCTTGAATGAGGAAGCTGGTTTATTGAATCACATCTATATCCAAAACATGAACATCCATGATGTCGATGGATCGTATACCACACGCTCCGGGGGGATTATTTTCGATTCGGTTGGGTCGATGACACCCAGCGCTTTTAACGATGTTCTCATTGACGGAAATATACTGACGGATGTGGATGCCTATGGTATCTACGTTGGCTCCAATTGTATCTTGCGCTACGGAATGGGCGATTTATGGCCTTGGGTGCCTAAACCATACGGGCCCTGGACGCCGTCTACCCAAGTGAAAATATCCAATAATACGGTCATCAGAGCAGCAACAGGCGGCATCGCGTGGAATGTCACCGATGGAGCGGTAGTCGAGCGCAACACCGTCCAACAAGCTACGTATTTGGCAACCAACGCTTCCATTTGGTGGGCGTATGCGGACAATAATCTCGTTCAATTCAACGAATCGTTTGCCAGTGTGAACGGCGCGGAAGACGGGCATGGCTTCGACGTGGATGCAGGAAACATCAATTCGTTGGTTCAGTACAATTACAGTCATGATAACGCTGGCGGCTTTATGCTGTTCGTAAACGACACGTACTACACCATCAATACCATCGTTAGATACAACATTAGCCAAAACGACAGAAAAAGCATATTCCGATACAGCGGTTCCATTGATAACGTCTATAACTACAATAATACGATATACGTAGGAGAATCATCCGGCAACCCGGTCATGAGCGATTACTTCACTAAGGCTTCGGGTGCTCCGCGCAACATTTATAACTATAATAATGTGTACTACAGCGTCGGCGATAAGGGATGGGACTTGACGGGCCAAACGTTTGACTACAACGCATATTACGGAGGAAACACACTGGTGCAGGCCGATGCCCATAAGATAACGGACGATCCAAGATTCGTTGATCCCGGTAGCGGCGGGAATGGCATGGATACAGTACATGGGTACCAATTGCAAGCGAATTCGCCACTCATTGGAGCAGGCATTCGTGTAAGCGATAACGGAGGGCGGGATTATTTCGGTAACCCGATATATCATGGCGCTCCCGATATCGGTGCCCACGAATACGAGGGCAGTGTGCCACCAGCCGGGAACATGCCTGATCCGATCGTCATCATTCCGAAACGGCCAGCCAGCACACCTGTTGACAATCTGGCTACGCAGGCAACTGCTAGTACGACATTTGAATCGTCCTCTTCAGGTCCGATCGAACATATCATCGATAATGAATACGACACGGCATGGGAAACCGGCATAACGCCTACATTTCCGAACGATATCACGCTCGATTTCGGCGAGCATACGCTGATCGCCAACCAATTGAAGTTAAATACTAGATACGGGCAAGAATGGGGAATCACGAACTTTGATCTTGAATACAGCAATGGTTCGGGGTGGATTCCCCTGCGCACAAATATAAATCTGACTTGGGATCGGAACACGGGGGCAAACGAGGTCAAATCCGTGGAATTTCCACTTACTCGATTCTCTAAAATCAGATTGAAGGTCCATGACGGTGCTAACCAACCGGGGCGAATCGCACTGAACGAGCTTGAATTGTATAACAATCCCGAACTGTCCAAAGATATGGTCACCACAACCTTTGCTACGGGGGCAGGCACCATTACCAGCATCATCGACAACAATTTGAACTCTGCATGGGGAAGTACCGGTGATATTACCTTCCCAGGTTATATTACCCTTGACTACGGCAATCATAGCGTACCGGTCAACAAGGTTACGTTAGTTACGTTTTTTGGAATCGGCCAAGGCATCACTAATTTTGACGTGGAGTATTTCGACGGTAGCCGATGGATAACGGCTTTATCTGACGCATCGATCGAATGGGAGTTTAATGACAGCACCAAAGAGCGCCAGAGCGTTTCTTTTCCAACGGTAAACGCCAATAAACTTCGATTAAAGGTGAATGACGGGAATCGGATATGGGGAAACATTGCATTAAATGAACTCATTGTTGAGCATACCTCTAATATCGTCCCCGTTACCGGAATTACGTTGGACAAACCGGAGCTCGTGTTTAATTCCTCTTCCGGCCGGAGCGTAGGACTCCAAGCAACGGTTTTGCCGGATCATGCAACCAATAAGAATGTGACATGGAGCACGAATCAAGACCAGGTGGCAACGGTAGACGATCATGGCATCGTGACTGCAGAAGGGGAAGGAAGGGCTGTCATCACGGCCACGACGGACGACGGTGATTTTCAAGCCTCCAGCCATATTACGGTGGATTGGACGGCTCCGGAGATTACGATAAACCAAGTCGCATCCTCCGAATTCAACACGGGTGTGTTTCAACCCGAATTTGAAATGGCAGACACGCTGTCAGGTATCGACCAAGCAAAAACCGAAGTCATGTTGGATGGGAAGGTCATAACGGATCTAATGGATATTCCTTTATACAAATTTGAGCTGGGTACACATACATTTACGATAAAGGCTGTGGACTTAGCAGGGAATACATCTACACAATCCGTAGACTTTCAAGTGAAAACAAGTTATGCCTCTCTTGAGGAACTGGTTCAACGTTTTGCAGACGAGGGAACAATCAACAACAAAGGGATTGCTAACAGTTTGCTGAAAAAATTGCAAAAACAAAACCTGAGCAGTTTCATTTCAGAAGTCCATGCACAAAAAGGGAAGTTTATCTCCACCGAGATTGCGGAGTATTTAATACGTGATGCAGCAACGCTCCATAATCCATAACAGATTATTTATTCGCCGTTATCCATGCCATTATATTGCTGGCGGACTCATTAGATTCATAGCCTAAAACTCCATTATTCTCATAGCTACGGCTCATGCGCAAACTTCCTTGCATGTGAGACCGTAGTTTTTTTGCCAGTTCATACTCCGTTCATATTGTCGTTACGAAGAGTACATCTTCATTGGTTAAGATTTCATTAGCGGCACATGGAGGAAGCCTAACCAACCGATCAGGACAGGAGAAGATGAGCGTGACACAAACAGAGAAAATGAATACGAGGAACGGAACGAAATCAATGAAAGCACGAAGTATATTGCTTAAAATCATTGGAGCAATCGTTATTGCCATCATTCTTTTTCTGGGCATTGTTTATATCAGCAATGTGATCAGCAGCCATTCCGAAGCGAAGCGAATAGAGCCCTACGGCCAACAGGTATCTGTCGATGGCAAAAATATGAATGTATATATTCAAGGAGAAGGCGAAGAAACGATTGTACTCCTTCCAGGTGCCGGAACAGCAGCACCCGCTCTTGATTTTAAGCTGCTGATCGATGAATTATCTCCATTTTATAGAGTTGTTGCCGTTGAGCCTTTTGGTTATGGCTTAAGTGATGGAACCGATAAAGAACGAACCACGGAGAACATCGTAAGTGAAGTCCATGAAGCGCTGCAGCAGCTTAATATTACCCGTTATACGCTCATGGGCCATTCCATTGCAGGTATTTACGGAATTGATTATGTGAGCAAATATCCAAACGAGGTGACCGCATTTGTCGGCATCGATAGCAGTGTTCCGACACAACCAGGCATGGACGTTAAATTCCCAATAAAAAAGTTTGCCTTTCTTAAAAAATCAGGTCTTATGCAATTGATGATGAAGCTCGGTTCCGATCCCTATGCTGCTCTAGCATTTGATGAACATACCAAAGAACAAATGAGATTGATTACGAATAAAAACTCGTTAACTGCCACGATTTTTAACGAAATGGAGCATATTCCTTCTAATTTTAAAGGGGCTCAGGATTTAACCTTCCCTAAAGATCTTCCGCTTCTTCTCTTTGTACAAGCGGATAATCCAGACTTTCCAACCTGGATTCCATTGCATGAAGAGCAGGTAAAGGATTCTGACTACGGAAAAGTAATACCCCTTGAAGGAGAGCATTATTTGCATCATACCAAGTACAAAGACATTGCAGAAACCTTTAGCGAATTTATCGAAGAAGTAAAGGGGGGGCCCACCCTTTAACGAAAATGTATGTATAGAATGTATTCAAATGAAAAAGCCGGGTTATCCTTCATGAAGGAATCCGGCTTTTTGTTGGATCAATGAGTTATTTCTTTGAAGGCGTTACCGTTTTGTATTCGATAACTTGCAATACTTTCGATTCAATAGCTTTTAACATTTGATCATTTGAAAGGTTGTTGGCAGGAAGTTCGCCATTCGCTTCACTTTGGATTTGCAAGTCAACCTGTGATTGTGCAATGACATCCACAACCTGCTGCTTCGAGACATTTTTGGATGCTGCAATCTCCACTACGGATTTACCTTTAGCTAATTCTTGCTTTAGTTCAATCGGGCCCATGTTTAGTAAGGAAAAAAGTTTGTCGTCATTCAAGAAGGCATCTGCAAAATAATCAGGCTTGCCATCCGTAGTGAAGAAACCTTCTACTTTATCGTCTGAGGACGACGTTTCACCTCCAATCAGCGAAAGACTGATGGAATGGTCTTGAACCAGGACCTGGTAGAAGGGGGCTGTTGATCCCTTTTGGATGTAATTCAGCATCAACGTTTTCTGATCCGGGTTCTCCATTGGCTCCATAGCAAACTCGTACGCTTCGATGCTGCCGTATAATGCAATGATCAGATGATCGACCTTCGACTTGATTTCCTGTTCGGTTAAAGCCGTCAGCGGCTTCTCCTTAGGCTCCCAATTCTCTTGAATCACGTGTTCGATCTCACCCGTCATACTGTTGGTATGAAGGGTAATCTTTTTGCCGGTTCCTCCTTTTTCCTGAAGGATGATGCTGGTTTGGACACCTTGAACGGTGCTTGCACCGATGATCTCAAACTTTTTGGTTTCGGGAAATGCGCGGTACAGCTTCTCAAGAGTAGCTTTGCCAATCTCATCCGTCTTGACTTGTTCAGCCGTCATCGGCGTTCTGGTCAGCATATCAATCAGGGTAGGTGCAGCAAATGCTGCTGTTGGAATCAAAATCGCCGTTGCTACTATTCCAGCTATAAAACGTTTTTTCATGGTTTTTCCGCTCCTTTGTCTTTGCAAATATTGTGTATAGGATTGCTCGATTCGGTTGCTAATGGCTTGAGGGCAATCCATCGTTTCTGCTTCTTTGCGCAGATGCTCTCGGATTTTGCGTTCAATAGTCATTGATCTTTTCCATCCTTTCCGGGGGGAGATTCCATATGTTTTTTCGAAGCGCCTGGATGCCCGCATGATATCTGGACTTGACGGTACCCAGCGGAATATCGAGTAGGGTCGCAATCTCCTCCAGCGTATAGTCGTGAAAAAAGCGGAGGATAATGACCGTTCGCTGTTTATCCGTCAGTTTGTGGATGGCCTGCGATATCATTTGGTTCGTCCCGTCCATTAACACCGAAGGTTGATCCCAATGCGACTCTTCCCGGGCGAAGTCACGAATGCGCTCAAAAATTCGGAATCTCCGCCAGCGCTTGACTCGAAATCTTTGCACTTGACGGATGACGAGGCCATGCAGCCAGAAATGGAAAGGTCGGTTCGTATCGTAATTGGCCAGCGACGTCCACATTTGCATATAAATCTCATTCATGACATCTTCCCGGTCCTGCGCATGATCCACCAGAAAGGAAACGGTCCGGTAGACGTCCTGATAGGTGGCATCATACATCGCATGAAATGCCTGTTGATCACCGTCTTTCATTTGTTTGAGTAATTGGAACATATATTCACTTTGCATTCAGAGGGCCCTCCTGGGTAAGCAGCTTACACCCTATATTGTCTCTCTATCGAAAAAAGGTTCGGGTTCTTGATTATTTTTTCTTAAACGTACGCTACGTTACTTTGAGTTTCAAAGGCGATGTAAGGTGGAGGAATTAACATTGGTTGATAAAATGATGACTCGGCAGTCTCTATTATAGAAGCGCTGGATATGAATTTACTATGGAATACGTGGAAAAGTAGACGGTACTCGATTTGTGGGTCAACAAGGAATAACTTAAAAACCTCGTATCCTTCGGGACTGCCCCCCGTTTGTGAGACAGGGATCAAAACACCTTGCAAGTTCAAGCAGCCAGTTGCCGGAAATGCACCGGTGACTGGTTGTTTAGTTTTGTTTGAATGCGAATTGAGTTATAGTAAGTTATGTAGTCTCGAACGGTCTGCTCGACGATTGCCGTCGTCGTACAGGTTAAACCTTCGAGATAGAACGTTTCAGACTTTAGCGTGGAATGAAACGATTCGATGGGGGCATTATCAGCGGGCGTCCCCTTGCGGGACATGCTCATTGTAATGCCTTTTCCCTTTACAGCTTCTTGATAGGCCTGAGAGGTGTAGACGCTGCCTTGGTCGCTATGGAGCATGGCGCCCGATAGGGTGGGCAGTTGAGCCAACGTGTCCAGGACAAACTCAGTGTCTTGCTTGTCAGATATACTGTATGCCACAATCTCTCCGTTAAACAAGTCCAAGATGCTCGACAGGTATAACGTTTTTCCGCCAAACGGCAAATACGTAATGTCTGTTACGAGTTTTTGCATAGGGGCATCGGCCTCAAACTGACGCTTTAACAAGTGTTCTGCGATGTAAGCTGGCTGCCCTGTAGGTTTGCGTTTCTTCACTCTGACACGACATTGGAGCCCCTCTCGCTGCATAATACGCTGCACACGTTTGTGATTTATACTTTGCTCTGTTCGGAGGAGCGCGGTGATCTTCCGGTAACCATACCGAAATTTATGATGAATGCAAAGTTCTCGGATTTTCTCCACCGTTGGTTCTGGACCTTTTGCTTCCACAGTTGCTTTCCAGCGATAATAGGTTGCTCTTGCAATCCCAAGCCATGCACAAGCTTGCGTCACCGTGACTTCTTCTCGAATGGACTCGATCCAAGCAACGACGACCTCGGGTTTCACCTCCTTTCTAACTCCGTGTACTTTTTTAGCAGGTCCAATTGCTGCTTTAAAAATCGGTTTTCTGCCTGTAGTTTTTCTAACTCTGAAGAGTATTCTGGCCCCTTCCCGTAGCTATATTGCTTACCCACAGGCTGCTCCAGCCGATGTACGTCACCTTCTCGATACCACTTCATCCACACCTTTAGCTGTGTCTTATTCCGTATCCCGAGTTGCTCCATGACCTCTCTAACCGGAACTCCTTCTAATCTCATTTCAATAGCTTTCATCTTAAGTTCGAATGGGTAGCTAACTCTTGTTGCCAACGCAAAAACACCTCCAAGGTTATCTCCATATCTTACGACATGGTTTAGTTCTCTTGAAGGTGTTTTAATTTGTCTCACGCTTTGGGGTTAGTCCCTTCACGGATACGAGGTTTTTTTAATCATGGAGGGGATATGAAGATCCATGCCAATCAAAATCAATGGTGTGACATTGTTATTGGCAAGATCATAACAGTTCTCGAATATAAGAGGGAGGTTGCACGTTAATGGTGAATGTCGCACTTGTTCATGATGAAGGAGATTTGATTCTCCAATCGGTTCAATCGTTCCTGCGTTTCCGAGTCTCCAGTGCCTTGTCCTCGCAACGCAGCAAGCTCTTGCTTAAGTTGATGGAGATCGTCGCCGGCTTTGGAGCAGTCGTAGTCGCTTTCCAAGTTGTCGAGCATTAGGGTTCCTCCTAGGTTCAAATATGTTGTTCTTCCCTAGTATGGAGGATGCTTCCAAAGTTATTCACGGTTTGGTTATACCAGCTTTTTCCGGAGCGATCCCGAAATGAAATCGACCACGGTGATCATCACGATGATGCCGAGCAAAATGATGCCGACGCGGTCCCAGTTCCGTGAGCTCAGCGCAAAAATGAGCGGTGTGCCGATGCCGCCTGCACCGATGACCCCGAGGATGGTGGCGGAGCGAAGGTTAATCTCGAAACGGTAAAGGATATACGAGAGAAAACCCGGAAGCACCTGCGGCAGTACGGCGAATCGCACCATTTGGAGCCGCGTCGCCCCCGCGGCGATCAGTGCCTCGGTCGGACCCGTATCAATCTGCTCCACCTCTTCGGAGAACAGCTTGCCTAGCATGCCGACGGAATGTAGGCCTAATGCGAGTACGCCGGCAAAAGATCCGGGCCCGACCGCCTTGATAAACAGCAGCGCCATCACGATTTCGGGAAAAACGCGGATTAAGCTGAGCAGCGTTTTGCCGGAGCCGGAAGCGAATACCGTCCGGCTCATGTTAGCTGCGGCCCAGAAAGCGAACGGGATGCAGATAAAAGCCGAGATGACCGTCCCCAATATGGAAATGGCCAGCGTATCGAGCAAGCCCCGAAGCAGATCTTCTCCGCCTGGCAGGTAGACAAAATCCCAATCCGGCGAAAACAAACCGGAGAATATGGCCTTCGTCACCTGCCCGGCGGTCTCCTTGACTCCGGAGAACGGAATGCCCGCGAAGGCCCAGATATAAACAACGGCAAGCAGGGCGTAGATCAGCCAGCGAAGGCGGCTTTTTTTCGGTTGGGGAACGACGTCGTTCCATGATTTGCTCATATCCATTTCTCCCGCAATTTCGTACTAAGGTAATCGATCATCAGGACCACGATCAGGGTGAAGATGATGATCATGCATGTTTTGTCATATTCGAAGAAGCCGAGCGTCACTTCATAATAATGACCGATGCCGCCGGCCCCCACCAAACCGAGTACGGCAGCGGCCCGAACGTTGATTTCGAACGTGTACAAGGTGAAGGAAGCGAAATGCGCCCGAATTTGCGGGACGACGCCATACACGATCAACTGTGCCAGATTTGCACCGACTGCAGTCATGGCCTCCAGAGGACCGGGATCTATCGCTTCCAGCGCTTCATAGGTGAGCTTCGCGATCAAACCCAGCGAAAAGACGGATAGGGCAAAGATCCCCGGCAGTGGACCGAGTCCCAGTATCGCGACAAAAAAAGCGGCGAGCAGCAGGTCCGGAATCGTACGGACCAAGTTCAGCAAAAAGCGGACCGGATAAGTGATCCAGCGGCTCTTGATCAGATTGCCTGCACATAGGAGCGCCACTGGAACCGCCAAAAAGGCGCCAAGCGTGGTCCCGATCAGCGCCATGCGTATCGTCTCCAGCATCGCCTGCCAGATGTTGTCGAGATAGCTCCATCTCGGCGGGAACATTTCCCGCAGCAGGTCGAGCATGTTCGGCAGACCTTCCACAAGCTCCTTGAAGGTAGCATCCGTCTGAAGCGAACTGCTCCATACCAGAATCAGCAGGAAAGCCGCCGTTAAGTAATGCTTTAGTTTGCCCGGCGGTTTCGGGCGGAGCAGGGGAGACTGCCCCGGTTGCTCGAATGGGGCCGTGTCGAGTTCCATCTTCATACCGCCGTTTCCTCCCATATTCCATCCTTGCCGAATGGCCGTCCGTATATTTCCGTAAATCGCTCGTCCGTCGCGTCCGACACGGGGCCGTCAAAAACAATCTCTCCGGCGCGCATTCCGATAATCCTCGTAGCGTACTGCCTGGCCAAATCGATCGAATGAAGATTCACGATGGTCGTAATATCGGATTCCGCGTTAATCCGTTTTAGATCATCCATGACCTGCTTTGTGGTCAAAGGATCCAGGGAAGCCACCGGCTCGTCCGCCAGAATGATCTTGGCCTCTTGCGCCAGCACGCGGGCGATTGCGACCCGCTGCTGCTGTCCGCCGGACAGCTCGTCCGCGCGGGTATACGCCTTTTGGACAATGCCTACCCGATCCAGCGCTTGAAAGGCCAAGTCCATATCGGGCTTGGGAAAACGGCCCAATAGGGTGCGCAGGGTGGAATGGTAGCCGACGCGTCCGGCCAGCACATTGCGAAGCACGGAAGAGCGCTTCACCAGGTTGAAGCTCTGAAAGATCATCCCGATATCCCGGCGGATGCGGCGCAGTTCTTTGCCCCTGGCCGATGTAATCGATTGGCCGCCGATCACGATTTCTCCCTCGGTAATGTCATGAAGCCGATTCATCGACCGCAGCAGGGTCGACTTACCGGCACCGGACAACCCGACGATCGCCACGAACTCGCCGCGGCCGATCGTCAGATTTATATGATGTAATCCCTTGGTTCCATTAGCGTATGTTTTTGAAACATTGCGAATTTCAATCATGGCCTTCAGTCCCTTATCTTTTACTCGGTCTTTACCTTTTCGCCATATTCCCGGACAATCTCAAATTGAGTGTCGTCCGATTTGACATAACCTTCATGCGTATAAATTTCGGAAATGATTTTGTGGCCTTCCTCGTCTTGGCCGATCTCGATAAACGCGTTTTGCAGCTTCTCCACCCATTCCGGGTTCATATCGGAACGCACGCTGATCGTATCGTTCGGAATCTTCTCGGTATAGGTCAGCACGCGCGTATCTTCAAACACGGTCGGGTAATCCCCCTTGACGACATTGCGGGCATCCTGGAAGATGGCTGCCGCATCGACATCGCCGTTCAGCACGGCAAGGACTGCCTGGTCATGACCTTTGACCGTAACCGGCTGGACATCCTTCAGCGGATCTATTCCGTTATCCATCAAGACCGCAGCCGGCCATACATAGCCGGCAGAAGACGAGACGTTCTGGTAGGCGATTTTCTTTCCCTTCAAATCAGCCACGGATTGGATGGCAGCGTCTTTTTTCACGATCAGCATCGCCTTATAAAAATCAACAAGCTCTTCCGTCGGTTCGCCGGTTTCATCCTTGACGCCGAAACGCTGGGCCTGAAGAATGACTTCGGAAGCGCCTTTCTCCTTGGCTAATACATAGGCGGTGGGCGGCAGGAAGCCGACGTCCACTTTCTTGGATGCCATTGCTTCTACGATGGTGTTATAGTCGGTCGATACGCTGACCTCTACCGGGATGCCGACTTTATCGGACAACAGCTTCTCTAGCGGTTTAGCTTTGGCCTCAAGCGTGTCCGCATTCTGGGAAGGGACGAATTGCACCGTCAGTTTTTCCGGGACGTATCCGGTCGGTTCCGTCGCTGGGCTGCTGTCCGCATTCGTGCCTTGCGATTTCTCCTGGCTCGCGTTGGCAGCGGCTTTGCCGCTAGTGTCGGCATTCCCTCCGCATCCGCTGAGGACAGCGACGGATAAGAGCAGGGGCATCGTGAATTTCATCCATTTTTTCAAAGCAATGACCTCCGTTTTTTAGATAACGTATTTTGTCTTACCTGCTTCACTATAAGGACGGAGTGTTAATGGTCTGTCAATAATTTGATAACTCTTTGTAAAGTTTTGGAATTTTAATATAAAGCTGCATCTCGGTTGATAGAATAGCAAGGAGAAGGTAAGAACAGGAGGGATGGCATGAAATCGACGATCACAAGAACGATCGCCGTGCTGGCTACTAGCGACCTGCATGGGCATCTGTATCCAACCGATTACCGAACCCGGGACGAACGGGATATCGGACTCGGCAAGCTGGCTTTCCTGATCCGTGAAGAACGGCGCAGACATCCGGGCTTGCTGCTGATTGATAATGGAGATGTAATTCAGGGATCCCCGCTGGCTGCCTATTCATTAAAAAACAATGCCGAAATACACCCCATGATTGCGGCTATGAATGGGCTTGGTTATGATGCGGCGGTGCTGGGAAACCACGAATTCAATTATGGTATGGGGACCGTGGACAACGTCGTGCAAAGTTCCGTGTTCCCTTGGCTGTCAGCAGGCATCCGGCTGCAGGGCAGCAAGAAGCCGGCTTTCGGACAGCCTTACCTGATCAAGGATCTGAACGGCATCAAGGTTGCGGTTCTAGGTGTGACGACGCACTATATTCCGAAATGGGAGAACCCGTTTCATATTCAGGGTCTTGAATTCCATGATGCATTGGAAACCGTCAAGGAATGGGTGCCGCGCATCCGAAGGGAAGAGCGGCCCGATGTGATGGTTGTGGCATACCACGGCGGATTCGAGCGTGATATGGTGACGGGGGAGCCGACGGAAAATCTGACGGGAGAAAATCAGGCCTATGCGATGTGTGCTGAGGTAGAGGGCATCGATGTGCTGATCACCGGGCACCAGCATCGCCTGCTGGATACGTTTTTGCATGGGGTGGCGGTCGTTCAGCCCGGCTGCAACGGCCAGGCTATCGGGAAGATCAGCGTTGATCTCGTTCGGGAACAAGAACGCTGGGTCATCGTGGAGAAACGTGCCGAACTGCTGCGACCGGAGCACGGGACGGCGGCCGATAAGAACGTGCTTTCTTCCAGCGGGGACCTCGAAGACCGGACGCAGGCATGGCTCAACGAAACGATTGGACGCGTTCACGGCAATATGAGCCTGAGCGATCCGGCAGCCTGCCGGCTTGCGGAGCATCCTTTTATCGAGTTCATTCATCGCGTGCAGCTTGAATTCGCGGGGGTTAACGTTTCCTGCGCGGCTTTACTAAGCGAATCTTCCAAGGGCTTCGGAGAGATCATTACGAGGCGGGATATCCTTACGAACTTCATGTTTCCGAATACCTTGGTCGTGCTGCGCCTGACCGGTAAAGACATCCGGGCCGCGCTGGAGCAGACGGCCTGCTATTTCGTGGTCGGCCCGAACGGGAGCCCTGCCGTAAATCCGGCATATTTGGAGCCGAAACCCCAGCATTATAACTATGACATGTGGGAAGGCATTGAATATACGCTAAACATTGCAGAGCCTCCGGGATCCAGGGTGATCAAGCTGAAACACAACGGAGTGGATCTCCCGGACGAGAAGGAGCTGGATGTGGTTATGAACAACTACCGGGCTAGCGGAGGAGGAGACTACGTCATGTTCCGGGGTAAGAGAGTGATTCGCGAGATTCTCATCGATACCGCAGAGTTAGTGGAGGAGTATATATCGGGACGTGGGTTCATAAAGGCTTCATGCAATCACAATTGGAAAGTGGTCGTCGAAGCCAATGCCCCGCTTCCAAAGATCGCAAATAAAATCTTGTATTGATGACAATACTTGTCACTATTAGCGATTATGATTGGATTGAGCACGTCATCCGGCTTCCTCTCTCGGGGGAAGGGAACGTGTAGCCGATTTTACCAATCAGAGAACGAGTTTCTCAAGGAGGATGGGGTTATATCATGTATAGAACCGTTGCCGATTTCATTACGGAATGGAAGAAGGAAGCCGATTTAACGCAGAGGATTCTAGACAGTTTGACGGATGAATCATTGCAGCAGCAAGTATATCCCGAAGGGCGGACGCTCGGAAGGATTGCATGGCACTTCGTAACGAATATTCCTGAATATTTGTCTGAATTTGACCTTGTCATTGAGCAGATACCAAATTCAGCAGAAGTACCCGCGGCGAAGCAAATCGCGGAGACGTTTAAGCTTCTAAGTTCTGACGCAGCGAAAGCAGTTGAAGAACAATGGACGGATGAGACGTTAACGCAGGTTCAGAATGCTTTCGGTCGTCAGGAATCCAATGCTACCATCTTCATGGGATTGATCAAGCATATTGTCCACCATCGGGGACAGGTTACCGTTCTGATGCGACAAGCGGGATTGAATATCCCGGCGGTATATGGTCCTTCAAAGGAAGGGTGGATACAAATGGGAGTGGAACACCCGCCACTGTGAACAAGTATGTGCAATCAAGTGTTTACAAGCAGATGAAGTCGCGCATTTCGCGGCTTTTTTTGTTGAATCTTTCCCTCCCGCAGCGTGGATTTTATAGTAAAATGAAATTTGTGGGTTTTAAGATAGATCAGGATCGTGAATTTGGAGGTAGAGGAGTTATTGAGCAAGGTGAAAAAATTATATTCAACATGGTTCGGGAACTACTGGAGCCCCTATCTGGTAATGGCTCTGGCCGGTATTCTCAGCGCAGTCTATTTCGGAATCACCCATACGGTTTGGGCCGTAACCGGTGAGTTCACCCGTCTGGGCGGGCATCTTCTGGAATTCGTGGGGGTGGATGTTTCCGGCTGGGCGTACTTCGACCTCGTCCATATGAACGGCACGACCTGGACGCGGACCGACGGCTGGATTGTCTGGGGCATGTTTATCGGAGCCCTGATTACGATTCTGCTAAGCGGTAATTTCAAGATCCGCATGCCGAGACAGAAGCGGCGGTATGTACAGGGGTTTGCCGGAGGCATTATCGCGGGTTTCGGAGCCCGACTGGCCCTGGGCTGCAACCTCGCAGCCTTTTTTACCGGTGTGCCTCAGTTCTCGCTCCATGCCTGGATCTTCATCGTGGCTACGGGGGCAGGCACTTTCCTTGGCGCCAAGCTGGTCAACACAAGATGGTGGAAAGGCAAGCCCGTGCTGAAAAAGGGAGGCAGCCTGCCGAGCGTTAAACAGGGTAAAAACCGGCAACCGCTCTTAGGGGTTATACTCGGTCTGGCTTACCTCGCGCTGATTGTCTACTTCTATGCAACGGGCCGAACCATGCTAGGTACCGCTGCCCTGTTCGGAGCGGCATTCGGCATCCTGATTGAACGAGGGCAGATCTGTTTCACTTCCGCATTTCGTGATCTGTGGATCAGCGGCCGGGCCACGATGACCAAAGCGATTGCTCTGGGCATGGCCGTCAGTTCCGTCGCTACGCTGGCCATTATTCTTATGTACGGATTAGAGCCGATTACGAAAATTGCCGCTCCCAGCACCTTGATCGGCGGACTCCTGTTCGGTCTGGGCATCGTCATGGCCGGCGGCTGTGAAACCGGCATGATGTACCGTTTGATGGAAGGACAGGTTGTCTTCTTGCCTGTGTTTGTCGGGAACATTGTAGGAGCTACCGCATTAGCATACGCCTGGGATCACATGGGGGTATACAAACTGCTTGTGAAGAGCGGCTCGCCTGTCAACCTGATCACCGCCATGGGTCCGGCGGCTGCATTAATGGTTACACTGCTCGTACTCGGGGTCGGATTCGCTGTCGCCGCGTACTGGCAAAAAAACTACCGCTTCGGCGTAGGATTCAAGAAAGGGGATGCAACCCATGTCCGTTGATTTTACACTGGATCTCCGGGGGGAATCTTGTCCTTACCCGGTCATCTATACACTCGAAACGCTGCGTGATATGAAAAAAGGCCAAACGCTTCAGGTCATTTCGGACTGTCCGTCCGCGTTTCGGAACGTGCCGGAGGAAGTCGTCAAGCACGGCTACACCATGGCACAGGAACCGGTCAAAAACGGCCAGGAGTTCAGCCTGTTCATTCAGGCGTAACAGGATCATCATATTTGCAGAAAAGTCCCCTTGTGAAAGGGGGCTTTTTCGCGTGAATGGGGGTCTGGGGATTCGTCACTTCCGTTGTCAACATCGTTTCTGCTGTTTTCACATGCAGAAAGAACATGAGCGGTGACCCCGTCACAGGAAGAGTCATTGCAAACCGTGTCTTTCGTTACGGCTTGGATGAGAAGAGAAGGGGATCGCCGGCCGGATTTTGTTCATGGCGCGTTCTTTTGTCTCATCCAGCACATGGGTATAAATCTGCGTGGTGGATATATCCTCGTGTCCGAGGAGCTCCTGCACAGCACGCAGATCAGCACCGTTACGCAGCAGCTCGGTGGCAAAGGAGTGTCTTAACTTATGTGCGGATAGAGATTGCCCGGATAACTGCGGAAACTGCTCGGTCATTGCCGCAAACGTCTTCTCGGCTATCGTCTGCACCATGCGTTTACTGATTCTGCGCCGAAACTGCGATACGAAGAAGGCGTTATCCTTTGAGCTTCTGGGAACCATCCGCTCTTCCAGGTACATTTGCAGCAGCTTGTTCAATTCGGCAGGGAGGGGGATGTATCTCCATTTATTGCCTTTACCCAGCACTCCGATGCTGGAGTTCTCCACATCAACGTCCGTTACATTCAGCTTTACGATCTCGCTAACCCGAAGACCCGCATAAGCCATGAGCGCAATGATGGTCACGTCGCGGATTCTATATCTTCCTTCAATTCCATTCAGACAAGCATCCAGAATCGGCTTTTGAAGATAGGTAGGCTGACGGTTCTTCTCCACCTTGGCTTTTTCGATATCCATGGCAGGATTGGTGCTCGCCAATTTGAAACGGATCATGACTTTATAGAAGAGACGGATGGCGGACTGGCACCGATTTCGATATCGCGCGCCGGCACCGCTTTCCCGCACCTGCGTCAGATAATACATCACATCAATGTCCGTGACTTCCGTGATGGATTTCCCCTCAAGGCTGTACAGGAAGTGCTTGATATCATGAAGATAGGCCTGTTGTGTATCCTTGGCGTATTCGCGATCCTTCATATAGGAGAGAAACAGCTTCATTTCCCGGTCATAGTGCTCAAAAACTTCGGTATAGTTCATCGCTTCACACCCGTCCAATCGTTTAAAACAGAAATTGCATTAAATATAGATTTAATGCAATTTTATTATAGCAAAATCGAGCAATTTGGCAAAATGATAGCGGCCGCCCAGCGTATGCCAGTTTCAAATTCCTCAAGGAGTGGAAGCCGTCAACAAAGGCTTAGTCGTGGAAAATTATAAAAAGCACGCCAAGTCCATATCGATGGCTAGGCGTGCTTTGTCGGAGAGTTGATTCGTTAAATTCAGTACTTGATTTTAAGAGTGTCATCAGGAAGATACACGCCCTCGGAGCGGGTAATCGGAAGTTTCTGTTCCGCGGAGAAGCCGATGGTTTCCCCGTCCCTTAGCGTGACGTCCTGCTCCACGATGTATAAAGCAATGTCCATCAGGAATTCACGGAGCTCGGCAGGGGTCACCTGGCTGTCCAGCACCTCGATCTCATCCTTGCCGAAGGCTCTGAGCCCATAGGTATATCCGTTGATTCCGGTTTCGGTGCCAACTAAACCAAAATATACGAGATTTAACAGGGGAAACAGATCTTCGGTCTTCATCGTTTCGGCCATATCGATATAGAACTCAGGCTGAAATACGGTGCCGGACGAGTAGAGCCCGACGGCATTCGGCAGCTTCAGGCAGCTGGCCGCCAGTTTGGCGTACACTTTTCCGCTATCCAGCGGAGACGCGGAGCGCTTAAGCACGGCCAGAATAAGCTGGGCGACATGGGTTTGGGTGACCTCGGCGGCCTCGGGCCACAGGTAGTTCCCTTGAGCGTAATGCTCAGCCTCGCCATCCGGCACCGGGGCATTGATGAAGCTGACTGCAATCATGCAGCCCTCCGCCTCAAAGACCAGCATACCTTCCTTCTCCTCTTCGGCGCTGCCGTCTTCCGGGGAGCAGGAGATGCTCCAATCGCGCAGAAGATTGGCTTTGACCTGCTCCAGATCGCATTCTGGCGAGTTCAACAGAACGAAGCCGTTGAATATGCCGGATGACGTTTGGTTGTCTGCTGCGTCATCCTCTGGATTCTCCGACGATTCATACTGCGCCGCCTGTTGCATCCAATACTCCCGGATCATATTGACCATGGATATCGCTTCCTCCTCCGCGGTGGCAGGATGATAAGGCTGCATCTCACTGAATACATGACCGCAATGCTCGGTGTCCGAGGCATGTCCATAACCGCCGCACACGCCAACCAGCCATTTACCAAGCATGGATTTCTTATATTTGAATATGTAGTAATGCATGCCATGGAGATTGAATTCTCCGGCTAATTCGATTTTGCTGGGCTTATGTCCAAGCTCTCGTTCATTTGCCAGCCATTCGATCATGGCTCGCTTGGCCGCTTGCTGTTGGACTGTCGTCATGGGTTTCTCTCCTTAACTATGTGTGATATATTAACTGTTATATTTTACTAGCTATTGAATGGCTCGGCAATAGATGGAAATTGCTAGTCTATGAACAGAAGATGGTATGACCATTGCCGTCTTCACATATAACTGGCAGGATGGTTACATAGAATGTGGAATAGTCGTTAAAATTAAAAAATGCCTGAGATGGCATGAGAGGTGAGAATGTGAAACTTGCAAGGATTTCATATGAACAGAAGAGCGTATTGCGAAGCCTCATGGAGTTATATCAATACGATATGAGTCCGTATGAGGATGACAGCGATAATGACGTTAACGAGAACGGTCTTTACGATTATAAGTATGTAGACCATTACTGGACCGAGGAGGGACGCCACCCTTACTTTGTCAAAGTATCCGGGAAGCTTGCCGGATTTCTGTTGGTAAGGGGAATCGAAGCATCAGATCTTTCAGCTCCCGGTTACTCCATGGCAGAATTTTTTATTCTTAAGAAATACCGCAAGCGGGGTATCGGCAAACAGGCGGCATTCCAAGTATTCGAATGGTTCAGGGGGAAGTGGAGCATCGCTTGGCTGGAAAAAAATCTGCCGGCGCAAAACTTCTGGACAACGATCATCTCGGAATATAAGGCGGGCGAATTTTCGGAAACCACGTATGCAGGCAACCCTGCCATCGAATTTTATTCTTAGCATTCAGCACTTACGAAAAGTTCTTGTTAAGCGAGTCGGACGATTGTATTATGGAAGGAAAAGTAGCCGGAGATGATCTTATGAGCAGGATTCAATTCTCAGTTCAAGTTCGATTGGTATCCGATCTTTCCCGATCCAAGCAGTTTTATGAAGAGGTGCTCGGTTGTGAAGTGAACGATGTTTGGGCGGTCAGGGATGATTTTGCGCTCGGTTTCAAACTGATTCAGGCGGCAACGATGACGGACGTTAACCCGAATCCGCCAGGCCAGGATCAACAGACGCCTTGGGATACGTACGCCTATGTGGATACGCACCGCGAATTAGAGGAGTTGTATGAAGAACTAACCTCTCGCGGGGCAGAAGTGGTACAAGAGCCTGTGCTCATGGAAGCAGACTGGGGCGTGTGGAAGGATTTTGCGATCAAGGATCCGGACAATTACGTGATTGCATTTGGCTCCGGTAAAAGGAACTGACGGTGTGATGATGGACATCGATCTGAAGCGGATTTTGATAAGCAGCGACCCTTCCCTCCTGGATATGGACGCCATTGTACATTTTTTGCGTCAAAGCTATTGGGCTAACGAACGCTCCGATGAAAAAATTAAGAAATCGCTAGAGGGATCAACATGTTTTGGCGCCTATATCGACAACCGGCAGATCGGATTTGCCAGGGTCGTGACCGACGACGCAACCGTGTATTGGTTATGCGATGTATTTGTGGATGAGTCTTATCGTGGGCATGGCATAGGAAAGAAGTTAATCGAAACGATTACCACCAGCGATGACTACCGAAATTTATTCGGCATCTTGTCGACGCGGGATGCTCATGGTCTATACGAACAATATGGATTTGTCCGCGATCACGGAAAAACATTGACTCGATTGCCGGACTTTCTGAGAAAAGCATAATTTTACATAAGAGACGACATTTGATACAAGCAAAACCCTGATAAGGAAGGGGTTCTTTCATCTATGATTATTTGGGTGAACGGCGCATTCGGCTCGGGCAAAACCCAGGCTGCGCATGAGCTGCAGCGAAGAATACCGAACTCGTGCGTGTACGATCCGGAAAATGCAGGTTATTTCATTCGCGATAATCTTCCGAAGGATGCCACACGCGATGATTTTCAGCATTATCCGATGTGGAGGGAGTTTAACTACTCCATGTTTAAGTATATGGACCAGGAATCCGATCAATTGATCATTGCTCCGATGACCATATCAAACGCGTCATATTTCGATGAAATCGTTGGGAACCTGAGACGGGATGGCGTTGTTGTCCGGCATTTCACGTTGTGTGCTTCCAAGGAAGTCCTGCTAAGACGATTGCGGAGCCGAGGAGAAGGTCCGAATTCGTGGGCAGCGCAGCAAATCGATCGGTGCATGAGCGGTTTCTCGAATGAAGTGTTCCAGCGTCATATCGATACCGATCATCTGTCAATCGACGAGGTGGTAGAAACCATCGGTGCTTTGGCCGATGTGAAGCTATTGCCCGATAACCGCAGCAATAGCAGGAAGAAATTCGACCGTTTAAAAACCAAGTTTGCGCACATTCGGTTTTTTGGGTAACCCAAGGGTTGTGATTGATCAAACAATAGGAAAAGAAGACGATTTCTCTTGAAGAGAAGTCGTCTTTTTTTGTGCATTGAACATGAATGCAATCCTACCCTATTAAAATATTTAAATATAGCCAAATATTTTGCCTATGCGAAAAATAGATCCAGATTGCTCGGATATTATGGATTAAATCAAGCTTTTGAGGAAGTGGATTGAGATACCGAGTATACGAATTTATAAAATAACATTGACAAAAACCTAAAGATGGATTATTTTTTGTACATAGGAATTAAAGTTGCATTAAAGCAAAACAATTGTATGACGGCAGGACGAGGTTTTCATTTACATTAGAATGGTCGACTCATTATTTATTTGGAGTGGAGGAGAAGAAGATGAAGAACAAGAGGACTAGTAGAGGCAGGATATTCATGGGGGCAGCCATTCTGGGTTTGTTGCTGGTATTATCCGCATGCGCATCGGGAGAAGCGAAGCAGAGCGGAGCGGCAACCGAGCAGCAAGGCAAGAAAATACGCGTGGTAACCACCATTGGACAGATTGCGGAACCCATCTCCGTTATCGGAGGAGATCGGGTGGAGGTGCAGAGCTTGATGGGACCTGGCGTCGATCCGCATTTATATAATGCCACACAAGGCGATATCAAGAAGTTGGATAGCGGGGATGTTATTTTCTATAGCGGACTTCATTTGGAAGGCAATATGACGGAAATCTTCGAACAGATCGGAAAAAACAAACCCGTGCTGGCGATAGCGGACGCCATCCCGAAGGATCGGTTGCTTCAGGATGACACGCAGGCGACCGATCCCCACGTATGGTTTGATATCGATCTATGGAAGACCTCCTTGGACTCTGCAGTGGAAGAGCTAAAGTCGCTGTCTCCCGCCGATGCCGACTATTTTGAAGAGAACAAGCAGAAGTATTTTGCGCAATTGGATGAGCTGAAAGCGGAGGCGAAGGATAAGCTGGGGCAAATACCGGAAGAGCAGCGGGTCATGGTTACCGCTCATGATGCCTTTGGGTATTTCGGCCGTATGCATGGTCTGGAAGTCGTCGGCCTTCAAGGCCTGAGCACTGAGGATGAAATCGGCCTCTCGGATATTAACGGCACGATCGACCTACTGCTGGAACACAAGGTGCCTGCCGTGTTCGTCGAATCCAGCGTCAACCCGGCATCGATCAATGCCGTCATTGAAGGAGCTGCCAAGAAAGGGCTGGACATTAAGCTTGGAGGCGAGCTCTTCTCCGATGCCATGGGCGAGACGGGTACGACGGAAGGCACTTATATCGGAATGTACCGTCATAATGTCGAAACAATCTATCATGCGCTAACAGGAAGTGGTGAATAAGATGTCTGTACTTAAAGTTCAAGATCTCCATGCATCGTATCGAAAAAATAAAGTGCTTCACAACGTGTCCTTCAACGTCGAGCAGGGCTCGCTAACCAGCATTGTCGGGCCGAACGGCGCAGGCAAATCCACCTTGCTGAAGGTCATGCTGGAGCTTCATCCGAAGCTGTCGGGGAATGTTTCCTTCTTCGGGTCCAGCTTAAGCCAAACGAAAACCCGCGTCGGCTATGTGCCGCAGCGGGGGTCCGTGGACTGGGATTTCCCGACCGATGCGTTGGATGTCGTCATGATGGGTTTATACGGACGGGTGGGGTGGCTGAAACGGCCAAACAAGAGCCACAAGGAAAAGGCGATGGCATCGCTTGATCAGATGGGCATGGCAGACTTTGCCGACCGGCAGATCAGTCAGCTCTCCGGCGGACAGCAGCAGCGCGTATTTCTCGCAAGGGCGCTCGTTCAGGATGCCGATCTCTATTTCATGGATGAGCCGTTAGCTGGAGTCGATGCCGCAACCGAGCGGGCGATTATGACAACCCTGAAGGATCTGAAAACGGCGGGCAAAACCGTGATGGTGGTCCATCATGATCTGCAGACGGTTGAAGATTATTTCGACCATGTGCTGCTGTTGAACCGTACGGTCATTGCGCACGGGAAGACTGAAGACGTCTTCACGAAGGATCAAGTTTACCGCGCATACGGCGGTTCGCTTCGCTGGATGAAGGAGGCGTAAAGCATGCTCAATTCATTATTGTCGCCGAACACACAATGGGTACTGTTAAGCACGTTAATCCTGGGCATGGCAGCCGGCATGATCGGCTGTCTTGCCTATTGGAAGCGGCAAAGCCTGATGAGCGATGCATTGTCTCACGCGGCGCTGCCGGGTGTCGTGATCGCATTCGCTTTGACGGGAAGCAAGAACCTGCTGGTCATGATTCTCGGGGCAGCCGCCAGCGCTTTAATCGGGGCCTGGATGATCCAGTGGATTCGGACTTCCAGCCGCATTAAAGAGGATACGGCGATGGGCATGATTCTATCCGTGTTTTTCGGTTTGGGCATTATGCTGCTGACGATCGTGAACCGTACGGGCGGCGGGAATCAAAGCGGACTGGATAACTTTATTTTCGGGCAGGCGGCATCCATGGTTCGCAAGGATGTGGTTACGATGCTAATCCTGGCTGTTCTGGTCATTCTCGTTGTCTCGATTGGTTTTAAAGAATGGAAGCTATTTCTGTTTGATCCCGATTTTGCCCGGGGGTTAGGGCTGAACAGCAGACTGATGAATACCCTCTATATGGGAGTGCTCGTTCTCGTCATCGTCATCGGCATTCAGGCCGTCGGCGTCATATTGATGGCGGCCATGCTGATCATTCCGTCGGTCAGCGCAAGATATTGGACTCAATCCTTCAAAATGATGGTCATTCTGTCGGCGGTATTTGGAGGCGGCGCCGGGTTTGTCGGTACACTCGTGAGCACTCTGGGAAAAGGATGGCCTACAGGGCCCTTCATCGTTGTAGCTTCCTCCGTGTTGTTCACGATCTCTCTGGTCTTCGGCGCAGAGAAGGGTCTTCTGATTCAGGCTCTGCAGCTCCGCTCCCAGAAAAAAGAGCATAGGGACGCGGGCAGTCAAACCGTTCTTGGTCCCCGGATTTCCGAGAGGGGGAGCAATCAATGACTTATACCGCATGGATCTTACTCACAGCCTCGCTCGTCGGATTGTCCTGCGGCATCGTCGGCGTGTTCCTGATTCTGCGCCGAATGGCGATGATGGCCGATGCCATCAGCCACACCGTGCTGCTCGGCATCGTCACGGCGTTTATCGTCACCCGAGAACTCAGCGGTCCGCATATGCTGGTCGGTGCGATCATAGCCGGCCTGCTGACGGCGGTACTGGTTCAATGGTTTCATTCCCGGGGCGTACAGCAGGACGCATCCATCGGCGTTGTTTTTACAACCTTGTTTGCCATCGGCGTCATCCTGATTGCGACCCAGGTTGGCAACGCCCATCTGGATACAAAGCATGCGCTCATGGGCGAAATCACGTTTGTGCCATGGGATGTGATGCACGTTCCGCTTCTAGGCGAGGTACCGAAAGCGACCTTTATGCTGGCAGCCGTTCTCTTGGTCGTGCTTATCGTGATCCTGGCATTCTATAAAGAATGGAAGATTACCTCCTTTGATCCGGCACTTGCGGCCAGCATCGGCATTCCCGTCGTGCTTATGCATTATGTGTTCATGTCGCTCGTCTCCATCACAACGGTGGCATCCTTTGATGCCGTGGGGGCGATCATGGTGGTGGCTATGTTAATAACGCCTGCCGCGGCTGCTTATCTATGGACCGATAAACTTTCCATCATGCTGGCGCTAAGCGGGGCCTTTGGCGTCATATCGGCATTTATGGGCTATTATATCGCGGTATGGCTGGACACCTCCATTTCGGGATCCATGGCCTTCGCAACCGGAATCGTATTTATCATCAGCTTTCTGTCCTCTCCGCGACATGGCGTGCTTTCCCGTTATATTCATAAGTTCAAAACGCATGACAGGGAGAAGAAACTGGAAGGAATTTCTTAATGTGAGATATTGAAAGAAGCTAGGGTGATAGGCAGCCCGGCTTCTTTTTTTATCTGCGACATACAGCGTGGTATAATTGGAAAAAATAACCTCCGCCTGTGCCGGAGGCTTCATGAAGGAGTGAGGTACCTATGCAGTTAGAGTCCCCTAGACTGACGATCCGCGATTTCCGGGAAGAGGATTTTGGGAGTATTCATGCCTATGCTTCAGATCCAAGAGTGACCGAGTATACGATGTGGGGACCCAATACGGAAGAAGATACATGGAAGTATGTAGAGGAAATCCGCCGAATGATAGAGCAGAGCCCCCGTGACAGCTACGAGCTGGCGATCGTATTAAAGAATAGCGGCCACTTGATCGGAGGCGTGGGGCTTCATCGATCCGATACGAATGCAGAGCTTGGATACTGTCTGAATCCTGCTTATTGGCGGCAGGGTTATGCTACCGAGGCCGCTAGGGTCATGTGCCGCTTCGGCTTCGAGGAACTGGGAGTCAACCGGATCTATGCCACTTGTCGGCCGGGAAACGTCGGATCTGCCAGCGTCATGCGTCACATCGGAATGAAGCAGGAGGGGCATCTACGGCAGCACTTATGGTTTAAGGGCCGTTATCATGATTCCTATTTATTCTCCATCCTGAAAGAAGAATTCGACGGGAGGAAGTGACCAACCGTCTTGAAAAGGAGCACCTGCCCGTATGGTAAATAGCGAGTTATTGATCCGCCATAACGGAATATCGATTTACGAGGAAACGTCAGGCAAAGTGTATTATACCAAGGAAAATTATGTGTCCGTTGTTGTTCTGGCAAAGGATGGCGATCAGCTGCTGCTGATCCGTCAATACCGAGCGGCCGTGGATGATTACGTTATTCAGCTGCCTGGCGGCGGCGTAGGCGAGGAAGAGGACCTGGAATCGGCGGCTCGACGTGAAATGCTGGAGGAAACAGGCTTCATCTGCGGTAAGCTTCACTACCTAGGCAAGCTGTACCCGGCGTCCTGGAGGTGCAACGAGATCGCCCATGTCTATTATACCGATGAGGTAACAAGCCAATCCGGCCAGCTGCTCGAGGGATACGAGCGCATTGACGTGGTACGTATGAGCGTCACGGACTGCTGGCGCGGGATAAAGGAGAATAAGCTGCAGGATTCCGAACTGATTTTTGCCATGATGCAGGGCTTGCTTAAGGAATTCATTCAGCCATCATAATACGGAGGTTTTTGACTAAATGGATTTTGTAGAGATTTCATCATTAGAATGGATGCCATGCTTCAAGAGATGAGAGCATTGAGAAAAGAAATTCAAGAGATCCGTGCCAATAAACATATTATCGATAAAAAAGTTTAGTTATCAGTCAAATTCATTGGAATTATACGGCTGCCTTTAGTGTAGGTTTCATTCTACGCCATGGGCAGCTTTTTATTGTTAATGATGGACGTATTCATCATTTTGCATGGACTTGCAAACTTGTCGGGGAGGAGTCGAATATACTCTATTACGAGCGGATAAGGAGGTCGACATTATGGGAAGGCACTTGCTGATCTATGACGTGCCCTGGTGGATCCTGGGTAAGAATGCCAAGGTTATTCAGCAATATCATCCATCGTTGGACCTCATGTCTATGAGCGAATTGGATCTCTATCTTGAACACAAAAGCAGTGGAGAGTTGAATCACCAATATGATCACATATCCGCCATGTGTCTTGGCATTGCGGCTTATTGCGTTTTCAAGAATATCCGCATCGATTCAGCGGCAGCCGTCTCCTATTATTACTTCAGTAAGCACTATGAAACCTATAGGGAATGGAAGGATGAACTCGTTCCCGATCCTGACTTTCTCAGGCTGGTCATTCCTAGAATCGGAAAGCTAGGCGCTATAAATCGGAGACTGGCCTCCATCTTGCAGGCCATAGCACCAAATACATCTGTGGAGTATATCGGTCATTTCGTGGATGACCAATTGTTTCAGCCATTGCCTATAGCTCGAATAGACAATGCTCCATTCGTGATCGGCTGGGCCGGTGATCCCTCGAAAACCTCTAAAAACTACAATACTTTGTATATGCGGATTAAAGAGCATTTCAAGAGTGACGAAGGAATCGCTTTTATCGAAACTTCTGGAGCTCACACTTACGAAAGCATGCCGGGTTTTTATCATAAGTTGAACTTGTTGTTGAACACGGGAGCCAATGAAGGAAGCGGGGCTACTGTGCTGGAAGCGTATGCTTGCGGGGTCCCCGTTCTTTCCACGAATGTCGGTAATGCAAAAGATGCAGCACACCCGGCTGCCCATGGACTGATATTGGATAGTGACTCTCCCGAAGATTTTATACACAAGATTAACCATTGGAGAAGTCGGACGGATGAACTTCGAGAAATCGGGTTAAGGTGCAGGAGTCATATAGAGTCAGGTTGGAGGATCGACCATGCGATGAGCCGATGGCTCCGCGTTTTGTTTCAAATTTAGTCAAGCTCTGCAGGTGAGGAGGAAGAAAAAGATGTTTGACCAAGTTTCCGTTCTGATTCCCTACCAGTCGGATCATGGCGGGCCGAGGGATGCTGCGCTCAGGTGGGCGCTGGATTTCTACTCACGGACGATGCCGGGCATAGAAGTATGCATCGGTGAGGTCTCCGGTAATCCATTCAGCAGGTCGAAAGCCATTAACCGCGCAGCCCGCCAAGCAACCAGAGATGTCTTCATGATTGCCGACTGTGATATTGTATATGATCCCAACCTCGTGCTGGAAACGATATCTTACGTGAATGACCGTCAATGGGTTATCCCGTTCAGTCGTATTTTACGGCTGCCGGAGGACATCTCGCAAATGATCCTGTCTCAAACAGCGGATTGGCCGATCCCAACGATACTGGGAAATAGAGATGAGAACAGCGCTTATTATCTGGGAGGGTTGAATGCATTAAAACGAAATGCGTTTGATGCGGTGGGGGGATATGATGAACGGTTTATCGGCTGGGGCGGGGAGGATGAGGCCTTCGCATACGCAATGGACACCCTTATCGGTACCCACGTTCGATTGGACGGAGAAATGGTGCACTTCTGGCACCCGTTTGTTGGTCCTGAAGGCAATCCCCATTATGAAACCAACTATGCCTTGTACAAACAATACAAGGAGGCAAGGGGGGATGTTCAGTCTATGCGCAAACTGATCCGCAGAGGTTAAGCGTAAGGGCCAGAACAGGAAGGAGAGGATATTCCATGAAGCTGTCGGTCATTGTACCGGTTTTGAATGAAGAAACGTTCGTCCCCTTATATATCGAAAGCGTGAGCCGTTTTGCTCATGAAATCATTATTGTAGATGGAGGAAGCACAGATGGCACTTTGAAGCATATTGAGCGCCTGCAGGATCGTTATCCAATCCGGTTGTTTCGTTTGCAGCAGAATGGAATGCCTTACACCGATGATTGGAATGAATCCCAAGTACGAAATTTCCTGATCGATCAAGCTCAAGGAGAATGGATTATGAATCTGGATATCGATGAATTGATGGATGATCGTTTTCAACAAGCACTGCCGGAGCTTATGGCCAACGCGGACGTGGATATATATCAGTTCCCGTTCGTCAATTTTTGGGGAGATCCGTGGACCATTCGAGTGAATAGCCCAGGGGATGAGCGATGGTCCAATGATATAACGAGAATGTGGAGGGCGAATAAAGGGATTCGTTATCGTGATGAGAAGCATCATTGCACGCTTGAGGCGGCAGAAGGGCAGAGCATATGGAGTATTCCAAGAGGGCGAAGCGATGTGTTTATATACCATTATCATTATGCTTTGGGACGTAAGATCAAATTTAATGACAACCGGAGAAAAGACGTTAATTTACTGGAAAACGAAGGCGTGCCAGATTGGAGTTTTAAGCATTCGGAATACGAGATAACCACAACTCCCTTTCAAGGTCGTCATCCAGAAGTCATTCGGCGTTACTTAAAGAAAATGGAAAAAGAGTCTCATTCAAATTAAACGCCCTAACCATGCTTCTGAACGAACTTCAGAAGCATGGATGGGCTTTTATTCTCCAGTTATTTAGGGAGTTCCATTTTATACTATACGGTCGATATATCCCTTGTAAGAGACATGACATTACGTAGGGTATGAGTCACAAGAGCATCCCCAAACACCTTGATATCGGGCAAGTTGGATTGAAGAGCTTTGAGCCGATGATCATGATAACAAAGCGAATCCGCTACAAAATGGTCGGAACGCAGGTAGGGGTAAACATCGGTTGAACCGCAGTATATTACATGATCAAATGTGACTTGAGAGAATAAATCGATCCGGTTTGTGAAATACAGTCTTGGACCCACCTTGCGAGTTCCGATTATCGGGTTGCCGTGGTATTCATGCGCATATACGATGACATACAAGTTCTCATCCTCCGTCATTCCCATGACGATTTTCTGCCAGCGTTTGGAATGGGCATCCCATACTTTATCACCCAGAACCAAAGCGAACTTCTTCCCTGTCACATGAATCCGATTGGCGATTTCCTGCGGATGATCCGCCAAATGAAACAGGCTGTGAGGACCTTTCGGTAATCTCCAGGTTTTGTTCCATTTCTGCTCGTAGTATGCCTTGTTCTTTTCCCACAACGAATCGTATGCTTGGGGCTTCAGCTCTTTAATGGTGGCACTGCCGTAATGATATACAAAAGCATCCTCGACGATAGCCAGACGGTAACCTGCATTGCGTACCCGTTCACAGTAATCATCATCCTCGAACATGCCAATTCCATAGGCCGGATCAAGGGAACCAACCTTATCCCATACACTACGCTTCATGGCAACACAGAAGAATCCAAGCAAATCGGTATATCTGATTTTCTCATGGTACAGCTCATAGAAATCATGCAACCAACGAACATCGGCACCGTATACCGCGTCGCCGATGAAATGATCCAACGCTTGATCATTACCCACATAATTGGACATCGGGCCCGTCATTCCGATTTGCGGGTCTTCGTGAAATGGCCGGAGCAATCGGGTAATCCAGCTGCCATCAGGTACAAGCGTATCGTTGTTAAGCAGGATCATATACTCACCTGTTGATTCCAGGCATCCGAGTGTGTTCCCTGCGGAAAAACCAAGATTTTCCGGAGACGAAATAACTTTAACTAGCGGGTTGTTAAGAGCTTTAAGGTGGAAAGAAGTTTGATCCGTCGAGGCATTATCGACGATAACAACTTCCAGGTTTGGATAATGTCCCTTTTGCAGTAAACTGCGGAGACATTGCTCGGTGTAAGACCATTTATTGTGAACGACAATAATGACGCTAACCTTAGGGAACAGATGCTGGGTGATATAGTCGTTCAGAACCTGGTATCTTTGAACCCAGTTATTGTGACGGGCGAATTCTTGCCTTCGTTTGATCTGCTCGGTACCGGATTCCTGAAGTGCTTCATGAATCGCCTGTTCGAATTTATCCGGCGTATCTGCAATGGAGACCATATCGGAAGCAACGGCTTCAACCTCTGGCAGATCGGTAGATACGACTGGTTTTCCAGCCGCGAGATATTCGTATAGTTTGACAGGATTTGTAGCCTTGGTGAGCGTATTCTTCATGAAAGGAATTAACGCAACTTGGAATCGATGTAAATAGATAGGCAGCTCGTGATAGGACTTCTCGCCCAAAAGTATGACGTTGTCCAGCATCTCGACGTCAGTGGTATCACAACCAAAGGTGTGTCCGATCAGAACGAATGTCCATTCCGGTCTGTTTCTGGCCACTGTTTCGATCAGTCGTATATCGAACCAGTCGGATATCGCCCCGTAATAACCGATAATCGGCTGCTTTATGGACTTCAGCTCCGTCAACGATTGTTCAGGCGGTTTTAAGAAATGAGAGATATCAGCGGCATTGCGGATAAGCACCGTGGATGGATTATGTTCAATAGCCCAATCGTACAAATGCTGTGAGGACGTTACGACAAGCCTGGCCTCCCGAAGCAGGCGTTCCTCCTGATCGAGCATGGCAGGATCATTTGTCGAGAAACCCGCATGATGATCCATGCAATCATACACGATATGATGTTGCTCCATGGCCGTGACAAGCGGGGTCCAGAACGGTAAATCGACAATCGATACCGCTTGGGATATCCCGAATTTGTCTCGTACGTGCTCAATAGACCATTTTAGGTACTGGATATCCCAGCTGCTCATCTCGTCTTTATATAGATTTAGAGGTTTAAGCGCGCACAAAGTAACGAGCCATACGTTTCGATCGATGTTCTTAATCGAGACAAAACGTCCTACCTCTTCTTTGGAAGCCTCTTCCTTGCGCAAACCGATGATCTCCGTCGTTACATAGAAGACACGATGCCCCTGTTGAGCGAACTGTTCGGATAATTGCTGCGGACGCTGCCATCTGAATTGCCAATCAATGACGGGAAAACGAATAATGTCGTATAACGGCGTTATCCCGGGTGCGATAATCCCCCTTCCCTGGGGCGCAGCAGGGGCATGGGCAGCTTCGGATTCAATAGGGGTGACGGATTGTTGATGAGTTGTATGTGATAGGGAAATCGGAGGTACCGGCTGAACTGACCGTTTCTTTTTGATCCATTTATAGTTCGATTTCCGAAGCTTTATCTGACGGGGACTCGTGCGATTCGTAGAAGATCTGCGCCGGTTGTTCGTGATTTTATTCAAGAGTAGCCTCCTCTCTCGTGTGTGATTGTCTCTTTAACAAAGTATGTATCACCCCATGTATCTGTATGGGTAGAACACCATCCGGCATTCGAATTATCAAATTGGGTAGGTATGGTTTACGCGTTGAATGATCTTGCAACAATTCAAACAGACTTCTAGTTGTAGGCCCTTTTCTTATCTTTAGCTATTCCGGTTTCCATTGGACGGATTTATACATATTGTACCAGTGACTATACGGAGGGAGGCAGCTAGTGTGAGGAGATACTGGAACCGAAGCCAACCAAAAGATTGCAAATTCATTGTTGGCAAGAGAAAACATAAGCGTGCTAAAAAGCCGATAACGGTTCTGAGCAAGCTAAATCGGTTGCGCCGGAGATTGATTCATAGCATATCTCAAATCAAATTACAGCTCAGACGACTTACCATACGGGTAAACGCTCTTCAGAAGCAAGTGGAGGATTATGGCTATGCGGATTGGAATAATGTCATTGCTTATTTAAGTTCGCGTCTGAATACTCGAATAACCATCGAAACTCCGGCAGGTTCGATTTTCGGTTCATTGGTGTCCATTGGGGAAAATTATATTCAAATCTCGGAGCCTAACGGAAGTATTGCCATAATACCGTTGAGCAGTGTTTTATCTATTGAATAATGTGGATCAGGGAGGTAAGAATGGATGGATTTTTCGGAGATACTGGCAACTTTCCTCGGACGGACAGTAGAGGTTATCCAGGCCAATCAGTTCCTTCAAGGACAGCTATTATCGGCAGCAGGCGGGTTGATCACAGTTCAGGTTGTAAGCTCAAACTATTTGCCGTCCTCAAGGCAGGTCACCATCATCAACAATAATATATCATTGGTTCGCATACTTCCGTAGTCATTATTTGAGATGAGGAACTTTGCAATAACTATTTCAAAATATCGAGTTCTTCCATTTCTCATAGTGATTAAGATGCCGATGCGTCATGCTTGAGCTCCTTATTCTTCTATGATATAGCGGTTGAGGAATGTAAACCGGATGGAAGCTTGAAACCTTGGATAACATCTCGATATCTTCGTATAGACGTCCTTCGAATGGAACCGAGGTGTTCCATCCTCCTAGCTGCTTGATTACAGAGATATTGAACATTCTTGGGGCTACTGCCATAGCTTCTACGAGGAGTCGCTCCGCGGACAAATGGGAAGGTCCGGTTCGGACCCCCTGGTAAAGGAGCTGTTTATTCAAACGCTCGACCCATTCAAAATGATTCGCATATAGTACACCAACATTCGGCTCCTTCTTAGCTTCTTGCAGAAAAACTTTCAGAATATCTGGTGACAGCCAATCATCGGCATCCAGCTCAAGAAACCAGGCCCCCCTTGCCATTTGAAGCGCTATGTTCAGGGCATGAGCCTTACCCAGATTTTGATGTAGTCTCACTTTATTTATACGCTTATCTGCCGGTAATCCCGCCAGGATGCTTGGAGTATCATCACTTGAATGATCATCAACTATGATCAGCTCCCAAGCTGTGATCGTCTGTGACAATACGGAGCGAATAGCCCACGGCAAGTATTCACCATCGTTAAATGTGCACAGCGCAATGGTAACTATAGGAGGGATTTGTTTTTCATTGATAGTCTGAACGCGGGATGGAGCATGAAGAAGCGGAGAGATTGCGTTCCATTCCTCTGCTTCCTTCATCCAGGGAGGGGCAGCGCGATGATGGTATAAGATCCCCTCAGAATCTACTTCCTTCCATTCATAGTGGCTGGTTAGCTGGATCTGCTTATCGATCAACACGTATTTCTGGAACGGCAGCTGATCATTGCTCGAAAAACCCGGTGTCTGTCCATTCATCACGATGCTCGTACGCCATAACAGGGGGCCGCGGGGAGTATAGAAGTTTGGAACAGGTCTTTTGTGAAATACTATTGGCTGGTCTGTTTTGGTTGCGGAAGTCAGTATAAAGCCAGCGGAGCCGTCAGCGTAAGTTTGCAGCCATCGTTCGATTTCTTTCTTCGCCATAGGCTGTACAGTATCTCCGGCACAGAGCGTCATGAACCATGGCGTATTCAGGTTATCGGACAGCGCTTCGTTCATTATTGCTGCAGACTCCTGTTCGTTTTGAATCACGATAGGACGGGCATTTGAAAAAACACGCAAAACCGAGGATACGGTATTCTCGCTTAAATGAGGATATGATCCAGGTAGAATAAACACCAGCATGGCCGTCATGTTCCTTTCTGTATCCTAACCGAAGGTGACTCTATACGGTTGTAATGGGTCATCAACACAGTTCTGTTTATCATATGCCCCCATTTGCATGGGGGATACAAATGCCGATAACTTACTCCATGTTGCGGCGTTTAGGTAAATCGGGAATAATAGAGCTTATAGACCGGAACCTGGGATAGGAGATGTAGAATCAAATGAAATCGACCCAGAGTCATATCATTCGGCAAGCCCAAGACTTTGCTCGCGCCGTACACGAAGGGGATGCAAGCGGCCACGACTGGTGGCACGTTCAGCGTGTCACCCGCATCGCCCGGATACTGGCTCATCTTGAAGGCGCCAACGCATACATATGTGAGTTATCGGCAGTCCTCCATGACGTAGCCGACGAGAAATTGAACGAATCAAAAGAAGCAGGTTACGAACGGGTTCGCCATTGGTTGAAACAAGCCGGCGTAGAAGCATCTGATCAGGAGCATGTGCTGGGGATCATCGGTACGATGTCATTCTCAGGCGGAACAGGGAGTGCTATGCAAACGCTGGAAGGCCAAATTGTCCAGGATGCGGATCGGCTTGATGCGATGGGGGTTATCGGAATCGCTCGTACTTTCGCATATTCCGGATGGAAAGGACAGAGTATGTACGATCCGTCTGTTCCACTCCGCGAGCATATGACCCTGGAGGAATATCGAAAGGGAAAGAGCACAGCCATTAACCATTTCTCTGAAAAGCTCTTGAAGCTGAAGGACCGGATGAATACCGAATCGGCCAAGCTGCTTGCAGATGGTAAGCATCAAAGTCTTGAGCTCTTCCTAGAGGCGTTCGATAAAGAATGGGCGATGGGGAATGAAGCCTACCTGTGGGAATCGCCGATTCATCGCGGAAACGTATCGCGAATCCATATTGCCTTTGATGAGTCGACGGCAGGATCGCTTAGGATCATGCTGCTGTCGAAACCCGGTGAAATCGTAGTGACATTAGGCGATAATCTCATGGCCGGACCGCTTCCAAACGATCATGCTTTCGCCCGTTCGTTCTCCGCCCGAAAGCAGTGGTTTGAGGAACGTTATAGCGCCGCGCATGCGGAAGACAGGAAATTAACGATGCTGCAGGCAGCGTTCGCGTGGCTAACCTGGCCTCAGCAGATGAAAGAGACCCCATGCCTGATCTGGGCTGGCGATTCCGCGGCGGAACAGCTGGGCCTGCGAAGACTGCTGTCCTTAATGCCGGACCATTCTGAGGTGAGATTGGTGAATGCGACAAGCGTGCTTCATCAGCAAAATCCAAATCAATGGTTCAAAGGAACATTTGAAATGAACGCGAATCAGCTTCAGCATGTTCTGGACGCAGCCGAGCCGGTCCCATTGTCGCTGCAAGAGCAGGCTGGCTATCGCGCAGACTGGGAGCGCCTTTTGAGCGAAGGCGGGTTCCTTCGGGTGCTTCAAGGTGATATGCTGTGTACCGTTCCAGAATCTTACTACGATGAAGAAATCCTGAAAAGCGTATACCGCCTTGAAGCCAGGCATGGATTCTTCAAGAAATCCGCTCGGGTTATTGGCGAGGTCATCGGACAGGGGGAATTAACCGTTTCCGACTTTTTCATCGAGTACCGCATACGTCATCTGATTCAGAGAGGTGCTTTAGCTTACTCCGGCGAGTTGGATGCCATGCGGCACTATAGCGTCTCGCTTGTGGATACATCGAGTCCAAAGGAGCGGTGGAGTCATGAACAACGCCTGGCTAAGGCTGCGAAGCTGAAGTCGCTGTTAAGTGAGATGATGGAAATGAATCTTACGGAGACAGGCTTCATGGAGGAATTGCGGCAGTTAGATGCAGAAAGCCTAGGATTGTCTGAATTGTTCGGCTCGGATGCCATAAAGGGCAGCATGCAAACTGAAATCGATCACCTGTTGAGCACTTATGAGGATCATAGGATACAACGAGTGTCTTTGATGCGCTCCCTTGAAAAGGCGTTAATTCAGATCGATGAAACGGCTCCTAAAGAATAGATTAATAAATTCATAGATTATGATTTCATAAAGAGCAGACGATCATTCTGAAAGAGAAATGATCACGGAAAGCGGTGGAGACATGGTATTTACGGAGCAAGAGATTCAAACCATAAGAGAACAAGCGCTTGGGATGGACAAGCATAGACAAGTAACTCCCGACGTGCTGAAAACCATATATGATCATCGTTTGTTTCACCTGTTTGTTCCCGACGAGCTGGAAGGAAGGATGACCCCTCTGCCGGATGCAACGCGTTTCTTCCAAGAAAGTGCCCGCATCGACGGCAACCTGGGATGGCTGGTTGCGATTGGAGCAGGCGGAGGATTCTTTGCCGCACTGATGAGCCGGGATATCAGCCGCCGGGTGTTTGCGCGCCGCGAAGCGGTGATTGCAGGCAGCGGCATGCCGACAGGTGCCGCCAGACAGGTGGACGGCGGTTATATCGTGACTGGCAGCTGGAAGTATTGCAGCGGGTCTACTTATGCCACGACCTTTACGGCCAACGCAGTTGTTGGAAAGGGTTCCACGCTACAAGATGCCCCTGGCGAGCCGACTGCAGATCAGGGCGAACCCGAGATCCGGTCCTTTATCATGAATCCTGACCAGATCGAAATCCAGCAGGATTGGAACGCCTTTGGCCTTCGGGCAACAGGGAGCCACACCATATCCGCTGTAGAGGCATTCGTTCCGTATGAGATGACATTCTCGCTTACGGAAACGAAAGGGTATAAGAACGAGCCGATTTATCGCTATCCATTCCTTCCGTTTGCTCAAGTATCCTTTGCCGGTGTTGCAGTCGGGATCGCGGAGCATTTCCTTGAAGCTGCGGAATCGCTTGCGGTCAAGCGGGGGAGTTCCTCCCATGTGATCGGCAAGCTGAATGAGAATAAATCGGCATTGCATCTATCGATCGCTGATTTTTATAAGTGGGTAGAAGCGTCGTGGGCAGAGCTGATGGCTAACGGTGCCTTATCGGATGCCACGGAGGCACATGTAACGGCCCAAAGCATCGAAACAGCCCAAGCTGCGTTATTCTGCGGCCAGCAGCTGTTTCCGCTGTTCGGTTTATCTGCTGCCATGGAAGATTCCGAAATCAATCGCTGCTGGAGGGATCTTCAGACGGCATGCTCGCATGCACTGCTGAGAAGCTATGAATAAAACGAACAACCATGAGCGGCAAGCCGAGCTGCTCATGGTTGTTCGTTTAAATGTGGATTATAAGAGGGATCCTTAATTACGCTTGCATGGATCTTTGGCCATTATACCAGGAAATAGCGCTGGGATAACGGCAGATGAGACGATGGGGCGCTTGTCAGCTTCTCGCCGTTAACGGTTACGGCATAGGTCGCCGGATCGACCATGATTTCCGGCGTCTCCCCATTGTGGACAAGATCCGCCTTTCTTACGGTTCGGCAGTTCCTTACAGGCAGGAGCTGCTTACGCAATCCTAATGGATCCAGCGTCCCTAATTGCAGGGAGGCTTGGGAAACGAAGGTGGCGCTTAGCGCTGCCTGAGCGCCGCCATAGCTGCCGAACATCGGCCGATACATATACGGCTGCGGTGTAGCGATGGAAGCGTTGGGATCTCCCATGACGGCATGGACAATCATGCCGCTCTTCAGCACGATCTCCGGTTTAGCTCCGAAGAAGGCCGGTTTCCAAAGTACGAGATCGGCCATTTTTCCTACCTCGACGGAACCGACATAATCGGATATCCCATGGGTCATGGCCGGGTTAATGGTATATTTGGCGATATAGCGCTTGATGCGGAAATTGTCAGATTTGGAATCCGGCCCGAGCGGACCGCGCTGCTGTTTCATTTTGTCGGCCGTTTGCCATGTACGGATAGCGACCTCACCAACCCGTCCCATTGCCTGCGAATCGGAACTGGTCATGCTGATCGCCCCGATGTCATGCAAAATATCTTCCGCCCCGATCGTCTCCGCACGAATCCGTGACGCGGCGAAGGCAACATCCTCGGGAATACGCGGATCCAGATGATGGCAGATCATCAGCATATCCAGATGCTCGTCAACCGTATTCACTGTATATGGCATGGTTGGACTGGTCGAGGAGGGGAGGACATTCGGCATGGAGGCAACCCGCAGCAGATCCGGTGCATGACCGCCTCCCGCACCTTCGGTATGGTAGGTATGAATCGCCCGGTCGTTAAAGGAGCGCAGGCTGTCTTCAACATAACCGGCTTCGTTCAACGTGTCGGTATGGATGTTGACCTGCACATCCAGTTCTTCGGCAACGCTCAGGCACTTGTCGATAACGTAGGGCGTGCTGCCCCAATCTTCGTGGATTTTGAGTCCAGCCGCCCCGGCATGGACTTGTTCGGCCAGCGCTTCCGGACGACTGCTGTTTCCTCGTCCCAGAAATACCATATTGATCGGCAGCGCATCGGTCGCTTGCAGCATTCGCTGCAGATTCCATACCCCCGACGTACAATTGGTTGCCAATGTGCCCGTTGCGGGACCGGTGCCTCCGCCAACGAATGTAGTGATCCCGCTCTGGAGCGCGATTTCGACTTGCTGCGGACTGATGAAATGCACATGCGAATCCACGCCGCCGGCCGTTACGATCAAGTTCTCTCCGGAGATGACTTCCGTGCCCACGCCGATGATCATGCCGTCGGTGACACCATCCATCATAAGCGGATTACCTGCTTTTCCGATGCCGCTGATGTACCCGTCCTTAATCCCGATGTCCGCTTTCACGATTCCCCAGGTATCCACAATGATGGCATTCGTAATGACCAGATCCAGTGCCCCTTCCGCTCGGGTCGCGAGCGGATGCTGTCCCATGCCGTCACGTATCACTTTACCGCCGCCGAAGACGCATTCATCCCCATAAACGGTATAATCCTTCTCTATCTCAAGCCAGAGGGAGGTGTCGGCAAGCCTTACCCGATCCCCTGTCGTAGGTCCATACATGCTGGCATAGGTCGCGCGGTCGATTGTTGTCATAAGCTCACCATCCCATTGGTTTTTCCGTTCGTCAGACCTGCAAAACCATGAATTTCCTGGCTCCCGCCAATTTGAACAAGCGTCACCTTCGTGATTTCCCCGGGCTCGAATCTTGCCGATAAACCGGAGGCGATATCGAGCCTGTATCCTTGCGTTCCGTTCCGGTCGAATAACAAGGCGGGATTGCATTCGTAAAAATGGAAGTGCGATCCTACTTGAATCGGACGGTCGCCGCTATTTGTAACCTCACGCGTAATGCGGGGCCGGTCCGGCACCAGCTGAATCGGCTCGTCTCGCAGGTCGTATTCACCTGCAACAATGCCGGAAGAGGACGGAGCGCCTTGAATCGGGTCATGAACGCTGACCAGCTTGGTGCCATCCACAAAGGTAGCTTCGACTTGAACTTCCCTGAGGAGTTGGGCGACGCCGTCCATCACTTGATCCGCCGACAGCACATGGCGGGCTTCCTCCATTAATTCGGCTACGGACTTACCATCACGAGCACCTTCGACAACAAAACCCGAAATGAGTGCGGCCGCTTCCGGGTAGTTTAATTTCAACCCGCGGGCTAATCGTTTTTGCGCTAATTCCATTGCCACAAAAAGCATTAATTTGTCTCTTTCCTGGTAAGTTAAATGCATCTTAGCCACTCCTTTTGCATTCAGATGTGTTAATATTCATAACATAAATGAGGCTAGGTATCGACTGACATGCTGCGTAATGGTGTTTATTTTGGATAAATGTAGCATTATACAAAGAAATAGTCAATATTAATGTCATGATACATAACATTAAGCTCACGAGTTTTATCGAAACCTCATAAGGAATCGATTTCTTTAGGCAACAAAAAGACCCCGATTGGGGTCTTTCCAAGTTTTATCTAAATTTCCCGTAATCTTTGATATGAACGTCAATCACGCATTCGACCTGCAGCTTTTGCAATTCTTGCCGCCAGTCCATCTTTTTCCATTGCTCATAGCCAATCCGGTTACGGACGTACCTGCCGATTCCGAGGCTGTCTATCTGATGCTGTTTCATGATCGAGATCATGGCATTTCCTTTTTTCGTAATATATTGGCTGATCCGCTGCTCCAGCTCATGCCGCTCGCGGTCATTGCTTAACCTGGCATCGCCGATGTATTCCAGAACGGACCCGGAAACCTTGACGTAAAACATCACTTTGTCAATGCCCTGGTCTCCGCGCACGACCTTGACTTTTCGTGAGCTGATCAATGAACTGAACATGACGACTTCTTTCTTGTCCTTAGGATCCTCCGACAGATCAATGTTAAGTTGACCTTCTCTGAACTTGCCCTTCAGAAAGGAGAAAATCAATGCATCCTGCGGCTCGATCTTAGCAACATAGCGATCATCTTTGAATAAAGCAATTCCGTTCGTCGTAATGTAGTTCTTGTCATGCTTCTTAATTATCGGAGCAACCGGATCTACGCCCTGATCGAAATAATCCCTGGCAAAGTTGAACAGCGTTACCTTGGGGATGGTCTGACCGAGCGCCTCCTTTTCAAGCAGCATGTCGATATACCGCCCTGTTCGCGGATGCTGCTTGTAATCGTCTATTAACAGTTCGCCGGCATTTCCTTCAACCACGCTTATTTTTACTTGAGACGATATGGAAGGATCCCTGTACAAGGTATCCAGATGTCCGTGCAGCCCTTGTTCCGCCATCGAAAGTCCGAACAGGACGTTCCGCAATTGCCCGCTTACCAGCAGCATGCCGGTTTGTCTGGACATAATCATCTTCGCTTCTTTGCTGCTCTTGGCCGTTGCCGTCAGCACTTCCCGCTTAGAGGCAGTTTCCGGATCCGCTTGCGGAATGGAGACCGATATCGCTAAATTACCATCCTGCAGCAAGTCATAACTGGTCGTCTGGATGAACCCCAGATCTTCCAGGATGCGTTGATCGCCGCAGCCTGCTAGAGGAAGGATGCATAAGAGTAGGAACAAGCATGCATATTTTTTTAACATTGCGCATCACGCTGCCTTTTTCTGCGCTGCCACAGCAGCAGCATAATTAGTATCAATGGCATGATGTAAGCAAACCCGATTTGGATGTAACCCAGAAACAGAAGCCACTCCCGGATTCGGTTCAATACCGCGGGTATGTAGGATATCAGCAGTGCTACAAGAATGATAAAGAAATACTGCACATTCATCTTGATTTTTGGAAAGACACGTTGGGTGCTTTCGCCCGCTGCCCAGAAATAAAGCACTAGCGTAATGAGGGTCGTGAACAGGAAGAAGCCGTAAAAAAGATTCTCGATTCGCTCGATAAACGGAAGTTTGATATACGCCAGCAAATCCAGTAACGGGAACAGCATGACCTTCAGCATATCGCTGCCAACCACGCCAAACGAAACAAAACCCAGGATGGTATAGGATACTGAACGTATCAAATTTCCGTAGATGACGGCCCTGAACAATTTGGTTTTCTTATCGGTATAAGGAAACAACAGTAAGCATAACTCATACCCTAGGTATGCCAAATAGATTTGAAAGATTCCTTCCAACATGTTGGAACTGTCTTTAAATATATAGGGGGTTAATCTTTCAATACGAAATTCCCCTGCATAATACAGCAGAAGCAAACTCATCCAAATGGTACACCAAAAAAAGACCGTGGAAGCTTTGGAGATATTGTACAAACCCTTGGTCAGCAGCATGAAAGCAAGGACATCGATTGCTATCTTGAATACCATCGGGTTGGTTGTCGGGAACGCAAACATCTGAAAGATCAGCACGTACTGCTTGGCGACGAGGCAGCCGATCAAAGCCCATACCGTACTGATCGCCAGATAGAAGGGGGCCAGTATGAACTTGGGAATGCTTTTCTCCAGAATGACGAATATCGACTGTCCTTCGCCCAGCCGGTACACCCAGTACATCTGATAAATGTTCAGACAGACCAGGATGGATGCCGGGATCGTAATGAGCCATCCGTTTGTACCAAAATATTGGGCCTCCACCTGCGTAATGCTGAATACGTAGACCCCCGTTTGAATCATGTAGATGAGGATCGCAGTGTGAAATTGGGATAGTTTTTCCTTCAAGTTGCCTCACCTTTTCATTTTTAATTTGACCTTGTTTTTGGCTTTGACTTGGGTAGGCCGCTTGGCCAATGTGGAAAAGGGAAGTCTTAGAAATACGTCTTTCCAGTCATACGGCTCGAATGGTGCGATGGGTGTTAGATAGGAGGAGCCGACACTCGTCAAGCCGCTTAAGTGAATGACCATATAGGCCAAGCCAAGCGCAAGTCCCATATTCCCCCACAAACCGGCCAATACGATAAGCCCGAAACGGAACAAGCGAAAAGATGCGCTCATAACATAGTTCGGGATGACAAAGGAAGCGATGGCCGAAGAGGCGACGGAGATGATCAGAATATTACTGGTTAATCCGGCTTGCACTGCCGCCTGGCCGATGACGATGCCGCCTACGATACCGATAGTCTGTCCAATCTTGGTAGGCAGCCTGGCCCCGGCCTCCCGCAGCAGCTCGATCGTCGTCTCCATGAGCAGCGCTTCGAAAATGGGAGGAAACGGCACTTTGCTTCTGGACTCCGTCAGCGTAAGGATCAGATTCTCGGGAATCATTTCATAGTGAAACGAGGTAACCGAGACATATAGGGCTGTCAACGTCACCGTTATCAAAAGGGCTGCAAACCTTAGGAACAAGGTCGCCGTACCAATGCTCCACCTCTGGTAATAATCGTCGGAAGACGAGAAAAATTCAAAAAAGTTGGCGGGCGCGCTAAAAGCAGTGGGACTTCCGTCCATAATTCCAACGACTCGTCCCGAAACCAGCTTGGAGGCAATGGTATCCGGCCGCTCTGAGGTCAAAAATTGCGCAAAAATCGAGTACGGATCATCGTCAATGCACTGGATCAGCATGTTTGTATCGTGAATGGCATCAATCTCTATAGCTTCGACCCGCTTAATTACTTCTTTGACGTATTTCTCATTCGCGATGTCCTGGATATACAGAACATAGATATCCGATTTCGTAACTTCGCCGACGGAAAGTTTGATGACCTTGAGATGAGAACTTTGCACTCTCTTCCGGATTAAAGACAGATTCGTATAGGCTTGTTCGGTAAACGCTTCGTGCGGTCCGATAATGATGGATTCCGTTTCGGATTCAGCCACCGTCCGGGATGTCGGGAAAATAACATCGATCATGAAAGCTTGATCTTCATAATAAAACGCGGCCATACCGCTTAGAATACCTTCCACATAGGTTTTCGAATCCGTTACATGCTCATATTGTGATTGCTCCGTCAACAAATCGAGCGGGTTGTCGGAATTCAAAATGGGAGGAAGCAGATCCCGTTCCAGCCGATCCTCATTGACCAAATGGCTGAAATACATAACATGAAGGCGCCCATGAAGATAGATCTTATGGACAAAGTCGGCCGAATCGTCAAACTGATCCGCAACATGCTTCAGCGTCAGCGAAACCTCTTCCTGGGGGTTGGGATCCTGTTGATTATATAGAGATGTGCCCGATTCAGAATGCTCATGAGTGACCAAAAAAATAGATTTTAATATCTGTTTCATCCCCACGCGTACTCACCTCGGATTCATGCATAGTCCGTCACAGTGTGTGTATTTTTCAAAGGAATTATCCAACGAATCCCAAGTCAGGAATAAGAAGAGCGTCCGCGGGAATCTTAGGATCAGGCAAGTCTGCCAATCTCTAGGAGGAGGAATTACATGCTGGGCACCCTTTTATTCGCTAGCATTTTGTCGCTCGGGGTCACACCCATTAATGATCAGGCGACTATGGAATCTTCGGAGTTTTCGTTTCAGCAAGCCATTTTTGAAAGCGGTGCCGAGCTTGCAGAGGAGGCGATAAGGGCTTGCGAGAAGCGTTTCGGCAGAGAAATCCAGCTCCCGCCGCAAGTGCCTGCCGTAGCTTTTACGCATCAATATGGTCGTTGTTATGGCACGCATGCCGGACTTGACGAGCATTTGGAGATCCATTATCGAAACGAATTTAAACCCGAGAACGACTACAGGATCGAGTTATATCCCGTTGAGAATAGACAGCAGCTGGAACACCTATCGTTTCAAGCATTAGAATTGACGGAGCAGACAACCGCTAAATTCTACAAGGGTCCGCTCAATACGCTGCAGCTGTTGGTATTTGAAAAGGCGGATTGGCAATATCTCATAACTACAGCAAATCGAGCTTCCACAGAGATCGGACAGCGTGAACTGACCGATATTGCTCAGTCTTTGATTCATGCCGTGAACAGAAGAGAGCCTGCCTATGCCAAGTGGGGAACCTTAGCCGTCACCGAAACCAAGCGGAAATATAATATGGACGTCGTGGATTATTTGTATATGGGCAGAACCAAGATATCCAGTGTTTTGGCGGAGGAGAAGTTCAAACTGTGGCTTAAGAAAGGGAACGTTGAATTCGGCGTCTATGTCACGGTTTCGTATCATCCGGTAACCGATCAGATTCTATCGATACGTTATGAGGAAATTTAGCTGAAAATAGCAATTGACGGCAGGAATAACGCCATTTTCAGGAAAAAATAAAGGGCGGCTTTGTTGAAAGTGATGTTTTCCTGCTGTTCAGACGCATGTATATGGTGTACCATATTTGGTGGAACTTGCCTCGTTGATTTCTTCAATATGCGCCAGTAATAGCGATTTAGGAGTGATTCGCTTTGTCGTTTTTAGTCCTTAAGCTCCTATTTGTTCCCTTGATATCGATTTTTATCATGGTATCGTCGGTCTATCTCGGTTATCACACGTCCATTCCTTTGATGCTGCTCACGGCAACTTTATTGTACGTATCCGTTGTTTTTGATCGAAAGTACGAATGGCTTCGTTATGTTCATTTTCTGTTTCTTGGGGCGTTTCACTATGTAAGTCAATTAAACTGGTGTATCCTCCTGTATTACATACTGATCATTAATACCATTCATAACAAAGAACGATTTAAGGAAACGATGCCGCTGTGCTTCCTGATCATTCTTCAGTATTCCTTAATCCGTCTGACTTACGTGCCGTTAACGAAATACAATGTTCTGGTCTCCGTGTTTGATTGTTTGGCTTCCTTTGTGATTGTGATTTCATTCCACTTTGTTAACTTTCTGGAATCGGAGAAGAAGAAATTATATAAGCAGAATGATTACTTAACGTACCATGATGCATTAACCGGTCTTCTGAATTATGACGGGTATTTGCATAAAGTCCAGCAGCTCATTGAGGTGAACAAGCCGTTTCAGCTGGTGCTGCTCGATATCAACAACTTTAAATCGTTAAATGCAAAGGACATTTCCACGGCAAATGAGATACTGATCAGATTCTCGCGTGCTCTGCGGAGATTATTCCTGAACGACATGCTGGCCGCCTCGCGCTATGCGGGAGACCGCTTTGCCGTACTGCTACCGGAGCATGTCAACATCGACAGCACCATGTTCAATTTTGAGCATATCGGCGTACAGGTGACGTATAGCATTACTTGCTACCCGCATGAAGCTTTAACGTATCAGGAGATCATCAGCACGGCGGAGGACCGGATTTTTCAAATGCGCCGCAATTCCTGGATGAGAAGCCAGGAGGAGATGATCCGTACGGAAAAAATGAAGATGGTGGGGGAGCTCGCTGCCGGAATGGCCCACGAGATACGCAATCCGCTGACTTCGATTAAAGGCTTTATACAGCTTTCCAAAAATCAAAGTTATAATATACAGCCCTGGTATGAGGTTATCATGGGGGAAATCACGCGGGTAGGGGAGCTGACGGCTGAATTTTTACATTTTTCTAAGCCCCATGCCAGCAATATGAGGGTTGAGTCCCTATCGGACTGCATGACGCGCGTTTACTCCTTATGTGAATCCGAAGCGGCCTCGCACGGACATGTGTTTCTGCTCGACTTAAGCGATGAGCCGATCCAAATCGTGATGGACCGGGACAAGATCATCCAGGTGCTGATCAATCTGATTCGTAATTCCTTCCAGGCGATGGAAAACACCGGTTCCGTTCGAATCTCGCTTAAAGCAGAAGAGGGGATGGCCGTTGTTCAGATCGAGGATACTGGCAAAGGGATCGCTGATGAAAATCTTGCCAAAATTTTCGATCCGTTCTATACGACCAAGGAAGAAGGGACGGGGCTCGGGTTGTCCCTCTGTCAGAAAATTGTAGAAGATCATGGCGGGAGAATTACAGTACATAGCGAACTGGGCATTGGCACAACGTTTACTTTGCGCATGCCCCTGTCCTAGTAAAAATGGTTGGTAATATCCAAAAAAATAACCTATGATAGGATAGTTGCTTAGCAATCAAGATGGATTGCCAGCAGCATATCACCCATGCATCAATGTGTTGCAAGAGAAAGGAAGTATCTGTCAGTATGTCGATTTCCACCAAAGAAACCGGTTCAGCCATGGTCCTGACTCGCGGAAAGAGGCTGCAGTTTGCCTTGATTCTCGGATCCCTATCGGCATTTGGACCGCTCTCCGTTGACATGTATTTGCCTGCACTGCCTAAACTTTCGGAAAGTTTAGGGTCGCCGGCATCGTTAGCCCAATTAAGCTTGACGGCATTTTTGCTTGGCCTGGCGCTTGGACAGCTCGTAGCCGGGCCGCTCAGCGATATACGGGGGAGAAAAGCACCACTGATCATATCTCTGATTATTTATTCGGTCACCTCCTTACTGTGCGCATTTGCACCGACGATTTGGGTTCTGGTTGCGCTCCGCTTCGTGCAGGGAGCCAGCGGAGCAGCCGGCATCGTCATATCCAGGGCGGTCGTGCGGGATTTATACACCGGCTCGGAGCTGACCAAATTTTTCACTTTACTGATGCTGATCAACGGATTGGCTCCAATTATCGCTCCTGTATTCGGAGCCTTTATTCTAAATTTTGTATCTTGGCGCGGCGTATTCGTCGTCCTGTTTTTGATTGGATTGCTTATGCTGCTTGCCGTATGGTTTGGTCTTCCGGAAACGTTGAACAAGGAGAATAGAGCCAGCGGCGGGATCAGGCAAACCTTTCAAACCTTCGGTACGCTGGTTCGGGATCGCGTGTTTATCGGATATGCGCTCTCCCAAGCGTTCGTATCGGCCGCGATGTTCGCTTATATCTCGGGATCGCCCTTCGTGCTGCAGGATATCTTCGGGGTGTCTCCTCAAACGTACAGCCTATTCTTTGCCGTTAACGGGGTTGGTATCGTACTATTCTCCCAAATTACCGGCAGATTGGCTTCCCGCACAGGAGAAACCAAACTTCTGACGACGGGACTTCTTATTGCAGCCTTTGGCGGCACATCGCTGCTTGCCATTACATGGCTTGGCGGCGGACTGTTTCTCATTGCGCCGATGCTGTTCCTGATCGTCTCTGCCGTAGGGATGGTTAGCGCAACGACAACATCCCTGGCGATGCAGAAGCAGGAAGCCCATACTTCAGGCAGTGCATCTGCATTGCTAGGCTTGCTGCCTTTGCTCTTAGGCGCCGCCGCAAGCCCTCTTGTCGGGCTTGGAGACGGAACGACGGCAGCTCCTATGGGCACCGTCATCGGGATCGCGGAATTGCTGGCCGTCAGTTCGTTTCTGTTTCTCGTCATGCCTATTAGCCGCAGGAAAGAGACACAAGTCTCTTTATAAGATCGTACTTTTGCAAAGAAGCTCGCACGATGAATGTGCGGGCTTCTTTTTTTTGTTAAGAAAACAATTCTGAATGAATTACCTAGAATGCAATCATAATACCAAAGAGATGTGTAAACGGGCATAGCAGGAAAAACGCACGAAGACGAGGAAAACACAAAGATAAAGCAGGTGAACCCACTTGAAATGGATGTCGGTCATTAGCCTACTGTTCATGCTCCTGCAAGGGACTGAACCGGAGAACGACAATTTAACGATTACCCAGGAAGGCAAAGTCATGGAAAGCGTGAATCGAAGCGAACATGCGCTTGATGTGTTCCCGCTGCTAGATATGGACAAATACGATCAATGGGTGGATAAACTTGATCGCAAGACCTATATGGAAGCCCGAAATGCCAAGATTGGCAGCAGCGGCCAGATCGTTCCGGGTCAGAACGGCCATCGTCTGGACCGCCGCAAGCTATTGGAACAATACTACTCGTATTGGTACGGCACCGGGGCTTCTTCCATCGAAGCGCCGAGGTATCCGATATATCCGAAAGTGGACACCGAGCTTCTGGCTTCCATTCGCGTCAAGCCGATCGGCTACTATGTAACCTATTTTAATTCCAATAACAAAAATCGTTCCCATAACATCTCGTTGGCTGCTCAAGCGATTGACAGCGCAGTCGTATTCCCCGGGGAAACGTTCTCGTTCAATGAGGTCGTCGGCATGAGAACGGCGGACAGGGGTTACAAACGTGCCGGCGTGATCGTAAGAGGCGAATTGTCCGAAGGAGTGGGGGGCGGAATCTGTCAGGTTTCTTCGACTCTGTATAATGCGATTGACCGTGCAGGTTTGCAGATTGTGAAGCGCTACTCTCACAGCCGGAACGTCCCTTACGTGCTGCCTGGTCGAGACGCTACGGTTAGCTGGGGAGGCCCAGATTTTGTCTTTGAGAACGCCTATAATCAACCCATCCTCATTCGGGCATTCGGGAACGGGGGAAGAATGACCGTAGCCATATACTCTTCGGAACTCATTGAATATAAGCCGCGCAATGTACCGAGCATATCCAACTGCCTGCCGGAGGAGACCAGTGACACCAAGCATAATCCGGTAAGCGGCGATTAATCCGAGATTGGATGAAACGATGCCGGTCGCGGACGGGACGACCTATACCATTGCATGCACATCCACAACACGAGAACGAGATCCACGGCATCGCCGCCGTAATACATCAGCATTCCACCAAGCTTTGCCTGCTCGAAAGGAACACCGTCGGGCGGATGGGCATATAAGTATTTGGAGAGTATCCCGTGTCCCGCCATGGCAATGATCAGGATGAACGCACGAAGCCGAAAGCTTCGGCGGTAGGGAACCACATCCACGTAGATCAAAGAAACCGTAAATAGATATCCGGCTGCAAACACATGAAAATGAACGGCTATATGAAGAATTAGGCTATGATGCATGGCCGTGAACAACCCGGTGGTGTAGAGGATCCATAAGCCGCCGATATTCAACAAAGCGGCCACCAATGGATGTGAGATACAATGGACGAGCTTGATCTTAAGCAATCGGCTAATTCTTCTTGCGACCGGCACTGGGACTGACCGAAGCAGAAGCGTCATTGGAGCTGAAAACGCAATCAGCAGTGGCCCCAGCATGCCGAGCAGCAAATGCCCAAGCATATGCACCGGGAAATTTGCAGGGGCAAGCCGGGCCAACGGGCCTGCCAGCGACAAGCCTATGCACGTCAATCCCGCAATCCAGCAAACATAACGATGGGCAGGCCATATGCGGTGGCGTCGATTGGAAACCGCAGCAGCTGTCCAATAGAGCAGAATTAGGCCCGCGAGGAAGGAAGTCAAAATCCATTCCCAAGGTTGCCATACAGCTGTCCCCTCGAACATATCGGCACCATGATGTTGAATCGAATGATGACTCATCTTAGGATGCGGCCTTCCGGGAAGGAACGCGGTTTCGAGTGCGTACAATGAGTATGATACCAGCGATGATCATGCCGGCAGCAATCAGATTCCAGACCCAGTCGTAGGGTCTGATATCGACGTAATAACGAATCTGATGCAGTCGCATCCACTTGTGCTGGATGATGCCGTCGTACAGCTGGAAAGCGCCACCGCCTAACAGAATGCCTCCAATCCATCGTTTAGCCCAAAACGCATTCCTTCGATGCAGATCGGCAATCAGGAACGAGGAGCCGATGGTAGCAAACCAGCTGAACGCATGAAACAGACCATCAGAGACAAGGCCGATATCGCTTGTAGACTTATCGTAGAAATGATGCCAATGCAGCAATTGGTGAAATACCACCTCATCGATAAATCCGACCAGCCCTAACCCGAACAAGATGCCGGCCCATAGGTTGCGTTCGGCGTAGTTTGAGCGCTGTGTTTGATTTTCATGGGTTTTAGAAGACTTCATTCGTCTCATCCTCTTCCGTTATAAAATTCTGAAGTCCATCGATTTACAAAGTGATACTTTCTAAGTTTACCCATTATTACCATATCAATAACTTAAACACCGGGTGGATAAAACGAGTAATATATATTATTCGCTTCGGTAAAGGACTAAAGCTCGTTGTTCATTAGTTAAATAGTTTACATAATGTTATATATGTTAACTGAATTGAACATATCCACAAACAAAAGGCGAACCACTTTTAGGGTTCGCCTTTTTACTAGGTGTAAATATATTCTCCTGGTTATTAAGAACGAAGTGAAATGGGGATCTCCTTCACGCCGCGCACGATCATACCCGGCCTCCATTCCAGATCGTCGATATTGCCCTGAAGCTCGAAATCGGGAAAGCGGCGTAGGAGCGTGTTTATCGCGATTTCACCTTCCAGCCTGGCGAGCGGTGCTCCGAGGCAGAGGTGTATTCCCTTGCCGAAGGCTAAGTGCTGGCTCTTCTCCCGGGTGATATCGAACAGATCGGGATCCTCGAATTGTATGGAATCGCGATTAGCGGAATTTAGGGCGATGACAACCAAGTCGCCTTTTTTCATATGGACACCGTGAAATTCCAAGTCCTCCGCGGCCCATCGTGAAGTGCTGAATTCAACGGGACCGTTGTAGCGAAGCATTTCTTCAATGGCGCCATGAATCCGTTCCGGCTGTTCCTGCAAAAGCTTCCGCTGCTCCGGATGCTCCAATAATGCAAGCACGCCATTGCCGATCAGGTTCACCGTCGTTTCATGTCCGGCTATGATCATCAGGGTAACGACGCCGTATAACTCCTGTTCGGATAAGCGGTCACCTTGGTTCTCGGCAATGACCAGCTGACTGATCATATCGTCGCCGGGCTGTTCGCGAACCTTGGCGAACCAGTCCCTCAAATAAGCGATGAATTCGTTCATATGCTGGACGACCTGCTCGTTCATTTCCTGATTGGAAGCGCCGATGATGGAATTGGACCATACCCGGAACTTGTCCTGATCCTCAGTAGGTACGCCGAGAATCTCGCTGATTACTATAATGGGAAGCTTAAAGGCATATTCGTCAATAAGATTCATGGTGTCTTTGGAGGAGACGGCATCCAACAGGCCGTCCGCGATCTCTTGAATATGGCTGCGCATATCCGCGATTCTCTGCGGCGTGAAACCCTTCTGGACCAATCCGCGAAGCCGTTTGTGATCCGGCGGATCGGAGAACAGCATATTGGTGCTGAACACGCTGGTCTGTTCCCCGCCCATTGCCTTCGTGACGTCCTTACTGAACCGGCCATCCTTGAGCGCTTCGACGGCTTCAGCGTAACTGCTGATCAGCCACCCATGACGACCATCCGGAAATTGCAGATTCATAATGGGATCGCTTTGCCTCAATTTCTCGTACACCGGATAAGGGTTATGGGTAAATTCCTTGGTAAACAATGCATTTTTCAGAGATTCGTTCACATTCATCGGTATGGTCTCCTCTCGAAAATGATAGTTTCATATCCAGTATAAGGGATAGCGATAAGGATAACCAATTTACGGTTGAATTGACGACAGTCTCCAGTTCCTTCAATCCATTCGTCGTTCCGGTGTAGCCGTGCATGTTGCCCATGAACAAGGGGAAATCAGTGCCTTTTGGTCTACTGACTACGCGCATCAATCTTTGATATATTGGATCATATCTGAAGGGAAGAAAGGGGGAAAATGCCGGTGAAATCCGTATCGGGGGAGAAGGCAGGGCTGTTGTTTCGTTTTTTTATACCGTATGCCGTCATTCTCGTAGGCTCCCTATTGGTAGGATGGTTTGCTTATGGAAAAACCTCGGAGCTGATTGAAAACGAAACGGTAAAGAGCACCTCTGCGGCACTGCAGCAAATTCAGGAAGCGCTGGATCAGCGATTTGCCGAAATCGAGAACATCGCACGGCAGATGTCGAGCGAATCGAAGATCCAATCCTTTCAATTCGAGAAAGAACCGTTTGCCGGCACAGGTCCATACCGTCTGTGGGATTTGGAAAAGAGCTTGTTTAACTACAAACTGTTTAATCATTTCATCGTGGATTATTACATCGCGTACAAGAACAGCAGCATGGTCATCTCTCCCCGCAAGGTGTATACGGCAGACCAGTATTATCGTTTGCTGCTGCGTTATGAAGGCCAATCGTTAAGCGAATGGAGGCAAGCATTGTTCGGGCAGTATCATTATAAAACGTATACGCCGGGACATTCGGTTGTTTATGAAGGCAAACCATACTCCGTCGTGAGTTATATGCAATCCTTCGGAAACAAAAGCAGCAGCGGGGTCGTTACGGTCCTGATTAACAATAGGCAGATCCAGGACATGCTCCGCAAAGTCGATCCGGAACAAGAGGGCTTTGCCTATATAGCGGATGCCAACGGAAACTTGATCAGCTCCATCGGTTTGAAAGAACAGGGTTTTATGAAAGCGCTTCCTATAAAAAGTGGCGATACCCATATCCAATGGAATGAACAGGAGATGCTTGTGACGCAATCCACATCCGAATACAACGGATGGAGCTATGTATCCGCTCAGCCTAAATCCGTGGTGCTCCAAAAGGTATATTATATCAAGCAGCTGACGTTAACCATCTTCGTTACAGCTCTGCTGTTGGGGTTAGGCGTGGCCGGTTATTTGGCATATCGAAGCAGCAGGCCGTTCCTCAAAATCCTTCAGCTGCTGCCTTCAACCCGATCGGAAGCAGCTCATGCTTCTTCGCGTAGCGCCGTTGATTATATCGGCCATTCCGTTTCCGAGCTGGTTGAAAGCCATGATTCGCTGAAGGAGCGGTTGGAGGAGCAGATTCCGATGCTGCGAAACGTTTTGGTTGACCGTCTTCTGAAAGGGAGCTTCACGTCGATGCAGGAGCTGGAGGCTGCCATGGAACACGCGCAGGTCCAGCTCCGGGGATCTCACCATGCGGTGGCGCTTCTTCATATTCGAGGATACCAAGAGCCCTTCATGGAAGAAATGCTGATGGAGCTCGATATCGTCAAAATCAACATCCGCGACCGGATTCAATCATTATGCGGAGAAGGGGCGCTGCTGCATGACTTTGGAGAAAATCAATTGGTTCTGGTCCTGTCGGGAACGGCAGCGGATAAAGCGGAATTCACGATACACATGCGTGCACATCTACAGTCGATTTATGAGCATTTGATTGGAATTTCCGGCACGGGCCTGTACATGGCTGTAGGCGAGATCCGGTCCAATATTGCCGAGCTGTATCGTTCCTACGGGGAGGCCAAGTTTGTCCTGCATCATGCGGGATGGAGCGAGAAGTCTCCTATCTTCTACCATGCTGAGATGGTAATGCCGGCCTTTTCCTATTATTACCCGGCAGACGAAGAGATGCGGTTAATCCAGCTCGTGAAAGCCGGCAATCTGGATGAGACAAGGCAGCTTTTTCGGCAGATCAAGGAGAAGAACAGGTCGGATCGGCAAATGCCGATGGCCGTTGAGAAGCTCCTTGTCCAGGAGCTTAGCGGTACCCTGATGAAGTGCAACGAACAGACAGGGAATGATGGAAGCCACAGAACGGAGGAAACGGATGCCGTCATGCGAGCGTTAAATCCCGAGTTATCCCCTGCTGAAGCCATGAATATTCTCTATGCCGCTTTCGTTCGCCTCTGTCAGAAGAACGAGGAGAGGAAGAAGAGCCATAATGCTCATTTAACGAACCGGCTGCTGAGCTATATCGAGAAGCACTATGTGGAGAGCGATCTGAGTTTATCCGCGCTCGCCCGGGAAACCCACACTTCCGAAGCTTATGTATCGTACTTCTTCAAGGAGCAGACGGGCTTGAATTTCTCGGAGTATCTCGAGAAGCTCCGAATGGATGAGGCAAAGCGGGAGTTGGCAACGAGCGATAAGCCGGTCAGCGACATCGCTGCAGCTTGCGGCTATTTATCACTCAACACCTTCAGCCGGGCGTTTAAACGCGTAAACGGGATAAGCGCCACCGAGTACAGACGTCTTCAACGGACCGGAGATTATGCTTAATCTAAAGAAATGCGTACTGCCGGATTGATGAATAACAGCCCATTCTAAAATTCTGAATAGTTGACCGAAAACATGAAGATTTACGCGGAACAAGCCGGCTGTATATACTCCAATCACGGACCGGATCGGGACGAATCCCATTGAAGATTGGAGTGGTAACTGCTGAGTGGCTGGAAGAGTATCATCCGCAGCTGGCAATTGTACGCGCTTTTTTTGCTCCCGTTATTGTACATCATCATCTTCAAGTATGTGCCGATGTACGGCGCGCAGATTGCGTTTAAAGAGTTCAACGTCACAAAAGGAATCAGTGGCAGTCCATGGGTCGGATTTGCCCAGTTCGAACGTTTCTTCCAATCGCATGAATTTTGGCGTTTGCTCAAGAATACGTTCTCGATCAGCTTGTACACGCTGATAGCCAGTTTTCCGTTTCCCATTCTGCTCGCGCTCGGTTTGAATTATGTTAGAAACCGGCGTTTCAAGAACACCGTCCAGATGGTTACATACGCGCCTTATTTCATCTCTCTGGTCGTACTGGTGGGCTTGATGCTGCAGTTTATGGACCCGAGAACGGGACTCATCAATACGATGCTCGGCTGGATCGGCGCAGGTCCGTATCATTTCATGGCGGAGGCCTCCTGGTTTCAGTCGATCTACGTGTGGTCCCATATTTGGCAGAACGTCGGGTTTTCCTGCATCATCTTTTTGGCAACGCTTTCAGGCATTGATCCGGCACTCCATGAAGCAGCCGTCATCGACGGCGCTTCGAAGATGCAGCGGATGCGCCATATTGACCTGCCGGGCATTATGCCCATCGCCATCATTCTGCTCATTCTGAATACGGGTCAAATGCTGGAAACCGGCTTCGAGAAAATACTGTTAATGCAGAATGCGCTGAATTTGCGATCATCTGAGGTCATCGACACGTATGTGTACAAGGTTGGGCTGGTATCCCAAGCGATGAATTTCTCTTATGCCACGGCGATTGGCTTGTTTAAAGCGATCATCGGCTTCGTGCTGCTGCTGATCGTGAATCAGACGGCCAAAAAGCTGAAGCAGGAAAGTCTTTGGTAAGGAAGGGAGGACATGTATGCAATCACCTGCCATGAAGGAATCCGGCTCGGACCGCGTTTTTACGGTGGTGAACTACGTCATTTTATCCGTTTTCTTAATCGTTGTGTTATATCCGTTGATTTATGTGGTCAGTGCTTCGTTCAGTTCCAGCAGCGCGGTTTTATCGGGAAAGGTATGGCTGTGGCCCGTCGAACCGACGCTCGAGGGGTACCGTGCGGTGTTCAAAAACACGATGGTCGCCAAAGGCTTCATGAACACGCTGTTCTATACGCTGGCAGGCACCTCGATTAATCTTATTCTGTCCGTCATGGCGGCTTACCCGCTATCACGCAAAGATTTTCGTGGGCGCGGCCTGTTCATGCTGCTGTTTGTGTTCACGATGCTGTTTAATGGGGGACTGATACCGACCTACCTGCTGGTGAAGGATCTCGGCATGATTGACACGGTATGGTCGATGCTCATTCCCGGCGCGCTGTCGGTGTGGAACGTGATCATCATGCGGACCTACTTCCAGACGACAATCCCTACGGAATTGCTGGAGGCTTCGCAGCTGGACGGCTGTACGGATTTCCGGTTCCTGTGGCGCATCGTGCTGCCGCTTTCGGGTCCCATCCTGGCCGTCATCGCTTTATTCTATGCCGTCGGCCACTGGAACCAATATTTCAACGCCATGATCTATTTAAAAAGCGCGGATTTGTACCCGCTGCAGCTGGTGCTCCGCGACATTCTGGTGCAGAACGAGGTCAATATCGAAATGCTCGGAGACGCCAAAACCGCGGCGGCCCGGCAAGGGCTGCGCGAGCTGCTGAAATATTCGCTGATCGTGGTGACATCGGTTCCACTGCTGATCATTTATCCGTTCCTGCAGAAGTTTTTTGTCAAAGGGGTCATGATCGGTTCGTTAAAAGGATAATACATCCATCATTTCAGGAGGGCGGGACGTTATGAGAAAAAGAACGCGGGTTATTATGGGTGCTATCACCGCATTCAGTATCCTTCTTGCAGGCTGTACCGGGTCAAAGGGCCCGAAAGGCGCAGATGAACCACAAAATACGGGTACCGAGACAATCGCATTGTCCGAACCGGGAACCTATCCGCTGGTTCAAGAGAAAACCACTTTGAAGGTGATGGTGCGGGGGAATCCGCTGGTCGAGAATTTCGAAACGAACGATTTCACCAAATGGTACGAAGAAAAAACGAATGTGCACATCGAGTGGGAGGTCGTTCCGGAGCAGAGCATGCAGGAAAAGTTGAATCTCGTTCTTGCCAGCGAGGACTACCCCGATGTCATCCTGGGATTGAACATATCGCCGGCGCAGCAGATGATTTACGGCTCGCAGGGCGCCTTTCTCCCGTTGAATGATCTGATCGAGAAGCAGGGGCCGAACACCAAGAAATTGTTCCAGGACAATCCGGAGATCCAATCCACGATTACCGCGCTGGACGGCAATATCTATGCGCTTCCGGAAGTGAATGAATGCTACCACTGCTCCATGAGCCAGAAAATGTGGATTTATGAGCCTTGGCTGAAGAAACTCAACCTAAAGATGCCGGAAACCACCGATGAGCTGTACGAGGTGCTGAAGGCCTTCAAAGAACAGGACCCGAACGGAAACGGAATCCAGGATGAAATTCCGCTGTCGATTTCACCGAAATCCTGGAGCTCCTCCATCGATGCGTTCCTGTTGAACTCTTTCATTTATAATCCGGTTTACGGCTCAAGTTACAAGCATATATTCATAAAAGACGACAAGCTCGACGTCGCCTTCAACAAACCGGAGTGGAGGGAAGGGTTGCGGTATATGAACAAGCTGTATGCCGAGGGGCTGGTCGCTCCGGAGTCATTCACGCAGGATGACAATCAGCTGATCCAGATCGGGGAGAATCCCGATACGGTCATTCTGGGTGCTTCAACCGGCGGCCACCAGGGTATATTTACCCAACTCCTCGGCGAAAGCGGCAGATGGTTGGAATATAAGACGGTGCCGCCGCTCAAAGGACCGAACGGCGTTCGTTATGCGGCTCTCGATTCCACCGGATTAAACCCGGGTGCGTTCGTCATCACGAAAAAGGCCAAGCATCCTGAGCTTGCCCTGCGCTGGGCAGATGGTCTGTACGAGCGGGAGCATACGCTGCGCAGCGTCTATGGCCGTCCGGATCAGGAATGGAGGGAAGCGAAGGACGGAGAGGTCGGCATCAACGGGGAGCCTGCGGTCTGGTCTGAGCTAAAATCATACGGTACGGTGCAAAATATTGCCTGGATACAAACCGGCCCGAGTTTGCGGACAAATGATTTCCGCCTGAGCGCCGTTGCCAAAGGAGACGACGATCTGGAAGTCGTATTGTACAACGAGACGAAAAATAAATACGAACCTTACAAACCAACCGATGTCAGCACCGTTCCGCCGTTGTTTTTGACAAACGAGCAGGCGTCCGAGGTAGCGGATCTGTCCAAAACGATCAACGATTACGTGGATGAAATGATGGCACGCTTCGTGATTGGCGATGCCGATCTGGATAAAGACTGGGACGGCTACGTGAAGCAGCTGGAGGCCATGAATGTAGCCCGCTATCTGGAAATCTACCAGGAAGCTTACGATGGAAGAAGCAAATAAAGGAGGTATCATGCAATGAGGGTTGGTGTAAGCACCTACAGCTTGCTGCCGGCTATCCGTGCAGGCGAGATGACGGTGCTGGATGTGGTGGATTGGATCGCGGAGAACGGCGGACAGCATATGGAGATCGTACCCTATGGATTTACGCTGGAGGACAATCCCGGACTTGCCGATGCGGTGCGTGAACGGGCGGCCGAAGCCGGCATCGCATTATCCAATTATTCCATGCCCGCTAATTTCGTCCAGGAGAGCAGAGACGACTTCGATGCGGAGGTCGAACGAATCAAGCGCCACGTGGATACGGTCAACCGGCTGGGAATGAAGCATATGCGGCATGACGTAACGGCGTTCACGCTGCCGTCGGAGAAGATGGGCATCGATTACGTGGAAACCCATCTGGACATGATCGTGGAAGGCTGCCGTCAAATCGCGGATTACGCGGCCAAGCACGACATCACGACCACAATCGAGAACCATGGCGTGAGCGTGCAGGCAAGCGACCGGGTACAGCGCGTGCTGCAGGCTGTCGACCGTCCGAACTTCAAGACGACCTTGGATATCGGCAACTTTCTATGCGTTGACGAGCAGCCGCTGGTCGGCGTGAAACGCAACTTGCCGCTGGCCTCGCTCGTCCACGTGAAAGACTTCTATTATCGTCCGTATGATCAGGATCCGGGCGGGGGGAAGTGGTTCAGAACGTCCCATGGCAATTACCTGCGAGGCTCCATCTTCGGGCAGGGGGATCTGGATGTGCGGCGAATCCTTCGACTCATTAAAGAATCCGGTTATGACGGGGATATTACGCTGGAATTCGAGGGCATGGAGGAGTGCAGGGAAGGAACCCGATTGGGTTTGGACAATCTGAAGCGGTTATGGGAGGAAGCGTGACAGGAGAAGCGCCAGATTATTTAAACGAAACCATTATAATACACAGGCCTGCCATGGAGAAAATCCGGGCAGGCCTGTTTGCGCAAAGCGGCAACCGAAAGCAGCTCAGTACGAACCGATAATCACCTATATCTACTAAAAATGGATTCGGGAAGGAACAAAGACGATGCCATAGCCCAATTTCAGTGATTGACAATTTATGGGTTGCGTTTAGTATTAAACTGAAGGACAAAATTCATGGTGAATTTCACCAGCCAAGGGGGATAATATGAACCAAACTACCGTTCCTTATAACGAGATTGAGCCTAAGCTGCAGACCGGAGATATTCTGCTCGCTCATGGGGTAGCCAAGGGAAGTCTTCGAATTGAAGCACTGGAACATTGTCCGTGGTCACATGTTGCGATGGTCGTACGCGCTCCGAACGATGAAGTGCTGTTATGGGAATCCACGTCGCTCAATAATTTGGAGGATACGTGGTTACATATCAAGAAATCAGGTCCTCAGCTCGTGAAGTTACGCGATCGATTGTCAACCGATCTCAGCAACCATTACGATACGATGTTTGCGATCCGTCATCTGCATGCAGATCGAACACCCGAAATGTACGAGCAGCTGGATCATTTTATCGAGCAGGTGCATGATGCCGTGTTTCCGGATAAAAAACAGATGTATTGGGAGATCATCGAAGGCAAGTTTGGCATCACTACTTCGTTCCGCGACTTCTTCTGCAGCAAACTTGTAGCGGAAACCTATATCCAACTAAAGCTGTTGTCCCCCGCTAAAGCACCCAACAGTTACGAACCCAAAGATTTTACATCCAAGCGACATCTTCGTCTGCTGGGGAATGCCCGGTTAGGCGATGAAATTTATATCGATGTTGCGTCCATTCTCGCATGAGATGGCGTAAACACGCGGCTGCCCTGTTTTTTTTTACCTGATCCTATCTTTAGCCGGCCATTCGGATATGGCAACTGCGAAGTCGTCCGTGAGTGTGCAGAACGGTGAGCTTCAGCTGGAAGGATGGGATTTCGGCACAGAGGGGTCCGTTGCGCTGAACGGAAAGTGGGCATTTTATTGGAACCAACTGCTGGATCCGGACGATCTGAAACAGGGGACACTTCCTGCCGTAAGCGCATACGTCGATATGCCCGAGTATTGGACGAATTATACATTGAACGGCAGAAAGCTTCCAGCCGACGGATATGCAACGTATCGTTTGACGATTAGCGGGCTTGATTCTGAAGAGCCGATTGCACTCAAACTGCGAAACATCTATTCGTCATACGCCCTATGGGTCAACGATACCCTGGCGGCATCGGCGGGTAAACCTGGATCTACGCACGAGGCATCCATTCCGAAGTATGGTCCGTCTGTAGTCGTACCCGTTAAGCCGGACTCGGACGGACGATTGACGCTTCTGGTTCAGGTCGCCAATTATACGTATCCCAAAGGCGGGATTAATAACGCTATTGAGCTTGGAGATGCCAAGCAGCTGCAGCAGGAGAAGTCGGTAGAGCTTGTAAGAGACAGTCTTGTGATCGGTTCACTGCTGGTGATCGGTGTGTATCATATTATCTTGTACGTGCTCAGACGCAACGACGTAACTCCGCTGTATTTCGGATTGTTCTGTATGTGCATTGCCGTCCGAACGATGCTGGTGGGTTCAAGATTTATACTGGAAATATTCCCAGCGTTCTCATGGGTTTGGTTTGCAAAAGTATCGTATTTAACGATTTACGTCGGCGAATTATTTTTGATCTCATATATATATCACTTGTTTCCTCAATTTCTATCCCGCAAGGTATGGCGTTTGACGCAGTTTTTCACGATATTTTTGACCTTACTGGTGCTTACAACAGATATCCGGGTGTATGATTATTCACTGATCCCATTTCAGATCTATTCCATCGGGCTTGTTCTCTATGCCGTCTATGCATCCATTCGGTTAGCAAGGCAAAGACAAGAAGGGGCTGTCCTCCTCATCGTCGGATTCAGCCTGATTTTCCTGACAGCGGTCAATGATACCTTAAACCGTAAAGGAGTCTTTACTACGCCAGCGTTGCTGCAGTTCGGTGTGCTCGGGTTTGTATTTTTGCAGGCATTATTGCTGTCCATGAAATCCTCTCGGGCTTTTTTCCAAGTGGAGCGTTTGTCGGAGCGTTTGTTGACATTAGACAAACTGAAGGATGAATTTTTGGCGAAAACCTCGCATGAGCTGCGTACTCCGCTGCATGGCATTATCGGTCTGGCCGATGCCTTGATCGACGGAAGCTCCGGCAAACTGCCATCGCCTGTCATCGATCTTTTGCGGCTCATGAAGGTCAGTGGCCAGCGGCTTGCCCATTTGGTAAACGATATATTGGATTTCTCAAAGCTCAAGCACCAGGAGATCGGTTTGGTCCTCGTGACGGTTAACTTGCGTCTGGCCGTCGAGCTGACCCTTCAAGTGCTCAACCCATTGGCCGAGAAGAAAGGGCTCCGGCTATCCCATCAATTGCCGGACGATATGTACGTGATGGCCGACGAGAATCGATTGCAGCAAATATTGCATAATTTAATTGGAAATGCGATCGCTTACACGGAAACCGGGACGGTTACCGTCACGGCAAAGAGGCTGCAAGGACAAGTTTCGGTTCAGATAACCGATAGCGGAATCGGTATCTCAGAAGCTGATCTGGACCGTATTTTTGAATCATTCGAGCAGATTAATCCTCTGGATCGATCTCAACAAGGCGGTACGGGGATCGGGCTCTCGATTACTAAGAAGCTAGTCGAACTGCATGGCGGAAGGATTGGAGTAACCTCCGGTGTTGGAGAAGGCTCAACGTTCAGCTTTACGCTCCCCATGGCTGGCGAAGGAGAGCCGAAGGGCCCTCCTCTGCCCGTCGCAGATTACATTCCGACGGAGTCATTTCCTCAATGGGAGATCGTTGAGCCTGAGCGGGAGGCAGCCCACTCCAATAAACAACTGCCTTCAGTGCTCATCGTGGATGACGATCCGATTAACGTCCAGGTCCTCTTGCAGTTCCTGGCGGGAAAATATTCACTCAGGTCGACATGCAGCGGACAAGAGGCCCTGGAATGGATCCAGAATGGATACAAACCGGACATCGCGCTTCTCGATGTCATGATGCCGTACGTATCCGGACTCCAATTAGGTGAAGAAATACGCAGGCATTACAATTCTGGCGAATTGCCTGTCATCTTCCTCAGCGCAAAAAGTCAAATGACGGATTTGGTTGCCGGTTTTGAACACGGCGGTAATGATTATCTTGCGAAACCCGTCGACAAGCAGGAGCTGTTGGCACGCCTTGAACTGCATCTCCAACTGGCACGCTGGAATGCAACGCTGGAACGCGAAGTGGAGGCGAGGACCATTGAGCTTGAGCATTCTTTGGAAGAACGGGCCAGAGCATTGTCGGAGATATCCGTGCTCGCCGAGCGGAACCGAATTGCCGGCGATATTCACGATCACGTAGGACATATTCTAACAGCCAGCGTCGTTCAGTTAGAGCTCGGTCTGAAAATGTCTTCGCAGAACGCACCGGAATCGACGGAGAAATTGAAGCATGCGTCCGACCTGCTCCGCAAAGGGCTTCATGAAATGCGGAAATCCGTGCATATGCTTGCCGAGGAAGCGGCTGCTTCAGCAACGTTCCGGGACTCCTTGCTGCAAATCATTAACGACTCCCAGCAATATGCGGAAGTCAACGTGGAGCATAAGATTGAAGTCTCCGACGGAAGTCTTGAGCCGGAGGCCGAGAAGTTGATCCGCCATGCCTTGCAGGAGGGAATCACGAACGGTATTCGTCACGGCCAATGCACGTTCTTCCGGTTTGAGTTGATCGAGACAGAAGACGCTATCCAGTTTACGCTCGAAAATAACGGACTGCCCTTTACGTCCGAACGGCTTGGATTCGGATTGACCATGATGCGCCAAACGACCCGGCGAAGGGGCGGTACCTTCCAGGTCAGCACGAAGGATGGAGCAGGCTGTGTGTTATTACTCACCATGCCCCGTTCCGCGCTTAAGGAGTGATCAGAAATGTCAAGCATAAGCATACTTATTGCAGAGGATCAAACTATTGTCCGTGAAGGCCTAGAGACCATTATCAATATGGAGCCCGAAATGGAGGTCGTTGCTACGACGGACAATGGGCAGACCGCTTGCGAGCTGGTGGAGCAGCTGCGTCCTCAGCTTGTGTTAATGGACATCGAAATGCCGGTTATGAACGGTATTGCGGCAACGCACCAGATTAAGCAGTCCAATCCGGATACGATCGTGCTGATCCTCACGACGTTCACCGAAGAGGATTTCATTATAGAGGCACTGGCCAAAGGAGCATCCGGATATTTGCTTAAAGACTTTACGTCCCAAAAAATCATTGCCTCGATCCGCGAGGCGATTCGTGGCGAGCTGATGCTCCCTTCGAAGGTGGCGGCAAAGTTGGCGGCCCGGTTAAGAACGACCGGAGTTCCACAGTTTCCGGTGCAGAATTATAATCTGACACCCAGGGAATTGCAGATTGCAAAGCTGATGACGGAATATAAGAACAACCGCGAAATCGCCGATATGTTATATATCACGGAAGGTACGGTTCGCAACTACATCAGCGTCATCTATGAGAAAATCGGCATGAATGACCGGACCAAGGCGATTCCGCTGCTCAAGCAGGCACTTAGGGATCCGGATTGATTAAGGCAAGAACACCGCTTTCAATGAAAGCGGTGTTTTTTTGTCATGTGTTTCTATGAGTATAGGGTTTGGCAGTCTATCGAAACAGTTACTTCTGTCATATATTAGCCATACACCTGTCATGCTTTTGTCATGATTCGGTCATATCCTAACATGGCTGAACAAGATCATGCCATCGGCGCGATCCCGTTCAGCATTTTATATGAGATAAACGCAAACGTTAGGTTTTACATTTGAACCCGGCTGATATATGATATAACGTGGATATTGATTATCCGCTTTAAATATGAATAGCATTTTAAACCAAATCCATACCGTAAAACGAGGTGCTGTTTATGCATATGAAAACCGGCGTGGAACAGTCCGTATATGCCCTGGTTCTGCTCAACATGTTGCCGGACAGGGCGGTGCTGCCCGGGGAAGCGATCAGCCAGCAGCTGGGAACTTCCGTGACCTATTTTCAGAAATTGTTGAGAAAGCTGGTAACCGCTGATCTGATCACGTCCGTCCCCGGCATCAAGGGCGGATTCAGATTAAGGAAGAAACCTGAGGATATCCGTGTATACGACGTTTACCTCGCGGTGGAAGGACAGCAGTCCCTATACTCGTCCCACGGAATTCTCGTAGACATGCTCGACCTGCAAAAAGAAGAGAGCTGCTGCCTGCTATCCGATTTGATGGAAGAAGCCGAGTCTTCCTGGAAAGCTGTATTAAAGCGAGAGACCATCGCTTCGTTGTCGGAGGAAATGCGCGGAGAACGCTTTAAGGATAAAGTTCGCGCCTTGGAGGAATGGATCAGCAGCAAAATGGTCATCTAATCGAACCGAAGAAGGGAAGATATCATATGAGATTAAGCGTACTGGATCAAGCTCCCGTCACCAGCGGCAATACGGCGGAAGGCGCATTGATGAAAGCTGAAGAACTGGCTGTTCTGGCCGATGGATTGGGATACAGCAGAATGTGGATGGCCGAGCATCATGGAGGACATACGTTTGCCAGCTCCGCCCCTGAAGTGACGGCCGCCCGGCTTGCGGCAAAAACCGAGCGGATACGCATCGGCACCGGCGGCGTCATGATGATGCATTATTCTCCACTGAAGCTCGCGGAAGTATTTAAGACGTTAAGCGCATTTACGCCAGGAAGGATTGATTTCGGCGTAGGTCGTGCGCCAGGCGGCGATACGAGTGCCATGTACGCTCTATCCGAGGGGCGGCAGCTGATGCTTCATAACATGTATGACAAGCTCTCCGTCACCATGCAGCTTCTTCGCGACCAGGTGCCGGAAGATGAACTGTATGCCACGAATGCCGCCGCGCCTACGGGAGTCGCCCTGCCTGAAGTGTGGCTGCTCGGCTCCAGCGGCAACAGTGCGCTGCAAGCGGCACAGATGGGGGTCGGTTACTCCTTCGCACAGTTCTTTAACGGAGCGATGAGCATAGACATATTGGACCATTACCGAGATAACTTCCAACCATCCCCGTTCATGGAGAAGCCTGAAATTAACGTATCCTATATGGTGACAACAGCGGAAACAAAGGAAGAAGCGGAGTATGAAGCGCTGCCGCAGGATATTTTCCGGCTGATGATGAGCAAGGGCCGAATTACGCAGGTGATGACACCCGAAGAGGCTCAGAATGTATCTTTATCGGAGATTGACCGGATGGCTATCCAGGAAGGGCGCAAAATTCATCTGGTGGGAGCGGTAAAAGACATCGCGGCCCGCTTACAGGAAGAGCAAGCGCACTACGGATTCCAGGAAGCGATGATATGCAGCATTCCGCATTCGCAGGAAAAGCGGCTGGAAGTGTATCGCCTGCTCGCACGTGAACTGCTGTAAATCATGGTTTTGAGAGGGCAGGCGGAAGCCTGTCCTTTTTCGATTGACGAAAATATCGTATCCCTTAGATGCGTGTTGATGCTAGAATAGTAAAAAATCGTTTATACATAAAATCAGCAGTTAGGAGTAATTATGCCTTTTACATTCGCGCATCCCGTCATCACGATGCCGTGGTGGAAGAAGAAGTCGTTACCGGTGTCCGCGCTCATTATCGGGTGCATGGCGCCGGATTTTGAATATTTCATCCGCTTTCGTGCGGCTGGCGTGTGGGGACATGAGGGTCCGGGTATTCTTTTATTCAATCTCCCCTTGATATTGCTGCTGTACGTTGTGTTTGAGAAGGTCATACGTCCCGTTCTGCACGACTATTTACCTTCATGGTTCCCGTACCGCTGGCAGCGGGATGGCAAGCTTCCAGCCTCTCCCATAGGGTGGCTGGCCGTAATCCTCTTAGGACTGGCAGGCGTTGGCACGCATTTGCTCTGGGATCAGTTCACGCACAAGGGAGCATGGATCGTCAATCAGATTCCGCTCCTTACGGAAATGCTGCATATCGGTGCCTTACAAATTCCGGTGTACAAATTAGGCCAACACGGCAGCACCCTATTTGGCTTGGTCCTGACCGCATGGTGGATTCACCGTCATTTGTACGTATCGCCCCCGAAAAGAGCGCATGCGCATCCGGTTATAACCTTTTGGTCCGTATTCGTTACGGTCTATATCCTTGCAATGTTCACGGCCATGTTGACGGTTGTAGAAGGGAGGGGACTGCCCTATGTATTGCAGCTTGTCGTCCCGGCCATTAGCAGCTTTCTGCTCGCACTGCTTGTAACCTGTCTCCTTTTTTGGAATACGGCCAGACGAAAATAACGAATCCAGCAAATTAACCAGAATTCATTGTGTAGGAGGGGCCATTATGGTAACCATTGAGCAGTACACCCTTAAGGGGATCCATTTCTTAAATGAAGATGCACTTATAATTCATGAGCAGGCGGGATTGTACGGCGTGTTAGACGGGGTATCCTCCGTGGTTCCCTACCTCAGCGACAAGAAGGAAACGGGAGGGTACCTTGCTGCTCAAGCGGTGAAGAACTTTTTTGAATCACTGGATCAAGTGGAACAGCTTGCGGAGCATGCTGCGGCAGCAAACGATAAGTTAAGAGAACTCATGCAGCAAGCCCATGTCGATATGGAGAAAAAAGACGGGCTCTGGGGAACGGCTCTTGCTCTCGTACGAATTCAGGAGGAACGGGTGGAATTCCTGCAGACCGGTGACTGCATGATCCTTGCCGTTTACCAGGACGGGGAGGTTCGGCCGTTAACCTGGAGACAAGTGGCTCATTTGGAAACTCCAGCCATCGCAAAATGGGAGGAAGGCGTGAATCTGGGACTGACCCGTCAACAAGAACTCCATGGCACGGTAATCGATATCATTAGGGAGAACCGCTTTAAGAGCAACGTGAATGGAGGCTACGGCGTCTTGAACGGGGAACCCCGTGCCGTTGATTTTCTCGAATACGGAAAAATCAATAGATCCCGATTAGCCCATCTAATTCTATTAACGGATGGTTTATTCTGGCCTGTGAACGATGTGCCGAGCGATCAATCCTATTGGGACTACATCGCGCAGCGTATACTCTTAAACGGCCTTGAACAGTATACGCATGAATTACAGGATATCGAAGAGGCTGACCCGGAGTGCTTAACCCATGCAAGATTCAAGAGATCCGATGACAAGACGGGCATGGTGCTTCATTTTAACGACCTATAGTTGGTCCATCGAACCTATAAGCTATGCAAAACTGCTGGTGAAAATGAGAGAATGGCATTTGGGTCAAAAAGAGAGCCGCAGTCATATGGTTGCCATGTCCGATCCGGATTAACTATACTCATACGATATAATAAGCGTGCTTTGCCTAACAACATTTTCATGTCGGAATCATATTTTATTGTAACGGCATGAAAGCGGGAGGTATGCAGTATGGGCCGAGGAGTGCAAAGTAAACGAAGACAGCAAGGGAAATCAAACAAAGCTACGGTTAAACAATTAGCGTTCATCGCAGCCATTTTGGTATTAATCGCCTCAGCCATAGGCCTCTACGTTGCTTATGATGACTTGTTTGAGGATGAAGGTGTGGAAATTGTCGTGTAGCCAAGCGCGTACGATCAACTTAACAAACAACATTTATTTCATCTTCATCATATATGACATAGGAATTCTACCTGCTTCAAAGCAAAGGCAGCCGTTCTTGACTCCAAGAAAAGGCTGCCTTAATTATGGATTCATTTAATGGCAGATCGTCTGGATATTGTTTCGTTTTGGGTCGAAGGGGCAGCAGGTCCATTTTGATGAGGGAGCAGCTTCATGCCGGCATGATTCAGATGGACTTCGACATGAACCTTTTCCAGAGAACCTGGATCCATCGGTTGGGGAGACGACTGATGGATTTTTTTCCAAAGCCGGGTGTCCTTCTTAAACAATACGTGCTCCAAGCTGTACAGGTCTGTCTTTGAAGCAATCCCATTCTTAAACGTGGACAGAATCTCCTCCTGTACTTCCGTGGCCGCCTGTTTTTCCATTTCAGTCTTAATCATGTCGTCGAGAGCTTCCACCACGTTGCCATTTAACTTCACGTAAATGCTGTATTGGGGCATTCCGTTGACAATGTTCAATTTCTTGCGAATTTTAGGGTTCGACAATACGACGATCCCCGCGTATTCGCCGCTCTTATTCGTAATCATGACAGGAGAGCGTTTCGTATCGGTTTCCATCCAGCGCAGACCGGTAAGCTTGTCATTGGTGAAGAAGCCATTCAATTTCTCTTTGGAAATAGCGTATACTCCGTTAATCACCAGCTTCGGATTTTCTTTTTGATTTAGACTCCAGGTCCCTTTATCGATCGATAGATTAGGAAGAAGTACCGTGCTTGCCGGTTCTGTGGTCAACGCCATAAAATCAAAATATCGAATCGGTACGACATAGGATTTCTGTCTATACTCTTCAGAAGGTTCATGGGCTAACGTATTCAACGGGGATAGATTGAAGAAAGCAGTAACATTAAATAATTGTTCGATGGAGTCTTTTGTTCCAAATACCCATGGCGTCATCCGAATTTCTTGATAACGGCCGATCGTATCCAGTTTGGTTAGGACATTGGATTGTAAGACGGAGTCACTGATGAGAATACAAGAGATATGGCTCCAGCTCGTGCGTACCTGCGCTGAATCATAGATGGCGTTAACCGCCATATCGAACGTTTTGCCTCTAGTTTTGGAAGTCCATACTTGAGGGGGGGTATCCGTTTTTCCCGATTCGTTTTTGGCTACGGACGTAAAATCCATCATCTGGGTGTAAACAACAAAATCACCGTCTTCTTGATCGATGCCGATGGCGGTGATGTAATTCATGTCTTGTATCTCCTTGATGTCCCAGCAGCCCGTTAGCATATTGAGCATAACCGTTAACCATATTAATTTTAGGATAATGGTACAGTTTCTCATCTCACGTAGGTTCCCTTTCTTCAGATGTGTTATCTATATTCTGCAGCATATCCGGTCGGTTTTTGTTGAAAGCCCACGGTTTTTTCAAGAGGGCATTCATCAAATCCTTGAAGGTCAGCGGCGATAGAGGAGCAAGGTACGGAAGTCCGAAGGATTCCAATACGGAGAGGTAGGCAACGATACTGAATAAACCGATAAAGAATCCCAGCATGCCAAGCAACGAAGACCATATCAGCACATACAGCCGAATAATGCTGACCGTTCCGCTCAATGTCTGGTTTACCAATGTAAACGTTGCGACTGCCGTCGTTGCAGATACGACCAGCATAGTGGGCGACGTTAAACCCGCGCGTATGGCAGCATCACCGATAATGAGGCCGCCTAAGACCGCGATGGTTTGACCCACAGCTTTCGGCAGCCTGACGCCAGCCTCCCTGAATAATTCGAACATGCCCAGCATCAATAAAATTTCCATTGGCGACGACAACGGAAGCCCGAATCGGGAGACGGTGACGGTCGCAAGAAGCAGAAAAGGAAGCTGATCCATGTTGTAGCATGTCAAGGCAACCCAAAACCCCGGAAGCATTATGGCAAGAGATAAACCTATCAACCTTAGAAGCCGTTCAAATATGACAAAGTGGTAAGGAAAATAGGAATCTTCAGGCGACTTTAACAACTCCAGCAAGTTGCAAGGCGCAATCAATGCCATCGGCGACCCGTCCACAAGAATGACAAAACGCCCTCTTAGCAAGCACTCCACGACGAAATCCGGTCTTCCAATGTAATCCATTTGTGGGAACAGGGATAAGGTCGAATCGGAAAGGGCTTCCTCCAACTGGCCGCTGGTTACTAGCGCATCGACATGGATGCCTTTTAAGCGCTCCTTTGCCTCGTTGATAAATTCCGGGCGTATGATATCGGAAATATACAGAAGAGCTACTCTGGTCTGGCTGCGATCGCCAATCATCATTTGCTCATTGTGGAGTGTGGCTGTACGCAATCTTTTTCGAACGAGTGCCACGTTCATGTTAAGATCTTCCGTAAAAGAGTCGCGTGCCCCTTTGATGGCCACCTCTGTATTGGACTCATCAGGTTGTCTATTGGGAAGCGAGGCAATATCAATGGAATAAAAGCACTTCTCTTTTGAAAAAAATAGGATCATTCGTCCGGCAAACAGAAGTTTAACGACATCGGCAGGCTGCTTCACTTTGCTCCATTCCATTGATTTATCCAGTTCTCTGGCTAAAGGTTCCCAATCCTTGAAGTGTTCCAGTTTTTCTTCCAAATCCGGCAGCACATATTGTGTCATCAGCATGGTATCAACCATACCTTCGCTATACAGCAGCAATACGGGGATAGCATCTTCATGATTTCCTGGGAAAGATTTGATGATGACATCCGCGGAGTTGGCAAACATGGATCGCAGGGCTTCCTCATCCAATGCGTCGGAAGCAGGTTGCCGGTCCACTGCGACCGAGGATGGTTTCTTTTTTCGGCGGAACATGCTATTTCGATTTCTGTAGTTTGACATCATCTACCCTCCTTTGGTATTAGCTCGAAATGTGACAGCAATGGCAATCAACAGCGTCAGCGAAGAAAGGAAGACCAGGTAGGATGGCGAATATTTGCCCAGCACGAATAACTCGATTTGCCGATCGATGACCGGGATCAACGAGATGATGGATGTGGCAACACCCATCCCTAACAGGTACCACAAGCGCCGTTTGGTTTTTTTAAAGGAAATGCCGTCCGCAATAATAAACAGGAACAGGGATATACGTATTAACGTCCCCGATATCCATTGGTACAATGCCAGAAAATCGACATGGGTGATATATTTCGTTATGGTGACCAGCATCCACTGTTCGTAAGCGGGATAGCGGGATTCCATGGCGGGAACAGGACCGAATGTGGCAATAGCTCCCATCAACGGTCCCAGCGTGAGACCTCCCAGCAAAATAGACAATATGACGATCGAGAGGTATTTCATCTTTCGTTTCATGTGATGCTGAAGATAGATCAGTACAATCATCTCCATGAATCCACCGCCGGCCACGAGCATGCTCTTAAGCATGGGCGTATAACCTTCCAAGAAGAGCGGCGTCAACAAGGTATAGTCTTTATATTCCAAATTAGAAACGGCGACAAAATGGCCCAACACCCATACAATGGGAAGCAAGATTCCCGATATGATGGCTATCGAGCGAATGCCGTTATTCGCCACATACACGCATAGGAGGATAATGGTGAGCGAGACGACTGTTTTGGGTGTTTGCGGCAGGTAGGTGACCTGAATCCACGTCACCGTTTCTCGCAAAATCACCATGGACATCCAGAAAAAATAGAGCGTTGTTAAGCTAACGAAGATCCAGCCTATCACGGGTCCGAAGCTGTCTTTGAACCATGCGAAGATGGATTGTTGTCGGGTCCGCTTCATAATGAAAAACAAGATATACACCCAGCCAATATGCAGGATCATGGTTAGCAACGTGCCCATCCACGCGTCCCGGCCTGCTTTCTGCAGAAGAAGCGGAATCAGGACAACGTGATTGGTGATGCCCAAGGACAGCAGCATGATGAAGTAAACGTCGATTAAGGATATCTTTTTAGTTGCGGCCATAATACTAATCTCCATATGAGGGAATACATGCTAATTCGATACAGTGAGTATTCACCATTTGCCGTATTTTATGTATGGTGCGAGGAAGCACAGCCGTAATATGGCTGCGAGTCGTATGGGGGAGAGGATCTTATTCGCCATGTGATTGCCGACTGCAATAGAGTAGGGAAGAGAATCGGACATCAGATCGGCTGTCGAAACGATGTGGTTTTTGCGATTACCCAAGAAATAATTCAGCCGCTTCTCACAGATCCAAGCAGGCAAGGAACCATATTTTCCTTTTAAGAGATAAAGAGATGCGAGGAGAGACGGAGTACTTTATGAAGGCGGTCCGATGTTATTGGAGGCACAGTTCCGATTGCAGCATGATGAAGGACAAGAGATGATTAATGATATTAATCAATTAATTCATGGCATTAATTATATATAATTAATGATATTAACTACATATAGTTAATGCTATGAAATATAGCAACAGACCCCGCGTTAATAAAACAGGCAGCGCAGACCCGATTGGATCGGGCCTGACGCTGCCTTGAGAAATATGCAGTTCGCTTAACAAGACATCATCATTTCTTGCTTGCCGGCAAGCCGTAGCTTTCGCGGATCAAGGAGAAATAGTGATCGGCGCGTACAACTTTGAAGTCTGTTCCAAGCTGTTCGGTTAGAGCCAGCGCATCCGACGGAGTCATGCTCCAGGCAAGCATGCCGAGGGAAACGAAGAGCGGTGACTTACCGTCCCAATTCGCTTTGGCCTCATTCAGGACCTGCAATCCGTCCTGCACGGTGCTGATCCCGCGGATCGTTGATACGGGCAGGCTGTCGCCAACGATTTCAACCCCGTATCTGTCTTCATAGCTAATAAATAAACCGGGTACGTTATATTCCTCCTCATATGCTTTGGCTTTAAACGGAGATAACGGCACATTCTCGCTATCGACTCGATTCAGAACATAAGGGATCGTCATTCCCGTCTTTTTCAGGTATTTCTCGGTAGACCGCAAGAACTGCTGAAAGCTTGCATCCGGCCATGGGCTTGGGTAAAAATATCCGGCACCGGACGGCCCGGCAATCAGCAAATCGTTCTCTGTAGCCGAATTGAGATAATAATTCAATATCGCTGGAGCACCTTCATAAAGCAGCGGGCTGGAGGTCCAGTTGATCGGGACTTTGCCGCGAGCCGGGTCATCCCACATGACGCGCATGCGATGCTGGTTGTATTGGAAGTTGTCGCCTTCCGTAAAAGTATACGTTACGTAAATCTTATTCTCCAGGGCCGGCTGTGGAGGTGTTTTCGCCAGCTTGAAATTCGGCTTGGTTCCCGAGAAGACAGTCAGATTGCTGAACCAGTCGGCCGCCAGCACATAAACGCCATAACGGGAAGCGATCTCGACGGAACTGAACTCGCCTTCCACATCGTTGCTGAACCAGCCGAGATACGGGGTGCCCGGCTTCACACCGGACAGAATTTTTTCGAACAGCGCTTTTTGCTCAGGCACATTGGAATCCAGCCAGAATACCATCGCTTTGTTGGCTACGGCATAATCTCTTAAATAACCATAGGGTTCCTGCTGCTCAGCAGATAGCGGACGGATATTTCCCGCGGAAACCTTATACTGGTTCCACATATCCACTTCGGCGGTCAGGTTCTTGGTTCCGGCAGGAGGGGTGAATTCGTACACAAAATAACTGCCGTTATCGGCGAAGCGGTGACCGCCCTGTCCTTCACTGAACTTGGAATTTTGCCGATCATATAGATAGGCCTCTTCTTCCGGTGTACCTGCGATGAAACTCGCAATCACGTTGCCGTCGGCCTTAACCGTTACTTCGTGTACGGCAGGGCCCCAACCATCCTGGGTGAAAGCATCGTCGAACCGAAGATATACCTCTGATTTTCCCAAGAGAGAGGATAAATCAAGCTGGTAAGTATCACGATTGCTTGCATCGCGAATCTGCTCCTTCTCCTCTGCAATCGTTACAAACGATTCCGGGAGGCCGGAAGGAATTCGGATCGCCGTATCCGGATCCAGTCCGACTAACATCTGATGATTCGTCTGCTTCCACAGATTCTCGTACTGCCAGGTGTAAGCTTCGAGCCGGTTATCGAATTTGCCGCGCAAATCATCCAGCGTCTTCAAGTTATAAGGGGCTTTGGACAATTGGGCGGCCAGCTCCGGACTGGCAACGACAGCCTTCTTCAGTCCTGCGAGGGTGGTGGCGACATTAATCGTGTCGGGAACTTCCGGATCATATACAATCATGCCTTTGGCTTCGCCACGATAAGCAGCGAATACGTCCCAATAGTCTTCATGAAGCGTATAAGGCACGTTTATATCTTCAAGCCAGGTCATTTTCCCTTCTTCCTGGGACTCAATCAAATAGATTCGGGGCTGTTCCCTGTTAACGATTCCCTGCAAGGTCCCTAATAGCAATTTAATGTCACCTGGAGCATCATAAATATCTGCGGCATCCAAATGCTTCGGTTTCTTGAAACTTGGCAGTTCGCGGTTATCGGAGCCGTCGGGTTTGGCTGGCCATGCATCCGTTCCCGAAGCAAAAGCTGCGCCGCCGCTTAATGAAAAAGCACAAAGGATGGCTAAACAGAGAATCGTGAATCTACGGGCCATGGCGAATTCACTCCTTGTTATGTTCTGTTGTCAACTGGAAGCGCGTGCTCATCCGTAAACATCCAACCTCCTTTTTTCGGTACCATACCGTGCAGCACACTGCTTACCAACACATATTTAATATATTCAAATATTATTTTACAAGAGGTTCGACAAAACTTCTTATAATTCTTGCAAATCAGGCATGTTAAACGCTATTGCATCAAGGGGTTGTCGTAACAGTCGTTGTCAGCTCATGCTTGTTTATTGCGCTTGTATGTGTAAGGATATATTATATATTTCAAATATCATGAATGAATTGGTGATGTGATTAGAATGAGTACAAATGATCGAATTCCGTTGTATCAGCAAATCCAGGACTATATCCGACACGTCATAGCATCAGAAAATATGAAGCCCGGTGATCGCATTCCGACAGAGAAGGAGCTGATGGACCAGTTTCATGTCAGCAAGATCACGGTTGCCAATGCGCTGACGGGATTAGCGAACGAGAAATTGATTGCCCGCGTGCCGGGCAAAGGAAGTTTTGTTGCGGAAGAAGCGGACTTCTCACCCGGTAACCAGCCGTTGGCTTCGTCGCTCAAGGGAAAAGAGAGGACGCTGGCAACGGGCATGATTGGCGTGATTATGCCCACGATTCATGATTACTTTGCCATGAGACTCATCGAGGGAATCGAGCAGGCTCTGAATGATGAAGGTTATCGAAGCATGATCATGCTGACCGACGGCAAACTCGACAAGGAAAAAGACGCCATCAAGGATCTGAAGGCTCTCGGAGCCGAAGGCCTGCTGATTTTCCCGATCGACGAGGAGAACTACAACGAGGAGATACTGGGCATGAAGCTGTCCGGTTTTCCTTTTGTGTTGATCGACCGGTATTTGCCTGGCGTCGAGACTCATTATATTGCCGCCGATGGCAGGCGGGGCACCCGGCTCGCCGTTGAGCATCTATGGGAGCTTGGGCACCGGGATATCGCCATCTGCTCGGATTCCCCCCTTCAGACCGTGACGGTTCAGGAGCGGATCGAAGGGTATATCGATGCATTGAAGGACAAAGGCGCGCTCATCAATCCGGCGCATATGATTACGGATTTCAAACCGCTGAACGTGCTTAAGGATGCGGAAGCGCACCCATTGTACCGATACATTCGAAATCGCATGGTAACCGCCTATATTTCGCTTAACGGGAGACTGGGCGTGCAGATCTATCAGATGGCAAAGCAAGCGGGGCTTAGGGTCCCAGAGGACGTATCGATCGTCAGCTTCGACGATCCGACTTCCATTGTGGAGGAATTCAGCATTTTCACCCATGTCAAGCAGTTTGAGCGGGATATGGGATATCAAGCCGCCGGCAAACTTCTGGAAGTGCTGCGCGGCTCAGGCGAAGGCAAGAGTTACAGCAAAATGCTGATTGAGCCTGAGCTTGTGATCCGCCAAACATCCGGCCGCGTTCCACGAACTTAATATCCATGCGAAGAATAAGCCTTTTCCGTCATCCAACGGAGAAGGCTTTTTTGGTTTGTCCAAAAAACATATTGAATATATTTATATTATATATTATATTCTAGAAAATGATGGAGGTTCATGAAGTGAAAGTACATTTAACCTGAGCAGGGAGGTTTAAACACGTGCCGAGAGATCGCAGGGAAGAACGAACCGGGTTTCAAGAGTCCGCACCGTATCACCCCGACTATGATCTTCAGACAGACTTCGTGATGGTGTACGGGATTGACGAAACCATGCCTGAGCGCATTCGGAAATGGAAAGAGAAGGGGTACGTCGTCCATCTCATGACCGGAGTCGCATGGGGGCAATACAACAGCTACCTGGATGGGGAGGTAGACGGCGTACCGCATTGGGATGAAGCCCAGAAGGATCGCCAAGGGGAGATGATCCTGCATGGCAAGCAACCGGTCATTCCTTACATGGTGCCTACGATTTCCTTTGGCCGCTTTATCGCGGACCGAATACGCATCGCGGTGGATGCGGGCGTGGAGGCCATTCATCTGGAAGAGCCAGAATTTTGGGTGAACGGAGGTTATTCGGAAGCGTTCAAGCGGGAATGGCAGCTGTATTACAAGGAGCCATGGATTCCGCCACATGCTTCACCGGACGCACAATACCGGGCTTCCAAATTGAAAGCGTATTTATATACCCGGGTGCTCGACCGGCTGTGCGCAGAGATGAAGGATTACGCGTTAAAGCGTTATGATCGAATCCTTCGCTTTTACGTTCCGACCCATAGTCTGATCAACTACACCCAATGGCGGATCGTCAGTCCGCAATCAGGGCTCGTGGAGCTCCCGTCCATAGACGGGTACATTGCACAGATCTGGACGGGGACCTCCCGGACGCCGAATGTATATGAGGGACTGCGCAAGGAACGGACGTTTGAAACCGCTTACCTCGAATACGGCGTGATGCAGGAGCTGGTTCGGGGAACGGACAGACGCATGTGGTTCCTGCATGATCCGATCGAAGACAATCCGAACCACACGTGGGCGGATTATCAGCAGAACTATCTAAAAACCGTGGTCGCTTCACTGCTGCATCCAGGGGTTTCCCATTATGAGGTCTCGCCATGGCCGCGGCGAATCTTTAAAGGGACTTACCCATCCCAGGACGGCTCAAGCAAAGAATCCATCCCGTCCGACTATGCAACGACGCTGCTCCAGGTCATGCATACGCTGGGCAATATGGACCAGAAAGTGATCGAATCGGAGGAAGACGCCTTGCAAGTCGGCGTTCTCATTGCAGACTCCGCGATGTTTCAGCGAATGAAGCCTGAGCCTGGAGCGCCCGATGCCGGGAAATATGACGGCACGGACCCCCAAGGATTTCAGGAGGCGGGGGACACGGAGCTACTCGATTTCTCTCCTTTTTACGGTCTGACGCTGCCCCTGTTGAAGCATGGCATCCCGGTTCGCCCGCTTCAGCTTGATAATGTAAGGCGTTATCCGGGTTATTTGGCTCCTTACCGCGTCCTTGTATTGAGCTATGAATTTTTCAAGCCGGAATATCCAGACCTTCATAATGCCCTCGCGCAGTGGGTGCGGGATGGCGGCGCACTGATCTATGTCGGCGATGACAGCGATCCGTACCACGGCATACGCGCATGGTGGAACACGGAGGTTGGGGTCGGATCGTTCAGCTCGAAATATAACTCCCCGCGGGAGCATCTGTTTGAGCAGCTTGATCTGAAGGGAGTAGCGGAAGGTATCCATCAGGCAGGAAAAGGCGTCGTATGCTGGCTGGATCAGCATCCGGCCGACCTGAGCTTGTCGAAGGAAGGGGCAGACCGGCTGCGCCGCGCCGTCCAGGCCACGATGGAGGCACTTTTCGGCACGGAACCGCCGTGGCATACCAAACATTATTTCAAGCTGCAACGCGGTCCTTATATCATTGCTTCGGTCCTGGAAGAGTCCGTCTCCGATAAAGACCTGACAATCTCGGGTCCTGTCGTGGACTTGTTCGATTCGAAACTCTCCGTTCATGATCAAATTTCGTTAAGCCCCGGGAAACAGGCGCTTCTCTATGATGTTGAAGCCGGACGTCCTTCCGGAGGCAGAGTGTCCATCATCGCAGCCTCCTCCAGAATCGAGGAGCTCGACCAATCGGACGCCGGTTTCCGATTCACGGCCAAGGGACCGGCCAATATGCAGGCCAGCGCGAGGCTGTATTGTCCGACCGAGCCGGCGTCCGTCCAGTACGTCATCGGGAATCAAGCGATGCCTGCCGACTGGGTATGGGATAGGGAGTCGTTAACCGTCCTGCTGAAGTACGAACACGGCGCGGCGAACCAGGCCGTGATTCTGGTGGATTGGATATCCCAATCCGTGACGGAACCTGCAGCCGACTGATGCAATAGAGAGGAGCAGATCATCATGCCATACGAACCGATAAGGCCTGAACCGTTAAAACAAATGTTAAGCAAACTTCGGGAATCCATATATGAGCCGGTTGCCGAGTTGGAAGTGACGGCATGGGTTACGCCTGAGCCCGTATCGTACTTGGATCGAAAGACGGGAACGAAAATGACGCTTGTCCATGGACAGCGATGGGGCAGCCTGTGGGACTGCGCCTGGTTCCGTTTTGCCGGCAGCATTCCGGAGCATAGCCGGAAGGAGGATCTTGTCCTCCTGCTGGACATCAACGGCGAGTTGTGTTTGGTGGATCCGAACGGATCGCCAGTACAGGGCTTGACCACCGTGAATTCGGAATTCGACTTTTCCTTAGGACTCCCCGGCAAGCGCGTCGTCCGGCTCCATGACATGTTCCTGCGTGGATCGGATATTGAAGTGTGGGCCGATGCGGGCAATAACGATCTCTTCGGCAAATACCGGGGAGGAACTTTGAAAGAAGCCGTCATCGCCAGCTGCCGGGAAGATATCCGGAGCCTATATTACGATGTCGAGGTACTCTTGGAAGCCGCCGAGCAGCTCCCGGCGGGAACCGCTCGCAAAGAGAGAATCTATCAGGCGCTGTATGACGTTTCGTTACGGCTCACGGATTTCTCGCCGGAGCGCGTCGCGGAGGCGAAGAAGAAGCTGGCTGAACCATTGAGCCTGAAGGGCGGCGATCCGGTCTTAACGATCAGCGCCGTGGGGCACGCTCATATCGATTTGGCCTGGTTGTGGCCGATCCGCGAAACGATCCGGAAAGGCGCCAGAACGTTCTCGACCGTGCTCCGCATGATGGAACGCTACCCGGACTACGTGTTCGGGGCAAGCCAGCCCCAGCTCTATGACTGGATGAAGCAGCATTATCCCGCACTATATGAACAGATCAAGGAACGGGTGCGCGAAGGAAGATGGGAACCGCAGGGAGCCATGTGGGTAGAATCGGATACCAATGTACCGGGCGGGGAATCACTGGTTCGTCAGATCTTGTACGGCAAGCGATATTTCCAACAGGAATTCGGGTTGGAGATGAAATCGCTCTGGATGCCGGACGTGTTCGGTTACTCTGCCAGCCTGCCGCAGCTGCTCAAGAAATCCGGCGTGGATTATATGATGACCCAGAAGCTCTCTTGGAGCGAGTACAACCGGCACCCTCACCATTCCTTCCTCTGGGAAGGCATCGACGGCTCCGCCGTTCTGACCCATATGCCTCCTGAAGATACGTACAACAGTCCGGCAGCCCCGCGTTCCATCGCCAAGGCGGAGCGGGAGTATTTGGATAAGAACGTATCCGGCCATGCCTTGATGCTCTTCGGCATTGGAGACGGCGGCGGCGGTCCGGGCGAAGAGCATTTGGAACGGCTGGCTCGCGAGAAAAACCTGCTTGGTTTGTCTCCCGTCCAGCAAGAGCCTTCGTGGAAGTTCTTCGAACGGTTGAATGAAGAGCGCGAGTCGTTCCAGACGTGGCGCGGGGAGCTCTACCTGGAGAAGCATCAAGGAACCTTGACCAGTCAGGCCCGGAGCAAACGTTACAACCGGAAGATGGAGAAAGCGCTGCGCGAGCTGGAGTTTGCTTCTGTGCTGGCAGCCCGGCTAGGGCGGGATTATCCTGCTGAGACGCTGGAGACGATCTGGAAGGAAGTCCTGCTGTATCAGTTCCACGATATTCTTCCGGGATCTTCGATCAAGCGGGTGTACGATGAGTCGCTGGCGCGGTATGAAGAGCTGCTTGGGCAGACGGAAACCATGATTGCCGACACCTACAACTATATAGCTGGCCATATAGCACGCAGTGACACGGCTTCCGCGCAAACCGTCATCTTCAATTCGCTGCCTTGGGAGCGACGAGAGTGGCTGCGCATGAACGGACGCTGGCATCACGTGCAGGTTCCATCGATGGGATATGCGGTTTTATCGAATGACGCTGGCCTGGAAGCGGATGGAGAAGCCGCATCCTCCTCTGAAATCTTGACTAAAACGCCAGAGGCGGGCGCAGACGCTGCAGCTGAAGGACGAAGCCTGGAGAACGACAAGGTCATCGTGACATTCGATCAAAACGGGGCTATCCTGTCGGTTCTGGATAAAGCGGAAAACCGCGAAGTCATCCAGCAGGGACGATTAGGCAACGATCTTCGCGTTTATCATGACGACGGGGACGCATGGGATTTCCGCCATGACTATGCGGCGAATCCGGGTACACCGATACACCTGCTGAGCATGCGGGAGCTTCGGGAGGGGCCGAGGATCGGGCTTGTCTTCGAGTACGGTTACGGGGAGTCCTCGCTGACCCAGACCGTCGTGTTGACGGCGGGCAGCCGGCGCATCGATTTCGAGACGGACGTCGATTGGAGGGAGAACGGCAAGATGTTAAGAACGTCGTTCCCCGTTAATATACGCACGGATCAGGTCCACTGCGAAATCCAGTTCGGCAGCCTGAGCAGACCGACCCACCGCAATACGCTGTGGGATTTTGCGAAGGATGAGATCTGCGCACATCAATGGGTGGACTTATCGGAGCCGGATTACGGCGTCGCGCTGCTCAATGATTGCAAGTATGGCCATCGCGCCATCGATAACGTGCTGGATCTTCATCTGCTCCGCAGCAGCTCTTATCCAGATCCGGAGGCGGACCGCGCAGAGCATCGATTCACGTATTCGTTGTATCCGCACCAAGGGAATCATGTGCAAGCCGAAATCTACCGAAGAGGCCATGAACTGAACGTCCCGCTTCGCACGATGTCCTTGCCTGAGGTATCGGATCAGGTGACAACAAAGCTGCCTCCTTCACAATCGTTTATCTGGCCTGATCATCCGCACATCATGGTAGAGTCCGTCAAAAAAGCCGAGGATGGCGACGATGTCATCGTTCGTCTGTATGAAGCTTCAGGAACGCACGCGAACACGTCGCTTCGGCTTGGGTTTGAAACCGCCGAGGCCTGGATCGCTGATCTGATGGAAAACTGCCTTACGCAGCTGCCGATGAACGATCCGTCCGAGGTCACGCTATCGTTCACGCCGTTTGAAATCATCACGCTGCGGTTGAATGTACCAGAACTATAGAGGACGGGGCGGCATCGCCGCCCCATGTTAGAAAGGAGAGGTGGGAATGTGAACAAGTCACGTTGGACAAGCAACCGAGTATTCAAACGAATTTGGCAGCACAAGCTCTTTTACTTGTTCATGCTGCCCGGCATCGTCTGGTTTTTTCTATTTTCCTATGTGCCCTTATACGGAATTCAAGTTGCCTTCAGGGACTACACCTTCATAGGCGGATTTACAGGCAGCCCTTGGGCCGGATTCAAGTACTTTGAACAATTCTTCAATTATTATCAGTCCGGGGACATCATCCGCAACACGGTCATCATCAGCCTCATGAAGCTGCTGATCGGATTTCCGATGCCGATCATTCTTGCGCTCCTGCTGAATGAAGTCCGGAAGATGAAATTCAAGAAGACGATTCAGACCCTGTCTTACTTGCCTTATTTCGTGTCCTGGATCGTGGTCGTCACCTTGATGCAGCGGCTGCTAACCCCATACGGCGGTCCGGTCAATGACCTCTTGGGGTCATTCGGGGCCGAGTCGATCCAGTTCCTGAACAATCCAACCTGGTTTTATCAGATGATTGTAGGTTCCGATATCTGGAAGAACATCGGCTGGAATTCCATTATCTTTATGGCCGCCATTGCGGGTATCGACCAGCAGCTATATGAAGCTGCCAAGATGGATGGCGCGGGGCGCTTCAAGCAAATGTGGCACGTGACGCTTCCAGGTATCCGGAATGTGGCCATCATCTTGTTTATTCTCGCGGTGGGCAATCTGATGAGCGCTGGGTATGAACAGCTCCTTCTCCTGAACGGACCGGCGACTGCCAGCATGGGCAGCGTTCTGGACGTGCACGCCATCAATTCCGGTATCCGGGAAGGACGCCTCAGCTACGCCGCGGCCGTCGGGCTATTCCAAAGCATCATCGGGCTCATCCTGGTACTGACGGTCAATCGGATTGCCCGCAAAGTCAGCGATGTATCCCTGTTCTAAGGAGGTGACGTAATGAAACGCAAATGGTCTTTCTTCTCGGTGTTTAACTACACGTTTCTCGCATTGATCGGCTTCTCCATGATCTACCCGTTCATATACATTTTGGCTTATTCCTTGAATGACGGCAAAGATTCGATGATGGGGGCCATCTATTTCCTTCCACGTAAATTCACGCTGGAGAATTATGCTCAGGTGTTCGATAACGCCCGCATATGGAAGGCATACCAAATTACGCTTATGCGCACCGTGCTCGGAACCTTCCTGCATGTGGTGCTGTGTACGCTCATGGCCTATGCGCTTTCCAAGAAAACGCTGCCCGGCCGTTCCTTTTTCACTTTCTACATCTTTTTGCCGACGATTTTCAGCGCCGGGTTCATCCCGTTCTTCATTACGCTGCAGAAGCTGCATCTGATCAATACCTTTTGGGTGTACGTGCTGCCGATGCTGTTCAATTTCATGCATATCGTCATCATCCGCACCTTCCTGCAAGGCATACCCGAGGAGCTGGAGGAATCCGCCCGCATTGACGGTTACGGCGATTTTCAAATCTTCGTGCGGATCATACTGCCGCTCTCGGGACCGGTGCTGGCAACCATCTCCCTCTTCATCGGGGTGGCCCATTGGAATGATTGGTTCTCGGGCGCATACTACGTATCCAACAAAGATTTGATCCCGGTGCAGACCTTATTGCAAGAAATGCTGACCGAAGCAGAAGCATTATCCAATTCGATGCAGCGCGCGGCGCAGCAGGGTGGTCAGACGGTGGGCGGAACCAGCGGGGCAGGCGCGACGCCCGAATCGCTTCGCATGGCCTTGCTTGTCATCACGGTCTTCCCGATCCTGTGCATTTATCCGTTCCTGCAGCGATATTTCGTAAAGGGGGTTATGATCGGTTCGGTTAAAGGTTAGGTCATCCTGACCCGGAATTTGTCCAAAGCTTTACCAAGATCATTGATATCCATATTCCAGGAGGCGATTGGTTTGAAGAGGATTTGGTCGAAAGGCGTATCCGCATTGCTCGTGTCCATCATGGTTGGAGGTTTGCTGATCAGCTGCACGAATTCATCAGGGAACGGAGATAACGGAGAAGGCGCAGAAGGAGAGAATTCATACAAACTCAAAATATTACACAATTGGAATGGCTCAAACGGTTCCGATGCGATGACGCCGGTCGAAGAAGTCATCAAGGAGAAGACGGGCGTTACCCTGGAGTGGGAATATACCAAGGGCAGCGAGACGGAGAAGGTCAATCAGATCTTCGCGACCCAGGATCTGCCCGATATCTATACCGGACCTGCCTGGGGCGGGGAGCTGGACGGAATCATCAAGGCGGCCAAAGAAGGACAATTGGTCGATATCTCCGAGAAATTGAAGGATTATCCGAACTTATCCAAATCCATTGCGGAAGAAAATGTCCCGCCGGCATTGTATGAAAAAGCGATTAACGCTTACGACGGCAAAAAGTATCTGCTGCTGCAAAATCAGCCGGCGACCAACGAAGATGGGATGGACTGGCTCTATGGCTTCTATGTGCGCAAAGACATCGCCGAGAAGGTTGGCGTAGACCCGCAATCCGTCGTGACGAAGGACGACTTCTATAACTTCCTCAAAAAAATCAAGGATGCCAATCTGCAGGAGAACGGCCAGCCGGTCTTTCCGCTGGGCGGTTTCAGTAACGGCTGGGCCGTAGGCATCGGCAACACCATGTTTTATTCCGGGGCGAGTTACGTCGACAAAGGCGACGGCACGCTTGAGCATAACTTCTTCACGAAGGGCTACGAAGAATACACGCTGTTCTACCGAAAGCTGGTTGAAGAAGGGCTGATGGATCCTGAAGCCTTTACCCAGACGGACCCGATCGCCAAGGAAAAAATCAATCAAGGCCGCATCGCCATCCTGGCCGCCCACTACCCGGCTATACTGGATGCTTCCAAGGAATATGTCTCTTCGCATCCGGGCAGCGACTACATTCCGCTCGGCCCGCTGGAGCGCGCTGACGTCGAACCGGACAGGCCTGTCGATCTCGGAATTCAAGGCAACAATGTGACGGCGATCACCAAGAACTGTAAAGGCGCTTGCGTGGATGCTGCGCTCAAGTTCCTCGACTTCATGGCTTCCGATGAAGGCTTTATGCTGGCTAGGTACGGGGTGCAGGGCGTTCACTGGGACATGAAGGACGGCAAGCCTGTCGCGAATCAGGAATGGTTTGACAAATTCAGCACGGACACCAACATGAAGCTGCGCAAGAACGAAGGCATCAGCATCGGTCTGGAATCGCTGACAGGACTTGACCGCATCAATTCCGCTGCGGGAGGAGACATCTGGGCGGAACAAGAAAGGCTGGACGCGATGGAGAATGCTCGCAAAATCCTCCGTCCGAACGGTATTCAGGTCATTACGGCGTACAACCCCGGCGATGTCATCACCAAAGCGCCGGAATGGGAAATGCTGAAGCCTTCGATGGATCGGATGGGCGATGCCTGGAAGGAAGCGGTTTTTGCCAAATCGGATGAAGCCGCCATGAACATTATCAACGAACTGCGGGATCAGCTCCGAAAGACCGGATACGATAAGGCGATGCAGTTCACGAACGAAAATCTGAAGGGTAAAGACGTTGTGACCGTTCAAATGCCGAACTAATCATATCCATGATCAGGGGAGCCCGTTAATTAGGAAGGCTTCGCATGACCTTGTCATCCAAGGGGGCGAAGCCTTCGCTGTTTATTGAATCAATATTTCCAAATCGCAAGGAGATCCAGGCAGCCTGAAGAATAAAGAAGACATGAAGGAGTTGACGATAGATGACAACGAATTTCAGACCCCCATCCGTGCCGCTGGTAACTGTAGATCCTTATTTCAGCGTATGGTCCGCAGCGGACCGTCTATATGACGACCATACCCGGCATTGGACGAACAAGATTCAGGGCATGACGGGAGTAGCCGTCATTGATGGCGCGCCACGACGATTCATGGGAAAAGTTATCACCCACACGGAGGAGCCGTCAGAACGACTTGAGCCTGAAGCGCTTGAGCAAACCGATCTGACGGTTGAGCCCGTAACGACCCGGTATACGTTTCAAGGGGAAGGCATTGAACTTCAAGTTCAGTTTACCACCCCGCTCTTGCTGGACGATCTCGATCTGTTATCCCGGCCCGTCACCTATCTAACCTTTCACGTTCGTTCGTTGGATGAGCAACCGCATGACGTTAAGATTTACTTCGATGTAACGGGCGAATGGTGCGTCAATACGCCGGATCAGAAGGTGACCTGGGAGCACCGCGTGATCGACGGACGATTGAATGCGATGTCGATGGGTACTGTCGAACAGCCGATCCTGCAGCTTGCCGGTGATGACACCCGAATCGACTGGGGGTATATGGTGCTGGCGGTGCCGCGTTCATCGCGGATACAGACGGTAATTCATTCGGTCACAACTCGGGAGTCGTATGTGAGGACTGGTCAATTACCTGTCCAAGATGATTCGAAGAAGCCGCGCCCCGTCTCCGATCACGTTCCCGTCATGGCTGCCGAAATCGATTTGGGTGCTGTTCGGGATGAATGGGTATCCGAATATCTGATGCTTGCGTATGACGATATTCATGCGATCGAATATTTCCTCAAGCCGCTGGATGCTTATTGGAAGGTAAATGGATGGACCTTTCATGACATGCTGTTAGCGGCAGCCGATCAGTATGAAACGATCATGGAGCGATGCGAGATATTTAACCGCGAGCTCATGACCGAGAGCCAAGCCGCAGGGGGCAATCGGTACCGGGATATTTTGGCGCTGACCTATCGGCAGGCGATTGCCGCGCATAAACTGGTTGCCGACGAAGCGGGCCGAGTGTTGTTTTTCTCCAAAGAGAATTTCAGCAACGGGTGCATTGCCACGGTCGATGTCAGCTACCCGTCGATTCCATTGTTCCTGAGATATAACCCTGAACTGATCAAGGGCATGATGCGTCCGATTTTTAAGTATGCGATGAGCGATGAATGGACGTTCGATTTTGCGCCCCATGACGTGGGCACGTACCCGAAAGCCAACGGTCAAGTGTATGGCGAGAACAAGCTGGAATACCAGATGCCGATTGAGGAATGCGGTAATATGCTCCTGATGGCGGCTGCGGTATGCAAGTATGAAGGAAATGCGGAGTTTGCCAGGGAGCACTGGGAGCCCCTTACCGCATGGGCTGGGTATTTGCTGAAGAATGGACTCGATCCGGACAATCAGCTGTGCACGGATGACTTCGCCGGACATTTGGCGCATAATGCTAATCTGTCCATCAAGGCGATCTTGGGCATTGCCGCATACTCCTACATGTGCGATCGGCTCGGCCTCCCGGAAGGGGAAGCTTATCACGAAGCTGCACGGAACATGGCGAATGAATGGATGTCCATGGCCGATGCCGGTGACCATTACAAGCTTACGTTCGACAGCGCCGGCGATTCCTGGAGCATGAAATACAATCTGGTGTGGGATCGGCTGCTGGAGTTCAACCTGTTTCCAACAGCAGTGGCGGAGCGGGAACTGGAGTATTACCAGCATCTACAGAACCGTTACGGCCTTCCCCTGGACAGCCGCGATACGTATACGAAATCCGATTGGCTGGTATGGTGTGCAGCCATGAGTACCACGCAGGCCGGGTTTGAGTCCATGATCGCGCCCCTATGGGATTTCATGAATGAAACCTCCGCTCGAGTCCCGGTGACCGATTGGTATGACACCATCAGCGGCAAGCAAATGAACTTCCAGAATCGCTCCGTCGTCGGGGGATTCTTCATTCGATTACTCATGTCAGAATCCAGTTCAAATTCGAACAAAGACAGGTGATGTAGGTGAACAGCCTTCATGTTAAGGAAGAAATCGAAATGGATCTCATGCGGTTGAAGCAGCAATTCCAGAATCCGGACGCAACGTACCGCCCGCAGCCTTTCTGGTTTCTGAATCACGAGCTCAAGGAAGCGGAGCTGGAAAGCCAGATTCAATCGATGTTTGAAGCGGGCGTCGGAGGGGTTGTTCTGCATGCGCGTCATGGAATGCAAGCCTCATACCTCTCGCAGGCTTTTATGGAAGCTTTGGAATTCTGCACCGTGGAATGCCAAAAACGCAATATGGTCGTCTGGCTGTACGATGAGGATAATTGGCCAAGCGGGACGGTGGGCGGAAAGCTGACGCGACAGCATCCTGAATTTCGCATGCGTTACTTAAGAGTGGAGGAAAAGAGATGTTACGGCGGTTCCGGGCAAGAGAGCTTGAAGCTGGATTTTGCACGCTATGAGAATAATGAGCTGATTGCCATTCTGGCCTATCGTGCCGTCGAGTCTGACGGGGAATGGCTGCTCCATGAAGAATCCGAGGACCTCACGCATGAATGGGGACGGGATTGGACGCCTCCGAATGCGGAAGACTCTTATGTCGTGCTGGCCTGCTGGTCCTGCGAAATTGCGGAAGGCATCACGTTTGCCAATGGGTACTACTTGGATACGTTGAATCCGGAGGCGGTCCAGGCGTTCATCCGGATGTCCTATGAACCGTTTCTGTCCTTGCAGAAATATTTCGGAACGACGATACAAGGCGTTTTTACCGACGAGCCGGGGCTCATGATCCACGACGGTTTCTTCGGGGTGGAAGCGATCCGGACGGCTGTTCACGATGTAGGCGCTACCCTGCCTGGTATGGTCTTTGCTTGGTCTGAAGGAATGGGTGAGCGGTACCGGCAAGAGAACGGGTATGATCTCATCCCGCGATTAGGAGCTTTGCTATATAACATGGCAGACGGCAGCCGTGCAACGAAACAGCAATATTATGATACGATTACGCGCTGGTATGTGGAGGGGTATCATCAAGCGGTTTCCTCATGGTGCGAAGGGCATGAACTGCTGTACATCGGTCATACGCTGGAGGAGCCGGTCTGGGGGCAAGCCAGGTCGCAAGGCAACCAGACGCGCGTCCTGCAGCAGTTCCACTATGCAGGCGTGGATTATTTGACGCCCGGCATCGGCACGAAGGAGAATCCGCACCGGATCGTGTCCGTGAAGACGGCGGCTTCCGTAGCCGGGCTGGATAATAAAGAACGCGTGATCTGCGAGGCCTTTGGTGCCAGCGGTCACGGCTATTCCATGCGTCAAAGGCGGCTCGATGCCAATTTCATGGCTTTCCTCGGCGTTAATCTGTTTATCCCGCATGCGTTCTATTATTCGTTTGCAGGGTATCGGAAAACCGATTTTCCTCCCACGGAATTCAAACATGCGCCGCATTGGCCGCATTATCGTGCTTTTGCCGACTATCTCGGTCGATTGAGTCTGCTCGGCGCAAGCGGAAAACGAACCCCGGAGGTTCTTCTATTATCGCCTATTCAATCGGTGTACGAAAATATGTTCGCATCGGGACAATCTAACCGGTTTCCTTCATCCGATACCTTGTTCTCGCTTTTGTCGGATCGCATGCTGCGCCATTCCATTGATTATGACTATGTTGATGAATGTCAGCTTCGTAATGCTGCCCTTGTTGATGGAGAAGGGGTACGATTCAGTGGTGACGGGAACGTATATTCGGTTTTGGTTATGCCCGAGGTGGAAGTCATGTCGAGAGACATCGCCGTTCTTCTGGTTGCCTATGTAAAGCAAGGCGGAACGCTGGTTGCCGTAGGGGCAATTCCGCGGCATAGCGAGACCGTGCGCCAGGACCCGGAGCTGGCAAAGCAAATGCATGAGCTTTTTAGCCCGAATCCTCAGCATGGGGCTTTACGCCCCGTTGGCAAAGGGTATGCTTTATTTTATTCGTTGGAGGACAAGGACCACGAAGATACATTGATCGAGGATCATCTCGATTCCGGAGAAAAGCGGATACTTGCCGATCCAGAGATGTCCGGAGGCCGTATAAAGGAGCAGGCTCCAGATCTGTTCGAGCCCTTGTGTGAAACGGTAAGCGGGTTATTAAAGAAATCTGCTGCCTTACGATGGAAGCTGTTTGAAGGACAATATGAGGATTTGATCTATGTAGAACGTGTGTTCGGTAACCGTGTATTTGTATGGTTTATGAACTGGACGGAGCATGACGTTTCCATGAAGCTTGATGCAGGAGAAACCGGGAACCTTATGGAAGAGTGGGACTTGGAAAGCGGGAACATTCGCCGGTTAGTAGGCGATTCCGTTCTTACCTATGCACCTGGAGAACTGCGAGTTCTATCGGTTGGACCTGAGGAGTGCTCAATTAACGAAATAGAACAAACGTTCGGCAAGGTGCAAAAAACCGAGGATATTATCGTTCTCGAAGATAAGTGGCGTTTTCAGTCTCTTGAACCCAACGTTTTATTACTGGACCAGTGGCAGGTCACGCTGAATGACCGAAACTCCAGGATGAACGCCACGATGCCTGGGCAAGTGAACACGTACCGTACAACGTTTACCATTACGCAGGCATTAATCGAACAATTGCATTCACCGAATGGCCGAGATCATTCGCATCCACCAGATGTTCATCCATTGCCGAGGCTTGAGTTGATTCTGGACGATGTGAAGCAGATAATACCGGCCCATATCGGCTTCCTGCAGCGCAGGCGCAATGTTGAAATCTTCGTGAATGGCGTTAGGCAGAATGCGCTGAAGCCATCCGATTGGCAGGAATCAAACTATGCCTCGCTGGATATCACGGACTATTTGGTGGCCGGCGAGAACGAGCTCGAGATTTTGACGGTTTCCTTGCTGGAGCCAATGCCGGCGATTTCATTCCCAGCCTATTTGATTGGGCCGTTTGAAATTGAAGATGGGGTAAGGTTAAATACGTGTTCGGAACATATGTTTGGTTCTTGGGTTTCTGCCGGCTATCCTTATTATGCGGGAGCGGGTGATTACTCTCAGCAGCTAGACCTGACGGAGGTCAGCTTAGCTCCGAACGAGGAGTTGTGGTTGGAAGCCGAAGATATTAGGGAGACGGCTTGCCTATATGTGAATGATACTAATGCTGGCATCCGGCTGTGGCCGCCGTATCATTGGAACATAACGCCGTATGTGGAACAGGGGATCCATCAACTTGCCATCCGTGCAGCCAATACACTGGAGAACTTGTATGGCAAGAACGCTTTGCCTTCGGGGGTGAATGGACAGGTAAAGTTGGTACGTCGAACTTTATCCAAAGAAATGTAATCTTAGAAGAAGCTCATCGAAATGACTACAACGAATGCAAGTTGTAGTCATTCTGTTAATTAATTGTTTACATAATATAATATATGTAACCTAAATGGATGATGACCTTGCTTATTTCAAGTTACAAAGTCGCGAGCTTATTTATTCGATTGGACATAAGAATAACGAGGACTATTCTTACAAATGTATCGATTTCTCATAACATTCTCTTAATCAAGAAGGCTTACACTTAAGTAGTTTTTACGATTGATATCAACTCGGAGGTGCCATGAAATGCAGCTAAAGAAGAAAACCATCATGGTTTTGGCGCTCAGCTTGTCCATCCTTTCGCAAGGCATGATTGTTCATGCGAAGTCGGATGGGTCTAAGTTTAAGCCGGAAAGCAACGGCAAATGGATGACTGGGGAGTATCACGCGCATACGTATCAGTCCGATGATGCCAGTCAATCCTTACAGGAATTGTTGGACAACGGGTTCGAAAAGTACGGTTTGGATTGGATCGCCGTTTCGGACCATCTTAGATTTTCGAAACGGGATGATGAGGGAAATCCTCTTGCCGGCGGACCTGTTCCGTTCTCCCAAGGAATGGCGCTGTATCAGATCCCTAAGATCCAGCAGCTCCAGGCAGCAGGGAAATACAAGAATAACATTATCTATTCGGGTTTTGAATGGGACATGCCTACATACGAACATGTGGGAGTCGGCATTATAGCAGGCTCATTCGGTTCAGAGGCGAGCCTTAGGGCAGCCCGTCAGTTCGAGTATCTATTCACGGATCGAGATGAAGCGATGTTTGATCCCAAAGAAGTCGCCGATTGGAAAAAAACAGACAACCGGGCCTATACGACGTCCGAAGATGCTCGAACGGCACTGGCCTGGCTCCAAAAAAACTACGCCAACAGCAGTTATGCATTGCTCAACCATCCTTCCAGAAAAACCGTCTATACGATCGCTGACATACGGGATTTCAACAACATCGCGCCGAATGTTGTATTCGGGTTGGAAGGAATGCCCGGGAATCAGATGGAACCGGATCGTGGCGGGCTAAATTTAACTACGCCGGAAAACAGAACCTATGGCGGCGCTGATTACATGATTGCCAAAGTTGGCGGCGTATGGGATGCGCTGCTCGGCGAAGGACGCGAATTCTGGAACTTTGCGAACTCGGATTCTCATTTTGAGATTAGTGACAATCGTTTATACTCCAGCGGTTATTGGCCGGGACAATACGCCAAGAATTACACATGGGTGAACGGAAAGGATATGCAAAGCGTGCTGAACGGCATGCGTTCAGGCCAATCGTTCTCCGTGCACGGCGATTTAATCAACGCGTTGGATTTTCGCGTTCGCCATGGGAATAAGCAGGCCGAGATGGGGAGTAAACTTCAAGTGAAACAAGGGAATCCTATCGAAATTACGATCCGATTCAAAAGTCCGAAACAAAATAACAACGGCGACTCCGTAGCCGTGGATCATGTCGATTTGATCTCGGGTGATGTCACCGGTAAAGCACAACCAGGTACGGCGGCATACAGCAAGAGCACCAACGATTCGACCAAAGTGGTGAAACGGTTTACGAGCAAGGATTGGACAACCGATCGGGATGGATACAACGTGATCACTTATCGGACGAAAGCAACGAAGGACCAATATTTCCGGTTAAGAGGGACGAACCTTGGCGTGAATGTTGACGGAGAAACCCGACATGGCGATCCGCTCATGGATCCGAAAACGGACATCGAAGACAACGAGCAGCGCTTTGCGGAAATTAATAAACGGAATTACAGCGACCTGTGGTTTTATTCTAATCCGATCTTTGTCAGCGTTAACGATAAGCCGGTTAAAGCTCCTAAACAACAGGGGAAACATTCGTAAGACGCGACTTGCGCTATATTCAGAAGACTGCCGATTATCCGGCAGTCTTTTTCATTTTTCAACTTTTAAAGAAGCCTGAGGTCTGAATTCCTATCTGGCTGCAACAGAAAGGACTAAAGACAAATGGCATACCGTTTGAGATTGGCGGGTTTTCTGTCGTTACTCTGCATTACGACTGGCGCATCCATTGTTTCCCGCGGTGCATAAGTTTTGCGAGAACTTCAATAATATAGAAGGAACATCATGCATTGAAAGATATGGACCTAGGCGAGTAGAGACAAGGAGGCAACCTAGCCATGAATATAGCTGAACAAAAATTGCTGGTCGCCGCGCTTGGCGGGGTGAATGAAATTGGCAAAAACATGTACTTCATACAGTACGATCAAGATATTGTGGTGATTGATTGCGGCTCGAAATTTCCTGACGAAAACCTGCCCGGCATCGACTTGATTGTCCCCGACTTCACCTATTTGCTGGACAACGCGGATAAAGTCAGAGCCCTTGTCGTCACTCATGGACATGAAGACCATATTGGTGGAATTCCCTATTTACTGAGGCAGCTGCCGATCCCTGTGTATGGGACGAAGCTTACGATTGAGCTGATTAAAATCAAGCTGAAAGAGCATCGAATTCTGCGTAATTCCGAGCTTCACACGATCGACGCGAATTCCACCATTCAAGCGGGTGCCATCCATGCCTCTTTTTTTTCGACCAGTCACAGCATCCCGGATTGCGTGGGCATCGTTTTTCAAACTCCGGAAGGCAATGTCGTCCACACGGGAGATTTTAAATTCGACATGTCTCCCGTGAAGGGACCTTATCCCGATCTGCACCGAATGGCAGAAATCGGCAAGCAGGGCGTGAAGGTGCTGCTATCGGAAAGCACAAACGCCGAAAGACCCGGGTTTACCCCTTCGGAACGCCTGGTTGGCGGTCATATCCTGGAGGCTTTCGCCCAGGCCAAACAGCAGGTATTCATCTCCACATTTGCTTCGAACGTCAACCGTGTTCAGCAGATCATCGATGCCGCGGTAGAGACGGAACGGAAATTGATTCTGCTCGGCCGGAGCATGGTTAATGTCGTTGCGGTGGCCAAGGAGCACGGGTATCTCAACATGCCCGATGATTTGCTGATCGATGCTGGAGACAGCGAGCGTTATCCGCCGGACCAAATCGCCGTGTTATGCACGGGAAGCCAAGGAGAGCCTATGGCAGCCTTATCACGGCTAGCCAACTCCAAGCATCCCCATATCGAGATTCTGCCGGGCGATACCGTCATTATTGCTGCAGGGGCGATACCGGGTAATGAGCGGAATCTGGCTCATGTCATCGATAATTTATATGTGCTGGGAGCCCAAGTCATCTATGGATCGGGTGCGACTTCTGGGATGCATGTATCCGGACATGGCAGCCAAGAAGAATTGAAGTTGATGCTCACCTTAATGAAACCGGACTATTTGCTCCCCGTTCACGGTGAATTCCGAATGCTCTATCAGCATCGTCAGCTGGCCGAGTCCGTGGGAATCCCAAATGAGAACGTGTTTATCGTTCAGAATGGCGATACGGTACAAATCCAGCAGGGCATGGCATCGTTAGGTCCCAAAATCCCTTCAGGCAACAGCCTGGTGGACGGATTGATAATCGGCAACGTAGGCAATATCGTCTTGCGGGACCGGAGGCAGCTGTCCTCCGACGGGATGCTCATTATCGTCACCACGCTCAGCAAAACGGAAAAGCAGATGGTGGCCAAGCCCGAGCTTATATCCAGGGGGTTTATCTTCGTAAAAGATTCGGAGGAATTCATGGGTCAGATCCACGATATCGTCTCGTCTTCAATGAAGGATTTGACTGAAACCGGATCCACCCAATGGAATCTGATCAAGCAAACCTTGAAGGATCATGTCGGCAAATTCATATACAGTGAGACCAAGAGAAGGCCGATGATTCTGCCCATCATTATCGAAGTTTAAGCCCTTTGAATATATAAAGCACAGCCTCCAATAGGCTGTGCTTTTTTTTATGCGTATCGATATGGGGTTCAACCTAGGCATACACCCGGAAGCGGGCTGCTGCATACACTGCCGATAAAGAATCGCTTTAAGGTGTTATTCTTTCATTCACGTCTGTGAAAAAAAGAATAACACATAATCCGGATTCATCCACATAACCATGTACAGAATGGACATGAACGTCTTGTCCGATTGCCGGAATGGATCCGGTTACTAACGAAAGGAGGAGGATCGGTTTGTCATCCACCCCAGAAGGGAAATGGACTGCGGAACATGGAAAATGGGCAAAACGAAAGTTCAGATTTACGCGCAATGACTGGATGGGCTATCTATTCAGCGCCCCTCTGATTATCGGCGTCATCGTATTTGCCATTTATCCCATGTTTGCCGCACTGTTTATGAGTTTTCATCAGACATCCGGGCTCAATTTATCCGGAAACTGGGTGGGCCTGAGCAACTATCGTTACGCGTTAGAGGATTCCTTATTTTGGCAAGCGCTTACAAATACGTTCGTCATGGGGATATGGTCCGTATTGCTAGGGATCGCGCTTTCGTTTGTTCTGGCGAGCCTGATTAATAATCTGAAATGGCATCTGGGACGCAACTTTTTCAAAGCGGTCTATTTTCTGCCCAACGTCGTGTCTGGCGTTGCTACAAGCTTGTTGTTCTCCTTCTTGTTTTTCCCCTCCAAGGAAGGGCTGATCAACTTCGTGATTGGATTGTTCGGCATCGATCCGGTCGGCTGGTTCACGAACCCGGAAGTCGCGCGTTACAGTATCGTGCTGATGAGCTTGTGGGGTGCACTAGGGTATAACACCATTATTTTTCTGGCCGGTTTGCAAAGCGTCCCGCGGGATCTCTATGAGGCTGCCGAGGTCGACGGTGCAGGCACGTACCGGAAATGGTGGTATATAACGATTCCATACTTGCGTCCGATCTTTGTGTTCATGCTCATCATGGGAACCATCGGCGGAATGAAGCGGTTTACCGATGTATGGTTAATCGGCGGAACCGCAGGTAATCCTGGGGGAAGCTTGATGACCGTGGTGCTGTATATTTACCGAAATGCATTCCTCTCTTCGCAGATGGGGCTGGCTACGGCCGTATCCTATCTGTTATTCGTCATCATACTCATCTTAACCGTGTTCCTCATGCTGCTCAACCGACGTAAAGACAGCTTGGATTAATCCCATTATCCATTTTTGGATCCGTAGGGGAACTTTATTCCAGAAGACAGGAGGGTAACTATGAGCAGTTCAGCCTTGCCCAAGGAGCCGGTGCGCCGCAAACGAATCACGCTTCCACAATTGATGCTAACGCTGGTCCTATTGGTAGGTTCATTCATTATGATTGTGCCATTCTTATGGATGCTGGTAACAAGCTTCGATTGGGCCGCACGGTTAAATATTTCATTCCCGCCGAAAATATGGCCGGAGGAGCCTTCAATCCGAACCTATGAAGCCGCTTTCACCAACATCAATATGTTCCGATATATCGGCAATTCCACGCTTGTCAGCGCAGGGGTCATTATCATCAGCTCGTTGTCCGCACTATTATCCGGTTATGCCTTATCCAAGCTTCGCTTCAAAGGAGCTAATTTCGTACTGCTGCTGGCGCTAAGCACGATGATGATTCCGTTCGAAATGACCATGATTCCGCAGTATCTTTTGTTCAGTAAACTCGGGTTGGTCGACAATTATCTGGCATTTTATTTGCCGGCCATGAACTATGCGTTCGGTACTTTTTTGGCCAAAGCGTTCTTTGATCAATTGCCCAGCAGTTTAAGGGAAGCGGCCGTACTGGATGGAGCTAAGGAAATTACGGTATTCAGCCGGGTTTATCTGCCGCTGTGTACGCCTATTATCGCTACCATGGTCATTCTGCTGTTCTTGGGCGTATGGAATGATATGCTGTGGCCGCTGCTGATCTTGAAATCGGCTGCCAAGTACACGATCCAGATCGGTTTAGCCATGTTTACGTACAACAACGGTATTAACCAACAGCCATCCATTATTATGGCGGCCACAACCACGAGCCTCATTCCGGTTATCGTCGTCTATATGTTCCTGCAGCGCTATATTATCGAAAGCATTGCGCTCTCCGGTATCAAGCAGTAATTCAGATAGTAAAGCTAAAATTATGCGGGGGTGTTGACATGATGAAAAAAGCTGTGCTGCTGATCCTGTCATTCGTGCTGGTGTTTACATTGGCCGCTTGTTCAGGCAGTTCAGGTAAAGATGTGACAGGCGGCGTTACCATTGAAAAAGTATCGGATATGGAAGGAACGGTTCGCGTTGCGCTGGCAGGCTGGCAGCTGGATAACGGGATCGATGCGCTGACAGGCAACCCGACCATCGGACTCAACGAATATTTGGATAAAACGTTCAAAAAAATGTATCCGAACATCAAACTGGAGGTTTATCAAATCCCTTGGGAGAACGTAAAAGCCAAACAAACGGCCATGCTGCTCTCCGGCGATGCGGATGTCTTGTATACCGGGGGAGCCTTTGCATCGCAATGGTACCAAGAAGGGCTGCTGCGTGACCTGGACGACTTGATTGCAAAAGATACTTCGTTTGACCCAAGCATCTATCTGGAAGGCATTATGAATAATTCCTACAGCACCAAGTCGCCGGACGGAAGTAAACAATTTGGAATTCCTGCCGTTCTTGGCCGCCGGATGACGATTTATGATAAGAAGCTGTTTGAAGACTGGGGCGTTGAAACACTCTCGGCACAACCGGGACCGGACGAAATTCTGGAGAAAGCCAAGCAGATGACCGGCAAAAACCCGAAAACCGGTGAAGACAATTTCGGTTTGTATTGGAGCGGCAACTCTTTAAACGGATCTACCTTTGTTGCATTAACCCTTGCATATGGCGCCAAAGGAGCGGAAGGATCACTGAAGGATATCAAGAACATCAAGTGGCACCTGAATTCTCCGGAAATGGTCAAAGTGCTGGAATGGCTGAAGGAAGCCGCACAGCTGCCACCGGCCGGGTTCGTGAATGCCCAGGGTGCCGAGAATTTTGGGCTCGAGAAAAACAATATTGCCATCGCGCTGGATTCCACCGGCGGCTCCACGATGAGTGAATACCGGTCGAAGCAGAACAAGGAGTTGCTGGACCGTTTTGAACCTGTGCTGAACATGGGTCCTAAAGGCGAAGGCTGGGTGGCGGTTGACCCGTTCATCATGGCAAAGAATGCCAAAGATGTGGATGCATCATGGGAAGTATTAAAGTTCTTGACCAGCTACATGACGCAAAAATACATGTATGAGAACTTCTCCAGTACCCCGACACTTAAAAACGCTGATTTCGTAACTCCGGAGGATAAGTTTGTGAAAAAAGCACTCGAAATCGCTGATGTTGGCCACTCGGAGCTCATGGATGAAGCCAATCCGTTCTACATGAGCGATATCGCTCCAGCCATTAATGGATTTATCAGCCAGGCAGCGTCCGGTAATGCTCCGGATATTCAGAAGTTTCTGGATGATCTGCAGGCTCGTGCCGAGAAGTGGTCTGCGAATCTGAAGTAAAAACAGGAGGGGACTGCACAGGTGCATGGGTTTGATAAGCGTGGTTGACTTACACGTTGTCCCTGACTTTGAAGAGACGGGCTAATCATGATGAGTATATGAGCCGAACAGCACAATATATTCCAATGTTATGTGAATCGTGCATTGTCCCGATCATGCGGGAGAAAAACCGACCGAATATGGCCGGTTTTTTTATATTTCAAGGCGGATAAAATAACATATAATGGTAAATTATTAAGTTGTAGAGAGGGGAGGGTTAATAAAAAATTAGGATAATGGATGATAACAAGCAAGCACTAAATAGTTCATAAGATTGAGCATTAATAAAAATTAAATCGATTAAGAACCAACGAAAGATTAAAAATATCTCAGTAGCGAAATTCCGCTAAAATGTGAAGCGAAATCGTAATAATAATGAAACAACCAAAATTCGATGATTATGATGATTTATAATGGCACATGAACAAACTTGAACAAGTGATCGATTAATGACGATATTAAACGACATTTTAATTAATGCCTTAGATTAGATAAATTGTAATTCAAACGAATGAATCTAGAATCAAAGAATCCAATTGGAAAGTTAAAGTTCGATAAATAGAAGATGCGCAAGAAAAAAGGATTATAACGGCTTAACATGATAGAAAGCAAAAACTTCAGATTCATACGAATCTAAATGAAAATCAGCTGTGGCGATTCTTTTCTCAACATCTGTTACACAAAACTCGTATTTTGTACATATGTCCGATATTCAACTAACGGACCTGATAGTTTAAGTACATTTCTTCTCTCTAAAACCGTTGTCATAACTCACTAAATTACACAAACAACCTCACAACAAGAAAGATACTAGTTATCCCCCAAACTGTGGTCCCCACTATAAACCAAATTATAGCTTTGGTGGATGTAATTTTCTTACTTTTCACATTTCTTCTTATAAAAGCAAGAATAACAAATCCGATGATGATGAAAGCAATAGTAATCCAAAATAATAAATTCACTTTCCACCTCCCCTATATTATTTGTAACACTTAATTCCAATCATTGTTATTTTTTTCGGGCAAAGCCAATATAAATATGGGCTACCCGGACGATTTTGCTTTTCTTTTGGTACGAAAATATTGATACTATCGTCCAGGCTCCATGACACAGCGGACTAAAGGATACTTTTTACGTTTCCATGCCTCTTTCTTGTAGAAAGTAGCACCAATACTTGTACATTTATAAGCCAACCATTGCAACGGATTTGCCCGTCGAATCTCTATTGGAATATTCATATTTTTTGCCAGTTCATGAAGCCGTTCTTCCTTGTAATGATCAGTATAAAATATTACACTAACCCCCTTTTTCAAAGCTAGTCGTCGAATTTTTGCCGCTCTTATGGCAATCATATTCCAATCCGTGAGGGATCCAATATGAAATTCAAACGTATTAAACAACCGATTGTACCATATACCGTGTCCGTATTTTTTGTTGGAAATGGTTACTTCGACAATAGGATAAATAATAGCAGCTATTATAAAAAAAAGAGAAATTGATGTACCGAGAATATTAGCTCGAAAAGCAAAAAAACTCCCGATAATAGCCATAGTGAATGATAATGAAAATACAAACTCGGTTAGCTGCAATCTTATTTTCAATTGAGTTCTTCTCCCTCGGTGATTTGTTTAGTGTTAATACCTCCAACAAGCACACAGGTCGCGGCCGACAGCTGGCCAAAATAAACCTTCCTCTCATATTACTGATTCATTTTTCTTTTCACCTCATATAACTCTCCAGACAAATAGGCTATTAACCCTGCTGAAACGTACAAGGCAATCCAATCGCCGTCTGCTCCAATAATTTTCGGAAGAAATTCAGAAGCTCCTATAATAAGGAAGACAACGAATAGCATTATGACAATTTTCAAAATGAACAACTCCTTTTAAGAGGGATAAGAATATATTTCCCGGTGTAACGTACATATATTAGCAAAACTTGATGAACTATCGTTCACAAAACTATTTGCACAACTTCTTATTTCTGTATTAGGGTTTCCATTCACTCGGTAAACCAATAGGGCATCATTTCCAAAGCCAGGGCGTTCATATAAGTAATTTTTATATGCCACTTGACTTTTATTTGCTCTTACAATTCGACTCCCAACAACTTACAAGTGTTATCCTTTAGGAGATTGGGTTAACCTCGAGAAATGTGGTAATATGATCCGTCTTCATTGAATCTATAGCCCTGGGACTCTAAGTGACCGCGCACCTTTTTGTACAGTGTTTTTCCTATGCTAATGTACTGACCGGACTCTCTTTGGGCGATGTTCAATGCATCTTCTATTAGAAGTAACTCCGTATTACTGAACTGTAGCACTTCCTCTTTATTAGCTTCTTGGCTAACATCTGAAACGTTGTCATATCGTTTTGCAATCTATCCCAAGTTTAAGCAGTCCCTTCCTTCAATTTGTGCTTGTATCTGATTCCTTCTAGCGTTTCATCCAATCATTCATGATTTTTCAGAAAGAAGTACAGTAGAATTCTCAGCCGATGAATTTGGCTCGCTTCTTCCATTATATCTCATCTTATCATCTCCTACATAGAAGACGACAAATGACGAAACTGATTCCCCCTATAAAAACATCCAGTGCCGCACAGCTGCGGGCCCTGTCGTGGAACGTACACGACATCCAGGAAGGGCTACCTGCATGGTGCGTAATTAAGATTAATAGAACGATACTCCAACTGCCTTATCTTCTCATTTTTTCTTCTTTCATAGCTACTAATTGTTTTATTAATGCTTGCCCTAAGTACTCATGCCCACGTACCCCTGGCTGTCTAATCGGTAATCGGCTAATGTTCTTGTCCTCTTCGGGAATCGGTACAAGTTCTTGTCTTTGGCTCGGGACAAGAACTTGTACCGATAAAATAAAAAAGCCGCTAAAATTGCGACTTCTTATGGGACTATATTCTTGTCCCCCGACACGAGCCCACTTCTAACTCCTGCCGGACCAAGGGCGTATGCGCGATGCGTGAATATGTTGTTATTTGCTGTTGGGGCCTTCTTCGGATCTGCTTCAAATTCTCTTATGAGTTCCTCTGTACTAGTTACTTTAACACCTATATTTCTCATTTCATGAATTCCCTTATCATAAACGCCTGATATTGCATCCTCGATCATAACCACCTTAAAGTCTCTTTCACTTGCTTGATATATACTTGTTCTTGGACAGTTCGGAAAATTGCACCCAATAAAAATCAGTGTATCTATATTCTTCACTCTCAAAAATGCTTCTAAGTTCGTTTGATAAAATGCGCCCCATCTTGGTTTATACATTACCCATTCATTATCTGCGATCAATTGTATTGTTCCTTGAAGGAGCTCCTTGTCGTCTAACTGAATTGAATTCTTCGGGCTAATCATTTCAACTAAGTCTGCTCCCGTTGATCCTGGTGTTACAATTCGAACGCCTGTTTCAATTAATTCTCTGCGGCAGATATCAACATTCGATCCATCTTCCTTATATAATCGAATCACATGGAATATCGGAATGTCTCTACTTCTGCATGCATCTAATATTAACTTCATGTGAGGCAGTACATAAACAGTACCTGCAATTTCTGCAACAGCCCCTGGCAAACTAAAATCATTCTGTGTATCAATTGTAACAACCGCACAATTGTTATAGTCAGGGTATGTATATTTACTCATCATTGACCATCCTTCTAAAATCGTATTTGCCCCAATTGCATATAACGTTCCCGTATTCACGAACCCGAGAGCCTTAAGGCAGCTTTAGCTGCCGGCCGCGACTGTGGTTAGGTTCGCAGGGTTGTCCGCCTGATTCACTTCCTCGAAATACCTCGGGCGGACCAAGGGACGGCCAAAGCCGGACCGCCGCGTGAATACTTTGTTATCTGATGCCGGTGCCTTCTTGAGAAACATTCAATAATCTTATTTAGTTCTTTGAACTTCCTTTATAATTGGTTCTGAAACTGATGCAACATCTACGACATGGTTAAGACATGAGATGCCATAGTGCTTGAATGGGCCTGGGTAATCTTCAGATGCAAATGTTCCAACTTTAATGAAGTCTAGGTACCTGGATTTACTATAAATTCTAAAGATTTTACCTTCAAACTCTTCGTAATCATCCCATGAAGTGTAACTTTCATTTCTAACAGAATATCCAATATACCATTCAAAATCCATTTGTATAAAAGGTAATGTTTCATCTACATCAATCGAATAGGTATCTTCAATTTCTTTTTCTCCAATTGTTATCGTTTCAGGAGTTTCACTAGTTCTACTTCGACTAAAGAGTAATCTAAGTGTGTTCTCTTCAGGCTCAAATATCTGCTCGAGATATATATCCTTTAAATTCAACAAGTCAGAATACTTCAAATGAGTCACTTCCTTTATTGAACTATATCGCTCTTGCACGGTTTCAGATAACGTCTTATCTACGAACTTCGTAAATTATTCCATATGTAGAGTATTCGTGAATTTATTAAACTATCCTGCCCGTTAGCTTAATGAAATTGCATGGAAACATAGTTAGATATTTATCTAATCGGTAATCGGCTAAAGTTCTTGTCCTCGACTCGGGACAAGAACTTGTACCGATAAAACAAAAAAGCCGCTATAATAGCGACTATCAATGGGACCATGTTCTTGTCCCCTGACAACAATTTTGCCCTCTTCTACTTGTTTTAAACACATAAACTTTTTGTTATGGAGCGTAAACAGTGTACATTTCCATTGCACCATGTAAAGGTGGAACTTTGTGTCGTAACCTCCAACCAAAGTGGTGACTTTGTTTCATTACTTCCAACCAAAAGGGTAGTTTTGTGTCAGTAGACGATCAAAAGGGGAACTTTGTGTCATAAATCCAAAAAAATCCTTGTCATTAAAGGATTTTTATCAAGGTTATTTTATGTCAATGTACAATTGTTTTCCTTCCTCCTCCGCGATTGATCATTTTGTTCTGGTCCTCAGCTGGGGACAAGAACTTGGTACCTTAAAACAAAAAAGTCGCTATAATAGCGACTTTGAATGGAACAATGTTCTTGTCCCTCGACATTTTTTATTATCATATTCATATTCTTAATAGTCATCGATGACTACTTTTCGGCGTAGTCCAGTTCCTTAAATCCTCCATCATAGCTCACCTCGGTCATATGTCCACCGCGTATTTCCGGATCACTTTACCGTCCTTCGAAAAAGAAACAAAGGAATTGGAATGTTTGGCTTTTTGAGTTGCGTTCTCTGCTGTTTGTTTTCCGATTTCCTCTATTTGTTTGATATCTAAAGGTCTCATCTGGTCCCTTCGCTTAGTGTTGCTTTAGACTTTATAAAATAATGATGAATTATAACAGCCCTTCTGTATCAACATAGAAGGGAAATGAGGCTGGTATGCTGCGTGATTCAAAGTAAAAATATACGTTTTTTGTCCCTTCCGTAATACCTATCTTCATATTGCCAGTGACTTCACTTTTGCTATCAATTTGATTATCTAAAAATCCTTTTGAAGTTAGGCTCCAGTTATCATTTATTGGTGTGAAGGAAGATAACGCACTTGTAGTGTACCTCTTTCTACCCTTAACATTATCATCGGCACTAATTTGAGAAAGATCTATTTTGACACTCTGATCACGATTATTTTTTATTGTAACGTTTAGTTGGACGCTTTTATCAATTTTTGTAAGAGAGTTTAATGTAATTGATACATTGTCTCGTGTGAAAGTAATTGGAAGTTTTTCGAATCTATTTAAATGAATTGTACTTCCAGATGAAACGGAAAAACCAGCTTCCTGGCCTAACTCCTTTAAAGGACCATATAAGCGACCATTAATAGTTACGATAGGATTTACTAATTTTGTTTCAGAACCATTAATCTGTAATTTGTTATATTTTACAGGAGTAGCTTTTAAATAATTCTCAGCTCCATAAGAAATTCCTGAGAAAAATATAGCACCACATAGAAATGAGATTATAATTTTTGATTTTTGTCCTTTCAAAATAACTCCCCCCAACCTAATATTTCCATAATTATAACAGTGATAATAAAATAGGTCTATATATTTATATTTAGATGCTCATATAGTCAATAAGATCTATTTACAGATGATGACATTGCATTCAATAAATTTATCCTACTTGCCTAACATACAGACATAAATCAGGTACTTTGCTATGCTTCCTACAGCCCTACTACTATATATTCTTCTTCAATTCTTTCATTCGCTTATTAAACAATAATTGTGCTGTACGAGAGATAAACGTTTTACCGCAGCCAATACATCTGAACCTGGGAGTCCCCGATGCAGAACTCACTCCGTATTTATTGGTGTGCGTAGATCCGCAATGTGGCCACCTCATTTCAATCATCATCTTTTAGTTCGTGGTAGTAATAATAATAATATAATCGGACTATATGTTCTTGTCCTTTAGATTTACGTGTTATTCTCCCCCGAATTATGTGCCTGATAATCATCAAGTAACCATAAAAATAAAAAAAAGCCACTACAATAATAGCGACTTCAAAGAGATGATCTTGACAGAATCCTCTTCTTCGAAATTCCTCGGGCAGACCAAGGTTCCGTAGGAACCGCAGTGGGAACATGTTGTTATGTGAAGTTCATGACTTCCTGAATATACTTTCAAAATCACTCCTTATTCAATGTGCATTTAAAACGTTCTACTCCAGGATACTTCTCTCCTAAACTTGTAATGTTAAAACCGAAAAGTTCACTGCATTCTTATCGGTTTCGGCTTCCATTCTTCTTGTAAGATTCTCTTCCATAAATTCCATTATTAATTTCTTTCCTAATCCTTTTCTTCTATTGTTAGATTTTATTGCTATATGTTTTAGTTCAATTTCATAATCTGTTTGATAAATAATTCCGATAAGTCCGACTAATTCATGATTTTCCATTCTTCCCAGTAATATTCTTGATTTATCATTCTTATATCGTTCATATTCTTGAATTACTCGTTTATTATCTGGATACATACATTCAGCTCAATGATCCAATCATAAAGCTCTTGCGAAGTTAATCGGATTTTATTTTTGTTCTTTGTAAGTACAATTGCACCATCAATGGGAGTACATGTCTTGATAAGACGACCCTTACAGTTATACGCTGGTTCTAAAGATATTAGATCACCGTTGATCATGTTTATTTTTAAAAGCAATGGAACTTTATCAGCCTCTAACTCGGTTGCCTGTTCGCTTGGACTTGAAGTATTAATCCAATTTATAACCCTTCGAATAATCCTTTCGTCATATCCATCTGTCATTCTGAAAATCCTTGAATCGTCTGTTCCTTTTAAACGAATTACTTGTATTGATGAAACTTCACTATCAGTTAGTTTTATTAAATTTGTTCCGTCACTAGCTTCCGCTAATACATGTGTTAAGCAAATTATTCCAGTAAACAGAAGGAACACAGTTAGTTTCATTTTCTTCAATTTTCATCACCATGGATAACTTCACCATTTTTTGGAAAAGTATGTACCCATAATTCAAACGTTTCATTGAACTATCCTGCCCATTAGCTTAATGAAATTTCTTATCTTAATCGGGATTCGGCTCATGTTCTTGTCCTTTACGGCAATCGGTACAAGTTCTTGTCCTCGACTCGGGACAAGAACTTGTACCGATAAAGCAAAAAAGCCGCTAAATTAGCGACTTTCTTTGGGACCATGTTCTTGTCCCTCGACACCTTTTTTAGCCATGAAAAAATCCCCTTCGTTTTTGGGGGCAAATGCTTCGCTAATGTACGATATTGTCTGCCTGCACCATGAGATTTGCATACAATTAAAAGTGACTCGATAGCGTCGAAGTTAAATACTTCTTTAGCAAATAACACATTCTCTAAAGTGTTCCTTGAGCGATCTTCATACACGATTACGTTTAAAGGAATACCTGCCTCAGTTAGTTTATTAACAATGACATGCGCTTCGGGTACAGTTTTATCTACCTACTTCTCATGCTTAATTCCTGTAGGGCTGACTCCTCCTGTGACAATAATCATTCTGCCCAAGCCTCTATTATAAGCGTCAATCGTGGCTTCCCAATGCCCCGGATGAGTACCTCCGAAAACAAAAATAGCATCGCAAGGTAATATTTCCTTAGATAAGAAAACGATGTCTGTTAATTCGTTTATCTGTACTTTAGTTATTTCAGGAACTACAGGATCTTTAGGTATTTGAGGTTGCATATAACACCCTCCTCAATTCAAATCATTACTCTAATATATGCGTCATACCTAATTAAGTACTGTCAATATACATATACCTGCTCGTTAGCTTAATGAAATTGTATGGAAACAAAGTTAGATACTTATCTAATCGGTAATCGGCTCATGTTCTTTGATCATCATTCTTTATTAAATGAATAGTAAAAAAACAAAAACAACAAACCATCACTCTGATGGTTTGTTGTTTTTGTTTTTGACTTATTTAAATGAAAATCTGTTTACATAGTTATCAACATATTCACGAAGTAATTTTCTTGTGTTGGGTTGTCAAATATTTTCATCGCAACCACTGACGGAATATGCGACTTCATTTTTTGAATTTCATTCTTCGTATTGATGGAACTATTCGTACATATTAGATTAATTGGTAGATCGTTTCATTGTTTTCATAATAGACTTTAACTGTATCTATCCTATTTTCTAAATCAATATTTAATTTAAAGATTATCGACGGTAAGCTCATTCCAATCATTTCATTGATCTGTTTCCATTTTGGTGCGACAGTAAGTCTTGCCCCTTCTTCAGCAATGGCTAACCATTGGTGGAAATAATTTATTATTAATTCTGAAGTGTAACGATTCAGAATTTGATGAAATACCGGCCTACTTTCAACATTAGAAAGATTCATTTGAGAAATCAGTATTTTTTTATGTTCGCCCATCGTTTAGAATGGGACCTCCCTGCACTTCCCTGAATGACTTCGTTCCAATCTTCGGCATCTCCCTCTAAACAACGGGCCAGTACCGTCAATGACGTTGCCGAAAACACATTGTAGAATACCTGCTCATATGTCGGAAATACTTGCTCCAGTAAGGCTCTACTGTTCAGCTTCGCCTGCACAAAGATTCCCGTGACGAACTCGTGCTGCCTTGTCAAATGCTGTAGCTCGTAAACGTCTCATTCCACGTTCGGTGCGCTTCACGTCGCCACGGTAGTACATCTCAGCCAGGTGCCAGTCATCCAGAGCATCTGTTTTGACTTTGCGTAACTGTGTCCTTTTCGCTCGTTTGGATTGCAACGGATTCACCATGTAATAGGTGTAGCCACTTCGATCCAAATATGAAACCAATGCACGGTGGTAATGCCCTGTTGCTTCCAGAACCACCACTGGAGCCAAACCCGTTTCAGCTTGAAGCCTACTCAGCATTTCCGCGAATTGTTCGAATCCACTCGTTCCATGCTCAATGTCTACAGCTTTTCGTTAGGGTTTGCGCTAACGCTTTTTTCAGCTTCTCCTCTTCGAAGGGATCAAGTTTTAACTCGGTTAATTTCTCTACATATAAACTGTACAAAATCGTTTCTTCCGGTTCGTATTCCGCAGATTGCTGTAACTCGTAAGCATTTCCTTCAGAAATTCAGAAGCAGGGACAATACCTTTCTCCTGTCTGTCTTGAATTCTATCTATGACATGCGCGACTTTATCCGAAAACCCGTTTAGCGCAATGAATGAACGCATTCACCTCTATGAAAGCGCTTTTGCCCTATACATAATGGTGTTAGATCGTAGTAATGTAAATATTGCAATAATATAGAATAAAAACATCGAATTGTAAACTTTGTATGAAAGGAGGTGAAAAGGGCTCGACAAACTGTAGTCTCGCTTATTCACCTGGACATAACTACGACAACGAAAGCACCGGAGAAGCCAAAAGATTATAATCCCCTCGCAAAGGAGCAAGAAGCGGCCTTTCTTGAGAGGTAGAGCATAGACCCTGGTTAAGTACAGGCTCTATTCCCGCCACCGGCTATTAAAGAAAAAAATCATATTTTTCAATTATCCTCCAAACGCTTCTATATGTCGAAGTTAAAAAGCTAAGAATGAGCGAGAAAGCAGGAGAAAACATTACTTTATAATGGGAGGGAATTTGAGATGTCCAAGTCCAAAAAAGGTTTAAGTCTAATGCTGATGTTAGCTATGACTGTTAGTTTTGCGCCCCTTAGCTCCGCGGCCGAGGACGGCACGGGCAGCATAAGCATTCCTAACCGATACAACACACCCTACTCCGTCGATGACGATGAGATCTACATCTTCACGGCCAACTACAAACCGTTCGAATATAGCACGAACGAGGACGACCACACCGGCGGCGACGTGGTATTCAACGAGATCATCGGCGACAAGCTTCGGGAAGCGTTCCCGGGACTTAAAATCAAGGTTGGCACCTGGGACTATCCGGTCCGCTATGAGGATCTGGATGCGGCCGGGATCGTACCCGATATTATCATCGATAACCCGTACAACCGGATTGATCGTGATTTCGAGCATCGCGGCTGGGTCCAGGATATGACTCCTATGATCGAGCAGAGCGGGATCGACCTGGGCTCGCTCAACCAGGCCGCAGTGGAGATGGTAAAGTCGCGGTCAGATGGCGGGATCTACGGCGTTCCGCTCTTTATCGACGACTATGTACTCTACTACAATAAGAAGATCTTCGATAAGTTTGGCGTAAAGTATCCTACGCCAGGCATGACGTACGACGAGATCTTCAAGCTGGCCAAGAAGCTGACCACCCAGGACGGGCTTGACGCCTACAAGGGTTTCATGCAGCATCCCGACAACTACTTGCAGTATAACCAGCTCGGGCTGTATCCGTTCCAGCCGACTGACAGCGAGGAGCCAGCACCTGCGGACGTGAAGGTGGACATCACGTCACCGGAGTGGAACCAATTGGGAGAGAACATCGATCGGTTCCTCTGGCTTCCTCGTAACGGGTTCACCACGGTTAACGATTTCCTCAAGGGTGACATGAGCCGTCCCGGGCATGTCGCGATGGCGGTGGACACATTGCAGAAGCTGCCGGCATACGTTGGCGACGACCTCTTCATCAAGGATGAGGATGAAGAGATCTACCATGAATGGTTGAGGAGTATCGATGTCGGTGTCACGTCGGTGCCAGTGCTCAAGAATCGTTCAGAAACGACTTACCAGCCCAACACGATGGCGGCGTTCATTCCGCCGCAGGCGCGCCATCAGGAGAAGGCCATCGAGATCGTAAAATGGCTGGTGTCGGAGGAGGGACAGGTAGCGCTATCTCGCAATGCCATCAAGGGAGTCCTGGAGACGCCGGCAGTCGTGGACAGCTTTGGTGACGACATTCCAGGGCTGGCCAACGTCGACACCTCGGGTGTGTACTGGGGTTCCAATGCTGTCGTACAGAACTACCAGAACACCGAGTACTGGGATATTCCGCTGTATTCCGTGTTCCGGCAGCACGTGTTGAAGGACGCGATGTCGGTTGAGGCGGCGTTTACCGTCACCGAGACCGTGGACATTCCCAACTACATCAAATCCCAGTCGGAATCGGGTAAAGACTGGTAAGCAAATGTCGTAGCCTTGAACAGACTCTGAGCTCAAAATAAAGAAGATCGGCTTATCGTACCTGTGCAAACAGGCGTAAGCCGATTTTTTTACAACATAGGAATGTTTAAGCTCTTTAAAGCGATAAAGCGTATCATGATTCACACTTCCTCCATGTTGTTAACCAATCGAATGGCTCCGTTACAGGCTTGCATCACCTTCCTTGCAAGCATATTCAATCCGAGGGAGCAGTTTGCGGTAAACGTCCTCGATGTCAAGGATCGACATCGGCTTCGGGTTGTTGTCCATCAATCGCTTGACTTGGAAAGCGGCTTCGGCGAGTACGGGAACATCCGAGGACCGCACGCCGTAGACGGCTAGATTCTGCGGAATTTGCAGCTCTTTCGTCCACTCCGCGATCCGTTCGACGACAAGCTCCGCCGCATCGGCGGAAGCGCCCGCTTCGGTCACGATGCCCATGGCGGAAGCGACGCGCCTCAGCTTATCCCGAACGCTGTCCATATTGAACGCCATGACATGCGGAAGGAGCATCGCGTTCGCCGCCCCGTGAGGGATATGGAACCTTCCGCCGAGCGGATACGCCATCGCGTGAACGGCCGCCGTGCCGGAGCCCGCGAGCGCCATTCCGCCGAACATCGAACCAAGAAGCATCGCGCTTCGGTCTTCGACGGCGTGTCCGTCATGGAACGCGGACACGATGCTTCCCGAGAGCAGACGAATCGACTCCAAGGCCAGCATGTCGCTGATCGGGTTCGCTTTGTTGGACAGAAAGGATTCCAACGCGTGCGTGAAAGCGTCCATGCCGGTTTCCGCCGTGATCGACCGCGGAAGCGACAGTGTCAAGGCGGGATCCAGCACGACCAAGCTCGCGTATAAGCGGCTGCTGACGATGCCCAGCTTCAACGCTTCCTCCTCCAGCGTCACGATGGCGTTCGGCGTGACTTCCGATCCCGTGCCGGACGTCGTCGGGATAAGCACCGTCGGTACTCCCGCATGGGGAATCCGCTCCGTGCCGATCATCTCTCTCACGCGCAGCCGGTTCGTACGCAAGACGGACAGGAGCTTCGTCGCGTCCAGGACGCTGCCGCCGCCGATTCCGATGTAGACGTCGAAGGGCTCTTGCCCGATTCGGTCGGCCAGCGCTTCGATGTGGTCCGCGGTCGGCTCCCGCATGACGCCGCCGATCGTTTCGGAGGCGATGCCGCTTCCGGCCAGCCGCGCGGCCAGCTCGTCCGTTGCGCCTTGCCTTCGCATCGCGTCCGATGCGACGATCAGCGCCTTATTGATCCGGCCCAAGCCGCGAAGTTCCGGCCCTAGATTTTGCATCGCGTGAAGTCCGGCGATGATTTTGCCGGAGGTTTGAAATTGATAGATTCTTGCAGGCTCATTCATTCGAATTCCCTCCCGGATTTGCCCCTCGTTATTCGTGCGGGCTGTCGCCGCCTTGCTTGTGTATCGCGATTCTCGTAATCCGGTAATCCTTGATCGAATCGCGATTTCATCACATTCGTTCTCTTTCCATCTCGGTCGTTCGATGATTCGCGGCAAAGGTAAAGCAATAAGAGCCCGGGCCCGAACGATAGACCGCGTGACCGTCTTCGCGTCCCTCGTATGCGACGTCCGGCCCGCTCGCGAGCACCGGCGTGTCCGGAGAGGAGGGAATCCGGATCAGACCTTCGCTGTTCGCCGGAATATCGACCCGGACGGTCATTTGGTTAGACGGGCCGAGCTCCCAGCGGACGCTCGCCCTGCCGGAGCGAAGCTGCTGCCACGCTTCCGCCCATTCGACGCCTTGGACGACCGTCGGCTTCGCCTTGACGAGGTAGCGTCCGACTTCCGGGCGATAACGATAATCCAAGCCGGCAAGGCTGGCGTACAGCCACTCCTCCAAGTGGCCCAGCATGAAATGGTTTTGCGATTTCCCGACGGTCGGTCCGTCCCAGGCTTCGGTCAGCGACGTCGCGCCGTGAGCGACCTGATAAGCGTAGCCGGGCGCATGCGGGTTTCTCGCCATCTTGCCGACGACATCCGACCGGCCTCCGCTTGCAAGCGCCGACAGCACGTAGCGGTGCCCGACGTCACCGGCGGTCGTCTGCCAGCCCCGCTCCCCGATATTGCGGACGAGGCGGTCCAAGAGGACGCCGCGCAGTTCCTCGGGGGCAAGGCCGATCGCGAGCGGCATGGCGATGGCCGTGTCGCTCCCTTCGGCGTACATGGCGTTAGCCGTATCGTAGAACGCCGAATGAAACGCCGTTCGAATGGATTCGGATAGCCGCGAATGGGCGGAAGCGTCCTCGGCTTTGCCGAGCACCAGCGCGATTTCGCCGAGCGCTCTCGCCAGCCCGAAGAAGATGGCCGTCTCGACCAGCGCGACGGACGTATTCTGAGCGAAGCCGGGGCCTTTCGGTCCGATGTCGTACCAGTCGCCGAGCCCGCCGCGCAGAATGAAGCCGTCCGATGCCTCGGTCAAATAACGGACATAACGGCCCATCCCCTCGTAGTGCCGCTCGAGCGTTCCGACGCTGCCGTAACGCCGAAGCATCTCCCACGCGAGCAGAATATAGGAGCCCCCCCAAGCGGCCGCGTCGCGAAACATGTGCCAAGGCTCCTCGAATACGACGTACTCCGGCGCCGTCGTCGGCACCATGCCGTTCGGAAGCTGGGCATCCGACATGTCGCGCATGATCTTCTCGAGCAGCGCTTCGCATTCGTAGTTGAACATGACGGAAGGCCCCATGAGATGTAGCTGCTCCAACCAGCCCAGCTTCTCGCGATGCGGACAGTCCGTGAAGACGCTCTTCATGTTGCTGAGGATCGCCCAGTTGATGATCTCGTGAATCCGGTTGAGCAGCGGATCCGAGCACCGAAAGCCCCCGGCGTCCTCGACGTCCGGACCGATCATGTGGCCTTCGAGACCGTGCAGCACGGGAAGGTCCGATTCCTCGAGGCCTTCGCCGGCGGGCGCCGCGCCCTCCACTTGCACGTACCGGAAGCCGTAATACGTGAACCGGGGATGCCATTCTTCGATGCCTTCCCCCTTCAAGACGTAATTCAGCTCGTATGGCGATCCCGAATATTTCTGATTGGCCAACCCCTCTTCCGTCAAGAGCTCCGCGGGCTTCAGCTTGACCCGCGTTCCGTTCGGGCCGCTGACGCGAATGCACGGCCAGCCCGAGAAATTTTGCCCCAAGTCGTAGACGTACACGCCCCTCCGCGGCTCCGAGACGCCGCGTGCGGGCAAGCGCTTGGTAATCGCGAGCGGGGGAGACGATTGCGCCGTCAGTTTGCCGGGTGGGGGCTCCAGCTCGCAAGCGCGTCTCCAATCCCTGTCTTCCACGAAGCCCGGACCGTCCCAGCCCGTCCGCTCCAATCCGGCATCGTAATCCTCGCCGCCGTAAATACATGAGAAGGTAAGAGGGCTGTCGCTTAGCGACCAAGTTCCGTCGGTGACGATCGTCTCCGCGGTCCCGTCGGCATATTCGATGACCAGCTCCGCCAAACATTTCGGGTTGCCGAAGCTGCCCTTGAACTTGGCGTAGCGTCCGCCGGCCACGCGATAGAAGCCGTTGCCGAGGAGAACGCCCACCGCGTTCTCCCCCTGCCTGAGCCCGGGCGTCACGTCGTAAACCGAGTACAGCACCGTCTTGTCGTAATTCGTCCACCCCGGCTCAAGCTGCCGGTCGCCGACCTTCGCCCCGTTCAGGCGCAGCTCGTAATGTCCGAGTCCGGTAACGTAGACGCGCGCGCGGGCAACCGGCTTCTTCACCTCGAAAGACTTCCGGAGCTGGATCATCGGTCCGCGGTCCGCCGCTTCGGCGGCATCGCCGATCCAGCGCCCCGACCATTTCGCTTCGGCCAATAGGCCCGTCTCCCACCATGCCGCCTTGCTGACGGCCGGTTGACCTTGGCCGTCCCACGCCGTTACGTGCCAGTAATACCTCCGCCTCGGCATCAGCGACGCCCCTTCGTACGGGATGGAAACATGCTCGCAGCTTCTCACGATGCCGCTGTCCCATACATCCGGTTCGCCGAGCTTTAGACGCTCCTCGCTGGACGCGACGGCGATTCGGTAAGCGCTTTGGCCGCTTCCGGCTCCGGCCGGCTGCCCGAACGACCAGCTTAACCGGGGACGCTCCGCGTCCAGCCCGAACGGGTTAAGGATGCCCTCCGTCCGCAAGTCCGTCGCTTTAATCGCCGCCACGCTGCTCCTCCTTTAACTCGCGCGAAGTCGCCACGGCGATCGTTCGGTATTCGGGGAAGAAGTTGCAGGTCCTGTCGCCATTCTGAGGCTTGCGGCATGCCGTATAGAAGTGGTACAACACGCCTTCGTGCGCGATGACGGAAGGCTTGTGGGCGTAGGATGCGTCCAGCTCTCCCGGCTGGCCGGTCTCGATGATCGGATCGGGATGTTTGGTCCAATTCAGAAGGTCGGCGGAGTAGGCGACGCCTTCCTGCGCCTTCTTGTAGTCGAAGCCGAAGAAGAACATGGCCCAGCGGTCTCCGTCCCTTAGCACGCAAGGATCGCTAACGAATCCGCCGTCCCATGCCCCCGGCGTAACGCGAAGGACGGGATTGTCCGAATGCCGGGTCCACCGGACGAGATCCGTCGAGGTCGCGAGACCCGTCTGCTCGATCCATCGGCCGTGCGTTTGGTTTTTGGCGTTGTAGAACAAATAAAAGGTTCCTTCATGCTCGAGCAAGCACTCCTTGTAGAGCCCGCCGCTCTCCCACGGCTCTCCTTCCTCCGGCGTCAAGATCGGCTCCGGAAGCCGATGCCACTCGAGCAGCTCCTCGTCCTCCGTCCAGGCCAAGCCGATTCGGGCCGAGCCTGCCTCGTAGCCGTCGCCCGGATAGGAGTGATAGGCAAGCCAATATTTGCCGTTCCACTTTTTGAGAGTGCCCGGCCCGTGCAAATCGTTGTCGCGCAGCATCCAGGTTCCCGCCACGTTTCTCGAATCCCAGGCCGAGCCTTCGTCGCAGCGCAATATCGTCGATAAAGGTTCGAACCGCAGCAGATCGTCGCCGACCGCAAGCGCCGTCTGATAGCCGATGCCGTCGTAGCCGACGTACATCATGTAGAACCGGCCGTTGTGGCGGAACACGAACGGGCAGTCCACCGCGTGGTAATCGAAAGCGCCTTCCTCCCCGGAGCCGACCAGAACCGGTTCGCTCCGTTTGTAAGGCGTCAGCCAAGCATCGATCGTCATCTTTCATCCTCCTCCGATTGCGTGAACCATGCTCGAACGGGACCGTACAGCCCTCCGGCAGGGAACGAAGCCTGCCATTCCGGCCTCGGCGTCTTGTCCCAGTAGGTGACGGCCGGGTTCGCGCCGACGAGACTGGTCGGGCGGCCGTGCTCATAGAATGTGCCTAGCGTATTCGTGACGCGTACGCGCAGCTTATGCGAGCCCGCGGCCAGCTTGCCTAACGCGAACCGATACGGGCGCCATACACGGACGCCGGCGGGAGCACCGTCCGCCCACACCTCGGCGGTCCCCCTCACGTGGCCCAAATCGAGCAATACCGTGCCTTCCGCCGCGAGCTCCAGCCGCGTCTCGTATTCAACGGCACCGCTGTGATGCGGCAGATGCAGCGCGGTCCGCCAGTCGCCAAGCTCCCCTAGGCGAGGTAAGGTTTCGAACCGGATCGGCGCGTTTATCACGGCGGCTTCCGTCAACGCGCCTTCCGGTTCGATTCGGACGGCGGCCATCGTTCCCGCCGCCTGCGGGGCGAAGGAACAGCAACCGCTCGCGAACGCCGTCTCTTGCCCGCCGATCCAAAGACGCACCTTGCCCTCGACCTCCAGGTGCATGCGATGCGTACCGACGGGCAGAGGGAATCGGAGCCAAATCGGCCGACCAATCCGGCTCGCGTCCGCCACGAACGGGACGGGCGCCGTCGAAGGCGCCGAGCCCGGCATCAGCCAGCCCACGCCTGGCAGCGGATGGGGACGATCGTTGATCCAGAGCGACTCCGTCTCGGCGAACTGCAGCACGCCGCCATGATGGACTAGCGCGGGTTCTCCCCGTTCGTCCAGCCAATCTGGACCGGTGCAGAAGGGAATCGCGCCGCCGTCCGCCAGCTCGATTCTCCCGTCGACGAACACGTCGCCTTTGCCTTCGGGCAGCAGCAGCGCGATGTCGTTCGCGCCTTCCCGCCAATAAGCAGTAATATCGACTTCCTCCTGGCCCTGCCGAATGTACGGATTGAAGTCCCCATGCTCGGTTACGGCAATCCCGTTCACCGCAAGGACCGCCCTTCCCCGCGCGGCGAACACAAGGCGCACGCGGCTTGCCGGCCGGTTCGGCGGCGCCGCCAGCCCGATCCGAAGGCGGGAGCTGGCAGCCGGCCGTCCCGCGTATATCCATTTGGGCAAGGGCATCGCGGCCGATTCGTTGATTTCGACCGCCGCGCGCTGCATGCCCTTCGATCTTGCTTCCGCTCGCAGCAAGACCGCGTTCGGCCCTTCCTTCAGCCGAACCCAAGCCGTCCTCTCCTCCGGTCCGCCGCTCCATTCGATGGCCTCGCCGTTCACCCATCCCTGCAGATCGGCATTGCTTTCCGTTCGGATCCAGAAGCATCCTTCCTCGCGAGCCATGGCGTTCGTGGCGGCCCAGACGGTTTCGCCCTTCGACGCTTCGCCAAGATGCAAATATCTTCGCGGCACGCGGCCCATCCGTCCGGCCCAGGACCGGAATTTCAGATCGCCGAATACCGTGCTGTAGACAAGCGGCTCCGCTTCTTTCGGATCGTAGGACTCGCCTTTATGAACGTGCCAGTAAGCGGCTTCGCTCCATAGCCGTTCGTCCCAACCCGCGTCGGAATACTCCTGCATCTGCCAGCCTGCCGCCGTTCCGTCCTCGCCGCGTTCCTCCGTGCGGACCCGCATCATGCGCCGCTCGGGAGGCATCAGTCCCCGTCGTTCAGCATGCAGGTCGAAGTCCCCGTACCGATTGTCCAGCGTCGGCTCGATCCGGACGCGCCACTCCTCCAGCGTTCGTTCCTCTCCGCCGCCTGCCGGACCTGATCCGATCTCCGCGGGAAAGCGTTCCCGATGCGAGACCAAGGCCGAAGTCCGTGCCGCCGCCGACTCGTCTGCCGCTCGGCTTCCCGCATCCCGGACGGACGTCGCGCCACACACGATCAAAGCGGCAGGCCAATGGTCGAAGGAGGCCTCTACGCGGATCCAATCGCCCTCGCGCACATACGCGACGGGACCGGTTCGGCCGGTTACCGGGTCCCATAGCTCCGGAACGCCGGCCGTTCGCAGCCGGTAGACGGCTGGCGGAAGCGGCCGCGCGGACTCGACCGCCGGTTCGTGCATCTTCAGCAGCTCACCGTTCTTCGGCAGCAGGAGAAAGATATCCGCGTCGTCCGTTCGCCGATGCAGCGACAGTCCCGGTCCTTCCGCTCGCTTCTCCGCCTTCCGCTCGGCGAGCGCGGCCGCCTCCTCCGCCGTGTCGACGAAGACGGCGCCCGGAATCGCTCCACGCTCCTCCTCCGGGACGTCAACCCCGACGACCAGCCCGCCCTGCCGCGCCATGGCCTGCGCCACCGCAAGCGCCGGCGCGTCCATGGCGGTCGTCCCGCATAACACGAGCACGCCGAATCGCTCGCCGGCGATGTCCAGCTTACCGTCCCTGACGAGGCTTCTCTCCAGCGCGGAATCGTCCACGACGTCGAAGTCGAGTCCAAGGTTGCGAAGCGAACCCGCATACGTCTCGGTATCCTTGCGGTGGGTTGTGCCCGCCACGCTCCAGTACGCCCGTCTCAGCTGCGTAATCCTCTCACGGGGGTCCCGGTTGGAAGCGCCCATCGGATGCTCTTTCGGCTTCACGTCGTCCAGGGACAGATACCCTACCGCCGCATAAGACGGATAATGAACGGCAACATCGGCGACATGGTTTCCCTCGCTCAGCAAGCGGCATACCCGGCTGACGGTGTCCGCGAACACCCCGTAGTGCTCGAAGTAGGGCTGGCGCCACCCCGTATCCGGCGGCGCCCATTCCCACCATCCGCCGCGGGTGGAGTAATAGACGGCGTGGGGACTGAACAGCGTCACGCCCGTCTGCAGCCAAGGCACCAACCAATGCATCGTTTCCTCGAGCGTGCCGCCCCAGCCGCTGGAGTGAAAGCCCTCCAACCAGACGCGGGATCCGCCGTTCAAATGGACGAGGGAGGAGTGGGCCTTCAAGTCCCCGTCCATGTCCGCTCCGGGCGAATTGTACCACCGGTGCGTCCGGAAGTAATCGAGGTACAGCCGCTGCGCGCCGTGAACGTCGGCTCTGCGCGCCGGGCCGGCCTGGTCGCAGCCGATCAGCATGCCGTATTTGCGGTGCCACTCGCCGAGCGGCTCGAAGAACGCCCGTTCCGCGAGCTCCGCCGCGATCGCGTAGACGCGTCGGCGAACGTCTGCCGCACCCGGCCCTTCGTCGAACAACGCTGGAAGCGCCTCCAACAAATCGTGCCGGTGACGCTCGCGATAGAGGATCGGTACTTCCGGCGACCATAGCGGCAGCGGCGGCAGCTCGTCTTGAAAGCTGCCCGCGATCGTTCGGCCGAGATCGTCCGGAAAGCGTCTCTCGAATTCGCCGTGCACCCGGTCGAGCAAAGCGGCCGACGCTTTCGGATCCAGCCAGTTGAAGCCCTGACGCTCGGCGGTGTACCGGTAATCGTCCGTCTCCAGCAAGAGCTGGGAGCCAGTAGGCGCTTCCTCATCCTTCGGATACCTGCGCAGCTGATAGCCCGCGTATGCCGGCACCTCCGCGACGAGGCGCGCGAGTTCGTTCGCGCCGGAGAACCCGATTTGATCATAGAACCACAGTCTCATCCCCAGCCGCTCCGCTTCCCGCAGCGCGGCCTCGAACAGCGTCCACCATTCCTCGCTCATGTAAGCCGGGCGATCGCCGCAGGAGCCGTATTGCGGTCCGGTCGGCGCCAGATGGATAATGCCGATATTGCGCAGCCCTCCCTCCCGGAATTTCCGCAGCTGCCACCGGATTCGCTCTTCCGTCACCTCTTCGCCGCTCCACCACCAGAACGGCACCGGTCCGTATCGCGGATCCGGCTCCTTGAACCGATCGTGCATTCGAGTCCATTCCGAAACCATGCCCATTCCCTCTCCTCTCCGATACAGGCCTTCGCGCGAGCGTGCGATTCCCCCGCCTAGCCGGGTTCTGTTCGTTTGAACACCACTCTACACGGTTTAAAGGCTTTGTTTATAGGTTGCTTCCATCGACTTTATAGGTCATTTCTGAGTGATGTGCGATTCGTTGCGTTTCTTGATTTCGAGGACGAAAAAAGCAAGCCGTCACTCCCGTGCCGGGAAGCGATTGCTTGCTTCGATTGTTCATTTACGCCGCAGGCTGCCACGCTATCGCTCTCATCCTCCGAGTCTTACGCGTTCGAAATAATCGGCCCCCCCGACCTGACCGCCTTTCAGCGCCAGCTGAAGCCCGTCCAGCCGCGGATCCTCGGAGTAGCAACGGCATAACGGCCCCCCCGGGACGATGGCGCTCAAGCATGACAGGGCGTAAATGCCCAGCTCGCGCGTCACGTACCCGGAGGTATCGCCTCCGGCAATAAGAATGCGGCGCAAGCCCGTCGCCCGCAAGAGGTCCGAGGTCAGCCTGCCAAGCTGCGTGCCGATCAAACGTCCGGAATCCGCCGGCTCCATGCCTCTGGCGTTCAAGGCCTCCCGAAGCGCTGCGATGGCTGGATCCTCGGGTCCGTCCGCGGAATAGACGATGATATTCCTGCCTTGCTCGACGAACGGCAGCGCCTGCTTCAGCAGCGACCGTCTCGCCTCGTCCGCCCGCCCCGGTTCGAGCCAATCCCGCGCCCGCACCCGTATGCCGGCGTAACCTCGCTTAAGCGCCCACGCGATCTGCGATTGCGTGACCGGCGAACAGCTTCCCGAGACGACCAACAATTGATCCGCTTGTTCCGCCGCTTGCAGCCGCGCCCCTCCCGGGTCGACGAGCCCCTCTTTCGCCCAATGGGCGGCCAGCGCGTATTCCACGCCCGACGAGCCAATGACGAATAGTCCCGTCCCCCGTTCCTCGGCCTCCCGCCACATTAATCTGCCCGCCGCCTCCAGCCGCGGGTCGTCGATGACGTCGAACAGGAGAGCGGCCGGCTCCCCGACCTCCAGCCGATGCTCGAGCCTGGCCGACACCTCCTCGGGCACGCCGTCCAAGGCCGTCCACTCCATTAACGAAACGGGCAAATCCGTTTGCTCCCGAAGATGCAAGCGAAGATCGGATTCCCGCATGGGCGTAATGGGATGGCGGGACATCGTGGGATGGCGGTCCAGCCGGTACGTACCGCCGTCGGCGCCCGCCGCGGCGAAGTGGTGGCCGAACAGCGTGTAGCGCTTCAGGGCCGGCACGCCGACCAGGATCGGCACGTACCTTTGACGCGGATAGACGGACCTGCCCAGCTCCAGCACCTTGCCGATGCTTCCCGCGCGGGGCGAAGAATCGAAGGTGGAGCATACTTTATAATGCACGACGGCCGTTCCGTAAGCATGGAGCCGTTCGAGCGCCGGCCGAAGCTCGCGCTCCATCTCGTCCGGCGTCATCGACCGGCTTACGCCCGCGACGCCGAAGCACCGCACGTTCGGGAACCGTTCGGCGAGCAGCTCCGGCGGCGGGGGATCAAGAAACAGCACTGTGTCAGCGCCGCTCTTGGCGAGAGCCTCCATCGCGTCGGTGGAGCCGGTAAAGTCGTCGCCGTAGAAGCATAGCAGCCGATCGTTATGTTTCGGCATAGCTCCCGGTACGCTCATAGCGCTCGTTCCTTGCGCTTAAACTTGTCGAACGCGCGCCGCAGCTCGACCCGCTCCTTCGCGTATTCTTCGGCGGGAATGCCGCGCATCGCGGCCTCCCAGCCTTGCTTCATGCTTTCAACGCCGGCAGCCGGCCCGTCCGGATGGGCAAGAATGCCTCCGCCGGCGAGATGCATGACATCTACCGATCGCGTCCGTTCGAACGTCGTCTCCGCCGTCCCCGCCCATTGCCCCGACGAGAGTACCGGCATCGCCGAATAGCCGTCCCACATGGGCTGCAGACAAGCTTCCACGGACCTCGCGACGGATTCGTCGCTTTCGTAGAACTTGCTGCCCAGACCGTTCACGTGCAGATGGTCGGCCCCCGCAAGCCTGCACAGCTTCTGATAGACCCGGAAATCCATCCCGAGCTGTCCGTGCCGCGTCAGCATCCCCCACTGATTCCGGTGACCGTGGACGGGAACCTCGCTGAAGCCGTTCAAATAGGCGAGTCCCGCGAAACCGATGCTGTTGATGCTGACCATTACGCAATTGCCGCCCGCCTTGACCACATGCTCGTGGTTTCGTTGCAGCTCTTCGATGTCGCCCGTAATATTGCAGGCGTACATCGCCTTGCGCCCCGTCTTGTCCGCCGCTCTCCCGATGGCCCGCATCACCGTCTCCGCTTTTTCCCGCAGGGGCAAATAAGGCGGATTCGCGTTCAGCTCGTCGTCCTTGATGAAATCAACCCCCGATACGGCCAGGTCGTATACGAGCGCCTCCAATTCCGCACGCCCGAGACCCACGCTCGGCTTAATGATCGTACCGATGATCGGCCGGCCGCGGACGCCGGTTATTCGCCGGGTCCCTTCGATGCCGAAGCGCGGACCCGGATAACGGGTCTTGAAGTCCTCCGGCAGCTCCAGATCGACGAGACGCAACCCCGACAGCTCGCGGAGCTCGTACAGATTGCCGGCCACGCAGGCCATCAGATTCGGAATCGACGGCCCGAAATTATGAAGCGGGAACGACACGACAATCTCTCCGCGCGAATAGCATCCTTGAGCGGCCGGCGGAGCGAGCGCTCCGGGAAGCGACGGCTGCGCAACCTGCTCCAATGGCGTGATTCGTTCGATTCTGGCGCCGTGCCGCTCCTTGAGCGGCTCCGTCTCGCCGGGCACCGCCGTGAACGTGCCCGTCGATTGCTCCCCCGCGATGGACGCGGCCGCCTGCTCCAGCGTCAACGGGGTTTCCACCAAATAAGTAGCCGTTACCCGATTCGTTTCCAATTCCCAACACCTCGCCGTAGCATATCGATTAACTCAAAGATTCCAATGCCCGCTTCACGGCCATGACGCCCGAACGCGGACTCGACAATACCGGCTTGCCGGTTTTCTCCCGGAGCGCGGCTTCCATCCTTGCCATCGAGCCTTGCGCGAGCACGATCGCGTCCACCGAGCCGGCAAGGCCGGCCGCCGCGTTCGCGATCAGCGCGTCATGCTCTTCCGGCTTGCCGGCAACCAGGGCATCATATGCTCCCGCCGCCAGTCCGTCCGCCAATGCGACTTTTTGGCCGATCGCCTCCGCTTGGGAGAGCAGCAAGGCCTTGGTCGGCTGCAGCGTCGTCGGCAAAGTCGCGATGACGCCGATGCGGGCATAGCGGCTTACCGCTTCCAGAGCCATTTCCTGATCGATCTTCACGATGGGCACGGATACGAACGGTCTCGCCCGGTCGACCGCTTCGCCGACCGAGGAGCAGGTATTCAGAATGACGTCGGCTCCAAGCTCCTCTGCGTTCCGATAGTAAGTCAGCAGCCGCTTCGACACTAGCGGCGTAATCTCTCCCGCGCGAACGACGTCATGGATCAAACCGTCGTCGATCAGATTGACGAGCCGGCAGTCCGGCAGCAGCTCATCGAATATTTTCTTCAGCGGATCCGCGAGCCCTTGGCCCGTATATACCGCGGCAACCGTCCATTTCATGGATTCCCCTCCGTCTTTCATCATTGCGCTTCATGGCGCTACCAGACGAAATCGCGATCCGGTCTGCGATAATCGCCCTCCCGCATAGGCGCGCGGTCGTAGACGGCGCGTCCGCTGTACAGCGGCTTTTGCCGTCCCTTCGGACTGATCTCGACGACGTCATCGCCTCGCCACTGCGCCGCGAACGATTGGCCGACCGCATTCTCCTGCGTGGTTCGGTAGCTTAACGGAAACGTGATCGTGATCGTCTCGCCCTCGCGGGCCGCCCCGAGCAGCAGGAAGCATTTATTGATCCAACTGCTCGGAGCTTTTCCGTTGCTTTCCGCCGTCTCGCCGCCGAGCTCGCGGAGCACGTTTATTTTGGTAAAGCCCGCCCATTCCGGAATGCGAACGGCCAGCCGCCGCAAATCCCGGCGAACGTGAAGCACGACTTTGCCTTCATGCGGCAAATAACTGTCGACGTCCAGCCATTTCGAGCCTCGGTTCAGCAGGAAGTTGACGCTGATCATGCCGTCCCGCTCGGTAATGGCGTTGCTCCAGCCCATGAACAACCCCCGGGTTCCGGAGCCTAAGCAGCAAAGCTGCAAATCGTTCGTATGGCCGCGACCCTCGTTCACGTCGCAGCAGAAATCGTTGGGAGCGGAATAGCCGGCGAAAGCGCCGCGCGAACGGTCCGCGACCTTGTAATAGGAGCGGTCCGCGCGAATGTCGCGGGACTTGTCGTCCAACTGCTCGACCCAATTCAAGTCCAGCAATTGCGATTCCGCAAGATGGTTCCGGATGAACCGCTCCACGGTTCCCCAATACTCCACGTAGCCGTTCCTGGCGAGCGTGATCCCGGTCGCGATCAAGTCCACGAGCGAACAGGTTTCGTGCTCGTAAGCCTGCTCGTGCAGATCGCCTGGGGTCCAGCCGAACGACGTGCACTTCGTCAGCGCCCAATCGTAGCTCTTCTTCACCCAGGCAATCAATGCGGCGTTGCCCGTGAATTCGCCGAAACGGGCGATCGCGTCGAGCGTGCCGAGGCGGGTATGGAAATGTCCGCTCCGGTAGGCAGGCGCGTCGTTGAAGCTTCCGTCCTCCAGGAAGACACGGCTTCGTTCCGTAATAAGCGCCGTGAAATATTGGCAGAGCTCGAGGGCGTCCGGATTTCCCGTTAATTCGTGGTACTTCAGGAGCGGCATGATCAGCCTGCCGCAGAAGGAAGCCGGATCCGGGGCAAGCCGGAGCTGCACGGCGTTCGCGGATGGCCAGCCGGATTCCTTGTATTCGGATGCCGGGTAATACCAAATGTCGCGCTCCTTGACCGCGATCCGCTTCAACGCGGCCACGTGACGATCTGCCGCTTCCTTCGCCTTCTCGTCCCCCGTTTCCATGTACCATGTCGTCAGCGACAAGATGACCGCGCGCTGATCGATCAGATTGGCGTTCGTCTCCCAGCGGTATACCGGATTCAATTGGCGATAGCTCATGCCGTCTTCCTTGAAGAAGGAGAGCAAGTTGGCCCGGTAGCGCTCCTCCACCTCGCGTCCGAACGTGGCGCCGGACATATGGCGGGCAAGGATCATGCCGTCGATCATGCGTCCGTGTGAGGAGCCGTAATCCCAATCCCCATGCGTCACGAACGCGGGCTTTGCCATTAAATTAGCCGCGAAAAACGGGATATGGCCAAAATCCTCGTCCGCCATGCCCACCATGGCGTTCAATGCATGGGCCGCCCGTTCTTCCAGCATCAACGTGTCCGGAATTTGACGCGTTGCCATGCGAATTCCCCCTCTCGTTATTCGGATCGCCGTCCGCCGGGCGTCAGCTCGATCGCTTGGCGGATCGCTTCCTTCATGCTTTGCTCGTCGGCAATGCCTTTGCCAGCGATATCGAACGCCGTTCCGTGGTCGACGCTCGTCCGGATAATCGGCAGACCGACGGTAATGTTGACTCCGGCTTCCAGTCAGATGCCTGCATACGGCCTTCGCCGTGTCTCCCCCGGTCAGAATGACGCCTTGCAGCTCCGTCGTATCCATGCATTCGGAAGCCGCTAAACCGAGCAGCGACGCGATCCGGTTCGACACTTCCGCCGCCGCCTGCAATCCTCTCGCGGCGCCCGCCACTTGGGCCGACCGGACTTGTCCGGGCGAGCAGCCGGCGTACAAGGAAACGTCAAAGCCTGCCGCAAGCGCCGTCCGGACGGCCGAGCTGCACCGCTCGAGCTCCCGGTCGCAGCCTTCGTCGGAAGTCATGGCCGCGATGGCGTCGAGCCCCACGGCCTTTGTTCGCGGGCATTGATTGAACGCGGCAACCTGGCTCCGGGTAATCTTGGAGATGCTGCCCGCAACCAATAGCACGGGTTTCCCCCTTTCGGGGACGACGCGCGACAGGTGCTCGTGTGCTCTGCGGCCTCTCGCCAACGCGAGCGAATCCGGCAGGCATTCCGCGAGACCGGACGAGCCTGCCCATAGCATTCGTCCCACGCCTGCCGCCGCGACGTCGGCGATTCGCCGCAAGTCCTCGTCCGAGACGGCGTCGCATACGATGATTTCGTTGCCGCTCCGAAGCAGCTCCCCGATTCGCATGCTAGCGGCTTCCGCGCCCGCTCGCAGTGCTTCAAGCGGCAGCAGTCCCGCTTGCCGTTGCGATTGGGAGGCCAGCAGCTTGACGAGATCGGCTTCGGCGACGGGAGATTTGGGATCCTTAGCGGTTTCCGTCCGATCGATCCGTACATCGTTCACATAATGAATGCCGTTTCGGGTCGTCCTTCCGATCTTCGGATAGGCGGGTGCAACGATGATGCAATCCACGGGAATGGCATCCGCGACGGCGTCGATTTCCGCGCCGAGATTGCCCCTCAGCGTGGAATCCAGCTTTTTGTACACGTGCTTGAAGCCCATCCGCGCGACTTGGAGCGCGGCGAGCCTGGTCCGCTCGTAGGCCTCGCCTGCGGCAACCGCCCTGCTGTCCGTATCCAGCAGATAATTTCGGAATTCCTTTCGATCGCCGAAACCTCTTCCGCATGCAAGACGACCCGCGTATCGAAGCCTCTCCGCGCGAACTGCACGCCCGAGTCGGTGGCTCCCGTCAAGTCGTCCGCGATAATCGCAAGCTCGTTCATGGCAGACGCATCTCACCGCGGCTCATGGTCTCGTCCCGCAAGAGCTTCCGCAGATGCGCCAGCCCGTTCTCGCGGAGCAACTCATCCACGCGGACCGGCCTGCCGCCTTCCCGCATGGTTCGCTCCATCGCCGCCATCAAGGCGAGCGTCACCACCGCTTCCTCCGCGTCCGGCAGCGGCTTCGCGCCATTGTCCAGACATTCCGCGAAATAGTCGATGTAGTTCTGATATTCCCCCGCGTGATGGCTGTTGCCCTCGAATCGGAAGTAATAATCGCGCTTATTCTCGAAGGAATACGTCTTGCGGCCTTCGCCCTCGAATCGCGTATGATACAGCAGATTGGAGTACTCCGCCCGCGAGGAGCCCTTCGTCCCCCGAATGACGCAGCCGATTCCCGGCTCGACCTCCGAGCCTAACGCCGGCAAAGTATAGCTGCCCGATATTTGGCCGATCCTGCCTTCTTCGTCCCGAACGAGGAGCCGCATGGAATCCCACGTCTCGAGGCCGTATTGGCGGCTGTTCCCGCTGACGTTGCCGTATCCGGTCACCTCCAAGGCGCCCGGCAAATACCAGCGGACCAGATCGACGGCGTGTATCATGAAATTGTACATCCAGCTGAAGCCCTTCTGCCGGCTCCACGGCTTGTTCAAGAACCAGCGGCTGTCCGTGATATAATGAGCTTCAACCGTCTGGATGCTTCCGTGGCGACCCCGCTCGTAATCTGCGCGCTGGCTGATCATCGGTTCGAAGAAACGGGAGCTTTGCCCGACGAATACATGCTTGCCGGATCTCCCCGCCAGCTCCAGCAGCTCGTTCGCCCCCTCAAGCGAGGTCAACATCGGTTTCGTGCAGATGACGTGCTTGCCTGCCTGCAGCGCCTGAATCATGTGGGGGAGGTGCAGCGGGTCGGGCGAATAAATGGCGATGACGTCGATGGCCGGATTGCTTAACAGCTCCCCGTAATCCGTCGTCCACTGATCGAAGCCGAACTCCTCGGCCCGAAGCTTGCATACCGACGGATTAATATCGCATACTTGGACAAGCTCCCATCTCGTGCTGCTTAACGCCGCGGACATAATGCTCCGGCCTTCCCCCAGTCCAACGACGCCAAGCTTGTAGGTGTTCATGTATCGGCTTCCTCCTCACCTTTTCCTAATTTCGAAATCCAGCATGAACCCGCGCTCGTCCGCCTTGTACATCCTTACCTCCGCGTCCGCGAACCGCTGCATCCAACAGTCGGAACCTCCGAGATGCGGCCCGGCTTCTTCCTTCACCCGATCATCCGACAGGAAATCGCCGGTTACCAGCCATTTGCCTTCGCCCGTTCGGCCGCTGGCCTTCCACGGCTCGGGGACGAGCCAGTCCGCGATTATGACCGTCGCTCCCGCTTCCGCTCTTCGACGGACCGCCTTCAGTGTCTCCGCGGAAAGGCGAGTGCCGGCAACCAGAATCATTTTCGGATTTCCGAGCTGCTCTTCACGCACCGTTTCGTCGAAGACGAGAACGTTGTTCGTCGGATAATAGAGCGGATGAACCCGCTCCTCTATGTCATGAGGCCTGCCCTGCAGCAATGGAAATTCGTCCCTCGGAACCTCCGCTTTCAAGCGATGACGCGGAAAGTCGAAGCCGGGAATATGCATGCAGCTGCCATGCGCGGGAATGGTGCCGTGGCTGAGCAGATGCCACGCGCGGAACACGCTTTGCGCAGCGTCGGGGACGGCAAGCCCCCGGTTGCCGAACAACCTTGCGTTCTGCCCGTAATTGCTGTCGTCCGAATGGATGAACGCGATGTCGGGGTCGGCTTCCGCGTGCGACCAGGTCAAGGGTTGCGCCGGAATAAAGGCCCGCACGAACTCCTCCCACACCTCTCCGAACTCCGTACGGCGGAAGCTGCCGTTCCCGTACTGCAGCAAAGCGTCGATATTTTCCGTGAACAGATGGGTCGGTCCCATAAAGTAGCCCATCTTGAGCGCCGAAGCGTACTCCTCCGGCGAGTGCCCGGGGAATCCCGGTGTCCGGATGAACCAGGGCCCGACGTCCGGTCCCCACAAATCCGCGCAAATCCACAGCCCTCGGCCGTATTGCTTCGCCGCACCGAGCGCCGTGGAAAGCTGAAGCGACTGGAACGACTCTTTCATGATTTTGGGACAAACGATCATTCCGCCCCTAGCTTTCGTGTGGAAGAGGGTGGGGAACACAAACTCGCCTACCAAGGGCACGCCCTCCGGATCGATTCCGGCATTCGCCAAGACGCCGCGCACGTGCGCCGTCCTCTCCGCCACCGCGCGAACAACCGAATCTTGCGATTGCCGCAGCGTGTTTTCTTCCGTGGTCCCCCAATGCGGAAGGAAGGCATCCTTGCGATATTGCGAGGCGTTGATTTGGAGATGCTCGGGCTCGTCGTACAGCAGGCCGATCAGCTTGCCGCTTGCAGCGGCTTCCAGCAGCGCCTCGTCGGGCACGTCGTACCGGTTCGTCCCTTCCGCGTAAGGTCCGTTAATATTTCCGTATTCGTTGCCCAAGCACAGGTCCATGCCGTGCTCGGCCATATCGCGCACCATAGCCGATTGCCCGGCCCCGTTCGGGAACATGTGGTGCACGTAGAAATCGCAGCCAAGCTCCTTCAGCGCCTGAAGGAACAAATCGGGAGCCGGGAGCGCCTCCTGGGAAGGATAGACGCTACCCGTGCCCGTTCGCATGATTTCGTCGGACGCTGCCCCCGCCCATGAATCCTGCCAGGCGATAACGGGCCCCTGCATGCCCAGCTTTGGTCTGGCCATTTTTTCGTTCCCCTTTCCGAATCTCTCGTTCTCTCATTCTGTGACTATAATTATAGGTGCAGAATAACCAGAGTTCTCTATCTGATATTGCTCGAAAGTTTAAGGATCTTGCTCTTCGGGGGACTAAATGGCAAGGGTCAGCGATGATTCCTTTCATGATGATTCTGGGCTTCATTTCCACTCATGCTGCCTCTTGGACGTCCCGGCAAGCAATGAAGCAACAGCCGTTTGCCAGCCTGACAAGCGTCTGTTCCGTTCAGACGACTCCATCAACGGTTCATATCGTGATCCTTCATGCGTGCAATTTGGCAGGCTATCCGGCGAGTTCCAAAGGCCAATGGCAAGACCACCCATATAGACGGAGCCCATCGCTGATCGTTCGGCTATGCCTGTGCGAGTGACCGGCTTCCGCAGCAGGTCCGCCTGGAATTGCATCAAGATCGCATTAACCGTGGCCCCTCCGTCGGCGCGCAGCTCCTCTAGAATGACGCAGGATTCGCTTTGCAGAAGCTCCACTGCGTCATGCACCTGATAGGCGATACTTTCGATCGCGGCACGGACAATATGCGATTTGTCTGTCGCGCGGTTCATTCCCGTAATAGCCGCTCTTGCGTCCGGCTGCCAGTAGGGCGCGCCTAGACCGACAAAAGCAGGTACGAGGTAGACGCCTCCATGATCCGGTGCACGCTCAAGCAATTGCTCCATTTCCTGATAGGTCGCGAACAGTCCCAAGTTGTCGCGTAGCCAATTCAGGCTGTCTCCGCTAGAGCGAATGACAGCTTCAAGCGCATACGTTACCCTTCCGCCGCAGCCCCAGGCGACGGTCGAAACGAGTCCTCCGCCGGCATGGGGAGCAGCGGCTCCGACGTTCATCAGCACCGAAGATCCTGTGCCGTAGGTCGCCTTTGCCATTCCTTCCTTCAGGCACAGGTTTCCGAACAGCGCCGCCTGCGAATCGCCGATTATGCCGGTCACCGGGACGGAAGCCCCGAGCCAGCCTTCGCTTTCCGTATAGCCGAATACTTCGTCGGAATTCCTTACTTCCGGCAGAATGCCGCGCGGAATACCGAACAATTCGCACAGCTCCTCATCCCAAGCAAGCGTATAGATATTAAACAGAGAGGTGCGGCTCGCATTCGTGTAGTCGGTTGCATGCGTCTTGCCGCCCGTCAGCTTCCAGACCAGCCAACTGTCGATCGTTCCCGCAAGCAGTCTTCCCTCATCGAGCTTCTCGCGCGCGCCCTCCACATTGTCCAGAATCCAGCGCCACTTCGTTGCCGAGAAGTACGGGTCTAGCGTCAAGCCAGTCTTCGCGGTGACCGTCCCCTCATGTCCCTGCTCCTTCAATCCCGCGCATGCTTCCGCCGTACGCTGGCATTGCCACACGACTGCGCGGCCAACCGGCTCACCCGTCATCCGGTCCCATAGGACGGCCGTTTCCCGCTGATTCGTAATCGTAACCGCCACAAGCTGCGCGGGAGATACATGCGCCTCACGCATGGCATTGAGCGCCGCAAGCTTGACATTGTCATAAATTTCTTGCGCGTCGTGCTCCACCCAGCCGGAGTTTGGGTAATACTGGCGATGATCGCGGCTGCTTCGGCTCCTCACCGTCCCGCTGGCGTTCACGATAAGCGCTTTCGTACCTGAGGTGCTTTGATCAATAGCCAATATAAATTTATCACTTGCCGACATAACAGACCTCCCTATTGCCCTAACAGTTCCTGCGCGAGACTACTGATATGTTCGACGCTGATGCCATAATGCCGGAACACTTCCGCCGTCTTGCCCGCGATAGCAGGTTCATCCGGAATGCCAACAATCCGCATAGGCACGGGATGATGCTGCACCACGACCTCGGCAACGGCCGCGCCCAAACCGCCGTGTATGCTGTGCTCTTCAATCGTAATGATTCGTCCGGTTTCGAGCGCCGCCTTCAGAATGGCTTCCTCGTCCAGCGGTTTGATCGTATGCATATTGATGACGCGCGCGGAAATGCCGGCTTCCGCAAGGGCGGCTGCCGCGTCAGCCGCAACCTTCACGGTCTCTCCTGCCGCAATGAGAGTAAGATCTCCTCCGTCTCTTAGCGTGACGGCCTTGCCGATCTGGAATTCGTAATCATCCGATTCGTAGACGTCCTCAACTGGATTCCGCCCGATTCGAATATAGGCTCCGCCTTCATATGCAACCAAAGCTTCCGTCATCTTTTTCGTCTCATGCCGGTCGGCCGGCAAAAGTACGGCAATGCCCGGGATCGCGCGCATGACCGCCAAATCCTGTACGGAATGATGAGACATGCCAAGCGCTCCGTAGCTGACGCCGCCGCTTATGCCGACCAGCTTCACATTTGTTGCGGAATAGGCCACGTCGACTTTAATCTGCTCGATGCTGCGCATGCTCAGGAAGCAAGCCGGCGATGTGACGAACGGTTTTTTGCCGCTGTGCGCGAGACCGGCGGATATGCCGACAATGTTTTGCTCCGCGATGCCTACTTCCACGAACTGGTCTGGATACGCGCTCGCGAAAGGCGCCATCGCCGCCGAACCGCGCGAATCGCTCGCAAGGACCATAATGCTGCCATCCTCTTGAGCCAGCTCCAGCAGCGTGTCGCAAATCACTTGTCTGTTGGCTATTTTGTTCGCCATTCCTTACACGGCCCCTTCCCGTTGATACGTATCCAATACAGCTTCCAGCTCCGCGATCGCCCGCTTTAGTTCGTCGTCGCTCGGAACGTGATGATGCCAATGAGGAATGTTTTCCGCAAAAGACACTCCTTTTCCCTTCACTGTATTGGCCATCACCAGGGTAGGTTTGCCAGGTTGTGCCGGGGCTGCCTCGAATGCTTCCACAAGGGAGTCCATGTCGTTGCCGTCAACGGTTACGACATGCCAACCGAATGCCCGCCACTTATCCTCCAGCGGCTCCAGCCCCATGACTTCCTCCGTCGATCCGCTAATTTGCAGCCGGTTGCGATCGATAATGCCAATGAGATTGTCGAGCTTGTAATGCGGGCCAGCCATCGCCGCTTCCCAGACGGAGCCTTCCGCCTGCTCGCCGTCGCCCATCAGGCAGAACACGCGATAATCGCCGCCGTCCCGCTTCGCGGCAAGCGCCATGCCGACCGAGATGGCAAGACCGTGGCCGAGCGCCCCCGTATTCATCTCGATGCCGGCCACCTTGTTGTTTGGATGGCCGATCAGCCTTGTTCCGAAAGCGCTGAACGTCTTCAGCTCCTCCTTCGGGAAGAAGCCAAGATCGGCGAGAATGCACCATAATGATTCCACCGAATGGCCTTTGCTGGCAATAAAGCGGTCCCGTTGCTCCCATTTCGGCTGTTTGGGATCTACTCTCATGACACGATAATAAAGTGCGGTAAGGATGTCCGTATTACTTAATGATCCACCTGTATGTCCGGTCTTGGCAGCGTGAATCATGCTCAGCAGATCGATTCGAATTTGCGCTGCTTTCGCTTTCAATTCCCGTACTTCCATTTGCCCGTCCTCCTCCGTCTGCTTCTATAAGCCGCTGCCGCGAAGCCATGCTTGAATTTCGCGTTCTGTCGGATCGACCGGGTCCGGCGTCAATCCCGGAATATAGCTGCAAGCCTCATATAACGCCGGGATAACATTGGCATGAATGCCGACGGAATGATGCACATAAGGCCCCTTAACGAGCTTCTCTTCCCATAGCGGCCAGTCGTTGACCTCCACCCACACATAAGAACCGCGGGTATATGGGCCTTTGATACCGCGCGCTTTGCCAAGGAACAGCTGGTAATCGCCATGATCGCCGTCGAAGCGCGCCAAAGTCATATCGCCGCCTTTCACTTCGCCTTCATGCGTGCCCGGCGAATGATCGTCGAACAGAAAGTGCTTACGGAGCCTCGGCTTATCCTCCACCGACATGGATACCGGGAAGTTGCCGCAATGGAATAGCAGCTCGCCGTTCGCGTTCTCGGGATGTCGGACCGTCAGATCGGCGAAGAAGGTCGGATGCTGGTTCATCGTTGCCGCCTGAACCATGATGGATGTAATTGCACCGTGAATATCCGTTTCGCAGGTAACCGGAATTTGCTCATCGGTCAATATCGCGTTCGCCAGACAAGGCATGATGCCCATCGCATCCTGCAGTGAAGACCAGCATTGAATCGCGATCGCGGAGCTTCCCGTCCGGACGGCGAACGATTTCATGGCCGCCTTCAGAGCCGCGATGCGGATGACGTCCGCTTCGGCCACCTCCGACCAGTCCAGCTTGCGTTTAATATAATCGACGGCTTCGGCTAGCTCCGGGCTTCCGTTTTTCTCGATGCGCTTTGTTTCCCTTTGAATATCGACAAGCGTAATGGGATGGATCTCAATGCCGAACCTCTCCAGCAATTCGCCTTCGTTGCACATCATCGTCCAGAACGACGAAGGACGCGGCCCGATTTGCAAAATGCGTAAGGTGCGGAAGCTTCTGACCACATTGGCTGCCGCGACGAAATTGGTAAAACCCCGCTCAAACACCGGATCGTCAATACGGCTATTGGTCACATAAGTGAAAGGAACATTAAAACGTCTCAGCACCTTGCCTGTCGCGAACAGGCCGCATTGCGTATCGCGCAGCCGCATGCCGTCCTCCAGCGGAGATTCGTCGCGAGGCCCCCATAGCAGCACCGGCTTGCCAAGCGCCTTGCCCACACGCGCCACCGTATCCTCCGTCCCGAAATTGCAATGAGGGAAGAAGACGGCATCCACTCCCTCCTTCTTGAATCGATCCACTAATGAATCCGCATTGATATTGTCGTCATAGAGCAGCCCTTCTTCGTTAATGCCTTCCAAATCGACGATGTCGATATCCATACCGAAGCTTTCGATTTTCTCCTTGATCAGCACCTTGTACTTGAATGCGTCCTCCGCGCTGAAAACAAACCGTCTTGTTGGTGCATATCCCAATTTAAATTTTTTCAAGCATGCGCTCCTCCTTGTTTTAACTAAACAAACTTAACTAAACAATCGTATTTTCAAATAAACAGTTCACAAAAACCAAGTCAATTAAACTTATGACACCTTTAAATTAACACCGTATTTTTGTTTAGTCAATAAGTTTATATAAACAAAAGCAAATAGTTTAGTTAATAGACATAAACGTTAATATAAACTCACAGCGTGATGTTGCTTATTATTCATGGGGATAGTAAACTAAACGTACTAAACTTCGATATTTGGAAGAAATGAAATGAGGCTGAAGTGGATTGAAAATGGAGGATATCGCGAAGCTGGCGGGCGTGTCCAAAGCCGCCGTCTCGCTTGCATTAAACGGAAAGCAAGGAATCAGCGTTGAAACGCGCGAAAAAATTATTCAAATTGCGGAGAAAAACGGCTATACCCACAAATCGAGATCGTCATCGGACGAGCCGTCTATCAAATCGCTGACGTTTCTCGCGATCGCCAATTCCGGCATTGTTCTGGAGCAATACTACCAGCAGCCGTTCTTTCGCGAACTGATCCATCATATCGAGGAGAGATGCCGTTTCTACGGCTATTCGCTTATGTTCACTTCGGTATCGCCAGATCAGTTTGCGGAGCAGCTTAAGCTGATTTCGGAGGAAAAGAGAAGCGATGGCGTCATTTTGTTAGGTACCAACCTTGGCCGCGAGCAAATTTCCGACATCGCGGGAGCGATTACGATGCCTCTTGTCGTATTGGACAACTGCTTTGAAACGCTCCCCGTTCATTTTGTATCCATCAATAATGTGCTGGGAGCCTATCAGGCAGGGATACACATTTGCGACAGCGGGCATTCATCCATCGGATATCTGGCATCTAATGTAAGAATTAAAAACTTCGACGATCGCCGGATAGGCTTCGAGTCAGCGCTTCGGGAGCGAGGGCTCGATCCAGGCGATGTGTGCGTCTTCTCGGTCGCGCCGACGATCCTTTCCTCTCAGGAAAACCTGTCGCGGCAGCTTACGGATTATTTGGCTGACAAGAAGCCGATGCCTACGGCTTTTTTCTGCGAGTGCGATTATATCGCGATCAGCGCTGTCAGAACGCTGCAAGAGCTTGGTCTTCGCGTGCCGGAGGATATATCTGTCGTCGGCTTTGACGATATTTCGGAAGCTAGAATCGTCACTCCCGAACTGACCACGGTTCAAGTAGCCAAGGAACGAATGGCCCATCTGGCTGTTGATCTGGTCATACAGTCGGCGACATCAGGCGAGACCGCCGCTTCCAAAGTCATGATCGATACGACGCTCGTACAAAGGAAGTCATCGGCATCTTCCCTAATTGCAAACGGCGAGAGCTGAAGCCAGCAACTCACATAGCCGCGGAAATCGAGTAGGCCTATGCGCATGCGCATAGGCCTCTCACAGATCCGGACGTGCGGGTCAACGCATCAGGCTCCTCCATGCATGCTGTCATACGCATCTGTGGCATTTCTTCGCATTTCCCGGTGGAGCTTTCTCACTTTTCGCCAGCTCCGCAATTGTATCGAACGGAGTCGCCTTCGGATCCAAGCATCCAAGTCTTGAAATCGTTTCAGAACATCACCTGATCTTCTGAAGCGCCTTATGTGTAGCTTGAATGGTCATAGACTCCTCCCGGGCTTTGAGCGCATCAACTTGATTTGACCCATAATGCCATAGGGAAACGTGATATAATCCGGCGTATGCTCCTTGCCTTCGGTCCGAAACGAGCCCCAGCTCGTCACTCGCGATTTGCCTCTCGCCACGTGAAAGGGTCCGAACACATTGCGCGGACTGCCCATCACTTCGATCTCCAGCCGATTGTCGCCTTCCGCCAAAAAGCCGGTTATATCGAGACCGTCCGCCGCCCTCCACGGGATGTAGCCGGCCGTTACGCCGTTCACCCTCACTTCCGCAACGACCGCCGATACCTCGCCGAGCTTCAGAATCGCACGATAATCGGGTTCATGACAATGCTTATAATCCAAATGATAGATTATGCTGCCGCAATAATGATAATAACCTTGCAGGCACCAATCGCCCGCGTGCAGCAGGGTCGGCTCAGCAATGATGCTGCGTTGCGGGCTAATCCCGAAATTGCCGATCACATAGATGTCTTCCATTTCCATATCGTTCGTGTATTCGCAGTCGAGAATCAGCTCATTGATTCCCTTGCGTAAGCCGCTTAGTTTCACGCATGAGATCGAACGATCCATATACCAGCCTTCCGCCGTTGAAGCAAGCTCTTCGCCGTTGCAGCGAATGCGGAATCGTTCCGCCCCCTCGAGCGCGAGGGAAATTTCGCTCTCTGGCACCTCATCGATATGTAACTCGAACCGGAATAGAACCTCCGTCCCATCGTTCGGATGCTTTTCCCCGATCCATTTGTACCGCTGCGTGATGCCATTGTAAAATACTTGCCTCATCCCGAGCGTATCGCGAATATGGCGCTGCGCTTGCCACACCTCCATCCGCTCGGACCAGCTTCCGCCCTGCATCTGGTAACGGCATTGATCGAGAGTCAGCACGTTGGGCATCGACCGGGTGAACCGGAACCTCGGCCCGAACGCCGCATACAAGTCGTTGTCGTTAAACGCTACCGGCACCGGGGCCGGTGCTTGTGCGGCAGGAGCCGCTGTTTCATTAATCATGTACAGCTTCGAGCCGGCCGGTTCGAATGACGCCCGAAACCGCAGCTTGCCTTCGCAGAGCCACGACTCAACTTGATGAACCTCGCCAGTCAGCGCATCCCATTCCTCTACGGTACCGATAACGGCCGTTTCGATCCGCGCGTCATGGCCGCGATTGCGGTCATTGTTAACGATGAACAGCGAGCTGCAGCCTTCAGACTTCCTAAGCATATACAACAAGCCGTCTTCTTCGGTCCCTTGCTGCCCGCGAATGGATACTTGGCGCGATAGGCCCGAGCCATGATCGAGCCAATCCATAACCCCAGCCGTATCCGCAACCGCCGTGAAGTGCGGATGATTCGTCAGCTTCGCTAGATCTTCCGACGTTCGGCCTTCCAACATCATTGGCAATGGCTGCATGGCAACGACGCGGCCGCCCGCCTCCAGAAAAAGCAGCAGCAGCTCATAGGTGGTGCGCAGCATGGTGGAGATGCTTGGCATGACCACCGCCTTGTAGGCCGCCTGTCCGATGATCAGCTTGCCGGGCTTCACTTCGCCGATCTCGCTCATAATCGTCTCGTCTCCAAGGTCGCAATCGTGATGCGCGCCGAGCAGCGCCCTGAGCAAACGATTGAACTCGTCTCCGTACCGATTAATGTCGGGGATATCGCGATCCCTGCCCCGGTTCGGCATGCCGTATGGATTGGAGCCAAGCAGCGACCAAGCCGTCGAAGCCGGATGCAGCACGAGGATGTCCCTAACCGCGCGCCCTTCGGTCAACACCGCGCCGAGCCGTGCAAAATAATCCTCGACAACGTGATTGTATTTCCACCAGCTTGTATTGTAATTAAACACCGGCGGATAATCCCGCTTACGGCAGCCTTTAATGGAATATAGCGCCAAATGTTGCGAACGGAAGTTGACCCCGAGCGCATATTGCCAGTCGCCGATCCACTTCTGACCCTCGAACGTAAACTCCCATCCAGCGCAGCCATACGTTTCCGTCATCACGCGCTTACGGCCGTATTGATTTGCTACGCTCGTGCACTGCTTCACCGTCATATGCTCATCGGTCGATTCCGTCAACATGTCGATGCCGGGTATATGTTGATACCGATAATGCGGCATGATGGCGCCGCCGACCCGGGTGCCCAGACCGAGCTTATCCTCCTGCAAATAATGCCCTGTAAACGACAGGCCGTTATTGTCGCACCAATCGTAAATCTGCTTCGAGAACGCGTCGGTGAATTTCTCCGATACGGTGCGCCAATAATCATGGCGAGCCCAGGAAGAGTGGTCGCTGTCAAAGAACAGATGAGGGACTTCCTCCAACAGATCGTAACCGCGCCGGCTCTTGAAGTAATCGGGGAATGAATACGTCCACGGCACCCAGCCGCGTCCTTCCGTAAACCTGCAATGCCGGTCATTGACGCTTGGTTCGTCGGTGAACACGCCTTTGATCGTTTGGCCGAACCGGTCGCCGACCTTAGCCTTGTATACCTCGTACGTCTCGTCGATGAACCGGCGAACGGCCTCTGGATTCATGCTGTCCGGCGGCGCCTGGTCATTAAACCATTCGGAAGGTGCTGACACCTCGACCCGAAACACGAGAAGCCCCTCGGCCGCTTCAAGCGTCTTAACCGGCTCCGCAAGCGGCAGGCGCTCACAGCGGTACAACTTCATCTGGTCGATACGCGCCTTGAAGAGCGCCACTGTCCGATCATCGGCTAGGTATGGAGCAGAGGCCGTTCCGCATCTGCCGTCTTGAAGCACCTCTACCGTCAGTCCCTTGGAGCGATACTCGTCGCCGATCGCCGGCACTTTGCCGCCCGCCGTGCCGGAAGGCCAACGATCCTCGTCGTACAGCCATGCCTCCATGCCGAGCTGCTCTGCCTTCATCACCGAAGCTTCGACCGCCTCCATCCATTCCTCTCCCAGATACTCGGTTTCCAGTCCGTCCCTCGCATGCATAAAGAAGCCGCCGATTCCTTGCTCCTTCATCCCTTCGATTTGCCGCATCAATTCATCAACATCCAGCTTGTCGTTCCATGCCCAGAAGGGCGCGGACCTCGCTTCTACAGGCGGTTCCGCAAACTGCTTGCGCAGCATAGCCAAGTCGCTCATCTTGCCAACTCCTCCCCATCAAGCAACGTAGGATTACTTCGAAGCAGCTCGGGAACGGCCTCCGCATTCCCCCCGACACAGGCTGTAAGCATGCGCCATACGTCGTTGCCCGCGCCGCCGCTGAACGGGACTTCCCTATCTGTTTTCAGTGTGTCCGGTTGTACAAGCTTCCTCATCGATTCATCCGCCTCCTTAATCAGCTTAATAGGTTCAACACTTCGAGCAGTCTTGTTGATTTGTGCGCGTGAACAAAAATCAGCAGCCAGCCTTGCGGCCTAGCTGCTGTGTTTGTTGCAAGGTGAGTAGGACCCTGAATTAATTAGGCTTCAATAGCGCTTGTTCCTGAACCGCCTCCATCAGCGCGACAGCGCTCCCTTCTTGTTGGCGCCGTCATATAGCCAATCCAGCGTTCGGGAGCTTTCGCTGAACGGCGATACGTCCCGCTCCTTCAGCTCCTGATCGGCGGCGATGACGCCGAGCACCGCGTAGGCTCCTATGCCCAGGTTCAGCATATGGCTTCCGGCCTCGTACAGAAAAGCGTGAACGTTAACGCTCGGGTAGAAGGAGGTCTTGATTCCTTTGCGCAATACGGGAGATAAGCCTCCCCGTTCATCCGCATGCGTATTCTCGTCCAGGGTCGGAACCTGAAGCCATTGCGGGTCGGAGGAATTGAAATAGCCGACTAGCACGCGAACCGGCGCGTCCGTCTCGAACTCGACGGCCATTCCGCCCTTCGCCGCTTCCGCGCGGCTGAACCGGACGCCGGTCAAGCCTTCGAGCTCCTCGGCGCAGTTCTGCACGTATACCTCGCCGTCGGTGAAGAGCAAGCTGTCCTTCGACAGCGTATACGTCTCCATGCCGGTGGATTTCAGCCTGAAGGCGGCTTCCCGGTACGGCTCGATCTTCACTTCTCCGCTTACCCGCGATGGCAGCTTTCCGGCCTTCAAGTCATTCACGCTGGCTCTAAAGCCTGCGAGCTCTTCCTCGTAAATCGGGAGGCAGTCCGTCCAATGCTTAAATTTCCGGCCGTCGGGCACCGGAATTTTACGGTGCGCCGTCAGCATGCTGTTCGCGTACAGGTACGTGTTCTTAGTCAGCTCCGTCAGCTTGCGGTACCAATCCACGCTCTCCTGCAAATAAGGAACGGCTTCCTCCAACAGATTTGTATGTTCCAGGTAGTTGCCGTTCACCGTGTGTTTGTACGTCAGCACTTGGACGGCGGCCCGCACCTTGGCGCCGTAGAAGCGCACCATGTACAGAATCGCTTCCACGTCGCTCGCGATTCGGTCAAATTCTTCCCTATTGTCTGTAACATGAGAGCTTGCGCGCTGTATCGCCGTCCAGGCTTGCTCCGCAAACAGCTCGGCCGATTCGATAACGTCGATCGGCGTCTCCCCGATGTGCGGTTCATCCGCCAGCTCTCGCTGGACATACAATTCGAGCCGCTCGCCTTGCGGCGCGTGATCCTCCCACAGCGCTCGATATGGGGAATAACGGTCCGGATTGGTCAATTGGCTCATCGTCATCCCAAGCGACAGCGTCTGCCGGTTGCCCTCCGTAATGCCGAAGCGGCGAAGAAGCCGCGGCGCACACTCGCCAAAAGCGTCATAGGCTTCCAACAGCGCAGCGCCCGCTTCCCTTGACCCGAACAGCGAAGCCAACTCCTCTATCCAATAGTGGCGTTCCGTCTCCGGATCGCGGTCAGGGTTCCATGCATAACGCGCCCATGCGGCATACCACATCCAATCCCGCTCCGCCTGCTTCAGCCTTGGCGTCGTCTTGTCGCCGCTGTATGGCCAATCCCAGAAGAAAAGTGGGTAAAGGTGCAGCCCGTTCGCCTTCTGCCGATCCTTTGCCGCTTGCATGCTTTTCTGAATGAAGGCGGGCGAGCCGTAGCGGAATGGCTCCAGATTCGCGAGCACGTGGACGTTGACGATATGAACCGACTGCATCCCGCTCAGATTGTTATGGGTATGCTTCCAGCCGCCTCGCGGCGTCCAGGTCGTGAGCGACTCGCCGTTATACTTGGCTTCGGTGAATAAATTCGGGTAATGCGAAATCGCCTTCTCGATAATCGGCTCCGCCTTAACCGCGTGCGCGCGGAGGATGATCGGCGGACGTTCCTTCACCTGCAGATCCCGGAGGCCTTCGTTAACGCCTGCCAGAATCGTGTCCGTGAACCATTCGGCGCCGTACACGTCTCCCTGCATCGCCTCGCCCAGGCACAGCATGAGCCCGACGCTCGGGTAGGACCTGACGAATTCCGCGATCGATTTGCGGGTGTAATCGGCGGTGATCGGAAGCGGTTTCGGCTGATGAAGCTCCAAGCCGTGTTTTTCCGCGAACGGCAGCGGGATATGAATGTTGTAGAAATTCAGCACGACCCAGATGCCTCGTTTGTCCGCTTCTACCGTCAGCCAGCCGAACGTCTCGACGTTGAGGTTGTACTCCTCTTCCGTCACTTCCAGCGCCTCCGGATAATCCTTAAGCTTCAACAAGGAGGAGAACGGATGGGCCGACCAGATGTATACGATATTGCTCCGCTGCGCGCAGAGCATGTCCAGGTATTCCGTCCACAACGCCTTGTCGTAGAACCAAGGGAAGCGATCCGGCGTAATCGGGTACTCGTATGTGCGGCGCGGAGGCTCGATTTCCGTCTTTTGCAGGCCGAGCACCGGGCCGCGGATCACAAACTTCGGCGTTTCGCCATGCGCAAGCAAATCAGGAACCCGTCCCTCGCGACGAATCCGTCCGGCCAGCTCCTGAGCTCCGTACAAGGCGCCGGTATCGTTGCCGCCCGAAACCACGATCAGATTCCCCGGCAGCGTGGCGATGTAGAAGCCTTCCTTGCCCGGCTCCTCCGAATGATAAAGAAGGACCTCCTGATTCTCAAGCGTTCGGATAAATTCCGATTCTTCCCGGTTGCCGACGTAAATTTTGAGCTCCGGCGATTTCCGGTAGGTCAAGGAGCTCCACTCCCCGTCCGCAGTCTCCGTCTCGAAGCCGCATGCTTCCAAAGCACCCTTAAGCAGCTTCAAGCCGTAAACCATCCGAGGCGATGCTTGGTCCTGAATCCCTAATCTGATTTTATTCATGTCGATCCTCCGCTTTCCATTTATTCTCTAACGATTGCCAAGTCGATTGTAGCCAATGATAGATATTCCGTCCGCTAACCTCGTGGACGCCGGGGAAAATATCGGATTGCAGCCTATGCTCCGCCCCTTCGTCTCGGTAGATGTTCCGCAGAATCTCGACGGCTTCGCGAACGGAGCCGGCAGGGAAGATCGGGTCGTTCTCGCCTGATTCGACGAACAGCGGACGCGGCGCAATGAGCCCGATCCAATCTGGCAGCTCGGCATAATCAAGCACGCCAGAAATGTAATTGTCGATGCAGTGATTAATCGACAAAATGCTTCCTTTATAAGTGCTGGTGAATCCACAAAGGACAGCGGCGTTGATCCGCTCGTCGATTGCGGCCGCGTAAGCCGCGAGCAAGCCTCCACCCGAGAAACCCATGCAGCCGATTGCCCGAGGATCGGCCTCCGCCCGCATCGCAAGGTAATCGAGCGTCCTGATTGCTTCATAGACGCGCAAGCCAGCAAGGGACATGCCGTGCATGAGCAATTGTCCCGTTAAGGAATTGCAAGAGCTGCGTTCTTTGCCGGGAACGGTATCGCGGAGCAGCCTGCGGTCGCCAAAGCCGATCATTTCCGGCGCAGCGACGATATGGCCCTGCCGTGCAAGCTCCAAGGCGAATCGGTTATGTCCGCCTTTCTTCACGCTCATCGTCCCGTCAGGCGCAAACCCCGCAACCTCCCGGCTTCCGTATCCGTGTCCATGCAGCGCCAGCATGCCGGGAAGCTTGCCGGAAGAATTCCCGGGCAGCTCCCAAGTCCGACTGCTTTCTTTAGGAATGAGAACGTAGACAGGCATGCGAAGACCGGTCACCGTTCCGATCTCGACGCGCTCCCGGACATAATCGTCATACTCCGTTCGTTCCAGGAGAATCGGATCGAGCGGCGCGCGCATTTCCTCGAACGGAACAAGTGCTGCTCGCAGATGTTCCTTCTGAAGCGCTTTCCGCTCTTCGCGGCCAAGTTCGGATTGCTTCTTTCTTGCCGCTGCGGACCGTTCATATAAAGTTTCCATAAATTTGTCAGGATTCCACATGTCGTAAACTCCTTTCCCAAATAGGCGCTATCGCAGGACGTACGAACGTAATGCCCTATTGAATCGAGTCAAGCACCGTCATACGCTTGTAACGTAACAGCTTCACCCATGGGGTAAGTTCAAAGCAGCTGTTAAATAGATCTGGAGGTGTCTTTTTTTATGACGTATTCTGTAGAAGCAAAAGAGTTTATTTTTGAAGAAGATCGCCCCTTCGCGAGCTGTCATGCGTCCACGCTGGTCGTCCTGCCGGACGGCGACGTGCTGGCCGCATGGTTCGGGGGCTCACGCGAGGGCGCTCCCGACGTGGCGATCTGGACGGCGCGCAGAACGGACGGCGGGTGGTCCGCTCCGGTCAAAGTCGCGGACGAGGAAGGCCTTCCGCATTGGAATCCCGTTCTATATCTCAGACCTGACGGCAAGCTGCTGCTCTTCTACAAGGTTGGCCCCCGCGTTGCCGAATGGCACACCCGCATTATCCATTCCGACGATAACGGCTTTTCCTGGTCCGAGCCCAAGGAGCTCGTGCCCGGCGACATCGGCGGACGGGGACCTGTCAAGAACAAGCCGATCATGCTCCGGAACGGCACGCTGCTCGCGCCGAATTCGCTTGAGCCCGCATGGGACGCTTTTATCGATATTTCCTCCGATCATGGCGATACGTGGACGCAAATGGCGATCGTTCCGCTCGATCACGGAAAGCTGAAGCTCAAAGGCATCATCCAACCGACGCTGTGGGAGTCGGAGGACGGCTCCGTCCACCTGCTGGCACGGAGCACCGAAGGCGCTATGTACCGCAGCGATTCACAGGACGGCGGCTTCACTTGGTGCGAAGCTTATCCGACCGATATGCCGAACAACAACAGCGGCTTCGATCTTGCGCGGTTATCGGACGGAACGCTTGCCATGGCGTACAACCCGACTGTGCCGCGCGAGGACGATCCGAAGGGAAAAGGTCCCCGCACTCCGCTCGTGCTTCGGTTATCCCGCGACGATGCGCGACTTGGGGCGAAGAGCTTCCGCTCGATTCGGGCATCAGTCAATATTCGTACCCCGCGGTCGTCGCCCATGGCAACAACATTTATATTAGCTACACATGGAGAAGGGAGCGAATCGCTTTCTACCATATCGTCTTGAAACAATAGTCAGCGATTGCTCCCGAAATCAACCCTTTATATAACGGCCGCGCGCACCTCTTCGGGATTCCAGCCGTCGCGGCCTTCCAGTACGCTTCGTACCGTCAATGCCGACGCCTCTTCTTCTGTCAAATATCTGGCCCACTCTACCCGGGCCGCAGACTCCGCTCCCGGTCCCACGCTTCCGTATTCCGCATACCTCGCCGTTTTTTCCTTCGCTGGATCGCGCCAGTTGTCCCAGCCTTCCGGACGGATATGGCTTCCCATCCACGTATGAACGAAAATCACGCTTCCGTGCGGCCTCCAAGGCCTGCCGAGACTGACGGTCGCGGGAGGCGCGGCTCCGGTTAGTCTGCAGTTCATAAAGACGTAGCCGTAAGGCTGCGATTCTTCCGTGGAAGCCGCCGTCACAAAGCCGTTATGACGATCGAGACTATGAAGCTCGCAATCCTTGAACACGGCTGTCGCAGATCCGAATATGAAGTCGACGTGTCCCTCGATATAGCAGCGATCGTACAATTGTCTGCCGTTGCCCGGCGTATACAGCGTATCCTGATGGCCGAGTATCGCTACGTTCCGGAAGATTGCGCGATCTCCCTCCACATGCAGCGCAAGCGCTTGTCCCCGCTTCTCCAGCCTGCTGGCCGAATTAGCGAAGGTCATATTTTCAGCATAAAAATCTTTTGCCAATATCGTGAAGGATGGCGTGTCGTACGTCGTCATTTTCTCGCCGTTCGGCTTCAGGGTTGACACTGAATCGTCATAGAAGATGACGGCTCCGTCCCGGCTTTCACCCATCATGCACAAATTGGTTTTACTTGCGGGAACCGTTACCTTCTCCTTGTAATGCCCGTTTTTCACGACGATCAGCGTGCGTTCGACGGCATGATCCGGCGCTGCCGCGATCGCTTCCGCAACCGTTCGGAAATCGCCGTTTCCGGATTGATCAACGACCAATGTTCGCATGCGAGTTCCCCTCCTTCAGCAGGCCAGCCGCGCGCAGCGTGGCCGCAATGGTATTTCGCGCATCTGCGCCGACGGGCTGCACCGGCAGACGCGGCGAGCCGACTTCGATTCCCAGCTGGCTCAGAATCTCCTTGAGCCCTGACGGCACCGTTCCGAACTGCATCAGCTTGCGGACGACCGCGATGTCGGCTTGCGATTTCGCGGCTTCCTCCAGCCGCCCTTCCTGCCAGTGTTTATAAATCGAGACGACCGTTTCAGGAGCGACGTTGGCGGAGGCCGCAATCGCTCCGGCGCCACCTGCAAGCAAGGTCGACAAAATGAACGAATCCGTGCCGGCCAAAACTGCAAAGTCGGGACCCGATTGTTGAATCAGCTGAAGCACATGCTCGTAATTGCCGCTTGAATCCTTTACGCCGACGATATTGGCAATGCCGGACAACGATGCCACGGTTGCCGCTTCCAGCATAATGCCCGTGCGCGCAGGTATGTTATAGAGAACGATCGGCAAATTCGTCGAGCCTGCCGCCGCTTCGAAGTGGCTGCGAAGCTCCGATTGGTTCAATGGAACGAAGTGAGGCGTAATAACGGATAAAATATCGGCGCCCGCTTCCTCCAATTTGCGCGACAATCGAAGCGTCTCTGCTGTCGTAATCGCGCCGGATCCCGCATAGAGCGGAACGGCTCCGCCGATCTCGTCGGCCGCGATTCGGACAAGCTCAATCTTCTCGTCTTCCGTTAGTGCAAAAAATTCGCCGTTCGTCCCGAGCACGAATATGCCGTGCGCCCCCGCTTGAAGCAGACGCCGAATCATCGAGCGGACGACGGGCTCGTTAAGGCGCCCCTCCTGGTCGAATGGCGTCACCATTGCGGGTATAATTCCGTGCGGTCTAATCATATACGATGAACTCCTTTGCCCTGTTTTTGGTTTTCGCCACTAGTGGCCGCTTCGCGGAAGCGAAGCGCATGATGCAGTACTTCCGAAATAACCCAAGAGGGATTCCAGGTATTGGATCTGCCTCTTCCTTGGAAGTTGGACTGGAAGAACCCTTCCGCTTGTTCCCCGACGACGGTGAAGCCCCACTCGCCCGGCTTGGTGCAAATGCCTTGGCCGAGTGCGCCAAAGATCGTGCGCGCCAAGCGCACGTACGTCTCGTTGTCGGTCATGAGGCCGAACTGCCACAGCTCGAAGGTAGGGAAAAAGACGTCGAGATGATGGTTCTGCACGCTCACCCCGGGCCAGCCGACAGCCTGGAAGCCGCTTTCCCTGAACGCCGTGCCGCGATCGTAAGCCGGGTTCCACATATACACGTAGGTAAGCTGCCAATCCGCGGCGATCTCCGCCCAATTGCGGAAATGAGGTTCCCCGGTCAGACGGAAGAGCTCGAAGGCCGCGATGAAGAAAAACATGCCCGCTTCCTTGTCCTCGCATCTTGCGTCAAGCGTAGATCTGGCGAACGGCCGTTCAAAGGTTTCGGCATGCAGCGCGTAATAGCGCTCCATGCTGGCGCTGGCGGCGTCAAGATACGTCCGCGCGCCCGTCACCTGCCAGGCTTTGATTAACGCGATCAGGCATGGAATGCCGGCGGCCGTAATCTCCGTGTCCGCGGCGCTGCCGTCCGGCTTAAAGGCGGAAGGGAATATGCCTGCAGGCAATATGGCCCCAAGTATAAAATCCGCGGATTGCTCGAGCGCGGCCGTCCAAGCGGAAGGAACCCGCTCCCCCCGGCTGCGGAACAGCATGATGATATCGGCGAGGTCGCTGACGGTTTCGCCGAAGGCGCGGCTCGAGATGACGGGCTCCTGCTGCCAGCGGAAATTTTCCCACCGGCCATCCGACAAATGATACGCGCCGTTCCTGAGTCCGGGCACCGAAGTGCCGCTCTCGCGGAGATAAAAGTCGACGGCTTTCCTGCATCGCTCGATACGCTCGGGCGATTGACCGTCGAAGCCCAAAGACGCGTCGCACCAAGCCAGCTTCAAACATTGTCCGGTCCAGCCGTACATGTAGTGAAGCCCGTGCTTCTTCGACACGAGCCCGAACGAATTCCGGTCGTTGAACTTCACGTAGCCGGCTGACCGGTCCGTCTCCCGCCACCGGTCATCCATGGCCGCCGTCTTGAGCCGAATCAGTTCATCCAGCGATAGCGGATCGGCGCCCTGCGGATCGTACAGCCGAACGGCGCGGTGAACGGCCTTCGAGAAAGCCTGGCCGGGCTTCTCCTGCGGACCCCATTCCAAAGCATAGCTCTTCTCGAGCGCAAAGCCCGGGGCAAAATCGGTATAGCCGCAGGAGTACGGCTCGATTTGGCTCTTGCTCACGTATACGATGTCCTTCTCGCCATTGAACATCAGAACGCCGCTCATCGCCGCAACGGCTATGCTTCCATCACGCTGATAAGCGCCAAGCGAGCCATAATGGACGAGGCCGTCCGAATCCTCGGTATAGGACGGAAGCGAGAACATCGAAAAATATCGCTCGCCGGAGTTTTCCTCGTTCCACTCGACGTTCACGCATGGGATCGGGAGCCGATGCTCCTCGCAAATAAAGCCCTTGCCCTCGCCGATGCCGAGATGCGGCACAAGCCTGGAGGGATCCGCCGACGGGTTGTTGTTGTAGATCATATGGGGGATCGTCACGTTTTCCTTGCCGCGGGAGGCGAGCTCCCATTCGAGCCCGACCGCGGCGTCGCATAACGTGCGATCGGAACGATTCTCCCATATGGCGCAAACCCGTAGCAGCCCTTCCGCATCGAACTTCAGTTCCAATGCGAGGAACAGCTCGCCGCCGTCCGCCTCGATCCGCAGCGTGCCGCCACGCTGCTCGATTCGCGCGGCATGTAGCCGAAGCCGCTCTTCACGCCATGGACGTCCCTCCGAGTAAACCGCCATAAGTCCTAGCTTATTGCTGAAATAAGGCTCGGAGTCGCCTTCGCGGGACAATTGGATATAAACATCGTTGTCCGACTGCCATACATCCACGCTTCGGCGCTCGGCCGGACTCGTTATACGATAAGCGTTCATTTCCAGCGCTCTCCTTCCGATTTCCGTTCTGCCGCCCGGTTGGACGGTGAAGTCTTCGCCTTCTACGCCGACGCTTGCTCCTTCTCCGGTTCGTCCTGCTCCGCGCCTTCGCCGATTTTGCGCAAACGGAGCGCGTAGTAGAGCTCTCCGGGCAGCTTGATCTGGAACCGTTGCTGATACGTTTGGTCCAGCCGTTCGATCGTCATATTCCATGTATCGATAATATCCACCGCGAATTCGCCTGTCTGCATCCCGAAGTCGCGCGACGAGAACCGGTGCGGTCCGAAATATTGCAAATAATATTCGCCCCGCTTCTCGAGGGTCGAGGCATCGTGTCGCTGCCTGCTGTATGTCAGATAGCCTGGCGCATCCTCTAGCAGACCGCGCAGGAAGGCGATCCGCTCCACGCTCTCGCCGAGCAGCTCGCCGCCGTGAACCGACCAGCTTGTTCCGTCCGGCCTGCGAAGCGATTCCCCATGGGCCGCGAAGCCGCCACGGGACAAGCCTTCCCAAATTCTGTACGCCATGTCTTCCGGCGTCAACGCGTCCCAAGGCTCCGCTCCAATACCCTCGCGTCCGCAATCGTCAATGACGATCGGCTTCTCGTATTGCAGCGTGAAGTCGGAGGCAAGCATCACGTCCTCCTGACGGAGGCTGACATGCGTCAGCCAGGGAACGCCCCAATCGAAAGCGGAAGGCGTGCCATGGATCGAGCACAGATGATGTCCGTAATCGCATTCGCGAAGCGTCTGTAAATAAGCGCGCCAATCGACTTCCCGCCTCCGCGTTCCGTCGCCCAGGTCTGCCATCGTCCACCATACGTTGCGATAAGCGGCCAACCGGGAAACCGCATAACGGATATAACGCTCTTCCTGCTCCGGGGTCAACCGAATGGAGCCTTCAAGGTCCATGGAGGCCGGGAATAGGATCAGCTCCGCTTCCACGCCAATGCGGGACAAACTCTCCACGCAGGCCTCCAGCTTCGCGAAATAAGCCGGCTCGAAGCAATCACCGTCCGGCTGGCCGTCCTGGCGAATGGCAAACGGAGATATAACCGTCTCGCCGTTCCCCGCATGACCCGCCTGCGGGACAACGCTCATCCGAGCTTTGTTGAAGGGCGATGCCGTCAGCGTCCGGATCGTCCGGTCGCGGCTCGATTCGTCCTGCACATGCCAGGCCTCAAGCAGCGTTCCGAACGGCGTATACGGCTTGCCGTCCGCATAAGCGAACAGCGTCGCGTTCGATACGCTCACCGGTCCGTGATTATCGGCCCCCGCCGGCAGGCAATGGAATTGTCCGGCGTATCCTCCGGCTGGGGCGGACGCGCCTTCGATGCGAAACGACCATTCCCCCTCCTCGTCCGGCATGAACCGGATCAATAGTCTGCCTTCGCCGTCGTAGAAACCTTCTGCCACGAAATGACGATCCTCTTTGCTGAATTCAGCCCACAGACCGGAGTCCGCGAACAGCCCGTCGTCCTCGCGCCCCTTCTGTTGCAGCTCGAATATGCCAAATCGCTCTACTTCTTTTTTATATTGAATCACGCCGTTCCCTCCTCTCAAACTGCTTGCGCGCGCAAGGCGGTATAAGGTCTAGCCGGCAATGCCAAGTCGCTCTGCCCCGTGAAAGTGCCGTCAAGCGGCGTTATCGTCATCTTCCAAATATCGATGAGCTCGATCCGGTATTCCCGATCTTGGGACAGCGGGAGCTTATAGGACGAAAGCCGGTATTTGCCCAAGTACAGAAGCGCATAGCCGCCTTCCTCGCGAGCCTGCATCCAATCCTCCGGACCTTCCTCCATCACTTGGCGCAGGAATCGGATCCGCTCCGGACTTTCACCGTACATTTTGCCGCCGCTCGATATCCAGGCTCTTGTCGGCTTGTTCTCGAAGCATTCGCCATGGGCGACGAAGCCGCCTTTGGTCAGCCCCTCCCAATAGCGGTGGATCAACTCGAGCCCCGTAATGTTCCCCCATCGCTTGGCGACGTTGCCCTCGTAGGAAATTTCGTCGACGACGATCGGCTTGCGAACGGCTTCCCGCCATTCGGTGGTCGGACTAGTATCCCAATGCTGGATGCTCTGGTGCGTGAGCCACGACTTGGAGAAATCGTACAGGGACGATTGTTCGTACATTTTGGTGCCGTTATGAATCGACCGGAGCCGCTGGTACGGATCCTTCCGCTGCACGTATTGCAGCAGCCGGTCCCAATCCTCGATCGTCTTCATCTTGTTGAAATCGTATTCGTTCGACAGCGACCACCAGACATTGCGGTACGCACCAAGACGGGCGATGACGTATCGCAGATAGTAGAAATCCTGTTCGCGCGACATGCTGTTGAAGCCCCAGCCGCCTTGCTTGTCGTAGGGATGGAACAGAATCAGGTCGGCTTCCACTCCGAGCTTCATCAAGTCGCCGATCCGCTCCTCCAGATGGGCGAAGAACGCCGGATTGAACCGGGTCGTATCCGCATCCTCCGGGCATGTTCCCGCGAAGGCGACCATCTCCGGACGCATATCCCGCGTAGGGAGCAGGCACATCCTGACTTTATTAAACGGGGACTGCCCGAGCTCTTCCAGCGTTTGCAGCTCATGCTCTTTGCTCCCCGTATGCGTCCAGTGATAACAGGTCGTGCCGAACGGCATATATGGCGTGCCGTCCTCGAATGCAAACAAATAACCGTCCTTGACTCTTACCGGCCCGTGATTTCCTTTCGACGGCGATGTGCAGAGGAAGCTTCCCGTCGCGCCGTCCAGCTCAGACGTGCCGCTCTTCGTGACGTATCGCCACGTTCCTTCCCGATCCGGCATGAACCGGACCCGATAGATCCCGTCCCCGTCATAGAATCCTTCCACCTCGACCCGATCGTTGCGGTATTCGAAGGTCGCCGACACGGCGACCTCCTCGAACGGATTGCCTGCCGAAGGACCGGATAAAGCAACCTCGAATATTCCCCAGCGTTCCACTTCCTGCATTCCCATTAGCGCACTGGCACTCCCTTCCATTCGTTGTTATTCCACAAGGCCGGTCCGCTCGACGCCTTCGGTGAACCAGCGCTGCGTAAAGAGGTACAGCAATAGCGGCGGCATGACCGCGAGAAACGACTTCGCCATGTCGAGCGACTGGGCGAACAACTGCCCTTCCTCCGTCGAGATGTCTCCCGTCGCCTTCACCAGCGCGATGGAGAGCGGAACGTCCTGCATCTTGAACAGGAACATCATTGGAAAATAACTGTCGTTCCAGCTCCAGACGAAAGAGAACAGGAATACGACGACAATCGCCGGCGTTGCGATCGGAAGCATAACCTTGAAGAAGACTCTGTACAGGCTTGCGCCGTCGATCTTCGCCGCTTCCTCCAGCTCCTTCGGCAGAATGGAGAAAAATTGGCGGTAAATGATGACGTATAGCGCGCCCTTCAGGCCGTGCCCGAACAAGGCCGGGATCAGCATCGGGAAGTACGTATCGATCCAGCCGACTTCCCGGTACATAATAATCAGCGGCAGCACCGTGACCTGCGGCGGGATGACGAAGGCGAAGATCAAGCACACGAACCAGAAGCGCTTGAACGGAAACTTTACCCTGGCGAACGCGTATCCGGCCATCGCGCAGGCGACGAGCTGAAAGAGCGTCGCCCCGATCGACAGTCCAAAGCTGATGCCAAACGAAGTCGGGTAGTTCAGCAGCCTCCACGCCTCTTTCAGATGCCCCCAAAAAATCTCCTTCGGTATCCAGTTCACGGTTGGATCGAGCAAATCGCCGAGGCCTTTCACCATGGTGGATACCATATATAAAATAGGATTGAGATACAGATAAGCCGTTTCAATCAGCACGATGTAAATAAATACGCGAAACAGCAATCCCTTATCGGCTTCCCGCCCGAGCAGCAGCAATCGAAGACGCTCGAGCAATCCAACCTGGCTGAACCGCTGCTGCCGCTGCCTTAGGACATTCCAAACTTTCTCCATCCTTCTCTCCTCCTACCTCGTTTGCGTCGTGTTGCGGACCGCTCTTCCGAGCAGCAGCACCACCAGTCCCAAGAACAACAGGATGATGATGAAATAGACCCAGATCAATGCGCTGGTCGGACCGTATTGCGTCGGATTGACGCTCGCAATGACGGGATTGCCGGGGAAAGTAAACAAATCCACAACGGTATAAATCGTATTCAGCAGGACGAACGGCATCATACCCGGCAGGGTGATTTTCCAGAACATCTCCCACGGATTCGCACCGTCGATGCGCGCCGCCTCGTAAACGGACGCCGAAATCGTCTGGCGGCCCGCAAGGAACAGTAGAATCTGCACACCGGAATACCACAAGATAAGGACGAACGAGTTCAAGACGCTTACGATCGGCGTCGCCCAGGAGCCCGGCAAATATTGCGTGAGCGTCGTCGAAATGGAGAACTGCTCCAGGAATCCGAGCTGCCCTCTCCCTTGACTCAAGAAGCGTTCAATGATATTGCCGGAGGAGAAAATAACCGGCAGGAAGAACACCGCCCTGAACAAGCCCCTTCCCAGAAACTTCTGGTTCAGCATGATAGAAATCATAAAGGAGAAGATGACGATGATCGGAATCATGAACAGAATCTGCCTTAGAAACGGCAGCAGCTGGTCGTAGAAGACGCCGCCGTCCTCGAACAAAAGATTATAGTAATATTTGATGCCCACATATTCATGCAGGATGCCCGTCCCGGTAATGCGAACGTTATGAAAGCTCATATAGAGCGAATAGAAGAGAGGGAACGATACGAACAAGAGAAACCCGATAATCCAGGGCAAAATAAGGAAGATGCCTTCGTATCGTTGCGACAATCGGTTTTTTAATCGTAACAATCCGTTCACTTCGCCTCTCCCCCTTTCACCACGACAAAGTCTTGCGCTGGAATCTTTATTCCCAAGACGGTTACCTCGGTATCGTTGTAGTTCACGATAATTTTCTTCCCGCCGGAGTAAACGGACTCCTTCACCTTAGGAGCGAGCGTGCGGTTGTACGTCATGAATTGGCCCTGAACATCTCCGAGCGCTTCGTTAAAGCGCTTGTACTCCTCGATGATCGCGGCTTCCCAATCGTCGTAATTCAAGCTGTAATACCAGATCGTGTACGCCCTCTTCATCTTCTCCGTCTCTGCTTTCATGACGCCGAATGTCGGCGCCGCTCCGTATTCGATGCTCCGCAGGAAATCCTTGCGGTATTCGTCCCTCGCATTGCCCCAGTTCATCGTATACGGCACTAGGCCGTGCAGCGACATTTGGGCGAAAGGAACCGCTTCGTCGAAGAACAGGTCGTACGAATAATCGCCAGCCAGCTGCCTAACGGCATCCGTGCTCTGCAGCGAGTAAGCATTGCCGCCCGCGACCGTTACCGAAGGAAGCTTCGATTGCACGGCGTTCAGCAGCTCGCTTTGCAGCGATGCAGCCTCTTCCCGGCTGGTGAGGGATCTGCGATTGTAATCGCTGTACAGCATGTAGCCGGTTCCCGTGAGATGAAGTCCGTCTATGCCCAGCGACGCGAATCTCTTCAAGGCGTCTTCCATTTTGTCTAACGTTACCTTCGGACTCACGATCGCAACCTCGTCGTTCGATTGCAGGCGAGGGAACTTCATGATGGAACCCGCTTGGTCCTGCGTCGCTTGCCTCTTCGGATCAAAGTCGTCGCCGTCGGTGTTCAGCGTGAAATCCGTCTCCAGAATAACCGTATCGCCCTTTGACTTCGCGTATTCGGCGAAGCTTCGCATGCCGTCGTTGCCGCCAAGCCGCTTGTCGACCTTCACGCCGAAGCCGAGTCGGCTCGCGCCTCCGGTTTGCCAGCCTTGATAAGTGACGACCAGCCGTGGAACGCCCCCCGCATGCAGCCGATCGACGATCGACTTCGCTTCGTCCGTCGTCGTGCCGGGAATGAACCGGTTGCTAAGAAACCCCCTCTCCGAATCTCCGCCGATAAGATCAAGGTAAAGCGGCAGCTCGGACTCGCTTGCTTCCAACTGCTTCAGACCGTTTTCCTTCATCAAATGCTCGCGGTATTTCGCGGCCATGCCGGAATAGTCGCTTTTCGATTCGGGAAGGACGTAGTAACGGATTTTGCGGTCTCCGCCGAATTTGACTTTGCTGAACGTAAAGAAGCCTGCTGTCTTGTCGTACGTCGTTGGCTGGAAGTATTGAAGCCGGTAATTATGTTCTACGGTAGCCCAGGCATACTGGCTGTACACCCCTGCGGGCGCCGCGAACATATATCCGTATTCCTCGCCTTCGTCCGCAACGGCCAGAAAGCCGCCGCTTCCCGATTTAATGCCATAGATCGGCATCGTAATCGGCCTCCGGTTCGTGTAGACCGAGTTGAACGCGTAGTCCGTGCCGTAGATCGGTTCGCGGTATACGCTGCGGTCGTTCGAAATATTTTCCTTGATCCGGTAGATGGCGCCCGAGCCGTCCGGCAGGAGCATATACTCCTCTTCTTGCCCGCCGGGCTGCTTGGCGCCCAGAAACGGATATACCTTCAAATTGATCAACGCATCTTTGCCTTCGACGATCTCCGAGTCGATGACCTTTGTTTCCACATAATCGTTCTTAATACGGACCTCGACCGGAATCGCCATCTGAATGGATGGCATCGCATAGGTGACGGCGAAGCCGTCCTCTAGCTGCTTCCAGCTCATGATGCCGCCGTTTAGCGACAGAAGACTGCTCACCTTCACTTCCGTCTTGCGCACGCTCGTGGCCGTCTCCAGCATGATCGGCGACAAGAGATGGCTCCGCCAAGTACCGGAAATCGTCTCCCGTGGCCAGTCCTCCGGATTCGGATAAGAGCGCAGCTCGTGCCCGTCCCGTTTGTCGCGAACTTTGAAATGACCGGTGTTCTTATCCGCCAATAACACAAGCGTCTCGCTTTCGGCTACTTGCACGAAATCGGCTTCGTTCGGCAGCTCCCCATTCGTGCTGACGGCTGGCTTGATGCCTTCGGGAATGACCGCCTCCTGAACCTGCTCCGTCCGTACCACGTCCGAGCTTGCGGAATGGGCCCACAAGTATATGCCGACCGACGCTACCACCGCCGCAAACGCCGCCGCAGGAAGCAGCTTGCGCAGCTTGATGTAGGATTTGCTTGCTTCCGTCAACGCGCCGACACCTCCTGTATGATCGAATAAATAAAGCTGCGCAGCTCGGTGCTTAGACCGAACAGAATAAAGCACAGCACGCCGATAATAATCATCGTTACGGCCGTATACAGTAAATTGACCACGGTCTCGCCTACCGTGTAATTTTGAAGCGATTGCACCTTCCACACGAGCAGAAGGAAAATCCATACCATCATGCCTGTGTGAAGAAAATTGTAAATCGATTCTTCGCTAAGCGACATGCCGTTCGAGATCAGCGTAAGCGGCAAGCCGACTACGATAAACGGCGTAAGCGCATAGGCGCTGCCGACGAACACGTCCTTGAAACGTCCCTCGCCCCGCATGATGCTGCTGACCAAATAATTGGATACGACCCAGCCGATCCATACCAGGAAAAATTGGAGGAATACAGTAAGTCCGCTGAGCGGCATGATCGCTTCCATATTAAAGGTGAAGCTTGTATGCGTTCGAGACACCGCATAGGAGATATACGCCAGCGCCAGGATAACGAACGCGCTAACATAGCTTCCCTTATTCTCGTAGCGGAGCGCGGAGAAGCCGTCGATCGGATGCCTCAGCACGTAAAGCGAATGCTTCATCTGCCCCAGGAAGCGCGAGCGCGGCCGGAACCGGATCGGCGAATTCAGCAGAACGGGATAACGTTTCGCCGCCATTCTATAAACGACGTACAAGGCGACCGCAACCATGATCAAGTTCATGAACAAACCGAATTTGTCCTGGAACCACTGCAAGCGGATTTGCCAGAACGCGTTCGAGTAACCCTCTTGAACGCCGGCGTCGCGGAACAGCTTTTGCGATTCCGCGTAATCCCCGCGGGCGTAGGCGGACTGAGCCAGCCCGATCATCGCGGGCGTATAGTACGCGTTAAGATGGAGCACCTCGCGCCAAAGCGGCTCGGCTTCCTTGTACCTGCCGTCGACGGTTAGGTTGTTCGCCTTGTAGACGAGCGCTCCGAACTCGGTTTGGCGGTACGTCTGGATCAAATTCGCATTGTCGTCCAGGATGAACAGTTCGTTCTTCGAGTTGATGTCGATGGCCGACGGGCTCTTGACGATGCCGAGCTGCGTCGTGTCCGGACTTGCGTCCCCGGACCAGAAGAACAGCAGGTTGCCGAACGCGTCGTATTGGCTGATCATCTTCGAATCTCCGTCGACAACGGAGAAGTTGCCGCTAGCGTCGATGGCGATGTCCTTCAGATTCACCATCTGTCCGATCTGGCGAAACCGGTATTCGCCGAACTTTTTATTGCCCTCACCCAAGGTGCTGCTGGAACCGAGAAAATACTTGCCGGCATTGTTCAGCTTCTTCACTTGGTCTTCGGTCAAACTCTCTCCGAATGAAACGGTGTACGTAAACCCTCGCTCGTCGATGTTTACGTTGTTGATGGCCGGAGGCAGCTTGCTGAGCTGCTTCTCGTACATCTCTTTCGAATAGATCATTCGTTTGATCGAGTCCAGGACGGTGAAAGGCACCTTATTGGCCGCGAAGAAGCGGACAAAGCCGCCCTCGGGATCGAGCTGAAGCAGACCGTTATAGCTGCCGAGCGATACGATATATAGAAATCCGCGTTTATCGACCGCGACCTTGATCGGCTCGAAGCGGTAATCCGCCGGAATAAACCTTGATTCCGGAAGCTTATATTCCTTCAGCAGCTTCCCCTGCTGGTCGAGCATCACGATCCTGGCGTTTCCCGTATCCGCGACGTATATTTGGCCCTTCTCATCGACGTGCAGCCCCTGCGGATTGGACAACGGCGTACCTTCAAGCGCTGGCAGCACGCGGTCGAATTCGCCGTTCGGATGAAACACGACGACCCGATTGTTCCCCGAATCGGCTACATAGATCCGGTCCTGGGCGTCGATGAACAGATCTCGAGGCTGCATAAGCGGCGACTGCGCTTGTTTGGCGGGATCATTGGGATCGGGGACGAATATGTCCCTGCCAAGCACCTGCTCCGGCGCAAAAGCGGCTTGCGTCCAGACAAGCGATCCGGTGGCGGCCGATCTGTAATTCGTTGAATAAGGATAATCGGCGGATACTGCCGCCGGAAAGACGACCCATACGAGGCACACGGCCAGCAAGCCCCGCAGGAGACGGATCATTTTGGATTGTGCCGGCTTCATAATTTCTCCTCCCGCGGTTTCATTTAATGCCGGAATGGGCCATTGTCGCAATGACCTTGCTCTGGAATGCAAGAAAAATAATAAGGTTCGGAATGAACATAAACAGCGCCGCGGCTGCGGCCGCACCCTGCCTTGCCACGTTGTTCGCCATGTTCGAAGTCAGCGATGAGATAAAGAACGGGAACGTCTTCATCTGCTCGTCCTGCATGAACAAATTCGATGTCTCGACGTTGCCCCACGCGGTCTGGAACGAGATGATGCCAATGGTTGCGACCGCTGGAAGGATGACGGGAACTACGATCCGCAGGAACACCGTAAATTCTCTGGCGCCGTCCAGGCGAGCCGATTCCAGCAGCTCGTTCGGAATTTGATCGATGAACTGCTTCATTAAGAAGACGCCGACAGGTACGGCTACCATGGGCAAGATGTGGCCCCAGTACGTGTTCATGATCCCCAAGTTGCTGACGACGAGATAACGAGGGATTGTAACCGTCTCCGGCGCGAACAGCAGCGTCAGCATAATCGTTGCGAACACAAGCTTATAACCGGGAAACTTATGCTTCGAAAGCGGGTAGGCGCATAACGCGCTTACCCCCGTCACCGTGATGACGCTCAGCACCGCTACGGTCAAGCTGTTGAAAATGTAGCGCGTGACCGGAATAACGGAATCCGACGTAATATGGAACAGCTCGACGAAATTTTGCAAGGATGGGGTGCGAGCCCAAATCGTCGGCGGATAAATGAACAGTTCTTCGTACGGCTTTAACGCGTGATTGAAAATATAAACCAGCGGCAGGAGCATAAACGCGCTGAATAGGACGAGCAGAAATACGACAGCCTTCTCGAAGCGGCTCATTCGATGCAGCCTGGATTGTCTCTTGAAACGGAATCGCTTGCGCAGCAGCGGCATTGCCATCTTATTCATCTCCCTTCGAACCGAACAGACCCCAGCAAAACTTATTGGATAAATACATAAGCAGCAGCAAGAATACGGACAAAGCGGATGCATAGCCCAGCTCGAAACGAATAAATCCGTAATCGTCGATCTGGTTCATAATGAGATGGCCGGAATATTGCGGCGTAGGGTTCATCCCCGACAGCTCCGTGCCGATGCTGCCCGCCTTGAAGGTTCCGACGATGGCCATAACCGCTCCGAACAGCATCTGAGGCTTCATGGACGGAATCGTAATGTACCAGATTTCCTCCAGCCTGGATTTGATGCCGTCGAGTCTCCCCGCTTCGTACAGGTCGGGATTGACGTTCAAGATGCCCGCCATCATCGCCAGAAATCCGATCCCCATGCTGGACCACAGCGTAACGACGATCATGGACGACATCAGATGCTCCTTGCTCGTCACCCATAACACGGGGTCGCTTATGAATCCCCATTCGAGCAGAAAGCTGTTCAAGTAACCGATCCGGTCGCCGCTCAGCATCGGCAGCCAGACGATGGTCATTGCGATTCCCCCCATCAGCGACGGGGAATACATCGCGAGGGCAAACCATTTGCGCAAGCGTACGGGAAGAATCGTGATTAACCAGGCCAGCAGGAAGGCGGCAATGTAGCCGCACGGTCCTGCGATGATCGCGAATTTGAACGTATTCGGCAACGCGTATTTCAGAAACAACAGATCCTCCGAAATCATATAACGGAAATTCGCCCAGCCGACAAAGCGAGGCGGCTCGAGTGAGTTATAGGTCATAAAGCTGAGCAGAAACGCGCTTACGACCGGAATTAATATAAATAGGACAAAACAGATCATAAACGGCGCAATGAACAGGTACGACAACCGGAAGCGCCAAATTTCCCTCAGCAGCTCGGACGCCTTTCCTTTCGCGCGGAGCGATGTTCCGCCGGATGCGGAAGGTTTTTTCAAAGCCTGCGCGTTAATCTCTGACATATGGATTCACCCCTTCCCATGGCTGGTTGACCTCGGGCAAATCAAGCGGCCGAAGCACCTCGCCCACGCTGTCGATAATGCCGAATTCCTGCAGTTTTCTTCGCATTTCCCGTTCGATCTCCAAAGTCGACGTCTCGAGCGAACTCCGGTAATTGATGCCGTCGACGACGCTCCGGTTCCAGGCGTTCTGCAGCTCCCTTTCCAGGAAGTAGCTGCCCGGCACGTTCGGAATTTCCTTGAACCAGCGCCATTGCTCGAGAATGCCGTTCAAATCTTCCTGCTTCCACGGAAGGTGGACGAACGCTTCGATATTCGAGGTGTTCCAACGGAAGGATAGGCCGTTAATCGTCTCCAGATCGGAGCCGTACCTCTCCTGTACCTCGGCGGAGGTCCACCACTTGAGAAACTCCCAGCTTTGCTCGGCTTTTTTGGTCTTCTTGAAGATGACGGACGATTGCAGGTTGCCGCCCATCCACCTGGCCACTTCTCCGCCGCTCTGCTTCACGCCCGGAATCGGCGCGATGCCCCAATACCCGTTCAGCTCGGGAGCAGCTACCATCAGCTGGATGTACATGCTGAAGTCCGAGATGCCGATCGGGACGGTGCCGCTTCTGAACGACTGGTAAAAGCTGGCCAGCTGTTGATCTACGGCGTATACGTTATACAGGTCGGTCCATTCCTTGAAGGCTTTGTATCCCGCTTCCGTTCCCAGAGCCGTCTGCAGGCCGTTCTTGTTGAAATAATCGGCTCCGTTCTGGAAGAAAAACGGCATATGCTGAGTCGGCGCCATATTGAGATTGTTCTGCTGCAAGGTAGGGAGCATATCATAGACCTCTTCCCAGGTGTCGGGCACCTCGAGTCCAAGCTCCTTCAATATATCTTTGCGGTAATAGAGCATGGAGAAGCTCTGCGTCTCCGGTACCGCGTAATAGCCTTTGTCGTAGTAGAAAGGCGTCCAGGAGCCCGGCGCGAAACGCTTGTATACCGCATCGAAATCCTGGAACCGCGTCAGATCGTACAGCCCGTTGCGGATCGCGTAATCGAACGGCAGCGTCTCCGGCAAACCGAGCGCGACGTCCGGCGCGATATCGGCCGCGTTCATCAGCACGAGCAAATTCGTATCCGGAAGCAAGTTGACCTTTACCTTGATACCCGTCTTCGGCGTAAACTGCTCTTCGGCCAGCTGTTGCAGAAGATTGACGTAATCGCGTCCACGGAGCACCCATACGTTCAGCACATCGTCATCCATGCTACTCAGCTGCTCCTTCGACTGGAACGAAGAAAAGAAATTAACGAATGTCCCTTCCAGCTTTTTGAAGAAACCCGCTTCCATCTTTGGAAACTTCTCGTTCTCCGGCACGATATAAATGCGGTCAAGCCCAAGCGGCTGGGTCTTCAGCTGCTGCAGCATCTCGGCGACCTTGCCCTGCATTGTGACGAAACGGTCGGTTTTGTACGGAATCTGATTCGGATCCGCAAGCATGGAACGGATATCCTTGATCGTCGTGAACAATCCTTGCGTGACGGCATCCTTCTTGCCGTTGACCTCGATCAGCTTTTTCTGAACAGCGTCCAGCGAGTCTCCGATTGTACCGAGCTTATCCGTAAAACCGGGCAGCTCGGTATTGATTTTCCAAGTTCTGTTCGTGTCGTTGGAACCTCCGGTCAGCGCTTTCAGATCGGTCGCAAGCTCCATCAGCTCGGTTACGGTTTTCTCCAGCTCGGAGATCATCGGTTTGACGGGAGCACCGGTCGCGCGCATCGAGATCGTATTGCTTCCTTTTTCCATATAGAACAGGTATGGCTCCTCCTGCTCGTCCTCGAGCCGGACGCCCTGCCAGCCGGACTCGTACGGGAACCGGTACGCCTTCATTTCGGCGAACGGAATTTCGCCGTTGACCATAATCGTCCGGAAGGACGAACGGTTGGAGGAGTAATTTTGTTTGGTTCGCATTCCGATTTTGTAATATCCGCTTTCCGGAACGTCGAAGGTCCAGCTGATTTCGCCGTTTCCGGTTGACCAGCGCGAGCCGTCGATCGTGTTGAACGTGATTTTCCCGCGTTTATACGGCGTGCTGTTGATCTCGTTGTCATAGCGAAGCGAGATCGAGGAGACGCTTTTCCAATCGCCCTGCTCGGCTTCGATAACGATCGGCTCCCCGCTCGTTCCGGCTCCGCTTTTGCCGGCATTCTCCTGCTTTGCCGTCTCGTAGTCCGGAACCTGCTCCGGATCCGACAGCTCGATGGAGCCGAGCGCGAATGGCTCGTTGCTGGTAAAGCGGAGCGTATGCTTCCCGGGCGTCAAGTACCACTGCAGCGGTTCGACGTAAGCCCCTCCCGAATCTCGCAGCGATGTCGTAATCCAGCCGCTGATATCCTCGGCCATCGGACGGATCTGATCGCCGTTCGAGTCGACGGCAGCCGGGAAAGGATCCTTCCAGCGGCGGTCCAGCGTGATGGATCTCGCTTCAAGAAACGCATTGTTTCCGTCGAACGAGACGTTCAGCAGGATCGGCCTTCTGCGGTTGCCGTCCGTAACGGGACGGTACGTCAAATCGATCTGGTACAGCCCGGCTTGCTCGATGGATACATCGTATTCAACCCATTCCTCGTTCGTAAGGCCCCAATCGAGCGCCTCCGCCCGGCCGTCCACGGTGCCGACTCGAACGCTGGCGCCTTCCGATGTACGCGCAAAGCCGGCGCCGGACAAGCTGACCTTTCCGTCATGTTCGGAAGGCGCTCCCGCTTGCTTCCATTCCGCCAGCTTATCCAGAAAGTAGGGCTCGCCCGTTTCGTTCGCTGCTGCCGTCTGCGATTCCTCCGGCGATTCCTTCTGCGGCTCCTCCGCCGACAAGGCTGATGCTTCCTCCGCGGAATTCGCCGACTGCGTTCCCCCGGCGTTCCCCGCTGCTCCGACTGTCCAAGGCAGCAGCATAGCGAATGCCAATGCCGGCACGATGATTGCACGCCATCTCGTAAGCGCCCTTAACATTCATCTCTCCCCCTTTGCACCCATCATTCGTACATCAAGCTTTCCGATGTATCCTTATCGAAGTAAAGCGCTTTCGACATGTTCAGCGTAACGGTGATTTTATGGTCCTCCTTGTAATCAAAGCCAGAAGTCGTACGGACGGCAAAGGGCGTGTCCGTTCCGATATCCACATACAGATACATATCCGCTCCCATTAGCTCCGCCACCTTGAGCGTGCCCGTTATCTGGCTGCGCGGATGACGATCGGCCATTTCCGGCTCTGCATGCGCATACTCGCATCGAATGCCGATCACAACTCTCCGGTTCACTTTGCCGTGCTTCCGCAGCAGCTGCGCGTGCTCGTCCGGAATGGCCAGGTAGCTCCGCTGCGTCTGCAGATCCAGCTTGCCTCCGTCCGTTTCCACGACCTTCCCTTCGATGAAGTTGATCGGCGGCGTCCCGATAAAGCTCGCGACGAACATATTTCTCGGATTGCCGTAGATCAGGCGCGGACTGTCGACCTGCTGAATCACGCCGTCCTTCATGACGACGATCCGGTTGCCCATCGTCATCGCTTCCACCTGATCATGCGTTACATAAACAGTCGTCACGCCGAGTTGTTTATGAAGCCGGATAATCTCCGTACGCATCTGAACTCTTAGCTTGGCATCAAGGTTCGACAGCGGCTCGTCCATCAAGAACACGCTAGGCTTTCGGACGATCGCCCGGCCGAGCGCGACGCGCTGGCGCTGACCGCCCGACAACTGTCTCGGCTTTCGATCCAGAAACTGCTCGATCTCCAGCGTGCGCGACGTCGATTTGACCGACAGATCGATCTCGTGCTTCGGCTCCTTGCGCAGACGCAGGCCGAACGCGATATTTTCGTAAATATTCATATTCGGGTACAACGCGTAGTTCTGGAAGACCATCGCAATATCGCGATCCTTAGGCGGCAGATGATTCACCAGCTTATCCCCGATGTACAGTTCGCCGGAAGTAATATCCTCCAGCCCGGCGATCATGCGGAGCGTCGTCGATTTGCCGCAGCCAGACCCGCCGACCATGACAAGAAACTCGCCGTCCTCGATCTCTAGGTTAAAATCCTTTACGGCATATTGTTTGTCCTTGCCATATCGTTTCTCTACATGCTTTAGTACAATGCGCCCCATGGCGGCACCTCCGAACAATTGGGTATGGAATAGTCCGCTGTCTTTGTCCTGGCAATGTTCAACCTTTATTGCATGCTCCGCCGAATTCGCAGCGCCAAATACGGCCTGCCCGGCAGGCTGATCGCGCAATCGCCGGAGAAGGTCCCCTCGATCGGCTCGATCGTCATGTTCCAGGTATCGATAACTTCCGCGGTATACGCGGCGTCCTCCGAAAGCTGGACCGGACGGACGATCGGCCGGTGAATGCCGAAGTACAACAAGTAATAGTCTTCCTGTTTGCCGAGAGCCGGCACATCCTTAATCGTGTCGATGACTGTTAAATGCCGCGGCGCATCCTCCAGCACCTTCCTAAGAAATCCGATTCGATCGGGACTCGTGCCGTGCAGTTCTCCTCCGTGCGACCACCAGATGATGTTCTCGGGATGCATGTACGTCTCTCCGTGACCGACGTAAGCGCCGCGAACGGTTCCTTCCCAGAACCGGTGCGTCATCTCTTCACCTGTGATGTTGCCCCATCGGCGAGGGATATCGCCTTCGTAGCAGCACTCGTCCACGACGACCGGCTTCCCGTATGCGCGTCGGATCGAGTCTACAGCGGTAAGATCCCAGTGCTGCAGGCTGACGTGATCGACCCATGGTTTCGAGTGGTCGTAGAGATCAAGCGACGTGGGATCGTACATTTTCGTTCCGTTGTGGATTGAACGGAGATGCCCGTAAGGATCGTTTTCTTGCACGATTTGGAATAACCGGTCCCAGTCTTCTTTCCGCTTTTCCCTCATGAAATCGTACTCATTGGCCAGCGACCACCATACGTTGCGATAAGCGGCCAGGCGCGCGATGACATATCGCAAATAAAATTCATCTCGATCCGGGCTCATCCTGTCGAATCCCCAATGTCCCTTGTCGTAAGGGTGAAACAAGATGACATCCGCTTCAATCCCCAGCTCCGCCAATTGCTCGATTCGCCGTTCCAGCCCCTGGAAGAACCGCGGTTCGAACCGTTCAAGGTCGAAACCGTCTTCCTTCGAGCCCGGAAAAGCAAAGAGCGCCGGTTCGGTGACGTTGAAGGTATACCTTTTGGGAAAGACGCACATGCGTATTTTATTGAAGGGAGAATTCCGCAGCGCTTCGAGCGTCTCCGCCTGCAGCGGCTCGTTCTGGTGTACCCAAGCGTAGCAAGTCGTTCCGAACGGAATGTAGGGCGATCCGTCCGCATATTCGAATGAATCCCGCGATGCGACACGAACGGGTCCGTGATTGCCGGCTCCGGCGTCCGTGCATTCGAACTTGCCGGTTAAGGCATCCAGCGCCGGAACGTTGCTGCTTGTCAAGAATGTCCAAGGTCCGACAGCATCCGGCATAAATCTGATTTTGTAGACGCCGTCCCCGTCGTAGAACCCATTTGCCTTCACCGTCCGCTCGCCGCTCCGGAATGCAGCCTCCAGCTGGACGCCGCTGAACGGATTTTCAAGCGTTTCATCGACATTGATAGCGGTTTCAAATACAGCCCATCTTCCAACTGTTTTGTTATAAATCACGCGTTGTCTCTCCTTCCGCATGGCCAAGCCCCCAAACAGGCCCGCCGGATGCGAATTTTCCTCATTATACAATGCTAATCTCCCCCTTTTATAGGCGATTCAGGCCGTTTCTATAGGGGGATGCAATCCGGGCAAGCGGTTCTCCGGCATTCCGGAAATCGGATTGACCCATTAGCCATGCAGAAGCGCTCGAATCATGCTGCGCGGAGCTGCAGCATGGCAAAAAAAGCGCAATCCCGCTAGGGAATGCGCTTTCATTTTTACATTGAGGCCATTCTAAATTCCGGATCCGGCGTGCTTCTCCGGTACTCTCTGGGCGTAACGCCCGTCTTCTTGCGAAACAGCGAGTGGAAAAACTTCATATCCTGATAGCCAACCTGATTGGCGGCCTCCTGAATCGATATTTCGGTCGATTTCAGTAGCTCGCAGCAGCGCTGAACCCGGATATTTTGCAAAAATTGCATGAACGTGACGCCTGTCGTTTTCTTGAACAACCGTTGAAAGTGGCTTGGGCTCATGAACGACCTCTCCGCTACCTGCTGAACCGTGAGGTTCGTGGCAAAGTGATCGTTAATGTATTGGATGGCGTCATCCATGTTGTTCGTCGGCGTGGATACCATGCTCCCGTCGCACTCATATCGCTGCAGCATGGCCAGGACCTGGATGAGCTGCCCCATCATCAGAAATTCATAACGAGGTCCCTTCTTCAAATATTCTCTGAACATCCCGTGCATGATGGACAAAAACTTGTCGAACTTGTCCTGGTATTGAAGCCACTTGGCCGACGGCGACGAGCCGTACAACATACTGTGCAGCTTGGTCGATTCGCAGATGACGGACTTCAATTGCTCCAGCAGGCAAGTCCGGAAGATGCAGTTGTAGATGACAAGTTGATTGTCCTGGGAAGAAGGCCGGAACACATGCGACGTGCCGATCGGTATGACGAACAGATCGCCGCGTTTGATCGGGATCAACTGATCCTCGACATAATGATATCCGCTGCCTTCCTCCACATAGCTGATTTCTATAAAATCATGGGTATGCTGCGATAGACAAAACCCTTCGACTTCGCGATTAATGAATATGTCAAAATCAGGATTAAAAAAAATATCCCCGCTCAATTCGATGATGCGCCAATTCATACGATCACCCCGGTCGAGTGTGTTTGTGATTCTACACTTCGTAAACACTTCATTACCGTTTTATAGTAGCAAAATTTCTCAATTAAAGCGATTGCAAAAAAAGTCTATTCCGCTCTAAATTTTCATGAACGTTCGTTAAACGGGCGTCCTCCCGTTCTCCTTCACCCATTCCTCGGTAAAGCGCACATATTTGATCGCTTTCCTCAGGTACGAATAAGCGGCGTGGATGCTGCCGTCCTTTGTTCCCATAATGCTCGGATAAGAATACCCGGTTTGCTTCTCCTTATGCTCGAGATCCGACATCTGGACGTTTTTGACATGGGGCCAAGTCTTGCCGCCATCCTCCGAGATCGCGACGGTCAGCGGCGTCCGCAGCGTCTTCTTGCGCCATTCGCCATTCCTCTCGATCCAGCGGTATTGATCTCTCTCCATCGTAGAATCGTTATAGATAATCGCCAAATGCCCGTTCGCAAGCTTCGCCAATTGAATGGAGGAATTGTTGTTCGGCAAAGATGTTTTTGCCGGCTCGCTCCACGTTTTGCCGAAATCCTTGGAGACGCTGCCGTAGATGCGGTCGGCATGGCGGCTGCGGAAGACGGCGAACAACATGCCGCCGTCGAGCTCCACAACGCTCATTTGAACACGATGAAGGCTGCCTTGCACCTCGTATTCCGACCATGTCTCTCCTTGGTCGGCCGATATAAGCACCACGCTGTAATGTCCGCCGGGCTTGCAGTAATAACAAGGCAGCAGCCATTCTCCGTTGCTCATCGCGAGAATCGGCTGACGGAGGAACATGCCGGGGCCCTCATGCAGGACAAACGGCTCCCCCCATGTATATCCTCGATCATCCGAGATGCGGCCGACGATTTTGGAGGTCTGCTGGTTGTGCGGCTCATTCGATGTATGCAGAAGCCACACCTTGTTGTCCGGCGCCTGGAAGACGAGCGGATTTTGCTCCGAGCGCTCCGGATCGGCCGCTACCTCGATCGGCTCCTCCCACCGTTCGCCGCCTGCGGGAAGCCTCGACAGCAGCACGTTCGTATCCGGATTGCCCTCGCCGCTTCCGGAGAACCAGACGCAAAGCAAATCTCCGTTGTCCAGCGCCAGCAAATTCGCCGAATGGCTATCGGGCTCGTAACGGATAGGCAGCAAGGCCTCCGTCAGCTGCGGATCCTGCTCCGATTGACTTAATATCCCGTTGTACCGTTCCGTTAATTGCATGAGTTATCCCTCTTTCGTCATTTATTCTTCGGCAACGTCGCCGCCGCCAAGCTATCCGAGGCAAAGACCGGTTGTCCGTTCAAATACAGCTTGTAGCCTGCTTCGATTCCGTCCGGATACCTGCCGAGGCCCGGCTTTCCGTAAGTGATCCGAATGTCTTGTCCCGCCGCCTTCACATGGTCAAGCTCGAAATAATCGAGACCGATATCGAGCGGTTCGAGACGGAGGCCGCCATCTTCGACGGAGAGACCCGCCACATGGCTGACGATCAGATCGATATAATACGAGTGGTTGTATTCCTGTTCATCGCTTAACGGTTCTCCGGTGTCGCTGTTGTAATGCTCAACCAGTCCCGGCCTGTTCAGATCGCGGTTCTGGAAATGGAGGAACGAATATTCCTTCAGGCCGCGCGCGAACGCTTCATTATAAGCGTTGCCGCGGCGCTTGCTCTCGCGGGCGAGCGCGTCCAGCGTAATCGCGTTCGTGTACGGCCAAGTCGGCCCGTTCCACATGCAGCCGTTACGGCCTTTAAGAAAAAAGCCGAACCATCCGCCTTCCTTCGAGTAGGCGACGCTGTCGGCCGACACCGTCGGATAAGGGCAAGCGGTCGCGAATTGTTTCGGATCGAGCAAATGGGCAACCAGGCCGTCATGCCTCTCGTCGAGCATCTCCGCCCACGCCGGATAGAAGCCGACTATATTTTTGACAAGCGCCTTCTCGTCCGTCTGGTCATGCAGATCGTAGAAAAACGCCGACGCTTCGTCCCACATCTTCTCCAGCACGTCATGTTTGATCCGCTCCGCAAGCTGCAGGTATTTAACCGATTCCGGATCGCCCGCCGCTTCGCACAACCGGGCTACGCCGAGCGTGTTCAGATAATGATAGACGGTTCGATCCACCCGCTTCACATGCGTGTACGTTTCCGGATCCTTCGGATTGCGGGGATAATCGTGGAAATACCAATAGCTTGGCTGATATTCCTTCCCTGTCCGGGTATGCCGGTATTCCGTCATTAATCCGTCCCGTTCGTTGCCGTACACTTCCTGCCAGCTCGAGATTTGGTCTTTAAGTCCAGGAAGCGCCTTCAATATAGCGTTCTCATCGCGATGGACGAGAAACAAGCGGTAAGCCGCCCAACCGATATAGTTAGCGAAAGAGTGCATCCTCTCGTCCGCCATCAAGCAGCAGTACATGCCGTTTTCCGCCGGCGTTTCCTGCATGTTCCGCAGCGCTCCCAAGCTGGGCGCGGGATCGTGATGCCACCTGGCGTCCATCAAATGAAGCGGCACCGATAAATTGATCAGCTTGCTGAACTCCCATCCTCCCTTGGAGAACGGCCGCTTGCCCTTCTTATGGGAACGTCCTTCATAGAACAGCGGATGCTGCAGCAATCCGTAACGCGGATCGGCCATGTTGTGCCGGAGCAGGAACCACCTGTACGTCCACGTCTTGTCCAGTACCGGGTCGCTGCTCTTGAAGCGCGGCGCGGCGTCGAACCAGCGCTGGTACTCCTTCTGCTGCACGGATGCTGTCTCCTCAAGGCTTGCGGGCTTTTGGATGAAACGATTTGCGCGGCTCATTAAAGCTTCGATGCCGTCGAGCGACCGGATGCCGAGCGCCGCGGCTACAATAAACGTTTTTGTCTCGCCGGGCTGCAGGCTTACTCCGTCGCTAAGCAGTTTCGGCTCGCTTGCAACGAGGCAAGCGTCGATGTCAAAGCTGAAAAAAGGGATATCGAAACCGCCCTGCAAACCTGCATCGCCGCAGGCTCGAAAATCCGTCGGGGCAGTCGCTTGCAGCAACAGCTCGCCATCAGACCGGTTCGTCCAGGTCTGGCAGGAAACGGCGCAGTCCTCCCAAGTAATAAATTTCGTCTCCGCATAGCCGATCCGGTCGTCCGAATAGGCGAGACGGAGCTGGCTGGGATACCAATCGGCTGAAGCCGTTTCCATTTTGCAGGCATGGCCGTTAACCGTTATGGTGAACAGGAGCGGAATATTTACTTTGTGAATGAAGTCGAATCGGCCGATAAAGCCCGGTGCGGCTTCCACGTAATCGGCCCATAATCGCGCTCCCGTAGGACCGAGCAGCAGCCCTCCCGGGACGGTGCGCAGCGCCTTTCTCCCGGCCCTTAACTCCTCGTCGATCATGCTATTGCCCCCCTGTCGTACAGATTGAAACCGCCAAGCCGCCTAAGACGATGTAAGCCGTTTCACCTTATTTACCAGTATATCTGCTAGACTTTTTTTGTTCTGTGGGGTTATCGGCAAATTTATAGGGCAATCCAACCCGCTTGCCAAATCCCCTTCCTTTTTCCAAATCGAAATCACCTATGTTTGAGAAACCAACACGCGCAAAGCTATGTTTAACCCACAACGTTTCCACCGATATGAGAATTACCTGCTAAACCACATAGCGCGCAAAAGGGGATGGTCGCCCATCCCCCCTCTTGGCGCAGCTGCCCCCTGAGGGCGGCGTCAACCTTTCACGATTGTTACTTTTGCGACAATTGCTCCTGGATTAACTTGTTCGCATTCTCTTCCGCTCTGCGAAGCGCCGTATTGACATCGAGGTTGCCCATCGCTATTTGCCGGACGGCATCCTTGTCGAAGGCATCCTCGATGACAATTTCATCGAATTGCGTAAGGACGCGGGATGGCGCCGGCTTGCCATAGTACAGCGCGTCAATGTTCTTTTCGCTTGCGAACGGATAGTCGGAGAACGCCACATCGCGAACCGATTGCGTCGTAAGCGGCGTTATCATGCCTTTCTTGGACATGATCGTCTGATACTCTTCCGAGATCAAATATTTGAGCACTTCCATGGCGGCATCCTGGTTTTTCGAAAGAGCCGAAATGCCTGCATAAGTAGCATTTGGCTGCGTATTCACCCCGGGCATATCCTTGAAGGTCGGAACGGCCGCAATATCCCAGTCCATGGCGAGCGAGCTCTCGGCATCCTGCATCCAACCCGACGTATAGATATACATGCCAATTATGAAATCTCTGTTGAAGTCGACGTGCGCGAGCCAATCCTCGGTCGCGCGTTTTTGCACGCCCGGATCCCGGGTGAAGTCGTAGAACACGTTTTCGAAGATGAATTTCCATTGATCGTTATTGACGGTCGCCTTATTCGTCTCCGGATCGACAAAGCCTGCCGAATTTTGGGCGACGCGGAGATAGTGCTTCGGCGACATCCACAGACCGATGTACTGTTTGCCCCCTTCATTGCGGGTAATCTTTTTGGACAACTCCAGCGCTTCGTCCCAGGTCATGCCGTCCTTAGGATATTCCACTCCGAACCGGTCGAAGATGCCCTTGTTGTAATACATAACGAATTTGTTGTCGCTGAGCGGCAGCAGATTCACCTTTCCGTCGATTTTGACCGGCTCCAGATAGGCCGGCTCGATGGCGCTGATGTCAACGGCATGCTTCTCAATTAATGCGGTGAGGTCAAGAGCCAGATTGGCAGGTACGTAATCTTCCCTTAACTCGCCTGCCGACGACAGATACATATCGATTTGCGTGCCGGATGCGATAACCTGCTCCAATTTCTGCTCGTCCGTCTGGTTGATATAGGTAATGTTGATATTCGGGAATTTTTGCTTGATATGTTGGCCGTAGCGCTCTTCGAATTGTTCGGGGCTTGCCAAGCCGAACCAGGTCAGATCGGCTTTAAGATCCGCCGGATTTCCGGCGCCGGCATCGGCGCCTTCAGGCGGTGTCTCGTTCTGCGGGGACTCCGCATTGCCCTCGGAATTGCCGGAGCATGCCGCCAGGACGGTGAGAAGCATGACCAAAGTCAACATCATTGAAACCATTTTCCTTGCCATAACCATCATTTCCTCCCGTTCTCTATACGAAACGCGATGCGTCGCCATGAACGGGGGCCCCCGGTTCACCTTGCTTCATCATTATATCGGCCAGGCTATCGTTTTTCACCGGGGTTAAAGACGAATTCATAGGGCAATCCAACCCTAAAAAATAAAAAAAGGGAGATGGTCGCCCCTCTCCCTCTTCGTACGGCTGCCCCTGGAAGGCTTCGTCATCCGTGTCTGCTTGTTAATTTTGCGCCAATTGTTCCTGAATCAGCTTATTCGCTAGCTCTTCGGCATTGCGGAGCGCCGTATTGACATCGAGTTTGCCCATCGCGATTTGCCGGACGGCATCCTGGTCCAAAGCATCCTCGATAACAAGCTCGTCGAATTGCGTAAGCACGCGGGAAGGAGCCGGCTTTCCGTAGAATAGCGCTTTGATGTTCTTTTCGCTTGCGAACGGATAGTCGGCGAAAGCCGCATCGCGAACCGATTGCGTCGTAAGCGGAGTAATCATGCCTTTCTTGGATATAATCGTCTGATATTCTTCCGAGATCAAATATTTGAGCACTTGCATGGCAACATCCTGGTTTTTCGAAAGAGCCGAGATACCTACGTAAGTAGCATATGGCTGCGTGTTCACCTCAGGCATATCCTTGAAGGTCGGAACGGCTGCAATGTCCCAGTCCATGGCGAGCGAAGTATCGGCAGACGACATCCAGCCCGATGTGTAGATATACATGCCGACTAAGAATTCCTTGTTGAAATCCTTGTGCGCGAGCCACTCTTCGCTCGCTCGTTTTTGCAAGCCAGGATCCCGAGTGAAGTTGTAGAAAATATTTTCGAAAATGAATTTCCATTGGTCGTTGTTGACGGTCGCCTTATTTGTCTCCGGATCGATAAAGCCGGCCGAATTTTGAGCGACGCGGAGATAGTGCTTCGGCGACATCCACAAACCGATATACTGCTTGCCGCCTTCATTGCGGGTAATTTGTTTGGACAGCTCCAGTGCTTCATCCCAAGTCATGCCATCCCAAGGATACTTCACGCCGAACCGGTCGAAGATGCCTTTGTTGTAATACATGACGAATTTGTTGTCGGTGATCGGCAGCAAATTTACATTTCCGTCGATTTTGACCGGCTCCAGATAGGCCGGCTCGATCGTGCTGATATCGACGGCATGCTTCTCGAGCAACGGGGTGAGATTAAGCGCCATGTTGGCCGGCACGTAGTCTTCCCTTAACTCGCCGGCCGACGACAGAAACATGTCGATTTCCGTGCCGGATGCGATAACCTGCTCCAATTTCTGCTCGTCCGTCTGGTTGATATAGGTAATGTTGATATTCGGAAATTTTTGCTTGATATATTGGTTGTAACGCTCTTCGAATTGTTCGGGACCCATCAAGCCGAACCAAGTCAGATCGGCTTTCAGATCCGCCGGATTGCCGGTGCCGGCGTCGGTGCCTTCAGGCGCTGCCGACTCGGAAGGCGTGTTGCTCGCGCTCTGCGAGGGCTCCGCATTGTTTCCGGAATTGCTCGCGCAAGCCGACAGGACAGTTAGAAGCATAACCAAGGATACCATCATCGAAACCATTTTCCGCACCATAATTATCAATACCTCCCTTTATATTCAACCATTGTTTTGAATATCTTACATTGTAAGCGCTGTCTAAATTGCTATAATAACCCCCCCGTTATCCTCCTTTCAAATGAACGGCGTTATGTAATTCCTGCTGTTGACAACAATTATTATATAGACAAATCCGCTGCCAATCTTAGGGGGAAACTGCTTTTCTATAGGGGAATACGATGCATTTGAACAAGGGCTCGCCGCCATGCCGTCGCATGTCTGGCGAGCCCTAGATCCGTACTTTCTGCATCGTGCAGCCTCGAATGTAGCCTGAAATTGTACTGCATTGTGTCGGCTGGGCACGTGACGTTATTTTAAATATTTCTCGTAAATTGTCCGCGTTTCGTCGAGCCCTACCTTCTCCAGATCGCTCAAGTAGCCGTTCCATGTTTCGTCGTTGCCGATATCGATCATCCCCATAATCGCTTTCGTAGCGAACTGGTAAGCCACATCCTCGAGGGCGCTGACCGTCGTGCCCACCGTCTCTTGTTCCTCCTCGGTAAGCGGAGCGTTCTTCGGCGTCACGTTATAGTTCGGGGCAAACTCCTTCATCGCTTCCTGCTTTTTCAAATACCCGGCATCGGATTTCATGAATTCCGCGCTTTGGCTTAGCCACCAATCGAAGCCGTGCTGCTCCGCCACCTTCTGACGATCGAGCCCTTCCTTGTATTTCATCGTCCCGCCTTCGTTCACGTAGGTGACGTTGTCCAGGCCCGCCTGATGGAACAGCTGTCCTTCCGGCGTGGCGCCCCATTCGACATATTCGATTAGGCGGTCCAGCTTCTCCGGCTCGTCGGCAAGCTTGCTGCTGAAGACCGGACCGAACAACGAGAAGTTAAGCGGCTTGAATTCCAGTGCAGGTTGCTCCGAGGCGCTTGGCAGCATGCGTGCGAATTCCCACAGGCCTTCCGGAATATCCGTTAAGGCGTAATCCGGGTCGACCGTATGGCTTGCGTATTGGAAGTCCAGCAGCACCTTGCCCGTGAGGCGCTTCGCTTTCCACTGATTTTTACCGCAAGGATGCGTTCGATAAGGCCGGCATCGCTTCGTTCCCGGCCACGATGGATGAGCTGTACGAGTCGGCGAAGAAGCTGAAAGAAGTCTATCCCGATTCCGTGCCGATCGGCGTTCGCGGCTGCAAGGAAACGGCGGCGTCAAAAACTTGATGAACGGCTTCCGCCAGACGTTCCGCAATACGCAAAACAGCAACACGCGCGGATGCTTTGTCAACGCCAGGTTCCATACCACCTTGCCGACTTCGTCCGGATCGTTCCAGAAATCCACGTCATCGGGTCGCTGCTCGCCACGGTCGGCAGCATATAGAGCTTGCCGTTGCTGCTGCCGTTCCCGTTATTTGCCTGGCTGCAGCCCGTCGCCGCGACCACCCCGCAATCGCGAGCAGCGCCACTTTCCGTTTCCGGCCGAACGGGACGTCGCCGATCCACAGCGGCTGAGCGTCCAGCTTGTCGAGCCGGTTCGCGGAAATGACGGCTTCGCTTTTCTCCAGGTAGACAAACAGATCGGAGAAGAGCTGGTTCGTCGACAGCATGTTCAATTCGTTCTTCTGCAGCTGGGAGAGCTTGTACACCGCCTGTGGCGGCCATGAAGCGTCGGCGATAATCATCACATTCAGCAGCTCCGAATCGAGCGACAGCTGGGACACGATATCGCGGATTTCCGTCAACAGCCGGTTCAGCGCATCCTCGCTCTGCTCCAGCATCGCCAGGTTCAGCTCCGCCGCGTCCTCGCCCACGACCTGAACCGTCTGGTAATAGGATAGGCGCCTACCAGCAGCGGAATCAACAGGATGAGCACGTAGGACAATAAAAATTTGCCGAACAGCTTTCGCTTGCCGTTAAATTCGAACACCTGTTTCCGTTCCATCGGTCATCGCTCCTTTGAAGCCATAATCGCCCGCAAACGCAAACGGCCGACGCCGCCTAAGGCAGCGTCAGCTCGTTATGGGTTGACCCTCCGCTACTTCCACGTCAAGGGAACGTTTCCCGGTCTGTCCTGCAGCGCTTCCGCTAGATGAAGCAGCGCCAGCGGCAGCGGATCGTCGGTCAAAATCCGTTCCTCCGAAACAAACGCGCCGTTATCGGCAACTTTCGTAAGCAATTGCTCTCCCGTCTGCCGGGCATAGGATAAAAATCTGCGGTCGTCCGTCGCCTTATACAGCTCCAACAAGCCGTACAGCAGACGGTAATCGGCGTTGTCCTCCCTCTGCTCCCAAGTGCGGACTCCGCCCCCGCTTGGTTGGCCGATATCTCCCGCGCCCATCCCATCGGCGATGGATTTCGCCATCTCCCATAGAAACGGATCGCGCGAATGCCGGTAGCCTGCCGCGTACATCCAGAAAAAATCCGGACCAGCGGGGATTGCGCCAAACACCCTCCCTTTCGGCCCGAAGTAGCCGTCGCGATCCAGCGACAGCCCTTCGATCGGGTATCCGTCGGTCAGCATCGGGACAAAGCCGTTGTCGGATCGGCGGTATGCGATTTTACCCCAAGCCGCTATTTCCTCGCAAGCCCATCGGATGAAGCATTCCGCCACTTCCCCCGCTTGTTCGCCGATCGCCAGCATACAGCGCTGGACGACGGGCCGCGGCTTGAAGAGCGTTCCTTCATAGACGTCATGGCCTTCCGGAATAAGCGGCGCCAGCTGATACTGCGCCCGGTCGCCCTTTACCGCCGGGCCGTTGCACCAGGAGTTTGCGGATTGGCTGAATTGGTAGCCGCTGATCCCGATGCCGGGCTGTCTCGTTTCCACGTAACGGCGCGCCAGCCGTTTCGACCACGCCAGCGGCGCTTTCTCGCCCGACAGCTTCGCCAGCATCGCGGCAGCGTAATACAGATCGCTGCCGGCGTTTACGAACGTCAATCCGCGTCCCCAGAAGAATACGTCACCGCCCTTGTATTCATGCTCCCATAACCGTCCAGGCGGCGTTCCGTAAGGTCCGTGTCGGTTGAAATCCAGGCGCGACCAGTCCAGGATATGCGCATTCCACATCGCTTCGATATACCGTCTTGTTCCTTCCGGATCCGCCCGCCACATCAGCTCGTAATCCGGGTAATGAAATTTCAGCTCGTGCACCTTCGATTTGTCTCTGGCGTATTCGATCGATCTGTTCTCTACGTTGTAGGCGGTATGGCCTCCCCACAAGAGCAGGCCGCCGTCATCTGTCTGGCTATCCAGTAGAAAGCGGTTGACCGCGAGCGCGCGTTCTTCGTACGCCGGATCGCCCGTCAGCCAGGTAAGGCCGCATAGCAGCTTTTGCCAGCGCTGCTGGCTTGCGGGACTCGCGAGCAGCGCTTCGCGGTTCACATGATCCGGGTCGTATGCGACCGGCGATAGCGTGCGCGAATCTAACGCGTTGACAAACAAGGGGGTTTCTCCGGCTTTGTCCGATGCGTGCTTCAGCAGCAGGCCGGCGTGCTTTGCTACTATCCCGATCAGCCCGGCCGCCGCTTCCGAGTCGGTTTTCACTGGACCATCTCCACCTCCTTCATTTCGTACAGCCAATCGAGTAGCGTACGCTCTTCGTTTTGCGGATCGAATTCCCGGTCAGACAGGTTCTGATGCAGCTCAATGACGCCAAGAATCAGAAACGCCCCTTTGCCGAAACAAAGCGTATGCCGGCCGGCCTCGTAAGGCAAAGCATGGACATGGACCGAAGGATAGACGAACAGCCGTATGCCTCTGCGGATCACCGGATCCAATCCGAATGTATACTGGTCGACGGCAGCGACTCCCCCAGGCTTCATCCATTGGTCGTCTCTGGAATTGAAGCATCCTACCAGAATCAGGGAAGGCTCCTTCAGCTCCACGTCGAGCCGAATTTCTTCGTGCGCCGCCCGCAGCTGGCTGTACCTTATTCCCGTCAAGCCGTACAATTCCTCCGCGCAGCTAATAATCGGAATGTCGCCGTCGGTGAAGACGCGGGCGCCTTTCTCGATCCGGTACAGCTCGGCATCCTCGCTCAGCAGCGTAAAGCTTGCCTGACGATATCGCCGATAGGAAACGGACGGCGCCTGATTCAGGGACGCCGGCATTTTGCCAGCCCGCAGCTCTCCGATACGCTGTCGGAAAACGGCAAGCTCCCGTTCGAACAGGGGGAGACAGTCCCTCCAATGGTTGATGAATTTCCCCTCGCGGAACGGGATTTTGCGATGCGCCGTCTGCATGCCGTTTGCGAATCCGTAATGCTTCTCCGTCGTTTCCGTCAGCTTGCGGTATGCGGCTACGCTTTTGTCCAACCATTCCGCCGCCTCCTCCAGCAGCGACACCCTTTCGGCGTATTTTCCGAAGGCGGTATGCTTATACATGAACACGAGCAGCGCGGCTCTTACCTTGTACGTATACGTATTCGTCATCGCTTTGATCGCGTCAATATCGGCAGCAAGACGTTCGAACTCGGCTTTATTTTTTTTCACGGTCATCCTAGCCTGCTTTGCCGCTTTCGAAGCTTCTTCGGAAGCACGCTCTACTTCCTCCACGATATCGAGCGGCGTCTCGCCCAGATGAGGCATGCCCGCCAGTTGCTTCAACACGAACTCCTCCAGCCTCTCTCCTTGCGGAGCATGCGATTCCCACAGCTCGGACCATGGGACGTGCCGTTCCGGATTCGTCAGCTGACTCATCGTCATGCCGAGGCTCATCGTCTGGCGGTTGCCTTGCGTTATGCCAAAACGACGCAGCAGCTTGGGCGCGCAAGTCCCGATCGTTTCATAGGCGTGCAACAAATGCTCGGCCGACTGCCTGCTTCCGTACTTTTCCTCCAGTCGGGCTATCCAGTGGCTTTTCTCCGCCTTCCCGTCCCGGTCCGAATTCCATGCGTAACGGAGCCACGCTTCAAACCAGATCCAGTCGCGGTCCACCTGCTTGATCGGGTGCTCCGACCTGTCCGGCGAATAAGGCCAGCTCCAGTAGGACAGCGGGAAAATTTGCAGCGCCGAGGCTTTTAAGCGGTACCTCGCCGCCTGAACGCAGCGTTGAATAAAGGATGGAGCTCCCCAGCGGAACGGTTCCAAATTGGCATTCATATGCACGGTGACGAGGTGTTTGCCATCGCGCTCTGCCAGCCGCCGATGCAGCCCTTGCGCTCCCCCCCTTGGCGTCCAGGTGGTGAGGGATTCCCCGTTGAATTTCATTTCGCTGTGAAGATTGGGATAAAGCCCGTCAGCCTCTTTCATCACCTTCTCGATGTCGATGGCGTGCGAGCGCACGACGACGGGCGGCGGCTCCGCGGCAGCCGACTGGCCGAAGCCTTCCATGATGCCGGGCAGAATCGTTTCGCACAGCCATTCCGCCCCGTACATTTGCCCCTTCAGCTTTTCGCCCAGACAGACCATCAGGCCGACCGAAGGGAAAGCGCGTACAAACGCGGTCAGCAAGCGGCGGAAATAATCGCTAGTCTCTGGCAAAGGCTTTAACTGCTTATAAGACAAACCGTGCTTGTCGGCAAAACCTTGCGGAATATGAATGCTGTAGAAGGCCAAAAAGCACTGTATCCCGCGCCTGTCCGCCTCTTCCGTCAGCCAATGCAGCAAGCTTGCATTCTCCTCCAGTTGATCCTTCGTCACCTCCCGCGCCTCCGGCTCGCCCGGCAGATCGATCAGCGAGGCGAACGGATTCGCGTTCCATAGGTAAAGGGAGTTGCCCCGGTGCTCGAGCAGCATGTCCAGGTAGTCGAGCCACATGACTCTGTCGTAAAACCAAGGAAAGCGGTCTGGCGTCAGAGGATATTCGAAGGGCTGCCGCCCGGGTTCCACGTGCTGCTTCTGCATGCCGATGGCGGGTCCGCGCCAGTCCAGGCATGGCGTGTCCCCGAACGACAGCTCGCGCGGCAGTCCTCCTTCCTCGCGGATTCGGACCGCCAGCTCCTGGCATCCGTACAGCGCGCCGCTATCGTTCCCGCCGGAGACCACGACTAGCCGGCCCGGACATGATGCCAGATAGAAGCCTTCGCCGGTAGGCTCATCCGTATGATAGAGCAGCACATCGCGCGCCTCGAGCTCCGCGAGCAGCTCGGAGCCCGTGCGGCGCCCTACGTAAATTTTGCGGTTGCCCGTATCGCGATAACGGTTCCATGCCCAACCACCCGCCTTTTCCTCCACCATGTAATCGCAAGCCTCGAGCGCTTCTCTCAGCAGCCGCACGCCATGCAGCATACGGGGAGAAGCGTCCAAATCGTAGCCAATCGCAATCATTTCCAGCATGCGGCTTCCTCTCCTTCATCAGGTCTGTTAATCGGTTATGGTAACCGCCTCGGTATTGACCAACGTATAAGGCTCGCCGTTCTCCGGAAGCACTTTCGTCTGCCGGAACGTAATGTTCCGGGCATTCGTACAGGTCGCGCCGTTGCGGGCGGTTAGCTGCACCCGGTCGAAGACGATATTTTCAATCGGCATTTCCGGAAGCCCTTTGATGTGCAGCGCCGTATGCGCTCCGATGCACGTTGTGTCGCTGATATGGAAATCGCGGAATACCGGCGTTTCCTCCGTAACGGCCACCGGATCGTCCGTATTGTTTTTGCCTGAGTAATAAGAGCTGAATATGATGGCTTCCTTGGCGATATCCTTCATGAGGACGCCTCGGATATAGATGCGTTCGACCGTTCCGCCGCGGCCTCTCGTGCTCTTGAAACGCAGACCTGCGTCCGTTCCGATAAACACGCAATCCGTTATGGCAATATTCCGGACATCGCCGGACATTTCGCTGCCGATGACGAAGCCGCCATGGCCGTGGAATACTTGGCAGTTCCGTATCGTGACATATTCGGTTGGGACTGCCAGCGCCCTGCCGTCGGCATCTTTGCCGGACTTGATGCAGATGGCGTCATCGCCCACGTCGAATACGGAATCGTATATGTTCGCATACCGGCAGGAGTCGAGATCTAGACCGTCGCCGTTCTGCGAATGCCACTGATTCCGGATCGAGACATTGCGGATGGTCACATGCTCGCACAGCCAAGGATGCACATTCCAAGCCGGCGAATTGCGGAAGGTAGGGCCATCAAACAGCACTTTGCGGCACCGGTCCAATTGCACCAGCGTCGGCCTTAAATGGTCGCGGGCCGGCTCGAACGCGGACGGATCCTGCACGTTCTGCGCAATTAAGCTCTTCACGAGCGCCGCGCTCTTAAGCGACTGCTCCGTTGGCCACCAGACTCCGCCTTCCTCATAACCGCCGGACTGGATCAATTGCTTCCACTGCCCCTCCGTCAGCTTCATTCGTTTCACCGGCCGCCAAGCCTCTCCCGAGCCGTCGAAAATACCCGTTCCCGTTATGGCGACATTTTCCAAATCCTCTCCATAAATGGCCGGCATGCATCTAACGGTGCGTAATCCTTCGTAGCTCGTACGGATCAACGGATAATCGTCGCGGTTCGCGCTGAAATGGACGAGGGCCCCCGCGTCGGCATGCAACCGAATGCCGCTTTGCAGCCGAATCGGGCCGGTCAGCCATAGACCTGCAGGAATAAGGACCGTGCCTCCGCCCTGCGAGGCGCATGCTTCTATCGCTGCCGCGAACGCCTCCGTATTGTCGCTTAGTCCGTCTCCGATCGCGCCGAAATCGGCAATGTTAAACGTCCCGTCCGGAAATACCGGCAATTCCACTTCAGGCATGTCGAACGGCAATGCTTCGTTGCCTGCTTGTTTGGTCATCGCCACTTGTTCGTGCCTCCTTCAATCGTATGGATGTTAACGTTGTTTATATAGTAAGAAACGGCCTTCGCCGGTTCGTCCGCTTCCGGCAAATCCGCGGTCACAAGCGGCGTTTCCGCATGCGGCTCCCGGCGCATCGGTCCAGTGCGAAGCACGAGCTTTTCGAGCGTGTAAGCCGGCATGGAGAACTGGAAAGCCTTTGGAGCCGGCTCGCCGTCTACTTCGAATTCAAACCGCTGTCTATCCGTATCGAAGCGGACGGTCAGCTCGTACCACCGATCCGGCTCGTAGCGCTGCAACTCCTTCCAGGTGCCGGCTTGCAGTACTTGCAGCGTTCCGTCCGAATGAAAACGAATCCGTATAGGCGCCGCGCTCTTGGCATCGCATAGCTCGATATACAGCTGGCCGTCATTCGCCTGCTTCGCCAATATCCGGATTCGAAGCTCGCCTGCGGCGCATTCCTCGAACACGCGCTCCGCCTTCGCGTAATCGTAGGGATCCGCGTCGTTCAGCTCCAGGCTCCTGTCGCGCTCGGATGGAAACGCCGCGACGGAGACGCTCGCCCATTGCGGGCTGTACACGTTCCAGTCCTGCACCCGATCTTCTGGCGACAGGTTGTCGAACGTATCGTTGACCGGCCCGCTGACCCGGTACTCAATCGGCACCGGAATTTCGCTGACCCAGATATCCTCCTTGTTCGCGCTGTAGGTCACCCACATGCTGCCGCCCGGCGGAGAACCGTCTGCCGCTTCGATGCCGCGGACATAGCTGTTGCCGTAATTTTTATGAAACCCGAAATAGCGCCTCGGCGGAACTTCCCCGTTTACGACGAGCAAATCGTCAAACGTTAACCCGTCATCGCCCGTCACGACCGCAAGCGGCCATCTGTGGTTGCCGATCGGCGAAGGATTGTATAGAAGCGCATATTTGGAATCCGAGGTGCGTTCTCCCCACACTTTTCCGCCTGCCATAATAAGGGATGGAGAGCGCGTCTGCTTGGACCATGTACGCCCTTCGTCCTCCGTTACCGCATGAACCGAATGCTTCCATAGCCCAGCGATCCGTCCGTCAGGCAGCCGGTAAGAGTTGAAGGCCGTTCCCCCTTCCACCGCGTAGAAGCCGTCCCGGCTGCGATCCTCTTCCCACCATTGAAGCGTGGTCACGCGGTCCGCCAGCAGCTCCTCGCAGGCTTCGCGAAAGCCTTCGTCTCCGGACTCCGTATACAAGGGATACTTTATGTTCTCCTCGGACCAGCCGGAATGACGGTTCAGCCGGACGAAATGGATCGGCCCGGAGCTGCCGTCCTCTCCGATCTCTCGCACGACGCGGCCAATGCCTTTTCCGTTGTTCGGACTGACGCTTGGCAGCGGGCAAAATCCGTAAAACGCCGACGCCAACAATCTGCCGTTCGAAGCGGCGAAAAAGCCCATCCGTTGATGCATGACGCTATACGTCCCCTCCGGAAGAATCTCGCCGTCCGGATAATGATGCTCTTGATCCAGCTGGTATGGAGGAAACAAGACGACGGGCATCGACCAATGCCAGCCGTCCTTCGATGTCGTCTGCAGCGTCTGGCCTGGCGGCACATGCTCGTGAACGGGGCAGCTAAGATACTCCAAATAAAAGCAGCCTTTCCAGTAGGCCAGCATCGGAGCATGGTTGTAGGTCCAACCGCTGCCCTCCGACAACTCCGGATGCGAACGGTTTGCCCGCAACACCTGTCTGCTCCGGACGCCAATCGCGGGACGCAGCTGTCCATGATGATAGTCCAGGTTGGCGGTCACGCCGCCGATATATCGAATTTGGTTCTCCGGTTGATCCATTAGGCCCTCCATTAGTTAGGTTAACTACACTTTACACGGTTTTGGAACTATATTTATAGGCTAATCGCACCGTGTTTATAGGGGAAAAAGAATTTAGAAAAACGGCGGTGCAGGTGTCGGAAGAAGATCGTGTAATTAGCATGCCAAGTGGCTGCAGTATGTTAAGAAGATCGTCATTTCCGGCACGATAGACAAGGTGGAATGGCACAATACGATGGGAAGTCTGAAAAAGCCGGGCCCGTAATGATAAGTCCCGGCTTACCTGTTCATGCTGTTATGATTGATTGTCCATCCGTTCGATTTCCGTGCTGGCGAGAATAAACGGAGCAACGCCCATCATCGAATCCTGTACAACCGGTTCGCTGAGGTAATATTCATAGGAACCATCTCTGTACGGATCGCCTCCAAGTCCTGCGCCTGCGCAAATTTTCGTCAAGTGAACGCCGCCTTCGTCATCGAGCTCGATCAGGCGGTCCAACATTCCCTCATATCCCCGTTTAGCTGCCGAGGCAAAGCCTTTTGTCAAGTAATGAAGTCGCACTCCTTTGGCGAGCGCATATATAAACATCCCCGAACTGGATGCTTCAAGATAATTGCCTTTCCGTCCGCCTTGGTCAAGTACTTGATACCACAGACCGCTTTCCTTATCCTGCACCTTCACGAGCGCGCCAGCCATTCGTTCGAAAATGCCGCAGAGCTGTCCGCGCATCGCATGATCGCGAGGGAAATATTCCAGCGTATCGGCAAGCGCCATTGCGTACCAGCCCATTGCCCTGCTCCAGAAGTGAGGAGACTTGCCGGTCGACGGGTTAGCCCACGCTTGCTCGCAGGTTTCGTCCCAGCCGTGATATAACAGGCCGGAATTCCGGTCGCGGGTATGCCTCTCTACGGTAAGCAGCTGATGTGCCGTCACATCGAACCACTCCGGCCGATCGAAGACAAGCGCATATTCCGCCATAAACGGCGATGCCATATACAGACCGTCCAGCCACATCTGGAACGGATATCTTTTCTTATGCCAGAAACCCCCGTCGCTCGTCCGAGGTTGCCCCTTTAATTGATCGGCCAGCAGGTTGATCGCTTTCTCGAAGCACGGATCGCCGGTTTGCCGAAGCATCAGATACAGCAGCTTGCCTTGGTTAATATTATCGAGGTTATAATCCTCCAGAACGTATTGTTCAATCGTGCCGTCCGCATGAATGTGCCGGCTCATATTCAGCTTAATAAAGTCGAAGTATTTCGAATCAACGGTCAGCTCCCATACTCGTTCGAATGCTTTCAATGTCATGCCGGTGACATAAGCCCACTTTTTCTCAAGGCGAGGGTGATATCCTTCCGGAGAAGCGTTTTGCAAAATGTAGTCAGCCGTTCTTACAGACCAAGCATGGGGTCGGTTCATTTTGTCCTCCTTCAGTTCAAGTTAGGTGACCTAATCAATCGAGAGGAAACGCGCCCAGCATCCTGAGATAGAACGGATGTAAACGTATAGCTCCCGGACTCAAGCTCATAGATCGCTCTGCCATTCGTATAGTCGACAAACCTAACTCCTTCTGCCATTTGAATCGTCCGTCCGCCCTCCAAGACAGGCTGTTCGCGATCCGCCGGCAGATAAAGCTTGGCCGTCGTATTGGCTGGAATCGTTACGGAGTATGTGAATTGTTCCCCGTTTAGCTCCCACTCGCTTCGAATCACCCCGCGAACAGAGTCATATGACCCTTTGACCCAAGTGATCTGTTTGTCTATGTCGATACGAGGCTGCAGGATAATGTTCTTGAAGCCGGGTTGCGTTGAATCCGCGGCAATGCCGACCATATATTTATACATCCATTCCGCAATCGCGCCATAAGAGTAATGATTATATGAATTCATGCGTATATCGCCAAAACCGTCTTCAGCCGAATAGGAATTCCAACGTTCCCAAACCGTAGTGGCCCCATTTTTTACCGAATATAACCATGATGGCATGGCATCTTGCAGCAACAATTTATAAGCAAGCTCCGTCAGTCCAACATCGGATAAAACAGGTGCGATCACGTTTACGCCAAGGAATCCGACAGACAAGGTGTTCTCGGCATAATGGACCCGCGAGCTGTTTGGATGCGCTGCTTTGTATGCCTCATTATTTTGGATGTTGTCGGCCAGCAAGTCGATCATTTGCTGCTTTTGGACTTCGTTTTCATAGAAGCCTAACTTCAAACACCATAGCAGCGCAGCTTGGCTATTGTCTTCCAAAATAATGTTCTCGACGCCTACTTGATCCGGGTCGACATCATACTCCAATGACGCATAACCGCCTGAAGACAGGACCATTAACGCTCCATCTTTATCGATACGAAGATAGTTTTGAATAAAGACTGTTTTAATATGTTCGAACAGTGTTTCGTATTTCTCCACGTCATCCTTGTTCCCGATTCCTTCAGCCATGCTCGCCATCAGCTTGGCATCATATGCGTAATAAGCATCGCTCATGAGCTGCCGGTCCGTTCCTTGGAAGTTCAACCAGTCCCCGATGCTTCCCGTCCCTCTATACGTTTCGCCTGTCTGTTCATAGATCCAATCCATATGACGGTTCATTGCCTCATAATTTTTGCTAATGATGGTTATATCCCCGGTCATCTGCCATACTGTCCACGGCACGACAATGCCCGCGTCAGCCCAACCGCCGTTGCCGGCAAAACCTCTGAAATTCGCATACCTTCCGCTCGGAGCCGTCGATGTAAACGCGCCGTTTCCATACGTATCTTGATTTTCCACGAGCATATCCATCCAATTCTCGAGAAAGAGGGCGGCATCCATATTATATAGAGCGGTATTGGCAAATAACTGCGTATCGCCCGACCAGCCTACGCGTTCGTTTCTTTGCGGACAATCGCTTGGAATCCACAAATAATTACCGCGTTGCCCCCACATAATGTTGCTATAAAGTTGATTGATATCCGGATGCGATGTTTTAATACTCCCCGTTTCCGGAAGGGCCGACATCGCTACCTTCCCCGTCAAACTTTTAATCAGCACGGATTCGCCCTCGACAATAGCGACTTCAACATATCTGAACCCATGATAGGTTAAGGTTGGTTGGTAGGTTTCTTCCATCGCGGATTCTTTTAACGTGTAGTAATCCGATGCTTTCGCATTCCGCAAATTCGCGGTATATATCGAGCCAGCCGGACCGTCTGCGCCATTGCTGTAATCATTCAGTATTTCCGCATAACGAATGCTGATTTGAGTCCCTTTCCGACCCTGGACCGTAATCCTCGGAATGCCGACCATGTTTTGTCCCAAATCATAGATCGCAACATCGCCTGAAGCAATCGTTACGGCACTTCGCCAGGCAACCTCTAAGTCCGTAACGCTTCTTGCATGGTCGACTTTGATTTCTCCTCGGCTGGTTGCGCTAGCTTTATTGACAACGTCGGTATATACGGTAATTCCTTGAGGGACACGGTCTAAACCATCGATAATCTGCACGGTATGACCATGATACGATGTCACGTTTACATTCGGGAAGGTGCTTCGATAATCATGCTGCTTGACCTCGCGCCACTGTGAATCGTCAAAACCGGCTTCCGTCCAGCCTTCCTGTTCCATCGTGGCATCATACGATTCGCCGTCATAAATATCGTCGGCTCTCACTGGACCCGTATCGGTCGCCTTCCAGCCGGAATCGATATCCGTCACAATCGCTTGAGTCGTTTGATCTTCATAAGTGATGAATAGCTTGCATAATAACCCCAGATCATTCCGTTCATCGTTATAATACACCGTTTGTTTCTCAGGGGACGGCGCCTTGGAAATTCGGCCATTCCACCACCCATTTCCTAGCGTGAATGCTAGCGTTGCCACATCATCTCTTATAAAAGGGGTAACATCATACGTCATGTAGTTAATGGTCTGATCGAAGTTCGTCCAGCCCGGAGGCATGAGCTCGTAGACGCAACTGCCATCCTCTTTGACAATCCCTAGCTTATGCCCATTGATATAGGCATCGTATACGCCCAATGCCGAAATATACAGTCTGGCTTGCTTGATCGCCCCGTTCAACTTCGTTTCTTTTCTAAACATCGGCGCCCCGGAGCTTTTAGGCTTCTTGCCATCCATCGCGATCCACTTGGCCCCATCCCATCCCGTTATTCCGTCTGTTGACCGTAATCCGGTTTCAAAATACGCCTCCTCTTTTGCTTTAACCATGTGACCATTCTTATCCCAAACGATGATCGTCCAGTAATAGCGAGTCGTTGGCTGCAAGGTTTTGCCCATATAGGCGATCGCTACCGATTCATTGGACTCGACTTTACCGCTATTCCACAAATCGGCAGTGTCTTCCGCCAATTTCTCCGGCATGGTTGCTGCTAGAATCTGATAAGCAGTCTGCTTCTGTCCCCGTTCGGTGGAATTCATCATCCAACTAAAACGCGGCGCCTCTACATCAATGCCGATTGGATTGCTCCTATGTTCCACTCTTAGATTTGTAATCAATACATGGTTGCTCAAATCCAGTTCCTCCCGCTAGGTTATCTTGCGCGCTTCGTTATGAAGATTGAGTGACCAAATGGACTCCCGACTCGAGCGTGACGCATTCGCCCGAGCGGAGCTTAAGGCTAATGATCGCCTCTTCCGTCTCGACAACAGCCCCGTCCTTCCTGATCAACGCCCTACCTCCGAATGGATTGACGAGACGGATCGTTTCATTGCGTTCGCTGTACACGGTAACATGCTTTACCTTTCCGCCTTCTTTGCTTCCCGACAGCAGAAACGCTCCCTCCACCCGGATGCCCGCGAACGAGGCGTCTTTGAATCGCCGGGACAGCCCCGTGAACACCCGGACGGTTCCTCTGACGCATTGCACGTACATTTCCAATACCGCCGCCGCCGCGGCGATCGATGCTTCTGCCTGCATGGTATCGCCCCCGGTAAACTGGCAGAAGCCTTCATAGTTGGCGTTATGCCTGGTCGCGTAGCTCGGCATCATGAACACCTCCCTCAGCAGGTGTAGAGAAAGCAGCGCCATATCCGCACGGCCCATCCGGTTGTGCAAGATCGAAGCCCAAGGCATCGACCAGCCGGCCCATCGCCCCATGCCTTTGTCGATCCATGACTTATAAGCGTTCGAGACAGCCTCTTTCTGCGCAGGATCGTCCATTTGGATGGTGTCGAAGGGAAAGATGCCGGCCAAATGAGAATGATGGCGATGCGATTCGGAGAGCGGCTGTCCTTCCCACAGATACAGCTCGAGCCCGGGCTTCGTGCCGAACTCTTGGAATTGCCGCGGTCCGGCCGTGTAGGGAGGCAGCTTCTCGCGGATGTCGGCTGCCATGGCCGCGGCATCCGGATCGATTCCGTACTTTTCGTCGAGCTCCAACAGCTTTTCGCATAAGAAATGGACATTGACAAGAAAGAAGGTCGAATTCCGGCCGAGTCCGGCTTGCGACGAGCCGCCGAATTCCGGCGAAACGGTTACCGGAAGCGAATAGCGATCCCCTTCGGTCTCCATCATTTCCCTGAATACGCGAAGAGCCTTGCTCATGAATGGAATCACTTCATCCAGCAAGTATGCCTCGTCTCCGGCATACCGGGCATACTGCCACATCATCTGGGCGACCCACGAGGTGTTCGCCTGATCGATCGTCCCTGTCCACATGCCGCCGACCGGACGGCCGCGGTCGTCTACCGAATGGCCAAGCATATATCCGTCATCGATGCCGACAAAACGTTTGGCGTTCAGCGCCAGCGTCGGCTTCCAACCATCGATCATGGAGAACAGCGGCTTCAGGCTGTCCAGCAAATTGGAACCGTATGCCGGCCATAAGCATTGTTGAACATTAATATTGAAGTGATAATCGCAGCTCCATGGCGGATTCCGGTATTCCTCCGCCCAAGGGCCTTGCAGCGTCGGCGCGATCCTGCCCGGCATGGAATTGCCTAACATCCGGTAGATGCCCAAGTAATACATGCGTTCAATCTCGGCGTCGGGCAAGGAGATATCCGCCGCCTGCCGCCATAATGCCAGCCAACGCTCTCTTGTTTCACTTGTTGCGGCGGCATACCCTCCGTTAGAGGGAGAAACCGAATTCAGCAGCGCGTTTGCCGATTGTATTGCCTGCTCCGGATCAGCGCCGTATTCCGCGGCGATCGCGAGCGTTCCCCCGCGCTGCCTCATCCTTACGGCGCATGCCGGATCCTCCGGCAGCTCCTGCACCCAGCCGTCTTCTATTGCTTCAGGGGCCGGAATCCCGAAGTCGTCGAAGTACGCCTTCGTTTTCTCGAAGGAATATGACGGTACGGGCGTTATGCTCTCGAACAGCTCTTCGCCGCCCGAGAGCAGCAGCATCGGCTTATCGATCAGAACGGCAAGATCGATAACATGCTCGCGTTCGCCAAGACGGCACACCACCCGGACCTCGCCTTCGTTCATATGCAGGTTAGCCGAAACCAATCGCACATCCGGCTTCAGCCTCGCTTCGATCCGTCCCATCGCCAGCCGCGTCGGCCGTTTCTCCTTGCCGTTCATCAGCGTAATCGGGAAGAGCTCCCGCGCGCCTTGGAAATCGCCGCTCTCCAGCAGCGATTTCAGTTGGCCGTACGTACAATCGTCCCGCCAGATCGTTCCGCCGCGATGATCCCAATAATCGGCCCGATTGATCGTTAGCATAACGGTCTGGTCCTGGAACCAGATCAACGCGCCGAACACGCCGTTCGACAACGGAATCCCGTCATGACAATAACCGGTGTCCAGCGTCCACGGCACATCATAGGACGGACTTATCTCAATGGCTTTCATAATCCTCCGCCTCCTTCTCGAATCGTTAACTCTCCTCTTCCTTGCCTGCAGCCGACAACCAACTCTTGCAAGAGCTGGTCAAGCGGCGGGTTGCAGCCCAGCCGTCCTTCGAGGCGAAGTCCCACAAAGATCAACTCGCCGCGCCCGTGCCGGACCGAGCCGACGACAGGCACTCTGCGTTTGCGCGCTCCGCCCGATGGGGTCCCGCCCTTCGGCTTCGCGTACGCATAAAGCAGCGGCGACATAGACTCCGCGTACCAACCGCATCCGGTCAGAGCGTCTATTCGGTCCAAGGTTTGGTTATAGAAGAATTGGAAATCGGAAGCCTCGAATCGCTCGAGCCGCTTATCGGCTTCGTCGAAGGCCAGCGTATACAGGCTGCCCGTTTTCTCCTGCCGCACGGCGATATCTCCGATTCGCCATTCGGCTTCGCCTCCCTCGTCCGGGACGATGATCGCCTTTGCCCCCGCTTCGATCCTTCCCGCGATCTCGGTTTCGTGGAGACGGAATGCCTCCACTGAAGATAAGAAGATCACGTCGAAAGGGAGGCTGGCTTCATAAGTCCGGCAAGGCAAGCCCATCGCGGCGAGCAGCGCTTCCGCTGCGGTTCCGATCGCTGCCGCATTTACCACGGCTGTAGGTTCGCCATAGACGAACGTAACGTCGTTCGGGAATACCTCGATGTCGAACCGCTCGCTGTTGAGCAGTTCTCCGGCACGATTATAGGCGGATATGTCCGCTTGAAGCGTGCGGCGTCTATCGACCGCCGGCATGACAAACGGCACGGAGCCGACATAAGCGGAATCGGCGCCGCCGATGTCGGCTTCCAGCTCGAAGGAAGCGTAATCCTCGGTCTCGCTCCGAAGCATCGCGACTAGCTTCATGCCTTGATAATCATCGGGCGTATCATTAAGCAGCCAGGCTTCCAGCTCGAGAAGTTCGCCTGCATATGCGCGCCATCGGTCGCTCCGCCAATGTACCCGCAGCGGCTCCAGAGCGTCTTTGTAAGCAAAATAGGCCGGCTTCGGCACCCGGTCGGCTCCGACAAGCGATTTCATCCACCCCGACGGCCAAGCGTCGATGAGCAGATGGATGGCTGACTGCACGATCAGATCGGCGCGCCGGCGGATCGCGTCGGTCATCAGCCTTGTGACGAATGCCTGGTATCGCTGGCTCCGCTCGATCCAGTCTCCGATGCGGTCGGCTTCCGGATACCAATCGCCATGATGCGAATACGTCTGGCTGTCGACGATCGCGTCCGGCATCCAAGGGTCGTCCGGGTTCTCCGGCAGCCATTCAAGCGGATAGCGCTTGTGCATGAGGGCAAGATGATCAAGCGCCTCCGAGCCGTATTCCCCGCATCCGGTCTTCCAATCCTTCTTGAGCGGCGGAAGCCCGCCCTTGTAGAGCTCTCCGAACGAGATCATATGATTCGTATACCACATCGTATAGCAGTGATAATCGGAGAGCCCCGTTTCCGTCGGCGGATCATAATCGCCTTCCGCGTTTTTTACGACGCGGTCCGGATTCTCGATATAAATGGCATGCCTTGCCGATGCGAAGAACGCTTCCATTTCGTCCCGGTACAGATGCCGATGTCCTTTGCCCCGCTTGGCGGGACGGGATGGCTCGTTGATCAGCGATACCATAATGACGCTCGGATGGCTGCGTACGAGCCGCTCCATCTCTGCAGATTGCCTCACTGCCTCGCAGAACTTGTTTCGACGGATAAAACCGAACGCCGGCAAATCGCATTGGTTCATCATGCCGAGACGGTCCATGTAATCGTAAATTTCTTCTTGCACCGGTCGTTGCGTGATCCGATAAAAGTTCAGATTGGCCAGCTTCGCAATCAAAATATCGTCAATGAGCTGCCCTTCGTCGCCTTGCATGACGCATTGCTGGAGATGCCCCATCTCGTTCGCGCCCCGCAGCAGAATCGGCCGTCCGTTCAAATACAGCGTCCCTTTCGGCGTCGCCGCTTCGTCCATCCTGAAGGATCTCATGCCGAAGCAACGGTCTTTGGCATCCTGCAGCTCCCCTTCGCGGTCCAGACTCGCCCTAAGCCGGTATACCCGCGGCGCGTCCGGTTCCCAGCTGCGGAATGCCGGGAAGGCGATTTTATAACGGTAATTGTTCATGCCCGGACCCGCATAAGCAATCGGGAAGCGAATGCCGGAGAGCCCTTCTCCCTCGAAATTGTCCGCAAAAACGTCGACCGTCAGCTCGGCTCCTTCGATGAGACCCGCCGTCATGTTCATGACGTCGATCCACGCCTCAAACGATCCGTCCTCGGGATTGGGTCTAATAAAGATGTCGTCTACGAACAGCTCCGCCCGTTCCTCCAGAATCACATGGTTATAAATGCCCGCGCCGGGCGGGCAATGATGCCAGCCGTACACCGGCTCGTCCCAGCCCGGACCCGTGGCGGCGTACATCTTGTCTCCATCGAGCCGCGTGCCGCCGACGCCCATCATCGGATAATCGTTTTTCACTTCGACAACGAGCACGTTGGTCTCCTCAAGCAAAGAAGTGATGTCGAACTCGAAGGGAGCAAACAATCCTTCATGCCGACCAACGCATTTGCCGTTCACGTAAACGGCCGCTTCATAATCGACAGCCTTGAAGACAAGAAACGTTCTCCTTCCTGCTTGCGGCTTCGGATAGCCGAATGTCGTCCGATAATAGCCGGTCCAGCGTCCCTTCTCCTTCGTCGGCCCGCGGAAGTCGGGGATCGAGACCTGTTCCCACTCGCCTTCGCCCCGCAGCACGCGAGCGAATTCCCCGCTTCCTCCCTCCTCGTAACGGAAATCGAAGCTGGTCAGCTTCCCGTTGGGACGGGTATAGGCTGGTGGCGGCGATAGCTGCCTTAGATAGGGGCGATATCGCTCGCGAAGCTCGGCCAATTCCTGCCCGAATCGGCTCAGCCGTTCCTCGAAGCTCGGCTCGATCATTCGCTCGGCAGTAGTCTCCCCCCTCCCGAACAACCTCTTCGTCCATTCGCGCGGCCGGATTTCGGTCATGCCTTCCTTTACAAGCGGATGCTCGCGAAGCGCGATTTCCGCGAAAGGATCCACCGTCTGTGAACGATTCACCTGCGTTGATTTCAATGAAATGCCTCCTTCTCCAAGAAAGAATGATAGTCTCTGGCGCCTGTCTAGCACCGCGTAATCGTATAGGTTACGCCCGGCTCCGTTCGAAACTCCACGACGCAAGGAGCGATCTCGCGAACCTCGACCGCTTCCGTTCCGGCGGTTACCTGCACATTGCCATCGGTTCGAATTCGGCAGTGCTCGCCATTTGCCGATGCTATGACGGCTTCGCTAAGGACGCAATCCGTCCATGCCAGCGATACCGTAAAGCCGCCGCGCGCCCGCAATCCGGATACGCGGCCTCCCTTCCACGCCTCCGGCAGCGCGGGCAGCAGGTTGAGCTCGCCGGCATGGCTCTGCAGCAGCATCTCGGCAATCCCCGCCGTCGCCCCGAGATTGGCTTCGATCGTAAGCGGATAAAAGGTCAGCTTCGGATGCCGGTGGGCGTTGAACAAATTGTCAAACGGATTTTTAAGCAATTTGGTCAAATAACGATGCGCCATCTCGCCGTCATCCAGCCTCGCGAACAGGCTGATCAACCAGGCGAAGCACCAGCCTACCGCGTCTTCCCCTTCGTGCTGCAGCCGAAGGTCGATCGATACCCGGCAAGCGTTAGCAAGCTCGGGGGTGCGTCGATGGTCGAGCTCGCCGCCCGGATGCAGCGGATAGAGATGGGCCATATGCCGGTGCCCGGGCTCCGCTTCTTCGAAATCCGAGAACCACTCTTGCAGTTGTCCGCGGCGGCCGATCTGGAATGGGCGAAGGCGCGCCCTTGCAGCGGCCAGTTCAAGGCGCAGCTCCCGATCGATCCCCAGGTGGTCGGACGCTTCCATGCAGTTTCCAAAGAGCTCGCGGAGCAAGGCAATATCCATCGTGGCGTCCATGCTGACGGCCGCTTTACGTCCGTCCGGCAAGGCGAATGTATTCTCCGGCGAGGTGGACGGATTGGAAACCAAGTAGCCGTCCGCATCCTCGACGAGGTAGTCCAGGAAAAACAACGCGGCTTCTTTCATGATCGGATAGCCGACCTGGCTCAGAAACGTCCGGTCTCCCCCGAACCTGTAATGCTCCCATACATGCTGGCTGAGCCAAGCTCCCCCCATCGGCCAGTACGCCCAGCTTGCGGGGCCGCCCGACGGGCCGCCGGACGGCGTCGTGATTCGCCAAAGGTCAACGGCATGATGGCTGACCCAGCCTCTTGCCTTATAATGGGCAGACGCCGTTTCCCTGCCGGCAATCCGCAAGTCCTCCAATAGACGGAAGAGCGGCTCGTGACATTCCGCAAGATTGCATACCTCGGCTGGCCAATAATTCATTTGCGTATTAATGTTGACCGTATAGTTGCACGACCACGGCGGTCTCATCGACTGATTCCAGATCCCTTGCAAGTTCGCCGCTTGCGTTCCCGGCCGGGACGACGATAGAAGCAAATACCTTCCGAATTGGAAAAATAGAACGGCTAGCTGCTCGTCTCTCTTGTCTTCGCGAAGCGCCCGAATTCGTTCGTCGGTCGGCAGATGCTGCAGACCGGGGGCATCAAGCTCAAGCTCCACCCGTCCGTATAGCGCCCTGTAATCCTGGACGTGCCGGTCCAGCAGCTCGCCGTAGGAAAGCTTGGCAGCCGCATCCAGGCAGGAGCGGCATAGCTCGGCGGGGTTTCGCCCCTCCAGGACGGGATTCTTGTCGAACCCATTGAAGCTGGTCGACGCCGCCAGGAGGAAGGTTACGGCGTCCGCGCCTTCGATCCGGATCCGTCCTTCCCCGTCCTCCGTCGTCGCTCCGCCTTCCGGCAGGGCGAGCAGCTGCGCCTCGAAGCGGATGCCCCGTCCTTCCTCATAGATGACCGGATCGTTGCTCCGGGCATGAAGCGGCTCCACATGCGACGGGCTTCGTCCCTTCATCGCAAGCTTATCGGCGGAGACCCGGAGCGCCTGATGCCGCAGCTGACTGTCAAGCGATGCAGAAACGGCTATCCGGCCGGGCTGATCGGCGGTAAAACGCACGACCATGACCTGATCGACCGCGGAAACGAACGTTTCGCGCACATACCGAACCCCGTTCAATGTAAACCGCGTCCGGCAGACCGCATCGTTCAGGTCAAGCTCGCGCCTGTAATGCTCCGCTTTGCCGGTCTCCTCCAGCTCGAGATACAAGTCGCCTAGCGGCTGATAGGACTCGGACCACGGCCCCAGCATATGCTCTTCGATCGTCCGCTGGGCTTCCGGGTATTTCCCTTCGAATACGAGCTTCTGTACCGTCTCCAAATAGGCTGCCGCCTCCCGGTTATTCGGATCGTACGGATGTCCCGACCATAACGTATCCTCGTTTAGCGAGATGCGTTCCCGAAAAATCCCGCCGTACACCATGCCTCCCAGCCGGCCGTTTCCTACGGCGAGCGCGTCCACCCATTCCGCAGCAGGATTGCGATACCACAGCATTCCTTCGTATGTTCCCAAACCGTCAACCGTCTTCATACCCATCACTCCGTTCGCTCTTCCAGAATCCAGACGCCGTGGGCGGGAAGCGAGGCTTCCCCGCTCACGTCCGAGCCACCGAGCAGCTCGCGCAGCGGCGCCTTGCCAACATTGACCTTCGCCGGCTGGTCATTATGGTTTAGCAGAAACAAGTACCTTTTGCCGTCCTTCACCCTGGCGCTCGCTTCCACGCCGGGAGGCGTCGCGGCAACCGGAACGATATTGTTCCTGGTCGTCAGCTCGGAGAACAGATCGATCAAAAACCGTTCTTCCGGATCGGACGATATGTACCAGGCTTCACCCTTGCCGAATGTATTGCGCGTAATCGCGGGCATCCCTGCATAGAAATCCGCGCCATAAACGGCGACGGTTTCCGCGCCCTCCGTATGCAGACGCTCGCATATTAATGAGCAGCTATACGTGACAGCCGGCAGGCTGGTTTTTCCTTGCATGACGAGAAAATTCGACTGGCCCGGAAACAGCGGATCGATTTCTTCCACCCAGATGCCGAGCAGCTTCCGAAGCTCGCCGGGATAACCGCCGAGCGTCACCAGATCGGTTTCCTGCACGATGCCGCTAAAGAACGTCGTCACGAACGTGCCGCCGCTAGCCGCATACGTCTCCAGTTTCTCGGCGAAGCCCGGTTTGACCATGTACAGCACGGGCGCAACGACCAGCGCGTATTCGTCAAGCCTTGTCTCCGTGCCGATCATATCGACTTGCACGTTAAGACTGTAGAAGGCATCGTAATAGCGCTGAATCTGCTGCAAATATTTGAGCCGCGTCGTTGGCCCGCTGGAATGCTCGAGCGCCCACCAATTGTCCCAATCGAACACGATGGCAACCTTCGAAGCCGTTCTCGCTCCGATCAGCGCATCGCCCAATCGCTGCAGCTCTTGTCCTAGCTCGGCGCATTCCTGGAAGACGCGCGTATGCTCATGGCCGGCATGGTCGATAACGGCCCCGTGAAACTTCTCGAAGGCGCCCGCGGATCGTCTGAGCTGGAAAAACATGACCGCTTCCGCGCCGCGCGCGACCGCCTGGTAGCTCCACAGCCGCATGACGCCGGGCCGCTTAAGCGGATTGACTTCCCTCCAGTTCAATTGGCTGGGGCTCTGTTCCATCAGCAGGAACGGCTTGCCTTGTTTCAGCCCCCGCATCAGATCGTGCCGCATCGCAATTTGGCTCATCGGCGTGCCGCTCTCCGGATAGCTGTCCAGTGCGACGACATCCATCTCCTTGGCCCATTTGAAATAATCTAGCGGCTTATAGGTGCCGTTGCTCTGGAAATTGGTCGTCACGACCGCATCCGGAATGACGGCTTTAATCGCGTCGCGCTCCAATTGGTAGCAGGCCAAAAAGCTGTCGGAGTTGAAACGGTCGTAATCGATCGACATCGCCGGGAAAGCCGTCGCTTCATGGCCGAACGCGCTGAAATGCTCGCTCTGCTGGCTCGGCAGCACGATCTCCTCCCAGTCGTAAAACGTATGGCCCCAGAACGAGGTGTACCAAGCGTTGTTAAGCGCATCGAGCGTTTCATAGCGCTCCCGCAGCCAGACTCGAAACGCCTGCTCGCAGTTGTCGCAATAGCACCGCCAGCCCATCTCGTTGTTGACATGCCACAGCAGCAAAGCCGGGTGATCCTTGTACCGTTCCGCCAGCTTCCGCGCCATCCGCTCCGAATAGAGGCGGAAGGTCGGGCTGTTCGGGCAGGAATTATGACGCCGTCCGTACTTTTTCTTGCGGCCCTGCGAGTCCACGGTCAGCACGTCCGGATACGCGCGCGCCATCCAGGCGGGATGGGCCGCGGTGCCGGTCCCGAGGCAAGCGCGAACCCCATTTGCGTGCAGCATATCGAGGACGTCGTCCAGCCATTCGAAGCGGTACGTCTCCTCGTCCGGCTGATTGCGCGCCCAGGAGAAAACGTTGACGGTGGCGATGTCGATTCCGGCGAGCTTGAACAGCCGCATGTCCTCTTCCCACACGCCGCGAGCCCATTGCTCCGGGTTGTAGTCCCCGCCGTACAGTATCTTATTAGGCAAACCGTTCATTACACTCGCTCCTTCTCCTTTGTTTCCCACTCGATCCGCTCCGGCAATCGCAGCCTAGCGCCGTTGTCCCGCTCCGGACCCGCAACGATCGGCTTCAATCGAATCGTGAACGAGACCGGCTCTGCCGGGATCAAATAATCCGGCAGGGTCGGCGCATAGCCGCAGCTGTGATTGCCGAGCCCCGACTGGCGCCAGTCGACGCTGACTTCCGTCGCGCCGAGAAGCTTCAAATCCGAATGATGCCGGGCGGCGCCCAAAGCTTCGGTCGAATACGGCCGTGCGCCGAACTGGCCGAGCGGGGCATCCGTCCCCGTAACCAATAGCCCGGCTCCGCCAGCATCGGTCAGGCTCGCCCAGCGGACATCGGCCTTGCTGCCGTTCTCCTGGGGTTTAATGTACGGAACAACCTGTTCGCCGACGGTTCCTTCGTACAAGCCCAGCTTGCCGCTTTCCTTGCGGTCCGCATAACATTCGTGAGGACCGAGGCCAAGCCAGGACATATGACCGAACCGTGATGGCATCACGAACCGGAGTCCAACCCTGGGCAGCGGCGGAAGCCCTTCCTTGAGCGGTTCGAGCCTCGTTTCGACCGTCACGTCTCCGCTGCCGAAGACGGTGTAGAGCTGAACGGCCGCGAACGCCGGCCGCAAGCCGTTCACCCCAAGGACCGTCTCCATCCGCACCTGGACGGCTCGCCCGCCAGCGGCATGGCGGGCTTCCATCGTTCTGACGTGGGCCTCCAGCTCATGATAGCCGGCCTCCCGCCACTTTTTCGCAAGATGAACATCGTTGTCGACCGGCGCCCTCCACAGCTGGATGCGGGGCCCCGACTCCAGCAGGGGTAAGCCGTCATGCTCCCAACGGTCCAGCGCGCCGGTTACTTTGTCGAACGTTAACGAAAACCCTGCTCCGCTTGCCTTGACGTACCGGCTTCCATCTTCTAAGGCGACGGCGCTCATCGCCGATTGCGATACAGACTGCAAGGAAGCTCCTGTTGCCGCCGATGAAGTCAAAGGAATATCCGCCCACGCCACTTCATGCCCCGCAGGCGCCCAGCATGTCTCCTCGCGGAGCGTGAAGCTCAGATGGAGCCAATATTCTCTGCCGCCGCTTCGCTCCTGCTCCTGATTCAGCTCCGGATTCGTCCGGTAAGGAACGGCGACGAACGCTTCTTCTCCCGCGGCAATCGCAAGCGGCTGCAGCTCTCCCTCCTCTACCGCCACTCCCTCCCGGTAAACGATCCATTTGACCGCCAAATGCTCCAGCGTGACAACATCGTACCGGTTGCGGATCCGAAGCAGACGATCCGTATCGGTCGGCAGCACATTGACCGGCTCGATGGCCTTCTTGAACTCCAGAAGCGCCGGCTTGACGGTACGGTCTGGAAACAACAAGCCGTCGACGCAGAAGTGACCGCTGTTGGGGCTGTCGCCAAAGTCGCCTCCATAAGCGTATTCGAAGCCGCCGCCCGGCTTCCACCGGAGCAAGGACAGATCCGCCCATTCCCAGATCAAGCCTCCGCACAGACGCGGATAACGGAAAACCGCATCCCAATACTCCTTCTGGTTGCCGAGCGCGTTGCCCATCGCATGCCCGAATTCAACCATCAGATAGGGCCGGGTCTCGTTCGATTTCTCGCCTTCCGCAATCAGCATATCCACAGAAGGGTACATGCTGCTCACAATGTCTACGACGGGCGCATCGTAAGCCCGCTCGTAATGGACCGGCCGCGTTGGATCGTTCTCCCGTACCCAAGCCGCCATCGCAGCGTGATTCGCTCCGTAGCCCGATTCGTTGCCGAGCGACCAGATGATGACGGACGGGTGGTTCTTGTTCCTCTCGACAAGCCGGACGATCCGGTCCATGAACGCCTCCTTCCATGCCGGGTCGTTCGCCAGGCGGCTTTCGAAAGCTGTTTTTTCATCGGGATTGTCGATCCATCGGCTGATTTCGCCGAGAAAGACGCAGCCGTGCGTCTCCAGGTCCGCTTCGTCGACGACGAACAGGCCGTAGCGGTCGCACAGGTCGAGCCAGCGCTCGTCATTCGGATAATGCGAGCATCGCACCGTATTGATGTTGTGGCGCTTCATCAGCTCGATGTCCTCGATCATCGCTTCCATCGTCATGACGCGGCCGAGCTCGGGATCGAATTCGTTCCGGTTCACCCCGCGGATGATGACCGGCCTGCCGTTGACCAGGAGCCGTCCGTCCCGCACCCGGATATCCCGGAAGCCGACCGCGTACCGGTATACCTCCTCCGCTTGTCCTTCCGCGCCGGATAAGGTGACGAGGAGCGTATAAAGATTCGGCTCTTCCGCCGACCACAGCTTGGGAGCGCTAACAGGAAGCTCTACGGCGATGTCTGCTTCCGGTGAGCTCCCGATCTGGCAGGGAACGCCGGCAACGCTGGCCGTGACCGTCGATTCGTGGTCATCCAGCAGCTCGGCCCTGATCTGATAGCCCTCCCCATTGCTGCCGGAAGACGCCGCAAGTCTTAAGCCAAGCTCGAGCACGCCGCTGTCGTACGACTCGGACAGCCGTGTCCGGATACGGGCGTCGCGCAGACGGACCGCCGACGGCGAGCTCAGCAGGTAAACTTCGCGGAATATGCCGCTTAGCCGCCACTTGTCCTGATCCTCCAAGTAACTGCCGGTTGACCATTGGTAGACGCGAACGGCCAGCTTGTTGACGCCTGGGCGGATCAAGTCCGTCACCTTGAACGTCATCCGGTTATGGCTGCCTTGACCGAAGCCCGCTTCCTCGCCGTTGACCCACACGTGAAAGGAGGAGTCTACGCCTTCAAATACAAGAAAAACGTCGCCGCCCGCCCTTTGCTCCGGCAGCTCGAACGTTCGCAGGTAAGAGCCTGTGGGGTTCTGCTTCGGTATGAATGGCGGATCAACCGGAAACGGATATTTGCTGCTGCTGTACAACGGCGTTCCATAGCCGAGAAGCTGCCAGTTCGACGGCACCGGAATGGCGTCCCAATCCTCACCCTCGAACGATTCGTCATAGAACCGCTCCGGCGCATCCTGGGGGCATGCCGCGTAATGGAACTTCCATTCGCCGTTAAGCATTTGGACGTACGAGGAGGCGTTCTTGTCACAGGTTGCGGCTGCCGCCAGCGCCGTCTCCCTATCTTGATAAGGAATGCCCCGCGCATCCGCCGGCTCGGCATGGATCTGCAAAACGTCCGGGTTCTCATAATCCGGCGACTCCTGATTGAATCGCAATCTCATGTCTCTACAGCTCCTTGACTTCTAATTTCGTGGCATCTATCGCTGCGTGAAAGAGATAGGCGCCCGGATCCGTGCTATAAACCGCATATCCAACTGTTGGCCGACCGTAATAATCGGCTCGGGATACTTCGTCCAATGCAGAAGATCGTCCGAAAAGGCAATGCCCTCCCCGTTACTTTATGACAGCCTTTTGCGGGTAAAATGCTTCTGTTGTTTGAAGACCACTTTACACGGTTTCAAGACTTCGTTTATAGGCTAATTCAACCGTGTTTATAGGGGGGTTTCACGAAGGTGAAACGGCCGATGCTATCCACGTCTACGCAGCGACTAGACCGCCGAAATCTATGATCATAATGCGCCCACTGGACGTGAAAACCATTGAATGTAGCATAAATTTCGACCACAATGCCCCCGTTGGACGTTCAGACCACCGAATGTAGCATTAATTTCGACTACAATGCCCCACTCGATGTGCAGACCACTGTTGGAGTGATTCTCCAGCATTCAACGGTTACCACAGCGCTTAAATGGCCTGTTTGAGCGCTTTTCATCCTGTATGAGGAACGCTATATGACCAAAATCCGCAAAAATGACCTACTTTCAGCCGAATAAGCTTCACTGCAAACGTGACATCCGGAAGGAGGCCATTTAAAGGCGATTAGGCTCCGTGGTGACCGTTAGAGTCTGAAAGCCTCCATGAGCCATATATTTTAAAAAAACAAAAGCAACCTCCGCTCTGTTGAGGGTAGGTTGCTAAGACAGGTTTGCTAGGACTGGTCACTTTGATAGGTTACTTTGATAGGTTACTTAGACAGGTTGCAGTAACAAAATTGCTATAACAGATTGCCATATTCGTCTACCAGCTAGTTAAAAATAGTGTCTCGACTCCCCCGGCTCATGAGTCCTGCCAGGCGATGACCGGCCCCTGCAACCCCAGCTTCGGTCTACTCATCGGCTTTTCAAGAAAAGCTCGATGACAGGGACGGTTACGTTCGGCTTCTTGACCGGCAGCAGCAGCGTCAGGATATCGCGCGGCCTTCCCTCGTTGAAAGCGCCCGCTTCCATCGTCATTTCCTCTTCGCCTTGCTTCATTTTAATTTCAGAAGCATCGTTCAGCAGTTGTGCATATTCCACCATGCCCGTCAAACCGCGCAGATGAATATGCTTGAAAGGCCAGCTGTAAACGTGCAGATAAAGACGGTTGTTCTCCGGATTGTAGGTAAAACGGCAATCTTCCGGACATTGAAGCTCCTCCGGCGCGGCCGTACAGCCATAAATCGACTTGCTGTGGCGTTTCATCCATTCGCCAATGCCCTTCAAACGATCGATGGCACGTTCATCGAATTCACCTCGACCTGTCGGTCCGACGTTAAGAAGCAGATTGCCTCCCTTGCTTACCGTGTCTATTAACATTTTCACAAGGGTGTCGACGCTCTTCCACGTTTCTTCGTCGCGGTAATACCCCCATGAGCCGCTGAAGGTATGACACGCCTCCCAGACAACGCGCTTGCCGTTCGTTTGAATCCACTCGCGCGGTTGATATTGCTCCGGCGTCGTGATGTCCCCTTTCACCTGCAGGCGATCATTCAGCAAAATATGCGGCTGCAGCTCGCGAATAAGCTTCACCAGCTTCTCGCTTTGCCACTCTTCCTTGCCTTTGCCAGGGAAGCCTTGTTCCGACGGGATAGAGAAATCGAAAAACATCAAATCAATCTTGCCGAATTTAGTCAGCAGCTCCCTCGTCTGCTCATGCATGTAGTCGACATACTTCTGCCATTCGCGGTGCTTCTGGTCTTCCAGAAACTCCTTATTATATCGAAGCGGATGTTTGACATCGAGCGTATAATGCCGATGATGCCAATCCAACAGGGAGTAATACAGTCCCGGCCTAATGTTCTTTGACTTGAATGCTTCTATCATCGGCGTCAGCAGGTCTCGGCCTGCCGGCGTGTTGGTCGCTTTGTAATCAGTCAGAGCCGAATCCCATAAGCAAAAGCCTTCATGATGCTTCGTGGTGACTACGAAATATTTCATGCCGGCGTCCGATGCAAGAGTAGCCCATAGCTCGGGATCATACAAATCCGGGTCAAAGCGCTTGAAATATTTGTCGTACTGCTCATTCGTCATAAATTCCCGGCCCTTCATCCACTCGTGCCTGGCGCCCAGCGAGTACAAGCCCCAATGAATGAACATGCCGAAACGATCATGCGTATACCAGCTTGAATCCCCTGTTGTCTGCTCAATTTCAAATCCCATTCGATAATCCTCCCGTAACCGTTATTTGGCTGTTCTTGTTTTGGATATCGCTTTCATTACTTTCATTCCAGCAGTTGATAGTCTATAATTATAGATGCTTCCTATTAAAAGTTCTCTAGCTGATATTGCTGTAAAGTTAAGGGATATTGCTTTTCGAGGGGACTGCGGCATGACAAATCCTTATCAAATCAAGCAAGACGTCCCGCATCGCGATCAGGACTTTCCGTTTGACGTCTTCCACATCATTCCGCCCGGCAAGGAAGTACTGCACCTGCATTGGCATGATGACTTGGAACTCATCTATTTTATCAGGGGAAACGCGACCTTCTATATCGGCTCCGAGACGGTTAAACCGGAACCTGGCGATTTGATGTTCGTGAACAAGGGCATGATCCATACGGGGTTTGCGGATGACGAGCATCAGGTGGAATATTACGCGCTGGTCTTTCATTCCGTGCTAGCCGAAAGCCGAGTGGCAGGCTCCAGTCATGTGCAAATCACAAATCCTTATGCTTCCGGAAAACGTTTTTTTCCCATCCTTCTGCCGGTAACGGATGCGTATAATTCGCTCATCGCTGGTATTGTCAAGCAGATGATCGCCGAATACGAGCAGCAGGCTATAGGCTATCAGGTTGCGATCCAGTCCATGCTGCATCTGCTGCTCGTACATTTATCCCGCCATCACCATCTGCATGGACCAACCGGTTCCGCAGATACGGTAGGCGCGGAATTAACCGATAGATTCAAAGAGCTTATAGCGTTTGTGGAGCGGCATTATCCAGAGAAGCTCACCGTACAGCAAGCAGCCGGCATCGTCAATTTGAGCGAATACCACTTTTGCAGAACCTTTAAGAAGGTAACCGGCAAGACGTTCGTGGAGTACGTCAATTTGCTCCGAATCAACGCCGCCGAGCAATTATTAATCCATTCCTCCGATCCGATCACGGAAATCGCGTTTAAAGTCGGCTTCGGCAGCGTCAATTATTTCAGTCAAATGTTCAGGCAGTACAAGAGGCATTCCCCTTCGCAATGCCGGAAGCGGTATGCGCGGGGACTCTCATAAACCGCACATCGATTGGCGGGTGTGCTCCAGATGGAGAACGCCCGCCGATCCAGCTCGAAGACGATCTCGGCCGACTCGCCGGACCTCTGTATATACGCTTACTTCAAATTTTTGTAAGCCTCTTGTCAGCGCTCCTTAGACCCGATCTCCTTATCCCCTCAAGAAACTCGCCGCCCTTTAATTCCCATATACCCTGCAATTTCAAACGGCTTTATTGTCTCTACCATCTTTGCGTCTTTAAAATAAGCCATTCCGAGCAGATTAATATTCTGTTCTTTCTTCACTTCAACATAAGGAAGAAAACCTTCTTGCCCTATCTTAGAGGGATTGCTCCAAAACTGGCCGACTTAATCAATCCGATACTTGCCTAGCTTAACGGCATTGTCCAACATGGATAGCAAGTAAAGACTCGGAACGCGTTCCAGTTTCAGGGAAGCGGTCCTGTTTTTTTTGCATTTCCTTTTGATATCATAATCCACAGCGTTCTCGTATCGTCCCTCTTGATGGGCTGTCGATTAAGAGCAGCACCGTCCAATACCCGGTTCCGAGAATCAACAATAGATTCGATCGCCCTATATTTACGATTATAGCCGTATATTTTTGATGGAAACACTCCTATACAATAGTGCCAGATACTTGCAAACGCGAACGCAAAACTTGTATGCGCTTACAGGCAACGGCACAGACTTTGAGAGGGGGTGGTCTGGATTCGGGGTTTAGGATTATCCACTTCAAACTAAGGGAGGGAAAACGAAATGTTGAAAAGAAGAATGGGACTGCTGTTGGTAATTATTCTGATTTTAAGTATAATTGCAGCTTGTACTAACGGTAATACTGAAGGTACTGTTAATACTGAGGGTACTGTTGCGCCGTCGGGCGGTAATGATCCGACAGCAGAACCTCCGGCGCCGGAAAATGCCGAAGTCACATTTTCTACAATATTTTCCGATGAAGAATTTGAAGCAAATGTAGGGAGTTACGTGAAGAAAAAGTTCCCTACATACACGATTAACCATATTTCGAATAGAGGACTTTCATTGGAACAACTAGTAGCCGCTCAAACGAAGTTTGATATTTACTTCACAAGAGCCGGTGGATTTTTGAATGCATACGAACCGATGAAGTTGACTTATGATATGACGGAGCTAGCTAAAAAACATGGAGTTGACTTAGCTTCGTTTGCCCCGGGGTTTATTGAATCTGCCACGTTTGATAACCAACTTTACGGCCTTCCTATTTTTAACGATTCTCTTGTTTTGTTCTATAACCGAGATTTATTCGACAAATTCGGGATTCCATATCCGAAAGATGGCATGACGTGGGAGGAGACGTTTGCACTCGCCCATCAATTCGATCGGAATGAAAACGGAACGCAGTATATGGGACTTTGGATGTCTCCGAAGCACTACTTCCGCATGAATTCCTTATCGCAAGGTTTCATTGATCCGGAAACGAACAAGGTGACGGTAGACAACGATAATTGGAAGAGGATTCTTAACCTCTTCACTGAATTGAGCAGAAATCCTGGCGTGCAGGAAATGGCTAAAGCAAATTTCCCAAGTCATGATCACTTTAGAGGAGCAGCAGGCGTTTCCGCCATGTATGTATTTTTAACCGAATGGATCGCGGTTTCGCAAGAACAACTTCCGCTGAACTGGGACATGGTTTCGATGCCGGTCTTCAAAGATCTTCCGGATAATGGCACTCAACCTTACGCCAACTATGCTGGTATTACTTCCATTTCCGAAAATAAAGATGCGGCAATGCAAATTTTAAAATATTTAACGTCTGAAGAGTTCCAAATGGAAGTATCAAAAAAAGGAAAGATTTCTCCATTGAAATCACAGCAGGTTAAAGATCTTGCATTTGAAAACCATCCAGACCAAGATAAAAACTTCGACGCAGTGTATGTGAACGGAAATGCTCCAATGCGTCAATTACATCCATTAGAAGATCACATCGTTGACTTAATGAATGACAAAGTAACTGAACTTGTAACAGGGCAAAAAGATGTCAATACAATCCTAAGAGAGGTACAAGAACTGGGGCAACAAACGGTTGATCAGGAAATGGAAAAATTGAAGTAACGGGAAAACCCCCGACTCTGAATATGGAGTCGGGGGTTTCCTATCGCGATCCATTCAACTATGGCGATAGAGGGCAATCTGCTCCCCCTGGTGACCAACTGCTTTGATTTAACCTGCGATGAAATTAGTGAGATGTACCCACCAACTTTTCTCCCCCTTCCCCTTATTTCAACTAAAAAAGTTAGCCGATCGCGAGACCGGCTGCTTGCATGGTTTATTGAGCTATAGTCTTCTTAAGCGCTGATAAAATTCGGAACAGGTCGGAAGCGGAGTTGCTCGTTCAAACCCTCTATTCATTTACTTCTTGTCAGCCTGTCCTTTTATTATAATTGAACGATTGATCGAAGCGTGGCTTACATTGCCTGCAGCATCGGTTGCCGTTGCGGTGATGGTATACGTTCCGTTGTTCAGTCTTGTTGATTCGGCACTAAATGAACTGTTCGAGTCAGCCGTTGTCGTCAACGTTGCGTTTTTTGTCGATCCCGATGAAGTGCCTGTCAATGTGATTGTCACGATGCTGCTCGGTTCTGCCGTTCCGCTTATGCTCGGAGTACGCATGTGGATTTCCGCCGACTCTGCCGGAGCTATAATAACAGGTGCTTCTGGCGCTGTAATGTCCTCGTTGACCATTAGACCCGCATATCGAGTAACAAGAAAAGGAATATCCTCGGCATCATCCAATTCGTAGGCGTAGGGCGGATTGGTAAAAGGCGCCACGCTGTCGTAGCCCTCTGGTGTAACGGCACCCGTATCCATTAATCCGCTTGTGTTGTCATAAATATTGCCCGTAGCCGTGATGTACGCCGGTCGACGGTCGGGGTACATAAACTGGTGCGGATTTTTTACGTTCTTGAAGTAATTGTTTTCCACCAGCATCGACGCGAAGACGCCTACGCCGATGGCGTAATTGTTGTTACTGGCCGTGTAGTAGTTGTTGTAGGCGTGCGCCTGACCGAACAGGACGCGTGGCATCCGCTGATCGGTATTGTTGGCGAACCAGTTGTGATGATAGGTTACCTTGTTCTTGCCTGTGTCGGTAGCATCATGTTCCGCGCCTCCGCCGTCCAAGCTGACCATACGGTGAGGATTATCCGGATCGGTGTAAAAGAACTTGTTCCATGAAACGGTGACGTAGTTAGTTCCTTGGGTGAGGTCCAATAAGCCGTCACTGGCATCCCAGATGTTCAAGTGATCGAACCAAAGATGATGCGAATTTCTCACGGCGATCGCGTCGGCAGGGCCGAAGATAGGCCAGATGCCTTGGAAGTTCAAGTGGCGAATAATGATGTTGCTGCTATCGTCTATGGTGATGCCGCCGCGGATGGTCGCGTACTGGTCCTCCCCCAATATCGTCTTGTTGCTGCCTACGCTGATAGGCTGAGCCCCGGATGTGATCGTTCCGGAAATGACGATGACTCTTGGTTCGTCGTCTCCAGCCAGTTGTTCCAGTTCTTCCAGCGTTGTCACCGTCCGAGGTTCGGCATCGCCGCCGCCTGTCGTCCCGCCCTGTCCATCAGCCTCCACGGAGGCCCACCCATGAAGCTCCATGGCAGGTTCCGTATGCGGCCTTAAACTACTTTGAAGCGTCAGGGTTGCCTCATCCCAGGAGACGTCCAAGGCCATGGCTTCGGATATTTCCCGAATAGGAAGCATCCAATTGCCATCCAGAACAAATGGACGAACCTCCGATTCGATTTCCAAACCGTTCACGATCAGCTGAGTCGACTGCTGTTTGAGCCTTGCTTGACTCGGCATTGAATTAATCAGAACGGCATTCTTTTCCTCATTCCAACCAACATCAGCGCCAAATTCTTCAGCTATCATATCTACAGGTACCATGACTTGGTCGTTCGCTCTAACCGGCGGAACATCCGACTCCGCCTCTTCTCCATTGACAACAATGGTTACGGGAGTCCTATCAATGTCTCGTGGTTCTTCAATTACAGGGTCTACGGGATCAATAGGAATCGGAACGTCAAGCGACTTGATTTCAATGTAGTTGATCTTAATGTTTTCCGTGGCGGAATCTTTCGGATCGAGGGTCAGTTTGCCGTCGGTCACATCCGCTTCTACCGTTTTGGAAACGTAAGTTTGTCCAATCGGTTTGACGTGTTCCCATTTGCCGTCAACTTGTTTGTTCTCGAAGATGACGGTCTCTTCAGCCAAGAGCAACAATTTTCCTTTGATTTGGTCCGGATATCGAATATCGCCTATGCTGACCGTCACTTCATACTTGCCGTTCGGAACGGCAATTTCCCAAATAATCCCTTGGCCAAATTGGTTCAAGGTTGCTAGTTTAAGATCCGGTTCGATTAAGCTGTAATCTCTGGCGGCTCCAACAATGCCTGGGGTCCATCCATACGTAAAGCCATTCCCGCGTTCGCCGTACGCATCCCCGTTGTCGGGCAGATACCCTTCTGCCGTTTGAGACCCTTTGGTCTGGAAGTCGATTTTGACCTCATCGGTTGTATCCGGATTCGTAACCGGATCTGTGAGCGGGACGATTTCGTAGGATTCCGCAGCCGGAACTGCCGTAGAGAAAATCACAATCAATGGAAGTAAGAGTGCCAGTATCAGAACCGAAACTTTTTTTGATGCCTTCATCAATAATCCCTCCGCATTCATTCATAGCCTCTCGGCATTCGCCGAGGCAGATGGGACAAGGGGTTTCTTGTACCACCAAACTTACTCTCCTCCTACTTCGTAGGGTTTTTTTTCATTAATTTCCTTTTTTCATTATGGGAAATATTCTAGAATATTTGGTCATTTTCTTCGAAAAAGCCTTGACAAATCCTTCATTTTTCCAAAATTGCGTTGTAAGGGTTCCTTTTTCAACCTATAAATCGCGATTAGAGTGCTTCTCTTGAAACCTATTTTTGTTCCGCATGCGGACGACCAAGGCTTTGTTCTTAAGCAACTTCGTACTCAGATTGGGCCCGGTATCGTCATCATCAATAAAGACTGGCCGCTTCTAGCAAAATTATGGATGACTGACCTTTCTCCCCTCACAACGTTTCTTCGAGACACTTACTCGGATCGGGGCCCTGAACCTCGAGATCCAGCATCTATGTTTCGATCCTTTTTCTTGTTCCTTTTGACCAACCCTGAAAAGGGATTAACCGAATGTGTAAATGTCTTGAAGCGGACACCTATCTATGCCATTCTTTACGGCTTCGACTATGACGATCTTCCTGTCGTCGGGACCTTCTATGAATTCTTCAGACGCTTTTGGCTTGCGGTAGGCAATAATCTTAAACCGATGAAGCAACCCAAACGCAAGAGCAAACCAAAGAAAGGGAAGAAAGGAGAGAAAGCGCCTACGGCTACACCGGGCAGAGTGAACCGTCTTGTCACATGGATGATGCGTCACGCGGATAAGAAAACACCAGGATAGCCGCAAGTGGAGATGCTCTTTGACCTGCGGGGGTACTCCGATGCCAAATACGGGCGGACATACCATACACACAGCAGCGATAATCTTCGCCTGTTTCCCAGAACCGCTCGCGGGTCGGAGGTGGAGGTTGATTTACAAACGCTGCACGTCCATTGAGCGTTCCAACAAGCAGGAGAAGATCGATTACAAGTTCGAATCCGGTAGGCACCGCTCGACGATGATGTGGTACATTCGCATCTACGGCATTATGACCTGCCAGCACATGTATGCCTGGTATGTAAGCCAGAAAGATGAATGGGACAAGCTGAAAGCTACCATTTGCCCTACTGTCGCTTAAGTTTTTCAAAAAAGCGTTTCGCCTAAATTGTCGAAGTCTGCCCATTCTTGAAACTGGTTTTCAATTTCCATACTTTCCAGCTCCAACTGTCTTCTTCTTCCAATTTCACCTCTAATGATGTTCCGAGAGACTATATTCATTCCTCATTCCGATTACCAAGCTTTTGTCCTCTAGCATCCACGAACCTCTTACGGTCCCGGCGTAGTCCTCATCAACAAGGATTGGCCCTCCTTTATCCCCCCCTCTAGAAGTCGTTTGTCGTCACAGACAAAAATTTGAAGATCTTTCCTTGTAAGCGCTCTATTCTTCTCATATTATACGGACTTCACAATTGAGAAACTCTAGCGGATATTGCTTAATAGTTAAAAGATTTTGCTCTTTGCGCTTTGCCCCATTCGTGCTGAGTTCGCGAACGGCATCTTATAAGAGGCGGTGCAACGTGCTCTTGGTAATTTTATAATAATTATTTTTTCGTTTTCGAAGTCGATTTTACTAACTCAACTTTCGCAGCAACAAATTAGCTTGAATACCTTGCGGCTGTAAGCGTCGAGCCATAGTTTCCGTCTTACGAATGTAGACAATATTCTGAAATTCTGTTTTCTGTTTGGGGGAATTGTCCTCGAATACATTACTAACAACAACTTTTACACGTATTCATCTGCTTTAATTCTAACCGTTTTCACGATTGTTCGTTTAATTGAATCCATCATAGAAATAACCATGTACTCACCCTAAAATGAAGATCCTGTTGAATCATAATTAAATAGTTTATTATGACCTGGACCCAAAATCAGATAGATCCAAAAACAGGGTGACATAAAGTCACCCAAAGGTTACTTTATGTCCGAAACCCAAGTTGAAATGGTCTATTAGTCATTTTTTATACCTTGATTGATTATGATGGTCATAGGGATAGTACTAGCGTAACTGACACGAATCCCCGCGTCTGAAACCGTACCCTCAACTGAAGGAACGTACTCAAATAAGCCCTGATTCCACGGAATCAGGGCTTCGTTTTTTATTGGGAATTGGATTAGGATAGAGAGCTAATGAACTCCATAATCGCCTTATTATAGTCCTCGTCCGTTAGATCTCCGAGAAGTCTCTGAAATAATAGATCCTTTTCATGAGCAGACAAAGCCGAATCTTCAAAACTCCAGGAAGCATTTACTTCACGAAAGAGATTTTCTAATCTTTCTCTAGATATTTGAGTCATGTGACACAATCCTCCCCGCTTACTCACTTGCTTGGATCAAGGATGAAGGAACTCACGACCATCTTTTGCTATATGAGCGGTCAAGGTTGGACTTACATCCTCCCATTGTAGTCTTCGCATCCCTCTCCTCTGGTTCCTTGGGTTAAGGATAACGGCATGTAACCTTTCCGGACTAGGACTCGCCCAATTGGTTGTATGATTAGGAACTAACGGTTGCTCGTAGGTATTCTTGGTTACCGTTGCGGCCTGTGGCAGGTCCCCAATGGCTTCATGAACAGTTCGCCGAATTAGCGGCGGTTCAGGGAAATCAAAAAAGAATCCTAAATCCTTTCGAATCCCTACGATAAACAAACGTTCCCGGCTTTGGGAAACCCCGAAATCAGCAGCGTTTAAAAGCCGAAACCCCATATTGTAGTACCCAATGTCGGTAAAAGAAGATAGGAGCCTATATAAGGTGTCTTTGTGATGCTTAAGAGCATAATCCTTTGATACTTCCAAACAAGCCCCCCGGTAAGTCCTTCTGTGCGTATTGGTTACAACTGAGACTAGAAATCGATCAAATCGGTCGTTCTAATGGTTATAAATGAGACTTACACCATTGAAGGTTACCCTGTTCAAAGGTATATCGGTATTGTGACCGGCGAAGTCATTATGGGCGCGAATGTAGTGAGGGACTTTCTAGCCTCCATTACCGATATTGTCGGCGGGCGCTCGGGGGCATACGAAAACAAGCTGCAGGAAGCAAGGGATGCAGCGTTTGTCGAGTGGAAGATCGAGCCGTGCGCCTGGGGGCAAACGCCATTATAGCGGTGGACATCGACTATGAAGTTATTTGTGAGGGAATGCTGAGGGTGGCCGTCAGCGGAACCGCAGTAGTGGTATAGCCGATACAGTGACAATTTGCCACATTTAAAACAAAAAAGCAGCATATATGGTATTCCCCCCTCATGGTGGACAACGAAAAAGAAACACCTGTTAAGATGGACTTACGGTTGTCTGCTGGAGGGAGTTTTTTTCATGGGGAAAACAGGACGTACAAACAAGAATTATTCTAGGATGTTAAGAAGGAGGCCGTGCGGCCGGCTGGCTATTGAGGAGAACATGTTATCATACTTTTTTTACATAGGGCATTGCTAAACCGGACCGATTATGCCGGGTTTATTTTTTTATTAACGTTTACTGCCCGAACGCAACTGACGGCAGCCGAATATTTTCGTCGGCTGCCGTCCTGTCATGATTGGGCTACTGTATCCCGTTAGTTTAAAGATCATTTTCATGCTCTTCGATCCTCATGCGGGCTCGAATTAGGGAGTAAGGCGATTAGCCCGCTTTCTCCTAGTTTTTAGAGTACGCATTGCTTAACTGCCTGGGTAATCATCCATGAAGTCGAAATATCCCAGCGCTCCAATCGATACGGTCGTAAAATAGAAATACCGCTTCTCGAGCTCCTGATTCTCCTCGCTCATCTCCAGAAAACCCGGGTCTTTTATGATTTCATCATTCATAATGCCTTCTCGCCAGAAGCACAGCTCAAGTTCTTGAATGGCAAAGGAAAATCCCGTCCTCGGATCAACATCTCCGACCATTGAATAATATTTGCTAAACGTGTGGATCAAATCCTCTGCCTTGGTCGTGAAGACGTCCACACCTTGAAACAGGCAGGGAATACAGATGTTACCCGAGTATTGCGGATTTATCAGTTGAATGAACTTCACCCGGCTATTGGCATCGTATTCGAAATGTTCGCGCATAAACAGCATTTCTATATAGCTAGGATTACCGGGTATGCCATTATCAGCTCTCAAATGACCCAAACTCTGGAAAGTCCGCTCCACCCCTTCCCTGCACATCCCTAGCCGAAAAGGACCGATACCGACATGCGGCGTTATGATAATTGCGTCCACTGCAAACTCCTTTTAATGACAATTTCTAATTATTTTTCTTCTGGAATGTCAACAATAATATAGTTTTCCTTCAGATTAGTTTGAGGCAGTTCGGCTTGTTTAAAAACAACGTCATTCCAATTCTCCTTAGTGATTAAACCATATCCAGTAGAAGTAATATGAGGCATCCAGCGAAAGTTGGCGAATGTCGTATCTTTAAAATTTGGTAGGGAACCGTTCTCTTTTATAAAGGCGCGGTTTATGAAATAAAGGTTATCTTGCGTAGTGGTCTTTTCGCTAATGAAAGCTTGCCACTTAAGGTAAGCTGTGTTCTTCATAATTTTATAATAGCGGATTACATTATTATTGACCTCGATGAATCGGTCATGGGTGTTTTCCGGAAAATAATATTGAAGACTGGATGCTTCCATAATTGGTTTAAAGTCCTCCGTGAGCTGTGATACTCTAGGAAGATTGATTGCAGCATTTCTGGCCGTGCTTAATGCACTACTCTTAACGTCCGTCAGCAGTTTCGTGCTTGGTTTTGAAACAAACGCCGTTTGGGTCTTTTGATTCCAAGTTACTGAACCGTCCAACGCTTCTGCAACAAAACGTAAGGGAATCATTGTTTTACCGTTTTGAATAAATGGAGCAGTACTTAATGAAACTGGAGATCCATTTTTTTGTGCTACTTTATTATTCATAGTCAACTGCAAGTTTATGTCGCCCCCCTTCACTGTCGCTTGCTTAGTAGTATTATTCCAGGCAAACGTTAAGCCACCTAAACCTTTGAGTGAAGTCAGACTAAAAAACACCTGATTGTTCTTAATGAGAATATCTTTTGAATCTAAGTCATGATTATTCACAACAACTTGTGTTCCTTTTGAACTTTTTACTGCTGCGGCTGCCTCATTTGTTGGAAGTAACAAAAGCGAAGAACATAGAACAGCAAAAGAAAATAATACCAATTTCTTCATCAAAAAACCTCCTGAATTTTACAGTCCATATAAGTATAAACGCAAGAAAAAACGTAAGGTTATCTCTAAATAGTGTAGATTCTTGAGAATTTCTCCACTCTTACTAAAGTTAGATATTTATCTAATCGGTAATCGGACCATCTTCTTGTCCTTTACGGCAATCGGTACAAGTTCTTGTCCTTGACTCGGGACAAGAACTTGTACCGATTAAACAAAAAAGCCGCTTAATTAGCGACTTTCAATGGGCCTATGTTCTTGTCCCTCGACATCTGTCGTAATATATACGGCTTCAAATCTGGAGTATTTGCGGTTCATCGGATGACTGGAGTTGTTTAAATGTATTCGAGAAAAGATAGAAAATTTTCAATCTCCCTAACCGTCAACTTCTCCAGTGTTTCTAAATCTACCATTAATAAAAATATTGAACAACTATAAGACCAACAATAATAACAATAGTTAATACTAAAGTGCCTTTCCAACCTAAATCGACTATACTATACCGAGCCCTACTATTTCCGTGATTCATATGACCAAATGGATTATTTTCCAATTCTTCTTGTCTTAGTCTTTCTCTTGTTCTTTCAGGAGTTTCATAATCTTTGCTCATTGTTTACCTACCCCCTAGGTTAATAATTTTCATTAGATATCCAATACCAATTTATTGATGCAGTAGTATAATTATAACATTATTATGTTATTTAATGGGATTTAATTGAACATTGAATAGATCTTAAACTATCCTGTTAAAACGTCCGCTAGCTGCAAAAGCATTTTAGCCGGATATTCCTGTCTCAATTCTTCGATGATCTCGCAACGAATGGCTTTGCTCGTCACTCCCGGTGTTGATTTGGATACAGCTTTTTTAGGTATGCGATCTCCGCCTTTAAGGCTATTTCTTCTTCAAGACGGGTAAGCTTTGTCTTCGGCCGTCCTTTATGAAAGGCTTCTTGCTCTATAGCTCTACCTTCTTGCTGCCATTTCACCCATACCTCAACTTGTATCTTATTCCGAATCCCCAGTCGCCTAGCCACCTCTCGATAGGACATGTTCTCTTCAATAGCCAGCCGCATGGCATCCTTCTTAACTTCCTCATTTATTTGTACGCCTGTTTTCCCCATAAAAAAAACCCCCTCCAGCAGACAACATGTAAGTTCATCTTAACAGATGTCTTCGTTGTCTATCATGAGGGGATAATACTAATTCAGGGGCTTCTAATGTTGCTATGTTTTTGTCACCCGTCATCTCTTTATGACACCAGACACCAGTTGGTTGATTGAGTACAACTGAGTTCCATAACGGTCTTAAATCGGATATTCATTCAACCCAATAAATGCTTCGTCATAATTATCAAAAAAATTTACAGATTCTTTTGTGTTGGATTGTTGCAAATCATTCATTATCTCCCCTTCTTCAAGAAGAAACACAATTGCAATACTTTGATTCAGAATGGTTTCATTGAAGAACTTATCTTTCCATGTTTTTTGAATGGAAAAATGATCTAGAGTGTACCCTTTTCTATCCACCAACAATTTGTATTGCCGACCCTCGGAAATGAATTGCTGGCAAACCTTCTCGAAGCCGTTAAACCATTCATTAACATCATCTGTTTTAATCTTACCAATTAGATGGGTAACAATGATATCCCCTGAAACTGTTGTGCTGATATTCTGTTCACTCAACTTGGAATCATCTCCCTTAGTTACAATTATGGATAAGGAGCTTCATAAAAGCAATAAGTAGACCTTCTTGATGTTCGGCGCATGCTCTTCAATAAGCGGCGTTAAATCGATCAATGCGCCAGCGTCCTTCAGCTTGCCCACGCTGCCTTTGGCCGAAACGATGTCCGGATATTCGTTGTTTGCCACCATCAGCGCGAACATATCCGTGTCATTAACGCTTATCGGAAATTGAGCTTTCATCGAGATGCCGGTTTTTTCCGTGATGAGCTTGCCGACATCGCTTTGCATGCCGTCCCAAAGCGGGTTATTGTCCCCTGCTGCATATGTGATCGTCATGGGCGCGAGTTCTTTGTTCGGCGATGCGTCAGGACTGCCTGAGCTATCGGAGTCCGATCCGTTGAAGCAGCCGCTGGCTGCAAGAAGTGCTCCGATCATTAAAAGGCATGTCACTATTCCTGTGCTGGCCTTCATGAAATCCCCCCACTTTAAGAATCTATGATGTTTCCAATGAAAATGTCGTGGCCTTGGAAGGAGATCCTTTGATCGAAGAGGGGGAAGCTGCTACATATTTCTTGAATTTTCTATGGAAATAATCCACATTGGGATAACCTACGAGCTCCGAGACCTCATAGACCTTGTACCCTTCCCTGAGGAGCCGGATCGCTTGCTGAATACGGACCTTATCCAAGAAGGTATGGAAGGAATCGCCCGTATGCTGCTTGAACATTCTGCCCAAATATCCTTTGTTTTAATTGTACATCTCCGCCAGCGTCTCCAGCTTTAGATTTTCATGGTAATGCCGCTGGATAAAATCCATCACTTGCTTGACCACGGGTAGGTTTCCGTTCGCCCCCAGCCTTCCCGCCAGCTCGGCGAGCTGGGAATGGGCCGCGCTCATCACCCTATCGTAATGCGCGTGCTGATAAAGCTCGGCCAGCAGGGGCGCATATTCTTGGATATCGACGCATTGATGGAGAGCAGCCAACTTGCTTAGCGCGACGGACAACACTTTGGCCAGGCCGGTCTTGATCGCGGTTTCGGAAGAATCGTATGCCACGAGTGCCTTTCCCGCTTCCTCAAGCGTCTCCGCCACCCCCTCGCGTCTGCCAAGATCCAGCATATAGAACAGCTTGGTTGCGAATGCCTCCAGATCCGGAGCAGCATACCTGACCATGTTCTTGTCCCCCGACACTTGTCCCTCAACAAAGATCAAGGCTGCTGCTTGCCATTTGTGCTGGACCGTACGGCATTATAGCCACTCAACCGACGAAAAGAAAAAAGACTGTAATGTAAAAAAAGCCGCATTTTATTCGACTCTGAAAGTATTTATGTTCTTGTCGTCTGACAATACCATGGATATTCTAATAAAAATCAAAATTAGTATTTCACTATCCTACCCGTTGCCCCTCTCGGGCCACCACAGAGATTTCCTCAAGTTCTACTTAAAAATTTATAATCACCTTCCCTTTTGGACGCCCAGTAGCGACCAGTTCTAATGCTTCATTGATTTCTCCTATAGAAAATCGTCTATGATGAAGCGGTGGAACAATGTTGTATTCTTCAATGACGTTGGTTATCTCTTTTAATTGTGCACCGTCAGAGCGCACGAAGATAAATCGGTATTCCACGTCGCGCTTCTTGGCTTTGTTGTCGTATTTTGCGCCAGCAAGCGAAAAAAGTTTCTGTTTCCACCAAGGGAAGTTATTGTCTTCAGCGAATCGTTTATTGGGTCCTGTACGGAGAGAGAGCAATTTACCACCTGGTTTAATGACTTTTAATTCATTATCGAATTCTTTGGCTCCCAAGGTATCAATCACATAATCGACATTCGACAACAAGTCAACATAGTTTTCCTTGGTGTAGTCCAAATATCGGTCAGCACCGATTTCCAAAGTACGTTCTCGCGCTTGCGAGTTACCACTAACAATGACATTTAAACCCATTGCCTTTGCAATTGGGACAGCCATCTGACCAAAGCTACCCGATCCACCTGGAATAAAAACCGATTTACCCGGTCGTGCCTCAAGTTCTTCATGCAGGCCTTGATAGGCTGTAAGTCCAGTTAACGCTGCAGCAGCAGCTTCTTCATAGGATAAATTTTTTGGCATAGGTGCAATTGCAGCAGCGTCAATTGCGGCATATTCAGCAAAAGCGCCAATTTTTTTCAATGGCAGACGTGTATAAATTTCATCTCCTGCATAAAACTCCTTCACATTTTTACCTACTTTTTCAATAACCCCTGCCAATTCATTACCAAGCGTCAATGGGAATTTATAATCTTGAATCAACTTCACGCTACCTGTGATAATTAACATTTCGAGTGGATTGACTGCCGCAGATTTTACTCTTACTAAAACTTCGTTATCAGTAATTTCTGGAATTGCAATATCATTGACTTGAGCTTGGATTTCTTTTGAATACTTGGCAATTTGTGCTGCCTTCATGTGTGTATTCATTAAAAATCAGCATCCTTCCGTTAGTGGACATTGTTGGTTTCTTGCTGTACTTGAAACTCAAAAATGCATAGAATAAAACCAATTTATGGCGTACAATTTTTCAATTGTACGCCATTTCAGTATGACCTTATTGCTGATTTACAATCTAATCTATAACCTTACCTTGTATTTACTCCTGTTGTGATTTTAATTCTTCCATTGTTGGATAGTCTGTATAACCCACGCCTCCGTTACCCGCGTATAATGTTTTAGGATCAACTTCATTTAAAGGAAATCCTTTTTTAAGACGTTCCACTAAATCCGAATTAGCTAATGACCAAACACCAACTGGAACCACATCAGCAATGCCATTATCAATATCTACGCTAATTTCTTCAAGTGCCCGTCCTGCTCGATTAACCAGTAATGAATTTGTCCACATCGAACGAATTTCACGGAGCAGCGTTTCGTTCCCTAAATGCATAACATGTAGGTATGCTAAATTGTACTTAGATAATTCTTTTACAAGATGGAGATAAACCTCAGGTCCTTGATCACCTTCATCAATCCCACCAAGAGGTGTTCCAGGTGAGATACGGAAGCCGGTTCTTTCTGCTCCAATTTCTTCAACGACTGCTTTCGTTACGTCGATTGCAAAGCGAGCGCGGTTCTCCACAGATCCACCGTATTTATCGATTCGTTTATTTGAATTTTCACCAATAAATTGATTGATTAAGTATCCGTTGGCTCCATGAATTTCAACACCATCAGCTCCTGCTTTAATTGCTGCTGCGGCTGCTTTACGGAAGTCTGAAATAGTAGTTTGAATATCTTCTTCACTTAATTCTCGTGGGACGGGTATTTCCTGCATTCCGTTAGCAGTAAACATTTCTACACCAGGTGCAATCGCTGAAGGTGCAACTGCTTGACGATGATGTGGAGTATTGTCTGGATGTGACATACGACCGACATGCATTAATTGTATGAACATGAATCCGCCAGCATTATGCACTTCATCCGTAACTTTTTTCCAACCTTCAATATGCTTTTCAGTATAGATACCTGGTGAATTTAAATAACCTTGCCCATCCTCAGATGGTTGGGTACCTTCACTAATGATGAATCCCATAGATGCTCTTTGAGCATAATAAAGGGAACTCAGTTCACCCGGCGTACCATCTTCTTGTGCTCTACTCCGTGTCATGGGTGCCATCGCTAAACGATGAGGCAATTCCAAATTACCAATTTTTGTTTTACTCCATAATTTTTCCATTCCCAAAACTCCTCTTCAATTATTATGTTCCATTCTCTCATTGCTCCACTCTATCCTGCACCGCTCTGACTGCTCAGGTCATCAGTTTGCGCGGTAGCAACCGCGGCAGAAATGCCATAAACCAGTTATCTTCTACCTGTGATTATTAACATCTTACCGCGCATAAATTGACGATATCCTTCGTCGGCCATTTGACCGACTTCCATGACGCCGCTCATAAACAATTTTGAAGAGGCCAGCCCCGCACGATCGACAAAGCCAGTCGCTTTGATCCGGGACAGAGTGCTGCAAAGCCCCGCCGGTACAACTCAACTCTCCAATGCTTCAGTGAACGATAGCAAATACGCCTTGTTGCATAGTAAACCGCCATTAGAGGTCCCGGAAAAAAAGCAACCAACCAAGCCAAAGCCTGCATTATTAACGAGGTAGAGTTGACTGCACTCCCTTTTTCTTAGGAGAGCTGAGGGTATAGCACAGCTATACCACCGGCCAGGCTCCTTTGGATCATGCGACTTGAATCGTCCGCAACAATTTCAAGGCTATCCGATTCGATACCATCAATCGCAATTTTTGCAATATCGGCAGGGTTGGATTTGGGAACTTCTAAGCCCGACGTCATATCGGTCTCCATGTAGCCCACATGTAATCCAGCTACTCGCACATTGTGAGGATACAGATTTAAACGCAGGTCGTTCGTCAATGCCCATTCTGCTGCCTTAGCAGCTGTATAAGCGCCTACAGTTCCCGAACTAACCCAAGATAATGCCGAAAGAATATTCAGAATCGAACCACCGCCGTTCTTTTCTAGAATTGGTGCAAAAGTGCGAACCATGGAAAGTGTGCCAAAAAAATGCGTATTAAACTCCAAATGTATTTGGTCAAGATCACCGTCAAGCAAGGAAGCTCCTGTAGACGATCCCGCATTGTTGATTAACAGTGTGATATCCTTAGCAACCTTAGCAGCTGCGGCTACCTCTTGAGGGTTCGTAATATCAAGCTTCACAGGTATTACACCTGGAATATCAATGGCTTCTGGATTTCTAGCACCAGCATACACCTTAGCCCCTCTGGATAGAAGTTCAAGTGTTAGTTCTCGGCCAAGGCCTCTGTTTGCACCAGAGACAATTGCGATTTGTTCAGAAATTTTCATTTTAGGCTACTCCTTTGTCATTTAGTTTGGGTACATAGAATTGGGTTGTAGGGAGCTGGAATTGTATGAGAACGATCATTCTAGAATGAATGTAAGAATAATTCCTTCATGTAGAGAACATTGTTAACTCACCATGTAGGAATTATCATTCATAAAACTATTTATGGAGTGATAAGCTTCAGAACACTCAGCCTAAACTAACAATAAGAAAACTCATACTAACGATATTGAATTATTTAGTTATAAGTTTTATGGATATATTAGCTGTTTGGCGTAGTTTTTCTTTGGATATGGAGGTTCTTGTCATTACTCTCAACCCAACACATACTGCATGTAGATGTTCTGCCAATTCTCCGGCATCGTAATCTGAAGTGAATTCACCATTCCGCTGCCCCCATAGAATAATATCCTTAAACAATTGCTCTGATAATGTAAACGATTCAGTGGACTTGGAATCCACATCGGCATCACGCATTGCCAATTCCACAGCCGAATTCACCATTAAACAGCCAGAAGGTGAGTCCTCTTCACCATCTATCATTGAATTAATTATCAACTGAATAGCTTCCGCAGCAGTCTCCGAGCGTTTTACTACTCCTGAGAGCTCCGTATTAATTTTAGCGCGAAATCGATCCATAGCTTTCAGAAACAGCGTATGCTTGTCGCCAAATGTGTCGTACAAACTTCTCCGATGGATTCCCATATGCTCAACCAGATCCGTCAAAGATGTCTTTTCATAACCTTGTTCCCAAAACAGCTTCATCGCCTTATCCAGTACAACGCTCTCCTCAAATTCTTTGCTTCTTGCCATTCCATTTCCCTCCTCCCATTGTTAATTTAACATATTGAGAACGATCAGTAAAGAAAACAAAAACATAATCCTCATACCAATTCTTATCTGCTGTAGTGATACCACCTATCATTCAAATTACTATGTTTTTGTCACCCAACAATGAGATATGAACCTATAAGCAGCCGATCACATTTATCGGCTACCAGTCCACTTGCTCTTATCTTAATATTTTATTGGATATTTAAACTATCCTGCCCGTTAGCTGAATAGGCTCCCGATAATGCCGGGAGCTTCTTTTCGTGTGCTGTTAAACTAAAGTCTCCGTTAATTCAATAAACACATACTTTATTCAGAAAAGGTAACAATATAATTAATTTATTTGATGAAGTCGTTAAGAGGTGTATTGAAAAATGAAAAGGATCCTAATCACTTTTATGCTATCCCTTGTTTGTATTAATAGTTTTCAAACAACAACCTTTTCTTCAGACAAACCAACTCATGACTCTGAAGACCTTAGGTTACAGGATATGCTTATGAACTTACTTTCTCCTTTTATTGAGAAAGATTTGCATAACTATTATTATCCGAAGATTTTTAGTGATTTCTCACCTGTTATCGCTCCATGGAAAATTGAAGTGATTGAAACAAGAAGAGTAAATGATTTCCGTGGATTTATATTGGTAATTACATTTGAAATCGAACCTACCGATGGTGGACACTGGATCCCAATAGGGAAGGATCGAATGACCTATGAAATTTCTTCTGGACCTAGGGTTAAATTGATTAATCATACTCACCTAGCTACATATAAATATCCTCCAGAATAATCACAAAATTATATTTAGCGTATTATATTATTCTGCTCGTTAGCTTAATGAAATTGCATGGAAACATAATTAGATACTTATCTAATCGGTAATCGGACCATGTTCTTGTCCTTTACGGCAATCGGTACAAGTTCTTGTCCTTGGCTCGGGACAAGAACTTGTACCGATAAAACTAAAAAGCTGCTAAATTAGCGACTTTCAATGTGACTATGTTCTTGTCCCTCACTAAGAGTCACCCTAACTTATCCTTCTTCCCATTTAACTAACTTGTCCCATTAGTTCAATTCCATATATTCCAAAAGCTACTCTGAGAGTTCTGATCTAAGTTTCCAACGCAGATGAAATTACCTCCTCAATAAAGTTTCTTGAGTATTGAATTAACACGCAGTCTCTCAACTTCTTTTGAAATTTCCATTTGCAATTCCGTAATTAACATCAGTTTTTTACTTTCTTGTGATTCAGGATTTTGCTCAAGCTTTTTGAGCATCTTTGGCACTTCCCATACCGAACGCAAGGCAAATGCAGCTAGGAATCCGAAACGAGGCAGGTCTTCGTCTCCATCCCACCCAATCTTCCTCATCCCTTTCAAATAAGAAGTAATAAATAATTCAAGGTACATCTTGAAATGTTCAATCGGTACCTGGCCCCGACTAACACTTAAACCTAAGAACCGACCTAAATCCTCACCGATTCCTGAAATACTTGCGAATTGCCAATCAATTAAGGTTAGTTTCCCCTCTTGTTGTTGAACAGAATTTAACATGATATTCATCTCATAAAAGTCCTGGTGAGCAAGTGTTTTGGGAAGTAGCTCGATTCCATATAGCCAATCATTGATCCATTTTTCAAGTTGAGTAAATTGGTCCATTATAGCCGCCACTCTTTGATCAGATAACAAAATGCGTTTAGAGTGAATATCAGGCTGAAATTGATATGCATAACACTCATTTAACCATGAACGCATCCATTGCTGATTTACCCAGTGGAATTCCGGTAACGGCTTTCCAAGTAGGTAAGCGGCTTGAAACTCCCCAAGCTTTTCTGTTACGAAACCATAATCATCCCACTCCCATTGCCGCTGGTCTTGCTCTATATCCTCAATCCATAGCCAAACGGATCCATTGTCTTTTTCATCAATAGCAAAACACTTAGGACTAAATATATTTTGGGGTAAATTATCAAGCAATCCAGAACTGTATGCCAAGATCTCTCGCCGCCAATAATTATAATGAGCTGGGTCCTCACGCAAGGGATCGGGATTAATTACTTTCAGAATAAATGACCAAGATTGTTGCGCCCCACTATCTATTTCGGTTGTCCCACGTATCCGGTAGACCCCTCCTGTCACAAAATTCTTGTCAACCGCACCGATCGAATTGCAGGACCAGTTCGTAATGATTCCTTTTTCAGAGTGAAGATAGTTGTTTGATAAGGTACGAAGCCAATCTGTATCTATCATTTCTGAGATACGTTGTATGTCCATACGTCTCTCCTTTCCTTAACTATTGAACAAGTTATTCAGGTTCCTTTTAATATTCCACCAAACAGTGTAACTAACCTGCCCGTTAGCTTAATGAAATAGCGATTGGAAAATGATTAAATATATGAATAACCGGTAATCGGAACATGTTCTTGTCCTTTTCGGCAATCGTTACAAGTTCGTGTCCTTGAACCGGGACACGAACTTGTAACGATATAACAAAAAAGTCGCTAAATTAGCGACTTTCTATTGGATCATATTCTTGTCCCCCGACAGTGTGGTAGAACCATGATGATTAGTTATGATTAGTTTTTATTCTGTCTTGCTTTAGCCACTCTCGGTAATTGTTTCTCAAAAATGAATAATACATTTGAAATCAAATGTTCGCTCGGACTTTTGTTGTCTTTTAAAAGTGCATATATAAGGTTCAAGAAAGTCTTAGCATCTTTCTCTGTTAAATTTTTGATTGATTCCATGGTGTTATCATTTGGAATTTTTTCTTTATTCGTCTCCATAATTTATTCCTCCATCTTTAAATATCATTTATTCTTCCGTTACAAAATATTAATGCGTTGTTTCCAAGCTAGCTCCCTTGTTTAAAACGTTTCCAGTGGTTGGAAAGTTGATTTATTGTTTCCCGTTAGTTTAATCACCTATTGTTAGCTGCTCTTCGTAGCCCTTCTTCATAGAACGCTTTATTTGCTTCGACCCAAGCAATTTTTAATGCCTCTTCTGGTTTGAACAGCCCTCTTCCGTTTGTTTCATAAGTATTTTGAAAATCATCAAGCCTTATGATTCTTGCAGAATAGAAGACCATATAGCTCTCTGGATATGGATACTTATATTTCTCTGGCTTGTTATATAGTCTTATCAATTCATATCCGAGAACGTGAGGAGATTCAATCAAAGCACCTGTCTCTTCATAAAGTTCCCTTTTCATTGCCTCCATTGGCGTTTCCCCAGGTTCAATATGCCCTCCAGGTATATCCCATCCTCTTTCATTCAAATTAGTTAATAACAATGCGTCTTCTTGAAATGCAAGCACAAACGAGCACGTTATTAATTCTTGATGAGGAATAATTTCAGACAATACTAATTGTGTTTCGTTAGGCAACGGGAGCCCTCTAACGTTTTTTTCTTCTCTGATAATTTTCATTTCAAAATTTCACCTCTTCAATACATTGGAATTTAAAGCAATACTTTAGAGTCACAAAATTTCCAAAAAACTGCCCGTTAGATTAATCAAGGCAGCTGATCAATCTGACCGACTGCCTTCGTGTCTTTGTTAAACTAACATTTTGCAATAAGCTTAATTGATTAGAGTCTTTTGGCGTTATTGAATCTATGTATCCCATATCCTGTGAAGTCGGAAGCTAATATTGCCTCCTTAAGCGGATATAAATTTGATGTGATTCTTAATTCAATTCCTTTTTGGAGTAATCTCTCCAACAAATTCTCATATTTTTCAACTGATTTGGGTTTTACTACTTGGCGAGAAATGTAGTAGCCAGCTGTTTTATCAAAAAGCTCAAAACCCTCATCGTCAAAACGATATCGAAATATGATCTGCTTTAATATCCTCGTATACCAGTCACTTTCTTCTGTAACTATGGTATTGGCGATTGAATTATTAAAGAAGAGTTGTAAATGTTCGTCCGTTGTCGCCTCATCTTTCCTATACACAATTCGGGGACAATCCCTAGGGAAATAGTACCTATACTCGTGCTTTTCATCAAGTGCTCAAACTACCGCAGGAAAATCCGGACGATTTTGCTTCTCTTTTGGTACAAATATATTGATACTATCGTCTTCACTGAAGTGAAAAAGCATGTGCGCCCCCTCATACCATTTATTGTTATATTCCATAAAAATATTGAATTATCCTGCCCGTTAGCTTAATGATATTGCATTGAACATAGTTAGATACTTAACTAATCGGTAATCGGTTCATGTTCTTGTCCTTTACGGCAATCGGTACAAGTTCTTGTCCTCGACTCGGGACAAGAACTTGTACTGATAAAACAAAAAAGCCGCTATTTTAGCGACTTTCATTGGGAATATGTTCTTGTCCCCCGACATTCCAATCTGACTCAAACCGCCCCTCGTCGCTCATACGGCACTTCGTCAGTTTAACCATTTCCGTAAAATATGTATCCACGCGGCTGCTCATTTGATTCGTAATTTGTCGGCTCATTTCATTGTGTTGTCCTGAATCGTCAGCGTGGTCATGCGATACCAGTAAAATCCCACCCCTGTCAGTAGTATGCATAGAATGACAAACATAACGATAATCTTTTTGCTTATCGAAAAGGATCTCATGGTTCCACCCACTTGTCGGTTGTTCACAACCTCATTGTATTGGCTTCCCTGCCGGTTAGTAATAACTCTCGTGAACCATTTATTCGTTTTAGATTGTAGGGCTCCTATCGCGTTCTAAAATATTAAACATTTATTTGTCTATCGCATTACCGATCTTGCATGCATAAGCTAAGTATTATTAATAGAGGAGGTGAAGACGCTATGTCTAAGTTTCTTAGCTATCTCGGCGGAGTCATTGGTGGTTTCGGCCTAATTTACGTCCCAGTTTCGGAATTACTGTCAAGCCTGGAACCTGTACTTGACACAGTAGGCATCATATCTGTGATTGTGTTCTCCATCGCCTTAATCGTCAATGGTGTGCGTTCCTTGATAAGCAAAGCGTAACGGATTATCTCGCTACTAAGATAGAGATTTGGCGCGCTGTCTGAAACAGTATTCGGGAATGAGTCCTCTGCAATACAGGCATCGTCTCCAGATCGAACGTGCTAAACAGCTACTAGCGAATTCAGAAATACCTTTAATCCAAGTCGGTGAACAATGCGGATTCCGTGACAACAATTATTTTACGCGCCTATTCAAACGCCAAACTTCGTTTACACCTGGAGAGTACCGGAAGCGGTATCAGGTATTTCGAGTGGATTAACACAAGAATAAACGTCCTCCCAATTGAAAAAGCGCTGCTACCATTCAATGGTCAAGCGCTTTTTTAAGCTGTGTGCTTCGTTAATAATGATCAAGTTATTTTCTAATCAGCCAGTTTGCTGGAATACTTTGGAGTTCCACCGGATGACGATATCGTTTTCCGATTTCTTTAAAACGTTCTAACACATTCGCATCAAACAAGCCGCGCTGATCTGGAGCTCCATTTAATAAAAATGACACGTTATGGTTGTTCGCATCCTGTACTTTATCCAATACCCAATCAGTGGTTTTGAGTTCCATTTTCGTATCCGAAGCTCTCCAAAACCACGTTTCAGTTAAGATATTGCAGCTCGCACCAGGACCTACAAAGGATTCTTCAATTTCTTGCCCAGCAGCATTTTCATAAAAAACGATATCTGTATGATCCAAAGTCGATTCACAGCTAATATTCATCAATAAGCACTGAGGCTGCAAACTTTTCACGAGTTCATTAATTTCTTCAAACGGAAGGTCCTCATAATTAGGGCCTCCCCAATGGGCGTTCCATCCGTCAATGATCAAAAACGGAAGTTCGCCATAGTTTGTCAGCAATTCTTCGATTTGATTTTTAATGAACCGCTTATCTTCCGCTGTGCATTTTTTTCGACCGATTTGATGATGCAAGTCTAGCATAGAGAAATAAAGACCCGCATTAATACCTTCCTCCCTAAATGCATCAAGATATTCTTTGACGACATCTCTTTTGTCGGTTGCATTACGGATGCAATGCTCCGTATATCGGGTAGGCCACAAGCTGAATCCTTCATGATGCTTTGCTGTCAGTGCAGCGAATTTCATCCCCGCGGATCTAGCCGCTTTCGCCCATTGCGCACAGTCCAACTGCTCAGGATTCCAGAGTTTTGGATCAAATGGGAATCTGCGAGGTTCATCATGATTCTCATGCCCGTATTCCCAATCCTTAATTTCCGTTTCAGCAAACTGAAATGTAGCACTATTAAAGTGAATAAACATCCCAAGTCTCTGATTCACAAACCATAGTTGTCGTTGTACCAAATCATGATTATCCAAATGATAACCTCCTCTAATTGTCCGGTGAATACTCACCATCATATGATATCTACCACTTTAATGGATTATCATCCTTGATACATCAATCAAAAACGACATTTTACCATACAATTTCTACTTTTCTTTAGGATTTTAACGATTTATTTATTCTCGCGGCGAGGTAACGAACCCACTGAAACTCAGCAGTAATCAGATGCTTATCTAATCGAAAATCGGCCTATTATTTTGTCCTTTAAGGCAATCGGTACAAGTTCTTATACTTGGCACTGGACAAGAACTTGTACCGATACAACAAAAAAAGCCGCTAAAATAGCGACTTTCAATGGGACTATGTTTTTGTCGCCCAACATTCTCTGGGTTTTAAGAAGGATAATTAATTTGTCTGTTTGGATATCGTCCCGAAATATTCCACAACTACCTCACGGAATTCGAGAGCAGCCCGCGAAATGTACCGACTCCTATGCCATAACAAAGCTATCTCCCGTACCAATTCATGATTCTCTACTTTGAGATATTTGATATGTTCCCCAGAATACCTTGCCGTACTTGGTATAAACGCTATGCCAATTCCCGCTTCTACTAGAGAACTTAGCCTTGCAGGTTCGTCACCCTCATACACATATGTAGGTACAAATCCAACCGATTTGCATATAGAATCCACCAGATCACGAGTACCGTAGCCTCTTTTTACACCAACAAAACATTCATCCCTTAGCTCAGTCAAAGATATGCTGTTTCGGTTAGCAAGCCGATGCCCTGTGGTAACAGCTACAAGAATCGGGTCGATGAACATGATTTGACATTCAATGTCTTCCCCTTTTATAGGAGGTGAGGACAAGCAAAAATCAACCTCTCCTCTATGAAGAAGCGTAACCATTTCCTGCGTGGTGAGCATTTGCACATGAAATTGGATATCGGGACGCTTGTTCCGAAACTCTCGAAGGATCTGAGGCAATGTGCTTGCGGTGGTCACCGCCAATTCGAGTGTGCCATGTTCTTGGCTGGACACATCGCTAATCTCCTGCTTCCCCTGTTCCAATTCAAACAACGCCCTTTCAGCACGGCGATAGAATCTGCTTCCAAACTCATTCAATCGCAGTTTCCTCCCTATTCGATCGAATAACGGGACCCCCAAATCCTCCTCCAAGCGCCCAATCGTTTTGCTTAGTGACGATTGAGTGACATGCAGACTTCGTGCTGCTTCAGTCATATGTTCCAAACGAGCTACCTCGAGAAAATATTTCAGTTGAAGAAGTTCCATTTCACACTCTCCTTTCATTCCCTTGAGTCAATGAAATCATAACATAAAATGCATTGGAATAAATAAATGATTTCAAGTACGATGATGACACTAACATACAGATCGGAGGGATAAAAATGAGTATTCGCAATAGGTGGTTGATGATCTCCGTTGGACTAGGGATTCTATTGAACCCATTGAATTCTTCAATGGTTTCAGTTGCTATTCCAAGGCTACAAAATGTGTTCCATCTCGACTTTACAATGGTATCCTGGATTATTTTTTCGTTCTACATTGCGAGTGCTATCGCTCAACCGATCATGGGAAAAGCCAGCGATTTATTCGGTCGGAGGAGGATATTTCTTAGCGGACTTGTTGTATCCTTCGTTGCATCATTATTAGCTCCACTATCGCTAAACTTTGGTTGGCTCATCGTGTTCCGCATTGTACAATCCATCGGAACAAGCATGATGGTTGCAGTTGGAATGGCCATTGTGCGAATTCATATTAGGGAGAAACAAGCAACTGCACTGTCAGTCTTGTCCATATTCCTATCCGGAGCGGCAGCGGTTGGCCCCTTCATTGGCGGGGTCATCATTCACTGGTGGAGCTGGCCTGCTATTTTTTTGGTTAATATTCCGTTCGTGGTGACAAGCTTTCTATTAGCTTGGAGGCATATTCCTAAGGATGATCCGTCTACGACATCCGTTGCTCGCAACATGTCCTTTCGCAAATGGTCTGATTTGATTGATGCGCCAGGAGTTCTGCTATTCACCGTGGGTCTGGTTGCTCTGCTCGTTGGAGTATTGTCCGCAAAATCATCTGGTCAAATTTCATTTAGTAACGTTATTGTCGGGCTGATTGGCTTCGTTGGATTGGGAGCTTTCGTGCGACATGAGTTAAAAGCGAAGGCCCCCTTTATTCCTTTACGCACATTCGCTAAATATCCTGCAATGACTTGGGTCAATGTCGAATTCATGGTCGTTAACTTGCTTTTTTACTCTCTCTTTTTCGGGCTTCCGTCCTACTTGCAAATCGTACGTCATGTCAGCGAGTTCCATACCGGGATGCTCATGCTAAGCTTAGGCTTGTGCTCGCTCGTTGCTTCTCCAATGGCAGGACGATGGATCGATAAATCAGGACATCGACCAGCATTGCTTATGTCCGGAATGCTGATGACATTTGGGTCCGTAAGGATCGTGATCATGACACTGGATCAGACTTCACCGGTTATCAGTGTGTGTCTGGCTTTAGCTGCATTCGGCATTAGCAACGGGTTAAACAGTGTCGCTATGCAAGCGGCCTTATTCAAAAGTTCACCAAAAGAAATTATAGGTGTAGCATCTGGAATATTTAATACCTCAAGATACCTGGGAACCATTCTCTCTTCATTACTCATTAGCAGCGTAATGGGAGATAACTTCAGCTTCGAGGGATTTCGAGTACTTGGGATTATCCTCACGTTATTTGCATTGTCCTTGTTATTCGTTAATTTGCGTCAGAACTTGTACCGATATAACAAAAAAAGCCGCTAAAATAGCGACTTTCAATGGGTCCATAATCTTGTCCCCCGACAAGAAATCTCATCAAGAACTACTGCCCTAGTTGAATAACGCTGCTCGTTAATTAAGATCATTCCACCCAGCACGTTTTAGTATGTCTCTTACAAAATCGCTTTTTGCATTTGTATAACCGGAACGGTCACCTTTAAATTGTTTAACAAGCATTTGTTTCAACTGACTGTATCTTTTTGCGTCTACCGGATGAATTCTCAAGTAGTCTCGAAAAAGAATATGACGCTTATACTCAGCATTGTCAACAGTACATAAATAAAGGTGATGCCAATCTACATCTCTTGGCGGAATAAAAACTTCTCTTCCTGGTATCCCTAGATCTCCTTCATGAACATAGCCTAGATTTGCAAGTCTTTTAACAGCAACAAGAATATCTGATTGTGTAGGGACTACCACATCTATATCAACAATTGGCTTTGCTGCTATTCCTGGGATTGCAGTGCTTCCAACGTGCTCTATAGTGACCTTAAGATCACTTAATACTGGGAACACAAAATCCCTTAACTCTTCAAATTTTTTAACCCACTTAGGATTGTACTCAACAACGATTAGATTGGTGCCCATCAAACATCCTCCTAATCCATAATAACTACCTCTTCTATGATTATCAGAATCATTGATGGCGTTAAATCTTTACGAAAATTGAACATTGCCTGCCCGACAAACCATTCCATGCTATTTTCAACTAACCTTTCTCGTTAGTTGAATGGCAGGGCTATCAGAATATTGCCCGCTTCGCGAACCATTGATTCAAATCGACAGACCCTTGTACTCCTAACAAACGGTAGAAGTAGCGGTACACCTTGCGATATTTAGATAAATCGGGGGGATCCAGGATTGTCGAATAACCATTAAGGAAAGAAGCTGCAGATAACTCATCCAGCACATACTCGAGTCCGACAAAATCAAATTCACGTGGGCCTATCGCATAGGCTTCAACATCGACGACCGCAGACAGCATCCCGTCTTGAATTAAGAACTGAGAGGGATCCAGATCAATAAACACAGGACAGAAGTGATCCGGTACAGGCAGATTAAAAAGCTCACTGATAATAGCATCGACCTGCATCTTGATATTGCTATCATTCTTATAATCGCGCTCGACAAGCTGCCGAATGGTTTGGGACATACGAGCATGAAAGGATTCTTTTCGATCAATTTGGCCGGAGGAAAGGTTCCCGAAGTAATCGTAACGATTTATATGCACTTGGGCCAGCCAGACTCCTAACTGATGAAGAAGCGCATCAGATTGCCCGATGAATGACCGAAGTGCCTCTCCATTCATTTTCTCGACTACGAGATATTCCTTATTTTCGATAACTTCACGCGCATACACCCGAGGTGCCGGAATTCCCGAAATAGCACCGAGCATGGCAACGTTTGCTTCGAAATGTCGCATTCGTCTGGGATCGATCCCGAATAGATCGAGACACCCCCACCAAAACTCACGTGTCGGTGCCTCGGTCCATCTGGACGAACGCACGACACGCTCCTCCCGAGCTGTTTTGACCAACCACACATCGCTGGCATGCCCGGAATAACCAGGATCAAGATATGTGATCCGTTCGATCGGTTCGCGAAAGAGTTGCTGGAGTTTAGACTCGATAGCCATGGATGGAACTCTCCTCGTTAAAATGTTATTGTACCTTCATTCTTTGTACCCACTTATATTCAATTAATATATTCTACAAATTTCCATTTTAACCTGCCCGTTAGTTAAACAAAAGCAGCCGATCCACGTGGATCGGCTGCCTTCTTGTTCTTATTGAGCTATCGTGTCCCGTTAGCGAAATAGTTAAGCTTTTTCAAAGCTCCAGCCTTTATAGGCTCCATACTTTTTACCGAACATACTCATGAGATGCGTCTGATAATCAATAAGAGCTAAGGCTTGTGTTTTGGTAGCTATAAACGTAAACTGATCATCCGTAATAGATAAGCGCCGAATCGCGAATGACGTTAATGAGATTTCTCTTTCAAACTTATCGGCGTTTTCGGACGGAATCTCAAAATGATGCAATATATGACAGGTATTAACTCGCCTTAGATTTATTCCAGAATCAGAAACCTTTTTGTTATCAAGTGTCCACCGAAGTTTTTTTTCTTCGTCCGTTTCAATGATACCGGCGAGTCCCTCATCGAAAATGCTGTCAATTTCGTAGCGGTTATAATCCAGGATCCATTTTCGGTGTAGATGGTAGAGTGGCAGAAGAGCGCTTTTGTCGGAACTGAAAACATCACAGCCCCGATCGTCATACATGTGAAACAAAATGTCATTTGATTTGTTGTATAGGTAAATCCGCCCACCGGATGTCGGTTTACGCATGAAGTCGACATTTTCAATGGATTCAAGTACATAAGGCATACGTAATTCATTAGCTTTAACTTCAACGATCCATTCTCTTGTGTAAAGCTCGTCATCCGATTCATCGAACTCATATGGCAAAGTGCGCGATTGCATTAGCCTTAATCGCGTTGTGAAAAAGCGCTGTAAGTGGATCTTTTGAACTCGTTTTTCACTCTTACTATGGCTAGTGCGATGAATAAAAATCACATCGTCTTCAGAACCAAAAATTGAACGATAAATGGCTAGTGCACGACGAAGACTCTCCCTTCGATATGCTTCATCCATCAAGCTGTCGAGTCCTAGTTCAAAACGAATGTAAGGACCATGCGCTTTCATTTCTTTTATAATATTCACCACGTATATCCCTTCGTTTTAAAGTCTTACTAAGTAGCTGCCTACATGTCTTCATTGAGCTATCGTTTCCCGTTATTCAGCGCTATCCATTTATTTGCATATTATAGAAAATCGTCGATCAACGAAAATCCATTGATGATCCGCATCCTACTATCATTCAGAAAATCGCGAGTCCAATTATCCGGCTGACGTAAATCCCAGCTCCGGTTCATACCAACGAATACAATTATTTCGCGAAGCTTAAGGAAGAGTGACAACTGATCCTTCCATCCTTCTGGCAGCCGTCGGCCATTTTCTGTATAGCCTAGTGCGAAATGCTCAATGAAGAGTTCGTACTGCACTTTCCGTTCGGTCTTCGAATCTTCCCCGAATACATAAAGCAAATAATAGAGTTGAATGGCAATGTCCTCTGCATACCAACTGTATTGGCATTCGTCAAAATCGAAGAGTGTGATTTCACCTGTTTCGTCGACCATAAAATTGCCTACATTGATATCCCCGTGAATTAGACCGAAATTATCCGGAGTAACAGGCAGACTAGTCAAACGCTCTTTAAGTTCAACAAGGACACGAAGGATTGGTGCATGCTCGGGCGGTAAATACTTCCGGGCGAGTAAAAGGTAATCGTTGCGCTCCCACGAGAGTCTTCTGGTCAAAGGTTCATAACGTTTTGCCAGATCATGAAGATGGCCGGTCATGCGTCCGCATTGCTCATAGAGCATGGGATTATTTAGACATTCCGGATATCCAATTTTACGACCGGGAGCGTGTCTGAAGGAGGTCGCGTAGAAATCGATTATCTTTCCTGAGACACGTTCAACGTATATCCCTTGAGCCGAAGGGATCGGTTCTGAGACTGACATTCCATTCTCCGCCAGATAACGGATCCATTCTAATTCGGCTTCAAGTCCTATCTGAGTACGCAGAGTGCTAGGTGTCAAACGGAGAATATATTTGCATCCTTCGCGAGTATAGGAATAGACAAAATTTTGAAATCCTCCAATGAAAGACATCTCTTCCAGGCTCAAACCGAATCGCGCGGCACCTTCTGTGGCGTGTTCATCCAGAAACAGTAGTTTAATTTGTGGGTCCATGGGTTCTCCTTGGGTAAATCGAGTCGTGATTGAACTATTCATCTCTCGATAGAGCTTATTTTCTGCTGGCCTTCTGTTACCTCAATTTAAAATGTATACCTGGTGACATACGTAAGCCTCACTTCCAAGAAGCATTTTTTACACTGTAAATCATAACCATCCAAGTTTTTACAGTCAATGGAAAGATTACTTATAATAAATGGTTTAACCAGCCCGTTAGTTAAAGGGCTCAGCCGCCGTCGATGAAATCATATCGGGAATGTAACCATGTTCTTGTCATCAGTCGGGAATGTTATCAAGTTCTTGCCATTGTGTTTTGACAAGAACTTAAGAACATAAAAAATATAAAGCCGCTTAATTGGTATTATCCCCTTTTAGTAGACAAGAGAAAAAAGACATCTGTTAAGATGGACTTAATCTTGCCTAACGAAGGGGATTTTTTTCATGGCTAAAAAAGGACAAACTTACCAACGGTACACCTTGGAATTAAAATTGGAGGCGGCCCGGCTGGTTAACGAAGAACATATGAGTATTCGTGAAGTAGCAAAACGTTTAGGTATTCAAAATAAATCTCAAGTACAAGTATGGGCGGCGAAAACGAAACGTGGAATGAGCCTAGAACCTGCCACATCCAAACGGGGACGCCCCAGAACGAAGTTTTCCAGTATGGAAGAAGAGATGGCATACTTGCGAGCGGAGATTGAATATTTAAAAAAGCAGTATCCAAATCTACACAAGGAGTGACGAGTAAAGCAGCTAGATTTCAAATCATAGAGGACTTGCGAGTACACCATCGTCTTGTTTGGCTCTTGAAGTTAGCCGCAGTTTCCCGTTCAGGCTATTACAAGTGGAGAAAGAGCTTGCAAGCGGCAAAAGAACGTAGACAAAAGCAGCATGAATTGGAATCGCATCTGCTTGCCATCCATCGCATTCATCCCTACTTTGGTTATCTTCGAATGACGGTAGCTTTACGGAGGGAAGGCATTAGGGTCAACCACAAAAAGGTGTACCGATTAATGAAACAATTAGGAATCTGTTCTGTCATTCGAAAGAAGCGTCGATTCTTTGGAAAACAAGCTTCTGTGGTGAATCCGAATCGGCTTCAGCGCCAGTTTAAAGCGGACACGCCACGAACTAAACTGGTCACAGATATTACCTATATTCGTGCTGGAGAACAATTTGTGTACCTGTCTGTGATTCAGGATTTATACAATAACGAGATTGTAGCTTGGCATTTATCGGAACGAAATGACCTCGCTTTGGTTCATGAAACGCTGGATAGACTCCGTCAGCACGTGGATGTGAGTGGGGTAATCCTACACTCGGATCAAGGATTTCAATACACGTCAAAACCATTTAACCGTAAACTGAAACAACTCGGCATGCTAGGCAGTCACTCTAGGCGAGGAAATTGCCTGGACAATGCCTGTATCGAGTCTTTCTTCTCTCATTTAAAAACCGAGAAAATATACTTGAATGAGGCAGCGAACAAGGCGGAGATTGAACAGCAGGTGAGCGAATACATTCTGTTCTATAACCAGAACCGATTCCAGAAAAAATTAAACGACCGTTCCCCGGTAGAATACCGGGAAACGGTCGCAGCTTAAATCTTGTCTTTTTTGTACTGTCTACTTGACAGGGTTATGACCAAATTAGCGGCTTCTAATGTTCTTTGTTTTTGTCCCCCGACAAATAGCGACTTTAATGGGATTATGTTCTTTTCCCCCGACATTCTTTGAATACTGTGGCTAACTGCTCCAAATTAATCTATATTGAACATCCTTACTATAATATTGTTGATATTAACTGCTCATTCCTCACTTCTAAAATATACTCCTTGTATACATAATCTCTACCGCCATTTTTTTCATACCAATTACTTATACGTTTAAGGTGCTCACTATCACTCCTGACATTTGCTTCTATTTCTTCGTACTTCTCAAAGCTGTCATATTCCCAAATAGCAAAAATTTCTGTAGTCGAATTATTTTTAGGTGTCATCCACCTTCCTAACAATCGAGCTCCATGCTTAATCTGATTAGGTAAATTAGTTTCATTAAAATGTGTGTTTAAGATTTCAACAAAATCATTTTTTACAATGTAAAACTTTCTTCTATAGAACAAAGTCGTCACACCCTTCAATTAGTTTGAAAGTGAATAATCTGATTTGTTCAGTCATTTACCCTTACCTGAGCCACGATGACCTTAATGCCTAATGCTTGAATCCGTTGGATAGTTTCTGGATCAGCATCCTCATCTGTAACCAACAGATCTAAATCTTCAATCCGTCCAGCCTTTGCAAATCCTTCGTTGCCAAGGGTATGGTGTGTTGCGATCCCAATTCGGCGGCGTGATGCAGCCGATACTGCCCGTCCGAATGCCCCTACTTCTGGCGTGGCCACAAAAATACCTTCTTCCGAGATACCGCCCCCCGTAACGAAGCAGATATCAAACTTAAATTGGCGGATGAATTCGTTTGCGAGTACGTCGGTAATATTTCCTGATGGCTTTACCCGACCACCAATCAGATAGGTTTCAACCCCCTGACGTTCCTTTAAAACATCGGCTACTCGCATGCTGTTTGTAACGATTGTAAGCGGTATTTGATCGGGCAGATGCTTCAATAACACATAGGACAAAGAACCGCTACCAATAAATACAGTGTCGTTTTCTCGAATATATGACACAGCCAGTTTAGCAATCGCATTTCCTTGCGGTGTTCCTTCACTGTATCGTTTTTCTGGTAATGGAGGGGCATGTCGTACCTTTACGGACGGAATTGCACCACCGTGAGTTTTCTTAAGCAATCCTTGCTCTTCCATAATGGAGAAGTCACGTCTGATCGAATCAATTGAAACCTGGAACTTCTCCGCCAAGTCTTTGGCCATAACACGCTTCTCTTCATTCAGCAATGCTAGGATCTTTTCCCGTCGTTCTTCAGCAAACATCACTGTGTCTTCCTTAGTCAAGCTTTATTCCTCCCGTTTATTCATTTTTATACCATGAATAGTTCGATTATATTCCGTTTTATTCATTTATGCTAGTATATTTAACCAAAAGAAACGTTTATGTTCAGTTTCATGCAACTCTCTAAGTGTCGGTTTAAGAAAGCCAAAGACGGAATTTATTAATATACTATCGCAATGAACATGGAAATATAGTTAGATACTTATCTAATCGGTAATCGGCTTATGTTCTTGTCCTTTTCGGCAATCGGTACAAGTTCTTGTCCTCGACTCGGGACAAGAGCTTGTACCGATAAAGCAAAAAAGCCGCTAATATAGCGACTTTCTATGAGACCATGTTCTTGTCCCTCGACATTTTTTGAAAGCATCGGACAGTGCAGGGTTGTCCGCCTGCCTCCTCTTCCTCGAAAATCCTCGGGCGGACCAAGGGACGCGCCAGCGACTAGCAGTGTGAATGCAGTGTTATATGATACCACCCGACTTCCACGAATAACTCACAATAGAATAATGTCCTTTAGTTCAATCAAAGTCTTGATTCGATAACTGGCCTGTGAAAAGTCATGCGTTTTTGTAAACTCGTTATGGACAATAGCACAATCGATACCGGCTGCAACGGCTGAGTTCAAACCTCTGTTTGAATCCTCTACAACCAAGGTCTCTTGTTTGGTAGCGCCGAACCGCCTTAGAGCGGTCAAGTAAGGTTCAGGGTGCGGCTTAGTGAGCTCGTAGTCTTCACGAACAAGAATGAACTCCATGAATTGTCTGATCAGGCGTTTTTCATGAATAATTTCAAAATCCGCACGTTTTGCAGTCGTCACGATGGCCATGCGAAAGTACTTTGACAGTTCGGCTAGAGTTTCAACTACGCCTTCAATCTCTATGGTTTCTGTTCTTAGATATTCCTGATAATAGGCGTTGCGTACCTCACGCTGCTTGGTGATTGTCTGTTCATTTATACCTGCCGCTCTAGCTTGTGACCAAGTACCTAACGACTGAGTCATGTCGCGAAGGTATTGATCCTTATCCAAGGTAAATCCAATGTCAGCCAGAGCGCGTTCTCCCGCTTTAAAATACCAATATTCAGTATCAACCAGTACACCATCATGATCAAAGAGTATGAATTTTTTCATTGTTTTGTTCTCCTTTGTTATCAGCCAACCATGCATGCAATAACGCACCGTTGATTACCATTAAGGTAGTCTGGCCTCTCCTCATTTAGCTCTTTGGGTTTTTCGGGTGGTTTCATATAACGTTTCCGTATCTACGAACCCGAGAGGCTTAAAGGAGCAAAGCGACTGGGTCCGACGGACTTAGCCTCGGAGGGTTGTCTGCTGAATTCACTTCCTCGAATCACATCTTGCAGACCCAAGGGCCAAATGGCCCGCAGCGTAGATACTATGTTAACTGATGTTGCTGTCACCTCAGAGTTACTTGCAAATTCCTCTTCTCACTAAAAAGTCTATTCCTTCTTTCTTATACCAATCCATAAAATCATTTGTAATATGATCATGCTTTAGTATTCCCATTAAATCTATTCCTGGTTTCTTTGGTTTGTAATCTGATTCAATAGTATAGATATTAAAATAGACTTCATCCTCATCCTGAGATACCTTAATACAATTTAATGCCCGTATCATCTCATCTCTATCTACAAACTGAAAACCGTCTTTCTCAATTATAAAAAAAGGAAAAACAATCTCTTCTAACTTGATTAGATTTTGATATTCCTTTAAGTCTTCTGGTATTGAATTGAGATATTCAAAGGCATCTTCCTCTTCCTTAAATATTCCTGACACCCACTTGGACTTGCCAGGGTAAGCAATAATTATAAACAAATATATCCTCCTTCATCCTTTATTCATAGGTTTTAAACTAGTGTTTTATAGTGTCTTACAGCAATTTCAGTTAACGTTCCCGCATTCACGACGTCACAGCGGCTTAAGGCCGTTAGGTCGGGTGGCTCTGCCACTTAGCCGGTGGGATGTGTCCGCCTGATTCCTCTTCCTCGAAATCCCTTAAGCGGACCAAGGTCGGCGTCAGCCGGCCGAAGCGTGAATGCAGTGTTATCAGATGGGTATGCCTTCATTGAAATTGCTAAGAAGATTCTAAATTTACAGAAAAAAAACCATCCAAGCCTTTTAGTTTTCTACCTTCCAACCATAGCATGAAATTTTTAGTTGATATCATTGATTTAATAAATAATAAGCATTCTTTATCTAATAAGCTCTTGTATTTTCTAAGTCCCAAATAAGCATCTAAAACTGATGCCAAATTTATAACGCTTACCTCTATTGCAATCACTATCAAATGATACATTCCCAAATGAAATCCCTCTGATAATCCACCAGAATAGTTATTCAATCCTAAGGGATATGAATGGACACTATTAGATAATAAATTATAAATACCTGATTCAAATTCTTTAGTAAACAAAGTTCGAGATTTTGATACTCTATCATGTAAATAAGCTTTCTCTCCTTTTAGAATTTTGTTCTTGAGTTTTTCATCTAAATTGTTAAACAAAGAGTTTTGTTCTAGAATTCCTTGAGCATATGTACTAGTGATTGAATTTACTTGTATATTGTCATCGTGATATGTAAATCCAAATTTACGCAAGATTTTCTCTCTACCCATACTGTCATGCATAAACATAGTGTGTAGACGTAACTCGAATTCCTCCTCGCTAATTCCTCTTTCGCATAAGTAGTTGTATACTTTTGTGGCTTCGAATATATTTCTAGCTATACTAGCTAATGAACTAGCGTCAAGCAATTTAATGCTCTCATTATCAGTAGGCCATAGTTTGTAAAAACTGTGGGCATGCAAGGATATTTTTTCATATATTTTTTGGGCTTCAAGAGTTCGAATTGAAGAAGCGAATTTATTATCAATTTGTGAGACTAATTCGGTTATGTCGAGTAGTTTCTTTAGATCTTTTATTCTTTCACTAGGTTTTAACATTATTGCATCCCTTTCTGATAACGTTGTTGTATTCACGACGTCCCACCGACTTAAGGCACCGTCAGGTGCCGGCCGCGATGCGGTTAGTCGGTGCGGATGTGTCCGGCTGTATCTGCTCCCCCGTATACTGAAATGCCTCATCGAACTCACGTCTGACTTCGGCCGGACCGAGCAGCCGTAAGGCTGCGATGCGTGAATATGGTGTTATGCGATGCCTCGGCTTCCTTGAATAAACTACAAGTTGAACTTATATTTAATGAATTCCATATGTTCTGTATATTCATTCCAAAATTCACTTATCTGACCTTCAAATTGCTCCCACCCAGATGCAGTAATAACTCTACCATGGAAAAACTGAAACGATTGCAATGCAAAGTCATAAATAATTTGTGCATACTTCTTCAACGGTAATTCTACTTTGAGATCTGTATATTCTAGATGCTCATCTTTAATAAATTTATCTAAGATCACTTCTTCTTCGGATATGGTTACATTCCAACGTATACTGGACGAACAAAAAAGCATAAATGCACCGCAACAGTTTATTAATGTCTCTTCTGAAATCCCATCCGCGTAATATCTTGGAGGAGAAACTTCAAGGTTTGGAAAACCATATCTTACTGTTCGCATCAATGATAATGCTGCCTCATTTATGACCCAATCACCATCATCCACATCAGATACAACAGTTGATTTCACTCTCAGGTATATTGGTCCATGTGAACAAGGTTCAGTAATATCCTCAGAAAGAAAATTTTGATTTATTATTTTTATTTCAAAATCATTCTCCATCGATTTACCTCTCTAAAAAAAATTGGCTTTCCGAGGTTTCGCATAACGTTCCCGTATCCACGACGTCCCACCGACTTAAGGCTCTGCAAGGAGCCGGCCGCGATGCGGTTAGTCGGTGCGGATGTGTCCGCCTGATTCTGCTCCCCTGCCAATTCCCGTCGGGCGGACCGAAGGAGCCGTAAGGCTCCGAAGCGTGGATATGATGTTATAGGATGTTCGGGCCTTCCTTGAGTCACTAAAATGTTCACTTTTGTTCCAATATTTCATAGGCAATATTTAGGATAGTCTTATCACGCAGAATCATGAACTTTGTTGAATAATCATTACAGTTTATCAATGACTCATTCATCAATTCCATTGCCATATCTAATGTCATCCAATTAACCATCATTCCACATTGTTTTTCGCTTTCGCTAAGGTTTACAGCGCTGACTCTTCTCCTTGCATATGCTATCCAACAATAGGATAATTGCATAAAATCATTTTTCTTCTTATGTTCTTCAATATATCCCAGTTCATGGAATACTTCAGCTTCATATCCAGTCTCTTCTCTAATCTCTCTTAAAAATGATTGATCTTTTGTTTCTTTTTCTTCGATTCCTCCACCTGGCAATTTGTATAGATTAATTTCTGACATATACATCATAGCTGCATTCATCTCTTCATCAATTAGGACGCCTCTTGAAGCATATCGTGATACCGACTCAATCAATTCAGGAGTTCCACCGAAAATATCACTATCAGTAATTCTTCTAATTAATTTCATCAGATCAATCCTTTTTTTCGATGTCTCTATTCGAGCATTACAAAGATCACCCGTTGCCTGGCTCAGTTTGTTTATATGTTTTGCCCGAATTTCCTATAACATCTTATTTACGAACTTCGTAAATAATTCGATATGTAGAGTATTCGTGAATTTATTTAACTATCCTGCCCGTTAGCTTAATGAGTTTGCATGGAAACATAGTTAGATACTTATCTAATCGGTAATCGGCTCATGTTCTTGTCCATTACGGCAATCGGTACAAGTTCTTGTCCATGGCTCGGTACCGACTTGTCATTGTGTTTTGACAAACTTGATAACATAAATATAAAAAGCCGCATTATCAGCGGCTTCTAATGTTAATATGTTTTTGTCACCCGACAACTCCACCCCGCCTGAACATCTCAATGTTATCGGAATGGTCTTATTGGTCAACCGATCCCTGCACCTAATAGCGGGTGGAAACCGTATACAGGTCAGCAGGTTTGATCACCTTGAGCCATCTTTTCATCCATTGCCAACAATCGGCAATATTTCACTGTTTGTAACTGTACTTACTGATTGGATGCTATCATTCGCAAGATCAAATCAGCATCCGGTTGTTGAAAATGACCATCTTCTGGTATACCCAACAGCATAAGGCCGGAGATGACAGACAAGTATCCAGCTATAAGTTTTCTTGGTTCTATATCAATAATTTCGCCTGCTTGCTGCCCTTCTAGGAATATCGGAAGCAATTCATCAACGTAGGTATCCATAGAGTATTGTTTTAGGAGCTCTTTCACCTTCTCAGGTGTCTCATCAGATGTTCGTGCCTGGTGTATAAGCATAAAATAGGTTCCGTCGCCTTCAGCGAGAATCATTTCCGTAAGGATTCTAATTTTTTCGATCGGTTTTCCGGGCAACTTATAAGCGTAAGTCATTGTTCTATGTGATTCGCTTAACGCCCATTCAACGAGAGTCGTGAAAAGTTCGTCTTTGGATGTAAAATAATTGTATAAAAGACCCTTACTGATTCTTGCCTTTTCAGCAACCATACTCATTTTGGTTTCGATGATACCCTTTCGCGAGAAGACTTGTAGCGCTGCACGAAGTATTTGTTCTCTTCGATCATTGCGAATCGGGTTACTCCCTTCTTGTGATGCCATGGTACTCTCCCTCTCCTTATATTTGAATTTAATTATTTTTATAAAATTCCGAAATCTCTTGAAAAGCTTTTTTAGGTTCCCAATAGCCACTTGAGTAAGGCTGATCAGAGTCTTCTGGATAGACCTTAATTATACCATAGCTCCCCATATCCAAATCATAACGAGGGTCTGGAGAATGAGGTTTATTGGGCATAATAAAATCATAAACGAATGCGCCGTATATATGTTCTAGTTTATAGATTTGAAGAAGCTCCAAAATGTAATTTGCTTGGGCTTTCTCACTCCTCACTGCATTGCCTCTTATTTCAGGGACAGTCCCAGTAGTATCTACAATTTCATGCCCCGAAGGCCCCTTCTTATCTGCTCCCTCGAAGGTGCAGCACCCAAATTCAAATATGGTAACGGGCTTATTGTAACGATGGAACTTCCGTAAATTCTTCACGTATTTAGATTCGTTATAGGACATCTTATAGAGATTCAAACCAACGATATCGAACTCTTTCCAGTCAACCTGTTCCCAAAGAGCCGCTGCATAGCTAAGCTTCCCATTAAAGCTTGCTCTGGCAGTTGCGCACGCTTTTCTAAGATAATCGTTCAATTTTTTGTTATACCAGGGCAACAACCACCATTTACTGAACAATTTTGAGGCTCTTTGTTCAAAATTACTTCCCGGCATAATACCGGAAGAAAAGATAGAAAGTTCACAGCCTATATTTAGGTCAATGTACTGGTATTGCTTCCGAAGTTCCTCAGCTGCTTGTGCAACCATCGATAAATGTGCCAGTGTTTCTTCTTGGTTGCCTTCAACTAAGCGTGGTTGAAGCCAGACGTGAAGACCATTTTGTAAGGCAACTATTGCACTCTCCATCAATCTGTTAATATCTGTACCGTAAATTTGAATCGAATTGCAATGCAACTGCTCGCTGATGATTCGAATTTCTTGCTCCAATAAATCTTTGCGCCAAATTTTGCGTGTAAGAGAACCGGGATTAAAGTTGGTTCCCGCATCATAGTTAATTCCTTTTTGATATAGACTATTATGGATTTGATTTTTCAATGTAATCCCCCTTCTTCATAGTACTGACCCGGTCAGTCATTTTATATATTACTTGATATCTCTATCCATGTAAATATCGCAAAAATCAGCGGTGATAAGTTTTGCTTCACGGTAGGATTGATAAATGCTCTGAAACAGCTATTCAATTCCTTTAATCGCAATCCCCTATACCGAAAATATCTGGACCTTATTAGTCATCAAATATTATTTTATTCAACTAAACTGCCCGTTAGCTTAAGTTTGTCTACTGCCTTTGTCTTCATTGAGTTAACGTCTCCATAAGCTAAATTTCTGATTTTGCCAATTCAATAATTGATTTAATAAATGGAGGCTTTAACCTAAAGATATTATCTACATAATAAGGGCTTTCGATTACCTCAGGTGTGCTATTAATCGTTGGCTGGATCAGGTCAAACCCTACGCTGCATTAGGACTTCGAATCATTGATAGCGGTCTCGATGTAGGCTCTCAAAGTCTTGATGAACGTGCGCATGGCGTATCCGACATATCTGTCGTTGCGGTAAATTAGACAAAAGTCCTGAGATGGCGTAGGATGCCTCAGTTCCAAAACTTTGATGTCTGAATTGTGAAGATTGTCCAGCAGCATTTTCGGCAGAATGCAGGAGCCAACTCCGCTCTGCACCATCTGGAGGAGGGGCCTTCATTGCAAATTTAGTGGTAGGGTAGCTCTTCATACTTCTTACTTTTTTTCGTTTTTTTATAGTATCATTCGGACGATCATATAGTTCTTTTTTATGCGGATTCATGTACTGATAATATTCAATACACGTATGATCAGCTGTTTTTTTATATTAAATGCGCATTTTGGAAAACTGGATTCCTTTATCTCACAGAAATATTCCCAGCTTGGAACATGTTTTTTTAAAGCCCCTCCTCTGCTATCTCGAGCTAGCCTTTGAAACATTATGAAATTGCATGGAAACATAGTTATATACTTGTCTAATCGATAATCGATACAAGTTCTCGCCCTCGATTCGGGACAAGAACTTGTACCGATAAAACAAAAAAGCCGCTATTTTAGCGACTTTCTATGGGACCATGTCTTGTCCCCCGACATGATTAGCTAATTTTGTTTTTTTCCAAAATTTTAATGGTCTCTGTCTTGGTTTATTTATGATAAATTAAAGCTGAGCAAGATTTAATTTACTGGGCATTCTTTGTTAATCTAACCTGCCCGCTAGTTCAACAAAAGCAGACGATCATGATGATGAACTGCTTCTCTGGGTTTTATGAAGGATAATTAAAGGGTATGTTTGGATATCGTCCCGAAATATTCTACAACTACCTCACGGAATTCGAGAGCAGCCCGCGAAATGTACCGATTCCTGTGCCATAACAAAGCGATCTCCCGTACCAAATCATGATTCTCTACTTTGAGATATTTGATATGTTCCCCAGAATACCTTGCCGTACTTGGTATAAAGGCTATGCCAATTCCCGCTTCTACTAGAGAACTTAGCCTAGCAGGTTCGTCACCCTTATACACATATGTAGGTACAAATCCAACCGATTTGCATATAGAATCCACCAGATCACGAGTACCGTAGCCTCTTTTTACACCAACAAAACATTCATCCCTTAGCTCAGTCAAAGATATGCTGTTTCGGTTAGCAAGCCGATGCCCTGTGGGAACAGCTACAAGAATCGGGTCGATGAACATGATTTGACATTCAATGTCTTCCCCTTTTATAGGAGGTGAGGACAAGCAAAAATCAACCTCTCCTCTATGAAGAAGCGTAACCATTTCCTGCATGGTGAGCATTTGCACATGAAATTGGATATCGGGACGCTTGTTCCGAAACTCTCGAAGGATCTGAGGCAATGTGCTTGCGGTGGTCACCGCCAATTCGAGTGTGCCATGTTCTGGGCTGGACAAATCGCTAATCTCCTGCTTCCCCTGTTCCAATTCAAACAACGCCCTTTCTGCACGGAAATAGAATCTGCTTCCAAACTCATTCAATCGCAGTTTCCTCCTTACACGATCGAATAACGGGACTCCCAAATCCTCCTCCAAGCGACTAATCGTTTTGCTTAGTGACGATTGAGTAACATGCAGACTTCGTGCTGCTTCGGTCATATGTTCCAAACGAGCTACCTCGAGAAAATATTTCAGTTGTAGAAGTTCCATAGCGGCAGCGATTGGCCCCTTTATTGGCGGGGTCATCATTCACTGGTGGGGCTGGCCTGCTATCTTTTTGGTTAATATTCCTTTCGTGGTAACAAGCTTTTTGTTAGCTTGGAAGCATATTCCTAAGGATGATCCGTCTACGACATCTGTTGCTCGCAACATGTCCTTTCGCAAATGGTTTGATTTGATTGATGCATCAGGAGTTCTGCTATTCACCGTGGGTCTCGTTGCTCTGCTCGTTGGATTATTGTCCGCAAAATCATCTGGTCAAATTTCATTTAATAACGTTATTGTCGGACTGATTGGCTTGGTTGGACTGGGAGCTTTCGTGCAACATGAGTTAAAAGCGAAGGCACCCTTTATTCCTTTACGGACATTCGCTAAATATCCAGCAATGACTTGGATCAATGTCGAATTCATGGTCGTTAACTTACTTTTTTACTCTCTCTTTTTCGGGCTTCCGTCCTACTTGCAAATCGTACGTCATGTCAGCGAGTTTCATACAGGGATGCTCATGCTAAGCTTAGGCTTGTGTTCGCTCATTGCTTCTCCAATAGCAGGACGATGGATCAATAAATCAGGACCTCGACCAGCATTGCTTATGTCCGGAATGCTGATAACATTTGGGTCCGTGTGGATCGTGACACTGGATCAGACTTCACCAGTTATCAGTGTGTGTCTGGCTTTAGCTGCATTCGGTATTAGTAACGGGTTGAACAGTGTCGCTATGCATGCGGCCTTATTCAAAAGTTCACCAAAAGAAATTATTGATGTAGCATCTGGAATATTCAATACCTCAAGATACCTGGGAACCATTCTCTCTTCTTTACTGATTAGCATTGTAATGGGAGATAATTTCACCTTCGAAGGATTCCGAGTGCTTGGGATGATCCTCACGTTAATTGCATTGTCAGTGGTATTCATGAATTGGCGGCACAAGGAGACAGGGCAGTTGCATGAGTCCTAGTTATCTGACAGTTGTAAATTATCATTCGTTACCTCAACAGTAAGCGGCAGCTGATCGTGAGAATCGGCTAAGCAGAATTCTAATTAGATATATACCTAATTGTAAATGAGAACATGTTATTGTCCATTCTGGTAATCGGTATAAGTTCTTGTCCTTGGTTTGGGACAAGAACTTGTACCGATAAAACAAAAAAGCCGCTTAAACTGCGACTTTCATTGGGAATATGTTCTTGTCCACCGACAGATTTTTTTCCTTATTATTGACACAAACTTCCCGTTATTATCTGCGTACGCGTAATATCCAAATCCCGATAATCCAAAGTCAATGTATGAAATTCCCCTTGAGGTGCTGATTAAGTTGCTGGGACATTTCAACTATCGTTTCCCGTTAGTTTAATCTAATGCTCTTAACGGTACATTTGAACAAACCACATTTTAAACCATGTTTCTCGTTAAAACCAATTATTTTATGCCACTGCTTAGTCGCAGAATATACAACAGACCGAGTTATGCCATTACCTTCTGCGGCCTCAAGAAGCTTATCTACCATTACCTGACCTATATTATCGCTCCGATTTTCAGGGCGAACATATAACTCATCTACCTCTAGATAATGCTCTCCCTGCTCGATTACAGCTAACCCATCGCTTACATTTATATCACCACCATTTATTATTTTTTTATAAGTAGTTCAATTGTTAATAGTCAAAATCCTTGTCAAAGATTACTGCCCGTTAACGTAGTAAAGGACAATTGTTATCTGTTAGCATAATGAATTTGCATGGAAGCTTAGTTAGATATTTTTTTAATCGGTAAACGGCTCATGTTCTTTGTCCGTTTCTTGACTTCTCTTCCCTGCTCTATGTTGATTATCCTCAAGATAACTGATAACCTCGGCTATTACTGAACCGAATGAGGCTTCAATCAGCTTCTAGATCTTCTGCACTCCAACCAATACTAGTACCCTTATTTACTACAAGATTTTCAACACTCCTTAGGTTCGTACTCCAGTTTTTCGCCGTCACTTATGGTACGGTTCACCGTGCTGTCTGCAACGGCAGGTTTAAGGCCATCCTTTTGTCAATGGATGGCCCTCATCGCTTTGGCCGGCTCCTTTGACGATAATATTGAACTCATGATTGAACTAATGTTATCCGTCGTAACAACCGTATAATCTTCCGTGAAAACGCCACTGAAGCACACGCGAGGTTCCGTTGTTGTCCGGTACCCTATTTTAAAGAACTCGACAGATTCACCATTTCGGCACTTACTTCCCAAAGACGAGCGGCCAATTTTCGATCATAGGTGGTTGACTTGGATTTAACTGTTTTTCGGTTACTGAAATATTTACCGGTAACCCCTTCCACTTCATGAGACATTGCTAGATAAACTGAAGTATCCGCATGCTTATCGGGGGTTTTTAGGAACGGGGTGAACAGCGAAGTTAGAAATTGTGCAAATCCCCCTTCTGTATAAACGCTGATATTGGTCTTTGCTTCTCCAGGATTAAGACAATTTGCAGTTACCCCCGTTCCCTCCAAACGCCGGGCAAGCTCATAGGTGAACAAGATGTTAGCAAGTTTTGTCTGCGCATAGGCCTTAAAATAGCGATAACGCTTAGAGAAGTGTAAGTTGTCAAAGTGAATCTTTCCATAAAAATGTCCAAGAGAAGAGACTGTTACGATTCGCCCCGCCTTACTCATCTTAAGCTGTTCTAATAACAGGTTGGTTAATAAAAAGGGAGCGAGGTGGTTGACGCCAAATTGCATTTCGTAGCCGTCCAGAGTGAGCTGCCGCTCTCGCGTTATAATGCCCGCATTATTGATTAATACATCCAGACGATCATAGTTATTACTGTATTCAATCGCTAATCTTCTAACGTTGGACAGTGCGGAGAAGTCACAAATCAACAAATCGATCTTCGGATTGCCGCTTTCTTTCACGATTTCCTCTTTTGCAAGTTCTCCACGATGTGGATCTCTACAGACCATAACAACTCTAGCATTTTGCTTTGCTAAAGAAATTGCCGTCGCTTTGCCCAGTCCGGAGTTTGCTCCTGTCACCATAACGATGCGCTGTTGTTTTAAGTCACTCATAAATCCACTATCCTTCCGATTTTATTCAACACGTATGTTGATTATCATGATTTACAAGTTATATAGTATGGAAGAGTCGAGGAAAACTCAATCATTAGATAAGCCGGGATATGTACACTAATGAATAAATAAAGATAAATCTGTCGATTACTCACTAAAAAATATTGGAGGACTTGCACGGGATGAAGATGGATCGGAGAAAACTGAAGACAAGACGGCTATTGCAAAAAGCTTTACTTGAAGTAATTGAGGAAAAGGGGGCTGGACGTGTTACGGTCAGTGATATTACCAAGAAAGCAGACGTAAATCGTGGCACCTTTTATCTACACTATACGGATTCCATGGATATGCTCCAAAAAGTAAAGGAAGAAGTATGGGAAGGTTTGAGAGAACGTATAGACAAACTAGATCCATTCGACTACCTGCATTTTGCAAATAACAAAGCGCCTTACCCCTCATTAGTGGATGTGGTTGAGTATTGTGGGGAAAATGCGGATTTTTTCCGAGTTATTCTCGGACCTCAAGGCGATCCATCCTACAGGATTCGAATTAAGGATTATTTAATAAAGCAACATTTATCCAACATACTGAATTCTGAACATCCTAAAGTATCAAATTCTTTACTGCCCTTCGATTTTCTCATTGCTAGTATCGCATCGGCGAATTTAAGCATCCTTCAGCACTGGATTGATACAGATAGACGACAATCACCCGGAGAGATCGCATTAATGATTACGCAATTGATAGGAAACGGCGCCTTTCAACTACTTGATACGAACCACTTGCCGAGAAGGTGAAGCTTCTAGGTAGGACAGATTGTCCGGGTTACTCGTGATTAATTCTGTCAGCTCCGGTTTGCCGCCTTTCCAGTTGAATGACTGTCCTTCGATTCCATAATTGAAAAGCAGGTAGCCCTCTTCTCCGTAGGCGTAATCAAGCACTTGAACGGCAAGCTCTGGATGCTTGCTGCTGGCGGATATCGCAGCAGACGCTTCCGCCCCGTACAACCACGCTTCCTGTCCAAATTTCGGGGTCTCCCCTTTTTGCAGCACGGGATAAGGCGCGAACACGAAAGTCGCTCGCGGATCTCCATCCCTAAGAGCGGCCTCCCATTTGTCGATATTGGCACCCGAGGAGACGGTTGCTCCCGAAGCCCCTGTCATCAGATTCGCATCCTGCGTTTTTCGGTCGTTCTGCGTAAAGTTCGGGTCGAGCAATCCTTCTTCGTACCATTGATTCATTGTTTTCAAAAACTGTATATATCCAGGCTGCAGCGGACCATACAACACTTTCCCGTCTTCGTGATAAAAATCGCGGATGACGCCGAACGCCCCGATAAAAGCTCCATCCAGAAAACCTTGCAGCGCATGGGTTTGGCTGCTGAAAGTCAATGGTGCACGTACGCCTTTTCGCTCCTTGAACGCGATCAACACTTGGTGCCATTCATCGATCGTTGTGGGGACTTCCAATTTTAGTTCCTGAAGCCAATCCTTGCGCAGCACCGGACCTGCCCACTGTGTGGTCATGCCGCCTTCTTTAAGAAACGGAAATGCATAATAGTCTCCGTTGTCCGTTTTCACCAATTTGTCGATATCGGGATGCTCCTGTAAATACTTTTTCAAGTTCGGCGCATGCCGGTCGATGAGTTCGTTCAGTCTTAAAATATATCCGTCTTTCAATGCCTTTTCAGGCCCACCTGATACACCATCCAGCCAATTATATTCGATAATGTCGGGTAAATTTCCTGAAGCAAGCATTACGCTGAACGATTCCTTTGCCTGTGTTGCAGACACCTCAGAAAACCGAATCGGTACCCCGATCCGTTTCTGCCATTCCTGATAAAAAGGAATATCGTTAACGCTCGGTTTGAGCGTCGTCTGGCTTTGCAGCCAGTACGTCAGTTCGGCCCCATTTTGGATTGGGTAGACAGCCTGCCCGTCTACCGTTTCACCGTTCGAAGAACGGCTTGCCGATTCGGTGATTTGATCGGAGACTTCATTCCGTCCCGAGCAAGCTGAAATAAGGATCAATATCACCAGCACAAGCGGCAGAACGGCAACTTTTTAATGGTCAACATATCTGGTTACTCCTTTTGAGCATGGGTTTCATACTTGAAACGATGGGCTCGGTTTGATAATATTCATATTAAACAGGGATGATTAGTCGATTATAATAACAAAAAAAGAGGGGTATTGAATATGATCGAATACCGCAATAGCGTTTTTCTTTGTACCTCCGAAATCACGCTCGGATTAATAAGTGGGAAATGGAAGCCTTTGATTTTAAGTCATTTATCGAAACAAACCTACCGGTTCAACGAACTTCAGAAGTTGATGCCCGGAGCTACGCAAAAAATGCTGACGGTGCAGTTAAGAGACTTGGAAAACGACGGATTAATCGCCCGGAAAGTGTATGCGGTAGTTCCGCCAAAGGTCGAATATTCGCTAACCCAATTGGGAGAGGCGCTCATGGTTATATTAATCCAGCTTCGGGACTTTGGGACAGATTATATGCGGTTATTTCCGGACGACGAACTGCCATCCGCAATACAAGAGCATGAGGTTAACGGGTAACAACTTGACGAGAATAGCTTCCATTCAACAGAATTAACCCTCTTAATTTACTACCTGCCAGATGCGGCGCCTCCACCTCATCGGCTTGTTCGTCAATGATTACAACCACATTTAGCGGAAACAGTTTGCCAAGCAGTGCCCACACCACGAGCGGATTGCCTCCAACCGAAATGTAGTGAACGCCGTCATCATCAAAGGCCGCGAGTCCTGTCACCCCCAATATATCCGAAGCAGAGTGTTCGATCCATGCGGAACGGGCCGGCCAGGCTGTACTTTCCGCGGATACGTGGATTTGCTCAGGACGATACATATATCGGTGTCCTCGCATAGCCTGCCCAACATCCACACAATACTCGTAATTCCCATCCGACAATCTCAGATTTAATATAACCCGGCCTTGTTCATTTGCTTCGGGTACGATATCTATTTCGTTTTCGAAACTCACTTCATTGTTATTCTGTTGCTCTGATGTACGGGAACCGATCCAACTGCGGGTGACTGCGTAGTAATCTCCCTCAGCATAATCGATGACAAAGGAGTCTGTCCCCCCGGCCTTCTCATACGGCAATAGATGAGCGGGATGCCAGCAAAGTAAGCTTTTTGTGGCGGTAATCGGTTTTCCGATTGCCGCAGGCAGCACCATCCCGAGACGGTATTGAAATCCGTATCCAACCATGGAGAGTTCAGGGCTTAGGAAACTTTGCGCGAAGCGTACAACCTCTTTGTGTGGCATTCGTTTGACCATCAGTTCTGTGAGAAAGCGATTCCGCGCCGGCTCGATAAATCGAAGTCCCTTCGCTTGATCCCCCTCCACGATCATAATAGGAACTTCCTCCCAGTTCTCAAAAGGCATCAACGCATCTCTCAGGAGGATCAGTTGGTGCAGATACTCATTAAACAACTGCATGATTTCGGGGCTACCCTTAGGCCCCATTAAAATGCTTACCACCTCTGGCGTCCACCGATGATTGTCACACTGGCTTCTATGAACAAGCTGGAGTAAGGATTTTTCTCCGTACATCAGCCAAGCCGACTTCTCTAAATAATATTCTCGAGCCCAGCTAGACAACGTGTTTCCGATTTGTTGCGCCTGATCGAGGAACGGGCGTTTCGTTTCATCTCCCGAGGCGATTAAGGCCAACGGCAGCACGGCTTCTCTTCCGGAAACTCCTAAGCTGGATTGGAGATTCCTTAAGAGCGACTCAGCGGCTGCAGAGTCCCCAAGCTGTAAGCAAACCGCCTCGAGTAATGCACTTATTTCGCGGACGATATCTTTTGCGCGGTACACTCCAGCAGGGAGTTCCCAATGCGATTTCTCTTGAGAGTCTACAGAACGAAACGTCGTAGTCTCGATATCAATTCGCGTCCCAAGTCGCAGGCTGCTATCCTCTATTTTGATCCGATATTCCAATTAATCTCCCCCTTTCGTTATTTCTGACTCAGTATAAATTCAATTGACATACTTGAGAAGTACGCACTTTTGGGTATGTCAATTTCAATGAAGTGACTAAGTTTCATGAAGGAAACCTTAGTTAACATAAGGATAGAAAATACCCGTAAATTAGGTAGAGCGAGTTTACAAGCCTATCATTATTCCATCCTATAATTGCAAAATGATAAGAAATTTATCTAATCGGTAATCGGACTATGTTCTTGTCCTTCGACATTCGGATTAGTACCTTTTTCGGCTGTTCACTTTACACAGAAAAAAAAACAGTCAGATCTAAATATGTAAGGTCTGACTGTTGAAATTATTCACCTGTCAATTCATCATTCATTCTTTGTATTTCATATAGATATCAATAGCGGCCTATCCAACATCAATTTCGGCCAAATGTTAAAGAATATGCTTGGTCAACTGATATAATTTTAGTGCGTCCTTCTTGCTAAGCGTCGGGAGATCGAGATCAACGGGCTTGGTTCGGTCCCAGGCGATGAGGGGCTGGGATGGAGGATTATCCATCAGCTTAATGATCGGTTGAATACTCCTCTCCACCGGCTGTGCGAAGAGCTTGCCCATTACGCGCAATATTCCCTTGAAAGGCTGGGCCAAATGATTCGTACCGCTATGGGTATATCCGGGATGGTTAAGTATGAAACGCGTCTTCCCGTTCTTGTGGTTCTCAGCATACGCAACCCCCAGCAAATCATTCGCCCGTCCTCCCTGCAGAGTCGCCTTCAACAGACCATACCCCTGTTGAAGTGTAAGGTCATCGTAGTGAACGAATCCCTTCGTCATTCCAGTGCCTCCGATGCTTACAATGACCGGATTGGTCCCCCTCTCCAACAATTCCGTTAAACCATAACTCAGAATAAATCGGCTGACATAATAGAGCGCAAAAGTGCTTTCAAAACCATCTGGAGTCAATTTCCGTTTAGGAAATTGTTGCATCGCTGTAAGCACCAGTCCGTCAAGCGACATATGGTGTTGTTGAACTTCTTGAATGACGCGGCGGTTCTCAGACAATGATAATAGATCAGCTTGAATAAAGAATGCCCGGTCTGCGGCGCCAAGTCGTGCAGCCTCGTCTAGAAATTCCTTACCCCGGAGACGGTTGCTGCCTGTCACCGTCACTCTGCTGCCCTGGCGTAAATAATAAATGGCGAGCCCTTTGCCCATCCCGGAAGTACCTCCTGCTACGAATAAGTCCTTCACCTTCCCACTCTCCCACATATGAATTAAGCTATAAATGTTGACTAGTCAACAGTTGTCAATTACCATATTAATAGTAATCTCCAATGCGAATCAATCAGCAAAAGAGCAGATCTGTTGTGTAGACAACAATAGATCCAAATTGTATTCTTCCCGACTACGGATCACGATACAAGGAGATGGTGTGGGATGGGTTTAGTGAACCCGAATGATCCTCGCGCAAAGCGAACGAGGAAATATATTCAGAAAGCATTTACGGATTTGCTTGTAGAAATGGACTTCGAAAACCTCTCGATTCAGGATATTATGGATCGTGCTGAACTGAACCGAGCCACCTTTTATAACCATTATCAAGATAAATATGAATTGCTTGAGTTAACCATGACCAGCGCATTTACGGAAATTCTATCAACACAGATTCCTCCCGGTACGCAAATGCAGGGTACAGAGCTGTTGCGCAATCTAATGCTGGCAGTCTGTGAGTGGCAGATTGAAACGACGAAGCTGCTAAATGCTCGGCGAACCCTTTCGCGGGCGATGGAGGACAATGCCAAGCAACAACTGTACAATGTCATCATCTCTTGCATGGCGCATGTCAAAGACCTCCCGGCGGAAGAGCAGCGAAGAATGGAATGGGTCGCGACGATGATCAGTTGGTCAATTTATGGGGTGGTTGTGAAGTGGAGTCAACGGCAGGAAGAGCCGGCGGAACAATTCATCGAGCATGTGCTGCCCTTCCTGATGTCGAACTTGCGTACGCTTAATCTGCAAGGCTCACAAGAGGAATCGGGGTAATCCAAAAGGGTATTTAAGTCTATCCACACCCCCTATTTTTTGCCGGCGCGTATGGTATGGTTCTCCGTGACTAATCTTCAACTAAACTGCTTGCATGGAAACATAGTTAGATACTTATCTAATCGGTAATGAGGCTATGTTCTTGTCCTTTATGGCAATCGGTACAAGTTCTTGTCCTCGAATCGGGGCAAGAATTTGTGCCGATAAAACAAAAAAGCCGCTATTTTAGCGACTTTCAATAGGACCATGTTCTTGTCCTTCGACACCTATGTTTGTTTGCTTGCCTCTTTTTCGGCAATGGCTAAACCATTGGTGTAAATAATTCAAAAGTAATTCTGTAGGGTGATATAATACCCCGGTTCCATATTCCCCCACATGTATAATCCTCTCATTTCTCTTACTAACCATCTCTACTAACTCATTAACAAAAGATTCCTTTCCTTCTTGGTATTTATCTGGGTACTTATTTGCTAATTTCGATATGCTTGCTCCGTAAGTGTCCCTCTAAGTTTCATCTTATCCTTCTTCCCCATGCCCACAATTAAACTAACGTTTCCCTTGTGGTAGATTGCTTGAATAATCAAATACAAAACTGGTTACTGTATGACGATTAAATAGAAGAGCGCTGCTAAGACAAAACGGTATAGAGCAAACCATTCCAATCGAAGTCGCTTAATCAGTTTGATGAACGTCGCTACTGCAATCATTGCCACAAGAAAGGATGTCGTAAAGCCAATTATCATTAGAAAGAAATCCTCAGAATTCAGCAAATCGCGACTATCGTACAAATCCAACAAGCTTGCACCAAACATAACAGGCACGGAAATAAGGAACGTAAAATCTGCGGCGGCTTTTTGGCTAGTACCAAGTAAAAGACCACCTGAAATCGTTGAACCCGATCTCGAAAATCCCGGCCACAAAGCCAAACATTGGAACAGTCCAATCCCGAAAGCTTGTTTATAATTTATCCCATCCATCGTATCAGCGGTTTCAGTTCTCCTACTACGTGCAGCGATGATCATCAACAAGCCACCTGCAACTAGACCGATCAAGACGGGGGTTGGGCCGAATAATTGGCTTTTTATTGTGTCCTTGAAGAGAAGATATATAATTAATGCTGGTAACATAGCCAAAATCATATGAACTACATTTAAGCCTTTACTTTGGGAAAAATCCAATCTAATCAGATTAGCACCAATCTCCAAATATCTTTTCCAATAAAGTATTAGAACTGCCATCACCGCACCCAATTGAATAACGATTTTAAAAGTTATTGCAGCGTCTCCCTCAAAGTTAAGCAAATTGCCTGCTAAAATCAGATGTCCAGTAGACGATACTGGTAAAAATTCTGTTAACCCCTCTATTATGCCAAGTATTATTGCTTTAATTACCTCAGTCATCTGTGGATACCCCCTTTTGGAAATTTGGTTGGTGGCAATAAACTACACCTTGTTTAATAATTTCCAGTATAAGGGGGACATCTATGTATTCCCATCGAATAACATAACAATATTCAATTTAGTATTACATTATTGTCACATTGCTCATTATTTTAGTCTTAATACCCCTTTGACTAACTAATGGCAGGAACTGCAATATCCTCCTTTTGAATTCTTGTTTGCTATCCAAGAAACTCATCTATTGATCAGTTCTACATCCAGTCTTCAAAATTATCATTTAGAAACTCAATCTCACGCTCATAGTGCGCCAAGTGCCCTTCCTCAACCATTTTTTGATAGGCAGGATTTCCATTGGCAGCACCCTTTCTTCAAAATTCACTTAAAATCATAGTAAAGGCACTAGCAGGTTAGCTTCAATTTTCCATTGTGAGATCTCGCCTTTGGTCACTTCTGCTTTAAAAGTGTTGTATTCCTGGTCATACATCACTACAGCGGCATTCATGACTTCATTAAGATTTACGCTTACCAGGGAATCATTCTCTATTTTATAGATAGATGTTTCCGCTGCTGTACCTGCAGTAGCAACGATTTCCTTAATCCCGTCCTGATCTACATCAACCTCCACAGTATGTGCTTCTATACACAGCACCTGGGGGGAAGTACTGAGCGACAAATAATTGGAAATAGGTGCGTTAGCTCCAACAGAGCCGGTCACTTTAACGTAAGATTGGCCCAAAACATCAACTGTACTTGTCGAATAGTCGCTAGCCCCTTCATACCCGATCTGTCCTATATCATAGGTTCCGTCTTTGGAATGAAGTACAGCATAAATTTTCTCTACATCATCATTCTTTTTATAAGTTAAAACCTTGGAATCATCAACCTCTTGGCTCTTCAATTGTTTAGATAGTTCTACTGGAGTGACTTTAGTTAGTGGTTCGGCAGTTAAAGACGTTGTATACTTCAACTGGAACTGCTTTGTTTCAGGTGCTACTGCATTGGCAGTAGGCTGCTCCGTTACACTGTTAATATTTGTTGCTGAAGGAGCATCTGAGGACGGGGTGCCACATCCCGTAATTACTCCTAATAAGATTAATGCTCGTACTGTTTTTTTCATTAAAGACCGCTCCCTACTTTCGTATTTGATATGATCTCTGACACATATCCCAATCATTATAGTCGTCTATTTAGACGGAAACATTCGCATATTTGTTGTGAAAATATCCAATTTTTTTCAAAACGTCCGCTAGCTGCAAAAGCCACTTTAGACGGATATTCCTGTCTCAATTCTTCGATGATCTGGCAACGAATGGCTTTGCTCGTCACTCCCCGTGTTGATTTGGATACAGCTTTTTTAGGTATGCGATCTCAGCCTTTAAGGCTATTTCTTCTTCAAGACGGGTAAGCTTTGTCTTGGGACGTCCTTTATGAAAGGCTTCTTGCTCTATAGCTCTACCTTCTTGCTGCCATTTCACCCATACCTCAACTTGTGTCTTATTCCGAATCCCCAGTCGCCTAGCCACCTCTCGATAGGACATGTTCTCTTCGTTCCCATGAATCAGTGAACTCATAACTTCTTCTGTTTTCTTGTGCTGAAGGAGAAGGCCACCCGATAAAAATCGTGCTTCGCAGTCTATGAAAAAACTTGGCATAACATAAACCTCACCTTTGACTGCCACATGTGTATAGAGTATAGAATACCATTTTGATCCGCGTTTACCCTTCATTGACCGTGCCAAAGATATAATACGGTTTTATCCCATTTGCAAATAGGCTATCGATCAGCTTGACCAATTCTTCCGACGATAAATCTTTGCCGTTGCGTATCCAAAGGCGAAACAAAGATAGTAATGTTGATATGTAAAACTCAACCAGGTATGGCGCTAAGACATCATTTGTTGGGAAGTCTGCAATCAATCTTTCAAAGGGAATTTCTCTTTTCAGGCGTTCAACAAAATGAACAGAACCATAGTCGCCCAAGAGGGCTTTCAAGACTGAAATTTCTTCGGTATTTTCCAAGCATTGAAGCGCATCTTGGAAAGTATGCGTAGAAAGTTCCCTGCTTGCCATTTCCTCGTGAATGGATTTCAAGACACTCTCTTCAACATAGTCCAACAACGCATAGATATCTGTAAAGTATTGATAAAATGTACTGCGATTATATCCTGACTTGTTAGCAATCTCTTGAATAGATATTTTTTCAATTGGTTTTTGGCTATATAAATCACAGAATACATTGATAAAGGTTTGCCTTGTTTTGTCCGTAATTTCAGGTTGCTTTTTCATGATTTGCCTCCATTTTCTGTTCAATCGATTATGCGACAGATATTAAAAATCTGATGGTTGATGACCGTATAGTGACTCTATACAATAACATTATACAACACGTTGTTGGATCATAAACAAAGATTATCAACTATTATAGGGAGGCTAACATGAAAATTTTATTCTTCGGTAGAGGCGTAATATCGACCCAATATGCTTGGGCGCTCGAAAAGGCAGGGCATACCGTTGAGTTTTACGTTAGAAAAGGGAGAAAAGAAACCTTCGGAAGCCATATCGCGCTTGAAATGTGGGACGCACGAAGAGGGAAACAGCTCATAAAAGAAAACTGGAACGTCACACTGCATGAGGAGATAGGGTCAAATTACGATCTCATTATTGCGAGTGTCAACACGGAGCAACTTCCATCAGCAGCACAGCTCCTATCGACTGCCGCCGGGAACACCCCAATCCTCATCTTCAATAATCTTTGGCAAGACTTAAAATCAGCGATCTCGCCATTGTCTATGAACAAGGTGGTCTTTGGATTTCCAGCAGCAGGGGGCGGCATCACGGACAATAAGCTTAGAGGCGGCTTTTTGAAAATGATATTTCTGGAGAAACCACGGGCAGGCACGGAACAGATGAACAACCAGATCAAAGAACTATTTGAAAGTGCCCATTTTAAAATCAGTTGGATCAAGGATATGCAAAGCTGGCTATGGAATCACTTTGCCATGAATGCGGCGATGGAGGCCGAGGTGTTAAAACGCGGAAGCTTTCCAGCACTTATGAATCATAGTGACTCCTTCGCAAATGTTGGTAAGCATATGAGGGAAATGATGCCCATACTTAAAGCAAGAGGCGCAAAGATGGACGCGATTACTCTACTGCTGACCAAGATTCCACCGGCACTTCTCGGCCCGCTTTTTAACAAGGTTATTTTTGCAAAGAGCAGCTTACCGCGACTTTTCGTCGAATACAACAATAGTAAAGCAGGTTTTGCGGTAATTGAAGTTGTGAGAGAAGCAAAAAAGTTAGGCATACCTTTGCCGCGTCTTACGATGGCATTTGAAAATACGGAATATGCAAAAGAAATATAAAGAAGCCTTCCGATGGTTTCGAGCGTAAGCCAAATCTGCTTCTTGGCATAAAAATACACGCTTTAGCATGCATCGGATTACCCATGGGGTTTTCCAATGTCTATTCTAAGGGGTGCACTCTGTCGATGCGACGGGCGGCTTAGGCAGTGAGGACGGGAAACGAGGGGTAACGCTATTAAGGTTTCGGGCGTACACTAAAAGATTTTCACTCAAATCGACTCCAGTTACTTTTGCTCCAAGCTCGGATAAACGGTAGGCTAATTCACCCTGACCACAACCGATGTCACAAATTCTTAGGTCGGCCAGAACAGATAGATTCTTTAGTTGTTGTAAAATATATCTGTAGGAACCTTCTGGCCCTCCCGAGTTCACCATACCGTTATATTGCTCAGCATCACTATCGTAGCTCCCCATATTCATCCTCCTTTTCTCATCAAATTTAAAGTCCTTAATCCGTTATCAAGTCCATTTATATTCCATACTGGTGTTACGTAATCCTGCCCGTTAGTTTAATAAATGGTGTATAAAAAGCCGCTGATTATGCGGCTTCTAATGTTACTATGTTTATGTCACCCGACACTCGCCTACTGTAATGGCCACATTTCCCTTTTTGCGTCCTGTTTCTGCGTATCTGTGAGCCTCGGGGATCTGCTCCAACGGGTAACATCTGTCGATAACTGATTTCAATTTTCCCTTTTCCATAAGCTCTTTGAGGAAGTGCAAATCCTTGGTGCTTACTTTCGCTATGCCCTGACCATCCACGGACACATAGGTTCCATTAGGAGCTAAGACTTTAGAGGATCTCGCTTTTGAAATTTTCCCAACGGCATCAAAGATAACATCATATCGCTCATTTCTGTTCACGAAATTTTCTGTGGTGTAATCAACGACCAGATCAGCTCCCAACGACTTCACCAAGTCTATATTTGTAGTGCTAGTAACACCGGTAACCTCTGTACCAAAGTGCTTAGCGAGCTGAACTGCCGATGAGCCCACTGCACCAGAAGCTCCATAGATAAGAACCCTTTGACCACTCTGAATGTTCGACTTTTTTAAGAAATACAGGGCCGAAAGCCCACCGAAGGCAAAGGCCGCTGCTTCTTCATAAGTTGAATTTATGGGTTTCATAACTACCATTCCGTCTTCATGAAGACACGTATACTCGGCGTAAGTACCGAATTTCATTCCTCGATAAGCCATAATCTCATCGCCCTTTTTGAATCGTTTAACGTCTTTACCTACATCTTCAATGATTCCAGACAACTCTACTCCTAAAATGGTTATTTTGGTTTTTCTGAAGCCGAGCAGAAATCGCATTGGGATCCACAACAATAGAGGAAAGTCAGAGCTGCGAATTCGAACATCCATTGCCGCTACGGACGTTGCGCGAATCCTCACCAGTACTTCGTTCGCCATCGGAACTGGTTTGTTAACCTCTGTCAGTTCAAGAACGTCCGGTGATCCGTATTTAGTGCAGACCATCGCTTTCAAATGGGTTACCTCCTTGGCCACAACTTAAGCCAAGTATATCGGTCGCATCACTGTTCGAGATAGATACTAAAGTATTGTATTTGTGGGGAACTGTTTACAACAGACGGTGCTTACGAACGCGTGCTACAGCCTCGTTCCGCCTGCCTACTTGACCTGAAGTTTATCAACACGATTTGAAAGACCATGGGCCATGGGCAATAAGGTGTAGAACTTCTAATTCACGCTCGCTAAGTGGTTCGATCAGTGAGTTGTTATACGGACCGCTGTGACGTTCGGATGCACCTTCGCTGTCACGTAGATCGGTTTCAATCTCGGCTAACAATTTTTCAACATAACTAGGCATTATGCTCTGTACCTTAACTTCTAACAGCAAAGTGTAGACAGGCGAACCTTCGTCAAGGAAGATACGAATGCCCCCGTTCATCACCAAGCCCTTTTCCTCAACTTGGCGTCGCAATGACCACAGTAACGCCAAAGCACGATGGGCGTTTCCCCGTGCGAGGTTGACTCGAATTTGATTGATTGTATGTTGTGCTCTTGCACCTCTGCGGCTTTACTATGTTTATCACCTCCTATCCTCTCAAACATAAGAAAACACAAAAAAAGCCGCCAAATTAGCGACTTCCAATGGAACGATGTTCGTGTCCTTCGACAAATAGCGACTTTCAATGGGACTATGTTTTTGTCGCCCAACACGAATTCCCTGCCCGTTAGCCCAGAAAAAGCTGTCGACCAAAAATCCGGCTGCCTCTATATGTCTTCATTGAGCTATCGTTTCTACGTTTGCGTAATGCCCTGGCATATGTGATACGGTTCATCTTAACAGTCTATCGGCGAAAAAAAGGAGCTATCTTCGGTAGTTTTTTACAAGTCATAAACTACTCCGGTTAACTTCTCGGATTGTAACCAAAGCTTTTCCGCAAGCTGCACATCCAATGCCTTTTTGGGAAAATCTACAAACTTTGGTTTCTTAGCCTTTAGAGGATTCATTCCTAGCCCTACGTAAACATCTCCGGTGATTGTCGAATCCGTCGCCGCAATAAGTGATGGCCAAGATGATTGATCAGGAGGAGTTCCGAATATTTTCATTAATAGCAGTCCGAATGCTTTGGTTCCCTTCGGTACGTTTCTCCCGATTCCTGTAGGACTCGTACCAGGATGTACTGCTATAGAAGAGATACCTTTCTTCTTCGCACGTCGATTTAATTCTCGGGCAAACAGTAGGTTTGAAAGTTTCGAGCGATTGTATCCTGCCATTGGTCTGTATTTATTATCCATCTTTAAATCAGAAAAATTTATATCACCCATTTGAGCTGACTGTGCGCTAACTGTAACGATTCGACCGTGGTTCTTTTCAATTAACGGCAATAACAGACCCGTCAACGCGAAGTGTCCAAGATGATTGGTTCCGAAGTGCATTTCAAAACCATCGGCCGTCAGTTCACGAGTGGAAACGGCCATTACCCCAGCGTTGTTTATAAGGACGTCTATTCCTTTCACTTTCCCTTGGATCGTGTCGGCAAAGCTTCGAACTGACTTCAGATCAGCCAAGTTTAATGGTTCCACTGTTACATCTATATTCGGTGCCGTTTGTTTCATCTTTATGATTGCTTCTTCGCCGCGCCTAGGATCACGGCTTCCAATGATCACTTTGGCACCGTGCTTCGCTAGCTCTAATGCCGTATAATAGCCTACCCCGCTATTGCCTCCCGTCACGATAGCGGTTTTTCCTATTAAGTTTGGGAGATCGTCAGGCGTCCAGTTTGGTCTCATGATTTATTCCTCCGAAAGCTTATATTTTATATGTAATTAGGTCATTACTACATGCTAAGCTGTTTCAGTCAGTCATGAATAAACGAGGATTGTTTGATGTAACGAGCATGTTCGACTGAATCGATCATGAATCTAGCCACGTCGTCACGAGAAATTTTAGCTAGCATGGAAGGAGTAAAAGCACCGTGCTTATATCGCCCTTTGCCCGGCTCATTGGTGAGCCTTGATGGCTGAACGATAGTCCAGTCCAATCCACTGTTCCGCACAATACCATCCTGCCTTTCCTTATCGTAAAACTCTCGGAACGTTATTAAAGAAACCAGTTTTACAATCATTCTCATCCCAATTCCGAGCTGATTCCTGCTTTCTCTGCTGGTGCCAAATCCCGTAAGAACGACAAGTCTCTTTACTTTATGCCTTCTCATCGCGTTCACAATGGAACGAGTCCCACATAAGCATAGATCTGAAGGACTTCTTGATGTCGCTCCTAAAGCTACAAACACCGCGTCTTGCCCCTCAACAGCCGATCCTACATCCTCTTCACTAAATACATTGCCTTCTACAACTGTTAATCCCTCCCGGGTAAACGGGATTCGATCTGCGGCACGTACAAAGGCTTTTACGGTATGTCCTTTGCTGATTGCTTGGTCAATTAGCTGTAAGCCCGTACCCCCGCTAGCTCCAAAGATGGTAAACTTCATTGTTCTTTGCCTCCTTTAATCTTCTCTCCATCTTAATAAGTGAACGATCATTTATTATTAGTGGAGAGAAAAGCGATGCCAGGCATCGCTAAAATACTTTGTTATACTCGGGAATTATAGATCATGCCTTAATTGCTTCCCAACTCATCTTGATGGCAGAATCTAATTGTTTACTATTCAATATGCTCCCGTTCTTCAAATGTGCTTTCAACAATTCGGCTATTGGCAAGATGGAGTAAACAACCAGCATGTTAATATCCTCCTTCTTCAATATCCCTTGTCGGATGCCAGCGTCAAACATCTCGAAGATCGGCTGAAACTGACTTGCCGTATCCTCTAGGCACCATTTCTGGGGCAAAGGCGAATTCATGATTTGCTCCAGAAACAAAAAATATTCTTTGTACGATTGAATAAAATCAACATAGTTGCGGATGATAGCTTCAAATCGTTCGTAAACTGTTCGGGTATGATCCACTCCCTGAAACATTTTCTCGCTCATCTTGCCTTTAATCTTCAAGTAAGTCTTGTAGAGCAGATCCTCTTTGTTCTCATGGTAAATATAAATCGTCGCTGCCGATACATTCGCTCTTTTGGCAATTTTTGATATCGACGTTTCAGAGAAACCGATTTCATTAATTAGCTGTACGGTCGCGTCAAATATTGCTTCGACTTTGTTATCATCTCTATATCTCATGAATCAATAATAAATGATCGTTTATTTATTGTCAACAATAAGGTATTGCTAAATATTCGCTCTACTTGTGATACGGTTCACCTCGCATGACCTTAAAGTATCCTGCCCGTTAGTTCAATAAAAAGACGCTCCCGCGCTTTCGCTTGGGGTACGTCCTCATCAGTATATTCCATTTCTAATTACTAATTAAAGAACGTACGCGGGTAGCATTAGTGCTTAAACAGGGGACTTATCTTAACCTAAGCACAAAGAAAATACTTTATTTTATAATTCCAAAAGAATAGGCTGCAGAAGCTATCCGTATGTACAAATTCTTTAATCTCAATGTAAGCTCTACAAATACGGATCTGTTTAGATCTTCATCAACCGGTAATCGGACCATTTTGTTGTCCCTTGACATCGTCGGAAGACAACGTGGATTTCCGTTAACTCTTTAATCACATCACCTTTATGAATGCATAATGCATTGTCCATGTCTCGACTGTTTTTTGAAGGATCTTATGTTCATCACTTGGATAAAAGTTGTGTATGGCAAAATTGTACCATGTCTAAGTTATTTAAGAGACAACCTGTCAGCTCGATACCATTCTATAAACGATCTATAAACGAGAAAATACGAGAAAATACCTGCCCCTCCCGGGCAGGTATTTAAGGTGAATCGTATGAATGCTTACCAACATCGATCACTAAATATTAGTCCAGAAGGCTGTAGATCTGAATGCTCTCCACCTTGGCATCCTTGATATGAAACGACATCACATCCACATAATTGGATGGCTCATAACGGAAGTCATCCTCCTCATTAGGGGCTCCATCACCAAGCAGTTTCCCCTCAGGGTAGGCGTTTTTGAGTGTATCCAGGCTATCTCCTGCTTTAATGTTTCGCACTGTCGCGTACTTAGGATCTGTAATTTCGATATGAAAGATGGAGTCTTGTTTCCCCTCCGGTATACTGATTGTTTTAATCTCCAGACCAGGATACGTATAAACCTTTTCTGTAAAACCGATTAACGTATCCATGTTTGTTCCATCGCCAGCACTGTACGTATGAGATTTCAGGTTATCCGGTTTGCCCAGCATCTGTTCCATCTGATCTTCATTCGCTGTATCCGAAATCGCAATGGTGTGCTCATTATAGACAAAAGCAAGCTCCTTCAGCACCACATTGCCTTCCTTCTCCATGGAACCTTCCTTAATAGCTTCAGCACTTTGTCCTTCCGAATTTTCTGAAGCAGGCGCAGTAGAATTGGATGCTCCTTCGCCTTTGGCCTGTTCGTCGGGCGTGTTTTTTTCAGCCGAGTTCTGCGCCGCTTCTGGCGGCTTGGCACCATTGGACAGACAGCCCGTCAGTGCCATCGTTAGTAAAATACTCAGCAGGATAACAGATGTAGCTTTGTTTATCAATTTCATCATGACCCCTCCATAAATGTGTGATTTCTTCTTATGAAGTGATTATAAAAAAAGCATTTTTTAGTCTCATAACAGAATTGTATCAATCTTGTAACGTTAACTATTTTCGCGCGTGTTTACGCACGGGGTAGCACAATCGTAACGGTCGTTCCTTCCCCGATTTGACTTTCCATGTCGATATATCCATTAAACCGCTCTACAATCTCTTTGCAAATCGAAAGTCCAAGACCTGAACCGCTCGCTGTGCTTGCATTTTTCGCCCGGTAAAAGCGTTCCTGCACTCTCTCCAGCTCATCGCCCGCGATACCGATACCTTGATCACGTATCCTTATAACTACCTCGCTTGGCGTATGGTCCAACTTTAATTCGATTAGCGATGGACTGCCTGAATATTTGATGGCATTGTCCACAAGGTTGGCGATCGCATGGGACATCAGCATTGGATTCACGTTGGCGTGAACTCTCGTCATAGGCTTATCCTCCGGTTCCGCTTCCGCCTCCCTGAACATAATCTCGATTCCTTTATCTTTGGCCTTGGCACCCATACTCGTTGCGACTTGCTGAATCAGTTCGTTCATTTCCGTCTTCCGGGCTTCCAGGTCGTTAGAACCAGCCTTGTCGAATCGGGATAGCGACAACAGTTCATTAATCAAGCGCGTCAGCCGATCCGATTCCTGCAGAAGATGAGCATAGATTTTTTGCAGCTCCTTGTTCTCGTTCTCCCCTTCAACCAAGTATTGAGAGAAACCACGAATGGCTGCCAATGGTGTTTTTAACTCGTGAGATACGTTGGAGACAAATTGTTTCTGGTACTGAATGTAATCATGAAGCTGCCGCCCCATGGAATCCAGCCCATCTGCCAGCATGCCCAGCTCATCCTTCCGGTTTAGATGAACTCTCCGAAACTCCTGTCTAGAGAAACTTTGCGCAGCCCCAAGCAACAGCTTAATTGGCTTGGTTGTGTTGCGGGCAATCCACAGACTGGATAACGTAATCAGTACAATAAATCCGCCTGCACCTGCAAACAGGATGTAACGGATTTGATCCATAATCGCATAAAAGTAGGAAATGTCCTCCACGAACTCATACACATAAGCGTTTTGGTAGTATTGATCCTGAATGGGAGTGGCAAAATAAAGCAGATGATCTTCCGTTACGGTGTAGGCGTAACTGCCGCTCAGGGCTTTCTCAATATTCTTTTCAAAAATAAGAGGTTTGCCATCATTAATAATGATGCCATCCACAGCCAAGCCCAGCAACTGCTTGGAGCTATCATAGATACGTACTTCCTTGCCTGAAGCTTTCAGCTTCTCCAGAGCAAGTCTGACGATTTCTTCTGTCTGCGGTTCTCCTGTCGATGATCTATGCTGTGCCAACACCTCACGGAAGGACAACTCGGACAGATCCGCCTTCTCCATCATCTGTTTTTCAATGGTAATGAAGCTGTAGTAATCGATGGCTTTATTCACCGCAAAAATGATGATGCCAAAGGACAGCACGGAGAAAAATAAATAATTCAGTAGTAACCGGGTTGCATACTTCAGGCCTCGCCACCTCCAAGTTGATAGCCAAATCCATAGATCGTCCTGACATACTTCGGTTCGTCCGCGTTATCCTCCAGCTTCTTCCGTAATCGCATGATGGTCATATCCACACTGCGACTGTCTCCCATAAAGTCATATCCCCATCCGATCTGCAGCAGCTCATCCCGGGTAAAGATTTTGTCTGGCCTTTTGAGTAACGTTTCCAGAATTTTAAACTCTTTGGCCGTTAAAGACACGGGTACACCGTTTTTCAGCACCCTTCGGCTTTCGAGATCAAATGTCAGCTCTTCATGAATGATGCGTGTAGATTTCACTTCTGTTCCTTCACTTGATTCCTCCTTGCTCTCGTTTCTTCTCAGAATCACCTTGATCCGAGCGAGCAATTCGCGATTGTCAAAGGGTTTGGTCATGTAATCTTCCGCCCCTAGCTCTAGTCCCAACACCTTGTCGATTACCTCATTTTTGGCAGAGAGCATGATCACAGGAACGGCACGTTTTCCGGTGATTTCCTTGCACAGGTCATATCCGGAGCAGTCAGGCAGCATCAAGTCAAGCACCACAAGGTCCGGCCCAAAAGCATCCAGCAGCTGCAGGGCTATTTTTCCGTTTTCAGCCGTTTGAACGACGTAGTTTTCTCTTCTCAGTACGAGCTCGATTAAATCTCTGATTGCGGCTTCATCGTCAATGACAAGTATTTTCTTCAATGTGCACCCCTTCTAGCCTTGTTCCCCAGCTTGAATCATAATTTACCCTCATCTTAGCACAGACACTTTAGATTCCTCCACCAACTGGAAGATGAGGTATATTCCCCTGAGCCCAACATAACTAGTAATAAACCCGAAGAATGGAGAACAATCCATGGATTTGCTCTGGGTACTCATTGTTGGTGGACTTATTGGCTGGTTAAGCGGCAACTTGTTTGGGCGGGACGTACCGAGCGGTGTACTTGGTAACATTATTGCGGGTTTTATCGGTTCCTGGTTAGGAACAGAATTGCTGGGACCAAGGGGGACCGGCGATTAGCGGATTTCATATTATTCCTGCCATCGTTGGCTCGATTATTGCCCTGCTCATCTTCTTTGCTCTGGCACGCGGTGGAGCATTTCCGAAGACGTTAACAAAAAAGAGGCGGAAACCGACACCGTCGTTCATTAGATATTTTTTATAAAGATGCTGCCAGGTCATAAGATGAACACTTCACTCTGTAACCGTTCGTCCCGTCCTTTTCACTTCATATAAATCTTTTATTATGATATTAATATTTCTACACTGCTTGACATGTGAATGAATTGCCGATATAGTGTGAATCAATTCACGACTCACATAAAGGAGTAATCTATGCCAAAAAGTACTTTCTTTCGTTTAGATGAAGCAAGGCGTGAGGAAATATCTAATAGCGCTATGCATCTTTTTGTTGATCATCTTTACGAGGATATAACTATGAAGATGGTTTTGGATCGTTTGTCCATGCACCCCGGAACATTTTATCGGTATTTTGAAGACAAAGATGACCTATATTGTCTCTTAATACGTAATGTGACCCAGAAAAGAGCTGCGTATTTTAATAACAGTAATGAAGATTCTCTCCTCCAGTTTTTCCTTACTGGCTTATTTGGTAGCGTAAATGGCATTGTGACCGAGCCGCTGAACGAGTTGGAAATCAAACTCACTGAAACACTTTTATACATTCCTGAGAACATTTTGCTTAAAATATATCTGAATGTGCTAAAGGGCGAGTCATTCCCCTTAATCAAGGATATTTTACGCCGAATGAGGGTTGATGGATATCTCCGACCTGATATTGATGACGACCTGATTTCTTTTATGTTTGAGTCGATGCAGTTTAATTTAGTCATGTTTTTTAGGGAATTCGATATTAAGGACTCTAAGCTGCAACATAAGATTAGCAAGTATTTTGCTGACTTTATGAGTCATGGGCTGCTTGAAGATCATAAATATGCTGAAATGGTTAGCGATCTCAAGAAAACCAAGGAGTAGAAGTAATATGTATTTCACATTCGCCACTTTTATTAATTAAGGGGAATAAGAAAATGAAAACTTATGACGCATTTCCGGAACCAATTGGCAGCTCTGCTGTCGGTCGAACCCAGATGGATTTTGAGTATGCGGCATCAGATCATTCAAAAAGAGAACTGACGGCGTTTGTGTACTATCCGTCCGACAGTAGCGAAGGTAAGACTACATCAACGTACATGTTTCCAGAAGTCTACGAAATGCTTGATGAGCAGCCACTTCTCACTGCGTTGAAGGATGCTTACTCTATAGATATCAAGACCCAGTGTTACGACGATCTTGCTCTCTCCGGGAAGGAAAAGCGCTATCCGGTGTTATTCTATGTTTGCGGCGGGGGCGGTTCTCCAGAATGGGGTACCGTGATCTGTACTGACTTGGCAAGCTTGGGATATGTTGTGGTAAGCATCGGGCATCAGAATAGCACGATGTATAAGCGTAAAGATGGGCGCCTGTTTAATGTATCAAAGGATTTTTCGGATGTCATTATGGCGTTTTCTGAAGATCCGGAAATGGTGGCGTTGGCTGGTAAGATGGAGATGCGGCCTGACGATGAAACAGCCATTGAGATGTGCCAAAACGTGCTCACACTGCCGATACTTGCCAAGTTAACAAAGTATAGCGAATTACAGGCAGAAGATGTAAGGTATGTAGCCGATTATCTTTACAAACTGGACTCTGGAGAGCTGAATTCCATCTTTAAGGGCAGATTGTTGCTTGACATCGGCATGGGCATAGTCGGACATTCTTATGGAGGGCCTACTACGGCGATGGTTTGCCGGGACGACGATCGGTTCGCCTGCGGGATTGGCTTGGATAGCGGTGCGTTCGGCCTTCAGGGCAGCGACCTTAAGAAACCCTTCTTGCTACTGTTTTGTGAACCAAACTATAACATGAATGCGATAATTGGCGCTAACAATAGCATGGAAACCTATTATTTCTCTGTTGATCGTGTTGCGCATTTAGATTACTGCGACATCGTGTTTACCAGTGTTAATGAGGAACTCAGAGGCGAACGGGATGCTATGGAGATGCGAAATCTTGTTACAGACTACACGAAGAACTTTTTTGATCATTACATACTGCAGAAGGCTGCAAGTGTGGAAAGTCTGGCATACGATGGCGTGGACTTGATCAAGAAGACCAGCAACAAGTGACATAACCGAGAGGTTGCTGATAAACGCATGTCAAAGAGCTAGTCGTACAGACACAGAGCCGATAACCCTATTACGCCGGTTATCGGCTCTCTCTCATATTTCAGGGATTGTTTTCTATTTGAGATGGTAAGCGGTGTTTACAGCGTTGAAAAACACACTTGAAGATGTTAGTAATTGGCTGAATTCTAACAGACATTGAGATTACAATCCAAAGCTTCTCCTTTGTATTAAATTTATTTTTGTGTATACATGACAACTATAACATTTACCTTTCTTCCTGAAGAGGCATGGGACCATCGAATGGGAAGAGCTAACCAAGATAGGATGAATCAAATCAAAGGTTTGACCAATGTACTCACGCTCCGTTAGTTAAAAAGCGTTCGAGTTTTGTCTAGGTAAATCAATCGGAACAACACTTCCGTAAAACGGGTTTCTAACAAGCCCCTTTCGGTCTGGGCGCCGCCCAGCCGGGCCATCACTTAGATGCTTCAGCGGGTTCTACATGTGCGGTGAGCTGGACAGTGGAGCTCCCATAATTGGTATACAATTGCGCAATCGTTTGGTCCAGTCTTACACCGGTGACAGGAATCGATTGATTAAAAGCCATAATAGTGAACTCCACATAAGGACTTGCTTTATGTGTGTCCGTTTCGCGGTATCGAACCCAGTACGTTCCGGTCGGCAGATTGGCAAGTGTATCACCTTCTACATTTAGCCAGGTGCCGCCATGATCTGAAGACCATTCCATGGAATCATTCACCCCGGTGATGCGTCCATCATTGGCGCCAGCCGCTGTTTCATCGACTTTCCCAAGACCCTCTGGCGCAGCCTTTGGTCCTCCTATGACCATAGCTTTGAAATCATCAAAATCGATGGAGGCATTGGCGTATCCGTCGATCCCGAATTTCTGTCCGATCAGCTTGTCGCCGCCTGTATGGCGGAAATTGTAATCCGTAGCTACCGGAACATCGTCGAGATAGACGGTGTAGGTTTTGTTATCCCAGTTGGCCACCATTTTGATTTTGTACCATGTATTGTAGGACACGTTTTGGACTGCTTTTTTGGATCCACTGTTCTGTACAATAAACTTACCGGTATCAAAAGCAGTGACCATTGAATAATTGCCGGTACCGCTGTCGTTTCTCATCATGGCGCCATTCGCGTATTGGAAGCTGCTGTTTAATCTGGTGCGGTATTCGATGACGATGCGCTGATCCCCCTCCGCTTTTACCTCGCCTGTATATGGCAGGAACAGGTTTGCCTTGCCCGAGGTAGCGGTCGTGGTCAGTCGAAGAAATTTATTCCCGTCCTCTTCCTTTACCGTTGCGGTAGCTCCATTGGTCAGATCTTCGGTGGTGATACCGTAAGGGTATTTGCCTACCGTATCGCCGGAGAAATCCCGGTAAGCGTTATAGACAACGCCATCCTGCACGCGGTTAAGCGAAGCTAACAGAGCCTCTTCCGCCTGAGCGAGATTATCCAGTTCCCCGTCAAACTGCTCTTTGCTCAGATCCGGGTTGAAGGCCATCTCCTCCGCTTTATCCACCTCGGCCACAAAAGCGTCATACTTGGATTGGCTATAGTTGCCTAACCCAGTGCCCAACGGATAAGAGAAATTCGCCAGTCTATTGCGGAGCTGATTCACAATGTCATCAAGGCCCCATCCTGCAACAACTTCTACGGATACAGTGGAAGGAATATTTCGGCCATCCACCTTCAGAATGACTGGCACCTGAACCGTACCAAGAGAGCTGAAGTCCATTCCCTCCGGCTTCCAGCTGACAACTTCAGCCGTCATCGACTCGCTATGATAGACAACATCCACAACGCTGGGCGGATCAGGAGTCACTCCGGAAGGAGTCTTTACTTCGGAAACCACCTGAACCGCATCAGAAGCCTCGATCACCGTCAAATGGATTGCCGTTTTGCTGCCGTTGTATTCGGCTGTAATAAGAGCTGTACCCGGTTTATCTGCGTATACCGATGGGGTGACCGAGACAGTATCAATCCGGGCCACCCCGGGATCGCTGCTGGTATACTGAGCATCAGTTGTCACATTCTTCATTTCATAGTTGTTATAGCGAGCAGTTACCTGCAATGGACGGCTTCGCTGTCCGCTGGTCAGGACGCTGTCCAATCCGCTCATGACAAGTGACTGCACCGATCTGGGCTCTGCGACTACGGTTACCGCGGCCGTTGTTGTTTTCCCATTATATGTCGCGGTAATTGTCGTACTGCCCGCCCCGACAGCTTTAATCTGATCCCCTTCATCAATAACGGCTACCTTCGTGTCGGAAGAACTGAAGGTAGCTCCTGTATCGATAGCGGTATAGGTAGCTCCCGTTACCGTATACAGGGGCAAACTGCGGGTTTCGTTCAACCCCAGGGTGAATCCCGGAGATTCAAATAAAATTTCCGATGTATCCAACTTAAATAGATCCATACTGTCGATCTCAGCCAGATTGCTCCCTTTCGAGAAGCGGATGATGTTGTCGCCTTCCTTAAGGAAGACTTTCGCCGTGGAGGCTCCCCAACGATTCGGACCAGAATAGACGATGTTCAATTTGGCACCGGAGCTGCCGTTCACCGACAATATATGGGAGGCATCCGCCGCATTGGGGGAGCCGTTGGCATTGCGCACGGACAGGTTATAGAATCCCGCCTCCGGCACATTTACTGTAAACTGTGCATAATCATTGGCGTTCTTGATACCCGCGATTTTCATCCCGCCTGATGCGGTGCTTTCCCGCAGGACAGCCGGAGAAGTTTCTCCATTCGGATCCTTCACCAGCAACGCATTCTCCGCTTCATAGCGCTTCCGCATCGGCTCGCCGGAAGGTATGGCAATCGGTATGTTCGGATCTACCGGCTCTCCCAGGTTCGGCGTCATGTCGTCTTTCCAAGTGAATTTCTGTGCATAGACTTTGCGGGTCCAGCCTGACCCCGGCCAGCGGGCAGCATGGTAAATAATCCAGTTCTCCGCGCCATCAGGAGATGAGACGATACTATGGTGGCCGGGGCCGTAAACACCATTGGCGCTAGAAAAGATCGGCTTATCCCGCTTTACCCAGGAGCCAGGGTTCATTAAATCGTCGCTAATCTTGGCCGAGATCAACCCGAGGGAGTAACTGTCTGTCCAGCTTCCGTTGGCCGAATAGATCAGATTGATGGTGTCGCCCTTTACAGTGACCTCGGGCCCTTCATTGATCCTCCCCGGGGAAGTTTCCCAGTCATATTCAGGCGTTGAAATCAGGACCCGTTCCGAACTGATGGTCCGTGGATCGCTCATCTTTGCGATATATAAATTTTGAAAGCTTCCGTCGGTTTCCTCCCAGCCGGACCAAATAAAATAGTGATCCTCATTTACAGTCAGCACAGTGCCGTCAATTGCCCAACGATCGGTGGAATCGGTAATCTTCCCTTTGAACTCCCAGGTTCCCGTCATCGGATTATCACTGGCGTTCTCCAGCACGTACATGCGGTGGTTTGCATTGGTTCCGTCGTCGGCTGCGAAGTAAATATACCATTTGAATAGGCCATCGTTATCTCTGAGATAGTGCATTTCAGGCGCCCAAACATCGGAACTGTACATGGACCCTTTAACCGGTGTCCAGGCTAGGCTTCTCTCGCCCGCATCAATGCCGGTAATCGTCTTCGCTCTGCGGATCATGATGCCGCTGGCATTGACAAAGACATTGTAGTAGTAGCCGTCCGTATGCTTGTAAACCCAAGGGTCGGCCCCTGTCTGCATGATAACATTGTAGAAATCAGACACATCCTTTCCCTCCTTCCGGAATGCCAAATCCGCCCTATCTGGCGTTTGCTCTGCCGCCATAGCCGCTCCGTTCCATTGCGGCAGCATCAGTAGCACTGCGAGACAAAACAGCAAATACCTGAATCTTTTCCTATCCCATAAAACCGCTTTCAACCTCATCCATCCCCCTGTCATTGATTTTTTCAGCCATGTCCTCATTCTACTTGCAGAGAAAATTTAAAAAATGTACTATCTTAAATTGTTTTGGTAACCGTTTTAGAAAAGGTGTCTTGACCTTCGGATTGTACTTAACCCTCTCAACGTCTGATTGTTATCGCCGGGAATCCGAAGAAAAAAAGGACACAATCCCCAATTAAGGGATGTGTCCTGAAGAAAAACATTACATTGTAGGTAGGGTGTCCGACGTATCGACATAACCTTACTCTTCCGAAGGTTTGCGGTTGTTTAACAGCTTTGGAATCCTCACGGTCACTGTCGTCCCATGGCCGAGCTGGCTTTCTATGGCGATCCCGTAACCCTCTCCGAACAATAGCCGAAGCCTGTTATGGATATTGGAAAGTCCGATGCTTGCAGCAGGTTGGCCATCTGGTGCAGGTTCCGGGGATGCCATGCCCAGCTTAGCCTGAAGGGAAGCCAATTGCTCCGGGTCCATTCCCTTCCCGGTATCCGTGATTTGGAAGCACACGTCCCCATGCGCATCTATGCTCCCGGTAACTTGAAGCCGGCCCCCTTGATCCATCCGCTCAAGCCCATGATAGACCGCATTCTCCACAATGGGTTGGAGAATCATCTTGGGGGTTTGCATCTCCAGGAGTCCCTCGTCCACATCGATCTCGATGATAAATTTATTTTCATACCGGATGGCGATAATGTTCATATAAGCCTGAATACAGTCCAGCTCTTCACTAATCCGTACAAGATCATCTTTTCTTATACTGTACCGGAATATTTTGGACATGCAAGATGCAATTTGCGCGATCTCCCTGCTTCCGTATTCCAATCCGATGCTGCTGATGCAATTGAGCGTATTATAGAGAAAATGGGGGTTGATCTGGCTTTGCAGGGCAGCAAACTCCGCCTGTTTCTGACTCAGCTCAGATTCATATAATCTGGCCTGGGTATTGATCATATCTCTTGCCATCTCTTCCCTTTCATTGATTACCCGGTTAATGTCGCAGGCCAGCATGCCTACTTCATTGGTAGACCGGACTTTAATGCGGAAGCCCATGTCCCGGCTCCCCACTCTCTTCATATCCAGAACAAGTCCCATCACCGGACGCATCAGATTGTTCATAAAGAAACTGCCCATGATAAGCATGCTTAGAATCATCCCAATCCCCACGATTATGCTGACTTTCCGTATAGGGTTCATGTCCGCAGTAAGCTCTTGCACTGGAATCATACTCACTACTCGCCACCCGTCTGCCTGCTCCAAACCCTTAACCTGGACAAGAATATCCTCCCCATCGATAGTTGTTTTGACCCCTTTAAGCAGGAGGCCCTTATCCATAGACAGAACATCCCTGAATAACGCACCTCGGGCATTGGAATTGGTGGAAGCAATCACCTCATCCCGGCTATTCAGAATGTACAAGGTAGAGTTGGGCGTTAATTCCGTATTTTCTACAAGCCCCTGCATTTTGTCCATATTGACCAAAACGGTACAGTAACCCGTAATTTGGGAGAAATAGATTCCCCCGATGGCCTCCACAATCGGCGCTATATAAAAGAACTGTTCCGTTCCTGTTCTGTCGTCTTTTAGAATCGAAGTGAACATCCCCTTGTCCCGCAGCGAGGAATCTTCCTTATACTTCTGGATAAAGGTATCGTAACGATTGAGAAAAAAAATATCTCCGCTTGCTGATGCCAAACTGTAAAGCCGTCTTCCCTGTATATCATTAATTACAATTCCGTCCACATACGAATTAAAGGATCTCATATATTCCATGAGATCCAATGCATTTGGACCGCTATTAAACGCCCTTTTGTAATCATCATCCACTACAGAAAATTCCTGAACCCGTCTGCTATTGACCGCAATGCTGGTGCTGACCCTGATATCACTAAATGCAGAATCAATTTTGCGGCGTGTTTGTTCTATCATCTGGTTACTGTAATGGGCGGCTCTCTTCTGGGTCAAATTAGAGAAACTATAATAATAATAAAATTCCATGACAGTAAATATGATGATTGAGAAAAAAAAGATAAGCCATATCTGATGCTTCAATTTCAGTTTACTGATCTTCATGGCCCGCCGCTCCGTTCATATCAACTTTTTCTGAATTTGGCGGGGGTCATCCCGCAATGCTTCTTGAACACTTTATTGAAATAATAATAATCGACATACCCCGCCTTAATGGCCACTTCTTCAATGGATAGATCCGTTCGCTTCAGGAGCTCACGGGCCTTCTTGATTCTCAACTCCGACACATATTCAGAGAAGGTTTTGCCCAGATTTTTTCTGAATAATTGACAGCAATACACCTGGTTAATGAAGAACTGGGCAGATAAATCCTTCAAATACAATTTCTGCTCAAAATGATGGTTGATATAATTGATCATCCTGTTGAAGCAGGACTGAATGTCCCCTTCCTGCAAATAGCGGCTGTTTCCTATCCTGATTGAGTCGAGAACCTCATGTAAAAAGCTGCATAGCGACTCAAAGTGTTCAAATCGTTCCTTGATCTCGGAATAATTCAGGAATTCCAGTTCCATATCCTTCAATTCCTCAGAATATGCTTTGATAAGGATCCCGACGGCTTGATTCCACAGGTAGACAACCTCAGACATGCCAAGATGATGATCCCTGAAATATGCCTGCAGCCCTTTAATGTACGCTTCAACATCGTCAAATTGATTTCCCTGAAGGATGTGGTGGATTTCATCGATACATGGCTTCACCAGATGAAGCTTCGGCTCGTAGTGAACGACGCCCCCAGCTTCTTCAAGAAAAACCTGGGAAGCGGACAGGTCAGCTTCTTTAATGAGCTTGCTCATGTGCTTTAGTTGATTAGAGATGCTGCTGACGCCCATAACATGGATGCCCGTCTTATTCAGAACCCGCTTATCCGAATGTCCTTCCAGACAATCCCTATGCTCCGTCATCAGGACAACTAGCATTTTTCGGGCTCCAGCTTCAACTTCCACAACATGAACAGGCTTTCCCTCCAAAGAAAGCAGGTTCCTCATATTTTTATGTTCTCCCTCGAAATAGATGGTCAACACCTGATAATAGTACACAGCTGCATCATCGGGAAGCGGTAGGAAGCTCTTGATCGCGTCCTCATTCACCGAGGTCAGCGCATCCAGAAGGAGTTGGTTGCGTGCTGTGCTTCTCCTGGAGAAGTGCATGGCCAGTTTCGCGATGAAGGGGTCAGCCTTATCGATATCCAAGGGTTTCAGGAAATAATCCAGCGCGCCATAGCGCAGCGCTTCCTGGGCATATTCAAATTCCGCATATCCGCTTACGATGACAAACTCAATGTCCAGCCCTTCTACTTTGGCCCTCTTCATCAGATCCAGTCCGGATATCTCAGGCATACGGATATCCGTAAATACCAAATCGGGTTCATTCGCTTTTATGGCATCCCATGCGGTGTAAGCGCTTTTAAATTGTCCGATAATTTCAAATCCATATTTATCCCAATCGAAGGCGTTGCGGATTCCTTTAATTGCCCACGGCTCATCATCTACAATCATGACCTTGTACATGGGTATCCTCCTGAACATATGGATTCCCCCGAATAATAGCAAAATTATTCGGGAACAGCAACGAAATAAGGATAAACCACAGACTGGTTTATCCTTATGCCATGGATTACTTGCTCTGTGCTTTGATATCTCTATAATTCTTTATATTCTCATCCTGAACAGCCTGACCGCCGGCGTCCATATATTCTTTCACCAGCTTGTCATACAAGGCGTCGAACTCTGCCGGCTTGGCAACGACCAGCCTGTCACTCATCTGCTTGTTCATGTCACCCAACGTTTTGCCGTACTTGATACTAGCTTCGTTCGAGACGCCGTAATAGAAGCCTGTATAACCATCCGTCGTATTGATCTTGTATGAATCGACAGCCAGTTTTTCATAGCTCTGATCTCCGGCTGCTAACGCTGCTGCGTACGTTCGGACATTCTTTTCGGTATCGCCCAGCTCTGCACCGTTTACAATTAGAGTATAATCCATATTCAGATTGCTCGTTTGCATATTTTCGCCGGTTTGCGCAATCCCTTGCGGGATGCCGTTTACAAGGTTATGGTTGACGCCTTCTTCGCCAAACTGAAGGAAGAACATCACCTCCGGATCAGCCATCCAGTTCAGATACTTTATGGCCAGCTCCGCATTCTTGCTGCTTTTCGGGATGAAGGAGAAAATCCCGTTTTCATTGTACATCTCTTTCAGGTATTTCCCCTCATCGTTTTTGAAGGTATCTACAGCAACATAGTTGGCATCAGGTGCATTTTGCTTCAGTGGTACACGAATTTTTTGTGAAAGTGGATAATCCCAGTTGGCAGCGTAGAAGCCTACCTTGCCATTGGTCACATCGGCATCCGCTTGTTTGGTTGTTTTATCCAGCGCAAAGTCGGGGCTGATCAGCTTTTCATTGTACAGTTTGTTCAGCCATTTATACGCATCCTTGGTGCCGGGCTTCAGCCAATTGGTGGTGGTAACGAATTCCTCCTCCGACATCGGACCCCAGAACGAAGGAATCAGGTTGCCAAAGGTGTAGTTCATGCCTGAAGCCGCAGTTGCCCACGGAATGACACCATCCACATTACCCGGGTTCTTCTCACGGAAAGCAACGAGGGTATTATATAATTCATCCCGATTCGTTGGAACAGGCATTCCCAGCTTATCCAGCCAATCCTTGCGGATAAACATGCCGTTCCAAGCGATCAGAGTCCGCTTGCCTGGGATCGAGATTTGTTTGCCTTCATATTTCCCGTAGGAAAGAACTTTCTCGCCCAGATAAGACTTTAATTGCTGGCCATGCTTCTCCAACAATTCATCCAGTGTATAGAGGCCACCGCTTTTTGCGAAACGGGTTACGGTATTACCGTCATAGGTGAAGGAAATATCAGGAGCTTCGTTGGCAGCCATCAACACATTCAGCTTATCGACTTCTTGGGAACGGGGGACAGGAACAAACTTTACAATGGCGTTATTAGGCTTGCCGAATTTTTCATTGACATATTTGGTCCACGTGTTATTGTTCAAGTCCGGTTGTCCCTGAATACCTCTGTCAAACACTTCCACTGTCAAGGTTACTGGGGAACCGGAGCCCGTTTCCGATGCGTTGGACCCTTTTGATGCCGTCTCCCCATTGTTATTGCCTGCGCCGCCGCAGCCTGCCACTCCTACGACTAGAAGCACTGTGCTAAATAGAATTGCTGCTTTCTTCTTTATGCCCTTATACACTTTAACCACCCTTTCGTTCTTGTGATTGATTCTCTTAAATCATCCGCGAGGCCGGGATCCCCCCTTCATCATAATCTGTTTCCCCATCACCCCTTGATAGCTCCAGTCATCACACCATCCACGAAATACTTCTGCAGTTTAGGATAAATCAGCAAAATCGGAATCGTTGTAAACATGACACTGGCCGCTTTCAAAGACTCAGGGACAATATAGGAGCCGACACTTCCTTCTCCTCCTTGTTGGCTATCCAACTGCTGATTGGCCGAAATGATCTGGTATAGCTTCATCTGCATAGGGTAGAGCTCTTTTTTCGTAATGTAGAACAGCGCATCCTGGAATCCATTCCATCTGTCCACCGCATAGAAAAGGCTTAATGTGGCGATCGATGGCAACGAAAGGGGAAGCACAATCTTGATGAGAATGCCCAGATCCGAACACCCGTCAATGGCTGCCGATTCCTCCAGGCTCTCCGGAAGATTGCTGAAGAAGGTTTTCAGGATGATCATATTAAACACGCTCATGGCACCCGGCAAAACCAGGCTCCAGACCGAATTCATCATGCCCAGGTTTTTAACCAGAATATAGGAGGGAATTAAACCGCCGCTGAAATACATGGTGAAGACCAACGCCGTCAAAATAAAGTTTCTTCCCTTCAGCCGCTTCTTCGTTAACGGATACGCTGCACATATGGTCAGGAACATGCATACCAAAGTGTAGAATATTGTAAGCACAATACTGTATCCAAGCGTATATAGCATATCCATATCGCTCAATATGGTTTTGTACGTTTCTGCTGTGAAGTCTACTGGCCACAGTCCTACCTTTTGAGAAATAATCGCTTCGTTGGAACTGAAAGAAAGCGCAATCATGTACAGGAACGGTATGATACACGTGAAGGACAATGCCACGATAAATACAATGATGGCAATATCCGCTACAGTCATTTTTTTCATCTTGCCCCTATTGCTCGCCACCCTCACCATATCCCATCCTCGCCTAATTTTTTCGCAACAAAGTTTGCAGATAACAGCAGGATCAGGCCGACCACGGATTGGAACAATCCTACCGCCGTTGCCTGGGAGAAATCACCCGAACTAATACCAACTCTATACACGAAAGTACTGATAACATCAGAGTAATCGCTAACCAGTGAATTTCCCATCACAAAGGGACGGTCAAATCCGATAGTAACCATTCTGCCTATTTGGAGAATCAGCAAAATATTGATGGTTGATTTAATGCCAGGCAGTGTAATATGCCACATTTTGCGAAGCCTGCTGCAGCCATCAATATCGGAGGCCTCATACAACTCCCTATTGATTCCGGTAATGGCCGCCAAATAAATGATGGTGCCCCATCCGATATTTTGCCATACGCCAACGGCAATATAAGTAATCAACCAAGGTGTTTTCTGCGACAGGAACTCGATTCTTTCAAGACCAAAGCTCGACAGGAAATTGTTGATCATGCCGCCGTTAGAAAACATCAGATAGACCATACCGCCAATAATAACCCAGGACAAAAAGTGGGGCAGATACAACACGGTCTGGGTCATTTTCTTGAATTTTGCTTGTCTTACTTCATTGAGCAAAATAGCCAGGAGAATGGGCGCTGGAAAACCCGCGATCAAGTCCAGAACATTCAGGACCAGCGTATTCTTCAATGCACGGTAGAAGCTGTCCTGCTCAAAAATAAACCGGAACACGTCCAGTCCTACCCATTCGCTCCCTCTAATTCCTTCAAAAATGTTGTAATCTTGGAATGCCATCACAAGGCCATAGATGGGTGCATACTTGAAAATCAGGATATACGCCATAGGCAGCAGCAAAAGAAAATATAACAGACCGTCTCTTTTGATGTAGTACAGAAAGTTATTTTTCCTTTTTGTTGCGCCGTACTTTCGGGAGCTGTCTAAAACCGCTTTCATTTTTCCCATCCCTCCGACTGTAATAAGGAGCTCTCATGTTTATCATTTTACCTACAGGATTAAATAAAAAAATGTACTCCCTTAAATCAATTTGGTAATAACTTAAAAAGGTAGTTGTATGTAAACTGTAGAGTGAGGAATCAGTCAGGTAAAAAAATAAAGAACCAGGGACCATTTAGTCCTGATTCATTTAAATAGGTATCATGCCTCCAAAAATACATAAAATGAATTTTTAATACATGAACATTGTCGGCTTCCCCTCGCAACAAGAAACCCCATCTTTAACTGTTTTGGAATCCAAAAAACAGTGAAAAGTGGAGTTGCCTCGGGAAACTATTGATTTATGGTTTATCTTTAGATTAAACCTCGACATTGTAAAAAGTAGAGCCTCTAATTGGTCGGTCTACCGTTATTTGTGCACATAGTGGCAGGCAGCTCGAATCGGCTGTAGCCCTCCATCCGGAACGGCCGGGTCGGCGTCGCCCAAGGAAGCCGATATTCACTGTACAGTTGCCGCTTCGCTGCCGCGTCTCTCATCTTCTCGGACAAGCTGGGCAGCAAGCGCACCGTGGAATCTCCATCCTCCCGCTCGGTCACGAATCGGCCGGAAATGGCACGAACGGCACGAGCCGACTCATAGGCGCCGTTGGATACCAGCACGAAGCTTCGGCTTGCCTTGAGCGGCGAGAAGAGTGGTTTCCCTGGGGTTTCAATCGCTTCCATCAGGTTCAGATACATGCTGCACATCAAATCGGTCGGACCAAACGCCAAATCCTCTTCGGCGTCCTGTGCGCGAATTGTCAGCTTGTTCTGGTAATTCCAATGCGCTTCCCCTCGCGTTCCGTAAACGGCAATCGAAGGCACTTCACTTACTTCGTGACAAAGCATGGCGTAAATATGAACGCTCACACCGTTAGCCATAACGGCGCGAATACAGGAGACATCGTCCCCCTCGATGTCATTGACGTGGTAAAGCTCGGCCTGCACCGATTCCGGGTACAAGTCTGCGGCGCCTCCTCCGGCCGCCAGCAAGCTATGGTACAGCAAGTGGGCGAACGGATTGTTGAACGTCCCGTCCAGCACATACTGGCCGTCGCTGACCAGTTTGCCGGCCCAGCGGGTCCGATCGTAGTAAGAGCGAAACCGTTTCCACATGCCAATGCCGACCACATGCTCCACCTGCCCGAGCACACCGGAGCCGATCCTTTCCAGCAGCGTTCGGAACGCCCGGCCCGACGTATTCTGGAAGTTCACCTGGCACAAGCGCCCGGTCTCCATCTGCACCGCGATCATCTCGTCCAAGTCCTGAATCGTTACCGCCGGGGGCTTCTCCACCAGCACGTGAAAGCCCATCCGCATCACCTGGATGCACATCGGCTTGTGGGAGGAGATCGGCGTGACGATGACGACGAAATCGATATCCGGATGCAGCGTGAGCATCTGCACGTAGTCTATATAATGGACGGCCCCAAGCGCGGTCAGCTTGCCGTAAGACTCCTGATGAGCGCCGACATTCGGCTCCGCAAAAGCAGCAACCTGCAGGCTGCCCTCTTCGACCAGCTTCTGCATGATATTCACATGCTCAGCGCCGAATCCCCCGATCCCGATCAGCGCGGTGCGACAAATCTTCACATTCCTTCCCTCCAAAGCTATGCCTTGACGTGCCGGGAACGATTCTCCCGGCCCGCCAAGCTGCAAATTTATAATTCATACATGCTGCAAATAACGTTCCTTGATGAGCGTGAGCGCCTCGTCTCCCGGCATATCCCATACCTGCCGGTTGAAGATTTCCACCTCGATCGCCCCCACGTAACCGGCCGCTTCAACGGCATGACGCATCCGGCGCAACTCGATAACGCCGTCCCCCATCATCCCTCTGCCCATCAGCAGGTCGGGTACCGGCACGATCCAATCGGAGACGTGGAAGCCGAGTATACGCCCCCTGGCCCGCTCAATTTGCGCGTACAGCTCGGGGTCCCACCAGACGTGGAACGCATCGACGACGACGCCGACGTCTTGCGGGTCGTGCTGCTCCGCGAGCGTGTTGGCTTGCGCCAGCGTATTGATGACGGAGCGTTCAGCGGCGTACATCGGGTGCAAAGGCTCGATGCCGAGCTTGACTCCGTGCGAGCGGGCGAACGGCACAAGTTCCGCGATCGCTTCTTCGACCGTCTTGCGGGCGAAATCGATATCCCGGTCTGGCGCCGGTCCGCAAACGAGCACGAGCACATCGGTGCCAAGCTCGGCCGCTTCCTCGACAGCGCGGCGATTGTCGTCCATCCGCTCTTTGCGCGCAGGCGCGGTGGCCGCCGGAAAATAACCCCCACGGCACAGGCTGGAGACGCGCAGGCCCGCGTCCCGCACAAGCCGCTTGCTCTCGGCCAGGCCGGTCTCGGCCACTTTATGCCGCCACAGCGCGATCCAAGGCACTTCGGCGCGGACGCATGCTTCCACGGCCTCACGCATATTCAGCCGATCGGTCGTAATCTGGTTCAAGCTGAGTCTGTCTATGGAACAGAGCGGTTCCATACTGATCCCTCCCGGATTTCAAACATCTCTATAAATGATTACGGCCGAATACCCGCCAGCGCCAAGACAGGCTTCATAAGTTCGGCGGCAAGCTCCGGATCGGCCAATAGCCCGGCCCGGTCGGCAAGCACGAACAGCTCGGCCAAATGGACGATCGAGCGTGATCCCTCCGCTCCCCCGATCATGCGGAAATGCGGTTGGTGGCCGTTCAAGTAGGCCATGAACACAATTCCCGTCTTGTAGGCGTACGTCGGCTTCTGGAAAATATGACGCGACAAGGCAACGGTAGGCTCCATAATCGCCTCATAACTGACCAGATCGCCTGCGTCTAGTGCATGAAGCGCCTGGGCAGCGGCCGGCGCGATCGCGTCGAATATACCGAGCAGCGCATGGCTGTAGCCCTGCTCATCACCCTTGATCAGTTCCGGGTAGTTGAAGTCGTCCCCGGTGTACATCTTGACGCCTTCCGGCAGCAGCCGGCGCATCTTGATTTCTTTACCGGCATCGAGCAGCGAGATTTTAATCCCGTCGACCTTGTCCGCGTTTGCCCGAATGACGCGCAAACAAACGTCCATCGCCTCGTCCAGATCGTCCTTGCACCCCCAATAGCCGGCCAGAGCGGGATCGAACATGTCGCCAAGCCAATGCAGAATGACCGGCTGTTTCACCTGCCCCAAAATGCGCCCATACACCCGCTCGTAATCCTCAGGCCCTTTCGCGCAGGCGGCAAGCGCGCGGCTCGCCATCAGAATGACCTGACCGCCCTCGCCTTCGATGAAGCCGACTTGCTCTTCATAGGCGGCTTCCACGTCGGCGATCGTGACCGACGGTCCCGGAAACAGATGGTCGGTTCCCGCGCCGCAGGCGATTTTGCCGCCGACCGAGCGCGCTTCCGCGATCGAAGCGCGGATAAGCTCCTTCGAGCGGTTCCAGTCGAGGCCCATGCCGCGCTGCGCGGTATCCATCGCTTCCGCCACGGCCAGACCGAGCGACCACAAATGGTGCCGGTAGGCGAGCGTCGAGTTCCAATCAATCTGCGATTGATGCAGCGGATCTGCGTCCGCAAACGGATCACAGACGACATGGGCGGCCGAGAAGGCGATGCGGCCCGTAAACGGCTTGGCCGGCACGGAGAACGAGCCTGCTTTGCCCGCAGTATATTCATACAACGCTCCCCCTGCACGGGGGAGGAGCAGCGATTTGGCCATCTGTATTCCCCTCCTTAAGAGGTAATTAAAAAATCGGCTTTTGATCACGAAGTATAGCTATGAAGCTTACTCGACGTCGAATCTTGAATTCAGCCGGGCCTTCCGCTACTCACGTAGGCTCACCTACGCTGCGTTGCTCAGTCCCTAGCTTCATCCAACCTTCTCGGTGCTGAAAAGCCGATTTTTTTAGTATTTATTTTTACAGGCTCAGCTTCGGCACGTCGATCCAGCGGCGTTCCTGCCACGACTGCAAGCTGAGATCGGCAAGCTGGGTGCCCTTCGCGCCTTCAAGCAAATCCCACGGAAACGGCGTGCCGATGACGACATGCTTCAAGAAGAGTTCCCATTGCACCTTGAACGCGTTGTCGTACGACGCGTTGTCCGGCACCTCCACCCATTGGTCACGGAACTGGAACGGGTTCGGAATGTCCGGATTCCATACCGGCTTCGGCGTATTGACCCGATGCTGCGTCTTGCAGCCCCGCAAACCCGCCACGGCACTGCCTTCGGTGCCGTCGACCGTCACCGTGAGCAGATCGTCGCGGTCTACGCGCACCGCCCAGGACGAGTTGGCCTGCACGATAATGCCGCCTTCCAGCTCAAATATGGCGTATGCCGCATCGTCCGCCGTGCATTCGTACGGAACGCCCTGCTCATCCAGACGTTTCGGAATATGTGTAGCGGCAAGACAGGAGACAGCCTTCACTTCCCCGAACAAATTCTCGAGAACATAGCGCCAGTGTGCAAACATGTCGACGATAATACCGCCGCCGTCTTCCTTGCGGTAGTTCCACGATGGCCGCTGACCCTGCTGCCAGTCGCCCTCGAATACCCAATAGCCGAACTCCATTCGCACGGACAGGATACGCCCGAAGAAGCCAGAGTCGTTTAAGCGTTTCAGCTTGAGCAATCCTGGTAAAAACAGCTTGTCTTGCACGACGCCGTTTCTCACCCCGGCCTCAGCGGCGAAACGGGCCAGTTCAAGAGCCCCTTCCAAATCGACGGCCGTCGGCTTCTCGCAATAAATATGCTTTCCCGCGGCGATCGCCTGCTTGATGCTTTCGGCGCGGCGCACCGTCGTCTGGCTGTCGAAATAAATTTCATAATACGGATCGGCGAGGCATGCTTCAAGATCGGTACTCCAACGTTCGACGCCGTGGGCAGCGGCCAACGCCTGCAGCTTGCTCTCCTGTCGTCCGACCAGAATCGGGTCGGGCATGATGACGTCTCCGTCCGGTAGCGCGACGCCCCCTTGCTTTCGAATCGCAAGAATTGAACGGACCAAATGCTGGTTGGTTCCCATCCGTCCGGTAACGCCGTTCATAATAATGCCGATGTTGCGAACTGCCATCGTTCATCGCTCCCTTCGCTTCGTATAACCGTATTGTAGTCGATGCGAAACCGCTTTTCTTACGATTACGGGAACACGATTCTTAATTTTGGAAGCGAGTTATTCGAGCGAAAAACAAAACCCCCGCCGGCGCTTATCCGATGGGGGATGAAGGGAAAATATGTTTCGATCAATTGGACGGACGTCCTTTGCTCGTTATCTTGTGCGTTTGATCGCACATTGTGCTCTCGCTTGTCCATTTGACGGAAGGATCCCTGCCTACTCAGCTTGCGCGGGCGTGTTCAGCTCCCGGTACGCCTTTGGCGACAGCTTGGCGACAGCTTTGAACGACCGGTAAAACGTAGAAACGGAATCGTAGCCGACCTCGAAGCAGATCGAAATAATGTCCTTACCCGTTTCCACCAGCAACTTCTGGGCGACGCGGATGCGTACCTCGGTCAAATATTGCATCGGTGTCATGTTGTACCGTTCCTTGAAAATGTTGTTCACGTGCCGCGTGCTGATGTCCAGCTTGGAAGCGATGTCCCCCGCGGTCAGCGGATCAAAATACTTCGAATCGATATAGCTGCGAATTTTCTCGGCACGCAGCTTGTTGGAGCTGGAGCCCGCTCCGGCGGCCTCCGTTTCGGCCGATCGAACCAGCAAGAGCAGCAGCTGGGACAGCTGGACTTTGAGCGAAAGCCGGACGAGCGGCGACAGCTCCCTGGACTGCTCGAACAGCACTTTCCTCAGCAGCTGGCGCAGTTCGCTCGCAGCAAACAATCCCGGCTTCATCAGGCAGGAGGCCGGAAAGTAGGCGTGGAGCAGCTGCGCCCTCATATCCGGATCGAGGACTGCCTCGTCAAACGCCAACACTAACAAGGTCAGCCTGAAGTCCGACATGACGGAGTGGACGGAATATGGAACGATCAGCGCCGTATCGTCGACCGCAAGCTTCCGTACTTCACCCCCTAGCCTGATCGTACCTTCCCCTTCCAGCACAAATAGCAGCTGGTACGTCTGGTGATAGTGCTCGGACACGAGATGCCCGCCCCTATGTTTCTGCTCGTATAAGTCTATCGCATTCCTGGACAAGTCGATCCATTTCAACGTCACGGCGAAGCCCCCGTTTTTTTGAGCGTTACATTTAAAGCCATTTTAGCGCGATCGGCGGTTTCTATACAACCTTTGACAAAATCAGTGTAGCACATCCAAGGATGCGTCTGAGTCTAAACGGGGCGCATCCGTTCAAACCGTCTCTCTCATAGGGTCCGATATTCCCGGACCGTGCTGCCCCTCGTCAGATGCACCGCTCCATTAATGAGCTCATCCGCTTTCTTCGACCGGTATGTCAAAGTAGATACTAATGTCTCGCTGAAAAAGGTCTCTCTAGGCCTGCCCCATTTGACCATGCCGTAGTTTCTATAAAAAAGGTTGCTGGTACAAGGGGGCTTCATCCTATCAGGATGAAGCCCCCTTTCCTCGTTTACTTAAGAAGTAACACCCATCGATAAAGGATTTTGCAATTTTCCGTTGGACTTTCGACACAGAACGGTATTGACGCGCGTCAACTTTGAGGGGGCTGAAGGGCTTGGTGATATAATCGTCTGCGCCTAATCTCGTTTTTCAAACTCCATTCTGCGTATATAGTTTAGATTATAGTAGTGGTGGATCAATATGAAGATCTTCGTCAGGGGCAGTTACCTCCCAACGGGTAAACGTAGCCTCAAAGCCCTCGCGCTGTGGCGAGCAGGCAAAAGGACCGGCTTGATTATTCGAAGGGTATGGAAATCTTGCGACCCTAATGGTCCTCCAAGCATGCTTACCGCTCCGTGCCCGAATAACCGCAGCATCTTTAATGATCGATGCCCGCAAGGTAACTTCCTCTCCCTCCCATTCCGGTACAGCCGTAAGCGACCAATCTGAATATCCGTCTGTAACTACAACGGCAAGTTGAGGAGTCCCGTCATTCATTTCAATGCCGGCTTTAATCCATTGTTCCTGGCCATGATATAATAACAGACCCGCTTGATCGTATAATTCGACAAAGGAGTTGAGCCGGAAGGAAACCTCAACTCCCGTATTGCGATCCCATTTTGCCAACAATGCCGGTCCATCTTCAAATTCAAAACCGTACAAAGTCTTTTTCCAGAAGTCTCTGCCTTTCTCCGGCACAATCTTCAGCATCCCATCTTCTATGGTAGAAAACTGAGGGGCGTTGAGCCATACACCCTCATTCCAATCCATTAGGGTTCTATTTTGCCTGGACATAAATAACCTCCTAAAAATTATGTTCATTCATAACAACAGTCTATTGGAGCATTCAGCTTACATGGTACCCAATTATTGTTATGTAATTATATTACAATAAAGAGCCATGCAAATTTACATTTTTGGCACTGGCATTTCCGGATGCGACACGCCTGCCTCGTACCATATCCATCTTGATACCGTCATAAATAAACGGCTCAAAGGCCTGGACTGACGATCTATCGACAGATCAGTAATAAAATATTGTTTAGTCGTTACAATAATCTCATCAATCTTTAAGTCTTTCTATCTGACCAGCTTTAATTTGCGGGGGATCGGATTTCATTACAACATATTCACCTTTGTCATTCGTTTTGGGGGTTACATGAACTTTTTCGCCTATCAAAAGCTCATTATAGAGTTGTGAATCCTCAACAATATAATTGATTAATTCGATGTTACTCTTTTTGAGTTCAGCGAAGGTCTTACTTTCAGAATCCTTCTTTGAAATATTCTTCGCTACTAAGATTCTTTGGCCTTCTTTCGAAATAATATAATCCCCCTTTTTGGCTTCGGGCGAGGCACTGCAACCACTAATCATACATATCGCAAGTACTAAAGCTGCTCCTAAAACTAACGTTCTCAACATTTCAACTCCTCCTCGTAAAATCCAACCTACTTTTTAGACGAACCTGGAATAAATTTGTTTTGTTAAACTTCCCGTAACTTAATAAAATAGCATGGAAACATAGTTATATATTTATCTAATCGGTAATCGGTACAAGTTCTTGTCCAGGGCTCGGGACAAGAACTTGTACCGATAAAAACAAAAAAAGCCGCAAATAGCGACTTTCAATCGGAATATGTTCTTGTCCTCCGGCAACAGAGGCTGCCCCATAGCCATGTGGATGACTTATGGAACAGCCCCGGTTTCAGTTTATACGCTATAGGCAAATGTGCCGCACTCGATCAAATCTCTCGCGTTCTTGCCGACGAATACCTTGAAATCGCCCGCTTCCACCTCGTACTTCTTCTTGGCGGTGAAATACGAGAGCATTTCCGGCTCAATTTCAAACTCCACCGTCGCTTTCTCCCCCGAGGCCAGATGGATTTTCTTAAAGCCCTTCAGCTCAAGCAGCGGTCTCGACGTGCTGCCCCATAGATCGCGAACGTACATTTGTACGATTTCTTCGCCGGCGTAGTTCCCGGTATTCTGCACCGTCACCTTCGCCTTCACGCAGCCGCCCGGCGTTAACGTATCGCCGATCAGCGCGGCGTCCGAATATGTATATTCGGTGTAGCTCAATCCGTAACCGAACGGATAGAACGGCGCATTCGGAATGTCGAGATATTTGGAGAGGAAACGGAAGTCGTTATCCTCATGCCCTTTCGGTCTGCCGGTATTCAAGCAGTTGTAGTACACCGGCACTTGCCCGACGGTATACGGAAAGCTCATCGTCAGCTTCGCCGAAGGATTCGCGTCCCCGAACAGCAGGTCAGCGACCGCGTTTCCTCCCTCCGTTCCCGGGAACCACGCTTCCAGAATCGCGGGAACGTGCTCGTGATACCACTTGAGCTCCAGTGGACGTCCATTGAAGAGGACCAGAACGGTAGGCTTGCCGAGCTTCAGCACTTCCTCGACCAGCTTCGGCTGAACGCCCGGCAACGTTAAATACGCTCGGCTGCCGGCTTCGCCGCTCATATGATCCTCTTCGCCCATGGCAAGAATGACGACCTCTGACGAGGCGGCCGCTTCCAATGCGGCTTCGAAGGCGGAAACGTCATTCGAGCTGTAGTCGCACCCGGCTGCAGCCGTAACCTTCACAGCATTTCCTAATTTCTTGATAAGACCTTGCTTGACGGTAACCGCCTCGTCCGGTTTACCGAGCCCGCTCCATGGGCCCAAAATCCGGCCGTTGTCGGCGAATGGTCCGATAACGGCCACCGATTTGATGTCCTTCTTCAGCGGAAGAACGCCGTCGTTCTTTAACAGCACCATCGATTTCTGGGCAGCCTCTCTCGCCAGCTGACGATATTCAGGCTTCAGGTGCGCCTTTTTTTCGCGCTCAATGTTGAGGTAACGGTACGGATCGTCGAACAGACCGAGCTTGAATTTCAACGTGAGGATGCGTCTGACCGCCTCATCGATCAGCGCAACGTCTACCTCGCCCCTTTCAACCAATTGCTCAAGGTGGCTGATGTATTCCGTCGATATCATCTCGATGTCAAGACCCGCTTCCAGCCCCTGCTTCGCTGCGTCTTCGCCGTCTTTGGAGCTCATATGGAAGATCGTTTCCCAAAGCGAGGTGTAGTCGGAAATGACCACGCCCTCAAAGCCCCACTCCTCTCTGAGCACTTTTCTCAGCAGGAAGGAGTTGGTTGTAGCCGGCACCCCGTCGTAGACGTTAAAGGACGTCATGATCATTTCGGCGCCTGCATCGATCCCCGCCTTGTAAGCAGGCAAATAGTAATTGCGGAGCGCAGCTTCCGACATATCGACGGTGTTGTAATCCCGTCCGCCCTCCGCCGCGCCGTATGCCGCAAAATGCTTCATGCATGCCGCAACCGTATCGAGCGCCTTCAGATCGTCCCCTTGAAAACCTCTTACCATCGCTGCGGCCATTAGACCGTTCAAATACGGATCTTCTCCGGGGCTCTCCATTACCCTTCCCCATCTCGGATCGCGAACGAGGTCGGCCATCGGCGCGAAGGTCACGTTAATGCCCGAGGCGGCGCCTTCCGCTGCAGCAACCCTGGAGGTATCTTCCGCAAGCTTCGGCTCCCAGCTGGAAGCAAGGCCGAGCGGTACCGGAAACACCGTGCGGAAGCCGTGAATAATATCGAACATGAAGAGCAGCGGGATTTTCAGCCGATTATGTTCTAGGAACACCTTCTGCACTTCGTACGCCGTTTCGGCATCGGTCGCGCTCAAGATCGAGCCCAAATTCGAAATGAGTTCCTTGCTGAGTGTACGCTCGGATACGGGACCGGTCACCGGCGTCGAGACTTCGATTTTTGAATGGTAGGAACGCAGCACGGTTCCCGGGTCGGTCTGGTACATTTGCCCGATTTTTTCGGCAAGGGTCATCTGGGATAGAAGCTCTTCCACTTTCGTTTGAATCGTTGAATCGGTGTGCATCAAGTTGTAGTTCCCTCCTATGACACGAAATGTAGTGTTAAGCGGTCGTTTACTTTGGCGTGCTGGCGCGACACGATCCATGTTCTGCTGCCTTCCTTACGGACCGTGAAGCTTTCGTTCGGAATCAATTCGCGATCCGTCTCGAGCACGATGATATCTTCAGGCTGGGTCAGCCGGAATTCGAGGCGGTCCTGCACTACTTTGACAATTTCCGCGGTGGAATACACAATCTTCACTTCGCCGAGGGTCACATTGAGCGGCAGCATAACCCCGTCTTTGCTTTGCAGCAGCAGCTTACGTCCGCCGAACAACGGTTGGCCGTTCTCCTGAATGCCGATCTCTTTATCGAAGCCGTCCAAATTCAGCACATGGACGAACCGTTCCCCTTCGTTCGTTGCCGTTGAAGTCATAAAGATGCCGTGGTATTTGCAATCATGCGTCAGCCCCGCTTTCGCGCCGAGAAGTTCCAAGGCTGTCCGGAATAAATCGATATCACAACGGTACGAATTGCCGAATACAATCGCGCGACCCGCTCCGGCCTTCGCATCGAACGCGGTCACTTCACCGCTGCGGTACACGCGCATAATCGGCGTCTGATCGCCGACATCGAACGTTTGGGCAACGTATGCGCGCATTTCCGGCCGCGGGGCCGCCCACCCTTCAGGCACGATCGACAGGTAGAAATGGCCCGAATCACGGAGCAGGCCAAGCGGCTTCACTCCAAACGCTTCCGTCAAAATCGTGCACGGCTTGCCTTCCATATCGAAGCTCGGCAGCTCGCCGTAAACGAGCAGCTTTCCTCCCGCATGCAGGTAGTCGGCCAGCTTCCGCTGGATATGGACGTGCATATAGCGGGCAGACGGCAGCGCGAGTACCGGGGTGGCCGAAGGATCGAGCGGCTTATTTTGAATATCGGAGGCGCCGAACCGATAGCCGGCGAGCAGCATAGCACGTCCCATGATCTCCCAAGCGCCGTGCGCGCGGTTCCCCTCGATATTTTGCAGGATTTCCTTCACGCGCTCGCTGCCCGGATAACGGTATTCCGTCATGTAATAATCCGGAATGAACGCAAAGCTGACGTCGTCGCGTTCCTCGTTCATTCGTGCGAGCTTATCTCCGACAGCCAATATCGTCTTATTCGTTCGAGCCATTCTCGGAAACGTATAATTGTACTCGCCTTCCGGACTAATCGGAGCGGCAAAGCCGTGACGTTCGCCGGTAAACGCGATCCGGTCGTTCCCGTCGCTAGGCGGCATATCCATCCGATAGTTATAGCCGCCGGTCAGAAGATAAAAATTGAGAAGCCGATTCCCTTGCGCGATGCACATCCGGGCTTTAAAATCGGCGGCCGAAGGGTCGTTGCGTCCTCCGTACGTCTCGCCGAAGTTGCTGTCGCCGCAGTTGAATTCGACGGAGGTGAGCGGCTGGTCCGGCGTATGCACGGCATCCATAAATCCGTTGATGATATAAAGATCCTGGAACGTCACCATGTCCAAGTCCCCGAAATAAATATCGGAGCCCGATAGATATCCCGGCGCCTGCGTATATGATTCATACAGCTGGCTGATGCCGATCGGGAACGTGAACCCGCGGCCCCCGTCCGTCCCGTGAATGTTAACAACGAACGGAACGTCCTTGACGCCGAACTCTTCGGCATAAGAGCGAAGAATAGCAACATAACGGGCCGCTCGGTTCCGCATATAGTAGCCTAAGTCGTGCGTCAGCTCCGGCGCGTACTCTTCCTTCGGAGAACGAATGCCGGTCTTGCGTGCTTGTGGATCATCCAAGGAGAACGGATAACGGGCCGACAGCTGCTCCGCGGAATACCGCTGCTTGAGCCAAGCGGCGAAATCGCTCAGCACGTTGTCCGTAAGGTCCGGACAATTGCTGACCCAAGAGAGCATGCCGATCTCATTGTCCAGTTGCACCGCGATAATATTGCCTCCGTTCGTGTAGAGACGGGGCGCCACGACCGCCATCACCGCCCGATACCAGTTTTTGCTGGCCTCAAGAAATCCGGGCGCGAGGTAGTCGACCGTCTTCGTCGTCGCCGGGTTTCCGTCCCAGCCGACCGGAATGATTTCCGGATACTTGGCATACACCCAGTACGGCAAACCTTCGTTTTTCATTTCCGCCATAATGAACGGGCCCGGTCTAAAGAAAAAGTATAGATCGTTCTCCTTGCACAGATCGATAAAGCGGATGAGGTTCAGCTCCGGGTGCGTATGCCCGTCAAAATCGAACTCCCCTTCCGCCGGCTCGTGACAGAGCCACGGTACATAGCTGGCAACCGCATTGCAGCCCGCTTCCTTCAGCTTGTCGATGCGGTCCTGCCAATCCTCCGGCTTAAGCCGGTAATAGTGAATTTCCCCGCACATGATGATTTGCGGCTTGCCGTCGATGAGGATTTGCTTGTTTTTGATTTCAATCATCGTTTCAAACCCTGCCTTTTTCATTCGAATTGGTCTAGCGGATGATAATGGCGAAACGTTTCGACAAACGGTGACAGCAATTACTTATAGTGCGTGTTCAAAAAGTCGGATTTTCACGAGGTTCGATGCCGAGTCGCTTCTAGACTCCCTTCGTGGTCAAAAGATGACTTTATGAGCAGCCTCTAATAGATGTGTTATCTCAACCGATCCGTAAAGAAAGACATCCCCCGTTTAAAGGCCGTCATGCCGTACAGCATGGAGCTCCAGTCGATCACTGTCACTTTCTCGGGGTACCAGCGGTCCCTTTCTTCCAGATGCCACCAGGAGTAACGATGCAATCCGTATTTGTAAGCCGCTCTATATTTCACTTCATCTTCCGGATCCCTGTGATTGAAATAAGCGTCGTACGGAATGTGCAGCCGATATAACGCATAGAGGTCGTGAATGCCCGCAGGGTACACCGGCAGGAAGCCGGCAACAATATAGGCGGAAGCGACGTTGCCCGGCGAATCCTCGATTTTATCCGCATGATAAGTGTTGTACAGACCGTCATTGGCGCCGGCTCCATACCCCCATACATAAGAAGGCACATCGGCTAGCTCTTTCCATTTCAAACGGTCAGCCGTGCATGCATTCTCATAATACTTATTGTAGATGTCGCTCTTCGCATAATCAGGAACCAAGAAATAAGGAAACTGGTGCACAAACGAAGACAAAAACTTCAATTGGTTTGGATCGTTTGTATTCGTATCGGTAATAACCGGAATGTCCCGGTAATATTTCATAGGGAATTCATTAATCTTCTGTTCCGCAAAGGTGTTATCCCACAGCTCTTGGATGTCCGGGTCTTCCGGCTGGGCGATTTTCGCCAAGTGGGCAACCAGCACATATTCGTTGTAAGCCGGGAGCGGAGCGATTCCTTGGCCGTCCTTGACGATCATGTTGATGATGCCTCTATGCTTATCTGCGATAACAACACGCCAGTCGATTTGCATTAACAATTCATGAGCCATCTCGTCGATTTCGGGCATTTTATCCTTAAAATGCTTCCCCGCGAACAAAGCTCCCGCTACCAGCAACGATGTATCGATCGTCGAAATTTCGGAGCCCTGATTCGCGCCTGTCTCTATGTCGATGAAGTGCGCGAAGAAGCCCGTCGCGGCGTCTCTAGCCGGCTTGCAGCCTTCCACCTTGCCGAGAACGGCATTAAGCGTAAGCTTGACCTTCTCCGCCGCCTGGTCGTCCCAGCCCTCGTAATCGGCAACAACCAGGCTGATCAAGCCGACCCCGGTTGCAGAGACCGAGCAGCGGGCCTCCGGATTTCTCGCGAAACTGTAATATGCGTCGCCGTAAAGGCCTGTGCGCGGATTGCGGCAAGCATCGATCAACCGGTAGGAGTCCTTATGCTGGCGATCGACAAACGCCTTCACCTTCTCCGAAAGCTGATCATAAACATTGGTCGTTTGTTTCATCGTACTCTCTCTCCATTCGCCGCCTGAAATAGCCTATTTATTTTTGAATTGCAGAGCTTCAAGCCCTTTCTTCACGTAAGGAACCTTCATGAACATGTTCCATACCGTCTCGTCCCGGTAATTGGCGGCCATCAGCAGCGTGATCCCTTTATCGATGCCGATATAATCGGGACCGACCCAGTCGGCATTCAGATTGAACGCATCCTTCAGCCCATATTCGCCGCTTAGATCCGGAACCGTTAGGTAATACTTCAATGCCTCTATGGATTCTTCCGGTGTAAACACAACCGAGCCCAGCGCCCCGGCCGGCGGAACGGTGCCGTCCGCTTGATGGGCCGCATTGTCATAGCCGGAAGGCGGCGAACCGAGCAATCCGTTATAGCCGGCGGGCGAATCGGATGCGGTAAAGCCCCACGACTGCTCGCCCACGCCTTTAAACTTCTCGCTTAGATCGATGGCGAACTGCCGGCTCGCCTGGGAGGCGACGACCGAGTTGTTGAACCAATCAACCCCGTCACGGTCTACCAAGCCGCGAAAGTCGACCCAGGCATGCGAGAACTGATGGGTGAACAGGGAACCGAACCAGGAATGGATGAACGGCTCGGAATTCTTATACGAAGCTTTGTGGCGTGTAAAGCCGTCGTAGACGTCAATCGGATGCGTCGGCGAACCGGCGGCCAGCACGTAAAGGGACAGCTGCTCGGCATAGAAGTCCCAATGGCCTTGAAACCCTTTCTCCGGGGAATATGCCATATAGAACTGATTTTTGCCTTTGTCTACGAACCAGGGCCACTCGACGCGCTCATATAACTGCTCGCTCTTCTTCTGAACATCGCCGCCGAAATATTGCCCCGCCGTCAAGACGCCGTTCATTAGGAGCCCGGTGTCGATGCTCGAAATTTCGCTGTTCCACTCCCGCTTGCCGGTATCGATGTTCACGAAGTGGTAAAAAAATCCGTGCTCATGCTCCATCCGCAGAAGCGTATCGAGCGTGCGGTCCGCTCTGTCATAGCCTTCCTCGCGGCTGATCCAGCCGTTCTCCACGCCGATCGGAATCGCCGTGAGCGCGAATCCGGTGGCTGCCGTGCTGGCGATCTTCGGATTGCCCGGGTATCGGTCCCTCGTCAAGCCGTAGCCTTCGGAGCCTTCCTCGCGGTTCGTCTGCTCCCATAGATAGTCGAACGACGCCTTGGCCTCAAGGTCCAATTCGTCCGGCTGCTTCTGCGAGCATCCTACCGCTGCTGTCAGCAGCATCATCGCACCGGCTAAACATGCGATCCATCTTCTGCGCCGCAAATCCGTGCCTCCCTTCTCAAGCGATCTTATTCGCCTGTGATGCCTGATCGTTCAATGCTCTCTACGAACCAGCGCTGCGTAAAGAAGTAAACGATCAGCAGCGGGATGATATTCAAAAACGTTCCGGCCATATTGATCGCTTCGTTCAAGCTGCGTCCGGTCTGCGCATTCGGATCGGCCGGGAATACCTTCTGGTACGTTACGGCGAAGTTTTGCAGCTCCAGCGGCAGCGTCGTCAGCTTATCGCCCAAGTACAGCGCCGCGAGCAGCGTTTCGTTCCAATACCAAACCATCGAGAACAAGAAGGAAATGATGAAGGCCGGCACGGCCATCGGCACGCAAATAACGGCAAATATTTTGTAAGCGCCGGCTCCGTCGATTTGTGCGGCCTCCTCGAGCGATTTCGGAATCGACCGAAAAAACTGATAGAAAATCAGAATGAACAGACCGCTTTTAATTCCCTGTCCGAACGCCGCCGGAATGATATAAGAAAATATGCTTCCGATTAATCCGAGATCTTTAAACATCAGGAACTGCGGAATCATCGTAATTTGCGGCGGTATGATGAACGTTGCCAGCACGAGCGCAAACAAGACGGATTTCCCCGGAATTCGGAAACGGGCAAAGCCGTATCCGATAACGGCTGCCGAAACGGTCTGGACGATGGCAGGAACGAAGGAAGCAAGAACGTTCTGCCACAAGGTATTAAGAAAGTCCATGACCTCGGCTGCCTTGACGAAATTGTCCATATAAAATCCCGACGGAATATAGGTGATCAACGGATTGATCAGGTCTTCCGTATTCATGAAGCTGTAGGTGATCATATAAAACAACGGGTACAAATAGACGAAGCCGATCAGAGACAGCAAGAAGTATACGGCTATTTTGTAGACAATGCCTTCTCCCGTAAACCCCCACAGGATCCGCTTCGTCTTGTCGATCGTTCTGCGGTCAATCCCTTTCATACCATCCCACCTCCTAACGGTTCGTTTCCCGCTGCCTTGTAACGAGCACCAGCACGCCTAGCAGTACCAGCATGACAAGGAAATAGATCCACGCCATTGCAGCGGAATATCCCATTCCGTATTTCGCATCATACATCGCGCTCTGGATCTGAGTAATGACCGGATTCAGCGAAAAGACGGACTGCATGATGACGGTATACACCATATTGACGATAATCATCGGGTTCAGCGCCGGCAGCGTCAGCTTCCAGAACGATTCCCACCTGGAGGCGCCGTCGATGCTCGCCGCTTCGTACATCGAGGAATCCAGCTTCTGCAGGCCTGCCAGGAAGATCAGCATCTGCACGCCGGAGAACCAAAGAATCGTAATAAACGACGTCAGTAGAAACACGATCAGATCGGCGAGCAGCTCCGGCATGCTTTCATGAAGCTTGCTCATTTCGATAATCGTCTGAATGCCCGGGAGCGTAGTGGCTCCTTGATCCATCAGCTGCTTGATGACAGGTCCGCTTGTAATAATGACCGGAAGAAAGTAAATCGTCCGGAAGATGCCTTTGCCGCGGATTTTCACGTTCAGCAGAAGGGAGACGATTAACGCGAACACGACGATGATCGGCACGATCACAAGCGTCTCAACAAAATAGGTAGCCAAGGTATCGCCGAACTCGACGTTCAGGAACAGCGCGTTCCGGTAATTTTCCCAGCCGATGAACGTTGTCTTGACTCCGTCTGCAGTAATCTTTACTTGGCTGAAGCTGAACAGCAAGGTGCGGATCAACGGATAGCAGGTGAAGACCAAAAAACCTACGATCCAAATCCAGATAAACGATAGGCCGATAAGCGCCTCTCTGAGCCGGTAACGAATTTTCATGAACGGCCTCCTTCCCGGACCAAGAACCCTTGCGCCGGAATCTTGTTCCCGTCCGCCGTAAATTCATTCATAGTGTAATTGACATAGATGACGGTACCGTTCGAGTAAGTGTTTCTAAATACGCCTTCCCGCACTTTTTCACGTTTGTCAAAGGTCGCATCCGCAACAGGCTTCAGGGCTTCCGCAACCGTCCGATATTCTTGAACGGCCTGATCCTTCCAAACCGAATACTGGGATGTGAAAAGCCACCATGACGCCTCCGTATTGGCCAGCTTGATCGGATCCTCGTCGGTCAGGATGAAGGACGGGTAGCTGCCGTAATCGATCATTTTCAGTTGCTCCTTCTGCGGGTTCGCGTTGAAATTGGAGGCCTGGGCGTAATAATCGACATGTCCTTTCAGCACAAGCTGCAGGAACGGCACCTCTTCGCTCTCCAGCAGGAAGCTTGAAGTGCTCATCGGCAGATCCATGATCCGGTCGGCAAACCTCCACAGGTAATAATTCGGCTTGTAAAATGCGTAGCTGTTGATGGAATCACGTGGCAGCATCGACGTATACGTCTCGATCGACCCGCTGCGCGTAGACGTGGACTTCCCATAAGCGGAAAAAAGATTGCTGCCTATCGAGTCCATCGCGATATGGTCGATGCCGTGCTTCTGGAATGATGAAATTTCATTCCCAAACAGCTTCGCGGACGCTGCCGGCTGCAGGTAGTACGACGTGTCATAGAACGAAAGCAGCTGCTTGGAAACGGACTGGGCGATGTCCCCCTTGCCGTATCCGTCCGCCGTCGCACCGGCCATCACGTAGTCGGTATAAAAGTACACGGGAATGCCTAACGCTTTATACTTTTCCACGAATGCGTTCCAATCGTCCCCGCTGCCTACCTTTTCTTCAAACGGAAAATGAGTAGGAGATGCTCCGGTAGCGCCGCCCTCCGTGTAGCCGCGGACAACAACCATCATGCGGTCCACTTCATTTGCCCGCAGATCGGTCAGTATATCGTCCATTTGGTCCACGTTGGTCATGGGGATTACTTCGCTCCCAATCAATTGCTTTTGGTTGTCCGCGGCGAAAAATTCGATGCGGAGCGGGAGCGGATCCGCGCCGTCCTTCTTGGCGGGCAGCTCCCCCCGCTGCACAAGCTCGCTCTGCACCCGGTTTGCCATTCCGGAATAATCGGCCTGCTTGCCGGAAAGAAGCATGACTTTCATGGAAGCGTCGAATTTGTTCTTCTCTTCCTGGTTTAAGGTGATGCCTTTGCCCTCTTTGTCCAAGGACTGGAAGTAGTTTTCTCTGTATATCCATTTGGCCGTGGTCCAATTGTAAGCCGTGGTCACATTGCCAGGATAAGAGCGAATTTCCGCGTAAGGGGCGCCGCCCGTGATCATGGAAACGAAAGCGTTGCCGCCTTCCTTATGGGCGATGCCGAACACCGGCAGATACACTTGCTCTATGGGAGTTGCCATTCCTTCTGATAGCTGCGTGCTGCCCTTCATCCCGAGATCGTCGCCGAACACTCTCCCGATATAGGGCTGCGTCGCCAGCGTCTGCTCGTTCAAGCTGATGAGCGCTCCCGAGCCGTCAGGAATGAGCATATATCCTTTATCCTGCTGAACTCCCTTGGTTGCCCCAAAGAACGGATACACGTAGAGCGACTGCAGCCGGTTGTCCTTATTCGTCTCCTGAATCGAATTCTCCGGAACCTTGAATTCGATCGCGTCTTCCGTCAACCTAACTTCCAGCTTCAGCGAGATTCCCAGCCTCTCGTAATTCACGTTCGCCGAGAAGCCGTCCTCCATGGGCTCAACCGCAATCTTTGCTTGCTCTCCGGTTACCGGCGCGGTGCTGATTTTGCGTTTGGCATCCATGTATTCCACGCTCAAGCCCGACTCGAAGAGCGATTGCCACGATTTGTTCAGCTTGTCATCCTTCTCATCCAGCGTGCCGTCCCACACATAACCGTTCTGTTTGTCTTGGACTTTGATGCCGAGCGTGTTCTTATTTACATAAAGCGCCAAGCGGGCGTTTTCCGCAGCTTTCTCGTATGATGCGAGTCGATCGCCCGATGCGTCCGCACCGGCGACTGGAGCTTCCGGTTGGTTCACTCCCTGCTGCGCGAGCGCCGCGATCGAGATCAAACCGGCCAACAGCAGGAACGTTAACGATAGAGCAGCTATTCGTTTCACTTTGTTAAGCACGGTTTCTCATCTCCTGAATGATCGTTTGAATGAATTCCACTTCTTGATTAAATAAGAGCACTAACAAGAAAATAACCAGGGCAGCCAATACGATGCCGAACACCGTTAGGAACAAATTCCGCACCGTCTGCCTGAACGTATAGTCATGCAGCTCCTTCACCATGATGCAAACGAGAAGCAGCGACCAGCCTTGGATCAACATCATCGAATAGTCGTAGACGAATTTTTCGTTATACGTCAGCACGTTGCTGATCAATGCGATCGGGAGCGCGAATATCAAATAAGGCGACAGCGCGTAAACCGTGCCGATATAAACCTCCGACAGCTTTCCCTCTCCGTCGCTGATCGTGCTGACCATGTAGTTCATAACGACCCAGAATAATAGCGGAACGGCCGACGTTAGCATGATCGGCAATAAGTCCATTTGGTCGGGATCTCCGCTTGCGAACAAATATCCTTTGGCATAGACCAGAATGACTTGAAGCAGCAGCATCCAGACATACAGAACCGTCGCCGAGCGGACGGTCGCCCTTTTGTGTTCCTTCAGCTCCTGGACCGCATCGATCGGATGCTTGAGGAAGTAGAACATGAACCCGATTTCTTTCACCAGCTTGATGTCCGCCACGCGGTTTCTCAATCGTACGAGCGGCTGCAGCACGCGATACCGCCGATGCAGAATTCGGATGACGTAACCCGCAACGATGATGGCAAATACGGTATATACGACGACATTAATGTTTTGTTGAAGCCAATCATTGCGGATTTTCCAGAATGCGTCGGAATAGCCCTCTTTGTCTTCCGCCATCCGGAAACTCTCCAGAGCCTTGCCATTCTGGTTTTGCTTGAAATACGATTCAGCCAACGATTTATATGACAAAATAAAATAGCTGTTCATCTTGAGGATCTCTTTCCAGATGTCCTCGCTCTGCACGTATAACCCTTGCTTGTACTGGTCGACGCCTTCATACACCTTCGTTCCGAACGGGGTGATCGAATAGCGGTTAATGACGTTCCGCTCTTTGTCGGCCACGTACAGCGTACGCCCGGAGTCGGTGACGTCAATGGCCGAGGCGCTTTTAAAGAGCCCCTGGCGCTCATACTTGTCGTCCCCTCCGCCAAACATGAACAGCAAATTGCCGAAGCTGTCGTAAACGCAGATGAGCCCATTGACGTCTACCGTATAGATATTTCCGCCCGCATCCACGTCGATATCGACCATCGAATCGCTGGTCCAAGAGCTCGAGGACAATATGTTATCACCTACAATATTCAGCTTCTTGATGCCGTCACCGCTAATTCCATTGGTTACTGTGTACAGCAGCCCTTGATAATCAAGCACAATGCTGGTCGGGGATGGCGGCGTCGATTTGAACAGCTGCGCCTTCTGTCCTTCGGTAAAAATGAAGCGTTGAATGAGCATTTTCATCGACAGGCTCGTTCGGTTCGCGCCGACGTAACCCAGGAAATGCCCCTCGTTGTTCAACTGAACGACACCGTTGATGGAGCCTTCGCTGATGACGTAGATGTTGCCGCGTTTATCCACCGCAACCTTCTTCGGCGCAAAATCATTCTTTTTGCCGTAAATCGGTTCCTCCGGACGGCCGAACTGTTTCACGAGCTTTCCCTGCTCGTCGAACACGACAATTTGCTTCAACCCGTAATCCGCGACGTAAACGAGTCGATCGGCGGCCACATATACGCCGGAAGGATTCGATAAGACGTCTTCTCCGATCGTTTGCGGTGCGTTGTTCTCTTCATAAACGACAATTCTTGCATTCCCGGGATCCGCGATATACAACTTTCCGGTCGGCTCATCATAGAACAGATCCGCCGGCTGGTTTATGTCGAGCCGAATCATTCCGTCCGGTTCATATGCGGTTTGCGTCCCGACGATCATGCCTCCCGGGCCTTCGGTCCCTGTTTGGTACGGCGCAGCGGCCATAGCCGGAGCCGGGATTTGAACGAGCAGAAAGCATGCAATTACGACGAGCAACACCCATCTGCCTACCGTCTTCTTTTTCATCTGCTTCACACCTATTTCAGACCGGAATGAGCCATCGTATTCATAACCCGGCTTTGCATAAAGATAAAAATCAGCAAATTCGGGATAAACATGATGAGCGCGGCGGCCGCGGATATCCCTTGACCGGCCACTTCATTGTTGGTCGCCGTAAAGGTCGACATATAATAAGCAAAGTTCTTCATTTCCTCGTCATTGACGTACAGCGTCGCCGGCTCTTTGCTGTTCCAGCTGAGCTGGAACGCCAGGATCGCAATCGTGGCGATCGCCGGCATCGTCATCGGAATGATGATTTTCCGGAAGATCGTAAAGTCGTTTGCTCCGTCAATCTGGGCAGCCTCTATCAGCTCATTCGGGATTTGGTCAATGAACTGTTTCAATAGAAACAAGCCGACAGGCATCGCCAAGAGCGGAAGAATATTAACCGAGAAGTCGTTTATCAATCCGAGCTTGACGACGAGGAAGTACCTCGGAATGGAGACGGCGACCGGAACAAACATAAGCGCGAGCGTATTGATCGAAAAGAGCGTGTTCTTCAGCTTGAAGTTTTTCTTCGAAAAGGCGTACCCGGCTGCTGCGCTGATATAAATGGTCGCGAACACCGTCACGACCGTAATCACGACGCTGTTGAATATATAGCGGCTGACCGGAATGCCGGAAACCGTAAACGTCGACAATAGGAACCGAAAGTTATCCATCGTCGGATTTTGAACGAAAAACCTTGGGGGAAAAGCAAACAGTTCGTCCATCGGTTTAAGCGAATGAGAAAATATAAAAATGATCGGCATCACCATGAAAACCGAGAGGGGAGCCAGAATCAGGTAGAACTTCAACTGACTGATATGAAATCGGCTCGGATTCATCTTTGTTCCTTGAAAAGAAGCCATACTTGTTCCCTCCTACTCTTTCTCGGCGAACATTTTCCATACGATCTTCGAGCAAAGCCAAATCACCAGGAGAAGAACGGTGGAAATGGCCGAAGCATAACCCATCTCGTAGCGGATAAAGCCATAATCCTCAATGTGATTGACGATCAACTGTCCGGCATACGACGGCGTCGGGTTCGTACCCGACAGCTGAACCCCGATGAGCCCTGCTTGAAATGTGTTAACGACCGCCATGACGGCACCGAACAGCATTTGCGGCTTCATGGACGGAATCGTAATATGAACGATTTCTTGAAAGCGGTTCGATATCCCGTCGATATATCCCGCCTCATACATCTCCGAATTGATGTTCAAGACGCCTGCGAGCATCGCCAAAAACCCGATGCCCATACTGCTCCAAATCGTGACGACCATCATGATCGGCAGTAAATATTCGGGCGATTGAAGCCATTGGATCGGCTGCGTGATGAAGCCGTTGCGGAGCAGCAAGCTGTTAATATAGCCCGTCGGGTCTCCGCTGAATATCGTCTTCCATACGACCGCCATCGCGACGCCCATCGTAAGGGACGGCGAATAGATGAGCAAGGCGAGCACCGTTCTCGGACCGCGCTGAATTTGCGCCAGCATCCAAGCAAGGAGGAACGATAAAATATACGAGATCGGGCCCACGATGAGCGAAAACTTCAATGTGTTCGGCAGTACGTACTGCATAAACACGCTATCTCTCATAAATAGATCGATATAATTTTTGAGACCCATAAATTTCGGCATTTGAATGGCGTTAAAGCTCGTGAAGGAGAGCCCGACCGCAAATATAACGGGAAGCACGATAAAGACAAAGAAAAGCAATAAATAGGGAGCGAGGAAAAGGTAGGCAGAGCCTTCCTTTTCTCTCCATTTCTTAAATTTGCTGCGGGTTTGTGGCATCCCGTCGATTCGGGGCAGCGCTGCTGTATCGGACTTAGTTTCCATCTCTTCCTCTCACCCAACTTTCTACATCCTCGATGGTTGCGATACGGTAAGGAGCGACAACCTTGCCCTGTTTCATATAACCGAACTCTTCCATCTTTCTTGCAGTTTCCTTGTCGATCTCGTTCACTGCGTCTTCCACGGCTGAACGGATATTTTCCCCGTCGAAAACAACCTTGGTCCAAATGTTGCTCAATTCGCGTTCGATTAAATAGGCGCTCGGCGACTTAGGCACTTCCTTGAGCCATTTCCATTGCTCAAGAACGACCTGTTTGTCTTCTTCCGGCCAATACAGTTGTGAGAAGGCTTCATTATTTGCGGTATTCCACAGATACTCTTTGCCGTACAACGTTTGCAGCTGGTTTGCAAAGTGCACCTGCGTCTCCGTTGAAATCCACCATTTTAAAAATTGCCAGGCTTCGTCAGGATACTTGGTGCTCTTGAAGATCATCGACACTTGCGCCGAACCCGGCTCCCATCGTTCCGTCACCCCGTTGCGCTTAATCCCTGGCGCGGGAGCGATTTTCCACGAGCCTTTCAGTTCAGGGGCCGCCACTTGCATTTGAATATACGTAGCGAAATTACTGACGCCCAGAGGCATTTTTCCGGAACGGAAGTGCTCATAAAATACGGGAACCTGCATCTGCAAACCATACAGCTTGAACAAATTCGTCATCAGCTCTATGCCTTTCAGCGACTCCTTGCTGTCGATTCCCGTCTCAAAGGCGTCCTTCCCGAATATATCCCCGCCCGCTTGATAAATGAAAGGCGCGGTAGCCATGAACGGTTTCATTCCCGTCGCGCCGGCGATCGGCGAATAGAAATTCATGCCATACCGCTGCAGCTCCGGCATGATTTCGATGACGTCGTCCCATGTATCCGGCACAGGAATGTTGAGCGAATCCAATATATCCTTCCGATAGAACAGTACGTAAAAATCTTGCGTTTCAGGAACACCGTATAATTCGTCATTGACGATGAGCGGCAGCAGCGCCCCGGGCGAGAACGGCTCGATCACTTGGCCGAAGTCGTCAAATTGCTTTAGATCGAGCGCTGCGCCCCGGAAGCCCAAATCGAATGGAATATTGTTACTGATTCCGAGAGCCAAGTCGGGGGCAATTCCGGATGAGGCGGCAAGCGTAAGCCGCTGCTCGTTAGGCAATGTCGAGAAATTCACCTTGATGCCCGTCTTCGGCGTAAACTGTTCATCCACCATTCGCTGCAGGAGCTCCATATAGTTTCTAGGCCGGTTCATCCAGACGTTCAACGTTACTCCATCGTCGTTGTCCTGCCGTTTCGGCGACCGGAACGTATGGAAGAACTGTTTTGTGCTTTCATATACGGAGCTAGCCCAAGAGGCTTTATGCTCCGGGTAAGAAGCGTCTTTGTTCGAAATGTACAATTGGTCTACCGTTAGGGGCTGCATTTCGAAATCGGTGATCGCATTCGACAAATTCTGCGTCACGGAACCGGCCCCGCCGTTCAGCTCATTCAGCTTACGCGGAATTTGGTTCGGCTCGGCCGCCAGCTTCTCCAGGCTGCCCACCGCCATCTTCATTGCAGTCAGGCCCTTGGAGCTGTCTACGCCGCCGTTCAGCATGACCACCTTCTCATACTCTTGACTAAGAGCTTTCGCTATATCTAGTAAATCTCCCTGAATAGTCGGGAAGTGCTCCGTAATCTCCCACTCCCGATTCTGATCCACGTCGTTGCCCACTAATTTGCGGATATCCAATGTCAGATCATTGGTCTGTTTAATGGAATGCTGCAGCAATTGCATCACATCGAAATAGGGGCTCGCATCCGCCATAATCCCGATTCGATGCTTTCCTTTGTTTAAGTAAAACAGATAAGGGCCTTCAGCTCCTTGCAGCACTTCGGTCTTCCATGAAGTCGAATACTCGAAAGGATACTGCTTCGCTTCCGCGAAGGGAATTTGCCCGTCGATCGTAAAGGTTCGGAACACTCGGGAATTCGGTTTGTCCTCTTGCTTATATTTAACACCGATTTGGTACAGGCCGTCGTGTTCCACATGGATGTCGTAATAAACCGTTTGGCCCGATATATCCCACGTTTTTCCGCCAAGCGTGTTGAGCAGCAGCAGGTTCGTCGCATAAGGGCTTACTCCCAAGTTTCTGCTTGGCAGCGGGTTGATCGTCGTATCGTTTTTGAAATCGGGTTTTTCCGCTTCCTTCACAATCATCGCCGACTTCGCTTCTGTCTTATCGATGTGCTGTGCGGCATATTGCGAATACGACGGCAATGCAGCCGGAACTGCAACGGTAATGCTGCCGTTTAACAATTCTCCGTTCATTAATGTAAATTTAATGATGTTTTTCCCTTTGTTCAGCTTGATCTTGATCGGCTCCGGATTCATCCGGTTCGGATCTGCGAATTCAATCGTCTGCCACTCGTCCGCCCGCACCTGCGTCGGCATCACTTCGTTGCCATAGCGGTCCTTCGGAAACGTGTCCGTGTTGCTTTTCCACAGCGGCGGGAGAACAAATCGATTGGCTTCCAGAGCAGGGGATTTTCCGTTTACTTGAATGCTGTATTCCGTAGATTGCAATCCTTCGGCAAGAATAAAATAATCGAATGACAGGGTATACTCGCCTTCCTTCGGAACTTCAATTTCGGCTGCGAAGGAGTCGCCCTTCTTCAGGTGAATCGCGCCGTCATCGTAACCGTAGGCAGCCTCTCTGGCAAGAATCGGTAAGTTGGAATCGGCTATAAAACGGGATGGGGCGATCCTGAAGGATCCCCCGTCGGCCGGAATCATTCCTTCTTTCTCCCTTTGATCCAGAGAGGCAGAACTGCGGTTATTGACCATATTGGAATTGGAATCGGCATCACCATTCCCTCTGCTAATGAAGCCGCTGATGCCTGAGATCATGATGATTCCAATCAAGATCAAGCTGAAGGTGATCTTGGCTCCTCTACGCCTTAACATGGATTCTACCTCCTCTGGCCACCGGTCGTAGGTTACTGCGTCAAAGCGGAGATTGCGTCGGCTGCTGCCTTGTATTCATCGTTCGCAAGCTTATTGATTTGCTCCGCGTAATCTTCGATCTTCGTACCTCCCTTAATGCTGTCAAGAATCAAATCGCCGAGGTTGGCGTTTTCCTTGTCGCCGACTTTGACGCCGGTTGGCGCTTCCCATCTAGATCTTACAACGCCCGGAATGAACTTGACGCCCTCCAAAATCGCGTTGTCGATGTTATCGTAAGCCTCCTTCAATCCCTCATAGCCGCCGTTAGCGAAATATTGATCAAGGATGCTTTGGTCCGTCGTCATCGGCAGAGATGTATAGGATCCGTCCGTGTTCAGCTCCATGCGCTTCAAAATGCCGTCTTTGCCGAACGTCATATATTTAGCGAATTCGTATGCTTCTTGTTGGTGCTCGGTGCTCTTCGAAATACCGATGAAATCGCCGATCAAAATAAATTTGCCGCCAGGGATGCCGATAAACTTGGATTTGAAATTCAGGTTGCTGAAATCCTTCGTTGCCCATGTGCCTTCCCACCGGACTGCGACCTTTCCTTGATTCCACACATCGCCGTGCCAGGTGGCATTGTACTTCGCTTTTTCGTCTTCGGTCAGGCTGTCGAACGTGTATTTGCCTTGCATAATTTCCTTCGCCTTGTTCACGCCTTCGATAAACACCGGGTCGTTCAAGTGATACTGCTGTCCGTCCCATGTGAACCAGCCGAGCTGCGAATTCACGGAGGCCGGGTACCAGTCCGGAATTTGAACCGCTTCGGACAATCCGAGAACGTCTTCCGAAGGATTGTTCAGCGTTTTTACCGCGTTCAGGAATTCATCCCAAGTCGGAGAATAGTTCAGCTCCGGCAGGTTTGCTTGCTCAAACAAGTCTTGATTGATGAAGTAACCCTGGAAGAACATTCCCGCAGGAACTGCGTAGATTCCGCTGCCGTAATGCGTGGCGTTCTCGAGCGCCTTCGGAATGTTTGCCCACTCCGGATCGGATGCAGCGATTGTCTCAAGGTTGAGCAGCCATTCGTTCGTCAGGCCGAACGGAATGTTCGGAAGCATCATGACGTCGGGCAATTTGCCCGCAGCTGCTGCAGCCGCCAGGGAATCGCCGTATTTCGAATAGTCGAACGATTCGTCCAGCTGGATATCGATGTTCGGATGAGCTTCTTCGAACGCCGCGATCATTTTTCTTTCAATGTTGTTTTCGGCTTCGGTGCCGAGGTTCCAGTTCACATAATTGATCACAATCTTCTCGCCCGAGCCGACATTTGCATCATCGCCAGGCTTATTCGTTTGTTCCTGGTTCTGCCCTTGGTTCGGCTCCGTTGCGTTGTCGGTCTTGCTCGACGAACAACCGCTTAACAGTGCGACCAGCAGCGTAAGAATAAGAGCGAATACAACGGTTTTCTTCATACTGATCCCTCTCTTTTGATTATTGTTGTTTATTTTCCATCGCCTTCCGTGAAAAGCGTACGGCGCTCAAACCGGGTCTTGGATAATGGCAACGCTTTCACTTTAACTTTGCGAAGGCCTAGTAGCGAAGCTTGCAGGATCTTCGCACGACCAGCTCCGTCGACAGTACATACTCATGCTCAAGCTCGAGGCCGTCCAATAGCTGCACAATCAGGTGGGCAGCTAGCGAGCCGATCTCGTACTTGGGCTGACGGATTGTCGTGAGCGGCGGGTTCATGTGCTCGGCGAGGAAAATATCGTCGAAGCCGACGATCGAAATATCGTCGGGAACCCGGATACCGGCCTCTTGGAAAGCTTTAATGCCGCCTGCCGCCATCTCGTCGTTCGCATAAAAAATCGCATCCGGGAGCTGGCGCTGGCCGATCAGCAATTTCGTTGCCATATAGCCGCCATCGATCGTAAATCTTCCGTTGATATTCAAGTTGGATGTGCATTCGAGATTGTAATCGCTTAAAGCTTGCAAATACCCTTTGTAACGCAGCTTGTGATCATAGGAATTGCTTGAACTGCTGATGTACGCGATTTGCTTGCAGCCGTTCTTGATCAGCAGCTCCGTCGCCATATAGCCGCCTTTCTCGTTATCGACAAGAACATTGTAGATATAATCGCCCTTGAGGTACCGGTCAAGCACGACGATCGGGAAGCCTTTGCGTGCGGATTGCAAAATCGCTTCGTCATGGAGATTGTGTTCCGAGATGATGACGCCGTCTACTCGCTTCTCTCTCAGAAATTTAATCGCGGTCGATTCGTTGCCGCCGAACGAACTGCAGGCAATAAGGTCGTAACCGTTCTCGAGCGCGACTTCCTGCACCCCTCGGATCAACTCCGAATAATACGGACCGGACATGTCGCTTAAAATCAGCGCAATCGTCTTCGTGCTGCTCCGCTTCAGGTCAGTCGCCAAACCGTTCTTTTGATAATTCAACTGTTTGGCCGCTTCTATGACCTTCGCTCTTGTCGCTTCGCTGATCTTGCTGCTGCCGTTGATTGCGTATGATGCGGTCGACAAGGATACCCCCGCCGCTTTGGCTACATCCTTCATAGTTGCCATTCACGTGACTCCTTCTTCTCTCATACTTATATAAATCAATTGAAACGTTTCACTTAACGCTATCATAATGGAGAAAAATGACATCGTCAAGATTTTTTTGTAACCGCTTTAATATATTTTTGAACATGCTCGTATTCTTGCATAAACGCTTGTATACCAAGGGTTATTCGAATTCAGCCAGACAATTCCTCGAATTTTTATTTTGGTGAACAAGAGGTGAAATTTAAGTGAAACGAATCGTATGTTAACCTATATCTCCGACAACCTGCCTCGGAGTTTTGGCGCAGTCATCGACCCCCAATACAAAAAAAGAGGAAACTGCCGTGACGACAGTTTCCCAAAGGTTAAGTTTTATGATTCGTTACACTTCAACTTTACGATCAAGCGTTGCGCATGCCAAGAACAAGGATGACGCAATGTTCCATACCGAGAGAACGGGAAGTAGTCAACTGTGGTATGCTTTAATGTTGCTAGCGAAGTTCTTGCAGGTCACCACGAGGAGCAGCACGCTTGCGGAGTCATAGGCGAGCAAACTCAGGATCATCCCAAAGGGGTGATTTAGTGTCATTAACTCCGACCAAAATGGTAAACTTTGTGTCATATTTATCCATATTATTAATAGCATTTCGCATTTCTTCGAGCGCGCATCTCAGCAGTTCCCAAAGGAGTTAATGTACAATGAGGACTGGGCAACTTGATAGCTGTGAAACCTTGTGGCTGACACTTCCAAGCATCATTTCTTTTACGCCCCTTAGCCCACGGCTTCCGATAATAATAAGTTGCTGCTCGGTATCCCTTGCATAATTCAATATTTCATGCCCAGGATCTCCCTTTAGATGAATTGTTTCCGGGTTAATCCCCGCAGACTTTAATTTAGATTTGGCTTGGTGCAACAGTTTCCAACTCGCTTTTTCCATTTCGTTCAGTATGTCTTCCAAAAAATTCTCTGGTACATATGTCATGCCATTTGCCACATAATCCTGGCTGACATGAACCAAGGTAACTTGAGTTTGTTTATTTTGGGCTATTTCAACGGTTGCATCAAGGAGTTTGTCCGTTATTTCAGATTTATCAATGGCCACCATAATTTTGTCAAACATAGTTATCATCCTTTCCGTGGCAGTTCGTAACCATCTCGACTACCTACAACACGATTACTCGCTGCTCCTATACCAACTAAAAAGAGTAAGACCGAAGCCCCAAGAAGAATGAAAAGTGGCAGGTTCCAACTATTTGTTGCATCGTGCAGATATCCTATAAGGGCTGGACCGATTGCGGCAAGAAGATATCCGACCGATTGGGCCATGCCAGACAGTTCCGCTGCTTGATGCGCATTTTCAGTGCGTAACCCGAAAAACATCATGGCCAAACTAAAAGCGAAGCCTCCACCAATTCCGAGTATGATGATCCACAACAGAATGACATTGGAGCTTCCGTAAAGAAGTCCGAGCGTCCCCGTCAAAAGCAAAACGGTTGTGATGACCACTAACAATCGTTGGCTAGACATACGCCCGGCAATAACAGGGACAATAAAGGTAAATGGAAGCATCGCTAACTGCATGATCGAGAGGAACCATCCAGATTGGTTGGAGTCAATTCCTTGCTGCTTTAAAATTTCAGGCAACCATGCGATCAATACATAGAAAACCATAGACTGTATACCCATAAACAAGGTTACTTGCCAAGCAAGCGGGGATCGCCAAACATTCACATCGTTGCTGACCATCTTTTGACTTGTCTTGGCTGTTTGATTCGCTTGATTTCTTAATTGGGGTAACCAACAGAGGATCGATACAAAGCTTAGAATCCCCCATATTCCCAATGCTCCCTGCCATTTTAGCCCTGCGTTCACGGCTAGCGGTACACTGATTCCCGATGCGATTGCTCCACATAAATTCATTGAAATGGAGTAAACTCCTGTCATGGAGCCAATTTTATTTGGGAAATCCCGTTTGATTATACTTGGCAATAATACATTACATATGGCAATGGCGAATCCAAGAACTGCTGTTCCAATAAACAGATTAACTGCGCCAGATAAAGATCGTATTACAATACCAACAGTCAGAAAGATTAGGGCAATCAAAATGATACGCTCAACCCCATATCTTCGTCCTAACTTAGGTACTAGAGGCGATAATAAAGCAAAGGCAAGCAAGGGTACCGTTGTGATCAGGCCTGCTAATGTATTTGAAATATGAACGTCATCCCTTATAAAACTCACTAAAGGACCGACTGAGGTTAAGGGAGTACGTAAATTAGCTGCGATAACAATAATGCCGAGAATAATCAGCCCTATAGAGGACGGTACGTTTTTTGGTTTGTTCGGCATTCTTCACTTCTCCTTCCTGAATTCTTACGTATTATTTGCTACCTGCTGATTGAAAAAATTTTGCTATAACATTCGCGCGAACAACAAAAGTATATTATAATATATTAAATTTAACAATAAATATTTTGAAATATACCAAATCTCATCTGACAATAAAAAAACAACTCTGAATTCCCGCCATGAATTCGGAGTTGTATTTAATAAGTAGAATTTATAGACTTTTAGAAACCATATTTTAAGGATATATGGAGCACTGTTTCGCTATTCGTATGATTGGTATAAGAATGAGGACAATCTGCACGAAAACTGATCGTATCATATTGATTCAATGTATAAATCTCTTCATTGACTTGAATTTCAATGGAGCCAGTCATTACTGTCGCGATTTCAGTTGTATTCACATGATGACCTTCAGGGTAATACGAGCTATTTGGCTGTAGGTATGCCCGACACATTTCCATATCGTTGCTTTTAAAGACTGGTTCAATGATCCAATTTTTTTCATCATTAGAAAACCGTAGTCCTTCGCCTGCTCGATACAAACTAACAGGGTTCTCTGATTTGAACAAAGCAAATAGCGGTAAAGATATGCCTTTTGAAATTTTCCAAATAATCGCTAAAGTTGGATTTGTTTCGCCACGTTCGATATTCCCCAGAGTAAGTTTGCTTACGCCCGTTATTTCCGCTAAATCGTCTAAGCTCATATTTTTTTCTTTTCTGTACTTTTTCAAGGCACCGCCCATTTGTAATACAATTTGTTTTGATTCATTGACTTCATCCATTTAATATTCACCTCAACAATAAACTGTTATAGCTAGTATATTGTTAATCTAGATTCTTTTCCATACGATACCACTTGTAAGTCCAGTGGATTTCCATACTTCCCTTACGTACTTAAATTGTTCACAAGTTCAATATAAAATAAAATCTCGATAAAAGTTGAAGGTTGACCCCGGTTCGAGCTTGAGCTTTACCAAAACTAACTTTAACTCCATACAAATTACAGCTGCAGGGGCCACAGCCGACACCGGCGACAGGCGAGATCTGTATCACCTCACGCTTTCGGACATAAAAAACAGAGCGATCCCTCCAAATGGGACTTCGCTCTGTTTTTATATTGGATCCGCCAACATTCTCTGAACATTAGCGGTCATTTACTTGGAAATCAGTTTTGAAATGCCCACACGTCCTTAATGTATATTTACGTTAAATTGGTGGCCCTACCAATCTTTTATCGTTTAGCAAAATTCCAATCAGTATGATGGTTGATTTTCGTTTTGAACGGTGCGTTTTCCATAAGCGCAAAGAAAGACGCGTACGCCTTCAGTGATGATACGTTTGGTTAGTTGTTCCTCCTCTAATGTCCCGGTTTTTCTCGGTTGATCAAATACCAATAAAAACGTTAAGGCAGCGAAGTGCTTTGTAGCCATTACAGGATCTGGCACATCGAGCAGTCCGGTTTGTCCAAACTCGGTAAACCTCCTGATAATCCCCTCTTCCGTTGCGCTATCCAGCTTTTCTAAAAACGAGGCTGGCAGGTTGGCGGCTTCCATTGTAACCAGACGGATCAAAGCACTGTAATCGGACGAACCGTTCGCCGAAGCTACGAATTGTTCGCAGAATAAGATGAGCGCCTCCTCCAGATCCTCGAATTCCCAGAGGTAGTCTGATATCCCTTGCTTGATCATGTCCAGAACCGCCCGACTGGTTTCTTCCACAACAGCAAGCAGCAAGTTCTGTTTGTCGCCATAATAATCATAAACGGTCCTCTTGGAAACCCCCGCTTTAGCTGCGACCGCATCGACGCTGGAGCGATCAAACCCATCTGAAAGAAACAGATCCCGTGCCGCTGCAATAATTTTAGCTCGTTTGTCTGAAGAGCCTTTGCGGATTTTTTTGTTTTCCGTATTATCCATGCTTACGTTTCCCCCCTACAGGTATACTATCAAAAATGAGTTCCACTTTACAAACTACACTGCACGGTGTAGTATAATCAATGCAACATATCACAATCAATGATCAAGGAGGATTTTATCCATGACAACCGTGCAGTCTTTTGTTGATGTTCTCATTGTCGGTGCCGGACCAACAGGGCTTACACTTGCCTGCGACCTTGCCCGTCGAAACGTCGACCATCGTATTATAGAACGAAGCGCCTTATATAACGCAGCGTCTCGCGCCAAAGCAATCCAGCCCCGCTCGCTTGAGGTCGTCGATGATTTGGAGGCCGTTCATTACATTATGGACACAGGTGTTGTGGATTTGCCTGTTCGTTACTATACCGCAGATGGCAGGAGTGTCGACAAGCCTGCTATTACCGTTGCAGCCAGCGCCGAACTGGAGACACCCTATCGTGATCCGGTCTGGATTGCTCAGTATGATGTGGAAAAAGCATTGCGCGGCCGCTATGCGGCGCTTGGCGGTCAAGTCGAGTTGGGCGTGGAAGCTGTAGGGCTTGAACAGGATTTGGATGGTGTGACGGTAACCATGAATACACCTCAAGGAGAAGAGCAAATTCGCGCTTGTTATGTCGTCGGCGCTGACGGGGGCAAAAGCAATATCCGCAAGTTTATTCACTTACCGCTGGTTGGGAAAACACACGATCAGGAGCGATGGTATCTTGGCGATGTACGATTGGAAGGGTTGGATCGCGATCATATTCATATCTGGACATCTTCGGAGGGGATGGTCGGGGTGACACCACTGCCGAAATCCGATATTTGGCAGCTGCAGGCTACAATTCCGGCAGATATCGAAGAACCTGAGCAGCCATCACTAGAGGCGTATCAAGCCATGTTTGACCGCCGGGCCGGGGCAGGACTTGTTCGGATCACGGATGCTTCCTGGCTTTCCATCTACCGGGTGAACGTCCGTATGGTTGAATGCTACCGCAACGGCCGGGTCTTCCTTGCCGGCGATGCTGCTCATGTTCATTCGCCGGCCGGCGGTCAAGGCATGAATACGGGGATGCAGGACGCGTACAACCTCGGCTGGAAGCTGGAGACTGTCATACACGGAGCGGACACCGCCTTGCTCGACACATACGATGAGGAGCGCCGCCCAGTGGCTCAAGCCGTGCTTGAGGACAGCACGAAGAAGATGCACGATGTAATAGGAAAGGCGACTGAACGCGGAGCGTTATCCCAATCCTTGAGCACCATATCCGACGATCTGACGAGCGGGCTTCTCATTTCCTATCGGTCAAGTTCGCTTACCCAACCGTCTGCTCGAACGAATGCTATCCGTTCATTGCCCGGGGATCGTGCTCCTAATGCCGAGGGTCTGCAAGGTACAGGGTTTGCAGGAAGTGTATTTGACCTGTTGCGCGGCCCACACTGGACGCTTTTGGCTTTTGTAAACCGCACAGATCATCTTTCTTTGGAGAACTTCACCTACGACGAACTCCATGTGCATTCCATCCTGCCATCGCATGTGGAGGGAGCGGAAGGCATAATCGACACAGCAGGGAATGCCTATCGAATTTACGATGTGGCAAGCGAAGAACTCGTATTGATTCGTCCCGACGGTTACATCGCACTGCGTACCTCCATTGATGATACCGCATCGATCTTGAATTACTTGAATTTCATTTATCGCTAAAACTGATTTGGACAAGGCCGGCGGAATTCTTTTACAACATCTCATATCGCTGCCAGTCTTATATTCGTTTAATTTAGGTTATGGAAGGACTGTTACTATGGAAGAAATTATTCGAACCGTTAACCTGACAAAGCAATACGGAAATAAAGTCATTGTAGATCGCGTTTCGATTTCTGTTAAAAAAGGAGAAATTTATGGATTCCTGGGGTTGAATGGCGCAGGAAAAACGACAACCATCCGAGCTCTTCTCGGAATGAGTAAGCCTTCTTCCGGAGAAGTGTATTTGTTTGGTCAGCGCTGGGCGAATGGGAATCCCGATTTGTCGAAACGAGTAGGTTACATGGTGGAAGTTCCTTATGCCTACCCTAACTTTACGGTTAGGGAAAACTTGAGTTTGATGGCCAGGTTGCGAGGATTACCGGTTCCGAGGGCAGTTGACGAAATTATGGAGCAATTGAATTTGACCCAATATGCGGATAGTAAGGCAAGAGATTTGTCACTCGGTAACGGGCAGAAACTTGGATTGGCCAAAGCGTTAATTCATAAGCCGGACGTTCTGATTCTTGATGAGCCAACTAATGCACTTGACCCAGCCGGAATTGTCGAGATAAGGGAGATGCTGAAAGCTCTAGCTTCTCAACAAGGGGTTACCGTGTTTATATCGAGCCATATCCTTGAGGAAATGTCCAAAATGGCTTCTCGAATCGGCATTATTCACAAAGGCGTATTGCTTGAAGAACTGACAACAAAAGACTTTGAAACCATCCGCCGAAAGCAGTTGATGATCGATACGAAGGATGCTCGGAAGGCTCAAGCTATTCTTTCAGACTCCGGGTATGCGGTACATTCGACTTCAAATAACTGCCTTGCACTACCGGATGATCATGCCGTGAAGCATCCCGAACATATTGCGAAATTGCTTGCTCAGCATGAAGTGCCGCTCACGATGCTTAACATTGAAGAAGAGAATTTGGAACATTATTTTCTCAAAGTGATCGGAGCCCAGGAGGGAAAACGGAATGAGACCATTGCTGACAGCCTGTAGCGTTGAAGTTTACAAATTGCGTCGATCCTTTGTTTTATGGGGCACGCTTCTGTTTATATTGTTTGTCATCACGTTGTTCTTGGGACAGCCCGATTGGCCTTCTTTTTTTGAACGAACTGCGTTTTTGTATGCATCCGTGTTTGGGCTGCTGGGGTTTGGATTGGTGACAAGCTGGACATTTGGCCGCGAGTATTCTGATCGGACGCTCAAGGATTTGCTCGTTTTGCCTATATCGCGCGGTAAAATAGCGATTGCCAAATATGTCGCAATTATATTCTGGTGTTTGGTAATGATGTTGATCAGCTTTGCTTATGCCTTAATACTTGGTTTTGCTATTGGACTTCCCGGCTTTTCGTTTGCGATTGTACAACATTATTTGTTTCTGATACTTATCATTGGTGCTCTCCACCTATTATTAAGTGCGCCTCTTGCCCTACTGGCCTGTATATCGCGCGGTTATCTGGTGCCGATCGGCTTTGCTTTTACAACTTTAATGCTGGCATTGGTATTCGGTCCCACTGCCATTGGCAAGTATCTCCCCTGGTCTGTACCTGCTTTGCATTTGCAGGAAAACGGCATCGCATCATTTCCCTTGGCAGAAACCAGTTATTTTCTAGTATTTTTAATAGGACTGGCAGGCTTCATTGGGACGTTTAAATGGTTGCAAAACAGGGAGCAACGATGATTAACTAGAAAATACTTCTGAATAGAAATACATTTGGAAGGAGACTATTGTAGGAAAATCGGAAGCCGAGACAAGGTAGCTTGCAAGCAGGGCACGTCACCGGGTTCGAGGGGTGAAAGCAAAGGAAGTCTTAAATTTACGAGTAGTCACGTGAGGATTGCCGAAGTCGACCTGATCTCCGATCCTGCTTGAACTGGCGGTGTTGAGTAATTGAGCCTTAAACTCAGCGTCTTCGACGGTGTTAAAGACATAATCCCCCGGATAAAATATAACAGTTATTAAAACCATAACACGCTCAAGCGGCACCCAAAGGGTGCCATTTTCTTTTTAATGTCCTTTTGTATCGCCTATTACATAATTACGTACGTATTTCTCGTAAAGACCTTACCTTGGAAATGGACTGCATCTCTTATCCTTTGTACAGTGAAATATGACAGGAGATGGTAGTTCGTCTATGGGGAAAAATCTAATTTCATCAACTTCTCCTTCTTCATTTAAAATTGTAAAACTTATACCGATAATACAAAAAAGCCGCTATTATAGCGACTTTCTATGGGATCCTGTTCTTGTCCCTCGACACCGTTAGCTTAATTATTTGGGAGTGCTCTGAGCTATGGCATATGCGGTAAAGTTCTCCCCGATCTGCAAGCCGTATTGATGCCCTTCAACTTAAACGTCTGACAATTAGATAAACACCAGCTGCTTATTTCATGTCCTGCCAGCTTTTAAAATCGTGAACGGCAAAGCCGGCATAGCTTGCGTAGCGAGCCAATTGATTATGGGCAGTTTGAAGCTCCTTTTCCATCACTTCATTGCTCATGGAATAGAATGAGACCCGCGGACCCTCTGTGCTTTTGACCGTTTCTACAGCAACAACAACTTTCTTCTTCAGAGTGGATGCTTCTCTCAGCATGGCCTGCGCATTTCCCACAATTCCATTGCTGCCTAATGCATGATTCCGATAATTCATTATGACGAGGCAATCGAACTTCTCGAGCATCCATGCGCTCATACTGTAATCCTTCCCCGGAACATTAATCGTATTCAGCCAATACGGAACATCGATAGCAATTTTCAAGCCGCTCCCTCTGGTTTCTTTCTCGATCAGTCTCAAATTGTCCATCCAGCTTTCAATAATCGCCTTGTTGTCCTTTGTCCATTCGCTTAGCGCATAAGGTTCAATATCGAAATGCAGTCCTGTAAAACTTGCTTCCGGGCCAACAAAGGAATTATAGGTTTTAACCCACGTGATGAATTTTCGAATATCCTCCTGCTTAGACTTATAGACCCATTCGGGACGCCCCTCAAGTGCTTCCACTTGAATTCCTTCGCTTTTGGCTTTTCGTATAAAACCTTCATATATCGCTGGATCGATATCTCTATTCACCTGAAGGTAAATAGATGTCACACCCTTCATTTTTGCGAAGCTTATAATTTTCTCTTGATCCTGTTTGATGATGTGACTGTCCCATATCCATGTTCCTTTCGGAACATTGGCCACGGAGGTCATAATGCTCACCAGATTGCGCGTGGGCTGCCACTCCACATTAGCATGCAGGGCTTCACTTATAAAACGCAACGGAACCATCGTGCGGCCGTTTTTGAGCACTGCCGACCCTTCAAAGTCTACTCTTTTACCGTTCACCAGTGCATGATGATCGCCAATCACCAAAATAACAGTGTCACGGTTAAGCGAGATCGTGATTTGTTTTAATTTTGAGTCCCATTTCGTAGCAGCTCCAAGCTTGTCGGATAAAAAAGCAAGTGGAACCATCGTAAGGTTGGATCTCTGATCGACATATGGGTGCTCATCCGGGAATTGTACATCACGCCCATCCACGGATACTTGGACTTCAGAAGCGTAAATAGCGGGGGTAAACGCAGCTAAACTTAGCATGATAGCTAACGTGCATACTAGCAATTTTCTCATGGGTGATTTCCTATCTTTTTGAATTTGTTCTTTTTCTTACTGTGCACGCATTGTCACATAATGAGATTATAAGGTATGTAATAATTGGTAACAAGATCAACAGGCTCGATCGATTTGCAGAATTTGAAATAAAGGATGGCTTATACATAAATCTCGCTTATCGTAATTGATAAATTTTCCCAGGCCCAAAGGCGTAAGCCCGCCCCATTACCAACGAAATACTAAGGGCTACAACTGGGAAAGAGAATAACTTTTATTATTCACTACTATTACCTCAAAGAGTAGTGTGAATGCCAATATAAATGATACTTTAAAATCACCGTGATCCCAAAGCTTCATGCTCGGAAAGGTACCTGAGGGCCGCACTCCCGGATGGTCCGTCTTACGAACGTTCGCAGCTTCAAGCAGACTCCTACCTTCGGCAAGCGCTCCATAAACACGCTGTCCCCATTCCCCACGGTAAATGTGATTGGCGACACGGTTACTGGGTAGACGGATCAGCTTGGGACACATCGGCACATGTTCTTGTCCTTTTCTTTTTTATCCATGAAAAAATCCCCTTCATTCGTTAGGCAAGATTAAGTCCATCTTAACAGATGTCTTTTTTCTCTTGTCTACTGAAAGGGGATTTTTCCCAAAAAAGTGATCAATGTCTGGCAAATTGTATAAATTGAGCTCCACTGCTTAATCATATCCGGTTTCGATAAAGTTTTTTGAAAATGTCTGAGACAGCTCAAAAAACAAAAAGCTTCGTCAAAAGCCGAAGCCTTTTGACGGAAACTCACCGTGTCTAAGGCAAATACGTTCCTCTGAGCATCTACGCAGGTCATTTGCCCATGCGGAAAGTATCGGCGTAAGTTCGGAAAATCTCATCGGGATATACTGGATATAGACAGACGACCATACCTCGACATTAGTAAGCCTGACTCTACTGTATCCGAAAAAGAAGACTCTATGCCAAGCCTATCTGTGCCAAAACCGTTTTATCGTTGGTCAGGCAGACGTAATGCATTTGCTGAAGTTTGCGCTTGATCTAAAAATTCCTCTGCTTGGGTCAATTGCTGCCGGGCCCTCTCCAAAGCTTGTGAATTTCAATCTTCGGATCCGGCACCTCTTTGACCACGACATTTTTAATCCCTTGATAGGTTACCGCCTTCATGCTTTATGTCCTCCAATATGTTCATCTGGGGTCCGATCAAACATCCCTTTACGCGACGTATCATCCGGGAACAAATTCATCTGTCCGATCATCACTGTATTTTTCGCTGAAAGCTGGTCGAGTTGGTACTGTTCGTTCAGTTCGTAAGGATGGAACCATTTTTTGCGAATCATGAGCTCCGTGATTTCTTGGTGCATTGCAATCCCCTGCTTAAGATGATTGTGCAGCAGGGCTCTTACATCCGGTGAAGCCGCCTTATAGATTCGTGCTATGGAGACAAGCAATTGGATAAACAATCCTTGTACCATCGGTTTACTTAAAAAGATTTTCATGCGCAGTTCTTCAAAAATGTTATCGAATATGCTTTTTATGAGACCATTTTCGTCCTTCTCCACCCGATTAAAACCGATTTTGTAATATTCCACTTCCAAGCTTCTCATCTGCTCGAGATTAAAGCCAAGGTAATACAACCTAAACGGCAAGCCTCCAGCGGCAGCTCCCTGATGACTTTCGCCTGGTTTCGTTATAAAAAGATCTCCCTGACTAACCGTGTAGTAAGATCCGTCTATCGTAAACCACCCTTGCCCACTTTCCACATAACACAGTTCAAAATGTTCATGATGGTGACCGGGCACATGCCATGTTTCGTATAAAACGACTCCGATATAAGATAAATTTTCAAATTCGGTCTCGTAAGGAAGCTCAAAACGAATTTCTTTGTCTGATTCAAGCAAACGTGAATCCTTTGGTGTGTTATATTTGGTGGAACGTTTCTTCTCCATCTGGCCACCTCCTTTCTTCAAGAATATACTTAAGATTCAAGTACAACAAGGATTTTCAAGACTCCAAAGCGAATGGTCGTTACACCTTGAGCCCGGTCAATACTACCCCATCGATAAGAGTCATAGGCGAGTAACGCAGGCCGATTCCATCCATCAGACTTCTTATTTGTCCGGTCTTCTCTCCACACCCTTGGCATATTAATCATACTCACCAGTTTCTGCGCGGCAGCCACTTTTCAGGACCATTCCAACTGGTCGTCCGTAGGCTTCCGGGCGATGGGATCACTGAGAGAATCGCCGCTGATCCTAAACATTTCATGCACTTCCTCCAACTTATTTGGGGTGGCTTAAACTGATTGTTCCCAGCAGCTCTGTGATAATGTGCGACAACGATATCAAAAAACACGTATAATACAAAATCATGTTTAGAATAACAAGCTGATTAGATAGTCATCATATCGGTAATCGGACCAATTTCATGTCCATTACGGTAATAGGTACAAGTTCTTGTCCTCGACTCGGGACAAGAACTTGTACCTATAAAACAAAGGAAGTCGCTAAATAAGCGACTTCCTTTGGGACCTTGATCTTGTCTCTCGACAGAACTTGATAACATTCTCCCACCCATACAATACTTGAGAGAGATCTCGAATGGTAACAATTAACCCCCGTCTGGCATTTCATGTTAAACGTCCTCTTTTGTCGGTGGAAACAATGAAGATTTAGGCGGAGTTTCAATACTTCCGACAGCGTTTTACGTTCAGGAGTCAAAACGATCGAGTTTCCAAAAAAGCTAGGTACCTTTAATGCAATTCCGTCTATACCCGATTATGATTCCCCGAATCGCTTAGCGGCTCGTTCCCGGGCCCGAGCGATCTCGACCTCTCGATTGCGGGGTTCGGCTTGAGTCACCAGAGAATCCAGCAGTTGCCGTGCAACGACGGTAAACTCTTGCACCGCTTGGTTAAACGCCGCTTCGTTCGCTTTGGAAGGACGGTTAAACCCCGAGAGCTTCCTTGCGAATTGCAGCGCTGCAGCCTGAATTTCTTCATCCGTCGCAGGCGGGTCGAAATTGAATAAGGTCTTGATATTTCGGCACATGGCATTTTAAACCCCTTTCTTGAAATGAACGCACTTAGTTGTATCCAGCATAACATAGTTTGTTCATTCAAGTAGTTCTTCAACCTCTCATCCCTCCGTTTACGAAGTTTTATTCTGTATCGTCGAAGAAGCACACCCCGGGCGCGTTGCTGCGCTAATCGGAATGTGCTTAAATCAATTGTTCCCGCTTCTACTGTTGCTGCCCCTCGATTAATTGAAGAACGCGATACAAGAACGTCGCCGCTTCAGCCCTGCTGGTCGTACTCTTTGGCTTCATGTAGCCGTTAGAGCCCGTAACCAGCCCATACTCGAACATCGTTGCCACGCTGTCCGCAGCATATGGCGCAATCTGGCTCGCATCACGGAAGCCCTCAAGCGCCCCACCGGATGCGGACGGCTTTATTGCCCCCGTCGTTTGCAGCGCTCGGGTCAGCATAACCATAGCATCCTGGCGGCTGATTGAATCACGAGGAGCGAAGTTAACTTCGTTCACTCCCGAAGCGATTCCCAATTGCTTGGCGATGGACACCGCATCGTAGTAATAATCATTCGGCTTCACATCGGCGAACGTCGAGGCGATTTCGGCACGGAGGTCAAGCATGTTCACCAGCATCAAGATAAAATCAGCTCGCGTTACCTGATTTGCGGGGCTGAACGTACCTTTTTCGATCGAGGTGCCTTTGACGATGCCTCTTTCCGCCAGCTTCTCGATCGCCTCGCGCGCCCATTCATGCTTGCCAAGGTCGGTAAATGCAGCCGGTTTCTTGCCGCCGATAGCATAGACGCCGACATGGTCGATGGAGAATCGCAGCATATCCTTGTCTTTGTCATAAGACGCGCCATTAATTGCCGCCGCGCTGTCGCCCATCAACTCGAAAGCTTGCAGATCAGCAGCTTGCTCTCCCGCTTGAAGCGAATACGGAATGGCAATCGAAATCGGTGCCTTCGCATTTTTCCAAGACAGAGCTTCACCGTCCAGTTGCAATGCAACTTCTAGGATTGGCCTGTTGCCGATCCGCCCGGCCGCTTCGTTACTGCGATACTCGCCCGCATAATCGTTTACGATTACGAGCAGCTTTCCAGCATTCTCCTTGACTCCTGCCAGCATGTCACCAGTCAAAACAAGCTGAGCGTACGGCGTGGAGATATGCAGAATCAGATTAGACTGGTTTGTCAGATTAGCCGCCGGAAGCTCCAAAGCATAGCTCCCAGCCGCGTTCGACGACTTCAATTCAACATGAACATGTTTATTACCTTTGCTGTCGGCCACTGCCCTCTGAATGGCGGCATTCAGATCCGACGCCCCGACCGCAGCGGCAGCCTGCTGGCCGTTCATCGTCGGGACAAGCACGGCTTTAACTGAACCGTCCGCTTGTAAGGTATACGGATCTTGCGCCTGACCGCCTCCGCCGCTGCCTCCACTGCTGCCACCACCGCTGCCACCACCACTGCCTCCACCGCCGCCTCCATTGCCTCCACCACTCGTAGGCGCCTTGCGGTATTCGAAGGTTACCAGCTCGGGAATCGTCATGTCATCCGATTCAAGCTCGACCGTATACTTCCCTTGCTCTTCTCCGGTCAACGTAAAGGCGATGCGGAAGCTTCCGTCATCCTCAGTGCCCGTCTGACCGGTATATTGAATGTTGCCTTTTGGGTCAAGCACTTTCACATACAAATGTTCTTTCTTGCCGTTCATGACCAGACCGTCAATCGTGACTTTCTTCGTGGAAGCGTCAACAGCGGCTTGTATGCCGTCCAACGTCTTTAGTTCTTGCTGCGGAGCAAGATCGTACACGCCGAATTCATAGAAGGAATAACCGTAAAACGTTGCCCGATTCAATCCCTCGAACTTGATGTATCTTGCCGTCGTTACCGGGAATACCAGGGTGTTCTTGCCGTCGGCAGCTTTAACCACGCCATTGTTGCCGACTTTCAAGGGCTCCCACGTTTGCTTATCATTAGAGACGCTCAGGCGGTATTGGTCCGCGCGCGCATATTCCCAATCGATGCGGATCGTATCGAATGTTTGCTGGCTGTCCAGATCAACCTGGAACCAAGCCGTATCGCGCACTTCGCTTGCCCAACGCGTGGCCGGGGCGCCGTCCAACGCCTTCGCAGGCTCCAGACCTGCGGTTTCCGTCGAGGATGCCTCTGCTTCTTTATCTTGTGCGATGCTGCCAGCCTCGTAATACACGCCTTCCTTCAGCGCCGTATAAGCGCCTTCCGTTACAAACTCAAGGCCTTTAGCTTCTTCCAGCTTCGCATTGAATGCCAGCAAATAGTCCCTGGCTTGTTCAGGGTCGCTCTCTTGCGTACGCTCCATCATGATCAAGGCGTTGCGCATAGCGCGTACCGTATCGGCATTGCTAAGCTGCTTGTTGTCCGCGTACTTATCAACAAGCGCCAATAGGCCTTCAGCGCCTAAACGAGCTTCTATTACGAATTTAACCGTCTTGGATTTGGCAGCCGCCACGGTCAGCTCCAGCACATGTTTGCCCGGCTTACCCGTCAGATCTACAACAGTTCCTTCCGTATAAGGCTTGCCGTCATACTTGGCCGTAACTTTAACGATCCCGCTCCCGTCATCTCCCGGAATGGTCCAGGTGAATGCGGCCTGTGTCGTATCAGGCACGATCGTATGCTCCGAGATCGGCTGCCCGTTCATGAGCGCTACAACATCAGGCGGAGCAGCGTCTTGCTTCTGATAAGTGCCTTTAGCGAATTGGTATAGCCAATCGTAAAGCACGCGGGTAGCAGGGTCTGTGCTTTTCGCCGCGTTGTATACAGCGTTGTTGCCTTGATAGTAAGCTTTATATCCATGCTGCATCAGACCGGTATCCACGCCGCTGTTCAAGTACTCGATGAACCGCTCGCGGAAGACGGCGTCGTTGATCATCCGGTCGTCGAATTCCAGCTCCAGCGACATGCCGTACCGCTTCGCCATATCCGCTGTATCCTCCAGACGCGAAGGGTCCAAGCTCTCGAAGAAATAGTTCGGCTGCAGAGATACGGCATCAATGCCGACATCCTTCCACATGAATGCCTTATAGGCCATAAAATGAGGAATCCAGAACAGCTTCAGGCCTGCGTTATGAACGATGTCGCTCGCTCTCTTGACCATCTCCGGCCCGGTCGTATGCGTGCTGATTTGTTCCTCCAGCCAATACATGCCGACGAGCTCCAGGTTCGAGTAGCCCGCAGCCGTCCATCTGGCTTGCACTTCATCGACCCACCACTGAATCGCTTTGGCCCTGTTATCCAGCGATGCGGCATCGCCGACCGCACCTACATCGAAGTTCAGATCCTCGCCGTCAATGCTGCCGAAGTCGGACTGATACTCGCCCGGTTCTGGAATCATCAGAACAACTTTCGTCTTATGGTTGGGCTCGCCAAGCTTCACGCCTGCCTCGACCGTCGCCTCGTTCAACGCGCTCATATCGCCGCCAGCGTTAAACGTTTTATCCAAATACCATTCCCATTCCTGTTTTCTGGCTTTGCCGGCCGCTTCTGCCGCTCCGAAGCCTCTGCCGTTATCCGATGTCAAGCCCAGATACAGCACGCCGTCGAACAGCCAATCGACAGGCTCTCCCTGCTCGTTCACATAACTGATATTAGGGATAGCCCGTTCCTTCGTCCAATTTCCTGTGCCGTCCGCGTAGTGTCCGTTATACAGCAAGCCCAGGTTTTGAATCCCGCCAGTAGCATCTCCAGGCTGCAGGAGGGCGTAAGGCTCAGGCTGTACCGGCTGCGCTCCGGCGATCAAGCCATCCGCACCGGTAATCGTCACCTCGTCGATCATGCTCCATGCCCTCGGATGCATGGAGAACACTACTTTCACATACCGAGCGTATACGAGTCCTTCGGTATAATCGCCACGCTTGACCACTCCAGTTTCAGGGCTGCCGTCCCATGCAAATGTCTCGATGTTGGTCTGGTCTCCCCATAACAACTGAGTTGCATTATGAGACAATACGCCCCAGCTCACCCCATCGTCCGACGCGTAGAACGAAACGGTGAGCGGCACAAGCGTTTCGTTGTTCGGCCAATCGTGCAGGAAACGCGCGCTCACCTCCTGAACCGTCTTTTGCTCGCCTAGATCAAACACAACCGAACGGGATTTCTTGTTGCGGTGGCCTACCCAGTTGCCGCTGTCACGCGAGGGGTCGGCGGCATTGCCGTCCGTCAGCTTCGTCCCGTCATCCGGAAAAGCGCCTTCCGGCTGTTCCGACCATGTGTACGTTTTCCCTTGGGACAGATTATAAAAGCCGGCGCTTTCTCCGCCCGCCTCCTCCGCATACACGGAGGAGATTAACGATAACAGCATGACCGGAACAAGCAGCATAGCAGTCAAACTTCGTCTAGTTTTCACCTAATCTCACGCTCTCTTTCTATGCATAATTAGTTCTGCTCCTGTTCCTTCAACTCCCCAAGTGCATCAAGCATATTCAGAATAACGGTCACGGCTTCAGCTCTCGTCGCCGAGGCGGCCGGTGCGAAACGGTTGACCCCGCGACCGTTCATCACTCTCGCCTCCTGGGCTGCTGCCACGTACGGCTTCGCCCAAGCCGGGATTTGATCCGCGTCCGCGTAAGAGAGCTCATGCCCTTCCGCAGTCTTCAGACCCAAGCCGCGAACAATCATTGCTGCCAGTTCTGCTCGACTAATCGAAACCTTCGGTCGGAATGTCCCGTCCGCATAACCGCTGATCAGGCCGGATGCCAAGGCCTGCGCAATATAAGGCTTCGCCCAGGTTTGAATCGAACCTGCGTCCGCGAAGTCCAGCGAACTGTTCGCACCCTGCAGCTTCAACGCTTTGACCAGCATGACGACGAATTCGTCTCTGCTGACCGTCTTATTCGGCTTGAACGTCTTGTCGGTGTAGCCCGTTACGAATCCAAGCTCAACCGCCCGTTTGATGGACGCTTCTGCCCAATGGCTCGCAATATCGTTCAGCCGAACCGTTGTCGATCCGCCGGACTCCCCGCCGTTGCCGTTGCCGTTCTCGTTCCCGCTGCCGTTCTCATTGCCATTGCCTGGATCTTCACCTCCCGGATTCGAACCGCCGTTTTGGCCTTCTTCCGGATCAGGAGTTACTGGAGTCGGAACCCATCCTCCGCCGCCGGAGCCAGGCAGCGCTTTGATTTTGATCTTGAACGTTTTCTCCGCGGATGCAGCTCCCTTGCTGATCGTCGCGGTCAGCACGACCTCCATGTCGCCTGACCCGCTTGACGGACGTTTCAACAACTGTCCATTCGCATTCAGGTAGTCGGGTTTTGAGCTGCTCCAGACGATTCGCGTACCGAGCTGCCCTTTCTGGGGGAGGTAAAGGTTGGATGCGATACTTCCGTTTACATTAAGCACGATCAGATCCATTACGTCTTCGATGGTTAGACGATCACGCGCAACGCTCAGCCCTGCATACGCCTGTTCGGCCTCAGGACGAGACAGCTGGGCGGTTTGAATAGCCGCAGTCGCTTGCCCAATCGCTTGCTGAAGCTGTGCCCAGCCCTCAGGAGAGTAATGGTCCTCCACAAGCTTGTCGGCCTCGATAGCCGTCAACAGGTCGATGATCGGCCGTAGATTGCCGAGTTTATATTCCTCGCCGTACACTTCAAATTCCTCAAAGGAATAGCCGAACATAGTAGCTCTGGACACGCCTTCGAACTTCACGTATCTGGCTGGCGTGCTCTGGAAGGTAGTCACGACTCGTCCCGGCTTTCCGTTAATCTCCCCGTTGTTGTCTTCCACAACGTTCGTCCAGTTCTCCTTGTCCTCGGACACGAGAATGCGGTACTTCGAACCATATGCCGTTTGCCACAAAATAGATACAGCATCAATGTTCTTCACTTCACCTAGATCCACCATGAACCAGGTATCGTCCACCCAATCGCTGGACCATCTGGTATCCCCTCTGCCGTCCACCGCTTTATCCGCCGTGTAGGACGAGGATTCCGGCTGCGATGATTCAGCTTGCTTATGCAAAGCCAGATTTCCATGCAGGTCCAAGTAGGTGTTCCTTACGATGAGTTCGTCAATCAAGCCTTTAAAGGCATTCGTCTCGCTGCCGATTTTGGCTACCGGCAGAACGAATGTTTCCAACTTGGAGCCGTCTTTGAGAGTAGCCGTATATTCACTGCCGTTAATGAAGATGGAGGTCCCCGTGTCGTCGCCGATCATACTGACATGGGTCCAGCGATCGGTCGGCAGCTTATAATTGAATTCGCTGACGTAATTTTCTTTTGTGATGGCGATTTTGCCGCTGCCCCCAATGTTGTATTTCAGCTGTCCGTCCGGAGATTCCAGCAGCACAACTCCTTGCGGGTTGTCAGCGTCCGGTTTGATCCACATGGACATCGTCCAGCCGAAACCAAGCGTGCGAAGCGGCGTTTCCACGTAGCTGGCCCCGCCGTTTAGCCTCACGGCTTGCCCGAAGATTCCCTTCTCTGTGCCTGCATTCACCGCGTTGCCGTCAAAGCCGTTCCCCGAACGGTCCGTGAAGCCTTCGTCGAAGGTATAATCCAGCACGAGTTGCTGCTCATTGTCGATTTGAAGCTTGTGTGACTGATGAACACCCGGCGGGTCCACGTACCTTGCGGCATCCGCCTGGAAGCTTGCGAAGTTCCGATCGATGCGGTTGCCTCTCCACAGCTTTTCCGCCAGCACTTGCATGGAAGGCAAGATCCGCTGATGAGAGTCCGCCATGGATACGCCCTTCTCTACGGACACATCGTTCCAGAGCGCGAACATGCCGCCTTTGACCTGCGGATGCGCATAAGGAAGCTTCGTCTCCAGCCAATCGTTGGGCTCCCACTCGTTGTAAATAAAATCGTAATTCAAATAGCTGCGGTACAGCTGCGGAACGATGTAGAGCAAATTCGTATTGGTATTGATAATATCGTAGCCGAGCTCCACGGCCTGCTGAGCGCTTCCGTACGGCTCATACCAGATGTCCATCGTCGCATTGTTGCTGACCGGCGTCGTGCCGTCGTATGCTGACAGACTGCCCCATAGACGGGCGCGTTTGCCTTTGCTGTTAATGTGGTTAAGGAGCATATCCGCGTACCTGCGGAACGCCTCCTTGTCGTCGCCGAAATATTCATCCGTGCCGACGTGCACATCCGGGCCGACAAAGGTCGGATTGCTGCCATCGAGATACTCGTCAAACAGTGCTTTAATGAAGTCGAGCGTCTCTGGACGATGGATATCCAGTTGATTGTTGCTGCCCAATCGAGAATCGTAGGCGATGAACGCGCCGGAGTGGCCCGGCGTATCAATTTCCGGCACGACGTTTACGCCGTATTCCATCCCAAGCAGCTGCAGGTCTCTGAATTGCTGCTTCGTATAATAGCCGTCCTTGCTCGTCACTCCCGGAAATTTCTCGCTCTCCAGACGGAAGTAACCGACATCGCCGACATCATCGTTCAGGTGAATCTGGAACCGGTTCATTTTATAGTAGGACATCAGCTTGACATAGTCCTGCAAAAACTCGATCGTATAAAACTTGCGGCCCACATCGAGCATAAAGCCTCGATCTGGGTATTTCGGATAATCGCGCGATTGCCCCTTAGGCATCGCCTTATGATCGGCAGCGTGGCCGAGCAGCTGCAAGATCGTTCTCGTGCCGAACATGACACCCGTCTGCTCGGACGCAGCAACAGAAGCATACTCGCCGATATTCAGCTCATATCCCTCTTTCCCCAATCCCATATGCGCGGCATCCAGCATCAAATAGATATCTCCCTCTTGAGGAGAACCAACCTCAACGGTCAGTGACAACTTCGTTAAATCCAATAAGTCCTGCTGCAAAATGTCAGCCGTCCCCCGCAGAGCCGCTTCATCATCTGCGCGGATGACGATTTTGGATTTGTCCGACAAGCGGAACTCGCCGGTTGCGCCCAGCCACTCACGCAAAGAAGGAATGACGCGCGGCTCCGGGTTCCGATCGCTCGTCTGCTCGTAGAGACCGGGTACGGTGACTAGCGCATTATCCGTTAAGAGATATGTCGGATCGCTGTCGCTCTGGATTTGCAGCAGCAGCTGAACCTGAGTATCGACAAGCGGCGCATGAATATTGCCCTGCACGTCGATCACCGGCAAGCTGTCCGTGTTCACCAGCGTCAGCGTATAACCTTCCGGTACAGCGGGCAGATTCAGCAGGGTATCCCCTTCGGAGACGACGATGCTGTTTTTCACCGCGTCCATGATTGGCTGCAGTTGCGGTCTGCCTTTGTATACCTCGAATTCCCAGAAGGAGTATCCGTAATAAACGCCCTCAATAGGACGTCGCGTCTCCCCTTGAAACTTGACGTATTGCGCCACTGTCGGCTCGAAATCGATCGTATCTTCACCCGGCCCGGACGCGACGAGCACGCGGTTGTCCGCGAATACGTTCCGCCAGGATACCGCATCGTCGGATACGAGAATTTGATATTGCTCCGCCGGAGTCTGCCAGTTGATGATTACTCTTCCGATTTCTACAGGCTCACCCAGATCAACGTAAAACCACTGATCGTCCGTTCTGTCCGAAGACCAGCGGCTTGCATGTTCGGTGCCCCCATCGACCGCTTTCTCAGGTCCGAAAAAATCCACTTCGTTCGACGACGAATAAGCCGTCTTCCCTAGAGCCATATTCCCTGTTGCGGCATTGGACCTCTCCGAAGGGGTGGTCACCATTATGAAAGCGGTAACAAATATGACTAAAAAAATAACCCTCTGCCGTAAACCCACGAATATCCCTCCCTTTGTCATTTGCACGAATTACCACAAGCAACTCGCATGACCTTCCATGCTATTTGCTGCGGCAACTTCATTATAAGTAGAGGGCAATGAAGCATCGATATACATGTGTTTACCTTCCATATACAAATATGGACATTTGGCCTTCTACGATGAATCATGGCTATGGATGCCAGCATTTCGATCATATCTGGTGCCACTATCAAGGCGCTTTCCACTAATTTCGGACACAGTATTATTCGAATCTCGTTAAATAGAAGTGAATTTTCTTCATGTTATCGAATATCGAATCCTTCTATAGGTTCGGTCAGTTTGAAATATTCTTTTATATAATTCGGGTTATCAGAAGCATTTTGATGGTTGGGACTAAGTTCGTCCCCAGTAGTTATCCAGCAGCCCGTCGGACGACATAATAAGTCGGATTAGAATTGTGTCTCATCGCATATAGACAGCTTGATATGCACTTCAAATAGCTTTTTCTCCAAAATCAATTAACGGATTGTAAAGTCAGATGCGACAACTCCTCTGAAAGGGATTCGTGTTCCCAACTTTTACGATCCTCCTATAATGTCTTGCTGCGACCAAAATGGTTTCATCCGAAACATTTTCTTTATGCATCGCTACGCCTGCGAAATAGCGCGGTCTGCTTAACGCAACATAAGCCAGTTTTAATGTATCTTTCACAAGCGATTCTTCAATCAATTCAGACTGGTGAGTAATCCTGCCCGTTACCTTAATGAAATTGCACGGAAACATAGTTAGATGCTTATCTAATCGGTAATCGGCTCATGTTCTTGTCCTTTTCGGCAATCGGTACAAGTTCTTGTCCTCGACTCGGGACAAGAACTTGTACCGTAAAACAAAAAAAGCCGCTATAATAGCGACTCTCAATGGGACTATGTTCTTGTCCCCCGACAGTCTTATCAGACCATAGCAACCACCTTAGTTAAACGGATATTCAGCGCTTAATGTCACCCATCTTGGTAATCGCCGTTCCCCCACATATGACTTCTTCATAAATTATGATTAATTTTATTTCTGAGGAGATGTGAAGATGAAAAAAGGAAAGCAATCACTCAAGAAAGCACACCTTTCACAAACCACCGATCGTTTTCAGCATCGGATGTCTGGCAACACTTCCATTAATGAGGGACATCGACATCGCTTTCGCAATTTAACAGATCGCTTTATTCCTGGTATTGGCACACATCGACATTCGTTTAATGGGATTACTCAAATAGCTGACGGACATCGACATCGCTATTCGGGTATAACTGGAGCAGCAATCAATGGTCAAGGACCTCGTCACTTCCATCGGTTCCGTCAAATGACTCAATTCGCGGATGGTCATAGACATCTTATTTCTGGCAGAACGACTGTGCCGATTCGAGTAAGCGGTTCTACACTTCATCGTCACGGGATTATTATTGAAAACATTAAGCGCGTGTAATACGAATAAAGGTTCTATCTATGGATTATTTCCATGGGTTGAACCTTTATCTTTCTATTCTTGTTACGCTTCTAACGTCTCGATTCACAACCGCACCAACACAGCCACACATTTTTATACTCTTCGTTATCGCTATTCTCACTCTATACTTATTCGGGCTACAATGATAGTTCTTCACATAAGGGATGCATGGGTGATCTACGAAAAGGCCACCCTTTTCCATCCCCTTTTCTTTAATTAAATACTCCATAATTTCATAGACTGAAGAATTCTTAAGGCTTCGTACTCTACGCTCTTTTCGGCACCGAAAGTCATGATGTAGCTCTTTATTCTTAAAATACTCCTCAATGACTTGTCCGTATTACACTTTGAACTCTTTATAAGGGTGCCGCCAGCAAAACGCAAATTTACAACAAAATCAGCCTCTGCATCTCCTCGGCGAGCGAGCTGCCGGTGACCTTCTCGATCAGCAGCCTGGCCAGTACGTAGTTGGTGTTGGAATAGCTCCAGTCCGTTCCCGGCTCGAATCGCACCGGCTTTGACAATGCCAGCCGTACCAGCTCCTCCGGCAGGTAGGTTTTGAACCGATTGTCTACCCACTCCTGACCCTGCCAGGGGATCCCCGGCATGACCGTCCCGTCTTCGTAGTACTCGCCGGTGAAGTTAAACACCCCGCTGGTGTGTTGCAGCAGCATCCGCACCGTGATCCGCCGGTCCAGCCCGAACTCGGGCAGGTAGTCTACCGCCGGTTCGTCCAGCCCGATCCTGCCCTCGGCAACCAATTGCAGCATCACGGTCGACGTGAAGGTCTTGATGTTGCTGCCGATCCGGAAGTGCCCGTTTGTAGGCGGCTTCGCCTCCTCGCCCAACCTGCTCACCCCGGCGCTGCCGACCCACTCGCTGAACTAATATTTTTAAGCAAAAGGTTCCATCTGAAACGGTAGGACCTTTATCTAAAGTGCCTAAGTGCCAGACATACCACGTTCACGCGTTGAACCACCTGCAATTAATTAGTTTGTTCACCATGAACATTCAATATCATGATATACACTCAAAGATATTTCAATCTAAATTACGAGACAAAACAAAATTCAAACCATAAAAAATCCGCGTAAAACGCGGACTTAAATGGATATGTATGTTCTTTCCTCTAACATGAATACTATGCAAGTGGCAATAAACTTTCCTATCTATTATTGAGCCCGCTATCGTCCTTAGTCGTGCGATTGTAGACGACGGTTTCTTTGGTGCCGTCCGCGTATTCCAGGTCAACTTCGTCGATACGGATTGAATCCAAAGCACCTTGATACGTGAAGAGCTCAAACACACCGAGTTCTAACCCCGGTATGACCGGACCGACATATTGAAGATTGAAAGAGTTCTTTCCGGAGTGCTCGTCATACGAAGGGTCTCCTACGGGATTAAATGTGCTGACCTTCACGGTATAGTAGTTGATCGTTTTGCCGGTCAAATTATCGACGAGCCACGTCAGCGTGATACCGTTCGCTGAATTTACACTATATCTGAACTCTCTTGGGTCGCTAAAACGATTCTCCGCTGTCACTCGGGTAGCTTCGGGTTCGTCGTAGGCCGTTTCGTTACCTCCTTGATTCTGATCCGTGGAAATCGTTGCGCCTTTTTCGCCATCTCCGTTGGAATGTTCGTTTTCGGCATCCACTGTTTGCCCAGCTTTAACTATAGTTGGTTCACTCCGACTATAACCCAAGTCTTCCGAGAAATACACACCGCAGCTGAATGCGATGATAATAGATATTAGAAAAGATAAAAAGATATTCAATTTTTTAGCCATGCTGATGTCCTCGCCTTTTCCGTTATTTGTTTTATAATAACAGATCTAGGTCCAATAGGACAGACAGAAAGTAGTAATATCGAACTATGTTTATATAGTAAGACCTAACTCGCAACTTGATAACATAAATAGAAAAAGCTGCATATTCAGCGGCTGCTAATGTTACTATGTTTTTGTCACCCGACATTAGCCAAGATCTTCCTCCAGGAACATCGCAACAGCCTAGCGCTTGATTTCGATGTCATATGTTTTTCGTATTTCGCCCATGAAAAAAGTCCCCTCCAAGAAGACTTTAATGCGCTTTTACACACTGTCTACTTAAAGGGGATCATATCAAAATTGCGGCTTCTTTAGTTTACATGGATAATGACTAAGCCAGATCCTCTCTATCCATTGAGCTGGGCATGATTTGGTTAGATATCACTACTGAAGATCGGGTTCCAGGCTCATATTAGGGATCTGTCTCAAATGATCGCTTACCTTGTCCACCTTCCATGCTCCATTAGCATAAATAATGTGCGCTTCCCGATCAAAAACATAATGCAGCTCGCCCGTTAATATATTTCCTGGAATGTAGGATTGAATAAGGATCGCGCTAGTATTGCTTGCATAGTTTACCGTTGCCGTATTCATATCAAAATTCATTTCTTTAAAGTGAAGTCCTTCCTGCTCTATGATTTGCTGAATTAGACGATCCGTAAAATAAGGTTTGAAGTAAGTGCGAACCTGTTTCACTTTCGATAGATCAGATGCCTCGTTCAATTTCTCCGATAATTGCGCAATACGAGTGTCACTTAGTCTTTGTTTGGTAGGTACTTGATACTTCGGCTTCATCAACTTAACGACGACTTGCTTGCCATCCAGGATAACGGTGGCTTCTTTGGTTTTCTGATCCCACTTCACATCTGCTCCCATGGTTTGGCTAACGAACCTTAAAGGTACATAAGTTGTGTTTTGGATGAGCTCAACCGGAGCATCAAAATCAACGCGGTCCTGGTTTACTAAGGCCCTTTTGAATTGAACCGCAAGTGTGATTACAGTTTCGCCTTTGGTCAATTGAGCTGTTTTTTGAAATTGGTTCCATTTCACATCGATACCCATGTTCTGAGATACTGCCCGTATAGGGATCAACACTCGATTGTTCTTTAGAATACCATGCTCGATTACTTCATTGCCTGATGCTTGTGTTGGAATGACGTTCGCAAGAAAAAAAATCATGACCGTCGATATGCTAATCAATAACTTTTTCAAATGCCCTCCCCCTCAAATCAGCCCTAGTTTGTTCCAGTCCTATTTATTTAGACGTCCTATTCCATGAAAAAGTTGCCCAAAATGAACGGAATACCTATTTTCGCCTCTCCGCCGTTGAATGCAGCCACATGGCCCGTCTCCTTGTCTCGGCAAACCACTAAATGTGGCTCGGGCTGTACCGAGATGGCGGGGCCTGCCTGAAGCTCCTCCTCCACCGCGGTCCAGAACGGGGAATCTTCAGCAAGTGCCAGCACAAGAAAGGTTTTAAGCGCCCAATACGGCGAACCCGGCGCATTATAATTTTCCGCCATCACCAGATTCGGATAGGCATAACCGAGGGTAAGCACGCCGGTCCTGTCAAAAAGGTATCTCACGCCTAACGAGCAGAGCTCGAGTAAAACACGTCCCCGTGCATATGCTGAATTCTGCCCCAGTGGGCGGGATTCATCGTGTCTGGTGAGCGGTTCTCCAGAATGGCCTGGTACAGTGCCGTCTTCTCTTCCAAATGGGCAACGTGCTGTTTGGCTTCTTCCAGCTTAGCGAGCGCAGCTTCTTTATGCTCCATCATGAGTCTGTAGCGTTGTGGAATGGTAGAATCCCCCTCGAGACATAAATCGATATACATTTTTATGACATCGATCGGCATCCCGGATTGCTTGAGGCATTTGATGCCATGCAGCCAGTTGATCGATTCTTCGTCGAATAATCGAATATTATTCTCATTGCGCTGTACGCTTGGCACTAGAGCTTTATCCGTGTAAAAGCGCACGGCGTGCTCAGTGAGCCCCGTGATTTGAGCGGCTTCTTTGACCGTATACATGTGGAATCCCCCTTGGATAAAAAAGAATAAGAGCCTCTTGCCTTCGTGTAACACGAAGGTACTATGCTTATTGTAATGCAACTGTGTCGTAATCGGAATTCCCGCTGCAGTCCCCGATGTTGGGGTTACGCGCCGGTTGCTGTTATACATTTGAACAATAGGAGGAATCGCAATGCAAACTGTAACTTTGAACAACGGTGTGAAAATGCCGATCCTAGGCTTCGGTGTCTACCAGATTCCCGATACTGATGAGTGCGAGAACGCGGTGTACGAAGCGCTGTCGGTCGGTTACCGCTTGATCGACACCGCCGCCGGTTACCTTAACGAGGAAGCGGTCGGACGCGCGATCAAGCGCAGCGGTGTTCCGCGTGAGGAGCTGTTCATTACGACAAAGATTTGGGTTCAGGATGCCGGCTACGAGAGTGCCAAGCTTGCATTTGCAAAATCCCTGAAGAAGCTGCAGCTTGATTATCTCGATCTGTACCTGATTCACCAGCCATTCGGTGATTACTACGGCACTTGGCGTGCGATGGAAGAACTGTACCATGACGGCAAAATCAAGGCCATCGGGGTCAGCAACTTCATGCCCGATCGTCTGATGGACCTCATTGTGCATAACGAAATTGTGCCCGCCGTCAACCAGATTGAAACGCACCCGTTCTACCAGCAGATAGAGAGCGCTGCTTTCGTAAAAGATCAGGGCGTGCAACACCAGTCGTGGGCGCCGTTCGCTGAAGGACGAAACAATATGTTCGGCAACGAAGTGCTGACCTCGATCGCGGGAAAACACAACAAATCCGTCGCCCAGATCGTATTGCGATGGCTTGTTCAACGAGAAGTTGTTGTCATTCCAAAGTCAGTACGAAAAGAGCGAATCGTCGAAAATTTCAACATTTTTGATTTTGAGTTGGGCGCGGACGATATGGAACACATTTCCACCCTTGATACTCGGGAGAGTTTATTCTTATCGTACCGCGATCCGGGAGTCGCCAAGATGATGGGCAACTGGAGAGTCGAACTGTAAACCTTGGTCCGGTTTCTCCATTTAGAAAGGACAGGGCCGGAACTCCTGTCCTTTCGTGTAGTATCATACTTATGGGCGAAATGGGGCAAACCACTCTGTTAACCCATTTACCATTTCATTCGGTCAGTATATCTGTTTAAACTCGACAATAAGATATCTGGTTAGGGTTTGGAGAACATGCGCGAGATGTAAACTCGCTTGCCCTTTAAACTCATTCACTTATTGTCCTCGACTCGGGACAAGAACTTGTACCGATAAAACAAAAAAGCTGCTAAATTAGCAACTTTCAATGGGACCATGTTTCTCCCCCGACAGGTAATAATTGAGTCGCATATGCGGCTCTTTTATTCTGTCTATAAGCCATGCACTGCTAAGGGTTCGCTCTTGATCTATCGGTTTCCGAATAACGATATATCCACGAACTTCGTTCACACCTTTTCTTAGAGACGCACTCAATTTCCAACGTTTCCTGATTGAAAAATCTCGCTGTAACTAGTATTTATCCCAACCCTAGTTCCGTAGAAATCACATTATCGTCATATAAGGTTCTAATTACTTCCTCTCTATTGTCTATCAAAACCTTTAACCACTCATTGAAATTATCCAAGATTCCATACAATTTTGGGTTGTGACTATCGAAATAAGCAACTTTGTATTCTTCATTCTTCATCTGGTTCGCAATGAAACACCATGCATTCCCATTATGATCTAGAGAAAACGGGATTAAATGGCCTATTTCCACTGATCCACCCTCTCTAATATTAATCATTTTATGAGTCTCAACGCTCGTCATTCTTTGTAAAGAAAGTCTCTGAATCGATAAGATTTGTTTGTTTCCATCTCCTACTGCACTTACTTCTTGAATCATGTACAGAAATGCACCATTGCTAAACTGTGATACAAAATCACAATAGGATTTTGGTAGTTTGTAATTCAAATCATTTTCTGTTTTTTCTATATCTTCTTTCGATGCTACTTCATATGTTTCATGGATCTCTTTTTCTTTAACAAGGGATTTTAATGAGGTATTGTCCATACATTCTAGAACTCTCCTTTTTGCATTTTTGACTTCGCACTATCATTCTATCTACCTTCGTAAATCATTCCATATGTAGAGTATTCACGAAATTATTGAACTACCCTGCCCGTTAGCTTAAAAAAAGGAACAGCTGCCTACAGGCGAACTGCTCCATGCTATTTTAAATTATCGTGTCCCGTTAGTGTAAAACAACTTCATTTCCTTACCATTAAAGAATGACCTAGAAACCAGCTGTATAATTCCGGATTATCGTATGTTTCTGTCCAAGAGTTGTGATTCGACTCAGGATAAATTGTGAAAGAGACATTTCCACCGTTTTCGCGAAGTGCGTCTACCATTTTTTTAGATTCAGCAATGGGCACTATATCATCCTTCGCGCCATGGAATGCCCAGGTGGGTGTTCCTATTAGTTCATGTACCCGGTTGGGGTTACCTCCACCACATATTGGAGCGATAGCTGCGAACCTTCCTGGATATTCTGCTGCTAAGTGCCACGTCCCATAACCACCCATGCTTAGCCCCGTCAAGTATATCCGATCTGGATCTACGTTATAGTTTGCAATGATCTCATCTACTAATGCCATCAATCCGTCTTGTTCAGCATTCCAAAAAGAATCCTCCGGGCATTGAGGGGAGATCGTAATGAATGGAAAAGAAGGATCGCGTTCTGCTATCATAGGAATTCCATGTGCTTTAACCAACTCCAGATCATCTCCACGTTCACCTGCCCCGTGAAGAAATAAGATTAAAGGCCACTTAATTGAGGATTCTTTTTCATGTTGATCTGGCAAATGTAAGAGGTATTTCATCCGCACTCTTTTAGTTATTTCTTTTTCAAATTTATTTGCGGTTTGACTCATCGTATCTCCCTCACTTTACTGATATCTCCCATAGGGGGTAAAAATAGAATTCCCCATATTTCCCAGAATTCCTTCAGTTGCATTAAACTGCCCGTTAGTTGAACAAAAGAGCCGATCTCATTAACGGCTGCCTTCTCGTCTTCTATTGCACTAACGTTTCCCGTTAGTGCAATGGAGTGTCACCTAAATATAATTGTGAATTGTATAGATTGTTTTCTAACGAAAAAAAGGAGCAGCTGTCAACCGGCAACTGTTCGATGTTTAAATGAATAGACGAGAAACTAGTGAGTCAGCCTCGTGGTTATACCCTAATAAACGAAGATCATTGGCAATTCGGTCAATTAAAGTTTTATCACCAGAGCAAGTATGTTGAAGATGGCGAACGAGAGCTAACATTTCTATAGTTTCATTAGACACTGCTGGCATAAATTGTTTGGTGCCTATTGAATCTAGAGTATTTACAGTTACTTGGAATGATCTTTCTATACGAAGATTGTTTATATAGGAAAATGGCTGTTCAATAGGCAAAATGTTGAACCGATTCTTTACTTCATTTAACACCTTTCCTTTTTCGAACTTCCACCGATCATGATCAAACCATTCTGAATTACTTTCCCTACTTTGTTCTTCTTGGAGATGACTTAAATATCGATCTTCATTTTGGAATTCGTTCCATGCTAACGATTCATTGTAAAAGTGAAGTGAAAAAAAATCATTTATATTCTTCGCAACTATACGAACACGTTCATGATCCATAGGAGACACTCTAATAACTAAAGCTTCTTCTAAATCTTTAACTATTCCAAAATCTGTTAGGAGTGCAAAGTGTACACCGTCTCCACCAGTGCTGGCAAATGGAATGCTGTCTACGGGAGTACAGAAGTAACCATCTTGACTATAATCTAATCCGAGGAAAAGTCCTGATGGTTTTTCTAGATATGCAACCTCATGTGCAAAAGAACCTTCCCATTCCACAAGTTGTTGCAGCAATTTAGGTGCCTTGCAATTGGAGTTCATATTACACCTCACTATGTAATTGATAATTAACTATTTACCAGTAAAATCTTTGTAGTACTAATATTTAGGAGATATATTTTATACATTCGCCAATTGGCCTATAATTTCCCTTTTACCAGACAGCAAAATTATTGTTTTTAAACTAACCTGCCCGTTAGCTTAAAAAATTCCATGGAAACATAGTTAGAGACTTATCTAGCCGGTAATCGGACTATGTTCTTGTCCCTCGACAGATGAACACATTAGCTTTCCATTTATATTCACAAGGTGTGTATCTTTTAAAGTTGAAAATTGATGTGCACAGATCCCCCGTCCTGTTTTGGATGGGGGTAAAATAAAGTTTAATTCAACAATCTGAACAGTTATCCCAGCTTGAGGATTTCCAAGAGTCGCAAGTACTGGAGCCTTTTATGCCGTGGTCGTCATCGCCGCCAACCTGCATGTCGCATAACATAACCCTTACTATCTACTGTATACCTGCGCCCATTTGATTACTAGCTGGGCTATTTGACGCTCACGTTGAAACCTATTGCTTATCTTTTTTCGGAAAACCTTAAGTAATCTTTTTGAAAATCCGGTTTCCGAGTGTTTTGATAACAACTTGATAACATAAATATATAAAGCCGCATAATCAGAATCAGCGGCTTCTAATGTTACTATGTTTTTGTCACCCGACAACACGGCCGGCCCCTATGAGCCGGATGTGTTGAGTCAGCCCTTCCCCCTATTTTAGTAAAATACGATGCTCCCAGGTTAATGAATACTATTATAAATGCTTTTAAATTCATGAACAAAGTCAATCGGCAGCATAGGCTCATCAGAAGCGGCTATTTGTTGAATCTCTTTTAACCTGTTCATTGATTCTTCATCCAAATTTGACACATCGTTTGCTTGATGAAAATAAATATACTGCAATACATAACGAAGTTTAATAGACTCTTGTAAATATTCTATTTCTTCTTCTTGGATTGTATTTTCCTTTAGATATCCTTTTATAAAATGGCGGAAAAACAATCTATAATATTCCGTTTTATTTTCAAATTCCTTATACGGAAAAAAAAGTGCATAACACAATGTAATCCCAATATCGTTTACGAAATACGTATAACTGCAATCATCGAAATCGAACAAATAAATGTCGCCGTTATGCAGATAAAAATTACTTTGACTAAAGTCACTATGAATCAAACCGTATGTATCTTTGGACTTGGGCAGAGAAGTAAGTTTTGTTAATCTTTGTTTTAGAATTGAAATCATTACATCATCAGGTCGCAGGTACTTCTCCGCCTTTAATTGAACTTCTTGGTCCCAGGCTTGTCGTTTAAACGCCGGATTACGCCATTCATAACCCTTTGTGGCATGATGGATTTTCCCCATAAATTCGCCCCATTTTTCGTAAAGCGATTCATTCCAATCTTCATCCGACACTTCTTTTCCAAGAGCCATTTCGTATGAAATGGCTAGGAACGAACCATTTTCTGCAGCAATTTCTTCAACCATATTACCTCTGGTTGATGGAACAGCATTTGAAACTGCCAGTCCTTTATTCGACAAATAATTTAAAAATTCAATTTCACCCCGTATATTATTTCTCGATCTTCTAATTGTATGTGAGATTTTTAATATGAAAAATCCGTTGTTTTTCTGGTATTCATAAACAAAGCTTTCATAACCGCCCAATGAACGAACAGTGTCTTTATTAATGTCATATCGCTTTATTGCTTCGGTAAGGATCTCTTCAGTGAATTGCTCTTCAATTTCTCGTATCATTTTCTATACCTTCTTTCATTCAACACATTTTCGCTTCTTTCTCACTCTTCCCTCTGTAACCGTTCATCCCGTCTAATTTGATACTGGTGTCTTCGCTAAAATGAAAAAGCACGCAAATCTTCCTTTAATCGATTACCTTTATATTCCATACGAACATTGAATTATCCTGTCCGTTAACAAGAACTAGTACCGATAAAACAAAAAAGTCGCTAAAATAGCGACTTTCTATGGGATCATGTCTTGTCCCTAGACATCTTGGGATCTTTTCTACATAAAAAAGCTTAAGGACAGTTTATATTTCCTTTTCTTCGAACTTACGAACTCCTTTATTTTTAGACGTCACTGGTTTCAGACAACCGTAGCTTTTTTTTACCTATTTAGACACTTACTGATATAATTGACCCAACCCTCTGAAGGATCAACAATCCATTATCAATACTCTCAATGAAGTACTTCTTATCATCTAAAACAACAACATCACTTTCCTTCAATTTGACTTCGCTTTTAAAATAAATGAAGTTATCTGATCCAGGTACTGCTCCTTTATAGTAAATCATGCTGTTCTCAACTCCTTATAAAACTTATTTCACTTAAACCAAAAAAAACCGACTTTCCGCCTGTACCTTTGGTTCATGACTTCTTTCACTGGAATGCCATCCAATATTCTGGTTAACTAACTCTTGTTGCCAACGCAAAAACACCTCCCGAAATTGTCACCATATCTTATGACATGGTTTTCTCTTGAAGGTGTTTTTAATTTATCTTACGCTATGGAGCCAGTCCCACCTGCTTCATCTGAAACGCTACTTGGTTTTGACTATTTGCCCCTGTGCTTCTTCTTCGCCTTTTGAACTCTAAGTTGATATTTTCTTTCATTTTCCACAAGATTTTGTTGACGATTATGCACTTTTCGTTGCAGTTTCCTGGATTCGAGGTCCAGCTTTATTGCCTCCTGAGCATGGCTAGATAAACCTCGTTGGGCAATCTCTCTAGACGCCTGCCGAGCTAGTCTTTTCGGATTTATTCGAGTGTTTTTACTTCGTTTCGTATCCGTTCCTACCTTCGTAAGGTTCATCAATTCCATCATTTTCTCGCTAACGAACTCTAATATCTCCGGATCCTTTGGCTCGTTACCAAAAATATGACGACAAGCTTTTAGACGTCCTTGCTCTTCCTGCTCAATCACACCAATCCAGTACTTACAACTTTCATCAAACAATACGGTAAGCTTCACACTTACTCCCCCTCTGTTTTTACTGGAGTGATGGACATCCCGAGGGGGGAAGGTCACTGACACTGGAACTGACCCTGTGCGACCGGACTACCAACCGATCTGTGTTTTTACACTCCTTTAAGGTTATATCACATTTTTCAAAATTCTTAAACCGTTCCACTATCCTGCCCGTTAGCTTAATGAAATTGCACCTTGAAACAGGCAGGGAATGCAGATGTTATCCGCGTATTGCGGATTATCAGTTGAATGAACTTCACCCGACTATTGTCATCGTATTGAAATGTTCGCGTATAAACAGCATTTCTATATAGCTAGGATTACCGGGTATACGATGATTAGCTCTCCAATGACCCAAAGCTTGGAAAGTCCGCTCCACCTCTTCCCTGCGCATCCCTAGCCGAAAAGGACCGATACCGACATGCGGCGTTACGATAATAATTGCGTCAACTGCAAACTCCTCTTTATGACAACTTCTAATTATTTTTCTTCTGGAATGTCAACAATAATATAGTTTTCTTTTAGATTAACTTGAGGCAGTTCGGATTGTTTAAAAACAACGTCATTCCAATTCTCCTTAGTGATTAAACCATATCCAGTAGAAGTAATATGAGGCATCCAGCGAAAGTTGGCGAATGTCGTATCTTTAAAATTCGGTAGGGAACCGTTCTCTTTTATAAAGGCGCGGTTTATGAAATAAAGGTTATCTTGCGTAGTGGTCTTTTCGCTAATGAAAGCTTGCCACTTAAGGTAAGCTGTGTTCTTCGTAATTTGATAATAGCGGATTACATTATTATTGAGCTCGATGAATCGGTCATGGGTGTTTTCCGGAAAATAATATTGAAGACTGGATGCTTCCATAAATGGTTCAAAGTCCTCCGTGAGCTGTGAAACTCTAGGAAGATTGATTGCAGCATTTCTGGCCGTGCTTAATGCACTACTCTTAACGTCGGTCAGCAGTTTCGTGCTTGGTTTTGAAACAAACGCCGTTTGGGTCTTTTGATTCCAAGTTACTGAACCGTCCAACGCTTCTGCAACAAAACGTAAGGGAATCATTGTTTTACCGTTTTGAATAAATGGAGCAGCGCTTAATGAAACTGAAGTTCCATTTTTTTGTGCTACTTTATTATTCATAGTCAACTGCAAGTTAATGTCGCCTCCCTTCACTGTCACTTGCTTAGTAGTATTATTCCAGGCAAACGTTAAGCCATCTAAACCTTTGAGTGAAGTCAGACTAAAAAATACCTGATTGTTCATTATGAGAATATCTTTTGAATCTAAGTCATGATTATTCACAACAACTTGTGTTCCTTTTGGACTTTTTACTGCTGCGGCTGCCCCATTGGTTGGAAGTAACAAAAGCGAAGAACATAGAACAGCAAAAGAAAATAATACCAATTTCTTCATCACTAAAACCTCTTCTCTTCTTTATTTCAACTATCCTCTCCCGTTTGCTTAATTAATCATCTCTTTTAAAAATAGAATAAGAAAAATAGATCACTCCACCAACACCTAAAATCATTGATATCCCAAACAATATCCACACTATTTTCACATCAGTATCGCTAAGACCGTTACCTACTGGACCAACTTTTGGTTCGAAAAAATGATTTAGTTTCCATATACCATAGAGAATGAGAAATATTGATGCGAACAATCCAACAAAATTTTTCTGTTTAATGTTTCACGCCCCCATCCGTACTGATATAAAAGTAACGCGGTCATTAAGTTAATAAATAGATAATACCACATATTGGAACTATCCTGCCCGTTAGCTTAATGAAATTGTATGGAAAGCAGTTAGATATTTAGCTAATCGCTTATCGGCTCATATTAAAGTAAAAAATGGCCATTAAAAATTGAAATGACGGGTGACGATCATAAGGCATAAATCACTCCCTATGATCGCCACCCGCCACCAGGTTACATAACTTGGGGTTATTCCAGAAGCCCAGCCTCCCTGGCTTTTTGCACCGCTTCCTCCCGGTTGCGAACCCCCAGCTTCATATAAACCGATGACGCATAGTTTCGAACCGTACCGTCGGATAAATACAATTTGGAAGCAATGCTTTTATATCGCAGCCCTTCGGACACGAACTGTAAAATTTCAAGCTCCCTCGGCGTTAAATCATAGGCCGATGACGCTTTGATTGACGAAGGATCATCACGGCTATTGTCCGCTTCCAGTTGGGCAAATAATTTGTGCGACATGCCCTGATCGATCAGCGTGCCCCCGCGGTGGACGGTGCGAATCGTTTCAGCCAGCTCTAACGGCTGCATGGACTTCAATAGGTATCCATCCACTCCGCTTCGCATTGCCTCCAGAGCCTGTTTGGTATCCTCGAACGTGGTGAGAATCAGAATCCGGATGTGGGGCCACGATTCTTTAATCGTACGGGATGCGGAGATTCCATCCACATTCGGCATTTCAACATCCATAAGCACCAGCTGGGGCCTAACTTGCCTGCACAGCTCGATCGCTTGCTCGCCATCCTCTGCCGTCCCGACAACCTGAAAATCCTGCTGCTCTTCCAGCAAAGTCCGCAAGCTTTCACGAATAACGGGGTGGTCATCGACGACCAACAGGCGGATGACTTCATCCTTAAGCTCCGTTTGTCTGGGTAGCGTGCAGGTAACGAGAGTGCCTTCTCCCCGCTCCGTATAGACGGCCACATGGCCTTGCAAAATCATCGCCCGTTCCTTCATGGCGCTGAGGCCAAAGCCCTCCCTTCCATGCTCCATCCCGCGGCCGTTATCTTGAATTTCCAGTCTCGTTTGCTGGGGCTCGAAATGCACGGAAACCTTAATCTCTGTCGAGTGTCCATGGCGCACGGCATTCGTCAACGACTCTTGCAGGCAGCGGTAGAGCGCTGTCTTCGCTTGCTTCATTACAGGGTATTCCTCCCCGTAGGCATGGAAAGTAACCGGCACCTTGGCATGTTCCTGAAACTCCTCCGCCAGCTTCCTCAAAGACTGAAGCAGCGGGAGAGTCTCATGCGGCGATTCGATTTGATGCACGTAACCTCTGACCTCCTCCATATTTTGGCGGGCCAGGTTCAATAGGGAATCGAGACTTTCGGTTCCCGTATCCGTTGCCATCTGAGGACGCAACGTTTCCAATCCCATAATGAGCGAAGTGTAGGCATGACCGACGGTATCATGAAGCTCTTTGGACAGCCGGCTCCGTTCTTCGGCAAGCGTGATACGCTCGATTTGGGACAGGTACTGCTCCAACACCGCATTTTGCTCGCGAATCGTTTCGCCTTGACGATGATTGAGCACGAGTAAATGGAAGGAGAATCCGAAGATATACGCCAGCCCGATGTGAACGGCCATGACCCAGTATTCACTCTGCTCTGCAAGCTGCTTGATTATGGCGGGCAGGAGCAAGATGGTTACAGGCCCTGACCAGAGATAGGTTCTATGGGCGCTGTGAGCAGCAATGAAAAAAGCATACAGCAGGAATGCTAAGTAGGCTTGGGGAAAAAATGAAGCCAAATACAAACACAGCCCACCCGAGATCACAATTTCGGTAAACAAGTAGTATTTATAATCGAGCTGCAAGCAAAGCCATGGAACGGAAAAAGCAATCAGCTGCCATAGGACAAGGACTACAATCGGCAGCGTGAAATATTGTTGCAGACTTATTGTCGTAAACACGAGAGAAATGCTGGATATCAGGCGGATTATAAACATGAGCCAGTCGTACCAGTACCATTGCTTGACCATATCGAACAAAACCATCATCCCCTAAAGACTTTCAGTATGACATTACGTAACTATTATAAAGTAAACTGCTATAGAGTAAACTATCCTCCGACGACCTACGAGGAGAAGCGGGGCATTCGTCTACCGGTTCACATGCTTGATCATTAGACGCGTGTAGCCGCCTATCCAGCGCGCCATGCGGTCCGCAAGCCAGCAGCTCACCATCATCAGTACGACCCCTGTGGCCGATACCATCATAGCTTTGGCAAACGTGTCTACCGTCGCACCCATAATGGAAAGGGTGATAAACGGATAGAGGAACGGGACCGCAATCAATACAGGCGGCGCCACATAGAGTATGGCCGCACTGACCAGACTTAAAATCCCTACCGGAAACTTCAACATCAGCCAGCCAATAGCGATCCAGTTGCGTCGGTTCAGCAACTCCTTTTTCGCTTGGAGCCAGTTGGACACTTTCGGGGTGACAGCTTTAACACAAGGCTCGGTGGTGATATCCATATAGATCTTGGTTTGTACACGTTCGAATTGCAGGAAGACAGTTGTCGTTCGCAAAACGTTAGCCAGGAGAGGAACGCCCACGACAGTAAACGAAAGACTCAAACCCAGAATAATGGCAACCAGATAAAAGCAGAAGTAAAACAATCCGGTGACGAAAGTAAACAGCAGGAAATAGCCGTTTTGAACAAAACTGGCGACGGTTCTTGCCATCAAAGAGCTCACATCCTTTGCAAGTAGTAAACGTATCCTACTTCTCTTGATGTCAAATCTGCCAGTGTCAAAATGTCATATGACATAAAATGAACGGAGCGTGAGCTACGGTCATGACCAACTGCACAGTAGAATTGTTCAAACTCAGAATGGTCCCTGCGTACCAGTAATACAGGTACAAACCGCAACTCATTATGTCTTTTCTTATACGATGCTATTACGCTACGCTTACCAGCACCATACGCTTCAGATACAGCTACATTAACAACGTCTCCCTTCGTCTATTAGGTTGTAGAATTTACTTACTCTACAACTAGCCCTACATTTAGACCAGATGGATCCCTGACGCCCATTTTGACAAACATATATCGTTATAACAAAAAAGCCGCAACTAAGCGACTTTTAAGCATACATAATTAAGATTTTATTGATTCAGTTGAGATGGCTTCACTTTCTGAATGTGAACGAGGATGTCAAATGTTTTACCTAATGATACTTCAACAGTTGTTGGGATATCTGGACCTACCGTTGTTACTCCGGCAAAAATGGGATGTTGCTCGTTTAGCCAAGTTTTAGTCACTCCGCTTGCCTTACGTAAATCAACAAAAAACTGGTCGTATTTTACTTGTCCAAAGGTATAGTTGTAACTATTCGGGTCATCTAATTTTAATGTTCCATAGGGACCGAATTCCAAGTTACTGTTATAAACATTGTAACGTCCCTCATAGACAGATGTTCCAATGGATACATACCGTTTTCCATAATGTTCTGCTAAATGCTGCCCAGCTACTTTAGGGTATACGAAAGGGATCAGGTTTGTTTTCGAAACGTGCCCATTATGGCCCCACACGATTGTTTTTCCTATATGTTCTTCTGTCCATTTCGCATTCTCATACATGGCAATATCGTGCTTCAAATAAAAGTCTTCCAGGTTATCAGGATATGCGGCTGTCATTGTCGTAAATTGCTCGATAATACGGGCATTTTGTTTGATCCATGCGAACTCTGGGGATTTTCCATTCAGTTTATTTTTATTTTGCTCTAATAAAGCGCTGATTTGTTTCGCATCTGAAACATACCGTGCTTTCGTTTCTTTCTTAAGACCGCCAAAGGTATCTAAATCCTTGGTTACAGGAATAAGGCCTTTCATCTTTTGTTCGAAGCGAGTGACAAGTTTCGGATCGTATTTCTTTACATACGCTAGGATATTGTTATAAACACTCTCGTTCACGGTCTGGATATCCATCCCGATGATCCGTATTTTGGATTTATGCTTTGGATCAGCATTATATTGGCGTATCCATTGAAGCAGATCTATGATTTCTTTAGTGTTAAATACAGGACTTAGATATTGGCTTGGGTCCCCTTTACCCGTAAGAACATAGCGATCGAGTCCCAATGCTCTGTCCCATCCCTCTTCTAACACTAAGGCCTTAAAGCCCATATCAGCTGTCAAATAATTAACAATGCGATGCTTCATGGTAAAAACTTCGTGAGCTCCATGCGTCGCTTCGCCTAAACCAACAATTGTAGCTGATCCGATCATATCCTTAAGCGGTCTTAAATCCTGAAGAGATGCTGTTGGATCCGTTGACTTTAATGGCATGGCATGCTTTTCTAACCATTTTATCTGCTCGGCTTTTTGATTTGAGTTGTAGGGAGCTATAAGAGAAGCACCTACTTTCGAAGCTGCATGAATATTTCCTGTAAAACCAGCCAGTGTGAACATCGAAGCAGCAATTGCGATACCCATTTTCTTTTTCATAAAATCTTCTCCTTAAATACTTTGTGATTTGGTTTGATGAGATATATTCTAGTTCCCAGAACTCTCTTCTGTATCCTACTGCACTCGTTGTTATGTACAACAGTGTCAAAATGTCATATGACACGCCCTTCCCCCTTAACTTAATAAAAAGACGTATGCTGCCTCGATGAAATCAAATCGGGAATGTAACAATGTTCTTTTCATTGCATTTTGACAAGAACTTGATAACCTAAATATAAAAAGCCGCATAATCAGCGGCTTCTAATGCTACTATGTTTTTGTCACCGACAATTTTTACTAACTTAGTCAATCTCCTCCCCCTCCGCCATCTCCCGAACCTCCATCATTGCCACTGTCACTACTGTAGTCGTATGAGCTCCCACCGTCTGCTCCACTGTCACTATTACTGCTCCAAGTTCTCCCGGAAGTTGTCCCCCCAGGTATTCCCTTCCAAGAACGATTAAAGACATAATCGATAGCGGTATCCACATCGTTATTAAACAGAGAAGAAGCCTCTGAGAAAGTAAAATCCGGGTTTTCTTTGCTTACATTTCTCATAAAACGTTCTCCTACACCAAGTAATAGCGCATCTTCCCTCATCTTTTCCAGCCATTTGAGGTCTTTACCAGCCCTTCCTACGTCATGTCCGCCTCTAGCCAGCTTTCGTCGATACCGCTTTATAGCGCTTCGGAAAGCTGCCGAACGCCGATCTAATGCTCCTCGGGGTAAAAACCCAACAAGTAAAAACGAAAGAATTACGAAGTTCAAGTATTCGTCTACCAGGGGATCATACAAAATTGGAGCTGCCACGAAAAAGCAAACGACCAAAAAGACGATGATGTATCTTTTGAGGCGCCAGCGATAAGAAGCCAATATGAGTCCGCCGCCCAAAATAATGGCCAATATTCCTACCCAACCCCAAGCTGTTACGTCTGCAATGTACAGATAGATGAGCAAAGCCAAATGTATGAGAGCTAGAGCAGGTATGATGACTTTTCTCGCCGCGTATTCCTTGTACATGATCCCTTTGCTATTCTCAGTCTCCACAAGTTCCTGCCAGCGGCTTAGTCCCTTTTTAAGACTTCTCATGCGCTTTATGTATTTACCTTTAGTCGCTTTATTCCTGCGCTCTGTTTTCGTAGGGCCAGAAAATTTATCCAGGTTCAGGACAGTCGTACCGTGAGACAGCCAACCAAGCAAGTAACGGTCTGGTTTTTTCAGGGCTGTACGATTACCCTTGAATGTAAACTCGGGAAGCCTCTTCGGCGCTCTCGAATCTTCCTGGAATCGCATAGCTGATGGCACTAAGGAAACACTCACCATGCCTTTACGGCGCAGCGAAAATACACCGGCCAGCCCATCTGCAAGCCGGAGCTTTCCCTTCCGGAAAAGGTAAATCATATCGATTGGATCCATCGCTGCGATATCTTCGAAGCTGATCCGCCTACCCCTCCACCAGGATGAAATCCTACGCAGTGAAAGGGAATAATAAACGATACCTGCTATGGCTGCATAGGTCAGCCAGCGGCTGATATGTTGACCCGCTTTCAGTAAATGTTCACGCTTTTCGAATCTTTGCTGAAGCTTCTGTTCAGCTAACAGTCGTTCCGAGAGTGAGGCTGAGGTCTCTTCTGTTTCCCTCTCCGTCAGCATCTCTGGGGGGAAATACAACTTCAGCCTCGCACTATCCCCTTCAGGTAATAGCGTGTTTTCGTACCTGATCCAACGATTGTTTACTTCTGTCAAGCTGCCTCTTGAGCGATCGTAGGCAAATCCAGATAAATTTTCTTTTGCAGGCTGTTCTGTATATACCCTAACGGTTACGTTGTGATGATCAAACCTGTTATCTTTGAGTACGGTCCAATCCAGCTCTCCACGATCGTCATATTTCACAGCTTCTCGATCAAGCCTATAGCGATAATAAATCTGCCTCGTTTCATCTTTAGCTTGTAATTCGATGTAATAAGAACCCGATTTAGTTCTTAAATAGACCGGATAACGCTCCAAATTAACATATCCAAGATTACCGAGCTCTCGGTCATTCGGTGGTACATAAGCTTCAAAAAATTCAATATTCGCTCCCCCGAAATTATCCATATATCTAGGAATTCTTTCATACTCTCCTTGTACTGTGTAAGTGAATAGCTCTTCCACATATAAGTCCCCGTCCGCCATTACCTTGGCCATAACGTCCACTTGATCAATCGTTAACTCATTGTCGTTGCCACACCCGACTAAGATAACAACCCAAACAATACTAACTGCCAAAAGCATCACATGTTTAATCCTTATTTTCACAGTAAACCTCCCGTTAATATACCAGGGTCTCACTGTCCATTTGTTGAACAAGAAGGCAGCAGATCACGTTGATATAAGCATCGTGCTACTATTGATAATAGATGTCTTTCTGCTTCCAGAGGACATTGTCACACTCTATGATGGATCTTAACTCTACGTTTACATAATCTCCCCAATATCCCAGTGTAATAGAGTTTTCATGTAATGAAATCCACTGCAATGACACGATAAAATGCTCTATTTTAAAATTACTGTTTTCATAGACCTCTTTACAATAAAGCTGCACTCCATTATCAAATACATCCATTTTAGATAGAAAGTGTTCAAACATTTGATGAGAGATATTTTGGATACCGTCTACTTCTATTGACCAATCCGAATGGGCGGATTCTAATAGTATTACATCTTTTGATTTATCCGCGTTTTCCCATGCTGTCAAAACTTCATTTGCTGAGAATCTGTTGAATTTAAATAACAGTTGTTGTTTTATCATTAGTGTCACTTCCTTTCAAACTTCAATTACCTCTGCTCCAAAAATCATCAAGCGTCTTCTTGCTTTCTCCTAATGAGCGAAGCTGAACAATATCCCCTCTTTCATTTAAAGTAAAATGTCCTTTGAAAGCATCTGGCATGGCATTATATTGTTTTTCTTCCTGCTCATATGCCTGGACAAAACAAGCATATCCATATTGATTTACTAGATACGGCAGCCCAAAAGCAGAACGAAGCAGTTCATATTCTTGATAGTTATAAGGCGTGCTTTCAGGACGCTTCATCAGAATTTCTATGAATTTAGTCATCAGTTTCTCTACTTCTTTCTCAGTTGCATACTTTGCATAGCCTCGAATTGCAGTCAATCTCATATCTAGGTAGCGCTCTTTTTTAAACGCTTTTAAGAAGAATTCCTTTAAATCAATATCTTCACAGAACACAAGTGCTTTCAATATTGTGTTGCGAATGTACAAATTTTTAGCCTTAAAATACAGTTCTATTAAAAATTCAACATCTTCATTTGACAACGTTATATCCTTACATCTTTCCAGCAGCTGTTGAAAATCGTCTTTATTTTCATACCCTCTTTTTTGGGACATCTTCTTAAGCTCTTCAATTATGTTTATCATTTGAATCCCTTCACCATCTCCTTCTCTTCTCTGGCTTTACCCTATTGGCACATCATTCACCCTTATCCTTTTAACTTCTTAAACCTAGTTAAATATTCACTGACCAATTGGATTAAATTGCGGATAAAAAAACAGCTAATCGCTTATCTTGATCTGCTTGTGTTAAATTGCACTAACATGTCCCGTTAGTGCAATGGAGTGTCACCTAATATTATAAAGGAAACATTCCCCATCTGCCTGATAATAATGACCACCCATTACGCAAAACTGCCAGTTAGATTAATGAATTTGTTTGGAATACATAGTTAGATGCTTATCTAATCGCTAATCGGCTCATGTTCTTGTACCGATAAAACAAAAAAGCCGCTATTTTAGCGACTTTCTATGGGACCATGTTCTTGTCCCTCGACATGATTTCTTTTTTTGGCACCATATACCTATAGCTATCATTAAAAAAAGGCCAACCGAATGGATTGGTTGACCGCATTCTCCTTTTGTAATTGCGTGAATCATCCCTTCTTCGGTGCGGCGATCTGACGTGCTACCCTATCGGCTAATGTTGCATCTGCCTGGAATAAATAGCCTAACACAACCCTCTGAATCTCATGAGAAACCGCCGATAAGTCATCAGCGAGGTTCTGAACAAGATGATCCTGCTGAACTTGTGTGAGCGATTGGTAGAATTGTCCCGCTTGCGTGAAATTATCGGCCTTCGGAATATCGGATCGAACGAGCCGGCCAGCTACATAGCGCCCTGCTCCGCTCGTTACCTGTTCAGTCGGTGACCAGTTTGCTTGATGGTTAATCGGAATTTTGCGGAAATCCGTTCCAAGGCGATGCCGCTGTGAATCCCAATAAATATTGCTTCGACCTTGCAGCATTTTATCATCGGACAGCTCGGCACCATCCAGAAGATTTGACGGGGAGAATGCCAACTTCTCGATCTGCTCCTGATAATCAGTAGGGTTCGTATCCAATACGAGTCGACCAACTGGCAGCAGAGGGAATTGATGCACATCCCACACTTTCGTGTCATCCAGCGGATCGAACGACAGCATCGCCTCATCCTGTGGGTTCATCAACTGCACATACAGCCCGTATTGGACCGGTGTCCCTTTGGCAATCGTGTCATACAGATCTTTACCCGAATAATCCGGGTTCTCGCAGGCCAAACGAGCTGCTTCTTGCGCATCGATATATTGCTCTCCAGCCAACGGAATCCAGCGATATTTGACGTAGAAGCGGTCGTTCTGTGCATTTTTCCAAACATAGGTGTTAACACTGTGTCCCGGCGTATGGCGGAAACTCTTGACCGTCCCTTCGTCCGAGTACAGACGTACAACGAAATGGGTTGCCTCTGGCGCTGTAGCAATGAAACCCCAGAATCGATTCGGATCGATGAGATTGTTAACTGGTGATGGCAGGAAAGCATGAATTGACTCAGGGAACCGGATCGGGTCTCGTACGAGGAACACGGGGATATGATTACAGAGCAGGTCGAATACGCCATGCTCGGTATAAAATTTCGTCGAGAATCCACGCACGTTGCGGGATGTATCGGGTGTCCCTTTGTTGCTGACCGCAAGTGAGAAACGAACTGTAACGGGTACCCGTTGTCCCGGCTGCTGCAAGAAGCACAGTTTCGTATAAGCGGCCATCGAGTGAAGGGTTTCAAAATAACCCATGGCACCAAACCCCTTCACGTGGACCGGACGCTCTAATATCTTTTCGTGGACAAAGGTTTCAAGTGTTTCATGCAGCATGCTGTCCTGTTCAAGAATCGGTCCCCGTTCCCCCACCGTTTGTGAATGGTGTTCCGGCGACTGCATAGCATTCCATTGTGATTGAGCATGGCCTCTTTGCCAGCTTCGATCGTTTGCCTGATTGTTAGCTTTGTTACCGTCCATTGACCCGCCTCCCATACCTACATTCTCGGGGATATATATGCATGGCTATGAACGGGTATGACAGCATGTCAAATTGTATATTGAATTGAAATGAGTAAATGTGCATTCCATCACATAGTAGAGAAATCATATAAACACATTACGTTATCCGCATAGCTTTCTGCTGCGCTTTCAGACACAGTTCTACTGCCATAAAAGCGGATCGAGCGCAACAGCGGCGATGATAAATTCGCCCGGCTTGACCACCGGACTGGGCTTCCCCTTCGGGGCATAGTTCATTCCGTCGCTTTTCTGCATAATCATAAGCCTCCACCCATATCATTTTTTTTCGCCATAATTGCTTCCTGTCGTGATCTTCCCATCCTCAAAATTCTCAATGCTCTTGCCCTTTTGGTAAAAATAAGGAACGTTTTGTTGAGCACCCTCTTGCGTATAGAAGGGATCATTCTTTTGTAGCGGGAGTTGCACGTTCTCTCCCATGCCTGCGGATTTGTAGATGCTCATGATCAACTCCAATGTGCTGCGGCCGTCTTCTCCGTCGATGAGCACCGGCGTTCCATGCTCGATCGCGCTCAGCACATTGTCGATCTGACCAGTATGACCTTCGTACGGCAAATCCGGCAATTCGTCATAGTATTTCTGGATTTTTTCTTCTAGTTCCAAATCGCGTTCAGGGAATCCGTTCGGCAAGGAAGTGGAAGCCGTTACCCGCCACGGGGCAGAAATCCGTGCATACTGTCCTTGGAAGATGTATTGCTGTTCTTCTCCGTGGTGGACGACCGAACTGGTAAGTTGTCCCAAAGCTCCATTCGGATATTTCATCATCGCGATGGATAAATCCTCAACCTCGGCATTGTCATGCGCGACATTAGCCATGTAGGCTTGTACGTGGCTAGGACGACCAAGCATCCACAGCAATCCGTCGATATGATGTACGGCATGATTCAGCGTAGGGCCTCCCCCCTCTTTCTCCCAAGTGCCGCGCCACCATAAGTCGTAATAACTATGGCCCCGCCACCAAAAAGAATCCACTTGTGCATGCAGAATCTTGCCGGCCAGACCGCTATCCAGCACTTGTTTCAGCTTCATAATCGGATTTCTGAATCGATTCTGGGCGATCACGGACAACACCTTGCCGTTATTCCGTGCCGCTTCGATCATGTCATCACATTCCTTAAGCGACGCTGCCATAGGTTTCTCAACAATGACATGGCTTCCTGCGTTCAGGAAATCGACCGCAACCTGCGCATGAACGTACGGAGGCATACAAATGGACACAAGATCGATTCCGTCTTGAAGCAGTTCCTTATAATCGTGTGCGATTTTAGCCTCCAGTCCGTACTGTTCCCGCCTTACTTCAGCCTTCTCTGGGTAAAGATCGCATAAGGCAACAATTTTACAGCGGTCCTTAAACTGCAGATATGCTTCGATATGACTGGTCGAAATTGCACCCGTACCTATAATCGCAACCTTTAACATACGTTATTTTTTACCTCCCAACTTTATTTTTTATATAAAAATTATATCCGGTGCAAACTTGTAAATGTGTTTTGCTATGGGGGAAAAATAACGCTAGATTGCGGATTGTATGGTATATTCAATGCATGTACGAAGACGAGGAAGAAGGAGGCAAACAAGTTGTCATTCGTTGCAAGCAACTACAGTACCTCTCCCTTGTACTTTGCCTATAGACGTAAAAGCGAAAATTACGAGCATAAAGAGACTTTCCATTCCCATCTTGGCCTTGAAGTGTTGTTCATTCATCAAGGAAGGGGGACCATGATCGTTAACAACAACAGCTATGAGATTAAGCCGGGCATGCTTTGTATATTTCAGCCCTGTCAACTCCACCACCTAAAGCTTGAATACGACGATCATCAATGCTTCGAACGTTCGATTGCGATTTTTGAACCGACGGTGTTTGAGGCTTATTTTAAACAGTGGCCCGCTCTTCATGAATTTTACAATTTTATTTATCTAGGCAATCTTCCTTTCCCTTGTTTATACGAGGTCGACGACCCGTATCTGGAAGGTGCATACAAGAGCATGAACGATCGATTCCCGACGCTGTCCGACACGGAAAAATATGAAGAAATTTCGCTGTTTATTGTCGCACTTTTTCGCTCCTTGAAACCAATCTGGGATAAGCGGAAAGAACGGAGTTCAACTTACCAAACCCGTAAGAATCATCGGGTGGAGCACATCTTAACCTGGATTGAGACGAATTATACGATTCCTTTCCGATTGGACGCCATGGCGAAGTCGCTGCATCTATCTCCCTATCATTTATCACATCTCTTTAAAGAAGCGACAGGGATCAGCATCACGGAATACATAGCAGCCCGAAGGATTCATCAATCCATACAGCTCCTAGCGACTACAAAAAAACCGATCTCGCTTATTGCGGAGGAGATCGGATTAACGAATAGCTCTTATTTTTGCAAATTGTTTAAGTCGCAGATGGGAATCACGCCGCATCAATATCGAAAAAAATGGACGAGTACTTAAATAACGGGAATGCGCCTGATATTTATATGGACCTTACATAAGAAGGTTGATCGTGTCAAGCATGATCGAAGATAGTACACTCATGAAGTGATGAATAAAGCTAAAAAAGAACCGATGCATCACTCACCGGTATCGGAGCGTTTCCGCCGGACTTATTACGAACTGGGATTTAAGAGATATAAGATCAATGATTGATATAATGTTCATATAATTGCTCGAAGGTTGTAAAACGTTCGACTTCTCTACCAACCTTACCATATTCGTCTACATATTCATCCATCATTTCAAGGAACTTCTCTTTCATTACTGATAAATCACTTGCATCAAAGTACTGCATGAGGTCAAATTTCTTGGTTCCTTTCTCCGCAACCATATCATCAAGATAACCTTGTGCTCCAAAGGCCGAAAGAAAGGCATAGGAGGCATCGTTCGTTTTAACACTGTTCAAGATTTTATTGCGGTAGTTGCACCACAATTCTTCGTAAGTTCCCTTCAGATTATCAAAAGTCGGAGCGGGTTTAACAATGAAGTTATCACACATCTTGCTATGTAACCTCGTAACGCTGTTCAACATATTAAAAGAGGCAATTCGGATATCTTCAATGGTATGAGCTTCGATGACAGACATGTATAAGGATTCGAGGTCATCTGGAACATGGCGATACGAGCGTATTTCTTCTAAATATCGCTTGACACCTCGTTTGATGCACGTGTTATTCATGCTAACCAAGGCATTGACCAGATTGTACAGAACGCCGGCAGATGCATGTCTCACTGAACCGATATGATCACCCAGCATCGTATCGCTGTATGCTTGCTTAGCCAGATCGATCCATTTTTTTGCTCGATTAAGACACGCTTCTCCTATCGGCTCCGCAAGCGCATCAAGAGCTTTTTGCCTAAAGTCGTTCAATTTCTCCAAATCCTCAGACTTTGCATAATAGAGAATTTTGAGCTCGGTTAGGCTCGACACGTTGGGACTCTCTAAGATGGATTGTGCGTGTATTCTTGTATCCCATGGAGTGCAATAGATGTCATAGCCAACGTCATCTAAGATGAAGCAATCGGATATTCCCCATCCCTTTTCTGTATTATTTATGATAATTAAATCAAGATCGCTCTTTTCGTGAAAGTCCCCGGTGCTAAACGAACCAGTAAGCCCAATAATTGCGATATCGTCTTGAAAATCTCTTCTTGCGCGTTCGATCACCATGTTGATCAGCAGTTCATTTTTGTCCAGCAGCTTCTTCTTTATGATTTCGTTCATTCGTTACACCCCTTCGTATGAGCTGGCCGTCCTTCATCACAACAACCTCAACTAGAGTCTATCGATTTAGAGGTGCGGTTGCTATGTATAAGTTGATTTAATTCATCTTTGCACAAAATCCGCTAAACCGTTGATATGACGATTAAGCGGATTTCAGTAGTTCTTTTTTCTTTATGCTTTCGCATGACAAGGAATACTTTTAACAAAAAAATTACTGAAGATGTATTTCCGATTTGACATCATTTTGATTTAAAAATTTCATTAAATCATGACTCAGCTGCACAATCTCATTATTCGCATGCAAGCGTATCTTAATAATTCTTGATGAGGAATAACTTACATTGAATTTAAAGCAATACTTTAGAGTCACAAAATTTCTATAAAACTGCCCGTTAGCATAATTAAGGCAGCTGATCAATTGACCGGCTGCCTTCTTGTCTTTGTTAAACTAACGTTTCGCAGTAAGCTTAATTTAGAGTCTTTTTTGCGTTATTAAATCTATGTATCCCATATCCTGTGAAGTCGGAAGCTAATATTGCTTCCTTAAGCGGATATAAATTTGATGTGATTCTTAATTCAATTCCTTTTTGGAATAATCTCTCCAACAAATTCTCATATTTTTCAACTGATTTGGGTTTCACTACTTGACGAGAAATGTAGTAGCCAGCTGTTTTATCAAAAAGCTCAAAACCCTCATCGTCAAAACGATATCGAAATATGCTTTGCTTTGATATCCTCGAATACCAGTCACTTTCTACTGTAATTATGGTATTGGCAATTGAATTATTAAAGAAGAGTTGTAAATGTTGGTCTGTTGTCGCCTCATCTTTTCTACACACAATTCGGGGACAATCCCTAGGGAAATAGTACGTAAACTCGTGCTCTTCATCAAGTGCCCAAACTACCGCAGGAAAATCCGGACGATTTTGCTTCTCTTTCGGTACAAATATATTGATTCTATCGTCTTCACTGAAGTGAAAAAGCATGTGCGCCCCCCTCATACCATTTATTTTTATATTCCATAAAAATATTGGATTATCCAGCTCATTAGCTTAATGAAACGGCAGGAAAAATCTAGTTAGATCCTCATCTAATCGGTAATTGTCTCATGTTCTTGTCCCACGACTCTGGATAAGAACTCTCTTGTACCGATAAAACAAAAAAGCCGCAAAATTAGCGACTTTCAATTGGATTAGTTCTTGTCCCCCCGACAATAAAATTTCCTGGCTCTCCGCTGCATAGGAGTTACTTTATTTTAATGACTACCTTTCCTTTGGCACTTCCGCCTTGCAGGTACGAGAATGCTTGCGCTGTCTCTTCCAAATGGTACACTTTATCGATAACGGGCTTAATGTGGCCACCTTCAATATATTCTTTTAAAACCTTCAATTGTGCTCCACTCGATTTCATAAAAAGGAAATGATATCTTGTATGGTACTTCTTCTCAAGTGCTGTGATCTTACGGCTCACGATGGACAAAATGGCCGTTTTCATCCAACCCAACTTTGCTTCTTTTCCAAATCTTGCGTTTGGCAAGCCAGAGATGGATACGATTTGCCCTCCTGGCTTCAGGACACGGAACGACTTTTCCAAAGCCGCTCCTCCTAGCGTATCAAAAACAGCGTCATATCCAGTAAGCACTTCTTCAAAATTTTCTTTTTTATAATTAATGATCAGATCGGCGCCCATCGATTTGACCAACTCATACCCTTTATCACTTGCTGTTGTTGCAACAAAAGCTCCCATCAATTTGGCCAGTTGAATGGCGAACGTCCCCACGCCTCCTGATCCTGCATGAATCAGAATTTTTTGGCCCTTTTGGAGATGCAAAATATCGGTAAAGGCTTGGTAAGCCGTAAGTCCGACCAGTGGAATAGATGCAGCTTCTTCAAAGTTTAGATTCTGCGGCTTTAACCAAATATCTTCCTCGTGTACTGCAATGTATTCCGCCAATGTGCCAATACGACTCTTTCGTGGTCTGCCATAAACTTCATCACCAGGTTTAAATGCACTCACCCGTTTGCCAACCTTAACTATAACGCCGGAGAAATCATTGCCTAAAATTAGTGGGAACTTGTAACTCAGCAGGAGTTTTACTTTCCCTTCCTTAATTTTATAGTCGATAGGGTTTAAGCTGGCTGCATGAATTTCCACTAACACATCATGTTCTCCGATATGAGGTACTGGTTGTTCTGTCAACACTAAGGGTACATTTTTACCGTATTTCTCAATGGTTATAACCTTCATTTAATATCACTCCCATTAGGATTATTGGTTTAAACAAATGAACCTATCGAGCGAAAATGATCTGCTCTACCGTATTCAACTTAAGTCTTTGGGTTGTCACTGAGGCTAAGTGCACTCTGCTTCTATGGCATTAATCAAGGTTTTGAGTTGTTCAAGCGGTTTGCGGACTGTCAAAATATAATAATTTTCTACGCCCTTTTTCTCGGATTGAATATAACCAGACTGTTTCAGCACCTTCAGATGATGGGAGACGGCTGGTCTAGATAAATTGATGTGTCCTGCTATCGCATTTACATTAAGTCCCGATTTGTTCTGTGCTAGCACCATAATAATAGCTTGACGGTTTTCATCGGTCAGCACTTCCAAGAGCGGGATGGTCTCTTTGAATTGTTGCAGAACTTGCTCGGTTCGCTGGCTCATTCGATCCATCCTTTCCGTTCGTTCGTTTAATCGCTTAAACTTAATTTTAACTATATTCTTGATAAAATCAAGCGTATGCCGTTACTATATGATGCGTTTCAGCGTGTTTGATCTTCAATTATCCTGCCCGTTAGCTCAATGAAATTGCATGTAAACTTAGCTAGATACTTATCTAATCGGTAATCGGCTCATGTTCTTGTCCTTTACGGCAATCGTACAAGTTCTTGTCCTCGCCTCGGTACATGAACTTGTACCGATAAAACTAAAAAGTCGCTAATAGCGACTTCCAATGGGACTATGTTCTTGTTCCTCAACACAATACGCTGATTATCTGTCGGAGGACAAGAACTTGTTCGGTTAAATGATTTGGGCAAAATCGATTTAGTTGCGGACACCAGTCCACATCCAGTGCAATCTCTCATACACCGTAGAATAGATTTCTCGTCCGCCCTAATGATAGCAGACCCTGCTATTCATCGGATACGCCAAGCGCTTTGTTCCGTTCTTTAAACCTCTCATTATGCGACGATACATATGCCATTCTTGGTGCCTCGGGATCCATGTATCGTTTGGCGCTATTAAGCGCCAAAGCCGCATCCGTGAACGCCCCTGCAATAAGGTTGAGCTTGCTTTCGTAATTGGCGAAGTCGCCAGCCCCGAAAATGCCCGGCAAGTTCGTCTCAAGTCTGGGGCTGACGAATATGTTCCATTCGTCCATATCCAGTCCCCAATCCTTGATACCTGTAAAATCGGACTTCAGCCCGTGGTTGACGATAACCTCGTCTATTTCTATCTGGCGCGAGTCCCCTGATTCGAGATGGGTAATCGTCACCCGTTCAATCGTCTTTCCGTTGCCGCTGAATAACTGAGTGACTTCATACGGCGTAAGCACATCGGCAGAAGACTCCTTCATTCGAACAATGTTCTTCTCGTGTCCGCCGAAGCGGTCGCGCCTATGTACGACTGTGACCTGACCGGCGATGGGAACCAGCTCGTTCGCCCAATCGACAGCGGAATTTCCTCCACCCGAAATAAGTACTCGTTTCCCTCTAAAAGGCTCCAATTCCTGCACCGTATAGTGAAGATTGGACACCTCATAGCGCTCAGCTCCCTCCAGCTCCAGCTTCGCCATTCGCAGAATGCCGCGGCCGATAGCCAGAATGACCGTGCGTGTCCAGTGCCACTCCCCCGTTGCCGCCTCCAGTATGTACGTCGAATCCGCTTGTTTCTCCAGTCCGATGATGTGCTGGCCGAATACAATGGTCGGGTCGAACGTCATCGCCTGCTCCGACAATTGGGCGATTAAATTCTCGCATAGGATCGGCGGAACCCCGCCAACATCCCAAATCATTTTCTCGGGATAAATAAGCATCCGCCCGCCGAGCTCGTCTTTCGCTTCTATTAGCTTTGTCTTCAAATCCCGCATTCCACTATAAAAGGCAGTATACATCCCCGCAGGACCACCGCCGATAATCGTCACATCGTATATTTCAAGCTGCTCAGTCAATTGATATCCTCCTCAAGCCGGCTCATGTAAAGTCCATGCTGTGATAATCATTATCAATATAATTGTAGCTTCGGCCATGTGATAATAACAATAGAGAAAATCGACGGTTGCTTTATACAAAATACTAAATGGAGGATGCGGACTTTTCAGTGGCAAGCAAAACCGAATCAAGCTAAAGAACGCAGTATATCATCGATTTTTTTACCGTTGGAAATAATTCCGTTATTCATCCAAGTTAGAAAATCAACCTCGTAAACGTGGTTGTTTCGTACAGCAGGCAGCTCACGCCACTCTGGCTGCTCTAGCAGTTCCCTCTCCTTTCCTTCTGCCTGGCTATGCCACTTATCGAAAGTTATGAACAGATGATCCGCAGTTAACGTGCGTAGGTCCTCTACAGAGAGATTGAACATGCCCGGCCTATTCGCTTTTGAAGCTACACCTACTGCAGAGTGGGAACGCAAGCCAACATCTCCATAGAGAACAGTCGAAACAAAGCCTTGCCCTTCTTCCGTATATTGAATGATGTGGTCCGCCGAGATACGCAAAAAAGTGACAGTTTCACCTTTTATAACCTGACTAAGCGTATGACTCGCACTCCGTGCTTTGAAATCATACTTTGCGATAGCATCTTCGGCCAACTCTGTCCGACCGAAATAATCGGCGACGGTACGCAACAGCGTACGCCAATTATTGGTCTGCTCACGCAGGATGCACGTGTTGGATATGCGTCGGCACTGCGAATATTGCTGTTGCTCATAACGATCCATAAGCAATATCAAATCCGGCTTATAACCGGAAAGGGCGTCAAAGTTGCCGCCGTTCTCGTCGAACGTCGGAATATGGTTTAAGCCGAGATAGTCTTGCTTGCCCCATTTCGCATGCCAGTACTGGGCGATAGGCTGCATATCCAGCGCGACCAAGAAATCCTCCAAATACGGCGCTACTACTCTAAGCTTTCCCTTGCGGCTGCGGCGGTATTGTCCGGGCGATATGCCTACCGTCTGCTTGAATCGACGATTGAAATAATATTCATTGTTGAAACCTGCATTCAGCGCAATATCGAGCAGCTTGTCATCGGTGCTTGCCAGCCACTTCTTAGCTTCATTAATCCGTACTTCATTCAAGTACTGAAGCGGTACTTGACCCGTAGCCTCTTTGAACAGACGGGTATACTTCCAGCGATCAATGCCTGCGAGGGAGGCTAACTCCTCCACGGTCAGAATCTCACGGTAATACTGATGAATATGCCGTATGCTGAGCTCTATCCCATGCCGCTCGATATCCGTTCCCTTATCCTCGGCTGCAGGTGCATTTTGACGGAATAGAAAAAGCAGCAGTTCTTGAAATCTTACAAATCGTTGGAACAGCTCGAGCCCGCCTGTCGCCCCGCGGAGTCCATATATCTCATCAAGCAGCTCCATTGTCTTAGCGAAAGGTGCGCAGGCAAGCTCTTGCTTATCCGGCAGCAAGCTCGAAGCTGCATCATAGCCGCTCGTTACGAAGCACACACGGTAATAGCTGCAGTTCATAATCTCTTGATCAACAGATAAAGATCTCCCAGGCCCCTGCAAATAGCATTTTCCTTGTCCCTTCCCGCTCATTATAATGAGCAGTTCAAAGCTTTCCTTATCGTTTTTATCGCTGCCGTCCAAATCACTAATTTCTACTTGCTCGCCCGCATCGATCAAGCGGATTGATCGCAGCACATAATGGACTAAAGGGGCAGTCCCAGCTTGTTTGCGCTGTTCGATATCCATCGTTACTATCAACCCCTTTTTAATTGATATTCATTCTCAATGAACATAGTGTAAATCAAAACGAGCCACCCATCAACCTTCGTTGAAAAGCGGCTCTTTCTCACTTATGGCGATGAGTCCTGCCAATGAACTTAATCACTCTTATGTCCTGCTAAGAAGCCAGCAATCGAAGTAAATCATCCATCTTCAATCCGTTGGCCGTAATGGCTCCCGTCTGCCAATACGATCTCTCTACGGGATATACATGGCCGTTCTTAAATGCAGGAACGGTTTGCCATAGCGGATCTGCCTTCATTTCCTCAAGCGCTTTCTCATTGCTCTCTTCCTCCCACGTTCCGTTGGACGGAAGCAAAATAATATGGTCCGCGTCAAGCTCCGGAATGACCTCTTTCGACAAGACGATATTGCCCTCCGTCATCGCCTCGGCGAACCCCGGTGCCTTCAAACCAAGATCCTCATACAAGATTTGTCCGACAAACGTGTTATGAATGCCGAAAATATTAATCGATTTGTCTACAACGTTCATCCGCAGAACAACAAGCTTCTCATCGCCGATTGCCGCGTTCAGCTTCGCCTTTACGTCGACAATTCGGGCTTCGTAATCGGCAAGAACCTGCTCCGCCTTGTCGCTGAGACCAAGCAATTCGGCGATTAAGGTCAATGTTTTGCGCGAATCCGCAAGTACGTCGTCCGGCAAGCGGAACGTCGGCGCAACCTTGGAATAGAGCTCGTATTGTGCTGCATCAACCTCTCCGGCGCCGATGATCAAGTCCGGCTCCGACACAAGCATAGCTTCGATGCTGCCGGTCACGTCGAACAACGGCACGTCCAGCTTCAAATAATCCTGCTTGCCCCACATCGGGTTATAATATTGCACAATAGGAGTTACCCCAAGCGCAACCAAATAATCTTCACGATAAAGAGCTGAGATTCGCTTCGGATTTGTCGGAATCTCTACCTCTCCGAAGGCATCGGTTACGATTCGCGTTTCCGTCTGAGGCGCTGCTTCACTTGGCGCTGCGGTTGCCTGTCCAGGCTGATCGGTGGTACCGCCTGTCGAGCCGCAGCCCGTCACCGTAATCATTGCTGCCGTTATAAGTGATATCCATCCTGTTTTCATAAATCCCGATCTTGCCATGATTTAATTCACTCCCATAAGTTTTATGTTTTGTAGCAAAACAATTCATTTATTATTAATAATGATAATCATTATCATTTTGCTTGAGTAGATTTTACACCAAATTGGATTACATGCTCAATATACATTCTCTACGACAGGCTTTATATAAACTCGTCACTTCACTTCCTACTAACAAATAACAAGAAAAAACATGACCCTCTACCGGCTCACAGACTATGATGAAAATTTTCATAACCTTATTTTAAGGTCTTCTAAACCCTCCAAAAATGCTCAATGAACCAAGCAGACCTCGTGGCTTTCTGCGTTATAAATACGGAAGCGGTACCTTGAAACACATAGGTCCAGGCACTAAGTCGTATCTTACAAAACCTCACAGGTTATGGCTATTAGAATCATTAAACATTCCTTGAAGCTTAACTGACCTGCTGCTAGCTTCTTTTTGCCCACTTATTTGTTTCCGGATCATATGTGGGAAGCATCTCGCCCTCTGCTTAGATGTACGGAAATCCAAGCAGAATGAAACCGCTCTAACTCCTCTTTAAAGAACGTTCTTACCGTGCACCTACCTTTTCCCCACTAGAACTGATTTTCTTTTCCTTGTTCATCACCTCTTATAATGTCCTTGGCTCGGGACAACTTGTACCTATAAAACAAAAAAGCCGCTACAATAGCGACTTTTAATGGGACTCGACAACATTCTTAGCTTCAGCACCATGTTCCAGTTTAAAGCCTTTGTGTATACAGAAGCATGGCTTTTGCAATCCTCCACCTATAGGGACCCCCTATTTGAAACGAGAGACAAAGCGGCGTTGCCAAGGCGTCTCAACAGCTCGTGGACTGTATTGCTGCCGAATATAGTCGACAGCTTCATGATTTGGTAATCCATCAATCACAGTGAGACAGGCTAGTGCCGTACCTGTTCGTCCAATCCCGCCCCCACAGGCGATTTCAACCCGTTCAACTTCAGCCCGAGTCCATGCTTCGCGAAGCGCATCAGCGGCTGCAACCTTGTTTGTTGGCAGCCAGAAGTCCGGCCAAGGAATCCAGCGGCTTTCCCAAGTAACGGGCGCTGGTTGTCGTCCAAGCAGGTAGAGTGCAAAAGTGGGCTGAAGCCCTTGGGGAAGTGGACGTCTTAGTGCTCGGCCGCGGACGAGTCGACCTGAAGGAAGGCGCAGCACACCTGGCGATTCGGGGTTCCATGTATCATTCATAGTGTCACCCTCCTAAGGATTTAAGAACACGTACAACTAAACATTCCTTTGAAGCTTGACATTGCATTTTGACTTCGTCGCAGTGACGTACTTCATATAATTCACAGAGCCGTTAAAGTTCAAATAAGCTTCATAACGCATGCGGATTGCGGGTAAAGGGATCAAATCCAGAACATTTTCCTTTGGAACCCACTTGCATTCGCTAGATTCTTCAGTCGATTCAGCTAACTCTCCACCCACAGCTCTGCACACGAAATCAAACATGACCTTCGTAGGAACATCAGTTTCACCGTCATGCCACTATTGAATCGCTGTATATTTATTCCACGTGTTTCATGTACTTCCCTGCTTTCATAATGTATATGCTTGAAGTTACTCACCGAACGATTGGACTATCCTGCCCGTTAGTAATAACAGGGCGTCTGGCGCTGTCGATAAGTCATCATGTTCTTGTCCGCTTCTTCCTATTCATCACGGCTGTGGCAATAGATATCGAAAAAGGTAGCCGGCTTTGGAGTCGGCTACCTTCAATGTCTTCATTGAGATATATCGTGTCCCGTTAGCGTAATCTACTTTTGGAGACAGAGTCATCGAACCGTCTGGTAAACGAGGCCTATGGCTCCAGAATCAAATGTCTTGTTTTCGATAAGTTTAAGATTGACCTTCTCCTTGAGACCTTGGAATAACGGCAACCCGCTGCCGATCAGGACGGGAGAAACCGTAATTTTATACTCATCTATTAAATCAAGCTGCATAAGGTAGTGTGCGAACCTAGGACTGCCGAGGATGACCATATCCTTGCCTGGCTGCTGTTTGAGGTTTTTGATCTCTTCTTCGACATCTTCTTTCACCAGTCTGGAATTGTTCCATTCGACTTTCTCCAGCGTCGTGGAAAAAATAATTTTGGCTGTCTTTTCGATCCACTCGGCATGATTAAGTTCATGCTGCGAAGCTGATGGGTTCGAGGGCACAGATGGCCAGTAACTGTGCATCATCTGATAAGTTCCACGTCCCCAAATGACAGTGTCGGCAGTACTCAGAATTTCTTTCGCGTGCTTCTCCAAATCAGCATCGTAAGCAACCCAGCCAATGTCCATTTTACCGTTCGGCCCTTCTACAAAACCGTCAAGCGATGCGTGCAAAAATAGAACAAGTTTTCTCATTTTCAGTTCTCCTTTGTTCATGAGGGATCTCTACATTAACTACATTATAGGACAACTCAGCTTGGGTTGTTTCTTACGGATTGCTAATCACAAATGGGTTCTCAGCTAGCTGTATAACTGACTCGCTGACGAATGATGGAACTGTATCAAAAGTAGTAGGAGATTAATTAAAGCATAAATTAGAAAAGGAGAAGCGCTGGAATGCCTCTCCTTCTTCTTCTTCTATCAAATCACACCCATAAACGACCTGTCTCGCAGGTGTTCTTCCACTCGCGTTTATTGATCCATGGTTTCTATAACAACAGCCTTACCAAAATCTTCGCTTAGCAGAATCTCAATTAATTTGTGCGCAGTGTATTCAGGCGTTTGTAGCTTCCCTTCCTCAGAAAGTCGAATGAACTCATTAACATATGGGAAAAGATCATTACTTACGGATCGAATTTCCGATTGTAAATTGGTATCGATCATACCTGGATATACAGCGACTACTTTTGCTGGATATGTCACGAGCTTTTGCTCAATGTCTATGCTTTTGGTAAATGAGTCAAGGCCAGCTTTTGCAGTGCTGTAACAGCTTTGTGAGGGTAATAAATATTTTGCGGATGCTGAGGATATGTTTAGAATTCTTTTGTCCACATTCATATCTTGGGTACGTTTAAGATAGTTAGCTGTTATTATCATTGGTGCTAATAGATTTAAATGGATGTTCTCAATTATTTTATCCGTTTCTATCCGTTCAATTGGGCTCACAGGAGTCAACATGGCGGCATTATTGATAAGATAGATCGCTTTATCGTTGGAATTAAGCTCAATTTGACGGAAGATGTCCTCAAAAAGTTGATCAATCTCGCCAATGTTTGTTAAATCAAAATTAAAATAATCAATTCTGCAGTCCCTCTCCTGGGCTAGATCGATAATCCGTTGGTTCGTAGTTCTAGAAATGCATATAAGGTGATGGTTCTTATCGATTAATTGATTAGCCAACGATTCACCAATACCTCTTGATGTACCTGTAATCAATATATGTTTCAACCGGATCCCTCCTTATAAGTTAACTATGTATTTTCTCGAATGATAATTCTATTAACAGTTTCTTCCCAAATCATCTGATACTCCAAATCCATCTTCATCATCTTACATCTAGACAAATTATCAATAAGAAGGGCAAGAATTTTAGCACTGACTTCGATTTTTGTAGGTTCAACTAGACCCAGATCACTGCCTTTTGACAATAAATTACAGAAACCGTTGATAAAATCTTGTTGAACTTTCAATAAAGGAGCTCTAAATTGCTCATCACGCTCGGCTAGCATCGTGAACTCACTAAGCACTCTTAATGTTGAACGATACTCTTCATCATCGCTTGGCAGCATATTTAAACCGCCCCGAATTATCGTCTCTACAAAATTGTCTTTATTAACGGATTCAGCGTCAAAGTAAGCAGCAAAATAATGATCCCTAAAAATATAATCAAATGTTCGGCTAATCAACTCTTCCTTTGTTGCAAAATGGTAGTATATAGAGGATTTGGTTATGCCTACTTTTTTAGAAATCAAGCCCAAACTCGTTCTCTCTATCCCATGCTCTGCAAACAGCTCATATGCCGCTTGGACGATATGACTTGATGTAATCTCTCTTTTCTTGATAACCTTCAGGCTCCCTTCATCTGAATTAATGCCATTATAAGGATTATCATAATGTATTGTCAATAATTTAACGACCGATCGTTCAAAAATATTCAAATAAATCTATCTAATCGGTAACCGGCACAAGTACTTGTCCCCAGCCATGTACAATAAACTTATGCCGATATAATAAAAAAGCCGCTAAAATAGCGACTTCAATGGTCCATATTCTTGTCCCTCGACATTTAAAAAAAGACAACCGATCGCTCTAACCGGCTGCCTCCTCTTCTTTATTCAGCTCCCGTTAGCGAAATTGATCTGATTAATCGATTAAGGCTGCCAAACTTCCCATATGTTACCGTCAGGGTCAGCAAACGTTATGTTTGGTCCGCTTGTGACCCGTTCTCCTAAAATATTCACTCCGTTTTTCTTAAAACGTTCTAATAGCTCTTCGATCCGTGGTGTAATAAAACATGCTATTGCGTGGGGCTTGCCGTTGTCCAATGACCATGAAAAGCGTAATCGCCCGCCCGCTTCGTCTGATTTGTGAAGGAACAGAGCGGGTACAACTTGCCTTAAACCAGGTGAAGGCAGATTTCCATTCCGATTGGGAATATTCAAAACAGCCATGACCATCCCAGGCTCAACACGATCGTTGTTTGCAGGTTGGTACCCTAAATTCTTTTGATACCATTTAATAGACTCGTAAACATCACTTACTGGTACGTAAATACAAGTAACTCCCGTAATGTCTTCCAGCCCTTCTTCCATTTTGAATTCCTCATTTGCCTGCATAGCTTATCATCCCTTTGTTCATTCTTTTTCTAGCTTTTTATCAAAACAAGGTTAAATGCGATGTTTTCCCCTGGTGTAGCTTGGAGAAATACTAGAGGACAATGAGGAAATCTTTTCTCCATTGTGCTCTTCTCCATTCTTCCTATAGGAGGTGCGAAAAACGTTTCCAATTCCCTTCGGAGACAACTTCAACCGTTCCGTCGATCACTTTGATGGCGGTCTGATCATCGATCGCATACGCTGGCCCTTGCATCCCGGCAGCCCATCTCTCTGCATCAGCCATGGTGTTTCTCGGCAGCATTTCGTGATCCAGATGCGGAAATATTGCAAAATCAACCAGACTCAGCGCTTCATCGCCGCCAGTGGGTGGGGTCCAGCCAACGAAAAATTCCCCGATGTTAGGTGCCATCACCATACTCCCGGCACTCAGTCCCACATAAACTGCCTGCAGAGACGGTAAGAGGTCTGCCAGTCCGGACTGCCGCATCCAGTGGCACAGGTAGAGGGCGTCGCCGCCCGCAACCAGCAGGACGTCCGTCTCCCTTACTAGCGGCACCCAGCGGTCTTTGTCGATGCTTGGCAGCGCTGTGAGCTCCAGCACGCCGACGGACTTCCAGCCTAGGTCGACCATGGGATTCTCGGAATTCCCGCTAATGAATTGCCAGGCTTTGACGCCGGGGCCTACCCAGGGGTGTCCGTACATCGCGGTGGGAATACACAGGGCATTGCAGTCGGCGATCGGCTTGCCCAGCATGTCAACTAGCGCATTGTGTATGCTTTTGTTATTAATGCCGGCAGATGTGAGCAATAATTTCATAACTTCACTCCTTTGTTTGCGTTAGTCGTTTATTCTTTAGACTTTAGGGGGCTACATAAACTATAATATAGTACATTTCAGTGCGGATTGTTTCTTACAGATTGCTAATCTAATCTGCCCGTTAGTTCAATATAAGGGCGTTTGTCGCCGTCGATCAAATCATATCGGGAATGTTATCAAGTTCTTGTCATTGTGTTTTAACAAGAACATGTCCCGATAAAACAAAAAAGCCGCTAAATTAGCGACTTTCTATGGGTCTAGGTTCTTGTCCATCTATAACTTTCAATGAGACTTTGTTTTTGTACTCCGTCACATCTATCATATAGACCATCGTACTTTTTCAGAAATTTTTAAAAAATCACTAGCGTTATATTTTTGAATGGATGAAACTTACACTCAAGCATCTCGTTTACGGTAAAATACAATAGCTGCCGTAATAAAAATAAGTGTCCATATCATTGAAATCCCTGTCCCTTGCATTGGTGAAAGGACATTTATTTCATCAGAGGAAGGCGGCATATACATATAATATCCTGCCGTATCCGGAAAATACATTTTAATACTAGGCAGAAAATCTCTCGATAATGGACTGACAACGAAATAATAACCAAGCAGTACCACTAAAGCAGGGGTGGTTCGTCTTAATAAAGCACCTATAGCTGCACTGAGAAGTGTGGTTAATGTCAGATAGCCTGTTGCACCTGCTAATGCTTCTACCATGGTATCTATATCAATCACTGCTGCTGTGTCTTTCATCATCATATAAGTATAGAGTACACCGGATGCAGCGATAATAAAGGCCGCGGGAACGGTTATGATTGCCAATGCCAAATGCTTCATGGATAATTGAATCCCACGACAAGGTATCGCAGCTAACGTAGTTCGAATCTGTCCACCGATATACTCTGAACAAGTAGCTAGGATCCCAAGAATAATGAATCCTGCTTGAAGATAACCCATCGAAGCAAACCCTATATTCAGTATTTTTTGCGTCCCTATTGCCCCTTGTAAACCAATAGAAGTAAAAGCTGCGGCTAATCCTAAATTAAGAATGAATGTACCCATAAGAGTGAGCCATATCAATGGTAATGTAGCTAATTTATCCAGTTCAGCACGAAGGATTTGTGTTATCTTTCTAATAGAAGGAACACTCATGCAGCAACGTCCCTCCTATGGAATACAATAGCTGCAGCAATGAAAAGAACGACTACCCAGGCAGACATGACTATTCCGCCTGTGAACGGGGTGAGAAATCTGTCGCTCAGAAACATAAACATTTCAAGGCCAGCCCGATCCGGTAGGTATAACGCTAACTTTGTAACTTTAGAAAGCAGGAAACTAAATGAAACAACGGATGTATTTATGATGAGCACAGCAAGCGGAATCGTGCCATTCTTAGTTAGTACAGTAATCCCGAATGCTAATAGAGCAGTGAATGTCCAGTAACAAACTGCACCGAGCAGCTTCGACCATTCTAATACAGGGGAATACTCACCAAGAACAAGATGCGTGGCTGACACAGTTGTCATTATAGCAACAATACAAAGCAGTATACTGATTACTGTCACAGCGCCTGCTTTTGCCAGCAAAAATTGAAGCCTTGATGAAACAACCGTTAAACTTGTTGTAATCTGTTGTCCTCCGCCAGATTCACTGCTCTCTGTCAAATACTCGCTGCTGACAGCAAGCACACCAACGATGATGACACCTTGTACACCAAGGGCTAATCCAATATAGCCAACTTCCAAAAGCCGTGTGCTAACTCCAGCTATAATCTCCTCTTTTTGAGCTATACTGTCTAAGGCGGCTATGACCGCAGGAGAAAATGCTCCAACAAGAATGGCAAGCCAAATGCCCGGCAGGGAGAACAATTTAGATAGTTCCGCGTTGAATGCTCTCATACAACACCACCTGCATGATCAGATGTCCGGGCAAAAAAAGCTTTCTCCAGCGTGGAATGGTTACCTATTACTTCATCCAACGTTCCATCTGCAACGATTGTTCCTTGCTTAATAATAACCACATCATCAACTGTCTCTGCAAGCTCTCCTATTAGATGACTGGATAGTAACACCGTGTTGCCAGACTCAGCCCGTTTGCGTAAAAATGTCCGGATCCAACGAATTCCTTCCGGGTCGAGCCCATTTACGGGTTCATCTAGAACCAATATTGGGGGATCACCCAGCAGTGCAGCGGCTATTCCAAGTCTTCTCCCCATACCAAGCGAATATTTACCCACTCTTTTGTCAGCTGCATTAGTAAGACCTACGATTTCCAAAACTTCCTCGACACGTGAGTTAGACAATCCTGCGGCACGAGCAATCCAGCGTAAATGGGCCCGTCCTGTTCGGCTGCGGTGAGCTCCAGATCCATCCAATGCGGCACCTACTGTTGCTAGAGGATTATCTAACTCTGAGAATGGCTTGCCATTTATGAGTGCACTCCCTGATGTGGCGCGATCTAATCCAAGCAGGATGCGAAGCGTTGAGCTTTTACCTGCCCCGTTTGGACCTAAAAAACCAGTTACTCTACCGGGTCTAGCTTTAAAACTGATACCCGATAAGATTTCTTGAGATCCGCGATGTTTGACTAAGTTATTAATTTCAAGCAACCATAACACTCCCTTTCTGTTATGGTTCCAATTATAAAGTAGCAAAGTTACATCACGGTTATCATGGTGTTTACTTCCGGGTTACCTTTGGGTTACGCTCTACCAATAACTACACTTGTGCCATTTTCATTTGAGGTAAAGTCAGCTCTCAGCTTCATTTTTTTCAACATATAATTTGAAGTCGATAAACCAATCCCTGCCCCATGCTCATGGGAAGAGTTATCCAAACCTGGACCTCTGTCTGCAATAATGATCTGTTCTTTTTCTACATCAACCACAATGTTTGCATATTTCCCTTCTGCTGCATGGCGAAGAATATTCTGAAATAAATTATCCAAAACCCGTGTCATCCAATTAGGATCTGCTTCCCAATAAAAAGTCTCCTCTCCCGGTAAATCAACATCAAGCTGAATTTCTTTTTCTTCAAATACAGGATACCATGCAGCAACAGATGCTCTTACTAGACGTCCAATATCTGTTGAAACGGGCACAAAAGGATGTTTTCCCGAGGTAAGCAATGTATAGGACAGTAAATCATCCATTAGATCTCCGACTCTTGTAATCGTATGGTTGATCTCCGTTAACGAGTTTTGTCCTTCTTGACTCATGGGTTCTTTATTTAAACGGGTGACATGTCCTCTCAAAATGGTAAGCGGTGTTCGTAAGTCGTGAGATAAATTCGCAATGAGTCGATGTCGTAATAACTCCTCTTCATATTCTCGCTTGCGACTGTCTTCAAGCTGCTGATTCATCCAATTAAAAGAACTTCCTAACTGGTCTATCTCATCCATACGATCCGATTGAACAGATATGGGTTTAGGAAATGAGTTGTTTTTAGCTGAAAATGACATGACTTCTTGCAAGCGGGCAAGACGTCTTTGAAGTTTCAAGAAGAAGCGCCAAGATAAGATCACAAATGCGACAATAATAAAACCAAACACTAGTACGGTAACGTAAAACAGATTTAACGTATTTACATTTTTATCATGGATATCTGAAACCCCAAAAAACGCACTGATGAAAATAATCATAATCGGAGGAAAAAAGATAAAAAGAAAATGTACTTTTAGAAAACGACGAAATAATGATCTGTTTTGCTTCATAATTTCACCCGATAGCCTATACCCTTCAACGTTTCAATAATCTCTGGGGAATCGGGATGACGTTCCAGCTTTTGACGCAGTCGGTGGATATGCACCATCAGTGTTTTATCGCCTGTTATATAAGCTTCTTCCCAAATAGCTTCATAAATTTGTTCTTTTGTTAAAACTTGATTAGGGTGGCGTATGAAGTACATTAAGATTTGATGCTGTTTCCCTGTTAATATAATTTCTTCTCCTGTGTGTTTGTCAAATATCATTTGACCTTCCGGATCTACTTCAATCTGATTTCCTAACGAAATGCGATCGGATGTTGATCCACCACTACGACGGATTAATACTTCTATTCTTGCGACTAATTCATCTGTATGGAATGGTTTCGTTAAGTAGTCATCAGCAAATTGCAAACCATCTACTTTATCATCTATCGATGTTCGAGCAGTTAACAGCAAAATAGGAACAGCAGGAGCTATCTTCTTTAATCGTCTTCCCACAGTAAATCCGTCTAAACCGGGTAACATGATATCCAAAATAACAATGTCTTGCTGATTGACTTCTTTTTCGGCTCCTTCACCAGTTAGCAGCCACTGAACTGAATACCCTCGCTGTTCCAATTCTTCCTTTACCCAACTGCCTATTTTCTCGTTATCTTCAATATATAATACGTTTCTTTTCAAGTAACATCCCTCTTTTTAAATGGAGTCCACTACAGATTAACACACTATAAAAAAAAGTTTCCAGTTAAGACAATTTTATCGTTCGCTAATAGAGTTTTATAAAAAAGAGGCCCGTCTAACGGATTGGCACTTTTCTGCTCATGACATTAGATTTAATACGAACAATAGAAAATCCCCAAAAACCCTTGATACAGCTAGGGTTTCGGGGATTTTCGTTCCGAATGAATTATTCAAGTATTATGAGAGCCTCCGCCTAACCTCTTCCGATCCACAATGACGGCCATGGTTAATATCCTTCTTCCCGCATGTGTACTTGAACCGGAAAACCCTTTTTCAGACGCAAACCGGCAGCAAGTTCAATGCAGCCGGTTTACGAACATGTATTTTTTCTTTTGCGTTTACCTCGATTACACTTATTTAGAAGCTCCGAGCTTGGCTCCATGAACCCCTACAACAATCAGCCACGTAATCTCCGCCAAGATTAAGAATCGTCCGAACATACCGGCCAAAACCTCTGGTCCGAATTGCCCGTCTTGCGGAATTTGAAGAACGAATACCAACATCGCGACGATTGCAATCATCGCGATTGTGAGCATCACTCGCTTCATGGGACGCCAAACATCAAGTCGACATAACGAAAGACTGATCAATAATGCGGCTAACGGCGTATAGTCCAGCATCGCACCGATAGAGTGCATGCTGCCGCTAAACGTCGCATCATCCGGACTAACGGAGATAGGATCGGTCACGAAGATACCTGCGATTATTACGCCTATTGCACTGATTCCAAGAATAACAAGTCCAATGTATCCCGTAACCGTACGAATATGCGGGAATATCGTAATTGCTATGCTGATTTGAGCAAGAGCCAGCATTCCAAAAGCCAGGTGCATCATCCAACCGAAGTCGCCAAGAGCATATTCGCTGATAAAACGCCATGTTGGATCAAATTCGGGCTGCAGCAGATGCAGGCTGCATAGGAGAAGCACGAACAATGCTCCTGAGAAAATTGACACTAGCGCGAATATGGAGCCTGTCACCGTTAAAGGTTTTGCCATGACCAACTGCTTAACCAATGCCCATCCCTCCTGTTGGCGAGACTCTCGTCATCGTCGTTTCATAGCCTCCTCCGCCAGGATAATGCCATGCCCCCGAATGGGTATCTCCGTCAGAGCGGAATGCCCCTTTATAATAGGAAGGCGATCCTTTGTCTCCAGCCCATATGACGAGCGTATCTCCTTCCAATTCATACACATAATCGAAGGTATTGCCTAACGTATCGTAATATCGGGACCGAATATCCGGACTCTTGCTTTCGCCGAAGGGTTTTAAATGCCCAATCATCTCGATCCCTTTCACTTCTTGACCATTCTGGGAAAGATGGACGCGTTGTATCAAAAAGTGCCCGCCTTCCATCCACTCATAGGTTACCGTTCCTTCTGCTCCGCCGCTGATTTGCCAAGTACCGACTAGTCGGTCCAACGTTATAAGATTCGTCATTCTCCCATTCTCCTTATCGTTCGGAATTTGCTACAGCTTTTGCTACTATATCAGGAGCCATGATACCATTCGCATCGGTGAATCCTATCAATACAGATCCATCGCTTCAGCGTCGTTACACTTGATAGTGAGTTCTCTGCGATCGCGGTTTTTACGAATGATTGTTTTTCTGTTCTTTTGTAGTCATCCTTTTCAGGTAGCTTTCAAGGGAATCCAGCCTTTGATTCCAGACTTCGCGATAATTCAGCATGTAGTTCGCGATAAAACTGTTGATACCTGTCATAAATCCTCCTTCTTCTTGTATTCCAGCATATACTCCTTGAAGTTATCATACGGCTGCCTAATGCCTAGCGCTTGGCGATTACCCCTACCAATTCGGGTCCATTCCTTGGTAACACAACATGTTGAATCGATGGGGTCCGGCAAAAGTAAATAATGCGTTAACTGCATGTTTGGTGATCTACTGAACCAAATATACACCATGGCGTATATACACGTCAATATATATTAAAAACAAATTAACTCGAATTAAAATCAGTAACATGAAAGGAACAGCCCCGCAGAGGTTTAAGCTTTACGAGGCTGTTGAGGATCAAGATTATCAAGAACTACCCGATTGATTGCTTAATCAATAGCTGTAAACTCTAGTTAAATAATTATTTAATCGAAAAAATCGACTTCCTTGGGGCCATGTTCTTGTCCCTTGACAAGAAAGCTTTTAATGGCACTACGGTGCGGTTTACAGACGTTACGCACTCAAGGAGCCGCTATAATAAACGCGGCATTTTATCTAACTTGTCGATAATTGTCATTGGCGCTACGTAAGTTCTTGTCCGCTGTTCGGGATAAGAACTTGTACCGATAAAACAAAAAAGCCGCTAAATTAGCGACTTCCTTGGGGCCATGTTCTTGTCCCTTGACATTGCCGAGGCATGTAATACCCAATGGAGCTAAGCTCCTTCCCTATATGAGTATGAATTCTGCCTGTAACATGCAAGTATGACGAGTGCCATCCTTTTCAGGATGGCCCCTTCTGTCCTGCAACCTAATCTCTGCCGGTCAACAGTCGTCTTCCTAACTGCAATCGTGCTTCAAGCTCGATCCTGTTTTTGCAATCTTCGCAGCAATGCATTCCATTGAAATTTCGTTTCACACGGTCGTAAGCTTGAGTCCCCTCAATGACATAAAACTCTCTTCTGCAATGATAACAGGTGGTACGAAAACGAAAAAATCCATCGATTTGCTCTAGCATTGCTTCCCTCCCGTCAATCACAACAAAGTCCAATACTATTGACGTTTTATTTGCGACGCGATATAACTAAATAAACTCTAAATAACACAGTGTGTTATTTATTTTAATTCATTGTGCTAAATAAAACAAGGGGGCGTTAGCCTTGCCGAAAGTCGTGGATCACGAACAAAAAAGAAAACTGATCGCCGAATCAGCATGGAATATTATTAAAGAAAAAGGGATCGAACACGCGTCAATCCGTGCCATTGCAGCTGCGGCAGGGTTATCACCCGGCGCATTGCGGCATTATTTTTCAACACAGGACGAGCTGTTGCTATTTATCGTGGATTATTATTTGACAAGAGGAGTTGCCAGAGCAGAAGAGCGCCTCGAAATAAGCCCTATTCCGATGAAGGCTGCGAGGGAAATTCTGTTACAACTGCTCCCTTTGGATGCAGAAAAACGAACTGCCGGCGGCGTCTGGTGGGTCTTCGCCATCCGCTCCCTCGCGAGTCTGGCATTACAAGCTAAAAAAGACGAGCTCACGGACGGACTCCACTACCTGACTAAAGCCGTCCTCGAAATCCTAGCTGAGGCGAAGCTTCTCCTCCCTTCGGTAGACATTCAACTTGAAACATTAAGATTGGCCGCGATTGTCGAAGGCTTGACGATACTCGCTTTGCTCCGCCCGGAGCTCTACACGCCGGAGACAATTGAGCAGATCGTCAGCCGACATCTTCAGGAGCTGTGCTCGCAAGCTATGGATGAATGAGTATGTAGACGATTCCCGAAAAGACTTGCTGTTACTTATGGTACGTTTCAGCTTGTTGGATCTTCAATATTCCAGTTCGTTAGATCAATGAAGTTGCATGTAGACTTAACTAGATACTTATCTAATCAATAGTCGGTTCATGTTCTTTTCCTTTGCTGCAATCGATGCAAGTTCTTGTCCTCGAGACATGAACTTGTATCGATATAACAAAAAAGCCGCTATAATAGCGACTTTCTAACAGGTTCCGATACTGTGTCTCCACCCTTCAATGAGGCCGACTCAACGAATGACTTCTGCAATTATTGCTCGTAGACGATGCCAGGATAACCCCGATCCCCTATCGCATGCAGCTAAACTTTATTTTCTTCAGAAACCCGGGAGGTCATAAACTCTGCTTTCATCCGGACGGTGACAGAGGTACCCGCACTGAGTTTCGACGAGATGCTCAAGCCATACCCCTCACCAGAGTGTAGCTTGATCCGCTCGTTCACGTTAAACAAGCCGTAGGAGCTTCCGTTGCCCGTGTGATCACTAGGGCTGACTCGCTCCTCCGTCAGCAGACTGCGGGACATCTCCTCGTCCATGCCAATGCCGTTGTCCGAAATCACGAAAACGAGATCGCTTTGATCCAACTCCACCGTAATATCGATAAGCCCTTTCCGGTCCTTCGCCTTGCGTATGCCGTGCAGCAACGCGTTCTCGACAATCGGCTGCAAGATAAGCTTAGGCATGCGATATGCCTTCAACTCATCCCCCGCAGCCACCTTGAAATCGAACGAGCCGAAAAATCGGCTCTGCTGAATTTCGAGATACACCTCTGCCAGCCTCAGCTCGTCCGTAACGCTTACGATGGTATTTCCTTTATTGAGACTGAGACGGAAATACTTCGCGAGACTGTCGATCATCATACTGATGTCGGTTGCACCCTTACCGATGGCAATCCAGTTGATCGTATCCAGCGTGTTGTAAAGGAAGTGCGGATTGATCTGCGCCTGCAACGCTGACAGCTGGGCTTCCCGTTCGCGAATCTCAGCTCTGTAGTTTTCTTCGACGAGCGTACGCACCCTTAGGATCAGATGGTCGACGCTTCGCTCCAGCATATGGAAGTCACCATTAACCGCCGGTAACTCATGCAGACCGTCGATCGCTTCCTTGCCCTCCTTCCCTTCCTTTCGGATGACGGTGATCACGTGGTTGACTCGCCGGTTCATCCCCCGCACGATAATCGCCAGAAGGACAAACGGAAGGATCAGAAACAACGCGACATATTCAATCAGCGAGCGCCACTCTGACTGCTTCGTCTGTCGCTGCGTAGCGGGCGACAGCTGGGATTCCGTTCCCTGGACGACAAGCTTCCAGCCCGTCGGCGCAAGCGTCGTATACAGCACGTCGCTTTGTTCATTGTTCAGCAGAAGCGACTTTGTTCCTTCCGCCCCCTCGTTCAGCGCATCCAATAGGTGAGGATCAACCGCCTTGCCGATAAGTGCCTCATCGGGATGATAAACGATTGAGCCATCCTGAGCAACAAGGTAAACTGCTGTGCCCGGGGCGAACTGAAGATCGGATAAAATATTGGAGACGATGTCTTGACGGACGTCGATCATGAGCACACCGGACACTTTGTCATAATTATCGGGATCCCGCAGCATTCGGGCAGCAGATAATATCGTCTCATTGGAGCCGCCGAGATACGACTCCTCGTAGACACCCGTCCATACGATCCCACCGTTTCCATCGATGATGGAATGAAACCACGGTCTAACCATCAAGCTATCCAGCGTAAAGAAATTGATTCTCTCTTCTGCATACAGCTTAGATTTGTCCACGAACACCCGAACATGAAACACGTCGGAGTTAGACTGTACGGTCTCGACCAAATACCGCAAATCCTCAATCACCTTGATCTGTGTGCCGATGGACTGATCATCCGAATTAATGGATAAGTACGAATGCAGGTTTGCGTTCATGAATGCAGCGTCACTAATATCCTCGATGCGCTCCAGCCGGTAGGAGAGATTGCTCCCGGCCTGCTTTAGCGCTTGCTGCATCGTCCGGATGACCTCGCTCCTCAGAATATCCGCGGAACGCGCGTAATAACCATACAAGAAAATGCCCGCCGGAAGCACAATGAGCAGCAGATACGCGATTAACCAAGAACGGGGGATCGAGAAACGGCGAATCGCCGCTGGCTGAAGCAGCGGCGAAAGCAAGCCGGTTACGGCGACCCAGGCTCTACGCATGAGACCCCCGGTATGCGCTAGGTGTAACACCCGTTACCTTTTTGAACAGCTTTGAGAAGTAACTGGGGTCGGTATATCCGATCGCGTAACAAATATCATAAAACTTGTACTGCGGATCGCGCAGCAGCTCCTTCGCCTTATCCACGCGCACTTTAGTCAAATATTCGCCCACCGTCTGCCCCGTCTCTTGCTTAAACAGGAGACTGACGTACGTGGAAGACAAATAGACCGCCTTGCCGATATCGGCTACGGTAAGCCCGCCGTTGGCGTAGTTCTGATCGATATACCCGCGTACTCGCTCTATGACGTTTGCCACCCTGCCAGTCCGCTTCTCCCGAATGTGTTCCCCGACGGTCGCCAGATACGATTCGATCAGCCCCCGCATATCTTTTAACGTCTCCTTCGCGTACAACGCCTCTGTCAGCTCTCCCTCCATAACTTCCAGTTCGGGGTCCCCAGCGCCAAGCTCCATGAGCAGCTGTCCGATCGCGAGCACGAGCTGCATGCACAGATTGCGGCCGTACTTCAGGCCGTCCGGGCGGGTGTAGGACAAGCTGGCAAAAATCATCTCCACGGCTTCGCTAATCTTGTCCTCATCGTCCGCCTTGAGTGCGGAAATCAGCTTCTCATTGAGCTCGTAATCGTATTTCCGCATGGCGCCTTCCTCCGGCTCTGCGCTCTCCAGACTGTCCATTGTGATGATACGGTTTTTGCCGAGGTACCACTTGTAATCGACCGCTTCGCGAGCTTGCTTGTAAGCTGGCGCCAGTCCGGATAAGCCGCCTGCCATATCGCTAATGCCGATCGTCACGCCGATCTTGAGCCAGCGTTCCAGATTGGAGCGAAGATCGCCGGCCAGCGCAAACAGTGCCTCCGCCGCTTCGGATACCGAATCGCCGCCGGGCTCCGATACCTTCAGCACGCCTACAAATTCGCCGGTACGTTGCTCGAAGGCATACCCTCGCAGATGCGCATCCAGCAGCTCCTCGTAAATGTTCAGCACCGAATACCACAGCAGCTGGCGGTCGCGCTCGGAACGGCTGGCCATCACATCGGCAAGATCATCCACGCAGACGACCATCACCCAATAGGAAGCATTCACGGGCAAGTCCAATCCCAGAAACGACACCCGCTCCGCCAATTCCGACTTCGGCGCACCCTCTCTGATCATGGAGAGCAGGAACTTCTCACGCAGGAGCGGCATACCTTCCTTTAGTTTAACGAGCAGCTCCTGCTTATAAATCCGTTCGGAGCTCTCCGCGTCCAAATCGGCAACGACGCGCTTGATGACCGTACTCAGCTCCTGCAAATTAACCGGCTTAAATATATAGTCGACCGCGCTGACCTTCATCGCTGATTTAAGATAATCGGCGTCGTCGTGCCCGCTGACGAATATGATCTTCATGGCCGGATATTCGGACGAGATACACTGCGACATCGTAATACCGTCCATGTTCGGCATCCGGACATCCGTTAGTATAAGATCGGGCTGATCGCGGGCGATCATCTCAAGAGCCACGTCTCCATCATCCGCTTCGCCTGCCACTTCAATTCCGTAAGCGGCCCAATCGAAATAAGCGCGCAAGCCCGCTCGGACCGCCGGTTCGTCATCCACGATAAGCAATCGATACATCGCCCGCCATCTCCCTTCTCCTAATTTAACGGCCTAACAGTCTAGCGTCTTGATTGGCAAGCTCGGCCTGCACCTTGTCAATGTCTACTTCGCGAACGGGCACGGCGTCTTCGAGCGAGATCGCGGCCGCAATGCCTGCTGCTTGACCCAGCGCATAACAAGTCGCTTGGACGCGCATCGAAGACATTGCGACATGCGTTGCGGAAATCGATCTGCCCGCAACGAGCAGGTTGTCGATATCGCCAACAGGCACCATCGTGCGATACGGAATATCGTAGCCGTCTACGCGGCGCTCGTCGGTTGTCTTGCCCGCATCCGGGCTATGAATATCGATCTCGTAATTTGTTTGGGCGACCACATCCGGGAAACGCGTGCCGCTTACAACATCTTGTTCGGTCAACGTGTACAGCCCTTCAATTTGATTGGTCTCCCTAACACCTGTCTGCGGTGCGATGTGTGCGATGGCGTATGTCTCGAAGCCCGTTCTCTGCAAATAATGCGCGATCGAGAACACCTGCTTAAGCGCTTCGGTCTCCGCGTAATTGACTTGCTCCATATCGGCTCCGTTCGCCTTGACGCGCGACATATTAATGAGCAAAACGCCGTCTTCGCGCTGCTTCCAATATAACCTGCGCCCCTGCGGCAGATCGGATACCTCCTCGTAATAATAACAGCCTTCCGGAAGTATCTTCTCTACTGGCTTTCCCGTATCCTGCATCGTAAACATAAGTGTCATCGGCTGCGTGAGTCCATCAGACTCGCGGCCCGTGCGGTAAGGTACACCCGCATCGATGGCTACTCGCGCATCGCCCGTGCAATCGATGATGACATCGCCTTCTATCGCCCTTAGGCCTTCGCGCGTCGAGACGATAACCGAACCGATCCCGCTGCCGCTGCGGATCGTGCCCACGAATTCACAATGGAAGTAGACCGATACCCCTTCCTTTTTCATTTTGTCATTCAAGTATTGGCGAAGCAAAAATGGCGAATATTGCGGCGCGACCGATTCGTCATGGCCTGCGGGCAGATAGTCGGCCAGCATCTCCTTGATGATCTCGCGGTAGATGCCGGTCACATTGCCGACAGGCATAAACACGCTTACGTTGGCAAGCGTCCCCATCCCCCCGAGTTGAGCGGACTTCTCCAGCAAGATCACCTGTTTGCCGCGTCTGGCCGCGCCAATGGCAGCGGCCGTCCCCGCAGGTCCGCCTCCGATGACGACAACGTCGGCCTTGGCATGGGTTTTCACTTGACGTTCGAACGAATACATTGCATGTTTCATGATGATCTCTCCCTTAGATCGAAGTAGCGGTGTGAGCAAAAAAAGGATCACCACCGCTTATCCTGTTTTTTATTTAGTCGTTGCGTACCAATCGTTAATTTCCTTTGAAGCCGCTTCCCCGCCCGCTGACATAAACTTGGATTGGAAGTCGGCAAGGCTATCGATGGACTCCGCGCCGGCGATCAGTTTGACCGTGTAGTCGCCAACCATGGTGCTCAATTGCTGATTCGTCTTCGAATATTGCTGCATGTACGGAGCAAGACCCAGAACGTTTTTGATTTTCACTTCGGCTGGCTGCTCGTTGTTCAGGAAGTTAAACGCATCAAACATAACCGGGTTTTTGCGAACGCGCGCTTGCCAGTATTGCGGATAGTTTTCTTCATCCGTTCCCGCCATGTAGTTATTCGCCAAGTTGCGCTCGTCGGTGAAGATCGGCTGGATTGGCTCGTATGCTCCGTCTACTACTTTATAATGCGTGCCTTCCACGCCGATCGCCATATTTTTGAACGTTTCCGGCTCCAGGCTTTCATTGATCCATTTGATCGCATCTTCCGGATGCTTTGATGCTTTCGGAATGAACGTCAGACGGTCAAATCCGGCGTTTGCCGCGAAGCCGGCTTCTCCGTTAGGCCCCTTGAGCGCCGGCACGAAAGCGAATTTGGCCTCCGGCTTGGTCTTCGCAAGGGAATCCGAGATGGCCGGAATGTCCGCCCAGTGAACAACGATGGCGCCAGCTACGCCGCTTGCGAATTTCTCCTTCGCTGTAGCGTCTTTGTTGGCTACGAATTCTCGGTCGATCAATCCTTTCTCGTACAAGTTGCCTACGTAAGCGACATAATCCTTAAATGCCGGGTCCATGACACGCGGCACGAGCTTGCCGTCTACGTCGTTCCAAGTATTGGAAATGCCGAACGCGCCTACGAGGTTGTCAATCATCGATTGGTCACCCTTGATCGTAAGTGGTACATTGCGGTCGCCGTTGCCGCCTGGGTCCTTCTCCTTGAATTGCGTGAGAACGTTTGTCAGCTCTTCGGTCGTCGTCGGCATGGACAGACCCAGCTTATCGAGCCAGTCCGTACGGATGAGTATGGAGCTGTTGATATCATAAGTAACGGTTACCGGGATTGCGTATAGCTTGCCATTTACCTTAAGCGCTTCCATCGATTCGGGCTTGATAGCCGCCTTAATATTTGGGCCAAATTCGTCGATAAGCGGCGTCAGGTCGACGAGCGCACCCTTTTGCGCATAATCCGAATATAAAGCCATGTCGTTATAGGAAGTGACGATGTCATACGCTTCGCCGGAGGACATGATTAGGTTCAGCTTCTCCGCCCACTTGTCTTGAGGCAGCATATCGTATTGCACTTTATAGCCCGTTTTTTCTTCGAGCAGCTTGGCTACCGGGTATGCATTGTATTCTTCGTTCTGCCATACGTTCAGTCGCTTTAAGGCTGGCTTTTCCGCATCCGGTTTAGCCGTCGCTTCGTTGTCCGTGTTCGTTCCGTTGCCGGAACAAGCAGCCATAGTCATTGCCAGAAGCGCAGACATGGCCATGACAGACATCAATTTGAATGCTTTTTTCATAATGAGACCCTCCTGCAATTAATATAATCTATATCATTAATTTTCCCGCAACGTCCCGATGAAGGGGCAATTCTCCGGTACCTGAAGTCATGCCTTGACGTTCATCGCCGTTGCTGGAAAAGCTAATGCCTTAGGAAAGCTGCTTTACATGCCTGCCATCAACCTTTTACGGAACCGATGAGCACGCCTTTGATAAAATATTTCTGCAGGAACGGATAAACGAGCAGAATCGGAATCGTGGATGCGATGACCGTTGCTGACCGGACGCCTTCCGCAGGCACGTTCATGAGATCGTCGGCCGTCTTGTCAAGCGCCGAAGATGTATCGGCGTTCATGACGATGTCCTGTAGGTACAATTGCAACGGCTTCAGCGACGAGCTGTTGATGTACAGCATCGGGTTGAAGTAGTCATTCCAATAATAAACGGCGTAAAACAGACCAATCGTCGCAAGCACGGGACCACTTAGCGGCAAAATAATACGGAACAGAACCGTTAAATTGCTCGCGCCTTCGATTTTGGCGGATTCCTCCAGACTGGCCGGCAAGCTTTCAAAGTAGCTCTTGATGACCAGCATGTTGAACACGCTGATGAGCGCCGGCAAAATGAGTGAGCCTAGATGGTTAATGAGGCCCAACTCGCGGATGAGCAGATAGTTGGGGATGATGCCCCCGTTAAACATCATCGTGAAGATGAACAAAATGATGATGATGCCCATCCCCGGTAGCTCGCGCTTCGAGAGCGGATAAGCGGTCAGCGCCGTAATGAGCAGCGATGCGAGGGTACCGATGACTGTAATCAGCACCGATATCCAGAGCGAGTTTAGAAACTGGCTGTTCGTGACGACGAATTTCATCGTTTCGAGCTGAAAGCCGACCGGGAAAATTCCGACCTGGCCCGACAGGATGGCCCACTCTTCACTGATCGACTTGGAAAATACGTTTACAAACGGAAGCAGTGTAATAAGCCCCATCGCGATGAGCAGAACGTAGATAGAGCCATCTAGCATGAAATCTTTGACAGTTTTCCTATACATGGTCGTTCCTCCTTTACCAGATGCTGCGATTCAGGAATTTGCGGCTGAGCATGTTGCCCATGACGATTAGCAGGAATCCGACCGCTGAGTTGAATAGGCCAACCGCCGTACTGAAGCTGTAATCCTGCTGGCCGAGTCCCATCCGGTATACATAGGTGCCGATGACGTCCCCGGTCTCGTACACGAGCGGATTATACATGGTCAAAATTTGTTCCGTCCCCGCCTCTAGCAGGCTGCCGATCCGCAGGATGAACATCAACACGATGGTAGGCAGCATGCCCGGAAGCGAAATCGACCACATCTGTCTGATCCGCCCCGCCCCGTCGATGGCTGCGGCTTCGTATTGCTCCTGCTCGATACCCGCGATCGCGGCGATAAACACGATAGCGTTCCAGCCGATTTCCTTCCACCCGGCCGTGAAGACAACCAAGCTGCGGAACAGGCTGTTGTCGGTAAAAAACGAGATCGGCTCTCCGCCGAACGAACGGATGATTTCGTTCACGATACCGCCGGTAGGTGACAGGATGTTAAGGAACAACCCCGAGATAATGACCCAGGAAAGGAAATGCGGCAAATAAATGATCGTCTGGATCGTCCGCTTGAAGAACATGCGCCGCACTTCATTGAGCATAAGCGCGATGACGATCGGAATCGGGAATAAAATCGTTATTTTGTACAAGCTGATGAGCAGCGTATTTACTAATACTTGCAGAAATTCATCCGATTGCAGCAACCTCTCGAACTGCGCCATCCCTACCCACTCGCTGCCGGATATGCCGCCGAAGATGTTGAAATCCTGGAAGGCGATAACGATCCCGTACATCGGCGTGTATTTGAACAATAACAAGAACACAAGGCCCGGTATAAGCAGCAAATACATATCCAAGTTGCCTCTAATCAGTTTCCAACGCCGTCCGCCGGCGTACAGGAGAGTGCCTTCTCTTCCGCTGCGTTTGCTCACGATCTCCACCTACTTTTCTCTGTCTTGTCTCTTATTGTAGGGGAGGCAGCCCAGAGGGAGTAGAGGTCGATCCTTTTATTTCTGGTCTTTTCCAACACAGTTTGCGAATGGACTTGGGACTTGGCCGGGCCCTGTAGTGTGCTGCTTTGCCAAAAATTTTAGATAACGCTTAAAGTCCTTTAAATCCTATCGGCCCCCCTAAACGATTGCCCGCTCACGGGATCCACATTACTAAAAAGGTATTGCGGCAGCGTCTTTAAGCTCGTTCGCCAGACGGTCATAAACGCACACTCGACCAAAACAGACGCATGTTGGGATGCCGGCATGATCAATATAAATCTGGATATGTCCGTCAGGAGCGCAGCATTATGGAGGTTCGGTTCGCCACTCATTAATCTTGTAAAAATGACCCTGATTGCATAAAGCAATAGGGTCATTTTTCTAGTGTACCTTCAAAGAATTGGTCAGCAATTTGTCCCTTACGGCAATTGCCCCAATTCTAGTCCCTCGACAGAATTCTATCGGCAAGTCAGGTTAGCCAATCGCCGTATCTCATCGCTTAACTTTCGATTGACTGGATACACCTCTTCTATGAAATTTAAAATACGAAGAGCCGATTCTGGAACATGATCGTATCCCTGTATCATATCTCCTATGATTTCAGCAAAACGCGGGTATCTCCTCTCTAGCCGCCTCTCGTTGCCGAACGGATCGGGAAAGTAGTCCACCTCTTGCTCCAGCAGATGGAGCACAGATAGAATCCGATCCACTGCGTAACCTTGAACAAACCTTGTCGCGGAGAGACGCTCTCCCCTTGCAAAGCGACCGAGCCCCACGTATAGATTGGTTAACGCTTCATTCAAAGGAAAGTCCAAGGAATCCACTTTTAGGTTGGGGACCGGGTTGGAAGGTTTGGCGATGGCCGTATTGGAATACAGGGGGTTCTTCCATATGACTCTGCCTTCCGTATAGGTCGCATTCGCCAGCTCCCACTCCTCGAATACAGCATATTCCCCGAAAATACCATCCTCGAACAATACTTTGTAGCCAACATCCGAATTCTTAAACGCATAGGCAAGAGGGTGTACGTCCTCGAGCCAATCCAATCGGTCTATATATCTGTTTTTCTCCCTTGGCTCTACAATGACAAAGAAATCTAAATCCGAATATTCATCCAACCGTCCTGTCTCGACCCCAACGGAACCAACGCCTAATAATAAAAGAGCTCCCCCCTTGGTTTCGAGCGACTTGCCGATCTCGCCCAGCCGCTGTAACAGCAATTCTGTTCTCAACATTACGAACCCTCCCCTAGTTTTGGAATGCAAAAAGGGTCCAACCCACTTTTCAGCGAGGTTGAACCCGAAGGTTGCATTGCCTTTATTATCCTGCCATCAAGGTATCACGTATTCTTATTGCCGTCAATCGAAAAAAACTTGCCATGATTTGTAATTACGGTTCACCGCACATGATCTCAATCTATTCTGCCCTATATTTAATGGACTTTGAAGCTGCTGCCGGCGCCAAGCTGTTTTCTGGTGCGTTTGAGCTATCGTTAGGGCACCGTGGTATCAACATAACAAACCCTGACTTTCTTCATTCTTCTACCGAATACAATAGGGATGAAAATCCTTCCCATTGGAATGGATAGTGATAGCTACTTCGAGGATGGATGGATCAGCATGGATTTGAGAGGCACCATCGATTCCTCTGGAACGTAATAATTGAATTTGTTGTCGCTGATCTGTCCAAGCAGCTGGCGGCGTATCGGATCGGCGTCCTTCAGCAGACTCACAGACGCCGAGTGATAGTCAATAGGACGCATCCAGATCGGGCTGTAGCCCAGGAACAGCTGCCTTCTTGTGAATGTGGAGCGATTCGGCGAGCCAGCATGCCACAAGTTTTGGGCGAACACGAAGACATCACCTGGTTTTCCGCACACTTGTACCTCTCCGTCAAGCTGCTGGCGCACATCCTTGTGATTCGGATTGTACGGCTGCTTGTGACTGCCCGGAATCACTTTCGTATTGCCGCGATCCGGCTCTGACATATCGCTCAAAATATAACAAACCTTAATATAATAGGTTGCCGTCAAGCCGTTAATGACAGGAAACTGCGGATGCGGACCGTCTTGATGCCAATCGATAAAGCTGTGCGTGTCCGTTTGGGTTTCGCTTGGATTCGGTTGTCTGATCGTGAGGTGGGAGATATGAAGCTGGATGTTGTGGCCAAGCAAATTAACGATTAACGGAAGAATGGCAGGCTGATCGATTAATGCAGCAATCTCGGCATGGCGTTCTACGCTGTTATAAATATTGTGCGAGAGCGCTTCCGGTTCAATCGAGATAATTTCGTCGATCGCGGCATTCAGCCGGCTTACCTCTTCCTGCGACAAAATATCTGGTATAACCAAATACCCCTGTTCATGAAATTGCTCCATTAATTTCGGTATTTCCAAATGGGCTGTCTTCATCCTTTATACCTCCTACTTGTATTTAATTTAATTATATTTGCCGAACCATCATGTTATAATGTAAGAAAAATCGATTTCCCTTGTAAATAATTTCAATATACGAAAGGGTGTTGTCATGCAATGGAGTTCAGCGGATTTCTGGATCCCGATTTGCAATACCATGTCTACGTGAAGGATACCCCTCAATTTCAGAAAACGCATGATACATATGATCATTGGGCGTTGTTCATCGTCGAAGAAGGCGCTTTTTATTACAGAATGGGCAGCCAAAGCGGAAGGGCGGTCAAGGATGACATCGTATTATGCCCGCCCGATCTAACCTTCTACCGGCAAACGGACGGTTTATCATTCCATCTCATGGGGTTTCAATGGATCAATTCCCTAGAGGGGCCGCCGCGTGCGGCGGATTTCCCGACTTTCGGCAAGCTTCGGCTATTGAACCACAAACGCTTCCAATCCACCCTCTCTCAATTTCGCGAAGCCCAATACTTGCATGCAGGGATTGGTCATACGTACAAGAAACATCTTCTCAGGGATCTGCTCTATTTGCTTCAGATTGAGCAATCTGAGCAGCATACGATGACCTTGTTCAGCGAGGATCCGACCCTTGGGCGAGCCCTGCATTTGCTTCAGCAGCAAGCAGAATTCGGTCTATCGTTGAAGTCGATCGCTGTGGAGCTTGGTCTAACCCAGGTACAGCTGACAAGACTGTTTACACGCGAGTTCCGCATAACGCCAAGCGCCTACGCGACTAATCTTAGAATGGACAAGGTGAAGCAACTCCTTGTATACTCTTCGCTTACCCTTGCCCAAATCGCCGAGCATTGCGGATTTACCGACGAACATCATTTAAGCAAAAGCTTCAAAAAACTGTGCGGCGTCAATCCTTCGTCGTACCGAAAAACGCATAGCGTATAATAGAACAGGCCGACCTGCATCGAATGAGGTCGGCCTTTCGTTCCCGTTATTTAGTCCCCGTAACCGAGCGCCTTGAGCTGATCCATGGCGCTGTCCATTAACGCTTTGTAGTTCATGGACGTTTCCAGCGTCTTGATAAAGTCATCGTATTCGGTCAATGGACGTTTATCGTAAATAAACTTCGCGATCTCCTCTTCCATGTACCGATTCGCATCGGCAGGGTTATACCCCTCCGGATTGTCGACAAATCCGTTCAACGCTTCAATACGGGGTTGATCGTTCGCGAATTCGATTGCAGCCGATTGTGCGGCGAACTTCGCTTGCAAATACTCCATTTCCGGTCTGCCGGTGAATTGGTACAGCCAAGAATGGCCGACTTCGCCCGCTTTGTCCGTCATCTTAGGCTTGCCGTCCTCAAGTGTGAAGTGCGTATCCTTCACCCCGAACTGCACGAGCAGCGAGCCTCCGTCCGGATTCGAAATATAGTTGAGCAGATCGAACACCCGCTGCAGTTTCTCCGGGTCTTTCTCAAGCGCTTTCGGAATGGCATATCTCCCAGGCGCCGCGCCGATATCCCACGAACCGTCGAATTGTCCTCCTGTACCAGAAGGAGCGGCGATTTGCAGCCATTCCGCATTCGGATTAACGGTTTTGATCTGTTCCACGAACTGCTCCTTCGTCATGTTGGGCCAATCGATATAGACGATGCCCGCCTGCCCTTTGATCGCCTTCTCCTGATGCTGCAAACCGCTGTTGGCCAGCAGCTCCGGATCAACCGATCCGGATCCAATCATGTCCTTAATAAAGGCCAAAGCATCTTTCATTGCCGGCTCATGAAGCGCATTGACGACTTTGCCGTCCTTCTCGTAGAAGTTGCCTGGCATTCCGACGCCGAAGGCTCCGAAAACGGTCGAGAATGCACTCAGCTTGCTGCCCGTTAGACCAAAGGTATCCGGCTTGCCATTTCCATCCGGATCGTTCTTAGTGAACGCATCCGCTACGGAAGCCAACTGTTCCACGGTCGTCGGCACTTCCAGCTTCAGCTTGTCGAGCCAATCCTTGCGGATCCATAAGGTATTGTATGGGATCTGCGGAGATTTGGAGATGCCATATACTTTCCCGTCGACCATCCCCTTCTTGACGCTGTCCTCCCCGATGAACGCTACCGTTTGCTCCAATTTATCCATATACGGCGTCAGATCGAGCAGCAGCCCTTGCTTGGAAAATTGAATGAGCTGCTGCCGGTCGACCATGAACAGGTCGGGAAAGTTCCCCGAGGACATCCGAACGTTTAGTTGATTGTTGTAATCGTCCGCTGCTGGATATACTGTCAGGTTCAGGTCGATATTCAGCGCCTTATCCAATTCCTGCTTAATGATGTCTTTATCGGGTGACGGAAGATTGTTCCCCGTCTCGATAATGTCGAGCTTAACCGGTTTGCCGCTAGGCTGCTCCGTCGTTTCCGTTCCGGGCTTGGCGGTAGCGCCCGAAGGATTTCCCGGATTATCTCTGCTGTTTCCACCCGAACACGCCGTAAGCATGGCCCCCGCTAATGAAACGGCTACGAGCAAAGTCCCTAATTTCTTCATGATCTTAACCCCTCTCTGAATGGTTTCATCGGTTAACCTTTAATCGAACCAAGCAGCATCCCTTTTGTAAAATGCTTTTGAAGAAACGGATAGATCACGATGACCGGCAAGCTCGCAATCATGACGGATGCCATTTGCATCGTCTGCGTCGGCATCATATTTTCCGCGTTCTCCAGCGGCTGCTGGCTTTGCATCAGAATTTCCCGGACGACGACCTGCAGCGGATACAGCGTGCGATCGGTCACATAAAAAATCGCTTGAAAAAACTCGTTCCAATGGCCGACCAGGTAAAACAATCCAACCGTCAGCAAGACAGGAACGGAAAGCGGCGTAACGATTTGCAGCAGGATGCGGAACTCTTTGGCTCCATCCATTCGGGCCGACTCGAACAGCTCCTCCGGGAGCCCTTCAAAAAAGCTTTTCATAATAAGAACGTTAAAGCTCCAGACTGCATTCGGCAGAATCATCGCCCAGATCGAATCGAGCAGCCCCATCGACTTAACGACCAGATAGGTCGGAATAAGCCCTCCGCTGAACAACAAGGTGAACACGATCATGAGAAGAAAAAAGTTTCTTCCCGGCAAATTCCGGCGACTAAGCGGGTACGCCATCAGTCCCGTCAAGACGAGATTGACCGCTGTTCCGATCACCGTAATGAGAACGGTTATTTGGAACGCCTTCGGAATATTGGACTCCGTCAGCAGCGTGCGGTAAGCGGAAAACGTAATTTCCTTCGGGAACAATATGAATCCGCCGTTACGCAGCACTTCTCCGAACGGAGTGATGGATACGGATACGACATAAAGGATCGGCAGAATGGCGACAAGTCCGCATATTCCGAGAATGACGTATATGATTGCGTTAAAAATTTTATCATCGAGGCCTCTTACCATATGCCCTCACCCCATTTCTTCGCCACACGGTTAGCTCCTAGCACAAGGATGAGTCCGATGACCGATTTGAACAATCCGACTGCCGACGCCAAACTGAAATTAAGCTGCTGCAGACCGGTTCGGTAAACCCATGTGTCGATGATGTCCGCAACCGGGTATACCTGAATATTGTACAGAATGTAAATTTGATCAAAGCCTGCATCAAGCAGATGGCCAAGCTTCAGAACGAACAGCAGGACGATAATGCTTCTAATGCCAGGAAGCGTAATATGCCAGATCATTCGCATTCGGCTCGCACCATCCACTTTCGCCGCCTCGTAAAGCGTCGGATCGATGCCCGCCATCGCGGCTAAATAGATAATCGCACCCCAGCCGAGATTTTGCCATACCTCCGATCCAACCAGTATGCTGCGGAAATATTCCGTCGAGGTCAGAAACGGGATCGAGCTTCCCCCCGCTTCCACAATCCAGCGGTTGATGAGACCGCCGTTCTGGGAGAAGAGCGTCAAAAGAATGCCGAAAATAATGACCCAAGACAAGAAGTGCGGCATGTAGGTCAGCGTTTGTACAATCGACTTCAGCCAGCGAATGCGGCATTCGTTCAGCAGTACGGCCAGCATGATCGGCGGCAGCGTCCCCCATAACAGCTTGTAGAGGCTGATCAAAAGCGTATTGGTCAGCAGTTGACTGAAGTAAGGCGACTCGTAAAAGCTCTGAAAATGCTTATACCACGGATCAACCCACGAGCTGCCCGTTATGCCGTCCAGGATTGCAAAATCTTTGAAAGCGATAATGACTCCGTACATCGGGAAGTATCGAAATATGACAAAATAAATAATGCCGGGCAGCAGCATGACGTAAAAGGCTTTAAACCGCCAGGCTAACTTTAAAAACATGAGCAGCCTTGTCCGCGGAGATAACCGTATCCGAGGGGCTGGCGTTAGGCTATGATTGGCTTCCATCGTATCCCTCCCTAGTTTGAATGCGCTTCCAATTAAGGTAAGTATAAAGGTCCTGACGTCTCCTCGATATACACAAAAACGTAAAAAATGTAAGCATTTCCTTCATCATCATTAACATCGAACATGGATCCAACTGCATCAATATCAACGATAAATGAGTAAAGGCTGTCACGAATGGTCTGAAGAAACCACGTGACAGCCTTGGTATCGTTATTGGTTAACGCCAAATACCTAATCGTTCGTCGCTTTCCGTCAGGACGGGCATATCGACGCGGATAACAGTACCTGCCCCTTCCGCGCTTCCGATCCGCAAGCCGTACGCCTCTCCGTGATGGATCCGAATCCGCTCATGTACGTTCCGCAGCCCGATGCCCGTAAACCGGTACATGGAGCCCTGCCCACCGTCCTGATTTTCCAACAGCAGCCTCCTCCGCTTCTCCTGCCTGATGCCTATCCCGTTATCGCGCACATAGAGTCTCAGAATCCCCTTCCTCAGCCCGCCATTCACGACGATAAGCCCGCCGTGATTCGGCGTTAGTCCATGGAAGAGTGCATTTTCTACGAGCGGCTGCAGCGTAAGCTTAAGTATGCGATACTGCAGAAGATCAGGATTGATATCAATCCTAAACTGATATTGTTCCCCAAAGCGCACCTGCTGAATATGCATGTACATTCGCAGCCCTTCCAGCTCCTCCTCAAGGGATACGTATTCCGATTGCTTGTCGAAGCTGAAGCTTAACAGCTTGACCAGCGAACGAATCGTATCGCGTAACTCGTCGATACGCTGCTGCTTTGCCAAGCTGCTTATGCAGGCAAGGGTATTATACAGAAAATGGGGCGCAATCTGGCTTCGCAGCATCTTCAGCTCGTATTCCTTCTTCTGCTCCTCCGCATTTTTCGTCTTTTGGAGCAGGCTCTGAATCCTCTCGAGCATGGCATTGTAGCTCTGCGTTAGCTTGCCGATTTCGTCCATTCTCGTAACAGGCAGCTTCGCCACGACCTGAAAGTTGTTAAGACGGTCCATCTTCTCGACAAATCGGCGAATCGGATGCGTGAACGATCGGCTGAGCAGATACGCGCTGATCAGAAGCATAATGATCCATACGATACTCGCGGTCCGGTAGTTGTTGTTCAGCCTCTGAAGGTCCTGATAGAAATAATCCTCTTCGATGAACGCCGCAAGCGACCAGCCTAGACGGTTTTTGGTCGACTTCACGGCAACGAGCGGATTCAAAGAATCCCCTTCTATGCCGCTTACGCCGACTTTGAGCAAGGCGAGCTGCCCGCGAAAGCTCTCCTCCAGCTTCGGCGGATACGAGGCGGCTTGGAAGGGGAGCAGCTTATCGCGGGAATCCAGCCGATTAATGACGCTGCCTTCCTTCGTGAACAGTATATAAGATTGATAGATCATCGGCGCAATACGCTCTGTGAGCAAATCGAGATTAAGTTCGGCGACTACGACACCCTTCACCTTTTTGCCAGCATCCGCAATAGGCAGTACGTAAGCAAGCGTTCGCCCCGACATCGGCGAATCATAAGGTTCGCTCACGTTAATGGCCCCGTAGTTAATAAGCGCCAGCTCATAGAGCTGGTTCAGATTTGGATTGCCGATGATGTCATAAACGACCTGCGAGCTTGCAAATACTTGGCCGTCAGCTCGAATCATGTACAAAGTTCTGGCGATGGAGTTGTTAATCCCCGCAAACTTGCGAAGCGTCTCGACGGCTGCCACCTCATTCCCTTCCTCCAGCAAATCGGCGCGGGTCGAGAGTAGCAGCAGCATATTTTCCACATTGTCCAAACTTGCATCGATATATTGATTCGTCCGGCTGACGAGCAGCTCTGCATCGCGAATGACTTGATTCTGAAGCAGACTTTCAGCCTCGTGGAGGTTTCGCCATGCAAGCACTTGAACGAGCAGCAGCGTCACGATGAACAAATAAATAAACTGCTTGGTAGCGAGACCAAGGCTGGCATACCAATGAAACAGTTTCGTCATTATCCCCCTTCTTTCGCGCCCGTTCTGACGCTCCCATGCTCTCAGCCATTCCGTTTATAGTCCGTCGGCGATACCCCGGTCCAATTTCGAAACGTAACGGTAAAATAGCGGTAGCTCGGAATGCCGACCTCTTCCGCGATCTCATATACCTTCTTATTCGAATGCCTAAGAAGCTCAATCGCCTTCTCCATACGAAGACGGGTAATATACTGATTGACCGTACTCCCCGTTTCCTCGCGAAACAATTTGCTGATATAGTGTGGGCTCAATCCTACCTGCTCTGCAATAACGGGCAGTGAGATCGGCTCCTTGAGATGGTCTTTGATCCATTGCACGGCCAACCGAATCTCAAAGCGCGAACGCGACTTCCCTAGCTCGACAGCTTCCATAACCTGAACAATATTGGTAATCATCTCGGCTAACGTTCCTGCGTCCATTAATAGCCCCATACGGACTGCGCTTAGGTCAGCGCCCTCTTGCTGCCTGTGCCAGTCAACCTGCCAATGGAGTATCCGTTCCTTCAGTTGACTTGGCTTCACTCGCTCAGCGATGCACCAATCCCTGAACTCGCCAAGCAAGCATTCCTTCAAGCTCGCAAGAGACAATGATGCTTTTCTCAGCATCTCGTTTAATTCCTTCGTTTTCTTTTCCGTCAGATCCGATAGAGGCAGCGAATGCTGCGCGTACACAGCGCTTTCCTCGGGACATCGGTCGTAAAACAGCGCATCTTTCCACTCGTTCGAATAGGCGAGCGCCGATGCAATTTCTTCCTTGGATGTGACCGGTTTGCTAAATAGGGCACATACTGTCGCCCACCGTCCCTGCTTGGTCTCTTCCTTATTCAACAGCTCCGTCAAATGCTGAACGATCGTGCGGAGTGATTCAAGAACAGCATTGGTTAAAGTTCTGCCTTCAAGCAGAACAAAATATTCCCGCTCCCGTACCGTCAGCCAAGTCAGCCAAGTTGGATCCCTTTTTTCCTGCTCGGTCAGTCTCTGCCGAACTGTTTCCTTCACGGGTAGATAGGCTAATGGAGGAATGTCTAGCTGAAGTCGTACCAGCCGAATCGGACGATCTACGCTTAGCGTCATCGATTGCCAATCGGAGCCGGCTGGCTCTTGCCCATGAAGCAGCTTGCCGAATAAGGCGGCTTGCAGCTGCCTCTGTTCCCTTCTCGCATGCTCCTGCACCATGCGCTCCTTGACGACCGCAGCTCTCACTTTGTCCATCGCCTGCTTAAGCTCTTCTTCCTCCAATGACACCTTCAAAATATATTCAAGCGCTCCAAGACGGAGCGCTTCTTGTACGTAATGAAAATCGCTGTGACAGGTTAACAATATGATCTGAACGTGCGGGTGCCGCTTCCGGAGTTCCCGAATGAGAGCAATGCCGTCCATAACCGGCATCGTAATATCCGTTATCACGACATCTGGCGTGCGTTCAGCACATAGCTGCATCGCTTCCGAGCCGTTGCTCGCTTCCCCTATCCATTCGGCTCCGCACGCCTCCCATGGAAATAGCCGAAGCTCTTGCCGCAGAGGAATTTCATCTTCAACGATCAATACGCCAAGCGGCTTTATGACCATGATATCCTCTCCTTTACGCCCCAAAATGAAAGCGCTATCATTTATTTTATTCCATTATAGAGCATAAACTCTTATTTCGGCAACCTCCGCGCGTGGTCCTCCGTTCGTTTCGTCGATCCATAGTCTAATCGTATGCGACGAGATGGAACGGCTGAGCTTATGCACTTTTTTGCGCTTATGGTTGTGCTTCTCTTCAGCCAGTGTAACCCACTCCTCACCAATGAGCGCCTCGATCCGATAAGCTCGGACGAGCTCGGGAATCGCTTCGAAAGCTGTGCGATGATGGTGCAAATTGATTAAGTCTTCATTAACGTCGTCGTTAAAGGTGACGTGGATCTCGGCGATCGATTGCACTTCAGCCCACTCCAGCTGCAGCCATTCCGGTTTGCCTGGAGACATCGGCTCGGACATCCATAAATGCGGACCGGCGAACGGCCGAATATACCCGTCCGTCACCGCTGCGGCAGCGTACGCTTCCGTATTTGGCGTAACCTGCAGACACAGCGGCTTGCGGTTCCAACGGCGCATGCTCCACTGTACGACCGGCTGATCCGGTTGACGATCCTCTAAAAGCGTAGAGACGATCGGCTTTGGCCCCTTCTCAAAGCACAGCACGCCGGTCATCGGACAATCCGATCCGTGTAGCTGAATCGCTTCGTTCGCCTTAATAATAAGGAATGCATTACAGGCTGCATCGGGCTGCCAAAATAAGTCCAGCTTAACCCACTGCCCGGTACCTTCGGCTACTGACACCGATGCTTCAGCTACCATCTGCTTTGGCACGTAGTTTTCACCTTTATCCGTATGCCACAGCTCCACTTCAAGAGTAGCAGCCTTTGCCGCATCGATCAGCAGCTTCACTGATTCAAGCGAGGGATTCACGGGAAACAGGATGCCCAGTTCTTTATCCAACGGGTGCGTATAGGTTGAGTCCGTCAGCGAAACTTTGGTCATTGTGCTGGATGCCGTAATACGGGCCGACTTGGCGTGATCGTAAGGGTCGTCTGCCGCGATTCCGATAATCGACGCATCCTGCCTGAGCATCGTCTGCTGCAGGTCGTTCATATGGTCACGGTGCAGCGCACGCGGCGATATCCCTTTCTGCACGCACAGTGCGGCACCGCTTCCGGCTGCTTCGCCGATGACCGCACAGGTTGCCATTACCCTCGTGGTACCGAATGCGACGTGAGTTGCGCTGATATCGCGGCCTGCGAACATCAGATTGCTGACGTTGCTGGAGTACAGACACCGAAATGGAATATGATAGATGCCGTCCGAAAATAAATGCTTTGAACCGCTCTCTGTCGAATACATGCCTTGCGGCGGATGAAGATCTATCGACCAACCTCCGAAGGCGATGCGATCGGTGAAGGGCACCTGCGCGATAATATCGTTTTGGTTCAACATATAATCTCCTGTGAATCGGCGATACTCCCGTTTGCCAGGGAGCGATCCGACCCATTCCAGCGTCATGCGATCGGCATCGAAATTGCCGGAGTTTTTGATATAATCCCATACCCCGTAAATGACCGACCAGAGCTCATCGCGTATTCGTTCATTATCATGCACCGTATCCAGCTCGCCGCCCCATTCGATCCACCAATAGTGGCAGCCTGAGTCGCCACTGCGAATGACCCGCTTCATCGGGATCGCCGTTTGCGTAATGTCCTTCGCAAAGCTCGGCGGAATGTACTTGACCGGCCGATCGGCTTCCTTCGTATAGAACAGGAGCGTGCTGCCAAGCGTAATATCGTCCGCCGTCTCCGGCGCCCAGTCCTCGTTGTATTCCTCTGCGGCCTCGCGGCCGATCCGATATTTAGCGCCTGCCAAAAAACCCGCAAGGCCATCTCCTGTACAATCTATGTACATATCGCTTTCAAACCGGATTTTCCGCTCGGAGCCCATCATCCAGCCCGTGACCGACTTAATGATGCGCTCCTCCTCCGTGCCCTCTGCTTCGACCTCGTGCACATCCGTATTGAGAAACAAGGCAATGTTCGGCTCTGCTCGGACCGTCTCGAGTACGACGAGATCCCATAAATACGGATTTCCATCCGGGTTCCGGAATTGATTCTCGACGAACATTTCTCCCATGATGCCGGTTTCTCTCGCGTAACGCTGCGTGCCATGCGCCGTAGCACCGCATACCCACACCCGTACCTCGCTGCTAGAATTGCCTCCGAGTACGGGTCTGTTGTTCACGAGCGACACGGTTTGGCCAAGACGTGCCGCTGCAACGGCAGCGCATACGCCGGCCAGGCCTCCGCCGATAACGGTAATGTCGGATTTTACTAATTCAAACTTCAATCGAATCCCCCCATGCTTAGAATTACTATCATCTTAATCGAGGGGGTCGTTATTTAACATGCACTGCGCTATCATATTGGCATATACTTTATTTCATTCTGGAGGCGGATTGCCGTGATGATGTTAAGTCGAAGCCCCATCCTATATCCTAGTCTAATGCATCATGTCTTTTGGAATCATAAGAAGCAATTTCAATACAGCGTGGACACCTACGGACATTGGGTTCTATTTGCGGTGGAGGGCGGCAGCTTCCGTTATGGGATCGGCGATAGCGAAGGTACGGCGCAGATGGGCGACGTCATCGTTTGTCCGCCGGGCATCGATTTTCATCGCGACGTTATCCATGCGCCGTCCTTTCATTTCATCGGATTTTGGTTAGGCTTTATATCGGGAGAGGCGGTTGAAGGGCAAGAGGCAGTGCAGGACGTCCACCATCGTTTAGCGGCTTCTGCCTACAAGCCCGCCGTCGCGCATAAGGAGAGGTTTGCCGATAATTTGAGATATTTCAAGAGGCAGGACGAAGCTGCCGCGGAGATCGATCAGCGGAGCTATTGGCAAAACCATGCGCTGAACGATATTTGGCTCTTTTGTTTGCAGTCGATAGCGGTCGGTGTGGTTGGCGAAGACAAAAAACCTGCCGATCCTCTGATGGAACAAGCACGGCTCTATATCCAGCAGAACGCCTATAAGGACATGAGCATGCTGGTGCTTGCGGAAGAGCTGGGCATCAGTCCCGTTCAGCTCACCCGCAGATTCACACGAAGCGTGGGGATGACTCCTTCGCGCTATTTAAGCCATATTAGGCTGGAGCAAGCAAAGTCCTTGCTCGTCGATACCCATCTGAATTTAGAGCAGATCGCATTAGCTTGCGGCTTCAATAATGGCTTCTACCTCAGCCGCGTGTTCACGAAGCTGATGAAAGTCAGTCCTTCCGCTTACCGGAAAACGAACCGGGTCTAATGCCTGCAACAATCCCCTCAATTCAATAGAAGGAAGCGACAGGACAAATACACTTCCTTGTTCCGAGCTTTCCCTAATCGTTAGCTGCCTGCCTTGAGCTTGCGCCAACTGCCTGCGAACGTATGGCCAAGACCTGGCCGCGAACGGCATGCTTCTTGTTCTCGCCGCGGATGAACCGCTCGAAGATATTCTTCCTGTTGCGGCAGTGGTATGCCTTGACCGTTGTCAGACACCACGCATCGTCTCTCTCGCTTAAGAAGACGGAGATGCTAAGCGGCCGATCCGGATGAAGGGACTGTACGATATTATTGAGTAAAACCCGTAATGTCTTCCAGTCCTTCTTCCATTTTGAATTCCTCATTTGCCTGTATATCCGTTTCATCCCTTTGTTCATCAACGTTTCAAATCATTTTTATTGCTTGCAAGGCCACATGAGGCAGTGTATGTGAGACGGGTACAAAACTGGGACAGATGATCCTTCAACTCTCAGTCTTCTGTCCTGAACAGGTAGAGCGAAGGCCGCTTGCATTGCAGGTGGCTTTACTTGCTCTTCCCCCTTCTAGAACAACTAAAAAGCGGTACCACGCGCTTCGGTGTAGTTGGATTTTAATTATATGGTGAATCTAGTAGCCACCACGGCTAAACTGACCAAGCGGAGGCGAACCTAGTGGTTACAGCAAGTCAAGCGCTCTTCTGACTTTTCTGGCGAAAATGAGCGGCTTTTGTACCGCTTCGATGTTGACATAGATCAATCTGGGGCGCTCGAACAGCCATTCGTTATGAATGGACGAAACGATGATGTCCTGTTTAAGAAGGCTTGCGATAAACCGATCCGTTTCCTTTTGCAACAGGGCAACTCTTCCCAAACACAACGCTCTACCAGTCACAGCATTTAACGATTCAAACGAGAATGATGAGGTTAACATAAACCTTTTCTTTAAAATCGTTGCCTTTACTCGATTCCGCGAAATGGTCGCGACGCATTTTCCGCCTGCAAATCCGGGAGTTCCTCCAATGATTTTGGCAAACCTTCCGCAAATACGTTCATTTCTACTCATGCTCAACCGACTTCCTCCTTAAAAGGGTAGCAGATTCCGGTACTGCTTTTGCTTGACCTGCTTCATTTTCGCTTCGTAATCGGTACCCCTGGCTCAGCGGAGCTTCTGCATTTGAATCGGGGGAATGGCCAACGGGGTAACATATTTTTTGAGCGGCACAGATATATCCTCCTACTGAAGACTAGACATTTGTAGGTTCAAGGCATTCGCCCTGAAGTCCTGATATAGTCTAATGCCGCATCGGAGAAGCGCGATACGTACAGCAGCCCACGGATATCATTTATTTTATTACGCTAAACTTGCGAAAGAGAAGATTTTGATAAGGCTGTTTATTTGGAGACCATTGATCAATAAGCTCTGTGGGGTACGCCTATATATTAATTCATATGAAGAGACCCCACCTGAATTATACAGGCAGGGTCTTCGTCATGCGTGAAGTATTATACGAAGGCGTCACAGCAATTCGATTCCACCTCCCGTTCTCGATTTTGCTTGCCCTAGTACGCACGTAGCGGATCAGGCCGCCAGCTTGAATGCTCTCTGACCAGATCGCTGATCCTGACAAACTCTACTCTTTTATGGAGCTCCGGAATGGATTTTTCTGCGCTTCTGCCGTACGAATTCCGTACACGCCTACATGGCCTATTGCAATACAGAATGTCCGCTCTTCCGCTTGCTGTGCTGCGGTGAGGAGCTGCTTGCTCACGTGTTGTACGGTATGAACATCATCCAGGTATATATCGTTGGCAATGAAGCCATTCCCTTCGCCACAGCCAGTTTGCCGACAACGCTGTGGTAATTCGTCTTACTGTCGTTAAAGAACAATCCTCTTGCCCTGCAGACATCGAGCACGATAGACATGATTACGAATAACAAGGTCATCATGGGTTTGTGATCGTTCCTGCCAATGTGATGCTTATTGATTATTTTAAGCACAATAAAAAGCCGCACATTGTGCGACTTTGTTTATATCAGCCTATCGCCATACCGGTATCTGATAACAAGACATCTCTTGTATTCACTCTAGCGTCGTTGTCAGACAATCATGCGGTAGTGAAGATGAACAACGCCGCTTGGAAAGTGGCGCTCACCGAGCAGCTCGAGCCGCATGCAGAGGTTGTCCGGCAATGCTCGTTTACCTCCACCCAAGACGATCGGATTAAGAAGCAGATGACACTCGTCGATCAGTCCCGCTCTCATCGCCTCCCCAGCAAGCTCGGGGCCGCCAATCGTGATATCGGCTCCTGAAGACTCCTTCAGCCTCCGGATCGCTTCAGGATCGAATTCGCGCTCGATCCTAGTCCTGGCGCTTGAAACCGCCAGAAGTGTCCGGGAGAACACGATCTTCTTAGCTGTTCGCCAAATCTGTGCGAATTCCCGTATTACCTCTGGTTGATCATTGGGCTTGGCGCTCGCCGTCTCCCAGTACACCATCGACTCGTACATTCGGCGCCCGTATAGGTAGGTGCCCATCGGCCGCTCGAAGTCAGTCCAGAACGCAAATACCTCGTCATCGGAGATCGTCCACTCGATATTGCCGTGTTCGTCCTCAATGTAACCGTCTAAAGATACGTTTGCTGCGTAGATCAGTTTAGCCATTTCAATAACGCCCTCCAATTTTCAGTTTCCAGCCAGACCAAGTATTCCCCTCTGAATTTGCTCCTTGTAATATAAACGAAGCAGCCGACAAATGTATTTTGGCTCGTATAGCAGTGCCAAGCCGCGGTGATCAGCCAGGCATTGTTATCGAACGGGCGTGTAGTGGAGCACCACGACGCCGGAGCCGAAAGGCTTGGTCTCGGTCAGCTTCAGATTCAGTCGATCACGAACTCCCCCCAATAATTGGGGGCCATGTCCGGCAACGATGGGCTGCACCAGAAAGTGATACTCATCCACTAAGCCTAGTTGTGCCAGGGTGGACCCGAGTCCGGGACCGCCGTTAACGACTAGGTTCTTCCCTTCAGCCATAAGTCGCGGCACCTCCTCGGAAACAGGCCCTTTCAACAAGAAAGAGTTCTGCCACGACACGTGATCCAGCGTCCGCGAAAAGACGTACTTGGGTTTCCGATCGAGCTTGCGTGCGAAGTCGACCAAGAACTGAGGTCCGTCGCCGCTGCTGGCAATGGATGGCCAAGCACTTTCCATCAACTGGTAGATTTCACGTCCGAAAAGCAGACCATCAGACTCGTCCATCAAGTCCATCGTATACTGGTGGAGATCCTCATCCGCAATTACCTGCGTGTGGTCACAGCAACCGTCCAGTGTCACATTCATCATCAGGATTATACGTCCCATATGCAGCCTCCTTATGCCTACATTTTATCATCCAAAAGCAGGCCATGTTTCTCATAGATTGCTGATATGAACAGTCTGGGCCAGACCGAATACAACTTTAGTAAAATGGAGGATAGTAAATTAAACAATTTAGCCCGTTAACTTATTAAGTAGGTTTGTGTTTTAGTCATTGAGGATTTCTGTTACGTTCTTCTAGTCTATTTTCCAAGTCTACTTCTAGTTCATCAAAACAAATTTTTATCCCGCCCTTTGATTCCCAATATCAGATAAACTTCATCGAGACAGTCCCAAGTTAGTTCGTATACTTCACTAACTTAAAAGTGCTGCAGAACGATTTTACCCACTGTCCGGCCTGTCTCCAAAAGAACGTGCGCTTTACGCAGGTTCTCCGCGTTGATTGGCTCCAACTTCTATGCAATGGTCGTCAGTATGATACCTTGGCCCACGAGACGTGCGACTTCATTAAGGAGTTTATGCTGCTCTATCATATCGGCTGTCTGATAGGTGGAGCGTGTGAACATGAATTCCCAAACAAAGGTTGCACTTTTATTCTTAAGAAGTGTCAAATCCAATGTCAACCGCACCGATCGAATTGCAGGACCAGTTCGTAACGATTCCTTTTTCAGAGTGAAGATAGTTGTTTGATAAGGTACGAAGCCAACCTGTATCTATCATTTCTGAGATACATTCTATATCCATACGTTTCCCCTTTCCTTAACTATTGAAGAAGTTAACGGAATATATATTCTGTTTCTAACCAAAAACCTCCAACCCTATATTGCCAGTGGTGGAGGTCTTAACGAATGCAAAAAATTAACATTTTTGTTTCATTCCATTAGATCACTTTTTCTAAAATGGTGATTAATCCTTAACATCAATGCATAATGTAATGATCCAGAAACGTATTTCGAAACTTCCCTATTGGATCGTATCGAAGTAGTAGCTGACGGAAATCAGCTAACCGCTCATACCGAGCTTGTATCATTTCCGACTCCATCGTAAACAGTTTCGCCCAATGTGGGCGTGCTCCAAACGGTTCGAGTTCACGTTCTACAAGCGGAAGTAATTGGCGCACGCGCTCCCAATCCGGCTTCCATGTAAAATGAAAACCAACACTGTCTTGCCGGTAGCATGGGCTCATCCAAAAGGTATCCGATGCAATGGTTCGAATCTCGGAGATAAAGAGCAGAGGCGCAATTCTATCACGCAGTTTACCTAGCGCACGCATTGCCTCGACCGCATGACGCCTCGGAACGAAATATTCACTTTGCAGTTCGTTGCCCGCGCTGGGGGTAAATTCCATGCGAAAATGAGGCAACCGTTCATACCATGGTCCAGGAGCGCCTAGCTGCTCGCTACAGCTCTCTACAGATTGCCCAGTTACCATATGCCGTTTTTCCGGAGCTGGCAAAGCCCCGAAGAACTCTGGAGATATCTCATCCTCCCCGTTTATTCCCACCTTTTGTTTTACCCACACTTGATTGAATATGGGCTCTGCCCAATCCGTAAACAAGCTGATACTGTATGCGGAAGATAAAATTTCGTCTATGCCATGATCCAGTGCAGAAAAAGGAAGACGATCATATACGGTCTGACTTACCTGAAACGAGGGTACTAAATCCAGTTTAAGCTTTGTGACGACTCCAAGTCCGCCGAGTCCGACAACCGCCCCATCGAACTCGGGATCTATCCCGCGCGTGAGTACCGTTACTTCTCCATCCGATTTCATTAGCTCGATAGCACGTACAGAAGACGCCAGGCTTGCATTCTGATCGCCCGAGCCGTGCGTGGCTGTCGCAACGGCGCCTGCCACGCTGATGTGCGGCAGCGATGCTAAATTATGCAAAGCATAGCCATGATCATCTAAATAGCGGCACAGATCGCCATACCGAATGCCACCTTCGACGGTTACGGTTCTCTGTACACGGTCGAGATCGATTACCCGATTCATCTTTCGAAGCGAAAGATGGCTGCCCCCGGTGTCAGCAATCCCGTTAAAAGAATGGCGCGAGCCAAGCACGCGTATGCTTGTGCGGCTAACAACTAGGTCCTTAACTTCTTCTAGACTTTTAGGCTCAAGCAACTCCATCGAACAGTAGCGATAATTCCCGGCCCAGTTCAGTTTATCTCCCATATGAACGCTCCTATTTAATATGCTGGTTTTTGTCCTGAATCTATTTGATCATTGGTTTACCTGAATATCCAAATACTCCTCACTTCCGTCAAACGGTACTCATAAACTTTCACAAACAGAGGCTATCGCACCTTTGTGTTGATTTACCATTACCTTACAGGAAAATCAACTTAAAACTAGGTATTCGGCATAGCGCACCGCTTTCCTGCCCGTTAGCATAATGAAATTGCATGGTATCGTAGTTAGAAACTTATCTAATCGGCAACCGGACAATGTTCTTGTCCTTGGCTCGGGCCAAGAACTTGTACCAATAAAAAAGCCGCTAAATTAGCGACTTTTAATGGGATTATGTTCTTGTGCCCGACAAAATAGTAATTTCTCATGGTTGTCGAGAAAGCTAGCTTCTGTTCCCTCTTACGATAGCAGTCTGCATATCCACAGCCGAGGTGCCCTCGTCAAGAATAAGAATCGGCATGTCCGGAAAAGTTAGAGCCGTTTTCTCCGACGGCAGACGACAACCCGTTTGGCAGTTGCGCAATCAATTTGTCGATCCCGCTCATTTGAACGGCAGACTGGATCTCTTTAAGTCAGGAAATGAAATGGGACACAGTAGATGAGAAGCAACAGCTCTATGGCTTTTGAATCATATGCTTTTCCTTGTATTCCTGCGGGGAACAGCCGGTAGCCTTTTTGAAAAAACGAGTAAAAGAGGATGCGGTTTCGTAGCCCACACGGCGGGCAACTTCACCGACTCGAAGATTCTCGCTATGAAGTAAACGCTTCGCTTGCATAAGACGGGTGGAGTCGATAAACTCCGTCAGATTGTTTCCGGTTTCCTGTTTGTAGATGCGGGATAAATATGACGGATTCAAATATACTTGTTCCGCCAATCGCACCAACGACAGGTCTTCATCCAAATGATTCCGAATGAATTCCTGCAAAAAATCGATGATATGATCCGCGCGTTTTTTCTGCTCTACTTTTTGCATGTCGAACAACACAGACGATAACTCCGTCAAATATAAGGAAGCTTCGCTCCAACTGTCAAAAAAATCGATCCGCATCAGTCTGTTTTGACCCAACTGAGCTTCAATCTTCTCATTGAGTGCCCATCGATTGATATAGGACATCAAATACAGGGACACGGTGTAATAAATTTCCTGGGCAAAAGCATTATTTTTCGTGCGAACGTCTCTGATCGGACCAAGAAGCAGCTCCAAGGCTTCAAAATACTTACTCCTTTGTCCTGCCTCCAGATATTGCTCGATAAGCGAAAGATCGTTGGACTTAAGCACCCGCCCAAGCCTTTCTCCTTCGAGATCCTCTTCCTTCAAACCCTGAACGTTGCCTGCCTCATCGGGTTCATCATGACTAACCGCATCGTCGATCAGAAGAACTGTATTTTCGAGTCCGATCCGGTAATTGAGCAAGTGGTGGAGCGAGTGATACTTATTGGAAACCGATTCCCACCCATCCGCTTGGCTGCCGATTGTAAAGCTGATCGGAAGTCCGATATTTTCCTGGCATGCCGACTGGATGACCTCCAATATTCCTTTAAGGAACGACACTGTTTTATTGAACGTCTGCAGGATCGTCTCCGCATTCTCAGTACCGGTAGCGGACAACGACTCCTTAGGCTGAATAAAAATCACGAATCTGCGACTATCATCCAGCACAATCACAAAATTGACACGGGTGGCTAAGTACCTATGCATGATTTGACGTACGGCATAGATTTGTTGCATCTTCTGCATATAACCGGTAGAGTCGGGGAATTTATCGATCTTGCCCACGACCAGGGCAACCGGCCACTTAACATTCAGCGGGATCGACAATTCTTCGAACTGTGATTGGCTGGCTTGTAACCCGCGGCTGCCTTTTAACATGCCTAGAAGATAATCTTCTTGAAACAAATTCAGCGCTATGTTTATTTGCTCTTTGGCCTCCCGGATCAGATCTTCCGTTTTGATTTCCTGGCGGATTTTTGATACGGTCTCTTCGACCACCTGAATCACTTTGTCGATATTCTCGGTCTTCAGAATATAGCTGACATCCTGATACTGAATCGCTTTGTATACATATCTGAATTCACTGTGCCCTGTCAAAAAAATCACTCTGCACTGAGGCCAGCTTCGAAAAATCTCCTCCATGAGCTGCAGACCGTCAATGTGGGGCATGTCGATATCGGTCAACACGATATCAATTCTTGTACGGTTGAGCCACTCAATGGCTTCTTCTCCCCCATATGCTTTATAGACATCGAGATCCAAATGGTCAAATCCTCGAAAAATTTCATAAAGATGATTCACTATAATCTCTTCGTTATCGACAATCAGGAGTCTGTACATCCCTTACACACTCGCTTTCGGGTCAAGTTGCAGCGTCACCTTCAAGCCGCCCATTGCGCTTCGTTCCAAAAACAGGCCGTGTTCATCACCATATATCAAACGAAGCCGGCGATGAATGTTAATCAGACCTGAGGTCTCGATATTGGACGTATCGTTAAGGAGCTTTTGGAGCGCGGATAATTTGGACTCCGACAGATCCGTTCCGTTGTCCTCTACAATAATACGCAAAGCGCGGTCCTCCTGCTGAAAGCGCATTGTGATCAAGCCTTTGACTTTGGTTTGTTCCACGGCATATTTGAATGCATTTTCAAGAATCGGTTGAAGAATCAATCTAGGCACCTGAATTTCCTTGACCTCATCCGGAAGATCTTCAAATTGGATCGTCAGCCGGCTTGGAAAACGCATGAACTGGATCTCGCTATAGGTCCGTGCGTGCTCCACTTCTTCACGCAGCGGCAAAAAATCCGAAGCATTTCTTGTAATAAACTGAAAATAATCACCCAGCAGCTTAGTAAACGGGATTAAATTATCGTCCCCTAGTTTGGCCATCGTGTTGATCAAAAACAAACTGTTATATAAAAAATGCGGACTAATTTGCGATTGCAATTGCTTTAGCTCCGCTCTCTGGTTTAGAATTTTCTGCTTGTACACCTGCTCGATCAAAGCAGATACGTTCTGTACCATGGAATTAAAGCCTTGATAAAGATAACCGAACTCGTTTTTGCTGTTTACGTGGATCGAGACGTTAAAATTTCCGCTCTCGACGTGTCGGAACGATCCGACAAGCTTACGCATGGGCTTGTGAATTAAGTTATAGGTGTAGATAGAGTAAAACAACATAATCATTGCGCCTGCACCGGTGAATACCCACAGCCAGATATAAAAATCCCGCAGCGGCACAAAGATGAGCTCTTGGGGAATATAACGCAGTAAGAGCATATTCAAATAATCCGATTTGACAGACACCACATACATTTTCTGACCGTTTATGTTGCTGTATGTGACGTTCCCGCTCTTCAGTTCATGGTAGTTTCCCGCCAAATCTTGTAAGCGTACATTTGCATCGTTGCCTTTGCCGCTAATGACGATGTCGTGCGTGAGATCAATTAAAAAGGATCCGCTGTTGTCGTAAGTATGAAACTGGCCCAGCGCCTCTTGAAACGCCGTCGTATCCAGCTCAATCTCGATCATGTACTTTTGAGGCAAGCCGGCATTCTCGGTATGTAGAGTGGTTATGTAAAGATTATTTTTGTATTGTACCAGCTGCGCGCCAGTTTCCCCCGCCGGAACGCGAATCTGATCGAATTTGTCCATATCGATCGGACTTACGGTAGCGGTGGAGGAAATGGTTTTTTGAATCGGTAAAATGTGTGCGCTTACATTCGAGGTGTAGGAGCTGCTGTTATGAATAGTGACGAGACGCTGATGGAGCTTTCGCATGCTTTCCATGATTTCATACTCGTCCATGATGGAATACCGTACCGCGAGTTTGCCCAGGTATTCATCAGTCAAGCTTTCGTGTTGCAAAATTTTAATGCGTTCGATCTCCTCCTCCAGGCTTGTAAGGTAGAACGAAACCTGTGCAGTCGAAGAATTAATAATTTCATTTTTTACGGTGTTCAGGCTCCAATTGTACAAATAGATGCCCAAGAAAATAATTAGGACGATCGCCAATAAGAAGGACGCGATCAATCGTGCGAAAATGCTGTTCTTGATCTGCCCTCCCTCCCTTATTCACGATTATTATTGCGGGAAACGAGGTCGGCCTTTCGTGTTTATCCTTTCACGCTCCCGAGTACAATTCCTTTGACAAAGAAACGCTGCAGGAACGGATACACGCAGATGATCGGCAGAGCTCCAAGGAAAATCTGGGCCGAACGCAGCGTCTTATCCGAAATGTCCGCCATGAGCTTGGCCTCTTCCGGCGTCATCGTGGCTAACGAGCGCTGAACGACGATCGTCTGAATGTAGCTCTGGATCGGGTAATGGCTGGGATCGTTCATATAGATTAACCCATCGAACCAGCTGTTCCAGTGCGTGACCAGTGAAAATAGCAGAATGGTCGCAAGAGCCGGCAAGGATACCGGAACGTAAATCTGCCACAGCGTTCGCCAATGTCCGGCACCATCGATAAACGCGGCCTCACTCAGTTCCTTTGGCACTGCTCGAAAAAAATTCAACAGCAAAATGACACTGAATACAGGAATTGCAGTTGGGAAGACCAGCGCCCAGATCGTGTCGATCAACCCGAGCTGCTTGACAACCATATACGTCGGAATTAATCCAGCCCCAAATATCATTGTAATAAAAAAGGCCCATGAATAAAAGGTGCGCAGCCGGAATTCTCCCTTTTCTTTCGAAAGCGGATATGCGACTGTAGCGATCAAAACGAGATTCAGCGTCCCTCCCAATGCGATGCGCTCCAGGGAAACGAGCATCGATTGCCAAAAGGCTGAACGATGTGCGACAAATTCATAGGATTTCAACGTAAATTCCTTCGGCCACAAGGTTACGGTTCCTGTTGCAGCGACAGCGCTGGAGCTTAATGACACGGCCAGGATGTGTATCATCGGAATCAGACACAACATTCCGACTGCGATCAAGAATATACTATTGCACACAACAAACCAATCCAGCCTCTTTTTTACAGGCATATCGGTCCCTCCTTAGAAAATCCTGTAGTCCGCAACTTTATACGCGATGTAATAGGAGACGGACACGAGAACAAGCGCGATAACGGACTTGAATAATCCTACTGCGGTTGCAACCCCGAATTGCGCATCCAGCAGTCCGATGCGGTACACGAAGGTATCGAGAATATCCCCGCTTTCATATACCATCGGGCTGTACATGTTAAAAATCTGGTCAAATCCGGCATTCAGCAAATTCCCCAAATTAAGAACCATAAGCAATACGATAACCATCTGCATCCCAGGCAGCGTCACGTGAAGCGTCTGCCTCCAACGGCTCGCTCCGTCAATTTGCGCCGCTTCGTACAGGTTCGGATTGATGCTTGTAAGCGCGGCCAGATATATGATGGTTCCATATCCAAACTCTTTCCATACGTCTGTCAAAATCATGGTGTTTGGGAACCACCGATTGTCCCCAAGGAAAAAGATCGGTTCAATCCCGAAGGATTGAAGCGCCCGGTTGACCAAGCCGTCATTCGGTGACAGAATTTCGATAAAGATTCCGCCCAATACTACCCAGGATAAAAAATGGGGCAAGTAAATCGCGGTCTGCACTCCTCTCTTCAGTGCCATATGCCGGACCTCGTTTAATAGAATCGCAATCACAATGGGCACAAGCAATCCTAGAATGACTTTCATCATCGCGATATAAAACGTATTCCACATGATGTTATCGAAGTTGGGCAGGTTCATTACATATTCGAAGTTGCGCAGACCAATCCAGTCCTGATCGCCGAACAAACCTTTCGCCGGTATAAACTTTTGGAACGCAATAATGATTCCGCCAATGGGAAGGTAGTTGAATACCAGCAAAAAAAGAAAACCCGGCAAAATCATAACATGCAGAGGCAATTCCCTTTTCCAGCTTCTTTTTTGCATAATAAATCACCCGTTTCTTAAGATGAGAATGAGGAAGGGAAAGGATGCCCCAGATCAATGCAGCATCCTTTCTCATGGTCCTAGGTACTTATTTTACAGATGCGTACCACTCATTGACTTCTTTGGTCATATCGGCTCCCCCAAGCGTATTCCAGTTCTCTACGAACTTGTCGAACTCATCAATCGAAGTGGCGCCCATAATGATTTTGACAAACACCTCGGTTTCCAGCGCTTTTAGTGTGGACTGCTTTTCCGCCATCGTTTGGGTAGGCGGTCCGGCAAACGCCTCAAGCATGAAATGGTCGTTCTCCAGGTACTTCACGCTATGCTGGAACACGCCGTCTTCCCCATAAATTTTAGGCCATCCCCATAGAGTGGTTTCTCCATTGTTGAAGGCTTCCATATTTTTCTGAATCGACAGTGCCTCGCCGGTTAGCTGATCCAAAGTTTTATTCTTACGCGCCTCCTCGATTTCCTGGAACGCATTCACGTTTTTAAATGGCGGGTAGGGTTGTACCGGCGAATATTTCCACACGCCTACACTGTCATTGGCGGAAGGCATATAATAATAATCGAAATCTCCGCTTTCTCCCCAGTTCAACTCAATGTGCAAATTAAACATTTTCACCAGGGCTTCCGGATTGGAAAATCCTTTTCTGACGACCCAGAACTCCGATGCGGCAAATTTCTGCGGTGACAGCACCGGTTCCCCGTCCACCGAAACCAAGGCGTAGCCTTTCCAATCTGCACCCGGATCGTTCTGATAGTTGCTGATGAGCGGGTACATCGGATTCCATTGTTGCCCGAACTCCATGCCCACCTTGCCGGCCGCTATCGTCTCAGCCACCTTGCCGCCGTCCTTAACTCCGAATTCCTTGTCGATTTCACCGGCCTTATACATCGAAGACAGCGCTTTCAATCCCTCCTTTACTTCAGGAAGCGTACTGCCCCAAACCAGATTTCCCGATCCGTCATCGATCCACATGTTCGGATACGCGTGGTAGCCGGCAAAAAAACCTTCCAGCCCCATGGCTCCGCCGTACAAATCCTTCGTAATTGCTAGACCGTAGGTGTCGTTGACCCCGTTCCCGTCCGGGTCCTGCGTGGTAAACGCTTTACTGATTGCAATCACATCATCCATCGTTTTGGGCTCTGAAAGCCCGAGTTTCTCTAACCAGTCGGCACGAAGCCAGATAAATACGCCGTCTCCGTATACCTCCGGCGGACCAAGCCCCATCATCTTACCATCAACCGTAGCGGCCTGAAGGACCGCAGGCCCTTGCACCGCGTACAGCTCCTTCATTTGGTCAGAAGCATATTCGTCCCAGTACGGTGTGAGATCCTCGATCATATCTGCTTCAGCCATCTGTTTCATTTGTGCGGCTGTGACTCGGATCATGTCCGGAATATCCCCGGATGTCAACGTTACGTTAACCTTTTGGGTATAAGCATCCCCGCCGCTGACCGTCCAATCGTATTTTACGTTGATTCCCAGTTTTTCCGAGAACGCTTTCAACCAGCGGTTGTCTTCCACTGTTTCGCCAGGTGTTTTGGGTATGATGTTATCCTGCATATCGTTGTCTACATCGCGGGCAAATCGAATCGTAAGCGGTTCTTCATATTTGCCGAACGGTCCTTCCGCTGCGGTGGCTCCCCCTTCAGATGATTTGCCTGAACTGCTTCCTGACGGATTGGTTGACTGTTGATTGTTTGAGTCGGAACTACATGCGGTGATCAATCCTGTTAAAAGTATTGTTGCTAAGATGAGGACGACTTTCGGGTAAACCCTTCGTTTCATGCTAATAACCCCCTTGAAATCGTTTTTGCCTTGAATCACGTTTCATTTTAACCCTGAAATTTAGGAATGAATACAGGCGAGCTGTTACATTTCTAACATTTGTTTACGCTTTTGTCTCACCCCATGCTCGCAGTTTTCAACAAGTTTAGCATTTCTTTACGACCTCGTTCGGGAGCATGAAATCGGGTTGAACCGTTAAAATGAAAGCGCTATAATGGAACATCGCAAGGAAGTTCACAGGTCTAGCAACATATATTTTTCCGAATGGAGAGGAAGGCTATGGCGTTACTGTTCATCGATTCAGGGCGGAAGTACGGAAAAATCAACAAAAATGTTTACGGGCATTTTTCAGAGCATTTGGGACGAGGTATTTATGGCAGCATTTATGTCGACGAAAACAGCCCCATTCCCAATATCCGCGGGATACGCACCGACGTTGTGGAGGCATTGCGGCATATCCGGGTGCCGGTGCTGCGCTGGCCCGGCGGATGCTTCGCTGAATATTACAATTGGAAAGACGGCGTAGGTGCTGAGCGCAAGCGCATCGTGAATGCAGGCTGGGGCGGCGTCGTGGAGGACAATTCATTCGGCACCCACGAGTTTTTGGATCTATGCGAGCAGATCGGCTGCTCGGCTTATATCGCCGCCAACGTCGGCTCCGGTACCCCTAGAGAAATGAGCGAATGGATTGAATACATGACCTTTGACGGAGACTCGCCAATGGCGAACTGGAGGCGCCAGAACGGCAGGCACGAACCGTGGAAGGTTGAATATGTCGGCATCGGAAATGAGAATTGGGGATGCGGCGGGCACATGCGGCCGGAATATTATGCCGATGTGTACAAGCAATTCAACACTTATGTTCGCAATTACGGCAATCATCGGATTTTCAGGGTTGCTTGCGGTGCCGACGGCAACGATTATGCCTGGACGGAAACCTTGATGCGCGAAGCGGGCACAAATATGGATGGATTGTCTCTGCATTATTACACCATGCCGGGATATTACAAATCTGACGAATATCCCGAGGAGCGCAAAGGTCCGGCTCTGGAGTTCGACAAGCCGACCTATTATCGCACCCTGCGCCGAGCGTTGTATATGGATGAATTAATTACCCGGCATAAACATGTCATGGATCGCTACGACCCCAATGGGAAGGTGTCGATCATTATCGACGAGTGGGGAACCTGGCACGAGGTGGAGCCTGGGACTCACCCGGCATTCTTGTTTCAGCAAAATGCGATGCGAGACGCCATTGTCGCCGGAGTGTCCCTGAATATATTTAACGCCCACAGCCATCGGGTTCAGATGGCCAATCTGGCGCAGCTGGTCAATGTGCTCCAATCGGTCATCCTGACGGAAGGCGAGGATATGGTGCTCACACCGACGTACCATGTATTCGATCTCTATAAAGGGCATCAAGATTCGACACGGATCGAAAGCTATATACAACCGCAGCTGACGGGGACGACCGAAGCCGAGGTGCCGGCTCTGCACGTCAGCGCATCGAAACGGGCGGACGGCCGCGTTCACGCGACAGTAGTGAACTTGTCCGCAGATGAGTCCCAGCAGCTCCTTTGCGTGTTAGATGGTCAAGCGTTTTCCTCTGCAGAAGTTCGTTACATTTCTGGGACCATGACGAGCCACAACGCGTTCGGACGTCCCCCGCAAGTCGAAATAAAAAAGATGCCGGTTATTCCAATTAAGGACAACCGTCTGGATATGCACCTTCCCGCCTGCTGCGTTGCTGAAATCGTGTTGTCTTAATGCATCCAGGCTAGCTAGTGGCCGAGTTCGTTGATTTGTCGATAGCTCCACTTCTCCCACACATGAAGCCGGATGGCTTCTTACTTGAGTCTTCTGAAAATGCTTGAATTTTGCTCTTTATTTGCATCATAAAATGCACCCCTAGAAATCATCGGAATAGCCAGGGGATTCCAATGTCTATTCTAAGGGGTGCACTTTATGGTCTGATACCGCCTTTGCCATTTACATTTCTTTATATACAAAATAATCAAAATCAGCGTGTTTCCGGGTCCCGCCAAGATCCTGCACGCAAAGACCGATGTAGGTTCCCGTAAACCGGATATATTCAGGAGATTCATCCGACAGATGCGTGATATCGAACCATCCGCCTGCCGGATGCCAGGACGGATCATCTTGTAACCCATAGTAAAAACAGGCACGGTCATGATCGATCACAACCTTTAACCGGATCCCGTTCACCGGTTTCAGCGTGATATCATCCAGCAGCTCGTCGTATATCCCGTATCGGGACTGAATGATTCCGAGGCACAGTCCCTTCTCTTCGTGATACGTTACCCGTAAATAGAGATAGTCTTTCGTGTCGTAATACAGAATCAGCCCTGCCATTTGCTGCGGATGGTCCGGTGCAAACTCCAGACAAGTTTCGGCTTCACACGCAAAAGCCTGCAGTCTTCGCGCGACCATGCTCTGCCTGTGCGTCGAGCTCATTGACTCCATGCCGCGCAGGCGCAAGCAACCGGGACGTTCCGTAAGGCTCAGCCACGTCGAGTCCGGCGGTATACGAAGCGTATTCCAATCGCTCCGAAGCATGGGTTGATCAAAGTGGTCCATTTTCGGTGCCGGTTCAAAAGGGTGTGGCATAATTTTCGGTGCAGGCACCTGAACTTCGGGGTAGCGGTCACCGCTCGCAAGCCGCAGCCAGCCGTCCTCGCTCCAAACACATTGCTGCAGAGCCGTCTCACGGCCAAGTGTGCAAAATTGTCCATTGACAGGCCGGCCGACCAGGTGGGCCATGTACCATTCGCCGGTGTGCGTCTCGACGAGGCTGCCGTGACCGGCCTTCTGGAGCATTAAATCCGGCCTGCCGTATGAAGTCAGGATCGGATTGGCAGGATCGACCTCATAAGGTCCCTGTAACATGCGGGAGCGTGCTACCGTCACCGCATGCTCGTAACCGGTTCCCCCTTCAGCCGTTATTAAATAATAAAAATCCTTATATTTGTACAGATGCGGCGCTTCCGTCAGCCCTAATTCCGTGCCTTTGAATATGTTAACGGCGGGCCCTATCAGCTTCTGTTCCTGAACGGAAAATTCCTGGAGCACGATGCCCGAGAACCGGTTCTTTCCCTTACGGTGATCCCAAATCATATTGACCAGCCACTTGCGTCCGTCCTCATCATGGAATAAGGATGGATCGAATCCGCTGCTGTTCAAATATACCGGCTCGGACCACGGGCCTTCGATATCCTTTGCCGTCACAAGATAATTATGGGTATCTTTAAAAGCGCCGATCCGGCTTTTGACATCCGTGTAAATCAGGTAAAACACGCCGTTGTCATAGCTAAGGCAGGGAGCCCATACTCCTCCGGAATCGATGTTGCCCTCCATATGCAGCTGCGAAGTCCGGCTAAGCGGAGATTGTATCGGCTTCCAATGAACCAGGTCCCGGGAATGGTGAATCCGTACACCCGGGAACCATTCGAAGGTGGACGTGGCGATATAATAATCTTCCCCCGCCCGGCAAATGGACGGATCGGGATGAAAACCGCGAAGAACGGGGTTCGTGATCATATTCATTTAAGTTCCCTCCGGTATGAAAATGATGATTGTACAAAATGGTTGATTTCAGTGCCAGCCCAGTACTTTTTTGCCGGCTTCCAGAGCGGTTATGATCCGTTCCACGTCGTACACATTCCCTCTCCATGTCCCTCCGCTGACGGACTGCAGCGCAGCCCACAGCCTGGTGTCATCCGGCAGAGCTTCATCCGGCCGCATATCCGGATGGAAGGGCCTCTGTGCAAGGATGAGAGCTCCCTCCTCCGGCGAAACCTCGATATCCCCTTCACCGACAAAGTTCATGCTGCCTTCCAGCGTGTTGCGATCCACGACGATATCGATCAAGTCACCGTTCCGAAGCTTGCCGATCGGCCCGCCTGCCAGTGCTTCAGGGCCAACGTGGCCAATGCACGCCCCGGTGGAAACACCGGAAAACCGGGCATCTGTAATGAGCGATACGTATTTGCCGAAAGACAAATGCTTCAGCGCAGACGTAAGTTGGTAAGTCTCCTCCATCCCGGTCCCTGACGGCCCCCGCCCGAGAAGTACGACCACGTCGCCTGCCAGAACACCGCCGGTCTTAATTGCACGGATCGCTTCGCGTTCGGTTGTAAACACTTTTGCTCTACCTTTGTGACGATACACGCCTTGGTTATCCAGTACCGTAGGGTCGATCGATGTGGATTTGATCACAGAGCCCTCCGGAGCGATATTCCCTGTTGGAAATGTCACGGTAGAGGTAATGCCAAGACGCTGCGAATACTCAACGCTCATAATGACACTGTCCGGATCTATCCCGTCCTTCTCCTTCAGCTGCTTCCGCAGCAGATGACGGCGTTCCGACGATTCCCACCAGTCGAGAACCTCGCTCAGCGTCGTACCTGTTACGGTAAGCACGGACTCATCCAGTACGCCAAGCTGCCTAAGGTGAAGCATCACTTCGGGCACGCCTCCAGCCTGAAACACCCGAATGGTCGGGTGGAAGATCGGGCCGTTCGGCAGGGCGCTGACCAGTCTCGGCACATGTTTGTTGACCTGGATCCAGTCCTGCACCGCAGGCACGTTTAAACCGGCTGCATGGGCAATGGCGGGAATGTGCAGCAGCAGGTTGGTAGAGCCGCCGAATGCGGCATGAACAGCCATCGCATTGCGAATCGCCGCATCGGTGACAACGTCCGCCATTCTCAGCCCATTGGACTCCATCGCCATCAGTGCGCGTGAGGATTGGCGCGCCATTTCGATCCAGATCGGCTGCCCGGAAGGTGCAAGTGCGGCATGCGGCACCGTCATTCCCATCGCCTCGGCGACGACCTGGGCCGTTGCTGCCGTGCCCAGGAACTGGCAGCCTCCCCCCGGTGTAGCACATGCCCGGCAGCCGAGCTCCGCCGCCGCTTCCAGGGAGAGCTCGCCGCTGACGTACCGTGCGCCGATCGTCTGAATTTTGCCGGCGTCCTCTCCATCGACAGGCGGAAGGGTGACGCCCCCGGGAACGATTACTCCCGGCAGCTGCGGCATTCCCGCAAGCGCTAACATCATCGCCGGCAGACCTTTGTCACAAGTGGCGACGCCGATCACGCCTTTACGCGTCGGCAGGGAGCGAATCAATCTGCGGAACACGAGCGCGGCATCGTTCCTGTACGGGAGCGAGTCGAACATGCCTGTCGTGCCCTGTGATCTGCCGTCACAGGGGTCGCTGACATAGCCGGCAAACGGAATTCCGCCGCGGTCCGATATCTCTTCCGCCGCGGCTTTCATGAGCAGACCGACCTCCCAGTGGCCCGTGTGGTAACCGAGGGCTGCAGGACTGCCGTCCTCATTGCGAATTCCGCCCTGCGTGCTCAGGATCAGAAACTGTTTTCCGTTCAATTCCCCAGGCTTCCAGCCCATTCCGACATTCTGGGACATGCCGAACAAGTCGCCGCTCGGAGCGTTCCGCAGCAAATCATCCGTTAAAGGCAGCCGTCCCGCTGCCCCCGGAGCTTGTGCTGTAATATCGAAACGGCTTGAGTCAATCTCTCCCATTATCGACATAATCTGATCGTGCATGGCACCCTCCCGCAGCTTATGACTTCACGAAGACCGTTTTGATAGAAGTGAAAAACTCGATCGCTGCTTGACCCTGTTCCCTGGAATGCGAGCTTGACATCTTCATCCCGCCGAACGGCGCCTGCAGCTCTACACCGGCCGTTTCCGCATTGATCCTGACCAATCCGGCATCCATATCCCGGATGAAAGACAGCATTGCCCCGACATTTTGCGTATAGATGGAGGCACTCAAGCCAAAGTCGCTGTCATTGGCCGTCTCTATGGCTTCCTCTAGGGAATCCACCGCGATCAATGCAAGCACAGGACCGAAGATTTCTTCCCGGGCTATGGACATATGCGGTTCGACACCCTCAAATACGGTTGGCTGGACATAGAATCCCTCTTCAAGTCCTGGACCGTCCGCTCTTTTTCCGCCGGTCAGCAGCACGGCACCTTCATCCTGCCCTTTATGAATATAGTTCAGCACCGTTTCGAGCTGTCCTTCGTTCGCGCACGGTCCCATCCAGCTTTCGGAAGACATGCCGTCGCCCAACCGGATCTCCCGAATTTGCGACAGGAGCTTTTCTTTAAAGGCTTCATATACTTTCCGCTCAACAATGACCCGGCTGGTGGCGGTGCATTTTTGGCCGGTGGATTTCAAGCCGCCGCTGATGGTGGCCTCGACTGCCAAGTCCAGGTCCGCATCTGCCGCGATAATGATCGGATTTTTGCCGCCCATTTCAAGCTGATACTTGGCTCCCCGCCCCAAAGCGGCGGCGCCGACCCGTTTTCCGACTTCGTTGGAACCTGTGAACGTAATCCCGTTGACATCCGGATGCTCGGAAAGCGCAGATCCGATCACCGATCCTCTGCCGCATACAAGATTGAGAACCCCTGCCGGAATTCCCGCTTCCTCAAAGCATTCGATGATTTTGGCTGCCGTGACCGCCGTTTCCTGTGCGGGCTTTAGCACAACCGTATTGCCATATATCAATGCCGGGGCCGTCTTCCAAATCGGAATCGCTACGGGAAAATTCCATGGGGCAATGACGCCCACGACGCCAAGCGGTACGCGGGTCGTAAACATCAGCGCTTCGCTGTCCGTGGAAGGAATGACATCGCCGATTTTTCGCATCCCTTCGCCGGCGTAATACCTTAGGATCGCGACGCCGCGCATCGTCTCTCCCTTAGCTTCTGCGAGCGTTTTTCCCATTTCCCTCGTCATCGCCTCGGCGACCTCGTCGGCCCGGCGTTCCAGCACATTCGCCGCCTTGTACAGAACATTGCCGCGTTCCGAGCCTGTTAATCGCCGCCAGGCTCGGCCTGCTGCTTTGGCCGCTGCGACAGCACGGTTCAGATCCTCTATACCGGAAACCGGTACATACCCGACTACCTCATTCCGGTTTGCCGGATTGATGCTGGGTTCGGTTTCTCCGGACGCCGCCTTCATCCATTCTCCGTTGATATAGTTCCTGTATACTTGCTCTCCTTGAAATACCGTCATGGAAACACGTCCTCCTTATTCAAAACTAGTTTGATAAAACAGGGTTCACCAGCGTACCGATACTGCTGATTGAAATTTCAATCCGGTCCCCGGGCTCAAGCGTGAACTCATTAGGCGGCACAATGCTTGTGCCTGTCAAAAGCACCGTACCGTCAAACAAATCATTGTCTTTTGCCAGGAAGGAGACCAGTTCATCCAGCTTTCGGTTTAATTCACTCGTACTGGCCTCGCTCTTAACGACCATGCGCCCCTCGCGGTAAATTTCGCAGACGATGCTGAATGCATATGGATTCTGCACCGTTTCCGCAAGCCGGATGGCCGGTCCGATGGAGCAGGATTTGCGCCATATTTTCGCTTGCGGCAAATACAGCGGGTTCTCCCCTTCGATATCGCGGCAGCTCATGTCATTGCCGACGATATATCCCACAATGCTGCCATCTGCGCCAAGCACCAATCCCAGCTCAGGCTCAGGGATCTGCCATGTGGAATCACTGCGCAGCGTGACGGCCTCGTTCGGTCCGATGGTGCGGGCGGCCGTGGATTTGAAAAAGATTTCCGGCCTCTCAGCCTCATAAACTTTGTCGTAAAATGTCTCCGCATCCAGTTTTCCATCCGTAGCTTCATAATTACGTGCTTCGCGGCTTCGTTGATATGTAACGCCTGCCGCCCATACCTCCGGTGCTTCCACTGGCGTGACAAGGTGCAGAGAAGTCCAGTCACCAGCCAACTCATTCGCAGGGATAAAAGCGCTTTCAACCAGTTGGACAGGAGAGATCCCGCGCTCCCTGGCTTGATGGATCAAGGTCATAAAATCCGGCTGCGGCAGACGATAGGCTGCTTCATCATCCGTAACGGCTGCCAGCCGCTTCTGTTGTCCGTCCAGAAATCGAATAATTCTCATTCAGGCTTGCCCCCATTTCTTCCCCTTCGGGTTGATATTACTACCATAGCACCACCGATCGTCTATGACGATGCGCTAATCTCTACGACGATTTACCCTTTTCACGCATGATTTTTCTGTTAAGATGAGTCTAACCGTTACTGGAAAACAGGACATACCGAGGAGGTTTGCTGTGACCAAGTTTTCCGAAGCCGTATATTTAGGCCGTCTGCCCGATGTTCGCATGTCTTTTCAATTATTGGGGCTGCATGCAAGAAAAGTGGGTTCCCGCTGGACTTATCCGTCCCACGAGCATTCCATGTACGAAATTCATTGGATGATGGACGGAGAGATGAATATGGTGGTAAATGGACAGCTGTACAAGCAGTCCGTTGGGGACTTGTTGTTCATCCGCCCCGGTATGACGCATTCCTGCACTGGCGCCGGTCCGCAAGGTTTCACTTACTTTTCCGTCCATTTCAGCGTTCACGATACATCCTTTTGCAGAGAACTCAACCGCTGCAAGGACATTTATTATCCGGCTGATTCGGTTTTAGCCCAGGGACTGTCTTCTTCTCTCTCTACACTCTACAGTCTGGCCACAGAGCACTTATCCAGCCCGCTGCCGGCCTTCAAACAGATGAGAGTCCACGCTGCCGTATTCGAACTGCTCGGCTCCCTGGTCGGACAGCTGTCTCAGACCCCATCCGTCACCTTATCGAAAAAAGAAGCTATCGCCCGTCAGATCGCCGAGCAAATTGAAGACTCCGTAAGATATATCCATCTTCACGGTGAAATTCAGGAGACCGAGCGAACCTGGATCCATGACATCGCCAAGTCGCTGAACCTTAGTCCGTCGCAGGTGAATCGGATCTTTCGTGAAGTGTACGGCAAAGCACCGCGCAAGTTCTTGTCAGAAACCCTTTTGGGCGAAGCTCAGCGGCTGTTAAAGCAAACGGATTTAAGCATGGACCATATCGCGATGATGCTAGGATATAAGACCAATGCGCATTTCAGCCGCCAGTTCAAGCGGTGGACGGGGATGGCGCCCAGTGAATACAGAAACCGAGTCCAGCAGCAGTCATTAGATGATGAGCCGGATCCGTAACCTCATTAAGAATGCGTATCACGAGCAATAAAGTTAGCTGATGATCACTCATCCCTTTTCTTGGTGAACATGTAGGAGCGGCCGGCTTCCCCCGTAAACGAAACAGGGTCAAGTCCAGGTGCTTGTAAACGGCATGGACCGGAGACTGAGCAGGACACGACCACTTCAGTAACCTGTCCCTTCGTCCAGGTGAAATTCAAGGTGAAGCCGCCACGTGCCCGCAGCCCTCTGACTTCCCCATCGCTCCAGCTGTTAGGCAAAGCAGGCAGCAAACGGATCAAACCAGCGTGGCTTTGCAGCAGCATCTCGGCAATGCCCGCCGTGCCGCCGAAATTACCATCGATTTGAAACGGCGGATGGTTGTCGAAAAGGTTAGGCAGCGTAGAGTGGTGAAGCATCGCTCTTACGTTTTCGTAAGCTTTGTCGGAATCCAACAGTCGTGCCCAGAAGTTGATGATCCACGCCCGGCTCCAGCCGGTGTGTCCGCCGCCGTTAGCCAACCTTCGTTCCAAAGTCGTCCGAGCCGCTGCGGCGAGCTCCGGCGTGGAATCCACGTTCATGCCTTCGCCCGGATAAAGCGCAAACAGATGGGAGATGTGGCGATGTCCCGGTTCCACTTCCTCGTAATCCTCCATCCACTCCTGAATTTGCCCATATTTGCCGATCTGCGGTTTGGGCAGCCGCTTCAAAGCGGCAGCGAGCTCCTCGCGGAACGCCTCATCCCGCCCGAAAATTTCCGCACTCTGCATGCAGGCATCAAACAGCGCTTCGATGATCTGGAAATCCATCGTGGCCCCTGTGCACAGCACCCCCGTCTCGCCGTTTGGCAGCTTATAGCGGTTCTCCGGGGAAACGGAAGGGCAAGTCACGAGCCGCCCTTCGCCGTCCTCGATCAAATAATCGAGCAGGAACAACGCCGCCTCCTTCATCGTCTCGTATGCCCGCGCCAGAAAATATCGGTCCTGACCGAATCGGTAATGCTCCCACAGATGCAGGCACAGCCAGGCGGCGCCCATCGGCCAGAAGGAAGCAGGAAGGTACGTATCCTGCGGGGCCGTGTCCGCCCAAATATCCGTATTGTGATGCGCGGTGAAGCCCCGGCAGCCGTACATGACGCCGGCCGTAACCCGCCCGGGCTCCCGCATCCGTTCGATCAGCTCGAACAACGGCTCGTGGCATTCGGCCAAATTGCAGTTTTCCGCATGCCAATAATTCATCTGCGCATTGATATTGATCGTGAATTTGCTGTCCCACGGCGGAGTAAAGCTGTCGTTCCAGATGCCTTGAAGATTCGCGGGCAAAGAGCCCGGCCGGCTGGAGGCAATGAGCAGGTAGCGCCCGAATTGAAAATAGGTCGCGATCAGGCCGTGGTCTTCCTCGCCGTGTTGGAACCGCTTCAACCGTTCGTCGGTCGGGAGCGCGGCTTTGTCCGGATTCTCGGGCAGCTTCAGTTCGACCCGTCCGTACAGCTCGCGGTAATCGGCGACATGCCGGGCTAACAGCTCGGCATACGGAACTCGGCTCAACTCCTCCAGCCGCCGTTTGCCGTCAAGCTCCGGGTCGGGATGCCGGAACGTCGTTCCGGCGGCAAGCAGCAATGTGACCGAGCTTGCGCCGTCCACTAGCAAATACTCGCCAAGCGTGCGGCAGACGCCGCCTTCCGGGACCGCCTTCAAGACGGCGCTGAAGGAGCTGCCTCCTTCGCCGCCGCAATCCCCGCGCATGACCAGCCCGCTCGCCTCCCATTTGTCCGTCTTCTCCACGTACCTCCAGTTCCGGCGGTTGAACCGGGCTTTGAACGTGACCGCCTCCTGCTTGTCGGCGGTGATGCGGATGACGACCGCCTGATCCGGATAACTGGCAAACAGCTCGCGCGTATACCTGATCCCGCCGATCCGATAGCTGACGCGGGATACACCGCGCTCCAAATCAAGCTCCCGCATGTAATCCTCGGCAAGCTGGCCATGCTGGCCGAACGACAGCAGCAGATCGCCGAGCGGCACATAGTGCCGCTGCGCTTCGGGCAGCCCCGCCATCGTCATCGCCGCCAGCTCCTCCGCTTCCTGCAGCCTGCCTTCCATAATCAGCTTGCGGATCTCGGGCAAATGGGGCAGCGCATCTTCGTTGTTGCGGTCGCGCGGGCCCCCGTACCACACCGAATCCTCGTTAAGCTGCAGCTTCTCCTCGGCCGTGCCGCCGAAGATCATCGCGCCCAGCCGGCCGTTTCCGATCGGCAGCGCCTCATTCCATTCGGCCGCCGGTTTCCTATACCACAAGCGATGCTTCAGTTCCATGCCATTCAAACTTGTCATGCTTCTCCTCCAATCCGCTATCGCAATTTGAACTAGTTCAGCTCCACCAACGCCTTGATCACCTTCGATTCCGGCAAGAGCCAGCTGTCGAAGTTGTCGATCATGTCCTCGAGCGAGCTTCGGTGGGTAATGTAATGCCGATGTCAATGCAGCCGCCGGTTATGGCCGCAATCACCCGCTCGAAGTCCTCCCGCGTCGCATTTCGGCTGCCCTGCACCGTCATTTCGCACGCGTGAAAATCGGGATCGTTAAAGGTAATCGTGCTTTTTACCAACCCGACAAACGTCAAGGAACCGCCATGGCCGACGAGCCCAAAGGCGCTTTCCATCGACGAGGCGCTGCCCGTACGGCCGTTTCGCTTAATTTCAGAATGAATTCGGTTTCCTCGATCGTCGGCGCAGCCTGAACAAGAATCGTATGGCCGATGCCGTGTCTCTGCAAATGCAGTTTGAGACCGGAAGGCAAATAGTCGCGGTAAAGCACCGGAATTTCGGGCGTCATCCATCCGTAATCGTTGCGTTCGATTTTCCAAAAATGCTGATGGGCGTCAATGCGCATCGAACACAACCTCCATTCCACCTTGTTGCAACATCCGATAACAGAATAGAAATTGCCGAATCCCGCATATTTGTACCTTTTTTTGATGTCACGGTCCCAAATCGAAGATCACTTAAACGCCGAACTTTAAAAATAAGGAAGACAAGAGCCCCGCGTCCTGAGCAAAGACTCCTGCCTCCAAGCCGGGCTTATCGGGCCACGGTTTATTTCGATATTGTCGATGAATCGTAAGCAGCCTGCATGATTTCAATATAACGCGGCATGTTCAGACCCTCCAGCCCTTTCACGTAATCATCCCAATCCTTATCCAGGCTCTTGGCACCGGTGATGAACAGCAAGGCGTTCTGGTCAATATAGTCCTTGATGTTCGTCTGCATCATGCTGGCTTCGTCGGCAACCAGCGGGTCGACCCATAGCGCCCAGTGCGGGAAGATATCTTGCGGCTCCTTGCCTTCCATCAATAGCGTTGCCTCGTACAGGCGGCGTTCGTAACCGTCATCGGCGTAAATATCTGTGCCCTGAACCTCGGCATCGCGGTATGCCCGGTGATGGTTATATTGGGTTAATGCTCCCCAATTGTCATTGCGGGGCTGCTCCCCGGGTTCAAGCGGGATCGCTTTATAGAGCGGCTCCACTTTATCGTTCAGCGCGATTTCTCCATCCTGCGGCTTGCGCCAGCTTTTGCCTTCTTCACCGAGGTAGGAAAGCATCGCGCCTTCTTGCGTGTAGAAATAGTCCAGCATTTGAATGGCGGCAATTTGGGCCTCTTTGCTCGCTTTATTCGTCAGGACGAAGGATGCGCCCGGATCTATCGGATAGTTGAATGTTGCATAATCGGCATGCGGTCCTCGCAAAGGCGAAAGCGGGTTATAGTCCTTGCTGTACGGCGCGTCTTCTCCCGTCGTCAGGAACAAGGCGGGATGCATGCCGGCCCCGGCGCCCAACAGCTGTGCGTCCGCGTTATCCCCGATTTTTTTGTACGCGCCTGCATTTTGCGTAAAGGCTCCCGGGTCAATGAGCCCCCCATCATAAAGCGATTTGATGTAGGCCAGCGCTTCCCGCCATTCCGGTTTGTTCGCGGCGGTGTCTACCTGGCCCTCCTTCATGATGAGATATGTTCTGTCGTCGTTGTATATAAAGCCGTTCATAAGGTAAGGGATTACGTGAACGCCGAAATTTTCGACGGATCCGCTGAGCGGCACTTCGTCCGCCTTGCCGTTGCCGTTCGGATCCTGTGTCTTGAAGGCCTCGAGAACCGCTTTGAATTCTTCCGGCGTCGTCGGCTGCGCAAGCCCGAGCTGATCAAGCCACTTCGTATTGATCCACATTTTATTCGGGTAGGAGCAGTGGAAGCATTCGTTTAAGCCGGTCAAGCCGTAAATGTTGCCATCCGGCGCGGTGTTCATTGCTCTATAATAATCGTTGTTCTCCAGCACTTCCTTAATGTGCGGAGCATGCTCATCGATCAGGTCGTTCAGCGGGATGATTACCCCCTGCTGTCCGAACTTCAATAAGTCCGTCTGCGAGAAACGGTCTACCCATGGAATAAGCATATACAAATCCGGATAGTCGCCGGACGCGAGCGAGATTTGCCGTTTTTCGGCCGCGCCGTCAAACGGAACGGTTGTCCAATTGAATTTGATGCCGAATTGCTCTTCCATTTTTTTCGTAAACTTGTTGGTTTTCAGATCCATATCCGATCCTTGATGGGCAAAAACGTTGATCGTTACCTTCTCGCCGGAGTCCGGCATGCCGCCTTCCTTCCCTGCGCTTCCCGGGTTGTCATTTCCGCCGGAGCATCCGGCAAGCACAAAACTAAGCATCAGTATGAGAACAAGCAGACGAGTTGCTGTTTTTCTCAAATCAATCTCCCCCTCATGAATTGGTAATGCAACATAACGGGCTCTGCCCACGATCAGCCCTTCACGGAGCCGATCAGCATGCCTTGCACGAAATAGCGCTGCACGAACGGATAGATCACCAGCACCGGAAGGCTTGCCACCACAATAAGCGAGTATTTCATGAGCTCGGCCATTTGCTGCTGCTTCACCATCTCCCCGGCGTCCATATTGCCCGTTCCGCTTCCCAGGATGAGAATGCTGCGGAGAATGAGCTGAAGCGGATAGAGCGATTGCGATTTTAAGTAGATCAAGGCATCGAAATAGGCGTTCCACTGCCCCACCGCGTACATAAGCGAGAGCACGGCGATAATCGGTTTGGCAAGCGGAAGAACGACGCTGAAAATGTAGCGGATGTCGCTGCACCCGTCGATGTCTGCCGCCTCGGAAAGCTCATCCGGGATTGAGGTCTGGAAGAAGGTTCTGGCGATAATGACCTGCCATACCCAAACGGCATTCGGAATGAGCAGCGCCCAGCGGGTATCGATCATGCCCATCGATTTGACGACCAGATAGGTCGGGATCAACCCGCCGGAGAACAGCATGGTGAAAGTAATGAAAACCATAAGCGGCGTGCGGCCGAAAAACGACTTCTTCGACAGCGGGTAACCGACCATGATGGTCAGGGATACGCTGATGAACGTACCGGCAACGGTATAAAACAGCGAATTGGCATAGCCTGTCAGCACCTGGCCGTTTCGGAACACCGCCTCGTACCCTGCCAGCGATACGTCGACCGGCCACAGCCACACCTTGCCTGCAGAGACGGCGCTTGGACTGCTCAGGGACGAGCTTACGATGTAAATAAGCGGATACAGGACGGCAATTAAAACCAAGATCAGCAAGATGTAGGTTACGCTCAGAAAAATACGGTCCCCCAGCGACTCCTTGATCCTCACGCTCCGTCGGCTTCCGGAATGGGCCCGCAATGCGTTCATGTCACTTCCCCCCTTTCGTGAAATTTACCAGAGGCTGGTATTGGATGCCCGCTTGGCAATGGCGTTGACGACTAGGAGCAGCACCAGATTGATCAAGGAATTGAACAATCCTACCGCCGTGGCGAAGCTGTAGTTCGCGTTCAGCAATCCGATTTTGTACACATACGTGGAAATGATCTCGGACGAGGACAAGTTCAGCGGATTCTGCAATAAGTACATTTTCTCGAAGCCGAGTGCCATGATGTTGCCTACGCTGAGAATCAGAATGATGACCGCGGCCGGCAGAATGCCGGGAAGATCGACGTTCAGGATTTTCTGGAACCGATTGGCGCCATCCACTTTGGCCGCTTCATATAATGACGGGTCCACTCCCGCCAGAGCAGCAAGATAAATCACCGCGGAATAGCCCATGGTTTGCCATACATCGGACAGCACGTAGATCGTGCGGAACATGCCAGGCTCTCCAAGATAATTGACCGCTTCAAAGCCAAGCGCGCCAGCAATGGTATTCACGATCCCAAGACGTGGGGACAGGAACAGCATGATGATGGACACCATGACCACCGTGGAGATGAAATATGGCGCATAGGTGACCATCTGCACGGTTTTTTTGAACCTTGCGCTCTTCACCTCGTTCAAGGCCAACGCCAGCAGAATCGGGATCGGAAACCCGACGATCAATTGATAGAACGAAATGTACAGCGTATTTTTGATCAGTGTCACGAACGCAGGGTTGCGAAAAAACATCTCGAAATACTGTGTGCCGACCCATGGACTCCCCCAAATCCCTTTCATTACGTTATAATTCTTGAATGCTAGCACGGCGTTTGCCATGGGCAAGTACTTGAAGATGATGAAGTACAAGACCGGCGGAATGACCAGCAGATACAGTTGCCAATGTCTTCTGAAGCTTCGATAGGCGGCTCTTCCGATTTCCGAGCGCTTGCCGCTCGGGGCTCTGACCGTTTTGGACTTGGAAAATAGAGTACTCAGTTCCATCCCTCCTTCGATGAGTAGCTGCCAATGAAGCCAGAACTTATTTGGCAGCGCTTTCTTGTGCGTAATCATAAAATTGCACGCTCGGCTTCGTAAAGGCACACTTTCTCCCTTGCCGTACAATTTCGGAAACGGATGCTTTCTAAGCCTTGATTTTACTAGGTTTTTCATTAGGCGGATTCGATTAAAAAACGTCCGCCAACACGTTCGATCCCCTTTGATTAAGCAGACGGCTGACCTCCCTTTTACGCAAAAGATTGGCGAGATCGCCGTCTCCTTAATCGGCCATTTGCCGGAATGTGCTCGGCGACACGCCGCGAACCCGCTTGAAGGCCCTCCGAAATGAATGGGCGCTGTTATACCCCACCTGCGCGGCGATCTCGTCAATCGTCAATATGTTCTCCTGCAGCAGCTCGGCCGCCTTGCCGATCCTCACCAGCTCAACGTAGTCCGAAGGATTCGTTCCCGTATGTTCCTTGAACATTTGGGAGATATACTTTTCGGGCTTGCCAATATGCTCCGCGATACGATAAAGCGTCAACTCTGCGTCGGAGTAACGCTCGTGGATATAGCGGATGATCTCACCCACGGTCTCGGCATGCATGTCGCATTTTTTCTTCCGGACGTCCATGCAGATATCATGAATGAGCTTCCCGAATCTGTCCCTGAGCTGATCGACCCCGTCCGTCGTCGTAACGGCCGCGATCTGTTCCTTGATATGGTCGGTCAACGACTCGTCGTGGAATATTTTTTGTTCGGCCAGCTTCAAAAAGGTTCCCTTGAGTTCCGTCACAAACTGCTGCGTCATATCGTACGACAGCTCCCTTTCTTCAAAGTTCCGGCTGAACAGCTGGTCAAGAAGGCGGCTTGTTTCCTCCAGTTCACCCGCCTTAAGCGTATTGAGCATACGCTGTTCGGATTCAATCGGATAATAGTACAGCTCCGTTGCTTTCATCGCATCCTCGAACCGGGTGATGCCGACTGCCCCAGTGTGGACGGCATATTCCAACGCTTGCTGCGCTTCGTTGAACGAGTCAGCTACGCCGTTCCACGCGTCGAACACCGAACCCAGCCCGATCGTGATCGACAATCGATGCTGCCGATATACGGTATCGACTAGTTCGAGCAAACCGGCTTCCAGGCGACGATGTAAATCGTCCAGCGGCTCTCCGGCAAGCGCATGCACGAAAGCGATCTGGTCCGAACCCCAGTCCGTAACCAGCACATCGGATTCCAGCCGGCTCAAGCCCTGCCGGACGATCAACCTTGCGACGCTGAGTTCCTGGATGATTTCCTCACTGTCAGCGCTGCCATATCCGGCAACTTTTAGAATGCCTGCACGTCCATGCTCGCCGCGGAGGCGGACTCCGGTTTGACCGGAGACCGCCTCGATCTCGCGCAGCGTATAGAAGTCGCCTGTCAGCAGCCGCTTGATAAACGCATCCCTAAGCAGCGGGAGCTGATCGTTCAGTGAAGACTCCAGCAATTCATTGTTTGCGATCAGCGCCGCGATATTGCCGGCCAGGAAATCATACTCATTACCGATCTTCTCCCGAGAAATGTGGTTTTGCTCGCGAAACACGGACAGGAGCGAATGGAGCTTAGCACTGTGCCGGTACGCGAGCACAAGTCCGATCAGCAAACCGATGACCAGCGCAGCCAGCGTAAACGTCGTCGTGACCCGCTGGATTTTGTCGGCCTTCGTCAACAGCACCTGCTCGGGTATTCCGGCCATATAGGTCCACCCGTTCAGGTCGGACCGAATGGTAATCAACAGTTTGCCGTCGCCCGTGGGGCTGACTTCTCCGTTCTCGTCTCCCGGAGCTTCGGAGAAGCGCTTGGCTTCCTCTTCGCCGATGCCGCGGGACAGGATCAAGCTGCCTTCCCGGTCCGCAACCACCGCCCAGCCGCCGTATTGGTCCACGATGTTTTGCAGCAGGCTGCCCATATGATCTTCATCGATCATAACGCCGATCATCGCCTGTGGATTGTTGAAGCTGTTAAGCGGTATCGACTGCAGAAACGTGACTGCCGGCATTTCGACAAACACCGTATCGCGGATTTCCCGCCTATATTTCTTAAGCGGAATCAACTCATTTAGATGAGGTTTCTTTAATACGGCCTCTTCCCATTCCTCGAACGTCATTCCTTCAAGCCGATTCGCCTCGTAATAATGCTCAGGCCGGTAATAGACGGTGCTCGGCGTAATAATGGCGTTATAATTGCGTATGTAGATGAAGAAATTAGACAGGTAATCGTTCGTGCTGCTGTACATGGACAGACTGCGCTGCATCCTCCCCAAGCCGTAAACGTTGTTGCTGTCGAGCGGCTTGGGATCGGCGATCAGACGATATAAATCCTGATTGATCGCAAGCTGCTTCGTGAAGGCTTCCACCTCCACCAGATGCCGCTCGATGATCTCTTTTCCCAGATTCAATGAACTCAGACTGTTTTCGATCGAGCTTGATTTTGCTACTTCAATCGAAGCCCTGTACGATGCATAACCTGCGATTTGGGGGATTAACAGCACAATCAGGTAGGAAATCAGAAATCTGCGGAACACCGGGGAGAACTTGGACCATAAACGCTGCATATGTACCCTCCTCAATAGAAAGCGTTTTCAAATATGAAGCAATTCGATGATACACTTGACTGTTCGCAAGAAAAAGGTACAATTCCTTCCTCGGAGTACAATTGCATACGATATGGGAATAGGCTAGGAGCGAAAGGACGCAAATTCCTTTACGAGGCAATATGATCAATCGGAGTTAATATAAACATTAAGGGGTTTGGCAGGAACCACTGCGAGCTGTGTGTCGGCACTTCGTGGATTTCCTTACTGATTACCAGCCCAGAACAAAGAGCTGCCCTTCCAAGTCACCCTTGTGACTTGAAGACAGCCCTTATCATACGCTTTGTTAACAGTACCGTAGACGATGTGTTACCGTCCGAGTTCACCCACAAAAGTCGTAACGCTTTGCGCGGGAAGATGAGCCCAGAAATTGCTCCCTGTTACATTGAGAGACGTTCCTGGCTGGAGATTGCTGCTGCTGCTCGTGATCCACCTTGATACCTGCGAAACGGATCCATTCTGAAGGACAAAGTTCTGATTGACCCCGGAGTTGTTCCGGTTTATGGCAACGATAACGATTTTGTTGTCGCCTTTATAGGCGGATACGTAAACGTTCGTTTGTGGATTTTTCGAAGCATCCACCCTGACATAGCCGGGACGGACAAACTTGGAGAAATGAGCCATATTGTAGCCGCGTTTGCTGATCGTGCCGTCCTCTTTCATCGGACCGTAGGATCTGCGGATATACCACCATACGTAAGCTTGAAAATCTCCCTCTACCATCGCATTGTGGATATGGTAAGACACATCCAAGGCTTCAGGCCAGCGATCCGCCGAGTTGTTGTCGCTGTTCGGGTAATACACCTCGGTCATCCAGAGGTCTTTTCCCGCTCCTTTTTGTTTGAATAGTGGATACGCGAAATTGCTAACTTGGGTACCGTACAGATGAGCGCCAAGAATATCCATATTGGCAAGCGCCTGGGGATCATTTAGAATCGGGTCCGACATATTTTTCAGATATTGGAACGATTCCGGTGCGATCACTCTGCTGTTGATCGATCCGGCATTTTCTTTCATAAAGCGAAGCATTTCCTGCGGCGTCCACCACGTCCAGTCATGCGCATAATCGGGCTCGTTCTGGACGGAAATCGCGTAAAGATTCACGCCATTGTTTCTCATGTAGGTTACGAAATCGTTAAGATGCTGGGCATACGCGGCATACTTGTCGTAGCGAAGTCGCTTTGCCGACGTATCGCCGTTGCGGTTGAAGGTCTCGACCATGTCGGCGGGCGGATTCCATGGCGAAGCGAATACGATAGCTCCAAGGGCAATCGCTCGTTTGGCCGTATCCAGTTCACGGTACCACTGATTTCGGTCTTCGTGCACGTAGATTCTTAATATCGAGAATCCTAACTGGTTGTGTCCGTTTCCGAATGCGGTTTCTCTCTGTGCTGCCGTCAAATCTCCGATCCATGCCGGGTGGTTGATGCCTCCGAAACCGCGTATCACTTGTTTCTCCGACGATACATTCACAACGGCGTCGCTGGCTGCGGCAACATCGCCAGGTGCCGGCAAAAGGGACAACGCAAGGACAAGGGCCAAACATGCACTTATGGCTTTCTTATAACGTGAAATCAAGAAACGATTCATGAGACTGCTCCTCCCAAAAATTTTTTTTTGGATTCGTGTCAGGATGCACTCGGTTGAATTCATATCCGACCTTTCAATTCCACTCCATCCCTTCCACAGCTAGCAATCGCTTTATCGCTTTGGAAGCCTCGACGAATAGTTGGGGATTGGTGAATCCCTCGAACCTTCCGGCGGCCCGCAGATGCGGCTCCAAAGACAGAAAGCCGGAATACCGCCTGCGGCAAAGCTCTTGAAGGAGCAGACGTAGCTCGCCGTCACCATCGCCTGCGGGCACGACCATCCCCTTCCCCATTATGGCGTCTTTGACATGGATATACGCCGTATAGTCGCCGACCAATGGGAAGGCCTCGCCTACGGGTTTCACGTCGCACTGCACGAAATTCGCAGGATCGAACGCCGCCCGCAAATGGGGGGACGAAACTGATTGAAGCAACTCCAAGCATCGCTCGCCGGTGTCTCCGTAAATATGGCTTTCGTTCTCATGAAGCAGTACAATGCCTTCCTGCTCTGCCAACTGAGCGAGCCGAAGCATGCGCCGTATTACCTCTGGCCGATACTTCTCGTGGTCTCCGTCGGGAATGTAAAAGGAAAACACGCGGACATAAGGCGCTTGGAAATACTTAGCCAAACGAACGGCATGCTTGGCATGTTCGAGATGAGGTTCAAAGTCGTCGGTGATTTGGATTTTCCCGATCGGCGATCCGATTGAGGAGACTCCGACCCCCCGCTGCGATAATCGTTCTTTTATGCCAGACAACTCTTCTTCCCTCAACTGCAGCACGTTTTTCCCCCATACGCCTCGAAGCTCAAGATAACGGATGCTTTCGGATTCAAGGACATCCAGCTGTTCCTCCAAATCCTGGGAGATCTCATCCGCAAACCCGGTTAACGTGATCATTCAATCATTCCCTTTCTTAGCTGAAAATTTCGATAATAGCAAGCGGCGATTCCATGGTAAAATTACAATCCAATCACAGGTTGTAAAAGTTCATTAGGACGTTACAATTTTTTTAAAAGGAGGCGATTTTCGCATGGAGCTTGAATATCACCCTCATCTCGTACCGAATATCTTTCTGTTCGTAGACCGTAAATGTTATCCGGATTGGAAAATTCAGAAGTCCCGAATCGGATTTCATGATTTGACGTTCGTTGTTGAGGGCCGGGCAAACTACTACATTAACGGCAAAAAATTTGCAGTTGAAGCAGGCGACCTGGTATACGTTCCCGGAGGAAGCGTACGAGAAGCCCATACATGTAAGGAGTCGCCCATGCATGCGTATCCGTTCAATTTTTTCTGGGCCGAGCCGCATAATTATATCCGGCTTCCGTTTGGCGTGGTCACAAAGAAATTGATCACCAAGGAGATTCTTTCCTACATCCGTGAGTTCAACCTCGTGTGGATGAATAAACAACCGTTTTATATGATCCATGCGCGCGCATTGTTCGAACTCATTCTCCATCGGCTGCTCCGCTGCATGCATCGCCAAACGACGATGCTGATGGATCCGCGGATCAAGAAACTGACAGCATTCATCGAAGAGCACTATGCGGAAGACTTGACGTTAAACGATTTTGCCGAGCAGCTCAATCTCCACCCCGTCTACCTTGGAAAGCTATTCAAGCTGAACACCGGTTCGACCTACAAGGAATACCTGCAGCGCGTTCGCGTAAATAATGCTGAAATCATGCTGGCGACGGGCAATTGTACTGTTACGGAAGCCGCGGAATGCTGCGGTTTTTATGACCTTTCCTATTTCAGCAAAGTGTTCAAGGAATCGAAAGGCTATCCTCCCTCTGCCATTAAGAGGCATTAATCGAAATCGCTTTCCAACACGAATGGCTTTACCTGAAGCCGCCCTCCTAATCGAAAGAGGATGCGAGGGCAGCTGTTATGGTTGACGATCCCTGCTCACTTTTTCCAAACTGTATCAATCGCGGCCTGGAACGGCGCTTTGTATTTCTCGACAACCGTTGATACCGGGATGCCTTCCTGAATTTCCCCTGTAAATTCGTAATAAGGCATCGATGGATACCCGGCGTTGGTATCAACTACTTTGATGCTCTCACCGGCCATCTTGGCATTTTGAATATCGTCCTCATTGCTGAATAGTGTTTCCAGCGTGGATTGTTTCGGATAATCGTAGATTGAGTCGATATCGTTGATTTTCTCGTAAATGTAAACCAGGCGTTCGGGGTGTTCTACCGCGCTTGGAATCGTCAGATAGTTCGGGATCGTATTATGCGAATGATACCCTGTGGCGCTTGGCCCTTTCGGGAATGGAAGAAAGCCGATATCGTAATCCGGCATGTCCTGCTTGAAGTTCTCCATTTCATAGTCGCTGCCGGCAAGCATCAAAGTGTTGCCTTGGCGGAAAAATTGGCCCGCCTCAGTCCAGTCCCCTCCTTCCGTAGGCCTGCCAACCGCCTCGGTTGCAAGTCGCGATAAGAAGTTCAATACTTCCAAGGTTTTTGGATCCTCGAGTCCTTGCTGATCGAGAATGACCAGATTCGCCTCGTTCGAAGCCATGGCAGGAACCAGCAAGGAAGCGGTTGCAAGCCCCCAAATATCCAACTTGCCGTCGTTATTTGAATCTTTGTTCGCTTCTTTCGCGACTTGAATGAATGTGTCCCAGTTCCAGTTGTCTTCGTTGACGTATTCCTGCAACGGCTTTATGCCCAATTGATTCATTAGCGTGCGATTATAGAAAATGCCGGATGATGCGCCGTTGATGCCGGTCCGAAATCCGTAGCCTCTTCCTTCGTATTGGGAGTACTCGTTCGTGTACTGCTGTATGAATACCTTCTCATTCTTGGTGTATTCATCCACTGGCGCGAACAAACCTTGATTGACCAGCGTCGGAATCATCCATGGCCTTGCAACCCGGATGATATCGCCGATCGGTTCGCCCGCTACCAGCGAAGCTGTCACCTTGTCCTGATACTCGCCGAAATCCACGGTTACGTATTCCATTTTAAAATTATGCTTTTCCATTAACTCTTCCAAATTTCGTTTTCGATTAATGTTGTCAGGGTTGTCTTCCTGAATGGACTCGTCATACCAGGACACCCATTTGATGGTGCTGCCGCCCATATCAAAATCCATTTCCGGCGAACCGGATATGTCTTCCTGGCCGCTTGGTTCGTCTGCCGGTTCCTCGTCTTTCACTGCAGGCTCGTTGACGGCCTCATTCGCTATGCCGGGTTCGCTCGACTTCAGATCACCGCCCGAACCGCTGCTGCATGCCATCATGAACACCAGAATCAGACTGCAGAACAGCAGGCTGATCTTTCGCATCCACATGCGTTATTCCCCTCCCTTGGTCATGGCTGCATTCATGTTGCAGCGCTTACATTTTGTAGCTACCAAGATCATATAACTGCTTGCGTTAACGGACCAGAGAGAAACTAAACATGATTTGTAAATTCTAAAAGTGTTGATGCTCTGGGCAACGCAAAGGGCCGGAAAGTGGAAAGCGCTTGAGCATCGGCTATACGGTGTGCCCAATCTGAATTCATCATTGGCAAAGGATTAACCTCGGGTTCACGTCGTCAAAACGCAAAAGAAGCGCTGCGTACCCGCACACGGGAACACGGCGCTTCTTTTGTTCTTCATGTTCAACAATTCGCACAAACCCAGAAAAGTTGTTGTTCCGTCAGTCTTCCACCAATGCTTCCACCTGCACATCCAGGTATACGGACGCAAGCGCTGGATTCAGGTCCTTCTCTTCCGTCAAGCCCAGCATCGGTTCACCGTCAACGTCGAAATGCACGCGACGGAGACCCGAGCAGCGGGGTTGGCCGATGCCTGGACGAGCGTGATATACGCTCCAGATCGTTCCTTCCTCGTCCTTCACATAAGAATTGTGTCCTGGCCCGTATTCGCCCGGCACGCTTCTGGAGGTTAGCAGCGGGTAATTTCGCTTCGTCCATTGGTTCGGGTCAAGCAAATCAGCGTCAGAATTGACGCTGAGCATGCCGACGCAATACGTGGCATCGACCAGAGCACCGGATATCGTCACGAAGATCTTCCGGTCTGTCATGAGTGCAAAGGGCCCTTCCTCCACGAACGTTTGATTGTTCGCCCAGCCGTAATCGGGCTTGGACAGCAGGACAGGCTCCGATAACAGTCTCCACGGTTCCCTCGGATCCGCCTCGGCGATATAGATCCACGAGCCCAGGTCATGCGGTACCAATTCCCTTTGCGCCCAGAGCACATATAAACGGCCTTTCCGCTCTAATACGGTCATGTCCAGCGTTATGCCGGCTTGAAACAGCGGGCTTCCGTCATTCCTGGCGACCCGGATTGGGGTCCCCCAATCCGCAGCCATTCTCGGATTGCCGCCATTCTTTAACCGCATAACATGCGATTGAATGTCTTTGAATTCGCCGCTGCAGCCGGCAAGAAAAATATACAGATCGCCGCCGATGCCATGAAGTTCAGGCGCCCACAGAAATCGCTTCAGATGATCATGCATGCCTGTATCCAGGATTTTGGTTTCTTCTGCCGAGACCAGACCGAATATGGAATCCGCCTCCCGGATCGATATCGTATGGTTGCCGTCGGCATCATTGGTCGCGACAAAATAATACCTTCCGTCCCACTGCGCAATGCAAGGGTCGGCACGGTTCGTCGCCATCGGAAACGTATAGCGATCCTGCCGAATGCTTCCAGAAATGCGATAAGTTCCGGGACGGCTCCAATCGATCTCGGACGCATCCCACTCAATCGGCTTGATCGTGGTTGTGCCATCACTGTATATCGCCGTCACTTTAACGGCTTGTAACTGTTCTTTGGACGTAACGGCCACACGCTCCGGCAGTTCATTACGCACATGAACCGGTACCGTAAGCTTATGAATCAGCCTCTGAGCCACGCCTCGCGATACACGTATCGCATTGCGGGGCACTGCTCCTTCAATGTCGACGCGTCTCGGGCTTAGCGTGAAAGCTTCGCACGGCTTCGGCTTGGCAGCGTCGTCCGGGCATGTCACATCCGCCATTTCCCTTTGATAATACCTTCCGTCTTCTTCACGCCAACGAAGGATATACCTTCGGGAAGCATGTTCATATTCGCACATGATATCTTGTACATGAAGCCCGTTCGTTAGGTTCAACAGACCGAGCTCCCGATACTGCAGCAAGTCCGGGGAAGTGAACAAAAGCACTGAGCCCTTGCTCTGCTGATCGGGAGAACCGTCCGCTTCCGTCCGAATGGCCAGTACGCCAAAGTTTCCGTCAGCCATGTGGAACAGGTACGGATTCTTCAAACTCTTGGCGGACAGCGTGGCGTTTGAGAGCTCGGCGGCTTTAGCGAACAGCACCCCCGAGTTGTGATTAAGCTCCCGATAACTCATCCCGTCTTCGGTGTAAGCGAGATGCATGCTATATGCAAGCTTCGGGGAATAGATTTCCGGTTCAAGCGGTTCTCTCGTATAGCAGAGAACGCTGAGAATTTCATTTTCCATACGCTGCTCCTTCCCTCCTAACGGATAAGGCTTTTCAAGAATAATCTCTTCCAGCTTTGCACTCGGCTTCGAGTAATGAATATTCACTCCGATCGTCCCGCCGAACAGGAACGTTATATGAGACCTCCGACAGCTTACATCTCTCAAATCTCCATTACGGAAATGGCATTTTTACCGATCTCAGTATCCGCCTGTTTGATCGTACTAGTCATCAGCCTAGATCTATCGCAGGAATGGATGTTGATCAGCTGGACACACAGAATATTTTATTTTTCTCTCTTCACTATAATTTTGTACGCGTTACTTTGAAGTAAATTTGATAAGGTTCGTACCCGATATCCCGAATTCGTTTGAACGTGATGGCAGGTTCCTGGTTGACTGTCTTGAAGAAATACCGCCAACTCCCCCATTCACGTTCATTTTCGTTCTCGATAGCGGACGCAATATCCTCATCCCTCATATAGAGCTGCTGTTCTGATTCGCACAAGCCTGCCAACACTTCTGGACCGTATCGGAAGGCACCTATTCGTTCGTCGTCCGGTAGCGGAACAAACCGAATGCCGATTGGCAGCATGATCGAGACGGTATCGCCTTCCTTCCATGCTCTGTGAATGTCATAGAAGTTCTCGCTGTCCAGAGTCGTCCCCTGCAGAACGTCATTGACGTACACGGATGCTCCCGCCATGATCCACTCAGGTATGCGGAAGCGGAGCGTGAACGTTGTCGGTGCGGCAGCAGATACAATGAAATCGTATTTGCGAAAAGTAGGTATATTTTCATTTATCGACGCTGTATCATTAATAGCTTGGTACCCGGCCGTGTTAGACGAGGATAGGAGGCTACCGCTCATTTTGTCCTGCGTCTGTACGATCCGTATGAGGGTTCCAGCGATACTTGCGTCCAACTCGGAATCGAAATATTGACTGATATAGACGATATCCCCGTCCTGATAATAAATTCCCATGTTCCAGGCCGCATTCGCCTGAACCATCGTGCCGTGGCAGCAGAAGAAGCTGTCGGTTTCCGTGCTCCACTCCTTGCGCAGACCGGCCTTCATGGGGAGGAAATAGGTCAGCAGGCCGGTTCTAGGATAGTTATGCTGACTACCAGTCAAACCATATTCCTGATAATAGGCTTGCGCCATAATGCCATTGTATAGATTGTACTCGATATATTGCGCGTAGGTAGGGTCGCCAGATTGACGAAATAAGAAATCTGCTAGTCGGATCATGTTATAGACAGTACAATGCTCCTGATTTTTGTCACCTAGGCGGGCCTTCATCTTCATCTTCGGCATCCAGACCTCTCCAGCGGTTTGACCGCCTGTCGCAAGGCTTCCCCTTTCCGTTACAGCGCAATTCCAATACGCTTGGACGATGGACAGCCACCTGTCGTCTCCGGTAACCTCATAAGCTCTCGCACAGCCGAGCACTTCCGGTATCGTAGTGTTAGCATGCATATTCGTAAGCGGATCCTTGCCCTCCAGCAAGGGTTGAAACAGCCGACTGCGATAATACCGGTCTAACAGCACACGATATTTGTCCGCTCCGGTTATGTGCAACAGATCGGCCCAAACCTCAAGCATTCCGCCTGTCTCCACATCGAGAATATCGTCGAATTGCTCTCTTGTGAATGTGCCGCTCCATTCGACAACCAGTCCGCGAACCGATCCACGATATCCAGGGCCTGCCGATTTCCGGCATATTGCCAGGCATCGACCAACCCCATTAATATTTTGTGACAATTGTATTGGGGCGCCCAGATGCTTTTTCCGCTTGCAATCCAGTGCAGATATTTTTCGGGTATCGGACCGACCCACTGACCGCCGTTATCGCGTTGGCATTCATGCAATTCATGCACAATAGCATCCAGTTTGGCCTTTAATTCGATGTCGCCGCTTTCTTCATAATGCAACGCCGCACCAGACAACCAATGACCAAGAAAATGGCCGCGCAATTGGCAGACCGGCGTTTCCCAACCGCCGTGCGCACCTTCGGGAATCGTTCTTCCATGAAATCTTCCGGCCTCCAAATGATAATTAAACAACAGATGACCGCTGTCCAGCTTCATCAGATAGCTTCTGTTCGCTCGTTCCCTGCGGATCAGTTCTTGCTCTTTCAAAATGACCTGTTTGCCTCTCAATGCTTTCATTGAGTTCCTCCTTTCGATATGTCGGCAGAACGAGCTTTTAATCTTTCAGCCCGTCTATTTCACAGTAAGCATCTGGCGGCGTCATACCACCACGGAAGGGTCGCTCTTGCGGGACATGCCGCGCTGGGCGGCAATCAGCTTGTAATAGATCCCCCGCTTATCCATCAATTCGCGATGCGAGCCGATCTCGGCGATCCGCCCCCTGTCGAGAACGACGAGCCGATCGGCATGGCGCAGCGTGGAGAGGCGATGCGCGATAGCGATCGTCGTGCGGTTCTTCGTCACCCGTTTCAGTGCCTCCTGGATGGCCTCTTCCGTCTCGATATCAAGCGAAGCCGTCGCCTCGTCCAGAATGAGGATTCTCGGATCGTTCAGAACGGCCCTCGCGATGGCGATCCGCTGACGCTCGCCTCCCGACAGATTGTTCCCGTTCTCTTCCAGCCTCGTGTCGTAACCGTCAGGCAAGCTGATGATAAAATCGTGCGCGTTGGCGATTTTGGCCGCCTCAATAACCTCTTCCGGCTTCGCGCCCGGCTTCGAGTATTGAATATTCTCCGCGATCGTCCCGCTGAACAGGAACGTCTCCTGCAGCACGACTCCGATCTGCGAGCGCAAATCTTCCTGCCGGATCATCCGGATATCGATATCGTCGATCCGAATCTCCCCTTCGTTCACATCATAAAAACGGGAAATCAGATTGATCGTCGTTGATTTGCCCGATCCGGAATGGCCGACGAGTCCGATCATCTCCCCCGGCTTCACGGTGAGGTTGATTTCCTTCAGAACAGGCTCATACGATCGGTAACCGAAAAAAACGTCGCGGAACTCGATCGAACCCCGAATCCGGTGGCCCACCGCGTTCTTTGCATCGATGACTTCCGGCTGCTCGTCGATCACCGAGAATACACGATGCATTGATATGACGGCATTCGCGATCCAGCGCGGCATGAACATCAACCAGGAGATCGGCCCGAATATCATTGCGGCGTAAGCGCTGAACTGAATCAGTTCGCCAACGTTCATTTCCCGGCCGATAATCATGTAGCAGCCGATCATGAGGACGAGATATTGGCCGATCTGAATCAAATAATTCGAGATCGGCGATAAAACGCTGTACAATTGCTCGCTCTTGATCGCGGCTGCGGCAAATTCGCGGTTGTATTTCCGGAATCTGCGGATTTCCCGCTCTTCCTGGCCGAACGCCTTCACGACCCGGATGCCGCTTAGAACGTCGTGAAGGAATGAGTTCGCCTTATCGGAGATTCGCCACTGCTTGTGAAACAGCTTGTGCAGCACGCGTCTCCAAATATGGTAGTGCAGATAAGCAACGAACGGAGCGGGAAGGAGCACGACCAGCGCTAGCCGCCAATCGGCGGTAAAGAGCAGCGCCGCTGACGCGACCAGGATGATCAGTTGGTAGATGGCCGTTGTGCACATCTCCTGAATCAAATGACGGATGCGGTCCGTATCGGCCGTCACCCTGTTCATCAGGTCTCCTGCCCGCTGGGACGTCAAAAATCCGAGCGACATGTTCTGAATCCGATCGAATACCGTTTTGCGCAAATCGGCCGCAATGCCCGTACTGACGCTGGCCATGATCCGGTTTTTGGCGATGCCGAGCAGCTCGCCGAAGGCCAGGGCGAACAGCATCCCGGCGAGGGCAAGGAAGAACACCCTAACGTTCGCTTCTTGCCCGGCGGGGGGCAGCAGCGCAGCGTTGACGAGTAGCTTCTGGAAATAGGGTCCAGCCATCGCCAGTCCCGAAGCGACGATCAGAACGCCAAGCCCAAGCATTAAGCCTCGCCAGTGCCTTCTCGACACGAGAAGCAGTCGTTTGAAAGCGGCTGTTCTGCTCATGCATCGGGGACACACCCGCGTACCCGGGACGAGCGATCGTCCGCAAGCTGCACAAACCGGATCCGCTTCATCATGATAAATACGGATGGGGCGATTGGCAGCCATGTCATTCAAGATTTGGGCGATATAGCCGTACCTGGCCGCATGCTGCATCGTCACCCGGACGACGATTCGCTTCGTCTCGTTCTCCGTGGCTTCGAGCACTGCATTGCCAACGAACGGCACCAGCTTATAATCGCTGGCGTCCGCGATGTTTCCCTCGTCTCGCACCTGGCCGTCTTGCACATAGGCCCACCTGCCACCGCCGATCGCAAGATAGCCTTCCACCCGCCGCCCTTCCAGCGACAGGTCGGCCGGGACGCAATAAGCGATCTCCGCTCCGACGACTTGCCGTACCGCCGCTAAATCCTGCTCTGAAAGCGTGAAATTCAAATTCATCGATTTTCCTCCGTTACCGCCGTTTACAATCTCATTTCGACCATTCGGTATTCCTTGTCGCTCAGACGGTCCACCTGTGGGATGACGAATCGGTTTCCATCGACGTCTATAATCAGCAGGCGGTTCTCCGCCGCGAACTTGACGTTTCCGCTGCCGTTTCGCACCGTAAACCTGCACAGTCCGGCAGTCGTTGCAACTTCCCAATAGGAATAGCCGAACTCCTCGGTTACGGCAATAACCTTCGTTATTTCCGGCGTAAAATAGCGGATTATCATCTGCCTTTCAATCAGGGAGGCCGTGCCTTGGGGAAAATCGTCAAGATGGCGGATCATGCCGATCTCCTTGTTATCCGCCGTACGAATCGACAAGAATGAGCGCTGGTTCGTATGCGGAAAGGAACAATGCACGTAAACCGGCGAATGCACTTCGCCCCCGGTACAGACCGATAGCATACGTCCGTTCGTCTCCGTAAAATCCGTATTGCCCGGGATCAAATATCGGATGCCTGCCGCATCCGCCAGCTCTGTCCCCCGATGTTCGTCCATCGTCGTCATGCGATGATCTCCCCCTTCATTCTGAGCGCTTCGTCATGTTTGCGGACCAGTTCCCTATAGACGCCCTCCATCGCCATCAGCTCGTCGTGCGTGCCCGCTTCGACGATGACGCCTTTATCCATCACAACCAAAAAATCGGCTTGCCTTAACGTGGACAGCCGGTGGGCGATCGCGATCGTCGTCCGTCCTTTGACAAGCGAATCGAGCGCCTGCTGAATTTGCAGCTCCGTCTCCGTATCGAGCGAGGCGGTCGCCTCGTCTAGAATGAGCACCTTTGGGTTGTGCAGCACGGCCCTGGCGATCGACAGCCTCTGCTTCTCCCCGCCGGACAAGCTGTAACCGCCCGATCCGACCTGGGTATCATAGCCGTCCGGCAGCTTTTCGATGAAATCGTGCGCATTCGCGATTTTGGCCGCATGCAGAATGTCCTCCGCCTGGCAATCGGGATCGGCGTACGCGATATTTTCGGCGATGCTGCCCGAGAACACATAGACATCCTGGGATACGATCCCGATATGACGCCGCAGTGAAGCTGTCGAAAGATCCTTGACATTGACGCCGTCGATCCGGATTTCCCCCTCGGTTACGTCGTACAATCGCGACACCAGATTGACAAGCGTCGATTTCCCCGCACCCGAATGGCCGACAACGCCGATCATCTGCCCCGGTCTCGCGCACAAGGACACCTGCTTCAAAATCGGTTTGTTCGGCTCGTAGCCGAACGAAACGTTATCGACCACGATATCGCCTTTCATCGCCGGCAAATGAACGGCGCCAGGACGCTCAGCTACATCCGGCACGGCATCCTGGATCTCGAAGATACGCTGCGCCGCAGCCATGCAATTGGACCACCAGCCGACGATATTGTTCATGAACTGAATCGGCCCATACAGCATCATCATATAGTTGACGAACGTCAGCACGGCGCCGAACGACATCCGGCCTTGCATCACGTACCAACCGCCGAACGCCCAGATCAAGATCCCGCCCGCCTGCGTCAGAAAATTGAGCACCGGGAACACGGTTCCGCTCAATTTGTTGAAACGCTGTTCGGCCCCGGAGAATGCATCGTTCGCCCGCTGAAAGCGGCGGATCTCCACCTTTTCTTTACCGAATGCCTTGACGACCCGCGAGCCGCGAACCGAATCGCTGATGATTGAATTCAGGGCGCTCACCCTGCGGTGCCTTCGCCAGGACAAGCGCCACAGCTTCGGAAACGCGCTCCGGACAAGCCAAAGGACCAGTGGCATCGGCAGCAGGCAAATCAGCGTAAGCCGCCAATCCATCCAAAGAAGCACGGCGGTGATGCCGATGATGTTCAACGCATTTACGATGAAATAAGAAAGCCCGTCTACGAAGAAATATTGTAGTTCCTGTGCGTCGTTATTCACTCGGGTCATGAGATGACCGGTCTGCCTACGCATGAAAAAATCGAGCGACAACCGCTGCAACGCGGTAAATACGGCCGATTTCAAATCGAATGCGACCTTTGCCGCCAGTTTTGCGATAATGGTGCCGAACAAGACCCCGAATAACAGCGATAGCGTTCGGAATGCGAGAATGATCACAATGACAAGACCGATCTTCCCCGCGAAAGCGCCACTTCCGGCAAGCGCCTGATCAAAGAGCACCGTGCCTTGAAAATAAGGAATGACGAGACCGGTCGCCGAGTTGAGCAGCATAAACAACACGATAAAGAAGATAGACAGCTTATACTTGCCCGCAAACGACAGCAAACGTGCGAAGACGGCATGCCTCTTCATGCATTTCGGGCAGAATGGCCTGCCTTCTTCAGGGTACATCAATCCGCATGTCGGGCAGGAAGCCCCTTCCGATTCCTCGTTTTGTTCGAAGGCCTCCAACCGCTCGTTTTTCTTCATTTTGTCGAAGGCTCCCGCAAATCGGACGGCCTGTTTCATTTGACCACTCGTGAATGCGCCGATCACTCGCTCTTCCCGCTCCTTTGCCACGACCATGCCGGAAGCGACCAGATTAACGATGATCAGGGATTCCAATCGTTCGACGGGAATGCGTTCCCATGCCCAATCGACGGAACGGTCTCTCCCCGGCTTGCCAGCGTCCTTGCTCCGGCGGGCTGCATCACTCGAAAACGTCTTCTCCTTCGAAGTGACGCTGCCACGAAAGATGTGAAGATATTCCCGGGACAAGACGAGATATCCGTCCGTATAGCCGCCGTCCGGCAACCGGTCACACTCCATCCAGTGCACCAGATCAGCGGCTTTTGTACCTTTTCTGTCCAACATGGACATGATTTCCTTCGGCAGTAACGTCATGATCTTTTCGCCTTTCGGTCATTTTGGCTGAAAGTAAAAAGCCCGGCCATAAACGGACAAGGCTTCCTTGCACATTAGCTATCTTTAAAAAGGTGCTGAGAAAAATGATACAAATCGCTCTTCCATACGGACCAATCATGTCCGCCAGGTTCCTCAAACGAAATATGTGGAACCTGGTGCTCCGCCAAATACGCATGCGTCCGGTCGCTAATCGGCTTAAGACTGTCTTCGTCGCCGCATGAAAGCCACAGCAATTTGAGCCTGGCCGACGCTTCTTCCGGTTGCGGGACGAGCTGTTCAGGAGATTTCGTATTGGGAGCCGGGGAAAAAGCGCCGATCCATGCGAAACGGTCGAGGTGCTTCAAGCCGATATTCAAGGATTGCCCCCCGCCCATGGACAACCCCGCAATCGCACGGTTTTCCCGACCTGTCGATACCGAATAACGCGACTCGACAAAGGGAATAAGGTCGTTTAGCAAATCGAATTCGAACGTCTCGAATGCTTTCACTTTGTCCGGATCAAACAGGTCCCCTTCAGCCCGATCGTTCGGCATCGCACGGCCATTGGGAAAAACGACGATCATCGGCGCGAGTTTCCCATCCGCGCATAGATTATCCAGAATCGTCTGCGGATCCGCATGGCGGTGCCATTCCGACTCATCACCACCGATCCCATGCAATAAATAAAGCACGTTGTACGTTTTATCATCGCCATCCCCTGGTGGCGTATAGATCGTCGCCTTTCGAAAGTTGCCTACCGTTTCGGATGCATATTCCACCGTTTCGATTATTCCCCTGGCGATATGTTCCCGTTGCCGGTCGAATCCGGCCGGGGCCTTCTCCTTCATGTTCCTCTCCCCTTCAGTTCATAGGTTTAGCGCCGGGCGATATCCAAGCAAACTCACCACTTTGGCAAGCTGTGCTCTAATACAACCCTATGGAACATAACCGAAGCCCAGAATCGTGAATCGCTTATCCTCGTGGCCTTCCGCCATTTCGATCTCTACCGAATGTTCCTCCGAATTTGGATCATTGTATAAAATCACAGCATTGCAGTGGGTCCAGTTCACTTCAAGCGGATCGGCGGTCTTCTTCAGCTTCCCGTCCACCCATATCTTCGCGGTCCCGAATTCCCGGCTGCCGGAGTCTTTATAAACAAGGATGAGACTCTTGCTCCGGAAGGTCATCTTGAAGCTGTGCTTGCCGGAATCGGCCGTGTGCATCCAGTTGTGCGGAAATTGCGGCGTCCCGTATGCATGATCGTCCATTTCCGCCGTCTGCAGATCCGTGTCGATGTCCGAAAAACCGCCGGCATCAATGCGGGCGAAACGGTCGCCATTCAGACGGTCGAGCAGCTTCGTTAAAGCGAAGTCGTTTCCGATCAGCGGAGGCTGTACATCCGTGAAGTCTTCCTCGTCGGTGGGGGAACGATCGGTTATCTCGAATAACCAGCCCAAACAATCGGCCATCACCCGATGTCCTGCATTGGTCGGATGATATATGTCGTAGAAAAACTGCCTTTTCGTAATCACGTTGCCTTGCTCCTTGCTGTATCGAAACTGTTCCGTGACCGCATCCTTCACGCTGACCATCGGAAGGTTGTAATGCCAGCCTACGGGGGCTAGCCGATCTTGAAGATTCCAGTCGTTCACGAATACGCTGAACAGCAAAATCACCGCCGGCTTGTGATCGGCACGAAGAGCCTTGAGGACCAGGCTCTCGTAACAGTTTCCTTTCGTTTCGTCGCCGGCGTCGTTGACGGCAAACTCGACGATCACGATATCCGGCTGTACCTCCCCTTCTCGAAGCACATCCCGATCATAGCGGACGATGCCCAGCTCCGACGGTGTGCCGCCTACGCCGGCTTTGATCAGACGCATCGGGCTGTCGGCGGCTGGTGCAAACCTTCGCTTGAACAGGTCATAGGATTGGTATGCGTAGCATTGGGAATGGAGCGGAACAGCACCGGCCCCTTGAGTGATGGAACCACCGATGTAGGCGATGGTTACGGGCTCGCCTCGCTTCGCTTTTTCGATCGCCGCTTTTAGTCGTTTGTTATGGCCCGGACTTATGAGCGATTTCTTAATCATGTCTTGATATGCTTGTGATTCCACATCGACCGGCGGGTCGGCTGCAACCTCGGGAACTTGGTAACCGTCATGAAGATAGAATACGATGCTTGCCGTTGCCAACACGCCCCCTCGCTCAAACTCCAAGACGAATTTGCCCGGAACATGGTCATCCGAATATCGACCCTCGTCGTTATCCAGAACCAAGAGCGTTTCCGTTCCGTTGGCTGGACAGGTTATAGTCTGCCGGGATCCCGTTTCGTATGGATTCGCTTTTCCCCAGTTCCAAAATGTGAATAGGGCGCTCGATACGTCTCGTTCATGAGCATGAACGGAGATCCCGATACAGTCCACCAGCCGGCGGAGACCGCTGCTGCTCTTTAGCAGCTCAAGAATGGTTTCATCCGTCACACCTCCCGTAAATCGGGCTTTATCGACGAGTTGGCTCCCGTCCAGGTAAATCTCTTGCGTATACTTCCCATCGGGACGAATCGTCGCTTCGATCATCGTCTCATATAGGATGTAAAGTCCGCGGCGTCCGACTGCCGGATTCTGCGGTGCGGCCGGGCCTTCCGTTTCATTTGCCGCTGTCGTCCCATGGTCTGCCATGGCTCGTCATCCTCCTGCTCTACCGTTCGGCTTTTTCGTAGCGGAAATAATCGAAGTCGACATGGCCGCCGATTTGCGTGGTGGCATAATAAAATAACCCGATCCGATAACCCATAAAGTGATCTAACGTATACCGCATGTTCAGCTCTCCGCCGATCGGCATCCACTCCGACCCGTCGACAGAATAATGAAAGGAAGCCACATCTTTGCTGTTTTCAAAATCAAAATGGATTTTCAAATGCACATCCCTGCCGTGAAAACGTACGGTTTCCAGCTCCTTCTCTAGGCCATCCCCATCGTTCACGCTCATCCCGATGAACTTGTCGCCGTTTTCTGCCACCTTAACGCCTACGGTGCCGAAATGGCTTTGCAGGGCAACAAGCCCAGCTCGATCGCCCGGCTTCATACGATCCGTATCCAGCAAGGCCAATCCCATGCAAGCAGGCCCTTCCGTACGCTGCGTTAACGTATTGCGCGCCTGAAGCACGCCTGCAGCCAAGCTGCCCGTCGTCAGTCTTAGAAAACCGGGGCGTTCGGTCACCGACCACAGCCGATGATCCGGGTTGTGGTTCCACTGCCAATTCAGCGCCAGCTTATCCGATTCGTATTCGAATTCGTCGCTGATCACGAGCGGCTTCGCCGCGCCTTGCGGCAAGTCGACATCAAACCGTTCCGGCACCTTGCCTTCCATGCCGAACACCGGCCAATCCTCCTCCCAGGCCACCGGCACCAAGCACGGGATTCTGCCGACTGCATCATGATCCTGGAACAGCATCGCGTACCACTTGCCATCCGGCGTGTCGAATATTCCTCCCTGGGCAATTCCCTTGTTACGGTATCCGAGATCGTCATCCAATACGATTCTTCGTTCATAGGGGCCGAGCAATTCCCGTGACCGGTAACAGATTTGTCTGCGCCGGCCGTTGCCGAAGCCTGCTTTCGGCCATTCAATGAACAGCAAATAATAATAACCGTTGATTCGATAGGCATGGCAGCCTTCGCAGCGAAGTCCGATACCCTCCGCTTCCGTTTTGAACAGCAGCTGGTGGATTCCGTCCGGCTTAAGAGCCGTGGTATCCGCGGTCAACTCGGTGATGTAAATATCCCCGTTGCCGTAGATTACGAAGACGCGGTCATCATCAAAAAGCAGGCCTGGATCATGCCGAAGTCCGTCGATGACCGAACGCTGCCACGGCCCCTGAACGATATTGTCCGTGCAGTACACGTAAAATTTCCTGGTATCGTTGCTGGAGAAACAAACATAGAATCTGCCCTGATGATAGCGTAGGCTGGCCGCCCAGGATCCTTGCCCGTATATATTTTGGCCGTCTTCCAAACGATGGGCCTCATTGTCTTCGAACGTATCATATACGTAACCGACAATTTCCCAATGCATCAAATCCTCGGATCTCATGATCGGACAGCCCGGCATCGAATGCATGCTGGTGCTGATCATATAATAAGCATCCTCTGCGCGGATGACATCCACATCCGGCACGTCCGCCCATATGATCGGATTTGTGATCAATGTCTTGTTCATAGATGGTTTCTCCCTTCAACTAATGGAGACTGCTGGAACGGTGCGCGATCAAACATCCTGAAATGTCTGATCCGCCTTGGCTTCCTTCAACAGGTTCCAATAAGATTCCTTCGGATGATGATTCTCATCGAAGACAAACGGCCAATTTTTGCGGCCCCTTACCGGAAAATGATCCAGCCAGGTATAATCGTCCGCCGCGCCCCAGAAGGTTACGGAAGTTATGCTGCCGCTGTACTCTTTAAGCAGCCGGAACAATTGTCCGTAACGCTCCGCCTGGCGCTCAAGCATTTCTTCCGTCGGCGCCGCCAGATCGGTCCGCTTATCCTCATGCGCGAAAACGGATACGTCAAGCTCCGTTATATGGAGCATCAGGTCAAGGCTTGCATATCTTTCGATGGCCCTGCGGATATCGTCAAGCGAAGGGAACTCCAGATTCCAATGAGCTTGAAGCCCGACGCCGTGAATCGGCACATCCTGCTCCTTTAACAATTTAAGGAGCGCGTAAATCTTCTCCCTCTTCTCCGGTACGGATTCGTTGTAATCGTTATAAAACAGCAGCGCTTGCGGATCCGCTTCATGCGCGTATTCGAATGCCTTGGCGATAAAATCCTCCCCGATTGACGCAAGCCACGGGGAAGAACGAAGAAGTTCGCTTCCGCTGTCGGCAATGGCTTCGTTCACGACATCCCAAGCATGGACATCTCCGCAATAACGGCCAACCACCTCATCGATGTGCGCTTTCATCCGCGCAAGCAGCAGCTCGCGGCCGGCTTTTCCGCCGGAGCTGTTTTGAAACACCCATTCCGGCGTCTGATTATGCCATACGAGTGTATGTCCTCGCACCGCCATTCCGTTCGATTTGGCAAACGATACAATCTGGTCGGCTTGCTCGAATGTATATACCTCTTCCGATGGGTGCAATCGCTCGAATTTCATTTCATTTTCCGCCGTAACGCTGTTGTAATGGTGCGTCAACAATTCCTTTTGAGTCACCATCGTGATCGGATTCACGGCAGCTCCGATGTTGAAGCTATTTCCAAAGGCTTCATGAAGCTTGGGCAGCTTCTCCACATTCATTCTCATCATTCGGCTTTCTCCTTATCACGTTTTTTTCGGTAAGCGGCATTGAGCTATACAATTGTTTATCCATAATGCTCGCTCGATTCTGCGGTAACGTCTGTTTATAACTCGGTCTTCGCCGCCTCAATAACGGCCCAAAATGCCGGTTTGGGCTGATGTCGTTGATCGAACAGCAAAGGCGCATTGGTACGTGCGACCGGAAAACCGTGAAGCCAGGTATGATCGTCGGCGATGCCCCAAAACACGACGCCGCTAAGAATGTCCTTGTTTTGGCGGAATGACTTAAACAACTCGCCATATCGTTCGGCTTGCAGGTTTAGGATTTCTTGCGGGAGATCTTGGCCGTAATCGCTGCGGTCGTTCCAGGCATAAATGCTCATGTCGAGCTCGGTGACGAGATTGTCGAAGCCAAGCTCCGCGAATTTTCGCATCGACGTGATGATGGAATCCACCGATGGACCATAGATGTCAATATGCGTCTGATGTCCGACACCGTCGATCGGAACACCTTGCTCCAGCAAATCTTTCACCAGCTGAAACAAACGGTCCCTTTTCACAGGGTTATCCGTTCCGTAATCGTTAATATAGAGCTTCGCTTCAGGTCATCCGGCTTCATTGCGTTCTCCGCCACCAGCCAGCGGACATGCTTCTTCAGCAGCTCCGACGATGGGCCGTTGGTCTGATTCGGTTCGATCGCGGCGCCGATCGGAAAAACCTCCTCGAATAGTTCATGAAGCGATGGAATATCTTGCCGTACAGACGGTTGTGCTTGAGGTTCAGTAGACGCGGGTTTGTTTGCACTGGCTGGGGATTCGGCACTCGAATTCCCGTTCGACGCTTCGGAGTTCCCCCTTAGCTCCGCGGCTCCTTCCTCCAGTGTTCCTGGTGCCTGACTTTCCGCGGCCTGCTTGTTGCGGCTGTCCATATAAGACACGATTAAGAGGAGAACAACGGACGCTGCCACCGCAGTTGCCACTGACGTTACCGCCCATCTGCCGAGTTTAGACATACGAAGCAAAACACAGCCTCCTTTCAGCTTCGAGCAAAAAACAGAAATCCGGTACGGAGCCCGGAACCCCGCCCGAATGGTCATAACTCCATATTAGCGCTTACATTTTTTTGCAACAACCTGCCAAATTGGGGTCCTTCACCCGTCCAATCTCAGGTTGTCAAAATTTCTTACGCGTTCACATACCGGTTATATTCGGTAAGAAGTAAATATCGGTTAGAAATATAAAGATCGGCACATTGTGATCCAGCCTTCCGTTCCCCATAATGTTATCAAACCGTATGTAAGCGTTATTACAAAGAAGTTAGGGGGAAGCATTGTGCATGATATTCTGCTTGTTGATCTGGAAACTCATGATGTAGAAACACCGGGAAGCCCGCCGGATTGGAATGGTTTGAGATGCTCGCGGTGCCGCTGCGTCAGGTCCTCCTCGTCCGCTATGCAATTCGTTGCCTTGGAGCCTTACACGGTAGTGATTATCCATGCGTTCGGTTCAGATTCCGCAGGCATGGAGTTATGCGAACAAATCCGGCACGTAAGCCGAGTCCCTATCATTGTTGCCGGAGGCAGCACGGACTTTTATTGGACCCGGAAAGCCTTGCAGCTGCAAGTCAACGATTATTTGCCGGCACCGTTCACGATCGAAGAGCTCAGCTCCAGCTTGCAGATGATCACGCCGACAACCGATTCCGGTGACGGGAATCCGTGTCTTAGAGGGTCCCATGTCCATGCGGAAAAGGAGGATCAGGTCATTCAAGAGGTCAAGGAATACTTGGAAGATTCGAAGTATCAAAACGTCACCTTGAAAGAAATTGCCGAGCGGATGCATTTCAACTACTCCTATTTAGTCCAAAAATTCAAGTTCCACGAGAAGATGACGTTTAACGAATATCTATTGCAGCAGAGAATGGAGAAAGCGAAATTCTTGCTGGTGCACACCAACATGAAGATATACGAAATCGCTGACATGGTGGGTTATAACGATATGGACTGGTTCTATAAAAAATTCAAGTCCTATGCCGGCGTAAGCGCTAACATGTTTAGAAAAATGCATGGATCGCAGACAGTTCAGATCGCCTCTGGCCAGCATTAACTTGTACGTACATTATAACCTCGAAACCTAAAAAAGGCGCTGCTTTTTTCGGGAGCGCCTTTTTAGATGGCAATCATGTTATTAACGAACAGGCAATATCAGCAATCAATGATGAAATTGCCATGCTTCGAAATCAAATAGCCTCTGATCCCGCTGCCCGGTAAATATGAAGTAAAGATGATGGATGCCGGACGCGCCCGAAACCTCTATGGAGAATTCCCTTCGCTGTTCCGTACCGGATGAAGGCGGTACGTCCACCTTGCCGATCCGTTCTCCATCCGGACGATCCAGCCGAAGCTCCAGCCGCCCTCCCGCATCTATACCCGAGACCCAAGCCGTAAACGCAGATGCTCCTTTCCCGAAATCAGCATTGGCCACTGCGATCCAATCCCGGTCATGGATGTCCGTGACCCTCAATATCGGGCTTCCCTGCGAGTCCTCAGCAGCCATAGACGTATTGACTTGAATTCCGGCATTCCATGCCATCGTTACCGCCTCCGTTCGTTGGAAAGGATTGAGCGGCTGGATCCCTTTCACGCCTTCCATGTCAGCTACAATCTCCCTGATGGTACCGTCCGGCTCGAAATAAACCCGGTTCAGATGGGTTGAGCGATAGCCTTTGGGAACCCCCATGGACTTCGACAGCGTTTGGGCGTGATAGGCAATATACCAGTTTTGTCGGAGTTGAAAAATGACGTGATGATTATTCCCTCCGACCCCGAAGAAATGCCCTGGATTTTTCAAAATAGTCCCTTTATAAATCCAGGGTCCCATCGGATGCTCGCTGACCATATAAGCGATCTCGCCTGGAGGAGGACTGTTCTCCGGCCGCGTTCCTCCGGAGAAATTGGAACAGTACGTATAGTAATACTTTCCACCAAACTTGTTGATTCCTGAATCCTCGAACATATAAGGAGCTGGAATCGTGACGGCTTCTCCAAGCACGCTGACCATATCTTCGCCAAGCTGCATGACGCGAGCCGTATCCGGCATTTCGGCTTTGCCTTCCGGAACGCCGCCGCCAAAGTAGATATAGGCTTTCCCGTCATCGTCAACGAGCACGGCGGGATCAAACAACCACGTGACTCCTTCCACGCCAGGCGTGTTTCTTGTGATCAGCGGCTTTCCTATAGGATCTATCCACGGGCCAACGGGGCTGTCGCTCGTCAGTACACCGATGCTGCTGGCATTGTTGGCAAAATAGAGGAAGAATCGATCTTCCCCGTGAATCACCTTGTGCGCGGCCGCTGGTGCCCATGATTGCGTTGCCCATGCGGCAGCGCCGGTCGGTCCTGCAACCTGGATTGCGCCGTGATCGGTCCAATTGACCAAATCCGAAGAAGAGATGACGGACAGCTTGTTGATCGTGCTGTAGCTGTTGTCCTTGACGTTCCCGTCACCGTCATACTCTAGTGCGTCATACGTGTTATATAAATATACACGTCCGTCTACTGCCAGCGCATAGGGATCCGCGCCGAATTTATGCGAGACGACCGGATTCCCATTCGGAGGAATCTTGCCGATCGCGACCGCGTACGGCTCGCTGCGGGTGCTGTCCGCATCCCGAATCGTATCCATGCCGCTGCTGCCCTGGTCCATCATTTCAGTTCCCGCCTTGCCTGCTTTGATTTCATCACTCATCTTGTCACTCAACTCCTGGTTTAACAGTTTTGGATCGTCTTGGCCACGATTCGCAAAGTTTGCAAAGACAAACATTATGCAAACGAACGCGAATACGGTAGATATGACCAGTAACGGCTTTACGGGCTTCATCCCTGAACACGCCCTCCTCCATCGTTACTTGGCGACCTGTCATTCCCATTACGGGTCGACATTTCGGAAGTGGTCGTAAAAAGTGTACCTCTTGCTAAGCAAGGCAACAACCCGACATTCCATCTGAAAACACCGGACTAATGGTAGGTGGCCGGCCTAATTCACGAGATTGTCCCGGTACTCCTGAGGCGTTAACCCCGTCGCCTTTTTGAAGAAGCGGGTGAAGGAATGGGCTGCATCGTATCCGACAAGAGGAGCCACGTCCCTTACCTTCAAATCCCCTTCCTTAAGCAGCTCCTTGGCTCTTCGGATTCGGCATTTTTCGATATATTCGGAGATGTTGATTCCCCGTTCTTGCTTAAACAAGCGCGATAGATAGGACGGATTGAAATAATAGCGTTCTGCAAGATGCACAAGGGTCACGTCCTGATCCAAATGCTCCTCGATATATTGACATACCCGATCAATGACATGCGCCGTTTTGCCTCGTTCATCCATTCGTTTGAAAGCGAAGATGTCTTCGGCCGTTCGCCTCAAATACCGAAAAGCTTCCTTCATGGAATCATGGCCTTCCAAGTCCAGCAGCTTTCCCCGTTCACCGGTAGGATCCTGAAGACCTAGCCGGGTCAGCTTCGCATACAGCACCAGCGCGATAGAATAATAAGCTTGGGCAGCGTGCTGATGAAGATCGTCCACGGTCAGCACGATTTCCGACATCTGCTCCAATTCTTCCATAAATTCATTTTCCCTTCCGGCCTCCAAATGTGCTTCCAAGATGTCCGCCTTATGACTCGCCTCCACTCCTTCCTTGCAGTACGGCGATTTGTCAGAGTCGGTTTGATCCTTCAGAATCATCGGAAATCCGTCGCCCATCTTTAGCTGCTGCAGCCTTCGCAGCCTTTCATACTGTGGTGTCACATCCTCCCACCGGCACGGGAAGCCGCTTATGGTGAATGATACGGTAAGTTCAAGAGAATCAAGGCAGGCTTCCTGGATGAGTTCAAGCGTACCCTCCAAATAAAGAACCAGACGATCCCCGGTCGGGTTCTCGGACCGAGGCTGGAGCAACCATAATAAATCCCCGTGTTTGTCCACGACGCCGATGCTGCGGACATGCTCCTCCATAAAAGAATTCCATATCCATCTTACCGATCGATGGCCATTTTTCTTTTCTGCATATGCTTTGCCTGCTGAATACGCTACGCGGCCAAGAGCTAACAGTACAGGAAGTTTCGGATCCAGCCCAATGTTCAAGGTTTGGAAATCGTCAATCATCGCTTCGTTATCCGCTCCAAGCAAGCTGCTGTCCGCTACGAATTGCCGGAAGTACTCCCCCTGCTCCATCCACTCCAGCGCTTCGATCTGCATGCGAGATTGCTTGAGGCATTCTTTCATGCGGTTGCCGCTCTCGATTTCATGGATAACTTCCTTCACGACCTCCATGACCTTATCGAAACCTTCCGTCTTCAACAAATAGCGAATATTGGGCATCTGGATCGCTTGATAAGCGTAATCGAAATTACTGTACCCGGTCAGAAAGATAATTCTGCACCTTGGCCAAAGAGCGCGGATGCTCTCCGTCAATTCCAATCCGCTCATGCCCGGCATGCGTATGTCCGTCAGAACGATGTCGATTCTCGTGCGCGACATCCAATTCAGCGCTTCCTTGCCGGAGTAGGCCCGGCAAACATCAAGCTTTTCGGGCATCCATTGATGAAATACTTCGAACAAACTGTTCGTAATAATCTCTTCATCGTCGACGACCAGCAATCTATACATGTCCATTCCCCTCCGTCAGCCTGATTCGAATCTGGACCCGCAATCCATTCAATGGACTTCTTGAAAGAACTAATCCGCTGCTTTCCCCGTACGTTAAGGCAATTCGCCGATGGATGTTGATAAGGCCCGTCACTTCAGGGGATTCAGCGGATTCGGACGTCCGTTCAAGCCGCCTGTTTAGCTCTTCGATTTCGTTATCCGTCAGCCCGTTCCCATTTTCTTCAATCACGATGGAGGCTTCGTCTTTATCCAAATGAAACGCTACATGCAGCAAACCTTCATCCTGCATTTTTTCGAGACTGTGCTCATAGGCGTTTTCGATAATAGGCTGAATGATCAATCGCGGCACCTTGATGGTCTCCATTTCCTTCGGCAGCTCCCCGAATTGAACGCGGATCCGCCTTGAGAATCTGAGCTTTTGAATCTCGGTATAAATGCGGGAATGCCTCGTCTCTTCCAGCAATGGAACGTTGTCCGCATCATTGCGGGTAATGAATCGAAAATACTCTCCAAGCATGTTCGTGAACAACTCGATTTGCGCGACATCCCCCGTTTTGGCCAGGGAACTCAAGATGAAGAAGCTATTATATAAAAAGTGGGGATTGATCTGGGATTGGAGCTGTTTCAGCTCCGCCCTTTGCATCATGAGCTTATGCCTGAAATCCTGATCAATCAAATGCTGCAGCTTGATAAGCATATGATTGAATCGATCGTATAAATAGCCGAACTCATCCCTTTGTCCGTGCCTGATCCGGATATTAAACATGCCATCTTCCATTTTCCTGAAACTTTGGACAAGCAGGAGCAGCGGTTTATGAACCAGCTTGTATGTCGATACGGCATAGATGGCGATGGCTAAGAGCGTCGTGCCTGCAAACAGCCAGGCCCAGACATAAAATTTACTTAGCGGCCGCTTCACCACCTCGGTAGGCAAGTAGGTGAACACGGATAATTTCAGCTTATCGGAATACGCCTTATCGATCAGATACCTGCCTGTACCGATCGTTATCAGTTGGCGATTCGCATTTGGGATGGCCTGCATGGCCCCTCCCATTAAACGATCCGCCTCCTCATGGCTGGCCAGAGCAAATCCGGACGGCTCGGAGACGATAAAAGCCCCGCTTTCCGGATATACGCTGATTTGCATCAGGGATTCCCTGAGTTTGCTCGGATCCAGTTCGATCTGAACGATCAGGAACGGCTCTTCCCCTTTTCTAGCTCCGTATTTAGCCGCTACAAGATGGAGCGTATCGTCGATCTGCAAGAGTCTCGCATTGCCGTGCGCCTTTCCTACTTGGACATTGTTATACCGTATCGAGTCGAATGGGTTCATCCCGGTCATGGCTGAAATCGTTTTATCCATGCCGCGAATATGAACGAATACGTCTTTTATGTAGACACTGCTGTTTTTGATGGAGACCAGTCGAGGCAGCAAATAATGGAGGCTTGCTTTTCTATCGACCGTGCTCATCATCTCCCATGTCAGCGCCATTTTGTTGAGTTCCCCGTCCTGCAAAATATCGTATTGCTGAATTTCCAACCATTCGATTTCCCGGTTCAACCCGTCCAGGTAAGCCGAAAGCTGCGCTTGCGAATTTTTGGATATTTCCTGGCTAGCGTATTGGTAACTCCAGTTATACAGATAAACACCGAGAATGATAAGCGGAAGAATAACGAATAGATAGGTAGCAACCAATCGAATAAAGATGGTATTTCGAATGGAATTCACGGGTAACTTAAGCAATTAAACTCCTCCGATGCGTGTGAATATGCTTGATGATTAGCCGCCTGATAGCCTTTGAAGCCAATCATGCTTGCGGGGCTCATGGTTCTATGGACGGCCTTTTCTTGTCCTCATGCCATTGATTCACTTCTGCCGTAATGTCCGCGCCGCCAAGCCGATACCATTCCTCGACAAACCGGTCGAATTGGTCGACGGGTTCGCCGAGGATGATATTAACGAAGTAATCATGCTGAAGATTGTCCAGAATGTTTCTTCTTTCGATCAAGGTTTCGGTCGGAGCGCCGGCAAATGCATCGAATAACAACTGATCGTTTTTCTCGTATTGGTCCAGGATACTCATCGCACCGGATGACCCGTAGATTTTTTCCCATCCCCAGCCGGATTCGCTGTCTTCTTTCTTATCCATATATCGAGCGATTCGGTCTTGAATGAATCCGGACTCACCTTGTAACTGTGACGTCAATCCTTGTTGACGCGCTTCGGCGATTTGCCGGTAGGCTTTGAGGTTTTTATCAGCAGGGAAAGGAGTCACGGGAGATAGACCCCACACGGGCGAGGAATCGTTGTAGTAAGTCCCGTACTCGGCCGTTTTGCCCCAATTTTTTTCAAGATGCAAATTGAACATTTTCAGAATCGCTTCCGGGTGAGCAAAATCCTTTCTTACGGCGTAAAAAGAACTTGTGGTGAATTTAAGCGGAACCATTGGCGCCTTGCCGGAGTCAGTAACAATGGGAAAAGCCTGCCACTCTGCATCCGGATCGCCGCTTCGGCTGGATTGAAACAAGAACGCTCCCCATTGCTCTCCATAGGCCATTCCGATCTTCCCATCGGCTATGAGCTGTTTGGCTTTGCTTCCGTTTTTAAAAATGAATTCACTCTCGATTTCATGGTTGCGATACATATCCTGAAGCGCTTTGAGCGCCTGTTTCACTTCGGGCTGAATGCCTCCGTATACGAGTTTGCCGCTCTCGTCTTCAAGCCATATGTTCGGGTAAGCTCCATAACCGGCCATGAATCCGGTTAAACCCATGACGGGGTCCCACAAATATTGGGTAGCCGCTATTCCATAGGTGTCCTGTTGGCCATTTCCGTCGGGATCCTGTTCTGTAAACGCTTTCGAAATTGCCAGGACATCATCCATCGTTTGCGGAGGCAACAGCTCCAATCGGTCCAGCCAATCCGTTCGAATCCACAGAAACATCGCCTTTTCGATAGAGGAATCGGTCTCTGGTATGCCCATCAGCTTGTCACCGATTATGCCGGATTCCAGGGTGCCGCTCCCTTCCTGACGATGAACTTGCCGAGTCAACGCTGAAGCATATTCCTCATAAGCCTGCGTCAGATCCTGGATCAGACCGGCATGACTTAATTGCCTGAGCTGCTGGGCATTGACCTTGACGATATCCGGAATGTCCCCTGAAGCCAGCATAATATCCAGCTTTTTGTGGTATTGTTCGCTTCTCACAGCCCATTTGTATTTGATTTGAATGCCAAGAACTTGTTCGTACAACTGACTCCAGCGATTGTCCTCCAGCGTTTCATCAGGCAATGCCTTCAGAATATCTTCCAAGCCGTCGCCGATTTCTCTAACAAGCGTGACTTCGATCGGCGGATGATAAGCGCTTAATGACTTATCGTTGTATACGCCCTCCCCGCGTGTTTCCGGCCCCCGATTGTGGTCGATACCGCTGCTTTGGTGACAAGACGCCAGTGTTGAACCAAACAGTAAAGCGCTTAGCATGACCTTGGATAAGTTCTTTACGATGATCAGCAACAGATAACACCCTTTCCTATCGATTAATTGTATTATTATACTTTAAAGGCCCCGGCCCACAATAAACATTTTTTTACTTTCCATCCCGTTATTTACTTGTTGCTGCATGCAAGCAAAAACCGCCATCCCCTAGATTCGGGGTGGCGGTTTTCATCTTGAAATGTTAGCCTACGATACCGGTACGCTCGATACTTTCCACGAAGTATCGCTGGACGAACAAATAAATGACGATCAACGGAAGGATGGCCAGCAAGATGCCGGTATCCTGCACCATACTCAAATAAAAAGGGTCTGCCTTCGAAGGATCCCCGCCCAGCATAATGGACAGATTGTACGGCAGCGATGAAAGCTGGGTGGACATGACCTTGCTTGAAGTCAGATACGTCGTCGTGTAGAAGCTGTCGTTCCATTGCCAGACGAAGGAGAACAACGTCGTGGTAATGACGGCAGGAATCGCGTTCGGCATCATGATGCGGGTAAAGGTGGTTCCGACGCCCGCGCCGTCGATATAAGCGGCCTCTTCCACTTCTTTCGGAATGCCGCGGAAAAATTGTCGGAATATAAAAATGTACAAACCGGCTTTGAGGGAATTGGCCGTCAGCGAAGTCAGAATGAACGGCCAATAGCTGTTTAACAGATTGACGGATTTCCCGGTTATGAGCGGGATCAAGCCCATCAGCGTAAAATCTTTCAGATTCAAGTATATAGGAATGAGAATCGTGGTTGGGGGCACCAGTATCGTCAGGATAACGCAAGCGAACATAAATTGGCTGCCTTTGAACTTCAAACGGGCAAAGCCGTATCCCGCAAGCGCGCAAGAAGCGGCTGTCAAGACCGTCGTCGTCGCCGACAGCGCAAACGTGTTGAAGAGCGTTTCCCAGTAATCCATAATGCGGATGGCATCAAGGAAATTGCTCATCGTAAAATTTTCCGGAATCCATACGACGACCGGTGAATAAAGATCGGCCTTGTCTTTGACGGCCGTCGAGATTTTTTGCAGAATCGGATACAGAATAACAAAGGACAGGCCTGCGATCAATGTTAAACGTATGAAAGACCAGAGCCATCGTTTCCAATGTTCGAGCGATAGCCACCGAGATACCGGCATTGCATTCACCTTCTTCTATTCATGGTAAAAGACTTTTCTGGATACCAAATATGCGCTGATTAATAGGATGATAGTAATGGCTAAGAAATAAATCCAGGCCATCGCTGAGCTAAGGCCGAAATCGAACTGAACGAAGCCCGTGGTACGGATTAACTCTGTCAGCTCATTTCGGGAGAACGAGTCGATAATCGTATAAATCATATTGACCAGGATTAGCGGGCTAACCATCGGAAACGTGATTTTCCAGAAGGCTTCGTAACCCGTTGCCCCTTCCATCTTGGACGCTTCATACAGCTGGGGAGATATCGTCTGGATGCCAGCCAGGAATATGAGAATCTGTACGCCGGATTGGCTTACAATATCATAAATACGATCCACGGCTCCCGTTAAATAGTTTACGATGGTCTCGCTTACGCCGGCTTGAAGCATTAATCGCTCGAGCTCAAAGCTTCCCAAAGCGTTGATCAGCCCTCCGGAACCGGCATTCTGATCATTGATCGCCTGGACGAGGCTGCTGCTTTCCAGGGTCAGTATGACCCCGGAAGCAAGAATGACAGGCAGGAAGAATATCGATCTGGCAAAGGAACGGCCAAGGAATTTCTGATTCAGGACAACAGCCAGAAAGAGGCTGAAAATAACGATCAGGGGCACGTTTACCACCATATTAACAATCGCTTCGGTCAGCATTCGATTAAAGCTGGTGTTGACCGTAAAGGCGGTCACATAATTTTTCATCCCCATTAGGGTAATGCCGATTCCTTCGGAATTCGCGGTTACAGTGCTAAAACTGTAGATCAGGGAAGTCAGCAAAGGGATCAGGAAGAAAAATATAAAGCCGAGAAGCCAAGGCATAACATAAGCAATGCCCCATAAAGCCTTCTGTTTCCCATAGCTCCTTTGCTTTCCATCCAATCGCTGGGTTATGAATTTCACGGCGCTTCACCACCTGTCACATAGCTTTCGGCTTCAATGGTTAGATCGTCAATCGTCACCGGTACATGATTATAATTCACGATGACATAAACGCCGCTCTCATATATCGTCTTGAATACGCCGTCACCCAATTCGTCATGTCCGATGATCCGATCATGGCGAACCTTTTTCAGAAAAGCATTCACTTCCTCATAGATACGGGCGGCTTCATCGATCCATATCTCGTAATTGGCGGAGAACAAGTCGTTATGCGCTGTGTCCTTTATGTTGTGATTCGGTTCATAGATCCATTGGAAGTACACGCTGGAACCGTACTCCAAACACTTCAATATATACGGTTTGGGATCGGTATACGCAGTCAGATTGTAGGGTGAGCCTGTGTAATCGATATAACCGCGGACGACCATTTGATAGAACGGGATTTCCGCGTCCTCGATTTTAAACCTGCTGCTTGCCATGGGCGCGTGGGTGATATCGGTTAAGAAAGGCAGCGCATAAGCATTTCCTCCGTCAGCCATGACCTGAAGATTGGCATCTTCAATCTTGTTCAGCGCATCCTGAGACAGCTGCTCGGACTCCGTTCGGTCAATTTGGCGGTCCTTGCGAAAATCGCTATCGAGCTCGGCGGCCAGATCACTCAGCGAAACGGCATTTGCGCCGTATTTGCCATAGTCCTTTAAGAAAGCTTCCGTGTAACTACCTATAAACCGCGGCGATATGACATAGGTCGGCGAACCGGTCCGATCCCGGCGATTCAATGCCGGATTGAATGAATAGAGCTCTGCGGGGACGCCTCGGAGCGTTCTGGCCGCCTCCTTCGTTTCGTTGAACCCGGAACCGGACAATGCGGTAAGGATGGCGACATCCGGATATAGCGTTACCCCATTCTCGTTTGCATAGGATAACAGACGCCGAAGTCCCTTCTCTCCCCCTACCTGCTGGTCAACGGAGACGCTGCCAGGCACCTCATGAGCCAGCCCCTTGTTGAACCAGCCGCTATATTTCAATTTGATGTCATGGATTCCACGCTGGCTCATGTCTGTCAGAATACTTTGCGCTTGTTCAAAGGTCGTGAGCGGCTCCAGCGCCCGATAGGGAATTCCTGCAAAATGCTTTTTCTTATAAATGCTACCTACGAGCTCCAGATAGAACGGCATATTCTCCCCGTTCCTCTCGGCAATTGCGGGAAGACCGCCATGCTGCTCCAAATATTTCCTGTAATAGGCAGCAAGTCCTTGATAGGAAGCCGACTGCTTGCCCACGAAGGCATATCGGACCGTAAAATCGCTTCGCATCGGAGCTTCCTGAAATTTCGGAAGCGAGCGCTGCTGGCCGTTCGCATCCAGGCTTAAGTCGCCTTTGTTGATCACCGTGAACGTCGGGTAAACGTAGTTATAGCTGTTCAGTCTGCCGCTAACGTCGGCATTGATTGTCGCGGCCGGAGCCCCTTCCTCGATGATGCCGATAAATGCCCCGGCTTGACGGATGATTCCGAACACCGGCAGCCTGATTTCCTGGCTGATTTCTGCCGTTTCGATGCGGCTCACGGTTCGGTCCGTTCCGTAAACGTTTTGTTGGTAGGCTGGATACCGGGTCTTGCCGTTATTAAAATGGATCAGCGCCCCCGATCCGTCCGGAATGAAGATCGAGCCTTTTTCTTCCGTTCCCCCGGCACCGAAGAAACTCAGGAACGATATGGTGTTCACCGGATATTCAGCCGGGAAATCGATGCTGGAAACCGGGATCTTGGCGAGCAGACTGTCGCCGTCCAGCGTGTATTCAACCGAAGCATGAAATACCCGCGGTTCAGGCTTGGTCTGATCCAAATGGTTTTCCTCAATGTCGACCAGCAAATCTTCTTCGGTATACCCGGCATCCTCAAAGGCTTTAAGCGCCCGCTCCAGTTGAAGGCCTTTAAGCGCGCCGTCGGACCGGACATACATCCCCTGTTCCGCATCCTCGGTGTACGCGATTTTCAGCGTTCGCTGGCCCGTGCTGTCCAGCTTGCTTAACAGGTTCTGCTCAAAGCGCGACTTGCTGATCTTCTTGGGCATGTCGTCGATTGTTTTCTTGTCCGAGCCGAACCGGTAGTTTACGCGAACGCCATTTGCGATTTCCTCCATGCCGATTTGTTTATAAGCCACGCTATCGGCGTGCGAATTGACGGAGTTTATTTGTCCGAAACTATTATAAAAATCAAGCTTCAACTGAGAGGACAACAAACTCTTGTTCACGCCTGCAGCCAGCGGATCCGACTCACGCCCGGGAGGATTGCTGTGCCAAACTTCCCCGCTCGCTTTATGCACGACGGCGATCGCCCCCGTCTGATCGTCCGCTAGCAGCTGCAGTTGATCGTTCTCGGCGATGCCTTTCATGCCTTGGACTCTTGGATTGGCGAACGACGCCTTAAGGGTTGAATCGGGTTTAAACGTTTCGGTGAGCCTGTTGACTTGATCGCCAGCTGCCTCATCGGGTCCTTTATCCGTGCATCCGGCCATGATCAGCGCTGTCAGTACACTGGCAGCAAGCAGCATATATCTAGCGAAATTGCCCATTTTTCCTCCTCCTTAAGTTCTCATGACGAATTCTTGATAGATGACGGATATAAAGGCCACGATCTGTTGGACCAAGCTGAAAAACAGCAAACTGATAAAAGCCATGAACCCCATGGCGACCAGGGTCAGCATCATAATTCCGATCGTTTTGGACGGGGAAAACTGATGTACGGTCATATTGCCGATAAACAGCAGATATACGAACCAAAGAACCGCAACGGAGTTGGAAAAATAATAGAAGGCGGTCTCTTGCAGCGAAACGAGATTGCTGAGCCAAATCCATGGAAATTGAATGATCACGAGCGGCATAAGCGCAAAGCAGGTCGACGTGAAAATTTCGACGAATTTGCCTTCTCCGTCCATCAAGGTCGTAAGCGACCAGTTGGCCACGCACCAGAACAATACCGGCACGATCACATACACGATTTCCATGAAGCTGTTCATGGTCTCCGGATTGTACACATGGACTAGAAAACCGCTGTACTGGCTCCCCAAAATGTTCGTAACGGCCACCAGAAACAATACGCAAAATGAAATGATCAACGTGAATTTTCGGTTGCGATCGTATTTCAGGTCCCAATAGCCTTCAAAGGGATGAACCATGAGATTTAGGGGGAATCGAATCCAATCCCTGCTCATGCGGAAGCCCCCTTTCTTCGTTCCTTCACTTTCCGAAGCCTTGCCGCGGCAAAAATACTGATTCCGGCTAAGAACAGCACGGTCATGATCAACGGAAAATGCTCTCTCATGACTTCTTTTCGATATAGCAGGAATGCTTTGGAATAGTTTTTCTGATCCAAACTGCGTTTAAAATGCTTCATGGCGTCCTTATAATCGCCTTGACGAAGCAAGGCTTTACCGATCCCCGCATAGGCAAAATCCAGATTGGCATTCATGGCGATCGTTCGATTAAACAACGCAAAAGCGGTTTCTTCCTCGCCACGGTAATAGCTTTTGACTGCTTCATTCAGCGTTCGCCCGTACTCGGTCGTTCGGAAGACGGTGATTTCGCCCAGCGCTTTATCCAGCACAAGAAAATCCTCGCCGATTCGATCGATGGCGGCCGGCGTATGAAACTGGCCCAATTGGTTCCCCAGCCCGCCGAATACGTACATCAGATGACCGTCCCCGTTGTAAGTGAACACCCGCCCTCGCTTGCCATCGAGAACGGAGTATATCTCGCTGTTTGTAACATCGATATCGATCAGCTTAGAAGGACCTTCGCTGCTGATGTAAAGAATGTCGCCCTGCGGGTCGGAATACCCTGTTCTTCGTAAAATGTCACTGCCTTGCGCGTTAAGCTTCTTAATGTTGTTCCCCCACTGGTCTCCGTTAGTGGCATAGATAAATCCTTCCGAGTCCATATCCAGATTCGTAAACTCCGTAGGCGTAAACATGACCATCTGGCTGCGCTGCGCTTTAGTCGAGATCTGCTTCCAGAAATATTCGATCGGATCGATATAAACGCGATTCGCGCCAATGAAAGTAGTAAACGCCCCTTCGGCGTTGAATTCCATGAACCCGTCAAACACGCCGCCAGCCATGACATAAATTCGCTGTGCATGGTCCATTACGACCCGCACGGGTTCGAATTTAAACGAATCCTGCAATAGTTCCGACTCCGGCGAATCGATGATCTTGACCAGCTGAAAATCCGCATCTAAGTGAACCACCCGCTTGTTACCCGTGTCCGCTACAAGCACATCGCCGTCATCCGTCACGAAAATCCCTTGCGGTTGAAGGAATGTATCCGGCTTGCCCTCTCTCGTGAAGGAATCCACGGTGGTTACCAGCTTTAGATCATGGTCCAGCACAACGATCCGATTGTTGCCTGAATCCAGTACGTATACGCGATTGTCGGCGGCGACGTGGAGATCGCTGGGCTCTTGGAAAGCTCCCGTCCCCAGGTCCGAGCCGCTGATCCATTCGGTCGCCACATAAGCGGCCGGCGCTGCGACGGCATCGCCCCAATAGGAATAATTGTAGGAGTCCGCGGCGCTCTCGGCGCTTACGTTCCCCGTTCCTGCGCCAACCCCCAATAAGCAGCAGATCAAGATGAGGAGAGGCGTTTTCAGTTTGCGCAAGCTGTTGATCAATCTGGTCATGCCTCCTTTCTAATCCTTCATCCCTGAAGTGGCCATCGTCTGCATGACGCTGCTCTGGGAGATGATAAAGAGCGTGATGGGAACGATCATCAGGAGCAAAGCAACGGCCGCGCCGACGCCGGCTCTTGCGATTCCGCCTTCCGTGATCTGTCCCAGCGCGAAGTGTAACGTCTTCAGATGCTCGCTGTATATAAAGCTGCCGCCATCGCTGCCCCAAAGCGCGGGAAATTGCAAAATCATAAGCGTCAGCCAGGCAGGCTTCACGTTCGGCATCACAATGGACCAGTAAATCCGATACTCGCTGGCCCCGTCAATTTTGGCCGCCTCGAGCAGCGCGTCGGGAATTTGCTCCATAAACTGCTTCATCAGGAACAGCCCGAGCGGAAAAGCCAAGGAAGGCACGATGATGGAGGCATGCGTATTGATCCACCCCAGCCAAGACATGACCATATAGTTCGGGATCGCCGTTACATGGGGCGAAAACATCAGGGCGAGCACCACGATGGAGAACAGCGCTTTCGAGCCAGGAAACCGGTATTTGGCCAGCGGATAGGCTGCCGCGGACGCCAGCAGGATATGTCCGGCCGTTCCAATGATGGTGATCAATAGCGTGTTTGCGAAATAGCGCGATAAGGGTACCCAGGAATTCCCCATTAACACCATCAAGTCCAGGAAATTATCCATCGTCGGATTGTTTACGAAAAACCGCGGAGGGAAAATGAACAATTCGTCCAGCGGCTTGAATGCGTTGTTCACCGCGTAAATCAAGGGCAATGCCATGAAGGCTCCGAACAAGGCGAGCAGCGCAAACAGCAAAATGCTAACGGGCAAAGAACGGTTCAGCGTTCTCGGCAGCCGGAAATATCGAATCATTTTCGCAGCCAACGTTACTCACCTATCTTTCTCAACATTTTTTGCGTTAACTTGTTGGTCCCTACCATCAGCAGGAACAGGAACGTCGCAATGGCTGATGCGTAGCCGAGTTCAAAGCGGATCGTGCCGAAATCCATCAGATGGGTTACGATCGTGTGCGCCGCATAGTTAACGCTCGGAAACCCGGCTAGCGCGATGGAGATATCCGCGACCGCGAATGCGGTTGTAATCTGCATGACGGCCCCGAACATCAGCTGCGGCCTCATGGACGGCAGCGTAATATACCAGAGCTCCTGCCATCGATTTTTAATGCCGTCCATCGCCCCGGCTTCGATCAACGACTTGTCGATCGTTTGCAGACCGGCGATAAAAGCCAGAAAGCTGGTGCCCAGGCTGAGCCAAAGCTGTACGATAATCACGATCCATAGAATATAGTTTTCATTCAGAAGCCATTGAATCGGTTCCAAGATAAAACCGGCTTTCATAAGAAATCCGTTTAAATACCCGTAGCTGTCACCGGAAAAGATGATGAGCCAAATGAAATAAACGTTTCCCGATATGGAAGGCGCATAAAAGACCAGCGTCATGAACGCCCGCACTTTGGGCGACAGTTCATTGATGATCCATGCGAATACAAAGCAGGCGATATAACTGACAGGACCGGTTACGACTGCAAACATCAAGGTGTTTTTCAAGGCGATCATAAAGATATCGTCATTCAGAAATAGTCTCGAATAGTTTTGCCAACCGACGAACCTCGGAAATTCCAGCATGTTAAAGTAAAAGAAGCTTAGGGCAAAGGAAAAGACCACCGGAATGACCGTAAACAGAAAGAAAATAATCATATACGGACACATCAGCAAATAGTAGTGCTTGCTGCGTTTCAACTCACTCATGAAGGAAACCCAACGGCTGTTCCTCTGCACATTCGATTTGGGGCTCTTCACGGTTTGAATTCCTGGTTCTCCTTGCATCGTCTACCGCACCTCCCCTGTTAATATGGCAAATTGAACTCCTTCCGCTTGATCTCGATTTCATCGTTAATGTACAAAATATAATCGGACAAGGCTTCTCGCGGATTTTCGCTGGCATTCACTACTTTTCTAAACGCATTGTCCAAATGCCTGCCCGTGAAATATCCTCCTGGCACTTGCGGAATTCCTCGCACCCATCTCCATTGGTTATTCAAATTTCGGTAATCCTTCACCGGCCATGGCAGCTCCTCCAGCGCTTCGATGTTGGCCGTCGGATAGCGGGCCGCCTCACCCATCAAGCCTTCCATCTCTCGTCCATACGCAATTTGCGTATCCTTGCCGGTCCACCACTTCAGAAATTCCCAAGCGGCCTCTTTGCTCTTCGAATTCTGAAGCAGCATGACGGCGGTCGTATGGCTGGCAACCTCGTGGTTTACGGTGCCGTCCCCGCGTTCAGTGCCCGGCACGATCGTGAAATCCCACAGTCCCTTAATCTCGGGGGCCATAACCGTCAGCATGTTGTACGTCGTGTAATCCGCAATCCCGATCGGCATCTCTCCGGTCCGGAAACGGTTCGGAAAATCCGCTTGAAGCGGGAACTTGTAGCTGGTATAGAACTGCGTCCACTTCTTGAAGGCTTCCATGGAGATGTCGGAATCGAGCGCGCTCTTCGTATCGTTATCGCGGTAGAACTGCCCGCCGTTCTGGTACAGCAGCATCGCGAACGTCGCATTCGGGACCAGGCTTGCATTGGTGGCTTCCAGCGGCAAATAAAATTCCATGTTGTGCTTCTGAAGCACGGATATCATGTCATAGATTTCTTGCCAGGTAGCGGGCGGCTTTAAACCAAGTTCCTCCAAAATATCTTTCCGATAGAACAACATCGGGAAGGTTTGCTGCTCAGGCAAGGCGTACACCCCGCCGTTATATTTGTAAGGCTCCAGCCCGCTATCGCGGAACCGGGTGGCCACCTGCTCGAAATCATTGAATTTCGTCAAATCGGCAGCAGCGCCCCTCATCGCGTAGTTGACCGGCACATCCTCGCCGATTTGCATGGCGACATCCGGACCCTCTCCGGCAAGCGTAGCTGGCAGAAGGATATTTCCCGGAACAAGCCGGAGATGCACCGGAATGCCCGATTCAGGCGTAAACGTGTCGTCGATCAATGCTTTCAGTACTTGGGCCTGATCGCGTCCGGTCGTTACCCAAACGGTAATGGCGTCTTCTTCATCGCCGGCGTTGCCGATCGTGTCATAGTCTTCCGTGTATGAAGCCACGTAAGCGCCTAGCTCATGGCCCGTTATCTCGAGAAACGACGCGTCCGGTTTGGGCAGCTTGCGGTCCGGCGAGTGAATGATAAGGTAATCGAGCGAGATGGGCTGCTCTTTAATCTGCAGCATCCAGGTTCCCAGACCGCCTACGTTCACTTTATACGTATCCAAGCGCTTCGCGACGGTTTCGGGATTATCGGCAAGCTCGTTCAGCTGGTGCACCATCGAATGCAGGACGGCTACCTTGTCGCTTCGCTCGCCCGTAGCCTCTTCCAGGTAATCGGCCACGCTCTGAATGATTTCGGCCTGCTCGGCGAACACCTCCACCATATCCGGAATCCGCTTCTCCAATTGATAATCGCGGAACGGGTCCGGCGTATTGGAGGTGATCATCAATATTTTCCGGTACATTTCATTCAGTTCCAGCACGCTGGATTCAATCGTTTGCAAGAGAGGCGCAATCTCGCCAAGAGACACCATCATTCGGATCCGGTGCGTGCCTTTGGTGAAATGGAATAGATAAGGCTCTTCCACTCCCAGCACATTCATCTGCCAATCGCGGTCGTAATGAAAGCGGATTCGTTTCATTTCCTGAAAGGGAAACTCCCCGTCAATCATAAGGCTGCGGGTGGCGAATACGCCGCGGAGCTGGTCCTGCTTTTGCTTTAAGGCGATTTGGTATAAACCGTCTTCTTCCACTTCGAACTCCCATTCGATCCATTGCCCAGGCAGCTTCCAGTTGACGCCTCCGATGGTGTTGACTCTGATTTTGGAAACGTCGTACGGCACCACGGTCGGGCTGGATCTGTCGGATGTTGGATACAAGGTCGGCGACGATTTCCGCTTGGCGTCCTCCGCTTGGATCAGAATGTACTGATCCCGGCTCGGTTCCAAGCCCTCGGACTCATATTCATTCGCCAGCTCCTCGTACGTTCTCAAGGCATGATCCTGGTAGAGCTCGATATAATCAATGGCCATCGGCTCCCGCAAGGACGTTAGCGTAAGCTTCTGCTTGCCCCTGTCAAAATAAAAGGAATACGGCTCATCATAATAGCCATACCGATCGGAGAGCGGCGCAAGCTGCCATGAAGGCTTTTCGACCTGCCTTGGCCGCAGATCGTTTCCCCGGTTATCCTGCCTGATTTCTTCGTCCCGATTTCCCCATACCCTGTCGAATAGCACGATATCCGCACCTTTGAAAGGCACCTCGTCATTGATAGAGAACTGTCTTTCGATCGCCGAACTCTTCCCTTCAATCGGATAATAGCGAATTCGGACATGATATAAGCCTGGCTCTTCCACGTTCACGTTCCAGGAGATGGAACCCGTCTCTGGCGTGATCACGGATTTGCCTTCGGAACGGTGTAATTTCTCCGCGATCTCGAATCCCTTCCCAGCGGTTGATACAAAAGACTCGCCTTCGATGCGGACAATGCGGTCCGGACGATTTGCCGATGCATGGGCTTCTAAATACTGGCTGTACCCGTCCTGCCCTTCCGTTTCCGTGATCGCTTCAAAGTCGGCGGTCGCTTGAACGGTGCCTTGGTTTGTCGATTTCGAAGGGTAGAAGGCCCATAGAGACAAAAAAAATAGGACGATGACAAGTATGGCGCTGCCGAAACGCTTGTTCCTGGTGTTCAATTTCTCTCCCTCCCACACGGTTAATCCATCCAATGATCGCCCCTGCCGCAGCAATGAGCTCCGCAGGGACGATCGGTCTTCGGCTAATATTCAAGGTCAAGGACCATATACTTCGTCGATGGCCGCTTGAAACGTTGACTTATACTTCTCAACAACGGTGGAAACGGATATCCCTTCATTCAGCTCCCCGACGAAATCGTAGTACTTCAAATTCGGGAATGTATTGTGGTCAAGAATAATCATATTTGGCGCCACCATCTTGGCGTTGTTCAAGTCATCTTCATTCGAGAATATCGTTTCGTACGAGCCTTGGTCCGGATAATCGTATACGGAATCAATGTCGTTGATTTTCTCCCAGATATACAGCAACTGTTCCGGATTTTCGACTGCTTTCGGAATGGTAAGCGCCTGGAAGAGTGCTTCGGCAGAGTGGTATTCCGTTGCGTTCGGCCCTTTTGGAAAAGGTACGAAACCGATGTCGTAATCCGGCATATCCGTCTGCAAGCCGCTCATCTCATAGAGGGCACCGGCGTACATTAATGTATTGCCTTGACGAAAAAATTGCCCTGGCTCCGTCCAGTCGCCGCCCTCGGTAGGTCTTGCTATTTTCTCGGTAGCAATACGAGAAATGAATTGAAGTGCATCCAATGTTGCAGGATCATCGAGATTTTGCTTATCTTCTTTGGTCAGCCCCGTATTGTTGGAATACAAGGCATGGTCCATGAGAGAGGAGTTTGCTAGCCCCCAAGTGTCCAGCTTGCCATCGTTGTTCGTATCTTTGTTGGCTTCCTTAGCCACTTGGATGAATGTTTCCCAGTTCCAGTTATCTTCGTTCACGTACTCTTGAAGCGGCTTTAAGCCAAGCTGGTTCATAAGTGTACGATTGTAAAAGATGCCTTGAACCAGATTTGCCTGGTTTTCGGTAAACCCATACCCCCTGCCTTTATACGTGTAGTATTCCTTCGTAACCTTTTGATTAAAGGCGATGGGGTTCTGGGTGTATTCGTCGATCGGCCAAAGCAGATCCTGTTTAACCAAGGTAGGCACCGTATAGGTTTTGCCAAGTCGAACGATATCGCCGATCGGCTCACCGGCTATCAGGGAAGCGGTAACTTTCTCTTGGTACTCGCCATAATCGATCGCCACGTACTCCACTTTAAAATTATGCTTTTGCATCAGGTCTTCAAGGTTCTTCTTGCGCTCGATATTGTCCGGGGTATCCTCCGGAATCGTCATATCCCACCAAGAGACGATTTTGATGGTCTTGCCGCCTAAATCAAAATCCATATCCGGCGTTCTGTAGACTTCTTCCTCGCCGCTGTTTTCGGTCTCGTCCGTTCCCTTCGACGTCTCGTTTTCAGTGCCGCTATTCGTCTCCGATTCCACGGTTTCTTGGTTGCCGCTGCTTGGGCTGCCTGAGCCTCCGCTGCAGGCTGCAAGCAGCAGCGCCAATCCTAATAACAGAACCATTAATTTGCGAACACGCATCTTTAATCCCCCTCAACGATTGATGTTTGGTCCATATTCATCCAAAGTTTAGCGCTTACATTTCCATGCAACAACCTGGGGAAATCGGGATGTTCAACCTGTGAAACGCTAGATAGCCAGCTTGTTCTGCGGCATGTTCACCGATCTTTATAACCCAGCTATGAAAGAAGTAAAGAACGGCTAGCTATGCAAAGAAAAGCACATTGTAAAGAACGGGATCGGGGCAACATAATGTAAGCGTAATCATTTTGAATGATATTCCGTTTAAGGAAATGTACGGGGGGGAGTCAACATATCTAAGATGCTATATATCAATCTGAGTTGCTATTCCGAAAGCGACATGCTTCGCCTGCAGGATTGGGGCAAATGCGGGATCAACATGGACTTCTGCGAACATGATTGCGACGCATCGCTGCATCTCATTGAGGAGAATGGCTATTCGCTGGCCGTCATCAACATGAACGGCAAACCTAAAGAAGGGTTGGAACTGTGCGGTCGGATCCGGAGGATAAGCCGATTGCCCATCATCGTCATCGAGGATGCCATGAAATTTGCCGTTATTCGAAAAGCGCTGCAGCTTCAGGTCAGTGATTACTTGCCGAGCACGTTGCCGGCTGAGGAACTGGTGAAGAGCGTAGCAGCTATAAAGGCGAACCATCACCGCACTGAGGATGACGTGATCCACAGAGTGAAGGAATATGTAGGAAAAATGCTTCACGAAAATATTACCCTGAAAGACTTATCGAGCAAATTCCATTTCAACCGCTCCTATCTTGGTCAAAAGTTCAAGAACCATGAAAATATGAGTTTTAACGAATATTTGCTCATCCAGCGCATGGAAAGAGCGAAAATATTGCTGGAGCAAACGGATCTCAAGGTTTACGAAATTGCGTATGAGGTGGGCTATACGGAAATCGACTGGTTCTATAAGCGATTTAAATCCTATACCGGCGTAAGCGCGAACGAATATCGGAAGATGGTCGCCTCCTAACGCCAAAAGTCCTTGGTTATCCAAGGACTGTCCCCCTTTGACCGGCCGTTTTGATGCTGCCAGGCTTTGACACCGGGACCCACCCAGGGGTTGTCCGTACATCGAGTTGGGGATACACAGTACGTTCGAGTTGGCAACGGCTTGCCAAGCATGTCAACTAGAGCGTCGTGACTGTTTTATGTTATTAACGCCTGCAGATGAGAGCAATAATTTCATAACTTTATGCGTCTGTCGTTTATTATTTGACTTTTTAGGGGGCTACATAAACTACAGAATAGTACATTTCGGTTCGTATTGTTTCTTTCAGAGTACTAATCTAAAAAGGCAACTGATCGCTCTGACCAGCTGCCTTTTCTTTATTTACTTTCGTTTCCCGTGAGCGTAACATGATTAATATTCGAACCTACCGTGCAAACATTTTAGAATCGAATCTGCACATTCTTCTGAAGAATTTACGTGTGTGTTGACAGTACAGTCGTACTGTATATCTTTTGCCATCAATTTGTCTTGCCAGTCTGATTGATCTTCAGCTCTATCTCCACGTTCAATATTTCTTTGGCGACAAATTTCCAAGGGACAAAACACTTCAACCATATAAAAGGGGTACCCAGCAAATATGTCCTTAACTTTTTCATAATGCGGCTTTAACTCAGGTCTTTCTACCAAGATGCCATCGATAAGCACATTTTTACCATGGTCAGAAAATAGTTTGGCGGTATGATACATCATAATAATGGCATCACTTAAATATTTCCAATAATCTTCTCGAAGATAGTGATCGCCAATTGTATTTTCAAAAAGATCGTTTGCAACAACATAATAAAACTCGTTCGATTTTAATTGAATAGCGTCTACAATAGATGTTTTTCCTGAACTGGTTACTCCGTTCAAAAACACGATTTTCCCTTTACTCATCTCTAATTCCCCAATTCGTTCAATTTAATTACAGTTTAACAGTTTCAACGTATAAACAGGATTGAGAAAACAATTATAATTGAACTATGAGTAATGAAAATGAAGCAGCTGCCAACCGGCAAACTGCTCCATCTGTTTTCCTCAACTATCGTTTCCCATTAGTTCAGATAAGTAAAATCTAAATAACATTAGATTCATTGTTTACCACTATTATATCGAATGTTTTCGGTGGACGCAGAACTGTAAAATAGTAGTCCTCAGCCGAGTCCCATCGAAGATGCCAATCCAAATCGTCGGTACCCTCCCTAATATCATGCCTATGACGGCGAATTTCGGGTGGTACATCCACAAGTACTGTAAGATGGTTAACATCGGGTAGTTCAAGGAGGGAGCTATAAATACCATCAAGGATAATTACCTTTGAAGGCTCAATCGTCACCAAGTTCGATCCCAAGCTGTTGCCAGATAAAAAGTAATAAGGATAGTATTGGGCTTTCCTACCTTCTAACAGAGGCAATAATGCTTCATTAAGCATACGTTGCCAGTCAATACAACGACGGCATTTTTGCTCCAATGAGTATGTATCCCAATCGTTGTCAGGGACAGTTGCATCAAAAAAGTCATCGCAGTGAATCACTGCTGCACCTAACTGCGAGGTTACCCCAGCAGCAAGTGTAGATTTGCCTGCCCCACTTCCTCCGTCCAATGAAACTACTAAAGGATATTTATCATTCATATGGAGATTAATTGCAGAAACAATTGACTGAACGGCATTAAATGAATTTTGTGACAAATGGCTCTTTTCCAAATTTAACACTTCCAAACTTTCAAAGGGATTTTAAGCTAGTTTCTACCGATTTCCTCCCATTCACTTGAGATTCCGTTGTTCCCGTCCATATATTAAGTTATAATGAACCTCTATGATGATAGATATTCAACTTATACTTATTCTATCTTGCTACCGGAGGAATTATGAAACTAGTTGCTTTTTTTCCTTATCGAAATGATGTAAGGAAGATCCTGATCCCTTATTTAAACCAATTGACGGAAGAACAGTGGTATGCAACGCATCCCGATCATCCCAACTCTATCGCCTGGATCGTTGAGCACATCGCGCGCAGCGAAGACGAGTGGATTAACGTGATTAGTTCTAAGGGAAAATGTCAACTTCCGCAGTCTTTGGAGCACTCGCAGCAAATTTTACAGGCCTATATCGACATTCGGAACCAAACGGAGTTCAAGCTCAATTCCATGGTTTACGATGAATATGAACCAGCCATACAGCTCCCTCGTTTTTCAGACGGTTGGGAACCGCCTTCGGCGCCGACACTGCGATGGATTTTCCATCATGTTTTCGAGCATGAGTCGTACCATGTCGGTCAAATCGGCGTCATCGCACGTTTGAACGGATTCTCCGGTCCCCTCTTCTGAACGTAAAAACCATTTTGTCTTATAATGGTAAAGCCCGTTGCTACCCAACATCGGACTAATCCACCACTGCTTCATCTGATTTCTCATCAGGAAAATGATGCTGAAAATGACTTTCCGACTCTCCTTCTTCGACAGTTCACTTTAGCTTATCCAGACCTTCAAGTTCCGGAAGGCCCGCTTCTCAACGTTTCTAGAATAAGATGATTTATATTCAGTGGTTGTTAAAGTTAAGGAAGGTGAAAAATAGCCATGCGTAAAAAAGGTAGGAACGTAACAGGTATTGTATTGGCCGTAATTTACTGTGTTGTTCTTTTTGAGATTTTAATTGATGCACCCCCTGGTGAAGCTCCAAATAATCCGCCTTGGGCATACGCAATGATTCCACTTGGAGCTGTTGCAATCACCTTTCTCTTTGATTATGTGATCAAGTTCGATTTCTTCAAAAAAAAGAAAGAGTGAATGGGATGCGATAAATGACAAAATTAAACATGGATAACACATTTTGCGGAGTTCTCCTTTGATTGTTGAACTACCCGGATCGATGATGCTTGCTATGCCGAAACTCCCACTATGGTTTTTTAGCCCATGTTCTTGTGCCGCGGCAATCCTTGAACATATACCGTTAAAGGACAAGACCCCTTTCCCGCACTTGCCCCTTTTCGCCTATCACCTATCCAATGTTACCAGGACGAGAGCTCTGTTCTTTTCCACTTGTTTTCGGTAACGCAAACATATACATAATCGTCGTCCCATGCTATCTGACCCTGACTACAGGCAACTGTGGATGAAGCAGGCGTAAATTTGTCCCGGATTCGAAGCATATCCCCGTTTACATCTAACTTGGTATCGGGGTCATTCGTACCTAAACCGACATTACCGCTGCTGCGCTTTATGGTTAGCGGGGAATCAACGACGTTGCCGTCATCGTCATAACGAACGAACTGCATGTCGGCTCCGGAATTGTCCCCCGGTTCTTCGGAACTATCTGCCCGAAGGGCCCATCTCGTTATCGTCTCATTTTCCTTGCCGGCTACACTGAACTGGATATCCCGGTTAGTCCCTTTTTCCCCTGCGACTCGCAATATGCCGTTCATTACATTGAAGTTGGAAGAATGCGTACGAATCTCGCTAACGTCAGTATCGTAAGGAATTTCAAACCGGGTAAACAGTTGGTTCGGATATTCCCCCGTTGGCGACATCGTCGTCTCGAATGAGATATGCTTATGGTCGTGCTGATCAGGATTGTTAGCCTTGTCATGCGATATGATCGCCGTTTTGTTCATTCCCTTCTCGTCGAGCCACACGATTGCAGGTTTAGCCCTTTCCGCCGTCCATTGAAGCCGAATCAGATCAGACTGATGCCCTTCTTCCTCAACCCACCTCTGATCAGTAGACATATGCAGTCGGTCATTATGTGGTACGCGAATATTGTTATCGGATTGTTTGAGTTCGCTTAGGGTGATCTCCGATTCTTGTTTCTGAACGGTACAGCCAATGCCCAACAAGCAGATGCCGCCTACTATCATCATAATCGTCCTAATGTACTTCAAAGCGTTTCCCTCCGTTGTCGTAAATTCGAACTTGTTACGTAATAAGACTGATCGTATTATATTCAACAGAGGTCGTATACCCATTTCATCAAACTTCCCGGAAAAATGATTCTTTTCGTCTATACAATCAAAAGAGCACTCCGCCAGAGAGAAAGTCCTATAAATTACACGAACATAATCCCACGAGGGATATAACCGAACATGATTGTTATGGATTCACGAATGTATGATCATCCATATTAGCTTGTTCAACGTCCACCCAATTTGCATTATGCATCATCTCGGAAGAATCCCCATGAAATGCCTTCATGGCTTCCTGATCATCAAACAGCCGATATCTCATCCAAGCCGTCAAGTACCCCCGATGATTGCCACCATTACCTTCAATCGCTGTATGAGCAGCACCTTTCGCCATCCCCATCATAACTGGCGTGCTTGCATGAGTATTATGTAAGGCTAATTGATTCGTTGATACCGGTGATATTATGAAATCTCGTGTACCTCCCATAATGAGAAAAGGAACGGTAATACGTGCTGTATCGTACACATCTTCCGGATCACAATGCTTCAAATCCGGGAGAGCGATGGAAACAACCGTCTTAATCAACGATCCACTTTTATAGTTGGTATGTGCATTAATGACCCCTGTAGCCCCTTGTGAATGTCCAGCTACACCAATATGTTCCATTTGTATTTTTTGATAAAACAAGCTGTTTGCTTGTTCGTTTTCATTTTTCAAATAATCAATAGCCTCCACAATTTCTTTGCCTGTTCCTGTTGTCTTGCTGTACGAATCTATTACTATGAATCCCCAGCTAGCTAGATGAGTTAAGAGCTCATCATAACGATCTGGCGTGGCATCTGTTCCATTCCCCCATGAAATAATAGGATAGGATTCGTCTTCTTGAAATGCCGGGTAGTATAGTCTAAATAAAGCCTCCCCGCTCATTCTCTTAACTTCTTCTACCTTTACATGATAGCTTCCTTTCTGCGCATACCGCTGCTCAATGCTTCCATCCGCAAGTTCTGGTACATTTGAATGAATGATAATTTGCATGAAAATTGTTATTGGAACTGCAACGATCATGATTAAAGCTGACAACCATAAAATCCACTTGCGTTTCTTCAGAACCGACATATACGTGACCTCACGATAGACTACCGATTTCTCTATCGTCCTCTCAGTTAAAGTATGAAACTGAATGGATATACGTTAAACTTTGGACTGTTTCATTTCAGCTCTATGCTTTCGAAAATCTTTGGGTGTTCTTTCGTGGTACTTTTTAAAAGACTGAATAAAATGATTGACATGATTGAAGCCTACCCTGCGGGCGATCTCGGTTATGGTGTCGTCCGTTGATATTAATAATTCGCTGCTTTTCTTTATCCGGTACTTGATCAGGTACTCGTAGGGGGTCATATGAACCGTTTTTTTAAAACATCGGGTGCACTCCGAGATGCTCAGATGCGCAACATCGGCAATTTCTTGCAGCGTTACAGGAAACGAGTAGTTTTGATGTATGAAGCTAAGCATGAATTGCAGTCTCTCCTGTTGCCGCTTCACGTGTTTTGGTGCTTCCACGGGAGAGACCGACATATTGGAGATCAAGATGTACCATAGCTGAACGGTTTGAATCGAAATCTCATATTCCCATCCCCAGCTTTTTTTTATATTAAACTTCTTTCTCATTTCCCAAAGCAGGTCCAATACCTGCTTCTCCCACTCCGCATCTCCTGTGATCACGAGCGAAACGAAAGAAGAATTGGTAAAAGGGAGCACATAATTTTTTTCCATGGCACTGTCCGCGTGGAAGGCGAGCAGTTTCTCAGGAAAATTGAAACTCACATATTGACCGTCATGCGTTAGCTGCGTCGCCACATGAAGAACTCCCTTGTTGATCAGAATCGCCTGGCCGGTTTCCAGCTCATGATCCATCCCATTTACTTGAATACTCAGTTTTCCTTTCGTCACCAACGTGATCTGCAGATCTTCGTGCCAATGCAGATCGTTGAATCCTCTGCCTTCGGGAATGCTTTTATGAAGCGTATGCGTGTACATGATATAAGGAAACGAATCGTCGGGATACAAAATAGTTTCATGCAGCGGCTTAGCGATTCCAACTAGCTCCTTTCTATGACGATATATCTATATTATTGAAGGATATAATTACACAATCCAATATTATACGATGATATTATTATATCATGAATTTGGCTTATCACTAGCCTGTGCACAGACGATCGGATAGGCCCTCTTGGAGGGTAATCATTGAAAAGATATAAATTACAGTTACAGCTTCATCCGTATATCCTGCTTTTTATCGCCATTCTGTCGGTGTCCGTATCTTCGATCATGATTAAATCATCGGACACGCCAACCGCTGTAGCCGGTATGTACAGACTTTATCTATCGGCACTCATCATGCTTCCGTTTGTCCCCTGGAAAACGCTCCGCTCCTCAAAACTGGACTCGAAGGATTGGAGAACCGTTTTTTTGGCCGGCCTGCTTCTGGGATTGCATTTCCTGTTTTGGATGGAGTCGTTGGTATATACCTCCGTGGCGAGTTCCATGGTAATCCTGGCGCTACAGCCTTTGTTTGTGATGATCGGTTCGTACTATATGTTTAGGGAACGAGCGAGTGTGTTGACCGTTCTCTGCTTGGTTGCCGCCTTGTTTGGCTCGCTTATTATCGCTTGGGGAGATGTTGGAGTTTCAAGAGAGGCATTGATCGGGGACGGTTTGTCACTGATAGGAACCATACTGGTGTCGGCTTATATGCTGGTCGGACAGAAAGTGAGCCAAAAAATCAATGCGAATCTATACAGTGTTGTCGTCTTCTTTACTGGGGGGAGTGTCCTGCTCGTCTACAGTTTGTGGAATCACAATTCTTTGACCCATTACAACGCTTCGGATTGGACATACTTCCTTCTGCTTGCGATCATTCCCACGATCTTTGGCCAATATGTTTTCAACGTGCTGCTCAAGTCCATTGGTGCAACAACGGTTTCCGTAGGCATTATCGGCGAACCCGTTTTGGCCATTATGCTGGCTTATCTGTTGTTGGGAGAAACGATCTCCGCATTTCAATTTGTAGGTGGAATGATTACGCTGCTGGGCATGCTGACATATTTTTGGCTGCAAACCCTAAGATATTCAGCTCACAAAAATCTTTCGCATTGATCAGTGTATGCAGTATTAGTCCATCGGTAGAATGTAACTAACCAGCATCCTCCATATGGAATAGGATACAATGCATCCCTTACTGTTGCATGAGGTATAACATTATTAAGCTGCTCGTTAGCTCGAACACAAACAGCCGATCCACGTGGATCGGCTGTTTTTAAAACCTACTGTAATAATATCATGCAACGACATCTTAATTCTTCTGCCATATTCCTGTTCTTGTCCTGTATTATGGCTCTATAATTTGTCTGCCCACGTTCACATCGTCTACCTTCCATTGGTTATCAACCAATTTATAGAATACAAAACGATCAACAAGCTCAAGATTGATAGGACCGCTTTCAAAGTAAGCCGATTGGTGCATTCTCGCCGCTGTGGTACTACTGTAAGTAATATCGGCCTTTTTTGTTAGTATAGCGTTATTTTTAATGCCATTACTGTGAATAATCTTGTTTATAAATGAGTCCGTGAAATAAGGTCTGAAATGTGTTCGGATTTGGGAATAGCTTGATAGATCGGTGGCTTCATTTATCTTTTCATTCAGTACGTTTATTCTCTCTTGACTCATTCTCCAAGGCTTCTGCGGCTCTGTATGGATAAAGACCTGTTGCAGACCGATCGTAATGGTTGTTTTTCGTTCTTGTTTGGACCACAGCGCCGTTCCGCCAAAAGCTTCAGCAAAAACACGTGCGGGCACATAAGTCGTTCCATGATCGATTTTTGCTGGCACATCAAGGCTGAAAGCAGCGTTATTTAATAAAGCTGTGCGAGAGTTCACACGCAGCAATAGCTCTCGTTTGCCACGAATAATCGTAATGCTTTTTTTTGCCTGGTTCCAAGTTACTTCTGAATTGAATTTCTCTGAAACAGCACGTAATGGAATCAGCATTCGTCCATTTTCGATTTTCCCATTGTCAACCGTATTCGAAAAATTATCGGCGAAGCTTATCGCTGGATTACCGATTAGTAAGGTACACACTAAAGAAAATGTTAGTGCGAGTATTGTTTTTTTCATAGATGACTCCTCCCACGGTTCGATTATATCCTTGACCCTAACTCAATCCTTGTTATTTTAAAACAAACCCCTCCAGCAATTTACGCCGGAGGGATCAGGCAGTACGTAATGAAGCTATTTTTGCTCAAATATGATTACCGTTTTGGGATTCGACACGTATTCAACGGGAGATCCTAACAGCTCGGACACGAAGCGTACGGGGATAAACGAACTATTCTTCTTCAACAGTAACGGCGCATCAAATGAAACGGTTTTTCCATTCACGTTTGCTTTCTTTTCATTCACTTTCCAACGGATCGTCGTGTTGTCTTTGCTGATCGTTACCTCTTGTTTGCTTTGGTTCCACCCTACCTTCGAACCCAATCGCTCGGATACAAATCGAATCGGGACATAAGTGCGGCTCGATGCAATAAACGGCGCTTCGCTTAACCCAAAGGAACTCTCTCCTATGTAAGCAGTTCTACTCCCTATCACTAATCGCTGGGCTTTCAGTTGGCGGGATCCATCTCCACCGAGCTTATTGAGAAGTTGATACGTTTTGGTCGTACTTCTTAAATCCAAATAGTTACCGCTTAATTGCAACGCGTATCTTAGCGCTCCCGTGTCATAATGAGTATCGAACGAATGATTTCGAATGGGGTCCAAACTCCATACACGGTTATCCTTTAGATATAAATATTGAAGTTCCTTTAGGGATTTCAAAGGCTCAAGGTTGTAAACCAAATTAGAGTTTAGACTCAAGGAAGACAGGTTAGACATTTTTTTCAGTGGGTCTAGTTTCTTGATCTGATTGTTGTCCGCGGAAAGAACCCTCATTAGCGTCATCCCTTCAAGCGCACGGAGATCCGAAATTCGATTGCTTCCGATGTTAAGGCTCATTAAACTTTTGGATAGCGGCTTAAGTGGACTCAGGTCCGAGAATTGATTGCTCGCTATTTCCAAATTCTTTAGCTTGGTTAATCTGCTCAAGGGCTGAATATTCGCGATCTGGTTCCCGTTCAGTTGTAACCATGTTAATTCTCTGGCCATTGATAATGCCGTTATATTCGAGATTTGATTATCGTTCGCTTCGAATGTATGCAGACGCCCAAGCTGCTTGATCACATCAATCGACGAAATTTGGTTCCGGTTTACGATCAACATTTCCAAATCCGTCATGGCGGACAAATCCTGAATTGAAACGATCTGATTGTCCGCAATATCAAGTTCGCGAATCTTAATCAATGGCTTGAGAGGCGTAATATCGTCAATTTCATTATTGGACAAGTCAAGATATTTCACATTGGAAGCATATTGCAAGCCTTGAATGCTTTTAATTCCTCGTCTTGAAAGATCAAGTAATGTTAATGATTCCATATCTTTCTGTGTAACAGCCGCATTTTCATCCTTTTTTAAAATCTGCTTTATTGCTTGCTCCAACTGTTCGTCCTGAAAACTTACTTCCAGGGAAGCCTGCTCCATAGATGCCTGGCCCGGTAAGCTGATCATCATTACCAAAACGAATACGAGCCCTGATAAAACCTTATTCATTTCCTTTCTATCCCCTCTTCTACTGGTGTCTTATGGTAATGACGCTTATAACCGATAAAAGTTGCAGTACATTTTTTTCCATTGTGCCATCAAGACGAGTACAAAAAAAGGCCAACCAGTAGACTCTGGCTAACCTTTCCATAAATCCTCCAACCTTCCACGATACTTTACTTAGTTCTCATACGCCCGAGCATATTTCTTATGGTAGTCGATCATCTCGTCCAACTCGGATTCCTCGAGTCCTTCACTTCCCATGGGGGCGCCAGGACCGATTCAATAGCAAAAGCCATGGGTCACAGCGTGAAAAATAATGCTGCGCTCATGGCTTTTTATTAGGAATCATAAGATACCGTGCACCATGGCGCGACAGAATATGTCATGGAATTCTCTGCCGTTACCGGATGCCCGGTATTTACGGCGTCGGCGGCAAAACGACGGCTCCATTCGCCTTGCCGTCCATGCCAAGAACTTCGATTTCATCAAGGAAGACCCAGACGTTGACCGGGAATTCGATCTTGACGTAGCGGGCGAACACTTTATCGGCTCCCGCTTTCCCCGGCACGCCGTCTGCTGAGCCGCTCCATCTCACGAATTCGGCAGAGGCAGCATCATGAGCCGATGGCGGAGAAACGGTTGCCAGCGAGCTCCAGGTTTGGCCGTTCGTTGAAACGGAAAAAGCGACGTTCTGAGGGAAATAGATGCCAGGTCCTTGATCCTGAAGAAAATGGGCTCTGATTGATCCGATCGATTTGTTGCGGCCCAAATCCAATGTGATGGTGCGGCTTCGTTCTTCAGGGTAGGCGCTTCCCGCATGACCCTGCCACTGCTCGTTGCTGAAATCCGTTCCGCCGAATAGGCCGTTCGTCAGTTCATTCCCGGAATCGGGATAGTTGCTGTTAGGCGGTCGCGAAATGGCATAGCTTAGACCTTGAGCCAGATTGCTGAGGCCCCAGTCGTCAGACAAAGTTTCCATGAGAACTTGGGCATAGGTATCAAGCACCGTTGCTGCCGGTGCCGAAATCAACCCTTGTGCTTGCACGGCCGGATCGTGAATGTGTACGAGGAAATCCTGCATATACGTTACGGCATCCTTCGGCTTGTTTTGCTCCAGAAGCAGCTTGATGATCTGCATACGATACAACAACTCATTGCCAAAAGCCGAATTGATTTCGTTCGACGCGACATAACTGCGTACAAGCTCCTCCATTGTCTCCGGTGTCGGGCTGCTGTCAATCGTGTACGTTCCGTTCAAGAACTGGTAAAGCCAGTCATACATCAAACGCAAGCTTGGGTCTTTGCTTACCCCTAAGTTGTAAACGGCATTATTGCCTTGGTAATAAGCTCTAAAACCATTTTGCATCAAGCCGGTTTCAACGCCGCTGTTCAAGTATTCGACATAGCGGTTACGGAATACGTCGTCCGTCAGCATCCGATCATCGAACTCCAGCTCATTCGACATCCCATATTGCTTGGCCAGGTTCGAGGCATCTTCCAAACGGTCGGAATCCGTTCCGCCGAAGAAATAGTTAGGCTGAAGCGCCACGGCATCAAACCCTACTTCTTTCCACATAAAGCTTTTATAAGCCAATGAGTGAGGGATCCAGAAAAATTTCAAGTTCATGTCATGAACTTTGCCGCTTACAGCTTTAAGTAAATCGGGGCCTGTATCGCTTGTGCTGATTTGTTCTTCCAGCCAGTACATGCCGACAAGCTCCAGATGGGAATAGTTCGCTTCCTGCCATCTTTGGCGAACCTGATCCAGCCACCACTGCATCGCTTTTATCCGGTTTTCGAGCGCTTTCTCTTTGCCGACAACCGAGTCGTTAAAGCTTTCGGATACCCCGTCACCGTCAACGTCGCCAAAGTCGTTTACGTATTCCCCCGGGTTCGGAATCATGAGCACAACCTTCATTTTATGATCAGGCTGGTCCAGCTTGGCTCCGACTTCCACTGTTGCCTCATTCAACTGCTGCATATCCCCCGCGGGTGCGAAGGTTTTATCCAAATACCAGTTCCAGTCCTCCAGGATCGTTTGTCCGACACCGAAGTCACGGCCGGCAGGCGAAGCCAGTCCGAGATATAATATACCGTCAAAAAGCCAGTCGACAGGCTCGCCATCTTGATTTACATAACTGATGTTCGGGATGATCCGTTCCTTGTTCCAATCGCCCAACCCATCTGCATATTGCCCGTTATACAGCAGATTCAGGTTCCGGATACCGGCTGTAGCTTCTCCCGGCTCCAAAAAACGAGGCTGTTCGGCAGGAACCTTTACCGCCCCCTGAGCCTTGCCATCCGTACCTATAATTTCGATTTCGTCAATGTATTCCCATTGCGAAGGATGCATCGTAAAGGTTACTTTAACATAACGCGCATAAGCCAGCTTGCCGTCCGTATTCCCGCCTTTGATTCCATCCCGGCTGCCGTCCCATTCAAAGTTCTCCTGCCTTGGCGGTCCTTCCCCCCAGAGCAGCTGAGTGGCGTTATGTGACAGCAGGCCCCAATGTTCTTTATCATCGGAGACATACATCGATACGGTCAAAGGTACAAGGATCGAGTTGGTAGGATAATCTTGGAAGAAGTGAGCGGTAATCTTTCCGATTGACTTTTCCTCACCGAGATCAAAGACGACTTCCCGCGTTTTTCCACGCAGATGCCCTACCCATGCCGGGTCATTCATATCCAACGTGCCGTATTTTCCATCCGTAAGTTTGTAACCGTTGTCAGGATGCGACGCTTCTGGCTCCTCGGACCATTCATATGGGAGGCCGTCCGCAAGATTGCGGAATTGCGTCTCCTCCACTGCCGGAACAGGCGATTTTGCCTGCACCGCAGAAATCGAGGAAATCAGCAATACTACTGTCAGCAGGACGGATCCCCATTTCTTGTTCAACGTCATTAGGTCAGCTCCTTTTTAATCTCAAGTGTAGAAATGCCTGAATTCTTTACCCGCTTAGTGATGAATACCTAAATGGATCCCCCCTTTCACGAAATTCGGCAAACGCCCTGATTGGAATCGCTTTCAAAAATAAAAAATTCTCATTCCTCATTCCCTTCTTTGCTCGCGAAATGTCTTAGAAGATCAGTCCGAAGGTGAACCATTAGCCGGCAGATCATCATCTGCAGCGGCTATGGCGCCGTCCACCCTCGCGGCTTCATTCAACTCATACGGCGAATTTGCGGTCGAATTAATTCAAGTTCCACAGTTGTGTACAATTAAACACCCGCTTCTTCCTTCTGATACATCTCGGTCAGCTTGATGCTTCTGCCCTGCTGCAAACGGGATCGTTCGGAAGCGAAAGCAATCAAATGGCTTTGCAAGGAAGCGGTAGCCGATGTAAGGCCTTGAGACGGGTTGCGGTCGAACTTATGTACATTTTTAAGGAAGGAGCTCACCATGCGCTCATCGCCTCCGCCGTGGCCGTCGCCCTGCACGCTGCATTTAATTTCAATCTCTTCGCCCGTCGCATAACGGTACAGCGTAAAAGAACCCTTATCCATGTCGCCCATGATCTCTCCCTGCGTACCCATAATCTGCACACGGCGAGTACCGCTTTGGGTTAATCCCGACATAATGAAATTAGCATTAGCGCCGCTGGCAAATTCCATATTGACGACCTGATGGTCGACAACATTATTATCGCAGCGATAGACGCAGCGGCCGAACGGTCCTTCCTTAAGCGCCCGGATAATGCCTTCCTGTGATAAATCGTGCGTCATATAGCGCGCCCAATGATCGGCAGGTTGCTCCAAGTACATTTTAATCGCTGAAAAAGCACATTCCCTCTCGGCTTCGCAACCATCGATGCAGCGGTCCGTAGCACCCTCCGGCGCGTTCTCGGCTTTAAAATGAAGCAATGAGCCAAAGGAGCTGACCGCTGTGCACGGTTCATCCATCAGCCAGGAGATGAGGTCCAGGTCGTGGCAGGATTTGGCCAGAATCATCGGACTTGTTTCCTCGGAATTGCGCCAATTGCCGCGTACGTAGCTATGAACCATATGGTGATAGCCTACGTTCTCTGTCAGCTGAATGGTGCCGATGGCACCCAGCTCCCCATCCTCGATGCATTTTTTGATGCCCGACCAGAACGGGGAATAGCGAAGCACATGCGTGACCACCAGCAAACGCTTATGCTTAAGGGATGCTTGCTCCAGGTCTATGCATTCCCGCACATCCGGTGACATCGGCTTCTCCAGCATGACATGGTAGCCAAGCTCCAACGCTTTCATTGTCGGTATATAATGCATCCGATCAAGCGTGCAGATGATCATCACGTCGGCTATTTTCCCCTGCTCGAATGCTTGTTCCCAAGAATGATAAACATGCTCTTCAGCGATTTGATGAATCTCAGCAAAACGCTGTCTGCGTTCATCATCCGGCTCGGCTACGGCAACAAACTTCAGCTCATTCGGAAATTTCTCCGCATATGGTCCGTAGATGTATCTACCTCTACTGCCTGCGCCTATTAGTACGGCCGTTAATGTTCTCAATGTTAGTCCCCCTTGCATGTACAGTTGCATCCTAATTTCATTGTAAGGGGTGACTCCGCGCATCAAAATAGATCATTGCTTACATTTCATATACATTTATTGACCTTGGTGCATAGTTTCGGTGCGGACCGTTCGAAAATCCTGCGGCGTCATATCATTTTGCTTCTTAAAAAAGCGGATAAAGGCAAGCGCTGAATTGTAGCCGAGCTTGGCGGCAATTTCATTGACCTTCATGGATGTATTGAGCAGCATATCTTTTGCTATGACATTACGGTAATCATTTACGTATTTAGAGAGACCGATTCCCGTTATCTGTTTGTATAGCCTTGAGAGATAGGATGGATTCAAGCTGACATAATCCCCGATCGCGGTTAGGGATATATCATCCGCAATATGCTCCTCTATATAACGATGCACCTTATTGACAACCTCCGCCGGCAGCTCTGTCCCTCGAAGCGCGTTCCATTCAAAAAAGCAGTCCGCAATTTGCCAATAGTATGGAATCAGTTCCGTCCATGAAGCGGTCTCCTCCTGGCGGAACAGCATATCCATATTCATCTGGGTGTTCATATAGTCTCGCATATCTTTATTTTTGTGCAAATGCGCCAGAAATACCGCAGATAGGAAATGGTACAACTCAAGCTTGCGCTCATAAGGAGTATCCGGATCGTTCCAGATGTCTGTCAATTCAACAAACAGATGATTAAACTGCTCGCGGTGATTATTTTCAAGACAGCTCATCAACAGCTGCACGCGAGCGTGAAAAAAGCTGTCATGATAGCTTTTCGCCTTCTCTTTTTCTTCGGACTTCTGAAGATCTTGATCTGTCATGATGACCTCATGGAACAAGCCATGGCCTTGCATAAGACCGTATTTCATCGCATGAAAACGATCCGACAGCCGATTCCAGGGGACAGCCTCGCTGCCAATAAGAAAAGATACGGAGAGGTTCAGCAGCCTTTTGCTGGTCGCCTGGATCGTCTCCAAATTGCCGCTCACATAGCGGTATGCCCTGGTCCATTCCATCGTACGGATATCCGCCGTTATCTCCGGACCGGCTTTAGGCTGAAAGATCCATACCATTTTGTTCATATCAAATACGACGGAGAAGCAGCGCACATGGGCGGATAAATACTCATCGCCGATATTTTGAAGTGCGTAAGCGAGCAAAGCCTTGTCCGGTGCCGTGAACATTTCCTTCCAGGCATCGATCCTGCCAATCAGTAAATAGACAGGGAGCGATGCGTCGAGCGGAATGTCCATTTCCGCAAAAGCGTCCCGAAGCTGCTGCCCCGTCATCGTCTTGCCTTGAAATAAGCCCCAGATATATTCCTTCTGCAAGGAAGGCATCGCTATTCTCATTTTGGACTGGGCCCGCAAGATCATTTGAGCCTGACCCTGTTCCTCTTCGATTTCCTCTATCGCCCGTTCAACGGTATGAATGATCTTCTCGTCGCTTTCCACTTTCAGCAAATAATCAAAGGCACCAAATGTAAGGGCGTTCTTCGCATAGTGAAAATCATTGAACCCTGTCAATAAAATAACTTTGCACGCCGGCCACTGCGATTTTATTTCCTGAAGCAGCTCAATGCCCTCTATGCCGGACATCTTAATGTCCGAAATCACAATATCCATCCGGTGATGGGACAGCACCTCAAGCGCTTCTTCGCCGGAATAGGCCTTCATGACTTCAAGCTCCAAACGCTCCGTCTTCTCGAACAACTCCAGAAGACCATCTACAATAATCGGCAAATCATCCACGATTAAAAGCCTGTACATGGCGATTCCTCCTTAGCTCATGCTCAGTTTAATAATAGCTTGAAGCCCGCCAAGCTCAGAGCGTGATACGGTAATCCCATACTCTTCTCCATAACGAAGCTGAATTCTGCGATGAACATTAAGCAGGCCGGTTGTCTCCTCCATCTGGTTCGTTGAATAACGCAGCTTCTTGCCAAGCGCTTCGATTTCCTCATCCGTAATGAACTCGCCGTTATCTTCTACGTAAATGTAAAAAGCATCATTTCGCAGCTTGCTGTGCACCCATAGCTCGCCCGTGCCGCGCATATTGCCAAGGGCGTACTTATAAGCATTTTCAATAATAGGCTGCAAAATCAATCGGGGAACTTCAATCGGCTGGGCTTCGACTTCAAACAGCACTTCGATTCGTTCCCCGTAACAGATCGACTGCATCTCTACATAAGTGCGGGAATGCTCAAGCTCCATCTCCAGCAGAATGTCGTCATCATGATGGCGAGTAATGAACTGAAAATATTGCCCTATGTACAAACAGAACTGGTAGGCTTTTTCCTTCTGGGTATCGGATTTAATCAAGCGGCAAAGCACGAAAAAGCAATTATATAAAAAATGAGGATTGATTTGCGATTGCAATCGCTTCAGCTCCGAACGCTGATTGCGAATTTGCTGCTCATAATTTTCCTCAATCAGTGTTTTCAAAGATTTCACGGTATCGTTAAAAGCCTGGTATAAATAGCCGAACTCATCCTGCCTGCGGTCGATCAAGATCGGCTCCAGCTCGTTTTGCTGCATGCGGCGGAAGGAACGCACCAGCTTTAACAACGGACGGTATATTAATCGGATGATAAAATAGGTAAAAAATAAAAAAATACAAACAGCAAGCGCGCAAGCCCACCAAAACAATGCCCTATATACCTGCAATGAACCGAGAATCATCTCTTCCGGTATGCTCGTTACCATGTATGAATTCCATAGGCTGGAATACTTGAATACGGTTAGATATCGCTTGTTTTTATAATGGATCGTATCATAGCCTTCATCCATTTTCGCCGCCTGCTTTTCAAAAGCCAGCTCCTTCATCAGATCATGAAATTCAAGGTCGGAACCGCTATTGATTTCCCAGCCGCGCTCCAGATTAAACAATACGGTCTGACCACCCCTGCTGTTGCCGATTTGCGTTAAGGTCTCTTTAATTTTGCCGGTTGAGAGCTCTACGCCCACCACATAGAGCGGGTCCTTTTTGCCTGCAGGGTACTGCATCGTAATAAACAGCCGGTCCTGCCAATAAATAAAGGGCTCCGTATAAAGCTTCTTGTCTGGCTGCATCGCTTCATATTCTTCTGCATCCAGATTGGTTTCAAAGCTGTTGCTCAGCACCGTGCGCTCGATATGCGGAATGTACGCCTTCGCCTCGCGAATGAACGGACTGGAATTTTTCATTAAATCCAGGCGGTGCTGAATATCCAGTATTTTATACGACCGCTCGTAGGAGTTCATCTGCTCGCCTGTCGCCGCCACTTCCATCAAATCCCTGTCCATAACGTAGTTAGGCAGATATCGGCTGATCCGGTCTGCTTCCTGATCCAGGGAGTCTAAATAAAACCTTGTCGTATTCAAAATCGAATCGGATATTTCACTGCGGATATGATCGGCCCCTTGCTCATTCATCATCCAGGTTATCGCCATAAGCGGCAGTAAGGCCGCCAAAAAGGCAGCCATTATTTTTTTGAATATAGAGGAATCCTGTAAAAAGAATATACTTTTCATCGTCTGTTCTCCTGTGCCCGAGATCTACGACCTTCTTTGTCTATTCTTTTACGCTTCCCATTACAATGCCCTTGATGAAAAACCGCTGCAAGAATGGATAGACAATAAGAATCGGGAAAGCCGCTACGAAGATTTGTGCCGCCCTGCTTGTACGGTCAGACAGCTGGAGCATGAGTTCCACATTTTCTGATTTAAGAAATCGGAAATCCATCTTAATAATAACGGTTTGCAAGAAAGTTTGCAGCGGATAATTTTCCGGGTGATTCATATAAAGCATGCCGTCGAACCAGCTATTCCAATGCCCTACCATCGTAAAAAGCCCCGTTGTCGCCAGTGCGGGCAACGATAGCGGAACATATATTTTCCAAAGCGTTGCAAAATGCCCGGCTCCGTCAATCCGTGAAGCATCCTCAAGCTCCCTGGGCAGATTGCGGTAAAAGTTCAATAGCAGGATGACGTTGAACACGTTAATTGCCATAGGTAGCACCAACGCTCCGAGAGTATCAATAAGTCCCAAGCTTTTAATTGTCAAATAGGTAGGAATGAGTCCGCCGTTGAACAAAATCGTGAAAACAAATATCCATGCATAGACGGTTCTTAGACGAAACGTATTGCGATCCTTGGATAAAGGATAAGCTGTAATAATCGTTAACAACATACTTAATACCGTCCCGACAACAACCCGTTGAATCGAAATGCCAAAGGCTCTTACATACTCAGGCTTGCCGAACACGTTATCATAAGCCGCCGTTGTAAACTCTACAGGCCACAGCGCAACCTTGCCGGCTGCCGCCGCCGAACCCGAGCTAAACGAAATCGCCAAAATATGAAGGATCGGCATTAAGCATAAAAAAGATATAAACGCTAGAAAGACTAGGTTGCAAACTAGAAAAGCCCTTCTTCCGAATGACGGTTTAATAACCACGGTCAGTCTCCTTTCTGAATCACCGACTTTTCATCTATTAGAAAATACGGTAATTCGCTAGTCGGTATGCGAGTACGTAGGATACGGAAATGAAAATAAAGGATACGACGGATTTCAATAAGCCGACAGCTGTGGCAAATCCGAACTGGGCTTGCTGGATCCCCATACGGTAGACAAAAGTATCAATGATATCGGCACTTTCATAAACCGGTGCGCTGTACAGGTTAAAGATTTGATCAAATCCCGCATTCAGCACATTGCCGATATTAAGCGTCAGCATAAGAACGATGATCGGCATCATGCCCGGCAGCGTCACGTGAAGCGTTTGTTTCCAGCGGCCCGCACCATCGATTTGAGCGGCTTCATACAGCGTAGGATTAATTCCTGTCAGTGCGGCCAAATAAACAATGGTACCAAATCCAAATTCTTTCCATACATCGGAGATGACCATGACATAAGGGAACCAGTTATTATCGCCAAGAAAGAAAATCGGCTTCATGCCGAACCATCCAAGCAGCTGGTTCAATATGCCGGAGGAAGGAGACAAAATATCGACCAAAATCCCGCTCAGCAGCACCCAGGATAGAAAATGGGGCAGATAGACCAGGGTTTGGAACGTTCTTTTCATCCATTCTCTACGCAATTCATTAAGCAAAATTGCTATCGTGATTGGCACGAACAAACCGGCAACGATTTTCATTACAGCAATGTATACCGTATTAAAGAAGATGCGGCCGATATCCGGATAATCCATTAACAGCTGGAAGTTCCTCCATCCGATAAACGGGGAGCCGAACAACCCTTTATTCGGCACATATTTTTGAAAAGCCATCATGATTCCTGTCATAGGAATGTAACTAAAAATAACAATCATAGCTAAACCCGGCAGCAGCATCAAATGAAGCGGCCATTCCTTCTTCCACATGCGCGTCAGACTATTCATATCTTCACCTCGCTGATTCACTTATCATGCTGTGCATGCCTTGCTCAAGAACCTGATTGTTCTTGAAAAAAGGAGGGATTGCATAGATTCAATCCCTCCTTTGCGCTACAGATCCTATTTCATCGATTGATACCACTCGTTAACTTCTTTCGTGATTTCATCGCCGCCAAGCTTCTTCCACTCTTCAACGAATGTATCGAATTCGTCTACGGATACTTGGTTCATTATGATTTTGATGAATATTTCATCACGTTTCTTCGTTAAAATTTCTTGACGGTCTGCCATCGTCGGTGTAGGTGCGCCGTAGAATTTGTTTTGCAGGTATTCTTTGTTTTGCTGGATTTTTGGGTTATGCGATACCGCTCCGTTCGGCCCCGAAATCAGCACTTCCCACCACATATTGATATCGCTACCATCGATAAATTTCATCGCACGTTCATAACGACCCTTCTGGTCTGCAGTTTGAAGAATGCTAGGATCTTTCGTTTCGATCGCTTTCGGCAGAATTTCGCCGTTGTTATCCATCTGTTTGCCTACGCGAAGCGGGTTCAGCAGCCAGTAGTTGTTGCCTTTTTCTTGTTTGTCTTTACCATACAGATAGATTTTTTGTTCATCTGTCGGATTCATCGTATTATCAACGACGATCCATTGGTTCAGCAATTTGATAACGCCTTCAGGATGCTTGGCTTGTTTAGAGATCACATAGTACTCGTCAACACCAAGACCAATTTGATTCAATGTAGGCTTGTTGTCTACGGAAGGGATAGGGAACACTCCCCATTCTTGAACAACCTTCCCGTCTTTCACAGCGCCCTGCACAAGCTGCGCCGGTGTCCAGGAAGCACCAAATACCATGCCGATGCTGCCGTCGTAGATGAGCTCAGCGGCTTTTTCCGTATCTTTAACCGCAAACTCAGGATCGATCAACCCTTTTTTGAACATGTCTTGCAGCGCTGCAAGCGCCTGCTTCATCTCGGGCTGGATATCACTGTTCATCAAACCGCCGTTCCCATCTTCCATCCAAATGTTTTCATAAGCGTGATAGCCGTTCAAGAACGCTCTCAGACCGGTAACGCCTGTCTCGATACTAAATGGGTTTTTGCTGACCGCAATACCGTAAGCTTGTTTTGTGCCGCCAGGATTCTTGGTTTTGAACGCTTCGGCAATTTCAATGAAATCATCCATTGTTTTAGGCTCAGGCAAGCCAAGTTCTTTCAGCCAGTCGGTACGAACGAACAAGTATTGATAGTTGAACGGGTTGTATGAGCTTGGAATCCCCATCATTTTCCCGTCGATCATCGCAGTTTTCATCTGCATGCCGCCGTCCATGGTCAGAAACTTTTTCGTCTCTTCCGTAGCATGCTGATCATAAATCTCTGTCAAATCCATAATCATATCCGCTTCCGTCAGCTCCTTAAGCTGTGCAGCGTTTACAAGCAAGAAATCGGGAAGATCGTTGGATGCGATCGCAATTTTTACTCTCTCTTTGAATTGGCTGATGTCTGCAATCCACTTGTTTGTAATTTTGACACCGATATCTTGTTCATAAACGTCATAAACTGAGTTTTTGTCGAAGTCTTCACCTTCGTCGAATTTCAAGTAAGGATCGCTTGGCGAAACCGTTGAAACCTCAATGATATCATTGCTGTTTCCTGTGCCTGTTGTTTCAATTGGTTCCTTGGAATTTACAGGTGGTTGGTTTGGCTCAGACGACGTTTTGAATCCGCAGCCTGTAATCGCCAATGCAAGCGTCAAGGAGATCATTGCAAGTGCCTTTTTGCTCTTCAAATTTTACCCCTCCGGTACATTTCGTTTAGTTTTCTGCAAATTGTATTGCAGTCTTTCATAATTCCAGTATAGAAAGAAGCCCCCCGCTGTTCTATATACTAGTCTTTACTTTCGTATACACCTCTTGACACCAGGCAAAAAGCAAATAATTATCGTGATTCACTTATACATCGGCAGCATTTACTTTTCATTTAGAAATACCTCAAAATGTATGTATGAAAGTAAATAACAGTATCTGGTTGAAGTCATCCCTTGTCTATATACTTAGCATATAAATTCATGATTGTCTGGAGGCGTTGGACATAATGAGACTTCATATTGCCTATGACCATCCCATTGCTATCAATGCTTTCGAATGGACCCCTGCCACTTATCGGCAGCCGCCTCATGTGCACGCAAGCCTGGAGATCGGTCTCTGTTTAACAGGCAAAGGCTATTTTTTCTTTGGCAACAAACAATATGCAGCAAAACCTGGCGACTTATTTCTGGTCAACAATGATGAACGGCATATTGCCCAATCTGCCCCCGATGACCCGAGCCGCTATCTTTTTATTAATTTTGATCCCGCTCTGCTGCTAGCGGAGGAGCCCGGTCTTCTGCTGCCATTCTCCTATCGCTCCACTCATTTTTGCAATCATATTATGGGCGGCTCGCCGCTCGCCAAACAGCTTACGCCTTGGGTGCTGGCTATAGCGGAAGAACTGCGGGAAAAGTCCCCCGGTTATTTGGCAATGGCCAAAAGCGCGCTCATTCAGCTGTGCGGCCGTCTTCTTCGACATTACAACGGTTTGCTGACCGATGATGAGCGTCATCATATGCTACATTCCGTTCGCCAGGCGCAATCGCTTGCCGCTTTGGTCGAGCATCGTTACCACGAGCCGGTTAGCTTAGGGGAATTGGCTGATGAACTTGATTTAAGCGTCTCGCGCGTGAGCCGGGCGTTTCTGGAAACGACCGGTTATCGTTTCTCGGAATATGTTTCCTTGCTGCGTATCCAGGCTGCCAAGAGGGAATTGGCAGGAACAGACAAAGCTGTAGCCGATATTGCTTTCGAATGCGGCTTTCAAAGCTTGCCGACCTTTTACCGTGTTTTTAAAGAGATTGTCGGCCTGTCTCCGATCCGTTATCGGCAAACAATAGGGATTACGGAATGAGCAAAAAATGAGAATAACGCTTTAATGATTTGAGAAGCCATTGCCGGCATGGCTGGTTATAATCAAGGCATATTTTGATTATATGGATTTCAGGAGGGCAACCTTGATGACGAAATGGATTGGACTGAGGGAATTAGTTCGGGATGAAATCAAACAGCGCGGAGAAGAAGGCTGTCATGTTGAGGGGATGGCCGAGCGTCTGGAAGCAGCCGGCACAGACGAAGCAAAGTTAATGGAAGTATACCAGGCTTTAATGGCTCTTGAACCGCATGCGGATTTCAAGTATTTCGAGCCGTCGGAATTGGAGGCCATTCGCGCCGAACGTCCGGATGGACCGAGATTCCTGTCCGGAAACTGGGATGAGCTTAAATGGCAGGATAAATTTCATGGTGCGTGGCTCGGCCGTTCGGCTGGTTGTGCGCTCGGAAAACCTCTCGAAGCTCCTTCCTTCATGCAAGGCTCGGGCGGAAGACCCGGCTGGCACAATGTTAAGTTGTGGTTCGAAGGCGCAGGGCAATGGCCGATTCGCCACTATACACCGGGTGAATCAACTGCAGAAGCCGAGTACGGTATCGAGATCGCAAGGTGGAGCAGCTTGGCCAGCTGCCGGGATAACATTCGTTTTATGGAAACGGACGATGATATTCGATATACCGTTCTCGGCCTGCTCATGCTTGAGGAACGCGGGCTCGATTTCAACTCCTGGGATGTGGGCAAGCTGTGGCATCGTCATTTGTCATTCGGGCAGGTATTCACGGCTGAAGCGCAGTCCTATCTTAATTTCGCTCGCGTCACTTCACATATTAGCGGCGATCGACCAGATGACTGGGAGAAACACATCCAATGGGGCCGTTCTTATTTAAACCCCTACCGCGAATGGATCGGCGCCCAAATCCGTGTGGACGGCTATGCATACGGTGCTGCCGGCCAGCCCCAGCTTGCAGCTGAGCTTGCTTGGCGGGACGCTTCCTTCTCCCATGTGAAGAATGGTATTTATGGCGCCATGTTTTGCTCGGCTATGATTGCCGCCGCATTCGTTGAAAGTGATATGAAGCGAATTGTTGAGATCGGATTGAGTGAAATTCCGAAACACAGCCGTCTTGCAGAAGATATCGCATTAGCGGTCAACATTGCCGAGGAAACGGAAGACACAATAGATTTGGTGAGTAAAATATGGGAAGCATTTAAGCACTATCACCCTGTTCATACCAATAATAATGCTGCATTATGCGCGGCTGCGCTCATTCATTCCGGAGGCGATTTTGAGAAAGGCATAACAACAGCCGTACTTGGTGGCTGGGACACCGATTGCAATGGCGCCACCGTCGGTTCCATTCTTGGCGCATCCCTTGGAGCGGCGGCGCTTCCTGAGAAGTGGATCTCGCCGCTAAACGATACGTTGTATGCCGATGTCAGTGGCTTCCACCCCATTGCCATCTCCGAATGCGCGCAAAGAAGCTATCGCGTCTTTCGAAAATTGCAGCATTAACATGATTTAGGATGAATCGAGTATAATGCGGTATCATATTAAACTAATATGTCCGTTCACTTAAGAAGGCAGCTGATCGCTCTGACCAGCTGCCTTCTCTTTTTTATCAATTTCCTCTTGGCAAGTGTTCTGTACGTCCGATGAGTTCATTTCGATAATTCATTTTTGAAGGCTTAATGCATTTTCGTGTAGTATTTTATCTGCTTTGCTGCAGGTCGGACGCCGATACATGCATCTTACTACCCGCGTCCTGCGTGTCGCCTTTGTTTTAATGACAATTGAAAAATCGCCATCTATACTAAACCTATAGAGCGTATGGAATGGAGGAGCCGTCTATACATGAAAATTTCACTCGACATCGACCCGCGCAACGAAGAAACCACGGTGACGATTCACTGCAAAGAATTGACCCCAGCCATCCAGGAGATCCTCGAGTACCTCAATAAGAATGATATGGATTTGATCGTCGGAAAAGATGGAGAGAATCAGCACTTAATTAAGCACGAGGAAGTACACTACTTTCGTACAGAAGGCGATGTGGTCACAGCCTCCACCTCAGAAGGAATCTTTAAAATAAAAGAAAAATTATATGAGCTCGAAAACTCCCTTCCTTCCCACCGGTTTATCAGGATCTCAAAATCCGTCATTGCAAACCTGCATGCAATGAGCCATTTCGAACCATCATTTAACGGGACCCTCTGTGTTCACTTTAAATCAGGTGAAAAAGAATATGTTTCGCGTCATTACATTGGCCGAATTAAAGAAATTCTAAAGATGAACAGGAGGGAAACGAAATGAATGCATTTCTTTTCAGAAGCATGATCGGTATATTCTTCGGGGCCTTTATTGCTGTAATGACTACAAGTGCGCTTATTTATTTTGGCGGACAATCGACAATAGACGGAATGCATTTTATTAAAAATGCATTTGGCTATATATTCTGCGGCTGGCTGTTTAATGTCACACCCCTCTATTTCAAAATTCGCTCACTTCGTCTGCCCATACAAACTGCCTTGCACTTTTTAACAGTCACCATCGTCTACTTTTTATTAGGCCAATGGATCGGCTGGATTCACATTAATGTAAAGAACTTTTTGATATTCCTGGGAATCTCTATTATCGGTTACGCCATCGGATGGATTGGATTTTATCTTTATTTTAAAAATGAATCGAAAAAGCTGAATAACGATCTTAGAAGACATTGAATAAAAGGAGAAAACGCATGGAGAGTGTCATTACAGTTCGCAATCTATCGAAAAACTTTGGCGGGACCAAGGCAGTAAAGAATCTTTCCTTTGATGTTTACAAAGGTGAAATCTTCGGAATTATCGGGCCGAACGGCGCAGGGAAAACGACCACCCTCGAAATCCTGGAAGGAATCTCTGATCCAAGCGAGGGAGCGGTTGAAGTCCTTGGACTCGTTCCCAATAAGCAGCTTCGGGAGTTAAACAAGAGAATTGGTGTCCAGTTTCAAGCCACTTCGATCCAGAAGAAAATGAAAGTAAAAGAAGCGCTGGATCTCTTTTCTTCATTTTATGATAATGCCACGAAAAAAGATCATTTCATAGAATTGCTTGGCTTAAACGAAAAGCTGAACGTAAAATTTGATGACCTATCCGGCGGATGGAAGCAGCGGGTAACTCTTGCTTTAGCCACTCTGCATGAGCCTGAAATCTTATTTCTTGATGAGCCGAGCATGGGTCTTGATCCCTCAGCAAGGCGGGAAATGTGGTCTTTGATCCGGCTGTTACGGGATCGTGGAAGTACGATTGTGGTGACCACGCATTATATGGAAGAAGCTGAGCAGCTGTGCGACAGGGTGGCGATGATTTACAGCGGCCAATTAAAAGCTTTAAACTCCCCTCGTGAATTATTAAACGAAGGTGCTGCTAATTGTCTTACCTTTATCAGTGAAGGAGTCGCCCCCGAAAATCTAAGCTCGCTTCCCGGCGTGGAGCGCGTTGAAAAGAATCAAGACGAATTTAAAGTGTTTTGTGATGACCAACAGACAACGGCTTATCACATTTTCAGTTACTGTCAGGAAAAAGGCATCCGATTGTCCAGCTTCAGGTTTGAAAAAGGCTCTCTCGATGATTTATTTATCCAGTACCTAGAAAAGGAGAAGATCGGATGAACGCAATCGTAAAACTCGCCAGTTTAGAAACGAAAATGTTCTTTAGAGACCGTTTAAGCATGTTTTGGACGTTTCTCTTTCCTATTGTGATGATCGGGCTGTTTGGATCCATGTTTGTTGGAGATAACATGAGTCAAAAGGCTTTTGCGGAATATTTTGTTCCTTCGTGGATTGGCGTCAATATCGTAACCACTTCCTTTTTTACTCTGGGAACTGTTTTAACCAATTACCGGGAAACGGGCGTATTGCGAAGATATCAATCAACACCGCTCCAGCCATGGAAAATCCTCGCCGCCCATACCTTTCAAGGGACCGTCATCTTTGCAATATCCGCCATGCTTCTGATGGTCTTTGGCATGCTGCTCTACGATTTAACCCTGCCGGCCTACATCGGAAGCACCCTGCTTTCATTGCTTATTAGCATCCTCGCTTTTTTCCCGTTTGCTTTATTCCTGACCTCATTAGCAAAAAACACTCAGGCTGCTTCCGCAATCAGTTCATTATTTCTAAACCTGATGCTGTTCCTGTCAGGAGCGACATTCCCGCTGGAAATGATGCCGACGGTTCTTCAATATGCAGCGAAAATACTCCCGCTCTATTACGTCATTCAGTTGCTGCGGGGGACGTGGACAGAAGCGCCAATTACGGAGTATGGCTTTGAAGCAGCTGTTTTGATTGGCATTGCCATTGTATCTGTTGTGCTTGCTACACGGTTTTTCCGGTGGAGCGGGAAATAGGAATATTATAAGAAGACTTGCATCGCATCATTTATAATCGGTTGACCCGGTTTCAAACCTGAAACGATCTACTCCATAGAGCGTATTCATATGCTCCATATGAGCCGCTCCCCAATTGTTCAATGCCTTTAACACCGTGCTTAAACCTTTGCCATACTCGGAAATTGAATACTCTACTTTTGGAGGGACCTGGTTATAAACCTCTCGATGTACAATATCGTTATACTCAAGCTCTCTTAACTGTTGGGTAAGCATTTTTTTGTTTATACCCGGTATCGATTTTTGAAGCTCGCTGAATCTCATGGTGCCGTTGGAAATCAGTTGAAGTAAAATGACGGGCTTCCATTTCCCCACCAAAATATCAAGCGCTGATTCAAATTTGCAATACTCTTTCATTGAACTCCCCGCTTCCCTGTACCTTAGGTAACTTTTTATTCACTATGTTTAGATAAAGTGCCTACTTCATTGAACCCAATTACTAGACTATTATAACCTCAGAGAACGCAAATAAGTAATAAGGAGGTTAGCACCATTCATGAATATCGCATTATGGATCATTCAAGGGCTTGCTGCGCTGGGGTTTGTCTACTCAGGATGGTTAAAGGCGTTTCAGTTTGAAAAAGCCAACGCGTCTTGGGGATGGGTGAAAGACGTTCCCAAAGCGTTCGTCGTCTTTATTGGGGTAGCAGAATTGGTAGGAGCTTTCGGACTCATTCTGCCACTAGCGATGTATATCGCGCCCATATTGACGCCTATTGCCGCTGCAGGTCTTGCCACAATCGTTCTTCTTGGCGCCTTATACCATGTTGCACGCAAGGAGCATCGAGAAATAGGCGTAAACGTTGTCTTCTTTGTGTTAACTGTATTTATTGTGATCGGTCGTTTTTAAACCAGCATCTGCCGAAGCTGGATTCAATGTTTCAGTAGTGAATATAGCAGCAGAGAATCGACCTGCAGGTCGATTCTTTGCTCTATCACGATCGATGGTACGGTCCACCGTTAATGATCTCAAACGATCCTGCCCTTACTCTCTCATTCTTCTACCTTTATTTGCTTGGCGCAATCCCTTTTACCAGCAATTCCGTCCACTGGGCGGTATAAGGGAGTATCTTTTGGTAGATATGCGGGCTGGATATCCCTTCAACCAGGGCCTGGAAATATATCAGAAGAAATTCATCCGAATATTTCAGATCAACCTTGCCTTCTTTGCGCCCACGATGAAATAAATCCAACATAAGACTGTAGCTTTCGTTGACGTACTCCTGCATCATCAGTGATAATCCGTTATCGTCCTTCTTTGTAAAATAATCCATTAAATCGAAATAAAACTGCTTGTTGATCTTCTCCAGAAAATGAATTTTGATCTGACTCATGGCAATGATCGTTTCTTCGAAGGGTTTATTATCGGCCATGATTTTTCGGGCATTTTCCCCCATTTGAGTTAAAAAATATTTAAACACCTCATGGATCAGGTTTTCCTTGCTCCCAAAATATTTAAATATCGTCGTTTTACCGACATTGGCATGTCTAGCTATCTCATCCACTGTTACATTTTCGATGCCGGCTTCGGTATTCAACAAGTTAAAAGTTGCCTCCAAGACTTGATTTTTCTTCGCTTGTGTCCTCTTTTCAAAACCATTCATTCCTTATTCCTGCTTTCTAACGATAATGACTAAAATAAATTATTGCGGAGGTTTTAGTTCGTAATTTTCCTTCCTATTTATTATATAGCGAAATTATGAATTATCAAACTCATATGAGTTTTAAACTTTAGTTTTTTTGCATTGACTATGCCAATAAACGGGTGTATAACTGAAGTTGTAAATGAACTTTGGTTTAAAACAAAGCATTTTCAGCGAATATACGAACTATATCTAAATATTTAGTTCATAATTTATCAAGATGAAGCTTTGCTTTAGACTGGAAAGCACGTTACTAAAACTGGTTAAGAAGGAGTTTTAGTGCTATGACAAACATTGTAAAGGTGCAAGGCTTGCAAAAAAGCTTCGGGAAGTTCAAAGCGTTGCAAGACGTATCATTTACGGTAAATGCCGGGGAAGTTGTCGGATTTATCGGGCCGAACGGCGCGGGGAAATCCACAACAATTCGTACGTTACTTGGGATTATCCGTCGGGATGCCGGGGAAGCGAAGATCTTTGGCAAGGATGTATGGAAAGACAGCCTTGAGATTCATAAACGAATTTCTTATGTTCCTGGGGATGTGGCGCTTTGGGGCAGCTTAACTGGCGGTGAAATCATTGATTTATTTATGAAATTACATGGCGGCGGAGACAAAAATAAACGCGACTATTTGATTAAACGGTTTGAATTGGATCCGAAGAAGAAAGCCAAGGGCTATTCCAAGGGAAATCGGCAAAAAGTCGGCCTGATCGCGGCTTTGGCCGTTAATTCCGATTTGTATATTTTCGACGAACCGACTTCCGGCCTTGATCCGCTGATGGAAGCCGTCTTCCAGGATGAGGTCGAAAAAATCAAGCTTGCAGGAAAAGCCATCTTACTGTCCTCTCATATTTTGAGCGAAGTGGAGCGGCTGGCCGATAAAGTGGTCATCATTCGCCAAGGCAAAGTGGTTGAAACCGGGACATTGGATGAGCTGCGTCACTTAACCCGTTCTACGGTAACGATGGTAACGCAAGACAATGTGGCTATAATGGCATCCGTTAACGGTGTCCATGATTTCAAGCAATCCGGCAATCAAGCGACATTTTCCGCGGATAACGAATGTATCAATGAAATTTTGTCCGAAGCGGCAAAATTGGGCGTCAAGAAGTTTGAGTCCGTGCCGCCTACGCTGGAAGACTTATTCATGCGTCATTATGAAGTCTAAGGGCGGAAACGGAGGAAATTATAATGCAAGAAAAATTTGCACGTTCGCGTGTACTATTCATCCAATATCTGAAACGTGATTGGAAAAAAATCATCATCTGGATTTTAGGTTTAGGCTTGTTTTCAGCCGGATTTGTTCCTGCTTTTGAAGAAATCGGCAAGGGACAAGGTTTGCAAGGAATGTATGAAACCTTGCAAAATCCTGCCATGATTTCCATGGTGGGTCCGACACCGGTTGAGACCGCAGCGGATTATACTTTAGGCGCGATGTATGCGCACGAAATGCTGTTATTCTGCGGTTTGTTTGCGATGATTATCGCTGCATTGCATGTGGTAAGCCATACTCGCAAAGAAGAAGATCTTGGGCTTACTGAACTCGTACGCTCCTTTCAAGTAGGTCGTCAAGCCAACTCGCTTGCGGTAATTGCCGAAGTTGTTGTGATCAATATGATATTAGCACTCGTGATTGGCGGAATGATGACTAGCTATGGAGCAGATACGATTTCGGCCGAAGGATCCTTTTTGTTTGGCGCATCCATCGGCATGGCCGGGATCTTGGGAGCCGTAATTGCCTTAGTTATGGCACAAATCATGCCGACTTCATCCGGTGCAACCGGTTCATCACTCGGAATTGTAGGCTTGCTATATATTTTTCGCGCCGGAACGGATGTGTCGAATACGGATCTCTCCATGATTAATCCGATGGGTTGGACGTATCTAACCTATCCTTTTACAGGAAACCATTGGGTCCCCCTAATTGTGGCGATAGTCTTCAGCGTCATCGTCGTGATCATCGCTTTTGGCCTTGAAGGCCGCCGAGATATGGGAGCCGGTTATTTGCCCGAACGTGAAGGACGGGAGTCGGCAAAAAAATCATTGCTATCCGTACCCGGCCTGTTTACGAAGTTGAACAAAGGCGTAATGATCAGTTGGTTGATTGCTTTCGTCATCATGGGAGCAGCCTATGGTTCGATTTATGGAGATATGCAAACTTTCCTTGAAAGCAATGAAATCATGAGTCAAATGTTTGCGATATCCGGTGTTTCCATCGAAGCAGCCTTTACCGGGACCATTATCATGGTCTTGATGGGATTGGTTTCCATTTTGCCGATTGCGATCGTAAACAAATTATTCTCGGAAGAAACGCGGCGCCATTTAAGTCAGCTTTATGCTACCAAAGTGACGCGAGCTCAGCTCTATTGGTCGAGTGTCATATTGGCCAACATTGCTGGAATCGTGGGTATTTTGCTCGCTTCAAGCGGTCTTGGCGGGACAGCCATTGCTGCCATGGGTGACGGCTCGCCCATGAACATGGGGGATTTTATCGCCGCTGGTTATAACTTCCTGCCTTCCGTGTTGTTTTTTACCGGACTTGCCGCTTTGGCTTTAGGTTGGGCACCTAGACTAGGCAAAAGCGTATATGCGTACCTTGGCTATTCCTTTGCTCTAAACTACTTTGGCGGCATTTTGGAGTTGCCGGAATGGTTCTCGAAAACAGCCGTTCAAAGCTGGATTCCACGGATGCCGGTAGATCCGTTTGATGCTGCCACCTTTATTGCGATCTCAGCGATCAGTATTGCCTTCATGGTTTTGGGCTTTGTGGGATATCGCAAACGGGATATGGTTGAAGGAGCTTAACCGATAAATAAACTGATCTCATACTTTGATATAAATGGAACAGAAAACGGGCTGAATCCTACATATTCAGCCCGTTTTTTTCATTTACGAAGTTTATCTGTATAACTAACAATATTGCCAAACTGCTCGCCCGCCATTATTCGCTGAAACGCGGTAGTGCTTCATCCATCGCGTAGATCCGCCCATTGGCTTAAACCACCTTTAAGTATTGGAATAGGAAGCATCATTGTCGGGTCAGCCGGCGCGGCGGGAGCGGACCAGAGTTAGCGCACCGAGGATCATACCGATCAGCCCCATTACAATAGCAATGATCGCCCCAGCTCTCCCGGCGCCGGTACCGAAATCACCAGTGAATATGGTCAGATGCACTATAGCGTAGACTAAGACGATCAGCCCTAATACCATGGCCACGATCGACCCGTTTCGCCCACCATTTCCGGTACGACGTACGGAGCGGGCCAGAGACAGCCCACCGATGACCGCGCTGATCAGGCCCACCACCGCGTCCATCGTGGCCCAGAGTCGCCCGGGGGTTAATCCGTATCCGACATTACCGTTGGTCACTTCAGCAGAGGCAATAGTTGGAGCAAGTAGAAATACACAAAGCATTACGAATGTAACTAGCTTCAATTTCATTTGTTAATTACCCCTCTCGGTTGTTTTTTCATCATTTGCAAGGAGACTTCATGAGTTTGATAGGAGTTCCTGCTAGATCAACTAGTAAGATCTGTTTACCGCCAAAACCTGGCGACAATATCATTACGGGTATAGGCCCGCTTTAAGCAGGGTTCTCCTCCTAGATTCTCATTTCTGGCCTAGACGTTCCAACGATCAGAACACTCGTCCGTATGCAATGACTGTGCTGAACTCAGCTAATTCAAACGTTTTTGTTTGTTTAGATCATCCAGCAATGTCGTACTTCCGTTCTACTCAATTGTTACGGAATTTCCGGATAATCCCCCCTTAATGCCGAGTTCAAGCAGCGCTTTCTCAATCGATATCGTATACAATCCGCAGTTCATCCTTCCGTCTTCAAAAATTACGTTTCTCAGAATCCGATTCCCCAGATTCATTGTCCTTCTTGTTCTTCGCGACCATCTCTCTCCTTTCACAGCCAGTTTACACAACAAATGTCGAGAACTTATGCAGATCTTCCGCTCTTTGTGTGGATTTCTTTAAGAACCTACCTAATCACGTTATAATTTTCGGTAAGCGTAGTGTACTCGCTATGGAAACAAACTAAGGGAAGGATGTGATGGGAATGGAACCGAAATTGTTGATTGTGGAGGACGAACCGGGAATGTTGGAGGAGATGCAGACCTATTTGCAACGTGAAGGGTTCAAGGTATCGACAGCCTGTACCGGCAAGGAAGCGCTCATGATTGCCCGCTCTGAGCGGCCTGATCTCGTCGTGCTTGATTGGATGCTCCCGGAAAAAAGCGGAATCGACGTATGCCGCGAGATAAGACAAACCTCGCATTGCGGCATTATTATGGTCACGGCCCGATCGGACGAATCAGATAAAATCGTCGGTCTGGAAATTGGCGCAGATGATTATTTGACGAAGCCGTTCAGCTTGCGCGAGCTCGCATCGCGCATCAGAGCTTTGCTTCGCCGTTTACGCGGACCCGAAGACAAGTCGATATTCTTGGAAAGAGACAACCTGATCATTTCCGAGGCCAAATGTCAGGTATTCAAAGACGGTCAGGAACTCCAATTGACACCTACCGAATTCAAAATTCTGTTCACACTCGCGGGTCGTCCCGGCATTGTCTTTAGCCGTTTGCAATTGTTAAAGGCTGCTTTGGAGGATGAGTACATGGGATACGAAAGAACGATGGATTCCCATATCCGGAATCTTCGCCGCAAACTGGGAGACGATCCTGCCAATCCTCGATATATTCAAACGGTATATGGTTTCGGTTACCGGTTCGGTGAACGTACATGACGGTCCGTATGAAAATGTTTGCCTGTATGGGACTGATCGTTTTCATTGTAAGCATCACGTTCTCCCTGACAACGCAGGTTTACACAAGCGGCTTGATCGATCAATTTCAAAGGGAACAAATCGATGCCAACTATTTGAGCGCATCGCCCGAAGAGCAAATCGAAATTTTTAAATCTTATATCCTTGACAATATGCAGCTGAACGAACTGCTTAATGTCACGCACGGCGTGCGCTTGTTCTTTTTTGTTGCGATCGGGTTGTTCTTCAGTTATTGGATGTCGGGGGTGCTTACCCTCCCGCTCAAAAAACTTATAGCCGCCATAGAGCGCGTGGCGCAGGGTGACCTGAATGTCAAAGTACCTGTAGACACGAAAGATGAGTATGGGAAAGTTGCCCAAACGTTCAACGATATGACGTTCCGTCTGCGTGAAGCCGAAGAGACCCGCAGGCGACTGGTGGCCGACATTGCTCACGAGCTTCGCACGCCGCTCTCCGTGATGCAGCTTAAACTGGAGAATTATCAGCAGGCCGGTCATCATGTCCCGCCGGAAATGCTGCTTCGGCTTCACGATGAGGTAATCCGGCTCAGTCAGCTTGTGAACGATCTTCATATATTGTCGCTGGCCGAATCGGGCCGGTTGTTGCTCGAACGCAAACCGCTCGATCTGACGATGCACCTAGAACGAATTGTGGACGACGTGAAATACGAAGCGGAAGAAAACGGTTTAGACGTTTGTCTTTATACGATTTCGAGTCCGGTTACCGTTATGGCCGATGCGAGACGGATCACGCAAGTATTCATTAATTTGCTGACTAATGCGATTCGTTACACGCCTCGTGGAGGGAAGATTACTGTTGAAATCGAAGACCGGGTCTTTGATAGGAATGCGTTCTTTGCATGTGTCTCGGTGATCGATACCGGCATCGGAATACCGGCGGAAGAGCTGCCCTACCTATTCGATCGATTTTACCGCGTAGACGAAGCGCGCTCGAGGCATACAGGCGGTACGGGGCTCGGGTTATCTATCGCCCATCATTTTGTAAGAGCCCACGGCGGGTTCATCCGCGTTGTGAGTCAGTCTCATGAAGGTACTACATTTACCGTTTTTCTGCCTATAGGGCGATGATGTCTATAAAAGTTGATAACTCGGCATATAAACTTGCAGGAATTCCATTTACGTTCAATATCCTCATATATCCAGGTCTGGTAGCTTTATAAGGCTGAGACAAGACCTTTGGGGAGAGTATAGGCACAGCATATTTATAGAGAATTTAAAGACATTGACATTATATATGGCCCCTCATATAATCTATTTACATTTTTACCACTATTGAACTAGAAAGGAAGAACGCAAACAACAAAATCAAATAGTTTATCGAAATTTACCGCATAAAGGAGGAAATTCATGAATTCCTGGATTAAAAAAACGGCCATCCTGTTCACTTATTCCTTAACTTTAAGCTCACTTGTACCTCTTGCTTCTGGATTTGCTCAGAGCCCCACCATGATGGTCTCCAATTCCTCTCTCGTCATTAACAACGCGGGTTTTGAAACCTTGGGAAGTGGTAGTGAAATACCGGGCTGGACTTATTATTGGTCACCGCTGACTGACGAATATTCCATCTCGATCACAGATTCCAAAAGCTATGAGGGAAACTACGCTTTAAAGATGGTCGATGGAGGGCCAAAGTCACTGGGATTAATCAGTTCTTCCTTTCCGGTCACGGAAGGAAGCAGTTATGTCACCTCCGTGAAAACCTGGCTGGAACAGGGTTCGGTGGCGATGATTGTTTATTACTACAATGCCGATAATAAGGAAATCAGCAACAGCCGCTCCTCCCTATCCTCCGTAAGCAGCGATTGGTTGGACTTTACGCATGAAAGTGTCGCGCCAGCCGGTGCCGTTACAGCCAAGATTATGCTGTACTCCGGTACTGCCGGCTACAGTACCGCCTATTTCGATCATATGACCGTGTCCGCATCCACTGCAGCAGATATCCCCGTTGCCTTCGGGGATCCGATTGACCTGGGAGCCGCGACGAAAACGGTCAAAACCAGCGGGGCCGCCATGGCGAACGGCGAGGTTTACTTTGCAACGAATGGAACGCCTTCGACTTTCTATGCACTGGATGCCTCAACCGGCGAAGTCATCTATTCCTCTCCGGTCCAAGGCGTGAACACGGTATACGGTGTAGCAGCCGGTTCCGACGGCAATGTATACATATCCGGCGTGGAGAACGGCATGCTGTATCGTTATTCCCCTGCCGCGAAAACGTTGGAGTCTGTAGGCGTCAATCCATCTGAAAAGCTGGTCTGGGATTTGGCAGCCACCTCGGACGGCAAAATTTACGGGGCCACGTACCCAAACTCCAAAATCTTCGAGTATGATATTGCTTCCAATCAATTCCGTGATCTCGGAAGCGTTCGTGAGGACGTCATGTACGCTCGAGGAATCGGTGTGACCGAGCAGTATATCTATGTCGGGGTGGGAAACCCTGCTTATTTATACAAGATTGATCGTCAAACAGGTGAACAATCTGAAGTCAAGCTCCCGAACTCAGGAGACAATGACATGATCGCCGACATCTGGTCGTATAATGGAAAGCTGTTCGTACGTTCCGGTGCTACTACCCTGTTTATTTTGGATGAAGAAACCGAAGAAGTGCTCCAATCTCTCCCTTGGCCTTCTCCAACCCGTTTTGACAGTATGATCTCCCCTCCTTCCCCACTGGACAGAGATCTGGTGTATTTCCGGAATGTAGTTAACAGTGAACTAGTCACCTATAATACGGCAACCAATGAAGTCATCCCTTTAGAGGGTGTCGTTCTGCCAAATTCAACGGTGCGGGCATATGATTGGGTTACTCCTCAAACCGGGCATAAAGCCGGCAAAACCTTGCTGGCCATGGTAACAGAAAAGCTGGAATACGTATTATTTGATCCTGAAGATCGGTCTGTCGAAACCATTATGCCTGAAATTGAAGCGGAAGGCATTGATATTCAGAGCATGGAGATGGGGCCGGAAGGGAAACTGTATATGGGCGGCTTCCATACAGCCTTATCCATCTTTAATCCAGTTACCAATGCGTATGAACTACAGGAACGTGTCTTTCCACAAATCGAAGGGATCGGCTTTTTAAACGATAAAGTATATTTCGGCACCTATGGGGGGGCTGTCATCTACAGATACGATCCATCCCAACCGTACAAGAAAGACGTCAATCCTTCGCTCGCATTCAATATTGAGGATGGTCAGAGCAGGCCGTTCGCTTTTGCTTCAGGCGACGACCAGCTGTTCATCGGAACGATCGCCGACTATGGTCTCGTTAAAGGGGCATTGACCATGTACGATGAACCAACCGATACTTGGACCACCATTCCGGATATTGTGGAGAATCAAAGCGTGATGTCCGTTGCCTATAAAGACGGTCTGGTCTATGGAGGAACAACGATCCATGGTGGCGGAGGCTCGACCCCCGCAGCTTCGGAAGCCAAAATGTTTATTTTTGATCCCAAAACCAAAAGCAAAGTCAAGGAGTTCTCCCCTGCGATCCCCGGCATGACATCCCACCAGCTAATCGGTGACCTGAAGGAAGGGCCAGACGGGCTTTTATGGGGTGTGACTTGGGGGAAAACAGCTTCAGGAACCACCGTATATTCGGTCTTCGCTATGGACGCAGCATCACAGGTAATCAAAAAGAGCAAGCTGTTATATCCGAATACCCCGTCCGGAAGTACATGGAGACCTTATTTTATCCGTTTTGGCGACGATGGTCTGCTCTACACCACGGTCGGTCGTACTCTAACGGTGATCAATCCGGAAACAATGGATTCCCAAAAAATAGCGGACAGCGTCAACCTCATGACCTTGGCAGAAGATGGCGGAATTTATTATGCGGAAGGCTCCCATCTCAAGAAGCTCCCAATCGCCTTAAAAGAAGTCGCATTGAATTTGGATGAATCGTTACTCACTGTTGGAGACCAGGCACAGCTTGTGCTGAGCGGAACCCTGTTTAATGGAAAATCCGCAGACTTGGCCAAAGCTTCGATCAACTATAAGAGCTCTGACGAAGGCATCATCACCGTGTCCGATTCTGGTACCATACAAGCTATAGGTGCCGGGAGGGCAGAACTACAGGCCACGGTTGTTCTGAACGGTATCACCGTACTCTCCAACTTGGTAGTGGTTGAAGTCCGTGCGACAGCGGAACAATTGACAGAGAGACTTCAACAGGAATTCAATCTTCGACTGGCTTCGGGCGAGATTCTTAAGCCGCTCGCGAATCAATTGGAGAACAGCCTGAAGCAAACCGAACATCAATTGCTCAAAAAACATACGACTCAGGCCATCCACCATCTTGAGAAATTCACCCGAGATCTTGCAGATCCGAAAATGAATGACTATATCGTTCCGGCCGCCAAGGAGGCATTGCTGCTCCAGGCTGCGGAGCTGCTGAATATCTTAAATCAACAATTGGACAGTTGAAATCGATGCTAGAGTTATGCCTAAACAGCGTGTACCTATCGGTACACGCTGTTTGCGTGGATGAATTCATTACCTTTAGGCTTTCGTGCATGTAGCCATTTGCCTCGCCTTTGTTTAATAATCAGCTTTAATTATTTCTAAGGCTTTCTCAACATACTCGTCCCTACCTTCCATCATTCCTTCAATGGTTGGATCAAGACGAATATCAGGCTGCACTCCTATTCTTTGCGTTGGTTTTTTATCTGGATAAAATACTCCTCTTCCACTTATTGCAGTTTTTATATTTCCTGGTAGAGTAAATATAACTTTATTACCGTCAGCTCCGGCAGTAGGCCTCCCAAGAACTATTGAATTTTCTGTATTTCTCAGCGACATCGTTGTAAATTCACCGTTACTTATCGTATGTTCATTGATTAACATCACGAGTTTTCCTTTGTAAACCTCGTCATTTATATTTTGAGGCTTCCCTGAGAAAATATGCATATAATAAAATTCACCTGGTATTGCAGGATTAGGATATGACAATTTGGCAAACTCTTTTTCGGAAGGGATCAGATATTGAGCTAATTTATAGGAAAGTTCGCTAGTAGGGTAGTTTCTAAGATCAAGAATTAAACCTTTTGTATTCCACCATTCCTTCATGAGTTTATCAATCTCTCCTTCTTCCAACAGACCGGCATTGATATAGTAGATGTCTCCATTCTCCATTGCTTGCGATTTCGTATCAACAAAGAAATTAAACCATTGTCGATAGCCTGTTGCACTTATTTTCATCGTATTTCCCTGTCGGATAACGGTAACGTCAGTATTCTTCTGTTGAGTTCGGAATAATGCAGGAAAGAAATGAGCTGACGTGTCTTCTCGAGACTGTGATATATATTTTCTTCTATTTTCTAATAATTCATCGATACTATCGTCGCCAACGTTTAGCACAATGTCTCCGACTTCAAGTCCACATTCGTTTATTACTTTACTGATAACAATCTGATTATTAATTTCGATAAAGTTTACGGGAAGCTGATACAATCCAAAATAGTCAGTAACAGTCTTTCTGTTTTTGCCCAACAAATAGGCATGAGAATCATGTATTCTAGTTGTCAGTTCTGCTAAGGTCATGTAATAGGAGTCATAATCAGACCCATCTATCATTTTAGGGATAAATTCCAGAAGCACTCGATCCCAATCCTCTTCGATGACATCTTTATAAGGATAATAATATTCAATAATATTCCAATAGCGGAATAAACCAAGTAATCTGTAGCCTGTATCATCAAATTTCATATTTATATAAGAGTTTTCATTATGCATACTCGGTTGGGGTGAATCATCCTTAAAACTTACATATGCATGTTCTCGGTCTGAAATGTTCGAATTCAAAAGCATTGATAATTCAAGACTCAGATCTGCTCCGAGATATTCCTCGTCCTTGGACCAATCTGTAGTTGGTCTGAGATGTTTATAATCCTCGGGAATTTGGTATAGCTGTTCAAGAGCCCCGGGGACGTTCTCATTACCTAACGTATGAACCCACTCATAGAGGATTGAGTTCACATCCGAATTTTCATCTATAATAGAAGGCATCACACGAAAAAGCTCATAATCCCAATTTATTTCCCCAGATACAACCTTAGGATGGTAATATTTCACCAATCCCCATACCTTACTGAGCTTAGCGATATCCTCGATCTTCTGTTCAGAAAGGCTGGAAAATTTCATTCCACTTCCTTGGTCGTACTCCTGCCCCTGCTCCTGCTTCTGCTCTTTCACTTGCTCTTTCACTTGCTCAAGCTGATGAGCCTCCTGTGATGCAAAACATCCTGCAGTAATGAGGATAAACAATACATTGATAAACACAAAGAACATCCGGTCTCTTCTTTTTTTTAGTCTCACCTTTTTCCACCTTTCAGCTCAATAATTTATCTCTTTAGTCATTCTTGCAAATCTAGGACCTGCTTCGCCTTTCTAACACGTGGAATGTTAATATATTACATATTATATAAACTATCCCTCGAAATCTCTAGTGCAAATAAAAAGCCCAGCCTATATATTCTCCTAGGCTTGGGCGTATGTTGATCCGATTGATTACTCTTTCCTCAACATTGCTGAAGCATTTGCCGTAGTAACCTTCAACGAATTCCCTTTCCCCTTCAAAGGTAAAGCTGTAGCGTTTGAAAAAATGGGGGGCTATAATATATATCATATTTGATAAAATTGTACATGACATAGATAAGCCACCTGGTTCCTTTCCAAGTGGCTTATTGATCTTGCTACATATTTGATTTTCTTCGTTTTATTCCTTGGAAAATCAGCATTAACGCCATGAAGAAGAATAAAGTATTGACTGAACTTAGAGGCTGTTTTCCTAAAAAATCCTTAATAATAAGATACGATTGGATACCCAAGATAATCGATGCATATAGAAAATACATATTGGATTTGTCTTTAAATTTCCGGCCAAGCAGCTTAATTATCATTGTAAATGCAATGGCATAGATAGTGATTATCCCAACAAGAATAAGAGCTAAGATTGATAAGTTCATAATATCAATCCCTTCCATTTATTGATAATTACATTTTATCACAGTGATTGTTTGTAACAAAATAATTTTAGTATTTCAGGAGTTTAACTAGTGCCTACCTCGCCTTATACCGCTGTCTATATTCGCTCGGCAGCATGCCTGTCTGCTCTCGAAAAGTTCTGCTGAAATATTTCTCATCCTCGTATCCGGTTTGCTTGGCAATCCAGACAATTGGCCTGGCCGTCTGTTCCAGATATTCCCGAGCCTTATCGATCCGTACCTTGCGCAGATATTCATTGAAGGAGTAGCCAACGATTTCTTTGAAACATTGATAGAAGTAGCTTCGGCTCAGATTGACCCGCTTCGCGACATCGATAGCGAATAACGGCAACTCAAGTTCGTCGTGCACGATTTTGACCGCCGTCATAATGCTGCCGCTCACTTCGGGGCTCAGCTGCAGGCTGCCTGATAGCGTTATCCCAATTTCCCTGAATTGTTTCAGCCAGTCCGCAACCTCCCGCCAGCACGTAAATGTGTCAGGCATCTTGATATCATCAGGTTGTATCGCTCTATAAAGCCGGTTCCAGTCAACCATACATCCATAGATCCATTGCATTAGCTTGGAGACGGGTATACGCAGTTCTTTCAATCGACTGCAAAGCTTATCAAAGGCTTCATCGTCATGGACCCATGTGAAGGCGTGTAGTAATTCCTTTACAGTGGCCGTCTCTTCTTCTCCCGGTTCAGGACGTTCCGCCATCAGCTCCATGACAGACTTCTCAATCGGATAGGGCTCATTGCCGTCGCAGTCGTAGAAAAAATCTCTGCTCCTGTAGGCCCGTATTCGTTGAAGCAGCTCGGATGGAGATAAATCGGCTGTATGCCGTAGCCGTACCATATGCCATCCGGTGCTGCACGTTCCGTCTGGAAGCGGCGGCAACGGTTCTTCTTCGTCATTGCCATGAGACTGAACCTCCTTGGGAAGATCCGTCAGCCACATCAGAATAGATCCATCCGCTTCGGCTGTCCAGCCCAATGAAACGCAATCCGCTACCATTCTGCTTGTTAATGGCTCATCCGGGTACGTCAATAGCGCATACGCCGTATCGCAAGAACAAGCCGCTACTATCGAATCCGACTCATTCTTGTGCTTCTGCTTCACTTCCTCAATGCGCGAGTGAATGCGCTGAAACACTTCTTCGAACTGTTCTTTTTCAAGCTCAACCTTGGCAATGTAATCAATGGCACCCAGTCTCAGCGCTTCCTGGATGTATTCAAAATCCTGATGAAGAGTCAGCACGGCGATCGCGATATTCGGATATTGCTTGCGCACAACCCGAATTAACTCTATGCCCGACATCACCGGCATGGCCAGATCGGTCATTAACAGATCTACCCGATTCGCCTTCAGAAAATCGAGCGCCTTCTCCCCGTTGGCAGCTTCGCCTACAACTCTCATTCCGAACGATTCCCAGGGCAAAAAAGACATCAGTCCCTTACGTACAAGCTTGTCGTCGTCTACGATGAGAACATGGATCATTTCGTTAAATTCTCCTCCTCGATTTGTATCGAAATGATGATGCGGGTACCTTTGCCAAGCTCGCTTGTCACCGTCAGACTCGCTTTCCCTTCGTAATGAAATTCTAACATTCGTTTGACATAATTCAGTCCGATTCCCATTCCCACTCGATGGCGCTCAGTCTGTTCCTGCTCAAGCAATGCCTCAATCTTTTCCTCAGAGATCCCCCCACCGTTATCTCGAATTTCGATCTCAAGTCTGTCATTCTTTCTAACCACCACCTCGATTCTGCCGTTATCATCTAGACCGTGATACAGCGAATTTTCAACCAACGGCTGCAGAATGAATCTAGGAACCGTCACTTCGAGTAATGCGTCGTCCACGTGAATATTGACATCGAACTGAAAATTGTATCGAATCTGCTGGAGAATGAGATATTGCTTCAGTGAATCAATCTCATCCCTGATCGTCGCGACACTGTTGCCTTTACGGAGATTGTAGTAAAGCAGTTTGTTCAACGAAGTGACAAGCCTGTCGATCTCCTCCTGACCGTTCATAACGGCTAGCCAATGCGCAGTATCCAGCGTATTCATCAGAAAATGCGGATTAATCTGATACTGCAGCTTCTCGATCTCCAGATCCGCTCTGCGCTTCTCTTTGGCCTTGACTTCAGAATACAGCTGCGTAATCTGAACCTTCATATGTTGAAATTGGTTTAACACCATCTCAAATTCCGGGATGCGCGATTGCGTGGCAGCCGCATTAAAATTGCTGCCCGCAATCGATTTGATCTCCTTATTAAAGCGCGACAGCGGCCGGTACACCATTTTCCATAGAAGCCAGCCAATGGTCAGACTGACTACAGCGAACAGCAGCGCCAGCCCCAGCATCTGCATCATCCAGCGATTTTTCTCACGGTTGTAGTCGGATTTCGCAATAAGCGAGACCACACTCCAGCCCTGATTGCTGACTTGTCGATACCAATAATAGTCGGACGTAATACCTGTTACCAGGGAAGGCGCTAGAGCGTCCGAAAATATTGAATTTTCAGGAAAGATATCTTGAAGCTCGCTGTATGAAATTCTTCCGTTGTTGTCCAGAATTAAATGATTGGCATGCTTGCTGACTTCATCCAAATCAAGAATGCTCTGCGTCAGCTTGAAACCGGACTCAATGTAAACATAGGCATCTTCCCTCTGCGGCAAATCAACCTTTCGCAAGGCGGAAAGCACATATTGATTGTTGAATCGATCTTTACTGATATGCGGTCCAAAATAGGTAATGCCATAATACGCTGCTATGATGGGAAGGCCATCGATATCGAATGGCTGTTTCATGCCTGTATTCTCAAAAAGAGTGGTCTGATCGTCGCGTAAATAATACAGCGTTAATCCGACATTGGGATTGGTGAACGTGATTAAATTCAGCTGGTTTTTGATTTCATCCGTCAGATAACTCCGGTCGTACGGCTGCTTCGCCATCAAAAACTTCTCAAGCTGCCTACCGACATTCCCCTTAAAGGTCAGTTGTTGGGAAACGTGATTCAGATTGTCCAGCGTGTTCTCAAGCGACAATCGGACCTGCTTTAAATTGCTTTGAATGCCGGATTGCAGCTTCGTATTCAGAATGGATGTAATGGTGTTGTATGACAGATAACAGGTGCAGATGAAAGGGATCAATGTTGCTGCGGCAAACAGTAAAAGAATTCGATTTTTCAAGGTCAATCGCTTCAGGCGGGACTTCCAATCCTTTTCCGGTTTCATCGTTTCATCCCCATCGATTATCGACTCCTCCTCTCTTTGAATCATATGGTCTATGACGTGCATAATCAGAAACAGGCGGAAAAATCTTTCTAGAATATAACACAAATTAAAATGATTATTGAGCAAAGATTTCAATAAATCAGGTGCCAAATCCGTTAACGTTCAAATGAAAAAATCACGGGTAGACAAATGTCTTCTCCTTAGTGGGTGAAATGTCCAACCACCCGCAGCAGCCGTAAATTTTTGTACATATGACCCCCTCATTTAGAAACCACCTTCTATCCTTGAAGGCGGTTTCATTGTGTTACAGTTAAATGGTCCATACGAATAGTTATTCCATTCATCTGAAAGAAGGGGTGTAATTATGAAAAACAAGTCAAAGACGTTAGCGCTTTTACTGGCCTGTTTTCTCGTTCTAGCAGCTTGCAGCAATCCAACGAATAACACGCCGGCTGCACCGGAGAAAAGCGCGGAGTCCAGCGAACCCGCAGATCCATTTGGCCGCTACGAAGAACCTGTCCAGATCAGCATCAGTATTGAAATCGATCCCACCGATAATGAATTGCCTCCTGGCGACACGCCGCTCGACAATCAATACACTCGTCAGATTAAGGAAGCGCTTAATGTGGACGTCGATCATCAATTTGCTGCCTCTGGCCAGAATCTTCGTCAGAGAATTAGTCTCGCTATTGCAAGTAACGATTTGCCGGATGCTATGGTCGTCAATGCCGTTGAGCTGCGCCAATTGGTCGAAGCCGACCAAATTGCCGATTTAACGGAGGTGTATGAACAATATGCATCCCCGGATATAAAGACAATCATTGAAAACACCAACGGTGCTGCCCTGGATGCAGTAACATTCGATGGCAAAATCATGGCCCTCCCGGGTGTGCAAGCCAATGCCGATGGCATTCACCTCTTGTGGATCCGGCAGGACTGGCTGGATAAGCTGAACCTTGAACCGCCAACCACAATGGCTGAACTTGAGGAAGTCGCCCGTGCTTTCGTCGAAAATGATCCTGATGGTAACGGTCAGCGCGATACGATTGGGATCACCGGGCCGGAAAGTGGTGGCAAGCTGTATGCGAACTTCCTTGAGTCGAAGAACAATTTATACGGTTTTGACGCCATTTTCTCCGCGCATGACTCCTTCCCTGGATACTGGCTCGAGGGCGAGGATGGCAGCCCTGTATACGGCTCAATCCTGCCGGAGACTCGTGAGGCGTTAGCTAGTTTAAGAGATTTGTATTCCAAGGGACTTATTGATCCAGAGATGGGTGTTCGTAACAAAGCGGATGAGCCCATTATCGCCGGAAAATCCGGAATGTTCTTTGCGCCATGGTGGATGGCTTACGGCCCGCTAACCAATGCCGTAAAAAATGATGCCGAAGCCAATTGGCAGGCTTATGCTCTGCCTTTGAATCAAAATGGCGAATTTAGACCACATGCCGCTACACCTTCTACTGAGTTTGTGGTGGTTCGGAAAGATTACGAGCATCCGGAAGTTCCTATGAAATTGCTAAACAATCTGTTTAAAAACGAGCAAGAGAACACCTTTGACCCGAGCAAAGGCGGTCCTGGTTATTATCCGCTCCGCGTGGTTTACGCACCATCCGACGAAATTGAATTTACAGTCAAAGCCCTCCGTGACGTGCTGGCAGGCAATAAAACCGCCGAGGATTTTGCAAATGACAAGGCCTACAAACTGCTGCCTTCGGACATCGCAAGCATCAAGACGATCAAAAACGAGCCTTACGATTCCATGGATCTTTCAACATGGAACCCTGAAGCGAACTGGGGAGCATGGACTCGATCGTACTCCATCATGGTGGGCGGCAGGCCGCTGGTTGATACCGAGTTTGAGGAGGTGCCCAGTCTTCTGTATGAGCAGACACCGTTAATGGAGAGCCGTTGGGTGAATCTGCGCAAGTTAGAGGACGAGACTTTCCTGCGCATCATCATGGGGGCGGCTCCTCTGGAAACATTCGACTCCTTCGTCGAGAACTGGAAACGTCAAGGCGGCGACCAGATTACCCAGGAGGTTAAGGACGCGCTTGCGCAGTGATCTTAAGGCATACAACGAACCATAATAGCCAGAGCTCCCGGCAGCCGTCAGGAGCTCTGGAACACTCGATGCAGGATTCGGGGAAGGGAGTGCTGTCATGCGTATGAAAGGCTTCGCCAAACATTATTATCTGATGCTGATCCCGGGATTTCTATGGCTGTTCGTCTTCAGCATCGTTCCGATGTTCGGCATCATCATTTCGTTCCAATATTTTAATCCAGGCAAAGGTATCCTGGGCTCGGATTGGGCAGGGCTTGAGCACTTCAAGTATATGTTATTGCTGAAGGATACACAGGAAGTCTTCAGCAATACGCTTGTTATCGCGTCCATGAAGATTGTCGCCAATCTGATTGCGCCTCTGTTGTTTGCACTCATGCTCAATGAGCTGCGTTTGATGATTCTCAGACGCTGGATTCAGACCATCGTCTATCTGCCCCACTTTTTGTCTTGGGTTATTCTGGGGGGCATTGTACTCGATCTGTTCTCCTATAACGGACCCGTCAATCAACTGACTGCCTTGTTCGGATTCCAGCCTAAACTGTTCTTTGCCGACTCCCAACTGTTTCCGTTCCTCGTTGTCGGTAGTGACGTCTGGAAGGAATTCGGTTTTGGCACCATTATCTATCTTGCCGCGCTTACCGGGATCAACCCGGCACTGTACGAAGCTGCCAACATCGATGGCGCAGGACGCTGGAGAAGTCTCTGGCATATCACTTTGCCCGGGATCCGCACGACAGCCGTATTGCTTACGGTACTCAGCTTGGGTAATGTGCTTAATGCGGGCTTTGACCAGATCTTCAATCTGTACAACCCGCTCGTCTATTCTACAGGTGATATTATTGACACCTGGGTCTATCGTACAGGTTTGCTTAACCTGCAATATGAACTTGCGACCGCCGTCGGCCTGCTGAAGTCCGTTGTGGGCTTCCTGCTGATATCCGTCTCGTATTATCTGGCTTACCGTTTTGTTAACTATCGCATATTCTAAGGATTCATCCTGTTGAAAAGCTATATAAACCAATCCCATTCCAACTAGTGTAGGAGGTGCTGACCGTGGTCAGAGACCGGACGTTCGGCAACCGTGTGACGGATATTATACTGATTGTTGTCCTGATAGGCATTACGTTGTCATGCATCCTGCCGATCTGGTACACCCTCTCCCTTTCGCTTAGCTCCAACTCTGCCGCTGCGGCCGGTAAGGTCTGGCTATGGCCGGTCGATTTCAATCTCAACGCATATGCCCAGATTCTCAATGACCAGCAGTTCTTCCGGTCCTTCTGGACCTCGACCCAGCGAGTGCTGCTGGGGGTTATGCTCAATTTTATCATGGTTGTGCTCATGTCTTACCCGCTCTCGCGGACAGCGAAAGAGTTCAAGGGGCGCAATGTATTCATGTGGATTCTCATTTTCACGATGTTGTTCAACGGTGGACTGATCCCGCTGTATCTGACGGTCAAAGAGCTCAACATGCTGAACAGCATCTGGGCACTTGTCCTGGTCGGCGGCGCGCAGACACTCGTCTTCAACGTCATCCTCACGATGAACTTCTTCCGCAACCTGCCCAAGGAGCTGGATGAAGCTGCGCTTGTCGACGGCGCGGGACCATGGTACATCCTGTTCAAGATCTACATCCCGCTGGCCGTGCCGGTGCTGGCGACCGTCTCGTTGTTCAGTATCGTGTATCACTGGAATGAATTCTTGTACGGTCTGATCTTCATGTCCCGTGAGCAATTCTATCCACTCCAGACGTATATCCAGCAGCTTGTCGTCTCGGTCGATCCATCGACGATGTCCGAGGACCAATACCGTCGCTTGTCTGAGTTATCCAACCGGACACTCGATGCCGCCAAGATCTTCATCGCGATGCTGCCTGTCCTCATCGTCTATCCGTTCCTCCAGCGCTTCTTCATTCACGGGATTACGCTGGGTTCGGTTAAAGAGTAGCTCCGCCACCCAGGACAACAGCTTTCAGAGATCCGAGCCATTTTCTTTACATGAATATAAAAATATACGAAAACAGGCGCTGGGAGTACGTATCATCCCTCCCATCGCATGTGCTTTGTTTATCCTATGTACAGACAACCTCATTATCTTGGTTGTCTTTTTTTAATTCTACAAATATCCCCCTAATGGCTGACCTTCGTTTGGTTCACCGTGTGTTAATTGCTTCTCTTCGAGACCTGCTTCGATCGTTCTTCATAAAGATTTCAAACAGACGAAATTTCACGTAAAACACAATGTATCGTCATAAGTTCACAACATGAATTTGTTATTTTATAACGGTAAATAAGAACGCTACGGATTAGAAATTCAGAAACGAACATTAAGCCGACCCATCCGCTTTCGAGAAAATCAAGAATTTTGGTCCTCAGATCGTTCAATCACACCAGAAAGGAATTGTTTATAATGAAAACGTTCGATATCGTGAAAGAAAATTTGTTGTTTATTCTTGGACTTGGCGCATTAGCTCTAGTGAGGCCCATAATGAAGATGACGGGGATCATGGATCTGATCGGACAACAATTTGGCAGCATTCTGATGACGATTCTTATTTCCATAGCTTGGCTCGTTATCGTTTTAATTAAGAAACCCGCTTCTCCAGTGGTCATTCTTATTTTTGCCGGTATGAGTTATGCCTTATATACCGTCATCCTTAGCGGCTTAGTCTCTCCGCTTCTTGATGGAAAATTACAAGGTCCATTAACTAATCCGTTTGCTCTTGTAAGTGTCTTTGCTATAAATGCCATTTGGGGATTCATCGTTGGATTCATTGCCAAAACACTACGCCGTTAACGTTTGAAATAACTGTTATCTCTTCCCGCCATCTCTCGAATCCTTGATAATGTAATTGTCATCGGCGCAGACGGCAGCAACTTCAGAGAAACGGAATATGTAACGGAAAACGGCCATCTCCGCCCCTATCGGACGGAAATGGCCGTTATGACTGTACCTTGACGCCCTTACCGTCAGCTCGCCTTCGCGAGTTTCGTGCTGCGAACCGATGCCACAGCGTATACAACGAGCGCTGTCCAGATGAGCGCGAAGCCGATAAGCAGAACCGGCGAGACCGATTCCTTGAACACGAATATGCTCAGTAACAGCATGATCGTCGGCCCGATGTATTGTACGAAGCCGAGCGTGGATAGCGCCATCCGGGCGGCCGCCCGCGCAAAGAAGAGCAGCGGCAGCGCCGTTACCACGCCGGATAGAAGCAGCTCGACGAACACCGGCGCAGGCAGCGTCCATGCCGTCGTCTTGCCCACGGCGGCCAAATAGATCCAGTAGCCGAGCGCGACGGGCAGGATTACAGCCGTCTCCGACAACAAGCCTACAGAAGCGTCCTGCACGATCTTCTTCTTCGCGAGGCCGTACAAGCCAAACGATACGGCCAACGAGATCGCGACCCACGGGAACCGCCCGTAGTCGATGGCGATGATGAGCACCGCGGCGCCAGCGATGGCAATCCCGAGCCATTGGCCGCGGTTAGGCTTTTCACGAAGGAAGACAACCGCTAACAGAACGTTCAGCAACGGATTCAAATAATAGCCGAGACTTGTCTCGACAACATGGCCGTTGTTGACCGCCCAGATGAAGATGAGCCAATTCGCAGCGATCAGCAGTCCGCTGGCGGCGAGCGACAGCAGGAGCGAGCGGCTAGTCGCAACCCGCTTCATGTCACCCCAGCGTCGCTGGACGGCGACGAGAATACCCATGAAGACGAACGACCAGACAACCCGATGCGACAGAATTTCGCCTGCCGGCACATTTTCAAACAACTTCCAATAAAGCGGGAGAACCCCCCACATGATATACGCGATAATAGCGTTAACCAACCCATTGTTCATTATGATTTCTCCTCTTCTAGCTCCGATGTCTTAACGGATTATACGCCTCGATCCTCGCTTAAGTAAAGCAAATAATTCGTGTCCGATAGCAGACAGTCACGCTCTTGTTCGATTCTCGTTGTATTTTGAGCTATCGTTTTCCGTTCGTTCGCAGACTCGATGAAGCAAGCAGCTGACACATTCTGCGCTGTTAGTCATTGATTATTTTTCCAAAATAGGTTATTTTATAGACAGCTTAGCGATAAGCAAGTTCCTATCACGAAGGGAGATGTGTTTTAATGGCGACTACTTATATGGTGGTTTGGTCTTAAAACTGAATAGCAGGCATACGCGATTAAAGCGGGACAACGCCCGTATTATTTGGTGTGCCATTCAAAGTAACCTTTCGTGAATATTGCTGTTTGCGAGATACGATGAATGTCGTATCTTTTTTGCGTCCTGATGCCGCGCGACAGCAGCTTCTTTAGAGGCTGCTTGTCCGTGGCATTTTTGCGTCCAAAAAACAACATTAAAGGAGCTAACAAAAAACTATGATGGATTTGAAAACTTATGGCTACACAGAAATAGAAGCAATTCAAGGCGGCTTATTGCCCGGCAGGGTGACGGAGCTTCGGCGCGAGCGCTTCAGGGTCATGACCGAGCGAGGCGAGGTAACGGCGGTGCTCAGGGGGGCGTTCTATCACAGTGCGGAAACGCGAGTAGACTTTCCTTGCGTCGGTGATTTTGTATTGCTGCACTACAACGAAAGCGGAGATTCTCTCATCGACAGGGTACTGCCCCGCCGCTCCAAGTTCTCACGCGCGGATTACTCAGGGCATGCCGCAGGCTATGCCAAAACCGTGCGGGAACAGGTCGTTGCAACCAACTTTGACTATGTATTTATCCTTTCTTCTCTGAATTGGGATTTCAATGTTACCCGTATCATTCGGTATCTGACACAAGCCAGGCAGAGTGGCGGCCAGCCGGTCATCATTCTGACCAAGGCTGATCTCGCCCCAGATTATAATCTCCTGCTCGCAGAAGTCACACAAAGCATCCCCGATGTGCCGGTTCACGCGATCTGCAGTCATACAGGCCTGGGGATGAACGAACTCGATCCCTACTTGATGCCTGGTAAAACGGTCGTCTTTCTCGGCATGTCCGGGGTTGGTAAATCGTCTTTGCTCAATGCGTTGATAGAACAGGACGTAATGAAGGTTCAGGCAATCCGGGAGGTCGACAGCCGGGGGCGGCATACGACAACGCACCGTCAGCTGTTCATGCTGCCCTCCGGTACGATGGTTATTGATACGCCGGGTATGCGTGAGCTTGGGATTTTTGATGCCGACGAAGGCATACGCGCAAGCTTTACCGATGTGGAGGCATGGTTCCCGCAGTGCCGATTTACGGATTGCCGCCATCAGGCCGAGCCGGGCTGTGCCGTTCTTGCCGCGCTTGCCGACGGTTCATTGCCGCGTGAACGGTGGGAGCATTATGTGGCCCAGAAGCATGAGAACAAGTATGTCCAGGATAAAACCAGCTACCTCATCGACAAGAGAGCTAGAAACAAAACGAACGCCATGTGGAGCAAGCAAACGAAAAAAAACGGAGGATGGAAGATATGAATATTCAATTCGAAACGCTGATCTATGCCTTGAGCCGACAGTTCAAGAAGGATGTCATCTCGGCCGACTGCCAAACCAAGCCGTTGCAGGGCGGAACTGTGGGAAATGTGTACCTGGTAACGGGGATCGCCGATACCGCGGATGGCGAACAATTGCCGTATCGTATCGTGCTCAAAATCCAGCAGAAATGGGAGCGTTACGGCGATCCGGGTTCATGGCGCCGGGAATATGATCTTTATGCGTCTGACTTGGGAGCGACGTTCTCGGATGCCTTCCGCTGGCCGACATGTTATCACGCCGAGATCAATGCCGAGGAAAATGAATTCCAGCTGTGGCTGGAATATATCGATGGCGTAACCGGTTTAGATTTGACCGGTGACATGTATGAACAGGCTGCGCTGAAGTTAGGACGCTATCAAGGCAAGCTGTATGCGGAGCAGCCCGCTGTGCTGCAGAGCCTGACCAACCTGAGCCATGCGGATCTCATGAAGAATACGTATCTCCATTACCGGTCTTGGCCGGTCGTCTACGATTATATACGCTCGGAGAACTGCGATTTCCCGCAGCACGTGCGGCAAATGCTCATCGACATCGATGAGCATGCAGACGAGATCCTCGATCGCATCGAAAAATTGCCTCTCGTGCTATGCCACCGGGACTTCTGGGTGACCAACCTGATCTATGCCGACGGTAAAATCGCACTCATTGACTGGGATACATCCGGATGGGGCTACCTGGGCGAGGACCTCGCAAGCCTGATTGCGGATGAAGCGGATATCGATCACATGGTCGAAAACTACCAGCGTTGTGTCCCCGCGTATTACAAAGGCTTTTCGGAATATGCGGATGTACCCCCTATCGCCGAACATTGCGTCTAGGAGCTGATCCTTCTCGGCTTCGGATACAGGCTTGTGGAGTGGTATCTCCACACAGAGGACGATGACGAAAAGACGAAGCATTTCCATACGCTCCAAAAAATCCATGAAATGAAGACCACCCCTGTACTGGGTTGACTCTAAATAAAGAACTCCGAAAACCCTTGAATATAGTGGGTTTTCGGAGTTTCTTTCATAACTCCCATTCGATCGTCCCCGGAAGCTAGCTCGTGATAACATCTCATATTGCTATATCATACACGTTTTAAAAAGGTCCGGTTATTTTCACCTTGATTTTATTGGATTCAACCGTTACCCCGTTCAATGTAATTCGAATCGACAACTCGGCTTGCCCCGGATGCTTGGCGATAATCTTTCCTTTCGGGTCGATCTCCGCCTTTTCCGGACGGCTGCTCAAATACTCAATGACTGCGCCGGATAACTCCTTAGTCGTTCTTTCTTTATCAAGGAATACTTCGTAGGAATAACCGACTTCATCTCCCGGACGAAGCTGGAGCGATTCAGCCTCAAGCTGTACTTTGTCTAGCTGCACGACCAGATTCGGATCGCTATACTTCATCAGCTCGCTGCCGTATTTGAAATATAAGTTGCCAAAATCGTCCTGGGCCAGTTTTTCCGCATTGCTCTCCAACAAGATGGACAGCGATTTGCTTGCAGCGTCAATCTTAAACATTTTGCTTGTGTACGTATGGTCAGCAACATATCCCGTAAAAATGGTACCGTACACATTCCCGTCGGTTCCCACGGTTAAGCGAGGATTGCTGTGTGCATAATCTGCTGTAGGAAACATATCTTCGCTGTAAATAATCTCTTGGCGCTCCGGATCATAGATAAACAGAGACCCTAGCGCCATTCCCCAAATGTTACCGTCCGGGCCCCATATCAAAGAGGTTACTGCTTTTTTGCCCGCAACAGGTACCTGTTCCAGCTCTACTCGGCCGGATGCTGTATCGTAAATGGCAAGCTTCCCCTCTCCGCCTGTCATCGCGCCGGTGGCCATAAACAGCTTTCCATTTTTGTAAAGCAACGAATTGATCGAATGCCCGGATATAATGTCACGTTTCACATCAAACGTTCCGGTAACGGGATTATAGACGGTAAGAGCCCCGCCTGTTTTGCCTGCGATTGGATAAGAACCGATATATAACAGGTTTTCTTCCTCGACCCCGAGCATGGCAACGGGCCGGTCTTGCTCTGAACCCAGCTGACCAAGCCGCAGCGGATTATTCGGCTCTGATGGGTCCGTTCGGTTCCATGGCTTGGCTGGATCGTATTCAAAGATAGTCGCTCTAGGATAAACGCCGAGATACATTTTCCCGTTCAAGGAACCGAATCCTTCGACTTGGCCGATTTGAGGATAATGCTTGGTCTCGTTACGGGTTGGGGAGTAAATTCCCATACCCCCGCCTGAAATGAAGCCAGAGGACAGTATCTGCCCATCTGTGCTCTTCCCGATATTAAACAATTCCACGAACTGTGCCGGAAACGGAAGCTCAGGCGTTTCAATCAAACCGGTTTCCAGATTGTAATAAAATGCTCTTCCGCTATTTCCGGCCAATCCGACTAATGTCCAGCCCGGATAATTTGTCTGGTCCAGCTGTACGTAACCAAAAGCTACGCCTGCTCCTTTGACGTCGACACCCAGCGAGCCGTAATCTCCCGTTCTCACGTCGTATGAATAGAGAGACCATTGCTGCGCGCCACCTGGAAGGGTTTCGTAATAGGTGTAGAATACCTCCTCGCCGTCAGGCGATAACGGTGAAAATCCTCGTGCATTATAGGCAGTATTATTGTTAACGATCCAGCTAGCGGTATCGGGATCATACACGAACATAACCGGTCCGGGATCCACGCGCACGAACAATTTACCTCCTGCATACTGGAGATCGTAAACCGAAGTCTTGCCGATAAATTCAGGATGATGTAGCGCAATCGACGTGCCGCTAGCAAGATCGTACTGATAAAGCTTAGCGACGTCTGCTCCCCCCACATAGATCATTTGACGATCGGAATCGTAAGCAAGGCTGCGGATATGAGCCTCTTTCGATGAAGTCTTGAAGGATTTAAGGATTCGAGTCTGGTCGGTAACGGGATCATATTCAAACAGCGATTGGGAATATCCTGTTCCTCCATACACTTTGCCATCTTCCCCGGCTACAAGCGTCCAGATGACGGTATCGGTAGGAACAGGTTTCCCGATGGCACGCAGCTTATCCTCTGCCGGATCATATTGAAACAACGTCCCGTTCGGCGTACTTCCGATGTATACCTTACCGTCGGAGGCTGTCACAATCGCCCAAGCTGCCGAAACGTTGCTCCCGTCAAGCGCAACAAGTGGATGAGTGGATTTCACTTCTTTCGAAGCAACATCCATCACGATGAATTGTGCCGGATCACCCTGTGCGACCGTAAACAAAGCATCCTGACCATTCCTATCTTTACCGAATGCAGCCGTCATTAAGGTTAAACTTGAAGATTGCGGTCCTAAATTCGTTAAGTACGGGGAGGAAGCCTGCGACTCCAATGAGACGCTGTCAACGAAATACCTGCCGGTTAGGTCACCATTAAAACCAAAGGCTACCCTGACCTCCGTTGCATTTTTAGGGGCAGAAGCAGCCACTCTTAAATTCTGCCATTTGCCCGATGTTTCACCGACCAGGCCGCTCACGACGGAGACAAGCTTTCCGCCTGCATCATAAAATCTGAGGTCTGCTTTGCCGCCTTGGCCTTCATCCGATAGCACGCTTGCTGTCATGATGACATTGCCGAATGGTTGGGCGATATATGCATCGCTCACAACTCCGGAGCCTGCGGCGGGCGACAGGCGTTCCACCTGAAGACTTCGTTCCCCTTCTGCGTACACGGACTCACTTACAGTTATGACAGCTGTGTCTTCATCGGGCTGCCAGCCCGGCAAGCGTCCATCTTCTTCGGAATCCTCGAAGCCGCCGTTGATCAAAACGTTGGTCAATTCTTCGTCTGCTGCATACGTGATCGACTTTGCCCACCCGATACTTGCGAACATCATGATGACTGTTAGGGCTCCGGCAAGCCGACTCCTCCACTTGCTTCTCACTAAACTCTCCCCTTTGCGAATAAATTTTCTCAACAGGTAGTAAACGCTTTCAATACACTCTCATCTTATCATATCCCTTCTTTCGTATACAAGTAAAATACATGTAAGTATAATTCTTTCCGATAAACAAATAAGCCGTGGCATCGGGATATGTGTTAAACAGCGTTGCAATATTGGTCATGTTTCCAAGTCCGAGTAGCACAATTTCATGTAGATTAGCCTTGAACATCTCATACATAAAGGCAGGCGCTTCCGATTTTTCATAGAAGTCGTGTTCCCAGTTTGCCAATGCCGCCGCGCCGTCCGGGGTCGGATATACAGGGACAGGCTGTAAAGTTGTATCCAATGCCGAGCCTCGTAAACCACCTTCCGTCCGTCCCTCCTGGGAGCAGCATCCGCACCGGAACGGCCTCCTTATCACTCTTTCAGCACATCGGACAGCAAACCGAACATCCCCAGTCGGGATTTGAGGCGCGTGGGTCATGGTGCGGTACTGGGGCACGGCATGCCGTCTCCGTCCTCAGACGGAGACAAAAACCATTCTGCCGTCCCTCACTTCTTCTCAGAGCAATAAGTTATCGTTGTATTAACGCCTGTTGATATACCGTTAACAGTCAAAGAATATTCTTTGACTTTAAACACGCAGCAGCAAAAACATAGTTCGAAAACTGAAAGGGGCAAGCATGATGAGGCTGATCTATCAATTAGAGCATGTGAATAAAACGTACAAAAAAGGAAAGGTTATCGCCAATCAAAACATAAGCTTCGACGTTCAACAAGGGGAGATTCTCGGTTTGCTCGGTCCGAATGGAGCGGGCAAATCCACGCTAATCAAGCAGATGGTAGGCCACCTTGCTCCCACCTCAGGTACGGTACGCTATAAAGGAACCAGCGTGCAGACACAAACAAAGCGAGTTGCCCAGGAGGTCGCCTACTACTCGCAAGAGCCTCACGCCCTGACCAGTTTAAAAACCTGGGAAGCCTTGTATTTTACAGGAAGATTGCGTGGGTTGACGAAGGAATCCGCCTTAAAGCAAACAGAGGAATTGCTGGAACGCTTTGGTATGCAAGACCTCCGTCATAAGCTGTTGAAGAACGTTTCCGGCGGACAAAAGCGTTTAATCGGGATCGGAACTTGCTTGATCGGCTTTTCCCCCGTCATGATCCTGGATGAACCGACCAATGAACTAGATCCTAAAAAGAGAAGGCTCGTATGGGATCTGATTCAGGAACGCAATCGTCAAGGAGTAACCGTGATCTTGGTAACACACAACGTGCTGGAGGCCGAACAGGTCGTGGATAGAGTTGCTGTCGTAAATCACGGCAAGCTATTGGCCATCGATCATGTCAGTGTTTTAAAACAAAGGGTAGACCAGCGGATGAAGCTGGAAATTACGACTTCCTTTGGCGAAAGCGATTATGTTTGCCGAAGCTTAAGCGCTCTAGGGCAGTGGACCAAAACGGGAGAAAACCGAATCCGGACACTGATCGAGAAGCAAAACGCCAGCTACGCGATCGACTGCCTGACTGGGCAGCAATTACCGATTGAAGAATACTCGTTGGTCCCTCCGAATCTTGAAGATGTCTATTTTCATATTGATGATGATCAGGATAAGCCTGCCAAAGCGGAGGTGGTCTAAACATGGAAAAGATAAAACCATCCATGCAAAGCCATGACATGCAGCTGCAAGAAACCGTCTTTCTCCAAGGGCACGAACAGCAGAGCATAATCCAGCGCAGAATCACGGAATGGCTGATCTTAGCCCGCATTCAATTTACGATCATCCGCGAAGCATGGGTTTGGATTTTCATCATGGCATGCATGTTTCCGTTAACGACGCTGTTGTTTCTCAAATTCTTTACGGTCGACCCAACGCCGGCTGTCATGACACGTATTATTACGGGGAATATGCTATTCGGCTTAATCGTCATGGGACTCAATTCCATGGCTCAAGAGATATCTTGGCAGAAGCATCAAGGCCATTTCACGTACTATTCGTCTCTGCCGATAGCCAAGGTAAACTTCATCTTCGCCAATTTGCTGCGTGGATTGATCATGAGCGTACCGTCTTTTATTATTCTGGCCATGATTGGTCAACTTGCTTATGGCATTCAATTCCACTACAGCTGGGGACTTGTCCCTGTATTGCTGCTCACCGTTTTTAGCGTGGTTGGCGCGGGTGTACTGATCGGCTTCTGGTCACCTAGCCATCAATTGACCAACATGCTGGTCCAGGCGCTGATGATGTTCATCTCGTTTTTGACGCCTGTCATGGTGGATATGGATCAATTGCCTATGATCTTGCAATGGCTCTCTTATATCTTCCCAACCACTTACGCCGCTGAGGCCATGCGGGAGGTATTGATATCTGGCTGGTCCGGCTCTGTTGCCTGGAACACGCTTGTTCTCTTGTTTTTCTCGCTGCTCTCCATCGTATTGATCTTGAAAAAGGTTGATTGGCGTGTTGAGTAGTAAAGAAAAGTTCTCCTTGTTTACGGTCGTTGACTAGCAACCTCGACGAAAATAGATAATCACGAGCAGAACAAAGTCGTCTTTACAGGCGACTCTGGACACCAACTTGTACCTGTCAAAGCAAAAAAGCCGCTAAAATAGCGGCTTTTAATGGGAGCATGTCGTTGTCCCTCTGCCCGAAATTTCATAAACGTGGGCAATGTAAGTTCCAAATGGTTTCTGTTATTTAAACGCGATCTTAACAGCTAATCACCGTGTCTTCATTCCAAAATTCTTTTACTTCGTCTAATATTTCAGAAGCAGGCGTTATGGTGGCCTCGAAAATCGTTCTACCTGTTTTCCTTAAATAATATTGGATTAGATAATATCCGCTCGCGTATCCAGCACTATATGGCATGTTGACCGGTTTAAAGTTTTGTAGTTTGGCGATCTCGTCACCGTAAAGATACGGAGCAATATTATCAAAACCCGTTAAATGCAATTGCTCTTTAAGCACAGGCTTTATGCGCCTGTTCAGTGTTTCTGCGTCTGTTTTCGTTACCCAAGGACCGAGCAATTCTTCTCCAAACATGAACGTAGCGTAATTTTCGGCTAATCCTTCACTTACAATGAGCTCGCCCAAATGAACGGTGTGATCCCACTGAATAAATTGATATCGCACATTATGGTTGCATTCGTGCGCGAGCGCAGCCTTCATTCGAGGAATCGTGTACGCATTTGGCAAGATTGTACCCCAGATATACCCGGGAATGCCCCCAAAACCGCTATAACCTTCGTTAATGGTTAAGGCACGGCTTTCCGGATTCCCTAGTTGAATAGTAAATAAATATTCAGAAACAGGGAGGTTTATTTCATGTTCCATAAATAGTTGGAGGCTTTTCCTTACTGCATGCTCACACTCTAACCAAAAAGAATCTGACGAAATCAAATCTACCTCATGTGAAATCTGCGCGGTAATCTGATCAGGAGATCGATGCATTAGGCTATTAAACGTAATAACATCAAAACCGTTAGCCTCTTCCGCTCTAAAAGGGATCTGTTGAATATGCCATTGTTTCATAAAGGGAGCCATCATTTCGTTTCTGAATAATTCAACTTTTTCCTCGGGCGAAGCTTGGGCAACTTTTTGATAAATATGGTCTGAACGCAATGTTCTTATGTTCATTTCTATCACTCCTAGTTATGTATTCATAGAGAGACTTATGCACGGGCTACGATCGATTTCTAACCGTAATACATAAACATCATATTTGAATAGAAGACAACGAGGATATGCCGATTATAGATATATTCATTTATTACCTCTTCCTGCCCGTTTCTTCATTTGAAAAAGGGAGCAGCTGCTGGCGCAATCTGCTCCCTTTCATTCAACTCGATCCAGTTCATTTTTGGTAATGCAATCGATCTACGCCATAATGGGATCTAATTATTTTATCCCGCCCGTAAAATCCCTAATTTCGTCCGAGATTTCTTTTGGATGAGAACGATATAAATAATGTCCCGCGTCCAATAAAACCATTTCTCCATGTACAGATTCCTCTAATTGCTTCTCATGCTCGGGGATCCATCGGTCCGTCACAGGGTGCTTCGCTTGAACAAAGAAAAGAATAGGTAAATCGGGAGGAAAATCCAGCTGTTCTGCTGCTTTAAAGTTGGAATACATGCTCACTGCCTCATTTAATTGCGTGTTGTTATACATGTTTTTGCGTATCATAATGTTCAATTGTTCTTTGGTTTGTTGATCATACGGCAGTCCTTCATAAGGGTCAGCGCTTAGTTTCAATTGTAACCGGGCGAAGCCCAAGTTGCGGAACCATTTAACCGGTTCTGTGTCTGACGAATCAATCTTCTGTTCGCTCAGAGACGGAACGCTGCTATCCAGCCCGATAAACGCACGCACTTCATCTGGATATTGGTTCACGTAATCCAGACTATAGAGCCCCGAAATGGAATGAGCCATGAGGATATAACGATTGATCTGGAGACTTTGTAACGCTTCGTGAATTTCACTTACGATATTTGCTGTACTGCGCTCCTTCTGGGTTCGATCGCTCAAACCGTAACCAAAAGGTTCAATCACGACGACTTTATAATAAGGGATTAACTCTGATATGAGCGGCTTAAAATCAAGTGCAGGTGCCGCTGTTCCATAACCGGGAAGAATCACAATGGTTTCTTCACCTTGACCTTGAATGAAAACATTCATCTGTTTTCCATCTACAGCTATACGCTGACCGTATGGCTCCATTCTTTTTTGTTCTGCATGACTGCTGATTTTATTTACGGTATACACGGTGGCGATAAAAAGCAGGATGGCTATAACTACTGCGACGATTATTTTAAGCAAAATATGTAGTACTCTCTTTGTTTTTGTACTATTCCTTACTTCCTTTCCTGCTGGTTGTGTCAAACTCTTCAGCTCCTTCTTGTCTAACTGTACACTGGCCATGGGGTACACTAATACAAGTCTAGCCAACCAAGATGTCCTCTCAATGAATGCAATATGAACGGAGCATGAACAAAGTTTATTGGTAATCGACACCCGCTTTTGTCCTCGGCTAGGGACTAGATCTTGTACGGACAAAACAAAAAAAGCCGCTAAAATAGCGACTTTTATAGGTATTTCGGAAGCACAATAAATAGCAAGTGAGCACTTTGCTGTAATCCGTAAACAGTGAGCTGATTAAGAGGTGAAAAGATGCAATTGAGAGCAGTTATAACCTACCTTAAGTAAATAATTTATAGCAGATGCTTCCGACCCATACGGCGATTAATACCCATATCAAAATGAATAACGCACCGGTCACCCAGTTTTTCGGTTTTCCCTGCTCCCTGATCTCCTCCGCTTTAGCTCTACATTCTTCAATAACCGATTGTGGAATCATTTTAAGGGCGATCGTAATTCCTAAAGGCACGATAATCAAATCATCAAGATAACCTAAAACGGGTATGAAATCCGGTATCAAATCGATCGGACTGAAAGCATAGGCAACCACTAAAACCGCAAACAACTTTGCGTACCAAGGTACTCTTGGATCTTTATAGGCCAGGAACAAAACAAAAACATTTCGTTTAATTTCTCTTGCCTTACTCTTTGCTTTTGTTAGAACCTTCGCTTCTCTCATAAAGACCTCCAAAATCATTTGCTATGTCCCTGGCGCAGCTCGTTAACGGAACAAATGGTGTTCTTTAGTTCAGAATACGGCAGCTGGATCGGCTGCCGTTTCTTGGCTATCATTCCCTTATCTTTCGTCAGATTGTCAGTGAATTTTGGCTTCATTTAAAAAGTTGGCACCCGCCCACTCCCCCTCAAACTTAAACAACTCATACACAGCCTCGCGGTCCTTAGGCGGTTCATCTATCCAAGAACTCAATTGGTCTAGACCATAACCCGCTTTTAAAATCCCAATTTCAATGACCGCCTTTTCTCTTAACCCAGCACTTTCCTAATTATATCACCAAAATCATGTGGCTATAAAAGTAAGTTAAGATGCTCCATCGGCTCCTTAAAAAGGTTTTAAGACCATAAGCACCAATATGGCAATCATCATCAGCTGTGCTGCCGTCTCGATGGGGACGATCTTTTTGATCAGCAGTCCGAACTCGGCGGGTATTTCATTACTCTGGTCTTGATTTTCAGATATGAGCTTGATGATCTTTTTCAAACGGGGCTCGATCCATCCGTCGATTAGGACGATCATGAGGAGCGATAAAAGGATGGACACATTCAACCACATTTGGGATATCCCCATCTTGGTTATGATCATAAGCCAAACCCCGGTTACAATAAGTAGAATGCCGCCCATTTTAGGTATGATGGCAAGTTTGGTCGTTATACCAAAAGTAAAGTGCAGCTGGCCGACGGTTCTAGCGGATCTTCGAATGAAGGGCATTACGAAAGCGGGGCCAATGATGGCGATCGAAGCCAATATATGAAAAACAAGCAGTAATCCAAACAAACCCATACTCCCTCTTCTCCTCAGCGCACCGAAATCTTGCTTTGATAGGCTAGCCCGACCCTTTTCCTTTTAAATGCTCCTCCGAGCTCAAGATGGTTGAGCAAACACATTACAACATCGTCATAAGCAACATTGAGTTCTTGAAATCGGCTGAACAAATGACCGGCAATTTCTGCCTCGGAAAATTCCTTGATCATCTCCGACATCGGAACGGGCAAGGTTTCCGCTGTTACATGTAGCTGAACCGGATCTGGATGCTCTCTTGAATCCATCATGGTTCCCGGACACATCATGGACCAATCGAGCCCAGTCCGTTGCAGCCTTTCGAAATTCAGGTTGTGATTTTTATACTCGGGCGGGAAGCCGGGTAAATGGTTGCCGATCAGATCGGTATATGGAATATCCAGCAAACCGGCTCCTCCCATGACCCATACCCGCCCAGAGAAACTAGGCTCCAATTCACATCGGCTTATGATGTTATCGACGATACGAACAAACTCTTCTCCCTGTCCCGCATGTCCGGCCGCAATAATAGCAGCGTCTTGATGCGCAAGCGCCTCGCTGACGCTTACTGGGTTCAACATATCGTCCACGATCACCTTCACATGCTTTGCGGAATGTTCACCTAGTTGATCATATAGCTTCTCAGAATTCCGCACAAACGCGGTCATTTTGTGCCCCATTTTTATTCCTTGTGCCAACACTCTTTTCCCCGTATTTCCCGTTGCTCCAAAAACAATAATGTTCATTGTTCTTTCCTCCTCTTTAACGGCTCCAATATTTGGTTGACTCAAGCTTAGCATCGCTTCAAAAAGATGTTAAGAACCCACTTTAAAGTAGGGTACTTACTTAAAAGTAAGCTTCACAGAAAGAGAACCCATATTGTGCGCGGAGGTCGGGACGATAGGAAAAACCTTGTGGCAGATTGTGCGGCTGTAGACGAAAAAAAGCTGCCCGGAATTCCGTGGCAGCTTGTGTTATGGGTTGATTGAATTAGATTCGATTTCTTTAAATCAGCTTTATGACGCTGACTCTTCATACTTCCGCTTATTATGATTTTCTCCCCAAGCACACATGACTTCTGCTACAGGAATCAATGTTCTGCCATATTCACTAAGGGAATATTCAACTTTTGGAGGGATAGCAGGGTAGACCGTTCGGTCGACTATGCCTTCGCGTTCCAAATCTCGGAGATGTTGGGAAAGCATTTTTTGTGAAACATCAGGTATAAGCTTTTCCAGATCGTTGAATCGCTTTGTGGATTCAATCAAATGCCATAAAATCAAAGGCTTCCATTTGCCGCTTAAAACATGCAGGAGTGTTTCGACTGGACATTCGCGCTGATGAATCATGGATCAATCATCCCCTTACTTTTGAGTACGTGTATTACCGATATTAATGTAACAAAATTTTACAATAGGGATACCATCAAGTCAATCATCGAAACTAAAAAGGGTTTTGGGGAAGCACCTGTTATCTTATTCGTCTACTGACTGCTCCACCTATCAAGCAGTCAGTGCAATAAAACAATGAGCCCTCAGTTCGATCATTGAACTGAGGGACTTTTCCTCTTATGCAATTTTCACCTCTAGTCCTGTTCTTTTTTCACCTGTACGACAGGCAGCATCATGCCGTCATCCATGCCCATCAACGTCACGCTGGATGATTCGGGTATCTCATCGTGCTGCGTAATATCTACCGGGGTATCAAATATCGGTTCCGCATAAGCAAGATGCGTCCGGCCGCGGGCCAAAATCTGGCGGTAATTCCCGCTTTCGCCTTCATAACCGTCATGGTCCCACGGAACGAACGACCGAGCGTTACAATAATGGCACACATAGGAGCGGCGATAACGGTCCTTCGTTCGGTTCCGATATGAACGGTGGAACAAATGGGAATCAAAGAACAGCACATCTCCAGGCTTCATTCGCACTGGAATGGGGGCCGGATAATTGGACACCACTTTGGATAACGTGTTGACCTCATCGTCAAGGTGACTGACATTCTCCACGGAATGGAGATCGGTGAATGCTTCTTTAGCATGAACACTGCCGCCGTTATCCCCTGGCGGTGGGTAAATCGGTTCGTGATTGGAACCGGGAACGACCCACAAACACCCATTCTCTTCATCGGCATCCTCCAGGGCAATCCAGGCTCCGATTAGTGTGTCGGGATGGGTCTTGATGTAATATGCATCCTGATGCCAACCTTGCCCCCCTTTTCCCGGCGGGTTAAAGAACATCATCGATTGCAGAGCATAGACATCGGGCCCGATAAGCGCCTCAAGCACATCCAAAATCCGGGGATGAAGCATCAGCTGCTCCCCTTCCGGATGGACGCGGGAGATCATATGGACCCTCGTTTTCTCGGCAAACTCCGATTTGAGAGGATCCTTATCTTCCGTAGATGCCTCTTGACGTTTCCCCTCATGTTCAATCCGCAGTCTCTCTGCCCACGCTGCATAATGCTCTATTTCTTTCGGATCCAACAGTCCTTCAACAATAAGGAAACCATCTCTGTGATAGTGCTTGTATTGCTCTACCGTTACATAATAACGGCCTTCTCTTAGTTTGGCCTTAGGTACATAAGTCTGCCCCATGCTGATCCCTCCACATGAATTGATTACCTTAAGTGTGAAGGATTTCAAAAGCGTTCTCAATGGAGAGGACACGGAAAACGGTGGACTGATTTGATATCCGTTATCATGTCCGTTCCTGATTCAGAGCGACAAAATGCCGGTTCAAGGGATAAGCGGACTCCTCCTCTTCAGTCATGGCCAAATGACGAAATAACGGATCCGCAAAACGATCGCGGAATTCCACGGCAGTGACACCACGTGTCCGTTTGAACATGCGGGAGAAATAGTGCTCATCGGCAAACCCGACATCGTAAGCGATTTGTTTGATCGTTCGCTCCGCTTGGATTAATAGCTGTTCCGCTCTCCGTAGACGGCGTTCCAGCAAAGCCTTCTGGGGAGGGATCCCAATCCAGCGGACAAACATTCGGGTAAAGTGCTCATGAGTCCAGCCGGAACTGCCCGCAATCTCTTCAATGGTAATTTGGTGATGAAGATGTTGTTCCATATAATCCAATGCCTTGATAATCGGGGCAGGCAGGTTCATGGAAGAGCGCGAATCGTCTTCATCGATCGCCTGCCATTCCTCCAGAACGCTCAATAGCAAAATGGCTCCTCTTCTCTGCCAGCCGCGGGGTTTTACATGCACAATTTTGAGCATTTGTTTCAATAGGGAGGGAACAAGACTTCCCCCGGCAATCACCGACCAGTCCTGGCATTCCCCTCGGCTATCGTCCTGTCTGCAGAAGGTTTCCCGGAATGCTGTATATTCGAAGTGGACATATAAATGCCTGGTGGGAACGAGCGGATCAAACCGGTACCTATGCGGCTCTCCGGGACAGGTGAAAACAATGCCGGGCCGATCCAGCAGAAATTCGCCCCGGTCGTTTTCGTAAACGGTTCGGGACCCCGTCGGAAAGAATACCAATTCGAAATCATCAATCGTTCGCACCCCCAGAACGGATCCCTTGTTAACAGTGATATCCCCCATGACATGAAGTGCGGGCAGCGTTAGCGACAACGTATAACCTCCCATTCCTTCCGTTTGTTCTAAATAATATGACGCAGGGCACAAGTTATAAGTTCCATTTAAAACGGTTTCAATTATATGCTACACCACTTAACTCGTAAGAGTTAGGAAATAACTGCCGAAAAAAATGATGTATTAGTTAGTTAGGCAAGTTTACAGACCGCGTCCCTACGGGTACACCTTCCCGTTAATGGTCCATAGAAAATGAATCTGACCATTGTAAAATCCCATTTCGTTGCCGAAAATCATATGGACGATCTTTTTGCCAGTATGACGACGGGACTTAAGAAGGGACAGAAAGCGAAAGGAACTAGCATTGGCCAGCTCCCTTATATACGTCTAACAAATAAAGCCGACTATCATTCGAATCTCAAAGTCACCTATATCCCACTTTTACTTTGTTTTATCCGTAATCTTTTTTATGGCCTTGCTTTGGTCAAATGATTCTTGATAGATATCAGCGTAAGTTTTTGAATCTTTGATAAGATCGTCGCAGAAAGCCGCTACGTCACTGCCCGTTACTTCGAGCACGCCTTTTCCCGCGGCCGCGCCCTCTTCAAAAAGATCGATAATCCCCGAGAGCAAACCCGTCCCGTCGGTTAGTTCAACAGGGCCGACCTTAAAGAGATATTTTTGAATCTCTTTATAAACAATCTGATAATCTTTCGGGAGTGCTTTGACACGCGCCACATGCGCTCGCCACTCTTTTTTGCCTTCGATGATATCTTGTATTCTCATGTTATCCTCCTATTTACCTAATTTTTTAGCGATATTATTGTTGAGCTGCTCGCGCCACTTGTCACGAAAAGACTTTGCTCCTTCTTCGCCGGCCAGCGCTGAACAGAAACCCTTGATATCGTTACCCAAAACCTCTTGGACATTCTGACCTTCCGCCGCCGATTCTTCGAGCAAGCCAAGCACGCCGTCAAGAATTGGCATGAGGTTGCGACCGGTGAAATCGGAGTGCGGCCAAAGATTGGCATTAATTTCATTCCATGCAGCTTGATAATCAGCCGGCAGCTTCTTGGCTCGTGATTCAAAAGTTTTAAATTCTTTAGTCATGTCGCTGCCAGTGATTTTTTCCCAAAAATTCATGATTAATTCTCCTTTAACTCGTTAATTGTTGATGATACGAACTCCCATGTTTCCCAGAACCTTTTCAGCTCCGCGCGCTCCACGTACACCCTTCCCTCCACAACACGGAAGTTCAGTCGCCGCGTGATTTCGTAGCCTTAGGTTTCAATGCGGCATATAATTCCAAGGACACACCTTCAAGCATCCCTTTGAGCAATTCCGTTAGGTTTTCCAGCACAATTACCGCTGGCTATTCTGTAGCACTGGTATGAAGTGTTACTTACTACTTCTATAAAGTAACACGTAGTAGTTGGTTTGTCAATTGCATTTCCTCTGACACGGATATTATATGTTCAACAATCCTGGCCGTTGATAGAACAAAGGCAGCCGATTTTATGAACGGCTGCCTTTTTGTCTGAACTAGTTCTGCTAAAGGCATGGCGATAGTTCCTATATACTAACATTCCTCCGGCTAATTTTCATATGAGATAAGAAAGTCCCTCCACTTTCTCTGTTCTGGGAACACGGCTATGAATCCACTTCGCTTGCTCAGTTGCATGCTGCCATTACTCAACTGATCTCAGGACCAGCCGGATCGGTTTATAAGGTAAGTTACAAGTTCATCGTCGAAGACGATGCCGAAACCCGGCGTGGCCGGAACATGAATCTCTCCGTTTTCGATTCGATAGCCTGATACATCCATTCCTTCAATCGTGATGTCGTCATATTCCACAAATTCGAAGTTTCGCACTGCGGCAGACAAATGTCCCGACGCGTAAATGCCATAAGCATTGCCGTAACAATGAGGCGCAGACCGCAAACCATGGGCATCCAACTTCTCGCCTAATTCCATCCAATGCGTGAAACCAGGCCAAATGATATCGTACTGCAGTACATCAACACGGCCGCGAGTCGCCCACTCAATAAGATGAGGTGAGGCAAGCCCTTCCCCATCCGCGATAAGCACATTCTGCCCACGTTGCCCGAGCCATTCCTTCAGGTCCTCGTACAAGGCTTCATCCTCATGAAACGCTTCTTCCAGCCAATACAGATTCACATCCGATAAAGCCGCCAAGACCTCTTTGGTTAAGTTCAAATTATAGGCATTATTCGCATCGATCATGATCTTGCCTGCGGGACCTGCCACTTCCGAGATCCCGCGCACGATTGCGATATCTCGTTTCGTCCCTTCCCAGAGCGGCATATGGCGTCCGCCTCGGCCAACCTTAATCTTATAATGACGTTGGCCCTTCGCATAACCTTGCATCGCTTCTTCCTGCATCAGCGCGACCGCGGCCCTCTCATCGGCCAAATGCAAATCGTCGAAGTATAGAGAGGTATCATAGCAGGGGACAACCAATGAGGCTCCCTTTTCCAGGTGGGCACCGGACACTAAGTCATACACTGGTTTGCCTTGTCTCTGTCCTAACCAATCGAGCACAGGGTATTCCAATTGCAAACGATACGCTTCCCGCAGTCTGCCACGGTCATCGAATAAATCAAGCAAACGGCGGCCTATTACATCTTCGGCCCATTCCGGTGTCATATGAATTGAGCTACCGTAACCTGTTTGTCCATCAATCGTAATTCTGGCGATATCCACTGTGCAGCTTTTGCCATGAACGCCGATTCTGCCATTGGCCCCCGCGCTTCTGGCTCGTTCACCCGTTAACTTGGCGAATTCGATTTTTTCCACTTTCCAGTCAGATTGTATACCGGTAATGTTCATACGATCCTCCTTAACCGATTCGAACGGTTTCTTGTCCGGATTTGATTCGTAAGTAGAATACCATATCATAGAATTATACTGTGAGTTGAACTATGTTATTCGCACGAATAAGCCGCCACGAATCGTATCGTGACGGCTTATCCTTTTAGCTATTTGCGGTCCAATCAGGCCGATAAACCCCACGGCTCCGACCAGAGCGACCGATGATCCGGCAAGTCCCACGGCTATGAGAAGCAGCCATAGGCGTTGTCGCTGCACAGCCGCGCCCATGCCGGTTGCGATCCCTTCCCCAAGCGTGTGAATGTTCAAGTGGCGAGCATTCAACCAAGCGATTCCGCCGCAGAGCACCGTCCACGGCATTAGCGTTAGCACCTGGTTCCAAGTAGCTTCATACCGCTGCCGGTTAGGCGGAATTTCATTCATTTCTAGAGGGAAGAACCTTCTGGCTGTCCGGCAGGCGATCGATGCACCAATTCACCGGATATCGATTGCGGATATTTCAACAGGTTGTAAATCGGACATACGCGTTCAACCGCTTTATGAAGATCGGCGATGGTTTCAGCGGATTCTTCGGATACGATGTAAATGTTATATTCGATATTATGCGGATAGATAGGAATATCCTCGTATCCCGGTTTGCCGGCAAGCGGGTGCAATTGACCCGTGACTTCGACTTCAAGGGATTCCAGCGATACGCCCCGTTCCGCTGCCTGAATCAATGTAATATGAGTCAGGCAGCTGCCTAGTACGCCAAGCTGAATTTCTGGTGATGATGGACCGAGGCTATATCCGGCATAATTCTCGGGACTGTCGCTGATGATTTGGAAGTCGCGTATGCGTATTTCACGAACGCCGCTGCGGCCTTTCGCCTGTACCTTGGCCGAATAAGTATTCGGCTTGGGGTCTTGCTCCGCTTGAGAACGCAGGGACTCCGCCGCCGCTTTCTTTTGCGCTAAATATTCATTTAATGTAGTCATCGTATCTCGCTCCTTTAAAATATTAATGATTTTAACGAAAAAAGACACAGCTAAGCAGTATCTCTGCTTAAAGCTGTGTCTCCGACGATTCGGTCAACACTCGTTGCTCGGTGATACTATTTCATTAACTCGATTGGATAATAGGCTAGGGTTCATTCCCAAATAATCGAAGAGCCCCTGTTCGATTTGTTGAATTCGTTCCACTCTTAAACTATAGGTCGATACCGTCTCCCCGACGACATGAACATTGAGCAGCCCCGCGCAGCGCAAATTGAAAATATGGTCATGCGTTATGCCTTTGGATATGCCGAGATGACGAACCACTTCGATAAAAGTGCGCGGTTCGCTGCGCAAAAAGTGCAGGATTCGCAAACGACTCTTCTCGCTCAGGCTGCGGAGCAGCCGGTATAATTGAAGCGACGGCTCATCCTCTTCCTCGGAATGCGGCCAGATTCTGGAGGCATAATGGCAGAGGGTTAGGCTTCCGTACGAATAAAAGATATTGCCGGGCTGAAAATGGTAGTGCGGAATCAGAACCAGCTTCTCCAGCCCGTTCACCGGCTCGAAACAAAACCCGTTCGTCAAGGCTGCCGCCTTCTCGTAAGCTTCAAATCCACCCCATCCCGTCTTCTCTTCCGCTTCGGCACGCAAAGCCGTGACGATCCCCGGGTCGATATGTTTAAAATAGACTTCATTCCATTCAGACAGCATCCGATGCTGCCGGTTTCGTACCGCGCCGAAATCTTCGGGAAACGTCTGGACATACGGCGACAGCACGGCATAAAGTTCACCCAACGTGAGTTTATGCAGCCAGGATAGAAAATCTTCGACGCTATTTTTGTTCGGGGACACATAGGCCAGAAGATGAAGCAGCTTCCATTCCAAATCGATTCCCGTCTGTTCCAGTTGATCGGCGAATTCTGAAGACAAGGATGCATGTACATTCTGAGTCCAGTCAGGACCAAGATCAATCCGTTTGTGCCAGCTTTTGCAAAGATACGTATGGAGGCTGTTGATCAGTTCGTTGACGGGACTGAACGATAATTCCAATTGATAGGACAACAAGTTGCACTCCTTCTTTGACCTGTTATGACGGACTGGATGCCGTTAATTCAGCAACTGTCTCGTTCATATTGTACAACATTTGGCAGCGGACGACACAGCCCCAAGGCATATCCTCAATGTGTTATAAAATGATCTGAAAATCGCGTGCCGCTTCAAACGAGATGACAAGCCACGTAATGATCGTCCACCACGTTTCGGAGCTCGGGCACGACCTCCCTGCACTGCGCCAAGGCATATGGGCAGCGTGTATGGAACTTGCAGCCGGAAGGCGGATGGGCCGGACTTGGAATATCCCCTTTAAGCACGATTCTCTCCCGCTTCAGCCTCGGAACCGGAACAGGGATCGCCGATAACAATGCTTGCGTATAAGGATGCAGCGGACGGCTGAACAGTTCGTCACGCGAAGCCATTTCCATCATGGAACCAAGATACATCACCCCGATGCGATTGCACAAATGCTCCACGACGCTTAGATCATGCGAAATGAACAAATAGGTTAATCCGCGGTTATGCTGAAGCCTTTGAAACAAATTGATGATCTGTGCCTGGATGGATACATCAAGCGCAGACACCGGCTCATCGGCGATAATAAAATCGGGATTCAGCACCAGAGCGCGGGCAATGCCGATCCGCTGCCGCTGGCCGCCCGAAAACTCGTGCGGAAACCGATTGTAGTGATAGGCAGATAAGCCGCAAGCCTCCAGCACATCCAATACCTGATTGCGAACCTCATCTTTTTCGGCCAAACCGTGCTCTAGCAGCGCTTCGCCGATGGCGTCTCCGATGCGGATTCGCGGATTCAACGAGCTGTAGGGGTCCTGAAAGATAAGCTGCATTTTAGGTCTAAGTTTGCGCATCTCCGATTTGGGAAGCTCGTGAAACGGGATTCCTTTATAAAGGATGTCCCCGCTGGTTTTCTCATGAAGCCGAAGAATCGTGCGCCCGACCGTGCTTTTGCCGCTGCCGGATTCGCCGACCAGGCCGAATGTTTCTCCGGCCCGTATACTCAAGCTAATGTCATCAACCGCTTTGACATGACCGACGGTACGGTTAAGCAGCCCTGCGGTGATGGGAAAATATTTTTTTAAATGTCGTACTTCCAGCAATGCTTCACTCATGCCGAGCCTCCTCTTCATACAACCAACAGGCCGTCCTGTGACCGGGCTCCACTTCTCTTAATGACGGCTGCCGGGTTCGGCAGACGGGCATGCAGCTCTCACAGCGATCATGAAAATAGCAGGATTCCGTCAATTCAAGCGGATTTGGAACCTGACCAGGGATGGAGTATAACTGCTCCGAGCGCTGGCCGATGATCGGCTTCGATTTCAACAATCCCTTCGTGTACGGGTGTTTCGGATGGTCGAAGATCTCCTCGACGTCTCCTTCCTCGACGATTTTCCCCGCGTACATGACGATGACATAATCCGCCATCTCGGCCACTACGCCAAGATCATGCGTGATCAACAGCATTGACATATTGGATTGCTCCTTGCTTTCCCTAAGCGTTTCCAGCACCTGCGCCTGGATGGTAACGTCCAGTGCGGTCGTCGGTTCGTCGGCGATTAACAGCTTGGGGCCGCACGAGATCGCAATTGCAATCATAATCCGCTGCAGCATGCCTCCCGACAATTGATGGGGATAGGAAGCCGCGATTTGTTCCCCTCGGGAAATGCCGACCAGCTCGATCAATTCGAGCGCTCGGGCATAAGCTTGTTTTTTGTTCATTCGCCGATGTAGCATGAGCGGCTCCATGATTTGCTTGCCGATGGTAATGACCGGGTTCAGGGAGGACATCGGTTCTTGGAAAATGATCGAGATGTCGTTGCCCCGGATTCGGCGCATCTCTTCTTTGCTGATCTTCAGAAGATCTTTGTCCCCAAATTGGATCCTGCCGTTCACCACCTTCCCGTGCGGCCCTTCGACCAGTCCCATGATCGACATGGCCGTAATACTCTTGCCGCAGCCGGATTCGCCCACGACGCATACCGTTTCGCCTTCGCGGATACGGAAGCTGATATCATCCACCGCTTTGACCGTTCCGGTTCCGGATTCGAAATAAGTGCTTAAGTGATTGATCTCAATTAATGAATTCATCATCCGTTCACCTGCTTGTATTCTGTTTAGGATCAAGTACGTCTCGCAATCCGTCGCCGAAAATGTTAATGGCAATGACCGTCAAAAAAATGGCCAAGCCTGGTGGAATCCACAGCCAGGGCCGTTTCTCAAAATCGATGACATTGTTGGCCGCATCGATCATATTTCCCCAAGTTGGCGTTGGAGGCATGACCCCCAGCCCGAAGAAGCTAAGGACCGATTCCGACAGTATAGCTCCACCGATGCTAAGCGTGGCGATGACAATCAGAAGCGGGAAGACATTAGGCAGCAAATGGCGAAACAGCTTCCGTTTATCGCTGAGACCAAGCACGTCGGCTGCCAGCATATACTCTCGTTCCCGCAAAGTCAGCATTTGGCTGCGGACGAGCCGAGCTACGCCGGGCCATCCGATGATGCTGAGCATGAGCATGACCAGATACAGCCGATAGTCGGTCGGAACCTTCCAATCCGACATCAGCGCACCCATGATAAAGAGAATTGGAAGACCCGGAATCGTGAAGAGCAAATCGGCTGTTCGCATGATCAACTGATCGACTACTCCACGATAATAACCCGAGATGACGCCGAGAACCGTCCCGATCGTCATAGACAGCGCCATGGATGCAAGACCGACCGTGAGCGATATTCGGCCTGCTTGCAAGAGTCGGGTCAGCACGTCGCGGCCGAGCAGGTCCGTTCCGAGCCAATGCTTGCCGCTTGGAGGCTTGTGCATCATGGCAGGATTGATTTTGCCATCCGCATACGGCGAGAACAACGGACCGATAAAGCATGCGACAAACATCAACACGATAAAGGCGAAGCCGGCTACGGCCAGCTTATTTTTCCAAAGTTGCCGAGTGGATTGCTTCCACAGGGAGTCTGGAACATCCATTCTTCGGGCGGCTTTTCCGGCTTGACTTGCCGTCGTTGGAATCGACAAGGTAATCCCTCCTTTCTTTAAAGCCTGACCCGGGGATCGGAAGTGTGGTAGAGGATATCGGATATGAGCGTCCCGACGACCGTCAAGATAGCCAAAAACATCGTAAAGCCCATAAGGAGCGGATAATCCCGCACCGTGAAGGATTGCATGTACAACTGGCCGATGCCCGGCCAATTGAAAATCTTCTCAATGATGATGGAGCCGCCGAAAAGGCCCGGCAATTCGAAACCGATCAACGTAATTGCGGGCAGCATCGCATTTTTCAATGCGTGGCGGTACAGCACCGTTCTCTCTTTCAACCCTTTCGCACGGGCGGTGCGGACATAATCCTGCCGGATCACCTCCAGCATGTTGCTGCGGAAATAACGGGTGAGCGACCCGACGCCGAGCAATATCATAACGGCGGCCGGAAGCAGCATATGGTGCAGCACCTCGACAACGTAGTCCCAGCCCTCGGCCCGGCTCCCCGTCGTAATCATTCCCCCTGGCGGGAGAATCTTTAAATCGACGGCGAATACTTTGATCAGGAATAATCCGATAAAGAACGAAGGAATCGACATCGCGGCGAAGATGCCGATCATAACCAGGGTATCGAGCAGCGAATATTGCTTATAGGCCGTAATAACGCCCACGACGACCGCGATGAACCAGGTGAAGAACGTGGATACCACCGCCAGCACAAAGGAGTTCCATATGTAATCCTGAAACAGGTCGAGGACGGGGCGCTGCTGAGCCAGAGAATAGCCGAAATCGCCTGTGAAAATGTTGGCCATCCAATTAACGTATCGTTCGATGACAGGTTTGTTCAACCCGTGGATTTCCCTGAGTTCCGCCTTGCGCTCCTCGCTCAAACTCAAGTTGTTATCGACATAATCGCCTGGCGTTAGGGAGTACAGGAAGAAGATTAACAGGGATGCGCCAATTAATATCAAGAGCATGTACAAGCATCTTCGGAGCAAATAGGTTCTCATGTTCTCTCCTTCATTAGTCATCTCCTTGCCTGATGGGTTCAGGCAGGAGATGTCTTCTTTGATAGAGCAGTCTAATCTTCCCTCCAGCTGCCAGCTGGCTTATTGCAGATTCCATCCCGGCAAGCTGTATGCGATTCCCGCCAGCGGGTTCAATTCGAAACCGTCGATGCGCCCGTTGATCGCGATGACCGATTTGGTATAGTTGGTAAACATGATCGGTAATTCGTCATTCAATATTTTGAACATTTCGTGGTAAATCGCTTTGCGTTCTTCGACGTCGCCCGTGGCAAGACCCTGGGCGTAGAGCTCTTCGATGCGCGGATTGTCGTAGCCCTTCGTTTCGCCTTTGATGAACCGCTCCACCCCTTGCGAAGGATCGCTGATAATCGTCGTCGAGAACGAAGCCATGTCATAATCACCGCTGTTGACCTTGGATACGAGCGTGTTAAAGTCCGGGAATTGCTCAGGCACGAAATCAACCCCGAGTTCTTGATAGTTCTCTTTGGCAACGGCAATGAAAATATCGGTATTCGGGCTCTTTGATCCCAGATAGTTGATACGAAGCTGGACCCCTTCCTTCTCCCGAATGCCGTCTGCGCCGACCGTCCAGCCCGCTTCATCCAGCAGTTGTTTTGCTTTTTCCGGATCATACGGATACGGGTTGATATCCTCCTCGGTATAGGACCACAGGATCGGAGATGATGGGATGTTGGCGATCGACGCTGCCCCTTGCCTGGAATCCACGTAAATCAGCTGACGATTCAGGCCGTAAGTCAAGGCTTGGCGAACCCGCTTGTCTTTCAATGGATCCCTCTCCAGATTGAATTGATTATAGCCGTAGTTGCTGGCCGTGGACGGAATCAGGTTCAGGAAACCAAGGGCTTTCAGTTTCTCGATGTTATCCGTCGTAGCCGAGAAGCTGCCATAGTCGACTTCTCCGGTTTCGATAAACTGCCAAGTGTCGCCTTCCGTCGTCTTGTAGATGAAGTATTCGGTCTCCGGTTTACCTAACACGTAGTGTTCATTGGCAACAAAACGCACTTCTTGGCCCGGAATGAACTTCTCCAGCTTGTAAGGGCCGTTCGTGATCGGATTGGCGTGCAGGTTCTTAATATAGTCCAGGTTGCCGAACTGATAATCCTTGCCGTAGTACGCTTTGGACAATATCGGTCCGCCAAGCACCGTCAACGCCGTTGCGTTGGTCTCTTCCAGCGTCACGGAAATCGTTCGCTCGTCGATAATTTGAATGCCTTCAATGGAATCCGCTTTTCCGTCCTTGTAGGCTTGACCTCCCTTGATCTTCGCCTCTACCACGCTGTTGAGACCGTCATACGACGGATCATGAAGCAAGGTCCATGTAAATTCCACGTCCTCGGTTGTCATGGGGGAACCATCGCTGTATTTCAGCCCTTCCCGAAGATGATACGTATACGTCAGCTTATCCTCGGAAATTTCCCATTTCTCCGCGAGACCAGGAACCGGTAAACCATCGGTATCGACGCGGACAAGCGGAGTGTACAGAACAGAGTTTACATTACCGTCATAACCCACTTGGGTGAAATATGGTGTGAATGCCCCGCTCGGATTCACCAGAGTGACGATAATGGCATCATTGCGCTGCTTCGCTCTGTCCGGTAGCTTGTTTAAATCGGTTGCCGCAAAGGGTTCTTCGAGCAAATGGCCCTCCGTACCTTGCTCAGCCGGCTCACTGGATGCGTTCGCTTCTGGAGTTGTCGGCGGCGATGCGGCCGTCTCCTTGTTAGCAGATCCGGAGGAGCAAGCAGACAATATCAAGAATAGCGACAATAACCCTAACCATAACAAACCGGAATATCGTTGTTTTCTCATAGAAACCACCTTTTCCATTTTTTAGAGTTTAACCTCCAAGTAAAATTATAATTCAAATAGGTTAAGTAGGATTTATTGCCAAACTGATGCATCAGTAAGCTCATTTTAGCCAGCGTTATTGATTCTGTAAATAGCTAACTTCCGCGTGTTTCTGTCTAGACAGAAACATTCTGACTACTTTTGGACATTACAATGTTGGCCGTAACTTCGTCGGCATTTGTTCAAATGATGGATATCAAATCATCTTTGATTCTCCAAGGTTTGCGATGGCTTCCTTCTATCGATTCTTGTCCTTCCATCTCCGTTATATGGAATGACATGCCTACTAATAGGTAGAAATCGAATCTTCAAGCTGCATCTGTTCTTGCATCGCTACGACCTATTGGGCCCTGGGAGATTCCAGTCCGTTATTTATCTTGATGTTGAGTTGTCCATATCGACCGAATTTAGTAATTCCATTCCGGTTTTCACATAAATTTTTTTAAAAAAAAGTTTTTCCTCCCCTTCTTTTCCGATTTTTCCGGTTCCGTCTACCGACGGCATATCCACTTCCATCAAGGTACTTTTTTGTTTGAAACCGACACACCAATATTACTTTGATAAATTGGCCTAATAGAGTGTTTTGAAATTGGATCTTTAAGTGAGTCCAGTTGATTCTTATAATTTGTGTTATTTATGAAAGTTAACATTTGGAGGAGTGTAGCTTCATGTTCCATGGATTATCCGCCTTTCCACTGACCCCAATGAATGAAACAGGAATTAATGAAAATGAATTTGTTAAGCTAATTGAACGATTGGCAGCAGCAGGCGTAGACTCCATCGGGGCACTGGGTTCTACAGGTAACTATGCCTATCTGAGCCGGGAGGAACGCTACCGGGTTTTGCAACTTGCGGTCGGTTACGCTGAGGGCATTCCCGTGATGACAAGCATAAGCGCAATGCGCACGGCTGATGTGCTTCGTTTGGCAGAAGACGCACAAAGAGCAGGAGCAAGTGCGGTGCTGTTAGCTCCTGTTTCTTACCAAGCATTAACGGATGAAGAAGTATACTCCTTATATAAACAGGTGACATGCTCACTCTCTATCCCGCTTTGCGTTTATGATAATCCGGGGACTACGCATTTTCATTTTAGCGATGAACTGCATGGCCGAATTGCTGAGCTCCCCAATGTACGTTCAATCAAGATCCCTGGAGTGCCGTCTGAACCTGAAGCAGCCAAGACACGAGTAAGCCATCTCCGCGAGCTCATTCCTTCCGGCGTAACCATCGGAGTAAGCAATGATCCGTTTGCAGCCACCGGCTTGAATGCAGGTTGTGAAGCTTGGTACTCGGTGCTGGGAGGCTTATTTCCTAAGACATGCATGAGGATGACTCGATTGGCTTTGGAGGGCTTTGCAGACGAAGCCAATCTCCTTTCTAAACAGCTCGAACCGATTTGGACGTTATTTCGCCAATATGGTAGTCTTCGCGTAGTATCTGCAGCAGCAGAAATGGATAACTTGATTTCAAGTCCCAGCCTCCCTCTTCCGTTACAACCACTGAATCCTTCAGCCAGAGAGCATTTGAAGTCCATACTTGTTGACATTCAACTTATGGAATCATCTTGATTGACATCTATATTGGGGCTGTTGCGCAGCCCTAATATTTTTATGCATAGTAATTGACATGGATCAAAGTATGCTTTTATACTGTTAAATGAACTTAATATCTTACCTAAAACCTATTTGGGATGATGTGGACTTTTCTGGAGAGCTATCTCTCCATTTTCGCCACGCAAAGGCCGTACGGTCGTTTGTGTGGCTTTTTTGCGTTTAACTAAGGAGGATAATGATTAGATGAAATTATGGCACTATGCATTGATCGTTTTTTTAGGAGGCTGCAGTTATGGGGTTTTGTCCACCTTCGTTAAATTGGCCTATGCAGCAGGTTTCACCGTGTCCGCAGTAACCGGAGGACAGTATCTCTTCGGCGTTGTCCTCTGTTGGCTTGCCGTGTTATTTACCAAACAGAAAAAACTGACTCGGATCCAGACTTCAAAGCTTATCCTATCTGGAATTCCCTTCGGGTTAACGGGCATATTTTATTATCAAGCCCTACAAACTTTAAGCGCCTCTCTAGCAATCGTTATTTTGTTCCAATTTGTTTGGATCGGAGCCTTGTTGGAGTGGGTATTCCACAAGAAAAAGCCAACCAAGACGAAACTCATTTCCATCGCCTTGCTTTTGGCTGGTTCCGTGTTGGCAGCCAATATCCTATTCCAAGAACCCATAGTGTTATCATGGCAGGGATGCCTCTGGGGAATGCTTGCGGCATCGTCCTTTTCCGCATTCGTATTTTTGAGTGGATCGGTTGAAAAGGAAACCCCTCCCATTTTAAAAAGCGCCCTACTTTCCACGGGAGGCGTATTGACCGTATTTATCGTTTTTCCGCCAACGTTTTTATTCGACTTGGATGTATTGGTGGGAATCATTCCTTACGGATTGGCACTGGGCATATTCGGCGGCGTCCTCCCCCCTCTTCTGTATTCGATTGGAATGCCGCATGTCGGTTCGGGATTGGGAACCATTCTTACGTCATCCGAATTCCCGGTTGTCATCGCCATGTCCTCTTTAGTCCTGGGAGAAACCATAAGCTGGTCTCAGTGGATTGGCGTGATCATCATTCTGGGCGGAATTTTTTACAGTAATATTCGATTTCGTACTCGGAACAGAGAAGCTTTGACAACCACTGTGTAAGCTAAAAGCATGTGACAAAAAAAACCGCTAAACCCAATAGGATATGGCTCGATATCAAGTAGATGGAGTAAGAACAAAAAGATGAATCCTTCGGTTCCATACTAGAACTGAAGGATTTTTGTTCTTTACGCCATTCGTTGGGGATAAGCAGTTCGGGCATCTTTGCCGATTGCATAGCTGTGAACTCGTCCATATGCTGACCCTGGCATGTTTATCGTTCAATAGAATACATCAGCATTTTATATCGAATAACCCTCTATGAATCAAGTTTGCAGTAACCGGCTGCTTTCCGATTTCTCGCGACCAGATAGACAATTGACCGATATGATGAATTTCATGGGCGATCACGTGACGCATCACTTCACCGAATGTAAATCTTTCCTGTTCCCCGTCCTGGTTCGTGTCAACCATGATGCGATCTTCCAAGCTATCATTCCAGTCGTAGACGAAGGGTGCAATTTCCGCATGGGCTCGGGCCGAATAATCTCTTAATCCTTTGACGCTGGCACAATCCTCGAAAGAAGGAATATCCAGCTCTTTCCCTTGCAAATCCCCGCACAACCAGGCATATTCAACGGTCACGATATGATACAGTGTGAAGACAATGCTTCCTATGCCACCGGTGCGTTGTTTCAACAACTCTTCCTCGCTCACGGTATCGCACCAGTCAAACCAATCTTGGCGAACTTGCCAGTTATACTCGAATAGCTTCAACATGTCACAGCCTCCTGTAATCATAAACTTTGTCGCGTATACTCATGATTCGCGATCTAATTCCATTATCCTCCCTCTATGAAGATTCCGGATCCGAGGTTTACCTCTAACATATCATGTATTGTTGGATGAAGCGTCTCTATTCAAAGCTAAGAACAAAACCATAGCCATGATGCAGGACGTCCCAATCCAATCAGGTAGGATTTAACAGCACCAGCTATTTCATCAATCAATTCAGAAAAACAATGAACATGACACCTTTAACCTATAAAAAGCAGAAAAAAATAACGTAACATGCCGATTCGTAATGGAGTGAGGAACTTTATATGCTTCAAACAAAAAAGCCGCATACCATGCGGCTTTTCAGTGTATTCATGTTCTTGTCGTTTGACAAAAAACAGCGGTACGGGTAGTTTACAAGACTCGCCGTCGATCGTGCAGCACTAGAAGAATGATCATTACCATTATGATCCCCAAGATCATCCCCGCTTCCGTGGTCAACACCCGCAGCAACGGGTACTCCGGAGAAAATTGGGAGTCCGTGCGTATGGCGGAAAAGAGATTGTATGAGAATAACATTCCCGACGAAATCCACACCGTTGCCATCGGGGGGAGAAACCTTCGCGATTCGTTATCCGAAGTTAGAACCCGAGCTCCCCACGCTCCCGCGAAAGACCATGCTCCGGTACTAAACGTCAGCAGATGCCACCACACATCGCGTTCATCCACTCTTGCCGGGTCAATGCCGAAGGTCCCTCCCGCAGCCCAAAACACCTTGATGGTGCCGAGTAGAATACAGCCAACTCCAACAAACTTGGCCAATGTTTGCTGCAGCTTCAAAGTGTTCCCGGGTAAATCACGATAATCAAAGAATGTGCCGAAGGCCTCCGGCCAGCGTGTTCTGGCGTAACCTGCTAGGGCGAGAGGCAGACAAATGCCGACACCGACCAGCGATATCATGACGAAAAACTGTTCATAAACCCAAACATCGGCGGCGCCTGCCTCCTTATCCCGAGTCATGGCTGCCGGTCCTAGTACCGGAGCCAAGAGCAGCATTGGAACCAGCAGACCCGTACCCATCCAAATGGGGATGGCAACCAGCCAAGCAGGAAGACGTTCGCCCCATGGCATGCTGAACGCCAGCGCCAGCAGGATTCCGATCATTGCGAGCACTACGGTAGCTGCGTTGATCGCACGCCAACTAACATCGCCCATTTGTTCAGTCGGAATGAAGAAACCTAAAGTCCAAGCGATTTTGATCAACAGATACGGCAGCACCGATATGGCTGCTCCATAGCCGCATATACGACGCATTTTCTTCCATAACGGCGCGTGCAGCTCTTTCGACATTGCCATGTTATCATACCTCATGTTGGATTACTTACCTCCTTAAATAACGCTGCTTGCATATCCCATTCTATCTTCTGATTCGAAAAGTAAAGCGACCTTAAGTTTAAGAATGGGTTAAATTTCTGCATAAGTAGCCTTACGCGAGGTAATTGATCAAAAAAGAAACTGCATGCAACCGTAATCTAAATGCTGCCGCCGCTATCCTTCCAAAGATAAAACGAGCTTCCGTTTGCTTCGGACTTCAACTCCCATTGCAAACCCATCTCCCTGGTCATCATGGATACAATGGACAATCCAATTCCAGCTCCTTTTTCAGGAGACTCGTTACAAGTGCCGGGACCCTTGTCTTGTACGATAATAGCCTGATTTGGATAATCCGTGATTTGAATGCCGATGTATCGGCCAGCTCCAGCATGACGCACCACGTTCTGGAACACATTGTCAATGATCCGATGAAGCCACATGGGGTCTACATTCCATAGGATCGGGCAATCAGGCAGCTCGACAACAACATCAAAGTCCTTTGCCTCGAAGATCGGATACCATTCGGCCACGCGGTTACGAACTTCTTCAGTGATATCGATCGATTGGATGTTAATGGGATACTTACCCGCCGATAGCAGTGAGTATGACAGCAGGTTATCCATCAACTTGTCGACTTCATCCAGCTTGTGATCAATGATAGAAAGCGACGTCTGTTCCTGGGAAGCAGCAGGATTACTTCGAACGGAATGAACATGCTGCCGAATGACAGTTAACGGAGTCCGGAGATCGTGGGAAATATTCGAAATGAATTGCTTACGCAGTTCCTCCTCCTCCCGCTCCCGCTGCTGACTTTCTTTAAGCTCGCAGACCATCCGGTTAAAGGCGCCTTCCAGCTCTCCAATCTCGTCTTCCTTGCTAATAACGACTTCATTCGGGAAGCCGGTCTTCCCGCTTAAGTTCATCGCTGATCGAAGTTTAATCAATCTTTTTCGAAGATTCACGAAGAACAGAAATGACAGTACCAGAAAGCATAGACAGACGGTGAAGAACATAATGGCTAACGGCATGTTTTCTGGAAACGACATTTCCGCAGATATAATATAAGATTCGGGAAGACTCATCACCATAAAGCCTTGTTTTGGATCGTTTCCGATGAGAGCCGTCAAGGTAAACGCTTCCTGGTTGCTATCCAGGGTTTGAAGCGAGAGCATATCCTCATAACTCCATTGCGCCGGGATATCGTTCGAGGTGACCTTGATCGCATTCGTTCTACCCGACGAGTCGACCCAGAACATCTCCGCCTCCGGATATTCCTTGCTCAACGCGCCTAGTTTGGCATGAATCGCGGCACTTCCTGCACCATTCAGCTTGATGGCCTCCTCTTGCCACCTACGAGTGATCTCTTCCGGACGATACATCGAATGCTCGCTGAATAGGTAACCCGGTAAATAAAACATCGCTGGAATGACTGGCCATAACAGCAATGCGGTCATCATCAGAGCCAGGTATTTGCTCATTAACGAGGTGCGCATCCTCATGTTCTCACTCGGTATCTAACGCGGCGAATCGTCTCGATCATCTGAGGGGAACGGGAGTCCAGCCCTGTTCTCCAGATCACCTCGTAGTCTTGTCCGCATAGAAAGTTTCTGGGCCAGGTGCTAATTTCCTGATTGTTTTCCATGTACAAGATCGTGAATGTCTTCATCTTCACACAGACTCCTAACAAGTGGTATAAGGTTAGTCTAACACAGGAAGGAAATACGGTGAGCGTTATAACGAGAACTTCTATACTTCAAGCAAAAAAGCCGCAACTTTTGCGGCTTTCCTGATAGTCAATTTCGATCTGCCTATATATTCTCCTGCTTTAACGCATCAATAATGTTTTCCTTTTTTAATTTCCTGCTGGAAAAAATAATCGCAGAAACGACAATAACAAATACGGCGACGACAACAGAAAGCACACTCAGCCAGGGAACGGTGAATCCGTAGCTGAATCTGTTCGCAAATGACCTATAAATCAGAATCATCACGGCGAAACTGACGGGAAGCCCGAACAGCAGCGACTTGACTCCATAAAAAATACTTTCATAGTTCATCATTTTCGCAAAGCCCTTTGGCGTCATGCCAACGGATTTTAACATCGCAATTTCTCGCTTACGAAGGGATAAGCCCGTTGAGATGGTATTAAAAATATTCGCAATGGAAATCGCGGAGATTAATACGATAAAACCGTAAGAAAAGACGGCCGTCAATAGAATCTGTTGTTCTTCGCTTTTTCTGGATTGATATACATTGTAGACATTCAGATTGGTCTCAAACATCTCTTCGATTTCCTGCTGTGTTCTCATCGGCTCCGTACTTTTCAAATAGAGGTATGTCTGAAGGTTAGCCAGCTCCTCGTCGTCTGCCAATTGATCCATGATGTGTTCCGACACGATCATATTTAACCCACCCACGCCTGCCCCGCTCATCCCCATCGGCGCTTGATCTTGATCCGCCAACGCGGCAACGGTCACCCGGCTTACCTTCGTTTCTTCCGCATTATATTTATAGCTATTCGTTAGTTCGAAATTTTGACCGACATTCGTATACACGGCCTTTGTCTGGACATATCTCCCAGAATCCATATCTTGGTAGCGGATCGTATCCATCACGATCGCGGCAGGATGATCCGGATCCCTAAGCTGTTCGTAATTTGCACCGACGGCATTGGCATAGGCTTGCAGACTCAAATCGTTTAATGCATGGATCTTAATCTCGTAAGGGTATTTTCCGCCTTGCAGTAAACCCTTATCCTTCTTAACCATCTCTTGCAATTCATCGGCGATGTACGCTTCATCAACCCAAGCCTGCTTATAGAACTCTTGAATCAGGTTGTAATCCGTTACACCATCTAAGGATACAATCGATTGCAGCAACCGGTCGTCTATTCTTTTTCCATTGCTGTACGACAATTGAATATCATAATTGACGCCTTCCTGCGACAATTCCAGGGATTGTTTCATGCCGGCGGTAAAAAACGATACCGTCAAAAATAAAACGATGCTGATGACAAGCGAAAATACAATGGCATGATATCTCCGTTTGTTTCTTTTTAAGTTTTTCAATCCGATTTCCGCTTCGATGCCGAAGAGCTTGCGAATGAACCTCGACGTTTTCACGGCTTTCGCCGTAAGCTTAACGTCGGACGTTTGGCGAATTGCGTCCAAAGCGGAAACCTTGGATGCTTTGATCGCCGGAAGATACGTCGAAATGAAAATCGTCAGCATCGAAACAACACAGGCAATCAAGAGTGATAACGGCGTGACGATGACCGTCAGCTTTTCACTGCTCCATAATGCCCCTTCAATCATCGGGTTCATGAACCAAAAGGTGATTCCGATCCCAGCAAGACTGCATAGAATGCCAATCGGAATGCTAATCAGGCCAATAATGACACCTTCAAAAAGCACGGAATTTCGCTTCTGCCTTTTCGTAGCCCCGACGCTCGCGAGCATCCCTAATTGACGGGAACGTTCCGAGACGGATATCGCAAACGCATTATAGATGAGCGAAACCGAGCCGATCATAATGACCGCCATCAGAATCGCCGATAAAGAGTACATCATGCTGTACGATTTTTCGTTTTTGGATAAGCCGTAATAATGCAGCAAGTCGTTATTGTATTGGACCGATTCGATGCCGTTTCTCTTTGCCACATTTTCCGCATGCGTAAACAAGGACGGTTTGATTTTCTGCAAGACCACCGCTGCATTCACGTGATCTTTTGCCCCGATCATATTTTCATCGACATAACTGATCATCGTATAACCCGGAGACCAAGCCGTTTCCCATTCGGGACGCTTGATGTAGCCGACCACCGTATAATCCCTTGTCTCGATATGCTGCAAAGTTTCGGTCAAAGCGCCCTCTTCCCTGCGCAGCGGTTCGGTCTGATCCAAAGGATGATCGCCCCCTTGTTCGAATCGTTCGCCGATGCGAAGGGTTAGACGATCCCCGATTTCGTACTTCACTTTGGCGTTCGTTGCAACGGGCTCGGAGATAACGACTTCCTTGTCCGTATGGGGTAGACGCCCCTTGCTTAGTTCAACCTGAAATTGCGTGAAACCTTGCGCATCATACTCCTTGATGAACAAGTATGGTTTATTGGGATTTTGTCCCCCTTCTAAAGGAGCGAAGCCAAGATCCCTTGTAATCGCAACCGTTTTAGTTGCCTCATCGGCTTGTATCGCCGCAAGCTGTTCTTTGGTAACATCTTGATATTGGACATGCCACTCCCCGCTATCCGCGATGGTTTGCCTGATCATTAAATCCGAGAAGGAGAACACAAGCGTAGCGACAGCTGTCACCATGGCAACCGAAATGATGACGCCGATGATGGTTACGAGTGTTCGTCTCTTGTTTTGCTTTAAATTCCGGATGGCAAGTTTGTAGACAATATTCATCGACGGATCACCTCGTCTTTGGCAATCTTCCCGTCTACAATTGAAATGATCCTGTCGGCCTGCAAAGCGATTCGTTCGTCGTGAGTGATGATAATCAGCGTCTGATGATAGGTTTTATTCAACATTTTCAACAAATCGACGATCTCGCTGCTATTTTTGCTGTCCAAATTCCCGGTGGGCTCGTCTGCCAGCATGATGGCAGGGTTACTGATGATCGCTCTGCCGATCGAAACCCGCTGCTGCTGTCCGCCGGATAACTGATTGGGCAGGTGGTTTAAACGATGCTCCAAATTTAGCGTCTTTACGAGCCCATCGAACTGCTTCTTATCTTCCTGCTGGTTGTCAAGCAAGAGCGGAAGCGTCATGTTCTCTTTCACCGTTAAGGTGGGAATCAGATTGAAAAACTGGTAGATCAGTCCGATTTGTCGCCGCCGGAAGATGGCCAGACGCGTTTCGTCCAATGCATAGATGTCCGTATTTTCAACGAAAACCTTGCCGCTTGTCGGTCGATCGACGCCTCCCAGCAGATGAAGAAGAGTCGATTTTCCCGATCCGGACGGGCCGATAATCGCGACGAATTCGCCTTTTTGAACCGAAAATGAAATATCGTCAAGCGCCTTTACCGCCGATTCGCCTGTCCCGTATATTTTAGACAAATGCTCGATTTTTAATATTTCCATTGCCATAGCTCCCTCCCTTCATGCTCAATTCCAGCGATAGACCATCTCTTGATATCCAACATCCCACAGGGTTACATTTCCCTCAATGGTTATGGTAAGCTCATCGGCCTTGGGGAAATAAATCAAGCCCATATCCGGCTCGTGGCGTCCGGCTTCAACAGATACAGTCAGGTACTCATGTCCATCGGCGGTAACCCTAATGCTGCCTTGGGAATCCTGCTGATCGGGAATTCCATAATTCAAGAAAAGGTACAACTCCTTCTTATTGCCAAACGTATATGTGTACGTTTCCTTGTTTTTACCTTCAATGCTGTACACATTATATTGGGGTTCCACATCTTGACCGCCAATCTCAAAACTGGCCGTTTTGAGTCCTGTTGAAGGATTCCCAGTACTATTCCTTAAATCGTTTATCGCCACAAAGGGACCCATCTCTTTGGTGAACGCTTGGTCAACCATCCCGAAGATCCCCCACACCCCGAGCATCAGGACAATGCTGGAAATACCCGAAGCAGCAATATTTCTCCAGTAGTTTTTTCTACGAAAGCCAAGTTTGTACGCCCCGAATCCGATGGCTGCGCCCGTTGAGTTCTGAATGAGGTCGTTCATGTCGAAGCTGCCGAGGAAAGTTAGCGCCTGAATCGTCTCCAGCACAAGAATCGACAGGACGAACAAAGTCATGAAGCGAACAAAGTTGGTTCGATATAACAACGGAATCAATATGCCAAAAGGAATGAAAGCGGCGACGTTCCCGAAACCCACAAAATCCATCAACGTCGGATGTAGAAGGTCGGATAGACCTGGCAGCCTAAAAAAATCGTCCGGTAAAAAAATAAAGGTGTACCCCTTGATTTGATCTGCCTTACCTACTCTGCCGAAAGCGAAAAACAAAAAATAAAGAATAAACAGGGTGTAAAATATCGTAATAGCAAAAATAATCTTACGCTGTTGCTTCGATTGCATTGTCTTACCTCCATCGTTCTTCTGATGAATATCATTTTATCTGTCTAAAATGACTTTACAGTGACGATGGAGGTGACAATTCAGTCACTTACGGAGTGCCGCTAAATCACCTGCTTATAAAATTTAATCCGAAACTGCGTACCCTTCTCGCTGTCGCTCGTCACATCGATCACGCCGTTCTGGCTGGCAATGATGCTCTGAGCCATCGCAAGCCCTATGCCGATGCTCCCTTCGCTAGCATTCTTTCCTTTGTAGAAACGTTTGAAAATATACGGCAAATCTTCTTTCGGAATGCCTTTTCCGTTGTCGGCAATGACGATTTCCGTGTATAACGCGTTTTCGGAAAATGAGATGGCGATCGCACCGCCTTCAGGCGTATGCTCCACTCCGTTTTTCAAAATATTGATAACCGCTTCAGCAGTCCAATTGAAATCGCCGACAAAAGAGACATCGTCTTTCCCCGCAATGGAAACCGTCTGTCCCTTAATATCCATCGGAATCATTACCGGCTCTAATGCCTTTTGGATAAGGTTTTTCATGGGTATTCGATCTTTTTTGAATGGGATGGTCTTCGCGTCCATTTTCGATAGCTTTAATAAAGAAGAAACAAGCCAGTCGATCCGTTCAAGCTGGATGCGAATATGGTGGGTGAACTCCGTTCTTTTGACCGGAGGCAGGTCAGGGGCGCTTAGCAGATCCGCCATGACGGTCATGGAGGTGAGCGGCGTTTTGAGCTGATGCGAAATATCGGAGATGGCATCCGTCAATTGAAGTTTGTCCCGCTGCAATAGCGACCGGTGTTCCGACAGCATGCGCGTCACTTTGTAAATATCATTCTTTAGGATGCTAAGCTCGCCTTCTGTATTATCCCGCACGTCAAGGGTATCATTGCCGCTGCTAATCTCCCGCAAATAGACGGACAGCTTTTCAATTTCGCGGTATCTCCATTTCGTAAATAACAAGCTGCCGCCAATGAGCAAAATCGATAGAAAGAAAACGAGCATTGCGGCGGCAGGAGAGATCATAAGAGCTGCAACAATCCCCGCAAGGCTGACGGAACCCATGACGAACAATAACATCATAATTTCTCGATTGCGCAGCATCTAATCACCAACCTTATATCCCAGTCCGCGCACGGTTTTGATCAATGTCGGATGTCCAGGATCATCTTCCAGCTTTTCCCGCAGTCTTTTGATATAAACGGTTAACGTATTGTCGTTCACGAAATCGCCGGCCACATCCCAAATTTGCTCTAATAGCTGATTTCTTGAGAGAACCTGCCCGATATGATTGCCAAAGATGAGCAATAAGCGATATTCCAAAGCGGTCAACGCTATCTCGGCACCGTTCTTGAACACTTTCCCTTCCAGCGTATTGATGCGGATATCATCGATATCCATGATGCTGTTAACTTGGGACGGCTTTTGATATCTTCTTAAAACGGACTTGATCCGCGATAGAAGTTCACGCACTCGAAAAGGTTTGGTAATATAATCATCGGCTCCCATATCAAGCCCCATCACGACATTAACCTCATCATCGATCACGGTTAAGAAGATGACCGGAATGTCACGCCGCTCCTTCACCATCTTGCACAATTCATAGCCGCTTCCGTCCGGAAGCTGTAAATCGAACAAACATAAAGCGAACTGATCGATGTCTTCGGCGAGCACCTGTTTTGCAGATGCGACATCATGGCAAATAACGGTGGAATAGCGCTCTTGCTGCAGCGAATATTCCAGACCGGACGCAATCGTTTTATCATCTTCCACTAACAAGAATTTCATATCCAAAAAGATCATCCTAACGTTATGATTAAATTTATGACCCCATCTTCATTCTGATAGTTTACCAACGCATTAGGAAAAATAAAAGCCGTTGCCTCAATGAAAACGGCAGCCGATCATTTGACCAGCTGCCTCAATATGATGCTTCAACATCAACTACGGATAGGCAAATCTCGAATCTCAAGCTTTCGTTGCTGTTGTCCATACAATACAGCCAACGCAGCGGCAATCGCCATAAAGATGGCGCTGGATGCCACGCCGAATGGCAAGCCGTATTGTTCGACGATCAAACCTCCAACGATGGGACCGATGATCTGTCCAGAGGCAAAAAAAGCAGTGGCTATGCTGAGGCTTGGCGCATACGCGTGGTGAGGGACATGACGACGAAGAAGCGCTGTTGTCATCAGCGGAGGGGTAATAAAGGAAACCAACCCAATCGTGGTGGCTCCAAGTACAGTAAAGAACATATTATTAGTGATTACCCCACACGCACCGATCGTACCTAAGGTTAATCCCGACGCCAGCGTATACCCGTTCGGCCATCGGTCAATGGCTCTGCCTCCGATCCATCCGTTAAACAAACCCGCGAATCCGATACCGGACCATATCAGCCCGGCATAGAGGGATGGAATGCCTTGGTTCACCAGATAGGGAATCAAATACGTGAAATAGATGATGTATCCCCAGCCGAAGAAGAAATAAGAAGCGATTAGGAACAAGAGCTTATTGGGGTTCAACAGGAGACGATACACATGATTGCTTTCTTGGTCCCTTGGCTTCGATTCGGTCGGCGCGGGTATTTTTACGACTCCCCTCTCTCTGGTAACAACGAACTCGAAACCGAGCGCGGCAATTACACCGAATACGCCCATGATTACCCAAGCATACCGCCAACCCTGCAGGTGTGAAGGATCAATGATAAAGGGGGCGAACAAACCCGTCACTAGAATGCCGGCAGATCCGCCCAGCCATATAAGACCCGATGCAACGCCTCGTTCCGCCGGTCGAACGGCATCCATGGCAATGGACAGGACTAACACGGTCGCGAAGGCAGATAACAATCCGATGGCGAACCGCCAAAGCCCAAGCTGGGTAAAATGGTCACTAAATGCCGAGCCGATCAAAGTTAATCCGAGCAATAAGCACGTCATCCGATTCATGATATGCTTGTGGTCTGGAAACCGGGAGATCAACGGGGAAAGACACAACGTCCCGATTAAATAACCGATAAAGTTGACGGTGCCGAGTATACCCAACTGTCCATAACTCCCCCCGATGACCCTCTGGATCCCGGGCAAAAACATGCCGTAGGAGAGCCGGGAAAAACCGAGTATCACGACAAATAATAACGATGCCCATAGCGTAATCCAATTCCATGCCGATTTAGTACCCATATCCCCCATCTTCCCCCAAAATAATAAGGCGAACCATGAACCGCTACCCTTCCTGCAATACAATCTCGGCTTCGATGCCCATCTGTTCGCACAGCTTGTGAATCCGGCGCATGTCCTGTGTGCTGGTGATCCATTCGCAACCCAAGGCTGATGCCTCGTGAGCCGCCCATTGCAGGATATAGACTATAGCATCCGCATGGGCTTCCTTCGTAGCGAAGTCCTCCAGTATCAGCGTGCCGCCCCGGATCGAAGCACGCACGTATGCCCAGTGCTGTCCGGCAAAGCTGCGTGCGACAAAACGCGTTTCACCATCCGACGGAGACTGCATGGAGAGCGCTTGCAGCCATTTGCCGAAAGCTCCTGACCCCGTCGGAGCTTTCGGGTTCCCCCATTCAAGTGAATCGGCAGCCAGCTTCCGCAATTCATCCTCGTCAGCGACGCTCTTCCACTGCTCACTTTGGTAAGAGTTCGGGAGAATCGGTTTGAAGCGGACTTGCCAGCTGCGTTCGCCTGCCCTGATGCCATTGGCATGTAGCAGATCGGATACGGTGATCATATCAAGACCTTTGGCGTGAGCATGGTGTACAAGCGATTTTACGGCCTGCGGCGTTTCTTTGGCGATTTCATTGGCATGAAACATCAAAATCGTCCCATTATCCAGCTTAGGTATCACCCGCTCCACAAGCTGCGCGCTTGGCGGTCCCGACCAGTCGACGGTATCCTCCCCCTCGATGACCAGATAGTTCCACTCCCGAAGCCATTCCAAATTCTCTTCCCGATAAGAGGCGTAAGGAAACCGCATGAAAGTCGGAACCGGCCTTCCCGTTGCTTCTTGATAAGCAAGCTCAGCCCATTTCAACTCTTCCAAGAATACGGCTTTGGTCACATCTGCCATTCTGCGGTGATGGTAGGTATGCGTGGTAAGCTCATGGCCCCTGGCTATCATTTCTCTTGCTTTCGCCGGATACCGATCAAACCACTCGCCCGTTAAAAAAAACGTCCCGCACGCGCCTCCCTGCTCCAAAGCATCCAGCCATGCGTCAACAGGAATCCGCATCGGTCCGTCATCAAACGTAAAGGCACAGTGAGAAAGCGCCGGATTGCCGCGAGTAATGACCAAATTAGACATCGTAAATCCCCCTTCTGTAATATCTTTTCATCAGAATACCGGTGTGACCCTATTGTAAAATCCCGGGAATGTTTTGTAAAATTGAATAATATGAATGAATGATTCAGATAACTTAAACAAAGGTGATGGAAATGATGGATCTTCGAGCTTTAAAGACCTTTGAGGCTTGCGTGCGTCTTGGACATTTTTTGAAAGCCGCCGAGGAACTCCAATATGCTCCTTCTACGGTAACCCTTCAGATTCAGCGTCTCGAAGCGGATCTTGGCGTTTCTTTGTTCGGGCGCGACGGAAAACGCGTGATTGTGACCGAAGCCGGCCGATGGCTCTATCATGAGGCCTCGGCTTTACTGAAATCGATCGGAGCCATGAGGCAGACCGTCTCGGATATTGCAACGGGAGATAACGGCTCAGTGCGTTTTTCCTCTATCGAGCCTGTCGCAAGCCAGCAGCTAGCGGCCGTGATAGCCCGCTATTGCAAGACTAGACCGAAGGTGCAGTTAACGATGGAAGTAGGCGGCAGCAGATCCATTGCGGAGAGGGTTCGGGCCGGCGAACTCGATTTTGGTGTTTGCTCGGCTCCACCTTCGAAGCTCATGCTGGAGTTTGAGCCGCTGTTTGAAGAAAGATTAGGCGTCATGTTAAACATGAATCACCCATTAGCCGATCGAGATAGCATCACGGCGAGCGACCTCGCGGGGCATACCATTCTAGTCAAAGAACCGACTTGTATCTATCGGGAGCTTTGGGAAACGGCGATTTATGAGGCTGGGGATAACCTGTTCTCTTGTATGGAGGTTGGAAGCTTCTTTGTGATTCAACAAATGGTAAAGGCCGAGCTCGGTATCGGGATTGTTCCGATATACAGCGGTCTGGAACAGGAGGGCTCCTTGGTTATACGACCAATAACCGATTTGAATCCTGTCATTACGATAGGCATCGCTTATAAAGACAAAAACGTCCTAGGCAAGGCAGCTTTATTGTTAATGGAGGCCATTCGGAGCATCCGCGAACCCAAGCCTGCTCTCTAAAATTCGACAGGACCTGTATGGAAAATGACGATGAGTTAACTCCCATGAAAAATTTCGGCGGTAAAGTCCCGTGCTGTTCATGCCCTTCTTGTTCAGGGCTGCAGCGTGCGCGGAAAGTTGGAAATCGTCCTCTTTACGTAAAATAAAAAAAGCCGCAACTGTGCGACTTTTAAGCATATATGTTGTATCGGTCCACGGCCATACCCCAGGACTACCCGTTCTGGCCGGATACCTTCGCCCAGAGTTCCAGCTCGTTCGTGCAGATAAGCAAGGAAGGATATTGAGCTGCCAATTTCATGTCGCTTTCTTGATTAACTGTCCAGGAGATGAGCTGAATGCCTTCTTCTGCACAGCGTTGGATGAAAGGCTCCGTAATATGTTGATGTTCAATCGACATGTAGCCGCAATGGATCTCTTTGGCAAATGGAAAAAATGCCGGCGAAGCCCCGATATTGATCAGGCCAAGGCCGATTGTATCGTCAAGCTGTCTTACTCTTTCGAGGCAATAGTGGTCGAAAGATGTGATGAAGACCTGCTCCTGCATTCCTTTTTTCTAGACCATATCCAGTACAAGCTGTTCCATCCCCCGGTATAGATCGCCCATCTGCTTCAATTCAATATCAATGATGATCCGGTCCTTTAATAAATCGAGCGCTCATCACCTGTATATTACAGTGAGCAGCGCTATTGCACAATGCGTTTCTTCCAACTCTTGCATTCAGATCGTCAATAACACACTTCGCTTGTTCCCAGCGCTCAAAATGCTCAGTAGCTGATTGTCGGACATCACATGCAAGATGCATGCGGCACTTGCTGAATCCGACAAACTGTGATATTTTAATTTCCAAGTAAACAATATGGAGTGTGAGACCGGAACTATGGATTACCCTGATCGCATCAAGTCAATCATTTATGAACAGCTGCTTCACTTCTCTCATTTGCATGAACAGCGAATGGAACTGGAACTTAAAGAAATCCAAGAGATGGTCCAGCTTCATCAACTGAAAGGCGTACCTGGAAATTTATCGACCATCCATGTCCTGGATTGCATCGGCCAACATGAACCGATCAATCATTCCGCGATTGCCGAAAAATTAAATTTGTCGAAGGCGAGCATTACCAAAATCAGCAAGAAACTGCTTGCGCTTGACCTTATTCATCGAACCCAGCTTAACGACAATCGCAAAGAAGTCTATTTTCGTCTAACGCCCCAAGGTAAGCAGCTGTTCGAATTGCATCGGACTTTGCACGAAGCAGAGGAGCAGCGCTTTATGCGATTTTTGGACGATTACTCCGAAAGCGAGCTGCAGACGCTGTTGAAGTTTTTTCAAGGAATGGCCCGGTATATCAGCGAGAGATAAGTAAATTTTTTTAGTATTTTTGTTTATCAGTAAACTATATTATATAAGGAGGAATCAAATTGAATATTCCCCAAACGATAAGAGAACGCAGAACCATCCGGAGATTCAACACAACGCCGGTACCTCCCGAACTGGTCGTATCCTTGTTGAACGATGCGGTCAACCTGTACGAAGACAAAGGTACGCCCCGCTGGCGCTGTCTTATCGCTGGCACGCCGGAGTCCCGTCAAAGATTGGTGGAGAGCATGATGACCAAGATGAAGGAAAACCGATTCGTTAAGCTCATGCCCCCAAAAATGATTGATTTTTTCATTAAACGAGTAACGGAAATTCCCGCTCACCTGATTTTCATCGCGGAATCGGCCTCCGATCGGCGGCAGAGCGACGAAAACTTCGCTGCAGTTTGCAGTGTGATGCAAAATTTTCAGCTGCTTGGCTGGGAACGTGGATTGGGCGCGCTGTGGGACACGGACCCCATGTTTCAAAGCGAGTCATTTCTTGCGGAAATCGGTTTGCAGGAAGGTGAAAGGTTTGCCGGGATTTTGCACATTGGATATTTCGATAAAGCGCCGAGAGCCCGAAGAAGAACGCCGGCCGAGCAGAAATGGACCGCCGTCGGCGAAGGCCGAGAAGCGGATGGGCTACGGTCGGAACGCGGCGGGATTTCAGCGCAAAGCATTCTGGAAGTGCTGGATGACGCTGTCTGGGCCCCGAATGACGGACTAAGAGAACCGTGGCGCTTCATCTATGTGACGGGCAGCGAAGCGGCCGCAAAGCTCTCGAATTCGGAAGGATATACATCATCGGCTTTTCTCTTGATTATAGCAGAGCATGAAGAGGATCCCCACAAGCAGGAGGAGGATTATGCGGCGATTTGCTGTTTGATCCAGAACGTACAACTATTGGTAAAATCCGGGCCGTGGAACGCACGCCGATCGATACCGGAATGGATTTATGACCAGGATCAGTGCAAAGCGTTCGGCATTCAGCCGGAGGAGCGGGTTGTAGCGGTGCTGGAGCTCGGAGAAAACAATCGATCGTTGCAATCGGTATCGTCTCCTCCCCCGCTCCTTAACCTGACGCATCTATCATGATATGAGCGGGGTGGACCTCCCCAGATCGCTTGATGTGAAGTCCACCCCGTCGTATTTGTGCAATAACCCCGTTCAGATAGCCGTGATTTCGCCCTGTTCTTAAGATAAGCGGTTCTTCGGTGGCCGTAGCGCCCACGAGACGATATTAAGTACCGCATAAGAAAGCGGTAGGATAAGATTAAACCCGTAATCCCCGTAATCGTTAGCAAATGCATGAGATAATGCCGCACCCGTCATTAAAAAGAAGATGCCGGCGTGAACCCATTCTTTAAGTCGAGGTAAACCTGGCACAAGGAGAGCGATGGCACCAAGCACTTTCCAAATTCCGAGAATGGTCAATACATATAGTGGATAGCCCAGATTCGTCACCAATTCGAGGTTTCCCCCAAATTGCATCAACTGTCCGATGCCACTTAACATAATAGCTGCTGCAAGCAGTCCTGTGACTGACCAATAAGCAACCGTTTTCCCTAGAGGGCGGGTATTTATTTTCATGCTTGTTTCTACACCGATCACCTTATTCATTGGTTTCCACCTCTTCATTATAATCTCTCTTGATCACAAAAAACGAGCCTCGAATCGTTCCTGCAAGTTTCGACTTCTGCCTAGCGAACTTGAACTTCCCTTCTAACTCTTCGGGCACCTCCATCCCCTCCGAAAGCTTAAAACCAACGGCTCGCTTCTTAGGATCATCCACGGTATACATTACGTTTAACCCGAGACCATTCTCGTAAAAAACATAGGCAAATTGAATGTTTTCCACTTGAAAACGTGACGTTTCCAATGGTTTGGCCGCAAACTCAAGATCACGCTCTTCTTTCAATATTCGGTTCACATAATCCAGGGTCTCCTGGCTCTCGCTAGCCGGTACAACAGTAAATGCATGCTTATACTTGTTCATAAAGTAACGGGCTTCATTCGCCCGTAAACCAGCAAGCGCTTCTGCTACGGGCGAAGACTCTAAACCAGTTGAAGATACATGTTTAAAATCAACGATATTGGACAAGATCATCCCTCCTAATAGTTTTGCGAGCTTTCCTTCTACTATAGGCAAAGCTCGCTCGAAAGCATTCGTGGCTCTTTATTTCCGAACAACAGGAATCCACATTTCGCCTAATATTTGGCCGTTTCGCTGTCCCATATCCACCATGGCATTCGGCCCGCCGACATAAGCGAAATTGTTGGCTTCCGGCAATACTTGACCAAAGGCGATACCAGCAAGCAATTGACTCAACTCATCAGCCGACTGCCCCTCCCCTTTTACAACGAGGTAATCCCCTTTAGGAAATTGGATAACGCGGGTTGCTTCGGGCACCGATTCCTCTGTCATGACGCCGGCGTAGAACATCATCTTGTTGTTAACCGCTTCGTTTACGGCAAAAATGTAGTCATTTGCGGCGATGCCCTTTAATGTGTCCAACCTTCCGTCTTGCTTCACGGCTTCCCAAAAGTCGGCCTTCTCCTTGTTAATGCCCGCATAGTCGGTGTAGTCGCTCTGAAGCTCAGTTCCAATTCCTAAAACGATAAAGCTGTCTTTTTCCTCGAGGATGTAATTTGTCATTTTCAATCCCTTCCTTTTCTTTGAATATTCATTTCGTTCGATGGGTTAATCATAACTTTTAATCATGTCAAAAAATGATACTGTTTAGAGGGCTTATGAAAAAAGTTAAAACGGATGAATTCCATCACTTGGTTTCTTATCCTCAACTCGGGTCAAGAGCTTGCAGCAATAAGACAAACTAGCCTCGATTCTCGCAATTTCTTATGCATGTATATTCTTGTAATCAAGTGCTTACAAGAATACAAGCAACAAAATAAGAACGGGAAGTTTCTCCCGTTCTTATTTTGTGAGCACTTCTAATTCATGTCTTTTTGCCTGATCCTCATGTTTTCTTTTGTTTATGAGGCTTCCCGGCTTTTGACCAGGTAGTTGTACATCAGCTCGGCTGCCATTGCCCGATTGGTAACGGCCTTTGGAGACAGCTTGCCTCCGCCGGTGCCTTGAATCAATGCGGCTTCAAGCATGAAATCCATCGCTTCCCGCGCATAACCGGATACGTCCTTCGCATCGGAATAACGATCCATGTCGTCTCCTCCGCCCGGAAACTCGCTTCCGGCCGCTTCCATCATCGCATGAAGCATGACGACCATATCCTGACGCGTGATCGAGTCCTCCGGTCTAAACCGGTTATCTCCCGTTCCATGAACCAGTCCCAGCTGCTTCGCAGCGGACAAATACGGCGTATAATACCTGCTCCCCGCATCGGCAAAATTCATGGCGTCATCCGTTTTCCCTGGTTTGATGCCGAAGGCATTCATGGCCATGACCAGGAAATCGGCCCGGCTGATCTTCTCCTGTGGGAGAAATCGCCCTCCGCCTACACCTTTAACAACGTCCCTGGCAGAGAGGTAATGAACGGCGTCCGCATACCAGCTGCGCGGGTCTATATCCCGGTAAGATACTTGCTTATATGCGATCCCATACGTGCCAAGCTTGCCCGTTTCAAAGGTCAGGGTACGATGCTCGACATTGTAATAACCGTTTAGGACAGCGGATACGGATCCCGTTGCATTGAGTTCCCACGCGACCAGCTGATCCAATCGCTCGTCAGCCTTGGCCTCATAATGGAGCGATACCTTTACAGGTGTGCTGCTTCCCGGCCACTCCACCGTCTTGCCATCGATCTGCAGCAGCAGCTCGACGATCGGTCTGTTCCAAATCCCGGCTAGTCGGTCCCCGGAAAGCCCGCCTTGATTGCCCGGACGAATCACGAGGCCCGTGAACTGCCCTGCTTCCTTCAGATTGTTCAGCATATTGGAAGGCACCTTCACAGTTGCCAGTGGGGTAACGATTTCGATCCGTTCCCGTGCGTGGTTCCGGTTCAAGTACGCTGACGGTACCTGGATGACGATTTCGCCGTTGAACGTTCGGACGCTTTCGTCCAGTTGAATCGTGACGGTCTTAATTCCCCGCCCATCTGCTGTTACGCTTTCGAAGGCTTCGCTGAGCTCCAATTCGCCGATGGCTGCCTGAGCCTTCTGACCGTTTATTGCGACTTCCGCCGTAATCGTTCCCGGTCTGGAAGCTCCAGTGGTCGGCGGTGTGCCACCTGGCTTGCTTGGGCCTGGTTGATTGCTGCCGCCTCCATTATTGCTGTTGTTTCCGTTGTTTCCATTGTTTCCGTTATTGCCGTTATTGCCACCCCCATTGTTTCCGCCGCCGTCATTCCCGCCACCTGGAGGTGAGGATTTCTTTGTGGTCGTAAAACGATAGATTGGACTAAGCTGCCTGGCGCCGAATTCATCGGTAATATCCATATACCAATAATATGTCTCATCGGCTTCTCGTCCATTCCATACGGCAGAAGCAATTTCTCCGGACTTCACGTCTTTTTGCTCGCCAATCAGCGTATCTTTGTACACATTGACCGCGAAATAATCGGTTGCCACCCGTTTTTGAATATCCCTGAACGCAAACGGCTCCGTAAAATCCTCAATGGCGTCGTCAAAGAAATTATAATCGTCCAAGTAAGGCGAATACGTATCCACGTCCAGCGTGCCGGAGGTTGGATCGAATTTCAGCAGACGCAGATAACCGCTTCCTCCGTTCGGCCCTCCCTGATAATCCGCCAGCATTTCAATGACCTGTCTTGACGATCCGTCCGGATGCGTCACCGTTTTCACGACCCGGTTGGCAGCATGATAATGGCCGCTTAGCACCAGCTGCACGTTTTTGTTTGGCGCAATGACCTGGTCAAAAACGCGCTGCGCCATACTGGACAAGGTTCCGTTGCTCTCCAAATAAGCGTGCATGCCCACGATCGCGATGCGGTCCGCATGCTTCTTCAACACCTCGTTGGCCCAAGCGATCGTTTCCGGCGTATCCTCCAGTCCAAAGCCGATATAGAGGAAAATAAAGTCGTGGCCTCCGAACGATACGAGGTCGTAATGGTTGCGGTTGTTATCCATTTCGCCGCCATACCATGGGTTGTTCTTGTACCGGTCGGCCCCGACATACTTTCCGTAGAAGGAGTAATCCACGCCGTCAATGATGACGTCGTGATTGCCCGCCAGCACGCCATACGGTACGCCCGCTTCGTCCAGCTTCTTCAAATTCCGGTCGGCTACGGCCCACTGCTTCTCGTCGTCGGCCACGTTTACGATGTCGCCGGTATGGATCACATAACTGAACAAGCCTTTCTTGTATTCTTCCGTGATCCAATCGCCCAGCTTATCGAAAATGTCCGGGTACGATTCCGCGTAATACTGGGTATCCGTAAACCATAAAATGTTGAACGGCGCATTCGCGCTCTTCACTTCATCTTGGACCATGGCCTGGATTTTGCCGTTTCGCACGTAAGGGCTAGGATCCACTTCCGCTGTCAAGACGATGTCGGATTCGGCTTCGTCACCGGTGGCCGACTTCAGTACCGTCCACTTGCCGCTCTCATAATCCCAAGCATACAGCGTCACGATACGGCCCGGAAGCGTGCGCCCTTGCCAGTGCAGCTCAACGGTATCCTGTTCCGACCATGCTTCGTCCAGCTCAATTTCGAATCGATGATAAGGGAACCCGGAATCCGTATCCGTGATAAGATACTCACCGTCCGGGTAAGCCATTTTCTCGGCCTCCTCCTTGCCGATCCCTTTCTCTCCGTCCGGCGCCAGTACGAGCGGAGGCTCCCGGTCTGCAACGTTGAAATGGCCTTCGATCCCGTCTTCGCGGGCAAAGTCGTATTTATCCCCTTCCAAGAAGCGAACGTCCATCGAATCTCCGCTCGGATCGCTGAGTCGTGCTCTTAGGCTCGGATTCAAACCCACATTCTCCACGAAATCGGCTGGGGAAACCTCGCCCGGAAGGAGAGGTTTCTCCTCTTCGATCATGAAGGTGCGAGAGATCTCCGCCGAATTGCCGGCCCCGTCGAGTACGGTCACATTCAGAGTATGCTCGCCCGGCGCAAGCAGCGTGGAAGATGTTTCATAAGGTAGCGTGATTGGCTCGCCATCAAGCTCCGCCGCAATGCCCGTTACGCCTGTTAAATTGTCTGAAGCGACCACATCCAGCATGAACGGCCCTTTGAGCTGCATGGCGTCAGTCAATAATTGCCCTTCCCCATACGATATCCCTTCAATCTCGGGTGCGGTGTTGTCGACAGTCACGTCGATGGTCTGGAAGACTTGACCGTTCATCGACATGCTCAGAGGATATACCCCGTCCTTTACCGAAGCGGTGTCGAGTTCGGCATATCTTGCCGTGAACTTGTCCTCCGGAATCGGAAAGTGGAAGTCGCTGATCATCGGCTTGTTCGGGTTGCTGCCGTAATCCGCATCGCCGAATCCGTAGTACGTATCCTCTCGGTAATCCACGGACGACTGCCCAAGGTTGCCCAGGTAGTTCAGTACCTTATCCGGTTTGACCACCGAACCGTCCGGCAGCACAAGATGTAGATTCATCACTTCAAAATCATCATGGTTGTTCTTGCCGAATACCTTGTCATGGTCTTTGACTTGATATGGCGCATTCTCATTTCCGGTATGCACGGAAACCGTTGTCCCGGTGACGAACAGGTCAGGAGCCATATCGAACATCGACCAAGCGCCGTCGATGTATTTGGGCAGGATGCGGCTGAAAAATACCGTCTCCCCGCTTGCATCCAGCGCGCTTGCCGACGCTTGGTAAATCTGATCGATCCCCCGGGTCTGCATACCCAGCTGTACCTTACCCGGCAGTGCCTTGCGAAGCGGCAGCGGATTGGCCTCAAAGCGAACTTCGATGTCGTCTTCAGCCCGGGAGCCGTAAGCATAGAAGGAAAACTTTCCGCTGATCATGCTGCCGTTTGATAAGGACAACCCCGGCTCTGGCAGCTCCGTTCCCGTATTCTCTTCGTTAACCGTTAGCAAGCCGCCTCGGGAGTTATATGGAACTCGAGTGCGGTTGCCGCTGCCGTCGGCAGCTTCAATGATATACCGATAGACGCCGATCTCATTTAGCGTGATCGTGCCTTGGTAGACGTAAAGGCCATTTTCTTGGGACGCAAGCGTCAGCGCATGCTTGTCCGTAAACGCTGTCGGCTCCTCGGTGGCCGCTCCAATCAGCACTTCAATGGAAGCAAGGGGCTCATCGCTGATCACGGAAACCGGATAAGCCTGTCCCTGGCCCAAGTTATAGGCGGTCTGCTCATGCTGCAGCGTCGGGGCAATCATGTCGACACCTGCAACAGGCGGCACCTGGACGGGATCAATGCTGCCAGGATTGGCGTACATCCGATTATCCAGACGTTTCATGGTCGTTCCTGCATCCGGATAGGCATATCGAACGACCGCATTGCGGACGTCGTTGACCAGCCTGTCCGGGCTGTCCGGGCTGCTGGGATCGTACCAGGCCTGTACGATGTACGAATTGGCCTGTCCCGGCGCGGACAAGGCAATCCCTCGATGCAGCGAATTCGGAAGATTGAAATCCGAAGCTTTCGAATTATCGTAGAAAATAATATCGTTGTCGTTCAGCGTGCTGTTAAAATGCAGATTGAAGTCCGCCGTCGTCGTATAACCCTTGCCGTTAGCCACGGCTTCCTTCGCGAACCAGATAACCGCTGCGCTGTACGGCTCGACCGAGGTATGATCCGGTACCTTCCAGCTCTTAGGCGCCGTTGTGCCCGGATATAGATACCAGAGGGTGTAATCCTTGAGGTCCAAAACCTGATCCGAGTTATTGTAGATTTCAACGTATTCGTACTGGTTGCCGCTTCCCCACCGGTAATCCCCGGCCGGGTTCGGAAGAATTTCGGTGATTAGAATACGCGGTACGTCCCCGTCTGCAGAAGCTCCGGTTAAAGCCGTTTCATAATCGACAGATCTCGACTGCTGAAGTCCATCCACTGCCTCGATATAATACTGCAGCTTATCCCCGGTCAACTGATCGGCCGGAATGACCGCATCGAATTGATCACCGCCCCGATCGATCATGTCGATCTGGCTGTAGGGACTATTGACTGCCGTTTTGTAATACATCTTAACTACCAGCGCATCTCCGTCCGCGTCATAAACGCTTGCGCTGACGGTCAGCGGCTGTGTCCGCTCGGTAAAGGCAATGGGCGTGTGATTGATTTCCGGCGCACGATTGTCAAGCGGCGATAGCTGGCCCAAGTCAACGATTCCGGCGCTAAGCGCAGCTTCCCTGGCGTAAGGAATCATCGCCGAACCGCCGGGAGGCAGCTGAAGATGTACACTCTTGCCGTCGCCGACATCATTGGCAGTATAATAGAAGCCGCTGAGCACGGCGGCGTCGTCGCCTTTTCGGGTTATGTATAAGCCGCGGTCCGTATTGTTGAGGCCATCCTGTCCCCGAAGCTTGAATACCGGTACCTGGTCGGGAATCGAATGATACCGGCGGAAATCGGATTCCGTCAGGGCAGCGGCTGCTCCGGTAATGGATGAGCTTGTCCGTTCCACCCAGAGCACGGCCGGGCTGTCCGCCGGGATGACCACCCCATCCGGCTTGCCGTATACGGTGTCCGTTACCGTCAACGTCTTCACGCCCGTATTGTAGTCGTAACGCATGTTGAATTCGTCATTAAACGAGATCGGCGCTCCCGAATGATTGTAAACCTCCACATATTCGAACAGGTCGGCCCCGCCCGCGCCTTCGATTGTCTGCTGATTCGACCGGTCATCGGGATAAATTTCCGAGATCAACACCGGCATTGCTCCCGAAGGGGCCGCATAGGCCGAGTTGCTTGCAAGCGCAAGCTCAAACAAGCTGCTGCCAATCAGTATGCCGGATAATAATCCGGCGATCCATTTTCGCTTCATGTGCTCCTCCTCTATGCTTTATTCCTCTAAAATCCTAAAGCACAAGGGTCAAGCGAGTATCAAATGTAATCGCGTGTTTCGTAAACGAATCCTCAATAAAAAGAAAGCCATCGCTACGTACGCGATGGCTTTAAATTGCCTGGTAACCTATTTACAATTTCAATGGAATATCAAACGATTCATTCAGAACCTGTCTTCAATCCATCATTTATTAAAAGTGACCTTCTCCGAACCGCCCTCAAGAATGATTGACGTGTCCCGCGGTTTCGTTTCGGCGATTTTGCGGCCGCCTCTGAACGAGTAGAGCACTCCGGCCTGTTTGCGGATAGCCTCATATTCGTTCTCGGCTTCAAGAACGATGAAGTTCGCAGGCTTGCCTTCTTCAATACCGTACACGTCCTCGATATGCAGCGTTCTTGCACTGTTCTTCGTAATGAGATCGATCGAATTCACGATTTGATCGTAACCGAGCAACTGGGAAGCATGGATGCCCATGTGCAGCACCTGCAGCATGTTGCCCGTGCCCAGCGGATACCATGGATCAAAGATATCATCGTGACCGAAGCACACATTAAGACCGGCTTCCTGCAGCTCTTTCACGCGAGTCAGGCCTCTTCTTTTCGGATACGTGTCAAATCGTCCCTGAAGGTGAATGTTGACCAACGGATTGGAGACGAAATTAAGGTCCGCCATCTTCAGCAATCTGAACAATTTGTAGGTATATGCATCATTGTACGAGCCCATCGCCGTCGTGTGGCTTGCCGTGGTGCGAGAGCCCAGCCCGCGTTCGTAGGCTTCTTTGGCGACGACTTCCACGAAACGGGATTGCTCGTCATCAATCTCGTCGCAATGGATGTCGATGAGACGGTCGTATTTTTCAGCGAGGTCAAACGCAACCTTCATCGATTCAACGCCATATTCCCTCGTGAATTCGAAGTGCGGAATGCCCCCAACCACGTCAACGCCCATTTTCAGCGACTCCTCCAGCAATTCCGCGCCGTTCGGGTAGGAGTGAATGCCTTCCTGCGGAAAAGCGACAAGCTGAATATCGATGTAGGGTGCCATCTCTTCTTTCACTTCAAGCATCGCTTTTACCGCAGTCAAGCTTGGATCTGTGACATCCACATGCGTCCGAACATGCTGGATGCCTTGTGCCATCTGCCACTTCAGTGCCGTTTTGGAGCGCGTTTTGACGTCTTCATGCGTCAGGAATGCCTTGCGTTCAGACCAACGCTGAATGCCTTCGAACAGCGTTCCGCTTAAATTCCATTCCGGCTCGCCTGCCGTTAACGTTGTATCCAGATGAATATGAGGTTCAATGAACGGCGGCAGCACAAGCGAGCCGCCCACGTCAATGACTTCCTCATTCGCCGTTGCTTCCAGCGACTGCGTGATTAGCTCAAACTTACCGTCTTTCACGACGATATTCCACAAACCTTCTTTACCCCGCAATTTTGCGTTCTGTATAATCATTGTTTTTCCCCTTTTCTTTGGTTTCTTTCGCAGGAGCGATCAGCATCAACACAATGTAGGCCACCGCCGTACCGATTAGTGCGTTCAATGGCGTTATGCCTGGAGCAAGCTGGGCGAACGCCACGCCGATAGCCCAAGCCAGCATCGCTATCCAGTTTACCTTCTTGAAAGTCATGTCGGCAAACGGCTTATAGTTTCTGCGCTTCACAAAAAAGTAGTCCGCGATGATGATGGCCCCGATGGACGGTACCGCCGCGCCCAGCACATTGAGGAAACCGACGAAATTGTTGTACATCCACATGGCCAATACGGTACCCACGATGCCGTTTACGATGACGAAGAATTTTTTCGATATTTTGGTGATGTTGGCAAATCCCAGTCCGGAAGCGTAAAGAGCGTTATCATTGGTCGTCCAAATATTCAGCCCCAGTACGATGATCGCAGGAATGATCAGTCCTTGCAGGAACATGACCTCCGAGATATCTGCCAGGTTATAAGCCATAGCGCCAACCGCACCGAACAGGAACATGAGCGAATTCCCCAGGAAGAACGCGATGACCGTGGCGGTAACCGCCTGCCTTGATGTCCGGGAGAACCGTGCAAAATCGGGCGTCAAGGTTCCACCGCTAATGAATGAGCCGATACAAATGGTCAGTGCCGCTGCTGCGGTCAGCGTCTGTTCAGGCGTGTAATCGAGCAAGCCTTGCAGACCGCCCAGCATATCCGCGCCTTTGAACATGGAGTAACTGCCGAGAATGGTAATGGCCGGAACCGCGATATAACCCAAAATGACCAGCGACTTCATGCCGAAGATGGCCGATGCCGTCATGGCGAGACCAAACAGGAAGATCAACAGATACACGTTCCAATCCATCGCTTTGGCAACCGGAATTGCAAACATGGCCACGCCGACGCCGAACCATCCGACCTGCGTGAAGCCAAGCAGGAATGATGGCAGGTACGACCCTTTCTTACCGAACGCGTATTTTGCCAGCAAATGCGTGGAAAGGCCTGTTTTTGCCGCGATATGTGCCAGCGCACCTGTGTAGACACCGAGTGCCAAATTACCCGCAAGCACGATTCCAATAAACTCCATGAACGTCAAGCCGACGCCCAATGTCCCCCCTGCCAGCATGCTTGCCGAAAAGAATGTGAACCCTAACATGACGGATAACGTCTTCCAAAAATGGTTTCTTTGCGTTTTCGGTACCGCTTGCCATGAAAACTCTTGATCTTGTTTGCTCATCAGAATACCTCCAGGTTAAAGTGTTCTGATACCAAAGAAGCAGAAAAAAGAGGCTACTCGTCAAGTCTTCACTGACAAGTAGCCTCTTCCATCACATCATAACCCGCGCGAAGACACAGAGCATCCCTGACGGAATATGCACTGAATCACGCGTGATTATAAAAATCCGCTGCCCTTGCCAGCCTCTCTGGACTGAATTAAAGGTACCAGTATTCAATTACCTTCTATTATTTTGGAAAAGCCTGCAGTTGTCAATGTTATAATTATCCAATGGTTAAAATCCTCTTAAGTATCTTTGATGCGGAAGGATATCGTAAAACTCAAGAGCACGAAGATAAATTGGAGGGACAAAGCCAATAAGATCCCCGTTAATATATCCAAATTCAACGACTGACTAATCGCAACGAGGGCTCCGCCGATTCCAATGCTCAAGCCAGGACTAAAGGCATCTGTAAACTGAAGACTGGCGGATATTTCCCCCTCTTCCCCTGCTTTTACGTGCTGCAGCGCAATGGCTCCGGTGGTTGGATGTGCCAGACCGATGCCAAACCCAGTGAAAAGCTGCGAAATAACTGCAAATCCAATTCCCCCTCCAGGTAGGCCCACAGCCAGCAATACGGATAAAACACCAATGATCATAAATCCAATACCGATTGTTACCCATTTCTTTCGTCCCTTCCCGTGGTCTTTATCATCAAGCTTAGACTGCAGCCAAGCGGCCGTTGACCAACGTAACGCACCCGCGGCTACAATCAGTCCCGCTACATCTGCAGGGAGCTTTTTTACATCAGTCAATGCCAGTACGACATAGCTTTCAGTCGCATTATAGCAAGCCACGAAGAATGCTCTAGAAGCAATCGTAGCTGGCAGACCTGCTCTAGCGCTTAAGGTACCTGCAGGCAGCAATGTTCGCAAAGGCTGAATCAAGATCGCAAATCCTGCCAGTGAAAGCAAAATACCATTCCAATTGGTTATCAGGCTTAATCCAACCAGCAGCAGGCCCGTTCCTATTGTTAGAAGTAATGCAAATCCTTCTTTTCGGCTGTTCTTAAGAACAGAATCCCGTCTCACTGGAAATTTGAGAAAAGCGGGAAGCGTCAGCAGTACAGCCAAACCAATGAAAGGAAGCACCAGCCAAAAAACCAATCTCCAGGACATATACTCCGCAATGAGTCCGGCAATATAAGGGCCGATTAATGCAGGCAAAATATATGCCCCGGAAAACAAAGCAAGTATTTTCGTTCTCAGTTTATCGGGATAACCTAGAGTAATGCTGTAATACACGCATGTAACAATAGCCCTGCACCAAATCCCTGAAACGCTCTCCCTGCGAGCAGCATCATCATGTTCACAGAAACAGCAGCAATCACGATGCCTGTCACAAAAATAAAAATCGATATGCCAAACTATGCAAAAACGCCGATTCGGTTGATCCGTTGACCTATAATCATCGTTCCGAGGATTTGGGCCAATAGAAACGCGCTGAATATCCAACCGAACAAATGCAGCCCATTCAACTGTTGAGCCAGGGTCGGTGCAATCGTCACAAGTGCCAGTCCTTCAAACGCAACGGTCGTTACAGCAAGAATGATCCCTATAGTTAAAAAAATCCCTTCAAGTAACAGTGCTGGATTTTAGCACGCTTGAAGGGATTCGTAGGTAATTATTTCTGATAAATTATTTTTCTGATAGCGTAGGTTGATAAAAAGAACGATTCTGAGAGTTCCTCGACTGAAGCGCCAGATAAATACGCATCCACAATAGCATCATTTCTTTGGTTAATTTCTTTTCGTGCGCCAGACAGCTCTCCCCAGACATTAAACTCATCTTTTGTAGCTGGTATATAGAGGTATTCGCCTTGGACATATTCCTGTAATTGTTCTACTAGTTCATCCGGCAAGACGACATAAGCATTAATATATCTCACGAACGACTCACTCCTTGAAATTATTGTTCAAGCAGCAAAGCCAGTTTCTATTTTGTTGGCTGCTCCATGCAAATACTCAAAACCGGCTCTGCATGGAGAATCACATGTGTTATAGATGTATTTTTTAAGAACATTGTATTCCTCCTGGTTAGTTGATCGACTTATTAAATGTTACCGTTTGATCCATATAGTTGACCGCATGCTGCGTTGATGTCTGATCCGAATTGGGTCCTCACGGTGACATGGATTCCCTTTGACTTCAAGATTCTAAGGAACATATTGATGCTGTTCTGATCCGACTCCACAAAATTTTGTGATGTGGCATCATTGGTATTGTATGGAATTAGATTGACGTGATATAAATGTTCCCACGACCCTCTTCCACGCAACAAATCAGCAACGGCTTTAGCATGTTTAGTTGAATCGTTGATACCCCTTAGCAGGATATAAGCAATGTAAACCTTTCGCTTTGTTTGCTGAATATGCTCGTCCAACACGGTCATAACTTCTTCTAATGGAAAATGATTGTTAATGGGCATTAACTCGCTTCTCTGATCATGAAATGGTGAATGAAGCGAGAACGTTAAATTAATCTGTGGAAATTCCTTCGTCAACTTTTTTACTCCAGGTAATAAACCTATGGTAGAAACCGTAATCCTTCGATGTCCTAAACCGAAAAGTTTAGGATCCGTCAGCACATGCAAAGCATCAAATACATATGGATTTGCAAGTGCCTCTCCCATTCCCATAAAAGACACACTGTCCAAGGGATGGTTATTCAAAGTAAAATAAAGCAGTTGATCCGTTATTTCATCCGTTGTAAGATTCCTCTTCAAACCGAGTGTTCCCGTAGCGCAAAATGTACAACCAAATCCGCAACCGCACTGCGAAGAGATACAATAGGATTCCCAGCCCGTTTGATAACTTAACCTTACGGATTCAATGTATTCATCGCCTGGGATAGCAAACAGAATTTTGCTAACTTGGTTGGATTTCTGCTCCATTTTCGGTGTGATGCTTAACACATTGTTTCCAAGCTCTTTGATTAATTCATTTCTTAATGGCTTAGGCAAGTTGTTCATTGCTTCGAAATTTCCGATCTTGTTCTTGAAGATTGCCTCTGTTATTTGCGAATATCTATAATTCGGTTGATTTAGAGCCGATAAGATCTTACGTATTTTTTCATACTTAGATAAATGCTTCATTTCTATCTCCCTTTAAACGGAGAAAACGCAAAAAAGCACCAGCTTACCGGTGCTTTTTGCGTACATTAACCTAACTATACCTATACAAAAATAAGAGACTAACTATAAATAAGTCGCGAACTGTATATATGCATAGAAGGATAAAGTTCCGGTATCTGATTTGTAATTATGTGAACCTTGTCAAACATCGCTTTACATGACAGGTTCACGTTTACATCTACAATCTCAGAAGCAGTCATCACTTTATCCCTCCCATTGTTCATCATCGTTATTGCATGAAAAAAATTTAACACAAGATATATATTTCGGTCAAGGCGGGCTCAAAAATAGGATTCAACGGCCTTTACTGTTTCGTCTTTAGTGCTGTTGAAGCCTGCACCTCTGATTGTTCTGGTGGGTAGAGGGTAAATCGTTATGAGTTTCTCATATATTTCCTTTACCTCTGATCGATTATCTTGTTTTATATGGACTACCAAAGATTCGAACTCCGGAATGTCCTTCTTTCGATACAAGTCATATCCAAGCTCTATCGTTTCGGCAAGTTGATTGCGAAATGCTTGAGAAACTTCCGGTCTTTCGAGATACATCTTAATGGAGTACATAATATTGGACCCATACCGTTCTCCGGCTTGGCTTAATTCATCGGTTCCTGAATCAGCTTGGGGATTCATATTCATGGACTCAACAGCTTCTTTCGTTGCTATCTCTTCTGGGATGCGTGGATTGCTTTGTTCACTAGCGCTGCAACCGACACTAAATGCAATGAACAACATCATAGTGATGCGGCCAGAATTTTTCACAAAACTCTTCAAGCCTGGTTCCTCCTTAAACTTTATATTGGTAGTTTACCAGGCCGAGGTTTATTTTTCTATAAAACCCATTATCTTCATTAGATTAAGGTGTAGCATGCTGCCCATTCCATTCATTCGTCTTATTTTTGACCTGTAAAGTCATCTTGGATCTTTTTCAATCGTTCAAGATGCGGTTTCAACTGCCGCAGCATTTCCGCTTTATATGACTCTATTTGATCCTCGAAAAACATGTGGTGTGCGGCATCCTTGAACGACATAATGGTTTGATTTAACGCACGGAGCTCAGTCGCCAGTGCGCGCAAGGTTTCTCTGGTCTTGGCGTCAATTGTTTTTGGATTAGACTTCCAATACGAATAGCTTATTTGGTATAACGGTCGCCATGTCCTTGCTTGAAAAGCGAGAATAAACATGTCCTCCTGGTTATCCGTTGTCATTGCCGTATTATTAACTGAAAGCTTGGGAACCGCGTTGTTGGGGAAGGTGTCGCTAAATTCAATGATCGTTAATAGCTGCTCATCGATTTCCTCCGCTTGGATCTTCGCCTTATCGATCCATTGCCGTATCTTGGCAGGATCTTCATTTTCCTTCGACTCGCTGATCGCCATCAGCGTATCAGCAAGCGGAATGGTTTCAGAAACGTGCTTCACTAAATAGGCAAATGCCGAGTCGTTCTTCAGCTGATACAGGGAATGGAGACTGTTGTATCTAACAGATGCCTGGTTTTCCAAATGCCTGTACACCGCAACGTTTATAATGATGATAATAATAAGTATTGGTGCGTAGATCTTTATGTGCTTAGGCAAAGCTGTACTTCCTTTCTGATACATTCATCTTGTAAGTTGGATGATTTAATTGCTGCTATATGAAGTTGCTAGTTTATTTTCGCGAATGTTAGTTCATATTGCAGTCGAAAAAATAGTTTAACATACCAATTCATCAACCCTAAATGGATAATATATTCCTTAAAAGTGCCCGTCAGCTTAATAAGCATTAAATGCACCTGACTTAAGTAACAACAAGAATTTATATATTTCAAACCAAAAAAGCCGCATAGGATGCGGCTTTAAGGTCTTCAAGTTCTTTTCGTCCAATCAAAAGAAAGTCCAAAAATGATCCGTCATGATTCCCATTGGTTATCCCGAATATAATAGAAACTCCTCACTCCGCGTTTCGATGTACAGCCCGTAACGCAAAGTCATGAAGATTGCGGAAACGCCGGCCCAGCAGCTCATACCCCTCGGCTCCAGGGTGTAGGCCATCCGTCAGAAAGGCTTCATCCTCCGGACCGAACCACTTCAAGCCGTCCTGATAGTATAACTGGCGATCGCCCCGAGCCCTTAGCAGCTCCACGGTCTCGCGGATAATTTCCCGCATTACGGGCAGGGTGAAGCCCAGCGAATTGAGCTGCGTTTCGCGGACGGTGCCATAAATCGGAGAAATGACAAGCAGCGGGGTATCCCTGTGTTTGTCGCGTATCGTCTCCAGCAGGCCAATCAGCAGCGGCTTGAACATGCGAGGACTTAAGGTGCCCCCGCCATAGATGTTCACGCCTGCACATATCGAGATGAAATCGGCCGGCAAGTCGCGAATCAGACGCCCCATCATCGGTTCCATGTGGCAGTTGCCGGAGAAGCCGAGATTGGTCAAGCTGAAGCCGCAGGCTTCGGCGGCAATGGCTGGCCAAGCGCGGGAGGGGCTGGAAGCCCCGACGCACTGTGTAATGGAGCTCCCGTACGTAACCCAGCGGGGCCGGGTGTCCGGCAGCGGGACTCCGACGGCATGGGCATCAATCCGTAGGCCGGTGACGGTTATTCCTATATTTTGAGGGAGCCAAATCTCCACATCCTTGATTCCGTCCTTAAGTCCGCTGAACAAGGCTTCTGTTGCTCCGCCGGGCAGGCTGAGCGTCTGGCATAGTCTACCTTCTACAACGCAATCCATGGCGGCGGCGTCCGCAAGCGGTGCAAAAGATACTGCCACCTCGGTGGAGTCCGTCCGCAGCCGCAGGCGAACACCGGCACATATCTCGGCTTTGCCATCGATTCCCCCAGGCGGATACAGCTCGTAATCCATGTAAGGAATACGCCACGGCTTGATACCATCCTCCCCGTGTTCGAGCGACACGGCACCGTGAAACCACTCATCCGTTAATGGAAGCCGCTTCACGGCGCATTCCCGCCCTTCTGCTTATCAGCCGGAATGAAATCTTCTCCCAGCCATACATCCTGCTCCAGCAGCCGCTGCTGAAGCTCGGCTACGGAAATGCCGCGCGAGCCGGTGCCGTCCCGCAGCGCCAATGCAGCCGCCGTTCCCGAGGCCTGACCCATGGAGAAGCAGTTCGGCATCACCCGAAGGGAGCCTTGCACTGCTCGGTCCGAGGATACGCAGCGTCCGGCAACCCAAAGGTTGTCGATGCCAATCGGCAGCATGATCCGGTACGGTACGCCGTGTGAAACCCCGGGCGGCAGGTGGTTAAAGGTCATCTCGCTTTTGCTGTTGGCGAGATGAATATCGATGTAGTATGCGTTGCGGGCAATGTCGTCCGGGAAGGAACGCGCAGCAAGGAAGTCATCGACCGTCAGGATATAGTCCCCTTCGATCCGCCGCGTCTCCCGGATGCCGAGCTGCTCCCCGCTCGCTACCATATGGGCGCGCTCAAAGCCCGGCACGTAGCGGCGGAAGAACTGCAGCTGGCGTTCCGCCGTGCGGCGCCCTTCAATCGCCCCCCGCGTCAAGTCCTCGGCAAGGGTGCCGTCCACGCCGAATACATGGCCGAAGTTGACGCCTACCAAATAGTCGCTGACCCAAGCAAGGCCGGAGATCGACTTGCGGCCCTCCGGCAGCGCGCCGTCCTCGATCGCCAGCTCCACCGTCTTGTGCAGTTGTCCCGTATCCCCGCTCTCCTCTAAGTACCGTCTGAACCTTGGACGGTCCACATTCGCAAGCAGATAGCACATGCTGCCGGGCTGAAGCTCGCCCGCTTCCCCGCCCTTCTGAAAAGGAGCTCCCGCCAATGCGGCAACATCCCCATCTCCCGAGCAATCGATAATATACCTGCAGGGGATGAAAGAACGTCCTGTTTTGTTGACGACAACGACACCTTCAACCTTTCGGCGGTCCTCAGACAGGACAACATCGTAAACAAAGGTGTGATACAGCGGCGTCACGCCGCTTTCCAGAATGGCATCATCATAAACCCGTTTCAGCACTTCGGGATCGATCGGCACCCAATCCAGCATCTCTTGATATTCCTCGCGGTACTGAGGATCGCATGCCTGCTTCATCCGTTCCATCAATTGAAGGCCGAGACCGCGGATAATCGGCTTCCGCTTATCCGTAAAGGGACAGAAAGCCGGAACGAGCGCAACCGTGCCCATGCCGCCAAGGAATCCTCGCTGCTCCACCAGCATTGTTTTCGCCCCCCCTTTCGCAGCGGCAATGGCCCCGGCGATGCCTGAGGCGCCTCCGCCGATGACAAGCACATCCACCTCGCGGCTGACCGGAATGCTGGCGGATGGCAACGTAATATGTCCTTTCATAGAAACCCTCCCCATTCTGTATAGCTTCAACATGTCATCATTACTTATGGACTGTGCCGTTCAGACAAAGATGCAGCAAATCATCTACATGCGCAGTTGCCAGGCATTCTACGGTATCGGCGGCGCCGTAGTAGATTTTGACTTCTCCGGTATCCTCCAGAATCATGCCCCCCGGAAAAATAACATGATTGCGGAAGCCGCCATCGGTCTCATAATCGGCTTCCGGGGCAAGCAGCGGCGTCTCCGCCATGCCAATGATCCGGCTGGGATCGGCAAGATCCAGCAGTAATATGCCGGACGTATATCGCTTCTTCCAGCTGTCCTCCCAGCCGTTCTTCCCCCGGCTGCGATCGATGTCCACGGCATGGAACAGGGTCAGCCAACCTTTATCCGTTTTGACGGGCGGAGCGCCGGGGCCTACCTTGTCATTGGCATAAACTACATCTTCAACCGCCAGCAGCAGCTTGGAGTTTCCCCAGTATTTCAGGTCAGGCGAGTCGCTCATCCACATATCGAAGCGGTCTATCCCGCCCCGGCTGTATACAGGCATCGGGCGCTCCAGCCGGACGTACTTGCCCCCGATCCGCTCCGGGAACAATACCATGTTGCGGTTGTCCGGCAGCGATAGGCTCAGCACCTCGAAGGATCTGAAATCTTCGGTGACGGCGATGCCGCCGCGCAGCCCGTGCTTGGTATCGACCGCAAAGCACATATAACATTGTTCGCCGATTACCGTTAGACGCGGGTCATACACGCGGATGACCTCTTCATCATGCCAGGACCAGCACGGTTCCGGCTGCACATCCCATTTTATGCCGTCATCGCTGAAGGCCAGCCCAAGATTCGTCGTGTGATGAGGAGCAACAATCCCTTGATGTTCATCACCGTAGTCATTGCGAAAAACCATCACATATTTGCCTTTAAATTTGGTAACCCCGGCATTAAAGACCAACGCCGGACCATAGGGCACATCACCCGGAGTCAGAATCGGATTCGCGGAATGCCGGGTCATGATCGGGCTGGAAAACAAAGGTCCCACTGTTGAATCTCTCATTTGCATCAAACTCCTTGTATATGGAATTATGAAATTAACCTTTGACTGAACCCGCCGTCACTTGAATAAAGGATTTGTTCGCCACAATATAAGCGAGAAGCATCGGCAGAATCGACAGGCATGCTCCCGCCATCATCAAATGGATCTGCATGGCCGCGGAAGAACCGTAACGAAGATTCGCCAGCCCGACGGTGAGCGTCTGCAGCTGAGGATTCGTCATCGTGAACACCAGCGGCAGAATGTATTCGTTCCAGGCATGGCGGAAAGCAAACAGCCCGGCCACGCCAAGCCCCGGCGTCAGGAGCGGGAGAATAATCCGAAAGAAGGTTCGGACAAAGCCGGAGCCGTCCACCATGGCCGCTTCGTCAAGCTCGCGGGGAATCGCTTTGAAGAAACCCAGCAGCATAAAAAATGTGCTGGAATGGGCACTGATCAGAATCAGGATCACGCCCCACAACGTGGTATTCAGGTTCAGCGCGACCATCAAATCGAATTGCGGGCGCAGCACGATCGCACCGACGGATATAAACATCATCGACGCCTGCGTCGTCACATACAGGGATTTGCCGGGAAAATGGCGACGGTCCACCACATAAGCCGCCATGGCAGCTACCAGCAGGGTGCCTGCGGTAACCATAATGCTGACAAAAGCGCTGTTCCAGGTATAGCGGGCAAAATTAGCCTGCTTCCATGCTTCGGCATAGTTGACGAACTGCAGCTTGGCCGGCAGTAGGCTCCCGCCGGTCATCATTTCGGCGCCGGTCTTGAGCGAACCGGACAAAGTCATCAACAGGGGAAATAATGTCAGTATCGCCGTTATCAATAAGAACAGCCACATTACCGTGCGGCCCGCAATTCTGCCTATGTGACCGGTAGGCGGGCGGGCGGCGATTTTGCCGCGCGCATCCGGCTGTTGGGGTAATACCTGTTCGTTCATCTGCTGATCCTCCTGCACGCCTGCAGCCGTTCATGATCAATCGGTCTGCGGCGTTGTTGTCAAATCGTAAGGGCCTTTGCTAAGTTGGCGTCTATTGTTGCATATAGTGCATGTTCAAAAATCATGTTAAGTGGGCTTTTTAAAAGAAACTCTAATAAAGCTTGTTCATTTTACGGCTTAATAAGAAATACAAACCCGTGATGGCTCCCACAATAACAGCGGTTGCGAAGCCAACGGCGCTGCCGTATCCAAGCTGCTGCTCCACAGGCGATCCCGTGGAAACCGGAAACAACAGTTTATACAGATAGAGATACATGACCTCGGTTTTGCCGATCGGTCCGCCTTCCGTGATGAGCATAATGCTCTCATAGCCTTTCAGGGATGCGATAATTGCGAGCATGATGACCAACTGGGCTACCGGAGCCAGCATCGGAAGCGTAATGCTCCAGAACCGTCTTCCGGCGTTTGCGCCGTCCATGGCCGCGCTCTCGTATAAATCCTGCGGAATGCTCTGCAGTCCGGCCAGAAACAGCAGCATATAATTGCCGACCGCGCCCCATACCGCCACAATAATGACCGTAAGCATCGCATGCTTCGGCCCGAGCCAGTCGATCGGCTGCGAGATCAGGTGCAGCTTCATCAATACGGTGTTAACCATCCCGTTATAGGAATTGAAGATCGTATAGAACACCACGGAGATAACCGCGGTGCTGATGATCGTCGGCATAAAATAGATCCCTCGCAGCAGTTTTCCGCCTCGCAGCTTGCCGTTCAGGATGACCGCGAGCAGCAGGGACAATGGCAGCGTCAGCAGCAGCTTGCCTCCGGCGTAGACAAAGGTATTGCCGACCGATTCCCAGAACAGCGCATCGCGCATCAGCCGACGAAAATTGTCCAGCCCAACGAACAGCGCTTCGCCATACCCGGCATAGTCATAAAACATATAACGCAGCATCCATATCAAGGGGTAGATGCCCAGGGCAGCCGTCAAAATGATGCTCGGCGATAGAAACAGAGCATTCTCCCCTAGCCGTTTCCATTTCATACTCACGATGGGTTCCTCCTTCGGGGAAAGAAAAGGGGCATCCGCCAAAAAAGTGCGCGGCAGCCCCATCCTTGCCTGTTATTCTCCCTGTGGTTTGGTTGGATCAAAGGCAGGGTTCGGCGTTACATTGATCTCGCCTTTCTCCACCGCTTTGGACAATGCGGCGTTGTATCTTGTGTTCAAATCCTCCGTAATCGCTTTCAGATCTTCATCGGTAAGCATATATTTGAAGAAAGCGTCCGCATAGGTGGAACCCTCCGGTGTAACGTTTGGCGAAGCAGGCCAGAGCGAGTCGTGTTCCCCCACCAGGAAGCCTTCCATGCCATTGATCTCCGGATCTTTTGCCTGTTCTACAATGCTCGGTACAATGGCAATCCCGAAGCCTTTTTCGTGATAGGTCTTCAGAACCTCATCGCCGTACATATACTGCATGAATTTCCAAGCCGCTTCCTTATTGGCCGATTGGGCGCTGATGCCGAGCCACGTTCCGGCGGACACGATTTCGGAAGTTCCCTTGATCTGACCGTCCAGCGTTGGAGCCAATGCGCCCCCCCAGTTGATTTCAGTCGGGAATTGATCCATGTACACGCCCGGCTCCGTCGAGAAGGATAGATACATACCGATTTTGCCTGCGGCGAATTGGGCGCGCAGCGGGTCGATGTCCAACGCTTCCGCGCCAGGCAGAATGCTTCCGTCTTTATGCATTTGCTTGAAATAATCAATGACCTGCGAGTAAGGCTCGAAATCGAACTGGCCTGTTTTCAGATCAAAGCCAAGTCCCTGATAACCGCTCAAGGATAGAATCTCCCGGACGGAACGGTCAAATGCTTGCTTCGGATTTTTGAAGTTCAGCGCAAAACCATAGATGCCCTCGGCCTTGCCGACTTCGGTAATTTTCTTGGCATCCTCCACCATTTCCTGCAGCGATTTCGGAGGATTCTCGATGCCCGCTTTGGCAAAGAGATCCTTGTTGTAGACCAGACGCATGGTGAGACCGGTATTGGCAAGCGAGTACACCTTGCCGTCAAAACGGTTGACATCGTCGATCAGCAGGCTGCCGAACTTCGCTTTCAAGTCATCGGTCAGATACTCGTCAATTGGGGCGAGATACCCTTTTTTGACGAATCCGGACGTATTGGCGCTCTTTAGACGCAGTACATCCGGCGCCTGGTTGCTGGAAAAGGCAATGTCGACGCTTTGCGCGTAATTCTCGGACATGACCGTCAATTCCACCTGGATGTTATCGCCGTTTGTTTCATTGAACTTGTTGATCAATTCCTTGATATACTCCTGGTCATGACGGTCGTCAGTCCAGTATTTAAGCTGTACGGGTTGGCCCGTCTCGGTTGATGGTGCTGCCGTTCCGCCGTCAGACTTGCCATTCGTCGTGCCGCCATTGCCACTGCTGTTGTCGTTTCCGGCGCAGCCTGCGATTCCGGCTGCCAGAATGAGGCTCAAGCCGAGGCTTAACCATTTTTTTCGCATACATTCTACCCCTTTGATTAACGTTTGTATTGTGAGCTCGTTTTTTATTATAGAATCCCGTTCTCGGAAAAGGAGTGAGGCAAATTCACTCTCAAGGGATAGAATCCTATGGTCTCCTGCAGCAGGCACCTCACGCCTCCGGCCGGTCCATGTGATAGCCCGCCCTGAATTCCGACGGTGTCTGGCCGGTGATCTTCTTGAACATCTCGCTGAAATATCTGCGCTCCTCATACCCTACCGCCGCAGCCACCTCCTGCACCTGCGCCCCCTCTACCAGCAGCAGTCTCGCCTTTTGAATGCGTTCCGAGGTGATATACTGTGTGACCGTCATTCCGGTCACCTGCTTGAACAAGCTGGAAAAGTAGCTGGCACTGAGATGCACATGGGCGGCACATTCGCCAACGGTAATATCCTCGGACAAACGGCCCTTGATATAGCCTATGGCATTATAAATAACCTTCTGCCCTTCGGATAAGCTGTTCCGGCGAACCAGCTCGGCCCCTTCCGTGCACAAGGCAAGCAGTTGACGCTGCAAAGAGGCCAGCGGCAGCCCCGCCGTCCCTTGTACCGTTCTGAATTTCTGAATCATCGGCTGTATCTCCGAATAAGGAACCATTTCGTAAAGCGTGCGGATTGCTGAAGCGGCCAGTTCATCGTACAGGCTGAGGAGATAATCCGGATTTTGCCGCGAGATCCGTTTCTGCAGCACTTCCGAAATCGCGGACAGAATCGCGTCCGTCCGGACAGCATTCCCGGAACGAAGAGCCAGCAGGAGTTCGTCCTTGTACTCCAGTGCCAGCGGTTCCTGGCTTCCGCTTTGGAGGATATCGTCATACATAATGGCGGCATTGCCTTCGGTGAACAGGTGATGGGAGAGCGCCCGATGAGCCTGGCGATAGGAATCCGGAAGATTGCTGATCTCCTCCACTCTGCCGCCGACTCCGACCGAGACCGTGAACTTGGTATATCGTTCAATATTCCGGCAGCACTGCTCGGCGATTTCAATCGGACTGGATGGTCCTGTATCGTTCAGAACGGCCAGGTACTGATCATGACGGGCGCGGAAAAGAACGCTTTGCGCATAATGGGCAAGCGTCTCCTGCATAATATTCAACAGCGAGAACCGGATCAGCTCCATTTCCTGGATGGACTGCTCGGCAACCTGCTCCCGGAAACGGTCAATTTCAATCAGCATCACCACGAAGCCCCGCGGCTCCAGCTCAATATTCAGAAACTCCCACCGTTCCGAGGCCTCTTCCCATGAAGTGCGGTGGCTTACGAGCAGCGCAAAGTATTCCTGCCGCAGCGCCGGCATGCTCTCGCGGAGCTTGTTTTCCATTTCCCTCAGACTTAGCCGCTTGGACCTCTCTTCCATAACCTCTGCTTTGGCTCGCAGCACAGCCGACATCATTTCTTCTTCTGTGAAGGGCTTCACCACAAAATCAAACGCCCCCAGCTGCACCGCCTGCTGCGCATATTCAAAATCGGCATAGCCGCTGATCAGAATGACCTTGCAGCTGGGGTTCTCTTCCAGCACCAAACGCAGCATGCTCAACCCGTCCATGATCGGCATCCGGATATCGGTAATAACCAGATCCGGACGCAGCCCGGTGATCAGCGTAAGCCCCTCTTCCCCATTGCTCGATACACCTGCGACCCGAATCCCCTGCTCTTCCCAGTTCATTGCGGTCAGTCCGTCCACCACGCTTTTAATATCGTCGATAATGCAGAGACTGATCGCCTCAGGATTGCTCATCCAAATGCTCCCCTTTCTTGGGCAATGAAATCCGTATTTCGGTTCCGCGCTCCGGCGCACTGTCTACGTGAAATTCCGCACCGTCCCCATAATAGAGCCGGAGCCGCCGGATCAGATTGGATACCGCATATCCCTTCTTCGACTCCTGCAAAAAGAGTTCGCGCACTTGGGTCTTGTCCATTCCCTTTCCGTTATCACGTACGGCTATCGTCCAGCGTTTCTCATCCCCGCCAATCTCGATTTCGATTAGGCCGCCGCTCTTCAGGTCGCGAAAACCGTGCAAAATGCTGTTCTCCACCAGCGGCTGCAAAATGATGCGCGGAATCGAAAGCGATGACGCCTCCGGTTCGCGTACATGGATCTCATAAGAGAATAAGTCTTCATAGCAGCTTAACTGCAGTTCCAGATACTGGCGCACATGCTCCAGTTCTTTCGACAGTGTCGTAATTTCCTGGCCATTGTTCAATCCGAGTTGGAACAGGCGTGAGAGCGACATGACCATTTGCTGCGACGGCTCGATCTGCTTCAATTTCAATTTCCAGTAGATGGTGTTGAGCGTATTGTACAGAAAATGCGGGTCCATCTGCGCTGACAGCGCCTTGATCTCTGCAGATCGCTTATGCGTCTGCGCTTCCGTAACCTCATCAATCAACACCACAATTTGTTCCAGCATCCGGTTAAACCGAAATCCCACTTGAGCCAGTTCATCTCCGCTGCCGCTCTCAAAACGGGCGGTCAGATCGTTGTTCTCGACCCGCTTCATCACCTTCAGCAGCCCTTGCAGCGGCTTTAGCAAATAGCGTGAAAATGCGCCCGAAATCAACGTGGTGACGGTAAAAGCAGCCAGCGTAACCCCGGCAATCAGCCATTTGACAAAAACCATGTCCTGGAGCACGTCGGCCCGGGAACGGATGGTGGTCATGGTCCAATCCGCAATGCCGAGTCGGGCATAATTAAGCAGATAGGTCTGGCCTTCCATTTCAAAGGGCTGACTTCCCTCCGAGCGGCTCATCATGCCACTCAAATTACCCGTCTCCACTGCCTGCCTGACCAGCGGTTCCTTCACGGGGTAAACCGCCTCTCCATCAGCGTTCAGCAAGAAGCTGGACGCCCCTTCCGCGGTGTTCCCCTGTACCAGCTTGCGGAAACCGTCCTCACGGATATTCACGACAATATAAACACCGCTGACCGGAGTGTCAAAGATCGGCTCCAGAATAAGCGAAATGACGCGTTCCTTGCCGGAGAAGAGCATATCCTCATGCCCCTCCACCCACAGGTTCTTTTTCTCCTGTTCGATGCGCGCATACAGAACGGTATCCTCGAATTCGGTGAGCCGATTGCGGTTCATGGACGAAGGATAAAATTCGCCGATCGGTGTAAATACGTAGATCGATTGGATAAGCGGCTCGGCGATCCGCGCCTGCGAGAAAACGTTATCAAGATCGTTCAGATGCGTGTAATATCTGCTGGCATCCCCGGAGGCGGCATCCTTCAGCATGTCGTAGAAAGGCTGGCTGATCATAAACGTCATCATAATCAGCATCAGTTTGTTCAGCTTCTCATCCACGATTTGTGCCGACCTGACCACCGTGTCCTGCGTGAGCTTCAGCGCATTCTTTTCCAGCGTGGCAGCCGAGATATAATAAGACAACCCTCCGGTCATCAGGACAGAAAGCACGATGACAGCCAGAAAAGCGACCTTGAGTTTGTTGCGGAACGATTGCCTGCGGAGATACTCCAAGCTTTTCACGCCTTCCGTTAAATTTCTTCCTTTGATTATGTCACTGCATCCCCTGTACGACAATGCAAAAAAACGAAGCTGTCCCTGGCAGCCAATCATGGCGTTATGGGCAGCTCCTTCGTATGATCATCTTAACGCTGACCGACCTGTGGATCGGCTTTTTTTGAAAAAGTACGGATGCCGTACTAGTTAGATCGAATCAGGTGCCAGTACCACAACATCATCAAAAGCTACGCCTGCCGAAGTGGTCCGAAATCCTATTTTTCCTGCTGTCAGTTCGGTCTCGGGATTGGTCCATTCCACTTTTAATTCTCCATCCACATAACCTTTTATTGCGTTCCCTTCAATAGAAGCCTTCATCGTATACCACTGGTTCGCCTGAGCTGTAAACGGGGTACTGGATACAAGGGTCATGACGTTGTCCACGGATTTGTACAACTCCAGCTTTTGGGCTGCGGAATGGATTCGGAACATATAGAAATTACCCGCATCCTGTACCCTGAAGAGAATGCCTGCGTTGGCATTGGTGATGGGCATTTTCGCTTTGGCCTCATACGTATAATCCGTCCACGAATCGCCGGCAGCAATGACTGCAGTGGCAGCTTGATTCTGAATCAAGGCTTTTGTGCCGTCCGTTGTTACATCCCAAGAACCTGAAGCAGACGTCCATCCTCCGGCATTTCCATCTTCGAAATCGTCGCTGAATACAATGACCGTAGGATCCGGATTCACGGGAGGTTCATTCACGTCCGTGACATGGATCGTAAAGGTCTTCTCAACATACAGTCCGCCTGAGTCTGTACTCCTCACCCGGATGCTGTAGCTATCCTTGGCTTCGTAATCAGGCGTTACGGCTAGGAACAACTTATTGTCCGAAATGGTGAAGCTGCCGTTGTCCACATCCCCTGCCCCCGCTATCAGCATATAAGCAAATGTTTCTTCCGCATCAGGGTCGCTGGTGGAAAAGGTTCCGACCATTCCTCCCGCCGTCGTGTTTTCAACCACACTGTTGTGTGAAAGGGCAATCTCCTCAGGCGCTTTATTGAGGAGACTAACCACGGCATCGTCAAAATGGACGCCCGCCGAGGTGGTCCGGAATCCGATCCCCCCAGCCGTCAATTCGGTTACAGGATTGGTCCATTCCATCTTTAATTCTCCATCCACGTAACAGGAAATCGTGTTCCCTTGCATAACCGCCTTAACCTTATACCACTGTTTCTCAATGGCCGTGAACGGCATACTGTTTACAAGCGTCAGCTGTCCATTTACGGATTTGAACAACTCCAGCTGTTGATTCGATGAATGAATGCGATACATATAATAATTGTTTGCATCCTGCACCCTAAAGACCATGCCCGCGTTGGCATTGGTGATGGGCATTCTTAATCTGGCTTCATAAACGTAATCCGTCCATGAACCCCCGCTATTAGCGGTAATCAGGGAGGTGGTTGTCTGATTCCCGCTGGACAGCACGTGATTCGTGCCGACTTTCGGGACGGTCCAACCGCCGGACATCGACGTCCAACCCGCCGTATTTCCGTCTTCGAAATTGTCGCTGAATAGCGGAGGTTTGGAATTGGCAAAAACGATACCATATACATTGTTATTGACGGTAACATTCAAGTCGTCCAGGGTTGCTGCAAGCTTGCCTCCAACATAAACATCCGTGAACGTGACGCCGTTAACCCTTCCGCCTTTCGTGGCATTCCCGGAAATTCTGGATTTCTGGGTGCCGGTCTCGCGAACATTGATGTTCTTGACTACAACATTGCTTACATCGCCGGAAGTGCTGGTGGACACTCCAAGCCAATAGTTCCCGAATTGATTGATGCCGACGCGTTCGATGTCGATATTTTCAAAGGTGATATTTTGGGCGTAACCTTCCTCCGGGAGTGTATTCAGTTGGTATCCATGATCAATAAGCAATGCTCGGGCGCTTTGATAGACATACGAATTTCGGATGGTTACGCCGATTTGCGGCTGGGCTACACCCATGCCAATCTTGAAAGCCGCGCATCTTGTCCATGCAAAAGCGTCATCAAAGACCACATTCTCCAAATGTTCAAGCTCGCCCGGCCAGTCTTTGGACATCCCCGTCTGCAGCCAGGTTTTAGTGGAATACGTGTCATCATCCGAGATGGCAATCGAATGCTGAACAAGCACGTTCTGACTCTCATTGATATCGATAACGTCATTCTCGATTTTGTATAAATCCTGGAATCCCTTAAGATTGTTTATGGTCACATTGTCGGAACGTACCACCATGAACGACCAGAAACCGCCATCCCGCAATATTAGGCCGTCAAAAGTAAAATTGGATGTTGCGATCGGAACGAGCAGGTTATTGAGGAACCCTTCATTCTTATTCGGCGCCGGCATCCTTCGCTCTCGCATCGCAATGCCTTTTCCATCAATGGTTCCCCGTCCCCGTATCGTAATATTGGTGGAATCTACGGCAGTACGAATAAAATACGTTCCATCCGCGTTTCGTGAATCCTTGCGAAAATCAATCACGTAGTCTTCCCCCTTGCCCGTGCCGACAATGACGGCGCCGCCGGCCAGGTAAAGGGTTACGTTGCTTTTTAATGTCAGGTTCCCGCTCTTATAAACACCGGCCGGAATGAATACAACGCCGCCGCCGGCTTGATGGGCGTCATCGATCGCCTGCTGAATCGGACCCGATGCCAGCGATGTACCCGTGTTATCCGCATGGTAAGGCGACTGCGTCACATTATAAATCCCGGCACCTGTGGACGGGGGAATATCCGTCTCCAAGGGATCTGCTGCGATAACAATCTTCTTCCTCTGGTCATTGATTTTCACGATGACATAGGTTGAGGATGAAAGATAGAACGTTAGCTTGTTCCCGTTGACCGTGCCTTCGATATTTTTAGCCTGAGGACTGATGGAGTATGATGTAATCGGCACATTGTTGGTAACTTCGATACGGACCGTGCCGGAAAAGGAAAATTGCGCATAATCATAATCAGCCAGATAACTGATAACAGGAATCGCTTCGTTATTCGCTTTCAACGAAAACACGCTGGATGCGGTATAGATGGATGGCATCGGGTAATTTTGTATCGTGGCCGGAGCAGCGGCGGTCTGTGCCAAAGATGCCGGATCAGCGGCATCCGTCATATCCATTGAAGAAATTGAATACCTATCGATTTCTAAAGCATCCGCAGTTCGGGGTGAGAATCCTGTGATCATTACGGCAAGCACGACCAACAGACTAACTGCTTTTCTTGTAATGGTAAGCATAAATACCTCCTCAAGATTATTCATCTGCCACACGATAATAAGGCACTGCAGCTTCCGTTCTCCCGGTTGTATTCTTGCTTGTTTTTTTGTGAAGGCGCTAACATTTATCGGAAGCAGGCAGCCCGCTTTCTGACGTTCACTCCCCCCTCCATCCAAACTTTTCACTGTCACGATGGATTATAATCCCTGCCCATAAAAAAAGGAGTGGGGCAAGCCCACTCTCCAGGGATACATTTTAACTGTTCTCGATCGCCTGCCGTTCCACCGGCAGCCATAGCAAAGCTGCAATGAAGATCTACGCAGGCGCTATCTCCGTTGATTGCTACCAAGACTGCTTTTCCGATAAATCGTCGTAAGAAAGGACTCCCGAAGTCATGTGCTCAAAAGTTCCCTCCTCCAATATTTCATGGCCCATGCGATACAGCAGCGATATTGCGGCGCGAAAAGGACCTGAGCCGGTGCTGATACGCTGGATCCCCAGCGCTTCAAGCTCCTTTGCGGAAGGTATTCCCGGTCCGGCCAATACATTGATCGGACAGCTTATTTCATGGCGCAGTGTTTGGATGTCGGAGATTTCCTGGATTCCGGGGACAAAAATACAATCTGCCCCGGCTTCCTGGTAGGCATGGGCCCGCTTGATCGTCTCTTCAAGCCTCCCAGCAGACGGCATAGACTTGATCCAGTAAGCATCGATCCGTGCATTGATGAAGAGAGGATACCCCATGGCATTCCCCAGCCTTCGGATCACGGCTAATTTGTTTTGCTGGAGCAAAATATCATGCAGCGGCGCTTGTCGATCCATGCTGCTGTCTTCTATGTTAATCCCAGTCGCGCCTGCCTTGATCACCTGCTTAACCGATTCTGCGACTTCATCAGGCATCTGTCCATACCCGTCTTCCATATCCACGGTAACCGGGATATCCACGGTTTGCACGATCCTGCGGACCGTATCCAGCATCCTATCGAAGGGCATATTCCGATCCGCATACCCATGGGAAACCGCTATGCCGGCACTTGTCGTGCCAATGGCCTTGAAGCCGCACTTCTCGAAAGTTTTCGCGCTTGCAGCATCCCATGCATTGGGCAAAATAAAGAAATTAGAGTGAAGCTTTTTAAAGGCGGTAAGCTTTTCAAGCTGTTTTATCATGTCCATACTATACCTCTCCCCATCTATTATCGACTGGCGTACTTTTGTATATAGTATAAACCGAGTACTATTCGATACCTATCGAAATATGGAATGCACATTGAGTTCCAGAAGGATATGGAACTGTCTGACTAGAATAATAATCAGAGCCTATAAGAAATTGGAGTGAATACGGTGGGAGAAGAGACCCTGAATGACAAAATAAATGAATTTATGATTTGGGCTGAAGAAAACGGTTGGACGATAACTAAGAATGAGGATCATCAGTTACATTTAGCTGGCAGCTTGTTATCAAGATATAAGGAAATCCCTTATGATTATTTGGAATTTTTAAGTATTGTAAAACGATGCATCACACCTGATGAGGAGACCTGGTTTCTATGCGAGGATGAATACAATAATCGCTCCGATACTGAATTTAAATGGAATGAATATGAAATGCTCAGTTTGGAGGCAGCAAGGGGCGATGAACTATGGAAATCAGAAATAACTGCGTGGTGGGATTCTTACCTGCCGATCGTGATGTCAGTCGATGGTGGGTATTCCTTCTATGCGATTGATTTAACCAATGACGTTGGTGCTATCGTGCGCGGATATGAACCTGAATTTGAAGAAGTTGAACAAGCGGCACATAATCTTGAAGAGTTTTTGGAATTGATTATGTCGAACTCTATAGAGTTCCAATGATAAATAGGCAATGCATACAACCTTAGTTCGGTACTCAACCAGACTAAGGTTATTGGCCTTCGACCCAGGGAGTATTAATAATCAAGTAGACGGCCATGATCGTTCCATTGACCGTACATTTTGTTTTCTCTTGTGTTGGATATGAATTTGTCTAATCTGCTCTTGAATAATTCCGGCTGATTCTTATAGCTTTGTATCGTGTCGATCCGAACTCTTTTATAAAGATCAGGAAATGCCATGAAATTCTCAAATACTTGCTTTTCCTCTTTTAGCCTTTGTTCTATGACCCCATCTATTCTGAAAGAACCGGGATCCATGTCAGGAAGAACCCTTCTGCCTTCGTCACTCATGAACCCCAACTTTTCGAGGCGGCGGACACGTTCTTTATTCAATTCGGTCCATGAGCTTTTTTTACCTCTAGGAGACAGTCTCTGGGCCAGCTCGGTTTCGGACATTTTCTTTTTAATGCCGTCAATCCATCCAAAGCATAAAGCTTCCTCAACGACGTCCAAATATAACAACATATCAGGGGTTGGCGTCATACTAACCATCACCCAGCAAGACTTCTCGGTCTTGCCATGGTTCTGCAGCCAAATCCTTAAATCCTCTCTCGATTTTGCTGGAACCACATGTTCAATTTTCATAGCTATAACCCATCCTCCTCCTTTCTAATGAGAATATCAAAACATGGCCTTTCATTGGTAGGCCATGTTTTGAATGCGTTACTGTTTGTTTGAAATGACTTTGTCCAGGAAGCGATATGCGTCACGATTAAATTTCCAGGCAACTCCGAATTTATCAACCAGCATTCCAAAACACGAAGACCAAGGAGTATTGGATAATGGCATCACAACATGGCCGCCAACAGACAATTGGTTAAAGTATTTTTCCAATGCTTGTTTATCCTCCATGATTAGACTAATAAGCATGTTGTTTCCTTTCACCAACTCACCCGTTACCGCCTTCATGGAGGGCAAAATATCCGACATCATGATTTTCCCGCCTGCAAATTGTACCGAGGATTCCATGATCATATTGAGTTCATTTTCTGGCAATGGATAGTTTGGATCCTGCGGAAAATCCTTGAAATTCACTTTTTTTACCTCGTACGCCTGTAGAGCCTCCGAATAAAATTCAATCGCTTCTTCAGCGATCCCATCAAAGTTCAAATATGCAATAGCTGACATAAAGTTGTACCTCCTTCTTTTGATAAATGAAGTATAATTTATTAGTGGTGACAGACGTATGTCACCATTTAAAAATTTGTACCAAAAGAGGGGCAGCTATGGAGAAGGTTGAGAGATTAATATCCATTATCATGATATTGCTGAAAAAAGATATCGTTTCAACAAAAGAATTCGCACAAATATTCAACGTTTCCAAAAGAACGATTCTTCGCGATATGGAAACACTGAGCTTATCCAATATCCCCATCTATTCTGTTCATGGAATTCATGGCGGATACGGTATTATGGATGAATACAAGGTGGATAAGCGACTTTTAAACAGCTCCGACTTAGAAAATATATTGACTGCGCTCGGCGGATTGGAACAAATTCTAATTAGCGAGGAAGTTGAAATCACGATTAAAAAAATGGAGGCCATGGTTCACCCCATGTCACTGAAAGGTTCAGTCCGTCTATCATTTTATGATTGGGAGGGTCGGTCCGATATTCTTCAAACCTTGAAGACATGCCAAGAATCGATCATAGGGAAAAAGTTAATTTCATTTGATTATATAGATAAAAACGGCATGATAACGAATCGAATCGTCGAGCCGTATCAGCTTCATTTTAGCGAAACCAGTTGGTATTTGAAGGGATTCTGTTTACATCGCCAGAGCTATAGAACATTTAAATTATCCAGGATCGATAATCTCAATATGAATGAAGAAACCTTTAACCCGAGAGATTATGCATTAGAACAAGACGCAGCCAGTTATCAGCCGCAACTAGTCGCCATTAAAGCGTTGATTGCGCCCGGCATAAAAGATCAGTTTATTGAAAGGTACGGTCGAAAGAGTATTGAAAGCCACAGTTCTGAATATTACCTGGCTACCATCCAAATTCCTCAGAATCCGATTGGATTTCAATTTTTAGCAAGTTTCGGTACAAATCTGGAAATCGTAGAACCGAAATCATACGTAGAGGAGTTTCGCAATTATTTGCTTAAAATGGTCGATAAATATTCTTAATAAGGTCCTTTCAAATGAACATGTCGGCAACTTCTAACGGATAGATGCATCTTGCTGCCAACACAAAAACACCTTCAAGACCGTCTCCATATCTTACGACATGGCTTCGTTCTCCTGAAGGTGCTCTTTTTTACCGAATCGTCACTTCTCCATCCCGGTACCGGCGTCCTTCAAGCCCAGCCGGGAGTTGAAGAGTTGCTCGATCCGGGTGCAGGTATCCGCCGGGGATTCCATGCCAGCCCACAGCAGATTCAGTTCATCCAGCAGCGTCAATATCTCAGATTGGTTCATGTTAAGGATATGCAGCGGATAAGCATGCGGCAGCACCTCGAGATAACGGTTATAGTGCTGCGGATGAATGTCCGGATTCAGCAGGCTGTCATCCTCGGCTACAGACCGCAACACCGGAATGGTGCAACCGTACTGTTTTAGCAGTTTCTGTGCTTCCTCGCCCGTCATAAAATCCACGAGTTTTTCGGCGATATTCCGATGACTGCTCGCAGCGTTGATCGACAGCCCCCCGCCTAGCAGTATAGTGGCGGGTTTGCTCCCTTTCGGCAAGGTCATCACATCCCAGTCGATGGAATGGTCGCGGAATTCATTCATGAAATAATACGTGGACATGATCATCGCAACCCGTTCTTTCATAAACAGGCTTTCGGCTAAATGGCTGCTGCCATGGGAAAAGATCGGCGACACATGCTCCTTGTACATCAGCGATACGCAAAACTCCAGCGCTTCGATGTTTCGTTCGTCCGCCATCGTGCTCCGGCTGCGGTCTGCAGCCATGATGCTGCCGTCATTTTGAAGCAGGAAGACCGGCCAGCGGTTGGGGGACGAAGAGAAGCAGAACCCGTAATGATCGGTCATTCCGTCTTCGTTCGGGGCCGAGGTGCTGGCTTTGGCCACCTCCAGCAGCTGCTGCCAGTCGACAAGACTGACGGGGTGAGACAGGCCGTGCTGACGGAAGATCGAACGGTTATAACATATGACTACCGGAGAGAACACGAACGGCGCCGCGAGCATGCCGCCTTCATGATTGAACAGCTCGAAGACCCGCGGATAGCTGACCCCTTTCTCCATCAGACGGGGTGGAACATACCCTGTCAGCAGATTCGTGCGCCCGCTTTCGGTCCATTCCCGGAAATGCTGATCCGACATGATAAACAGATCAGGCCCTTGACCGTCCTCAATGGACCGGATGATGGTTTCGGTGTAGAAATCCTCGGAATACAGCACCATCTCCACCTGAACGAACGGATGCTTCCGCTCGAACGCCTCGATCATTTTTTCGATTATCGGAATCTCATAGGAAGAAGAGAACCATGCGAGTCTCAGCACGACAGGCGTTCTGTCCTCATCCGGCACTTTCACCCGGTTGCCCTTGCCCGCGATTTTCTCGATCAATCCTTCGTTCACCAGCTCATCCAGCGCCTTCCGGATCGATACCCGGCTCATTTCGTATTTTTGGCTAAGCGTGTTTTCCGGCAAAATAAATTCACCCGGCTGAAGAACACCGGCAACGATTTCATTCCTCAATTCCTGGACAAAGCGTTCATAACGCTCATGAAATTCATTTCTTCTACGCAACAATATATACCGCTCCTATACATGTCTATAAAAATCAGTATATCATGAGGGACATCAGGATTCCATGCACTCCGGATAAAGAACGCGTATATATTTTACTCCGCAAGCTGTTTTTCAAGAAAAGCATAGGCACGCTGCCGGATATCCGGCGGAAAATCGTGCCCTTCATGACCGATCCAGCACTCGAAAGCAGATGAAGCGCCCAGAAAATCATACAAACCATCCAGCTCCCCCAGTCCCGTGACAATCTCTCTCCAGTTCGGAAAAATCGGGTCTCGCGTTCCGGACCACATCAACATCGGCACCGGAGCTGCAAGCGCCGCGATTTCATGCCACTCAAACGGAAGGGAGCCGCTCCTCAGGGTGTCCGTGATGAATGGGATATGGGAAAACCATTCCCGAAGGCCCCAGCGGTTCGGCTCCGGATCGCCGCGGAACATCGTAAATCCGCAGCTCGAGACGACGGCCTTGATGCGTTTATCTATTCCGGCCAGAAACCAGCCATTATAGCCGCCAAGCGAGTGGCCGATCACGCCGATCCTGTGTGGATTTACCTGCGGCAGCGAGGTCAGCACGTCGACCCCTACCATGTGATCGGAAAGCATTTTGCCGACTGCGGTCCACGCAGGGTGCCGTTGATAGAACGGAGCCGTTTGAAACGGCGCTTCCCCTTCATAGATTCGGTCACCGAACGTGATGGAGTCCGGAGCCAGCACGGCAAAACCGCGCTGTACCAGCTCTAGACCATACTGCCGGTTCGCCCGTCCGGAAGCCAGACATACATCGTCTTTTCCATTCTCGGTTGTCGGGTGAAGGGCAAGTACAGCGGGGAATCCTCCTACAGCAGGCTTTCCTGAAGGGAGCAACAGATAAGCCGGGATCGAATCCCCGTCCGGTGATTCGTACATGATCACCTGTCTTGTGTGATCTTCTTCCTCATGCACGGAAAGCACCCGGAACCCCCCGCTGTCTGCGACCGCTCTCGGCTTATAATCAACCGTCTCCGGGGGCTCCCCCAGCAGCTTCAGCCATCGTGCTCTCAGTCTGGACTCCTTCTCCATCCAGGCCTCAAGGGTATGGATTCCCTCTAACAGCGGCACTAATTCCCCATTAAACTGAGTCATAAAAGTAATCACCCTCCCCTTCCATCCGATACCGCCACAGCTCAGCACCGGAACCGAAATACACGTTTCCGTTCAGGCAGGCGATTCCGCTGGTCGCTTCGACCGGAAGCACTTCCAGCAGTTCCGGCTGCATGTTCACCGTATTTAAGGTGAACAAAGCCCCGCTAAGCAGACCCAGAAGGAATGGATGCCCCTTGCGTTCTATCATGAGCAGTCCCTGCCGGACGATACCGCCCCAGGACGAAAGATCGCGGCAATGAATGATCTTTTGCAGTCCAGCATCGTAAACAAAGAACACCGATTCCGAGGTCAAGCCATAGACAAGCCCGTTTGTGCCGGATATCAGCTGAGCGATTTCCCTGGCACCCGGTACCGGCACCCAGCGCCGAATCACTTGTCGGGCAGGCCAATCCAACTCATACATCACCGCTTCCTCCGCCGTGCTGATCCCGCCGCCGGGCGTCTCGATGCTGGTGCCGCCGAATACCCTGCCATCCGGCAGCACGGCAAGCGAAATCGTACTCTGCCCGCTGACCATTTCCCGGTTCTCCAGCATCTCCACCTGCCCGGCCAGTACATCCACGATGCCGAGCCCGCCGCCAGCCGCACCATAACCGGGAAAGCCGACATACAACACATGGCGGCCGTCCGGATGTGCGACTGCGCATCTCGGCCTGTGGACAGCGGCATTTTCATAGATTAGCCGGGGATTCCGGTGGGGTCCTGGTTCCGTACACCATTCTTTCGCCGTATCCATTAGGTGGACCATGCCGCCGGCATAAGCAGCACCCACGATGATGCTGCCTTGAGCCGCATAAGCGGCAATATTGCCGCCGCCTCCCCGCTCCACGATATTGTCGCCACAATCGGTCAGGCGCCCGGCTTCGGTATCGTACGTGAACAGATGAAGCGGGTGATTGGAAGTGCCGTAAAGAATGCCGTCCGGACCTCCGAACAGCGGAGAGAGTGACGTTCCGCCTCCCTTGTAGTCAAGCGGAATCCGGCTCAGGCTTCCGTCCGCTTCCATGATTTCGATCTGCCTGTCGGACAGCTGCCATTTCAGCAGCACTCGACCGGCGTCAAGGTCCCGGTGCAGCTTGTTGTAACCTGCCCCCTTATACGGGGACGGGTTAACCTCCTCCGCCGACACCTGCTCTGCCCCCTGCTCGCCCAGCAGGTACCATATGCCGGCTCCGTCCTCCCCGGTTGGCAGCCAGCCGTAAACGGCGCCGTCGCAGCCTTGGTGAACGGCAGCGCTGCCTGTCGTATCCGGCGGCCCCTCCAGTACGATCTCCAACACTCCGGTTTCCTTATGAAAGCTGGCGATGGCCGGCGACGTCGTGCCCAGTCCGGCATAGACCTTCCCACCGCTTCCGCAGGCGAGCGTCATGGCATACTTCCTCTCGGCATCCAGCCTGCATAAGGTACGTGAGGATTTTGACGAAGCATCGAGCTCCATCAGATAGCTTCCCGGGTAAGTTGTTGCGTAGACCCGACCATCGCCATTCACGGCAAATGCAAAGCCGGCTCCCTCTTCCCCTTCAGGTACCCGGTGCTGCCCGACAAAAGCCGGAGTGAACGGATCGATAACGTAAAAATAGCGGCCTGCTCCGGTATAGAACCGTCCTCGGGAATCACTGATCGACGCAAACGGGTACTGGCCCTCGCCCCCTGGAAAATAAAGCTGCGTGCTGTTTCCTGTTCCCGGATCCGCGATCAGCACATATCCCCGGGCTGCGATTACGATGCGCTCGGTGCCGTCGGCTCTTCGGCACACCGCCGCAGATCTGCTCTCGTCGACATCAACGGGTACGCCGATCCGCTCAAAAACCCCCATCGTCCCCGTTGCCTTGCTGTCGTTCACTTCTTCCGTATTATTCATCGCTTTTCGCATAATAAGCGCCCACCTTGGCAACCGCCTGAATGATATGCTCAATATCCTCGGGCGTGTAGAATTCGTTCATCGGAATCTGCACCGTCGTGTCTAATATCGCCTCCGCGACAGGACAACGGCCAGGCTCATAAGAGACGCTGCTGCCGTCAAACGGAAAATGGCTCCCCGGATAAGCCTGCCGGTTCCGGAACAGCGGCTGCAAATAGCATACCTGCGGGATATAGCCGGCACGGTTGGGGATCCCCTCAGCCTCCAGCGCCCTGCAAAACTCTTCGCGGCTGCACGTCAGCTTGCCCAGATCAAGGCGCAGCATGTAGAACCAGTATGTACAGTCATGCTCCGGGTCGACCTGCGGCGGAATGACGCCCTGGATTCCCTGCAATCCTTCATTGAGCCGGTCGCCGTATTGCTGACGCCGCCCGCAAATCCAGGGCAGCTTTTTGAGCTGGGCGATACCGACGGCTCCCTGAAGCTCGGTCATCCGGTAATTCGGCGCAATATAGCTGGTTCCCCGGTCAACCGTGGTGCCGAGACGGCGGTAGTTTTTGTCCGCGAAGGCGTGAGCGGTTTCGTAATCCTCGCGCGCTCCCGAATTGATCAGCACCATGCCCCCGTCCCCGGTGGAGATATGCTTAAAATCGTTCGTGCTGAAACAGCCATAATCGCCAATGGTGCCGGCCAGCCTCCCCTTATACCGGGTCAGATAAGCCTGTGCGCAATCCTCAATGACCTTAATGCCATGCTTTTCCGCGATCTCCATGATCGGGTCCATATCGCACGGATATCCCGCCAGATGGACGACTAGGATCGCTTTCGTTCTCGGCGTAATGCAGGCTTCGATCGAGGCCGGATCCAGATTGTAAGTGTAAGGCTCCAGATCGGCAAACACGGGGATCGCATTCTGGTACAGAATGCCGATCAGCGTTCCCTGGTCCGTAATCGGGCTTGTAATGACCTCGTCCCCTACGGAGACCCCAGCCGCACCCAGCGCGACATGAATCGCCGCGGTGCCGGAGGATGTCGCTACACTGTATTCCCGGCCGTACATCGCATTGAAATCGGCCAAAAACTGTTTAACCTTGGTGCCGAAATGATAAAACAGCGTGTTCTGCTCCAGCGCTTCGAGCAGATGCGCGGCCTCCTCTTCCCCGAATCTTTTGCCTGTGCCAAAAGGACCGGTCTTGACCGGCGCTCCCCCATGAATCGCTAACGCTTCCACTGTCTGATTCCTCCTCATTGCCGTTATTCAGCTGCTGTTTTCATCATGCTCGCCACTTCTGCACACGGCCGCCCAAAGCGAATGTCCGTCTGCGAAGATGACGGGTCCGCCTCCGCAGCCAACGGCTGGCGCACGACCGCTCCCTGCGGAAGATTCTCGGTGATGAGGGTACCGTCTGCGCTTACCCGGAGCACCGCAGCTCGTCTGGCCTGCTCCCAGCGGGTGATCTCCTCGCTCGTCCAGAACGCATAACCGAGCCGCTTCGCGGTTTCGACCGCTTGCGAAAACGCATGCCGAACGTTCCCTAGATGATGGATGTGCTGCTGGTGAAACAGGAAATGGGCGACGCCGCGGACTTCCGCCACCTTTTCGAGAAACGGGGCAATCACCGACGCATCCGTAAGCGTGGGATGCTCCAGGTCCTGGGTAAGAAAGCCGATCTGCAGCACCCGGTATAGCCGGTTGCGGTCATCCGAACGAGCGATCGGGTAATACGGATGGCTGGTACCGAACGGAAAGCCGACATTTCCTTTTTTGCTCGGCCCTCTAGTTTGATCCGCTTCGATGCCGTTCTGCTCGCACCATACATAGAGCTCTCCCCAGCCCTCAAAGCGGGTATAGTGGTTCTTGTTCGAAATGATCGGCGCGCCGCTGGTGCTCCGGATTACGTTCAGTTGACGGGCAAATTCCTCGGCGCTCCATATCCCCTTCTCCTGCTCCAAAGCATTGTAGTGAAATGCCAGCTCATGCCCGGCAGCCTGAATTTCTTTGTAGAGCGACGGGGAGTAGCCTGGTTCGATCATGCACCAGGTCGAGCGGACGCCGTTTTCCTGAAGCACGCTCAGGGTCGTTCGGGCCGCCTCCTCTATGTTGAAGTCGCTGTCGTGCGAGATCATGGCCACCTGATTGACGCCTTCAGGCCAATAGTCCAGAAACGGAAGCGTCATTCCCATCGCAACTGCTTCCTCCATCAGCTGACGGATAATCACCTCGCGCCACCAGTCTGCATACGGCGTATCAAAGTACGGCATCCCGGTCTCCGTCACCGAGCGGTCTTCATTCCAGTCCAACTCACACCGGTCATCGGCCTTCAAAATGCCTTCGTCCACCGCTCCCGTACCGTCCGGTGCGGGGATGCCGTCCTGGACGACCGGGCCGCCGCCCTGCTGAAGCAGAACGATATTCGCGGGGATGTCCACATTCCAGCGGATCAGCCGGCCGGCACCTAGCGAAAACCTCAGAACGGCTGCGGCTGCCTCGGCACCAGCTTTACGGAGCCGGCGCAGAACGCCATCCGCTTGAACCGGGATGACGGAATTCTCCGACGCCATCCACGGATCGCTGCTTACCGCCCTTAGAACCGGTATGCCTTGCGCATAGCTTAGCGCTGACAGGTCCCCATACACCGCATCCCGGATGACAGACCGGGTACAGCCCAGCTGTCCGGCCATGCGGTTCAATCCGCCGTAACTGATGAGCGTCGCTCCTCGGCGGGCCCACTGCTCCAATCGGTTCAGATCCTCTTCCTTCTCTCCCGGGTGCAGTACGACGATGATATCGGGTTCATATGACTCAAGGGTTTCGGCATCATCAAACCTTGCATAAGGAATGCCCGCATGACCAAGCACCTCCTCCACATAAAGCTGAAACAGGTCCTGGCCGTGTCCCCAGAAGTATTCCGCCGACTGCCTGTTAAACCACAGACCGATTTTCGCTGTCTTTTCCATGATACAGGTCTCCCTCCTCCACAGCTCGCATTCCCATAGGCGCTAGTTATTCCAATGCAGAACAGGGGCAAAAGGATTTGCCCCGCTGTCCTACGGATCATGTATAAAAGCGTCATTTCAAAAGTCTCACTTAAACAGTGCCTTCGGATCCTTTTCTTTGATATTCGCGTTGTATTCCTGGATGACCTGGGCACCGCCTTTGTCCAGATACTCCTGAACCAGTTTATCCCAGTCCGAAACCGGACGGGTGCCTGCAATCATTTTTACCTGCTCATCCATGACATACTTTCTCAGCTCGGCGCCTTTCGAGTTGTCGGTCGGCGACTCCAGTCCATTGATTGGGTTAGCATAAAGCTTGATTTCCCTATACATGGATTCGATCTCCTCCACCAGATCGACCAGCTGCTTGGTCTGATACGTAATGGAGTAATCATTATCGAAATCCTGGGGCGCCCACGAAGTGTTATCAACAAAATAAGTGGAAGGCGCAAGTCCGTCGGATGCGAAATTCTCCTTGTTGACCTGCACGCCGTCCTTCATGTCATAACCCACACCGACTTTGCCCGACCACCAATCAAAATCGGCGTTTGTATCATTCCGCTGATCCTGCGGATAGAACTGACGGCCGAAATCAATCATTTCGAAAATCTTCTTCAGCTTTTCCGGCTCATCGGCAAGTTTGGCGCTCAGCACGGTAATTCCGTTGTAGCCCGCCCCAGACGTAAGCCCTTTGTTGCCGTAATTGTCCTCGAAAGGACCAAGACTGATAAACTGGGCATCCGGATGTATACTGAGCAGGCCGTTCATGTAATCCTGCGACATGCCGCGCGGCGTTCCAATAAAGATGCCTGCTTTGCCGGAATAGAACTCCTTGTTGGTGTCTCCCCAGTTCAGGATGGCGTAGTCCTTCGTCATCGCTCCCTGTTGGTAGAGCTCAGACAGCATCGTAATGAACTCCCGGCGGCCTTCCCCGATAATGCCCGGGATGTAGTTGCCCTGCGCATCTTGGTGGTACCAGGCATCCGGGTCCCAATACGGTCCCTGGTTGAAGTTCGGGTTAATGTCCTGACCAATGGCGATTCCGTAGGTGTCCTTCTTGCTGTTGCCGTCCGGATCTCCGTTCGTGAATGCCAGCGCTACCTCTTTCAGCTCCTCGTAATTTGTCGGCGGTTTCAGGCCAAGCTTATCGAGCCAGTCCTTGCGGAGCACCGTGACGACCTGATACTTCGGAGAATACTGCGGGATGGCGTAAATCTTGCCGTTCACCCGCATGGCATCCCAGATGAAATCAGGCACCACTTTAAGCGACGGATACTCCTGGATATAAGGCTCGATATCTAGGAAAGCCCCCTGCTTCGCAAATTTATTGTAGCGGTTCTTGATGTCAGCCGACATAAGTCCGATCATATCAGGTATTTTACCTGAGGCGAACACAGCGTTGATCTTCTCATCAAAGGCGGTATTCGGCACAAAAACCGGCTTGTAGTCGACTTTAAATTTCTCGTTGATCATGTCAAGTCCCGGACTTGAAGTCGGTGGCGGATCACCGTAGCGAAAATCAATCGTTGTGATCTCATACGTCTGCTCTGTCTGTGCCGGTTTTTCCTCCCCCCGAGTGGTCGTTCCAGGTTTCTCCTCCGCCTTCGGCTGGCCGCCGCATGCTGCCACGCTGATGGAGAGCAAGGCCGCCATCACTGCGGTAAGTCTGTGTTTCTTTAACATGAGCTTTCCCCCATTCTAATCAGTGTTGGAGTGTGACCTCCGTTTATGATTCATTCGAACAGCTCCGTTATTCGGCCGTTCGAAGTCATCAACCTTTGACGGCGCCCAGCATGACGCCTTTCGCGAAGTGCTTTTGCAAGAACGGATACACGATCAGAATCGGCAGCGTCGCCATGAGAATCGCGGCCATCTGGATCGTTTCCGGGGGCGGCGGATTATCCATGAACATGTTATCTCCTCCGAGCGTGCCCGTCGTTTCCCCCACCACCACAATCTGTCTCAGCACGACCTGTATCGTCCATTTGGCCGGATCATTGATGTACAGAATCGGCGCAAAATAGTTGTTCCAGTGCGTGACCGCATAAAACAGGCTGAATGCCGCCAGCGCAGGCTTCGAGAGCGGCAGGATGATGCGCCCGAAAATCTGCAGGTCATTCGCGCCGTCCACGATGCCCGCCTCGATCATATCGCTTGGGATGTTCATGAAGAATTGGCGGATGACAATCAGGTTGAAGGGCGCGATGGCCACCGGCAAAATAAGCGACCAGATGGAATCAAGCAGCCCCGTTTCCTGGACGACCAGATAGGTCGGAATCATGCCGGCCGAGAACAATAGCGCAAATACGACCATAAACATGACGGTACGCTGGCCGACGATCGGTCTTGACAAGGCGTATGCCATCGTCGCCGTAAAAAACAGATTGACGATGGTACCGAGCACGGTAACCAGCGACGTGTTCAGCAGCGCCTGCCGGAACGTCCTGGAGGCCCAGATATATTCATAGGCGTCGGTCGTCCATTTCGACGGCCAGAGCAGCAGTTTGCTGCCCAGAAAATCCTCGAACGAGGAAAATGAAACCGAGAACAAATATAAAAACGGAAACAGCATGACTGCGGATATGACAAGCAGCAGACTGATATTCACGCCGCTGAACAAGCGTTCCGCGATGGATTTTTGCTTCATATGTCGTTCTCCTCCCAGAAAGAATCGAAGCCCTAATATACGCCCTGTTCGCCGAATCGCTTGGACAGCTTGTTGGCGGCCATAACCAGCACGAGACCGACCAGACCCTTGAATACGCCGACCGCGGTCGAGAAGCTGTAGTCCGACTGCTGGATCCCCTTGTAATACACGAAGGTATCGAGCGTATTGCCGATGTGCATGTTAAAGGCGTTCAGTTGAAGGAACACCTGCTCGAAGCCGACCTCCAGCACGTCGCCCAAACGTATGATCAGCATGATAATGATCGTGCTGCGGATAGCGGGCAGCGTAATATGCCAGATTTGGCGGAAGCGCCCTGCGCCGTCCATGACGGCCGCCTCGTAAAGAGCCGGGTTGACGCCTGCCAGCGCCGCCAGGAAAATAATCGTTCCCCAGCCGGCTTCCTTCCAGATGACCTCCAACACCAGAAAAGCTCGGAAATAATCGGGCTCGGTGAGAAAAGGGATCGTCTGCTGCAAGCCGAACCATTCGCGCAGCACGTCGTTGATCAAGCCCTCGTTGCGGAAAAAGATCGTCACGATGCCGACCACCACGACCCAAGACAGAAAATGCGGCATGTAAACGATGGACTGCAGCCCTCTTTTCAAGAGCGGATTTGCCACCTCGTTCAGCATGATGGCCAGAATGATCGGCGCCGGAAATGCGAACGCGATCTGCAGAAATGAAATGGTAAGCGTATTCCAGATAACCTGGATAACCTCCGGGCTTTCGAAAATCCGGGCAAAGTTCGCAAAACCGACCCAAGGACTCTCCGCGAACCCCCGGAACGGGCTGTATTCTTTAAAGGCTAGGGATATGCCCAGCATGGGCAGATACCGGTACACGATAAAGTAAAGCAGGCCCGGCAGCAGCAGCAGGTATAGATAACGATCCCTCCACATTCGGGTCCGGATTCGCTTCCAAGCGCTCTTCTTGACGGGAGCGGATGGATTGACCTCCGAAATCACGGTTTCCACACAGCTTCTCTCCCTTCCGCCTGACCACCTCTGCCGGTATTCATAAGATTCCATTCATAATAGCCGGGTGGTGCGGTTTGTTTGACTTCCACGCCAGCAGTTATCTGCCTCAGCTTGAAGGAGACCTCCACAGGGTGGGGGTTATGCACAATGCAGGTTAAGCGGCGGTCATCGCTGTATAAACTCAGAGGCAGCTCCGCCTCAAAAGCGATGTCTCCGCCGGACAACCGTTCAGCCTTCCACAAATTAAGCATGCCGTTACCCGATAAACGGGCGGCTTCTCCCAGGAAAGTTATGCCCCGGTAGCGGGCTTCCACAGCGTCAGCGCAAAACAGCCAGATATCCTCCGCCCCGCCGGGCCTTTCCACCGTTAAACCGGAAGCCAAGCTTCCGGTATCCTGCTCCTCCTGAAGGATGGCCAATCTCTCGCCGTAATGGACCCGTGGATTGATCAGCGTGATGAACCGCCGTCTTTTGCCTTTCGTGCCACCGACAGCTACATATGGACCGTAGGTTTCAGCCCCAGGGTACTCGCGGAGGGTGAGCACCTTCTCCTTGGGAAAAGGAAACATCAGCTGCAGTGCGGCGCTTTCTCCCTGGAATACAACGGATTCACTTCCCAGAATCTCGCCCGGAGCCTTGGGCTCTTCTCCATCCAGAACCGCCGAAGTCGTATGAAACAGCAGCTCGGCCTCATCCGATTCCTGATGAAGCTCCACGTCATCCACGATGAAGTAATATGCCGAATCGATATGTAGGACAGATCGCCGGTAGCGTTTCAGCAGCCCGCCATAGCTTTCGGCAGCGTCCCCGACAACCGCCTCAAATGACGGGAGTAACAACTCCTCCCGGAGACCCCCGCCACCTAGGTTGATCTGCCCCTGACCATTGACGAGCAGCGAATTATGGCCCACAGTGCCGGTAGTGTAATCCGCCTTCGGACCGGGTACATAATCCTGGTAGCCGGGATTGGTCAACAGCCACTCTCCGCCGACATTGATCACCAGATTGTTCTGGTCCTTGTGATTATGGTCCTTCGCCGAGCTGCTTGAGGTGAAGCACAGCAGATGATCCTCATCGCCCCATCCCGACCGCAGGGCGGCCCAGCCTACGCTCCGGAATACTGCGGAAGCGCGCTTCCCGTACAGCTCCGTTGGACTTGCAGGTGAGGTCTCTTTCCGTAAATAAAGAAGCGATGCGTGATGCGTTTCAGCATGCTTGTGCAGGTACCAAACCGCTGCCGGATGGTCGTAATGGGTAGCTGTCATGGCCATGAGGTAAGCGATATCGAGCTTGTAAAACGAATCCGACAGATTCGGAAACGAGCTTTCCTTTCCCGGTGCCAGGAGCCGAAAAAAACGTTCAGGAAGCTCTTCCCGCAAATACGGATGCTGAACCAGGCTGTCATCGCCGCTGATTCTCCGATAAAGATCCGCCGCCATCCAGGCATGGCGCGCAGCCACATTGTCGTACAGCAGCCCCTCTGTTTCTCCGGACATCCCTTTTCGGTCCAGATAGCTTTGAAGATAAGTAAGTCCGGCCTGCAAATATTTGGCGGCAAACGGGTTCTCATCCATGATGGCCGCCGCGCCGTACACCATCGCCACCTGCTTGGCTGCCACGATGTTGTGCATATCACGGCTTCCGATATCGATGGCCAGCGGATGCAGCCCTTTATCCAGAATGGCTTGTCGAATGGATCGCCGCTCTTCTTCCGTCAGCAAGCTGTGAATGGCATCATAGGCGCACGAAGCGCCTAGCAGCAGATGGGCGTTGCTCAGATTTCCTTCCGCACCCCGCTCGTCGAACTCATACCATTTGCCGAAGGCAGCCAGGGACAACAGATGCTGCTTCACTCGAACCGCATACTTTCTCTCTTCCGTCACCAGGAAGGCCGTGGACATGACGACCAGCCGATCCTCTATCGCTCTGGCGTACATCGTCCAGAACGGGAAGAAGGTATGGCCTTGCGGTTCTCGTACCCGCTTCGGCTCCGTTAGGGGCATCGCAACCTTCCACTGATCCGATATGGACGGATACAGCACCTCGAAGCTATCTTCCTCCACATAGTCGTCCGCTTTTGCCAAGTATCCGGCCCATAGCACAGATGCATCGATTGCCCTCGCAGAACTGCCGTCATCCCGCTTAATCCGATCCCGAAAATCCGCGAGCTCATCGATCGAAAACAACATCCTCGGACGGTCCTTCAGCTTCAATTTCGCGGGTTGACCAGCCGGCCTTACAAGAACCTTCCATTTAAACTCTGAAAATCTATCGTCCAGAAAGTCTACGGCAATTTCGGTCTCGCCCGGCTTCAGCCCGGTGATCGCGCTGCCGTTCACCTCAACGATCTCCGGGTCGCTGCAAGTCATGCTAAAGGTCGTATCCGATTGCGGCTCTATTCTTCCGCAGGGGTGCACAAGCATGAAGTTAAGCCGATGTTCCTCCCCGGCCTCCAGGAGCGAGGGCTTAATAAATTCCATCCGCAGCAACAATCGCAAGTTCCTCCTTTTATTAAGTGAGTATCTTTCTTTTCAATCGATCAAGAAAACGCTGTCATAAGTTTTTGCAACAAAGCACCGATTGAAGCCATCCGCCGTTACGTAACTTCTGGTTGTCATGATTCAATTGAATTCCCTTTTTAATATACATGTATATTACTTGTATATTTTATGATCTGTCAATTCAAATTTTTGTTGCATTCGTCCAACTGCAACATGATCAATCGGAAGGAAATCCCCCTTATACGGCCTGCTATAAGGAAACTTGCCCGTTCCACAGCGTTAGGCTGCAACCATATTTATTTCCGACTTTAAATCTTTGTTGTTAATCTCAATCCTTCACTTGCGGCGTCCGTTCAGGCGAAATCCAAATGTAAAGCGGCACCAAACATTCCTTTTGGTGCCGCCTCTTTTTGCCTTGCTATTTAACCGTGACTACACATTCCGACTTCTTGCTGCATTGAATCTTTGCCAAAAGTCTATGATCCATTCCTAAAAGTTAAGCAATTAACATTAAAACTACCTGCCGGGAAGCTTGATGCCGCGCCATTCGCTTACATCGCATTGGCCATATTCATTATCGCCCACGGCTACGACCGTGCCGTCCGATTGAAGGCCGAGCGTATGAGCGCATCCCGCCGCTACCGCTACAATGTCGCGCCAGCCGCTTACATTGCATTGTCCATGCTGATTCCAGCCCGCGGCAATGACCGTACCGTCGGATTTAAGACCGATGGTATGATAACTCCCCGCCGCTACCGCCACTATGCCGCTCCAACCGATTACATCGCACTGGCCGTGCTTATTTAAACCCACAGCGGCCACCGTGCCGTCCGATTGAAGCCCGACGGTATGAAGGTAGCCCGCCGATGCTTCCACGATGTTGCGCCAGCTGCTTACATTGCATTGGCCGTACCGATTATTCCCCACGATCGTTACCGTCCCGTCCGCTTTTAGACCGACCGTATGCCAGTCACCTGCGGCGACCGCCACTATGTCGAGCCAGCCGCCTATACTGCATTGACCTTCATTATTTCGTCCCGCAGCCACCACTGAGCCGTCGGATTTAAGACCGACGGTGCGACGCCAGCCTGCCGCTACCGCAACCATATCGCGCCACCCGCTGACATCGCATTGATTATGCTTATTCCAACCCACGGCCGCCACCGTACCGTCCGATCTAAGACCGATGGTATGAGCATTCCCCGTGTTCGTTGCCATATGAACATTCCCGGCCGCGACCGCTACGATATCGCGCCAGCCGCTGACATCGCATTGGCCATTATGATTATCTCCTGCGGCCGTGACCGTGCCGTCCGATGTAAGAGCCACGGAATGACGTCGACCCGCCGCTATGGTATGTTTGGGCCACCGTTTTCCTTTGAACGCCGCTTCTGGCTGGGAAGTGCAATCCATGTCTTACCTCCTCGAAAAGTGTGAGTTTCGATATTTCTTCCGGAAAGTTCTCCTATTCCATTTCGTTTATGATAGATCCAAATTTAAAGCAGGGCGTACGCCATAACCGTCAATACTGTTATTTCCGTAACTGCGAGCACTGCAGCCTGTCCCTACAAAATACGCACGCGAAGGCTTGTTTCCTTGCGTCCGCAGCCACCACCAGGAACAGCCAGCTTCTTTGCCGTCTATGATCATATAGTTGTCTTTGTTCGTTTTATCATATACATATAAGCTGCATCCATCGGGCTTAATCGTTTTGGCATAATCGGTTCCGACAGCGCGTCTCCAATCCTTGCCGTGAGTCTCAGATACATCGTTTATTTCGGCAACGCTGAGCAGAAAAACCTTATCCTCCGTATCCGGGCAGCCCTTTCCGTTGTCCGTGCAATGCGTCGTCTTGATGAGTTCTTTCTCCGAAGCATTGAATGCGACGTTATAGAATTCATGATTCAGCCACTCGCGCAAGTCGCAGTCATGCCACGATATATCCATGCAATCACGCCACGTCAGATCCGCACGCTTGCCGTGATACCTCTTGCAGTCCAAAATATATTCGCTCAATACCAACAGCTCGCTTCCTGAGTTTTGAAGAACACGCCAAGTAATCGCCTGTTCTTTGCCGTCCACGGACTGCGGATACGTGCCGAACGTAATGAAATCGCCGGGCTTTAGGTTGCGATAGGATGCTAAAGCATAATCCCCTTTTTCCATAACGTTTACCTCCTTGATTTTTGTTCCTGCATCGATCATATAACATTCATGCAAGATTTCGCTTAATAAACCAAGGATCCTTGTGGGAAGAGTCATTGTCTCTTATAATATTGTTGCCGTACTTGAGAGTTTGACTTTAAGGAAGGTGCACGCAAATGGACAGAACCTTTACACCGAAACAGATGGCCAAGAAACTTCATGTCAGCACCACTACCTTGCGAAGATATGAAAATCTCGGCCTGGTGCCTGACGTACCTCGGACTTCAAGCAACAGAAGATATTACACGCCGCTCCATGATCAAGCTTTTCTTGCTTTACGATCCTTGGTCCAAGGATTCGATCTGCCTATCGCCTACGAGGTCATGAGTTTATTAAAGAAAGGTCATGTTGAACAAGCACTTTGGATGATCAATGTACAGCAGTACAACATTCAGGTAGAGAAGCAGCGAGTCGAGGAGGTTATGAGGCTCATTCATCAAACGGATTTCTCCAAGTATAGAAATATTAAGGTCACGGATGAAATGAAAATCGGGGAGGTCGCGTTGATCGCTGGCGTTAACCCCTCCGCTATTCGACATTGGGAAAAGGAGGGGCTTATTCGCGCTAAGCGAAACGCGGAAAACGGATATCGAGTCTTTACGTCCCAGGAATTAAAAAAGATTATAGTGCTAAGCAGTTTAAGAAAAACCGTCTTTTTCATTGAAAGCATGAAACAGCTGCTTGAAGCTCTAGAGACACATGATCTAACTACGATTGAACGCTCCTTCAAAGTGGCTCTTCAGAAGCTGAATGAGCAACTGGAAAAGCAAATGAACGGCATATCCGAAATGATGAGATACATACAATTTTTCAAGTAAAACGTATATTCTTCAAACGAAAAAAAGCCGCATTTTATGCGGCTTTTAAAGTATCCATGGCCATTCTGTTCGATGAAAGATGTTACCTGTTCTTTGATCATCTGAGGAGGCTAGGTGTATTTAACCTAACTGGCGTTTAAAGGCTTTATTAGCGAAAAAGTAAGCGATGACCATGATGCCGACGCACCAGGCAAGCGCGATCCAGATATCGTTGCCGACAGATCCTTCATGCAAGAGGGCACGAATCGCATTTACGATGGAAGTCACGGGCTGGTTCTCAGCGAACGCACGCACAATTTTAGGCATGGTTTCGGTAGGGACAAAGGCCGAACTGATAAACGGTAAGAATATCAGCGGGTACGAGAAGGCCGTCGCCCCTTCCATCGTCTTTGCTGTCAAGCCGGGTATGACCGCCAGCCATGTCAGCGCCAGCGTAAACAACCCGAGTATCCCTGTTACCGCGAGCCAATCCAGGATATTAGCGCCGGAACGGAAGCCCATCAAAAGCGCGACGAGGAAAACCACCACGACCGTAAGCGCATTGGAAACAAGCGATGTCAACACATGAGCCCACAATACAGACGAGCGCTTGATCGGCATGGTAATGAAACGCGCCATCAGCCCGCTCTTTACATCTCCGAACAGCCGGAAGGCAGTATAAGAGACGCCGGATGCGATAGCCATCAGCAAGATTCCCGGCAATAAATAATTGACGTAGTTGGCCGTGCCAGTCTCTATGGCGCCGCCAAATACGTAGACAAACAACAGCATCATCATTATCGGCGTAATCGCCACCGTGATAATCGTATCCGGGCTTCTCATGATGTTGCGCATTAAACGCCCCAATAATACCCCTGTTTTGCTTTTCATTTACATTTCCTCCTTTTTGCCGATGATTGCGAGGAAAATTTCCTCCAATGTCGGCTGCTTCTCGATATACTCTACTTTTGCCGGTGGGAACATCTCTTTGAGTTCGGTAAGGGTGCCGGTCGTGATGATTTTTCCGCCATGCAGGATGGCGATACGGTCCGCCAGTTGTTCGGCTTCCTCCAGGTACTGGGTCGTCAGCAAGATGGTCGTGCCGCTGCCGGCAAGCTCCTTGACGGTATTCCAGACTTCAATCCGTGCTTCAGGGTCAAGTCCTGTGGTCGGTTCGTCAAGAAAAATGACGGCTGGACTCCCGATCAGGCTCATGGCGATGTCAAGCCGGCGCTTCATCCCGCCGGAATACTGGTCCGCCCGGCGGCCCGCCGCATCGGTCAGGCTGAATTTGGCAAGCAGATTGTCGGCGACTTGTGCAGGTTTGGAAACTCCCCTGAGCTTGGCGATCATCATCAGGTTTTCCCTTCCTGTGTTCATGCCGTCAATAGCTGCAAACTGCCCAGTCAGGCTGATGCTTTGGCGAACATGATCCGGTTGACGCTGGACGTCAGAGCCGCAAATACTCGCTGCGCCGCCATCGGGCTTCATCAGCGTCGAGAGGATGTTGACCGTCGTCGTCTTGCCCGCTCCATTGGAGCCCAGCAGGGCGAAAATTTCGCCGCGCCGCACTTCAAAATCCACCCCTTTTAAGACTTCCTTGTCTTTAAAGGATTTTTTTAACCCTTTTACAGAAATCGCTGCATTGCTCATATTTTTTCCTCCTTATAATAAGCCCGATTAGGCCGCGCTTGAGAATTCCGAACATTACGGTTAAGTGCCTTGAGAGCTACATTAACGCAACTAGTTAGTCTGACTGATAATCTGTATCACTTACTACTGGGCAAAAATATAACTGAATAGCGAAGGTGGCAATTCACACGTGTAACCAGCTAATCAGTCGGTATTATTGTAATGAATTTATTTCTTACCCAATCGTTTCATGATGCTCTGATTCAAATCTTCACGATACTTCGCGACATAGGTTTTAGCGTTAGCAACCAGCTCGTCGGCAAAGGATGCCACGTCATCCCCAGTGATCTCCAGCACTGGTCTGCCTTCCGCCGCACCGGCTTCGAACAATTCGATTAATTCATACTGCATATGCAGCATATCCATCCCGTTGCCTGAGGAGAAATTCCACATGTAATTTTGAATCTTCTTAAATACATACTGGTAGTCTTCCGGCAGGGCTTCAACGCGTGCCATCATCATCTTGTATTCTTTTTTATCGCCGATCATTTTTTTGAATATTTCCATCATGTTATGGTTCCTCCTTTTTTATAAAACCGAACCCGACACTACATATCTCGGACGGAATATCTTATGATGCTACGTCGACTTCAAGACGTTGATTTTTGATGATACAAAATCCCACTTTTCCCAAAACAACTCAAGTTCCTGGCGGCCCGCTTCATTCAGTGTGTAAAACTTGCGAGGCGGTCCCATGTCTGACGGTTTTTTTTCGATGTTCACCAATTTCTTCTTCTCCAATCGCACGAGAATGGTGTAGACCGTCCCTTCCACGACTTCGGTAAACCCAAGCTCGTTCAGACGGCGGGTAATCTCGTAGCCATAGGTTTCATGGCGGCTGATGATTTCAAGCACGCAGCCTTCCAGCGAACCCTTCAGCATTTCAGTTAAATTTTCCATGTTCAAAGCCTCCTCTTTTTCGTCCCTCCTCTATTTAGTCTGACCAATATTCAGTACAACATAGTACTAAGGGAATGTTTTACCTAACAGATTTTATAAATCGAACTATTTAGTATTACTTACTACAGGTACATTGTATTACATAGTAGATGGAGTGTCAACTGTTTTACTAAAATTATTCACCACATTCCGCAGCTCGGTAATTAGTGTGACATATTACCGGTATATCGTAACACAAAGTAGCTGGTTTTTCAACATGATTGTCTTTTTCCTTGTAAAGCAGGATCAACCTGACGCTTCTCCAATTATTCACACTTTAGTCCTCCAACCTTGATTTTAGATTCTTTAAATAGCATGATAAGGAAAATCAGGTCACTGCAAGCCATGCTTTTGGAGGGAGTCCGAATGAGATGAGCCTGCCGATCTCAAGTCTGGATTACGTATCCTCCGTTGTTGACTTCATGATTGAGGAATACGCGTGCAAGCTGCAGGGCTACCAGACCATCCTGCGTTCGCGATTTATGGAGCTCGTCGTTCAGTTGTCACGGCAGTATGAAAAGCAGGAGCGTCAAGGAACCCAAAGTAATCTGATGCATTTGGCCAAAGCCATTTCTTTTATGGAGGATCACTATTTGCAGCCCATTTCCCGTGACGAAATTACGGCCAAATCCAATATATCCGTCAGGCATTTGAATCGGATATTCCAATCTTACTACCAAACAACGCCTTTCGCTTATCTCCTGCAGCTCCGATTGGAGCATGCATGCAGGCTGTTAAAGACGACCAACCTGCCGATATCGGAGATTTCTTATCAGGGCGGATTCAATGACAGCAATTATTTTACCCGTCAGTTCTCGAAGATCTTTGGACAGTCTCCAAAAGCATACCGAACCAATAGGTAAAGTGCTTTCTACGCGCGGCATACAGGTTCTTTCTCCACACGCGCCGCCTCGCCAATGGAAGAAGCGACGCACCCATGTAAAAGGCGCGTCGCTTCATATTTACAGCTTCTGATAGATAAAGTTTTTAAACGTAACCTCGCCGGAACCTTTCGCCCGGAGAGCGATTCGCAATGCAAGAAATCCGCCCAATGTGTTATGATGCCAGCCTGAGGTTTCGAATGAATGCTCAAATTTATTCCATAATGATCCATCCGCACTGTAATAGAAGACGACTTCATGCTCGTTATTTTCAAGACGAACGATGACACGCCGATGCGGAAAAGGCTTTGATGGCGTCTCCCAGCCGCGAATAATCCCATAAAGCCCCTCTTGGGATATGCCGAATCCGCTATACGTCGATCCATTATAGAACAATAAAAACTGGGCTGCCGATTCTTCGGAAAGCTCAATCTCTACCTGCGCGGCATACGAATGGTCTTCCGGCATCATAACCAGTGGCGACGCCTCGGGAGCAGCTTGGATCGTTATCGCTTGCTTCTGCAGCGTATATTGAATATCATTGCTGGATTGATACCAGCTCCATGGATACCCCAGCCCGCCGGACACTTCTTGAAATTCACCGTAAGTCATGCCATGGGGAACGGCATCTCCCGGCGGTTTTGGAATAGGCTCATCTGTCTTGCAATGAAGCGGGACGCGGAACCATCCGTCCTCCGTCCATTCCAGCGGTTCGAGCAGCGTTTGCCTGCCGAGTGTGTAGTATCCTTTTTCGTACGCGTGATAAACGATCCACCAACCGCCGTCCGGGGTGTCAACCAATGAACCGTGCCCTTTAGAGCACCATCGTTCATTCCGGCTTTGCGTTCGAATAATCGGATTGTGGGGGGAGTGTTCATATGGCCCCCATGGCTCTTTGGATCGCGCAGAAGCGACCATATGGCTAGTCGAAGGCCCCGATGTACCTCCTTGCGCCACGGTAAGATAGAAATATCCGTTATGAAACGTTAGCTTGGGAGACTCCATAAAGTTTCCTTCCACGACCCATTCCTTCGGAAACGGCCAGCCATCGTACACTTTGCGCGGAGTGCCCACAGCCGACAAACCGTCCCCAGCCAGTTCTACCATATAACCATCGCTAAAAAACAAATACCGGTTACCATTGGAATCCGCGACATGTCCCGGGTCAATTCCTTGCACCCCCACCTTTTGCGGATCACTCCAAGGTCCGTGTGGGTGCGTCGCCGTCAGCACCATGATCTCTTCATTGATGGGAGCATAGATATAAAACCGGTCTTTGTAGTATGTCAAATCTGGCGCCCAGACATCTCCAGCATAATCGGTTAACGCTTTGGCGATGGGTTCCCAGTTCACCAAGTCTTTAGAGTGCCAAATCAATAACCCCGGCGCAAACTTAAAATTGGAGTGCGTCATATAATAATCGTCTCCGACTCTGACTACGCTAGGATCCGCATAATCACCGGCCAATATCGGGTTCCTATACATGCCGTTTCCTAAATCTCCGCTTGCCTGCATGATCAAACTCCTCACATTCCATGATGTTATGAACTGTCCAATCTACAATTATAAGGAGATCGAAATGACCGGACCTTGATTATTCTGTCATGGATTAGCATGATTGAGACATTACTGCTCGCGAGTGCTCTTCCGAATTCGTTCATACAAATCATATTTGGCAAAGGATATAAGTTCGAGACCTTATCAACCTAACATATAGTGCTGTACGGCTATGCTATTTTTGCGTATATTGGGAAGTAAGACTTTTAAAAAGGAACGTGAACGGTGACAACCATACTTGCAAAGAACCACAAACGATTTCGAATCATTGCATTACTCCCGCATTTTGCGGCATTTGTCGTTTTTTTGAGCATGCTCCTGGGGATCCGTTGGCTCTGGCTTGAATCCTATGCCCCTCCTGCAGATCAACCGAAAGTCTCCAATGGAATACTCGATTTGAGAGGCTGGGATCTGTTGGGCGCAAAATCCATTAATCTGGACGGAGAGTGGCAGTTCTACGCCGACATCCTGGCTAAAGAACAAGAAATGAAGCCGTCTCATGAGTTTTCCTACGTAAATGTACCTGGGGACTGGAATAACAATCGTACGAATAAGGCAAAAACTTCGTTTGGCAGTGGAACGTACCGGCTTCGCATTTTGCTGGATCGCCCGCTTTCGACCCCTATCTCGTTCTGGATCCAGGAGATTCAATCCGCGGCTACCGTGGACATCAACGGCGAAACGGTAGCTTCCATGGGAAGGACGGGCGAGCCCGGCCAAGCCTCCTATCTGCCGAACCGCACCTCTTTCGTTGTCGATTATGTTCCCGACCGGGATGCTCGCGAGCTCGATCTGATCATCCGCGTGGCGAACTATGAGCATCCTTACCTAGGCGGAATCGCAAAGCCGATCAAGCTGGGATCGCACCAGGCGATCCAGGATGAGCACGGCGTTTCCGTTGATCTTCAGCTGATTATGTTTGTCGTCCTGATGCTGCACGGACTGTACGCCTTCATCCTATACATATTCAATCCGCGGGAAAGGTCGCTGCTCGATTTTTTCCTGTTGCTAGTATCGGCCGCTTTAACCGTCGTGACATCAGACGACAGCCTCCTGCTGAAATGGGTGCCTTTAAACTATGAATGGGAGGTCAAAGTAACCTTTCTCTCTTATTCGTGGCTGTCGTATTTCATATGGAAGCTGAGCCGCACCTTTACCGCCCGGAACCGTAATGTGTGGTTTATCACATTCAGCACGCTTCTGGCTCTATATACGGTCGTAGTCTTTGCCGCTCCTGTGTCTTGGGTTCACTGGCTCGTAGAATTCCGGGTGTTCGGCGCCTTTTACCTGCTGCCGATGCTGATGTCGCTGTTCCTGTTTACCCGAATGGTCTTTAACAGCCAGGATGATTCCATATTCCTGCTGCTGTCGGCCAGCGGCGTGCTGGCAAGCGCCGTATGGGGGGCGCTTAATAAATATTGGGAACTCCCCGCCGTGTATTATCCGGTGGACGTGCTCGCGGCCATCATCGGGTTTTCGGCCTATTGGTTTAAGCGATACTTCCGCAACCTTCATCAAATCAGCAAACTCAACGATAAGTTGAAGCTCGCGGATCAAATGAAGGACCGGTTCTTGGCCAACACGTCTCACGAGCTGCGTACGCCGCTGCACGGAATCATGAATATCGCCATAAGCCTTGCTGAACGGGAGAAAGAAACCCTCGGCAAACAGAGCAGCGAGGATTTGAACCTGTTGATTACGGTCAGCCGCCGGATGTCGCATTTATTAAACGACCTGCTGGATGCCGTCCGTCTTCAGGAGAAGCAAATTCAGCTGCAGCTAAGCCGGGTTTCCCTGGTTTCCGTCGTCAACGGGGTATTCGATATCGTAAAATTTATGACGGACGGCGCGCCCGTTCAGCTCAAGATGAATATCCCCGAAGCCCTTCCTGCCGTACAGGCGGATGAAAAGAGGCTCGTTCAAATTTTGCTCAATCTGATTCACAACGCCATCAAATACACGGAGAAAGGCTCCGTTACCGTCTCCGCCTTTACCAAGGGCAGTAAAATGACGATCTTGGTAACGGATACGGGGATCGGGATGGACCCTCAAACGCTAAACCGCATTTTTCTTCCGTACGAGCAGGGGAATCAAGGGTTGAATGACGCGAAGGGGATCGGCCTAGGGCTTAGCATCAGCAAGGAACTCGTTGAACTGCATGACGGCGAGCTGACGGTCGAATCGGAATCAGGGAAAGGAACGACTTTTGCGTTCACACTCCCGCTTGCGGACACAAACGCAGAGTACTCTGCTTCGCAGCGGGTTCACGTACCCGCTGTAGACACAGCTGTCTACAAAGAACTCGCTGCCAGCTGGGACGTCGCAGCTGGCGGTACCCCTATGCAGGTACCCACGAAGTTATGGTCGAAAGAGCATCCCGTCAGTATCCTGGCCGTGGATGACGATCCTGTAAACCTGCGCATCCTTGCCGGCATTCTTTCGACAGAGCCGTACAACCTGAGTGTCGTTGCCTCGGCTGCCGAAGCGCTTGAGCTTCTCGGCTCGCAGCCGTGGGATCTCCTCATAGCGGATGTCATGATGCCGGAGATGTCCGGCTACGAGCTCACCCGCACCGTAAGGGAGCGCTTTAACGCAGCGGAGCTGCCCGTACTGCTGCTGACGGCTCGAGGCGAATCGGCCGATGTGTATGCCGGCTTCCAATCCGGCGCAAATGATTATGTGACGAAGCCGGTTGATCCTGTAGAATTGAGATACCGCATCCATTCCCTGATCACGCTGAAGCATACGGTGGATGATCGCCTGCGCATGGAAGCAGCCTATTTGCAGGCACAGATCCACCCTCACTTTTTGTTCAACACCTTGAATTCGATTATGGCGCTTAGCGAAATGGACATCGATCGCATGCGAAGCCTTGGCGAGGCTTTCAGCTCCTATCTGCAGATCAGCTTCCATTATCGGAATCAGGATCGGCTGGTACCGCTGCAGCAGGAGCTTGAGCTTATCCAAGCCTATTTATACGTAGAGACGGAACGATACGGGGAACGCCTGAACGTGACCTGGGAAGTTGATTGGGATCTCAACGTCCTCATCCCGCCGCTGGCGATCCAGCCATTATTGGAGAATGCGGTTCGGCACGGCATTATGAAGAGGGCCAGTGGCGGTACGATACGGGTCAGGATTGCGATGCAAGAGGACTTTATCATCGTTGAAGTGACGGATAACGGGCTTGGCATGGAACCCGACCAGGTTACCCAGCTGTTGAATGCACCCGACCATCGAAAAGGCGGCATCGGTCTCTACAACACGAATCGTCGTCTGCTCCAAACCTTTGGCAGCGGGCTGGTTATCAAGAGCACGATGAATCAAGGCACTACGGTTTCTTTTAAAATTCCGATATAGCTCCCATTACATTCTTAATTAAATAAATCCCAACCTCAACATGTTGGGATTTTTTTTAATTAAGTGGGTGAGTACATTTACAGGTGAATAGCGGCCTCTTACTGGCGCAGAGGACATTCTTCACTTTTCTTCCTACGGCCTATTATCCCCCTCTAAAGCAAGAATCTCCCTTGCGGCTTCTATAAAAGACATCATGATTGGTGAAAGCCACTTGTCCTTATGCCACAACATCTGTGTATACACGTGCAAATCCGGAATTTGCCATGGAAGGGCAACCAGTTCGCCTCGTTCAACTTCGGCTTCCACTACGATTTCAGGAAGAAAAGCAATGCCGATTCCCGAAATAGCACATTGTTTAATCGCTTCGGCACTTTGAAACTCTAAATACGTAATACTGTCAATGCCCTCTTTTTCAAAGGACCGGTCAAACATGGTTCGATAGGGACAACCCTTTTCATTCGTCAAGAACACTTCTTCGTGAAAATCTTCGAGCCGCAGCACCGTCCGTTTTGCGAGCGGGTGGTCTGGAGCGGCGAATAAGCGGAACGTTTCTTCCAGCAAGGGTTCCACGGCAAGTCCGCTTGAGCGAATGGGTTCGTCCAACATAAAGACGACGTCCGCGCTTCCTTCAAAGAGTGTTTGTTTGAGCTCTTGATTGGGAACGGAGCGGAAGATGAGACGCACGCCCGGATGGCGCGAACGAAATAACTGAAAGACAGCCGGAAGCCGATAGGCGCAAATCACCTCGTTGGCACTGATCGTTAGGGTGCCGCTTAGAACCTCGTTGTCATGAACGACGGTTTTAGCTTCTTCCAATTGGTCAAGAACACTCTGGACATGTGTTAAAAAGCGTTTACCCGCCGTTGTGAGTACGAGCTGCTTGCCCAAACGGTCAAACAGGCGAACCCCCAGCTCATCCTCCAATGCCTTCATTTGCATCGTGACGTTGGAAGGGACGTAGCTCAGCACTTCCGCAGCACGACTGAAATTTAATGTGGACGCCACCGTGCGGAACGTAATCAGTTGGCGTAATTCCATCTACGATGCCCCTTTTACCTTCAATTTTATTGAATACAGCTTTGAATTCTATTCACTTTTATTGAGAGTACCATGACCCTATACTGAGTACAAGAACTACACTTTAAATATATGGTTTCATTTTGAAGGGAGCAAACGATATGATGGATTATGAAATTTTTGATTTGGGTGACGTAACCTTGCAATCCGGAGTGACGTTACCGGACGCTTTTCTTGCTTATAAGACATATGGACGATTGAATGAGAAGAAAGATAATGTCATCATCTATCCCACAGCCTTTGGGGACCAGCATACTCAGAATGAATGGTTGATTGGAAACGGTATGGCATTGGATCCGCGAGAATATTTCATTATCGTTCCAAACCTGTTGGGCAACGGATTATCTTCCTCTCCCAGCAACACGCCCCCCCCATTCGACCGGGCTCATTTTCCGCAGGTAACCATCTATGACAACGTTGAATTTCAGCATCGGCTGGTGACCGAGAAATTCGGCATTCACAAGATCGCTCTCGTCGTTGGGTGGTCCATGGGAGGCATTCAAGCATTTCAGTGGGGTGCGAGTTATCCCGACATGGTGGAGCGAATCGCCCCTTTTGCCGGCGTTGCCAAGACTTGGCCCCAAACGTACGTGGTCCTGGAAGGAATGAAGGCTCCGCTCATGGCTGCAGTCGGCTTCGATTCAAGCAAACTAAACAAGTTGACTTCCGCAGACATGCGCGCCGTCGGACGCGTCTATGCCGGGTGGGGCGTATCGCAGGCGTTTTATAGAGAGGAACTTTATCGTGAGATGGGTTTTGACTCTTTGGCAGAATTTATGGCGGGCGTCTGGGAAGACAGCTTTATGAAGATGGATCCGCACAATGTCCTGGCCATGTTATGGACAGGTCAACATGCAGACATAAGTGCGAACCCCTCCTATAACGGAGATTTCGATAAAGCGCTCAAAAGCATTTCGGCGCTTGCCTGCATCATGCCGGGTAGCACGGATCTCTTCTGCCCGGCCGACGACAATGAATACGAGGCTAATCTTATACCACATGCTCTATTTAAACCCATTGAGTCGATCTGGGGTCATTTTGCCGGACGCGGAATCAACAGCGCCGATAATCAATTTATAGATGATAACTTAAAACGCTTGTTAGCGCTTCGTTCTAACGAATAGAACATCAATAGCTGAGGTCACCAGAGCTTGCTGGTCGACCTCTTTTTATCCTTCGCCCTCCAGTCCGGATAGGATGGGTAAAATCCTCAATGCAAAGAGTCTATAAGAATATCCAGAATCGTCTTACAACGTTCCCATTCTCCTCCACATACTCCGACTCAAACTGACCACCATTCTTCAGAATCGTTTTTTCCGATGCCACATTTCCTTTATCACAAACCAGCAGCACTTTGTTTAGTCCCATATCTCTCGTGATTTCAAGGGTTAATGCTAAAAGTACGGAAGCATAGCCCTTTCTTCTTTCCGACGGACGTATTCCGTAACCGATATGCCCGCCGCTATTCAAGAGTTTTTCATTAAGTCTGTGTCTAATATTGACTGCACCCATTACTTTTTTTGAATAGCTGTCGATAAGCCAGTACGTAGAATGAGGGACAAAGCTCTTGTTCTGTAGCTTCTCTTCTGTATCTTCCGCATATAAAAATTCGATCATGGAATCAAAATCAGCTGGATCTTTCCTCACTACCCACGGGGTAATATCCTGTTCATCCGACATCCAATCTTCGTAAAAAGACAGATACTCCCTCTTATATGCAGCTGAAGGTTTCACCAACTCAACGGCGTTCGACATTACACCATATCCCATCTGTTAAATTTTATATATAGTACTCCTAGTAAAATGAATTTACCTTTCTTGTCGTCCGACCTTTTTTATTGAAGTTTGGCTGAATAGACATGGTCAAGAAACTCGATAGAGATGCGTTCTGCTTCCGTTTTGGTTACAATTTCCGATGCCTGGCGTAAGCTTTGGTACAACGCTATCGTATTTTTTAAAGCCTGGTAGCAACTATCCAAGTTGTGGAGGGAAATCGTTCCTTTAAGCTCCTCTAATTCCTGGACACCGTATTTCTCTAATTTTCGAACCCCTCGCGGTTGCTGGCCGTTACGCATGAGAACGAGCGGCCCCAAGACTGCGCTTCGCATAAATGTTAAAAGATCTATTACTTCAAACAACTCGCCTCTCCCTAGTTTTGTTGCACCGTAATGAACCCATACCCAAAAGCGGTCTTCAATCCATTGCGGATCAGGGTTAGGAAAAGACAACGTCGTTTTGTTCAGTATCGTTGTAATGTCAGAACCTCTCTCCCATAGAATTCTCGGGTCTTCGATTCGAGATTCGAGCTCTTGCGGCTGTACAAATTTGAGGTCGACATGAAGCGGATCGGGGCCGTATAGGCAAATAACCAAACGAGGCTCACCAACATGCTCCCCGGTGAATGCCGACAGCAGGTTACCCAGCCCTTCCGCAATTTGAAGCCGTTGATCCATGATCTCACTTCGGAATTCATTACGATAAACCAGAATTAAATCTAAATCACTGTACTCATCCATAGCGCCGTGCACCATAGAACCGCCTGCGAGCAAACCTGCAAATCGTTGATCTTGGCGAAAATGCGTTATTGCCTGTTCAATGAATCGTTCATGCACGGGTAATCTCATACAAAACACTCCTTAAATGATGACCCATAAAATGGGTATTATTAAAAAGTAACATTGAAGCAATACGCGTGTCAATCAAATGAAATCCAATTTGCGAAATATGAAAAAAGCCGCAGTTTATGCGGCTTATCCATGTTTATCTGTTCTTGTCGTCCAACAATAGAAGTTGACAAGGTAGTTACCAGCTGGACTTCGTTATACCAGGAATTTGCCCCTTATGGGCCAACTCCCGAAAAACAATGCGTGAAACGCCAAATTTACTGATATAACCTCTTGGCCGGCCGCTGACCGCACAGCGATGATGAAGCCTGGTCGCCGAAGAGTCGTGGGGCAGTTTTTGGAGCGCTGCGTAGTCGCCCTTCTCTTTCAGTTCCTTACGCTTCTGCGCGTATTTAGCAACCATCTCTTGTCTTTTCCGTTCTTTCACGACTTTCGATTTTTTCGCCACTTGGAACACGCCTCCCTTCCTATTCGTGATTATTCATTCAAAGCCTTTGTTAAAGCGTCGAGGTTTTGACGCATAATGGCAATGTAATCAAGGTTATCCGCGATATCTTCCTCGGTTAATCCTTCGATCGGATTAAGTACGGAAGTCGAAGCGCCGATCTCAGAGGCTATCGTCTCTGCAACGTTTGACGACACAAGCGTTTCAAAGAATATCGTTTTTACATTGTGCTCCTTGGCAAATTCGATCACTTTAGCCATTTGAGCAGCCGAGGGCTCTTGGTCCGGAGACAAGCCTGCAATCGGCACTTGAGTCAAACCGTATTCTCTGGCTAGATACCCGAACGCAGCATGCTGCGTAATGAAGTCTTTTCGTTTGGTATTTTTCAGTCCGTCTCGAAACTCTTTGTCCAATGCCTCCAGTTTACTAACATAAGCATCTGCGTTTGCTTTGAATGCCTCTTGATGTTCCGGAGCAGCTTCGGCCAAACCTGCCTCGATGTTGCGCACTTGTTTGACAGCCATGGCCGGCGAGAGCCATACATGCGGATCCAGTCCACCGTGGTCATGGTGATGCCCCTCTTCCTCATGATCATGGGCGTGCTCATCATGGCTGTGATCGCCCTCTTCATGATCATGGGCATGCTCATCATGGCTGTGATCGCCCTCTTCACCATGATCATGGGCATGCTCATCGTGGCTGTGATCGCCCTCTTCACCATGATCATGGGCATGCTCATCGTGGCTCTGATCCCCCTCTTCACCATGATCATGGGCATGCTCATCGTGGCCGTGATCCCCCTCTTCACCATGGCCATGAGAATGACCGGTACCTTCCATGATCTCTATTCCCTTACTGGCCTCAATTGCCGATACCCCGGTGCCCTGGATGCTCTCCAGAACCTGATCGACCCAGCCTTCCATGCCGGCGCCATTATACACCAGCACATCGGCATCGGAAATCCCCGCCATGTCCTGGGGTGTCGGCTCCCAATCATGCGCTTCAATACCCGGAGGAATTAAATTCTCCACATCTGCCAGATCGCCCGCTACCTGTTTAGTAAATTCATACATGGGGTAGAAGCTGGTTTTAACTTTCAGCTTTGTAGTTTCCGTTGTGGAAGCATCAGACGTCTGGTTACTGGCGGAAGACCCGTTTCCATCATGAGAAACCGTCGGTTTACCCGAGCCGCAGCCTGCAATAGCCAATACTGCGGATAGGGATAGTAGGGTTAATACTCGCTTAAATCTCTTCATAATTCTTATGACTCCTATTTCTATTTATTTTTTGTATCGATCTTCGATTTTGTAACCGAAGCAATTTTTGAAAGATAACGGCCAAGATTAGAAATCCTAACAGAATCAGGGCAATGGTACCTCCTGGCGGCGTATTGAGATAGTATGAAGCAGCAAGGCCCGAAAAAACACCGCTCAACCCAACAAAGACGGCGATCCCCATGGCTGCTAAAAAACCTGTTGCCATCCGCAGTGCGATCGAGGCCGGCAGCACAATTAACGCCGAAACCAACAGCACGCCGACTACCGGCATGGCGGCGGCAACCGTCATTCCCGTAAACACGGCGAATAAAAAAGACAGGAGAGAGACACGCATACCGGATACCGAAGCGGTCTCCTCATCAAAAGCAAAGTTATAAAGCGGCCGGCGCAAACCAACAAAAAAGATGATCCCTACTGCTGCTACCACCGCAATAAGCCGAAGCTGCGTATCGCTAACCGCAACAATCGATCCGAACAAATAGGAGCTGAAGCTCTTGCTCAGATTTTGATTCAAGCTCATCAGGACCACCGATAGAGCAAGCCCAGAGGTCATAATAATGGCAACCGGAACCTCGGTGTATGTACGATACACTCTTCTAAGCTGTTCAATCACAAGTGCCCCGATCATAGCCATTGCAAAACCGCTGAGTGCGGGATTCAGTTTCAAAAAAGAACCCAATGCGACTCCCGCCAAGGATACATGAGAGAGTGTGTCCGCCATGAGAACCTGGCGCCTGAGCATTAAAAACACGCCCAGAACGGGACCGATCACGCCGATCAGGCCTCCTGCCCAAAACGCGCGCTGCATAAATTCGTAACTGAGCATCGCCATCCCTCATTCTCCTTTCGCTCCAAGTGGACGACCTGGTCCAGATATGGACCGATTTCATCAAGCGAATGGGTGACCATAATGACCGTGTTGCCTTTGTCCTTGACATAATCGTTTAATAGTCGGTACAGATCCGTACGACTCGACACATCCATCCCTGTCGTAGGCTCGTCAAGAATCAACACCTGCGGCTCCTGGGCCAACGCCCTGGCAACGCATATTCGCTGCTTTTGCCCTCCCGATAACTCGCCGATCCTCCGATGACGATATTCCCACATCCCCACTTCCTTCAGGCTTCGCTCAACGATCTCATAATCTGCGGATGTGAAACGCTTGAACAATCCGAGTCGTCCGTAGCGGCCCGATCGTACAAGCTCAATCACTTTACTGGGAAAGCCAGCGTTGAACGAGGCCACTTGCTGCGGAACATATCCAACAGATAACCTGGATCCGTCCTCCAATACTCGCTTAAAAACGATGGACCCGCTCCAGGGCTTTATCAAACCAAGCATCAATTTCAGCAAAGTTGATTTTGCGGCGCCATTTGGACCGGATATACCGATGAATTGTCCCAAATGAATGTCGAGCGACAAATTCTCAACGACAGCTTGATCCCCGTATCCAAACATAACGTCGCGCATGGAAGACAATAACATATCCCCATCTCTTCCTTCCTTGTGACAGAAAAACTGTTTTATTCAGCATGAAACCCGGTGTATCCTATTGCTAATCCCTTTTCCAACCCGGCAGGAGGACAGCCATCCCCCTTAAATCTTCGCCAGATCAGGTTTATATTCATCATAGGAATCTTTTATATGGCTTTTCAGCAGCGGTTGCCGTTCAATAATGGCTTTTCGCTTTGCTTTCAATACAATTTGCTCCATGTCGGCAAAGCTGCACCCTTCAAGCAGGTCGCATGCCTCCGTCAACGCTGACGCCTCACACCGGAAATCTCCGAGAAGAATTTCGATATAATGCTGCCTTCTGCCAAAGTCCGGCAGGGAATACGTCATCTTAGTATCGAACCTGCGCCATATTGCCTGGTCCAATTCCTTCTCCAAATTGGTGGCCGCCATCATGATGCTCTTGTCCCCAAAATCATCCAAACACTGCACCAATGTATTAACAGCATGGGCCATCTCCTTCACTTCATCGTTACTGTCCCTCGTCCTGGCAATGGCATCGAACTCATCCACAATTCTCTGATTGAAATCCGGCAATATCAGGTGCCTCGCTTTTTTGCCGCACTCCTTAGGTGAATACACGGTTGCCATATCGATCCCTTTGGCACGCGGAATACGCTGGCTTGCATTGCGTTTGCTCATGATCAACTGCTGCTCCTTCACTGCATAAATCGAGTATCATGGCGTGACCGTTCTTTCTCTGATTCGGTACGTTAACCTCTCTACCGTTTATAACTTAATCGTTTCTTGAACTTATCGACACGCCCGCCGATTTCGGTATTTTTCTGCTTGCCCGTGAAGAAAGGGTGCGAAGCCGAACTGGAATCTACGCGAATCACGGGATAGGTTTGACCGTCTTCCCACTCCATCGTTTCTGTCGAAGTCTTCGTGGACGCACTGAGAAATGAAAAGCCAACGCTCGCGTCTAGGAATATGACTTTTTGAAATGTTGGATGTATCCCTTTTTGCATGGTAATGTTCTCTTCTTTCCGAGCCAATCGACTCTGTATTATTTGTTATTCGTAATATTTACGATTAACATCATGGATGAATATTAAAATATAAAATCATTTCTGTCAACTCTCGGCCCATACTGAAAAAATCGTTTCATTACTCTTGGTCATAAAGAAAAACCGCATACCACGAATGGAATGCGGTCGGACTATGCGATCATAAAGGTTTTTTAAACATTTCTATTAAGCTGGTAATGCTATCGTCAGCTTTGCTTGAAGTTCGATTCCACACAGTCATATTGTAGTCCTGATCCAAAAGAACACTGACCATCGCCTTGCCCATGAGTCCTAAGGTCGATACGCTGAGCTTCCTATCATGTTATTATTTGAGTGTTTGGGTCATGATAAGATCGATTTGCTCTTCATCCCCCATATAGAAAGTATGGGTCCCCATCTGAACAAACCCCATTTTATTATAAAAGGTAATGGCATTCTCATTTTTTTCCCAAACCCCTAGCCAGATCTTCCTTAGATTGCGTTCCAACGCGATCTCTACGGCTTGATTCATTAGATATTTGCCAAGCCCCTGTTTATGAAAGCTTTTCTTGATATAAATCCGCTCGATCTCTAGGCAATCATCGCCCATTGCTTCAGACTGAGCATGATGGGTGTTAATTTTTAAATACCCTGCAATTTCCCTATCAGCATAAATAAAATAGAATTCCGAAAAGATATTCGATAATTCTTTTTCCAATTGATTCAAGTGGAAAGCTTTATCTAAGTAGGCTTTCATATTTTCAGGCGAATTTTGATCCTTAAAAGTCTCGTTAAATGTCTCAATGCTTATTTCTTGAAGCAAGCCCAGATCTTTAATCGTGCACTTTTCTATAGTTATGGTCACTTTGCTTCGTCCTCCTTTGAATACATCAATAGTGTCGCTTGTTACCCTTTTTAACAAACTCCCAGTCTTTTTCCACATTGTGTCGGACTCTTTGGAGAAGCTCAAACATGACTTCTACTTCACTTGCAGAGAATCCGGATAGTGCAACCAAATTGGAATAATCGTTCTCCCTTTTTATTAATGGATACACATGGCTCCCTTTCTCCGTAGGAAACAGTTTTTTGATTTTTTTGTTATATTGATCTTCTCTCTTATCAATAAACCCATTCATCTCAAGCTTCTTTATAGCCCGGGCCGTTGTTGTTCGGTCGACCTTTATCATTTCAGATAACTTTTCTTGAATAATTCCTGGGTGTTCACATATTCGCACGAGGTACAAATACTGTCCTTTTGTAAGGTCGTATTGCTTAAACTCAATATTGCTTATCGAATCCAATGACCTGGCGATCATACCAATCTCACGTAGTACGTCCTTCATATATGCAACTCCACTCTTCTCGAATTTATTCAAATGAAGCAGTAAGAAAATAGTACACCATTTTTGTTGCATTTACAACAAAAAACAAGCACTCGTAGGTCCTGATCAAACACCAAGCCCTACAGGATAACCATCAACCAAAGATAAGGCAAACAAATCGAACGATCATATGGTCATATTCTCCTGTAATGACCGGCCGTCAGAAATCATCGGGTTGCCGTTACTTTACATGTTCTGGCATAACTTTCTGGCCGAAAAACAAATACTATTCATGAAGGAGGGTCATCATGGTTAATATCAACAGCTGGCTTGGACAACTGGCTCACAATTATTTGCTGATTGTCATTGCAGCCATCGTCTTTTTGGGCATCAAATCCATTCTCGGTGTATTAACTTACAGACATTACAATAAAGAACTGCGGCACTTGCACCAAAAAGTAGATCTCCTGCTAAAAAAGTTCCCCAAAGAATGAGGTCGGCGTGCAGAATCTATGATAGAAGGCAAGCCACCCTTCCTCCACTCCATTCTCTTACCGCCCCTCTCTTTCAGCCCTTCCCTATCCGTTGGGGCATCGCCGATGCCCGCTTGCGTTTGCTTTAACGGCCGCCATCAACTTGGTGGATTGGGGCAATAATTCGCGGATAGTCGCAGGCATCCTACACCAAACCATCCTGCGCCATTTAAAATGGACTTCGCAAAAAAAGCGCCGATGGACTCGGTAAGATCCTCAACCAAGCTCATCGGCGCTTCTCATTTCGCTGTTTATCTCGACAGCCTAACATATCTAATACGGATGATCTTACGAAGCCCTTACAGGATCCATTCGGTTACCCTTCTACGATATCCGCCCGCAAATCAGTTGCAATTTCGATCATGAGAGGCACAAGCTCTTGATGGGAAACGGCGACATACAGCTCTCCCATGTAGTGCCTGAATGGAATCAAGGCTTCCCCATGTTTCCACATAAAGAAATCGCCTTCTACCGACATGGTGCTCTCTTCCCCTCTCACAGTGAGCTCCGTCTGATAAATAAAATCAGCTTTGGTTGAAAAATATTGTTGGCATTCTTCCAATGAAATCCCCTGATCGCCAGCGTTGGGTTGCATGGATCTCGTGATCCGAAAACGTTGATTCATTATTGATCCTCCAAAATAAAATAACTTGTATCTCCGATTACTTTCGTTAACCAGCCCTTCTCTAACGGTGGTGGTGTCGAAGCGCCACCGACACAGACAATACTATTCATACCACGATTGGTGAACCTCGTCTACTCTGCCTTAGACTTTCCATGCCGTTCAATTAAAATCCGATTGGTATGCGAAAATTTCTTTGATATGCTGAAATCAAACATATGAAACTGGAGATGAAGCATGTATGCATAAGATACTAATCGTGGACGATGAGGCGGATCTTCGAAAGCTGCTGACCGATTACTTTGAAATCAATGGATATTTTGTCATGACGGCCAAGGACAGCCGGGAAGCCATGCGAAAAGTGGAACTAGGACCCGATCTCGTTTTGCTCGATATCAACATGCCTGAGGAGAGCGGCCTTGAAATTTGCGAAAGAATAAGAGGCTTTGTTTCGTGCCCCATCTTATTTTTGACCGCTCGAATCGAAGATGCCGATAAAATAGCCGGCTTTCGGGCAGGAGGCGATGACTATATCCTGAAACCTTTCAGTATTCGCGAGCTTGGCGCCAGAGTAGAAGCGCATTTGCGCAGGGAACAGCGAGTCCCAACCAAAGCCTCGGTGAGGTTTAACCACGATTTGGTCATTAATTATACGGCCCGGGAGCTCTATTTCCAGGATAAACGAATACCTCTGGCCAAAAAAGAGTTCGGCATTATCGAATTGCTGTCCATGAATCCCGGCATGGTATTCGAGAAGGAGCGCATTTACGAGAAAATTTGGGGCCTGGACGAAGAAGGCGATAGCAGCGTCATCGCCGAGCATATTCGGCGAATTCGCAACAAATTCAAGGAATACGGCTGCAGCGATCGAATCGAGACGGTGTGGGGAGTAGGATACAAATGGCTAAACTCGTAAATAGGCTGCTGCTAGAAAGACTTAATTTGCTGCAATCGTTCATCCTGTTATGCATTCTCACGCTTTTGGCCGTACTGGCCATGATCACTTTGGAATTTGCCTGGGCGGAGATCCTGCGGGAGCGTTTTGGAGAGGCCGATTGGTTGCTGCCCTCCCTCGTCGCGGCGGTGCTGTTGACGGTAGCCGCAGGAATAGTCGCCATGGCCGTTCTATTTTACAGATGGAAATTAAAACGACCGCTGACGATTCTGATGCAAGCATCCAAGAAGATCTCGGCCAACGATCTAGGCTTCAGCATCTCCTATGACAGCCGGGACGAGATGGGCGAGCTCATCGCCGTATTTGAAAACATGCGCTCACAATTGGAAATCAATTTAAAGGCGCTCTGGCGTTCGGTTGAGGAGCGCAAGCAGCTCAATGCAATTTTTGCCCATGACCTGAGGACGCCGCTGTCTGTGCTGAAAGGATACGCCGAGTTTCTCGCCACCTATGTTCCCGGGAAGAAATTGTCGGAAGAGAAGATTCTGGACCTGATCCATACCATGAACCTTCACATCGTTCGCCTGGAGAACTATGCGGAGGCCATGAGCTCGATTCAGAAGCTGGAGGATACCCCGGTGCATCGCGATCCCGTGGATATCATCCCTTTCACGGCTTTGCTGAACGACAGTGCCAATCAAATCGCTAGTCAATTCGGCATAAACTTTGCCTCTTCCATTGATAACGCTGATTCTGAAATCAGCCTGGATGCCCATGTCGTCATGCAAGTATTCGAGAACCTGGTAGCCAATGCGGCGCGTTACGCAACCAGTCAGGTGAACGCTCGTTTTATCATTCGGGAAGCCTCTATGGATATTGCCGTCACGGACGACGGACCCGGTTTCTCGAACGAAGCCCTAAACAAGGCTGCTCTTCCTTTTTACCGCGGGGATATGTGGGATGCAACCGAACATCGTGGGCTAGGACTGTATGTTTGCAAGGTGCTTTGCGAAATACATGGCGGGAGCTTGCAGGTCGAAAACGGACCTCAAGGCGGCGGGTGCGTTACCGCAAGTTTTGGATCGTAGTTGATAAATAGTTGAAAATTATCCGATAGCATATCCTTATCTTGATTGAAGGAGTGCTATGATGCCGAAAACAATACAAAGAATGTTTACCATAATTACCTGCCTGGTGCTATCTTGGACCGTGATGGCGGAGTCCGTATCTGCATTGGGGGACGGGGACCGCACGGAACTTTGGCGGGACATTGACGAATACATGAGCCGGAGCATGAAGGCCAACCATATCGAAGGTGCGTCCTTGTCAATCTCCTTAAACGATAAGACCTTCTATGCCAAAGGTTATGGTACGTTTGGTGAAAACCAAAGCATAACGGACGAAACCCCTCTACCCATTGCTTCTCTTAGCAAGTCCTTTACCGCATTAGCCGTTCTGCAGTTGGTGGATAAAGGCCGGATTGATCTGGATGAGGCTTACGTTTCCTATTTTCCCGAACTGACTCCTCAGGATCCTCGAGTTCATGACATAACGGTCCGGCATTTATTGAATCAGACCAGCGGCCTGACGGATGGCTCCAATCCCGATATGACGAGGACTCCGCAATTCCAAGCACTGCACGAGGCGAACCGGTTATTAAACGAGGTTGAACTCGCCCATAAACCCGGAACAACTTACAGCTACCACAATCCCAATTACGTGCTGTTGGCGAACCTCGTGGAAAGCATCAGTGGAGAGCGGTTTTCGGATTACCTGAATCGTCATATTTTTAAACCCCTGGGTATGAACATTACCTACAGTGTCAGCACGACGCATCAAATCAACGCGAATGAAGCTATACCGCCGGGTCATTACTCGATTCTTGGCCGCTCCGTGAGTCGCTCAGAGCCGCTGTGGTTTATTGACGGTCCCGCAGGGATCGTTTCAACCGCGGAAGATATGTCCAAGTGGATGATTGCCCAATATAGCGGCGACCTTCTTCCCCCGGCGTTGATGAATCAATTTCATTCAGCCGGAGACGCTTCGCCGTACGGCATGGGTTGGCTCGCAGACCAAGACCCATCGCGCGGCCGAACGATCTCCCACAGCGGCATTTTCTGGACGTACAAGTCGGAAGAAACGGTTTATTTGGACGAGCAGATGGGGATCGCGGTGATGTTTAATTCGGGATTGAACGCATTTGTGAATTACTCGGGAATCATCGATGGGGTCGCGGCTATGATGAGGGGAGAACATCCCAACATCTCTTTTCTTAACGATCGAAACATGTCTATGATCATGATGGCGTTGATTCTCGCAACGCTTGTATGGGGCGCCTATGCTTCTATTCGTATTCGTCGGAAGAAAAAACGCCTTACAATCGCCATGTTCATTCTCATATCGGTCATTAGGCTGATTCCGTTCCTTATCCTCTTGTCTCTCCCCCCTTTGCTGACGTTTATCGGCGGAGGGCGCGTGCTGCCATGGTCCGGTCTTTGGACTACCCTGTCGTCACCTATCATATGGCTCGTTGTATGGTCGCTTGTCAACTTCGTGCATGTGGCTTGCTATTATAACGTCTATGCTCGTTACGCTAAGAATAGCCAATCGATGGTTAACAACCCATAATGCCACAAGTTCAACATCATACGAGTGAAGAAAAGGCAGCTGCATCAGCTGCCTTATTAAATCGTTTACCTATAAATTTACATGCTGGATCCAGAGCTGGTTTTACCGCCGGCTAATCTTTGTCCCCCTTGAATCAGGATGAGATAGGCAGCAATAGATAATACACTGGTGGAAAAGATGACAACTCCGAAAGGAATCGCGGAATTTTCGCCCGCAATTCCCACAAGCGGAGACGTAACGGCGCCTAACGCGAATTGTAAGGAGCCGAGCACGGCGGAAGCGCTGCCTGCAATATGCCCCTGCGACTCCATAGCTAGCGTAAAAGAGATTGGCCCAATGATCCCAATGGAAAAAGCGAATAAGAAAATCGAGATAAACATGGCAGACAATGCGCCATGTACCAATACGACGAACAAGACCGCTGCAGAAGATATGAACGCAATGATTAATCCGATCCTGAATAGCCGGCTTTCCGGTACCCGGCCTGCAAACAATTTGACGAATTGAGATCCCGCAATGATCGCAAGGCCATTCAACGCAAAGAGGATCGAGAACATTTGCGGCGACACGCCGTACATATTCTGATAAATAAACGGGGTACCCGCCACATAGGCGAAGACGCCTGCGAACAGTATGCCGTTAACTAGTGCATATCCCATAAACGACCGCTCTCGGAACAAGCTGTTATAATTTTTTATCAACGTGCTGAAACTGCTTGGTACACGCTGCTGTACAGGTAAGCTTTCCTTTAACCCTCCTAAGGTTATCGCGGTCAGTGCTATGCCTAGCGCCCCCAAGAACAGAAATACACTTCCCCACGAGCTGTATGACATAACCGCGCTTCCAAGCGTTGGCGAAATTAACGGTGCCACATTGCTGATCATGGTTAAGAGTGCGATAAACTTCGTCATTTCAACACCATGGAACCGATCTCGGACGATCGCTCGCGAAATCACGAGTCCTGCCGACGCTGCAACCCCTTGCATGAATCTCAAACATATGAACCACTCGATGCTTGGCGCAAAAGCGCATCCAATCGAGGACAGAATGTACAAGATCATGGAAGTCAGCAAAGGCGGACGCCTTCCATACATGTCGCTTAATGGCCCCATGATCAACTGTCCCAATCCTAATCCTAACAGGCTGGTGGTTAAACTCGCTTGAACCGCAGCTGCGCTTGTTCCAAAAAATACAGCGATTTGCGGAAGCGATGCCAGGTACATATCGACCGTAAACGGCCCCAATGCCGAAAATGTCGCCAAGATTAGGGCAAAACCGAGAGAACTTTGTTGAGCTTTATAGTTCATTTCTCTAACTCCTATGACTGATGAGATGTTTTCTTATAAAATAACGCATCTGCTTAAGACGATTGCTCAGGTAGCCGTTCGTTCGACCGGTTCCTCATTTAACTAAAGGGCACACCACTCGGCGTGCCCTTCATGATTCGGGGATGCAATGAATTCTTATTCGTTCTCCATCGTGCTGATATCAATGACAAATCGATACCGGACGTCCGAAGCCAGCACGCGTTCCCAAGCCTCATCAATCCGACTTGCGGAGATGACCTCGATCTCAGGCGTTATGTGGTGTTCAGCGCAGAAATCCAGCATTTCCTGCGTTTCTCGAATGCCGCCGATTGCCGATCCAGCAAACGACCGACGATGCGGGATTAGCGAAAATACTTGAACAGGCAATGCCTCCGGCGGTGCACCGACGTTGACCAAGGTACCGTCCACTGCCAGCAGCGAGAGATAAGCATTCAAATCAATCTTCGCGCTCACCGTATTCACGATGAGATCAAACGTGCCGGCCAACTTGTTAAATGTCTCCGGATCGTTGGTAGCATAATAATGGTCTGCGCCTAACTTCAAACCGTCTTCTTTCTTCTTCAAGGTCTGTGATAAAACCGTGACATCGGCTCCCATGGCATGAGCCAGCTTTACAGCCATGTGGCCGAGCCCGCCAAGTCCAACAACTGCGATCTTCTTGCCAGGAGCGGCACCCCAATGGCGAAGCGGCGAATAGGTTGTGATTCCGGCACATAAGAGCGGTGCAGCGGCATCAAGGGCAATGCCGTCGGGAATGCGTACGACGAAATCCTCCGTAACGACGATATGGGAGGAATAGCCTCCTTGTGTATATTGACCATATTTGTCGGTAGCTGCGTAAGTACCCGTATGTCCTTTCAGACAATATTGCTCCTCTCCTCTGCGGCAGCTCTCGCACTCTCCGCAGGAATCAACCATGCAGCCGACGCCTACTCGGTCACCAACCGTGTACTTTGTGACATTCGAGCCAACCCGGGCGACAATGCCGGCGATTTCATGTCCTGGTACGAGAGGATATTGGACCGGCCCCCAATCGCCGCGAGCGGTATGGATATCCGAGTGGCAAATCCCTGCATATTTGATTTCAATGAGCACATCATGCGGCTTAAGATCCCTGCGCTCAATTGTTGTTAGTTGGAACGGACCTTCCGGACCGAATACAGCACGTGCATTAGCTTTCATCGTGTATAACCTCCAGGTAGTATCAATTTTCTCAACTAGTCCCTTTTAGAAAATAGTTGAGTGGGCGTAAAACAGGCAATTCCTTAGCCGTCCCAATCCACAGAAAGCGACTAAACAAATTAAGTTGTTTAATCAACTCATGTCTATTATTATAGGAGCTAGAAGTTGAAGTTCAATGGTTAAATCAGCGCGATTTGTTGAGATATCAACAAGATCATCAAAAGTGTTCATTATGTTAGGAAGGTCAGGGGGTTAATCCAAGATGGCAAAAGTGGATCGTAGAATCCTAAAAACGCAAGAAGCCTTAAGAAAAGCCGTCATTGAATTGATGGCCGACAAAAACTTCGATGACATAACCATTCAAGACATCGCAGACCAGGCAAATTTGAATCGCGGCACGATTTATCTGCATTATCAGGACAAGTATGATTTATTGAATCAAATCATGGAGGCACACATTCAGGAATTAAAAGAGATGGATACTTGGGCGTGTGAAATGGAATGGGCGGATGCTCTCGTGCCGTATTTCGAATATTTTGAAAAGAATTATGTGCTTTTTTCAACCATGTTAGCGTCCAAAGGCGCCCCTTCCTCTTTCAGAACGCGGCTGCTTACGTCTTTCATGGAAGGATTCAAAGGTGAGATCGACAAAGAAAGCGGAAAAAACGCCGAATTACACGAAGATGTGATGCTGCAATATGCCGGGACTGCTTATGTCGGGGTCATTGAATGGTGGATCCGAAACGGAATGCCTTACTCGCCGCAAGTCATGGCCAAACAAGTGGGTACCTTGTTAGATAGAAGCCTTTAATCGGCGTATGTGCGGCCGGGGCAGCTGATCAAATAATCGAAACGTACGTCAAGTGGGAATGACACGAACGATAAAAAAAGCCGCATTATTAACGCGACTTTCAGAAGACAACTCTCTCATCGTTCATCGTACCCTCATCGCCGCCGTACGGATGCATATCTCTTTCAGCCACCACCGATCTACGGATACGCAGTTTACAGGTGCCTATTCGAAGCTGTTATTGTTGCTGGCCTCCCTGATAGACCGTCTCGTCCTGACGTACTTTGCTTCCCGCCGCCTTGGCTAACTCAAGCAGCTTTGCTGCGTCGTCCTGAGGTTTGTATCCGATCAATTCTTCCAGATAATCGATGTTATAATAGTTATCCGTATTGGCGGAAGTGCCGTACAAGTTCAAATACGTTAGTTTGTCATCTGCTTCAATGCAGCAAACGATCAGTTGAAGCATATCGCGTTCCGATATCCAGATATGCCCGGCGCGCTCTGAATGAGGTCGATCATCTCCAGGGAAGTTGCCGATTCGAATATTAATCGAAGAGATCTTGCCCTGATCTGAATAAAGCCGGCCCAGCAGTTCGATATAGCATTTGCTGAGTCCGTAAAAGCTATCCGGGCGGTACGGATCGTCTGGCTCTACCTTTTCGTAAACCTTGTAATAACCGGTCGCATGATTGGAGCTGGCAAATATCATACGGCGAACGCCATTCTGCACGGCAGCCTCAAACAACTTGTACGCGCCGGTCACATTTCCCTCCAGTACCTTACCGAGGAAATCCCCGTTGTCCTTAATCCAGGCAAAATGGAGCACCGTATCGACTCCTTGCGTAAGCTCTGCCAGCCGCGCCTCGTCCACGATGTCCAACTGCACGATACCCTGCCTATCGTCCGCCTCTATATCCGCACCGATGATGTCATACCGGCTGTCTTTTTGCAGTCCCTTGTAAATTACGTTCCCTATGGTGCCTGCCGCTCCGGTTATCAATAGTTTGCGTTTCATTCGTTTCAAGCCCCTTTCCCACTGATCGTCACGTTTTTGCTGTGCTGTTAGTTATTACCCGTTGGGAGAGGGATGTATACGATCATGTTTTGGGTTCCCTCTTGCGGAAAGCGAATAACGGCTAATGGATCATATCTCTTGTTACCGTTAATGTTCATAAGCTCCTGCTTTGGCAATTACAAAAAGCCGCAAAGATGCGGCTATTGTAATTGTAAGTTCTTCTTTAGCGCGATTCTGACACACGAGTAATCCTTAGAATTTCTCAGGGAATTGCTTGACAATGCCTTCTGTCAGAATATCCGCTAAATGAATCATATGGATCTCGTTTTTGTCGGTTGCAGCAATATCCGCTTTCCAATCTCCCTTGATACAGCTAACGACGATTTCCGTAATCAATTGGAGATGCGTATATAACATATCCTGGAGCTCTTTAAACTGCCAGTTCGGATTCGCTGCGCTTAAAAATTTTGATATATCGTCAGCGTTTCTGTGCCAATCCGCCTCTAATTTGTCCACTTCCGACTGTTTGCCGGCCTTGGCCGCAGCCACGATTTTCACTGCAATCAGAATATGTTCTCTCATTAGATCGGCAAGCTTATTCCCGGCGGCTTCCCCATAGTAAGGTTTGATCACGTTGCCAATGTCCTGCTGGTTTCGCAAAAGCCGGTCCAGAACGTCCTTCTGATCAGGACGATTAGATATGGCACTCACGATATAGCTTCTTGTCCATATCGTATGGTCGATCCAAACCTTCTCCATTTCGCCTTTCAATTGGACTACTTTGGGACTTATGCAATCCGGATTCTTCTTCTCGCCCACCATGGCTTGCACGGGCGCTACGGCCTGAGTCATGCTAATTACGAACGCTAGGGTTAACGCTAGCAACCATTTGCTTTTCACACGTATCTGCTCCTCTGAATGGTTTGGAATAAAAAAGGCTGTATTATTATGATGTAAGGTTCCAATTTTTATGCAGAGGATCATATTGACGGTGCCCTGGTGTTCTGCAAAGCCGCTCAATAAGTAGATTCACCCATGAGATGCTATAATGAGCAATTTATATTTCCTTGATTTTAGTCAGATCTCCGCTGCATAACGTTTCAAGATGGTCAAAAATTTTCCGAGCAGGCCAATCCCACCATTTAATGGCAAGGAGATGGTCGATGAGTTCGTCATCAAATCTTTTCTTAATAACCCTGGAAGGGTTCCCGCCTGCAATATGATAAGGGGGAACATCTTTTACAACAACCGAATTGGCCGCTATGATAGCCCCGTCGCCGATGTGTACACCGGGCATTACGGTCACGTTTTGACCAATCCAGACATCGTTGCCAATGACGGTGTCGCCTTTAAGGGGTAAGTCGGCCAGTGCCGGAGTCGATTTCTCCCAACCGTTGCCCATGATGTTAAACGGATAGGTAGTAACACTGCCCATTCTGTGGTTGGCGCCATTCATGACGAATTCAATCCCCATTGCGATTGCGCAAAACTTCCCGATAATCAGCTTGTCTCCAATAAATTCATAGTGATGCGTGACATGCTCTTCGAATTTTTCGGCACCGTTTAGATCGTCATAATAGGTATAGTCGCCGACAATAATATTGGGACGTGTCACTACGTTTTTAATATAGCAAATACTTTTAATCGCCTCATTCGGGTAGATTGCGTTAGGGTCAGGCCCATATGGCATATAGAATCCCTCCTTCGTTTATATCAATCATGAGTTGTTCAGCGTCGTGTTCCTATCCATGAGGTCCGATACCGGAAGACAAACATTTACCTTTTCAATTTCGACGTATAGATTGGTTATCCTGTTTGAATCCTACATAAAATCACTCGAGCTCGTACCTCAAAATGAAAACATCCCATTTCCACTTTGGTGAGAATGGGATGTTTATTAATTTCATTATTGGATGTTTTGCCAATTCATTTATTGCTTGACTCATGGTTTTTTTGTGCCTTGTTAACCCCGGAGGCATAATAACTGATCACGACAATACCCAAGAAAACAATGCCTGTAATCAGGGAAATCCGAGTTTCATCGTTGATCCACATACCGACCAGCACCATAAGCAAAAAGGCAATCGTCACATAGTTGGTCACCGGGGCGAAAGGCATTTTGAACGGATGATCATCCAATGCACTCCCCTTGGTTCTTCTGAAATTGATTTGACTGATCAAAATGACGAACCATGGCACCATGCCGGGAAGCACGCTGGCGCTGTACACATGCACAAACAGATTTTCCGGTGCGATATAACTTAAAAACACCCCAAGGCCCAACCCCGCGAGTACGCCGATCGTTCCCAGCAGGGGCACGCCGTTACGGGACAGTTTCGTAAATATTTTCGGTGCCTGTCCATTGACCCCTAATGTATAAAGCATGCGGCCTGCGCTAAATATCCCGCTGTTGCAGCCTGACATGGCAGCGGTGATGACAACAAAGTTGATGATTCCGGCTGCAGCAGTAATGCCGACTTTCGCAAACGTGGCAACGAACGGACTACCGAGGGCTTGCAGCTGATTCCAAGGGTAGACCGTAACAATCACAAAAATCGCGCCGATATAGAAGATCAAAATGCGCCAGATAATGCTTTGCGTCGCGCTCATTAACGTTTTTTGCGGGTTTTTGGCTTCACCTGCCGTAATCCCTATCAGCTCGACGCCTTGATAGGCCCCGATCACTAACGAGAGAGCAAAGAAAAAGCCTGACCAGCCGCCGGTAAAAAAGCCCCCATGCTGCCACAAGTTAGAAAATCCGATCGCATTTCCGCCATTGCCTAATCCGAACAAAATCAGACCAAACCCGGCAACAATCATCAAGACGATGGTTACGATTTTAATCATGGCAAACCAAAACTCGAATTCACCAAACGATTTCACGGAGAACAGGTTGGCTGCACCGAGAATCGCCATGGCGACGAGCCCTGGTATCCAAGCGGGCAAATCCGGAAACCAGTACTTCATATACGTCCCAACGGCAATGATCTCCGCCATCCCGACGATCACCCATTGGAACCAGTTGCTCCAGGCCGTCACATACCCCGCCAAGGGATGAATGTACTTATGGCCAAAGGTCGCAAACGATCCCGTGCTCGGTTCTATGTACTGCATTTCCCCCATTGCGCGCATGATGAAGAAAATAAAAATCCCTACAATAGCATACGCAAGCATCACCGATGGACCTGTCCATTTGATCGTGCTTGCCGAACCCATAAATAACCCGACACCGATGGTGCCGCCCAAAGCAATCATCTGAATGTGGCGAGCTTCGAGCCCCCTCTTTAGTTCATTGTTTTTCATTCCAAGTTTCCCCCTCTGTTACTCTCTTAGCTGTCAATTTGAACAAGAGTAAAATCTAAACACTGGTATGTAAGCCTTGATCCAATTGTAGTATCTTTTTCCTGTGAAAACAATTATATTCATTTGGTAATCCTGCAGCGGAGACGGAAAAACCCTCCATTTACCCGACAGCCCAGTTCAATCATAATGAACCGATGTCGTTGAATGGAGGGTTCTGTTGTAGGCGTTTCCAATTATTCGGATTGCTCAGGGATGTTACATTCAAACCGGACATTCTCCAGCCACTTGCCTGCAGCGAAATCCCGGCCTTTGACGATTACACGATCTGCATAAACCTCGACGAACAGCCCTTGACTCCCATCTTTATGTTCGTCTTTATCCGTCCATAGGTACGCGACAGAGGATCCGTTAAACATATAAGGCAGTCGTTCCTGTCCATCGAACATCGTATGCTGAGCCTCCAGCTCCCAGTGAGTATGGCCCGTGAACAGGATGGCATGCCGGTGTTTAGCCAGAACTTTCTTGAGCGCTTCGTCCTGAGCAACGCCGTACCATCGCTGCGACTCATAAGATCCTGCAACCGTGTCTTTGAGCGGCTGATGCAGGAAGACGAAAGCCGGTTGAACCGGATTCTTGCTCTCGGTTAGCTTAGTATCGAGCCATGTCAGCTGAGTTTCGGACAAGGAAGCAAACAGTTCCAGCCCCTCCTCGGTTCCGAGGAAGATAAAGTGGTACCCGTTAACCCAATGATCGTGATAGGGTCCCCTCATCCCCGTGGCATCCAGATAAGCTCCCAAACGTGAGGGCCAATGCCCCAGACCGACATCGTGATTGCCTGCAGCAAAATAACTGACCGGCAATCCTGCGCCATGCTCCCGCCATATTCTGCGAAACTCCGCATATTCCTCCGTACTCCCCTGGTCGGTTAAATCGCCTGCGTGCATAATGCCGTCACTGTCCGGCGCCATTCGTTTAATATCTTCTAGTGCCCTCGCCAAATTACAATTGTAGGTATGTCCGGGGTCCGCCTTCACGTGCGTATCGGTGATAACCTGAAATCGGAGCAGTACGTCCCCCTTCCGGTTTTCTCCATCTTGATTTCGCTTGTTCAAACTACTCAATCCTCCTTCTAAATGATGTCGAATATGGCCGACGCGTTATCCCCGTGGTCAACGCAACGGTAAAATGCCGTCTAACTAATCATATGCCCAGCATGCCTACGAGTAAGATTCCGATAAAGATAATGCCGGCCGATACGATCCGCCGCCCTCCTTGACCTTCCTTCAGCAGCAATACGCCCAGCAAGGTGCCGAATACGGTTCCAATTTCCCGAAGAGGCGCTATGTATATTAATGGGGACATACTCATGGCAAACAAGAACAACAAATATGAGCCTGGAGAAAGGATCGCGCCAACTGCAAGCCATTTTCCATGTTCTCTTATCTCTCTTACCCAGCGGATTTCGCCAAAACGGATAAACGGGGCCAGCCCCAGCATAAATCCGATATTGGATATTTCCAAAAGCAGCGTTGGCGAAAAATGCTGCAGATTCACTTTGTCTACCATCACGTACGCCATCGTGCAAAGCCCCACGGCTGCAGTATAGAAAAGAACCCTGTGAGGGGTATGAATTCTTTGCTTCCTCATAAAGATGCCGCTGGATAGAAAGAAGCCAAATGCAATCAATCCGAGTCCCAGCCATCCCCAGACGGATAATCGCTCGTTCAGGAGAATGACTCCGCAAAGAGGCAACAAGAAAGTGGAAATGCCTCTCATCATCGGGTAGACCTGGGATAGGTCGCCATAGGTTAAGGACTTGGACAAGAAATAGGCATATCCTCCTTGAATGAACACGGACAGGAATAACAAAAGGTAAGCCGACATGGGTGGATTCGCTGTAACGATTTCGATCATAAGGCCAGGGAGCAGCATAAGCGTGGTGGGGATATAAATCATAAATAAAAACAACTGCTTATTCCCACTCGACTTTGCCAACATATTCCATACCGCATGCGCCATGCCAGAGCCTAGAACCAATAAAACTGCAATTGAAATTATTGCACCCCCTCGAAAACACTATGTTACACAATAATATACTTATAAACACACATTTATACAACTCGAGATTGATCGTATCATGGGGAATTCTTACTGTCAATTGATATGATGAGCAAAAAAAAGAACCTCGTCGAAAGGCTCTTCTTGTTCCTTTGAAATTATTAGCAATCGATGTTGACCCCTGCCTCCCGATATTGTTCAAGGACATCATGCCCTAGCCCGGAGTCCGTCACAATCCGTTCAATCTGATCCAATCCGCAGACCGGTGTAAGCGAAACCGCGTTAAACTTACTGCTGTCTGCAAGCACGATGACCTTGTGTGCCCGGGCCAGCATTTTCTTCTTCAATTGAATCTCGCTTAACCCATAATCCGTCAAGCCTTCGGTCAGGGATATGCCGCTCACGCTCATAAAGAAAAGGTCGGCATGAAACTGAGTGACAAAGGATTCGGCAAAATCGCCGACCACGCAATGTTCCGAGTTACGGACCACCCCACCGACAAAGATGATCGTGAAATGAGGTTTCTCCATAAGTATCGATGCGATCTGAAAGGAATTGGTCAGTATCGTCAATCGATCAAAGCGCGTCATCAAGGCCTTGGCGAATTCGGTATTGGTGGTGCTTACATCCATGAACAAGGATTGCCCTTCTTCCACGTAGCGGAGGGCAATCTGGGCCAACTCCCGTTTCTCTTGAAGCCTCTTCATTTCCCGCACGGTAAAAGGCAGTTCTTTCTGATAGTCCGCTGCCGGCAAGGTTGCCCCGCCATGAACCCTTTTTAAAAAGCCCTCTTGTTCCAGATATTCCAGGTCTCTTCGAATCGTCTCGAAAGAAACTCCGAATTGCGCGATTAAATCCGTTGTCTTGACCGATTGGATTTCGTGAAGCAGTTTCATGATTTGTTGATGCCGATCATGTGCAAGCATTGAATATTCCTCCAATAAACGATTACCGCGTTTGAATTACTAGTACAGAATACCACAAAAACACACAATCTCACATTGTTCTCTGATATTAAGACGTGATAAGAAACGATTTACACTTGCTGGGGATTGGACATACTAGTTACAATCTCGAAAAAAGCCGCCATTACATGGCGACTTTTTCGTAAAATATTTAAAAAATCGTATCCGGCACATAGTAAATTTTCTGCGTGTTTTTCTTGTTCTTGGGATCCGTCACGATCGTAAAGTAAACCTTCCCGTTCTTGGTCTGAACGCCCTCGATTTCATGCTTTCCCACATTCGTAATTTTCACGAGGCTCTTGTAGGCGCCCGAGCTGGTCATCATGGCGATCTGCGGGGTTTGGCCTTCGGCGCCTCCCGAAGTGTAAATTTTGGAGCTCCCCAGCATATCTGCACCTTGAAACGATCCATTCGGTCTAATAATACGATTGCCGGATTGAGTGAAACTCGCTATGCTCGCTTTTACCGCTGCGGCACTATCCATTCGAACCTGCTTTTTGCTGTCCAGAAGCTTGTTCAGGGCCGCTGTGCTGTATATGGACCAGGTGACGGTCTTTTCCTTGGTTTGTACGCGGAAGAACGTATATTTGCTGTTGCCGCCGCCGTCAACCCTATAGGTTGTGCCTAATCGTTTGCCGGTCTTGTTGGCATAATTCATATAGACGAACCGGTCTAGCTTCGTATAATCGACCTTTGATCCCGCCTTATATTTTAGTCTTGCCACTTGGAGGGACCAGAATTGCTTGGTAGAAGAATCGGCTTTGGAACTGAAGTAGAAATAATGTTCCCCTTTGTACGTATACATATCAAGCGTTTGACAATGGCCGGTATTGGTGACGGTCATTTCGTCTACGTACTTCGCGTCTTTCCCGCTAATAAGCAGCCTGGAAAGATAGCATGTACCCTTAGACCGCTGTGTAACATAAATATACTTGTCTGCAATATATGCTTTTTGAACGGCCACATTGTGCTTAAGCCCTTTAAGATTATAGGCCAGCTTAGCCGAAGCATTCACGGTTTTGCCTGGTGATGCAGCTGCAGCCGGCAGGACCGGCATGATAAGTAAAATAATGGCGAGAACGAACGATGTAAAAATCTTTAAGTTCTTACCGCTGAGAGCAAAGCGCTCCTGAAACATTAAGATACCTCCTTTGACATGAGTCTCACTGGGGTTGATATGAAGCAGGAATTATAGCTGACGACAGCTAATCACAATCCTCCTTTCGGTTTGCGCGTAATCAGCACTTTTTACTGGAATGTGATGGTAAAATAATGTGCTGTAACTAATGATTACCCTTTTTTTAAAATAAATCAATATCATGAAGTTCCGAAACATGAAAAAAAGCCGCTGTATTTAGCGACTTTTATTGATCACTTCGCCTTGTAAGAAGCAACATTATAAAGGAAATCATGATCATGGAACCTGTCCAGGCCCATGCCATCGTCGTATTGCCCGCATCAACCGCAACGAATATGGCCGTAGGAATGGTCTGTGTTTTGCCCGGAATATTGCCGGCTATCATTAACGTTGCTCCGAATTCACCAAGTCCACGAGCAAATCCAAGAATATAGGCAGTTACCAACGAGCGATAAGTCAAAGGAAGCGTTATATACCTGAAGACCTGCCATTCGTTAGCTCCGTTTGATCGAGCTGCTTCCTCGACTTCCCGATGGACAGAAGAAAACCCTACCTTCATCGTTTGGTAGACCAGCGGAAAGGCTACGACGACCGAAGCGATCACGGCAGCCCACCAAGTAAAAATGACGGGCGCGGCAAAGAGCCATTCTATCCATTGTCCAAACCAGCTTTTTCGACCAAGTATGACTAATAGTACAAAACCAACCACGGTTGGCGGAAGAACTAACGGGAGCATAAAGGCGGTCTCAAGAATCGTTTTGCCTTTAAAAGATTTGCGTGACATCCACCAGGCAGCAGCCACTCCAAGCAGGACAACCGTTAGGCTGGACAGTACGGAAACCTGTAGTGACAGTTTAATCGGTAACCAGAATTCGTTCCAATTCATATTGGCCCCAATCAATTCAGAACGGAGAATCCGTACTTCTCAAAGACGTCCAGCGCTTCTTGAGTCTGCAAATAAGCGTAGAAATTCTCAGCCTCTTTTCGATGTTTTGTTGCCTTTACGATTCCAATCGGATATTCAACAGGCGTGTATGTTGCGGGATCCACAGCAAAAGCAACCTTCACTTTGTCAGAGGTTAATGCGTCCGTTTTATACACAAACCCGACATCTGCATTACCCGTTGCTACATATTGAAGAACTTGACGTACGTCTTTACCTTGTACGATCTTGGATTGGAGCGAATCCCAGAAGTTCGTTTTTGTAAGGGCCTCTTTAGCGTAACTTCCCGCAGGCACACTTTCAGGAATGCCAATGGCAATGTTCTTTATATCAGACTTGGACAAGTCGGCAAAGCCTGCAACCGGTACTTGTCCATCCGCAGACACGACAACCACCAACTCGTTGCTAAGAACATTTTTTTGTTGATTTGCATCTATCATTTGTTTTTCCACGAGCGCTTCCATGTTCTTGGCTGCGGCTGACAGGAACAAGTCGGCTGGTGCTCCCTGCTCAATCTGCTGCTGCAATGCGCCCGATGCGCCAAAGTTAAAATTTAATGTGATATTTGGATACTTCGTTTTATAATCTTCCTGGATTTCCTCTAGAGCTTCTGTCATGCTTGCTGCCGCAGATACGGTCAATTCAACCGTTTCCGCTGCTGCCGAAGTTTGCGTATTCTTATCCGCAGCTTGAGAAGCGGTATGATCTTTTGCTGCCGTGCCGCAACCCGCCATTACTAATATCATGGATAATACAAGAGATAAAACCACGCTAATCTTTGCTGGTTTAATCATGGGTCCCCCTCCAAAAAACTATATTTAGTTATAATCAAGCATAAACATTATACTTTCATGCGCAATTCTTTGTAAACCAAATATATCTATTTATATCTAATTTAATGATATACATATAATCCGGAGAGGGGAGAAATCAGGAGAATCGTTTGAATTCATTCAATTGTGTTATAATTAGCCTCAAATGTTAAACCATTTATACAGTTAACCGGGAGGAACATGATATGTCCAATGACATGTCTTATACAACGGAGGAAATTGCCAAGCTCTTAAAAATATCCAAACTTACCGTGTATGATCTGATCAAAAAAGGGGAGCTGCCCTCTTATCGGGTCGGCAAACAAATGCGGGTGGATGCTGCTGACCTGGAGGCCTACAAACAAAGGACGAGAACGGTTCCGGCATCCAACCAACCTGTTGAGGCGCTTTCGCCTTCACCTATCCAACCGCCTACTTTCACCAGTGGGAATCGTCCGATCGTCATTACCGGACATGACATTAGCCTAGACATTTTGGCCAAACATATGGAACTAACAATTCCCGCCATTCGGCCCTTGCGTTCATTTGTCGGCAGCCTCGACAGCTTAATTTCTATGTACAGAGGCGAGTCGGATATCGTCAGCACGCACCTCTTGGACGGAGATACAGGAGAGTACAATCTTCCGTATATTCGAAAGCTTCTCGTTGGTTCTTCCTACGTGGTCGTCAATCTTCTTTCCAGAAACGCAGGGTTATATGTCCAGCCGGGGAACCCCTTCGGCCTTAAAGGGTGGTCTGATTTAGACCGTTCCGGGCTGCGATTCGTGAATCGCGAGAAGGGATCAGGCGCCCGCGTATTGCTCGACGAACAGCTCCGCCTTCACGGAATCAATCCGGAGCAGCTTTCAGGCTATGATCATATACAGACCAATCATCTCGGTGTGGCGACGAAAGTTGCTACCGGTGAAGCCGATGTTGGCGTTGGCATTGAGAAAGCTGCCTCAATAATCGGTCAAATTGATTTTATTCCTTTGATTCAGGAGCGTTATGATCTTGTGATACTTAAAACCACGTGGAGTCAGACTTGGATTCCCGCCCTTTTGCAAATTCTGCAATCGGACACCTTCCAAAAGGAGCTGCGTTCGATTCCGGGGTTTGATGTTTCCCGTACAGGAGAAGTCCTGTTTGAGACTTGAGCACGGCAGCAATTTGCATGCATATAAATAAAAGCCGCATACGATGCGGCTTTTATCGTCTTCATTTACTTGTTGTCCTACATGATTCATAAGAGTCAGGGTTATCTAACAAATCCGTAAATTACTTCTGCACGATCTGAATAAGGTTCCCGCAGGTATCGTCAAAGACAGCTATTGTGAGTTCGCCCATTTTTGTCGGTTCCATCGTAAACTTCACGCCTTTTTCCCTTAACCGCTCGTACTCTTTGCGAATATCTTCAACGCCAAACATGGTTGCCGGGATGCCTTCGGCAAAGATCTTCTTTTGATACTCCTTTGCGGCAGGATGCTCGTTCGGTTCGAGCAAAAGCTCGGTACCGTCTTGAACATCGGGCGAAACAAGCGTTATCCACCTGAATTCTCCGACAGGAACATCCTCCTTTTTAACAAATCCGAGCTTCTCTGAATAAAACTCCAGCGCCCTGTCTTGATCCTGCACGAATATACTGGTTACAATGATTTTCATGATTTTATGGCCTCCTCCAGCATTATAAAATTAAAAATTACTCTATCCATCCTTTCAGCAAATTCTTCAGTGGTTCGTTGTTAAAGATAATGACTCGATATTTCCCCTTACGCTTGGTTATGACGAGTCCGGCATCTTCCAATGCAGCAAGATGTTTAGCTATCGCTTGCCGTGAAATGGAAAGGTTGTGCTTCATGATGAGACGTACCGTAAGTTCATACAACGTCAGCTCATTGCGTTCGGATAATTCGTCTAACATAAGCCGCCGAGTTGGATCGCCAAGTGCTTTGAATATTGCGTCTTTGTCCCACTTCATAGTCCGATTATAAGCAACCCTAGGGTTGCTTGTCAACAATAAGCAACCTTAGAGTTGCGTGAATAAACCGTAACGTATAATAAGCTTCCTAAGTCCGCTGATCACCCCAGCCGATTTGTATCCATGGAAGGCATCTGCTTCCTAGATGTTGTTCAATAATTGAAAAAGCCGCGAAAATCGCAGCTTCATGTTGGTATTTATTATAATATTTCCACATACCCCTCTGTTCCATTCACGCGAATGCGCTGCCCATCCTTGATCCTTTTGGTTGCATTCTCGACGCCGACTACGGCAGGCAATCCATATTCACGCGCAATAACGGCTCCGTGGGTCATCAGTCCGCCCACTTCGGTGATCAATCCTTTAATGGATACAAACAATGGCGTCCAGCTAGGGTCCGTAAAGGCAGTGATTAAGATGTCTCCTTCCTCCAGATCAGCGTCTTCCATGTTTAAGATGACACGTGCTCTTCCCTCTATAACGCCCGAAGAAACTGGCAGCCCTACAATGGCTTCAGCAGGAATATTTTCCCGTTTGTACTCACCAACAATGATTTCGCCATCCGATGTGATCACACGCGGAGGAGTCAGTTTTTTATATAATTTGTACTCGTATTTTCGTTTGTTGATCATTCGGTAATCCAGTTTATTTGTGCGTGCGACCTCGTGAAGTTCTTCAAAAGAGAGATAATATATATCTTCTCTGTCATGAAAAACGCCTGCTTCTACGAGTTGTTCGGCTTCTTTCAGTAAAGCCTGCTTATAGACGAAGTAGCGATTAACCATGCCGTATTTCGGATACTCCCGATAACCAATGAAATTCCGGATAAGGTCGATCATTCGTTTGGTTTCTGCGGCTTTTTGTTCACCATCCGGTAATCGGCTTAATCGTTCCAGTAGTTCTTGTTCTTTGTTCAGCGCTTCCTGTCGTCCTTGCTCAAACTTTCGATGGCTGGCATTAGGCTCAAAGTTTTTGATGTTACCCATAATCAACGGGATGAGCGTTGTGGGTTTTTCGCTCCAACGTGTTCTAGTGATATCGATTTCTCCGGCACATCGCATCCCGTATTTGTTGAGAAAATCACGGATCGCGTCTCGGGCTTCACGCCCGCCATCAAACGTAACCAGCTCATCCAAAAAGTCATCGTGTTTGACTTGCTGCAAATAATCAATGACTTCCGGATAAGGACGAATCGCATCTGCGACATCGAGCAGCGCCAGACCCATTTCCGAAGTAATATTATGGGGTACAGACTGAGAAAGCGTGTCTGCTGCGTTTTTTTCACCTAGCCACTCGTTCATTTTTTCATTGATCCATGATGAAGCATTCATGGCAGCCATAAAGACAGCCGAACTTTGCGGGTCGAACAGAATCTTCTTCAATTGCTGGATATCTTCCACAATGAAATCAAATAAATCCGTCCCAGATTTCGTCTCGATGTTATGTTTTAACTCTTCGATCGATGTTTGACTTCGTTGAATCAGATCATTAACGATTGTCGGCTCGTTTTCGAATTGTGGGGGAGCACCGGCAGGCGGCATAGCATTACTGCTTTTAACGGGACTCGCTTCTTTTTTATCATCGGGTAACGATTTTATAAAATCTCCTCGATCAATGATGGTCATAAGTGCGTCTTTCATGAGCGGATCGTGTTGTTCCATGCTATTTAATAAAAATTCTCTGCTGTTAGGCGATGCCAGATGATGTGTGACATCAACAAACAATCTTCCGCCAGCTTTGCGCATGGGTGCAGGAGTCGTTAGCAGGAAAAAAGACAATCCCAGCGGTTTCATGGGATCCGTCATCATTTGTTGATGACCAACAGAAATATAGACGCGATTTTCTTGGTCACTCGCTTCAGGAATCGGGTATAACGTCGTGATCGGCCGGCTCTGAACGATATAAAACACGTCATCGGCCAGGCACCATTCGATATCTTGCGGCCGGCCGAAAAAAGCTTCAATCTGTCTTCCGATGCGTGCCAGCCGTAAAATTTGTTGTTCGGTAAGGGTTTGGATCTTTTGCTGATCGGGGGCAATCGACTGGGTCTCCGTTCCGCCCTCCCGTCGTCCATAGATCGCCAATGTTTTGGCGGCTATCCGCTTATCGACGATGACCTCATCCTGTACTTTGTAGCAATCGGCAGATACCAAACCGGAGACCAGCGCTTCTCCAAGTCCAAAGCTGGCATCGATGGAGAGCAGCTTTCGATTGGATGTCATCGGGTCTGCCGTGAATAGTATCCCTGAAGCCTGCGGGAAAACCATCCTTTGAACGATCACGGATAAATAAACTTGACTGTGGTCAAATCCATTTTGCATCCGGTAGATCACGGCGCGATCCGTGAATAGGGATGCCCAGCATTTACTGATATGCTGCAAGACGGCCTCTGTCCCGATGATATTTAAATAGGTGTCCTGTTGACCGGCAAAGGAGGCATGAGGTAAATCTTCAGCTGTCGCACTGGAACGCACGGCATAAGCATGTTCCTCGCCATACCGAGAGAGATAATGAGTTACGGCTTTCACGACGTCGGCAGGAATCTCTGCGTCCATAATGATTTGCCTGATCTTCCTGCTGACTTCACCAATTCGTTCCCGATCCTCTGCTTTTAGCATGGCTAGCTGTCCCAGCAAATCATGATAGGTTTCGTTTTGTTCGATGGCTTTTTGATATCCCGCGGTTGTAACACAAAATCCTTCCGGTACGTGTATTCCTTCGATTTTTGCTAATTCTCCTAGATTCATTCCTTTTCCGCCAACGAGCAACAGCTGGTTTTGTTCCATGTCTTGAAAATCGAGAACCAAAGAACGCATTCAACATCTCTCCTAACCATTAATTTGAGAAAAAAACATTTGACAAGGGTATTTTTAGCGTGGTACAATTAAATTGTAAGATGACATATTTATACCCTTAAACCTGATTGTATCGCATTCAGATTGTATCATCGTGTCTATGTAATTGCAATAATAAAGAACCTGAAATCAGAGGATTCAGGTTCTTTTTTGGGTTTTCGTTATTTATTTGACTGCTCACCGCTTAGTATTCCTTTTTAATTACAAAGAACGAGCCCCGAATGGTTCCGGCTAATTTGGACTTCTGCCTTGCAAACTTAAACTTCCCTTCCAACTCCTGCGGTACCTCCATCCCCTCCGAAAGCTTAAAACCGACAGCCCGCTTCTTCGGATCATCAACCGTATACATGACATTGACCGCGAGGCCATCCTCATAAAAGACGAAAGCCCACTGGATATTTTCCACTTGAAAACGCGACGTCTCCAAAGGTTTGGCCGCAAACTCAAGATCTCGTTCTTCTTTCAATATTCGGTTCACATAATCCAAAGTCTCCTGGCTATCGCCGGCTGGTACAACCGTAAATTCATGCTTATATTTGTTCATGAAGTAACGCGCCTCATTCGCTCGTAAACCAGCCAGCGCTTCCGCTGCGGGCGAAGACTCCAAACCAACCGTAGATACATTTTTAAAATCAACGATATAAGCCATGCCGCTTTCTCCTTTGATCTTATTTATTTCCTTACGACGGGAATCCACAATTCGCCACTTACGAAGCCGTCCCGCTCTTCCATCTCCACCGTAGCATTCGGCCCGCCGACATAGGCAAAATCCTTGGCTGACGGCAATACTTGACCAAAGGCAATGCCGGTAAGTTTATTGCTCAGCTCATCCGCCGTTTTCCCTTCCCCTTTTACAACGAGGTATTCCCCTTTAGGGAATTGAATAACTCTAGTGGCTTCTGGTAACGACTCCTCCGTCATGACGCCGGCATAATACATCATCTTGTTATTGACCGCCTCGTTTACGGCAAAAATGTAATCATTCGCAGCTATGGCCTTTAAGGTATCAAGCCTTCCATCTTGCTTCACCGACTCCCAAAATTCCGTTTTTTCCTTGTTGATGCCGGCATAATCCGTGTAATCGCTTTTAAGTTCGGTTCCAATACCTAATACGATAAAGCTGTCTTTTTCCTCAAGCGTATAATTCTCCATATTCAAAACCTTCCTTTTTTAATTTTTTTCAAATGATTTGTCTTTTCACTTGATAGGTTTATAATAACCTTAAATCATGTCAAAAAATGATACTGTTTAGGAGAGTCCGATGAAAAAAGTTGAGCGGATTAATACCATCATGCGGTATATCAACAACCGCGCCCACTTTACCATTTCCGAAATAATGCGCGAATTTAACATTTCTCGCTCGACGGCGATTCGAGATATTCGAGAAATCGAAACCATGGGGATGCCGCTTGTCGCTGAAGTTGGGAGGGATGGGGGGTATTTTGTCATGAACAACTCCGTCCTGCCCACGGTCCGCTTTACCGACACTGAAATCAAAGCTTTGTTTATCGCCTTTATGGCCACTCGAAATCAACAGCTCCCTTATCTAAAGAGTCGCCATTCTTTGGCTGAAAAATTACTCGGCCTCATCTCGGAGAACCAACAAGACGATCTTGTTCTACTAAATCAAATATTGCTGTTTGAAGGAACCAATCCTCATAATCCCGACTTGCTTGATCTGTCCGACCTGCCCCATCCGATGTTAGAAAAACTCATCCAGCTCCTTCTGCTGGACAACTATTTATTGGTTTCCATCCAGGAAGAGAAGGAAATAAAATCTTATCCCATTTATCTCCTGCACCTTTATCGTGAAAAAAGCTTATGGTTAATTGAAGGCTTTGACTTAGCGGAAGAAAAGAGACGGATTATTCCTGTCGACAATCTCTCTGACATAGAACGATTCCATACAAAAAAAAGAGTTGGCAAGAAAAAGATCTTAGAGCAGCTGAGTAAGCAGGAAGAGTTCATCAACCTTGTCCTTGATCTTGGTCCAAAGGCGATAGCCCAGTTCAAAAAGTACCATCCTGTAAAGTTTTCCATTGCATATACGAATCCTTACCAAACCACAGCCGTTCTTAAGGCTTTTATCGATGTGAACAAGGTGGAAGAATTGACCGAAATCACAAATTGGCTGCTATTTCTAGGTGGGGATATCAAGGTTAGGGAGATACCCGAACAAGTCGTAGAAGGTTTGAAAGAAAGATTCAGCTTGTACTGCCCATAAACACCGCCAGCGAAACGATTAATTCAGTGATAGCCTTCCCGTGGTCCCTCATCGTAATCAGCAACAAATCCCCAAGCAGGTACTAGCTTATGGTTCATCGAGAACGAAAAGCTCCAAGCTGCGAGTAACGCACCTGTACACGCATGATCAACGTATCTTTTTTGAAATCAGGCTATTTTACGGGATCCGGGCCGAATACCGGAGCCAATTTTGATGCAGACAATTGCTCGCTCAGACCGAAATATTCGCAAAAATTCATAATCATCGGATTCCATTTCGCAGGATCGATATAATTGGGGTTACCAGTCACAAGAAGTTCTTCTTCAATATGGATTTTTTCAATTCGAACTTCGATGGCAACCAGCGAGCTTGGTTCTTCAAATGCATGGAGCTTCACAAGTTTGGCTTCCAGCTGCACAGGGCATTCTTTGACGCGCGGAGCCTGAACGATTAGGGATGGAAGTGGTGTTAAGCCAGCGACTCCGAATTTATCCGCCTCATGCCTGTAGCCCCTCTGTGCTTTAGAATCAGGGACTGGGTTGCTCCCCGTCAACAGCGTCAGCCGATCCACAGCAGGAATCAAGTCAACCGACGGAAGACTAAGTACGCACTCCCGTTCGCGGATCAAATTTTGAACCGTCTTCGATTTTCTGCTCATGCCCAGCATACACGATTGGTTGAGCCACCAGGCTGACGACATCGGAGACAGGTTGGGCGTGCCATCTTCGTTCATTGTGCTGATTAACACAACCGAAGTCCCGAAGTAAAGGATTTTGGGTTCAATTACTTTATGCATAACAGATTCACTCTCCTCGATAATAAGCTTCTAGGGTAATGTATCACAAATTTCCGGACTTTCTGGGGAATATCGAGTAAGAGCACAAGATACTGAAATTATGGATACACCGCAGATACGACTGCAAAACTTCTGACTTAAAAACCGCTTTAACAACCATTTATAAGTTATAAGAAAGTGCAAACAGAACTTGCACTCTTAATGTAATTACGATACTGGACTTTAGTCGAGGTTCGCTACCTGCCGCGGTCTGTTCCGAACCACGGAGATATTCGTTACAATATAGCGAAGACGTTTAGAGGAGCGATTGATCATGAATTACGAGCATAAAGTACAGAGGGAGATCGCCGACTGGGAACACCAGATGTTCAAACCGCCGGGCTGGCTGGAAAAAACTTCGAAAACCATCGGCAGCCGGATTAATCATTGGATTCCCCCGAAGGTGCACACCATCATAACGACCACCATACGATCGATCGTGCGTACGGCACTGTTCGGAGCAGAATATACGCCTAGCCGGCCGGTCCAGCGTTCTCTGGAACTGGAAGCTGCCGATCAAGAAGCGAAAGCGTTGTTTGCTCTGTACCAAAAAATCGCGGTTGCCGAAGGAGCGGGTACCGGAGCCGGAGGCATCATGTTCAGCATGGTAGACTTTCCGGCTTTAATCGCGATCAAAATGAAATTTTTGTTCGAGCTGGCGCATGTTTACGGTTATGACACCAAACACTTCTCCGAGCGGGTATTCATCCTCAAGGTATTTCAAATGACGTTTTCGGGGCCCGAAAACCGTGCCAGGCTGCTCGATTCCGTCAAGCGTTGGCATATTGAAAAGGAACAATGGCGCTCCGATACCGAATATGCCCGGAATATGGACTGGGAAACCTTTCAGGTCGAGTATCGAGACGCCATGGATTTCCGGAAAATGCTGCAGATGGTGCCCGGGATCGGCGCTTTTGCAGGCGCATGGGCAAATTACACCATACTTGAGGAGCTGCGCCAATTCGCCATGAACGCTTACCGCCTGCGCAGATTGCACGATTTCGAGGGATTGGGTTAGCCCTATCCTATACATCTAAGAAACATGAACGATGCATACCCAAAAAGCAGCTCATCCATAGGATAAGCTGCTTTTTGGTGTGATTCCATTGTCATTACCACGCGCATATTTCCATTTCCGAAATGGCGAACCCCATCCCGAAATTCCGCTACTACTAAATTTTGGTAAACGGAATTATAATCTTTTTGTCATCGCATGGATTGACTCTTACAGTCAGCCAACTATCAGGCCAAAATAAAGGAGGGATGCCGTTTCAGTCCCGAATGCGAAGTTGTTTTAATCCCAAGTTCAAAGGAGGAATTTTGATGATGCAGAAGGGAATGCGTTACCTGCTGGTTCTGTCGCTGCTGCTGACCTGTTGGTCCGTTTTCGGTGCGAGAGCCGAAGCTGCGGACTATACACAGGGCGTTGAATTATCCGGCAGCGCAGCCACCGTATGGTTCAAATCCGCCGTCAACACTAGCTGGGTCGATGTCCATTATCGAGTGAACGGCGGTGAACAGCAAAATGTCAGAATGTCTTACCATGCCGGAAAATCCCGATATGAGCAGGCCATCTCAGGCATTGCCGCCGGCCAAGTGATTACTTATTCGTTTACTTACAATAACGGGATCCCTGCCTACGACACGGGTGTATTCTCTTACACTGCCGGTTCCACGCCGCCTCCCTCTTCTTCCGGCTCCATATATGACATTCTTCCATCAACTATCCCCATGCCGTCAAACGGTGCCGTCTCGGTCAAGATCATGAACGGGACCCATGGCGCTTATACCGACCAGCAAATATACTGGGGCGTTCTCGGCATCAATCCCGTCAACAACCAGTGGAGCTATTTGGACCTTAACGGGAATCTGATCCCGATCTCCAGCGCCTTGAATGATGCGCCAGGCCATTTAACCAAGAACGGCATCAACTACGCCAACATTTATCATAAGGTAAGCGATGCTTCTTGGGTCACATTGCCCCAGATCACATCGGGCCGAATGTTCCTTAGTGTTGGCACTCCTCTGTACTTGAAGACCTTTAACGATGGATTCGCCGGCCCCGATCTGAACAATCCGACCGACCCGAACCGCGATATTTATTTTGATTTCGTTGAATTCACGATTGACGCCGCCGGCTACCACGGCAATACGACACGCGTCGATGGATTCGGTTTCCCCCTTCAGCATCGACTGGTCAATAAATCCGGTTCCTTCGACCAGACTGTAGGCGAGCTGGAATCCGAAACCCGAAACGGAATCTTCGCCAAATTCCAGTCGGAAGTTCCTGCCGCCTTCAAATCGTTGGCCACGATTCAAGCACCGTATCGCATTGTTGCGCCGATTCACGGTTCGTTTGCCCAGGGTGGCGCGAATGCCAACTATTTCGCCGGGTACGCTCCGTACAGCACCCAGGATATTTTCCGGTGCGACGGCGCTTTAACGGATGCGGCAACTTGTGCCGCCATTCAACGTCATGTTTACACGGCCAACGACTGGAATAACGTTTCGAATTACTATCAAGCCGCCCCGGCCAATTATTACGCAAAATTCTGGCACGACCACAGCATTAACCGCTTGGCCTACGGTTTTCCGTATGACGATGTCAACGGCCAGGCCGCTTACCTTGAAGTTGGCGACCCAAAGGGCCTGATCATCCGCATCGGTTGGTAAATCTCCCATGATACCTGACTGACTGAGATTGCAAATTGCCTACTCGCTTTATCTATCATCTTTAGTGCAAAAAAGCCGCGATTTTGGCGGCTTTTCATGCGTTTTAGGGGGCCTCATAGTTTTTTAACGGCATACCTACATATTCGCGGAAGGAGGCAATCCGCTCTCCCTCGAACTCGAAGACGATGGCAAGCTCATTACTATAAGACCGGCCATTCAACAAACCTTCTGAGCGAAATACCACCATCCCGTGGTCCGCATTCTCAATCAAGACGAGTGGAATCAGCTGCATCTGAAATACGGAACGCTCGAACCTGACCAGCTCCTCGAACCGCGCTTTGCCTTGCTGCTTGTGATCCCACCCATCTAGCGGGAGCGGAACAAAGAAATGAAAACCATCTGTAACCTTATCAAGAAAATCCGCTGTATGCCCTGTTTCTAAAGCCTGCTTAAAAGCTTCAAAACTTTCAGTTGTTCGGGTTGATACGGAGTCTACGGATTTTTGCAAGTAGGCTTCCTCCTTATGGTTAATCGTTAAAATGATAGCTCCATTTATGAAGCTGTCGATCATTCGCCTTTGTTTACGCTTTCCAAGCTTTGATTAGCGTGTCTGAACCTTTAGCTGGCTTGATATCGTTCCGAGGTGAATGGCTTCGTGAAGCAGCGCGAAGTTGAACAGGTCCCCAGCCGTACTGAATTGGAACGGTCCCATGACATACGGAGTTGAAAGCTTCTCGTCCAGCATATCCGAATTCAGCCCAGATAGGCGTGAAAGCTGAGCTGTTAACATCTCGACCAGCTCTTTTTTCGATGGAGGAGCCACCTTCCATTCCGAGGGCTTGGTTCCGGAGTTAAACAGTAAAGCAAACGAGTCCGGTATGTCTGATGGGGAACCAAAGCTCAGGGTAGCATACGTATCCATCCAATAAATGATATGGCCGACATTCCAACGGATGGTGTTGTTAAATCCTGCAGTTTGTATGTCGAACTGCTCCTCCGGTATAGCCTGCACCTGCTGCAGCACCACTTGACGTCCAATCTTCGCCGTATTGATTATCGCTTCGGACATGTTCATTTCCTCCTTTGTCATAATAAACGTTTGTTATGCTCCCCAGTATAGGTCGCACGGAACGTTACATCAATGCAGTGGACATTACCGGAACGTTAAGTATAAGTTAACGATAATGAATTGACAGATCAGGAAGATAACGCCACAATAATCGTGAAACATCCATTCCATGATGCAAGGGAAAGCAGGTGTGCAGGATGGAGTTAAAACAACTGCAGTATTTTATGGCTATATGCGAAGAGCTTCACTTCTCGAGAGCAGCCGAAAAAATGGGAGTCAGTGCTCCCAACGTAAGCCAGCAGATCAGGAGATTGGAAGAAGAATTAGGGGTTCTGTTGTTTGATCGCTTGGGAAAAACCATTGTTCTTACGGACGCTGGAGCGATTCTTCATGAACATGCCGCCGCCGTGTTCGGGCATCTGCAGCAAGCGGGCGATGCCATTGCCGATCTGAAGCAGATGCAAGGTGGATCGCTATCGATCGGCGTCTTGCCCGGTGACGCGGATCTCATGTTTAATGCCTTGCTGCTGGATTTCCATCAGACCTATCCCACCATCTCGCTGTCCCTTCTGGAAACCATGAAGGTCACGGAACAGGTTCTGGACCGAAGCATCGATATCGGCGTAACCATCGGACCCGTTAACGATGAACGTCTTACGTCAATTCCCCTGTTTCACGAGGAATTCTCATTGGCTGTACATAGGAACGATCCTCTTGCAGGGGAGAACTTCATCCCGTTGAACAGGCTGCGCTCCATGAATATGGTCATGTTTCCACCCGATCATCAATGCCGCAAGCTGATCGACCGCTTCTGCATGGACAACGGCTTTGCAGTGCAGCCGCATATGGTGACAACAACATTATCCTCCCTCCTCCAGATGGTACAGAGCGGAGTTGGCGCGTGCGTTCTGCCGCGACTTCTACTGGATAATCTTCGCAATACAGAGATCAAAGTCGTGCATCTAAGGAATCCTACGCCTTCTCAAGACATTTGTCTGATCTACCGCAGCGACAGATTTATGGGATATGCCATGCGCACATTCATCAAAAATTTGAGGGCATACATCGAGACGGCAATCCGTCATTCGAAGTCTTCATAGATCTGGGATCTTTCCGTGTTCAGTTGTTCACATGCTGGATAAGATATCAAAAAGCCTGATAACTCAGGCTTTTCTTATCGAATAAATGCAGCATTTTTGTGTCAAATGCTGCCCCAAAATTAAACATGCAATCACTAACTTTTTCAAATGATTTGCTGCGCAATCTCCCACACATGCCCTGCCGGATCTGTGAAGGCAGCGGTTCGGACACCCCACGGCCGATCCATTGGACCGTTAAGCAGGGTAACGCCGCGTGTTTTCAATTCGCTGCATACTGCATCTACATCATCCAACCGGATAGTAAACTGGAACCGAGATCCGGATTCTCGGATCGCGACGGTTCCAGGATGGATCAGACCGTGGGCTTCGGAGATATTCAGGAGGTTAATGCTCATATTTCCGAAATTGAACACCGCAGAAACATCGTCCTCATAAACAGCGGAAAAACCAAAAACTTCTTGATAGAACACCTTCACATTGTGCAAATCCTCCACAAACAATGTAATTACATCAACATTCAACGACCCTAAAGACCTCATACCTACACCCCTTCACACTCAAATCAACGCATATTCATCATAATAGAATTAAGGAATTGATATTTCTTTTTATTTGCTATGTCATTCCTATGAATATCTCATTGTTTCTTCATATCATATAAATTTCACTTGCGGCATTTTGTTAAGTTGCTCTTTTATAACGCGAGCTATGGTTTGGACTCCGATTTCAATGTGCTCCTCCACTACCTGCGATACGCTTAAGCGAATCACCGAATCCTGGGCAAACTCGGGAAGATACATTTTTCGGGCATCGTCTACGTATACGTTTTCCTTCTTCAAATCCTCAATCAACATCCCGGCCTTAAGCAGACCAGGTAACCGGATCGTTGAATAGAATCCCGATTGAGAAACCGAATATGCGGCGCTTGACGGCAGCTTCTCTTGATAAGCCTTTTGCAATAAGGCCGCTTTCCTGCTGTAGATGGATCTCATGCGCTGGATATGAGCCTTGAACATGCCGCTCTTCAAGTAAATTTCCAAAGCCCCTTGCATAAGGACCGGGGTATGGAGATCGGTAGCGAATTTGGCGCTAAGGAATGATTCACGCAGGAAGTCCGGAATAACAGCAAGCCCCAATCTTAAGCCGGGCAGCATTACTTTGGAAAAGCTTTTGATATATATGACCCTTCCGGATGGATCGTAAGCAAACATCGGATCCTGGTTCTTGTCAGGATCGAGATCGCCTAGATAATCGTCCTCGATAATGTAAACGTCGTATTTTTGGGCCAGCTCCACGATTTTTCGTCGTTCCTTATTGGAATAGCTGCATCCTGTCGGGTTATGAAACCTGGTCACGGTGTAGAAACATTTAATGTCGTTGCATTTGAACAGATGCTCCAGCCGTTCCATGTCGATTCCTCTCTCCGTTATTTCGATTCCGTAAGTCGTGGCCTGCTGAACCTTGATCGACTCGATCATACTGACATGAGTAGGCTGTTCTACGCAGATATTTTTTTTGCCATTAGGAAAGGGAAGCGAAATCAATAGATGAATCGCTTGCTGTGACCCGGATACCACGCAGATTCGGTCAGGAACCGTAAACACTTGCAGTTCTCGCAGATGCCGGGTCAGTTCCTCTCTTAACGAAGGCAGCCCCTGGATCTCCGAATAGGTAAACATCTCCTCTTTATATACATCAATCGCTTGATTGATGCAGTGCTGAAAGTCCCGGTAAGGCATGGCATTCTTGTCGGGGCCAGCTGAGAGAAAATCTATGACTCCCGTGTTAGCTGAACCTGAATGTCCGGAAGGCACCCGCTCTACAACATAGTAACCGCTTTTCGAGACGGAATAGATTTTGTGTTTTTTTTCCAATTCTGAGTATGCTTTGATGATGGTATTCACACTGCAGTCGAACTGCTTGGCTAACGCCCGTATGGATGGCAGCCTCTTCCCGGGTTTCAACTCTCCATTATCGATTTGCTGTTCGATGCTCTTCATGACCTCGGCATAGATCATATGGCCTCCTCTTCCTCTCCTCAATCTGTATAGGTACAAACGTTAAATAATCAGATTTACTTGCAGCACCTGTAACCATAGACTAATAGTATCAAAATGCATTTGATATGGGGAATTTGTTCTGTTCGATGGCCATCGAGACCATTCCCGAAATAAGATGTTCTAGGAGTGATGCAGCCATGTTACAGATGAATAAGAAAAACCGCCTATCCGCTTTTATCTTTATATTCCTTGCACTCGTTTGCTTGTTCGCATACTCGTCAAGTGCCGATGCAAAGCCAAGCTCCCATGGACTTGAGCTGGAACAAACCTTCCGGAAGTCCCACGCGACACTGGTCCTCAAGAATTTGAAGACCGATCAAGTATACACATTCAATTCTGAAAGGAGTAAACAGCGGTTTACTCCGGAATCCAGCTTTAAAGTGGCAAATGCCCTCATCGGTTTGGAAGTCAAGGCTGTTGCTGACGAATACGAAGTCAAAAGATGGGACGGTATCGTAAGAGAGTTTCCGGTTTGGAACCGGGATCACTCACTCGCTTCGGCTATGAGGGAATCAGCGATTTGGTATTACCAGGCGATGGCTCGCGATATCGGCCAAGAGCTGATGCAGAAATACGTGAATCGAATCCATTATGGTAACCGCGACATAACCGGAGGCATCGATACATTCTGGCTGAACAGCAGTTTGAAGATCTCTGCCGTAGAACAAGCGGAATTTATCGAAAAGCTCGTTGAAGAGAATTTGCCCTTTCAGAAGAAAACGATGAAAACGGTCAAGCGGATGATGATCGACGATGAACAGAATGAATATACGATTCATGGAAAAACCGGTTCGAGGCTGTCCGATATGGGGCTTGGCTGGTATGTCGGATATGTCGAAACGGAGAAAGAGACCTGGGTGTTCGCAACGAATGCAGCCGGCAGCGGTACATTCGCGAAGCAATTAACGCTGACAACATTGGAGAAGATGAAGATCTTGAATAATTAATAAAGAATTTGCGTCCCATCTGATTGATTACCTTACAACTTTAGAGATACAGAATAAAGATTGGAGATTCATGCCACCGGACATAATATGGTAACAGGGTCCTGACGAATAGATCGTCAGGACCCTGTATTTGTTTTAAGATTTCGAGCAAGATCATTGCTCAGCCTTCTATGGCTGAGCAATGAATGCTTGGACGGCAGCGGCCAATCCATGTAAATCATCGATTAGCGGGGAGTGTCCTGCATCCAAGGCTACATACTGAACTGGCTTTCCATGACTTGCAAAGTCTTCTTTGATTTCTTCCGTCATCTGCTGCGTGGTAATCAAATCCTTAACGCCCCAAATGACGAGGACCGGACATTGAATACGCTCCAACTCTCCTGTTCCATCCGCGAGTCCGTTGGATACGGAACTGATATTGAATCGGTTTGCGGCATCGGCAGCATCCACCATGTTTCGCTGCTTCATGCAGGCATCGATGTACTTCCCACGGGTGGCAGCATCAGACTCACGTTCATGAAACAAAAGGTAGTCCATCGCCTGAGCAAAGTAAGCCCGGTCCTGCCTCTGATTTGCTTGAAACGTCATGGCAAGTCCTGGGTCCTTGACTATTTCCTCTTTAGTCTTCAGACGATCGCCATCGGAATTCACGGCTGCATATCCTCTAGTCGAGATGGAGGCAAGCAGAATCAACTTTCGTACGCGATCTGGATAATCTGCCGCAAACTGCATGGCGATGCCTCCACCATTCGACCAGCCCATAACCATAACATGGCGAAGACCAAGCTGTTCTACGAATTGATGCAGGTCCGCGGAAAAGTCTTTCATGTCACCAATGGGATTCTGATAGCTGGACTCGCCGTAACCGCGCAAGTCTACAGCGATGAAGCGTTGGGTCATATCGGCATGCGTCAACAAGGGTTCCCACAGCTCCGAAGAAGCCATATTCCCGTGAATCAACAGCATGCAGGGTTCCGTACCTGTTCTTTCTCTATAAATCAGCGTTTCTCCATTAGGTAACAAAGCAGTTTTCACTTCAAGTTTCATGATGCCACATCCCCTCTTTACAAATCCCCTAGTTTATTCACGAATTTAACCGATAAAATGACGCTTGCCACACCCAATACGGTGAAAATGGCATATAAAAAGTCAGGATGCAGCGTAATCCGCAGCAAACCGAGAAAATTAGGGAACTGCATCAGGAAGACGGCGCAAATGACCGTAGGGATGACCGCCCTTTTCCATATTCCGAACCAAAATAGCGGAATCAATGAGGCAAGCGCGACAACGATGGAGTGTAAGGTCATTCGGATCGCATAATTCGCCAGGTCAGCTGCCGTCGGCGTTCCCGGGATGACATCCATCACTTGGTTGAGCGCATAAGTTGCAACACCGCCAAGTACGAAGGACACCAGCGTACCGAAGAAAACCGCCAACACAATGAACAGCACCTTGGCCATCACGAGCCTTTTTCGGCTGAGCGGATATCCAATTGAAAGAGCCATCGTCTTATTCTTATATTCTTCAATGAATACATGATTGATCAGGGACGCTCCGAACAATATAAACCCCATCTGAATGGGTATCATCAGTTCCAGAGCGGCAGCATAACTTTCTCCAAAACGAATCATCGGCATTTCGGCAAAAACGACCTTGAGAAAAAATACCGGCAAGAACATAAGAATGATCCAGTACGTAATCGCTTCACCGATCACTTTCTTACGATCCAGCTTCTTCCATTCCAGCTCGATTAATTTCAACATATCGGATTCACTCCTTTCCCTGAATTTGATGATAGAAATAGTCTTCCAATGTACTGTTATATTTTTGGATCTCCTCGATTTCAATCTCATGCGCAATCAGCAGTTTGGTAATTTGACTGGTCGATACGTCCTTATCATAGACTCGGATTCGCTGATCCTGCACGATTTTGATATTGGATATACGAAGCTCATGCTCAAGTAGAAAGGCGGCTTTCTGCACATTCGAGGTCATAAGTTCAATATAATCGGTACGCTGCTTTCGAATGTCGGACAACGTGACTTCGTCGACCAATTGACCGCGTTGAATGACGCCGATCCTATCGGCTACCTGCTCAATTTCCCCTAAGATATGGCTGGACAAGACAAATGTAATCCCATATTCCTGGTTCAGTGTTCGGATCAAATCCCTCATGTTTTTAATGCCGATCGGATCCAGTCCGTTCGTGGGTTCATCCAGCACGATCAATTCCGGCTTGGTGATGGCGGCCCTGGCGATGCCAAGACGCTGCTTCATGCCGAGCGAGAAATCCTTCACTTTTTTATCTTCGATTCCTTCCAATTGGACCAGGTCCAGGGCTTGACGTATAGCTCTCTTATCATAATAGCCCAAGTATTCGCAATGAATTTGGAGATTCTCAATGGCCGTCATGTGCTCGAAAAATATCGGGTATTCAATGATGCTCCCGACCCGCTTGAGGCCTTCTTTGGAGGTTTCTGAAAAATTCTTGCCAAACAGCATGATCGCGCCGGAGGTCGGAAGAATGAGCCCCGTCAGCATTTTCATGATGGTTGTTTTACCCGCGCCGTTTGGACCCAGCAAGCCATAAATCTCGCCCTTTCTCACATTGAGATTAACACTCGATACAATGGACATCCCTTTTACGGTTTTGCTCAGATCCGAAGTTTGAATGACGTAATTCACGAAGACCACCACCGTGTTTACAATTTGATTTCCTTTGTTATCTTTATCATAGACCTGAAAATGGACTTATTCCTTTCCCGTTCCTTACATGTTTCTTAAGAATCAATCGAAACGTGCGGCTGAAATAAAAAAGAGACGTTGAACAAGAGGACAACATCTCATGGATCAAGATTAGTAGGTTAATTGCTTAAATTTGCATGTGAAAATGGTCTTTTTGTCAGCCTCCGAGCTGCTTAGACTGATCCGTCCGTTCATTTCTTCCGTTAGGCGTTTAGAGATACTGAGTCCCAGCCCGCTTCCTTGAAATTGCGGATTCCGGGCATCGTCCAGGGTATAAAGTCTTTCAAATACGCGATCCTGATGAATCTCTGCGATCCCTTTCCCCCGGTCCCACACGTCTACGGCCACGTATTCTCCTTCTTCCCGAACCGTCAGCCCGAACACGCCTCCGTCGCTTCCATAGCGGATGGAATTCGATATGAGATTGCTCAATATTCGATGCAGCGCATCCTTGTTGCCAAGGAAATAAAAGGGCAGCTCCGGAATGTCGATCTCAACCCGAAGATTTCTGGAAACCAGCAGGTCGTAAAACTCAAGAACGCTGTTCCGGCAAACCTCGCTCAATGATATTTTGCTTAGCGGGATATCATAATCCTCAGACTCGATTTTGACAAGGTCGAAGAATTGATTAAGCAAGGCGATCAGACTGTTTACTTTTTCATTCAACCGTTGAATGACTTGCTCCTCGTCTTGCGCGGTCAACATATTCTTCTGATTCAGTTTTTCCGTGTAGCCGAGAATGACCGTCAGCGGCGTCTTCAAATCATGAGACATGTTTGAGATCATTTTCTTTTGGCTGTCCTTCGTTCTGGCATAATCCGCAAATACCTTCTGTTTGTTATCCAGCAAACGGTTAATCTGTGTGAGCAGCCGCCTGACGGCATCGTCGCCAGTGGGCACCAACACTTTCTCGGCTGTGTCCTGGTCCAGAATATCGGAGATTTTATTCGCTATCTCCAGGATGCTTTGATTTCGTTTCTTCTTGGAAACAAATAGCCATCCGATGATTGCAACCAATAGGGCAATGATGACGGATAAAAGATGGACCATGTGCTAATCCCCCATTTTATATCCGATTCCCCAAATCGTCCGAATGTATTGCGGAGCTGACGGATCCTCTTCCATTTTTTCCCGGAGTCTCCGGATATGTACATTAATCACGTTCTCATTCCCGTAATAATCTTCTTCCCAAATGAGCTGATAGATTTGTTCCTTGGTGAATACCCTGCTGTGATGGGTTAGGAGCAGCTTCAAAATATGGAATTCCTTCGCGGTGAGCGGCACGCTTTTTCCTTTGACTTTTACGGAGAACGAATGCAAGTCCAGGACGAGATCCTTAAACGTAATGACGGGAGGGTCTGCAGGTTTGCTTTCCGTTTCCGCGTATACCGTTGCCCTCCGAATGGCAGCTTGAACCCTGGCTGTTAATTCGATCATGGAGAAAGGCTTGCTGATATAATCATCCGCGCCAAACCCAAGGCCCATGGCCTTGTCGAGGTCGCTGCCTTTCGCAGAAATAATCAGAACAGGAACTTTGCTGGTCTCTCGGATATGTTTGAGCAGCTCCATTCCGTTTACCTTGGGGAGCATCAAATCGAGCAAGATCAGATCGAACTTCTCTTTTTGAAAAAGCGCGAGTGCTTCCTCGCCGTCGCGTGCCGAATCAACGCTATAATGATCCTGTTTCAGCTGGCTTTCAATCAACTGATTGATGTCGTTGTCGTCTTCAACGAGCAGAATGCGTTTTTGCATATCCTATGTCCTCCTGTGCATGCTCTGATCCATTCTACGGTTCCGATCCGAAACAGTAGTTTTTTCGATTTTAACACAATTTGGCATAATCTAGTGATCAATAGGAATTAAGCAATTACAGAAAAATCCCTTTCGCAGCAATCGGGTGCGGCTTCATGGGTGAAACAAAAAAATCCGCGTATTCCGCGGATTTATAATGCATGTATGTTGACGAAACTGCCGCTGTTTTTGTTATTTCCACCAAACGACAGCATGATCAGGCTCCGTAGAATATGCCGATGGAGCTATTACTACCGATTCCCCAATTTGAGGAGTGAGTATGTGCACTTGTTTTTGTTTAGCAGCCGTAGTAACACGTTCGATCGGTTCATTCCAGTCATGCAAGGCCAACGTAAACCCTGCCCAATGGATCGGAATCAACCATTGCCCTTTCACATCCAGATGAGCCTGCACCGTCTCTTCAGGCATCATATGAATATTCGCCCAACGTTTGTCGTATTGACCACATTCCATGAGCGTCACATCAAATGGGCCGTATTTTTCTCCGATCTCATGAAAATGTGGACCATACCCGCTATCCCCGCTGAAATACACTCGACTCTTGTTGCTGATAATGACCCAAGACGACCATAAGGTCGAATCGCGGTCAAACAGGCTTCGCCCTGAAAAGTGTCTCGCTGGCGTGCAGATGAGTTGTAGACCGTCTAACCCGGATGCATCCCACCAATTATGTTCGGTAATGCTCGATTTCGAAATCCCCCAGCGCTCCAAGTGACCACCAAGGCCAAGCGGCACATAAAAATGCTTAGCCTTCTCCTTAAGCTTCTGAATGGAGCTAAAATCCAGATGATCATAATGATCATGTGACAAAACGACGGCATCAATGGGAGGAAGCTTGTCCAGATCAATAGGAATATCCCTGCTATAACGTTGATTCCCAAAAACAGGGATTGGGGATGGAGACGTTCCTAACATAGGGTCGAACAGCAGCGTTTTCCCCTCGATTTCCAGCATGAATGCAGAATGCCCAAACCACGTTACACGTGTTAGCGCTTGTTGTTGTATACTTGCGGGATCTACTCGCTTTATCGGTAATGGAGAAGTCGGCTTCCGATTGGGATTCCGTTTCATGTAATCTCGTAATAGTGACATGAAGTCCGTTGCTCCCATCCTCATGGAGGTATGGATTGGATTCACAAAATGATTACGGTCGAAATTCGGGAGTTTGCGAAATTCGTTTCGTTTTTCCCTAGATACTCTTTGGCCGAATGGCGGATAATATCTCAGAAACAATGAAATGGATAGGATTAAAGCAGCGCATATTAAAAAAATGGTCATAGGGTTCTACCTCGATTTGTCCAATCTAGTCTAAGATAAAAGAATCGGATTACATAAATTGTAATGCTCCTTCTTACATTTAAGCTTTCACAGCATCCCAGCTCATAACTATAGCTGCTTCCATTTCCCGATCACCAAATCGGGTTCCGTTCTTCAGATGTGATTTCGCCAATTCGGCTACGGGTAAAATCGAATAAACGATCAACATATCCACATCTTCCGCTTTCAATATGTTCTGTTTCTTTCCCGTTTCAAACATCTCGAAAATGGGTTGGAACAGGCTTGCGGTCTCGTCCAAACACCATTTCTGGGGCAATGGAGAATTCATGATTTGCTCTAAAAATAGAAAATAGTCTTTGTGCGTATGTATAAACTCAACATACTTCCGGATGATCGATTCAAAGCGTTCTTTAACCGATCGCGTATCATCGAATCCCTGTAACATGCTCTTACTCATCTTGCCCTTCACCTTTAAGTAAGTTTTAAGCAGCAGATCCTCCTTATTCTCATGATAAATATAGATCGTTGCAGCCGATACATTAGCCTTCTTAGCTATTTTGGATATCGACGTTTCCGCAAACCCAATCTCATTCACTAATTGAATCGTCGCGTCAAAAATGGCTTCCACTTTGTTATCGTCTCTATGTCTCATGAAACAATAATAAACGATCATTCGTTTATAATCAAGAAACCGGGCCGGGAACTCCTCCCGAAACCCGGTTTTTGATAAGTTAGTCTGCCTGCTTCCTGAGTGCATTTTCTTTTTTCATGATGGTCTGTTCATATCTTGCGATTTTATCGTTCAAGCGTTCCAGTGTGTTCGTCATTTCTTCGATTTTGTCCCCCAGTCGATTGCGCTGTTCAATCAACAATCCCTTTCGCGTTTCAAGCGTGTCGTCGCCTTGTTGAAAAAGCGAAACATACTCGATCAGTACCTCGACCGGAAGCCCCGCGCCTTGACGCATGCATTTAACAAAATCAACCCATTTGATGTCTTCCTCCGAATAATCCCTGATACCATTTTTGTTCCGGTTTACTGGCGGAATCAACCCAATTCGCTCATAATAGCGCAGGGTATCCTGGGAAAGCCCAAACCTTTCGCTGATTTCTTTAATCGTCACCGTCATGTCTTGATTCACCTTCTCTGTTCAATACCTTTTCCTGAATAAGTCAGTTGTTAAAGCTATAAGGCGCCCACAACCCGGTGAGGTATGTACGGCTCTTCCAGGGAGGCCATCTCCTCCGGCGTGAGTTTGACCGTAAGCGCGGCTGCGGCATCCTCCAAGTGTGATATTTTGGTCGCGCCGACAATGGGAGCCGTGATCGGTTCTTTCTGCAGCAGCCAGGCGAGCGCAACTTGAACGCGCGGAATGCCCCGCTCATTCGAAATGCCTGCAAGCCGTTCCACAATGATCCGATCGGCATCCGCCGTGGCATCATACTTGGATTTCTGAACCATGTCCGTTTCGGAACGCTGCGTCGTCTCCGACCAGTCTCGCGTCAATCTTCCCGATGCTAGTGGGCTGTAGGGGATCACGCCGATTTTTTCGGATTGGCACAACGGCAGCATTTCGCGCTCTTCTTCGCGGTAAATGAGGTTGTAATGGTTCTGCATCGAAACGAACCGGGTCCAGCCATTCTTTTCAGCGGTATGCTGGGCCTTGAGAAACTGCCATGCATACATGGCTGAAGCTCCGATGTAGCGAACCTTTCCGGCTTTCACCACATCATGAAGGGCCTCCATCGTTTCTTCGATAGGCGTATCATAATCCCATCGATGAATCTGGTACAGATCGACATAATCGGTACCCAGCCGCTTGAGGCTCTTGTCGATTTCGCTCATGATTGCCTTCCGGGACAGCCCCATCCCATTGGGGCCCTCGTGCATACGGAAATGAACCTTTGTCGCCAGGACGATTTCGTCGCGATTCGCATATTCTTTCAAGGCGCGGCCGACAATTTCCTCGCTTGTACCGTCCGAGTAGACATTCGCCGTATCAAAGAAATTGATGCCAAGCTCCAATGCCTTTTTAATAATAGGACGGCTGCTCTCTTCATTTAACACCCATTGATGCACCCAGCGCTCTGCTACGCCAAATCCCATGCACCCAAGACAGATGCGGGAAACATCGAGACCGGTGTTCCCTAGTTTCACATACTCCATCATAATCCCTCCTTAGACTTAAGTTTATCACTTGGAGTTAACTCCAGGTCAATACGCAATAAACACTCATGATGTTCCGTTTGACTCTAACCTGCAAAAACAAAAACTCCGCGTTCATCACGGAGTTTCCTTTGCATGATTGTGTATTGCTAGCTTACGAATCGCTTTGAACCGTAGATAACGAAACGAGGACAGGACTGGCAAAGTCCGAAGCCTCCTCGCCTTTTGGATTGTGAAGACGGAACAGAAATGCGTCACCCGTTTCAGACTTCCATACGATATAATCGTTAATCCCTTTATCGCTTGAGGCTTGAAGGTATAGCTCGGCGGAGCCCAGCGGATGCTCGACGAGTTCTCCACTGTAATCGGAAACTTCGCCGGACGCCTCCAGTTCTTTCCTTCCTGCCGTCTCAAGCTGCGTCAGGTCATAATTGGCAGGCAGTGCTTCAATGGTGACCTCGTATTCCGGATTGTCGCTTAGAAACAGGTGTCCTTCGGCAGCGTCAAAACTGAACTTTTCAAATACGTATAAGGAAAAGCCATCGCCTCCGACTCTACATGGTAGAGTCGGGTTCGCGTTAGAAAGAGATGGATTTTTCGTTTTTATCCTGACCTTGCCATAGCATAACCGGGATCAGCAGCAGGGCGAGTATGCTCCCGGCAAAGGAAAGTGTGGCATAACTGGAATGAGCAACCACCATACCTGAAAGGGCCCCACCTGATGCCCCCGCGAGGGCAATCAATACGTCAACAGACCCTTGCACTTTCGCGCGGTTTGTTGAGGTTGTTGCATCTACGATCAATGCCGTTCCGCTGATCAAGCCAAAATTCCATCCCAACCCTAGAAGAGATAGGGCGACAATCAATACGGTCATGGAATCAGCCGGTGCCATGGCGGCAATGACCCCTGCAAGCAAAAGCGTAACTCCAGAAGCCATTGCCATTGCCTTACGTCCGATTTTATCGACCAGGATACCGGTTATCAGGGATGGAAGATACATCGATCCGATATGAAAACCAATGACAAGCCCCACTTCGCTTAGTCCATGACCATGATGTCTCATATGTACGGGCGTCATGGTCATAATAGCTACCATTATAATTTGCGTTAAGATCATAACCACAGCGCCGATTGCGATTCCACGCTTTCCTGATCCTGCAGTACCCATTTCTTTTGCAGAACCGGCATGCTCATCCGAATTTCCCTGCATGGCTATAGCATTCGCTACCAGCAAAGGATCGGGACGTAGAAAAATTAGCAAAACGATGCCTGCGAGAATATATGCCGCAGCTGCCAATAAAAAGGGTCCGGCCAAACTCGGTATCCCCACCGACAGGGCGAAATCGCCAGTGACATTGACTAAATTCGGGCCTGCTACTGCACCAAAGGTAGTGAATACCATGGCCGTACTGGCGGCGGTTGCTCGTTGCTTAGAGTTGGCCAGGTCCGTCCCGGCATAGCGTGCCTGCAAATTCGTTGCGGTGCCTGCACCATATATCAATAGTGAGATTAAGAGCAGAGTCAGGCTATTCAACACGGCTGCTAACACGACTCCAATCGCTCCTATGCCTCCCGCCAGAAAACCGAGTCCCAATCCCAAACTGCGTCCATATCGCTGGGAAAGACGGCCAACCAGCAAGGCCGCACCTGCTGAGCCTAACGTAAACAGTGCCGTTGGTATACCCGTAAAGTTGTCGGTTCCCAGCATATCCTGAGCCAAAAGCGCCCCTACGGTAATGCCTGCCGCAAGACCAGCGCCCCCGAAAATTTGTGAAACAACAACGATGTTTAGTGTCCGCCGGTACAATTTACGTTGTTTTTCGGGTGAATCCACATAGCCTTGCAGCGAAGCCGGCAGCTTCGTCATGTCTTTTTTCGAATACATTCAAATGACATCCTTCCGTAGAAATACGATATGAAGTTGCCCGTCTGATTTCCTTGAATCGCGGCCGGTTCCACAGACCTTAAGCTCTCCAATTCGTCGTCGTATACCTTCATGATTGGGTGAATTGATAAATTGGAAACTTGTTTCACGAAATGGCCTGCTCTTCGCTGTTTCGCTTATTCGTAAATGCTTCCCAGTCCTGAACCCTCTTGCTTAAGCGAGCCGCATCGATTCCTTTGGACTTTAGTATCTCGATGGCTTTGATAGACATTAAACAGTGAGGACCCCGGCAATAGGCTACGACTTTGGCCTTTGCCGGCAACGCATGTAGCTGTTCGGCCAGCTCTTCTATAGGTATCGAGATAGCGCCAGGAATATGAGCAGCTTCATATTCGTCCTGTGGACGAACATCGATCAGCGTTACTTCCCCTGCTTCCATGCGGCTCATGAGTTCTTCAAACGATACTTCTTCTATATCCGATAGCTGACCCAGGAATTCATTTTTAATATGCTGGACTTCAATAAGTTGTTTTTCAGATAAACCATACAGAGAATCTAAAAAGTGCAAGACTGCAGGATCAGCGATTTCATAAATAACGAAATTCCCTCGTTTCTTATAATCGACTAGTTTGGCATGATGGAGGGTCTGCAAGTGTTGAGAGACATTCGCTATAGACATGGATGTGATTTTCGATATAACTTCTACGGATTTTGGTCCTTGTGTCAAAACATCCAGAATTTCTAAACGTTTTGGGCTGGAGAGGCATTTTCCAATTCGTGTATATTCCTTGTATAATTCGTCTTTAAGCTCTCTTTCGTTCATCGATTCAACCCCCCTGTAATAAACTATTCAATTGATATATTGAATAGTTTAAGTGGCATTCTGTCTTACGTCAATATTCTTTTGGCAAAGAAAACAGGCTGCCGGTTGAATGAACCAACAGCCTGTTACCTTGGCGTGTATTCTTGTTTAGAAGAACTACGCGGTTAGCGCAGCGTGTAATCCCCAATATGTAAAAACAACTAATCGTTTAATCCCTTTCCATTCAGGATATGCGGGATATATTTTTCAACCCTGGACTCTCGTGTTTTGGCTTGCTTGGGTGCGGAGAAATGCAGAATGTACGCTCTTTGCCGACCTGGCGTCAATGCTTCAAAAGCCTCTTTTAGGTTAGGCATTTCCTCGAATTTATTTTCCAGCTCTTCAGGTATGGTGTAATCCGTATTCTTTTTAAAATTTACTTGCAGACCGGCTTTCTCCACTTCAATGGCTTCCGTAATATAGGCTCTCACGATCAGTTGCATTTCATCTATATCTTGAGCACTGGTAAACCGAATCTGGCGTGCGGCCTGAACGTTCTCCGTTTGCTGGATCAGGATCCCATGGGGATCTTTTAATAATGCGCCTTTGTGAAACAGAAGCGCACAGTAATCCTTAAAACCGTGGATCAACACGATGTTTTTACCGTCGAACGTGTAACAAGGATGCATCCACTTAAAATCCTCGGTCAGCCCGCAGTCCAGCGCAATTTCTCTCAATAGCCCGAACTCTTCCTTCCACTTTTTAAGCTTATTAAAATACGGATCAATCTTTGTATTCCTTTCACCTCTTGTCATAAAGGTGCCTCCTCTGCTTTTGGTGGTTCTGGCTTTCTCGTTTGCGGTTCGATATATCTGATCAGTACAATATGGATTCTAATGGACTGGCACAAGCCCCTTTGATCTAAGTAACTCTAATTTCACTAGAGGTATACTTTTTTCAAGTTCGCCATTTGTTACATCCAAGCCCTCACGATCGACAAACACAATAAAGTCTTCAGCAAGTATGAAGTTTTCGGACCAATTCGTTTCATTTAATGAATAGGCCACTTCCTGCCACAACTTCATACCTTCCTCCCACCAATCATCTGTATTACGCCAAAACATAATCAGATTTCTAAGTTTCTGAATTAGTTCTTGATCTGTAAGTTCTTGTTGGTACTTCACAGGATGCTCTCCCGAATTCCAGATGGTCTCATAGTCCTTTTTGTTATCCACTTGCTCATCTCGTATATTTTGCAAGCCAGGTTGGAAAATCGGCGAGTATACCGTATGAGCTTCATCATGTAGAAAGATGGCAAGAAAACAACAGCTTCTATCTACTAATACTCGGGACACATTACCAATTATCTCTCTTAAAGCTGCTATTAGTCCTTTTTTAACTTCCTCTCGGAGAAGCGCCACCTCTTCAGCCAACATCATCACATAAATTACACCTTTTGTGCCATCTAATACTCGACTGAGAATGCCTTTCTCATCATACTCAAAATAGGTTCGAACTAAGTGTTCAAAGTAACCTGAATTACTTTCGTATTGAGGCTGATATACTTGGATCAACCGTTCACCCTCATATATGTAATCTTCGTACTGTAATTTATCATTCCGAGCAGAATATTCTATGCATCGCTTGATAAAACCATCGTATATCAAATATTCCTTTATAGAGTCCAATACTCCACGGACATATAATCTAGTGATGATTCGGTTTTCTTCGTAGACGGTATAAGCGTATCCATCAATTAATTCATCACAAGCTGAAATGCGAAGTCTATCATGATTATCGAATTCATAATAAGTGTCCGTCTCCTCTTCAGTAATTTCCCCTGGAACCGTACTTTGTCGCCCATACCAATACGGAGAAATATCATAACGTTTGCTTATGGTATATTCTCTCCTACAAATTGAAGACTCAGCCTCTTCTTTATAAAATTTATAATTATCTTGCGCTTCCTTACTTAATTTCAAATAATATTCTTTATCAACCATTTTGGGCTCCTTTTTACATTATGATTGACAAGCAATTCGACACAAAGCTAAATTTCACCTTTTTTGTCCTCTTGCCCTACAGTGATTATTCACAATCTTTTTTTGCTTGATTGTCATAACAAAAAAATAACCTTGGCCGACTTAAAGGCCAAGGTTATTGACATACGAGCAATTCGGAGACGATTCACGATGAGCGGAGGCTGCATCGTCCCTTCGGCTCCGATCGGTTTGGTTTTGAGTAAAGGGCTTGCGTTGCTCCCTTACCTATTTCTACTGCGCTCATCGTATTCTAGATGGTCTAATAGCCTGGTTAAAGAGCAAATTTTGTTGTTTTCTTATACAAATGCTCAGGCACTGCTTGCACGAACGGAGACCACTCGCTAGTCGCGTAAAGATACAGTCGGTGCATGGCCCGCGTACAGGCCGTATAAAGAAGCTTGCGTTCATTTTCCCTGCCGTAGGCTTCTGACGAAGCATCATAGACCAAGACCGCATCGAACTCGATGCCCTTTGCGAGATATACGGGGACAACCATCACCCCGTTTTGATAGGTGACGGTCTCCTTCGTAATGAGCTGCAAGGCTTCGCATCCCTGCATCTGTAATGATTCCAATGCTTGTCGGCTTTCGGCCGCAGTCTTCGTAATGATGGCAATAGAGTCGATGCCGTCGGCTTTAAGTGCCGCGATGTCCTTCAGCAACTGCGCATCACGTCTCTCTCTGCCTTCAAACCTAGCAAGAACAGGCTTCGGTCCGCTCCTCTCAAAGGGTACGATGTCCGACTCATCGATAAGCAGTTCTTTCGTGAATTCCACGATCTCCCGTGTAGAACGATAACTGCGCACTAGACGAATCAAGCTTGTATCGGCTTCACCATAAAGCCGAAGCAGAGGCGAATCGTCCCCTTGCAGCTTTGTGGACTGCATGAAGATCGCCTGCCCGAAATCGCCGAGTACCGTCATGCGGGCACGAGGGAATAGTTTCTTGATATACTCGTATTGAAACGGCGAGTAATCCTGTCCCTCATCGACGAAGACATGCCGAATCTCTGTGTTCGTCCGAACGCCTTCGATCAATTCTTTTAAATACAAATATGGAGTCGCATCCTCATAGAACAATTCGAGCCGATCCAGCTTTTCTTTGGTTTGCTTGCAGATTTCAGGCCACATAGCAGGGACATCGGATTCCTTCGTTTTTTCCCGATATGCAGCTACATCGCCGAATAATTGGACGTATAAGCCGTGGGCATCGATAAACGATAATTTCCTCACGGTTTGCCTCAGCGGTTTGAAACTCTTCTTCACGATCCGCTGGCTGAGCAATTCCTCTTCCCGTCCGGCGAAGTCAAAGTCGCCTTCATCTCCCCGGCGTTTATTGCTTTTTATCTCGTTCACTACGGCGTAATGCTCGGCAATGTCAAAGACTTCCCGATCCTTGTGCAGCTCGCCGAACACTTCCGCATAGAGCTCCGTATCGAGGTAACTCAGCTCCTCGACTACCCAGGACGCCTTAAGCTCCTTGCGTTCCAGTAGCGATAGCTCCTTCAGCAGCCATTTCTGTAGCTGCTCAACCCGATTGGCCAAGCTCAAGGAAGGGTCGTAGCTGTAAAATTGGGTCCTCATATGCTCCGCCGTAATCAGATCACGCTCCCGGAATCGAATGCCTTTAAATAGCATCCCTTCCCGGCCCAGCCACTGTGCATAATTCTGCAAGGCTTTCATGAAAGACTCCGATGCCTTGTATTGAATTCCCTGCAGACGTGTCTCGTAATTCGGGGTTGATTGTGCGGTCAGCACATATTCGATCTGATCAAAGGGATCCTCCAGTCGCAAGGATGGACCCAGCCAGTATTCGAGATATTCCTGCAGCGTCGTCTGCTGCATGTTCTCCTCGCCGAGCTCGGGAAGAACAGAGGATACATAGCTGTTAAAAATCGGGTTCGGCGAGAAAAGAACAATCTGGTCAGCCTTCAGCGAATCGCGGTTTTTGTACAGCAAGTACGCCACGCGCTGCAAGGCCGCAGAGGTCTTCCCGCTGCCGGCCGCGCCTTGTACGATCAGAAGCCGGCTGCGATCGTTTCGGATGATGGCGTTTTGCTCCCGCTGAATGGTTGATACGATGCTTTTCATCTGTGAATCTGCGCCTTTGGCTAGCATTTGCTGGAGCAGCTCGTCGCCGATCGTCAGGTTCGCATCAAACATATTTCGAATTTGACCGTTGTGAATCTGATACTGCCGTTTCAGCTCCATCCTACCCGAAATCTGCCCCATCGGGGTGATGTATGAGGCCGCGCCTGGGGAGTGGTCGTAGTAAAGACTTGCGATGGGAGTACGCCAATCATACACCAGAAAGTTCATTCCATCTTCATCGATGAAAGATGATACGCCGATATAAATCTGCTCGGTCAGGTTCATGCCGTCTTCCAAAAAATCGACGCGCCCGAAGTAGGGAGAAGGCAGCAACTGATTGAAGTTCTTCCATTGCTGGGTCAGAAGCCGCTGCCGGCGTTCCCGTTCGGATAATATCGCGGCCTGTTGTTTGATCGTATAGAATGTTTCTTCGAATTCTTCATCCGTGCTTGTGTTGACCGTTACTTCTTCCCAGAATCGTCTGCGTATCTCAGCAGCCTGGTCGCTTAGCCCGGTAACCACAGGTTCCAACTCGCCAATCCTTGCTTTCAGCTTTTCCCTGACCTGTTCCAGCCGTTCTTGTTCTGTCTGCCATTCTTTTGCTTCCATGTTGTTCTGACACACTCCTTTTACCATTTTATGGGGATAAAAAAGAGCATTGACAAATCAGAGGTCACTGGTGTACAATCAAATTAGGAATAGTAATGATAATGCCAGTTAACTTGATTTTTTTCAATTGCGCTATTGATTATAACATAGCGTCTTTTTCATGTTCAATATTTTTTTATTGTCGCTTGGCTTATGGCCAAGCTTTTTTATTTCTCCATATGACGAACTTCTCCGCTCTACCTCATAATTCCTTGTCCCTTCGCGTATCCACTTCTCACCAACGATCCATCCGTCCGTTTCATGGAGGGAATTTAATAGTACTTAACAAAAAAGCAGCCGATTACGCGTCGGCTGCCTTCTCAATATGGATCTTTCGGATTTCTTGCAGTTCATTCACTTGCCTGTGAATAAGTTACTATCATACCCGGTATACATATGAACAATGCGATTAGCCGGTTACGCGATTCACGATTTTCAGTACGGCATCCCTCGTTAATTTGCTTCCGCCAGCAGATATGAGATTTACCGTGGCATGAGCTAAGGATAATGGGATTTTGCAAAATTTCAATGCTGGACCATCCTTCAAATCGGCAATATATGAATCGGCAATTTGTAAATTTCGGCGTGTGTATTGCTGCATCTCCTTAAATCCCCAACCATCCGGGTAGAAGTCGACGCCGCGATGAAGATCCTCTTCTCTATTGCGAAGGATATTTACCGCTTGCAGTCCTCTTCCGAAGGCAATTGCTTTGGTTGAATCAGACTGCGTCCCGTCATGCCAGAGCCAAAGCTCGGATAACATTTCTCCAACCATCCCAGCCACGCTATAAGTATATCTGTCCAAATCCTCTTCCGTGTGGATATTCCACCCGCTTTGAACCCACTGCGCCATATGTAACGACATCTTCGCGATGTAACGATTTACGATCGGGGCGCCGGATGACGGACAAAGAAGCGCCCAGTCATCGATCTGCATCGTAACGTCCGGTAATATTTCTTGGTAAGGTGAGAGCAAATGTTGTGTTTGGGTTACCATCATATCCTCGGATTTGAATATATCATGAATGCCCAGCAGCAGTTTCACTTTCAATTCGTCCGCGAGTTCTTTATGGTCCTCGATTTCGTCAATTGCCCTCATGCATAGATAGGCAGATGTAACAGCCTCCTTTAATCCCAGTTCCAAATAACTTATGGGTATATAAAAAGTCCGGCTCGTCTTCTTTAACATGATCATCGCTTCATTCAGGGTAACGTTACTAATGAGTATTCCCTCCAAGTATCAGGCTCAACTTTATATTAATTATTACTATGATAACATACATAGATATGGTTAAAGCAAATTTGCTGACGTACATCGTTAAAACAAAAAAAGCCGCGGTTTCCACGGCTTTCTAGACATGTTTAATCTTATCCTATCAAACAGCGCGACCATAGTAGTTTAGCGGATTCCGTTCTTCTTGTCTTGTTATGCAAATAGCTCCAGGCCAATAAAGAGCAGTAAACCGCTAACACTTGCATAAGCACTGAGGAAATGTTGTTTGGTATCCTTCATATAGCGTCTTTCTACAAGGGAACGGAACGCATGCAGAATAGCAATAACAAGAATTATATCCTGATGAGCCCACACTCTCCATTCCAATACATATCTCATAACGAAAATGGCAATGAGGGCAGCGACTACAAGGATGAGCTCTCCAATTAAATGAAATCGATTGATATGCTTATATAGCAGTCCGTCTGACGTGGAGGATACCTTCAGCTTTTTTTTGATCCAAACGTAGCCGCAAAAGAAGATGATTACATACAACATGATTGTGATGAACATTCATGAGGTCCCCCTTTCATAAAGTAGCAGTCATTATCAGCTTAACATCTTCATGATAGGTTTTCCACAATTACATGATTATGGAATAAGTTTGATTTGTATTGCTGAACACAAGATGTCGAAAAAAAACCGGCCATGATCCTGGCCGGTTCTTCCGCATGAAAATGTTAAAGCTTAGGTTTGTTGTGCAAGATGTGCGTGATCCGGCGCTTTTTGATTCATGATCGGTACCATGACCAGTGAGCCAAGAAGGAATAATAGTCCTGCCCCGCTATAGATCGTGCTCAGTGAGAAGGCATCCTTTAACGCGCCGGCGAAAGACATCGAAATGACCATCATGCCAACGAACATCGGATTCAAAACCCCGTTCACCCGTCCGACGATGGAAGCATTGGACCATTTCAGAATCATCGTGCTGATCCCGATATGAATGCAAGGGAACACGAGCCCATTTAGAAATTGAACCGTCAGTGTCAGCGGAATGCTCGTCGAATACCCGACAATTGTCGTGCAGACGGCGCCAGACAGCATGCCTATGGCAAGAAGTAATTGCGGCGGTACCCGCTTCGCAAAGACGGCTACGATCCCGCCGCCGATCAGCATGGCTGCACCATTCACCATCAGCAGATATTGCAGGAACTCCTCGCTCCTGCCCAGCCGCTCGGTTACGATAAACAGGTTGAGGGCTTGAGCTACGCCAACCGCGAGTCCCGCGAGAACAAACGCGAGTCCAAGCATTCGCAGCACCTGGCTTTGCCACACATAGCGGAAGCCCTCAACGAAATCTCTACGGAACTGGCCTTTAGCGGCGATGGTCTGCGGCTTCATATTATCCTCCGGCAGACGAACAAGGACGAGTGCGGACAGCAGAAATACCGCGCCCATGATCGCAATCGATGTTTCAAGGCCGAACGTGCTGTAAACGAAGGTGCCAAGCATAGGGCCGAGCACCATGAAGATGGCCATCAACGATTGGAATAAAGCCATCCCTTGCTGCAGTTGTTCTTCTGCCACATGATACTTAAACAAACGCATGCTTGACGGCTGCGAGAATTGTGAAAGGATAGCCGAGATAAACGCAACGAGGTAGACGGAATGCCAAGAACCGTAATGTATGGTCAGAAGGACAACGAATACCGATACTGCGGATAACAAGTCGCACCAGATCATTGTTCGCTTAGGCCGCCAACGGTCGGCAAATGTACCTCCGATGAACGAAAAAACAAAAATAGGAGCGAATTCTGCTACGCTGATTAACGAGATCGCATATGGATCATTATTCGTTCGATCCGCAACGTACAGGAGAATCGCAAAATTACGTACCCAGATCCCGATCTGCAGGAGCACGCTAGATAATAAAATCGTCTGCAGGAACCGATTGCGAAGCAGGCTTGGTGCTTGGGTGCTTTTATCGTGCCTAGTCAATCTTTTCTACCTCCAATTTGTCAATGAAAATGCATTTCTTGTGTAATGGAATGACTCTCCTTTCATGATCTAATTATACGGACCGCATCATCGTTCACCTCCTACTTAAGACTGAATTTTTACTTATGTAGTTCCGCTAAATTCCGTTCAATTCCAGCTTTTTTTTATATCCATTCTCTCCCTTGTACCTGTTCGGAATCGGGAATTATAATGATGGTACCACGCCAGCTCGTTGAATAAACTCCGTAAGCTTGATTGCATCAATCGGCAGCTTCGGTGAATGGATGCCAACGGAATCCAGAATCTGAAACGGTGTATATTGAATAAACCAACTGCAGCTTTTATTAAAAATTCACCCCAGGAGGCGTTGAACGTATGATTGAAATTACCACCGAACTTGTACGCCGGTTAATCCATAGTCAATTCCCCCAATGGAAGGATTTAACCATCAACCCAGTGGAAAAAAGCGGACACGATAATCGTACCTATCGGCTGGGTAACGATATGACCGTTCGTCTGCCAAGTCACGATCGCTACGCTTCGGCTGTCGAGAAAGAGCTGACATGGCTCCCGGTCTTCAAACCCCATTTGTCCTTGCCCATTCCGGCTCCGGTTGCAAAAGGAGAGCCTACGGAAGAGTATCCTCTTCCATGGTCGATCAATCGCTGGATTGAAGGCGAAACCGTATCGCATGCCAACATTCGGGATGTTAACGAATTGGCCGAAGACCTCGCTGCATTTTTGAAGGAGCTGCAGGCGATCGACGCAAGCGGCGGCGTACCGGCGGGCATCCAAAATTTTCATCGCGGAGGAAACCTTGCCGTCTACGACAATGAGACCAGATCCATCATCGAAACGCTTTCCGACGAATACGATCAAGCGCTTTTAACGGAAATTTGGGAACTCTCCCTTACGACAAAATATCAATCCGCACCGATGTGGCTGCACGGCGATGTGGCGGTAGGCAATCTGCTCGTAAAGGATGGACGGCTGTGCGGCGTTATCGACTTCGGGACTATGGGTGTCGGCGATCCTTCAAGCGACCTCGTGATGGCATGGAACTTTTTTGACGACGACAGTCGCCGGATTTTCCTAAACCGCATGAATTTTGATGATAACACCGTTCATCGCGCACGAGGATGGGCCTTGTGGAAAGCACTCATCACCTTCGCTTGGAACGAGCATGGTTCGGAAGCCTCGAATTGGGGGAAGCATGTAATGGATGCCATTATCCGAGACTATAAAAAGCACGGTTTATGATGATGCTTTCAACGCATACAGCTGCGAAACCGTTCTGTCGAGCCACTCTTTGATGAGGATCGCTTCCGCATATCGGGCTGGTATGCCTTCATACCCGTAGTAAATACCCGCCAGCCCGCCGGCGATGGCGCCGATCGTATCGGAATCATTCCCTAGATTGGCCGCCTTCTGTACGACTCCTGCAAAATCTGACGTATTGAGCAAAATATGCAGTACCCAGCGGAAGGTATGCACCACAAAACCGCTTGCCGGACAATCGGGCTCGGCTTCAATCAAGTGTTCGTATTCGCTTCCCGCCACCTCGGCCATGACGGCAGCCCTTAAGTTTTCACCCTGCAAAAGGCGCCACGCGATTCGGTTGTACATGAGGCAGGCATCGGCGCACCTTGGATCGTAATGCGTCATCCTCGACTGCAGAATCGTCACTCGTTCCATGTCCGCCGAATCCTTATAGGCCAGAGCCGCCGGCAGGCAGCGCATGAGGGATCCATTCCCCCCGCTTTGCCCCATATCCATATGCGCAACAAAAGCCGCTTCGAGCCAATCCCCCTCGTAGGTTTGAAAAACATGACGGATGATATTCCCGATGTCTTTGGGACGCGATTGATACCATTCCATAAAGAAACGCCCGATCGCTTCCATCGGCTCTGCAGGATTCTCGATAATGCCTGCCGCGACGCAAAGCGTCATCATCGTATCGTCGGTCACTTCTCCCGGTTCCAGATTCCAGACCCCGCCGCCGATGATTTCCGTCAAATAACCGTACTGTGCTTCGATCTCCCGCGTACTCATAAACTCCGTCGTCCCGCCCAAAGCGTCGCCCACGGCCACCCCGTATAGTCCGCCCTTGATGCGGTCTAAATATTTGTTGTCCATGCAAACACCTCACATTCTGTCCGTGTAAAACCACTCGCAGCATTATATCAAAGTTATAGAGGCGGATGTCTTCCCCACACAAGCGATACTCTGTAAAAAGCAGTAAACCCAGCCTTGGTAACGGACTAGGTTTTGTACTTAAAGTCAGTTTCGCAGTTCATGAAAAGGCATTAATCCTCAGTATAAATCTGGAAGGTCACGCCGAATTTATCGGTTACATCGCCAAAGCCTGGGCTAAAAGGGGCTTCCTCGAACGGCATATTCACTTGACCCTCTTGCTCCAAGGCTTCAAAAAATCGTTTGGATGTCTCCACGCTGTTCGTTGAAATGCAGATGGTGACCTGTTTGCCTTTCGGAATCGAGGTGCCGGTCGGTGCATCCGAGAACATGAGTTCAGCTTCGCCAATCCGCAGCTTCGCATGTGCGACAAGCTGATTTAATGCATCCGTGTATGTGTTCGGCATTTCCGGCATGTCTCCGTAAGTAATGATGGAAAGGACTTCGGCATCTAAAGCTTGTTCATAGAAGCGGATAGCTTCCCTTGCATTCCCTTCCATATTTAAATAAGGGGTAAGTTTGACTGTCATCCTCAATCAACTCCTTTTTTTCAATCATAGCAAAACAACCAAGAATGGGTTTCTTATGGATTGCTATCTTGAAAATCAGGCTAGCCATCCCCTTTATAAAGCAACCCAAGCGAATGGGCTTGGGTTGCATCGTTTTTTTTAGCATGGATATTAAGCCGTGCACCTTATGAAACCGAAATTTCCTTTTCCATAATATAATCGTCCATCACGTATCCATTCCCGATATCCGCGATTTGTTCCCTCACGGTCCGATAGCCTTTTTTCTCATATACGGCGATACTGGATTCATTATGTCGATTGACCGTCAGCCAAATATGGCTTAAGCTTCGGTCTTTACACAGCTCTTCCAGGAATGCCATCGCTTGACTGGCATAGCCGCGTCCGCGGTGCTCCCTGCTAATGTAAAACTTGCTCAGGAAGAGCTTGTCCTCTTCTTGTCTGACCGACATATAACCGACGGTGGAGGAGTCTGCCGAATGGATCAAGTAATATTCGTAGTCCTGATGCCGGATCTGATCCGTAATCGCCGGGACAGCTTGATATTTGCCGATCATGTATTCGATCTGCTCCATAGAAATGATGGATACGTAATATTCGCGCCAAATGTCTGCCGCCAGTCGGGCAACCTCTGCGATTTCTTCGGCCGTTTTCACTTGTGTAAATTTCAGTTTCATACATCTTCCCGCCTCTCCCGGATCGTTGGTTCACGCTCTACTACCATATCATCCGATCCCCGGCAGGTTCAAGAATGGTTGGTTGAGCCGGGAAAGATTGTTATTGGAATACTTATCAGGATAATGCCTTAAGTCCGTTTCCCGAGTACATGCTTTCATCCTGCAATCGAACCAATACCTTGCCGTAACGCCCACTCTGCCGGATGGTGACTTTTCCGGACGGATACGCTTGCTCCAAATAATCCGTTATCAATTTCCGCTTCTGATCATCTGGGACTTGACCATGACCGCGAAGCCAGTTCATGATTTCCTGCAGCGCAGCTTCGCTTGAGACTTCCGTCGTTTTCGTTTCCCGCGTCACAAGGGACTCGTAGGAATATCCTTTAAGATACAGCAGGTGAAGCAAATACCCGAATTCCATGTGTTTCGATCGGTAAGGCTGATCGGTGATGAGCGGCCAGATTTCATTCATCAGGCTGATCTCGGTGGAACCTGCGGGCATACTGATATAACAAAACTCCCGGGCGCATTGTAGTACCTTCTCTACGCTCTGCCAATCCACGATGACCGGGCACATCGAGAGAAAAACGAGATCGAACGCCTGGCTCCAGCCTTTGGCCTGTACGTCAATATCTTCAAAACGTTCGGGAACGATCTTCACCTGATCCTGCGGAAAATTTGTTATATTCTCTTTCAGCAGATCGATCAATGGCAGCGAAGACTCCACGGCCGTTACATCCGCCCCGCGCTCTGCAAAAGGAACCGAAAACACGCCCGAAGCGGCCCCGATATCCAGAACGGAGGCATTATCGAATCGAACGCCTTGCCCTTCAAGCCAGTTCATGATGCGCGAAGTCCTTTTTCTCCCTTCTTCATTAAATGATTGCTCATTGAAAGTCCGGGCCTTATGATCAAATGCTCGGGCCGGTTCGATTCCGGCTTTTTTCATTTTGTTGATGACGCTGTCGCCATGTTCCTTCCAAGCTTGTTCCCATATGGCTTCATTAAAAAAATCGTTCAAGACATCCCTCTCGCTTTCCGTTATGGTTTATGGTGCATGGTATTACAATTATGGATATTAAATATCCATAATTGTCGCGCACGAGAAGTATATTTCTTCCCGTTTCAGCATACTGACAAAAAGTTGATTACGGATCTACGTTATCCATAATATATGATTCATCCCCCATTTGCAATGCCCTTTTTTTGATTAATCTGCGGTTGGCACACTGCCGCTGGCAACATAGCTTGAACATAGCCGCTCATAAAAAATGCTCGCCTATTCCACCAATCGTCTGAAATCAAATCTCCGTTAAGGTTATACAGCCGATCTTCCTCCGGAGGAAAATCGGCTGTGCTTCTGATGTTTACTTAGTGAATTGGAGTTGATCAATTTTGCTTGTCTTATATGTCGGTGACGCGAAGGTAGAAATTCACCCGACACTTCAATGGCAAGATCAGGCTTCGCCTATCATTTGCCGCTCAATTTGTTTCATCTCATAGAAGTAGCCCTTTTGCTCCATCAGCTGCGAATACGTGCCTGCTTCCATGATTCTGCCTTGAACCATGACCACGATCCGGTCCATTTCTTCCAAGCCGGTCAGCCGATGACATATGAGAATAAGCGTATCATCCTGCGCTTGCGCCAGCAATTGACTGTAAACGCGCTGCTCGGTGATGTAATCCAGTGAAGACGTCGGTTCGTCCAAAAGCCACAAACGCCCTTTCCGGAGCATGGCCCGCGCCAAGGCCAGCCGTTGCTTTTCTCCGTCGGACAAGTTCTCGCCCTTCTCATATACCGCAGCGTCCAGAGATAGATTCGGCAGTTGGACTTTATCCAGTATAGCCGACAACTCATGGTCGTCGTGATGTTCGGCATCCAGCAGCAGGTTGTCTCGAATGGTTCCCCGGAAGAAATGACTGTGCTGCAGCACTACTTTCGACGCTTGCCAAATGCTCGCTTCATCCAATTCCTGAATCGAAACATCATGCAAACGAATCTCGCCGCTTGTCGGGGTACGCAGCTTGAGCAGCAATTCGACGATCGTTGTTTTCCCAGACCCGCTCGGTCCGACAATGGCCGTTTTGGAACCAGCGGGAAATTGGAGGGAAACGTTTTGGAGTGCAGGACGCCATTCGTCTTCATATTGGTACGAAACCCCGCGCAGCTCCACCGAAACGGCTTCGTTGACGGGTAGAATGCCGCTCGGCTGCGGCGACATCACATCGGCAGCATGAACGATTTCCGCGAGCCGCTTGGCCGCGTGCTCGCTGTCCTGCTTATAAGCCGGCAGCGTGGCCATTGGCGCCGCCTCTTCGAACACCGTAAGCGAAGCCATGACCAGCATGGCGAGAAACACGCCGGCAAGGGAGCCGTCCATAATCAGATAAGCACCGAGAATCAGCACGCCCCAAGAAATGAGATACGTCACAAAAGTATGCAACGATTGCCCTCGCAGCAGGTGCACGGCAGATGCCTGCTGCTCCGCTGATAAAACTGCCGAGGCATGCTGAAGCAGCTTCTCTCGCTGCTTCAGCTGCCCATATACTTTTAAATCACGGAACCCGTAGAGCAGTTCGGTCACTTCCGTGGAAAATGCGGCCCGCTGCCGGCGAACGCGACCATGAATTCTTCTCTGTCCAAGCAATACCAGCGCTGGAACCACAAAAGCCGTTGCCAGCATCCCCGCCACAAACAAACAGGCAATCCAGATCGAGAAAGCGGAAGTAAACAACACCGTCGCCAAAAACACCATAACAACGATGATAGGCGGATAAGCAACGCGCAAAAAATAATGCTGCAAGCTTTCTACATCCCCTACGATCCGCGCGAGCAGCTCACCGCTCCGCTTCTTGCCCAGTATCCCTGGCGTTAACGGAACAAGCTTGGCAAAAAAAGACGTGCGCAAACGGCTGAGCAGAGAAAACGTCGCCCGATGGGAATACAAACGTTCTGCATAGCGGCTGGCCGCCCGCAGCAGACCGAGGATTTTCACCAGAGACGTCAACACAATCAAGGTATAAAGCGGCGGAGCAAATACCGTCTGCGAAATGAGATATCCGCTAAGTGAAAAGAGACATACACCTGCGATGCCTGCCACGAATCCGCCGATGATGGCCATGGCAATATCCTTGCGTTCCTCAATCATCGCTTTTGTTAGAATTGCCAGCTCATTCATGCGAACCTCCCTTTCCGATGGGCATCCACCATTTCGGCATATTGCGGCAGCCGAACAAGAAGCTCTTCATGGCGCCCGCAGCCAAGCAGGGCTCCGTTGTCCATAAACAGGATCTTGTCGGCATCTTTTATCGTATACAAGCGGTGCGCAACGGTAATCATGGTCGCTTGGCTTGCAAGCTCGGCAATGGACAGCTGCAGCACGCGTTCGGTGTGGAGATCCAATCCCACCGTGGGCTCATCAAACAAAATGACGGCAGGCCGCTTCAAAAAAGCGCGCGCCAGCGCAAGCCGCTGCTTCTCGCCGCCTGACAACCCCCTGCCCCCTTCGCCGACGAAGGTGTCATAGCCCTGCTCGAGCTCGGCTGCAACCGCAGCAAGTCCGGCAGCTTCAGCCGCCTGCTCGACGTCATTTCTAGAGACATCCCTGCCCGCGCCAATCGCAATATTCTCAGCAAACGTGCCGGCAAAGATATATGGATGCTGGGTAATGTAGCTGACATGATCAAACCATGGAGCCTCATCGTCTGAATTAAGTGCCCTTCCGTTCACCAGCACTTCACCTGATACCGGCTTCAGCAGCCCGGCCACGAGATGCAGCAAGGTTGTTTTGCCGGATCCGCTTTTACCGACAATCGCAATATGCTCCCCTGGTCCAAACGATGCGGAACCCACCGCAAGCTCGAAGGAATCCGGCGCATACTGAAACCGGATGTCCCTCAGCTCGATGGTCGGGGGCATTTGAATGAACCCCCCACCGGCTGTCCCTGGCTTGTCCACTGCAGTCGTCCAATCTAACTCGCCTGTTCCCTCCCTATGATCAGTACCCTCACGTCGAGAGGTTGCCGCTTCTTCATCCTGAGTTTCCTCAAGCATCTCTTCCACCTTACGGATCGCCCCCATACTGGTGCGGCCCCCGTGAAAGGCGGTTCCCGTGTTTTTTAACAAACTGTAAAACTCGGGCACCAGCAGCAGGATCAAAAAGGCGGTGTGGAAGGAAAGCGATTTGAAGACCAGGAGCTGAAGCGCCAGCTCAAGCGCAACGATGCCAATGCCGAGCATGACGATGGATTCCAGCATGAAGGTGTTGGTGAACGCAATTCGCAAAATGTCCATCGTCGCATCCCGGTACCCCAGGCTGCTGCGTTCGATGTCCTGCTGATGATGGCGAGCACGGCCGAAGAGTTTCAGCGATACGAGTCCTTGCAGAGAGTCGAGAAACGTGCCGGAAAATTCGGCCAACTGCGCGAATTTCTCCTCCGATTTGTTCTTCGTTTTGAGCCCCACCAATACCATGAATATCGGGATAAAGGGAGCGGTAACCAGCATAATGAACCCGGAATTCATATGCTGCGTAAATACAACGGCTAAGATTAAAATAGGAATGATGGCAGCTTCCATCATTAGCGGCACATACTGGCTGAAATAACTGTCCGCCTCATCCACGGCATCCAGCGCCACGCTCACCTTTCCGCCTGTTTGCCCGCGAAGCGCCATCGGCATGGAAGCCTTGGTCAGCTTTCGCAGCACGGCCGCCCGCATATCCGTTTTGGCCCGGGCAGCCATCTTCAAACCGATTCGTCCATTGCCATACGACAGCAGCGTACGCGCAGCCATGACGCCCAGCAGAATAACAAGAATGACGGCAACCGACGACAACGAAGCACGCTGCACAAATATCTTCTCCACCGATTCCGCGAGCAGCACGGCCTGGCCCACGATGGCGGCACCGAGCGCAAGCGACACGCCCCCCAGGAGAACAAGGGGTTTTCTTTGCGCCGACATTTGCTGGGAGATCAGTCCCGTTTTTTTCTTCATGATGACGCCCCTCCTTTAAGGCCGACCTCTGTATGTGATTTCACAACGCATCGGTTTATTTTTTGCCTTTTACATAATCCGCATCAAACAGGAATAGCCTGAAGACCAGGATAAGGGACGGAATCAGCAGACACAGTCCGCCGATAAAGGCGATCACCAGCGCAACGCCCATCGACTCATGCGTGGCACCGCTTTGAATGGTAATATACGGATCCAGAATATACGGATATTGTCCGATGCCATAAGCAAAAAAAGCACAGAAAAACTGAAGCATCACGCAAATAAAGGCCAGTCCGTAGCGCCGCCCGCTGTATAGAAGCCATACGGATATCATGAAAAAACCAACGGAAAGCGCCAGCAGCCACCATAAGTCCATCATGTTTTGAAAATGCCGCTCATTATGTTGAGAGAGATAAATGAATGCCGTTAGCGCGGCAATGATGGTTGGCATGCTCCAGAACAGGGCATAGGTCCGCATCAGCTTGAGCGCAGGCTGGTCGTCCGCCCGGGAAGCGTAATAAGACAAGAACGAACCACTGATAAACAGCACCGATACAATGGCCAATGCGACGATGCTCCACGACAACGGGCTTGTCATCAGCGACAAGTACTCTAAAGAAACGGCCCCGCCTTCCTCCACGATAAAGCCGCCCTCGGAAAGGGTCAGTGCCACCGACAACGATGCCGGGATCAGCAATCCCGTGGCCCCGTATAAAAACAGATACACGATGTTTTCTTTGGAGCCGTAGTTCTCAAACGCGTAAAAGGACCCGCGAATGGCCAGCAGAATGACGGCGATGCTTCCCGGCACAAGCAGCGCAGAACCATAATAATAGGCCGTATCGGGAAAAAAACCGACGATGCCAACGAAGAAAAAGACAAAGAACACATTCGTGATCTCCCAGACCGGCGACAAATAACGAGAGATCAAACGATTGAGCAGATGGTCCTGCTTCGTCAAGCGGGCATAGAAGGCAAAAAATCCGGCGCCGTAATCGATGGAGGCCACGATCAAATAGCCGTACAAAAACAGCCAAAGCACGGAGATGCCTATCAACTCGTAACTGATCATAACGGCTCACCCTTTTTCCATGGAATGAATTTGCTTCTCTTTGGACAGTTCTTCAAGCTCGGCTTCTGCCGGCTTGTTACGGAATAAGCGCCGCAGCACAAAAATACACATGACGCCCAGCACGATATACAGAAGGAGGAAAAGGAAAAAGAGAACCCTCACATTCGGCGAGGAGGTGGCAGCTTCCTCAACCCGCATGTATCCGCGGATAATCCACGGCTGTCTACCGACTTCGGCATAGAACCAGCCCAGCTCTACCCCTAAGAACGCCAGCGGCGCGCTAAGAACAATGGCCCGAAGCAGCCACTTGTTGAGCTCGTTCCGTTTCTTCCACATCACGAACAAGAAATACAAGAACGCAACGCCGAGCATCACAAAGCCGATGCCGGCCATCATATCAAACAAATAATGCACGAGCAGCGGAGGTCGCTCATCGAGCGGAAACTCCTCCAGCCCCTTCACCTCGGCATTAAAGTCGCCAAAGGCCAGGAAGCTGAGCGCCTTCGGAATGTGAAGAGCCCCCATGACCTTCTGCTCGGCGTTCAGCCATCCCAACAGGATCAAATCCGCGCCGCGTTCCGTTTCAAAATGCCACTCTGCGGCCGCCAGCTTCTCCGGTTGATGCTCCGCCAAAAACTTTGCGGACATATCGCCGGCAATAGTGGTCAGCAAACTGAAGACCAGCACCGCGCCCATCATCAGCTTCAACGCTTTTTTGTAATACGCCGACGCTCCTTTTCTGAGGATAATATAAGCCGCAATGCCCGCCAGCAGGGCTGCCCCCGTCAAGTAGGCCGAGGATAATACATGGAACACCTTGGAGGGCGTTGCTGCATTAAACATCGCCTGCAGCGGATCAACCGCCGTAAAGTGACCGGCTTCCATAACAAAGCCGTCAGGCTGATTCATAAAACCGTTCACCGACGTGATAAAAAATGCGGACATGCTTGCGCCGGCTACAATGGGTAACGTTAGCAGCCAGTGAACATACGGATTGCGGAAGCGATCCCACGTGTACAAATAAATGCCGAGGAAAATGGCTTCAAAAAAGAAAGCAAAAACCTCCATGAATAATGGAAGAGCGATCATGTTTCCTGCCAACTGCATAAAGTTCGGCCATACCAATGCCAGCTGCAGGGCAATCGCCGTTCCGGTTACGACGCCGACGGCCACGGAAATGACAAATCCTCTCGTCCATCTCTTGGCCATAAGAATGTAGTGTGAATCCTTCTTTCGTATGCCGACGAATTCGGCAATTGCAATCATTAATGGAACACCGACGCCGACCGTGGCGAATATGACATGAAATGCCAAGGTCAACCCTGTTAACCATCTGCTCCACAGCACCGTATCTACGACCATGCCAGAATGTCTCCTTTCAAACGCAATTCATTCGAATCGGGTCAAACCCTAACCTATACTTACCCGATATTCAAAGGCTATTATAACGAAGCATGATCACAAATGAATCACGACTGCGCTCCGTTCATGAAAGGATCGAATCTTTCTGACATCTCGGTGAAAAACAAGAAAACCACTCGTTCGAGCCATTGCATTGTCAGACGATACATGGTATTCGCGGCAGTGGTATATAACCGAAAAAGAACCCCATTTCTAGCCCACATGAGCGGGTCAAGAAACCGGGTTCTTACAGGTACAATTTTATTCGAGATGACGGATAACCATCCATCTGTTGGTATTGCAAATTCATCCTTGAGCGGCTTCTTGTTTCTGTGAGCGCTTAGCCTGTAACAATGCAAAGGTTATGAGTATAAATGCTGCGAGTGCCAGCATCGGTATGGTCAACCAACCGAACCAATTCAAGTAGTCGTCTATACAGGACACCGGCCCGCATGCTGCCGCGCTCAGATCGTGCGGAAGTTTTTGGATGACGATATGGTATGTCGATATCCCTCCCCCAATGAGAATCAGTGGCAGGACGTACGGCACGATATCTGTCTTTTGCCGGTACGCTGCGATTCCCAGCACAATGACTAATGGATACATGAAAATTCTTTGGTACCAGCATAAGACGCAAGGCGTAAAATGCCAAACTTCACTTAGAAACAAACTTCCTGTAGTGGCCACTGTGGCGACCGTCCATGCAAAAAACAACCAAACTCCGGTTTTGTTCATGGTTTCAAACTTCTTCCCTTCTATTGGTGTTTCGGCATCATATCGAAATGAACGTGATGACATTTCTCATTCTCGCTTAATTATAAATATAATAAAATGGCTCCTTTGGGCTATAAGCTGCTCTGGCCAGCTTGTTCTGTGAATGGACACATCATGTTAACGTATCAAGTAAACCAGCGAATAAAAAAAAGATTTTGCCGCTAATAGGGACAAAATCTTTTTTAGTTTGTACACTCCATTGAAGAATACCCACTTTGCATGTTCTATGCTTTTGTTACATACCTATGAGGGAAACTTATGCTTTCAGGTGAAGGAAGGGATAGAATGAAGACCAGATGGGGGATTGCTCTGCTGCTGATCTGCACGATCGCGGCCATCCTGATGTTTCGACAGGTTCAGGATCGTACTCCAACGGAGGATCTTTATACCGATGGACAGCTGCGTATGGAAATACAAACCGTTTCGTCTGCTGCTGAACCCATGCAGGAAACCGTTTTTGAGCTATTCGTGACCGAGCTTCCCGAGAAGCCGATTACCGATGCTGACATTGAACTCCACATCGCGATGCCGGATATGTTTTGCGGGGTGTTCCCCGCAGAGATCGTCGAATCCAAGCCAGGCGTTTACAGCGCGACGGCAATCCCTGTGATGCAAGGCCTCTGGGAGGCCGAAGCCGTTCTGCGTTGGGAAGATCGCCATGTCAAAGTAAGGACGTTGTTCAAAGTTCGCTGAGCTCCTCTTACCATAGCCACGGGTGAATGCCCGGTATCCAGCCATTGGCGCTTAGTCCTTTTAAAATAGACAGGATTCCCATCAGGAAAGCTAAAAATCCGCCGAATTTGCGCATGCCCCTGCGCCATTTTTTCGTCAGGCTGCCGGCAGACATCGCCACCACGAACAGGATCGGAAATGTCGCAAGTCCAAACACCAGCATAATCATAATACCTTCCAGGCCGGATCCGGATGCCGCTGCATTCATCTGCATCGCATAGGTTAAGCCGCATGGAAGAAAACCAAGCAGAATGCCGGTTAAAAAAGTCGCAAGCATCTCATAACGCTGACCAAGCCGTGCCAATTTATTCTGAAAAAATGGATGTCTCGGCAGATGAGCGTTATATATGGGCAATGTGTAGCGGCGAAAGGTCCACAGCAGAATGAGCATTCCTCCAATGATGCTGGCTGCTCCTTGGAAGCCGACAAAGCTGCCGGCCACATCCAGGAAGGAGCCCACCACTCCCATAAAACCGCCAATGGCCATGTAGGTGATAACTCTGCCCGCATTGTAGGCCAACACGGATTTCAGCGGAGAGCTTTGGTTTCCAAGTGCCAGAGAAGACACGATTCCCCCGCACATGACCAGACAATGCGGCGCCCCCATTAATCCTGCCAATGCCACTAACGGTAATCCGCTTCCGGTCAAGGCCATGCTCTCGCCCCCCGTTTTCCCCACAGCTGGAGCCGCAGCGAGTTACCGACAACCAGCAGCGAGCTTGCCGCCATTCCAATGCATGCGATGCGCGGGTCCAAATAACCGAATGCAGCCAAAGGTACGGTCAGGACGTTATACAATAGTGCAAAGAGTAGATTCTGATGAACATTCCGCATCGTATAACGACTCCAGGTGTAGGCTTCCGGAATTAGGGACAGCCTGCTTCCGATCAGGACGACGTCTCCTGCCTGTTTGGCTGCATCCGTTCCGCCGCCCATGGCGATGCCGACATCGGCCGCGGCCAGCGCAGCCGCATCATTGATGCCGTCGCCGACCATGGCCACGGAACGACCTTGCTGCTGGAGCTCGCGTATGAACGCAAGCTTCTGTTCAGGAAGCATGCCGGCGCGTACCAGCTCAATGCCTGTCGCGGAAGCCACGGTCAGCGCCGTTCGCTCCTCATCGCCAGTTACCATCCACACTTCGGCTTTTTGCTTCAGTTCTTGCACGACGCCTCGCGCATCCCGTCTGAGTTTGTCAGCCATATCAAACGTACCGATACATGTCCCGTTCATGGCTATATAAAGTCTTATATGACCGGAGGCCGCTTCCTGATGTAATCCAAACCTTTTATCCTCCGAAAAGCGAATGCCCATTTCCTCCAGCCATTTCCGGTTCCCCACGCATACGTTGTTTCCTTCCACATCGCCTTCCATTCCCTTTCCCGGCCGTTCGTGGAACGAGGCTGCTTCCGGAATGAGGACCTGTTGGTCTTTCGCCGCTTTCACAATGGCTTGCGCCAGTGGATGCATGGACAGAGAAGCTAGAGCCGAGGTCAAGCGAAGTACATCGGCGTCACGTTGTCCGGCCGCTTGGATGGCAACAAGCTGCGGCAAGCCTTCGGTCAGCGTTCCCGTCTTATCCAGCAATACGACATCGATTTGCCGCAACCTTTCCAGGGAGCGCGCCTCTTTGAACAGAATGCCCTTTTGGGCAGATGATCCGGTTGCAATCAGGATGGAAATCGGGGTTGCCAGTCCAAGCGCACAGGGGCAGGCGACCAGTAAAACAGATAACGCGTGACGCATTGCGGTTTCAGAGAGATCAGGGCCATGGGAAAACAATAGCCATCCTGCAAATGTTACCGCCGCACAGCCCAGCATAACCGGTACAAAAACCGCCGCAATGCGGTCAACCGTTCTTTGAATGGCCGGTTTGCTCTGCTGCGCGGCTTCGATCAGTGCAATCATCTGGGAAAGTCGGGTTTCCTTATGCTTCTTATCGACCATGATATGCAGACTCCCGACCAAACAACGGGTTCCGGCATATACGCGGTCTCCGCTGCATTTGGTCACCGCCGTGCTTTCGCCTGTCATCATCGATTCATCCGCATCCGCCGTTCCCGAATGAACCACACCGTCAACGGATATCCATTCTCCGCTCTTCACCACAATGCGGTCCCCTGTTTGTACCTGATCTGCCGTAATCCATTCTTCGCCATGCTGTCGCAATACCCGAACCAGCTTCACCTGAAGCGAATATAAGGCACTCAGTTGTTTCAGCGCTTTTCCCCTGGCCATGGTCTCTAGCCACTTGCCTAACAAAACCACGGTCATAATCATGGCAATCGTATCGAAATACAGGGTGGGGTGAGAGGAATCGTGTGCGGCATGAAACATCGCGTAGTGGCTGTAGAAGTAAGCTACGGACGTGCTGATGGCAACCAAGGTATCCATGTTAGCGCTGCGATGGATGAAGGCTTGATAAGCGCCGTAATAAAATGGATAGCCCACGCCAAACTGAAGAAACGTCGCAATAAGTAATTGAAACATGGGCTCCATGAATACATTCGGCGTCCATGGTTGAAACCACATGAAAATATGGGCCAGCATCGCCCACAAAAGCGGAATGGACAAACACGCAGCGATCGCGAAACGGGTGCGATAGGCGCGAGTTTCGGCTTCTATTCCTGCTTGGGGATGCGAGAGCTTGCCCGTTGCCTTATAGCCGAGCTTTGCAATTTTGGCGGTGATCGCCTGCATTCCAATTTCCCTCGGTTCGTAGTGAACGGTAGCCCGAGACAAAGCCAAACTGACATGAACAGCTTGAACCCCCTTCTCCTTGCGAAGCGCTTTTTCGATTCGGGTTGCGCAAGCCGCGCATGTCATACCACTTACTTGTAATTGCTCCAGTTTCATATTCGCTCACCTCCGGCGCTCGTTCATGGGATCGCTCGTCCATAAATTGTATGAAGGTGTTCGAATATTAAGAATAGCTATAAAGAGCCATCCAGCTTCACTAAAATGGCTGCATCCGGAAAAAAGAAAAAACCCCCTTTTTTCAAGGGGATTTTCTAAGGGCTGCTATTTTTCTGCTACCGCCAAAACGTTGTACAGTTTGCCTTATCCAGCATATTAAACTCGATCATTCTCTCCAGCAATGAGAAATCAACCGGACGATCCCACCGAATGCGGACAAGCTCCTTGGTGTGATCATAGCCGGCCTGGACGATTTCATCCGAAAATTGATGTATCCCTGCCTTTTCAGGGGCAACCGCCAAGTGAGGTTTGGCTACGCTAAAGCCAATGATAAATGTGCCGTGGTCGGTGAACATTGGCTGATTCCACGCCATTTTCGGCATCAGATTCGGAAATTTCTCAGCGACCCACCCCAAAACTTCTTCGGTTCTCGCCCGATGCTGCGGGTTATCGATTTTCGCTAAAAAATCTGCAAAAACCTCCATGTTGTATCCTCCTTCTATAAATGACGCCAGCTTATGTGGCGATCATGCATAAGCTATTCACTATCCACGATTTCTCTGTTATTCATGGATTCCGCTCTCTACGATCAGTACATTCAATTGCTAATATCCAAAAAAAGCATCCTTTTTGATATTCCGCTTGGACACATTCTTACTTTGCAAGTACGCAGTAACCGACTCTACCATGGACTTCGGTCCCGCAACCAAATACTTGCCATGTCCCTTATGCCGGGCGATGAACTTGTCGATTTCCTGATCTAAATCATTTCTTGAATCAAGATAAGATACCTGGATCGAAGGATGATTAGCGATTGCATCAAGTTCATCTTTATACAGATAGGACTTCTTGCTATCTAAATAGAGAAGGTGTATGGGTTTCAACTCACCATTCCCGGCTGCCGCCTGCTTTAAGATGGACCGAAAAGGCGTCATTCCGATTCCGGCCGCGATCAGGAGCGAGGGGCTCTCAGGATCCAAATGAAAGGACCCTACAGGACCGCCCATTTTCAAATGCATGCCTGGTTTTAATTCCAGCAGCGCCCTTTTGAAATCGCTTGGGTTGTCCCCGATGCGCGTTGTTATGTTAACAACGTTCTCTGTGGGAACAGAACTGATGCTGAATGGCTTTGTAGCATTCTTCATGGTTTTATGCGTAATGCTGAATAAACCGTATTGCCCTGCTTTCCATGTTAAATCGTGTCCTTTTTCGAATGAAAAAGTGTACACATCTTCCGATTCTTTGCTGCTCGCTATAAATATCAATTCCCGCTTTTGGAATATGGATAGAAAATCTTTAATAAAACCCATGATCTCACCCCTCGTTACATCAAGTATCTTCCCGTAATCGACTGCTCCGCTAGAGTGATCTGCGCCGGCGTGCCCTCGAACACCACTTGTCCGCCCTTGCTGCCTCCGTCCGGTCCCATGTCGATGATCCAGTCCGCTTGGCTGATCACCTCGAGGTTATGCTCGATGACAATTACCGTATTGCCTGCGTCCACAAGACGGTTCATGATCTCCAGCAGGTGGCCGATATCCGACATATGCAGACCGGTGGTCGGCTCGTCCATCACGTAAATGCTGCCTTTCTTATGCAGCTCGCTTGCCAGCTTGATGCGCTGGCACTCCCCGCCCGAGAGCGTGCTGAGCGGCTGGCCGAGCGTAATATAGTTCAATCCCACATCGCTCATGGCCTGAAGCTTGCGAACAACCTCTTTGAGTTCAAAAAAGTCCAGTGCCTGCTCCACCGTCATCTCCAGCACTTCGGCAATCGACTTGCCGTTCAGTTTGTACTCGAGTACCTCATCCTTGAAGCGTCTCCCCCCGCACACATCGCATGGCAGCTTTACGCTGTCGAGGAAGGAAAGGTCCGTATACAATACGCCAAGCCCTTGGCAGTTCTCGCAGGCTCCCTTCGAGTTGAAGCTGAACAAACCCTGGTTCACCTTGTTCGCCGAAGCAAATGCTTTACGAACATCATCCATTATGCCCGTGTACGTGGCTGGATTCGAGCGCGTGGATACGCCTACCGCCGATTGATCGATGACGATTGCATCCGGATGCTGGCTGAGAAATACTTCGTTGATCAGGGTGCTTTTGCCCGAGCCGGCGACACCCGTAACAACGGTCAGCACTCCGGTCGGAATATCGACGCTCACGTTCATTAGATTGTGCAGTGTGGCATCCTTGATGGGCAGCTTGCCGGATGGCTGCCTGCAGTCGTGCTTCAACTGGAGCGGCCGCTTCATATGGGTCCCTGTTAAAGTAGCAGACTCCAGAAGTCCGGAGTAGCTTCCCTCATATACGATGGTACCGCCGCGGCTGCCGGCGTAAGGCCCAACGTCGACGATATGGTCCGCCACCTTGATCACATCGGGATCATGCTCAACGACAATCACGGTGTTGCCCTTGTCGCGCAGCTTCTGAAGCAGTTCATTTAACCTGTGTACATCGCGGGGATGCAAGCCAACGCTGGGCTCGTCGAAGATGTAAGTGACATCCACGAGGCTGCCGCTCAGATGCTTGACCATTTTGACGCGCTGCGACTCGCCGCCCGATAAGGTATCCGTCTCGCGGTCCAGCGTCAAGTAATCCAAGCCGATATCCAGCAGATGCTGCAGACGCTCCGTTAACGATTTGATGATCGGTCCCGCGATCGGATCATCGATCTCGCGTATAACGCGGATCAGTTGGCCCACTTCCATGGCGGACATCTCCGCAATGTGGAGTCCATTGATTTTGCAGCTTAGCGCCGCTTGGCTGAGTCTTGCGCCAAGGCAGCTGGGGCACGGACCCTCCGTGATAAATGGCATCACGGCTTTCTGCGTGCGTTCGGACTTCGTTTTCACATCCTGCTTGATGTATTTGTTGGTGAACTTCTCAATGACGCCTTCCACCGTAATGTTCGTTGCCTTACCGGCGAAATCCATCTTCACTTTTCTTGCCTTGGCATACAGGAGATGCTCCAATTCCTCATCGGAATAATCGCTCAGCTTTTTGTCCGGATCAAAATCACCCGATTGCAGTATCATGTTCCACTCCCAGCCGTTCACCGAATAGTCCGGCAGCATCAACGCGCCTTCATTTAGCGACTTGGTCATGTCCACCGCCTTGCTCATGTCGACGCCAAGCTTGCGACCGATTCCGTTGCATTCCGGGCACATGCCTTGCGGATCGTTGAAGGAGAATAGATGCGCGGGTCCGATATGGGGCTGACCCACTCGGGAGAATAAAAGACGGAGAATGGGAGAAATATCGGTAATGGTGCCCATCGTGGAATGGGAGCCGCCGCCAAGCCGCTTCTGATCCACGATAACAGCCATGCTCAGATTCTCGATTGCGTCCGTATCCGGCTGGGGAACACGGGGCAGGAACGTACGAACGAACATGCTGAAGTTCTCATTCAGCAGCCGCGTGGATTCTGCGGCGATCGTATCGAAGACAATCGACGATTTGCCGGATCCGGATACACCGGTGAAGATCGTGATCTTCCGCTTGGGAATGCGCAGGGATACGTTCTTAAGATTGTTTTCCCTCGCACCCGAGAGCACGATATACTCCTGATTTGTTTCGCTCATGCATAACATCCTTCCGATATGGGTGATTTAAGCAATTTTTCAAATGAATCGTCCAAGACTTAAACCGGCTGCAAGCAGCATGCAGCCGGTTATATCGATGGGGGCCAGCAGGGTTCGATCAACGTCCTCTATTCATTTAGCGCTTGGGAGAGGAACGTAATATGGATGCGGTTAATCTGACAATGCCTTTTCAAGCTTGGCGACCCATGCACTCCATCCATGCTTAGCCCCCTCGAGCCCATGAACGTTGGAAAATCCGATTTGTTCGAGATGGAGGTTAACCTTTCCGCCTCCTAAATCCTGAAGCGTCAAGGTAACCGTATGTCTTTCCTCACCGGTGGCCCAGGTATAGGATAGAAGATTCGGCTCGTCCACGATAAGCACTTCGCCTTCAACAATCCCATCCCACCATTCTGATGGCTCATGGCGAAACTGAAATCGGTGCCCTACGACGGGTTTAAAATCATTTTCCGTGATCCACTTGGCAAGCTGGTTTGAATCCGTGATGGCTAACCACAGCTTCTCGATCGATGTCTTGAACGGAAAATCCATAGACAGTGTTAAGCTCATTCATCTTCCTCCTCTAATAGCTGGCTTAAACGCAGCATGTTGGCATTCCAGTACTTGTTGTAAAAAGCCACCCAATCTTGAACTTCTCGGAGTGGCGAGGCGTTAAGCCTGAAACGCGTTTCTCTGCCGACTTTTCGGTCATGTACCAGATCGGCTTCCTTAAGTATTGTTAAATGCTTGGACACCGCAGTACGGCCCATGGGAAACTGTGCCGTTAGCTCATGCAGCGGCAGCTCATCAGCTTCCGCCAACAGATGGATCAGCTGGCGCCTGGTCGGGTCTGCAATGGCGTTAAACACATCGCGAGACTGGTAGTTCTCGTTCACAACACCCTCTCCTCCATATTACTGCCGAGGGACAGCCGTTCATTTTCCATCCCTACAGAGTGCGGCCCTGCGGACGAGCGTTCGCGGGGCGAGTCCTTGCGAATCGAAGCAGAAAATAAACGGCAAACTTAAAGCCCTTATCCTGCCACGCGTCCATGAAATGGAGTTGTGTCCGTCTGATCAAAGTGTAACCCTATCATGGATAAGCTGTTCCTCGGTGCTGAATTTCTACTTTTTCGATATTTTCAATAATCGGACACCATTTAGTGACATTTTGATTATAGGTCACCATTTGGTGTCATGTCAATCCATCGGGCTCGGGATTTTTATGATCGGAAAAGTATAAAACGAGGCAGTGGAATTCGATTCCACTGCCTCGTTTACTTAGGTCAACCTAAAGCGGATCAGGTTGAGTGTGCCTTTTATTCGAGGGGGCAAACCAACCGAGAAGGGCGATCGCGACCAAGACCCCGTAGAAAACGACGGTCCAGCCTGTGCTGTGCGGGAAATGATGAGCCAACACGCCAATATCTTCATGGGCCAGGGTGATCACAGCGAGCTTGACGCCGACCCATGCCACGATGGCATATGCCGTGGTCTCCAGTGCCGGCCGTTGAGCAAGCAGCTTCACAAACCACGTGGCCGCGAATTTGATCAGGACAAGCCCTGCGATCCCGCCAAGCACGACAACCAGGAATTGTCCTCCGTCCATCCCGCCGAAATCCGGTAGCGGCGAATCCGGGAGGCCCAGTGCCAGAGCCACAGCAGCAAGAATGGAATCAATCGCAAACGCGAGATCCGCAACCGCAATCTTTCCAACGGTCGGCCAAAAGCCTTTTCCCGCGGCATCTTTCTTTATGTCCTCGCGAATATTTTTGTTTTCCTTGCCGAAACGGGCTTTGATGATGTGCTTTAATCCGAGGTATAGGAGATAAGCCGCTCCAATCGCCTGTATTTGCCAGACGTTCGCGATAAACGATATCGCAAACAGGGCGGCGAAGCGAAATACAAAGGCCATGATGATTCCGTAATTGATGGCTTTCTTCTTTTGTTCCTCCGGTAAGTGCTTCGCGATGACCGCCAGCACAAGGGCATTATCCGCCGATAATAAACCTTCCAAACCGATAAGAATCAGTAATGCCCAGGCATACTCCAACCAAAGTGATTCCAACGGTACTTCCCCTCTCTTATGTTAGAATGTTCAGGACCCATTTGTTGCTTTCAAGCTCCACGTTTCAGCTAATGAATTTTGATTGCACCGCTGCTCCCTGTCGTTATTACGTTGTCAAGTAATGTCTCGTTTCATTCATTAGGCATCATAATAAAAAAAATTGTATAGGTTATGCTATTTTGAAACAAAACGCTTCGCATTATTCGGCGGTCCATAACATCAAACCACATTTTGGGCTGATGGTAACATCACTTGATCGAACATGGATCGATATGCTCGGGGGTCAAATCAGGGCCGGGATCTGCTTCATTATAATAACTACACCCAATGGCTAATAACTACAGCCGGCCTTTGGGCCGGCTGCTGTACATCGATTGATATCATCAAAGGATACTGGAATCATGTTCTACAAAACCCATGGACCTCTCTCATTATGGTTATCTTTCACTAGCGCTTACTTGACAGTAGCGTTGAATCCTTGGGCTCTTTTGATTTCATTTTAATGCCCAACAGGATGAAGATGACATATATTACGATCGCAACCGAATCGACTACCGTGTCCGTTAATGACGAAACATTTTGAACTGCCGTTATGCCTAAAATGACCATCAGTCGTACGATCAGCAGCGATACAATCATCCATGCAACGGCCTGGATTTTCGATCCTTCGCCTTGGAATGCCATGCAAATGAACGCGATACCGAAGACCAGATTCTCCGCTGTGATGATATGCCAGACATACGTGAATATGATCTCGGAATCCAAGGCGATCTCGCTCGCGTGAAGTGTCGGCAGTACAGCGGATTGCCCGTTCCAAGCATGCGTAATGGCAAATAGTACGGCAAGGATACCGGCAATTAAATAATATGGATTCTTAATCTTCATGTCCAAGACATCCCTCCTCGGATATTCCATTCTCCTTCCTGCGAATCGTTTGGTAAATCTCGCGAACGAACGCTGCCAGCCGCCGGTCGCTTTCATGATTAAGGTCCCTTAGCGTTTCAGCTGCTAACTCAAGCAATTGACTGACCTTTTCCAGATGAGCAATCTTCTCGCGCGTTTCCGCATTCTTGGCATCAAGGAACGAAGCTACCTTCAGGCATTCTGCTGGGTCAACCTCCTCCATGCCGTGGAATCGAAACTTCCCCTTGATTTCGTTCAGCGACAAGTCAGCAAACTGTAGGATTTGAATATTCATCAAATCCATGAGGTCCCTCCTCGAATACCTGCGGTACCGATTGTCTTCCCGGGCCGGCGATACGATTCCAATTCGGTCATAGTAGCGAAGTGTATCCTTGGGAATTCCAAGGATCTGCGAAACTTCTTGTATTGAATATAATGGTTTCATGCATTCAAAATAACATTGGAGTAAACTCCAGTGTCAAGTCACTTTTTTACGAGTTCACCATTACCTTATGTCATATCTAATCTAGACTTACTAGTGCAACCATGATCAGAAGTACAAATAACTACGTGGAAAGGATTGTTGAGGATAAAAAAGACTGCCGGTACCTTTCACCGGGCAGTCTTTTGATTTCCAAGTAGTATGCTCTCCAACCTATTCGCTGGACAGTTCCTTGAGCGATTTGATTTTACCATGGGGATGCTGTTCTTGCTTACGCGACTTCCAGGCAGCTTCTTTCCTTCTCTTCTGGTGAGCCATGACAGATATCCTCCTTTGGAAACAGAGATGTATACTACCATCTTATATTGTCATTCCCCGGCTTGGTTCATTCATGAAAATAGGATGCACAACACCACGCGTTCTACTCGCGCGAAGCCCAAGACCTTCAAGGCATTGAGAAGCTCGAATCGAATTGCTCATCTCTCAATTCCTGCTTGGTCCTTTAAACGCATGTCCTACGCTGCTTGTTCCGTTTATAATGGAATAAGGACAACCCGCCGTTACCGGAAGAACGTATGCAACCCGCACTCGAATGAAAGGAGCAATCATGGACAACAAACAAATGCGCATGTTGAAAAAGCTGTATCACCATACCAATTACAACTATGACCGGGAGCGTGAGGTAAGCGTATATAATACAGAAACACTTACTGCGGCAAAGCAGGAGCTGCTGGAGGCCAGCAGATGGGTCGCAAACGATCCGCAGTATATTCGGCATGACGAAATCTTGGGCCGACTGATCGAGCTGCGTTCGAACGTTCGCTTGACCTGGTCCAGCATTGGCAATGCCTTTGTTGCAGGGGTGGGTGGAAGCTGGCCCCGAGGCATATCCACGCTGGCCAGTTATCACGCCATGATTCATGCACGCCCCCACGCTTACCAGGAACCCGAATGGCTTCGGGCTTGCAAGGTCTGTGGCTTCAGCCACAGCCATGAAGGATGGGACAATCTGTCTTACATACGTTACGAGATGCATTTGGGCAACAATTACAGCGGATCAAGCTTCGGCGCATACGTGGATATGGCCGAGTTGGTCGAACTGCTGGAGCAAGAGCCCGTTGAGGCAACGGACAATGACAAGCACGCCTTCAGACAGCTGCTGCAGAGCTTGGACCGGGCCGAGGCTGGCGAAACGCCAGGGCAGTATGAGAAGCGGTTAACCGGCGAAAAAATCTTGAAGGGTCACGCGGGCATTCGCCGTGGCATGCTCCAGGCGCTAGCTAGGGTGGGCGTGCTCCCCAACCGCATCCTGGAGCTCGCTCCGGACCGCTGGACGGACACAGCAACAATCATCCATGCCGAGTTTGCACTGGACAACACCAAGGGCCGTTCCGACATGGAGATGCCTTGGGCTGGCTGGCAAGGCAGCATGGGCGTCGATTGGAACAAAGCCCGCGCGATTTTCGGCGATTGGGTTTGAATGATCGAGACAGGAGGTTTCCTATTAATCGCTGCAGGAAACCTCCTTTTTGATCATGGCGACTTCTGTCCCGTATGATCCATCGATGATAAAACGGTTTGTGGCTTTTAGTTATTTAAAATAGGCATTTCACCCAGCAGTTTCTTCAAATAGATAGAATCCCATGGCAGATGCTCCGTGATCCCTAAACCCACGACATCGGTCTCTTCAGACAGTTCCTTCAGCAGATGAAGCAGCTGCGGCAATTGCATGGTTCCCTGTGGAGATAAATTGAAGGGTTCTTCAGGATTGGCGAACAGCAAAGACCTGAATGCCTTGGGATCAAGCACGTCCAGATCGAGGTGAATGGCCAGGTGCTTAATTCCGCGTTCTTTAATCCACGCTTTAATAGGCGCAGTACTGTTCTTCAACTCCTCGGTGCCAGCAGTTCGAATGCCCAGCCTCTGAATCATGTCTGTGTCCTGCTCCGCAAAACCGATGCCTAGCTTTTGGAATCCTTCCGAGATCACCTTGGCTTCTTGTTCGGTAGGCGTTGCTAATCCTGCAATAAAGACGTTCTCGGGTTTTAGAGGGATGTTCACATGTTTGGCAAACTCCTCATCCCCTTCTCCCAACAGATTCCCAAGCGGTACCGTATGCCCGTTGTCATAGCCTACATACCTCACCAAATCACTGTGAGCATCGATCCAGATTAAACCTAACTCTCCGTCGTATCGTTCGTTCAAATAGGCAAAAGGAGCTTGTTCGACCAAGCAATCACCGCCAAACATGACAATGCGATCCGGCTTATGTGCATGGATAAGATGATGAGCCGCCTTTAACTGTTCGAGCAGCTGTGTTCTGCCATTCATACCGTTCTCGTTTACAAGAGGCGTTCCATCATAGGTTTGGACGGGAACATGGATAAGGGGTTGATCATTATCCGGAGCCAGCCAAGCAAGCAGTTCGGCTCCAAAAGAGTAGTTGGGGTTGTTCCCCCCTTGCCATTGCGGCATTAACAGGCGTATCGTTTTCGTTTTTTTAGTCATGCTGTTGTCTCCTTTACTTCAAAGTAAGGTTAGTATAGACTGAGCACAAATAAAAAAGTAGTACGCACTTATTTGAAAGGTACTACCCGAAAGGATAGTGTAAATATGAGCATGGCTGAATTTAAAGGTAAAGTTAAGAATATTCAAGATACGCCTTTTGGTTATACGGTGTCCGTGATCGGCGGCAAATGGAAAATGGTCATTATCTACCTTCTTGCAGAAAACCAAACGGTCCGCTTCAATGATCTGAAGAGACAGATCGGCGCCATTACTTACAAAACATTGAGTTCGCAGCTTAAGGAATTGGAGGCGGATGGACTCGTGAAACGGAAAGAATACCCTCAAGTCCCCCCTAAAGTCGAGTATAGCCTCACGGATAAAGCGGTAACGCTATTACCCGTTTTGGAAGGGTTATGCGAATGGGGAGTAAAGAATCAATACGATTAAAATCGGAACGGCTGGCTCCTTGACTACGCTCCGCGAACGACCCGAAACCCTTGATCCGGGCCAAAGCCATTGGCATCGAATTTGCCTCGGAACGAGATCTCGTTGTTGCTGACGTCGCCGATCCAGCCGCCGCCCTTCACCACCCGAAAGATGCCGCTCTGGCTGTTCGAGTCGCCGTACCAGTCCCAGCACCACTCCCTAACGTTGCCTGACATATCGTATATGCCTAACTCGTTGGGCTTCTGGGTGCCGATCGATTTGGTTTGATTATGGTTGTTCTCGATGATGGGCCAGTTCCAATCTCCGGATAAGTACTGATCTCCGGCGTTTCTCCAATACCATGCAACCTCGTCGGCATTATGGCTTCCGCTGTATGCGTAACCCTTGCTCGCCTGGCCACCGCTTGCAGCATATTCCCACTCCGCTTCAGTAGGCAGCCGGTAGCCGTCAGCTCCCTCATTGATCGTTACGGTCCATTTGATATGATCATTATCATTCTTATTATTTGCGTCTTTTTCATCCTTGTGGATGTTGTAATACGGTTCGAATCCTTCCTGTATGCTTCTTCGATTGCAGTACTCCACAACGTCATACCAACTCACCATTTCAACCGGCAATTGATCCCCTACGAATTCCGAGGGATTGCTCCCCATGACTTCCTCCCACTCTTTTTGAGTGACCTCATATTTGCCGATATAAAAGCTCGATACCGACACGCTTTGTCCAGCGTAGTTGGACTTGTTGTTCTTAATAGGCCCACCTTCTACGAACACAAGATCTTCCTTCTTATCAGGTTTATCCTGCGAACAAGCACCGATCACAAGCATTGCTGCTATAAAAAGAAACAAGCATAGCTTTCTCATGGATAGATCTCCTTTAAGCTGATAGAAGAACCGATAGAACCGATAAGTCATGCCCCGGTTCGCAACTCGCCTCCGGCAACGTCGAAGGCCGCTGCTCAAACAGAGAACGGCCTGCAACGCATCCGGATAACGGATTGGTTAGGATGACGGCTTACTTATGATTGATGGTTGATTACCACACCGTTACGTTGGAGCTCCCGCTGCTTTGATAGCCCTCTGTCGCTAACACCTGGTAAGACCAGCTGCTTCCCAGATTCATTCCTTTGCTTGCCCATGCGTTCACGTGGTTGCTGAACGTGATGCTGGAGTTTACGCCTGTAGCTCTCTTCGATTGCCGAACGCTCCAATACTGGGCAAATGTTTGTGTGCCGTCAATCGAGGGCGCGTTGTATCGCATTTGACAGCGGTTACATAAAAATTAACAAATTAAATATGATGTATAGATTATCTTGGTAATTATAGTAAGTAATGGGTTACTCCGGATATTCAGTGATAACTTGCCTCTAACCTTGCCGATAACATAAACAAAAAAAGCCGCGTTTCCCGCGACTTATGCATACTTATATTTTGTCCCTATTCGATTGAGCTCGATTCTTCTTAATGCAGACTTGCCTAACACCTTACATATTTGCGTTTAAATCCGATCTTCCCTCTCTCGATCTCTTTTTGAATATTGTCGGAAGCCAGCAGGATGCTGCTCTTCTTCTTGTCCCTTTTGATTTCGACTGGGCCGACGGCCTTCGCGATTTCTACCGCCTTATCATGGCTTGGCAAATAAGAAACCCCTACGGTGTATATAAAATTGTTCATCGCGGATTTCGTTCGTTCAGGGGAGTCGTGGATCGTGTTTTTCACCTGTTCGAGCATGCTCTCGATCTTGACGGTATCAAATGCAGCGTCCGCACGATTACCCAAAAGCCAGCAGTAGCAGCTCCAGCCTGCCGACATTTTAAGCTCTTCACCGCTAGCGATCCACTTATCGGCAACTGTTTGAGCAATTTCTGTTTCGGCCAAAGTCACGGCAACCACATAATCTGACAGCATATAAAAATAGGCACGATCTATCCAACGATCGAAATCTGCTTCCGTCATGATCATGGGGTCTGCAATAATGCCGGCAAAATACATCGCATCATAGTTGCCGGTGGCGTAAAGCTGCTCTGTTAAAGGTTGATTTTTCTTGATTTTCTTTGCTAACGGCTTCATTGCGCCAGTAGCAACCCCAAAAAGCGGCTCGTGTGCACCATTGCTCATATAGGTTTTTTTAATCCGTTCCTTGCCGAGTGCCTCCAGTTCCTGCATAACCACGTCGAATTCCAATATAATCCACTTCCTTTTTTGTACAGTATTCATTAGTAAATCACGTAGATATCCGGGTAAGGATGGAAATATATTAATTACGAAAAATTATATCATAAGTCGGCTTGTGCAGCCTTACAACCAAAGTTAACCATGATGCGTCCTTTCTCTTTGAACCCCCCCCCGCTTCTCCTTATGGTGGACTGAGCCCATCTTCATTGACAGGTATAGCCGTCAATGCTAGAATTCAACGTATCATTGATGAGGAGGCTTGTGATCTATGTTACATTCCATGCGGATAAGATAAGCTGGCCATAAAAAGCGGATTTTCCAACCACGAATGTGGGCTTTTTTTGAGCTGCTTATTTCCTGCGTGTGTAGACATGGATTGCGACACGGTTAGCTTTTTTGCTATGCCTTTGTATCGCCATCTTCTCTCGTTATTCATGCAGATTTAAGCCCCATTGTGGACTCGAATCTGTATTTTTTATTGCCAAAAAACAGCCGGACAATAAAAAATACAGGGAGAATGGACATGATACAACAAAATTGGAAGCGAAATTTCTTTACGATCTGGGCAGGTCAGGCGGTTTCACTAATTACGAGCGCCGTCCTTCAAATGGCTATCATTTGGCACCTAACCGAGACTACAGGATCAGCTATGGTGCTTTCCATGGCAACCATGGTAGGTTTTTTGCCTCAAGCCGTTTTGGGAACCATGATCGGTGTTTTGGTTGACCGATGGAATCGGAAATTGGTTATGATCGGTGCAGACCTTATGGTAGCAGCCGCTGGTGCTGCCTTGGCCATGGTCGCATTCTTCATCGATCTACCAGTATGGGTCGTAATGATCGTGTTATTTGTCCGTAGTATCGGAACGGCTTTTCACACGCCTGCTTTGAGTGCCGTAACGCCTTTGCTGGTACCGGAAGATCAATTAACGAAATGCGCTGGGTACAGCCAATCGGTACAATCTGTGAGTTATATTCTAAGCCCAGCTATTGGAGCTTTCCTATATGCAACATGGGAATTAAACGCCATTATTGCCATGGATGTATTAGGTGCATTGATTGCCAGCTCCACCGTGGCCATGGTTGCTATCCCGACGCAAGTTACGGCGGTCGAAGATGTTAAAGGTAAATTTTTCGAGGAAGTAAAAGAAGGATTTCGTATTTTCCGGGAATCCAAGGGGTTGTTTGCATTGCTCTGGATTGGTGCGCTGTATATGTTTGTCTTTATGCCAATCAACGCATTGTTTCCCTTAATGAGCATGAGCTATTTCGGCGGGACGGCAACCCACGCTTCGATCGTAGAAATCGTCTTTGCTCTTGGAATGTTGATTGGCAGCTTGTTGCTTAGTGTTTGGGGCGGCTTCAAGAACCGAGCGATGAGCATCATTTTTTCCATATCGTTGATGGGAATTGCTTTGTTCATTTCCGGCCTGCTGCCGATCCACGGCTTCCTGATCTTCGTTCTGTGCAGCGCATTGATGGGCTTTTCAAGCCCGTTTTACAATGGTGTACAGATGGCCCTGATTCAAGAGAAAATTCAACCTGAGTATTTAGGGCGTGTATTCGGCTTATTGGGCAGCATGATGTCCTTCGCCATGCCGATCGGATTAATCGTGTCGGGTATATTTGCTGATCGAATTGGAATTCATACGTGGTTTATGTTATCTGGGCTATGCATCATAGGAATTGCAGTTCTATGCGTGCTGCTTCCATCTATCCGAAATTTAGACAAATAAATATGAAATGAGGCAAATTCTTATGAGATCCATCCATTGGTTCTTCTTTATTTAAACCTCTCTTCTTTAATCGCAGGCGATCCTGCGAACAGAAACTGCGATTTTTGAAGGAGGAATCCATATGGGATTTTTGATAAAAGCAAAAGATATGGTTGTGGAATATTCGGGGCGCGATGTACTGGACATTGATGGACTGGAGCTTTACGACTATGACCGAATCGGTCTCGTAGGCGCGAACGGAGCAGGTAAAAGCACACTGCTAAAAGCCTTGCTGGGGGAAATTCCTTTGTCCCAAGGTACTGTCATTCGGGAAGGCAACTTCCGTTATATTCCCCAATTGGATGATGTCATTGTACAGGAGATTCAAGATTACGCTTTAATCGGCAAGCTGGGAATTGAGAGCTGTGAAGCGGAATATATGAGCGGCGGTGAAGAAACACGGCTAAAAATAGCACAGGCCCTCTCCGGAGAGGTGCACGGAATTTTTGCCGATGAACCGACGAGCCACCTGGATCGGGATGGCATAGACTTTCTGGTCCACCAGCTTAAATATTACTCCGGCGCCTTACTCATCATCAGTCACGACCGTTATTTCCTTGACCAGGTCGTCGACAAGATCTGGGAGTTGAATGAGGGGAAAATCACGGAGTACTGGGGCGGTTATTCCGATTACCTGCGCCATAAGGAAGAGGAGCGGCATAGTCAGGCTGCAAAATATAAGCAATTTACTGCGGAACGGGAGCGGCTGGAGAAAGCCATTACCGAAAAGCTTAGCCAGGCTCGAAAAGTGGATCAAAAGGCTAAGGGCGCTTCACGAAAAAACAGCTCCGAAGGCGGCGGCCGCCTGGCTCATCAAAAATCGACGGGCAGCAAACAGAAAAAGCTCCATAATGCCGCTAAAAATATGGAGCATCGAATCGAGGCACTTGGTGAGGTGAAACCTCCTGAAGCCATGCGATCCATTCGTTTTCGGCAAAGCAAAGCTTTGGAGCTTCATCATCCGTTTCCGATTACAGGGAAAGACATTTGCAAACAGTTTGAGGGCAAGGAAATTTTCGAGGAGGCCACCTTCCAGTTTCCATTGGGCGCCAAGATCGCGGTCACCGGCGCGAATGGATCCGGGAAAACGACGCTTTTCAAAATGATACTCCATCGTGAGCATGGTATTTCCGTATCCCCTAAAGCGGAAATCGGCTATTTTGCCCAAACGGGTTACAAATTTGACCGTGATCAAGGGGTTATGGAGTTCATGTTGGAAGACAGTGATTATGAAGTGCCGGACATCCGAGCCGTTCTGGCATCGATGGGATTTTCTCAACAGGACGTAAGAAAGTCTTTATCCGTGTTGAGCGGCGGAGAAATCATGAAATTGCAGCTTGCCAAAATGCTGTTAGGACGGTACAACATCCTGCTGATGGATGAACCCAGCAATTTTCTGGATCTTCCTGCGGTGGAAGCGCTGGAACAATTGATGAAGCACTATGCGGGAACGATCATATTCATATCGCACGATGTCCGTTTGATCGAGAATGTAGCCGATACCGTATATGTAATCGAGGACAAAAAAATCATTCAGAGGGCTTAATCACCGTTCGGGTCTTCAAGCGGATGATAGGGTATGTTGTTTCGCTGTGTAAACCGTTTGGCTTAGGGCAGCCTTTTATGGCGGGCCCTAAGCCTTTTTGCGTTTAATTAGGATGCTCCATTTTTATTCCAGCTGGTCTTCGTCCATTCGATATTCTAAAATATCTCCGGGCTGACATTCCAAAGCCTTGCAAATCGCCTCTAAAGTCGATAATCGAATCGCTTTTGCCTTTCCGTTCTTCAATATGGAGAGATTGGCCATCGTGATTCCAACCTTCTCCGAAAGCTCCGTAACGCTCATTTTTCGTTTAGCCAGCATCACATCGATATTGATTATTATGGCCATGTCGTTTCACCTCAGATTATTAAGTCGTTTTCCGATTTGATATCGATAGCTTCTTGTAACAGTCTTTGAAGGACGGCGGCAAAAACGGCAATCACCATGGAGGCGAAAATCAAGACCAATCCGATCAAGATGATGCCCGGGGCATCGTCTTTCTCCGCGACAAGATAGAATAGCGGCAGGCCAACCACGAACAAGCTGCTGATTGTGATTGCACAGTATTTTATAATTTTTAAAGCTCGTACAGACCATTCCGAGAACGCCTTGTTCTTATCAATATAACTTAAAAGCTTAAAGGCTTGATACAGCGCATAGTAAAACGGGATCGCCGCGGCATAAAAATCGATGAATACGAGATATTTAATATAACTCATATCCGGATACAGCTCGGCAGCAAAATTCGCGATCTCCGGCACCAAAAAGATGCACAAAGCAAGAATCGGAATACCGATAAGAATAACAGCCACCTTTAAAAAGAGCGTTGAAACTTGTTTCATCAAGAGCACCTCACTTCGATATTTTCATTTTTGACTTTAACATATAATTTATCGATTTACAATAAATCATTATTGTTTTTAATTATATTATTGCTGTTACACGATTTTATTCTGCAAAAGAAAAAAAAGCATTCTTCATTAAGAAGAATGCTTTCATCCACAAGATGTTACCGGAACAGGGATTCAAAGACGCCTGAAGCGAAATCGCTCACGATTTTATACTCCTTGCCGTATCTTTTATGCTTGCTCGAATGGTTATAAATCCGTATATGGTCTGGACTATAAACGACTATTGTAAAGGTCGGGCCGTATTCGGTACTCAACCGGATCTCATATTCGTCGCCGCTGTGATCCCTTACGCTGTTCTTACGCAGTTTGAGTTCCGAGAAGCCGTTCACGATGCGATCAATCTCCGCTTGATCCGTCATTTTCATCTGCTGCTCGTTCGGGCGGTTCCGGTTTCTTACAATGTCCAGCTCACGGATCGAGCCGGAATCCTTCAGCTGATCAAGGACCAACTCCTTGAACGAGGTGCGGTTTTGACTTGCCGAATATGCCGTCGCGCTAAGCAGGATCAGGACGCAAATTGCCAAAAAGACATACCAAAAGCGCTTGCTCATCCGCATCTCCTCCCTCGTGGTAAGTCATTAAATGACAAGATTGTTTTCGAGTGTCTCGGCAGCTTCTTCCATAACTATACCAAAATACTAGGCATATCGTTAGGCAAAACGACTCTAAAAAATGGCTCATGATAAGCAGTTGTTGAACCCGTGCGTTTCATTGCGATGCCTCATGCCGAGTTGCAATACCATTGTGGTGCTCTATAGGAAAAAACAAAATAACAGACGGAGGGAAGTCGTAAGACTTCGCCCCCGCCTGTTAGAAGATGTGAATTGCACTCCTGCAACCGAAATAAATAGCCGTATCTCCAGTTAAAAGCATGATCTGTCGAAGTATCAATTTACTCCGGCGTTCCTTGGGTCACGCCATGGATATAGGTGAGCCAAGGGGTATCCAAGGCTCCTTGTCCCGGGTTATAGGTGAAAAAGTACTCGACGGTGTCCCCTTGCTTCAGATTGTTTACAGGGTAAGTATAGTTGCCGTTCCCCGTTGGGGTCATGGCTACGTTCAGCTGCCCGCCGTTATTGATCTTGTAATGCAGATCGGCAAAGGTAGCGCCGTTGATATAGAACAGCAGGTCATTGCCGATTTTTTTCAGTCCCCTCACCTCATCGCCGATGACAATCACGGTGGATGGCGCCGGTACCACCGTGATCGTGGAAGAAGCGGTTTTCTGGCCGTCGACGGTCGTAGCCGTAACGGTTGCCGTACCCGGAGCGAGCCCCGTCACGACGCCTTCCTGGCTCACAGAGGCAGCACTCGCACCCGAAACGGTCCAAGTCACCTGCTTATTCGTTGCATTGGAGGGCGCTATGCCGGCGTTTAACTGAAGACTCTGACCCACTTCCACCTGTGCGGTGGTTGGATTCAGCGTGACGCCGGTAACCGGCACATTTCCGGGATTTCCGCTGCCATTTTCTTTATAAACCCGCACATAATCGACCTGCATCGTAGCAGGAATATCGGACGGATTCGGGGAAATGCCGCCGTCAAAATTTCCGCCCAGCGCCAGATTCATGATGAGGTAGAAAGGCTGATCGAAAGGTGCGTTCGGATTGTTTGGCGCGGCCAAGGAGTACCATTGTTCATTCGTCACTTTGAAGAAAAACTTGCCATCCACATACCATTTGATGTTGTCCTCTTCCCATACGACGGAATAGACATGATAATCATTGTTGATGTTCTGCCCTTCCGGAAAATGGTATTCCCCAGAAATATGTTGGTTCGCCGGCCATGTTCCACCGAAGTGTACGGCACCGCTCGTCGAACCAGGCAATCTCCCTCTTGCTTCCATCACGTCGATTTCGCCGGATGCTGCCCATGTTCCGTAAGGGCTGTCTTGCGGCAGCATCCATAGTGCCGGCCATACGCCATTGCCTGTCGGCAGTTTGGCACGGAAGTCGACTCGTCCGTACTTCAAGGTAAAATGATTCTTCGTGTTAATCTTACCGGAGGAATATTGGGCATACCGGTTTGGATCCTGCGGAAAAGACTTAGGATCATTCAATGCGCGGATGTTCAGCTTCCCGTCCTGCACGAACACATTTTGCGCACTATCGGTATAATGCTGCAGCTCCGCATTGCCCCAGCCCCAGGTGTTAGGATCATCATTAAGATAATAACCTTGTTCATAGTTCCATTTGCTTGTGTCCAATGTCGTGCCACTAAATTCATCCTGCCAAATGAGATTCATGCCTTGGATGGCCGGGTCGCTTGGTGTCCCGATCGCAATATCCTCTTGGTCGCTTACATCCGGACGAGGAGCATCCGGATTGCCGATCAACGTGTAGTTGACGTAATTGCTGCCCACGCTGCCTCCCTTTTGTCCGTTCAGTGGATAGCCGATCCGGATCTGCATATCTTCCTGGATGGGCTGAAACCACAGGCCATAAATATAATCGGCCCAATATCCCCATTGATTCGCATCGGACATGTTGTTATAACCATTGGCAGCGTATGTAAATCCGCTCTGGCCGGAATTCCCCAGCTCAACCCACTGCCCGTTGATGTTAATCTGGTATACGAAATTATCAAGCTCCTTGCCTATCGGCGCTCCCCCGTCAATCTTAGGCAGCGGAATGCCGATAGAACCGTTAGCATCTGCCGTAAAGGTCGTTCCCTCATAAGGCGTAATGACATACGAATTTCGTACGGCTTCATTAAAAGTGATGGTATACACGACGTTAACTCCGGACGTTTTCGATTCCAATTTGACGTGGATCGACTCCGTTACGGTAAACCAATACCCGCCGCCTCCGTCCGTGAATTGTCCGAAGTTTTGGTCATAGATCCAGCCGCTTGCAGCGTTGTTGTCGATGTCAATCCAAGCACTGCTGTTAACAGGCTTCACATACACCTTCAAATCATCAGCGACGGCTGCATAGGTCACGGCCGGATCGTTATTGAACGTAGGGTAGGTAAAACCGGCGCCCCCCGTAAAGCTTGCAGTAATCTGCGGCCCTTGGGTCGGCGTCATGGCCGTGATCGTGGTTTTGTTAATGTTCTGAAACACCAGCCTGTAATCCAGGGTAACCCCATTCGCTTTCGAGTACAGCTGAATCTCCGTCGTTGCAGAAAGCGTGAACCAATAACCTGTAAATCCTCCGTCGCTCCAATGTCCCCAATTCTGATTATAAATAAAGCTGCTCACACTATCGATATCGACCCAGCTGCCGCCCACTTTCACTTTGACGCCCACGTCTTGGGCTACATCATTCCAAGTAGCTGCGCCTCCGTTGAATATGGGCATAACAAAGCCATAGCTGGCCTGTCCGACTCCTGTTTTGGAGATGACCGGTCCGTCAGCCGCCGAAAAGTAATCCATCGAGGTCACCGTAGTATCTGCTGCCTCGACCTTCGAAGCTGGCCATAATCCGACACTAGCCAGCATGACAACCGCGAAGAACAAACTCAATCCCTTTTGCAAGTACCGCCTTTCCGTCGCGTAAGATCTCTTCATGAATACCCTCCCTTGTTCATATTGTGTGCTCTCAGCAATAGCACCTGCAGGAAAACGCTTACAGCTGAGGACGTCTTCATTCTATCGAATTCCTAATCTGATGAATAGGTTCCATATTTAGGGTAAGGTCTCAATATTTTGGATAACCCAAATGCAAAGACTTGGCTACTGTCAGAAATTCGCGAATCATGGTGCGTAGAGTTATTTTCCATACGACAATGAACAGAAGGCTGCCTCTTCGGCAGCCTTCTGTCTTTTGGATTAGTTGACATAATATTAATTGGGTAAACTTTAAAGCTCATGATCGCCTGATATCAATTCCCTCATTTTTCTTGCCCTAATAGAAAAAGGAGCTGTAGACCTAATGCTCATCAGCTCCTTTTTCTTGTAGCACCAACTTTGTGGTTATCATGTGGAGGACGCAAACAATTACGTCCCTTGTTTCGCTTGCTTGCTCAAAATTCGGTTCACTTTCTCGGCGCTCAGCCACATGAAGATGAGGAAGGCAAGGACAACGGAAGGGAACAATCCGATGCTTGTCTGCGAAGCGACCAATCCAAACATGGGGGGAAGCAGCGTGGTCCCCGTATAGGCGACGGCCATTTGATAACCCATCAGCTTGGCCGAATGTTCTTTTCCGAACCGAGAAGGCGTTTCATGAAGAAGTCCAGGATAAATGGGCGCAAGGCCAAGTCCAATCAGCATAAATCCCGTCAGAGAAAAGGAAGCACTAAGAGGTAGCACAAGGATAATCCCACCTAGAATGGTGATGAGCTGTCCATAGCGGATCAACAGACGATTGCCAACCTTCAGCGTGATAAAGCCGGTAATCAGTCTTCCTAGCGTAATACCTCCGTAATATAAAGAAATCCATATGGCAGCCGTATCGGCTGAAATATGTTTAGCACCGACAAGGTAACTAGCTCCCCACAACCCCACCGTGGTTTCGACTCCACAATAGAATAAAAATGCCGTAAGCGTTGGTTTAACGCCTCTGATTCGAAATATGCCTGCTTTTACGATCTGCTCCTGTTGGCGCTTTTCATTATCGACTACATTTTCGGTTTGCGGCCGGTCAATCTCCTGCATTGCTGCGACGCGTTTCCATAAAGGGAGCGTAATGAGCAAAATGATTACGAGCGAGAACTGGATTATGGATACAGCTGTATATCCGCTTCTCCAAGAATTATGATCTGCAATGTAAGAGGACATAATAATGGGCCCCATTGTTGCCCCGACACCCCAAAAGCAATGTAACCAGTTCATATGATGCGCCTTATAATTCTCAGCAACATAATGATTCAAAGCGGCATCCACAGCACCCGCCCCTAATCCCAGTGGAATGGCCAGAACGACAAGCCATGCCATAGAGGGAGCCAAGGAGAAACCAAGCAGTGCTCCTGCAGTCAGGAAGCAACTGAACAGGGTGATTCTCCCTGTTCCTAACCGCTTTATCATAGAGCCGCTTGCCAGACTAGAAACAATGGTTCCTCCTGCAATAACCATGGACACGATGCCTGCAGAGCCGACGGAAGACCCAATGTCGGGCCATATCACCGGCCAGGCCGATCCAAGTAAAGAATCGGGTAGTCCCAAACTAATAAAAGCCAGATAAATGATAATCAAAAACCAGGTTGCCAAGTGTACACCTTCTCCCATTATAAATGCATCGTCTTCACTAAATAAACTATCTTTATAAAGTGTATTTATTTAATATGCAGCAGCATCTTTTTTTTGTCAAGATTCTAGACGCAAAAAACCCCGGAATTTCAATTCCGAGGGTTCCGGTCAACTGCAAGATCAAGGGTCGGTTCCAATTCTTGCAGGGTTAGCCAGCGCATGCCTGCTTCAAAGTCCTCTTGAAACGTCTGCTTCAACACCACTTCAGGATAAGAAGGCATGGGATGTTGAAGCCGATAAGTTTCCCAAGCCTGAGACCAGGCATCTGCCTCCATTCGGTATTGATATATCACGATTTTGTCAGGTGCCAGGACGGCATTAACAGTATGTATGATTTTACACACAGCTTGCACAAACTTCTCCGTTGTCATCTCTTGATTCCAATCCAGTCCAATGGGCAGAAATTTGATCTCGCCCGACATGCCGTTCTTCCCTTTAACGATCCTCCCATCGAGATAAATAGCTAGGCCAGGCGGATATTTCATAGGAAAGTACATGCCTAGCACGCACTGGTCACCTTCCAAATCCTCCTTCATCGAATAACCGCTAATGGCTGCATTCACATCATTCTCGACCATTACGGGCAGCCCGAATTGAGATTCGATCTCTTCAATCATGCGAAACCCGGTTAATTCTCGATGACTGCTTACCGTAATTTCTCCATTGACGGCCTGTCCCGGAATGCCGATGCCAATCACCTTGATGGAGGGATAAAGCCCAATGTAATGCTCAATGATTTCATAGAAGCGCTGTCGATCGAATACAGGCATGGTGTACTCTTCTTTAGCCAACAGATCATTTTCCAAATTGACGACCGTTGCCGAGATCAGCTCTTCTCCCTGTTTCTCCTTCAAATAAACGACAAGAGCCAGGCTGAAATTATAATTATATCTATAGGTAAGCGCGGGCCTCCCGCCGTTGGACGGAACGATATCGTCTTCAAACAATTCCCCAAGCTCATACAGCTCCTTGACCAACGAATTCACCGTAACCACACTCAGCTTGGTCAATGAGGCCAATTGGGGCTTCGTCGCCGTTTCTACTCGCTTCATGGCTTTGCGGACAATATTTAAATTGATTTCTTTCATTAAGTTAGCGTTTGCTTTTTTCATAAGCCCCCCCTGCACACATGTATCATCTTAATCTATGTTATCCCTATGATATACTACTTTACCTGGTATACAAAACGGCATAATTATGCGTTAAGAACAAAAAAACCGCATATGTCATGCGGCTTTCATGTTACTGAGATGAGATCCGGTAAATTAATTCGGTGAGGCTTCTTCCTGCGGCAGCGGCATTCCCGCTTCAACCAATCGCTTATTGCGCATGAAGAAAACCGTAAGCACGAGCATGAACAATCCGGTACCGACCAGCAGCCATTCGATTTTGACCACGTCGGCAAGCGGACCGAATATCAGCATCCCGATGGGCATCATGGAAGTCGAAATCATCCCGAAGACACCGAATATACGCCCCAGATAATTTTCATCCACCTTCTCCTGCAGCATGACAGTCGTTGGCGTATTAAATATGGGCATCGCTACTCCGAATACAGCCATGATGGCCAAATAAATCCAGAAAACAGGCACAATGCCGAGCGCAAACGTGGACACGGCCATGACGAAGCTGGCTATAGCCATCGTGTACACTTTATTATTAAAGCCGCCCCAGGAAGCAATGATCCCCCCTCCAGCCATCATGCCGACGGAAAACGCGATTTCGATTGCCGTCAAGCGCCATACATCGTCCCCGAAGCTGCGGGTAACCTGCAGCGGGGTCAGAAAGGCTGCAGGCGCCATAAGCACGAAAAAAAAGGCGAAGAAGATAAAAAACGACTTGAGAAAAGCAATGCTGTTTAATGTAGACCAAGCCCTCTTTGAAGTCGTCCAGATAACCCGTGCTTTGCGTGTCCGACGCCTTTTTGTGCAGCGGGATTTTGAGAAAGACAAACAATGTAAAGATCGCGATCGCAGCCGTAACGACGTCGATAAAAAAAATCGCTTCGATCGTTGCTACGGTGAGCAATCCCGCGCTGACGATGGGCGCTACGAACATGATCAGCGCTTGTAGGCTGCCGTTAATACCGTTTACTTTCGTCAGCTTATCTTGCGGCACGATTTGAGGCAATATGGCTCCGACCGCTGGAGTCTGAATGCCGGCCCCGAGCGCGCGTACGGCGGAAATGATAAACAGCAGCCAAACCGCCTGATAGCCAAGCATAAACGTAATGGCCAACATCAGCGTAACCACCGCGATCATAGAATCCGCGATCATAATGAGCGTTTTACGGTTGAAGCGGTCCGCCCATACCCCGGCAAAAGGCGACAGCAGGAACGTCGGAATGAATCCGCAAATAATATACAGCGTCATCATGATGCCCGACTGCGTCGTCAGCGTAATGTGCCACATAATGGCATATTGAACCAAGGCAGACCCGAACAGCGAGAGTGTTTGGCTGCTTAAAAAGAGAATGATGTTCCTTTTCCAATGGATTTTCTGGGCATCTTCGGTTTCTGACATCGTCCCACCCTTTCGTATGATCTCGCTCACGCGAATTACACTCATTATACCGTTTAACGTTAGGCGACATTTCTTTTTAATTGCTCATTATGGATTATCTACGATCCATATATCCTACAGAATATTTCTAAGTTATCCTATAAAACGCTTGATGAAAACATGTATCGCCTTTTCTTATTTGCTGCCGCGCTCCACCTTGCGTTCCGTCAGAAAGTAGAGCAATGCCAAGGCCGGAAAAAGAACGCCTAGCCACATCGCCGCTTTCCAGCCGCCCATAGCGTATGCCCATCCCCCTGCTGCGGAGCCTATGGCCCCGCCGGCAAAAAAGATCGCCATATACAAGCCGTTCAGCCGGCTCCGTACCTCGGCTCCCAAAGTGAAGATCGCGCGTTGTCCCAACACCAAATTGGCGGACACACCCATATCCAGCAGGATGGCGGCAAGTACCAGGATCACGATAGAGAGCAGAGAACCGCCGGCAAACACAATCGGCAAAAGTCCGGATAGTATCACCAGCACGATGGCAATTCCGGTTGCGGGCCGGATCAGACCCTTATCCGCAAAGCGGCCGGCAAGCGGTGCGGCGGCCGCGCCTGATACTCCAGCCAAAGCAAACAACGCAACGCCTGCAGAGGAAAAGTGATACAGCGGACTTGTTAATACAAGCGGAACCGTTGTCCAGAACAGGCTGAACATCCCGAACAGAAAAGCGTGATACAGCGCCCTGCGACGTAGTATCGGCGTCGTTTTCAGCAGCCCCAGCATGGATGTGATGATTGCAGGGTATTTATCGGTTGTTTGCGGCTTCCTTGCCGGCAGTACTTTGATCAAAACCAGAGCCAGCACGAAGAGAATGGCGGATGACATCATAAAGATAGCGTGCCAGCCGAAGTAATTTTCCACCAAACTCGAAACCGGACGGGCCAGCATGATTCCTAACAACAGTCCGCTCATGACATTACCGACATTGCGTCCTCTCGTCTCCTCCGGGGAGAGATGCGCTGCATAAGGGACCAGGATCTGGGCCGCAACGGACCCCACGCCGATAAACAAGGAGGCGGCAAGAAACAGAGCGGCGTTTCGGGCTGCGGCGGCAAAGATTAAGACGACGGCCGTCAGCATCAGCAGCGTAACCACCAGTTTGCGATTTTCAAGCAAATCTCCCAAAGGAACGATGAACAGCAAGCCGATCCCGTAACCGATTTGGGTCAGCGTGACGATAACTCCTGCGGCTCCTGAAGATAATCCTATAGATGAACTGATCGACTCAACTAAAGGCTGCGTATAGTAAAGATTGGCAACGATCAAGCCGCACGCAACAGCAAGAATCAGCATAATCCAGGGGGACGCGGAAATCTCCAACTTGCCCTTTGCATTTCCATTAACATTCATGAGAAGCACTCCTTTTATAAAAATGATAGTGTAACTATATTGGAACGTTCATTCCAATATGGGAATACGTTCCCTCTCCGTGCTTAAGCAAGGGGGATTTAATCGGAATGATCGTTCCAGAATGATGAAAAAAAGCTCTACAGCGACTCGATAACGGCGTTCATCATGCCGCGGACTTTATCGCTGTCGCTTTGGATCCTGGCCATCACGTTGATGCTGTGATTGAGATTAAGCAGCAGGAACGATAACATTTTTATGTCTTTCTCGGGGGAAATTTCACCCGTTTCCTGTCCCTTTTTTAATTTCTCGTAGAACAACTGCTCGAGCTCCGTAAAGCTCTGGCGAATCGTATTCTGCAAGGGCTCATCCATGGCATCCAGACCCACGGAAGCGTTCGTAATCAGACATCCGTTCGGGTAAGCTTCACCGTGCGTCGCAAACGCGTTCGTGATATGCAGTTCAAAATATTGGCGGATCCCGGCGATCGCAGAAGGGGCATGGTTCATCAGATCGCGTTTTTTTTGCGACATTTTTTTGTATTGCTGGATGGCCTCATAATAAAGCGTTTGTTTATCCTGAAATGTTTCGTACATGCTGGACCTGCTTAATTCCATCGCTTGCAATAAATCCGGTATGCTTGCCCCCTCGTACCCTTTCTCCCAAAAAACGATCATCGCTTTGCGAAGCACCTGCTCACGGTCAAATTCTTTGGTCCGTCCCATTCATACCTCCTCCTTCTCAACACGAGTATAGACTATTTGGAACGAACATTCCAGTATTTTTTCAATCACTTATTTTCACCGTACCTCCATTCGAAGCAAAATAGATGGGGTTTGTCACTACCGCCATCGACATGCCATCCGCCTGTCCGAACTGTCGCCAAACCTCTGCCCGTAAGAAGCTTCTATGCTTAGCGTCAAACGTTAGTATAACTTCACCTTCCGAGTCCACAGCAATCTCTTCCTCAAGACCCCGCTCGCTGTACAGGCAAATCAGATCGCCCGCCATTACATCATCCAGTTGAACGACCACCTCGCCGGATTGCTCATATGGCACTTCATCTCCAATGCCGTAGTCACCGCACTGAAGGTTGGCAAAAGGGCCTTCAGGCGAATTGGTAATCACGACGCGGCCTTCCTTAATACCGTTCAGGACGCCCTCCACCGTTTTTGCATCGGTCCAGACCCATACGCATGGCATCGCATGCTTCACATTGGAATCCGGTCGATGCACATCGCTTCCGCCTACGGCTACCAGCCGTCTCCCTGCGACAAGCTGTTCCTGCCACCAAGAAAGCGCGCGTCTGTTGTGCTCTCTCCATGGCCCGTTCCAGATTTCTACCCCGTCGTAATCCACATCGAAATCCCACTCCCACGGGCAGTGATCACAGTGCGTATGGTTCAGCACAATCTTGGCCCCCCGCTCGCGGGCGACTCGAAACTTCTCGTGAACATCGGATATTCCCGATACTCGAAAATCATCCATGGGGCTCGTCACGCCAAGGAAATTACTATGACCATAATTCGTCGTAAACTCCGTACCCGGTATCATAAGCACCGAGGTCCCGCGCGGATAAGCAAAATTCTGGCTGCTCGTATTATGATCGGTCATGGCCAAAAAATCGCAGCCCAGGCTTTCCATGATGGCCGCATTTTCTTCCAACGTATAAGACCCGTCGCTATGAACGCTATGCGTGTGAAGATCTCCCTTCAGCCACCGCCATGCTTTGTAGGTAAACTCGATTTCGATCGTGACCAAGCAACCCTCAGCGGGCACCTTGTAGGCATTATGGAGAATAGCCCACTCTCCTGGGGCGAGCCGTCCGGGCAGATAACCCGGGGTGGCTGTATTGAGACCGATATTGAATTCCTGACGAGCCCCTCCACTCCAGCCTCTTACTCTCTCAGCGTCACGTATCCCTAGATCAATGACCGCTTTGGCGGTGTCGCCGCCATGGGAATCCACCTGATAGCTTACGTGGATTTCTTCGACATCCGGTGGCATTTGGAACGGAATTTCAATGTACGAGCTTTGTTCCGAATGCTCAATGTATCTTTTGTAAACCGATGTGGTCCTCCGCTCGATTTGTTGTGTCATATTGCTTCCTCCTCTTCTCTGCCTATTCTTTATTTGCGCCGACAAACATTCCTTTGACAAAATACTTTTGCACATACGGATAGATGATGATGAGCGGGAGCAAGGCAATGACAATCCCCGCCATTCGGACATTGGTCGTGATCATGAAATTGCTCGAGGTCGAATCGGTATCGACGATGAGCGATTTCAGCGCGATTTGCAGCGTATATTTGGACGAGTCGTTGATATAAAGGACGGCCGGCGTGAATTGGTTCCAGCGACTGACGAACTCAAACAGCGTAACCGTTGCCAGTCCTGCGCTCGCAAGCGGCAAGTACATCGTAAAGAAGATCCGAGGATCTCCGGCTCCGTCAATCCGGGCAGATTCCGACATTTCGTAAGGAACGCTCAAAAAGAAATTTCGCATGAGGATGACACTGAATCCGGATACGAAACCTGAAAGTATTAATGAGGACAGCGTGTTAAGGAGTCCTAAATCCTGATTCACGATATAGAGCGGTATCATGATGGCCTCGCTTGGAATCATCATCGTTAGCAGGATCGCGGATAACATCCACTTTTTACCGGGAAGTCCTTTCTGTATCAGGACATAGCCCGCCATGGAACTTAGGAAGACATGACCTAAGGTACCGACAACGGTCACAATGACATTGTTCGTAAAAGGCAAATAAAGCTTCATGCGGTTCCATACGGTGGAGAATCCCTCGAGGCTGAATTCCTTGGGCCAGAATACGATCCCCGGCTGCATGGAAGCAAAATTGGATGAGAATGCAAGCGCGAGTGTATTTATGAACGGAATAACCATGGTCAAAACGAGCAGAAGGAGGAACAGAACATTGATCGTATCAAACAAACGGCCAGGCAAGCTAAATTTATTCGTTGATTTCATATACCGACTCACCCTTCATCGTAGCGGATCACCGCTCTTGTTACATACGTCAGCGTGAATGTTGCCAAAATCACCAGGAAGCCGGCCGCCGTTGCTGGTCCAACGCTAAATTCCAATATCCCTTTTTGATAGGTGTACATCATTATGACGTCAACTTTCTTGGCAATGGCGCCATTACTCATCACGAATATTTGATCGAACAAACGCAGGATCCCCAATACATTTAACATGATGACCACTTTCATGGTGGAACGAAGCATCGGAACGGTGACGTAACGGACCTTCTGCCAACGACTGGCGCCGTCCATGCTAGCAGCCTCATACAACGAGGGATTAATGTTCACGATGGCGGCCAGGTACATAATGCAGGTATATCCCATCTCCTTCCAACCTGAAGTAAGGATCATGACGATGCGGGCATAACGATCCGAAGAGAGGAACCCGACCGACTGGCCGCCGAATAGCTGAATGATCTGGTTCACGATGCCTGTATCCGGAGACAACAGCAGAATCCACATCCCGCCTACGACCACCCAAGAGAATAAATGAGGTAAATAGACAATCATCTGGGTCATTTTTTTGAACCAGGCGGAAGCCACTTCATTTAAGGAGAGCGCAAGAATCAGCGGCAAAAAGAAGTTGATGATAAAGCCTCCCGCGCCGATCACGATCGTATTTTGAAAAACTTCCCAAAACACCGGATCCTTCAGTACCCTCAGATAGTTATCGAAACCGATAAAGGGCCGGTCTCCGATCAGCCGGTAATCTTGAAAGCTGATGGCAAGTCCCCGGGCCAGCGGATAAAAGGAAAAGATGAGGAAATAGGCCAGGATGGGAAGCATCATAAAATATAAGGTTTTGTATTTGAATATGGCTTTCACGGAAATTCACCACCATGATCGAAAAATAAAGAGGGAGCGGCGTGATCACCGCCCCCTGCTCTTAAAGCTTTAATCGATATACCCGCCGGCTTTAAGTGCTTCCCGCATTTTCTTTACGGCGTCGGCTGCCGGCATCTCGCCCATGATCGCTTTGAAGGAATGTTCATTGATGATCTTCTCGGCATCTGCCCAATGGGAAGGCGTTAATTCCAAAGCAGCGTATTGATCGACGAGATCCTGCGCTTCCTGCACGCCCGGCAGTTTACCGAAAGGCGCTTCGACATTACGGTTGTACCAGAAAGGAACGCCATGGTCGGAAGCATGCTCTTTGCCGGTTTGCGTCAGCGTAAACTTGCCGTTGTCAACCGTGTAATCCACATCCTTGATGCCTAAGCTGCCAAGGGTTATCCCTTCCTCGGAATGCCACCATTCAATGAATTCGAAAGCTGTTTTCGGATGCTCCGCATTAACGGGTATAACCCATACGTCCGGATCGCCCCTGCGCAGCATGTGGTTGCCGTTCGCATCGGCTGCACCCGGCAAGCCCTTCGCTTCGAATTCCGTATTCGGGTCTTGTTCATGGCGCGTGTTGTTCAGCATGCCGACCCAAGCGTCCCAATACGTAATCATTCCGACGCGGTCAGCAAGGAACAGGTCGCGCATTTTACCGGTGTCATTCGTGGTGAAGTTCGGATCCAGAATACCTTCCTCAAACAGCATGTTCAGCCATTCATAAACCGGGATGGCCGCATCCGTGGAATACGGAACGTCCAGCTTGCCGTCAGCGGTTTCGACATATCGCTGTTTCAGGCCTGCGGCGCTGAAGAAGCCCTGCAGTTCGTACATGCCGGCCGTGCTGAGTCCGTACGTGTCTTTTTTGCCGTTGCCGTCCGGATCTTGTTCGGTGAAAGCTTTGAGGACGTTGTAGTAATCGTCCAGCGTTTCAGGCTCGGGCAGGTTTAATTTGTCCAGCCAGTCCTTGCGAACGATCGGCATCGTTCCTCCTTGGTACTTGGTGAACACGCCGTAGATCTCGCCATCCTTCGTCTTGACTTGTTCCCACTCCTTGGCGGGAATGACATTGGGATCCGAAAGCACCTTGGAGCCGTTCACTTGATCGGTCAACGGTGTAAGAATTCCTTGATCCATGAACGTGGACATTTTCTCTTTGCTGATCTGCAGCAGATCGAACTTTTCCCCGGAAGCGATGGCTGCCAGCAGCTTCTGGTCATAGTCGGCAGCCGGCTTGTTCATCGTAACCTTGATGCCGGTTAGACGCTCGATTTCCTGCTCGAACTGCGTATTCTCTTCAGGCGTTTTGCCGCCGATGACACCCGTCATGATTTTGAGCGTACGTTCTTCAGCATTCGATGCAGCTTGGGACGCGGCATTGCCGCCTTCCTGTGTACTACTGCTGCCTGCGTTCGGGGAACAACCCGCAAGCAGCCCGCCGAACAGAGATACAGCCATGATTGCACTCATGATCTTGATTCTTTTTACCAAGCTAACCACTCCTTCATTGTCGTTAAGAAAGAAATTTGCAGGATTCCCTCACAACCAGCTGCGCGGGTATGATGATTTGCCTGTGGATACGTTTATCGCTTATTTTCTCGAACAACAGCTTGGCTGCTTCCGCTCCGAGCGTCTCTGCCGACAATTCCACGGATGTCAGCTTTGGATTCATATCCTGTGCCAGAATAGCATCATTGCTGAGAGCGATGACCGATAGCTGTTCGGGTACCTCGATATCCAGCTCCCTGGCAGCCCTCAGCACGCCAAGCGCCACTCGATCCGTATCCGTTATGACTGCCGTATAATTCATGTTTCCATAAGTGTTCATGATGGACATATATCCGTATTCCGTGCCGTTGGCATGCAGCTTGTGGTCATAGTACATTACATACTCTTCAGGCATCGGCAGGCCGTGTTGGCTATAAGCCTCCGCCAAGCCAAGCTTTCGATCAAAGGACACGGTCATATCGGAGGATGCATTCAGGAAGAGAACAGTTTGATGTCCGCTCCGGAGCAAATAATCTCCAACCGTTTGAGCCACGTTTGTATTGTTGTTATCTACGTAACTGATCGTATCGTCATAAGGATCCGACCGCCCCACCAGCACTAAAGGAGTGCCCATCATCAGGTACCGTTGAATTCGCAAATCATTTTTTCGCGGGTTGAGCAGAATGACGCCATCGACAGGATCCTGCGAATATAAAGTGGGATCCTCCTGCTCGGGCAAGGTGTCCAGAACTAGGCGGTACCCTTGCTTGGAGCATTCCTGGATCACACCGTTAATCAACTGAGTATCGAATGCCGTCATCGTCCCATCAGGCGGGAGAGGTATCTTGAGGCCGATGCTCATCGTCCTCTTGATCGCCAGGCTTCGGGCCAGGTGATTCGGGAAATATCCCAGCTCTTGGGCTACCTCTAATACCCGCTCCGTCACTTGTTGGCTGATCGGCCTTTTTTTGCTGAACACACTGGACACGGTTCCCTTGGATACTCCAGCCATCCTGGCAACGTCATCAATGGTAGCCATCTATCGTTGTTCCTTTCTCTAGCAGAATCTGATGGATTGCTGGATCATTAAACCGGTTTAATAACCCTACGTGATTGATTTTAAAAAAGAATAATTGAATAGAATGCAGGTTTATGTTAATTGAAAATTAAATCTTAGGAATGAAACTCGTTTCTTTTTGGCAAACCAAAAAAGCCGCCTATCAGGCGACTTGATATGCACGTATATGATAGAAAAGCTATCCCTACTGAGCTCAATTACCGTTAAAGTTTATCCTTCCCGTGCATCTCCTAGGCTTTCTTTGAGCGCATCGCTTTACATTGAGCAATGCTTTGATCGTTCATGAGTTTGAGGTATTCGTCTGACTCTACGGCGTAGATTGCGACTTTCCCTTCAGCGTCATGATGAATCCCCCAGCCATAGCGCTTGCCTAAGGACGAGGTTCGGAGACAAGGCTGCCCTTTCGAAAAAAACTTCTCGCGAGCGGCTGCTCTTTCCGTTTCCGGAATCTGATTACGCTCGGCAAACACTTCGAACAACACATCTTCTTGCGTGTATCGGTAAGGGTGGTTCGACAGCAGCTCATACTGAATCACCGGTATGGTCTTAGACTCGCCTTTATCCTGATAAGTTTCCTAATGTCCTGGAATGAATAACAGCCTCAATCCGTCCTTCCGGGAAATTGAGACTGTTATGTTATTGAGGCAAAAGAATCCGAATCTCATTCACCCGTATAATATCTAATCAAAGCCTGCGTGCCTTTATCCTCAAGCCCCTTCTCGGCCAGCTGGCTGTACAGCGATTCGGCTAGGGACAAGCCCGGCGTAACCAAGTTCATCGCCTTAGCGGATTCCAGCGCGATTCCCATATCCTTGATGAAATGCTTGATATAGAATCCCGGCTCCAGATTCCCGGCAATCATGCGCGGAGCCAAATTGCTAAGCGACCAGCTGCCCGCCGCTCCGCTCTCGATGCTCTTGAGCACGGTTTCGGGATCCAGCCCGGCGCTCTCCGCATAGGCCATCGCCTCGCAGACTCCCATCATGTTAGAGGCAATGGCGATCTGGTTGCACATCTTCGTATGCTGTCCGGCGCCGGCTTGCCCTTGATGGACGATATTGCTTCCCATCGTCGACAGCAGCGGCTGCACCGCCTTGACGTCTCCCTCTTCCCCGCCGATCATGATGGACAGCCTCGCCTCACGTGCCCCCACGTCACCGCCAGAGACCGGAGCATCCATGGCATGGAGCCCTTTCGACGAGGCGGCTTCATAAATGCGGCGGGCAAGCAGCGGACTGGACGTCGTCATATCGATCAGATATGCCCCTTCCCTGGCATGCGCCACCAGCCCGTCCGGCTCCAAATAGAGTTCCTCGACATCCTTCGGGTAGCCCACCATCGTAATGATTACGTCGCAGGCCTGCGCCAGCTTGGCCGGGGTATCGTGCCATACGGCGCCGTCCGCCACCAGCCGCTCCGCCTTGGAGGCGGTTCGCGTGTAAACGTGCAGCGGGTAGCCGGCTTTCCGGATATGCCCTGCCATGCTGTGGCCCATTACGCCCAAGCCGATAAACCCTACGGTCGTTTGAATCGGTGCGATTGTCATCATGTGATCCTCTCCTTTTATTCTATATAAGCCTGAGTCTGTAAAAGCAGTTTTCCTATCTTACCGACAGCCGATACTGCCGTGGAGACATCTGTAGGAATCGCTGAAAGGCCCGGTTCAGGTTTCGTTCGGAATAACCGACGATTTCAGCAATCTCCGTGACCGTGTAATCCGTATCCTTGAGCAGCTGTTTCGCCTTCTGCACTTTGAAGTTCATGACGTATTCAACAAAGGATATGCCCATCTCCTTCTTGAACAGCCGGCTGAGATACGACGGGCTCACCCCCACCAGCTCGGCACAGTCCGCCAGTGAATGAGCACCATCGGGATGACGGCAGATATGGTTACATACCCGCTGAACGATCAGGCGGGTGGATCGGGTGCGCAAGTCATGGCTGATTTCCTGGTACAGCGGGAACAGCACGCCGATGAACCAGTCATGCATTTCGCGGGAGGTCTGGTTCTCCTTCAGCTGGTCGAACAGGTTACCCCCCAGCAGCTCCAGCACGCCGGGACCTTTCTCCTCCATCGACTGGACTATGGCCGAGAGCAGCACGTAATAGCTCTGGGAGGTCACGTTGTACGATTCCGACACCCGAATACGCCGGGAAAATTCATGAAGCGACGCCTCGGCCTGCGAAAGATCCCCGTTCCACAAATATTCGATCATCTCCGATTCGATATCCTTCGGATACATGAACACGGGATTACGCTCAATGCGGATCATGTCTTCATAAAACAGTACGGTATCGGCATCATGGAACAGGCGATATTGCAGAGCAAGCTGCGCCTCCTTATAGGATTCTGCCGCCCGGGGCAATGTTCCAGTATTGCCGATGCCGATGGACGCGGAAAAAGAAAGATAGCGCGCCAGGGACTGGCTGACGGATTCCGCATAACATGCGAGGAGGCTGCGGAACTCCTGGGAGGAAGCCCCGGGCTCTCCCGGCCTCAGGATCGCCGCCGCTTCACGATCCTCCCGGTCCACCACGTAGCCCTCCAGCTGCCGGTTGTTTGCCAGCAGCTCGGACATGACGTTTTTGACCGCAAACACGATGACCGGACCTTCGTTAGGCAAGAATCGTTTTTTCACCGGATTCTCGACTTTCACCACCATCGTGGCATATGGTCCGCTCATCGGGATCTTGTGCTTCGCGCACCCCTCCTCCAGTGTGCCGGACCGCCATGAGCTTCCGGACAGCAGCAAACGCTGCAGAAACCGTTCCCGTAAATCCGGTTGAATTTTTCGAATGTAGCTGTTCAGGGATTCCGCCTGCTCGTTTAAGTAGCTGAGGGAGGAGCGGATGTATTCGATTTCATTCTCTTTGACGGAGCTCTCCGCCCCGCTCCTGCCGTTTCTTCTCAAATGCTCCCCGTAACGGAGGAGCTGCTGAATCGGATTGTACGCGATTTTGGACGAGAACCAGGTGAGCAATACCGCGATCAGCATGAAGACGGTCACCGACATGACGATCAGGACGCGGATCCACCTCAATTGCTCGATCATCTCCCGCTCCGGCATCCGGGACACGTATAGACGGCCCATAGACGTCTTGTAAAAGGCGATCAGTTCCTTGCCGTCCTCTCCGGTCATCACGTCATGGCTGGACGTTTCCCCGCTCTCTACCAAAGATCCCAAAATGGGGTCTTCATCCGCGGTTTTGCCGATCTCGCTGCGTCCATCCGTATGCAGCAGGACCCGGCGATCGGAGTCCAGAATGGCCAGCGACTGCTCCTCCAGGGAAAGGGAGTAATTGTTCAAAAGGCTGCGAAGCGATTCCTCTTTCACGTGTATGAGGATGGTGCCTCTCGGTTGGCCCTGCACCATAACGGGAAGATGGCGGACGTAAGAGACGTATCCGTTCTCCGACGACTTCGGGAGGTGCATCCACCTCGCTCCCCCTTCCCTCGCCAGGGCTTGCTCAATATCTTCTTTCCCTTTATACCCGTCCAGGTGGACCAGGCCATAGGAATGCGACAGCAGCAGCCGGTGACGAACATCGTAAAACAGGATGTCTTCGATCAGGTTATTGGTATTTTTGTGCAGTTGAAACAGCTTGAGCATATCCAATTGCTGCATGTAGTCCGTCTCATATTCGGGATTTTCCAGCGCGCTGCGAATCAGCGGACCGCTGGCAAGCTGAAGCGATTCATGCTCGATGCTTGTTATGATATTTTCGACGCGGTCCTTCAGCTGCATCAAGGAAGCCATATTATTTTCCTGGAACTGGACCGTCAGCTTTTTCATGGAGAAATGATAGTACGCGCTTCCGGCTAGGATCACCGGAATTACGGCCGACAGACATCCGAGCCAAATCAGACGCTTCAGATAGCGGTTCGCGGAGAACCAGCGGAGGAACGATGCCTGAATATGCTGCCAAAGAGACTTCACGATTTATCACCTCCGGTTCCCGCGGCAGGAACTGCCCTGCGGATCACTGTGCCATCCGCAACTCTCTACGGATGATCCTACACCTGTTATACTTCGTCCTCCCGCTTCCTCTATCCTTCCCCAACAGCGTTAACGGTGGGATTCAGCGGGATCCGAATGCACTCCCAAACCTCCAGCCGCGGCAGGGTGAAGTTCAATTCGTCGTTCGCTGCGAATCCTTCTATACAGCCTCCGCCGATCAACATCTCCAGTTTAAAGCCGCTCCCTGTAGGCCATCTAGTCCCCGGTCTCAGCCGGACCTCGATGTCGTGCAGAGGCAGCGCCACTGCAAGCGGCCGGCGGCCGGCTCCGTTCACGAAGTGGAGCAGCAGATCACTGCCGCTTCGGAACAGGGTCGTCTGCAGTCCGGGATACGAAGTCGTTACAGACAGCAGCGGCCTCCCGTCAAGCAGGTGGTCAATCGCGTTAGCCAGCAGCATCTCATGCTCGGGCAGCCTGAATTCGCGGAGCAGTTCGCCCAGCGAGAACGCGAAGTACATGGCGCGGCCCGCTCCCCACGAATGCTCCAAAGCCAGCGGCAGATCGGTGCGGGAAACGGGCAGCGAAGCCCGCTCCGGCGGCGCCCCCACGCTTACCGGCGGAGAAAACGGCGGTACGAGCGTCGCCAGTACCCGAACCGCTTCACTGTGCGGCTGAACATAAGCGACATGGCCGCGGTGAGCGATCAGCGCCGTCGTATCCATTCCCTGCTGAAGCGGGTTGATCTCGCACGGCAGCTCCTGAAACCGCAAATAGGAGGCAATCAGGTATTCGCTTTTGAAGGCTTCCTCCGAAATGCCGAGCAGGTCATGGAGCGGCTTGACGTCGGCATCGGCTGCAGTGGAAGGAAGTGTCCCTTCCGTTAGCAGTTGTCCCCCACCATGTACGTACGAACGCAAGTCGTGGATCAAGGACGGGGTATATTCCGTTCCTTCGGGAATCAATACAACGCGGTAGCGGTCCAACTCCCAATCCTTCCTGCTCTGGGGAAGCAGCACGTCAAACGGGATTTGCCGGTTGATCATCGTTTCGGCCCAACTCTGCGCCTCGCCGCGCTCGTTCCAGAGCAGGGCGGTTTCCGCAGCCGATACGGCTCCGTCCATATAGGCATCCAGCTTGGCGGCATGATGATTCAGCTCGGCTACGGTTTTCAAAATCCGCTTGTCTTCGATCGTATCGGGTATGCCCGTGACGGAGTGCCAGATCTGACCGCCGTTGGCCGGAATTTGAGCCAGCCAGAAGCGGTATTCCGCTACCGGAAGCCCGGTATGGCGCCAGTCCATGCCCGGGCAGGAATGCACGATGCCAAACGGAGCCGGCCTGCCCGGAACCGACCGCCCCACCTTGATGCTGAGAGCCGGCTTCCAGAATTCAGGGATCAAGGCATGGCCGAGCGAGAGTACGTCCTGCGGCTCCGTACACAGCATATCAGTGATCTGAACGCGCTTCGACAGATTGTCGCGGTGGAGGTTATAGTATAGAATCATGGGCACCTCCGGCCTCTCCTGCTTGATCAGGTCATGCATCGCTTTCATATTGTCATCGAAACATCCTGCAGCAAAATCCGGCTCCAGCTCCTGCGGGGAGTCCGGGAGGTCCTTGCCGTACCGTTCCGCGTATTTACGCCTGCATCGCTCGCATCGGCAGAACACATAACCGGGGTTATTAAAAAAAATGCCATCGATCGGATACCGCGACAGCGCTTCGCGGAGCACCGGAGCGGCAACATCCGCATTGCGGTAGCCGCCGTTGATGCAGGTGGACATCAAGAGCGGCCACGGTCCGGGCCGTTCAGCCCCGATGATCTCCGGGCGGCCGCCCTCCTTGCGGACGAACCATTCCGGCCTTCGGAGGTACACGCTGTCATCTGCTTTGCTGAAATCGAACCGGGCAATAAATCGAAGCTCTTCAAGGTGGCAGGCCGTGATCAGTTCCCCGAGCAAATCGCGCCCCTCCGGGAGATATCCGTTCACGGTATGGTACGGAACCTGCGTGTCATACCAGGCATATATGCCGCCTGTATTGAAGACCATCGCATTCGCCCCCATCTCCTTCAGCTGCGCGGCAAGCCGGGGCGGGTCGATGCAGGCGGTATCCTGGACTTGCATATTGGGCTGGATGACGCGCAGCGGCTTGTGCCACCAGAAGCGTTCCTCATTAACCTTCGTCATTGCCTTACCTCCTTCTCATTTCAAACTGGCAACAAACGGGCGATTCGCTAGGCGGAGACAGCCGGTTTGAACAGAGGCTTCAACGATGCTGTCTCCTCCCGTTCTTCAACATATTCGCTCCAGAATGCGAGACCGCCCGAGCCGACTGTCCGTTACTCCCCGTTGAACTGCTTGTATGCTTCGGCCATTTGTTGGTACGCTTCCTGAATGTCCGGCTGGTTGTTCAGCTGATCAACGTATGCGCGGAACTCCTCCATTGGAATATGCCCGACGATAGCCTTTGTCACCATGGAAGCATATTCGTCGCTGTATTTAGGCCATGTGCTGCGCCAGCCCTCGGACGTGATGACGCGATAGTGGTCGATTTTTCCGATCTCGTCGTAATTTTCCACCTCTTTGATTTTGGCATCGTTAAAGGCTTTATCTCCGGAAGCGCTGATCACCTTGCCCCACTTGGCATAAGCCAGTACGCCCGCTCCCTTGCTCGTCGTATTGACTTCTTTGACCCCTTGTTCCGTCAGCACCTTCTGCCCGTCCTTTTCGGTGTAATGGACGCCTTCAATGCCGTAATAGGCAAAATCGGTCATTTCCTGGGACGCCGTCTGGTCGAAATATTTGAGCAGCTGCTTCACCTTCTCCTCCGGCACCTTCTTGGAGATGTAGAACCCGCCGGCTACGCCGGTTTCCAGGCCGACCGCATAATCCCCTTTCGGTCCCTTCAAGGTCACGTTCAGGATTTTGGCATCAGGCTGACCGGACTTCTTCATCGCCTGCTCCCATTCATGATCCCACCAGATCGGACGTCCATAGGAAGCGGCGCGGTTCGTCTTGAAGAGCTCCTCCGCCTGGCTTTCCTTCATGACCGCGTATTCCTTGGACATCAGGCCGTCCGCGTACAGTCCGCGCAGCCATTCCACCATCTCGATGTACTGAGGCGTAAGGGACGGGCTCATTAGCCCGCCATCATCGGTATAGGTCGGATTGTATACGCCGAAGCCGGCCTGGAATGATGCGGGCGGGTTATTGATATATAGGAGACCTACCGTATCCTTCTTCCCGTTGCCGTCCATATCGGCATCGACGATCTTCTTCAACGCTTCTTTATATTCGTCGAAATCGGTAGGGATCGGAATGTCCAGCTGCTTCAGCCAGTCCTCTCTTATTTTCAACCCGCCGTCGATCCTGGACCGGGACCGCGGCACCGCATAGATGCTCCCCTCCACCGACAAATATTTCAGTGCATCCGGGGCGAGATTGCTTTTCAGGTTCGGATACTCGCTGAGATCCCCGAGGAACGGCGTCAAATCCCAAAACGCGCCGTTCTGGATCGCCGTAATCAGCGTGGGGCGGATCGGATTTTGATAGGCCACGACTTCGGGCAGATCGCCGGAGGCCAGCAGCAAATCCAGCTTCGTGTCCAGATCGCCCGACGGCACCCATTCCACGTCCAGCTTGACGTTGGTGCGGCGCTCCCATTCCTTCCAATAGTCATTGTTCATGTCGGGGATCTCGTTATAGAGCCCGGCAAACATTTTGATTGTCATCGGCTTGCCGTCATTGCCTTCTGCTTCCGATCCTCCGGCGTTCTGCGGTTTCTCGCCGGCCTGCCCCCCGCAGCCTGCCAGCATGACGACGGCCATGAGGGCCGCGAGCCAGAGCTTCCAGCTGCTATGCGAGCTTCCCTTCTTCGATGTGTTTTTCATGTAAACCCCTCCTTATGGATGCTCATCATCCATGTATTGTTCTTGAAGCAGAGTTCTATCTCCTTCCCGCCAATTTGCGGTAGGATAACGCTTTCAATCCTACCGGCTGCATATCCGATGCACAGGGCATCGATGCGCCGTTTCCTTCCTCAACCCTTAATCGACCCGAGCATCACCCCTTTGGCAAAATGCTTTTGCAGAAATGGGTAAACAACCAAGATCGGTACCATCGCTAGTACAATTGAGGCCATCCGGATGGTCTCTTGCGGCACCACGTTTTCGTCGCTTGCCCCGGCCTGGGCCACCGCCACCGAATTGGAATCGATGACCAGCGTTTTAATCAACAGCTGAAGCGTCCACTTGCTGGAATCCGATAAGTAAATCAAGGCGTTAAAATAGGCGTTCCAATGCCCGACCGCAAAGAACAGGGTGAAGGTGGCGATCGCCGGCATCGACAGCGGGATTATCATTCGCAAAAACACGCCCATATCCGAGCAGCCGTCCATTTTCGCGGAATCCTCCAATTCGGATGGAAGCGAATCCAAGAAGCTTTTGATAACGATCAAGCTCCAGGCGTTGGTCAGGCCCGGCCAGATCATGGACCAGTAGGAATTCAACAGGCCTAGTTCCTTGACCAGCAAGTAGTTGGGCACGATACCCGGGCTGAACACCAGCGTGAAGATGACGAGCCCCATTACCCAGCGATTCCCGGGCATGGACCGTTTCGTCAGCGCGTAGGCCATCGTAAAGGAAACGACGATGTTGAGCGCGGTACCGACAACCGTAATGAAAACGGTGCTTTTAAACGCATTCATAAAGCTGTTGGTCGATAGAATGTACTTGTAGGACTCCAAGGACCACTGCTCGGGAAACAAATAAAATTTAAGCGGAACATAGACCTCGGGATCCGTAAAGGAAACGCTGAACACGTATAGAAACGGAAACAAGCATGCGACCGAGAACAAGGTGATTAGACTGTAGTTGATCCAATCGAACAAGCTTAGCCCTTTTTTTCGGATAACGAAGCTCACGCGGAATTCCTCCTTTCGTTTAGCATAATGAGTATTCGGCAGACGCCTTTGGTGGCTTAATAAATGCCTTCATGGCCGAGCCGCTTTACGATTTTGTCGGCGGCCACGATCAGGACGAGCCCCACCAGCCCCTTGAACATGCCGACCGTCACCCCTATGCTGATTTTCCCTTGAAGAATGCCGTGCGTGTAGGAGTACGTATCGAACACCTCCGCCACCGAGCGCACCAGCGGATTCATCATCAGCAAAATCTGCTCGAAGCCAGTGTCCGCCATGCTGCCCAGCCGAAGAATAAGCAAAATGATGATCGTTGGCCGGATGGCCGGAAGCGTGATATGCCAGATCTGGCGGAACCTGCCCGCCCCGTCCACGACGGCGGCTTCGTAACGCTGGGGATCCACGCTCGCCATGGCCGCCAGGAAGATAATCGTTCCCCATCCGGCCTCCTTCCACATGCTTTGCGCGGTCAGAAGTCCCCAGAAGTAATTGGGATTGGACAGAAAGGAAACGGTATCCCTGCCGCTTTCGGCAATGAGTTTATTGACGATCCCCACGTCCGTCGACAACAGAAAGAACGTCATGCTGGCCACGACGACCCACGACAGGAAATGAGGCAGGTAAACTATGGACTGGTTCAGGCGCTTAAAGCTCTCATGCCGGATTTCATTCAGCATCAGGGCCAGCAGTATTGGGAGCGGAAAATGGAAGATCAGCGCGATCATATTGATCGCAAACGTGTTCCGCAACATAATATAGAAGTTGGAGCTCGAGAACAGATCCGCAAAGTGCTTAAATCCAGCCCATTCGCTTCCGGCAAAGCCAAGAAACGGATTATAATCTTTGAAGGCCAGAAGCAGCCCCCACATCGGAGCGATTTTGAACAGCAAGAAGAAGAGCAGCCCGGGCAACAGCAGCAAATAAATGATGCGGTGCTTGACGATGCGGGACGCGAGACTGCCCGGGCGAAGCGTTAGGCCCGGCTTGATGACCCTGCCGGCCCCTTGGGCAGGTATAGCAGATTTAGGCTTTGGCATCGCTGGTGATCAGCTCCTTTCGATCGCCGACAGGCACGGCCTGAAGCCAAACCGCTTCATAACGGCCGATTTGCGGCAGCGTCACCGTCACGCGATCTTGCGAGGTTTCCACCTGCGCATCGGATTCGGCACGGAGCAGCCTGCCCCTCGCTACCGCGTTTCTTGGCAGCTTCCACTTTTGCGGCCAAGACCCCGACGCATTCGCTACAGCGGTTTCGTCCACGCGATCAACGCTCAGTTCCACCTGAACATCATATAACGGAAGCGGATTCATAAAAGTCGTCCCGTTATATCCGGAGAGATTCAGCAGCTGAACCAGGCATCCGCCCTCCTTCAAACGGTGAACGAACAACTCTAGACATGGAGGTGCGTTCGTAGTAGCAACCCGATTCGGCACGATGTCATGTAGAACGTCCGCCATTACCTGCCTGTAGTCCTCGAACCCGTGGCGATAGTAGAGCTCGCCTGGATTCCAAGGCATATACACGCCGGTTCGGACCGTTCCCTGCTTGCCGACCCGCCTGTGCAGCCCCAAACCGTAATCTGCTCCGATGCGGTGGCCGTAGGCACGCTCCGGCGGCCCGAACGTGGACGGTTCGATGAATGGCAATCGGCACTCGGTCGTATCCGGGTCAAAGGCAACGCGGGCAAAGCTTCCGCCCGCGACGATCCAGTCCCGGCCATGGGCAAATCCGGGGAAATGCGACTTGTCCGAAACGTCCAGGTATGCGCCCGGCTCCGATTGTTTCACGCCGGCGAACGAGGCCGCGAACCATTCCTTAAGCAGCTCCGGCTGCCGCTCCAGCGCGCTTCCCGTTGCGACCAGCACCGCGCCGGCATCCGCCGCCCGATGCAGCGCTCGCGCCGCCGCCACCGACAATCCCTGAACGCCGGGAAGAATAACCGCTCGCATATGCATTAGTTTGGACTCCATGGCCACCAGCTGTTCTTCCATCACCACATCGAAGAGGACGTGCTCTTCCTTTAGCATTTTGAACATACCTTGATACTCCGCTGCTGCTTCGGGGGCCGCTGGCTTGACGAGCACCGCTTCAGCCATGGAGCCGAGCTGTCCGAACAGTTCCTCGTGCTCCGCATGGTATCTGAAAATATCCTTTACCGTTTCGAAGCTTGCCCGGTCCGGGTATCCTTCGAATGCCCCGATGATACAGAAATCCAGCCCAGATCCGCTTCCGATGCTTTGATATAAACGGATCGCATTTTCATTCTCGGATACTCCTGTGAATCGGTAGGTCAGGTCGATGGCGTTAATGCTGCAGTTGCTGACCAGCTTGTCATCCCAGCTGTCTTGTATGGACGCAACATTCTCCGAGGCTGAATACAGCCAAGGCTGGCCGCTCCTTTTCAGCGACGTATTCGATTCCTTGCGGACGATATCGACCCGGTGTGGGTGATACGTGCTAATGGCCACATCGGACCGCAGCGACTTCACGAATCCGTGAATGCGCTCCAGCATTTCCCTTGACGTCCGTTCCTGGAAGGACCGGTACAGCTCGTGCATCGGATGTTCGGGACCGGTATACGCCAGCAAATCTTTGCCGGTTACTTCGCGAAACCGCAAGCGGCAGTTTGGGCAATAGCAAGGACCATAGAAATTCCCGCTGTAATCCCAATGCTGGTAGCCGAACATATTGAAGAAAATCCCATCCACCGGATAACGCTCCAGCACTTCTTGAATACTCTCCAGCGACTTCACCTGCTGATAGGCTCCATTCAGGCACGTATGAACGATGCCGTGATAATTGACCTCCCGCCCCTCACGGTCCCGGTAAAACCATTCGGGATACCGCATCCACAACGATTCATGCGCTTTACTGAAATCGAACCGTGCAATAAATCGCAATCCATTAGCATGGGCTTTTTCTACCGCTTCCCCCAGAAGGTCCTTGGTTAAATAAGGCGTTACATATTGATGCATAAGCGATGATGGATAGAACGCAAATATGCCCCCTGCATTCATCATGAGCACATTCGCTTGGAACGACTTGAGCTCGCGAATCAAAAGATCCACATCCATATCGGCGTCCGTCTCGCGAAGATTATTTTGGATCAATCGGAGACGGTTCGTTGACCACCATTTCATCCCCATTCCCTCCTTTGCTTGTGGTGTATGTCTACCATAATGAAGCTGAGGGCAGCAGAACAGGGACAATTCTTGCATGAGCACGTTAGGAAAAATATGTCCGATCCGGCATGGGGCGATATCCAGCGCGAGGTCCCCTATACCTGACTGAGCCGCAAAGTAAGAACAGGAGTTTATTGGTCATTTCTTGTTTGGCAGGAAAACTGCAAAAAATGTCCCGTTCCAACATTCTCTTGTACGGCGGATTATGTCTGCATGATCGATCGAGTTTACGGTTAGGCATCCAAACGATGGGTATGTATTTTCTTTGTACTCGCAACAAAAAAAACTCACCCTTGGGTGAGTTTTTTCAATCATGCGCGGGTAAGCGAGAATACGTCTCCGGCTACGATCATGCCAGATTGATGCCTCGGATCGCTTCCACGTTTACTTTCGGTTTACGGTCTTCCGTCAGCAAGCCGTTCACTTCCTGCTGCACGTCCGTAATTTGCGTATAACAGAACCCGCACACATAAGGCAAATTCTTGATCGCTTGTGTGATTCCTTCGTACCGCTTCAAGAATTCGTCCTCGCTGCGGACCTGATTGCCGTAGCCCCAGCCTTCTTCGCTTGTAAAAGCGATGCCGCCGTATTCGCTGATGATGACGGGCTGGCCCCGATAGCCATATCCCTGCGCGAATGGATAACGGTGTGTATTATGCGCGATTTGGTTGCCTAACAGCGCATCCTTGTCCCGATACCGCTCTTCCAGCATAGCACCGATTTCTTCATAATCATGGAGCGTAATGATATCCGAAACCGTATGTTCCCAGCCGTCGTTCACGATCACCGGCCTCATCTGGTCGAAAGCCTTGGTCAGATGATAGATCGATTCCGTAAATTGCTGCTGCTTGCGGTTGGTCGATATATCGGAAATTCCCCAAGACTCGTTGAACGGCACCCAGGTGATGATGGAAGGATGGTTGTAATGCTGCCGGACGACGTCCATCCACTCTTGCGTGAACCGCTCGACCGCATCGTCTCCGAATTCGTAAGTCGACGGCATTTCCGACCATACTAACAATCCTTTGCGGTCACACCAATATAAATAACGGGGATCCTCCAGCTTCTGATGCTTGCGCACGCCGTTAAAGCCGAGCGCAAGCGTTTTGTCGATGTCTTCCAGCAGCGCTTCCTCAGACGGAGGCGTCAGATGCGTATCGCTCCAGTATCCTTGATCCAGCAGCAGCCGCTGATAAATCGGCGTATGGTTCAAGATGATTTGGTCCCCTGCGATCCGAATGCTCCGCATGCCGAAATAAGAATAGGCGGTGTCGATCGGCTTTCCGTTTTGCTTCAGAATCATCTCGACGTCGTATAAATTCGGATGGTTCGGATGCCACGGCTTGACTTTCCATTCGCCCACGGCTTCGTTTACGACGCTTACATCGACCGTTACCGTTCCGCGTTCCACGCTCGTTTCCGTCGAACGGATCAGCTTCCCGTCAAACCGGATGATGGTCTGGAGGGTTAACCCGTCGTAGCCGTGCGCGGCATTGCCCAGTTCATAGCCGAAATTCGCCGACCCGCGTTCCAGTTCCGGCGTTATCTTCACCCGGCTGATGTGAATCGGATTCACGTATTCCATCCATACGGTTTGCCATATTCCGGTCGTCTGCACGTACCAACACCCGAAGTTGTCCTTCATCCATCGCTGCTTGCCGCGCGGCTGCGTACAGCTGTTGCCGTCCACGACTTGAACGGTAATCCTGTTCTCGCGTCCAAACTCGACTGCTTCCGTAATATCGAAGGAAAAGGCTGCGTATCCGCCTTCATGCATGCCGATTTTGCTGCCGTTGACCCACAGGGTCGCCGCATAATCGACCGCTTGAAAATGCAAAATGATCCGTTTGCCTTCTGCCTCGGCAGGTACGGCTACACTACGTTCATACCATACGCAAGGATGAAATGTTTCATCCGCGATGCCGCTTGCTTTGGTCTCGTACGCAAAAGGCACCGTGATTTTTCGGTCAGCCTGAAGGCGTTCGTACCACTTGGCGCTTTCTCCTTCCAGAGCATCGTCGAAGCGAAAATCCCATTCCCCGATCAGATTTACCCATTCCTCGCGTATCAATTGCGGTCTGGGATAGTCCTTTATATATTTGTGCGAGCTAGACATTATGTTCCACTCTCCATCTTCTGTTAGTTTATCGTTTCTATTTGGTTCCTATGGATTCCACCGTTAAATCGCCAAGCCCGATCTGTTCAGCATGAACCGATCGAATGCCGACCCTCCCCTGCATGAAGGCCTGGGGATCGTCATACGTCAGGACAGGCTCTTCTCCATCCTCGACGAAGACGCGGATCGTCCCGTGAACTGCTTCGATGCGCAAGCTGACGGGCTTGTTCCGTTCCAGCTCAACTTTGATGCTTTGAAGCAGCTCGGAATCGTAATTATGTTTGTACAGTTCCAGTTTCGTGGCGGTGACCGCGAGGAAATATCCCATCAGCGAATCGCTCACTTGATCCCTGAAATCCGACTCATTTGTCACCCGGAAGAGTAAGCCCGCTTGACCGGACGGATCATCGCCCAGCGTTACGGTCGTCCGGATGCGGTAGTCGGACCAAAGGCGGCTGCCTCCATACATCTTGGCATCGGCATCGGCTGCTCCGGCATAACTTCCGGCGGTTTCGTTCCAACGGCCGTGAACATCCTCGGAACTTGCTTGTTCCAATAAACGTTCGATCTTGAATGCTTGATCATCGACCAGCTCGAATTCCATCGTTTTCCACTCCAGCTGCCCATTGTCCAATTGAATGGCGAGGCTATGTAATCCCTTTTCGAGCTTTAGGGATCCTACCCGAATTTTTACCCAGGGTTCGCTGCTGGCGTCATGGCTGCCGTCGATTTTAAAGCTTCCGGCTTTTTGATCGTCCACGAGCAGCTTAAAGGCTGCCGGCCCCGCGTCAGCCTTGACCGACAAGTCCAGCGCATAGGTGCCCGATTCCGAAACGTTTACTGCATAACGCAGCCAATCGCCTTTTTCCGTAAGCGCAGCCGAATAGCTGCCATCCTCCGCCTGCCGAATCGCCGTTCCGTCCGAATGACGCCATGCGCCGGTTTCCGACGGTTGACGAACCGCATACCCCCTGCCTTCGCCGCTAAGATAATGCACGGCTTCCATGCTGCCGGGAAGCGGCTTGGCCGTTTCGAAGTCACTGCTGCCGTCGGCTTGATTCGAGAATGCGGTATACGACAATCCCGGTACGCCGTTATCGTACCGATACCCGATACGGCCAGGTCCGAACGTTTCCGAAGATTCATCCAGCTTCACAACGCCGTCCAGGTAGACCCGAAGCCGCTCGTTCCCTCGTTCGATACGAATCGTGTGCAGTTTAGACCAATCCGTATCTTCCGGAAGCTCCGCGGTGGCGAGCACTTTACGGTTGCCATCCTCCATCCTGCCCAAGGATAGTCGGTTTAGTTCCGGTTCGATTTCGGCGAACCCGAAACGGTTGGCCTCCTCATAGGCAAACAATGCGGCGACCCGCGTCTTTGACGGCACCAAATTATATTCCGCCGTATAGATGCGATCCGTGCTCTCCTTGCTGATGATTCGAGCGCTTCCTTCCGATTTCTCCGACTCCCACCGGTTCTCATCGATGGCGTCTGCGTCCAGCCGATCGGCAAAGACCGGCCCTCTCGGGATAGGCTGATCGTAATTCGTAGGACCCAGAATCTCCATCTTGTCTCCGTTGAATACCAGCCGGTCGATGTTCATGCGCCGGACAGGCGGGCCTTCCTGAGATCTTCCCGTCAAGTTATGATAGACGAGATAATAGGAATCCAGATCGGGTCCCATCACCGTCGAGCTGTGGCCAAGCCCGTAAAAGTCCGGCTTAGTGCTGATGACGAGCGGATTGTTGGCCGGAATGTTGTACGGACCGAGCGGCGAGTCATGCGATACGGCATAATGAATACGGTAGCCTTTGCTGAATACATGATTCCCGGTATATGTCATGTAATAGGTACCGTTCCGCTTGATGATCATGGACCCTTCCGTCCAATGCCCCAGATAGGGCCCGGGAATCGTCTGACCGACGCCGAATTCGGCGGGTCCGTCCATCGGAACGCCGACAATGCCCGACGATCCAGCATGGGTAAACAGCCAGGAGCCGTCATCGTCGATAAACACCGAGCCGTCGATGCTCATCCCGACGTTCTCGGAGATTCTTTCGAACGGGCCTGTCGGCGATTCGCTTCGGAACACGTAATGTCCCCTTCCCGCCGGAGAAGTGTATAGATAGAACCACCCGTTCGAGTAAATCACTTCGGGGGCATAGGCCCCGGTCGATACGGGATCTTCCGTCACAAGCCCCGCATAGCTCCAATCGACCAGATTGTCCGACATCCAAGCCTTGATTCCCGTCCGATGATCCTTAGTGCTCACATATAGATAATAGCGGCCGTCATGCCGCAGCACATACGGATCCCCGTTGCCGTAATCCTCCCATTCTTCCTCCAACGACGGAAAGGGATTGGCATACATTTCATTGTATATTTCCATATCGACCGCCTCCGGTTTCGTGGTTGTATCGCATCCCGATAATGCCAATCCGGCCGCTAAACCTAACGCTCCGATACAACATGCGATTTTTGACAGGCGCGGCATTCTTATCGGCATGCGCCTCACCCCTTGATTCCGCTGATTGCCATCGATTCGATAAAGTATCTTTGGCAGAAAAAGAACACGATGATCACCGGCACCATGGAAATGATGGCTGCGGCCATGATCATCGGATAATCCGACTGGCCGATGTACATCGCCTGCATGGAAGCGATCAGCACTTGAATCGTTTGCTTCTCGGGCGTATGCAGGTAAATCAGCGGGCCGAGAAAATCGTTCCAGATGCCCATAAAGCCGAGAGCGGCTTGGGCAGCGAGCGCCGGCTTCATGATCGGCAGCGCGATTTTGAAGAAGATGCCCGGAAAGCTGCAGCCGTCGATCTTCGCCGCTTCGATCAATTCAGTCGGCATCGCGCTCTGCAAATATTGGCGTATGAAAAAGATGACGACGATGTTGCCGAACAGGCCGGGTACGATGAGCGGCAGCAAGGTGTCTACCCAATCCAGCCTGGAAAACCCGATATACTGCGGTATCATTACCACCGAATACGGAATCATCATCGTTCCGAGCAAGCCCATGAAGAGCATGCCTTTGTAAGGGAATTCGAATTTGCCGAATGCATAGGCCGACATTGCGGATACCAGCATTCCTATGGTCAGGACGATCACCACGATGATCAAGCTGTTCATGAATCCATGCAGCAAAGGCGACTCCAGCCAAACCTTCGCATAGTTGCCGAACGTGATCGGTTCTGGAATCCATTGCGGAGGAATTTCGAATACGTTTCGCCGATCCTTCAACGAAGTCGAGATGGTCCAGATGAACGGAGCGATCATAAAGATCGATCCGAAAAGCAGCAGCAGCAGCGACCAGAGGTCCGTCATTTTTTCCCGTTTCACAGATTTCCCCCCTAGTCTTGGTAAACCCAGCGATTGGAAAGCTTGAATTGTATAAGCGTGACAACAAAGATGAGAATGCCCAGCACCCAGGCAACCGCGCTTGCATAACCCATGTTAAAGTACTGGAACGCATGCTGGAAAATATAATAGACCACCGTGGCCCCGCTATATTCAGGCCCGCCGTCTACCGCCAGCACGTAAATTTGGCTGAACGACTGGAACGCCCCGATGATGCCCATGACCACGACGAAAAAATGAATAGGCGTGAGCAGCGGGATGGTAATCCGCGTCAGCTTGTGCCATGCGCCAGCGCCGTCGATTTCCGCGGCTTCATAATACGTCGAGGAGATGGATTGCAGTCCTGCAAGGTACAGCACCATGTTTCCGCCGATGCCGCTCCAAAGCCCGATCAGGATTAACGAAGGCTTCACCCACTCCGGCTTACCCAGCCAGTTAGGGCCGGCAATGCCGAAAGTTTCCCACAGAAAATTGTTGAGCAAGCCGTAATCCTGATTTAATATCCACTGCCACAACAGCGATACGGCGATGACCGGCGAAATGACCGGAAGATAATAGATCGTGCGCATGAACGAGATGCCGGCGAATTTACGGTTCATCAGGATGGCCAGCAGCATCGAGAGCACCATGCCGATCGGAATGCCGATCATTAAATAAATCGTATTGTACATCGATTTGTACACTTTCTCGTCGCCCATAAGATCCTTATAGTTTGCGAGTCCCGCCCACTGCGGATCGGATAGCATATCCCATTTGTGAAAGCTGATATATATGGAGAACAAGATCGGCACAAGGCCGAACAAAAGAAACCCGAGAACCGGCGGAGCGACGAACAGATACAACCATGCCAGTTCTCTTCTGCGATACCCGCCAAGCTTGGTACCCATATTCCATTCCACCTTCGCCAGTATTCGATTGATCAGGACGTCTTGATACGGCGGGAGGCGCCGATATCCATGGCTGGCGCCCCGCCTGCTTCATTATTTATTGCCTTTGTCGTACAGCTCCTGCATCTTCGGCTGGATTTGGGCCGTAAAGTCTTTGGCCGACATCTCGCCGTTCCATACTTTACTCGCGTTCTGATTGAACGTATCCATCCATTGCGTATCCTTGGAGAAAGCTATAACGTTTGGTCGTCCGTAATCTTGGATAATGTCCAGAAAGACTTGGCGCGTCTGCGGCCCTTTGTCCATTTCCTTAAATTCGCCTTCGGCCATGTTGATCAGGTTGGGAACCGCCTGGCCGAGCTGGTAGTTTTCGCGCTGGCCTTGCTCATCCAGCGATAAGAAGGCGGCCAAATCGAACGCTTCCTGCGGGTGCTTGGATTTTGCCGATACGGCAAATCCCATTGAGCCGAGCCAGGTCGCCGTTTGTCCCGTGTTCGGGCTTGCCGGCCATGCCGCAATATCCCAATCGAAAGGCAGCTCCCAAAATGCCGGCTGATCCCACGGACCCATCGCAAACATGCCTAGCTGGCCGTTAATGAAGCGCGTATACGCATTCATCGCTTGTTCGGCTTCCTGATTCGGGCTGACCTTATACTTCAAGTTCAGGTCGGCAACAAATTGCATCGCCTCATAGAATGCGGGCTCGTTGACCTTTACCGTGCCGGTGGCGTAATCGATGTATTCGCCGCCGTTGCCCCAAACCGCCGATTCCAGACTGTAAGCGCCTACACCATACTGTTCAGGCTTTCCGTCGCCGTTGTTGTCGACCGTCAGCTTCTGGGCAGCTTCCAGCATGTCGTCCCAGGTCCATTCTCCAGCCGTGGCGGATGGATACGGCACGCCCGCATCGTCAAACAAATCCTTGTTGTATACGAAAGCCCACGGACCTACGTCCTTCGGCAGGCCGTACAAATCGCCCGCCCCGACCTTACTGCCGTCAAAACGATAGCGGTCCATGGCCTGCTTCCATACGTTATCGGGATTAAACAATGACGTCTGATCCAGGTATGACTGGATGTTGAGAAGGGTGCCGGCTTCAGCGAAACGGTAAAACTCCGGACCGCCGACATAGAATACGTCCGGCACTTTGCCTGAACTGATCAGCGTTGTCATCTTCTGCGAGTATTCGCCCGGAGGCACCGAGGTGTATTTAACCGTGACGTGCGGATACTTCTCCTCAAAGGAAGCGATCAGCTTTTCGAAAATCTTTTTTTCGTTCGGATTGCCGTGGCCCATAAACTCAATCGTGACGGGTTCCTTCTGGTCCGTACCGGTGGACGCTTCCTGACCTGGCTTCGACGCGTCCGGGTTGCTTGAAGCAGTCCCTCCGTTTGATCCGTTGCTGCCCCCGCTGCAAGCGGATAGCGCAAACACCAGCAGCAGCATCACCATACCTGCAAATTTGCTTTTCGTTTTCATGCGATCCCCCTCTTCTTTAACAAATGATTTAGTTGTAAGCGCTTTACGGAATCATAATAACTTATATTATTATAATTTTATATACTATATTTATTATAAAATTAGTGGTTTTCAGTGGCTTCACGGACGAACCTTTCATTCGTTTACCAGCATGACCGGCACCATAATCCTTCTTGCCTCAAAGGCTCCTTCAATTTGCTCGATCAGCAGCTCTACGGTCAAGCGGCACATCTCCTCCTCGTTTTGGCGGATAAACGGCACGTGCGGCAGATCCGGCGGATCGAACGTAATCAGCTCCAGATCCTCCGGTACGCGCTTACGGGATGCAACCGCCGCTTTATATGCACTTCGGCATAGCTCCGTATTAGCTGTAACGATGCCGGTAATTTCGGGATTCTCGCCTAAAAACTCCCTGATTTTATCGACGGAGTTGCCCGAGGCGATCTCCTCTAACGGGATTAGGCACCATAAGCTTTTGTCGATCGACATTCCGCGTTCCAGAAACGCCTGTTCGAACCCTTGGGCTCTCTCATCCGTCACGGTATTCGTAATCTCCGGTGAGATGAACGCGATGGACGAATGGCCATTATTAATTAAATACTCTACGGCTTCCTTAGTACCGTTTATGTTGTCCGAGCTTACGCTGTACGTCTTGATTTCCTTCAGAAACCGGTCGATCAGGACAAAAGGGAAGCGGTCCAGCGACAGCCTTAAAATCGAATCGTTGTATGTCTCGTTTTCAACCGGAAAAATGATAATGCCGTCCACCCCCTGGTTCAAGAAGGACGAGATGACTTTGGACTCCTCGAGCTGGGATTCTCGCGTAATTCTCAGCATCAGCTCAAAGCCGGCGGCGGTCGCATATTTCTCGATGTTGTCCAAAAATCGCTGGTCCACTTTCGTTTTCATCGTGGGCAGTACGAGCCCGATCCGCCCGCTTCTGCCCGGACCTGCCGTCCATTCGCCTAACTGATCGAGCGCGGAGGCGTTCTCCGGCCTGCTCATCACGAAGGTTCCCTTGCCCTGGATCCGGACGAGCAAACCTTCCTCCATGAGTCCGACCAGCGCGTTTTTGCTTGTAATTTGACTGACGCGGTAACGTTCAGAAAGCTCCTTCTCGGAAGGGACCCGGTCCCCTTCCCGCAGCTTGCCGATGGCGATCAGCCGCTTGATGTCTTCCTGTATTTTTTTATATAGCGGCAACGATTTCAACGCGCATCACAACCTTTATATTGTAAATAGTATATTTAGTATATTATTATAATATAACTTTCGAAATGTAAATATAAAACTGTACAAACCCGTGATTTGCCTCAAAATATACGAAAAAAAACGGCTGAACGAAGTTCAGACCGTTTTCACGATGATATTTCTCCTGTGTATCAAGCCAGTATCCTGGATGAACGGATCATTCCGGCCAAATCCATTGGACCGGGACGACCTCCCTTCGAGGCTCGTGCTTACCGGCCAGCTGTTCCGACAGCAGATCGACGGCACGCCGGGATACTTCATCCGGTTGCTGCCGGATATAAGGAATGCCTTCAATATCCGGATCGTCAAAGGCGGCGAGCTGCGGTTTGCTCTCCGTCGCCGGCCAAATTTCCCGCATGGCGTAATGGGCATAGCGGGCCAGCTCCGCATTCACGCAAAAGACCGCGGTTACATCACTGCAGCCCTGCAGAAAACGAAGGACCTCCTGCGGTCCGTGTCCCTCCTGAATCGTAACCAAATCCAGCAAGCACCATAGCCTTTTGTCTATCGGCAAGCCCTGCTCCAGAAATGCGGCTTCGAAGCCTTTGGCTCTTTCGTCCGTAACCGAATTCGTAATCTCCGGAGACAGGAAGGCAATGCGCCTGTGCCCCGTCGCAAGCAAACCGGATATGGCTTCGCGTACGCCCTCGTAATTATCAGAGCTGACGCTATAGGTCCGGATCTCCTTCAAAAAACGGTCGACCAGCACCAGGGGGACCTGATCAAGCGACAAACGCAAAATGGCGTTATTGTAGCTTTCCTGCTCGACCGGAAATATCAAAAAGCCATCGACTCCCCGTTCCCGGAACTGCTCGATCGCCCGGGATTCTTCCTCCTGCGATTCGCGTGAGATACGGATCAACAGATCATATTCTCTTTCCGCGCAGTAGCGTTCCAGGCCGTCCAGCAGCTGCTGGTCGATCTTGGTTTTCATCGTTGGCAATATGATCGCAATCGTTTTTTTCATATCCGTCCGGGGCTGCGGTCCTTCCGAAGAGCCCTGCTCCCTAACAAAGGTGCCTTTTCCCCGGTAACGCACCAGAAAACCTTCCTCCACCAAACCGTTGAGCGCGTTTTTGGATGTGATCTGGCTTACGCCGTACCGCTGAGCCAGCTCCTTCTCCGACGGTACCAAGGCACCTGCCGGAAGCTCGCCGCTCTGAATACTGCGCCGTATATCGTTCTGTATTTGTTTATATAACGGATGCTCCATGTCATACCTCGCTTTTTACGACTGTCCAAACTGAAAAATAATATATATTTAGTATATCTTAATTTATACTAACTGCGATACAATCCAATTTAGAAAGCGCTTTCTAATCTGGATTGGAAGGATTGTTGCTTATGGAACGGAACAAACGCTTTTGGAAGAGACCGCTTGCCTTTATCGTGATGCTTGCGCTTGCTTTAACGTCATTTCCGTTGTCGCCGGCTCATGCGGCCTCATCCGGTATGGCATGGGCTTCGCAGAAGATTGCAGTCTATACGCCGCCTTCAGGCGGCGTATGGTATCCTCGGCTGCTCAAGCTAACGCCGAGCGAATGGCTCGTATCGTTTGACACCAACGCCGGTGGTGGGAACACGCGTATCGTAGTCTCCCGGACGCAGGACGGCGGCTACACTTGGAGCAATCCGGCTACGGCCGTCTCAAGGAGCGCTGGAAATGTTGGGAACGGACAGATGATGAGGCTGCCGAGCGGAGAAATTTGGTTAGCCTACCGTCATGTCGTGCAGAACGGCTCGACCTATGATATCCAGCTAAACGTCCGGCGGAGCGTCGACGGCGGGTATACTTGGAGCGATTTGCCGGGCGGCTTGATCGGAAGTTCAACCGCCTCCAGTTTTAAAGGTCTGTGGGAGCCGCATTTGGAAATGATTAACGGCACGATAGCCGTCCTTTATGCAGATGACAATCCGGCGACGGTAGGTACGACCGGGCGGCAAAATTTGTACATGAAAACGTGGAACGGAAGCGGCTGGGGCAGCCGAATTACGGTCAGCGACGGCGTTGCCGCGGGTTCTCGCGATGGCATGCCGGTCATCACGCGGATGCAAGACGGCCGCTATATGACCGTATTCGAAGCGTCCGACGTCGCAGGACACCCTTTTGTCATTAAATATAAAATATCCCCGGACGGCTTGAATTGGTCGGTTCCGCGCCAAACGCTGTACGTGCCGGTCGGCAACGGCAAAAAAGCCGGTGCTCCTTTTGTCGTAACACTTCCCGACGGCCGTCTGATGGCCGCATTCCAAACCGATGAGAGCAGCGCCAATACAGGGGATCCCTACACTTCGATGTTTACCATGATCAGTTCCGACAACGGTGCGACATGGCAGTACAAAACCAACGTTTTTCCGGTATCCGATACGAAGTCTTCCAATTGGAACTCCCTGATGACCGTCGATTCGACCCGCGTCGCAGCCGTGACGAGCGCGACTGATCCGGTTAGCGGAATCTATCTGCGCTTTGGCTATACCGTTACTCCTTCGCAGACGAATCTCGTTAACAATCCCGGCTTTGAAACGGCGAACGTAGCTGGCTGGACCACGTACGGCGACGATTACCCGAACCGCATCCTGATTCACGGAGCCAATGACGGCGTCGGGCTTCCCGCGGCGGAAGGCTCTTACTTTGTTGGACTTGCGGGCACGAGCGGGCCTGCAACCGCCTACGTCGGCCAGACCATTACCGGTCTCGATAACGGTACGTATACGATGAGGGCCCGCATGCGTAGCAGCGGAGGCCAGAACAGCTGCGTCATGGAAGTGAAGGACTATGGCGGCGGGATGCGCCAAACGGGCTGCCCGGTCACGACGGCGTGGACGCCTGTCACGATCTCGAATATCCAAGTGACGGCGGGCAAGGCAACGATCGGGTTTTACGTGTCGAACTCCTCCTCTTCCCAATGGGCAGATATCGATCAGGTTGAGTTTTTTCGGAACTGAATGAGGTCAGCTCTCTGCCGAATCCCATCCGGGTCAAACAAACATTGGCAAACTGTCGTAAAGGGACACGCCAGCTAATAAATCCATGAAAGCGAATAATGAAAACTAAAAAGCCGCTCTTAGCGGCTTTTTAGTTTTCTCTTTTCCCAGTCAGTCTGACAATCATGATGGTTCCCGCATTTCACGCCCTTCTTACATCTCCTCTAATGTTGCCTCCGCCACAAGAAACGTGGTCCCGTCGTATTCATAGCGCAGCCGGACCTCTGCCGGAAAGTTGCCCGGCGATACCTGGATTGGCACCGAAGCATAGAGGGTGTTTTCTTCCACGGAATACCTGACAATGCTGCCAAGTGCGGGCTGGTCCAGCCAAAAACCGGCGTCCTCCTCTTTGTATTCAAAGCTGCGGGTTACGCCGCTCAACGTAAGTTGAAATATCCTTTTCCCGTCTTCCGCCGTCATATGGTAGCTTAGTCTGGATTGTGACGCAAGGACCGGGTCGGCTGCCATCACTTCGATGAGATCGTCGGTAAGAAGTTTCAATGCGGATTCGCGCATCCCTGTTCCGTAACCGGTTGTCAAAACGATTGCCAGTATATCCTTCTCCTTCCCGCTGCTGCCTGGGGACAGTATCGCGGTTTCCGGATAATAGGATTCGTTACTCACGCTGCTCCAATCTGCAAAGGTTCGTTCCGTGTCGCCATATTGAACATTGATCGAACGAATGGTTCCTGCCTCTTTGAACAGAGTACCCGTAATCTTCAGATCCAAGGCTGCATCTTCCTTTAAAGTAACGGTTGTTCCTTGATCGTCTCCAGCCTCGAAATCGTCCCGTGGTGTTCCCGTTTCGTCAGTGCTTATTAGTTGGATTTGCGAGATTCGGCGGGTATCATTACGAATCTTAACATCTATCGTTTCCTCATATACCATAGGGATCGAATCCCGGAGCAGCAGACGGAGCTTGTATACCGTTTGTTCAGCATCTGTCGTAATCTCGTTTACGTATATTTCATAAACCCAGGGACTGGACACATCATAGCGTTCAAGCGGCCATTTCACCTCGGGATGCTCCCAGATGTCCGGCGTCGGGCCGCCCCAGATGCCGATCTCCCGTTTCAAAAGCGCTGTCGCCAGCGCCACGATCGTACGGTCGCTCTCCTGCGAGACTTCTCGATCCGCAAGGTTCCACCAGTCGAAACCGCCTCCGGACCCGGATACGAAGCTGGATTGAAACGTCCCACCCTTGGATACAGCCGGACTTGGGCTTACCGGATTACCGTTAGGCACGGCCTGGTAACCGAACCAGATTCCAACCCCGAACAAGAGCAGCACTACGGGAACAAAGGCACCGATAGTTCGGATCCAGTCCCTGCGGAATCGTTTCTTTTCAACAACCTGAAGACGTTCCTCCACGGCCTCCATCATGTCAATCCGGAAACGCTGGTTCTTAAATGGCGGATCAGCCAGCCTTCGATTCCAATCCGGTCTCCAATCATTCATCCTCGATCGCTCCTTTCCATGCGGCGGCCACCTTCTGTTTGGCCCTGTAAATTCTGGACTTTACCGTGCCTGGCGAAAGGCCTGTAATGGCGGATATTTCATCTATGGATAGCTGATGATGCAGACTAAGCACGAGCGGATCTCGAAATTTAGCTGGCAGCTTCAGTACCTGCTTCCACAATTCATCGGCCTCTGCCCGTTCCAAATATTCCGCTTCGGCTGATGGCGAAATTGGAGTCCGCATGGCCCCCTTCTGCCCGGTGCCGGGAGATTGCTCGCCCATCAGCACCACTCTGCGCAGGAACGCTCGCTTCAGATAGGAAAGCGCGGTGTTGCGCGTGATTTTCAAAAGCCAGGTCTTGACGGAAGCCTCCCCCCGAAAGGAAGCAAAATGTTGATAGGCTTTAATAAACACATCCTGCGCGACATCATCCGCCGTGTGCGTGTTTCTAGTTATGGCGAAAGCATAGTTCCAGACGTCCTCCCCGTAGGATTCCATAAGCATCCGAATGTCCGAAGTTTTCAGCTCCGCGGAATGCTGCATCTGCATTTCCTTCAAAGCAGTTCTCCCCCCTCACCAAAACAGACTCCGTACGGTCGATGAAAGTTCCCGAAATTATATAAATTTGCATAGGTTCATACATATTGGTGCATTGTAGTAATGCAGCTTTTTACAATGGATATATCATCACATGGAGGGATCATTTTGGCAAAGAGCAAACAACAACAGGAAGCACATGGGATCGGACAAGTCGAGCAGCAGCTCAATCATCAAATGGAGGCTGCCGAAGAAATTCAAGGAACGTCGAATTTGGACCGGGAAATCAAAAAAGCCGCTAACCGGCAGGCTGATCCATTGAATGACCTTTCGAAATAAGGAGAATTGTCATGAATAAACAAAGAGCGATTGAAATTTCGGAATCGGCCATTATGAAACATGTAACTTATCAGGATACCCCCATTTATATCCAGCATGTGAATGAGGATGAAACCGCTCGGGTCTATCCGATCGGCAACTCGGAGCAGGAAATGACCGTCCCTTTATCCAGTCTCACGGAGCATCCGTAAGATAGAAGACATACCCTCTATAGCCCCTTCAAACCTTCAATAAAAAAACCCATCCAGATTCAGCGGATGGGATTTTTTTATTGCTAAAACGAAATATGATTCACGCCTATTCCTCCCAGATGATTTGGGTAATGATGGTATTCGTTGTCGGGATCAGAGCGCCTGTATTCATAGGAACCTGATAGAACATCCATGTTCGAACGGAGAATGCCGCTGTCCTGGTGACTTCTTCTCATCCGGCTTCAAATGGCGATTGACAGCTTCAACCAGACTCATTATGCTAGGGGCGTAATCGCTGTCATGGTTCATATGAAGATCCGGGCGGATGGTTGAATGAATAGGGGTGTTGGGGGAAATGAGAAAGTCATTGCATTTTAAGTCGAATGGCACATTTAAGATCGTACAGTTTACCGATACGGAGTTTTGTGAACCGGATGAGGAAGAATTGCAGATGAAGGCCATGATGAAGAGAATACTGGAGAAGGAACAGCCGGATTTGGTGATTTATACCGGTGATGTCATTGCAAGCAATAAAAGTCCGAATCCCATTCAAGCTTTTAAAGATGCGGTATCGGTCCCCGAAGAAATGCACATTCCATGGGCCGCCGTATTCGGCAATCATGATTCCGAAGCTGCTGAAATGACACGTGAGCAGCTGCACTATCTCCAGCTATCACATCGGTATTGTTATGCACAGCCCGATCCGCCGAATGTCCATGGGGTAGGCAATTATGTGCTTGAAATTTTGGATAGGCTTCACCAGCCAGCTGCCGCCTTGTTTTTTCTGGATTCGGGGAGCTACTCACCGCTTGAGCATATGCGGGTTGGACTCTATGACTGGATACGCCGAAGTCAGATCGCATGGTATACGGAAGCGTCTCATCGTCTGACCGCTCGAAACGGAGGTGAGCCCCTCCCTTCACTCGGCTTCTTTCATATTCCTCTGCCGGAATACAATGACATCTGGGAATTCTCGGTCTGTTACGGACAGAAGTTAGACGCCTATTGCTGCGCACCGCTCATCAATACCGGATTTTTTGCAGCCATGCTGGAAATGGGCGATATCATGGGAACTTTTGTTGGCCATGACCATGGGAACGATTTCTGGGGGACGCTGCATGGAATCCGTCTTTGTTATGGTCGTACGTCCCGCAATGCTTATCTGGATCGACCTTTTCAACCTGGAGCAAGGGTGATCCAATTAACGGAAGGCCAGCGGAGCTTTGAAACATGGCTTCATCTAGAAGATGGAACCATCGTTCATGATCAGCCTGCGCATTTACCCGAAGGGCGCGCTCTTAAGATCGAATCGACTTAGACTGAATTGTCTGTATCTATTTAGATCGCACTAAAAGGCGGTTAAAGTTTTGGATACAAAAAAAAGGGGATGCCCCAAAAGGTCCATGGACCTGGGGCGCCCCCTGTCTGTCGTATGATACTGCGTGTAGTGAATAAGAAGTTACGTGTCCTTCATTGGTACATGTTACCCTCAATCATCGTCCACTGCACTTGATACCTTTCATCCATCAGAACGAGATCCGCATCGTAACCGACCTCGATTTTTCCTTTGCTATATAAACCTAGAATATGGGCAGGCGTTGTTGAAGCCATGCGCACGGCATTCTCCATCGAAATGCCGTTGGCTTCGGTCAGACGCAACGCTTCATTCATAGTCACGGTACTCGATGCTAAAGTGCCATCCGCAAGCCTGGCGATCCCCTCGGAAACGGTGACCTGATGACCACCAAACATATAATTTCCATCACCTAATCCCATCGCCTGAAGCGCATCCGTAATAAGCACCATGCCTTCCGGCCCTTTGAGACGATGCATTAATCTGACAATGGCCGGATGAAGATGGACTTGATCGACAATCGCTTGCAGGCTTACATGCGGTTCTTCGAACGCGGCTACAATCAGTCCGGGATCTCGATGGTGAATCGGTCTCATGCCGTTAAAGCAATGGGTTACATGACTCGCTCCGGCTGTAAAAGCCAGCTTTGCTTCCTCGTAAGTGGCATCGGAATGAGCTACGGCGATCACAACGCCCTGCTCTTTCAGGAAGGATATAAGCTCCAAGCCTCCAGGCAATTCCGGGGCGATCGTTACCATTTTAATGAGCGAACCCGCTTCCTGAAAAATCAACTTCATTTCTTCCAGATTCGGGTGGCGAAGATATTTCTCGTTTTGCATTCCTTTACGCTTCGGATTCAAATAAGGGCCTTCCAAATGAATGCCGGCGATCCTTGCCCCTTGTTCTCGTCCGATGACAGCTTTTACGCTGCGGATCATATTCAACAAATCCTCCATCGTTGAACTCACGGAAGTTGCCAGAAACGAGGTGCAGCCGGTTGCCGCACAAGCGCGTGACACTTCTTGAATGCTGTCCTCGGTTCCATCCATCATGTCATAGCCATTGGCCCCATGGATATGAACATCAATCATCCCCGGTATAAGCCACATACCTTTTCCATCAATCCGTTCATCTTCGCCTTCGATGGTTTCAATTTCTTGCGTTGGTTCTATTCTCTTCAACTTTCCGTTCGAAATCCAAACCGTTGCAGAAGGAAGTATTTGATGAGGCAGGTGGACTTTGACATGCTGAATGATTTTGTTGTTCATGATTGCTCAACTCCGTCCTGTGGGTTATGAGTCTGACATTCTATGAGCGTAATATTTTTCTGGTCTAATATTTCTTGTATGTCAACGGGAATCGATTGATCGGTTACAATAATATCCACATGATCAAAGTCCAGCTTGAACCTTGATTTCACCGTGAATTTGGTATGATCCGCAACAAGTATGACCTGATCCGAGCGCCGGGCCATTTCCCTCTTCACCCGGACATCTTCTTCATATGGATAATAGAGTCCGTCTGGCCGGATTGCCGTTGCACCGATGAACGCTTTGTCGGCACGGATTTCACTTATTTTATCGATGACGGAAGGACCGTATAATAATCGATTTTGGGTATGCAGATAACCGCCGAGCACGTAGATGCTCAGATCTTCTCGTTTGGAAAGTATCCCTACATTATCTATGGAGTGCGTAACCGCTGTTATCTGTTTCGCTTGAATATGCTCCGCAACAAATTGTACGGTCGTAGATACGTCCAAAAACACCGTTTCGTGGTCCCGAATCAGTTTAGCGGCATGCTCGCCAATCACGTTCTTGCCCGCGGGCTCATCAACAAGTCGTTCCTGATAAGAAGTCAGTTCCTTTTGCAGATCAGGCCAGGCTACTCCTCCATGTGTTCGAACAACCACTCCTTCTTGAACTAATCTGACAATATCCCTGCGTGCGGTATCCCGCGACACTTGAAAAAACGAGCAGATCTCGCCAACACTCATCGTTTTATGTTGTTTTAAATAATCCAGGATTTTTACGAGTCGTTCCTCTTGGAACACATCTCATCCCTCCCCTGTTTAAGCATTCACATCATATTTATAAGTATATATAAGTAATTAATAACAAACAATAAGTATTTATAAGTTTATTCATGTTATTATAAAAACTAAAAAAACCACGATCATCATGGTTTTTTTAGTAGACATATGTTAGCTCTTCGACATTTCCCGCTCCGGTAATCGTGATGTAAGTCACTACTCATAGCTTGGATGAAGATAGACTCCTTCTTGCCTGAAGCAGCCCCCTTACCGTCGATGCATAGAACCCGTTAATAAGTAAATGACTGCTGGATTGTACCAATCCGTGCACTTAAATATTGATTTTCTTGATATCTCATATTTTCGAACGCCTGCACAGCGGCATTGGCTACATCGATGTCTTGTGCGCTAGTTCCTCCGCTTACACCAATGCCGCCGACAACCCTGCCTTCGTGAACGAGCGGAATCCCCCCGCCAAGGATGACGACTCTACCCTGATTCGTTGTATTAATGCCAAATGTTGCTCCGCCCGGAAGCGCAGATTGCGCTAAATTCGCCGTCGGCATTTGCATCGCTACGCTGGTCCACGCTTTGCCAATGGCAATATCGATGCCTGCTATTCTCGCGTTATCCATCCGATGAAAAGCAATGAGGTTCCCCCCTTCATCGACGATCGCTACATCAGAATTAAGACCCATTTGTCGTGCTTGGTGTTCAGCAGTTTCCAATAACTTCTTAGCCGCAGTTAAAGTGAGTTTGTACATGGTAGCTCTCCTTTGCATAGAAGAAATACTACATTATATTGCCATTGCCTATATAGGTGAATTGCCCACTACCAGTACTTCCGGAATGCTTATTAAAGAAATGTCTCGGACACCCATACAAAAAACTTTTCCTTCTCTTCAAATTGCGGATAATGGGCAGATTGATCAAACGCGATAAACTCCTTCTGATCGGCTTCGAGCTTATCGAAAAATTCTTTTGCTGCATGGGAGGACGTCATATAGTCATAATCGCCCATGATAAAGTAGCAGGGTATTTCAAGTTTCGTTACAAGCGTTGGCAGCGGATGTTCTATAACTTCCTGCAACAAAACCTTTTGAGAAAAAGATATTCCGACGTTATATCGAATAACGTCCATTAAGTTATACTCGCTGCTTAATAGCATCCCAAGACTATTGCCGTCGGGACTGTCAATAAGTCTTGAAGCTCCGCCATATTGAATGACATAATTTCGTGGAGTGAACATTTCGCCCTTTTTGATTTTATCGGTTAGTCCTTGCAGATATAAGACGTCTTCCGCGTTGCCAGCCTGTTGAGCTTGGCTGATTAAGTAGGTCAAGCTGTCGATCTCGCTTGTTACGGTATCCCCCATCTGACCAATCCCCACGTAAGCCTCATATTTTTCGGGTGCCTTTTGGGCCGCCTGTGCAGCAATGTACGTGCCATAAGAATGTCCCATGAGGATTACCTTTTCTTTGCCCAGGCGCTCCGAAACATAATCCGTTATAGCCAATAAGTCATTTACCAGCAGTTCCGATGAAAGATCAGCGTAATCCTCAAAAAAATGATAGGATTTTCCGCTTGCCCTTTGGTCATAATGAACAACCGTGAATCGGGCTTCCAACAGGTCCTGATATGTATCGACATATGGTATCTCCGGGGCTCCAGGTCCACCGTGTACAAATAGAATCACAGGATTCTCCTTGTCATTGCCGCGTATCATCATTTCTTGCTTGCTTCCATTGATCTCTACTTGTTCTAATATGCTAATACTATTTTCGCCTTTGATGGACGATGTCCATGTAGGGAAAAATAGGGCTGTTATGAGTAGCGCTATCAGGGTTACTCCGGTAATTTTTAATATTTTTTTCAATTTTCTCATGATCTTAGGACACCTTTCTGCTAAAAGTTTGAAGTAAATGCTGAAGATTCAATGTAGGATGTCATACATCTCATTGTACCTTAGGCTTGTTTACTCCAAATCCTTCCTGAGGCTGAATTGGACCTAGACCCGAGTCGAAGAAATCGGCGACATTAGAACAACGCTAATAACAAAAAAAGCCGCGATGTCCGCGACATATTTGGCACCATGTTGAGTTCCTCCCCATTTGAATGAAGGCTGTGTACTCCTGGTGCAATGGCTATTCGACTAGTGCATAGGCAAATGCTGGTCCCAACCGTTCGATAACTCGATCCAATTGTCCGGTTAAATAAGGCGATACCTCACCCAGCCCGGCTAAAGCTTCTAACAAGGGGAAGGTTTGCCCGCCCCAAGGGCCATGTGGATCATGGACCTGTCTGCCGATCCGCAAGCCATCCGTTTCGATGTAAATCTTCAACCGTTCCACACCTTCCACAAACAGGTCGACCGGCAGCGCTTTGTTTCTGCGCCGGGACCATTCTGCCAAGAAGGACATCCCGCGTAGGATATCATATTCAAAAAAACGCGGAAAGCACGGCTTCAGCCAATCCATATCCAGAACGCCGCCATGCTGTTTCGAACACACTAGACGATGCTCGATCAAATACCGGGCGCCTTCATCTAAGAAAGCGGCTTCCTGTTCGGTGAATTCACGGTCTGTATGCCATAAGATCGCTTCCAGCGGGGGAAGCGTTGAAATGATAGAGCTTTTTTTTGAATGAATGTAAGCTTCCGGCTCGCAGTTCAATCCGCCGTCTGGCAGTTGATGCTTTAAGAGCCATTCACGAATCCAGGGCAGCTCCGTGTCCACATCACAGCCATATGCTTTCAGAATCATATAGAATACGGCAAGTTCACAATGGCAGCAATCCATCTTCAACCGGTCACTATCTTTGGTTGGCTGGTCATCGGCTGTAATGACGAAGGTCCGCCAAACCTTGGTTTCGAGTAGATGTTTAGCCCTGGCGATAACCGATTCCGGGATCAGCTTCACCTCTCCCATTTCGTATAGAGCGGCCATATGCCACCAAGCGCCATCCCATTTATGGCGGCTGTTCTCGCCGTGAGCCGTCTCCCATTGCGAAGTAGATTCAAGGAATTGGATTGATTCTTCAATTGCCAAACGGATTCTCTGATTAGATTCCATTCTACATCTCCTTCTTGGACACTTTCCGGTTCACGCTTCCGTCATTCGGATTTCGATTTCCTTAATCACCCTGGCTGGATTGCCCCCGACGACCACATTATCGGGTATGTCCTTGGTATCGGGGCATCCACTTCCTAATTCAAGTGTCTGTTAGCCCGGCTAATGAACATTGCATTTTCATTTTTAGGATCATGTCGGAAATTTCCCTTTAAGATAGGAGTTCCATAGGTTATTGATAAATTCAATCTGAACGTTGTTCTCCAGCGCCGTGGAAATCAGGCACAAGTCGTCGGATACATAACCCGCCAGTTCAGCATTCCGGGTGATCCTGAACGTTTGCTTGAATGCATATTCCCGAATATCTCGGGTTGTCTGACTTTCAGTGGGACTAAGTTCATGCAATTTCTCGTAACTTGAGTTCCATGCCGAGTCAAATTCATGCGTGTCCCGCGCATCTAATTCGGCATCCCAATCCACTTCGTTATCGCAGACCTTTTCAAAAAAGCTGCCTGCGCTGATCGTCGAAAACATCTTAGCCGCTGTCATCAAGACTTCCCTCCTCCTTATAGGCTATGTGCCGATATACAGCTTCTGGTCTGAGAAAACAGCCGAATACCCTAATCTGTACAGCTCGAAATACGGCGCGAACGGGTCGCCTTTTAGCCCGTAACGGTGCCACTGCAAATAGTAGGAGATCCAGTATTCGCAGGCAATCGAATAATAAGCCTCATCCAGAATCTCTATAGGCTCCTCTTCATTTTTGTGCTCCATAATCACTTCGGTCAGCGCCTCATAGACATCGGGATCATATGAATCACGGACGGTGTCTATTTTCCCTGGAGGAAGAAGCTCGATTTTTTCGATTCCATCCAGGTAGGCGACTGCATCCGCTGCACGTTCCCATTTCGCAAAAGTATCCAGCAGCTGCTTTAACTCCCGAATAAACTGCTCGCCATACCCTCTCAATACATCCTCGGACTCCTCAGCCCCTTTGCCGTTAAAATAGGCCGGCACTGTTCCTCCGGTAAAATCCTCCGGGTCCAGCATCTCGTAAATCCGGGAGATCCGCCGCAAGTAAGCATGTCCATCCTCAAGCGGCTCAAAGGTGGCCTCCACCCCTTTTCCGCTAGGCATATACATTTGAAAATATCCATATAACGCTGCTTCTTCAATCACGGCCTCATCGGAATCTGCTTCTTCATCCATCAGGTTGAGCAGATACCGTGCATACGTCTGCTTATCCATATGTCCCCTTCTCCTTCTCGCCGTTATGCTCGTTATTAAGGTTCTGGTATCGAACGTTCACCGACCGAATGCTCCTCAGCTAAACACGTTACTATATTAACACACAAATCTCCTTTCATTGGCTTCGGTTAACAATGGGCCATCACCTAAGACGGCTGTGTTGATAGGTTCGTCTCTCTCCAAAGGTACGCGCTTGCATCGCAGGAACAAAAAAGTCGCCAGATTGGCGACTTTTTGTCATGAAAATTTCCGTTATGGTTGGCGGAGGTTCAACCTACCGTCATATCCTTGATTCAATCAGGACCATTCACCAATGAAGTCTTGAATGCGCTGCTCCGCTTCCGAACGCTTCTCTTCGGTAATCGTGTCGATTTTAGCTTTATTCAGGTGTTTGAGCGCATCATTCAGGTGTTTCACGGCCTGTTCCTGCTTCCCTTGCTTCTGCTTCAGCTCCGCTTGTTTCAGCGCATTGCCGATCTGCTGGCTCAGGGAATGACTGATAACGCCTTGTTGCTTCCAGGACTGAATATCGTCCATCAGAGACCCAATCGTATCCGATGCTGCAGCATCCGACACTTCAATCTTCATCAATTGCGTATCGTTCGTGTAATAAATATCGCCGTCGTGTCCGAGATTCACATGCTGGGATTCCGCCAGCGTCTGATGCTCCATCGTTTCCGGGTCAACCACGGTGACGTGACCGGCAAGCGTCAGATACATGAGGCAGTCCTCGCTCCAGCGAATGTACACCGGACGCCAGTTGCCGTATTTCTCCACGCCTTCGTAAATCGTTTTGCTTTTTACGATTTCCTGGGTGTCCGGATCTACGGCAAAGAGCGTTCCGTCGTAAGCCGCCCATAGCAGTCCGTCCGGACCGAAGCTGGTTCCGCTAATAATATGCGGCGTAGGAGAAGCACCTTCAATAGAAGGAACCCATTCCTTCTCCACCTTGCCCGTCGCGATATCCCAGACAAACATTTTGGCAGCCGGTTCGGAAGGAGTGATGCCCAGTCCGCCGGCAACGGTGGTTGAGCCATATACCTTGCCGTCTTTTACCGCAATGCCGACAATCGATTGATTGTTGATGACGTTTTTGTATTCGGTATACTGGCTGCCGTTCGCCGGATCATAGATCGTCAGGGAGCCGCCCAGCTTGCCGTAGTCCGGAATGGTGCCGATGAACAGTTTACCTTCCGCTGCTCTCATGATGAACGGACGGTCCTGACCGGTAATTTTGAACAAGCTCTTGCGCTGGGTCGGATTTTCCGCATTGTATTCGAAAATATCAGCACCCGGATATACGCCCATATACATCTTACCGTTCATGGCGACCATGCCCTCCGACTGACCCATCGGGAAGGTTTCGAAGGTTCCGGTGTCGATGGAATACGCGGACCCTGTGCCGCCAGGATAACCGCTGATAAACAGCCGTCCATCCGGACCGGTCTCCATGGTTTGAACAGGAATCGGGTTGCCCTTCACCGGATAAGGTACGGCTTTGACCTGCTTGGTCGTCAGATTCATGTAAGCGACGCTGCCTCCGAATTGAACGGTTGCAAGCGAAACACCCGGAAGATCCGGATCGTTCGGCACCTCCACCCAGGCCGTATTGCGCAGGAACGTTCCGTACACGACGCCGGTGTCAACAGCAGCAAGGGTATTCAAATCCACTTCCATCAGATGGTTATTCTGAACGAAATAGATTTTATTGCTGCCCTCGGGCCCGTAAGAGAGGCGGATGCCTTTATTGTTCAGATGGTAGGTATCGCTCCATTGCTGCAGCTCCAGGTCATAGAACAGAAGCCCGCTGTTGCCTTTGCCGATGCCGGCAACCAAATATTTGCCCGCAACGTCCAGCTGGTTCACCATGCCGATGTCTACCGCTCCGTTATAGGACGGAAGCTGGATGGTTTCCTTCTCACCAGTCGCCACGTTCACTTTTACAATGCTGCCTTCAATCCCGATGCCGACATACAGATATCCGCCATGATATGCCGTGGAACGGCTGTAGCTTTGGCCCGTGCCTACGATGCCGTAGTCCTTCATTTCCCCTGTAGCTGGATCGTAGCGGCCCGCTTTCGCATTCGGGTAAGAACCGAAGTAGACACGGCCCTGTTCATCGTGGGACAGGCCGTAAACAACCTGCTCACCGATGCCGCCCAAATTTTTCAGCTGTTTCGTGACCGGAGAGTAGGCGTACAGCGTGCCGTTGCCTCCGATATACACCGTGCCGTCCGGGGTCGTCAAATGCGTCCACGAGCTTTCGGAACCCGTTAGCGGATGCGTGCTCAGCACCTCTTTGGTTTTCAGATCAATGACATGAAAAATAGCCGGCTTGCCGGACACCGTCGTATAAATAACCTCCCGTCCGTCCTGTATGCCAAAGGCCCCGTCATATATGGCAACGCTTTGCATCGGGGAGCCCAAATCGATAGGGTCGCTGTAGGTTTTGCCGATTTCCGCCGAGGCGCTTGCCGGGAAGAAAACCGCAGTCAGCAATGTGACGCAAATGGTGAGACATAGATGACGGAGTCCCTTCTTCGCTAGAGGTTTGCTGTGGGTAACGTTCATCAATTCATCCTCATTTCTGGTATGGAGTGTACTGCCAAAATCAATCAAATGGACCGACCTATAAGGGCAACTCTGTTGTTCATGCTTCTCTGGTATTTATGTAGTTCGTATGTTTGCAAAGAATTTAGCATACACCTACCTGTCTGTCAACTGGTTCTTATCTGGTTATCCATAGAGAAAACGATAACTCAAAAAAAAGCCGCGACCTCATCGGTCGCAGCTTTCGTAGCCATTTAGGTCCCTGCCGTTTTCCTGCTCAGCACGGATATCAGTTCCCCTTCGTCTACAAGGTAGGAGAAGTATTGCTTCAGCCGTTCCCGGAACAACAGCATCTCGTCCAGGCTAAGTCCTACATCTCTGCAGGTCTTATACAGCGGGGCAATTTCTCGGTGCAGATTGAGGCGGGACGGCCGTCCTTCCATCTCCGGATCTACGTTCTCGGTGATGTAACGGTTCGCCGGAATGCTGAAAGTATGCCTGCGAATGTATTCCTGCACTTCGTCAGAGACTAGGAAATCGGCAAAGCTCTGGGCCAGCTCCCGCTCCTTGGAGCACGCGCTGACCCCGATTCCGGTGCCCAATAGCAGGGTTGTCCCATGATCAAAATGCGGCAGAGGCGCCACGTCATACTCAAAGGTCGCTCCCTTCAGCTGGTTGAGCAGATAATAGGTCGTCAGAATGACAGAGACCTTTTGCTCGCGGAACAGCTTCTCTGCTTCAAAAGCGCCTTGGGCCAAGGCCAGCGGGAACATGCCGTCCTCGTGAATCAGTCCGCGAAGCCAAGACAGCCCCTCGACCGCACGGCCCCACGAAGCATCGATCTCCGCCTTGCCCCTACGCTGCATGAGGAATATCGGCCAGCGGTTCAACGAGTACAGTTGCAGAGCCACGCTGTAGCGCCCGGGGCTCCTCAGCTCACGCAGCATTCGCTGGAGATCGTCCCAGCCCCAACTGCTGTCCGGCTCGAACTGGCGCTTTTCCCGCAGATGCTCTTTATTGTAGGCCAAGAGCACGGGAGAATGAATGAACGGCTGCGCCGCCAGCCGGCCTTCGGCATCCATGAACGGGCCGTGCAAAAAAGTATATGTAGACGCGCGCGGCTCCTGACGGTGAAACAGACCGGTACTGCCGTTCTCCTGAAAATGCATCATATCCTGGATGTTGACGGACAGCACATCCACAATGCCAAGCCTCATCAGATTGGCGATGCTTTCCGGATGTTCGTAGGGAAGGTCCACAATCTCCACGGCTACCTCCGGATGCCGCTCCTGAAATAAGGCGAGCACATATTCCATTTCGGCCTCCGCATATAGGGAAGGATACAAACCGAAACGAATCTTACGGGTTTGCCGGGAAGCTGCAACTACCTGGGTGCCTACACGGGGCACCTTCACGATCAATTCTTCCTGAACCAGCTGATCCAGCGCCTGCCGGACTGAATTTTTGCTCAGTCCATACAGCTCGATCAGGGTCATCTCCGATGGTAGATATTCGCCTTGAGCGTAAGTGCCGCGTTTAATTTGTTGGCGCAGGTCAGTGACCATGTGCTTCATTTTATTTTGATACGTATACCGGTCGGATTTAGCCATATGAGACCACCTTTATTTACCATAACTGGTTTGCTGCATCAATCCATTCTTATAGTATAATCACTCTTCAGCTCGTTTGGCAAAATGAAATCCTGTGAAAGCTGTATCCGGGCAGACAATCGTTGAAATAACAATACTACAAAAAAAAGCCGCCATGATAGGCGACTTTACACTTCAACGTATTTTTCCGATATCGTTTTAAGTAAAAATGGGATACTTCCGGGCATATTGTTTGGACACCCGGTATAATTGCTCGATCTCCAGCCGTTGGGTGGCACTGAACTCCTCATGATTTCTCGAACGGCAGCGATAGTTTGTCAGTATGCCCTCCAGCATGAGGTAATACTTGGCATTCACCGGGTAGAGCTGCTTCTCAAGAAATGACGACACACTGAGAAAATCAGACAGTTCCCCTGCCGCTTCCGGTTGGCTTTCCCAATTCCGGAACAGCCATGCATACAACTCGGGATGGAAGTTGGCCATCACGCCGCTGAAGCCGAAAGCGCCGAGCCGGTAGCTGTCCAGAAGCGTCGCCGTATTGGCGTTGAAGATTTTCAGGCCTCCGCCCTGGACCGCCTCGAGTTTATCCCCGATCAGCTGCAGGTCGCAGCTCACGTCCTTGATAAACCGGAAGCGTCCGGTATAGGAGCATTTCTTCAGCATCTCGGGCGTCAGAAGCCGCCGATACGGGGCTGGACACTCATATAATCCGAGTGGGACGTGTTCTGGTAAACGCCCGAGCAGCTTATCGAGATTCGCCAGCCACACATCATCGGATTCCTCAGCAGCGGCAAGCCTGTTCGTGATTAGGACAACGGCGTCGACGCCGGTTTCAGCCATGGCGTTCAGCTCCGTTACTTGATCCTCAAACGCATCCGATACATGACCCGATGCAATGACCGGTACCCGGCCGGCAGCCTTCGCTTTGACGAAGGCTGCTATCAATACGCGCTCCTCCAGAGTCAATGTATACATTTCGCTGGATTGACATACGGCAAAGAGTCCGTCTGCCCCCCGTTCGATATACCAATCGATAAGGCGCTCCAAGGCCTCGTAATCGACATTGTTCTGCTCCGTAAACGGCGTTAGCATAACCGGCCAGTTGCCGTCGGTGATGATCTGATACATATGCATCCCCTCCTGAATGGTTCGTATCATGGGTTGTACTTTATTCTTTTGCAGTCAGTATATTTTGCGGTTCCCTTCCTTCGAATATATCCAGCAATGCCTGAGCGGTAATCATGCTGACCCGCGTATACGTCTCGAAAGTCTCGGCTGCGGTGTGCGGCGTCGTTATCAGGTTCCCGATTTGCAGAATCGGATGGCCGGGGGTTACGGGCTCGGACTCGTAGACGTCGATGGCCGCCCCGGCGATGACTCCAGTCGACAGCGCCCGTGAAAGCGCCTGTTCATCCACGACGGCTCCTCTCGCGGTGTTAATGAAAATGGCGGATGGTTTCATCCTGGCAAAAGCCTTGTCATTCATAATATGGTGCGTCTCTTTCACGCTGGGTAAATGCATGCTGATGATATCGCTATGCGCCAGCACATGCTCGAAACTTGTCATTGTAACGTCGTATTCCGACGCTTTAGCTGTATCTGGATATTTATCATAAGCGATAATCTCGACATCAAAGCCCTTCAACTTCTTCGCGGTGAGCTGGGCGATATTCCCGAACCCTAGAAGGCCGATCGTTCCTCCAGCAAGCTCAGAACCGACAAAACGTTCCCAGCCGCCATTCTTCGTCGATCGATCCAGCGCGGGAATGTGCCGACGGACCGAGATCATCAATCCGATCGCCAGTTCGGCCACCGCGTTGGCATTACCTCGTGGTACATTGGTTACTTGTATCCCATACTTCCTGGCAGCCCCCAAATCGATATTGTCCACGCCAACGCCGAAACGGGCGATGCCTTGAAGCCGCGGCGCAAGCTTGAATACCGCCTCATTCCAAGAATCCACGCCGGCAATGACGCCGTCGACCGATCCCACCACTTCCTTCAGTTCCTCGAACGTCAGCGGACGTCCGAAACGATTCTCGATGATCTCGCATCCATGGCTTTCGAGCAGCTCCTTCGCATCCGCGCACAGTTTGGAGTAATTCGTAGCCGTTACTAACACTTTTTTCGCCTTCATTATTTAACTCCTCCTACCGTCATTCCGCTTACCATATATTTCGATGTAAACAGATACATCACGATGACCGGAATCGATGCAATAATGGAGCCACCCATCAGGGGTCCCCACGCGAAGACGTCGCCGACGATCATATCCGACAATCCCAGCGTGATTGTCTTGTCAGCGCCTTTTGTGACAACAACCAATGCATACAGATATTCGCTCCAGCATAACGTGAACGAAAAAATGAAGGTAGCCGCAATGCCCGGAGCCGATAACGGAAAAATGATCTTGGTCATCGTACGGATTCGCGAACATCCATCGATCATGGCCGCTTCCTCGATTTCGTCCGGGATGGATCTAAAATAGGAAATGAGCATCCACGTAGCATACGGAATCGTGATCGTCGGATAAATCAGCATGAGACCGTAGATGGAATTGTTGATGCCGATGGCCGTCACCAGCATGTACAGCGGGATAAACAGAACGGCTCTAGGCATCAGGTACGCATACAGAATGCTTTTGGAGATGAAGCTTCTTCCTCGAAACCTGAGCTTGGAGATCGCATATGCAGCCAACATGCTGACCGTGATCGAGAACAAGGATACGATCAATGAGACGAACAAGCTGTTTTTGATATTCGTCATAAAGCCCTTTTCGTTGATCAGCTTATCGTAGGCGGTTCCGAGAAATTCCTTCGGCCAAAACGTAGGCGTCATGGAATAGATCTCCCCGTTGGATTTGAAGGAGGTAATCACCATCCAATATAAAGGGAAGAGCGCGAATATTAGCAGCAGCGCGAGCGTCGAGTATACCGTAATTTGCTTGCCGAGCGAATTCTTCATTAAGATCACTCCTTACTTGTCGGACGCCAGCGAACGCTTGGTCACATAATGGATCAGCATGATCAGCGGCGGCAGCGTAATGAGGGAAATCGCAATGGCTTTGCCGAGACTCATGTTCAGAAAGCCGACGGTATAGCTAAGCGTGGATAACACCTGCGTGCCATTGTCTGGACCGCCGCGTGTCAGCAGCCAGATAATCTCGAAGTCGTTCAGCGTCCATATGGTGGTGATGACGGAAGACAGAATGGTCACTTCTTTTACCGAGGGGAGCGTCATGTAGAAAAAGCGCTTGATCGCTCCCGCTCCATCCAGCATAGCGGCTTCATACATCTCTTTGGACACCGTCTGCAGGCCGGCCAATATGGCAATGCCCATAAACGGAATGCCCCGCCACACGTTGACGAGAATGACGGAGAACATGGCCAGGTCCGGTGTGGCCAACCAGCCGACGGGACTGTCGATGAGCCCTGTTTTGAGGAGCATGGCATTCAGCACGCCGCCGACGTCGGAATAAATCCATTGCCAGGTAAATACGGAGACGATCGTGGGAATGGTCCACGGAAGAAACAGCATCACCCTGAAAAAGTTTCGAGCAACGATATTCTCGTTGAGCACGAGCGCCATAATCATCCCGAAGACCGCTTTCAAAATGACGGCCACCATCGTAAAGACAACCGTATTCCATACCGCCTTCCAAAACACGGAATCGGTAAATAGCTCCGTATAGTTTCGCAGGCCGATGAACGTTTCGGGAACGCCGACCACTTTATTCGTCAAGCTAAGATAGACTGCCCAGCAAAAAGGGAGCGCCATGACAGCCAGCAAATATATTAGCACCGGACTCATGAGAAGATAAGCCAGCCTGCTGCTTGTATCACTTCGTTCCCGCCTAGGCGCCCGGGTTTTCCCCGGTGTTGTTTGGACTTCCAAGCTTTTCATTGAGAGCACCTTCTTTCTGACGCCTCAGGCTCATCCGCAGCCACGGACCTTGTATCGATGCCTTGTAATCGAACTGCGGAGCCTGATGCGCGGTTAAGTCATAACCCTACTTCGCGTATACCGCCTCGATCTTGCTCTGTAATTCGTCCACTGCTTGTTGAGCCGTGAAGCCGGAATCCAAAAGCATCTTTTGGAAGACGTCGTTGACATATCGAAGGTTATAAATCTCTCCAGCCTTCGGGTTATACTTCGCAGGGTATCCAAGGAAAGCGAAATGTGCGATGGAGTCGACGAATCCTTTGTTCTTCTCCTCCTGCCATACGGATTCGTTTGCCAGGTCTGTGTAAATCGGACCGGTCAATGGAGCTCCATTCTGCACCCACTGGCCGTACCACGCTTTGTCCGTCATATATTCGATGAAGGATTTGGCAAGCTCCTTGTTCGCAGATGCCTTGAATATGCCTAGATTGTTGCTAATGCCAGGCACTACCGCTCCCTTCGGTCCTGCGGGCAGCATGGCGATCCCCGTATTCTCGTACAATTCGGGATTATCGTTCTTGATCGTCGCAGCCAAGCTGCCGACGTTGAAGATCATGGCCGACTGGCCGCTTAAATACGATTTGTTGTTGCCGCTGTCATCCCATCCGATGGAGCTCGGAGGCGTTACCTTATCTTCGATGAAAATGTCCCTGATCAACTGAACCGCCTGAAGAGTTTCCGGCGAATTCACCGCTACATTCTTGCCGTCCTCGGTATCGAGGGAACCTCCGTAGGACCAGATGATCGCCCGGGTCAGCCATTCGGCATCGGAATTGCCTTTCCCGTACCCGAGTCCTGCGCCGTATATCCCTTTGGAAGAATCCGTGAGTGCCTTCGCCATTTCGCGGAATTCCTCCCAGGTTCCAGGCGGCTCGCTGTAACCCGCTGCCTGAAGCATGTCCTTGCGATAGTATAATGCCGTGGACTCGGTCCAGAACGGCACTCCGTATAACTTGTCCTCGAACGTCACGGAGGTTTTCAGGCTGTCCTGTATTTCCCCGTTTGCGTTCTCCACGCTGCCCACAACGTCGGTAACCTCCTCAAGAACGTCCTTGGCATAGAATTGCCCAACTTCCTGGTAGCCGAAGAAGGAGACGTCCGGCGTAGTACCCGATTCGATGGCTGCCGACCATTTCGGATAAAAGTCCTCGTACGCAATAAACTCCACGTTGACATTCACGTCATGCTCTTCCCCGAACTGTTTTGCCCTCTCTTGGATCATCTGGTTTTGCTCTTCAAACATCTGCTTCTTCATCCAGAATGTCAGGGTTTCCTTGCCAGGCTCGGCATCCCCTGATCCGCTGCCTCCCGTTCCCCCTACGCTGCATCCTGCCATCAATATCATGACTAAAGCTGCCGTTACCCATCGTATGGAGTTTTTCTTCATCTTCATCATGTTCACCCCTCAGCATATAGTGGAATGTCCTTACACCATTCATTGTAAGGGCTTCATAAACAGGGTTAAATGATATAGGCTTAACATCCGCTCTCCTTACTTAACATGATGCTGCAATCGAAAGCCGCGGCCGAATGAGACAAAAAAAGCCCGCTTCCAGCCCAAATGCATGGCTGAAAACGGACGGTAATACAGGCTTTATTACGGCATTCCGGTTTCCAAACTGTTTCGGTATTCTTGCGGCGTCACGGAATAATACTTTTTGAACACCCGAATAAAATAATTCGGGTTGTGGTATCCCAGCTTCAGGGCAATCTCGAAGTTTTTCAAGGAGTGGTCGGCCAGCAGCTCGGCCGCCTGCTCCATTTTCAACCGGAGCACATAATCGCTCACGTTGAATCCGGTCTCCATTTTAAAGAGGCGGGACACGTGAACCGGATGCATATACATATGGTCCGCGATGGCTTGCAGAGAAATATCCTGAGACAGATGATCCCGAATGAACCGTTTCATCCGGGACACGGCAGCGCTCCTGTCGCTGCGCGTTGCCTGTTCGGCGCTTGACTCCAGTAGAGGCAGAACTTGGCCCACCCATTTGCCGAGCGTGGCCGCTGTCGTGCATTGCGAGAGTCCCGTTACATCCGCAAGGGACGCTCCGACGATATCGGCCAGACTGCGTCCGTTCTTGTGCGCATATGCGCTTAGCGAGGAATATATAAAGAAAAAGGCTTCGATTACATGCTCTTGCGATTGGCTGTGCGCGAGCGACAATTCCTTCAGGATCTGCTCAAGTTTCTCTTGGATTTGCTTCCAACTGCCGGATTCCAGCAGATGATGGAGCAGCGGAGGCTCATAACACTTTTGCAAGGAACGAACCGGATGCAGCTCCTCCTCATCTTCTGCGTAAACGAACATATCACTATGGCTGCCGATATGGCGGCGCAAAGCGAAAAGACTGTCTTGATACAGCTTTCGGACATCTTCCGGGAAGGAACCTCGCTTTCCGATCAGGACGGAGATTGTTCCTTTCAGGTAACGGCTGACATTCATCTGCAGCTGTGCAGCGAAATGCTTGAGCTCATTCTCCTCTGTATGCTCATGAGGGTGCATCCCCGCTATCGAATCATCGCTATAAGAAAAGCTGCTATCGAAGCCACTCGGGGATGTCGTCGAATCCTTCATTAGCGGTAACTTTTCTTGCGATATCAGGCTGCTTGTACTGCTAAGTTTATACTTACTGATATCTTCAAAAACAAAAAAGACGAGATATCCGTGTATGTCCCTGCATCGCCACAACCGAAACCGTTCCCCGAAGATCTCGTCCGCCATGTTACCAATCGCGTACTCCATGATGGAGGAGTCATAAGGACTCATTTCCGTCAGACGGTCCTCCATCCGTACGAGCATCAAGGCAGCTTGATTGCCGATGGCGGATTTCATTTCAAGCAGCTCCAGTTTTTCGGCCCAAACGTTCTTCGGTGATTTCATGCCTTGAAGCAGCTGATTCAGGAATTCGCCTCGAATTTGAGGCAGATTAGCTCGAAAAGCCTGAACCGCACGGTTGTAGGTTTCGCTGGACTCACGCTCCTGCCGCAGCGATTCCACAGCTCCGCCTACTTTCTCAAGTACGACTTCGTCGCTGACGGGTTTTAGCAGGTACTCATAAGTGCCAAGCGTAATGGCTTCCTTCGCGTAAGCAAAATCGGCATACCCGGACAGCAGGATCGTTTTGATATGCTTCCATTTTGATTTCGTGATCTCGACAAGCTCGAGGCCGTTCATCCGTGGCATCGTGATGTCGGAAATCATGATGTCGACCGGCTGCGTCTGCAGTATTTCCAGCGCTTCGAAAGCGGAGTATGCCTTGCGCACCTCATCGATTCCGATTTTCTGCCAAGGTATCGTATGCGCAAGCCCCTCTACCACGCTTGCTTCATCATCAACGATCAGCAATGTATACAACGTTATCCCTCCCTTCCCTACTCGGCATTTCCCAGCATATTTCCACGCGAAGTCCTCCTGACGGCGATTCTGAAAAGGCCAAGCCCGCATGTTTGCCGTACCGGGTGACCAGTCTCTGATGAATGTTCCATAGGCCGAATCCCCCGCTTTCGTTCAAAGGCTCTTCGACCTGTCGCTTCAGCTTGTCGATGATGCCTACGTCCATGCCCTGGCCGTTGTTGTCAATTCTGATCCGGCATCGACTCCCTTCGATTTCTCCGGAAATATGAATCATCGCAAAATCCAACTGATCCTCAACCCCATGGATGACGGCATTTTCCACGATAGGCTGAAGCAGAAGACGCGGAATCTCGAGCTGCATCATGCTGTCAGGAACCTCGATCTCGAAGGTTAGTCGCTGAAGCCGCAGCATCTGAATCGTTAAATAATTGTCAACCAGCTTCACTTCCTCTTCAAGGGGCGCGGTCGGTTTTTCCAGTCGCGTCGTGTACCGGTAATACTCCCCCAAGTTCAGGGCCATGGCCACGACAGCTTCCTTATCGCCAAGATTGGCCATGTTTTTGATGTAGAACAGGCAGTTATACAGGAAGTGAGGGTTAATTTGCGATTGGAGCTGCTTAAGCGTGGCTTCCTTGGATCGCAAAGACTCTTTGTACACCCGTTCGATGAGCTCCTCGATTTGCTCTGCCATGTTGTTGAAGGAGTGAAACAGATACATGAATTCGTTCTTCGGCACATCCTTCAGACGCGTCATGTATTGACCGTCCCTGATCCTTCTCACCGCATGAAGCAGGCGGGAAATCGGACGCTGGACATTGCGGTACAACAACAAGGTCAGCAGTAAGACAAGAACAAGCAGGAGCGATACGGAAATATAAAAGAGGACGCTGCTTAAGGTGATTGGGGAATATACGCTGTCCAGCCGGACGAAATCCACCAGATACCAGCCCAAACTGCTGGACAAGACGTAATTCATTACATATTTGCCCTGCCCCGATTGCACGATTCGGCTGCCCTCTTCCCCAAGCTGCAATTCGTTCAGGGTGCCGGCGGCCATTCGTATCGTTTCTTCGACCGATGTGCTGTTGGCAATAACGGTTCCGTCAGGTGCATACAGGAATGGCTCGCTGTCCCCGTCCTGTTTCAACCGATTCAGCATATTGACCAGATTCTGGTCGGTGAAACGGACCTCCACGATCAGATCCTGCGAAGAAGCTGACGTTCTCATCCAGCTAAAAAAAGCTTGTCCTCGCGAATCCCGATGATAAGTCCAGTTCTGCTTATGGGCATGAGCCAAGTATTCGGCATCATACCTTGCCGACAAGTCGGTGGTCAGCAATTCACGATACTGCGTCAGGTACATTAGGATTTGGCTGTCCCAGCTGCTAGTTGCAATCTGCATATTCAACATATCCGTGATCCGCTGCTGGCTGTCGATTCGTTCCATGGGAGTGCTACCTGAGCGCTCCGCCAGATAACTCTTAATCCCGTCATCATTGCTCGCGATCACCGAATATTTCGTTAGCTGATCGATCATGGTGTCCATCTGACTCATGAAAAACGTCAGTCGGTTCCGCTGGCCCTCCTCCACAGCCGAACGGACGACGTTGATGCTGACCTGATGGGAGTAGGCATACAGCAAAATAATCGGAATAACCAGGACCGCCAGCAATGTTGTAAGCTTGGCAAACGTACTTGTTCTTAACCGCTTCATCAAAAACATACCCCCGTGTCAGAGCGATTCGCTCTACTTCTCGCTGTCGATCAGTTCTTGCAATTGAACGTTTGCCGACTCGGCAGCAATTCCGACATCTTCGCCGATAATTCCTTTCACCACGATACCGCCGATAATGTCCCGTGCTTCCTTCACGTGAATGACTTTTGGACGGTCGTAGCTCATTCCGATCGGAATGGATTCATTGATCACCGGAATCAGCTCATCCGGAAAGCCGGAGATTCCTTCCTTGTCATGCCACAGCGAACTCCGCGCTCCCGGATTACCGATCTTCTGGGCTTGCAGCACCATGTCCCTGCCCGAAGCCCACTCGATGAATGCCCAGGCAGCATCCTTGCGGGCAGAATTCGCATTGATGCCAATGGCCCATGCAGTGGTGCTATACGGCTTGCGACCGGCATCACCTGCCGGAAAGAGCGCATAACCGATCTTCTCCTTAGCTAATCCCGATTGCGCTAGCAGGGAGTAGATCGCGCTGGCATCGGTGAAAAATACCGCCTTTCCTTGCGCAAAGAGATCTGCGGATTGCGGCCAGCTGTAACTAAGCGCATCGGGCGGTCCATAGTTTCCGAGCAGCCTTACGTACCGCTGAATCCCCTTGAGCGTTTCCTTTGTGTTCAATGCCGCTTTATCTGCGCTTAGAAAATTCCCGCCCTCGGAGTAAACGAATGACGATAGCTGGGTTACGAGAGCGCTTCGCTGCCCTCTAGCGACAAATCCGTACATGCCATGCTCGGGATCATGCACCTGTTTAACCGCTGCTTCCAGCTCATCCAAGGTCTGCGGGACTTCGATCCCTTTTTTCTCTAGCAGGTCCTTGCGATAGTATAGAATCTGCTGCTCCGTCGATAGCGGGACGGCAAGCAGTTTCCCGTTCACCGTTACCGATTCCAGCGCCGTTGAAGAGAAATCGGCGAAGTCGTAACGCGGGTCCGATACGGCATACGATTCCAAGGGCGTTAACCAGCCGTTATTCTCATACAGACTTAGCTCTTCCAACGGCCGGATCATGAACACATCGGGACTTTCGTTACCTACCGTCATCTGTACGAACATCTTTTGGCTGAGCTGCTCATTGGTCAACGCTTGAAAATCCACCTTGATACCCGTCTGCTTCTCAAATTCGGGGAGATGGGCGCGAAGGATGTCCGCAACCGGATTTTTAGCCATATATGCGGTAATCCGCACATTGTCAAACGGGCGTTCCGGTTGGTGCGACATTCTGCTGTCGGCCCCGTTCCTCCCCGCCATGCATCCGGCTGCCGACACCATGATGACGACAATCCATAACACCATGCAGAAACGTCCTGCAAACTTCATAACTTCCCCTCCTGTCAGTCGGTCATAAATCGATATTAAAGCGTTTACAATGGAGAAGACACTGAAAAAATTTAACATATGGTATACATATTTAGCCTTTCATGCATGGCCCTAATTCTCATTCAGCATTACGACAGACGAAATGGCCCTCTTTATCAAAGACTATTAATAGAAAAAAGCCGCTGATCTCATTCCGATTAGCGGCTTAGAAATTCACCTATTCTGCTTTCTCTTCATAGACAACGACGGTCTGACTTTCCGATTCCCACTTGACGGTAGCATTCAAGGCCTCGCTTATAAAGCGTACGGGCACATACGTATTGCCCTTTGTAACGGTAGCTGGGGCATCCAGCGAAATTTTCTTGCCATTGACGGACGCTGTTTTACTGCCAACCAGGAGTTGGATGCTCACCCCGTCCTTCGAGACGGTGATGGAACGCTTTTCAGGATTCCATATAACCTCAGCCTCCAAAGCCTCGGCTATGGCGCGAAAAGGAACATATGTATTGCCTTTTTTGACAAACGGTTCGGTGTCCGAAGCTTCGCCGTTCACATACAGCTTAACCCCATTCTTTTTACCCGCCTTTTCACTGAGCTTTCCCATGGTTTTGTAAAGATCCAGGTTTTTAAAATTTGCTTTGATGGCTTCTTCTTGCAAATACACGGCTTCAGTCACGCTGCCGTTTGTTTCGAGCATGTCCGCTGCCGCTTCTAACGCCTTGTCCTTTTCAATAATGGCCTCAAGTTGTTTTTGTTGCTCGTCCGTTAACTCGGCCGCATATTCGGTAAGCAAAATATTGGCTAGAACGGCGCCTGCCGGTTTATCCTCAACGTTTTGAATGGCATTTAGCAAACCTTTGTATCCTTTGTGTCCTTTGTTCTTGGAATCGACTTTATCGGTGGAAGGGTCGTTTGTTTTCTCTGTTTCCGGCGTTGTGGATTCCTGAACTTGGTCCTCTTCTTTGCTGGACTTATCAGAGGAATCGACTTCCTCGGTTTGCTGCTTGTCATTACGAGTTTCTTTTTCTTTTGGTCCCTTTGGCGATGCCGCGTTACTTGTCTTGCCGGGGGGCGTGTTGCTTGGTTTGGCTGAGATCGTGCCTGCGGCGGTCGCAAACATCAGGGCCGCGCTGGTTAGCAGGATGACAGTTTTTTTCATGATAATTCCTCCTGAATGATCAGATATGCATGCTCCATTCTTTATCGGCAGAGAAAATAGACTTCAACAGATCATCGAAAAATTTGAATGATGCCGTGAAAATCAAAAAGCCGCCATGATGGCGACTTTTCTTGCACATCTATTTTGTTATCATCTGCATTCATATTGATAATAATCTTGTGCATGCACGGCTTGAAATCCAACCGACTCGTATAACCTCAGCGCATGGTCGTTTTTCGTTTCGACTTCCAAGTGCACCGAGTATCCGGCTGAGCTCTGTTCCTTCACGATTCGTCGCAACGCTTTTCTGCCTATTCCCCGGCCTTGATACTCCGGCAATATGGAGAAACCATAGATCCACGCCTGCCCCTCTTCGCGGCTGACTCGAAACTTCCCGACCGTTTCTTCGTTTACCTCAATCATGAACATACCCGTATTATCAGCAAAATGATGGCTCTCCATCGCTCTGGCATCTTCTTCGTCCAATCCGAATGCTTCCACGGATAAGCGCACGCTTGTTTCATAATCTTCCAATGTTGCCTGCCTCAGCAGAATACCGTCCGAATCCTCAAGCGGCATTTCCTGCCACGTCATTTGATGCTCCGAGAAAGCATGCTCCGCACCTAGTTGATGCAAAAATGCCTTTGCCGCATCGGATCCCGCTGGCGCGTTCAACAAGATTTTCTTGTATCCGGCGAGTTTTACCTGTTCCATTCCGAGATGAAACAATCGCTGGAAATGCCCCTTTCGTCGTTCGGCAGGCTTTACCATGCCGCATATTTCGACGGTCGAGCCAAAAGGATATAGCCCTAGAAACGCTACAAGTTCGTTTTCCTCGTAATGAAAAAAATCCAGATTCTCCGTGTTGCGTTCTCTGAGCATTTCCCAATTCAGCTTTAATTGGACATGGTCATGAAGCTCGCACTCGCTTTGCAATTGTTCAATGTCTTTTAGCTGTTGTGTCGTTAGCATGTTATCTCCTAATCGGTTCTGAATGTAATTTACGGTCTCGTGCTATTTCAAAATATGGGATAATACGGCTACCGGCTTCCGGCCGGTGATCAGCTGTTGGCCATCCGTATAACCCTCTTCGCGTCCCTCAAGCTCTTGGATGAGGACCGAACGCCAATAACGGATTCGTTCCTGCCGATTTTCGTCCCCGATCGCGTTGTGCAGCTCATTGGGATCATCAACCAGATCGAAGAACTGCTCCTTGCCTGTTTGGGAGAACCAGATGTATTTCTCCTTCCCGTCGGTAACCCAATGATTGGACTGAAGCCCTTGAGCGTGCTCTCCATGAAGATGGGGACGCCAAGCCGGCTTGCTTCCCCCGTCCCTTCCTGCTGACGCTAGTCTCCAGATGCTCTCGCCTTCGACCGTTTCCGGTATAGGCACGCCGGCCGCTTCCAGCAGCGAGGGCATGATATCCCGCATTTCCACGACATGATCTGAAACCATACCGCTCTGCAGGCCAAAACGGTTGCCGGGATCGCTGACGATAAACGGCACGCGGGTGCTGCCTTCGTACGGAAGAGACTTTCGGAATAAATGATGGTCCCCCAGCAGCTCGCCATGATCGGAAGTAAACAGGATCACCGTGTTGCCTAGCTCCCCATATTCGTTCAATGATTGCAAAAAACGTCCGATTTGGTGATCGATATGCGTGATCAGGGCGTAATAGGCAGCCATCGCTTTACGTAGGCGGCGTTTCGGGACCAGTCCCCTCCCCGTTATAGGGGAGTACCCGGACAGATCCGGATCCTCCGTCTCCGCCCAATCGCCAACCGGAGGCTCCGGAATTTCGGCATCCTCATACAGATCCAAGTAGGCCTGCGGAGGGTCGAACGGAGGATGCGGCCTGACGAATGACATCCACAGGAAGAACGGCTTCCCGGGATCCCGTCGCCGCAAAAAATCAATCGACTGCGTTACCACCCAGTTCGTTGGATGCTGCATTTCCGCCAAATGCCAAGGACGAGCGACGGTTGATGAATTGCAGTCCAGACCAAGATCGGTCATATCGGCGCCCGGCACCCTTTCTCGCAGCCACTGCAAGTAATCGTCAACTTGATCGTAATGCTCCAACATCGGAATGCCGTGGTTATTGCGGTTGTGATGCAGGTAACCATCGTGAAGCATTACGTTGTGGAACCCCAGCAGATTGCGTGCAGGGTAAACATGCATTTTACCGATACACTGCGTGTGATAACCGGCTTTAGCCAATTCCCCCGGCAGCGTCTCCTTGTAATTCCACGGGACGCAGTCTTGATAGCCGACGCGGCCATGAGCGCGCTGAGACTGGCCGGTGAAGATCGCCGCTCTTGCAGGTACGCAGGTGGGTGTGGCAGAATACGCACGGCTAAACCTTACGCCGCTCCTTGCAAGCTCGTCCAGATTGGGCGTTTCCACCACAGGGTGACCTGCTATGCTAAGGCAATCAAAGCGCATCTGATCGACCGTAATGAGCAGCACATTCGGCCTTTCCTGGCGTTGAGTCGAATTCATCCTATTCCCTCCTCGGCATGATACTGATATCTATTTGATCATACCTTGTTGCTGAGGGTTGTCAATTGCTTCCTTTAGAAGCTGCGATTCTCCCTATACATACGACGGAATCTCCCGATCCCCGTTTCCTAATCTGTTTAATACGGCAATCTGCAGCTATTTGTTTCGCAAAAACATTAAAAGACCTGATTGCAGACGGATGTGCATCCTATCTGGCAATCAGGCCTAACCCTTTCCTCACTCTGCGATTATTCGTAACGTCCCCGGATGAATTACAACAGTTATGAATCCACCAATCCTTACTCTGCTTTACTTCTCCGTTACGTCTACGTTTTTGCCATAGGCTTCAAGCTGCGTTAATGCCGGAAAAAGCGCCTCATCGCCTTTGATCAATCGTTTGAGCACCAACCATTCCACTTTGCGGGGTTGAATCTCAAAATACTGGATGCTCCGGCTTTTCACGGGATACAGCTGCTCCGTTGAACCGTCGGAGAATGCAATCGTGACTTCCTTCCACCAGCTGTCATGAGGAAAATCGCCGCGTAAAACAAGACCGATCCGGTCAAGCTCAACCATTCGCCCGAAATCCAGCGTCAGCTCCGCATCCGCCTGCTGGTTAATTCCCCAGGATTGATACGGATACGAGCCATGATTGCAGTTGGCATAAATGCCGTCGATCGCATTGCGCGCAAAGAAGGTAGGATCATTTCTGGTTTCTACGTTTGCGTGAGCATGCGGATAAGCGTTGGAATCATGCTTCTGGTCATGGGTATTCCATGCCAGATTCCGATATTGGGTAATTTCGCTCTCCGTCGCATAGCGTACCGAAACATAATGTTTTGTCCCCGTAAATGCCTTCTCTGGATAGGCTTGCTTGTACGACAATGGAACTTCGTATTCCCAGCTGGTGCCCTTGACATATACCAGGGACGGAAAGAGTGCCTCATCCAACTGTACCACCAAATACCGATTCGGGTGCTCCGTCGTAATTCTAAATTTGTCGCCGGCGGCGTACTCCAGCTGTTGACAAGCCAGGTAAGTGAAATCCTCGCCTTCCCGCTCCATCACGCGGTCATGGGAGGATTGCGAATGACGGTCACCCTCCACCCTCACGTTCTGTTCATGATCCAGCAACTCAATTTTGATGCTTGGCATGATTCTTCTCTCCTTGTTCAAGACATATAATGAACTCAAATGGATTTATATGAACCCATATAAACATTATACATCGAACGAAACGAACAATGCAGCTTTTTCTAATTGTCATGGCCAGTAAATTCGGATGTTTTCATTCAATGTGTTATTAGCCTATACCATGGGCTGTTGCTCACCATATGATGTATGGTGCCGGACCGCATTCCATGATTATCGTTAGCATAAATTCAACGGATTAGGAGCTGTTGTTGGTGAAATCACAAACGAAACTGACCGGAAGGGTTATTTTCCGAGGAGATCCAGGTTACGATTCGGCTCGTAAGAATTGGGATCCCCATACGAACAAATTTCCCAAAGTGTTTGTTTTCGCTCAAAAGACCAAAGATGTGGCAAACGCTATCAAATGGGCTCGTGAGAATCGTGTCCCCATTCGTCCAAGAAGCGGAAGACATGCGTTGGAAACCAATCTTTCACAGGTAAACGGAGGCATTGTCATCGATGTCAGTGAGATGAACAAAATTAAGCTGAATAAAAAAAATGGCACCGTGATTGTCGAGACCGGCAACAGAGTGGGGAGAATTGCAAACACGCTTGCAAGGCAAGGATTCATAGCCCCCTTTGGCGACAGCCCTACGGTCGGGATCGGAGGAATTACGCTCGGTGGGGGCATAGGACCGCTGCAGCGTACCATTGGCCTCATCAGCGATAACCTGATCAGTCTGGAAATGGTGGATGCCAAAGGTAACGTGATCAAGGCTAATAAAAAACAAAACGCCGACCTTCTGTGGGCATCCCGCGGCGGTGGCGGCGGCAACTTCGGCATTTACACCAAATATAAATTCAACGTACGCCGTGCTCCGGAAAGCGCAACCGTGTATCGTATCACCTGGCCTTGGAATCAATTTGAAAAGGTATTAAAGGCTTGGCAGCTATGGGCTCCTTCCGTCGATACCAGACTCGGCAGCGAATTAAGCATTGGTCCGAAAAAAGGCGGCAATGTTTCCATGGAAGGGCTGTTCCTCGGGCCGAAAACAGAGGCAATCCGCCTCTTAAGCCCGCTCACGAGCGTCGGCACACCGACAATGAAAACCATCCGGCAGTTGCCTTACACCGAAGCTGTCAACTTCTTACTGCCTCCTGATCCAGTGCTTACTCAAAAATTCAGCAACCAATTCTCCAGCGGTTTCGGCAGGCGGCCGTTCCCTGATAAAGCAATTAAGTACATGCGCGAATTTTTAGAGAAAGCGGAGGCAAATTCTACCGCGGGATTCTTCTTCCTCAATTGGGGCGGAGCCGTAAGCCGTATATCTCCTAAAGCAACCGCCTTCTTCTGGCGTAAAGCAAAATTTTATGTAGAATGGAATACTTCTTGGATCCAGCCTTCCGATGCCGCTAAAAACATCGCCTTAACTCGCAATACGCGCCGGAAACTGCAGCCTTATATCGTGGGTTCCTACATCAACGTACCAGACCAAGGGATTAAAAATTCCGGGCCGGTGTATTATGGCACGAACTATCCAAGATTGCGGAAAGTGAAGGCGAAATACGACCCGGAAAACGTATTTAACAATCCTCAAAGCATTCCCCCTGCCCGATAAGCACAGATCCTACAACAATAAACATCCATGATTATTTTTCAAGTGCAAACAGGGCTGCTGTTGTTCCATGAATCTGAGTCGTATCAAAAACAGGGATATTCGTATCTTCCTGTTTAATAAGAAGACTAATCTCTGTACAGCCGAGTATGACTCCCTGGGCACCTTGCTTCTGTAATTGGTTGATCACACGCAAATATTCGTTCTTGGATTGTTGAGAAATAATACCCAAGCACAATTCGTCGTAAATGATATGGTTGATAAGTTGTATGTCATCTTCATCAGGAATCAGCACATGTATGCCGGCTGCAATCAATCTTTCCTTGTAGAAATCCTCAGTCAGCGTGTATTTGGTTCCAAGCAAAGCTACGTTATCTATACCGCTTTCTATCAGCTTCTTCGAAGTGGCATCTGCAATATGAATAATGGGAATCTGGATTCTTTGCTGAATGATCGGAGCAACCTTATGCATCGTATTGGTGCAGATAACGATAAAATCCGCACCTCCCCTTTCAAGGTTTACGGCAACATCTCCTAAAATTTCTGCGCTCTTGCTCCAGTTCCCAACGGCCTGGCATTCTTCGATTTCTTTGAAGTCCACGCTGTATAATAAAATTTTCGCGGAATGCAGCCCTCCCCGTTGCTCCTTTACGACCTCATTTATAATCTGATAGTACATCACGGTGCTCTCCCAGCTCATGCCTCCGATGAGTCCAATTGTTTTCATCATTGCCTCCGTAAGATTCAATTTTTCCGTGTCATTACTCTAATGTAAACAGATGTTATGATCAACGCAAGCAGCAGCCGGCATAACTGGTCGACAAGATGGCCGTCGTGCCGAATGTCAGGAATCCGTTAATCATGGTGAGCAGCTGCCCTGGCGCCCACGCTCCCAGTGGATCATGGAATCAGATCAGCCGATCAGCATCCATTCAAAAAAAGGACACTGCCCAAATCAGGCAGTGTCTTAACTCTCTCTATGACTCATAATCAATGCATTACAAAGTCATGGCATGTCCATATTTCGCGAGGAAGGCTTCCTTAGCTTTGTAGTCCTTCATCACGCTGCCGACGCATCGCCAGAAGGATCGGTCATGATTCATATGCAAGAGATGACAGAGTTCATGAATGACCACATAATCAATGACATCAATGGGCGCCATCGCGAGGCGGTAGTTGAAGGTGAGATGCTTCGCCGAGCTGCAGCTGCCCCACTTCGTCCGGGACTCTTCGATGACAAAGGATTTCGGCGTAACTTTCAGTTGCTTCTGATAAATTCGGATGCGTTCCGCGATCACCTTCTTGCAGCTTGCGAAGTAAAATTTCTTCAGATCCCGTTGAAGCTCCTCTTCCGTTCGCCCGTCCGTTTCGATTAACTCATGCAGCGAATAATACTGCCCAAGATGAAGGAATTTGCCTTCATCCTCGTATGCCTTGACCTTCGGAGCCGTTCGGGCTGCCTCGATCGCATGCAATTGCTTCACGATTTTGCTCCCATGCCGCCTAACGGCGTTGATCACCGTCTCATCGCTTGTACGATTTGGTGCCTTCACCGTGATCAGACCCGATGGGTGGACATGGATCGAAAGCTTTTTGCGTGGACCATATTCTACATGACATTCGATTTGTAGTTCTCCTACTTGGATTTTCATCTATCACCAACATCGTTTCCGTAAGTTTTTTATTATCAGATGGCGGAAAGTCGTTTAAGCCTCACGATTGCATCTCGTTTTCGATTCGTTTCATAAAGTCTTCGGCCGCACTGTAGCCGAGTTGTTTAAGATACCAATTGTTGGCCGCCGCCTCGATCAGACTGGCTACGTCGCGCCCCGGCTGAAGCTGAACCTCGATATGAGGAATTTGGATGCCTAGATATTCCGTAAATTGAGGCACGGCCTCCAGCTCGTTGTTTAGGGAATTTTCACGCCAAGGCACCAGTTCAATGTCAAGCACGATTCGCGTCTCGTCCTGAAACGCCGTGCGCCCGTATTGACGCACAACATTGATCAACCCGATGCTTCGCAGCGCGAGAAACTCCCGTGTTGTCTCATTATGCGTTCCGAGAAGAGTCGAGGGGCCCAGCTTTTTGAGCACCACGATATCGTCCGCCACAAACCGGTGGCCCCGTCGGATAAGGGTGTGGGCCGTTTCGCTTTTGCCAATACCGGATTTGCCCCGGAGCAGGATTCCAATGCCGGATACATTCACGCATACCGCATGGATCGATATCTCCGGAGCCAGCGTCTTCACCAAATAACTGTTCAACTTGGCAATAAACTCCGTTGTCGTCTCGGTTGTCCGCAATAACGGGATTCCTTCCTGATTGCAGAATAGAGTCAGATAAGGGATCTCCTGCTGTCCTGAGGTGACAATAAAGCACGGCGGGTGATATTTGACGATATTCCCGATATGCAGTTTGCGTTCTTCTATGCTAAGCGTCAATAAATAATTAATCTCTTTACGGCCGAGCACCTGCACTCGCTCCATCGGGAAAAAATCGAAATACCCGACAAACTCCAGACCCGGTCTGTGCGTCTGCGCACGGGTAATCATTCGATCCATGCGATTGGCACCTGCAAGCACTTCCAAATGAAATAACTCCGTAAGACTTTGAACGGTGATCGACTTCATGTTGTTCTCCTCCTGCGGCTATAAGTGTTCCTGAAAAGGCCTGATCATTATTGCAGCATTCGGATATATTCAACGGCCGAGGGGTACTTTCCTGCAACTCATTGCTCAAAGGCTAGATGAACGACAGCCTCGCGCCGATTTGACCGATATGGTTAACGTCTGCCCACAAGATGAAATAAGCGTAGAACATATCCCCAATTTGGACAGGGCTCGGATATCTCACAATAAGGGCTGCTTGGTTATTCATCTCCGTTGGCTGGTCAGCTGACGGATAAATGAAGCACGCTTCTTGATTTTGTATCATAGTAGGGACAATCCTTGGAGAAGAACCGTAAGGCATTAATGGATGAAAAGCTTCGGAGCTGCATACATCGGCAATCCGGTCGCCAGACGAAATCGCGGATACCTGGAAGAAACCGTCGAAGCCCTCGTATCTCTCTTCACTGACCGGCCGCCAATTTGCGGGATACGGGAAGGACACCCGGTATATAAGGCTTGTGAACATGCTTTTCGGAACCTTCCTGCCACCTGGGGACCACTGCAAGGCAGTAATCCTGCCTCCGCTAACGACGTGGATCGGCATCTGTTCCCTGATATCGACGATCCAAAGCTGACTAGCGAATTCTTCAGCAGTGCACCCGGACAAATAGGCGATTTGGGCACCGTCCGGTGACCAATCGACGGGCGTGGCGAAACAGTTGGAAACTGCAACCGTCCTTTGATCCTGACCGGTACGGCTGTCAATCTGGATGAGCGAATAGTAATTTGGCTCGCTGTAGGCTGTTGCGCTGTAAGCGATGCTTTTAGAATCAGGAGACCACACGGGAAAATAGTTTTTCGCGAGTGGGCCGCCTTCCAATGCATAGATGGTGCCGTTTGCCAAATCCACCGTCGAAATCATGGAGATGCTTGCTCCAGGGGATGTATACAGCGCAAAGGTTCCATCCGGGGAAATCCGAACGTCGTGGAGCGGACCGTCCGTTAGATGTGTGATTTGTCTCCGTTCCGTGCCATCGGTCCGAATGCGGTAGAGCTGCGTAACCCCGCCAGAATCAGGAGACGCAAATAGAAGCTCCATGCCCGAAGGGAACCACTGGGCGTCCCTTGCTCCGGTCTCCGGGATGGAATAGCTACGATGAGAGGCCGTATCATAAATGACGATCCGATCATTCTTGACATACGCCAAAGACCGGCTATCGGGAGACCAGTCCAGCAGCGTGTACGGTTCGATTTGATCAATTCTGGCTACAGTGAACGATACGGTATCCAGCACATGGACCACATGGCCGATACCGATGAATGCGATACTCCTCCGGTCGGGCGACCAATAGGGAACCGAAAATTCCGCCCCGAGCGCTTGAGTAAGTTGAAAATCAAAACCGTCCTGAGGGCGGTACAGCCATATGTCGAACGATCCGCCGCGGTTCGATGTGTAGGCAATCCACTCTTGAACGATACCATGAGAAACAGTTTGCAAGGCCAACATCCTCTCTTGAATCATCTGATACTTCAGATATATTCAAAGGAGGACGGTTAGGCGACCGTCCCGGAACGCATTTATGAGCAGAGCTTCACCATAAAGCCGAAGCCTGGATCGGTAAATGGAATATGCTTAAGCGATGGGCGTTCCATTCGGCAGATCGAAATCCGGCTTCAGAAGCACCACGTCCCCCTGCTCCGGTACGCCGCCGAGCACAAGCACCTCAGATTGATAACCGGCAATGCGTCTAGGCGGGAAATTGACGATGGCCACGACTTGGTTTCCTACAACGCTATCCGCGTCATACCGTTTCGTAATCTGCGCACTTGTACGCTTGATCCCGAGCGGGCCGAAATCAATCTTCATTTTAATGGCGGGAACGCGCGCTTCCGGGAAGGGCTCTGCTTCCACGACCGTCCCGACGCGAATATCCAGCTTGGTAAAATCATCGATGGTTGCCATGCATTTAACTCCTTACAGGTAGATTATGGAACATGTTCATGTGCTTCGCGACATGAAATTTGAGTACCATCTTACCACCTGGTGTTATAGGCATTCAAGAGACAGATTGGTTTAGAACGTTCTATGACGAAGGAGATCAGCTTAGGTGTCACACGAGATGCCTGACTGGTCCCTCTAAGATCGTTGATCTTCCACAAGCCTCAGCCAATTCTGATGCTGCTTGCACACCTTTGCCCAAATCTGATCCCGTTCTAAAGTGGAGTAGTTGACGAGCGGCTCGTAAAATACGTCCGCCAGGATCTCGAACCACTCCGATTTCGACGAGACCTCTACGGTGTCCAGCATGCTGCCGTTCCATTTTCTCCAAATGCAGCCTTTGAGCTCGTTCATGCCCACATCGTGCCGCTGCCTGACAACCAATAGATCCATCCATGGGGATTCCGGCGATCGGCTGTAAAAATCATGATTTGTTTTAAATAATTCCAAGCTGCTTACAACCTCAGGCGCATAATCTACCCCTACATAGGAATATTGGGGATCATGAATCAACCGCCAGCCCTGATCCGTTATGGCGGACGGCTCAAGCACATACGTGAACGGCCCCTGTTCATATTTCCCGAATTTCAATGGGATCGGCTCCCATGGCATATCCCCGAGACCGACGTCGACAAGCCAAGACTCTTCTTCCCCAAGATCTTCGTTCATGAGGCTGACCGTTAACCCAAGATGGAAGCCGTTAATCCGTGGCTCTTGTCCTAACGGTTGTACGCCGGCCTTATGCCAACTAACCGCATACCCCAAGGCTCGAAGAAGAGCGGTAAAAGCTCCATTCAAATGAAAACAATAACCGCTTCGTTGATGGATCAGCAGTTGTACCGAATTTTGGATATCCAAGGGAGTCGGTTTCCCGGCAAAAATATCCAGGGTCTGCCAAGGAATTCTTGCCACGTGCGCTTGATGCAGCTCGAATAAATATTCCTTTGTCGGAGCCTTGATTTCGGATATTCCTAATCGGTTCAAATACGCCTTTACCTCGCTATGCGTGATCATAAATACCTGCTCTCCTTCTCCTGTTTTAGCTTATCATAACTAACAAATTGACCTGCATGGAATGGTCAGTTTGTTGGTGTTATAAAAGACAGGAGGGTTCCCGAGTGGTTAGTTCATGTTCCAGGCTTTTTGCAGCAGCCGAATGCCCGTTTCCATTTCGGACGCATTCAAGCTGGCAAATCCCAAGTATATCCTCGGGTACTGTCCAGCGTCTTGACGCTGGTTTATCCACGTCTTCCGCAAGTCGTATACTTTCACGCCGGCTTTCGCAGCCTCCTGAATCAATTCCTCCGAGGTAGCTTCTTTTTTGACGAGCAGTTGAAGGTGAAGCCCGGCATTCTGACCGGTAATTTCAACATACTTGCCCAGATGAGTTTCAATCAGCTCGATCAACCGGTGATGTCTTTTCTTGTACAGGTTACGAACTTTGCGAATATGGCGGAACCAATGTCCCTGTTCGAAAAAAGCGGTCATCGCCCACTGCTCCACACGCGATGGAGCAAAAAACACCTCCTGCTGCATTTGGGTCAACTGATGCTGCAATGCCTGTGGAAGAACCAGATAGTTCATTCGCAGTGCGGGGGTGAGCACTTTCGAGAAGGTGCCGGCGTAAATCACCCGTCCTTTATCGTCCAATCCTTGCAGCGAAGCAATCGGCTTGCCCTGGTAGCGAAACTCGCCGTCGTAATCATCCTCGATGATGTATGCATGTTTAGCATTCGCCCACTCCAGCAATCGTTCCCGCTCCGGATACGGCATAATGCTTCCCGTCGGGAATTGGTGAGATGGCGTTACGTACACGAGCTCAGCATGACTCTGCTCCAATCGGTCAAGCGAGATCCCCTTATCGCCAAGCGATATCGGAAGAATCTCGCAGCCATTCAGCTGAAATTGATCCCGTACCAGGCTGTAACCCGGTTCCTCAACGGCAACATGCTTCATCCCTTTCAGCATCCTGGAGAGAAGGCCTATGCTATATGCCGTTCCGGCACCAATTACAATTTGATCCGGCGTTGAATTGACTCCTCTGGAATTCCGCAAATATTCCGAAACTACGCGCCGAAGGGCGTATTCACCTTGTGGATCCCCATACAATCCGATCTCGAATAAATGGTGGTCCAGCGCTTCCTTGAGCATTTTATTCCAAATTCGTACCGGAAAGGCAGCTTGATCTAATCGGGTTGGATTGAAATCGATGACATTGGGATTGGTGTGCGCATGGGAACGCATGACTGACATCGCGGTCATGGATGGCGGCTGTTGATGCTGTTGGGAGCATGAGAATTCCTTGTAGGGATTTATGACATAAAGCCCCGACCTCGGTTTGCTGATCACATACCCTTCTGCCGTCAGCATCTGATAAGCCGTCTCGATCGGCGTCTTGCTTATATTGAGCTGAAGCTGGAGGGATCGTACGGATGGCAATCGTTGCCCGTCTGGAATTGCGCCATTTCGAATACCCTCACGAAGTTGAAGGTATAACTGCTGATATAGCGGAAACTCGCTTTGCTCGGGTAGAAGGATATCAAACAAAATGGACCACCTCAGGCTTTTTTTAATATGAATTCAAGACCCACATTCTCAATCTGACTTGCATAAACAGCTCCAAAGTGACCATTTCTATGTGGTCAAATATATTCTAAGCTAGCTATAGGCTGAATGTACACTAAAACTACCTGTTCAGTACGAAAGGACGAATGAGCCAATGACAACGCTTATCCATCTTCGGCACAAAATAGGGCAAGGCATATCCCCCCGTCAATTTATGGAGGGCATGAGGAGCCTGGAAATGAAACTGAGCCGAATCCCCAATACAAAGGAACAGTTAAAGCAAGTCTATGACCGCTTTCAATGGGACGACCCAGAAATTCAACGGTTCTTCGCTGAACGTAACGAGCGTGGCCAACTGCACTGCCTTGTCCTCTGTACGGATTGGTGTCCGGATGTGATCTGGAATGTTCCCGTCTTGTTCCGGGTAATGGAATACAGCCGCATACCGACCGAAGTGCTCATCATGGAAGAGCATCTGGAAACGATGGATCTCTTTCTTACGGGCGGTGGCCGCGCTCAACCGATCGCTCTCTTCCTTAATGCGGCAACCGGCGCGGTTCTTGGACAATGGGGCGCACGACCGGCATACATCCAAAACGTCATGGACGAGTTCAAAAGAAAACACGCTGATAAACAAGCCGATTCATATCAGGAACAATTGGATCAGGTCTACACAAGGATCGGTGAACTCTACCATGACGGGAACGATTACCGGAAGGTCATGCTTCAGGAGCTAAAGGAGCGGTTTACTTCATTCGCATGAAATGGAATCGCACCGACTGCGGTTCGACATCGACATCTAGGACATATACAAGGTAACGTGCGATCAAAACCTTCTATAGTGAGCATGAACGTAACTTAACTCACACTCCCACTGCTTAAATCTTCCTGAATATGTTATCATTACTATCGAAAGCGCCTAATGGAGTTGTTGTGTATACAACGGCTTATTAGGGTAAGTAATTAGAAGCTTTCCATGTATAGGAATTCATTAACTGAGTGCAAGGGAGAGAAACATGGATGACAAAAAATGAAGCTCAGCGCCCGTCCCGCGTCGTGATCATCGGTACAGGCGCTGTAGGAGCAACGACTGCGTACACCTTATTCTTGCGGGAAAGAGTATCTGAACTGGTATTGATCGATGCCAACCATGACAAGGCTCTTGGCGAAGCCTTGGATATGAACCACGGCCTCCCTTTTGCCGGCGGGGTGAAACTTTGGGCTGGAGATTACAGCGATTGCAAGGATGCAGACATCATTGTCATTGCCGCAGGCTCCAACCAAAGACCGGGCGAGACGCGAATCGATTTATTGAAGCGGAATACGGCCATATTTGACGATATTATTCAAAATATCGTGAAATACAACGATCACGGCATCATTCTCGTGGCTACGAATCCGGTTGATATTCTGTCTTACGTCACATTGAAAAAGAGCGGCTTCCCGGTTAATCGGGTAATCGGTTCCGGTACCCTGCTCGACAGCGCCCGCTTCCGTTATTTGATCGGGCAAAACAAAGGCATCAATCCGCGCAGCATTCACGCCCATATCGTCGGCGAACACGGCGATTCCGAGCTGCCGCTCTGGAGCATCGCCAACATTGCCGGTATCGGGATCGATCTGACGGACGATGAAAGAGAAGATATCTTTGATCGTACCAAGAACGCCGCATATGAAATCATCAACGCCAAAGGCTCCACTTCCTATGCTATCGCATTGGCGCTTGACCGGATCATCGTCTCCATTTTGCAAAACGAGGGTTCCGTTCTAAATGTGTCCACGCTGCTTACAGACTACCATGGCGTGTCCGACGTATATCTAGGGGTGCCTTGCGTGGTTGACCGCACCGGCGTGCGGGAAATTCTCAGCCTTGAGTTTAACGACGAGGAATTGGCCCAATTCCATGCTTCCGCTAACAAACTGAAAGAACAGATTTCCAAAATCTTCGAATAACCCAAACAAGGCTTTCCGGATGAACGTTCCGGAAAGCCTTGTTTTATTTGGCATGGCATCCGTACACGACGAGGCCCGCTTGCTATCCATTCGCTGCATAAATTGAGAATGCGCTGTATATCAGAAGCAGTCCCATACATACATTGAAGATGCGTTCATATCGGGACAACAGGTTCTGGAACAGCGAACCGCATAGCGCCCAGGTCATATTGGCGCAAATGCCAACGATGGTGAGCAGTATCGAGAATAATAACAGCTGCACATGGGTTGCTGCGATTGGCATCACGAAGGTCGATACGGCCGTAATCCCGTATAAAATGACCTTCGGATTCATGAATTGAAATATGAATCCGAACGTAAAGCTGTTAAATCCGCCTGGCTTATCATCTGCATCCCCCTGCGGCCTGCTTCGCATGATTTTTACGGCAAGATAAATCATATACAGGAAACCGATCATATTCATAACCGATCGAATCTTCGGGATGTATTGATACATTGCCAAGTTGAAGTAGCTGGACAGCAGCATAATGATCAAACACCCGGCTGCAACCCCGCCGATAAAGCGCATCGTTGCTCGAAAACCGTAACTTCGTGCGTTGGTCATCGAAATAATGTTGTTGGGACCGGGCGTAAATGAAGCTACAATGGCATAGGTCAACAGCGGAAGGATAAACAAGCTCTTAACTCCTTTCTTGTTTGTATGTTATAGTGATTGTAATCGGTCGTTATAGCGACCGTGCGTTATCATTATACAGTATGTATGTTATAACGTACAATATGTACAGTATAGAGGTGAACCAACATTTGAAGCCCATCAATTTGATATTGGCGAACAATTTAAAGATGCTCAGGGAGCAGAGAAAGCTGAGTTTGGATAAAGTCGCGGAAATGACCGGCATCAGCAAGACGATGCTGGGTCAGATTGAACGCGGGGAATCGAGCCCCTCCATAACCACCGTATGGAAGATTGCCAACGGATTAAAGCTTTCTTTTTCGTCGTTGATCAATGAGCCGCATTCCGGTACCGTCGTAGTATCACGGGAAGAGGTGCAGGCACTGGTTGAGGATAACGGCCGCATTCGCATTTATCCGTATTTCCCGTATGAAGACGGGCGGCGCTTCGAGATGTATTCATTAGAAATGGAACATGGCGGTTATTTAAGTGCAGAGGCCCATATCGAGGGTACGGAAGAGTTTATTACCGTTTTCGATGGTGAGGTCACCATTCGTGTCGATCATGAGGAATATACGGTAAAGCAAGGTGAATCCATCCGCTTCAAGGCAGACAAACCACATGTCTATCATAATTCGGGTAATACCCTGAACCGGTTAAGCATGGTGATCCATTATTCCGGATCATGATGTCGATGGAAGAACAGCAACGGCACCCTTTTCATGAAGGGTACCGTTGCTGTTTTGAAACTGTTGTATTATTAACGTTTTACCGACGCAGCGAATTTGCGCTGACCACCCCATACCGGGACAGCAGCTTGCGGCCGAGCAGCCCCACGGCCCGGTCTGTCAGGAACCCCATTAACCCCAGGCAGATCAAGCCGACAAATATCCAATCTGTACGGAAGAACAATCGTGAATTCCATATAAGATAACCAACGCCTTCATTGGATGCAATCATCTCGGCCCCGATAATCGCCATGAACGAGGTTCCCATGGCAAGCCGAATGCCGGTGAACATGAAAGGGACGGTTGCAGGAATGACGACATGCAGCACAATCTGCCATTCGGACGCCCCCATGCTGCGGGCGGAGCGGATCTTATCCTCCTCAACGGATAGAACGCCCGTCAGCGTATTCAAGACCACGATGAAGAAGGTTGCATACAGAATAAGCATGATCTTCGATGTCTCCCCGATGCCGAACCAGACCAGAAACAAGGTTATGAACGCAATCGGAGGAATGAACCGAATGAAATTGAGGAAAGGCTCGGCGAAAACACGGATTGGTCCGACCTTCCCAATCATGATTCCGACCGGGATCGCCAGCAGACTGCCAAACGTCCAGCCAAGCAGCACGCGGTACGAACTGATTCCGATATATTGAATCAAGGTGCCGTCCGTCAACAATTCGTATCCGCCCTTTGCCGTATAGACGGGACCGGGCAGAATTTCCGGGCCATACGCAAGGGACAGCAGATGCCAGACGCCAAGTCCTACCATCCATAACAGGATATGCAGGGACCATTTTTTAAGATGATTGCTCACGGGAACGCCTCCTCACTACTCGTCAAAATGCGATTGGATTTGGTTGTGCAGGGCATGGAAGGCCGGGTCTGACAAATCTCTCGGGTATGCAAGCGGCACCTCATAGATATCCGTTATTCTCGAGGAAGGTCCTGCAGACATAATGCCGATGCGTCCTCCCAGCAGAAGTGCCTCCTGAATATCGTGCGTCACGAAGATGACGGTTTTGTCCGTATCCTGCCATATGCGGACCAATTCCCTTTGCATCGTGCGTCTTGTCATCGCGTCCAATGCGCCGAACGGTTCATCCATGAGCAGGATCGAGGGATCATTGGACAACACCCGTGCCAGTTGTACCCGTTGTTTCATGCCGCCAGACAGTTCGCGCGGATATTTGCTTTCATGTCCCGCAAGGCCCACAAGCTCAATAAATTCGCCGGATATCTCCCTTCTCTTCTCAGCTGGCATCCGTTTCATGCGGAGGCCGAACTCCACATTCTCCCTAACCGTCAACCACGGAAACAAGGATGAGTCGGCTTGCTGAAATACGACGGCACGATCCTGGCCGGGGCGCTCCACTTCCTTTTCCCCTACCCTTACTTGACCTGATGTCTTGGAGACGAAGCCGGCGATCAGACTGAGCAGCGTCGACTTCCCGCACCCGCTCGGTCCCAGCAGGACGAAGAACTCCCCGCCTTTAACCGCCAGGTTGACGTCCTGGATAATATAATGTAAACCGCCTGCCGATGCTGATGCCTGCGTGTAACTTTTATTCAGCTGCTCAATATGGATTTCATTCTGCCTTGACGCTGCTCTCATTTTCATCATCTCCTTACTTCAAATCAATGACTCGATCCGGGAAGGCTGTTCTTACCAAATCCAGATTCAATTTATCATTCAGCTCGAAATCCTTCTCGATGATACCGTTAGCGACCATGTATTCCTTCTGTCCCCGCAATCCCGCATAGGCTTTGTCCGTAAATCCAATGCTCCATGGATTCTTCGGCAGATCCTTTAAGGTCGCTTCCTTCGGCTGCTTGACTTCTTCGTACATCATATCCGCTGTTTCCTCCGGATGGGCTTGGGCATAAGCCGACGCTTCATCCAGCGCTTTCAGAAACGCTACGAATCCTTCCTTGTTGCTGTTGATTAATTCATTTGAAGCGATCAAACCGGTGCCAAGCCTTACCGGCGTCTTCGACATATCCGATAGCTCTCTGGCTTCGGCAAGGGCACCGAACTTTTCGTTCAGCACTGCTCCATATACCCATGCGGCGTCAATTTCGCCTTTTTTCAGCGCCACGTAGGCCTCGTCGAAGCCTCCTTGCCCGATCAGCTCCACATCCGACAATGCAACCCCGTTATCGGCGAGATAAACATCCCACAGATAGGGAATGAATGTGCCTCTGGAGAAACTCAATTTCTTGCCCTTGAGATCGGCAGCGCTGGCGATCTCTTTACGGACGAACAGTTTCCATTCGCTTGCGCTCAAATCCGTGGCTGTTCCGGTTGAGGCGAATATAGAGTAATCGCCTTTGCTAACAGCATTCAGGAGTGGGAAGTCTGCACCAAATGCAACATCCACCTGCTTAATAAACAAGGAGTTCACGCCTTCGGCCGGCGTTGCGAAGTTCACCAGCTCGGCATCAATCCCGTGTTTGTCGAAGATCCCCTTGCTCTTAGCTATACGAAACACCGCATTCGTGGAAATATCGGCGATTTTCAATTGAAATTTACTCTCTTGACTGTCACCGCTGGCCTTACCGCATCCGCTAAGCAAACTCATTGCCAGCGTCGATATCAGAAACCAAGCATGCCATCGTTTCAAATAAGGTCTACGCATCGCGATCCCTTTCTTTCTGCGTTATTTCATCGGTCCTGGCCACGCATAACGCCCCCTCCCCATAGGAGATCGTGCCTTCTACTTCCACGGTCGTAACGGCACCTCTCCGTGCGGCACCTGGCAGGCGGTAATCTGCCACATCAAGCGGAGCAATCTCGGTCTCTATGGGCAATTCAAGCTGTGGCACCCATTCATAAGGAACCCGGTATGCGCGGTAGACCATATTAGAGTTGCGGATATTTTTATAAGGCGATATATATTCCCATACCAGTTCAAATTCTCTTGTCACCTCGAATATTCGGCCGTCGGCCCCTTCGGTAATCAAGGTGTTGCCGTTGGGCAGACGCTGTGCTGAGCTGATATACGGACTGTAGAAGCGGTAAGAGTCCAGCGGAGCCTGAAAGCCGGCCTCTGTGGGCGTATACTGCCATTCAATCTCTAAGGTTACGGGATTGATTTCCAGAATTCGCGAATGGTCGCGCCGCGCTATTTTCAAGCCATCTGCCGCTTCCGGATTCGGCTTTCCGTATCCGCCCCAGCCGCCGTTGTCGAAGATCAGAATATTGCCTTCGCCCGGAAGTCCCTTCGGTATGAGGTGAGCATGATGCTGGCCGATAATCCAGCCAATATGCTTCGTTTCCTCCGTGGAATAGTCGGGGCCAAGCTTCCAGACAATGTTCCCGGTTTTTTTATCGATGATGGCAATAATGTTCGTTTCCCGTGCATCCCAGATGATATTATCGGGATGGAAGCGTTCGTCCCCCGCATCATAAAACCGGTTAGGACCAAGCACAGATACCGAGTTAATATGCATCCAATCGCCGGCATGGGCTCCGAAGCCGCGGGTATTCGGATCACGGGATAACGCTAGCTTCGCGTCCTCATCAAACCCGAGTTCATCAAAGTGATCGCTAACCGCCCATTCCCAAATGACATTGCCTTCCCAATCCACTTCGATGATCGTATCGTCCAACAGTTCGATGTCGGAAATTTCGGGACGCTTCACATTTTTGTGAGCAAGAATAAGCGTATTGCCGGAATCTACCTTCGGATCCTGCCCGGGTACATAATAACCGACGGGATTGCCCTCCCGCTGGTAATCATGATGCTGGCGAGCCATCCATTGTGCCGGATGACCCGGGTCCTCTATGTATTCATAACGATCGAATTTCCAGACGATATTGCCTTCCCAGTCGACCTGTACCAGATTGGTTTCATCCTGAAACCCGTATTTCGGATCGCGCTCTGAGGTGCTCCCAAGCACATAACCTCCGGGAAAGAGCTTGTTCGGAAATCCCCGAAGCCCTTTCCATAAGTGAACCTCCCTGCCGTTCATGTCAATCAGGAGGGCGCCGGTATCCGCGGCTTGATAAATCGTGTAGCCGCTCCACGCCTTCCCCGGCTGATATACGGTTGTACCCGTTGGATAAATCGTTGGATGTCCCATCGTTCAACTTCCTTTCTGATATAAATTTTAGTAAGAAATGAATTTGTTCGAGCGTTTCAGTGAGCCTGGATTGCTTTGATCAATTGCTGCCGGCGTATCGAAAGATGGGCGGGGCGGCCGAAGCACGAAATCCGAGAAGCCCTCCAGATGATCGTTCAACCGTTCAAAATAATGGATCAGATCCCGCAGCTCTTCATGCGAGAATATTCCGAATATTCGTTCGATCGAACGCCCGCCTATGTATTCGTTACGCTTCACCATTTCTCTTCCAGCATCCGTGATGTCCAGCACAATCGATCTCCGATCGCTCTCGCTCCGTCTTCTCACCGCGAACCCGCAAGCCTCAAGTTTATCGCACAAGGCCGTTACCGCTCCGGACGTAAAATCGAGCTGTTCCGCAAGCTCCCCAAGCTTCTGCTCCCCATCCCGCAATATGGTGTTCAGGATCAACAAACCTGGCAGCGATACGCCTTCTATCGAGATTTTGTCACGCTCCTTGACAAATCTCCGCACCATTTTGCGAAAATGCCAATCCGCCTCTTCCATTAATGCCCAATCCGCTTCTTCCATGCCGCTCCTTCCTGTGGAACGATAGCCTCAGACTCCAAGCCATAATCCGTAACGATGTCCGGAAAATACAGAAAGACTCCCATTTCCCCTTCCGTTAAAATAACGAAATCGAGTAAACAGGAGCCTTTGGTAGACCAATCGGCTGATATATCGTTCAATACTAAGATAATGAATAATCATTTAATGAGGACTGAATGAATTTGCTTGTGGCTAGATTAAACCAATTAATACCACCTGTCAAGTAGGAATTAAATATATATTTAAACCATCAAAACAAAACCCCGCACTAGATGCAGGTTTCTCCAAAGCCAAGCATATTGATATTGCATAAAGGTTGTTCCTCTTCTTTGTCGATAGGTCTCGAAGAGGATGCAAGAATAGGCTGCATGTCGATTCAGAAAATCCTATAGAAAAAAGCCGTCGAGACAGTTCCTCGACAGCCTGCATGCATCCATATGTTTGAGCTTGCTGTTAACATGCAATCTCATCTACCTTAACCCGATTTTAATAAATGCCCGCTTTCTTGGAGGTTTGCTGAATCCCGTCGGTTCCATGAACCACCGTGTTTCCCCAGCCGGTCAGGTTTCCGCTTGGCCCTACAGCCAGATCCAGATCGTTCAGCTCCGGGCTGTTTCCGTACCAGGACCAAGCCAGCCAGCCCACTTCCTTCTGCTGTCCGTACTTCATAATAGCAATCTCATCGACATCTGCGCCTTGATGATAGCCGCCGAACTCCCCAATGATTAAAGGCAATCCTTTGTTTAAAACATCGTCCATTTTCGTTTTCACCGTAGCGGCATCCTTACCGGCATACTCATACATATGGATGGAGAATACCGTATTCTTCAGTTGATCGGAAGCAAATACAGCGGCTCCCTCATCCACGATGGATTGCGGGTATTGCCCCCATCCGGCTGCATCAACGATCAACGTATTCTTAATGCCCGCGTTTCTTAATTTGGGAATGGCCTGCTTATAACCATCGGCCCATCCGCTGCTGTTCCAATTTCCATACCATTCATTGGCAATATTGACGATGACGCGGTCTTCTTTTCCGATCAATGCCCCTTTGATGCTGATCCAATAGTCGACGGCCGCTTCAAGGGAAGCATACTCATCTTTGCCTGTCGCATCATGCACCTCCAGAACGGCTATCATTTGATGCTGCGACACCAGCGAGATGATACTGTTGACGGCGTTCAGATCATCCTTGATCCATTGCGACCCGTTCGACAAGACGACTCGTACGGTATTGGCTCCCGTTTGCGCGATAGCCGGAACAGCCGCGTTCAGATCATTCTTGTACCAGGTGTGGGGATGATTTACACCCCTCATCACAAAGGCTTTGCCCGTTGAATCATACAACTTGGTACCGTTTACATAAAATCCTGTGGCTGCTTCTGGTCTGGGAAGTCCACCGCCTACTGACACAAATGCCAAGATCGCGACTAGAATAGACTTCCATCCCTGCATCCATATCAACATCATCTTCCTCCTTCTGGATTCATATCATTTGATTTCTAGCCTCGACACTAGATGATGAATCAAAACCGAAGTGTTTAGAGTGTTCTTAAAGGCCGATAATATTTAGGTAATCGTTTAAGTAATAATCCGAATTTTATATGCCTCACCTTCACCTGTCAATGGTGTATGCATGTTTATAATAATGTTGCGTGCAAAAGATTTCGTTGACATCGAACGATGCTCTTTCTTAAAATACTTTCTAAGGTTAACGATAACTTAATAACGGAGGCTTTATATGACAATGACTTTACATACCCTGGGTTCTGAAATCCGAAAAGAATGGCTGGAGCATATCCTGCCTTTTTGGGGAGGATTGAAGGACGAAACCAACGGCGGGTTTTACGGCCAAGTGAACGCCGATTTAAAGATCGATGAACAAGCAGCCAAAGGCGGGATTGCCTGTTCAAGAATTTTATGGAGCTTTAGCGCAGCCTATCGGACGACGGGGCACGAAATCTACGCAAAGTATGCCAGGCATGCCTTTCAATTTCTCGCGCGCCACCTCATTGATCGCCAATATGGCGGACTGTATTGGATGGTAGATTACAAGGGAGTCCCGACAGATACGAGGAAACATATCTACAATCAAGCGTTCGGCGTATATGCATTAAGCGAATACCACCGCGCTTCCGGGAACCAAGAGGCATTGGATCTGGCCAAAGAGCTGTACCGTCTGATCGAGAGTAAGGGGTATGATGCGAAACGGCAGGCCTACAAGGAAGAGTTCGACCGGGAGTGGAACGAGCAGCCCAACGAAATGCTTAGCGGCAACGGCGTGGTCGCGCATATCACGATGAATACGCATATTCACGTCCTGGAAGCTTACTCCACGCTTTATCGGGCTTGGCCCGAGGCGGTGGTCCGAGAATCGCTTCATAACCTGCTGTCCATTCTGTACCATCACATTTTCGATGCTGATCGGAGACGTTTAGGGGTGTTTTTTGACAAGGATTGGAACCCGCTCGTGGATGTCACTTCATTTGGCCATGATATCGAGGCCAGCTGGTTGATGGATGAGGCGCTTGATGTCATCGGAAGCACGAATCCGGATTATAAGCGCATGGTTCTGGACTTGGCGAATGCCGTATCTGAACGGGCCGTGCAGCAGGATGGTTCGCTCATGAATGAGCAAGAAGGCTCACATCTGGATACCTCCAGAATCTGGTGGGTCCAGGCTGAGGCTATGGTCGGTTTTTTCAATGCCTATCAGCGTACGGGAGATATTCAACTTCTTGAACAAGTCTTCAGAATGTGGAATTATACGAAAAAAAATATTATCGATTCCCGCCCGGGCAGCGAATGGTTTTGGTCCGTCAATGAGAACGGACGGCCGGATCAGCACGAGATGGCCGGACCATGGAAATGTCCGTATCATAACAGTCGATTTTGCTTGGAAATCTTAAATCGAATCGAACATGTAAGCAGCAAGCTCTAACAGAATAACAATCAGAAATGCGCCTTCGCCTTTATTTGTCTCAGACGAGCAGGTATACTGTACTTGGATCATGGAATGATTGCATACATACTCGGACAGATGGTCTACTTCGACTGTAGATAAAAGGAGACAAACGCGATGAACAAAAACATAACGATGAAGGACATCGCGGAGGAAGTTGGCGTCAGCACGGTGACCGTCTCGAAAGCCCTGAACGACAAGGAAGGCGTAAGCGACGAGTTAAAGGCAAGAATCAAAGCCATCGCCAGCGAAATGGGCTATCGGGTGAACACCGTTGCCAGGTCCATGCGCGAAGGGCTGACTTACAACATCGGCGTTATCATTCCCGAACGTTTTACCGGACCCGACCAATCGTTCTATCTGCGCGTCTATCAAGAAATCTCCAAGGGATTGGAAGACTACGGGTATTACGGCATACTTCATATTTTAAGCAGCTCGGATGAACAGACCTTGCAGCTGCCGCGCATCTATTATGATCGCAAAGTGGACGGATTCATTCTACTGGGACAGATCAGTAAGCCTTACATCGAGATCATGCACGCCATCGAACCGCCGATTCTGTTTCTGGACTTCTACGATGACCATTCGGATATTGACGCGGTGGTTTCGGATAATTTTTACGGTGCCTATGAACTTACCAATTACCTGATCCGGCAAGGACATCGCAACATTGCCTATGTGGGCAGTTTGCATGCCACAAGCAGCATTCAGGATCGGTTCCTGGGTTACTATAAATCGCTGCTGGAGCATCATATCGCTCTTCGGCAGGACTGGGTAATCAACGATCGGAATGAGTACGGCAATTATCTCGACATCGAGATTCCGGATGAATTGCCAACAGCTTTCGTATGTAATTGCGATCAGGTCGCCTATTTGGTTGTGCAGAAATTGCAAGGCATGGGTTACCGCATTCCCGATGACTGCTCCGTCGTTGGTTTTGACAACGATATCTACGCCACGCTGACCGTGCCGCACCTGACGACGGTTGAAGTCAATATGAAGCAGCTGGCTCAAACGTCGATCCAGTCCATCTTAAGCAAAATCAGCACCCCTGATACCATATTCGGCAGAATTGTGGTGAAGGGCAAGATCATCTATCGTTCCTCCGTCGCCAAGATGTAAACCCCTCCCACCATCAAACATGCCCCGAACCACGCATCGTGCGCACAGGGAGCAGTGCGCACGATGTACAAAACGATTGCAAAAGAAAAGACAGCTGCATGGATGCGGCTGTCTTTTAAATTCGCGAAAAATTTTCGGCTATTTATTTGCTTGTCTTCCACGTTAGCGCAGGTCTCGTCAAAGAATAAACGGCACAAACCAGGGACACGATGACGATCCCCCCGCCGACCCAGGCCGTGCTGGCTACGGTGCCTCCCTGCTCTAACACGAGCCCCCCAATGGCAGAGCCCAATGCGATACCGATTTGCAGCGCGGAATTGTTAAAACTTTGCTGGATATCGGACGAACCCGGATCCACTTGAATCAGATAATTCTGCAGAGGAGGAGCCAGGCTCCAGCTCAATGCCCCCCATATCATCATCACGATTAAAAACACGCCAATCGAAAATGTGGATAATGGAAGCACGAACAATACCAGCATGAATGACGTAATGATGATCACGATGCTCTTATGCGATCCGATCCGATCCGCAAGCGCGCCGCCGAACGCCCCGCCGCCGACGGCGGATAGTCCGAACAGGAAGTAACAGATGCTGATCCAATAAGGGCTCAGACCAAGCTCCGATTCAAGAAACGGCGTGAAGTACGCATATATGGTGTAATGCCCTGCAAGCATGAACAAGGTGGCCAGATGCGCACCGGCGATTTTCATCTTGCCCAGCGCCTTGATCTGAACGGATAACGGCGTAACATTTTCAGGCTTGATCCGGTCCAGGAACATATAGATCAAAATCATGGAACCGATCGACAGGAAGCCGATACCCAGGAACAACACCCGCCATCCGAAAGCCTCGCTGATCAGGATGCCGAGCGGCACGCCTAGTACCAATGACGAACTAATCCCCATATAGATAACGCCCAAGGCTTTAGCGCGATGTGCAGGCTCAACCACCTTGGCGGTAATCGTCAAAGATAACACGATAATCAACGCCGTACTCATCGCGGTTAAGATTCTGGCTGCCATGAGCAGCGTAAAGTTCGGGCTTACATAAGCCAGCAAGTTACCAATAAAGAAAATAAACAAGGAAATCAGGTAAAGCCGTTTGCGCTCCACTCTTGCCGTCAGCGCAAGAAGCACCGGTCCCGCTATCGCATAGACCAGGGCGAACACGGTAATCAGCTGACCCGCCGTACCGAGCGAAATATGCAAGTCGTCCGCAATGAGCGGCAGTATCCCACCAACAATAAGTTCAACCAGCCCGACGGATATCGTCGATATCGCTAGGATTAATACTTTCAGATTCATCTGGAATGAAATCCCCTTTCTTCGATGTCATGTTTATAATCAACAAAAAAATCCTGATTACAAAAAATGAGTAAACATTTTCTGTAGTCAGGATTTTCCGGTTCCTGGTAGAGACCCTCAGACCATATTAATGAGGTTATACATTCAAATAAAATATTCAGTTGCACAACAATCGTTGATTAATTTATCACATCCGTTACGAAAGATCAACCTCCCATGCAGGATTCCAGCAAATCTCCCACAAATGCCCGTCCGGATCGAGAAAATGACCGGAATAGCCTCCCCAGAAGGTGTCTTGTGCCGGCACGGTTACGGTCGCTCCCGCTCTACTGGCTTGCTCCATCACCTCATCCACTTCTTCCTTGCTGCCGACGTTGTGGCCGATCGTGAATTCCGAAGAGCTTGGGGACGATAAGGGAACATTCGCTTCAACCGACAGATCCCTGCGATTCCATATCGCCAGCTTCACACCGGCTTGCAAGTCAAAAAATGCTACAGCCCCATGCTCAAATTCAGTGCCAATGATTCCTTCGGTCGGGAGCCCGAGTCCGTCACGATAAAACTTCAGGGACCGTTCCAGGTCATCAACGCCAATCGTAAGTACGGATATGCTTGCTCTCATTTTACGTTACCTCCTGTACATCATCATTGATACTTCTACCCCATTGTCGTTCAACACCCGAATGAAAGATTGTAAAAAACGGACAAACCTTGCCGCCGCCATGCATGCAAAATTTATGGTTGAAAAGCCTGCTTCGGCGACATGCCGTATAAGCGTTTGAAGGTGTTAATAAAATGAGGCTGATCATAATATCCGTATTGGGCAGCGATATCAGGAAACCGATTAGGCTTGGAACGGCGCATCTCCTGCAGCAAATTCTGGAATCGTATGATGTCCGTCATTTCCTTCGGCTTCATGCCCAATTCCTTCTGAAACGTTCTTCTTATGTTTCTCTCGCTGTAATTCATTTTTTCGGCCAGGGCATGAATCGTTATTCTCCCCTTGGAGGCGTATAAATGCTGCATGCCTTGCTCCACCAGCGGCTCAGAACGTATGTTACTCCGTCTTAACGCGTTGAATAAAAACGTCTCGATCAGCTCGATGCGTCGGGCGGAATCAAGAGCTGTCACCATTTCTTCGTTCAAGTGATTCACTTCTGCCCCCCACGCTTCATCCAAGAGGATGGGACCCTCCCGAAATTCGGAAGCGGGAAATTGGATGAACGGACGAACGGTTTCCGCATAGAAGCGAATACCGAACAGAGACTGCTCCTGCGTGAGTATCGCCGCTTCATAACGGGACATCAGACCCGTAACGAAGCCGGTGGCCGAGGCGGTCCGTGCCTTCATATTAAATATGATATCCACGCAACCGTCGGGAAGGATGCGATGGAGCGGAGCTTGAATGGACGTGACTCGGTATTCCAAGCTCCAATAACAGGCTACATATGGCATCAATGGCTGGCACGGCCTATACTCCGTATAGGCATAATCTGAAGCAGAAGATTGAATCTCTATGGCCGGTGCTTGTACAGGCATAAAATTCCGCAAAGTGCTCACCCTTAATTATGCTTGAATTAGCAAACAACTTGAATGGAAAAATGTAGTCTTAGCGTCTATCAATCATGCTGTCCTGCTTGAATCTGCAGGTTCATAATTTGACCGTTTCGCGACGTAATGTAAACCTTCCAATCCCCCGTTACTCCACGCCCGTCATGCATGGCGAATGTCCGGGTTCCCTCCGTGCCGGCTTTGACATCCGCGTATCCGAATTCCTCCGTTCCCCGGTAGACCTTCAGCATCACGTGGCCCGTGCTGTTCTTGTTATGAACCTTAACGGTTAATTTGCTGCCCTGCTCCGGCATGGTGGTAAACGTGTTTTCGTACGCATTGACGCTTTGGTACTTATCCAAGTCTATATATTGCACCGTAAAAGGCGTGTTGCTGTCAGCACCCTCAACTTCCTCTATGTACGATGCCTGGTGATGAACGAGTTCGCCCGCACTCTGAGGGAACAGCGCCAGCGTCAGAAACATGGCGAAGCCGACTCCAAGCCATTTCATTTACGGCGAAACACCTCCAATAAATTTCCCTATGCGCACCGCCGCCTCGCGCAGCGCTTCCTCTTCCTGGACCAGCGCGATTCGCACGTAGCCTTCACCTTCAGAGCCAAAAGCATCCCCTGGAATAACCGCCACGCCTGTATTCAACAGCAATTCGCGGGCGAACCGCCGCGAACTCCATGCTTCCTCGCGAAAAGCTACAGGCAGCCGCGCCCATAGAAACATCGTGGCCTGCGGTTTAGGGACGTCCCACCCCGCTTCGGCCAAGGAAGCTGCGAGGACATCACGGCGCTGTTCATACAGCGAAGCAACACCTCGTTCCTCGTTGGAAGCAGCCATGGCTTGACGCAATGCATGGACCGCCGCTGTCTGAACCGGCTTGAACACGCCGAAATCGATGTTGCTTTTGTATTCCCGCAGCGCGCCGACAGCTTCCACATGACCGGCAAGAAAACCGATGCGACAGCCTGCCATATTAAAGCTTTTGGAGAAGGAATGAAACTCCACCGCGATGTCGATGGCGCCTGGAGCCTGCAGTACGCTTATCGGACGATAACCGTCAAAGCCCATTTCGGAATAGGCCAGGTCATGGACGATGAGCACGTCCCATTTTTTCGCCAAACCGACCAACTTTTCAAAAAAAGCAAGATCGGCCTGAACCGCAATCGGATTCCCCGGAAAATTCAGCAGGATGAAGGTCGCTTTCATCCAAATCTCCTCCGGTATGCTGTCCAGATCGGGCACGAACCCCCGCTCTTCTTTCAGTGGCAAATACCAAGGCGTTACCCCTGCGATCGCAAGGGCTCCGGCATAAATCGGATATCCCGGATTCGGAACAATAGCCAAATCCCCCGGATTGCATATGGCTTGAGCCAGATGCGATAATCCGTCCTGAGAGCCCATTAAGGCCAGTATTTCCGTATCGGGATCGACGTTCACGCCGAAGCGGTGCTTCATCCATGCTGCCGACTGCTCTCGGAATTCCATGGTTCCTCTGGTGCCCGGATATGTATAGTTATCTTCTTTCAGCGCTTCTTGGCTCAGGATCTCGCGTATATCCTCAGAAGGACCACGGTCAGGACTGCCAATACTCAAATCGATGATATGTCTTCCCGCCTGGGCAGCTTCTTGTTTCCATTCGCTGACCTCGGCAAATATCGAAGAACCGATCTGTGATAATTTGTCTGCACGCCATGATCGCTTTGAAGTTTGATTCGGCATGGTATTCACCCACTCCACTTTTTTTCCTATATTATAGCATGATGCCGGCTGAGCTTCTCTTGGAATTAAGATCTGGGGCTTGACTTGAAAAGCCTTTCATAACGTAAGATCGAACCATACAAAAAGAGAAACCAGGAGAAGAGACAACCATGACCAGATTGAGAGAAACCATTTTTATTATCGCGTTTACGTTTGCAGCCTTTGTGCTGGGTACCACCGAATATGTCATTGTTGGATTATTGAAGGACATTAGCGCAACTCTCAGCATTTCGCTTGCGGCTGCAGGTGTCCTCGTATCCTGCTTTGCTATCGCTTATGCGCTCGGAACGCCTTTTGCAGTGACGCTGCTCGGACGCATTCCACGGCATGTTACCATCCTGTCAGCGTACATTGCGGTGTTGGTGTTTAATTACTTGACCATCTTCGCCACCACGTATCCTGTCATGCTGTTCATTCGCATCATCACCGCCATTCTGTGCGGATTGACCTTGTCGCTGGCCATTGCCGCAACCAGCGAGCATATGAGCGCTTCCCGCAGGGCTGGCGCGGTTGCCTGGATCATTGGAGGTTTTTCCATAGCGAATGTCCTGGGCGTTCCCGTCGGGACGCAGATCGGCCAAATGGCTGGATGGCAAACCGCTTTTATCGTCACTTCACTTGTGGGGATCATCCCGCTTGCGTTCATGTTGGCCGTTATGCCCAAGAGCAATACGATTAGCGTAAGCTCCATGAAGCAGCAATTTGCCTTGTTCAAAAATCAACGGATTCGTCTTGCATTCTTCATTCCGGTTTTCGGCGTAGGCTCCGTATTTATCGTATACACGTACATCACGCCGCTGTTAGAGAACGTGCTGGGGATACCGCAGCAATGGATCAGCACCGTCCTGCTGGCTTACGGCGCTTTCACGATTCTAAGCAACTGGCTTGGCGCCAAGGTAGCGCAAGGCAATTCCAGGGTTAAATTGAAAGTGATTTTCACCATCCAAGCGATGATTATGACGGCTCTGGCCCTCACCCTATCGCTCCCGTGGATGGCATTGGCATCCTTGATGCTGGTCGCCTGCTTCTCCTTTGCACTCAGTACCGCCGTTCAGTTATACCTGATTGACTTGGCAGATGAATCTTCGCCCGGCTCCAAGGACTTCGCTTCCACGCTCATGCCGGTTGCATCCAACATGGGAATTGCGCTCGGCTCCCTTCTGGGCAGCCTGGTCGTGGACAGCATTGGCCTGGCCTACCTGCCGTGGGCCGCAGTTGCATTCGCTATCGGAGCTTTTGCCATAACTTCCCGCTGCCATCAGCTCGACCAAGAGCAATCGGAGTTAACGCTCCTGACATCGGTTAAAGCTTCATAGAAATATTTTAATCCTTCTCATGATCAGATGAGAGGGATTTTTTTGTACGGCGGAAATCGGTCATTCTCGCTATAACAGATACCTTATCACTAAAGCGGCACAGTAAACTCGTATTCATTCGATGGTCAACCAAATCCAAAGCCTATTTGGAATTCAAAAAGCTTACCCGTTATGTAACGGCGTAAGCTTTTTGTTATGCTGTTATTCAGTTCAGCAGGAATCGGCATGAGTCCAATATCATGCCGATTCGAGCAAATAGCGAATCCGCTGTCCTCACAATCTCCTTATTCGGCTGATTTCACCGAAAAAAACACCAGGGGTTGCGTCGCATTACCGATTGCCTAAGTAGGATAACGCCATAGATACAGCTTTGTTAAACCCCTTGGACTTGCCGATATTAGAGGACACTGGTTCCGCTATTCCTTTGTTTTTACCTATTTCATGGCATTATGCGGACAAGAGATCCGCTATTGTCGGATTTAGCGTGGATTCGTCCGTGATTATGGTGCAATAACGGATCCTGTGTCCGCTTGATCACCATAATAGGCCCATTTCGGCGAAATAGCGGATCCTCTGTCCTCATCGTCTCCTTATTCGGCTGATTTCACCGAAAAAAACACCAGGGGTTGCGTCGCATTACCGATTGCCTAAGTAGGATAACGCCATAGATACAGCTTTGTTAAACCCCTTGGACTTGCCGATATTAGAGGACACTGGTTCCGCTATTCCTTTGTTTTTACCTATTTCATGGCATTATGCGGACTTGAGATCCGCTATTGTCGGATTTAGCGTGGATTCGTCCGTGATTATGGTGCAATAACGGATCTTGTGTCCGCTTGATCACCATAATAGGCCCATTTCGGCGAAATAGCGTATCCTCTGCCCTGATGGACTCCATTTCGGCGTAATAACGGATCCTCTGTCCTCATCGACTCCATTTGGGGCAACTTTCAGTCTGTAGCAGAGCCTCCGTCTGTGTATATGTGTCCAATATCGTACCGATACCAGCAAATAGCGGATCCTCTGTCCACACAATCTCCCTATTCGGCTGATTTCACCAATATAGGGGTTGCGACGTATTACCGACTCACCCATTAGCTGTCCTCACAATCACCATAACAGTCTCACTCCAGCAGGCAGCGGTGCCCCCTCATTCTACATCTGCCCACTTAGTCTACATGTATCCAATTTCAGGACCATTCCAGCATATAGCGAGCCTCCGAATCGTCCATCTGCTCGATCGATCCCCTGCTTAAGCCGCCATCTCCCGGCATGCCTTCGCACATCTGAAGCAGGCTTCCGCACATTCCTGACAGTGCTTAGCATCATGCTTCTTGCACTCGTTTCCGCAAGCTTCACAAACATCGGCACAGATCCTGCATATTTCTCTGGCATACATGCTGTTCGTGGACATGGCCTGAGCCGCGAAATTACATATATCCGCGCACTGTCGATCCAATCGTATGCATTCCTTCATCATCGCAACATCCTGCTCCTCCAAACATGCGGTGTAACAATGGTTACAAGCCACCATACAGCGCAAGCATTCCTCGATGCATTTTTGAAATGATTCGTGTGACATACAACATTCTCCTTTCGGTGTTAGCGATTATAGGATTACCTTGTACCAAGGTTGTATGTCATTAACCAAAACTTGTGAAGATTCAATGAGGATTTTTTGGAGCATCGAGTTGTCGAGCTTAAAGGTGTGATTAGATTAGATAAAAAAAGACGACTGCGCAGCAGCCGTCTCTCCTTTTTCATGATGCCATGAATGCACCATTTCCCGTTAATATACTTCGAGTTGAGCATTCATCGAACATCCCATTATTTTAGCCAGTCCTCACAGGAATCCGCCATTTTTTGCAAAGCTTGAAAGAACATGCTGGCATGGTAACCATCACACACCGCATGGTGCACCTGCATTGAAACCGGCAGCAGCATACGCCCTCCCTGCTCGGCGTATTTGCCGCCCGTGATGATCGGCAGCAAATATTCTTTATCATTGGCAATATTCAGATTGAACCCGCTAAACCTTGCCCAGGGGATCATGGATATGGGAAACGTATTGGGTGGTGGATTCTCCTTAACGAAGATCCCTTTGACATCCCGATAACGTTCCATGTCCTGCTCATATAGATCATGGAATCGATCAAAATCGTTCACAAATTCAGTCCATAAACAGGAGAAGGTATGATCATCCTTGTGAAAAAAAGTATAACTTGGCGTCATGGAATCCCAGTACCCCAGCTGCCCCTCTGGGCTATACGAGGTTTTGAATTCTGCGCGTTCATTGACAACCCGGGTCACCATGTAAATAAAAGCCGGGTAAAGCTTATACCCCCGAATCTTCAGCGCTTGAAGCAACAGCGTGATATCCGTGTCTAGAGTCATGCTGTAGGTGCATTGATTTACGTTTGTGTAATGCTCGAAATACGGCAGTCTGTTCCACCGCTCAATATCAATGGTATGGAAATTCATTTTTTTGCCCTCCTAAAATAAAATCGTTCTATTTCAGGAGGGTACATCCACCGCTTTAACCACAAGCCATCACTCCAAAGTTTTATATATCAGTCAGCAAGCTCAACGATTACATTTAAAATCCCGTACGACTTTCACGCATCAGAGAAAAAGGCCGTGTTGAACGCTCATATTGCGTTGTGTCCCTATTATAAATCATCACGCTCTTAAAAAATAGAGAATGACAATCCATGCTCCCGCCTGCTTATGTACCTTTGAACTCAACTCAGCGCGTCTCGTCGACGGGATACGCTCAAAAGAAAAGGCTTCGCTCCTCAAGCAGAAGCTCAAGTTGCAAAGCCTTTATCCTTCCAATCTTAATGAATCACTTCCGGCAATTGGGTAAACAGCAGGTTTACCGGCAAATTGCTTCCCGGCGCAGCCGTCAGCATGATTTCAACCTTTTGCTCGTAATCGCCCGTACGGTAGAGAACCGCTTGCTCTCCTGGGGATACCTGGCCCAAGGAATAAATCGGTACGATCGTTCCATTCATCATGGCATAACCCGAGTACTTGCCGCCCCGCGGGTTAAACGAGATCAGAGTATTCGGTGCTACGCGATCCAGCGTGATTTTATACAGGACGCCGAAGTTGCCGGTATTGTGCGTAATATCTCCGACCATAGGATCCATGCCTTGCAGGTTAGGGTCATCCTGGTTGTCTCCAAGAACGAGACGCTGGGATTCTGCCCCCACCAGCTCGGAATAACGAATGATCCGCGTCGAATCCGGATAGGTGCCGCGGTTATGAACGCCATCGCGATCCAGGATCGGCAGCGTGCTCAGCACCTTTAATGGATCGGATTTTTCGTCAATCATCACGACGTCAAACTGGATCGGAAGGTCGCTATACATATCCGAGTACAGGGAAATGACATGCCCCTGCTTCATTCGTATCTCGCTCAGCTCCGTCATGACCAGCTTCTGTTCGCCAGGTGCAAGCGTTACGGAAGTTCGCTTCGAACCGTCTTGCATGGATTGGAAATAGTTCAGCACGGACTTTTTGCCTGCTGCCGTCGCAATCGGCGATGGACCTGCAAATCCCAGGTAATCTTGTCTGAGCGTTACCGGGGTAGTGTTCTTGTTAGTTGCAATCACGTACATCTTCACATTTTTGTTCAGATTGTTCACGTGGTGAATCATGAAGCGCATGTCGCCTACCGCTGTCTCTTGATACACGATGCCCTCGCTGTTTACGGTTTCAGGGCTGTTGCTGCGGATCAGCGTGCTCGGCTCGTCGTAAAAATCATAATTGATTTTCGGACGCGAAGTGACGTTGCCGAGGAACGAGAATTTCTCTCCTTCCGGAATGAAGAGCATATTGAAATCGTCTTGCTCATACAACGTCTCGTTCGTTACGTTGATAGTCGTCTCGTAAGAGGAGCTAAGTCCCTTCTTATCGGTGACGGTCAACTTGATGGTGTACACGCCAGGCGAGAAGAAGGCATACTCTTTGTTCTCCCACTTGTACGTCAGGTCCTCGTTCTTGTCCTGGTCGTCGTAGCTTTGATCCGTATAGGTGATCAGCTCACCCATTTTATACTCCATCTTGTCGGTTTCGAACATGGCTACAGGCGGAAGGTTCGGCTGAACGACCGTAATCGATTGGCTGTATGGTTCACTCCAAGCTCCCGTCGAATCCTGAACCGAGTAAGTGACTATGTATTGACCTGGCGCATCAAATATATCTTGCTTGCCTTCCCAACGTTCGTCGATGATTTCACCTTGCACATTCTCAACCTGAGGTGTATAGGTAACTGTAGTCTGCCCTGCAAAGATCTCTTTAGGGCCTACCGTAAACTTCGCAACCGGCTTGCTTTCCAGACTCATGATAACACGCTTGCCAACATTGTCCACTTTATATTGAATGTCCAGCGCTTGCGTGATGGCTGTCAGCGGAACCATGAAGGTGCTCTTGGTTTGGTAAGAGGTGCCTTTCATCGTTTTGGTCACGCCGTTGACGGTATACTTGCTGCTGTCCGTTTTGAAGCGGAGCTCATTGCTTCCTTTGGTAATAATCGTTTCTTTGGTCTTCTTATCGTAAGTGACCTTGAAGCCTACACGATCCACAAGGGCACGAATGGGAACATAGGATACTCCCTTCTTGACTTGCATCGGCTGCGGTGCATTGTAGGTAACGCCGTCTTGGACCATCTTCGTGCTATTAAAATAAAGAATAAGTTCCTTGCCCGTCACGGATGGCGTGTTATTCTGGTTGTTCTGCCCTTCCGTAGTCGTTCCCGGTTCTTGCACTTCACCGGTTTCCGTCCCCGGCACTTCGGTCGTTCCTGTTTCGGTTGTACCTGTTTCGTTGGTTCCTGCTTCATCCGGCGCTTGAGTTCCTTCTGTCTCTGTCGTATCGGATGACTCTTGAACAGCGCCTGTAGCGTCTGTACCCCCGGATTTCAGTGATTTCGTTGCCGCTGAATTTTGCTCATACACTTCTTGGGTGACTGACGGTTGCGTTGGGTCTGCGGCATTGGCATCCGCGCTCGCCGGATAAGCTGCGGCCAGTTGGGCAACAGCCAATACGGTTAGCAATGATCGTTTCTTCAGTTTCATTACATAACTCCTTCTAATCCTTTTTGATATTTTAATGAGGTCATACTATTAGACGTAAATTTTGGTAAAAAAGTTTCTCTGAACTGTGAATAATATTTAAGATGATGTAGAACTTTGTTAAAAACCTATAAAAAATCCCGAAACAGCATCAAAGCTGTAACGGGACTAATAAGTCACACGGCAGATTTCATATAGATGCTCCTAGATATCATCAATCCACTAACCTTCCTCAGGTTCCGATTCATCACCATTTTGGAATATACAATATAGACATTGTAATCACCGAGCTCATTGTTCGACGTTCAGATGCTCCTGCAAATTCGTAACCGCAATAACCTTTCTCCCGCTTGCCGGGTCATATTTCCACAGATGAAGACCCGTATCACCTGTCGGAATATGAATGTCGGTATGATAAGGAAGATTCAAGAAGCTCCGAAATAACATCGAGATCATCCCGCCGTGAGAAACAATGCAGACGCTTTTCAACTCACGTTCGTTATCGAAGGTAGTAAACAGCTTGGACATGAATTGCTCGGCCCTTGCTCTGAGCTGTACTTCAGATTCCCCACCATCAATAGCATCATGCCGTTTCCTTCCGCCCAGGGGCAGAGGGTACTTTATCAAAGCCTCTTCTCTCAGCATCCCCGCGATAACCCCATTATTTTGCTCGATCAAATCAGGATCATAGGTGACGGGAACTTTTGTCGTTTCGGCGATCATGATAGCGGTCTGCTTGGCCCGCTGAAGCGTGCTGGAAAAAATCGCATCCAACGCATAAACACGATGAATCCAATCCGCCAGCAGCCGTGCTTGCTGTTGACCGAGGTCTGTTAAAGCATAATCTGCCCATCCTTCACATCGATTCAGAATATCCGCTTCCGACTGTCCATGTCTGACGACTAGAATTTCAACCATATGCAGTCCCTCACTTACATCCTTCAGCGTTTATTGTTTGTTGCCAACGGCGATCCAGCGCCCGTCCACATCCTCAAACACAAGCTCATGATTGTTATAATCCGTTATGGTTAACGGTCTGACAATCTTCACGTTCAATTCCATGAGCTCCTGCTCGATCTCTTGTTGTCCATCCGCAACAAAATAGGCATCGTACCCGTAACCGTAACGGATTCGATTCGGCACGACCTCCACGTCTGTCATCGTTAATACGATTTCAATGGAGTCCCTGTATAGGCACACATGCGGTTCGTCTGCATCAAGATAGTTCACGGCACGGAACCCGATTTCCTCATAAAACTGACTTGTCCTCTTGATATCAGATGTCGGAAAGATTTGCAAGCAATGGGAAAACCCTGTACTCATGGTTCTGTCTCCTTATCTCCTGTTCTAGCCCTCTTCATGACGACTCTACTGCTAATCCTTCATTTCCCGTATATCCCGGATCGCTCATGTGATCGGATCTTCTCCCGGATCCCCAGAAATTGACGCAATGCCAAACAGATGAAGAACCGCTAAGTAGAATGGGTAAAGCGCCAATCCCGCTATGGCAATGAGTCCTGTTACAGGGGTGGGTTTGTCGGCCGGATTCGTGATCGGGAACCATGCAGCCGTAATGTATACCAGCATCATGAAATAGGGAATCCATAAAATTAGAGCAAAAAAACTTGCTTTGCGACCGTTTAACCAATATCGGACCAGCTTCGGAACCCCCCAACCCGACAGAATGAATCCAGCAACGCAATAGACTAAGGTCAGCGCATTCACGTGATCCAGGTCCCACCCTGTCAATCTGCCAATCCGGTACACGTTGACCATCAGTTCAATCCCGGCAAAAGGGAACAGCGCATACAAAGCAGCCGCCATATTTAATCGAATGATGAAGTTCATATCCACTCTCCTTGCACGCATTCAACTGTAACCGATATGCGGCAGGCCGCTTTATGAAATCAGCTCTTTAATCAAATACAAGTTCAGATCATCATCCGCGCATACCATGTCGCCCGGCACCACAGGTTCGTTGTTGTACATGATCCCGTTGCCGTCCGGAATATAACCGCGCCGTACATATATTCTTTGAGCCGCTCCATAGTCTCTGTATAATCCCACCCCGATGCCGATACGCGGCAGTTTCTTGCTCACGATGATCTCGAATTCTTCTATGATCCGATTGGCGATCCCGTTTCTCCGATACTCGGGAAACACGTTCAGATCATTGATTTCCGGAATGTTCTGATCCCGAAAATACGGATAAGCCGACTCATATTTCAAATGCGATACGCCGGCCAGCTCACCCTGTACAAAAGCCAACAACGTGATGCGTATGCCGATTTGGTTTTCAAATTCACAACGATCATAATACTCATCCGATCTTTGTATCTTTTGCTGTTCAAATGTTTCTTTCCAAATACGTTTAAGGTCTGCGTTATCCAAAACTTTCAATGTAATGTCCATAGGGTTACCTCGCTGTTATGTATTGGTATGGTGAGTACCGTCAACCTCTATTTTAATGCTTTTCCTTAACTTGGTAAATCATTCCGCAGCAATTGATGCATGAAATCAAAACGGCCAAGACGAATGTCCCGGCCGCTGCCCGATTTTTACCACAAATAACCTGTTGCTAAGCAAAAAACTCGGTCTCTGCTACTTTCTGGCCGACATCAGCATAAACATCGGACGGTGACCTTCTTCCTCCCATTCGGGATGTGCCGCCAATTGTGCCTCAGAAGGACCCCAGTCCTCAACATGAGTTATGGTAAAGCCAAGCCCGATCAACATATTGAGATAGGTGCCCATCGTCCGGTGCTGCTTAATTACGCCTTCTGCAAGCCAATTCGTTGTACGCGGTCCTTCTTGCTGGTAATGATCAACCGGCCAAGTTTGATGCCCGCTAGGATGCTGAATCCATTCGGGACGGCTTGAAGCCGTGTATATCGGATGCTCGACGGAGCATACCAGGCTTCCCCCGGGTTTAAGTGAACGATGCACTTCCTTTAAGAGGCCCTGCAAGTTTTCAATATAATGAAAAGCGAGCGAGCTATACACCAGATCATACGTTTCAGAATCCAGCTCCAAAGTCTCCAGATCCGCTTTGATATAGCTAATGTTGGAGTCCTGCGTTTCGGCCTTCCCCCGTGCCAGCATATTCTCGGACACGTCAACCCCAATCACTTTTTCGGCGCCGCCATGCTCCCTCGCCCATCGGCTGAACCAGCCGAACCCGCAGCCTAAATCAAGAACGCTGGCACCGCTCAGATCCGGCAGCATCGATCGCAGCGTTTCCCACTCGGGAGCGCCGTCCAAGCCATGAACGGAACGACTTAATTGGCTGTAACCCTGAAAGAATCCTTCATCATCATAAATGTTTTGCGTCATAACCGTTATAGCACTTCCTTCGTCTAGAATATCTCTTCTAAACTTACTTCCTTCATGCGTGGTTCTCAAGTTTATGTTTGATTCTGCCTTAAACAGGATCAAACACCCAAAAAAAGCGATATCTGAAGATCGCCACCGATCCTTCAAATATCGCTGCATTCTAACTTCTCCTTCGTTCGGCCCGAATAATTCTTCGTATCGATTGCTCCGTTAAATAATAACGTTCAGACAAGGTACGAATGGAATCACCCTTCATATGACACTTGAAAATGTTCCGATTCCGCTCGTCCAGATCTCGCTTGGCTCCGGTTTGTTCTCCCCAGCCCTTGCGGTTCTCCGACTTTCTGGGAATATAAATATAACTTCCATCAATATACTGCTGAATGGTTTTGATTACGTGTTCCGGCAAAATATGTTGTGCTTTTTCGTATTTCATACTCCTTGCCCCTATCTACATGGAATCGTGTAAATAGTGAGCAAAGCCTGCACATGAAATATAACAGCGGCTAATTCATGTTGGAAGTAGGCTCCGAACAATTTCTCTGCCCGTTATTTCCGTGCAGCTTTGCCCGGAGCCTGATTTAACCACTTGAACGGTCGTGCTCCTAACGTGAGCCATCATCATTTTCACCTCGCCCGATTGGATGATACAAAGCATTCCCTTCCCTCTATTGTAACAAATTCGATTTCCCTTGTGTCAGGTTCAAATAACGAGATGACGAGTTCTCCCGATCCCACACCTACCCAGCAACCTAGTAGACAAACGAATGTAAAAAAAGCTTACTGGGCCGTTAAAATCAGCGGTCCGTCCGACGTAATAGCGATCGTATGCTCATATTGCGCCGACAGCTTGCCGTCGGCCGTTCTCGCCGTCCACTGATCGTCGTCGATCGTGATACGGAACGTACCTTCGTTGATCATCGGTTCAATCGTAAACACCATGCCTTCCTTTAACCGAATGCCTTTGCCGGCTACGCCGACATGCTCGTAGTTCGGCTCCTCGTGCAGACTCCGTCCGATCCCGTGCGCCAGCAGATCGCGTACGACCGAGAACCCGTTCGCTTCCGCATGTTGTTGAATCGCCGACGTTATATCGCCAAGCCGGCCCCCGGGGAGTGCCCGGGCGATCCCCAGATCCAGGCATTCCTTTGCCACCTTCATTATTTTTTGCGCCTCCGGCCGGATATTGCCCACCGGATAGCACCAGCACGAATCGCCGAACCATCCGCCGTATTCCACGACGATGTCGAGCTTCAGCAAGTCGCCATCCATCAGCGCCCGGTTCGAAGGAATGCCGTGGGCTACCACATCGTTGACCGATGTGCAGGTTTCGGCGGGGAAGCCGTTGTACCCTTTCGTAAACTGCTTGCCGCCCAGTTTGGTGATGTGTCTGGCAACAAAGTCATTGATCTCCCGGGTGGTGATCCCGGGCTCGATCAGTTTGGCCACCTCGCGGTAGCAGTCCGCAACGATTTGGCTCGCCGGCTTCATCTCTTCGATTTCCCTAGGTGATTTTAAAATGATCATCTATGTTTATTCGCTCCTTATCAGCTCTATAGTTTTAAAAACCGCACGATATCCCTGGCCTCCTCGTGCAGCATTCCTCGTCGAAGCGAGAGCGAGGCGCAGCCGACCAAGGCGGCCAGCAGCATTTCCGCGCGCTGCAGCCGATACGGCGGCTCCGCCGCGTTTGCTACGGCAGCGGCTGCCTCGTTCGCCGCACGCTCGCTTTCCAGCAGCGCGGCAATCGGCGCGAGCACCTCCCGGCGAAAGGCGGCCGTGAGCGGGGCCGAGCGCGCTTCAGGCAGCGCGGCAAAGCCCTCACCGGCCAGCTTATGCAGCAGGAATAGGGCGTGATCCTCCGCCCAAAACTGCAGCAGCCGGACGCCGGCGGCGGCGACGGGGCTTAGCTCTGCGCCAGCGGCCGTTTCGAGGCTTGTGCTGCGGGAATCCGCGGCAGCCGAGTTACCGATGTCAGCCGCCGTAGCCAAAGGCCAGCCCGCAGGCGCCTCTCCCGAAGCCGATGCGCACAAGACCTTCGGAGGGGCGTTCAGCGGGACCTCCAGCCATTCCCCGGTCCGCTCCAATGCGTCCCACAGGAGATCGTGGAGCAAATCGCCCTTATTGCTGTAATAATGGTATACCGTTCCATAGCCGAGTTCCGCCTGCGCAGCCACATCGCGGATTTCCAGTAAAGGCCCTTTATTCAAAAACACATCGGCAGCGGCTTTACGGATTTGCGCCAGACGCCGCAGCCGGATCTCTTCGTTTTGTTCCTTCGTGCGTGGAGTCATCTCGTCCGTTCACCTCTTTTATTTTTGACCTACTCTTATGTCAATATAAAACATCAGCTTGCGAATAACAAGAGTTTAGCTGGAGGATTTGCGCCTCAGCCTAGCCATCGGTGCTTGACCATGGGTTAGCCTTAAACGCGCGACCTGTTTAGAACATTGCTGCGCTAACGTTACTCAAGGCGCTTAAACGGTCCCAAAACTCAAATCATGGTCACCAACAACCTTTAGATATTTCCCCGCTTTTACGCACCCGCATACACTCTTCCGGTCAAGCACCGATTGATCGTTACAGGCCATAAATTCTGTTAATCCCCAGGCTGGGGCCAAAGCACGTTTTATTTCAGAATCTTAATACTAGGACCTTTCTCCTCATTTAAACGTTCATTCCGGCCGGCGGACGCCGAGCATGGTATACTCTTCCCAACAATTCCGTGATTAAGGAGCCTGTACCGTGTTAAAAGAACGCATTGACTACTTGTGCAAGAAGAAAGGAATATCCCGCAAAGAGCTGGTTGAAGGATTCGTGACCACCGCCCACTTTGCGAACATCCTTGCCGAACGATATCCTTTGCCCGAAGATCTTGCCGGGCATCTGGCTCAGCGCCTTCAAGTGCCTCCTACCTACTTGTTGGAGGCTGGAAACACCGATCAAGATACGCTGGAGACCGCAAATCGCATTTTTGAAGAGCTTTCCCAAGCGGCTTCGCTTCTATCAGAAGAGCGTATCCACGATCTACCGGATCGCCATGACTGTTTAACGGTGGAGCTCACCGTAGCTTTGATGAAATCCATCTATTACCAACAAGTGAATGATGCGGTATCCCATGATTACCTGCACCAGAACTACCTGAATTTTTACCTCGAGAAGTATGGGCGCCCCGATGATGCCGAGCTCCCGCTGCCTGCGAAGAAAGCGATGCTTTTCTACAAAATCCAATTCTACCGGTCCAAAAACCGTTATCATGAGGCTTTAAGCCACGCGAACCGGTTAAGCGAATATGTGCGGGAAGGGACCGATTTATGGCTGACTACGCAAAACTTCAAGATGGAGGCCAGCATTTTTTTGAAGTTATACGACCAGGCCAAGCAGGTGTTTGATGGAACGATGCGACGCGTTTATGAAGAACGGCTATTTCACCGCTTGACCGATCTGTACATCGCTTACAGCGGTTATTGTTACTCGATGGGATTGTATCAGGAAGCGCTGGTCACCCTCTCGATGGCGGAAGCCAATCTGGTGTATGCGGTAAACCAGGGGAATATGTTATCCACCATCATGAACAACCGGATCATCATGCTGACGATGCAGGGAGAGCATGAAAAAGCGGAGGAAGAAATCCGGCGCTTTGCGGAACTTCTCGAACGGGAATCGGCGGAGGTACGGGAGCAATTCCGTCCGATCCTATTGATTTACCGCTGCGAGTCGGCTGCGGCTCAAAAACAATGGGGGCTATTAACCCAGTACATACAAGAGCTCAAATCGTTAGAGCTGACAACGGATCAAGAGATGTCCGCATTTTTTTATCAATGCCAGCTCGCTTTGGCTCATGGACACCATGAAGAATTTATGGAGTATGCCCTGAAATGCCTGCCGTATTACGAATCCGCTCAGCTCACCATGCGACTAGAATCTTTATATGAAGCATTGGCGGCCGTATCGGAGGAATCAAGGAAATACAAGGAGTCCACCGTTTATTATAAAAAGCTGGTCTACCTGCTTCGAAACAAATAATTCATGCGTTAGAAGGTCGAAACGACCACCTTCATTCGCAAAACTTTCGTCATGACTTACCGTTCATTTGCTTTGCAACCGAATCAACCTGATTGAACCCTATGAATACCGCAAAAGTTTCTCCGAAACGATCAAGTTCATTCCATCATATTGCCCGAAGTTTTGTTTCCTTGCCAAACCATTGTCGCCACAGCTCCCCGAGGCTAACATTGAATTATAAATAATTCTTCTAAGCGAGGTGCTCGATTATGGGATGGTTTAGCAAAAAGAAAAGTCCGCAGGATGCGCTGGAGAAAGCAGATCAAATGATGAACAAAGGTTTGACGGGTATGATGATGAAGGGCTTAGTGCCGAAAGAACATCGACACGCCATCAATCAAAGTCTGGAGCAAGCGAAACAGGCACAGATGGCAGCGACCGGCGCCCTTTCGTTAACGGCGACCGCCCACGTACGATCCGTACGGGATACCGGAAAGCTGATCAATTTTGATCCGGTCGTCATCCTTGAACTGGATGTCACAGAGAACGGAGGAAAGCAATATACCAAAACGCTGGAAACGCTCGTATCGAAACTGCAAATTCCGAGAGCCGGTGATACCATCGGCCTCGCTCAGCATCCAGCCAATCCATCGGAACTGGTCTATATGGGGCTGATAAGCTGAATGCGCCACGTAAAAAGGACCTGAATCAGGTCCTTTTTGTTGTTATATGCCTGCAGCTTCCTGCAATTTTTCGTTCAACATTCGGAAGGCTTCGTGAATGCTCTCTTTTGGCGTCTTGCCGTACCTCTCTCCGATGTTGACTTCCGAATAACACTGAGCTTCCCCTGCCTCGTTCAGATAAGCGACCAATCCGACGCCCGTCGCACGGTACACATCAATCAGGATCGGTTCCAGCTGTTCCTTGTCCATTTCAAAGTACACATGGAACATATTCGATACGGGCACGGCAGGCTTCGTCTTCACGCCTCGGCACTGGCCGAACATCGCTGCGAGCTCTTTGGCTTCTTCGTAATACCGGCCCATGCTGCCTATTCTTTCCGCATAATAATAATCCGAGCTGATAATATACGGGTAAAGACTGACCAGATCGCCGCCATGCCTTCTCTTCCACACTTTGGACTTTGCCGTGAAATCGGTCCCGCCGGCCAGAATGGCGCCGGCAATCCCGCCGATGCCTTTATAGAAAGATACATACACGCTGTCAAAAAGAGCACAGATTTCTGCAGCCGTTTTCTGATAATACGGTGTAATCTCGAACAATCTTGCCCCGTCCAGATGCAGCTTGATGCCTTGAGTACGGCAATAGGCCGAAATGGCCTCCAACTCCGCGTAATCAGGCAGCTGCCCTCCGATTTCACGCTGCGGCAATTCCAGAAGCAGACATGCAATGTCACGATCCAAACGCTGCACGTCCTCAAGCGTAATCAAACGCTCCTGATCGCCAAGCAGAATCGGTTCGATATGATGCAGCTCTTTAAGCCCGTCCTCCTCATGAATCTCCAAATGGCAAAGCGGGTGATACGCCACTCGCTTCAGATCCGCATCATCGCACCAGATCCGCAAAGCAATCTGCTGCGCCATCGTTCCACTGGGAAAGAATACCGCCGATTCCTTACCCAGAACCTCTGCCATTCGCGTCTGAAACTCTTCGATGATGGCACCCTTGCCGTATGTATCCCCCATCTGCGACCCATCCGCGCTGCGAAATGCCTCGAGCAGCACTTCAACATTCCTGCGGCTATGGCCAATCAATGGGTATGCCGTTTCGCCGTAAGACTCGCCAAGCGATTTTCGTTGTTCTCCCATGTCGCAATAACTCCCCTTGTTTCATTGATTTTAAGCCTAATCTCTTTACATTGAATGAACCACCCTTTTAGCATACTAGATAAATGAGCAAGTGAAAAATAATTTTGATGACCTAACTTTTCGGAAAAACTTGACAATAGGAGAAGTCTGAAATAACATTGTATATGAGCATATGTTCATATTGAAATTTACTCAGCTTTTTGAATCATTCGTTCAACATTCTTATGGTTATCTGAAGGGAGTTTTCGATTATGCACCATCACAACCACCAGCACGGTCATGACCACAGTCACCATGATCACGCCCGCTCAGGGAATAAGAAAGGTCTTGCCATCGCCCTGATCATCACGCTCGGCATTATGATTCTAGAATTTGTGGGAGGCTTGCTTACCAACAGTCTGGCCCTGTTATCCGATTCCGGCCATATGCTAAGCGATGCCAGCGCTTTGCTGCTTAGTCTGATCGCTTTATGGTTTGCCGCAAGGCCCTCATCGCCGAACAAGACCTACGGCTTTTACCGTTTCGAAATACTGGCAGCACTATTAAATGGCGTCGCTCTGTTTGTCATCGCCGGCTTTATCGTCTGGGAGGCGATTCAACGCTTTGATGACCCGCCGGCGGTTGCCAGCGGCAGCATGATGCTCATTGCATCCATCGGCTTGTTGGCTAATCTTCTGAGTGCCTGGTTCTTGATGCGGATGGGCGATGTGAAGAACAATGTGAACCTGCGAAGCGCCTACCTTCATGTCATCGGCGATGCGCTTGGCTCCGTAGGTGCTATTGTCGCCGGGATTCTCATGATTGCATTTGGATGGTATATTGCAGATCCTATGATTTCCATTCTGGTTTCGATCTTGATCCTGAAAAGCGCCTGGAGAATTATACAGAATACCGTTCATATCCTGATGGAGGGTGCACCTGCAGCGATTAACCCTGATGAGGTAACGAAATCCCTGCTGTCCATTCCAGGAGTCACGGGCATCCATGATCTCCATATTTGGACGATTACGTCCAATTTCGACTCCTTGAGCTGCCATCTTGTCGTAAAGGATGACGTGACTGGTTATGAGATCCTTCAACAAGCGATTGATCTTCTGGAAAGTCGATTCCACATCGAGCATTCAACCATCCAGATTGAGAACAGCGCCATCACTCATAAAGAAAATAAAGTGTGATCTGGTTCCTACGGCAGTCTTTCCGTTCATGAAAAGGGGAAATTGGGCTGCCGAGGTTTACACTTTTTACAAGCTCGGTTGACCTCCATAATGAGACTATCAAGACATTCTACGTAAGTTACCACGAAATCCTGAATGTCTGATAGGGAGGTTGCCATGAATAACGATATATATACGCTGGAGAAGCTAAATGAATATCGGCAAGCACATTGGGACGAACTGGATCGTCAAGGAAGATTCATTATTCATGATGAGATCGGTGTTGGTGAATCGGAGTTAAATGCGAGGAATCGTCGACTTATCGATAAGCTTTACGGGTTCTTTCGAAAGCGGAGATCACGAAAAACCCATTCAAAAACCTTATAAGCCAAAAGAGCAAGCGCCGTTGTACGCGCTTGCTCTTTTTTTACGGGAATCACGCCCGCCAGATCTGCTTAAAATCCAGCCATCCCAGATTATTAATGACAACTCCCTTGTAAGAAGGATGCAAACTTGCGAAGAATCTTGTATGAATCAGGAATGATACATGCGCTTCCTCCCGCAGCCTCTCCTCGATGTTCGATAAAATGCTCAACCGCTCCTCGCACCGTTCGCTGGCAAGCGCGTCATCGATGCATTCTTTTACCCAATCCTGCAGGGACGGATCCAGGAACTCTTTGACAATGCTGCCCTCCTGCTCGTAATTCTCGATGATGCATACTTCTTCGCCCGGAAGAACTAAGCCGTGCAAAATGCAGTCCATACTGTTCACCACGTCGGGATGCAGCATGGTATCCATACGTATCTCCCGTATCATCAATGAAATCCCAACGGAAGCACACTGATTCTGGATCCATTCGGCATCCTTGATATGATTGGCCAGCGTTGCCATGATGACGGGGGAACCGTCGTAACCCGACTGTCTCAGCAGCGACTTGGCGAACTCGGGATCATAACGGTCTTTGCGGTAAGGCGCTTGTTCATCCACAATGAACCCTCTGGCCGGATAAAGACGATTGTCGCCCAGCTCCCGGATCATCTCCGAACGGTTCCGGATCAGATTGAATGCGCGGCGAAATTCGACGGATTGAAACGGCCCCTGTTTTTTCATATTCCATGTAATCAAAGTCGTGCAGCCTTCGGAGGATTCTATGATATCCACAGCATGATGGTCGCCGCCATGACCGAATTGCTCCGAATCCTGCAGCAGCCGCTCCCAACTGACGTTGCAATGCTCGGCATCTTCCGGCATCATAATGATTTGGATGCTGTCCAAATGCGGCCGCCCTTGATAATAGTGGGCATTCGCGTGAATGGTCAGCCTTTCCTCGGCCCATTCAACCACCTGAAAGGGCCCCGTTCCGACAGGAAGCCTCCAGAACTGTTCTTCATCGTGAATCAGCAGATGTTTAGGCACGATGGACATGCATATGGAACTGAGAAACCGGATGAAAATCCGATTCGGCTTATTCAGGATAAAACGGACCTCGCGGGGCGACACCGCCTCTACGCTGTGCAGTTCACGCACGATCCAAGCATTCCGTCGATCCTGACCCAAGCGCTCCACCGTGAATTTTACGTCCTCGGCCGTTAATTCCTTGCCGTCATGGAACAGAATCCCTTTACGAAGATGAAACGTCCAGCTCGTTCCATCCTCGCTGCTCTCCCAATGATGCGCAATCACAGGCATGTATTGATCCTTTGCTTTATCGTATACCACCAATCGATCGAATATTTGCTGGATCATATGAGCTTGAAAACTGTAATAGCACTCGGCGGGGTCCAAGGTTTCGATCAGCCGATAAACCGGCAGCCGCAGCGAATCCCTGGCTTCTTCCTCCCCTTCCTTCATCTCCTTGCAAAAGCCAAAATGCCCGTTCATCCACTCCACGTAGGAGTCGTTGGTCCGAATGCCTTGTCCGTAGGTACGAAGCAGCTCAAAGGCTTGCTTGTATTCCCCTTTCTCCGCGAGCTGCTGTGCCGCTTCCTGAAGCAGCTCTGCTTGATCCGCTTGAAAGGTCAGCTTGGACCGGTTTCCTCGCCCGCGTCCGGCTTTCCATAGAATCCAGCCCTTCTCTTCGAGCTTGCGCAAAACGAGCTTCGCGTTGCGCGTCGTGCAATAAAGCGTGTCGGCAATCTGCTCAAGCGTCACTTCCGTAGCGGTATGGACTGGAGCGTTAACAGCAAGCTTCCGGTGCAGCATGAAAAATTGTTCGTACAGCATTGCGATCCGCTCCCCCCTTGGTAAAATCCAATACGTTTATTCTACTTGGAGATCGTTTCGAGCGCGAGTACCTTTTCGGTAGAAATCCATTATATTCAAAAAAGAACGGCTCCATTCCCCTAAACCGTTAGCCTTAAACTGCACATCCTTGTTACATAACAGAAGCCCTTCGTTTCATATCAAGCCATCAAGTTCCGGCTTATGAACTCCTCCGCTTCCTTCAATTTTAAAGTAAGCTCCATGCCGTCGGACATGTTCTTCAATCGAAGCACGCCAGCCGCCGCTTCATCTTCGCCGATCAGAATGGCATAAGGGATGCCTTCCGCCGAAGCGGAGGCTAAGGTCTTTTTCAATTTGCGCCGCTGGGTAGCCAATCGGGTACGAATCCCGCGATTCCGAAGTGCCGCAGCAGCCATCAATCCTTCCGGGACAGCTTCTCCTATCGGGATAACCACAACGTGTGGCCTGTTCGTTTCAACCACCCGGTCCCGAAGCATCTCCATGATGGATTCCATGCCGAACGAAAGCCCTACCGTCGGATATGCCATATCTTCCCGTCCAACAAGCTGCCCGATGATCGCGTCATATCTGCCGCCGCCGCCCAGACTTGAACGAAAAGCATGGGACGCGTCGTAAATTTCGTAAACGGTTCCCGTGTAAAACGACAAACCCCGGGAAAGAAACGGATCAAATACGCAGATGTCCTGCAAACCGACACGCTGCAGCAGGCTTTGCAGGATTTGAACTTCGCGCGCGCCCCGCCCCGGCTCCAGGTTGTATGTTCTGGTAATCTGCTCAAACGTCGGTTCCTTGAGATCTACGAAGCTCAGGACGCGGCGGCAAATTTCCGGATCAATCACCTTATCCGCGAGCTCTTTCCGAACCCCTTCCCTCCCGATCTTGTCCAGCTTATCCAGTGTCAACATGACGGATGAACTTAGGTCGGCCGGTACGCCCATAGCTCCCAGGAGTTCACCCAGAAAGCCACGATTGTTCCACCTGAGGACGATCGGAATTTCAAGTCTTCGGAACACCTCGACTGCGAGCTGCATCAGCTCCGCTTCCGCTTCCGGACCCGCAACCCCCACCACATCGACGTCGCACTGCAGAAACTCCCGCAATCTGCCCCTTTTGACAGGGCCGTCCCGAAATACCTTCCCCATCTCATATCGCTTGAATGGCTGGCTGATGCCTGGGTTCAGCGCGATCACCTTGGCGAACGGTATCGTCAGGTCGTAGCGCAGCCCCAGCTGTCGCGCTCCCTGATCCGTCAGCTGATACATCTCCTTAAGTATTTCTTCTCCTCCAGCGTACTTGGAAGACAGCAGTTCCAATTCATTCAGGATGGTTGACTCCATCTCCGCGTAATCGTAACATTCAAACACTTCGCGAAGCGTCGATTGCACCTTTCTCCTTACAGCCTGTTCCTGTCCAAAATAATCATATGTCCCTTTTACGTTCTGCATCGCTGCTCATCCTTTCGTCCCGAGAAAATAAAAAACGCGCCGGACCTCATGGTCCCGCGCGCTTGGTATGCGGCAGGGAGGCCAACGCGAACAGCGTTAGCCCGCCCTGTAGATTTACAGGCGTGCTAACGCTGCTTGTGATGATGAAGTTGATTCGATTTGATGCTGTTCATGTCATAATCCCCTTCACTTTAAGCCATTGATTAAGGGGAATTATAGCGCAGCTGATCTATATATTCAAGGGCAATTCCTCTTAGATGGTTCGGGACCAATGGCGATGGGCCGCAATCGCATCAATGAAGGCTTGGCCGAACAGCTTCGAATCCTCATTCTCTTGAGCGACCACGATCCCTTCACCGCTCGCCGCCGGAAGCAGATTCATTCCTTCGGCGATGGCCGCGATCGGTTTGAAATGCTGATAAGCTTCCTTGATGAAGTCCAGCACCTTCTGCTCCGTCAGGAGCTCTGACACGCTTAGCGCCCCGCCCGCGACAAGCACCGCGTCGAATAACACGGAATCCGCCCCCAGGAGCGAATGTTTCACTTCCAGTTCTCCGCCGGATTTGCCTGCAATGACGCCAAGCTTCGGGCTAACCACTTCGGTGATGATGCCGGCTTGCTGAAGCTGCGCAAGCACGAACGGAAGCTCGTCCGTAAATCCATTGCCTGCAAGCACAGCCACCTTGCGCGTTAACGGGAGCTTCGCGGTGTTCATCATGCTGAGAGCCGGAGAGGAGTCTTGGGAAGCGGAGCCCCTGGTTTGGGGAGGAATGGTTCCTAACCCTTCCGAAATTCTTGTCGCGAGTTCGCTGTCCACATTCGCAAACAGGTCGACGATCTGCTGGCGGATCTCCTTCCGCTGCACTTTGCCAAGCTCGAACTGGAATGCGGATACGATATGCTGCTTCTCCACCTCGGACATGCTGTTCCAGAACAAAGCCGCCTGGCTGAAGTGATCCTTGAAGCTGTCGCTTCGGGCTTGCACCTTGCGACCCTCCACCTTCTCGGTATAATGCTCGTAGCCGCCTCGTTCGGCTGGAACGGGCTTCGGCGTGTTGCCCGCAATGCCGTTCTTATGATAGCTGACCGGCCCCTTATTGATGGTCATGCGGTGCATTCCGTCCCGTTGGTTGTTATGAACCGGTGCAATCGGACGATTAATCGGAATTTCATGGAAATTCGGCCCGCCCAGACGGGACAGCTGCGTATCGGTATAGGAGAACAGACGTCCCTGCAGCAGCGGATCATTGGTAAAATCGATGCCGGGCACGACATGACCTGGATGGAATGCAATCTGTTCCGTCTCCGCAAAGAAATTATCCGTATTGCGATTAAGCGTCATTTTTCCTATGATTCTGACCGGAATGATCTCTTCCGGCCATATCTTCGTCGGATCGAGGATATCAAAATCAAAATTGAATTCCTCGTCCTCCCCGATCATTTGAACGCCAAATTCGAATTCCGGATAGTTCCCCGTGTCGATGGCATCCCATAGGTCGCGGCGGTTAAAGTCGGGATCCTTTCCTGCCAGCTTCTGCGTTTCGTCCCACACGAGAGAATGAGTGCCCAGCACGGGCTTCCAGTGGAATTTCACAAAATGCGCCTTTCCTTCCTCGTTCACGAAACGGAAGGTATGCACGCCAAAGCCCTCCATCATTCGGAAGCTTCGCGGAAGCGAACGGTCCGACATCGCCCACATCACCATGTGCGCGCTTTCCGTGTTGTTAGCTACAAAATCCCAGAACGTATCGTGAGCGGACTGCGCCTGCGGAATCTCGTTATGGGGCTCGGGCTTTACCGCGTGAACGAAATCGGGAAACTTCATCGCATCCTGTACGAAGAATACAGGCATGTTGTTGCCAACCAGATCATAGTTGCCCTCTTCCGTATAAAATTTAGTTGCGAAACCGCGCACGTCCCGCACGGTGTCGGCTGAGCCCCTGGAGCCCGCCACCGTCGAGAACCGGACAAATACGGGCGTCACGACGGAAGGATCCTGCAGGAATTTGGCTTTGGTATAATCTTTCATCGATTCATATAACTGAAAATAACCATGGGCTCCAAAACCGCGGGCATGCACAATGCGCTCAGGAATTCGCTCATGGTCGAAATGCGTCATTTTCTCTCTGAAATGGAAGTCCTCCATTAACGTCGGACCGCGTTCGCCAGCCTTAAGCGAATGCTCGTCCTCAGAGACCGTAAGCCCCTGGTTCGTGGTCAAGCTCTTACCGTCATTGTCTACCGTAAATTGTTCCAGCTGTTGGTCCTTGCTCGTCTTGTTGTTGCTGTTGTTGACATTCGAATTGGAATTTGAATTGTCCATGATCGGAACCTCCTGGTATGTAGTAGATGTGTCTCTGACGAGTGTTTCCCTTGGTAACAGGTCCGCTTGCGAACCCGTCATCTAATTACCCTGCAATATGGAATACGAATCCAGTTTCATGCGACCTTCATAAAAAGCTCATGCAATCGAGCTGCAGGCTTAGCGCCGGGACATTCAACGTCTTTCCCTTGTCAATAAAAAAAGCAGCCTCCCTCTTCAGAGGTCGGCCGCAATGTAAAACTGTAATGGCTTAAATCCCTGTCAGTTTATCCGGATTTCTCACGATATAGATATCCTGCAGCAATCCATTCCGGATATTGAAGAAAACGACGCCCGTTACGTTCCCGGCTTGCCGGAAAACAACCCCAGTTTGATGGTTCAATTCCCTGACCTCGATCTCCGGCGCAACACCATCCTCCAGCAGTGCTTGGCGCAGAATGCCGCTAAGAAAACGGGCAACCCGCTCCCGGGTTTCGACCGGCCTTGCCGCCGCGATCACTTTACCGCCGCCGTCGGCCAGAAGGACGGCATCGTCCGCCAGCAGGGACAGGACATGTTCGGCGTTTCCCTCGGACAGGGCCGTGAAGAATCGCTTTACCCATTCCTCCTCGACGGACCCTACGCCAATCAGGTCCTCCTCCGTGATCCCCATTTTTCCTCTTGCCCTGCTCATAAGCTTGCGGCAGTTGGCCTCGGTTTTATCGATCAGCCCGGCGATTTCCGGGTAATCGAATCCCAGCGCTTCCCGCAGGACGAATACGGCCCGCTCCGAAGGAGACAGACGTTCGAGCAGAACCAGCATGGCATAAGAGAGCAGCTCGTGGTTCTCGACGGTCTCATAGGCCTCGCCGTAGGATTCGGGAATCGGCTCGGGAAGCCAAGGACCGAAATACTGCTCTCTCCGATTTCTGGCTGACTTGATCTCGTCGAGACAGCGATTCGTCACCATTTTGCACAAATAGGCTTTGGGCTCCCGTATTTGTTTGATGGGAAGGCTTTGGACCTTCACGAACACATCCTGTACCGCATCCTCTGCATCCGTAACCGTTCCGGTCATTTGATACGCCAGATGAAACAGAAGACCCTTATACTGTTCATACAGCTCTAACATACCGTCTTTACATCCTTTCAAGCAGGATTGTCCCTTATCTAACGAACCATGCTGGAATAATTCCACATGAACGATTTGACCTTGTAAGCCAGCTTTCCTGTGATCATCAGATCCATTCCCCAGGCACGTGACCACACCAGGCCGTGTCCGGGTCCCAATCCAACCGTATACCCTTCATTTACGCTCCTGTGCTTGGCGGCTGGGGTTCCGGTTACATCCGCCTGCACGATGCCGCCAAGCCGCGCCGCTTGCGGAATCGCTTCCTTGCATGTCATCCGGTCTGCGGCACCGCTTACGGGATCGACCACATGCGCGCAATCGCCGATGCCGTATACTCCCGGCGCATCCTTGACACGGTAGCTTTCATCGACAACGATCTGCCCGTCCGCCGTCACGGGCAGCCCCAGGCCTAGCAGCGCGGGGTTCGGAGCCAGACCAAGCGTCCACACCGTAAGGCCGACATGGATGGAAGCTCCTTCAAGAAAATGAAGCTTCCCCTGTTCCTCCTTAAGCGCTCTTCTCCCCTGATGAAGGACTATGCCAAGCTCGGTTAGATATCGTTCAAGCCGTTTCCCTACTTTGGCAGGCCCTTCGAGGAACAAGCGATCCTGAGCATTGAACAGATGCACCTGAATATGTGCCGGGTCTAAACGGAGCTTACCCGCCTCAGCCCGCATCGCGTGAATCAGCTCGGCCGACGTCTCGATTCCGGTAATGCCTGCACCGGCAACGGCAATGCTCATCAGCCGCTGCTTCTATTGCGCATCCGTTTCTGCTGCCGCAAGCCTAAGATTGGACTGCCAGCGTTCGCGGATACGTTCCGCCGCTTCCATGCCTGTCAGCGATATGCCGCCTTGTTCCGGTGCTGCCTGGCGCACGACGCTTCCAATCGCCATCACAAGGACATCATACTCCATCCTATGCTCCTGCCCTCTGCCGTCTTCCAAGTTCAGCAGCTTGCTTTCCTTGTCAATGTTAGTCACCCTGCCCTGTATGAAGCGGGTGCCTTCCGGCATGACCTGTTCCCACGGGACGGTTATGCTTTCCCCACTAACGGCAGGGCGGAATAAAAGCACTTTCCGCACATGGGCGGACCCTTGATCGATAAGGAACAATCGCAGCTTTCTTCCGTTCAGCCCTTTCTGGCAGCCTTTATGAATGGCTTTGAGGGCATGTATGCCGGCAAAGCCTCCCCCTACGACAACGCATGTGAAATCCTTTATCAATACAACCCATCTCCTTTGGTTTATGCGATTTGCACATAACACGAGAAGGGGGCTGTTTTTGTGACATGACTGCCAACCTTTTTTAAGGGAACTGACTGCTCTTCATCAGCAAGTCCCATAAAAACTCTCTTTGCTGTCCGATTCCTCCTTAAAATCATGCCAATATGTTGCGCTAATCCTGCTTCACACGGTCCGATATCTCAACGAGGCGACGTATTCCCTCATCCAGCTGAACCTCGCTGATATAAGAGTAACTAAGCCTGATCCAGGATTCCATCCGATCCAGCGGATCGCATATCCGTCCGGGAACAAACGCTACCGATTCCGCCAAGCATTGCTGCAATAACGCATCCACGTTGATCGTTTCCGGCAGCCGTATCCATAGATTCAAGCCGCCTCCCGGGCTGCTCCAGCTCCAATCCGTAGCCGCCAGCAGGTTCTCCATCCTCGCTTTTCGAAGCTCCAGCGCAATCCGAAGCTTGGCCACATGCTCCTGCAGCCTGCTGGAGAAGAAATAATGCTGAAAGATCTTTTGCGTCAACAAGGGCGTACCGTTGTCCGAAAGCGCCTTAACCGGTACGATTACCTTCATCAGCTCCGGACGTGCGGCCAGGACCGATATCCGCAGGCCAGGGGCAACGTATTTGCTGAAGCTTCGAATATGAATGACGTAACCCTCGGTATCGTAATAAAAAAAGGGCAGCGGCGGCGGATCTCCAAAATAAATGTCGTGATAAACCTCATCCTCCACCAGAATGCATTCATATCGTTCGGCTAGTTCAACCAGCGCCTTGCGCTGCGTTGCCGGTACCGTATATCCTGTCGGGTTTTGAAACGTCGGGTTCATGTAGAACAGCTTCGGCTTCTCCGTCCGCATCATATATTCGATATGTTCCAGGTCGTATCCTTGCGGCGTAATCTCGATGGGGAGCAGATTGACATTTTGCTGAACAAAAACATCAATCGCCGGGCTGTATGTCGGCCGTTCGATCAATACAGCATCTCCGCTTTTGACGAGCGAACGCGAAATTAGATCAATCGCTTGCTGGGATCCCGTCGTAATCAGCAGTTCTTCCGGATGAACCGCTATGCCCTGCTTCTCCATGAAATACCGGGCCATTTCCTCGCGCAGCTCCAAATCTCCGGACACCGAAGAATAAGTGCTTAATACCTTCGGATACATGTCAAACACTTGTTTGACGTGGTTGGACAAGAATGCATTCGGCAGCAGCGCAGGATCGATCAGCGCTTCCGACATCTGGTAATCGACCTGATGCCTGTGAATGTCGGACAAGCGGCTGCGATTGACGTACAGCGATCTGGCCTGATATTCCCAAGGCGGGCTGAATGCAAGGGATTCCGCCGAAACGTCTTCTGCCTTACTCGCCACAAAATACCCTGATTTATATTTCACTTCCACGATGCCATCCTCTAACAGCTGTTGATAAGCCTTCAACACCGTTAATCGATGAACCTTCAAACGCTTCGCCATAACCCTAACCGACGGCAGCTTGTCAGACTCCTTCCACTCCCCTGTTGCAATGCCTTTTGCAATGGTGTCATAAACCAGCTGCTGCAATGTTCGTTTTCCTGCCTTTTCATCCATCATCGAAAGCTTCATCCGTACTTTCCCCCTGATCTATTTGCAGGCGCATCTGTTCTATCAGACCCAAATCTGTTCTATTAACTACCTATTATAGTATAGAAAAAGGAGGATGCAGCATGATTATTTTTAACTACTTATTAATGTGCGCCATTTTCAGCACCACGTTTCTCGCGATCAAAATCGGCGTGGAGGCTGGGCTGCCGCCATTTCTCTCGGCGGGGCTTCGATTTCTTCTGGCGGGCGCCTTCATCTTCCTGTGGATGATATTGCAGCGCAAGGCAAAACCGAGCCTGCTCTTGCGCAAGGAATTCCTTCTGATCGGGATGACCAGCACGTTTCTGACGTTTGCGACGCTGTATTGGGCCGAGCAGCATGTAGCTTCTGGCATTGCCGCCATGCTGTCGGCTACGGGCCCCATGATGATCCTGATGATTCAATCCGTTGTCATGCGGAAGAAAGCCCGACGCAGCGATTACTGGGGCTGCGCGGTCGGATTTGCGGGCGTGTGCGTGCTCATCATGCCCAAGCTGGCGATCGGGAGCGACCTCATCTGGATTCTGAGCTGCATGATCATCCTTATAGGCGAAATCGGTTATAGCGTGGGCTCGCTTGCTACCCGCAAACTGTCCTTTGACATGCCGGATATCTCGCCGATTACGATCAATGCGGTGCAGATGATGCATGGGGGCTTGGCTTTATTGCTTCTATCCTTGTTCAGTGAACGCGGGCAATGGACTGGGCTGACAACGATGCCGGCCATAGGATCCGTCTTATATTTGACAATCGTCGGCTCGATGCTGGGCCATAGCCTGTATGCCTGGCTGCTAAAAGCGACGAATGCCTTTTTCCCGTCCACCTGGCTCTTCGTGTCGCCGATCATCGCGCTGGGACTCGGTGCATTTCTGTACGGCGAAACGATTTCACTTTATTCGGTCCTAGGCAGTTTGTTCATTATCGGCGGGATTCTGATCGTGAATCTGCCTGAGCTCCGGACACGTTTCATGTCGCGCCGCATGGCATCAAGCTCAGGATAAAGCGTGGCATGGTTCCCCGAATGAATGGACAAACGGAAACGGCTGCGACCCGTAATTCTCGTTACGTGTCGCAGCCGTTATGCTATGCGTTTCTATTGTTATGTTACGATCCCTAATCCACTTTGGCACGATAAGCATCCGCGGTCAGCAGTTTGCCTAGCGCTTCGTCCAGATCGCCTTCCACCTCTACCTCCATAATCCATCCGCCCTCATACGGCTCTCCGTTCACAAGCTCAGGCTGGTCTTCCAAGGAGGTATTCACTTTCGTAATGGTTCCGGAAACAGGGGAATACAGCTCCGAAACGGTTTTGACCGACTCAATGGTGCCGATGCTATCGCCTGCGGAAACCGCAGCGCCCGTCTCAGGAAGCTCTACGAATACGATATCGCCCAGCTGGCACTGCGCATGATCGGAAATACCGACGCGCACCACATTCCCATCAACCCTCAATGCCCATTCATGATCGTCGCTGTACACCAAATTCTCTCTGATTTCGCTCATTTTCGAATACTCCTCTTTTCTTAAAAAAATGAAATTAAGGTGAATGAAAAAAAGGACGCGAAAAAAGGCTTTCGCCTTCTCTCTGTCCTCGGTACCTGAGAGTTTGTGATCGGCCGCCTCTTAACGGTTCGATCTTTCCCCTTGGGTGGCTTGCGCACTCTCCAGAGCTGCGTCGGATGGCGGTTCGTTTACCTGAGAGATTACTCGTCAGCCCGGCAGGCATAACGGTTTGCTCCTTCGGTGCCGCTCGGGTTATCCCCAACTCGTTAGCGGTCTCTCCCATCCATCGTCATTCGCATATTCGGTTGGCTTATTCTCCCACAGAATAAAACAGGGACGAGTCGATGTCAAGATTTCTAACAAAAATTTTAAACATGAACAAATTTTTGATGAAATAAAGGTTGACACTTTATGGAGAGGCACGTTTATAATAATCACAAGAACGTAGGAAGATGACAACTCAATATGTTTCACGCGGATGATGGTATTGGGAGAGATTACCGACAGACTGACAGGTAGCGCCGAAGGAGTAAGCCGGATCACACGGTGAATCTCTCAGGCAAAAGGACCTTTACCGGACGCACCTCTGGAGAGAATTCTGAATAAGGAATCACCCACGGGGAAACTCACACACGCTTGACACAACACTAACATGACATGTGGGGTAACTCTCAGGTACAAAGGACAGAGCAGAAGGATTACGCAACGAGCGGGCTTTTTGAGCACGGCTTGTTATCCTTCTGTCTGTCCTTTTTTGGTGTTTCCCCGATAGACCATGCCAATTAAAGAGGTGAAGAGATGAGTTCATTACAACGTACACCGCTTTACCCGCTTTATTCCGATTTCCCTTCTACTCGCTGCATCGATTTCGGCGGCTGGGAATTGCCCGTGCAATTTTCCGGCATCGTGCAAGAACATGAAGCCGTACGCAAGCACGCCGGCCTGTTCGACGTCTCCCACATGGGTGAATTTATGATCAGCGGACAAGACGCCGAAGCTTTCATCCAGAACATGACCACGAATGACGTCACCCGAATTACGGTCGGTCAGGCCCAATATACGCTAATGTGTAATGACAACGGCGGTACGGTCGATGACCTGCTAGTTTATAAACTGTCGTCGGATCGATTCATGCTGGTTGTGAACGCATCCAACATCGATAAGGATCTTCAGTGGCTTCATGAACACGTCACAGGTGATGTCGCCATCCGGAACGTATCCGCGGAGACGGCACTGATTGCACTCCAAGGACCTGCCGCCGAGAACATCTTGTCGAAGGCAACCTCGGAGACGCTCGGCGATCTCCCCTCCTTCCATTTTATCCAGAACGCGCAAGTATGCGGCCATGCCGCCTTGCTCTCACGGACCGGTTATACCGGTGAAGACGGCTTTGAAATTTATTGCTCCGCCGGGGATGCGCCGGATATCTGGAGAGGCCTGTTAACCGCGGGGGAAGACCATGGACTCATTCCTGCCGGACTTGGTGCGCGCGATACGCTCCGCTTCGAGGCGAAACTGCCATTGTACGGACAGGAGCTTTCGAGCACGATCTCACCGCTTGAAGCCAGCCTCGGTTATTTCGTGAAGCTGGACAGCGGCGATTTCATCGGACGGGAAGCGCTTCAACAGCAGAAACAAGACGGTGTGCCGCGTAAGCTGGTTGGCATTGAGCTTATTGATCGCGGTATCCCGCGGTCCCATTACCCTGTATTCAACGGTAATGGTGAACCGATCGGTGAAGTGACCAGCGGTACTCAATCTCCCTCTCTCAAGCGAAATCTCGGATTGGCCTTGATCGAAACCCCTTATGCAAGCTTGGATTCCGAGGTATGGGTCGAGATTCGCGGTAAGAAATTAAAAGCCAAAGTGGTTAAAACACCATTCTATAAAAGAGGAGCTGCCTTATCATGAAGCATCGTTACTTGCCTATGACAGATCAAGATCAGGCCGACATGCTTGCCGCCGTCGGAGCGGAGACCATCGAAGACCTGTTTGCCGATATCCCTAAATCCGTCCGATACAACGGCGTCCTCCCGATGTCGAAACGGCTGGGCGAGCCAGAGCTGCTGAAGCATATGCGCCGCTTGGCGGACCGCAATGCCGATTTCGACCGGTATACCAGCTTTCTCGGAGCCGGATTGTATGACCACCACATTCCCGTCGTCCTCAATCATGTGATTTCCCGCTCCGAATTTTACACGGCGTACACGCCCTACCAACCGGAGATCAGCCAAGGCGAGCTGCAAGCGATCTTTGAATTTCAATCTTATATCTGCGAATTGACCGGCATGAAAGTAGCCAATGCCAGCATGTATGACGGTTCAACGGCACTGGCTGAGGCAGCGGCGCTTGCCAGCGGGGCAACCAAACGAAAGAAAATCGTTATTTCCCGAGCCGTTCACCCGGAAGCCCGGGAGATCGTTCTGACTTCGGCTCACGGCCTCGATCTGGAAGTCGTTGAAGTCGGCATCGTTAACGGCGTTACCGACCCGGATGCGCTCGCCGCTGCCGTTACGGATGACACGGCAGCCGTGCTTCTGCAATCGCCGAACTTCTTCGGCTGCATTGAGGACGTGAGATCGATCGAGCCCTTGGTTCATGATCAAAAAGCATTGCTCGTGCTGAGCGTAAACCCGCTGTCGCTCGGGCTGCTCGAATCCCCTGGCGTGCTTGGGGCCGACATCGTTGTCGGCGATGCCCAGCCGCTCGGCATTCCTGCCTCTCTCGGCGGACCGACCTGCGGATTCTTCGCGGTATCCGAACCGCTGATGCGCCGCATTCCCGGCCGGATCGTGGGCCAAACCGTCGATAAGGACGGAAAGCGCGGCTTTGTGCTGACGCTGCAGGCACGGGAACAACATATTCGCCGGGAAAAAGCAACGTCGAACATCTGCTCGAACCAGGCGCTGCTCGCGCTGTGTGCCTCCGTTTATATGTCTACGCTGGGTAAAGCCGGCATTCAGGAGGCAGCGCTTCTGAACGTGCGCAAATCCCATTACGCTGCCGACCTTGTCGCCAAGGGCTCCTTATCCCTCCCATTCAGCTCTCCGTTCTTCAATGAATTCGTAGTGAAGCTGACGGATGGAACCAACGTGAAGGAGATCAACTCGAAGCTGCTGGAGGCCGGTTATATCGGCGGTTATGATCTTGGCTCTTCGTACCCTGAGCTTCATGGATGCATGCTGATCGCCGTGACCGAACGGCGGACGAAGGAAGAAATCGACCAGTTTATTGGTGAATTGGAGGCGATTGTATGAAACCGGAAAAAGCCTTGATATTTGAACTCAGCAAGCCCGGCCGCGTCGCCTATTCCCTGCCCGAATGCGACGTACCGGAAACCGACGCCGCTTCATTCATACCGGAGAGCCTGCTGCGCAGCAAACCGGCCGAACTGCCTGAGGTATACGAAGTGGATGTCATCCGTCACTATACCGAGCTGTCGCGACGGAATTTCGGCATCGATAACGGTTTCTATCCGCTCGGGTCATGCACGATGAAATACAACCCGAAGATCAACGAGGATGTTGCCCGTTTTGCCGGTTTTGCCAAGATTCATCCGTACCAGCCTGAGGAAAGCATTCAGGGCGCACTGGAGCTGCTGTATACCCTTCAGAACGACTTGGCCGCATTGACCGGCATGGATCAAGTAACGCTGCAGCCTGCTGCGGGTGCCCATGGCGAATGGACGGGGCTGATGCTGATTCGCGCCTACCATGAGAGCCGCTGCGAGAAACGCACCAAGGTCATCGTACCCGACTCCTCTCACGGCACGAACCCGGCCAGCGCAACAGTAGCCGGTTACGACACGATCACGATTAAATCCAATGAACGGGGCATGGTGGATCTGGATGCCCTCCGCGCCGTCGTTGGTGAGGATACGGCGGCCCTTATGCTGACGAACCCGAGCACGCTTGGCCTGTTCGAGGAGCAGATCGTGGAAATTGCGGAAATCGTGCACGACGCCGGCGGTCTGCTGTACTATGACGGAGCCAATTCCAACGCCATCATGGGAATTACCCGACCAGGCGACATGGGCTTTGACGTGGTCCATCTCAACCTGCACAAAACGATGAGCACACCCCATGGCGGAGGTGGTCCCGGCGCTGGCCCTGTCGGCGTGAAAAGCCTGCTGATCCCGTTCCTGCCGAAACCGATCGTGTCCAAGCGCGAAGACGGCACCTTCTACTGGGATTACGACCGTCCCCAGTCGATCGGCCGCGTGAAGGCGTTCTATGGCAACTTCGGCATTCTGGTTCGTGCCTATGCGTATATTCGCACCTATGGACCGGAAGGACTTCGTCGCGTGTCCGAGCTCGCCGTGCTGAATGCCAACTACATGATGCATCGTCTGGCTCCTTATTACGAAGTAGCCTACCCGGGCTTATGCAAGCACGAATTCGTGCTGTCCGGCAGAAAGCTGAAGGAGTACGGCGTGCGAACCCTGGACGTTGCCAAGCGGCTGCTCGATTTCGGCTATCATCCGCCAACCATCTATTTCCCGCTCAACGTGGAGGAATGCATCATGATCGAGCCGACCGAAACGGAGAGCAAAGAAACGCTGGACGGTTTCATTGACACGATGATCCAGATCGCAAAAGAAGCCGAGTCTACGCCGGACGTTGTCATTAACGCCCCTTACACCACGGTTGTGAAGCGCCTGGACGAAACGACGGCCGCGCGCAAACCGGTATTAAACTGCACCTGCGGATAGCGCAGGAGTTGATCCGTTATAATAGCTTAACAGCTATCGACATGCTTTCTGAGAAGCCAGACCGCATACAGCGGCTGTTTTCTTGCAAGCTAAAGATTAGATGTGGTACGTCTCTGAATTTCATGCTCTCTAATCTCTTAAGAAAGGGTGTCCCTCACCGTACAAGCGGCTGTTGGGACACCCTTTTTAAATCGCATAATATAAGGCTTAATGCATCTGTGGGATCTCAGGCACACAGCAGCCCACTTGCCCTCACATGATGCTCTGACACCCTAGGGACAATGGCTGGCCCTTTCCATCTATCTCAATAAACCTGCTGCCATTCCTGGTACTACCCATGCCAACGATTCAGCATCGCTCAGTGCTCAGAATTTGGACCATATCAATTCTCCGCTAACGGCATCTATAAATTCCAAAAGATACTCTGAAACGGTTACTCCTGCTTTTGCTCGTCTCTTGTGCACGGGATCATAGATTAACCGGTAGTGGGCCGTGCCGTCATCACCATCCATATACCACCTGAGCGACACATCCAGCTGTTCCGCATATCGTGCGAGCGCCGAAGCCGCAGAAACCGCGGCCTTAAACCCGCAAGCCTCAAGCTCACGGATTTTCTCATGAGACACACTACGGTACAGAAGCACTTCTCCCGTCATCGTGCTTACGCAAATATTTACACGCTCCAGCCGTACCCGGTATTGATCCATATACAGCGGCAAGTGGAAGAATTCCCGATCTCGCTTCTCTGCTTCGCCCTCATCTCCCTCTTGTTCACTGTCCGTTACCCCGTCTTCCAAATCCCATTTCACTTCCAACCGCAAATACTTGGCGTATGACGGAAAAAATCTCTGCAAGAACAGCTCTGCTCGTTCCCAGCATTGCTCGCGAGTGAGCACCGTCTCTCCGTCGGAGCTTTCCGGTTTATAATGGTACGCCTCTAAGCTGCCTGTGGCCTTATCTATATGTATCATGTAAGCTGCCTGAAGATTGCGAAGCGTTTTTCCCCACCGCCGTTCAAAATATCGGTCCACCGATAACGGATCGGTCGCCGATTGATCCGCTTCATCCTCGTTCATATCGCTTTTGTCAAAGTACAATAAAATCAGGTTTTGATCGTCCCCCCTAGGCTTATCCAGAACATACCGCTCCGTATCAATGCCCAGCTGGGCCTCCCAGAACGGAATTAAATCTGAATTTTCATCTGAGCTTGAATGTTCGGTTCCGGTCCTTGATGGGAGAACAGGCTTAACGGTATAGACGTTATCTAAATTACCGGGATCCGCAGGCGTGATTGGAACAGTCGGCGGCAGCAAATCATGCTGCAGGTTATGTAAGGGTTCACCCGTAACGGCATCGATCTTACGACGCCCCTGAATAGGTTCATAAACCAGCCGATGCTGATCCTCCTCCCCCTCCATGTCATATATAGAGGGATACAGTGTGGTTATGATGGGCTGCATCTCCATATCCTGAAGGATCCTTTGCTTCGCAGCCTCCGCACTAACGAGCCTGTCCGGCCAAACCGGCAGCTCCATTCCCGGGAATTCTTCCGCCTTGTAAAGCACGATATTGAAATCGGCGTCAAGGCGGATCTCACAACCGGAGCGCGGCAGCGGCAATCCGCCGACCTCGGCCCTAAACTCAATCTCAACATAGTTTCGTTTGATCTCTGATCGAATCCAGGTAAGCGCTGCATAATTCGGATGATGCCGGATCATGAACGCTTTAGCTATGTCCGCTGCCTGCTCCGTCGTGCTTCCTGCTTCTACCGCGCTTCCCCGTATCGTGTCATCACGCTCTTGATCGATTTGAAGCCTCATCAGCTGACCGGTCTCCAGGCTTAATGAAACCTCAATTCGGCTGTTCTCGGAATGAGGGTCCTCCCAAATAAACGTTCTCTCTTTTTCATCGAACCCCTTAGGGGTGTTATCCTCCATGACAAGTTCATAATGCTCAGGTATGAAGGTGATCGTTCCTGCAGCTGCCCGGAGCGCCTGGATATCCATGGTCATATCCCGCTTCGCCTCCTTCTCCTTCTCTATTAGAAAGCTCTATTTTATGATATAAAGTATATAATTATATACGGCTTACTTCTACCAAGCTGACAATTTACGAAAGATGCGGTGATCGAATGAGTAACCCGACATATGGCCTGGACGTTAACCAGTATCTTGACCGTATTGGATATACGGGCCCGATTGTGAACAGCGCTTATATGCTCGCCAGACTGCAGGAGCAGCATGTGCATACCGTCCCCTATGAAAATCTCGATATCCTTGACCGAATTCCGCTTTCCCTGGATATTCCCCATCTCTACGATAAAATCGTCACCCGCCATCGCGGCGGCTACTGCTTCGAGCTCAATGCGTTGTTTGGCTGGCTGCTGCAGGAACTGGGCTTTAAGGTCACTCATTACTTCGGTCGCTTCTGGCGGGATGAGAACGATATGCCTGCTAAGCGGCGGCACCATATCCTGCAGGTGGATATCGAAGACCAGCGATATATTGCCGACGTCGGAGTGGGAGGCGCCGGACCTCGCCACCCCTTGGAGCTGGTAGATGGCCTGGAACAAACCCAGGGGAACGAAACCTACCGGCTGGTTCAGACCGAGGCTTATGGCTGGATGCTCGAGGAGTGGAAAAAAGATGCCTGGGATCCGGTCTTCTCTTTTACGGAAGAACCTAATCTACCGAAAGATTTCATCACCACCTCCTTCTGGTGCGAGCATGCCCCCGATTCGCCGTTTAATAAAACGGCCCGGGTATCCATACGTACCGCTGAAGGCAGAAACACCGTGGATGACGACGAGTTCAGAATCTACAAGTCCGGCGGCGTCCACACCTTTAAACCGGGAAATCCACAGGAATATGCCGAAGCGCTTCATACTTATTTCGGTATCCCTATCGATAAATAACAATAAACCGGGCTTCCCCCTAGCAGGGAGCCCGGTTTTTACGATTAATATTCAATTTTGCGCTCCGCAGAGCTCCACGCTTGGAATGGCAGCAAATAATCCGCTGTCCGAACCTGCTTCATGGGGATGGAACGCTGATCCATCGGCATGGCGATTTCATCGTATATGAAATGATCATCAAACCCGATCTCGGCCGCATCCTGCTTCGTGCTTGCATAATAAACGGCATCGGGCCTTGACCAGTAGATAGCCCCCAGGCACATCGGACAGGGTTCGCAGCTGGTATAGATCGTGCAACCTTTCAATTGAAAATCCTCTAAATGCAGGCAGGCTTCCCGTATGGCTTGCACCTCGGCATGAGCGGTAGGGTCGTTCAGCGCAGTAACCAAATTACGGCCCCTGCCGATCACTTGGCCATCCTTAACCACAATCGCCCCAAACGGACCTCCTTCCACATGTTGAACGTTTCGATGGGCTTCTGCAATCGCCTGATGCATCCAGTACTCATGATTATGATCGCTCATTATGTACAGCTCCCTTCCCATGTTCATCCCGATCCCGGTGTGCGTAATCAAACCATCCTCATCGACCGGGCGGCTAACTCTCATCATAGCATATCTTCTTTCGATCTCCTTCATTTTCCAATCTTTTCGCTAAAATGGATTGACGAACCGTATACAAACGTATACAATCACGAGTATTGGTATACAAACGTATACATTTGATGTTGAAGGAGGTTGGTTACATGCGGCAAGAGGAACCACATATGCCGGGCCAGAGCCGGTCGGAGCATCGCGACCGGGACAGCCACCGGCAAGGCGGACGCCACGGAAGACGGCGCGAGGAAGGGCATGGCGGCAGGGAAGGCGGGAAGATGGCGCAAACGTTCCGCCGGGGACGTGCGCTCTCTTTTCTGGACAACCTGGTTGTGAAACGGGAGACCCTGAAGAAACAGGTCAATGATCCGGACCTGCAAGCCATTCGGGACGTGGTCAGCGGAGAGCTGAAAGCGGTGGACCAGATCATTCAGGAGTACATTCAGGCTTTTGAATTGTATGATACGAGGCAGTCTCAGGACGGCCAGCAATAATGGCCCAGGCCATTCATAAACCAATAACCATGACAGAGGTAGGACTTGGAGCGTGATGATTTTTGATTAGAAAGTTTTTTTCATACTATCGGCCCTATAAGGGACTGTTTGTACTGGATTTTACGTGCGCCGTCATTGCGGGACTGCTGGAGCTTGCTTTCCCGCTTGCCGTCAGCAAATTCATCGACGAGCTGCTGCCCAGCCAGGATTGGCCGCTTATCCTGATTGCCTGCATCGTCCTGCTGTCCATCTATGCGCTGAATACCGCGCTGCAGTATATCGTGACGTACTGGGGACATATGCTCGGCATCAACATCGAGACGGACATGCGGGAGAAAATGTTCTCCCACATTCAGAAGTTGTCCTTCCGCTTCTTTGATAACAACAAAACCGGCCACCTGATGGGCCGTATCACGAACGATCTTAACGACGTCGGCGAAGTGGCCCACCATGGCCCGGAAGACGTGTTCATCGCCGTCATGACGCTGCTCGGTTCCTTCTCCTTGATGGCCTACATCAACCTGGAGCTTGCGCTGCTGACCTTTATCATCGTGCCGCTGATGGCATGGCTGATCATTAAGTTCGGCGGCAGAATGACCACGACTTATCGTCAATTGTTCCGAAACGTGGGCAATTTCAATGCCCGCATCGAAGACAATGTCGGCGGCATCCGCGTGGTTCAATCGTTTGCGAACGAAGAGCATGAGAATAAGCTGTTTCAGGAAGAGAACAAGCAGTTCCGCGCCACCAAGCTGCTGGCTTATAAAACGATGGCAAAAAGCACGTCCGTCAGCTATATGCTGATGCGTTTGATCACGGTCTTCGTGATGATCTGCGGCGCATGGTTCTTCATTCAAGGCAAAATCGAGATGGGAGAATTCATGGCATTCCTGCTGCTCTCCAACATCTTCTTCCGTCCGATCGAGAAGATCAACGCGGTCATTGAGAGTTATCCCAAAGGCATTGCCGGCTTTAAACGCTACCTGGAAATCATGGACACCGAGCCGGAGATCGCCGATGTGCCTGATGCCGTATCCCTTTCATCGGTACGGGGAGATATCCGCTTCGAAGGCGTAACCTTCGGGTACGAGCCTTCCCGAACGATACTGAATAACATTTCCCTTGCGATTCGTGCCGGAGAAACGGTTGCATTCGTAGGGCCGTCCGGTGCCGGAAAGACCACGATCTGCAGCCTTCTCCCCCGTTTCTATGACGTGGATCAGGGTGCGATCACGGTGGACGGGATCGACATCCGGAATATCAAATTGCAAAACCTGCGCAAGCATATCGGTATCGTGCAGCAGGATGTGTTCCTGTTCTCCGGCACGATCCGGGACAATATCGCTTACGGCGACTTGAATGCAACCGACCATCAAATCTGGGAAGCCGCACGGCGCGCTTCGCTGGATGAACTGATCCGAAGCCTGCCGGACGGCATGGAGACGGTCATCGGGGAACGCGGGGTTAAGCTGTCCGGCGGCCAGAAGCAGCGTCTGTCCATTGCGAGAATGTTCCTGAAGAATCCGCCGATCTTGATTCTGGACGAAGCCACCTCGGCACTGGACACGGAGACGGAAGCGCAAATCCAGAAGTCCCTGGCCGAGCTGTCCGTCGGCAGAACAACGCTAGTGATCGCTCACCGACTGACCACCATTCAGAGCGCGGACCGAATTATCGTCGTCAATTCGGAAGGCATTGCCGAGCAGGGTACGCATCAGGAATTGATTCACTCCGGCGGTGCGTACAGCAGGCTTCACCAAGTTAACTAATGAAACCGATGAATGATTTGGTTGTAGATGGAGATTCCACATGCAAGAATTAAACATCCCGCATTAATACTTAAAAGGATGGCTCCCGGCGACAGGGAGCCATCCTTTTTTTGCCGCACACCTATAAGAAGCATCCTGCTGATTTTGAGCAATCAGAAAAGTGTTGAGAGGATCCTTGCAAATTGTCCATGGATAAGAAAGTTGTCGCAGGGAAACATTAATGGCGTACTACAAAGACCATCGTTACAGGAGGGCTATATGTTTTATATCTACAGTGTCGGTTTGCTCTTCGGCGGACTGTCAATCATCAATTTGGTCTTCTCGTACCAAACCAAGCATATCCAGCATCTGTTCTGGCCTACCCTGCAGTTTCAGTTATGGATGCTTCCGCTCTTTGTCATTGCCAATATGTGCATCGGGTACGGGATCCGCTTTGGTTACAAAGCCACCGATCAGCTGGGGTACACGTTGATCTTCTCCAAATGTCTGGAGATCCTGATATCGTTGGGCGTGGCTTACTTGTTCCTGAAGGAGGTTCCCACCTGGAAAAACTGGGCGGGGATCGGCATTATTGCGCTCGGGATATTTCTGGTGAAGCAGAAATGAGCGCCTCTGGCGCACGGATGCCTGTTTTGCCTAAATTCATTCTTCGCCAACATCCTTCGGACATCGGTACCATGGTTATCGCTGTCTCTTCCCCATCCAGCCTTGTTCGAAGGCATAGCGGGTCAACTGTACCCGATTTTCCAAATGCAGCTTTTGCAGAATGTTCTTCAAATGGTTCTTGACCGTATTTTCGGAAATGCAAAGATCGCTCGAAATATCGCGGTTGGACAATCCCTCGGCGACGAGTCCCAGAATTTCCTTTTCCCGCGCCGTTAAGGGACTTTTGCTCGGGTCCGGCTTGTCGTATTGCGAAAATTCTTTCAGGATGCGGAACGCGAGTTCCCTGCTCACCGGTGCTTCGTCCACCGCAATGGCTTTCAGGTACTCGTGCCATGATTCGGGATTCAAGTTCTTTAACAAATACCCCTGGGCTCCACGCTTCAGGGCATCGAACAAATGGGCGATGTCGTCGGATACCGTGACCATAACGATCTTAACGTAAGGGAATTTGTCCTTCACCCGCTTGGTCGCTTCCAAGCCGCCCATGCCGGGCATCTGGATATCCATCAGGATGATATCGGGCATCCATATTTCGGTCAGTTCCAGCGCATCCTCACCGCTTTGCCCTTCGGCCACGACCTCAAAGGTCGGATCGCTGCTCAAAATGGTGCGAATTCCTTCTCTTGCCAGATCGCTGTCATCGATGATTAACACGCGAAAAGGTTGATTGTTCATGCCGTGCTCTCCTTCCGGATGTTGATAATCGTCTGGTCGTGCTGCCTTTCCATCTGGAACTTCCAGCCCATGGCCTCGGCCCGATCCTTCATGATTTTGATTCCATATCGGTTGCTGCCGAGCGGCTTGTCCAGATCAAAGCCTTTTCCATCGTCGGTGACAGTGCAATGCCAGCCCGAATCCGTTGTATTCGCGGTAATCTTGACGTGTTTTGCCTCGGCGTGCTTATGGATATTCAATAAGGATTCCCTGATCGAAGCCAGCAGCTCCACCTTTTCTTTGGCTGACAGCATGGCGTCCGGAATTCCCCACTTGATGTCGAAATGCAGGTCCGTCTCCTGCTTGATTTCCTCGATCAGGCTGCTCATGCTGTGCATCCACGGAATGGCTTGCGGATCTGCCGGGTAGCGGAGATTCGCAATAGCCTCTCTTACGTAGGTGTTGGTACGATGAACGCTTTCCTTGATTTCCTGATACGGAATGTCTCCCGTACGGCCTGACTTCTCGATTCGGTCGATCTGGGCGTTCAGCAGGAACAAGGACTGGGCAATTCCGTCATGGAGCTCCCGGCCGATCTTCTCCCGTTCATGCATGGCTGCTTGCAGTGCCCTCGATCGGTTCAACTCCTCTTGATTCCGTTCAATCAACGAAAATAACTGGGTAAGAAACAGTATGGAAACCAAAAAAACGATGACAGGTGCCAGCAGATTGCCAAGATCCATCGATATATAAGGCAGCAGGAACTCATGGCGAACATATTCCCATATGCCAATTGTCAAGGTTGGAATGATGAGTATCAACCATTTCATTTGTTTATAAGACATACCCTGCCTCCTATTTCAATATAAAAGTAATGTAATGACCCCGCCTTTCTTCCTACCATGTTACCATTGGTTATCCCTTCATTGTAACCAAAATCGTTCATGAGCGGAATGACTCAATAGAGCTACGAATAATCAACCGGATTCTCTCGTGCTGTAATAACCTATTTACAATTCAAGTGCTAATCGCTTATAAAGAGTAAAAGATATCCATTCATTCCATTTCCGATGAAGGGGGCTGCAGTTGGATGACGCAAAAAATTGCAGTGATCATTGTACACGGATTGGGAACACAAAAGAAAAGTTATGCGGATAAATTCATGAAAAACTTGAGGGACACCTTCTCAAGGACCTCCGGCATCCCGCATGAGCAGTTGGCCATGGAGGCCGTGCATTGGGCCGATGTTTTTGCGGCACGCGAGGATGAATTAATCGGCAGCAGCATTAAACCTTACCGTTTACGTTATCAGCACCTCCGGCAGTACGTAATCAACAATCTGGCGGATGCCGTGGCTTATCAGCCCGTGGAATCCGAAGATCAGAACTACGAGGCCATTCATCGGACGATCAGCGAGGCGCTGCACCGCCTTGCCCTGTCAGCCGGCCCCCGTGCTCCGTTATGCGTAATCTCCCATAGCTTGGGGTCCGTCATCGCCAGCAATTTTTTCTACGATCTGCAATTTTCCTCCCGCGGGCATCGTCTGGTCGTTAATCCCGAAGCACCGCTGGAGCGCGGAGAACTTCTGACCTTGTTCTATTCGCTCGGAACCACTTTGCCGCTGTGGAGCATGCGTTATCGTGACTTTGACAAGCCGATCGTGGTTCCTTCAGCTCAGCTGAAGCTCTATTATGAACATCTGCTGGGTGAATGGGTCAATTTCTATGATAAGGACGATATCCTTGCTTACCCCCTCAAAAGCATTAACGAAGAGTATGACCGCACGGTACGCCAAGACATATCCGTTAACGTGGGTAACTGGCTGACAAGCTGGAATCCGTTGTCGCACAGCGGATATTTCTACAGCAAACCGATTCTCGAATATATCGCTTCGCAATTGGAAGCGACCTGGCGAAGCATAAATCAGGTTAAATAAGCAATGCCGCAAAGACATAGGATCTTTGCGGCATTGCTTCATTATGATGATCCCATCGTAGAATGAACATAAGCACCTGTTCGAATGTTGATCGAAGATTGCAGCATGTTTTTCACTTTTTCAGCAAAAAAAGGTGCTGCTATATCAGATAATGGTTAGATTCATCACCCATTGCTCTCCGATCGGCCCCATTCTTCTTCTGCCTGTATCTTTGAAACCAACACTTGCATACAGCTGCTGAGCCGGAACATTCTTATGATTCACGACCAACACCACCTCATTGCAGGAAGGAAATTCTCTCCCAATAAATGCTGGCAGCGCAAGCATTCCTCGTTTGGCGTAACCTTTACGCTGCTGTCGATGATCAATGGAAAAAGCGGTCAGCAGCATCGCATGAGAATGACTTGTATACTCCTTGACGCGCTCCGTAGCGTGCAGGATAAAGAAACCTACAGGATGACCATCAGCTAAAATGACGATGGGGAACTGACCTTCCCCTAGGTTTATAACTTCTTTCGGATGAGAGGTGAATTGGACTTGGTCCTCCGGTAGCTCGAATTCTTTCAAGACGGGCAGATGTTCTGCCGTGCGGACAACAAGCTGAATTTGTTCTGCGATTGGCATAGGCCCTCACTCCTCTGTCTAAGGTGACGTTGATTTAATCAAGTCTTCTTTGCGTTGAACATTTGTTCCCGCCCCATTATCCTGTTTCTTCGCCGTACCATAGCTGTCGGAAGCTTTCGCTGGAAGCCAGCAGTTGCTCCGCCGTGCCCTCGGACTCAATCTCACCGCCGTTCAACACGATGATATGGTCAGCATGGTTAAGCGCGGCTTTCCGATGCGATACCACAAGACAAGTCGCACCTCCGCGCTCGCTGAACAGCCTCTCCCATAACTTGCGCTCCGTCTCAACATCCAATGCGCTGGATAAATCGTCGAATACGTAGAGTTCCGCATCCCGTACCAACATTCTTGCCGCGGCTGTCCGCTGTGCTTGACCGCCGGACAGCTTGACTCCGCGCGGACCCACCATCGTCTCCAGCCCATTTTGCAGATGTTTGATATCTTCTTCCATTACGGCCGCATGAAGCGCGCGTTCCAGACTGCCCGGCTGCTCGGATATCCCCAACAGAATGTTGTTTCGCAGTTTGTCGCTGTACAGCCTTGGGATCTGTGCAGTATAAGCACTTTGCGGCGGTATGAAGAAATCAGCCGGCTCCGTTACCCTTTCGCCGTTCCATCGGATTTCACCCTTTTCGGCTGGCAGCAAGCCCAGCAATGTGCGAACCAGCGTCGTTTTTCCGCTGCCTATCATCCCGGTTACGACCGTAAAGGTACCGCGCGCGAGTCTCAGATTGATATTCGAAATGCCCCGTCCGGTTTCGGGATACTGGTACGACAACCCTTGCGCTTCCAGCAGCGAGAGCGGAGGTGCCTCGATATATGCCGTTTCCATCCCGTCTTCGATCGGAGCGCCGGCAGCGTGATTGGATGCCCCATGCGCTTGCCCATATCCTGCGGCATGATGACCGGATTTCTCTTCATGGGTTCGCTTGCTCTTAACCTTGCCGATACCAATGTAATGGGCTGCGGTAAGCAGAGAAGCCGGTGCTCCTTGCAGCATGGATTTGATGCGCTGAAAGCTGACGCCCATCTGCTTGTAATACGTCATGAAATTGCCGACGTTCGATATAAGCTGGGTAACAAATGTTAAATAATATACAAAGAGGGACAAATCCCCGACGGTAAAATCGCCGTTTCGCATCTTAAGGCTTGCGAGCACGAGGATCAGTCCGGTACCGAGGTTAACGGAGTTCGTGAATACGGAGGACAAGGTTTCCGTCAGAAGTTTATCCTTCACCATGGATTGGCGCCGTTTCTCGCTCAGACTTACGAAACGCTCCACCACGCGTTTCTCCGCCCCTGCGACCTGGATCGCCTGCACGTTGGCAAACATTTCGCTAATCGCCCCGGTTACCTTGGCGGTCGATTCCCGGCTTGCCGCCCTGTATTTCTGGATGCGCGCGGTTGCGATCTGGGCTGCGGTCACCACCAGAATCAAAGGAACGAACACGAGAATCGTTAGCTGCAGATCGATGGATATGAGAATCCAGCTGGCGACAATGACGAAACCGACAAGCCCTAATGTATCTACTGACCAGCTCGTCGCTTCTTCGGCCTGATCCACGTCATCCCGGAAATTGCTGATGGCTTCTCCGGGCGAGCAAGGGATTGCTCGCGCGCCGGGCTCCTTCATGACATGCGACAGCATATTGCGGCGGAGCAAGGTGCTGATGCGGAAGCGGAAATGCACGTCTGTCATAAAGCCGCCGAAGATCAGCGCAATCCGTGCCAAGGCAGCGCCGATAAGCAGCACCGCAATCGCCCAAACGCCGTAAGGAAAAGAATAAGTGCCTTCCAAATCGTCGAAGAAGGCCTTGGTTAACAGTCCGGGAACCAGCGGTGCCATATGGATAAGGGACCACGCGAACAGGTTGATGAGGTACAACCCCGGGCGGTACATAATCAACCGCCAGAAAAAATGCCTAGTTTTCATGCCAGCACCTCCTCCATTCCAACGGCAAGCATGCGGCTGAACCGCGATTGCGGATCTAAGGCCAGCTCTTCCCTGCGGCCGCTTTCGAGCATTCTTCCGTTCTCCAGTATGAGAATCCGGTCGGCGCGCTGAACCGTAGCCAGACGATGGGCAATTATAATGCAGGTCTTCTCCTGCAGCAGACGCGAAATGGCTGCTTCGATCCGGTATTCCGTTAACGGATCAAGCCGGGAGGAAGCCTCATCAAGAATGACAAGACCCGGATCCGTCAAAAATACGCGTGCAAACGCCAGCAGCTGGGCCTCGCCCGCAGACAGGCTTCCGCCTCCAGAAGCCAGATTGGTATCCAGCCCTTCGGGAAGCGAGCGATACCAATCCCCTAGTCCAAGCTCTTCTAACACGGATATAATGCGGGTATCGGCTATGCCTTCATCAAACAAGGTCAGATTATCACGGACGGTTCCCTCAAGAATCTCAATATTCTGCGTGACCATGGCGACCTTCCGCCTTAGTTCATGGAGCTTGCAGTCCCGAATATCGGTTCCCGCCAGCTCGATGCTTCCCTCCTGTGGATCATAGAAGCGTAGCAGCAGGCGGGCGATCGTCGTTTTGCCGCTGCCTGTACGGCCGAGCAGCCCAAGAGTCTGGCCCGGCTCAAGGCGCAGCTGCAGATTTTCAAGCGTAGCCTGCCCGCCCTCTTCGTAAGCGAAGTTAAGGTTCCGGAATTCCACCGACAATGGGCCTGACGGAAGCGGCGCGCCAGGGCCGTCTTTGATCCGTGGCTCGGTTGCAAGCAGGTCGCGGACCCGCATCAAGCTGGCATCCGCTTTTTGCAAATCCTCCAATTGGGTACGAATCTTTTCAATAGGCTTGGCCAGCAGCTCCGTATAATAAAACACGAGATAGATGGAGCCGATCGTCAAGCCGCCCTGTCCGTTCTTCCACAGTATGGCGCACACGATAAAAGCCGCTGCATTGCCAAGCGCAAACACCAATATCGTGGTGCTCCACATCAAGAAAAATCCGATGAACGCACGAACGCGAACCGGCAGCATCCGCCTGGCCATCTCATAAAATCGATTCATGACATATCCGGCCGCCCCGTTGGCACGCGTATCTTCGGTTCCTTCGAGGTGTTCGCCGATGAATCCGTAGAAATCCGCATTCAGCTCGCGCCACCGCTTCCAGACCGGTATCGCAAATCGCCGGATATGTTGAATGACGTAAATGCTGCCGACCACAAACACCGTCATGACAAGGCCGATCCAGAAGTTCTCCCGATACAGCAATGCCAGGATCCCGATCATGAGGATCAGATTGCCGAACAGATGGATAATGAAACTGGAGAAGAAATTGGCGAGCGCATTCACATCGCCATCCACCCGTTCAATTAGAGATCCGGAGGTTTGGGTTTTGTGAAAGCTCATATCCAGCGACAGGCAGTGCTCCGCCAACTCGGCACGAAGCTTGTTGGTGGTCGTCCAGCCCAGGTTCTCGCTATAATAAGCAGCCGCTATGGAAACGCCTTGTTGAAGCAATGAAAAGAGAATAAAAAATCCTGCCGCATAATAAAGGGAGGACAGGCTTCCCTCTCCTTGAGCCGTATCGATGAAATACCGGATGATCTGCGGATTGATCAATTGGAGTCCAATGGAAAATAACAGCAGCACCGTCAGGGCTGCCAGAAGCTTCTTATGCGGGAATACGTACCTGACGAGCATCTCCCGATACATGCCAATCCCCGTGGTCCTTCGCTTGCTGTTTAACGTGTGATCGCTTTGCATTTCGTTTATAATCCCTCCGCTTCGGTTAACCCTATTGATAATAATAAGCTCCATGGTAAGATATGACAAGAACGTGGGTTCCCGTTTTTGAAATAAATTACTAGGAATCGTTATGGGACGCACCAGCACCAAGAAAAACCTGAGCCCTAGCTTCTGGATCACGCCAAGAAGACCAGCCCCTCGGCATGGGAGCTGGTCTTCTAACAGATTACGTATAGGTATCAAGATTTCTTATGTCTCTGCAACTATTTTCAAGAATTGATTGATCATTTCAGGGGTTATTTCCTGCTTCTCAGGCATGGTTGTTACGGCTGCGTTCTTGTCGACAGATTGAATGGCTACGTTGGATCTGACTCCATTCGAAGCGATACCGGTTCGGGCTTGACCATCATGAACGTTATCATGGTTGGCTAACATCATCATCAAAAAAGCACTTCCCAATCCGATCGACCACATACTCATTTTGTTTTTCTTGTTCATTTGCGTTGCTCCTTCCATCACTTGTAGTGACATACTTAGTATAAACTCCGAACCTTAGTGAGAGATGAAAGCAAACTAAAATCCAGTTAAGCAAGTGATGATAGGATCAATTTCAAGATAGTCCGTCTTTGGGCTGGATGCATAACATTGTTTTTTCACAGACTCGCACGAATCGTTCGTCTAACAAGAATAATAAAGTGATGCCGATAACGTTTATTTCCAAACCTGATCAAGCTTATCAGAATAAAAAGCAATGGCTCGCTGATAGCTCCTGGTCCCCTCGTCATTACTGGTTTCGCTTATTTCTCTAAGCAGCAGTTCCATCGCCTTGTCATACTGTCGCAAATTGTACAAGGTCATCGCGTAGAATACCCTGAACTCCCGCGCCCCGGGGTATTCCCGCAGTCCCTGCTCGAATATCTCCTTGGATTTGCCGTACATCCCCAATGTGCGGTATGTGCTTCCAAGTCCAAGCAAGGCGCCGCACCGTTCGGGATCCTTCAGCCCTAAAGAGATCGCCTTCTCGTAATAAGGAACCGCTTCGCTCTCAAGGCCCATCATATCATGCACCCAGGCCAGCTGATAATGGATATCCGGACAATCTTGAGATTGGGGCAGCAGCTCAAGGAGAATTGTTTTCGCTTCCTCCGGTTTGCCTTCGGCGCGAAGTTCAATGGCTTGTTGTATCGTTGTCATGGGGCACATCCCTCTGGAGTTTTATCCGCGTTTCCTACCTTATCTTACCAGACGCCATCCGCACTGGTCAAAATGCAACACCCACCTCATCTTATAAATAACCTAAAGATGAGGCGGGTGTCACAAGCTGCTAAGTTTTATGCTTTGTTCTCAACGTTCAAAGCTGGCTTTTCCTCAGCCGCCATATGGGCTTTGCCCGGCCAGAACGCCCACTTGCCCAACAGCGTTGTGATCGCGGGTACCAGGAAAGGTCTCACGATGAACGTATCCAGCATAACCCCGATGGCCGTGATGATCCCAAACTGTACCAACACTTGAATCGGAAGCGTGGCAAGTACGGCAAAGGTTCCTGCCAGGATCAATCCGGCTGAGGTGATCACCGAGCTGGTCTCTCCAACGCCTTCTTTGATCGCTTGCTTCAGCGGCATTTGCTTCCGCTTTTGCCATATGCTCGAGATCATGAAGATGTTGTAATCCTCGCCTAACGCAACCAGGAACACGAACGAATACAACGGAATCGCTCCCTGAATGGCTTCGGCTCCCAGGCCGTAATGAATGATGATCCAGCCAAGCCCGAGGGCCGAGAAGTAAGACAAAATGACGGTTGCAATCAGATAAACGGTAGCTACAACGGATCTCAAATACACCAATAAGAGCAGCGTAATCAAACCGATAACGACGGGGATGATCAATTTGGCATCATGCTCGCCAGCGATCTCGGTGTCGTACTGGGTAGCCGTTTGACCGGAGATCCACACGGCTTCGGCCGGATTGCCGACACCTGCCTTCTCCAGTGAAGCCTCCGCGATCTCCCGAAGATCCGGAATGTGCTGCATTGCTTCCATGGAGTAAGGATTCATGGACAGCTCGATTTCATAACCGATGATACCGTTATTCTCGGCCCCATTCTGCGGCTCGGATACGCGATCCACGTAATCCAGCGCTTTCAGCCGCTCCTCGAGGTCCAAAGCTTGCCCCCCGCTGTCCACCATCACGCGAACCGGCGCAAGCTCTCCTTCCGAGAACTGCTCGCCGATGACGGCGAATCCTTCACGCGAAGGTACATCCTCAGGGAAAGAGGATAAGAGATCGTAAGTGAACTTGATTTGGGACGAGAACGTCGCGAGTCCACCCAGTAATACCAATGCTGCCAAAACGACGGTCCAAGGCTTCGTTGTCACCAAGCGGCCGATCCGGCTCTCCTTCTCCTTGTGAGCGGCAGGAACCGGCTTTCCTTTTTTCCGGGCGCGTTCCGCTTGCATCTCCGGGGTTCTCGGAATGAAAGGATAGAACGAACCTCTGCCGAAAATAGCCAACAATGCGGGCACCAATGTCAGACTGGCTATAAACATGATGAGAATCGACAAACTGAAAGGCACGGCAAAACGTTGATATGCCCCGTACTGAGCCAGCAGCAGCGCGAACAGAGACAATACAACCGTGAAGCCGCTCATCGCAATAGCGCCTGATGAGCTGGTAATCGCCTGAAACAAGGCCTTGCGTTTATCGGGCTCGTGCCATAACAGCTGGCGGAATCGCGAGATCAGGAACAAGCAATAATCCGTTCCGGCTCCAAAGAGCAGCACGGTCATAATGGCGATGGACTGGGAATCCACCGTGATCCAGCCTTGATCCGCCATGAACCCGAGAATCGGGCTTGTTACCATATACGCAAAGCCGACCGCAACCAAAGGAATGAGGGCCAGAATCGGCGAACGGTAAATCAACAGCAGCAATATCAGAACAAGAAGCACGGTTGCAATCATGAGCGATACGTCGGCATCCTCGAACAATCCGGTTGCATCAATAGAAATCCCCACCGGTCCCGTTACGCGAGCGCTGATTCCGTCTCCGCTCTGGACGGCAGCCTGAAACGGATTGCTGCCCAGCAATTGTTCCGACCGCTTCTCCAGCTCGGCCGTTCCTTCCTTAAGCTGGTCCGTCTCCTGACCTTCTTCAAAAAATACAGGCATCACCAGCGTGCTCCGATCCTCTGATAACTGGGCGCTTAAGGCTTGCGGAGGCAGCTGATGGAAAGGAACAACGAACGTCTGATACGGGAGCGGATCGGACTCAAGGCTTGCCGTCAATTCCTGCAGCTTGGTCAGATCCTCTTCGTTTAATCCGTTTTCTTTATGCCATACGACGAGAGCCGGCACGCCGCCGTTGCTCGGAAATTCCTTGTCGGCCATCGCTTCCGCTACGACGGACGGAACATCCTCCTTCAGATTGGCGGCATTGTTATCCTCTTTATCTCCAACAGCCGGCCATAGCAAATTCAACGCCAGCGCGATGAGTATCCATACACAGAGCGTGACCCATTTGCTTCGCTTTCCCGCCACCCATTTTCCGTAATTCGGTCCTGATCCGTGCATATGCAGATCCTCTCCATTCCTACGTAGTCTTTATACTTCATCATGATTCTTCCTTCGTAAACCTTGATATTTCAACTTTGCAAATTAATTATATATACCGGTAGGTTAATTTTCAATATTTATTTTGAAAATGCGCCCCTCATGTCTTACACTATACACAGGAGGTCATCATGACAAAAATACGTAACCCCCGAAATCCCGGACGTCCCAAAGCAGCTGCCGATCAGATTCCCATCCAGGAAACGATCCTCTGGACCGCCTCCAAGATGTTCATGGAGAATGGCTACGAGTCCGTATCGTTGCAGCAGATCGCGAAGGCTTGCCAAGTGACCAAGGCTTCCATCTATTATCATTTCACAAGTAAACCCGAGCTGTTTAAAATAGCCGTAACCACGATTCTAGATAAAGCTTATGCTTCTACACATCGCTTTTTGCAGGAAGCCGATACCCTAGAGACTGGATTGATCCGGGTAGCCGAAGCGAAGATTGCCAAGCCTCATGCCGAAATGGAGACCATGATGCGGGAAGCGGAGCCTTTCTTGTCTAAGGAGCAAATGGCCGCTATCCGTGAGGGGGAACAGCGGATTCATGAAGTCCTTGCCGATCAGATTCATCAAGCCATGCAATCCGGCGAACTTCGGGAAGGCAACGCCTTGCTAATGGCACAGGCTTTCTCGGCCATGCTGATGCTGGGCAATCGTGAAGACACCCGAAGCGGTTATGCCAGCGCCCGTGATATGGCAGTGGACATCGTTGATTTATTCCTGCATGGAGCTGTAAGACCTGCCAATGAAAATGTCGATGTGTAATTCCAAGCTCAGCATGATCGGGCAAATTTCTTGAAGAGAAGAGTTTCAACGATAACAACAAAAAAGAACGGAGGTCCGTTGATGACCTCCGTTCTTTTTGATGTCTGTTTAGATTTCATTCCAGAACGCAACGTCTTCCAGCGGCAATCTTACCGTCGGCCGGCCTGGAGCGGCTGCTTTCCCGATGGCGATCAGCATCACGCTGCGGTAATGGGAAGGAATATGGAACTCCTCCACAAACCGAACCTTGTTATATCCGCCCATCGGAACGGTATCGTATCCTCTGGCGCGAGCGCTCAGCATCAGCTGCATGGAGATCAGTCCGGCATCCACGTCCACGATGCTTTCCTTAATGGACGGATCCAGATTCGCATACATATTTTCGGCCGTATGAATGAAGCGCTGCTTCACCTCTTCGGTCATATAACCGGCTTCTTCAGACATGGAATAAATCTTCTCGCCCTTCTCATACCATTTCAGATCGCCCAATACGGCGATGACGGCCGATGCTTGAAGAACATGCTCCTGATTGTTGGCGATCGGATGCAGCTTCTTCAAAAGGTCCGCATCATCGATCACAAGAAAACGCCATGGCTGCAGGTTGCTTGAAGAAGGCGCGAGTGTAGCATCCTTCAAGATCGCTTCCATCTCTTCTCTTGGAATCTTCACCGATGGGTCGTATTGACGAACCGAGTGGCGTTCCTGAATCACCGTTTGAAAATCAGGTTTTGTTGTCGTTGTTGTAGACATGGTTATCCCTCCAAATTTATATTGTGCAATATTCTGCACAGTTTATATCGCGGCTTAACTGTGTTGTTTAATGCACAGTATAAAGCACACCTAAATTCTTTGTCAACCCAATTTAGAAGGGTTCATTGAGCGATGTCCGCAATCGTGCGCGACTCCAGTATTTTCAAGGTACTCTCCTCAATCTCGGACAAGATGCCGGCAAAGGACTCCTTGATTTCCTCGGCAAAACAATGCCCTGCTGCGGCGTCCAGCATGCTGTCGCTAATCGAGCTGTGAACCTGAAGAATCGAGTATACTTCAGCCAGCGAAATATCGCGGGCGTTCTTCCGCAGACGGTATCCTCCATCCCTTCCTTCACGCGATTCAATCAGATCGGCTTGGGCAAGTGTTTTCAGCACGCGCCGAATCAACGTCGACTCCGAGTGGAGATACGATGCGATATCGCCGCTAGAACACTTCCCGGAGTGACGCTCAAGGGTCACAAGCGCTTGCACGGCAATACTGAAGGTTTTATAGGTGGATGGGCAGGCCATTGTCGATTTTTTGGAGGCCGCTTCTTTGTTTACGCTCATGTTCCTACCCCCTTTTAAGAATAAAAAGCCTTGAATGGATACTCACCGGCAGAAGCGGATGTTCCCATACAGCTTTTCATTATTGTAACGTAAACCTGACACTCCTTCAAGAACATAAGGCCGCTGCTTAATGGCCCTCGTCCTCGACCAGCGCTTGCGACTCAAACAAATTCGCCTCCCGGTAATTCACGTCCATTCTAAGCTGGCTTGCCTGCGTCCGGTCTATATCGCCTTGCTCGAACATGCTCTGAATCTCGTTACGCTCGGATTGAATCGCTTTAAGTTCCAGTTCCATGCGTTCACTGCTCAGCTTCTGTTTTCTTCGGCTCCAAACGCGATCATTCTGGAGAAAATGCTCCATTGCACGATAATCCGCGATCACCGCTTGCAAGATTTCCTTCTTCTCCGCCGGCTTCACCGCTTGAATCTCGCCGATCGCCGCGCGAATGGCCTCGAGCTTCAACGCCTTATACTGGTCCCAATCCGGATGATCCGGAGACATCGGCACTTCTTTGGGCTCGTTGTTTGTCAGCAAGTGCTTCAAATTCTGCCATAATGTTCTCATTAACAGCTTGATTTTGTATCGGCTGGCAAGCAGCATCTCGACTCTGTCAAGCGAGGATAGGAACAGCTCGGCAGCTCGCGTTGAGGCTTTATGTTCCTTAAGCCATGCTTCGGCAACGCTTCGCTCCGCCGCCAGGCCGATTTTTCTAACTGCGATCGTGGCTTCCCAGAACTCCTTCATGTCGCTCTTATCCGTGATATGAGATTGCTGAAGCCGCTTGGTATACGCATAGATGAGCTGGACCGCCTCTTCCTTGTTCTCGTCGGTCATTTCTTCCCGCACGGTGCAAAGACCCGCCTGCAGCATTCGGATCCGTGCTTCTTTTCCATGATCGATCATCGTCGCCGAATCGGCATGTTTCTCCCGGGTCAACAGCGGGAGCAGGACACTCGCGATCACCAGGGTTAAGAGAATGACGCCCGCACAGATAAACAGCATCAAGCTTCGCTCCGGAAAAGGACGGTTGTCCGCAAGGGTCAGCGGAATGGAGAAGGCCGCGGCCAGCGTCAATGCTCCCCTAACGCCCGAAAGGGCCGTCAGCAGGGAAGATTTGAACTGACGGTTCGTTGAAACCCATACCCATGCGAATCGCAGCAATATCAGCACAGCCGTTATCAGAAATATGTAACCGACGACTTGTCCGTTATTATAGGCAGGGTCGCTCCATATTTGATTCACGACGCCCGGAATTTCATGCCCTAGCAGAATGAACACTAATCCGTTTAGCGTAAAAAGAATGACGGACCAGGTGCTGTCCGATACCACTCTGAGCTTGATGGACGCCGAGCGCATGCGATCCCTCTCCACTGCGTGGGTGACGCCCGCCGCAACGACGGCCAGAATCCCGGATACATGAAACTCCTCGGCTATGAGGTAAATGATGAACGGCGTCAGGATGATGATCAGCATATGAAGAGTGACGTCCTCCATACCGAGCCGGCGCAGCAGCATTCTGAACCAGATCACAAGAAACCCCAGCAATGCACCGATGATGATTCCTCCGACCGCAATAACCAAAAAACTGCCGATAGCCTTCGTCAGGGAGAAATAACCCGTCACCGTTGCTGCAATTGCAAAGTTGAATGCAACCAGACCGGATGCATCATTCATCAGCGCTTCGCCTTCAAGCAAATGCATGATTTTACCCGGCAGCTTCACTCTTCCCGACAAGGAGCCTACCGCTACCGCGTCCGTAGGCGACAGTATCGCTGCCAGGGCGAAGGCCGCCGATAACGGGATTGCCGGAATGAGCCAATGAATGAAAGGCCCCGCGATGAAGACCGTAGCAAATACGAGACCCAGCGCCAGCAGCAGGATGTATGATCTCAGCTTCCATAACTCGTCGCGCGGGGTCAGCTTTCCATCATTGAACAAGAGCGGCGCGATGAACAGAACCATGAACAATTCGGGATTCAGCGGCACATGATGAAAACCTTGGACATAGGCCACCCCGATTCCGAGGGCGATCTGGATCAGCGGGACCGGAATGAACGGCAGAAATCGATGGATCATATTGGATATCCCGATCAAAACCAGAAAAATAAGGACCATTAAAAATATTTCCACCCTGCACTCGCTCCTTTCTGAGGGGATTCATCTATGTAACATTCACTTGCCTTTCAATAGACGGGTTTAGGTTATGTAGAATACCGATGGTTTATTAATGAGGCGGTAAAGTTTCAGCCTTTTGCCTGGATCATAAAAAGGCCCCCTAAAGAGTGTCCTTTAGGAAGCCTATTAAGCCTGCCGTTTCGTATTAATAAGCAGTCCAGCCGGCATCGGCTGTAACGACGGTGCCGTTGACAAAGCTGGCTTCATCCGAAGCGAGGAACAATACGACCTTCGCGACCTCTTCCGGTTCGCCCGCGCGTGGGTTCAGGTTCATGCCGGCCATGGCTCGTTCCATGCCGAACGAATTCGGCGCGTTAATGGTGGTGCCGATATTGGTGCTGACGCCGCCCGGAGCAACGGCATTACAGCGGATGCCCTGCGTCGCATATTGGAAGCCGACATTTTTGGTCAAGCCGACCACGGCATGTTTGGCCGCCGTATACGAAGCGCCAGCTCTGGACCCCATCAGTCCACCGGCAGAAGCTATGTTCACAATGACTCCGCTTTTCTTCTCCAAGAAGATCGGCAATGCTTTACGAATGGTTCTCATCGGCCCCGTTGCGTTGATGGCAAATACGCGCTCCCACAGCTCATCCGTCACGTCCGCTGCCGGTACGAAATTGTCCATGATGCCGGCATTGTTGATCAAGATATCAAGCGTTCCGTATTCTTTAACGGTGGCGTCCACCAACTGCTGCACTTCTTCTTCCTTGGCAACATTCGCGGCCACAGCCAAGGCCGTGCCGCCATTCGCTGCGATTCCGTCCACTACGGCTTGCGCCGCCTCAAGCCGAAGGTCGGACACCACGACTTTTGCGCCTTCTGCAGCAAACAATTCTGCCGTCGCTTTTCCCATTCCGGAAGCAGCCCCGGTTACAATCGCAACTTTACCAGATAATCTCATGCTTCATACCCCCATTATTCGTTGATCAAATTTTAATATCAGGCACAATATATCAACAGCTGTTCAATACCAGACATATGTCAAATCTAGTATAATCAAAGTATGATATAGGTCACAATCATTAAAAAACGCAAAAGTGTGCGTTAACGAACAAAATACGGGGATCTGTTTATATTTGAAATAATTAAATTCGTTATATTTTCACCGAAAGGACTCTTGCCTATGCAAACGAACAGAAAAAGGAGCGACCGGCGCATCGTCCGCAGCAAAGAGGCTTTAAAGCAGTCGCTGCTGTCGCTGCTCTCGCAAAAAAGCTTCTCCAGCATTTCCATCACGGAAATCGTCGAATCGGCCAACTATAATCGAGGTACCTTCTATACCCACTATGACAACAAAGAGGCTCTGCTGGATGATATCCTGACTCCGCTCATGGAGGAGCTAATCGCTTCATTTAGAGCTCCATACGGGGATGTCGACGTTTTTCATATCGATGAGCTGCCCGCCAACGCGGTCAAAATATTCGACCATATCCATCAAAATGCCGGCGTGTACACGTCCCTGTTCAAAAGCGATGTGCTGCCGCTGGTCCGGGATAAAATGTTCACCGCCCTTAAGCAAATCGCCTTGGAGGATTTGGACTATCCGGGCGAAGAGCTCAATCATGAACTTCTCATCATTTATAATATGAACGCCTTAATCGGCCTGGTATTCCACTGGATCGAGAACAATTTCCACTATTCCGTCCCTTATATGAGGGATCAGCTGATTCTTATGATCAACTGGAGGCCGCGAAGCGTTAGGACGCAGATCAAGCGGACGGACCCTACATGAAATCGGCGTTGATAACCTTGATACTGTAAGTAGAAAAACCATGAGCCCTTTCTTAAGCAAGTGAAAGGATTCATGGTTTTTCAACGTCGATCTGCCATAGAACACCATTTAAAATACGCTTTCTCCTTTCCTTCACAGGTTCCTCAGCGGTTAATCGATCATGAACCCGCTTTTCTTACAACCGGATTCTTATTCTTGTTGGTCTAAAGGCATGGATAGGACCGTCATCGTCGTTGTATGCCCATACTCGCTGCACTGATAGATAAAGGTTTCGAGAGACTTCATCGAACCTGTTTCGATTTTCATCAGAAAATTGTATTGGCCGCTGACTTGGTATATCTCGACGACCTCCTGCGATTGTTTGGCGAATGTCGTCAGACGGCCGCAATGACTGGCCTGGATCAGGATGAAGGCCGTTACGCCCTTCCCCATTTTTTCAGCTGAAAGAACCGTACGATACTCTGTAATTACGCCTTTCTCCTCCAAACGCTTCACACGCTCGGATACCGCAGGCTGCGTCATGTTGACCTTTCTCCCCAATTCGGAGAAGGAGATTCTTGCATTATGCTTTAACAGCTCCAAGATTTGAAGATCAATTTGATCCATGATTACACACTCCCTGCCTTCCCAACTACAATTTCCAAGTCGAATGTACGAAACAGCTATGATTTCAAAGTATTACGGTAGGAATTCCTTGATTATCATCTGTAACTATACGGCTCTGATTTATACAATGGAACTAGGTTAACAAGCCCCATTCTAGGAGGTAAATACAATGACGATCAGCCTGCACGATTCCATACGAATCGGAACCTTACCATTGAAGAACCGAATGATCATGGCTCCTATGCAGCAAAATCAAGGAACGCCGGATTCTCATGCAACCGATTATCATGTGAAATTTTACAGTGAACGGGCGGAACATGTCAGTATGATCATTATCGAATCTACCGTCGTGTCGGCAAACGGCCGGTTGTTCCCGGACGATATTGGAATATATACCGAACTGCATGCAGCTTCCCTACGCAGAATTGTCGATGCGGTCCATGCGAAAGGAACACCGATCTTCATCCAATTGACCCACGCTGGCAGAAAAGCATGGCCTACCGTCACCGAAAAAAGTCTGGCTCCTAGTGCGATTGCCTACGATGATCAATATGGACTTCCCGAAACGATGTCCCAAGCGGACATTATCGCGGTCATCGACCAGTTCCGGATGGCTGCCCGCCGAAGCCTCCAGGCCGGCTTTGATGGAATCGAGCTTCATGCCGCCCATGGTCATCTCCTCCACCAATTCCTCTCTCCACTGTCGAATCGGCGAACGGACGCATATGGTGGGAGCCTTGAAAACAGAGTCCGCTTCATCCAGGAAGTTCTGGCGGCCATCCGTACCGAAGTAGGAAACGACTACCCGGTACAATTGCGGGTTTCTGCATCCGACTTTGCCGATGGCGGCCTGACGCCGGCAGAGGTTGCGCTCGCCTTGACGTACCTTCAGTCCGAACTGGATGCCGTGCATGTATCTTCGGGTGGTCTCGTTCCTGCTGCACCTTTAGCCACGCCGGAAGGCTACCAAACACCTTATGCGGCGGTGATCAAACAATATGTAAACATTCCGGTAATCGCGGTCGGCAATATACGCACCCAGGCGTTCGCCAATTTCATTCTAGCAGATGGGATGGCAGATATGATAGCCATCGGCCGCCCATTGCTGGAAGATGCAAATTTCGGTAAAAAAATGCTGACCTTAGCTTAATGACTGCGAACTCAAGCAACATAGTCGTTAACTTGCGCAATTCAATAGAAAAGCCAAAGGCCGTCTCTGCAGGGAGCTTGGAACTCCCCTCGGAGACGGCCTATTCTTGAAGCCGATCAATTTTGCATCAGAACCAATTTGCCGATCCTCCTCAATAAACCGTGATCAAACGCCCCCATTGCTGTAGCAAAAGGATAGGAGGTTTAGAGTACCGTCAGGATCGAAACATCTTAAGCCGGCGGCAGGGTCGTCGATTGGCGGACGATCAGCTCCGGGGGGAGCACGATTGGACGGGCAGGATCACCCTTGCCGGACAGCCCCCTTACGACAAGATCAACCGCCATGCGGCCCATCTGCTCGATCGGCTGGGCAATAACGGTCAGCGGCGGATCGGTTACGCTGGCCAGAATCGTATCGTCAAAGCTGACGACCGAACATTCCTCCGGTACGCGCAGTCCGAGTTCGCGGGCCGCCCGAAGGGCACCGACCGCCAACAGGTCGTTGCAGCAGAACAGTGCCGTGGGTCTTACCGCTAGCTCCAGCATGGCTTTAGCTCGCCGGTAACCATCCTCGATCTTATGGTCACAGGCTGCAATACAGCCGGGGGACAGCTCCAAACCGTGTGAAGCGGCAGCTTCAACAAATCCCCTTACCCGCTCGCTGCTGCTTGTCACCCGTTCATTCTCAGCAAGCACTGCGAGTCTGCGATGACCCAATTGTAGCAGATGCTCCGCAGCCAGCCGTCCTCCCTCCAGGTCATGTACCCGGACGCTGCTGGCATCAAGCGCAGGATTGTCCCGGGCAATAAGCGCTATCGCCAGCGAATGCTCTTGAAGCGGCTTAAGCAGCTCGCCATGGGATATACCCGTCCCGATAATCACGCCATCCACCTGCTTCTGCCTCAACAGATTAACGTAGCGCTTTACTTTCTCTTCTTGGTTGTCCGTGCTGCAGATGATCACGCTGTAACCGAGCTGATGTCCTTGATCCTCGACGGAGCGAGCCATCTCGGCAAAAAACGGGTTGGAGATATCGGGAACGAGCAATCCAAGAGTAAAGGTTCTTTTGCCGGCGAGGGCGGAAGCAATCGCGTTCGGCCGATAGTTCAGGCGCTTCATGATATCCAGAATTTCCTCACGCCGTTCGCGGCTGATCTTGCCCTTGCCGTTGATGACATGAGAAACGGTGGCAATGGAGACGCCGGCTTCGCGCGCAACGTCATAAATAGTCGATCTTATCATCCCTTGTGCTCCATTTGTTTAATTTTGGAATTTCAATTTATTATGCGCCTTCCTCTCTTTTAGCGCAAGGCCGATTTGTTTTTAATGCCGCCTGCAGACATTCAATCAAAAACCCTTGCCTGGATCTTATCTGACTTTATCTCATCAGCCAGTCATGATCCGGGTCGTTGCGGAATTTCCATATTCGCTTCGGACCTGCCATGACGTTCAGGTAATACACGTCATAACCCGGAGGGGCGGAAACCGGATGGTAGCCTTCAGGCACCATCACGGCCTCGCCGTCTTTAACCGCCATCGTTTCGTTCAGCGACCGGTCATCCGTGTAGACCCGCTGCACGGCAAACCCCTGCACCGGCTCAATCCGGAAATAGTAGGTTTCCTCCAGCAGCGACTCCTCCGGCAGCTCGTCGCGGTCATGCTTGTGGGGCGGGTAACTGGACCAGTTGCCTCCGTCCGTGAACACCTCGACCACCAGCAAACTGTCGGCCGGCTTTTGCTCCGGCAAAATATTGTGCACCAGACGCGACATGCTGCCGCTGCCCCGGTTCTCGACGCCAACATCCTGCGGCTCAATCAGACGTGCCCGATGATTCCCTTGCCCCGGGGCAAGGCACACCGCCAGCTCTATTTCAGTAAGAGCCTTGACCTCATACTGCTGTTGCGAAGGCACATAAACGGTGTAGGGGGGCGTCTTTTCGAACACGCTCATGCGTTTGCCAATGTTGTCCCAGCTTTCTCCCCCGGCCTTCACGCCGGCCCGCCCGGACAGGAGAACAAGGGCCGCCTCCTGATCTCCCGTGGCCCGGCTCAGCGTCTGGCCTTCGCTCAAACGGAAAACCTGGAAGCCTACATACTCCCATCCTGCCGTCTGCGGGGTAATCGACAGCACGCATCCGTCCCGGTCCGGAGTCGTTGCGGGTACAATTAAGTTCGGCATGGTCTTTCTCCTCCTTGGTCGTGGATCAGATCTGCAAATCACGAAGCTATTATCCCACTGAAGTACCGGCGGTCAGCTCGGCCAGCTTCACCGGACGGCCCTGTTCCAGCGAGCGTTTAGCCGCCAGCGCAATCAGCTCCGCCTGCAGTCCGTCGTGACCGCTAACCGGCACTGGCGTGCCGTTCTGAAGGCTTTCGATAAACTGCTTCGCCTCGTTCATGTACGCTTCCGTGTACCGTTCCAGAAAGAAATACAACGGCTTGTCACGGGTGACGCCATCCGGGCCGCTGACCACCGTGGTGCTTGGATAATCGTTGTCGGCGGTCACGCTGCCGCCGGAGCCGAATACCTCCACCCGCTGATCATACCCGTAGACGGCTTGGCGGCTGTTGTCGATGACGCCGAGCGCGCCGTTTTCAAACCGAAGCATCGTCACGGCTGTGTCAATATCGCCCTGCTCGCCGATGGCGGGGTCCACCAGCACCGCGCCTTGGGCAAACACCTCGACCACCTCGCTGCCCGATAGGTAACGGGCGATGTCAAAATCATGAATCGCCATATCCATAAACAGGCCGCCGGAACCTTTAATATATTCCGGATGCGGCGGGTTCGGATCGCGCGAGGTGATCTTGATCAGATGCGGTTCCCCGATTCTTCCCTCGGATACAATCTCCCGAACGCGTCTGAAGTTGTGGTCGAACCTACGGTTGAAGCCGATCTGCAGGCTAACGCCTCCCGCTTTCACGGCCGCCAGCGCTTCGAGGGTCTGGTCCACGCTCAAACTGACCGGCTTCTCGCAGAAAATATGCTTGCCGTTTGCGGCGGCCTGCTTAATGAACGGGACATGCGTATCCGTCGAGGAGCAGATCAACACGGCATCGATATCCGGGCGTTCCAAGATTTCGATGCTGTTGTTTGTGACGACGGGGATGGCCCGCGACGCCGCCCAGGCACGCAGCTCATCGCCGGCGAACAGGTCGCTGATGGCTGAAATTTTCGCGCCGGGGATGCGCAGCAGGTTATCCGCATGGATTTTGCCGATTCGTCCGGCACCGATGATTCCGATATGAATGGTTTTCATATGAACGTCTCCTCTGCTTCAGGGCTACCAGCGCGCCGTCACCATTTTTTTGCGGGTATAGAATTCCACGCCGTCCGTGCCGTTGGCATGCAGGTCTCCATAGAAGGAGTTTTTCCAGCCGGAGAACGGAAAGAAAGCCATCGGCGCAGGAACGCCGAGGTTTACGCCCAGCATGCCGGCATCGATATGTTCGCGGAACTGGCGCACATCGCTGCCATTCTGCGTGAACAGACAGGCCCCGTTGGCGAAATCGGAGCGGTTCGATATGTCGACGGCCTCCTCCAGCGTCTCTGCCCGCATGATGGACAACACCGGGGCGAAAATTTCGTCCTTCCAAATCTTCATCTCGCTTGTCACTTCATCAAAAATCGTCGGTCCGACAAAATATCCGGTTCCGTTCACGGCCTCGTCCTCGCGACCGTCACGAATCAGCTTCGCTCCTTCCTGCTCGCCCGCTTCAATATAAAAGAGCGTACGCTCCTTGTGGGCTTGCCGGATTACCGGCCCCAGGAAGACGCCTTCGTCCGCTCCGTTGCCGATGGAGATTTCATCGGCCGCCTGCTTCAGCTTCGCGATCAGCGGTTCGGCTACGTCCCCTACGGCCACCACCACGGAGCAGGCCATGCAGCGCTCACCGGCAGAGCCGAAGGCAGCGCTGACGATCTGGGTGACGGCGGCGTCCAAATCGGCTGTCGGCATCACGATGCTGTGGTTTTTTGCTCCGGCCAAGGCCTGTACGCGCTTGCCATGGGAAGAAGCGGTTTTGTACACATGCTCCGCCACCGGTTGGGAGCCGACGAAGGACACGGCGGCGATGCCGGGATGCTCCAGCAAAGCGTTGACTACATCATGGGCGCCGTGAACGAGGTTCAGGACGCCGTCCGGCAGGCCCGCTTCCGAGAACAGCTCTGCCAGGCGCTGAGCCAGGAGCGGCGTACGTTCCGAAGGCTTCAGCACGAACGCGTTGCCGCAAGCGATGGCGAGCGGAAACATCCAGCATGGCACCATCATCGGAAAATTGAACGGCGTGATGCCGGCCACAACGCCAATCGGATACCGGTACATGCCGGATTCCAAATGGGTGGCGATGTCCGGAAGCTGTTTGCCCATCATCAGCGTCGGCGCCCCGGCGGCAAACTCGACGCATTCGATGCCGCGCTGGACTTCGCCGTAGGCTTCGGCATAGCTTTTGCCGTTCTCCGCCGTAATCAGGCGTGCCAGCTCCTCCCAATGCTCCACGAGAAGCTGCTGGTACTTGAACAGGATCCGCGCGCGCCGCGGCACGGCGGTCTTGGCCCAGTCGCGTCCGGCTTTGGCAGCCGCTTCCACCGCTTGGTCCACGTCCTCCTTGGTGGAAAGCGGGACGTAAGCAAGGATTTCTTCCGTCGCCGGGTTATAGACCGGTTCGCTGCGTTCCGATCTAGAAGGCACGAATTCTCCGCCGATATAATTGTTCAGGATTTGCGTCATGCGAGTTAGCCCCTTTCGATTGAATCAGTCAGGATAAATAATGATTGCTGCTTCAAGAATTGGCGATAATTTCGCCTCGCTTGCAGCGCTCGATATAATCGAGAACCGCGGCGCTTGTCGGCATCGCATCGGAGCAGCTGTGGCTGGAGATGACGATGCTCGCTGCAGCACTGCCGAACTCCATGCAGCGTTCGATAGCCCAGCCCTGCATTAGGCCGTACAGGAAGCCGGCGGCATACGAATCCCCCGCTCCGAACGTCTTGATGACCTTCGCCGGAAAGCTTTGAGCTGTATGGCTCCCACCGCCGGGGGTATAAGCGATGGACCCCTCCTTGCCGTGCTTGATAATGACGATTTTGGCCCTGTAATCAAACCACTTGGCAGCCGTGACGCGGTCGCTTCGTTCCGGGTTGCCGCCGAACTGCTCCATCATATCGAACTCTTCGCGCGTGCCGAGGATAATGTCGCATTTTTCCGCCGCTAAATTGTAATAGGTTGCCGTCTCCTGCGGTGATTTCCATGTGTACGGACGGTAATCGAGGTCAAACGTGATCACGGCGCCGTGGCGCTTGGCATAGTCCAGAGCCAGAAACACGGCTTCCCGGGAGGGGCTGGCCGCGAGCGCGGTCCCGGAGATGAGTATCATTTTGGCGGATGCGATCAGCTCCTCGCTCACTTCCCCCGTCTCCAGCAGCAAGTCCGCGGCGTTGTCCCGATACATCAGAATGCTGCAGTCGGTCGGGCTCCTGATCTCGGTAAAAGCCAGACCCGTTACGGCCCCCGTGTGGTCGGTGGAGACGCCGTTCGTCGCAATCCCGTTATCCTCCAGATATTTGGTAATAAAACGCCCCATCTGATCGTCCGCCACCTTGCCGATGAAGCCTGTATTCAGGCCTAGGCGGGCCATCCCGATACAGATATTGGCGGGGGATCCGCCCACATATTTGGTAAACGTGATCGTCTCTTCCATCGGCCGGTTAATCTCATTGGCGTTCAGGTCGATGCACAGTCTGCCCACGGCCACGAAATCCATCGTTTTTTCGTTATTGAACGTGATTTCACTCATGGATAAACCTCCTCGTTCGGATCAGCCCTGGCCGAGCAACCATATGATTCGGACTCCATGGCTCCGCTCTTCTATGGACCGTTATCACTTACAGCTTTCGTAAGACTTTCGGTTATAATAAATTTCCAACCCGTAAACACTTCCCGCTCAAGCCGCCCACATTTGAGTTCGTTACTGGGGGGATGAGTATGTTACGATTCCTCCCTAAACGGGAGTCATGTCGCCTTGAGCCAAGCTCGACCCTCGAGAGGTGGACTTCAACCCTGTATCTTTGTCAGTCCGTCCAAGCTGTCCAAGTATTCAATCGCCCGTTGAGCGTACTCCTTGGCCGGATGCAGCGCCGGATCCTGCTCACCCTCCAGCATCGCCCAGCCGTCATAGCCGCGTTCGACGAGCTCTCCGATTATCGGCGCGAAATCGATGCATCCATCGCCGGGAACCGTAAACACGCCCCTGCGGATGCAGCTTACGAAATCGCAGTTGTCCTGTCTCGCCTGTTCCAGCACATCAGGCCGGATATCCTTCAGGTGGATATACGCGATCCGGTCATAATGCTTGCGGAGCAGCTCCAGGGGGTCGTTCCCCCCGTAATAGGCATGACCGGTATCGTACAGGAGAGACACCAGCGAAGCGTCGGTCATGGCCATCAGCCGGTCGACCTCGTAAGGCTGCTCCACAACCGTACCGCCATGATGATGATAAGCCAGCTTCATGCCGTAATTCGCCGCAATCTCCCCTGCCTGGTTCAGCCCTTCCGCCAGGCTTTCCCATCCGGCGTCATCCAACCGCAGCACGATGCTCTCATTCGGCGTCCGGCGGGGATCGAAATGCAGCGAGCCGCCTACCTCCGCCGTGCTGATGACTTTGCTGCCGAACCCCGCCAGAAACTCCGCATGCCGGCGGTAGTCCTCCAGTTCCTGCTTCCGGTAATCGGGATCGGAGAACAGCACCGATTTCCACTGGGAAACCAGCTGGATACCGCGGGCATCCAGCTCCCGCTTCAGAACCGCAGGATCCTTCGGGAATTTACGGCCCATCTCCGTGCCTTTCAGCCCCAAAGCCGCAATATCGTCCACAATCGTCTCAAACGCCGTGCCGTCCCCATGCTCTTTTACATCCTCGCCGACCCAGTTGATGGGATGGATCCCAAGCTTAAACAGCCTGTTGCTCATATTCAGCACTCCTTTGCTTTGTGAGGTAGGGGCTTGCTTCCTTGCTCAAGTGCCCTTAACCGACGGCTTCCTTGCCCCGAACACCTTCATGGCCTTCCGTCTATCGGGCTACCATGACAGCCTTTGTTGTCTGCACCGCGCTTGCTTTCTCCCGCGCAGATGTTTCGCGTTGGATGACGGTTGTCAACCACATCCCTAGGCTATAAAGTTAAAGGCCTTTCAGCGCAGCCGCTTAGTAGGGCCTGGCTTCCTTGCTTCGGGCCGCCATCTGGCGCTGCGCATCGGTTACCTTGTTAGAGGAAGATACCTCCGGCACCTCTACGCGCCACCAGGACTCATAACCGTCGGTGTTCGTTCCCGGAACGACCGGAACTTCGATCAGCGTCGTCACCTTTTCCTTCCTTGCCTGGAGCAACGCTTCACGCAGCTCTGCCGGGGTGCGGCCCTTATAGGCTTTGGCACCAAGCGCGCGTGCGTGGGCGGCAAAATCAATCGGAAGATAATCGCCGGTGAGTCGTCCCGTGTCTTCCTCGCGACGCCGAAACTCGTTGCCGAAGCCGTCGCTGCCGTTGCTCCGCTGCAAATTGTGAATGCATTGGAAGCCGTGGTTGTCGAACAGCAGTATCGTTATCTTGCGGCCTTCCTGCAAACTGGTGACCAGCTCCGAGTGCATCATCAAATAACTGCCGTCGCCCACCATTGCATAGACCTCGCGGTCCGGTTCGGCCAGGGCCACGCCCAAAGCGCCGCTCACCTCATACCCCATGCAGGAGAAACCATACTCCATGTGGTACGTCTTCGGCTCGGCCGGCCTCCATAACCGGTGCAGATCCCCTGGAAGACTGCCTGCCGCACAGACGATGACCGATGACGGGGAGATGACCTCGTTAATGACGCCGAGCGCCCTTGTCTGCGACAAGCCGTCGGGATGCTCCGCAGCGTACAGACGGTCTACCTCACTGTCCCACTCGGCTTTCAGCCCGGCAAGCTCGCCTTTTTCGTACTCGGCTTGATAGCTATTTTGAGACAGGATCTCCTTCAGTGCCTGCAATCCTTCCTTCGCATCGGCGATCAGCGATTCGCCGCCGAGCTTGGCTCCGTCCGCGCTGTTGACGTTCAAGTTCAGGAACGATACGTCCTCCCGTTGAAACGCCCATTTGGAGGACGTCGTAAAGTCCGAATAGCGGGTGCCGATGCCGATTATCAGATCGGCCTTTGCCGCTGCGCGGTTCGCCGCCAGCGAGCCGGTTACGCCCATCGCCCCCAGGTTCAGGGGGTGATTCCAGGGAAGCGCGCTTTTACCGGCCTGCGTTTCAGCGACCGGGATGCCGAAGGCTTCCGCAAAGGCAGCCAAATCCCCGGCAGCCTCGCTGTAGTGCACGCCGCCTCCGGCGATGATGAGCGGCCGCTTGCTTGCTGCAATCTGCGCCGCCGCCCGCATCAGTCCTTGTGCCGCAGGCGGTCGGCGGTCGATGGCGTGCACGGTTTTCTCGAACAGCGAATCGGGGTAATCGTAAGCCTCAGCCTGCACGTCCTGCGGCAGCGCCAGCGTGACCGCTCCCGTCTCCGCCGGATCCGTCAAGACGCGGATCGCCTGCCGGGCCGCCGCGATCAGCTGCTCCGGCCGGGAGATCCGGTCCCAGTACCGGCTCACCGGCTTGAATGCATCGGCGGCCGATACGGTGTAGTCCGACGAGGCTTCGATCTGCTGAAGTACCGGATCAGGCTGGCGGCAGGCAAAGTTGTCCCCAGGCAGCAGCAGAACCGGAATACGGTTCACGGTTGCCGTTGCCGCTGCGGTGACCATATTCAGCGCGCCGGGTCCGATGGAGGAAGTGCAGGCCCAGATTTGCCGCCGGTTCTTTTGCTTGGCGTACGCCGTCGCTGCGTGCACCATGCCCTGTTCGTTTTTGCCCTGCATATAAACCAGATCCCCGGCGCTTCGTTCCAAAGCCTCGCCAAGGCCGGTCACGTTGCCGTGTCCGAAGATTCCCATTACCCCGCGCACAAACTTCGTCTCCACCCCATCGACGGAAACATACTGTGCATCCAAAAACTTCAGCAGCGCCTGTGCCATCGTTAATCGAGTCGTTGTCAACCGGTTCATCTCCTTTTCATCGTCAATATATCCTGTGAAGAAAGCTATTTACGAATTAAGCGCTTAACTCATCGTACCGAAACGCCTAACCAGTTAACGGTTAAGCGCTTTAATGAAAGTGTATGCCTTACTTGCCGTTCAGCATGCCTTTCAATTTCATGATCTCCGCGCACGCCAGCATCATGATCCCGATCCCGTGGTTGTCATTGACCACCGTGAGCAGATCATGCTTATAATAATCCCCGGTGAATGAATAACGGGATCCGCTGCACACGCCGTGCACGCTGCCGTGACGGTCGATGGCCTTCTCGGTCAACCCCTGCCATGCTCGAATGGCTGCATCGGTAAAAGGTGCCGGTTCCTCCAGCCAACCGAACCGGACGCCTCTGGCAAAGGCATAGGCGAACATGGCCGAGCAGGAAGCTTCCTCGTAAGCTTCCGAATCGGTAATAACCTGCTTCCAGAGTCCCGACTCCCCCTGATAAGAAGCAATTCCGGCGCACAATTTACGGAAAAACTCAAGCAGCGCAGGCCGGTCCTTATGATCCTCCGGCAAACGTTCCAGCAGTTCCGATAAGGAGAACAGGCTCCATCCGTTTCCACGCCCCCAAGGAATTCGGGTCGCTTTCCCGTATTTGAAATCGAATACGTGGCTCATCACGCCTTCCTCCGGCATGAACAGATACTCCCGGTACCTCAAAAACTGCCTGGCCGCTTCGTCCAGGTAGGAGGAATCGCCTGTCATCCCGGCGTAGCGTGACAAGAACGGCGTGCTCATGTACAGATCATCCGCCCACATCGTATCTGCGGAATACTCCAAACCGCACAGACGATAGAAAGCGCCGTCCTCCCGGCGTTCCAGGCGGTTCATCATAAAATCCGCAATGTCCTCCGCGACTTTTACAACTTCCGGATTGCCGCTTTCCTTATCGTCTTCCAACATCGCCGAGCCGAACGAACCACAGTTGTCCAGCATCTTGATCAGCACCAGCTGATGGTTCACGGACGGAAAACCGTAGGTGTCCCGGTCCCAGACGGCGTATTCGTACCATTGGGTGCAGATGTCGATATGCGCCCGGGCATATTCCGCGATATCGGACCGCTCCAGCGCTCGCGATGCTTGAAGAAGTCCATACATCGTGACACCGAGCGGATAGTCCCAGCGCCCGAAATTGGTGGCGGACCCGGAGGTCCATTTGTTGCTCAGCATGGCGTTCTCATAGAATGGCCTGACCCGGTAACCCGGCGCATCCAGGGACCAGCCGGTCAAACCGCGGCCGTCCGCACGCGGAAACAGTCTCTTGACCGAGCACACCTCTTCCGGCGTTTGCTCCTCCACTGCGGCCAGCGGCCCGGCATACATCCACGGAGACGGCGCGCCTTGTACCGGGACGGGAAGCACAAACTCCAGCTCTCCCTGCGAAGTATAGGCATGAAGCTCAACCCCCCATCCCGACGGCCCGCCGTGGCTTCGTACCAACAGATCCCCTCGGCAGGCCGAAGCGGGCAGCTTGCAACCGAAGACGCCCCCCTCAATGTCCATGACGGAATCATCGCCGATCCAGATCTCCGTCCTGCCCAGGGCGCTGCCCTTGAACTCAACATGGTCAACGCCGGCAGGCACCTTAAGCCGGCTCCATGCATACCCGACAGCCGGTGCCTCCGGCAGGCCGAATATCCTCTCGAAGTTCGGTTTATCCGCTTCCCCCTCACTCCAGGCTGTGAGCGGAAGCCAATCCATGCCGGTTTCTACTTCGGACCCGTGAGCGTTCGGAAAGACGCCGCTTTCGCCGAGCGTGCCGGCAGCCAGCGGTCCGACATATGCCCAACCGGCGGTGTCCTTCCGGTCTGCAAAAGGAGACAGCACCTGCAGAATGCGGACCTTGCCCTCCACGGCTCCGAAGCGGCAGCCGAATCCGGCTTCGGTCCTCCGGACCTCAATCAACAATGTGTTCCAGCCCGGGCTCAGCACCAGCGTAATGGCGATTTTGGCATCGGGCTTCATCTCGTCCTCGGCACCCGAACGATACATCAGCCGCTCGTTCAGATAGAAGCGGACCGGGCTGAACGGCATGATCGCGGCATCCAGCGAACGTTCATCGTCGCTCCACACCAGACCAAGGGCGTAGGCGGCCTCCCCTTGCTTCGCTTCCCGGAACCGGTCGCCGAAGTTGAAGTCATAATATCCTTCCTCGGTCTGAAGAATACCCGTTTCGCCGAACGGCCGCAGCGCGAACGGAATTTCCGGATTCGCCCCGATATAGCGCCCTGCGATCGTCTTCAGTATCCCGGCATCATCGTCGCCCATCCAATACCGGATGCTTTCACGGGCTTCGATATAGCTTGTCATGAGGATCCTCCCCTTTCCGTTCGGTCAAACCTCGCCGCTGGCGAAAGCTTGATATGAATCTCCTTCACGAAGGGGGCCACCACATTCAGCAGCAGCGTTCGGAAGCCGAGCGGATAAGCCGCTTCCCGGACGCCAGCCGCCGTGTGCTGCAATCCGCCACTACTGATTTCCAACCAATCGCCGTCCATCTCGTAACGAATGCTCCCTTCCATCCAGAATTGGGCATCCCCGCCTGCTGGAGCAAGCTCTCCGCCGCTAAGGTTGCCGGCCGCCGGAAAAATCAGCGAGATTTGCGACACGACCTCCTCCGGCTCCGTCGAGGAAATGACCAGCTTCCAGCCGTCGCTGGCTTCCACCACTTCCACCTCCACCTTGTGCCGCTGGACATGCGTCTGCGGACGAGATTGATGCGGCAGCAGATACCAAGGGCTGACGCCTTCCTTTGCGCTTTGAGGCAGAGCTGCTTCCGGCACCGGCCCGTTATAGCCTTTTTCCTGTTCGCCGGATAACCGGTATCCCTGCTCCAGCATCGTCAGCCGGCTCATCTTGACAAAGCCTGGATCGAAATAGGAAGCGAACTGCACGCCCAGAAGGCGAGCTGCTCCATGACGCAGAGAAAAGAAGGAGGACATCTCCGTGCTTACGGTCACGCTGGTGCGGCCCTCACGGATTCGCGCAACCGGAGCGCCAAAATCCGTGTGCATCCGGCTGTATCGGATAACGCCGTGATGGCCGGCATCGGCAAATCCGGACAAGTAGCGCTCCCTTGGAAATTCGCCGTTCAGCACGACGCGGTAATGCTCCGGCATGGGCGTTGTCTCTGCCCCCTCGCGCATGAGACCCGGATCCAAGAGCAGCCGAACGGCTGCGTTGGTCGGTGCTCCGCCGGGATGTTTCAGCAGAGACAACGACTGTTCCGCCATCCCTTGAAATACCGGATCGCGGTCCAGGGAAGCCATCATCAGAGACGGCAGGAAGTACCCCGACATATCAAAACTGTGACCATAATCCTGCCGTCCGGAATATTCCGTGACGATCTCCCCGTCCGGGTGGACCAAATAAGTCATCATCTTCAGATTGGCCCGTACCGGTATCAGCAGCTCCGGACGCTTCAGCAGCCTGGCCGCGTGAATCAGCATGACGTCGCTGACGACGTTGTAGATCCCGTTGCTGCGCTCGGTCCATTCTCCGTCCAAGGTGGCGTCCATGCCTTCGGCGAGCCACTCCTCCGCCCTGTTCAAGGCATCCGGCGAATCAAAAAGCTCATTCAAGAAGCCCAGCGCCGCGCAGATCACCCATCGGTGGTTCGGCGTATGGCAGCCTCCGCTAATCAGCGCAGGCAAGGTGCGCTCCAGAAACAGCAGCATATCCGCAGCCGCTTCCTTCAGCTCCGCCCAACCGTCAGCCAGAATCAGCTGTGCGGCTTGCGCATATCCAACCACCACGAAGGCGGTATCCGGGGGGGAATGGAAATTCGTCCAGCCGGGCGAAATCGTACCGTCGCCGTGCTGAGCCGCTAGCATATAACGGGCCGAAAGCGCAAACCTGTGAGCCAGCTCCTTATCGCGGTAATATACGGATGCCGGATTGCAGAGTGCTGCTGCCCATATCGCCATGGCGGTCGGCGTCCCTGTATTATGGTTGGGCGATGGCAAACCGTTCTCCATGGTGCGCACCCCGCCGCGCCAGCGATGCGTTTCCTCTAAGATCTGGCGGTCCATCCCCTCCCGCACCCAGCTGTCATTGACTTCAAAAACCCTGTTCAGCATCATACAATCCCCCTAATATCCGTCATCCTTAACCCTTCACGGCACCCAGCATCACGCCGCTGACGAAGTAACGCTGCAGCCACGGGTACACAACAAGAATCGGCACCGTGGCAAATACGACGCTTGCCGCTTTCAGGCTTTCCGTGGTTGCTCTGACACCGGCTGCCGGTCCCTCGTTGCGGGTCAAATCCGTAATCATATTGTTCTGTACCAGCTGATACAGCTTCAGCTGCAGCGGATACAGCTCTTCCTTCGTAATATAGAGCAGCGTGTCCTGGAATCCGTTCCAGCGCCCAACCGCGTAGAACAGGCTCAGCGTCGCGATGACCGGCAAAGACAGCGGCAAAATGATTCGAAGCATCGTTCCGATTTGGCTCGTACCGTCGATCTCGGCCGCTTCCTCCAGACTTTCCGGAATTCCGTTGAAGAAGGAGATCAGGATAATCAGATAAAACGGACTGATCAGCCCCGGAAGAACAAGCGCCCAGATCGTATTCAGCAGGTTCAGGTCCTTCACGAGAATGTACTCCGGGATAATGCCCCCGCTGAAGAACATGGTCACAATGATGATAAACATAAACACTTTGCGGCCCTTCAGCTTCTTTTTCGTCAACGGGTAAGCGGCAATCATCGTCATAACCATGCACAGCACCGTCGTCAGCAGCGTCAGCATAATCGTAAAGCCGAGAGAACGGATCATGCTGGAATCCGAGAATACGGATTGATATGCCTGAAGGCTGAACTCCACCGGAAACAACGTCACCTCGCCGGACGTTACCGCCCGGTTGGAGCTGAAAGAAATCGCGATAATATGGAAAAAAGGCGCCAGACAGAGAAGTACGAAAACCGCCAGCAGGATCATGTTTACGGAATCAAAAAAGCGGTTCGACACACGCTCGCTCATGAGTGAATCTCCTTTCTGCAAAAACGTTAAATGATGGACTCGTCCGTCAGTTTTTTGGATGCATAGTTGGCGCCGAGGATAAAGACGAGCCCGACGACAGCCTGGAACAGGCCGACCACCGTAGCCAGGGTATACTGCCCGGATTCCAGACCCGTCCGGTACACATAGGTACTCAGCACGTCGGAATAATCCATGACCGCTTTATTGCCGATGACAAACGGACGGTCAAAGCCGATCGAGATCATATTGCCGAGGTTGATGATGAGGAGCGTCACAATCGTCGTTTTCAGGCCCGGCAACGTGATATGCCAGATGCGCTTGAACCTGCCCGCTCCGTCCACTTCTGCCGCTTCAAACAGTTCCTTGTTGATGCCGGTCAAGGCAGCCAGATAGAGGATGGTTCCCCAGCCGGCGCTCTGCCACACCCCCGTCGCGAGGTACGTAATGAGCCACGTGTTTTTTTCGGTTAGAAAAGGTACCGATTCAAAACCGAGCGCCATCAGCATGTTGTTGATCATGCCGGATTGCGTGCCGAACACCTGGTATACGATGCCGCCTATGATAACCCATGAAATGAAATGGGGAATATACAATATCGTTTGGGACAAACGTTTAAACCACTGGATTCTAAGTTCATGAAGCATGATGGCGAGAATCAAGGGCGCCGGAAATGATACCACAAGGTCCAGCAGGTTGAGCATCAGCGTATTGCGGAGGGTTTTATAAAAATCCTGGGTCTGGAAAACTTCGCGGAAGGCATCCAGTCCAATCCATTCACTTCCGGTGATTCCTTGGAAGAAGTTGAAGTCCTTAAAGGCGATCTGTACGCCCCACATCGGGCCGTATTTGAAAATAATGAAATAGACCAAAGGCAGAACAAGCAGTGCGTATAATTGCCAGTACCGGCGCAGGTAAACGGTTCCTCTCATCTGTATCATCCTCTCCTTGCTCATGACGCCGGGAGCGAAGGAACGGCCTCTTGAAGAAGCCGTCCTTTCCTTTTTCCCGCTGGTTTACTTGGGTTGCATCTCCTGATAAACTTTGGTCCGCTCATCAAGAATCGCCTGGCCGCCGCTGACCATGTAATCCTTCATGGTCGCTTCAAATGTTTTCTCGAAATCTTCCGGTTTCGCCATGGCCGTCTTCACGATCATCTCTTCGTATTTGGCCTGCAGGTTGGTGCCGTATTTCGCCTCAGCCTCGATCGGACGGTCGAAATTGACCGGCTTAAACGTATCCGTTGCCGAGATTTCCACGGCCTTGCGATGCAGATCCTGGAACTTTTCCGGGAAGTTGGTTGTCAGTTTCTCCCGGTTCTGCGTTTCGTCGCCTACAAAATTACCGTTGGCGATAATGGCAATGTCGCCGCTGTTGTAAAGCCGGTCAATCACCTCTTGAGGAGCGTCGGTCTTCATGACGGGAATGCCGTCCACCATTTCGTAGTTCTCGCCTTCCACGCCGTTTTGCAGCGCCAGCAGATTATCCGGGTCAGCCATCCAATTCAAGTATTTGATCGCTTCTACAGCATGTTGGCTTGTTTTCGGAATCATGATGTACATGCCGTTTGGAGCGTATTCCGGCTTCGCATGCTTGCCTTCGGAGTTGGTGAATGGATCGATCGGCGTAAGCTTGGCGTCCGGCTGGTTTTTGAGCAGCGTGTCATAGGTGCCGTCCGCGTAGTACATGTTCGGATAATCCTCCGTCAGGAAGCCTGTAAGACCGTTGGTCACGTCCTGGGTCAACTGCTTCTTGTCTTCGTCCAAGCTGAAGTCGCGGCTGATCAGCCCTTCGTTGTAAAGCTTGTTGAAAAATTGCAGCGCATCCTTAAAGCCCGGAAGCAGCGTCGGATAGTCGTTGGCTCCAAGCTTTTGCAGCAGCGTGTACTTCTGTTCTTCCGTAGTCGGCTGAATAAAGGACCAGATCAGCGGATCGTACTGAGCCGGTTCGATCGTCATGCCGAAGGGAATGACCTTGCCGCCGGTTTCGCCCGGATCCTTTTCTTTAAAAGCTTTCAAGACCGCGTACAGCTCATCGGTCGTTTGAGGCGCATCCATGCCGAGCTTTTCCAGCCAATCGGCGCGGATAAAGGAAGAATACTTGCCAAGGAAGGCCCGTTTGCCGGGAACGGCGAACTGCTTGCCCATGTACTGGCCGTATCTCATCGCGTCCTCATCGAGGAATTCCTTCAGATTCGGACCGTGCTCGTTGATCAAATCCGTCAGTTCCGTCAATCCACCCTGCTCTGCGTAGCGGTTGAAGGTCGGCGTGTCATACGTAAATACGATATCCGGCACATTGCCGCCGCTGGCCATGAGAACGTTCAGCTTCTTGATCTCCTCGGAACGGGGGACCGGTACGAATTCCATCTTAATGTTGTTAGGGGTTCCAAAGTTGTCCTGGATATATCGGGTAAGATAACTGTCGGTGATGGTATAAGGCTTCGGTGTATTGCCTCGGTCAAAAATTTCGACCTTCAGCGTAACCTGCTTGCCGTCATTGGAGCCGGAATCCCCGCCCGAAGCATTGTTGCTGCTGCCAGAGCCTGAGGAACACCCGGATAATACAACTGTTCCGACCAACAGCATGACGAGCGTGAGCTTTGCGAGCTTGCCCCATGTTTTCTTGCTTGCTGCCATCATTACATCCCCTTTTCTATTTGGATTATGTCCCTGCCGATTTGCGCCGATCTTATTCATGATAGAAAGCTGCGGATTCATCCGAATTGCTTCGGACCACGTAATGTAAGCGCTTAACCTCTCAGGTGTTCTCAGTATGCCTCAAGGGCAAGCGGATGACAATAAACCAAATTCCAAACGTGAGAACCCGCTTCGTTACAAGGTTTCAACGTAGAGAAATGACAATTTTCGTTATCTAAACCGTTTTCTAATCATGACTTTAATGCTTGATATATCCGGTGATTGTTCCGTTTGCAGAACCCTTTCACATAACCCGTTGCATTCGGTACGCATACCGACATTCTCCAGAAAATACGAAACGGGTGCTGCTTCCGGCCGGAAACTTCTGCACCCGTTTCTGGATAAACTATAATCATAAACCGTTTTCGTTATCGAAGCGCTTTCTAGGATCCGAGCTCCGTCCCCGGCGCAGGCTTCATTTGCAGCTTGCGGTAGTCGCCCGGCGTCACACCCGACGTCCGTTTGAACACCCGCCCGAAGGTAATGGAGTTGGCGTATCCGATCTGCTCCGCAATTTCCTGTATCGAGAGGTCGGTCTGCGCCAGAAGCTCCTCCGCCCGCTTCATGCGCAGCTGTACGAGGAAATCCACGAATTTCATATCGTATTCCATCTTAAACAGATAGCTTGCATATTTTCCGGAAATCTGAAAACGGTCGCTCAGATGTTTCAGGGACAAATTCGGATCGTCAAAATGCTCTTCTATATAGTGCTTCATCTCGCTGATCATGGCACGGTAGCTCTTGGTTTCGCTAAGCGCAACATAGGTGCGGTAAATTTCCGTCAACTGATCGGTGATCCTGCTCTGCAGCTCCTCTAAGGTTGCGGCTCCGGCCAGTACATGCTCCCTCCCCTCCGACAGCTGGTTCCTCAGCTCGTCGGATAACACACCGACCTCCCGGGACAGCAGCTGAAGCATGCTGTTGACCAGAGAACGGATCGTATCGTCCTTCAGACGCTCTGCCTTGAATGAAACAAACATGTCCTTCAGACGGGTTCTCCAGCCTTCATTATTTAATCGGAAGTCCTTGACCAGCTCCGAAATTTCATTCAGGTAAGGAAGCAGGCGGCTTAAATCTCCCCGGGGCAGCTCGTCGCCGACCAGCACGGCATGATCGCCCATCGCCAGCCTGTGGCCGAGCGCCTCGGAGGCTGATTGGTGCGAAGCGCCTATTTCATGCAGCCCGGCAACCGTGCTGCCCAGCCCGAACCTCACCGACAAACGAAGCTTTTCCTCGACCCAGCTCCGACATTCCTCAGCTGCGCGGATCAGGGAAGCACGCGTCTCCTCCTTCACCTCCGTAAGCGCGATCAGAATGCCTACGCGGCTGCCGGCGATCCATTCAATCCAGCTGTTGAAGCCGGCATTGCGTGCAAGCTCCTGAAACACGTTCATCAAGGCAAACTTCAGCACGTTCTGGTCGCGGACGGTATGAACATCCTGAAAACCGCTGTAATCATTGATTTCACCGAGCAGGATGACGTAACCCGCGGGCTGTTCCAACAGCTTCATCGGCGTCAGCTCTGCCATCCGGGATAACAGTTCCTCTTCCGGCTTCTGCCCGCTGATCAGGTCCATGAACAGCTGGCTGCGCTGAAGCTGGAGATTCTCGTGCCGCTTTTTGTCATAGTCCATGGACCGGCTGATCAGGCTTTCAAGCGCACTATCGATCATGGAAAGCTCATCCTTGGCGGCCTGGGGCATGTTGAGCTGAATGGACTCGATGCGGTTCATCATGGCTTTGATCGGCTGATAATTCCGCCTGGTAACATAGACGATATAAATAACGGCAAGCACCACGGTTACGAAGCCGATCACGATCCAGATGTAGGACACGACCGACACCCAGGCATAGAGCTGCCCGACCCGGAGACCGCTTTCAAAAGTCCATCCCAGCTGATCCGATTGCAGCGTCGTCAGCACCTTGCCTTCTTTGGCCCGCTTATCCTCTCCGATTTGGGATGCTTCAAATATGAGATCTCCGCTGGAGTCCAAAATATTCAAAAAGGAAACGCTGTCATTTATCATCGGATTGATCATCTGCTCCACCCGGTACATGCTTACGTTAATGACGAGCAGCCCTTGGCTTCCGAAGGGAAGCGGCAAATTTTTATACATGGAGATGACCTGCTTTGGTTCGTTCTCCCCGAGTCCCGTCATGGATCGAACGGCGGACCACCCCCGGTAGTCGTGCTCTTTCACGGCAAACTCGATATAAGAACGGTCCGGAAAAGTCGAGAGCGGGCTTTGGCCGCTGGTGGTCAGCACCGACTGATCCGAATGACGGTATAAATAGACCGATTCGATCAGGTCGCTGCCCGATTGTAACCCGCGGAGACGTTTGACAAGCGAGTACATCAAATTTTGGTCGGATGACGGGTTGCTGAACAGATAGCTTGAGTATAGGGCACTCGTCTCCACTTCGTTCAGCACGTTCATCTCGATGGCGTTGATGGAACGATCCAGATCTTCCATAATAAAACGCGTGGAAATTCCGTTCGCCTTGGCTGCCTCTTCGCGCGAGGCCTCATTAAACATGATGAATGAAAGAAACACCAGGATCGTAATCGTGATGAGGAATATGGGAAAATAGGAGAGAAGCAGCTTGCGGTACCAGTTTTGCTGCAAAGAAGTCATTCCTTTCTCTTCCAGGTTAAGCGTTTTACTTATGCTTGTGCTATATTGTAGCATGTCCTTGTCCCTCCCTGGAAGAGGGCTGTCTTCGAAAGTAGGACGCTTATAAAGCATTAAAACGAGGACATCCATTGTTACAATAAAAAAAGCCGCGATGATCGCGACTTCTTCTATGCTTATGTTCACGACCCGCCCGTAACTGCAAAGCTATTCGAGCTCAGAGGCAGGATACGTTTCGAGTACTCCTCAGCCAAGATTAAACGCCCATTCCGTTCATGAACTCCGAGATCATGATTTTCCGTCCGGTCTTGGCGCTTTCCAATGCAGCCAGCACCATCGCCATGCTGTATACGTTGTCGCTGCAGTCCGTTTCCGGCTTGATGCCGGCTTCCAGTGCGTGAAACATATTTTCCAGGCAGCCATGATGTCCGGTCTTCGCCATGGCAGGCAGCGTGCCTTCGATCCGCTCATACTTCCGAATGAAGCTTCCCGATTGATCCCCTTCCGCCACGACCTCCGCATAGATCTCGTCATGTCCGTCCCAGATTGCCGTTCCCCTCTCTCCCGTGACGCGCCAGGCGGCTTCCCAGGAGGTTTGAGCGCCTTCGGCACACCAGGACCCGCGGTAATTGAACACGGAGCCGTCCGACATTTCATAGATGCATATCGCCATCGCATTGCCGGCGTACCAGGAACCGGGCGGGTTGAACTCCTGACAATATACGGATACCGGATCGGCTCCGCTGATCATGCGGGCCTGATCGAAGGTGTGAATGGCCATATCAAGCAGCAGGGGACTGTCCATCAGGTCCCGAAATCCGCCGAAATGCGCGCCAAGAAAGAAATCCGCCCCTATGAATCCAGGCTTTCCGATCGCTCCGCTATCGATCAAAGCTTTAAATGCCCGTATTCGCGGATCAAATCGGCGGTTTTGCATGACGGCATGGGTTCTGCCTGCAGACTCTGCCAGCTTCACGATATCCAGACATTCCGTCATCGATTCTGCTAACGGTTTTTCGCTGAATACATGACACCCGTGCTTCAGCGCAGCCGTGCTAATCCCATAGTGGCTGGCGGGAATGGTCACATCGAATACGATATTCGCACCGCTTGAAGCAAGTGCATCGTTAATATTGTCATACGTCGGACAGGAAAGACCGTGCCGATCGGCAAATGCCTTCGCGAAAGTCTCCTGAATGTCCACGAGACCCACGATTTCAACGTCCTCCCGCCCTTTTGCATAATCCGCCCAAGTATTCGCCATGCTCCCGCATCCCGCGATAACAACTTTAAACGCCGTGGTCATATTTCCATTACTCCCCCTGAATACGTCATCGTTTGATTAACCGCTTTCAATTCATTGCCTAGTGGTTGTAATCATTCCGATATTGGCTTAATGTAGATGAAGCAACTTCATTATAATGGCGATACACAACAATATCTCTATACAACCTTGTGCAATACCACTCTTATCTTGCGGTTCGAGGTGAATTCGTATGTCCTATCCTAGAGAGCTTCATGAGAATACCAGGCTTGGCGATAAGGCGTATCCCGTACAGGTATTTCATAACCTCTGTCCCGGTGCCAAAACGAAGGATTGCATCCTCTATCTCCACTGGCATGAGCATTTTGAGATCCTATGCATGCGCCAAGGGCGCGCCGTCTTCCATATTGATACCACCCCATATGACGTTAAGGCTGGAGAGTTCATCATCATCCCGGGCGGCAGTCTGCATGTGGGTTATGCCCTCGAGGATGGCGATGTGCGGTTTGATTGCGTCGTGGTGAATGCATCCCTGTTTAACGATTCTCTTCATGATCCTGTTCACTCGCGTTATGTCGCTCCATATATGGAAGGCCGGCTGCGTTTTCCCGTCAAGCCTGCGGAGAGTGACCCGGCTGGCGCAGATTGCTATCCGCTGCTGGATGAAGTCATTGAAGAGCTTGCCGTCCGCCGACCGGCTTATGAGCTTATTGCCAAGTCGAAGCTGTACACCCTGTTCGTTCTGCTGGCGCGCACATTCATGCCTGTACAGCTCGCGGAGAAAACGCACGAGCCTTATTTTGCGAATCGGGAGCGTTATAAAAAGCTGATACAGCATATCGAGAACAACATCGGCGAGAAATTGCCGGTGGAGGCCGCCGCTGCGGAAGTCGGTTTGAATCCGTTTCATTTTTGCAAAATGTTCAAGCGTTTAACGGGCCGCACCTTCGTGGATTACGTCAACCTGACCCGGATGAATGAAGCGGAACGGCTGCTTCGCGAAAGGACGTTGACCATCACGGAAATTGCCGGCATCGTCGGCTGCAGCAACCCGAATTATTTTACCAAGCTGTATAAACAGTACAAGGGCATGACGCCTTCCCAGGCAAGGATGATATAAAGCTGCGAGTGATACTGATTCCTTGGCTGTATTTCAAGCTGCTCCCCTGCTCGATGATAAATTGGCACCATGCATACTCCTTCCTATTAGCAGAAATAAGACTCAACTCCAGCAAAGGCTGCTGTATGTTGAGTCTTTTGGCATTCGTTATCGCATCGGCGCTACCCCGCTTAATACGCCTTGGGCACCTCCACTTTCCTGGTGTTCCCGTCCTCGTTCGTGAAATAGATATGAACCCCATGGTCCTGATCGTCCAGAAAATACGAGACGTATTTACTCTCATCCACCTTCATCGGCACCAGGAGAGTCGCGATGCGATGGCTTGAAGCTGACTTCGTCTCCGCATGCAGATGCCACTGATTATCCAGCCCTTCGATCTCTTCGGGATCGACGTTGGTGAATTGATTATGCTGATTCAGCGATAGATCGCCTGAGGAGCAGTACACGAATCGCCCCTCCATCTCCGCTTTGCTGCCCATCACTCGGAAGGTCTGCCCCGACAGCTTCATCCGGTTCAAGGTATGGAACAGCCACTCGATGCTGGCTGGCTTGGCAAGGTCCACCGTATCCAATATCACAACATAAGATTCGTCGAAGAAATAGATTTCGCGCACATAACGCTCCAGGTAGGGGACATTCGCCCGATAGGCCTGCGTTGCGTTCATGCGGGCATACCCGAAGCCTGCTGCAGCGTCGACTTGCTCCACCCTGCCGCTGGCCTCGATGCAGAGAACCTTGTCTTTTCCCGCATACTGACCATGGCCATCGATAAGAATATTATTCGTGGAATGTGTCTGCCTACGCCAGTTCATATGCATCGTGCTGCCGAAGGCGATATAGTACCCGCTCTCGATCGCCAGCGGCTCGCCGTATGCGTGCAGCAGGAAGCCGTTCTGGTCACCGTGACTGTGGCTCATCGAGCCGTATCGGCTGCTCTTCGCAAGCAGCATGATGTGTTCATCCGGATCATCCATCCGGTGATGCATCGCCACCCAGTCAATATCGCGGAACCATTTGACGGATTGAATGGCCCCTTCATTGGATTCCGAAGCGTCCGATAAGGCAAAGGGAACGGTATCCGATGGAGGAACGGCTTCCACCTGAGGAAAGTCATGCCGATACAGCATATCGTCAAACCGGAAATCCCACCAGCCGTAATTATAAAATTTGGAGTCGGCATCCGTATCCGATTTGGCCACTTGTTCGAAATACCATTGATACAGCCCGTTTCCCGTAATGCCTGCAAACTGGCGAATATTGAAGGCCGTCTTCAGGCTGACAGGTTCTCCGAGGTAGGACTGGTCGCCGAAGCTGGCCCGAATCGTATCCGGACTGCTGCAATATAGCGGAAAATCGCCGGTGCGCCCGAAAAACGGACGTATATAAAAATCGATCGCTACGTAATTGCGGATGAGATTGAGCGCATCGATCACGAATGCCATGCCGGTTGTCCAATAGAGCGGCCCTTCTGCCCAGCCCCCGTCCTCTCCGCCCCATGGGGAGTAGAGGCAGGCGTAGTATTCCAGCGTGTAATCCAGCCATGTCCGCGCGCTCGCTTCTTCATGAAGCAAGGCGATGCAGGCTGGGACCAGAGCCGAGGATAACGAACGAACCGCATGGCTGTCGTAAGGGACATGATGGATCTTCGAGCGCTCCATCACATGGAAGGCCACCTGCTCGGTACGGCGCAGCAAGGCGCCCCTGACGAGATCAACCTCCTCAGCGCCGAGGTAATCGTGAAGCCAGTCGTACCCCCAGGCAAGCGCCCCGACCATGCGGAAAGCGGCTTCATCGTTGTAATCGCGGGACGTTGTTCCCTCCGTATCCCAACGGGCCGCGTGGAGCAGCCACGTTTTCGCTTTGGCTATCAAAGCATCATCCTGCAATATAACTCCTGCCACGCTTAAATGCCGGACGGCATAGAGCGTTTCCTGGCAATCCATGTACATTTGTCGCCACAGCTTCGCGACGCGCTTGTTGCCCGGATAACGCTCCGGTTCCGGGATTAGCGGCTTATTCACCCATGGAAGGACCGATCTCTCGTAAAAGGCCTGCCAGCCGCAGTAATCTTCATCCTTGCGGAGACCTTCCCGGAACGCCTCAATCCCCTTTTCGTCCAACCATAACCGCGGATGACCGGTATGCGTGCGTTCGTACCTTTCCGCTCTGCCAGGCAGGGGAGTCTCGGGCAGCCCCTCCGGGACATGAAACATTCGGGATTGACTCCAAGAAGAACGGTTATGCTCCAAGTCCGCGGTATCCTCCACTTGCTCACCGGTCAGCAAGGCATAGCGCCAATAATAAGTACCCGGCTCCAGCGGTCGATCCGGAGTGTATAAGTTATAGGGAATCGGCGATATCGTCGTCGTGGCCCCCGTTTCATACGAGGGTGAAGTCGAGATCTGCAGCATATAACGGTCGTCCTCAAGCTGTCCCGGCATCCAGGTGAAACGGGGAGGATTCTCGAGAAGCTTACTCCCTTCGTCCGGTTGATACGGCACGGACAATAATCCGCTTTTCGGTTCAAACAAGGTTTTCATCGAGCACCCTCTCCTTCAACCCGTTGTTGGTCATTGTAAAGCTTCTTGTCGTCCTCCCATCCGACAGATGGAGCCAATCCCCGTCCGCAGCATGCGTCCATCGCAAGGATATCGGCTCATTTCCGGCACGATAAACGACGATGAAGCGGGCTTTCGAATCCAATCGTTGAAGCCGGATTCCTTCCATGGGACGGCTGGGATCGTCAGCAAGCCCAGGTGATTCCACTCGTGAGCATACCGTTCCTTCAAAGGTGGCAAAGGATGCTACCGCAAGCGCTCCTGACTCGTTAGCGATATGAAGGTCAACCTGCATACCGTCTCTGGACCATACATTAGAGGAGCGCTCTTTTACGTATGCGCGTCCGTCCTCGTTTCCCGGTTCCGCCGACCCGCTGTACTGAACCTCATCCGAAGCTTGGCGAAGCTGCCCTGTGCCGACGTAATGAAACCACCAATCCACGGCGGCCGGTTCATCCAATTCCACTTCGAACCAATCCAGCAGCCAATCTTCCGCCATGATCAAATGCCGGTCCAGAATGCCATGATCGTAGGCTTCATCGGCCCGAACCCAAATATAGGAACGGTTTGGAGCGGATTCATACCGCATGCATTTGCCTTCGGCCGGATTCTGCGAGCGGCCGCCTACGGAGACGGTGTTGTGGCAGGCAGTATGGGGGTACCATTCCTTTTTCAGAACCGATCCATAAGGTACAGTTCCACGATCTGGCGAAAGAGGCTGATCCCCGGCATGAATCATCAGATTCAATTTATCAAAGTGACCATGCGAACCGCCATGGGGGCCAAAATCAATCAGCGCTTGAAGGCCTTGGGGATCGTTCGTCCTTAACAGGGCGAACCCGCTGTGAGGAAGAAAAACGGAATTACGCGATTCGCCGTCGGCATGATTTAAGTTACCGCCTGCGATCCCCCCCGCTTCATGAGCTGTCAGATCACGATCTGCTTGCATAGCGTCTCCCGGTCTTGGGACCTCACGGGTGACCTGTACTTCGATAATATCCCCCGTTTCCCATATCTCGCCCGATTTCAACATAGGCGAGTTCCTTATGCCGGGAGCCGCCATACCGTTTCGGCCATCCCATGATCCCGTGCCGTACAGCAGTGCCTCCAGCATGCCGATTCTGCCGGCTTCTCCATTCAGTTCCCGATATGCATGGCCAAGCAATCGTCGATAGCTCTTATCCCCAAATACGGATAAGCCGATCTCCGCAACTTCCGCAATTTCTCGCGCGAATGGGGCCCTGCGATAAGGACCATCGTGAAGTGCAGGCAAGAAGCCGTTTGGGTCTGATAATCGAACCAGGACCGATAACATTCCCTGCATGCATTGGCCTTGCTCCCCTCTCAGGGAAAAAAGCTCTTCACCAACCCTGCTCCCCATTTCCGCAGCAATCAGGTAAGCACGGAGCACGAATACGTGATAGTAAATGCTGCCTTCAAATTCAAGCTGATCGGGCTTGACGGCAATGGTGAGATGATGGCGCAGCCCGCCTTCCTGCTCAACCAGCTGCTTCAGCTTCTTCGTTTCGCCTTGCACCGCATAGATACAGAACAAAGCGGCGATCAGCCAAGCGGTATAGTTGTTCTCAGGATTTCCGCGTTCCCGGGACAAAATATGATGATATTCCGTCATGCTGCTCTCCAGCATGTGCAGGAACCGGTCAATCTTCCGAAGATCCGCCTCATCAATCCATACGCCCTCATCCCGCAGAAGCAGATATCCACGAAGAAGCGTCGTTGCCCAGATGGCTTCGGTTAAAGCCTGATGGAATGCTCTCCCTTTCAGCATCCATGGCTGCGCATCCGGGTGGACAGGATACAGCGGAAATTGCTCCGCATATCGAACGATCAGCCTTTTTCCAAGATCGGCGTAAACCTTCTCCCCCGTGCCCGCATAGACGGCGGCGGATTGCAGAGCATATCGGGCCATGGCCTGATGCTTGAATACCAGCCATGCTCCCCGATACGGTTCTCCTTCCCATTCGCAGCCATACGGACAGCGAAAGGTGCTGCCGTCGGCTTCCAGAGGATCAAACAACAGCTCCGTGTGATGTTCGGGACAAACGAATTGGTGCCACCAGCCGCCGGGCTCGAGGGGAACATCCAGCTTCCGGTTAATTACTTGGTCCAGCTCGGCCTTCAGGATATCGATCGTTTGCACGCCCCACGCATACGAGTTCAGCTTCGCCTTCACCTTCATCCAATCCCTCATCGCATGAACATGCCGCCGTTGATTTCGATCGTCTCACCTGTTATATAAGAAGACAGCCCCGAGACGAGAAACAACACGGAGCCGGCGACATCGTCCGGCGTGCCTTCTCGCCCAAGCGGAATGCCCTGAATGGTAGCTTTGCGCGCATCATCCGGGGTAAAGGTCGCGTGAAACGCCGTTTGCCCGATAAAGCCCGGGGATACGGCATTCACATTAATCCCGCTTGAAGCGAGCTCCTTCGCCAAGCCTTTGGTAAAGCTCAGGACGGCAGCCTTGCTCGCTGCATAAATGCTAGCACCCGGTCCGCCGCCGTTGTGCGCCGCCACGGAGGTCATGTTCACGATGCGGCCTTGACCGGCCGCTTTCATCCCCGAAATGACCGCTTTGCTCACGAATACCGTGCTTTTCATATTGACGTCCATGATCTTGGCGTAGAGCTCCTCGGTCATTTCCGCATTTGCCAGCCGCTGGACCAAATGCCCCGCATTGTTAACCAGAATCGTTACCGGTCCGCCAAACGCCTTTTCCACTTCCGCCACAAGCGCCTCCGCCTGTTCTGCTTGCGCAACGTCTGCGCGAAAAGCATGGGCTTCGCCGCCAAAATCTCGGATCTCGGCAACGGCCTCTTCGGCAGCCTCCTTGCTGTTCAGATAATTCAGCGCTACCTTGGCTCCGCTTCTCGCCAGCATGATGGCAACCGCCCGACCGATTCCTCCGCTAGATCCTGTGACTAAAGCGACGTTACCCGATAGATTGATTTGCATGTTGATCCCTCCTGATTAGGTTTGCAGCTGTTTCAGCCTGTTTTCTTGCTCACATTTTCTTTCCATTCGCGGCATCGTCATGACGATGCTTGTGCCTTGACTCGGCGAACTATGAACCGTTATCCCGTACGCTTCGCCGTAAACCATCTGAATTCGCCGATGGACGTTCACGATGCCGATGCCGCCTCTGCGCCTGGCGCGTTTCCCCTCTTCATCATCGACCAGGCGGTTTTCCTCGAGCCTTTTGCGCAGTTTATGAAGCTTATGGTCCGCAATGCCTGCCCCGTTGTCCTCGACAATGACCAGCAAATTGTCTCCGTCGACTCTCGTATCAATTCGAATGTAATGCCACGCCTCGATTCCTTCCGGAAAGGCATGCTGGAAAATATTCTCCACAATCGGCTGCAGGGAGAGCCTGACCATCTTCTCCAACAGGAGCTCGGGCGGCGTTGCCACCTCGATCTCAAAATCGCGCCCGATCCGATGCTTCAAGATCATCATGTAATGCCGCACATGGTTCAGCTCGTTGGCAATCGTGATTTCCTCCAGATTGGTCTGAATGGAATATCGAAGCATGAAAGCCATGGCCTCCACCATGTCCGAAATTTCGTCCGAATCCTGAACGATCGCGTAACAATTGATCGTTTCCAGCGTGTTGTACAAAAAGTGAGGATTAATCTGCAATTGAAGCGCCTGAAACTCGGCCCGCTGGCGCTCCAACTGGATGTCCTGCAGCTCCAGCTGCGTCTTCTGATTGTGGAGCTCCGTGTCGTATACCTGCTCGATCATGTCGGACAACCGGCTGACCATGAGATTGTAGCTGTGGATCAATCCCCCGATTTCATCCTCGCGCGGTTTCACGTCGGTGATGTGCGTCCAGTTCCCCTTCTCCGTCTGCCTCATCCCGTTCTTCAAATTGCGGATCGGATTCACGATCGATTTCCCGAATCTGTATGCCAGAACGAGCGCAATGAACAAGGTGACAAAGCCTACGATAATGGTGGTGGAGCGGATGCCCGAAATCGGCGCCCGGAGCTCATCCAGCGGCATCATAATGACGAGGCTCCAGCCCGAATATTCGGACTGGCGCGAGATGATCATCGCTTTCTCGCCTAATACCGGTTCAATGAAGCGATGATCGCCCTTGGCGATAATGCGCTTCGGCAGGTCCGTGGTCGTGATTCCCTCCATATCCACGTGCTCTGGGGCATAAACGACCTCGCCTTCACGATCCAGGATGAAAAAGAAACCCTGTTCCCCCAGGTCGACGCCATTCCATAAACCCGAAAGCTGATCTTCATTGAATTCTACTGCAAGCACGCCTTTAACGTCGTAGGAATTCATTCCACGGATTTTGCGGGCAACCGTAATGACGTTGTCGCGATCCTGTTCCAGCAGGCTGGTCTTCAAGATGACGATCTCCCCGTTCCCCGGCGTCTTCTCCGTCAATTCACGAAGTCGGTCCGACGGATCGATCGACATGGCGGAGAAATTCTGGTTCTGATCGAAAATCGAACGGCCATGGAACCCCAGAATATACATCATATGGGTCTGCGTGGGGTATTGAATGAAAATCTTCTGAAAGACATCCTTTCGGATGAGATGGGTGAACCGGTAATGCTCGTAACTGTCGCTGGGGTCCATATCCAAAAATCGTTTCACCGAATCCTGCAGCAAAATCGTATTGCTGATCCGCTCGAACATTTTCAGCTGATTATCCGTTTGCCTTGCGGCGTTCGTGATGACGGTGGTCATATACTTCTCGACCTGCTCGTCAATCGCTTCGGATGATTTCATGTAGAAGAAGACGCCGACCGTGGTAAGCGAGAACATCACGACGATGAAGAAGTACAGGAAGATTTGACGGGACAGGCTCTTACGCATCATTCGATCCCCAGCATCTCCCGGTATTCGGAAGGGGTGTAACCGGTGACCTTCTTAAAGGTTTTGGTAAAATGGGGATGATCCGCATACCCCACTTCGAACGAAATGTCCGTTATTTTATAATGCGGAATGGCAAGGAGCTTCTTCGCCTTCTCCATTCGTTTCTTGATCCGGTAATGGACAAAGGTCTCGTCCGTCATCTGCTTGAACAGCTGGCTGAAATACGACGGGTTGAGTCCAAGCATGTCGGCCACCTCATCCAGCGAGAGATTGCGGGACAAGTTACGCTCGATATAGGCTTTCGCTTCCTCTACAGGCTCCTTCGCATTTCCTTTTCTCTTCTCGCGTATGAGTTTCACCGTCTGATTCACGGCCAGACGAAATCTCTCGAAATAATGATGGTTCCCTCCGGGCGCAGGCCCCGATATTCCCGTCATGCGTTCGAACGAATATACGTCCCTGCCGTTTAACTGCTTGATCAATTTCGCGTACAGCTCATCCAGCAGCTCCTGAAGCTGGATCGATTCGAACCGGCGCTCATTGCAATAGTCCTCGATTTCCTGCAGCTTCATCTGGATATCGTTCATTTGCAAATGCCATACGGCCAGCTCGAGCTGCTCCAGCCAATCCTCCAGCTTGGAAAGCGGAAAATAGAACCGCTGCTTCTCCTGCATGGATATTCGATCCGCCATCAATTTGTTCATGGTGTTATGTACCACCGATTTGGTCACGGGCTTGAGCAGATATTCCTTAACCCCATACGACATGCATTTCTGGGCGTATTCGAAATCGCCGTAACCGGAGATGACAACGACCGTGATATCGCCGTATGTTTCATATAACTGCTTGCTTAACTCCAGGCCGTCCATCTTGGGCATCTTGATATCCGTAAATATGAAGTCCGGTCGTGCCGTCTGGATCGCTTCCAATGCTTCCATGCCGTTTCCGGCCGTTTCCGCTTGAATCATGGCCGGATCCGTCTGCGTGATCAGTTTCGCCAAGCCCATCCTTATCATAGGTTCATCATCAACGACCAGAATGCGGTACATCACCTATTCCCCTTTCAAAACAGCGAGAGTAGTTTAGCTTTAGCAAGATACTCCTCTGCTTGGACAAGCAGAGGAGTCATTCTTCAACACTATACTAAAACATGCCCCGCCTATTCGAAAGCGTTTTCTTTTTCGTTGTATCGTTTTGTGGCTTCCTCAATAATCTCTTTACCGCCCTTCGACAGATACTCCTCGAGCACCTTGCCGTAGTTATCGATCGGCTCCCTTCCGTATACCATGCGGAGCACGTACTCCAGAATCAGCGGAGGCAGTTCATCCGATTTCGGATTCAGCTCCGGATATTTCACCATCGCCTCCAGTCTCGGGTCGAATTCGATTCCGCGGCGGCCCTCAGTCGATAACATGTTATCAAAAGCATCAATCAGCTCTTTGCCGGAATCGGACAATTCGGACACGCGTTTGTTGTACGTTGTGTCCTGCACCAGCCACAGCCAGTAGTTCAAATAACGCATCTTATCCGCGCCTGCCGCGTCCGTCGGCACCTCGAAGACCGGCTTTCCGTCGGTTACCTGATAATCCTCGCCCTCGATGCCGAAGCTGAAGAACAATTCCGCGTCCTCACTGACCATCCAGTTGAAGAACTTCACGATATCCTCCGCTTTGTCCTTCGCCTTCGCGTTGATGAAGAAGGAACGCGTGACCGGATTATAATGGGCATATCCCCCTTTACCGTCAGGTCCTACTGGCGAAGGAATCAGCGCCACTTTCGCGTCCGGCACATTCTCCTTCAGCTGGGTTCCCCAGATCGGAAGCTCGTTGGCATTCATAGACCACATGCCGGCTTTGCCGCTCGTGACGATGGATTTGAAATCCGCGCTTTCAATGGTCGCGAATTCCTTGCTGATCAATCCTTCCTCATGCATCGTCTTATAGATCTGAATGGCCTGCTTCATATTTTCTTCGTCAAAAAAGGTGGGCTTTACTTGCCCGTCCGGGAACACCTTGAATTGGTTCAGGTAACCCAGCACGTCATAGGCTCCGAAGAAGGTATCGGCATATTTGAAATTCTGACGTCCCGCATAAGGCTGCTCCACCCCGGCTTCCTTGAACGCGCGCAGAACCTCCATCGTCTCTTCCACCGTTGTCGGGATCTCCTTGCCTACCTTTTCCAGCAGGTCGGTCCGAATCCATGTGGCCCGTCTGGACGGATTGGACAAGATTTCGGGAATCCCATAGATATTGCCCGTCTTGGAATCCGTCATCCGCTTCCAGGCTTCCTCGGGGATAAACTTAAGCAGGTCCTGCCCATGCTCCTGCAGCAGGTCGTTGAGCGGAAGAAAGACTCCGTTCTCCACGGCACCCGCCAGCTCGGGACCGCTGATTCCGCCAGTTCCCTGCACCACATCCGGTATGTCGTTCGTTGCGAACATCTGCACCATTTTATCCTGATATTCGTTATGCGGAATGAGACGGATATCGAGGTCCGTATTCGTCATTTTCTCTAGCTCCAGCACGTACTTATCCTGGTTGATATCCGGATTCTTCTCAACGTAGGAAACGTTAAGCGTCCGCATCGAAATGGAAAATTTCGTGGCTCCCGCTTCATTCCCGCCTTGGCCGTCGCCCCCGGCGTTGGCTCCTCCGCCTCCGCCATTATTGCCCGCACAGCCGACGAGCATGGCCAGTACAAGACCTGACGTAAGCGCACGTGTCCAGCTTTTTCTCATGAATACCCCTCTTTTCAAGCTAATATAGTCGCTTATAATAGCGCTTTCAAACTTATTATCAGTATAGAGAGCCGTCTGGGCGGGAACAAGGAATGTCTTTGGCTCGGTTTGTCGTTTTTTTAGGGCTATTCTTTGATCGACCCGATCATCATCCCGTGAATGAAGAAGCGCTGCAGAAACGGATACAAGAGAATGATGGGCAGCGTGGCTACCAGAATAACCGCCATCTGAATGCCCTGCACGGACTGGGAGCTTGCTTCGAACGCCATGTTGCCCGTATCGGTCAGGCCCTCGTTCACCAGAAGTTCCCTCAATTTTACCTGGAGCGGATACTTGCTGCGGTCATTGATATAGTAAAGGGCATCCATATATTTGTTCCAATTCGTTACGGAATAGAATATCCCTACCGTCGCCAGCGCCGGCTTGGATAACGGAAGCACGATGCTCCACAGGGTACGGACCTCGCTGCATCCGTCGATTCGGGACGAATCGATCAGTTCGCCCGGAATTTGGGTGAAAAACGTGCGAAGCACAAACAGGTTGAATGCGCTGATCGCCGATGGCAGCATCAAGGACCACAGCGTGTTGACGAGATTCAGCTCGCGCATCAGAATGAATTGCGGGATGAGTGGTGCCGTAAAAATCATGGTCAACAGGATGATTATCATGATGGTTTTTCTGCCGACGTATTCGGGCCTGGAGAGCGGGTACGCCAGCGAAGCGGTTGCTGCCAGATTGATGAAGGTTCCGAATATCGTAATATAGACGCTGATCCCGAATGCCCTCCAGATGGAAACATCGTTGAATACATGCTTGTAGTATGCAAAGGTAAATTCCACCGGCCAGAACATCACTTCTCCGCGATCGATAGCGCCCGGGCTGCTGAACGACTGGGCAATGACATTTAGGAATGGGAGCAGCATGGTGAGTGCAAGAAAGGTAAGGATGATATAGTTCAATACAAGAAACATTTTTCTGCCTGCACTGTCATATTTCACGTTGGTGGTCACTCCCCTCTAATACAGCGACTCGCCGGTCGCTTTCTTGCTGATGGTGTTTGCAATGGCGATCAGGAACAAGCCGACAACGGACTTGAACACCCCGATGGCGGTGGCATAACTGTACTGAAGCTGCTGCAAGCCGGCTTTGTAAATATATGTGTCCAAAATTTCGCTGGACTGGATGTTAAGCGGGTTCTGAAACACGAATACGCGTTCAAACCCGTAATCCATGAAATCCCCGATCTTGAGCAGGAACAGGATCGTTATCACGGGAAGCAGCGCTGGCAGGGTAATGCTTAGGGTCTGGCGCCATCTCCCCGCTCCGTCGATTTCGGAGGCTTCGTAGAGATCCGGATTGATGCCTGCGAGCGCCGCCAGATAGATGATGGTTCCCCAGCCGACATCTCTCCATAATCCGGAGCCCACCAATACCGTTCGAATGTAGGAATCTTCGCCTAGGAAATAGATCGGTTCGATGCCGAACCACCCGAGCACCACGTTCACGATCCCCGATGATGGGGACAGGATGCCCACAAAGATACCGCTTACAATAACCCATGACAGAAAATGCGGCGCATAGAATATCGTCTGGACAATTTTCTTGTAAACGACCTGGCGAACCTCATTCAGCAATAAAGCCAGGACGATGGGGGCCGTAAAAGCAAACAGAATGTCATAAGTACCCAGCAGAAGCGTATTGCGCAGAATTTTCAGAAAATCATAGTGCTGGAACATTCGCCCAAAGTGCTCAAGGCCCACCCAGGGACTTCCCGTTACGCCCGCAAACAAATTGTAGTTCTGGAATGCGATCACGGAGCCCATTAACGGAACATATTTGAACAATGCGAAGAACAGCAGTCCCGGCAGCGATATGAAGTACAGCGCCCTATATTTCCACATGAATCCGAGCAGCTTTCTCCGTTTATCAAGCTTTCCCTCCAGAATCGGGCTTACCGCTGCTTTGTTTGGCTCGGCCATCTGTCATCACCTCTTGTTTCTCAAATGGGCCGGTGCGTTGTCATCTATCGGAATTTCGTCAAACCGGATGCTGATAAATTCAGGCTCCCGGTCAATGATCCGCGACAGCTCCTTTGTAAAAACGTCAACGATTTCGTTCTTCTGCTCATCCGTGCGTCCTTCGTACATTTTAATCGTAATTTGCGGCATCGGCTGATCGCCTCCTTAGGAAATGGATGTGATGAATATCCTTATCCTATAGGTTTTCATGACCGGGCAGCAATGGAGGAAGATCGGTTCCTTTGTGTTTTTTTTAGGTGGATCGGCGGCTTGTGTTTTTTTAAGTTCGGCTTGTGATTTCAACAGTTTTTAAACGGCTGGTCTAGAAATTCGAAGCGTTCTGTGGAACAATGGTTCAAAGCAGATGCCAAGCAGATGCCAAGCAGATGCCAAGCAGATGCCAACACGGGCCGCTCGATGCCATCAGTTATGGGAGGTTAGCGATGAACGGACAAGTGAAGGAAGAGGTAACGACCTATGCGTCGTTATGGGGAAAACTCGAAAAGAAAGTAACGCGTATGACGGGTCAGCTCCAAGGCAAAGTTCCCCATGCCACAAAGAACGGGATCTATGATTCCACCCGGATCGATTGGTGGACCTCCGGTTTTTGGCCGGGGATGCTATGGATGATGTATGATATGACCAAGCAGCCGCAGTATAAGGAATGGGCTTGGGAATGGGATATTCGGCTTGAAGAGGCGCTGATCGGAGACAGTAACTTTCATCACGATGTAGGTTTTCAATTTCTGCCGACGGCCGTCATCAAATATAAACTGACCGGCGATCCGGATGCCAGGCGGAGAGGATTGTTGGCGGCTACCCTGCTCGCAGGAAGGTATAACCCCGTCGGCAGATTCATTCGCGCTTGGAATCAGGTGAAGCCTACCTCGTGGAACCACGGAAACGAAGGCTGGTCCATCATCGATTCCACCATGAATCTCTCCCTCTTGTTCTGGGCCTCCGAGGAGAGCGGCGATCCGAGATTCGCTCATATCGCCAGGGAGCAGGCCAATACGGTTGCTGAACATTTCATTAGACCCGACGGCTCGGTTCGGCACATCTGCCGGTTTGACCCGTTGACGGGCGAATATATGGAATCGCTTGGAGGGCAAGGCTTTGGACCGGAATCGGCTTGGAGCCGGGGAGCAGCCTGGGCTTTGCACGGGATGGCGAACACCTATCGGTATACCGGCGATATTCGGTATCTCGACGCTGCCAAGCGAGTCGCTCATTTCTTTGTGGCTTCCCTTGAGGAAGATTCCATTCCGCTTTGGGATTTTCGGGCGGAGCGCAAGGATTTGGAATCCCCCGATCATGACGGGACGGAAACATCCCCAATGGCACCGGTGCCAAGGGATACATCCGCGGCATCCTGCGCCGCATCCGGGCTGCTTGAAATCGCGGACCTCGTCCCGCAAGCCGAAAGCGCTCTGTACCGCAGCAGCGCCTTGAGTATCATCGACTCTTTGACGAACCGTTACGCCGAATGGGATGACCCGGATTATGAAGGCATACTGAAAGAAGCCACAGGGCATCTGCCTGCCGGACAAAATATAAACGTCTCGCTCATCTATGGCGATTATTATTATGTTGAGAGCGCAGCCAAGCTAATGGGATGGAAAAACCGGATCTTCTGATCCGGTTTTTTGTCGTGTTTATTCATTCTTTTTCGGAATCCGAATATAGAAGCAGCTGCCGCCAACATGCTCATCTCCGCTTTCGGCCCACACGTGACCGCCATGAGCGGAAACCAGCTGCTTGACGATGGTCAGCCCCATTCCGCTTCCGCCGCTTAACCGATTCCTCGACTTATCGCCCCGATACAGCCTTTCGAATATATACGGCAGATCGGATTGGGAGATGCCCTGTCCCGAATCCCGAATTCGAATCAGGGCATCGGCCCCTTCGTCCACGAGATCGGCTTGCACCGTACCGCCGGACGGGGTGTAGTGCAAGGCATTGCTTAACACATTGATCAGAATCTGGTGCATCCGGTCTGGATCCACCTCGACTGCGATCGACGAACTGCCGGCATATTGCAAACTCACTTCTTTTTCATGATACATCGCCTTCGCCAACGTGACGGCTCTCTCCATAATATGGCTCAGGTCCTGCTCGGACCGGGACAGCTGAAACTCCGGGGATTCCATATCGTGCAGCTCCTCCAGCTCCGTGACGAGCTGAATCAAACGGTCGATTTCATCCAAGCAGGTGCGGAAACGGTCTGCAGTCGGCTCCCATACCCCGTCCTCGAGTGCACGGGTGTGACTCTTTAAGGTGGTTAGCGGCGTTCGGAGCTCATGCGCGATATCCTGCGTCATGTTCCTGCGAAGCAACTCCTGTTTCTGCAGCTGTACTGCAAGCTCATTCAGCGAAGCACCAAGCCCCGCAATTTCATCGTACCCTCCGGCTGCCACGCGGATATCCCAATTTCCCTGCGTCATCATTTCTGCCGCCCTCTTCATCTGGACGAGGGGAGCCGATATCCTTCTTGCTACATAGATTCCTATTATGGAGGCTATGGCAATCGATAACAGGCAGGTTAAGATAATCGATTGCATCTGCGCCTGCTCCAGATGATAGTTCAGCTCATCCATTCCGCTGTGTCCGCTGGACTGCTGCTGGTACATCGCGATATGGTAATGGTTCGTCACGATGTTGATCACGGTAAACACGATCAGGATCCCTGCCGTGATGCTGATAATGATGGCGGCGAGCCTCAGGTCAAGCCGATGCTTCAAGCCCCGTCACCTCCGAAGCGATAGCCGAATCCGTAAACGGTGAGGATATATTTCGGCTGCTTTGGGTCGGATTCAATCTTTTGACGCAGATTCTTTATATGCTGATCGATGATGCGGATGTCGCCGATAAAATCGTAGCCTAATACCCGGTCGACCAGTTCCTCGCGAGAGAAGTTCCGCTGCGGGTATTTGGCCAACAGCAGCAGCAGTTTATATTCGCTCGGCGTCAAATTCACGATTTGTCCATGGCTGGTGACCTCATGCTTCATGGAATGGATGACCAATGCGCCTCCATCATACACAATGACGTCCGCGAGCAGCTTGCTGTCATCCCCCCGCCTCAAGACAGCCTTGACCCTTGCCACGACTTCCCGAGGGTCGAACGGCTTCACGATGTAATCATCGGCTCCGATCGCAAATCCGCCGATCCGGCTGCTCTGAGCCACCTTAGCCGTTAACATCACGATGGGGACCGAGCTAAACGTTCGAATTTCCTTGCATATCCGTTCACCGTCCATATCCGGCAGCATGAGGTCCAATAGGACAAGGTCCACGGCTTGTCCTCGCAGGCAATCGAATGCCTCGGCACCGTTCGCCGCTTCCAGCGTCAAGTAACGTTCTTTGTTCAAATAAGATACAAGAACTTCTCGAATATTCGGTTCATCATCCACGATTAATATGGTTTTCATTCCGGTATCTCCTTATAGAATCCTTCATCAGTACAAGTCAACTGTAACATAAGTCTCCATTGTAACTGAAACTTGTGAAGATTCCATGAGGATGAACAAGATGGTCCATGAAGCCCATGAGATTGTTGGGCTTCATGGTATACTAATGCATTTCGTTTTATCACGTGGCATTTATAAGAGACTTCAGATAAGAGACGCTTTGCGGCACCTGGCTTTCATGCAAGCCATGAAGAATCAGCGGCCCGTTAAAACGATAAGCGCGCAGGAGCTGAATGTATGCTTCATAATCCAGTTCTCCGGTACCGGCAGCCCTGTACCGGAATCCATCTACAGTCGAATAATCCTTGGCATGAGCGATAATAACATGTTCACCGAGCAGTGACAGCGCTTGATCTACTACATCAGTCAAAGGCTTACCGTCGTTCGGGTTGAACAAATTCGCTGCATCCAGTACCACCTTCAACCGCGGAGTACGCATCGTATCCAGCAGCTGTCTGGCTTTAACGGCATCGCTGATCACATTGGCCGGCTCCGGTTCAACGGCCAGCTCGAGCCCGAATTCCTCTGCTATATTCACCAGTGCCTGCATGGTGATCAGCAGATCATCCCATGCTTCCGGCGAATCGTTGTCCGGATGTCTTCTCCACATATCGATTGGATCCCTCGTCCCTGTGCACAGGGTAATGACCGACGTCCCCATGAAATGGCACATCGCTGCCAAATGGCGAAACCGGCGAATGTCATGCTGCCGTTTCTCCTGATCGGGGTGGATCATATTAAAGGTCCCGGATACGGCCGCCATATGAAGATGCCGATTCTCGCACGCAGCTTGTATATGTGCCGCGGTCCCCAGATCGACGGCCTCCGGCAGCGACGGAAGAGCGGCGCAGGTAAGATTGAACTGGATGACCTCCAATCCGGTTGCTATGACAGCGTCCAAGTTTTCTTCCAGTGTCGGCCTCTCAAACGTCTTGGAGAATATGCCCAATTTCATCATTCATACGCCTCCCGATACTTCAGCCAGCTTTACCGTCTTGCCGCTCTCAACGGATCTGGCGATCGCCGCCATCGCGCGCATGGCTGCTACTCCGTCATCCAGATTGGCTCCTCGCATGGGTGCCTGCTCCAGAATCGTATCCGCGAAGCCTTCAACCTGCAGCTTGAAGAAATGCGCATCTTCGCCTAGCGGCCTGTGATAACAACCGTCGCGCGAGGAGAACACCTCGACGTCGCTTGACTTGAAGAGCCACGGATTGTATGTCTTGCCAACAACGCTTCCGTGTTCACCGTAAATTTGAAAGCCTTCATGCCAGTCCATCCGGACGGCGACCGTAAGATCCAGATGCCCTACAGCGCCCGATGCAAACTGAACCGTGACGAACCAGTTATATGCGCCGAATTTCTGCGTATTCCATGCCGTCACGCTCACCAGGTCCCCCCCTAAAAAGCGGGCCGTATCCACCAGATGGCTGCCATGCGTCAGCATGTAATAACGCAGCTTATCGAGCTTCGGATTACCTTCCGGCCTCAGGGCATTCGGACTAAGCCGCACCAACGGCTGCACGTTTTCGGTGACCGTATACCGGTAGGTGGAATCGCAGTACCATGCTTTCAGGGCCAGCATCTCCCCCATCTCTTGCTCAATAAACCGTTTAGCATAAGCGATGCCGGGATCAAAGCGTTTCATGTTTCCGATTTGGACAACACAACCGGAATCCCTTGCTCTCCGCTGCAATTCCTCACACTCTTCTACGGTGACGCCAAGCGGCTTCTCCACGAGAACATGTTTACCTGCCTCGATGGCTTTAAGGGCGGCTTTCACGTGAAATTGATCCGCGATGCCAATGATGACAGCTTCCACCTCGGGATCTGCCAGCATCTTGTCATAATCCTTGTAGGTTCGTACCGGCTGATGGATTTCGGCCATGCGGTTCAGCAAATCCTCCGCTACGTCGCATATCGCATAAAGGCGTGCATTGCGCGCCCTCCGGCAAGCTTCGAAGTGTCCGTACTGCGATATGGGGCCGCAGCCCAGCACGGCTGCATTCAATGTCGTTCTATTCTCGGCCATGACAGCACCTCCTGTAGTTGATGATTTAGAAAAAACGCCGATCGACGTACTTTCTCAGAAACGGACCGCGGTTAGAGGAAGTTTTTCTTGCGATTATTGAATTGTTCAGCTCCGCTGAAAACTAATAAATTCTATAATCTATGGCAAAAGCCGCAGGATATACTCCTGCGGCTGCATTCCCTCTTATTTTTTTGCCATGTATTTGCGAATGTCAAATGCTACCGCTGCCACGATAATAAGCCCTTTGATGATCAATTGCCAATAGGGACTGACGCCGATAAAGGTTAACCCGTAATTGATAACGCCGAAGATCAGAACCCCGGCCATCACGCCGGGCACCGTGCCGATGCCGCCAGCCGTGGATACGCCTCCGACCACGCATGCCGCTATCGCATCAAGTTCATACATGTTGCCATAGTTGTTGGTCGCACCACCGGTTCTTGCAGCCTCCAGCACGCCGGCGATGCCGTACAGTGCACCGGAAATAGCGTAGATCGCGATGAGATTGCGAGCGACATTGATCCCCGATACATGCGCAGCTTGCACGTTGCCGCCAATGGCATACATATTTTTGCCGAGCCGGGTCTTGTTGAAGATGACCCAGCAGATGAACGCAACAAAGATAGCGATGATGACGATGTAAGGGAGTGAGTAACCGCCGCCGAAGTCGATGTAGCCGCTGCCCCACACGGTAAAATCCGGTCGTAAGCCGCCGATCGGTTGGGACTGGTTCGGCTCCATATCAAAATAGATGGAATTGACGCCGTAGATCCCGACCATCGTACCGAGCGTCGCTATGAACGGCGGCACATGCAGCTTGGCAACAATGAAGCCATTGATTAGACCGACGACAAGCCCCGCTACGATACCGATCAGGATCGGCAATAGAACCGATACCTGGGGCAAATCCGGGAAAAAGCGGTTCGCATAAACCTCCGTTTGCAGCATCGAAGCCGATACGACCGCGGTTAAGCCTACGACGCGACCTGCGGAAAGGTCTACCCCGCCAGTGATCAGAATGAATGCCGCTCCCAGCGCGATGATCAATCTGGTCGAGGATTGCTGCAGGATATCCCGCAATGTGGAAAAGGCCAGAAAGTTGGGATCTGCGACGGCAATCCCGATGACGAGCAGTATCAATACTACGAATATGGCGCGCTGCGCCAAATAATCTTTAACCTTGACGATGGCTTGCGTATTCATCGACTTCCCCTCCCGGATCGGCCGACCGCTGCTGTGCGGCCAGCCGCATGATTTCCTCTTCGCTTGCTTCCTGCCCTTCCAGAATTCCCGTCATCCGCCCTTCGCTCATCACCATGATCCGGTCGGACATTCCGAGCAGCTCGGGCATTTCGGAGGAAATCATAATGATGCTCTTCCCTTGCGTCGCCAGCTGCGTAATGATGGAATAAATCTCGAATTTGGCACCCACATCGATCCCGCGGGTCGGCTCATCCAGCAGCAGGATCTCGGGCTCCGTAAGCAGCCATCTCGCCAGCAGCACCTTCTGCTGGTTCCCGCCCGACAGATTTCGAATCTGGGTATTGACCGACGGCGTCTTGGTTCTCAGCTTCTCCACGTTCGTTCGCGCATCCTCGATGCCTCTGCGTTCATTCAGCAGGAACGCCCAATTCTGATACCTTCGAAGATTGGCAATGACCGTATTCTCGTAGACCGAGAGTACCGGGAATATGCCGGTGACTCTACGCTCCTCCGTCAGCAGTGCCATGTTGTTTTTCTTCGCATCGGAAGGCGACTTGATCTTCACTGGTTTCCCGTTAATCGATATGGTTCCGGAGGCCACCGGACGAAGCCCGAAGAGAGCCTCAACCAATTCCGTGCGCTGAGCGCCGACAAGGCCGCCAATGCCCAGAATCTCGCCCTTTCTCAGCTCGAAGGATACATTCTGAAACGAGTTCGGATTAGTGGAGCTTAATTGGCGGACCTGCATCCGGGTTTCGCCCGGAATGTTCGTCCGTTCAGGATAGCGCTCCGTCAAATCCCGCCCCACCATACGGGTAATGATCAAATCGGTCGTCAATTCTCCTGCCTGCCAGGTTCCCACGTACTTCCCGTCCCGCATGATCGTGACATCATCGGATATGCGCAGAATTTCTTCCATTTTGTGCGAGATGTAGACGATGGACACGCCCTGCGACCGCAGCCTGTTCATGATGCTGAACAGATGCTCCACCTCGTTCCCGGTCAGAGATGAGGTAGGTTCGTCCATTACGATCACTTTGGATTGATAGGACACCGCTTTGACAATCTCAAGCGATTGGATCTTGGACACAGAAAGCGCTCCTGTCCTTGCTCTGGGATCAATATCGATATCAAGCTCGCGTAACAGCCGGAGCGTGTCCGCTGCCATCTGTTTCTCGTTCACGAATTTCAAGGGCCAGAAGCCCGTCATCGGAAATCTTCCCAGCCATATATTCTCCATCACATTGCGGTGCGGCACGGGATGAAGCTCCTGATGAATCATGGATATTCCGTGATTTAATGCATCCTTGGAGCTGTTGATGGCGACCTTGTCGCCGTTTAAGTAAATGTCGCCTTCATCAGGCTTGTAGATGCCGAACAAACATTTCATCAGCGTTGATTTGCCGGCTCCGTTCTCGCCCATGAGCGCATGCACGGTTCCGGGTCTTACCTTGAACGTTACGTCGCTTAATGCCTGAACGCCTGGAAACGCCTTCGATATATTCCGCATCTCCAGCACATACGATTCCGCCACTTTGAATACCTCCTTCGCTTTTCCGGGCCAAAAGAGTCCAATATAAAGGGACAACGCTACGATGAGCCGCTGCCCCTTCTTATAACCCTGCCATTATTTCGCGTCGGCGATATTGTCCTTCGTTATTTTTTTGTAGGCGATCCACACGTATTTACCGTCGGTTATATCAAAGCCGGTATTCTCCTTGTTCGGCGTTTCCCCTTTGGAAAGCGCGGCCGCAATGGCAACGGAAGCTTTGCCCTGGCTCTTGGCGTCGTTAAGCACGGTTCCGAGAAGGGTTCCGTCTTCCAGCGCCTGGACGGCGGGAGCCGTCGCATCGACGCCCACGACCGGCATGTACTTGTCGCCACTGAAGTAACCTGCCGCTTTCAATGCCTCAATCGCTCCGAGCGCCATATCGTCATTGTTGGCCAGCACCGCTTCAATCTTGTCGCCATGGGACGCGAGGAAGGTTTGCATCTTCTCCTGTCCTTTCACGCGGTCCCACATGGCGGTATCCACCGCAAGCGCTTCCACTTCAATGCCGGCGTCTTGAATCGCCTGAACGGAGAATTTGGTCCGCAGCTCGGCATCCTGATGGCCCGGCTCCCCCTGCAGCAGCACATACTGCAGTTTGCCGTCCCCGTTCTTGTCTGCCTTCGGATTCGCTTTCCAATAATCGACGATCAGCTGTCCGGAGATCGTGCCGGATTCCTCCGCCTTCGCCCCTACGTAATAAACCTTATCCCATTTGTTCATGTCTTCCGCGATCGGCTCCCGATTCAGGAAAACCACCGGCGTATTGGCGGTTTTCGCCTTGTCGATAATGACGCCCGCTGCCGTGCGATCCACGGGGTTGATAATCATGGAGCTGTATTTTTTCGAGATAAACAGATCAATTTTCTCATTCTGGGTCGGCTGCGCATTTTGACTATCCACGATATCCAGTTTGGCTACGCCATTCGCTGCATCGGACATCGCATTTCGAACGCCTGTCATAAAGGTATCGTCGAACTTGTAAATCGCCACCCCGACTTGAGGCGTGCTGCCGCCTGCCGCGTCGCCGCCCGTGCTATCGCTGCCGGTTGAACTGCTCCCGCCGTTGTTGCATGCCGCCGTGGTGAGCATCATGCCTGCCATAAGGACAAACAGCCATTTTTTCTTCACTTGGGTTGACCTCCCTGATTCATTCGATATTTCAGTGCTGGCTGCGGCACTCCGAAGCCGTATCTCACTGACTACCGCCATTATGCCGGAATGACCCTGATATTCGAATTCAAAATCCTCCTGATTTCTAGCAAAATTCTCATCACTTTATCGGTTTGCTTATGTGACTTCCTTACTTCACAAATGGAAACAGCACCTTCTGATTATCCATCCAGAACATATTGTCGGCATCAATCACCTTGGTCTCAAGCACGATCGGCTTATCATATCTCGAACCGTCCATGACCTTCACAGCCTGCTCTACGCCCAAGTAGCCCGTGCTGAAGCCGTTCTGTACCACGAGTTTATGAAGGACGCCATCCTGAAGAAGCTGAAGCTGTCCCAGATCGCTGCCGAAGGTGACAATCTTGATCTCACCTTGAACCTTCCGCCTTGCGACTTCTTTAGCCGCTCCCAAGGAAGCCTGGATATCGAGTGCCAGAATTCCGTCGACGGCGCCCTGATCCAGCAGCTGTTTGGCGGCCTGCCAGCATGCATCCTCGCGTTTGCCGCAAGCCGCGCCGCCCGCTATTTCAATTCCGCCGATATCTGACCATACCCGTTTGGCTCCCTCTTCGCGGGCGATCAAGTCGGGGTCCTCCCTGTCGGAACGCAGGATGGCTACTGTACCCCGACCTTCAAGCAAGTCGGCCAGCTGCTCGCCCGCCTTGCGTCCGGCAGCTTCATTATTGATCGCGATCGCGGATAAGATGCCTGTGGTCATTCGTTCATCATTCAATGCAATCACGGGGGTACCCGCTGCCGCTGCCTTATCGCCTAATTCCTGCAGCACTGCCTCCGATGCCGGGTCGATCAAGATTGCGGAGGCGCCCTTCTCCAACATCTTCAAAGCGGCCTGCAGCTGCTCCGCCTCATCGTCGCTAGGCTCCAGGGAAACATAATCGAGCGCCAATCCGTTTTCCTTGGCGGCCGCTTCGGCGCCTAAACGGATCGCATCTCCCTGCTCTTCGGCGTGTACGGGAGCCACAAGGGCAATATGTTGAAGCTCGGGCTCCTCATCCGGGTCCGTATCGGATGAACACGATGTTAAGAGGATCAGGACAGCGACGAGTGCAGCGAAAAAGCCCCTAGGTCCAATCGGTAACCGCAGCGGCCGAAAAGTTCTAATCATGCTCGCGTCCCTCCTCGTCCATATCGTGAATGACCGGAATCCGTATGCGAACGGTAGTGCCCGCCTCCTGCTCGCTCTCGAATTCCAGCCCGTACCGTTTGCCGTAATATAGACGAATTCGGTCATGAACATTTCGAACGGCCACGCCGGAACCGGCCGTATTGATAAATTGAACAGGGTTATGAGGCGTCTCTTTAGCGTCCAAGATCCCTTCAACCATCTCGGGTGTCATCCCAACCCCGTTATCCGTAACCGTCATTTCCAACCATTCGCCTTTTACGGCTGCCCCTATGCGAATATGCCCCTGATCCACCATATACTCGATGCCGTGCACGATGGCATTCTCGATTAAGGGCTGAAGCACCAGCTTGAGGGTGTAACAGGATAGCGCGGCTTCGTCCGCTTCGATCGCAAAATCGAATTTCTGTTTATATCTCATCTGTTGTATGGTCAAATAATGCCGTGCGTGCTCCAGCTCTTCCCGGACGCTTATCGATGTCTTCCCTTTGCTCAAGCTCAAGCGAAACAGCTTCGACAAGGAAGTAATCATCGTAATGACCTCCTCCTTCTTGCTCATTCCTACCATGCGAACAACCGAATTCAGGGTGTTGTACAAAAAATGAGGGTTGATCTGGGCCTGCAAGGCTTCCAGCTCATATTTACGCTTCGATTCCTGCTCCTTCACAATCTGTTTCATGAGCTGCCGGATCTTATTCAGCATCAGGTTGAAACGGCTGGACAGCTGCACTACTTCAAGCGGCCCCTGCAACGGGAGCTCCACGTCGAAATCGCCCCGTTCCACGGCTTTCATCGTTCTGCCCATGCGGCGGATGGGCCGGGTGAGCATGGCCGAAAGAATCAGGGATACCGCGATGGCCAGCACCAAGACAATGGCAACCACCCGGACCAAATAACGGTTGACCTCTTCCCTTGTGGTCATGATCTCATCCAAATAGGATACGCCCACGATTTTCCAGCCTATGTTGACGACCGATTTGACCGTATTGAGCCGCTTGACCCCATCCGATTCATCAATGTAGCTCTCCGAGGAGGTCAGCGCCCGCTCAACGCTCTCATTCCGAAGCCCCATGTAGATTAATTGCTGCTGTGGATGGTACACGATATTTCCCGCTCCTTCGTCAATGATGTACGCATACCCGCGCTTCCCCAGACTGATGCGGCTGCTCAGCTCGTCGATCTTCTTGAAGTTGATATCCACCAGCAGAATGACGTACATCGGCTCCCCGTCATGAACGACCGTAATGCCTTTGCTCATCGTGACGACCCATTCAAACGTTTGGTCGTATAAATTCTGAACATGGGGCAGCGAGAAGCTCAGATGGTCGGAGACTCTCATGGCCGAGTGAAACCAGCTCTGCTCCGTCACCTTGGCGCTGGGCTTGACCGGAATGGCCGGATGGTTCCGCAGCATGTCGCCCTGATCATTAAACAAAGCGATGGAGACGATGTCATCTCGGCTTCGCATGATCGTATCGAGCTGTTTTGTCACCTGTTCATCGTCCCACTGCCCGTCTGCCAGCATATTTTCCTCGATCGCCCGATACAGCTGCGCCATCCCGTCCACGTAATCCTCGAGATTATAGCTAACCTGGTCCACGATTTGCTGGGCATTCAGGAATACGCTTTGCTCTGCCGATCGCGAGAATTTATTGAAGAGCAGTACGGCTACCACGATCACAATGAGCAGAATGAACGCCGAGAAGGACCACATGATGATGGATTGAATGCTGTGCGCCCGGAATCGCTTAACCCATCGTTGAACAAAAGGTAGGACCGAGTATCGCTTCGTATACGTGATTTTCATCGATGCCCTACCCCCTCGCTTGTGCCCGATATTCCTTAGGCGAAACGCCGACCTGCTTCTTGAAGCAGAAGCTGAAATAATTCGGATCGGCAAACCCGACGCGCTCCGCGATTTCGAAAGCCTTCAGGTCGGTGGATCGTAAAAGCTCCTTGGCCGTTTCCATCCGCAGCTGCATTAAGTACTGCACATAGGTCATTTTGAGCTCTTTTTTGAAAACGCCGCTAAAATAGCCTGTGCTGATATGCAGGTGCATGCACAGCTTCTGCAGCGATATATCCGGGTCGCCGTAATGCTCCCGCGTGTATTGGAGCGCTTTCTCCACGATGTCTTTATAGGCATGCTGCCTAGAGCTGGAGATTTGCTTGCGGATGGCCAAACTGACATCCTGAAGCCAAGCTTTAGCCTCCTGTAGTCCGGAAAACTTGAAGATCTCGGCATGCAGCTGATACCCCGCTCCAAACATCTCCTCAAGCTCGATCCCGGATTCTTTAGCCGTTCGAAGTATGGCCGTTACGACTTCCAGGAGATAGATCTGAACCTCTTGAATCGTGCAGGATGCTCCGATCAGCTCATCGAATATGTGCGTAATCGCTTCACTTAATTCCTCCGCGGTTCCGAGCTTAAGATTGCGGATCAGCGCTTGCTCCTGCAATTCGTCCAGGCGGACCCCTTCCTGCCTCGGACTCTCCACGTCATCGATGAAGATGACTTTCTCGGCACCGAGAATCAGCCGGTAGTCCAGCGACAGCAGCGCATCCTGGTAGGAGTGCTTAAGATCAGACAGAGTCCGGACCCTGGAACCCACGCCGATCGTAACCGGCAGCTTCAGATAGTGAAGAATGCTTTTGAGCAAACGATCCAGTGCGACCTGCAGGTCGCCAAACCACGACTCGTCCTCGCAGCCGTCATTCGTAATCAAGAACACGATGCTATCCTGATATATGAATGCGCTTCCAAAAGAAAGGGGATCCATCAGCTCTTTCGCAATGTTCAGCATGGCGTGCAGCATCAAGTCCATATCGCCGGAATGCCGCAGGGAGCTTGATGGAGCACTCTCCTTATGCTCAGCCGCCGGATATAAAGCCATCACCGCGACGAGATAACAGGCGCCGTTCAGCGGAAGGCCGTAATTCCGAGTTTTCTCCTCAATGATGGAGCGGGGCAATTTTCGGGTTAACAGCGAAGCCAGGAACGATTCCCGAAGCAAAGGCAGGCTTGTCCGGTAATGCTCCTTCAATTGGCGAACGTCCTCACGCTCCGCCACCTCCATATCGATTTTGTCCTTGATCTTGCCTAATAACTCCATGAAGCTTTCGGCAGAGAACGGCTTGAGCAAATACTCATCCACGCTGAGCGTAATCGCTTGGCGGGCGTAATCAAATTCGTCATAGCCGGTCAAAATCACGATTTTGCACAGCGGCTGATGCTCCCTTAGCCATGAGGCCAGCTGCAGCCCATCCTGAAAAGGCATACTGATATCGGTAATAACGACATCCGGCTCCAACCGCTCCGCAGCCTCCACGGCCTCTCTTCCGTTCTCCGCCGTCCCCTTGATCTCGAATCCGCAGGCTTCCCATTGGATTTCCTGAACGAGGCCTTCTCTCACATCGGCTTCATCATCCACTAACAGCACTTTATACAATGCGACCCCTCCCGTTTCTGTCCTGTTCGGTTGCAAACTGAATCTATAGTGATCTTACCTCGCCGCGCCAAAATTGGGAATCTTCCACATTATGTTTTTTGCAACAAAAAAAAGAACGAATGCACGACTCCAGCGAAACAGCGCTTCCCTGTTCCTGGAGTCATGATTCGTTCCGAAATCGATTGTGCAGCATTCCTTACGCCTGAACGGGTACGGAGACGGGTTTTACCGGCGTGCTCAACCTCTTGATGCTCAGATAGTAAGCGATGCCGAGCGGGATGACGGCGCCCAGCCAAGCCAGCGGATTTGCCAGGCTTGCACCGAGGAAGCCGATCTGCGCGGTCAGGAAGATAGCAGCCAGTACCCGCATGATCAGCTCCATGATGCCCGCCACAGTGGGAATTAAGCTCTGACCAAGCCCCTGAAGCGTGAAGCGGTAGATGAAGAGCAGCGAAAGAAGCAGATAGGTGCTGCCGTTCGATAAGAAATACAGCCTGCTGAGCGACAGCAATTCCTCTTGGCCTTGACCCACAAAAAGGCTGACGGCGGCAGGACCCGCGAATATAACCAGCAGGCCCACGGCGATGCTGAATGATCCCGAGAGCCAAATACACTGCTTAACCCCCAGTTTGATCCGGTCTATGCGATTCGCTCCGAAGTTCTGAGCGGCAAAAGTCGCCATCGTAATCCCGAAGGAACTCATCGGCTGCGTGGCGAGCATATCAATCTTCTGTGCAGCGGTATAAGCCGCAACGGCTGATGCCCCGAGACCGTTTAGCGTGATCTGCAGAATAATGGCTCCGATGGCGATAATGGAGGCTTGGAAGCCCATCGGAAAACCTACCCACATATGCTGGCGAATAAATTTCCAATCGATGGACCAGTCGGCATTCTTGAATTGAAGGAGCGGGACCTTCTTATGAATGTAGATCAGACAGAGCAGGCAGGAGAACAGCTGCGATACAACCGTGGCAAGTCCGGCTCCGGCTACTCCCATCTTAAATACGAGAATGAATAAGAGGTCGAGCACGATGTTCAGAATGCTTGCAACGACCAGGAAGAGAAGCGGCGTCCGGCTGTCGCCGAGAGCGCGGAGCAGGTTAGCCAGCAAATTAAACAGAACGGCCGCGCCGACGCCCCAGTTAATGACGATCAGATACGAATACGCATCATCCAAAATTTCGGCAGGGGTGTTCATCATGACGAGGACGGGTCTCGTAAATATAACGCTCACGATAGTGAGGAATACCGTGAACACCAGACTGATCCATACACTCGTTCCCACGCTTTTGCGGACGCCTGCGATATCCTTAGCTCCAAAACGCTGTGCCGTTATGATAGACAAGCCAGCCGTCAATCCCTGGGCAAAGCCGATGACAAAAAACAAAATGCTGCCTGTCGAGCCAACGGCTGCAAGTGCGTTCACGCCAATGGTACGTCCCACGATAAGGGTGTCCGCCATGTTGTAAAATTGTTGAAAAATATTACCGATCAAAAGCGGGATGGTAAACATGATAATCAGCTTGATCGGACTTCCTTGCGTCATGTCTCTCATGTAGATTCTCCTATGCCGTCAATAAACGTTCCTCTAGAGATTTATTTGAAATATTATGCTTCAAACAGCGCTTATCGCATCGAATGGAAACATTATAATGGGTGAGGGTCGTTTGTATTCTTGTGTATCTTATCATGAAAGAACATAAATTTCTCCCTATTTATTCCCGAAATCAAAACTAAAAGCAAGTACTCGTCATTAGAAGAGTCTGTACCCGATTTGGATCCCTGATTTCTCTATAACTGAAAAGGCCAACCGGTCATTTCGGTTGGCCTTTTCAACATGATGACATGTGATATCCCTATGGAATTCCGATGTTTATGCCTCTTCGACGGCAAGCTTATCCAAGGCCAGCTTCGCACGTGACCGCGCTTCTTCGACATCGCCGGCGGTTGACAGCGCGACTGCTACTCGTCTTCCGACCTTGGTTACCGGTTTGCCGAACATGCGAAGCTGCGTATTCGGAACGGCCAGCGCTTGATCGGCGCCTGTAATCGTATAGTCTTCCAGCTCTCGGCCGGCTTTCAGGGGGCGGCTGGCTCCCGGCGTGATCAATTCGATCTCTGGTATCGGAAACCCGAGAATGGCACGGACATGAAGCGCAAATTCGGATAGATTTTGCGTGACCAGCGTAACCAGCCCAGTATCATGCGGACGCGGGGATACCTCGCTGAAGTACACCTTATCCTGGGCCAAAAATAATTCAACGCCGAACAAGCCGTATCCGCCAAGCTCGTCGGTAATCTTCCGCGCAATATATTTAGCTTCCTCGATTTGCGCTTCAGACATATCGTGCGGCTGCCACGATTCGATATAATCTCCGCTTTCCTGAATATGCCCGATCGGCGCACAGAAGCTTGTTCCATTGACGGAGCGGACGGTCAGAAGCGTGATTTCCGACTGGAATGAAATGAATTCCTCAATGATCACCCTTCCGTTCTGCACGCGGCCGCCTTCCATGGCGATGTTCCAGCAGGACTCGATATCCCCTTCCGAACGGCACACGCTTTGACCTTTGCCGGAGGAGCTCATCAGCGGTTTGATCACGCACGGAAAACCCATGTCCAGGACAGACTGCTTGAATTCCTCATAGGTATCGGCAAATCGATAGTCCGCAGTCGGCAGTCCCAACTCCTCTGATGCCAACCGGCGGATCCCCTCACGGTCCATCGTAAGCTTTGCGGCTCTGGCGGTAGGAATCACCCGAAACCCCTCATCCTCCAGCTTCACCAGCTCCGCAGTAGCCAGCGCTTCAATCTCCGGAACGATCAGGTCCGGCTTTTCCAACTCAATAATAGCGCGCAGCTTCTCTCCGTCCAGCATATCGATCACATGGCTGTGATCGGCAACGTGCATGGCAGGAGCATCGGCATAACGATCGACGGCTACGGTTTGGACACCCAATCGTTGTGCTTCAATTACGACTTCTTTCCCTAGTTCTCCGGATCCCAGCAGCAATATTTTTTTCGTTTTGAACATCGTTGTTTTATCCCCTTTTCATAGTTTCAGAGACGATAGAAGCCCAAGAAAATAATAAAGAGGTAAGGGAAATAAACTCCCTTACCTCTGCCCAGGCGTACGGCCGTTGTCATTCATGTGCTCCCTCATGGTTCCCCATGCTACGCCAGTCACACATAAACCTATACATTGTTACATAAATGATACTGAATCTTTTCGTTAAATGCAATATCAGCCTGCGTCCTTAGGATTTAGACTTCAACATTTCGATCATATCCTGAAGCGAGTGTGACAGCCATTTCTTAGGATGAACGACAATCTGGATGTCCAGTCGAATGTCTGGGTGTTGAAAGGGAAGAATCGCCAGCTCTCCCCTCTTGATTTCCTCCTCTGCTACCATTCTCGGCAATAGTGAGATGCCGGTGCCGGACATGATATATCTTTTGATTGCCTCGGGGTTGCCCAATTCCAAACCAATACGGACGGGAGCTCCGCTGGCGCGCAGCACTTTTTCCAACATGATCCGGTAATTGCAAGTATCCTCGGTCATAATCCATTCGTAATCAGCCAGATGCTCCAGCTCGATGACGGGCAACCTGAGAAGCGGATGATCCGGATGGGCAATCAGATGGAGGGGCTCTTCCCGGATCGGGATCCAATTCAATGAAGTGTCTTCCGGTTTGTTCTCCAGAATAAGCCCGAGATCGTACTCGCCCTCTCTTACCTTACTGACGATGCTATCTTCACGATCCGTTTGCAAGCGGATGGCAAGATCTTCATGCTCCTGTCTTAGCCGATGAAGGACGGATGGAAGAAAATATGCGGCAAGCGAATCGATCGTTCCAATCGATAAGATGCCCCCGCCTTGTTTCGTCAGCTTTTCCTTAGACTGCTGGAACAGATCCAGCATTTGGACAGCATACTTGAACAGCTCCTCCCCTGACTTCGTCAGGCGCAGGCCTCTGCCATACCGTTCAAACAGCTTGACGCCGTATTCCTTCTCCAGCTTCTGAATCTGGGTGGTAACGCTGGATTGTGCATAACCCAATTCGTCAGCAGCTTTAGTAAAGCTCTTTCGAACAGCAACCTCCCTGAAGGTTTGCAGATAGATCAGTTCCATCGCTCTCTCCTCATCAATAATATTGATAATAACTATCTATTATTATAGATAACACCGATCCCGATTCCCATGGTAAAGTAAAGCCACAATTCATGAAATGGAGGAAAGATCATGTTGAGTCCGCAAGATTTGAGAGGTATTTATGTTCCGGTGGTCACTCCCTTTTCACATGAATACGCATTGGATGTTCCGTCTTATCATCGTTATTTGGAGAATTTGTTATCCCATGACATTCAAGGATTGATCATCAACGGTACGACCGGAGAGGCGCCGACGGTAACTTGGGAAGAGGTCGTTCAAGTGGTGGAGGAAACGCGAAAAGGTCTGGACGGGCGGCAATTGCCGGTCATTATTGGTACGGGTACCAACGATACGTTCTCCAGCATGAAGCGGACGGAATGGGCAGGACATATCGGGGCAGACGCGGTATTGGTGGTCACGCCGTATTACAGCCGCCCTTCGATTGAGGGCATTATACAACATTTCTGCAAAGTCGCGGAGGTGGGGATACCGGTTATTTTGTACGAAGTTCCTTCGCGCACTGGAATTTCCTTACCGGTCGATGCCATTCGAAGAATCATGGAGATCCCCGGTGTCATCGGAATGAAGGACAGCACTGCGAGTACGGAGCTTATGAGAAGCTTGTCTCCATACGATACGAAGCCTGTTCTATGCGGGGACGATGTCCGCTTTCATGAGATGCTGCGTCATGGTGCATCCGGGGGCATTTTGGCGTCGGCCAATGTGAATACCGAGGCTTTTATTCGTGTGTATCAATTAGCTGCCCAAGGGGATTATTCTCGTTCCGAAAAGGAGTTTGAAGTGCTGCTTCCCGTTATTCATCAGTTGTTCGCAGAATCCAATCCAGCTCCGCTAAAATGGCTTCTTGCCAAGCAAGGCCTTATCTCATCCGACACCCTGCGCCTGCCGATGGGCCCCATTACGGATGAGCTCAAGCTATCTTTGGATCAAGCATTCAAAGGCTGAGAAACTTTAAATCATGGACGTAACAGGTTTCTCCTCAAGAGTGGCGGGACGCATTCGCTTCCTTGCCATGCTTGAATGGATGATTCGAAGCTATAGGGCGCACATGCTTTCAATCAGTAGATAATGGGATGGATGATACTGACATTTTACGCAAAAAAAGATATCCTGCTTAGATCTATCGCTTTAAAGGATTGATGAATGAAATCGCCCCACTTATAATATGGGTACATTCAATTCCTCCCAGAAATTTGAAAGGAGACTTGCAGTGCTGCCCTATTCCACCCCTAATCATGATTTTGCCTTTGAACAATCTGTAATCGGTATGGCTTTGGTATCGCTAGATGGAACGATTCTTAAGGTCAATTCGGCACTATGTGATCTGTTGGGTTGCTCGCCGCAGGAGTTAACTGCCGGGGCGCCGCAAGAAGAAAACAGCCTCCGCGAGTTATTGAATCGAGTGATTCAGAACGCTAGGGCTGCCCAGGGTCATCAGCCATCCATCCCCCCGGTTGAATATGCTTACCGTCATCCGTCTGATCGCGAGTTATACCTTAGTGCACGCTGCAGCGTTGATCACGATCCGGAGCGGGGGCCCAAGGGATACTTGGTACAATTCGAGGATCGAACGCTGCTGAGACAGCTCATGAAACAGCTGGAGCAGAAGGAACAGAAGCTGAACGAGAAGGAAAATTCGTTTCTGCAGCTGCTGGAAGAGCTCCCTCTCTCCGTACTCATAACTAAAAAAGGCATTGTGCATTATGTTAATTCTGCCGCGCTCCGGCTCGTCAATGCGATGCACCTCCGTGACGTGCTGGGCATTTCAACCGACGTGATCGTCGACGCATCGTATCATCACACATTGATGAAACGCAGGGCAACGTATGCCGAGAGCGGAGAAATCGGAAGCGTCGATTATCTGATACGCTGCCTGGACGGGCAGGAAAAGATGGTCACGGGGTTCACGTTAATCATACAATATGAAGGCGAGAAAGCGGCCGTCGGCATCTTCAAGGACATTACGGAGCAGCGGATGGAAGAGGATCGCGTGATGCAATCGGAGAAGCTGACGACCGCCGGCCAATTGGCCGCCGGCATCGCTCATGAAATTCGAAATCCATTGACATCGATTAATGGATTCGTGAAGTTATTGCGATCCGCGGAACGCAGCAACGAGCTTTATTTTGAAATCATCGAATCGGAGCTCAAACGCATCGAGCTCATCGTCAATGAGCTCTTGGTGCTCTCCAAACCGCAGGGTGCCCACGTGAGCGGACCCATCGACGTGTCGGCCATACTGGATCAGATCATTACGCTGATGAAGGTGCAAGCCGCTCTCAAGAATATAGAGATCATTCCCCATTATCCACTGGTTCCGATCTATGTACAGGGCGAAGTCAACCAGCTCAAGCAAGTGTTCATCAATCTGCTGAAAAACGCGATGGAGGCGATGAATGACGGGGGAAGCATCACCTTGGACATTGTGCACAGCGGTCCCGAGGTGCAAATTATCGTGCAGGATGAAGGAGTTGGGATGACGCAGGATCAGATCCAATCACTGGGACAGCCCTTTTTTACAACGAAAGACACCGGCACGGGACTCGGTCTCATGATTACCAAGAATATTATTCATAATCACGGCGGTACGATGAACGTGGAGAGCACTCCTGATCATGGGACAACCTTTACGATCCATTTACCTGCATTATAATGCGTACAATCGGAGGACATAGGCATGGACATTCAAGATTCAAACTTACATAAACAATTTGCAATAAACTGCTTCAATCAGGTCTGGGATATCTTGGAGAAGAAGCAGCGGACGACGGAAGACGATGAGAACATGATTCACATGTGTCATGCTTCCTTTTGGCATTGGAGCCGGGTGGCGGATCATACAGAGCGCAACCTGTCTATCGGGTATTGGCAGCTCTCCCGAGTATACGCGGTAACGGGTCAGGGCGATCAAGCACTGCATTATGCCAAGCGCTGCATCACGATCGGGTCATCGGCTAACCTCGAACCCTTCTACATCGGTTACGGATACGAAGCGGAAGCCAGAGCCTATCTGGTTCTGAGGAACAAGGAGCATGCATTGGCATCCAAGCAAAAAGCGGCAAGTTATCTCGACAGGGTAACGGATAAGGAAAGCCATCAGATGCTTGCCAACGATCTCGGAAGTCTGGACTAACACGCAAACTGCGCATTATCGGATCTTTTATCGAAAGGGTTTAGTCAGATGATAACCGATATAATAAAAGACTTCTCTGCATAAAAAGGGGAGCTTGCTTCTTACGCTTTGGTAAGCGCTCCGTGACGCGGGTGAAGGATTGGCTTCGAGTCCCATATCTTCAGCCATCACCATCGCCCGCTTCATGTGCAGCGGATCGCTCACGATGAGATACGAGGACAGCCCTGCCGCATCGCCTATCTTGTCGGCATAATACAGGTTTTGCTCGGTGATCGCCGAAGTCGTCTCTACCAAGATGTCCCTCTCCGGAACGCCGTGTTCGATGGCATATTGTTTGGCAGCTTCCGATTCGGCCACTTCATCTCCCGATCCGCGTCCTCCTGTAAAAATGAGCTTATCTACGTATTGTTGATCATACAGCCATAACGCATGATCGATGCGCCCCTGAAACACAGGCGAAGGTTTCCCCTCCCATACTGCGGCACCCAGCACGATCGCTGCATCGGAGGGAATATTCACCGTTCGCCCTGCATATTTCCAAATCGTGTATCCCACATTAATCGAATAAACCAGCATGATGGCTATCAGTCCCAGCAAAACTCTCAACAAGACGCGCTTTCTTCTACTTCTTGCTTTCCGCGGCTGCATCAATCGGGTCATGCAACACCTCCAACTTCCACTCGTTCAACTCCAGCCTTCATTTTAGCATCATATGTACAGGGATATAATACAGCAAAGAAGCCTGCAGCTCCATAATGGAGCTGCAGGCTTTTGATTATCCAACTTCCTCTTGGTTCCAACGGACATCAATCCGTTTCATAACCATATAGCGTGACTCTGTTCTTCCCCTTGCTCTTGGCAATATGCATGGCTTTCTCCGTTTCGTCAGTCAAATGGGAAAGACTCAGCATGGAGGTAGGCGTTAGGCAAGCCGCTCCTACGCTTACCGTCATAAACCCGTCTTCCTCCGTGCGGTCTTTGGGGATGCTGAGCGCCAGGACGCCTTGACGTATCTTCTCAGCCAATTCATAGGTTCGGTCGGGATCGGTATCTTTGATCTTCAATATAAAGGTTCCGCCGCCGTAACGCGAAACGGCCGCTCCATAGTATTCACCTATGATTTTCAGTGCGTCGGCAATCCATTGCAAACATAAATCCCCGCCGTATAAACCATGAAGCGTGTTATACACCCGGAAATCATCGATATCGACCATCAACAAGGCCAGAGAAACCTGATTCTGAATGCATTCCTTCCAATCCGTCGCCAGTTCTTTTTCGAATGTTGCCGGATTGGGCAGTTCGGTCAACGGATCAGTTGTCACGTAGCTCTGAAGCTGGTTCAATACATCGGAATATACGCGATCGGGGCCTCCATCCGGTGTGCCCTCTCTCAAAATGACCATAATGGATGATTTGCGTCCCTGATGGATGGCTGCCAGCATATATTCAAGTTCGATTCCCTTTCCATCCAGCGTTTCGAACCAGCCGCTGCCGGAAACGAGCTGGGCTTGATTCTGATCCATCCGTTTGATTTGCTCTTTTAGACCCAGGCGGGAACTATCGCTAGCTAAGGTGTATATTTCAAGCTGGAGCAGTTCCTCGGGCCTCGTTGCGCCAAACAGCGTCTCGGCCCGCGAATTGCAATACACGATGGTTCCCGCCGTTGTCAGTGACAAGAAGGCTACGGGGGAGTGGCCCATAAGCTGCAAATACCGCTCCTCGTTCTCCCTGAATATGCGTGCATTCTGAATGGCCTGTTCTTTGGCTTGTCTTAATTGAACATCGGTTTGCTTGCGGACAATCGATTTCAATTGGGGGAGTACGCTTAATTCCTGAGACTTCCATGAGTATGAAGTGCCCTCCACCACCTGCCTCCATTTTTCGAACGATTTTCGAGGGGATAAGCGCATTCTATCCTCTTCTTGTATAACGGCTTTGGCCGGATCGCCAGCCCAATCCACGATTTCAACAACCTCCGGCCTGAACCACATGACATAGTTTTGTTGACCTGGCGACAGGGCGAGATACAATACGCCGGAAGCCACATCCTTGAATGCTTTGGCAGGCTCATACTCTGCGCTGAGTTTCGAGCTGTGGTACGTATAATCCTCTGCTTGGGCGGATAACCAGCCGGCTAGCTCCATGACTTGCTTCGAGGTCGGCGACGTGCCGTACAGCATTAAATTATCCTGGTAATAGACGGCGGCACCGGTAGCGCTCATTAAATCCAGCAGGCCCTGCTCTTCGGTCTCAAGCTGCTCAAGCACCTGATAGACATCGGTGTTGCCGATGAAAATTTCGGTAAAACGGGCGGATAAAATTCGAAGCCTGAGCTCGGTTTGGTAATCGTCGAGCTGCTGGCGTTGATACAGTTCGTTGGAGAAAAAGGATCCCAGAAAATTGCACAAGTTGCGGGTGCGGTGAGATACGTATTTTCGGCTGTAGTGATGGCAGGTGATTAATCCCCATAACTGGTTGTCATGGATAAGGGAGATCGTGGTTGTCGCGCCGACCCCCATATTATGAAGGTACTCAATATGAAGCGGCGACACGCTGCGAAGAACGGATAAACTGAGGTTCAGCGGCTTTCCGGTCAAAGGCTGCACGGTGGGGATAATCTCGACCGGCGTATAACCCACGTCAACAATCGTACGCAGCCAATTTCTCAAATACAGTTCACGGGCTTGCCGAGGAATATCCGATGCCGGATAATGATGGCCCAGGAAGGATTCCAGCCCTTGCTCTTTGGCTTCGGCAATCACTTTACCGTTCCATTGATCATCGAATTCATACAGCATCACACGGTCATAACCCAGAATGTCCTTCACGAGCTCGCAAGCCACTTGACTTGCTTCAACCCGATTCTCGGTTCTTTTCATCCGACTGAAAAACGTTTGTATCCATTCAAAATCATCCGTAAAGGGCACGGTATCTTCTGAAACCGGCTCCAGTTCCAGCAGAATCAGCCCTTCGCTTTCGTGAAGAATTCCGATAAACTCAATCGGCTCATTGGCAACCGAAATCGTAAGATTGATATATTGTAAGTCCGGTGTCGCTATTGCTTGAAGGTCTCGGCGAATCATAAGCTCAAATTGCGTTTTTCCGATAAACTCCTCAAGGCTCTGTCCCAAAAGGGACTCGGCGCTGATCCCGAGCAGCTGCTCCGTATTTCGGCTGCACTGCGCGATCCTGAAATCGTCGATAGGATTAATGGCAAGCAGTGCGCCATGGGGCTGAATGTATCCTGGAATGTGAATAGGTTCTTTTTCGCAATTGGTCAGGTCGATCGGTTCATCCGTTACATAATCGCCCTCCGTCAGTAACTTTCGATTAAGTGCATCCTGTTCAGTCATTGCTTATCAACTTCCCTTATTCACAGATTTAAAACCAAATGCCCAATGCATCTCATTGTTATAAAGAGATACATTGGGCACAGCATATTATAACAACAGGTCTATGAAATTGTACGCCATTCAGACTCTAGCATAGCATAGTAATACTCATCCCACCAAACTTCGCCTCGAGGGATACACTGCCTAAAGAAGCCTTCTCTCCTCATGCCAAGCTTCTCCATCACCTTATACGAAGGCGTGTTCTCTGGCTGGCATGTCGCGATGATCCGGTGTATTCCCAATGCTTCAAAGCCATACTGAAGCAAGGCTCCGGCGGCTTCCGTAGCATACCCCACACCGTGGTAGGCTGAATGAAAGACCCAGCCGATCTCGTAAGTATGTTCGCCAAAGCAGGGATGAAACACCATGTGTCCGATCACGCGTTGTTCCTTCTGCAGCGTCACGGCATAATGGTGCGCTTGCCCGCCCTTGTTCTGCTCCAGAAATTCCTTCACCGTCTCTTCCGTATGCACCGGCTCCGGCATGTAAAACATCACCAAGGGATCGGATGTATATTGAAGAACATCCTGCCAATCTCCTGGTTCAAATTCGCGAATCACTAATCTTTCGGTAACGATATGCATTTGCCCGACTCCTCTTCAAGTTATATTTCCGTGTCCTCTTTGCTCACACTTCAATACAGGGACAAATGCGATTCGCCGTTGATCCTTTTCTTTGTCTTTCCTGATAACGCCGGGTCACCTTCTTTCATGCTGCAGGCTGTTTATACTTTATTCGACTTTATGTATGAAACCCCTTCATAAATTGTCAAATTGCTGGATATTTTGTCTTGATATCGATTTGATTTTATCAAAATGCATGCCTTCATGATATAAGCAGAAGCTTAAGAATTCTTCTATCTTGGATAACTTTAAACCTTTGGATGTCGTGTAGGGAGACAAGACGGTATCTTGCAGATGTGTTGTGTACCTCTGTTCGATCCACTGGACTTGACCTTCAAGCCGTTCGATAAGTTCGCTCATGGAAGGCCATGAAGCGTTGATCTCCCTTGGTTTGGAGCCCGTCTGGAACAGCTCGGTATAATGCTCGGGGAGGTGCATGGTCTCGCCATTCACGCCGAACGTAAACCGTTCCAGCGTCAAATAGATATGTCCTGCATTCCACTTCACGTGGTTGTTCATTCCGCTCGGAATCCATTCCGCCATATCATCCGGGATATCCCTTACAAGATTCAAGGTTTGTGCACGTACAAATTCCAAATGTTCAAAAAGGTATGGTCGCATGTACCTCGCTCCTTCTCATCTGATCTAGCATCCGCTTAACCGAGTGTACCCTATATAATAAAAAAGGAATAATACCGATTACGCTTCGTTTCATAAAAAAAATGGATGAATCAGGCGCGAGCCGTTCATCATCCATGGATATCGTAGTGTCTTTCGCGGATATCCGCCTGGATATAGGAAATAAAAGAACGGATGTGTGCGGGTATCGCTTCTAGCTTTTTGGTACACACCCGTATGGGATGCGGGATCGTTACGCCTGTTACCTTTACCTTGCTAAGTTCGCCGGAAGCCAGCTCTGTCTTGATGGATAGAGCCGGGACCAGGGCAGCCCCGTAACCCGCTTTAACCGCCTCAATGGTTTCGTTCAACCCCTCGATCGTGATGGAGGAACGAAGTCCCCGGATGCCTGAGGCCTCAATCAGAGACATTAACTGTTTTCGTGTGTAACTCCCTTCCTCCCTCAGCACAAAAGGCTCCTCCATAAGCTCGAATCGAGTAACTTCTCTGCCGGCTAGGCGATGAATTGCGGGTACGGCAAAAATCAATTCGTCCTCCATAATCATAAAGGACTCAATGACCTCGTCTTCAATGGACCAACTGCCGCAAACGATCGAGATATGTACCGAATGATCCCGTAATCGCTGCAGCGCTGTGTTGGAATTCCCTTTCAGCAGCTCCACATCCATGCGCGGATTCTGTTGTTTATATCCAACCAGCCATCCGGGAAGCAAGGCGGTCTCCGGCAGCTCCGTCGCACATATCCGCAAACTTCCCTCCCGGCCAGATTTAATGGCTTGCATCATGTCTTCCATCTCGGCTTCCATCGAAAATAACCGCTGGGAGTGCGCGGCCAACGCTTCACCGGCTTCTGTCAATTGAATATTGCGCCCATTCGCCTCAATCAATTTCAAGCCGAGTTCCCGCTCCAGATTGCGGATTTGGGCGGTAACGGCCGGTTGGCTTAACATTAGATTGCCGGCCGATTTCGTAATGCTTCCCGTTTTGGACACATCATTAAATATGCGGAGTGCATGAAGATTCATAGATCCATCCCTCGATTCTTGAACGATTCACTGTGATAAAGAAGGTTTCCGATAAGGTTTGATCGGTTAACGACATCCCGACTGGTGTCAGCGAGTATTTCATTCTATCATGCGGATTACAATAACCATAGGCAAGCCGAAACTTTCGTTCGTCAGCTTGCACAAATCTGTCACGGGCTCCAAGTTCATACGTTTCATGCGACTGCCCCCGTCCTCTAGTTAAATAACGGAATCGTTCAGCATGTTTTTCCGCCCGTGCTGCAACATTTCTACAGATCTCCCGTCTATAGAGGTGCAGCAAGTACATTTTACCAATTCGCGCATGGCTTGGCTGTATCCTAGCCTTTAGGATAATCTACACTTGGAGGATACCTATCATGAACAAAATCTACAAAGTACTAACAACCGCTACAATTCTGGCGATGGCAGCACTGCCGGCAGCCGCTAATGCACAGGACGCCCCTCCTGCTTCAGTCCATTCGGGGCAAGGCAGCATCGTGAACCAGGCAAAGAAAAGCGTTCCTGGAACCATGGGTTACATAACGGAATACGTAAACGATGAAACGGGCAAATGGATTACGGTCACCGGCCGCGGTCTCGGTGCCACCGATCAACAAGAAATCAAGCTCTCCATTTCGAAGGACACTAAAATCATCGATGCCAAAGGAAACAAAGTCCAACTCCAAACGATTGTGGACAAGAACAAAGCAATTAAAGCCTTCTATGGCCCGAACATCACCAAGAGTCTGCCTGCTCAAGGCTCAGCGCTTACGATCATCGTTCAGGATAAAGACTTTGCGGGTATTGATGGAACCATCGCTGAGGTAACCAAGCAAGGCATTCTGGTGGAGGGTACCAATCTGTACAACGACAGTGAAGAGACTATCCTGCTTCATCTGGATCCAAAAGCGACAATCATCAATGCAGACGGCAGCACGCTCAATGCGGGTGGCCTGGAAGCCGGCATGAGCATTCGCGCTTTCTACGGACCTTATGTGGCGTTAAGCATGCCGCCTCAATCGTCAACCAACTACATTCGGGTTCAAGCCCAAGCAGAAGAGCCTGTACAAGAAGAAGCTGCCGGCACGAACGGAATCATTACGGACAAGGCAGATAACAAAATCACCGTCATGGGTCAGGCACTGGAGTCGGGCGGCGTCAATTACGTCATCCTTACCGTAGACGAAAATACGGAGATCGTCGATGCGAAGGGTAAACCGCTGACGGCTGAAGCTTTGAAAGCGGATCTCCGCATCGAGGCCTATTACAGCCAAGTGATGACCCTGATTTATCCTGCCCGGACTCACGCTGATAAGATCGTGGTTTCGGAAACGACCGCTCCCAAAATCGAAGGCACCGTTGCAGCATCCGACCGCACGACCAAAGACCAGCTGTATATCAATGTAGGCTCCGACCAATCAACGGAGAATGACGTCATTCTTAACGTTACCGAAGACACGCAAGTGATTGCGGGGCTCAGCACGGAATCGGAACTGAAACCGGGTACGAAGGTCGTAGCCTACCACTCGCCTATCATGACCAAGTCCATTCCAGCCATCACCTCGGCCGAAGTCATCATTGTTCAATCCGGCCAATAAGGGTTGATCCAAAATAATATGCTATGCAGCAAAAAACCATCGTACGCAGGACTCCTGAGTACGATGGTTTTTATTAGGATATCGATCCGTATCAACTATTCCTCAAACTCCACGTTGTGATAGACTTGCTGAACATCCTCAAGGTCTTCCAGTGCATCGATCAGCTTCTCGAACTGTGCCTGTCCTTCTTCCGGCAGGGACACAAAATTCTGTGCCAGCATCGTCAGCTCGGCAACGGTAAAGTCCGTTATGCCAGCAGCTTTGAATGCTTCCTGAACCGCATGGAACTGATCCGGTTCAGCGTAAACGATCACAGCTTCTTCCTCTTCCAAGATGTCGCGGACATCCAGGTCGGCTTCCAGCAGCAGATCCATGACTTCCTCTGCCGTCTTTCCTTCCACTCCGATGACGGCCGTTGGATCAAACATATAGGACACCGAACCGCTGACGCCCATATTGCCCCCGTTCTTGTTAAAGGCAGAGCGCACGGCAGGCGCCGTCCGATTGACGTTGTTTGTCAATGCATCGACGATGATCATCGATCCGTTCGGACCGAAGCCTTCATAACGAAGCTCTTCATAGTTCTCGTCCCCGCTGCCCTTGGCTTTATCCAGGGCGCGGTCAATGATCGCTTTCGGCACATTGTATGTTTTGGCACGCTCTAGTACAACCTTCAGCGCACGGTTGGATTCAGGATCCGGCTCGCCTTTTTTGGCGGCAACATAAATTTCCACACCGAATTTCGCGTATACGCGACTTGTATTAGCATCCTTGGATGCTTTCTTTTCCTTAATATTATTCCATTTACGGCCCATACGTTTCGACTCTCTTTCATCATTGAATCTGAAGCCGGTATTCAATAAATACCCCTGTCCATTATATCTCTATTAAGTCCCTTGAACAAGGTTAAGAGCGTAGATCCGGAAAATAGACACATACCCGTAATAATCATCAGGTTCGAAGGCACTTCAAGCGCATGAACCGATGCGGGAAGTGCCTTTTTGGCGATCGATTTATAGACAACACAAAATATATGTTGATTATTTATAGACAAAATATTATTATGTCTATGTATTAATCAACGAAATGCGCATTCGCTTTTTTTTACGATGTCCAGCCTCCACAATGCAGGTCACGAAAGGAGAATCATTCATGATGCTTAACAACCCGTATGTCCGAACCGTTGTGTTCTCACGCGTACTCTTGAACCTCGGCATTTGGGTCCGCAACTTCGCCATTCTGTTATACGTTACGGACATGACAGGCAATAATCCTGTGTATGTATCTCTCATATCCGTAGCCGAATTTGCCCCTATTTTCTTGTTTGCCTTCATCGGCGGTACTTTCGCTGACCGCTGGCGTCCTAAACGTACCATGGTCCGTTCGGATGTTTTGTCCGCGTTATCGGCATTTCTCGTGCTGATCGCCGTTCATAACGGGTCGTGGCAGGCATTGCTGGTACTCACGTTCTTCTCTGCCACCGTGTCACAATTTTCCCAGCCCTCGGCGATGAAGCTGTTCAAACAGCATGTGCCCGCTGAACAGCTGCAATCCGTAATGGCCATGTTTCAATCCATGGTTGCCTTCTTTACGGTCATCGGCCCGATCGCAGGCGCATTTGTATACCAGAAGTACGGCATTGAAATATCGCTGATCGCCACAGGCGCCCTATTTCTGGGTTCTGGCTTGATTCTGACTTTATTGCCTCGCGATATGCTGGAAGAGACACAATCCAAGCACCAGAATCTCCAGCAAGAACTTATCGAAGGCCTTCGTTATGTATGGAGTAATCAAACGCTCCGAACACTAGGTGCGACCTTCGCCGCCGCTGGCTTGGCATCGGGACTTATCCAGCCGCTCGCGATTTTTGTGACGATTGAGAACCTCGGGCAGGATAAATCATTCTTGCAATGGCTGTTAACCGTCAATGGGGCGGCGATGCTGGTCGGAGGGGGATTCGTCATGGCATTTGCCAAGAAAATAACCCCTCAAACCTTACTGGCTCTCGGACTGACCGTTAGTGCTATCGGAAACCTCGGTATCGGCTGGTCAACAAACATCATGTTTACGCTGCTGCTGCTGGTGCTTAACGGATTCTTCTACCCCGCCATCCACATTGGAATCAACACCCTGATCCTAAACAATGCGGAGGGGCCATATATTGGTCGGGTGGGCGGCGCGCTTACCCCGATCTTTATGGGCATGATGGTGCTGGGCATGTCGCTGGGAGGATTGCTCAAAGACCAGCTGTCCCTGTTCTTCGTCTATGCGGTCAGTGCACTCTTGCTCCTCACAGGATCGGCGTTGCTGATCCCATTATTTAAAAAGAAAACGAGCACGGCCGGCGTATTGGAGCAATGAGCAGCGAAAAAGAGCCGCCTCCCATTTCGAGAGGCGGCTCTTTGGTTTGAAATATGGGGCGAGACGGACAATGAGGTGCGATGAACGTAACAAACCGGAGTTCTTCTTTAAGAAGGGCTCCGGTTTGTTAATAACTTAGTAGAATTACGCGTGAAATTGTTGACCGTCCAATACTTCCTTCACGTAACCGGCGCGAATGACATAATCGCCCAAGCGCTCGCCGATCTCGCGTTCTTCTGCGTACTGCTTCATGATCTGGCGAAGGGAGTCCAGAATCTCAGCCTCCCCGATGTTCTCTTTATAAAGCTTGTTCAGCCGGTGTCCGGAGAATCCGCCGCCCAGGTACATATTGTATTTGCCCGGTGCCTTACCGATAAACGCGATTTCGGCCAGCATCGGTCTGGCACAGCCGTTCGGGCATCCTGTCATTCGAATGACGATGTCCTCTTCGCTCAGTCCGTTCTCTTCCAGGATCGGATCGATTTTATCCAATAGCGTCGGCAAATATCGCTCGGATTCGGCCATGGCCAATCCACAAGTCGGCAAGGCTACGCATGCCATGGAATTTCTGCGCAGCGCAGTATAATGATGGCCGTCCGTCAGCCCGTAACGCTTGATGAGTTCTTCAATCTTCTTCTTTTTGTGGCTGCTGATATTGGCAATGATCAGATTCTGATTGGCCGTCAATCGAAAATCGCCATTATGGATTTGGGCGATTTCGCGAAGACCCGTCATCAGCAGGTAATCGGCATCGTCTTTCACGCGCCCGTTCTGGATGAACAGCGTGAAATGCCATTTGCCGTTGCTGCCTTTTACCCAGCCGTAACGATCGCCGTTATGATCGAAATGGAACGGCTTTGCCTCCTCCAGCTTCCATCCCAGACGGCTGGTCAGCTCGTTAACGAACCAGTCGATTCCGCGGTCATCAATCGTATATTTGAAACGAGCATGCTTGCGCACTGCGCGGTCTCCGTAATCACGCTGAATCGTCACCGTTTTCTCGGCCAAGTCCACGATCTGCTCGGGTTTGCAGAATCCGATGACTTTCCCCACTTGAGGATAGGTGAGCGGATCACCGTGCGTCATTCCCATGCCGCCGCCTACCGAGACGTTAAAGCCTTTTAATTTGCCGTCCTCCACGATCGCTATGAAGCCGAGGTCCTGGGAATAAACATCGACATCGTTGGAAGGCGGCACGGCCATCCCAATCTTGAATTTCCGCGGCAGGTACACCGGGCCGTAGATCGGCTCCTGTTCCTCTCCATTCTGCGTGCTGTCCACGATCTTCTCGCCGTCAAGCCAAATCTCATGATACGCACGCGAACGCGGATCGAGATGACTGCTGAGCATGCGTGCCCATTCGTATACCTCCGAATGAATTTCGGATTGATCGGGGTTCGGATTGCACATGACATTACGGTTAACGTCACCGCAAGCGGCCAACGTGCTAAGCATGGCTTCATTGACTTCTTTAATGGTGCTCTTCATATTCCACTTCAATACACCGTGGAGCTGGAAGGATTGACGCGTTGTCAATCGAATCGTGCCGTTTGCATACTTCTGGGCTACGCGGTCCATCATCAGCCATTGCTCCGGCGTCACGACGCCGCCCGCGGCGCGTACGCGCAGCATGAACTGATAAGCGGGCTCCAGCTTTTGCTTGTGCCGTTCGTTTCGCAAGTCCCGGTCGTCCTGCATATAGCTGCCGTGGAATTTCATCAATCGGTTATCGTCTTCGGGAATCGATGCCGTAATGCGATCCTCCAATGTTTCTACAAGACTGCCCCGCAGATAATTGCTTCGACGCTTGATGTCCTCGACATCGCTATGCGGCGCACTATTCGGTGATACAAGGTTATTATCAGACATGTTCCTTTTCTCCTCTCGAAAACCACAGGGATGACCTCAATACACATCCCGCTGATAACGTTTCTGTTGCTGCATGAGCGTCAGATATTCCGCAGCTTCTTCCGGACTCATCCCGCCTTCTTGTTCAAGAATGGACCCCAGTGCGGAGTGCACGTCATGAGCCATCTTCTTCTCATCGCCGCATACATATACGCAAGCCCCTTCTTGGAGCCACTGGTACAGCTCCTTGCTGTTCTCCAGCATCCGGTGCTGCACGTACACTTTCTTGTCCGTATCCCGTGAGAAGGCAACATCCATGCGAGTCAACACCCCATCCTTCAACCAGCGCTGCCACTCGATCTGGTAGAGGAAGTCCGTCGTGAAATGCTGATCGCCGTAGAACAGCCACGATTTCCCTTCAGCTCCCGTCTCTTCCCGTTCCCCCAGGAAAGCCCGAAAAGGGGCCACGCCCGTGCCGGGTCCAATCATAATAATCGGGGTGTCCGGATTCTCGGGGAGTTTAAAGTTCGGGTTATGCTGAATGTATACCGGCAATGAATCACCAGCTTCCAGTCGTTCTGCCAATTGTACCGAGCACACCCCGTAGCGGTTACGGCCATGTGCTTCATAGCGGACCGTCCGAACGGTAACATGGACTTCATCCGGAAACGCTTTGGAGCTGCTTGCGATCGAGTACAGACGAGCCGGAATCTTGCGCAGAATGGATACAAAATCGCTTGCCGCCACTTGCTGCAGCCCATAATCCTGTACCAGATCCAGCAAATCCCGTTCCTCGATATAGGCACGAAGTTCCTGCTCATGTCCAGGCTCCAGCAGTTTCCGAAGCCCTTCGCTCCCCGACAGCTTAGCCGCCTGTTCAATCAGAGGTTTCGTGAGAACCGTGATTTCATAATGACGGAGCAAGGCATCCCGCAGCTTCCGCGCTTCGCCACTTTTGTTCACAACGACCGCTTCGTCTGCATTCCATCCCATGCCAGCGATGAGATCATCTACCAGCTGCGGATGATTTTCCGGATAGATGCCTAAACTGTCGCCAGGCTCATACTGCAGATTCGATCCTTCAAGCGATATTTCGATATGACGGGTTTCCCGGTCAGACCCTCTTCCGTTCAAATTCAAATTTTCGAGGATCTCGGCTTGAAACGGATTACTTCTCGAATATTCCGATTCCGTACTGTCGGTCAGGGCTACCGCGCTTACATGTTCAACAGCGGACGATCCCGCTCCGGCCTCATTCAACGATAGGAGGACCTGATTCATCCATTCCGCGGCCGATTCATCAAAATCCACGTCGCAGTCTACTCTTGGCGTCAGCCGCTTACCGCCCAGTTCCTCGAGGCGCTTGTCGAAATCTTTACCCGTTTGGCAGAAAAATTCATACGAGGTATCCCCCAGCGCCAGTACGGAATATTGAAGATTCTCCACCTGAGGCGCCCGCTTGCCATGCAGGAACTCATAGAATGGAATCGCGTTATCCGGCGGTTCGCCCTCTCCGTGCGTACTTACAATAATGAGGAGATTCTGTAATTTTTTCAGGTTGTTCGGCTTGAAATCGCTCATCGAGGACATGGTGACCTGCAATCCGACTTCTTCAAGCTTCTTCGATAACTTTTTCGATAATCCATGACCGTTGCCCGTCTGGGACCCATATAGGACGGTGACTTCTTTAGGAGCTGACACGACCGGTGCCGATACGGCCGCCGCCGCACTCGCTTGCGGTGAAGCAGCAACTGCCGCGGCGGCTGCCGTTCCCTGCAAAGCCGCGATAAAGCCGCTCAGCCACGTCCGCTGGGATTCCGTCAGTGTAGGCAGTAAGCGATTCAGCAATTCCACTTGTTCCTGATTAAAAGGACTGTTCGTTACTTGAAGTTCCAACAATATCCACCTCTCAAAAGCGCACATTATTAATTCCTACTATTGCGATACAATTAATTTTATTGCTCCTCTGAACCTATCACAGCTTAGGGGACCGGTCAATTACAATGTTCTTATAGCATTTATCAGTTTTCCTGATAAATCGGTTTTCCCGACGTTTACTGGATAAACGCAAGCCGAATTATGGAATATCGCCATCCCCGAATGGTAATGATACCAATGATAAGGAGGAAGACATCGGATGCACAATCAAGACTGCAATTTTACGCCGCTGAAACGCAAATTAAAGGAACAGCTCTCGGATATCACGGGCCATCTGCAGCAGGTTATCGTCAATTTGGATCAAGACGGCTCCTGCCTGCTAGGGGAGCTGGACTCGATACGAACCAAGTTCATGGAAGCCGAATCGATTTCATCAACGTATTATCTCAATTGTTTTCTCTTCCCCTTCACCAGCAAATATCAAGAAATCGCGAAATCTGTATACCATCTCAGCCAAAAAAATCTGGGTGCGTTGATTGTTATTCAACGCGAGGACGGCCTGGATTCCTTAATAACGCCCGGCATTCCCTTGTCGGCAGAAATCACGAGCCCCCTGCTTGAATCCATATTCGTTCCGGGCAGTCCGCTCCACGATGGAGCTGTGCTCGTGCGCAAAGATATGATTATTTCGGCTGCGAACGTGCTCCCGTTAACCGCCAAAACCTATGGGGATCGCAAGCTCGGAACCCGTCACCGTGCAGCCATAGGCCTGTCCGAGATCAGTGATGCCTTGGTCCTCGTTGTATCGGAAGAGACCGGAAGAACCTCCTTCTGCATGGAGGGCACAATGTATCCTTTATCCATCAGCAGCCCCTAGCGCATTGGCTGTTGATTCATTCTGCTTCCTAATATAGCAAATGAAGAGTAACCCTTCCTGACCGAAGCCGGCATATCTCATTAGACTAAACCTTGAAAAAAAGAGCCGCAGATGCTGAGTCTGCGGCTCTTTTTGTGGATCCAACCGATGGTGGAGCTTTATGCAAAGGTATAGGTCCAGAATCGCTCCGTTCCGAAGCGCTGCTCCACTTCCTTGGCCTTCATCTGTTTCTTGCCAAGCAGCTCGGCTGCTTGGAATTGAGAGCGATGAGCTTGAATGGAGTTCAGCTTCTGCACCATAAACATGGATACGTCTTGGTAGACATCCGGTTTACCCAGTTCCTGTTCACAGTTGTTGGAGAAAGCCAGACATTGGACCACGGGTCTTTCTTCGGCAGGCATCCGACCAATCGTTCGAATGACGGCAGCGCCTGTTGCATCATGATCGGGATGTACGCTGTATCCAGGGTAGAACGTGAACACCAGCGATGGCTTGATCTCCTGAAGCAGAGAAGCAATCACGCCGTCCAGTTTGTCCTGATCCTCGAACTCAATCGTTTTATCATGGAAACCAAGCAATCTCAGATCCTGTATGCCGATGGCTTTGCAGGATTCTTCCAGCTCCGCTTTGCGTATCGTTGGAAGCGTAATGCGATTCGCGAAGGGAGGAATGCCCATATTGCGGCCCATTTCCCCCAGCGTTAAACACGCGTAGGTTACATGTGCGCCTTCAATAATATATTTAGCCAGCGTTCCGGACAAACCAAAAGCCTCGTCATCCGGATGCGGCAATACGACCAGTATGTTTTGCTCCATCGATCCTCGTCTCCTCTCTCTATTAAAAAGGTTCCCGGCTCAGCTGCAAAGCGACAACCAGTTTCCCCTGACTGTCATGACCCGCCATGATGAGCCGTTCGGTGTCCGTCTGCTCGAAGTGGGTGAGTCCTTCCGTATATACCCAGCCTTGGCCCATCTTCAATCCGACCCGGTAAGGTCCGTTGCCGGATATGGAACCATGACTGTAACGAATGGTTGCGTTCGTTATAAAATTAGCCGCCGGGTGTTTGGAGCTGTCATAATGGGCAGCATAGGCGCCTGTCGTCATCTCAAGATGAATATATAAATCCTGATCCTTCAATTTATCAATCATTTGCTGTACTTCAGTTTGATTTATGAGTTCCATATTTCCCTCCAATATAAAGAATCACTACGCCATAAGCAGTCGATATGATAATTCTATCATAATTAATGAGCAGGACGAAAACCCTCAAAACCGATGAACAAGATTATCTCTCGGCAAAGAGAGTTGCGTATTCCGGCTGTGCCGCATAAACGCTTAGTTCGTGCTCAGATATAACCGTATAGCCTTCCCGACGCAGAAGAGCCGTAGTCACGCCATAACCGGCCTGTTTCACATTGTCAAATTCTCCGTTATAAATCATGGCACTTCCGCAGGAAGGACTTCCCTCTTTCAGGACGATCAGCAAGGCTCCAAGCTCTTGTGCCATTCGAAGAGCCTGGTATGCACCTTGGATATACATCTCGGTCACGTCTCTGCCCGATAGCTCCACCACTCTGGCATTACCCGCCAGTACATCATCCCCGTTCCCTCCAACGATCTCCGCAGGTTCTCGAGGGATGGTGAATCCACCCAGCAGTTCGGGACATACGGTTACGGCTTTCTTCGCTTCTACAAGCAGCTGAATATTCGTATCCATGCTGTCAGTCGCATTATAGCGAACTTTCATACCGGCTAAACAAGAGCTTACAACAATCACAGATGCCACCTCAAATCTTTCGTTCATACAAACTTACAATCGAAGCCGTTCGCCCTCATTCAAGTATCATGAATCTGAACTCAAATGTCAACGAAATGCAATGAAGAGCTGCCGTGGTGTTCGGAAGCCCTTAATGCCAAAAGTGTATCCATTTTACGAACCAAACCACTTCTCCATCATGACTCATCTCACCATAGGAGCAACCCTCTTTAGGAAATGATTCATTAATATCGGCAAGGAAATCAGAATCGGCGGATCGTCCAGCCGGGGAACGTGGAGCGTAACATGAAGATGCGGCGTCCTGGCGTACGGCTTTACGATAACGGGCTCCTTTGAACGGGTACGCAGCGTAGTGGACTGAGGAAGCAGGAAATCGACCGCCTGCATGCCCCATGGTACCGAAGTAGCCATCAAATAATAAGTGCCGGGTCTGACGTCGGTAAAACGAAAGGAGCCGACGGATGAAAGCAAAGTACCGTATAGGGGAAACCCTTCGGGGATCGGCTTGGCAAACAGTCCGATCAAAATCACGCCCTGAAAGGGAGCCGCGGCCTCGATCGTGCCTTCAACCGTCAAATCGGGATTATCTACCGGCATGGACTCGCGCCAGCTGTTCAGCTTCTGCAGGGCTAACAGATGCTCGTCGGCCTCCTCCTTCGAGTTCCGGAATTGCGAAGGGGTCACCCCCACCCTCTCCGTGAAGCGTGTCGTAAACGTTCCCAGACTCTGCTGGCCGATCTCCATGGCGATATCCCGTATGCTTAAATGCGTATGTAACAGCAAATTCTTTGCCTTCTCCAGGCGAAGCGATGAAACATAATATAACGGAGGCAGCCCGATTCGATCCTTGAATATACGCGAGAAGTGATATGGACTGTACCCTATGTAATCCGCAAGCGCTGATAACGGGAGAGGCTCGTAAATATTCTTGTGAATATAAGCGATTACTTCATCGATTTCAGCATATCGATCAGTCATCAGGTCTGCACCATCTTTCATACCGGATATGTTATGTATGGATTCCAATTCATCTCTCTCGAAGAACAATTGTTCGCATTCATACTATCATATCCATCTAAAAAATGGAAGCATTTGCAATGCTATATTCACGAATTAAATAATTAAAATTGCAACTAAAAAGCCGCGCTGGTTGCACGGCTTTCATCATCTTAATCCATATTCGGAATATGGATTTCCACTTCTTTTTTGCTTTGGGAGGATCGCAGAATACCGTCCAGTATCGCTTGATTGCGAAGCACCTGCTCACCCGGAATCGGCGCCGGCTTGCCTTCGCGCACCGCGCTAACGAAATCCTTGATTTTCTCCTGGAATACATTCAGCTCATGGCTGATCAGCGGTATTGCGCTTTCGGTATGATGGCCCTGGATATCGTGGAACAAGGAAATCGATCCTACCTTCCCGTCCCATACACCGCTCCAAGGGCCTGAGCCTGCAGGCGTAATCTTCATGCCCGCATCCGTGCCAAGGAACATCGTTGCCCCGAGCGTATCCATATGCATAGCCCAGGATGTTTTAAAGTTAAGCACAAGGTCGCCTTCAAACCGAATGATGGCTACCCCGAAATCCTCTACGTTAAACGCTCCGGCTTCCGCATGGTATTTGGGATTCGTCCCGAAATAATTCGACGTATAAGCGGATACCGTTAATGGCTTGGGATATCCCAGGGCGTTCAGCGCCATGTCCAGGGAATAGCATCCGATGTCCGCCATAGCGCCTGCCCCGGCGATTTCCTGGCGAACAAACGTGCCGCCTGGCATTCCCCGTCGGCGGCCGCCCCCGGTTTCCACATAGTACACTTTTCCAAGCTCGCCGTTCTGGATCAAATTCTTAATGATGCCCATGTTCGGGTCATATCGCGGCTGGAAGCCTACATTAAGCATATTCCCGGTCTTCTTCGAGATTTGAACCATCTCGATCGCTTCATCCAAAGTGACCGACATCGGTTTTTCAAGCATAACGTGTTTGCCCGCCGACAGCGCATCGATCGTCGTACGGTAATGAGCGACGTTCGGCGTACAGATGCTTACGCCGTCCAGGTCAAGATCCAACAATCTGCGGTGGTCATCGAATCCGATGGCTCCCTGCAATCCCCAGCGCTCAATAAACTGATCGGCTCTGCCGGGTAAAATATCAGCTACGGCAACAATTTGCACATCGTCAATTTGTTTATAGTACTTTGCATGCTCCCCCGCAATGCCGCCGCTTCCAATAACTCCAATTCGAATGGTTTTGCCCATGGCTGATACTCCCCCTACAATTTCACATTCATGGCTCGGTATGTTGTTGGCGTATATCCGTATCTCTTTCGGAAAACGGTATGCAGATAACTGCCGCTGGAGAAGCCTTCGTGAATGGCGATTTTGTCAATCGACCAATTGGTATCGATCAGCTTCCTGCACACGGCTTCCAGGCGGACATGCTCCAAGATCTCGCTGAAGGACTGACCTTCCGCTTGCTCCTTGAATATCCGCTGCAGCTGTCTTGAGCTGATATGCAGCTTCTCTGCGACGTCATCCAGCACAACCTCCCCCGAAGAATTCGCATGGATATACTCCAACGCCAATTGATAACGGTAAGCCTTCATATCGCGCGAAGGCAGCTCCGCTTCCGATGGCTCGGATTCATATGCGCGCACAGCGCGCAGCAATATCTGAATAAGGCATTGCTTGATCGTTGTGTACAGACCCGAATATTTCTCCTGCGAAGCCTGATAAGCCTCAAGAAAATAAGGCATCGCTCGATGGATGTCCATCGTCGGCTTCATCGGCAATTCTCTCAGCTTCTCCATGCAGTCATCGGCTTCCGCCATTTCCCAAGGATCCGAAACAGGCAGTGCCGGGCTCTCAGGCTCGGAAATCTCATCGCGGGGAATGATGTCGACGTGCAGGCATAATTCGTCCATCGGTTCCGCGGTATCCGCTTCCTGATAATGAAGCACGTTCGGACCCGTTAAATAGAACATCCCTTCCCGCAGCGCATACGGCTCATCCTCCATAATAACGGTCCCCTTGCCGCGGGGTATGAAATGAAATTCATACTCCGCATGCTTATGGAAGGAGACAATCTTCCCGGGCGGGAAGGTGGTGAGATGAAACCGAAGGACCCGGATCTCGTAACGTCCCCAATAGACCCTAAGATCAAGCCGCTCCAAGGCATCCTGCCGCTCTTTCATCATTTCGTATGGAAAATGGTTATTCATCCCGGTGCATCATCCCTGTATCTTATGCTTGAAGTTCATCCAATCTTACAGCACGATGCTCCTTGGCCGAACGATTGGCTGCCTCCATCAATTTGGTCAATTCAACCGCATATGCGATATTTTCTTCGGCAACGGTATCTTCTTGAATATGAGAAATCCATTGTTCAAAGGCACTTGCGCGATTCGCCGGTACCGGCAGCTCGACCCAAGCATCCTTGTACTCTTCTTTTTTCGTTGAACGAATCAGAAGCTTGCTATCCGGCGTACCGTACAGGATGGTTCCATCCGTACCATGAATCTCGATCGTGAACGGAGAGAAGTTGTTAACGAATCCGGCTTCCACCACGCCGACGGCACCCGCCGCCGTAGAGAGCGTGGCAACGGCGTTGTCTTCTACCTCTTTGCCCGTTATGTATCCGAAATTCGCTTGGACGTCAATGGCTTCCTCGCCAAGGAACAGGCGCGTCAAATACATCGGATGGCAGCCCAGATCGATCAGGGCACCCCCGCGGCACTCCTCCAGGCTGTAGAAATGCTCAGGCAGCCAACCGGCGGTTGCGCCATTATGGGACAAGCGAACGCGAACGAGCGTCACGGTTCCCAGCAATTCCTGCTCCAATACCTCACGGATCGCCAGCGTATAACCGTCATTCAGCCGCGGTAGCGATACCGTGAATTTGACCTGATTCTCCTTCACGGCTTTAATGATATCATTGACCTCCTGAAGGGTTGCAGCAATTACTTTTTCCGTGAAAATATGCTTGCCTGCCGCTGCGGCCTTCAACATGACTTCTCTGTGCATGGATGTCGGAGCATCCACGATCACGGCATCAATATCGTCGCTTTGCAGCATGTCATCCAGCGATTCATGAAAACGCACGCCTTGCTTCTCGGCGGCTTCTCTTCCCCGCTCCGGATTCTCATCCCATACCGCTACGATCTGAGCATCGGGATGCTCCTGCGCTTGTTTCGTATAATCCCATGCGTGCACATGCCAATAACTAATTTTTCCGATTCTGATCATTCCAGTCACCTCAGTATCTAATATTAAGACATCATGCCATTAATCTATCACACGTACCGCCTGATTCACAGTGTAAAATTGCGACAATCAAGTTAGAAATCACGACATGGCCGCACACAAAGAACCCCGTCGTATGACGGAGTTCGATGTGATTTCGACTAAATTCCCAATCGTTCTCTGGCTGACGTGATGTGGGCAATGTGGTGATTCCCATGCCATGCATACATGCCTGCGGCGTATTCCAAACTCGTTGTTCGCTGGTTTTCGGGATGGTAGAACGTTCTCAGATAGTCCCCATCCTTCATATTCTCCAATAATGCGACCCATCTGGCATGTAATCCGTCGATCAATGCAAGCGGAGCCTCAATGTCTTGTGTCAATGAATCGTGCAGGGCAGCCCATTTCTGTTCGTCATACGGTTTAATCGTCGGGTTCTCTTCCGTCAACGCAAGTTTAAACCGGATATAGCTGTTCATATGACTGTCAGCAAGATGGTGAACAACCTGGCGGATCGTCCAGCCGCCCTCGCGATAAGCCGTATCCAGTTGTTCGTGGCTTAACCCTTGGACCGCTGCCCTCAGCTTCTCCGGCATTCCCTTAATCTCTCGGACCCAGACCTTCCTGTGCTTAGGCGACGTGCTGCCTCCCCAGTCAAACTGTCCTATCGGATACCTCAAATCCATGTTCCCTCTCTCCCTTCCATTATGTTTGAGATCATTCCATGTCATGATTTTAGCATCTCCGCCGAAAAATAATAGTGTCTGCACTCCTGATGGATGCTGCTTGTTTCCCGTCGAAAAGGCCCTCGGCATCTGCCAAGGGCTTCTCTCCTGCTACATAACTGGAATGTGACTACATGGAGCCCAGTATTCCTTCGATTTCGTTCATCTGCCCAGCCGTTAAAGGTCCAAAAGCAACGGCTCCTATTAGTTCTTCCGCTTGCCTTCTCGTTTTGAAACCCGGTATCGGAATCGCCGCACGGCTTCTTCCCCAAATCCATGCTAACGCTCCTTGCACTAAAGTACGGTCTTCACTCGTTAAAATCTCCCGCACCGCTTCAAGTTTAGCGAGGAACGACGGTACGGCTTTCCCCTCCTTGAAATAGGCGACCCAGTCGTGACCGCTTCCTCGCACATCTTGATCACTGAATCGGGTGTCCTGATTAAATTTCCCGCTTAACAGCCCCATTGCCAAGGGCGTATTATTGATGCTCGCCAAACCATGACGTTCGCAAAGGGCAAGCATCTCCTTATCGTCACTGAGAACATTCAGCACGTGCTGAATGGCTGCCGCTTCGGATCGCTCTGCAAATAACTCGGCATTGGCCGTATCCCAGGTACTCCAGCCATATGTACGGATCAGCCCTTCTTGACGAAGACCGTTTAAGGCATCTATCACCGTTTCCACCTCATCCAGTCGTAATCCGCCTACATGAATCTGATAGAGATCGATATAATCCGTATCGAGTCGCTGAAGAGACCGCTCACAAGCGTAGCGGATATAATCCGGCGTAACATTATAACGCGTAAAAACTTCCTTCGTTGTTTCATCATAGGTATATCCGAATTTGGTGGCTATCACGGCTTCGTGCCGCTTTCCTTTTAATGCGCGGCCAAGCACCCGTTCGCTATGCCCGGTACCATAAACGTCTGCCGTATCAAAAAAGTTAACGCCCCTCTCCAGGGCCGCATGAATCCCTGCAACGGATTCACGTTCGTCCATCTCACCCCATCCGTCGGACAAGCCGTCCAACGTAAAATTCCCGCCCATTGCCCAGCAGCCTAAGCCGAGCGGGCTTACCGGGATTTGCGATCTGCCTAACGTTCTATCCATGATAGTTCCTCCCTTTTCGAATTGGTTCGCCTTCATTATAATTAGGAAAATGGTTTGTGATGAGATCCAATGATGGTGAATTTGGAGGAACCAATTAAAGGAGGGATACGGTGTACGGCATTTATATCGACCGTGAATCGAAACGATCCGTTACCCATCAGGTATGCCAGCAGCTGCGAAGGCTGATCGAATCGGGACAGCTGGCAGCGGGAGCACGGCTGCTTCCGACCCGGGTTCTGGCCAAAGAGTGGGGCATTGCGCGCAATGTAGTCATCGAGGTATATGAGCAGCTGACGGCTGAGGGATATTTGGAAGGGCGCGTAGGATCAGGCACCTATGTAGCGGGCGGGATAATACCTTCTCCCCGTCCACGAAACGAGCCATCTGTCGGCGAGCAGCCGATCCATAAAGTTACATCGACTGAACATTCGCACATGATCGATTTTGCCGCCGGCATTCCCGATCAGAAGATGTTTCCAAGGCACATCTGGGCCAAGTACTTGAAACAAGCCGCTGAGGACTCCGTGAATGCAAACCATGGTTACGGTCACATCAAAGGTGATAAGATGCTGCGCTCTGCCATTTGCGACTATGTATTCCGGTCCAAGGGCATCCAATGCTCATCCGATCAAATCGTGATCGTGTCCGGCGCTTCCGAAGGGTTGCTCCTCCTTGCCAAATCGTTAGCTTCCAGGTTTCATTCCATCTATATCGAAGACCCCACGATCGATATTACCCGCGATATTTTTCAGATGATGAACTATCGGCTTGTGCCGGTTGAGGTGGATCACAGCGGCATGCGCATCGACGCCATGACGAGTTTCGCACCAGGTCATCTGGTTTTATTAACGCCGTCACATCAGTTTCCTTCCGGCAGCGTACTATCCATACAGCGCAGACATCAGGCCATCCGGATGCTGGAGGAAGCCGACTCCTTCGTGATCGAAGATGATTATGACAGCGAATTCCGGCTTCGAGGAATCCCGGTACCTCCTCTGCAGACGCTCTCGCCTTCGAGAGTCATTCACGTGGGAACATTCAGTAAAACCTTAACGCCGAGCCTCCGGATCGGATTCATGATCGTCCCGCCTGATCTAACCGATGCCATAACCGAGATGAAAGATAAACTGAATATACATACCCCAACCGTCATTCAACAAGCGCTAAGCCAATTCATTCTGGACGGCCATCTGGAACGGCATATCCATAAGATGAAAAAAGTGTACAAGAAACGCCGCAATGTATTAACGGAGCGGCTCCATCACTTGTTCGGGCAGGATATTTCCATTGTCGGCGATGATGCGGGGATGCATCTTCAGGTGATATTCGGTCGTCAAGCTTACGCTCTCCTCCCATGGAACGATACGGTCTCATACGGGTTTCGCGTCGAGCCTGCTTCTAATTACAGAATCTCGCCATCGCGTCCTCCGGGTTCGACAGGGATCGTATTGGGATATGGAAACCTTTCGACGGAAGAGATCGAAGAAGGCTTAAGCAGGCTTTACGCATTTGCTTCCCATTGCAGGGATTCATCTTGATTTGCGGGCATATCTTCCCTTCTCCAAACAACAATGGCTCGGTTCGCTTTACGGCGAACCGAGCCATATCTGTTTCATCCTCAGGATCTTGCCATCATATCCCTTCAATCCGGTCAAAATTACGCAGCGTCCGAAGCGCATTCAGTGTCATAACGCCCTTCCATTCTTCCTTGGCCGACGGCCATACCTCTTCGAATTGGTACCAGCTCCAATTCGGCTCCCAGGCACCATCTTCGCCCTGGTTCTCTATAAGCAAGTCCAGCTCCGCCGGAAGAAGCGCTCGATATTTTGGAAAGTAAGGAGAGTTCGGCGTGTCCATAATGCTCAGCGGTGTTGCCCCGTATCCCTCCCGGCTGCCGGGGTCCAGGCTAATGCAGTTGTCCATGAAAGCCTCCAAAGCCTCCCTGATCTCGGATGCCTGTTCCTTTGGCAATCGCTCTTTCAAGCGCAAGTAACAAAACAGTTCATGCATTTCTTTTAAATCGCTGGTTCGATTCAGGTAGTCCAGAGCATAACGAACCAAGAAATCCAGCGATTCCAGAGGATACAGCTCCCGTTCATCGATAAAATAAGCGATGATGTCTGCATTGGGATTGCCCCAATGGTCCTTAAAAGCGCCGTATTGCCACCAAATCGCTCTAGGTGACTGCTCCGCATCTTCGGGGATAATGTCCCATCCTGAGCGTTCAGGCACATACGTATGCTCGAGATACTGTAACGCGGATATAACCCGTTCGTTCCGCTCGGGATGATTCGGATGTAACCGAAGAATCTCCAGCGCTCTGGTCGTCGCCAGGGCAGATGACTCCTTGCAGCGAAGGTCAGGCTCAAGACCATGACCGAATCCGCCATCCTCGTTCTGGTAGCTGGAGAGCTCAATCAGCACATCCGTAAACGACCCGTTCTCGAATTCATATCGGAACAAGGCCCGTTCAAGGTTTCTGGCCCGCTGCAGCATATACTGCCTTGCTTGTTCCCATCGTATCTCGTTTAGCTTCATCACTCGGGTTCCATCTCCTCGTAGAAAGTGATTCGATTGCCGAACGGATCCGTTACACGTACCTCTTTGCTGTTCCATGGGGCGATCTCGATTCCGGGTCTCTGATACGGATAGTTCTGGTTTGACAGCTGTTCGTGAAAAGCTTCAATTCCTGCGATCTCCACGCGAATGGCTGCTCCAGGGGAGCAGTCACCGTAATGCTCCGTTAAATGGATCAATAACGAACCTTTGGATATTTGCATGTAAAGCGGCGCCGAATCGTCAAACCGGTGCTCCCAGTCCAAGGTGAAACCAAGATACTGCATGTAGAATTCCCTTGCCTTCGTTTCGTCGAACACCCTGAATAAAGGTATGATTTTGCTCATGCCAGCCCCTCCCGCACCTCATCATTCCTATACATTATGTATGTGCTGCTGTTGACTTATTATAGATCGTATCACAAATCAATCACGTCTCAGCTCGTCCCTATCTTATATAAACTAAACCCGAGCAAACCAATGATCCTTCGCCGGGTCAAGGATCCATTCTATTCATTCCTTGTCACTTTGGTTAGTTTCTTGGCCTTCTCGCGTTTCACGCGGCTCCAAACCAGCAGAACGAGAAACGAACCTGCCAGACAGAGAAAGATGACTTTCAAATAATGCTCCACCACATTCAGAATGTACTGCCACTGCTCCCCGAATATAAAACCTATGCTGAAGAAGGCCAATACCCATGCAGCCACTCCCGTGTATCCGTATATCCAAACCGTCCGGTAGGGAACCCGAATCATGCCGATGAAATACCCGATAAACTGCCTGACTCCGGGAATGAAAAAACAGACGATGAGCAGCTTGTTCCCATACTTGCTGTAATACGCCTGTGTTTTCTCCACAAGGGACGGCTTGATGAACAGCCATTTTCCATAGCGTTCAATCAGCGGCATCCCTAACCGGTAGCCGAGGATATAGGTAATGGTCAGCCCCATGGCCGCTCCTATAAAAGCAGATCCCATGGCCGGAACCATGTCGATGACCCCCTTATAGGTCAGGAACCCGGTATAAGTCAGGGTAGTGTTTCCTGGAGGAATTGGAAGAGCAATAAAATCAAGAGGGAGCCCAATCAATAACACCAGATAACCATATTGTTCAAACAACCGCTCAACCAATTCAAACAAATTCATGGGAAAACTCCTTCGTCTTACCGATAACTGTCATGGTAGTGGTGCAGGGCTTCATTCACATAAACTTCCCTGTTCAGCACCTCGTAGGGCACCGGGTTCTTTTCTTCGGCCCATTCTCGCGAAGGGCGGTAACGCCGTTGAATCTCTATCAATCGGGTCAGAACCGATAGCGCCGAATCTTTGTGCGTGTTAATGGCCGCTTTTCGCTTCATCTCTTGCAGCAAGGACGAATCCGTCATTAGCGTCATGAATTGATGCTGCAGTTCTCCCGCCATAGCTTGACGCGCCACGCCAATGCCAACCAGGTAGTCGGCATTATCCTGCTCTTGGCCAGGCAAGGGTTTAACCAACAGCATGGGACGTTCCATCGTTAATGCTTCGGAAATCGTGAGACCTCCCGGCTTCGTCACCATCAAGTCGGCCATCGCCATCAATTCATGCATACGATCCACATAACCCATGACGGTGATTTGCGGATGCTCCGCAAACTCTTCCAGCAGCGATTGATATAATTTCATATTGCGTCCGCACACGACCATAAACCGAACATCCTGCGGGTATGCCCTGGATTTCAAGAGCTCGATAATTTCTTTATCGATCATCCCTTCTCCGCCGCCCATGATCAGCACGACCTGCTCGGATGGTTTCAAGCCATAATAATCGCGCAGCCGTTCCTCATCCACCGGTTGACTGTAGAGCGGGTTGACGGGTATTCCGGTCACCGAGATTTTTTCGCTCGGCACGCCTTTGCGCTCCAATGCAACCTGGACCACATCGGAACCCACCATGTAATAATCCGTATGCGAATGGATCCAATAACTGTGATCCGTATGATCCGTCATGACGGTGGCCGTGGGCACGTCCGTGTAACCCATTGCTTTCAACAGCGACATGCCTGCCGCTGCCGGCGGAAACGTACTGACTACGATAGCCGGCTTTTCGATCTCCAGCATTGCGCTCAGTTTTTGAAGACTGAAGGTACTGAAGCGTTTCAGCATCTGAATGAGCGTGTTTTCCTCGCGCGTTTTTTGGAACAAATAACCGTAAACGGATGGAAAATGCTTCATCCACTGCACAAAGAAAAACTGTCCGGCCACATGCAGCCGCGGATGGGTTAACTCCATGTAATCAATGACTTTAACGCGCAGATGAGGGTATTTTCTTTTTGCTGATTCCACAATGGCCTTTGATGCCTGGTTATGACCCTCTCCCAGACTTCCGGTTAATATGATGATTTTTTGCTCATATATGGATCTCATTGATATTACTCCTTATCTAACGTTATGTGTTTCCCAAGACATGCATCAGGTAAACGACCAGCCATCCCGATCCGAATCCGATCAGGCTTCCCGCCAGACAATCGGTCGGGTAATGATATCCCCAATAGATACGGGATAGACCGACCAGCGCAGCCAGCATGATCAGCAGTATCGTCGGCAGCGGCGAAACCAGAAACAGCAGCGGGGTAATGACTGCAAAAATCGCCGTCGTATGACCGGAAGGGAAGGAGTAATCCTTCAGCGGGAAATTTCCGATCTTTACCTGCTCCAAAACCCGGAAGGGACGATCTCTTCTGACGATTCTCTTGATGAGGACCACGATCAGATGGCTAACGGTTAACGCAATGGCACTCTGATATGCCGTGATATCCCAAGCTTCGAATGCTGCCCAGGCGATAAGCAACGCGCTCAGAATGGTGAAGGTGGCTCCGCCGAGATGGGTGATGCCGCCGAACAACCGGTCAAAGGCTCGGTTGCTGATCGTCTGGTTGCACCAGACGAATACCCGGTGATCAAAACTTTGCAGTCGCTTTATCATTCATTCTTCACCTGCCGTTACGTCAATTGAATCTTTTGGCCCCTTCACGACGGGGACCTCCGAACGTTTATTCCTGCGCTTCTTGATAAGCCGCACCGTCAGCCAAATGCCCCCGATCAGAGCGCCTACGGATAACAAAATAATCGTAAGCACGCTGTCCACCATATTCTCGGCAGCACGGCCATATACGTAGAACAGCACACCCACCGTGTAGAACTTCACGGCGCGTCCGAGCGCTGCATAGCTGATAAGCTTCCATAAAGGATAGTTCATGCAGCCGGATAGAATGGTGAATATTTTGAAGGGAATCGGCGTAAACGCACCGACCAGGATAGCGGCTTCGCCATGCTTGGTGAACAAAGCGGTGGCGGAATCATACCATTTTTTCTTCATGATCTTGGTTAACACCAAATGACCTGAAGCCTTGCCGATTCCATATCCGATGGGCGTTCCGATCAAGCACCCGACAAACCCGATCGTGGCGAGCCAGATCGCACGGTCCGGACTCAAGGCACTTAAGGACAACTGCGAGAACAGTGCCGGAATCGGAAAAATGATCGCGTCGATCATGGCATGAATGAATAATCCGATATCGCCTAAATTACGTAAAAAATCCATCAAGCCTAATCTCCTCTGCTTGGCTGACCCTTGGACAGCCCGTGTATCGTGCGATATCGTTGCTTACATTCGAATTTGAAATCATCGGTTCACATTCCTCTCCCGTATCATGTTAATGCAAGGATATCACGAATGGAGGAGGATGCCTTCCGTCTTCAGACGATAATGAACCTAGACTTAGGTCTAGATCCTAATAGTAGATATAATAGAGTAGATATAGTATAAACGAGTTTTATGATCAATAAGTTGGGTTTATAACCGTTTGAACCAAAAACAAAAAAACAGCTCAGCCGCAATATGCGGCCAAACTGCCAGGATCCAAGACCAAGTCCTATTCAAATTGGCAAATCCTCAGAACGTCCCCGATGGAATCCACGACATGATCGGCTTGCGACAAATCCTGATTTCCCGAATTCGGGTTCACGAAGCCGATGCATGTCATGCCGGCCGCCTTCGCTGCAGCAACGCCATGCCGGGCATCCTCCAGCACCATGCAGTGCTCGGGCTCCACGCCTAACAATTCAGCCGCTTTGAGGTACACATCCGGCGCCGGTTTTCCTTTTTCCACTTCTTCACCGCTCACGACGCATTCGAATTGATCCAGGAGATCGAACTTGCGCAAGACGGCCGTAATAAATACGGGAGGCGAGGATGATGCAATCGCAGCAGGGATACGACGTGCTTTAAGTTCAGCCAGAAGCTCCCGAATGCCGGCAATCGGCTCCATTTCCCGAGAGGTGAGCATCTCGATTTTATTGGACAATTGGTATTCGATAATCTCCGATACGGATTGCGCAAGCCGATGCTCATGTTTAATGGCTGCCCACATCTCCGGATTGGTCATGCCTACATACTTCTCCAATTGTTCATGGGTTATCGAGGATCCGTAGTAGTTCATCACCTGGATATCCACTTCAAAGTGCAGCGGTTCGCTGTCAATAATGACCCCGTCCATGTCAAAAATAAATGCCTGTATCATGTTCATGCTCCTTTGCTGAATGTTCTGTTAGTTAACCCCAGATGAGATCGAGCACCGTTCCCAGCACTCCGGATTGATGTCCGCGGAGGACATCGGGATTGAATACCTCGACGAAACCGCACCGCGTACAGGATACGAAGAGATAATGATGATAGTCGATATCGAATATTTTGCTTATGCCCGTACCGCTCATGCTGACTTCCTGCGAGCTGCATTCACGGTGACCGCAGCGGCGGCAGTGGAACTTGCTGGCCATTAATTCCTCAATGCTTAGGTAATCCATTTCGGCTGCTGTATTATACTGGCCGGTAGTCTGTTCATTCGTCTCTGTGCTCAGATGCTCCGGCAATACCTCATGCTTGCATTCCGGACATGTACTATCAATCAACGTTACCTCCTGTGCGCACCACGGACACTGAACCACTTCTGCACCTTCCTCCCTTTTTACACGGAACCTATGGGAAAACCCTCAGCATAATAGTAAACGTCTAGAAAGGATCATGGTGCTCCATCTTCATCGATCTTGCCAAATCACGGTCATTCGGATGAAATGATGTCGTGGAGTTCCTCCAATGTATGTATTTCATACTTGGGGTGAATGGACGTCGGGTTAGCCTTGCGCTGCGGGTTATACCAGCAGGTATCTATCCCGTAACGGATGCCTCCTTGTATATCGGAAGTTAACGAATCGCCAACAATGAGCACCTCGCTTTTATCGGGGTGGTTTAACTTATTAAAGGCGTAATCGAATATTCCTTCGTGCGGCTTTTGAGATCCTGCATCCTCCGAAACCACGATACATTCAAAGGAATCGCACAGCGCCGATCGGCTGATACGATTAAACTGCACTTCCTTGATTCCGTTCGTGATGATGGCCATGCGTTGGCCGCGCTCGGACAGTTGACTGCACAGCTTCTCTGCCCCTTCCATGAGAAAGGAGCCCTGTCCTAAATACTTTATGTAGATATTGCTAAAGGCTTCAGCGTCCAAAGCGCAATTGATACTATGTTCCTCCAGGAGTCTTTCGAACCGGGCCGTACGCAATTCGCCCTGCGTCACGATCCCCTGCTCGAAATCGTTCCACAACTGCTGGTTAATGCGCCTGTAACTGTCTACGATCGCATTCGTGCATTCCTGATGGATCTCGCCAAAAACGCCGGCTAACGCAAACGCCTCCGATTGGGCATAGTCGTATAGCGTATCGTCCGCATCAAATAAAATAACGTTGTATCGCAAGGCTGGGCCTCCTCTCTTGCTGCTTAACTTCAACCATTACCCTTTCGCTACCCAGCATAACATTTTATTCATCCGGATTCATCGAACCATTGTCGGATGTCGAAGTTAATCTGGATTGTCGGTTCAATTCCTGGATCCTCTGCCTTTGTTGATGATCTAGTCGGTCTCTGTTACTCTTCACCAACTCCGTCAGACGCATGAAAATTAACAATAATATCGTAATGATTACGCCTGCTGAGAACACCATCATTGCCCATTCGTCCACGCCTAACAGCGTGATCAAAAGCAATTCCGTCACAATGAAGATCCCCGCTCCAAGGGCAAGCTGTTTCATTGGGCCTCCCTATTACTCATCGCATAATTTATAGTGATGATACCGCTCCTGCTCAAGTTCGATCTCGCCGATATAGGCAAATCCGCACTTTTGGATTACTTTATTGGAAGCATGATGATGAACGACGGCGATTGCGTTGAGTTCTCGCTCCCTTGTATTCCGGAACAAATAACGGATTAACGCCCGCACGGCTTGGGTGGCATATCCCTTATTGTAATACCGATTGGAGATTCCGTACATGATCTCTCGGTTAGGCGGGGGCAGCTCTTCCTTAGGACCGGTATTGCACCAGCCGATGCATTCCCCTGTTTCTTTCAAGACGATGGCTAACCGCAGACGCAGCTGCCCCACATCCCCGCCGTCTTGAACGGCATGCAGGAACCGCCGATTCTCCGGCATTTCATAGTCGGTTAACCATTCTCGCCGCTGTTCCCTTGATACATCCCAGCCAGGCAGGTACTGTCTGATCTCCGGTTCGTGCGTGATCTTGCAGATCGCATCCAGATCTTCCAACAAATATTCCCGAAGGAAGATGTCCTCACATTCAATCGTAAAGGGCTTACTCTGGATTTCGATAGTTGTCTTGCTGTTCAATATAACCCCTGCTTTCATTCGCTCAATGATTCCTGGTCATGATCCATGTTATCAACTGATCGGGCCGTGTAAAAATATTGTCGGGTTCCACCGCAAATTGTGCATTCTGAACGGTATCAAACCAATGCGCCCCGATGGTTAATACCTGAGCTGATTTGCCAGCCGCAATGTCGGCATCGCTGTCCCCGACAAAAACCACGTCCGATGTCCTCAGACCCAACAGCTGAACGGCTTTGAATATCCCTTCCGGGTCGGGTTTGGAACGTTCAACCTCGTCTCCCGTAATGGTAGCGGCAAAATACCCGTCCAGTTTCAGGTTTCTTAAACATATATCCAGGCATCTTCTGCTCTTGCCCGTGATAATAACCATGGGTATACGTAAATCCGACAGCTTCACAATTAGATCCTGTACGGCTTCCGATACCTGCACATGCTCTGGAAAATCCTGCTCAAAAACTTCGTAATAATATTCTACGGCTTCATCAACATGGGCCGGATTCGAAAGATGATTGGCAATGATCTCTTCCTCCGTTGGCCCAAACGTCTGAACGATTTCGGCATCGGTCAACCGCTTGCCTTCGTATTTCAAGAAGACCGCCCGGAATGCTTTAAACGAAAGCGGCAGCGTATCTGCTAAAGTACCATCGAAATCAAACAGCACCGCCTGTATGGTGTTCATTCTAATGCTCCCCTTTCACCTCAGAATCCGACTGAACAACACGACTTGCTCAGACCAAATCCAGCCTCATCTGAATGGTAATCATTTTTCGATCGTCATCTAACGCCGTGATGCGGACATCGAACGGCTCGAACCCCAACTTATGATAAAAAACAAGCCCTCTGGAATTGGTATTATGACAGCTTAGATAAAAACGTTCCATTTCGTATTTTTCTTTGGCGATGTCCATCATGGTACGCAACAGCTTCTGCGCTGCACCGAGTCCACGGTGCGACGGTGCAACAACGACATTGCCAAGCCACAACGATCCATCCGCATCTTCATAAAAATTCGCGTAGGCGACGACCTGCCCGGTGGATTCTTCAACGATAACCGTGGGATCAAAGCGGTTCTCAAGCAAACTCAGGATTTGATCCGGCGTCAAAGGGAATTCCGATCTCGGGCTCATGTAAAACAGTTCTTCCCGCGTTTGAGGAAAACTGCAAATCGCTTGCAAATCCTCGTCCCTCAGCGGCCTATGCGCATACATATCTTGAGGTCCTCCTTACTAAGCTATTCGGGCAATATACATGCCTCTTCCGATCAAGCCTTGCGTATCGTGTTCCACATCCAGTCCCGCTTCCCGAAATGCCCCGATCATCTCTTCCACGGTAAACAGACCCATACGATGCTCCTCCGTGTAATGCTCGATTCCAACCTCGCTGCCAAACAAATACGAAAAATTCATGATCGAAACATTACCTGCGCGATCCGAATGGGACATTCTGCTCATGTGGATCCCATGGCGCTCGGTCGTGATCGTGTCCACTCTTCCGGTTGTCCAAACGTCCGGCGTAAGCCATGGCTCAACCAGAATAACACCATCCTCGTTCAGATGTTCCCTAAACTGCACAAGGGTTAGAACCAACAGCTCCGGCGTCTTCACATACCCGATGGAGCTGAACAGACACATAATCACGTCATACTTCCGGCCGAGTCGAAAACGGGTCATATCAGCCACCGAATAATCCCCCTTGGGATTCTTCGACTTCGCTATAGCTACGAATTCGGGGTTCAAATCGATTCCATCGATTGCATAGTGCTGCTTCAAGAAAACAGCGTGTTCCGCCGTTCCGCAGGCTACATCCAGAATGGTATGGTAATCCTTGCTTTGTCTTTCGATATATTCCCGGACCTGCCGCGCCTCCTGCTCATAGTCCTTGAAGCTGTAGATCACGTCATAATACTTCGAAGATAAGTCGAACATGATTTCACCAACTTTCTGTATCCTTCATGAGTACGTTAGAAAAAGGGAAAACGCGATTTATGACTGCGAACAGCTCATTTGACTAAAAAGACCCAACTTAGACAGCTTCATCTAGGGCCGGGTCCTCTGTGGCAGGCATCTTCCATGATTATACAACTGTTCATTCGATTGGGTAACCCCTGGATCCGTTAAGCTCAGATTCACGGTACAAACGCTACGGATGCTGCCTTTATCCTTCGATACGCTTATGTCTATACCAATAGGAATAGATCTCCCTGTACTGAATACGATCGTACAACCGGTTAGCAGCAACATTGTTCTGGACCACTTGTATATAGCTGCTTGCGGCTCCATTCTTCTTGGCCCAATGCAGAATATGTAAGAGTAACTGCTTTCCGAACCCGCGATTTCGGCATGCCGGAGCTGTGGCGAGATCAAATATGCCGACGACGCCTTGCTCTATTGCCCCGATCCCGCATGCCACAGGTTCACCAAGATCATATAGGATGAAGAATCCGTATTGAATCACGGAATAGTTGAACAGCTTTCTTTTTACAGCCTTATACTTCTCGGATATTCCAGTTATCTCGGTCAGCACGCTCAGCCATTCATCCGTCAGCCGTTCTTCGATCTTAACCTCCTTATGCGTTGGAGGCTCCAGATGATCCAGATGATCCATCACCCTCAGACTGGTAGGATCAAGTATGGAATAACCCCTGGAATCCAACATACGGTCCAGCCCCTGCGGATTGAACGGGGTGATTTTAAATACGACGTCAAGCCCAGCCTTAACATATAATCGCTCGCATTCATGAATTTGGGCGTCTAGGTCTATCGAAGGGTTCGTGTATAAGGCATTAATCGAGTTGGATCTCTTCGTATAACCGTCTGCAAAACGTAACAGCCACCCATGGTGCGTCAAGGTTTGAAGCGCCGGCCAAGCGTTTAAGGTAAGTTCTTCGATTCTCTTTAGCACGTATACCACTCCTACCGTATGATAGGAATTAATATACATCTATGTGTATTTTTATGCAAGTTAAATGATCTTCTTCATGTATCCTGCACGCCACTCGATTCTGCTAATTCCTTGGATCTATCGGCGATACTAAACACAATGGGAACGTCCGTCATCCTTCTTCTCCATATCATATGGTCGACTCCGCGCCCCCAGTGATCTTGAAGGACGTAATCGGGTTCACCTAGTTTCTTCTTCCATACTTTCTGAGCACGCGTATATCCGCTATCCAAACAAAATTCCGTTATCCCCTTATTGAGCAGCGTAAGATACATGATATGAAGCATCAGACTGCCGATTCCCTGTTGCTGATAATCAGGATGCACAAATACCGTTCCGATTTCAACCACGTCACGCAGTACTCCATTGGAACTTTTCCGTATCAATGCATTGGACGGGCCAAACTCGATGCTGCTTACAACACTGTTGTCTATAAGTCCGATCAGAAAATACCTCTGCTCTCCGTTCGTTGCAATATCCGCGTTCAAGCACCTCTTTTTGGTCTCAATCTCCTGCTCGACGTCCTCCGATAAATCTGCCAAGCCTTCTTTGGCAAACGTATCGGTAATCACGACTCTGAAAAAATGCTCCATCGCTTTCGTATCACTAGGATTCGGCCGCCTAATCTCTACATGAAACATGAGGAGTCCTCCTCCTATCGTCAATTACAAATAGACTCACCATTTTTGGGTGTGTTCGATAACATGGGCTTTTATTTCATCCTTTTGTTGATCCGTTAGCTGAACGGGTGTCCCGGAATGATATTACGATAGCGAAGGGAAGTTTATGAAGACCAGGGTGTACGATCAAAGTCATAAACGATGGAAGAATATACCCAACGAGGATTCCAGCAGCCAAGAAAAGCAATCGCAAAATGGACCATGGGCCATGGCATTTTTCATACACCTCCGATCATCATTTATGGGTAATTCCTGTACTCGACCATTCGCTTACTCCAAAAATACAAAAACTCAGCCCCTTCGTACATGGAATCTCAGGTCACTCTCTTCCACATGATCTACTCCATACGCTCGTTACGGAGCACCATGTGAAGGTGGTCTTCCCATACACCGTTTATCTTCAGGTATTTGATCGCCAGACCTTCCTCATAGAAGCCCAGTCGTTTCACTACGTTCATCGAGGCTTTGTTTCTCGGCATAATGTTGGCTTCCAAACGGTGCAGCTCCAGCGTATCAAAGCAATAGCCGACCACGGCGCTCAGGGCTTCGGTCATATACCCTTTTCCCGTATGAGATTGTGCCAGCTTATACCCGACATGAGCCGATTGAAAAACACCCCGCACGATATTGCTGATCGCAATCGAGCCGATCATCTCATCGTTTTGATGCAGCCACACTTTAAGCAGGGAACCGTCAGCGATGCTTCGACTTTCCGCTGCCAGAATCTCAGCCTGTTTCTCCAGGGTATAAAACTCCGCTTCCCTGGCAGGCTCCCAAATCTTCCAAAACTCATCGTTCCTGACGATAAAATCCAACACATCCGCTGCCCGTTCCCGATCCACGGTTTTCAACTGCAGACGTGAAGTTTGTAGCGTTATGGACATGCGATGCTCCCCCCTGAACAGCTTTAAACTAAAAATTGCAACACCATATCAATCCCTTGGGATATCATGCTTTAGCATGGATCGTGTAATTCCACGGGCTTCCCCCTCAGGCGTCAATCGGTATTCAAACTGCATAATCGTGTCATGGGCAAAATAAATATACTCTACCTCAGGCTCGTCTTTAAATACCACGACGGCATAAAAAGGAGGCAGCTTAACGCCCCAGATGCCTTGGACCGACTGGATTTCATCCTGCGTATAATGTTCTTCTTCAAGCAGGTAGGTCTCCACCTTCTTGGCATAGATTATTTTGTTGGCTTGCACATACACAAAGGGAGACAAGAGCACAAACACCAGCAAAACCAACAATGCGATTTTGATTTTCTTCATTGGATTCCCTGTTGTTTGCATAGCATAAAATGACGCCTGACCTCTTCGTAGTTCTCCCGAACACTTCGGCTCCCGTCCACGAACATCACCTTGAATCCGCGGTCCAAGGCATCCTTGGCCACGTATCTCGCAAAACCGATATCCCGGTCCATCCAGTTTCGAAACGCGGCGCCGGGATCATCGCATGATACCAAAATTTCGTGGATCCATTCCCGTTTGGCATAATGCTCCTTCTGGAATGCCGGAACCGGGACGATCCATATCGCATGATGGGGGCTGGGTACCAGGTGCTCGACTTTTTCCGGCAATAGAGCCGCACCTTCAACGATGATGGGGCTCGTGTCCGGCAGGGCCGAAACATCATCCATAATCATGCCAAATTCCTCGCGGTAAAACTCCAATTCTTCCTCAACCTGCTGCTCCACCGGCCGCGACCACAATGCATTCCAGGACATATCCTTCAATCGGGACATGGTGGGGTGCTCCGACGGATGGCATATGCTCACATGCTTCTCGTTGAATAGATCGCATTGATAATAGGTGCAGCTGTAATCCTTCGCCAATTTTTCAGCAATCGTCGACTTGCCCGAGCAGGGGGAGCCTCCGATCCAGTATACATGGGAGTAGTCTTTTTTCTCGGTCAGCATCGTATCACGCCCCTCTGTCGCCATCACTTCTTAACTCGTTTCGAATGTCCAGCAACACGTTCCAAATTGCCCTCAAATATACCACAACGAACAAAAAGCCCACAACTAGTATCAGTGCGACCATATCCATGTTAACTCCCCACCTTTACTCTGCGACTGGGCATCCCGTCGACCTAAGATCTACGGATCTTATGCTCAGGAAGCACGTGGTTACGCAACTTTATCCCTTCATTTATTATAACTGTCTTTTCTGCGACAAAGTTACGCTATCATACCAGATGTCCTAAACAACAAAAAGAACCGGTTCAAAACCCGGTTCTTTCATTTAAGCCTATGATACTTACTCCTCTCCCTGAGCCTAGCTCACCACGGCATCCAGTTCGGACTCGTTCCGTTCATGCTCAGGTACCAGCACCTCTACCACGACTCTGGTCGGCACGCAAATAATCTGTTGATAAGGTTCCGAGATAAAACCCATGTCCAGCGCGATTCGCCTCGGAGCATCCGAATATATCATCTTGATCCCATAGTCATATACTTTCAATGTATTGTGTCCAAACTTGGTCTTAATGTCGATGATGCGTTCGTCCCCGTTCAGCGGGACGGTTTCGTATTCTTTGCCATTCACCGTGATCAGCGCCTGAAGCTGACCCTGCTGATATTCCACGTGGCTATGCTTCCACCATTGCAGCCCCGTGAAGGATCCAAGGATCAGGATGATGGCGAACAAAATCATATCTCCGCGTCTTATTCTGGACAAGGTGCTCCCTCCCGACGTGCAAAGTCTTCGGTACCCAAGTATGAACGATGCTCGAAGCCATGGAAATGAGTTTTGTCACATTCGCTACCCAGGTTAAACGGCTGCCCGGTTTTATGAATTGATGGCGTATGTGTTCCAGCAAAATATTCAGGACGGCCAATCGCCGACCTTGGCACAAACCGTTGAAAACGTTCTTCACTATGTAGACGAGCATTACATGGATCCTGATTTGACGGTAAAACAGCTGGCGCACATGGCCCGATTATCGACCTGGCGTTTCACGCCTATATTCCAGGAACTCACAGGGAAGAAACCATTGCATTACGTAACCGATTTGCGTATTAACCGTGCCAAAGAACTTCTGCTACGGAAAAATGAGCCGCTGCGATCCATCGCCCAAGAAGTGGGATACATGGATGAGTACTGCTTCAGTCGCCGTTTCCGCCAGATCACGGGGATGTCGCCTTATCGACAGGGCTGTACCACGCACGTGGTTTTCAGCCGACGGAACTTGTCCGTACGGTTCTGAGCGACGGGATGGGTTATCTATGCATGCCACATTCTTTCGATCAATACATTTCCGTTGATCGGCATGCACAGATTACATACCGCCCATAGACTCTGGCCCCCTGGTAACACCAGTCCCGTCCGACATAAGGATGTACGTATTGCGAGATGCAATCCTGACACTTGGCCCGATGTCCCACCGGATCGCTTGTATACCACCACCCGGAAGGATAAGGACATAAGCCCTTGCAATCGTTGATCACCGTCTTTGGCGTGCAAATGATATAATCGGACGGGCAGGAGGCATCTGCGCCGCAGCCCGTGCAATATTGTCCGTGCGGCGGTCTGCAGGGCCCCGCGGTAAAAGCGTGTTTAAGGATATCGTCATCGTTGGGCCGTACCAACACTTTGGCGAGCGCCTCGGCCGTCCTTTGCGCGAATTTATTCAGGAGCGTCTTGCGGTTCATTTTCCGGGTAACCCGGCTGATCAGCACCTGCGTCTCTTCGTCCTTGCTCTCCGGCTTACTCCACATGCTCTCACCTCGTCTTAGGAAACATTTGATGCTTTCGCATACGCTTCAAGCTGCTCCCGGCTGTTGACCAGACCCTTATGCCTGATGATGCCGTTTGTATCCACCGCGTAAGCGTAAGGCGTGACCTGGACATCCAAGTGATTTGCGAACTCCGAGCTTACGATCAGCACCTCATCGTCATATGCTATTTTGCGGACATAATCCGAAGCCAAATCCGCGGACGAAAATAACAGCAGGATCGGTTTCACGTTATTCATCATGGCGATCCGCTGAAAATCCGGCAGGATTTCGGCGCATTCCTTGCACGTCGGGGATCCGAACAGCATGAGGGATGGCGTGCCAATCAGCTCGCTGGTGGACCACTCGGCTCCTTGCAAGGTTGTCGTTGTGGCTCCGGGCATTTTGTGGCCGACCGGGATACCGGACTGATTCACTCCTCTTGCTGTGCCCATCACCATAATCCCGAGCTGCCGGAACAGGACCAAGTTCAGAATCACCAAAGGCACGACCAAAATCCACAGTATGGCATATGAGATCCAGAAGAACGTGTTCATCGCGGCCTCCCCTACCTTCTTTTTATCTTTGAAATATGCGGTGCGGCAATTTCGCGGTATATTCGGATCGCGTGTAAGGCATCCGGAACCCCTACAACAACAAACAGCGCAAGCAGTAATATCATGCCTTCCATAAGCAGACCCGTAACTGTGAACGACTGATGAAACGCAAGCCGGCCGGTATAGCTGCAAACCAATCCCGCGAAACCCATCGCCAGATTAAACCCTATCAACGGAAACCCCAGCCTGGAGCTAATCTGTGGCCCGAAGCAGCCGCAGTCCACCCTTCCTTTTTTACGAATAAAATAAGCCACGCCCAGTCCTTGAATGAAATAGAGCAAGGAAATGCCCAGGAAGCTGATCAACGACGGAAAGCTGTAAACCAAGGTCACCGTCAAAATTTGCAGAAGAATGAGCAGCACATGCAGCCCGGCTCCCCCGGGGAATGGATCCGGATCACCGAAGGCACGGCCCCAGGCATAACTTGCCACCGACAATAGCATGGGAAGCGTAACGAATATCGCGAGAACATCGTACATGGACCTGTATGCTCCTTTTTGGCATCATCAGCTGATGATGCAGATGATGGCTCCCATGATCAGCAGCATGGAAGCCGTCAGCCGCACCGCCGTCAGCAGCGTGAAGCTGTATACTCTTCTTTTAAGCATGCGGTATACGATGGACCGCATCAGCGGAAGGCTGAACACGGTGCCTCGAACCATTCCAAACGTCGCGCCTGCCAGCAGGCTCAACCACCAGGGAGCCGCAAACAAGGAAACCACGATGTAGGCATGATAGAGGACTCCCACTTGCAGCGTGATGAAACCCAAGCCCAAAATCAGGCCCCATAACGCCGCGGATCGGTACCCTGCAGCCTTGATCCATTCCGAGGGAACGATAAAATTGCCGGAGGGCAGGATCCCCGTTTTTTGAATCAACTCCAAGACCAGAAACACGACCAACAGCATAACGATGACGTAGTTTTGATATAAGCCCGCGGGGGTTAATTTCAGCACATAATTGATGCCGCCGACCGCAAGCCCCGTTACGGCGCCGCCAAGGGTACAGGTCACGATATAGACCAGCGCATAGTTGAATTTACTGACCTTCGTGCTGTCCAGGCTGCCTAGCACGTTTAGTCCGCAGGTAGTATCCACGCTAGCCATTGCGGCACCGACCGCAAACATAAAAAGCAGCATCGTCAACAAGCCATGCCACCTCCCCACAATCCCGTTACATGAATCCTTAACACTTCATCTTATGAGCGATAGCCTGTCGATTATTTGCACGAATCTCCGATGGCTTGGGCATGTTTGCCTTGGCTATCTTTTCCAGAAAAAAGAAACCGACCATGGATGATCTCCGTGGACGGTTTTTCTGTAAGATATTCACTTTTTCTAAATAAAACCAAAACATAACACGCTTGTCTAACCGCGTGGAGCCGATTTGGTCCACTCCATATAAATCCGGTCTTTGAAGCCTTTCTCATCCGAGTCCTCGGATATACGCTTAAACTCCCGAAATCCTAATTTCTGATATAATCGAAGCGCGGTTTGGTTGCTGTCCGTCACTTCCAGAACGTAACGCCTGTATGGCAGCTCCGACATGACGTGTTTCATCAAAGCGGTTGATACGCCTTTGCCGCGTGCTTTTTCGGTTGTGGCCACGCATTCGATATATCCGGTCTCGTCATCATAGGGCAATGCCGGGTTGAATTCGTTCTTCATGACGTTATATGCAAGCTCTCCCGTCTTGGCTCCAAAAGCATCCTGAAGCGGGGCTAACGCGACCGGCATGGCCCGCTGCCCATTATGGGAACAAGCCAAGATTCCGACAATGATTCCCTGGACCTCTGCCACATAAAACACCTCCGGGCTGAACAACGTCCGGAAGGCGTTCTCCAGCATGTTCCGGTCTCGGGTGAAATAAGACAACTCCTTATAATACCCGTTAACAAACACCTCGGCCACTTCGCCGCGAACATCGCGTTCGTAATCGGCCATGCTTCTAACCGTGATCGCGCACATCGTGATTACCTCCTGTCAAAAATGTAGTCTGCGCTTCATTTCCTTGCGGAATCCCTTGTCTGCAATCAAGCACATCCCGCCGAATGTCAGCAAGGCGTACACCGCCGCAGCTACGGCTGTCCATAATACGTGCGACATGCCAACGGCATACAGCAATAAGGGAACGATACCAAGAAGGATCAGTGTTAATAAGTAACCTGCGAACTCCCGCCAGCCCATTTTTCGCGAACAGCATATAACGGTAATAAGTAAGGTTGCCGCCATCATCAGGAACGGAATGACATAACCGGTCGACCAGTAAGACGTTCCCGACGCCACGTTGATCCACAGCAGCATACCGGACAGCCCGAGCAGCTGAACGATAATTTTGCCGCCGAGATGCGACCCGGACATCAAGGTATGCCTGATGGACAGCCACGCATACAACACGCAGGGTATGAGAGTTAAACTCCACCATACCTCGCGATTTCCAAGTAGGTTAATCAGGACGGATATCCCCATGACGGATACCGCAAGAAAGGTAAGCCACTTGGACACAAGACTGCTGCTCGCATGCTGCTCCTCGGCAGACTCGTAGACGGGATACCATGAATTTCTTACGAGGTGATTCTCATCTTTACCTTGCACATTCCTTCGGCATAAGGGACACGCTTGATGCGCCGGATCTACGGATACGCCACAGCTTTCGCATCTCATGCGCCCATCCCCCAATCATTGCTGACAATCGTAATGTCCAATTCGGTCAGGCTGGCAAGCTGGCGAAAAAAGCGCATGATCACATCGCTTTCGACGATATTTCGGGCAAACGTGATGGTGAGCTGATCGTTGATCGAACTGACGGCACAGTTCATGGGACTTTTGGCTGTGGGATACATCGTGGTTTCCATCGCCTCGATATGGGATGCCATGCTAGCTGGAATGTCGACTCGACCTAGGTTGGTAAGCGTAAGCGTTTTGGCTTCTTCCCCGAAATGGTCAAAGCCGTAACGGATTGCCAGATCCTTTAATTTCAGCGGCGTGAAGCGGGAAAACAGGTTTTTTTCGTACTTCATGCTGCCGGCCATCGCTTGGCTTAAATAAGACTTGGTCGTTTTCTCTTTCATCTGTGCATGAACGATTTCGAGCACCTGCTCGAATGTCATGCCTTCCTTTAGTTTTACGCCAATGTTGATGACCGCAAAAAAGTTGCGGAGGCTGCTGGAAGGGAACATTTTTCGCAGGTTCACCGGCATGCTGATCACGACCGGCCGGTTATCATTATTGAAAGGCAGTGTGGTATCGTAAACCGCCATAATCAAAATTGCCGTCAGGTAAGCGGTAAGGGTTGCTCCCTTCTGCTTGGCGGCCGCATTCAGCCGCGATGCGTGAACCATCCCGTGTATGACGTTGTGTCCATAAGGCGAGAAACGGGTGCCCGGAATTTGAAGTGCATCCGGCATCCTGGCGTCGGGAGTGGCCGAAGTATAATGCGCTTGAAAGCTATCTTGAGCTTCAGCATATCGGGCAAATGAAGCGGGCGGCAGAATCAGGCCTTCCTTGTCCTCCACGTCCTCGCCGAGCAGAGATAAATACTGGAATACCAAGGTTTTGAGGAACTCCAATGCCCCTCCTCCGTCCGTTAAAGCATGAAAAATTTCCACGCTGATCTTACAGCCGTAATACTGAACCCTCACCAAGCTTCCGTTCTCATGCGAAAGAGTGACGGGGGCACAGGGATAGGCGGATTCCGGCTCCACCATCAAGCGTGTCTCCTTCTCCCGCAGAAATTTCCAGAACAGTCCATTTCTTAGCTCAACATTCAATAGTGGAAATCTCTTAATTACGCTATCGAGCGCCTCTTGCAAAACCGATGGTTTCACCCGGCTTGTCAGCATCATCGACAGCCGGTAGGTGGATGAATTCTCCCTCCCCGCAACCGCGGGGAACAGCTTTCCCGCGTGGTCAAGTTTATACCATTCTTCCATGTACGTTCTCCCCGTTTCTACATGTTCTCCCGTTTAAACAGCATACCGGTCTACTATATGGATACATCGCCCTTATACTCAACCTTCGATCGCAGCCGATGCGAAGATCGCGCTCCCCTCTTCATGTGGCTGTCTCCGATCTCCCATCGAAAATCGCTTCCTTAAAGAGGATCGGGTATGTATCAACTTCATCGGTACGAGCAATTCGGTTCTTCGATCGATGCGGCTCTTCCCCTCCGGGTGCATCACGGACAACAGCATGCGCAGATAGGAAGTGGTCAGCTTCTGAAACAGATCCGGTTTCATTGCTTGATGCTCAAAACCAAGCCCATGCGTTAATCCCCGGTGAAGCAGCGTAATCCCGACCAATGCGTTAACCTCGCTGAACTCGGACTGGCTTTCATAAGCCCGGCTAATCTGCTGCATGGATTTTCTTCCAAGTCTCGCAATCTTCAGGGCCGCGCGGTCGGGCCCTTCTGCTCGAATGAGCTTCAGAATCGTCTCATTATCCAAATGAAGTTCGCCTACCAGATCCCCATCCTGAATGACCGTGGAATCCTCGCAGACGATGCGCTCCCCCCGATGCTTCTTGATCATGACCGTGCATATGCCAAAGCGCGAGATATGCGAGCTGCGGAATCTGGAAATAAAGCTGAAGAAGCGTTCCCATATCATCCATGTGCTCTGCATGATGGTTTTAAGTGATTTTTGCAGCAGATCCAACACCCCATTTTTTGATGAATATTACATTCCATCATTAGTCAGGAAAAAATCGTTACTCACATCTTAATGGAGATCTGCGCAGGTTCACACCGCCTCAGGTATAGAGTTTTACTCGGTCTCCAGGCGGAGGTGCATTTAAAACTGCTCTTGTCGATTGAATGAACGCCCATTCGAGCACAACAAAAATAACCTGAAACATGCCAGGCATCGGTTCTAATCGATTTTTTTCGTAATATTTAAAAAGTAAGCGCTTTAAATTTGCGCAGCATGGTATTTTTAGGCTCTTCCGATCATGATGGCTGCCGTTGAGTCCATTTGGTTTACATCAAAACTGACAAGGATGTGGCTAAGATGATGCTTTCACATTTACGAAGGTGCGGGCTTTTGTTTCTGGCGGCCGTTCTGTTTACTACACTCTGCGTTCCATTACCGCAGGTTAAAGCGGCAGCGTTCATTACGATTGACTCCCATCAGGACGGGCAAGCACTGCAGCCGGGCGTAACGGAGTTATTCGGAACCTATTCCGGGGTGTATGAGCTTCAACTCATCGTGAACGGCGAGTTCGTAACGGATGTTCAGATGGAGGATCCAAACGGAGATGACAGCGGGAACTGGTCCTATAAACTCGACACAAGCCGACTTGACGGCCCCGTCGAAATGGTCCTGAAAGGCAATGACGCGATAACGCGTTATGGCATCTGGTCTCCTTGGATTCACTTGAACATCGATAATCCTGCAGCTGATACACCGGAAGTGGAGATTACCAGCCCAACCGAGTCTACGCTGCAGCGCAACAAAATGAAAATCAACATATCCGCAGAAGGGAAGAATCCGATAGCGCTGGTTGAGCTCCGCATCGACGGCGGCGACTGGCTGCAGGTTCCCCCTGCCAAGAACGGATATTCATATACATTGGATTTACGACAATCCCCTCGCCAGGTTCACAGTCTGGAGGCTAGGGCAACCGATACACGCGGCAATACAGGTTATAGTCTGACGGTCTATGCAAGAAACGGGGGACAGACATCGGCTCAACAAAATCAGGATTTTGCAGCGGTTACGAATACCGTTTATATGGCGGATGATCATATCAACCCACATCTCGCTAATGTAATGGGTGATGATTACAATCCCTCGGCGACGAATCCTGAGACGGTGACCAGCAGCACGTATGACCCGGAACCGCTGCCGGATCAGGATCGTGCGATCTGGATCTGGGAAAATGCCTCCTATCCCCTGGTCCTGAATCCGAATTCCCGAGCCGTTCTCTCTTCCATGGCGAAGGATGTTACGACTTTTCATCAACGTCCCATCACGACGCTCTATTTGGCTGTAGGGCAATATAACGGAGCAAAAATGCTGGAGGATTACCGGAGCGAAGTCCAACAGTTCGTCGAGTGGGCTCACGCCGAGGGTTTTTATGTTCAAGCCTTAATCGCCGGGGGGACCGTGCCGCCTTACTTCGGAGCCTACAGCCGATATCATACTCACGCCGTGCGAGAGTTTGAGCAAATCCTGAATTACAACCTGGCTTCCGGCGAATCCGCTCGCTTCGACGGCGTGAACGTGGATACGGAGCCGTATATCCTGCCGGACTTCAAAACCGCAAAGCCCTCCGTCCAGATTCAGTATCTGGATATGCTGCAGCTGCTCATGGAACGCAAACAAGCATCGGGACTCACCTTGTCGGTTGGCGCAGCGATTCCGAGATGGTATGACACTTCGGCCGATGCGAGCAATATCCCGTGGAACGGGCAAACCAAATGGCTGTCTGAACACATTCAGGATACCGCCGATTACATCTCGATCATGAATTACCGCGATCAGGCGGATGGCAGTGCAGGCATTATCGCGCAAGCGCTGAATGAGCTGGCCTACGCCAATCTGATCGGCAAGCCGAAGTCGGTTGTGATCGGTGTCGAGACCAAAGACATCGCGGATGGCGGGGACCCCGAAACCATCAGCTTCCATGAAGAAGGACGAATTTATATGGAGTCGGAGTTAAACAAGGTGTACGACGCTGTTCAGAATGACCCGGCGTTTGGAGGCATTGCCCTCCACCATTACTCCTCGATCTTGGATTTTCCAAGCGAATGGGGACCTGGCGGCTATACCTGGCAGCCTCCTGCCGACCATGAACCGCCAAGCGCGGTCAGCGGAGCGGCAGCTATCGCATTTGATTATCAACGGATCAATATAACCTACGATATGGCTATGGATAACAGTGCCGTAAATGCATATCGGATCTATCGGGGAACCGAAGCCGGCTTTGAGATTGGACCCGCTACTTACGCCGGAACCTCGAAAGGACTTTCTTATAAAGATACAGGGTTGCTGCCGGACACCACCTATTATTACAAAATCACTGCAGTCGATATCAGCGGCAATGAAGGAGCTCCCAGTTTGGCTGCATCCGCACCGACGATGCCGTCTGCGATGAAACCGATGGTGATCGACCAGATGAACATCACTTACACCTCCGGCATCGCCAAAGTCACTTTTAAGATGGTCGATATGGAGACAAGAATGCCTATTGCGGCCAAGATCAGCGGACGATTCACCCATATGGCAGGCAAATACGTTACGGCCGCGACGAGTGCAGAAGGCATATTCCAATCGCAGTCCGAACTCGTCTCCGTATCCCGCGGCGAGATCGGCTTCCTGCCGAGGCGAATCATGGCGGACTCCTACTACTGGGCAAGTGCTTATGACCAACTCCCGTATCCAACGGTGATATGGGAGCCGTGAAACTCAGCTTGTATTTCAAAGCTATATTCAGATAGAAGATGCGCCCTGGCTTTAGGCCGGGGCGTATTGCTGTTATTGCACTGTCTGCATCAAAGAATGACCGTTCTCCCTCAAATATTGCTGGGTAAACGGTCGCTTCATTTCTTTACTAGGCAATGCAGCACTACGCATGCGGATCATCCTTCCAATCCCTGTTGCCCCCAGATTTCTTATGATCCTATTATATGGTTGAAATCCGGAGACAAAGGGACCTCTCTGCTTCTCCAGCATGATTCCGCCTGCTCCGTTGAGGCTAGATATCCATACAGAAACCTCTCTGTGATCATGATGGTTTGAGACCACCACTCATCTAGGAGAGGTTCCTTATTTTATATACAAAATACAATCTACTTAAGTTGTACAAATATCATGCGTGTTAAGGAAGGGTGTTTAGGAATGGTCTCACCGTTTTGGCAAGCGCGTAATTCGTGGTCGCGTCCCAGTTAATGGACCAAGTCATCGCTCCTCGTATATCGGGATATTTAGCAACGGGCTTATAACTACCACAGCTGTTTCCGGTTGCTAGACAATTGAGGGCATTATTTACGACCGTTGGAGAAACATATCCACCTCCGGCAGCTGAAGAGGTAGCAGGTACTCCTATTCCCAATTGGGAAGGTGATACCCACTGCAGCGTTAAGTCCGAAAGAGCCGTCAGGAAATCAACCGTGCCTTGGGAATAGCATTTCCCGTCACGTCCTAACATGCATCCAGAATTATAATACTGGACGTTAATTACGGTTGTCATATCCTTCAGATTGTTATATAGCTGCATGTAAGAAGTGTTTGGATTCTGCATGTCTATCGTTTGGGGAGCCATCGTCAGAACAAAATCATTCCCTACTTTTTGTTTCAGTTGGCGGATCGCATTGGTTAAATTAGGTACATTCATGCCATGCTCCAGATCAATGTCTAACCCATCAAGCCCATATTGAGTCATGATTCCGTACATGCTGTTCACAAAGTTCGCTACATTCGGGGAAGGATTATTCAAATTGATGTTCCCTAATTCCCCTCCAATGGATATGATGACCTTCTTACCTTGAGCGCGTTTAGCCTGAATATCCGCGATTAGTTCGGCACTGGTGTACCCGCCAAGAGCTGCGGATAGTGCGGAATCAACGTTGAAAGTGACACCACCAGGGTTAGCAGGATCCATCTCGGCAAACGCTAAAACAATGATGTCGTACTGATCCGGTATATCTCTCACTTTCAATTTGCTGGCGCCATTGACAAAGTTCTGCCAGTACCCTGTCAATATATGCTTCGTCGGCTGGGGACCTCCACCCGTTCCTTCTGAAGTGGTTGCATTGACGATCGCACTGGCAGGAGAAAGATTCCCGGCAGCATCCTTTGCAATGACCTTAAAAGAATATGTCGTGTTCGGTGAGAGACCCGTTATTGTCGCTGTCGTTCCTGTAACAGAGATGGCGAGGGATGTTCCTCGGTATACATCATATCCTGCCACACCTACATTGTCCGTAGATGCTTGCCAGGATAAAGTAACGGTTGAAGAGGTGATTGCGCTTACAATTACATTCGTAGGAGATGTCGGAGCTACTGTATCATTACCTCCACCACCTTGAACAAACTGCCACAATGCAGGAACATTGGGTGGTTCCCATCCGGGTAATGAGGTATGCGATTGAATCGCTTTATACGCCTTCCCGTCGTACGTCACGTTGTCGTTAACGACATAAGAAACATGGGGTGCCCAAGCGCCCCGTTCTGCTGCAGAAACTTCAAGGGGAAAAAAGTTCATAATCATAGACATGACGACCATGAAAGGCAATATCATCACTCTCGATTTGTCCAGCAATCTGGATAAATCCCTTTTCATCCATTAATCCCTCCTCAATCATTGATAATTAAACGTTAGCCTATCTTGATGTAAGCCGGCATCACCTCCTTGATGAAAATGATCTTGTTAATTTTTAAAACCATGTCGATGCATTGTTCATACTCAATTTTGATTCTTTTACGTATGTCGTAAGTTGATGAATATGTAAAAATTTACTTTATATGTTAATCATTATCAATAGCTCGAAAGGATCAATTTGTGTATGCAAGAAGATTCTCGATAAAAAAAGAAATGGCTTAGCCATTTCTTTGATCGTTTTCGACTCGCTCAACCATAGCAAAACAAGAGCCCAACGGATTGTTTTGTATTCTAATAATGTTCTCACCTGTTGATAGTCCTCATTTCACAATACAGACTTTAACAGGTCATATGTCATAACCATTAGAAACATCACGAGCTTCTATTATTAGAAGTCATTATCGCCTGGCGCAACTGAGCAGCCTTATAACACCGTAGACACTAAACTTATGTCTGATGATTCTATTTGTTCAGCAATAGAACTACAGTATTCAGTAATTTTCATTGATATTATTCATTGTGCATTTTCATTCTTATCAAGCTCCAAAAATAGATAAACTGCCGCCGGTACTTTACCGGCGGCAGTTTATAGCCTAGGTATTATTCTCACTGCCTACTATATGGTAGCTTAACCAGTGGAACAGCGGTTGTTTTGTCCATAAAAATCATTTGGTTCTCTCAGTAGAAGTCATTGCTCATAAAGAGTGATTGAAAGACCTAATTCCCCCATAAGTCCTTCACTATACTCAACAATAATATTTCTGTTTGGAAAAAGCTCTTTTGCTCTTCTCATCCAGTTGTATACCAAGATGTCTCCAAACTGTTTCAAAATTTTATCATTGTCCATAGACTCGCAGTCTTTTCCCAAGAAAAAGTCACCAAAACTCCAGCTATTTACCCATTGTTCAATGTGTTTTTTATTAGAGTTAAATTGTGACTCTAATTTTAGTAGCTTATCTAATGCTTTATCCCCTTGAGCCTCGTAGAAATCAGCGATAAACACATATCCATTAACTTCAATAATATTTGGACATAGAACATATGCCACTGAAATAAAATCCTCAATGTAATTACTGTTCGCTGAATGGTTAAATAGTGTAATTCCTCTTTGTTCTTTAAACTCATTAAATATCTGTTCGTTTACGATGCTTTGATATAAATTCACACTGTTCATATTATCACCATCCAAATATATCTTTAATAAATTTTGGAACAGTGCCATCTAACTTATAAGAATAGTAGAACTTTTTACCAGTTGGATTGACGTTGATTTTAAATGCCTTAACTCTATCGCTACTAAAATCATAAATTAGATTCCTTTGTCCATCATACACAAAAACATGTTCGCGATTTGCAGTAGTATAGTAGCTATTTGGAGCACCTGTTTCTGGGCGATTACTCCCTAATGAATTCACCTTTAATACTCCATTGCTCATTCGCATTCCAGATCGCGACGGATGGTCATATAATCATCCGCACGTTGACTCGCAAACCAATTATTATTTTGTTTGAGCCTCCTCTGTACCTGCAACGCTTCTTCGATGGATAGCGAGGATAGATTTTGAAAGGGCCCTGTTGTCGCATCATAATAATGATACAGATATAAATCCATGGCGACTGTCCTTTCTTCGTCAACCTGTGTTATGGTTTGTTCCAAACTTTAATTATCGCTGTTCATAATCAAGTATCTTCTTCTCACGATCTATGTAGGCATATACATTAGCGATTTCCTCTTCATAGTTCTCTCGAATTTCAAAATAAGGGACATTCGATGCCGCACACTTTTCACGGAATACATCATGCTCATGAGTATACTCGGCAACAGTTCTCTCTTCAGGATACATTCGCGCTTCGATAGCATTGCGGTGTTGAACGATGTTGGATTGGAAATTCTGCCGGATGTACGTGGTGGAGAATCCTAAGAACACGGAAATGATGTGTTCCGAATAGGGCGGCCGAAAATCTTGCAGATGATGAGGCAGTATGTAACAGCCTTCGATGATTAGATTTTGCTTGTTTTCGATGTTTGTCATAATGATCCCTTTGATGATCGGCCATAATTGTGCACGGATATGCTCGGCTGAATCCACCGGCGTGAAACCGCAGTTCATGTCGGCTCTGTACAAGCCCATTTTCAAATGATCGATGGACAGATAAGGCACGTGATACTTTTCAAGTAATTGTTGAGCCATATATGTCTTTCCGGTGCAGCTGTTTCCGCTGATTAATATGATCATTTACATGGCGTCCTCCCTGCATGCTTGATGCTTCGTTCAAATCTCTGGAATGATTTCATGAAGTGTGCTACTCATCAAAAAATCGTAAGACTTCGTTGTTAATTCAAGTATTCTCGACTCATAAATGCAGCCCATCGCTCTAAGTTCATTTATTAAAAACTCATTTAGGTCGTACGTGTGAGTCAACAAGATGCCCGCTTCTTGAAGATCTGCTATGCAAGCCAGTTTATTCTCTAAGCAAGCTTCTTGAAAAAACTCCCGCACTTTATTGTTCAATACATCATATTTATCATATTCCTCTACATTAAAGGTTGGTCCTAACTCACCCGCAGTCATTCGTTTTACGCCGATTCCGTTTATGGTTTGCACAACTTCTTTGGAACGCTCCCTCAGCATGTTCTGACGGTAAGAAACCGGTTCTATCTTTTGGATTCCCCACTCATGAATAAGTTTGGCTTCTACGGCTGATAAATGAGGGTGCGTTTCAACAGCACTCGGTTCTTGACTTGGTTCATTAACCGTGGAAAACATATTTATCATACATCTATAGGTTAAAAATAAACCCAGGTAATCCCTTATGTTTCTCGCAATTAGAGTGACATGAAACTCCTCTGATGGTAAAGCTTGGACAAACACGACAGGGGCATCCTCGAGATCAGTCACCGATCCAAAATCGGTCAAAAATCCGAAATGCTCGCCTCCAAAAGCGGTAAAGGCAAATGGAATTACATCCAACGGATGGCCGCTGTATGCAAATTCGGCGTCTTGATTGTTAAGATCATAATCCATATAGATTTCCAGAATATCGTCCAGTTCCACCTCGAGATCATGTACGATTTGCTCATTCATTTCTTTCAACTTGAGCAGCGTTGCGGGTATAGGGTACTTTTGATTCCCTCGTCCAAACATTTAGAATTCCTCACTTTTCATTGACTACATTTCCGATAACATTTTTTCCAGTGGTTCTCGCCTGTCTTACAAGACGTTTGTCACCAACATAGGTCCCACTTGTTCTATCCATTTATGCTCTTGATCGGCCAGCAAGGTTTTCCATCCAAGGTCGATAGCCGGTTTCAGGTTCTTTTCCTGATCATCAACATAAACAACCGTCAGTTCTGAACGTTCGAATTGTTTCACAACATGTTTATAAATTTGCAGATCAGGTTTCCTCAAACCGACTTGATTCGAAATGGTAATGCTCCTAGCATAAGGTTCTACTTTTTCTAATATCGGCTCCAGCCATTCCTTGCAATGATTGCTTAGTACATGGATATCCGCGATTTCGCTCCATTGCGCCAAGTGATTTAATCCAGGAAGCGGTTGCAACGATTGAGTTATTAACTCCCTGGCTTCCTCTTTGTTGATCTGCTTTATTCGCAGGCTCATCCATCCCCAAAACTCATCTTCCTTCATCTTTCCTGTCCATAAGTCTCTACGAACCTCATCAAATTGTACCCTGATATCTTGAAACGAGATTTCGGAGCCCTCCGCTAATGTAAGCCAAAAAGCAGATGAAAAATTACTCACCAATACGCCAGCTAAATCCAATACCAGTTGTGGTTTTGCCGTCATTGTCTCGTCTCCTTTTATATCTTACTGAATTCCTGAGATATATGTATTCGTGTTTACGAGGGACCGTCCGCTTAACACCTCCACGAACTTCGCCTTCCCTTAATCGCAATGCGAATCCGAATTTCGTGGACGTTTCCCACTCACAAACCATGTGTCGAACCGCTAAATCCCCACCATCACATTGCCGCCACATACCGGAATATAAGCCCCTGTAATAAATGATGACAAATCCGAAGCCAGGAATGCCACGGCATTGGCAATCTCCTGGTCCGTTCCGCGGCGATTCAGCGGCACGGAGGCTTCGTAGGAGGCGCTATGCTCGGTACCGTTCTCCCGATCGCGGTCGCTGATCGTCCAGCCGGGCGCGACTTGATTGACGGTGATCCCATGCTCGCCGATTTCTTTGGCGAGTACGCGGTATACGCCGTCCATGCCGCGCTTGCCTGCTACGTAGGCGGATTGACTCGGGAAGTTCTGGATCGAACATTCGGTGTTGATGCCGATGAAGCGGCCGCTCTTTCGCTCGATCATGGCCGGCACGAAGGCTTTTGCTAGGTAGACGCTTTGCATGACGCAGGATTGGAACTGGCTCTCGTAATCTTCCGGCGCTTGCTCCAAGACAGACGTCCACTGATAGGATTCCACGGCATTCGCAACGATGATATGAGGCAGCATGCCAAAGTGTTCAAGCACTGCATCCCGCATGGCATTCACGGATGCTTGATCCGTCACGTCGGCTTGCACCGTGAACGCGCGTCTGCCCATCGACTCCACCTCGCGCTGAAGCTCTTCCGCCTTGGCCAAGCTTCCCCGATAATGGATAACCACATCGGCGCCGCATTCCGCCAAGGTTCGGACCATGACCCGGCCCAATTGGCCCGCAGCACCGGTGATTAACGCAATTTGATCCGTCAAATTCAACTTCATTGTTCATTCGCTCCTCTACGTTTGACTGGTTATTTTCGCCTATCATACCATAATCATCTACTGCTGGGCATGATAAAAAGACCGGAAGCTACCTCCCGGTCCTCGCCTCTTTCATTTAACATCCAAACAGCAAGCGCTCATCTGCTAGACGAGCTATCTACCGTTTAAGGTTCAAAACCCTTCTGACTGACAAATAGCTGCTCTTCCGGAAACGCCCTGCTGAATCGATCGTACACCACCTGATAGGCGGCGGGATCATACCATTCTTCCAGACCAAGCTCCTCATACAACGCCTGAACGGGCAGCCGTTTCGTACGTTTGCCTCCGCTGCCGTCCCCCATGAAATAATCGTCGATGCACACGCGATTGACGAGCGGTTTGAGGATCTGAGGAAATGCCTCCGTGCTTGGAAGGACGGGAGCAACCGCTGCTTGCGTCGGTATTCCTGCGTTTCTCAGCAGCTCAAGGGTTTTCAATCTGGCTTGGATCGGCGGAGCGGAAGGCGTAAAATGCTTGCGAATATCCTCTCGATCGGTCTCGACCGTCATGCTTACCCGCACGCGCGCTCCTAACTGCTGCAGCAAATCGATATCCCGTCGGACCAACGGACTGCGAGTCTGCACCAGCAGGAAATCCGGCGGCTCGCTTACCATGGCCTCCAGCAAGGCACGGGTCACTTCTTCCTTGGCCTCAATCGGCTGATAGGGATCGGTACTGGATGACATGAAGATCGTGACGGGCCCCTTGGACTTGGCACGCTTCAGTTCTTTACGCAGAATGGCAGCAGATTCGAGCTTAACGTCAACCCAACTCCCCCATTCCTGATTTCGGAATATCGAAACCGGCATTTGCCGGACGTAGCAGTAGGAGCAAGCGAAGGTACAGCCTGTATACGGATTCAAGGTATGGCTGTATCCATTCAGGAAGCCGGTTCCTTTATTGAGCAGGGTCTTCGGCGTTTTATAAAGCACTTCATGTTTCACCTGGGACACCTCATTCCTATACTTTCTTCTATTATACGACTTCCCTCCTCTCATAACGAATGAGTGAATGCGCACCCAGCTCCTTTACTTCGCGTCATGAAAAATAATTCCCAAGCTGTATCTTGTCCCCGACGTGACCGTGCTGACGCCATGCCGGAGCGTAGTCCGGTAATATCCCCTTGTTCCCTGCACCGGACGATGGTTGGTCGGAAAGATCAGTCCCGCTCCCTGATCCAAGGCGATCGCATGTCCCCGGCTCTGTGCCCGCGGCCGCTGCTCCACCAGCAGAAACTCCCCGCCCGTGTAATCGACTTCCTTATCATTCAGGACAAAGACCGCTTGGAACGGAAAGAACTCATCCCCGTACAAATCCTGATGCAGGCAATTATATCCGCCTTGTTCATATTTTAAAATCAGCGGCGTTGACCGCTCCTGACCTTGAGCATGACACATCCCCAGAAACTCATCCAGACTTGCCGGATACTTCTCTTCATGCCCTAGCCGGTTCAACCAGCGGTTCGCCGTCAGCGCAAGTTCAGGATACAAGCCTTCCCGAAGCTGCTGCAGCGTTTCGGGAAGCGGCGCCTGATAATATTTGTACTCCCCCAGTCCGAACCGGTGCCTGGCCATTTGGATCGTGCTGCGAAAACGCTGCTCTTCCGTATACGTGCCTATGATCTCTGCGCATTCCTCGGGCAAGAGCAGCTTGGGAATGACCGCATATCCCTGTTCATCCAAAGCTGCCTGTACGGCAGGCCAATCCAGATTCTTTATGCGCTGCAGCAAAGGATTAGGCATACTCCTTCGTCTCCCTCACGGAGACGTTCATTCGCTCCAATTGCAGCAATCTTGTTTTCATTTCAAGTCCCCCGCGATATCCCGTCAATGCGCCGCTTTTGCCGATTACCCGATGACAAGGCACGGTGATAAGCAGCGGGTTCGCCCCGATAGCTGTACCAACAGCACGCATAGCCGCCGGCTTGCCGATCTGATGCGCAATGTCAGAATACGTGAAGGTTTGTCCATACGGGATCTGGCACAGTGCATTCCATACCGCCATCTGGAAATCGGTACCCTTGTAATCCATTGCGAACTCAAACCGTTCCCGTTTCCCCTGTAAATAGTCCGCCAGCTCGGCGGCATATGGCTGCATGCCCTCATCATTCTGGAATAGTTCACAGCCAGGAAATTTCGCGTTCACCCATTCCTCCAGCTCTTTAAACGGTTTATCCGGTGATCCGATGTAGCATAAACCTTGCGGCGTGGCCGCGATATATATGTTCCAGTCCTCATGCCGCAATCGTGTCCAGCTAATGATCGAATGATTAGAATTCATGATTATGCACCTCCGCACTCGTATTGTTCATATATTGCCCTCGATAGCTTAGGGGGGTCATTCCCGTCTTCTTCTTAAACAGCGTGATAAAATAAGCCGTGTTCTCGATGCCCACTTGATGGCCGACATCCGAAATAGCCAGGCTGGTATTCGCAAGAAGCTCTTTGGCCTTGCCGATCCGGTAATCCTGAATGTATTCCATCGGAGTCTGCCCTTTGACCCGCTTAAAAATCCGGTGCAGATGGTACGGACTGCCGTGGCTTACATCCGCCAAGACATCCAGCGTCAAATGATCCGTATAATGCGCATCGATATACTCGGCAACGAGTTCGATCCATTCGTGGTCCGGCAGGCGCTCGCCGGTCGGCTTGCACCTTTTGCATGGCCGGAAGCGTTCGGCCCTCGCTTCATCCGCGGTTCGAAACACGCGCACATTTTCAAACTTCGGGGGCCTGGATTTGCAGGATGGCCTGCAGAAGATTTTCGTCGTCTGCACCGCGTAGAAAAATTGGCCGTCACTGTCCTTGTCATTGTCGATAATGGCTTTCCACTGGGCTTCGGTCGGTTGTATCCGGTTTGCCACGTTTCCTCACCTCCGCTAACATTATAACCACAGGAAGATCCGGTTGTACGCTTTTTGGAATATAAGAGCAAGATAACAAAATTATGAGGTCCGCGTTTATGGTACAACTAGTATAGAGTAGATCAGGAACGAAAGGAAACGATGATCATGCATGAACAGGACCACAATCGCGGCGACAAGCCGTATACCATGGAACAACAACAACGGCTTCCCAAGGACAGCTGGGAGGATCATATCCATACGCTAAAGCTATTCGTGCCGAAGGAATTCAGCTTTCAGGAGAACCTCAATTATTTGCAAAGATCGCCGAATGAATGTCTCTTTACGATTCGGAACGACAGCATCTACCGGGCGATCGCGCTTGAAGATGACGTTGCCGTGATCGAAGTCAGCGCCAGGAATCAAGAGCACGCGATTCTGGTTCGATTTTTGGGGAATACCACCCCGACCGAACCAAGCAAGCGGGCGGAGGTAGCCATTTATGTCCGGGACTGGTTCGATCTAAACACCGATTTAGTGCCGTTCTATTCGATGGCCGAGACCGATCCCCTGCTCAGTCAAGCCGTCCAGTCCTTCTACGGGCTTCGCAACATGGGCATTCCGGATCTGTTCGAGGCTTTATGCTGGGGCATTCTGGGACAGCAGATTAACCTGGCTTACGCGTATACGCTAAAAAGGCGTTTCGTCGAGGCCTTCGGCAGACGTTTCGAGTGTGAAGGCGAGGTTTACTTGATGTTTCCAAGGCCTGAGGACATCGCGCCGCTGCGTGTTGAAGATCTTGGTGGACTTCGGATGACCGTGAAAAAATGCGAGTATCTCCTCGGAGTAGCTGGGCTTATGACGGATGGAAAATTAACGAAAGAACTGCTGCTGGAAGCTGGCAGCTTAAAGAAAGCGGAGAAACAACTGGTCGGCATCCGCGGCATCGGGCCGTGGACGGCCAATTATGTGCTGATGCGCTGTTTGCGAATGCCGGCGGCTTTTCCCATCGATGATGTGGGACTGCATAATGCCATCAAACATCTGCTAGGCCTAGAGGCGAAGCCGACGAAGAGGGAGATTCTGGAGCTGTCCGCAGGATGGGCGAACTGGGAATCCTACGCCACTTTTTATCTGTGGAGGTTTCTCTACTAACAAGTCCACACAAAATAAAGAGGACGTCTCCCTCTTCTGCCATACAACAGACAGCTGGGAGACCTCCCCTATGATCACTTCATGGATCGGAGACTGCTATTCAATGAAATACAGTTTACCGTCAACCTCAAGCGAAATGGCAGATTGCGAAAGATCATCCTTGAGCTTCTTCGCATAGTCCACCACTTGATTGAGCGAATCCTTGTCGAGTTTCTCGGCAAAAGCGTACACGATGGTTACTTTTTCCTTGATCAAGGTTTTGTTGTTATCCACCCAAGCCCCTTCGCCCGGTATTGCCGTTGCCCCGCCAAACCAGCCGGACAGCTTCGTCAACGCTTGATCGACAAACTTCTGGTGAGCCGCATCCGTGATGGGAATATCCCCCTTTACGGTGGAAGGCACGTAAATCTTCACGACGTGATCCAAGTGGAACTGATTGTTCAGGGCGCTCTGCGTAATGGCCGTTGCCGTCGGATTGCCCTCTGCGCTAAAAGACTGCTGAACCGGTACTACGATAAGCGTTAACAATAATGCCGCTGCAAATGCGATTAGCCAACCTTTTCTTTTCATGTCCATTTCTCCCTTATGTATATATAGTTTCGTGTCCGTACGGAGTCAGCAGAGTTTCAGTTGTTAAATACACTTCTTGCCATCTGTACGGTACAAACTAGCACATATTATATACTGACCTTTGCGTATCAGCTATGGGACGTACGGATTATATTATGCAAAATCATGTAAAAAAGCCGATATTCCCGATGAACAAACTTAGGGAATTCAGCTTTGGTCAACTAACTTCTTATTTTATTGTCCCGATCCAGGATAAACTCTCCACCGTTCGATGATCCATGCTGCCGTTCAATATGGCTTGCACGTCATGCAGCGCCTCTTGCAAGTGGACACGCTCGCCTGGCAGTCCGGTATAAGCTTCAGCAACGTAAAAAGGCTGCGTTAGATAAGCTTCGAGCCGTTCTCCCCGCTCATAAACCTCCATTTCGGATGACGGAATGGCCTCCAATCCTCGTACTTGAACCAGCGAACGCAGCTCCCGATAGCGGCGAAGCAGCTTCTGGGCCCGCTGTTGGACCGCTAAGTGAGCCTGATCCAGATGAACGCCTTCTAATACGGAAGAGGTGGAATATAAGGGGTTCACGGCAGGAAACAGATGTCTTGCCGCCAGATCGGCATCGAAATACCACAGCGTCTCCAGTGGCCCATAAGGCATGTCTTCATCAACAACCGCACCTTTGAGGTCCACAAGAAAAGTCGTGATCTGCTGCATGCCTTCCTGTTGAAAACGTTCCTGAAGATCATAGATTTTGCCGGTTAAGACATGCTCCCGATCCGCGGCAAACACAATTTCTTTATCGGTATTCGCATGCGATACGATAGAATAGATTTCTTCTATTGAAGAAGCAACCCGCTCTACGTCATTCAGCATATCCTGCAGCTCCGGGTAGTTCCCTTCCGGCTTCAGGAGAATCGTCATATACCCTTCCTGCTTGAAGTGATGAAACAACTCCCCGAGCAGCACCAGCTGCCCCATACCGGGACGAGCTACCAGCCCGACGGTACCGCCTTTTGCCAGAGGAGCGAATAGATCAAGAGGCTTAATGCCCGTTTCGATCATCTCCACGCTTTCCCCGCGCAGGATCAGTTCGTCAAGGCTGCATTTCGCCAAGGCTGCCAGCGCGGCAATGGTGCGAACTTCCGCCCGGCCTACGGGTATTTTTCCCGTACATAGATTGGAAACCGTGGCGGGCCGCAATCCAACGGATTTGGCCGCGCTGGTGAGGTTCGGAACCCTTTGTCGTAATAGTGATACATTCAGCTTCAGATTGTCCAAGTCCGTACACCCTTTTTGTGATAGTTTATTGATTTCTTCTTAATCTCTCTCAGAAAAGAGTCTGCGGTGCGAACAAACTCGTCCGCATCCGGTTCGAAAATATTATGATCATGCTGCTCGAATTCCACGATTCGTGCCTGAGGCAGCGATAGCTTATATTGTTCCACTGCTTCTAATGATAACCCGGGATTAGGTTTTACGCCACGTATAATGAGAACAGGGCATGTGAATCGGGACAGGTCGCTCCAAAATTCTACCTTCGCGGAATCCTTCTGCAGGGCATGCAGGGCCGATGGTTTCATCCGGTCGAATAGCTTCTTCCCTCTCCAAGGCGGCAGCGTTGCAAAGAAATCCTCCCATCCCGCTGGCAGCTGGGTATGTATCGCCGGATAGTCTCCGATGATCAGACCTTCAATGCGTTTCGGGTTCCGAATGGCATAACCTAATTGATAGGCTACCCCTCGTGAGTACCCCATGAGTACGAACTGTTCCAGTTCAAGATGGTGAATGGCCGCATCCAGATCGCTGATATGATTCTCAAGCGTGTATCCCGAATCAGGAGAATCACTTTGGCCACGGCCTCGGAGCGTAATGACAACGATATGCCTGGGCGACAGCGTTACCATTTTTTCCATAATGTCGATATAATCCTCGGCCGACTCGGAAAGGCCCGGGATGATAACCAGTGAGCTTTGTTCATTCCTAAGTTCCCGATGTACCTCCGTCACATGAATATGTACCCCATGGTTATTGACCATCGTTTCGTATAACTGCATGCATGAGCCCTCCTATAAAATCGACATTTAAAATATGAAGTTTAATCATCGGGATATCTCCCTTTTCAGTCGCTGAGCCAACACTTGGTGCATTCTTTCACCTCAACGCGCCAAAAGGCAAAAATGCATGCACACCCTTCAGGATATTCACGATCTGGGTTACTCTCAGATCCACCGTCAAGGTGGCGTATGCGTACGCCTCCGTTCTCGAAATGGAATAAAGCTCTGTCATGAGATCCAGCATCCCGCTCAAGGCCATCCACATCGCTTCGTCCAGGTCCTCGTGGAATCCCATCGTTAGCCAACCGATACTCGTCTTTGCTCTGGGCATCTTAATGGGCATGTCGTCACGGACATGAAAGGTTAGGCTCACCTTCTCCATGGGACATTCCAAAGCGGGACCGCTAACTTCGCCGTCGCCTTGAGCCGCATGTCCATCCCCTGTTGAGAACAGCCCGCCATCTACCGGAATCGGCAGATACAAGGTGCTCCCGGCGGTTAATTCTTTGCAATCGAGATTTCCTCCATAAGGGCGCGGCACAAAAGTCGTATGCTGACCTTCTTCCTCCGGCGGCATGCCCATAATCCCCATGAATGGCTTCAGTCCGACGCTATACTTGAAATTTTCGAACTGACTCCTGCCAGTCATTGTTTTGGCATCCAATTCAAAGTCCAATGTCATTTCCTGGGTATCGGTCATGCCCAGCTTCTCGTTCCAATAGCTTGGAAACCCTCCGGCAGAGGTCCAACCCCACGGCCCGGGAACGACCTCGTTGATCTGAACCTCCAAGGTATGCCCCGGTTGAGCCCCTTGGATATGCACGGGACCCAATAAGGCATGCCCGAACTGCTTCTCCACCCGCTCCGGCGCACGCTCCGTAAACTTCGTTCTCGGCGCTCCCGGAGCAGAGCGCTTCGCAAGTCCCCATCCCGCATCCAAGGTTCGATACACCACGGTATCCCCGGACTGAATATACAGGGCCGGTTCCAGCTCCTTGCTAAAAAATCCGTGAAGCGTGTGAATATCCGGTTGAAGACTATGGATTGTTGACATCCGTTTCTCTCCCTTCACAACAACCATGATTCGATTGGACTTTTTCAATGCGAACCTCCTTGTTACTTTATAGAGTATTTTAAATTACTTTAATAGTCAATCAAAATTTACCCTGAAGAGTAATAATTATTACCCTTACAGCGAACACCTCCGCTTCTCAGTTCGCTATGATCCTAAAAATCCTTGATCCACAACAAAGTCCCCAACCCGATCACGCAAGCGCGAAGGTTGGGGACTTCCCCACCAAAGATAATTTCCTTACAACAAAAAAAAGAACCGTTCTCTTGGCAGTTGTACTGCTAGGAACGGTTCAACACCATATTCAACGCAAGCATGCTAGTTCATGATGGAGCCTTTATCATGACGTCCATGTTCATTCGGAAACATCCCATTATACTCCATCCTCGCTTCATATCTTTACGCTGGAATCGCGCACGACCATCTGCGGCATCAATTTCACGGCCCGCTCCTCCCTCGGAATTCCCATTATGCGATCCATCAGGATCTGGGCCGCTTTGCGGCCGATTTCCTCCTGCTGCAAAGCAACGGACGTCAACTTGGGATATACGCGGGAGGCAATGTCCAGATTATCCATGCCCACAACGGCAACGTCATGGGGAATTTTTAATCCGGCTTCTTCGCAAGCTTTCATGACGCCGATCGCCATTAGATCGTTCGCGGCAACGATGCCCTCCGGGTGGTCGGGCCCTTGCAGCCACGCTTTCGCCATCGCGTAACCGCCGCTTTCCGTATAGTCGGATTCGGCGATAAAACGAGGAATCAAGGGGATTCCTGCCTCCAGCATGGCATCCCGATACCCGCAGAACCGCTCATGGCCGGTCTGCTCGCTGAGATTACCGCCGACATAGGCGATGCTGCGCAGGCCTTGCTTGATCAGATGCTCCGTGCTTTGCTTGATTCCGTCATACGTATCCACATATACGTAATCGAAGCGGTCGCTGCCATCCGGCGACACGTATTTATTCGTCAGCACGACCGGAGCCTGCAGCGCATTGATAGCCCCGATATTTTCTTCTCCAAAATCGAAAGACACCATGATCATGCCGTCGGCGACGTTTTCCCGAAGCGTCTGGATCGCCTTCATCTCCTCCTGGAGCCTGTGCTTGGTGTAGAACAGAATCATCAGGTAATCATGCTCCTCCAGCACCTGATTGATGCCGTTGATCATATCGAAATAGAAAGGGTTGCATATATCCGGAACGGCAAAAATGATTTTATTGGTTTGCCTCATTTTCAGCATCTTCGCTGCATGATCGGGCGCATAGTTCATTTCTTGCGCAGCCGCCAGAATTTTGCTCTTCGTCTTGGGACTGCAGTAACCTCTCCCCGACAAGGCTCTGGACACCGTGGAAGGAGATACGCCTACCCGATCTGCAATGGTATAAATTGTATGTTTGTCCATCCTATCCTCCATTAACGACCATGAAACCGACAAGCAGATGCAACAGGGTCCATGGCTTCACACTATCACCATACCGGAAGCTAAGCAATAGCGCCTGCTTATATAACCTCCCGCTCATCGTTATCCGGGAGTTCCGGGAATGGCGCATGGGGCTCCGCCTGATACCAGAAGGCCGTCGATGCAATATCGCTCTGCTGCGGCAGGTATCTGCCTCCTGACCTCCAGCCGAGATCCTGGATCGTGACGCGAAGATCGCTTTGGAAGCGGATCGGATCCATGACATGCCATCGATACATGCCGAAGCGCTGCTGGCTACGATATAATCCGTCCGGCTTCAGCACTTGGTGCATCCCCAGATAAGGCGTCGAGTAGGTTCGGTACGTACCGATCGGCTGTTCCCAGTTCCAAGCTCCGCCGAAATAATCCTCCGTTCCCGTACCGCAGATGGTCGGGTAATCCTGGTCCCCGTCCATATAAAACTTGATCTCCCCTTCGCCCCACCAGCCGCTGTTGTTCACCTGCCAGGCTAGGTAAGTCCCTACATAGTGCCCCTGTCCCTTCACGCCATCCAGGATCGTGTAAACGTCCTTATAAGGAACGGGATTCGTTCTCCGCCACTGTGCATGGAAATAAGCCTCGTCTTCGGGGATGTCCGTCAGGGTATAGTCGATTTGGTAGTAAAGGACCGCCTTTTCCGGCGCGCGATTCTCCATCGTCAATCGGGCTTGCTTGCGAAAAGGCATCTGCCAGTAGCTGTTCATGCCGCCGGCCGGATTGACAGCAACCGGAATCGAATTGACATCGCTTCGTTCACCCCACCCGTTACAGAACAAATCACCTACCGGAACCTCAACCGAAGGGTCCTGCTCTTCGTCCCAATACATGCGGATAATCATATTGCGCCACAGCGACGGATGACAGGTCAGCCAAATATGCTGAATGGCCCCAGGGCCTTGAATGTCACCCATAGTAAAGGTTTCTCCCGGCATAATCTCCACGGAAGGAGACACTTTCCAGCCCGCGCCCAGATCCCTGGAAGCCGCTGCACCCGTGCCGTCCGTCGCCATGCCCCCTTTTCCTTTCTCGCCGGTAAAATTCTCCGCGCTGATGGATCTCGTCTGCGCATTAGACAGCTTGGATAAGTTTCCGAGATGCATGTTGAGCCCGTTAAAGTTCATCATCCGTAATCGCTCCTTTAATGTGTGATATCGTATCCGTACCGGTCTTTCAACGTCTGACCCAGATGGGCCTTGATCCGCAGGTAAGCTTCGGCGGCCGCGCCGTTCCCCCAATCAAAAATGGTGAAAGTCCCCATGCCCCGCCCGTCCTCACCTACATCGCCGTCATGACCGTAATTCTCCATCATGAAGCCGTAATCCTTCTCGTTAAAGAAAGGATACGCCCGTTCCCACTGCTGTTTTGTTTTTATATTCTCGGGGCAATACATCATGGCAAAAGAGGCCTGCAATGCGGCAACACCGCGTTCAATATATTCCGGCTGGTCCAATTCCACGCCATATTGAAGGATCAGCTCGGCAAACAGGCTTTGCCTCGCATCATTCCACTCCCCGTCGCAGTTCATGACGCCGAATCCGCCCAATACGTCAACATACAGATAGGGAGGCTGCCAGGAGGCTTGCGTCATCAGCATTTCATCCAGCACACGTGTGCCGAATGTCAGATATCGCATCTCGCCGGTCGTCTTGTACATCTGAAATAAGGCCTCCGCCGTCCAGAACATGGAGAAATTGCACTGCTTGAACATGTTATTCCTAACCACCTTGCAGCCGGGGAGCTCTTCGCGGCCATAGGAGCAGCAGGACCAATACGTCTCGAAATCCTCCCATCTGCCGGACGGCACGATCTCGTTGACGACAACCTCCAGCGCCCTTACTGCCGTTTCCAGATATGTGGGATCCGGCCGCATGTCGTGCAGCTTCAGCAAAAACGTGACGGAGAGCGAAGTCTCCGGAGACTCTCGAAGAATATCCAGCGGCGCTAACGTCTCTTGGTCAAGCCAGGCCGGAAAATAGCCTTTCTCGTCCTGAAGAGCCAGAAGCGCATCCGCATAGCGTACGGCGTATTCCATGAGCCTTGGATCCGGCTCGATTTCATCATGCCAGCGAAGCATGAGCAGCGCCGTCCAGCTCATGTCCAGCACATGGTAAGGCGCTTCCGCGATCGAACCCCAAGGATCGGCCGGATTGCGATTGGAATTCCCCCAGAAGGCATGGTCCCAACTACCGGACCGGTTAACTTCCTGTCCCTCCACCATCACCCGCTTCATCTCCGTCGCAATAACGGCGGGAAAGAACCCGCTTCGCTGCGGAGCAGCAAGAGCCAGCTCTTTCATGAGCCTGGCCTTGCGAACCAGTTCCGGATCATCCTGTTTCTTACCGTAACGATAGATGCCTTGCGCCGAACGAAGGGAGCTGAACCACGCTTGGTTCCAGATCGATCGGCTTTCCCGTTCGTTCGGAACGCCAGGATAATTCGGGCTTTGACTCACGTCGGCAATGAATACGGGAGCCCCGACCCTCAGTCCGTTCCATTCGAATTCCTGCCACACCGTGTCTTTCCAATGGCGAAAAGCCCAGTCGTACGCGTGTTTTACATAGTGTTCGAGAGGAGCTCTGTCATCGATGCCCTGACGGAGTCGGGAGTGACCCCATCGCTCCCATAAAAATTGCAGCACTGGCCGCCAGGGGTTCAATGCAGCTTGATCATCCTCCAACGTCATGAGGTAGAAGCCGATGCAGAACGTTCCGGGCGAATAAGCAGCACCCTCCACCTTCTCAAACAGCACGTGATCACTCACACGGGTCCGGCTCATTCCCAAGACGAATTGGTTGTTCGGAGCATCCAGACCCAAGTACCAACGAGCGTCCGCATCCTTCGCGATCAGATCCAGATCCGGTATCAGTATGAGCAGTCTGGTGCCGTCATGAGCAATGAGGGCAGGCGACCGAAAGCAGTGCTGATCCATCACATGCCGGGAAGTCGGCGTTATATGAGGAGCCCAGTGAAAATACGGCTGGAACGCAGGCTCCAGGCGCAGCTGCCAATCATCCTGTCGTGTCTCCTGATCCAGCTCAAATGTCATTATGCAGTGATAAGTGCCTTTATCGATTTGTTTAAGACTCAGCTTGGGAGCTGCACTCCCTAATTGGTCATAATCCCACCGCTTTACATAAGCGTCCGGTAATTGTGCCATAAGTCCTCCATTCTGCTCGTATTCCGGCAAGAAATCCCCCGCCAGCGACACGTCGTCCATTCTTTAACAGGCTGAAATCGTCAATCTGATCCAATTGTCGACGTTGCCGCCCCAATTTCTATCATCGTCCGCCTTAGAAAACCGCGTCATTGTGCCAAGTTAAGGCGAAGTCAATTCCAACATCGCTATGCTTCGTGCCGGAAGCTTAAGCAAACGCAATCCGCCTTGTTCCATGGTGCAATCAATGGCCGGCTCTCCCGCTTTCGTGTACAGCTGCCCGGTCACGGTCGTCTTTCCGTAGTCTTCCGGACGGAGCTCGAAGCGTATCGTCTGCTCCTCTCCGGTCACATTCGCAAAGAACAAGCCGACATCCCTTTGATCATTCTGCCATGCCGAGTGGATAACGGCGTCGGTCAGCAGTTCTCCCGAGTTGTTATATTCCGGCGTATCCTTGCCGTGGTTGTAATGAAACCACTTCATCGGCGTCATAGGAACGTCGAAGGAGAGCGGCCGAAGCATCGTGCCATACGACCAATACGGCTTCGCGGCACCGATTCGCAGCCGTGCATACAGAGCCAAGTAATCAGCCCTGTTCGCCGAGAAGGCATACCCGCGCGGTTCAAACGGATAATAATGCTCCTCCGCGGTATTTTCGTTGCCGTCCAGCGCCTCCATCGGACTGTACTCGTAATTCAATTCGTACAGGCCGCCCCAGAGATACGTGCGTGCTACCGTAAAATAGTAAAGCTCCCCGATTTCCTCGGTCAGCTTGCCCCAGCCGTCCAATCTCAGCGCGCCGTACTCGTGATATACGTAAGTGAACATCGGGATGAGATAGGCCGCACCTGTTTTGAGCAGCTCCCGGATCGGCCATCCTTCGAGCGGCGCCGCCGGCTGCCCCCCTGCCCGGGTTTGATAGTAGTCGATCAGATCCAGCATCGTTTCATTCATCATCTCGGTACCCATGGGGATATAGCGTCCGGCTGTTTCGCACATGGCCGCCTTCGTATCCGCATAGTTCCGCCGGTAGGCCTCCTCAATGATGCTGCCGGCTCCGACCGGATGACCGTGGCTGTCATCCATGCAGATCTTCAGAATGTTGTTGGCGGAGATATCGTAGTAGATCGAATCGATGTCATCGCTCTGCTGCAGTGCCGTATCCCGTCTCACATGAAAATCGTGGGTGTACGGATGCGCCGGACAAAGGAACGGAAAGCGGTAAGCATCCACGCTTTTTTTCAGCTCGGGAAACTTCTGCTCGGCTGCTCTGCCAAGCTCTCCGTCGGCTCCGTCAAAATGATAAAGGTAATCGAATTCGAACGGAGCGAAGCGATGGCCCAGCTTTCGAATCAGAGCGATGTTTTCCGGGTTGAAGCGGGTCGGAAACCAATCATCATATCCCCCCGGCACGCCGCTGCCGAAGGTTTGCGGCCGATGCGTCCAATCGGGGCCCAGGATGTGGAGCATCGGCGTTCCGATGCTGTCATGGTATTTTTGTATCCATGCCGTACGATCCGATCCCGCATTGATACCGAAGGTTACCGCGCCCATATCCTCATGCAGCCATGGACTGCCTTCCTTCGCAGCCCTCTCCGAAAGATTGCCGCGTCTACACCACTTCTGTTGCACGGCCCAGCACTTGTAACGGTCAGCGGCTTCGTACCAGCCGCTTCCTGACAGAATCGACACTTGCACCGGATAATGCGGCTTGATCCCCTTGCCGGGTCCCATATCACTGCAGCCGTGGATCACGGAGGCTTCCAGCAAGCCGTTCCCGTTCTTGAAGAAATTGAGCCATTTCGGATGGCCCTCGCCGTCCAGGGCAGCGAGTTGCAGCCCGCCCCTGTCTTTGCCGTAATAGGCAAAAAACTGCATCGTTGCCCCGGAGAAGCTCTCCGGATACGGCATGAAACGAAATCCGATTCCGTCCGTTTCAAATACCTTCATCGGGTTGTTGACCTCAAAGCCGGTTGCAAAGGAATGGGCGATATAATCCTCCTCGCCGTGCTCCGTGATCGAGGTCAAATTCGGAATAACCGGATATTCCAGGCTCAGCAATCGGGTCCCCGAATGGTTCTCTGCTGCGCATCGGAATTCAATGCAATCCGCTTCTTCTGCGAGCTTTACGGAAGCCGTGACGATCATACCTTCCTGCGTGTCCCAGCTCAACCGAACCTGATCTGTCCCGTCTTCCGTATTTTCCCTGCTCCATCCGAAGTTCTGAAAGGAGCTGCTGAAACCCGCGTCCGTCTCCAAGCGAAATGGATCCGCCGTGCCCGTATCCGCGATAAGCCCGATTCCTCTAACGTTATCGCGAATGCCTCGAACCGTGCCGTCAACCTCGCTGATTTCCAGCCGGATATACCTGTTCTCAAGTATAATCATGCTCCACCTCCACCTGTTGGCTTAGAATGTTACTTCAAACCGGAGATTTTGATTCCTGAAATGATGTGCTTCTGGAAGAAGAGGAACAAGATAATGGTCGGCAGGCAGGAAAGCGCCGATCCGGCCATCAGCATGCCCATTTCGGTTGCCCGTTCGGAACGGAAGGTGTATAAATATTGCATGATTTGAAAGAGCTCCGGGTTGGTGATCGTCATCGTCGGCCATACGAAGGAGTTCCAATAGGCCAAATAGGAGCCTATGCCCACGATGACGAAGACCGGAAACGACATCGGAATGAAGATATGCGTAAAAATCTTGATCCTTCCCGCTCCGTCAATCAGCGCCGCCTCTTCCAGCGCCATCGGAATATTCAGGTAGAATTGGCGGATGAAGAACATATGACCCGCGGAAGCAATGCCGGGCAATACGAGCACCGCCAGCGTATCGAGCATTCCCATCTCATTCACCACAATGAAGGAGGTCAGCAGAATGGCCATGCCTGGAATGAACATGGTGACGATGACATAAACCCACAACATCGACTTGAACCGGAATTCCAGCCTGGCGAAGACGTAAGCCGCGGTGGCGTTCACGGCCAAGCTCAGCGCCGCGAAGAGAACGGCGCCTCCGAATGTGACCAGCATCGATTGAATGAAGGTCGCGTCGCTCAGAATATCCGTGTAATTCTGAACCATCCATTTCTTCGGGAAGAAACGGAACGGCGTTGCAAGCACCTCCGCCTTATCTTTGAAACCGGCAATGATGACCCAGAGCAGCGGGAACAGCGCCATGATCGTCACCAGTCCGGTCAAGAGCGTCATCAATGTTTTTTGGACCCCGTTTAACGATTTCATCATGTTATCCTCCTGCCTTCTTATCCGTCGATCGCTTTTTCCGAATTCAGTACTCTGAAGATAATGGCCGAAATACTGCCAAGGACCACAAACAACAGCAGCGATGCCGCAATGGAGTTGCCGACCATGACGTCGTTTCGGAAGTGGTTCAGGATGTAGAGGTTCGGCGTCGTGGTCTCGCTGAGCGGGCCGCCGCCCGTCATGACGAGGGACAGCTCGAACTGGGAGATTTGCGCCGTAAATCCGGTTACGAGCAGATACAGGATCACATTGCGCATGAGCGGAATCGTGATGTACCACATGCGAACGAAGGTGCCCGCCCCCTCGAGTTCGGCAGCCTCATAGTAACTTTTTGGGATATCGTGGAGGCCTGCCAGCATGATGAGCGTCGTGAGTCCGAAGCCCAGCCACACGGCTGGAGCCGCGATGCTCGGCAGCGCCGTTGCCACGTCGGCAAGCCAGGCTTTCGGCTCCGATCCGAACAGCCCGATGATGTAATTGGCCAGGCCTCCGGCATAATCGAAGATGAAGACAAAGATGACCGACGCCACGATTCCGGAAATAATGGTGGGAATGTAGACGGAAGTCTTAACAACGCTTGCGAAACCGGAGCCCAGATTCTTAATGATGTTCGCGAACAGAAACGAGAGAATCAGCATCGTCGGAACGACCATCAGCGCGAACTTAAGCCCTACCCAGATGGATTGGAGAAAGAGGTCATCGGTCAGCACCATATAGAAATTCTGCAAGCCCACAAAGGTGGAATCCTGATAGAAACTCCAATTATAGAAGCTCACCCGCAGTGCATAGAAGAACGGAATGATGACAAAGACGGTCAGCAGGATGACGATGGGAGCGAGCAGCATGTAAGCCACGCCGTTGTCCTGCCGATAATTTTTCTTGAACATGTAGCGTCACCACCATTGGCCAAGGATGAAGCAGCCATCCGAAAATAACATTTCGAAAACCGGATTTCCGGACGGCTGCCAACACTATTTTTTCGGATTCGTACCGGCAAGTTTATTCTTCGCGATGAAATCGTTAATGTCTTTCTCTGCCTTCGCCAGCGCCTTATCCACCGAAGTACCCTTCATGGCGGACTCGATGGACGTGGCGAGCGCGAAGCTGATGTCCCACGGATAGACCGGCTCAGCCTGCGAATGCGGAATGATCCGCTCGGATACGAGTGCACGCCATTCATCCTTGGATGCATCCGGATCGGATTTCATCGCTTCGTCCACGGATTTGCGCGGGGAGAACTTGGAGAACTGGGACGTCTTGAAAAAATCGATCATGATGTTCGGGTCGCCTGCGAGCAAATAGGAGATGAAATCGGCCGATTCCTGCGGATGCTCGGATTTGCCGTCCACCGCCAACGACCAGCCGCCGAGCGTTGCCGTCGGCTTCGTCAAATCGCCGTCCATCGATGCCATCGGCGCAATCCCTACCTTATCCACCAAGTCTTTATAGGTGTTGCGAAGCTGACCGATCGCCCAGGAACCGCAAATCTGGATGGCGATCTTGCCTTCGCCGAAAGGCTTGATGTCCGCATATCCGGCCAACGCCTGCTTCGGCATGACACCGGACTGGTACGCTTTTTGGTAAAAGTCCAAAACGGCCTTGTAACCGTCATTGTTCACGTCCGCTTGGGACCAGTCCTCCGTAACCGCCAGATGACCTGCCCCGTTATACTGCAGCCCCCAGCTCGACCAGCCCAGATCCGGCGCAGTTTGCGCAATCGATAAGCCGAACACGCCTTTCTTGGTCAGCTTCTGGGCCGCATCCAGAAGCTCAGCCCATGTTTTCGGCGGCTGATTGGGGTCAAGCCCGGCTTCCTGGAACATATCCTTCCGATAGAACATCACGGCAGACGGCTCAACCAGCTTCGGATAAGCATAGTACTGACCGTTAACGGATACGAAGTCCTTCATGTTGTCGTACAAATCATCGAAGGCTGAAGGCTCCATTAAATCGTTCAGGGCCATCAGTTGACCCGTTTTTGCCGCATTGGCCACATTGCCGTAGTTGATCGTTCGGATGTCCGGTGCCTTGCCTGCGGCCTGCGCTGCTTTCATCTTCTGGTCCCAGGCGTCGGCCGGAACGATGGTCAGCTTCACTTCAACCTCGCTCTGGGATTTATTGAACTCGGCGACCCATTTCTTGAACCAGGCATCGGTGGTATCCTCGAATTTTTGCGCCCAGAAATCGATCACAACCTTGCCGCTGGCTTCATTTCCGTTGTTTGCGCTTTCATTTTCCGGTGGATTGCTTAAAGCTCCTCCTCCGGGACCGCCAGATCGTCCGCCGCAGCCCGTAACGAGCATCGCCAGAACAAGAACAACGGAGAACAGAACAGGCCAGGATTTGAAGCCGATGGTTTTTTTCTGCATCATGAACCCTCCTTATAATGGATCAAACTATTTAAACGCTGGTCCGCATTTAAACCGATCATTCTTGGAATCCGCGCCTCACTTTTCGAGCGAAGCCTTAAACCAGAAAACATTGTAGGGATCCCATAAAGACAATGTGAAATAGATCGTCTGCCCGTCATTCTCCGTATACCGATCGTTCATATAGGGCCCGTATAGCCCCGGATAATCCTCGGCTCGGACCAAATCCAGGGGCTCGCCCCATGGCCCCCAAGGCGTCATGCCTTCACGTAAGACAACCCCTTGGCCTTCCTTCAAATAGGTCATCAGCCAGCGTTCCAGATAAGAATTCCACACTACGGACAGCTCGCCGACGGTGTCATCCACCACATACCTGGCATCCTTCATATCCGCGCTCCACCTGGGACTGCCGTCATCGTTCAATCCGCTGTAATATCGGTACTCGGACATATTCTCGATGTGCTCCTCGCCCACCTTCATAAGCTGAACGCCGCCAAAGCGGCCCGAAGGAATCCCCCAAAAATAAATATCCGAACCGCCTGCTTCATTCTCCACCTTATAGGGGCTAACCTGGATGAAATTGCTGTCTCCCGGCCAACGGACCCGGTCCTGCAGCTCCCAGGTTTCACCGTTATCGGTCGATTTGGCCACGCTGCTGTAATTGGCGTCCCACTTCCCCGGATCGCCCCAATGGTTGACCGACATGTAGTACAAATACAAGGCGCCGCCTGCCGCAATGCCATGGGTCGGAATTTTCGTCATTTCTTCGTAATCGATTTTGGCGGAAGGCAGCAGTTCCTTCGCCGTGCCGAATTCATCCGTGATCATTCCCTCGAATGCGATACCGTCAGCCGGATGAGCGTCCGTTGTATAGGCTATCGTATTGGAGCGCCAATAGCTTCCCCCTCCGCCTGTCTGATCAGGCGCCCTCTCGCCGAACGTATCCCCGAACACGAAGTAAGTTCGTTCCCCGTCATTCATCATGGAACCCAGATCGGTGCCGTACACGGCGTATTGATCGGTACGATTGGGGGAGGATTCCCCGGTTAATTGCGAAACCTGCTCCACGCCGGTCATGCCTTTTAATAAAAAGCTTTTGTCTGTCGCATCAAGCAGAGGATTCACCTTGCTGCCCCCCGCGCAGCCGCTTAACAGCAAAATGATGCCTGCGAAGAGGGCATTTTTCCATTTCAAGCTCATCTCCCCTTTCCGATCTGATTGTGGATTCCCATATTCCACCCGCGAAAATCAGGGATTGTTATGACCGAATATCTGATTCAAACTTGCAGGATTGAGCGGCTTCGTATCCGGCATAGGCAAGCGTTTATCCACCTTTGGCAGCTTCGGGAAGGAACGATGGGGTTCCGCCTGGTACCAGTACGCCGTCGAGGAAACATCGTCGCTCCGATGATTGTTATGACCGTGCTCGATCGTGACCTTAATGCTGCTATCGAACATGATCGGATCCAGGATATGATACCGGTACGTGGAGATTTTTCCGCTCCAGTTCGGGCCGCCGCCCAAAATGATGCCATGATACGGGGTACACACCTCCTGCTGCGGACACCAGGCCGTATTGAAATAATCCTCCATGCCCGTGCCGTGCAGAGTCGGAGGCCATGGCTCCCCATCGATGAAGATCATGTCGTCTCCTTCGCCGTACCAGTTCCATTCCCGCGTATCGCGGAGGTTATGGACATTGAAGTTGCAGCCGATGTAATGGCCCTTCCCAACCGCGTTCAAAATGACATAGTTGCCGCTGCCCGTCGTATTCTTGCCGCCGAATTCGTAGAAGGCGTTATCCACCCCGCGATCCGCGATCCCGTCGGTCGGATTTTCCCGGTGCCACTGGGCATGGAATCGCAGCTCCTCCTCAGGCAGCTTATCGTACGATTCATAGTCCACATAGAAATAAAATTTAATCGGATGCTCCGCTTCGCTCTCGATCGTTATACGAGCGCCATTCCCATACGGCATGCGGAAAAAGCTGTTGAATGCTTTGCCATCCTCGGGACTCATCATCAACGCCGCTGACGTATAATTTTTGGTGAGGCCGTGCCCCATTCCGAAAAAATCGCCAATCGGCGCTTCCACGCTGGGCTCGGTCTCCTGGTCCCAGTACATGCGGAGTACGACTTTGCGCGGCAGATACACTTCCTCGGCAGGGGCGTCGGTCGCCATGGTCATCCAAATATGGGTGATGGCACCCGCTCCCGGAATGCTGCAAATTTCGGTCAGGTCGCCCGGCTGGATGGAGAAGTAATCCTTATTCCCTCCCGAACGGTCGTAGCTGGATTCCCTTTTTCTTTTTCCGGATCGCTTGCGGCTGAGTGTAAATAACGCTGTTTGATTGTCCATGGATGATCGCTCCTTATAAGTTGATGGCGTTGGTAAAAAGCGCTTCTTAAACGATTTGCCAACAATGTGACATCGATTGCAGAATGGGTGGATAAGGAATGCAGGCCATGCTACCAACACGACAGCCTGCATTCCTTATGTGAGTCATAACCCGTTGTCTATCCTCGGGCCGAATCCGTTGATTCTTCAGAGTTAAAACTGCTTCTTAACGCTTTCAGCCGTTTCAACACCCCATTTTCTTCCCTGCCCAAATAATCATGAAGTCCTTTATACTCCTTGTATAACTGGTCATACATTCGGACGTTAGCTTCAATCGGCTTGAATGTTTCTTCCCGAACGCGGGCCATCGCCTCCGAAGCTTCCACGATGCTGCCATATCCTCCCTGATCTTTGCCTGCCGCAACCGCACCGAACATGGCTGCGCCAAAAGCGGCCGTCTGGACGGTATCCGCGATCTTGATCTCTTTGCCGGTAACGTCGGCATAAATCTGCATCAGCAGCCGGTTGCGCTGCGGCAATCCGCCGCAAGCATAAAGCTCCTGAACTTCAATGCCGCTATCGGTAAACGCCTCGATAATAGCCCGGGTACCAAAGGCTGTGGCTTCGAGCAGGGCCCGATAAATCTCTTCCGGCTTGGTCTGCAAGGTGAAACCAAGCATGACGCCGCTAAGATCGGCATCCATCAGCACGGAACGGCTTCCGTTCCACCAGTCCAGGGCAAGCAGTCCGCTTTGTCCAGGCGCGTATCGGGCCGCTTCCTTCTCGAGCCACTCATGAATGCCAAGCCGCTCTTCTGCAGCCTTAAGCCTAACGTATTCCGGAACTGCCTCATCCACATACCAGGCGAATATATCGCCAACGGCCGATTGTCCTGCCTCATACCCGTAATAACCGGGAATGATCCCATCCTCGACGACGCCGCAAATACCTTCGCCGGTCACTTCTTTGTCGCTTAAAATCAAGTGACAAGTAGAGGTTCCCATAGCGAGTACCAGCTTCCCCGGAGTTACGACGCTGACGGCCGGTACCATCGCATGGGCATCGATGTTGGCTACGGCTACCGCGGTTCCCGGCAGAAGCCCCGTCATCGCCGCCATACTTTCGGTTAATCCGCCTGCTTTCGAACCCAGGGGCTTGATCGCTCCTCTCAGCTTCGTCTCGACGAGATTTCCGAACCTCGGATCGAGCGAATGCAGGAACGCCTTGGACGGATAACCCTCCCGTTTATGCCAATTGGCTTTATAACCGGCGGTGCAGCTGCTTCGCGCGAGCTGGCCGGTCAATTGCATGACCACCCAATCGGCAGCTTCCATGAACAACACGGACTGTTCATATAATTCGGGAGCTTCCCTCAGAATCTGCAAAGACTTTGCAAGCATCCACTCGGAGGACAGTTTTCCTCCATAACGCGCAAGAAATTTCTCGCCCCGCGAAGCTGCGGCTGCATTGATCAGGTTTGCTTCTTCCTGCGCCGCATGATGCTTCCACAGCTTCACCCAACTGTGCGGATGGTCCCTCCATTCCTCCGTCATACAGAGCGGGGTGCCGCCTGCATCCAGCGGCATCATCGTACATGCCGTAAAATCGATGCCAATGCCGATGACTTGATCAGCCGATATCGCTGCATCCGACAGCACGCGGGGGATCGATTGCCGAAGAACCTCCAAGTAATCCTCCGGATGCTGCAGCGCCCAATCCGGCTCCAGCTTCAAACCCGAATGGACCAGCTCCTCGTCCATGACTCCATGCGCGTAAGGCGTCACATGCGTCGCTACTTCTTGGCCCGTCGTGATATCGACAAGCAGGGCCCTGCCCGATTCCGTACCGAAATCAACCCCGATGGTGTATAACTGCTTCATATCATCTGCCTCCTATTTGTACAAAGGACCATAAGCTGCGCATGCCCGGTAATCGGCAGAAACCGGCTCCAGCCCGCCGAAAGCGGTCCAAGCGCTTGGCCGGAAGATCCGTTCCTCCGGCACGTTGTGCATGCATACCGGAATGCGGAGCATCGACGCCAATGTAATCAAATCTCCGCCGATATGGCCGTAACTCATGGCGGCATGGTTGGATCCCCAATTACTCATAACGGTGTAAACATCCTTGAACAGTCCCTCGCCGGTAAGGTTCGGGACGAACCAGGTCGTCGGCCAAGTGGGGTCGCTTCGCTGGTCCAATACATCGTGCACGGCCTCCGGGAGCTCCACGGTTATTCCCTCCGCGATGTGAAGGACCGGTCCGACACCCGCGACCATATTGATTCTGGCGATCGTTGCCGGCATGCCTCCCCGCGTCGTGAAGTCCGTGGAGAATCCCCCGCCGCGGAAGAAATCAATAGCCGGACACCACTTGACTGCATCCAGACAATCCTGGACTTCCTCCTGCGTGATATCCCAGAACGGCTTCATGGCCGGCTTGCCGTCTTTCGATTGCCTTCCCGTTCCGTCTAGTGCTGCCGGTCCTGAATTGATCAGGTGGATCACGCCGTTGGCCGCAACGCCCTCCAGCTCGTATCCCGTCACTCGCTTCACGGCATCCGGACTCCAGTATGTACGAACGTCTGCAAACACCTGGGCCGCATTCGTCAGGAGATGACCGAACAGCATCGTGATTCCATTCAGATTGTCATTCTCCGTTGCGACGATATACGGCTCCCTCAGACCGTTCCAATCAAAAGAGGAATTCAATATCGCCTCCATAAAATCCCCCGTCGGAAAGTAATCCGTCCAGGCACGCTGTCCTTGGAATCCTGCAGCCAGTGCATGTCGGCCGAGCGCTTCTTCTCCATATCCCATGGCCGCCAGCTTCGGATTGCCCACCATCAAATCGCGTGCAATCAGCGCCATCTTCGCGACGGTTTCCCAATCCTGTTCCTTCTGTTCTTCGGACCGCTTTAAATGCTCCGGATTAACGTCCGTTCCCGGCTTGCAATTCTGTTTAATCCAGGCCAGTGCCCGCTCATATTCGTCATGATCGTAAATTTCCAGCTCGATCCGCCTTACGAATTCGGTCATATCCACATATTCGTTGCGCATCCCCAGATACCTCTGAAAAAAGTTTTCGTCGACAATGCAGCCCGCGATGCCCATGGATACGGTGCCCATCGATAAGTAGGAGGTCCCCTTCATGGTCGCTACGGCAAGGCCTGCCTTGGCAAATTGCAGAAGCTTCTCCTGAACATCCGCCGTTATTTCGGTATCCCCGATATCCTGAACATCGCGTCCATAGATGGAGAAGGCCGGCAGACCCTTCTGATTATGCGCTCCCAGCGCCGCCGCCAGATATACGGCCCCGGGACGTTCCGTCCCGTTGAAACCCCAAATTGCTTTTGGCCTGGTCGGGTGGGTATCCATCGTTTCCGTCGGATAGCACCAGGATGGTGTCACCGAAATGGTAAGACCTACATTCTCCCTGGCAAATTTCTCTTCGGTTCGTGCGGCCTCAGCTACCCCTCCGATACAGGTGTCGGCAATCACGCATTCCACTGGAAACCCATTGCTGTGCCTTAGCCGTTCGGTGAGCAAGCGAGCGGTTCGTTTCGCCATATCCATGGTGACATCCTCTAACGATTCCCGGATACCACCCCGCCGGCCATCCACGATAGGGCGAATGCCGATTTTAGGCAATTCGTTCTGCAATCGATTGCAGATATTTGATTGATTATGCATCTCCATCATCCTCTCTGTTTTTAGAGCGGCGGCATGTACGATCAGTTCAACTGTTTGACTTCATTGCTGTATATTTCATAAGCCGGTGGATCCTGCCGGGCTTCTTCACGTATTCGGCTTAGAAGGATTTCTCCGGCCTTGATTCCCATATCGTAGGGATGCTGCTCCATGTAGTAGAGTCCCGATTCCTTGAGTAAAGGCCCGGCTTCCACCTCGCCGAAAGAAGCAACTGCCATGTCGGCAGGAATTTTCAGGCCGCTGCGTACAATCTCGAGCAGGACGCCCAGGCTCATGCGGTTATTCAGGGAAATGATGGCGGTTGGCCTGCGTTCCGCGTTCAGAAATTGCTGAACTGCCCGGATTCCGTCCTCCGTGGAAAAATCTCCGTTATACACCATGGGGCCCTCGTTCAGCCCAAATGCCTTCATCGCGTTCATGACGCCTTCAAGACGTTCCCTCCCCGTGCTTGATCTCGTTGGCCCGTTAACTACGCCGATAGCCGTATGTCCTTCCTCCAGGAGCTTCCGGGTTAGACGCGAGGCTCCCTCGGTATTGTCCTCGGCTACCAGATCGAGCATCGATCCTGTTTCCGGCGAGTCCAGCTTCCTGTCCACGAGCACGATCGGCATGTTGGAATCCGCGATCTGCTTGATCGCCGGGTCGTTCCCGCCCGACGTTGCCAATACGACGGCATCCACGCGCTTTTCCTGCAGAAGCTTTAGCAATCGCCTCTCCTTCTCCGGGTTTTCGTCCGAGCTGCAAAATATTAACTGAAAGCCTTCTTTGCCTACAATATCCTCAACGCCTCGGGATATGCCCATGAAATAGGGGTTAGAAATATCGGGCACGATCACGCCGATCATGTAAGTCCGGTCCTGCTTCAGGCTGCGTGCGATGGCGCTTGGACGATAATTCAACCGGTTCACGGCCGCCATCACCCGCTCTTTAATTTCATCGCTTACGTAATCGCTGTTGTTAAGCACTCTTGAAACGGTTGCCGTTGATACTTCTGCTGCCGCTGCTACTTGTTTAATCGTTGCTTTTGCCAATCATCGTTCACCTCAAAATATCATCCTGATTCCTGTATGTAATCGATTACGTAAACGATTACATACACAGATTACAAGAAGGGACATGCTGCTGTCAACCCTCTTTTTAGAATTTTCCGGAAATACAGATCCGGGCGGAACGAATCGTTTGGCAGCAGGAACTATTCCGCGCAAATTAAAAATCACCGCCTTCGAGAGCGGTGATGAAATGCCTATAATGCGTGCCGATTTTCTAGTCTACGCACTTTCGGGCAGCCCACAGCCCGCTCTCCCGAATCAGATGACGCACGGATTCTATCCGAAAAGACGGCAAATGATGACCTGGCATCAGATATACCACCCGGCCGGAGCCGTATGGATGTGCCCACGCCGCAGGCCAGCGCTGGCCGTCATGCTCGTATTCCGCAAAGACGACCGTTGTTTCATGCGGACTCAATTCGAACCGATAGGGTTCTTCATCGATCGTAAAATCGGTTAAGCTCTCCACGATCGGATGGCTCCCCGATTGATATCGAACGGGCAGCGACGTATATGCCGGATGTCCCGTAAATCGCCCGCCGATTAACTTTTCCAGCTCCGTGCTCCGCTGCAGCGAGATGCCGTTGTGGATAACTAACAGCCCCCCGCCGTTGCGCACATAGGATATAAGCGCTTGTACCTGATTTTCGGGCATCTCCCCATCCGAAAACTCTGCGTACGATATGAACAGATCATATCCCTCCAGCTTATCTTTTTGCAGTACGGCGTAATCATCCGTGCATTCCACGTCCATCGCAGGTTCGAAAATGGTTTGCAGTTCGCGGTCAATTTGCTTAAACGGATGATATTTCGCTCCCTCGTATTGTCCCAGCGCAATCGCTTTCATAGATTTGCAGTCTCCTCTCCCGCCCTTTTACCAGGGCCACACTTGTCCTTCATAATCCAGAAAAATCGGCTGTTCGCCAACGTATGCCTTATGGTCCATCACAAGTTTCATGATGCGATCGGCAGACACGTCCGGCGGCACGGCCGCTTCTTGATTCAGTTCGCCGCTCATGTAGGATTGCAGCCATCCGGGATAGAACACCATGACCTGGCCTCCATCGGCTGACAGATGCTGATGCAGTATCGAGGATTGCATATTGAGCGCGGATTTCGACATGCAGTAGCCGTACATCTCCTTGCGTTTATTTCTGCTAACGCTGCCGGCTTCGGATGAGATATTGACCACGAGCTTGTTATTTCCTTGAAGCAGCAGTTCGATAAGAGCATGACTTACCCGAAGAGGTCCAAGGGTATTGACGTTGTAGATTTGGGCCATGTCGGCAAAATCCAGTTCGCCCTGAATGTTCGCCAGATCGGACCGTTTCGTGATGCCGGCATTGTTTATGAGCAGATCCAAATGCGGCGCCTTATCCCGGATCAGCTTGGCTGCCTGCTGCACGCTGGCATCGTCGCCGATATCAAGCGGAATCAGCTCCAACTGGTCCGGATAATCCTCCAGCAATCGATCCAGCGCGTCCCAATCCTCCATATAGCGTCCGGCAAACACGGTGTATCCGTTTTCAAGAAGCCATTTCGCCAAGCTCAATCCCAACCCCCGATCGGCTCCCGTGACGCAAGCGATTGTTTCCAATGGGCAACAACTCTCCTTTATCCATTAAATGCGGTGCAACCGACATACGGGAGTTTCCCCAAATGCCATTCCTGCGTAATCTCTTCTAATGCTCTTTAGCAACCGTTTAAGCATAACCTGATACTGCTACACATTTAGCTTGATTTTCATCTAGGAGTGCTTTAGAGCAATTGGTCGTTTAAATATTCGTTTTTGGACAATATGGACCTAAACCTTGAGATGGTACGATGACCGATAGGTACATCATTCGCCTTAAACAGCATGATTCCTCTCAGACAGGCTATGGCTTCAAACAATTCAAGGTCATGTTCATCATAACGATACTCGGCACAACATACGGCACGATAGATGGAGGCTTGCTTTTCGCTTGCAAATACCCACATTACGATAATCGACCAAGCAACATCATATCTGGGATCCCCCCATTGGGCGTTCGTCCAATCGATTACCGTCAGCTTGTCTTTAGTCTCAAGAATATTGCCCAGGTGGTAATCGCCATGGATCAAACTAGATTGTTTCATATCCGCACGCTGAAGAAGTTCTTCCAGAAGAACCCGGATATCGGGGTGGTTCTCGATGCGGGGAAAGAAATAATCAATGAACTCATATCGGGGTAATCGGTCACCAATAAAATCTTCAAGCGGGAGCTTATGTATATCCGCTAAAATCTTCACCAGCTTCGTTAGTTTACGCTGATCGACCGTTTGCACGGGCGTTCCGTCATAACTGGTCAGCAATGTTGAATCGCCATTTCGGTTCGTTCCCCAGCCCACAGGCTCAGAGACTGAACTTCCATGCGTGAATAATGCATTCAAAATCTGATATTGAGCATGTACATTCGGCTTGGACGCTTTGTTCCATACTTTCAGTACGTAGTCTGCCGTTGGCGCGGCGATTTTCATTACCTCTGCCTCCAGCCCCGAATCCAAGGAGACTGTTTGAAATGAACCTTCATGCTCGAGCAAAACTTCAAGGGTATTGCTTTTCTCCACCCAATTGATTTCCCGCAATGGGTTTCCGATGTTCATCACAGCCTTTCAGAGGATGTCTCTATGGTTTAACACGGATAGAAGATCAATTGCATGACCAATGTAACCCCCAGGCTTACCCTCCAGTGCGATATATTGGCTCGGAATCTTCGCTGTGCAGCGACTCGATGATCGTAAAGATATTGGAGTACGTTACCTTGATATTGGTCTCATTCATTGCATCGTTATGTAAGCCATAATCCCAGTATTGAGCCTTCTTGCCGTAGAAACCTGTTACGTACGTATCCGGTGAAAGATCCGGAACCTCGTTATAGGACAATTCTTTAACGGTGAAGGGGACGTGGGACTTCTTGGACTCGATAAAGAAAAAGGGTATGTCCGCCTTTTGGTAAATTTCCGTATACTTAGGCTCGGATGCTTTAGCCAAATGTTCTTTCGTTATGAAAATGGCGTCAAGGTCTGAGGAAAAGTACGGATCCTCTAACTGCTCAAACGTAATGTCCCGAAAATCCACATGCTCCTTCTCCCCTACTTGCGGTGTATCTCCAATTACACCAATAACGAGGCTTCGGCCCTCATAAAGGGGCGTAGCGATTGAATCCCGTTGAGCATTTCCGCTTACCAGAACAACAAAACCAAGCAATAGGACCACTATTATTTTTTTCTTCATGAAGATCTCCTTTGACAAAAGTACCAACAGCTTACAAGTTCATTCGGTATACCCCAGCCTCCCCGAGAAAATCTTTCCTGGTCAATCCTTTTTCTCCAAGCAATATCCGATAATTCGTTATCGTACCATCATGTGAAATAAAGAATATTTTTTTATAACTTTCCCCGATCCACTCTAACAACCGCGCAGCATATCCTTCGAAAATATTCTGTTCGATCCTATTGATCCCTTCTTTCCAGCAATCCAAATTGAAATCAAGAATTTCAGTATCTCCATACAGATCGGTAATTCCGTTTTAGAAAGGATGTGATCGCAAGCTAAAAAAGGAAGTTCGGGGTTCTGAGGAAACATTCTCGGACCAACCAATGGAGAAATAATGAAGTCCATGCCATTTTTTATAATCGTTGCCGTCTCAATTGTACGTTTAGTGGGACTTACAAGAACTAAATCATCAGGATCCATTTTAATTTCATTTCGTAGCTGCGTTACTTGAAATTTGCCGTACTCTGTAAGACTAGGATGGAGCGTATTCAACCGATTTGGATAATCGTTGAGATGTTCTCCATGACCGTGCCGAATAAATGTGAAATCCATATCCGCCCTCCTAAGATCAAATCCCATATTAGGTATTCTATGATTTAACTGAGTAATCCTGCCCGTTAGCTAATGAACTATGTGCAGTGAAATATAACTAAATGCTTATCTAATCGGTTCATGAATTGCGGAGAGTTTAAAAAAGGCAGCCGATCACAAATGATCAGCTGCCTTCTAATTTGGATAGGAGCAATCGATTCCCGTTAACTTAGATCAATGGATCACATTTGTAGTCTTAGTGCAGCCTACCCATTATTCCGCGAATCTCCCTTTGCTTCATTATGCTGCGGAATTAATTCATATAAAGCACGAACGTCACAACCGATGGAATCGGCGATCGATATGGCAATTTTGAGTGGCATCACTCTTTTGTTCTCCATAAAGTCGTATACTCGTTCCGGTTTAATAAGCAAGTCTTTTGCCAACCATTCCGCTGACTTCCCGGATTCCACCAATCGTTCATTCAGTAAGCAACGTCCTAGTTCAAATTTCAAGAAATTATGACCTCCCACATAAGATTTACTTAACCTTAAGCGTTGTCCGTTGCCAGCTTGAATATACTTCATAAATGGGCCCGTAACGATGAAGTTCTCCATACGTCTGCCCCATTTGTTGGACGAGTTCCATTGCCGGGCTATCGCTGCCCATGCAACAATTTGCTCCATTTATTATTTATAGATGGATAAGGATATTGATAAGTTTCCCGAATGGGTCCCTAACAAAAAAACGCCGAACCCCCCATGGCTCCTCGGTTGGTCCATACTCAATTGGAATTCCTGCTTCTTTTATCCGAGTTAACGCCTCATCAAGATCATCAACCTCAATTGACAGATCAGGCACAGGTGCTCCGGAGCCTCCCTCTGATAGGAAACTAACCTGAGTGCCCATTTTCTCATGCGAACCGTATGTTGCAATAAATCCCATATCCATTAGTTGATCAAGTCCAAGTACTTCCCCGTAAAAATACGAAGCTTTGGAAATGTCCTGCGTCGCAACATTTGTAACAATTCGTTTGACCTTCATTTTTCATCCTCCTAAAGTTTTGATATCAAATTTTTACTCAACAATGGTCCCGTTCGAGGAACAACCTCATCCTTCTGCTCTCAGAATACCATAGTTTTACTTTTATACAATTATATATAAATTCGTTTTCACTCTATTCATAAAGACGATTGGGAAACAGGTATATATACGTGGCTTCGTGTTTCCAGCTTATGCTTTATCATTGTTTATGGCAAATTTATAGGCTTCTTTCTCTCATCTATCCTTTCGTAATCTCCCTCATAATCAACAACGCGTTCAAGAATAAGCCCAGCGAGATGACGGGATGTGCCGCTGCCGCAAATCCGATTTTTTCCGAAAAGACAGCCGTCGCGAAGATCAAAAGGATTAGGCCGATCAGCACCAAACTCTTAACTTTCATGCCCTTGGGCAGTCTCGCCGGAAAAGACAATATAAACAACAATACGGGGATAGGCGCGAAGTACATGGCGAAATTACCATGCATCCCCCATTGAGACGAATCCACGAACAGCGCGAATCCAGCCAAGAACACCTGTAGCGCGATGCAGATCGCAAAAAGCACGTTCAATATACTAAAACCTAGCCGCGCATATTGAGCGGCTGCCGGCAGCGAAGAGCGGGTTGCGGTTATTTCTTGTACTTCCATCGTTAACTCCTCCCTTAGACAAACCTTTCGGACACCGCACGAATGGTGTATGGGTACGGATCCAATTGAAACTCCCCTTCTTGGAAATCGAGAATCGTCATTCCGATAGGATGAACTTCCGGAATCTTCATCGAAGGATACCAGCCGATGGCCATATCCCCCAGGATGAACATTCCGTACTCGTCACCGAGCATCTGAAACGTCTTTCCGTCCCCGATATAACGCGTGACGTTAAATCGAGAATCTAGGCGCTGAACGGCCTCGGATACGCTTCCGCGGAGCGGAAAGCCGATCTCGCTGACATTCAGAATGGATTCATGATCGAAAGGCTCTGATAAGGCATTATCCATTCGATGCCGCGCGATGAACTCCACCAGATTCCCCGAAGGATCCTCGAAATAGAAGGCATGCGCATCCGTTCCTTCGAAATAGGCGATATCTTCGTTTGCCTGGATTCCAGCGAACGGAAGCGGTGCAGCGGAAAGCACCTGACAGCCTTTGGCCAGGATCCAGCTTTTCGCTTCGCGAATTTGGTTCTCGGGGATGTTCATTGCCAAATGGTAGGACGGCCGTACCCCTTCCTCCTCCTCTCGAACGAAAGTCAACCTCGTTTCACCGGCAACGATCGTGATGGAATGTTCCGTGATATCTGCTAGAGCAAATCCAAGTCTTTCAGTGTAGAACTCCTTCAGTTCGGCTAACCGGGCGGTTCTCAGTTCCAATTCGATGATTCTCATCTCACTACCTCCTCCAGATATTTGAGTTTATCAGGTCTCTCGCTAAATAAAGAGCCGAGGTCAGTCCGGCAATACCTCCACCCACAATGGCCACATCATGCTTTGCATTCAATCGAAGAAACCTCCTTCATGCGTTGTCATTAAACAAGACAGGAAGGAGGCCGATTATGTGACAAAATGAAAACAGCGATCTAAAAATAGCCCGTATAGTGCAGCCCACAATTGTCGTCTATCTTGATTCGATTCTCCGCGCTGAGTGTAAAGGCTATTTTTAGGCCCGGCCCGCAATGGATACATATCCCGCATTCATGAATACCTGCGGTGCTTACCGCTTGTTCGCATTCTTCATGCACTACGGAACAAGGGTTGCGACATCTTTCAGAGGTAATCGCAATATTTCTGCTCATTCCTTTTGGTGATTTGGACATAGATTCGTACAACAAAAAAACCGCGATATCCGCGGTTTTCGAATGTGTTAACATACCTGCTTAATTCTTAGCGATTCTGGTCCGATCCCCGATCAGAGGGAATTCTCCGATCCGAAGCTTCGCGCTTCCGTACGGAACCAACTCCAATTCCGTAACGGGCTGGCCGTCCGTGTTCGGATGCAGCGGTGGGTTTCCGGCGTTGTTGCCTTCCATTTTCCAATCCCGGATCAGCTGGCCCTTCACCTTCACCCGTACAGGCGCATCGGCAGCCAGGAACGGTTGACGGACCACCTCCCGCTCCAGCACCTCGAACGACGTATCGGCCATCAGTCCGTATTTCCATGGGGAAGCAGGATAGAGCTCCCAATCGTGGAACATCTCGCGCTGCCGGATCATCTGCCAGTTCTCCTTCACAGGCAGCACGTACACCAGCGGTCCTCTTGTAATGCTGGTTGCATACATGCTGCGTGACTCGGTCTTCACTTCCATAGGCAGATACAGTTCCAGCAGATCGCCGCTCTGCCAGGTCTGCACGATCTCGGCATAACCGGACTCTGCCTGAATTGGCATTTCGCGCCCGTTCAAGGTAATGACGGGATGGTCGCACCAGGCCGGGATGCGCAGCGATATCCGGAATGATTCCGCGCGTTCAAGCGACAGATGGATTTGAATGCGATCCTTGAATGGATATTCGCCGGTGACCGCAATCTCAGCGGACACGCCCTGGCGGCCAACCGTTGTTCTAACCGTGCAGGGAGCATAGGAAACGGCAACTACCCCGTCCTCCTGGTCCTTCATCCACAGGTGCGAGGCCAGCTTGGGCCAGCCCTGATGCATATTGGCCGTGCAGCACCCGAAATTCGGCTCCAGGCCGAATACGTTGGCATCGGGACTGTTGCTCCAAGCCCGCGGAGCGACGTTGCAGATCATTTGGTTGACCTGCTGATCATACTGATGCGAGGTCCAATCCGCAGAGATGGCGGCAGGCAGCGCATTAAACGCGACCTTCTCCAAAATATCCCCGAAGCGTCCCTCCCCGAAAATGCGCGTCAGCTGCTCCATCGAAAACATATACTCGACGACGGCACACAATTCAACCCCTTGGCTCGGATGGGTGCCGGACAACCACTCGTCTCCCGAGAACATGCCGTGCGCTTGCCCGTGGTACGTCATCAAGGAATCGATGCCCCGGTGCACGCTTTCCCGCTCCACCGGATTTCCGTGTAATTCATACAGCACGCCCGGCGTTTTGATGCCCATCGCCACGTTCACGACATGGGTTGTCCAATCCCACTCTTCAACCTTGCGCCAGAACGGAAAATCATGAAAAATACCGCTCCAGTCCGTGGTTTGTTCCGCGATCGTATCCGCAAGCTGCAGCAGGAAAGGCTGCGCCGTTCGTTTATGCAGCCACGCGATGCACAGCAGCATCTCGGCCCCCCTGGTTTTGGCCCAGCCCCGCAGCGGCTGTTCCTCAATGACCGAATGGACGTAAGTAAAGAACTTGGTCAGAAACGGAATGATGCGTTCGTCGCCCGTTGCTTCCTCATGCTGCATCATCACTTTCAGCATGATCATATAATGCCACCAATCCTGATCCTTATCGATATCCTGATTCACGGAGGTGATGCGCGCCGGACCGAACATGCCGTTCTCCTGCTGGCTGGCAAGCGACCACTCGACCCATCGATTCGCTTTAGCGATCAAAGACTCGTCCTCCAGCAAATAAGCTAAAGGAAGCAAACCGTCAACATAATACGGTCCCCGCTCCCAGCTCTCTCCCTGGCCGCCAAGCCATCCGTTGTCTGCTCCGACGTCCTTCCACTGTTCCTCCAGATGTCCCGTAAACCCGCTTGCTTGAATCTCCAGCTGATCCTTAAGCCAGCCGGCCGGCTTAATCGCTCTAAGCGGCAAACTATTAAAAGCCGTCTGATGCAGCATCGACTTCCACGCTCCTTGTTCTGTCTTATAGGTGCTTACTCAGGTAGAAATATATCATCTCAACCGGCGTTTCCCTATACACAGAAACAACATCTTTTTATCCGATTACAACATCATGATGGATTGAATCCGGAGCAACAAAACGATTATCATGGAGAAAAGCCAGTTGGAGAAGGAGGACCGGCCGGAGATGATTTTCCAGTTTACGGCTCCGCCATTGCCGCATTATATGATTTGCGGAGAAGATACCTACCAGGAGGGAGATCGACATCCGGATCGGTATAACATCGGTGTCTTTGATCTGCTTCTCGTGACCAGAGGGGAGTTATTCCTGGAAGAGAACGGAGTATCTTACAGCGTAAAGGCAGGGTATCACCTGATTCTAAGACCCGATGCCGCACACCGTACGTACCTGCCCTGTCAGGAGGAAACCCATTTTTATTGGCTGCATTTTCAGACGGTCGCACCGTGGATTGAAGCGGAGGAACGGATCCCGTTTGCCTTATCGCAATCGGATCACCCTTATGTGCAATTTGATAATTTCTCTTTCTATATTCTCAAGTACGGAGAACTGTCTTCGAAAGCGCAGGCCGGACGTCTGATTGAACAACTGCAGCTGCTCCAGCAATCGCCATCTTCCGCGGCACGCTGGAAACAGCAACAGCTGATGCATGAGCTGCTGCTGTTGTTCCAAGCCGAAGAAGAAGGAATCCAGCAGCAGCATCCCCATTATGCCATTGCCGAACGAACGGCCAACTATTTAAGAGCACATTACAAAGAGCCGGTCAGCTACCAGCAATTGTCCGATGCCATGCACTTTCACCAGAATTATATTTCCATTTGCATGAAAAAAACGTTCGGCTGCACGCCCCTGGAGTTTCTGACGCGGCATCGGATCGAGCAAGCAAAACGCTTGCTGATCCACACCAACGAGCCGATCGGACGCATAGCCGAGGAATCCGGGTTCGGCTCGTTTCCGTATTTCATTCGCTGCTTTGTTCGTTATACCGGGTTTAAACCCAACTCTTTCAGGCTAAAGTACCGTTCATCCCGATAGCATGCCATCGAATGCGTTAGGCTTTTGGCTTGCTCAGAATACGCTTCGTACCAAGCCGCCGTCAATCCGGAGTGCCGAACCGTTGATCGCGGAGGATTTGGGACTGCTCAGGTAGGCGACGAAATCGGCAATTTCCTCCGGACGAATCAGCCGCTGAATAATGGAAGTCGGCCGATTTTCCTTCATAAACCGCTGTTCGGCTTCTTCGATGGTAAGATTCTCATCGGGATACAGCGTATCCAGCATCGTTTCGACGCCTTCCGTAAGGGTGGAGCCGGGCATAACGGTATTCACCGTGACGCGGGTTCCTGTCGTCAATTCGGCCAAGCTCCGGGAAAGGGACAGCTGCATCGTCTTCGTTGCGCTGTAATGCGCCATCTCCTGGGACGGCATGACGGCTGCTTCGCTCGCGATAAAAATAATTCGGCCTTCATTGCGGCTGATCATGTTCTGCAAATAGTGTCTGGTTAAACGGACGCCGCTCATAATATTCGTCTCGAAGAACCTGAACCATTCCGCATCCGATATATCGAAAAATTCGGCAGGCTCGAAGATGCCTAAATTGTTGATTAGAATATCAACGACCGGGGCGGCTTCCCTGACCTGATGGCAGCCCTCCTCGGTTCCGAGATCCGCCACGGCATAACGCAGCTCGGCATCCGGATGGACGGCGCGAATGTCATGGATCGTCTGCTTCACCTTATCCTCGTGTCTTCCATTGATAATGACGGACGCTCCTTCGGCTGCCAGCGACATGGCGATCGCTTTGCCGATGCCCGATGTCGAGCCTGTGACCAATGCAACTTTACCCTGTAAATCCAAGTTCATGATCCTCGCTCCTTTTCGTTATGTAGGAATGGACCCTCCCGATCCCCACCAGGGTGGAGAAGCTCAGGAGAGTCGCACTATTCATTACACTTATATGCTTGCGGTAAACGCCGATTTTTTAGAAATCAAAATTGTCCGGGTCCGGTCCCACACGGTGATCCTGATTCAAGCTGTCGATGCGCTGCATATCCTCCATGGACAATTCAAAATCAAATAGATCGGAGTTCTCGGTGATCCGATGCTCTTTGGTCGATTTCGGAATCGTCACCACACCGTTCTGTAGATCCCAACGAAGAATGATCTGTGCGATGGATTTATGATGCTTCTTCGCGATGATCTGAAGGTCCTCCTGATCCAGCAGCTGACCCTGCATTAAGGGAGACCAAGCTTCTAGCTGAATACCGTTCGCCTGGCAGTACGCCTGCAATTCTTTTTGCGTTAATCGGGGATGATATTCCACCTGGTTCACCATCGGTTTGATGTCGGTTTCCTTCATTAACTTCTCCAGATGATGGATTTGGAAATTGCTCACGCCGATGGCTTTTACGCGCCCTTGCTTGTACAACGTTTCGAGCGCCTTCCACGCCTCTATATATTTCCCTTCAACCGGCCAGTGTATAAGGTATAAGTCCAAATACTCCAATCCCAGCTTTCGCAAGCTTTCCTCATAAGCCTTCAAAGTCGATTCATAACCCAGGTCGGCATTCCACACCTTGGATGTGACGAACAGATCTTCTCTTTTTAATCCGGTAGCTGCCAAGCCTTCGCGAATGCCCTGTCCGACACCTTCTTCATTGCCGTATATGGCGGCGGTGTCCACGCTCCGATAGCCGTGCTGAATGGCCGTACGAACGGCATTCACCAGCTCCGGTCCTTCTTCAACTTTAAATACGCCTAGACCAAACCAAGGCATGTTGACGCCATTATATAAAGTGGTTGTATCTTGTAAGTGTTTTGCTGTCATGTTGATAAACCTCCGAAGTTTTTTTGGATACTGATAAATTGATGAACCTATTGTGCAGTATCTCCCATGATCCGCTCCGTCATCACCTCCCTTCATCCTAAATGTTGCTTCATGCCGCTGGCATATCCGGTTTATCCGATTTATTATCCGAATCCTTTCGTTCCAGCTTCAAGCTCCAGCCCGTGAGCACGACCGCACCGGCCACCATCAGGGCTCCGATCCATGCCGTATGAATCAGGCCCATGGAATTCGTGATCAAGCCGCCTAGAAATGCGCCGATGGCGATACCGGCATTAAATGCGGCAATGTTCAGCGCGGACGCCATATTCACGGCTCCGGGCGCAAAGCGCTCGGCCAGCATCACAACGTAAACCTGCAAACCCGGCACGTTCATGAACGCCAGGAATCCCATAAGAATAATCGTGATGAGTCCCGCCGTTTGAAACGGTGCGGTAAACGTAAGTGTAACCAGCACCAGGGCTTGGGCTATAAACATGTAGAGCAGGGCTTTCAGCGGGTTGCGATTGGCCGCCTTCCCGCCGATCACGTTACCGACTGCAATGGCTATCCCATAGACAAGCAGGATGACGGCCACCGTATTTTCGTTAAAGCCTGTTATATCCTGAAGCAATGGGGATAAATAAGTGAAGACAACAAAGGTCCCGCCATAACCGAGTGCCGTAATCAGGAGCATGAGCAGCAGTCTGCCGTTCGTCATCAATTTAGCCTGGTCGCGGAATGAAGTCCGTTCTCCCTTAGGCAGGTCCGAAGGGACCAGGATGCTGTTCGCAATCAGCGCAACGATGCCGACGGCAACAATCGCGACAAAAGCAAGCCTCCAGCCCAACTGCTGACCGATAAACGTTCCGAGCGGAACGCCGGTGACCGTGGCTACAGTAAGGCCCGTGAACATAATGGAGATCGCCGATGCCCTGCGGTTCTCAGGCACCACGCTTGCGGCAATAATCGAGCCGATCGACATGAATACGCCATGTGAAAAGGCCGACAGGACCCGTGCTGCAAGCAGGACGCCAATGGAAGCTGCGCTCGCTGCCAAGCTGTTACCGATAATAAAAATGATCATAATCCAGAGCAGCAAGGTTTTCCTGGACATTCTGGATGTGAGCGACGTGAGAATCGGCGCACCGAAGGTAACGCCCAGCGCATACATCGACACAGTTAATCCGGCTGTCGTCACGGAGATATTCATATCCTCCGCAATCAACGGCAGAAGCCCTACGCTGATGAATTCCGTTGTTCCAATGGCGAAGGCACTGACGGCAAGCGCTATTAGCGCAAGCAAACTTCTTTTTTTATCTATAGTCATGATGTTCCTATTTTCCCCCTATCCTATTCTCTTGCTTGTATATTGTAATAATATGACGTATGGTGTAATCCAGCTGGCAAATGCTATTATGATTCATATCATCACTTGTGTGAAGAACGTACTTTTTTGTAATGTAGGTACCTGACAGTACCCTAGGCACTTTTTAGTGCCTATCAAGAATAGGAGGCTCCATATGCAAACGAAGAAATACAATATAGCCGTCGAAGCAACATTGGAAGTAATCGGGGGCAAGTGGAAATGCGTGATCCTCTGCCATCTGACCCATGGCCGTAAACGGACCAACGAGTTGAAGCGCCTCATGCCGCACATCACCCAAAAAATGCTGACGCAGCAGCTGCGAGAGCTGGAGGAAGATGGCGTGATCAATCGCATTATTCATAATCAAGTGCCGCCTAAAGTGGAATATGAGCTCAGCGAGTACGGCAGAAGTTTGAGCGGAATTCTAGATATGCTCTGTGCATGGGGCGAAAAACATATTACGAAAGTATACGGGGACAAATTCAGCGTGCTTGAAGACAGCATCCTGAACGATAAGTTAAAAGTCTCAGACGAGCCCACAACCTCAGATGCACGCTTGACCTGATTTATAAGTATAAGCACTCCTGATACAACAGCAAGGGCAAGGTCCGTGATCACGGCCCTTGCCCTTTTCATATATTCCATCTCTATCGCATGTTCGAAAATTGATTATTTCGCATTCTCCTTCTCTTTTTGGCTGACGATCATTTCCGTCACTTCCTCGGCCTGAGCCAGGACCGCAATGGGATCAAACGGCCAGAATCGCTTGGCATCCAGATAAAACACGCGATCCTGCTTCACCGCTTCAATCGAAGTCCACACCTTATCCTTCTTATCCATCTCGGCCCCGTTGGACTCATCAAAGAAAATATAATCGCCTGCATAATCTTTGAGCACTTCCAAGGAAACCTCCTTGTAAGTCACGTTGGCATCAATCAATTCCTTTTGGATCGTTGCCGGAGGCGTTAGCTGGAGTTCCTTATAGATGGCCAAGCCCCCGCGATAAATGCCGTCACCGTACAGGTAGAAGGTTTTGCCGAATGCGCCGAAGATCGAGAACGTCTCACCTTCTTCCAACACACCGTTCACTTTTGTGCGCAGCGCTTCGATTTTTTCATCAAAACCGGCAAGCCATTCTTTTGCTTCTTCTTCCTTGCCAAGGATTGCGCCGAGTCCCTCTACTTCTTCGTGCACGCCTCGATAGGTTTCATAAGGAAGAATGACGGTCGGTGCGATTTTGGACAATTTCTCGTATAGCTCCGGGTCCGAATTCGCGCTGATAATCAGATCGGGGTTAAGTTCCACTATCTTCTCCGCAGAGCTTTCCCCGGTGTTCTCTATGCCATCGATCAGGTCCTGGATATGGACGTTCTCCAAATCCGTCGCGGTGGCGCCTACCGGCTTTTCTCCGAGCAGCAGCAGCGTCGGCAAGTAGGCATCCACTACAATTCGCTGAGGATCCGTCGGAATTTCGATGTCTCCGTTAACTGTCGGCACCTTTTTGGTGGTTGGGGCTGGGGCTTCAGTCTTCGGAGTATCCGTCCCTGTTGCTGTTTCGCCTGCGGAACCGGCTTGATTCGCCGTATTTCCATTTGCGCCGCATGCCGAGATGAAGATCGAGCATAAGACAAGGATGGTGAGCATGACGCGTAATTTTGACTTGAACATATTTTACATCCTCCTAAGTATGGTGTTGGTTGAATCAAGCCCCGAATTGAGCTCGATGCAAACGGCTGTATATGCCGTGCGTCGCGAGCAGATCCTCATGGGCTCCTTGTTCGGCGATGCCTTTGTCCGCAACGACCACGATGCGATCCGCATTCTTGATGGTTGCGAGCCGGTGGGCAATCACCAGCGTCGTTCGTCCTTCCGAGAGCTCGGCAAGCGCCTGTTGAATCGCCGCTTCGGTTTCCGCATCAAGCGCGGACGTCGCCTCGTCGAGAATGAGGATCGGCGGGTTCTTGAGGAACATCCGGGCTATCGACAGTCGCTGCTTCTGTCCGCCGGACAGCTTCACGCCCCGCTCGCCAATCAAGGTGTCCAGCCCATCCGGAAGCGAAGCAACCAGCTCTTCAAGCTGGGCACGGCCCACCGCTTTCATGATGTCGCTGTCGTCAGCATCTAACCTGCCATAAGCGATATTTTCGCGGATGCTGCCATCAAACAGGAACACGTCCTGCTGGACGATGCCAATATGGGAACGAAGGGATTGCAGCGTCATGTCGCGAATATCGATCCCGTCTATCGTTATCTTTCCGGCTTCCGTGTCATAGAAACGAGGCAGCAATGAGCACAACGTGGTCTTGCCCGCTCCGGACGGCCCTACAAGCGCGACGGTTTCGCCTGCGCGAATGGACAAATGGACATCCTCCAGGACGTGGTCTTTGTTCTCGTACCCGAAGGTTACGCCGTGAAAGGCAATGTCACCAACTACATGGCCGACCGGCTTGGCACCCGGCATATCCGCGACGTCGGGTTCGCTTTCCAGAAGCTCCAAATACCGCTTAAAGCCGGCGATTCCCTTCGGATACATCTCAATGACCGCATTGATTTGTTTAATCGGACCGAGGAACACGTTAGACAGCATGACAAAAGCGATAAATTCCCCGTTGGTCATCCGGCCCTCAATCACGAACCAGGTGCCGCATACCAGCACGAACAGCGAAATGAATTTCATCAGGATAAAGCTGATCGACGAGTTCCAGGCCATGATCCGGTAAGCAATCAGCTTTGTCACGCGAAAACGGTTGTTGTTCTCGGCGAAACGCGCGATTTCATGCTCCTCGTTCGAGAAGGCTTGAACCACGCGGATCCCGCTGACGTTGTTCTCCACGCGTGCATTGTAATCGGCAATATCGGAGAACATGCGCTTGAACGCCGCCGACATTTTCCCGCTGAAATAAAGCGATAAATAGATCATCAAAGGAACGATCACAAACGTCATCACGGCAAGCTGCCAGTTGATCCCGAGCATGATGCCCAGCGCTCCGGCAAGCGTCATGACGGCGATGAACAGGTCTTCCGGGCCATGGTGGGCAATCTCCCCGATATCCATCAGGTCGTTGGTCATTCTCGAGACGAGATGTCCCGTCTTGTTGTTGTCAAAAAAACGGAAGGATTGCTTCTGAACCCGATCGAACAGCTTTTTGCGCATATCCGTCTCAATGTTGATGCCGAGTTTATGACCCCAATACGTAACTACGTAATGCAGGAAAGAACTGACGACATAAATGCCGAGAAGCCCAAGGCAAGCGTATAAAATCCACTTCCAGTTCCCGCTTGGCAGCAAGTCGTCGATCACGCGGTTGACGGCTACCGGAAATATCAATTCCAACAAAGCGGCAAAGATAGCGCAGCAAAAATCCAATATGAATAGCCCTTTATAAGGCTTGTAATAGGAAAAAAATCGGCGCAGCATAAGGACCTCCTTAAATCCGTAATGGCGTTAAAAAATGTGCAAGCCCTTACCCTTCGCAAGTTTGCGCTAGATCCCAGCGATCTTGGGCAGCTAAGCTTTTGTCCTGGATAGCAGGTACAGGAAGTACGGAGCGCCAATCACGGCAACCACGATCCCGGTCGGAATCTCGGACGGTTGAATGATCCAGCGGCCCAAAGTGTCGGCAGTGATGACCAGCAAGGCTCCGACCAGCGCCGTTACCGGAAGCAGCATTTGATGCTTCGCACCGACCAAGCGCCTGGCCAGATGCGGCGCTATAAGCCCGACGAATCCGATGCCGCCGCTCACCGCGACGCAGGAGGCAGCCAATCCGACCGCCGCTGCCAGCAGCTTCAATTGCTCCCTTGTAACGGAGGCTCCCAGTCCGGTTGCCGTCGGCTCTCCTAGATTGAGAACGTTCATCACCTGCGCTTTGTACATCACGAAGGGCAGCAGCACAAGCATCCATGGGAGCAATGCCATGACGAACTTCCAACTCGAACCCCAGATGCTGCCGGCTAGCCAAGTGGCAACAAACTGATATTTTTCCGGGCTTAAACGCAGCGTCAGCACGATCATAGCCGCACTGATGCCGGCCGCTACGGCGATGCCCGTCAACAGAAGGCCCGTCGGCTTAAAGCCCTGATTCTTCTTGTAAGCCAGTACGCATATCAATGCGGCGGTTCCGCCCGCTCCAATCAAGGCAAGTACCGGCAGCAGAAAGACCGGGGCCGCGGCCGTGCTCGGAAAAAATGAAATGAACAGCATAACCATTAATCCGGCTCCCGCATTGATCCCCAAAATGCCGGGGTCCGCCAGCTCATTACGAGAAATGCCCTGCATAACGCAGCCGGATATCGCCAACCCGGCACCAATCAGAAGCGAAATGACGATCCGCGGCAAGCGGAATTCGAACAGCACCAGCTCCTGCTTGTCCGTCCCGCCGCCAAACAGGGTTTTTATGACCTCAAGCGGCGACAAGCGAATGACCCCCGTGTTCATGCTGATCAGAAATACCAGAATGATTAATGCACCCAGGACAGATAGCGTCATAATCTTGCGCTTCCTGCCTTTACGCTCGTGCATGGTATTGGTAACGGCATCCATCTACAGCTCCCTCCTTTCTTTGCGTGCCAAGTAAAGGAAGAAGGGCACACCGATCAGTGCGATGATCGAGCCCACAGGCGTCTCGTATGGGGGATTCACCATTCTTGCCGCCAGGTCGGCTATGACGACCAGCAAGCTTCCCAGTACGGCCGAGCAGGGAATGATGAGCCGGTAGTCGACGCCGACAAGCTTCCGGGTAAGGTGCGGAATCATCAGACCGACGAAGCCTACCGCACCGACAACCGAGACGGCAGCCCCCGCCAGCACCAGCACGATTACCGTTCCGCCCAGCTTGACAAGTCCCGTTCGCTGACCGAGTCCCTTGGCGATATCGTCGCCGAGGCTGAGCATGGTAATGGAACGCGACAATGCTATTGCACCCAATATAGCAGCAGCGATCCAAGGCAGCATAATTTTCAGATGAACCCACTTAATCCCCGCCGTACCGCCGGCATACCAGAACGCCATGTCCTGTCCGACCTGAAAATACAATGCGATGCCTTCGCTCAGCGCGCTTAGCAGAGCGCTCAGCGCCGCACCCGCCAGAACGAGACGAACCGGTGTGAGACCGCCTTTTGCCATGGAACTGACTCCGTACACGAGCACGGCACCCAGGCCAGCCCCCAGGAACGAGAACAGAATCAGGTACATATAAGGCAATCCCGGAAAAAATGCAAAGCAGATCGCAATGACAAATCCGGCTCCCGCATTTAATCCGAGCAGACCCGAATCAGCGAGCGGATTTCGGGTCATGCCCTGCATGATCGCACCCGATACGGCAAAGCAGGCACCCACCATCGCTCCGCCAAGGACCCTCGGCAGCCGAAGCTCCTGAATAATCTGATGCTCCGTCACATCGGGATTAAAGAAGAACACCGCTTCCCATACATTTCGCAGATCGATGTCGGCCGCGCCGAGCGATATGGATAAAGCTATGCCAAGCACCAATGCTGCCAAGCCCCCGGTAAGAATCAGGGTCGCAGCCCATGGGCGCCCTTTGATATTGGCGTGGGTCTTGGCATCCGTAATACTTGGATTGGACGTGTTTGATGACATCATGTTCCCCTCAATTTCATGATATTGATTATCATTATCATTGGTAACTATAAAATAGACACCTTTCTTCGTCCATGGACAATTTGAATTTCTCCTTGGAAAAAAGTCCATGTCCAAGTCAAGCACTTTTTTCCAGGTCAATCGCAGCAATCCGAATTAAGTGTTCGTTTAAACCCTGATTTGTTGTCTGTTGACATATAAGCCGCCGGTCCATTACAATAAATGCTAATTGAATGAGGCGATGGAGTTCGCCATAACCGCTTCCATAGCTAATGACTCCTACCAGAGGTCGCTTTCCTGGTAGGAGTCTGTTTGTGTATGGGGGGTTAGCGGCGAATTTATAGAAACGGGTGAGCTTGCATGAAGAAAAAATGGATTGAGAGCGCCGGGAAATGGTCATTGGCCATGTTATCCGGTTACTTCATCAAATGGGTCGTTCTGGGAAGCCTCGTGGGATTGATGACGGGCAGTGCCTCCGCCTTCTTTCTCTACAGTCTGGACTACGTGACCTCCCTTCGCTTGGGAAATCCATGGCTGTTATACCTTCTTCCCTTGGGAGGCGCCGCAGTCAGCTTCCTTTATTACAAGTTCGGCAAGAGCAGTGCCAAGGGAAATAATCTCATCCTGGAACAAATTCATGGCGGAACCGAAAGCATTCCATTGCGAATGGCGCCGTTGGTCCTGATCGGTACTTTAATTACCCATCTATTCGGCGGATCGGCAGGTCGTGAAGGCACTGCCGTTCAGATGGGAGGCAGCTTATCGGAGTGGCTCGGCAAACTTATCCGCGTAACGCCGTCGGATCGAAAAATACTGCTGATCTGCGGAATCAGCGGCGGTTTCGGATCGATCTTCGGCACGCCGCTGGCCGGCACGCTGTTCGGGCTTGAAGTCCTTGCCATCGGGCTGGTCTCGCATCAGGCTCTCCTGCCTGCATTCACTGCCAGTATGGTCGGAAATCTGACCGCTACCTCTTTATGGGGCGTCAGCCATTTGCATTATCCGATCGGAGATATTCCGGCATTGGGTTTTATGGTAATCATGAAAGTCGTCTTCGCCTCTATGCTATTCGGTCTGACAAGCCGGCTGTTCAGTGAGCTAACCCATTCGCTCAAGCGGTGGTACGGTTATGTTTTTCACAATCCGATGGTCAAAAGCGCTGCAGGAGGCGTCATCATCATTGGGCTGGTTTACCTGCTCGGAACCCGCGATTATCTGGGGCTGGGCATCCCGCTGATTGAAGCGGCCTTCGCTGGCGAAGTTTCGCCTTTTACTTTTCTGGGCAAAATTATCTTTACCTCGCTGACGCTCGGAGCAGGGTTCCAGGGAGGCGAAGTCACCCCGTTGTTTGCTATCGGGGCAACGCTGGGCAGCGCATTGTCGGAGTGGATCGGATTGCATGCCCCTTTCTTGGCTGCTTTAGGTTTCATCGCGGTATTTTGCGGAGCGACAAACACCCCGATTGCTTGCTTTATTATGGGAATCGAGCTGTTCGGCGGTGAAGGCGCGGTGTATATGTTTATGGCCTGCGTCATCAGCTACCTCTTTTCTGGTCACTCCGGCATATACACATCGCAACTTATAGGCACTTCCAAACACCCGCAGCTTTCGTACCCGCCGGGCACGACCCTTGCCGGATCGAAGGCGTTTAACAAACGCAAAGACAACAAAAAGACGTCCGAGTAATCGGACGTCTTTTGCCTTTACACCGAGCTTTTACGAATCGAGCGGTAGCTGACGAGTGCGAGGATAACCGAGATGGGAATGAGCCACAGGGACAATTCAAAGGCAGTGTGTCTGACAACCCAGTCAATCACTTGCCTCCACCAGCCGTAGTGGGTGACCAGAACGCTGGCCCCCGATAATAGAATGAAATAGGCCGCCATCATGACAAAGGTCTTAATGCCGCGATGACGAAGATAGAACACGCCGATTCCTATCCCGATAAAGGCAAATGTAAGAAGCAATATGAAATAAATGATGAATTGTTCGAATAACGTGCCGTCATTCAAATACGGCAGTTTGAAAAACGATAACCGGTCTCCCCAAGAACTCGTTAAGCTTTCTATTTCGGCTAATGCCAATAATATAATCGACGTTAGGACGCTGTACGCTACCACCATCAGAACAGAACCCAGATAGAAGTCCGTTCTTCGAATGCTGAATCCGAGGGAGAAGGGAAACAGCTGCAGCACCGATACCAGAGCCGCGATAAACACATAGATAAAGATTGTTGCCAAACCCCCGGCATAGATCGCTTCACCATTAACCAATACGCTAATAATGTAGTTGACCAGAAAGCTGAATGCCGTGATGGCCCAGGGCAAATAAAACCAGGATAGTTTCTGTCTCGAATAAATATGGATTACGCCAGGAATTCCGTTCATGGTTGGATCCCCACCTTTTCGTGCTTAGTTAAATATACGATCAATTGTTGAAGGGACACCGGGGTTGTTTCCAAGCCCAATTCCTCCGCCTCTTTTTGCAGCTTCGTTGTCGCGTTTCCCATCACCGTGACGGACAACATGGAAGCGAACGATTCCCGATGTATCACTTCATGCTCTTGGATAAACGATTCAACCGTTCCGGAAGGACCGACGATCTTAAACGCACGTCCGCGCAAGTCATCCGTAGCATCGTCAAGTAAGATTCGGCCGGAATCAATGACGATAATATGCTCCAGCAATCTGCTGACTTCATCGATCAAATGCGTGGACAGAATAATCGTGCGCGGATGATTCGTGTAATCCTCGATCAGATGATCATAGAACAGCTCTCTGGCCACGGCGTCCAGTCCAAGATAAGGTTCATCAAAGATCGTTACGGGCGCGCGGCTGGCGAGTCCGACGATGATGCCTACTGATGAGAGCATGCCGCGGGACAATCTCTTTACGAGTCGTTTCATAGGCAGCCGAAATACCTCGATCAGTTTATTCGCATATGCCGCATCCCAATTCGGATAAACGTTGGCGGCAATTCCCATAACGTCCTTGACCGTAAAGATATCCGGATATTTCTGGCCTTCCTTAATGAAGCATACCTGCCGGATCACCTTATGATTTTCGTATGGATGTTCTCCGAAAACGCGAATCTCCCCTTGGCTCGGGAACAGCTGCGCCGTTATCATCTGCATAATGGTCGTTTTGCCCGCTCCGTTCCTGCCCAGCAATCCATAGATCTTATTCGCCTCGATGGTAAAGCTTACATTATCGACAGCCGTCGCATCCTTGTATGCCTTGCTCAAATTCTTTACTTCGATCACGGTTTGGCTCATCAGTCTTGCTCCCCTCTGCGAATCATTTCCGACAATTGATCTTTGGTAATCCCAAGTTTGGCCGCTTCCTTAACCATGGCGACCACATACTGTTCATAAAACTCCGTCTTGCGTTTCTCCATCAGCAGTTCACGAGCTCCAGAAGCTACAAACATGCCAATCCCCCGTTTCTTGTACAAAATTCCTTGATCGACCAGCAGATTAACCCCTTTGGCAGCTGTAGCCGGATTGATCTGGTAAAAGGCTGCAAACTGATTCGTTGATGGAACCTGCGTTTCCTCAGGCAGTCGTGCTTCGATGATGTCGTCTTCAATTTTGTCGGCTATTTGCATGAATATCGGTCTGCTGTCATCAATCTGAAATGCCATTTACCTCACCAACTTTCGTTTATAACCTCGTTACATAATTGGTTAGTTACTTATGTAATTAACCATATAAGAGATGAGCTTCTTTGTCAATGGGTGATCGGAATTTTTTTACAACGCCATGCCATGAACATGGACTTTTGTCCTAAACAAATAGTCCCTGCAAGCCGATAAAATATAGGCACTAATACTACGCCCATTACAGATAAAGACACAAAGGAGCTTGAGAGGAAACATGAAAAGAATCATTGCAATCGTTGTACTGGCCATGCTGACGGTCATCACGCCGCTTTATGCCGCATCCGCCCCCAAAAATTTGGCCTACGTGGACAAGAACAGCCAGTCCTTCATCTCGGTCGGGGTACTCAAGACCTATGACGGTGTAAAGGTAGCTTATACAGCTGCAGAGAAGAAACTCAACATCACACGAGACGATACAGTCCTCACGCTATACCTGGGCAGTCGAAATGCTTATGTAAACGGCAAAAAGCTGCAAGCAAAAGCGGCCCCGTTCTCCGAGAACGGCTCCACATATGTACCGCTGCAATTTGTCAGCCAGCATCTTGGCCTTAAGCTGTCCTGGAGCAATAACAGATCCACCCTGAACATTACGGACGGCAGCGTGTCAAACACCCTCCCCGTTCTTTCGGGGAACATGATGACCGGTTCATCCAAGGCCGTGACGTCGGCCAGAAAAACATTTAAAGTGGGAGCGCGTTCCTTCAGCGCCCAGGTTGTCACCGTTTCGCTGCTCCATCCGAAGGTGGAGTTGGACGTTGTTTTGGCTGGCAATAAAGCAGGCAAAGTCGAAGACTTGCGGAGCATAGCGAAGCGCAGCAATGCCGTGGTTGCCATCAACGGGACGTTCTTTGACGCCTATACTTCGGGAGCGTACAAAGCACCGTACGGTTATTTGGTCAGCAAAGGCAATATTTTTCACAAGGCCTCGGGAGATAACCGGACGATCTTCACCTATGACAGCAACAATCTGGCGACGATGATGCCGGGACTCGACTTCAAATCCGTATATGAAACAGGCCGTATGGAAGGAGCACTTCAAGCGGGTCCGCGTCTGTTGACCAATGGCAAGATGACGCTGGACGTCAAGAAGGAAGGATTCAAGGATCCGAAGATACTGACGGGCGGCGGGGCGCGAAGCGCGCTCGGCATCACGAAGGACCACAAGCTGATTTTGTTGACGACAGGCGGCGCTACCATTCCCCAACTGGCGGAAATCATGAAGCAGGCAGGTGCCTACCAAGCGATGAATCTAGATGGCGGGGCCTCCAGCGGATTGTATTATAACGGCTCTTACTTAACGACGCCAGGCCGTCAGATCAGCAATGCCATCGTCGTAAAATATAAATAATGAACCCTCTCCTCTGGTTAACCGGATCTTCCGCCGGCCGCCAGAGGAGTTTTATTTTATGAGCAGCACTACCTCCGTCTCGAACCGCATATGCTGATCAAAGAAATGTTTCACTATAAGGACCATTTGTGTAAATATATAGCAAACTGTCTATCGGGAGCCATGGGGAAGTTCGTGGTTGATTCAGCGGGGGGTGAATTCCATTACATCGTCAATAGCGGGTATTCGGACGAGAGTCAGGGACACCATGGAGCGGATATACGGGGTCTTGAGGGAATGGATCGGAAAATATCCTATCCTTTCCAAGGTATATCACTTGTTTTCCTGGATTTCCTTGGCGGTGCTCGTTGTAAGTCTGGTTCTGATCGAAGAATCGCGTACCATGCTTGTTCAATATTTATGGTCCTTCTACGTGCTGCTGCAATTTTGGCTGTTAAGCCGGAGCAAAACGGTCGCCTGGAAGCAGGTCAGCTTATTTGTTCTCTCGGGCGTTCTCTTGGTCATTCCCTTGACCAACGGGACCATGCAGGGTCTGCATATGATATTCGGAGGACGGACGACCGACACATGGTCATTTGCCGTCATGACCCCCATCATCGAGGAAATTTACAAGCTGCTGCCGCTGGCAGTATATTTGTTTTTTTCAAGAAGAGCCACTTCATTGAGCCTCGGCGATTACGTATTATTGGGCGCTGCTCCCGGCATTGGCTTTCAATTTATGGAGGAGCTGTCTAGACGGCTGGTCCAAAGCAATTACGGAGTTTCTTTTCTTGGCGGCAAAACGCTGCATTGGGAGTTCTTCGATTGGTTTCCCGGCTACTTCGAGGAAAGCTTTATTCCTACCATGATGAATGTTACGCATCCTGTACATAGTGCCATGATCGCGCTCGGCATCGGCCTCGCTTTTCGTTTCTCCAAACGCCTCACTCGTTGGGCCTATGCTTTTCCGGCGATCCTGCTGCTCTGGGCTGTCCTGAATCACGCAGCCTGGAATGGCCAGAATCGGCTGCCGGATTGGATACTTACCCTTCATGAGTGGACCGGGGAGGGCTACCGAACCGAAGGATTCTTCCTGACCCTGCTTGTTATCGGCTTGTTCATCGACTACTGGGACCTGCACCGAATACGTGACCGACTGCCTGTGCTTAAAGGGGAAGCCCTCATCAACCCGATAACGGAGTTTTGGCAGATGACGCGGGCTTTGTTTACGGACCGGAAACGCCTGGGCTACTTGTTCGGTTTCTACCGCCAACGGCGCGAACTCGGATACTCGCTGCTGTACGGCAATCTCGAAGCCGCGGGCCAAAGGGATCAGGTTCAGGACAATGTAAGAACGTATTCAGCCGCTCTGGGAGCCATCGGAATCCTCATGCTAGCTGCCGGGATCCTATCCAGCGTTGGCGATTTCATGACGGCAGCGGACTCTTCCTGTTTTGCGTGCCTGTTCGACTCCCTCCAAAATTGGTGGGATCGCCTTAGCGGCTGGGAACAAGCGGGAATCATACTGGGCGCCTTTGCCCTGTCCCTGCTGTTTGTCAGCTTCTGGCCTGCACTCGGCATTGCCATGACAGGTGCCGGCATTGCGGCAGGGGGACACGAAATCGCTGGATACATCCGCGATCCGAAGAAGCTGCTTTCTCCTCAAAATGCGGCCGCTGCCGTGTTAGCCGTGATCCTCAGCCGGATCCCGGTCGGCAAAGGTCTCTCGTGGTTGTCCAATAAACTGGGCCCGCGGGCAAGAAAGTGGTTGGACTCGCTCACCGAAAAGTTCGGCTCGAAGACGCGCGATGAGCCGGATGGACCCCATGAACAACCAGGAGATAACCCGCGGAAGCCTGATGATGAACATGAGAATGCTAAGCCGGACGAAGACAAACCGAATCAAGATAAACCGGATAACGATAAGCCCGATGAAAATAAGCCGGATGAAGATAAGCCGGACGAATCAAACGACACCCCTCAAGAGGTACCGAGATATTCCGGAGAGCTGCAGAAGGTCAACAAGCCGGACGCAGCGGCCGATGCGCTGGCGGAGCGGCTCGGCGGAGAATCGAGGATGAAGTTTGATTCCGATCCCATCGGCCGGGAATTCGACGCAATTAGCGATGAATACGTCGCTCAGACCAAGCCTGCCCTCCAGCAGGTGAACAAAAAGGTACGCGATCAAATGAAAGCGACCTTCGAAGCTGCCGAGCAAACCGGCAGAAAGGTCTATTATCATTTTGAAGGGGAGCCTGCCCAATCGGTTATTGACAAACTGCATGAATACAGCCAAAGATATGGAATAGAAGTCCACATTGATACCGATCCATTATAACGACAAGGAGTGAGCATTCATGTATGAATTTCACGGCTGGGCTACCATTCAAGAGAGTCCTGCGGAAGCGGATGCCGGGCAGCTCGATATGATCATTCAGAAAATACAGCTTAAAATTACCGAATTCGCATGGGGCAGCGGCTTGTTATCCTTAAATGCGGCCAACGGCTCGTATTATCTTCATGTCGGCGGGTTTACCAACCGCAAGGGAGCCGAAGCTGCCGAGATTGTAGCGTTGTACCAATTGATCGGCGAGATTGCTCCCGGTTCATACGGTTTGCTGTACACCCGGGACGATGAGAACTTGGAAGGCTATGATAACGAGTTCCGTGTTCAAGTGCTGGCACGCGGACAATTACAGGAGCAGCGCGACGCGTTCCTCTCTCCTTGCGTGCCGGTGATCGAAGATGAAGTCGACTAACGACGATATCCGTAGGGTCCTTGCTTCGAATCTATGCGTTTCGTTGTCTTAAAAAATCCCGCATCCCTTCATGCCATGTTTCCATGGAAGAGGAGGTGCGGGATTTATGGTTTATCTGAATATGGTCTGGTTCGTTGTAACACTTGGCGAACGAGCTTTCAAAAAGGCTTAAGCACGTCCATTCAATTCATCGATCGTTGATTGAACGATGATCCGTAGGCCATTCAGCATCGTTTCATGCGATAGGGTCGGCAGGGACGGCTTCTCCACGGCCATCTCCGTCGAAGCCGGAAAATGCACGAAGCCGGCAATAGCAGGCCGTTGCTCGCGCCGGATTTCATTCAGAATCGCATACATCGTATTGTTGCAAATATACGTTCCGGCTGTATTGGATACCGCTGCCGGTATCCCTGCTTCCTTCAGCCGGTCGACCATCAAACGGATCGGAAGGGTTGAGAATAATCCGTCCGGTCCGTCAACGTCTATAGGCTCGTCTTGGGGCCGTGCACCCCGGTTATCCGTCATCGTCGATTCCGGCGGTATGTCCTTGATGTTAATTGCAATCCGTTCCGGCATAATGGCGGTCCGTCCCCCCGCCACACCGCAAGCGATGACCGCATCGGGTTCGCATGCCTTCATCTCCTGCAGCAGAATGTCCGCGCATTCGTCGTAATGCACGGGAAGAAGCAGCGTCCGGATCTCGGCGCCAGGAAAGTCCTCTTGCCGGATCTCCTCAACCAGTCTCTCCGTAGGATTGACGGAACTCCCGCCAAAGGGCTCAAAGCCTGAAATTAATATTTTTAGCATATGGCATATCTCCTGTACTCGTTATGTAAGCTGCCTGGGTCATTCGTAAATATTTTACTGATCATTACGATTGGATCGCTTGTACGTTGACGCCCTCGGCTTCAAGCCGGGATCGCAAGGTGGTGGCGAATAGCGATGCGTGCGCACCGTCTCCATGTATGCAAACGGTGTCCGCTGTTATCGGGATCAGCTTGCCGGTCAAGGATACCACCACGTTATCCTTAACCATCCTCACCACCTGCGCGACGGAAGCTTCGGGATCGGTGATGACGGCATCCGGCCGATTCCTCGGCGTGAGGGAGCCGTCGTCCTGGTACGTGCGATCCGCAAACACTTCACTGGCTGTTCGAAGCCCTGCTGCTTCCCCTGCCGCGATCAGCTCGCTGCCTGCCAATCCAAACAGAATGAGGGTCGGATCGATTTGTTTGATGGCGAAGGCAATCGCGTCTGCCAGGGGCCTGGAGGCTGCTGCCATGTTATAAAGGGCTCCATGCGGCTTTACATGCTGAAGCCCGGCTCCTTCCTGTATCGCAAAAGCCATCAAGGCCCCCACCTGATAGGTAACCATGTCATAAGCCTCAACGGGCGTAATGTCCATCCTTCTTCTTCCGAAACCGGCCAAATCGGGCAAGCCCGGATGCGCGCCGACGGCGGCGCCGCTCTGGACCGCCTGGCGCACCGTTGCCCGCATGACGGCCGGATCGCCTGCATGGAACCCGCAAGCGATGTTAGCCGAGGTGATGCTTCGAAGAAGCTCCTTATCGTTGCCCAGCTTGTAAGCTCCGTAGCTTTCTCCCATATCGCAGTTCAGGTCCACTCGAACCATGGCGAAATCACCACTCCTTTAATTTATGCTTGATCATCGCTTCCATCATTCGAAGCTCCCGAGCGCGGGCCGCGTATAACCGTTCCGCTTCCGCCAAGGAAATTTCCGCAAACCGGATGCTGCCGCCTGGCGGCAGCTGGGCGATCAGCGGAATATCGACCGAAGCAACCTGCGCGATTTTGGGATAGCCGCCAAGCGTCTGCCGATCCGCCATCAGAATAATCGGTTGGCCATCGGAGGGAACCTGTACCGTTCCCGGAGCAACCGGCTCGGATACGTATTCCTTCGCTTGCCTTAATGTCAGCGGCGGACCGGACAATCGGTAGCCCATACGGTCCGATTGCGGGGTGACGGTGAACCGTTCCCGGAACAGCGCCTGCTTGCTGTCGTCGTCAAAATCGTCGAATTGACGTCCGTACAGCACGCGTACCACCGCATCTTGCCCGGTGAAGTCATACCCTGGAGCAGAAACAGACCATTTCACGGTGAAAAAGCCGCCGCAATCATCAACATGAAGGTATCGTGTAGACAAGTTCACAGGAAGCCGGGAAGGATGAGCATGCAGCGTATCCCCCTGCATGAGCGCTCTTCCCTCATATCCGCCGATACCGGCCCTTAAATACGTGCTGCGGCTGCCCATGACCGGCGGGACATCAAATCCACCGGATACGGACATGTAAGCGCGGCACCCCGCTGCCGGCTGTTGAAAGCTCAGCACACGGCCCGCTTTGATCAGCACCGGGCGCCACATGGGCACCTTTACGCCATCGATTAGCGGCGATAAATCCCCGCCTGTTAAGGCAATCCAACGATCGTCGTGAAATTCAACGGCCAATCCTGACCATGTGATCTCCAGAACGGCATGTTCACCCTCATTGCCGACAAGTCGATTGGCAAGCCGATAGGCATAGCCGTCCATGGCTCCAGCCGTAATGATGCCGTATCTGCCGTAGCCCTGTCTCCCTATGTCCTGAAGAGTCACAAGCAGACCCGGCTTGATGACGGTCAAACTCATAGGCTCACTTCCCTTAACCGTTCGTATTCCTCGGCTTGAATCGGCCGGAACCGGATATATTGGCCGCTCTTCAACAGCGTTGGCGGCTCGGCGCCGGGACGAAACAAAGCCAGCGGCGTCCGGCCGATAATCTGCCAGCCGCCCGGCGTTTCGATCGGATAGATGCCGGTTTGCGTCCCGGCAATTCCAACGGAACCGGCCGGTATTTGCAGCCTGGGCGTCTTTCTCCTAGGGGTTGCGATTTGTTCCGGGATTCCTCCGACATACGGAAACCCGGGGGCGAAACCGATGGCGTAGATCAAGTAATCCTGCCCGGAATGAATCTTGACGACATCCATGGGCGACAGATCATTCTTCCGGGCAACCTCGTCCAGATCCGGTCCATATTCGCCTCCGTAACAAACCGGAATATCGACAACCTCGTAAGGCGTCCGGTTCTCGTCTGCCGTGTTCGCCTCCATCCGCTGTTCCAGCATCGAGCATACATATGCAAATACCGTATCGAATCCGGCAGGCTTTTCGATCTTATCAAAATCGTAGTAAACCGCGATGCTCGTAAACGACGGGATACATTCGATCCAGCCCATAAATGGCTCCCGTTCCAATCGCCTCGTCATGTCTGTGACCTGACGATGCACCCTCTCGCTCACGAAGTCCGCAAATTGAATGAGGACGGCCGAATCCCCAAGGGGGTAGAACGTATAGGACTTGCTCATCGTACATCCTCCGTTCTGTATGTACTGCCTGATCTCCGTCTATCCTGAAAGGACTATCCCTATGATAGCAGAGAAACAGGCATTCTTTGAATACGAAATTCTATTATCATCGATGAATCATGAGAAACGGGCAGCTCCGTGCCGAACATGCCGCTGGATGCTGTTGCTGCCCTTTTTGCATAAAATTTAGGCATCCTTGGCAAAATACAGAAGTCGTACTAGCATAAGGAGGTGCCACTATGAGCGAACAAAACCGTAACAGCAACGAACCGACAAAAGCGGAAGTCCAGACTACGAAATTGAACAAAATGCCGGTTCCAGGTGAATTTGACACCGAGTTCTCTGCCGAAGAAGCAGCCGAGGTGTTTGAACAGCAGCAGCCTAGCGCGAGTCAAAACACCGAAAACCAATCATAATAACATGCAGAAGACCTCATCGATGATCTGTTGTTTACGGGATCACGGTGAGGTCTTTTTAGTCGGTCATCTAACAAGCGAACCGGATTTGAGGATTAAACCACCCTGCCTAGGATCATCGTTTATATCCCTTTGGTGCCAATCCGTTTCGCGAGCTCCGCCAAATCCTGCCCTTTGAGGGCGCCCTCCACCAGCTGCGGAAGAAGCGCAGGGGTGCATGCGAAGCAAGGGGTGCCGTCCCGGGACAGCTGTTTGGCTACCTGCTCGTCATAAAAGGGTTTACCCTCGTCGGATAAAGCGAGAAGACACATCGTCTTGACCCCCGCTTCCCGCAATTCGCGCATGCGGCGGATCAGTCCGGCCTGATTGCCGCCTTCATACAGGTCTGAAATGATGATGAACAGCGTCTTTTTCGGCTCCTCGATAAACTGCTCGCAATAAGCGACCGATTTATGAATATCCGTCCCGCCGCCGAGCTGGATCCCGAACAGCATATCCACCGGGTCATGGGCACACTGTTCGGTCAGATCAACGACTTCCGTATCGAAAACCACCACGCGGGTGTCCAGCGAGGGAATGCTGGCAAATATGGATCCTACAACCGAAGCCCAGATCACGGATTCCGCCATGGAACCGCTTTGGTCGATATCCACGATGACGGTCCATTCTTTGCTCCGTTTGGCTCTGTCAAAATAGTAAAAACGCTCCGGCACGATCTGTTTGCGGTCCGCATCATAGTTTTTCAGATTGCGCTGTATCGTCCGCTTCCAGTCGATCCCGCTGAGGGAAGGGAGCGGCGTATGCTGCCTGCGGTTCAAGGCCCCGGTCACCGCCCGGCGGATATCCTCGTGAAGGCGCTGAACCAGCTCATCCACAACCGCCTTCACCAGCTGGCGTGCCGTATCCTTCGTTTTCTCGGGGATTTTCCCCTTTAGGGACAGCAGCGTGCCGACCAGCTGTATATCCGGCTTGACCGTAGCCAGCACCTCGGGCTCAAAAAGCAGCTGCTTCCATCCTTTTCGTTCCATGGCATCATTCTGGATGATGGACACCACGTCTTCCGGGAAAAAGGAGCGGACGTCACCCAGCCACTGGGCAAGCCGAGGGGCCGACTTCCCCTGTCCGGCTCCCCGCTGTCCCGAGGGCGCGCCGCCTGCATCCGTCCCGCCGTCCGTATTATCGTATATTGCAGCAAGCGCGCGGTCCATGATGCGTTCTTCTTCCGACAGCTGAATGCTCCCGTCGGGGCTGAAGCCCGCTAGCTGAGGCTCTGCCGACTGGCCCAGAATGAGCCGCCATCGCGATACTTGGTTGGATTCTTGCATACTGCTCATAGCCTAAAAATCCTCAAAATCAAAATCATTCAATTCGTCCAGCATTTTCGCTTCTTCCTCCTTCAAGTCACCGGTCAAAATCTCGGCGGCCTGCTCTGCGTTCACGCCCCAAAGTTCGCCAAGCAGCTCGGCTATCATCGTCTTTTCCTTGGGCGAGAAGCTGCTGAACGCCCTGCGCAGAAAAACAAGGGCGCGCGCGAACTCTTCATCATCCAGGGACAGGATGTATTCATTCAGCTGCTCCCACAAGCTTAACCGTGATAGCAGGGCATAACGGTTCCGCATCGATAAGCCCTCGAACCATCCCGCCCCCAAATCGGCCGGAATGCCGGGGGAGAGTCTGCGCGAAACTTCTTCGGCGCACTGCTGCGCGGAAATCGCGTTCCGCTCCATTAAGACCGCGCAGGCATACCCCGACAGACGGGCATTGAGGTCATCCCTTTCCGACAAATGCCGAAGCTCTTGCAGCCAAAGTTCCTCGTCTACCTGCTCGGCATGCTCCATCGCAACGCTGTTCAGCTCATTCATAGCGGTGATCATCGAGCCGGACACCTCATCGCTGCACTGGCTGCCATCAAGCAGGAACAAGCAAGCGCGCATAAACAGCTGCTGAAGCAGCGGCACTAACGGCTCCGTATCCATTCGCCGGACCCCGCCATAACGGATCATCACGGATAACGACCGGGAAGCGGCCGCAATCTGTACGACATCACGGCTGTCCACAGCCAGCTTCTGCAGGGTCTGCCTGCCTGCTTCCATCTGGTGAATCATCCCGCACTCATAGGCGATTCGGATAAGCGAAGAGGCTTCGGCAATCGAGCTGCAGTCCGCCAGCTTCTGTTGGAGCATATAAGCCGCAGCTACTTCTACCGTCTCTCCCAGCAGCGTGGACTCCACGACCTGGATTTCAACCTCAGGCGTCCATTTCACAACCCAGTGCTCCGCCCACGCCGCCTGCTCCTGCCCGCTCGGCCTCGCGCTGACGAAGTCAATCCCCAGCAGCTTCAAGCGGTGAAACAAGAAGGAACGGTTCAAATCCAGATAGGCGGATTCTTTCGAAGCAACCCTGCGGTTTTCGCGCAAATCCAGATTTACATCGTTGGCCACAACCGATTTATATTTCTCCAGCTTCAACCTTTTGAGCTGGCGGTTCAGGTCGTCCTGGATCGGCGTCTGGCTGACGCCTTCGGCCAGCTCGCCGATCGCCGTGCCGATATCCGTTCGGGCAAGCTCCTCTGCCACGACGGCAAGCTCACCACGCCCAAGCAGCGTCTGGGCCGCATCCCGCAAATCCCGCAAGGTGGGGATGCCGCCCCCATGGAGCGCGGCGAGCGACTCCGCCAGCCGGACGGCTTCGATCACTTCTGCCGTTGACCGGTGGGTCCCTTTCTTTCTCATCGAGCCCGCCACCAAGGATAAATACTGATGCGGCAATTCCGTTAGCGCGCCCTTCAGCATCCGTTCCCACATCATTTCAAAATAATGGGGAGCCGCATTTCCTGCGCCATAGCCGGAAATAGACGACAGTTTATAGTAAGAGTATGGCATCAGGGTCAGTTTGGTTGCCCGGGAAGGCAGCTGAGTTAATTCCTCGTCGCTCATCGGGTTAGACAGATCGCTAAGGGCAGGGGCATGGTATGCCCCGCAGACGACTACAATGCGTTCGGGCTCATGCCCCGCCGCAATCGCTTCAACAATCTGACGGCGCATGTAAGACTCCCGGACGGCATTGTAGGCGTACTCCACTGTATCCTCAAGCCGTTCTCTCTCCTCCGAAAGTTCTCGCATATGCCCGGAAAAAGCCGTTATGGATTGCCGGTAAGACCCCGCGTTTAAATTATGTTCATAACTCCGCTCCCAGTACATATCGTAATCGTATTCGCCAGCAAGCTCGGCTATCCGCTCATATACGGATTTTCCGGCCGGCAGGTTATCATTCGACGGCTCTGCTGCACCTGAAACGCTTCCCGGCTTCCCGGCTTCGGACTCTTCCCCGCCAGAACCGCCTACCGGGCTGCGGCGGAGCTCCTGAAGGCATACGGCAGAGGACGACGGCAGATCGATAAATGCGGCGTAGGCTCCGTGCTTCTGCGCCCATTTCATCGCCTGATATTCCGGAGAATATACCGCAAAAGGCCAAAGTACGGTTTGTACCGGCACTTCTTCGGTAAATGCCAATATGGCAACCGGCGGCTTTGTCGTGGCATGGGCCAGATGCCGGATTTCCCCGCTTGCGTCAGACGGTCCTTCAATGAGGACGGCGGTGGGATCAATCTCATCTAGAAAATCTACTAAATGCTTCGCACCGGCGGGTGACAAATGCCGAACGCCAAAAACATGGATGCCGGCGGCATTCACTTGTTTATCTCCTTACATGCTTGATATAAGCCCCGCCACTCGGCACCGCGCTTTTTCATCACGTTGTCGAGATATTCCTTCCACACGAGCCGGTCCTTATCATCATCCTTCACGATCGCGCCTTGAAGTCCTGCTGCCAAATCCTCGTCGGTGAGCTCCCCGCTGCCAAAGCTGGCTGCCAGCGCCATGCTGTTGGTCAGGAGCGAAATCGCTTCAGCCGTCGAGATTACCCCGGCAGGAGACTTCACTTTTTCCTTTTTATCCAGGGTCATGCCGCTGCGCAGCTCGCGAAAGATGGTAACTACCTTAAGCAGTGCTTCATCTGCAGGAGCAGCAGCCTGAAGATCGTAAGAGGAAGCAATCTCCGACACCCGTTTCTTCACGATTTCGATTTCGGTTTCCAGATCCGCAGGAGCCGGAAGCACGATGATGTTGAAACGGCGCTTCAGCGCGGTCGACATCTCATTGACCCCACGGTCTCTTGTATTCGCTGTAGCGATAATCGAGAAGCCTTTTCGGGCATTCATTTCTTTTCCGAGTTCAGGCACTGATATCGTCTTTTCGGACAAAATGGAGATGAGGGCATCCTGTACCTCCGAGGCGCAGCGGGAAATCTCTTCGAACCGGGCGATCCCGCCCGCTTCCATCGCCCGCATGATCGGGCTCTGCACCAGCGCTTCGGGGGTAGGGCCTTGGGCAAGCAGCATGGCGTAGTTCCAGGAATACCGCACGTGTTCTTCGCTTGTTCCAGCCGTGCCCTGTACGACCAATCCGGAATTTCCATAGATTGCTGCCGCCAGATTTTCGGACAGCCAGGATTTGGCTGTACCCGGTTCCCCGATCAATAACAGGGCGCGGTCGGTTACCAGGGTAGCGACCGCCATCTCGATGAGTCGTTGGTTTCCGATATATTTAGGCGTGATTTCCGTCTTGCCGGCCTTGCCGCCAACGATGAATTTGAGTACGGATTGAGGGGACATCTGCCATCCGGCAGGAATTTTCCCGGTATCCTCCTTGCGCAGCGCTTCCAGCTCATGACGAAACAGTATTTCCGCGGGCTGGCGCATGATATCTTCCAATTGCTCTTGACCTGCTCCCATGGTTCCACTCCTTAATATTTATTGTTCTTTCATCTTGCGAAGGATATATCGAAGCTGATCCTCGGCGTTGTCTTTGTAGTTGCCCAGCACCGCATGGACGCGGTCATGATAATCGGCAGGCAACCGGCACAGCTGCGAGAATATAAAAGGCTCAATCATGTAGCAGTCCTGATTGCGCTTATCCTCAAGAGCGGCCACAACAGCTTCAAACAGCTCTTCATCCTTTATGCCGGTACGAACAAGACCCATAATAATCAGATTGGCAAACCGGTTGCGGAATTCCGGCGAATTCTGCAGCTTTGCCAGCAAATACGATTCGGCTTCCCGATGTCCCCGGCGGGCGAACGCGCTGACCAGCGCCAGCTCATCCTGCTCGATCAACAGCTCCAGCCATCTGTCATCCCAGCTCGCCAGCAGCTGCTCTTGCGGGAGCATCTCCACGTAATACGTGTAGCTCTCCTTGCCCGCAAACGGCATTACTTCCTCATAAAGCTTATACTGCCTGCGGATTACCAGATCTGATAGGGTATCCAAAAGCTTTTTCCGCTCCTTGGCCGCGTTGCTGAGCGGGGACGAGGCGAAGCCTTGTAACAGAACGTCCTTGTATTGCTCATATACGCGGTCAGGCGGGAGCACGCGCGCGGCTTTTTGGAAGACCTCGCGGACATAAGAGCCGCTGTGTCTATATTGCTCTATATCATTCTCCGCATTTTGGCGCAGCAGTTCCCTGGCTTCCCCGGAATCCACGCGATTCATGTAGATGACCGCTTCATTCATCAGATAGGTCCAGCCCAAAGACTTGATGTATAAGGCATACTGCTGAAGCACGTTCCGGTACAGCTCTTCGAGCTCCGGATTTTGTTTGCCGTGCAGGGCCCACAAGCAGCGTTTCACCTTGATCCAGCTCTCCTCCAGCTTTTGCTTGTCGTCCAGGGATTCGGAAGCCGATTGAAGCTCGGCCGACAAGTCTCGTACAAGCCAATCCGTCAACAGGGCGGAACGGCATCTGCCTAAGGCAGGATTCACCAACTCTTTGTCTTTTCCTTGAGCGGCTTCATACAACCGCTCCACGGCTTGATCGGAACCGTTCTCGGCCAGCGCGCCATAGGCCGCTTCGCGAATGACCTTCTTTTTGCTCCTGCTCCATTCCATCAGATCCGCTTCAAACTCTTCGTACCGCGCAAGCAGTTTGATGGCCATGCACCGTACCTCGTCGCTGCCGATCTCGGCCGCTTGGCGGATCAGCTCCAGCGCTTCCTTCCCGCCTGTTGCCGCCATCACCTTCAGCTTGCGTGATTCCGGCCTTCCGCCAGCCGGATTAAAGCTTTCCATCAGAAACGGAACGATTTCCGGGCCGTATGCCGGCAGTATCTCATTGGCCGCAAGCTCGCCAATCTCGACGTATGGGTCATTCAACGCTTCGATTGCAAGGTATACCAGGCGGAAATCCCGGAACACCCCTTCCTTCCACGCTTCTTCTATGATCTCGTAACGGCCGCTGCCCGTCGTGGTCAGGGCGGTCTGTACTGCTGAAAGCTTGCGGTAGGATAAATGGGATGACAGCGAAACCGGATGATGGTCTGCCTGAAACAGTTCTCCCTCGGGTGCTGTCGTTCCTTGCGTATGCAGCACGGAGCTCAGCAGCTGGTTTAAATCCTGAAGCAGCTGTGCGGACTGGTTTTCCTTCTTGGAATCCGGCTCGATCAAGGCAAGGATTCCTTCGCCCAATCGTTTGAACACGGGAGCGCGTTCTCCCAGCTGTTGAAACTGCGGCAGCAGCCGCTTCAGGCGGAAATCGCCTGCCGCGAGCTCGCTGCCGGCGATATATAAACGCCTAACCTCTTGGTTAAGCTCCTGCAGTAATGCCGTACTCATGTTCGCTTTCCTCCTTCGTTACCCTGCTTAGTACAATAGCCGGATGATTTCGTTCGTCGTAATGATGCTTAGCGGCTGTGCCCAGAGACGGCCCGTCGCAAGGTTGTGCTCAAACATAACCAGCATGGATACGCCGCTCAGCTTCTCCTCCGGCAAATACCGCAGCATCGGCACGGTTGGTTCCATATACACATCGGCCAGCCCGATCGACTGCCCGGATTCATCCGTAATGGCATATTGCCCTTCAGCGTTCCGGCCGATCCCGGATACATGCAGCAGCATGACGGGGTTGCTGTCGCTAAGCGGATTCTTGAGCTGGTTCTTCACCTTTTTAACGGCTTCAGCATAAGAACCCGCCGCATGGTTGCGAATCCATTCCAGATCCTCTTCCGTTACCGGACTTGAGGTCATTTCTTCAAAGCGAACACGCCGGTTCATATCACCCGGGTAGCGATACAGTACAGGGACATGGGCTTTATCAAAGAAGCTGTCTTCTTCCCGCATCAGCTTGGCGGCTTTGTAAGGACGGTACTGGATCGTTCGGTGAATTTCGCCGCTGTCCTTCTGGATCCAGTACCCGGTATCCACATGCTCCAGCCGCGCATCGTCGGCATAACTCAGAAAAGAAAGCTGTACCAGCTCCGCTCCTTCGCTCACTAACCCATAGCTTTGCAGCTCGGTCAGCTGCCATGCATGCCCCAGCCATTCCTCTATCGTCGACTCGTGGTCCAGCCTCATATCCGGATCCTCAAGTTTTGTGGTCAGGTACTGTCTGCCCTTCTTGATCATTGCGTTCATGACGGCAAGCTGCCCCACCGCATATGTATAAGCTTTCTCCTGGTCTTCGGATGACAGAACCAGCGCCAGGCGGCGGAGTTCCGTCTGAGCACCCGATAAGTAATAATTGCCCATCTGCTTCACATGCTCCTGGATCCGCTTATGTTCTTTTTTGTCCAATGTCCCGAGACCGTTCCGGATCAACGAGTGTATAAGCTTTTCCAGTACGTCCAGGCCTTCTAGCTGGGCATGGAGTTTCTTTTTTAACGCCGATTTGTTAACCTTCTTCGGTTTGGGTGCTGCTCCTTCGGCTGCTTCTTTGAGCTTGCGCTCTTCCCGCTTCTCCGCCTTCTCCCGCTTGGCGGCCAAATCCTCCGGCACCTCGGCGGGGGTGAACGACGCTCCGCCCGCATAAGCATATAGCAGTCCAAGCACATGTTTGCACGGAAACTGCCGGCTCGGGCAGGTGCACCGCATGACCGGCTTATCCGGCACCGCAAAATCGGCGGACGGCTGGTAATCGGAACTTCCGCTGCCGGCACAGGTGCCGAACAACACGGCTTGATCCTCGGAATGATGCAGCTTGAGGAATCGTCCTTTTTTTACTAGACCTTGCCCGTTCTTAATGGCCGCGCTATTCGGCGCCTGCGAATCGATCCATGTCTCTGTAATCTCAACCAAACTCATACCCTCCTAAATCAAATCGCTGCGTTCAGAAAACAGCAATAATATCCATTACGTTTAATCATATCGAATCTTCGCCCTGCTCCCTACCCTTCTAAAGACCTATTTAAGAACACCCATTCCTATTTATTCCGTCATCCTCCTCCTTAAATGGAACATATTGTTATACTATGCTGCCGTTAAAATAAAAAAGAGCCGGCTAAGCCGGTTCTTCGAAATTTGCTATCACCCAGGAGTAGACGAACACGCGCAATGCGGACTTAAAGATCGCCTGCGGCGTTCGCTTATCCCTTTTGTCTCCGATGCCGTTAGTCTTTTCGCGCTTGATACCGCCCTGTTCGAATCTCGAGAATATACGATTCAGGGTGGGGCATGCCGGACTCCAACGCATCCTGCACGGCTTGTTCGATCGGATACGGCACACGGATGCATTGAATGTTTAACGGCGCGGGATCTTCGCTTCCATAGACTCCCTCCAGAACGACGTAAGACGCCTCGGGCATTTCAAGTGGATTGCCGACGCTGCCGGTATTAAACAGCGTTCTCCCGTCCAGATGCTGGTGATAGGCATTATGGATATCGCCGTAACCGGCGACGTCCGCGATTCTCGGGCTGCCGCACAGCGGGGAGCTGTGAAACAAGGTAGCCCGCTTCTCCTGGTCATCCCAGGGCTGGATCCGTTCGTACACGCTTCGCGGCGAAGCATGAAACAGCCGGACCCATTTACCGCTCATCATGAATTCTATGACATAAGGGAGGCCGGCAAGATATTGCAGCCTCTCGCTTCCGAGTCTATGCTGATGCCATAGCAGCGACGGATCATCGGTCTCATTGCCAATAAAGTCGTCCCAATTCCCCTTAATGACCTGCTGGCAATGGGTTCGTACCATATCCACCGCCACATCGCCGTGCGGGCCCTTGCCGATCAAGTCGCCCAGGCAATAGATGGTTTCTATTCCGCGGCGTTGGATATCCCTAAGAACTGCCTCCAGTGCAGGGATATTTCCGTGTATGTCGGAGATTAATGCAAATTGCGCCATCAGCCGGCCTCCAAACTTTGTTTATTTCGGTTTGCTATGGTTATGGCGGAGTTGCTTCCGTATATTCATCCTATGTCTCTTTTTAGCCAGGGATGAACCCGTTCAGCGATTCACGCCGTGCCCCAAAATCAGGTCTTTGGATTTACCAATCCAGCACTTCATTTTCCATACAATATTAACTTATAATGAAAATAGTTTGAAGCTATTCTATAAGAAAGTCACAGGAAGGAGGTTATGCCGTTCCATGCATTGCCGTCCGGAAGCGTTCGGGCACGCGATGCGTGTTTCAACTACATCGGCAGTACATAACGTGCATTGGAAGGAGGCAATTATACGCCGGAACGTGCCAAATCCTTATTTTGGATGTTTTAATTTTTAGTCTATTGTATTAAGGTAATCATATATTTTTACTCACGCAAGCTAGGTAACTGAATAAGATTTAAGCATCACCGACTTCACCACGTTAGGAGGCTGACGATAGTGAATACACGCAGGATGGTTAGCTTAGGGTTACTGATTCTTGTCTTGATCATCAGCGGTTGTACGGGAAATGCTTCAACCGAAAAAACGAAAACGCTTACACTTTGGTATTGGAACCGAAGCCTGGACGATGAGCTGATTAAGTCTGTTGAAAAGGAGTTTCCGGGTATCCGCATCGACGCGCAAAAAATCGGAGGCGACTTCAAATCGAAATTAAAAACAACGCTGGCCGCCGGCTCCGGAGGGCCGGACATCGTCGCATTTAACGACTGGGTGGCGGAGCTGTTCACGAGTTCGGATCGCTTCTACGATCTGTATGAGCTTGGCGCCAAAGAAATCGAACCGGATTTCCTGGATTGGAAATGGAAGCTCGGCGTTACGCCGGAAGGCGCCATGATCGCCTTGCCGATCGATACGGGGCCAACGGCTTTATACTACAGAGCGGATTTGTTCGAGGAAGCCGGACTTCCGACCGAACCGGAAGATGTCCACGAGCAGCTCGGCACCTGGGATCAATATTTCGAGGCGGGACAGAAGCTGCAGGAGCATTTTGATCAAAAAGTGAAAATGCTCGATAACATCACGAACATTTATACCCAAATCAATGCCCAATCCGATCGCATCTATTTTGCCGAGGATGGAACGTTCATCGGCGAGTCCGCGGAATCTTCGATGAAAACGGCCTGGGATACGGCGGTAAAGGCCTCCCAAATGAAGCTGAGCGCCAACGTCAACACTTCTTCCTCAGAGTGGAATGCCGCCATGAACAACGGGCGGGTCGCTTCCTTTGTCGGTGCGGTCTGGATGAAGGAAATACTCATGCAGGCGGCGCCGGAGACCACCGGAAAATGGAGGGTAGCCCGTGCACCTGGCGGTGACGGCAACAACGGCGGTTCCTTCCTTGCCATTATGAAGACGAGCAAATATCCGCAGGAAGCATTTGACGTTATGAAATACATTCAGAACCCGGAAAATCAGGTTCAGTCCTTTAAGAAGATCAACCTCTTCCCATCCGCCAAGGACGCGCTGGATGCACCCGTCATGAAGGAACCCGAGGAATTTTTCGGAAATCAGGCGACCGGCGAGGTGTTCTCGGAATCTGCACGAAACGTCAAGCCGGCTTATTTCGGCGGGAAGTTCGCGAATGTCAACGGCATTGTCAATCGAGAGCTGTCCTCGGTTGCCCTCCAGGGCAAAAATCCCGATAAAGCCTGGGCTGACGCGCTGGCCAGGGTCAAAAAAGAGCTGCTGCGCTGACCATGGTTCTTGTTTTGCGATATATGGCTTTTTCGATTGTTAGGAGTACTTAAATACCAACCGCTACAGGAGGTACAGTACGATGGATAATCCAATGCTGAATCGCACGCCCGTGGAACAGAAGCCTGTTCCCAAGCATCCGAAATCCCAAGACCGACTGTCTGCACAGATCTGGAAGCACCGCAAAGAATATTTGGCGATATCCCCTTTTTACATTCTATTTGCCATCTTCGGGCTGTTTCCGATCGCCTTTTCCATGTTCCTGTCCTTTCAAAAATGGGACGGCATCGGCGAGATGACCTATAACGGTCTCAATAACTATCAATTCATGCTGACCGATCCGGAATTTTGGAGAGCCGTCGGCAATACACTGCTGATCTGGATTTACTCCACGATACCGATGCTCTTCATCGCGCTTATCGTGGCTTTCCTGCTAAATGCATCGTTCGTCCGATTCCGCACCTTCTTTCGCATCGGTTATTTCCTGCCCAACGTCACCTCGCTTGTTGCGGTTGCCATCGTGTTCGGCACGGTCTTCTCGAACAACTACGGTCTCCTCAACTATATGTTGTCCTTGCTCGGCCTCAACTCCGTCGAATGGTTGAATACGACGTGGGGCATTCAGTTAGCCATTTCGGTCATGGTTATATGGAGATGGGCGGGATATAACGCCATCATCTATCTTGCCGGGCTGCAGAGCATCCCGACGGTTCTGTACGAGGCAGCCAAGATCGACGGAGCCACCGGCATTCAATCCTTTTTCAGAATCACCATTCCCAATCTAAGGCCCATCATTCTCTTTACGGTCATTACGTCAACCATCGGCGGCATGCAGATCTTCACCGAGCCGCAAGTGCTGGTCGGCAATGACGGCGGCGTAAGCGGCGGCGGGATGACCATCGTCCTCTACCTGTACCGCGAAGCCTTCGTGAACAACTATTTCGGATATGGCGCTGCCGTCGGCTGGGGCATGTTCCTGCTAATCGCCCTCTTTTCCATCGTGAACTGGAAAATGGTGCAGGGCAGTCCTTCCAATGACTGAAAATGGGGGTGAATCGTATGTTCAAATGGAAATCCATTCTGCTGCACATCGGGTTGATCGCCGGACTGATTTTATCCATCTTTCCCTTCTACTGGCTGCTTGTGATGGCGACGCGCACCACTTCGGATATCTACAGCTTTCCTCCGAAACTATGGTTCGGTCCGCACTTGCTGGATAACGTGTCGAGGGTGCTGAGCAGCATCGACTTCTTCGGCGCCTTCTGGAATACCCTGTTCGTCGCTTCCGCTTGTACGCTGCTGGTCTTATTCTTCGATTCCCTGGCCGGATTCACGTTCGCCAAATTCCAGTTCCCGGGCAAAAAATGGCTGTTTGTCCTGCTGCTTGCCACCATGATGGCGCCCGCACAATTATCCTTGGTGCCTTCGTTTGTCATTATGGCAGAATTCGGATGGGTGGGCACCTACAAGGCGCTGATCATTCCGGGAATGGTCAACGCTTTCGGAATCTTCTGGATCAGGCAATATGCACAAGAATCGGTGCCTTCGGAGCTTCTCGATGCCGGTAAAATCGACGGCTGCGGTTTCTTCCGCCTCTATTGGAACATATCGCTGCCGATTCTGCGGCCCGCTTTATCGTTCTTGGCCGCCTTCACGTTCATCGGGGTATGGAACGACTATCTGTGGCCGCTCATCATTCTAAATGATGAGAACAAGTTCACCTTGCAGGTTGCGTTATCATCATTAAACGGAATATATACCACCGACTATTCGATGGTCATTGCCGGCACGCTGCTCGCGGTCATCCCGCTGATCGTCATGTTCTTGTTCATCAGCAAGCAATTCATTTCCGATATCGCCGCAGGCGCGATTAAGAGTTAACGGCAAAGGAGCTGCCTCCAGGTGTTATGCCTGGCAGGCAGCTCCTTTCTATATTCCGGTCCATGACTTACGCGCTACGGCACCATGACCAGCTGTTCATTTTCTTTCGTTCCTGTCTCTTCTGCTGAATCGGCTGTCTCCTCCCTTTTCAATTCTGCCGTTTCATCCAGCTTTTTGCGTCCCATTAAAGTTGCTGCCAGAAGCGCTAACGCTGCAGGAACGATAGCCCAGGCAAACGTAGCCGCGATGGAGGAAGCGAGCGTGTCCGAGATCGGCTTGAGCAGGTCGGACGGAATCCATGATCTCGTCTCCGGTGCCAATAAGATGTGAGGATCCTTAAGATCGAATCCTTCAGGAAGCCCACCGGTGTTCATCACGTCCGATCCCGATGTTAAGGAACCGGTGAAGGATCGGCTCTGGATCAACCCGAACACCGTAATGCCAATGGTCATTCCAAGCGACCGCGTGAAGTTGAAGGTCGAGCTCGCCATCCCGCGCTGTTTATAGGATAAGCCATGCATGACCGCCGTTCCCAGCACGGAGAACGATCCGCCGATGCCAAGCCCGATCAGAACCATGTACAAGGTAACGATGAACCTGCTGGATTCCGCAGTTAACGTCGAAGCGAGCACCATCCCTCCCGTAAACAGGATCAGCGTCGGGATCATGATGCTGCGATACGAGATTTTACTCATCAGAAAACCGCTGACCGTCGCCGTGACGACCGAGCCCACCATCATCGGCAGCAGGACCAGCCCCGAGTTCGTGGCGCTTCCGCCGAGCACGCCTTGAATGAAGATCGGAATGTAAACGGAAGCCACGATGAAGGATCCTCCGCTAAACAAGCCGCACAGCACGCTTGAGGTATAGAGTTTATTCTTGAATAAATGAAACGAGATGATCGGCTCCTCCGCCCTTCTCTCGGCAAGCACGAAGAGCACAAGCATGACGGCGGCAGCGCCAAACAAAGCCAGGATGACCCAGGAATCCCATGCCCATTGCTTCCCTCCAAGCTCAAGCGCGAACATGAAACAGATCACGCCCGCAAGGAGCGTGGTTGCTCCCTTCCAATCGATCGGCTGTTTGGAACGTTCATGCGATTCCTTATAGAATATCGTCACCATCAGGAAGGCCACGATGCCGATCGGCAAATTAATATAGAATATCCATTGCCAGGTAATATGATCCGTAATATAAGCGCCTGCGAGCGGCCCGAAAATGCTGGATAATCCAAAGACGGCTCCGAACAAACCGGTGAGCTTTCCGCGCTTCTCCAGCGGCACGGTGTCGAACATGATCGCGAAAGCGATCGGGATGAGGGCTCCGCCCCCTACGCCTTGCACGGCCCGATACAGCGCCAGCTCCGTGATGGAGCTTGCCGTACCGCACAGCACGGAGCCCAGCATGAATACAATCATCCCGAACACAAAGAATTTTTTGCGTCCATACATATCGGACAGTTTGCCGAAGATCGGCATCCCCGCAAGCTCGGCAACCATATACGCGGAGGTCACCCATACGAAATGATCAAGTCCTCCGAGCTCCCCGACGATGTTTCCCATGGCGGTTGCTACGATCGTATTGTCCATGGAGGCCATCAAGATGCCGAGCAGCAGGCCGGCAAGCACGATGGGCAGTTTGTTTCTGTTGGCTGTTTGTGTCTTCAAGTTCTCATACACTCCTTCTAAGTAGGTTTCCTTAGTACTGCAGTCATTGTAATTCGAAAAGTATGACAGGTGACTGTCACACTTTTGTCCCCGATTCCGTTATTTTTTATCAAACGCTCTTATTCAAGCAGCCTAATGGCTTTATGTTCGCATGCGGGGTAGCGTATAATCGGTTTATCTTAGCTCATGCCAAGGAGGTCAAGTGATATGAAGATCAGTGAATTATCGCAGCGCAGCCAGGTCAGCGCACGCTCGATCCGGCATTATGAACAAAAAGGCCTGCTGGAAGCCGACAGACTCGATAATGATTACCGCCATTTTAACGCGTCCGCCATCGAACGGGTCAAAATGATCCAATTGTACTTAAAGCTGGGCTTGACCACGGATCAAATTCGCGTATTGTTTCGCGGTGAAGTCGCTTCGCCGGACGATTATGAATATTGCGAAGAAATGCTTTCCTTTTATGAGGACAAATTAAGCAGCGTGGACAGTCAGATTGCAGCGCTCCATGAATTGAAACACCTGCTGGAAAGGCAAATCTCCCGGACCCTTGGCAAAAAGAAGAGTCAGCAGCAACCCTCCGCAACGTGATAGAATGAAGTGTACATCTGAAATGGAGGATATCTACATATGGACAATTTCGAGAAAAATCTGGAGAAATACGCGGAGCTGGTCGTTAAGGTAGGCGTAAACGTTCAACCGGGCCAAGTGCTGATCATCAATGCCCCAATTGAGACCGTAGAGCTGACACGCCGCATCGTGGCCAAAGCATATGATGCAGGCGCCAAATATGTGCAAGTCGACTGGGAAGACGAAAAAATCACCCGAATCCGCTATGAGAAGGCACCGGAAGATTCCTTCCATTATTATCCGCAATGGCAGGCCGACGCCATGCAGCAGCTCGCTGAAGGCGGAGGAGCCATTCTGCGCATTAAGGTTCCGGATCCCGAACTGTTCCGCGGCATTGATTCGGTAAAAGTATCTACAGCCGTTAAGGCTGCTGCCGTGGCTAACGAAAAATATCAGGTATACGTCCGCAACAATAAGATCAGCTGGTCGCTGATTAAGGCGCCTACCCGAGCCTGGGCCAATAAAGTATTCCCGGACCTCCCCGAAGAAGAGCGCATCCAAGCGATGTGGGATGCCGTATTCCTGATGAATCGGGTAGGCAGCGAAGATCCGGTAGCCGCGTGGCGGGATCATATCGCCGGACTGAAGCTGCGCCAGAACCACATGAATGCCAAACGCTACAAGAGTTTCCACTATCGTGCGCCGGGAACGGATCTGCGCGTCGACATGCCGGAAGGTTATCTCTGGCTCGGCGGCGGTGACGAGAATGAGGCCGGGGTGTATTTCGTAGCGAATATGCCCACCGAAGAAATCTATACGATGCCTCATCGCACGGGCGTGAACGGGACCGTATCCAGTACCCTTCCGCTGAATCTGAACGGCCGCCTGGTGGAAGGCATAAAGCTCACGTTCAAGGACGGTAAGGTTGTTGCATATGAAGCCGAATCCGGACGGGAGCATCTCACGACGCTGCTGGAAACGGACGAGGGCGCCTCGTATCTTGGAGAGATGGCACTTGTGCCGCATGATTCGCCGATCTCGCAACTAAACCGCGTCTTCTATAACACCGGCATCGATGAGAACGCCTCCTGCCACTTTGCGCTGGGAAGCGCCTATCCCGTGAATATCGAAGGCGGCACCAAGATGAGCAAGGAAGAACTGCTGGCTCGCGGAGCCAATGTCAGTCTGACGCATGTCGATTTCATGATCGGTTCCGCTGAACTGGACATTGACGGCGTGCTGGCGGACGGTACGATTGAACCCGTATTCCGCGGTGGACGGTGGGTCTAAAGTTCGTTTGGGTAAATTGGGGCTCCTTAGCGTGCCGTTTGGCGACATATGACCGGGGGCAGCCCTTTAAGCCTTCAACTGTAAAAAAGGCGGACACTGGAGCAATTGCTCCATGTCCGCCTTTTTCTATGTTCTACATTCGTATGGTTACTTTACTCCGCATGCTCCAGCATCCGAAGTATCATCATGACCGCTTCCGCACGGGTCGCAGATTCCTGAGGAGCAAACCGGTTACCCGAACGGCCGTTCACGATGCCGGCCTCGGCCGCGGCTGCGATTTCCTTCTCTGCCCAAGCCGGAATATTCTGCTGATCGCGGAAGTCCGTTCCGGCACCTGGCTGGGTAAGGCCTAGGTAGCGTGCGATCATCACCGCCATTTCCGCACGGTTAACGGATTCATTCGGTTTGAATGTCCCATCTTGATATCCTTTCACGATGCCTTCGGATACGGCCCATTGAATCGCTTCAAGCGCCCAGGATCCGATGGAGGAGCTGTCTTTGAAGCTCAGTTTCTCAGATCCCGCTTGACCTTTCAGTGCCTTGGCCATCATCACCATAAATTCGGCACGCGTGACCTGACGTTCCGGTTTGAAGGTTTGATCCGGATAGCCGCCAACGATGCCGAGCGAAACCGCCTGCTCAATCGCAGATGAAGCCCAATGTCCGCCGATGTCGGTTAACAGCACCGACTGGGGTTCCGGTTTCGGTTCTTCTGTCACTGCTTTCACCTTACGGTGAATGGTTAATTGATAGGTTTTGGTCGCACCGTTCTCGGCCCGAACCACCAGCTTCAGGACGTTATCCCCTTCCTTCAGCCCGATGACCTGATCATTCTTCAGAGGCTCTCCTTCCAGGAGGACAGCGGCCTTGCCATGCGCCGCCCCAACGCGAAGCTGTACGGATTCCGCATCCGTTTCAAGCCGGTACTCCGTCGTGCTTTCGTTGAACGCAGGGGTTAATGCAGCCGCTACGCCGCCAATGATGACTTCCAGCGCTTTTAATTGATTGTTTCCTGACAATGGGACTCCACCGCCAGAGGATTCCGATCCCGATCCCGATGACGGAGGATTCTCGGATGAAGGGATCACCGAAGCGTTATAGGCGCGGATCGCGGCTTGCAGTGCGGTCATTGCGTCCTTGACATCCTTCGCAGTTGCATGATCCTGCTGCGCTATGGCGCTGGCGTTTGCAATCGCGTCACGGAGCGCTGACCTTGCGCCTGCAGGATACTGCCCTGGCGATGAGCCTTCCCGTGTTTCGTCGAGCCTTTGCTGCGCCGAGGCGATTAATCCGATTAACTCGCTCTTGTCCACTCCTGCAGCCGAAGTCGTGACCGAGTTATGGAGTCCCACGCTCTCACCAGCAGCGTTATAAGCTTTGACGGTAAAATGATAACGCGTATCCGGCGTAAGCCCGGCTGCGGTATGCGAATACACATCGCCGGTTACGGTCACCACCGGTTCCTCCCGGCCTTTCAAATATACGCGATATCCGTCCACGCCATCGCTTGCAGCCGCCTCCGGCCAGCTCATGGTTACACGGCTCGATGTGATCTCCGAAAATTCCAACTCCCCGGGCGTCCATACCGGCGCACCCGGTACGTCTACAGCACTCGTGATCACCGTTAAGATCTCGCTTGGTGGCGATTCCGCTCCATGCTGATCCGAGGCGGTTACTTTGAATTCGTACGGCGTATCCGGCGTAAGCCCTGTCGCTTCGTATACGCTGTCCGTAACGGTAGCCACTTGCTGTCCGTCCTGATACACATGATAGTTCACGACTTGCTGGTCCGGACGGTTCACAGGGTCCCAACCGATTTGAACCGAGGACGACGTGACCTGAAGTGCTTTCAGATTGGTTGGGGCCGCGAGATCCCCTTCATCCGTTGTGAATGTCCATACGTCCGATACCGTTCTTCCCCCGAATTCATCTTGGGCGACGGCATACCAGGAATAGGTTCCGTTGGATAACAGTCCTGCCCACGGCTGAGTAACTTCCGTGCCGCTCGCTGCGTTTTGCGGCGTACCGATGGCCTCTCCTCTCAGATGATTCACCTGGATCGAATCGGTGGCTACCCGCTTCAGTTTCGGCTCAAGATCCAGGTTCATCGTAAATTCATCCACGCCCGGATTCGTATAATAATTGTACTTATCCAAATAAGGAGAGTACGTATTCACGTAAATCTGATTGCTTTCCTTATCAAAATGCAGCAGTCTCAAATATCCGCTGCCGCCGTCCGCATGTCCTTGATAGTCCGCCAGCATCTGATACACGGTTCGGTCCGTATTGCCGTCGCCATCATCGTCCAATTCGTTCTTAAGCAGGCTGGCTCCCGTGTAATGGCCGCTCAGTACGGCAACCACGTTCGGATTAGGGACGACTACTTCCTTGTACAACTTGTTGCCTACGCCGGAACGCGTTCCGTTCGCGAGCATGTAATCATGGAAATTCAGGAATGCCATATAATCCGGATATTCAGCCAAAACCTCGTTCATCCACTTGATATCCTCGTCTTCGATGCCCCATCCCATATACATCATGATGAAGTCGTTGCCTTCGACGGAGACCAGATCGTAATGTCCCCGGTTGTTCTTGTAGGAGCCTCCGTAATAGGGCTGATCCTTATAACGGTCTTCCCCGAAATATTGACCGTAAGTTGTGTAATCCCAATCATAGCTGCCCACGTCATGATTGCCGGCAAGCACGCCGTGCGGCAGCTTGGCATCCTCCAGCATGTTCATGTATGCATCGGCACGTTTCCATTGGTATTCGGCTGTTGGGTCATTCACGATATCACCGGTATGGAACAAATATTTGATGTTCATCTCATCGATGGAATCAACGATCCATTCGAACTGCTTTTGCTGAATACGCGGATAGAGCTCCGTCAAGAACTGCGTATCGGATACCCATACAAAGGTGTAATCATAATCCCCTCGGGAAGGAATTTCATCCTGTACGATCACATCAACTTTGTTGTTCTGTACATAGTCCGCTGCCGTCAGTTCGCCTCGAAGCGTAAAATCATCTTCAGACTGGGCAATATGCTTGGTTATTTCCGTCCATTTGCTCAGCTTGTGGTTCCACGCATACATTGTGACCTTGCGGCCGGACACCGTGTGTCCTTCCCAAGCGACTTCGACGCTGTCGCCAGGCTCAACGGCATGCTCCAGCTCTGCCTCGAACCGGATGTAAGGGAAATGAGACGTTGAATCTACGGTGACATATTCATCGTTGGATTCGGATACCCGCTTCAATTCCTCTTCGGTCAGCACAGTTTCGCCCGCAGGGAATCTATCCTTTGGCGGTTCTTCGTCCGAAGCGTTCTTGGACAATTTCACCCGATACCCGCTTAAAGCATGATACGAATAAGCCTGATGGAAGGAGACCTCGAGCTCGTCATCCGATGGATCGCTGACTTGAACCTTCAGCTCCGGCGACAGCCCGGTGCCGCTCTCCTTATCTGCCGGCGACACCAATACAGGTTTATTCGGATGCTCCTGAGCCGTGTTAAACGTCACGGTTCGTTCCGAGCGGTTGCCGATCTTGTCCACTGCGCGAATTTCCAGCTTATGACCGCCTGGTTCAAGCTCAGCCGAGGAAGTATTGTACGGCAACTGGATGGCGCGTCCATCAAGCGTAACCTCGACCCGGTCTACGCCCGATACGCGATCCGTGGCGGTCACATCGATCGGGATGCCGCCCTTGTAACTCTTGCCCTCTTCAACGGTTGCGCTAATTTCCGGTCCGTTGTTATCTACCAGAACATCGGCAGCTGCTTCAGACTGACCTTTGACCTTCAATTGAATGGAATACGTTCCGTCCGAGACGGCCGAGGTATCCCATGCGTAGGACAATGCATTTACTTTTTCGGCAGGAATGTCGAATTGAAAAGTTACGAAAGGCAGGAAACGTCCATCGTCGCCAAGGTCATGGATCCGTGCGGGATCGCTATATTGCGGATCCCGGATTTCCGTTCCGTCACCCAAGCGCAGCCGCACGTTGCGCGCATTGAAATCATCCATATTGCCCGTCGGCTTGTCGTCTTCGAAGTAGGTCTTCTCGTTATCGCCGGCCCGAAGGGTAATTTCGTTCGATCCGCTTGTCAGCCACTGCGGTTCGATCGGGAGCACGATGGTTTGATAACCGTCAATGTTCGCCTCCGTCTCGAAAAGAACCTCCTTGCCGATGGTTACCGTGTTGATCCCATCGTCAATGCCGTCGCCTTCAAATATAAAATAGGCGGAATGCTCCATGGCGGGATTACCTTGAACCGGCGTTCCGTCCACTTGAAGCTCCAAATCGGAAGGCCCAGCCCCATCAGCTGCACCCCGAATATACGTGATGCCCGTAACCGTTTGTTGATCTTTAACGTTCAGGCTCGCGCTTGCACCGCTGCCCGTGAGATCAACCTCATATTTAGGGCTCTCCGCTTTCTTAAACGTGTTGGACACCGTGAAGAAATACTCCAGCTTGGCATGTCCCAGCAGCTCCAGATAAGGTATCGTATGATGATAGCCTTGCTGTCCTTCCTGAAGCTGTACGACCTTGTAATCGTTCTGTCCGTCGACACGATACGATAACGCGAGCGATGTCACCATGCGGTCATCGTGCGCTTCCGCGGCGATTTCCAGATTGTCTCCCGGCTCCACGTTCGTGGTGGTCGTCCGATTAACAACGGACGGCTCCTTGGTCACGTCGATATGTACCGGCCCGGCGGGCACTTCAGAATGCGCTAGCGAACCCGGCGTAGCCTTATGCTCCAGCTGGGAGATCCGCTGCATTTTAAGGCTGCCGTCTTCAGGATATTTATAGAAGATTCCCTGATCGGGGCCGTTATGAACATCACCGTCGTTGTAAAACGCGGACACGATCGGGCGGCCGGTGTTCGTCACGACCACAAGCTCCCGCATGCGCGAATTGGACATGCCGCCTGAGAATATTTTGACGACATCGGTGTTTTCGTTCAGGTTGGTACCGTAATTATGATTAAAATCAGCAATCGTGGATTTGCTGTTCTGGCCGTTAATGATCCAGAATACCAGCGTGCCTCCGGATGGAATGGTCACCTCGTCGGGTACATGAGCCCACAGGGTGTCGCTCTCCAAGTAACGGTAGCGTATCTTATAATTGCTGAAATCGATGGCTTGATCGGTATTGTTGTAAACCTCGATAAATTCGTAACCGTCGGCGGTTCCTACGTTCGTGGAATCAGGCACAAGCTCGGTGATCAGCAGCTCGGGCACGGGGTTAAGCGCGGTGGATGTCTGGGCGGAAGCTTGTCCTGCGAGAGCAGTAAACGAGGCAGACATAACGATACAAAGAATCAAGAAACAGGAAATACATCGTTTAAGGACGATCTTAGACATGGAAAACCTCCTAGAAATGATTTTTTGAGCAATCAATTCAGTTTCCCAATTCTCCAGGTCTCCATGGGATCTCCAAATGATAATTAAAGCGTTTTCAACATAAAATCCCTCGCGATTTCAACGTAGGCTTTTTCCCCTTGAGGGGTCCTTTTCCTCTTCACCTCCTAAGATCAATAATTGCATATTCCGATCGTTTTTTAAACCACTTTATGTAAAATTTGATAAATGATATAAAGGTCCCGATATTTGCTGAACATCTAGTACAATAGGACAACTTAATGCCGCGTCTTTCTGTCCATAGCATTTGATCACCTGTTTCTCAAGGTACATATTTCAGGATCAAAATAACCTTTATTGTTCGATACTTCAGCACTACGAACGGCTTATTTTCAATTCATCTTTGAGCAACATCTTCCCGCTCCGGCGTATCTTACATCCTGCACCTACTGCTTAATCCGCACAAAAAAAGACCCCGCGAATGATATCGCAGGATCCTTATCAGTGGGAAGCGATTTTATTATTCATTATGCAGCAATTTTCCAATTGCTAGGGTGCCTTACCTGAAAAGAATCGAAGAAACTTCGCTCTCCTTCTCCTTTTGCGAGTGTTCATGGCGAATCAACTGCCTTTCGGAATGACATGATGTTCTTCCGTCCGTCGATTGACAATACCACTTCCCACTTGTTCTATATTTACCCGGTCCACGGGAAGTGAAACACGCCGGCCCAAATTTCCTTCGAAATGGATGCCGCCTATGTCTACTCCGTCACCTTGAATCCATTATCGCGGCTGTTCATTTTGCATCGTTCGGGACAGCTCTACCAGCTTGTTCATGGTTTTCCAATTCCGCATCGTCATCGGTACGCCGAACTTTGCCATTTGCGCCGCCAGCTTGGAATTCCGTACGCTTTCCTTAAACAGTAAATAGATTTCTTCTCCGATCGCTTCAAAAGTTTCTTTATCGTTCACGTAGAGCCTCAATTTCTCAACGTCATCGGGAGCTGGCGCTTCCGGCAGCATGGCAACATAAAGACTCTCAAACTCCGATGCTGCCTCCGCCGCACGTATCGTTTCTTCCGAAAAAGGACAATGTCGGACGATGCCCTCGATTTCCTGCGAGGTTCTGAGTATCACGGTTATCGGGAAGCCGAACGCTTCTTGTATTCCTTGCTCCAGTTGGACCTGCAGCGTTTTCTTGGAGTCCGCAGATTCGAAGAGTACGTTTCCGCTCTGAATGTAGGTCTGTACCCGGGCTAGGCCCATGCCTTCAAGCTTCTTTCTTAAATCGGCCATTTTGATTTTATTGTGTCCGCCGACGTTGATTCCTCGAAGCAAAGCGATATAAATGGTCATTTGAGCATCCTTTCCATAATCATGCCTGCCGTCTTCTCCCCGTTCGCGATGCAGTCCGGGATCCCCACGCCATAATATGAGCAGCCGGCAAGCATCACGTTAGGATAAAGGTCTTCCATTGCGTGCTCCAGCGACTCCACGACCTGCCTGTGCTTCAGATGATAGTTCGGCATATTCTCATGCCATTTGGTAACTTCGCAGGACACGGGTTCAGCCTCTAAACCTAAGCTGTGACGAATATCCTCCATCCCGACATGCTTCAATTCTTTGTCCGACAATCGAATCAATTGGTCATAATGCGGACTGGAGCTTTTGTAGAACAATCGCATCAATAACCGATTATTCTCGGAGGTATGCTCCCATTTCCGGCTCGTCCATGTGCATGCGTCACACTTCAGCTTCGTCCCCTTGGCCGTAATAAACCCCGTACCGTCGTATGGGAGCTCTTCATCTCGAATATCATAGGCCAGATACACGCTGATGAGGGACTTGGTATACAATTGGTCAAAATCCTCATGAAGCCGCGGATCTTCCAGCAGCTCCTTCGCGCTTGATCCCAGCGTGCTTAAAACTACAAAATCCGCTCCCAGCTGTTCGCCGTTCGCCAGCATCAATCGATAGCCGTTAGGCGTTCTCTCCAGCTTCTCTGCGGCAACGCCCTTGCAAATCTTCGCGCCTGCTTCTGTCAGGCTCCGTTCCAGTGCGTCAATCAACACCGAGACACCGTTTTTGAAGGAAAGGAATTTCTTATTGCCGGTGCCTAGGAACTTCTGTTTATTTTCGGCCAAACCGCCCATGATGCTGCCATAGGTATTTTTGTACTCCAGCAAATAAGGGAATGTGGACGCGATGGTCAGGTCATGGAGCTCCCCGGAATAGACGCCCGATATGACCGGAGCGATCTGGTTCTGAACGATTTCCTTCCCTAGAAAGGACTCCAGGAATTCTCCCAGGGAATCATGCTTGGTGAACGTCTCATTCGGCGTATAATAGTCCTTGAGCGCCTCCACCTTCCCCTCCGCGGATACCAGCTCGCTTTCGGCCAAGGATTTCAAGCTAAGCGGTATGCCAAATACGCTCTCCTCGGGGATTTTTTTTAGGCCGTCGGTTGTATATATGAAAGAAGTCCCCGTGGCATTGTACACAACCTGGTCCGTTAACTGAAGCTCCTCCAGAAGCGGCGCCACATTCGTTTTCCGGGATACGATCGAATCCGCTCCGGTTTCCATAATAAATTCACCGTTCTGGACGGTTCGGATTTTGCCTCCCAGCGCCTCGCTTGCCTCAATCAGCACCAAGTCCATGTCCCGTCGATGTTGTTTTAGCTCTTTTTGCAGATAATATAAGGTCGAAAGTCCGGTAATGCCGCCGCCGATGACTACGGTAGTTGTCACTGTACATACACCTCTATTATGTAGGTTTATATCAATAATATATAATGTTACGTTACCATTGTATCCAATTCCTAAGTATATCATAGTGACCGTTCATTCGTTGGGGGCCATTCCCTCAATATTGTGAACAGAACCGTTCACACAGCAACCGGTTTCCCGGACATCACCCCTGAACAATCCATACATTGTGCGCGCTGCACTCATGATCCAGGTGCTGGGATGGTCGTCGACAGCAAAAAACTCCGCGAGATCACTCGCAGAGTTTTTTTCGTGGGAAGCGGTTATATCCATTCTGACGCTATCATTCCATTGCTTTAATAGCTTAAGGTGTACGCCGGAATAATTCAGGCTGTGCCGTCCTTATTCCTTGTTACGTTGTACATGGGTATCAAATCCTTTCGGTAATTCCGACTTAACGTCTTGTTATCCGTCTGGTGTTGATGTGTTTCCACTTCCCACTTAGGATATATATACCCGGTGCATGGGCGATGAAACAGGTCAGGCATTCCTTTTTTGCGCCGCCCGGGTACGTCTTAATTATCCTCGGTCAATACTTCGAGCAAGCCCGCCGGGAGCTCATACTTGCGGTTGTTGATCTGGATGCTTTTTAATTCCTCAAGAAGCGAATCGTCGCTTTCCGAATCCTTAATGGCCTGCACTTCGCGGTGCAATTGCTCCATCTGACGGTCCAGCGCGTTGGCGGTATCCGCCGCCTTCTTAAGCTCTTCGAGCAGGTGCTGGGGAACCGACTTATTATATTTGTAAAAGATTTTATGCTCCAGACTCGCCCAGAAATCCATGGCAATCGTTCGAATCTGGACTTCAACGCATACCTTCTCCACCCGGTCAGAGAAAAAGACGGGCACCTCCACTAACAGATGCAAGCTTTGGTATCCGTTCGGCTTCGGATTCTTGATGTAGTCCTTGACGTTCAGGACCGTTAAATCGCTTTGATTCTGCAGCATGTCGCTGATTTTGTAAATGTCGGTAATGAATGAACAGGTGATTCGTAAACCCGCAATGTCCTTAATGTTATCTTCTATGGAACGGAGCGATATGTTTCCGCCCTTGCGAAGCAGCTTCTTCATGATGCTCTCCGGCGATTTCAAGCGGGATTTCGTGTGCTCGATCGGGCTATAGTCATGAAGAGCCTGAAACTCTTCTTTTAATATCTCCATCTTGGTTTCGATCTCATCTAAGGCGAATTTGTATTTCATCATGAATCGGGTAATTTCGTTCCGAATGATTTTGAGCTGTTCGATTTGCAAAGAATTCATGGGATACTTCCTTTCGATTGTGTGATTCAGAGCCGTGACGACTCGAGTAGTAAATAAAAACAAAACGCGTTGCTAACATTCTAGAAGTTCTGTCCCTCTTTAAATAGTAGTTGATATTGAGGTGCGACTGCAACTTTAGTGCAATAACGTCAAAAAGACGCCGCAACTACAAACGTCGCGGGCGTCTTTATCTTATGCTTATTCATTCCAATCATTGCGGCAAGGATTAAGCCGCTAAACCAACCTGGATTCAGGAGGACAGTGTAGAAAACATCTGGCCCAATTTCGCAGCAGCTTCGATCTCCAAGGCCTTGATCTCCTCTACCAGCGATATGGCTGTTGCTGCTTGTTCTGCCGAATTAGGCTCGCCACCCTTCGGAAATGGAAACATCCCATGCAGGACACTGAACTTCTTGCAGATCTCCGTATACAGCGCGGCGGCATCTTCGAACGATGTCGTCAGATCCGGACCGTCCTCCATGGCTTTCGGCCAAGCGGTCACCAGTTCCTTGAAGAACTCGGCGGCATAGTACCGGGCATCCCGCAGCACTTCGATGTTGTAAGCATGACCATTCGGCTCTATTTCACGACCATGCAGCGATTCAATCCAAGCATCGTAGGCCGCAATTCCCTTCACAGCCGTCGGCACCGCGTTTTCCTTTCCTTCATATAACTCGGTGGCGGTTTCGAGTGCCAGTCGCAGCTGCTGCCGAAGCGTCAAATCCACGGAACCCTCAATCGCCAGGACGAATATTTCTTCCAAGACGCTCTTGCCTAGATTTTCGTAAGGCAGCGTATCAACTCTTCCGCACTCCTCCGCATATAAGGTTCTCGTCTCGTCATCGTACCCGTACAGCGTTCCGAACTCCGGAAAGAAAATATCCCAGGCCAGGACGGGATATCCGCGATCCAATGAGGCATGGATCAAATCAAGGGCTCTTGGCAGCTCTTGATGAATGCTGCGTTTATTCATTGCTCCCTTTTCCATAAGGGCAGGATCCAGCAGATTGGCGTTTGTCCCGATGCCGTCCGACATGCCGTCGACGAATTTGGAATGGAAGCCGATATTATGAAGGCCGCGGGATAAAGATTCGCCGAAAAAATAGGCGGTCGGGCCCGCGATATGGACATCATTCGGTATGATATTGATCCGGAATGCATGCCCTGTCAGCCCCATGACGATCGGCAGCGATAGCTTGCGGTCTGTAAACTGAAGCATTTTGAACGTGGCATCCGCTGCGGATGTCCAGGTTTTGGTTTCTTTCATCGGTCCTTCGTAAGGCAATATGTTCTTCTTCATAATTCCCAGGTCCCTTCTCGTCTTAATATAAGAGTCAACGGTAACGCGGATTTTTTCTTGGATCACTTTTTTCCGTGATCTCGAAATAATCTGATACACATTGGCCGAAGAGAGCTGAAACAAGTCGGCAATTTCCTGCGGGGACAGCTGATCAAAAAAATGGGATTCGAAAACAAGCCTCTCGCGCGGCTTCAGGCATTGAATGATGCCGGTTAAAGCACGCAGCGTTTCCTGCTGCACGATACGCTCCTCCGGTACGTTAGAACCTGAGGCCGATTCGCTTGCGGAATGGTTGAGCCTGCCCAGAATGCTGTCCAGATCGTTCCATTGCTCCAGACTCCCTGAACCGTTGACCCTTCCCTTGCCTTCTAACTCGGTGAATGTCTGCTCTTTGCACGCGGAGCTCCCTTTAAGGCGGGTATAGGCCTGATTCCGGACGATGCGGTGCATCCATGGAAGGAACCGCCGGGCATCCACCAATTTGCCAAGATGCATGAATGCTCGGATCAGGGCATCTTGCACCACGTCTTCTGCTAAGTAGGACTCCCGCGTTATCGCTCTGGCATAGCCATACACCTTGGAGCGATGGCGCCGAACAAGCTCCCCGAATGCTTCCCGTTCCCCTGCCTGCGAGTATTTCACCAGCTCGTCATCTTCCATCTCATCCCATTGAATCGCGCTGTCTGTTGTCGTTTCCAATTGCTCGAACCCTCTTTCGTATCGTTGACTACTTATATGACTTGAGAAGATCGTCATTTCTGACAATATCACCCGAGAAATAGTATAGCTTTTTTTGCATTTGAAGCGACAAAAAAACGTCCCAAGCTGACCTGAACCCTCGGTCGCTTGGAACGTTCCCCGGCTTTTCACGCTTATATGGCATCCGCGGCGGCCTGTTGAACCTCCCGGCGAAAATGTCCCGGTTCAGGACGCGTTAGGCCCAGATGCTCCCTCAGTGTATGGCCGCTGTATTCGGAACGGAACAGGCCCCGTTCTTGCAGCACCGGGATAACCGCATCCACGAACTCGTCCAGATCTCCCGGCAGCACCGGAGGCATGATATTAAATCCGTCGCAGGCATAACCTTCGAACCAATCCTGCATCATGTCGGCCAGCTGCTCGGGCGTCCCGACAAATGGCATATGACCTCTCGAGGTCAGTATCTTTCTTCCTAACTCTAAGATCGACAGATTATCCTGATAAGCCATGTCCATATATAACTGGACCCGGCTTTTCATGCCGTTGGATGCGGCCACGGGGTCCGGGATGTTTCTTGGCAGCGGCTGGTCCGGCGGATAACCGCTCAGGTCGTAATTCAGGAACCCGGACAGAACGGCGATCGCCGAAGCTGGCGGAATCAATTCCAGCAGTTCTTGCGCTTTGCGCCGTGCCTCCTCCTCGGTTGAGCCGATGACAGGCGACAGGCCCGGCATGATTTTCAGGCTTCCGCTCGCTCTTCCATATTGGGACAGCTTCGAGTGCACGCTGGCGTAAAACGCCTGCGCTGCCTTCTTGGACTGCTGTGCCGTAAAGATGACCTCGCCATATTGAGCGGCAAAGTCCTGTCCCGGACCGGAAGAACCGGCCTGTATCAGGACCGGGTAGCCTTGCGGCGGCCTCGGAACGTTCAGCGGGCCTTTCGTGGAATACCATTGCCCGTTAAAGTCCACGGGACGCACCTTCGCTCCATCGGCAAATTTCCCGGACTCCCGATCCAGCACAAGCGCATCGTCTTCCCAGCTGTCCCATAACCGGGTAACCGCTTCAACAAACTCGCGTGCCATTTCGTAACGCAAGCCATGCTCCGGATGCTTCGCCTTGCCGTAATTGTGGGCTTCGATGTCCAGCTGGGACGTCACGATATTCCAGCCCGCTCTTCCCCCGCTGATCCAATCGAGAGAAGCAAATTTCCGTGCCACGTTATACGGCTCATTGTACGTTGTGGAGACCGTGGCGGTCAGCCCCAGTTTGTCCGTCACGGCGGAGAGTGCGGATAACAGCGTTAACGGGTCCAGCATGCCGGAAGCGGAGTTTTCGACCTGGGTCACGTACAGCAAATCGGCAAAAAACATCATGTCGAACTTTCCCCGCTCTGCTGTGGCTGCCAGCTGCTTATACAGCTCAATGCCAAACATGCCCTCCACGTCCGAGGTTGGATGACGCCACCCGGCGTGATGATGTCCTGCATAATAGATAAACGCTCCCAGGTGCATCTGATGATCTCTGCGGTTGGTTGTCCCCATCTTCGTAACCACTCCTGTTCATATAAAATAGTCAGCCAACCATCCTTGATCAGCCCTTATATGTCTCTCTCCAGCCCAGCAGCCTGGATTCCAGCCGGCGTACAACGGAATCGGAGAGCTTGCCCACGACCGCAAAAATAATAATGCCTACAAACACAATGTCCGTTTGGGAATAGGCTCGGGCGTTTTGAATCATGTATCCGATGCCCGCGCTGGTCCCCATCATCTCCGCTACGACCAACACAAGCCAGGAAACGCCGAGCGACAGGCGGATGCCAAGCAAGATGTTCGGCAGTGCAGCCGGTACGATCAAGCGGATCAGCAGCTGCAGCTTGGAATGCTGAAAGATCCTCGATACTTCATAAAGCTTCGCATCCACGCTGCGAATGCCAAGGAAGGTATTCACATAGATCGGGAAAAAGGCTCCGAGGGAAATCATGAGAATCTTCGAGAATTCCCCGATGCCGAACCATAGAATAAACAGCGGAATCAGCGATAATAGCGGCACGGTGCGCAGCATTTGAAATGAAGGGTCCAGCGTGCGCTCTGCCATTTTGCCAAGCCCCGTGGACAATCCCAGAGCCAGCCCCGTCAAGCCGCCCAGCAAAAAGCCCGATAGCGCTCGAAGGAGACTGATCCGAAAATGCTCCCACAGCTCGCCGTTGGCCCCCAAACTCGCGAATTGCTTGGCTATCGTAAGCGGAGTAGGCAGCAGGGACGCCGAAATCCAGCCAAATCCGCCGGCTGCCTGCCATAAAGCCAAGATCGCTGCGGGCACAAGCCAGGCATGGAGGGGCTTTGGAATGGCCTTCAGCCAGTCCCGCCCCCCTGTTTCTGAAGTGTCTGCATGACTTCTCATGACGGGTCGCCTCCCTTATAGCTGTCCTGCCAACGCAGAAGTCTGCCTTCGAGCCCTTTGACGAGGGAATCCGACAGCTTCCCGACGAGCGCAAACACCAAAATTCCGACGAAGACCACCGTGGTCCAGGAGAAGGAACGCGCATCATTGATGATATAACCGATGCCGGAACTGGAACCCATCAGCTCCGCCACAACCAGGCCAAGCCATGCCACCCCGATCGAGAGGCGGATGCCGAGGAAAATATGGGGCAGCGAAGCGGGAACGATCAGCCTGCGGATCATATCCCAACGGCTGAATTGCAGGACGCGGGCTACGTCAAACAGCCTGTTGTCCACGGAGCGAATGCCGAGGAATGTGTTCACGTAGAGCGGAAAGAACGAGCCCTTGGCAATAAGCAGGATTTTCGAGGTTTCCCCGAAACCGAACCATAGGATGAACAGCGGCGCAATGGCCAGATGGGGAAGCGTCCGCAGCATTTGCAAGGAAGGATCGACAAGCCGCTCGGCCTTGTACGAGAAACCAACCCATATCCCCGCGGCCAAACCGAGGCTGCCGCCGAGCAGAAACCCGAGCAGCGCTCGCCAGGATGAAATGCCCAGATGCCGAATCAGCTCGCCGGAGCTTGTTAAATGAACGAATTCCTTCCAGATATCGAGCGGAGTCGGGAGCAGGATCGGATTGAGCCAACCCATGGCCCCAGCCGCCTGCCACACGATGATGATAAAGAGCGGAACAAGCCAGCCGATCCATGCATGGGTAAGTTTAAACAGGAACCTGCGGTCAATCCGCTTATGACGGAGACGGGTTTCGACGGGGTCGGCGGTCACGACAACCGCCCCTTTGCTGATCCCTTCCGGGAGCATAAGCGCTACCTCCTTTCAATTTCAGATGATGTGCCCCCTTATTGGGTTGCAGCCTCAATATACTGATTATCAAACACGTCTTTGACCTGGATTTTTTTGCGGATCGTTTTTTGCTCGAATTGGAAGTCGGCGGTTTTTTGCTGCTCCGCGATGATGTCATCCGTTACGGGAATGTTGATCGACCTTGAACGGTCAAACGTGCCTTGAATGACTTCCTGCGGGATGCCGCGCTCATCGGCGTAACGTTTAATCGCCTCCGCTTCGTTTTCTTTCTCCCAGGCGAGAGTCTTGTTCAGCACGGTCAGATAGAGCGTGACCAAATCCGGATATTGATCGGCAAAATCCTTCCGTACGATATTGAACGAAGGCGACAGGACGCCAAGCTGCTCACCGTCCGCCAGCACGTTGCCTTTGCCTGTCAGCGTGTTCAAGGTAATGTACGGGTCCCAGGTTGCCCAAGCATCGACGCCGCCCGATTCGAATGCAGGCTGGGCTTCGTCAGGCTGAAGCTGAATGATTTCGATGTCGGATACCTTGAGCCCTTGATCCGCCAATCCCCTATACAAAAAGTTAAAGGCATTGCTCCCTTTGGTTACCGCTATCTTCTTTCCCTTCAGATCACTGAGGGTCTGCGCGGTGCTGTCCGGCGGCACGATGATGGCCACATTCTTCTGGCCGTGCAAGCTCTGGGAGATGACCTTAAACGGAATATCGGCCGCCTGGGCGGCGATAATCGGCATATTGCCGAGCCCCGCAAAGTCCAGACGATTCGAAGCCATCGCTTCGGTCATGGGAGGGCCGCTCTGAAATTCTGCCCACTCCACCTTGACGCCTAGCTTGCCGAACTCCTCCTCGAACCATCTCTCCTCGCGAGCTTTGCCAAACAAACCGCCGCTTCCCTGGACCCCGAGCCGTACGGTCAAATCTGTGTATTTGCCGTCTGCTCCCTTCTTAACGGCTCCAGCCGCGGGCTGGCTGTTTGCTCCGGCGCAGCCGGATGCGAAGACGGAAAGGATAAGCAATAGCATAATGGCGACGTTCTTTTTCTTTGTATGCATGATCAGATTCTCTCCCCTGTTCTCTATCGTTCATTTGATTTGAGGCTCGACAACCCTGGACCGATTAAATTCCTGCACCGGTATCGAACTCCGGTTCTTCCACTTTCTCGAACTCTCGCAGCACTTTGGTTCGCAGCTCCTGGAAGGAGGATCCGGTCCGTTTCCGCGGAAACGGCAGATCGATCGGCAGGATGGAACGAATATGGCCCGGTCTCGGGTTCATAATAACGATTCGCTCGCCAAGAAACACAGCCTCATCCAGATCATGAGTAACAAAGAGCATGGTCGTGCGGTTATTTTGCCAGATGTCCAGCAGCACCTCCTGCATATGGGAGCGAGTGAACGCATCCAGCGCGCCAAAAGGTTCATCCAGCAGCAGCACGTCCGGATTCCGCAGCAGCGCCCTGGCGATGGCTACCCGCTGGGCCATCCCTCCCGACAGCTCCCTGGGATATGCCTTCTCGAAGCCTTTCAGCCGAACGAGCTCAATGAATTCATCCACCTTTTTCCGGACGTCCTTCTGCTTCAGCGATAAATTGCCTGCGATATTCTTTTCCACCGTCAGCCATGGAAACAAGCGCGGCTCTTGAAAAATAAACCCCTTCTCGATGCTCGGGCCCGATATCGGCTTGTCATTCAGCAGGACGCTTCCCTCGTACGATGTATCCAGGCCCGCAACGATTTTGAGCAAGGTGCTCTTCCCGCAGCCGCTCGGTCCGATCAATGTGATGAATTCCCCTTTACGAACCCGCAAGTCAATGCCTTTCAGCGCCGTAACATTCCCTGTCGGGGCTTGAAAAATTTTGTTTACCTGTTGAATAATCAATGTGTCTGCTGACATTTTCCTCACCATCCCCTATTATAATTATTCACACCTGTTTACTTGGTTAAGAGGTGAAAAAAAAAAGAGATATCACGCTGATCAAAGTACGCTCAACCGTTGTACTTGTTCCTTCGCGTGATATCTCCAGTTATCTGGTCGATAATCTTGGTATTCATTTGGTATGCCGTTATATTACAACTGCTGGTAATGGTTGTCAAACCTTTTTTTCGTTCCCTGCTAACAGGTTTGTCAGAATATATTCAACACCAGCAATGGACAAATACCGCCCAATAATGCGACAATATACTCTGCATGTCATATCTTATATAGTAAGAATAACGAAATTTGCACCATTACGCTTATAAAAGCAACATTGCACCTATAGGAAGGGAACGAAAGCATGGCTCAATTATTTTTCAAGTACGGCTCCATGAACAGTGGTAAATCCATCGAGATTTTGAAAGTCGCCCATAACTACGAAGAACAGAACAAACCGGTGCTTCTCTTTACGTCCGCTCTCGATGACCGGGATGCCGTCGGTTATGTATCGTCGCGAATCGGCCTGCGCCGTGAAGCGATACCTATATCCGATACGACCGATATCTACGGGATCGTGAAGGATCATCAGCCTAAGCCCTACTGCGTTCTTGTTGACGAATGCCAGTTCCTGTCCAAGGACAGCATCCTCCAGCTCGTTCGAATCGTCGATGAGCTTAACGTGCCTGTCATGGGCTTCGGACTAAAGAACGACTTCCGCAACGAGCTGTTTGAAGGCAGCCGCTGGATGCTGATTTACGCCGATAAAATCGAGGAAATGAAGACGATCTGCTGGTTCTGCGAGCGCAAAGCGATCATGAACCTTCGCGTCATCGACGGCAAGCCCGTCTATGCCGGCGAACAGATCCTGATCGGCGGGAATGATACCTACTTCCCTGTCTGCCGCAAATGCCATACCAATCCCCCTTTAGTATAGGACGTTATCGCAATCAAACCACCTTTTTACGTTAGGAGTTGGTCATCCATGCCGATCGTCAGACCGTTATTGACCGACCAGGACTTTCAGGAAGTCATGGAGCAGCAGATCCGTATACGCATCTTCAAGGATAATCATTTGATTGATTCGGGGAGTCTTGTCATCCGTTTCACCGACGATACCGTCATTACGCAATCCAGCGTCAGTTCGATCGGCTATCACAAGCGGGACGAATGCGAGTTTTTTGAAGTACGGAAGTGATCGGCGGATTGCCGATAACTAAAATAGCGGCCCTCTGCAGAACTTATCTGCAGAGGGCCGCTTCGTTAATCAGCATATCAAGACGATAGCTTAAACGTATCCCTAATGAATATCGGACTTTGCCATGCTTCCGCCCAGCACGTCCGCGACATTTTGAATCGAAATAAATGCGTTCTTGTCTATCTCCTGCACCACGGTCTTCAGCTTCGCAATCTCCAGCCTGGTGATGACGCAATAAATCATCTGCGTGTCCTCTTTCGAATATCCGCCCTTAGCATAGATCATGGTCGTGCTGCGTCCCAGACGCTGCATGATGGCACTCGAAATTTCCTCATATTCGTTGGATATAATCGTAACGGATTTGGACTCGTCCAAGCCCTCTACCACAATATCCATCACTTTTGCCGCTATGTAGTATGAGAAGATCGAATACATCGCCGAATCTGCACCGAATACAAACCCTGCGGTAATGAATATGAAAACGTTGATGATCATGATGATCTGACCGACCGGCATTCGCAGCTTCTTGGACAGCAGGATGGCTACGATCTCCGTCCCGTCAAGCGCACCGCCGTAACGGATGACAAGACCGACCCCGAGGCCCAGAACCAATCCGCCGAATAATACCGCCAAAATCTTCTCGTTCGTGAACGGATCTACATGATGCAGGAAGGTTGTCGCCACCGACAGCACCACGATCCCGTACAGCGTGGAAAACGCAAACGTTTTGCCAATCTGCTTATAACCGATAAACAGAAACGGTAAGTTGATGATAAACAGGAAAACCCCCAATTTGATGGGCGTAATCGATGATAATACGATGGAAATACCGGTAATTCCACCATCGATGATTTCGTTGGGCACCAGGAAGATCTCAAGCGCCACGGCCATCAGAATTGCACCGACGGTGATAAAGATGAACCGTTTCAGAATTTCGCCGACTGTCAGTTTTTTGTGATTTTTGACCATGCCATTCTCCTTTTGTATCATTTTTCACACGATAAAGCCTGTCGAAGAACCATTGTATTAAAAAAAGGAATGGCGTGTCAATGTTGACACACCATGTCACATGGATCTTTCAGACCATGGCCGGGTCCCCTGACATAAGGAGTACTGTCCCGCCCTATAAACCTTTCGATCTATTCCTGACCCATCGCTGCGGGGCAAGACCGAATCGATTGGAACTGGGTAGGGCCAATACTTGCAATTTATAATATTGATTCCGGTTATGCTATAATATATTCCATCCGCGATCGACGAGAAAATACATAATTTTACCCTAGGCAGGGAGAGGATTTACTCATCATGTTGGAATGGCTTCAGAACGTGTGGACCCATATGAAAGAAATTGACATGGATCAAGTGCAGGGATGGCTGCAGCAGTACTCGCAGCTGGGTCCCATTCCGGGTATTTTGCTACCATTTATAGAGGCGTTTCTCCCCTTTCTGCCCCTCATCGTCCTGGTGATGGGAAACTCCGCAGCCTATGGTTTATGGTGGGGATTCCTGCTGTCCTGGATCGGCGTTTGCCTTGGATCCGTCACGGTGTTTTGGATTGTTCGCAAGCTGGGAGGCAAACTGGGATTGCTTATACAAAAAAGAATGCCGGGATCCCAGCGTTTCTTCCATTGGATTGAAGAAAAGGGCTTTACGCCGATCTTCATCCTGTACTGCTTTCCCTTTACGCCTTCCTCGCTGATCAATATCGCATCCGGCATCAGCACGGTATCGGCTACAACGTTCACGATCGCCGTTATGGCAGGCAAATCCGTGATGATCTTCATGGTGGCATTCATCGGACATGACTGGCAGGCCTTTATCCAGCAGCCTTGGCGCATTCTTATCGCGGCCGTCGTCCTCTGGCTGTTGTGGCTGGCCGGCAAAAAGATGGAAAACCGTTACCATCACGATGATCAGCCCGGAAGCGTCGTCATCAGCAGTAAAAAGAAGAAGCGTTAGATGTTTAACAACAAGACCCGCCGGTCCCGATTGCTGGGATGGGCGGGTCTTCTTATTTATGGGCGTGCTATGTTGGAAATCATCATGTTCACTCCAATACGTATGCCGCCAGTTTATGCACCGTCTCAAAGCCCGCACGATGATACAGCTGGAGCGCCCCTGCATTGTCCTGGTCCACGCATAGCGAGATTTCTTCCAGCTGCAGGACCTGGAACAAATAATGGAGCGCTTGATCAAGCAGGATCCGGCCATAGCCTTTGCGCCGGAAATGTTCGGATACCGCGATGTACTCTATATTTCCTTCCTGAAATTCAGGGTCTCCCTCCACATACACATACCCGGCGAAACGGCCTTCTTCCGTAAGTATGAAGAGCCTGTGATCCTCATCCAGCTTCTGCAAAATAGACTCCGAGTTGAGATAGGTATTCGGGAAGGCTTTGCCATGCAGATCCGCGAACTCATCCCAATATTCGGGCGTGATATCCTGCAATCCAGACGCGGCATTCGTTAGCAAGGTGGATTTTTGGATTCTCAGTACATGATGCACGCCTGTCTTTCTTCCCCCTTTGTCCTCCATAAACCTCGCAGCGGACAGATGAGCTGCATTATAAAATCCGAAATAGCGTGATACGCTACCATTCAGCTTCGTTGTTCCTTCAACCCATAGCTCCTTCGCCAATCGATGCCAAAGCTCGCCTTGTCCATCGATAAAAGGTCCCCATATCTCAGCAGTTCCCTCTTCTTCGTCCACATCGAATCCCAACGCGCCTACCATCTGATCTTGATCATAGATCACGGTAAATCGCTGGCTGCTCAGCCGGCCATTTTCCGAAAAATCTTCAAGCAGCGTGCTATAAATCTCCCCTTCCTGTTCGCCGCAATATCCGACATGATGATGACGATCCCCGTTCATTCGGGCAAGAAAGGAAGACAGCTCTCTTAATTTCGTTTGATCTGTATCCAATACCATCTGTACACATTCTCCTTGTTCAGGATCAGCTTTCCTAGCGTGATATCCCATCACTCCGCGAATCCGTTTTGGTCAATTTTACCACGAAATGATATCCGTGAGCCAAGCATGAAACCAGAAATGGGCTTCCCATATGCTTGGAAAGCCCATCTCATCTTCTCGATTATTCATCGGGACCTTGTTTACGGTTTGCGGTCATCCTTTCTCGGAATGTTCGGCCTTCCGGGAATCGCGCATGCGTTCACGTTCGCGCTTGAGAGCAGGCTTCAGGTCATCATGTACGCTTTTCTCCCACATGGAGACGCCAGACCGGTAAGCCGCCCTCCCGTTCAAGTGGCCTGCAACCGGACCCGTAATGAAAACGAACACGATCCCCAGCAGCAGCTTCGCGCTGACATGCTCCAAGTAAAAGGTGAAATATAGAAATGCGCCCGCAAGAATAAAGAGGACGCCAAGGGTAGCGCTCTTCGTGGCTGCGTGGGATCTCATGTACACATCCGGCAGGCGAATCAGGCCGAATGCGCTCAATGCGCCGAGTAAAGCTCCGAGCAGCACCATCAGCGCAATCAGAAACTCACCGATCTGACTCATCGTTTGTGCGCTCAATGACGTCACCCCTTTCGATATATCTGGCGAGTGCGGTCGTTCCGATAAACGTTAGAATTCCGATCAGCAATATGATGTCGAAATAGACCGTTGTGCGGAAGAGCATGCACAACACGGCGATCATGGACAACAGGATGATTCCGATCGTATCCAGCGACATGATCCGGTCGTTCATGGAGGGTCCCTTGATCAAGCGATACAAGCAGCCCAGGATGGCAAGCGACAAAATCACCAGCGAAGCAATCAGCATGCTCTGGATCATGTGCGGGTCACCTCCTTGATCGCCCGTTCGAAGGTACCGCGAATCTGATTCGACAGCTCTTCGACGTCTTCGATATCCATCGCATGAATGTAAAGCGTCTGACCCTCGCGCGACACTTCCAGGGTAAGCGTTCCTGGCGTCAAGCAGATCAGGCACGATAGCACCGTGATCTCCCAATCGGATTTCAGCTCCGTGGAGTAAGCGAAGATGCCGGGACGAACGTTCAGCTTCGGTCTTATGATCTGACCGATGACCGTGACGCTCGATTTAAACAGTTCGCTTAGAAAAAGGAGCAGCAGCATCAGGATGGACCACAGCTTGCGCAAATAGAAGTCGTTCGGCCAGAATCGCCGCAGCATATAAATGAGCAAGATGCCGATCAGGTACCCAACAATGAATTGTTGGGGAGACCAGTTGTTGTTCAGGAACATCCAGACAATGGCAATGATGATATTCAACAGGATTTGATGGCCCATATCCACTACTCCTTTAATACGGCTTGAATGTATAATGACGGATCGGATAATACGGCGCCTGCTTGGGAGGTATAGGTATATACCCATTCTGAACCGACTCCCAGGACAATCACTATGATCGCAAGCCCGATCGCTCCCGCATAAGCGGTCCGATGGATTCTGACCGGCCGCGATTCGTTAGGCCCTGGGAATTCGCCCCAGAATGCTCCCATAAACACTTTGATCAGGGAGTAGAGCACCGCCAGGCTTGATGCCAGCGCCAATCCCGTCAGCGCATAATGCCCCTCGCTCAGTCCGCCGCGAACGATAAGGACCTTGCCAAGAAATCCGCTAAGCGGCGGAATGCCGACCAGCGCCAGCGCCACGATGAAGAACATCCACCCTACCAGGGGATGGCGCTTCATCAGGCCGCCCATATCGCTCAGCTTGCTCGCGCCCGCGCTCGCCATGATGATGCCGCCCAGAATAAAGAGCAGCGCCTTAGCGATCATATCATGCATCAAATAGAACACGGCTCCGTTTAAGGAATCCGAGGAGGCCACTGCTACACCAAAGGCGATGAAGCCCACGCTAATGATGATGTTGTAATTCAGGATGCGTCCGAGATCCTTATACGCAACCGCGCCCAAGCTGCCCAGAACAAGCGTGGCCGCAGCCATCCAGCCGATGACGGCGTGAATGTTGCCGGTATCGTGATGGAAAATCAGCGTAAAGGTTCGGATAATCGCATATAAACCGACCTTCGTCAGCAGGGCGCCGAACAGAGCCGTTACGGCCGCCGGAGGTGCGCTGTAGGAACCGGGCAGCCAGAAGAACAGGAACAAGCCCGCCTTCAGTGCGAATACGATCAGGAACAAAAGGCCAATGACCGACAATATTCCGTCCTGCTGTACTTCTGCCACACGCAGGGACAGATGCGCCATGTTCAGCGTGCCGACCGTGCCGTATAAATAAGCTACGGCTGCAACAAACAAGGTGGATGAAATAATGTTTATAAGCATGTACTTCAAGGTTTCTCTCAGCTGCCGCTTGGTGCCGCCCAGCACGATCAGCGCATAGGAAGCGATCAGCATGACCTCAAAGCAGACAAACAGGTTGAACAGATCCCCCGTCAGAAACGATCCGATCACGCCGGCCAGCAAAAATTGAAAAAAGGGATAGAAGTAATGCTTCTCTCTCTCTTCCCCGATGCTCCGAAAAGCATAGAACAGGCAGGCTGCTGCAACGATCAGCGTCGTAAGCACCAGCAGTGCCGCCAGCATGTCCGCCACGAACACGATCCCGTACGGCGGCTGCCATCCGCCCATATGAAGCGTCTGGATGCCTTCGTTACTCACCTGGTTGACGATGAACAGGGCGCTGAGCAGGTTGATTAGAATACTAACCGCGCTGATCCACCGCTGCGCGCGGACGTATTTGGAACAGAAAATAAGAATGACGGCCGTAACCAAAGGAATCAGGAGCGGAAGCACAATCACGTTATTCATCGTCCATCCCCCTTAACTCCTCCATGTTGTCCGTGCCCAACCGTTGATATGCTTTATAAGCCAGTACGAAAAAGAACGACGTGACGCCAAAGCTGATGACGATGGACGTCAAAATCAATGCTTGCGGAACCGGATCAACGTAAGAGGAAGCCTCTTCGCCAAGCAGCGGCGCAGCCCCGGTCTTCAGCCTTGACATGGTGAGCAGTAGCAGATGGACGCCGTGGGTTAACAGCGAAGTGCCAAGAATGATCCGCAGCAGGCTCTTGGATAAGATCTGGTAGATCCCAACCGCGAAAATAATTCCAATGGCAAGCGACATATATAGTTCCATGGTCAGTTATCCCTCCCGATCGAATTGATGATGGTCATTGTCACGCCGACTACGGCCAAATAAACGCCGAGGTCGAAGAGAACCGCAGTAGCCAGCTCCGTTTTCCCGAGAAGCGGCAGGTTGAAATAACCGAAGGAATGACTTAAGAACGGTGCGTTAAAGGCAAAGGAGCCGATCCCCGTAAGCAGGGCGATGGCAAGCCCCGCCGCCGTAACCTTTCGGAACTCGAAGGGCACGATCTTGCGGGTCATATCCATGCCGAAAGCCATGGATAACAGAACCAGTGCCGCAGAGGTCATCAGTCCTCCGATAAATCCGCCGCCCGGCTCATGGTGTCCCGAGTTGAACAGGAACCAGGAGAAGGTTACCACGATAAAAATAACCACCTTGGATACGGTTCGAAGAATGACATCATTGCTGTTGGGCAGATATGCCCCTTCATAACGATCCCGCTCTCCCAGAATCCCTTCTCCCAAATCGATTTTGATCAAGGCATAAATTCCAAGGGATGCAATGCCCAGAACCGTAATTTCAAGCAGGGTATCAAAGCCGCGGAAATCCACCAGAATGACGTTGACGATATTTTTGCCGCCGGCGGAGCGATAGCTCTCTTGAATGAAGTAATCCGCAATGGAGTCGAAGGTCCTCCCGCTGCTCGCAGCCAGGGCGATCAAGGTCACGACAGCACCGACGCCTGCCGAAATAAGCAGATTTCTCCATTTCAAGCTCATCGGCACCTTCTCCCGCTTCAGCTTCGGCAAATGATAGAAACAGAGCAGGAACAGCATCACGGATACCGTCTCGACGACCATCTGGGTCAGCGCCAAATCCGGCGCCCGGAACAGGACGAAGAACAGAGTCACCATGTAACCGGCAGCACCGGTCAATATGATCGCCATCAGCCGCGTCCGGACGAACGGCAGCGCGATGACCGGAATGACCAGGCCGAGTATGGCGACGGCCTCATAGAAGGACATCGGCGCGTAAGCGGTCCTATCAAACCCGATATTGTCGACCAGCAGAAGCCCCCCGCCAAGAACGGCTATAAAAAACACGAAAATATACATCACGTAATGACGGAGAGAGCCTGTCATATAGGTTGAGGTCAGCGTTTCGCCGCCTCTTTCTAGGACTCTCAATCCCCCGTCATACAGCTTGTTCCATGTCCATCGCTTCATCAGCGATGTATTCAAAATTCGAGCTCTGCCGTGAAGCTTATACAGCACGATACCGAGAACTATGATGCCGATGGTCATGAAAATCTCCGTCGTCCAGCCGTGCCACATTTCGATGTGTACGTGAAAACGATCCTCCGCCCCGAGCAGCCCTGGATGAATCGCGGCCATCGCCGGTTCGATGAGCGTTTGGGACAACAGGTTCGGAAACAAACCGAACACGATGGCGAGCGATGCCAGAATGACCGGTGGAATCAGCATTCCCAGCGGGGCTTCGTGCGGCTTCTTCTCCAGCTTTTCAGGCTGGAAGCGTCCGGTGAAGGTTTTGAAGACCAGGATCATGCTGTACAGGAACGTAAACACGCTGGCAATCCAGGCGACGACCGGGATCAGTATGCCCCAGGTCTCTGCATTCCAGAAATTCATGTCAGAGGCCTGAAGGACTGCCGTAAAGAACATCTCTTTACTCAAGAATCCGTTGAACGGAGGCAAACCGGCCATGGAAAAAGCCCCTATGACCGCCACGGTAAACGTAATCGGCATGAGGGACATCAGCCCGCCGAGCTTCCGCAGATCCCGGGTGCCCGTCTCATGATCCACGATGCCGACGACCATAAACAAGGCGCCTTTGAATATGGCATGATTTATCAGATGAAAGATGGCCGCCGTCGTCGCTTTCGCGTAGAGCAGCGTGTCTACGCCGCCTCCATAATAAGCGGCGGCAGAGCCCAGGCCGAGCAAGCTCATGATCAGCCCCAATTGGCTGATGGTGGAGAATGCCAGGAGCGCTTTTAGATCCGTCTGCTTGATCGCGCGGATCGAAGCATAAATCAGCGTGGTCAAGCCCGTAATCGCTACGATCCAGAACCAGGATGCCTGCCCGGCAAACACCGGACTAAACCTGGCCACCAAATAGATCCCGGCCTTCACCATGGTCGCGGAGTGCAGATAAGCACTTACCGGGGTCGGTGCTTCCATCGCATCCGGCAGCCAGATATGGAACGGAAACTGCGCGGACTTGGTGAAGGCCCCGAGCAGGATCAGAATCATGGCCGGAATAAACATCGCATCTCCGGCAATGCTCCCCACATCGGCGACGATCTCCCGTACGCTAAAGGTGCCCGTCATGACATAAAGCAGGATAAACCCCGCGAACATGGCAAGTCCGCCGAATACGGTGATGAGCATGGATTTTAAGGCTCCGTATCTGGAGCGGTCCCGATGATGCCAGAATGCAATCAGCAGGAAGGACGAGATACTGGTCAGTTCCCAGAAGCCGTACAGCACCATCAAATTATCGGAGAGCACGACGCCCAGCATGGCGCCCATGAACAGTAGCAAGTACACATAGAATCTGTGGACCGCTTCCTTGTTTTTATCCATATAAAAGATAGAGTACAGGACAACGAGTGAACCAATGCCGGATATTAATAGTGCAAAAATCAAGCTTAATCCATCCAAATAAACGGTAAAGTTTATTCCCGCGCTTGGGATCCATTCCAGGACGGCTTGGAGCTGTTCACCTCCCTGAATGGTTGGGATAAGTCCCAAAAAATAGGCGAACAGGACAACCGGGACCGGCAAAACCACCCATCCGGTGTGGACGCGGCCGATGAGCTTGTAGGTCAGCATAACCACAAGCGCTACGATAAAAGGGGCCAAAACGGCGATGTGCAGCAAAGACAAAGTCTACTCCTCCTATAGTCCGATTTTTCCTTCATTAGTAGTATTTCCCCATAATTTAGGCATAAGTCCAAAAAAACACAAAAAGAGCCCGCTGTTGGCAGGCTCCTCCAGGTAAAACCATATGGTATTTTTTCGAATCACACTGAAAATCAGTATATCTTGAGATCAAAGCTTTGTCAAAGGGTATGTCGGGGAATGAAATGGAGGCTCTCGGGAAATTACTGTATGTAAAGGAGTGGTTCCCATGATGATCAAAAAAGCGGCAGTTTGCGCCTTCGTCTTTCTCATGATATTGACGGCGGCCATCGTGATGAATCTACGCACGCAGTCCGCCTACCTACAGGAAAACCCGTCAAACGGCTTATATCAGATGCAGCATTCCCAAGGAGGGGCCCCCTTGTTCTCTCCCCGAGAATACGTGAAAATCATTCGCCATTCACCCGAGACCTTGCCGAATCAGCCTTAAGCTATATCAGAACCCGATCCGTGGGCCTATCCATGAAATTGGATCTCATTATTCTCCTTGCTTCGTTTATTTCTTCGCGTCCACCACGAAATGATCAGGATGACGGCCAGCGCCGCAACGATTCCAGCCGCATAATAACCGTACCGGTTAATCAGCACGCCAATATGATCGACGACCTGATCGCCGACAAACATGCCCAAAGAAAAATAACCGGTGGTCCACACCAAGGACGCGGTATACGAGTAGATCGCAAACCGGCGATACGGCATTCCCTTCATCCCGACCGCATACGGAGTAACATTGCGCAGGATGGGCAAAAAGGCGCTGATGCATATGGCGTAATTGCCATATTGGCGGGTCAAGCGTTCGGATACATCGAGAAACTGGCGAATCTTCGACTTTTCCCCTACGCGGTTTAACAGCTTGCTGGCGGTAAAGCGGCTAAGCATGAAACCGACCGTCGATCCCGAACACACGCCGAGAAAGGTCATGATAAAAGACGGGGCCGGCGATAATATCCCGGATGCCGCCAACGCTCCGCCAGTCATGGCCACGACTTCATTCGGCACGGGTAGCCCGACCAATCCCAGGCATAATACGAGGAATAATGCGTAATGCCCGATTTGTTCAATAAAATTCAATAGCGTATCCACGCCCTGGCCCCCTAATCCGTCCCTGGAATATATATCAGCTTATATGACAACGCGGCTTTCGCAAACGTGCTGTAGACGAGGATATCAACTGGACCTGAGACCAGGTTTGTTTGGGATTATGCTCGTTCAGAGATTTTTAAATGCCGAAATGAAGGACCCCGGATCCTCCTTCACCGTGTACGAATACACCCCTTGCTGGGTATGCAGGTACAAGAAACCTCCGCCGTCTCCCATCGGCCGATAGGACAGGTCAAACACCTGCCGGATCGGAAACTCCCGGTATTTGGTTACGATTCGATCCTCGTACAGGAACATCTCCCGCCCTTGCTCTTCCGTTCGTTGTTCAATGCCGTCCACGATTCGGTTGATTTTGTAGTACGGCTGTACGGCTACCCAATTCACAAGCTCCCTCCTTGCCGTCTTCATATTCTCACTTGGGAGATCGCATGTCTCCCTTCTTCTTCCTGCGGCTCTTTATTCGTTCCAGCAGCTCCAGCGCCCCGATAAAAAGCACGAATACCACGAAGAGTGCGGCGGCACGGCCAGGCTCGATCAGACCGGTAACGGACGCTATAATGCCTGTAATGCCTACAATAATAATACCTAATACAGATAGTTTCCAACCTGTTAACATATGTATGCTCCTATAAGTAAACATAATTGCCGTCCCATATGATCGTAGACCTTCATGATCAACCAACTCTCCGGCACACACGGAATGTATCATAAAGAACACCCTATATTCAAGTTATGGCCGCTATGCCCGAATCCAGAATTTCGATTGCCAACCTGCGATACATTTGCAATAATTTACACATGGAGAGAAATGATAGTCCCGCCTCCGCATACCAAAATAGACAGGAGGAGCATGTATGAACTCAACAACCTGGATACTGCTCATTGTATTCATCGTGGTGGATGTATGGATTATTTCTTTTTTCGTTAAACGCTCGTTACGCAAACAAAATAGCCAGCTGGTCCCTAAGGGAAATAAGCCTCAGCGAGGGAAAATACCGGAGCTGCCGCCGATTGTCAAGGCCGGAAGCCCGGCAAACGAGCTTGTCGGCAGACTGGAAGCTGCGCTGCCCTATACTTATCAGAGCATGCTGAAACAGCGCGTGATGAGTGAGCATCCGGACATGTCCGAACAGGAATATGAATGGAGATGGCAGGAGCTTAAACGTTTCTTTATCATGTGCGCCGTGTTGGACCGCGTACCGATGTTCAGCAAGGACGTCGATGAGGTCTGGCATGAAATGCTGATGTATACATACGAATATCAACAATTCTCGGACCGATTTCTTGGCCGGATGCTTCACCATGCTCCCAACACCGGTACCGAACATGTGCCGATTCCGAATGAACGCGCCTGGTTCGATACCGTATATGTGCAATTGTTCGGCTGGCATGAATACAGTGCCAAGCTATGGGGAGCTTTCTTCCGCGTCCCGCTGCCGCGTAAAGAGCTGGACCTTTGCACCTCCCCCCATTTTGATGTGAATCATGGCCAGAAGCGATTTAATGCCTGGACCTATGAGAAGATTCCTGCAGCACGCATGGCCATTGATGCTATGATCCGGGATCTGCAGGATCGGGTCAGAGCCGCTCAAACCGAGCCGCGGCGTCAAGAGAAGAGGGTCAACTTTCAGAATAGCGATGTGCTCCTGGCAGCGGCCGTCTATTTTGCCTGGAATGCACCGGACCAATTCAATGATCATATGATCCCGGATGAGCGCGAGCTTCATAAAAACAACAGCAGCTCCTCCTGCACCTATGCTTCGGCTTGCGGCTCAGGCGGCTCGGATTCCCATGACGGATCGTCAAACGATGGTTCATCAGGCGGCGGTTCCTCCTGCAGTAGCGGGTCCTCTTGCAGCAGCGGTTCGTCCTGCAGCAGCTGCGGAGGCGGCTGCTGCAGCTAAATACAAACTTAACAAGAATCGCTTGCTTATTCATGAATCGAACAAAAGCATGGACCTGAGAATTCAGGCCCATGCTTTTTGTTATATCCAGCGTTCAAACCCCGCCATATACAACTTGGCCTCGTCTTACCTTGATATCGCCAAGCCAGTTAATATTAAGAGACTTCGTATTAACCCAAAACAAATCCGGATGATCCGACACTTGAAAATGCAAATGCGCTTCGGTTGAGTTGCCGGAATTTCCGCATAGACCTATCAGATCGCCTGCTTCGACCTCAGAGCCTACCTTCACGCATACCGATCCCTGCTTTAAATGTGCATATAGGCTATATTCTGAATGTCCATGATCGATGATGACATAGTTGCCGACGGGCTTGGTTTCGTTGGTCTCACCCACAGGCTCATTGTCCCTGATGTTATTCTCGATACCCGCCACCTTCCCGCGGGCACCAGCAAGAATCTCCTCTCCAAACGCGAAGTAACTCTCATTCTTGGCTGGATCTCCTTCATAGGACATGGCGTTCTCCGTCTTGATGACGTCTATTGCGTACCGCTGGCTTTCCTCTGCGTAATGGTAATTATCCGTAACATTCTCGCCGCCCCAGAACACATACCATTTTCCCTTAAACGGAGCTCGGAAAACCGTGACGGTTTGCTTGGCATCCGATTCAGGAAATCTCTCAATAGGCGATAGCATAAGCCCTACAATGGTACCCGTTTCATCGATCATCGCCTGAATGCCTTTTTCCCCGCTATCATCCATCCAGTTTATCAGTCGGATTTTGTTGAGCGTGTCGTCCAACGTGATATGGAACGTTTTTACGCCTGCCGTATACTCCACTGCCATCGCTTCAAATTGTTCGATCGTTGCAAGTGAACGCAATTCCTCTCCGAACAGCTCGTACAGCTTGCGATGTTCCCCATTCAACAGGAATCTAGAAACATCTACCATATTCAAACCTCCTTAATATTCAAACCCAATGTTATAAATAGTATATCTGACGAAATGAACCTGCATTGAAACAGAATCTTAACATTGGTTAAACTTTCAGTTCCCGTAGGTACAGATGCCCGGAAAAACACCTTTCCTCTACAACTAAAACAAAGAAGCACCCGAACCCATTCGTCAAGGTTCGGATGCTTCTATTCTTAATATATATACAGCCTATTAATGGTTAGATGTGAGTACCAAGCCAGAACGGGTTTGCGGTCCGACCTTGCGCACGGAAACCTGATTTCGCTCGGCCCAACGCGTGAGACTCCGAATGCCTTCACAATTCTTCTCTTCAAATTTAAAGCAGCAGTACATCGGATTTACGGTCTTATCCTTGAGGCTAATTTGAAAAGCGGCTTTATGGCAACCGGAAACCTTGATTTCGCGGATCTGTTCAGCACGAATCTCTACGCCGTTGATCGAAATCGTCTCCGAATCCTCCTGAATATTCACTTCCCGCTTCACCAATCTCGCATAACCTTCAATAGCCAGTGCCGCAACGACAACGACATTCACGGCCATCTGCATATAGAAGAAGAAAGGATAGGAATATTCGGTCAAGGTGGCTACCTGAAACAGGATAATGCTAAGGACAAAGGAAAACAAAATAACGTCTTTCATTCTGGTAGAGTAATGGATCGCATATTTCATGATTAATCAGCTCCGTTCATTCTGTAAGGGTTTTCATTCAGCTCTTACCTTATTATAACACCATTGTACATAATTTTGACACATATCATTCACATTTTTGTCAAAAAAATATTCGCCTCGCTCTTTATCCTATGCTTATCCATTTCGCGTCGTGTCGTTCATGGTCCAACCAACCATATAAATACACGGTTTGTTTCCTGACCACAAAAAAAGAGCATCCCGCCAGATCCAAGATCCGTTGGGACACCCTTTGCTTCAACACTTTTGTCTTTATTTCGTTAACGCCGTATTGCCTTCCTTTCTCCGAAACCATTTCATTACGACAGATACGGTATCAATAAAGGTAATGATCACAATGACGTAAATGAGGCCATCCCTGGATCGATCCCAAATTGATTTTACGGTCTCATACGCTTCATCCCCCGGTGTTACGAAACCCGCGTGAACGAGCTGATCCATGAATGTTGGATTCCAAATCGTCATATCGGAGAACAGGATCACCGCAACGATAACGGAAGCAACGTTAAATATGACGTGCATGACGGCAATCTGCGCCGTCCACTTTCTTGTGATTAATTTCCTGGCTTCATTGAATATGCTGAAGGCGGTAAGAAGCCATATCAGCGGTAAATACTTGGCGAAGGCAGCCTGTTCAAACACCGGAATGGCGATCGAGTTTTCATCGAATCGATGAACACCGATCAGGTTAATGGAAAACGTGAACAGGACGAAGAACAGCACGGAGAACAGGATGCCGAGCACCGGCTCAATCGGTTTAATCCGAGCGGCTGGTTCCGGAATTGCAGGCAATTCCGAGGGTTTCCATGGATCATTGGGGACTTGGCGAGCCCCGCGGTATTCGATAAAGGCAAAAATAACGGTAACCCATGCAAATCCGTGGATTCCCACGCTAAGCAGCGAAACAAGAAATTCCAGCAGCTTCTCGGCAGTGGGTTCCGTGCTTGTAAAGAAATCAATGATGTAGACGATGCCAAGAGCAACGGCTATCGAATACAGTACGATCTTCAGGACGGACCAATAGCTGTTAATCAAACCCGGACCTATGAGATACCTTTCCCTTCCTCTGTATCTGGCTGCCATTTCCCCGGGCGGCCCTAGCTCAAGCAGCACCTGCTCCACCTCTTCCAAACTTGCGGTCTCTACGCCGACTCCCCGGTCTTCCAGCATGTCTTCGACGAGTCCTTGAAGCTCCTTCTCAATATCCGCCCGCTGCGATTCGGGCAGCTTCTGGGTCACCGCATAAATATACCTGTTAATAAGATCCATCACCTTAGTCCCCCTTGTCATTCACAAGTCCCTCCAGACTTGTCATCATATCCTTCCATTCATGGTAGAGCTGCCGATATATATCCTTGCCTGTCTGACTTATGATGTAATATTTTCTGGGCCGGGCTTCATTCGTATCCCACTCGCTGTTAAGCAAGCCTTGTTTCTCCAGCCGACGCAGCAACGGATAGAGCGTACCCGCTTCCACGTTAATCCCCCTCTCCTGCAATATGGTCACCAATGAATATCCATACTGCGGTTCGGACAACTGACTGAGAACACCAAGGATGATCGTACCCCGCCGAAGTTCCTGCACCATACTGTTTAAAATATCCTGCTCCTCTGGCATATCATCATCTCCTGGAAATTATTATACTGTACGTCACACACTAATGTAAACAAACAATTAATGAACTTTTAAAATTATTTTAGATAACCTTATGTTAACGGCTGCCAAGCTTGATGGCTACCATAATTCGAGCATTTCCTTGTACGCAATAAAAGGTTACCCTACGGCCGTGACGGTCCGTAAGATAACCTTCTCTAATTACGATCACCCATTACCGGGTTCCTGATAATGTTCACTTGCAGGGAATGATACGCCAATCTCCATATTTCGTTGGCAGCTATATGTTCAGCCGCCTATCTATCTCGATTTTCTGGGAAAACCGTTCTGGTATTGTGCCGGAATCGCGATCTCCTTCTGAAGCACCGTTGCTGCTTCTAATGCCCAGTACGGATTGCGCAGCATTCCTCTTCCAACAGCGACGAGATCAGCGTCTTCGTTGCCTATTACCGCATTTGCCCGTTACTTAATCTCCTGCGGCTCCTTGCCTAGCAAACCAAGCATGCGAAGTCCGTATTGTATTCCGTCTTGGCCGACATCGCGGGTGACATGCCTGGCCGCCTGCTTCACGATCTCCGGCGCATTGCCCATTGCCACGCCGTGGCCCACGTACGACAGCATCTCCAGATCATTCAGATAATCGCCAAACGCGACGGTATCCTCCAGATCGATGCGCAGCAGCTGAATCAATTGTTTGATTCCTTCGGCTTTGGAGCCCCCTGCCGGTAACACGTCAATTCCATAGGGGCCCCAGCGCACGAAATCGAACCGCCCTTCGAATCTTTTTACGTAATCGGCCTCCTCATCCTCGGTACAGAATACAATGGCTTGATATATATCGCGGCCCAAGTAATATTCCGGATCGTATTCCGGAATCGTCAGTTTCAGCTCCCCCCAGCTGGAATCGATATGGACATGCTCGGTTACGTTCATCTTCATCGCTTCGCTGCCGGCATAGATAATCGGATGATCCAGCCGAACGGCTTGTTCCGTCAGCTCCTGCAAGGCATCCTCCGCCAGAGGATGACCGTAGATCGGTTTGCCTTCATAAACCACATATTGACCGTTCAAGCAAACATAAGAATCGATGCCGAGCTCTTCCCGCAGCTCTTCAAAATGATAGGGGGCGCGTCCCGTAGCAATAGCAACGATATGGCCGGCTTCCTTTAACTGGCGAATGGACTCCTTCGTTGTCGCCGGAACCTGCTTCTCATGATCCAGCAGCGTACCGTCAATATCAAAAAATAGGATCTTCTTCATCAATAACGCTCGCCTCTCTTTACGTATATTCAAGCTTGTAACTGTATTGTAAATGATGAAAAGCATTTCAGAGCAAGCCATAATTTTACCAAGCCCTCTGGGACCATGTCCAGCTAACGCCAAAAACGGCAGGGGAGCACTCTTTTCAAGATATCCATTTTAATGAACAAGAAAGCCGGTCAGCCAGACGATTTACCAGCATCCGGACCAAAAAAGGCCCGCCTGTTCAGGGCGGACCTTTCTCTTATGCTTTATTTCGCTTCCGAGCGGACCTCTTCAAGCATCTTATCATTGAATCCGAACATCCAGGTCAGCACGAACGTAATCGCCATCGCCGTCAGGTTGCACAAAATATAAAGAGGAAGCTGGCTGTTCAAGTACAACAGCGTGCCCGGGATGACGGTAATGGCCATGCCTGTGGCCTCAAGCTGAAAGATGGAAGCCATGAAACCGCCCACGCCGCCGCCGATCAAGGCGATAACAAACGGTCTGACGTAACGGAGGTTAACCCCGAAGATCGCCGGCTCGGAGATTCCCAGCAAGGCGGAGAATGCCGATGGCAGGGATAATGCCTTGAGCTTTTTATTTCTCGTCTTGAGTCCGACAGCCAGACAAGCTGCACCCTGCGCTGCCATGGCGCTGGTCACGATCGCATTGAACGGATTGCTCCCTGTCTTCTCAAGGAGTTGGATCTCCAGGAAGTTGAAAATATGATGCACGCCGGTGACCACAATGATCTGGTTAAAGAAACCGATGACCAGACCCGCGATACCGAACGGCAGCTCCAGCAAGAAGGTCGTCGCGTTCAGAACCACCTCTTCCAGGGAGTGGAACACGGGGCCGATCGCAAAGAGGCCGAGGGTTATCATAACAAGCAAGGTCAGAAACGGGGTAACGATCAGATCAATGGCGTCAGGAATGCGTTTTCGCAAAAATCTCTCGAATTTCGCGCCCAGCAGTCCAATGAAGAATGCCGGCAGGACCGAGCCCTGATACCCGACAACCGGAATGAAATCAAAAATCATGAGTGCCTCAGCCGACCCGTTCGCCACGCTGTACGCGTTGGGAAGAGCCGGGTTAACCAGCATCAATCCCAGGACGATACCCAGCACGGGGCTGCCTCCGAACACCCTGAATGCGGACCATGCCACCAAGGCCGGCAAGAAAGCGAAAGCCGTATCCGTCAGTACCTGGGTGAAGAGCAGAAAATTAGCCGAGATATCATCCGGTGTCGCACCGAACCAGGCAAGCACGGTATCCTGGGTCAGCAGCCCCCGTAATCCCATGAACAAGCCAGTGGCGACCAATACCGGGATAATCGGCACAAACACGTCACCGAATGTACGAATCGCCCGCTGAAACGGATTCCCCGACTTTTTCGCCTGTGATTTCAGTTCTTCCTTGCTTGTGCTCTCCATTCCAAGGGATTCGACCGCTTCGAAAATCTGATTGACGGTCCCTGTTCCGAAAATGATCTGGTATTGCCCGGAATTGAAAAAGGCTCCTTTGACCTTATCGATCTGCTCGACCTTCTTCTGGTCGATCTTCTTCTGATCATGAACCATGATTCTAAGTCTGGTCGCACAATGGGCAAAGGAAGCGATGTTCTCCCTGCCGCCAATGGCTTCCACTACCTGCCTTGCGATTTCCCGGTTATCCGCTGCCATGTTCATTCAGCCCCTTCTTTATCTTTTACGGCTTCGGTCAGATCCCATTTCTCGACCTTCAAGCCGGCACTGCCGTTCTGTACGAAAAATCGAATGTTTCGGCTGTTCCACTTCGGAAAAATTCTGCTTGTAAACACCTCTTCGCCATCGTTGATGAACAGCTCGACCGAAGAAATGTCCACGAACAGATGAAATTTGATCGAATTTCTTTCGGTTCGCAGCATGCAGGATCGTTCCGCTCCGTAATCACTGACAATCGTTGCACCCGAAGAGGAGCGATCCAGCGTAACCTTCCGTTGGCCGGATTCATATCGAATAACGGTTCGTTCCCCTTCGCCAGCCCGAAATTCAATGCCAACGACGTCCGCCTCGATGGCTTGGAACTCGCATATCATTTCGAATGCGGTTCCTTGAACCCCCTCGTAACTCTTCACTTCGCTGTGAAGCGTATCCTCTGCCTCAACGGCATGATCGCGGAGCGCTTGAAGCTCGGGAACCGGCTGTTGAATCAGCCTGCCTTCACGGAACGTAAGCATACGCGGAAGCGTCAAACAATGGGCCCAGCCATGCGAATCGGTGGGATACCCGATATCCGGCAAACCCATCCAGCCCACCATGATGCGCCGGTCTTTCTCATCCAGCATGGTCTGCGGCGCATAGAAATCAAAACCTCTGTCCAGCTCGCAAAAAGGACCGTGATCAAACTCCAGCGTATCCCTATTGAGCGGCTTGCCTGAAATATAGCCGGATTGGTAAATGTTTCGAAAATGGTCGGCCTCCGGAAGCAGCCCTTGCGGGGAAAACAGTAGCACACCCTGGCCTTCCAATTCAAAATAGTCCGGGCATTCCCACATATAGCCGAAATGCTGAAGTCGGGTTTGTATCTCCCCCTTGAATTCCCAAACCAACAGATCCGAAGATTCATAGACGACAGCCGCACCTGTCTGATTAACCCTTTGGGCACCGATGACGAACCGGTACTTGTCTTTGTCTTGCCATACTTTCGGATCCCGGAAGTGTTCGGTATATCCGTCCGGCACATGGTCAATCAACGGCTTATCGAACTTGGTGATGGATCCGTCGCGGTCCATCACAGCCATGCATTGATAAGATTGCCTGTTCCATTTCTTATCCCGGGCATTCCCGGTATACATTAGGCATAGTTTGCCGTCTTTCACGATACCGCTGCCCGAATAAGCGCCATAAGCATCATGCGGGTGACCGGGTTCAATAGCGATGCCTTGGTTCTGCCAAAACACCAGGTCTTTCGAGGAAGTATGGTACCAGTATTTCAAGCCGTGAAACGTGCCCAGAGGAAACCATTGGTAAAACAAGTGATACTCTCCGTTGTAATAAGAAAATCCATTGGGATCATTCATCAGGCCCATGATGGGCTGTACGTGAAATTTCTGCCTCCATTCGCTTAATCGCACTTTCTTCCTTAAGGAGGAAAGCTCTTCGGGAGAAGCCTGATCCAGGCGTCGGTATTTCAGTTCTCTGTCCATATCTCTTCTCCTTATAAATGGTCTTGCCGAAAAATCAAACAGATCATGCTGCGCGTGCACGCGAATAAATTCAACTGCGGTGGAACCGGTTCCAATCAAAGGTAAAAATAATGAACTCAGTTCCAATACCAAGCAAACACTCGGATTGGAACCGGTTCCGTTATTTGAAGTATAAAATACCTAATTCAGATTGTCAACGCTTTCCCGATGAATCATCTCGCAATTCATGACCGTCAGGAAATCCACCGGCTCGTCGTTGACCAGCTTCATAATATGCTGTGCCGCGAGGTGGCCCGCTTGGAAATATCCATATTTCACCGTTGTTAACCCGGGATGAATCACCTCGGTTACGTCGTATCCGCCAAATCCGGTAACGGAAAGTTGGTCGGGAATAGGGATGCCTTTCATGTGCGCCGCTTTCATCACGCCCAGCGCAATGTTGTCCGTGGCGCAGACCACGGCCGTTGGCAGCGTTCGGTTTAGCTCAAACATGGAGCATGCCGTCTTCACACCATCCGACATCTTGAATCCACTCTCATAGAGAACCGCTTCCGCCTCTTCATACTCGCTTACCGCTTTGAGGAACCCTTCCTTCCGCTTGACTCCGACGGCTACGTCCTTTTCCGTCACCCCGATATAGGCAATTTGACGATGTCCCATCGACAGCACGTACCGGCCCATGTCATAACCTGCAGCATAATCGTTATAGATCATGCTGTGGACATGGTCATGCTGTTGTCCGAGCAGAATGACCGGAATGCCGATCTCTTGAATTGCGGCAAGATGGGTTTCCGTCACCTGCGTGGCGAACAGAATAATGCCTGATATTTTTTGTCTGGCGAGATCATACAGCGCTTCGATCTCCCTGGATAAATCCTGGCTTGCGTTGATGATCAGAAGCTGATATCCGTGTTTTCTTAATTCTTCGTCCATGCCGGCGACAGTCTGCGATGCGGAGAAGGAGTCCAGACGCGGCATAATGGTGCCGATCATGCTCGTTTTTTTCGCTTTCAGGCTTTGCGCAAAAGAATTCGGGATATAGCCGGTTTCCTGAATAACCTGCTCAATCTTGCGGCGTGTCGCATGACTGACGGATCCTCCGTTCAAGAAACGGGAGACCGTGCTTTTGGCAACTCCGGCTTTGTGGGCAATATCGGCGATCGTGTTTTTCATGCCAAGATCTCCGGAGCCGTTAGCAGCGCAGCGTCGAACGGATCATTCTCTGCAGCTACCTGTTGTCCCGCACAACAGGCCATGATTCGTATAAACATGAATCTCTCCCCTTCGTAATTCGCTTATTCCTAACTATACCATGACGTCCAGGGGTCCGTGAAATGCGAGCTCCAAGCCTAGCATTGCATCGTCCATATTTGCTTCTATGTTCCAGGCTCTGGCATGAAATGAAGGATTCGAAGGGATGATTCAGTGAGCGCAGTGCACCCTTACTTCACATGTTAATGGTCAAGTGCATTCCCTTTGCCTTAGACGGTTCGCTCGGCCGATTCGACGGTATGCTTCAGCAATGTCGCAATCGTCACGGGGCCGACGCCCGCCGGTACCGGCGTGATTGCGGATGCCGCCTTGGCGCAGGCTTCGTAATCGCAGTCCCCGATATTTCCTTTATTGTAACCGGCGTCCAACACGACGGCACCCGGCTTGATCCAGTCCCCTTGAATGAAATTAGGCTTGCCTACGGCCGCAACCACAATATCCGCTTGGGACACAATCTCCCCAAGGTTCTTCGTTCTCGAATGGCAGATCGTAACCGTGGCGTTGCGATTGAGCAGCATCATCGATACCGGCTTGCCCAGAATCGGACTGCGTCCGACCACCACCGCATGCTTCCCTTCGATCGGCAGGCTGTAATAGTCCATAATCGCGATAATCGCCGCCGGCGTACATGACGGGTAATCGGCGAAACCAAACGCATTTTGCGAGAACCCGAGCGTGGTTACTCCATCCACGTCTTTTTTAATGTCGATGGCATCAAAAGCCGCCCGCTCATCGATATGGTGCGGTACCGGGTGCTGAAGCAGAATACCGTGGACGTTCGGATCCTCGTTCAGTGCTTGAATCGCGGCGATCAGCTCCTCCGTCGTTGTCGATGTCTCCAGCACTACTTTCTTGGATATGATGCCAAGCCGCTCGCACGCATTTCCCTTCATCCGCACATAGGTCGCCGAAGCAGGATCATCGCCAACCAGAATCGTTGCCAGACAAGGGGTTACCCCTTGCTGTTTCAATTCTTGTACCTTCACCGCCAGCTTTGCCTTGATATCATCGGATACTTTTTTTCCATCCAAAATTACGGGTTCCTTACTCATGCTAATCCGCTCCTTCGCCATTGTATTAAAAAACATAAAGAGGCAAGGCGACTCGAACGTCTCCTTACCTCTTGCCCAGGCGTACGGCATATGATCCCATGTGCTCCCTCTTGGTAACCCAAGCTACGCCAGTAACACATGGATAACTTTTTTTAATATATCACGACTTTGGACTTCGCGCCACCGGCTATGCGGCTGCTCTTTAATCGTAAAGTTTTTGATTTATTCCATGAAATCACGTATGTTGCCGATGGTACAAGCATAGAATGTCTTAAGAACAATTCGCTCCAGGAGGCCTTGATGAGATATCCGGCGATCTTCAAAATGCTGCCCTTTATACTGCCGCTTGTGTTCGTGATTCCGGTCTTGACGATATGGCTGCAGAGGGACTTCAACCCCATATCCAGCCAAGACCTACAGCAGATTAAAACCGTCTTCACGGGCATCTTCCTTGAGGCACTTCCTTTTATTTTGCTTGGAGTGCTGCTGTCGTCCCTTCTGCAGCTGTTCGTACAAGAGCAATGGGTGCGGCGTCTCACGCCGAAGAATCCGGTGGTTGGCGTCCTGTTCGCTTCCATGCTCGGCATCCTGTTTCCCATCTGCGAATGCGGGATGATCCCGGTCGTTCGCAGGTTGATGCTGAAAGGTATGCCCGCCTATATCGCCGTCACCTTTATCCTCAGCGGTCCTATTCTGAATCCCATTGTATTCGCATCAACGATCATGGCCTTCCGTTCGCATCCCGAAGTGACGATCGGACGAATGGGACTGGCTTTTGCAGTCGCGGTGACGACGGGTTTGCTCGTCTATGTTTTTTCAAAAAGCAGCCCCCTGAAGCGTTCTCTTCAAGAGTTCGCCGAACAGGGCTCCAGCAAGGGGGAACGTTTGTTGCATGAGCATCCCAAAACCTGGAGAAGCATGTTTGTCCACGCCGGAGACGAGCTGATCGAGATGTGCAAATATTTAGTCCTGGGTGCTTTCCTGACGGCCTGCATCCAATCCTTCATTCCGAGGGAGGAGCTGCTGGCTCTGGGGAACGGTCCTGCCGCCTCCTATCTGTTCATGATGGGATTTGCCTTCATCCTGTCCCTCTGCTCAACTTCGGACGCCTTCGTGGCATCGGCATTCACGCACACCTTTACCGTCGGCCCGCTGGTTTCCTTCCTGGTTCTCGGCCCGATGCTGGATTTCAAAAGCCTGCTCATGCTGTCGGCTACCTTCAAGACCAAATTCGTGATCGGTTTAAGCCTGCTGGTGATTACGCTTGTCTTTATCGGCTCTGTAGCCGTGAACACGCTATTCGGCGGTTAGGTGTAGTAAACAAACTAGAGTGGCAATACACGAAAACGGTTGGAATAACGGCACCTTCAGGCTGTTATGCCTTCGGATATCCACTTGAGATTGGAGGTGTTCGGGACGTGAAGCCCAGTCTGAGCCTGCGAAGCCACTATATACTGCGATCGCTGCTTATCGCAGCTCTGGCCGCCTATATCATGCATTTGAACGCATCAAATTCGCTGGACTATTACTTGGCTCCCCATATGCAGACCCTGCTTCTGCTCTGTCCCGTGCCGCTGTTGTTCATAGCTTTCGGCATGCTGTGGCACGCCATTGCGGGAGTTTCCGGCGAGGTGTGCGATTGCGAGCACCCCCTGCCCAGCGGACTGATCAAAAACATATCGGTTTACGGGTTATTCTCGGTGCCGCTGCTGTTCGGCCTGCTCCTGCCGGACCAAGCCCTCGGCAGCGATATGGCGGCCAAAAAAGGCATGATCTACACCTATCCGAACCCCGATGTTCGCCGTAAAACCGAGGAGCGGAATGCTCCCGCCGTATCGGGCATGGAGAAGCATGGAACGAATGATGACCTGGCGGCAGCGGAGGACATCGCACTGAACGAGCGTTTTGTTCCCAAAGACATCTACAGCGTGGAGTTCGCGGAGCTGGCCAAGCGCTTATATACCTTACCCGTCATCCGAGTGGAGCCGGACATTTTCTCGGAGACCGTTGGGGCCATGGATATGTACAAACAGCATTTTCAAGGAAAGGCCATCACCGTCCAAGGATTTGTTTTCCGCGATGGACATATGAACGAAGACGCCTTCGCCGTCAGCCGCTTCCTCGTGATGTGCTGCACGGCAGACGCCGTCCCGTTCGGGGTCATGGTGCGCGACGCGAATGCTTCGTCGTTCGCGAATGACGCGTGGGTTCAGATCGATGGCACGATCCAGGTCACCACCGTGGACGGTAAGGAATCGCTGCAGATTCAAGCGGAACGGATTCAGCCGATCGAGCAGCCGTCATCCCCTTACATTTTCACGAATCCGGACTCTGTCGCGGAGTTTGATGAACTGTATTCGAATGATATAAAGACCAAGGAGGAATTCAATAAATGAACAAGATACCCGTCATACTGATTAGCGGATTTTTGGGGAGCGGCAAAACGACGCTGCTCCTCAGGCTGCTGGCCTATGCCGCTAAACGGCAGTGGAGAACCGCCGTGCTGATGAATGAGATGGGCGAACAAGACGTGGATGGCGATATCCTATCCGGTGAAATGCCGGATCTTCCGATCGAGAAGCTGCTTGACGGCTGCATCTGCTGCACCAAACGCGACGAGCTGGGGCAAGCCCTGAAAAGCCTGTTAGATCAAAAGCCCGATCTCGTCTTCATCGAGACGACCGGAGTGGCGAATCCTGAACAGATTCTTGAGGATTTGCAGGATCCGTCACTGGTGGATCGAATATCGATCCGTGGCAAAATCGCCTTGGCCGACTGCAGCAAATTTCTCGAGTACAACAGCTTCTTTGCATCCAGTCGCGAGCTGGTCCGTACCCTGCGGGGACAAATCAGCTTCGCGGACCGGATCATCCTGAACAAGGCGGGAGAATGCGAAGAGAAACAGATCCATAAAGTCATTACCTCCATTAGAAAAATCAATACGACGGCAAGCCTGTCCGTAACCGACTACAGCCGTTTGGATGAGCATGAAATGTTTGCGGCCCTTCAGCTAGAGCCAACGGAGAATCATAGCCATTCATCTCATTCTTCGAACCGGCAAGGGAGTCCTGCGGACCGCCTGCAAGGCAGCGCTTGGACCGGCGAAGAAGATCGGAGCAAGCTGGGTCGCCGCAACCATGAAGGAGCTTTCATTCATCATGAGCATCGCCATGGTCATGAAGAGGAGGCCGGACACGGCAGCCATTCCTATACCGGCCTGGATACCTTGACTCTATCTGCACCGACCCCTTTCCCGCTTGAGATCAGCCTCATCGAAACCTTTCTCGCTGCACGCGGTTCCGGCCTGCTACGGGCCAAAGGATATATTCAGCTCTCCACGGGTCCCTCCCTGGTTCAGTGGGCAGGTTCACAGCTTGCCATCGAGCCCAGCACGCTGAAGCTGCAGCGCGGCTATCTTACGTTAATCGGCCATCGCCTGGATAAAACGCGCATTGTCCAGCAGTGGGAGGATTTGCTCAGCGGCGTGGTGCAGTGACATTTGAATGCATGCAGGGATATGAAAAAAAGATAAGGAGATCCTCAGGGATCTCCTTTTTTTCGGTTCGCTTATGTTTAGTCCCTGGGATAATTCACTTCCATAATATCCATAAAAGGAACCTTCGTAATGACGCCGTTCTGTTTCATATGCACCTTCCCTGTGCGGGAGTCCATTTGATCGATTTGTCCGCGGACCGCCTCTTCCCATCCCCAGACCGTCAGTACGATGATCGATTCCTCCTGATAAGCTTCCGTAAGCTGATTTCCGAGCTCTTCCAGTACAAACTCATCCCTGGTGGGTCGCTTTGGAACTTTTGCTTTTGCCATAATCTTGTCCTCCTGATTTATGTTGTTCATGCGTCAGCATTACATTTTCAATGAAAACGAATCTTTCATCCATTCTATGAATTAGGAATCTACTATCTATTATACATCAAATGCGATTCAGAATTCTCGGGCTCTCCCAGGATTCAGATTATCTGAAGGAACTATGGACTCGATTCGCTTTTTTATACAAAAGACTTGATTTTCAGAAAATAAACATATATGATTGACCCATCAACCATTGACGAGTCAATGAATTGAAGGAGGTCTTTATCATCTCTACATGCCATACACAAGACCTGCTGTACTTGCTCATGCATCTGAATAAGCACATTGCGACTCGGTTTGAACGATGTGCCGGTGTTAGTCCCAATCGGCTGGAACTCCTCTGCAAACTGACCGGCGGCGAAATTAGCCAGTCGGATCTCCAGAAGGCAGTGTCTATCGATCCAGCTGCGGTGACCCGTCATGTTCAACAGCTGGAAGCGGAAGGATTGCTTCTGCGGACGAGATGCGAGAATGACAACCGGATTACGTTGGTTCAGCTAACTGAAGTGGGCAAAAGTAAAGTCGCAGCGTTTAAGGCGGAGAAAGATCGATTTATGGAGGAACTGCAGGCAGACCTCACGGAATCAGAACGACTTGCGCTTGTTCATGCTTTACAGAAACTGAACAGCCAGATTCAACGGATGAAACACCCAAGCAAAACCGATTAACTTATAGAGACTAAAGGAGAGAATACCATGTCTGTAACGACCCTAAACAATGATTATAAAGAAATTATTACTTCCCGCCGCTCTGTGCGGGTATACGACCCATCGGTCAAAATCAGCCGTGAAGAGATGACTGAAATTTTGGAAGAAGCGACTTTGGCTCCGTCATCCGTTAATCTTCAGCCTTGGAGATTTCTTGTCGTTGATAGCCCGGAAGGAAAAGCGACGCTTGAAGAGCTGGCACCAGGGAACAAAACACAAGTTTCAACTTCTTCGGCAGTCATTGCGGTATTTGGAGATATGAACGCATTCGACAATGCAGATGAGATTATGAGCACTGCTGTGGAACGCGGTTATCTGCCGCAAGAGATAAAAGATCAGATGATGGCGAACTATACCGATCTATTCGGACGTATTCCGGCACAGGCTTTCCGCGAAATGATCCTTATCGATAGCGGCTTGGTTTCCATGCAGCTTATGCTTGCTGCCCGTGCCCGTGGATATGACACGAACCCCATCGGCGGATACGACAAATCCCGAATTGCAGAAGCATTTGGTATGGAGAAAGAACGTTATGTGCCGGTCATGCTCATCTCGGTAGGTAAAGCTGCCAAAGAAGCGCGTTTGACGACTCGTCTTCCTATTGACCGTATTGCAGAGTGGAAGTGAGGCATAGCGATGATTATTATTCATGCAGAAATGAAAGTAAACGGCGAACGAGAGGCTGAATTTCTGGAATCCGTAAAAGAACTTATTGAAGCATCCCGTGCGGAACAAGGAAATGAATCTTATAAGCTGCTCAAAGATACGGAGCAGGATAACACGTATCTCATGGTTGAACAGTGGAAAGACCAGGAAGCTGTGGGGCTCCACAATGCGAGCAGCCATTTTCAGGCGTTTGTGGCTAAAGCTCCAAAATACCTGACAGCTCCGCTAAACGTGCAGGCCTATGCAGGCCAACTGATCAACAAATAATGAAGCAAACTATATTCCGTATTAAAAAGCCAACTCGTTTAGACGAGTTGGCTTTTTTTATGCTATTACTCCATTCCATATCGGATCGAACAGATAAGCAGCCTTACAGCGATAGCTCTTCGATGACCATCCATGGCAGCGGATTGTGAAACGTTGACCAGTCCAGCTGCATTTCCCGGTCGGTCAACAAACACTCGTCCAGCTCCCGCTCGATTTGTTCCTGTTCCATCCCAATCCCGATCATCACGAGCTCGGTCATCCGATCTCCCCAGACGTTATCCCATTTCCTTCGCACATCCGGCTCACTTCGTAACAGCTCCTGCTGCTCCTGCTCGGTTAAAGCCGCGACCCAGTATCCTGCAGGCCCAAATTGAATCGAAGGTCCGGCCTGGCTCACACTTGCCGCAACATCCTCGCGCACGGCCAGCCAAGCGATCCCTTTCGCACGTACGACTTCTTCCGGCCAATCACCCATGAATGCCGCCAGCCGCTCCGGATGAAACGGTCTTCTTCTCCGATAGACAAAAGAGCTGATGCCGTATTCATCCGTTTCCGGCACGTGCTCCTCCTTCTGAAGCTCCTGGATCCAGCCGGGGGACTGACTGGCTTTTTCAAAATCGAATAAGCCGGTATTCAGAATTTCCGCAGGTGCCACTTGTCCCTTCACGGTGCGGATGATTTTGGCGCTTGGCTGAAGTTTTCGCAGTATGCCCTCAACCTTGGCCAATTCGTCCTCGCTTACCAGATCGCATTTGTTCAACAGCAGCACATCGCAAGTCTCTACCTGGTCGATTAACAAATCCACCACTTCCCGCGTATCCTCTTCGCTCAGCGCTTCCTTCCGATCAAGCAGGCTTTGCCCCGAAGAGAAATCTTTCCAGAATCGGTTCGCGTCCACCACCGTTACCATGCAATCCAGCCGGGCGAGATCGGACAGCTGTACGCCGGACACCTCGTCCGGGTAAACAAAGGTCTGCGCAACGGGCACGGGCTCGCTGATTCCCGTCGATTCGATCAGTATGTAATCAAAACGCTTCTCTTGAGCCAGCTTCTGAACTTCCTGCACCAAATCTTCCCGGAGCGTGCAGCAGATGCAGCCATTGGACATTTCGACCAGCTTCTCATCCGTTCGGGACAGGCTTCCTTCCCCTCTCACCAAATCCGCATCGATGTTCACTTCGCTCATGTCGTTCACGATGACCGCAACCTTCAATCCTTCCCGATTATGAAGCACATGATTCAGAACCGTCGTTTTGCCTGAGCCGAGGTAGCCGCTAAGGACAGTAACCGGAATTCTACTGTTGTTATTCATCTAATGAACTTCCTCCATTCCTTAATCGTAATAATTACGATTTATACGGTATGATGATATATCTCCTCCATTCAATTGTCAATCCTTCACGCTAAAAAACATTTCTTCAAGCAAAAAAATCTCCGGCAATCAATTTCATAATATTCCTTTACAGGAATATTCTCATGATGGTATATTATAATTAGTCATTGGTTAATCTTTACAAATAAGGAGGATAAGTTATGAGCCAAGAAGTCATTTCGTTCATTGAAAACCTGAGTTTGCCTTGGCAAGTTGAAGTCGGCAAAAAGCTTCGACTCATGGTCCATGAAGCCATTCCGGAGGTAGAAGAACGAATTCAGTACAAAAAACCGCATTTTCTCAAAAACGGACACTATGCAGCCGTGATTTCGCCATCCAAAGATGCAATCGCCTTTATGATCATGAACACAACCAACCTAGAAGTCCCTCCAACTTTCGATGGTCCACCCGAACGGAAATGGCTCAAAATTCGAAAAGACGATACTCCTGACTATGAACAGCTATCCGAATTATTAGTTCAAGCATCAAGTTCGTTGTAATAACCAGATCGGGGGTAAGGTCCCATGAAACAGACAACGTTGCACGCGCTAGCCGAACCTAACCGATTACAGATGGTCGAACTGTTACGAGAAGGTCCTTTAACCGTCAATCAGATTGCTGAACGTCTTCAAATCCGGCAACCTCAGACTTCCAAACATTTAAAAATATTGCATGAAGCTGGACTGGTAGAAGTCCAAGCGGAGGCTAATCGACGAATTTATAAACTACGTCCTGAACCGCTTCAAGAAATGGACGAATGGTTGGACTCGTTCCGCAGTATTTGGGAAAAGCGCTTAGATCAACTTGAGGATTATTTGGAAAAAATACAAAAGAAAAGGTAGCTGCCGCTGCCTTCTTCTAAGGAGGAATTCAAATGACCGAGCAAAGCAAACCAGGCTTACTTCTGTCACGTGTTTTCAATGCCCCCCGGGAACTGGTTTTTAAAGTTTGGACCGACCCTGAACACTTCGGCAAATGGTGGGGTCCTCAAGGGTTTTCTTTGGACGTTATCAAAATGGATGTACGTCCCGGAGGCATGTTTCTAGGCTGTCAGAAGTCTCCGGACGGCAGTCAAGCCATGTGGGGTAAATTTGTATATCAGGAAGTTATCGTACCTGAGAAGCTGGTATTCGTTCAATCATTCTCAGATGAGGAAGGGAACACGATACGCGCACCTTTTAACGCAAACTGGCCGCTTGAAATTATGAATATCATCACATTGGAAGAAATCGACGGAAAAACTACGCTTACCATGCAGGGAGGCCCCGTAAACGCGACTGCGGAAGAACTGGCAGCGTTCGATGAAATGGCTCCAATGGTGAAACAAGGATTTGGCGGTACTTTTGATCAACTCGCTGAATACCTTGAAAGCCAGCAATAATTACATCGATTAAGGAAGGCTCAACCGAGCGGAGGCGAACCTGTTGGTTCGCCTATTTTTAATTCTTCAGAATGCAGCATCATCACGCTCGAAAACCCCCCTTAAAATTTAAGGAGGGTTTTTCCATGAAGGTTCGAGAAATTACAGTTTTTGGGCGACCGCTTGTTCCGCTGCCTGTACATCGTCTTTATTCTCAGGCAACTCGCCGTCTTTCCAGATGACTTGTTCGCCGTAATCTTTTCCCCAATCGTACATCAATTTCAAAATCGGCATCAAACTCTCCCCGTAGGGAGTAAGCGAATATTCCACCCGAGGGGGAACCTCAGGGTAAACCACGCGGTGGACCAGCTGGTCCTCCTCCAATTCACGAAGCTGATTGGTCAGCATTTTTTGCGTGATGTGGGGAATCATTCGGTTCAGTTCACCGAAGCGTTTCACGCCCTCCAAACCGAGATGCCAGAGGATGATCAGCTTCCATTTGCCGCCGATGACCGCCAGGGTTAACTCCTTATGGCAGTTTATTTCCTTCAGATTAATTCGCTGCTTGACCTCGTTTGCCATAATGCATCACCCCTTCTTCCCTATAGTATACAACGGTTGCGGGGATATCATCAAAGCGGCAAACTTATCATCATGACCGTTTTTTCTTATTCCAAATTGGCATGCAGGCTAAACATTTGGTCTGAGCGAAGCTTGCTTTTTTCCATCAATCTCAGGATAACCGCATCGAGCACGATCAGCATGCTTTGCTCAAATAATGAAGCCATCGGTTGAACGGTGACGAGGATATCCTGATTCTGCTCCTTCGTTGTTCCCGGAAGCTGGACCATCGCATCCGAAAGCATGCCGATACTCGATTCCGGTCTCACGGTTACGACTGCAACCGCGGACCCGATCCCTTTGGCTTTCCGAGCCATGGATACCAATCCTTGCGTTTCGCCGGAGCCTGAACCGATAAGAAGCAGGTCATTCGCTCCGATAGCCGGTGTTACCGTATCGCCGACGATATGAACCTTAAATCCCATTTGCATTAACCGCATGCCGAAAGCCCGGATCATCAGGCCGGATCTGCCTCCCCCTGCCAAGAAGACGGCATCGGATTGCACGATCCGTTCAATCAATTCCTCGATCTGGCCAGCATCCACCTGCTGAACGGATTCCGATAACTCCTTGGCAATGACGGATGCATATTGAAAGATGTTATGACTCATGGCGACTTATGCCTGCTTCACAAGCTCGTTCATTTGAGCCGCTGTGGCCTTCTTGTCGGTTTGGCTTGTAATTCCGCCGCCGACGATGACGAGATCGGGATTTGCCTGAATCACCTCAGGGAGCGTCTCCATTTTGATTCCGCCCGCAACGGCAGTTTTGGCTTGTTTCACGACACGTTTGATCGCCGCCAATTCCTCGAATGAGTTTTTGCCTTCCGCCTGGTGGTCGTAGCCGGAATGAACGCAGATGTAATCCACGCCGAAGGCATCGATCTCCCGCGCCCTGCCTTCAATGTCCTTTACATTGATCATATCCACCATCACTTGCTTGCCTTGCTTGAGGGCTTCCGCTACCGCGCCTTTGATCGTGGAATCGTCGGATACGCCAAGCACCGTAATGATATCCGCACCGGCTTCGGATGCCTTCATCACTTCATAGCCGCCGGCATCCATAATTTTAAGGTCGGCCAGCACGCGCAGATGCGGGAACGCCTCTTTAATCGCTTTGACGGCATGAAGCCCTTCGTTAATGACAACCGGCGTGCCGATCTCCACGATATCGATAAACTCCGCTACCTCCGCCACGACTTCTTTTGCTTCCGGAATATTCACCAAATCCAATGCCAATTGAAGTTCCATATTGTCAATCTCTCCTTATGAGTGTATTGGTTAATAACTACACGATCATTGTAGAGTAGACAGTTTACTTTACGGAAGTACGTACTTATAAGTGAGATACTTACGTGGAAGTAAGTAATACGGAGGGACAAGGGTTCTCGGGCTTTCGCTTATTTGCGAAACTTTCGTCTCGATGCTGGTAAAAAACAATTAAGCCTGTTTGTTCACTTTAGTCCAGTCTTCGGCTGTGATTTAATATAGTTGTCAGGCCGGACAAAATGATCGGAAAGGAGGCTGAACGAATTGATTCAGAATATGGAGGTGGCATCCGCGTAAGCGGGTGTCGCGTTTAAGGGAGCCCCGTGCTGGGCTCCCTTTCATTTGAAATCCACAGAATCGGAGGTAACATGATGTCCTATTCACGTCAACCTGCCGTAATCGTTGTCACCGGCGTCATGGCTTCAGGTAAGTCGACCGTAGCCCAGCTGCTGGCCGAGAAGTTTGATCGCGGAGTCCATTTGCGGGGAGACTCGTTCCGGAAAATGATAGTCAGGGGCAGGGAAGAAATGCTTCCGGATGCTTCCGACGAAGCGAAGCGGCAGCTTGCCTTGCGCTACAGATTATCCGCATCCGCTGCCAAAGCTTATGTCGAGGCCGGTTTTCATGTCGTTCTGCAGGACGTTATTCTCGGCCCGGCGCTGCAAGAAATGACCGTTATGTTAACAGGCGTTCCCGTGTTCGTCGTTGTGCTCAATCCTTCCGAGGATTCCATCCGTGCCCGGGAGCAGGATCGAAGCAAAAAAGGCTACGGAGTCTGGAGCATTCATGAGCTGAACCGGCGGTTAACCGACGAAACGCCCAGAATTGGCCTCTGGCTGGATACTTCCGATTTAACACCTCAAGAGACCGCCCAAGAGATTTGGAAGCGGATTTGGGATGAGGGGAAGATCCATTAACCTAAACCCTGCATCTTCACGACCGGACTTCCTGGTAAAAAACAATTAAGCTTGTTTATTCACTTCAGTCCTGCCGCCGGCCGTAGTTTAATATAGATGTCCGGCTGGACCAAATGATCGGAAAGGAGGCTGAACGAATTGATTCAGAATATGGAGGTGGCATCTGCGTAAGCGGATGCCGCGTTAAGGGGAGCCCCTACAGGGCTCCCCTTCATTTCATTTATTCATAGATTACGGCTTTGATTTCGTCGCTATCGATATTGTTTTTGTCGTACCAGTAGAATCCCGTATCGATCTGCGGTTCGACCTTCTCCCCTTTGATGGCTGCCACGGCGGCTTTTACCGTCTCATATCCGATGCCGACCGGATTTTGCGTGATGGCTCCCGCCATCGTTCCGTTCTTGATCGCGTCGATCTGCGCTTTTCCGGAATCGAATCCGACCACGATGATTTGGCCTTCCTTCTTCATCTCCGTCACCGCATTGATGACGCCGACGGCGGAGCCTTCATTGGCGCCGAATATCCCTTTTAAATCCGGATGCGCCTGCATCATCGCTTTGGCCAGGTCTGTCGACTTCAGGTGATCCCCGCCGCCATATTGAATGTCCACGATCTCGATATTCGGATACTTCTCTTCGATCTGCTTCTTGAAGCCGTCGCGGCGGCTGACCCCGGTTACGCTGGTCTGGTCATGGACCACCATGGCGATTTTGCCTTCATTCCCGATGAGCTCCGCCATTTTGTCCGCCGCGAGCGCCGATGCAGCCATATTGTCCGTTGAAGCCGTCGTTACCGGAATGTCGCTTTCCACGCCCGAATCGAAGGCGATGACCGGGATGTTGTTTTCCTGGGCTTTTTTCAGATAAGGTATGGAGGCCTGGCTATCCAATGCGGCAAAGCCGATCGCGCTTGGTTTCTTATCGAGTGCAGCCTGCAGCATTTCGATCTGCTTATCCACCTGGGATTCCGTTTCCGGACCTTCAAAGGTAATCCGCACGCCAAGCTCTTCCCCTGCTTGCTCGGCACCGGCTTTCACCGCCTGCCAGAACTGGTGCTGAAAGCCCTTGGAAATGATCGGGATGTAGATCTCTCCTTCGGCTTGAGAACCGGCTCCTGATCCGGATCCGCCCTCGCCTGGACTGTCGGTACCTCCGGCAGCGTTATTGCCCGATGAACCGCAAGCCGCCAGCATGCTTGCAGTCAGCAAAAGAATCAGCGTTAATACGGAAAGCTTTTTCATAATGCAATCTCCCCTTGTTTGGACATTTTGGTACAGCTATAGATCTTCCGTTATGGAAGCTTCTATCGAGATCAAGCCAACCTACGGCTAACCTAGCTCCGGCAGCAGGCACTTATAAGGGCTTACGCTTTGCGTCTGCGCAAAATATCCGCATACACCGCGAGTATAATAACGAACCCTACAACAACGGTTTGCCATTCCTGCGGCACGGACAGAATGCGCAATCCGTTCGTCAGCACGCTCATGATCAACGCCCCGATCACCGTTCCGATAATGGTACCCTTGCCTCCGCTGAGCGAAGTTCCCCCGATCACGACCGCCGCGATGGCTTCCAGCTCGTACCCGGCACCCAGCGCCGGATTTGCCGAGTTTAGCCTCGATGCCATCATGACCCCCGCCAAACCGGTAAATGCGCCGGTTAAGGTGTAGATCACGATTTTCCAGAAGCCCACGTTGACGCCGGACAATCGGGTCGCCTCTTCGTTGCTGCCCAGCGCAAAGTTATAACGGCCGATGATGGTCTTCGATAAGATGAGATAGCCCAGGATCGCCGCAATGAAGAAAATGACGACCGCATTGGGAATATCGAGGCCCGGCACCAGCCAGCCCAGCACGCTGCCCTGGGACACCTCGGCAAAGCTTTCGGCATCGTTGAAATAGACCGGTTTGGCCCCGGAGATGATGAGCGCGAGACCTTTGGCAATCATCATCATCGCCAGCGTTGCGATAAAAGGCGGAATCTTCATTTTCGCCACCGCCGTCCCGGACAGAAGCCCGCACAGGGCGCCGGTCAAGATGCCGCCAAGAATGCCGACGGGGACAGGCAATCCCCAGAATGTGATGCAGACCCCGGTCATAACGCCGCTCAGCGTCATGACCGTCCCGACGGACAGGTCGATGCCGCCGGTAATAATGACAAAGGTGGATCCCAAAGCCAGCACGCCGATTACCGCTGTGGAAAGAAGAATGCCCACGATGTTGGAGAACTGAAAGAAATTGCTGGACGAGAACGTAAAGAATAGGACGAGAACGACCAAGCTGGCAAGAGCCAGCACTTGCTGGAGCGCGCCCGATTTGATTTGAATGTTCATCTGCTTGTTCCTCCTGACGTGAATAGATGACGGCGACGGCGTCTTACATCCTCGCTGTAGCCAGATGCATTATGCTTTCTTGGGTCGCCTCTTCATGATCCAGCTCGCCCGTAATCCGGCCTTCGCACATGACGAGAATCCGGTGGCTCATCCGAAGAATTTCCGGCAGCTCCGACGAGATCATGATGATCGACTTGCCCTGTGCTGCAAGATCGTTCAGCAATCGGTAGATTTCGCTCTTGGCCCCAACGTCGATTCCTCGCGTCGGCTCGTCGAAGATCAGGATGTCGCAATCCCTCGTCAGCCATTTGCCAATGACGACCTTCTGCTGATTGCCCCCGGAGAGGAACTTGACCTCCTGATCGACATGCGGCGTTTTGACCTTCAATCGCGACACCATATCCTCCGCCTGCTCGCGAATCCTCGCCGTATTCATCCAGCCCCCGGGACGGAGGAAGCTGCCGTATGAGGCGATAGCCACATTGCTCTTCACGTCGAGATCGACGACGCATCCATAGCGCTTGCGATCCTCGGATAGATAGCCGATCCCTTGCCGCACCGCATCGTGCGGGCCCTTGATCGTTACCTTCCGGCCGTGCACGCGGATCTCGCCGGATTGGATGCGGTCGGCGCCGAAGATGGCCCGGGCAAGCTCGGTCCGTCCCGCGCCGACGAGGCCGGCAATACCAAGAATTTCTCCCTTTTTCAGAGTCAGGTTAATGTCCTTCAAGTTTCTGCCTTGATTCAGTCCTATAACCTCCAATACCGTCTCGCGCTCACCAGCCGTCCTCTCCGGCTTCGAGGTCTCGTAAATCTGCCGACCGACCATCTTCGAGATGATGTCCTGGGTCGTGACTTCAGCCGTGGATACCGTATCGATGTACTGCCCGTCGCGCATCACTGTAATGCGATCCGTGATTCGTTTGATCTCATCCATTCGGTGGGAAATGTAAACGATTCCAACTCCGCTCTCGCGAAGCTGCCGTATGATGCGGAACAAATCCTCAATCTCCGTTTCGCTCAAAGCCGCTGTCGGCTCATCCATGACCAGCACATCGGCGTTGTAGGATAATGCCTTGGCGATCTCCACCATCTGCTGCTTGGCAACCGTTAATTCCGAAACCTTGATGGAGGGGTCCATGTCGAGGCCCATCCGTTCGAACAGTTCCTTCACCTGCCGGTGCAGCGCCCGGTCGTCCAGAAACAATCGGAGCTTTCGCCGCGGCTCCCGCCCGATGAAGATATTCTGGGCGACTGTCAGGTCAGGGGCCAGATTCAGCTCCTGATGAATCATGCTGATTCCCGCGTCCTGAGCCGCTTTCGGGTTCGATAACTCAACGGGCTGCCCTTTGAATTCGATCGTTCCTGCATCCTTCTGATAAACGCCGGTCAGGATTTTCATCAGGGTTGACTTGCCCGCACCGTTTTCACCCATAAGGGCATGGACTTCACCGGCCCGCAGGTCGAACCGGCAGTTATTTAATGCAAGAACACCCGGAAATTCCTTCATGATTCCTTCCATCTGTATCAGCCATTCGCTCAACGTCCCTCACCTCTCTAGCTGGCACCTTTTATGAATCATTGTACAAACCGCTACCCCGCGAAGGAATGGAATATTCTCTGATCGATGTTGAATAATCTATGATCCGCCGCAGAAACCCAAAAGAGAAGAAGCTACTCCTCCACAAAGGGAAAGAGCAGCTTCTGGTTCTCCTCGGTATACATATTGTCCTTATTGATGATAACGGAATCGGTGTATATATGCCGGGGCATCCTGTCGCCCTCGATAACGGATACGGCAGTTTTGATGCCCAAATAACCGATGTTGAAGGGCTTCTGAACGATCGTGGATTGCAAGACTCCCTCTTCGAGCAGCTTGACTTCCTTCACCGAGCTGTCGAATCCGACCAGCTTGACTTTGCCCACCAGCCCCAGTTCCCGAATCGCTCTGCCGGCCCCCACCGTAGAAGGCTCATTCAGTCCGACGATTCCATTCAGGTCAGGCCTCTCAAGCAGGAGCTTTTTCGTGATTTCGTACGCCCTCTCCTCCTTGCCTTCGCTGTAGTAGGTGCCTACGATTTCCGTGCCGCCGCGCTGCTCCAGAATGCTTCGAACCCCTTGCTCCCTCTCGATCTGCGTCGAGGTGCCCTGCACGAAACTGATGATAGCAACCTTGGCATGTTCCGGCAGGCGTGACGAAAGCTCCTTGCCGGCCTTCTGTCCCGCATTCACATTGTCGGTCGCGATCAAGCTCAGCGCGTAATCACCATTCACGGCGGAATCAATCATAATGAGCGGGATGCCGGCCTTACGAATCGACTCTGCTACGGGAACCAGGCGATTATAATCACCGGCGGCCAAAACGATCGCATCCGGCTTCTGCTTGACGGCTTCCTCCAACAATTGAATCTGCAAGTCAACCTCGATTTCCTGAGACGGTCCTACCACCGAGACGTCAACGCCGAATTCCCGGGAAGCCGTGTTCACCCCTTCAATCAGTACCCGCCAGAATTCATTCTCGTCCAGCGCCTTTACGCCGACGATGATCTTCTTGGCTCCGGGTTCTTCCTTGGACCACTGATTAACGGCATAACCCAGAAGAAGCAACGGAATCAGCAGCAGTACCATATAACGCATTCGCAGGTACGACTTCAAGGCACATCCCCCTCCACACGCTGCCACTCATCTGCATGAACGGCCGGAATGACCAGCGTTACGCTTGTACCCGATCCGGGCACGCTCGCATAGCTAAGACCATATTCCGTTCCAAAATATAACTGTATCCGCTGATGAACATTCGCAATGCCAACGCTGTTTCTCGATCGTGTGCCTTCTTTGGACGTGAGCAGCGTCTCCACCTTGGACTGATCCATCCCGATGCCGTCGTCCTTAACTTGAAATTCGATGCGGGTATCTCGACGCACCCCCGTAATCGTGATCGTCCCCGGCCCTTCCTTGTTTTTGATGCCATGATAAATGGCATTCTCCACCAGCGGCTGCAGAAGCACCTTCAGCGTCAGATACGGGTAAAGCCCGCGATCGATATCCAGGGCAAACGTGATTTTGTCCTGATAACGCATCTGTTGTATTTTCAAATAATTCGTTATATGCTCCACCTCGGTCGCAATCGGTATCAATTCCTTCCCCTTGCTGAGCGAAGCCCGAAACAGCCTGGCTAAAGCCGATGTCATCAAAATCACCTCGTCATGCTTTTTGCTCTCGGCCATCCATATGATGGAATCCAGCGTATTGTAGAGAAAATGGGGGTTGATTTGGGCTTGCAGGGCATTCAGCTCGCTTTTTCTCTTAATCTCCTGCTCTACCACGATTTGATACATCAATTCCTTAATCTTCAGCACCATCACGTTGAAGCTGCGGGCCAGTCCGGAGATTTCCCTGGAATGCCCCACCGGGACCCGAATGTCGAAATTTCCCTTCTCCACCTCCATCATCTTCTCTTGCAGCTTCTTGATGGGACGCGTCAGATTGCGCGAGAGGACGACGGAGAACAGCACGCCGACGACGAGGCATAACAATCCCGCTATAGCAAAAGACAGCTGCATCTGCTTCTTATTGTCCACCAGCTCATTCTCGTAAAAAACGCCCACGATTTTCCAGCCGAAATCCGTGTTCTTAATGCTGTAAATCCGGCTCGCACCGTCCTCCTTCACGACAAAACTTCCATGTTTGTCCTGCAGCACCTGGTCCAATCTCTCCGTTTTCAGATTGCTGTAAAGCAGCTGCTGCTGGGGGTGATAAACAATCCGGCCTTCGCGGTCGATAACGAACACATACCCCCGGTTCCCCAGATCGAGCTTGCTGAGCATATCGTTAATTACTTTGAAGTTAAGATCGATTAGCAGGATGCCAAGCCCTTGGGTCGAATCCATGCCGCTGAGCTCGCGGCTCAGCGATACAACCCAGCGGTACTCTCCCTTAATGATGGGCTGTACATGCGAGGAAGAGATCACCGTTTGTCCTTGGTTTTCCTTCGCCTGCCGATACCAGGGCTGATCGGATATTTCAATATAAGGATTTAACTCCGCGTTGGACCGATCGGATATGAAGGTTCCGCCCGCTCCGAAGATGTTGATCGAAGCAATGTCTTTGCGCGAAATGCGAATCGAGTGAAAATAATCCGATATCTTCGCCTTCAATACCGCCAGCTGCGCAGGCTCCAGCTCGTCGGCCGAGGCCAGGTATTCTCTTACGTTCGGATTGTTCATCGCGGCCAGCGAAATGTCCTTCATGCCTGTAATGTAGGTTTGGATATTCGCATTGACTTGATTGATCAGCTCGGAGGTATAACTTTCCGCCGTTTCGCGAACAGCCGATTCGGACAGCCGATAGGAGATGAAGATAAGCAGCAGGGCCGTGAACAGCACGAGCATCACGAAGGAACTGGCAATGCGGGACTGAATGCTTTTGATTCGCTGCGGAGCCTTCATGGCTGTACCTCGCCAGTTGCCATTTTGTTCCGGTACTCCGTCGGGGTATCTCCGGTATGTTTCTTAAACAGCACGCTAAAATATTGAGGATCCTGATAGCCGGTTTTCGCCGCAATTTCATAGGTTTTTAACAAGGAATGCTTCAGAAGTTCCTTCGCTTTCTCCATGCGGACTTCCGTAACGTATTCGACGAAGGTCTTCCCGGTATGCGACTTGAACAAGGCGCTGAAATAACTCGTGCTCATGAAGATCCGGCTGCACACGGTCTTAATCGATAACTCCTCATCCTCATAATGCCGCTGGATGAAATCGACCGCCTCCAGCATCTGGGAGCGTGTAATATCCTTTCTGGTCTTGGCTACGTCCCTTAACGCCTGCTCGCATACCTCGTTTAACCAGCGCTCGATCTCATCCAAGGACCGAAAAGAATACAGATCGGACAGCAGCCTCTTCTCCTTGCCGATCAGCTCGTTCCCATTGCTGCCGATTTCCATCAAGGTTTGAAGCACGGCAAGCATGACCCGAAGGACCCGCACGTAACAGAGCTCGATTGAAATTGAAGCGCTTCCAATTTCGTTGATCAGCCGCCGGATGCACGCCTTCACCTCTGAGCCTGTGCCCGCCCGGATTGCCGAAACCAGCGCCGTCTCCGTTTCGATCCCATCCAGGAGAGGACCGCTCCCGCGTTTTTCAAGATCGGTGATATGGACCACCTGATCGCGGCCGATCAGAAGCCGGTACTCCAGGGCGGCCTCCGAGGCCTTGCAGGAATATCGTATGTCCTGCAGCTCGCGACAGATCGTTCCGATGCCAACCGTGACCGTGAATTTCATGAACTGCTTGGTGGAGCCGCGAATGTCCTCCGCCAGTTCCTGGGCCCGGGCGTGCAGATCTTTCTCGTCGGAGCCCGACAGAATGGTCATGACCTTATTCTCTTTGTACCGAAACACGGCCGCACCAGGCTCACCCGCCAGGATCTCCTGCATGATGTTGTATAAGGCAAAAGCATGCAGTTCATTATCGGCGTGCTGTTCATCCGAGCGTAGCTCATCCATATCCGCTGCCATGGCGATATACAGCGGCCCGCGCAGCGGAATATCGAAATAATCCAGCCGGCTCTCCATTTCGGACCGCTTCATCGGCGATGACGCCAATCGTTCCAGAAAACGTTCCCTAAGCAGAACCAAGCTCTCGTTCAACTGCTTCTTGAGTCTCTTCAAGTGCTCGGTATGACCGCGCTCCTCATCCATTTCCAGCTTGAGCTTGTCGAGCATGTCCCTTAATTCCGCCGCCGTAACCGGTTTCAAAATAAAATCCGTCACCTGCAGCTTCACCGCCTGCTGGGCGTATTCGAAATCGTCGAACCCGGTCAGGATGATGATCTTCGTCTTAGGAAAACGTTCCGTAATATGACGGGACAATTCCAAGCCATCCATGTACGGCATGTTGATGTCCGTTAACACGACATCGGGCTGATAGCGGTTTACGGCCTCCAACGCATCTCTGCCGTTCTCGCAATCCCCGATGCATTCATAGCCATGCTCCGACCACGGAATCCGGTTTCGGATCCCTTCCCTTACGATCGGTTCGTCGTCCACAATAAGAATCGTATACAATCAAAGCCTCCCCCGTTCAAAAGCAAATCCATTCGCTTTGGTTTATCGTGTTACGAGGTGAATAATACAGGAAAAGCCCTTCGGCAGGCAACTGCCAAAGGGCTCCAGACTTCATGTTTTATTTCCGGGCTTTCATCCACGTCATGAAATTGTTCACCACGATATCGATGAAACCGATCGTCGGTTCATGGATCAGCTTGCCGGACTCATCCATCTTCTCGTGCACGGCGCCGATATAAACTTCATTATTGGGAAGCAGCGGTGAGGTAATGCCAACGGAGAAGAGAATGTCCCGAAGATGCTCTTGGGCGCGAACCGTTCCGAGCTGCCCCATCGACGCCCCCATGATCCAGGAAGGCTTCCCGTTCATGACCTTATCGACGCGCGATAACCAATCCAGCGCATTCTTGAGCACGCCCGGTATGGAATAATTATATTCCGGCGTGATCCACAATACGGCATCGGAAGCGGCAATCCGCTCCTTGAATTCCTTGACGGCCGCTGGAGGGTCCAACTCCGTGTCTTGATCGTAGAACGGAAGATCGCGAAGATCCACGATATCAAAGGCGATCTGATCCGAATAGCGCTGCTTCAAATATTCCGCCAGCTTCCGATTGTACGACTCTTTTCTAATGCTTCCCACAACGATTGCAACGTTCATGATATCCTCCAGTTCTATGCCTTTCCAGCATACATGATTCAGTTATTGGGTAACTTATTTTAGCCTATCACCATATTTTACCATTGTCAAAATAGCCATGTTCTACTTCATCAGGGACAGCAGCTTACATACTTCACGTTCCAGGTCTCCCCTTCTTTCAACAGGCACATGCCGCAGCAGCGCCATGGCGGCGTAAGGTACCTTGATGGCATGCGGATCTTCATACAGCCGGCTCCAATAGGCCGATTCCGTGATGGAAGCCTTGGCAGGCGCATCGATCCCCTGAGCCATAAGCGCTTGAGGTCTGAGACGGTTAAGTTTCGTTTGGAGCCGGTGATTGCCTTGGCCCAGCTTGCCCAACTGGGCATAACCGAGCCGTTCCAGCTCAATCAGCGCGTGTGCGTGGGTAATCCCATGCTCAAGCTCACCGGCAAAAAAATAATATTGGCCATCCACATGCTGATCCGGCAGCACGTGATCCAGCTCGGAAAGTGCGCGGCATGCCAAATCGGACGCATCCCGGTAAGGCGGTATTTCCGAGAGTGAGATTTCCGATAGATCCAGCTGCGTATAATCGTCAATGCCGTAATACCTTGCAAGCTTATGTTCACTCGCTGCATCGTCCATGAGCTTAAGCAAACCTCTCACGATGGACGGAGTCAGTAAGTCCGGACGGTCCCGCAGTGCTTTCAGTCCGAGCACGCCCAGGGTCACGCCGTGGCCCGAGGTGCTCAGGCTTGTCAGGTTGGGCAGAAGCCCTTCCAGCAATTGATCCATCAACTCAGGCTGAGCGGGCTCGGATGGATACGGTTCAAACCAATCTTCATGCTGAGCGCGCAGATGACGGCAATTGGCAGCCAATCCATGAAGCACATCTTGAGGCAGATCTTGCTCCTTCTGCATGTAATACGCTGCCAAATACGCTCCGCCGACATGCCCTTCAAACCAACCGACTTCGCCGCCGCGGCTCAAAGCCGTGAGACCGTCTATCAAATATTGGTCGTCAATGACCGGGTTCACCTCCTCCCCTTCGGCGGCACTCGGCAGATTCAGCTTGGCTGCAATTTCCTTGGGAAAGCTGGTTATCTTCAACCTGATGCTGTAGCCGTACATTCTAAAACGCAGTCCCTCATCGTTATCCGATTGGATCATCCGCCGATCCAGGGCCGAGCGAACCCGGTCTATAAACCGCTCGTCGGTGACGCCATACGTTAATTCCAGCGTCGGTGCCAGCGCGTACATCGAGATCGGGATCCATTTGCGCCTCGTGGATACCACAACGGCATGGGCCGTTCCGCCGATGACAAAAGCAAATTGTTCCGATTCCTTGGCGATGGTGAATCCGAGCGTCCGCTGCATCCACAGTCGGGCAGCTACCGGATCCTCGACAGGCAGTCCCACTTCCCGCAAATAGAGGACGCCATATTTACCGCTCGGGGTCAGGACCCCTTCCTTTAAATCCGGATGGGCGATAAACTCCAGCAAATTTCCATCCCCATCCCTGAAGTATACGTTCACGCCGGAATCGAAGGGTTCGACCACCTTGCCGTCCGGCCATTTCAACAATGGCACCTGTTCCGCGAGGCTCCTGACGGTGGAATCAAATTGGGAGAAAGCCACTTCAAACGCGATATGGGCAGGGGCTATGGGTTCAAACACCTCTTCAAATACAAGCGTGAAATCGGGTGTAGGCTGAAATGCAATTTCGGCCTCGCTTTCTCTGACGACCGGGAATTGAAGCAATCCGTGATAGAATTGCTTCACTCCCTCGATGGAGACGGTCCTTAAAGTTAATCCGGCGAAATGGGTGATCATGAGATTTCAGCCTCCACTTTATTGCTGATCTTCTTAACCAGCTCCATAAAGATGGAAAGCGCCTCTTTCGCCCGATAATCCAGCACGATCGTACCCTCAGCCGCTTCCGATTCGTAAATGGCCCGTTGAGATCCGCCAATGGAAATCCATTCCGGACTATTAATACCATGCAAATTGCGTATGGTGGCCTGCATTTGCTGCAGTGAACTTACGCCGACCGCCCCGCCTGCCGAGCTTACCGATAAGACGGGTTTACCCGAGAAATGCATTTGCCCCAAATGATCCAGAGCATTCTTCAACACTCCGCTCATCCCGCCGTGATACTCCGGGGTAGTCAAAATGACGCCGTCCGCCTCCATTAATAACCGCTGCAGCTCACGCACGCCCTCATGCCGGTTGAATATTTCGTCCGGGGAATAGAACGGGAGCGGCGTTTCATACAAATTAAACAGCTTCACTTCGACGAACAACCGGTTCATTTGCGCTTCCAAGGCTTTGGCCAAAATGGTGCTTGTCGCTTCTTTGCGATTGCTGCCTGCGATAATTACGATCTTCATGGTAATGCCTCCCTTATTCGTATTCGAATGTTTTGTTAAATACATTGTAGAGGAGGCACGTCATGAAATCGTCAACATATCGAGTGATTTTACGAGCAAAAGCTCTCATGCCTTCGGCTGAGAGCTTCTACGACTATAGTCTTAGAAATGATCATTATGTACGGTTATATTGCATAAGCAGCAAATCCCTAATCCTATACGATTCCATGCTTAAGCGCATAGATGGCAGCCTGTGTCCGGTCGGCAACCCCAAGCTTATCCAGCAGGTGGCTGACATGGGTTTTGACCGTCTTCTCGGTAATATAAAGCGCTTCGCTGATTTCCCTGTTATTCATCCCAGAGGCAATCAGCTGCAATACTTCCTGCTCTCGGCGGGTAAGCTTATCCAGCTGCGCAGCTTCCTGATGGCTGGATCCATTGGCCTCATCCTCTCCCGCCGGGGAAGTAACATGCGTCATGAGCAGGCCGGCTGCATCCGGATGCAATTCGACCTGTCCTTGGAACACGCGTCGGATCCCGGCTACCAATTCCTCCGGCTCGATATCCTTCAGGAGATAGCCGCGAGCACCCGCTCGAATCGCAGGCAGAACATGATCGTAATCAACAAACGAGGTCAGTACGATCACTTTGATATGAGGCAGTTCTTTTTTCAAACGTGCCGTGGTATCGATGCCATTCAATACAGGCATATTCAAATCCATCAACACGACATCAGGCAGCAAAAGTTTGGCCTGTTCCAGCGTCTCTTCGCCATTCGCGGCTTCTCCCACCATTTCGATATCCGGCTGCGTCGCCAGAAAAACCTGGAGGCCCCGCCGTACCATGGCGTGATCGTCAGCTATTAACAATCGGATCATCGGTTATCCCCCTTTCTCTGTTGTGACCGCCTTCAAGGGTATCGTAACCTCAATGATGGTTCCCTCCCGGTGCACGCTGTATAAACGGAACTGGCCTCCGAGCGATTCGGCCCGCTCCCGCATGCTGGACAGGCCGATGGAATGCCGCGTCAGCTCCTTCCATCGTTGCTTGGTTATCCCGCGCCCTTGATCCTCGATCCGAAGCTCCGCTTCATCATTCTGCAAGGATAACGCTACCGTTACTTCCTTCGTATCCGCATGCTTGCTCACATTGTTCAGCGCCTCTTGCCCGATCCTCCACAATGCCTCTTCCGCAATCCGCGGCAGCTCCTGCATCCCGCTGATATGTGTACGCACATGAAGCTTCAATCGTTCGCCGTATTGCTGTAGACCTGTCATCAGCCCCTCCTCAAGTCCGGGCGGGCGAAGCTGCATGATCAGCTCCCGCATTTCCTTTAGTGCGCTTTGCGATAATGACTGGATATCGTGGATCGTGTCCTGGAGCAAGCTTTTCTGCTCATCCGGTTCAGCAGCAATCATCCCCCCTACACCTTTGGACATCATCACCAGCGAGAACAGGGTTTGGCTTACCGAGTCGTGCAGGTCCCGGGCCAGGCGATTTCGTTCATCCATCCTTGCGAGCTCCCGCCGGTTCTCCTCCAGACGGATGCGCTGAAGCGTCATGCCGATATGCTCCGCTATGGCCTCGATGACCTCCATGTCCGCCCGATGCTGGTCTCCATACTGTTCATAGCCCACCAAGAGCATCCCGGTTAAGGAGTCCGAAGCAACCGCAAGCGGTACCGCAACGGCTCGACGAATGGGAGCTATCCATCCTTTCTCCACCAGTTGATCCGCAAGTTGCTGCGCATCCGGATCGCCGACCGGCGCTGCTGAGCGCTTCACTGCATCAGAACCGATCCGAGCCATGTCGGCGAGCGGAAATTTGGCATGGGGCAGCGTGGTCTGTCCACCGCTGTATAGCGCACGCAGCGTGATTTCCTGGCCCACCGGTTCAAGCAGCGCCGCAACCGGCCAATCAAAATAACGGCCGAGCAAACTCATCACCTGCTCCGTTAATTCGGCCCGGCTTACCGCTTGGGATGCATAAGCGCCTAGCGCGCTGCTATATTCTCCTAGCCGGGCGAACAAATCAGCCCGACGCTGCTCAGCCGCGTACAGACGCATGCGCTCGATGGCGCTGCCGATTTGGTAGGCTACCGATTCCAGCAGCGCCAGCTCCTCCTTGGAAAAATGAAGCTTCCCGGGTGCGGCCACATTCAGCACGCCGAACCTGCGGCTGCCGGAACGCAGCGGAACGGTAGCATGATGGGTAATTCCCTCCGTGTCGCCCCACTGATAACGAACGGCGTTATCCAGACGTTTGCAATTCAAAATGTTCACGGCATTTTTCAGTCGGCCGTCATCATAGCGCTCCAGGCACCAGCAGCTGCCGCACCTCATCGGTTCGTCATCTTCCCGTCTCAGAGCAGGCGGCAGATTCCGGCCCGCTACGAATTCATGCGTTCTCTTCTCTTCCACCAGGAACAGCCAACCGGTCGTAAGTCCGGTCAGCTCCAGCAGTTTGCCGATAACAACGTCCAGCATGGGGGCTAACTCATTGGATTCGTTCAGCGTTTCGGCAATCGTCTTCAACGTGATTAACTCCTGGATATGCGGGTCGTGTGTGGACATACAAGCAAGCTCCTTCTTTATTTTGCATTCTGAAGTAACTATATTATATAATCCTGTCACACACCATCCAAATTCCGAATGGAATTCCTGGCCGGTGAAGATCATTCATCCCATGAATCGTGGTAAAAAACAATTAATATTGTTTTATCTCTTGCAAATTTCCACCTACATATGGCTTAATATAGAAGTCGGGCCGACGAAATGAGCTGAAAGGAGGCTGATTGCAATGATTCAGATCCGTGAGGTGGTATTCGCGTAAAGCGAATATCCGTTAAATGGGAGCCCGCCGCGGGCTCCCTATATCTATTTTCAACTCCAATAAAACCAAAATCTAAAAAAACCAATTTCACGAAAGGAGGAGGGCAAGCATGATCAATGCAATTGTTTTGAAACTCAGCGATAGCTTAAATATTTACACAGAAAGAGGAGGGCATCGATGGGCCATTACAAGAACGGAAGAGAAGTGCTTCCCCCCGAGCTGCTGCAGCAAATTCAACAGTATATAGACGGAGAATTACTCTACATACCGAAACAGAGCGAGCAAAGAGCCGGCTGGGGAGAGTTAAGCGGTTCCAAACAACGCATCGAAAGTCGCAATAAAGAAATGTATCGCGCTTACTGCAAAGGACGGTCCATTGAGGAATTGGAACGGACCTACTTCCTGTCTGGAGAAAGCGTGCGCAAGATCATAAGTAAACTTACCCGCGTAGGGACCTGAACCGATGAGGTTTAACGGTCTCCGCACGGATTAACATAGGACTGTTCCCACGGGGTACAGTCCTTTTCATGTTGCATGGATCGGGGCACGGTGAACCCGCGATGTACCGTTTTTAGGGCTGTTCGGCATTTTTACCGCATTGCCACTTTGTCCGATTCGTCTGCACCATAGAAAAGGCCCGGCTGCAAACGAGCTGCAGCCGGGCTTGAATGTACCCTAAAGTTCTTCCCGCTTCTCCCCGGCTACATCCCATCGATGGCGGAATTTCTCCAGCCTCGGATGCAGAACCGGCGGCTCGGACAACAAGATCAGCCTCAGCTTCACGATCCATTCCTCGAAGGAAGAAAACGAAGCAAACACGTTAGCTACCTCCGGAGTCAGGAGAAGAAAGTGGGGACTTCCGTACTTCTCGACCAGATGTCGAAGCGCCGTATCGATCGGCGTGTATTTTTTTCGCTTCGACTCGAACGATTCAATCACGACCGAAGGTCTTCCGTGCTCCTCAATCCATTCCTGAAGCTGTTTCTCCCGCTTGTAATAAGGGCTCACCGGCTCCTTGAACATCCGCTTCACCGTCTCTTCGTGCAGCGGATACCACACCAACTTTGCGAAGGATCGTTCCTCAAAGATGGCAGCCGCCTGCTCGAGGGCCACCTGATCCTGCTCAAAAAGATCGTAAAATATCAAAGTGCCTTTCGTTGTCGGCTTCGGGGGCTCGTAGCCGTATGGGACATACTCCAAATTGCGCGGCATGATTGAACATCACCTCTCTTTACTATGATGACTGGGATGAAAGGTTCGGCGGCACACGATGCTTGGTGGCCTGCTCGAAGCCGTAGGCTAACTGAATCAACACCGGCTCGCTATAAGCCGTCCCGATGAATGTGATGCCCTGAGGACCTTTGGTGTTGTATCCTCCCGGAGCTATGATCCCATTCTCGGCATAACCACCGGGAACGGTAACCGAAGGATACCCTGCACGGGCAGCCAGATCGGGTCCATATTCATTACCCAGAAACAGCAGTGCGTCCAGCTGATGCTCCCGCAGTACATGGTCAATTCCCATGGCGCCCGCCCTTTCCTTGTTCTTCCGCTTGCTCTCCAAATACTCTTTTTCGGTCAACGCACCGCTTGTTTCCTCGGCCCAAATCAGCGTATCCTGTCCATATTTCAGGGCTATGTCGGCGTGTGCCTCATTATAAGCGATAACCTCAGCTAATGAATGAACCGGCAGCGACGGAGCTACATTCGCCAAATAATCATTGACGTATTTCTTGAATTCATAGCGAAGGACATTGGCATCCCATCGGGTGCCCTGGCATGGCAGTTCCACCGGATCGATGATGGTCGCGCCTTGTTCGCGAAGAACATCAATGGCAGACTCTACGATATCTAGTCTATCCCGATCCAGGTGCTTATAGTAGTATCGGGGAATCCCGATTCGTGCCCGCTTCAGATAACTGGCGTCCAGAAACTTCGTGTAATCCTCTACCCTTGCTTGAGCAGCTGTCTTGGTCACCTCGTCCAGGTCATCCGCACCCGCGATCGCGCCAAGCAGAATCGCGGCATCTTCCACCGTTCGGGTCATTGGACCTGCCGTATCCTGCGTATGCGTGATGGGAATGATGCCCGTCCGGCTTACCAGACCGATCGTCGGCTTCAAGCCAACCAGACTGTTCTGGCTGGAAGGGCTGATAATCGATCCCGAAGTTTCCGTGCCGATGGCTGCCGCAGCCAAATTCGCCGCCACTGCAGCTCCGGAACCGGAGCTCGAACCTCCGACGAACATTTCGCCGGGACCGTAGGGATTTAAAGTAAGCCCGCGTCTTGACGAGTATCCTGCCCACATGGTCGAGGACATGAAATTCGCCCACTCGGTCATGTTGCTCTTGCCCAGAATAACGGCCCCCGCCTCTCGGAGCTTTGCGGCAACAAAGGAATCTTTGGCGGCGTACGAATCGGCCAGCGTGATGGAGCCGGCGCTCGTATGCAGCCGATCCCCGGTGTCGATGTTGTCTTTGAGCAGTATCGGAATCCCGTGCAGCCGTCCCCGTGCTCCCAAGTTTCTGCGCTCCTGATCCAGCTCTTGGGCAATCTGCAGCGCATCCGGGTTCACCTCTAGAATCGAGCGAAGCCATCCATCGTATAACCCGATCCGTTCCAGATACAATTGCACCAGTTCGACCGAAGACATCCAGCCTTCTTCCATGGCATGCTGCATATCCGCTATGGTTGCTTCCACAATCCATGTTCTTTTATCCAAGCTCATATATGGTCCCCCTTATTTTTCTGATCTTGCGGCAGGTGTGGGGTTTAACGTTTCATATTTTAGCCTCCAGACGTTTCAAGTCCCTATTCAATTCGGGATTCAGACATGAAACTCCTTCTGGCACGCAATCGGTCGGCATCTTAGCGGCTCTCTCGTCTCCCATGGCGGCTTGCCCCTCCTAACGTAAACTAAACGCAGGAAGCGGACCAAGAATGACTTCTTGATCCGCTCCGCTTAACTTTCGCATGCGCTTCAAAACCGGTGCCGCATGCTAGCGATACCACTGGGCCTGCTTATTGAACATCTCGGCATAATGGGCTCCCTGCCCGATTAATGCCTCATGTTTTCCCTCTTCAACGATTCGCCCTTCCTTGAGGACGAGAATGCGGTCCGCATGTCTGCAGCTTCCCAATCGGTGCGATATGAAGATGGCGGTTTTGCCTTCGGTCATGGACATCAGGCTCTCGAATATCGCGGATTCCGTAAGCGGGTCTACGGCCGCCGTCGGCTCGTCCAGATAGATCACTTCAAAATCCCGATAGAACGCCCGGGCGATCGCGACCTTCTGCCATTGGCCCTGAGACAGTTCGCGCCCGCCGGAGAAGCGCGTACCCAGCTGGGTTGCTACTCCGTCCGGCAGCGAATCTACTAGCGGCGTCATCGCGGCCTTCTCCATGGCCTGATTCAATCGGCGATGGGCTTGCCGGTCGTCCGGATCATGCTCACGCAGCGCAATGTTAGCCTCAAGGGTCCATTCATATCGATAAAAATCCTGGAACACCGCCGTTACTTTGCTGCGGAAGCTGACGGAATCATAATCCTGGATCGGGATGCCGCCATAGCGCACAACGCCATGCGTCGGTTCATACAAGCCTAGCATGATTTTTACGAGCGTGCTCTTCCCCGCACCGTTCTCCCCGACAATGGCAACCTTTTCTCCGGGCTTGATGCGAATCGTCAAATCGTCTAGCACAGGCTTACCCTGATTTGGATAGCAAAAGGTAACGCGATCGACTTCGATTCCCTCCCGCAAAGGCGTGGTCATCGGCAGCGCTTTTTCCGGCTGCGGAACCGGCGTATCCAGAAATTCGAACAATTGGTGGATAAACAGACCGTCATGATAGATTTGCCCGATGTTCTGACTGATGTTCTGGATGGAATATCGCGTGTCCTGGACCGCTTGATAGAGGGCGACATAGCTGCCGATGGTTAGTTTGAGGCGTGAGCCGAGCCAGACGAACACGGCTAAAATGCTAAAAGAACAAATCGTCACCGCCCCTTCCACGATCAGGCGATTCTTCATGTTTTTCCGCTCGACGCCCAGCATTTCATACGTATTTTTGAAATAAATGCCCCGCCATTTGTTCAATAAATAATCTTTGGCATGAAACAGCCGGATTTCCTTGGCCGCTTCCTTCGTCTGCAGCAGTTGGTTCATGTAGGCCGCCATACGGGACGAAGCCGTCTGCTGATGAATGACCACGAAGCGGGAAGCCCCCTCTTTCTTCTGGATGATCAACAGCGGAACGATCAGAAGCAGCATAACGATTGGTAATATGTAATGAAAGCTGAACAAGAGCACGAGCAAACCCGTCAACGTGATGAGGTTCTGAATAATCGAGAACATGTAAAACACCATGTTAATTCCGCAGATATTCAGATTGCGAAGAGCACGCTGCAGCTTGTCGTAGCTTTCCGGAGATTCAAAGAATACGAACGGAAGCTTGCTTAACTTCTCCGACACTTGGAGATTAAACCAGTAGGATACATAAGCATTCATCTTTCGCTCGGTATACTTTTGAAGAGATGCCAGCACGAGGCCAATCAGAATGACCGCCATCTGGAGTAACAGCCAATACAATGCTTGGTATGGAGCTTGATCCCGAATCAACACACCGGTAACGGCGTCTATGACTTGAGCCGTAATATAAATCTGGGCAACGGGCAAAAAAGCCTGCATCAAATAAATCATGGTCGATCTGGTGAACATCCGCGGAGAGACGCGGTACACCTGCTTCATAACCTCGAACATCAGGTTTGCATATTTCATGTTGTATAACCTTGAGCCTCCTTCGTCGCTAAGCCGATTTGTTTAGGGCTGAAGGTTTAGCATGAGGCAGCTGGTTGATCATTTGTTCTAAATGATGCAAATAATTCGTGACGCTTTTGTTGATGACGAGCTGCTCCTCGGATAAGTAGAACGCCAACGGAAACCGGTTCACTTTAAACGAATCGATCATAGCCCGGTCTGCCCACACGACCTGCATATCGGTTAACTCATTGGCAACCGCCATTTCTGCGGCCTCATCCGCATCCTGGGCATATAGGAATACCGTGACCGAAAGATCCGGATGCGAAGCCATAAACGCTTTGATGGCCCCGTACGTTTCTTTGCAGGCATTGCAATGGTTCATCGTGAACAATAGAATTTTGGGCTTGCCGTCGTACAAATTCACGGTATCACCGGCCATGCTCGTATAGGCTGCCCGAGGAATCTGCGTGCCAAGCTCGAGCCCTTCCTTCGGAACCGCAGGCATCTCGTGCCCGGTCACGACTGTCTGCGGCTTCAACTTCAACTCCCGAACCTGACGGTACAGTTTGAACATGAAGAAAGCCAAGCTGAATATCAAGCCATACTGAATTACGAGCACGGTCGTAATCAAATTCATGGATTCGTTCCCTCCTTCGCCTGTAATGAATCAAGAGTATACGCATTCACCGCCACCAACGAAATAACGGCAATGCCGCCGGCCGACAGCAAGGTAAGAACCGCCTCTTGGGCCGGCATGAGGAAGAGATTCACGGGTTCGGACAAAAGCCAAATTAGCGCATCCAATATACCTAAGCATGCAATCTTAACGACCGTATTCTTGCCGAGGGCCTCACTAAACCATGAGCCAAAGCAGCTGCATTGGATCTCCTGATTCTGCACAACCCTGGCTTGATAAACGGCGTATCCGAACCCTGCCAGCAAAATAAAAATCACGATCTGCGCAGCGGCTCTGCTCCAGGAAAACAATAAACCCGCCCCGGCTGCAATCTCAGCGGCGCAAATGAGAACAGGTACAATCCGTAAGCGGCCTGCAGGCATCTGCAACCGTTCGATCGTCGTCCTGAAATCCGCTAACGATAACAGTTTCGACACTCCCGAAAACACAAACACCAAGGTCAGAAACAAAAGGCAAAGCGCGCTCATGGACATGGTTCATTCTCCTTCCCGACAACCAGGGGGACCAAGCCCCCATTCGATGACTTTGATATCTTGCTTGGACTGCACCTTGCCGTTCTTCTTCGCGGTTCACCCGTTCTCGATCATACTGCAATGGACCCAAAACCATATTCGACCCCTCACTCTTCAACCGTAATAGGAAGCCGCATGCCCTACGTGAAATATAAACAGCGGAACAAGTAGTTCCGCTGTTTAAAAGATAGGTTCATGCGTTTACAAAAAATTAACAGCCGCAAGTATATCTCTCTTCCGAACCGTTGCCGCAGTCCCATACTTCAAGACGAACGCCGAATTTGTCGCGTCCGCATTGCTCCGTAGTGTTACAGGAAGTATGACGAAGAATGCACATAAATACTCACCTCCTTTCAAGTCATGAAGTTCAGTCATTTATATGAAAGGTGTTGCTATGCAAAAAGCTTCGGAATGTGTTAAACGCTGGCTGTAGGGATCTTCAAATTCTTAAACCGAGTCGTTTGTAAGCGGGTTCAATTTCTGAGGGGTGTAAGTGGTTTATGCTAACTAGCTGGCTTGCAGGATAATTTTAAATATACTATATTTATCATTTCTTACAAGGATAATATCTTATAGTAAAATAATAGAATATTATCCCTTATTAAAGAAATTACATAAACAAAAGGCCGCCCCATTTTGTTAATCGGGGCAGCCCTTTGCTTACCTATTTAACTGATGATCGTAATGACCGGCGCCGAAATGGTAGGCTGTGTCGTGATGGCGGAGGCCGTATTCGTGAAGCTTGCAATTTCCAACAACACCGGTATTCCCGCCGGAACATCCGTCGTATCGAGCACCAAGCTGGCGGTTGTCAAAGTCGATAACGCGAGCTGCTGCAGCATCCCGTTAATATACACATTAAAGTATTCAGCGCCTGTCAACGCGGGAAATGCCGTCACGGGTGCTTCGGCATCATCGATGAAACTCGTGGCCGGCATGGTAATCGAGTCTGCACCGATCATCGCTTCGTCGACCAGCGCAAAATAACGGGTTACGATTGGCGTTACCGTCGTGGTGATCGTGCCGCCGGTTGCAACGGGAACCGATGCGACCGCGGTAATGATAGGTTTAATAACTGGCATGATCTTCACTCCTCTCTTGTCTAAGATAGAAAAAATATGGCTGTGCCACATTATCATTAAATGATAGATTCTGAGATTTGGTTCTGACATTCTCCCACTATATAAAAAACAAACAGTGAATGAATCCATGCTCAGGCCAATATATCACCGAAGAAAGGATAAATGTCCACTCGAGTCCTTCCCCGATAACATAAACTAAGTGGAGACATTCATCCGGGGGGAGGGGGGATAAGACTGAAAACTCCCGTGATCAAGCGGAAACGATATCGAATTCTAAAAGCTGCAGAATATCGAAAACGCAGGAACTGCAAGAAGCGAAAATACAAACGAGTCGTGGCGGCAGGCAAACGAAAATGGAGATGCAACTCCAGATCCACTTATCGGACCACCCCCTCTGCTGTTCAACATAGACGTCAAGTGGGACGCGGTCCAAAAAAATTCTTATCGACACTATTACCTCTATTCCCTCAAGTCGTTCCTGGGAACCCGGGCTTGGCGGGGCCAGCCGGGCTTCAAGGACCCCAGGGCATTCATGGCAACCCTGGCTCGGAGGGGGCAGCGGGCATTCCCGGACCGGTGGGACCCCAAGGCCCTCAGGGTGTTCCTGGCAACCCTGGCATGGAGGGGCCGGCGGGCATTCCCGGACCGGTGGGACCCCAAGGTCCTCAGGGCGCTCCAGGCAACCCTGGCATGGAGGGGCCGGCGGGCATTCCCGGACCGGTGGGGCCCCAAGGCCCTCAGGGCGCTCCAGGCAACCCTGGCATGGAGGGGCCGGCGGGCATTCCCGGACCGGTGGGGCTCCAAGGCCCTCAGGGCGCTCCAGGCAACCCTGGCATGGAGGGGCCGGCGGGCATTCCCGGACCGATGGGACCCCAAGGTCCTCAAGGCGTTCCAGGCACTCCAGGTATGGAAGGGCCGGCGGGCATTCCCGGACCGATGGGACCCCAAGGTCCTCAAGGCGCTCCAGGCACTCCAGGTATGGAAGGGCCGGCGGGCATTCAGGGGCCCACGGGGCCGCAAGGCCCGCAAGGAATCCCCGGAAGCGTCATCGTGCCGGAGATTAACGTGCTGCCGACCACGCTTCGCTATTTTTACGTATTGATGTCCGAGGTTAATCTGGATGATCCCTTCGTCATATCTGCCGGACAATTTACGGATGACGACGGTAACCAGGCATTTCAGAGCATTATGGTAGGTCCGAACAGCTCCTCGACCGTTTATATCAACGGTATGATTCAGGAAGGCCGAATCTACACCATCACTTCGGAGGCACTAACCTTATATTCTCCCGGCGATGTGCTTCTGGCCGGAACGCCCATCTTGCTGGAGGTGCTGTATCTCACCGTTCAGGTGGTAGCTTGAACGGTGAGCAAAACACCCCGCTGCGGCGGGTAGCAAGGTTCGCGCAAAAAAGACATCTGCCGCAAGGAAGATGTCTTTTTCCTCTACTTCTTAACATGTTACCGAAATAAACGGTCCCCTCTCTTTCATCTTATCGAATTCGACTATTCGGCCCGGCTATCGATGACTTCATAATCAAACCAGTCGAACAGCGCAGGGGTTGTTCCATTGTCGCCGAATGCATACATAGCAATCATTAACCCTGTAAATCCGCCGGCTACTTCCGTCGCAAGCAGATGGGTTTCACCTGATCCCATATTCAGGACCTCTGATGAACTTTGTCCCATGGAGAATCGGAAATGCTCGGGCATTGCTTCGATTCGTAACACGACAGGCCCCTCCGGACAGCGACTGGTATGTTCTACGCTAAGCGACCCCACGGTACGTCTGAATACGATCGTTTTTTCCCCGTTTATAAGCTTTACGGCCAGATCATAATGATACCTTTCATTCATAAAAACGGTTAATCCCGCTTCTTCCCCCTCGTTTGCAGGCTCAAAGTCCAGAGCAGCGGATATATTGCAAGAAAAGTGCCTTAATCGTCGCCCGACAAAAGCAGGGGATGCCGCGTCGTTCAAGGACGATGGGTTGCCCCGCAGCATGAGATATCCCGGATGTTCCTGCAGCGACCAGCTCCCTGGTAATGGGTTGCGCAAAAAGACCCAGTCCAAACCGAGGGAGGCGTGATCGAAATCGTCTCTGGACGGCTTTGCGGGCCACCGGCATTCCGGCAGCTGAGGACTGTCCATTACCTGCTCGACCCTTCCCTTGAATCCGATGCTCGGCCAACCGTCCGCCGTCCATGTGACCGGAGCCAGATAAGTTTCTCTGCCGAGATGATGGCGCATGGGGTATGAAACCGGCCTGATCCCCAAGAAAACGGCCCACCACGTGCCATCCTGAGCCTGCACCAGATCCGCGTGCCCTGTCGCGTGTATGGGGCTTCTCCTGCTTCGATGGGACAGAATCGGATTATGGGGACAAGGCTCAAACGGCCCGTAAGGATGTCGGCTTCGCGAGACCGTGACCATATGTCCGTACTCGGTGCCGCCCTCGGCAATCATTAAATAATACAGACCGTGTATTTTGTATAAATGCGGGGCTTCCGGACTGGCTCCCCCGGTTCCTCTCCAGATTAAGCGGCTTTCCGTCAGCTTCTTGCTGCTTGCAATATCGATTTCGCATTGATAAATGCCCTCTCCCTCGTCGCCGTAGCAAGCCGTCTGAAAATAGACGCGACCATCGTCGTCAAATAGCAGCGAAGGATCGATGCCTTGCTGGGCGACAGGGATCGGGTCAGACCAAGGACCCGCAGGATCCGTGCTTTTGACGTAAAAGTTGCCGATTCCGCTGACGTTGGTTGTCGTCATATAATACCAGCCCTCATGATAGCGAAGGGTCGGGGCATAAATTCCCCCTGAGCTCCCGGCTTTCTTAAGGGGCAGTTGTTTTTCCGATGTAAGGCAATGGCCTATTTGCTTCCAATTTACCAAGTCCTTGCTATGAAAGATGGGAACGCCCGGGAAATACTCAAATGTGCTCGTCACCAAATAATAATCTTCGCCAACACGGCAAATGCTTGGATCCGGATAAAAGCCCGGTAGGATGGGGTTGCTAAACTTCATGAAACAAAACACTCCTCTGTACTCCTTATTTATGTCTAAGAAGCGATGGTCTATGAAACAATGGCGAAAAACAGATTGGCATAAAAGAGAGGCAGCTTTTGGGCCTGCCCCTCAATCAAACGGTTCAGTTATTCCACAGCTCCACCCGATCACGAACCAGCTCCGAATATTCCTGCTCCATTTTTTCCGCCCCGGCAGCGTTCAGATCTTGAATGAACTGATCGTAAAGGGCATCGAATTGGGACGGGTCCGCAAGGATGATCTCCGGAATGCGTTTGCGAACAATCTCTTCAACCCGCTTGTAGGTGATTGCAATATTGGAGTCGATCGGCGGGGAAATAAGATATGCCGCACCCCACGGCTTCGTCGGAAATTCCTCCGACTTTGGCCAGAAATCCTTCCACATTTCCGCACCATACGCTTGCAGCGTCTCTTTGGCTGATGGCGTATAATTGGCTTTGATTTGTTCCGGGAAGTTGGTCGTATAATAATTTCCGGTCGAATCCTTCACGCCGTCGCCATAACGAGGAAACAAACTGTTATATAATCCAATTCCGCTCTCTTTGGTAAAGCTGGCGTTGTCGTTAACTTTGCGGTCCTGCACGTCCTCCGGAATGACGCGTTTGCCGTCTTTGACATTGTAATGCTCGCCTTCAATGCCCCAGTTCATCAAAATTTGCCCTTCTTCGGAAGCCAGATAATCCAAGAACTTGATGATCCGTACCGGATCCTTCGCGGATGTCGTGATGCCTACTCCCCAGCCTGCTGCATACCCCGCATTCTGGAACGAAGCGTCCTTGGTCGTCTCATCCAATTGGATCGGGAATCTCGCATAGGTACGGTTCTCTTTGCCGGCCGTTCTCAGCGCATTCGTCGGGTTTCCAAACCCCCAATCGGCGTCAATGACGCCAAGAACGCGGCCAGAGGCGATCTTTGCTTCGTACTGGTCCGTCTTCTGAACGAACGTTTCATTGTCCAATATGCCCGTGGCGTTGAGATGATTCAACCAGCGGAAGTATTCCTTGTCCTCCGGACGTCTGTAGTGCAATTTCGCTTCATACGTTTCCGGATCAACATAATACTCCCCATCCCCTGACAAACCGGTAGCAATCACGGCCGCATCCGTTACGGAGATCATGAATCGCCAGCCATCCGCATTGAGCGTCAACGGAATCGTTGGCTGACCGTCGATCGTCGGGTGTTTCTCATAATAATCCTTCAGCGCCTTCTCAAAATCCTTGACGGTCTTGATTTCCGGATAACCGAGCTCTTTCAGCACTTCATGCTGGATATGAAAGTTTCCGCCGGCATCCAATTGCTGATGATCCACCGCATTAAGCGTCGGAAGAACATAGATCGATTCATCCTCGTTGCTCCACTTCAGACGGTTCATGTAATCCCCATAGAGCTTTTTCAGGTTCGGTGCATGTTCTTCGATCAAATCGGTAAGGTCGATAAAAGCGCCCGAATCAACGAACAGATTCGCATCGCCTTTCGCGAAAACGAGATCCGGATATTCACCGCTCGCTACCATCAACGGCAGTTTCTGATTGGAACCGTCAACCGCAAATTCGGCTTGGATCGTAACGCCGGTCGTCTCGGTCAGCTTTTTGCCGACGGCATCCTGCATACTTGCCCAGTTCGCATTCGAATCGGCGCTGAAATACGTAATTGTAACCGGTTTCAAATCTTCCCCTTCGCTGCCTGCGGAATTGCCGCTGTCACCGCTGCTGCACGCACCCAGAATAAAAGTAACCAGCAGCATCATGGCCAAGAGCGGCGATAATCCCTTCCAGAGTTTCATGTCTTTACCCCCTATTCAATATCTTCTTGTCAGTCGCCAGCAGATCATGCTTTCTAGCTTTTTTGTATGAATGGTTTAGAGCGACTCCACTTTCAGATCCTATTATATCTTCTAGTTTTGTCCTTATTCCTTGATCTTAGAGCCTGAATATAGCATGATAAGGACATCGAGATACTACATAATTTACTTTTGGAGGGTGGCCGAATGAGAAGCGTACATTTGGATTGGTTTACGACCGATGAGCAGTTTAAGTTCTTTATTCAATATGGCGGACACGAAGAGGACATGTACGTGCATCACCATGTTGATTTCTCCGAACTCGTTATCGTTTTGCATGGTCATGCCACCCATATCGTCAACACAGAGGAATCGTTTATCAAGAAGGGGGACGTCTTTGTCATTAACGGCACAACCTCCCATGGATATAAAGACCCGCATGAGTTTCGTATTTGCAACATCATGTACAAGCCCGAGATGCTGGAATTGACGGGTCCGGAGTTCAAAAGATCGAACGGGTATCAGGCGCTTTTCGTTCTGGAGCCGTATTACCGCAATATCAACCACTCCTTGAGCAAGATGAGCCTGCCGATCTCTAGTCTGGATTACGTATCGTCCGTTGTTGACTTCATGATTGAGGAATACGCGAACAAGCTGCAGGGCTACCAGACCATCCTGCGTTCGCGATTTATGGAGCTCGTCGTCCAGCTGTCACGGCAATATGAAAAGCAAGAGCGGTACGGAGCCCAAATTCATCTGATGCATTTGGCGAAAGCCATTTCCTTTATGGAGGATAACTATTTGCAGCCCATTTCCCGTGACGAAATTGCGGCCAAATCCAATATATCCGTCAGGCATTTGAATCGGATATTCCAATCCTATTACCAAACAACGCCTTTCGCCTATCTTCTGCAGCTCCGCTTGGAGCACGCATGCAGGCTGTTAAAGACGACACCCCTTCCGATTTCGGAAATTTCTTATCGGAGCGGATTCAATGACAGCAATTATTTTACCCGTCAGTTCTCGAAGGTGTTTGGCCTATCTCCTAAAGTGTACCGAAAGCGCAGGTAAGCACTTTGCAAGGCGCGAGAAATACCGTCCGCCACAAATCCGTGAGTTTCAATGCAACCTTAGATCCTGCAGCAGAAGCAAACCGTTCGAAAAAATCATCCCACCTTTAAATTAGCTAAATTAATTGAAACGCTCCCTGTATTTAGCTATTATAGACTCAAATTAGCTAAATCGAGGTGAAATTTATGAGAATGACTTCCACCGATATGCAAAACAATTTCGGAAAGTATCTTAAATTAGCTGAGGCTGGCGAGGACATCATCGTGACGAGAAACGGCAGAGATATTGCCAAATTAATAGCCTATGCCGGCACAGATGAACCTGTCCTGAGAGAGGGGGCTGTAAAGTATACAGCCGACAATGACTTCGTTACTTACGAGGATTTCCTGGAACTAACCGAAGGCTCGGAACAGCGCCACGAGCTGATCGACGGGATCGTGTATAACATGGCTTCCCCTTCATACAACCACCAATATGCAGTTAATGAACTGCACGGCACATTTTACAATTGGTTCAAAGGAAAACCCTGTACACCGCTGACTTCCCCACTTGATATTACATTGAAGAAGGAGGAGGCAAATATCTGTGTCGTACAGCCGGATCTGGTTGTCATTTGCGACAAAGATCAAATCAATGAGAAGGGAAACTATATGGGTACGCCTGACCTCGTCATCGAGGTGTTGTCTCCGTCCACGCGTAGCAAGGACATGATCCCGAAGCTTGATCTATACCGGCAATGCGGCGTAAAAGAGTATTGGATCATCGATCCGATGAAAGCTCAAGTCATCCTCTTTTCCTTGTCCGACGGCGAGATCTCGGATGTGAACTACTTCTCGCAAGCCCATGACTCTTTTGCGGAATCCAAACTTAATCCAGGCTTACAGGTTTCCATGAAAGATTTGTTTGCGTGACTACTATACATTAGGAAACAACCGCCTATTGGCCACCTGCTTTGCAACTTCAATAAGCATTTTCCAGCGTATAATTGTCTTCTTACGCCCATTCATGAAACCAATCCTCTTCTGTCGGCGTACTAAAAGAAAGCATCCACGCTGGTAAACGATCGTATACTTCCTAGTACTGCAATCCATATCAGCATCAGCTTAAAGGTGTTTTTAATCGTAAACGCTATTTAAAAATTATTTGAAAGAAGGACGATCATATGATTATGACAACAACATCTACCATTGAAGGTTACCCGGTTAAAAGGTATATCGGCATTGTGAACGGCGAAGTCATTATGGGCGCTAATGTAGTGCGGGACTTTATGGCCTCCATTACCGATTTTGTTGGTGGGCGCTCGGGAGCCTACGAGAACAAGCTGCAGGAAGCAAGGGATGTAGCGTTTGCCGAGATGAAAGACAAAGCTGAGCGAATGGGGGCCAACGCTATCGTAGCGGTGGACATCGACTATGAGGTCATTCGTGAGGGAATGCTGATGGTGGCTGTCAGCGGCACAGCAGTGGTGATATAACCGGTAGTTTTCTGAAAATTCTTAAAGTTCTTAGAGGCAGCGGGTCTAACCGGCTGCCTGTTTGTCTTTATCGTGCCATCACCTAAGCACCTGAATCAGTGTTGAAAAATCTTTTTAAAATTGAAGATAGTCCCTGCAACTTCAATAAGCATATGCCCAACCTGCTGCAGGATTGCTTATGTACTCGAATAGCTCTTTGGTTCATTTATAGCATCCTGTAGAATATCAAGGCATCCGACTTGCCACCCCCGGTCTGTTTTCTAGACCGGGGGTTTATCTATTTTTTATGGGCTGACAGTATGGGCCGACAATATTCTTAAGATGAAACAATCGCTGTACCCGTTGTCATTATAAGATTAGAAAAGATGTTAAAGAACGGACGATTGGAGTGTCGTGAAGCGGATGATACGATCGAATTGCGCATACTGCACGCAGTCATTGATTTCTAATTAACGACTGCGTGCATTTTTTGTGCATCGTTCTATCCATGATTATGAAAAAGGAGTTGATGCAAAAAAAGATCCGCAGGGCTCGTCCTGCAGCGTTTACATCATTTTTCATCAAAGGAGGAATAGGTTATGAAGAGTAAACCGTTAATTGCGGGGTTGCTGTTGTTCCTATGTTCTGGTTTAAGCACGGCCTTCGCCGCGCCGCAAGTTAACACATTTGAGCGTCCGGCTGCTGGCAGCGCCTATACGCTAAGCGAGTGGAACACCGACGGATGGAGTGCCCCCTGGGACAACGGAATGAGCAGCAGAACCCTGATCGACAATGCGTATTCGCACACCGGAAGTAAATCGCTGCGCGTCTTTTACCCGCAAGGAAAGATTGGACCGGTCGATTCCGGCGTGCAAGCCCCGTTCGCAATCAACCCCGGTCAAGAATATTATTTATCCTACTGGGTGCGGTTCAGCTCCGACTTCAGCTGGGGAACAACGGAATTCGCGGGCAAGTTGGGTCTCGGTCTCGCAGGTGGGGCGGCTTGCTCGGGTGGACAAACCTGCACAGGCTATAACGGCTTTAGCTCGCGCATCATCTGGCGAAGCGGCGGCCAAGCAGCCATATATTACTATCACATGGGGAACGGCGGTCAATATGGAGACTATGCCGTCCTGAAGAGAAACGGTTCCGATGTCTACTACCCCAAAGGTGAATGGGTCCATATCGCGCAACGCCTAAAAGTAAATACCGTAACTGCCGGCAATGCCAATCCGGACGGAGAAATCCAAGTTTGGTATAACGGCGTTTCTGCCGCTAATATAACGGGCCTTCGCTTCGTTCGCAACGCCGATAAGGTCGATAAAGCCTACTTCTCTTCGTTCTTCGGCGGAGCGACTGCATCGTTTGCCCCGGCCAACGACTCCTACGTCTGGTATGATGATATTAAAGTATCCGCACAGAAGTCGGATATCTGTGAGTTAAACGCAGGTGGCTGCCAGAATGGGTTGCTTTGGCAGTTGCCTGATGTCCATCCGGACCATCAAGCAACCCCTTGAATTTTTAGGAAGCAGAGTATTCTATGCAATTGGAATGAAGAAAAGGCGGTGCTCGGGATGTTATCCCTGCACCGCCTTTTCTTGTTTTCATTTCGCTGCCGTCTTTTAGCAAATTGTGAAAGATCAACCGCGAAGAGATGATTACCCGGACGATGGCCAGCGATAGGAGACACGAACACTGATATTCACCTGATACGATAGGATTGCGCCCCACCGGACCCATGATCTTGGGGGCGCCTCCTTGATCTCGAACCTATCTAATTGACAGCTGACAGTGCACGGTCATGAGCGGTTTTATATATGTTCAAGATATCTTCGTATCCCAGTTTTTTCTGCTCGTCGATGAAGATGTTCCACTCATCGAAGCTGCGCGTGCCCATAATAAATTTTGCAAAATTTTCGTCCCGGTGGCTGTTCAGAGAATCACCCTTTGTACTCAGAATTTGCTGCTCCTCAGGCGTAAGGGCAACGGAAATCTTTTTGTCGCTATCGTATTTCGGCGCTTCCTCGTAGGCAGCTTTCAGTTCGGGCGAAGATACCGAAATATGCGCTTCGAAATCAAACCAGGTGTACGTGCCGTCCGTCGATAAGCCGGTCTTCTTTCGCATGTCCGCGATGTCGGCATATGTCTCGATGAACGCATTGCCCGCATACGTTTCGCCTTCCTTGCCCCAGCTCGCCATTTGCTTCCCTTCCTCGGAATAGAAAAAGTCGATGAATTTGACGATATCTTCAATTTTCTTCGACTTGGAGGATATCATGAAACCCTCTTCGCTGATCTGCGTGTACGCATTCTTCTGCGGCCCGCCTTCCCAGCCTGCAGGAGGAGCCATGAAATTCATGCTGAAATCCGAATTGGCTTGGCGCAGCGCTGCATTGTAGAAATCGATTCGCCCGATATAATCAAGCGTAATGAATGCGCGGTCCGTCGAAACGATGTCCTGCCACATTTTTGTGTCGATCGTCAGAAAATCTTTCGGTATGAGTCCTTCCTTGTAAAACTTGTTGAAATACGTGAGCAGTGTTTTATACTCCTCCTGAACGGGCGCATATTTCCACTCCCCGGATTCCGCATCAAACATGACGCTTGCTTTCTGTGCTTCGACTTCGGCAGCAACATCAAAGCCCGCACCAAAATCATAGAAATAACGAAGCCCGTTCCTGAACGTTAGGGGATAGCTTTCAGGATACTCGGCTTTCAGCTCCTTGAGTACGTCATACAACTCGTCCCAGGTTTTTGGCGTTCCCAAACCATGCTTCTTGAACACATCCTCACGATACATCCAGGTGCGACGATTCGACTCCCCGATGCCGGCATTCGGTGTCATGTACATCTTGCCGTCGGCGGAAATAAAGTTTTGCGTTTCCGTCGGATATTTCTCCATCCAAGCCTTGAAATTCGGCATGAGATCCACATAATCCAGAATGTTGGCGAGTGCGCCTTGCTGTCCGAATTTATCTGCCGCATCCTTCGTTTGGATCCACATCAAATCCGGCATTTCTCCCCCTGCGATGGCAAGACTGATGGCATCTTCTAGCAGATTACCCGAAGGCAGCTGGATATCCAGGGTTACCCCCGTTTTTTCTTTGATGTAATCCCACACCACCCATTGCTCATCATAAGGCCAGCTGGGATTGCTGTAGTTCAAGAACGTAAATGTTTGTTCCTTTGTTCCTGTCTGCTCGTTGACGGCTTGGCTTGGTTCAACCGTTTTACCATTCCCTCCACTGCCGCCGCCCGAACAAGCGCTCATAACCAGACTTAGGCCCAATACGATTGTAAGCAGCAAACTTGTCCATTTCGTTTTCATTCGTTGCCCCACTCTCCCTATGCTTTTCTTAAAATCCTTGCCTTGCTTCCTTTCATCGCATCCTTGTTTCATAACTTTTATGTTAACCCTTGACCGACCCGATAAGAGCCCCCTTCGCAAAATATTTCTGCAGGAACGGGTAGACCAAAAGGATGGGAACGGTCGTTACGATAATGGTTGCATACTTAAGCGATTCGTCAACGATCAGGCTGTCACCGCCGATGGTTCCCGCACCGTTTGCGCCACCGGCGCCTTGAAGCACCATGTTGCGAATAATGACTTGCAGCGGCAGCAGATCCGCATCGCGCAAATACAGCAGCGCGGAGAAAAAATTGTTCCAGATGGCAACGCCGTAAAACAATCCGATGGTAGCCAGGATAGCTTTGGACAGTGGCAGCACCAGCCGGAAGAAGATGCCGATGTCTGTCAATCCGTCCATTTTACCCGACTCCTCCACCTCCTGCGGCATGTTCGTGAAGAACGTCCGCATGACAATAAAGTTCCAGGAGCTGATGGCCGTCGGAAGCACCATGGCCCAGATCGTATCGATTAGATGATAGCTCTTAACCACCAGAAAGGTAGGAATCATGCCGCCGCTGAAAAATAGCGTAATCACGATCATGAGCATGAACGACCTTTGAAACAACATCGTTTTTTTGGAAAGCGCATACGCGCCTGCCGCGGTGATGAGTAATGAGATGGACGTGCCCAGCACCGTATACAAAATCGTATTAAGGTAGGCTTTCCCGATATCCGGATTGTCGAACACGGCTGCATACGTGTTTAAATTGAATTCCTTGGGCCACAGAAACACCTCGCCTTTCAGTACAGGAACCGTTCCGCTGAGCGAGACAGCAATCATATAGACGAATGGATATAAGGAAACAACTACAACGGATAACAGCACGAAATAGATGAGTCCGTCGAAAACGGTAAATTTGGGTTTTATGTTCGCCCACTCCTCTCCTTACCAGAGACTGGTGTCGCTGACTTTGCGACTGATCCAGTTGGCAGTCAGAATAAAGGTCAGGTTGATAACGCTGGTAAATAAATCGATCGCCGTTCCGTAGCTGTAATTCATCGCCTGAATTCCCGTCCGATAAACATAGGTGCTGAGCACGTCGGCCGTTTCATATATCGACGGGTTCAGCATCAGCAATACCTTCTCGAATCCGATATCGAGCACTTGCCCGATATTGAGGATAAACAGAATGATGATAGCGGAGCTGATTCCGGGAAGCGTGATATGACGAAGCTGACTCCAGCGGTTCGCGCCGTCCACTCTGGCGGCTTCGTACAACTGGGGGTCTATGGCGCTTAAGGCTGCCAGGTATATAATGGTTTCCCAGCCGACATGCTGCCAAATGTCCGACAGTACGTACAAACTCCTGAAATAGTTTTCATTCTGCATAAAATTGATAGAATCGTAGCCGAGCCACTCAATCGCCTGGTTCACGATCCCGTTTGATGGTGACAGGAACAAAAACATCATGCTGACAACCACGACATTGGATATAAAGTGAGGCAAATAGCTGACGGATTGGACAAAACGTTTCAGAACCTGACGGCGGACCTCATTCAACAGCAATGCTAGTATAATCGGTGCCGGAAAGCCGAATATGATTTTGTACAAACCCAGCAAAATGGTGTTGCGGAACAATTTCCATGATTCGGGGCTTTCAAAAAACATTCTGAAATACTTCAGGCCTGCCCACGGACTTACCCATACGCCTTGGAAAGGATTATAATCCTTGAACGAAATCAGAATACCGAACATCGGCACGTATTTGAACATGATGTAGTACACCAGCGCGGGAAGAAACAATAACAACAAATATTTGCTCCTGTTCAATCTTGTAAGGAAATGTGCCATGCAATCCTCCTGTCTTTCTGCTATGCGATGATTCATGAACGCTGGAAGCGGCGGCGAACTCCGAAGCTGCAGAGAAGCGCATACTACAGCATTACGCGTTCACCCAACGCCGTGCTTTCGTTCGCTGCCTCCAGAAACCTGATGATTTCCACCGTTTCGGAGATCGCAATCGGTGGAGTTCCCGTCATGAAAAACGTCACGATCTCATTCAATAAATACGCGAGATAAGATTTGCCCGGTTCTGAGGCATCAACGATTTGGGAGCCGGCTTCCCGGTGCAGCACACCGCCGAACCCTTCGCGGCCTGTGCGATACCCACGAAGAGTTCCGATCCGTCCGTCCGCCCATTCGGCAATGACGGTATCGCAGGTTTCCGAATGAAAGGCAGTCACCGCTTTGCATCCGCCTCCAAAACCACGAAAGAGCATGTCCGCCATATGAATGCCGTACCAGAAATATCCCGGCTGTGTCGGTTCAAGTTCCATAGGCCCGTGGACGTCCGCACCCAGGATGTCTCCCAGAGACTTGTCCCGAACCGCTCTCACTAACGATTCCGCATATCGAAGCGCGGAACAGCTCATGACGGGGACACCGGCCTCTGCTGCCAATCTTGTCATCCGTTTAGCTGCTTTTGCGTCCAGTGCAAACGGTTTGTCAACGAAGATGGGTTTACGGTAGGCAACCAGCTTCTCGAATAACGCTTCCCTTCCCCTCCCGTCTACCACTTCCAGCATCCAGGCGTCGCAGACGGCGGCTGCCTCGTCCAAATGCTCCATCATGGGCACGCCATAACGATCTCGCAGTTCTCCGAGAAACCGATCATAGCGCAGTGCACTCATGGCAAAGTCCAGAGACGGAGAACCAGGCCAAGCAGCCGCAAAATACGCTCCAGCTACGCCATCGGGATTCTCCGGGTTGTGAAGCAAATCAGCAAAAGCAAGCACGCGCGAATTATCAATTCCCGCAAGCCCGATCCGGACCGGGGAGGTATGTTCGCCTTCCCGTCTCATTCCCTCATACCTCCTTGCGGGACCACGACTTCGGTTCCTTGCTCGCTGGAGAGGTATAAACTTTCTACAGCCGACACGACGCTCCGCGAATAACTCATCGAGCACTCGGGCTCTTTCCCGCTTTCAATGGCCTGTATCAAATCCCGGATTTGCATGACGTGGGAATTCTGTGGCCGCGTAACCGGAACGGCTGTATATGCGCTCCCCTTGCTTATCCAGACGCCTATCCCTGTTCTAAGCAGCAAACTGCCGTGAGTGAAGAGCATTTCGGTTTCATCGATAGCTGCGCCGGGATAACCGGATTGGCAAATCAAGGCCGGAATTCCTTTTGAAGTCTCGCAAAATGCAAGTCCCCCTCCCTCAACATCTCCCCGGCCGAGTCCATAATCTACAGAGGCGCGTATTTTGGTAATGGAACCGTCAATCAACCACTGGATCTTATCAATGGAATGGGAGCCCAGGTTCGTTAAAATCCCCCCTCCGGCCTTGGACTTCTCGAAGAACCAGTCCGGCCGCTCCGGCTTATTGTAGGGAAGATGCCGTCGGTCATTGATCATGACGAGCCGGCCGAACTCGCCGCTCTGCACATACCTCTTGGCTATCCGATTCTCCGCAGAATAGTGCTGGGTGTGCCCCACCATCAACATGACGCCGCAGGTGCGTACGACCGTCTCGATTTCGTTGCATTCGCTTGTGCTCATCGCCATCGGTTTCTCTAACAGCACATGACAGCCGTGCTCAGCAGCAAAGATGGTCGCTTCTTTATGCAAATAATGCGGCAGCGTTACAATGGCAATGTCCGGCTTTTCGCGTACAATCATCTCCTTATAATCCAGATAGGGATGGATACCGTAATCGGAAGCCAATTGACGTACCCGCTCCTCCTGAATGTCGGCTACTGCGCAAGACGCTACTCCGTCCATCTCCCGAATCGCCTCCAGATGAGAGACGGCTATGCCCCCGCCTCCAACAATGGCAACTCGATAATGATCGTTCATCTCTTTCAACCCCCTCTCCTTGTTGTCCGACATCATCGTAACAACCAAGCCGGGATTTTGGCGATCAGGATATGTTTCGATTCTTCGCTAATTTCCTTGTGAACAGCGATTTTAGGCGCCCATCTTAATAATTGATAAGGATTGTAAGTCTTAACTATTGAGCCGCCAAGGTTCGCCCATGCTATACTCATAAATATCAAATTTTAAACAGTCGAGCTTCGGATGAAAGGGAAGGTGACATGAAACGAATCAAGCATTGGAGCATTTCTAATAACCAGTTGTCACTGTTCTTCACCTTATTCTGCAGCTTCATCGCCATCATTGTTCTTTTGGTTTGTATTTATGTGGTGTCCTATTCGTTTTTTCGGGAGCGAATGAAAGATGAAATCATCATGAACAGCGGCCAGGATCTCAACACAACCGTTACGAATTACGAGAAGCATATCAACCTGATCCGAAGTTACATGCTCGGCTACTTGTTCGAGAACGATGCCCAAATTCTGAAGAACGGCGAAGGTGCTTGGCGTTACGATATTGTGACGAAGGTGCAGCGGGAGCTGAAAAGTACGATGAATAACTCCCTGCTGTATTTGGACAATATCATTTATCTGTTCAAGGACACCGGATTTGCATTTGACAGGGACGGGACCAGAACTGCGGAAACATTGTTTTCTAAGTTCTATGTAAGCAAGGTGTACACTGCGGATTTCTGGAAACGGCAGATCGAAACGATCGAGAGCTTCAAGGTATATCCCTCTGCCCCGTTCCGTATGGTAACGGCTTTCGAGGATTCCCCTCACGGCAACCTGATGCCGATTTTGATCAAGAGCCCATACGACGATAGGCTTGCATTCATCCTGCTTCTTAAGAGTACGCAGGTTTACGAAGCGTTCCATCAGCCGAAGCCTGGCAGCAATCTCGTTATTTTCAATGAAGAACAGCAAATTATATTTTCCTCTTCCGGAAGCGAGTCGCTGCCTGCCCGCATACTGTCAAGCAGTGGGAGCGGTTACATAAAGGAGGGAGATACCTATTACTTCTATCGAAAGGGCGTGGAAACCGGATTTACATATGTGGAGGCTGTAGCGGACAGGGGGTTGTCCGAGCAAATTCGTCATTTGAATTTGATGATGTTCACCATTCTTGCATTGTCCATCCTGATCAGTCTCGCCGTCTCCTATTTCATATCTAAAAAATTCCATAATCCATTGGCCAAGCTGATTCATTCCATTCAAACGTACAGTGTATTTGGCGGGCCGGGCGCCTCCAACAGCCGAATTAAGGAATATAACTTGATTCAGTCGAAGCTTCGGGACTTATCACGATCCCATCAAAAAATTCATCTTGACCTGCAGGCAAAAAACGCAATGCTTCAGCAGCTTGCATACATGACCAAGCTGAAGAAAATCGGGGGCGGAACAGAGGTTGAAACTTCCATCGATTCCGATAGGGCATACCGGTTGGTCTTGTTTCAGATCGATTTCAAGGAGAAGTATTTATCCGAGATTTCAAGCTCTCCTCATCGTGCTTTCAACACTTACAAAGAGCTTATCGATGCGCACTTCTCTATACAGTATAGCGACTCTCTGACGTTTCAATTGGAGAAGGACCAAATTTTGTCCATCCTGTTCTTGGAGGAGGATCAGACCGACGGAGAAGCAGATATCGATATGCTTGTGCGCATATTTGCAGCGGACGCGTCGTATTGCAATTTCACCGTTGCGCCTAGTCCCGTCCGTAAACATTCCCAGGATTTTGCCGAAACGTACCAGAACGCCCTGGATTTGATTCAACAGCGCAAGCTGGGGGAAGACGTGCAAGTCATTACGGAGTGGCACCCTCACCCCGCGCTTCTTATTCCCACCCCTTCCGAAGAAGCGGAGCTTATCGCCAATCTGCAAGCCGGTCTTGAATCCGTGACGATTCCGATGGTGGAGAAACTGCTTGACCGGCTCGATAAAAGTGAAGCCACGGCGCTACAGTTCCAGGAGTTCTCCAAAGACATTCTGAACCGGACGATCAAAGTGATGTATGCCCAAAACATCTCTTTCAACTCGATCGCCGAAGGAAGCGTTGTGTACGAGCAGCTCAGGAATTGCCATACACTGGCCCAATACAAAGCTTTCTTCCGCCGATTCTTGACGCATTCCGCAGCAGCCATCCAGGAAAAAAAATCGGAAACCGACGCCATTACGAAATTCGTCATCGAATATGTGGAAGCAAACTTTGGCGGGAATCTGTCACTCGACATCATCGCCAAAAAACTCGGTATTACCGGTCCTTACTTGTCAAGTTATTTCAAAGAAAAAACAGGGACGAACTTTAGCGATTACATCTATACCGTTCGCATGAACAAAGCGAGCGAAATGCTCATGGAAACCGATCTGCTGATCCAGGAGATCGCTTCCCTGGTCGGTTATTTCACGGTTGCATCCTTTAATCGGGTCTTTAAGCGGTATACCGGGATGACGCCCAGCGAATTTCGAAGACAAAATAAAAAATGGGAGGAATGATCATGAATCACCTGCTGCCTTTCGCTCAATCTGTAACGATGCGCAAGGAAGAGAGGTATGTTTACGGGGCTCAACACCCTATCCTGATATCGGCAAACCAGAGAGAGCCGAGATTGGAACGCGCCATTTCACGTTTGTTTCCGAGTCAGGAGCCTGAACGAAAGCCATTAAACTCGGGTTGGGCCTACACCTTGTACTGGGGACCTTTGGAGCAGCTCGATGAATATACCTTCCGTCCCGTTGATCAACCAATACCCGCCCAAGGTTATGCGCTCACCATGCACGGGGAATCAGCCGTTATCGTAGCATCGGATCCTGAAGGATTATACTATGGGCTGCACACGCTGAAACAGCAGCTTGACGCTGGACGGCAGGAGGCTGTTGAAATAGTTGACTATCCCGACACCGGGCTTCGCGTTATGAATTACGATTTGCGCCAAACCTTCTCCAGGCCCGAGCGGCTCATCTCCTATCTGGGCACGCTGGCCTCACTGAAAACCAATGCGCTGTTGATTGAATACGAAGATAAGTTCCCGTTCAGCCATGAGGGGAATCGGGAATTCACTCACCTTGAGCATGCGCTCTCGGAAGCAGAGTTCGAGATGTTGAAGTCGACCGCCCATGAGCACTTTATCGAGCTTATCCCGCTGCAGCAATCCTTTGGTCACCTGGAATACATTCTCGGTCGCGCCGCATACCGAGAGCTCCGCGAAACGTCAAGCTCGACCGGAGAACTGTGCCCGCTCAAGCCTGAATCGTTCCATCTCGTCTCCGGACTGCTGTGCGAGATCGCGAACAGGCACCCCGGTTCCCGTTATCTCCATCTGGGATGCGACGAGGTATACAGTCTTTGCGAATGTCCGGAATGCCGCAAACGGTTCGGATCATCCAGGCATGAAGCATTTGTATATTTTGTGAACCGGCTGATCGATTACGCTTGCAATCTGGACAAAATACCGATAATTTGGCAGGACATGCTGAGCGACTGCCCTAATGAAGTATTGGAGAAGCTGGATCGACGCGTTACGGTGATGATCTGGCATTATAACGGCAGAAACATCCAGGGTCTCGTTTCCCCTCTCATGGAACGTCTGCGCGGATACGGCATTCAAGTATGGGGCGCTCCCGCCGTTCGCTGCTTCGATCGCAAGGATGACCAGAATTACCCGCTTGTCGAGCAGCGGCTGTCGAATATCGAACAGTGGACAGCCGTTGCGCAGCGATCGGATTTGAGCGGACTCGTGGGAACGAATTGGACGGCCGTCTTCAGCCATGGCGTTCCCTATGGCGTATTTGAAACGACTTGGTATACGATGGCCTATTTCGCCGACCGGAGTTGGAACCGTTGTGAGCGGCCGGAGGGAGACCGGTTCATCGATCGGTTTCTGTCTTTTTTCCATGGCATCGAACCGGCCCGGGCATTCGCGGCTGTCGGGCCTTACGAGGACGAGGATTATTATGCGCTCGCTCCCCAGCTGCTCCCCCTTGCGCAGGCCAACCGGGATGTCTTGGAACTGATCGCGGCCATGTTGGATTTTGAGACCGCTTCGGATCGGTCCAGGACGATCCATAAATATGCTTACCGGTGGAAGCTGCACCCGGACAATGAAGCGGAATGGCGGTCATTGAAAAATAATTACCGGATCACGCGCTGCGGACTGGGACGCGCCCTGGGACGGATGAGGAACGCTCTGCAGCCCTATCAGCCTGAAGACATGGTCGATCATTACGTTCTGTCCCGCTATTACTTGCATGATCATTTGGAAGAAAGTTTGTATCGCGGCATGGGGCTTCGCCTGGAAGGACCCTGCTTCATGAGAGAAGCAAATAGCGGCAAACCGTTAAGGGTTTGCCGCTTACTTATCGTAAAAACAGATACCATGAGTCGTTAGAAGAACCGGCAACACGGTTTACAGACTGGTCCATTGCTTGGCGTATTTTGCATAAGTTTTCCATGTGGTGTAACCTAGTTTGCCGTAAAAGTCTATGAACGGCGTAGTATCGATCACGATACGGCGGCTTCCACGAGTCAGCAAATAGTGGATGGCCGCTTGAACAATCTTGATGCCGTATTGATGGCCCCGATAGCGTTCATCGATCCCAAGCGGGCCGATCCCTCCAAGCGGTTCTCTAAACGAGGGCGACCAGTAGATATTTTGCGCGAGCAAGAGGGAATCGGTATCGTTGATGCGGCAAAATCCGATCAGCACTTCGCCTCTTTCCAACAACACGTATTCCCTGCCGCTCCCTCCTCGTCTCCAATACTCCTGATGCTGGTAATCCCATGCCCCCGGAAAACACCGGGTCATGAAAGCCGACAATGCTTCCCGGTCCCTTTCCGTCGCGATACGGACCGAAGCATCGGTCAAATCCGGAAGCGGAACCTGAGGGGTCTGTCCGTACGCATGGAACAGATCATGGACGATCTCCTTGCAGGCATACCCTCGTTTCTCGAACCAGCTTCTCGTTTCGGACAAGTGAGCGGGAATGCCCGGGAACAGCCGATGATGCAGATCGTTCCCGAGGGCAATCCGCAATGAGCCGGCATCGCTCAGCGCCGATTCCGCATGTCGAAGCAATTCCTCGCCAACCCCTGCTCGCCTGGCTTCGGACGCAACAAGCAGCGACTGGATCCATCCGGAATCCGGGCCGATGCCATGCTGTTTCAACCGCTCTCCCGGATGCTTGGACGATACAAACCCGATCACCCTTCCGGAAATTGAATCCTTTGCAACCCATGAGCCTTCACTAAGCCAATTCGGGTCCTCGAATACCGTTTGGGTGAGCAAACGTCCGGTCATCGGAAAGTCGCTTCCAAGCTCCTTGTTCCAAAGCCCAAGAATCTCTTCCCCATGATCTTTATCCATCCTGGTTAACTTCATATGCCTTCTCCCCTTTCTGCTTCAATTAGAACATAACCAAAATGGCTAGAATGTGGTATTAGCAAATCTTTCGATTGTTTGTCGATCTCAGGTTGTCTCTTTTTTTGAGAGCCCAAACTGAAACCGAAAAAAAGACCGCCGCAGCGATCTCTTCTCTAATTATTGCACCAGGTAGTCTAAACGACAACGCCCTTTTTGAGGATAACATTGGCATACAGCGCTTGTTCGCCCGTCGACACGATGGCATACGCATTCTTGGCGCGTTCATAGAACGAGAAACGTTCCATCTCATCGAATTCAACGGGAACGGCGTGAAACTGCTGCACGATCTGGCGGTAATCCTCCCAGATCGGCGTTTTCACGGTATCTCCGGGGGTGACGGCCATCAGCGCTACCGGGGATTCGACGTACGTATCCAGCGGAAATAACGGCAATATTGCGTTTAATAACGCAGGGATTCCGTGTCCGTCTGCCCGGACCAACCGCCGGGCGTGACTGGCAGCCGGGAAATTGGCGTCGCCGAGAACGATTTCATCCGCGTGCCCCATCTCCATAAGTATTTTCAGCAGCTCAGGCGAGAGCAAATGAGATATGCCTTTTAGCATGGAACGACATCCTTCTTTATCAGATTTTGAAGCAAGATGAGAATCTTAACAGGGAGCTGTCAGTCCCTGAACGCTCTCATGATCACGGCTGTGCCTGCTGCTGCCCGATCAAGGACTTGTAACGCAGGAACGCTGCCTCCCAATCCTCACTGGATTCGGGTTCATACCAGGCCAGCGGAAAAGACCGCTTCACGAGTTCGACTCCCTCTTCCCTGCTGCTGAGCGTGCCATTGGCCACAAATTGAACCAGCATGTTCCCGATGGCGCTGGCTTCGACCGGACCGGCCCACACCGTACGGCCCATCGCATTCGCCGTATACCGGCATAACAGCTCGTTTTGAATGCCGCCGCCAACCATATGAAGCCCATCGTACGACTGCCCTGTCAGTACTTCCATCCGTTCAAGCACTTCCCGGTATCTTAGGGCCAGGCTTTGCAGTATGCACTGGACATACTCACCGGCGCTTTGCGGAACGGGCTGCCCGGTCTCCAGGCAATAATCCCGAATTTCAGCCGTCATATCGGCCGGATTCATGAAGCGTAGATCATCGGGATGGATGAGGCTGCGGAAAGGCTCCGCGTCCTCCGCGAGCTCAACCAGCTCTGCATAAGAATACTGCAGTCCCTGATTTTCCCACTGCCGCTTGCACTCCTGAAGAATCCAGAGGCCCATGATATTCTTCAGCAATTGATAGGACTGATAAGCCCCGCCCTCATTGGAGAAGTCTTCTTCCAGCACGTCCGGGTGGACAAGCGGCTCCGGCATCTCGGTTCCGAGAAGCGACCAGGTCCCGCATACGAGATAAACAAACCTGCTGGCGTTCGCCGGAACGGCCACCACGGCGGATTCCGTATCGTGCGACGCCACGGCAATCGCTTCGATCGCCGGAACGCCAAGCTCTTGCGCCACGGCATCCTGCAGCCTGCCAATCACGCTTCCCGGCTGTACGGGTTCAAGGAACAAGGACGAGGGAAGTCCCAGCTCATCCATTAACCGGTTATTCCACTTGCCTTCCGTAACATGGTACAGCTGGGTCGTGGTTGCCATGGTAAACTCGCATGCTTGAACCCCTGTAAGAAAATAGTTCAGAAGATCCGGCGTGAGCAGGAACTTGTCCGCGATATCCAGCATCGGCGACTTCGCCTTGAGCATCGCATTCAACTGGAAAATGGTGTTAAACGGCATGAATTGCAGACCGCTTTCTTGGAACAGCCGCTCTCTGCCAACCTGCTTGCAGGTTTCCTCCACCATGCCTTCCGTCCGGAGGTCCCGGTAATGATAAGGCACTCCGATGAGCTCCCCGTTGCGGTCAATCAGTCCATAATCGACGCCCCACGAATCGATGCCATAGCTGGCCGGTCGATAACCGTCCTGAAACGCTTTACGGATGCCGTGCTTGACCTCCTGGAGCAGCATCGGGAAGTTCCAGTGCAGATGATCTCCCATCTGAACAGGGGTATTGGCAAAACGATGAATCTCCGTAATCTTCAGTATGCCGGGGGAGTCATGATCAGAAGCGGTGATTTCGCCCAGCAGCGCCCGGCCGCTGCTGGCCCCCAAGTCAAACGCAAGCACCGCAGATGGATTGCTCATACGCCGCATCCTTTCTCACCTTTAGTACGATACCGATTCAAATTTCAACTACCCGAGTCTGAACGTTAACTCGACATTTATTTCATCTTCTGCAGAAGCTGAATTCGATAATCCTCGCTCTCCAGTGCAGCAATATCGTCTACTTCCTGATCGGTCAGCGGCACCGGCGTGCCGGCCGCCTTGGCGCTCAGATAAATTTTGGCGCTCTCTTCAACCACTTGGGTCCGGTAATACGCTTCGCGCAGATTCCGGCCGGTTGTGACCAGTCCATGATTACCCAGCAGTATGGAGCTGGCCGTGGTCACTTTCTCCGCGACGGCATCTGCCAGCAAATCCGTCGTTGGTATGATGTACGGGATATAAGCCGTACGGCCGACCAATGCCGCCTGATCGGGGAACATTACCGGCAGCTCCTGTTCCACCAGCGTAAAGGCAATGCAATGGGACGGATGCGTATGCACCATGGCCCCGATGTCAGGGTTGCTGCGGTATCCGTACAGGTGCATCAGCACTTCGGAGGAAGGCCGCAGACCCATATCGGTAATATCGCCCGTCGGGATATCCACTTCAATCCATTGCTCCGGCTCGATCTCCTCCAGCGCGAAACCGCTCGGGGACAAATACATTTTGTCCCCTGCCCTGGCGCTGATGTTCCCTCCAGGCCCTACAACGAGTCCGCTGTCGACGATTTTTTTGGCATATTTGCAGAGCTCGTTTCTCGTTTCTACATTCAGCATGATTCGCTCTCCTCTCGAATGACCTTATTTATATAGAGGACCGAAGTTCTGGCAAGCGCGGAAATCGGCGCTTTCCGGATCGGACGTTCCAAACATGCCCCATGCACGCGGACGGAACACCTCATTAGCGGGCACATTATGCATGTTGACCGGAATTCGCAGCACCGAAGCCAGGGTGATAAGATCTGCTCCGATATGTCCGTAACTGATCACGCCGTGATTGGCGCCCCACTGGTTCATGACCTCATAAACACTGGAGAAGGCTCCCTCTCCCGTGAGGTTCGGTACGAACCAAGTCGTTGGCCATGTCGGGTCTGTACGCTTATCGAGCGTATCGTGCACCTCCGACGGCAGGTCCACGGAATAGCCTTCGGCGATTTGCAGGACGGGACCAAGCCCTTTCACCAGGTTAAGGCGGAACATCGTCATCGGCATGCCGCCGCGCGTCAGGTAGTCGGTCGAGTAACCGCCGCCCCGGAAATACTCCAGGTTAGCCGGTCTCCACTGCGTGGCCTTGAGCGTGCGGTCGACCTCTTCATCCGTAATATCCCAGAACGGTTTCATGGCCGGTTTGCCGTCAAGCTCCTGCTCGCCCGTTCCGTCCAGCGCAGCCGAACCGGAATTGATCAAATGCAGGATGCCGTTCTCCGCCTTGCCTTCAAGCTTATAGCCGGTAACCCGTTCTACCGAAGCCGGACTCCAGTACGTCCGCACATCCGCGAAAATCTGTGCCGTATTGGTTAACAGGTATCCGAACAGCATGCCGACTCCGTTCAGGCTGTCATTCTCCGTTGCCACGATATAGGGCGAACGTCTGCCGTTCCAATCGAAGGAGGAATTGAGGATGGTCTCCAGAAAGTCTCCGTTCGGGGAGTGATCCGTCCATTGGCGCTGCCCCTGGAATCCGGAAGCGATCGCGCTGTGGCCTTGGGCTTCCTCTTCGAAACCAAGCTCCTTCAATCGCGGATTGCCAATCATCAAATCACGGGTGATCAGCGTCATTTTGACGACGGTTTCCCATTCGAGATCCTTGCGCTCCCGGCTGTTCTGCAGATGATCCGGATTGTTATCCGGTCCTTCGGTACAGTTCTCCTTCACCCAAGCAAGCGCCTTCTCATATTCTTCAGGATCATAGATTCCTTCTTCCAAACGGCGCGTAAACTCGCTCATATCCACATATTCGTTCCGCATGCCCAGATATTCCTGGAAGAAGCTGTCGTCCACGATCGAGCCGGCGATGCCCATTGACACCGAGCCCATGGACAGGTACGATTGTCCGCGCATATAGGCCGCAGCCAGCCCGCTCCGCGCAAAGCGCAGGAGTTTCTCTTGAACGTCATCCGGAATGCGGGTATCCCCTTCATCCTGAACGTCTTCGCCATAGATGCCGAATGCGGGAAGTCCCTTCTGCGCATGGGCCGACAAGACGGCTGCCAAATACACCGCGCCCGGACGCCCTGTTCCGTTGAAGCCCCATACCGCCTTCGGACGCGAAGGATCCGCATCCATCGTTTCCGTTCCGTAACACCAGCAAGGCGTAACGGTTATCGTCAGGCCGACCTCGGCATTCTTGAACTTCTTGGCCGCTGCGGTCGCTTCGGCAACGCCGCCGATGCAAGTATCCGCAATCACGCATTCAACCGGCTCGCCATTCGGATATTTAAGCTCTTTCGTCAGCATCTCGGCGACGGCCTTGGCCAGATTCATGGTCTGTTCCTCAAGGGATTCCCTTACCCCTCTCCGTCTGCCATCTATCGTAGGGCGAATGCCGATTTTCGGAAATCCGTCCCGCCATCTGTAATCGTTTTCAATTGTCATGTATGTCACGCCTCCCTATAAGGATTATGACATCATTGTAAGTTGATTCGGGCTCAAGGATAACCCACTATGTTGTTATATCGGTCCCCAATTTCAGCAAGACAGTGTACCTATTCGTCAGCGGGTTGCAAACGATTTCGGCATCGAGGAGCAATATGCATTATAATAGGAAAAGGATGCTGCTTTCAGGAGGGACGAGACCGTGCCAAAAATCGAAATCTCGCATAGTAAAAGCGATCACTTCCGCTTCATCAAAAATCCGCAGCTGCTCTTTGCCGGCCAGGTCGTGGACGAGGACTTCTTTTATGGCCCGCCGCAAATCCACGATTTCTGCGAGATCATCTATGTGGTTGAAGGACGCGGAGAATTCACCATAGCAGGTAAAGTATATGAGCTTCATAAAGGCGATGTCGCCATCTATAACCCCGGCATTCCCCATGAGGAGAAATCCATCACGGACGGGCCATTCAAGGTAATCTATTGCGGCGTGGATTCGCTTCACATTGAAGGGGTGCCTCAGGGGATGCTGCTGCCGGCCTATGTCGAGCCGGTCATATCCTGCGAGAAATACGCTTATAAAGTGGAGAGCTATCTTTCCGAGATCCTCCGCGAATGCGATTCGCAGGTACTTGGATATGAAACGCTGAGCACGAACCTGCTGATGTCATTGATTACCGTGATTTATCGCATCGTGGACGTTAAACACCAATTCCAATCCTTGAAGGGCAAGAATGAAATCGCGCTGCGGACCAAGCACTTTATCGACGCCAACTACACCCAGAGCATCAGCCTCAAGGACATTGCCGATACGATGTATGTCAGCCAGCATTATTTATCCCATCTGTTCAAAAAAGAAGTCGGCGATTCCCCCTTCAATTACTTGATATCCCGTCGAATTGAAGAGGCCAAGCGCCTGCTGGCGGATTCCGAAATGCCGGTGCATGAGGTTGCTTCCCAGGTCGGCTACGGCAACGACAAGTATTTCTCGATGTTATTCAAGAAAATTACCGGTCAAACGCCAAGCTCGTTCCGGGAACAGAGCAAATTGGCCGTGGAGTGAAGGAATTTTCGTTTGTTTTCCTTTCGACAAAGCAGGCAGCCGCAATGGTAGGGCTGCCTGCTTTTTAAATATATTACAGTTATATGTCCTTCTATATCGTCAAAAGTATGGAGCATGCTTGATTTTGACGGGGCCGACCGTTTCGATCCTGCTCTGGCATCCGAGACGGTACCCCTCTTCGATTTCTTCCGGATCCAGGCGCCGTTCTTCGGCCAGATTGGGTTCGGACAGATACTCGATTCCCTCCACCACCATGCAGCGGCAGCGCGCACACGTCCCTCTTTTGCAAAAAGAGTTCCAATCCACCTCATTCCGCTCGGCCAAGTCAAGCACCGTCATGCCCAGAACTGGGGCCACGCTGCGCTGAACCTCGCGGCCCGTAAGCTCGATGATCCGGTCCGGCACGGCTTCCATTCTCTCTTCCGCTGCCGGGAGCGACGATTTCTCTCCGCTGTTCCCGCCCTTTTTGTTTTTCCAGAATTTAAACACGCCTTTATCCCCCTATGCATGTAATCATCAGGTTATGTATGAATTCCTTCAATTATTATACTGGAAAGTTTAAAAAATCAACATGCTTACTCTTATCGATTCTATGACATCATGCAATTGGAACTCTATGAAAATTTTGCTATACTAGCGTATGCTAGAGCAAATCCCATATTCTATGAGAATCATTCTATTATTTTATTGGGTTGGAGGGAAAACAATAGCATGCTGCATAAACCAATAGGAAAAACAGCCGTCGCTGCCGTTCTTGCCTTATCTCTGCTCGGAACCGCTCCCCATATCGGCCAGGTACAGGCTGCGCCTGCCATTTCGGTCAAGCTGGATGACGTTGCGCTTACATTCGATGCGGCTCCCATGATAGACAAAGGGGTCACTTACGTGCCGTTCCGGACGGTCGGTGAGGCGCTGGGCATTCAAATCACGTGGAACAGCAAGACCCAAACGGTGAAGGCCATTGGCGAGGTGAAAGGTCAAACGACGGAAGTGCTGCTTCAAGTCGGGAGCTCGAGCGCAACCGTCAACGGTAAAAAAGTGAAGCTGGCCGCTCCCCCTGTCCAGCGGGAAGGCCGCGTTCTGATTCCGCTCAGCTCGTTCAGCAGCCAATTCGGCGTTAATGTCGGCTGGAATCAGGCGACTCGCACGGTCTCCCTCGTGTCGCCGCAGCGCGAAATGCATCTAAGAGCCTTTTACGCTTTGCAATCTTTCCAAGAGCGGGATCTCGTAGCATCCATGAATTCAGTCGCCTTCGGCTGGAGCCGCATTGATCGGGAAGGTCAGTTTACGCTTCAAGGCGACGAATACCGTCTGCCTGCGGCGGCCGGGGACGTGACTCCGCAATCGATTGTTGCGGATGCTGCGGACCGGGAGATTAAACCGTACCTTATGGTTTACGCTTTGGACGGAAACGGCGAATTAACCAAAGTCCTCAGCGACAGCAGCCTTCGCCAAAAGTCCATTGAAGGCATCACGACTGCGGTGGCGGATAACGGATTCGGCGGCGTGGTGCTTGATTTCGAAGGGCTCGGTTTTAAACTGGATGCCGCGAAGCAGCAGAAGCTGCTTAATGATTACGTCAAGCAATTGAAAGCCGCATTGCCGAGCGACATTGCTCTGTCCTTAGCCGTTCCGCCATTGAACAGCGCCTATAAAGGCTATGATTACAAGACGCTGGCCTCCCTTGCCGATGATCTCATCGTCATGGCGTATCAGTACAATCCGGTTGGCACCAAAGCCCAGGTTCCTGAACCCAACAGTCTGGTGGACCAAGCCATTCAGCAGGCACTTCAGGCAGGCGTTCCTAAGCAGAAGCTCCTGCTCGGCATCAGCGTAAGCAGCGAAACCGCCACATCCGTCGACGATAAGCTCGGCTTGGCCAAGCGCTATGATCTGAAAGGTGCCGCCTTCTGGCGTCTGGGCTTGTTCCGTTCCTATAATAATGGCATGGAAGCCGCCGTGAATGCCTCTGTCGTAAAGGAATAATCTAGTGAATCTTTTCGCAGAATCCCAAATTATAATCTTCCATAAAAAAAGAAAGCCTGACAAGATCATCTCTTGTCAGGCTTTCCGGTTATGTATCGAACTCTAAACTGCGTATTCCAATTAGCTCGCGCTTCCTACCAGTTTAGCATAGTTCTCTTGACTCAATACACGGCGCGCCGTAACATAACGCGGTTCGTAATAGGAGTCGCTAAGCTTGCTGATTCTTACGCCCTTGCTGCTGGAAGCATGCGCAAATTGTCCATCTCCAATGTAAACGCCCGCATGGGAAATGCCGCTTCCGCTTGTATTGAAGAATACCAAATCTCCGACTCTCAGGTCCTCGCGATCCACATGAACCCCGGCTTTAGCCTGACTCTGGGAAGTGCGTGGAAGGTCCAAGTCGAAATTTCTAAACATATACAGAATAAATCCGGAGCAATCAAATCCGCTTGTCGTTGTTCCGCCCCATTTGTAAGGCGTTCCTACCAATTGCTTCACTTGATGCTGAAAATTCGGTTGTTGATCAGCATAGGCTGATACGGCACCAGAAGAAAAAATAATTGCAGACCCAAGCAATGTGATGACAAATTTCTTCAAAATACGTTCTCTCCTTCGATGCCTACGGAGTTAGCTAAGGGTTCGGTTGAAGGTTCCCTATACTCTCTATGGTACAAGAATAATTCACCCAAGACGGTTCCCCCGTTTTCACAAACGAAATTCGGCAAAATTCATTAACATTTTGTAACCTTCTCTTAATATAGTATACAAGCAAGGATGCTGTCAATAATATCCTAGAAATCTATCACTATATGTTAATCAATGTCGTATAGGCTGAAAATTTTCATGTTTTTTCATTATGCCATCTCGTATACTCATGACAATTATGTAACACTCCATCGAACCTCCGGCGACGTTTTGTTAATGGGCATGCAACTTTTTTGCAGTTCGGAACGTTTACATATTCAGACAAGAAATCAAAGAGGTGATCCTTCGCTTATGAGTCAAATTACGATGGCTGAAGCTTTGGCAGTCCGGGCAGCAATCAACCGTCTCATGAATCAACTGATGTCGGAACGCTTGAACAACAGCAGCACGATCATTGAAAAAGGGGAAACGGCGGAGTATCCTGCACGCAGCGTGGATGCCATTACGGAAGAGATCGAAGCCGCCGCAGCGGATTACAGAAAGCTGGATCTGCTGATGGCAATCTCCAACACGACGCAGACCATTAGTTGGAACGGCTCCGACATGACCATCATGGAGGCGATCGAGCTCGCCAAACAAATGCGCAGCGATATCGGACAGCTTGCCCATCTCGGCTCCCGCAAGAAGCTGGAGCGCCAGAGCGGCCGGGGAAGCGGAGATGGCGCCGTAACGCTGTTTAACGTGGCCTTATACGATCCGGAAGCTTATCAGGCGCAGGCGCGCAAGAAGGAACGCGAAGTGACCAGGCTCTCCTCACTGATCGAGCATGCCAACCATACGAGCATGATTACGTTCGACGCATCAAAATACATGGAATAGCGGAAGCCGCCGGCTCCAAGCCTGCAGGCCGCCTCGCGTGCGGGTTTGGAGCCGGCGGCTTCCGTCGGCGGGCGGGAAAGTGCGGGCAACCGCTTATTGTTTGTCGGATACAAACAAACCTAATAGGAAACCAAAAACTCGACTCCAGTGAAAACGGATGACGGCTTACGGTTTACGCCTATCACCTGTCACAAGTTACGGACTTCGCTTACGCAAATATGATCGCTCCGTTTCCCGCTCTCTTCATGAATAATCAGAAAGCCGCCCTTGAGGGCGGCTTTTGTTGCCTTTTCTTACGAATATATTATTGGAACAAGGCTGCGGCTCCCACCAGGCCAACATCGTCCCGCAGTCCCGCAGGAACGATCTCGTAGGTTCCTAGATAGGACGGCATGACCAGCTTATCCGTCATTTCCCGAAGCTGCGGGAAAAGAAGCTCGCCTGCTCTGCTCACACCCCCGCCAACCACGATGCGATCGGGGTTGAAGCTGTGAATGACGTTAACCAGTCCAAGCGCCATGTAATAGACGGCACGATCGATGACCTCCACTGCGACGGGGTCATGAAGACGTTTAGCCTCGAATACATGCCTGGCGTTCACGCCTCCATCGGCTGCGGCCAGTTCAGAAATAACGCTGGTCTGGGTAAGCATCCGCTGGGATGCTGCCAGGCCGATGGCCGTTCCTGAAGCAAACACCTCCCAGCAGCCATGGCTGCCGCAATTGCACTGCGGACCGCTAGGATCAATGATATGATGCCCAAGCTCCCCTGCAAAGGAATTGCTGCCCAGAAACAGCTTGCCATCCAGCACGATGCCTGAACCGATGCCTGTGCTGAGCGTCACGTAAACCATGTTCGTCGACCCTCGGCCGGCACCTCTTACATATTCGCCCCATGCGGCTGCATTGGCATCATTCAGCACTTGTACTTCCGTATTCAGATCTCGTTCCATCCAGGCTTTGAGAGGGACGTTGGTCCATTCCGGCAAATTCGTGCCGTGAATGACAATGCCCTCCCGGCTGTTAACCGTTCCCGGCGAAGCCATGCCTACGCCTCGAAGCGGGTGGCCGCCCGACACGCTGCGAATCATGTTCGTAATTCTCGCGACCACTTCCTCGGCCGTACGCGCTCCGGCTGTCTCCATTTGCTCCCGGTTCAGCAGCTGTCCTTCGGAATCAAAGAGCGCTGCCGCGATCTTCGTACCCCCAAGGTCAACGCCAACCACAAATTCTTGCTGTTTATTCAATTCGGTTTGCAATTTTTGTTCACCTGTTTCCGATAGGTTTGCTACTTCTATTGATGTAAGCTGTCAGCCAAGGATCGCAGTTCAACCGGATCAATGGGCTTCAGCCCTGATCGGCCATACCGGACAGCTGAGCCGAAATGAACCTCGCTCACGCCGGTCTGGTCGATGAAATCGCGTATGATTTCCCACTTCAGGCCATTCCCGGCCAAAATCTTAAGCCCGGTGCCTGCGGCTTGTTCCACAAGCTCGCGAATCCTCGGGATCGCTTGCGGTGCCGGCTGCGGTCCTCCCGACGTCAAGACGCGGGTGACGGCCGGATATTTCTGCAATGTACGCAGCCCTTCGAATTGATCCTCCAATTCATCAAAAGCCCGGTGGAATGTCACCTGCATATCGCCCGTCCATTCCAGCATTTGGGCCAAGGCGGCCTCGTCGATCTTTCCTTCCGGAGTCAGCATGCCAAGGACCACGCCAGCCGCACCCGCCTTGCGGATCGCCTTAACCTCCGCAACCATGGTTGCTATATCCAGCGCGTTATACACAAAGGATCTGCTATGGGGCCTTACCATCACATGGACCGGAATCCGAACGGCTTTCACGACCTCTTCCACGAGACCGATGCCCGGCGTGAGCCCGCCTTCGGTGATCGCCGTGATCAATTCCAGACGGTCCGCGCCATTCTTCTCGGCTGTGATGGCATCGTCCACGCATGTTGCGATAATTTCAAGCAGCATGTTCTTCACTCCTTACTGTCGTTGGTTCGCTTATGCAGGGCGAAACTGCTTCTCCACATAGTCCGCCAGCAGCCTGGCTCCATAGCCGGTAGCCCCTGCCGCGGAGTGAGGGAATTCCCGTTTATACTGGACCGTGCCTGCCATATCGATATGCACCCATTTCATGGTCTCCGCCACAAAATGGCGGATAAACAACGCAGCCGTTATGGCACCTGCCAAAGTCGACGTGCCGACATTCCTCAGGTCGGCATAATCGCTTCTAAGCTCGGATTCATACTCGTCCATCAGCGGCATGGGCCATAAGCGCTCTCCGTTGCGCTCCCCGATCTCAACCAAATCGGCCGTTATCTCTTGATCGCCCCAAATGCCGGCAATTTCCAAGCCCAATGCCGCACCGACATTGCCGGTAAGAGTTGCGATATCGATCACCTTGTCTGCGTTAAGATGGGCCGCGTGCAGCAGCGCGTCCGCAATGATCAATCTTCCTTCCCCATCAGTATTCGCCACCTGAACGCTCAAGCCGTTCGGATAGTGAACGACGGAAGAAGGAAGCATCGCATCCGGCCCCGATAAATTATCCGCTACGGCGATCAATGCCGTAACCCGTACCGGAGATTTCCGCGATACCAGTATATCCATGGCGCCCACGACGGCGGCTGCGCCGCCCATATCCATGCGGGCATCGCTGATGTCTCGGCCGATCTTAACGTTCATGCCGCCCATATCAAAGGTAACGCCTTTGCCGATAAGCACGATATGAGGGTATTCCTTCCCGGATTCCGCTCCATTGTAGGAAATCTCGATCATGGCAGGCTCGTATTTGCTGCCGGCACCCACGGCGATCAGTCCGTTCATCTGCCGGTCGTGAAGCTCTTGACCGCGGTATACATGAAGGTCTACGGGCGCTTTTTTGAAACGATCCTCAACGACCGCAACAAACGCCTCCGGATTTAACGTCTCGGGTGATTCATTCACCAAGTCTCGGGTGAGCTGCGTTCCTTCGATCCGGATTTCCGCCGTCCGGATGACGGCTTCCATATCTTCACGGGAAAGCCCTTCCCAATCATCTTGTCGAAGATGAAGAGACAGGGCCTGTAGATTGGCCGTAACCCCGCGATGCTTATTGAATTGATACAATCCGTACAGCCAGCCTTCCAGCCACGCTTGGAGCTCTTCCTCCGCCGAGATACCTGGAGTTACCCCGACATCGCGGGCTGCCGGTCGGATCAGCACGGCGCTTGATTTATTCTCCTTGAGCAGCGCTCTCGCGGCCGAAGCGCCCGTTCTTCGCACTTGCTCCGAAGTGAGGTTCGAACGTTGCCCCATTCCGGCAACGAGATCGTCCGACTCGTGCTCGGAACGTCCATAGAACCAGGTCAGCGTCTTGCTTTGCTTCCGGGATTCCGTTACGCGGTAATGAGACTCCTCACCCTCATAAACCGCATAGATCGAAGTATCTGCCAGCTGAACTTCATCGATGGTAATGTTCATATCGAGCCCTTACCTCCTTTTATGAGAAAATCGCGGTCTGTTACGCCTTCTTCATGATTTCTTCGTCATATAAATGGCAAGCCACCTGATGTCCCGGCTCAATCTCACGGTATACAGGCGTAATCTTTTTGCATACTTCCATGCAGGAAGGACAGCGGGTATGGAATCGGCAGCCTGTCGGCGGATTGACCGGGCTCGGCAGATCCCCCTTTAGAATGATCCGTTCCTTCTTCTGCTTCGGATCCGGAACCGGCACCGACGACAACAGCGCTTGCGTGTAAGGATGAAGCGGGCGATCGTACAGCGTATCCTTATCGGCCGTCTCCACGAGCGCGCCCAGATACATAACGCCGATCCGGTCGCTGATATGCTCTACCACGCTGAGATCATGGGAGATGAACAGATAGGTCAGGCCGTATTCTTCCTGAAGATCCTGCAGCAGGTTCAATACCTGGGATTGAATGGATACGTCCAGTGCCGATACAGGCTCGTCGGCTACAATCAGATTGGGGCGCACGGACAAGGCTCGGGCAATGCCGATGCGCTGGCGCTGCCCGCCGCTGAACTCATGGGCGAAGCGTTCGGCATGGAAGCTGTTCAAACCGACCGTTTCCAACAGCTCGCAAGCCAGTTTATCGCGCTCTTTGGAACTCAGCTTGGTATGAATCAACAAGGGTTCCGCTACGAGCTCTTTGACTTTCATTCTTGGATTAAGGGAAGCGTACGGATCCTGAAAGACCATCTGCATGTCTTTGCGCAGCGGACGCATCTGATTCTCGTTGTATCCGCTAATGTCGGTTCCGTTAAAAATCACTTCGCCGCTATTCGGCGTCAGCAGTCGGGTCACCAGCCGGCCGGTCGTCGATTTGCCGCAGCCGCTCTCGCCAACCAGGCTGAAGGTCTCGCCCTTATGGATTGCGAAGGAGATGCCATCCACGGCACGGAGCTGCTTGGACGTACCGAAGAACCCTTTTTTCACCGTGAATGATTTCTGCAAGTTTTTTACTTCTAATAAAGGTGTTTCTTTCATGCGGTTTCTCCTCCCTTCGAATGACCTTCCTGTGTCAGCCAGCAGCGGCTTTTGCGATGTTCTTCATTTACTACGGGGAGAAGCTCCGGCTCCCGGGAGAGGCACTGCTCCATGACAAACGGACACCGCGGAGCAAATTTGCAGCCTTGCGGCATATTCCGCAGATCCGGCACATTCCCGGGAATGGATTCCAAGCGGCGCACCTTTTGTCTAAGCTTGGGGACCGAATTAATGAGTCCTTTGGTGTACGGATGCTGAGGGTTCTCAAACAATTCCTCGACCGTCGCCTCTTCGACGACCCGGCCAGCGTACATGACAACCACCCGGTCACACATTTCAGCCACAACGCCAAGGTCATGGGTAATGAGCAGCATGCCCATTTCCTGTTCCGTCTTGAGCCGATTCATCAGATCCAGGATTTGAGCCTGAATCGTAACGTCCAGGGCGGTAGTCGGCTCGTCCGCGATCAGCAGCTTCGGATTGCACGACATCGCCATCGCAATCATGACCCGCTGGCGCATGCCGCCGGACAATTGGTGCGGATAGTCGTCCACGACCTCGTCCGCCCGCGGAATGCCAACGAGTTTGAGCGAATCGATGGCATGCTGCCGCGCTTTTTTGCGGCCGTATCCCAAGTGCAGCATAATCGCTTCCTCCAGTTGCTTCCCGATCCGAAGGACGGGATTCAGCGACGTCATCGGCTCCTGGAAGATCATGGCCAGCTCGTTTCCGCGATAGCGGCGCATTTCTTTTTCCGACATTTGTACGAGATCCTTGCCCTCAAAGCTTACCGAGCCCCCGGATATTCGGCCGGGCGTGTCTTTAAGAAGCCTCATGATGGACAGGGAGGTCACGCTTTTGCCGCATCCGGATTCACCCACGAGCCCGAGCACTTCGCCTTTATTGATGTGAAAATCCACGCCTGCTACGGCAAGCACCGATGAGCCATCGCGTTTGAATTCGGTTTTGAGACCTTTAACTTCAAGCAATGTTTGCGTCACGATCTATCCCCCCTATTAGTTTTTCGTCTTCGGATCAAGGGCATCATTCAGTCCGTCACCGATCAGGTTGAATGCGAGCACGGTCAGGAATATGAGAAGCCCCGGGTAATATACGATATGGGGTGCAATACTCAAGTAGTCCCGACCCATGCTGAGCATGGCGCCCCAGTCCGGTTCCGTCGGCTTGGCCCCGAGGCCGAGAAAGCTTAACGAGGAAGCCGCCAGTATGGCGCCGCCGATTCTCATCGATACGTTGACGATAATGCTGGGAACCGTCTCGGGGAAAATATGTTTCCAGATAATCCGGTTATGCTTGGCACCCATGGACCGTGCTGCCTCTACATATAAAGATTCCTTTGCGGAGAGCGTCACGCTTCGAATGATTCTGGCAAACGACGGGGTCCCGAAGACCGCCACCGCGATGACTACATTGGATAAGCCCGGCCCCAGTATCGCCACGATACCGATGGCCAGCAGCAGGTCAGGGAACGAGAACATGACGTCACTGCCCCGCATGATGAGGCGATCCAGCCACCCGCCATAGTAGCCGCTAATCAGACCAAGAATCGTACCGAGAATTGCGGATATAAAAACAGCGCTTAAACTGACCGCCATGGTCAACCTTGTTCCGTCAATCAAGCGGCTCATAATATCACGGCCGTACTCATCCGTACCTGCCCAATGAGCAGCCGACGGGCCTTGCATCATCGCATCATAGTTCGGCTCATTCGGAGGATACGGAACGATATGCGGACCGATCACCGCCAGCACAAGTAGTAACAAGATAAATCCGCTTGATATTACGGCAAGCTTTTGCTTCATGAATTTAGTTGTAAACGCTCTGAATTTGCCAGTTGCCTGGCTCTTTGCAAGCATATCCTCCGGCGCGGAGGAATGGACCGTCACTGTTGAATTGTCGCTCATGGGTTCCCCCTCCTATTTCGATGCATACCGGATTTTTGGATTCAGTACACCGTACAATAAATCAACAATCAGGTTTATCAGGATAAATTCAGCTGCGAACAGCAATAGAAGCGCTTGAATCACGGTGTAATCCCGGAACGCGATGGAATCTACCAAGAGACGCCCCATGCCGGGAATACTGAACACCGTCTCGACCATAACCGAGCCGCCCAGCAAAAATCCGAACTGAAGGCCCGCTACGGTCACGACCTGAATCAGGGAGTTGCGCAGCGCGTGTCTTCCGACAACGACGAATTCCCGCAGACCCTTCGCCCGTCCCGTCCGGACATAATCCTCGCGCATCGTTTCTAGCATCGAAGTACGGGAGTATCTCGCCAGCATGGACATAATCCCCGCTCCCAGCGTAAAGGAAGGCAAAATATAGGATTGCCAGCTGTCGACGCCTCCTGTAGGGAACCAGCCCAGCTCCACGGAGAAAATTTGAATCAGGACAAGACCAAGCCAGAAGCCTGGCAGGGAAATACCGGATATCGCAGTCAACATTCCGAGATAGTCCGGCCACTTGCCGCGGTTGACGGCAGATATGATACCAATAATCAGACCAATGACCAGTGCCCAGCCAAGGCTGGTAAAGGTCAGGACAATCGTCGGGAAAAAGCGGCTTTCCAACATGTCCGTCACCGGTAAGCCGGAAGTAACGGATACACCCAAGTCACCCTTCAACAGATCACTCATGTAGTTTACATACTGCTGCCATAGCGGCAAGTTCAAGCCTAGCTGCTCTCGAATCCCGTTGATCTCCTCAAGGGTGGCATCCTTACCTGCAACAAGTCGTGCCGGATCTCCAGGAATCAGGTGAATGAACATAAATACAAGGATGGATACAACGAACAACAGCGGGATTACACCCAGCAGCCTCTGAATTGCATATCTTCCCAAAGGATGTGCCTCCTTTCAACATGCCAGCTTTTAAAATACGATGGGCCGCTTCCTTATTGATTCAAGAGGCGGCCCACCACAAGGTATACGTTTAGCAAGCTCTTCGCTGCCTGATTATTTGACTTCTGCGTTGATCACGCTGATCGATCCGTCCGGTAGGGCCTTCACGCCTTCAAGGTAAGCACGTTTGCCCGTGATGACCTGATCGACTCCGAGGAATGCCCAAGGAGCATCTTCCCAGATTTGTTTTTGGATGTTTGCATAGATTTCTTTGGCATCTTCAGCTTTGACGGATGCGTTAGCATCTTTGATCCATTGGTCAACGTTGTCGTTCTTGTAGTAAGCGGTGTTGGAACCCGCTGGCGGGAAGAACTCGCTGCTGAACAGACCTTTTGTCGCGCCGTCGGCATCGCCAGACGAAGGAGACCAGCTTACGTACCACATTTGAATTTTCGCGTTTTCCGGCGTAGCCGAGTTAATCTGATCGGACAGGGTTGCACCTTCCATCGACTTCGGTTCAGCTTTGATTCCGACGAGGGCAAGCTGCTGCTGAATAAACTGCATGCCTTTTACCGTTTCGGAATCATTCTCTCCCCAAATCTCAGCTTCGAATCCATCTGGATATCCTGCTTCAGCCAAAAGGGCTTTGGCTTTCTCCGGATCATAATCATAACCGGATTGCTCGGAGTAGTGCTGGGTCATGGAGGACATGGAAGAAGTCAGCTTCGAACCCAGTCCGGATTTAACGACTTTAATGTAAGCATCTTTATCGATGGCATAGTTGATGGCTTGACGAACCTTCAGATCGTCGTAAGGCTTCTTCATCGTATTCAGCGTGATATAACGCACGATCGTAGAATCAGTCTTATCGATGACGATATTGGAATCGCCTTCTACTTCGGACACTTGCTCTGTCGGCATAGGATAGATGAAGTCCGCTTCGCCCGTTTTCAGCATCGCGATCCGGGAACCGTTCTCCGGTACCGGTTTGAACGTAATGCTGTCCACCTTCGGAAGTCCTTCTTGCCAGTAATCTTCATTCTTCACAACGACAAGGCGGTCGCCTTGAATCCATTCCTTGAATTTGTAAGCCGCCGTACCTACTGGGTTCTTCGTGATGTCGGCGCTTTCCTTAAGAGCCTTCGGGCTGATCATCAGCGCCATGGCCGTCTTGTTCAAGAAAGCGTTATACGGCTGGCTAAGGGTGATGACAACGGTGTGTTCATCCGGAGTTTGAACATCGGCTACTGTTGAGAAGCTCTTGCGCATTCTCAGGTTGTTCTTTTCATCCATGATGCGATCCAGATTGGCTTTTACCGCTTCAGCATTGAAATCCGTCCCATCATGGAACTTGACGTTCTGGCGCAGATTGAATGTGTACGTCAGGCCGTCTTCGCTGATCTTGTAGTCTTCAGCCAGCACGGGAACGAGTTCCATTTTCTCGTTGAAGCCCATCAAACCTTCATACATCGTGCGAGCACCGGAAATGGAGTGCGTGTCTCCGGCATTGTGAGGGTCAAGCGTGATGAAGTTGGCGTTAATCGCAATGACAACATCTTTGTTATCTTTTGTCACCGGCTTGCTTTCGCCGCCGCCTTCACTTGCCCCTTTGCCGCTTCCGCTGTTTCCTCCGCAGCCTGCCGCAACAATCGTAAATGCGAGCAGCAGCATGAGCAGTGACCATGTTCTACCTTTGAATCTCATTGTTTTACTCCCCCTTTGATGTAATGAATATCTATAGATTCACTCGCCGCTTCGGCATGTAACAGCCTGCCTGCCGCTTTGAGTTCCTCACCGTTTAAGCATTCCATTCGTACACGGCGCGCCGTTCACCGACAAGCGTGCCCCCATCGTTGAAAATCGCATTCGGAACCAGCTCATACAACCGGTCAATCGTAGACTGATCGCTGTAGCCGAGACGCTCCAGGATGGAAGCGATGATGCATGGCCATACCTGCTCGGAGCCGTCGGATACTTTAAGCGAGATCGCCAAGCGTTCTTTCCGAAGACCGATGCCGTACACGCCCTTCGCGCCGCCCTTGGCTGTCAGGTTGTGGTCCCGGAGCAGAGCTGAACACACAAACTTGGTGTCTGCAATGATATCCGGATACTCGTTCATCAGCTTCGCCATTCTGGCTGCTGCTTCTGCAGTCTCTGGATCCTCGATCAAATCCGGGCATGCCAGCTTGAGGAAGGAATACCCGATGCGATCCAGAGGAAGCGCGAAGATGGGAAGTCCGCAGCCGTCGATGCCTTGCGGAATCGAGGAAACCGGAACCTCGGCAAAATAAGCCAGCGTCTCGAGGATCTCTTGCTGAACCGGATGCTCCGGCTTGTAATACGTGTTCTCGTCCCAGCCCATATGCTTGCATAGGGCAATCAAGCCGCTGTGCTTACCGGAGCAGTTATGGAAGATTCTGCGCTTCTCCTCATGATCGCGATGGCGCTGCGCCTTGGCATCCTCGTTCAATGGATAAGTCGCGCAGCAGTGAAGGTCCTCTTCCCGAATGCCGGTTTTCTTCAGAATGGATTCCAAGGCATCAATGTGGAATCGCTCGCCCCGATGGGAGGCGGCGAACAAGGCCGTTTCTTCCCCCGTTAGTCCGTACACTTCGTCAATCCGGCGTTTCATTACCGGAATTGCCTGGAAAGGCTTGGCCGCCGATCTTAGAAAGGTCATATGATGCGGATCGCCCGCTGCGTATACAACCTTTCCGTTCTCGTCTACGACGCTGATCGCGCCGTAGTGCACGTTCTCCAATACGTTCCCGCGATATTCCTCTACCAATGGCACAAATCCCATGTTCATGCTCCCCCGATCTCCAGATGAATTAATTCAATTGAAAGTAACGATCCTGTGCGACAAGCCCCGACCCGATGATGACCCCATGCTCGTGAAGCTCCGAGCGAACAATCGAAAAGGAATCTTGAAGCGGTTCCCAGATGTACTGCGAGTAACACAGGTTGGTGATCTCCTCGTACACTTCGGGAAACTTGTCCAGAAACTCGCCGCTCAAAATGACGCTGTCCGGATTGTACATGCTGACGACGTTATTGATCGTAATCGCCATGTAGGCCAGGGCCCGGTCGATCAAATAGCTAGCCCAGCGCGTTCCGGCCCGCCTCTCCGCGAACAGCTCCTCGATCGTGCGGACGGGTTTGATTTTGCTGGCCTCCGACAACAAGGACGGTATATTGATATACGTTTGGAGGCATCCGGCTTTCCCGCAGTCACACATCATGCCTTCAGGGTCGACGGTCGTGTGACCGATCTCCCCGGCGCTGTTCGTCACCCCGCGGTAAATCTCCCCCTCCAGAATGAGCGCCGATCCGACGCCATTGCCGAAGCCCAGGAGCACCGTACGGTTGGAGCCGTAGGCCGAACCCTTGAGCTGCTCCGCCAACGCCTTTACCTTCAGCTCATTGTCCACGACAGCTTGAAGCCCGGTTAGTTCCTTGAGCCTCTCAGCAAGGCTCACATTCTTCCATCCCAGCTGTACCGAAAAATTGACGATGCCGGCGTCGACATCGATGATGCCCGGAAGTCCAACGCCAATGCCCACCACCCGTCTTCGGTCGATATCGCATTCGGCGATCAACTCTTCAATGGTTTCCGCAATCCGGGTTACCGTGACATCCGCCGTTTCATCGGATGATCTTGAAAAGCTTCCGCTGCACAATACGTTACCCTGAACATCAATGAATCCGATATGGGCTTGATGCCGATCCAGCTCGACGCCGATCGAGATGACCGCCGTATCCAGCAGCCTTATTAAGGAAGACTTTCTTCCGCGGCCGGCCGAGGCCTGCTCTTCCGTTTCGTGAACGTATCCTTCCTCCGTCAGCTCCGATACGATCCGGCTGACCGTTGTCGGACTCATGCCCGTCTGTTTGGCAATGACGGCTCTTGAAATCGGCTGTTCATTCTTGATGATTTGAAATACTGTGAGTCTGTTCTGCCGCTTCATAAAGTCTTGATCATGCTTTTTCATGAAGACATCCCCTATTTAATTTCACCAGTAGATTAATTAGATCAATTTTCCAAGTAAAAAGATCCGAAATCATCAAAAAACAGTGATTAATATCAGTTTTAATATTTTTATTCTCCAGTGATATTAATAATAAAACGTGTTTTGTAAAAGTGTCAATATATATGACACATTTAAATAATTATTTTTTTGATTCTGGAAATGTAAGCATTTCACTTTTTTACGAAAGAAATTCAATCTCCTGCATACATACAGATGGCCGCCTATCACGCACAACATGACATGAACATGACGTAAAATCTCCTAAAATGTAGGTAACAACGTCGTTTCACCCTAACAATAAAGCCACCCGAGAAAAGAATGATTGGAACATTCTTCATCCCGAATGGCTTTAAGAGCAGTAAATTATGATATTTTTAGTATTCACCCAGATCACTAGGGACTTCGTTGCATCATCCGCCTAAAACGAATTAAACCACCCGAGAAATTAATTCGAGGGGGCCTCGATATCCCGGATGGCTTATGTATAGATCGAAGCATGAACGCAGTTCAAGTCGCTCTATTTTGCACGCTATTGATCTTAACCGCTTTGTTTTGATACACATAACTTATAGATTTAATCGCTCGCTCCAAACTTCAATCTCTAATCTTTAATCTTTAATCTCTTATCTTATCTCTTATCTTTAGTCTTTTAATCTTTCCCACCAGCGGAGGTTTGAGGATAGCCGATCCTTTGGGAGTCCGTTTCTACCCTGCCTATTTCCATTCCGGAAACGGGCGGACAACAGAGCGGATAGCCTCAAACCGGAGCACTCGATAGACTCAAACCGGAGCGCACCGATCCTTTGGGAGTCCGTTTCTACCTTGCCTAATCCATTACCGGAAACGGACGGACAACAGAGCGGATAGACTCAAACCGGAGCGCCCGAGCGCCCTACTTGTTTTTGTAATATTCAACCGCTTTATCGAAATAATGCTTCTGGTCTTCCGGCAGATCCTCAAAATAGAAGATGGCCGCCACCGGACAAGCCGCTTCGCAAGCCCCGCAGGAGATGCAAATATCGGTATCGATGTAGAACTGGTCATCTCCTTCTTCTATACAATCCACAGGGCAAACGTCAACGCATTCTCCCGCCTTCTCTTCGATACAAGCTGAGCCGATAACATACATCCGTGATTCCACCTTCCCAAGTGTTATAAGAATCTTTTAAATTCTATGACGCACTATCATTACAAAAAGCCCATTACTCATCCATTGCTTGGTTTCTATACTTTTTATACTAAAATATATCATAATTATGTGGTTAATCATGCCAGTTGTCAACAAACCGCGAGAGAACAGCCTCGAAAACGGCCATTCCGGTTGACTTATAGAAGGTAAAGACATAAGATGAGACATATTGCTTTTTAACCTTTTTTGTTGCAAAAGAAAGCATTCATCGAGAAACAAGGCGGTGATTATAGTGGATCAAGAAGTTGCATACAGCACCCGCGAGTATATCATGCAAATGTTGAAAATAAATGGTGAACTCAGCACGAAATCCATAACCGAGGCACTGGGCATTACAGGCATGGCCGTCCGTCGCCATCTGGAGAGCTTGAAGAATGAAGGGTACATCACGTACAGAACCGTGAAGCAGCCGATGGGAAGACCCGTCTCCCTATACAGTCTTACCGAATCTGCAGAGGATTTTTTCCCTAAGAACTATCATTCGCTTGCCCTCGATCTGCTTAACGAGCTCCAGGACGAAGCTGGTGACGAAATGATATCCTTACTGTTCGACAAGCGCAAAGACACGTTGCTGAACAAGTACACGCCGACGGTAAAAGCCGAAACTCTCGAAGATCGGGTTGCGGCCCTTGCCCAGATTCAGAATGACAACGGATATATGGTGGATTACCAAAAAGTCACGGATGAAGAATATGTGCTTGAAGAACTGAACTGCCCGATTTCCCAGGTAGCCAACCGGTACCAGCATGCATGCCGCTGCGAGCTTGATCTGTTTCAATCCTTGCTGGAAGCGGATGTGGAACGTACCGAATGTCTTGCCAAAGGCGATAAGAAATGCGTGTACCGGATCCGAAAGCAAGCTGAAGCCAAACAAACATAATATCTGTTATTGCCACTTCAGGCTCCTTCCATACGGGAAGGAGTCCTTTTTTTGTTAAGAGATAAGAAAGTATAAACTTCAGAGGCTTACCCACCTTATCTCGCAAGAAAACCTCCGCTATATGCGGTCTGTCTTCTGAGAAAGTACGTCGATAGACGTTTTTCTTATAGCACTTGTCCTATCCTATTCTCTTGAATCACGAGTCATGTATGTTTCTCGGAATTATTCCAGTACAAGCAGTCGATCATCCTGATCGGACGGCACGCCCCGGCCATCGGTATTGTTGGTAATGACATAGGTTTTGCCGTTATGGACTTTAACGTCTCTTAATCGGCCTTCGCCTTCCAGTACGGTCTCGAGCGCGTCTTTCTCCGGCTGAAACCGGTACAGCTTCTGTCCCCGAAGGGTCGCCACGTACAAGCGGTCCTGCTCGTCAAAAGCGATGCCGGAAGGAGCAATTGCCGTTTCGCCGCTATGGTAAAGCGGGAGTTTCATGCCTTCCATCGTATCATCGCCATAAATTTCGGGCCAGCCGTAGTTGCTGCCGGCCTTGATTTCATTAATCTCATCGTGTCCGCCCGGCGTGCCGGAAGGCCCGTGCTCCGAGCTGTAGAAATCCCCATCCGAATTCCAGGCCAGGCCCTGCGAATTCCGATGCCCTAACGTATAGACGTAGGAACCAGCCGTCGGATTGTCCGCTGGGACTTTCCCGTCCAGCGTTAATCGCAATATTTTGCCTGCCAGGTTCTCCTGATTTTGCGCAAGCTCACCCTCGCCCGAATCTCCCGTCGTAACATAGAGCATCTCGTCGGGACCAATCGCGATTCTGCCGCCATTATGGACGTTGGAGCCGGGAATGGACTCAAGGAAGACTTGGGACTCTGTCCATTGGTTTCCCTTCAACTCCAGCAGGACCAGCCGGTTCATGAGCGCTCCACCCTGATCATAGGTATGATAGGCGAAGGCTTTTCCGGAATCCTGAAAATCAGGAGTTAATGCAAAACCCAGAAATCCCCCTTCTCCTTGATGCGAAACCGGCTTCTCGGTATGTACCGATTGTCTGTTCAATGTGCCGTCCTTGATCTGAACGATATTCCCTTCCCGCTCGCTGATATAAATTGTCTCGCCGTCAAAATCGATGGACCAAGGCGTTCTCAATTGCTCGGCAAGCACCTGATAGGATGAATCCGGAGTCGCTTCCCGCCTCTCCTCCTGCGTTCCTTCGTTCGCCGAAGGGGACGACTGGCTTGTACAAGCAGCAAGTAGCAGCAGCGCTGCTGTAAACATCATGCCGAACGTCTTTCGTTTCAAATCCAGCACCTCCCAGGTTTGTTTAGGGTTCCGGTGTCATCATCAGGATGTCCTGCTCTATGCCCTGCAAAGAACTCATCACGATATCCTCATCGCTAAACGATTCGATCCGGCTGCCCGTAACATAACGGGTTTCGTGCCCTCGTCCGGTTATAATAATCCTGTCCTCGTCACCGGCCATTTCCACTGCGCGTTGAATCGCTTCTTTGCGATCTAAGACAACCTCCCAGTTTACCGATTCGCGGGAAGTTAAGCCGCCCAGCATCTCGGCCATGATCTGCTCCGGATCCTCCGAGAACGGATTGTCGGCCGTGAACAATACATAATCCGCATACGAAGCTGCAATATCGGCCATGATCGGCCGTTTCGATCGGTCCCGCTCGCCCCGGCAGCCCATCACGCATATCATTTTGCCTGAAGTAATGGCCTTGGCGGATTGCAAGGTTGCCTTAAGACCGTCCGGATTATGCGCATAATCGACCACCACGCCAAAACGGCGTCCTGTTTGTATTTCTTGAAACCGGCCATGAACCCCTGCAAATTGTCCCAAACTTTCGCGGATTTCTTCCAGCGGTATCCCTTCCAGCAGGCAGGTCGTCATGGCGGCCAGCGCGTTGTAAATGTTGTGTGCTCCATGCACCTTCAGATTAACTTCGCTGCTTCCCCAAGGCGTTTCTGCATGAAAGGCGCAGCCTTCCCTTGTGTGATGAATGTGCGTTGCCCGGACGTCCGCCTGATTCTGAATGCCATAGGTTATGATCTGGGCGGATGTGCGTTTAACGTAATAAGAGGATGCATCATCGTCAGCGTTCAAGACGGCCTTCTTCAGCATGTCACGGTTACTGTTGCCCAGCTGGGCGAACAGCAGCTCCTTCGTATTGCGATAGCTCTCCATTGTCTGATGAAAGTCCAGATGATCATGCGATAAATTCGTGAAGACGACGGTCTGAAAATCGCATCCGCGCACCCTTCCCATATCCAATCCGTGCGAAGATACCTCCAGAACACCGTATTCTCCGCCATGCGAGATGATCGTATGAAAATAACGCATGAGCTGGATCGTATCCGGCGTTGTATTCAGCGTCTTCTCCGCATGATTTCCGATTTTCATATACAAGGTGCCGATGATCCCTGTTTTGCGGCGGGCGTCGTTAAGTATTTGATCTACCATATGAGTCGTCGTTGTCTTGCCGTTCGTCCCGGTAATCCCGATCAATTTCAAACGCTGCGTAGGATCGCCATAAAAAGCGTTTGCGAGAATCGGCAGGATTCTTCTGGTGTCCGGTACGGTTATCAGTGTAACGTTTTCAGACAGTCCCGAAAGCTCCCGCTCGGCCACGATGGCTACAGCCCCGTTTCGTATCGCCTGCTCGGCGTAATCGTGGCCGTCTACGTGAAATCCCGGAACGCAGACGAACATGCCGCCTGGCCGGATTTCTCTTGAATCTGTATCCAGGTTCGTTATATCCACGGAAAGACTGCCCGTAATCGTCTTAAGGATCAACCGCTCCGTCAGTGATTTTAGAATCATGTCAGCTTCCTCATCTCGTGATGTAATCATAATCCCAGGGTCTGGTGGCAGTGTGATGTATAAGATGTAGAATTTACGACTATGTATCGTTTTAACCAGCATTTCTAATTAACCTAACCAAGCAAGGGCATTCTGAAACTGAAAAAGGCAGATTCCTTAATGATCAAGCGGGTTGCCGCATTCTTCTCTGATATCCGCACCTATTTTCAATAGAAAAAGCGAACTATCGACTGATAGCTCGCTTTCATTCCTATCAAGTTGAGCCATGATGACGTGCGTAACGCGCATATGCCTCAGCTACGGCCCGATTTCTTTGGAGGAGTTCACTGTATGCCCTTACGCCATATCACACCAAACAAAGTGGATGACTGGATTCGCTAACCATGTTACCCTGAAAGTAAGCGGTTGCATTAAGCATGACGATGTATGCAGCCTGTTCTATAAAGAACGCGGACAAAGGATCCGAAAATCCATATCTGCCTGAAAGGGGAACTTTCGATGGGACCGTTCACCGACGATTTGCTTCGCGATAAAGTCGTTTTGATTACGGGAGGCGCCACGGGCCTGGGGCGCGCCATGGGAGAGAAATTCGCGCTGCTGGGCGCAAAGCTCGCCATATGCGGACGCCGGGAAGAAGTGCTGCAGCAGACCGCTGAGGAATTAAAGCAGAAGGGCTGCGAGGTATGGTACAAAAGCTGCGATGTTCGCGACCCTGCGCAAATCTCGGCTCTTGTTGAAGCAGCAGAGCAGCATTACGGAGGCATTGATGTGCTTGTCAACAATGCGGCCGGGAACTTTATCAGCCCCACGGAGCGCCTTTCTCCTCGGGCTGTGGATGCCGTGCTCAACATCGTGCTGCACGGCACCTTCTATGCCACCCTGGAGGTCGGCAAACGCTGGATCGAACAAGGCAAAGGCGGAACGATGCTCAACATCGTCACCACATACGCTTCTACGGGCTCAGGCTACGTGGTCCCGTCTGCGGCTGCCAAAGCAGGCGTGCTTGCGCTGACGCGCTCCCTGGCCGTGGAATGGGCACCATACGGCATACGCCAGGTAGCCATCGCCCCGGGTCCGTTCCCAACCGAAGGCGCCTGGTCAAGATTATCCCCTACGCCGGAACTGGAACAGAAAATGATCGACCGCATCCCCCTCAAGCGCGTTGGGGATGCTGAGGAGCTGGCTAATCTCGCCGCCTATCTGATTTCCGATTATGCCGGCTATATTAATGGCGACGTGATCACCATCGACGGCGGCGAATGGCTGCAGGGGGCAGGGCAGTTCAACGACTTAACGGAAGTGACTCATGAGCAGTGGGATCGGCTGGCCGAGCTGACGCGCAAAGGCAAATAGGATATACGCAAGAAAAGCAGCTTTCCATCTACTTTCACTGAAGACGGAAACAGAAGAAGGAATAGTGTGAATCGAGTTTTCAGTTTTTCTGAAAACTTATGTATTTCTATAATCTAAATGAGCCCCAAGCCGGGAGCATCCAACGGACTGCTCCCGGCTTGGGGCTCATCTTGAGTTTAAGATTAAATATTATGCTTCGTAAGAATCTACCAGCAAGGCATATACGATGCCGGGTCCGTGAACGCCAATCGTCAGATCGTTCTCGATATCGGCGGAACGGCTCGGACCCGATATGAAATGGATTCCTGCCGGCAGCTGCTCACGTCCGGCCTGATCGAACTGAACGAGAATCTCTCCTAATCGGGTAACCATTCTGTCAATTGGAATAATAGCGATCAGCACGGTCGGCAGCAGGCTGACCGAACGGCCCTTATGCGGGGCCGACTTCACCGTAATCGAACCGGTGTAAGCCGCAGCGTAATCGGCCATGATAACGCCGAAGTCGGCTCTGGCGGCGACAGCCCTCCAATCCGTGTCCGCCGCTTCGTTCCAGGAAAGAACCAGCGCATCCGGCAGACTCTCTTCCAGACCCAGTCGATCCAGCGCGTCCTCCTGCTGACGAAGAATCGTAGCCGCGCTCATCTCCATCGCTTTATCCCTGATAAACCGGGTGACCTCTTCGCGATGGCTCAGTCTGACCACATGGCCTCCGGCTGCTTCAAAGTTCGCGGTAAACTGCGTGATTTTCTCCTCGAGCGGCCAATTAAATTCTTTCCAGAAATCCGGTGCACCGCGGAAAGGGTGCTCCGGAGCGGAGCGAATCCGATCTCTACCCAGCTTCGCGGCGATCCCATCCATGAACAACTCCTGCTTCCTGCGGGATTGTTCTTCTAAACGGGTTAACCAGCCGCGATCGGTTTCGTTAGTCATGCGCGTTCTCCCCCTTTCCGGATTTCTGCTGGCGAAGCCGCTCGCTCAACCGATCGGCGATTACAGGATCCATGGTCCCCGAGGTTCTGCGAATATCCTGCTCCATTTCGGGCCATCGATCACGGAAGGAATGTTTGGGGAGGCTTGGGGTCACCCTGTACGAATTCCATCCCTTCAAAGGACCGATTCTCGTTCGGATCTCGCCGCCCCGCACGACCAGCTTCTGACCCCATTTTCCGAGGGATACCACGCTGCGGTAACGCTTGGCATTACCCATGACCGCCGAGAAGCCTTTCATCCCCATCGCTTCCAGCTTATCGCCGCGTCCGGCTTCAATCTTCCGGCGGCGCAAGGATACCAGCATGTCATGCAGCGGGATCTTGACCGGGCATGCTTCATAACAGGCGCCGCACAGGCTGGATGCGTTGGCGATATCGTCCCATTCCGCGACGTTTTTGTTCAAGGCCGGCGTTAATACGGCACCGATTGGGCCGCTATACGTGCCTCCATAGGCGTGCCCGCCAATATGGCGATATACCGGACAAGCATTCAGGCAGGCGCCACATCGTATGCAATTGAGCAGCTCCTGGAATTCCGGATCGCCGAGCTGGAGAGAGCGCCCGTTATCAATTATGATAATATGCATTTCGTCTGGTCCATCGGCATCCAGCTCTCTCTTCGGCCCGCTGATGCCGGACATGTATACCGTCAGTTTCTGGCCGGTCGCGGACCGCGGCAGCAAGGTTGCCATTACCTCGAGGTCAGACCATGAAGGAATAATCCGCTCCATGCCCATTAGGGTGATCTGCGTCTTCGGCACGGTGGTCACCATCCGGGCATTGCCTTCATTCTCGAACAGGACCATCGACCCCGTCTCCGCGATGGCAAAATTACAGCCCGTCATGCCAATGTCCGCTTCGAGAAATTTCTCGCGCAGTTTCATGCGGACGAAACCCGCCATAATCGCCGTATCCGGCGGCAGCGCTTCGCCCGCCTCCGCGGACAGCAGCTCTGCGATCTGATAACGGTTTTTGTGGATGGCGGGAATTATAATATGGGAAGGCGTTTCATCCGCAAGCTGAATGATGTACTCGCCGAGATCCGTTTCCACGGCCTCCACCCCGATGGAATCCAGTGCCTTGTTCAGGTGCAGCTCCTCGGACACCATCGATTTCGATTTGACGACGGATTTGGCCGACTTATGCTCCGCAATCTGCAGGGAGATCGCAACCGCTTCTTCTGCCGTCTCCGCAAAATGGACATGTGCTCCGTTCGCCCTGGCCTGCTCGGCAAACTCATTCAAATAATAATCCAAATGCGCAATGGTATGGAGCCGGATCTGGCGCCCCCGTTCCCTCCACGCATCCCAGTTCCCATGCTCCTCCGACGCCAGCTTTTTACCAAGCCGCAGCCGTTCTGTCGTAAACTTCACCGCATTGCGCAGAAATTCATTGTTCAGAGCGTAACCCGCACGCTCCTTCACCGTCTGCGCTTTCGTCTCAGCTGTGCTCATGCACGCTCACCCCCTCGTACAAAAGCTCGGCCAAATGCTTGACCTGAACCTTCTCGCCCCGGTGTCGCAAATTGCCGGCAATGTTCATGAGGCAGGCCATGTCAAGTCCGACCAGCACGGACGCCTCGGTTTCCAGCACATGATCGCTTTTCTCCGTTACCATCGCGCCCGAAATATCCGCCATTTTCACGGCAAACGTTCCCCCGAACCCGCAGCAATCCTCGGCAAACGGCAAAGGGACGAGCTCCAGCCCTTTGACGTGACTCAGCAGTTTCATCGGTTCGTCCTTCACCCCGAGAAGGCGGCTGCCGTGGCAGGAAGGATGATAGGTTACCTTGCGCGGATAGACGGCGCCAACATCGGTCACGCCCAGCACGTCGACGAGGAATTGCGTAAACTCATAGCATTTGGATTGAAGCGCTTTCGCTTTATCCAGGTAAACGGGATCGTCCTTGAACAAATCCGGATAATGATGAATCATATACGTGCAGGACCCCGAAGGGGACACCACAAAGTCGCTGTCGTCAAAAGCGTCCAAAATCGTCCTGGCGCTAATGCGCGCCTCTTCCCAATAACCGCTGTTGTAGGCAGGTTGGCCGCAGCAGGTCTGGATTTCCGGGAATTCCAGCTGCACGCCGTACCTTGCGAACAGTCTTGCCATCGATTCAGCTACCCGCGGGAACAAGGCATCGCTGAGACAAGTGACAAACAATGAAATCTTCAACCTCTTCACCCCGCTAATCGTCAGGATAGGCCGATGAGTCGGCCTCTAGCAAGAACCCCCCGGAACGGGGGGATTCCATGTTGATATGATCTAGCAACTTGATTTATACGGATTCGATTCGAAGACCCAGCGCCCGATAAGGCGCCGCTTCCTCTTCCGTCAATCTCCGGTCGGTGATGATCAGGTTCACTTCGGCGAGGTCGGCGACCTGCGCAAAAGCCTGCGTGCCGAATTTGCTGGCATCGGCAAGCAGAATGGTCTCATCCGTCATCCCGATCATTTTTTGCTTGATTCTCGCCTGCAGCTCATTGGATTCGCTCAAGCCCCGGTCCATGTGGACGCCCTTGCAGGAGAGGAAGGCTTTATCCACGTAATAAGCTTCCAGCGAACGCTCCGCCAGCGGACCGACGAAGGACAAGGAGCGATGAGCCAGAATCCCGCCCGTCGAGATGACCTGAACGCGCTCCTTGGTGCTCAGCTCAGCGGCCACCTTAATCGAATTCGTCAGCACGGTAATCGGAATGTCCGGTATGATCTTGGCCATGTACCACGCGGTTGAGCTTGCATCCAGCAGGATGCGGTCGTTCGGATGGATTCGCTTGACCGCTTCCTCCGCAATTCGCTGCTTCTCCAGCGCATGCATGATTTCCCGTTCAGCATACGGTATTTCCGGCTGAGACCGCTGAATTTCCGGTTGATCCTTCACGCTAACCGCTCCCCCGTGGGAACGGCGCAGGCGCCCTGCTTGCTCCAGCCTGTCAAGGTCGCGGCGAATCGTTTCCTCCGTTACGCCGCAGAGCTGACTCAGCTCGGAGACGCGGATGCTCCCTCTTTCGTTGACCAACTGTACTATTTTCTCATATCGTTCTGCAACCAGCATCATACCGCCCATCCTTACTGTTCGTATATTCTATCTCTTCCCGGTCCGCTGACCGAACACCCCGTAAGCTTCCTCCCATAAGGGAGCATCCTGCGGCTCGTAGGTCTTGACCGGGAAGGATTCCCTAATGACTGCGCGCGCTTCCCATATATCGGACAGCTGGCCCTGCGCAATGAACTGTACGGCCATATTGCCGATGGCGCTGCCTTCCGCAGGCCCCGCCCATACCGGCTTCCCAATGGCGTTCGCCGTCCACTGGCATAATGTTTCATTATGAATGCCACCGCCTACCATATGCAAGCCCTGAAATTTCCGTCCGGACAATTCCTCGGTCAGCTCCAGCACATATCGGTATTGCATGGCCAAGCTTTCCATAATGCAGCGCACAAGCGCGCCCTCGTTCTGCGGAACGCCCTGGTTCGTTCGGGCCGCATATTCCCTTACCCGTTTCGGCATGTCTCCCGCAGGGAGAAACATGGAATCGTCCGGATCGATGAAGCAAGCAAATGCCGGCGCCAATTCCGCCATATGAACCAATTCGGGATACGAATACGACATCCCTTCCCGCCCCCAGGTCCGCTGACATTCCTGCAGGATCCACAGCCCCATGATGTTCTTGAGCAGCCGGTACGTGCCGTATGCGCCTCCTTCATTCGTGAAGTTCAGCTCACGGGCTCGTTCATGAATGACCGGCTGGTCGACCTCGGTCCCCATCAAAGACCAGGTGCCGCAGCTCAAATAGGCGAACGACCGCTCCAATGCAGGAACCGCTACCACGGCGGAAGCCGTATCATGCTCTGCAACCGCATAAAGCGGGATGGATGGAACCCCCAGCTCCTCGGTTACGGCAGGCCTTAACCCTCCGATATGGGTACCGGGTTGAACCACTGGATGAAATAACCCATGAGGGATCTTCAATGATTTCAATAGATGATCATCCCAGCTGGCCGAGTGCGGGTTATACAGCTGCGTCGTGGTCGCATTCGTGAATTCGTTCGCCATCTCGCCCGTCAAGAAATAGCGCAGCAAATCGGGGATCATTAAGAATCGCTCAGCCTCTTGAAGCAGATAGGGTTTCTTCCGTTGGAGCGAAGCAAGCTGGTACATCGTATTGAACGAGAGAAATTGAATTCCCGTCCGATCAAAAATTTCTCCAGGCGTCAGCTCCCGGAAGACCTGTTCCATCACGCCATCCGTGTGCGTGTCCCGATAATGATACGGATTCATGAGCAGCTCCCCGCCCCGATCCAGGAGACCGAAATCTACCGCCCAGGTATCAATGCCGATGCTCGACGGCAGGCGATGTTTCCCCTTCAGCTTGAGCAAGCCCTGTTTCATCTCATGGTAGATCCGTAAGATATCCCATTGAAAGCGGTCGCCGATTCGAACGGGATCGTTCGGGAATCGGTGAATTTCCGTCACGCCGATGGTGCGGCTGTTCAGCTGGCCCAGCATCGCCCTGCCGCTGCTTGCTCCCAAATCAAATGCAAGAACGCTCAACGCTCCCCAGCCTCCTTGTCAGATCATAATCAACGGTTCGGGCATGAACCCGATGACCATTCCGTCTATTCTCATGCCTGCGAACGCTTCAGCAATACGTCCTGTTCATACTGTTTCACTTCAGACAGCCACTCTTCTCTGACCGGTACTCCCAAACGTTCGCAGTAGTAATCCCACACCGCTCCGAACGGATAGGATTTAAACTCTTCGGTCAAAGCCAGGCGGGTCGTGTAATCGCCTTCAAGTTCAGCCTGCTTCAGCCGATCGACCGGTTCAAGCTTGGCGCGCAGCAGCGCCTTGATCGTATTGCGGGTTCCGATAACCCACGCGGCGATGCGGTTAATGCTGGCATCGAAGAAATCCAGTCCGATATGGGTAACATCCAGCAGTTGATTGCGCACCAGCTCGCGTCCGATCTCGGTCAGTTCATCGTCCATGATGACGACATGGTCGCTGTCCCAGCGCATCGGCCGGCTGACGTGAAGGAGAAGTCCATCGGTGAAAAGGGCGAGCGACGACAGTTTGCCGGCAATGCTCTCGGTTGGGTGAAAATGACCCGCATCCAGGCAGATCAGCTTGTTGTTCCGAATGCCATACCCCATGTAGAACTCGTGCGAGCCCACAACGTAGGCTTCGGAGCCGAGCCCGAACAGCTTGCTCTCGACGGCATCCAAATTCCATACCGGATTGATCTCCTCGGCAAAAATCTCATCCAGCGAATCCTTCAGCCGCTGTCTCGGTGCCATTCGGTCTACCGGCATATCCTTGTAACCGTCCGGGACCCAAATATTCGTCACGCAGGTCTGACCCAGCTGTTCACCGAAATAAGCTCCGATTCTTCGCGAAGCCTTGCAATGTTCAATCCAAAATTGACGAATCGCCGGGTCGGCATGACTCAGCGTAAACCCGTCCTTCGACTTGTCGTGGGAAAAGCAGGTGGGATTAAAATCGAGTCCGATCCCCTGCTCCTTGGCCCAATCCACCCAGGACTGGAAGTGCCTCGGCTCCAGCTGATCCAAATCAACGGACTCGTCGGTATCCGCATAAATCGCGTGGAGATTCACTTTGTGGGATCCGGGAATGAGCGACAACGCTTTTTCCAGGTCGGCCCTCAGCTGGTCCGGCGTTTCGGCTGCCCCGGGATATTCCCCGGTCACGGAGATGCCGCCGGACAGGTCCTGATCACGGAACAGGAATCCGCGAACATCATCTCCCTGCCAGCAATGGATGGAGATTTTGATGCGCTCAAGTTCCGTCAAGATTTGGTCCACATCGATGCCATGCTGCCCATAGAGCTGTTTAGCTTCCTCAAAGTTCCTTGCAACGTCCTGCCTCATCGCATATCCTCCCATATGAATGAGGACAGCCGGGTTGTATCAACCCAGCGCCCCATCTTAATAAGAATTCTTGATTCCTTGCGTTAGGTTGGTTACTCATTCTTTCGATTATCGAGTAAACGCTGCCGGTACTCCCCCGTCAATCGTCAGCATACAGCCGGTCGTCTTCGATGATTTGGACGAAGCAAAGTAAGCAATGCCTTCGGCAATGTCCTGCGGATAGATGTTCACGAGCAGTGTCGTGCGTTTCCGATAGTGCTCTTCCAGCTGATCCGGTTCGATCCCGTAGGCTGCAGCCCGCTCGTTTCTCCAGTTCGAGTTCCAGATCGCAGAGCCTTGCAATATCGCGTCAGGCAGGATCGTATTCACTCGGATGCCGTATTCCCCGCCCTCGGCAGCGATGCAGCGGGCCAAATGCGCCTCTAGCGCTTTCGCTGAGCTGTATGCGGTCACATTTTTTCCGGCATAAACGGAGTTCTTCGATCCGATAAACACCATGCTCCCGCCAATTCCCTGTACCTTCATCAAGGAGAAGGCTTCTCTGGCCACGAGGAAATAACCTGTGCCCAGCACGTTCATGTTCAGGTTCCATTCCTTTAGAGACGTCTCGTCAAACGGGCTGGACGTTGCAAGGCCCGCATTGTTCACGATAATATCGACACCGCCATAAGTTACGGAGGTTTCACGATAGGCGCGCTGCACGGCCTCTTCGTCGGTTACGTCCATTTTAACAGCAAATGCCCGATTCTCCCCGTACTTTGCATTGATTTCCTCGGCAACCTGCTGCGCGCCTTCAAGATTTAGGTCCGCCAGCACGACATGGGCTCCTTCGGCTACCAGCCTGCGCGCCGCGGCACTGCCGATCCCCCCGGCTCCCCCGGTGATAAAAGCAATCTGCCGCGAAAACTCCGCTTCGGCCGGTGCAAGGCTCAATTTATACAGCTCCAGCGGCCAATACTCCACGTTGTAGGATTCGTTCTCGCTCAGGGATACGAAGTCGCCGAGCGCCGTTGCGCCGCGCATGACCGCGATTGCCCGGTGATACAGGGCGCCGCTGACTTGCGACATCGCCCAGCTCTTGCCGGTGTTGATCATTCCGATTCCGGGAATCAGGATGACGCGCGGAGCCGCTTCGAAAATGACGTCGCCTTCATGATGGTTGCGTTCAAAGTAGGCTTGATACTGCGCTTTGTATGCCGCAATGCCCTCGATGAGCTTTGCCTTAAGGCCTTCGATATCTTCAGCGTTCGGCGTCCAATCGATGAAGAGGGGAACAACCTTGGTATGAACCAAATGATCCGGACAAGCGGCGCCTACTTGGGACAGCTTCGGCGAATCGATGCCGCCGACGAAGTCCAGCACATCGTCTTGATCATCGAAGGACAGGATCATTTTCTTCGCGTCGCTGACGGCTCCGCGTACGGCAGGCATCACTTCCGCAGCGATGCTCCGGCGGATTTCCGCGGCAAGCGGCGCATGCTTCCGGCCGCCGAACAGCTTGTCGTTGTTCACTCGGGCTTCAATGAAGGCTTCCGCTTCACTTATGATGCGAATCGTCTGTGCGTAACAAGCTTCCGAGGTGTCGCCCCAGGTTACAAGGCCGTGCTTCTCCATAAGCACAAGCTCGGCGTTCGGATTAGCCAGCACCCCTTCCGCGATCATCTTCGACAGCGTAAAGCCAGGGCGGACATATGGAACCCACACAAATCGATCGCCGAAAATTTCCCGGGCTAATTCTTTGCCGTTATGGGCGCAGCACAAGCTGATAATGGCATCCGGATGCGTATGATCCACATGCCGAAACGGCAAGAACGCGTGCAGCAGCGTTTCTATGGATGCTCGCGGGTGCTTCGCATCTACCATGCAATGACCCAGGTATGCCACCATTTCCTCATCCGACATCGAATCTCGTTCGAACAGCGGCCGGATATCCTCCATGCGCAAGCCTGTGAAATTGCCCGCTTTCATGGTGGCCAGATCGGATCCGCTGCCTTTCACGTACATTACCTCGACGTCGTTGCCGCGAAAATCCTGAATCGTTGTTTTACTGGATGTGTTGCCGCCGCCCCAGTTGCATACGCGCCGGTCAGCACCAATCAAATTCGAGCGATAGACAAGCTCATCCAATGTATTTTGTGCCTGCTGTGCCTTTGATTGTTCCCATAAGCTCTGAACCATGAAGCTTCCCCTCCGATTGACCATATGAATTTGCTTTCATTTGTTTCCCATATTAACACGCCCGTTTATTTTTGAATAGTATATTTTCAAAAATAAACAAAGATATTGTATTTGTTTGTTTGGTTTTCAATGCATATCCCGTACAAACAAAAAAAACAGCTCTTGTCAGAGCTGCTTTACGAACCGAGCTGCTATATTTGATTTATGAATGGTCCGAGCCGGAGCCCGCGGCCGCCATTTGATCCGCTTTTGCAATTCCTTCCAACAATGCATCACGGAATGCAATTTCATCCTCGTTGACGTAACCCGTGAATACGATTTCCGAGATGTCCTTATGGTTGAAAAAGATGTTGGAATCCGCGGTCAGATTTCCGTGAGGATAGAAGCAGGCAACGTAATCCCAACGCTTTAGCGTCTTGGAGTCGTTCTGCATCCGGCCATAGATCATCAGCGTCTGGTCCCAATCCTTGAACTTGACTACAGATCCGATTGGCAGCAGCTTCTGCTCCGTTTGCTCATGCTGTTCCATGTTGATCAACCCTTCATTATTTTTTTACCGATCCAATAGACAATCGACACTACGAGTGGTACGCCAATGAGAAAGGATAGGCAGATGACGGCTTTTTCCGCTGCCGCGTAACTCGTGTCCAGCAGATTCGGAATCACCGTGCCCAGAACGCCGACGATAGCAATAATCACCATTATGTATTTGAACCGTTTTTGTCTGTCGCTCATCGGCTGTGTGCCCCCTTCTATTTTACCGTAATCGCTCCGCCGACTCCGACGAGGCTTGCTCCCGGTCCCAACGGGATGTGGAACTTCAAGCCGCTCTTGCCCACCTCCGCGGATGCGCCGAGTACGCCCAGTGAAGCGGAACCTCCGATGTGCAGCTCTTTATCCGTCCAAGGAAGCGGAATATTCACGCCGCCCTCATATTTGTTTAATGTAGCCTCAGCTCCAACGCTAAGCGTACCGTCCTTGACCGCCGCCTCGACTTCGGCCTTCACCAGGCTAACCGATCCTTCGACATGATCATTCGCATAGCCTGCTTCAACAACAGCCCCGCTGGCATGCGCTCCTTCGGATAAGCTTGCTCCCGCGCTGCCTGTTATTGCTTTGGCATAAAGTCCATTCTCTTCGTGCTTGATTACGCTGCCTTCCACTTCTACTCCTTTGAGCGCTGCGTCCAGCGGGTTGCTTGAGGATTTAGCGGCCACGCCGGAAGTCTTGGATGCAGCGCCTGCCGCCGCAGCGATTCCCGCTCCGGTTGCCGCCCCGGCCATAATGCCCGCGCCTGCTACGGCTCCTCCAGCTGCAGCACCGTTCACCATTTCATCCGTGGAACGGAATTTGACGGAAATTTGCTTCAGCTCGGCGGATATCGTTTGCAAGCACTCCACAAACTTGAGCATCGTCGTCCTGGCATGCTGATAATCCCCGTAAAACCGCTCGCGGGTCATCCCTTCCCACTGACCTTCCATTTCGTGAATGCTTCGCTGGAGCCGCTGCACCAAATCGCCGCTAAGTTGCCCTGATTGGGCAAATTGCGCGGATACCTGCTCCAGCTGCTCGGGTGTAACTAATATTCGATTGGACATAAATACGGACGCCCCTTCTGTCTCGCCGCCCTGCTTCTTCAGGCAGTCTACAAACAAATTTCAATTCCATAAACTATTAAACCGATCTACCAAGCAATAACCACATTTTTCAATTTTAGTAGGTATACAGGAAAGGAACAATCAAGCGAAGGATTCATTTTCATCAGGTCCCGATCTAGTAAAAAAGCACTGACCTCCTCATTCCCCATGCGGAAACAGCCATCTCATCCCCGGCTTAAGCCCAGCCATGAAATCATCCCGGGGTACGGTGCCCATTACATCCCCAGCCCGTTAAAGCAGCTCCCGTTCTCTTGTACATTAGAAACAATTCATCTTTCCGAAAGAGGGTATTCATTATGAACCGACTTGCACGTGAAGCGGCCAGCGGGGCATACCGGCTGTATAAACAGGAGACATGGCTCATGCTGACGAGTCTGCTCGGCTTTTTGCTGGCCGGAATTTGCGGGGTATGGGTGCTGCTCCATGGCGGACCTGTCTCACCGGACGGAGATGTCTCCAAAGCCTTTTCCTTCAACGCGGCCCTGGGAATATTCATCCTATCAACCGCAAGCGTTCTACCGGTTTCCGGCATGCGGCCACGAAGCCAATCGATCTACCGCTGCTGTTACATTCCCCTAGTGTTGTTCTCCTACTTCGCCGAGACCGTACAACATTTCCGCGGCGTCGATCCGAGGTTCGTTCGGAACGGTTCATCCTTCGATCATGTCATCTCCACGATTTTTCCTGCCGTTGCGCTTCTGCTCATCGTGTTCTACCTGATCCTGGGGGCTCAATATTTCCGCAAGCGTGTAATAGAGGCCCATCCGGAGCTTGGTCTCGGCATCCGTTATGCCATGATCGCGGTGCTGGTATCTTTTGCGGCAGGCATCTGGATTTCCATCAACGCGGGTCGTTTCACCGGGATCGGCGGCAATATCATTTGGCTGCACGGACTCGGGTTTCATGCACTGCAGGCCATTCCTTTGGTGGCCTGGCTGTCCATGAGAAAATCCGTCAATGCTGCCGTCAAACCGATAATCATCCATATCAGCGGCCTCGCCTATTTATTCGGACTGATCGCCATCGGATGGCAGACGCTTCTCGGTTACTCCGTGGCGGAATGGTCCTTGCTGCCGATTCTGGCGGGCAGCTGTTTTCTCGTTGCCTTTACCCCTGTGATATGGCTGATCAGTCAATCCGATGCATCCGCCGAACCTTTCAACCGTACCCAATCCACGCGAAATTTATAAAATGGACATAGAAAAAGAGACAGTATGGGGCACCTTCCCCGACTGTCTCATCGAAAACTGCTGGCCTTGATCCATATCCTGATGTGGGTTTAGATAAATAAAAACGGAATGAGGAACAACAAGGCAATGGCTTCCCAAGCAAGCACATTGCCTGCGAAACCGTAGCCTCCATACGGTCCAAAACCGCCGTAGCCGTACGGTCCAAATGCGGACGTTTGTGCACCGCCTTTGGTCGACTTCGAAGATTTTCTGCCCTTTTTCCCTTTGGCGGACAATATATATGCGGATGGGTTCGCAAATTCGAGTTCAAGACCCCGATCATGTACACCGCGAATCGTCCCCACGACTTCCGTCCCATCATGCATGACAGCGCAAACGGTTTTACCGACGTAACCTTTGCATCCTTCTGCCGAAATTGGTATTGGCTGCAATCCTTCTCCCCCTCCCAAGCGTTTGTGTATTATATTCCTCCTGGGGAGAAGGCGGCAGAGATAGAAGTCCACGCAACCAAAATTCCGCCATTAACCTTACTTAATCGCTAGCCTTGCGGTAAGCCCTGGCCATGATATCTTCGTCGATCGCGCCTTGAAACCGTTCTGATACGATGCCGCCAGGCGAAATGACGTAGGTGGTCGGATAAGCCACCACCTCGTACCGCCCGGTGTTCTCACCATGCTGGTCGTACAGGACGGGAAAGGTGATGCCGTTCTTCTCAACAAAAGACTGTACCTCGCTCATGCTTTTTTCCAGGTGGGTCATATTGACGGCCAGTATGATAACATCCTCATCCTGATGTTTCTCGTAAAAATCCTGCATATAAGGCATTTCGACCTTGCAAGGGGGACACCAGGAGGCCCAAAAATTAAGGAGAACGGTTTGCCCGCGATAATCGGACAGCTTGATCTCCCGGCCTTCTGAATCGGTCAGCGTGAAATCCGGCGCGCGAAGCCCAGGCTTCAAACCTTCCGCTGCGATTTCCTGGCTTCCCTCTTGATGCGGCGGTGCGGCTGCTTCCCGCTCGCTGGCCGTGTTCGAAGTGAAGTCATAAATGACCCACGCGAAGAGAGCTGCCATCACGACCAGGACTGCCCTGTTTTTTCCTAATCCCAGCGTAAGGAATTGCGGCAGCGGTGCCTGAAAGCGAAGCCAGCTGACCGTCAGCAAGACGCCGAACATCAGAGCATAGAATAAAAAAGGCGTCACACTCGCACCATCCGCCCACAGCCACTGAAAGAGATACCCTGCCGTTCCGCTTGCAAAGGCCGATAACAGCGCCGATTTCAGCAGCAGGCCAGACTCCCCCCTCTTCCTGTTCCAGCGAAGTGCAGCGTAGACGATAGCGAGAACAACCCCCAGCCATATGCCCCTGACTCCCCCCGTCATGTAGATCAGCGAGGTCGGATGCTGGAGGGTGCGGATCGGATCGAATACCAGCATCCCGAATTTCCATGAGAGAAAACCTATGATGATGACGGATAAATAGGTGTCCAGGATCCATTCCCGCTGCGGCATCTCGCGCAAACGAATGCGAAGTGCGGCGAACCCGGCCGCGGCGCAGATCAGAAATATCACCATATCGGCTCGGATCATCAACGGACCTATCGGAATAATACTCAAATGCGAACCTCCTATAGTGCGGCAAAATCAAAAATCGAGTTACCCGCCGGGGTATATCTCCATCATAGTGGATTCTCTCATTAATGTAAAACCGAGCGAAGACCTTCAGGAAGATGAGCGGATTTGGTCAAGGGAACTCCAAAGCAGTGCCAATTCGGCATGTCTTTTTCCCCCGATGACAATCTCTTTTTGCTTCAGCTCTTGAGCGCCCATATATCTATAAAATTGCTCGGCTTTATTGCCTACCAGCACCCAAACCGACAACGAAGAATATCCTCTCGTTTGCAGAAATTCCTTCAACCTGGCAAATAGCCGTTTTCCCCATCCCTGCCCTTGAATTTCTTCCAAGAGATAGATCGCGTAGAGTTCTCCTTCATGGGAGATCTTCTGCTCTCGCTCCGTCCCGTACGACATAAACCCGTAAACCTTGCCATGTTCGTCTGAAATAACCAGTAGCTGTTCGTCTTCGGGCATATTGGCAAGCTTCCTGCGCCAGCCTTCTACGCGGTCCGCAACGGAAAGCTTTTGCAAAAAATCATCATCGACGATCCCCCTGTACGTCGTTTTCCAGCTGTTTACATGTACGCTAGCAATGCCTTCGGCATCTTGCTCATTTGCAATTCGAATCTGCATGGTCTTCCACTTCCTCCTGTTCCTCTCTTGATCTCTTGGTATTCGCGGAGAGGCTCGAAGATCCTCTTTTTATCATTGATTGCTTCATCCTGATGACGCCAAGCCCACAACTAGCATAAATAAAATGTATCGGATACCACATGGCGCTCGGATGCCCGTGAAAGGAGGGTCTGTACATGAATATAGCAATGATACGGCTTGAAGATATCGGCCCTGGCGGATGGTACGGGACGGAAGAACAACAAGCAAAGCTGCTTGTCATCGCAAAATTCCTGCACCAGCTGCAAATCCCCTTTCATCTGGCCGCTATTCCCCGATATGTTGATCCGGCGCAACATACGGACCGTTCGATAGCCGACCTGCAGGATGAAGCTTCCCTTCGGTTTGTGCGGCTGCTCCGCACGATGACAGCGCTCGGCGCCTCGCTTGGCATTCACGGCTATACGCATCAGTACGGGAGATCGGCAAGCGGCGACGGATTCGAATTCGCATATTCGGAATGCACCGCCGATTGTCCGCCGGATGATCTCCCCGAGGCTGTGGCTTCGCTCCTGCAGCTGCAGCAATCCTATGCCTATCGGCGGGTTCAGCTGGGGCATCAAGCGTTCCAAACGGCGGGCTTTGCCGCGGCCTGGTTCGAGACGCCGCATTATGCCGCATCGCCGGTTCAGCGGCAGATCATCGAGATCTGCAACGGGGTCCTGTACGAATCTCCGCCGGACGAACCGAATGCGAAGACAGCCGTGCTCCGGCACAACCCGGACGATCCGTTGACGAACGGAACGATCTATGTTCCCACGCCGCTTTATTATGTTTCAGGCCATAACATCGAAGCCGAAGTTGCTCAGATGGAACAGACTTTAAAAGATTTCACGGGTGAGCGCGAACTGGCCTCGTTCTTTTACCACCCTTATCTTGAATTTCCTTATATCCGATTCCTTGATGACGGCACCGTGCAGTATGACGAACACTCGCCGCTCAGAAGGATCCTTCGGTTCTTCGAGAGGGAGCGTAAATCGTTTGTATCCTTAACCTCCATCCTCCCCTTCATACCGGATTTCAGGGAAACCCGGCTGTCGGACAGGTTGAGTTTGAAGCGTCCCAAGTTTCTGCACGCCAAAAGAAACAAGCTCCCGAACCGATGGATCATTCGGGACGAGGCCAGCAACACATGGTACACCTTGGATCTTGGGATCCGGTCCCCCCTTAGAATCCATAATGGCATACATTCGATACGTCCGCTATTGGCCGACTGGCCGCCATCCCCTAGCGGCACCGCAATGACAGGCGATTTCGACGGCGACGGCTTTATCGATGCGGCAGTATGGCATGCAGAGCTTGGGATATGCCATGTGGCCTTGGGCGCAGGCAGCAGCCGTTTGGCACCTGACGGGTTTTGGCTGTCCGAGCCCGGAGTCCTGAATTGGAAATCCTTAACGGGAGATTTTAACGGGGACGGCAGAGATGATTTATTTCTATGGGATGACGTCACCGGTAAAGCCGCCATCGCTTACAGTTCCGGGGGGAGCTTTTCTCCTCCCCTTTTTCAGCATGAGGTTTCCTTACAGAGCAATGATATGATACCGTGCATCGGAGATGTAAATGGCGATGGCCTGGATGATCTGGTGGTGTGGAACTCCGCCTCCGGAGCATGTCAGGTCTGGCTAAGCAGCGGTACACGGCTTCGGAATGCCGGCGTTTGGTATTCCGGCGAGGATCCCTTGGGTTCGCCCCTGTCCGTGGTGTTAGGGGATGTCGATGGAGACGGGCTGGAAGATTTGGTTCTCGTTCAACCTGCTTCAGGGATGTGGTTCATCCTGTACAGCTCGGGAACGGCCTTCGGCAGGCAGGAAGAATGTTTTGGGCCATGGGCTGCCGGAGAACAGACGACGCCTTTCCTTGCTGATCTATCGGGCAACAGCCGCGTCAGTCTGCTGGCATGGTCACCGAATCGGCACGGCGGAACCCTGGACGCCGCCATCAATGCGAGGGACCGGACAATGGGATAAGTACATGTTATACTTCTATTCAAACCTATGCGGTTTGTTCTGTTAAGTTATATTTCAAACCTTATTCCTATGTTTGGAGGAAAAAATCATGGCACCCCCCAATACGGCCGGTTCAGCGGCACCGATCAAAATCGTGAAACCCAAGCTCCCCAAGCAGCTTGAGCCTGTGATCCTGTCCGATGCCGGCATTGACGACGAATCCTCGTTCGTTCAATCCGCTTGTCAGGACGAGACGCTTGTCTATGTTACGGCCAACAAGGTTCAGTTCGACCAAATGATCTTCGATAACGTGACGTTCCAGCACGTCACGCTCCATCATGCCGAACTGACGGACCTCGTGTTCAATCACTGCGACTTGTCCAATGTGGATCTCAGCGAGGCCATCATGTATCGGGTACAATTTAATCATTGCAAAATATTGGGGCTCGACCTGACGGCCGCCACCATCCGTAATGTCGTATTCGACCATTGTACGGGCGACTATGCCACGTTCCGGTTTGCCAACATGAAGCAGGTATCCTTCCAATCGACATCGCTCGTCAAATCGGATTTTTATCATTCCGAGTTAAGCAAGGTAGAGTTTATGGACTGCCAGATCGATCAATCGCAGTTCTCCGGCACGAAACTTGCGGGAATCGATCTAAGCCGAACGGACTTCCACCATATCGGCGCAACGCTGGAAGATCTTCAAGGATGCATTATATCGCCGCATCAAGCCATTCCGCTAACGAAAATATTCGGTCTTGTCGTAAAAGAATAACCTCTTGTCGCTCCATTCCAGTTCGGAATAGACAGGTTAGCCAGTGCGATATAGAGTTCCCGACACAGTGTAAAGCGGCTTACCCCGGGTCCAGTTGACCTTTGGGGTAAGCCGCTATTAACATGTGACGCAATATTATTGATCCAGGGTGTACTTCGGCAAATCAAGCGGAAGCGGTGCCGGGATGTCGCAGGTGCTGGACATCTCATACCGTTTGCCGTCATCTGAAGCATCATGGAACCCCCACATGGCTTCAAGCACATGATAGGCAAGCTCGCCGCTCGCTCGATGAGCTCTTCCGCTCCGGATGGCGTAGGCCATATCCGCAGGGCCGATCCCCCTCGTATTCTCGTTATACCCCGGAAGCAGAGGTTCTTCCGTCCACTCGGTTTCACCGGTCAATCGGTATTTTACCGGCCCGCCGAAGGTGTTGGGATCCGGAACGAGAAGCGTACCCTTGGTGCCGTAAATCTCAATATTAGGAAGCGTGCTGCCTCCGAACACATCGAAACTCGTAATCAGCGTGCCGATGGCTCCATTCTGAAAATCGATAAGTCCGGCTACATGCGTAGGAATGTCTACCTTAATCTTCTGCCCTTGCTTCTTCTCGCTGGTAATGGTCCGCTCCGCGAGCGCAGCGCCGGTCATTCCGCTAATACCGCGGATCGGTCCCAGCAATTGGACCAGTGCCGTCAGATAGTAAGGCCCCATGTCAAACATCGGACCGCCGCCGGCGGCATAATAAAATTCCGGATCCGGATGCCAATGCTCATGTCCGCGGCTCATCATGAATGCGGTTGCTGCGATCGGCTTGCCGATACGTCCATCCTCAATCAGCTTCAGGGCCGTTTGGATACCGGCTCCAAGGAATGTCTCGGGGGCGCATCCTACCAGCAGCCCTTTGGCTGCTGCCATGTCCAACACCGCTCTGCCCTCTTCCCGGGTTACGCCCAGCGGCTTCTCGACGTACACATGCTTTCCGGCTTCCAATGCATCCAGCATTATTTGCGCATGAAGGGCAGGAATCGTCAGATTAATGACCAGCTCAATTTCCGGGTCCGCGAGCAGCTCCTCGGTGGTATAAACATTCGGGATATTATATTTGGCGGCCTGTTCCTCGGCACGGGCTCGATCGATATCCGCACAGGCCGTCAGCTCCAGGATGTCGAACTTGTGGCAGTTTTCCATATAAATGCCGCTGATTTTACCGCAGCCGATAATGCCTACCTTTACCTTCTTCATGATCCCAGTCTCCTTCTGCCTTTATTGGCTGTCTCCCATGCCTGTGTAGCCCTGACCTTCGGTAAAGAAACTCATGTCCGAGCCGGCATACAATGACTTGCCCTCGGCGGCCCACAGCAGTCCTCTCCGCATCATTTCCTTCACCTGCGGCATGTCGACGATATCTGCATGATGACCTAGCGAATTGTAATACACCCGTCCGTATCCCCAGCGCTTCGTCCACGCCACCGGCATGTCAACCGCTTTGTTCAGCAGATGCGGTCCTGCCGCAACCGGAAAACGGGTGGTGGCCAGCACTTCGACGGCCGGATCCACATGCAGATAATACTGCTCGGATGCCACGGTGAAATCCTGCAGCCCTTCCACAAGCGGACTGGAGCTGGATTTGATCTCGACCCGGTACTCCACTCCGTCGTTTCCCGGATGCGCAACCCAGTTTCCTCCCGTCATGAACTGCCAGTCCACATTATTGCGGAAAGAATCGCACATCCCGCCATGGCAGCCGGCCAAGCCGGTTCCCTTCTGCACGGCAAGCGATACGTTCTCCACTTGCTGCTTCGATATTTCGCCCATCGTCCATACCGGCACGATCAGATCCAAAGCCTGCAGCTTCTCCGCATCGTTAAATGCATCCAGCGTGTCGGATACTTCCACTTCATACTGCTCGCCCCGAAGCATTTCCGCAAAAATGCCGGCAACCTGCTCCGGTTCGTGTCCGTCCCAGCCGCCCCATACGATTAAAGCCTTTTTCATGCGTAGCACTCCTTTTTTATGTGTCCGGCCAAGCCCTGGCCGAATGATTATGATTACATTTCAGACAGCTGCACCCAGCGTCGTTCTTCGATCGATTTATCCACGGCTTCCAGGACGGCTTGGCATTTTACGCCGTCCGCGAAATTAGGCACCGGCTGCCGTCCCTCCGAAATCGCGTTCGACAACTCAAGAAATTCATGCGTAAAGGTGTGTTCGAAGCCGATCGTATGCCCCGGCGGCCACCATGCTTCCATATAATCGTGTACGGGATCGGTAGCCAGTACCCGGCGGAAGCCCTGAACGTCCTCATCGTCGGTCGTGAAGTAAACCTCCAGTTCGTTCATCCGTTCAAAATCAAATTTCACGCTGCCCAAGCTGCCGTTGATCTCGAAGGAATTGGTGCTGCGATGTCCCGCGGCAAACCGCGTGGCCTCGAAGCTGCCCAGCGCCCCATTCTCGAAGCGGGTCATGAATAACGTAGCGTCGTCTACCGTAACTTGGCCCATGGGGCCGCCTTCGCTTCCTTTTGCGCTTAATCCGGTCATCTCGCTGGCAATGGGACGCTCCTTGATGAAGGTCTCGCTCATCCCGATTACTTCCTGCATATCCCCGACCAGATAATGCGCGAGGTCGATCAGGTGAGCGCCCAGATCCCCGTGCGAGCCGGAGCCGGCCACTTCCTTCTGTAACCGCCATACCAGCGGGAACTGCGGGTCCATGATCCAGTCCTGCAGAAACCAGGCACGGAAGTGATAGATCTGGCCCAATCTGCCGCTGTCAATCAATTTCTTGGCCAGTCTTACGGCCGGAGAAAATCTGTAGTTAAATCCGACCATATGGGTGACCCCCGCATCTTCCGCAGCCTGCAGCATCTCTCTGGCGTCGGCCAAGGTCAGCGCGAGCGGCTTCTCGCAGAAAATATGCTTGCCGGCCTTCGCCGCGGCCAACGCAATTTCCTTATGGGCGTCGCTTGGAGCATTGATATCGACCAGATCGATATCCTCCCGATTCACGAGTTGCTTCCAATCGGTAACGCTTTCACGCCAGCCCAGCTGATCCGCCGCTTCTTGCACGGCCGACGCATTGCGGCCGCAGATGGCCACCATTTCAGGCTTCAGCGCCTTCGGAAAAAACATCGGAAGGCTTCGATATGCGTTGCTGTGGGCTTTGCCCATGAATTTATATCCGATCATGCCGACACGTAATTGTTTCATCTTTCATTCCTCCTTGAATAAGGGTTCATTGATTTCGATGAAGCGAAGATGCGCGGACCACCAGGCGAGTAGGCAGCTGCCGATGCAGCGCGGCGTTCGATCCGCTGCCGTCCGGCGAATCGGAGTCGTCCAGCAGGTGAAGCACATGCTCTGCTGCAAGATATCCCAGTTCATAGAAAGGAACTCTTACGCTGGTGAGCGGCGGGGTGCAGAGCTCTGCAGCCTCCGAGTCGTCATAACCGACAAAGGCAGGCATTCGATCCTCTGCAATACCTAACGCGCGCAGGCCCTGCTGTAATCCGATCGCCATGCGGTCATTGGCCGCAAACACCGCTTCAATCCGGTCCAGCTTCCCGGCGATTAGCTCGGCTGCGGCATAACCGCTCTTGCGGCTGAAGTTGCCCTCGAACAGCAAGGATTCATCCGGCTTGATTCCCGCTTCGTTCAGCGCCCGGGTGTACCCCTTCAGCCGGTCGCGACTGTTGGAATACTGGGGCGGGCCATTAAGAAAAGCAATCTGCCGGAATCCCTGCCCGATCAAGTGATGAACGGCTTGATAGCTGCCTTCCACATGATCGGCATCCATGACGTGAAACGCCTCGCCGTCAAAGTATTGATTAATAAGGCAATAAGGGCGATCCGCTTCACTCAGCTGTTGGATGGCTGCGCGCTCGCCTTCATCGTCCCGGGCGCCGAGAATGATGCAGGCATCCACCTTCTGGGTACGAAACAGGTTCAAGTAATCCATCGAACCGCCGGGTTCACGGAACAGCATCAGCAGGTCATGCTTGCTCTCCAGCGCCTTACTGCCGATGCCGCTTAGGATCTCCGAAAAATAATAGGCGGAGAATATGCGAGCTTTCGGCAGGTAAGGCATAACGACGCCAAGATTACCGCTCCTGCGCCGCGCAAAACTGCGGGCTAGCGCGCTTGGGGTATATCCAAGCCGATCCGCCGCTTCCAGCACGCGCTGCTTGGTCTCCTCCTTGATCGGCCCGACACCATTCAGGACGCGGGATACCGTTGCTTCCGAAACGCCGGCGAGCTGTGCTACCTCTTTACGACTAGCGATAATCATCAAGCCTCCTGCAATTTATGTACGCGCGTACATTTTCTCATGGAGCATGGCTGTTGTCAACCGCTTTCCGATCCTTCATCCTATTCTTTTTGAAACCAACATATTGTTCTTGCACCGTCTTATCGGATGTGCAATAATCATCCCCATGGACTTATTAAACACGTTTAAAAAGAGTGAACGAGGTGATTCATACGCGCAAAGAAGCTTTGCCTACGCCGCAATCCATGAAATTCGCCGTCCGGCGCGCGCTCCGTTCGTCGCTTCTGGAGCTGGGGAGCGGAACCAAAGCCGAGCTCAGCGAAAGACTCGGCATCAGCTTTCCGACAGTGAGCAAAGTTGTGGAGCTCATGGTGCAGGAGGGTGAAGTCAACCTGCTCGGACTGGATGAATCCAGCGGCGGCCGACGTGCGAACCGCTATGCTTTTAATCCGGATTACATGCTGGGTCTCGCCGTTTATTATGAGAAAGAGCAGAGCGTATACACTGTTTTTAATTGGAACGGCGACTTGCTCGAGCGGAAGGTTGAAGACGGCATCCTTCATCGTGGACCGGAAGCCTTGGCTACCCAAATGGCAAACTGGACCCGCCGTTATTCAGAGATTCGCTCCATCGCCGTTGGCATGCCGGCGGCGGTGCGGGACGGTATTATTTTTCATGTGCCGTCGTATGGAACATTCCAGGATTACAATCTCCAATCTTACCTGGAGGATCTGTTCTCCATTCCTGTCATCGTAGAGAATGACATGAATGCAGCCGTGCTCGGTTACCACAATCTCAGCGGCTCGGAGGAGGCTTCCCTCGTATACGTATACCTCGGTCACAACGGACCGGGGGCCGGACTGCTCATTAATGGAAACGTCGTTCGCGGCCGCTCGTTCTTCACGGGCGAGATCGGCTTCGTCCCGATAAGCGAGGGCAGCAATTTTCAAGACATATTGGAACGTAATCGTTCCGTAATGAGCAGTCTCATCGAGCCGGATCAGGAGCAAATCGATGCGTTAAGCCGGCTAAGTGCCGCCTTCGCCGCGATTCTCAATCCCGATGCCATTCTGTGGTGCGAGCATAATCTCTCGCCCTCCGCCCTGCTCTCCATTAAAGAGCGTGCTTCCGCCTACGTGCCGGAGCGGCATCTTCCCGAAATGCTGCTTCGCGATTGGGAACACGACTATCTAGCCGGCTTGCAGCGGATCGCTCTGGATATGATGATATCCGATACAAGCGCAATGTAAAATTCAACAATGACGATTGGGGATTAACCGTGAATACTGACCTTCAACCAAAAACAAAACCTAAATTGAGCAAAGACTACACCCTGCATTTGGCAACGATCTTTCTCGGCTTTATCATATTTGGGATATCGGAGAATATTAAGGGGCCCGCCATTCCGCGGATCCAATTCGATTTTCGATTGGATGAAATGCAGATCGGCACCTTGCTCTCCCTGAACGCGCTCGGGTACCTGATCGCGTGCTCCTTCACCGCGCTGTTGACCCGGAAGATCGGAATCAAGTGGGTCAGCATGGCTGCCTTCGGATCGATGGCCATCTCGGGCGTGTTGATCTTCCTGTCCCACAGCTACCCGCTGTTTACCGCATCCTACTTCTTAATGTACATTGGGAACGGTATGCTGGAGATCGGCCTCGCGATATTGTCAGCCCGGATCTTTGTGCGCAATACGGGCACGATGATGAACCTGTCCCATTTCTTCTACGGTATCAGCTCAACGGTGGCCCCGATGATTGCATCCGGTCTCATGACCGTTACCGTGTTTAATTACACGCTGGATTGGCGGGGTATGTACCTGGCCATGCTGATGTTATCCATACTTCCCATGATCCCGGCACTCATGAGTAAGTTTCCCGGGGACGATCTATCCGAAACGGAACGGACACCGCTGAAGCTGCTGGTCAAAGATCCCGCGCTGTGGCTGGTCGTCATGATCCTGTCCTTCGGCGTCGTATCGGAGATGGCGGTTGGCGGTTGGCTCGTCAACTTTCTTGAAAAATCGTACAAATGGGAACCTGCAGCGGCAGCCGGCATGCTATCCGCGTTCTTCCTCTGCTTCTCGGCGGCACGCCTGCTGCTTGGCCCGATAACGGACCGGATCGGCTTCACGCTGTCCATCATCATTTTGTCCGGACTGACCGGAGTCTGTACGTTTGTCGCGATTTTCGGCGGAGAATCCTACGCCTTCCTGTTTGCGGCGGCAGGCATCGGGATTGCCCCGATCTATCCGACGGTCATGGCTCTCATTGCCAAAAGATATCCGAATGAGAGCGACACCGCGATTACGTTCACCGTCACCATGATGGGGATCGGCAGCGTCATCGGTAATTACGCGATCGGCGCGATCACGAACGGATTCAAGCAAATGTACGGCAGCGGTACAGAGCTCGGCCTGCTGCGCGGGCTGCAGGCCGGTTATGGCTTCATTGGGTTATGTGCCGTCCTATGCTCGCTATTCGGTATCGTCTTGTACCGTTATTTAAAAGTCCGCAAGCAATTAATTTGATACTCGAATCAACATGAAAGGGAGCCCTCTCAGCTTACAAGAGGGCTCCCTTTTGTTTATCCATCGTCGGTCTGTTCCGGACGATTAACCCAAGTCGGGTGTGTCGACAAGTTCGATGCTTGCCGTTTCGGTATGATGCAGCTCAAATACCAAGATTTCATTCCGTCCCTGCTTCAGCAGCGGTCCAGGCAGATACAGCGCTGCTTGCGGCCCTTGCTCCCAGTAGCGTCCCAGATTGAAGCCATTGACCCAGACGACCCCTTTTCCCCATCCGTCTAAGCGGATAAACGTATCGCCAATGTCATCCACCAAGAATTCGCCGCGATAGAAGGTAGGTCGGTCCTGCTGTTCAAAAGGTCCCTCCAGCGGTTGAAACGGTGCCGCATTCGGATGATCAAGCGGTAAGGGATAGATGCTCCAGTCATACAGGAACTGGTTGTTCATTCGGACTCCCTCCGTGATTCCTTTATAATCCTTCAGCCTCGGGCCGTAATTGATGCGTCCCATATTCTCGACCACGATCTCCAGCTTGGCGCCGGCTGCCGGAACATCGATTGGCAGGGCTTTGGGATCCCAACGTTCCACCGTCCCTTGATACTTTCCGTCCAGGAATACCTGTGCCCGGTCATGCACCTCTTGCAGATGCAGGGACTCCCCTTGGCGCGGCCCGGATATATGCGTTGCGTAAACCGTGAAGCCATAGCTTTGGCCCAGCCGTTCCATCGGTACGGGTGCCGTGCATTTCTGCTCCTCGGAAAGCGCAGGCAGATGCTCCATCAGGTCGGCATAGTGCGTCATGCTAACCGAGCCATAGCTTATCTTCTTGACAGGCTGCGGAGGACTTGGCAAATCGGAGAGTTCTTTCCCCTGATGCTGCGCGATCGCGCTTCGAATGGCTTCGAACTTGGCCGTCACGTCCCCGCACTCCGAGAGAGGGGCATCATAATCGTAGCTGGTTAGCGTCGGTTCATACTTTTCGTGAAAATTCGCCCCGTTATAGAATCCGAAATTCGTTCCGCCATGAAACATATAGAAGTTCACGGATGCATTCAAGTCCAGCATCTCCTTGAACACGGCAGCAGCATCCTCCGCGTCCCGGGTATGGTGTGGCTTCAGCCAATGATCAAACCAACCGTTCCAGTACTCCATGCACATCAGAGGATCTTCCGGACGGTACTCCCGCAGTTTATCAAACGCCTCTTTCGTTCTTGATCCGAAATTGACCGTGGCAAGCACGCCGGGAACGGTTCCGCCCTGCAGCATTCCGTCCGTGGGGCCATCCGAAGTGAACAGCAGCACGTCCACGCCCCGCTTGATCAAGCCATCCTTCAAATACTTCAGATATGCCGTATCATTTCCGTAACTCCCGTACTCGTTCTCGATTTGCATCGCAATCACGGGACCACCCTTGGAGGTCAGTAACGGAACCAATCGCGGAATCAGCTCATCATAATATTGGTCGACCTTCTCCAGATAAACCGGGTCCATGCATCGAAGCTGAATATCCGGATATTGCAGCAGCCAGGATGGAAGTCCTCCAAATTCCCATTCTGCGCAGATGTAAGGGCTCGGCCGAAGGATGACATGCAGCCCGAGATCGCCGGCGATACGGACGAACCTTTCCAGGTCGGCAATGCCATCAAACACAAATTGTCCTTCCTTCGGTTCATGCAAATTCCACGGAATATAGGTTTCCACCGTGTTCAATCCGCAGCTTCTCAGCTTCATCAGCCGATCTTCCCAATATTCCGGAACCACCCGAAAATAATGGACGGCACCCGACAAAATCTGAATCGGCTCATCCCCCAGCAGGAATTGTTGGTTAACCGCTTTCAATTGTGCTTTCATAGCTTGTTTCCTCCTAACACGTTTCATTTGCTTTCTATTGCCATCATCTATCAAAATCCCATGCTGCTCAATCTCCAAATGGGGCAATCTTTATACCTTTTGTGCCGAATCATCGTTATGATACAATATAAGGCATCATTACCGGCGTTTTCGATGCCCAAAAGGAGCCAGCTGTCATGGATATCGCTTTTCGCTTTCCCAATATGATTCAAACGCTGCAGGTAACCGGATGCCATTTTGATTCCCAGCCGCCAGGCTGGAGTTATCCGAGGCATCACCATCACCTGTTCGAGCTGCTATACTGTCTGGAAGGCGAAGTCCTGCAGGAAATTCATCGGGATTCCATTCAGCTCCGCGAAGGGGAATGGCTTCTGATCAAATCCGGGGTGCCCCATCAAACCTCGAATGCATCCAACAAGCAGTATGGGTACTTCAATGTTCATTTCGATCTGGATGATGCAGAAATTCGAAGCTCATTATCCGCTGCCCCTTACCGACATATTCGCCAGCATGAAAGCGAGCGCAGCAAACTGGCTGCCTACGTTCAAGAGCTGGAGGGAATCGTCCGGCGCAGCCAGCCGGCAGCCCATTCGGTCCGTCCGGAGAACCAGCCCAGCGATTACAATCTCACTTTTGAGGACAGGCTTCTGCTCCAGTCCTACACCCTGCTCATCATCCATGATGTGCTCTCTCTCTTGAAGAGGCAGGATGCGCTGAAGCCGCCCCGCGCTTTATTTGCGGCAGCAGGCACCCCTAAACCGTCCTCCCTGCTTGCAGCGGATGCGGCTCATGCCATCGAAGCGAAGCTGTCGTCAGGATTGACCGAAGAGATATCGGTCATGGCTGTGTCCCAAGAGCTTAATTTAAGCCGAAGCCAATGCTCCAAGTTATTCCGCCAAGTGTACGGGATCTCGCCAAGACAATATATCAGCCGTCAGAAGCTCAGTCTGGCCAAAGAGCTGCTGGTCACGACCCATCTGCCGATGAACGCAATCGCCGACAAACTCGGTTTTCGCTCAGCCAGCCATTTTTCCAGGCAATTCCGCCGCTGGACCGGGCAGTCGCCGACGGAATACCGGCCCAGGCACTAAGCCATGAAAAGCATTAAAGAACCTCCAATATCGAGTACCAGAACAATAGCCATCCCTTTGAGGATGGCTATTGTTCTGTATTGGCTGAACTTCATCTAATCATATGGCATCATGATTGGATATTGTATAATCCAAGTATTTTTAGTTAGTTACTTGACATTCAATAGTTAAATTGAGTATGATACAACCTATAGTTCTCAGCTATATTTAAGTTAGTTGATAACATTTTAAACCAAAATGACAAGGAGTGGTCTATTTCATGGGTAGTTATTCTTCTGCAGGCACTTTCATAATTCGGGTGATTCTGGGGGTCATCTTTATGGCTCACGGTTTGGATAAATTCCAGAGCGGCATCGGGAATATCGAAGGATTCTTCGCAAGTCTGGGAATTCCTGCCTTTATGGCAACCGTTGTAGCCATCATCGAAATCGTGGGCGGAATTGCGCTGATTATCGGTTTGGGAACGAGAATCGCTTCTCTGGTTCTTGGGGTCGTGCTTGTCGTGGCGATTTTTCAGGCGAAGCTGGGCATGGGTTTCCTGGGTGGCTATGAACTGGATATCGCGCTGCTGGCCATGGCCGTACATCTTGTTCTAAGCGGCAGCAGCCTGCTCTCGGTTGATTCGCTGTTCAGCAAGAAGAACAAGGCCTAACGCGGACAAGAGCGTCCTCAAGGTTGTCGGAGCGTCGATTCCATGAAAAAGAGCTGTGCGCAGATCCATTCCGAAAGGAATGAGACTGGTACAGCTCTTTTTTTAGTGATTTCATGAATAGAAGCTGCCTCCCGCTTCCGCCGCTGAAGCCGGCTTCCGCTGCAGCCTCAGGATTGTGAACGACAGCCCTGCGGATATGGCAATACAGATTGCCCCTGCAATGTAAACCATGCGAATGCCGAGCGTATCCGCGATAAGACCAATAACGGCAATCGATACACTTGTTACCGATGATAATAAGATATCCCGAGAAGCATATATTTTCGGCAGCATGTCCTGATCCACACTGGATTGGAGAGCGGTTTGCTGCGCCACATCCCTCAGCTGATAGGCCGGCCCCATCGCAATACATAAGATTAAAGCCACAACCGGGATACTGTTCAGGCCGTACCACAAAGTAAGCAGACTGAATACCGCGGAACCCGCAGCCATGCAGGGTATCAGATTTTTCTGGATGAAGGAAGACAGCAGCAGCATCAGCAAACCGCCAAGAATGGCGCCGACGTAATAACTGGCATTAATAAATCCCCACCAGGCTTCGCTTTGATGCAGCACTTCCTTTACGTATACCAGCGTGATCGCTCCCACCCAGATGGTTCCGGCTATCCCCTCAACCATATCCATGATCGTGACGATTCTTAGCGTAGGATTTCTCCACAGATAGAACCAGCCTTCACGGATTACTTCCCAGCTTGGTTTCCCTCGTCCGGCTGCAGCAGGAGCTTTGGTCTGCATGGATCGAGCCGCAATCCAAAAACACAATACGGATAGCCAGATGAGCGTACAGCTCATGATTAATGTCGGCATATGTCCGTAGCGTATGACCAGAAACCCCGTAAACGTATACCCGGCAATCTGCAGGGATTGGCTGGTAACGGATAACGAGCTGTTGGCCTTTACCAACCGGTCAGGAGCAACCATTCTTGGTACCATGGACTGGATCAGCGGATTCCCCCATCCCTCGGTAAACGCTATGAATAATATGAAGATACACAATATCGCGACCTGCGATGATATGTACGGGAACAAGACTACCAGCGTGGTCAACAGCAGGGCTTTCAGAACTTGAAGCCTCAACAGCAGCTTGGAGAAGCCGAATTTCTCCATGACGAGCGGAGCCGTAAAGCCGGCGGCAAACCGCGCCACTGCGTTAAACAGCGGGAACAACGCAGCAATAAAAGCCGAACCGGATTCCTGATACATAAAGGTAGTCAGCACCATGATATAGACAACGCCTGCCAGCGAAATGCTGGAGTGCGCGGTCCAGTAATATAAAAAGCCTCCTTTTTTCATGTCACACCCTATCCTAACGTGCCGATCTTTTTCTATTAGTCATAACATAGGTTGTAAGTTTCTGTAAAGATAATGAACCCTTCCCGTTCTAAAAAAGCCTGCTCCCATGATCCATCCATGAGAACAGGCCTTTGACTATGCGTTATTTTCTATGAAACACTAACGGTGATCGACCAACGGTCTTTCCCCGGATAAGGGCAGCGCTTGTCTTTCAGCTTCGCGGCGATCTGTACGATGCATCCGCACAGCGTACACGTGGTGTCCCCTTGCAGTTTAGGGCATGCGAAGCACGCACGAAGACGGGCATCATATTCGTCATCCGGTACGCACCGGTCCGATGAGAACATCGGGGAGGACAGTACGCGCGTTATCTGCTCATCGCTGACCCGGTAATCGTCATGACAACCTTTACACCGATTATCCGCCATGACCTTCGTTTATTCCGCCGTGATCTCGAGAACGGTAACGGACATCGGTGCCAGCTTCGCACGCAGTACGTCACCTTCCTGTTCAAATGCAGTGAATGCAGCCGGCTTGAGAACCTCCGGCGATTCAAAGGTATTATGAGCGTCCAGCGAATCGGCGGCAAGCTGCCGGCCTACGATTTGCTTCACCGCACCGCTTAATCCCCGAAGCTGGATCTTCACGTCGCTCTGCTCCGCGTGACTAACATTACACAAGCTTACATGGATTTTGCCGGCTTCATCCCTCGAGGCCGTTACGGATACTTGCGGGATCTTCTCGCCATTCATCTCATAATCGGCCCCGCTGTGATGGGTAGCCAAACGTTCGGCATCCTGATGCACTTTGTACATATCAAACACATGATAGGTCGGGGTAAGGATCATCTTTTCGCCTTCGGTCAAGATGACGGACTGCAGGACGTTGACGATCTGCGCGATGTTTGCCATCACCACCCGATCGTTATGCTCATGGAAAATATTCAGCGTCAAACCCGCCACCAGGGCATCACGGATCGTATTCTGTTGGTACAGGAAGCCAGGGTTCGTGCCGGGCTCGACATCAAACCAGGTGCCCCACTCATCCACGATGAGCCCGATGCGCTTATTAGGATCATACTGATCCATAATCGCCGAATGTCTCGTGATCAATTCATCCATATGGAGTGCTTTCTTCATGGTGGTGAACCATTCCTGTTCGCTGAATCCGGTGGCAGGTCCTTTGCCTGTCCAGAATTCGCCCGGAATCGTGTAATAATGAAGGCTTATGGCATCCATGTACGGATGTGCTTCCCTCATGACGGTCTCCATCCAGCGGTAATCGTCCACATTCGGGCCGCAGGCAATTTTGTAGATCTTGTTCTCGCCATAGTTGCGGACGTAAGTCTGATAGCGTCTATACAAGTCCGCATAATATTCCGGCCGCATATTGCCCCCGCAGCCCCAGTTCTCGTTCCCGACTCCAAAATATTTCACGTTCCACGGCTTCTCGCGGCCATTCTCCTGACGCCATGCGGCCATCGGCGACACGCCGTCAAAGGTCATGTATTCAACCCATTCCGACATCTCCTGAACCGTGCCGCTGCCGACATTGCCCGATATGTAGGGTTCGCAGCCCAAAAGCTCGCAGAGACGCAGGAATTCGTGCGTGCCGAAATGGTTGTTCTCCACAACGCCGCCCCAGTGCGTATTGACCATCTGTTTCCGATTCTCCCGCGGCCCGACGCCATCTTTCCAATGGTATTCGTCGGCAAAACAACCGCCGGGCCAGCGCAGAACAGGTATATTCAGCTGTCTCAACGCATCCAGCACGTCATTGCGGATCCCTTCCGTATTAGGTATCGGCGAATCCTCGCCCACCCAGATTCCTTCATAAATGCAGCGGCCCAGATGCTCGGAGAAATGTCCATAAATATTGCGATTGATTTTGCCTTTGGATACGTCCGAATGAATGGTAATAACCTGACTCATGACTTTTTCCGCTCCTCGCTATTATTTTATAGATATTTATATGAAACAGTTTAAAAATCTTTAAAACAATGATATCGATCAATTCCGATTCCGTCAACCAATAATTTAAACGCTTTCACTATATGGCCTTATTTTTTGCCAAAAAAAAAGACCAGCCCACAGCCGATCTTTCGATCCAGCTTTGAGCCAGTCCTTTTTAACGCGCGGCCCGATTTAAAAACTCGCGGGTCCGCTCCATCTTCGGCTGGTTAAATATTTGATCCGGCGTTCCGGCTTCGACTACTTGTCCGTGATCCATGAAGATGATCCGGTCCGCCACTTCCTTGGCAAAACTCATCTCATGCGTCACGATCACCATTGTCATGTGCTCCTCGGCCAGCTGCTTGATGACGGCCAGCACCTCGCCGGTCAGCTCGGGATCCAGCGCCGATGTCGGTTCATCAAACAGCATGATGTCCGGATTCATCATGAGCGCCCGAGCAATGGCCACGCGCTGCTTCTGACCGCCCGACAGATTTCCGGGGTATACATCCGCTTTATCGGACAAACCGACCTTTTGCAAAAGTGCGGTGCCGTTCGTTCTAACTTCTTCTTTGCTTTGTTTCTTGACATGTTTGGGCGCGAGGCCCAGATTCTCCTGTACCGTCAGATGCGGAAACAGGTTGAAGTGCTGAAATACCATGCCCATCCGGGACGTGATCGCTTTGATCTGCGGCGGACTGGAATACACGCCGTCCTTCACCAAATACTGATCCTGCACCTTGATCGATCCGCCGTTGATTTCCTCCAGATGCACCAGGCTGCGGAGCATGGTGCTCTTTCCCGAACCGGAAGGCCCGATGATGGCAATCACTTCATTCTTCTGAATCTCAAAGCTGACGTCCTTCAGCACGTCCAGCGAGCCGAAGGATTTTTTCATATGGGTTACTTCGATAATTGCCATTGCGCGACAGTCCTTCTATTCATATTTGAATCGGCGTTCCAGAAATTTAAACAGCAGCGTTAACACAAGCGTCATCAGCAGGTATATCACGCCCGCAATAACAAACGGCATAATCGTGAAATCCCGATTGACCGCCGTATACGCGAAGTGCAGCAGCTCCGGTACCGCCACGGCATACAGCAGCGCCGTATCTTTTACCAGCGTAATGGATTCGTTGGATACCGCAGGCAGGGCTACGCGGAACATCTGGGGCAGAATTACTTTCGTGGTCGTCTGCCAGCGGTTCAAGCCCAGCACCTTAGACGCTTCATATTGTCCCTTGTCAATCGCCAAGAGTCCTCCGCGGAAGATTTCCGCAAAATAAGCGGCATAGTTCAGCACGAATGCCAAGCATGCGGCTACAAAACGATCCAAAACGAGATATTCTCCGATCACCGGCAGCACCGGCAGCCCAAAGCAGAAGAACAGCAGCTGCAGCAGCAGCGGGGTACCTCGAAAAACATATATATAGGCATTGGCCAACCAAGCCAGCGGCTTGATTGCGCTTCGAACCATTAACGTGAACACAAACCCGAGCGGAATGGAGGCCAGAATGGAAATCAAGAACAACAAGATCGTGGTCTGCGCGCCCTCCAGCATCGGTTTGCCGATTTGAACGATGTAATCCATACTCATATCTGCTTAACTCCTAATGGAAAAACTTCCGGAATGCTGAAGTTCTCCGATGATTTCATTGTACCGACCGATTGGAACAGAAAACCGGAGCCTTTGGTTAAAGTCCGGTTTCTTGGAATACCTATGGGAGGTTGGATGACCAACCTCTTGGGAATGCTTACTTCAATACTTTGTCTTCCCCGAACCACTTCTCGGAAATCTTGGCAGCCGTGCCGTCGGCATTCATTTCGTCCAAGGCTTTCTGGAGGCTTTCCAGCAGTTCCTCATTGCCTTTCTTAACTCCGATCCCGTACTGCTCCGGCGCCAGGGACTCCTCCAAAATCTTGTACGTTCCTTCTTCCTTGGACATGAAGTATTTCATGACGACTTCATCTATGATCACAGCCTCAACGCGGCCGTTCTTCAAATCACTCAGAGCCAGCATGTTATCAGGAAATTCGTTGATTTTCTTCACCTGCGTGTGAATCTCGTTGGCGCTTAACGCATCGGCAGCCGAGGATAGCGACTGCAAACCGACCTGTTTACCCGCCAAATCACTGATCGAAGCAATATCGGAATCAGCCAGCACAGCAACAACCTGACTGTTCTCCAGATAAGGCTTGGTGAACAGCACTTTCTCCTTGCGCTCATCGGTGATGGTATATCCGTTCCAGATCAAGTCAATGCGGCCGCTGCTAAGCTCGGATTCCTTCGATTTCCAGTCAATTGGCTGGAACTTAACTTCCTTGCCCATTTTCTCGGCGGCTGCGCGGGCATAATCAATATCAAAGCCGACAATTTCATTGCTCTCGTCGCGGAATCCCATGGGCGCGAACTTGTCGTCAATTCCGACCACCAGCTCATTCCCCCCGCTTGCCGAGCTCGAACAGCCAACTACCGTTAATAAAAGCATGAAGCCTGCTAACACGGATGCTATCTTTTTCACCAAAAAATCCCCCTCGTAGACGTTAAACGCAGTCATATTCTGGGATCTATATCAATCCTCGTCCTATGCATAACTGCTTTTTCACTTTAATACGTTATCAAGACTCCATGATAGCATATTAGCATAGAAGAGTCGATAGTTTCATAGAATGGCCACTTTTCACCAACCGCATGAAATTTATGTATTTTCATCCTGTTTTAAGGTTATTTTAAGGATGATTTCAGTTTAACGGGAAAGAATGATGGACTGTAAGACCAACAACATGAAAGGCGGTAACAACAATGACAAACCACTTGAAGTCAGTGAAGCGGCTGGTGCTTATTGCCATCGCTGTAGTCATGGGCCTCGCTTATCTTCCCGTCTCGGTTTCGGCGGAACCGATCGGACAGCAATCGGAATCACCGGCTGTTCCTTCTTCCAAAGACGAACGCGGGCAACATAAACCCGGTCATATGTTCAAGGCCATCTCCGAGTTTCTGAAGCTGGAGCCTCAAGTTCTCCGGGATAAACTCAAAACCTCGACCCTCGCGGAAATAGCCAAAGAGCAAGGCGTATCGCGGGATGCCATGAAAGCCAAGATCATGGAGCTGCTGAAGGAGAAAATCGCTTCGCATCCAAAGCAGCTGGGCAAATCCATCGATTACTCCGCAGCGGCGGATAAGCTGCTTGACGCCAAGGGCGGATGGCACAAGCAGCGGATGCACCAGCGGCACGGCCGGCTGATCTCGGATAGCGACGAGCTGGCCAAGCTGCTGAAGACAACGCCGGACCAACTCAAAGCATCGCTTCAATCCGGAAAATCGCTGGCCCAGATAGCGAAGGAGCAAGGCGTACCCGTCCAGTCCGTCATTGATCAGCAAGTCCAGTCACTCACGAAGCGCCTGGATCGGAAGCTGTCCGAGGGCAAGGTGACGAAGGAAGAATACGAGGAACGGAAATCCAAGATAGCACCCTTCGTCAGCGACGTGGTCAACGGCAAAATCAAACCGATGAAACACCAGCACTACAGCAAAGATGCCGGTTAACGCTTGCCGTTAGGCTTAGAAACAAACATAAGAGCCGCCCATCGGTAGGATTAACCGAAATGGAGCGGCTCTTCATCAGTTCGCTTCTCTTTTTTTCATGATAAATTAAGGTACATACTGTTGGATGATCTTCACGACGACGCCGTCTTCAACGGTAATATGAAACGGAAACCATTTCATGTCCACGATATCATCCTTTTTGTAGATGTCCGCGAATTTGCTCAGGCTCACCGGCTGATTCCAGGAAATCTGGGCATCCTCATATCGTCCGGTATGGTCGTACAGCTGGAGCAGCACTTCTGCATCGTCCGCTACGGGAAGTTCGATATGCTCTTCCGTATCGTTCACGATATAATAGCCGTCGGGGGCCTCGGTCATCTCAGGGTCCTGCTCCCGTTCGCGGAACACCTGATTCGCTTCCTCTCCCTCATACCACTCGATAGGATCTACTAGAAGAAAGACCTTGCCGTCTTTGATCTCCAGTCCGTTTATGTAGGCAGCTTCCTGATTTGAAGCTTTCGGAACCGGCTCATAATTGTTGCCTGAGGCTACACCGACGGTTGTCATCATGATCAGGACAAGCAGCATCATTGCTCCCAATTTCCAAGCCGACCTCTTCATCTTCTCATCGCTCCCTCTTCATACTTCTATTGATAGATCAGATTTATACCACTTTCTACCTTGGAATCCGACTCAACAAACATTAATGGTCATTAACCCAATTCTTGGGATTTGAAACACCTATGTACTTGTCGTTCCTATTTCTTTCCTTCATTATACGAATCTCCGCCGTAAAAAGGATGTCATTTCGATGTAAATTCATTACAATATTTCAATTTTCGAAAGCGCTTCATATAGGTTGGAGCGGTCCTGCATGATGCAGAAATCCGAGAAAACAGCAAAACAAAAACAAGCCCGCCCCGCTGATTCCTCAGTCGATGGTCAGGCTTGTTCCTATAATCAGCTATTATTGATTGAATGCTTCGGTCAGAACCGGAACGATCTGCGATTTACGGGAAACCACGCCTTTAAGAAGCGCCTTGTTCTCCGACAGAGATACATTGTACGCTCTCTCCACGGCTTTGGACTCTTTACCGAGCGCCAGCGCGATGGAATCGTTGTTCAGGATGTCCGTCACCACGAAGACAAACAAGTCCAGGTTTTTGTCCGTAATAATCGATTGAATCGCATCCTCGAGTTCTGCTTGGCGGGACAATACATCATTCGTATCCACCGCGTTGACCTGGGCGATTTCGACTTTGGCACCGCCCATTTGGAATTCCTTAGCATCGAGGGAGATCAATTGAGCGATGGTTTTGTCGCTCAGATCGGCACCTGCCTTGAGCATGTCCAAACCATAGCTGTCGGCATCCACGCCGGCGATTTCAGCCAGCTCGCGAGCAGCAGCCACATCCTCGTCAGTGCAGGTTGGAGATTTGAACAAGAGGGAGTCCGAGATGATCGCGGACAGCATCAAGCCGGCAATTTCTTTGCGAACGGCTACGCCCTTCTCCTTATAAATCTTGTTCAGGATGGTAGCAGTGCAGCCGACAGGCTCCGCACGGTAGTACAGCGGATGGCTTGTCTCAAAATTAGCGATGCGATGATGATCGATAACCTCGATTACGCGAACCTGGTCAATGTCGCTGGCGCTTTGCTGACGCTCGTTATGGTCCACGAGAATGACGTCCTGCGCTTCGTTTGCAACCGTCTCAACGAGGCGAGGCGCCTCTACTTTGAAGAAATCGAGCGCGTATTGCGTTTCGCCGTTAACGTCACCAAGACGCACGGGCTCGGCCGAAAGACCAAGCTGGTTCTTCAAGTCAGCATATGCAATAGCAGAGCAGATGGTGTCCGTATCCGGATTTTTGTGTCCAAAAATTAAAGTTTTAGCCATATTTAATGCCCCTCTCGCAACATGAATTTCATCGTTTATACCAATAAACAGATGATCACCTATCTGATTATAGCGTTAAATTCTACTTATTCCAATTCCTTTACAGAGATTATTTTCAGAGAGCGTTTATACCAATACAATCTCCGGTTCCGGAACGAACCCGAAATGGTTGTTGATCGACTCCGAAATCAGATTCATCAAGTACAGAATGTCCGTTGCCTTTGCATGCTTCTGATTCAGAATCATGTTGCCGTGGTGCGGAGAAATGATGGCGCCTCCGTATTCGGTCCCCTTCATATTCAGCTGGTCCACGAGCGAGCCTACGGCTACCCCGTAATCGTAATTGTTCTTGAATACGGAACCGCAGGACGGATAGTCGAAATGACGCTTACTCGTCCGGTACTTGATGATGTCGAGCATCGACTGCGGCGTCTCGATTCCCCTTCCGGCCAAAGCATGGACCTCGCCCAGAAAGAACGAGAAAAAGGACGGCAGCGAGGACGGATGGCTGCCGCGGCTCTTCCACTCCGCGAGCAGCGCCGAAGTCGAATGGATCTGCTCCTCCGAGCTGACCGGTATGTTGAGATCGGCGCCTACGATGATCCATGGATGCTGCTGGAAGATGGATTGCTTGTATGCAAATAAACAATCCCCCGCCGCAATGGACTGCACCTTCAGGCCCGGATCCATCGTATCGATATAATATACCGTATCCAGGATATCGCAGATTTGGCGCGCATTATATTTGGCGTTCATATAGATGCCGGCGCCTACGCAGCCCGGCAGCAAAAAAGTAAAGTCGAGCAAATCGGTTCCGCCCATTAACCCCATCAAGGAAAGCAGGGACATCGGCGTTCCGGATGAAACGTACCATTTGTCTCCCGAAACCTGCAGCTCCACCAGGTTTTTGAGCGAGATAAAGACCAGATCGCGTTTCGGTTCGTCCGGGAACAGGATATTGGAGCCCATGCCGAAAATGTACCATGGCAACCCGCGTTTTTTGCAATCCTGCAAAAGTTCCGCCAGGTCGGCTGCCGTTTCAGGCATGGCCAGATAATTGGCTGAACCGCCGATCCCGTACGTCGAAAAGGCAGACAGCTCCACATTGCGCTTGCACAATCGGTCAATAGCAGATGTATGTAAAGTCATCGTAGACATGTCACTCCCTATTCTTCACATTAGGCACAACAACCCTTACTAAATGTGGGGATGTTACATCATTATGATGCAACTACTCGGATGGTGTCAATCTGGGGCGAAATCCTGGCCATATAGCAAAAAATCCCTGGATTACGGCTCGTAGACCGTAACCAGGGATTCGTTCATCATCAGATGATCCGTTACCAAAATTTATTCGAGGAAATCCTTGAGACGCTTGCTGCGGCTCGGATGACGCAATTTACGGAGCGCCTTCGCTTCGATCTGGCGGATGCGTTCGCGCGTTACGCCGAACACCTGCCCCACTTCTTCCAGCGTGCGGGTCCGTCCGTCCTCGAGTCCAAAGCGAAGCCGAAGCACGTTCTCTTCACGCTCGGTAAGCGTATCGAGCACTTCCTCCAGCTGTTCCTTCAGCAGCTCGAAAGCCGCCGCATCTGCCGGTGCCAACGCATCCTGATCCTCGATGAAATCGCCCAGGTTGGAGTCGCTTTCCTCTCCGACAGGCGTTTCCAGGGACACGGGTTCCTGAGATACCTTCTGGATCTCGCGCACTTTCTCCGGTGAGATGTCCATCTCCTTGCCGATTTCTTCCGGCGTCGGTTCGCGGCCCAGCTCCTGAAGGAGCTGTCTGGAGACACGAACAAGTTTATTGATCGTTTCCACCATATGCACCGGAATCCGGATGGTTCTGGCCTGGTCGGCGATCGAGCGGGTAATCGCCTGACGAATCCACCAAGTGGCATAGGTGCTAAACTTAAAGCCCTTGGAGTAGTCGAATTTCTCCACCGCTTTGATCAAGCCCATGTTGCCTTCCTGGATCAGATCAAGGAACTGCATTCCCCGACCGGCATAGCGTCTTGCTATACTAACAACGAGACGAAGATTCGCTTCGGCCAAACGGCGTTTCGCTTCCTCATCTCCCTCCTCTATACGTTTGGACAGTTCCACTTCTTCATCGGCTGAGAGGAGGGGAACACGACCGATTTCTTTCAGGTACATGCGAACTGGATCGCTAATCTTGATGCCTGGCGGAAGCGAGAGATCGTCGTGAACCGAAAAATCCTCTGTTGGAGAATTAGCCGATTTCTCTGTATCCGTAACCTCGCGTTCCAATGCAAAATCCGCACTCTGACGGTTCTCCATTCTATGCCCCCCTGTTGACAATCCCATATTTTCATGCTAATCTAGCATTAGATCATTATGACATTAAACCAATAGTTATTTATCCTTCATTCTAGCATATTTTATAGACTATATCAACTTCTAATATATTCTAGTCCGTTGTACCCGATCTCAACTCTGAGATCGGGTTTTTATATATTCCTATTATATATGTTACGTTTACTTCATTTGATCTAGTACTGCTTTCGTATGCTGATTTAACGGCTTTATATCGGGAGCCTTCACGGGATCATCGCTTAGCTCATATTTGTGCTTTAGCTCAAGCGTCGCCTTTACCCGGTCGTTCAGCATCTCCTCCGGGATCACGCCGCTCCGGACAGCCTTGGTCAATGCCTGGATGACAGCTTCCTCCAGCGCATATTCATGTCCGATCAGTACCATGTTGCTTCCTGCGACGACGGATTTCACGGAAGCCTCACCTACGTCCGTGCTGCCGGATATAGCACCCATTGTCATGTCGTCCGTTATGACAACTCCCTTAAATCCCATCTCTTCCCGTAACAAATCGTTGATCACGGGCTTCGAGTACGAGGATGGGGTATCCGGATCAATGCTCTTCATGAGCAGATGCGCAACCATGACCACATCGGCGCCTTCATGAATCGCTTGTTGAAACGGAACCAGCTCCATTTCATGCAGACGTTTCAAGTCATGTTCCACCACGGGCAGACCGAGGTGGGAATCGACCGAAGTGTCGCCATGCCCTGGAAAATGCTTCACGACGGGAACGACTCCCTTCTCCTGTACCCCCTTCATGGAGGCAATCCCATGCTTGGTAACGGTCTCCGCCGTAGTGCCAAAGGATCGATCGCCGATGACCGGATTGTTCGGGTTGCTATGAATGTCCAGCACCGGGGCGAATACCATATTGAGCCCGAGTCCCGCAACCTTCTGCGCGATAAGGCCGCCAACGCGCTTCGTGAGCGCTAGATCCCCCTTGCTTCCGACTTTGCCGCTTGACGGCAGCTTTACATATTCCTCGGGAAAACGCGTAACCCGTCCGCCCTCCTCGTCTATACTCAGCCACAGGGGCACCGGATTGGCAGCATTGGCTTCCTTCAGATCATTGAGCAGCTTTACCGACTGCTCTACGCTCTCTATATTGTCTTTGAAGAGGATAAACCCGCCAACATGGTGATCCTTCACCAATTTACGCGAAGTTTCATCGATGGCCGTTCCTTCGAGTCCGACCAGTACTAGCTGGCCGATCTTCTCCTCGACGGTCATGTCGTTCATAAGCTCAGCGATCTCATCTTCGATTTCGTTCGGAGACAGGCTGCCGTCCTCGCTTTCATTGTCGGCACTGCCTGATGGAGGCTCGGTTTCGTTGTCATTCTCTTGAGAAGGCGGGTGGTCCTGTCCAACCTCCGATGGCGAAGTTCCTTGGCCATCATTGCCCGCATTCCCCGTCTCCGAACGGCCCTGGCAACCTGCCAGAACCAGCAGCAAGATGACAACCAGCATCGTTAAGCTCATCCATGGTGTCCTTCGCTTCAACATTGTCACCTTCCTTCATGTTCACACTACTGTATTCGCCCTCTGTCCCGCAGAGTCCTTCCATCATAACATGATTTCGTTAAGGGCCAAAACGATCCACAACGAAAGCCCCCCCGTTGCAAAACAAGAAGAAAAGAGCCGCAGCGATGGCGGCCCTTCCTCTTCTATTTAAGCAGTCCGAGCTGACGGGCCTGCTCCTCCGTCAATATAAACTGCTCCGTCTCCCATACTTCATCCTCGTCCGTTCTTCCGAACATCAGCATGATATCGTCCCATATATTCTTTTGCATCGCCTCGGCTTGCGTGATAATAACCTTCATGTCTGCCTCATTCCTTTCCTTGGGTTCATCCCTACTATTACATAATAAAACCATGGAGGGCAGAATAGAATCGATAAGCAAAGCAAAAGCCTGCAAATAGTATCTGCAGGCTGGGGCGGAAGTATAACTAAGAATAGGCAGGATGGTGTTTAATCCATGACATGGCAATGGTGCCTTCGCCTGCATGGATGCCTGCAACAGGGATAAAGGTCATGATTTCGGTCTTAAGCGACGGATGGGCCCCGCTGATTTCCTTCTGGATCTCCTCGGCCTCTTCCACGTTGTTCGCGTGCATGATGCACACCTTCTTAATTTTCTGTATGTCTGTTTTCATGATATCGATCATTTTCTGCTTGGCTTTCTTAAACGTCCGGATCTTCTCCTCCACAATGACTTTGCCTTCGTCAAAACGGAGCAGCAGATGTATGCGGAGCAAATTGCTCAGCAGCAGCTGCGTGCCGGATACCCGGCCGCTGATATGAAGTCGATGCAGGCTTGCCGGTATGAGATAGAACGACATGTTGTGCACCATGGTCTGAATTTTATCCTTTATCACCTGTACGGTATCCCCCTGGCTATGCCAGTGAATGCCGGACATAATCATTTCGCGCACCGGAAACGCTCCCGCTTGAGAGTCGATGCCAACCACGGGTACCTCGGCAATCTCGGCCGCCTGCAGGGAAGAATTCAAAGTTCCGCTGAGCTCCGAAGAACAGTGAATCGCAATAATATCGTCATACTTCACTTTCAGGGTTTCGTAAAGCTCAATGAATTCTCCGATGGGAGGCTGGGAACTGCTGACTTTCGGCTCGTCTTTCATTCGTTCATAAAAGGCTTCTGCCGATATGTCGATTCCTTCCCTGTAGGCCTCTTGTCCCAGAATCAACCTCAAAGGCACAATGTAAATATGATGCTTCTTGGCGAATTCAGGGTCGATCGTGCTCGTGCTGTCGGTTACCCATGCAATGGATCTCATGATCGTGTTCACGTCTCGCTTTCGTGTAGTAAGAAATAGGAATGGAAGCGATTTAAGCCGCTCATTTCATCATATCTTACCCTTGCCGCGCTTTGCAAATGGAAGGGGGTTAATTTCACGTCCTACGCATGGGTTCGCCACACAAAAGCCTTATTTTCCGTCTCCGTTGTACCCTTTTTCCCCAAAAGGTTCCAGCCGTTCGATCCAATAGGCTTCCCGCTTGCTGACCGCTCCCTTCAAATCGAAGAACGGGTCTTCCTTCGGCTCAATCTTCTCCAGGATCTCAAAAACAAACGCATCCTCTCCAAACTCCTTCCAATCCTGCTGAAGCGGCTTGTTGTAGCTTGTCCCCATCTGCAGCTCGAAACGCTTGCCGTTCATGGTTTTCAGATTGTTCGTTCCTGCGACGAATATTTTATCGTTCTTCGTGTTCCGAATTTGATACACGCCGGCTTCAATCTTGATCTCCTTGTATATCTGATTCAGTTCCTGTCTGCGATTCATGGCCTTAACGCCTCCTTCTTGCTTTCAATTATGTCGTTAGCCAATACTGGCTTCCATCATCCTTGCGATCCAAAAAACCATATTCGATCAAATATCGGCGAATGGTCACATAATCGGGATTGTCTCTTCCGATCGTATCGTTGATTTCCTGCTCGGAATACAAGACATCGGGTTTAAAACGGGCAGCGATTTCGCGCAGCACGACGTACTTCTGCTTCTCTTTAAGCTTAAAAGTCTTCAACGGGCCATCGGTCCCCTCGGGGAACGCCTTGGCCAGGATCGATTGCCTCTCTTCTTCCGTAACATTGTAGCGTTCGTCGATCATTTTGGCCTGCTTGGGGATTTCCACGAACGCCGGAGCATGGCTGTCCTTTTCCTTCAACAGCTCCATCAAGGTCAGCAGCACCTTGGACTGCCTCTCCTTCTCTTTCAAGGCAAACCGGTGATTGCGTATCGTCGACGCGCTTCCGATGCCGAGCTCCTGCTGGACCTCCTTGTCGTTCATGCCTTGATAGAAGAGCTGCAGCAGCCGGTTCTGATGCTCGGTCAGTCCGGTCAGCTTCTTATCGAGGCCGGACAGATACTGAAACACGGAGCCATGCTCCCGGCGAATATGAACGGTCATGTATCGTTCCGATTCGTACAGCACATCCTCATCCGGGTAGATGATCCCTTTCTCCAGCGTCTTACCGCACAAGAGACATACCCAGACGGGGCCTTCGTCGATATAGCCTTGTTTAAGTTCATCTATGGAAGCATTCCAGAAGCGTTCATTAAGGTCCATCGCACACACCACTCCCCCCAAAGTTATTTACATAGACATTTTATATTTTTGTCTATAGCATGTCAATCAAGCTCCACGACGACATAATATTTCTTCCTCCCTCCCGTGGAACCTGCTAGAATAGAGGTTGCTGCTGTAAAATTTAGGGGGTATCATCATGAGATTCATACAACAGTCGGCAAAAGAAATGCGTTCTTGGCCGCGCAACATCAAGCTGTTTTTTCTAGCTAACGTGCTGTATCAGTTCGGTACCGGCATGTTCAGCGTGCTCTACAATTTGTACATACAAGGCCTGGGTTATAACGACTCCATGAATGGAACAGTGGTCAGTATTCAATCCCTCGCCACGGCATTGATGTTTATCCCGATCGGCTTGATCGGCGACCGCGGAAGCCGCAAGCGAATCCTGGTCCTTGGCGCGTTGTTAAGCGGCGCCGGACTGATTGCGCGAGCTTTTCTGGCGAGTGAGTTCAGCTTGCTTGGTCTCGCGGTATACACCGGACTGTTCGCATCCTTTTTTCAGGTGCTGGCGATTCCGTTTCTGGCGGAAAATACGGCGAAATCGGCTCGTATGCGCATCTTTAGCATCCATGCCTCGCTTGTGCTTGCTTCTCAAGTGTTAGGCAGCATGGGAGGCGGCTTCCTGGCGGATGCCCTGCAGGCATTCGGCCTGAACAAGGTCGATAGCTTGAAAACAGCCCTGTTCATCGGCGGTCTGGCAACCTTTGCGGCATTTATCCCGCTCTTGTTCACGACCGACAAGAACGACGCGCATGCACGGCCTCTGGATGCACCCATACCGGATCAACCCCTGCGCCCTGGAGGAGCGGTTACCGCCTCCGGGATCGGAAATTTCAAAGTCATCGGGCAGTTCGCGCTTGCCCAGCTGTTAATCGGCCTCGGGTCCGGACTGGTCGTTCCTTATTTGAATTTGTATTTTACCAACCGTTTCTCGGTATCGTTATCCGCGGTTGGGATTCTGATATCGCTCGGACAAGTCATGACGATTGTATCCATGCTGATCGGCCCTTCGCTGGTGAATCGGGTAGGAGCCGTCAAAGCCGTGGTTCTCTTTCAAGTCCTATCCTTGCCCTTCCTGTTGTTAACCGGCTTCACGAATGTCCTCCTCATCGCATCGGTCGGCTTCCTGTTCCGTCAAGCCTTGATGAATGCGGCCAATCCGATACAGTCGTCGATTCTGATTGACCGCGTACCGGATCACCGGAGAGGCATCGCCAATTCCGTCACGCAAACCGCCTTTATGCTGGGCTGGGCGACGATGGGGCCCGTACAGTCGAAATTGGTCACCACATACGGCAGCTACTGGGGATACGCAATCACCTTCTGCATTACCGGAACGCTGTACGTCGTTTCCTCGTTCCTATATTACCGAATGTTCCGCGAACGCAAGGGCAGCGGTCTTTCCCCGGATGCTTCCGCTACTCTCTAGCCTCGACCCGCAGCGGTTTGACATGGGGCGGGACATCCCGTTCGCCCGCAGGAACGGTCCGGGCCTGAAAGCTTCCCTTATACCGGAAGACAGGCCCCCATATCGGGTTGACCACCTCAACGGATATCCGATATAACTGATATTCGTCATCATACCATTCGCATACATCGGCCGTTCCGGTGAGCCACCGGGGAAATCGAAACTGCAGCCGCCCTTCATAAAACCTCTGCTCCCCCGATTGAATGCGAATTCCGCCATGCTCCGCGGCAGCGATCCGAAGATCGACTGCCAAGTGCTGTTTGTTTCCCAAATAATCCACGACCCGGCTGCGCTGTGCGCTATAAATCATCGTGGCGTCAAATCGTCTTCGAATGCCAGGAAAATCAAAACTTCGGCACCACGTCACCGTTTCCCTTCCCCAGTCATCCCGATAAGCGTAGTTCTCAATCCGAAACGGGATCCCTTTCCCCCGGTTAGGAAACATGATATGCCGCATCGTACCTATATACAGCGGCAGCGCAGCCCATCGAGCGTACCAGATTTCTTCCATGATGCCTTCGCCGATCGAAGCGACGTTATCCTTGCTGTCAAACCCGAACCGCTCCTGGATTTTAGGATGAAGCTTGTGAAACTGGCTTCCAAGCGCCTGCTCATAGATCGAGGTCATGTTCATTCACTCCTTTGCCGGATGTATGCCCACGGACAGTTCTTTGTCTTCGAACCGGACGGTAAGCGCTTGGCAAGTCCGATGCGGACAGCGAAGCCATGAAGCAGAATCCAATCATCGATCCGCTAAGCGTTAACGGATTGAACGGGGCTTTCATTAATTCGGCATCCGTCATCCATGCTCCAAGCATCAAGATCGCAAGCAAGATTATGATCAGCCTGTACCACAACCGGTTCTTGTGAAAGAGCAATGTCAATAAACCGACGCCGATCTCGGTGATGCCGAGCAAGGTCAGCACTACCCCTTCCCGACCGGCTGCCAAACCCGACTGCCTCAGCAGATCAAGCTCTCCCGCTTCCGGGAACAGAAGCTTCGGAACCAGTCCTTCATAGCACCATAGAACAACCAGCATAAACACACTTAAAGCGTGGATGATTGCCTTCCGGATCGTGACCGTAGGCGGAATATCCTTCTCGGCCCATAATCGGAGCACATCGAAGCTCCAAGCCGTCGCTGCGCCGAATAAAGGCCGAAACAGCAGGCGGTCAAACCAGGCCCCCGGCATGCCGAACCGCGTCCTGTAATCGTATTGGGTCGAGAAACGGATGACGCCGTTGCCGCTGTCGGCGTATTTCCAATAGCCGCTCCCCTCCTTAACCAGGGAAATGCGCTGATCCGAGCCGAATCGCAGCACCGAGATCCGGTTCCCGGTCCTCGGGTGCACGGCCGTTTTCGTAGCGCCCGTTCCCGTAACTTCCAGTCCGAATCCGATGCGGGTTTTGTATAAAAACCGCTGGACGTCCGAATCAGCCTGCGGCAAATCATGAATCTCGGAAAAACGCAAATCCCATTGTTGATGCAGCTCGGGTCTCTGTGTCAATGACCACAATGTTTCCATATCCGTGTTGATGTCGAGTTCAACATAGATCGGATTTCTCTTCATGCGCACTCAGCTCCTAATGGATAACCCTTCTCGCTGACAGCCGGGCCCCTCTATTTACAAGTCATTTTACCGCTGAGGGGGATTCCCTGTTAGACCTCACTTTTATAGAACAAACGAAGAAGAGGTACTACGTTTCGTAGTACCTCTTCCATTTCTTCCATATGATCCGTCTTCCGTCCCGAAGCTAGTTGTCGTTCTCTCTTACGATCCCTTTTCGGCGGACCTTCTCTACGGCCTCCCTGCTGCTCCTCACCCCGAGCTTTTTCAGAATTTTATTGATCTGATTCTTGAGCGTGCTCTCGGTTTTGAACAGCTTCTTCTCCATTTGGGAATGGGTGTAACCCTCATCCAACAGATCAAACACTTCACGTTCCGCCGGAGTCAAGCTCCGCAGCTGTTCTTCCCGCTTGAGGCGGGCAAATTCCTTGAGCAGCACCTCCATTGATCCCGGTTGACGTACGGCGCTTCGGATTGCGGTCGGCAATTCCTCGAAATTCGATTTCTCAATGTAATTGACGGCTCCGGCCGTATAGGATTGCGTGATCACCAACTCGTCATCCAGCGAGGTCAGCATGATAACCTTGGCCTCGGGCTTTCGTTCAAGGATTTCTGCAGCCGCGTAGATGCCGTCGAGTCGGCCCGCCGTCAGCTGAATATCCATAAGCACGATATCGAAGGACAGGACTTGCGCCATCGCAATCGCTTGTTCGGGGGACTCGGCCGCGCCGACCACGATCATATCCTCCTGCGCATTCAGAAAAACGGTCATTGATTTAATCCAATCCGGATCGTCCTCGACCAGAAAGACGTGTATTCGATTCAAGGCTCTTCCCTCCCGGATAAACGAATGATTTTGCTGCGGGGAAAATACAACGTGATCTCGGTACCGACCGATTCGCGGCTCTCCAATCCCACGGAGCCGCCGCTTTTCTTCATCACGTTGTACGCATAAGTAAGGCCAAGTCCGAAGTTTGACTTCCTGTGGCCCTTGGTGCTGTAGAACGGTTCAAACACAAGCGGCTGCTGCTCTTCCGGAATGCCCATGCCGTTATCCTTGACGGAAATCGCGGCACCCTTGCGGTCTGCCGTTACCGTCAACGCGATCACTCCTCCATCAGGCATCGCCTCGACGCTATTGCTTATGAGATTGCTGATCGCTTCCTTCAAGTGGACGGCATCCGCAAGCAGCCAGGGACGCTGTGTGCACAGCACCTTTAATTCGATGCCATGACTGCGCAGCCGTTCCTGTTCGCGAAGCTGCAGTTCAGCAAGCAGCTGATCCGCGCGGACAGGCTGTTCCACCAGCTTAAACGCCTTCATCTGCTGCTGCATGCGCCCTGTCATCGCTAACAAATGCTTGGAAGCGTTAGCGATGACATCAAGCTGCTCCAGTGCCGTTTCGTTATCCGGCGACAGCAGCCGTTTCACGTTATCGGTGCTCATGGCGATTTTCCCGACCTCGTTCTTGATGGTATGATTCAGCATCGTTGTACCCGAGCTGACCGCTTGCATCGTGCGATCCAGCGGATCGCGCTCGAATTTCAGGCGAACGCCCAGGACGCCGTACACAAAGGTACAGATGACGGCAACGCCCATCGAATACAGAATAAACAGGGACACGTACCGGAATGAATCGTAACCGGGCCAGATGACATTCCCTACATTTATCAACAGCATCACACCGAGCAAGGTTGGCACCATAATCCAGGTGGTAATCCACATGCTTTTGCGTTTCTGCGGGTTCTTCTCAGAGGATAAGGCTCCAATGAGCAGAGCGCATGCAGCAACATAATACGGGCCGGTCCATACGAACAGCCATCCGTAATGAATCCGGTAATCTTTCGTAAGGAGCACCTGGACCAGCATCGCGAACACAGGCAGCAGCAGGCCTATTTTGAGATCACGTTTTCTCCTATGGTGCCGGGGCCTGCCGGTATACACCATGCAAAATATCAACACGCCGTAAGGTGTCAGGGTATGGTTGAGGAATTGAATCCACGGCCCGTACGCGGCCGCAATAAAACCGGAAGGCGCAAGCCAGTCCGTCAACCCTCCGATCCCTGCACTCCACAGGAAAAAAGCCGCCCAGCGGTTCACCTCGCTTCGAGGCTGATTGAACAGCAGCAAGGCCGCTGCACTCCAAAGCGCGAACACATAATACATCAAGACGCATCGTTCCATTCTCTTCCCGAATATAGTTTCATCCTACCATAAATGCGCCAGCAGGGGGACCTCCCTCCTTACCTATGCCGAGGAAATAAAGACCACTGATATATGAAATTGTTTCTTTCTTCAATACCTTCATTTTACATTGCGAAAACATTCAGTTTACATTCAGCCGCGCTTAAGAAAGATATCAGGAACGATTGATAGGATAGATCTCGTAAGCAAACAAGCATACGAAAGACAGAGAGAAACGAGGTGGAAACATGACAACCCCATTAAAATACCGGAACGAGCTGAAGTTCTTCGTGAATCTTCACCAATATCGGATCATCAGCCAACGATTGAAAAATCTGGTGACCTACGATCAGCATGCCGGACCCGCCGGGGAATATCACATTCGAAGCTTGTACTTTGATGATATCAACAATAAAGCCCTATACGAGAAGCTGGCGGGCGTCCGGGATCGGGTGAAATACCGCATCCGTATTTATAACGTAGCCGACGACACGATCCATTTTGAGAAGAAAATCAAATTCCGGGATTACATCGCCAAGCTGAAGGAGCCGCTCACAAGGGAAATTACCGATCAGATCATGGCCGGACAATACGACTGTCTCTACCAGCCGGATAAGCCTTTGATGATGGAGCTGTACCACGAGATGAAGCATAAGCTGCTGCGGCCCAAGGTCATTGTCGATTATGTCCGCGAGCCTTACGTCTGCGCTAACGGAAATGTGCGGATTACGTTTGACAAGGAGCTGAGAACCGGCCTGCACTCCACGGAACTGTTCAATCGAAACCTGCTGCCGATCCGGGCGATCGATGAGAATCTGATCATACTCGAGGTCAAATACGACGAGTACATTCCGGATTACATCAAAATCGCGCTGCAGCTGGAAGGCCTCAACCGGCAATCGGCATCCAAATATGTAATGTGCCGTAAATTTCTGAAATATAACACATGGGAGGATCAATAGTTCATGAACACCACATCGACTTCAAGCAATACGAACACCACCAATTTTTCGGACATCGTCAAAAAATCCGTCATGGAAAATTTCGTATCCGACATCAGCATCGCCAAAATTTTGATCACGCTCGCCGTTGCCTTTGTGATCGGGCTGTTTATTTATCTGCTCTATAAAAGGGTCTTCAGCGGCGTTCTGTATTCCAAGAGCTTTAACGTGTCGCTGATTGGGATGACGATGATCACGGCCGTTGTCATCATTGCCATCAATTCGAATCTCGTGCTCTCGCTCGGTATGGTCGGCGCGCTCTCCATCGTCCGTTTCCGCACGCCCATTAAGGACCCAACCGATCTGATCTTCCTGTTCTGGGCCGCGGTTGCCGGGATCGTAACCGGAGCCGGATTCTACACGCTGGCTGCCATCGGCTCCGTCGTTGTCGGTCTTATCCTGTTCTTCTTCATTAAGAAAGCGACGGTCGATACCCCTTACCTGCTGGTCGTCCATTGCGATAACGAGCAGGCCGAGCAAGCCGTTCAAGGACAAGTCGGTCAGGCTGTGAAGCGTTACAACCTGAAGCAAAAAACCGTGACGCCAGGCAGCATCGAGCTGACGCTGGAAGTACGGCTGCGCGATGCCGAAGGCCAATTCGTGAACAAGCTGTCCCAGCTGCAGGGCGTTCAACATGCGGTTCTGATCAGTTACAGCGGCGATTATGTATCCTAAGTCAGGCGGTGGTCAGAAATGATGAAGAAAAGAACGACAGTCCTGCTGTCCCTTGCGCTGGCCATAATCCTTCTGCTAACAGCCTGCCAATGGACAACCCAGGTTGCCGGGACGGCTGGAAGCTCTGAGAATGATGGCCTGCAGGAGCAAATCGATTCCGCGGTTTTTCCGAAGGACAAGGTCATTGACGTTAAAATCACGATCGACGAAGCGGATTTCCAGGATATGCTGGACAACGCCAGCGCTGAAGAATACAAAGAAGCGTCCGTCAATTACAACGGCATGCAATTTGATCATGTCGGCATTCGCACCAAAGGCAATTTAAGCCTGCGCAGCGTGGTCAATTCCGATTCCGACCGCTACAGCTTCAAGATTTCCTTTGACGAATATCTCAATCAAACCTTGAACGGGATCAGCAAAATCAATCTGAACAACAACTACAGCGACGCCTCGTATATGCGGGAATTCCTGACCTACGAGTTGGCGGAATCCGTCGGTCTGCCGACACCCGGCTTCTCTTACGTCAATGTATACGTTAACGATGAATTATGGGGCTTCTACCTCGCAATCGAACAGATTGGCGATTCTTATCTGCAGCGTCATTTCGATCATTCGTACGGCGCATTATACAAAGCCCAGATGACAGGCTCGGGCAGCGATCTGTCTTGGCTCGGCAGCGACCCCGATTCGTACACCGGGCTTGTCATGAAATCCAAGTCCTCCAATGACGATGTGTTGATCGACATGCTCGACGAGCTGAATAACGGCACCGATTACGAGAAGGTGCTGAATGTCGATAACGTGCTCAAGTACGTTGCCTTGAACGTCGTTGCCTCCAATATGGACAGTTACTTGGGGATGAACAAACAGAACTACTACCTGTATGAGAACAACGGCATTTTCTCCGTCCTGCCCTGGGATTATAACATGGCGTTCGGAGGGTTTGGGGGCTTCGGCATCCTGATTGACGAGCCCACTCAGGGTGCTTTGGCGGAACGTCCCCTGATTGCCAAGCTGCTCGAGGTTGACGAATATAAGGAACGTTACCATGCCATCCTCTCGGAGATGCTGGAGGGATACATGCAGCAGGACCATTTCGAGGAACGGGTAGCGCAATTGCAGGAATTGATATCCGATCACGTCAAGCAAGACCCCAGACCGTTCTACTCCTATGAGGAGTACGAGCAATCGCTCCCGACATTGACCTCATTCGCGGAAGAGTCCATGGATAATATCCAGCAGCAGCTGGATGGGACGATCCCTTCGTCCGGCGACGGAAGCGGCAGCGGCGGCGGGATGGGGCCTGGTGGCGGAGGAGGTATGAGGCCTGACGGCGCCGGCGTGCGACCTGGGGGTGACGGGATGGTACCTGGCGGCAATACGAATTCCAATGATGCCGCCCAGGAGAGCTCTACCGGCACCGGGACAAGCACGGCACCGGATGGAACAGCCGGCAGCGGGACTAACGGGACTGACGGGACTGGGATCGTTGTCCCTAACGACGCCCCGGGCGGAGGCATCTCTGGCGAAAACACGCCCGCCAACAACGACGGTGCCGCTTTTGCTCCTTCCAGCAACGCGGATGTTACTTCCAGCGGCATTGGGGAAGGCTCTGGCGACGCTCCTGACGTGGATGAATCTGTCTCGTCGATTGTATCGGCGGTTGGACCAGGCACAAGCAGTTCCGACGAAAGAACAGCGATGGATGCTGCTTCTGCCGTTAATCCAACAAGTCATGCAGAGGAAAGTAACGCAGAGGAAAATTCTACAGATTCAACGCAAGCTCCGAACCAGCCCTCTACAGGCGGCAATCAACCGACCATGCCGCAAGCGCCGGCTCAGAATGGTCAAGGGCAGATGCCGGATTTCCCTCAAGGCCAGATGGGGAACGGGTTCGGCGGCGAGTTCGGCGGTCAAATGCAGGGAGGACGCGGAATGGGCCGGCCTGGCGATTGGTCGTACGAAGCAGCCCAGGAGCAAGGTAGCACCCAGGAAGCCTTGTACGCAGGAGTTTCCCTCGTACTGCTGCTGCTCTCATGTCTTTTTGTGACTCTATATAAACGAAAAAGATTGTAATCAGCAAGCAAGGGACAGTTCCGAAGGCATCGACCTTTGGAACTGTCCCTTTTATATGCGCTAATCGTTATTAGCCGATATCCGTTACATAATCATGCAACTATTAAGCGGTGATCCACGTTAAAATAACCGGTGCCGCGATGAGGAGCGCGCCGAGCGCTACGATGGTTCTCGTCGCATTTCCGGACAGTTTGCGCTGCGTCTCCGCCGAACGATACCAGCCGCTGAATTGCAGGCGATTGCGATAGAGGACCAGGAACCAACATACATTTCCCGCAAACAGAAACAGGAAATATAACCCTTCCCATGGAATCCAGGACTTCAGGATCTGATGCTCTATGCTGCCCAGAACCGCTGTCACGACCATCAGAATGATCATCATTCGAATGATTTCCAGAATGGATGAGGCCAATTTGGTCATAAATGCTTCCTCCTTTCATTCATGCCGATACTGGATATTTTACCATTATACAGCAAATACAAGGACTCCGCATCCATTCCCGTAGAACGATCAGGAACGGGGAGCTCAATTGGAGTTGAGCTCAGCTTCTTGATCGTGAAACGATTGTTTTCTTACAAAGTATGAATCCAGCTTCCGACTGCCCCATAGGGACAGCAAGATAAAAGCTAGGACACCGAGCAATTTGAAGGGCTCCGCCATAAAATCCGAGAGATTAGCCCCGATGTATGAAACGCAAAACACCATAATGCCCTTGCCCAAGGTTACGGCCATGAGATAGGACATGACGTTCATTCTCGCCAGACCGGCGGCCACGTTGACAGCGACAAACGGCCCGACGGGAAGTATGCCCAGCAGAAAAACATAACTGAAGCCGTTGCGTTGAATCCAGCGCATGCCGCGCTGAACCTTCGGTTTTTTCGCCCAGCGTTCGATCAGGGGAGTACCGGATATTTTCCGCACGAGGAGAAACGTCGTCAAGCATCCCGCCACCATTCCGATCCAGGAGTAAAGAAATCCCGCCCACAGCCCGTACACCGCTGCATTAACGCCAACGATCACGATCGTGGGCATCGGAGGAATAAAGGATTTCAAGAAAGTCAGCAGTATGCCCGGCAGAGGGCCTAAGGCTCGAAACTGGTCAAGAAACCATTCCAGATTGCTCTGTGTAAAATAAGACATGATGTCCAAGTAGCCATTCAATGACTTCACCCATTTCCGCTAAGTATTGCTTGTCCTAACCGACTTGCACCACCTGATTCAGCTGAGCCAGATGGTGATTATCGTGCCAGATGAAATCCCGCATAAATTGCGCCACTTCAAAGGGATGTCCGTCTCCGTCCGCGTACCGCTCCTCATACTTCGTTTCCGGCAACGCTTCAATGGTCCGAATCAGCTGTTCCCTTGCGGTTATCGTCCGGTCCACCAGCGCTTCCGTCGATAACGTTTTGGCATATTGCTTGGCCTCCTCATTGAAGGCGTCATAATCCAGATGCCGGACGGTCAATGCATCTCCCGTTGAGATTTTGGCGATAGCCTCATTAAAAAAATACTCATCCCATCGCATGATATGGCACACCACATCGCGCACGGTCCATTTCCCATCCGCAATCGGGGAATTCCAATAGTCCTCATCCAGGACACCGAACTCCTTCACCTTGCCGATCCATTCCGAATACTCGTTTAACAGCTGCTGTTTGTCATTCATATACATTCTCCTTGTCCATATATGATTTGATATAAGCGTCCAGTCGAGCCTCCGGCCAGCGATACATCTCCAGCAGCTCCTCATAAGGATCGCCCGGTAAATGCAGCAGCTTCGCAAAGGCAGGTTCCGTCTTATACCCCGCCTTCTTCAGCTCAATGATGGTTTCTCTTGCAGCTTCGCCGAGCCGCTTCAACAGCTTGTATTCCACTACCATATGGCGGTAGCCATTCTGCTTCACGGAAGGCACCGGCTGGGCAAAAATCTCGAATTCCCAGCCTTTGTACCGAAATCGCGCTACTGCTCGCTCTACGTTCCCCACACTTCGGAAAGAGTATGTGAAATCCGAAACAAGTCGGTCGTATGACGCTCTGAGTTCTCGCTCGAACCGGTCAAACTCCGTCACATGACATATGATATCGAGATCGCTTGAAGCGATGTCAATCCCTATAGGGATCGTGCCCACCAATATAGGACTGCAGGATTTCAAATGCTCCCATAGTTCCAGTTCATCTATGACCGAAGCTGCCTGCCTCTGCTTGGCCGTGCCTTCACGTAAATACTCCAGGTTTAAAAAATCCGACTCTGCTTGCATCGCTTCCCACCTGCCCTATTCCGCTGAACTTTCAGGTTGACGCTCGGTCCAGGTCGTCCGGACATAGCCCAGCTTCATGCCGACGGCTTCCATGTCGCGATGGCTCTGGGATAAGAAGGCGCATTGACCGACAACCAGATTGCACCCCTCCCGCTTCGCGTCCCGTATTCTTCTGCGAAGCAGCTCCTGATGCAGCCCCCGTCGACGGTATTCCGGCAGCGTAGCGGCAAATGTAAGCGAAGCCGTGGAATGGTTCATATGCATGACACCGGCCGCAGCCGGCTGCTCATCCACATAAGCCATATAGAACCTCCAGCCCGGCCTTGCATGCAATACGCGATTGTTCAATGCTACGGATGGGATCCCTTGCACCGGCAGTCCTGTTCCCAGGCAATGAACTTTAGCATAATCTTCAAACTCGTCTTTGTCTATTCTTTTGATCACAATTCCGTTATCCGGCATATCCACCAGTTCTTGCGGGTTCATATACATGGAATTATGAAAGGCGGATTGGAAGAATCCGCGATCGGCAAGCGCCGAGAGCAATGCCTGATTCAACATGGCGGGCACGATCTCGAACTGGAATTTGCGGTCCCGCGATTGATAGAAGTCGATGATTGCGTCCAGATCCTTCAGATTCTCCGAACGGAGTCCTTTGACCGTGTTAAAAGAAAGCCAAGGCATCGTTTTGCTGTACAAGCACAGCGCTTGGCCGAAACGAACCATCTCGATCCCTTCGGGATTTCCGGTCCGCCCTTCGATGGCTTGCATTCGATCATACATATACTCCGTTTCCGAACGCTGAATGCGATGGATTAGCTCCTCGGATGGAAGATGCGGCATGGTTACCTCCTATGCATTATGTATTCAATTTTAAAGATCCGTGATAAATAGAGCCCGAAGATCGTGTACGGATGCTTCGGGCTCTAGGCTTGCTGTGTATGGTTTATTTCGCGCTGCCCGGCAGATCGCAAGATCCGTTGGCACACATGCCGTCGTTGCTGTCGGACTCGTTCACCATGACCAGGGGATTCGCTTCACGATAGGCTTTGTCCAGTGCATCCGTGAAAACTTCCAGCGGTTGTGCGCCGGACACGGCATATTTGCCTCCGAGCACGAAGAACGGCACTCCCCGAATTCCAAGATTCGTCGCTGCGGCTTCATCTGCGCGTACCTCGGATTGGAAAGCATCGCTTTCAAGCACCGCCATAGCCTGCTCCCGCTCCAGTCCGACCTCCGCCGCCAGATCGGCGAGCAGGTTCTTATCTTCCAGATTCTCGGCATCCGTGAAATAGGCGCGGAACAGCCGCTCCGTCATGTCTTTCATTTTACCATGCTGCGCAGCAAAATGAACCAGTCGGTGAGCATCAAATGAATTGGCAGGGATCACGCGGTCCATGTGGTAGGTAAGTCCAACACTGGCCGCTTGTTGAGTCACGTTGGCATTAGCTGCCTTGGCCTGCTCTATGCTCATGCCGTATTTCGCCGCCAATAACTCGTCCATGGACACCCCGGGCTTATACGACGCATTCGGATCAAGCTCAAAGCTGCGATATACCACTTCAACCTGATCCTTATGAGGGAACTGCTCCAATGCCGATTCGAACCGGCGCTTTCCAATATAACAGAACGGACACATAAAATCCGACCAAATTTCAACTTTCATTTCATTCGCCTCCTAGCGAGCAGGAATACTAACTTACTAATTGTAACCCGCTTTCGCCCTGATATCAACACTCATATGAAAACGGCAATGCTGCACGGTAATCCATGATATGAGCACCCGGTAAACAGCCTTCAGCGATGCTTCCTGCTATCTTGTATCCTGGCCTGAATCCAGTCCATCACAACCGCACAGCCAAGCTTCCCCTCCAGGGAGCCGTTCATCACCAAATCCGCATGCCAACGGGTAGGCTCGACATATTGATCATGCCTGTATCGCACAAGCTGCAAATATTCCTGTATCACGCTTTCCTCGCGATGACCCTTCTCCATGAACCGTCGGTTTCTGCGAAGCATTCTTTCATCCGCGGGACAGTCGACGAACAGCTTCAGATCCAGGGAGTTTCGAAGATCCTCGAATTGATACAGAAGAAACCCTTCAATGACGATGACATCATGGTCACCGCAACGGGCGGCTTGTTCTATCTCATCGGTCAGACGCTGGATGTTGACGGCGTCCGGATGGTTAAAATCCTCAAAGATCGTATTCGTAAAGGGCGCTTTAGACATAGGTCTGACGGACTTATAATATTTGTCCATATGAAAGAGCGCCACCCGATACTCGACAAGCTTCTCCTTGAGTTGGAGGCTTAGCGTCGTTTTGCCGCTGCCCGTCCCCCCGCCAATCCCGATCCTTATAGCACGGCCATGATTCATGTTCTCGTTCTTCCTCCGCATTTGGTTCACTGTGTAGACTTCAGTCGTTTATATTGCATTACCAGATAGGCCTGGTTTATTAAACCTATCCTTATCTGATGTCTATATTAAAAAACAGACAGCGTGCCGCCGCCTGTCATTTGTACTTTTTCCAATCCATCTCGCTGTGTTCCAGCAGATATTCAAAATCGTTATCGCGACGCTTCTGTTCCGCCTTGCGTGCAGCTTCCCGTTCCTGCCGCTCCTTCTCCAGCCGCTCGGCTTCAGAGGCCTTTAAGGACTCGGTTGTCGCCTTCAGCTTTGCCAAAACTTGAGGGTCCAGCATATCTTTTAGCGTTGCGGGTTTATCGGCAGTTTCCGTCCGCGGCGCCGGGGACGTTCGTTTCTTTTTTGCCATAAATACTCACCTCGATTTCAATCCATTATACCATCTTAAATGTCGTCTGACATCCGTATCTATTGAAGAGGATTTACAAAAAAGGAGAGCCTCTCGGCTCTCCTTCTCGTTATGTATACTTACTTAAGGGCGATCGATGGGACTTGAACCCACGAATGCCGGAGCCACAATCCGGTGCGTTAACCCCTTCGCCACGACCGCCATGACAATGGACATATCATCATGCCCGAGATCATAATATATCAGATATTCAGCCGTTTGGCAAATTGTAATTTCTTACATCGTCCCTTGATTTCAACGACGAGTAAATACTATACTTACTTGAACTCCGTCGTCTGACCAAGAGTCCACATACGCTACAACATGATGATTCAGCATAGGGGGTAAGACATTCATGATCTATCATATCGATTACGTCTCAGAGGGATTGCATGTGAAAGGATATCTGGGTCTGCCGCCGCTATTGTCCCTTAATCGCAGCCAGGAGATGTCCGAAACGGTCGACGCCATACCCGGCGTTACGGTAACCGGCACGCTTGCATGCTCCTTGTATAAGGACCCTGTTCCGGAAGGAGCCTCCGGGTCGATCGAACCGAAGCTGCCGCTGGTCCTGTATTGCCGCGGAGGCATAGGCCGGATCGGCGCGGTCAGGTTGAAATGGGTCGAAGAATTCGCGGCGCAAGGCTATGCCGTGTTTGCTCCGGCCTATCGCGGAAACGAAGGCAGTGAGGGCAGGGATGAGTTTGGGGGCGCCGATACGATGGATGTGATCACCGCCTTGGAATGGTTATCCCGCATTCCATGGATAGACAACAGCCGTATGCATCTGCTGGGCTTCTCCCGCGGGGCGATCAATGCTGCCGTGGCAGCCGCCCGGTCATCTCATGTATCCAAAATGATTCTATGGAGCGGCGTCTCCGACCTGGCGCAGACCTACGAGGAACGGATCGATCTGCGCAGAATGATGAAACGCGTCATTGGCGGTACGCCGACCAAGTTTCCGGAACGATACCTTCTTCGGTCCCCGATTCACTATGCGGATCGAATCCGATGTCCTGTCCTGATTGTGCATGGTACGCGGGACGAGCAGGTCCTGGTTGAACACAGCTTCCGAATGCTGGACAAGCTTCAAGAGCTGGGACATCACCCCGAAGCTCACCTGTACGAAGGGCTGGGACATCATTTCCCGCCGCCGCAGCATGCAGCGGCGATCAACCGGATGTTCGACTGGTTGAAGCGAAGTTAAGGCGTAATTAATCTCAAGCTCATGAGGATCGGTATCTACACCCCTATTCCAGCCTAGCAGCCGTATCGATCCAGTATTTGCAATTCCCGTCCGCAATGGAACTGAGTTCCCCATGGTTCCATTCTATGATGCGACGGGAAGCCAGATTGGTTTCATCGCAGGTTAGAAGGACCCGGCTTATGTTCTTCTCACAGGCTTTCTTAACGAGCCCCGCCAGCATCTGTTTGCCATATCCTTTCCCCCGCTCCGACGGCCTGATGACATACCCGATATGCCCCCCTGACTCCAACAGCTTCTCATTCAAGCGGTGTCTGAGCTTGCCGTAACCTACAGGCTTGCCGTTATGATACAGCCAATAAATCGTCTGGGGAACATACTCATCCGGCAGATTGATGCTTCGTGCTATTTCGTAATTGCGACGAACCATGGAGGAGAATTCCTCCATGCTGCTGCTATTTAAGCCGTTAACAAAGCCGTTCTCGCCGGAGCCAATCTCCTGGACCATAAACAGCAGACTCTCATCCTCCTTCTCCAGCAGCTCCCTTAATGTTAACGTCAAGGCTATCCCTCCACTTGAAAAATCGAATCCACAATGACAGGCAGCTGATCCCGCAAGGATACCGCGCCGAATACGGATCTGGCATGGATCCCTTGATCCCCGAACACCTCAAGCATCAAATCTGAGAATCCATTCAAAACCATATGATGCTCTTCGTAATCGGTTGTTGCGTTAATGAAGCCCTGAACCTTAACCACCCGCTTCACTTTATCAAGCGATCCAAGGCCTTCCCTCAATACGGCCAAGACTTCGATTCCGGTCAGCCGAGCATATTCGTATCCCTGCTCCGTTGTGTAATGCTCGCCCAATTTACCCCTTGGCTGCCCGGATGGACCCTTGCCGGAAACATACATCAACCCGTTCACGATGACGTAGTTGGCATACTTGGCTGCCGGCGATCCGGCTTTTGGCAAGCTGATGCCCAGCTGCTGTAAACGTTCCTCCGCACAAACGGTCATTTGATCACTCCTATAGGAAAATCATTCAAATTAAATTTCAATTATTGTATCACGGAATAACCGTTTTACAAGCAAAAAAAGACCAACCCCATTCATCGGGATTGGTCTTGGATGTAACCTGTCTGCTCTTAGATCCGGAACGAATACGAAGCATAACGCTCCGCATTGTCAATCGCCTGCCACACGTCCGTCGTTTCTGCTCCCGGATACCAATAGGCATACCCGGCAATTCGGTATTTGGCGGCCATGAGATGTTTCCATGACAGGGAGCGGGAATCCTCGGTCCATATGCGATGCTGGATGCCTCTGCTGCTATAAGCTGCTTCATATTGCGCCACGCTGGCATTCCAAGTTAAGGAAGCCCGGGTCAGACGGATGCGATGTCCCTGTTCAATCAAACTGATATCCGACGAGGACACCGATGAAGCAATCTGCCAATCCCTCGTATAGAGCGGATACGCAATGATGCTCTTCTTAGCCGGCACTTGGGTCAGCAGCTTGCTCAGCGCGGATTCGCTCCATGGCAGCGAGGATACGGAGCCTGCTTTCGGCGAACCGCCCCAGTGCTGATCATAACTCATGAGCACCATATAGTCCACTTGACTCCCAAGCGCCGCATAATCGAAGGCAGCCGTCCAATCCGTATTCAGATCAGGTGAAACATCAATGGATAACTTGGCTCCAAGCCGTTTCATTTCCATGGATAACTGCGTGATGAAGGCCGTCAGATTCTGCCTGTCCTCAGGCATGACGTTTTCAAAATCGATATTGATCCCATCCAATCGGTAGCGGGATACGCTCGCAGCGATGCTGTCTACGACAGACTTCCGGGACTGCGGACTGCTTAGAACCTGGTGGGTTCCTTCCGCATTCGCGCGGTTGCCCACCATAGCCCACACCTGCCGGCCATTGTTATGTGCCCAATTCAGCAGCTCGATGTCGGTGCTGTCCGACAGCTTCCCGTTAGACTCCATGTAATACCACCGCGGCACCAGCACATTCAACCCGGCCCGTTTGGCATAGGAGATATATTGCTTGGTCGAGCCATTGTACAACCAGCCCATATGAATATTCGCAGCCGGCTGGCTGTCGATCATGGATTTCACGTTTCCCGATTGAAGGACCCTGTCCAGCAGCATCGCCGTTTCTTCCCTGGTGATCGGGTCCAGCGGTCTGAATTGGCCTTGGCTTCCTTGCAGCCAGCCTGTATTCGTCGCTTGGCCGACCGCACGCCAAGCCCATGCCGCGATCGATTCCGAATCCGTATAGTAGCCGGCGGTATATCCGTTATCGTATCCAATATCCTTCATGGCACGAATAACGATGACCGCGGCTTCCTGTCTTGTTATCGAAGCATTCGGAAAGAACTTGTAGCCGTTCCCCTCCACGATGGATAAATTAAGGCCTGCATGAACCCAGCCGTAGTACCAAGCTGAACGGGATACGTCCTGAAAGGCGGGCAGATCGTTCGGAACAGGCTCCATGTTCAGCATTCTGGCAACCATAGCGATAAATTCGGCCCGCGTAACCGGATTTCGCGGCAAAAAAGCTCCTGTGCCATCCCCGCTTACGATGCCTCGCTTGGCCAGACGGTAAATCGCGTCTTTTGCAAAGCTGGACGAAATATCGTGAAAAGCGGTCGGGCTAGGAGCTTGAGCTGCTGATGCCTGAAGGGGGCTTATAAACGCTGTAAAAGACAAAAGGAAACAAAGTGACAGGATATATTTCTTCAAAGGGGCGCCTCGATTCTATCATCTGATATTCTCAGCATATCAGATGATGATAGAATCAGGCATTATGCATTTCTTGGCAATGTGGGCAACGGTTAAGGATTTAACAAGTTAAAACGACCGCGCCTATACCTTCGACTACAAGGGAATCCCGGCTCAATCCCTTCACATGCTCTTCGCCAAACAGAACCTTCCAGTCGCCCAGCTTGGGTATCGTCAGGGAGGACGGTTTGCGTCCGGCATAATAGAGCACATAGATATTCTCTGCCGGGTCGCCGCCCGCATGATCGCGAAGCGTGAAAGCAACGGTATGCTCCGGGCACGGCTCGAAATGAAGATGCTTGCGGATCGACGCTGCATCCCTCATTCTGAACGCCGGATGATTCCTGCGCAGCTGAACGAGCCGCTGGATGTACTTCACCCCGTCCTGGTGTTCCGATGCCATTCCCCAATCAAGCCGGTTCACCTCATCGCTGGCATTGTAGCTGTTCTCCACACCGTTCTTGGAGCGATAATACTCTTGGCCGGCGTGCAGGAAAGGAATGCCTTGGCTGGTAAGAATCATGGCCGATGACAGCCGGTGCATATCGCGGCGAACGGCATCCGACTCCCCATCCGTAGACAGCATGATTTTATCCCAAAGGGTATGGTTATCATGACACTCCACATAATTCACGCACTGATCCGGCTCGGAAGCAAACGCCTTGATATCTTGGGAATACGGAATGCCGCCCACGATGCCTTGCTTCACCTTGTTTTGATATCCGACGCCGCCGCTCACAAAGCCTTTATAATCAAAATGAAAGATATCCCCTTTAACTGCATCACGGAAACCATCGTTAAAGTGCGCGATTCGCGGCATCAAGGCCGCTTGCTGCTGATTCGCCCGTTTCTTCTCGTCCAGCTCGGTATTCATGACCCAGCCTTCGCCGATCGTCATGATGGAAGGATCGATTTCGTCCAGGCGCGCACGGATTTCATTCATCGTCTGCACATCCAGCAATCCCATCAGGTCAAAGCGGAAACCGTCCACCCGATACTCCTTCACCCAATGCAGGACGGATTCCACAATGAACTTCCGCATCATCGGACGCTCGGATGCCGTGTCATTGCCGCATCCGGATCCGTTGGAGAATTTGCCGTCTTTCGTGTAGCGGAGATAATATCCCGGCACCAGTTTCGTGAAGTTGACCAAATACCCGTCATAAACGTGGTTATACACCACGTCCATGATGACCCGCAGGCCATGTTCATGGAAGGTCTGAATCAGCTCCTTCAATTCACGGATCCGAATCTCCGGCACATACGGATCGGTAGCATACGAGCCTTCAGGAGCATTATAGTTCTTCGGGTCGTACCCCCAGTTGTACTGAGGCTCATGCAGCCTGGTCTCATCCACGCTTTCCGTGGCAAAATCATAAATCGGCAGTAGTTCCACGTGCGTGGCCCCAAGCTCCACGATATGATCAAGTCCTGTACGAATCCCTCCCGGCCCCCGGGTACCCGTCTCCGTCAGGCCTTTAAACTTGCCCTTAAACTCCACTCCGCTGTCCGGATGAATGGTGTAATCACGAACATGCAGTTCATAGATAACGGCATCCAGCGGGCTTTGGAACGGAGGTTTCTCGTCTGTCCAACGCTCGGGATCGGTCCCTGCCATATCCACGATGTAAGCCCGATCGCCATTGACGCCTACGGCTGCCGCGTAGGGATCGACTGCTTCATTCCATTGATCCCCGATCAGCACCTGGTAGGTGTAAAACATCCCATGAAGATTCTCTTCTACTTTCAGCAGCCAGGTTCCCTTCACGTCGCGCGTCATCGGGAAACGCCGGGCTTCTGACGTCTGCCAATCCGCGTACAGCAGCACGTAGGCCTCGCTGGCCGTGGGTGCCCACAGGCGAAACTTGGACTCTTGGGTTTGGTAGGTTAACCCCAGGTCGGTTCCGTCATAATAAAACAGCTTGTCAAATTCCTTATCAAAAACGGAGACGCCCCCGGTTACCGCGGGATCCCCGTAGTGAATAACAGCGTTGCTTTCTTTTTGTACCGACAAGATGTTCACTCCTCATTTAGGCTTCCGGTCAAGTTGCAGTCCTTCCACTTCTTCTTTTGTAATGGTACGGTTTCCGTAGCGGGCTTCCTCATACAGCTCGATCAAGGACTGCGGAATGCGATCCTTCCGTCCGTCCCATTCCTTAAGATCGTTTTCGGTCTCCCGCGGTGTAAATGACGCTTTCCAATTATAGCCTTCCCTGATGCTTCGGGAAAGTATCAAACGATACATTTGGCGGATTTTCTCATTGAGAAACTCCGAGCCCTCTCCTTCCCGATGCCTTCCGCCGATACGCACGCCGGACAACAGCCGTCGCAGCCGCTTGGATGCCGGGTCATGCTCTATATTCTCCACTTCGTCCTCATAGCCCAGTTGGGGCTGGACGTTCTGCCTGTTCATCATCCTGTTCATCCACGCGGAGAATTTTCTGTAGAGGCTGGGCAGCACTTTGCCAAACCGGAACAGAACGTATAGCATACCGATCCCGATCACGGTGAATACGCCATAAATCAGCACTTGCTCCAGGACTTTCATCCATTGGCTAGGCGGCTTGGTTTCTTCATCGAGATACGGCATCTCGGGAGGAGGCTCCGACATTGAAGGAGGCTCCGGCGCTTGCTCTGCACCCGAACTGAACCACCCGGAGATCCAGGCAGCGATCCCCCTCGCCATATCGGAGACCCACTGCTGCAGCTGCGGAAGAAAAGCGACCAGCGCAATAAGGATCAGCAAAAGGATGATAAACCAGCGATTGTAGCGCAGCACGCGCCGTTCCAGCACGGGCTGGTCATTGCCCGGCAGCGTTTCGTCCAGCACGTATTGCCGGTTGACGATCAGCAGGGTCAATCCTAACGCAGCCGCTCCCATCCAGGTCAGAGACGATATTCCGCCGCGGAAGGAGTCCGTGAAACTGAGAAAAAAACTGCTGACCCCGTACAGAATCAACCCGATCAGAAAGTATGTTCCCGGGAACATCAAATTCCAGTTCACCTGCTCCATTCGGCTTCCGCGAATACTGGCAATAAACAACAGCGGGATCACGTAAGCAAGGATGATATCAACCCCTACAAAGGCAACGGATACAGCAACGGATACCAGGCAAGACCATACGAAAGCTTTGAACTGACGATCCATGTTGAACCAATGTGCACCTGCGTAGCCCAGGACGTACCCGCCTAAGACCAGGGCGGGCCATATCCATCGGTACGATTCAGGCAGCAGATAGAATGCCGGGATGAAGAGCACCGGGAAATACAATACGCACTCCACCAATCCCTGCAAAAAAGCCCTTATAAATCCGGGTCCTCGACTGGTCATGCGGACACCTCCTTCGCGGAAGACGGCACGTCGCGGAGAAGGAATACCTGGATCGTGTGCCCATTATCCCGGAATCGCTGAAACATCTCTTCCAGCCTGGGACTGACGTAAGTGCTCAGAATGAGGATATCTTTAGCTTCTTCATGCCGCGACAGCTCATGGGCCAAATAATCATGAAAAGAAAGCCGGCGGGTCAGCTCCAGTCTGGCCAGCATTTCGAATATCAGCTCCTGCTGCATCATGCCGCCTGCAACCGGAACGAATGCTTCATCGCTTGAATCCTCGCCAAGGGTTCCATTGGTCCCCATCCCGATCTCCATGCCCAGTGACAATAAATGCGCCGTAATGCCGGCAGCCAGGCGGATGCCATACTCAATCGCCTCCGGCCGCGTTGCCTTGCTCCACATCTGCTCATGATCTTCAATATTCAAATAGATGAAGAGCCGGCTGTCCGCGGTCGTATCCCGCCTGTGAACCTGCAGGCTTCCCGTCCGTGCAGTCGCTTTCCATTGGATATCCTTCAGCGGATCACCGTCCCGATATTCGCGAACGCCCGATATCAGGAATGGATCCTCCATGATCCATCTTCGGACCAGCATCTCCCCCATCCAGGTCTGAACCGGCAGCTCCATGTCCGACGCATCCATCGGCATCGGATACACGATAATTCCGCCGGACAGGGTCTTGCTCTGGACAACCGATTCCATGCCGACCAGATCCCCTGTCGTCATCGATACCGTTCCCAGCTTGTACAAACCTCTTCGTTTCGCGGTAATCCGATGCCTTCGAAGAATCTTGGTCCAAGGCAGCAGACTGAAGAAGCTCTTATGGTTCTGATTGTATTGCCCCTCGCTGATGTCCAGGTTCAATTGGTTATCGAACGCCAGGCCCGAGCGGAACTGAGATTCTACCCGAAGCCAGGGCACCGGCAGCGCTTTACGGTTCTCGATGATTTCGATCAATTCCACGGAATCTCCCTCATAGCAGGTCGATACCTTGAAGGAACGGCTGTAGTTCAGCTTTTGGAGTGCCGTCCGTTTGAAAATCTTGCCCTGCACGACCACAACCACCGCAGCGATCAACAATATCCAGTAGGCTCCCATCGCCATCGCCCCCTACGACGAAATGCCTTCTTCTGTCGGCACGGCAACCTGCTGCAGCAATCGTTCGATCACTTCTTCCGAGGCGGTCGCGCCGCCGCGGTTGTGGAGCGTCCCCCGCAGCTTCAAGCGGTGCGCCCACGTCGGCACGGCCAGCTCCTTCACGTCATCAGGCGTAACGAACTCTCTCCCGTTCAGGACGGCCTGTACCTGCACCGCCTTCAATAATGCCTGGCAGCCCCTCGGGCTTACGCCAGAGGCGACGGCTTCATCCCGTCTCGAATGCTCGGAAAGTTCGACTATATAAGCCAACATCTCATCGCTGACATGTACTTTGCTGACGATATGCCTGGCTTGTACGATGCGGTCGGACGCTGCGATGGCCGTCAGGGATTCCAGCGGCTGTTCGTCTTTGAAGCGCTTCAAAATATTCACGCTTTCCTCCGAGGTAGGATACCCCATGTTCAGTTTGAATAAAAAGCGGTCCAGCTGTGCCTCCGGCAGCGGAAACGTTCCTTGCTGCTCCAGCGGGTTCTGCGTGGCGATGACCAGAAACGGTTCTTTCAGTTGATGGGTTACTCCGTCGATGCTGATCTGGCGCTCCTCCATGCACTCGAGCAGACTGGACTGCGTACGAGGCGTCGCTCTGTTGATTTCATCGGCGAGCAGGATATTGGTGAACAGCGGACCGGGACGGAATTCAAACGTCGCGGACTGTTGATTATAGAAATAAATGCCGCTCAGATCGGACGGCAGCAAATCCGGCGTAAACTGTACTCGCTTAAACGTGCAATCAATCGACCTGGAGATGGATTTGGCCAACAGCGTCTTCCCGGTTCCCGGAACATCTTCCAGCAGTACATGTCCCGATGTGACCATGGCAATAAACAATCTGTCAATCAGCTGCTCCTTGCCTACCATAACTTTGGAAACGTTTGCCCGAATGTCGTCGGCAAGACGGCGGACGTCATGATAATCTGTAATGATTGTAACCACCCCTTATGTAGTTTAACTTAACAACAAAGTTCGTCACGCCATCCCATAATTCCTGTTATTCGGGACAAAATAAGACCGATTAGCCAAGTTTGGCCAAGCCTTCACTGACCAGGGCGCGCCTCTTCCAATAACGCCAAGAAGCCGTCCAAGGACGGCTCCCGGGGAATCACCCTCAGTAGGGGATACTCATCCCGTGTTGTATTAGCCGATAAAATGAAGCCCATATTATTCTGACGGCCTGTTTTCCTCGGCGGAATCCGAGCCGCTTTCCGGAATCAACAGTTTAGCCAGCTCCGATTCCGCCTGCTCTCGGCTGTCGATCCGGATGTCGATATAATGCTTGACCTCAGGCGCTTTTGCATAAAACGGTTCTAGAGAGGCAACCCATTTCTTATAGTCCGGGTGCCCGCGGAAGCCGATCAGGTGATCCTTAATGCCGCTCCAGCGGACAAGGAATATATATTCATCCCGGTTCTCCACGCACTTGTGAAGTTCATGGCCTACATACCCCTTTTTGGATAACAATACGCCGGAAGCCTCCCGAAAGGCACTTTCGAATTCGCTTGCCAGCCCAGGTTTAATATAAAGAATGGCTGATTCCAGTATCATAACGTTCCCCCTCTTTCGACATCGATCCGATCAACGGTAAGGCAGCGCTTCAGGCTTCGCAGCACCAGGCTATGAAAACAAGTAGGTGCAGTCAAGTATATGCTGGTATAATGAGAAGAATGAATATACGAATGAGGATGAGACTAACATGGCATTCGGCATCTCGAAGCAGGAATTACAGCAATGGAAACAGAAAGTCGCCAAAGGCGATATCGCGTTTTTAACCCATTATTGGTACGATAAGCGGTTTCCGGAGTTTCATACCGTAACCAAAGTAGGCTGCTCGGATATTCAGCGCCTGAAGGACTGGTGCATATCCAATGGATTAAATCCGCAGTATATCCATCACCGCCAGCCATACCCGCATTTTGACCTGATCGGTCCCAAGCAAACGGAATTGCTGCACAAATATAAACTCGAAGATCATATCACGAGATTCGGTCTGTCATAACGTCTAGTCTCTCGACTTGAATTCAAGGTGACAGTCCGCTGATAGCACAGAAAACCCGCCTTGATCCACGGTATCGCTCCTTACATTCCGTGCCCGATCAGGCGGGTTCTTTAGTTATCATGTCATGGCCTGGACCATGCGAATATTCCAGCCTGACTCATAACATTATGTTACGGCTTGGCTTGTCATCTTTTTCAGCGTTTTATGGATCCAGATCGCAGCCGTTGCGCCTTCCCCCATCGCTACAGTCGTTAATTCGGAATGGACGCCAAGGTCGCCTGCAGCCCACAGCAGTTCGACACTTGTCATTTTGGATCGGGGATCGGTCTTCACATGCCGGTTGTGCTCCAGTTCCGCCCCCAACTGCTCGGCCAATTCGGAATAGATCATGTTCCCGCCAAAGGATATGAAACCGCGCTCCGCGCGTATGATGCTGCCGTCTTCCAGCACGACAGCCGATAGGATGCCCCCTTCCTCCTGAATTTCGGTTACTCTTTTCTCTATATACGGAATCCCAAGATTCGCTAACTGCGTCATGTTCTCGGACGAAGCCGGCTGTCCCTCATGGTTGACATAGATGATTTCCTTCGCCCGCTCGGATAACAAAATGGCCATACTGGCACCGGGATCCCCCGATCCCAGCACAACGGTTTTTCGATCCTGAATTTCATATCCATCGCAATCGGGACATACAAAAACGGATGTGCCCAGCGTAGACATCAGGCCCGGCAGCTTGGGAAAGCGGTCCATCAAGCCTGTTGCAAGCAGCATGCTTTTTGCCCTGTACCTGGTTCCGTCTTTACCGGTTAACACAAAACACTTCGCTTCATCCCGTTCGGCCTTCCGTATATCATCGGCTGCAAACGCAACGCCCACGGCCTCCGCCTGCTTCCGCCCTCGCTGTCTGAGCTCTTCACCGGACACCCCTTCCGGCCATCCTAGTATGTTGCGGTAGCTCTTGCAGATGGTGGAACGCCCCGTTCCCCGGTCGATGACCAGTACATCGTAGGCCGAATACCGTCCCAGTTGTATAGCTGCCTGCAGACCTGCAATTCCGCCGCCAACAATAATGCAATCTTTCACGTCGCTGTCCATCATGTAGGTTTATCCACTCATTTCTGTATCGAATTAAGAGCTAAAAACTCTTGTGATCAACGCATGCTTCCCGAATAGAGATACACCCTAATATTTAACCAATCCGATGCGATTTACTCCTGATCAATCAAATAACCCCCGGCACATCATGCCGAGGGCTATTCAATAAGGCCTTTACAGGAGAAACTGTCCTGCTAATGCGCCAATGATGACAACAAGCCACGGGGGACTCTTCCAGAACATCAGCATCCCGAACAGTCCTGCGCCGATCACAAATTCAAGCGGACCGTGGATGGAGGAAGTCCATATGGGATGGTACAAAGCGGCCAGCAGAATTCCGACCACAGCCGCGTTCATGCCTGTCAGCATGCCCTGCAGCTTCGGGCTTCTTCTGATGCCGTTCCAGAATGGCATGGCTCCTACCATGAGCAGAAATCCGGGCAGAAAGATGGCAAGCGTAGCAACGATGCCACCGGGTATTCCCTGAATCAGGACCCCAAGATAAGCGGCAAATGTAAACAACGGGCCAGGAACCGCTTGTGTCGCCCCGTAACCGGTTAGAAAATCCTCTTTAGACATCCATCCGTTCAGTACCGTCTCGCTCTCCAGCAGCGGAAGAACAACATGCCCTCCGCCGAATACAAGCGATCCGGCACGGTAGAAGCTGTCCACAATGGCTACCCATCCATTATCGGTTATTCCTTTAAGGAGCGGGAGACCTACCAACAGAACGACAAACGCTCCCAGGCAAAAGAGTCCGGCTCTCCGTCCGATCGGCATTTTCATATCGGGTGTTGACTCTTCGTTTGCTTGACGCTTGAACAGCCACAATCCCGATAAGCCGGCTAGAGCGATCACCGTCACTTGAGACACGGGACTCTGCCACAGCAACACGACGGCCATGGCGATTAACGCTACAGCCGCCCGGACAGGGCCTGAGGCCAGCTTCCCTGCCATTCCGAGCACCGCTTGCGCTACGATGGCTACCGCGACGATTTTAAGTCCCTGAATCCAGCCTGCCGAGCCGGGATCGAAGGTCTGCATCAGATAGGCAAAAATCATAAGCATGAGCACGGACGGCAGCGTGAAGCCGAGCCAAGCGACAAGTCCGCCCCAGAGTCCGGCTCTCATAACCCCAACGCCAATGCCTACCTGGCTGCTGGCAGGTCCGGGAAGGAACTGGGCCAAGGCCACCAGATCCGCGTAGCTTTTCTCATCCAGCCATTGTTTCCGCCGTACATAGGTCTGGTGGAAGTATCCGAGATGGGCAATCGGCCCGCCAAATGAAGTAAGTCCCAGCTGCAGAGCAGTCCACCAGGTTTCGCCGAGCGCACGCCACCTTCCGGACGGTTGTCTGTTGCCAACTTGAGACTGTGTTTGCTCTTTATCTGTCTGTAGATTCAAGATACCATCGCTCCCCGTTTGCTTGGTGTAATGTGATAGAACTCTTAACCCGTTCAGTCTTAAGTATATAGATCATCTTTATCAAATTTCAGAGTATACCATATTCTCATGATCAATCTACCCATTTATGTAAACGCAATGTAAATTTTTCAGACTTGAATGCTTCGCGTGAATGTCCGCACATGCATTAAAAAAAGAGCGATCCAACTGGAGTATCTCCATGGATCGCTCTTCATATCGTTCTAATAGCATGATGCATCACCAGATGCTGACTTCTGCAGCTTTAAGCCTCCGTCTTCGTTTCGTCCGGAACGGACAGATAACCTGGCTTCGCTGCCCCAAAACCAAAGATGAACAACACCACGACAACGGCGGACAGCACCGTCAGAGGCACCTTCCACCCTCCCGTTGCGTCATGCAGGAACCCGATCAGCATCGGACCGACGGCAGCCAGCAAATAACCCAACGACTGGGCCATGCCCGATAACGCGGCGGCTTCGTGGGCTGTTTTGGTACGAAGGGTGAAGAACATCAGGGACAAACTGAAATTCGCCCCGCCCGAAATCCCTACCAGCATCACCCATAGGAGATTCAACGAAGACATGCCGGATAACAAACCGGCATAACCGATCAGCATGGACAATGCAGAGATCGTTACCAGTACGCGCTGGTTCGGATTCCGGCCGGCCAGGACTGGAATGATGAAGGAAAATGGCAGGCTGACAAATTGGAGAATCGAGAGCATCCATCCTGCGGCACCGTAATCCATGCCTTGGCTTCTCAGAATCTCGGGCAGCCATGAGATGTTCACGTAGAACGTAAATGATTGAAGCCCCATAAATAAAGTAATATACCAAGCAAGCGGCGACTTCAGCACGCTCTGCTGCTTTCCGGCTGCCGAACTGATCTCAGCGGTTTTTCCGGAACTGCGGCGCTGGATCAGCCATACGATCATCGCCAATATGGACAAGGATCCCCAAATTAACAGGGAGCCCTGCCAACCAAGCCCGGCTTGGGTAGCCAGCGGAATGCTCACCCCCGATGCAATCGCGGCGAGCAGGTTCATCGAGGCGGAGTAGGTGCCTGTCATCAAACCGATATGGCGCGGGAAGTCCCGCTTGACCAGACTCGGGAGCAGCACGTTCCCTACGGCTATGGCCATCCCTAGGAATGCGGTACCTATCAACAGCGTATAGGGAGACGATATCGAGCGTATGCCGATGCCGAAAGTCAGCACGACCATACTCAGCAGAAGGGTCGTCTCCAGTCCCCATTTTTTGGCCATGGCCGGCGCCATCGGCGACAGTAAAGCAAAGGCTAATAGCGGCAGCGTTGTCAGCATGCCTGCCAATGTGTTTGAAATTCCCGTATCCTCACGAATGATTCCGATCAGCGGACCTACCGAAGTAATCGCCGCCCTGAGGTTAATGGCAATAAGGATGATGCCTGCAAAGATCAACCATGTGCGCCCTGTGGAATTGGTGTTTGGATCTTTCGATGTTCTTGATGTCATGACATGGACTCCTTACTTTTCATGCGATATGTAAAAATAAACTTATCCGAGTTTATCACAAACCCGGACTTTAGGCCATAGCCCCGGGAGGTCAACATCCTGGCGGCATGTCATGTAATAACGCATGGACGCACCGAAGAGCCCTACACAACCGGGCTCCAGGCATACACGGATAATTTTTGGACATCGCGAATCAATTCATTATACCGGTTCAGGATATCCTCGGTTGAAGCATGGCGGAACTGCTCAAAGATCCCCATGCACCGCAACATCCCGTTATCGCTTTTGATTCTGATCGAATACTCGAGACTGTCCAGGATATAGGATAAACCGCGATTTTGCTGTTTGGCATTCAAATAGTATATCCCTAATTCGGCGAGAAGGCGGGTGTAACGGTTTATTGTGACCTGATCGCTTATCTTTCCAAGCTCATTTTGCTGCGATCTATAATGCAAATGCTCTTTAAAACGGTCCAAAATCGGATCAACATGAAGTTGATAACGATTGGCTGCGACCATGATATTGCATAGAGCAAGAAAGATCTCATGTTCTCTCGATTCAACGTAATCTACATACTGATGTAGGGCACCTGGTTGTCCGCTCATTAAACTAAACATATAGCGATTTGCTTCAGCCCATTCTTTGAATTGATTCATAATGAGGGATTCTTCATTACTGGCGTTAGTTATCCAGTCTGGTTTTTCATACAAGGATACGTAGTAGAATGCATTATCGTAATCCCCACGCTCTTGATATAAATATGCCTGAATTAAATATGAATACAAAATATAAAAAATAAGGGGCTTCCTTGGATTTCCACTTCCCTCGAACCAGCTCCTATTTTGCTGATAATGAATTCTGGCATGATGTTCCATTCTTTTGGCAAGAGCTTCGATTTTATCCATACGCTGCAAAGATATATTCAGATTAATAAGCTTAACATACGCATCCAACTGATACATTTCATCCAACCTATCAATATAAGGCTCGAAATATACGGCAGCTTGTAAATTTTCCTCTTGGTTCTCACCTAACCTGATTAAGAATAATCGATATTGGCAAAGTGCTAACCGTTCGGAATACTGCAATTTTTCGCATTCGGCTACGCATTCGTATAATAACGCAGCCGCTTTATACTTTTCCTCGATGAACAATTCTTCTGCCATTTCGAAAAGCATTGGTACGTAATTGATATTTTCCAACGTCATTCGTGCAGTTCTATGCAAACAGTCCAATTTATCCAGTTCAGCACATCGCTTAAGAAAAGGCCTCAGTCTCCGCCAATCCGGAGTGGTGTGGAAAATACTTTCCGTTATGTAAAGATTGTAGAAGTGCCCCTCTTCCAGACCCATTCCTTCGGTAATCCGGTCTAACTGGTGCATGGACATGGGACGATTACCATTCAAGATATTACTAAGTGTTCCGCTGTTGATGCCGGATATCCTCGCAAACTGGTTAATCGTCATACGATGATTCTGCAAATATCTTACTATTTCTCCGCGAATCGTGGCTGTCGTCTCCAAGTAACCACACCCCCAGATGGAAAACCAAATATTAGTTTTGTAATTAATTAATTTCATGCTATTATTTTACATTCTTTAGGTCAATAGTAGATGAACTGAACATACCTAAAATATTTCTATAAGATACAATAAAAGACGCCTCCGAGGAATCGGAAGCATCTTACTATGGCCCACCTATTCGAGTTTAAGATAATTATGAACCGCCAGATCCAAATCCATGAGTTAAAGTTGAAAATACCGCTATTTGTTCGTTATTGTCAGCATGAATCGTTAAAGCTGGAACTGCAAATGTCCAAACGATACTAAACATAACTAATAGAGAAACCAATTTTTTTCTCATTTAATTTTTGCACCTCGCTAACTAAATTAGTATACCTTTTTTGTGATTCTAATGATGAAAAATGACGATACTGTTCGAATAACCCCATGCATCTTAGCATGCCAGTGTTACTATTAATTGTAATGGAACTTCCCAAACTTTCCAATATAAATTCTATTCCTTTATCATATTGTTCCGAATTTATATAGTAGATCCCTAATTCGGCCAATAAACGCGTATGTCTCTCTAATGTTACTTGATTACTAACTTTGCCTATTCGATTTCGTTGTTGCTTATAGATTAAATAATCATTGTAATCTTCCAAAATATGATCTACCTGAAATTTATGTCGATTGGCCGCTATCATTATGTTACACAAAGCCACAAAAATCTCGTCTTCGCGAGTCGAGACGAATTCCATATACTCAGAAAGGACTTCAGCTTGCCCGACCATTAACTGGTACACATATTTGTTTGCAACTGCCCACTCTTTAAACTGGTTAATAATTTGTAGTTCTTCATTATTAGCGTTATTACCCCATGAAGGATCAGCATATTGTGATACATAATATAGTGCCTTTTCGTATTCTCCACGCTCACTGTAGCTATATTCTAATGATAAATGTCCGTATAGTATATAAAAAATAAGTGGATTCTTCCTCTTTACTTCAATATGATTTTTTGTCTCAATATACTTAAACTCAATCATTGCTTTATGCAGCATTAGCTCAGCGAATTCCTCAACTTTATCCCAACGATGAATAGATCCATTTACATTGATCAAATCAACTAGCGCATCCAATTGATAAACTTCATCTAAACGATCAATATAAGGTTCGAAGTATACTGCTGCCCGCGAATTCATTTCCTGATCATCCGTAAGCCCGAGCGTAAACAACCGGTACTGACAAAGGGCCAGCCGCTCCGAATGCTGGAATCTTTCGCTCTCAGCCACACTCCTGTAGAGCAGCACGGCCGCCTCATGCTTTCCCTCTTTGAAAAAAAGCTCGGCTGTTTCAAAGAGCAGCGGGGAGTAAGAAATATTATCCATCGTCATTCGGACAGCCTTGTCCAAACAATCCAGCTTCCCCAGTTCCGCGCACCTGTGAAGAAACGGTCCCAATCGACGCCAATCCGGCGTAGCATGAAAAATACACTCATCTATGTACAACTCGTAGAAATAACCCTCTTCCAGACCCATGCCTGACGTAATTCGGTCCAGTTGCTGCATGGAAATCGGGCGGTTCCCATTCAGAATGTTGCTGAGTGTGCCGCTGTTGACCTCCGATATTTCAGCAAACCGATTAATCGTCATTTCGTTCTTATGTAGAAACTCTTCCATTTGTTCGCGAATCGTGGCTGTCATTTCCAAGCTAACACCACCCTCCAGGATCAGAACCCAAATATTAGTATATTTCTCTATACAGTAATCATATTAATTAATATTCCAGCGGTCAATACTTATTTACGTCATTTTTTTACATAAAATACCCAATAAGATTTAAAAATCCCAATTTCCTTGTAAATCCTATTCTATTTATATATCGTCAAATGAAATGACACGATGAGAAAAAGCGCTCCGAAATTTTCGGAAGCGCTTTTTTTGATGAATTCTATGAAGAACTTTCTAATCAATCTTCAGTCCAAAAATTCCTTGTCTTGAAGTAAAATTTTACCCCAGCACCAAACGATCATCGGACAGCTTATGGCCGCTAATCTGCTCAAATTCCCCAAGCAGCTGCTCCACCGTCAGGGATTTCTTGCGCTCTTCGTCCACATCCAGAATGATGCGCCCCTTATCCATCATAATGAGACGATTGCCAAGACGGATGGCTTGCTCCATGTTATGCGTGACCATGAGCGTGGTCAACTTCATGTCGCGTACGATGTCATCGGTTATTCGGGTAATCAGCTCCGCACGAGCCGGATCGAGCGCTGCCGTATGTTCATCGAGCAGCAAGATTTGCGGCTGCGTGAAGGTTGCCATTAGCAAGCTTAGCGCTTGACGTTCTCCTCCCGACAGCATTCCTACTTTGGCTCGGAGCCGATCCTCAAGTCCAATGCCAAGCCGCTCTAGATGTTTGCGGAATCCGGCCCGCTTGGATGCTGTAACGCCTATGCTGAGCCCGCGGGACTGGCCGCGACGATATGCCATCGCCAGATTCTCTTCAATGGTCATATGCGGCGCCGTGCCCGCCATCGGATCCTGAAATACCCGGCCGATCCAACGGCTGCGACGGAATTCCGGCAGATGGCCGATCGAAGTGCCGTCAATGCGCACTTCACCCGCATCCGGCTTCATTACCCCGGAAATGATATTCATTAGCGTGGACTTGCCCGCACCATTACTCCCGATAACCGTCACGAAATCCCCCGACTTCAAGCGAAGATTGATATCCATCAAGGCGATTTTCTCATCCACCGTCCCCGGGTTAAACAGCTTGGACACATGGTTCATTTCCAGCATCAGAGGGCACCTCCTTTGGTCTTCCCTTGCGTAGCTAACAGTTCGGTTGAGCGCCTCCGTGCCTGTGAACGCTGCTTCATCGCCCGGTTGATGGTCGGAACCACGAGAGCGATAATGACGATGATCGCCGTGATCAATTTTAAATCCGAAGCTTCGAGCCATGGAATCTCATAAGCAGCGGCAACGACAATCCGATAGATAATCGAACCGCAGACGACAGCCAGCGTCGTCCGGAATACCGAGCCGGTTCCAAGAACGGCTTCGCCGATAATAACGGATGCCAAACCAATGACAATCATTCCAATACCGGAGCCGATGTCCGCAAAACTGGATTGCTGGGCAACCACTGCTCCGGATAAGGCCACCAGCCCGTTCGAGATGCTGAGTCCCAGAATGGTTGTTGTGTCCGTGTTGGCACCAAAGCTGCGGATCATCCGCTTGTTATCGCCTGTCGCGCGCAGCGCAAGACCAAGATCCGTCCGGAAGAATGCATCCAGCAGCAGCTTGCCGATGATCACAATCACTAACATAATATAAATCGGATCGATCGATCCGAAGATATTCGCTTCCTGGCTCAACGATATATTAGGCTTGCCCATGATCCTCATATTGATCGAATACAGCGCAATCATCATAATAATGCCCGACAGCAAACCGTTGATTTTACCCTTGGTGTGCAGCAGGCCTGTACAGATACCGGCTAACATACCTCCGGCAAATGCGGCAAGCGTGGCAAGCCATGGGTTCACACCGTTGGTAATCAGAATCGCTGCAATCGCTGCGCCTGTCGTAAAACTTCCATCCACCGTCAGATCCGGAAAATCCAGAATCCGGAACGTAATATACACGCCAAGTGCCATCAGCGCATACAGCAGCCCCAATTCAATCGGACCATCCAGCTTCATCACGAAATCCAGCATGTCTTTGACCTCCTTTAGGATTAAGCAAGGCGCGGGCTGTTACCTCCGCGCCTTACCGTTACTCGATGATGTTGTTGTCCGGGTCTTTGACTTCTTGTTTCATGGCGTCGGTCACTTCAATTCCATATTCAGCCGCAGCCTTCGTGTTCAGGATCAGATCCAGTTTATCCGGCTTCGTGATTTCCATGTCTGCCGGATTTTTGCCGTTTTTCAGGATCTCTACGGCCATCTGTCCAACTTGATATCCATGATCGTAGTACTTGAATCCAACCGTTGCAAAAGCTCCCTTCTCCACCGTATCGCGGTCACTGGAAAAGAACGGTATTTTGTTTTTTTGTGCTGTCTGAATAATTGTCTCGACTCCACTTACCACGGTATTATCCAGCGTGATATAAAAGGCATCGACTTTACCGACTAGCGATTCCGCTGCTTGCTTCACTTCCGAAGTATTGGTAACGGCAGCTTTCACAAGCTCGATTCCATGCTCCGAAAGCACCTCTTCTGCCGTGTTGGCCATAACAACCGCATTTGCTTCTCCTTCATCTAAGACCAAACCAATCCTCTTAACATTTGGAAAATGAGTATTTACAAAATTCATCAATTGTTTGGTTGCTTCCGGGTTCGTGTCAGATGCCCCGGTGATGTTGCCCCCTGGTTTCTTCAAATCGCTGACCAGCTTCGCATCGAGCGGATCTGTTACAGCTGCGAACAAGACCGGCTTCTCCTTCACGTTCTGCGCCACAGCCTGTGCCGAATCGGTTGCAATTGCGATCACCAGATCCGCTTTCGTATCCTTCAACTTCTGTCCAATCGAGAGGTTGTTCGCCGGGTCACCTTGTGCATTGTTGTAATCAATCTTCAGCGTTTTGTCATCCTCCGAGATTCCAGCGTCCTTCAATGCTGCCAGAATACCTTCCCGCGTTGCATCCAAGGATGGATGCTCAACGATCTGTGAAATCGCGATGCTGTAGGATTTCTTCTCGGCATCTCCGCCGCTGCCCGTTTGAGTCGTGCCGCCGCCTTCCGGCTTGTCCCCGCAGCCTACTGCCGTAACCAGCAGTGCGGAGAGTGTAAGTGATAACCACATTTTTCTCTTCATCATGAATCCCCTCTCAATTTGTTAACCGTTTTGCTTTCCAAACCATAATTTTCTACATAAAGCGACAACGCTTCCCCGCTTTCATAGACGAAAGCATTAAAGTCAAAAAACAGGTCGTTCCTATTGAACAACGGTCTATTATGAACATTTTATATGTACCCAATTGTATTCGTCAATCAAGATTTTCTATTGGAGGATGCTTTCCATAAAGAACATCCCCGGATCTCATACGTCTCCGGGGATGCCAGTATAACGAAACCATATTTATATAGTAGAAAAAATCTTATAATAACCTCTACAGAATGGAACGGCCCTGCATGGTCGCAAGCCACGCATCTGCCATAAGAGCATGCCCTGCCGGCGATGGATGCACGCCATCGGGCGCCCAATAACTCATCTCAATCTTGGCGCTGGCTGCAGCGAATATGCCGTCAAGCGGAACGTACAAGGTTTCAAATTCGCGCGACAATTCGCGAACGGCCTGAATTTTTGGGTCCAGATCTTCCCGCCACTCCTTCTTCGCTTCCGTAACGGGCAGCAGGAAGGGCTCCATGAGAATGAAACTGGCGCCGGTCAGCTCGCGGGTTTGGATTAGCAGCTCCCTGTAGCCTTCATAATAAGCTTCCACGGACGTGGTTTCGCCGCGATTAAACCTCCTGCCGGTTTCATTGATGCCGACCAGGATGGATACCCATGTCGGATCCAGATCGATGCAATCTTCCTCCCAGCGCCCCCGCAGATCGACGACCCGGTTGCCGCTGATTCCCCGGTTTACAAAACGCAGCCTTTTCAATGGCAGCTCCATACCAAGCCGGGCAGCAGCCATCAGCGCGTATCCATGCCCCAAACTGTCCGACTCCTCGTAATTTCGCCCGCAATCGGTGATGCTGTCGCCTTGAAACAATACGAGTGCATTTTGCTCGATATGTACCATGCTGTTCAACGCCTCCAATAATGAAAGTGTTCACCTGCTCACCCCTTCATCATAACCGCTTTCAAGCATTCGTGAAACCCCTTAAATTCACATATCATGGCAAACTTTCTATACATTTAAGTTGACTATGTGGAATGAATTCACTACAATTCTATAGGTATACGTATGGCTGAATCTTAAAAAGAACAGGTGATTAAATCATGTCAGAGCAACAGAACTATCAGATCCTTCTCTATTATAAATTTGTTCAAATCCCGGACCCTGAAGCGTTCAAAGACGAGCATCTGCAATACTGCAAAGATCTCGGGCTCAAAGGACGCATCCTGGTTGCCTCCGAAGGCATCAATGGTACGGTATCCGGTACGGTTGAACAGACTGAGCAATATATGCAGGATATGCACGCCAATCCGCTATTTGCGGATATGGTGTTTAAGATTGACCCATCCGAAGGGCATGCCTTCAAAAAAATGTTCGTGCGTCACCGCGAAGAACTCGTTACGTTCCGTGTCGAGGATGAACTCGACCCTAACGTGATCAGCGGAAAACGCCTATCGCCCCAGGAATTCTTTGAACACTTGCAGCGTGATGATGTCATCGTCATCGACGGACGGAATGATTATGAGTACGACATCGGTCATTTCCGCAATGCGATAAGACCAGAGGTGCAATCCTTCCGGGAGTTTCCGGAATGGATTCGCGAGAACCTGAGCGAGCACAAGGATAAAACCATCCTGACTTACTGCACAGGGGGCATCCGATGCGAGAAACTGACCGGCTTTATGCTCAAGGAAGGCTTCAAAGACGTTGCCCAGCTTGAGGGCGGCATTGTCACCTACGGGAAAGATCCTGAAGTACAGGGCCGTCTATTCGACGGAAAATGTTATGTGTTTGATGAGCGCATTTCCGTTCCGATCAATCAAACGGACGAGGATGTTATCGTGGGCAAATGCCACCATTGCGGAAAGCCCGAAGATCGGTATATCAACTGCGATAATGACGCTTGCCACCTGCAGCATGTGTGCTGCGAAGAGTGTGAGGAGCTTCATCATGGCTGCTGCTCAGCGGAGTGCGAAGAAATTGTTGCTGCAAGCCACAATGCTTCCTAATCCAATCAAGGCATATATTAATAACCAAACGAAAGGGCAAGACGCGAATCACTCGCGCCTTGCCCTTTTACTATACATTCTCGTCTGCATTCAGACGTATTAAATATCGTGGAAAACAGCCAATTCAGCTTCGATGGCAGCTTTGATCTTCTCGACGCATTCTTCCGTCGTTGCCGCGAATACACGTTTACCATTCACCAGTGCATATGGACGCAGCTTGCATAGACCGCAAAGATTCATGCAATCCGCCCGCAGGACAGCGATTTCGGGATACAATTCCTCAAGATGCTCAAGTTCCAAAGCACTCATCAAGTTGCTGTCGCAAATTTCCACAACAACAATCCCCATCCCCATCTTTATCACCACTATTCATTTGACGATTCGTTCATTCATTATGAGGAAAACGCATGAATTTGTCAAATCGATCGTAGGGGTTGATCAATGGATGAGGGATTCCGCACCATCGATATAAATTTCCGTACCGGTAATATGGGAAGCATCATCCGATGCTAGAAAGGCTACGAGCTGGGCAACCTGTGATGGCTGTCCCGGTCCGTCCGCCAACGGCTGGTCTCCCTCCGGATATTCAATCGGAATCGTCACCTCGTCCAGCTCCGGCTTCGCAATGGTGCTCTCATCAATATTCGTTGCAATCGCGCCTGGGCATATGGCGTTCACCCGGATTTTGTAGCGGGCGAGCTCCAGCGCCGCCATCTTCATGAAAGCCACCTGTCCCGCCTTCGTGGTGCTGTATGCGGAGAAACCAAACCCGGTAAATACCCGGTTTCCGTTTATGGAGCTCGTAATGATGATGCTGCCGCCATGATCCTTTAAATAAGGAATCGCGTATTTTACCGTAGCAAACGTTCCTCTCAAGTTCGTGTTAATGGTAGCATCCCATTCATCCAGCTCCATGATCTCGATCGGAGCCTTGGTCCCATTAATACCGGCATTCGCAAATACGATATCAATCTTTCCCCACTGCTCGGCGGCTTGACTGAAGCAATCCTTCAGCGATTCCGCTTTGGAAATATCGCAGTTGCCCGTGAGCACTTCGCCCCCGCCATTTTCTATGGTCTTCTTCACATTCTCTACGCGTTCACGATCGATGTCGATCAACAGGAGTTTAGCTCCTTGCTCTGCCATAAGAAGGGCTGCGGCCCGGCCGATTCCGGAACCAGCACCGGTAACGATGGCTACTTTACCATCCAAACGTTGATTTGTTGTCATTGCCACAACCTCCTCGTTTAAGTTTTCATGATTATAGATAACCCAACGAGTCCTTGTCTGAATCTTGGCAATCCCGGCCTGCCATGCAGCAAGCAGTAATCAACCATACCCCAGCGGTAATGCTAACCTGATACAAAAAAAAGAAATCGCCCCCCGCCTCATGGTAAACCAACTCACCATTCGAGCCGCAAGAACGATCTCTCTGCATTCATTTCCTATGGAGGATCGGGTCTTCCAGGCCTATCGTTGGAATACCGCAGGTTTAACGCATACCGGCTTGGATTGCGAAACCGTATATCCGGTGAAATCAAGCTTGCCGTCTTCCGGATTCACGTTAAACAATACCAGGTTATTCCCGTCCCGATTGGCAACGATGAGGTATTTCCCCCCCGGCATGAGCGTAAAATGACGCGGATGGCCGCCCTCCGTCGAAATATATTGAACCGGACTTAAACGACCGGTATCTTCATGCACGTTAAATACGACAATGCTGTCGTGTCCGCGATTCGATCCGTATACCGTTTTGCCATCTGCGGATACGGCGATTTCGGCACAATAGCTCTCACCGTCAAAATCCGCAGGCAGTGTCGATACCGTTTCCAGCACCTCTAAACGTCCCGCTTCTTGATCGTAGCGAAGCACCGTGACACTCGAATTCAGCTCGTTGATGACATAAGCATAGGCACCGCTTGGATGGAAAGCCAAATGACGGGGTCCTATGCCCGCGTCCAGCTGGGTTTCGCCGTGAAAGCTCAGCTCTTGCTTATTCTCATTTACCGTGTAGGCGAGAATTTTGTCCAATCCCAAGTCCTGTACGAACACATATCGACCATCCGGACTGTAAAACGCCGAGTGCGCTCTGGATTGCTGATCTTCGCGCACTGTCACTAGATCCGCATGTTTCTTCTCATCCAGCAGTTTGCCGGCTTGTCCATTCTCATCGATCGAATGAAGACCTACCAGGCCTCCATGATAACTCGAAACAATCAGATACTTGCTGGATTCATCACGCTGAATGTGGCAAGTGGAACTGCTGACACTGCGGGTACGATTCATTTCGGTCAGTTTGCCTGCCACAGGGTCAATTTCAAAGCTGATGACCTCGGCTGCTTTGCTGCCTTGATCTGCAATTTCGCCGATGGCATACAAACGTCCGTTATCCGGATCGACGTTCAAGAAAGTGGGATTCTTAATGCCGGATACTTCATCAAGCAGCTTCAGTTCGCCGCTGTCCTCGTTAAATTCATAAACACATACCCCGCTTTGATTATCTTCCGCATACGCACCTGTAAATAGCAGTGTACGCTGTGATGGATTCGCCATAAAATCCGATCTCTCCTCTCGTATATCTATCATTTCATGTCCTATGTAGTGATGCTTTCAGTTACCATGTTAACTTCAACCCTGATGAAAATCAAATGACTTGCCGTTTGCAGCCTGTTTGTCTTTTGCCATACCGGGTATGTATGTATTACATTGACTGAAGGAGGTATTCCCATGAAACAACCGAACAGCGAAGAAGTACGCAATCATCAGGACACGGAGAACGACTCCCAGGAACAACGCGACAAGGTGAAGAACCATCAGGATGTGGAGCCTCAGGCTGAGAATTGGAATCCCCGGGATCTTCCCGATCCAGACGATAAAAATCAATCTAAATCCTAATCGGGCAATAAAAGAAAGGCCGCATGGACACTGCCATGCGGCCTTCTTATATAGGTGAGTCTCTTTGCCTTGGATGATTATCCTTCCAGCAGCAGCGACTCCGGATCTTCGAGGAGCTCTTTCACGGTTACCAGGAAGCGAACCGCCTCGGAACCGTCAACGATCCGATGATCGTAAGACAATGCGATGTACATCATCGGACGATTTTCCATGCGTTCAGCATCAATCGCTACCGGGCGAAGCTGGATTTTGTGCATGCCGAGGATACCCACCTGAGGCGTATTCAGGATCGGCGTAGACAACAGCGAGCCGAAGACGCCGCCATTCGTAATCGTAAACGTACCGCCTTGCAGCTCAGACAAGGACAGCGCGTTATTGCGGGCTTTGGCAGCCAGATTGCCGATTTCCTTCTCAATCTCGGCAAAACCAAGACGATCGGCATCGCGAACGACCGGAACGACAAGCCCTTCTTTGGCGGATACCGCAATACCGATATCATAGAATTTCTTCACGACGATATCGTCGCCGTCGATCTCGGCGTTCAGATGCGGGAATCTCTTCAACGCACCCACGACCGCTTTGGTGAAGAAGGACATGAAACCGAGCCCTACGTCATGCTTCTCTTGGAATGCTTGCTTACGACGCTTGCGCACGTCCAGGATCGCGGTCATATCCACCTCATTGAAGGTCGTCAGCATGGCAGCCGTATGCTGCGCTTCGACCAAACGATTCGCAATCGTTTGACGACGGCGGGACATGCGGGTACGTTCAACCGGTTTGCCATACTCGGCAGCAGGTGCTTGTGCTGCCGGTGCAGGCGTTGAAGCTGCCGGCTTGCTAGGCGCCGCAGACGGTTTAGCTTCGTTATGATTCTTCACATCATCATGGTAAATCCGACCGATCGGGTCGCGGCCCTGTACCTGGTCCAGATCAATCCCGCGTTCACGAGCCAGTTTGCGTGCGGATGGCGATGCAGTCAGACCTGCTCCTTCCTCGTTCTGAGCCGGTACCGGAGCTTGTGGTTTCGGTGCTTCTGCGGCGGGTGCCGAAGCAGCTTCCGTTTGCACGGAGGCAGGAGCTTCAGCTGCCTTCGGCGCCGATGCGCTTGCAACGCCTTCCTGCGGAGAAATTTGACCGATCACTTCGCCGATCGTTACGTTCTCCCCTTCTTGACGAAGGATTTTTTCCACAACGCCTTCAGACTCTGCGCTAATTTCAAGATTAACCTTATCCGTTTCTAACTCGAGCAGCACATCACCGATGTTGATGCTATCCCCTTCTTTTACGTGCCATTTGAATATCGTTCCTTCGGTGATGGATTCGCCCATAGCTGGTACAGTAATTTCGCTCACAGCCGCTACCTCCCCAATGAGATCTCTTGATTTATAGTTTTACGATTAAGGGCAAAAGAAATGATGGTCTGTTGCTCATAAGCATGAACATCCTGATATCCGCTAGCAGGGCTCGAACGCTCAGGACGTCCGCTGTAACGGACCTCTGTGCCTTTAGGTGCAATTTCACGAATTCTCGGCTCCATGAAGCTCCAGCCGCCCATGTTCTGAGGCTCTTCCTGAACCCACAAAATCTCTTTCAGGTTCGGATACTTCTGCATCACACGGGAAATTTCTTCTTTAGGGAAAGGATACAGCTGTTCCACACGAAGAATGTGGATCCAGGATTGGTCCTCACCCTTCTGCTTATCCAGTGCGTCTTCCAAGTCGATCGCGATTTTCCCCGAGCACAATACAAGGCGTTCCACCTTCTTAGGTGTTTGACCTAGACCCGGCTGTTCCATTACCTTCTGGAAACCGCCCTCGCTGAACGCGTTCACAGGCGACGCGACACGCGGGTTACGGATCAAGCTCTTCGGAGCCATAACCACCAGCGGCTTGGCATCGTCCGTGTTGGTCAGGGAAGCCTGTTTGCGCAGCAGGTGGAAATATTGGGCGGCCGAAGTCAGATTCGCAACCGTCCAGTTATCCTCGCCGCTCAGCTGGAGGAACCGTTCCAATCTGGCGCTGGAGTGCTCTGGGCCGTTTCCTTCATAGCCGTGAGGAAGCAGCATCACCAAGCTGGACTTCTGTCTCCACTTCGAACGTCCGGCCGTAATGAACTGGTCGATGATCACCTGTGCACAGTTGACGAAATCGCCGTACTGCGCTTCCCAGATCACCAAAGTCTCGGGAGAGTACACATTGTAGCCATATTCAAATCCAACGACCGCAGCTTCGGTCAGCGGGCTGTTATGGATCGCGAACGATGCCTTGGCTTGCGGCAGCCGGTGCAGCGGGCAGAAGGTTTCTCCATTAACCGCATCGTGAAGCACCAGGTTTCGATGGGCAAACGTTGCACGTTCGGCATCCTGTCCCGTGATCCGGATCGGCTTGCCGTCAGCGAGAATCGTAGCGAAGGCCAGCGTTTCGGCATGCCCCCAGTCCACCTTCTCGCCCTCGTCAAGCGAGTTGCTGCGCCGCTCGAGGATGCGTTGAAGCTTTGGATACACCGTAAAGCCTTCAGGCCACTGCAGGAGCTCGCGGTTAATGCCGCGCAGCACCTCTGCAGATACATTCGTCGCGGCTTCCGTCTTGGATTTGCCGTCCGTAGGGTTCAGTCCGAGCAGAATCTGATCAACCGGATCCTTCGTCTTCACGTTCTCGTAAGAGTTCTTCAAGACCTCCACGACGCCGTTCTTCAAACCGTCCACTTGTTCTTGGGTCAGAATGTTTCCATCCACCAGTTTCTTCATATAAATCGTGCTGACGGTTGGATGGTTCTTCACCTTCTGGTAGATCAGCGGCTGGGTCGTTTCCGGATCGTCCGTCTCGTTGTGGCCATATTTCCGGTAGCCGACAAGATCGATCAGAATGCTCTTCTTGAACTTGTTGCGGTAATCGCTGGCAAGACGGGCCACTGCGATACACGCTTCCGGATCATCCGCGTTCACGTGGATAATCGGAATCTCATAGCCTTTTGCCAAATCGCTCGCATAATGGGTCGATCTGGAATCCTTGCCTTCCGTCGTGAATCCGATGCGGTTGTTCACGATGATGTGAATCGATCCGCCCGTACGGAACGCCGGCAATTTATTGAAGTTCAAGGTTTCCGGCACGATGCCTTCGCCAGGGAACGCGGAATCGCCATGAATCTGAATGCTCAGCGCTTTGTTCACATCCTGCTTCGGATAACCCGCTTCGCTGCGATCCTCCTGGGCGGCACGAGCAAAGCCCTCTACTACCGGATTGACGTATTCCAGGTGACTCGGATTGTTCGCAAGCGTGATCCGAACCTGTCGGGCCTCATCCTTCTTCAGGTAACGGTCCGCGCCCAAATGGTACTTTACGTCGCCCGTCCAGCCGTAGTTGATGCCCATGGAGCCTTCGGACGGCACCAAATGTTTATTCGGAGAGTGCATGAACTCCGAGAAAATCTTGCCGTAATCCTTGCCCAGCACATGAGCCAGAACGTTCAAACGTCCGCGGTGCGCCATACCCACGAGAATGGAGTTGACATCCGCTTCGGCCATTTGGCGAACGATCTCGTCGAGCAGCGGCACGAGTGCCTCGTTGCCCTCAACCGAGAAGCGCTTCGCGCCTACGAACGTGCGATGCAGGAATTCCTCGAACTGCTCGGCTTCGAGCAGCTTCTTCAACAATCCCCTGCGCTCTTCAACGCTCATGTCGGACAAGTAGCGGCCTGATTCGGCCTGCTGGTTGAGCCACTTGCGTTCTTCTTCATCGTGGACGTGGCTAAATTCATAGGCAATGGAGCCTGTATATAGTTGCAACAGCCGCTGGATTGCCTCTAAGCCGTTCTTGATATCGCCAGGAGCCTCCTCCCAGACGATCTCTGCAGGCAGGGCGGCCAAATCCGCTTGGCTGAGTTGGTAGCTTTCCGGTTGAAGCAGACGCGTGTCGGCTTCGTTTCCGATTCCAATCGGATCAATGTCTGCGGCCAGATGACCGTAGGTTCTAATGTTCCACACCAGTTTGCCGGCAGCTACCCCTTTTTTCATCAATTGCGGGTCGTAGCTTACACCTTGTCCCTGCGAATCCGCTTTCTTTTCATTGTTTTCCAAAGATGGAGGCGGTCCCCAGCTTGCGAACAGCTCGCGGTATCCTGGCTCCACAGATTGCGGGTCTTGCAAAAACTTCTCATACTGATCTTGAATGTACCCCAAGTTCGGACCGTGATATTTCTGCCATGGTCCCTCTGTCATTCTGTCAAGGGTCTTCATCGCTGACTCCCTCCGTCAGATTATTTTGATTGCTCAAGGACGGAATTTCTAATTTTACATTTTGCATACTACATTTTACATTAAATAAACGTTTTCTTACGATTACATTATAATACACTTGGCCTCAATACCGAAAATACCCTTTATATATAATAATGATCTCAGAAACAGATGAATTTGCGTCAATTTTTTGACGATTTGTCCGCTCGTTCACCAGTTCCCTGTATGGGGTTCCATTTAAACCCATTTATTCGGAAAAAATATCCTCTTCCAGCCAGTCCATCTGCCGCAGCGGCTCGGGGCCGGTGTCCATCCCCAGCAGTTGAAGAAGCTGTTTGGCGTTGTCGGAAGCATCGCCTCCCGAATTGTTGTTGAAGATAATCCAGCACTGCTTCGCTTTCTTTAGCAATTGCTCTATCCATCCTCTCAGCTGTTCCAATTCTTCCGGACTGTAACGGTACAAATACCGTACCTCTCGCCAGTTGGGCAGACCGCTGGATTGCCACCCATCGGCGTTTCGTCCGTGCATCCGGATCATCACGGCCTCCGTGCCCGATGTCTCGAGCACGACCGGCACCGATCCGATACCGGCTTGCGGCTCGTCGGCTATGCTGTGGATCCAACCCTCGCTTCGCATAAATTCGAGGGTCTTCTCGCGAAACTCCGGCGCATACCAGCTCTGATGGCGAAACTCCAATGCTACCGGAACGTCCTTCATCCATTCCCGCGTACGCTTCAGCGTGTCCACATGCTTGCGTTCGCAACCAAACCATGGCGGGTATTGGAAAAGCACGGTCCTTAATTTGTCAGCCGCTCGCAATTCTTCGACCGATGCAAGCAAATGATCGAACATCGCTTTTACGCTGGGGTATCTGTCCTTGCCCTGTCCGCGGGCATGTCCTGTCATGCCCTGATAGGCCTTTACAATAAAACCGAAATGCTCCGGGACGGCTGCCGCCCATTTTGTCATTTGTTCCGGCGAGGGTATGGCATAGAACGAATTGTCCATCTCCACGATGGGAAAATGCCTGCTGTACATTTCCAGTTTATCTGCAGGCCTTGCCCCTTCGTCATACAGCTTGTCATGATCTCCCCACCCGGACAAACCTACCTGAATCACATCTTTTTGTTTATCTTCCTTTGACATAACAATCCTCTCATCCACATGATTTACCATATCGGGGACTTCTATTAATTAACCTGATACGGGTGATTTCAAAAGCAGGCAGCCCCATACTGATTTTACCAATGCCTTGATTTCGTTCACTTCCGATCATAAAAAACATGATGGGCTTCCAGGTTTCCGTCCAGGATCTCGATCCTTCCATGCGAATAACGGGGCTGCCGCCTTTTATCCGTAGCGGAACCGGGATTGAACAGCAGGACCCCCTGTACATCTTCTTTAAAGGGAATATGGGAGTGGCCGAACAAGATGCAGTCCACCTCCGTATCTGCAAAAGCTTTTCTTGCTCGCGTTGGCGTCGTTCCGCCTTGACCGTGTCCGTGCACAATCCCGATGCGCTTGCCTTCGATTTCAACCAGTCTTTTATACCCAAAGCGTTCCACGATCCGCGCGTCATCCACATTCCCGGCCACGCCCTCCACGGGAGCATATTGACTTAACAGCTCGTAGAGCTCCCAATCGGACCAGTCTCCGGCATGAACAATAAGCTCCGATTGCCGTAAATCTTCAAGCAGCGGGTCTGGCAGTTCCTTCGCCTTTTTGGGCATATGGGTGTCTGACAATACCGTAATCCGATATGGGCGACTCATTGGGATGCACCTCTTCTTATGGTTATGTAATGCTGCAATACCAGCCATCTGACATTCATCTATATCCTACCAAATAAACGAAATCAAATAAAACCGCGCAGGGAGCTGCGCGGTTTTTCATGTCTTTTTTAAGGCAGAAAAAATTCCCAATCCAGTTTTAGTTTGTCCGCCTTCCGAATACAATGTACGAGCAAGCAGGTACAAGCTGTGTTATCCATGTTCCAGACGAGAGGTGGAAGTTGATGAGTATTCTAATTAGCTACATGATCCTTGGCCTTTCCCTATCAGCCCCCGTTGGTCCGATTAATGCGGCGCAGCTTGATAAAGGGATCAAGAAAGGGTTCTGGCATGCTTGGCTGTTCGGCATTGGTGCGGTCCTTGCGGATATCCTGTATATGGTCCTCGTCTATCTCGGCGTTGTTCATTTTCTGAATACGCCGTTCATGCAGACATTCCTCTGGCTGTTCGGCGCTTTTGTCCTTATCTATTCCGGGCTGGAAAGCATCCTGAACGCCAATAAAGTGACGATCAGTCAAGAAAAAAGCGATGATTCGTTATGGAAAAGCACGCTCTCCGGGTTTCTCATGTCCGTCTCGAATCCGATGACGATTCTGTTCTGGCTCGGCATCTACGGCTCCATCCTGGTCAAAACGGCTGCGGACGAAGGGTCCGGGAACCTGTTTCTCTACAGCGTTGCCGTCATCGCCGGGGTCGTGCTGTGGGACTTGTTCATGGCCGCGCTCGGCAGCGTATTCCGCCGATATTTAAACGAGCGGGCGCTTTCTCTCATTTCGGTGCTTTCCGGGATCTCGCTAATCGTGTTTGGCGTTTATTTCGGAATTCGAGCTCTGGCATTACTTTATCCGCTCGTATTCTAACGGGCCGGTTTGGGGCTAAGCTTGCGCTTTTCCCTCTCCATCGCGCGGCCCTGACCGGATTTCTTCCACACGGAGCGCATGCATAATACGACCAGTCCGATTAACAATATGAACCCGAGACTGATCCAGAGTCCCGGCCGACTCGTCGGGTGCAGGGCGGTTCCGCTGACGGCAGCCGCTATGAGTATCATTCCGATGTATCTTTTGACCTTGCCCCATCCTGTAAGCTCCATCAGCCGGCCTGCCGATATCAGGATAAAAAACCAGTTATACAGCAGCATAAGGCCTGCCGCAGTTGTCAGATACTCGTAAATCTTGCCGGGCATGAGCAGAGACAGCACGATGGATACAATCAACCCGGCGGCGGTAAGGGAAAGCGAGAAGATGGGCGTATCCCGCTTAAACATTTTTCTGGAAAACAGCTTGGGCGCATCCTTATCCTCGGACAACGTGACCAGCATCGTGGTTACGGCATACAGCGAGGCAACCATCGTCGAGAAGCCGGCAATGATTAAGACCGCATTGAATAGATGGGGGATAAAAGGCAGTTGATACGAGTTAAGCGCTACAACGAAGGGGCTTTTCGTCGTGGAGAAGCGATTCCAGGCTACCATCATGACGGCCATCCCAATAGACAGCACATATACGATGGACAGCAGGAGAATCATCACCTTGCCCGATTTCGGCGCTTCCTTCGGATTCTTCAAGCGGACGGCCATGACTCCCATGACTTCAATTCCGCCGAAAGCATAAAACGCAAAGATCAAGGACGACCACACGCCTTTTCCGCCCGTCGGAAATAAGGCGTTCATGCTGCCCGGAACATGGGGCTTAGTCCCGCCTTTCAACCATCCCATCCAAGCGGCGGCGGCAATGACAAGAAACATGACGATGGCAGCAACCTTAATAACAGCCAGCACATTCTCCAGGCGGTCGAAGCCCTTGGTGCCGATCCATATGACAAAAAGCCCCAGTACGGCATAACCTGATGCGAATATCCACATTGGAACGCCAGGAAACCAAAAACGGGAGAAAATCGCCAGCGCCGTCATCTGGCTTCCCATGATCAATACTTCGGAGCACCAGTACATCCACCCTGTTGAGAAGCCTGCCCACCGTCCGTAGGCTTTTTTGGCGTAGGTTCGGAACGAGCCTTTTTGCGGATCCTCCGCCGTCATTCGCGCCAGCACATCAAACACGAAGTAGGTGGCCGTCGCCGCCAATATAATAGAAAGAAGAAAAGCCGGTCCGCCAAGCCGGATACCCAGCGCGGATCCGAGAAAATACCCCGTGCCGATCGTTGATGCAACTCCCAGCAGCGATAGCTGCCACCACTTCAGATTCCCTTTTACTTTCCCTGCCTCGGTCTTCGCTCCTCTGTTCACGGTTATGTCCTCCGGATGTCGTGATGTATTCGTTCAAAACTTTCCTTATTATGAAGGGATTCTCCGTGATTTATGTACCGTGCCGCCCAGCCTAAAAATGCCTTTAAAGTTCCATGAAGAGAAGACAAGCAAGCGGATTATGCAGCCCGGGGGCTGGATGCTCTCGCATATTTTGGCTGTTCCCCGAGAAGTATAAACGGAAGAAAGCAGAATTGGGGGATCACACATGTCATTAGCTCGCGGTATTCCAACGAATCAGGCGTTTATGATTATGATGCTCACGGCAGGTTTGACCAATCATGTCATGATCATCCCTGTGCTTCTGGAGAAGTCCGGACGGGATGCCTGGATCACCATTCTAGTGTCAGCCGTGTTATTTATGCCCTGGGTTCTGCTGGTTTACGGAATCATCAAAAAAGTCGGCCCCCGTTCGATCAAGCAAGCGTTGGACGAGAGCAGCGGCAGAGCGGCTCGCATGCTTGCAATGGGCATGTCCGGCTTGTATTTTTTCGCTTTTGCCTTCTATACCTTGAAGGAAGTCATCGATTGGACGAAATCGACCTATATGGTCCAAACCCCTGTCATTGCAACGGCCTTCGTGCTCATGATGCTGTGCCTTATCAGCATTAACCATGGAATCAAAACCATCGGCGTTGCCGCCGGCATCTTGCTGCCTTGCGTTGTCTTGCTTGGCATATTCGTGTCCGTGTCCAACCTGAAAGTAAAAAACTACAGCTACTTGCTGCCTGTCCTTGAGGATGGCTTCATGCCGGTGCTTGGCGGAATCCCGATCATGTTCGGGGGATTGTCCCAATTTATCCTGATCTTATTTCTGCGGCCTCACCTGCAGAAAAAGCCCGGTTTCTTGACGTTCCTGCTCATCCATCTGGTTCTCATCTTCCTCACGTTTGGACCCACGATCGGCGGCATTGCCGAATTTGGTCCGGAAGAAATGAAGCTTCAGCGGTACCCCGCCTATGAGCAATGGCGTCTCGTGAAGCTGGGCAAATTCGTGGAACACGTCGATTTTTTATCCATCTTCCAGTGGCTTAGCGGAGCTTATGTCTCCATTTCCATTTCGATTTTTTTGCTCTGCGAAACCCTTCTTCCCAAGTCCAGACAGAGCGTTGGCGTATTAGCCGCCACCACGCTGCTCATCATACTGTGCGCCTCACCGATCAGCAATTTGAAAATGTATTATGCCATGGCCGACTATTTCTTGCCCGCATCCGCCGTTTATATCACCATCCTAAGCCTCCTGTTATTCTTCCTGATCCGCAAACCGAATCAGCAGGAGCCGCAGGATGCCAGTTCCACGAAAGGAGATACGCCGCAATGAACATGACCGAACAGCAGCTGCGCGATCGTTATGCCGATTCCGATGACGTCTATATAACGTCCTACCCGGGAATGGATGAAGAGCCTTGGGCGATTATGGTTTACAGCCCGATGATGTGCGATTCGAAAGTGTTGTCCGAGGTCTTTTTGCCTGTCATCAGCAAGGAATGGAATACTTCCGTTTCGCAAAAGCATCCGTTTGACCCGACCAGCCTTGAATATTATCTTACGCTGGATGTCGCCGATGCCGATTTGGAGTCCGTCGATGACATTGTTTATTCCGGCTACGTTGCCTTGTATTTTCCCAAGGACGATAAGCTGTATTCGTACAGCGCCGGCAAAACCATCGGCCGAACGCCGGAAGAAAGCGCCACGGAAACCTCGGTCAAAGGACCTCGCGACGGGTTTGTCGAGGAATTGGATATCAATGTAGCACTTATCCGCAAAAGGCTGAAATCACCGGGACTTGTCTATTCCTCCTTTAAGCTTGGAGACAAAAGCAAAACCACCGTCGGCATCATGTATTTAAAGGACAAGGTCATACCGGAGACCGTCACGGCCATCGTGGACAAGCTAAACCATTACGCCGGGGATCCTCCCGTAGGGATCGGCGAGCTTGCGGAGCATCTGACTCCGTACAGGTTCAGCGTGCTTCCCATGTTTGACTACACGGGGCGGACGGATCTGGCATACGACTCTCTGACTCGCGGCCGTTTGGTCATTATTATGCAGGGAAGTCCCGTCCTATTGATCGCGCCTGCGAGCTTCATGCAACTGTTGTTCGCTGCCGAAGACCCCCAAATGCCGTTCTATTTCGTGATGCCCTGGAGAATTCTGAGAATGTTCGGGTTCCTGATTTCCATTTTCCTTCCCGGCTTCTATATAACGCTATTAGCCTTTCACCAGGATCAAATCCCTTTTCCGCTGCTGGCAACGGTTGCGAATACCCGGCTCGGCCTTCCGATCCCGACCGGGTTTGAGATGCTGATCATTCTGTTTCTCCTCACTCTGCTGCGGGAAGCCGGCATGCAGATGCCTTCTCCGATCGCGTCAACCATTACGGTGGTTTCCGGTATCATTATCGGCGATGCGGCGATTCGGGGCGGTTTTTTCTCCCCGACGATGACCGTCATCGGCGCCCTATCCTTTGTGGCGGGGTCTACCCATTCCAATCAGGATTTTGTTGTCAGCCAAACGATCTTGCGTTTCTTTGTCCTTACCCTGTCCTCGATGTTCGGGTTATTCGGTTTCTTCATATCGGTCTTCATGATCGTTCAATATGCAGCAAACCATAATCCGTTCGGGCAGCCGTACCTTGCCCCCTTCTCGCCCTTCTCCATATCCAAAATCCTGGGCAATCTCTTGCGATTTCCGGGGAAACGGAAAAAGGGCGGCGCGTTATGAAGCGGGTATGGATACTTGTATGCCTAACGTCTCTGCTGCTCTCAGGCTGCTGGGACAACAATGAAGTCCAGGATATCAACTATATCACGGCGCTCGGCGTGGATTACAAAGACGAGAAATATATCATCTATGTGCAGATGCTTGACTTTGCCACGATTGCCAAACAAGAATCCAACAAACAGACGGAGAAAGCGCCTATCTGGGTTGGCCGAGGTACCGGGACCACGTTGACTGAAGCCCTCGTTGATCTGTACACGTCGAGTCAGCAGCGGGTCTCCTGGGGGCATGTGACGGCTTTGGTGCTTTCGGAGGCCGTGTTAAAACCTAAGCAGTTGTCCCAAGTGTTCGACCTGACCAACCGTTCGCAGGAAATCCGGTATACGAAATGGATATACGGGACCAAGGATAAGATGGAGGATCTCTTTACGGTGTCGCCGTTCTTTCAGCTCTCCCCCCTGCACTCGCTGCTTCATGAACCCAGGGAAAGCTATGTCCAATTCTCGTTTATACGTCCGATCCAATTCGTGAACTTTATTCGTCTCTATCGGGAAAAAGCCGCCACCGTTCTACTTCCCTCCCTTCATATTTCGACCCAGAACTGGTCGGAAAATTTGAAGCAGCATCCGATATTGGAAGTGAACGGTGGATTTCTGATCAAGAACAAGGAATTGATGGGCTGGCTCCCACGATCCGATCTGCTGGGGACCCGCTGGTTAGCATCGAATAATACTCACGCTGCCGTCGTCGTTCAGGCGGACGGTGAAGCCGTCGGGAGCATTCGGCTGGAGAAGCCCCAATCTACCATCGAAGTCATCCGGAAGCCAAACGATGCGTCGTATCGAATCAAGCTGAACGTCATAGGGACGGTACAGAATATATACAAGCAGGTGGGGATTAAGGAAATGAAGCGATTAACGGAAGATACCCTGCGTAAGGAATTGCAGAACACCTTTCATAAAGCAGCATTGATCCACGCGGATCCTTATGAGCTATGTCTCCAATTGTACCGAACCGATCCAAAACTATGGAAGAAACTAGTGGAACAGAAAAAGGAAATCTACGACGAAACGCCGCTTGAGCTTGATGTCAATGTCAACATCCGGTATTGGGGACAGCGTAAAAGCCTGAACCGATAATGAACCTATGCAAAAAAAGAGAAACCCTGTGCTTGGAATAGCACAGGGTTTCTCTCGTTAGTAGCAGCTGCCGCCACATTTACATCATTTTTTTGATTTCGTCTTTAATGGATTCGGCCTGCGGTCCGAATACGACCTGGACCGCACCTTGACCCAGACGCATGACGCCCGATGCGCCTAATTTTTTCAACTCCGAATCCTTAACGGCCTTCTCGTCTTTAACGACGAGGCGCAGACGCGTGATACAAGCATCGATGCTGGTAATATTATCCGCGCCGCCGATGTTTTGCAGAACCTTGGCCGCTTTGGATTCATTGGATGCCGCTCCGGATGGAGCCGGGGCAACTGTATCGCCATCGTCAGAAATCGGATCCATGTCGTCGTCATCCTCGCGTCCAGGCGTTTTCAAGTTCAGCTTCACAATGAGGATTCTGAACAGCAGATAGTAAACGACTCCGAAAGCCAAGCCGACCGGCAGGAGCAGCCAAGCATTGGTAGACAGCTTCAGATTCACCAGGTAGTCGATCAGGCCCGCCGAGAACGAGAAGCCCAAATGCACATCCAGGACATACATGATCAATCCGGAAAGACCTGTCAAAATCGCATGAACTACATACAGTACCGGAGCAATGAACATGAACGCGAATTCAAGCGGTTCGGTGATCCCCGTCAGGAACGACGCCACTGCCGAACCGATAAAGATGGAGCCGACGAGCTTGCGTTTGGACGGCTTGGCGGTATGCATAAAGGCCAGCGCCGCAGCCGGCATCGCAAACATCATGATCGGGAAGAAACCGGACATGAACATGCCTGCCGTCGGGTCTCCCGCAAAGAAACGCCACAGGTCGCCGTGAACGACTTCGCCCGCGGCATTCGTGTAATCGCCGATCTGGAACCAGGCGATGGAGTTTAATACGTGATGCAGACCCAGAGGGATCAGCAAGCGGTTAGCCGTACCGAAGATGAACGAACCGATGCCTCCCAGACCGACAACCCAGTTGCCGAAGGCGGAAATGCCATCCTGGATCGGGCTCCAAATCATGCCGATCAGCACTGCCAGCACCATCGTGGAGGCTGCCGTGATGATCGGTACGAAGCGTTTACCCGCAAAGAAGCCCAACCAATCCGGCATCTTAATGTTGTGGAATTTATTATACAGGTAGGCGGACCATAGACCGACAAAGAAACCGCCAAGAACGCCCATATTCAGCTTTACGTCATCCGGTATAAACGGCATTTGCAGCGGCACTTGCGCCAGCACTCTTGTAAGCACCATGTACCCGATAAGAGCGGAGAGACCCGCAACGGCATCCCCGGCGAATCCGATCGCAACGCCGATCGCAAAAATAATCGGCAGATTATCCAGAATGGCAAGGGCGCCGGAAGTCATGAACGGAGTTACATATTGATTCAGAAAAGCTCCGAGAGCTCCCAATGGTATGTCTTTTTGATAGTCGATCAATCCAAGCCCCTGCAAGATACCTGCCGCAGGCAATGTGGCCACCGGCAGCATAAGGGACTTACCCAGCTTTTGCAATTTAGCCAGCATGTCAATCATCCTTTCAACTTCAATAATTTAGCTTTTGCTGAAACCGTTTACATAATGCGTCGATATAATAACCATTTCTTCCCATTCACTCCGGAACAGAAATACCTCAGAAAATCCTCCTCCTTGCGGGCTCTTGTATTCATCATTTTAAGGCGGCATGGATACCATCATCATTCGAAGTCAACAAAAAAAGCCAAGAAGAACGGCGACTATGCATTAAATAGTCCGTTTCTTCTTGGCTCATGCCCATGTTTATGGTAACACGCCTTAAACGTATTCATTTGATGTTGTTATCTTAATTCACGTCTTCCCGTTTTGTCAATAACCAATATTTATTTCCTTATCGAATGAAAACTATTTCAAATCGATGGTCAAAACAGGATTTTGGCCGGACACGACGTCACCGGTCTGACCGTCCACCTTGGAAGCCACTTCATCCGCATTGGTTACGATAATCGGCGTAATCGTCGGATAACCGGCGGCCCGGATCGCAGCCATGTCGAATTCGATGAGCGTCTGACCCGACTTCACCTGGTCACCGGCTTGAACATGGCTTGTAAAGCCTTCACCCTTCAAACCGACCGTGTTAATCCCGATATGGAACAAATACTGCAGGCCGGTTGCGGGATCCTCGAGCATGACGGCATGCTTGGACTTGATGACATGCGCAACGGTCCCGTCAAAAGGCGCGATTAATTTGCCCTCGGAAGGCTCGATGGCGATGCCTTGGCCCATGTGCCCGGCAGCAAACGCCTCATCGGGCACTTGCGATAAAGGCACGGCTTTACCCGACAATGGGGCTGTTAGTTGAATGACAGTAGCTGTTTTTTTCTTTTTCCAACGATCGAACATGTTAAGATTCCTCCCTGGGTTGATTCTTTTGCTGTAGTCGGCCTGTGAAGAGCCGGTATAAATGCATAGCTAGAAAGCAGACCTCCGCTTCGGGCACTTTCTTGCCAAGTTCTTTCTCCATCATGCCTGAGAGACGTGTTGCCAATCCGTATTCCTGCGTGAACTTGGAGCGGATCTGTTCCGCGAACGGATTATCGACATGGATTTCCTGATTCAGAATGCGGTCTACCGAGAACCTTAAATGCATGAGCAGACGAACATAATCCATGCTTCCCCGGTCAAAGGCGACCTGCCGCTCCTCTTCAATATACTTCACCAGGCTTCCCACCACGTTGGATGCCTTGACCAGATGGCCAACGGGTACATGACTGACGGCCGAATACACATGGTAGGTCAAGAAGCCAATCTCATCCTCGGGAACCTCTATATCGAAGGTCTTGCCGATCAATTCCGCTGCCTTGGCTGCGATATCATATTCTTTTGGGAAGCTGATCCGGGTTTCTTCAAGGAAAGGATTGATAATATCCATGCCTTTGCGGATTCTGTAGATCGTAAACTGGATATGGCTTGGAAGCGCCAGGTATACCTTATCATTTAATGTGCCCGGAAATTCCTGTCCGATGAGATTCAGTATCTGATCCGTAATCTCCATCACCTGCGGATCAAATTCTTCCAGCAGATGGTGAGCTTGGCTCCACTGCTCCCGATCCTCCAGCCTGAACAGCTTTTCAATCCGCTTATCGTCCGAAGCGATCGTACCGCCTATTTTTGCGCCGAAGCCAATGCCTTTGCCTAAGATGACATATTCCGATTCTTTTTTGCCGCCAGTAACCATCACGACATTGTTACCAATAACACGAACGACTGTAAACAACTCAATCCCGCTCATTAACTTCCCCCTTTCCTTTAAGTTTAAACAGTGTTCCGCCATAGGATTCATTTGCGGAGAAATACTCCTACCGCATGAACATTGAAAAAGCCAAGAAAAGACCCCCTTTAAAAAGATGTCTCTTCTTGGCTCATGCCCTGCTTCAGGTAACACGCCGTTTTATGTTTCTACTATGATTCCATCATAAAACAACCCGCTTGCTTTCGTCAACTTACGACATGCCCTTGCAAGGAACAGCACATTAGCGCCGTCATATCCCGGACTTGACTTGATCGCTTATTACCCTATCCATTTCTGAAGGGTAAGGATGACTTCGCGGAGTTGGAGCGGCTTGTGAAGATAGCCGTTCGCACCTTCTCCAAGGAATTGATCCGAATCCCTCATCGCATTCGAGCTCATGACGATCAGTGGCAGATCGCTCCACTCCGGGTTCTCCCGAATCCGCTTCATCGTTTCGACGCCGTCCATTTCAGGCATGACCGTATCCAGCAATACCGCATCGATGGATGAATGTTTGCTTAACAGCTCCAAGCACTCGAAGCCGTTCTGGGCTGTGTGCACGGTCAACTGGAGTTTCTCCAGCGCATTGGTCAATGCGTAAACATTCCGTATATCATCATCGACAATCAATACGGTTTTGTTCTCCAACCGGCTAAGCTCCTCCTGTTCGTACTCTTCCATCCGGATATCGCTCAAGCTGTTGTCGCTTGCCGTGGCAGCCACTTCGGGCAGCATAAACAGGCTGTCGACTGCACCGCCCTCCGTAACGAGCGGCAAATATAATATAAAGGTGCTGCCGATTCCTTCTTCGCTCTCCACGGTTATATACCCGCCAAGCAGTTTGGCTAAATGCAGCGATATGGATAAGCCGAGACCCGTGCCTCCGAATTTTCTGGCGGTGGTTTCTTCGCCTTGCTGGAATGCTTCGAAGATCGGCTGTAGATGCTCTGCCGCAATCCCGATGCCGGTATCCTCAACGGAAAAAGCAATGACGTCGCCGCTGATAATGAAATCCGAAGTGACAATCGAAGTCATTTTCTTTACCTTCAGCTTCACGCTGCCGCTCTCCGTAAACTTAATCGCATTGGAGAGCAGGTTGCGCAGAATTTGATGAAGGCGCATCCCATCGCTGTACATCATGTCGGGCAGGTCATCCGCCATCTCGATATCAAATTCCAGATTTTTGGATTCCGCGCTTTTGGAGAAGTATCCTTCCATCAGCTCCGGCAGCTCCGTCAAGTTCACCAAGTCCATTTCGATCTGCATCTTACCTGCCTCGACCTTGGACAGATCCAGGATATCATTGATCAAATTCAACAATTCACTGCCTGAATTATGAATGACGGTAGCATAATGTTGTTCTTCCTCTGTCAAATTCCCCTGCTTATTCTCCGCCAAAATCTGGGAGAGAATGAGCATGCTGTTCAGCGGCGTCCGCAGCTCATGGGACATATTGGCCAGGAACTGCGATTTATATTTAGAGCTCTTCTCCAGCTCCTTCGCGTATTTTTCCAACTCGCTGGCTGCGATTAAAGCCGCTTCCTTCTGGGCTCCCAACCGTTCATTCAGCAGATGCATTTCCACGGAGTGCGTTTGAAGCTCCTCGGTCTGCGCTTGCAGCTCTTCGGTCTGGCTCTGCAGTTCCTCGTTCAGCGTTTGTGATTCATGATACAGCTGCTGGATTTCCATTTTGCTTTGAATCGAATTCATGGTCACTCCAAGCTGAAAATTCAACTGTTCGATCAGCTGAATCTCCAGCTCATCGAAGGGTTGGAATTTGGCCAACTCGATCACGCCGAGAACTTGTCCCTCGAACATCACGGGTGCCAGCAGCAGCGTCGAAGGCTCGGCATCGCCGAGTCCCGATTCAATCCGAACATAGTTGGGCGGTATATCGTCCAGTATGATCATACGCTGCTCCAGCATGCACTGCCCCACCAAACCTTCGCCCGGCAGGAAACGATCCCGAACCTTGTTCCAAGGCTCGCCGTCCGGGTCGGCAAAAGCAGCAGCCTTAACCAGTTCCGATCCTGACCGGGTAATAAACACCGCCCCGTACGGAAGCTTCATGATCAAAGCGAGCTTATGGATGAAAAATTGCACGGCCGTCTCCACGCGATCGGACGATTGAAGAATCGTCGACATGACCGAAACATGGTCCTTGGCCCAGTTCTGCCTGCCAACCTGTGCGAGCAGTTCGTTGGTTGTATCCGCCAACTGGCGGACCTCGTCATTGGAATGTACATGGATGCGTTGGGAGATGTTCCCTCCATTTACAATATCGGAGATGACGTTGGTCACTTGGTTGATCGGCTTTACGATGCTTTTCGAAATGACCCAAGCCGCACATATGGTGATCAGTGCCGCACCGGCCCATAACAGGTACATCGTGTACAATAAACGGGCATTGCTTTCTTTCATTTCTTCGATTCTGCTGGTTGTCAGTTCACGTTCCTTGCTTCGAAAGGAGAGGAACAGCTCATGAATCGAATTCATCGCTTGCTTTCCGGGATCGTTAATAAAGAAATGAAGGGCCTCTTCATCCTGTCCCAGCTGCATGAGTTGAACCGCAGGCTGTCCGGCGTTGGTAATCCACTCTTTGATATTCTCCTTAATATTTTCCAGATGATTGGCTTGCTCCGAGTTATCGCTCACAAGCTTGTACAGCTTGTTATAATTGATCTGCCAGGACGACAGCGCTTGGTTGAACGGCTCCAGGTAGGTTTCATCGCCCGTAATGACGTACCCTCTCTGGCCGGTTTCCATCTCCAGCATATTCTTCTCGATTTCATGCGTGAGATTATGTACTTCGATATCATGTTTCTCTATAAAATCCGCTTCTTGCTGCAGGGAAGAGATACGGTCGGAGACAATCCAGAGAAAAGCTCCAAGACACATTAATATCAATAAATAGCCGATGACAATCTTGCTGCGGATGTTGAATTTCAGGTTGTTAGACATACGGCTAACCTCCCTTGTTATCGATCAGTATAAGTCTGCTCATATTCTCATAGTAATTGTTATGAAAATGGTTTACAAGCAAAACCAGTTTTCATGACATTCAATGATTCTTTAGTCGTAGGCAGTCAGATTTATAAACGTTTGGGCATATATTGTTAGGGGACGTGCTTGTCACATTTTTAATATATTCCAGCTTAAAAAAGGAGGACCGCTCATATGAGGAACGTCACAGCGTTTGCGGAGACACTGCGTTGACAAGGCATGTATATCATTCCAGGAAACAGGCTGTACGTACTGCCGGTCGAGGAGCAGCGAACGTGTCGTCCCTGGAGCTGCCCCTTCTGCAGGGCATGTTCATGTCGGAAATCCATCTCGGCCGCGGTGAGGGCCTCCCGCCTCACGGCCATCCGGATACCGATGAATTGTGTTACATCATTCAAGGAGACATCAGTTATTCCCTGGTGGATCCGGAAAGTCACCGGAATCTCGTGTTTCAAGCCGTACCCGGTCAGGTGGTACATGCCCCGATCGGTTGGTGTCACTGGATTACATCGCTATCCCCCGGGACAATCCTGCTCTTGATCTATCGGACCGGGCATCCGCACCAAATCGATTTTGCACCGTTATGGCCATATTCGATTTACGAAGAAGATACCTATGAAGGTAACGACCTGAACAAGCAGCTTTACTCGAAGACACTCCTTACGCCCGTCCCGCTGCAAAACAGGATCGAGAGCGAGACTCCGGAGAAGCCCGTGCCGGGGCCGCCATGGCTCAAAGCCGGGCACCTAAACAACAAAACCACACGCAGCCGGTGATCGGCCACGTGTGGTTCTTGTTGCTGGGACACTTCTTATGTAATGATTTCGCTCGCATCGTATGGCATTAATCAATATAGAATCTTTGTTCAGGGCGTATCTGTTTCTTCAGAAGCCGCAAGTCGGCTTCCAGTTTCGCCACCGTCTCTTCGATCTCTTCGGGATTCAGTGCCGGACGCTCAGCTTCTGGCTTAACGCCAGCCCTCAGATCGCGAATGGTGATCTGCTGCTCCTGCCATTTATCCATCAGATCGGAGATGGTGGCATAGAACCGCTCATAATCTTGAATCACTTCGTCCAGAAAGGAATCCACTTCCTCCTGATCGTAACCCCTCAGTTTATTCGAAAAATTCTTTTCATGGATAGACAAAGCGTCCAGTTGAATGCCTAGCTGACGAAAAAGCTTTTTCTGTTTATCCAATCGGCGTTTCATGTGTTCATCCATAATGATTTACCTCCAGATATTGGTGCAGCCCTTCTTCTTAGCCTTCTCTCTATCATTGTTTATATCATATTAAGCACCGTGATTAAAACACTCCGGGGCTTTTTTGGAGAATGTTCCAAAAACGGCAGGCCATCATTCCCATGCTTCATGTGATTGTTACCAATCCATTTCGGGTATTGAATTTACATAAGAAGTTCTATTGTGCACATAACCCAGAGAGGAGCGACTATTCCTATGACCAGCATGACAAAACAACAATACAGTGAACTAAGACAACGGTTGCTCAGTGATAAAGAACGGTTGGAAAATCAATTGGAGTCCCGGGAAGACACCAACAAGGATCTTTCCCTGAGAGACTCCACGGGAGAGCTGAGCGCTGCCGACAACCATCCCGCTGACGTGGGCACCGAAGTTTTCGAACGCGGTCGGGATTCGGCCATTCAGGAGACGCTCGAGCGTGAATTGGAGCAGATTGATGCTGCCCTGCAGCGTATGGACCAAGGCGAATACGGAACCTGCGCCGAATGCGGACGGGAAATTCCGTATGAACGGCTGGAAGCTTTGCCTTATACGGCCTATTGCCTCGAGCATACTCCGCGAAAAGACATCAACGACAACCGTCCGGTTGAAGAGGATGTCATGACCCCGCCCCCATCAGGCGCCGGCGTCAACCGCCAAGCAGCCGACGGTAAATTTGATGACGCCGGCGCCTGGGATGCCGTGGAAGATTACGGAACCTCCACATCGCCCGGCATGTCCATTAAACCAGGACAAGACGATTATAAGAAGAATGTATGAATTGATTTGGCAAATTAGAAGGGAAAGCTGGTACCTGACGTTCGGGTACCAGCTTTTTTTGCGTAATCAAGATTCTTTATGGTTCCGAACATTGGAAGCAAAAAACTCGTATTCGTCAAACTCTTCCCCGCGCTTCTTTTTATAAGGGGTCAGCATTTTATCCAGCTCAACAAATAACTCGCGCGCTTCATCTTTGCTCATATACAAGGTGGTATTGGTCAACATGGACGTCGCTTCGCCATCCTGGCTCATATTTTTAAAGAAACGGTCTCGATTCTGGTCGAACAGCTCGGATAATAATTTGTTCGTTTCGGTCCGAATCAATTCCTTGATGACCGGCTCGTCGGAATCCGCCCCACGCTTGATCTTTACCGTACCGACAAAAGGCTCGTAATATTTAGCGATAATTCCGTTGATCTCTTTCGTCGATACGATCTTGACCAGGCCGATCCGCTCCAGCTTCTTCATATGATAATGAACCTTCGCAGGCACATCCCCGATCTTGTCCGCGACCTCCTTTACGGTTGCCGGACGATCCATCTTGTTTAATTCATTCAAAATCTGGAGCCGATATGGATCTGAATATATTTTGATCTCTTCCAGTGTAGTCAATTCCTTCGTTTCCACACCGTACACCTCAGCTTCACGTTTAATTTTCACCTTTTCATTATAGGCCGAGAATGTCGAAATTACAAAAACAGCGATGGGTTCAGATGGCACGGAAACTCTTCTTTCGAATCAGGAACAGCACGGGCACCAGCATGACAAATCCCATCAACGAGAAGAGCACGGGAGGGGATTGATATTCTGCCACGACTCCCGTTATCAGGCTTCCGACAGGAATTGCAGCCGTGCACAATACCGTCATCAGTGCGCCAATTCTGCCCAGCATATGCCGCGGCGTTACTTCCATCAGATACGTCGAGATCGGGGCATTCAGCATGGAGACGGCAAAACCGGCAACGAACATGCAGACCGCCGCGGACTCCACGCGCCACGCCGGGAGATGTCCTGGAATCCCTAATGCAAAATATCCGATCCCGAGCATGATCGATCCTGACATGATCAAGGTACTCTTTTTGAAACTCTTGCCGTAGCGACCAATCCATAGCCCGCTGCAAATCATACCGATCAGAAGAGCCGTTCCCATTACGCTCAGACCTCCCGCTCCGGCACCCAATGTCTCCTTGACGTAGACCGGCTGCAGCACGTTCAACGGTGCCAAGCAGAAATTATTGATCATCGCCAGAACCGTCGTGATGAGAAGCAGCGAATGCTGCTTCACAAACAGAAGCGCCTCTTTGATGTCGCCGAGCACCGTTCTGTTCTTCTCAGGCACCGGACCAGGGAAATCGGACTTGTCTTCGGCCTGTTCGGCCGCTTCCGGATTCGGCATGAATGCAATAATAACCGCGGCAATTAGAAACGTCACGGCATCGATCAGGATCGTTCCCGAGATTCCGATCAAGGCGATCAGGGCTCCGGCAATGGACAGACCGATTAATTCGGCGCTGCGGCTAACGGATGTGGAGAAAGAATTGCCCGCGAGCAGCTGTTCCTTGGGGAGCAGCCGGGGAACGATGGAGGTTTCGGCGGGTCTGGAGAAACATTCGAGCGTTGAATTCAGGAACGTGAAAACAAACAGATGCCAGACTTGAAGAGAACCGATCGCATACAGAAAGGCCGTCAGAGACACCACGATGCCGCGGCTGAGGTAGGTTAAGGCGAGGACTCTTTTCTTAGGCCAGCGGTCTACAAAGGTTCCCGTAAACAAACTGAAAAGCAATCCCGGCAGAAAGTTAAAAGCGAACAAGGTCCCCATTAACAGCTCTGAGCCTGTGAGCATATAAACCATCCAGCTGTAAGCGATGGAGTCCAAGGAATCCCCTAATCGGGTAATGGCTTGAGCAGATAAATAAATCAGGTACGGGCGGATTTTCAACAGTTGGCCAAAGCCTTGTTTTTCCAAAACGGCGGCATTTTGCATGTTACTTTCTCCTCTTCGTTATGAAATGGTTTCATTAAACTTTTTTATTCGTTAAAATTATGATTACGTTAAATATTTTTTAACGTTAAGTTTATTTTAATGATTTTGAAGAGGAATGCAATAGGCAAAAAAAATAAATCGCCATGTTGGCGATTTAAGGTATAGGGTTAATATTTGATAGCGCAGCTTTATTTAATTTCCACCCGCGACGAAGATCTCGCAGCTTGAAGGCATGCTTCGATGGCTCTGATATTGCTGATGGCATCTTCCGGACCGTATGGCAATGGTGCGCCATCCATCACGGCAGCAGCCATGGCGTCCGCTTGCAGGGCAAAATGGTTGTAAATCCCCACTTTCTCCTCGCGGGTTCCCTTGGCCGTATGAACGAATATCTGGGCCATATCCTCCATTCTCTCCCAGCCGAAGGCGGAGGGCAGCTCGATCCTGCCGTCGGTTCCCGCAATCTCTAACGAGCATCTGGAGTAGGTCCACATGCCGCAGTCAAATGTCAGGCCCAGTCCATTGTCAAATTCCATCATTCCATGGACCATCATGTCCACGCCGTCATGCTCCTCGGAGAAAAAAGCGTGGGCCGTCACGGCTTTAGGCTCCTGTCCGTATATCATTCTCGCCGCCGAGATGGGATAACATCCCACGTCGTAGATCGAACCTCCGCCCATGTCCTTGCTGTAGCGGACATTGCTTTTATCCTCCGCATTGTTGAAGGTGAACGACCCGTGTATTCCGCGAAGATGGCCGATTTCGCCGCTTTCGATGATTTCGCGGACGCGCGCGTGCTTCGGATGGTAGCGGTACATGAAGGCTTCGGCGAACAGCACGTTGTGTGCTTTGGCTGCCTCTGCCATCTCACGGACATCCGTTTCCGTCAGGGCCGCCGGTTTCTCGCACAGGACATGCTTTCCGGCCTCAGCGGCTTTGATGGTCCAAGGTTTATGCAGGTGATTCGGCAACGGAATATACACCGCATCAATGTCGGGATCCGCCAGAAGCTCATCGTAAGAACCATAGTATGTTTTAATATGGTATCGTTCCGCGAGCTCCCTGGCTTTATCGGCATTGCGGCTTGCGACGGCCCCAACCTCACAGCGTTCCGATTTCAATATGCCGGGTATCATTGAATTTCTTGCAATTCGAGCGGTACTCATAATCCCAAAGCGCAGTTTCTTGCTCACGAGGTCATTCCTCCTTTGGCTGCATTCCGGATCGATTTTTAATAATTGTCGTTTACGGCTTTATGAAGGATCCCCAAGCATCGATCCAAATCGGTCTTAACCTGTTTTTTATAGAGTTTGGCCTTCTCGGCACCTTCGTCAGTAAAATGATAAAGTACGATTTCCTGGAAATCGACCCGCGGATCGTTTCCTTTCAGCTGTTTGGTACGGTATAGAACCCCCTCCTGCACCAATTCATGCAGCGCACGATAGATTTCGCTTTGCGGCGGCGAATATCCATGGCTCTTGAATTCCTGCCGAAGTTCTTCGAGCATCTGATATCCATATCCGCGCTGCTGCTCCACCATGGTAATAAGATATACTTTGATAAAAGCGCGCTGCGCGATCATAAATGCCATTCGGACGCCTCCTCCTTCACGAGCTACTTGTCCCATAATATACCTTATTATAACCCACAGTTTCCCAGTTTGCACAATAGGAAGCATCCTTCTCTTTTTAAACCAAGAAGGCGTGGATTGAAACGTTGGCAGGTGATGGTCGCATGGGAATGAGGCAGGGATGCGCATGTTTTTTCTATTATGAATTTTTCATATGTTGCAATTGTATAATGTTTAGTTTTTCAACTGTTGTTGGTTCGGTCGTTTGGTTCGTTTGGGTCTTAGGAACGATGGCGCGAGCCCACGAAAAAGCCCACCCTAAAGGGTGGGCTTCATTTTATTTTCACATGCCGGTGGTTGTCCCGGCGGATGGATGCGATTTGCCGTATGGCCGAATAGAGCGAGGGTTCCGTGCACCCGCGATGCCGACGAGCCATTTTCCGAACGGCAGCTTTGCAAGCAGGCGCGTTGCGGCGTACGCTATCGCCACGCTGATGATCCATGAAGAAAGGATCCTCACCAGAGATGGCATGCCGATCAGCAGATACTCATCGACTGCGTAGCTTATCCGGAGCGTTAATAAATGCATCAAGTAAGCACCGTACGAATAGACTCCAATGGAGGTTAGGAGCGCATTCGTCCGCGCTCCGGCATGGCGGGTAATCCAGCCGGCCGTATCGTACATGACCATGATGGAGCTAATCAGGAAAAGCGCCATCATCGGCCGCAGCAGCGACAAGGAATAGAACGTGATCGCTCCATTCTCCGCTGAACGGATTTCATTCACGGCCTGCATGAGCATCCAGCCGAACGTAAATGCAAAGACCAGCCATATGGCCGGCCGGGCCTTCTCCAGCCATTTTATCCAAGAGGCATGATATAAGCCGGCTGCTGCCCCAAGCGCAAAATAGAAGAAATAATAAAGTGCATTCCGATCCGCATAGGTTGTGAACAGCTCGCTCCACACCGGTATGCTCAAACTTCCCATCCAGTGTCCGATATCGTTGATCACTCCCGTTAATCCCACGTACAGAAGCCCGGAAAGAACCAGTATCGTAAGCTGCGTCCGTATGCCGCATCGTTCCTTGATTCCCAGTATGGCGGATCTGAAGAGTGGATACAGCAAATAAAATTGGAACAGCATAATAATATACCAAAAATGCGAGCTGGCTTTTCCGGTTAACCATACTTCCCCAAGAAATTTCCAGTCCCCGATCAATGCGGGATTAAACTTATGATTGATTAATAACGTGATCAGGGTCCATAAGGCAAAAGGAACATAAATGTCGCCGAATCGTCTTTTGATGAACCTGCCGTATTGTAAACGGCCTTTATCATTATAAAACAGCACCATGCCGGTAATAAAAATAAAGACGGGCACAGCGAATTTCGTCGCCATCAGGAGGAAGCCCATCATCAGGCCATCGTTTGCCGTCATCCCCGGCGCTACCGAATAATGCGCGATGGAGTGCTGCAAAACCACAGCCAGGAAGGCCATTCCTCGGAGGCGCTCGATTTCCGGAATTCTTTGTTTGGACATACTGCTCCCCCTTCATGCTGGCTTCGTATAATCAACCTCATTGTAAGGGACTTCTCCCTTGACGGGCTAATCCAATTATTTACTGGGCATGACGGCTGACTCCATAACCTAGCATTCATCCGTATGATTATGTATATATTGAAAACTTCTATCGGCGTGCGTTCACGGAAGACTTACCGCGGGTAGCGACCTCGTTTCTAAACGAATATCTACAAGGCACAAATGAGGAAGTGTTACTTACTGACCACAAAAAAACCGGTTCCGAATCGGAACCGGTTCACGCGCCTTTACAGCAGCGTAGTTCCTCGAGGCGGCAATGTGTCGTCCCGGTCTGGATCAGCCGCACCGTATCGCCCCTCGTTTCTGTAATCGTAATCGCGGAATATATCGTAAATGCCGGTATTCTCTTGATCGGCGTCAACCATGACGAGAATCCGTCCCTGCTCGACATAGGACTCATATTCCTTCGCCTCATCTTCCGGGATGCCAAGGCCGATAAAACCTCCGACCAGCCCGCCGGCTCCCGCACCGACTGCTGCGCCCGTAAGCGTCGCTGCTATCGGTCCGGCCGCAAGAATCGGGCCGATGCCGGGAATGGCGAGGGCTCCCAGTCCAGCCAGCAATCCTGCCGTGCCTCCAAGTATGCCGCCTGTTGCTGCACCCGCAGCTACTCCTTCGGGAGCCATCGTTCCCGTCTGCTCGGCTATCATGTCCGCCTCGCGTTTGTCCTTCGCTATAATGGAAATGGCATCGTTCGGAATTCCGTGCCGCTGCAGCTGCTCTATAGCTTGAGCGGCCTCCTGTTCCGAACGAAATACCCCAACAACTTTCTTCTCCATGATAAACCCTCCTCATCGGTGGTCGTTCATATTTAACATTACCCGACGGGAGGGGAAATTAAACGTGGCGCTGCCTTGTTATGCCTTGGGTCTGGTCCGATTTGTTGCGACCGCCTCCAGCGGATCATCAGGCCAATAATGCTTAGGATATCTACCCTTTAGATCCTTTTTCACCTCGTAATACCCGTTTGCCCAAAAGCTCGACAGATCGGAGGTAACCTGGACCGGTCTCTGCGCAGGCGACAACAAATGTAAGGTCAGCGCAACGCGCCCGCCGGCAATCCGCGGCGTGTCCCGCATCCCGAACATCTCCTGCAGACGAACGGCCAGAAACGGCTGTTCAGGGTTGCTGTAGTTGATCGGGATCTGCGACCCGCTCGGCACCTTGATATGCGTCGGCGCTTCATTCTGAAGCTGCTGCTTCTGCTCCCAGCTGAGCATATGCTCCAAGAGCGTTCCGGGTGCCAGTCGCCTGATATCATTACGATTCCGCAGCCCGTCCAAATAAGGAAGCAGCCACGCTTCCGCACGATCCAGCAATCCTTCGTCCGATACATCCGGCCAGTCCCCTTCGGCTTCGTGCCGGAACATAAAGGCCATCCGTTCTCTCAGCTGCATGGCCGCCTTGCTCCACTGAAATAAGCCAAGGCCCTCCTGCCTGATCCCTTGCAGCAAGGCGCGCGCTATTTCCTCCCCTGTCGGATTGGGATAGGCTTGTTCCTTGACAACGATGGCTCCCAGCATCAGCTTCTGCCTGGCCCTGATGCTGCCGGAAGCTGTATCCCATGCGACTTCTTTCTGCTGTTCCATCTCGTCAAGATAATACTGCTCAAGCCAGACTTCATCCATTTCGGAAGCTAGCTGGATATTCCCGTCTGCACCTTGATCATCTACGGCTGCGGCCACAATGTACCGGGCACGGCTCATAGGCTGAACCGCAGCCAACTTCACGCCCCTGCCGCTGCGCATGAGAAACCCGCTACCTCCCCTGTTCTTCGCGATCCGATCCGGATAGGCAAACGACAGCAGCAGGCCGCAGAGGTTCAAGTCACCGTCAGCTGCATATTCGATATTCAGCTGGGCATGGAGCTTCCGAATCTCTTGTTTCATCCGCTGCAGCACGGCTTCGTTCGCCGTGTCCTGCTGGGCGGATCGCTGTCCATGCTGTTCAAACAAGAGAAGCCATTCCACGCGCGAACGCAAATCCTGGTCCCGAAGCGCTTCGCTTCGGCTCAGTATATCGCGCTCCTGAAGCAGAACGGCGATTCGGATGGCTAGCGGGGCCTCGCCGATTTCCTGTGCCTTCAGCAGCATGTGAGCCAGCCTCGGATGAACTCCAAGCAGCGCCATCTCACGGCCGTGCCGGGTGATGCTGCCCGTATCATCCAGAGCCGATAGCTGCTTCAATAACGCTTGACCTTGCGTATAGGCCAGCCGAGGCGGCGCGTCAAGCCAAGCGAGCTGCTCCGGATCACGCGCACCCCATACGGCCAATTCCAAGGCCAGCGGCGCGAGATCGGATTCGCGGATCGCCGGAATGGTACTCTCCGGCAGATGGCGGTGCTCTTCCTCACTCCACAAGCGATAACACACGCCGGCCGAGACGCGGCCTGCCCTGCCCCTTCTCTGATCGGCGGACGCCCTGGACAGCCGCCTCGTGATCAATTGCGGCAGTCCCGTTCTCGGGGAGAATACCTCTGTTCGCATATAACCGCTGTCCACGACGGTTTTGATCCCCTGAATGGTAATGCTGCTCTCCGCGATGCTTGTGGACAGAACAATTTTACGCCTTCCGTTCACATCGCGTTTTATGGCTTCATCCTGCTTCTCCGCTGAAAGCGAGCTGTATAATTCACGAATGACGACTTCTGCGCTTAAGCTCGTTCTTAATAATTCATTCGCGGTCCGCCTGATTTCACGAGCACCTGGCAAAAATACGAGTATGTCGCCTTCCTGTTCGGAGAGCGCGCGCGTAATGGCGTTTGCCGCACCTTTATGTATCTCATCCAGTGGGAACGAGCGCAGATAGCGAGTCGTTACCGGAAAAGCACGCCCTTCGCTGACGATGACCGGTGCGTCTCCAAGGAGCTTTGCAACCGGCTCGGCCTCAAGGGTAGCGGACATGACCAGCAGCCTTAAATCCTCCCGCAGCACCGCTTGGGATTCCATCGCAAAAGCCAGTCCGGCATCGGCCTGCAAATTCCGCTCATGAAATTCGTCGAATATAATCATGCCGATGCCGGTCAATTCCGGATCATCCTGCAGCATCCGCGTCAAAACGCCTTCCGTGACGACCTCGATCCGGGTGTCCCGTCCGATCTTGCTGTCCATCCGGACCCGGTACCCGATCGTTTCTCCTATCGCTTCTCCCAATGAGGACGCCATATATCCCGCCGCTGAGCGGGCCGCGATCCTTCTGGGCTCCAGCATGATGATCCGTTTGCCGGCAAGCCAAGGTTCATTCAGAAAAGCAAGCGGCACTTGCGTCGTCTTCCCTGCACCCGGTTCAGCGATCAACACGGCATGAGTTCCTGTTGATAAAGCCTTTTTCAATTGCGGTAATACTCGGTGAATCGGTAGTTCAGTCATGGATATCTCTCCGTCATCCTATCGAATATCAATATAATCCCTTAATTATATTAAACAGCCGATTTACGTCAAGTAGGCCATTGGCTGGCGAGAATCGATGCATATGCGCTACAATATGAGTATCATTCCCATGGAAACATCAAGATTCAATTAGTCGGAAGGTGAAATGTATGGAGCAGCAAGCCACATTTCGCGGCCGCTTTGCCCCTACGCCATCAGGTAAGATGCATATCGGCAATGCCTTGACCGCTTTGCTTGGATGGCTGCAAATGAGGAGTATGAACGGTCAATATATACTCCGAATCGAAGATATCGATGTGCAGCGTTCCCGCCAAGAGCTCGCAGACGAGATCATGAGAGATCTGGAATGGCTCGGATTGGATTGGGATGAAGGCCCCGGCGTTGGCGGAGCCTGCGGGCCGTATCATCAGGCTGCTCGCCACGCGTTGTACGAACGGGAAATCGCCAAACTGAAGGAATTGAATATGTTGTACCCCTGCTATTGCAGCCGGGCGGATATAACGGCAGCAGCCAGCGCACCGCATGGCATTGCATTGGAGGGCTTTCGCTATCCGGGAACCTGCCGAGAGCTGACCCGGGAGGAAGCTGCCCTGAAAGAGCTTCATAAGAAACCTTCGCTGCGCATGAAGGTGCCGCACAGAATCGTTTCCTTTGTTGACGGCATTGCCGGGGTGCAGCGCTACCGGCTATCCGACGGCGGAGATTTTGTCGTGAGGAGAGCCGACGATATCATTTCGTATCAGCTCGCGGTGGTGGCGGATGACGCGCTAATGGGCATAACCCATGTGCTCCGTGGAGCTGATCTTCTGGACTCCACCCCTCGTCAGCTGCTATTGTATGAAGCGCTGTCCTATCAGCCGCCGCAGTTTGCGCACACACCGCTCATGGTGGATGCGGAGGGCAAACGGCTGGCCAAGAGAACCCGCGGGCTTAGCCTCTCCTTTCTGCGCGGCCAGGGCATCGGGCCGGAACGCTTAACTGGCTGGCTGGCATGGACAGCCGGGCTCCTGGATCACCCGGAAGCAGTAACTCCTGCGGAATTGATCCCTGTTTTTGATTTATCGAAAGTTTCTTCATTCCCCATAAAAATTACGGATCCTGTCAAAAACCGGCTGTTCGAGCTTTAACTTTAGCGAAAAACAATCAGCGCCAGCCCTTTCATTCTCGAGGCGAGAAGAAAGACTGGCGCTGTTATGTTATTCCTTACCGGTCAATCGTTCCCTGACCTTGGACTCATACTGCGTAAACGCGCTGTTACCGCTTAGCCCCCGCTGTTCCAGCAGCAACTGCAGCCTAAGGTGCTTTTCGTTCAGCTTGCGTTTGAGCTGCTCTTGCTCGCCCTCGTTTCGGGTAGCGCCGAGCAAATCATAGAGCTGGACGCATTCCTTCCGAAGCGTGACTTCTTCAGGAACGTAACCCGCGTTTTTCATGATGCGGTAGGACATCCTCAAATCTTCCGGGATGTGCGAAAGATCGTCGATCGGGAGTTTTTTGCCGGCAAGAGGCAGGTTATCGAATTCTCCGTTTCGGATCGCTTCCTCGATCTTCTGCTCAGCCAATCTGGAAAAGATGCTCATGTAAGTCCAGCCTCCTCCTGTTCCTTCGTCCTCTCATCATAAATCAGCCCGCGGGATATTCCAAGTTCTAAATGTAGGGGATCACACGCAGGTACATCCGATCCCTTACAACATTTCAACATTACAACAGCGATTCCGCTCCATCTATGAAGATCTGCGCCCCTGTAATATGTCTCGACTGGTCGGAAGCGAGGAACGCCACCAAATCGGCGACCTCTTCCGGCGTCCCCGGTCCGTCTGCCAGCGGCTGACTTCCTTCCGGATATTCAACCGGTATCACGATTTCCTCCAAATCCCCTTGCTTCTTCGTGCTTTGGTCGATGTTGGTGGATATCGCGCCGGGACAAATCACGTTGACTCTGATCTTGAATTGAGCCAGCTCCAGCGCAGCCATCTTCGCAAAAGCGACCTGTCCCGCTTTGGTTGTGCTGTAGGCGCTCATGCCAAAGTTGGAGAAGGTTCGAGTGCCATTGACGGAGCTCGTAATGATGATGCTGCCCTGCCCCCTCTTCTTGAGATGCGGAATTGCATATTTGACCGTCAGGAACGTCCCGTTCAAATTTACGTTCAGCGTCTTGGCCCATTCCTCCAGCTTCATTTCATCGATCGGCGTCATGACGCCGTTGATCCCTGCATTGGCAAATACAATATCGACGCCGCCAAATATCTCAACCGTTTCAAGGACTGCCTTTTCCACCCGGTCGGGATCGGTTGTATCCACGTCGAATGCTCTGGCCGCCCCTTCGCGAATGGAGTTGATCTCCGATTCCGCTTGATGGGTCCGGTCATCCAACAGATCGAATAAGGCCACATTCGCGCCTTCCTTTGCCAGCTGAATGGCAGCCGCCTTCCCGATGCCTGATCCGGCACCGGTAATGATCGCCGTTCTCCCATGAAAACGTCCGTGTCCTTCATTCATGTCCAACACGCTCCTTTTGTCGTTATCCGTTATGCGTTCATCTGTCACAAGATTACCCAAAAGGAGTTGTTTTATAATCATGATTTCTAATTTTTTGCAAGATCCGGTTGGACTTACAGGTCCGTTCGCGAAAAGATATAGGCTGAGAGCTGATATGAAGCGAAAACCACCAGGCAGGATATGCCGAGTCCATACCAAAGATAATCCGTTTGCAGGCCATCCGACCACAGCGTATTGATAGCCATCGTAATCGCGAACAACACCGCTACCAGCACTAGCTTCAGCGTTTGTCCGCCCTTGGGCCCCAGCCAATAATAGAGAGGATAGTACACGGCTATAAACAGGATCAAGGAAATGCCGGACACTATATTTTGATAAAGAACAGCGCTTTCTCCATCCCCGCCTAACCAGATATAAGCGACTTGGATCAGGAAACCCGCTAATAACCCGATCAACATAAACAAGAGGGAAGAGACATACTTGCTCAACACAATGTCCCGGCGACGTATCGGCAAGCTCATGGAATATTTATGGAAAGGATGCAAATCGGTATTCGATATGACGATGATCATCATCCCGGCCACCATATAACCTAAGATGCCGACGGCATTGCCAAACGAAAACAACGCCAGCCAGATCGCAAAGAGCCAAGCATACTTACGGATGACCATCCAATCCTTATGAATGAGGGGAACGATATGACTCATGAACAGCGTCTCCTTTCGAAGTGTAATACATAATATCCTCCAGGGCAGGCCGCTCGTATAACACGCTGTCTCCGAACAGCTTGTGCGCGGATTCCCGGTTTGCCGAGAGAGCCTCGAACCCGTATGGCGTTTCCTTGAGGCCGGTAAACTGCTTGCGGACATCCGGGTCCAATAGGTCGCTGCTGCCTTTGACAATGACATATTTGTCGATAATTTCATCCTTGCCTTCACTGAACACGATGCGACCCCGGTGAATAAAGGTGATGTAATCCGCGATTCGATCCAGATCATCCGTATTATGCGTCGAGAACAGGATGGTACGGGTCTCATCCTGTATAAAATCGCTCAGCAATTGCAGCAGCTCTCTGCGAAATACCGGATCAAGACCCGCTGTCGGCTCATCCAAAATCAATATTCGCGGTTCATGGGCCATGGCCATCGCAATGGAAAACTTCATTTTCATGCCTTTCGAGCAATCCTTTAGTTTCTTTCTGCCGGGAAGCTCGAACATCCGCATCAGCTGATCCATTCTGGTGCTGTTCCAACGCTTATAAAAAGGGGACGTCATGCGGATAATTTGATTCAGCGTTAAATACTCATAAAAAATATTCTCGTCCGAAACAAAACCGATCTCTTCCTTATAACTTGCATCGTCCGAGCGAAGCCGCCGGCCATTCACGACGATTTGGCCTGAATCCGGAACAACCATCCCCATGATGGAACGGATGAGCGTGCTCTTGCCGGCTCCGTTGGGGCCGATCAATCCGGTAATGTATCCCTTAGGGATAAGAAGCGAAATGTCATTCAGCGCAAACGATGGATATTTCTTGCTCAGATGGTTGATTTGCATTGCAGGTTGATCCTGATCCTCTATTCCGTCCACATGCTTCATTCGGATTCCTCCTTGTTTATTGTATGGATCATCTCAATCAATTCCTCGGTCTCTATAGGAATGCTCCGGCATTCCTCGAGAATGTCCCTGATTTTATCCTCGATCAGGCGCAGGCGCTGCTCCCGAATCATATCCTGATTGCCTCCCGATACGAAGGAGCCTCTGCCCACCATCGACTCGATCAAGCCCACGGCTTCCAGCTCGCTGTATGCCCTCTTCGTCGTAATAACGCTGATTCCCAAATCCTTGGCTAGCTGCCGGATGGAAGGAAGCGGCTCTCCCGGCTTCATCTCTCCGCGCATGATGCTCTGCCGGATCTGTCTTTCAATTTGCAAGTAAATCGGCTCGCCGCCGGAATGGGATAGAATAATCTGAATCATCGCAATAATCATTCACCGCCTTTTCTGTGCCTGATATTAGGGTTTTGTATGTTAATGATGTGTATATAAAGTATTTATTGTATATATACAATATACACATTAAATAATGCCGCGTCAATTCCGTTTATCTTCGAATCCAAGTAAAAAAAGCCGGACCTCATGGGTCCGGCTCGCGAAATAATCGGTCATTTCTGTATTACCATACGATCTCCAGAAAGGAAGCATCATCTTCCAGGCCGCCTGTATGGCGGGCATTCATTAATACTTGCACTTGCTCATCGGGAATCGGCTCCTTCATCGGGTCCAGATCCGTAAGCCCGTCGCTGTATAATTGAAGGCGATAACCGGTCTCCGGTTCCAGCTTGCACGTAAACACGTGAGGACTGCCTCCGATCGGTCCGGTGCGGGAAGACCAGCGTTCGGCCGTTCGGAAGCGGTCTCCGAATATTGAAGTAATCTCGTCCTGCTGACGCCATAATCGTACCCTGGAGTCTCCCTGCCAGGCAAGCCACAGCCTTCCTTTTCGACGAAAACCCGATGACCGCTCGATGCGTCCGCATATGTACATGGCTTCGCTTCCCTTGCGCTGCTTCTCCTCCAGCACTTCACGCAGAAGCTTGGGGGTTTCGGAGCTCAGCGAGTGCGTGCGCATTTCCCGATCTGCTTCATGCGTTAGTTCCTTCAGCTTGCGCTCCAGCGATGAGGACGTGGGATCTTCAACCGTATCCAGCCAGTTCATCAAGCCCTGACCGAGCAGGCGCGAAGCCACATCGCCTCGATAACTCAAGCCGACGCCGTCACACAATACAAAATGGCAGACCTCTTCATCCATTTTCAATGCAATGAAATCCTGGCCCGTCTCGGAGAGCATGACGGATTCCGCCGCTCTGCCATACGCATAACGACATGTGAACAAATCCCTAATCTTCGTAAGCGGCTCTTCCCCGGTCTGCTTGCTCTCGTAATAAAACGACGCTGCTTGAGCCTTCCGCTTGCGAATCCCCAACGTTTCCATGCTTCTAGCGTATGATCGCTTCATGCTGTGACCTCTTACCTTACCGGCGTGGCGGCTGACATCTGGAACCCGATGGACACCAGCTCGGAGCATGTGCCAGGGAGCATCATCAAGGCCCCCGGACTCAGCTGATAATCCGCCTCAACCAGCATTTCTCGATAGCTTTCGGGAAGAACGGAAGACATCATCTTGAGTTTGCGCGCGTGTTCATCCTCAAGCTGCGTATCAGCCAATATCCCCTTCCAGCGGCGTGGTTCGGAGATCGGCTGGTTCATCAGATGGTCGGAGATGAAAATATTCTCCACCAGTACGTTTCCGTCCGGAACGCTCATATTCATGATACGGCGGGCAATCGGTTCCGGGTCCTCTCCCGTGGCCACGCCATCCGTCATATGGCATACGAGCGGCGCAGGGCAATCCTGCATGTTGGGAATCTCCGATTGCAGAATTTTCTCGGCCTGAAGAAACGCTTTGGCCGAATCGGAGAAACGCTTCGGCGTCAAATCCGGAAGCGAGCCGATCGCCGCAATTTCGTCAATGCCCTTGATCCCGTTTAACAAATCATATACGTCGTCGCTGTATGCAAGGATGGCGATCCGGTACCTCGGCGTCAGCCGGTTCCCCTTGGTGGAACGAAACACCATTTGCCGAATGGCTAAGGATAATGCTTCGTAAACAACATCAATCCTTCTGCGATCCTCCATCAGCATATTCATGGACGCGCTGATATCAATCAGATATATAATGAGCGCTGGCGTGCGCTGTGATGCTTGAATGGTATAGTTCATCGTGAATAACATTCACCCCTGCAATTTGTCATGTTTACTTCTTTACAGTTTAGGTATCCAGTGGCTGTCGTCACTGATGAATTGCTGCAGATTGTTAAGGCGGCTGCTCATTTTGCCAACCGTCTTGTAATAGGATTTGTCCTTGTTATATAGCGCTATGAATTCACGCGCGGCATTCTTCGCGCGGTCCTTGTTCCCGGCCACCTGCGCATTATACGCCTTGTTATACAAGGCAACCAGTTCGACAACGTTTTGGGACCGCTGCTTCTGAAGCTGTGCGGCTTGCGCTTGCTGAGCGGCCCGCGCTCGAGCCTGTCGTTCCGCCTCCGCCTTGGCCGCTGCCTTAGCCGCTGCCTCTTCCTGAGCCTGCCTTTTCTTCTTCTCTTCCAGCTGGGCTAAATACGCCTCGTATTTTGCCTGATTATCATATTTCTCCTGCAGCGCCTGCTTTTTCTTTTTCTCCTCAAGCGATGCCAGATAAGCTTCATACTTCGCCTGCTTCTCATACTTTGCCTGAAGCTCGGATTTCTCCTGCTCCTTGCGCGCCAACTCGGCTTCCTCGGCCTTCTTCGCCTCTTCCGCCTTCAGGCGTTCCTCTTCGGCTTTTTTGGCCTCAGCTTCCTTCTTTGCAGCCTCTTCCTGCTGCTTCCGCGCTTCTTCCTCCTGCTTGCGCGCAGCCTCTTCTTTCTCCTGGGCCTGCTGCTCCGCTAAACGCTGGGCATCCATCTGGCGGCTTTCGGCCTTCTCAGCCAATATCTGATTCACCGTAATCGCGGAGCCCGCTAAGATCACGATGGCCGCAGCGGTAGAAAGCATGAATTTGCGGGATGACAACAAAGCTTTAATCCCTTTGTTGGATGATTCTTCAGCGGGACGCAGTTGTTCCTCCAGCCCCTGTATGGCGGCGGCAAGCTCCACTTCAAGCGGACTGTCCTTCTTTACGAAGTGATACGCCGAACGGAATATCTCCAATGCTCCGGAAAGATTGCCTGCCTTCTCCAAATCGCGTGCCTGATGAAACAAGCGTCCTACTACATTGTCGTTAACCTCTCGCGTGCCCGGCTCGATTCCAAGCGATGCCATGATGTCAGCAGGCACCTCCCGGGAACGTTCAGATCCGGATTCATCCGAATCGTCATCCTGGGCAGCCGCAGCGGCAGTGGCGGCGGCAGCCGGAGCTTCTTCCACCACTTCTTCCTCACTTACCGAGGATAAAGCGATAAGCCACTCGCCAAAGGTAGGGCAGCTGCTCAAATCCTGACTGTCCCAAGCTCTGCCGAACAGATCCGAAATCCGTGTGCCCCAACGCTGACCCAGCGATTTTTTAAGCAAAAAATAACGTTCGCATGGAGTCTGCATTTCATGCTGATCAAAATAGCTTTCGCCCCATGCCCGATTCACGATAGCCGGATCGCTCCACCCCAGCATCTCGGCAATGATGACGGCCCCTGCAAAACGATCGGCATACGCACTCCATAAACCGCTGTGCACCGTTCGATGCGCCGCATATCCCGGCGAGCCGGCGAGCAAAACGTCGGGACGGTCCATTTTTGGACTGTACATCTGCTCCACATCGACAAGCTCCACGGCGGCAGCGCCTTCCGGCAGCTTCACTTCCGAAAAAAACGGAAGCATGACATTAGGCGCAGACAGATCGCAATGCGCCAATCCGCGCTGCTCCATGCTTGAGCCGATGGCTGCCAAAGCCTTGGCCAGCATCAGGCTTTCGGAACGTCCCAGATTACGCTGATCGCTTATAACGTCAAACCAAGTACATCCATGAATCCATGGCATGATGACCGCGTAGAGCAAATCCGGATATTCCGCTATCAAATCTCCGTTTCTTTCGGGAGTGAGCACCTCTCGACTGCTTACCTGCAAACCCGGTATCTCGCGATAATTCCCCATATGCTCGGATTGATAAACCATAGCCGGAATTCTGAACTTAGGAAAAAACACTTTAAGTGCTTTGGCTTCATGCAGCTCCCCATTCACGGGGATCAGCTGGTAGACGATCCCTTGCCTCCCAGCCTGGGCATAAGCTACGCCCGGTGCCGCCGGATGCTGTCCTACCGTATAAGCCGTTCCATTAACAACGATCCCATCGCCCGGGTTTGGCTGAAATGTCATGAACTTCACCCTCTCTTAACTCCATTACCTTGCTATATAACTCTATTAACCGATTGAACCGCGATTGATTCACGATTAACTACATTCTAAATATCCAAAATTGCAAGAAAACCGGGTTACCTACCACCCGGTTTATTTTGCCTATTAAACTATTATAATGCATCAGAAAGCAAAAGTCTCCGAATGATATTAACGGGATTCGTCAGCCATACGGAATTTCTGAGCGATCGCCTTCAGCTCATTGCTGATGCTGTCAAGCGTTTGTACGAAGGAGTTCATCAAGCGGCTTGCTTCCTGGAATTCCTGGAAGAAGCGCTGCTTCGTCATACCATCCCATTGACCTTCCATTCCGTTGATCGATTGCGTCAGGCTGTTAACGATTTGCTGACTTTGATCACCGCTCTGTTTAAATTGGTTCGCTACTTGCTCCACTTGTTCTGGCGTAATTAAAATACGTCCTGCCATTTATGTAACCTCCTTGAAATTCGTTTTCTGGTGACACTTGACATCTTAGCCCAGAAGACTCGGTTTATCAAAATGTCCTCAGACCTAATTTCGAGTTACCCTATACGTCCCAATTTGAAACATTTTCCATCCCGAATTTCCCAAATGGAATAGGGATTTAGTTGGCAATCCCAAACGAAGACGGATCGGTAAAGGTCCAGCTCTGCCCGGCTAATGCGGCCTGTTTAGCCGCTCCCCCGTTGTCTCCGCTGGTCATGCCCACGGCTGCGGCTGCCGAACTCGGGTTCGATATAACCGTGCCGGAGTTACCATATTCCGGAAGTATGGACGAGCGCCCATCCATCCCGGAAGCGGCGAACAGAGCCGTCGGTGATACGGTGCTTACGATAGCATGCTCCAAAATCGTATGGTATTGATGATCCGTTTCTTGAAATTGATCGGCTTTGCTTTGAAGATGCTTGCCCAGCTGAGCAAGAAGAGCTCCCAGATGCTCTCCAAGACTCCGGGCAGACTGCCATTCATCAATAACCGCCGCTTTGAGAGACGTCTCCCAAACAAGGGATTCCATGGCTTGGTTGAGCGTTCTCGTTATCGCTAAATATTCATCGCCACTATGCTGCAGCTGACGGCTTAACGTCCGGAGAGACTCCGGCTCGACAGAAATACGCATTGGTCCTCACCTTTCATACAGGCTCTGTTACTGTTTCAGCCACATGAGTAACATATGACGAAACTGCTCTTTGGTCGCTGGCGCTGCGGTTAGCCAGTCCTGGTCTCCCTCCAGGCTCATACGCAGCAGCCAATTCATGGACTCGTTCACTATAAATGCTGCATTTTGACTTTCCCAGCTGATTCCGTTCCAAATCGACAGCTGGAGTTCCCCCGAAGATACCTTGTTCTTCATGCATTTCGCCAAAGCGATTGAACCCTCCGCATCGTCCGTCAATCTGGCCAAACGATCGCCGATATCGTCGCAATTATGCTCGGTAACCGAGGTATAGATATCGCCGAATTCCTTCCGGCTAAGCAACAGTGCCGGAATATCTCCCCAGTTTTGGTCGCTGAGGGCCAGATCCTGCACCAGTTGATCGCAGGTTTGTTCGATGGTACCGAGTTCGCTAAGCATGTAACACCGGTTGTCTTCATCGCTTCTGCATACTTGTATTACCCGTTCGTCAGTAACATGCAAATATCCTTCAAACGCCGAATCCTGATTTTCATATTTCAACCAGCACGCACGTTCCGCAAGACCGGCAATAGCCACTCGTGAGAAGACTTCGGGTGGAATCGACAATTCCCCGCCTTCCTCTTGAATCAAATATTGCTTGCTTAGGAGCGATTGTTTGGTTTTCTCCCACTCAACCGCGATTTCTTCCGTTAAATATCCTACAAAAGGATCTTCAACACCAAGTAATCGGTCCGATCCGATAATTCCAGCCAAGAAGAAAAATTCCTTGTCATTCAGCGTGATCGTTTCTTGTTTGGAAGCATGAATTGTCAACATTATGAGCCACCTCCCCTCAAACTACAACATGCCATCGGTCGCGAATTTCTGTGACCCATCTTTGGGCGTTCCATTCCTCATCGAACGGAACTGCGCCTTTTATTCTGGAAAATTTACGTTTTACGTAGTACCCTTGTCCCGGCGGAAGTATTTTTAGTCCTCCAGGACTATTAGAAGATTCGGAAAAAGGAATCCGGAAGAACGATAAATCGTTGGAATCCAAGGTCCCGAATAAAAATCCGTTTTGAGCAGCTTTGATATCGGTAAACCAGTCGACGCCATACGTCGGGAAATCCGCCGGCACGCCGGCAATGACGACATGAACCCTGCGGTCCCTTCCCTGTCTGACGATGGCCGACAGCTGGTCCTTCAAGGTGAAATCCGAAAGCTGCTTGCTGAGAACGTCGGCGTCATCAATCATAAGCAGGATGGCCGGGTCCTCGCTCTCCTTCGACCGGGTCTGTACCCGTTCATAAAGGCTCGTAATAAGCGGCCCCAGATCCTCCTCATTCTCCGCGTGGCCGCGGACATGCGGGAGATGGTTCATCCGGCTCAGGCCGCTGCTTCCATAGCGCGTATCCACCGTATAGATCTCCAGCTCATCCGGAGAAGTATGATATGCGAGCGAAAGCATCCAGCTAAGAAGGAATGACGTCTTACCGCCTTCCATCGGACTGGCCACGATAAAATGCGGCCCATCTTCGAGATTGATCGCAAAAGGAGTCAGATCATCCGTAGCCACCCCGACGGGCACCTGATACTTCACCGTTGCGGCCGCTTCATAAGGCTTTTGCACCTTAAGCAGCTGATGGAGCGGAATCTTGTCCGGCAGCGATTCGATCCGCGGGGCTTCCTCGCCATGCCATGATTCATGGTGTACCCGAATCTTGTCGCGAAGGGCTGCCGAACGGTCCCCCTCCTCCTGGCCGGGAGCCGGAAGTGCCGTCTGGAATTCAAGCGGAGGCACCTGGCCTTTGACCAGCCCTCTTCCTGGCGGAAGCTGGCTCGGGGCTCTCGTGGGACGACCCACCGCGTAATAATAGTCGGCGGGATCGGCAAGCTCGTACGATACCGCTTGCGAGATATTGCTCCGGACCTTCTCGAACATATCCGAAATCCGGTTCGCCGTGATGATAAACGTGATGCCCAGACTGCCGCCTTCCCGCAGCAGGTATTCCAGCATATCATTCTCGTCCGGATAGGAATTCCTAAAGTTCAGATAACCGTCAATAACCACGACCAGCTGCGGAACCGTCACCGTACTGCCACGGCGGTAGGAAGCAACGGTCTTCACGCCAGCCTCGGCGACCATGTCTTTGCGTATAGCGGCCGTTTTCGCAAGAAAACGGAACAGGCGCTTGATCCGATCATCTTCCTCTGCTGTCATGACTCCTCCGATATGGGGCAGTCCTGCAAAGTCCCGCATCATTCGGCCCATATCCACGATATATCCATGCCAAAAGTCCGGGGTATATCGACTCGCCAACGACATGAGCATCGTTTGAATAAAGGTCGTCTTTCCGAGCCCTGGCATCCCATATACGGCCCAGTGGCCCTGCTCCAGGTTGAGCACGAGCGGCTTCTGGCATTGGTTAGGCAAATCGTCAACCATTCCGACATAGGATACGAGAGCCGAATCGCCGAACGTAACCGGCTGCTCGATGCCGGATTGTACTGTCTCTAAATCCAGACTCTCCGGAAGCGGCGGAAGCCAAGGGCCCTGCAGCCGTTCGATTCCTTGCGCCTTAGCCACTTCCGCTACATGGTCGATAAACACCTGCAGCTGTTTGGGCACTTCCAGATGCGCACCCAGGGATGGAGTCGACGCAAGCAGCGGTTCCGTCTTCCCGTTGATCCGGACCTCGCGGATGGAAACAGCGCCAGGCGTATCCTTCTCTTCAATGTAAGGAGCGCCGCTCCAAGCAAATTGCATTTCTTCAAATACTTCATCGCTGCCCACCTGGAAGTAGCCTCGTCCGGGCTTGTTGATCCAGGCTGCATTCGGAATCTTCAGCATGTCGCGGCTGTCGCCTTCGCTTTGTACCCGAAGACAGATGCGGAAGCGCGAGTTACTCCAAATTTTATCGTCCACGACGCCTGCCGGCTTCTGGGTCGCCAAGATCAAATGGACACCCAGCGTTCGCCCGATTGCGGCGATGCTGATCAATTCATCCATAAATTCCGGCTGATCTTTCTTCAGCTGTGCAAATTCATCAATGATAATGACGAGATGCGGGAGCGGCTCGCCATGGCGATTGCGCAGCAGCTTGTAATACTCGTCAATGTGCTGCAGGTTTCCCGCATCGTTCAATATTTTCTGGCGGCGGACCAATTCGGCTTTGAGCGACACCTTCGCCCGCTCGATCAGATTATTGTCCAAATTCGTTATGGTGCCCACGACGTGCGGAAGGTTCACAAACGTATTGGACATGCCGCCGCCCTTATAGTCGATTAGCATGAATGCCAGATCATGAGGGTGAAACTCCGATGCCAGGGAAGCCACGATGGATTGGATAACCTCGCTTTTCCCGGAACCGGTCGTTCCCGCGATCAGGCCATGCGGACCATGACCTTGACGCTCTATTTTATCATGAAGATTCAAATTAATCTTCTTTCCGCCCGCTCGCACACCCATGGGAACGGGCAATGAATCCGGATATCGGTTCTGCTGCCAGCGTTTATATACATCCAAATCGTTGATTTTCTGAATATCCATCATCTCGAATAGTGCCAAAACGCTAGGAATATCGGATGCAGAAGACCGTTTCAGCCGAATCGGCGCCATATACCGGGCCAATGCTTCGACCTGTTCCCTGCTGATATGATGGGATTGGAAGGATTGCCTGGAGACGGTGCCGTCCGGTTTCTTAATCGTGTACGCCGCCTGCTCCCGATCGACTTCGACGATAAGCTGGCAGTGCATCGGCAAGCTTTCTTTCCGGTCGGACAAGATGATGGTGACGGCGTCAGCCGCATCGGCATCTTCCATCAACAGAGGCAGCAGAGGTTCTTCCTCAATCAATTGGGCTGCGGATAGGATCACGACGTAAGCCGGCGTCTCAATCGATTTTTTTCCATGTTCGGAGCGATTGTTTTTACGCCGGTATAAATGGGTAAATATTTCATCAGCAAGCTGATGCGCATTGCTCCGTCGGTCCGCAAGATAGCGGCTGGAACGGTCATCATCCCAGGTATGGGGCAGCCAGCGCAGCCACTGCCATTCGCTCGCTTCCCTCTCCTCGTAGAAGGCGGCGATTTTCACTTCGTCAGGCGAGTGCCTGACGGCGGTTTGGGCCATCATGACGCGAAGCATGTTTAATACGCGTTCTCTTCCGCCGACGATCCCGATGACCTTGGATTCGAATAACGGCAGTGCAATCGAGGCATCGTCGACCGTCTGGAACTCGGATGACAGCAATTCGGCCGCTTCGATTAACGGGTCCTTATCATACCCGTCCGCACGGGGAGGCTTCACGTTAATGTGAAACGGAACTTCCCCCTTGCCCACGCAAATCTCCAAAAAATCCTTATCTTCCGGGGAACGTTCCCATAAGCTGCTGCTCCGGTTCTTCACAACGTTGTAACAGACGTCCGGATCCCCATGGATGTCAAACAGAATATGGACCTGATCCTCCTGCCGCTCCTTCAGTTCTTCCCGATGCACATCAAGCTGAGCCCGGTACTTCTGATTGCGTTCGGCCAGGTTCTTCTGATAGGTCTTCTTGTTGCTTAAATACATGAAGAACGGCAGCGTGTAGGATGTCAGCATCATAAAGATGGAAATCATCTGAAACATCATGAAATTGGAATTCCCCATCTTACCGCTCACGTTCATATAGACATAGAAACCGATCGTCACCGCCGTCATAATAATCGGAATGATGATGGCAATCATGGAAAACGACGGCTTGCTTGGCTCGGACGGGGGTCTCAGAATTTCCAAGTCTTCATTCGGTAAAGCCGGTCTAATGCGCGGCGAACGTTGGTACAACACGTTCATATGTCACTTCCTCCTAATCCAAAGCATCTGAAATGTACAATTATGTATTTTGCTGTTTCAGTTAAAACCAATGGGTTACTTACCCAATTTCAACTCTCTTGAAACAACGATCTTCTGCCATAGACAGGAGCTTCATCGGTGGTTGTCGAGAATGCGCGCTGCAACCGAACGTAGGAGCCTTCCCTCAATCCCGCTTCAACCAGGTTAGAGTGGCCGCCTACCGTAAACCACAAGCCTTCCGGGAATTTCGCTTCTAATATATATTGAATCCCTTCACTCGAGGGTTCGCGAAAAAGACGTAATCCCAGCAGCTCGTTCAACCGTTCAATAGAGCATTCATCGGGTACGTCGATATCAAACCAATCATCTTCGTTTCGACCGCTGATCACGGTGAGTATCATCTGGTCAACCTGCCTTCCTCAAAATGGTAATCCTATGTTTATTCCATATTGAAAGCCCAATCACCTATTTCAATAGTTGCAAAAAATAGTTACATTATTGTAACTATATCATTCCAGGGTCTGTTCTGTCAATTTGTGTCATATTTCCTATTTCCTATTTCCGATGCGGATTTGTTGGTTCCGAGGAACTATTTATGTATTGATTATAGGGGAAATCCGGGTTTTTCGACGGTAAAATCCCGTCGTTCACAAAAATGTCACGCTCATAAAAATGATGCTGATTAATTCTATGAATTTAAGGTTATTTTAAGATTGGCAATTTATAATGCAAATATCATGAAAAAACTTTCGTGAGGTGATTGATATGAAAACACTGATCATGTTCCAAAACAAGCCGGTTCCCGTTTATTTTACTACGGATAGCAAGCAGCCGGTTCAAAAGGTATTGAAACTGCTAACCAGCGCGCTTGACCATAAAATCCAAACCGGCAAAAAGGCGCTGCAAAAATGCCTCAACTCCCTCATCAGCATTGAAATCGAGGGATCCGAGGCAATTCTACACAGCAAAAGCGAAAACGACTCTCTTGCGCTATCTCTCTTTTAATAAAAGAGGGGTAGCCCTTTTTTTTGTTTGTCTCCATTATAACCCGTAATAACGATCCTCGGCTATCTGCGCCCGCTGAATTCGGATCTGGAACAATTTCACGAGATTTCTCCGCGTTGTGATCTCCTGGCAATTATTCAGCTTTTTTAATATAAACCGATCGATGGACATACTGTTCATCCCTCCATTCTTGTCTTGGAAAAACGACCCTATGTTCTGATAACTTCTATTAACCGTGCCTTTTCAAGATTAAACGAGACTTCCGCCCTTATACAAAGCTTCTCACGGTTCGACGTTTTTTGATGCTTACCCATTTTATGATCAGTACCTTGCATTATTCAGTACTAAGTGATATCTTATTGTAGATCACTACTGAATATTAATTACTACCTCGTGATAACAGCATGAACATGGACTTACGAAAGGAGGTCTCGCCGTATGAATGTCAGTATTCAATTCAAAAAAGGCGTTCTTGAACTCTGCGTGCTTGTGCTGATCCATCGCAAGGACCAATATGGCTACGAGCTGGCTCAAGCCGTCTCCCGGCATATCGAAGTAGCCGAAGGCGCCCTGTACCCTCTCCTTCGCAGGCTTGTTAATGAAGGCTACTGCACCACCTACCTCCAGGAATCGAGCGAGGGTCCCCCCCGTAAATATTATAAGCTGACGGACAGCGGAGTGATTTATATGCGATCTATGGTGAAGGAATGGCAAGCATTTGTAAGCAACGTGACCAATTTGATAGAGGAAGGAAATTTGTATGACTAAAAAACAGTTTATTTCGATTTTGGAATCTCGCCTTGCCGCGCTTCCTCCGGGTGAACGCCGGGAATTCATTCAGGATGTAGAGTCCCATTTTGTCATCGGCATGCAGAATGGGCGTTCCGAAGAGGAGATTGCCCGGGAGTTGGGAGATCCTTTTGAAATGGCGAAGGAAGCGTTAGGCGACCGGTACGTGGATATGGAATCGCCTGCTCCCGCGGCGGTCAGAAGGCCGTCTGCCATAGGCAAATATGCGGTGGGAACCGGTTTGTTCTTCTGTGCATTAGTGACCGTCCCGTTCCTTGCGGCATTATGGTCCGGTGGCGTCGCCATCGCTCTGGGAGCCCTGGCAACCTTGCTGAGCCCGGTGCTCGTTCTGCTCGATTACATCCTGAATGGAACGTTTTATCCGGCTAAATTATTCTTATCGATCTCCTTGATCGGAATCGGCATCTTCCTTGGATATGCCACACGCTTGGCCATGGTTGGATTGTTATCGTTAACCTTGAGGTACTCCAGATGGAATACACGTTTGTTGAAGGGTCGTGACGCACAGTGAACAGAAAATGGTTGTTCAGCTTAGCAATCGCACTTATATTGGTAGGAATCATCGGCATGGCTGCGAACAAGTTTAAATTCGGGGAAGAACTGGTCAGCTACCAGAACCGATGGGATCTGCAGGATGCCGTAAATTTGAAGAAATTAACAATCACCAGCAATATGAATGTCAGTTTCGCTTTTGAGGACAGCGGCGATGATAACGGGTATATCGCTTTTGACGGCAAATTAAAGCCGGAGCATGTCGATATCCTTGAAGCTTTTAAGCCTGCAGGTCAAGAAATCGATTTGGATCTGACTACGTCTGATTCGTTTCAGTTTATGAGCGTGGACTTTCATTCGCCGAAAGGGAAAATAACCATTGTCCTTCCTTCAAGCACATTACTCGAGGAGCTCGATTTATCAACGTTATCCAATAACATCCAGGTAAGCGGAGCTTCGTCCAAGTCGATTGCCATTTCCGTAAAGTCAGGCAACATCAACATGAACGGAATCGTAGCTGACCAGTTGAACGTAGAGAACATTTCGGGCAGTATTCGCGGCTCCGACATTCAGGCCTCCACTCAACTCGTCAATCATTCAGGAAACGTCGAATTGAAAGATATGGAAGGCCCCGTGGACATCGAGGTCACTTCCGGCAATGTAAACGTAGGATTGCTCGGCGTTTCGTCGGTGAATATCCTGTGCAGATCAGGCAACGTGAAAGTGCAGCCTGACCCTTCATTCCGCGGTTTCTATGACCTTAAGTCGCTCACCGGATCGATATCGGCGCCGGAGTCATTTAAGGAAACAACCGATACCATCCAAGTGGAAACCTACTCCGGTAATATCGATATCGTACACTAAGGCATTGTTGACAAACCATAGAAATGAAATATACTATAATTTATAAAGTAAACTATACAACAAGGAGAGTCTTCATACATGTCGAATGTACTATTCATCAAAGCAAACAACAGAGCGATCGAGCAATCGGTCAGCGTAAAAATGTACCATGAGTTTCTGGAATCCTTCAAAGCAAGCCATCCGGAAGATCAAATCACGGAGCTTGACCTGTTCGCAGAGAATCTTCCATATTACGACGGAACAGCCATCAACGGTATGTTCAAAGCCGCCAAGGGTTTGGAAGCTACTCCTGAAGAGCAAGCGGCTGCTGCCAATGTCAGCAAATATCTTGACCAGTTCCTTGCCGCAGACAAAATCGTGCTGGCTTTCCCACTGTGGAACATGACCGTCCCTGCCGTTCTTCATACCTACATCGATTACCTGAACCAAGCAGGCAAAACGTTTAAATATACACCGCAAGGCGTGGTAGGTCTCGTGACCGGCAAAAAAGTCGTCATCCTGAATGCACGCGGCGGCAACTATTCCGAAGGTCCTATGGCTGCAGCAGAGATGGCTGTCAACTTCGTTATGGGCAATCTTCGTCAATGGGGCGTGCAGGATATCGAAACCCTCATCATCGAAGGCCACAACCAGTTCCCTGACGAAGCGGAAATGATCGTTCAGAACGGTCTTGAGCTTGTTAAAAAGGCCGCTGCCGGATTTTAATTGAACTTATACGTATTCATTCATATAGCACTTCGCAAAAGCTGCCTTCACTGACCAAATCAGTGAAGGCAGCTTTTTTGTTTTGCTTTCGTTTAAAGCGCATCCCACTGCGTCCATTCCTCGCGCGGGTTAAGAATATAGATTTCCTGATCCCGGCTCATATATCGATGATTGATAAATTCTCGCCGAATCGTCGCATAATCCTCGTGATAGCGCTTGATAAACGCATTGATGTCCTTTTCCGGATATTCCCTCCCCGTCTCCAACTGCTCCACCAAAAATTCCATAATGACAAGCTTCTTTTTATACTGTGCCGGGATGGACCGCAAGGATCCGTCCTTAGCAATAAAACTGCGAAGAACGGATGCTTTGTAAGCTTCTCGGGCAGTCTGTTCCATGCTGGACTCCTCCTTTTCGACAAACAATTTAACGAATTTCTAATTTAACGCTTATCTAATTAGATATTAATTAAATTACAATTGTTTGTCAATCTCTTTCTGCATCAGGCCCGCTCGGGCGGGAGTGCGATAGCCTGCATTCTGGATTTATCGCGATAATTGCTGTAGGATTATAATGCTGATAGATAGCGTAAGGTTAATACATAAGGAGGTTCATCATGCTCGACGTCTTAATTATCGGCGCAGGCCCATGCGGTCTAGCAGCTGCCATTGAGTGCGGCCGCCAGGGCCTCAGCTGCGAGATCATTGATAAACACAACGTAGTCCATTCCATTTATCTCTATCCGACCCATATGCAGTTTTTCAGTACGGCTGAAATGCTTGAAATCGGAGAAGTTCCGTTCGCCATATCGAACGATAAACCGTACCGGCACGAGGCCCTGGCCTATTATCGCCGGGTCGCCAAACATTTTAACCTGAATATTTCCCCATACGAAGAAGCTCTCACCATTGCCAAGCAGCCTGACGGCAGCTTTCAAGTAAAGACGCGGCGACGCGGCGGTGAAGAGACCCTTCGACAAGCCAAACACGTAGTCATTGCTACGGGTTATTTTGATCATCCGAATTATATTGGCATTCCTGGTGAAGACTTGGAGAAAGTAACCCATTATTTCCGGGAAGCCCATCCTTATGCCGGCATGAAAACGGCGATCATCGGCGGCAGCAATTCCGCGGTGGACGCGGCCATGGAGCTGATCCGTGTCGGGGCCGAGGTTACGATGGTCTATCGGGGCGAGGAAGTCTCGCAGAACATCAAACCTTGGGTTCGGCCCCTGTTCGACAGCATGGTTCAAAAAGGGCATATCCAGCTTCATCTGAACTCCCGCGTCGTTCAAATCGCGGAGTCCTCCATTACCGTGCTTTCGAATCAGGGACAGGAATCGATCATCGAAAACGACTTTGTATTGGCATTGACCGGGTTCCGTCCTGATCGCAAACTGCTCGCCTCTTCCGGCGTTCAGCTCGACGAAGATATGGAGAAACCAATCTATAATCCGGATACGATGGAGACCAATGTTCCGGGACTGTACGTCGCCGGCGTAATTGCGTCCGGCCGCAATGCCAATGAGGTGTTCATTGAAACCGGCAGGCTGCACGGCCGATTGATCGCGGAGCATCTGGGCACAAAGGTGTAACCAACGTCTTCCAAAGCTTACATTCCGGGAAGACAACCCGCGTGTAATTGATGTTTATTGCGATATCAGGAAGGCTTGCTCATCGGTAATTCATACTTTCTGATATCTAAATCATAAGGAGTGATCTCCATTGGACGTAACCTCGCTCATTCTGCTGGCAATGGCGGGCCTGGGCATTATCAGCAGCAATTCCGCCGTGACCATAGCCATGCTGGCATTGCTGCTCATCCGCGTCACCGGCTTCCAGCAAGCCTTCCCATGGCTTGAGAAATACGGGCTGACCCTCGGCATCATAATTCTCACCATTGGCGTGATGTCTCCGCTGGCGAGCGGCAAAATGAGTCTCCAAACGATCGGTGAATCCTTCCTGAATTGGAAGTCGCTTCTGGCCATCGCCGTCGGCATGCTTGTCGCATATCTGGGCGGACGCGGAGCCACGCTGATGGGCAGCAACCCTACGGTAGTCGCCGGCCTGCTCGTCGGCACCGTGCTCGGGGTAGCCCTATTCCGCGGCGTGCCCGTTGGCCCGCTTATTGCCGCCGGCCTGCTGTCCTTACTTATCGGCAAATCGTGAATTCTCACGGAACAACTGTTATTTATATAGGTAAATAGGATAAAGGCCAAAAACCTCCCTGCCGGTTTCATGAACCTTAAGGGAGGTTTATTTGTTCTATTAAGTACCATGCCGGACGGGCCGTTACCATATATAGTCTATTTTATGGTATGATAGCTATCGTATTTTAACGGCTTTTCCCGTATTCCCCTAAGAATTAGGATGTATCAGGAGGTAACACAATTGTCTTCAACGAATACCGAATCGGCCGCTGCCCCGTTAAAGCAGCTTCCCATGCTGCTCTTCAGGCAGCTAAGGCCGAAGCAATGGACCAAAAATTTGTTAATATTTGCAGCCCCCCTCTTCTCGTTTGAAACGGTAAATCCGGGGTCGCTTGTTGAAACCTTGATCGGTTTCTTCCTGCTGTCCTTCGTTTCGGGCTGCGTCTACATTGTGAACGATTATGCCGATCGCGAAGCGGATCGCAACCATCCGGTGAAGAAATACCGGCCCATGGCCTCGGGAGCACTCCCGCCTAAGCTGGCCGTCGTGTTCGGCATACTGCTGCTGATCGCTTCGCTGGCCGTCTCTTATCTGCTCAATCCGCTGTTTACCGCATTACTGCTGCTCTATTTTGCCATGAACGTGGCTTATTCCTTCAGGCTGAAACATGTTGTCATCATCGACATCATGATTATCGCGGCCGGGTTTGTGCTGCGCGCGATCGCAGGCGGGCTCGTCATTCACGTCCCGTTCACGCCCTGGTTCCTTTTATGTACCATGCTGCTATCGCTCTTCCTGGCGATCGGCAAGAGACGGCATGAGCTTCATCTGCTGCAGCATGACAAGGGCTCTCACCGCAAGGTGCTTGATCAATACTCGTTTGATCTGCTCGACCAGATGAGCAGCATCGTCACAACGGCAACCATCATCAGTTATTCGCTCTTTACCTTTACGTCCGGCAGGACCGTTCATCTTATGTGGACCATTCCGCTCGTCATCTACGGGATGTTTCGGTATCTTTATCTGATTCATATCGAGAAAAAGGGCGGAGCCCCGGACCGGGTGCTCCTGGAGGACTCGCACATCCTGGTCACCGTGATCCTCTATGTCATCAGCGTTATCGGTATATTGATCTATTTTGAGTAATTAAAAAAACGGCAATTGAGGGAAATTTCATGAATCAGAAATTCGCTATTTTTGACATCGACAAAACGGTCATCCATACGGACTCCATGTTTCGATTTTTGAAGTACGGCATACGAAAACACCCGGCCACGACACCGGTCATCCTGAAAGTCGTGCTGCATACCGTGCTCTACAAGCTCCGTCTCCTGGAAGCCGAAAAGGCAAAAAGCGCTTATTTTCATGCGATGCGCCATATGGATGACGCCGACCTGAAGCATTTTTACGAAACGGAATTGAAGCCTGCCATCTTCCCGGATGCGCTGAAGGAAATGCAGCTGAAGAAAAGCGAGGGCTATCATGTCCTGCTCGTAACCGCGTCCCCCGACGCTTACATGAGATATTTTGCGGAGCTGCCCTGCGTCGACGCGGTCATTGCCACGAAATTATCCGTTCGGGATGGGCGTTTCACGTCGATGATTGAAGGAAACAACTGCAAGGGGGAGGAGAAAGTGAACCGGATTCAGGAATACTTAAGCGAGCAGCGGCTGGCCATTGATTACGACTCTTCCTGCGCGTACTCCGATTCCTTATCCGACCTGCCGATGTTTCGGCTTGTTAAGCACAAATATTTGATCAATCAAAAGTCCGCCCATGGATGCGAGGGATTAACATGGAACAAGTAAAAGCGCAGAGCGCCCCGCGCCACCTAGGCAAGCTGTTTATGGTCTTATCGGCTTTTTTGACGGCGACCGGCCAGCTGTTCTGGAAATGGGGACACGCCAATTTGGTGTATATGGGAATCGGATTTGTGTGTTACGGCCTGGGAGCCATCCTCATGATCAAATCGTTTTCCCTGGAGAAGCTGTCCGTTGCTTATCCCCTGATGTGCATCAGCTATATCGTGGCTTTGTTTTATGGGGATTTCTTTCTGGATGAGCCGTTAACCTTGAAAAAGCTGGCCGCCGTGGCCCTGCTTGGAATCGGGGTGACATTAACCTCCTATGAAAAGTGACGTGCCGCTGTACTTGCTTCTGCTCCTAATGACCTTGCTGGGCTCGCTGGGCAGCGTATTCTTCAAAGGATATACTGCGGGTAAACAAATCAAGCTGCTGCTGATCGGTTTTCTTAGCTACGGTTTGGGAGCCTTGTTAAACATTTATTTGCTTGGAAAACTACCATATACGCTGGTGATGCCGGCCAATGCCCTTACGTTCCTGTGGGCGCTGCTGTTTGCCAAACTGGTGTTCAAGGAAACCATCGGCATTCGAAAAATCGCCGGCGTTGCCTTTATCATATCCGGATTGCTGCTGCTGATCTGGTAAACGAATGCCGCCAGGCCGAATCTCAATACATATCACGGATAGATTGGTGGAACGAAAAACATGACTTTTTTCAGTTATTTATTTGGAAATAGAAAAGATAATTACACGGCGGTCGGGCTAAGCGTCTGCCTTGCCTTATGGTATGTGTTCATGAACCTTCCTTTCGTGACATATATCAAGGATCACGCAGCCGAATTGATTCCTCACAGCCCCTTCTACGGTGCGCCCTTTACGCTGAATCTATTTAACTTCGACCCTTCGATGGAGTATGGACCGGAAAATATTTCGATCATCCATCCGTTCATTAATTTCCTGACGAGTCCGCTAACAACGATGATCGGGAGCTCCAACCTCCCTTATCTTCTGATTCAATCCGTCTTGAACGCCTTTAGTGCAGCCTTGGTTTATTACATCGTTCGACGAAGCGGAGCCGGCTGGCTGCTGTCCTTCGTAACGGCGGCTTTCTTCGGTATCAGCTCATATTCGCTGTTCACGGCATTCATTCCGGATTCATACGCGTATGCCCAATTCATGATCATTTTGTCGGCCGCTTATTTGCACTACAGCCGGTTGGAGGACCGGTATGCCGTCATGCCTAATGCCTCCCTGGCCCTGATTAATTTCGGGATCACGTCCACGAATGTGGCAACGTTCGCTGGAGCGCTGCTGATCAGCCTGTTCGATCGACGCCGAATGGATACTTTCAAAAGGTTTATCATCATTATGCTGATTTTTCTGGGAATGGTGGTGATCGTCACCCTGCTTCAGCACTTGCTGTTCTCCGGTAAGTCATGGATCGCGAACGTGTTTTCAAGCGTGCAGAATGGTGCGCTCAGCTATGTTTCTCCCTTCTCATGGGAGCATCATTCCCGGGTCTTCTACATGCTGTTTGTAAGCCCGATCCTGTCGCCTGAGCTTGCCATGATCGATCCGGGAATCGCAGCGTTCGTGACAGATCTGGCCAAACCGTATCCGATCCATGTCCATATCGTCGGGATCGGGGTACTGCTCCTGGCTGTTCTGTCCTTCATCAAGGGCATCCGTTCCCGGGATACCTGGGCATTTTCCATCTATATTCTGTTTGCCATTCTGCTGCACATCATCGTAGGGTTCGGATTGGCCACATATGCTTACGATCTCTACCTCTACGCAGGACATTATCTGTTTGCGCTGTTCGTGCTTGCTGCGCTGTTCATTGCCAAGACGAAGAGCCTTCGGCTTCAACAAGTCCTCACCGGCATCATGGCGCTATTCCTGCTCATCACGCTCGTCAACAATATCGTGCTGCACGGTCAGTCGCTGGACTATATTCAGACGACCTATGACACGGTGTTCAAACATATCGAGAAATAAGACTGTAAAAAAAATCAAAAGACCCGTCCCCTGAAGCATGGCCGAATACCATGCCTAAGAAGGACGGGTCTTTCGTGTAATTAAGTCTCCAAATGCTGCACGTTGTACAGTCTGGCATAGCTTCCATCCAGAGTCATCAGCTCGCCGTGCGTGCCCTGCTCCGTAATTCTTCCATTCTCCAGCACAACGATTTGATCGGCGTGCGTTATGGTCGAAAGACGATGGGCGACGATCAATGTGGTGCGGTTGCTCGCTAGGGATTGCAGCGCCTGCTGGATCAAATGCTCGGACTCCAAATCCAGCGCCGAAGTCGCCTCATCCAGCACCAGAATGTCCGGATCCTTGAGAAAGACGCGGGCGATCGCCAGTCTTTGCTTCTGACCTCCCGACAGCTTGACGCCGCGTTCGCCTACTTCCGTGTCATAGCCTTGCGGCAGCTGGGTAATGAAGTCATGGGCATTGGCGGCTTGGGCAGCGGCGACGATCGCGGCTTCATCCGCCTCCGGATTGCCGAACAGAATATTTTCTCGGACGGTGCCGCTAAACAGGAAGTTGTCCTGCAGGACCATGCCCACCGATCCGCGCAGGCTGTCCAGCGTCAAATCCCTGACATCGTGGCCGTTAATTTTCACCGCGCCCTGCTGCACATCGTAGAATCTCGGAATCAGTCCGATCAGGGACGATTTGCCGCCGCCGCTCATGCCGACGAACGCAATCGTCTGTCCCTGCCGAATGGTCAGGTTAATATCTTGAAGCACCCATCCCGCATCGTCATTGTATTTGAAGGAGACACGGTCGAATTCGATCTGTCCCGCGGTCTTAAGCGTTTTGGCATTCGGACGGTCCACGATGTCATACGGCTCGTCCATGAGCTCCTTGACCCGCTCCAGGGACGCTGAGGCCTGCGTCAGCACCGTTGAAGAGTTAATCAGGCGGCGAAGGGGCGCATACAATCTGTCGAGATAACCGAAGAAGGCAACAAACGTACCTAATGTCAGATCTCCCTGGATCACCCGGTAGCCCCCGTACCCGATAACCAAAATAGGCGCAATATCGGTCAGCGTGTTAATCACCGAGAAAGTCAGCGCATTCCAGCGCGTCTGGGCCATCGCTTTATTCAGGAAATTTCCGTTGATGCCTTCGAATTTCTTCTGATCATAACGCTCCAGGGTAAAGCTTCGGATGACCGAGATCCCTTGAATCCGCTCATGCAGGTATGCCTGAATGCCCGCGAGAGCCTGCGACCGGTCTTTGGTCAAACGCTTAAGCCGTTTATAGAGTAAGTTCACCGCTAGTCCGTAGAGAGGCAGAATCGAGATGGCAACCAGCGTCAAAACGGGATTCATGAAGAGCATGACCACTAATACGAACAGCAATGTGAACATATCCAGCCAGATGTTCATCATGCCGACTTCCACCAGGTTTTTCGATTGCTCCACATCATTGATAAAACGCGATATCGCCTCGCCTACCTTGGTATTCTGGTAGTAACGGAGGGACAACCGCTGCAGATGCGCATACAGCCGGTTACGCATGTCAAACAAAATACGGCTCGTAATGAACTGCGCAAAATACTGCCGCAAGTATTCCACCGGACCGCGAACGATGACAAACAGCACCAGCGTCCCCCCGAGAATCCACATCAGATCCTGGATTTTCTGCTCGATGCTCATCTGCTGATTGATCAGCAGATCATCCACGACATATTTCATGATCATGGGCAGCAATAACGGGATCGCGAATTTGATCATGCCGATGATGAGGGTGAGAATGATCCACTTCATATACGGCTTAACGAACGGATAATAGATTTTCCATGACTTCAAAGGTGAATCACAGCCCCTTTCTTCAGATTATAGAATGCACAAAGTTTTCTGCGAAGGTGAACTCCTTCGATAATCGCAAGAAAAACGCCCTTCTAAACACTGTCTGCCTTCAGTAAAGGTACATCGATGGAGGTTTTTCTCAAGGGACATCCATCTTGTGACAGACGAAGAGCAGTTGACATTTGAGAGCTTCAATGCTTTATTAGTTCTAAACTCATGAAATGTATCATGTCTGCAGGAGGATTTAGTCATGACCAGAATTTTCGTGACGGAAGCGGTCATGCTGGCCATTTACGGTCAGCTGTTAGTACCACCCAAACCCGTCGAATACATCATTCCATACACCACGATTTTGGAATTATATGAGCTTCATACCACGGAGGAACATCTCATGAATAGCAGTGCTGATGACCAGCACGTCAAAATAAAGATCGGCGAATTGATATCATATTTCGAAGAGCCGCTGAACAAAAAGAAAATCGAGCGGGCCCTCCAGGTTCCCTGGTCCAAAAGCCCGACCATTCCCGTTAGCGAAACCACTCGGGTCTCGGTCATGAACACCATGGACACCGCACCGTACGGAGAGTCCTTCGATCCTATTGAGACCGAACTGCTGCTGGCTTCCCAAAAAGCGGAGGCTCCCATATTGACGGATCAATACGAGTTGATTCAGCGCATCGTTGAAAGCGCTCTTCCCGTACAGGTCTATGATATCGACGATTTTGACTTTGCACTGGAGGTCCCGTTATCCGGGCAGCCGTAAGGCTCCTGTGTACATGCATACACAAGGCAAAAGGAGTCCCTTCCCCGGTTTGAATGGGGCAGGGACTCCTCATGTTGACCGAAAAAAATTCCCCGTGCGGGGAATTTAAAGCATGCACATCTGCCTCCACGAACGAGCCTCAGCTCTTCTTTTTTATCTTATCGAGCAAGCGGATCGTGATCGCATCCATAGCGGGCAATGCCTGGAAATCAAAATATTTAAGAGATACTTCCGTATTCGGGGACAAATGAATGGCGCTGTGCAGACCGGTTGCCGCGTAAACGCCGATTACATAATATACCTCATCTCCACCAAGCTGCTTCTTCATATACTCCGGACCTGATACAAGGTCCAAGAGTCGCATATCGTCCGCGGTCAGGCCGCTCTCTTCCCACAGCTCTCTGGAGGCTGTGTCTTCAAGAGCTTCGCCGGGCTTCAGGTTTCCGATCGGGAGTCCCCACTCGTCCCTGTTCTGACGTTTCAGGAGAAGTATCTCTCCGTTATCGTTCAGCACAAGCACCGCCGCTTTCACACGGACCACCGAACGTTTGCCGATATACTGGCGAATATCACGGTGATATACGCTCATCTTGGGAACCTCCTTTCCCTAGATGGCGCTGCAGTCTCTCATCAGGTTAATTTACTGCGCCCTCTTCTTCATAAATATACGAAATGTCATCCAAGGATTCCTCATATTTCACGCGTAGCGTATACCCTTTCAAATACCACAGATCCTGCTCTTCCATATAGAAAGTTACCTCTTCCGAACGCTCCGTCAGTCCTGCTTCCCTTGGCTCTTCTACCGAAATACCGAGCGAAAAGCCGGGATGGAGCCCGCCGCCTGAGCTATAGCGTGGAAAGAAGCGAACGAACGTGCCGGCTTGAAGGTCGAGTTCCTTCTTGTACCAACGTGCTGCCTGATCGCTGACTTGAATTTGCATGTGTCGTGCACCCTCCTTAGACGTTATTTTATGTTGATCCCTATCTTTTTGGCAGACCGGAGATCATAGGGACGGTATCCATATTTAGCTGCAATATTATCATAACGCATACGCACGTTAGGATACAAATCATTTTGATAATTAAATAGTGACATAAGGTTCCGGCCTTCCTTCACTATAAGAATAACTCGAGGTGATCTAAAAAAATAAGTTTGACACATTCCAGTTCATGGTGATAAAATTCAGTCCATACGAGATCGATTTGAATAAAATGTAAAATGACGAAGAAAGGGTGAGTGACATGCTGAAATTGTTTGCGATGGATAAAGATCATCTGGATCATCATTCCCTACAATTCAATATGGATCGACTCCCCGCTGGTGCTGTCTCATCATCATCAAGCCTCGTTCGTTCGTTGTCGGAATGAATTAGAACGAAGCTGCTGACCTTTGCGCGGAAGTCATGATCACCGTGCGTATGATAAGTTCAAAATTAATGAAGCATATCGTCCGTCGTCGGATGATGTGCTTTTTTTGGTTTTTGCGGATGATATGATGCCAGAACGATACGAAAGGAAGGGTTAATGTGTTTGCCGTACTTAAAAATTTAGGCTGGTTTTTCAAGCGTGAGAAAAAACGTTATTTGATCGGCCTGGCGTTGCTCATCTTTTGCGGATTGGTTGAGCTTCTGCCGCCGCTCCTGCTCGGAAACGCCATTGACGATATCGTCAGCAGTTCCATAACCTGGGCGTCCCTCGTCCAATACCTGCTCATGATTCTCGGCATCGTTGCTGTCGTTTATTGTGCCACGTACATATGGATGCACCGTTTATTCGGAGGCGCAAACCTCGTGGAACGCCTGCTCCGTACCCGGTACATGAACCATTTGCTGCGGATGCTTCCTCCGTTTTTCGAGCGCAACCGTACCGGGGACTTGATGGCCAAGGCGACGAACGACCTTCGCTCCGTGGCTGCAACCGCCGGCTTCGGCATGCTCGTCATGACGGACTCCACCATCTACTTGATCGTCGTCCTGTTCGCCATGGGTTTCATCGTCAGCTGGAAGCTGACGCTGGCGGCGATTCTGCCGATGCCGATCATTGCCATCGGCATGGTGATCTACGGAAGAGCCATTCATAAACGCTACACGCTGGCTCAAGATGCCTTTGGAGACATGAACGACCAGGTGCTGGAGTCCGTAGCCGGCGTACGCGTCATCCGGGCTTATGTGCAGGAACGCGCCGATCAACAGCGCTTCCAGGATATTACGGATGACGTATATCGCAAAAATCTGGCGGTTGCCAAAGTGGATGCCTTATTCGAGCCGACCATCAATTTTTCCATCGGTCTCAGCTACGTCATCGGTTTGGCCTACGGGGTGTACCTCGTGTTCCAAAATCAAATCACGCTCGGAGATCTCGTATCGTTCAATATGTACCTCGGGATGATGATTTGGCCGATGTTTGCGATCGGGGAATTGATCAATATCATGCAGCGGGGTAACGCCTCGCTGGATCGGGTCAACGAAACCTTGAAGACGCCGCCGGATGTTGCCGACGTCGCGGATCCCGTAGACGTGAAGGTTCCGGACACGATTCAATTTAAGGATGTCACCTTCCGTTACCCGACTTCAACGATCGAAAATTTGCAAAATATCAGCTTTACGCTGCAAAAAGGGCAGACGCTAGGCGTTGTAGGACGCACGGGCAGCGGCAAATCGACGCTGCTGAAGCAGCTTCTGCATGAGTATCCGACCGGAACCGGGGATATCCTCATATCCGGCGTGCCGATGGAGAGGCTCGCGACCGATCAGCTCCACAGCTGGATCGGGTATGTGCCGCAGGAGCAGATCCTGTTCTCCAAGACGGTGCGCCAGAACATCCAATTCGGCAAGAAGGATGCCAGCGACGAATTGATCATGGAGGCGATTACGACCGCTGCGTTTGACCGCGATCTGGTCACCCTGTCCGATGGTCTTGATACCATTGTCGGCGAAAAAGGCGTGGCGCTGTCCGGCGGGCAAAAACAGCGGGTATCCCTGGCTCGGGCTTTCATCGGCGACCCTGAAATCCTGATTCTGGACGATTCCTTGTCCGCGGTAGATGCCCGGACGGAAGCCAGAATCATCGATAATATCCGGAGCAAGCGCGCCGGTAAAACGACCCTGATTTCCACCCATCGCCTCTCGGCGGTCCAGCATGCCGATCTAATCGTCGTCTTGGAGGACGGCCGAATCACGGAGCAGGGAACCCATGACGAACTGCTGGAACTCGGCGGCTGGTACCGCGAGCAATTCGAACGCCAGCAGGTGGAAAACAATCTGACCTCGGAGGAGGTGTCTTAATTGACTCCAAGCGATACAACCATCTCGAATGAATCCGGAATTGCCAAACGGCTCTTCCGTTATGCCTTAACGGCTAAGGGCACCTTCATCACCGCCCTGATTCTGCTGGCCATCGGCGTTGCCGCCGAGCTGGCAGGACCCTTCATCGCGAAAACGATGATCGACGAGCATATCCTGGGCATCGAGCGTCCCTATTATGAGACGACGCAGGCTCAGGGTGCCGCATCCTATAATGGAACTTATTATAAACGTGAGGATCGCTTTCAGGAAAGCGAGACGCGAGGTCAGGAAGTGCGCCTCGTTCAGGCAGGCCGCAGCTTCTATTTCATTGATGAGCCGGTAACCCGAACCGAGGGAAACCGTTCCTTCCAGAATGGCGTATTGACGATTTCCTACGCCTCGGAAGAGCTGCAATACCCGGCCGTCAAATTAACCAAGGAACAGCTGTTTGAATTTTACAAACCCGAGCTGCCCAGCATTTATAAACTCGTCGGCCTGTTCCTGATCTGTCTTCTGATCTCCATGATAACGGTATTCGGCAGAACGTACTGGCTCCAATCGGCAGCCAATCGGGTCATCCAGAAGCTGCGTACCGATGTATATGCCCATATACAGCGCTTGCCCGTCAACTTCTTCGATAATCTGCCGGCTGGCAAAGTCGTTTCCCGGGTAACGAATGACACCGAAGCAGTTAAGGACCTGTTCGTTGCGGTATTATCCAACTTCAGCTCCGGCGCCGTCTATATCACGGGTGTTTATGTCGCCCTGTTCCTTCTGGACGTCAGACTGGGCTTGATCAGTTTGTTTGTCATCCCGATGCTGATTGTATGGACCATCCTGTACCGTAAATTCGCAACCAAATACAATACGGTTATCCGCTCCCGTCTGAGCGAGATCAACGCCATTATCAATGAATCCATCCAGGGTATGGCCATCATCCGTGTATTCCGCCGCCAAAAAGCGACCCAGGACGAGTTCGAGGCACTAAACGCGGATTACATGGCCCATCAGAACAAAATGCTGAATCTGAACTCTTTCACCACCCACAACCTGGTCAACGTGCTGCGTAACGTTTCCTTTGTGGTCGTGCTCTGGTATTTCGGTTCGGCATCGCTGAACGGTGCCGGGATCGTTTCGATCGGCGTGCTGTACGCCTTCGTCGATCTGCTCGGCCGCATGTTCCAGCCGATTACGGGCATGGTCAACCAGCTGGCCGCGCTCGATACTTCCATCGTCTCCGCCAAGCGGGTATTCGAGCTGATGGATGAAACGGGCGAAAAAGTAACGGACGGCTCCATGCCGCGATATTTGGGGAATGTGGAATTTCAGGACGTATCGTTCGCTTACAAGAAGGACTACGTGCTGAAGAACATTTCGTTTGAAGCGAAGCAAGGACAGACGGTGGCGCTTGTCGGGCATACGGGCTCGGGCAAAAGCTCCATCATCAATCTGCTGTTCCGTTTCTACGACCCGCAAAAAGGCACCATCACGATTGACGGCCAGCCTGTCACCGATATTCCGAAGCAGTGGCTCCGCAAGCATATGGGAATCGTGCTGCAGGATCCGTACCTGTTCACCGGCACCATTGCATCCAATGTCAGCCTGGGCGATCCGGACATTACCCGGGAACAGGTAGAGCAGGCCCTTCGCGACGTAGGTGCCGATCGGCTCCTGGCCCATCTGCCGCAAGGCTTTGATGAGCCGGTGCTGGAGAAAGGCAGCACGCTTTCCGCCGGTCAGCGCCAGTTGATCTCGTTTGCCCGTGCATTGGCGTTCAACCCGGCCATACTGATCCTTGATGAGGCCACCGCTAACATCGATACCGAGACGGAAGCCTTGATTCAAGACGCGCTGGAGGTTCTGAAGCGCGGTCGTACAACGTTTATCATCGCTCACCGCTTATCCACGATCCGCAGCGCCGATCAGATTCTGGTCCTTCACCGCGGAGAAATCGTGGAACAGGGTTCCCATGACGAATTGATGGCCTTGGGCGGAAGGTACTTTAAAATGTACCAGCTCCAGCAAGGAAGCTCGCCTTCGGTTCCCGAGAATAAGGAAACGGTGCTGGCCGCTTCCAACAGCAACTTGGCCGGAGGGCATTTATAGATCAAGTTAGGCAAAGCTAACGCAGTCATATGAAGACAGACCTAGGTTAATCGTAGTTTTTCTTGCGATATCCGGAAGTTCCAAGCTTCGAAGTTTATACTTTCTGACACTATAAAAAGGCTGTCCCCTGTCGAATGTAACATTCGCTTGGGGACAGCCTTCTTTTTTACATCGGATTCTGGCGGCACATGACAAGAATTACTTTGCCGAATCAAGAGTACCGGCTGCTTTGACCGTGATTTTGGTGTATTTGGACGGCACGACCACGTCATCGGACGATTTTGAGATGACCTGCGGGTACATTTTGTCCGGATCGGGTTGCACCACCTTGAAGTAGATTACGGCTTCGGTGTCGCTAACATAGTCGACCGAAGTAATTTTAATGCCATACCCCGGATTCGGCAGGTCTTCCTTGGTTACCGTGACTTTGTTCTGCGATTCGTCCACCTTGACGACGCTTGTGCTTACATCCGGTTCGGATTGCCCCGGCTCTTCAGGTGTCATGTTCTTCTGATGCTCCTCAATGAATCGAATGGAATTGTATACGAGCTCTGCGGCTTCGATTCGCGATAAACTCTTCGTTGGATGGAACTTGTCGTTCGCGTCCAGCTTCGCGATTTTGGTTAACAGCAGGAATTGCACGGCCCCCCGGCTCTCCTCTTTCATCAGATCCTCGTCGGCCACATGCAAATACATCATGATCACGGGATAATTCCCGGTCTTCTGAATCGCTTCCGAGAGCAAGGTCGCGAACCCTTCGCGCGTGATCGGCTCATTCCATTTCATGTCCGCGGATACAGACAATCCATTCTGAGCCGCAATGTTCACGGCTTCGGCAAACCAAGCATCCTTCGGAACACTGTCGAACGAGCGGCCCGTAAAGTTCGGCTGCACCTCCAGGCCGGCCGCATTCACGATCATCTGCACCGCCTGAGCGGTCGTTATCGTCTTGGACGGAGCGAATTTGTCGGCGCTGATGCCCTGGATAATCCCTTTCGATTGCAGTTCCTTCACCATTTGCAATGGCTTCTCCTCTTGTATATCCGTAAAAGCAGAGGCGGCGCCGGCACCGAGCAATGACGAAGTGACAAGCATAGCGGTTAATAATTTGGTTGTTTTTTTCATAGTTACACCTCCTATTATTCCTGACGCAGAGGTGCTGGAATATGTTTCATCTGAAGCGCATTTTCTTCTACACGCTTTTTTCGCTATCCAGCCCCAGCTTTATATACATCTCGCGGGAGTAACCTTGAAGCTTCTGCTCCAGCGCTTGGGCTTGGTCCTTAAATGCCGTCAGCTCCCGAATCATTCGGGAACGGCCGGCCGGGCTAAACGTCTCATGGATCCGTTCTTTGAAATAATCATGAACGATATAGTTTCGCTGCTTCCATACTTCTTTTAATTGAAGCGTCTCTTCCTCGGAGAACGGAAAGTAATGCTGGATCTCATGGACCAGCTGGCCCAAGGAGCTGCTTAGTTTCCGCTGATATAATTGGGTGAAATCTTCCTCTGAAGGCACATTCCCTTGAGAAAGCTTGATCAGCATCAACAAATTCGCGAGCTGCTGCTCAAGGGCCTGTGAATAATACACCGCTAATCCGAAATAGGCAAACAGCTCTTTGGAGTGGTCACTGTCCAGCAGTCGAGTTTGTTTCATGGTATCCTCCTCTAGTATTGGCTGTCTTTACCGTTTCTATTTGTGTATATTCCTATGGTAAAGGAAGACTCCTCCTACTTCAACCTACTTTTCGGATCATGGACGCTGCATCCTTGCGGGAAGCCGTCCATAGATAAACAGCCAGTAATATAAATCCGTAGATGAAGGAATAGGCGATCGTCAGGAGTTTGACGGCCACTGACCGCTCGTCGGCATGCATGAACAGGTCCATCATGACGGAGACAGGCGGCAGCAAGTAAGGGATGATTCCCCAATAAGCATGATCGAACTGGACAATGGATTGACCGGCCAAGGAAACAATGATCACGATGAATAGTAACCCTGCCGCTCTTCCCTGGTTCTCCATGAAGCCGAACTGAAAGAAAACGGACAGCGAAATGCCCAGCAAGGACATTGCGACATGTCCCACATAACCAAGAGCAAGCTCGTAGAATGTAATCGGCTTATCGAACATCCCGAACATGACGGGATAAAGGACAGCGAATGCACTGAATAGGATGGACAGAAGACTTACCGTGATATATTGGGCGGCATAAAACCGTAGGGCCTTGCCGCTGTGTACAATCAGGAGCATCGTTTGACGCCCTTGATCGTGATTGTGGAAATTCAACCCCAGCCAAGCTGAGCCGACAAACAGAAAGGCTGCCGTCACGGCATAACTGTCCATGATCGGGTTAGGCCGGTAGGAGTAGAGGAACACCACCGAGATCAGCATGAATGCAATCGGAGCGAAGTATCGATAAGATCTTGTGTAACTGGCAAGCAAGTAACGAATCAGGGATCCCATCATGCTCCCTCCCCCTCCATAGGCTGGCCCGAACCCGGGCGCTCGGGCTCTTTCATCTCCCCGCGCCAAGGCTCAAGCCGTATCAGCGAACCGCCAGACTGCAAAATATCCAGCAGCATGTCGTCCGTTGCCTGCCGCGTAACCATCATCGATGCCGGGTTGCCTCTGGATATCCAATAGAGAAACCCGGGGCGGCGTTCAAGCTCCAGCATGTTGTCTGGCGAAACGTGCGTGAATTCCAGCTTCATCCGCTCTAAATGCGGACTCCTTTCAAGCAATCCGTCCCGCTCGATCCGCCCCTGCCGCAGCCGCGTCTCCCGATCAGCCAGCGATGCAATAAGCAGCGGCTCGTGAACGGACATCACGATAGCCGTTCCTTGTCTTTTGATCTCGCTCAGAATGCCGATCATCTCCATCTGGGAGGACTCGTCCAATCCCGAAAGCGGCTCATCCAGAAGCAGCAGATCGGGCTGGCTAAGCAAGGCCTGCATGATATTGACCTTTTGCAGCATTCCCTTGGAGCATAGCGTCATCTTCATGTCCTGCAATTGAAACACATTCAGCATGGCATCGATCCGCTTCGCGGCTTCTTGTTTGTCCATGCCCTGAATGCCGGCCATATGGCGCAAATATTCGGAAGGGCGAAACCGCAGCGCAGGAAAACGTTCCGGTACATAGCCGACGAGCAGCGATGTTCCATATTCGATCCTGGACCCTTCCGACGGGTTAGCAAGCCCCGCTATCACATGCAGCATGGTGCTCTTGCCTGCGCCATTGCTTCCCGTTATCGCAACGCACTCAGCGCGGGAGATGCTCCAGGTGATGTTATGCAGGACGGCATACTTGCCGAAACGCTTATGTACTCCGTTCAATTCCAGCAGCTCCTGCAAACACTTCAACTCCTGTTCACATATTCTGGTGTTTGTATTTCGTTCAGGTATTTTTCGAACACGATCGTGCCGGCGCCTATGACGCCCGCATACTCTCCCAACTCGGATGGCTGAAGCACGATTTTATCGTGAAAGCTGGACAAGCTTCTGTTATATGATGTTTCTCTTACATATGTGAAGTAATCCGGGTACCGGTTCGCAAGGACTCCACCGATGATAATCGTTTCCGGGGTTAGCAGGTTAATGACATTAGCCAGGGATATACCGACATAACGAGCCGATTCGTTCAGCATATTGGCAGCCAATGGATCTCCGTCCACACCGGCTGTGATCACATCGGTGATGTCCAATCCGTGATCATTGCCATCGAACGAGGATTGAAGAGAACTGCCAGCTCCGCGCCGCAGCTCTTCTCCGACCCTGCGGACGATGGCCATACCGGATGCGATCGCTTCCAGGCAGCCGGTATTGCCGCAATTGCAGCGCGGACCGTCAATATCGATCGTGCAGTGTCCGATCTCACCGGCTCCAAAAGGGCAACCCTGATATATTTTCTGGTTGAAGATCAATCCGCTCCCGATCCCGATATCCGCATCCACGTATACCAAATGGTTGAAATGCCTGCCGTTTCCATACCATAACTCACCGAGTGCCATCACGTTAGCGTCCTTCTCGATTTGGGTCGGAAGCTCCGTATTCTCCTCGATCAGTCCCTTTAACCGTACCTGATGCAGCCCGGGAAGGTTCGGCGGAGACAGGATCTTGCCTTGGACCGGATCTAGCGGTCCCGGAGCTCCCACCCCTATGCCGATGATTCGGGACTTCAGGCCCGACTCGTCCAATACGGCTTGGATCGTGGAGATTATGACATTCACCACGCTGCCGCGATTGGCGTTATCTTCAAAGGGGGAATATTTATCCATCATCGCTTTCCCCTGCAAATTAATGACTGCCGCTCTTACGGAGGAGGCGCTGATATGAACGCCAACCGTGTAAATATCACCGGAATTCAAGGAGAGGAGTTTGGGCTTCCTGCCCCTGCTGGACTCGTCATAAAACCCGGCTTCAGCAATCAATCGATCCTTCATCAGCTCATCCGTCAAATTGTTCACGGCGGTAAACGTCAAATTCATCTTGGCTGCGATTTCCGCCTTCGTCAAACTGCCGTAGTCACGGAGCAGCGCGATAATGCCGATACGATTCAGGTTTTTGACATGCCGATTGTTCTTGCCAACGGAACTGTTCATCTTACAACCTCATTCTTTTTACCCATATTGTTCTTCCCTCTCACACATCTATCATAGGGGAAAATTCGGAGTTAGTAAAATCCATTACTCAACGAACTGCAAATGAAAAGCCTGACCTCCTATTCGGAAATCAGGCCTGGTTATATCACACAATAGAAACTTGTTAGATTAAACGTGGCTCAGCATCTCGCGGCATGCTTCGGCACATTTCCGGCATGCTTCCGCACATTGTTTGCAATGCTCATGATCATGCTTCTCGCACTCTTCCGCGCAAGCCAGGCATGCCTTGATGCACAGCTCGCAAATCTCCTTAACGTAAGGGCTTTTGCGGGACATGGCTTGAGCCGCAAAAGCGCAAATATCCGCACACTCTCTATCGAGTGTAATACAATCGCGAAGCATGGCCAGTTCATATTCTTTCAGGCAGGATACATAGCATACATTGCAAGCGTTCATACATTGGAGACATGCTTCGATGCATTCTTTATATTTGAGTTCATTTAACATTGGATAGATCCTCCTTGTAGTTATTACGCTATGCCTTTGTATTAAACGTTCGACTGCCCTCTGAATCAAACCCGGCCAGAAAGTCCCAAGGTACAATTGCCCAGATTGATCAGGCAAAAATGGCTGAGTTATGCCCGGCTTGTCTTCCCCTCCAGCTGTTCAAGCTGCTCCCTTAGCAGCGATTTCTGAAAATGCTCCCCGATAAACACCACCACATCCGGCACTTGGCCCTGGGGCGTTATCTTCATAAAATCGGATTCGCGAAACGCGTACTGGAACAAAAAACGGCTGTTCGTATCGCTGAAAGTGAGAATGCCCTTCGCCCGGTATACATCCCTTGGCAGCCCGGCTATCAATCGTTCGAACTCCACGCTGTTTACCGGATGGCTGAAGTAGTATGTGTACGACATTACATGATCATGGGAGCCATGATCATGTGTTTGGTCGTGGTTGTGGTTGTGGTCATGCTCGTGGCTGTGGCTGTGGTCATGCTCATGGCTGTTGGCTTGCTTGTTTTTGTCTCTGTGCTCATGGGCATCCCCGGCCTCTCGATGATGTACAATCGAATGCTCATTCCGATCCCCGGGATCGCTCTGCAGCAAATCTTCAACATTCAAGTCGCATCGCACCGAAGGAACAATCGAGGCATGCGGATTCCACCGCTTCACCAACTCTCGAATCGTCTCTCTGTCCCGGTCCTCGACCAGGTCCATTTTATTAAGGACGAGCGCGGAGGCTGCGCGAATCTGCTCCTGCATCAACCGGTAGGTCTTTCCCTTCTGCTCTATGTTCAAATGCAGCAGATGCGCGGCATCCACGACAGTGATCAGTTTTTTCACGTCAATTCTCATATATAATGAGGCTTCCGCTGTCGCGTCCAGAATTTCCATCGGATTGGCGATTCCCGTCGCTTCGATAACGATGACATCCGGCCGCTCCCGCTGGATCAGCAGCGCGATTTCGGATGATAAATCGGAACGAATGGTGCAACAGATGCAGCCGCTCAGCATCTCTGCCGTCGGCACCGCTTCATCGGCTGCCAGCCCTTCAATGTTAACCTCGCCGATCTCGTTCATGACAATGGCTGGCCGCAATCCCTGCTGCTTGGAGGAGGCAATGAGGCGGCTAAGCAATGTCGTTTTTCCACTGCCGAGAAAACCTGATAAAATATAAATGGGTGTTACGTGCTCCACGTTCCATACTCCTTTGCGCACATTGTTTATTATGCTAGCGAGTGTACTACATTTCATCCGTCTACCGCAAGCGTCCCGCCATTAACTGAACAGGAGTTGTCATAACGCATGAATTCGACGCAAGAACATAAACAGCAATCCCCCGCTTCCGTGAACTGTATGGTGATTACGGTTTCGGACACGCGGACGAAGGACACGGACAAGAGCGGCAAACTGATGATCGGCTTGCTTGAAGAAGCCGGACATGCCGTCGTGGCATACAGCATTGTTCCAGACGACTACGAAACGATCCGTGAAACGATTTATTCCGCGGCCAGCGCTCCGGAGATCGATATCGTGTTACTAACCGGCGGAACAGGCATCTCGAGCCGGGATACCACCTATGAAGCGGTCTCTTCGCTGCTGGATAAAGAACTCCCGGGATTCGGAGAAATCTTCCGCTTCCTTAGCTTCACCGAAGATATCGGGTCTGCGGCTATTTTAAGCCGCGCGATCGGCGGCACGATAAGCCACACGGCCGTTTTCTCGATGCCGGGTTCCAGCGGTGCCGTAAAACTTGCCATGAACCGTATCCTCCTGCCTGAGCTGCGGCACGTCAAATATGAGCTGGATAAACACCGATCATAACCAACTAACGCCGGGCACCATGCAAAAGGCCGGATGCATATGGGCATCCGGCCTTAGCTGTATCCTAACTGCTGGCGCGTCGTTGATGTTTGGCAAGCAGGGAGGGCGCTATTTTTTTGACCTGGTCATAATAGTTATCCGTTTTGTCGCCTGTCGACGTATAGACGATGGACGTTTCCTTGTCACTTATGATCAGATTATGCCCGCCGGCCGCATTGGCATCCCCTTCTGTTACGCCATAGATTTCCTTAAGCCCTTTTTCCCGTGCCGCTTGATTCTGATAGACGTACACGGTAATAAACTGGCTTGCATCATAATTGATCCGGTATTGATACGTGATATTGCCGACGTTGTCCTCTACATAGGTTTCGTTGGTCAACGGCATATTGGCCTGGTTGAACGAGGCTTGGAGATCCTCAAGGAATTTTCCGTTCATGCCCCGGCCTGATATCCGGGCCTCTCTGGAGCCTTCCTCGTAAGCCCTCATGTTATATAGGCGCATCTCGTCCCTGGCCACCTGCCTGGAGCAACCGACCGATATGGCAAAAATGGAACAGAGCAATAACACGGTAACGATTTTGCGGTATTTCATATTCACTCCCCCTTCCTTAGGTGTCAAAGGCTAGCTTCCCTTAGAATGCCTGTGGGAGAGGAACATTATTCGATAAAAACGGCCAAATATTATAAGGCGATGACGCTTCGTCCTACCGCCCCGCCCTGCAGGATGGTATTCAGCACTTCGGGCAAATCGGTCAATCCGTATTCGGCAATTCCTTCTTGAAGCACGGTTGTCGGCTTCCACTCATTCGCCAGCTTGGTCCATAACGCTCGACGGTAGGCCATGGGGCAGTACACCGAGTCGATGCCAAGGAGATTGATTCCCCTCAGTATGAACGGAAACACCGTCGTTTCAAACGCACCGCCGCCCGTCATGCCGGAAACGGCGACGCTTCCGCCGTATTGTACGCTTTTCAGGATGGCGCCCAAGTGATTACCACCGACGGGATCTACCACGGCTGCCCATTTCTCAGCGGAGATGGCCCCCTTGGAGGCTGCTGCAGCTTCTTCTCTGGAGATCACCTCATGGGCTCCCAGCTTCAAGAGCCAGTCGGTCTGGCTGGATTTGCCTGTCGATGCCGTTACCCGATAACCTAACTGGTTAAGAATGGATACCGCGAAGCTGCCCACTCCCCCGGTCGCGCCCGTAACCAGGACGGAACCCTGCTCCTGCCGCAACCCATTCCGCAATAAAGCCTCGATCGATAATGCTGCCGTGAACCCTGCGGTACCGATGGCCATCGCATCGCGCGGAGACAAACCCTGAGGCAAGGGAACGAGCCATTTTCCCTTAACCCGTGCATATTGGCTGAACCCGCCTTCATGGGATACCCCTAACTCATAACCGGTACAGAGGACGGAATCCCCTTCCTTGTAATCCGCATGAGCGGAATGCACGACCGTCCCTGCCAGGTCAATGCCTGGTATGAACGGATACCTGCGAACGATTTTTCCACCCGGTATGCTGGCCAGCCCGTCTTTATAGTTAACCCCGCTGTATAACACCCGCACGATAACGTCGCCTTCGGGCAGCTGATCCAACCTCATGTTCTCCACGCTGCCGCGAACCCCTTGCTCATCTTGGCGAAGCACATAGGCTTGAAAATCGGTTTCGTTGTCCACACATATCACTCCTTGGGTTAGTTTAGGTGCTGCAAAGCAATCTGGATTTGCACGAAGAATATGTCGAAGCTTTATGCATGCTCTCGGAATATGGCGACTTATGCGCTTTCCTGAGAAATGATCCTCCACTCGGCTTAATTAGTCAAAATTATGTTATCATGGAAAAGGAATACTTTTATACAAAAATCACCAGCAGGAGTTGAAATCTAAGTTATGACTCATTCTGAATATAGATCTGAACGTTCATCCTTCCGCTTCTCGTACTTGCTCACTTTGGTGACCTTAGTTCTGTTACCGGTCGTCTATAAACCGATCAGCCAGTTTTTTGGAGCCCTTGGTATTCATACACAATCAGGGGGCGTTGCCGGCTCGTTTCTCGTGTTCTTTCTAAGCTTGGGTCTCATTCTTACACTGTATCGGCTAATCTTCAGAGTATTCCCCATCATTACCCGGCCTGGTCTCAAAGTATACGTATTAATCGGTCTACTCTTCCTATTGATTACCGGGATCTATGAATACATGAGCACACACCGCTCGGTTGAAGCAGCCGTATTCAATGGGAAACATGCTTTTCTTGAGGCACCTTTCAGCGTTGAACATGCTGAAATCATACAATCAGAATTATCGCCGAAGAAGGCTTATGCTTTCTTGGTTACACCTGGAACGGGATTGCATTTATCAACCTATACCAAGGGATGGTTCGGATGGAACACTTCATTTGCAACAATATTGTACCCTCCTGCTGAAGATTCCTCTTCTCACTCCGTATTCTCGGAGACAGGCAAGTATTCATCACTTGTCATTGGCGTATATAGAAGCCAGGAACCCTTTCAGGTCCGAGTAAATGGTCAGCCGGTCCATACCATACCTTATCAGCAACTCAAGCCATATGTCAGTGAAGATTTGTACATTTGGTACTACGAACGCCAGCCCGACATGCTAGAGAACAAGGACAAGGTTCATCTCACCGCGCGTGACGTCAACGGAAGTATAGTGGATCGACTTGACCTATAGGCCAAGTACAAAAAGACGCTCCCTTCTCCTGCCAAGCGGCAAGATTGGGGAAGCGTCTTTTTCATTGGTGTGTATATTCTAATCTTCATGCTGTTCCATGAACTCGGCCATCATCCGCTGTTTCACTTCCCAGACCTCTTCGCTCAGGTTCACGCGGTATATCTCCGGATTCAGCTTACGCAAATACTCGGGCCAGAACTGTCCCAGCTGTGCGTCATGATAGCTGCGGATTTCCTCCAGCTCCGGCAGTTCATACACCAATTCGCCATGCTGGAATATCGGTTCCAGCATGGACACCGCTTCAAAGTTCTTCACGTTTTTGCGCATGTAAGGATGCAGCGGATTAAACAGCTTCAGCTTACCGCTTTCCGGCGGCATCTCCTCTTCCGGGAAACAGATGTAATCGGCGATTGCTTTGCCGCTGCCCTTGGATATGATGCGGTACACGTCCTTTTTGCCGGGGGTGGACACTTTTTCAGGGTTGCCCGAGATTTTGATGGTCGGTACCATTTTCCCGTCAACCTCCCGCTCCACCAGCTTGTAGACCCCTCCGAGCGCAGGCTGGTCGGCCGCCGTGATCAGCTGGGTACCGACGCCCCAAGTATCGACCTTGGCACCCTGTGCCTTGAGATCCAGAATCGTACCCTCATCCAGATCGTTGGAAGCTACGATGCCTACATAGTGAAGACCGGCCTCATCCAGCATCTTCCTTGCCTGAATCGACAGGTAAGCCAAATCCCCGCTGTCCAGACGAATGGCATTCATCCGCTTTCCTTGGGCCTCCAGCTTCTTCGCCGTTGCGATGGCGTGGGGAATCCCGCTCTTTAACGTATCGAAGGTATCCACCAGCAGCGTCACTTGATCCGGCATGACCTCGGCAAAAATATCAAATGCCTCCTGCTCGCTCCGGAAGGTCTGCACCCAGGAATGCGCATGCGTGCCTTTGGTCGGAATACCGAATTTCTCGCCGGCCAGCATGTTCGAGGTAGCATGGAAGCCGGCCAGATACGCTGCACGGGCTCCCCACACGGCCGCATCCGCTTCCTGCGCGCGTCTTGTGCCAAACTCCAGCAAGGTATCGCCGCCGGCCACCTGACGGATGCGGGAGGCCTTGGTCGCGATCAAGGTCTGAAAGTTCATGAAGTTCAGGAGCGCGGTTTCGACCAGCTGCGTCTCGAAAATGGTGCCTTCCACCCGAATGAGCGGTTCGTTCGGGAATACCAGCGCCCCCTCCTTCATGGAATGAATATTCCCTTGAAACCGGAAGCGGCGAAGCTCCTCCAGAAATTCAGGCTTATACTTCTCTTCCTGTTTGGCCAGATACGCGATATCCTCATCCGAGAAACGCAAGGACTCGATATAATGCACGATCCTTTCCAGTCCGGCAAAAACGGCGTACCCGTTACCGAACGGCAGCTTGCGGAAATATCCCTCAAACACCGCACGCGTACGATGAGAGCCGTTAATCCAATGCGCATACATCATGTTGATCTGGTATTTGTCCGTATGTAGTGCTAATCCTGCTGTCAGCATCACGATCATCCTCCAGTATGACCCGGTTCATCCATGCTTCCGGGTAGTTCGAGCTGTCTATCGATTAAGAAATTCTTCGCTTCGCACAACGGCTGCCCCGAGACTGCCCTGAAAGTGGCTTAACGCCCACTTATGCCCCTCCGGATTGAAGCTGGCAACGCCATCTTCATACACCGTTATTTTGTACCCGTAATTATACGCATCCACGGCAGTATGCAGCACGCAGATGTCGGTGCATACCCCGACAAGATCGACTTCGGTAATCCCGCGTTCCCGCAGCTTCTGGTTCAGATCCGTGCCGCAAAATGCGCTGTATCTCGTTTTATCCATCCAATAGATCGTATCCTTGCGATCCTCATAGACCTGTTGTAACTCGCCGTATAATTCCCGCCCCTGGGTTCCCCGGATGTTATGCGGAGGAAACAGCTTGGTTTCGGGGTGAAAAGCGTCGTCCTGCTCATGCAGGTCCACGGCCATGACGACAAAATCTCCGCGATCGCTGTATAATCGGGTCAACTCCGCAATGGTCTTCTGAATGTCGATGGCGGGTTTCCCTACCGGCAGGTTACCATCCACGAAATCATTCGTGAAATCTATCACGATTAAGGCTTTCATCTGACACACTCCTCTACGATATGATTAATGTGATCGATAAAATAACAGCGGTTGAATCATAGACCTGCTATGTATAAATCGATAGCAGCGGCGCATGATCCGTAAATCGGTACAATTGGGCCGGACGCTGCGAATATTGGTTGGAGCTTAGCGGCTTGCCGTTCTCATCCCGCGCTTCTTCCAGTATCCCTTGTCTGCTCCGGGTCGATGTGATTTTACGGATAAAGTTGGGTTCGTTGAACTCGGGCACAACCGTCTGGATGACCTGGTATAACTCGCTCAGCGTAAAATGCTCCGGCAAAAACTGCCTGGCAATCGTCGTTTGCAGCATTTGCAGCTGAATCTTGCGGTAAGCATCCATAATAATATCCCTGTGGTCAAAAGCAAGCTCCAGCTCCTCCAAAGCTTCCGCGACCGTAAACAGGCCAACCTCTTCCGCGTCATCGGCAGCCTGGCGGTGCTCCAGCATCCACTCCTCTACGAGCGCATAGAAGGCATGGCTGATAATCCAGCCTCTTGGATCACGTCCCGGCGCGCTATACACGCCCAAGTACTCCAAGTGTCCGCCGTCCACCCCGGTCTCTTCCTTCAGCTCCCGTTTGGCGGCATCGTAAATCGACTCGCTTTCACGGCAAAAACCGCCGGGAAGCGCCCACATGCCGGCACAAGGCCATGACCTGCGCCGGATCAGCATCACCTTAAGCTCCCGAATGGGCAGTGTCTTGGTAAAGGTCTTCCGTTCCCGCTTCGTCAAGGTAAACATCACGATATCGGCGGGCACACCGTCCGGTGTTCTGTATTTCTTGGCACTGCTCTTTGGCGCCTGTTCGCGATCCGTCATTTCCATCACCATAACTATTAATTTGATAATTTCATTATGACATATTTAAAAATGATGTCAAGGATTTCCTAGCCCAATCTCTATATAGTTTACTATGCCCTATACATTCTCATTCTGTGCATGCCTTAACAAGAACAGAAAAGGTGCGGAACCATTCCGCACCTCGTTTCCTCTATCCGCAGCTGCTTGGCGGCGTATCTTTACCTGTTTCCACGTTCACTTTTTCCGAAACGGTATCGTGAATCACGGATACGACCAGCTGAAGAAGATAATTAATGTCGCTTTGACTTTGCTGGAACTCCATCACGAGCGGGATGCTGTCAATCTCCTCCTGCAGCTCTTCGATCTCGCGTTCGATTTTTGCTACCATGTCCTTGTTCTGGAACGTTTCAAAAGCTACGATTTCTTTTTGCTTTTTCTTAATGGTTTTGATCAGGTTTTGGACCCGTTCGTGATTCTGGATCTTCTCTTCCGCTTGCTTAAACATCTGAACTTCTTCGCTTGTGGATATTAAATTCGCCAGCTCGCCGGCTTTCGCCAGAATATCGTCGCGTATAATCAATTCACGCGTATTGTAAGTGGACATACCGTAGGTGTTGGTACGAACATGATCATGTGCCAAGGTTCATCGCTCCAATTCTTCATCATCTATATGGGTATATGCAGGCATGGATCCATTGCGGTAACGGTCTATGCTGCATTGGCATGCTTCTTGCCCCTCCATTATACCGCATCTGAGGCAGGAATCGCGTCCGGGATCATATCCCCTTTGATATACCAGGTCTTCGTATCCGTGATCCTTACATTCACAAAGCTGCCTACGAGTTCCGTTGAACCTTCAAAATGCACCAGCTTGTTCGTGCGCGTGCGTCCGGACAGCATGGAATCATTGTTCTTGCTGACTCCTTCTACCAGGACCTCCACCGTAGATCCAAGCAGCCTGTCGTTGCTCTTGCGGCTGTATTCATTAATGGCGGCGTTCAAGCGCTGCAGACGCTCGCTCTTAACCTCCATCGGCACATTATCCTCCATCACCGCTGCCGGCGTTCCTTCGCGCGGAGAATAAATAAAGGTATACGCAGAGTCATAACCTACTTCCCGTACCAGGGACAGCGTCTCCTCAAACTGCTCATCGGTTTCGCCGGGGAAACCGACAATGATGTCGGTGGTGAACGCTACATTGGGAATCGCCTTCTTAATCTTATGGGCCAGTTCCAAATACGTCTCGCGGGTATATTTCCGGCTCATTTTCTTGAGCACTTGCGAGCTTCCCGACTGCACCGGCAGATGAATATGCTCCACCAGGTTGCCGCCCTTCGCCAGCACCTCGATCAGATGATCGTCGAAGTCCCTTGGATGGGATGTCGTGAAGCGAACGCGCGGGATATCGATTTTGTGAATATCATCCATCAGATCGCCGAAGCGATACTGTATATCTTCAAAATCTTTGCCGTACGCATTCACGTTTTGACCGAGGAGCGTAATTTCCTTATACCCTTGACGGGCCAATTCGCGAACCTCGGCAATGACGTCCTCCGGACGCCGGCTGCGTTCCTTGCCGCGAGTGTAAGGGACGATGCAGTATGTACAGAATTTATCACAGCCGTACATAATGTTGACCCAGCCGCGGAGACCTTCCCTTTTCTTCGGAAGATTCTCGACAATGTCGCCTTCCTTGGACCACACTTCAACCACCATTTCCTTGCTGAAGAGCGCTTCCTGAATCAAGTGAGGCAGACGATGTACGTTATGCGTGCCGAAGATCAGATCCACGAAGCCGTGCTTTTGGAGAATTCGATTCACGACCGATTCTTCCTGCGACATGCAGCCGCAAACCCCAAGCAGCATATCCGGTTTTTCCGTCTTCAGATGCTTCAGGTGGCCGAGTTCGCCAAACACCTTGTCCTCCGCATTCTCACGAATGGCACATGTGTTGAGCAAAATGATGTCCGCCTGCTTGCGATCCTCGGTTGCCCGGTAGCCCATCTGCTCCAGCAATCCCTTAATCGTCTCGGAATCATGCTCATTCATCTGGCATCCGTACGTATACACGATGTAATGCTTGCCAGCCCCGATGCTTCGGAACTCCTCAGGCAGCTCGGTATCGTACAGGACTTCGACACTCTGTTTGCCGCGTTGTTTTTCCTGTCTATGATTAGGCTCCGAAAGAATGTTGATTTCCCGGCCATTGATGCGAATTCTCTTCCCGTGTTCGTCTTCCGAGAGAACTTTGGCTCCTGAAAAATCAAAATACTTGGAGTAGTCCTTACTTTCTTTCGACATGCTAGGTCACTCCTTAGATCCGCAAAATCTCTGGTTTACATGACAATATTGCTTAATAGGCACTGTTTTAAATTATATCATGATCTTTATGCCTAAGCTACCACCCTGGTGCTATTAGAGCGTTCCTTGGCCGTTGATTTCTTCTTCCACATGTTCTGCAGCACGCCGACCCTAAACTTGAATTCCCAAAAAAGAGCCTGGCATCGATGAATCGATCCAGGCTCTTCTTGACTGCGAACTTGTAAAAGTTGCGCATGCGTGACACATACAGTATGTTCTTATGGCTTTCTAAAGCCGCGGATTAATCAATAATTTCAGCAGTGTCTCCGTTTTTGGCGCCGGCCGCGTTGGCCTCATCGGTGTCGATGTGCATGTCGAGCGCAAAATTGTCGGATACGCGGGCAATGACGTTCTCCAGCACGAGGCCGCGTTCGCCGCCTAGGCGCACTTTGAGCAGGTCCTTGTCCTTGATGCCCCACTGCTCCGCATCGGATGTATGGAAGTGAATATGACGAGCGGCCACGATGACGCCTTCGTCCACCGTTACTTCACCTGCCGGGCCTTTAATCGTGATTCCCGGGGTTCCGGCAATGTTTCCGGATTCGCGCACGGGTGCTTTCACGCCGATGGCAAAGGAATCCGTACGGGAAATTTCCAGTTGGGTTGCAGGACGCGCAGGTCCCAAAATTCTTACTTTATCGAATTGTCCCTTCGTTCCAATGACCGCTACCGTTTCGTTGGCCGCGAATTGTCCTGGCTGGGACAAAGGTTTGAACTCTGTAAGTTGATATCCAGGGCCGAACAATGCCTCAATATGCTCTTGGGTTAAATGAATATGGCGGGCGGATACACCCACAGGTACAGTTTTACTCATCTGTCTCACTCCTTGTTTTTCTCTATATGCTGTACATGCCATCACCTATTATACTCTCTATTACCCAAAAATAAAAAGGCAACCCGCGTGTTTCAGGTCGCCTTCTTTCGTTTCTTGCGCGATCTGCAACAGGATTGTCATAGTTATCCTCGAATCCAGGATGTTATGCGTCATGTTCATATTCTTGAACCGGCGATGCAGGCAAATGCTGTTCAAGAAAACGCAGCGGATTATCCGACATCCAGCCTTTGACCGTCGATTCGGGATAAAACTTGAGCAGCAGCTCCTGAAAATCCGGATACCGGCCCGGATGCTCCAGCCCTTCGATCCACTGATCGATTCCGTCGAAATCCGACCCGAACATGATGTGCTTCTCTCCGCCCAGCTCACAAATCTTCTCGATGTGCGGCAGGACGTCCTCCGGCGTCACGCGCTGGACACCGCTGCGGATAAACCAGGGCACAAACGTGATGCCGATCATGCCGTTTAACGCTATCAGTGCCCGTATCTGTTCATCGCTCAAATTCCGGGGATGCGGGCAAATGGAGTAGGCATTGGAATGCGAAGCAATGACGGGCCGCTGAGTCAGCTCCGCCAGTTCCCAGAAACCGGCCTGGGACAGATGGGACACATCCAGAATGATGCCTGTTCTATGACATTGCTCGATCAGCTGACGTCCCCGTTCCGTAAACCCGCCGTTTCGCTGCTCCAGCACGCCATCCGCTGCCCAGTTGGCATAATTCCAGGTAACTCCCATCAATCGTACGCCCATATCAAATAAAAGCTGAACGTAATACAGATTGCCCTCCAGCCCGTCAACGCCTTCCAGCGACAGCACGCCGTACCGCTCCGTCTTGCGTTGTCTCATCTCTCGGACTTGTTCCCGCCAAAGCAAGGGCTTGAGATGACCCGCGTTCACGATGCGGCTTCGGTATACATCCAGTTGGGCCAATACGCGTTCAAAGGAGGGCCTCCCGAATTTCTCCGACAAGAACACAGCGAACACCTCAAGCGCCAGATCCCCCTGCTCCAAACGCTGCAACGTTACGTCCAAATGCGGGCCGTCCACAAAAGAGGCTTTGGGATCTTCCCACATTTTGCTCAAAGCATCGCAGTGAAAATCAACCGTCCGCATCGCGGCGCTCATCTCCCTTCTGACCTGTCACAGCAAAAAGCCTGTTTACGCTTAGCAGAGTAAACAGGCTCATCCTCAACATTCGAAATTTATCTAGGTTCCACGATCAATTTAATTGCCGTCCGGTCTTCGCCATCAATCACAATATCCGTAAAAGCAGGGATGCATATCAAATCCACCCCGCTCGGTGCTACAAATCCCCGGGCAATCGCTACCGCTTTAATGGCCTGGTTCAGTGCTCCCGCCCCAATCGCTTGCAGTTCCGCTCCGCCCCGCTCCCGAAGAACTCCAGCGAGCGCCCCTGCAACCGAATTAGGATTGGATTTTGCTGAAACTTTTAATACTTCCATGGTAAGTACCTCCCCTGGGAATGTTGAGTGATGGTTTGCTTCCGCTTACTAGATGTTATTCGTGAGAGGGGAAAAAATTCCTGCTTTTTACCATCCGTACCTAATTTAATTAAACGGATTTTGACGCTTTTAATCCATCCGCCATTCATCTTCGTACATGCGGATTTTTTGGATCTTCCGGGCTTTTCCCGTCTCCTCATCCATGTCCACGCATACGGCGTGGAACTGCCATTTGCCTTCGTCGACCTGGAAACGGGCAGGAAGCTGGGTCTTGAATTTATACATGACCGCATCGCGCTGCATGCCGAGGATGCCTTCCTTGGAGCCCACCATGCCGGTATCCGTAATGTATGCCGTTCCTCCCGGGAGTATGGTATCGTCATTGCTCTGCACGTGGGTGTGCGTGCCGACCACCATCGAGGCACGGCCTTCCAGATGCCATCCCATGGCAATTTTCTCCGAGGTCGCTTCAGCATGAAAATCCACAAGGATGCATTTGTGCTTCTGGCGCAGTGTATCCACGATGTCATCGGCGGCCCGGAACGGGCAATCGATGGCTGGCAGGAATGTCCGTCCCTGCAGATTCACGATCGCCAGCTGTTTGCCGTTCGCTTTAATGACGGTGTATCCGCGGCCGGGCGTGCCGGGCGGAAAGTTCGCCGGGCGAACCATGCGGGGTTCGTCGTCGATAAATTCAAATATATCCTTGTTATCCCACGTGTGGTTTCCCAAGGTGATGCCATGAATGCCCCAATTGAAAAATTCATTGGCGATGGCCGAGGTGATGCCGCGTCCTGAAGCCGCGTTCTCCCCATTGGCAATAATGATGTGCGGATTATATTTGGACTTCAGCTCCGGAAGGGAAGCTTTCAGCGCCTTGCGTCCTGTGCTGCCGACAATGTCTCCGATGAATAATACTTTGATGTCAATCACTCCTTCAGGGGGAGCCTGTCCTGTCCTGACTTGATCCCAGGCAGGTCGGTTCCCGATTCATGGATAGTCCGATATGTATTTTCGGATATCTTAAAGATAAAAAGTGGCCGGAATGCGGCCACTTTTTAAGGTCCAAACTCTATTTCGCGTAATCGACCGCACGGGTTTCCCGGATAACGGTGACTTTAATATGACCCGGATAGTCCAGTTCATTTTCAATCGTTTTGGTAATGTCGCGTGCCAAGCGGAATGCTTCGGCATCGTCGATTTTTTCCGGCTGTACCATGACGCGAACTTCACGTCCTGCTTGAATGGCGTAGGATTTCTCAACGCCTTCAAAGGATTCGGAAATTTCCTCGAGCTTCTCAAGACGACGGATGTACGTCTCAAGCGTCTCTCTGCGTGCTCCCGGTCTGGCAGCGGACAATGCGTCGGCTGCGCCCACCAGCATGGCGATAACCGAAGTTGCTTCGCAGTCACCGTGATGAGAGGCAATGCTGTTGATAACCACCGGATGTTCCTTATACTTCTTCGCCAGCTCCACGCCGATTTCAACGTGCGATCCTTCCACTTCATGATCCAGCGCTTTACCGATGTCATGCAACAGTCCTGCCCGTTTCGCAAGCACGATGTCTTCGCCCAGTTCGCCGGCCATCAGGCCAGTCAAATAGGCCACTTCCATGGAGTGTTTCAACACATTTTGTCCATAGCTCGTACGGAATTTCAGTCGACCCAAAATTTTGATCAAATCCGGATGCAAACCGTGTACGCCAACCTCGAAAGTGGCTTGTTCTCCATACTCGCGAATGCGTTCGTCCACTTCCTTGCGGGATTTCTCCACCATTTCTTCGATACGAGCCGGATGAATCCGTCCGTCCGCCACGAGCTTTTCCAAAGCCGTACGGGCAATTTCACGGCGAATCGGATCAAATCCGGACAGAATGACAGCTTCCGGAGTATCATCGATAATAAGGTCAATCCCTGTAAGGGTCTCAAGCGCACGAATGTTTCGGCCTTCACGTCCGATAATCCGGCCTTTCATTTCTTCGTTCGGCAAGGTGACAACAGAAACCGTGGTCTCAGCTACGTGATCAGCCGCACAGCGTTGAATAGCCAGCGTGATGATCTCGCGTGATTTCTTATCTGCTTCTTCCTTCGCCTGCTGCTCGATTTCTTTGATCATCTGAGCGGTTTCATGACGAACTTCTTGCTCAACATTGCTGAGAATGATGCTGCGGGCATCCTCCATCGTCAGGTTGGAGATGCGCTCCAGTTCTGTCGTTTGCTTCTTGTAAATGGCATCGATTTGCTGCTGGGTTTCCTCTATTCGTTTCTCTTTGTTCGCCACTTGTTCTTCTTTACGTTCCAAAGATTCTATTTTTTTATCCAGCGACTCTTCCTTTTGCAACAATCTGCGCTCCTGCCGTTGAATTTCATTCCGGCGCTCGCGAGTGTCTTTTTCAGCTTCGGCTCTGATTTTATGAACTTCGTCTTTAGCTTCGAGAACCGTTTCTTTCTTCAATGCTTCTGCTTCCTTCTTCGCACTTTCGACGATCTGCAAAGCGGCATGCTCGGCACTGGAAATTTTAGCTTCTGCAAGGGATTTGCGAATAAAATAACCGAACCCAAAGAATATAGCGGCTACAGCGAGAACGATTATGATCCAGATCCAAGTTTCCATCTGTTCACCTCCTCGTTGTTTCCTCCAAGGCATTCCTTGGGAAAATGTGCAATTGTCAGGTTACTCATTCATACATAAAATTTTCCGGCAGTGGAAGCTGCCGTCCATACTGCGCACGCCATAATGACCGTACGCAAATCCCGCCTTAGCCAGCGGAATACATTTCACTATGAATTGGCGATTTAAGAATCTTTCACAAAGTAGTCACTTTTTTGGAAGGAAAAAGGATTCTAATTTATGATAAAAAGATTCATATTTATTTTAGTATTTATAAAAAGATATTGTCAAGGGAAAGCAATGGGTAAACGTCAGTTTCATCCAGTGAAACGATTTCTTTAGCGAAAAAATGCACAACTGCTTGTGCTTTATTCAAAATCATACGGCTCTTCGTCCCATTCGCCTTTCTCCTGCTCCTCTTCGATCAGAATTTTGAGTGCCTGGCGCACAGGCTCTCCCCCAAACCCTCTACGCATTAAATATGCTCCGGTTTTACGTTTGCGATCCAGCAGCTCCCCCTGGGTTTGCTGCCATTTTTTTCGTCCCACGGCCAAGCAGCTCTCCAATTCCGATTCTGCGCTGATCTCGCCCAAAGCCTCCGAAATCAGCTCGGTGCCGATCCCCTTCTGCCTCAGCTCCTGCTTAACCCACAGCCGTCCCTTTTTATGGCTGGTCATGCGCTGCTCTGCCCACATCTTAGCGTACAGCGCGTCATCCAACAGCTTGTCCTTCTCGAGGCGTTCTAGCGTCGTCTCCACGCTGCTGGGCTCGAACCCCTTTTGCTGCAAACGCTGCGTGATCTCCTGAGTCGTCCTAGGTTTCCGAGCCAAATGATTCAGCGCTTCCACGTAAGCCCGCTGCCGCTCATCTGCCACGACAATCTCCTGCAGCTCTTCCTTGCGAAAAACATTTCCCTTTAACATGCGATATTTAAGCATCACGTCTTCATGAACGGTCATAAGGTACGGACCGAACGCGATTTGATACCGGTGTTTGGGCTTTTTCAGCATTTCGACAGAAGTTATGACCAGATCCTCGTCTTCCGGAAAATGTCCAATTCCCGAGGAATCCGCCTGCCCCGACATTTCTTTATTCTCTATATCCATACGACGCTCCCTTCACTGCTGCACGCTTCTCGACACATCGTCAAGACCAATGATTCGGCAGAAATAAATGCAAAGAAGACCGTCTGGCGTTACCCACACCGGACGGTCCCAAACACTGTCATCGTTAACCAGCGATTTATTACTCTACCTTAAACAACTCTTGCTCTTCCAATTGCTCTTGTTCCTTCTCCTTGTCGGAAGGCTCAGGAACAGCCGTCGTCAGATTACTCGCTTCACGGATCTTGTTCTCGATCACGCTTGCGATCTCCGGATTCTCCTTCAAGAACTGCTTCGCATTCTCGCGGCCTTGACCAAGACGGTCACCGGCATAAGAATACCATGCTCCGCTTTTATCCACGATATCCAGCTCCGTACCGATATCGATCAGGCTTCCCTCTCTAGAGATGCCTTCGCCGTACATAATATCAAGCTCGGCCTGTTTGAAAGGTGGAGCTACCTTGTTCTTAACAACCTTAATCCGTGTGCGGTTACCCACCACATCATTGCCCATTTTGATGCTCTCAATTCGACGCACGTCCAAACGAACCGTGGAATAGAACTTCAGAGCACGTCCGCCTGGGGTTGTTTCAGGGTTACCGAACATAACGCCAACCTTCTCGCGAAGCTGGTTGATAAAGATGGCAATCGTTTTCGACTTATTGATGGCACCCGACAATTTACGAAGAGCCTGGGACATCAGACGGGCTTGCAGACCTACGTGGGAATCACCCATGTCGCCTTCGATCTCGGCTTTCGGTACAAGCGCGGCAACCGAGTCAATAACGATGACATCGACGGCTCCACTCCGTACCAGAGCTTCCGCAATTTCCAGCGCCTGCTCGCCCGTATCCGGTTGGGAGAGCAGCAATTCATCAATATTAACGCCCAGTTTGTTTGCATACGATGGATCCAGAGCATGCTCGGCATCGATAAATGCAGCTTGTCCGCCAGCCTTCTGAACCTCTGCGATGGCATGCAGGGCTACTGTTGTTTTACCGGAGGATTCCGGGCCGTACACTTCGATAATCCGGCCTCTAGGCAAGCCGCCGGTTCCTAAAGCTATATCCAATGCCAACGATCCGCTTGGCACAATCTCAACTTGCATATGGGTGGATTCACCCAGTTTCATGATGGAACCTTTTCCGAACTGTTTCTCTATCTGACGAAGCGCCATTTCCAGCGCAGCACGACGATCTGACAATTGTTCCACAACCCTTCACTGTTGATAGTCTTATCATACCTTGTTTTGACACGTTTGCCAAGCTTTTTTTCGAACATACATTCGTTTTTTTTATTCAACTCCCCTTCCCGTTCATGCTCCGAACCCTATGTATAAAGAACAAGAACCGTGGCAACATCAATCGATATGCCACGGTTCTTCCGTATTTCCCATTATACTTGGAACGGTTCCTAAATTCAAGAACAGCTATTTAGCAAGGTGTAAATTTTTTACTTTTCCAAATGCTCGGTCCCTTTTTCTCCACGAAGCCTAAGCCTGCTCAGACGCTACGAGACGCTGCCAAAGCCGGTATAGCAGCGCTTTGGTTGCGCGGAGCCGGATCGTTTCGCGGTTGCCTTGGAGGTTCAGCTCATGCACTTCCGTTTCTTTGCCCCTTTGGGACAATCCGATGTAGACCAGCCCTATAGGCTTGCGTTCCGCGTAACCCGGACCTGCCACGCCTGTCACCGATAAACCGAAGTCGCTGTCGGTTACCATCCGGACATGATCCGCAAGCGCTTCTGCAACCTCCGCACTGACGGCCCCCGGCGCATCGTCGCCCTCCAGCAGCGCATGCGGGATATGCACAAGCTTCTCCTTGATCTGGTTGGTGTAACAGATGATCCCCCCAAGAAACATCGATGCGCTTCCGGGAATGGAGGTCAGGGTCTCCGCTACAAGTCCTCCCGTGCAGCTCTCCGCCGCGCTCAGGGTCCAGCTTCGATCTGCCATCATGTCCACGATGACCTTTTCGATAGGCACATCCTCGTTGGCATACATAAATTCAGGCCCTCTCTCCTGGATCCTGGCTTCCAGTTCATTCAGTCGGACCATCGCCTCAGACTCGCTGGAGGCCTTCGTGGAGATGCGGACGGTGACCTCCCCGTCCTTGGCATACAAAGCAATCGTCGGATCGGTCTGGGCCGTAATCAGGTCCTCCAGACGCTGATCCAGCGCGGACTCCCCAATGCCCGCGAATTTAAGCATCTTCGAATAGATGGGAAGCTCATCCGTGAGCACATGCTGCAGAAGCCAAGGCTTGGCCTCCTGCTCAAACATCGGCATCAATTCTTTGGGCGGCCCCGGCAAAACGATATAATGAGTGCCTTCATAGGATACCGCGTTCCCAACGGCGAGGCCTGTCTCGTTCGGAAGCGGGGTGCCTCCCTCGATGGCGAGAGCCTGGCGCCGATTGTTCTCGGTCATGACGGATCCCCGCTCATGAAAGAAGCGTTCAATCCGGTCCATGGCCATCCGGTCGATATGCAAGGAACGATTTAGAAAGGAAGCCAGCGCATCCTTCGTCAGATCGTCCTGCGTGGGACCGAGACCGCCGGACAGGAGTACAATATCGGCTCTGCTGCTGGACAGGCGCAAGGCCTCCTTGAGCCTCTCCAGGTTGTCCCCGACAACGGTTTGATAGTACACGTCGATCCCCATTGAAGCGAGCTGTCTGGACAAATACTGTGCGTTGGTATTCACGATCTGTCCGAGGAGAAGTTCTGTTCCAACTGCAATGATTTCTGCTTTCATGATTCATCGATCCTCCCGTATCTTCTATCTCTTCGTTAGTAGCTGCCTTCGTTATTCCTTACCCGGCGGAAGAAAAAAGCAATAGGATGGCTCCTATTGCCGTTATGCCCCGGTACCTTTGAGAAGGTGCCTGTTCTGGACAAAATATTCGATTCCCGAATAGATCGTAATCAGCGCGGCAGCCCAGATCGCAATGACATCAAACGGAATCCCCAAAAATACAAACGGGAAATTGTTGATCAGAAGCGCGACAATCGCCACGATCTGAATCACCGTCTTGATTTTTCCGGATTGACCTGCTGCGACTACCGAACCTTCCAGAAGCGCAATTTGTCTCAAGCCAGTCACCGCAAATTCCCTGCTGATGATGACAACAGCAATCCAGGATTCGCATTTTCCCATCTCTACAAGCGATATGAGTATGGCCGCAACCAGCAGTTTGTCCGCCAGCGGATCCAGAAGTTTACCCAGATTCGTCACCATATTGTTTTTCCGGGCCAGATACCCGTCAATGCCGTCCGTGCTTGCAGCAAGTATGAATATCAGTGCCGCAATCAATTGGTTATAGGGCAGGACAAAATCATTCCACACAATGGGATCCGGATAAAAATCAAAATCCACCAGCAGGAAAATCATCATGACAGGGATCAAGCAAATGCGGGCCAACGTGATACGATTGGGTAAATTCATGGGGCAACCTCCCTTGCAACGGGTTGTCTTGTTAACTCGGCAGACCCTGCAGCGGTTATCCTTCTGCGTGTCATCAGGGTCGCTCTTCCCAAGAGCCTAAAGGGTTTGAAGCGTGCATCGCTGTCTGTCATTTTCATCCCCCAGTAATCTATGTATACGTTAATCCTTATATATCGTTTTTTAGTATAATATTTCCGTTGACGCCCTGTCAAAAGAAACAAACCAGCCGAGCCCACCCCTTATTGCTTGGAGGGAGAGGAGCGTTTATTTAAAATTGGTGAATTGCAGATCCAAGGAAAGGTCCGCTTTGCGAAGCAGCTGCATGATCTGCTGAAGATCATCCTTGCTTTTTCCGGTTACCCGAATCTGGTCGCCTTGAATCTGGCTCTTGACCTTCAGCTTGGAATCACGGATCAAAATATTGATCTTTTTGGAATTCTCCTGGTCGATTCCTTGCTTCAAGGTCAGACGCTGACGGACGGTACCCATGGAAGCCGGCTCGATCTTACCGTACTCCACATTTTTAAGCGACAAGCCCCGCTTCACCATCTTGGTCTGCAAAATATCGATAACGGCGTTGAGTTTGTACTCGTCATCGGAGGCAATGACCAGCGCGTCCTTGTCCAGCTTCAAGCTGCTCTTGCTGCCCTTGAAGTCAAAACGGTTTTCGATCTCGCGCTCCGCTTGATTAACCGCATTGGTAAGTTCCTGCATATCCATTTTGGATACGATATCAAATGAGCTTTCTGAAGCCATGGTGAATCCTTCCTTTCATTTGGCGATAATGCTTCTATTATAGGTAAAACCGAGAGACAAGTCTAATCCTGTAAGGAATCCGCGATGGATCAGGAACGAAAAAGACTCCGCTTATCGCCAACATCATCCGGCGAAAACGAAGCCCGCTCCCTCAACTGCTAGCTTTCTCATCATGCACCGGACGGCGGAACATACTCAGTATGCCGAGTAAAATATGTGCCAGCCCAAAGCCTAATATGCCATACCCCCAGCTGCTCGGAATCAAATAATAGCCCAAGAGGCTGACGATAACGCCTAATCCGAATATAATCCAATTGACCGTCACAGAGCATCACCTCTTTCGGGAAGTGAAATAACAGCATGCAGCTGCATGCTGTTATGATGACCTGGAGGACAGGCAATTATTCGAAGTCGGTGGTATCCGATGTATCTGATGTATCCCCGGTACCCGCGTTATCCATGGTGCTTGCGGAACCATCGGCCGGCTCCAGCACGATTCGCGACGTGGACTTGCCATCCGTTACGGGCTGGCCGCCAACCGTAATGGTCGTTGCAGCGGAATTCCCCGATTTCACGAAGAGTCCCTGGCTGTCCATGTCAAAGCTCAGCGAAGCACCGTTCTCGAGCATTTGGAATGCCAGCTTCTCCCCGGAAGAATTGTTGCCGCGGTATACCTCTACCCAGCTCTTGCCTTCGCTCGTGGCCACGATCTCAACCTTAACGGACGAGCCCGTTACCTTAAAAACGGTGTTTTTGCCTTCCGTCCGGTCCTGCGTCACCGTAGCCGCTCCAGGCGTTGAATCACCCGGTTCATCGATGTCCGTTCCATCCGTTCCGTCTGTGCCATCTGTTCCGTCCGGGGCGTCTGTTCCTTCTCCGTCGGTGCCTTCGTTAACCGTACCGTCCGGGGTGTTTTCGCCGCCCTGCGCTCCGTCGCCTGGCGTCACGGGATCCGTGTTATCCGGAGTTTGCGGGTTCTGCGCCTGATCGGTCTGCGTCTGATCATTGTTGCTGACCGGCGGTTCGTCCTTAGGCTCATTCGAATTGATGGCCACCAAATATATGACAACAACGATCAGGATCGGGAACGTCCACATCAGCAGCGTAGGCAGCCATTTCATGTTCCGTTCGGCTGTCGGTCTGCTGGCGCGCTTTTGAATAACCGGCTCCATGGTCGCTTCCGGTTCGGATTTAGGCACATCCTGTTTGTGCCCTTCAAGCAGTTCGTCCGGGTCAATCCCCACCGCTTCCGCATAGGTTTTGATGAATGCCCGCACGTAAAAACTGCCGGGAAGTACTTTGTAATCCCCTGCCTCGATGGCTTCCAAGTATCGCTTGCGTATTTTAGTCATTTCCTGCACATCATCAAGGCTCATCCCTTTTTGCAGACGCGCCTCCCTTAATTGCTGTCCCAGTTCGGACATGCCATCACCTCCTACTTTAGAATTTCGTGGTCAAAGTCAAACAAAAATATTACAAATCGTCACTATAAGAGCCCGTGAACGTATCATAAACGATTTCCTCTTCCGGATTGTTTCGCAATTCGATGATAATGTCGAAATCATCGTAGGAATATTCGGATTCGCGAACAAAGATATCGGGATGCTCGATCACCTTCGTGCTCTCCATTCCCATGATATCCTGCAGGAGCTGATAGTGGCGTTCATTGGATCGGATCGTGCTCACAATGCCGTCAATGATAAAAATGTTGTTCGTATTCATCTCGTCCTCGGAGAGTTGACTGCGAATGGTTTGACGGAGCAGCGTAGAGGAAACGAAGGTCCAGCGCTTCATCGCGCAGACGCTGCCGGCGATAATGGATTCGGTTTTGCCCACGCGGGGCATTCCACGGAGGCCGATGACCTGATTACCTTCCCTTTTGAACAATTCACCCAAAAAATCAACAAGTAAACCGAGCTCATCACGCGTAAAACGAAACGTTTTACGATCATCCGAGTCCCGGTCGATATATCGTCCATGACGGACAGCCAGAATATCCACCAGTTTCGGGGGCCTCAAGGCTGATACCGTAATATTTTTCATTTTGTTTAACATTTTACCCATCAGAACAATTTTTTCTTCGTCATCCGTCTCGAGCAGCATTCCGCGGGTTTGGCCTTCCACGCCGTTAATGGTTAGTATATTCACTTCGAGCATACCCAGCACGGATGCAATGTCACCGAGCAAACCTGGCCGGTTCTTATGTATCTTATATTCCATGTACCATTGATTCGATTCCACAAAGACACCTCTTTGCACTTCTTTTCCATCAATATTCGACAAATTCCAGCGAAAATTGCACGCAAAAACAGGTCAAATGAAAAATGGGTCACGTTAATGATATATAAAATAAAAATGAAAGGCAAGTATTAACGGTGACATGAAAATTACATTCTTTTTTCTTGACAAAAAGCCCCCATTGTCGGGGGGCTTTTTGTTAATGGATTATGCGTTGTTCTTGGCCAATTTCACCATCAGACGCGCGATAACGTGGCGTTCTTCCTCGTTACCTACATCCCACAATTCTTTCAGTGCCCGGTTGGATGAGTTTTGCGGATCAACCTTCTCATCGAGGAAATCACCGATCTCATAAGCCAGCTGGGAAATGGTGTCTTCACTCATACCCGCTTTCTCGGCTTGAACGACGCGCTCGCCCAGGAATTTCTTCCAGGAATCAAAGTTTTTGATTACGGATGACATGAATTAAATCCTCCTTTTGCGTGGTGGCAATTCAGATTTAAAGTAACAATAGTAATATGTCCCCGTAACCAATACCTTATGAGTGGTGAATTGCACCACGAACGAGATCTAGGTCACCCATCCTCCGTTCGGGCTGATCACTTGCCCGGTAATGTAGCCCGACTCGGGCAGCGCCAAAAAATACACCAGCGACGAAATCTCATCCGGCTGCGCCAATCGGCCGACCGGAATTTCATCCTCCAGCATGCGAATTTCATCCGACTCCAGATGCCCCAGCATGGACGTATCGACCGCACCGGGCGCCACGGCGTTCACCGTTACGCCTGACGGGGCAAGCTCCTTCGCGAGAGCCTTCGTAAAGGCGTTAACGCCGCCTTTGCTTGTTGAATACAATACCTCGCAGGAGGCTCCGGATAACCCCCAGATCGAGGATACATTGATGATCCTGCCAAAGCGCTGGGAAACCATGCGCCCCATAAAAGCCTGGGAACACAGAAACATCCCACGCAGGTTAATGGACATCAAAGTATCCCACTGCTCTTCCGTCACGTCGGACAAAAGCCCGTAATGGGACACGCCCGCGTTGTTAACCAGAATATCCGGCTCCATACCATGACTCTGCAGTTTCTCTTTCATCCGTAATATCTGCTCTTTGTCGCGCAGGTCGGCGGATACGGTTAATACCTTGGCTCCATAAGCCATGCAGCGGCGGGCTACTTCGTTGGCCGCTTCGTGCGAATTCATGTAGTGGATGACCACATTCATGCGGACCGAGGCAAAGCGTTCGGCGACAGCCGCCCCTATGCCTCTGCTCGCACCCGTAATCAATACCGTCATTTCCCCGATCGGCTTCAATTCTCTTCCCATGCCTTGCTTCATTACGGACTCACAACGATCGATACAGCCAGCTGGTTCCAATCGACATGCTCCTGCAGGCGGCGGTTGACATCCTCCAGGGTGATGGATTCATAAACCGGCAAAACGTTGAAGAAATCGGCGCCGCGGAACTGATAGCGAGTAAATTCATGGGCAATGTTTTCCGGGGAATTGAGCATACGCAAGTATCCGCCCATTTTCTTCTTGCGGGCCCGTTCAAAGTCCGAGGCTTGGAATCCGGCTGCCTTTAGCTTATCCACCTCGGTACGGATGCGCTCCAGCAGTTGATCCGGATCCTTCGTGTCCCCGCCAACCGCGGAGAACGCATACTGGGGCGAGCTGTTATATTCATGACCGAAGCTGTCGGAGATCAAATCCTCATCGTACAGCTTCTGATACAACTCCGTACTGGAGCCAAACAGGAGATCCATCATCAGCTTGGTCGTCAGGTCGCGGCGCAGCTGCTCATCGGCCGATAAACCCACCTGCTTCTCCTTGAAGCCGAACAGGCATTTCGGCAGCGATACGGCCAGGCGGCTCTCCCTCCGCTTCTCTTCGACTCCCTGCGGCTCCGGATCGAATAAACGCTCAATGGAGCCTTGTTTGTCGTACGATTTTCGGGCTTGGTTCGATCGGATCAGGTTCATCGTTTCCTCGGGATCGACGCCGCCCACCACGAACAGCAGCATGTTGCTCGGGTGATAGAACGCATTGTAGCACGTATACAGATCTTCCTTCGTAATCGTCCCGATGGATTCCACCGTGCCGGCGATGTCGATATGCACCGGATGCACCTTATACATCGCTTCGATCAGTCCGAAGTACACGCGCCAATCCGGGTTGTCTTGATACATGTTGATTTCCTGGCCGATGATCCCTTTTTCCTTCTCCACGTTCTGGTCGGTAAAATAAGGATTCTGCACGAAATCGATCAGCGTCTCCAAATTTTCATGAATGTTCTCCGTGGCCGAGAAGAGGTACACGGTCTGGTCAAAACTGGTAAAGGCGTTCGCCGAGGCGCCATTGGAAGCAAACTTGGCAAAAATGTCGCCTTCCGGCTCCTCAAACATTTTGTGCTCGAGAAAATGCGCAATTCCGTCCGGAACCCGGGTCTCGGACTCGCCTTGGACCTTGAAATGGTTATCGACCGAACCGTACTTGGTTGCGAAGGTCGCATAGGTTTTCTGGAAGCCGGGTTTAGGCAGCACATACACGTGCAAACCGTTATCCATCACTTCGTAATACAGCTTTTCCTGCAGGTTGTCATAATGAATGCTCTCCACCGGCTATTCCTCCTTTTGACCTTTCAGGAAATAGATCGTATCCAGGGAAAATGCCGAAGCCGCCTGCTTCACATCGTCCACTGCAATGCCCTCGACCTGCTTCAGCAGCTCATCCGGCGTACGTTCCCGTCCCGACAGCGTGCGGTTAAAATCATACGCAATCATCTCGAAGGCCGAATCCTGCATTTCTTTGATCACATTGCGGATCATGGCTTTCGTCTGGGTCATTTCGATGTCCGAGATGGCACCCTTGGCCATGTCATCGAGCTGTTGGCGAATGATGTCGACCGCCTTCTCGAAATTTTGAACCTCGATCCCGGACTGGATGGTAGCAATCCCTTTATGACCGTCATATCGGGAGGAAGCGTAATACGCCAGACTTTCCTTCTCCCTCACGTTAACAAACAGCTTCGAATGCGGATACCCTCCCAAAATCCCGTTATACAGGAGCGCAGCGGCATATTCATCATCTCCGTACGTAATCGTGCTTCGAAGGCCCATGTTGAGTTTGCCTTGATTGATGTCCAGCTTCTCCACGACTGTCTGCGTCTCGTTAGCGGCCGTCCGCGTGATCGAAGGAACATAATCCCGGCTTTCCTTCCGATTCAGTTTAAAATGCTCCTCGACGAGCGTCTTCACCTCATCCAGACTCGTATCGCCAACCACGTACAAATCCAAAACGGACTCTTGGAGCCATTTCTGATAAGACTCATACAAGCCCTCCGGCGTGATGCCGTCAAGGTCCTTCCGCTCTCCGAGCGGATGCAATCGGTACGGCTCGTTCTTGCACATAACCTCAATGCAGCGCTCGGCGGCATAACGGATCTTATCGTTTACGATAGACTCCAGCTTCTTGCGGACCGTGTCGCGCTCGGTCTGCACGTAAGATTTGCGGAATGCGCCATTCTCCAGCACAGGCTGGGTGAATGCCTCGCCCAGAAAAGCAAATGAGGAGCGCAGCAGGCTCTCAGGGCTCTTAACAAAAGAGTCATTGATCGTGTCCATGCGGAAGTGCACGATCTGATAATCGCCGCGCTTATACACGTCAAAGCCAAACCCGGCGCCGTACAGCTGCTCCAGCTGCTCGCGGAATGCTCTGGTTTCCGGGTAAGAAACCGTCCCTCTGCGCAGTACAAAAGGCGTAAGCGCGGTCGAGGTCACGGTTTCCTCCGCTAACGGGCTTCCGGCGTAAAGCGATATCGCAAATGTCTTGAATCGGTTTGTCGGCAACACGTGAATCCGTATCCCTCCGGCAGTACCGTGTTCAAATTCCGTTTTCGTCAAGGTCCATATCCCCTTACATCATGGATTGTCGTTGCCATAATTTACTTCATAGATAACTTACATTCTAACCCATCGCAAAGTGAAGAAGCAACCGAAGACAGGCCCCGGTTGCCGTTGGTTGAGCTACATACAGAAGATATGTTGACCGATGGTTTTGACTTGAGGACGCGTCCAAATCCATGGCGAGGTGGCTGTTTTCGGATTGAAGTAGTACAAGCATCCTCCTGTAGGATCCCAGCCGTTCAGCGCCTGCTCCACCGCTTTTCGAGCCTGGGCGTTCGGCTCCAGCCATATTTGGCCGTCAGCGACCGCGGTAAATGCTCTCGGCTCGAATATAACTCCATGCGGCGTGTTCGGGAAGCTTGGCGATTTCACCCGGTTGAGAATAACGGCCGCTACGGCGACCTGTCCTTCAAACGGCTCTCCGCGCGCTTCACCGTAAACGGCATTCGCCATGATTCTCAAATCATTGTCGGACAGGCCCATAGTATTCGATGAGGCTAAGTTGTTATTCCCTTGATTAGTACCGCCGCCGTTTCCGCCAGCACCGGCCGCAGCACCTCCGCCTTCATGAAGCTTCGGAGCGGTCGGACGGAAATCCTTGGTGGCGTTATACAGTTTCAGTTTGACCTTCGGCCCCACGATGCCGTCCACCTTCATGCCGAACTCGGATTGGAACCACTTGACGGCGCCTTGGGTCTTGGAACCGAACACGCTGTCGATTTTGCCGTGATAAAAGCCTAGGTACTTCAGTCGCCCTTGCAGCTCATACACGTCTTCTCCGGTGGAACCGAATTTGATGGTCTGCTGGCTAAAGGTCGGCAAAGCTTCCTGTAGACTCGAACTGTGATCCGCTTTCAGCCTTCCCTGGGCGAAGACGACGGCAGATAACAGTATCGCAATGCTGATCAGAATCCAGATTCTTGAGTTTTTCATGCTGCGCTCTACCTTTCTCTTGTGGTTTAACAAGCCTCGCTACCGTTATTATGACAAGCCTGCCAATATCCTATGCACCTATTCCCTGAGGACGGCATAAGCGCAGAAGATCCTATAAGCGCAAAGAGAGCTGCTCCTATGAGGGAACAGCTCCTTAGATGTTCTGTATCAGTTGCAGCGTTCAAACTCGCTTTCATCCGTCGCTTCTGCCTAGCTCTACGCACGCCATGACCAACGCTCCGACGCCATGAAGGTCATTTTCGCATTGCTGCCTTTCCACATAATGCTTGTAATCGCCTACCCCCGTGCCGATGCAGATTTGGGGCATGACCAAATGTCCCTTGTCATTGCGATATACGGATTGGACCAGGGCTTGATATCCCTGTCTTGCATACGTCATAAAAGCAGGATCCAGATAACCCAGACGGACTCCTTTTGCCAAGGTATAGGTGAAAAGACTGGAGCAGGAGGTTTCGAGCCAATTGTCCTCCCGCCCCCCTTTGTCCACAACCTGATGCCACAGACCGGTAGCCGGATCCTGATAACGCACCAGCGCTTCGCTTAGTTCACGTAGCGCGGCAGCCAGCTCTTCCCTCGCCGAATGATGCTCAGGCAGTAAATCGAGGAACTCGACAAGCGACAGCGCATACCAGCCTATGGCGCGTCCCCAAAATTCCGGAGATTGCCCGCTGACCGGATCCGCCCAGGGCATCGTTCGGCTCTCGTCCCAAGCATGATAATACAAACCGGTAGCCTCATCCTTGGTATGGGAGCGCATCAGCTTCTCCTGGAACAATACCTCGTCAAATAAATGCGGCTCGTTATACTGCCTCGCATAGTTCATCGTAAATACGCCGCCCATATACAGTCCGTCCAGCCACATCTGGTATGGATACCGGTCCTTATGCCAATATCCGCCTTCGGTGGTCCGGTTCAGCGTGGACAGCAAGCGGAGCAGTTTATCCGCTGCGGCCCTGTAGCGGTATTCGGGAAACACAGCATCCAATTCCATCAGGAGCAGGCCCGCTTGAACGGAATCCAGCTCCCCCCGCTCCAGCAGCAGGTTGCCGTTAGCGTCCACCAGATGATCAACATAGCCTTTGATATAATTCAAAAACTTGGCGTCCCCGTTAAATTTCCACAATTGAGACAACCCAACCAAAAATACGCCCTGATGGTAATGCCACCTGCCTGCAGGCGGAAGCTGCTCGGGCGAATACGTTTCCATGATCGATTGGCACGCCTTCGCGGCGAGTTCTATTGGTGACAAAGCGGACTGTGCCTGCTGCTGTACGGGATTGGACATACGTGCTCCTCCTCTTTCTAATCAATTACTAAAAAGCGATTGAATTTATAAAATAACGCCATCCTTGAAAATGGATATTTCCCGGAAGCCGTTCCGTTCATTTTGCGTCTTCTCAACGCCTGAGGCCAAATGAACGATGACCTCCAAAAGTTCCGCATGAAGCTCATCCATGCTTTTGCCCTCCAGCAGAGCTCCCGCATTATAATCGATCCAATGCTTTTTGCGTTTGGCCAGCTCGGAATTGGTCGCGATTTTGACGGTTGGTACAGGCCCCCCAAACGGCGTCCCCCTTCCGGTCGTGAACAGCACGAGGTGGGCGCCGGCTGCAGCGAGTGCCGTAACCGATACGAGGTCATTGCCCGGCCCCTCGATCAGGTTCAGTCCCGGCTTCGAAGTTCTTACGCCGTAACGGAGCACATCGGATACGGTTGCAGTCCCCCCTTTTTGGGTGCATCCCAGCGATTTCTCCTCTAAGGTCGTGATGCCGCCGTCTTTATTCCCGGGAGACGGATTTTCATAGATTTCCTGTCCATGCGAGACGAAATATTGTTTAAAGTTGTTGATGAGCAAGGTGATATCCTGGAACACCTGCTCGTCGGCAGCCCGATCCATCAGGATCGTTTCGGCTCCGAACATCTCCGGCACCTCCGTTAGAAGAGCGGTGCCTCCATAGGCGGTAATCGTATCCGCGATGCGGCCCGCCAGCGGATTGGCTGTAATGCCCGAGAGTCCGTCCGACCCGCCGCATTTCAGCCCGATCTTCAGTTTGGAGAGAGGAACCTCCGTTCGTTTGAAAGTCTCCGCATATTCCACGAGCTCGGATATAAGGGACAACCCTTCCTCCAATTCGTCCTCCATGTCCTGGGCACGCATATATTTGATCCTATTCCCGTCCTGCTCCCCGATCATGGCCTGCATTTGATCGATCTGATTGTTCTCGCAACCGAGCCCGATAATGAGCACGCCTGCGGCATTGCCATGCTGAGCCAGGGAGGATAATAGGCGCTGGGTATGGCTCAGATCATCTCCGAGCTGTGAGCAGCCGTAAGGATGCGGAAAATGATAAATCCCATCAATCCCTCTCCCTTGAAACTGCTGACCTGCCATTCGTGCCAGCAGCTCGCAGGTTTTATTAATGCAGCCGACGGTGTTGATGATCCAGATTTCGTTGCGGATTCCAACCTCGCCGTTCGGTCTGACATATCCTTGGAAAGTTGACGAGCCGTGGCTGGCAGCTGAAGGCTCAAGCCCTTGATTCGCGTTTGGCTTATACTGATACTCCACTTCACCGGAGAGACCTGTTTTCAAATTGTGGGTATGAATCCAGGTCCCCGGCAAAATGGCTTCCTTCGCCAGACCGATCGAATAACCGAATTTGAAAACATGGCTACCCGCCTCAATCCACCGCAGAGCCAACTTATGACCCTTCGGGACGTCCTCCGTTAATTCGATGGCATGCTCCTTCCCGTTCAAGATCCCGATGGCATGTTCACCTGCCGACAAAGGACGAAGCGCAATGCCGACATCATCCTTGCTGTGAAGTATGACGATGTCACTCATGTGTTGTTCAGCTCCATTTCTTCGATATAGCTGCTTACCGTTTCATGAAGAGCGGGAATTCGGTTCAGATCCTCGCCCCATATCCTCTGGTTACCAAGAATGGAGGCCACAAGCTGACGTATAGTCCACTCCCCGCCGTCTACCTTTTGCCAAGCTTGCTGCAGTGTCATCAGGTTATCCGGATCATCTCTTAACGGCAGCTCTTCACCATCAAGTCGCGTGCCGTACCATTGCCCCTCTTTAGTGCCGATATGATACAGACGGATCAAGGAAGCCAATCCAAGAGTAATGGTGCTTGGCAGCTCATTATGCATTCTGATATATTCCTTTAAGCTCGGCAGAACCCGAACCCTAAATTTGGACATGCTGTTCATGGCGATGTCCTGCAGCCTGTGCCGAATGAAGGGGTTGCCGAACCGCTCCCACACGGTTTCGGCATATGCTGCAACCTCTTCCGGCGGGAGGGGCACCCCCGGGACGATTTCCTCGAGCATCGCGTTTCGGATGCGGCCACCCCATTCAGGACTTTCCGTCATCTCCTTCACTTCGTTCAAGCCATGGAGCAGGCCTATCGAAGCCATAAGGGTATGCGTTCCATTCAAGATCCTTACTTTTCTAACCTGATACGGAGTCAGATCGGATACCCAGCTTACCTGAAGGCCCGCCGACCGTAGAGGCAATCTGGACTCCAGTGACGGATCGCCCTCAATCGCCCAGAAATAATAGGGCTCGGCCGTGTTGAGCAATCGGTCTTGATGACCCCATTTGTCAAAATAACGCTCCGCTTCTTCCGGATAACCGGTTACGATCCGGTCTACAAGAGAGTTCAGAAACAGATTATGCTCCGCCACCCAGCTCTGAAAGGCGGGCGAAAGCCCCCAATCCTGGGCATGCCGCAAAACAATGGATCGCAAGATGTCCCCGTTTCGCTCCAGAAGCTCGCAGGGCAATATCATCAAGCCCTTGTCCGGCGAGCCCTCATAATGCTTATAACGCCGGTACAGCAGCATGGTCAGCTTGCCGGGATACGACAACACCGGTTCGTCCGGATTCCATTCACTGCGCTGATAATCGAGGCCCGCCTCGGTGGTATTGGAAACGATGATGTCCAGGGAATCCAACTCGGCGATCCTTAAGAAGTTCTCCCATTCCGCATAGGGATCCACGATCTTCGAGAACACCGGAATCCACTGCTCCTCCTCAACTTTTCGTCCATCCTGCAGACCTCGGGTCAGCAGGCCGTATATCCCTTCCTGGTCCCGCAGCTGCTCCAGCTTGGGCCTTCCGCCGGGTCTTGGCTGACTGACCGCGACGCTCCCTTGAAACAGCCCCTGCCGGTTGCATTCATAGATCATCCAATCGAAAAAGCCCCTGAGAAAATTACCTTCGCCGATTTGCAGCACCTTCACGGGGAAGTCCAACATCTCCGAGTCCTGGCGTATATCCTGCCGCTGGAGAAACTCCCGTCCGACCAACTTCAACGACCCGCTTCGGTCCGTGCTCGTACCCATGGTTTATCTCCCTTCCGTCTGGCCAAACCGGAAATAACGCTCGGCGTTGTTGTAACAAATATCCTGCACGATGCCTCCGAGCCACGGAAGATCATCCGGCGCTTCGCCCCGCGTAACCCACTCGCCGAGAAGATTGCAAAGAATACGGCGGAAATACTCATGCCGGGTGTAAGACAAAAAACTTCTGGAATCGGTCAGCATCCCGACGAATTGGCTCAACAGGCCCATATTGCCGAGTTTGCTCATCTGCTCGACCATGCCGTCTTTGGTGTCGTTGAACCACCACGCCGAGCCGAACTGGATTTTGCCCGGAATGCCGTCCCCTTGAAAACTCCCGATTAGTGCAGCAAGGATATCGTTATCGCTGGGGTTGAGCGAATAGAGTATCGTTCTCGGAAGCGCTGACTCTTGATCGAGCCGATCCATCAGCTTAACGAGCGGTACGGCGATCGGACTATCGTGAATCGAATCATAACCGGTATCCGGACCCAATTGTCGGAACATCCTTGTGTTGTTGTTGCGTTGGGCATTGATATGGAACTGCATGACCCAGCCGAGCCTGGCGTAGACACGGCCGAGATGAAGCAGCGTATGCGTCTTGAACTGTTCCTCTTCTTCCCGGGAAACCCTCTCCCCTTGAAGCGCTTTCATGAAAATGTCGCCCGCCTCCGCCTCGCTGACCTCTCGATAAGGCACGTAATCCAGCGCATGATCGGATACCCTGCCGCCAACCGAATGGAAAAATTCCGCCCGCTGCTCCAGCGCTGCCAGAAATGCCGGATAATCCGCTATCTCGATCCGGCTTCGCTCGGCGAGCAACTTCACCCAAGGAACGAACGTCTCCCGGTTAATCTCCAGCCCCTTGTCCGGACGGAACGACGGGAGCATCTGAAATCCGGCATCGCCTTCCTCTGCCAGCTTGATATGATATTCCAGGCTATCCGCCGGGTCATCCGTCGTACACACGACCTTCACGTTGCTTGACGTAATCAACCCCCTGGTCGTAAAATCATGTTCCTGGAGACGCTTGTTTGCCGCCTCCCAAATTCGCGGAGCATTCTTTTCCTGAATGATATCCGATATGCCGAACAGCCTTTGCAGCTCCAAATGCGACCAATGGAATAAGGGGTTGCCAATCGTCATGGGCACGGTGCGGGTCCATGCCAAGAAGCGGTCATAATCGTTCACGCCCGGCTCTCCCGTGATGTAGGCCTCTTCCACGCCTGCAGCACGCATCGCCCGCCATTTATAGTGGTCACCGTTAATCCAGGCTTCCGTTAAGTTCTCGAACCGGTGATTGTCAACGATCATTTGCGGACTCAAATGACAGTGGTAGTCGATGATTGGCATGGCTTTAGCATAATCGTGGTATAAGATGCGAGCAGTCTCGTTATGAAGCAAAAAATGTTCATCCATAAAAGGTCTCATGATTTCACCGTCCGTTTCTGTAGATTATCTACTATGTTACGGCATCATCAGTTGGATTTCTTCACGTTTATTGCGAATATCGAGGATTATTCAACATATCTTGCTTTGTTTAGCAAGAAGAAGTTGATACAATATAGCTGTATATATTGGAATAGCTCCAAAATGTTATGATCTGAACGAAGCGGGGGCGATTGTCATATCCAGCGAAACCCACACCGTATCCTACGGAGAAGAAGAAGGAGAATTTTACTATCATCGCATTCACCGCACGAAGCCCTTTGAACGGAATAACCATTATCACGGAACTTACGAAATCTACTATTTGGTTTCGGGAGAACGCCATTATTTTATCAAAGAGAAGCTGTACTCCATACGGGCGGGGGATCTGATTCTCATCAATAAATTCGATGTCCATAAAACCTCGGGCCATGGAGACCCGGAGCATGAGCGTATCGTCATTAATTTCAGCGATTCCTTTCTCGGCAAAGGCCATCCCTTGCTGGCATCGGGATTGCTCGGCATGTTTAACCAGGATCGGCCGCTGCTGCGTTTAACCGTGCCGGAGCAGGCCATCATCATGCAAATTCTGAATAAAATGGCCGATGAGATCCGGGAACGCTCCGCTTCGTATGAGCATATGCTCCAGGTGCTGCTTACGGAGTTATTAATCAAAACCTATCGATTAACCCATTCCGCCTCGCTGCCTGCCAACGTCTCCATGAATCCGCTCCATCAGAAAATCACGGACGTGGTGAAGTTTATTCACGTCCACTACGCAGACAAAATCACGCTGCAGGGATTATCCGAAACCTTCTACATCAGTCCGTTCTACCTGTCCCGGATCTTCAAAGAGATTACGGGATTTACCATCATTAATTACCTCAACCTCACCCGGATTCGCGAGGCGCAGCGCCTTCTGACGGATACGGATCTGAAAATCGTGGACATCGCCGAATCGATCGGCTTCGAAAGCCTCACCCATTTTGACCGGACCTTCAAAAAAATCATGAACATGACGGCAAGCCAATATCGCAAAATCAACAGCGTCCCCTGAACATGCAAAAAAGGAAGCGAGCCACCAGGAGTCCAGGGTTGTTCGCTTCCTTTTTTAGTTGGTGATCATACAATGAGCCGCTTAGCTGATTCGATTCTGCTGCTGCTGATATTGCTCAATGGACATCAGCACTTCCCGCGGCTTGCTGCCCTCATAAGGACCGATCACCCCGCGCGCTTCCATGGAATCGATGAGGCGGGCGGCGCGGGTGTAGCCTACACGCATTCTCCGCTGCAGCAGCGATACGGATGCCTGCTTAGCTTCCAATACGATGGTCACCGCCTGTTCATACAACTCATCCAATTCTTCTTCGTCCGCGCCTGCAGATTCCTCTATTTCAGGCACCAACGACTCGTCATACTCCGCCTGTCCTTGATCCCGGACGAAATCCACGATGTTCTCAACCTCATGATCACTCATAAAGGCTCCCTGAACGCGGATCGGCTTGGAGGAGCCCATCGGCATAAACAGCATGTCCCCGCGGCCTAGCAGCTTCTCGGCGCCCGCCATATCCAGAATGGTTCGGGAATCGACCTGGGAAGACACGCCAAAGGCAATACGCGACGGGATGTTCGCTTTAATGACCCCGGTGATAACGTCGACCGACGGACGCTGCGTCGCGATAATCAGATGGATACCGGCTGCACGCGCCATCTGGGCCAATCGCGTAATCGCATCCTCCACGTCGTTGGCTGCAACCATCATCAAATCGGCCAACTCGTCCACGATGACAACGATATACGGCAATACCGCAGGCAGATTATCCTTCATCAGATTGTTGTAGCCCTCAATATTCCGCGTTCCCGACTTGGAGAACAGCTCATACCGCTTCTCCATCTCCACGACGATTTTCTTAAGCGCTAAGGAGGCCCGCTTCGGGTCGGTTACCACCGGCGCCATCAAATGCGGAATCCCGTTATAGACATTGAGTTCGACCATCTTCGGATCAACCATCAGGAACTTAACCTCATCCGGCTTCGCTTTATACAGGATGCTGGTAATAATGCCGTTGATGCATACGGATTTACCGGAACCCGTGGCGCCTGCAACCAGGAGATGGGGCATCCGTGCCAAATTACCGACAATCGTCTGGCCCGAAATATCGCGGCCGAACGCAATCGACAGCTTCGATTCCGCGTCCTGGAACGTCGGCGTTTCCATAACCTCTCGCATGGTGACGAGCGAAACTTCATTGTTCGGCACTTCGATCCCGATGGCGGACTTGCCTGGAATCGGCGCCTCCATCCGAATATCCTTGGCCGCAAGCGCGAGTGCGATATCATCGGTCAGATTCACGATCCGGCTGACCTTGACGCCGATGTCCGGCTGAATTTCATAGCGGGTTACCGACGGACCCCGGACAACCTCCAGAACCTTGGCCCGAACGCCAAAGCTTTCCAGCGTGGCCTCCAGCTTTCGCGCTGTCTGCATGTAATCGTTCTGGTCTCCACCCTTGCCGCCGTTGTTCGGTTTGGACAGCAGCCGGAACGGAGGCAGCTTGTACGGCTTGGGCGGCTGAGCCGGAGGCGCTGCCGGTGCCGATCCTTCTTGCCCCCCAGTATCCGCCATAACAGCTGAATTCGTCCCGCCGTTCAGCGTCTCTGGGTCAACCATGGCATCCGAACTTGATGCCGCGTTCCCCGAAGGGTCCTCATGTGCCGGAGGCATCACCGCTTCGTGATCGTCTTGATCGTCATCCAATCGACCTTCTTGCTTCACCTGCTCAAAGAAATCGCGAATAATCGGCGAAGAAGGCACAGGATCCGGTGCAGAAAATGCAGCATCCGTCCCCTCCTCCGATTGATCCGCTCGGCTGAACAGGACGACCTCGCCCTCATCATGCTCACCATGTCCGTTGCCAACCGTAAATAGCGGAGCCGACTCATCCATAACATCCTCTGCCTCTTCTGCGGCTTCGTTCCGCTTGTTGCCCTTGGAACCAAACAGTTGGAAGAATTGCGGCGCTTTACGCTTCGGCAGCCGCATGCCTTCCATATCGTCGAGGTCATCGTCTTCATCCAGATCCTCCGGCAGCTGTATGCGTTGCTCCTTGGCGCTTGCCTTCGCCGCCGCCTTTGATTTCGTCTGCTGGCTGTTCATTTTCTTTTGGATTCGTTCCCCGGCTTTCACAACCCTGACGCGGAACATCCGCATTAAATCAACATAGGACAGATTCGTAATCAGCATGAAGCTGATAAACAGCATGACAATCACAATCAACTTTGCCCCGATGCTGCCGAACAGCATCAACAAGAGGGCAAACTGCAAGGCTCCAACATAACCCCCGCTGATATCCCGGCCCATGACGGGATGACGTCCGTCATCCGCCCCGGCATGAAGGAGCTCGCCCTGCAAATCACTATGTATCTGGCTCATCGCACTCGATGCATTCAATTGACCGATCGGAGCCAATTTGGACTCCAGACCTGCAATACTGCTCATTAAGGTGAGCGATAATACCAGGAGAAGGACACCGGTACGCCTGCTGTTCCACCGTTTGGGCCATTTCCGGTGAATCATCACCATTAACCCGTAATAAATGCCGATTAGGGGGATGATAAAATAATACTTACCCAGCAGATATCCCGACATCTTGGACAGGGAACGCCCCACCGGTGCTTCTCCGGATAACGCGATGACCGAGAGTGTCATCAATACAATTCCATAAATTTCATATTTCAATACGGCTGCAAAGGCTGCCTTCTTCTTTCTTTTCCGCTTTGCCAAATGTGTCACCCCCGAATCCATATTATAGCATAATATTCGGTGGCGTACCTATGTTCTGTTTTCAGCCTTTAGCCTCATTTTCGACGGTCGGAATATAGCGAATCATCGTCCCTGGCGCGTAGCGCGGGTTCAAGTAATCATGAAGCCCGCAGTCCAATAAACGAACGATTTTCGCCTGATCTTCCGTTACTGGCTTCACTTCCATCAAAATGCCATCGACTCGAACTTCCCTGGACATGACCTCCGGCTCCACTTGAAGGATCCCGATGGTCGGATCCAAGGGCATGACGCTGTACCAAGTCATTGCGTAATCCCCCCGGGCTGAATCGTTTTACGCTCGGCGATCATGCTGTTCAATCGGCTTAATGCCTGTCCGATTCCACCCACTTCGTTCATAAGGCCATACTTTACGGCGTCTGCACCCGAAACCGCAGTACCGATATCCCTGTTCAATTCGCCGGTCTTGAACATCAGATCCTTGAACTGTTCCTCCGTGATCCCCGAGTGGCTCGTCACAAAGCGCACGACGCGTTCCTGCATTTTCTCCATGTATTCGAAGGTTTGCGGCACGCCAATGACTAACCCGCTCATGCGAATCGGGTGAATCGTCATCGTTGCGCTCTCTGCGATAATCGAATGGTCTGCGGCAACAGCGATAGGCACGCCGATGCTATGACCCCCTCCTATGACCACCGTTACCGTCGGTTTGCTGAGCGATGCAATCATTTCGGCAATGGCAAGCCCTGCTTCCACATCGCCGCCAACGGTATTCAGAATGATCAAGAGTCCTTCGATTCGCGGATTTTGCTCGGCTGCCACTAGCTGTGGAATCATATGCTCGTATTTGGTCGTTTTATTTTGCGGCGGCAGCACGAGATGACCCTCGATTTGCCCAATAATCGTCATGCAAAAGACGTTGGATTCTCCGCCGGTCGGAAGCCCCGTCTGTCCCAGCTGCTGAATGGTTTCCGTCACAGCCGCTTTCTTGCCTTCCTCGGTCGGAACGACCGGAGGCGCCTCCGTCTCGCCGGTCCACCCCGCTTTTCTGTTGCCCGTCATCCGTTGTTCGTTGTCCATCGCGCATCCCTGCCTTTATATTCTTAATGTCTAGCTGCTGCAACAAACACATAGCTAACCCTTAGTATGGCAAATGACGCGGCTTTTTTATGCTTGTGCAGAGCATTCGGCATTAGGCCTTGCCCATAACAAACAAAAAAACTCCTGCCGAACCAATCGGGAGAAGTTTCATGATTTCCATATAAAAAGCCCCTCTTTCGCGGAAACCGTCCAATTATTACCTGCGAAAAAGGGGCGACTGTGTGCCTGATTTATTGTATTGTCTCGTATCAGACTTCCATGATGATCGGCAAGATCATCGGTCTGCGACGTGTTTGTTCATACAAGAAGCGTCCCAAAGCGTCTTTCACGCTGGTCTTCAGTGACGCCCATTCATTCACGTTTTCGCTCATCAGCTTCTGAAGCGTGCTGGAAACGATACGGTTGGCTTCATCCAGAAGCCCTTCGGATTCTCGTACGTATACGAATCCACGGGAAATAATATCGGGACCGGAAACGATGGAGCCGTTTTGTTTGCTCAACGTAACGACAACGACCAGAATTCCGTCCTGGGACAGAAGCTTACGGTCGCGCAGTACGATGTTCCCTACGTCCCCAACGCCAAGTCCGTCAATCAGCACATTGCCGGCAGTCACTTTGCCGGCTTTGCGGGCCGAGCCGCCTTGAATCTCAACAATTTCTCCGATATCGGTAATAAAGATGTTGTCCGGATCCACGCCAACGGATTCCGCAAGCAGGGCATGACGGCGCTGCATCCGGTACTCGCCATGGACAGGGATGAAAAATTGCGGTTTCATCAGATTCAGCATCAGCTTAAGCTCTTCCTGGCTACCGTGACCCGACACGTGGACGCCCGAATTGGATCCGCTGTAAATGACGTCTGCTCCAAGACGGAACAACTCATCGATCGTACGACCCACGTACTTCTCATTTCCAGGTACTGGAGTCGCTGCGATGATGACCGTATCTCCCGGCAGAATGTCCACCTTGCGGTGGGTGGAACGTGCCATGCGCGTGAGCGCTGACATCGGTTCTCCCTGACTGCCTGTACACAATACGACAACGCGGTCCGCTGCCATTTTATTTACCTCTTCGGGTTCGATCAGCATGCCGTCCGGAATGTGCAGGTATCCAAGCTCTGCGGCAATGGACACAACGTTAACCATGCTTCTGCCGATTACCGTTATTTTGCGGCCGGTGGACTCGGCTGCGTTGACAACCTGTTGAATACGGTGTACGTTCGATGCAAACGTTGCAACTACAACCCGCTGTTCGGCTTTGCGGAAGATGTCTTCCAGCACGATGCCTACGTTTTTCTCGGAAGGCGTAAAGCCGGGGCGCTCTGCGTTTGTACTGTCCGACAGAAGTGCCAATACTCCCTTGCTTCCGATCTCAGCCATACGCTGCAGATCCGCATACTGGTCATTGACCGGAGTATGGTCAAACTTAAAGTCACCCGTGTGCACCACATTGCCTTCCGGCGTTTCGATACAGATCCCCACGGAATCCGGAATGCTGTGATTGGTTTTGAAGAAGGTCGCTTTCAATGTGTTTCCGAGTTGAACTTCCGAATCCGCATGGATCAGAATCCGTTTCGTCTCACCAAGCAAATTCGCTTCTCTGAGCTTGTTTTCCACCAATCCGAGCGTCAATTTCGTTCCGTATACAGGAACGTTCAGGTGTTTCAATACGTAAGGGAGGCCGCCGATATGGTCCTCGTGACCGTGAGTCAGCAAAATCCCTCTCACTTTGTCGCGATTTTCCGTTAAATAGCTAATATCAGGAATAACAATATCAATCCCAAGCATATCTTCTTCTGGGAACTTCAATCCCGCATCCACGACAACGATGTCGCCTGCATACTGGATGACATACATGTTCTTCCCGATTTCACCGACGCCGCCCAAGGCAAAAATCGATAGTTTATCGCTGCTTATTTTCTTAGACAAATGTATCTAACCCTCCTATAGTTTTGGACGTCGTACCATTGTTATATTAAATTTCAAAAAAATACCGCACCCAGTCACTTGAATTCATTATACATGATGAAAAAGTGAAAACACAAGTCAGCCACCTTCGTGAGCCATAGGATGCCCAGAATCAGAAGGGTTTAAAACGAAGAAAGCCACCGCCTTCGATGAAGGCAGTGGCCCTGAAAATAGGTAAGCGGCAGCTTACAAGGAAGACAGCATATTACGGATAAAAGCAGCCTCGTTCTCGCTTGGAGCAACGAGCGGCAGGCGAACCCCGCCGACTTGATAGCCGCGTTCGTTCAAAGCGAATTTTACCGCCGCAGGATTCGGAAGCGGGTCAGGACATTCAAAGAGGCCTTTGAACAGCGGGAATAAGGATTGATGAAGCTTGGCAGCTTCCTTCACGTTCCCCTCCACGTAGGCTTCGATCATGTCCTTCATGCGGGCACCTGCAATATGGCTGGCCACGCTTACGATCCCATAAGCACCTACCGACAATGCAGGCAATGCCGCGGAATCGTCGCCGGAATATACAATGAATCCTTCGGGAGCACCTGCGGCAATGCCGGTAACCTGGTCAATCGAAGCGCATTCCTTGGTCGCAACGATGTTCGGAATTTGTGCCAGCCTTAAAGTGGTGGACGTGCTTAGGCTTATGCCCGTTCTTCCAGGCACATTATACAGCATGACGGGCAAGGAGGTTGCCTCGGCAATCGCCTTAAAATGCTGGTAGAGTCCTTCCTGGTTCGGCTTGTTGTAGTAGGGTGCAACAAGCAAAATGCCGTCAACGCCGCAGCTTTCGGCTTTTTTCGTCAATTCTGCAGAATGTGACGTATTGTTGCTGCCGGTGCCTGCGATGATCTTGCTCCGTCCGCCCGCCTGTTTCACAGCGAACTTAAACAATTCAAGCTTTTCGTCTTCGCTAAGCGTTGGCGATTCGCCGGTCGTTCCAGCAATGACCAGGGAATCCGACTTCTGTTCCACAATCAGGTGCTCAATCAATCTCGCAGTCTCGTCCCAATTGATCTGGCCGTTCTGATCAAAAGGGGTTACCATAGCCGTAATCAGTCTTCCGAAATCCACAATGATTCCTCCTTAAAGCATTCCCGCGCGGGAATGCTTCCTTCGTAAGTAATCTTATCTATATTATTTCCTATCAAACGTTTTAAGGGAATATCCGTCTTTAGTAACTTTATCGGTGAAGCTCAAATTTATGATGAAGTGCGCGCAGCGCTTGAGCCATATCCTCTTTTTTAACCAGTACCCATATCGTCGTATTCGAATCCGCGGATTGCAGAATCGGAATGTCGTGCTCGCTCAAGGATTCCACGATTTTGGCCATGATGCCCGGAACGCCGTTGATGCCGCCGCCAATGACGGACACTTTGGCACAGCCGGATAAGCTTTTCGGTTTCAGGTCCAGGCTCTGCAGAACTTCGATCGCCTTCTCCGAATCGCTGTCAAACACCGTATAAAGCACTCCGGTAGGGGTAACATTAATAAAGTCCACGCTGATGGAATGCTCGGCCATCGATTTAAATACCTTCAGTTGAAGACCTTCCGTGCGATCGCATTCCACCGAGATTTGCGTTATGTTGCTTACATAGGCAACTCCCGTCACAAAGCGGTCCACGATTCCGGATTGAATATCTCTGAAGCCTTCAGGCTGGGTTACCAGCGTGCCCTCATTATCCGAGAAGGTCGACCGCACTCTGACCGGAATTTGGGATTGCATGGCAATCTCAACCGCTCTAGGATGAATGACCTTTGCCCCTTGATGAGCCATGTTGCAAATCTCCGTGTAACTCACGTAACTAAGCGGCTTCGCATCCTCGACGATGCGGGGATCCGCCGTTAGAATGCCGTTGACATCCGTGTAGATATCTACCATTTCCGCGCGAAGCGCGGCACCGAGCGCTGTAGCCGAAGTATCGCTTCCGCCTCTGCCCAGCGTGGTAAAGTCGCCGGAATCGGTCTGCCCCTGAAAGCCGGTTACGATGACAACCTGATGACTCTCCAACTCTTTCAAAACCCGTTCAGGTTTTACGTCCTTGATACGTGCATTTCCGAAGTGATCGTCTGTGAGAAATCCGGCTTGTGCACCCGTCAGCACCGTTGCTGTTATCCCCTCATGCTGAAGGAGACTGCACAGCGTTGAAGCCGAGATAATTTCACCGCAGCAGAGCAGCAGATCCCGTTCTCTGTCTGGAAGCGCGTTTCCGTTATGCCCGATCCAGTCCAGGAGCGTGTCTGTCGCATAAGGCTCCCCTCTGCGTCCCATAGCCGATACGACCACGACCAATTGGTAGTGATTGGCCAGTTCACGCTGGATGTGCCCAATAACATGGGTTCTTGCTTGCGGTGTAGACAATGAGGTGCCGCCGAATTTTTGAACTAAGATGCGCATAAAATATTCCTCCGTTTATATATGCCCAGGAGACGTAAATTGCGGGCCGACCGACTGAAACGGCCGGCTATTAAGCCTGGCCGTTCCGTTGTTGATGATGATTTCTGCGATTAGCACAGCATTTCCATGCTGCACCCTTCAGAAGATGATCTAGCGATGAAATCCAGATCATAGTCCTTCTTGAATTCAACGTACATGGATTTCGAATGCCCGTTAACGACCGGGATGCGTACACTAGCAGCCGTCACTTCAATGGATTCGTCGCCCATCATTTTTTTGGTCTCGCGGACCATCTTCATTTCTTCCAGGGTATAACCGTTCTCTGTAAATTTATCGAGAATATTCAACGATCATCGGCTGGAGCTGTTTCCCTTCCAATGCCGCATAACAAGCTTCCGGAATCAGATTCATTTTGGCGACAAGCGAGTTCGGTTTCTGCTGCGGATTATCCTGTCCGTAAGGGACGAAATATATGTTTTTGGTAACCAGCAGCTTCGCGATATTGGCCGCATTCAGTCCAAGGCCGTCATTCGTTGAGATCGCCAGCACCAGCGGTCTGCAATTTCTCATCTGCGCCTTGGCTGCCATTAAGACAGGACTGTCAGTCATCGCGTTGGCCAGCTTACTGGTCGTGTTTCCCGTGCAAGGGGCGATAACCAGGACGTCAAGCAGCTTGGATGGGCCCAGCGGTTCCGCCTCCACAATTGTAGAAATAATATCATTCCCGGTTATATCTTTCAACTGTTTCTGCCAATTTTCCGATGTGCCGAATCGGGTATCGGTCGTCATGATGGTGCTCGATACAATCGGCACCACATTCGCTCCCCCGTCTTTGAATCGCTGGATCTGCGGCATCACTTCTTCGAGTGTGCAGTGCGATCCTGTCAGGGCATAACCCACTGTAATTCCATTCCAATTCATTTACGCATCCCCCCGAATCTTGATTTCTTCAGAAATCAGCTCCACCAGCGTGTTGGCCATGATGATGCCGGCTGTTTTTGGAGCCACGATTCCGGGTAGTCCGGGTGCGAGCATGGCTTTGATACCCCGTTTCTCGGCATAGCGAAAATCGCATCCGCCGGGTGCGGAGGCAAGGTCAATAATGACAGCCTCCCGAGGCATTTTCGAGATGATTTGTGCTGTGACTATCATAGTTGGAATCGTGTTAAAAAGCAAGTCAATATCCGACACATAAGAACCCAGATCCCTTACCAGGAAGGGCTTCCAGCCCATTTCCTCAGCTCTTGCATAGTGCTCCGATTTACGTACCCCCATCCGAATTTTGGCACCCAGTCCCTGCAGGCTGCGAGCCATTGTAAATCCGGTCCGTCCCATGCCGAGCACCATGCTTGTAGATCCGTGGATCGTAAAATCCGTGTTTTGGATCGCCATCATGAGTGCGCCTTCGGCGGTCGGAATGGAATTATAAATAGCCACATCGTCCCTCTCCAATATCTCTACCAGCTTGATCTTATATTTGTCACATAGCGAGCGCAAATAGGGTTTCGCCATGCCTGTATAGATCACTCCATGTCCGGGCATCGCCGCGATATGTTCTTCCTGCAGTCGCAGCGGCCCTTCCGAGAATAGCGCGCTGACACGTCCCTCATCATCACATCCCACTACAGGCAGGATCAGAGCATCGGCGTCCGATAACAGCTCTGGCGTAAGCGGCTCGCGAGTCACTCCCTGAAAAGAATCCTGCAGTTTCTCAAACCCGGCGATCATGACGGAGGCATCCATCTCAGCGCATTTGCGAATCACTTCAATTTGCCTTGCGTCTCCTCCAACAAAGACGGTCCGGACTCCAGTCAGCATGGAAGGCCTCGCTCCTTTCTTCAAACCAACGTATAAAGCATCTTATGCTGCCGCCTATGGGGAGGTGAGCGCATTTCCCTTAAACTACCGCCTTAACGCAGTAAATAACGTTAGGAGAGATAAGTCCGGCTCCATGTCCATCCTGCTTGAAGACCAACGAAAAAAAACACCGCTCCGTTTCAACCGGAGCGGTGTTCATGCTGATATCATGATCCTGATGATACCCTTAAGCTTCCATGGTATGGTTTATTTGCCGGTATGACCGAATCCGCCCGCCCCGCGTACCGTATCGGACAGTTCGTCAACTTCCGTGAATTCTACGGCGGGCACGGATTTGAACACCATTTGGGCAATCCGCTCATTACGCTCAATCGCAAAAGGCTCCTGTCCCAAATTGACAAGCAGCACCTTGACTTCCCCGCGATAATCGGCGTCAATCGTACCCGGAGCATTCAGGCAAGTAATGCCATGTTTGTAGGCAAGACCGCTGCGCGGACGGATTTGCGCCTCAAGCTCGGCCGGCATGGCAATCGCAAAACCGGTCGGGATTAATTTGCGTTCACCCGGGTTTAGCACCACCGGCTCTTGAACGGCAGCGTGCAGGTCGAAACCCGCGGCCAGCTCGGACATTTTCACCGGAAGTTTCACATCTTCATTTCCTGGCAATCTATTGATTTGAACGTAGTGCAACAAATTCATTCCTCCTAAGTACATTCAGTGCTTTATCTGAAGTTCCTACCATCGCTAGTGCATATGGAGTCCCAAACATACGGTCAAGAACGGCGTTGACATCCTTCATGTCGACCTGTTCGATCCGTTTAATGATCTCGTCCAGACTGAAATGGCGGCCCAGCATCAATTCGTTCTTGCCCAAGCGATTCATGCGGCTGCTTGTGCTCTCCAGACTTAGGATGAGACTGCCCTTCAATTGTTCCTTTCCTTTGCGCAGCTCTTCCTCCGTCATCCCGTTCTGTGCCAAATCATGAAGCATTTCCGTGGTCAGCTGAAGCACTTCTTTTGTCTGTTTGGGCGCTGTTCCTGCATAGATGGTAAACATGCCGTTATCCGCGTGGGAACTGTGGTATGAATATACCGAGTACGCCAGCCCGCGCTTCTCCCGAATTTCCTGAAACAAGCGTGAGCTCATGCCGCCGCCAATGGCGTTATTCAGCAAAACCATCGCATACTGAAGCTCGTCGCCGATCGAGCAGCCGGGAAACGACATGCAGATATGATTCTGCTCCGTTTTCTTCTTGCGGAACTGCACGCCGTCCAAAAAGGCCGGTACCGCCAGCGGCTCCGACGTTCCATGGTTCGCAAAGCCGCCAAAATGGCGCTCCAATAACGCAATCACTTCATCATTGATGTTGCCGGCCAGGGCAATCACCGTATTCTCAATGGTATAGTGCCGGTCCATGTAGGATCTCAGCGCTTGCGAATCCATCGATTCCAGCCGCTCCTTCGTGCCGAGAATCGGATAAGCAAGCGGGTGGTCACCGTACACTGACAACGACATTAGATCATGAACCAGATCATCCGGCGTATCTTCATACATCGCAATCTCTTCAAGAATGACATTCTTCTCCTTGGCTAACTCGCCCGCATCCAGCTTCGAATTGAAAAACATGTCGGACAGCACGTCAACGGCAATCGGAAAATGCTCATCCAGCACCTTGGCATAATAACACGTATATTCCTTGGACGTAAAAGCGTTGACGTTACCGCCGATGGCATCAAATTCTTCAGCAATGGCACGGGCGTCAAAGCGCTCCGTCCCTTTGAACATCATATGCTCTATAAAATGCGTAATCCCGTTGATGTCTTCCGATTCATTGCGGGATCCGGTTTTCACCCAAATGCCGAATGAAACCGAACGACTTGTCGGGATTTGCTCCATAACCACTCTTAGGCCGTTAGACAATTGTATTTTTTTCACGAATAGGCCCCCCTAACTGTTCCATCAAAGGCTCACTTCGGCTGACAATCAGCCTCATGCCATCCATTCATTCTATCAAACTTTACCATGCGGCTCAACTTCCCTTTGGCATGATTCGCTCCGGTGAAAGCGTCTGGCTGACGGTCCCGATCTCCAGTCCCTTGGCCCGTATTCCGTCAATCATTCCTTTTAATGCTTGGGAAGAGGAGTCCGTTGGATGCATCAATATCAAAAATCCCGGCTCCACCTTCGACGTAATCTTCTGAACGACGGCATCCGGCGCCGGATGCTTCCAGTCGACCGTGTCAAGCGTCCACAGCACCGTCTTCAATCCTCTTGCATGCGCAATGGATACGGTCTGCTGATTGAAATCGCCGGAAGGCGGTGCAAACCACTTATTTACTACGCCAAGGCTTTCTTTAAGCAGATCCTGCGTCTTTGCGATTTCCATCTCCGCCCGTTCCTTGCTGAGACGGCTCATGTTCGGATGCGTAAAGGCATGATTCTCCACCTCATGGCCTCGTTTCACGATCTCGGCGGCCAGCTCCGGGTTTTTCTTCAGCCAGCTGCCATCCAGGAAAAACGTAGTTTTCACCTTCTCCGCATCGAGCGTATTCAGCATCGGCACCAGAAATTCATTCCCCCACGCCACGTTAATCATCATCGATACCATCGGCTTGTTGGGATTCCCTCGATAGATCGGTTGTTCCCCCAGATCATCGAGCGTGACTTTAGCCGGTATCTGCCGGTAAACATAGGGAATGGCATCGCCGGCTTTACGTTTCTTCGACGATGCTGCTTGATATGTAGCTTCGATATCGACTTCGAGTCCATTGTATCCGGGAATCGCTTTCCACACCGAGTCCACCCTGGCATCCACCGGCTCGATACGCGATTTAGCCGCAGCGGCTTCAATTTGACCCAATAAATCCAGATCCACTGCCGTCTCTGAACCACTGACGAGATGCGCCTCCGGTTTGTTCTCCAGCCCCGATACGTATTTCCAAGCCCCGCTGAACACAGCAACAGCCGACACCATTGCGGCACCGGTCAGCAGCACGGCCATCTTTTTTCCATTCATGGGCATATCCATCCTCCCTAGAGAAGCTTTGTCCCATTTTATGTGCGATCTGACGGAAATATGTACCGAAACATGAGGCCTTAAGCCGTGAAAGCCTGACCCGATGCTTATTCCGAAGCAAGAACATAGGAAGTCCGGCGTCTGATGAGCAAAAAAGAGCCAGAATGATAGGTTCTGCCTCTTTTCCTTCTATCGATATGCGGTTAAACCTGCAAGCGCGAATTAAGATCCGCTCTTGCTGGCTTCGGTTGTCAACACGGCTTTGCGAGACAGGTTAATCCGTCCCTGCTGGTCGATTTCGGTAACCTTCACGGTAATGACGTCACCGATTGCAACCACGTCCTCTACCTTCGCTACGCGCTCAGTCGAGAGTTGGGAGATATGCACAAGCCCGTCTTTGTTAGGCAGTATTTCAACAAATGCACCGAATTTCTCAATCCGTTTTACAGTACCTGTATAGATTTCGCCAACAGCCACCTCACGCACGATGCCTTCGATAATCGAAAGAGCCTTTTTGTTCATCTCATCGTTGGACGATGCGATAAATACGCGGCCGTCTTGTTCGATATCGATCTTCACGCCGGTCTCTTCGATGATTTTGTTGATGATTTTGCCGCCGGCCCCGATAACATCGCGGATTTTATCCGGATTGATCTGCATCGTAATGATCTTAGGCGCATATTGGGACAGCGTTTCTCTTGGTTTTTGAATGGCTTCCGCCATTTTTCCAAGGATGTGCATGCGTCCTTCTTTTGCCTGCTGCAGCGCTTCCTGCAAAATCGCGCGGTCGATGCCGTCGATCTTGATATCCATCTGAATGGCGGTAACCCCGTCAGGCGTACCTGCCACTTTGAAGTCCATGTCGCCGAGATGGTCTTCCATCCCTTGAATGTCCGTCAAGATGGAAACGTGGTCTCCGTCTTTAATCAAGCCCATCGCTACGCCGGCTACAGGCGCTTTGATCGGCACCCCTGCGTCCATCATGGCAAGCGTGCTTGCGCAAATGCTAGCTTGGGATGTCGAACCGTTCGATTCAATCACCTCGGACACGAGGCGAATCGTGTACGGGAAATCCACTTCATTCGGAATGACCTTCGACAATGCACGTTCACCCAGTGCACCGTGACCGATTTCACGACGGCCCGGAGCGCGAAGCGGACGCGCTTCCCCAACGCTGAACGGCGGGAAGTTATAATGGTGCATGAAGCGCTTGGTCTCTTCCAGATCGATTCCATCGAGAATCTGTACATCGCCTAGAGCACCTAGTGTACATACGCTAAGAGCCTGGGTTTGTCCACGCGTAAACAGACCGGAGCCATGCGTTCTAGGCAGCAGGCTGGTATCGCAATCGATAGGACGGATCTCAGACAGACCGCGGCCGTCCGGACGAACTTTATCGTGCGTGATCAAACGGCGAACTTCTTCTTTCACGATATCGTGAAGGACCTCTTTAACATCCTTCAACAACTCGGGTGTCTCGATGTATTTCTCTTCGAACACGGTGTATGCTTCGTCGTTGATAGCGTCAATCGCATCTTGGCGAGCGTGTTTCTCCTCAATGCGAACGGCTTCAACAAGACGGGCTTCCGCAAATTCGCGCACTTCGCGATTCACGGTTTCATTGACCGCATGAAGCTTAACCGCCATTTTCTCTTTGCCGCAAGCTGCCACCAGCTCTTCGATCTTGGCTACGATTTTCTTGATTTCCTCATGCCCGAACATGATCGCTTCCAGCATGACTTCCTCAGGAACTTCGTTCGCTTCGGCCTCGACCATCATGATCGCATCTTTGGTGCCGGCGACGACCAGATAAATATCGCTTGCTTCCTGTTCCGCAATGTTCGGGTTCACGACAAAGTTGCCGTCAACGCGACCCACCGCGACGCCGCCGATCGGACCGTTAAAAGGCACGTCCGAGATGCTCAAGGCAGCGGAGGTACCGATCATGGCCGCAATTTCCGGCTCGCAATCCTGATCAACGCTCATCACCAGATTCAGAACTTGAACGTCATTCCGGAATCCTTCCGGAAACAGCGGACGAATCGGACGGTCTGTCAGACGGCTGGCAAGAATCGCCTTCTCGCTTGGTCTGCCTTCGCGTTTGATGAATCCACCCGGAATTTTACCGACTGCGTACAAGCGCTCCTCATAGTTGACCGTCAATGGAAAGAAATCCAGATCCTTCGGTTCACTGGAAGCCGTCACCGTACACAGGACTGCCGTTTCGCCGTAACGAACCATAACAGCCGCATTAGCCTGCTTCGCAAGGCGCCCTGTTTCGAACACGAGGGGTCTTCCGCCAAGCTGCATTTCAACACGTGTTTCCATGTAATCCCTCCTCATGGGGATAAATTTTTTTGAAATCCTAATCATCAGCATGTTTTTGCCAAACGCTGTCCACATTTCCTAACCAGAGTCATCGAAGCGGTCGAATATCACGAACCTATGTACAGGAACAACCCGAACCGTATAGAAAACATTCTCCGTATAGATTGCCCCGGTTATACCATGAAGTGAAAATTAGCGAACAGACCACGCCTACCATCTATCAAGAATCTATATTAAGATAACCCCACAAAGTGGAGTTTAGGCTATGAAGCGTACGCAGTACTTTGTGGGGAAGCTTTCGTAACGGTAAATTGTACAATACTTAGAAAAGAGCCCGGCTGTGCCGCTGTCGTTCCAAGAAGGACAGTGGACAACCAGGCTGTTTTCGGCACATCTTATGGATGATTAGCGACGCAATCCAAGCTTCTCGATCAAAGCACTGTAACGTTTAACATCCTTGTTTTTCAAGTATGCAAGCAACTTACGGCGTTGGCCGACCATTTTCAACAATCCGCGACGGGAATGATGATCCTTCTTGTGCGTACGCAAGTGGTCAGTCAAGTTCGTAATGTTTTCCGTTAGGATAGCGATTTGCACCTCTGGGGATCCTGTATCGGACTCATGAGTTTTGTGCTCGTCAATCAGTTGTTGTTTACGTTCTTGAGTCAATGCCATCCTGTTCACCTCCCTCATTATAATCGCCGTTGGCCCAGGTACCGACGGTGAGATCGAACATCCAAGCCAAGGTTAGAATTGCCCGATCCTCGGGCAACCTCTAAGAGTATAGCATACTTTACCTGAAAAAGAAAATCCGTTTGCGAACAATTTGTCCCAAAACGTTTTATTCGCTGACATTCAATATTTTGCGGGCCTCGACGGCATCCCGCTGAATCCATTCCACAAGCTCCTGAACCGATTCGAATTTATGCTCCTTGCGGATATATTGAACGATATCCACCGTCATGATCTGGTCGTACAGATCCCCTTCGAAATCAAACAGATGGACCTCGAAGATCGGTTCAGTAATCCCTTCGTGGAACGTCGGCTTCACGCCGACGTTCATGACGCCCGGTATCCAGTCGTAATGCTTATCCGTGCGGGCACGGACGGCATAGACGCCCAATGCAGGCGCCACGAACGGGTCCGTCAATTCCAGGTTCGCGGTAGGGAAACCGATCTTTCTTCCCCGCTTCTCCCCGTGAACGACCGTACCCCGGATGTGGTAATTCCGTCCGAGCCAGCGGTTTGCGTCCGACAGCTGTCCAGTTTTTAAGGCAATCCGTATGGATGAACTTCCTACCTTCTCGCCATCGACCAGGAATGGCGGTACCGTAACGACCGACATTTTGCCTTCGCCGAGTTCCTGAAGTTTAACTGCGTCTCCTGCGCCTTTATGGCCGAACCGGAAATCAAATCCGACTACCGCCGTTTGAAGATTTAAGGGAAAGAGCATTTCTTCAACAAACGCTTCCGGACTTACTTGGGAAAATTCTTTATTGAACTCGACGACGTACAGAATATCGATGCCCATCTGCTCGAGCAGCTGCTGCTTGTCAGGCTGGGGTGTCAGATAGCCTTCATAGCTCCCCTTACCGATCACGTCCTTCGGATGCGGATAGAAGGTAATGAGCGCGGCCGGCACTCCATTCTCCCGAGCAATGTTGACAGCGGTCGAAAGCACGCTGGCATGTCCCAGGTGAAGACCGTCGAACTGGCCGATTGCCGCTACCTTGGGCTCGGCAGCTTCTCGTACGATGTCGGAAGATACAGGATAAGATAATGAAACAATCCTCATGATTTCTCACCTCCACTCACTAAATCCAGTCATGCTTAGGAAAATACTTTCACGGGAACGATAGCGCCCGTCTCTTCCTGACGCTTATAGATGCCCAGAAAGTTTTCCTTTATATCGTACAAACGGATAGGCTCCGAACTGTCGACGGCCGGTTCTACCGCCCTGGAGGACAAACGTTGCCCCTTCAGCGCGGCCTCCGCCTTCTCTTCGGAAACCGTATGCTTTGCTAGATGATGAATCGCCTGATCCACCGGAATAAGCCGGGATTGCAGCGTTTCATCCTTCATGAACTGCTCAATTTGCTCCAGGGTCAAGCACTGCGCCTCGGTGATTCCCGCCGATATCGTACGTACCAGCTTAACCATGACGGATGGCAGGCCGAGCTTCCTCCCGATATCCACACAAAGCGTGCGGATGTATGTACCTTTGGAGCACAGTACACGGAAAGAAATTTCCGTATACTCCCCTTCCGGATCAAAGTCCGTCATCTCGATTTCATGAATCGTTACGGTACGGCTTTTGCGCTCCACCGTCTTGCCTTCTCTGGCAAGCTCGTACAATCGTTTGCCGTTGATTTTGACGGCGGAGTACATAGGAGGAACCTGAGAGATCTGGCCTGTAAAAGATTGCAGCGCTTCAAGCGCCTCGTCTCTGGTCACGCGGACTTCATCCGCAGTCTCCACCACATTCCCGGTAATATCCTCGGTATCGGTCGAGTATCCAAGGCGGAGGACCGCATGATACTCTTTAGGTAGCTCCTGCAGATATTCGACGACCCGCGTGGCTCTCCCCAAGCATAACGGAAGCACGCCCGTCACTTCAGGGTCCAGCGTCCCGGTATGTCCGATCCGCTTCAAACGAACCATTCCCCGAACTTTGGCTACCACATCGTGGGAGGTCCATCCGGCCGGTTTGTGAACGGCCAAGATGCCTTCTAATTGCGTCATAGCTTTAATCTCACCTGCTCTACTACTTTAGGGATGATGTCTTGAAGGGAGCCTTCCATGCTGCACCCTGCCGCCCGGACATGGCCGCCGCCGCCAAAAATTTGGGCCAATGCGGCAACATCCACTTTGCCGGCTGAACGCAAACTCGCCTTGACCATTCCGGATTTCAGCGATTTGAACAGAATCCCGACTTCGACTCCCTGAATGTTTCGGGGATAATTGACGATCCCTTCAAGATCCTCGCTAACGGCACCGCATAGTTCCATATGCTCGGGGGTTACGTACACCCAGGCTATTTTACCGTCATCCGACAGACTCAACGTGTTTAACGCCTGAACCAGCACCTTCATCTGCGGCAGCGTCATTTCCTCCAGCAGCGTTTCCGCAATTTCAGGGCCGTTCACGCCATAGGATAACAGATCGGAAGCCATGCTCATGACCTTGGGCGACGTATTGGAATAACGAAAACCGCCAGTATCCGTTAACAATCCGGTATAAATCGCAGTAGCGATTTCGGCATCCCAATCGATTTCAAACAAATTCAGCAAATCATAAAGGATTTCTGCGGTTGCAGCCGCCTCGGGCACAACCAGGTTAACGGCTCCGTAACGATCATTCGTTGGATGATGGTCAATATTAACGATGCTCGCATGATCGGCAAACACCTGCTGCGTATAACCTACTCTCGCGAAATCCGCGCAATCCACGCAAATGACGTTTGAAAACGTCCTTCCCGGCTGCTGTTCGGACAGATTGAGAATGTCTTCTGCATGCCACAGCTTTTTCATGCGCTTCGGGATGGGCCCTTCGTTGATCATCGTGAATTTCTTGCCCAGACATGAGAGAAGCCAGCCCACCGCAAGGGTGGAACTGACTGCATCTCCATCGGGCTGAACATGCGACACAACCAAATAATCATCGTGCTCCAGCAGAAACGACTTCACCTGCTGCAGCTCTTGTTCATAGGTCTGCATTCGCCCTCTCCTTTATAAACAAAAACTACTCTATTTCTCTTCGCGATCCACGATTTCGGTCAGCAGCTTCTCAATATGGCTGCCATAAGCAATGGAATCGTCGAATTTGAAGATCAGCTCCGGAACATGCCGGAGACGAATTCGCTTGCCCAGCTCGGAGCGGAGAAAGCCGCTTGCCTTCTCCAGCCCTTTCAAGGAAGCCGCCTTCTGCTCGTCGTCGCCGAGCACGCTCAGGTATACCTTCGCTTGGGAAAGGTCGTTAGTTACATCCACGCCGGTCACGGTAATAAAACCGATTCTCGGGTCTTTCAATTCCGTTTGGATCAGTTGGCTGAGCTCTTTTTTAATCTGCTCGCCTACGCGCCCAGTTCTGATTTTTGCCATGGTCTGATCACCTCATTCGTTAGCGCTCTACCGTCTCCATGATGAAGGCTTCGATTACGTCCCCTTCTTTGACGTCGCTATAGCCTACCAAGGTAATACCGCACTCGTAACCCTGTGCCACTTCTTTAGCGTCATCTTTAAAGCGCTTGAGGGAATCGATCTTGCCTTCATGAACGACAATGCCGTCACGGATCAAGCGAGCTTCTGCGTTACGCGTAATTTTACCGGATGTCACCATACATCCTGCAATCGTACCCACTTTGCTCACTTTAAAGGTGTTGCGGACTTCCGCATGACCGATCACGGATTCTTTATACTCCGGATCGAGCATCCCCTTCATAGCTTGCTCAATTTCCTCGATTACATTATATATTACACGGTGCAGACGGATATCAACCTTCTCCTGCTCGGCGGTTTGCTTCGCTTGAACGTCAGGACGAACGTTAAACCCGATTACGATCGCGTTGGAGGCAGCTGCCAAAATAATATCGGATTCGGTGATGGCACCGGCACCGCTATGGATAATCTTGACACGAACGCCTTCCACTTCGATTTTGTTCAAGGAGCCTTTCAGCGCCTCGACGGAACCTTGCACGTCACCTTTGATAATAACGTTAAGATCCTTGATCTCGCCGTCTTTAATGTGCTGGAAGAGATCATCCAGCGTCACCCGCGTATTCGTGTTCAATTCGGATTGACGATGGGTAATCGCACGCTTATCCGCGATATTACGCGCTTTACGCTCATCCTCAAACACCATGAACGGATCGCCGGCGCCCGGAACTTCAGTCAAACCGGTAATTTCGACCGGCGTTGATGGTCCGGCTTCTTTTAAACGACGGCCTTTATCGTTCACCATGGCGCGAATACGTCCAAAGCAGTTGCCGGCTACGAAGGCGTCGCCCACTTTCAACGTACCATGCTGAACGAGGATGCGTGCTACCGGTCCTCTGCCTTTATCAAGCTCAGCTTCAATCACGGTACCGCGCGCGCGTTTATCAGGGTTTGCTTTATATTCATTCACTTCTGCTACCAGAAGGATCATTTCAAGCAAGTCTTCCAGACCCATCCGCTGTTTCGCCGAAACGTTAACAAAGATGGTATCTCCGCCCCATTCTTCAGGCACTAACTCGTATTCCGTCAATTCTTGTTTCACTTTATCCGGGTTAGCGTCCGGCTTATCGATTTTGTTCACGGCAACGATGATCGGCAAACCTGCCGCTTTAGCATGGTTAATCGCTTCGACCGTCTGTGGCATCACGCCGTCGTCAGCCGCAACCACGATGATCGTCATATCCGTTACTTGTGCACCACGGGCACGCATGGCCGTAAACGCTTCGTGGCCCGGTGTATCCAGGAACGTAATCTTCTTGTTGTTGATCTCGACTTGGTAAGCACCGATATGCTGCGTAATCCCGCCAGCTTCGCCACTAGATACGTTCGTGGAACGGATCGCATCCAGCAGCGTCGTTTTACCGTGGTCAACGTGACCCATAATCGTAACAACCGGTGGACGCTCTTTCAGTTCTTCCGGAGCATCGTTTTCTTCAACGGTCTCAAAACGATCTTCCTCTACCGGAATTTTCACTTCGACTTCTACACCGAATTCGCCAGCGAGCAATAGAATCGTATCGATATCCAGCTCCTGGTTGATGGTGGCCATCACGCCGAGGAAAATCAGCTTCTTGATGACTTCGGAAGCGTCCTTATGAAGCAGCTTCGCCGTTTCACCGACGGTCATGTTGCCACGGACGATAATTTTCTTCGGCGTGTTGTCGATTTTCTCACGAGGCGGCTGCTGATTATGTTGATTCCGGCCGCGGTTATTCTTGCCACCGCGATTGTTGCCACGGAATCCTCCCTGACGGTTGTCATCAAAACGCTTGGAGTCTGAACGATTGTTATTGTTGTTTCTGGAACCGCGGTTCTGGCCGTTACTGTTATTGGATCCTGAGAATCCGCCTCCGGTTCCACCCGGCTTGCTCTGAGGACGCGCTCCGCCTGGGTTGTTGCCGCCCTGCGGACGCGTTCCTCCTTGATTATTGCCTTGCGGACGCGATCCGCCCTGATTATTGCCTTGCGGACGCCCGCCGCCTTGACCTCCGCCTTGTGGACGGGATCCGGTCTGCGTGCTGCCGCCCGGTCTGGAGCCTTGGCTGCGATTATTCTGCTGGCTTCCTTGTGCGGAGCCAGATTGGTTTCTTCGGGTATCCTGCCCTCCTTGGGGACGCTGGGAACCTGAAGCTTGTTGTGTGTTTGAATTCGTTCTACTATTCATACCTACCTGCTTTTCCTGTTGTTTTTTGGGCTGGCTTTGACCTTGTTGTCCTGATACTCGTTGTCCTGAATGACGCATACCGTCCTGCCCATTACGGTTGCCGTCTGCATTCACGTTAGTGGAAGTGCCTTCTGTTTTAGCATGGGATACGGATGCGGCTGCATTCGCTCCGGAACCCGAAGGTTTGCGGTTCTCGGTTCGGGGAGCGTCGCCACTGTCCCGCTTAGCTGCCGCATTCGATTTGATATCTTTGAAGAACTGCTCTACCTTGGACACCGTATCGTTTTCCATTACGCTCATGTGGTTATTGACCGGAACGTTCAAACGCTTAAGTATCGTGATAATTTCTTTACTGCTCATGTTCAACGATTTAGCATATTCGTACACTCGAAGTTTATTGTCTTTGTTTTCCTGTTTACTCAATATACTCCACCTCCGACATTGTCTCCATTTTCTTGGAGATCATTTCTGCGAATCCTTGATCCGTAACTGCCAGCACAACCCGCTCGGGTTTACCTACACTTGTGCCCAGACTTTCCCGGTCAAATCCGATTACCAGAGGGATATTGTAAGAACCGCATTTGTCGCGGAACTTCTTTGTTGTATTATCTGAGGCGTCACCCGCCAGAATAACCAATTTTGCTTCAGAAGACCGGATGGCTTTGAGCACGATCTCATCTCCGGTAACCACCTTGCCTGCCCTCATGGCCAGGCCGAGCTGAGAAAGCGCCCTATTCATCATCGGCAGCACTCTCTTTTGCAGCCAGGAATTCATCCTCAACCTTGATGAAATCCTGTGCCAACTGTTCATAGATCTCAGGCTTCACATGTTGTTTCAACGCTCGATCCAGTGCTTTATTTTTGTGTGCCAGCTTGAAGCAGGAAACCTTGCCGCATAGATACGCTCCCCGTCCCGACTTTTTGCCGGTGAGATCGATCAGGACAGCGTCATCGGGAGTCCTGACAATCCGGATGAGCTCTTTCTTCGGCATCATTTCCTGACACGCCACACATTTACGCAGCGGTATCTTTCTCTGTTTCAAGACGACAACCCCCCGTCATTTGGAATTAATCGACAGAGACGGAATCCTGGTGCATTTCACCTGATTGGGACTTCGGTCTGCCAAATTCCTGCTCCGCCTGACTTTCGCTCTTAATATCAATCTTCCAGCCGGTCAGCTTCGCCGCGAGACGAGCATTCTGGCCTTTGATCCCTATCGCCAGCGAGAGTTGGTAATCCGGAACGATTACGCGCGCCATCTTCTCATCTTCAAATACTTGGACTTCAAGCACTTTGGATGGGCTCAGCGCATTGGCCACGTATTCTTCGACCTGGTCGGAATAACGCACGATGTCGATTTTTTCGCCGCGAAGCTCATTGACAATCGTTTGTACGCGCAATCCCTTAGGCCCTACGCAAGAGCCGACAGGATCGACTTCATCGTTGCGGGAATACACCGCAATTTTGGAGCGGAATCCCGCTTCGCGCGCAACCGAGCGAATTTCCACGACGCCGTCGAAAATTTCCGGCACTTCCAGCTCGAACAGGCGCTTCAAAAGGCCCGGATGCGTACGGGAGAGCATAATCTGCGGCCCTTTGGTTGTGTTCTCAACCTTCGTAATGTACGCTTTGATCCGGTCGCCATGCTTGAACTTCTCGTTAGGCATAAGCTCGGTAAGCGGCAGCGCCGCTTCGATCTTGCCAAGGTCGATATAGATGTTGCGCAAATCCTGACGCTGCAGCGTACCCGTAACGATATCGTCTTCCTTGTCAATAAAAGCGCTGTAGATCAGGCCGCGTTCGGCTTCTCTAATGCGCTGGGTAACAACCTGCTTTGCCGTTTGAGCTGCGATCCGTCCGAAATCACGCGGCGTAACCTCGATTTCCGCTATATCTTCGATCTGAAAATGCGGATTGATCTCGCGTGCGGCATGCAACGAAATTTCAGTGCGCGGATCCAGAACCTCGTCCACGATCAGCTTCCGTGCGAACACCTTGATAACACCCGTGTTGCGATTCATGTCTACCCGTACATTTTGCGCCGTGTTGAAATTGCGCTTGTAACTTGAGATCAGTGCCGCTTCAATGGCTTCAAACAGCACATCCTTGCTGATGCCCTTCTCTCTTTCCAACTCATTCATCGCTTCAATAAAATCCATACTCATTGAAAATCGGTTCCCCCTTTCAAAACTTCCGTTTAAAAAATGATGGCCAATCTGGCACTGGCTACTTTTGCATATGGAATCACGTGCTGCTTCTTCGCGGTTTGAATGACCAGCTCCTCGTTATCAAAGGATTCCAGCTTGCCTTCAAACTCCTTCAACCCGTTAATCGGCTCGTATACCGTAACAAACACGTTCTTGCCGACTGACTTCGCAACATCCTCTTTTTTCTTCAGGGGACGTTCCGCGCCAGGAGAAGAGACTTCAAGAAAATAAGCCGTCGGAATCGGATCGTTCTCGTCCAGCTTCTGGCTCAGGTGTTCACTGATTAAACCGCAATCGTCAATGTCAATGCCGCCGTCCTTATCAACAAACACGCGCAAGAACCAGTTGCTTCCTTCCTTAACGTATTCCACATCTACCAGTTCAAAGCCGTGTTCGTCCAAATACGGCTGCACCATTTCTTCCACAGTCGTTTTAATCTTTGATGTGCTCAAAGAACATAACCTCCAAGTTGATTTCCTATATACCAAAGAGTAAAGAGTGGGTTGCCCCACTCTTTACACAACGGTTTTATCTCCATGATTACCAAAAAAATTATAACATAGTCTGGTAATAGTGACAAGTATGACTCCTTGACTGTCAAGGCGTCACGGCCATGAAAGAATGACAAGAATCAGAACAATGACAACTGGTTGCTCTCCGGCAGACCGCGGAAGCATCCCATTTGGGTCAACAGCTCCACGGCGGTTTTGCTTGCCTTCGATTTTTGCTGGAAATCCTCGATGGAGAGGAATTCTCCGAATTCACGCGCGGCGGCTATGTTGCGGGCGGCGTTATCGCCGATTCCCGCAAGCGCAGAGAACGGCGGAATGAGCGAGTCGCCATCCACCTTGAATCTCAAGGCGTCGGATTGATACAAATCGATGTTCTTGAATGAGAAGCCCCTTGCCGTCATTTCCAGCGCCATCTCCAGAATCGGCAGCATGCCTTTTTCCTTCGGACTCGCTCCGAATCCGAGCTGCTCGATCTCTTCAATCCGGCGATAGATCGCCTCATAACCCTGACAGCATAATTCGATATCAAAATCCTCGGCGCGGACCGAGAAGTAGGTTGCGTAGTATTCAATCGGATAATACAGCTTGAAGTAAGCCGTTCGCACCGCTGAAATAACATATGCGGCGGCGTGGGCTTTCGGGAACATGTACTGGATTTTGAGACAGGAATCAATGTACCACTGCGGCACTTTGCATTTCTTCATCTCGTCGATCCATTCCTGGGACAACCCCCGGCCTTTACGCACGCTTTCCGTAATCTTAAACGCGAGGCTGGCGTCCATGCCGGCCTTGTAAATCAGGAACAGCATGATGTCATCGCGGCAACCGATAACGGTTTTGATGTTGCAGGTTCCATTCTTGATGAGCTCTTGTGCGTTGCCGAGCCATACGCCGGTTCCATGTGAAAGTCCCGAGATTTGCAAAAGGTCAGCAAAACTCGACGGCTGCGACTCCACCAGCATCTGACGCACGAACTTGGTCCCCATCTCCGGCACGCCGAAGGTGGCCACCGGCGAGCGTATTTGCTCCGGCTTCACGCCCAGCGCTTCCGTTGAGTTGAACATGCTCATTACTTTCGGATCGTTCATCGGGATGGTCGTTGGGTCCACCCCGGTCAAATCCTGGAGCATTCTCATCATCGTCGGATCATCGTGTCCGAGAATATCCAGCTTGAGCAAATTCGCTTCAAAGGCATGATAATCGAAATGCGTCGTTTTCCACTCCGCGTTGACATCATCGGCAGGGTACTGCACAGGCGTTATCTCTTCAACCTCGATGTAGTCCGGCACAACGACAATACCGCCGGGATGCTGGCCCGTGCTGCGCTTGACGCCGGTACAGCCTGACGCCAGCCGGTTTAATTCCGCGCCACGCCAGCGCTTGTTGTTGTGCTCCTCGTATTTCTTGGCAAAGCCGAACGCCGTCTTCTCCGCCACGGTGCCGATGGTACCGGCACGGAATACGTTCTTCTCGCCGAACATCTCCTTGGTGAAATTATGGGCATGCGGTTGATATTCGCCGGAGAAGTTCAAATCGATATCGGGAACCTTATCCCCTTTGAAGCCCAGGAAGGTTTCGAACGGGATATCCTGTCCTTCGCCCTTCATCATGTTTCCGCATTCCGGACAAGCCTTGTCCGGCAAGTCGAATCCGCTCGGCACGCTGCCGTCCAGGAACCATTCGCTGTGCTTGCAGTCGCTGTTCAAGCAAATGTAATGCGCTGGCAGCGGGTTAACCTCGGATATGCCGAGGAACGTCGCAACGACGGAGGAGCCAACGGAACCCCGGGAACCAACCAAATAGCCGTCCCGATTCGATTTTTTCACCAGCTTCTCGGAAATCAGATAGTTCGCGGAGAAGCCGTATCTAATAATCGGCTCCAGCTCTTTCTCCAACCGGGCCACAACGACCTCGGGCAGGTTCTCCCCATAGATCGACTTGGCCGTGTCGTAGCAGGTGTTGCGGATTTCTTCGTCGGCCCCCTCCAGGATCGGCGTAAACAGCTTATCCGGGAACAGCTCCAAATCTTCAAAACGGTCGGCCAATTCGCTTGTGTTCGTTACCACGACTTCATAGCATTTGTCCTGACCCAAAAACTCGAACTCTTGCAGCATCTCTTCCGTAGTCCGAAAATGCGCGTCTGGCTTGCGCATATCCTTGAGCGGGCTGAAGCCGGTAATGCCATGGATGGTGATGTCCCGGAACAGCTTGTCCCGCGGTTCCAGATAGTGCACATTCCCTGTAGCGATGACCGGCTTGTTCAGCTTTTCCCCGATGCGCACGACTTTGGAAATCGCGGTTTTGATCTCTTCGGGACTGCCTACCAGGCCTTTGTCCACCAAATGCATATACATCGTCAACGGCTGGATTTCCAGAACGTCGTAAAAGCCTGCAATCTCTTCGGCTTCCTCCTCCGTCTTGTTCAGCACCGTTTCGAAGAATTCCCCTTTTTCGCAGCCGGACAGCACCAGCAGCCCGTCCCGCATCTCTTGGAGCTTGGATTTCGGGATGCAGGGCACCCGCTTGAAATATTCGGTATGCGACATGGAGACCAGTTTGTACAGATTCTTCTTGCCCGTCATGTTCAAAGCGTAAATCCCGCAATGGAACGGACGGGTATTGGACAGGTCCATGCCCACGTAATCATTAAGACGGTCCAGCATCTTCACGCCTTTGGTTTTGTCTACGTCGCTGAGGAGCCCGTTCAGGATTCCCGCCAGCGCAATTGTATCGTCGATCGCGCGGTGATGGCTTTCCAGCAGCACCTTGTACTTATCCGCCAATGTGTTAAGGCGGTGATTCTTAAGTCCCGGATGCACCAGTCGGGCCAGCTCCAGCGTATCCAAATACGGATTCTCCAGCGTGTCCATGCCTGCATTCTTGAGTGCTGCCTGAATGAACCCCATGTCAAACCGCGCGTTGTGAGCCACGAGCACGCCATCGCCGACGAATTCAACAAATTCCTTCAGTACCGGCTCCAGTTCAGGAGCATCCTTGACCATATCGTCATTGATGTTCGTCAATTGCTGGATATGGTACGGAATTCGCTCGTGCGGATTAACAAACGTGGCGTACCGGCCAATCTCCTTGCCTTCGTGCATCTTCACGGCTGCAAGCTCGATGATCTTGTTCGCGGTGATGGACAACCCCGTGGTTTCAATATCGAATACCACGTAAGTCGCGCTGCTCAGCTCAATCGGCTGTGCCTGTTCCACGATGTTGACGGCATCATTCACGACATTGGCCTCGATGCCGTACATCATTTTGATTCCGTGTTTCTTGGCGTTCTTGGCTGCGTCAGGATAACACTGCACGCCGCCGTGATCACTTACGGCAATCGCTTTATGTCCCCAGGCGGCCGCGGTTTTGATGTACCGGTCGATCGGCGTGACCGCATCCATCGTGCTCATAGTGGTATGGAGATGGAATTCCACCCGCTTCTCGGCAGCGTTATCCTTGCGGGAAGGGGGCGCCTTGACTTCATTGAGGTCGGACGGAATCATGACCAGCTCCGGCACCTGCATAAACCGGTCATATTCCACGCGTCCGCGTGCCTTCACCCATTTGCCATTCTCAAGAAGGCTCAGGACCTTCAAGTCATCCTTCGTTTTGCCAAACATCTTCATCTGCAAGGAATCGCTGAAATCGGTTAAGTTGAAGGTAAACAGCGTGCTGCCGTTTCGGAGCTCCTTGCGGTCCAACCCGAAAATGGTACCCTGGATCGTAATTTTCTTCTCTTCGTCCTGGATCTCCTGGATCGAAACCGGCTGATCCTTGATATCATATCCGACCTGCAGCCGAACGTCGCCTTCTTCCTCGTCCTCGGCATCCAGCTCCGCTTCCATGCTGTTCATGATCTGTTCGATAACCTCGCGCTCTTCCTCGCGCTTCCTCTGCTCGAACTCCTCGTAAGCGGCCTGGCCGTTATCGCCGACCTGCATCTTCACGCGCAGTGTCAGATCGAAGTACTGCCCGAAGAATCGGGTTATGGCGGCATCGATCTGTTTCTTGCGGGCAAGTTCAAGCGACATGCCATCCGACATGGAGAGAAGGACCTGCCCGTCTTCCACCTCGTGTTTCGCCCTTGTCATCCAGCCATTGACCGATGGAATCTCCCGGTGTGCCCACTCCAGAAACAAGCCCCAATACTCCTGCACGATATCGGCCTCCGGAACGCCGCTTCCATACCGGAACACAAATTTGATCTTTGCGATATGTCCCATCTTCTCCTGAATTCTCAGGCAAAATGTACGATAAACTTCGGCCGGGACCAAGGTCTCCTTCTGAACGGTTATCCTCCAGTCCTTGCTGTTCCTGCTGGTCTCTACTTGTTCAATCACACCGTCTAAAAAATAGGGTTCCACCAGATTGGCCGGAACTTCTCCCTGCTTGATCAGCAGTTCAAATCGCTTCCTTTTATCTTCAGTCGTGCCCATGGTTCCCTCCCCCTGCATAACATAAAGCTGTAAGAAAAACTTCTATCGACCTACATCCACAAAAGACAGACCGCGTTTAGCGGATAAAAAACAGAATAAAGCTTCCGCCGGCAGCACTCCATCGTCCTGCCCCGAGAAAGAGAGCGTCCGTCATACTGCCATCCGGAAGCTTACTCCAGATGATGAATCCCCGGTACGGACGAAAAATTGCCTTCGTCATGCAATCCGGAAAATCATAATATCGAATTCCTAGTACGCTCTCGCGAACAGCACCGTATGCTTCGCATCCTCGCCGCATACGAGACACTTGGTTTTGTTCTCAGCCGGTTCAAACGGAATGTTTCTGCTCGTCGCGCCGGTTTCCTGCTTCACGGTGTCTTCGCAAGCTTCCGAACCGCACCATCCTGCCAAGGTAAACCCGCGCTTGTCCTCCATGCTGTCCTTCATTTCGTCCAGCGTCTCCACCGAATAGAAATGATCCTCGCGGAACTGCTTCGCACGCTCGTACATTTCCTGATGCACCTGTTCCAGCATGCTCTGCACTTCCTGGATCAGGTTGGACTGCTCCACAACCTTCTTCTCGCCCGTAATGCGGGAAACGAGCACGCAGACGCCATTCTCCATATCACGAGGCCCGATCTCCAGACGAACCGGAACACCGCGCATTTCGTACTCATTGAATTTCCAGCCTGGACGCACATCCGGATTGTCGTCCACCCGTACGCGGATCCCGGCGGATTTCAGTTCACGGAACAGCTCGTCCGTACGGCCCACGACGGCGTCTCTCGTCTTCGGAGGCCCGATCGGAATCATGATTACTTGAGTCGGCGCAACTTTTGGAGGAAGCACCAAGCCCCGGTCGTCCCCATGGACCATGATCAAGGAGCCGATAAGACGCGTGCTGACTCCCCAGGAAGTCGTATGTGCGTATTCCAGCGTATTTTCACGGTTCAAATATTGAATATCGAAAGCTTGCGAGAAATTGGTACCCATGTAGTGTGATGTGCCTGCTTGTACAGCCCGACCGTCTTTCATCATCGCTTCGATGGAGAACGTGTCCACGGCACCCGCGAATTTCTCCGAAGGCGTCTTCTGCCCCTTGATCACCGGAATCGCGAGATAGTCCTCTACGAATTGCTGATAGATATCGAGCATTTGCATGGTTTCCCCTCTTGCTTCCGCTTCCGTTTCATGAGCGGTATGCCCCTCTTGCCATAAAAACTCGCTGGTGCGGAGGAACGGCAGCGTGCGTTTCTCCCAGCGCACCACGTTGGCCCACTGATTGATCAGCACAGGAAGATCACGATAGGATTGAATCCATTTGGAATACATGTGCCCGAACATCGTTTCGGAAGTCGGACGAATAGCCAGACGCTCTTCAAGCTTCTCGCCCGCCGCTTCGGTCACCCAAGGCAGCTCTGGATTGAAACCTTCCACATGCTCCTTCTCTTTCTGGAAAAAGCTCTCCGGAATGAACAACGGGAAATAAGCGTTCCGATGTCCTGTTGCCTTAAAGCGCCGATCCAGCTCCGCCTGGATATGCTCCCAAATTTCATAACCGTCCGGTTTAAAGACGATGCAGCCCCGGACTGGGGAATAATCCATCAAGTCCGCTTTTTTGATGACATCGATGTACCAGCGCGAGAAATCTTCTCCTTGCGGTGTGATCTCCGTCACGAATTGTTTATCCTTCGATTCCTTAGACATATAAATCGTGTTCCTCCCATTAATAAAACGCGTGGTCTAAGCCGTTCATTCAGGCGGCTTGACTGGACGTTATTGGCGATATGTGTGAACGGGCCGCGGCTATAAAACCCGCCCTGTATTATAGAACTCCATGCTGGATATCGTTATGCGTGAAACTCTGCTAACAATAGAAAAAGGTACGGCTTTCGTCGCGGCTGGCGCACCGAGCCGTACCTTAAGGTCTATCCGTTGATCAAACGCAAAATATCGTTATAGGTGACGGCAATCATTAACAGGAACAGCATCGCAAACCCGATAAAGTGAACCATGCCTTCCCTGTTCGGGTCAACCGGCTTGCCCCGTAATGCCTCGATCCCCAAGAATACGAGCCGGCTTCCATCCAGCGCCGGAATCGGCAGCAGGTTGAATATGCCCAGGTACAAGCTTAGAATGGCCGCCCAATAGGTCAACTGTTCGATACCCTGTTTGGCGATTTGACCCGTGACCTCAAAGGTCCGCACAGGACCGCCTAAATCATCCATGGAAAACTTCTGAATCAACTGTCTGAAGCCCTGGAAAATAATATTGGTGGTGTCAACCATCGCCGTCCCGGAGCCGGTAATCGTCTCACCAAGCCCTGCGGATCGGGTAGGGAGCTCAGGAACGATCCCGACCTTGCCGCCTTCCTGGCCCTCCATGGTCCGAGGCGTCAACGTCAAATCGAAAGATTCCTCTCCCCGGCGTACGGTCCATTCCATCGGCTTGTCCTTGGAGGCCGCAATCAATTCGATCATCTTCTGATAATCGGCCCCAATCGCCGTTCCGTTGATGCTCTCGATGATGTCGCCCTCTTTCAGATCCGCTTCATCTGCAGGCATGCCTTTGGTAATCTCGCCAATCTGCACATAGGTCGGGTTCTCGACCGGTATACCGGCCATCTGAATGTGAAGGGCAAACAGCACGAAGGCCAAAATAAAGTTCATGACAGGGCCGGCAAATATCGCAAGCGCTCTTTGGCCGACGGTCTTGCTGCCGAACTGGCGGTCTCTCGGTGCGATCTGCGTCTCGACACCTTTAGCTACCGTTAATGCTTGCGGATGGATCTCGTACTGCTGAAATTCACCATCCACATCAAGCCTCACCGACAAACGGTCCACCATGTCGATAAACTGGACTTCGCCGCGAATGACATTTTTACGGTTGTCGAGTTGATCCAGATAAATCTTTTTCACTTGATTCTCTGCGTTCACTCGAACCGCAATCGTCTGACCGGGCTGAATCTCGACAAGTTCCGGATCTTCTCCGGCCATGCGGGCATATCCGCCGAACGGGAGAAGACGAAGCGTGAACTGCGTTTCATGGCGTTTATATGAGAACAGCTTAGGACCAAATCCAATCGCGAACTCGCGTACCAAGATTCCGGCACGCCGGGCAAAATAATAGTGACCCCATTCGTGCACGGTAACGATCACAAAAAACATGAGCACCGTTAAAAAAACGACCCGAACCATTTCCAATTCTTTACATCCCCCTTTTCCTCTGAGAACGCAGTATGTCCCTATAGATTATCATTATTCTCCTGTCGTCCACAAGAGAATCACAAGCTATCCGCTTTTTTTCAAGGGAGATTTCAAAAACACTTCAAAACTTATAGTCGGGAAGCTATTTCACGTGCAATCCGATCATTCTCTTCAATCGTCTCTAGCGCCGGTTCCGGCACGTTATGGTGACTATGCAGCACTTCCTCGATTATCTCTTCGATTCGCAGAAAAGAGATTTCGCCGCGGAGAAAGCGGGCGACCGCGATTTCATTGGCCGCATTGAATACCGTTGGCGCTGTACCACCCATTTTACCACATTCATAAGCGAGCCTTAAACAAGGAAAACGCTCAAGGTCCATTTCCCGGAAGTGCAGCTTTCCTGCTTCTGCCAAGGAGAGCCTTGGTGCAGGCGAAGACCACCGTTCGGGATAAGTCAGCGCATATTGAATCGGGACCCGCATGTCCGGGTTGCCGAGCTGCGCGATAATGCTGGAATCGCGGAACTCCACAAAAGAATGGATGATGCTTTCCGGGTGGAGAAGCACGGAAATATTGTCGTACGGTATGCCGTACAACCAATGCGCTTCAATGACCTCAAGCCCTTTATTGACCATGGTCGCGGAATCGATCGTGATTTTGGCGCCCATGGACCAGTTTGGATGCTTAAGCGCATCCTCCACCGTAACGTTGACCAGCTGATCGCGGGTGTAATCCCGGAACGACCCGCCGGAAGCGGTCAGCGTAATCCGTTCGATATCTTCATGCCGTTCTCCGTTCAAGCATTGGAATATGGCGGAATGCTCGCTGTCGATCGGCAAAAGCCTTACCCCTTTTGCAGCGGCTTGAGCGGTAACCAGGTGACCTGCGGTAACCAATGTTTCCTTGTTGGCAAGCCCGATCGTCTTCCCCTCGTTAATGGCCGCAAGCGTAGAAGAAAGGCCCAAACTTCCAACGACCGCAGTAACGACCAGCTCGGCGTCTGTCGCTGCCGCAATCTCGATCAGGCCTTCATCGCCATGAAACACTTCGGTTCCGGCAGGAAGATCATGCCTTAAACTGTCAGCAAGCTCTTTCGTCGCAACGGACACTTTTCGCGGAGAAAACTCCTGAACCTGCTGAAGCAGCAATTCCTTATTGCTCCCCGCAGCCAAGCCTTCAATCTGAAATTGTTCCCGGTGCATCCTCACCACATCCAAGGTTTGGGTGCCAATGGAGCCCGTGGAGCCGAGTACGCTGATCTTCTTCATGCTCATCTTTCCTTTCATCAGTAAGGCAGGAGACTCAATATATGTACAAACGGAAATACGACGATCCAACTGTCGCATCGATCCAGTATTCCTCCATGTCCCGGCAGCAGCTTGCCCGAATCCTTGATGTCATACACCCGTTTATAGGCGGATTGCACCAAGTCGCCGAGCTGGCCGATAACGGCGCAGGAAAGCCCAATCAGAACCGCATGTCCTGCCGTCAGGATTCCATCTGAGAAGAATGAAAAGAGCAGCGACGTGAACACGGCGATGATCACACCGCCGAGCGCACCCTCCACCGTTTTGTTCGGGCTTATGGAAGGCCATAATTTATGACGCCCCATGGCGCGACCGACAAAATACGCTCCCGCATCACTTGCCCAGATCGAGGCCAGCAGCAAAAAAGTCCAAAATACGCCATGCCCGTCCGGAGCATGCCGGGATTCGGCTATGAAGGAAAATCCGATGCCGATATAGACCGATGCCAAAAACAATAAAGAGATCCGCTTGATATCTATCGTATTTTTCGTGGTCACCGTCGCCAGCAAAAATAAGAGCAGCAGGAGCCAAAGCTCATGTTCCCATGGGATCGGAAGTTTCAGATCAAGCGGACCCCATGGAAACACAAGCAGCAGCACTCCCGCATACCCGATCCATGCCGTTCCCCCGAACGGTGCCGTATGGGTCATGCGCACAAACTCATAGTAACCGACAAGCGCCATCGCCAGAATAAGAAGATGGTACCACAGACCGCCTATGAAACATAATCCTAAAAAGACCGCTCCCGCTATAATTCCGGTAATCAATCGCTGTTTCAAAACGTTCCATCCTCCATCGGCTACGACAGTCCACCGTAGCGCCTTGTTCTTTGTTGATAATCGGCTACGGCCTCCACCAAATGGTCTTTGGTGAACTCCGGCCAATAGGCATCCGTAAACCATAACTCGCTGTACGCGAGCTGCCACAACATAAAATTGCTCAGCCGCAGCTCGCCGCTTGTGCGGATCAGTAAATCCGGATCCGGCAATTCGCCTGTGAGGAGCCGCTGGCCAATCAGTTCCTCTGTAATGTCCTCAGGACGGAGAATTCCGTCTCGCACTTCCCGTCCGAGCGCCTTGACACTTTCGGTGATCTCTTTCCGGCTGCCGTAATTGAGCGCAAAGTTAAGCACAAGCCCGTCATTGCCGGCAGTTTTCGCAACAGCTTCTTCCATCGCAGACACGGTATGGGACGGAAGGTCTTCCGGATGCCCCATCATGCGGACCTGGACATTTTTCTCGATCAGCTCTTCCAGCTCAATAGCCAGAAACTCCTGCGGAAGCTTCATAAGAAAATCGACCTCATCCTTCGGACGCGTCCAGTTTTCCGTAGAGAAAGCATACATCGTCAATATTTTGATTCCCAACTCATCGGCGGCTATGGCAGCTCGTTTGACAGCCTTCATGCCATTCTGATGGCCAACGATCCGCGGCATGCCGCGCCGTTTCGCCCAACGCCCATTGCCATCCATGATGATGGCAACATGATGCGGGATGTTGTCCGGAGAGAGCTGATGCGTCTGCTGACTGTCCTCCTGATTCAACCACGATCGAACCCGTTTGATCATTCCATTTCCTCCAGGCATCTTTCTGCAAAAAAAGAGACAAACCCCACCATTGACAGGAGGGGCCACAAGTCTCTTATACTTCCATAATCTCTTTTTCTTTAGCAACGAGGACTTTGTCGACTTCTGCGATAAATTTATCCGTCGCTTTTTGGATATCTTCCTGATGTCTCCGGGACTCGTCCTCGGAAATATCCGTTTTCTCCAATTTTTTGATGTCGTCGTTGGCATCACGGCGAATGTTGCGGATGGCCACTTTCGCTTCCTCGCCGAATTTCTTCGTCATTTTCACCAGTTCGGTTCTGCGTTCTTCCGTCAATGCAGGTACGACGAGACGAATTTGATTACCATCGTTCGCCGGTGTCAATCCGATATCCGATTTCATGATCGCTTTCTCGATATCCGCCAAGGACGACTTGTCCCAAGGCTGAATCATGAGCGTTCTGGAATCCGGCGTGCTGATGTTAGCCAGCTGATTCAGCGGAGTTTGCGCTCCGTAGTATTCCACCGTGATCCGGTCGAGGAGCGCCGGCGCTGCCCGCCCTGCGCGCAGAGTTGCCAAGTCACGTTTCAAAGACAGGATCGCTTTTTCCATGCGTTCTTCTGCATTCTTTTTCACCGATTGCGGCATTAGTCTACACTCCCTTTAACGATCGTTCCGATTTTCTCGCCCAGAACGACGCGCTTGATATTACCTTGCTCCGTAATAGCGAAGACGATGAGCGGGATGTTGTTGTCCATACATAACGATGAAGCTGTAGAGTCCATTACCCCAAGGTTTTTGTTCAATACGTCTAGATACGTCAGCTGCTCGTACTTCTCGGCAGTTTCATCCTTAAATGGATCAGCGGAGTACACTCCGTCCACCTTGTTCTTCGCCATAAGAATCACTTCTGCTTCGATTTCCGCGGCGCGAAGCGCTGCAGTCGTATCGGTGGAGAAGTATGGGTTCCCTGTTCCTGCCGCAAAAATAACGACACGGCCCTTTTCCAAATGCCGAATGGCTCTGCGGCGAATATACGGCTCGGCAATTTGCTGCATGGAGATCGAGGTTTGCACCCGGGTCGGCACATCGATCTGCTCCAAAGCATCCTGAAGGGCCAAAGAGTTCATCACCGTTGCGAGCATTCCCATATAGTCCGCTGTCGCACGGTCAATTCCGTTCGCGCTGCCGGCAATGCCGCGCCAAATGTTGCCGCCGCCGCATACGATCGCGACCTCCACACCAAGCTCGACAACCTCGCGAACCTGCTCAGCGATCGATGAGATCGTCTCAGCATCAATACCATATCCATTCTGCCCTGAAAGGGATTCCCCACTGACTTTCAATATCACTCGTTTATATACAGGCTGTTCCAAATGATAACCCTCCACTTTAAGACGGCGCCTTAAGTATACGACGCCCGTTTGAAAAACGACAGACAGACACACCGGCACTGCTTGACGGTTTATAAAAATCGGGTAAAAACATCCGTCTCAAGTAGAAACTTCTGGTCGTCTAATCAAGACCTAAGTCCATTCTTTCTTGTGAGATAAGGGTAGCCTTTACTCCGAATTTATAACAATCTTATCTCTCTTATGCCTTTATATCTCTTAAAAAAGAAGGAACACAGGTGTGTTCCACTCTTTTCTATAACTTATATTAGCCTATCCGGCTTATTTATTCACCTGGGCCATAACTTCTTCTACGAAGTTGTCTTGTTTTTTCTCCAAGCCTTCGCCCAATTCGAAACGGGCAAAACGACGAATGGAGATGTTCTCGCCGATTGTGCTGATTTTTTCGTTAAGCAGCGTGCTGATCGTTTTGTCCGGATCCTTGATGAAAGGCTGCTCAAGCAAGCAATACTCTTCATAGTATTTGTTGATGCGGCCTTCAACCATTTTCTCAACGATTTTTTCAGGCTTGCCTTCGTTCAGGGCTTGGTTTTTCAAAATTTCTTTTTCTTTCTCAAGCTCGTCGCTAGGTACTTCTTCACGACGAACGTATTTAGGGTTTGCAGCAGCAATATGCATTGCGATATCGCGAGCAAACTCTTTAAATTGATCCGTTTTGCCTACGAAGTCTGTTTCACAGTTGATTTCCACGAGAACGCCGATGCGTCCGCCACCGTGAATGTAAGACTCGACAACGCCTTCCGTTGCAACGCGTCCAGCTTTGTTAGCCGCTGCGGACAAGCCTTTCTCGCGAAGCACCGCGATCGCTTTTTCGATATCACCGTTTGTTTCGTCGAGCGCTTTTTTGCAATCAAGCATGCCCGCGCCTGTTCTTTCGCGAAGTTCTTTTACCGCACTAGCTGTTACTGCCATTAGAATTCCCTCCATATTGGTATGATCAAGTTTGGCGGTCGGATCTGAAGCAGCCGTCCTTCGACGTGCCCTCCAAGAAATCCGGACCGCTTAAGTATTTGTTTCCCTTGCCCTGCCAGAAGCCTGATGTTCGTAGCGCAATCCGGCCTGACATCTTAAAAAAAGGGCAGTGAGAGGTTATACACCTACCAACCACCCTTTTCATTTAATTCATGGTTTATACGTTTAATCCCGATTAAGCTGTTGTTTCTTCGCCTTGGTGAGCTTCAACAACGGCATCGGCCATTTTACCAGTCAACAATTTGACAGCGCGGATCGCGTCATCGTTACCTGGAATTACATAGTCGATTTCATCCGGATCGCAGTTCGTATCAACGATACCAACGATTGGGATACCCAATTTGCGAGCTTCCGCAACAGCGATGCGCTCTTTGCGAGGATCGATAACGAACAATGCGCTTGGAAGGCCCTTCATGTTCTTGATACCGCCCAGGAATTTCTCAAGACGATCTTTCTCTTTGCGGAGAAGGATGACTTCTTTCTTAGGCAATACTTGGAACGTGCCGTCTTCTTCCCAAGTTTCAAGCTGCTTCAAGCGGTTGATACGCTTTTGGATCGTTTCGAAGTTAGTCAGAGTTCCGCCGAGCCAACGTTGGTTGATGTAGAACATGCCGCAACGCTCTGCTTCTTCCTTCACGGAATCTTGAGCTTGTTTTTTCGTGCCGACGAACAGGATTGTACCGTTCTCACCAGCTACGCTTTTTACGAAGTTGAATGCTTCTTCAACTTTCTTGACCGTTTTTTGCAGGTCGATAATGTAGATACCGTTTCTTTCAGTGAAGATAAATTTATCCATTTTCGGGTTCCAGCGACGAGTCTGGTGACCGAAGTGAACGCCAGCTTCCAAAAGCTGTTTCATGGAAATTACTGCCATCTTCACGCACCTCCTAAGTTTGGTTTTTGTGTGTCCCTCCGCCAAGATCATTTTCCATTAAGACTCCCTTTCCAGGAAGCACCCTCAACGGAATCACTCTGGCGTGTGTTTTAACACCGTCAATTACTATAACATAACCATGGGCAGGTTGCAATGTCTTTTGTGTGCATGACCAGCTCAGGCCAATCAGGGGCTTGAAGAGTTACAATAAAGAAAAAAACCACTCTCAACCGGAGTGCTAGTTGGAGGGTTTTGTCGTGATCTTCGTGATAATCGAATTGTAGCTCTCGCCGATCGTAAACGAGTAAGTACCACTCAGGATTCTGGTGTTGATTTTATTCTCGGTAGCTTTTTTGATGAATGCCTGTTTGTTGTCAATGACGCCGGCATTCAGAAGGCTGTTTGCTACATCGCTGAGATTGTTTCCGGATGGAATCTTTACTTGAATAGAAGCTTCGGCTTTAGCCGGTGTTTTCGGCTTGGCCGGATTCGTTACCTGGGAGGAAGCTTCCTGTTTCTTCTGCGCGTCCGTTTCTGGTTTCTCCGGGCTCTCCGGTTTCTCCGGCGCCTCAGGCTTCGTCGCTTCAGGCTTATCGACCGGTTCGGCACCTTCGGACTCGCCTTCTCCCTCGCCCAGCTTCTTCTCTTCCCACTGCTCCGCCGTCATCAGCTCGTCCGTACCTTCGACGACCTGCATATCCAAAGCCTCCGCTGCAGCCACCAGCTGCTCCTTCGTTAACTCCTTTGTCTCCGAAGCGGTTGCACCTTGGCCGATCCACATCAGCTGCAGCAGCACAGCGGCGATCACAAGGCCGCTCCCGAGGCCCATCATAAACATTCGGTTCTTGATCACACGGATTCCTCCTGTTTGGCCAACTGGATAATGAGTTGAACTTCGCCTCGCTGAAGTCCCGTGGACTTGGCTATCATATCGATAGATTTGCCTTGTTCATATAAATCAAACAGTTCCGCGTATCTGGATTTGATGGAATGGACCGGAGGTGCATGATCCGCCTCCGATGACGCTGCAGCCGCTTCTGCAGACAAAGAAGCCGCCGCAGCTGCCTGCGCCAGCTTCTCTTCAGCCGTTCGAAGACGCGTTTGCGATTCGGTCATTTTCTGCTCCATGGCCAGCATGCGCTGCCGCAAATCGCTGACCTGCTCCTGATGCGCTTCCTGTTTGGCATCAAGTTCTTTCTTCATTTGACTAACCAGCTCGACCAGCTGCTCGTTCTCGTTCTGGATTTCCGCCATGTATCCTTCAAGCGTGTTCTCGACTTCCTTTACAACCCGCTCGCTGGACACGGTCTCTTCCCGGCGTTTCGGCAGCATGAAAGCATACAGCACGGCCGCAATGCCTAGCAGCACGATATATATCCACGGTTTCAAATCCATTAACTCCTTTGTGCCTATAAATTATCTAGAGCGAAACATCGAAATTTTTGCCTTTATAGGGGTGCTCCGCCGGCTGTTCCAAAGTCTCGCCCGCTTCTGCAGACCCCCGCCCTTGCTGCTGGCCTGAGGACTGGCGGCTCCCGTCATCCCGCACGGCTGTTTCGGCCGTCTCGCTCACTTCCGTGCTTCGCTGGGCTTCGGCCCGGCTGTTCTTGGTTTGTTCACCTGCTAACAGCATCTGCTCGTTCTGCGGCCGCTGCTGGAATTCGTTATGAACCTTGCCCGCTTCATTGGTTCTCGGGACCGCAATTTGCATCTCAACCGATTTTAAACTCAATGGAATCACCTCATGGTATAGGGATCATGTCCACAAGCATTGTGAATGTCTTTCATTCCTACAACAACGGAACCATGGTGATATCTCCTTCATGATAGTAAAAAGAAACCCGCTGCGTGGGATCCTTAACAAATCGGGTGTACCGCCCGATGACGATTTTGGCACCGCCGTAGATCGTCTTTACCACATTCACTCTGGCTTTGCCGGTATCCTCCAGCATCTTCTCGATTTCCAGCATGCGTTCCTTGATGTCGGCTTGCTCTGCCATGTTGGATTTTTTGGTCGCATTCAGCTTGATTCGCAGCGCCAGCTTGTCCGGCGACAATTGTCCGGAGGAAGCCAACTGGTTCAAGAGATAAAGCGCTTTATCGGTTTTGTCCATGCTCTCTAACGAAAGCTTCAATTGGGCTCTTAGATCCGCCAGTTCATTCCGCAGCTCGGGAAGAACGCCCACTTCAATGACGGTAGCCGTCGACATGCTGTTTCCGATCGTGCGCGCAACGACCTTTTCCCCGGCTTGCAGAATGCCGCCCACTACGAGCCCTTTCATCCCGTTGCATTCGATATTCTGTACAGCTCGTATATTGGAATGCATGATGCTCTGCGACACGAATACGCTGGCGCCCGCAACGACGTTGCCATCCTGAATGAACGAGCTTTTGACGTCCTGGCCCGCCTTTACGTAACCCTTGTTATAACCGATGATCCCGCCTGATATATCAATGGATCCTTCAGCCTCCAGCTCGGCACCTTCCACAAAGCCCGTGACTCGAATGTCCCCTGCCGCCTTGATTTTGAACCCGGTCAGCACATTCCCGCGAATGACCACCGTACCGACAAAATCGATATTGCCAATGCTGTAATCCACGTCCCCGTTAATCTCATATACCGGGAACACATTGATTTTGCCTTTTTCGGTTTTGGTGAGCAGTCCGTCAAGCGCGGCGTACATGGCGCTTTTCTCGGCGTTGACCACCACGTTCTTTCCCACCTTGAAATGTGCTTCCTTTCCCGGCTTGCTCGGTATCTCTTCGCCGGTGACCGCAGTTCCAGGCACACCCTTCGTAGGCGGGATTCGGGTAGCCAACAGTTGGCCCTTCTTTACATTATTTAAACGAATCACTTCTTTGAAGTCCACTTTGCCGTCCTCGTCCTCCAGCGGCTTCAGATTCGTCTCATTCCCGAAATCGACGGTAAATTGAATTTTACCGTTCTGTCCGTGCGTCGGTTCCGTTCCCATGGCAATCGGCGTTCTGCTATATTGATATTCCTCCCCATGGTCCGCGATTCGCCGCAAGGTATCATATTGAATGCCATACCGAATCTGATGGCTTCTGAGAAACTGTTCAAGAGCCTCGACGGAGCAAGAAAAATCCTTCTCCCACTTGGTGAACTGTATATAGGCGACGACCTTGTCATCCGATAGCGAAACGCTAAAGTACTGATCCAATGCATAATCTACAGACAATCCAGGAACCCCCTTCATAAATGGCAAGCGTCAATCGTTTTGCATCAGCAAATCCCGATCTTTATCGAGCGCGCCCCGAAGTCTCAAAATCGCCTTGGAATGAAGCTGAGATATTCGTGAAGGTGATAGCGACATCACTTCAGCTATTTCGCTGAGTGATAAATCCTCATAATATAATAAGGAAACTACGGTCCGCTCTTTCGGGGTTAATTTACCGATACCCTTCATCAGGGCTTCTCGCAGATAAAATTCATGGACCTTGTGATCCGGATTCTTCGCTTTCTCATCAACCAGGAGCGACATTCGGGTCTCAGACTCCTCCTCGCGGATCGGATCTTCCAAAGATGTCAATGTCATGACCGCCACTTCCTGCAGCATGTGCCGGAACTCCTTCTCGGTCACGTCAAGGTAATCGCTCATCTCGGAATCACTGACGCTGCGTAAATACTTCTGTTCCAACTGCTGATATGCAGTTTCAATCTTCTTCGCCTTCTCACGGACAGAACGCGGTACCCAATCCCCTTGGCGCAGCGAATCCAGAATAGCACCCCGCACCCGCCAAGAGGCATAGGTTTCGAATTGCAGCCCTCGTTTGTAATCGAACTTCTCGATGGCGTCAATCAGACCCATTACCCCATTGCTGGCCAAATCTCCCTTAGAAACGTTCTTTGGAAGACCGATGGCCAATCGGCTTGAAACATAGTCAACGATGTGCAAATGATATTCGATAAGTTTCTTCTTCGCTTCATGGTCTCCATCTTCCTTCCATGCGCTCCATAAATCCGCATGGTTAAGGACGGAAGTTTTACGTTCGTCCAATTGCCTTCACCCTCCTTATTTTTCCGTAAGGTGACGAACGGCCTTGGCCAGTTCTTCAGGATCTTTCGTTGAAACCAGCTTAGGAGGATTCAGCGGTACAAAGTCCCCATTCTCTTTGCTGCTGGATTCGGCATGGATCAAATCCATCAATTCCCGATCCTCATCAGGCGTGGATAAGTCAAGAACGGTTCCTCGGTCCTGCTCCCGCTGCGAGCCTGCGTCCCCTTTTTCGGCTGCTCGCGGCCCCGTAATGGCAGCAAACATCCAATTCAGCAGGAACGCCAGAAGAAACCAGATCGCGCATGCAATCAGCGCCCGATACATGCTAGTCATCCACAAATTGTTACGTATGGAGAAAATAAATGTGAACACAAACCCGGCAATTCCGGTAATCAGATAAAAACGGAGTTTTCCCATCATCGCTACAATTCCTTTATGCCCTTTTGTACGCTTCGTATTGTAAACTTACCCGTTGCGCAGTCCAACTCAACGGTTCTTCCGTAATTTCCTCCGGTGTCCTCGGCTATCAGCGTGATTCCCATCTGCTCGAGTCCCGCTTTGCATGACTCCACATTCCGGGGACCGATGCGCATCGTATCGCCCGAACCCGCAAAAGCAAACATCTGAGCCCCTCCGGCCATTTTGGCTACCATCCGCGCCGGAGACGCCCCCAAATTCCTCATCTTGTTCAGCAGGATCGGAAGAGCGGTATCGGCGTATTTGGCCAGATTCAGCTGCCCCTCCCTGGCAATCGCCGAGGATGGCAGCATGACATGCGCCATGCCGCCAATCTTCGTGACCGGATCATATAACGTCAGTCCAACGCATGAGCCGAGTCCCGTTGTACGCAATATACCGTTTGGACCTGCGACGTTCAGATCCGCCATGGCTACTTTCACTATTGCTTGTTCTTCAATCATGCTCTAAAGGCACTCCCAAAGCTTCGAATATTTGAGCAAATGATTGTGGATCAGGTATGAGGAAGAATTGGCCTTCCACCTCGTTTTGCCCTTCCAGGAACGTCGTGTTGATTAAGAGGGCATCGTCTCCCATTTCTCCGAATTGCAGCAATCCATAACTTAGGATGGCACCTGCCATATCCATTGCCAATGCCGGCACCGTGGGTGTCATGGACAGATTGGTGAAGTCAGCGAGCGACGATAAGTACGAGCCTGACAAAATATTTCCGATCTCGCATAAGGCGGACTGCTCCATCTCGGAGAATGGCTCCTCCTCCGATACTTCAATGCCCGCCAGATTCAGCAGAAGGTTCTTCCCCGCTTCCGGACTCATAATAAAGAAGAGATTCCCCGGAGCGCTTCCTTCAACCCGTAAAAATACGGCAAGTACGAGCTGTTCGCTCCCCCCGACGCTTTCGGCAATCTGTTCGAACGGCAGGAGTTGAACCTTAGGAACCGCCATATCAATAGGCTTGTTAAGCAAACGGGAGAGGGCGGTTGCCGCATTGCCCGCTCCGATGTTTCCCACTTCCTTCAAAACATCCATTTTGATTTCTTTGCCATGCTTAAACAGCTCCACTGTCTACTCCTCAAGGCCTTCCAGCTGAATGATCTCACTCTTGTTCAACACTTCGGACAAATTCAGCATGACGAGAAGGCGCTCCTCTCCTACCTTCGCGACACCGCGAAGGTATTTCGCTTTGATTCCGCCGACAACCTCAGGTGGAGAGTCAATGCTGTCCGTATTCAGATCGATGACATCACTTGCCGAATCCACGATAAAGCCAACCTGCATATCATTGACCGCTACGATAATAACCCGTGTTTGATCGGTTGCTTCAACCTCTTCCAGACCGAATCGGCCGCGCAGATTGATCACTGGGATGACAACGCCTCGTAGGTTGATAACCCCTTTTACGAAAGCAAAGGTTTTGGGAACGCGTGTAATGGGCATCATTCTTTCGATGGTTTGAACCTTGTCCACCTCGATGCCGTATTCTTCCTCGCCAAGTCTAAAGACGATAACCTTGATTTCTTCTCCCATGAATAAGTCCTCCTTCAGAATGTGTGGCCTGCCGTGCTTGATAGCAACCCATTATTTGATAAATGCATTTGCGTCGATAATAAGAGCCACTTGTCCATCTCCAAGAATGGTTGCGCCGGATACCCCTTGTATGGCAGGCAAATATTTGCCCAGGTTTTTAATGACGATTTCACTCTGTCCGATAAAATCATCGATGGTGAGCGCAGCCAAACGATCCCCTTTGCGGATTACAACAATCTCCGTTTCCTCTTCCCGCTCCTCATCAAAATCCGGAACTTCAAACAAACGGCTAAGCGAGATCAACGGTATCATCGACTCCCGGAACTGAATCATGCGGCTTCCGTGCACATGTTTGATTTGCCCCCGCTTGATGATGCCCGTTTCAACGATGGAGGACAACGGAATCGCATATTTCTCCGATCCCATCCGGATCAGCATGGCTGCAATGATGGACAGCGTTAATGGAAGCTGAACCGAAAAATTGGTGCCTTTTCCCGGAGTGGAGTAGATCGTGACGTTACCGCCCAAGGCAACAATCTTCGATTTAACGACGTCGAGTCCTACGCCGCGGCCGGATACATCCGAGATTTTCTCGGCCGTGCTGAATCCGGGAGCGAACAGCAGCTGATTCACCTCGTCATCGGTCATGGACGCTGCCTCGGTCTCCGTGACGACGCCTTTGGCCAGCGCATTCTTCAAAATTTTATCGCGGTAGATGCCGCGCCCGTCGTCTTCAATCTCGATGAACACATTGTTGCCGCTATGGAACGCGCGCAGGTGCACGGTACCGGTCTCCGGTTTACCGGCTGCTATGCGGTCGGCAACAGGTTCGACGCCATGGTCAGCCGAGTTCCGCAGCAAGTGGACCAGAGGGTCGCCGATCTCGTCGATCACCGTGCGATCCAGTTCCGTGTCGGCCCCGGTAATAATCAAGTCGATCTTCTTGTCCAATGTTTTGGCAAGGTCCCGCACCATCCTTGGAAAACGGTTGAACACCGTATCCACAGGCACCATGCGCAGCTTCAGGACGATATTCTGCAAGTCGCTGCTTACGCGGCTCATATGCTCAACCGTGTCCGTCAGCTCCTGGTTCCTAGACTCGCTGGCCAGCTGCTCCAGGCGTACCCGGTCAATCAGAAGCTCGCTAAACAGATTCATCAATACATCCAGCCGTTCAATATCAACCCGGATCGTTCTGGAAGGATTGCCTCCCCCCGCATTACGCGCAGGTGCCTTGGATTCTTTGGCAGGCGCCGGAGCGCTTTTGGCTTCCGGTGAAACCCCGGCCACCGGAACTGCCGAAGGAGCTTCGGGCTTCACCGCTTCGGCTGTAGCCGCGCTCTCCTGAACCATTTGCTGCAAGGATTCATGATCGAGCGCCACCACTGTCGCAGCTTCAATCTCTGAAACGCCCAGAATCTGGCTTTCAATATCTTGCGTTTCTCTTTGCGTTATGTAATACAACGAAAATACGCGATCGAATTCACCTTGTTCAATCTCTTGAACGTCCGGATAGGTCTTGACGATTTCACCGGATCTCTCCAGCGTTTCGAATACCATGTAGGCCCGAACCGCCTTGAGTTGGCAATCCTCTCGCAATGTCACTTGGATATATAGAACCTTATGACCTTCTGAAATCGATTGATCCAGCACGGAAAATTGAAACTCATCCAATTCGATTCCCTGAACGGCCACAGCGGCGTTATTCCCTTCGACAGATCCCCCGTTAGCCGAGGCGCCTTCTCCGCGCACAATGGACTGCAAGGAGGCTACAATGGCAGACACGTCCGCCTTCCCGTCGCCGCCTTCGGTAATATCCTGCACCATCGATTCAAGAGCGTCCAAGCTTTTGAAGAGCGTGTCAAAGATAAAATCCTGCATCTTAAGCTTTTCGTTCCGGACAAGATCCAGCACGTTTTCCATCTGGTGGGTAAGAGAAGCCAGATCCTCAAATCCCATCGTTGCCGCCATGCCTTTCAACGTATGAGCCGATCGGAAAATAATCTGTACGATCCCGATATCGTCCGGGTTGCTTTCTAATTGAAGCATGTTTTCATTTAATGATTGCAGATGATCATTTGACTCATCAATAAACATTGTCAAATATTGATTCATGTCCATTGAGAGACACCTCCTCTTCAAGTTCACTTTCCGTTATTTACAGCTTGAACCATCCTCGGTGCAATTTCATGAAGCGGCAAAACGTGGCTTACGCATCCCAGCTCGACGGCAGATCTCGGCATCCCGTATACGACGCAGGTTTGCTCGCTCTCGGCAAAGGTGGATGTCACGCCGGCATCGTAAAGCTCCTTCATCATTCTCGCTCCATCGCTCCCCATGCCGGTCATCAAAACGGCATGCCGCTTGACCGAGGTCAACGGCAGCAGAGATTCGAACAGCACATCCACCGACGGGCGATGGCCGTTGCGGGTTTCATCCTGACTTATCCTGATTTGGTATGCACCGCCTTCCGGGCGATGAACCCTCATGTGGCTGCCGCCCGGGGCAATGTATGCCTTGCCCGGCTCCAATACCATGCCGTGTTCTGCTTCCATGACCTCCAGCTGACTGAATGAATTCAGGCGCTGGGCAAGCGATTTGGTGAAATTGGGCGGCATATGCTGAACGATGACGATCGGGGCATGGAAGTCGCCGGGAATTTGCTCGAGAAAAGCTTTTAATGCTCTTGGGCCACCCGTTGAGCAGCCGACCGCCACCAAATCTTTCAGGTCGGTTGACGGCTGGGCATTTGCCTCTCTCGGCGGGCGGCTCTCGTTCTTGGGAAGCACGGCTGGCGCCGACTCCGCTTCAGGTTTGCGTTCAACCCGTTTTCGCTTGAAACCGGAAAGCTCCGGTACATCCGGGAAAGCCGCCTTCTCCCCGGCCGAGCGGGATACCGGCATGCGAAGCGGCTCAGCCGGCTTGCCGCGCTGATCCGTTCCTTTGGCCGCCGGTCTCGTTTCTTTCACCTGCGGCTTCTTTTTCGGCGTCGTCTCAGAAGGCTTTGGCGAAAGAGGAAGCGTGATGTCCGCACTCCGCCGTTTCTGCTCTTCTTCTTCCCACAAGGCCCTCCGCTGTTTAGCCTGCATCGCCGCATTCAGCTGCTTCATCAATTCGGAACGCACCTGCTCAATATCAAGCGCATTCGATATGGAAGGCTTTCGTATAAAATCAAACGCTCCTGCCTCGAGGGCAAGAATGGTCTCCCTCATGCCTTGTTCATTAAGGCCGGATAACATGATAACCGGCCGGGATCCCGCATCCATAATGAGTTTCAAAGCATCCAGCCCGTTCATTTCCGGCATTTCTACATCCAGCGTAATGACGTCAGGATTCAGTTCCTTTACTTTCTCAACAGCGTCAAGCCCGTTCTCGGCTGTCCCGACAACCTGGAATGACTTGTCGCGCTCGATGAAATCGGAAAAGATTTTCCTCATAAATGCGGAATCGTCCACGACGAGCACACGAAAAGGCTTCATAGATGTCCACTCCTATTTCCATTAATCCAACCGAAGAATCATTTCGTACGTTTAAGCCAGCGATGCATAAATCCTTTGATTCCCTTTGGAGTTTCCGGCTCCGGGGCAGCAGGAACGGCCATGTAACGAAGCGCGATCCGTCTGATATCGCTGGAAGCGTTGCACCGTGGATAAGCTGCCGTAAACGGAACCTGCCGCTTGACGGACTGGACTACATGCGTATCATCGGCAATCGAGCCGAGCAGCTTAATGTCGATGTCCAGAAAACGCTGGGCCGTCAAAATAATTTTGCCCGCCGCCTCACGAGCCTCTTCCTCGTCCCCTGCACGGTTGACGATCAGGCTGAACGGAACCTTGCTTTCCGTGCCATGGACCACCTTGATTAACGCATAGGCATCCGTGATGGACGTCGGCTCCGGCGTCGTAACGACAAGGCATTGATCAGCGGACGTAATAAACTTCATGTTTTCCTTGGATAAGCCGGCCCCTGTATCGAAGATGATGTAATCCATCCCGGAAGCAATGCGCTCGATCTGGGAAATGAAATAATCCATCTCTTCCTCGGACAGGGACATCATGTCCGCCAAGCCCGAACCTCCGGCAATGTAAGGCAGCTTGTCCGGCCCATACTGAATCACTTCTTCTATGCTCTTCTCCCGGCGAATGAGATGATACAGACTGTACCGAGAGCTTACACCCATCAGAACGTCAATGTTTGCCATGCCAATATCGGCATCAAAGACCAGAACCCTTTTTCCCATCGATTGCAAAGTCAATGCAAAATTCAACGTGAAATTGGATTTCCCAACCCCGCCCTTGCCGCTGCTGACCGTTATGATCTTGGCGGTTCTTGCGGAGGTCGCCTTGGCGCTCTCCCCGGGCTGCTGGGCCGAAACCAACTGGCGAAGCGAGTGAGCTTGATCCGTCATGTACGACTCTCTCCCAGCAGCAGATGGCATAACCGTTCAGGGTCGGCCATCAACAGGTCATCGGGTACATTTTGACCATTGGTCATATAAGACAAGCGAAGGTTGTGGGCATCGATCAGATTAAACAGGGCGCCGTAGCTTCCGGTTTCATCCATCTTCGTGAAAATAACCTTATCCAGCTCGTATTTGCTGAAATGATCCGCGATTTCGATCATATCGCTGCTCTTGGATGTGAGGCTGAGAACAAGATAAGTTTCGCTTTGATCGGAATGGGAGAACAGGCTTTGAAGCTCGGAAACGAGCAGCTCATTCCGATAGTTCCGGCCGGCCGTATCCATTAATACCAAATCGCAGTCCTGGAGCTTCTGAAGGGCTCGCTGCATGTCACCGGGCGACTGCACGACCTCCATCGGCACATTGAGAATGGAAGCATAAGTGCGAAGCTGTTCAACGGCGGATATCCGATACGTATCGGACGTAATGAAGCCTACCTTGCGTTGATTACGGAACAGCTGCTCTGCAGCGATCTTCGCAATCGTGGTTGTTTTGCCGACCCCCGTTGGGCCAGCGACATATACGATCCGGGTCCCGGGCTGAACGCCGTCGCCGATACGCCCCTCAAGGAACGCCTCGGCCTGCTTGTAAATCACGTTCAGAAGCTCGGTCTCGCTCATCTGCATTTGGCTGGCTTTCCAGGCATCTTCCGCGGCCGCGAGCCACTCTTCCGCCAGCTTGGCCGATAGATCCTGCTTCAGCAATTGGTCCCGGATAACATGCAGCGGCTCGGGAAGATGCTGCGCCTCCAGATTCTGCCTGGATAATCGCGCGATCCATTCCTTCATTTCCTTAAGCTCTTCAAGGACTCTCTGTTCGGATTCGCTGATTCCCAGTCGTGAACTTAACGACTCCTCCTGTCCCCCGCGGGATGGTTTCTTTGCTTCAACAGAAGCAGCGGCTTCCGTTGAATCGCTGCGTTCCGCTGCCGGATCAACCTCTGCAGGCTGCTGCGTCTGGCTGACCCCGTCCTTTTGCCTGTCCACAACCTCCTCGGAAGCTGCCACCTGGCTAAGTAACTCGGCAAAGCGGCTATAGTCGGCCTCTTGCCGCGCATCCGCTGCGGCATCCGCGTTATTCACTGGAAGCGGGGAGGTTTTAGGGCCTTGCTTCGAAATTTCAGCCGTTCGCTGGTAGGCTTTGGGTACCGCCCCTGATGGAACAGAAGGCGTAACTTTGGGCTTGACCGGCGAAGAGCCCTTGGGCTTTTCCGCCTGCTCTACCGCCGCGATCACCTCTATTTTCTTGCGGGTGAACATCCCGAGGAACCCGCCTACTTTGGTTTCCTTCGTGCTCAGTATGACGGCATCCGCACCCAAATCCGTACGAATATGCTGCATCGCCTCAGGCATCGTGTCGACGATATACCTTTTCACTCTCATAAGTTCACCACTCCGACACTTTGAATTTCGACGTTAGGCTCCAGCTCGCTATAGGACAACACCGGGATATCCTGCATGCTTCGTTCAATGACCTGCCGCAGATACATTCTTATGGCCGGCGAGGTCAGCAGCACGGGCTGCTGTCCCATCTGAATAATCCGATTGACCTGCTCACTGAGCTTTTGAAACACGCTCTGCGTGGATGCCGGATCCATCGCGAGATAGCTTCCTTGGTCGCTCTGCTGAACGCTCTCGGCGATCTTCTTCTCCAGCTGCGGTCCGACCGTGATGACCCGCATCGCCTCTCCTTCTTGAGCGTATTGCTGTGTAATCTGCCGTGAGAGGGCTTGCCTTACATATTCGGTAAGGACATCAGGGTCCTTCGAATAATGCCCGTAGTCGGCAAGGGTCTCGAGAATCGTAACCATATCCCGGATGGAGATCTTCTCGCGGAGGAGCTTGGCCAATACCTTTTGCACTTCCCCGATGGTCAGCACGGAAGGAATGAGCTCGTCCACAAGGACCGGATAGCTTTCTCGAATATTGTCGACCAATGCCTTGGTTTCCTGGCGTCCGATCAACTCATGGGCATGTCTCTTAATGAGTTCCGTCAGATGGGTAGCAACGACGGACGGTGGATCCACAACGGTATAACCGGCCAGATCCGCCCGTTCCTTCATGGCTTCGTCAATCCACAACGCAGGAAGCCCGAACGCCGGTTCCATCGTTTCGATCCCTGTTACGGAATCGTCCTCGTATCCCGGGCTCATGGCGAGATAGTGATTTAATAATAATTCACCGCCGCCGACAGCATTCCCTTTTATTTTTATGACATATTCGTTCGGTTTTAGTTGAATATTGTCGCGAATCCGGATGACCGGCACGACGAGTCCCAGTTCAAGCGCGCATTGTCTCCGAATCATAATGATACGGTCCAATAAGTCCCCGCCCTGCTGAGCGTCTGCCAGCGGTATCAACCCATATCCGAATTCGAATTCGATAGGATCGACCTGCAAGAGGTTGATCACGCTTTCCGGGCTTCGCACCTCTTCGATCTGCTGTTCCTCTTCCAGCTGCTCCACTTCCACCTGCTTGCGATCCAAATTGTTCTGCATCGTCCGTGCCGCGATAAATAGTACGAGTGCAATCGGTGCGGTCGTGATCAGATGAATCGGTGTGAAGATCCCCAGCAGCAGAACGGTTCCTGCAACAATGTACAGCAGATGAGGATATGAGAAGAGCTGACCGGTCAGATCCTCCGCCAGATTTCCTTCGGATGAAGCACGCGTAACAATCAAGCCCGCTGCCGTGGAAATCAAGAGCGCCGGAATCTGGCTGACCAATCCGTCTCCGATCGTCAGGATCGAGTAGGTGCTCATCGCATCTCCGAACGACATGCCGTGAATCGAGATCCCGATAATAAATCCGCCGATCAGGTTGATCAGCATGATGACGATCGTGGCGATGGCATCACCCTTGACGAACTTACTCGCACCATCCATGGCGCCGTAAAAGTCGGCTTCCCGCTCGATCTTGCTGCGGCGCTCCCTGGCTTGCTGCTCATTGATCAGACCTGCGTTCAGATCCGCATCGATGCTCATCTGCTTACCCGGCATCGCGTCGAGGGTAAATCTTGCCGCAACCTCGGCTACCCGTTCCGAGCCTTTGGTAATGACGATGAACTGTACGACGACGAGGATCAAGAAGACGATGAAGCCAACCGCAATTTCGCCGTTGGCAATCCATTTGCCGAACGTGGCAACAACTTCGCCCGCGTTAGCTTCCGACAGGATCAGCTTCGTTGTCGATATGTTAAGCGCTACTCGAAAGAGTGTCGTGATGAGCAATAAGGAAGGAAAAATGGAGAAATCGAGCGCTTCCTTCGTATTCATGGCCACCAGCAAAATGATGAGCGCCAGCGAGATGTTGATAATCAGAAGTACATCGAGCAGCCATATCGGGATCGGAAGAATCATCATGAGTACGATGCCAATGACACCCGCAAGGACAGATAGATCTTTTATTTTCACTGCACAGACGCCTCCGGTCCCTAGTTATTTCGCTTTACCTTTTAGTTTATATACATAGGCCAGCACTTCCGCTACGGCCTGGAACAGGTCTCCCGGAATCGAATCCCCGATTTCCGACCGTTGGTACAAAGCGCGTGCCAGCGGCTTGTTTTCCATCGTTATAATTCCGTGTTCCTTCGCGATTTCCTTAATCCGCAAGGCCATGAAATCTTGACCTTTTGCAATGATTTGCGGAGCTTCCATCGTGGACCCGTCATATTTGATCGCCACTGCAAAGTGGGTCGGGTTCGTGATGATGACGTCGGCATTCGGAACTTCCTGCATCATCCGCTGAAGTGCCATCCGACGCTGGCGCTCCCTGATCTTTCCTTTGATCAGCGGATCGCCTTCCATTTTTTTGTACTCGTCTTTGATGTCCTGCTTGGACATCCGAATGTTTTTCTCGTAATCGTATTTCTGATACATGTAATCCAGTACGGCCAGAATGATCAGCCCGATGGCAATCTTAAAACCTAGCGACATGGTGATATCGGCAACGAAATGAAAGATGGTATCGGGTCCCATCGTCGATAAGGAGGACAAATCTTCCCTGGCAGCCCACAAGGTGCTGTACACGAGGTAACCGATAATGGTCAACTTGATGACCGATTTCAAAAACTCGACCAACGAACGCATCGAGAATATATTCTTGAACCCCTTGATGGGGTCGATTTTGCTGAACTTCATTTTCAGCGTCTCGCCGGTTAACATAAACCCGACCTGCAAATAATTAGCGACCAGCGCTATAACGAAAATCGAAATGAACAAAGGCGCGAGCAGAAGCAAGATTTGAACGCCATATTCCCCGAACAGCTCCATCACATTATCTTTCGTTACATTCATGGAGAGCCGATTAATGTATATATCGGTGAATAGTCGAACGGTGCGGTCCCTCATATAACCGCCAAAGATTAACAGGCAGAAGAAAGCCGCCAGCAAAACCGATGCACCCGATACCTCCATGCTCTTGGCAACTTGGCCCTTCTTACGCGTATCCTGGCGCTTCTTCGGTGTGGCTTTCTCCGTCTTTTCGCCAGCGAACAGCTGTAAGTCGACCGGATACCGGTATGACATCCGCTTCACCTCCATCCTCCTTAAGTCGGCTCGTCGCCAAGAACGCCGAGCAGCTCACGGAGCGCTTCAAACATTTTGGCAAACAGATGATCAAACAGGGACACCAGCATCGGCATGAGCAGCATCAGCAGCACGAGCCCAACGATGATTTTGATGATAATCCCGATGACAAACACGTTGAACTGCGGAGCCGTCCTTGCCAGAAAGCCAAGCCCGACATCGGTCAGGAACAGGGCTGCCACCAGCGGAGCCGCCATTTGAATCGCCAATACAAACGAGTGCGAGAATGTCCGAACGAGAAAATCCGTTACGTTGCCCTCATGGATCTTCCCAAACACGTCTCCCGTGATCGGGATCCAATCATAACTGTACATAATGGCATCAAACAAATAATGGTGACCATTCATGCTCAGGAACACCAGCAGAGCGAGATAATACTTGAAGTTCCCGATTAATGGGGTGGACGTCCCCGTAAACGGGTCGATGACATTCGCCATGCTGAAACCGATCTGAATATCAATTAATGCCCCGGCGGTTTGGACGACAGCCATGATGAGATAAGCAGTGAAACCTAGAAGCAGTCCCACCAGCACTTCCTGGACGATTAAGATGGCGTAAGACAGATCTTGCGGAACCATTTCCCCGAGCCCGAACGATAGATAGACGATCAGGGCGATAATGGCCGACAGGGCTATTTTGTAAGAAGAAGGTATACCGCGCGAAGCAAACACTGGCGATATTACAAAAAAAGATGTTATTCGACAAAAAATAAGCATGAAAACTGGTAAACTTTGCTGCAACCATTCCATGGACACTCAGCCTATCCGATATATTTGTAGAGATTGTCCAAAATACCGTGCGTAAAATCCACTAACGTCGTTAATATCCAAGGACCAAACAGCAGTAACGCTACAAGAACGATAATGATTTTTGGTACGAAAGCCAGCGTCTGTTCCTGGATTTGTGTTGTCGCTTGAAAAATACTGATGATTAGTCCCACAACCAGTGCGAGAACCAGCATCGGCGCGCTCACCTGGAGCACAATATAGACCGCTTGTCCTGCCAGACCGATAATAAATTCAGCGCTCACGGCTTAGTCCCCCTGTATTCGAATTGCTTGCCGCTTATTGCTACGGGTTAAAGCTCATCAGCATGGATTTCACTACCAGATACCAGCCGTCCACCAAAACAAAGAGCAGAATCTTGAATGGCAGCGAGATCATGACCGGCGGCAGCATCATCATCCCCATTGCCATCAGCACGCTGGCAACCACGATATCGATGACCAGAAACGGGATGAAGATCATAAAACCCATTTGGAAACCCGTCTTCAGCTCGCTAATGGCAAATGCCGGAACTAAAACCGTTAATGGAATGTCCTCGTAGGATTCGGGTTTCTCCGCGCCTGTGTAATTCATGAACAGCAGCAGGTCCTTTTCCCTTGTGTGCGCGAACATGAACTTCTTCATCGGGTCTTGAGCCTTATCCAGTGCTTCCGCTTGAGTGATCTCCCCTTTGAGGTAGGGCTGCAGCGCGACCTCGTTCATCGAGGACAACGTGGGAGCCATAACGAACAAGGTAAGGAACAGCGCCAGGCCGATCAACACTTGGTTTGGCGGTGTTTGCTGTGTTCCGAGCGAAGTACGGACAAAGCCGAGCACGATAACAATCCTTGTAAAACTTGTCATCAGCACCAGAATCGCCGGTGCAATACTAAGAATGGTGATCAGGAGTATCAAGGACAAAGAGCTTGTCCCCGGTGCATCTCCCTCATTACCGATTTGAATATCAATGTTCGGAATCGGATCCGCGAATGCCGTATGGGAAAACAATAATCCAAACATGATGAAAATCGTGATAGCGTACGAGATCTTTTTATTCATGAATCCTTATGATCCTCCCGCAGCAATTCTTCGACCTTTTCTTTCCGGTTCGGTACGCTGCGCAGCTTGGATTCGAACACTTCATGGAAAGAAGATGTATCGTCCAACTCCATTTCTTCCGGTGGTTTGTCTTTACGGAGTTTTGCCGCCATTTTCGTTATAAAAGGCGGCAGTGCCCCATTATGTATTCCAGAATCCTGTTCAAATGCAGCTTGGATAAGCGCAACTTCAGCGGGATCAGAAATTTTGTCCACCAACCGGACGTCTTCGCCAACTCCGATCACATAGATGCTGCCCCCAATTTCGACGAGCTGAAGGGATTTGTTAGGGCCCATACCAACCGCACCCAAAGTACGAATGGAGCGGCCCTGCATCCAGCTCTGATTCTTTCTGCCTAGAAAGCGAATCAGGAACACGATCAACGCAATGATGATGGCAAGTACGATAAAGACATAAAACAACTGTAAATAATACCCGGTAGTACTACTTGAGCCCAATCTGTCAGAAGCTGCCATCATCATAAGAAGAATCCTTATACGCCAAGCGTCTTGTTGATGGCTTCAATAACTCTGTCCGATTGGAACGGTTTAACGATGAAGTCTTTCGCTCCGGCTTGGATTGCGTCAATAACCATCGCTTGCTGACCCATGGCAGAGCACATAATTACTTTGGCATTGGCATCTACTTTTTTAATCTCTTTAAGCGCTGCGATACCATCCATTTCCGGCATCGTAATATCCATCGTAATCAGATCTGGACGAAGTTCCTTAAATTTCTCGATTGCTTGTGCACCGTCCTGTGCTTCCCCCACAACCTCGAATCCGTTCTTGACCAATATGTCACGGATCATCATTCTCATAAATGCAGCATCGTCCACGATCAGAATTCGGTTAGCCATTGATAAAAATCCTCCCTAAAATGTTTGTGCTATTGTAATTTTTGAATCCGGTCCCATTGGCTTACGATATCCGTCACACGCACACCAAAGTTCTCATCGATGACAACGACCTCGCCTTTGGCAATCAGTTTATGATTGACGAGGATGTCAACAGGCTCACCGGCCAGCTTGTCCAGCTCGATAATCGAACCTTGCGACATTTCCAGGATATCCTTAATTTGCTTTTGGGTCCTCCCTAATTCTACGGTGACTTTAAGGGGAATGTCCATCAGTAAGTTCAGATTGTTTTCATCCACCTGGGTGTACGGTGCAGATTGCAGATTAGCGAACTGCACGGGCTGTACATTCACATTGCGATTCGGCATGCCGCCATACTGTTGCGGCTGTGCTTGGTAAGGCATCTGCGGCTGACCGTATGGCATGGATTGCTGCGGGATGGGCCCGCCATTTCCTGGCATAGGCTGACCGTAGCCTTGTCCATAATCGTAGCCTTGACCCATGTCTTGGGTTTGTGCCGGATTAACCGGTGCTTGTACCGACTCCTGGGCACTGGCCGGCGCTTCCACCGCTGGAGCAGCTTCCTGCTTCGCAGGCTGCGGTTCTTCTGTCCCGTTGATGAGCATGTGAACCATATCCTTGGAGAAATGAACAGGCAGCAGCTGCATAATGGTTGAATCAATAAGTTCACCGATAATTAATCGGAAAGAAATCTTAATCAGTGTTTCATCCGGCGGCAGGTTGTTGACCCCTTCCCCGTTCGCCATGTTGAGAATGTCAATGCCCGGCGGCGATATATTGACAAACCGGTTGAAAATCGTCGACATGCTCGTTGCGGAAGACCCCATCATCTGGTTCATCGCTTCCTGAACGGCACTGATATGAATCTCATTGAGTTCCTCTTCCACCGGGTTGCCTTCCCCGCCTAACATGAGATCGGCAATGACCTGCGCATCGCGTGTCTTAATGACCAGCGAATTAATTCCTTCAAATCCGTCCACGTACTTAACATGTACCGCAACATGCGGCTTCGGAAATTCTTCCTCGAACTCGCTTCGCTTAATGATCGAAACTCTGGGGGTCGTGATATCCACTTTTTTGCCCAGCAAGGTGGACAGGGCGGTTGCAGCGCTGCCGAAGGTTATGTTACCGATCTCACCCAGCGCATCCTGCTCCAGAGGTGTTAATACGTCATCGACAGTCGCCGCCGAAGGAATTGATGCTGGTGATGCCATTTCCGACTGTTTTAACAAAGCGTCGATTTCTTCCTGGGATAAATAATCTTTACTCGTCAAATTCTTCAGCTCCTTCGATGACAATTTCATCGATTTGTACAGCAACCCGGTCTTTTATCGTTCCGGGACTGCCAATAAACTTTAATTTGTCGCCGACCTTGATGGATAGTCCGTCATGCATCGGCTTGTTTAACGAAATAACGTCGCCGACGCTCAGTCCTAAGAACTCGGACACGGTAAGCTGCGAAACGCCCAGCTCGGCAACGATCGGAAGCTTGGCTTTGCTTACGCGCTGTTTAAGAGCATCCACTTCCTCCGGAACGCTCGCTTTTTTCTCCGAGATGAACCATTGATGTGCGGACAACTTGGACATGATCGGCTCCAGCACCACATGCGGTATGCACAGGTTAATCATGCCCGTGGTATCGCCGATTTTTGTGCTAAGGGATATCAGCGCAATGGTTTCGTTCGGAGACACGATCTGCATGAATTGCGGATTCGTTTCCAATGCTTCGAGGCGCGGGGATATATCCAGCACCGTTTTCCATGCCTCCTGAAGGCTATCGAACGCCCGGCTGAATATGCGCTCCATGATAATCGTTTCGATTTCGGTCATCGAGCTGATGGAAGACGGAGCAATGCCCGTGCCTCCAAGCAATCGGTCCAGCATCGCGTAGGCAATGTTGGGATGGACCTCAAGCACCATCCGACCTACGAGCGGTTCGGCTTCAAATATATTAAGAACTGTCATTTTTGGTATGGAGCGAATAAATTCATCATACGGAAGCTGTTCAACCTGCACCACGTTGATTTGCACAAAAGTACGTAACTGCGCCGAGAAGTAGGTCGTCAAATAGCGTGCAAAGTTCTCATGGATCCGGGTCAAGCTTCGAATATGATCCTTCGAAAAACGGAGGGCCCTCTTAAAATCGTAAGATCGGATCTTCTTTTGCGTTTCCTCTTTTTTCAGTTCTTCAGCATCCATTTCCCCTGAAGAGAGAGCGGCCAACAAGGCATCGATCTCATTCTGCGATAAAACATCAACCATCTACTCACCCCCTTACAGGTCGTCCGACGAACAGTCTAGATACCTACGATCATTACTTCTGTCATTTCGATTTGAATCAAGTGACCGGACGTTAACGACTTATTGATCAGGTTTTGCAGCTTGGCAATAAACTGTTCGCGCCCTTTGGAGTCATTTAGTAATTCGGGTTTCGTGTCGGCCAGCGTTTTGATAATAATTGGTTTGATCTTGATTTCCTTGATTTTATCGAATTCTTCCTTTGCTTTTTTATCGTTAAGCTGAAAAGCAAAGGCCATCTGGGCAACAAATTCAGGATCTGCCAGATTCGTCTTGATACCGGTTATTTCCGATGTCATCTTTACGATCTCGTCGGCCGATAACTTGGATAAAGCCGCGGCATTGGCCGAAGCCTGACTTTTTTCGTTATCGCCAAGCAGCTTGTCCGACAACAGGAAGATGGCCAGGACAATCAGCGTAATCGATAACAGGATCGTAATTAACCAGGGGAGCATCTTTTTCATGAAGGTTCCTCCAATTGCTGCACTTTAATGGTGGCTTGATGAATGCCTACCTCGTGGTGATACGCCTTAACGCAAGCGATGATTTCATTTGCACTTTCAAGCACAATCATTCGTTTTCCATTAATCAAAGTAATGTAGGTGTCAGGAGTCTCCTCAACCATTTCTATCAACAGCGCGTTAAGCCACAACTGCGAACCATTTAACCTCGTTACCGATATCATGGGTAGCCTCCTTGTTTAATTAGGGAGGGGAAGGCCCCTCCCTATCCATCCTTATCGTTTCAGATTGACAACTTCTTGAAGCACTTCATCCGAAGTCGTGATAATCCGGGAGTTAGCTTGGAAGCCGCGCTGAGCGACGATCATTTCAGAAAATTCGCCTGTCAAGTCAACGTTGGACATTTCAAGCTGACCGGCAATAATCGCACCGGTTCCTTCTTCCGCGTTGTTCCCTTCAAACATGACGGCAGCCAGATCGCCATCCGGAACTGCATTCAGGGTCACGCGATACATATTGCCTCCGATTTTTTCCAGGCCTTCCGGATTCGGAATTTTCGCGACGCCGATAATGGCTCCTTCTTCCGTCGTTCCGTCACTCATCTTCTGAATGATGGCGCCATTCTGAGCAATTGTGAATGCCGTAACCTCTTCGTCCAACTGGATCGGATCACCCGCAGAATCGAGAACGAGCATACCATCTGAAGTGACCAGGTTACGCGCTACGTCGACATGGAAGTCGCCAGCACGAGTCAAGAAAGGCACTTCTTGATCCTCGCTGAGCTTCACCATGAAGAATCCGTCTCCGTCAATTCTCAGGTCCGTCGGATTATTGGTCATCATGGCGCTGCCTGGTGTATGCAAGGTATCAATCGAGCCGATGGATACACCTAGTCCGACCTGCTTCGCGTTTACGCCACCGGATGGATCGTCGGTTCCCGGCGTAACACCGGACATCGTTTGGCTGAGGATATCTTTAAACATAACACGTCCCGCTTTAAACCCAACCGTATTTACGTTGGCAATGTTATTACCAATGACGTCAAGCTTGGTCTGGAAACCTCTCATTCCGGAAATGCCGGAATACATGGATCTTAACATCGATTTTCCTCCTTCTGTTATGGACCGCTTCTGTCGATCAGCGGCCGCCTGGCTTCCTCACGGGCCAGCCAGATTTATGAAATAATAACTGCACTATCGATTTGCGTGAACACGTTGTCTTTCATCGCCTTGCCATCCATCGCCGTGACTACGGTCCGATTTGGAATATTCACGATTAGGGCCATGTCCTTCATGAGAATGAGCGATTCCTTGCTCCCCTTCGCTGCGGCTTTGTTCACCGCACTCTGGATCTGTTCCAGCTGATCCCCTTTCAACTCAATGCCGCGCTGCTGTAGTCGCTTTGCCGCATGATTGCTAATTTTAAGGAGATTCTCATTTAAGAGCTCCTGGAACGTTCCGGGTGGAGGATGATGTTGAGCTTGCGCTGTTTTTCGCTCATTGTGAAGCGCTGCGGGATGTATTTTCCCGGGAAATAAATTCCCGATCATCATACGGTCACTCATGGCGAGGTTCCCCCAGGCTCTTCACCTTGTCCCCGGTCTCCGGTTTCAGGCTCTCCCGGATCCGGATTGCTTGCTTCAGGTTCGGAAGAAACGGGATCCGTTGCTCCTGGATCCTTCTCGGCCATAGCGTTCTCGATTTTCACGATCTGGTCAAGCGATACTTCACTTTCACCGACTTTTGCGTAATGGACGCCGTCACGGACGATGATGGAATCAACAAGACCGCTTTTCATGACGGAATCCGAGCCATCCTCCGGCTTGAACATCCAGCTGATCTGTTTACCGATCAAACTTGAAGCAGCACCCAAAGACTGGCTCATTGCCGTCAATTGCGTATTGATATTCATCAATTGCTCCAGGGAAGTAAACTGGGCCATTTGGGCAATAAATTCCCGGTCCTGCATCGGCTGAAGCGGATCCTGATGCCGCAATTGCGTAATCAGAATGCTTAAGAACTGGTCCTTCCCAAGCTCTTGGCCGTTTCCGTTTTTAGTGCTGACGTTCCCTTTGGCATAATTGGGCCACATATTTTTCGTAGATACCGGATCTGTTGCCATCCAAGCTCACCTCCTCACTGTTAGGCTTTCGCGGTAAATGTTCCTGCTTGCAAGTTCTCATCGTCGGCTTGATGCTCGGCAATCCAATCGTTCAATTCTTCCGTCAAATTCGCGGCAAGAACGGCATCGTCGGAAGGCCTATCCTTCTCCTTCGAACGGTGCTGCGGCTGCTGCTGTCCTGATCCAGGCTGACGTCCATCCTGATAAAGATTGGCATTGGATGGCTGGCTGCTCTGCGTAACCTCAATTTTCTCGACTTGAAGTCCTTGGGCCAGCAATGCGCTTCGAAGCTGTGCCATTTGCTGGTCAATCAGCTCTTTAGCATCCGTCGACCGCGTCATGAACTGTGCGATCAACTGGCCGTTCTGCATCGTTAGCTTGATGTCTACTTGGCCCAGATGCTCCGGATTCAAGGAGATTCTCGCTTCGGTAAAACCGGTTTGCTTCACGATTTCGAGCTTATTAATAATGAAGGAAGTCATTTCGTTAGAGAAATTCTCGACAGGCACCGGCGGAGCTGCAGGTTTTACCGCTACTTGGGTTCCGGAACGCAGGGCCAGCTGACCGGCCGTAACCGTTCCTTGCTCCAATAGGGAATCCCCTTCATTTAAAGCGAATTCAGCTGCTGTGCCGTCAACCGGGGTACTTGTGGCCAGAGTAGACCATTTAGCGTTCGCTTGCCCCGTTGTCTCAGATGAAGCCGACTGTCCTGCAGTATTTGCTGCAATGTTAGGTTGTACCGCATCCGGCTGCTTTTGGCTTAGGATGTTGGCAAAACTGCCGCTTGCTTTATTTTCTCCAGTCCCCGTTCCTTGACCAAGCAAACTTTGGAAGGATTGGACAAGCTGTTTGACGGCTGCCTCCGTCTGGAGGTCCACCTGACCCGATTTGGACAGCATCGAAGCCAGCTGGCTGATCGTGTCCTGTACCGCAAACCGGATCGTATCCGGATGGGAAGCCAATGGGGACATGTCATTGCCGTTCGCGTTTCCTTGGGCGTGAGGAGCTGTTCCGCTTAACAGAAGGTTCGCTTGCGTCAGCCAGTTTTGCAGCTCTTGCAATAACGATGGATCCTCCTCTAAGGCCTGGTCCATGGTATCTAGCTCCTGCAGCAATCCTTGAAGCAGCTCCATTAAGCCTTCAAGCGATTCGTCGGTTTCCGCTGAATACTGCGCAAGCAGGGATTCCAGCTTGGCCGCGACTTCTGTTGAAGTTGTTGCAGCGCCGCTGCCGCTGCCGTTCATCTGGTAAGCCAGCGTCGCATCAAAGGAAACACCCGCTGTCGCTTGACCGGCTGCGCTGGTCTTTCCGCTTCCCGCGGTACTGCTGACGGAAGAAGACATACTGCTTTGTACCGTTATTGTCATCGTCTATTTCACCTCCTTTCCTGAGGATGGAGATTCATTTCAGAGCTTATTTAGAGCCCATCAGGCGATTCAATATTTTAGCTGCCAGCTCCGCGTCTTTCGAGGACATCGCATTTAAAATTCGCGAGCGCGTAGCATCGTCCACCGTATTTAGAATGGTCATCGTTTTCGCGGGGCTGATCTTGTACGTTTGCATCAGCAGGTCCGCGGCGTTGGCAGGCGTCATTCCGGCAAAAGTCTGATTCAGCTGGCTTTTATCCAGGTTCTCGGAGGTTTTCTTCTGCGCAGCCTCCGCGTCGTTCTTCTTCAGCCTGGATTGCAAAGCGGCAATGGCCAGATCTTCAGAGGTCTCCGCGTCTTTCAGCATCATGGTTGCATCCGCCGCCGTTTTCGGATCCATCTTCTGAAGGATGGCAACCCGGTTGCTGCTCTTCATTTGGCTCAGCATTAGCACCATTTCTTCCAGCGTCAGGTTCTGCATGATCGGTGCGGCTTTGCTGGGACTCATGTCCGCATAAAGCTTGGACAGCTCACGAATCTGCTTGGTGTACGCGTCTTCCTCTTCCGCCTCGCCGTCCGTCGATGCGCTTTGCATCGATTCTATTTGGGTTTCCAGCTCTTTCACCTTGTTTTCCTGCGTTGCTTTTTGCTCCGTTACTTCGTTTAACGTTTCTTCTTTCTCGGCAAGCTGCTTCTTAAGTTCCACAATCGTCGCTTCTGCGCTTTCTTCCTGCTGCTTCGCCTCTTTGAGCTTCTGCTCTTCCGGGGTCAACACCGGGTCAGGGACCCAGTTCTTTACGACCGGAATTTTATTGGCTACTTCGAGCAGCCCATCCCGGACATCGGCTCTGAAAAATACGGCGAGCGCTCCGAGCAGAACGATCGTGAATATAGCAGGTACCAAAATCAACAATATCCGTTCAAATCCTCCGCCTGATTCTTCCTTATCAAGCGGCATGTCTTTTCGTGCCACACTCATACCTCCCTCGCGGTCATACCCACCGGTGTTTGCAAACCTTAACGGGCTCTGATCGCAAAACGTACCGTCGCCATTTCGTCCAGCTCGTTTTGTTCCCGAAGGAGACTTTCATGCCGGAACTTTTCTTGGGATTTGTCTCTTGCCTTCAGCCACACTTTTTCGTCAAGCATTTTGTCGGACAATACCTTTTGTTTCTTCGTTACATTGACATGGGCGATCCGTATGTCATCCCGTTTCCGTTCAATGCATTCTTCCAGGTGCTCTGCATAGACCTGAATGTTTCGGATTTCTGCGACTGGCACGCACCGCGATGCCGCTTCCTGCTGAGCGCGGTACATTTGATCCCGCATCTCATACAGCTCATTCAGGCTTTTCTCTTCCGCCTGCAGCTTCCCGATGGCGCTTGACAGCATCCATTCCGCTTGCGTTTTCTCGTTGCTTTTCAGGTCTACGATTTTCTGGAATGCATAATGAAATTTCATTCTTCAAAGTCATCTCCTTGAAAACTCGGAAATCAAACGTTCCTGAACCTCATCCAATGTGGTCTTCTCATTCACTTTTTGTTTCGTAAAATCCCAAATTCGGCCGATGTATTCGATCGATTCATCGATGTCGGCATTCGAGCCCTGTTGGTAAGCTCCGATATTGATCAAATCCTCCGAGTCCTTGTAGATCGCCATCAAACGCTTTACGTTCTCGGAAGCATCGATTTGTTCCTCAGGCGAGATGTCTTTCATGACCCGGCTAATGCTGGCCAACACGTCGATCGCCGGAAAATGGCCTTTGTTCGCGATATTCCGGTTCAGGACGATGTGACCATCCAGTATCCCCCTGACCGCGTCCGCGATCGGTTCGTTCATGTCGTCGCCGTCTACCAGCACCGTGTAAAAAGCGGTGATCGAACCCGTCGGACCCGTGCCTGCGCGTTCCAGAAGCTTCGGCAGACTGGCAAATACCGACGGAGTGTAACCGCGCATCGCCGGCGGTTCCCCTACGGCAAGCCCGACTTCGCGCTGTGCCATCGCATAACGGGTAACCGAATCCATCATCAGCATCACGTTCAGGCCGCGATCCCTGAAATATTCGGCGATCGTGGTGGCGATCAAGGCTCCCTTAATGCGGATGAGCGCCGGTTGATCCGAGGTGGCCACGATCACAACGGACCGTTTCAACCCTTCGGGACCCAGGTCCCGCTCGATGAAATCAAGCACCTCTCGTCCCCGTTCACCAATCAAGGCAATGACATTGACATCGGCTGAGGTATTGCGCGCGATCATCCCCATCAGGGTACTCTTCCCGACGCCGGAGCCGGCGAATATGCCGACCCGCTGGCCTTTGCCGATGGAGAGCAATCCGTCAATCGCCCTGACGCCGATGCTGATCGGCTCCTGAACCCTGGGCCGATTAAGCGGGTTCTGCGGAACGTTATGGGTGGAATAATGCGGCATGCGTGCCGGAATAATGGATCCGTCGAGCGGTTGTCCCAATCCGTCCAGTACTTTGCCAAGCAGCTCCGAACCGACCTGCACGCTCAACGGTTTGCCTGTGCCCACTACATCGCAGCCCGGGCCAATGGAGTGAAGCTCGCCGAGAGGCATCAGCAGCACTTTATTATCTCTGAAACCCACGACCTCCGCCTTGAGCGGCTTGGATTGCTTCGTGGGATAGATGTAGCATACGTCGCCGATACTGGCATCCGGCCCTTCGGACTCCACCATCAATCCGATGACCTGCGTAACCTTGCCGTTGATGCGGACGGGATCCAGATGTTTCAGATGGTCCATGTACCGGGCGCTATTCAGCTTCTTCATCTTGATTTCTCCGTTCCTCGACATCAAGGGCGATCCGTACGAGTTCTTTTTTGATCTCGGCCAGCTGTGTATCGATGCGTGCGTCCACGCTTCCGAAGGAAGACCGGATGACGCAGCCGCGATCCTTAACCGTGGAGTCCGGCAAAATTTGAAGCTCCGCCTGGGAGTCGATCGATAATCCGAGTTCTTCCCGCGCGGCGTATACGAATTCGAACTGATCGGGAGCTACGCAGAGGGAAATGATTCCTTTTTCCCGCTTGCGCGCCAGGTTCTTTCGAATCAGCTCCAGCGTGAATTCCGGTTCAATCGTAAGCTGACGATCCAGCACTTTCTCCGCAATGCTGCAGCTGAGCTCCACCAAAAACGGCTCCGCTTCCTGGATCAGATCTTCCTTGGCTTGGTGCGCGAGCTGAAGCAGCTCGCTCGCTTGCACCGTCGCCTGCTCCATCAGTTCCTTCATCTCAAGCTCCGCCTTGGCAGAGCCCTCCGCATATCCTTGATTAAAACCTTCCATTTTCAGCGTTTCGGACAAGTCCTCATCCTGAAGCCTTCTTTCGGTCCACCAAGCCTCAATCTGCTCCTGCGCTTCGGTCAGCAGACGCTGCGCCTCTTCCGAGGCCTCCCGGATTTGCCTTTCGGCAAACTCCTGAGCGTCTTCCAGCATTTCATGCTTCAAACGTTCGGCTTCAGCAAGCGTTTGTACAGCGGCCGGCTCGGCCGTCGGCGGTGCAGGCTCCTCCACCGTTTCCTCGGTTGGCGAAGCGTAACGACGAGCAAGATCCAACTCTTTCAACACATCCATCGGTTTATAGTGGGACGATTTGATCAAGTTAGACAATGATGTCATCTCCTCCGCCGCGGGCAATAATAACCTCGCCCGCTTCTTCGAGTCTCCGGATCGTGCTTACGATCCGAGTCTGGGCTTCCTCCACGTCACGCAGCCGCACCGGTCCCATATATTCCATTTCTTCGCGGAAGGTTTCGGCCATCCGCTTGGACATATTGCGGAAAATAACGTCCCGCACCTCTTCGCTTGCCACCTTGAGCGCAAGCTGCAGGTCCGCATTCTCGACATCGCGGATGATGCGCTGTATCGAACGGTTGTCCACGTTGACGATGTCTTCGAATACAAACATCCGCTTCTTGATTTCTTCAGCAAGCTCGGGATCCTGGATCTCCAGGGAGTCGAGGATCGTCCGTTCCGTTCCGCGGTCCACGCCGTTCAGTATTTGAACGATCGACTCGATGCCGCCCGCACTGGTGTAATCCTGCGTCACCGTAGCCGACAGCTTCTGTTCCAGCACGCGCTCCACCTGAGCGATGACTTCCGGCGAAGTGCTGTCCATGACTGCAACCCTGCGCGCAACTTCCGCCTGCTTCTCCTGCGGGAGCGAAGAGAGGATCGCAGATGCCTGCTCGTATTGAAGATAAGACAAGACGAGGGCGATGGTTTGCGCATTCTCATTCTGGATAAAGTTCAGGATTTGGCTCGGGTCCGCTTTACGGGCGAAGTCAAACGGCCTTACTTGAAGCGTTGCCGTCAGCCTGTTGATCACTTCCATCGCTTTTTGCTGTCCAAGCGCCTTCTCCAAAATTTCCTTCGCGTAATTGATACCGCCCTGCGAGATGTATTCCTGGGCCAGGCAAATTTGATGGAACTCCTGAATAATGCTATCTTTCTCGACGCTGTCGACTTTGCGAACGTTCGCAATCTCGAGCGTTAATTGTTCAATTTCTTCATCTCGAAGATGCTTAAATATTTGAGCAGACACTTCCGGGCCAAGTGTAATGAGCAGTATAGCCGCTTTTTGACGTCCGCTTAACATTTGGTTATTTCCCTTAGCCAATGCTTCCACCTCTATTCCTCAGCTAGCCATGTGCGAAGTAAATTCACGAATTCATCTGGCTTCTTCTTCGCCAAGGTTTCGAGCTGCTTACGAACCTGGCTTTCATTGGTTATACTTTCGAGATTAATCGACGGGAATTCCGTAACAGGCGGAAGCTGGATATCCTCTTCAAGCTCCTCCTGCTGCTGTCTGCGTCTGCGGATGAAGAAATAGGTTCCTCCCGCAATCAATGCCAACGCAGCGATACCGATTCCCCATAATACAGGCTGTGAAAATACGGATTTCGGATTTTCATCCGCATTTACATTAAATACCTGCGAAATAACCGAAACTTTTTTGGACAAATCAGCGTCTGTATAAGTAGAGTCTGAATCCGAAAGCGATGCTCTTACAATATTGACCAGGATGTTCTGAATAGCCGTTCTTGTGGCATCATCCAAAGTTTGTTGCCCGGCAGGTGGTTCAACCGAGACATTAATGGTTAAATCTTTAACAGTATATGGACTTGCAATGATATCCTTCGTAATCCGGTTAACCTCATAGTTAACGGTTTTGGAGAGCTCTTCCGAATTCGTTTCTCCGCTTCCAGAATCGCTTGGATATCCCGGAACGGCCTCTTCGCCTACGCCGGCCACGCCGCCTGTAGGACTGCCGGTTCCCGAATAGTTCTTCTGGATCTCCTGAACGCTGAGCTCAATCCCCTTCATTTCTTCTTCATCCACAGGGGTTACGATGTTTTCCTTGCTTTGCACCTGATCAAAGTTCAGTTTGGAAGCTACAAGAACATTGACTTTATTCGAACCCATGTACTGCGAGAGGAATTGCTGGACATTTTGTCTTACGTCGTTTTCGAATTTTTTCTGGAGCGCGAAATTTTCTTCCACCTTGCCGATCAATCCGCCTTGACCGCCTTTAGCTGTTGCGAGCAGCTCGACTTCGTCATTGGTGATCGTAATGTTCTCGATCGGCAAATTGGGAATGGCCGTTTTCACGAGGTTGTAGTACCCGTCTATGACTTCCTGATTAGGACGATAGCCCGGTTTAAACTGTACAACCACGGAAGCGCTGGCCTGATCCTCGTTTCCGTTTTTCGCGAACACACTTTCTTTAGGCAGGTTCAACAATACCGTTGCGTCCTGAACGCCCTGCATCTTCTCCAGCAGCCGTTCGACTTCGCCATTCAGTGCATTTACATATTTCACTTCGAATTCGTTATCCGTCATCCCGATGGCTGACGCATTCTTCTCGAAGGTTTCGAATCCGATCGTGCCATTCTGCACCAGTCCCTGTGATCCTACATCGATCTGGACTTTAGCCGCGCTTGTGCTCGGAACCAGAATGCTTCTGCCGTCCTCGCTCAGCTTGTAGGAAATCCCCTGGGTCTCCAGGTGGCTGATGATGCCTGCGGCGTCGCTGGAATTCAGATCCCGGAATGCTACCTCATACTTCGTCTTAGAGAACTGCATCGTTAGTACGACTAGAGCAATTAGAACAAATGCTACGGTAGCGATTAACATTATTTTTTGTTTGTTACTGAATTGGTTCCAATACTGGGTCATTCTCTCCCGATATTGGGTAATTCTCTCGTTCACATTGTCACCCCATCCGAAACTTTGCTAGAAACATTTAGATTTGCGTGCGCATGATCTCTTGATAGGCTTCTACCACTTTGTTTCGGACCTGTGTCGTGAGCTGAATGCTCAACAGAGCCTGTTGGGCGGATATCATCGCCTGATCTACGTTTACTTGTCCAATCATTAATTTATCGCTCATCACGTGTGCGTTCTGTTCCTGCGCGGCCACGGAGTTCAGTGCTTCATTCAGGTAAGAGCCAAAATCTCGAATCGATTCGGAAGGAGTCGCACCATTTTTCACTTGCTCCTGCATTTGCAGCGGCTGTACACCCTGAACACTGAACATTGCATTCTGAATCATCTCTCTCTCCTCCTACTATGCTGGTCTATGTATATATCCTCGTATTATCTTCCGATCTCCAAAGCCTTCATGATCATCGCTTTCGAAGCGTTTATCGCCGTAACGTTAGCCTCGTATGAACGGGTAGCTGCAAGCATATCCACCATTTCCTTCGTGATATCGACGTTAGGCATAAAGACATAGCCTTCCGCATTTGCATCCGGATGTGTGGGGTTATATACCTGCTTCAACGGGGATTGATCTTCCCGCACCTGCGCAACCTTGACCCCTTGCCCTGCATTTTGACCGTTCATCTGGGCTCTGAGAAGCCCTTCGAAGGATTCCTGCTGCGGCTGAAACACAACCGTTTTTCGACGATACGGAACGGCTTGTCCATTCTCGATTCGCGCGCGCGTGGTTTCCGCATTGGCTATGTTGGAGGAGATAACATCCATTCGAAGCCGTTGTGCCGTTAGAGCTGATGCATTAATTCCGAAGCTATTGCTAATATTCATGAATCCCTATCTCCCTTCAATAGCTGTACGCATCATTCGAATCTGCTCATTTACAGCTTGTATGTACGAATTATAACGAAGCTGATTCTCTGCAAGCAGCGACATTTCTCTGTCTGCATCGACATTATTCTGGTTGTTATTCATGGAACTGCTGCCGTCCTTTATGACCGAAGCATCCGGGATTGACCCGGTTGGACCAATGACAAAATGCCTGGGATCCGTTCTTCTGCCCTGAAGCGACAACTGGGCTCCATCCATTTCTTTCTTCAGAAGACTCTCAAAGGATACTTCGGATCTCTTAAAATGAGGTGTATCCACGTTCGCGATGTTGTTTGCAATCACGTTGTTCCTGAGATTCGCTGCATCCAAACCGCTTTGAAGCCGTTGAAAAGAACTATTATTCAACAGATTCACTAGCTCATTCCTCCTGACTGGATTTGCCGAAAGGTATTCCACTCTTCCTAGCTAAACCCTCTTTTTTCGACAAATAATATAATCCGTACGAACTAACCTAGGTCTTAAGTAGAAAAAGACAACATGATGTCACATAAACTAAGTTTCTTAAAGATTGGGACTTTTTACAATAAGAAAAAAGCCCTATCTTTTACCAAAAAGAAGGGCTTTGTGTTCATTTTTATCCGATTTTTTTCTATATTATTGCAAATCGTACCACTAAATCTGTAAATTTTAAGTGAATTTACCCGCTAGGTAGGTCCTGTTCCCATCCTGAATATTCACAAAAAATTACGAAATCCGTCCCGATCCCTTCCAACATGCGAAAGCACTTCGACATCCTGCAAGAAAGACCGGGATGAATATCGACAATTATCTCCTTTTTGCATACCCGGCAGATAGACCTATACGAATGCAACTACAGAATATACTGGCTCAGGTCCCGATCCTGGGCGATGCCGGCAAGTTTCTCCCGGACATACTGCGGGGTGATCACCATCCGGTCCAGCGTCAATTCAGGCGCTTCAAACGACAGATCCTCCAACAGCTTCTCCAATATCGTATGGAGCCTCCGTGCGCCGATATTCTCCGTGTTCTGGTTTACCGAGGCCGCGATTTGGGCAATCTCCCGGATCGCTTCCGGCGAAAACTCGATTTCCAGGTCTTCGGTACGCAGCAGATTGACGTATTGTTTGGTCAATGCGTTTTTCGGCTCGGTCAAAATGGACACAAAATCGTCGAGCGACAAACTGTTCAGCTCTACCCGAATCGGAAAACGACCCTGAAGCTCGGGAATCAAATCCGACGGCTTCGCGATATGGAATGCGCCAGCAGCAATAAACAGGACAAAGTCCGTTTTTACCGGCCCGTATTTCGTCATGATCGTGGAGCCTTCCACGATAGGCAGAATGTCGCGCTGCACGCCTTCCCTGGACACATCAGGACCCGATTGACGGCCCTGGCTGGCAACCTTGTCGATTTCGTCGATGAAAATAATCCCGGATTGCTCGGCCCGGCGTATGGATTCCTGGATGACATCATCCATATCAATGAGCTTGCCTGCTTCTTCCTGCGTTAGCACTTTTCTGGCTTCCTTGACGGACAGCTTGCGGCGCTTCGTACGCTTCGGCATCAGGTTGCCGAACATTTCCTGCATATTCATGCCCATCTGATCGTTGCCCTGTCCGGCAAACATGTCGAACATATTCGGTGCGGCATCCTCCACATCGATCTCAATCGTTTCGTCTTCAAGCTTGCCGGACAGCAGGTTAAAGCGCACCTGTCTCCGCTTCTCTTTAAGACTAACGTCCTTATCGTCCGCATCTTCCTCATCAGCCTGGGTTTCGTTGTTTCCACCGCCAAATAGCATCTCAAAGGGGTTACGCTGGCTCTTCTGGCCTTTGGTTGAAGGCGCCAACAGCTGAACGATCCGCTCGTTCGCCATTTCCTCGGCTTTGTCCTTAACCTTCTCCGTACGTTCCAGCTTCACCATCCGGATCGCGGTTTCCACCAGATCCCGTACCATGGACTCCACATCACGGCCGACATAACCAACCTCGGTAAACTTCGTCGCCTCAACCTTGACGAACGGTGCATGGACCAGCTTGGCAAGCCTTCTCGCAATTTCCGTTTTGCCGACGCCGGTAGGACCGATCATCAGAATGTTCTTCGGTACGATTTCGTCCCGCTCGTCATCGGTCAGCAGACTCCGGCGATAACGGTTCCGAAGTGCGACAGCGACCGATTTTTTAGCGTCCTTCTGGCCTACGATGTATTTATCCAGCTCGGATACAATCTGTCTAGGCGTCATCGATTCTTTACTCATCGCGAATACCTCCACCCCTGATATGGCTATATGTTGCTGCATGGCCCTCTTACAGCTCTTCAACAATAATGTTGCTGTTCGTGTAGACACACACCTCAGAAGCGATCTGAAGGGCTTCTCTGGCGATGTCTTTTGCTTCCATATGTCCTGCATGGCGCTTAAGCGCACGTCCGGCAGACAAGGCAAAATTGCCGCCTGACCCAATGGCCAGCACATCATCATCAGGCTCGATGATTTCGCCGCCGCCGGAAATCAGCAGCATCCCCGTTTTGTCCATAACAATCATCAAGGCTTCAAGTTTGCGGAGCACCCGGTCTTGACGCCAGTCCTTCGCAAGCTCGACAGCGGCCCGCTGCAGGTTTCCATGGTGCTCCTCCAGCTTGCCTTCGAATTTCTCAAACAACGTGATCGCATCCGCCACAGAACCGGCAAAACCGGCGACAACTTGTCCCCGGTAAAGACGGCGCACTTTCTTGGCGGTCTGCTTCATGACTACACTTTCACCGAATGTGACTTGGCCATCGCCGGCTATAGCTGCCGTGCCATTGTGCCGCACTGCGCAAATCGTCGTGGCGTGAAAAGTCATTTCCATGATGGCAAGACCTCCCTAAGAAAATAAGATTAGATTGTATTTAGTTCATGCTCGCTAATAAATACGCGGACCCCGTCAAGAGCTCGGTTCGCAAGCGCTTCGTTCTTTTCCTTTTTGTTGCGAATCCGCTTCTCTAGGCCCGGAAGAAGACCGAAGTTCGCGTTCATCGGCTGGAAATTATCCGGATCGGCATGGGTGATGTAATAAGCCATGCTCCCGATGGTCGATTCCTGAGGGAATACGATCCTCTCACGCCCCTGAGCCGCCCTTGCCGCATTAATGCCTGCAATCAATCCGGACGCCGCCGATTCAACATACCCTTCGACGCCGGTCATTTGTCCCGCCAGGTACAAATTCGGCCGTGTTTTCACCTGATAGGTTTGCTCCAGCAATTTTGGCGAATTGACAAACGTATTGCGGTGCATGACGCCGTAACGCACAATTTCGGCGTTCTCGAGTCCCGGTATCATGGAAATGATCCGCTTCTGTTCGCCCCACTTCAAATGGGTCTGGAAACCGACAAGATTATAGAGGGTTCCTGCCGCATTATCCTGACGGAGCTGCACCACAGCATGCGGCAGCTTGCCTGTATGCGGGTTCACCAATCCAACAGGCTTCATCGGGCCGAACAAGGCGGTTTGTTTGCCACGCTTCATCATGACCTCGATCGGCATGCAGCCCTCAAAATAAATCTCCTTCTCAAACTCTTTCAACTGTGCGACTTCCGCATTGATTAGAGCGTCATAGAAAGCGTCAAACTCTTCTTCCGTCATGGGACAATTCAGATAAGCCGCTTCGCCTTTATCATAACGGGATGCCAGATAGACCTTGCTCATATCGATGGAATCCTTCTCCACGATCGGAGCAGCCGCATCGTAAAAATAGAAATAGTCTTCGCCCATCAGCTCGCGGATTTGCGACGACAATGCCGGCGAAGTCAGCGGTCCCGTAGCAATAACAACGATGCCTTCTTCAGGTATATGCTGAATTTCTTCATTTACGACCTCGATTAATGGATGCTGATGCAAGGTTTCCGTAATTTCTCCGGAGAAGCCGTCGCGGTCGACGGCCAATGCGCCGCCAGCCGGGACGGAATTGCGGTCAGCCGATCCGATGACGAGGGAATTCAGCATCCGCATCTCTTCCTTCAATACGCCGACCGCATTGGTTAATCCGTTCGCCCGAAGCGAATTACTGCATACAAGCTCGGCGAACTTGTCCGTATGATGAGCCGGCGTCTTTACGACCGGCCGCATCTCGTATAGTGTAACGGGTACGCCTCGGCTGGCGATCTGCCAGGCAGCTTCACTGCCAGCAAGTCCTGCCCCGATAACCGTAACCCTCTGTGAATCTGTCAACGTCATTACCCCCTGTATGCCTTACAAATCTGCTGCTTCGTCCTGTTCCTCGACCATTTCGGAATAATCGCAAGAGGTACACTGAAGCTTGATGCCTTGCTTGCTTTTCTTCTCTACCATTAAACTGCTGCAATTCGGACACGGCTTCGTTGACGGTTTATCCCATGATACAAAGTCGCATTCGGGATACCGGTCACAGCCAAAGAAGACGCGCCCCTTCTTGCTCCGTCGTTCCACGACATGGCCTTCCTTGCATTTCGGGCAAGATACGCCGATGTCCTTCACGATCGGCTTGGTATTCCGGCATTCCGGGAAGCCAGAGCAGGCAAGAAACTTACCGAAACGGCCAAGCTTATAAACCAGGGGCTTGCCGCATTTTTCGCAGATCTCATCGGAAACCTCATCTTCGATTTCGATTTCCTTCATTTCTTCCTCTGCTACTTCAAGCCGCTTCTCAAAGGACTCATAGAACTCTGCCAATACCTTGACCCAGTCCTCGGAGCCTTCCTCCACATGGTCGAGATCCTCTTCCATGTTCGCCGTAAACTCCACATTGAGGATTTCGGGGAAGAACTGCTCCATCTGCTCGATGACAAGCTCGCCGAGCTCGGTCGGCATGAATTTTTTTTCTTCGATGGCAACGTAGCCTCTCTTCTGGATCGTCTCCAGCGTCGGCGCATACGTACTTGGACGCCCTATGCCTAGCTCCTCCAGCGTTCGGACAAGACGCGCTTCCGTATAACGCGGAGGCGGCTGCGTGAAGTGCTGCTTCGGCTCAATGTCCTGCTTCTCCAGAATGTCTCCTGAATGAAGCTCCGGCAGGTATTTGTCTTCCTCTGTCGTTCCGTCGTCATTGCCTTCAACGTAGACCTTCATGAATCCAGGGAAACGGACCTTCGAACCGGTCGCCCGGAAGACCGTATTCCCGGCAGTGATGTCAACGGAAAGCGTATCCAGTACTGCAGAAGACATCTGGCTTGCGACAAAGCGTTCCCAGACCAGTTTGTACAACCGAAGCTGGTCGCGGCTCATATACGGTTTCATGGATTCCGGATCGCGCAGCACGGACGTTGGACGAATCGCTTCGTGCGCATCCTGGGCGTTGGCTGCTTTTTTCGAATATTGTCTCGGGCTCTCCGGCACGAACGGATCACCGTACTTCTCGGTGATGTATTCTTTCGCTTCTTCTTGAGCCGTGCCTGAGATCCGCGTGGAATCGGTACGCATGTAAGTAATTAAACCGACGGTGCCTTCCTTGCCTAACTCAACACCCTCGTACAGCTGCTGGGCTACCGACATGGTCTTAGCGGCACGGAAACCGAGTTTACGCGCAGCCTCCTGCTGCAAGGAACTCGTCGTAAACGGCGGCGACGGGTGGCGCTGACGCTCACGCTCTTTCACTTCGCCGACCTTAAAGGAAGCATCCCGAATCGCCTCGAGGATTTCATTCACTTCCTGCTCATTGGTCAGTTCCTTCTTCGCGCCGTTTAGCTGCGTGAATTTGGCTTCGAATGCGGAGCCTTTAATCGCCAGCTTAGCCGTTATAGTCCAATATTCTTCCGGAACGAAAGCGCTTATCTCATTCTCGCGGTCGAGAATGATTTTGACGGCTACCGATTGAACCCGGCCGGCCGAAAGACCCTTCTTCACTTTCTTCCATAGAATAGGACTGATCTTGTAACCAACCAATCGGTCCAAAATACGTCTGGCCTGCTGCGCATTAACCAGATCCATGTTAATTTTGCGCGGCGTTTTGAAGGCATCCTTCACGGCCGTTTTCGTTATTTCATTAAATACAACCCGCAGGCTTTGAGTATCATCCAGCTCCAACGCATGCGCAAGATGCCATGCAATGGCTTCCCCTTCGCGATCGGGGTCAGCTGCGAGGTACACTTTTTTCACCTTTTTGCTAGCATCCTTAAGTTCCTTTAAGACAGAACCTTTTCCGCGGATCGTAATGTATTTCGGATTGAAGTCGTTTTCCACCTCAACCCCGATCTGGCTCTTCGGCAAATCGCGAACATGACCCATCGAAGCCTTCACGATATACTTGCTGCCGAGATATTTGCCAATCGTTTTCGCCTTGGCAGGCGACTCTACGATGACGAGTGAATCCGCCACAGGTTCATCCTCCTCTCCAACATTCAAACTTTCCCATTATATGATTTTATATATAGCACCGGGTAATTGGGTAATCTGCTTTTTTATGATTAAAGATAACAGAACTGAATGCAAATGTCCAAAATCCCACCGGGTACGCTCGATCATCTCATCCAGCGACCCGGGACCCTGTTCGAGCATATGGTATATTTGTCGTTCGTCATTTGTCAACCCGGCTAGTTCATCCGGACGCTCCTGACGAGGGGCCCGCCGCTCCTTATTGTATGTATCCGAGACCCCTTTTGGCAACCAGGAATCATATTCTTCTATTATATCCCCGGCTTCCGTGACCATCTTGGCCCCTTGCTTGATCAAATCCAAGGTCCCTCTGCTCTTGGGTGAAGTGAGCGGTCCCGGAACGGAAAACACGTCCCTTCCCGCCTCCAGGGCCAAATCCGCCGTAATCAGCGATCCGCTGCGGGCATCCGCCTCCACCACCACGGTTCCCAGCGTCAGCCCGGCGATGATCCGGTTTCGCTGCGGGAAGAATCCCGGCAGCGCCTTGGTACCCGGCGGGTATTCGGAAATAATAAGCCCTTTAGCTGCGATCTCTTCATAAAGTGAGCGGTTCTCCGGCGGATAAATGACATCGATGCCGGCTCCGAGAACGGCTACCGTCGGCCCGCCGCTTCGCAAAGCGGTTTCGTGCACGACGCTGTCAATGCCTCTGGCCATGCCGCTGACAACCATAAGCCCCGCTCGTGTCAGCGCCTCCGACAGCATCGATGCAACCTTGCGCCCGTAGCCGGTAGGCATTCTTGTGCCGACCATCGCGATCCCCGGCGTGGACAGCAAATGAGGATCCCCTATGCAATACAGAACCCAGGGCGCTTGCGGCGACGATTTCAACATGTCCGGGTAGACAGCATCAAGGGCTGTTATAATACGTATTTTTGTGCGGTTTGTCAAATTCCATACCTTGTCTTCCACTTGTCGAAGCTCGACCTCCTCGTCATTCGACAGTTCGACACGCTTTCTTTCGACGGCGATAGGGAATTCTTTAGCCAGCTTGTTTGCTTTTTCGACAGGCAGACCGCACGCTCTCCAATCCTGCGCATCATAGGACAGCAAGCCTTCATGCAGCTCGCCGTTCAATACCATTCGGTTTATGGTCTTCCATCCGATGCCTTCGCTTTCATGCAATGCAATCAGAAGTAATCTGTCCAGCCTCATCACGCGACCTCCTTAAAATATAAAATCATAAACAAAAAAGCAACCCTTCATTTCCTAATCAGGAAATAAAAGGTTGCTTACCTTAAGTTATAACGTAAATCTGGCCTATTAATGGATAGGTTTAAGCCTTAGTGCGTTGTGCAGGACTCCAAAAGCCCCTTCTCTTCCAGCACGCTAACCAAGGTCGAGCCCATTTCGGCAGGCGTAGGAGCCACTTTGATACCGCATGCTTCAAGCACAGCGATTTTTTCCTTGGCTGTTCCTTTACCGCCGGAAATGATCGCGCCCGCGTGGCCCATGCGTTTCCCTGGAGGCGCTGTTGCGCCGCCAATGAAGCCTACCACCGGCTTGGTCATGTTCGCTTTGATCCACTCAGCCGCTTCTTCCTCAGCGGTTCCGCCGATCTCGCCGATCATGATCACCGCTTTGGTATTCGGATCTTCGTTGAACAGTCTCAGCACATCGATAAACTCCGTCCCTTTGACAGGGTCGCCGCCGATTCCTACGGCGGAGGATTGTCCGATCCCGCGAGCCGTTAGCTGATGAACGGCTTCATAGGTCAAGGTACCGCTCCGCGATACAACCCCGACATGTCCCGGTGTGTGGATATAACCCGGCATGATGCCGATTTTACATTCACCCGGCGTGATGACACCCGGACAGTTAGGTCCGATCAAGCGAGTCTTCTTGCCTTCCATATAACGGGATACCTTTACCATGTCGAGCACCGGAATGCCTTCCGTAATGCAGATCACCAGATCCATCTCGGCATCAACGGCTTCCAGAATGGAGTCGGCCGCAAAAGCAGGCGGTACATAAATGACGCTTGCGGTTGCGCCTGTTTTGGCTTTGGCTTCCTCAACGGTGTTGTAAACCGGCAGTTTGACGGTTTCGCCGTTCTCCAGCGTGATTTCAACTTCGGTTCCGCCTTTGCCGGGCGAAGTTCCGCCGACCATCTGCGTACCGTAATCCAAGGCGCCTTTTGCATGGAACAGGGCTGTTTTACCTGTAATCCCTTGCGTGATAACTTTTGTATTTTTATCGATCAAAATACTCACGATTGATTCACATCCCCTATTGTTATTTGAAAATGAAAGCAACCGCACGGCAGGGCTAAGAAGCCCATCGTGCCATGCCCCTTCAGGAATGAAATATTACTGAACGAGGGAGACGATCTTCTGTGCTCCGTCGGCCATGGAATCAGCAGGCACGATATTCAGACCGGACTCAGCCAAAATCTGCTTGCCGAGGTCTACGTTCGTTCCTTCCAAGCGTACAACAAGCGGACGAGTCAGTCCCAGCTGTTTCGCTGCTTCGACAACACCAGTAGCAATAACGTCGCAACGCATAATGCCGCCGAAAATGTTGACAAAGATTCCTTTTACTTGAGGATCGGACAAAATAATCTTGAAGGCTTCCGTTACCTTCTCCGTTGTTGCGCCGCCCCCAACATCAAGGAAGTTGGCAGGGTCGCCGCCATAATACTTGATGATGTCCATCGTAGCCATGGCAAGACCTGCGCCGTTAACCATACAGCCGATGTTGCCGTCGAGAGCTATGTAACTCAAGTCGTATTTGGACGCTTCGATTTCCTTCTCGTCTTCCTCATCCAGATCGCGCAGTTCCAAGATGTCCTTATGACGGAACAACGCATTGGAATCGAAATTAAGTTTGGCATCGAGAGCCATGACGTTTCCGTCACCGGTTACGACAAGCGGATTGATTTCAGCGATAGAGCAATCCTTCTCTACAAATGCCTTATACAAGGCCAGCATGAACTGAACGGCTTTACCTACCAGTTCATTCGGAATATTAATGGAATACGCTAATTTCCGCGCTTGGAATGTTTGAAGTCCGATCGCCGGATCCACGACTTCTTTGAAAATTTTCTCAGGAGTTGCTGCTGCAACCTCTTCGATTTCGGTACCGCCTTCCTCGGACGCCATCATGACGACACGGCCGGTAGCGCGGTCAACGACCACCCCGATATAGTACTCTTTGCGAATATCGCAGCCCTCTTCAATAAGGAGACGCTTGACTTCCTTGCCTTCCGGACCCGTTTGGTGAGTCACCAACACCTTGCCCAGAATTTCTTCGGCATAAGCACGAACCTCGTCCAGGTTCTTCGCCACTTTAACGCCGCCGGCTTTACCGCGGCCGCCTGCGTGGATCTGCGCTTTGACAACGGTTACGGGACTGCCCAAAGATTGCGCAGCTTCAACTGCTTCTTCCACCGTAAACGCTACCTTGCCGTTCGGAACAGCTACTCCATATTGCTTCAGTACTTGTTTTCCTTGATATTCATGGATATTCATTCTCGAATCCTCCTATCAACATGACTGGAACAAGGCTGGCTGACACGGAACCAATCTATGAAAGTTGGCACTGTCAACCTTTATATATTAAACCCAAGCTATTGTAACATGTTTTTAAAACGCTTACCTTAAAAAGTTCACCGTTTATCCACTCGATTTGGCATGGGTATGATTCCTTCCAGATATAAATTGGAAATATATGTATGCTTAATTGTTTTTTCGCGCGTAATGTATCAAACCTATAATGCCTAACACCACAATGGCAATGCCAAGCAATCCTGCTGCAAGCATAATTAAGATATTTTCCCATAATATCGTCATTTCGATTCTCTCTCCATTCCTCATAGAATTAGTGCATTTGTTACTATTATACCATTAAATCCCTTTTTAGTAAGATCAAACTGTGACGCAGTATAAAACTCTTTATCCTTTCTGTGCGATCCGGTAGAATGATTTGGAAAGAGAAAGACAAGTAGGCGTGTTCATAAGGAGATTCAGCATGAAATGGTTGAAATCGTTTTTTCCGCTTCATTCATTATTCGTCAAAATGTTGGTCTATTTTCTCGTCGTGATTATCCTGCTCTCCTCCTACAACCTATGGTCGATGACCTTCTATTCCCGCAATGTGAACAATGAGATCGTCAAATATAATCTGACCCTGATTCGAAACACCGTCGACAATTTCGAGAAGCAATATTCCACCTGGAAAAGCCTCCTCCTCAACCTTCAGCATAACGAATTCGTCGGCAATATCAGCAGGCAGGCCGATGCCGGCGGAAAGAAAGGAATCGATTATCTGCAGGTTGAAATGGTGACGGATCAGATTCGGACCCTGGTCAGCCAGCCATACTATCACTTGAATAATGTCATGATCTACTACCGGAATCATGCCTTCCTGCTTGAAAGGGACGGCATCGTTAACGATGACCGCATGTTCAAGCATTATTACATCAGCAATTCCTATCCTTACGAGTTCTGGAAAAAGACAGTGCCCGCCAATGGGTTTATGCAAATGCTTCCCAGCAGCACCTTCTCCATCGGGACCGAGAAGAGCGAGGTGCAGCTGCTGCCGTTAGTCGCTGATGTGCAAGGAAGCCCCTGGCGAATCATAGCTTTCGTAAATATGAAAAGCTGGTATGAATCCTATAAAGGAATGGATAGTTCCCGTTTCGTACTGTTGGACCCGAAGGGAACGAAACTGTATGAATCCTCGCCGGACGCGGCTTCCCAGCCGCTTCCGGAATGGGACGGCCAGTCGGATTGGATCATGGAGAAGGGATCGTACTATTTTTTCGAAAAAGGGGCACGCTCCGGTCTTACCTATATCTCCATCATTCCGCACAACGAACTTAATCAAAGCATCAGCCGCATGAACTGGACTGCCGTGCTGTTATTTGCCGCCACCCTGCTAATAGGCACGTTGGCATCGTGGGTCTTCTCTCGCAATATCAACCAACCGCTGAAGAGATTGGTGACGGGGCTGGGCCAAACGGAGATGGAGCTGTATCAAGGAAGCATCGCCGAATTCAGCGCCATTTCCAACCATCTGAAGGGATTGCAGCACGAGCGCAAGATGATCAAGGAATGGATGGACCAAACCAAACCGCTCTTAACCAGCTATCATTATTTGGCACAGTTCAAAAACATTGCCATCGATACCGCCGCTTCCAAAGAACTTTGGGTCGGCGAAGGAGCATTCATGGTCATCGTCTATCAATTGAGGTACCGTCATAACCCGACTCTAAAGCTTGATGCCTTGATGTCACGGGCAACCGGCAAAATCAAGGACATCATCACGCTGCAGATCCAAGAGGCGTTTCCCTTGTCGCACACCCTTCAGATGGAGGGCAAACAAATCTTATCCATCGTGTACACGCAGGAAAAATCAGACACGCTGCAGCAGAGCCTCAGCCAGCTCAAACGGATATTTGATCACGATCAAAGCGCCTATCTCGTGAATATCGCGGTTTCATCCGTCTTCCAGCAAACCTCGGAGTTCGATCAAGCCTATGCGGAAGCCATGTCGCTCCTGCTTCAAGCCCGGCCGCTTGAGGAAACCCAGATTATCTGGGAGAAGGAACTCCGCGGCGATGTAACGGGCTTCACCGCCGAGCAGGAACACGAGTTTTACGTGAATTTGCAGGCGGGCAACGAGAGCAGCTGCCAAATGCTGATCGATCGGGCATTGGAACGGTTGCAGCGACAGGAGGCTACGGCGGATCAGCTGAGCCATTTTGCCAAATCGGTCTCGGTCCGCATGAGAAGAACCGTCGAACTGCTGAAGATCAATACCGACGCGCTTCCGGATTATGCCGATATGCTTGCATACAGCGTAACTCCCGCCCAATACCGGGAAGTCCTTCTGGGCGAGCTTTCCCATGCAACCCAAGCGATCCGCCGGAAACGGGAGGAGCATTACGATATTATCCAATATGTCATTCAGTACCTGGAGTCCCATTACAACGAAGAAATATCGCTCGAGCAGCTCGCTTATAAACTCAACATGTCACCCACCTATCTGTCCGGGTATATTAAAGAGAAGACGGGGAGCAACTTCAGCGACCAATTGAATGCCATCCGGATAACAAAAGCAAAAGAGCTTCTGGAGACGACGAACATGCCGATTCAGGAAGTAGGCAACCGGATCGGCTACCGCAACGTCACTTCCTTTATCCGCATGTTCAAAAAAATAACCGGCCAAACACCAGGCGATTACCGGAAAACCAACTGGATCCGGTAAGGCAGGTGAGCGGCCGGCCGCTTAACCTTTGACGGAGCCGATCAAAGCTCCTTTTACGAAATATTTCTGGATAAACGGGTAAACCAGCAGGATCGGCAGGGTGGACACCATGATGGTAGCGAACTTCAGACCATCCTCCACCACCACGATATCGCCTACAACAGGCCCATCCGTTCCTGTCAATTGGCCCGACAGCACGATGTTTCTTAATATCACCTGCAGCGGCTGCATATCGGCATCCCGCAAATACAGCAGCGGACCCATGAAGTTATTCCACATCCCCACCGCATAATACAATCCGATGGTGGCAAGCACCGGCTTGGAGAGCGGAAGCACAATCCGAAAGAAAATTCCGATCTCGGACAGACCGTCGATTTTGCCGGATTCCTCAAGCTCTTGGGGCATCCCCATGAAGAAAGTCCGCATGATCAGCAGATTCCAGGTGGCTACTGCTCCTGGGAGTACCATGCCCCATATGGTGTTGACAAAGCCCAACTCCTTCACGACCAGAAACGTCGGAATCATGCCGCCGTTGAAAAACATCGTAAACACGATCAGCATCAATATCGGTTTACCCATGACCAGCTTGGCCTTGGACAGCGAATAGGCCCCCAGCGCCGTCACCAACAAGGAAATCGTCGTTCCGAGAACGACATAAATCAGCGTATTCTTGTATCCTTTCAGCACCCGCCCGTCCTCGAACACATACTGATACATGTCCAGGTTGAAGCCCTTCGGCCACAGCCAGACCTCCCCCGAGGCAATGGAGGCGGAATCGCTGAGGGACACGGCCAGCATGTAGACAAACGGGTATAAACACGCCCCTACGACCCCAGTCAATATCAAGGCATTCAGGGCGTCAAACCAATTCCATTTGGGTTTCATCACGTTCCTCCTCTACCAGATGCTGCTTCCGCTGACTCGCCGGCTGAACGCATTTGCCGCGATAATGAAAATAAAGCTGATGATGCCGGTAAACAGATCGATCGCCGTTGCATAGCTGTAGTTGCCTTGCGTTAAGCCTACTCTGTATACGTAAGTAGATATGATATCGGCCGTCTCGTAAGTAGCGGGAGTCGCAAGCAGGTATACCTTCTCAAAGCCGATCTCCAATATTTTTCCGATGTCGAGTATCAGGATGATCACAATCGCCGGGGCGATGCCGGGCAGCGTAATGTTCAGCGTCTGTCTCCACCGGTTCGCTCCGTCCATGCGCGCCGCTTCATAGAGCTGCGGATCGATGGCCGTCAAAGCGGCCAAATAGATAATGGTCCCCCATCCAATATGCTGCCATACGTCCGTCGTCACATAAATCGACCTGAACCAGGAGGCTTCCACCAGAAAGTTGATCCGCTCAAGCCCAATGGCATTCAGCAGCTGGTTGACCACCCCGCCTGTAGGCGACAGAAACATGACCGCGATCCCCGCGACAACCACGTTGGATATGAAATGCGGAAGATAACTGACCGTCTGGACAAATCGCTTCAAGAAAGATTTGCTCACTTCATTAATGAGTAACGCAAGTATGATGGGTGCGGGAAAGCCGAAAATCAGCTTATACAACCCCAGCAGAAATGTATTCCGGAGAACAGGCCAGAAGTCGGGCGTATTAAAAAACATGCTGAAATATTTGAACCCCACCCAATCGCTCTCCGCGATTCCCTTAAACAAGTTGTAGTCCATGAAGGCGATCGAAACGCCGAATATGGGAACATATTTAAAAATGATGTAATACAGAGCACAGGGAAGAAGCAGCAACAGCAGGTATTTATCCCGCTTCACTTTGGTCAAGAAACTCGAATGCCGTGCTTGCAAAAAACGTATCCTCCTTTAGCAGCGAAATCCATGCGGTATCCATAAGCGGCACCCCCTGCGGACCGGAACCAGGCATAACGAGCATCCGAAGAGCCGATCCGAAAAAGAGAGCCGCCGCGGTTCCTCTGGCTGCATGGCGTTCAGGTTAAATTACTTGGCTTCGTTCAGGAATTTCTGCGTCCGTTCATAAGCGCTTTGATGAACATCCAGCACCTGCTGCACGCCAAGTTTGTTCACTTCTTGCACGTAAGTGTCCCATTCATCCATCGGTTTCTGTCCCAAAATGAATTTCGCAATCTGCTCCTCATGGAATTTCTTCACGGTTTCTCCGACCATGCTCAGCACTTCATTCTCTTCATTCGTATACGCAAGCCTTGGCTGCGGCTTCGTTTCATGGTCTGGTGCGATTTTCATTGCTTCCCGCATTTTTGGTGAATACATGGACTCGTATGCGGTCATGTCCAATACTATGTGAGCACCGATCGTCGCGATTCCCGTTTTGGTTCTTAAGTCGCCAAACTCTTTGTAATCATCGTTGAACGTGCGAACCCCGTTCTCCGTCGTGAAGGTCTCGCCTTCCCTGCCCCAGGTTGCCAGCTCAATCCCTTCGGGGGAGAACAGGAAATCAAGGTACTGCAGCAGTCGATCCCGCTCTTTGGAATTTGCCGCTACGGCAAAGCCGTCACTCTGCAATCCGGCAAACACGTTATGGGACTTGCCATCCGGCGTGCCGATAGGCGGAACCATGTAATCAAGACTGAACTCAGACGATGCATCCCCCAGCATCAACGGCAGTTCATCCATGATGCCGATGTAGTCGCTGGCGATAAACGATTTGTTCTGAAGCAGCAGATCGTTAAATTGCTTGCGTTTATGTGCCATGAAGTCAGGCGCAACCAAGCCCTCCGCGTAAAATTTATTCATATATTCGACCATTTTCTTGTAGTTGTCTTCTGTCGGTCCGTAGCGCCATTCGTTCTTCTCGAAATCGTAATAATAGCTGCTGTTGGTATTAAACGCAGGTGCCATATTAACCAGCGGGCTCAATCCGTTGAACACGGCAATCGGGAAGCTGTCCGGGTACAGTTCCTTCAACTTTTTCGCAACGGTATACAGCTCGTCGTAAGTAGTGGGCGGCGTCAGATTGTGTTTCTTGAATATATCGTCCCGGTAAAGCCAGGAACGCCTGGATTGCTGCTCAAATCCGTACAACGGCATAAAATAATTTTTTCCCTCGGGAGACAGAATAGCGGCCTTTACCTCCGGATGATCATCAAGAAACTTCTTGTAATTCGGCATCTGATCCAGATGCTCGAAATAGTCGACGAACGCGCCGCTGGCCCCGTGCGTGTTGGCGGCATTCAGGCTGTTGACCATCATGAGATCCGGGATCTCGCCCGAGGATATCGCCAGGTTCATCGTGGTGGTGTAATCGCTCATGACGGGTTGCACCTTGAAGGAGATGCCGGTTTCCTCTTTTAAGTACTTATAAATCGGCCAATTCTCCTTGTACGGCCAATTCGTATGGGAAAAGGTCATCATCTCTAACGTGATTTCCTTCCCAGTATCAGCGCTTTCATGATTCCCCTCGTTCGCCGCGTTATCTTTCGAGCAGCCGCTCAACAATGCGCCGGTCAAGACGGCAGCCAATGCCGCCAGCCCTAGCTTTCGATTCCAAATTTTCACGCAACCCTCTCCCTTATGTATGATAATGTAACGCTCGACGCTCAACCCGTCTTGACGTTTACGGATTTGATTGTACCTGCCGGAGCCGCTCATTGACCATTCACAATCCTTCCCGTTATTGGCCAGACCTCAGAATCTGAAAAAGTGGCAATGATCTGAAACACGGTACATTCATGGCCGAAACTCCGCATCCTGTCCGGGTTCCTGCCTGTACGACGGGGCTTTTAGTATATACTCGCGAATTGACAGACAGGAGGGAAACTTTTACAATACGGACTAGAATCACCCAGCGAAAATGAGGAAGCACCCTTTTCGAATCTTGGATGTTCGTTCTTGTTACAATCCACTGATATCTGAAAAGAGGTGCTTTACTTATGTACGGAAAACTTCATAGCGCCTGCTTGCACGGCATTGACGGCGTCATCATTCAAGTGGAGGTGGACCTCGCTAACGGGCTGCCGCAAACCGCCATCATCGGTCTGCCCGATTCCTCCATCCGCGAATCCGTCGAGCGAGTACGGGCAGCGATTAAAAACTGTGGTTTTACTTATCCACTGAAACGGGTGACCGTCAATCTTGCCCCTGCTGACCTGCGCAAGGAAGGTTCCTCCTTCGATCTGGCGATCGCCGTAGGCATTTTGCTGACAAGCGAGCAGTGGGCCTTCTCGAATGCCGATCGAATATTGATCATCGGCGAGCTTGCACTCGATGGTACGCTCAGGCCCGTGACGGGAGTTCTTCCGATGGTGGAGCAAGCCCAAAAAGAAGGGTATGCCGGCGTTCTTCTTCCGCGGGAAAATGCGGCGGAAGCTGCTTTAATCGGAGGAATCGAGGTCTATGGGCTCGGTCATTTGAATGAGCTCGTCCCGAATCCACCAGCAGAAACCACTCGCCGTAGTGATGCTGCAGGAGATGGCACTGTTACCGTTTCGCTCTCACAGCTCCGGTATGACCGATCGATGAATGCAAGCAGATCGCAAGAAGGTAGCCATCAGAGCAGGCAGCTCGAAGACTATAGGGACGTGATCGGGCAGCAGCATATCAAACGCGCCCTGACCATCGCCGCGGCCGGCATGCACAATATCCTTCTCATCGGGCCCCCCGGTACCGGTAAAACGATGCTGATGAAGCGCCTTCCCACCATACTTCCGCCGCTGGCCGACCAAGAAGCGTTGACGACAACGAAAATATTCAGCGCTGCCGGGAAGCTAAAGCCTTCCGATGGGCTGATGAAGAGACGTCCCTTCCGGTCTCCCCATCACACCATCTCAGCCGGCGGCCTCATCGGAGGAGGAACCATACCGAAGCCGGGAGAGGTCAGTCTGGCCCATAAAGGCATTCTGTTCCTGGATGAGCTTCCCGAGTTCTCAAGGCATGTGCTGGAGGTGCTGCGTCAGCCTCTGGAGGATCGAGAAGTGACCATTAGCAGAGCGCGGGCGGTTTTTACCTTCCCGGCGCATTTCATGCTGGCTTGTTCGATGAATCCCTGTCCGTGCGGTTACTACGGCAGCGACCATCCTCATCAGCGATGCACCTGCAGCGTTTCGCGGATCGCCCAATACCGGGCGAAAATCTCGGGCCCCTTGATGGACCGAATCGACCTTCAAGTGGACGTGCCTCGGCCCAAGGAATGGCCGGGAAGCACGCCGCCCTTATCCTCCGAGCACATGCGGGATCAGGTCTATGCGGCACAAGCGATTCAATTGAAACGCTATGACGGGCTGCCATTCGGCTGGAACAGCGAACTGTTCGGCAGTTTTCTGAGAAAACATGCGAGGCTGGACAAGGAGTCGGCAGATCTCCTGCAAGCAACCATCGATACGCTGGGCCTGAGCATGCGCGCATATGACCGAATCCTGAAGCTGGCTCGAACCATCGCCGATCTCGAGGCATCCGACGGCATCCAAAGCCGGCATGTCGCCGAAGCGATTCAATACCGACAACTGGATCGCCAATATATAGCAACCGAAGAAATACACCGTTAATGAAATGGAGTCGATATTTTATGATGATCAGACAGATGACCAATGAAGATCTAAATGACCTTATCGAAATATGGCTAGCCGCTTCCAAAGAGGCCCACCATTTTATACCCGCCGAGTATTGGGAATCCAAGCAGGGGGACATGCGGGAGGTATACCTCCCGATGGCCGAAACTTATCTATTGGAGGAAACAGGTCAAGTCCGGGGCTTTGTTTCCCTTGTAGGCGAGGATTTAGCGGCATTGTTCATCGATCCAAGCCGCCAAAATCAAGGATGCGGAAAAGCCCTCCTTCGCTATGCCATGGACCTTCGAGATACGTTGAAGCTTCGGGTATATGCGGATAACCAAAGGGCACTCCGCTTCTACGCGAAGAACGGTTTTGAACACCTTGAAGAAACCGTGGATCCCGATACAGGACAACAAGAGCATATTATGATCTGGCGCAAGAATAAGGCCGAAAGGAAGGATAGCATGAGCGTTTCTATATTTCAGCATATTGACACCGTCTTTGTCCCCACGAGAAATATAAAAGCCGCTAAAGAATGGTACACAGGCGTTCTTGGGGGCAGAATCGGCTGGGAGAGCGAGCAAGGGGAGTATCAATGCATTCTGTTCGGACAAACCTCCCTTACCCTTTTCTCAACAGAAGAAGAGAGATATTTTGAGCGCCGGCATGCCATGTTTAATTTTTTCGTTCCGAACGTGGAGGACGCATATCGGCATCTGAGGATGCAAAACGTACGGGTCGATTCCATCCTGGAATACGGCGCAACCTATTTTACATTCTATGACCTGGACGACAATTGTTTGGAAGTATGCTCGTATTAAAGAGAACGGCCATTATGCAGAAACAGGTGAGGGATCAAGGAGCCCTCACCTGTTTCTATGGTTATTCTTATTGATTCGGATCAGACCCAACTTAAAATGCATTCTCGATATGATCCATCGAATCTGCCGTCATGTCTTCCCGGAGCATAACCGAAATGACGTCGAAACGTATCGTCCGTTCGTAATAACGCTTCTGGTGAACATACTGCTGGGCCGTGTTACGAACCTGCATCACTTTGCGGGCGTTCACGGATTCCGAAGGCGTGCCGAAGCTTGTCGTACCGCTTCGGCTTCTAACCTCGATCACTACAAGAGTCTCCCCTGTTTCCGCCACGATGTCCAATTCTCCAAAACGGCAGCGCCAGTTCCGGTCCAGAATCCGGTACCCTTTTTGAATCAGGGCGGCGGCCGCCAGTTCTTCGGCAGCCGCTCCTTTTTGCTTGCGGTTGTCCTTTTTTCCGGATGGCGAGGTCATGACGGCATCATCCCTCCGTCCTTCGCTTGACGATCCGCACGATAAACATACGTCAGCACTTCCGCGACCAGCTGGTACAGCTCTTCCGGAATCTGTTGATCCAGATCCAGCTTGGAGAGAATCTCCACCAAGGCAGCATCTTCCTGCACGGGAACGCCATGCTCTTTGGCTTTATCCAATATAGACTCCGCCAGTTTGCCTTGTCCCTTGGCAACCACAACCGGCGCTTCGCTTTCGCCGGGCGTATATTTAAGCGCAACCGCCTTTTTCATGGCGGTGATTGACCCTTCCTCTTTCTCTAGCTTGCTCATATCCGCATGTCCACCCCTTTATAAACCTGAGGGGTGTATTCGGCTGCCGTTCCCTGCACGGAATCTTCTGCTGCCGGCGGCGAATCCAGGGGCAGCGGTTCTGTTTTGACGCTGAGCAATTGGTAGCCGATCGACGAAACGGCTTGTGCCAACTCCTGCTTGGTCCCTTCGAACAGCTCCGCGGCAAATGTCTGATCATTCCGAAAGTTAAGGCTGACGATCCGGTCAACAACCTGCACATCGATCAGGGTCTGCCCCAGAAACTTCATATCCAGGTCGAACAACAGCCTGCAGTTGGTTGCATCCAGCTCGCCTTTACGGCCTCTGCGGGATTGAATATGTACGGACGCGGTCTGTTCCCCGTCGGCGCCATGCAAAGGGATGAACAGCGTGATCTGTGCGAACGGCGCCGTTCGATCGGTATTCAGCAAGAGCTGCTGGCCCGTTAAATGCTGAATGACCTGTTGGGCCGCTTCCTTCAGCGCCGGAGGCGCATCCTGGCTGGACAGCACCTGAAGCAGCACCCCTTTCAGCGTATCCTGCAGGGCAAGCGACGAATCCCCCGATGGCCCTGAAGCCATAGTGGCCGGATGCACGCCTTGGGTTATTTGCTGCTGTACGGTTGGCGTTACCGGGTGCGTCAAGCCCGGCTGATTCACGGCGCCAGCCTGAGCATTCGGAACACCCGGTGCCTGCTGGTTCGCGTTTGCCGCATTCCCTGGCGTGGCGGAGGCTCCTGGCATATTCGCTGCTGCGCCCCCGCTGCCAGAGGCAGGAGTGGCGGGCAGGGAAGCTTGGGCTGCCGCAGCAGCGGTTGGCTGCGCTGCGGCCGGAGCCGGTGCAGCCGCGCCTGCTGCCGTTGGAGCAGCTACCGATGCGGGCACGGCCGCATTCGCTCCGGGCGCGGCGGCGCCGTGAGCCGCGCCCGCGGCCGTGCCGCTTCCGGGCGGCGCCGCAGGCTGCCCGGCTGGCGCTGCCGGCGCGGTGCTGCCCGCGCGCGCCGCTTCGCCCGCGGGGCCCGTCCCGGCCCCGCGCAGGGCCTGCTGCTCGTGCTCCGCACCGAGCAGCTTCAAGAGCCGCCCCACCCACGGCTCCGCGCCGGGGGTGGGCGGCTTTGGCGAAGGGCCTGCAGCCCCTTCGCCAAGAGCTGCCGCCAGCCCTGTGGGCACGGCGGCGGGTTGTCCGGCGGCAGGCGCTGCCGTGCCGCCGCTGGCCCATGGCTGCGCGAGCTCGCCGCGCAGCTGCTGCAGCAGGCCCTGCAGCTTGGTCAGCAGCGCCTGCTGACCTGAGCCGGCCTGCGCGGTACCTCCAGCGACATTGTTCGCCGCTGCTGCTTGCTGCTGCGCGGCAGCGGTACCCTCTGCGCCAGCTGCCGTCGAAGGCGCAGCGGACGCTGCATTTTTCCCGGCAGCCGCTGCGCCTCCGTTACCGTTGCTTAGAGCAGTCGTCAGCTGCTGCTCGAGCGACTGCAGCAGCTGATGCAGCTGGGGGCCGAATACGGCCTGATGCAGTCCCTTCACGCTTTCAGGGGTAATCGGCAGTCCGCGGTGAAATGCGATCGCTGCCGACTCTGCCCATTCGGCGGCCGGGATCTGAGGAGGCTTTACGGCCAAAGCCTCTCGGAACATGGCAATATTGTCCTTCGTCAGGGGAACTCCCGCGTTCTGCATGCCCCGGATCATTTCGCGGTTTTCCTTCGTATCCGGAAGACCCGCAAAATCCAGCACCTCAGCCATGGATGAAGGGGTCAACGGCTGTCCCGGCGTTTGGCTGAGAGGCTTAAGCACCGCTGTCCCTCCCTCTCCCGGCGGCTGAACCTGCAGCAGAGCCGTTTCCCCGGCTCGGAGCGGCGTTTCCAGCTTCGCTTTCACTTGAACGCCCTGGATCTGCACCACCGCTTCCTGCCCGTCCTCCGATACGTTCATAACGACACCGCGAACGACTTGACCCGGCTTAAGTTCCAACGTCTTGGCGTCTCCCGGCTTCTGCTCGCCCAGGAGTCCGCGAATCAACGATCCGATGTTCACGACAGTTCCTCCCACACCTTCTGTTTATCTTATATATCGGCAGCAGCCCGCCTTTTGACGAGGGCGGGCTGCATCGAAATCTAGAACAAGGACAATTGCTCAATCTCCATATTTTTCAAAAAGCTTCTTCTATGCATGGCGGTAGGTCCGTGCAGCTGCAGCTGTTCCCGGTGAAACTTGGTAGCATAGCCTTTATGTACGGCGATTCCGTATTCCGGATAACGCGCCTCCCATTCCCCCTCGCACAGCCTATCGCGGGTGACCTTGGCTATAATGGAAGCTGCCCCTATGGACTGGCTGTTGGCGTCCCCTTTAATGATGGCACGCTGGGGAATATCGCAATCCACCTTCTCGGCATCAACAAGCAGAAACTGCGGGGGAACCGCCAACTGCTCGATCGCCTTCTTCATCGCAAGTCTTGCCGCTTGTTTGATGTTAATGCGGTCAATCGTTTCCGCATCCACCAAACCGACGCCGACCGCCAGCGCCTGCTCCATGATCAGGTCGTATAGGGTTTCCCGCTTCTTGGCACTGAGTTTCTTCGAATCGTTAATTCCTTCAATGACCAGCCCCTCCGGCATAATGACCGCCGCAGCGACCACATCGCCGAACAAACAACCGCGGCCGACCTCGTCGATGCCTGCAATATGTATATAACGGCTCCAATACTCTCGCTCGTACATCAATAAATCTGTCATAGGTTTAACCCCTTTGGTTCCGAATTACCGTTTGTTGCCTATTCGTTCACACGGTGTATCGCATCTATTCTATCAATCTAGTAACTCTTCTAGAGTATCATACTCGCCAGGGAGCGTCACCCTTTTATCCCGTTAAGAATCCCGGCAGGAATGGGTTCGTCCATCGGCGAACCATCGGTTATACTCCCCGAAAAAAAGAGCCGCCGGCAGCGGCAGCTCTTCCCTTTATTCGATTATCGATCCTTGGCTTCAGAGCCCAAGCCGCCATCGCTGACGATCCGAAGCGGCATCCGGCTCATTCAATTCCAGCCCCGAACCGTCAGCCTTTACGGCAAGCGCCCGTCCATCGTGGACGGATCGGATGGTTACCGTATCATCTTCCTGACGTTCCACTCTCCACCGCTGATTGTTATAACCAAGATACGTGTATAACTGAATCCGGTTCTGCCCGGTATCCACATCCAAAGCCTTCCCTTCCGGCGTGCGAATGGAATACGTGCCTTCTTCTCCTGTCGGTACCCATACCCATAGCAGGTTGCCCGTACCCGTTGATTCCTTCACGGTAACGGGTTCGCCGTTTACGGATTTCTCGGTATGGATCGCCTTGTTCACGGCTTCGTTCGTGAAGCTGGTTTTCGTCAGTCGAGCTTCAGACGGATGACGGACGTAGACATTTTGATAGGAAGCCTGTCCGCCGAACACATTGACTCCAAAATGCCCTTCGGCAAATGTCCCGTCCATCACATCGATTACCTTCTTCCCGTCCACGTCGACTTGAATATGCGGACCTTTCGCTTCAATCCTCAGGTGGTAGGTTCTTCCCCCTTGGATAAAGCCGGGGACGCTGGCCAGGACTTGACGTTCCTCGAATCGACCTTCGACCATGTAGAAGAGCCGAATCGACTTCAAACCAGGATCCAAATTCAGATAATATCCGCTGCGGCCGTCCCCGCTTGCCCGAAACAGCATGGATCCGGCACCGCCTGCTTCCCCAAGCCGCATGTCTCCCTCGAACGTGAAGTCTCCTGCCCTCTCTTGCGCCATATAATTAGCATCACTCGAATGGCTGCCCCGGATTCCATGCTCGGTAAGGACCCACTTCGAGGCCTTAAGATCCGGTTTCCATCCCGTCAGATTCGTTTTGAAGGTTCCGCTCGAGACCAACACGCGGGTGCTCGCCGATATTTTTCCGTTTGGGGTTGAGGCCGTAATGACGGCTTCCCCCGCATTCGCCGCTTTCAATACGGCATGGGTCTCATCGGATGAAACAATCCGGACCGTATCGGGATGACTGGATGTCCATACCAAAGGTTTCTTCCCGTTGCCCGGGACACGATCCACGGCTGCGTACAACGATTCGGTCTGTCCCCGGGACAGGTCCAGCTCGTATGAATCCAACAGGATGCGGGAACCAGGTTCCGATGGATCAAGAGGCCTCCACACAGAATCCAGCTCATGCACCTTCAGGGATTTCAGCTTTACTTGGCCGCCTAGAGTGTAAAAGCTCATCCCCCGTCTGGCCCGATCCGGAAAAATAACGTCCGAGAACACAATGTTTCCGTCATTGCCGAACACCTCGACGGAAGATTCATCGACATAAATACGCAGCTTGACCACTCCATCTACGGGGTGCAGCAAAGCTTTATGTTCGGTCGAGAACAGGCTGGAGAAATCCGTGGTTCCCGATGCCGAACGGTCAATGAACATGTGATGCGCGGAGTTGTTATAACCGACCACCGTTTGTTGTCCGCCGCCTTCCCGCAGCCGGAACCCGAATTCCAGCTCGCTGCTGTCTGTCGGAATCTCGACTTCCGCCTCGATTTCAAATGCGCCTGCCTGAATCCCCTTTAACACATTCTGCGAGGTCTCCGTCACTTGCCTGTTATTCACATGGATTACCGTTTTCCGGAGGGTCTCTAGCTCAGCGATTGGAGACTGGTGCAGACGTATCCCCTCACTCGTCGTTCTGAGCGACAGCTCTCTAGGGATGGTCAGCTGACCCTTCCAGCCCGAAGTCGGAAAACTGAAGGGATAATCCCAGTTCGTCATCCATGCCAGCATGATTCTTCGATTGTCCGGCAGGTCGGAGAAAGACATGGAAGCGTAGAATTCCTTGCCCCAATCCGTTCTCAGCACGTTCCCGGCCGTATGATCATTCATAAATTTGCCGTCTGGCGTCACATCGCCAATAAAATATTCCGCATCGGAGCCTTGGGTGTTCGGATTAGCGCCGCTGCTGATCATCAACACCCATTTGCGCTGACCGGAGCCGTCCACGGCAAGCTGAAACAGATCCGGGCATTCCCACACGCCTCCACGGATATATTCCCCATACCCGAAACGGTCCGTTAAGGTCCAATCGACCAGATTGTCGGAGGTAAAGAAACGGATATGATCTCCCCCTGATACCACCATGATCCAGCGGTTGTTGGCTTCATCCCGTACCACTTTGGGATCGCGAAAATCCCATCCTCCCGGATCCTCGCCCTGTTTGCCCGGGTTCTCGATGAGGATCGGCCGTTCTTTCGAATACGTCCAGGTCCGTCCGTGATCGGTGCTGTAAGCAAGTCCGATCTTCTGATTCCCGCCCGGCCGATCAGGATTGAAGGATGTGTAGTAGGCAATTAGCCCTTTGCCTCCAGAATCCCCGAACAGACCTGAAGCGTTCGTTGTATCGGCTACGGCAGAACCCGACCATGTCCGAGATCGTTCCAAGGCAGTGCGATCGGCAGCCGGTTCCAATGCACCAGATCCCGGCTGACCGCATGCGCCCACTGGCCTCCGTCCTGATGGAATAGATGATATTCCCCCTCAAAATAGACCAATCCGTTCGGATCGCTTGCCGAGCCTCGGATTGGGCTATAGTGATACTGCGGACGATATTCCTCTGTATAATAATCCGCCATCGGGGTTACATAAACGTCCTGAAAGTAAGCCGTTCCGGACTTTACCTTCATCCCGATCGATCCGCCCGCGTAACTTCCTTCGGATACGCGGATCGCAGCGGGTTCGTAACCATCTACAGCCATTTGAATACTGTCTCCGGAGACGTGGATCTCCACATGATGCGCACTTGTCGGCAGGCTTGGGTAGGTACGGCTCGATGCGCCAATCACCTTTCCATCCGAGGTTTCCAGCGTTACCCGGACCTGATCATCCTCTCTCCTGAATACGGCTTCGTATCCCTCCGTTCCTTGATCGTTCCCTCTCCAATAGAACCCGGCTTCAGCCTGTCCCCCTAAGGTGATATTGCCTTCCAGCACATAATCCGCAGCCGCATTCTTATAGATCCTGTAGGCTTCGAGCCCCTTCGATGCCGATCCCTTAAGCCCTTTGATGTCAGGCTGCCAGTCCCCGCTCGTATTTGCCGGTCCGAACAGGTTGCCTTTCCACTCGCTCACCTTGATATTTTGAAACAGGGCGGAACCGTCCCACACATGAAGACCCAGGTATCCTGTGGAATAAGCCGTATCATCGACTTCAATCATCGGTTCATATTGGCTTCCCCAATATACCTTAATATTGCTGCCTACCACCTTGACCTTAAGGTGAACGATGTCCCCTCGACTCAACGCGACCGCTTTTTCCACCTTCAATCTTCCATCCCCTTCGCGGGCATCCTTGAGGCGTACCAAGCCTGCGCTGGGCACGATTTGCAGCATATACGATGACCAGCCGTCAACGCTTGAACGAAAGACCAGCGAAGCATCTGCTTGCATATCCGTAATCATCACATCGGCTTCATAGACAAAATCATCCGCTCTGGTTGAGGAGATCGCCGTTGCGTTCTCACTTGAATCGGAACGAAGCCGTAAACCTTCTGCCGTTTGTTCCATCTTGCCTTTGCCCTTCAACTGCCACCCTTCAAGGTTGGTATTGACATTGGATACGCTTTCAAAAATGTCGTTTTCTCCTTCCCCTTTCAAAGCTGCATTCGCTTCTTGGATCACTGACGCAGCCGAAGCCGGAATGACGCTTGTCGCCAGCAATAAGGACATCGTGATCGCAGACAACGTGCGCAGCAGCATTGTATGTACATCCTGCGGTAATTTCATATATCCACCTCTTTTCGGATTCTTTACCACACGTGATATAGGAAGGATCAGCCCGAACAATCGGGCTGTTCTCCTAATCGAACCTGTTTAGGATGACGAATCTTGCCATGCCCGGATTCCCAGAGCCAATGCCCCGCATAAGCCGGACTGGGTGCCTAATACCGGAGGAACTATATATTTCTCGATATCATGTACAATTTCGTCGGCAAGCACATATCCGTTTAAATTACGCCTCACCTCTGCACGAATGAGGGGATACAGCTGAGCCTGCTGCATAACGCCGCCGCCCAGTATGATCTTCTCCGGGGAATTCGTCAGAATCAGTCCGGTGATGGACTGCGCTATATAATAGGCTTCGATTTCCCAAGCGGGATGGTCGGCCGGCAGCAGATGTCCTTTCAATCCCCATCGGGCTTCAAGCGCCGGCCCAGCTGCCAATCCTTCCAAGCAATCGCCATGGTAAGGACAGGTTCCTCCAAAGGCATCTTCGGGATGGCGTTTTACGGGAACATGCCCGCCCTCCGGATGTACCAATCCATGAACCAGCCGGCCTTCGGAATAAAGGCCGATCCCAAGACCTGTACCCACCGTATAATAAGCGCAGCTGTTCAGCCCCTTGGCCGCTCCCCAAGTCGCCTCTCCCAAAGCAGCTGCATTGACATCCGTATCCCAGCCATAGGGAATATCCATATGCGACTTCATGTTGCCGAGGACATCGATCTGCGACCAGCCATGTTTCGGTGTTGACGTTACATACCCGTAAGTCGGGCTGTCCGGCTTCAGATCGATGGGTCCAAACGACCCGATGCCAATGGCTTCTACCTCATGTTCATGGAAATAGGAAATGGCTCTGGACAATGTACCTTCCGGCTGTCCTGTCGGAAAGCTGATGCGATCCTCGACGATTCCGTTTTCATTTCCGATACCGCAAACAAATTTGGTGCCGCCCGCTTCCATTGCTCCAATACGCATACTGCCGGATCTCCTTATGTCTTATCGATTCATATTACTTTAACTGGCCACCAGATGAAGAAACCTCATAGATATGGAAGGATTCTATAACCTTCCGGTCATCATCGGCAAATACGGTGATTCCCGTTGAAGCAGGATCAGGATAAATCAAATCCGTGATCACCGCCTGCCCGCGATCCGCGAACAGCTCCACGGACGAACGGTCCACGAAGATCCGCAGTTCCAGCATAGAGCCCGATGTCTTTAGCTGCGCCGAATGCTTGCCGGGGAAATCCTTATGGAAATCCGCCTGCCCTGAACGGCTGCGATCCACGTAGACTTCGGCAGATTCTGCATCCCAACCGACCAACGTCTCTTGCCCTAATCCTGTCCTTACTTTCAAACCAAGCGAAAATGCAGCATCAAAGCGGACAAGGATCTCGCAGCTCTCCAGCCGCACAGCGGCTAACCGGACAGCAGCTTCATTCACAGCGATACCATGCAAGGAAAGCAACTCGGTGCGGTGCGCTTCCAATTCACGAGCCGGCTGCTGCGTTACCGTAACTTCGCCTTCCAGCGTCTCCAGCTTGAGTTCCCGTACTAAGGTCATGGCCCCCCTCCAACCATCCGTTGGCGTCAGGTTTGCATATTTCCAATTGCTCATCCAGCCGATGAACAGCCTTCTGCCATCCGCGGCCGGAATGTCCGACCAGCTGACCCCGGCATAGTTATCTCTGCCGTAATCCAGCCACCGCACTTCACCTTTGGAGCGTTCATCCGGCATAAACGTTGTCCCGTCAAAGTCTCCAATGAAATATTGCGTCCTGGAGCCCTCGACGTAGGCCGGATCATCGCCAATGCTGACAAGCATGACCCATCGCACTCCACTGTCTTCCGTTGCAAGGGGGAACAGGTCCGGACATTCCCAGACTCCATCGTGAAATCCGATGCCCTCTCCAAACTCGCTGGCAAATACCCATTCCTTTAAGTTTGAAGATCGATAGAGACATACCGTCTGCCCGCACGCCACAATCATCACCCACTGCGATGACGGCTCATGCCAGAACACTTTGGGATCCCGAAAATCAACATAGCTGTCATGGCCAAGGACCGGATTGCCGTCATACTTCGTCCACGTTCTTCCTTCGTCCTTGCTGTACGCCAGACTTTGGTACTGCATCATTTGCTGAGCGCCCTGCACATCATGATGGTGCGTGAAGATCGCTACAAGCCCGGGCCCTTCATCGAAAAACCCGCTGGAATTGTTCCAATCTACAACGGCACTGCCAGAAAAAATCGTGCCATGTTCATCCGGCGCTAATGCAATGGGAAGCTCTTCCCAAGAAACCAGATCCTTGCTGACCGCATGTCCCCAGTGCATGGGTCCCCATGTGGTGCCAAAGGGATGATGCTGATAAAACAAATGATACTCCCCTTTAAAATAGACCATTCCATTGGGATCATTCATCCAGTTCTTCTGTGGTGAAAAATGATAGGCATTTCGATAGTTTTGTTGTTCTGTGATAGACATATGGCGATCTCCTTCATTATCGTTTTCATGGGTTTACGACCGTACTTCAACGATATGCATCAACGGCGGCCGCATTCCACACGGTTACTTCATGTTTCTGTCGTATCCCGTTTGTTTGATCGTCAGCCACTCCTGAAGTCCAAGTCGATCCAATTCCTTCAGGTAAGCGTCCCATTCCTGATCTACTTTTCCATTCTGGTACCATTCGGTGCGCATTCTTTCCAGGTAAGGGAACAAATCCGCTTCAATCGTGGATAAGCGATCCAACTCGTCGATGGAGAAGAACACTTTCGGGTACGTATTCTCCGCTTTCATGTGCGGTACCATGACGTCCTTCATCAGTTTGAGCCTCCACGCCGCATCATCCGGCATCGTGGTGTATTTTCCATAATACTCGTCCAGGATCGCAAGCGGCCCCGCGATGCTTGTTTTTTGTCTAAGCTCTACCGGAGCTGTGCCTTCAAGCGGAAGGTGCTTCAGCATCCCTTTGGCTTCATCCAGCTCAAAAATATTCTGCTGGGTATCGTCGCCGTAAGTTCCCCAGTTGTTCTGAACCGATTGGAGCGGTTCATACATGGCATCAATCCATTTGGCCGTTTCCTCCAGTTTCTTGTTGCTGCTGGTAATGACCAATCTTCCCCGATCCAGTCCGATTCCGTTCGTCCTCGTTACATTGATCTCTCCGGTTGGCCCTGCAAGCGGCGGCATCAGGTCATACGTATCATTCATGCCCGTGATATTGGCTTTATCCCACGTAAAATACATGCCGTACCGGTGGTCTTTTCCCTTGGCCAGGTAGGTATTCCAATCCTGCTGGAATGCTTCGATGTCGATTAAGCCCTCTTCATATAATTCGTGAATGAATGCTATGGCTTCCTTATACCCTTCCTCTGCGGCGGTGAACACCACCTTGCCGTCATCCGTAACGACGGTGTGATCCCAGTTCTCGCCCAAGCCGAATGAAGCAAACAGGAATGTCAGATCCTCGCCGCCCGGCTTATTAATGAAGGAAAGCGGTATTTCGTCAGCCTGCCCGTTGCCGTTCGGATCTTGGGTTTTGAACGCCTTTAATACGGTTTTCAGCTCTTCCGTCGTAGTTGGCATGTCCAGTCCCAAGGCGTCTAGCCACTCCACGTTAATCCAGGGGAAGTTATCCACCGATTGAATCCGCTCTTTCCCTGAGCCCAACTCCTCGATCCATGGAAAGGAATAAATATGTCCATCCGGCGCCGTAATCATGTTGACGTATTCCGGTGCTTGCTCCAGCACCTTTTTCAGATTGGGCATATGCTGTTCGATTAAATCCTCCACGGGAATGATGACCCCGTCCTTTGCCAGTTTTAGCAGATCGTAATCTCCGTACCCCGCATCGAAGATGGCGTCAGGCAAATCTCCGCTCGCTACGGCCAGATTGCGTTTTTCCGCAAATACATCGCTGGTATAATTCTTCCACTTGATGTGAATGCCCGTTTTCTCTTCCAGGCGCTTGTTGATCAGCTTCTCGTTAGGGTCGGCAGGAGCCAGCGGCGAGCTTTGCGTCAGGACATTCAAAGTAACCTTTCCGTCCGGCGACTCATTTGAGGCTTCCCCGCCCTTGCCGCACCCGGACAAGAGCAGCACGGTTGCCAGAGCTGTCAGGGCTACCGCTTTTTTGCGGTTATGTTTCTTGGATCTCTTCGCAATCATATCAATGACCTCCGAATCATGTATTTGGATAACTATGTTGAAGGCGGCCCCCTATTTGAGAGAGCCTACCATAACACCTTTCTCGAAGTACTTTTGGAAGAACGGATACATAATCAATAGCGGAAGGCTGGAGATCACGATCGCCGAATATTTAATCATTTCCGAGAGCCGTTTCAGCTCCGCCATCGCAAGCTGGTCGCTGATCATGCCCGGCGCAGCCTGGTTTTGTATGAGAATCGATCGTAGAACGAGCTGCAGCGGGTGCAGCTTGGGATCGTCCAGATAGATCATGGCATCGAAGAATGCGTTCCACTGGCCTACGAAGGCATACAGCGCGAGCACGAAGATAATGGGCTTGGATAGCGGCAGAACGATCCGAACAAAGATTTTCATATCGGTAGCCCCATCCACATTGGCCGCCTCCTTCAATTCATTCGGCACCCCTTTGAAGAAAGTTCGGGACAATATGATGTTCCACACATTCACCGCGCCGGGGATGATTACGGCCCATACCGTATTGAGCATACCAAGCTCCCTTACAAGCAAATACGTAGGAATCAATCCGCCTCCGAAAAAAATGGTGATAATGAACAACGTCATGAAAAAATGGCGTCCGGCCAGCCGGTTCTCCGAAAGTGCGTATCCCGCACAGACCGATACCGTTACCGTGAGAAGGGCAAAGGCTGTCGAATAGAAAACGGCATTGCCAAATCCGCGGAGCATCGCGGGATTGGACAGAATCATCTGATATCCTTCCAGGCTCCAATCGGAGATTTTAAAAGATAGTCCTTGATTCAGCAGCACGGTGGGATCCATGAACGAGGCCACCACAATGTAAACCAATGGAACGACAACGACTAATACGGCAAGCGTTAAAAAGATCGCATTTAATGACAACAGAAAGCGGTCGAAGCGTGAATGTTTGACGGCCATGAGTATGACTCCTTTCCTAGTAGAGGCCTTCGCCTTCATTGAGTTTTCTGACAATAAAGTTCACCGTTACGAGCAAAATGACATTGATGACGGAGTTGAATAAACCAACGGCTGCGGAGTACGCATAATCGCCTGACTGTAGGCCGACCTTGTACACATAGGTAGCGATAATCTCCGAAGTAGGAAGATTCATCGAGGTTTGCATCAGATAAGCCTTTTCAAAGCCTATGGACATAATGCCCCCTGCCGCCAGTATGAAGACGATCGCCATAATCGGTCTAATCGTAGGCAGATCGATATGTCGGATGCGCTGGAGAAGGTTAGCTCCGTCCAGGCTGGCCGCGTTATGCAGCTCGGGATCCACATTCGCAAGAGCAGCCACATAGATAATGGAGGCCCATCCGGCACCCTGCCATATATCTGATAGAATATAAATCCACCTGAAGTATTCCGGCTGCGACATAAACATCAGCGGACTTCCCGTCATCCAAATGACCAATTGATTGATCGGCCCCGTCGGGGACAAGAAGATAAACAGCATCCCGACAATGACGACCACCGAGATGAAATTGGGCGCGTACAGGAACAGCTGAATATTTTTCTTGACTGCCGCTTTGCGAACCTGGTTTAACATGAGCGCAAGCAGGATCGGCACCGGGAAGCTAAAGATAAGACCAAAAAAACTCAATTTAAGCGTATTCATAAAAATGACGTCAAAGTTTGGCGAGGCGATAAATTTTTCAAAATGCTTGAGCCCGACCCACTCGCTCCCGAGGATTCCTTTAATCGGGCTGAAATCCTTAAATGCGATAACGGCACCGTACATCGGAACGTACTTGAAAATAAGGGTCAATATAAGTGCCGGAGCCAGCAGTATGTACAGAAAATAGTTTTTCTTGACGAAAGCGAGCGTTCGCCCTGCGGAGCTCCGTCCCTTGATTACCCCTGCCCCCTGATTGGCTGGTTCCACTGAATGTCTCAAACCTGTTCCCCCGTTCTTTCTAGAGAAGTTTACATATTGCTTACAGAAAAGGCTTTCATTTTTCACTTATGTTGAATGTCGCTTTTACAATTTATCAAATGATGTAACACCAGTCAATATAATTTGTAAAAATAAATTTGTGCAATTGACAATAAAATTTGTTCATTTATTTCGTCAATTTGTCATAAACACGGGTAACCCATGTCGGTCTTTTCGTAAAATTACGGACATCCACCCTTTCCACTGTTATTAGATGATGTTTTAACAAATGTAAAGGAATAGCGAAGTGGATTCCAACTTAATCTCCGCTATTTAAATGTAAAATCAATTGTGCATTTGTAAAGTTAAGGTTGCTATTTGGGCTAATCTATTATACATTTGATTTAAGATATTCAGAGGTCATTAGCAACTGGAAGAAACAGCGGACCTTCGTATGAACTTGATCATTTGAGGTGAAATCAGATACATGACGAAAGAAAAAGTCACAATTCAAGATATTGCCGATGCCCTGGGGATCTCCAGAAATACGGCATCCAAGGCTTTGAACGGGAGCGAAAGTATTCCGGACGAGACGCGCAGCAAGGTTATCCGAAAAGCGATTGAACTGAAATACAAACAGTTTGCTTTCATGGAGACGGACAATCTGCTGACCAAAAACCCGGGAAATATCGCTCTTCTGACGGCGAATCTTCCAAGCACCTCCCATTTTGGCTCGCGATTAATCAGTGGGCTTGAGAAACGAATCAGCGCGGAAGGCTATAACCTGTCCATTCATATTGTCCGGGACATTGATCGAAGCTCTCGGACACTGCCTAACAATTTTGAATCCTCCAAAGTGGATGGCATCATATGTATTGAGTTATTTGATATGGAATACAGCAGGGAGCTCACAAGTCTGGGCTTGCCTACGGTATTTATCGATTGTGCAGCTGACATGTTCTACCCGGACTTACAGGCGGATTTGCTTCTGATGGAGAATGAACACAGCACCTGCCATATGACCAAGCGGCTCATCGAGCAGGGCTACGCGTCTTTGGGATTCATCGGGGACATCCAGCACTGCAAGAGCTTTAACGAACGCTGGGTGGGATTTAATCGGGCTTTGACCGAGATGGGGATCCGGCTGGATCCGGAACAGTGTGTCCTAAACCCGGACCGTGAGTTTTTCTCCGAGTCCGACTGGATGGAGAAGCGGCTGAAACAGATGAAACCGTTGCCGTCTGCTTTTGTATGCGCCAATGATTTTATTGCGGTCAATGTGATGAAAGCCTTGAAGAATAGCCATATCGCCATCCCCGGCGACATTGCCGTATGCGGCTTCGATAATGCGCCTGAATCGCGCATCGTTGAACCCCATTTATCAACGGTACATATCTATAGCGATGAAATGGGAATTGCTGCGGCTAACATGCTGTTGTCCCGGGTGAAAGAACCGGCGCTGCCCTATCAAGTCACCCATATCCAAACCAAGCCGATCTTCAGGGCATCTACCGAAAAAACAGACTAGTTTTATCCTTTACAAGAAAAAAGAACCGTTCTGCCGGTATTCGGCTGAACGGTTCTTTCGGTTTAATGGGGTGGGAGAGACAGTGCATTCTCCCTTAAACGAATCAATAAGGCGATTCCATGGAATATCGACCAAGCTTCCCTGCGCGAAGCTCACGCAGGAATAGGCTCGAGGCTTTTTCCAGATCGACTCTTCCGCCGCTTACGATACAGCCGCGTTTTCTTCCGATCGCCTCCATGACCGCGACGATTTCATCCGGGTTGTCCAGATCCGTCGGGCGCTCCTTCAGGTCAAAGCGCTCGCTCATCGTTTCCCAGTAATAATTGGCGAAATATTTGATCGCAAAAAAGGCAATATCCTCTACGTTCAATATTTCCTCTTTAATCGCGCCGGTTACCGCTAAGCGGTATCCTACATTCTGATCCTCGAACTTCGGCCACAGAATACCGGGGGTATCCAGCAATTCCATCTCACCGCCGGCAACCTTGATCCACTGCTGTCCTTTCGTGACGCCTGGACGGTCTCCCGTCTCCGCGATGTTACGACCGGCAAGCCGGTTAATCAGCGTGGATTTGCCCACATTCGGTATGCCTACAATCAACACGCGCATCGCTCTCGGGTTCATGCCCTTGGCGATTTGTTTGTCGATCTTCTCTTTCAGTAGCAGCTTAATCTGGTTCGGAATATCCTTAACGCCTGTCCCCGTGGATGCATCGACGGGAAAAGCCGTCAGCCCAGCTTCTTTAAAATAGGCCTGCCATTGCCTTGTAACCTCAGGATCGGCCAAATCGGCTTTATTCATAATAACGAGCCGCGGCTTGCCCTGCAAAATCTCGTCAATCATCGGATTTCGGCTTGAGAGCGGAAGCCTCGCATCGATCAGTTCTATAACGGCATCGATCAGCTTCAGCTTCTCCTGAATTTGACGGCGCGCTTTGGTCATATGTCCAGGAAACCATTGTATTGTCAAACGTCGTCACCTCTACTTTGCTCTGCAAACTTTCATCGTTTCTATAGCGCCATGCGGCTGGCTAATGGTTGATGAGCCCTATGTCTTTAATCGGCCAGAAAATCAAGTCTGCTCGACCGATAATATCCCCCAAAGGAACATATCCTATCATTCGGGAGTCGGTACTGTTGGAGCGGTTATCCCCCATCACGAACACATGGCCCTCCGGGACAACGCCGTCCTGAACAAACGAGTTCGGAAAATCCGTGTTATTGTATAATCGATTTTCAGCATGGGCTTGATCAATTGCTTCCTGTATGTAGGTTTCATTCACAGGTTCCCCGTTGACAAGCACTTTATCGCCTTCCACTTTAACCGTATCACCGGCAACCGCGATCACGCGTTTAATGAAATCCCTGCCCTCGTCAGGAACATGGAACACGATAACTTCGCCACGCTCGGGTTTGCGGATATCATATAAAATCTCGTTGACGATCAGCTTCTGATTCGAAACAAAGTTAGGTTCCATCGATGGTCCCTGTACAATAAACGGTTTAAAGAGAAGCCAGCGAATGAGAACGACGAGAACCAGCGCAATGAGAAGAGCCTTCAGCCATTCTACAAGCTCGTTCTTAGCCTTTTTGGCCGGTTTCCCCACGTTGGTTTCAATGGCCTCCTGGTGTTGATCTTTCTCCATAATCCACCGTCCTTCCCTGTAGATCGCTTTCGCATGATAACGATTTTTGGATATACAAAAGGGGCTTGTATATACGCACAAGCCCCTTTTACCGCCTTGTAATTAACGACGAATTTCTTTAATTCTCGCTGCTTTACCGCGCAGTTCACGAAGATAATAAAGCTTCGCACGACGCACTTTACCACGGCGAGCCACTTCGATTTTATCGATTTTAGGCGAGTTGATTGGGAAAGTTCTTTCCACACCAACACCGTAAGAAATTTTACGAACGGTAAAAGTCTCACTGATTCCGCCACCGCGACGTTTAATTACTACACCTTCAAACAACTGGATACGCTCACGAGTTCCCTCGATAACCTTAACGTGTACTTTTAAAGTATCACCAGGACGAAAGCTCGGAATATCTTTACGAAGTTGTTCTTGAGTAATCGCTTGAACGATATTCATCTATGACTCCCTCCTCTCACACAGGTGTTCTTGCATCTTCCGGAAACTCTATGTATTTCCTTCATTATCCGCAGCGGACCACCGTATTCACAACAAAAGAAATAGTAACATATTTTGCTGACTGAATCAAGTATTTTATCTTTACACCCTCATCTATAAACCCGCACAACGCTCACTGGTCTTTAAAAAACCACTTCCAGCATGAAGATCATGCCGGAAGCGGTTAGGCTGAACTTAATTTACGCTTTCTTTCGAGTCATGCAAGCCTTTGTGGCGCTTGCCATAGTATTCAAGGATGTCGTCTACCGTTTGGAATTGAACTTCAGTATGGTTTGTTTCTTCTATTTTTGCTTCCTGTTGTTGTCGATGTTCTGTCATGACAAGATGCCTCCCAGTAATCTCAAGTGTTTCTCCAGATACATATTACCCACCGAAGGAGACGATGCATCAACCATATTAAAAAAATTGACACTGAAGTATACAATATTGGGCTATGAGCCAATTCTAAAGATAGAAATTCTTGCAGCGGTTTGCGGTGCCGTTATCGATTTACTAACCGGCGATAAATTATAGAGCCCAACGGTATTACCTGCACTTAAATTGATGACGGCAGATCCTGATACCTCGGCGTTGGCTGAATTCGAGTTCATGTTCGCTGTGTTTGTCGTATTACCGTTGACAACGACTCCGAAAGTATTAGGCGCTGACGAACCCGTTTCGAGCGAAATCTGCCAGTCAAAGTAGTAGAAGCCAGCTGTCACGATGGTCAGCGTCGTGGTACCGTTAAAGGTTACACCTTGAAGTGTGCTTGTTGAAAAAGTAACCGGTGAATTGGTAGCCACATTTTGAACGACTCCATTGCTGGCATAGATCACACTACCGCCCACGAGGGTAGTAGACCCGGTTGGACCCGTCGGGCCTGCCGGACCTGTTGCACCGGTTGCTCCTGTTACCCCCGTGGCTCCCGTTGCTCCGGTTGCTCCTGTGACTCCCATTGCCCCAGTTACTCCAGTTGCTCCCGTGGCCCCCGTTGCTCCTCTTTCTCCTGTTGCACCCGTTACACCAGTTACTCCTGTTGCTCCGGTGGCTCCGGTTGCCCCTGTTACCCCGGTTGCTCCTGTTACTCCTGTTGCTCCCGTGGCCCCCGTTGCTCCTCTTTCTCCTGTTGCACCCGTTACACCAGTTACTCCTGTTGCTCCGGTGGCTCCGGTTGCCCCTGTTACCCCGGTTGCTCCTGTTACTCCTGTTGCTCCCGTGGCCCCCGTTGCTCCTCTTTCTCCTGTTGCTCCTGTTGCTCCGGTTGCACCAGTTACTCCTGTTGCTCCCGTTGCTCCTGTTGCCCCTGTTACTCCGGTTGCTCCTGTTACCCCCGTTGCTCCTGTTGCTCCTGTTACCCCCGTTGCTCCTGTTGCACCAGTTATTCCTGTTGCTCCTCTTTCCCCAGTTACACCTGTTGCTCCTGTTGCTCCTGTTGCTCCTGTCGCTCCTGTTACCCCAGTTGCTCCCGTAGCTCCTGTTGCTCCCGTTGCTCCTGTTACTCCTGTGGCTCCTGTGGCTCCTGTGGCTCCTGTTGCTCCGGTTGCACCAGTTACCCCGGTTGCTCCTGTTACCCCAGTTGCTCCCGTTGCTCCTCTTTCTCCTGTTGCTCCCGTTGCTCCCGTTGCTCCTCTTTCTCCTGTTGCTCCCGTGGCTCCTGTTACCCCGGTTGCTCCGGTTGCTCCGGTTGCTCCAGTTATTCCTGTTGCTCCAGTGGCTCCCGTTGCTCCGGTTGCACCAGTTACTCCGGTTGCTCCCGTGGCCCCCGTTGCTCCGGTTGTTCCGGTTGCTCCTGTTACCCCGGCTGCTCCTGTTGCCCCAGTTTCTCCTGTTGCCCCTGTTACTCCTGTCGCTCCAGTTACCCCAGTTGCTCCTGTCTCTCCGGTTGCTCCCCTTGCACCCGTGGCTCCTGTTTCACCCGTTGCTCCTGTTACCCCTGTTACTCCTGTCGCTCCTGTTACCCCAGTTGCTCCGGTTGCTCCGGTTGCTCCTGTTCCTCCCGTTGCACCAATTTCTCCTGTTTCACCCGTTGCTCCTGTAGCTCCTGTTACTCCTGTTGCTCCGGTTGCTCCCGTGGCTCCCGTCTCCCCAGTGGCTCCGGTTGCTCCCGTTCCTCCCGTGGCCCCTGTAGCTCCCGTGGCTCCTGTTACCCCAGTTGCTCCTGTCTCTCCGATGGCACCCGTTGCACCCGTGGCTCCTGTTTCACCCGTTGCTCCTGTCTCTCCTGTTACTCCTGTTGCCCCTGTTGCTCCTGTTGCCCCTGTTACTCCTGTTGCCCCAGTTTCTCCTGTTGCCCCTGTTACTCCTGTCGCTCCAGTTACCCCAGTTGCTCCTGTCTCTCCGGTTGCTCCCCTTGCACCCGTGGCTCCTGTTTCACCCGTTGCTCCTGTTACCCCTGTTGCTCCTGTTGCTCCTGTTGCACCAGTTTCTCCTGCTGCCCCTGTCGCTCCTGCTACCCCCGTTGCTCCTGTTGCACCAGTTTCTCCGGTTTCTCCTGTTGATCCTGTTTCCCCCGTCGCTCCTGTTACCCCCATTGCTCCTGTTGCACCAGTTTCTCCGGTTGCTCCCGTAGCTCCTGTCGCTCCCGTAGCTCCTGTTGCCCCTGTTCCTCCTGTTGCTCCCGTTACCCCGATGGCTCCTGTTGCCCCTGTTACTCCCATTACCCCTGTTGCTCCTGTTGCACCCGTTTCTCCTGTTACTCCTGTTGCTCCCGCTTCTCCTGTTGCTCCTGTCGCTCCCGTTGCACCCGTTTCACCCGTTGCACCTGTCGCTCCTGTTACTCCTGTTGCTCCTGTTGCTCCTGTTACCCCCGTTGCTCCTGTTGCTCCTGTTACCCCCGTTGCTCCTGTAGCTCCCGTTACTCCTGCCGTTCCAGTAGCTCCTGTTACCCCTGTTGCTCCAGTATCTCCAGTTGCCCCTGTTACCCCCGTAGCTCCTGTTGCCCCTGTTACCCCCGTAGCTCCTGTTGCCCCTGTTGCTCCTGTTGCACCCGTTTCACCTGTAGCTCCTGTTGATCCGGTTGCTCCTGTTACCCCTGTTGCTCCCGTTGTGCCTGTAGCTCCCGTTGCACCTGTTACTCCCGTTTCTCCTGTTGTTCCCGTTGCACCTGTTACCCCAATTGCTCCTGTTGCCCCAGTTGCTCCTGTTACACCCGTTTCTCCTGTCGCTCCCGTAGCTCCTGTTACCCCCATTGCTCCTGTTGCACCAGTTTCTCCGGTTGCTCCCGTAGCTCCTGTCGCTCGCTCCGTAGCTCCTGTTGCCCCTGTTCCTCCTGTTGCTCCCGTTACCCCGATGGCTCCTGTTGCCCCTGTTACTCCCATTACCCCTGTTGCTCCTGTTGCACCCGTTTCTCCTGTTACTCCTGTTGCTCCCGCTTCTCCTGTTGCTCCTGTCGCTCCCGTTGCACCCGTTTCACCCGTTGCACCTGTCGCTCCTGTTACTCCTGTTGCTCCTGTTGCTCCTGTTACCCCCGTTGCTCCTGTTGCTCCTGTTACCCCCGTTGCTCCTGTAGCTCCCGTTACTCCTGCCGCTCCAGTAGCTCCTGTTACCCCTGTTGCTCCAGTATCTCCAGTTGCCCCTGTTACCCCCGTAGCTCCTGTTGCCCCTGTTACCCCCGTAGCTCCTGTTGCCCCTGTTGCTCCTGTTGCACCCGTTTCACCTGTAGCTCCTGTTGATCCGGTTGCTCCTGTTACCCCTGTTGCTCCCGTTGTGCCTGTAGCTCCCGTTGCACCTGTTACTCCCGTTTCTCCTGTTGTTCCCGTTGCACCTGTTACCCCAATTGCTCCTGTTGCCCCAGTTGCTCCTGTTACACCCGTTTCTCCTGTCGCTCCCGTAGCTCCTGTTACCCCAGTTGCTCCAGTCTCTCCAGTGGTACCTGTTGCTCCCGTAGCTCCTATCACTCCCGTTGCACCCGTGGCTCCTGTTGCTCCGGTTGCACCAGTTATTCCTGTTGCTCCCGTTGCTCCTGTTGCACCAGTTTGTACCTCTGTCAATAGAGTAGACACAAAGAATCGAGAAAATTATGCGGCAGATCGGTACATACGTTCGCACTCATTGGGCGTAGAATACCCAATCGCGGAATGGATTCGTTTTCCATTGTAGAAGCAGGTAATATATTCAAAAATGCGTTTCTTGGCTTGCTTGCGTGTTTTGAACTTCTCCAAGTAGACAAGTTCTTTCTTAAGCACACTGTGGAACGATTCAATACACGCATTATCGTAGCAGTTCCCTTTGCGGCTCATACTGCCTTTCATCTTGTAGGTGCGCAGCCGCGCCTGGTAGTCATGAGAAGCGTACTGGCTGCCGCGATCCGAATGATGCAGAACCTCTTCGCACGGTCGCTGCTGGCTGTGGGCGCGGTCCAGCGCCGTTAACACGAGTTCTTTCGTCATTCGCTCATCCATGTGAAATCCAACGATTTTACGACTGTACAGGTCCATGATGCTTGCCAGGTATAGCCACCCCTCATCGGTCGGGATATACGTAATATCAGCCACCCAGGCCTTGTTTGGAGCGGACGGATTAAACTCGCGGTTCAACACGTTCTCTTGGACAGGCAGGTTGTGCTTCGAGTTGGTTGTGGCCTTGTATTTCTTCACCGTGCGAGAACGTAAACCCAGCTCCTTCATGATCCGAGCGACTGTTTTCTCGGACACTCGTATGCCCTGCTTGTGCAGTTCTTTTGCTACTTTGGGGCTTCCATATAATCGACGGGATTCTAGAAAGATACGACGGATCCGCCGCTCCAGCTTGCGACGTCGCTTTTCACGTTTGCTGGCTTTTCGCTGGGTCCATTTGTAATAGCCGCTTCGGGATACTTCAAAGGCTTCGCACATCTTCGAGACTCGGCACTTGAAGCGATGATCGTGGATGAAGGCATAGATCAGCGCCGGTCTTTGGCGAAGTAGTGCATCGCCTTTTTTAAGATGTCGTTCTCCTCTTCCAGATCACGAAGGCGTTTCTGAAGATCTCTCATTGCTTTATCGTCGGCTTTCAGTTGCCCACTGCCTGGAAAGGCCTGTGCGCCGTCTTTCTTGTATTCCGCCATCCAACGATACAGGGTGTTGTCGCTGATCCCCAGTTCGCGGGCGACCTGCGCCACCGCTTTCCCTTCTTCCTGGATCATCTGAATCGTTTGCAGTTTAAATTCTTTATCGTATTTTTTCGTCATGGTAGCACCTCGAATTTGGATAGATTCATTTTACCCGATTCTCGGTTCTCCATGTCTACTTTTTAGTCTAGCAGCAGTTACTCCTGTTGCTCCCGTGGCCCCCGTTGCTCCTGTTACCCCGGTTGCTCCTGTTGCCCCAGTTTCTCCTGTTGCCCCTGTTACTCCAGTCGCTCCAGTTACCCCAGTTGCTCCTGTTACCCCTGTTGCTCCGGTTGCTCCGGTTATCCCCGTTGCTCCTGTCTCTCCGGTCGCTCCTGTTACCCCGGTTGCCCCTGTTTCTCCGGTTACTCCTGTTGCTCCTGTGGCCCCCGTTGCTCCTGTTGTTCCGGTTGCTCCTGTTACCCCGGCTGCTCCTGTTGCCCCAGTTTCTCCTGTGGCTCCCGTTGCACCAGTTACTCCTGTTGCTCCCGTTGCTCCCGTTGCTCCCGTTGCCCCCGTTGCTCCCGTTGCCCCCGTTGCTCCTCTTTCTCCTGTTGCTCCCGTTGCACCAGTTACTCCTGTTGCCCCCGTTGCTCCGGTTGCTCCTGTTACCCCGGTTGCCCCTGTTTCTCCGGTTACTCCTGTCGCTCCGGTTGCACCCGTAACTCCCGTTGCTCCACTAACTCCCGTTGCACCCGTTTCACCTGTCGCTCCTGTTATTCCTGTTGCTCCGGTTGCTCCGGTTGCCCCTGTTTCTCCGGTTACTCCTGTCGCTCCTGTTACCCCAGTTGCTCCCGTAGTTCCTGTTGCTCCCGTGGCTCCCGTAGCTCCTGTTACTCCTGCCGCTCCTGTGGCACCTGTTACCCCAGTTGCTCCTGTCTCTCCGGTGGCTCCTGTTGCTCCCGTTGCTCCTCTTTCTCCTGTTGCTCCCGTGGCTCCCGTCTCCCCAGTGGCTCCGGTTGCTCCCGTTCCTCCCGTGGCCCCTGTAGCTCCCGTGGCTCCTGTTACCCCAGTTGCTCCTGTCTCTCCGATGGCACCCGTTGCACCCGTGGCTCCTGTTGCACCCGTTGCTCCCGTCTCCCCAGTGGCTCCTGTTACTCCTGTTGCTCCTGTGGCTCCTGTTACCCCAGTTGCTCCTCTTTCTCCTGTTGCTCCCGTTGCACCTGTTGCACCAGTTTCACCTGCAGCTCCTGTCGCTCCTGTTGCCCCTGTTACTCCTGTTGCTCCAGTGGCTCCCGTTGCTCCTCTTTCTCCTGTTGCTCCCGTTGCTCCTGTCGCTCCGGTTACTCCTGTTGCTCCTGTTGCACCTGTTGCACCTGTAGCTCCTGTTGCCCCTGTTGCCCCAGTTACTCCAGTTGCACCCGTTGCTCCGGTTGCACCCATGGCTCCTCTTTCTCCTGTTGCTCCTGTAACTCCCGTAGCTCCTGTTGCTCCCGTTTCACCTGTTGTTCCTACTCCAGTTGACCCTCTTGCCCCTCTTACCCCTACCGCTCCCGTCGCTCCTCTTGCGCCTGCTGCACCCGTCGGCCCTCTTGCTCCCGTCGCTCCAGTTGACCCTCTTGCACCTGCTGCTCCCGTTGACCCCGCTGCCCCAGGAACACCCGGTACTCCTTCGGAACCTGTAGCTCCAGTTTCGCCCGTCGGTCCCGTTAGATCTTGTACATTTTCAACGAAATCCTGCATCATCATACTTTGAACGCTCTCGGCACTTATTCTTGAAACAGATAACAAAGAAAACAACAACCCATTCCGATCAGTTGTCGGTATATCCAAAGTTGTTACCGTTTCTCCAAGCATATTGGTATAATTCATCAATCGATCATTCACTTGCATCGGAGACGCGCCTTCCACCAGTGATGCCATTACGTCCTGGGACGCTGTCTGCAGAGCTTCCCGCTGCGCTGCAGAAGCGCCCAAACGGGATACTTGTTGATTGATATCTTCAAAAACAACTCCTAATCTATTGGCGGATTCCATCCCTGGATTCGTCACTGCGTCCGCAATATATAACGGGAGATTATCGACCAAGTTGTGTAATGGGATCAAATCCATTCTTTCTTGTGCATAACCCCATCTGTTGAGCGAACTGCTAATTTCAAGAACGGATGATCTAATCAATCTTCCTATTCCGATGCGCTCGGCATAAGAAAGGATAAGTACTGCAAAAAAGTTTATTCGATCTATAATTTCTCTGCTATTGTTCATATTAGAAATAACTAATACTTGTTCAGCGGCCATTCGGATAAATCGCTTTTCGCTTTTAGATAGTGACATATTGGAAGACAACAACATTTTTTGGATCCGTCGAACTTGTCTTTTTAGACGAATGAAGTTTTCATGTACCGGTTGCTCAATGAATATGCGGACAAGTGCTCTCAATTGGCGAAACGACCAAACCAGGCGACTCAACCAAAGCTCTCTTAACCTCGTTCGCCTGGGCGCTATTTTTCGTGAAGGCGTGCACTTCAATTTGCCGCGATTTCCTCTCCGTGGGGAATCCAATATGCTTCACTCCTCGTTCTGCTTCTCTACGACTCAGCAAACACCCATATCTGCAGACTATTCACTGGGCGAACAATAGGTTCGATATCTTACAGTTGAGCCGCAACAAAAAAAGAGAAGGCCCATTTACGAGAAGCCCTCTCTTTTCGTCATCCGTTATTCGTTTCATTTTGCCTTGCCGCTTTGGGCACGTAATTTCTCAAGATACACCATATCCTGTTTCGAAAGCTCCAGTTCCTCCAACAATTCAGGGCGTCTTTCCCATGTCCGTTTAAGCGCTTGTTCACGGCGCCATACATCGATATTCGCATGATGACCGCTTAGCAAAATATCCGGCACTTTCCAGCCGCGGAACTCCGCCGGACGTGTATAGTGCGGGTATTCCAGCAGGCCTGTACTGAATGAATCCGTCACCGCCGAAGTTTCATTCCCAAGTACACCCGGCAGCAATCGGACGACGGAATCGATGACCACCATGGCCGGCAGCTCTCCGCCGGTAAGTACGTAATCTCCGATGGATAACTCATCCGTCACGAGAAACTCGCGGATTCGTTCATCGTAACCTTCGTAATGCCCGCATATAAACACCAGATGCTCTTCTTGAGACAGCTCTTCCGCCTTCTTCTGCGTAAAAGTCTCTCCTTGCGGGCACATCAGAATGACTCGCGGAGGCTTGGCTGCGCCGGTGATTTCCGCCGAAATCTCTCCAGCAGGGTGAGCTCCCTCCCCATGATTCGAAATCTCATTCGGATCCGAAGCGAGGATGTCCTCTACCGCAGCAAAAATCGGGTCCGGTTTTAACACCATTCCGCCACCGCCGCCATATGGCGTATCGTCGACCTGCCCATGCTTGTTCCCGGCATACTGGCGGAAGTTGATGGCATTCAGGTTCACGATTTCTTTCTCGGCCGCTTTACCCAGAATGCTCGAATGGAACACGCCATCAAACATTTCGGGAAACAGCGTCAACACATCAATCCGCATGGACTATAACAACCCTTCCATAAGATGCACGCGGACAAGCTTCGATTCCTTGTCGACATCCAGTACGACATCCGGTATGGCCGGGAGAAGAATTTCTTTTCCCTTAGGCGTTTTGACAACCCATACGTCATTGGCGCCTGGCGTCAAAATCTCGGAAATCGTGCCAAGCTCCTCAGCCGGTTCCTCATCCGTTATCACCTTGCAACCAATGATCTCGTGGAAATAGTACTCGTTCTCCGGAAGCTCCTCCTGAAGATCCTCGGTGATTTTCAGCAGCGAGCCCTTATATTTTTCAGCCTCGTTAATCCCATGAAGCTCCTTGAATTTCAGGACATACATGTTTTTATGAAAGCGGGATGTTTCGACCGTTACTTCAATCTTATTCCCTTTGTCGGGAACGATATACAGCTTGCTCTTCGCGGCAAAACGCTGGTCGGCAAAATCCGTATGCGGCATGACCTTAACTTCGCCGCGAATGCCGTGCGTGTTCACGATTTTGCCTACGGTATACAACTTTTCAGACATGGTCTTCCTCCTGCATCACTTAATGAACGTTCTAAGCTGGTATGACCGGCTGATTTCTTCAGCATGTACGAAAAAGGGCTAGGACATGCATCCTAACCCCCTTTCGTATATTTTAAGAAATGATATCAACGGTCACCCGTTTATCCATTTTAACTGCCGCCGATGTAACGACTGTACGCAATGATTTGGCGATACGCCCTTGTTTGCCTATGACCTTCCCGACATCGTCAGGATGCACGTACAGTTCATATACAATCAAGTGCTCCTTCTCAACGGTTTTCACAGTCACATCTTCTGGATGATCCACTAAAGCCTTAGCAATAACGCGAACTAATTCTTCCATAGATAACCCTCGCGATCAGTCTTATTTCTGATGCTTCAGCTCATGAAACTTCTTCATTACGCCCGCTTTGCTAAGCAAGTTGCGAACCGTGTCAGATGCTTGCGCACCATTTTGAAGCCAGTTCAGTGCTTTCTCTTCATCGATCTTAACTTCAGCCGGTTGAGCAACCGGATTGTAATAACCGATTTCCTCGATAAAACGGCCGTCACGTGGGGAACGGGAATCAGAAACCACCACGCGGTAGAAAGGAGCCTTGTGAGCACCCATGCGTTTCAGACGAATACGTACTGCCATTTGAAAATTCACCTCCTTCAAAAAATGTCCATCCGATATAACCGGGGTTTAACGGAACGGAAACTTCATGCCTTTTCCGCCGGTCAGGCCCTTCAGCTGCTTCAAAGCCTTATTCTTGCCGCCTTTAGGACCCATCATATCCGAGAACTGTTTCATCACGCGGCGCATTTCGTCAAACTGCTTGATGAGCCGGTTCACTTCAGCCAGCGAGGTTCCGCTCCCGGCCGCAATCCGTTTACGACGGTTGTGATTGATAATGTCAGGCTGCTGCTTCTCCGCCGTTGTCATGGAGTGGACGATAGCCTCGATGCGTCCCATCTGCTTCTCGTCAACCTTGAGATCCTTGGCTTGCTTCATCTTGCCCATGCCTGGAATCATATCCATCAGCTGATCCAGAGGACCGAGCTTCTTCACCTGATCCATCTGCTCCAGGAAATCCTCAAACGTAAATTCGGCATTGCGCATTTTACGTTCCATTTCCTTGGCCTTGTCCGCATCAATGTTCGATTGTGCTTTCTCGATAAGAGACAGCATATCACCCATGCCGAGGATCCGCGATGCCATCCGTTCCGGATGGAACGGCTCGAGCGCATCAATCTTCTCCCCGAGCGCCGCAAATTTAATCGGACATCCGGTAACGGCCTTAACCGAGAGGGCAGCACCGCCTCGGGTGTCACCGTCCAGCTTTGTCAGCACGACGCCCGTGAGCGTCAGCTGCTGGTTGAAGCTTTCCGCGACATTCACCGCATCCTGACCCGTCATCGCATCAACGACAAGCAGGACTTCATCAGGATTCACCACGCTGTGGATCTGCTTCAATTCTTCCATCAGCTCTTCATCGACATGCAGCCGGCCGGCGGTATCGATAATGACATAATCGTGGCCGTTATCTTTGGCATGCTGTAGGCCCTGCTTCGCGATTTCAACCGGGCTTGTCTTGTCTCCTAAGGAGAATACCGGCACATTGATCTGATTGCCGAGCACTTCGAGCTGCTTGATCGCAGCGGGGCGATAGATGTCGCCTGCCACGAGCAGCGGTCGGCTGTTCTGCTTCTGAAGCAGCTTAGCCAGCTTTCCCGAGGTCGTTGTCTTACCGGCACCTTGCAAACCGGCCATCATAATGACCGTCGGCGGCTTATTGCTCTTCGCCAGCTTGGCTTGGCTTCCCCCCATCAACTCCGTCAGCTCTTTGTTAACGATGTCGATGATCACCATGCCGGGCGTAAAGCTGTCCATCACTTCCTTGCCGATGGCCTTCTCTTTTACTTTGGATACGAAATCCTTAACCACTTTGAAGTTAACGTCGGCTTCCAGAAGCGCGAGTCTAACTTCACGCATGGCGGCTGTTACATCTTCTTCGGACACCTTGCCTTTACCACGAAGCTTGCTGAACACATTCTGTAGTCTGCTGGTCAATCCTTCAAACGCCATATCCGCCACCTCCGTTCATACTTAATCCCATACTTTTAATCGTTCGACCATATCGGTCATTACATGCTTATCATGTTCGTCCAGGTCGCTAGTCTCCACCATTTCCCGAAACTTATCCAGCTCTCGGACACGCGCCTCATGCTTGCTCAGGAGTCCCAGCTTCTCTTCATAAGACTCGAGCACCTGCTCTGCGCGCTTAATATGCTCATAGACGGCCTGACGACTAATCTCAAATTCGCCGGCGATTTCACCCAGGGAAAAATCGTCATGGAAATAATATTTCAAAAAGGTCTGCTGTTTCTCTGTCAGCAGCTGCTCATAGAAATCGAACAGCAAATTGATCCGGTTCGTCTTCTCGAGCCGATTCTCCTGACTCATTTAAGGGCACCCCCTCGTCAAGGAAAAACACTTTACAGTTCGCTTAACGAACCTTATCATACAAAAAACGAAGAAGGATGTCAAGCCATTTCCCTTGTCATCCTTCATCATGCGCAGATAGCCGTCTTCCCAGCGGTTCAACCGATAGGCAGAAGGTAAATCAGTATCGCAAAAAAGTGGAGAATCGAGCCTGCCAGCACAAACAAATGCCAGATGGCATGATGGTACGGGAAGCCTCTCCATACATAGAAAATGGTACCCAGCGTGTACAGCACGCCGCCAAGAACAAGCAAATTCATGCCTTGAGGCGCGACTACCGCCGTTAACGGATTCCAGGCAATGACGATCAGCCAGCCCATCGCAATGTAGAAAATCGTGGAGAGGAACAGAAACTTTTTGACAAAAAACGCTTTAAATACGACGCCGAACAGCGCGATGCCCCATACGATTCCGAAGAGACTCCAGCCCAGCGGCCCCCGGATGGCGACCAACAGGAACGGCGTATAGGTCCCCGCGATAAACAAATAAATGGAAGAGTGGTCCATAAACTCAAAGAAATCCTTGGCTTTCCCGTCCCTCAAGCCGTGAACGAGCGTTGAGCTCAAATAGAGCAGAAGCATCGTGGATCCGTAGATCGTAAAGCTCACAACATGCCAGGCCGTGCCCTTCAAGCTTGAAAAAACGATCAGGAGCACCAGCGCGGCAACGCTTAACGCGGCTCCTATGCCATGCGTTATTGCGTTCGCTATCTCTTCTCTGCGCGGATAAGTGTAAGTATTGGCCATAACAGTATCCTTTCGCTTGAAATCTTATAGAGGTTCTTCAAAAAGTCATCATCTACCTTCATCCAACTGAAGCGTTTTGAATAAACGCACATCGGAAGCATAAGCTTCGGTGCTGAACACCTGACTTTTTGAACCCGACTTATACTTCATTATAAGCTCTGCCGGCATGCAAAATCCAGCGGACCCCCATATCGGCTTCTTTGCGGTAGGGACGCGTTCCGAACACAACAAGAACCTTCTTGGAATTCACGAACCATCACTCTCCCTCTTTTTATATGAAAAGACAGGATTGAAAACGTCATATTTTAAGCAATATATGGGAAGCTGATAGATTCGTTCCGGCCAGGGGAAAGCTTGTAGAAATCAACCATTTTTCAGCGATTCGGCGCATTCGTCCAATTCTATGAAGCTAGCAACGCATATATTATCCCGAGTACAAAAGAAAGGAGGAAACCTCTTGGCTGTCATCATTTATCCGAGAACGATGAACTGGTCGTACATGAAACAGAGACCGCAGCAGCTTATGGCGCAATTGGGCTCGCTTGGTCATCAGGTTTTCTTCGAAAACCTGGCCCCGCTCGATAAGGAGTTCAAAGAAATTGAACCGAATGTGTATCTGTTCACCGATACCAAAACGTTTCTGCACAAAAAGCTGCCTGCCCTCCGCAAAGAACATCCCATTGTCGTCTGGACCACCTGGTCTAAGCTCCGGACTCGCATTTCCACGCTTTTCAAGCCCGATATTACGATCTACGACTGCTGTGACGAATTTCCGCATTGGGCTAAATATGAACCGAAAATGATTGATGAGGCGGACCATGTCGTGTGTACCGCAGAGGTGATCCACACCCGGTTGTCCTTGGCTTATCCGGATAAACCGCTCACCCTGATCCCGAATGGAGCTGACTCTTCATTTTTTCATATTCCATACAGCGAAAGACCCGCCGATCTCCCTCCGGGTCCTGTTGTTGCTTATATCGGAGCCTGGGCATATTGGGTGGACCATGAGCTGTTCGCTAAGGCCGCCCTTCGGTTTCCGAACGTCCAATTCGTTTCCATTGGTGCTCCTTACGGCAGCTCCGGCGATTATTCGAAGCTACCGAACGTGCATATTCTCGGGGAAAAGCCGCACCAGGAGCTGAAGCGTTACCTTACTCATATCGACGTTGCATTGATTCCCTTCCAATACCATCCGATTACGCTCGCTACCAATCCGGTCAAAGCATACGAGTATATGGCTTCCGGCGTCCGGGTGCTGTCGACGGCACTTCCGGAATGCATTGCCATGGAGCCGCACGTCACCACAGCGACGACCCATGATGATTTCTTGGGCAAGCTGGCCGCCATGCTTGAGCGTCCGGATACGGCAGAGCACAAGCTCGCCCGCATAGCCTACGCCAGAGAGAACCGCTGGGTTGAACGCGGATTGAAAGCCGATCAAGTCATCCGGCAAGCCATCATGGACAAAAGCATGAATGCCCAGTGATCCCTTACGCCACGATCCGTACGCAGCCGTTCGGCTATAGGTCCACCGATGCCGCATCTTATCGTGAGCGGGTCATTCAGGAAGTATCAGGGACAGACCGCGAGTGGATTTTATGGAGCTGCAGGTTGTCGTTTACCCATCGGGGATCGTTGGCTCTGGTCCCAATGCCGCTTCATATACCGGACCATGTCGTCTGTATATGTATGAGCGGTGCCCCGATCTATTGGAGAAGAGCCTGGCTGCTTGCCGCCCTCGCCCGCTGGAATGACAAGCTTCCCGCTGCCAGATTTCTGCCTTATGATCTCCTGCCAGTCGATTCCAGCCTAACGTTACATCTGAAAGCTGCGCATCACCCACCGTATCAAAAGGAGCTGGAGTATATTCTCCCCATACTGTCTGCAACACGGAGGCAAGATAGCGCCTCTGACCCCGAAGGGGCTTTATCTTCCAAACCGCCTCAGCAGCCAGAAGTCTCCATTCTCATGAGCATTTATAACATGAAGGACACTTTAGGCTGGAGCATTCGTTCCGTATTGGCGCAAACGAACGAAAACTGGGAGCTCTTAATCGGCGATGACGGCTCGGAGGACGAAAGTCTGAAGGAAGCCTGCGCTTTTCATGACGGTCGAATACGGGTGATAACACAATCGCGTAACCGAGGAAAGGCGATCATGATGAATCGCCTGCTTACGGAAGCAAAAGGTCACTATATTCTGGAATTGGATGGGGATGATTGGCTGGCACCCGAAACGGTTGCTCTCCTATCCAAGGCGCTTGACAAAAATCCGGACGGGCTGATCGCCACGGGCAGATACGGATGCTGGGAACGAACCCGGCAGCTCGGTCCGTTATGGAGAAGGAATGTTGACTCCGGCAAGCTATATTCGATATACTCTCCGTCCTTCAATCGATCGCATGAACACGACCACCCGCTCGTTCCCCGAATGTACCGCAAATCTTCCCTGGTCGCCGTTGATGGCTGGCGGAATCGCGAGGATCGTTTCGGACGCATCTTCGAAGATATCGATGTGACCGCACGCGTTCTTAAACAAAGTTCGCCGATCTGTGTGGATGCGCTGTTGTATCATCGCGTCGTTTATGGCAGCAGCACCAGCCAACGAAGCCGCAGCCTCTACGAAGCCTGGTATCAGCAAACCATGCAGGGTTAGCGATTGAAAAGGAGGTGATACGTCATGCATATTGCCGCTTCCGGCTACTATGGAATGGGAAACTTCGGCGATGATTTGTTTCTTCACACCCTTCGACAAGTATTCCACGAACACCACGTCTATCCTTGGAATTCCCGACTGGATCCCCGTCAGACGGATGCCTTTATCATCGGCGGTGGCGATTTGATTACACCTTACTCGTTCAATTCGTATTACTTCCCTCCGCAGCTCAAAGGACAGCCTACCTGGGTCTACGGCGTCGGCATCGTCGATGCCTATCCGGAACACACCTGGCCTGAGGAGCAGGTATCCGCCTACCGGGAGATGATCTCCCAGGCAAAACGCGCAGTGTTCCGGGATGAGCGATCGTCGGCCATCGCCAAGCGGGCTGGCTTTCACCGAAACGTCGAAACGGCCCCAGATATGGTATTCGGCTACCGTCAGCCCGACATCCCGGTAAAACGATTCTCGAAGCGTCCAACGATTGGCGTTGTTGTGTTTTCCTATGAATCATTTCCGATGGACAACATGACCAAACTGCTGGCACATCTTATCGCCAAAGGCTATCATGCCGTTCTTATCCCGGTCATTCATCATCCGGGCAACCCGTACTCCGATTACAACACATGCCTGCAGTTACAGCAAAAGGTAAGGGAGCTAACGCCCGGCGCTTCCATTGAAACGCTGCCGTTTCTCATGGATATTGAGCTCACCTACAGTTTCATACAATCCGTGGACTATCTGATCTCGTTCAAGCTTCATCCTTCGCTGGCCGCTTTACGCGGAGGCAAACCCGTACTGGCGCTCAGCACCATGGGCAAAGTGCACAGCCTGCTGAGCTCTTTTCATCTCGGCCAATACTTTACGGATTACCGTCAGCCGCTTGATGCGCTGGTGGATAGAACCGAGAGCTTCCTTAAATACGGCCCTGGTCACGTGCAGCAGATGATGCCGCTGATCCGGGCAGCCGAGAAAAAAAGCACAGCCTCGCTCCTCGATTTAAAGAATCACATCGAAGAGCACAACCGTTGGTAATACAGAAAGGAGAATGAGTATGTGTTGCTTCCTGTTCTGCAGAAAGCTTGCCGGACGAGTAAAAAAACTAACGCGGCAGGTCGAGCTTCTAAGCCAGGAAACCAGTCAATTAACCGTTAAGGTGGAATCGCTGGAGAGCCAGGTGCTCACGGGGCTAACCATTAATCCGGAACTGACTCAGTATTTCGAAGTCCGCACCGGTCAACAGGTTAGAGTAAGCACAACGTTTGTCACCTTGGAGGGGATCGTTTTGGCCACCGCCGAAGACGGCGTTCAGCTTCGTGAAGCATCCGGTGACCTTGTGCTGATTCCATTCGCCAATATTACTTCCGTTCAGTAATCCCGCTTAGGGATGCTGAAGATCAGCTCCAAACTTTCATTTACGGCAAGGAGGTTAACCGATATGCGCTACGTGGATTGGCTTCAAGGATTTATCGGCTCGGAAACCGAAGTAACCGTGTCGGGAGATGTCATCATCGGCACGCTGAACAAAGTGGGCGAGGGAACCATCACCTTAAAAGTACCGCCGATCATCTATGGCCCGCCAACCGATACCGCCATCATCCCGCTTCGCTCGATTGAATTCGTTCGAATCGTCTCTTCATAAGAATATGTATGCATGGCTCTTGGACCTAACAGAACATGAAAAAGGACCGAAAGTATATCTTTCGGTCCTATCTTATACATATTCGACTATGCATGTTCTAGTCTTGTTGTTCTACAGCATTCTCTTCTTCTTTAATCAAACCCGCAAAGAGAGCATGCACAAACTGCTCCGAATCGAAGGTCTGGAGATCACCCATCTTCTCCCCCAAGCCCACCAGCTTCACCGGCAAATTCAGCTCTTGACGGATCGCGATGACGATTCCGCCCTTAGCCGTACCATCGAGCTTGGTTAACACGAGGCCGGTCACGCCACTCTTCTCGCCAAACAGCTTCGCCTGGCTCAGCGCATTCTGTCCTGTCGTCGCGTCAAGGACCATCAGCACCTCGTGCGGGGCACTTGGAATTTCGCGTTGAATGACGCGGAAGATTTTGTTCAGCTCTTCCATCAGATTCGTTTTGTTCTGAAGGCGTCCCGCCGTATCGCAGAGCAGGACATCCGCCTGCCGCTGCTTGGCAGCTTGAACCGCATCAAACATGACGGCTGCCGGGTCTGAGCCGGGCTGCTGTTTAATGACTTCTACGCCAACCCGCTCTCCCCATACCTCCAGCTGCTCGATCGCACCGGCCCGGAAGGTGTCTCCCGCTGCGAGCAAAACCTTCTTGCCCTCCTGCTTGTAACGATGCGCCAGCTTGCCAATCGTTGTTGTTTTGCCGACTCCGTTAACGCCCACGAACAAGATGACCGTAATACCGTCCGGATTCTCCCGCAGCTCGTTGCTGCTGTCATCCCGGAGAAGTCCCATCAACTTCTCGGACAATACCGGCTGCAAATCGGCAGCGTCTTCGATCCGCCGTTTTTTCACCTCGGCACGAAGATCGTCCATCAGATCCATCACCGTATTGACGCCGACGTCAGCGCCAATCAGAATCTCCTCCAATTCCTCGTAGAACTCCTCATCGATCTTTTTCCGGCGAATCACCAGGTCCGATACTTTCTCGATAAACCCCTTCCGGGTTTTCTCCAATCCGTCGCGGAACTGTTTTGTTACGTTTTCCGTTTTGCTGGAAATGCTCTCTTTTAACCTCTTAAAAAAGCTCATACGTACCCTCCATGTCGTTATGTTAAATTAGGCAATCTCCGCTTCCTCATTCTCAAGCTTGACGGATACCAGCTTCGACACGCCGCCTTCCTCCATCGTGACGCCGTACAGCACGTCCGCCTCTTCCATCGTTCCTTTGCGGTGGGTGACCACAATAAACTGCGTTTGTTCAGAGAATTCGCGCAGATACTGGGCAAATCGTACCACGTTCGCTTCATCTAGCGCTGCTTCGACTTCATCAAGCACGCAGAACGGAACCGGCTTCACCTGCAAAATGGCAAACAGCAGCGCCATAGCCGTTAATGCGCGTTCTCCGCCTGAGAGAAGCTGCAGATTCTGCAGCTTCTTGCCTGGAGGCTGGGCGACGATATCGATCCCCGTCTCAAGCAAACGTTCCGGATCGATCAGGATCAGGTCGGCTCGTCCTCCTCCGAACAGCTTCGTAAACACCGTGCCGAACTCGCGCCGGATGGCATCGAAGGTCTGCTTGAAGCGCTTGGACATTTCATCGTCCATTTCCTTAATGACTTGGTAGAGCGTTGTTTTTGCTTCCACCAGATCCGCCTTCTGCTCGCTCAGGAAGAGGTATCTCTCATTGACGCGCTGGTATTCTTCTATGGCCCCAAGATTGACGTCCCCCAGGGAAGTGATCGACCGCTTCAAATCACGCACTTCGTTCTGAGCGGTCGTGATGTCTTCCGGAATCGGATACCGCTGCTTGGCAAGCTCGTAGCTCAGCTCATAGTCCTCGCTTAACTTCTTCAATATATTTTCAAGCTCGACATCGAGCCGGTTTACCCCAATCTCGGTCTGGCGCAGCTGATCATCCACGGACCGCAGCTGGGTGCGCTGTTCCTTGGTTTCGCTCTCTTCCAGCTCCAGCTTCCGGCTTAGCGCGCTGCGTGCCGCCCGTTTGAATTCAAGCTGCTGCGTGGCTTCTTCCTTCTTCAGCTTGTACTGGTTCAGATCCTCGATCTGCTTCACGCTCTCGCTTTCGTTCTGACTTAGGTCTGCTTGAACGGAGGCCAGCATCGTGCGGTTCTGCTTCTGTTCCTTCTCATGGTTGTCCACATCCGACTGAAGGCGCTTGAGCTGCTCCTCCAGCGAGAAGGTTTCCTGATCCAGCTTTCCTTCGCGAACCTTGAGGTTCGTCAGCTGACTCTGAAGCTCTTCCTTCGCCGATTCATTGGCTTTCCGGGCAAACTCTGCAGCTTGGATGGCCAGATGGGTCGATTTCTCTTCTTCCTCCAGCTCAGACAGCAGCTTCTGCGCGCGTTCACGGCTTTGCTGAATTTCCTTGGCTTCCTTCTCTTGACTGCTCTTCTCTTCGCCTGCCAGCTCGGCTTGCTCGAGGACGTGCCGCAGCTCATGCTCAAGCTGCTTGCGGTCGCCCGCAGCCTGCTGTTCCTCGATCCGTTTGTCGTCTCCGGCTTTGCGAAGCTCGTCCAGCTTATCCTGAGATTCAATCATTTGATTCCGAACGCCTTCAATGCCCTGCTGGAGTTTCTCCAGCTGCTTCTCGGTTTCCGAAATTTCCTGATCGAGCTGCTCCAGTTGCCGTTTGCGCCCCAGCAGGCTGTTTGTTTTCTTATGCTGACTGCCACCTGTCATGGAGCCGCCTGCATTGACGACGTCTCCCTCTAGGGTGACTACTCGGAATCGATAGGAGAATCTAGCCGCAATCTTATTCGCTTGCTCCAGGGTCTCGGCGATAACGACATTGCCAAGCAGACTGCCGACGATGTTGCTGTATCTGGAATCATACTTCACCAGCTCGGAGCCAAACCCTACGAACCCGGCCTCCCCTTCCGCCAAGTGCCGGTCGGATGCCGATACGTTCCTTGGACGAATAACGTCCAAAGGCAGAAATGTCGCACGGCCTAACTGGCGCTGCTTCAGGAAGGAAATCGCCTGCCTCGACACGGATTCGTTCTCCATGACGATATGCTGAACCGACGCGCCAAGGGCGGTCTCCATCGCAAGCTCGAGCTTTTCCGGCACGCGAATAAGCTCGGCCACCGCACCATGGACGCCATGGAGCACGGATTTGCGCGAAGCCTTCAGCACTTCCTTAACGCCCAGCATAAATCCGTCAAAATCGTCCTGAAGCTCTTTCATGGTATCGCGCCGTGAAATTTGCGCTTCCCGCTTCTGCTCCCATTTCCGAAGGGCTCCCTGCGTCTCCTCCTGCAGTTTCTGCAGGGATTGATACCGCTCGCTTTCGCTGATGTAACCGCTGCGAAGGTCCGCAATTTCTTTGCCGAAACGTTCAATGCTTCGATCGATGCTATCTTTGCGACGAAGCAGATCTTCTTTCAGGGCTTCCCATTTGCCGGATTCCTCCTGCGCGCGGTTCATCCGCCGGTCGAGCGCTTCCTGCTGCTGGTCCGCATACCGGATTTCATTCCGCGCCTGCGCCATTTGGTTCATAAGCTCCAGCAAATTCCCCTTCAAGCTCTCTTCCTGCTGCTGGCTGATACCGCCGGTTACGCCAACCAGCTTCGCTTCTTCCGCCGACAGCTGATCCCGAACCTGGGTAAGCTCCTGCTGCAGATCCTGCAGCTTGCTCTTCATTCTCGCGAGCTCGCCTACTCGCTCTTCCAGACGATGATCGCCCGAGTGCAAGCTTTCTTCCAGCTGCTCGCGCGTACGTTCCAGGTTGCGGCGGCGTTCCTTGAGCACCTCGCCATAACCCTCGCTCTTCTCGAACAGCTCACTGAATTGAAGCAGCTGACTTTGCAGATCCTCAACTTCCTGCTCCAGCTGGCGAAGGGCCGATCGGTCACTCTCCAGCTTGGCATCATGCGCGGATACTACGGTGGATAAGGCAAGCTGCTCTTCCTTCAGCTGTTCAAGCTTGGCATTAGCCTCGCTCCATGAGGTATGTATCTGTTCGATCTGATACACATACAGCGAAATTTCCTTGTGCTTCAGCTCCTCCCGGAGCTCCTTGTAGCGAATCGCCTTCTCGGACTGCTCTTTGAGTGGTCCGATCTGATCCTCCAGCTCGGTGACCAAATCATGGATGCGAAGCAGATTTTGCTCCGTTTCATCCAGCTTGCGCACAGACTCTTTTTTACGAGACTTATATTTAACGATCCCGGAAGCTTCCTCAAAAATCCCCCGGCGATCTTCTGATCGTGTACTCAGAATTTCTTCAATGCGGCCTTGTCCAATGATGGAATAGGCTTCTTTGCCGATCCCGGTGTCCATGAACAGCTCTGTTATATCTTTCAACCGGCAGGACTGCCTGTTAATGAAATACTCGCTGTCCCCGCTGCGGTGCACCCGTCTGGTTACGGTCACCTCGTTAAAATCCAGCGGCAGCACATGGTCCTCATTGTCCAGCGTAAGGGAAACCTCCCCATAATTGACCGCTTTACGCGCATCGCTTCCCGCAAAGATAATGTCCTCCATCTTGCCTCCGCGGAGGGATTTAGCGCTTTGCTCGCCAAGCACCCAGCGGATCCCGTCGGAAATATTGCTCTTGCCGCTGCCATTCGGACCTACAACGGCCGTGATTCCTCGGACAAACTCCATCTCCGTCTTGTCGGCAAACGATTTAAATCCTGCTAACTCGATCCGTTTCAAAAACATATTCGAACTATCACCTCTCCTGCTATTGTACCACAAGTAGAATCGGCTTCACCGCCGTCTTTGGACGAGGCCCATCAACGTTATAAGCAGCTGTCCCCTTTAACAAAAGACAGACAACGAAAAGAGCAAAAAACAGTCATCCTATCCGGGTCCGGTCATCCGCTTGACTGCTCTTTGCTCTTTGTTTGTCATCACATCAGCGAAGCTTTAGGCATCCGCACGTTTCAGCTGCTTTAAGGCTACCGCCGCTGCCTGCTGCTCGGCTTCTTTCTTGGATCTGCCGCTTCCGCGTCCAAGACATTCGCTTCCCATGTATACCTCCGAGACAAACTCCCGCTCATGCGCCGGTCCTCGCTCTTCTACGATACGATATTCCAGTGCGCCCATGCCGTGATGCTGGGTCAGTTCCTGAAGCTCGGTCTTATAATCGCTCATCTGCGGTCGACCGTTGACGGTCACCGTAGGGAAGACGTGGTCGCTCAAAAACCGGCGAACCGCTTCCAATCCCTGATCCAGATAAAGCGCCCCCACAAATGATTCGAATACGTCCGCAAGAAGAGCCGGGCGGGTTCGACCGCCCGTCATTTCCTCTCCTTTGCCTAGCAGAACGTAACGTCCAAAGTCCAGACTTACAGCAAATTGCACCAGGGAGGGCTCGCATACGATAGCGGCCCGCAGCTTGGTTAACTCGCCTTCCGGACGGTCCGGAAAAAGGTTGTACAAGAATTCGCTGACCGTCAGTTCCAGAACGGCGTCTCCGAGAAATTCAAGTCGCTCGTTGTCCTGGCTCTGACTGAAGCGATGCTCGTTTACATAAGATGCGTGGGTAAAGGCCTGCTTCAGCAGCATTGCATTGCGAAACTGGATTTGAAGTTTATGCTGTAACTGCTTCAGATCTCCACTCAACACACTGTCCCCTTACTCGGCGTATTTTTTCAGGATAATCGTGGCATTATGCCCGCCAAACCCGAACGAATTGGACATCACGACATCCAAATCGGCTTTACGCGGGTGATTCGGCACGTAATCCAGATCGCACTCCGGATCCTGATCCTCCAGGTTAATCGTCGGTGCAATGGTCTGGTTCTTCAAGCTCAATCCGCAGATAACCGCCTCGACACCGCCGGCGGCCCCAAGCAAGTGACCTGTCATCGACTTGGTCGAGCTCACGGCCACTTTGTATGCATGGTCGCCAAGAGCCATCTTTACGGCCTTCGTTTCCGAGCGGTCACCCACCGGCGTAGAAGTCCCGTGAGCATTAATGTAATCCACGTCTTCCGGCGCAATGCCTGCGTCGCGGATCGCCATCTTCATGCAGCGGGCTGCCCCGTCCGGATCCGGCTCGGTAATGTGATGGGCATCGGCGCTAAGGCCGTAACCAACCACCTCGGCGTAGATCTTGGCTCCGCGTTTCAACGCGTGCTCAAGGGATTCGATGACGAGCACGCCGGCACCTTCACCCATGACAAAACCGTCGCGGCCGGTATCGAATGGCCGGCTGGCCTTCTCCGGCTCGTCATTGCGGGTCGACATTGCGCGCATAGCGCAGAAACCAGCCATCCCCGTCGGACGAATGGTCGCCTCCGCCCCGCCGCAGATCATGACGTCGGCATCGCCGCGCTGAATCAGGCGATAGGAATCGCCGATCGAATGCGTTCCGGTAGCACAAGCCGTCACTTGGGTGGTGTTCGGCCCTTTGGCTCCCAGATTGATGGACATTTGGCCTGAGGCCATGTTGGCGATCATCATCGGAATAAAGAAGGGGCTTACACGTTTCGGGCCTTTTTCCAGCAGGATGTTATGCTGATCCTCCCAGGTTCCCAAACCGCCGATACCCGATCCGATGGAAACGCCGACCCGCTCTGCATCGGCATTCACGCCGATATCAAGACCGCTGTCCTCCAGCGCCTTCGAACCAGCTGCCACAGCTAGCTGCACAAATCGGTCCATTTTGCGGGCTTCCTTGCGGTCCATGTAATCCTCCGGGTTGAAATCCTTCATGGACGCAGCGATCTGCGTGGTGTAATCACTCACGTCAAACGCTTCGATGCGGGATACCCCGGACTTGCCTTCCATCAAACTGTTCCAGAATGTATCAAGATCTTGACCAAGCGAGGTCATGACTCCCATTCCTGTTACAACGACTCTTTGTTTCAAACAGACTCACCTCTATGTGGACTGCCCGTCCATCTATGAAACCGTAAGGACTCAAGATGAACCAGAGCAGCAATAATCTATCACTTGTTAGAACTAAAGCTTTGATTGAATGTGGAGAAGTCCCGCCTTGCTAAAGAACGGGACTTAACTGTAATGACTTAGGTATGAGATTGTATGTAGTTTACAACTTCACCTACGGTCGTAATTTTCTCCGCATCTTCATCAGAGATCTCCATATCAAACTCATCTTCCAACTCCATCACCAATTCAACTACATCGAGAGAATCAGCTCCAAGGTCGTCTTTGAAAGATGCTTCTAATGTTACGTCGGCTTCGTCAACACCCAGGCGGTCGATAACGATGCGTTTTACGCGTTCCAATACATCGGACATCCGGCTCACCTCCTCTTGGTCATTATACGAGATATGACTTCAAATTGCCATAGAAGGCATTTGAAAACGATTTAGCGCCCGGCGCGTCAAGCGCCGGAACAGCAGCGGCTCTACATGTACATGCCGCCATCCACATGCAGCACCTGTCCAGTCATATAAGACGCGCTGGAAGATGCTAGAAAAGTCACAACGCCGGCAATCTCTTCCGGCTGGCCAAGACGGGCCAGCGGAATTCCGCCAAGCAGGCCTTCGCGCATGTCCTCGGGAAGTTCACGGGTCATGTCGGTATCGATAAATCCTGGCGCTACCGCATTAACCGTAATGCCACGGGAAGCCAGCTCCCTCGCGGCTGATTTGGTCAGGCCGATGACGCCGGCTTTGGCCGCGACATAATTGGCCTGTCCCGGATTGCCAAGCGCTCCGACAACGGAGGATATGTTGATAATGCGTCCATAGCGCTGCTTCATCATGGGACGCGTCACCGCTTTGAGGCAATTGAATACCCCTTTCAGATTCGTTTCGATCACCTGATCGAACTCCTCTTCCTTCATGCGCATGATTAGATTATCTCTAGTAATCCCCGCATTATTCACCAAGATATCAATTCGACCAAAAGTCTCTAAAACCTGCTTAACCATCGCATCGGCTTCCTCGGTCCGTCCGACGTTGGATTTAACCGCGATCGCCGAAACGCCCTTTGCGCGAATCGCCTCCACAACCTCGGTTGCGGCCGCTTCGCTTCCTGCGTAATTGACAGCAACGTTCGCGCCCAGATCGGCAAGTGCGAGGGCAATGCTCCGGCCGATTCCTCGGGAAGCACCCGTAACAAGCGCAGTCTGTCCTTTTAGAGCTTCACTCATACCTGTTCCTCCTTTCCAGAGTGATCCGGTTGGCATCAAAAGCTGTTTAAACAACCGTCTCCAAACTATTGATGCTCTCCAGACTATTCACATTAATGACTTTGACGGATTTGTCAATTTTCTTGATCAAACCGCTGAGAACGCTGCCGGGACCAATCTCAACGAAGGTGTCCACGCCTTGAGCGATCATCCACTCCACGCTGTCATGCCACAGCACAGGGGAATAGACCTGCTCCACCAGCAAACCGCGGATGGCAGCCGCATCTTCCACCGGACGCGCCGTCACGTTGGCAACCACCGGTACGGAAGGTGCGTTGAATGAAGCCTGCTCCAGTTTGCCGGCCAGACGCTCAGCCGCCTCCTTCATTAAGGAAGAATGGAAGGGGCCGCTGACTTCCAGCGGGATGGCCCGCTTGCCGCCGGCTTCCTTGACTCTTTCCGCAGCAGCTGCAACGCCTTGAGCCGAACCCGAGATGACGATTTGCCCCGGGCAGTTCATGTTCGCAAGCTCTACGACATGCCCCTCTGCCGAAATGCCCTTGCACAGCTCGGCCAGGGCCTCCCGGTCTGCGCCGAGAACGGCTGCCATGGCGCCTTGTCCTCCGGGAACGGCGGCTTCCATGTATTCGCCGCGTGCTCTAACGATCGACACGGCTTCTTCGAACGAGAGCACGCCTGCGCACACAAGCGCACTGTACTCGCCCAGGGAATGGCCCGCAACGTAATCCGGCACGATTCCTTTGCCGCGAATGGCTTCCAGATAAGCCATGCTGGTTGCGAGCAGAGCCGGCTGCGTGTTGACGGTTTGCTTCAAATCTTCATCAGGGCCATTAAAAATAATGGAGCTGAGCGGAAATCCAAGCTGAGCATCCGCGGTTAGAAATAAATCGCGTGCGGAAGGAACCGCATCATAGGCGTCTTTTCCCATTCCGACGGACTGAGCGCCCTGACCCGGAAATATAAATGCTGTTTTACCCAAAATCGTTGGCTCCCTTCTCTTCTTTCACTAGTCCTGTTAAATCCATTCGGTTTACCAGATGAGTACGGAGGAACCCCATGTCAATCCGCCGCCAAAACCAACCATCAGCACCTTGTCCCCTTCTTTCAGGCGGCCGGACTCCTGGGCTTCCACGAGCGCCAGCGGCACGGAAGCGGCCGAGGTGTTGGCATACTTGTCAACATTGATGACAACTTTCTCCTCCGGAAGCTCCAATCGCTCCATGGCCGACTTGATAATCCGGATGTTCGCTTGATGAGGAACGAATAAATCAATATCTTTTTTGTCGATGCCTGCTTTGGATAAGACGGCTTCCGTGGCAGTGCCCATGACCCGCACCGCAAACTTGAACACTTCGCGGCCGTTCATGTAAATGTAGTGTTTGTTGGTGTTAATCGTTTCAGCGGACGCCGGCAATCTCGAGCCGCCTGCCTCGATATGCAGATGGGCCCCGCCCGCGCCTTCCGCGCCCAGATCAAACGCCTGGAATCCGCGGCCTTCCGGCACTTCGCCGACGATCGCCGCTCCGGCGCCGTCACCGAACAGGACGCAGGTGTTGCGGTCGGTATAGTCGGTAATCCGGGACAAGCAGTCCACCCCGATAACCAGGGCGTTGTTGTACATGCCCGTTTTCACGAAGTTGGTGGCAGTGGCCAGGCCGTATACAAATCCCGAGCAGGCCGCGGACAGGTCAAATGCCGCTGCTTTCTTGGCTCCAAGCCGATCCTGGAGCAAACAAGCGGTCGATGGAAAGAACATATCCGGCGTAATGGTCGCCACAATAATTAATTCCAGATCCTCAGCCTGCATGCCGGCGGATTTCAACGCATTCACAGCAGCGTGATAAGCCAAATCCGAAGTCGCTTCGTTCGGCGCGGCAATATGCCGCTCGCGGATCCCCGTCATCGAGACGATCCATTCGTCGCTAGTATCTACCATTTTCTCTAAATCGCTATTGGATAAAATCTTTTCAGGTACGTATTTGCCTGTGCCAATAATACCGACCGGACGCAAATTGTTCATTTCCTCACTCACTTCCCGCTGATTTCATTCGAAATACTCTCTACCAACCGGTTCTGCAGCGCCGTACGCGCTTGACGAACCCCATTCTTGATGGCGTTCGCATCCGACGAACCGTGGCTCTTGACAACCAGACCGCCCAGACCAAGCAGCGGCGCACCGCCGTGTTCCTTATAATCGAGCGTCGATTTCAAGCTGCGAAGCTCCGGCATCATCAATGCGGCCGCCATCTTGGTCTTAAGGGACTTGCCGAACTGCTCCTTCAACAGCGAAAAGAGTGCACCGGCTGTTCCTTCAATCGATTTTAACAGAATATTGCCCGAGAACCCGTCGCAGACGAGCACGTCGCAAACGCCGTTCATGACATCGCGCGACTCCACATTGCCAACAAAATGAATAGGCAATTCCTCAAGCAACGGATATGCGTGCTTCGTCAATTCATTGCCCTTACCCGGCTCGGTGCCGACATTTAACAGCCCGACGCGAGGTTTGGCGATACCGTGCACCTTCTCGCGATACAGGCTGCCCATCAGAGCATACTGCTGTAAATGCTCCGGCTTCGAGTCCATATTCGCTCCGAGGTCCAAGGCGAGCATCCCCTTGCCGTCGAGCGTCGGAATCATAGGGGCCAGCGCAGGGCGCTCAATCCCTTTCATCCTGCCCACGACGAGCAATCCGGTCGTCATGAGCGCTCCCGTGTTGCCCGCCGAGATCATGGCATCCGCTTCGCCTTCCCGAATCATCCGCCCCGCCACGACCATCGACGCATCCTTCTTCCGGCGAACGGCCTTAACCGGCTCATCCTCCGCTTCGATGACTTCGCTCGCATGAACCACCTTCAGATTGGACGGCTTGTCCTTCAGAAGGGCTCCAATCCGGGCCTCATCCCCGACGAGGATGATCTCGGTGTCGCTCCATTCCCGTGCGGCAATCAGCGCGCCGTCGACGTTGCTCTGGGGGGCATTGTCCCCGCCCATCGCATCAACCACAATTCTCATGCCAAATTTCCTCCCTCACTTATGTCATTCTCCTGCAGATCGGTAGATTACGAAATTCCCCTGAAACACCATTTCATCAGCGACATAAGTAAACACTTCCACCTTGGCCTTCCCCTTCTGGCCGGCAATGGACCTGACGTAGGCTTTGGCAATGCATTTCTCGCCGAGGCGCACCTGTCTCAAAAACCGTATATCCGCTGAAGACGTCAATGCGATTTCTTCATTGATCACGGCAATGGCAAGCGAATTGGCCTGAGCGAACACATAATGTCCGCGGGCAATCCGCGTTTTGCTGAAAACATGTTCCTCACGGATTTCAAATATCGATATTCCGCTCTTGTCCAACTGCAGGTCAACGACATCCCCGATCACCTCTTCAAGCGACAAGGAACGAACCTGGTCATAGGAATGCTCCGCCATCTGCTTCATTCGCTCACGGAGCTCCGGGATGCCCAGTTCCATACGGTCAAGGCGTATCGTTTGAATGCTTACTTTAAGCTGGCGAGTCAACTCGCGGTCCGTAACAAAGGGATTCTCGTCGATCAGCTGAATCAGCCGCTGGTGACGGTCTTTCTTGGATAAACGATCGATGACGAAACAACTCCTTCTGCCGCTATGGTAGCCGCCAATCTTCAAACATACTTATATGTAAATTAGTCGCAAATATTAGAACCTGGTACTAATGTTAAGTATAAATCATGTCACGTTAAAAAGAAAGAGGGACTTGAGACAAAAAAAATAGCACCTCACCAAAGATGAAGTACTACTTATTTAGAAACTATTGTTTGATGATCTCTCTTGCTTTATACGTTCCGCACACTTTACATACGCGATGAGCAAGCTTCAATTCACCACATTGCTCGCATTTCACCATGCCTGGCACAGCCAGCTTAAAATGAGTACGACGCTTGTCACGACGTGTTTTGGACGTTCTACGTTGAGGTACTGCCATGTTCCCACCTCCTTATCAATTCAACCCGCTGAACACGGGTGCCATATCCATCATCATTTAAAGAAGTCCTTCAGTCCGGCTAGCCTAGGATCGATCACTTCCGTATCGCAGTCGCAGGTGCCTTCATTCAGGTCCTTGCCGCAATTCGGGCAGAGTCCCTTGCAGTCGGCTTTGCAAACCGGAGCTAGCGGCAGGTGGAGCAGAAATGCTTCTTCTACATAGGGAGTGAGATCCACACTCTCACCCTGCACGTATGTAGTATCGTCATCCTCATCCTGAACAACAGATTCAGGATCTTCCACCGGCTGGAATACTTCATGAAAAGGGATGTGCACATGCTCGCTGATCGGCTTCAGGCAGCGGGAGCAATTCATCTCCAGCTCGCCTTGCAATCGTCCGCGAACATCCACCGAACCGGTAACCGACGGAGTTGCTTTCAAATCCACGTCTAATGGCTTAACCGCAACAATATCCTTCCGGTCCTTAATGGCATTGCTTACATCCACGGTTTGATGGAACTGTAACGGTTGATCGCTGGTTGTCAATTTACGAAATTGAATTAGCATATCCATCACTCCAAACAAACAAAGATTATTATACCGATTCCCAGAGAGTTTTGTCAACAGGATAACCCTAACAACCTCTATATTGTTACCCGATATTTCTCTTCATACTACCAGAATTATAACACTCCCGGGAGGGGCGCTTATTGTTGCAGGAACGTCATGCAATTATGTTATATTCTAATCAAGGAGTTGAAACGAATGAAAACGGTTGGCATAGTCGTTGAATATAATCCCTTACATAACGGTCATGTACTGCATTATCGCAGTTCCAAAGAAGTATCAGGGGCAGATGCCGTCGTCGCGGTGATGAGCGGTCCGTTTCTCCAGCGCGGCGAACCTGCCATCGCTAGCAAGCGCGCTCGGGCGGAAATGGCCCTTGCCATGGGAGTTGACCTGTGCCTCGAGCTGCCGGTAACCTATGCCGTGCAGCCTGCGGAATGGTTCGCGTTCGGTGCGGTAGCCATTCTGGAAGCTACGGGCGTCGTGGATTGCCTTTCCTTCGGATCCGAAAGCGGGACGCTGGAGCAAATCCTGCCGTTGTCCCGTTCGCTCGCAAACGAATCCGGCGAGCTTCGATCCGAAATCGAAAAGCGCCTCCGGGAAGGCATGAACTTCCCATCTGCCTACGGCGCTGCCGCCGCTGTCCTTTTCGGTGAATCCGGCCCTGCAACGGCAACGGCAGAGCTGCAAGAGCTGCTCACGCAGCCGAACAACTCCCTGGGGCTGCACTATCTGATCGCACTCCAGCGCCTGGGCAGCCGCATTACGCCCTATACCATTCCAAGAGTAAGCGCACATTACCACGATCCGCTGCCGGGAACGTCATCCATTGCCAGCGCAACCGCCATCCGGAACATGATTCTGTCACAAAGCTTGGAAGCGGCCAGACCCTATATGCCGGAATTCACGTACGACATCATGGAACGGGAAATCAAGAGCGGACTAGCTCCGGTCCATTGGGAGCAGTTTCGCCAGCCGCTGTTCCAAGCCCTGCTCACGCATACACCCGCTCAGCTTGAAAGCTTCCTCGAAGTAACCGAGGGCTTGGAGCATCGTGTTCAGCGCTCGCTATCGCAGCTGGAACAGCCGACGGTTGACGCCCTTCTGGAAGCCTTGAAGACCAAGCGCTATACGCGTACCAAGCTTCAACGCATGCTGATGCACATCATGCTGAATCATGACAAGGCATCGATGAATCGTGAAGAGCTCGCCAAAGGTCCGGGATATATCCGGGTCCTCGGCTTCAGCGAGACGGGGCGTTCGCTGCTGAAACGAATGAAGCGAAGCGCTTCACTCCCCGTCATTCATCAGCCGGCTAAGCTGGAGCATCCTCAGCTGGAGCGTGACTTGGCGGCAGCCGCCGTCTATGCTAACGGGCAACCTAGGCCCCAAATCCGAAACTACTACAGCGATTACCTGCTGCCGCCGCTCACCCCTTAGGCGGCAGCTCCTCCAAATAATCCACGGCATCCTGCAGGTCCTCGACCGGGATCAGCTTCATATCCGTTTTGATCCGGTCCGCGCGCTTCTTGGCTTCATCATAATTTTTTTGAGGCACAAAAAAGATATCGGCTTCCTTCCGGTCGGCAGCCACGATCTTGTGCTTCACGCCGCCAATGGGGCCAACGGCGCCTGATTTATCGATGGTACCCGTTCCGGCTACCCGGTAACCCTTGCTTAAATCCCCGTCGGTAAGCTGATTATAGATCTCAAGGGTGAAGATCAGTCCGGCTGACGGTCCTCCGATGTTGGTATCCGCAAAGTGAATGGTGTGATCGGGATCGGCCGGCTCCACATTCTGCATCGTGGCAATCATGACGCCTAATCCCGGACGCTCCGCGCCGGTCTTCTCATCCTTAATGCTTACAAGCTTTACCTGTTCCTTCACGGTTTTTCCTTTGCGTTCAAGCTCCACGGAAACCTCTTCTCCGATGCTCTTCCCGCTTAACAGGCTGGCAATCTTCTCATTATCCTCTGCAGGCTGCCCATCGATCTTGATCAATTTATCGCCAGGCCGAAAATGCTCGGCATTGGCCGAATTCTCGGAGATCGACATCACGAATACGTAAGCGGGCTCGATGCTGTAATCGATTCCGGCTTCCTGATAAGCGGCTTCCATCGCGGAAGACTGCGAAGAGTTCATATAATACACTTGCGTGGCCGCATACTCGTCCTTGCTCTGATCGCCCATCTTTTCGGCCTTCTTCACGACCTCTGCATTAGGATTAAACGCAGACAGCATTAACAAAGCCATATTGGCATAGCTTGCCGACACGGTAGTCATCATGAACGTACCCTCTTCCGCCGGATCGCCCTTCTCGACATTGATCATGGGACGAACCTCTTCGGCACTCCCGGGCTGGTATACAAGATAAGGGGTCGGCATATAAACGACAACGTACAGCATGACCCCGACCAGCAACAAATACAGCGCAATTTTTAAGCCATTCGGTTTTACAGACTTCTTCATGGTTTTCCTTCCCTCCGCCTCATATATCCAGCCTTCCACCAAGTTTGGTCTGACGGTTGTCTCCTCTGCATAAAGTTGTACTAGCCATGTTTACGCCGAAAGGAGATTCCTTATGAATAAAGACAACGCCGTCAAGTCATCCAACGGACTGTGGAACACCATTCTTCTCGGTGCCGCCGCGTTCCTGCTTGTACTGGCCGTCGTCAGCGCGCCCGAACCCGCCTTCCAAGCCACCCTGCAAGCACTCAAGCTGTGGTGGAATATCGTATTTCCATCATTGCTGCCTTTTCTCGTGCTGGTGGAAATACTCATCGCTTATGGCTGGGCCCACGGGGTTGGCGTACTGCTGGACCCTATGATGAAAAAAATATTCAAACTCCCCGGTACTGGCGGCTGGGTTCTTATAACAGGAATGACAGCCGGGTTCCCGGCAGGCGCTCAGGCCGCGGCCGGCATGCACAAACAAGGCGAGCTCCGTGCCGTTGACGCCGGCAGGCTTGCCGCTTTGGCCCATTTTTGCAATCCGATGACCATCCTCGTTGTCATCGGAACCGGCCTGCTGCATAAACCGGAAGCCGGTTATCTGCTGCTGATCGTCCACTGGATATCCGGCCTGCTGGCCGCATGGACATTCAGTCTATTCAGCAAATCTCCCTCTGCAGAAGCCGGGAAGCAAGGCGCACCCGTCGATAATGCCCGGATGAACGAATGGGCGAAGCGTCCGATTCTTCGACGGGCAGCCTCCGCCGCGCTGGACGCCCATCGACGGGATGGGCGAAGCTTCGGCAAACTACTTGGCGAATCCGTTACCCGTTCGGTACAGACCTTAATGATGACAGGCGGTTTTATCTTGTTCTTCGCCGTTCTTACTAGAGTATTGACCGGCCAGCTGCTGCCCCAGCTTCCATCCTATCTTGTGCCCGGGATATTGGAAGCCCATCTGGCCGCCCAATCGATCAGCTCCTCGGTGTTTCAAGCAGGGGCTCTGCAGCTGGCAGTCCTGTCGGCCGCACTGGCATGGAGCGGAATCAGCGCCCATCTGCAAAGCCTGTCGCTGATGCGGGAAGCCGGTCTCTCCTGGCGTTACTTTATGGCAAAGCGATTCCTGCATTCGATCCTCGCCTTTGTCATTACATTGGCCATATGGAAACCGGTCAGCACCCTTTCCGTGGGCATCGTGCCAGCATTCCGAACGGAACCGATCAATCATGGCGATACGGAACAGTTCTTCAATTTTTGGAGCGGACTGCCTTCTTTCCTGCAGGTTCAAGGCATGATCTGCTTGTTATTAATAGCGGCTTTCTGGCTATGCTCCCGTCTTATCGGGCGTGATCCCCGCTGAATTTGCGGCGCAACGCCGCATCGACCTCGGGGCTGACCAAATCTGTCGTGTCGCCGTTAAAATGCGCGATTTCCTTTACAAGACTGGAACTCAAGAACGAATATTTCGGATGCGTCATCATAAAGATGGTCTCCGCATCCGGATTCAGCTTATGGTTGGTGGATGCCAGCTGAAGTTCATATTCAAAGTCGGTCACGGTCCGGATCCCGCGTACGATGACCTGCGCATTCTTCTGACGGATATAGTTCGCCAAAAGGTCGCGGAAGCTGTCGATTTCCACATTCGGCAGATGAGCGGTCGCCTGTCTCAGAAGGTCCTTCCGCTCGTCCACCGTGAAGAGCGGGTTCTTGCTTAAATTATTGAGTACGGCCACGATCAGCAGATCAAACTGCTTCGAAGCACGTGTGATGATGTCCATGTGTCCCATGGTGACCGGATCAAAACTTCCCGGGTATACGGCAACGCGGTATGTACTAGTATTCTCATTTGTCATCGTGTAATTCCTCCTCATCAAGCTCCGTCGCTTGATCTTGCGCTGTGTCATAACGATATATCGATACGGCGGTTTCTCCGTATTTCGCGGTTCGGATACAATGAAAATCGCCAAATTCCTCAGCATAATTGTAACTTGATTCGTATTCCAATACCACCAGGGCTGAATCCTGCAGCAACCCTCGCTCGGCCATATCCAGCATCAGTTCATCGCCGTTCTTGAACCTGTACGGCGGGTCCAAGAAGACCAGATCGAAGCCATAGCCTCGCTTTTCAAGCGCTTTAAGCGCCCGTGCCGCATCGTTGCGATATACCTCTGCGCTTTCCTCAAGCCGGGCCGCTTTCAAATTATCCTTGATCGTGCTAATGCTTTTCGGTTCCACATCAACAAAAACAGCACGATCCATCCCCCGGCTTAACGCCTCAATGCCAAGGCCTCCCGTGCCTGCGAACAGGTCAAGCGCGATTCCTCCCTCAAAGTAAGGGCCGATCATACTGAATATGGATTCTTTCACTTTATCCGTCGTCGGACGGGTGCTTGTACCCGGCACGCTTTTGAGCGGCCGGCCTTTTGCACTTCCGGATACTACTCTCACTGCTTCATTCACCCGTTTCATTATCTATAAATTAGATGCCCAGACAACGCCATGGACAGTGATTATCGTAACACAATCATCCCATATATGAAAAATGAAACGTAACAGCTCCCAACTTTTTTTCAGAGCAAGGTATATTTCTGCACCAGCCGGGCATCCTTGAAATATCGACATCAATGAATGTCGTAGACAACCGCGGAGAAGACTTACGTTTCCCCATAAGCTCTTCGTCCGGTTTCTCCTCTCCCATGAGGGAGTCACTTCGGTGGCTCCCGAACAAAAGCCCTGTAATGTCAACATGTTGTTACGGGGCTTTTGTTCTTTTTTTTATGTTCAGCCGCTCTAGATTGAGCGGCTTTATATGTTTTTCAGACCCTCGGTCTGTTGGTCCAGCAATCCATAGGTGTAATGAAGCATAACCAATCCCTCTCTGCGAACGTTCATATTATATAAGAGCATGATGGGAGGAGTTCAAGATGGACCTGCTGGTGTACGCAGGAATGGCTTGTCTCTTGGTGACAGGAATCCTATCGGGAGCGTTTACAACGGGGTACCAGCAGAGAGGCAACTTCTATGCCGATTCCAAGGACGACCGCGCATCCAGAAAAAAGGCGGCCAATTGGTTTTTTCTCGCGGGAATTGTATTTCTTGCAGCAGCCGGTATTGTATATCTTCTGTTCCGTTAACAAGAAACTTCCAATGATGAAGAGGAGGGATTCGATTATGAATGGTTTCATTAGCAATGAAACTAAGGAAATAGAACTCGCGAGAATGAAGTATGCTCTGTTCATAATAATTTCAATCGTTACGTTCAGAAAATTCCCAAAAATCGAAACCGTGAAAAATGATGCATGCGCGGTTTTATTGCTCTTGAAAGGAACCGGCTTATCTTATATGTCGGGCCGGGACCATCTGCAAAACGCCCCCATCCGGGAGCGTTTTTTTGTTCCTTTTTAATCAACGCTCCCCTAAATCTTGCAGGAATAACGCCTATTTTGTCGAAAACAATGAGGTTGTTTGAAAAATATTCCTATTTGTTCAGTGAAGAGAGGTCATGTAAGTGAAAAGAACGTTGTATGTTCTCGTGTTATTCAGCATGCTGGCAGGGCTTGGTTTTGCGGGGACGACGCAAGACATCGCTTCTGCCGACGGGGCCGAGCTCCGGATCCAAGACATTGCGGGAAGGAACACCTATCTGATGAGCGACGGCTCCATGTGGTCCCTGATTGACGGGCGCCACGCCATTCGAACACCAGGTAACGTCGCAGCCATCAGCGGATATGAATACGGCGGCATCGGCATGACGCAGGAGGGCCGCTTAGTGGAGTGGGACATCGGCAAGGGGCCCCAGGTCGTTCCGGGAACAAGCGGCGTGAAGCAGATAGCCGGTTCCTACTGGCTGAAGTCGGACGGTACCGTATGGGCCGGCGATGAAAAAGCGAAGAACCTCAGCGGCATATCGCTGATCGCCAATGCGGATCAGGAATTCGCTGCATTATCCTCCAATGGAGAGCTGCTGCTCCAGGATAACTACAAAAAGGGGCAGTTCAAAAAGCTCGGGATCGTGGAAAACCCGGCAGCCGTCAAATCCATGACGGTACACAGCGGACGCGTTGCCCTGCTGCATGACAACGGCGACGTGGTCGTGTACGAGACGTCCAACTTCGACGATAACGGGCAGATCATACCGGTTACCGTGGCCCAGAACGCAGCTCATATCGTCTATGCATCGAGTGAGCCGACGGATCTTCTCATGGTGACGCTCCAGGACGGAACCGTATGGACTACCGGCGAGTATAAAGACCGCTGGAAACTCAAAGAGCAGATTACCGGACTTAGCGGGATCGTAAAAACATCCATCTATGGGGATGCAAAGGATTTGTCGGAAGGCTTTTATGCGCAGCGGAGTGATGGGAGCTGGGTACATCATAAGGAGGGACAGAACAAGAACATCGATGTACCGGTAGTCAAGAGCTTGTCCGTTGCCATATCCGATGCGACGCCTTATGTAGGAGAATCGCTGGAAGTGAGCATCCAGGAAACCTATACGAACGGGGCGAAAATCAAGGTACCGGTTAAAGACGCCGGCATCGATATCGAGAAGCCGTATTTGTTGAGTATGCAGAAGAATGGGATGCTGAAATCTGCCGGCGTGGGCAAAACGCAGATTACGGTAACCTCCGGCGGCCAGTCCAAATCGGTGACGGTATCGGCCAGCCTGCGCAACAATTTGAAATACGCAAAACAGGTCAACGGCAATGTCATGGTACCGGCTAAATCCGTCATCCAGGCACTGGGCGGCACCTACTCGGCTAAAAACGGAAGCGTGGAGGCGAAGTTCGGCCAGACCCTGCTTTCGTTTAAAGCAGGCAGCAACCAGGCCAAGCTGAATGAAAGCACCATCCGACTCAAAGCCGCACCCGTGAACGACAAGGGCGAGCTGCTCATTCCGGCCTCCGTGTTATCCGATGCTCTGGGAGCTAAAACCAGCTGGGATGCCAAGTGGAAGCAAGCTCAAATCTCCCTCGGCGCGGATGCGGCCATGACCGTCGTCTCCAGCGAAACGGCTGGATTGATCAAAAAAGCGATGCAGGGCAATTTGGTTAAGTATATCGGCCGAACGTATTGGGTGAACGAATTCGAAGATTTGGAACGCTTCTCGAAATTGACCGTTACCGACATTTTGCCTGACGACAAGGGCGAATTCAACGTAATCTTCAAATCGGCATCGGGGAAAACGGTAAAAAGTTATCCTATGCGGTCTTCGGAAGTGACGCAGCTGTTTGCGGACCGTTCCTCGTTATTAACTTACGATCCCTATAAAAAACACAAATGGTCCGCCTCCGTCTGGAAGCAGATCAAAGCCGGGCAGGTTTCCCTCGGCATGACGAAAGAGCAGGTACAGCTTTCATGGGGGAACCCGGCTGCCAAAGACATTACCTCCGGCGGCGGAAAAACCATTGAAACTTGGGGGTACTCCAATTTCAATATCGTATCTTTCGTAAACGGGAAAGCCATATTGATCATGATGTAGCATGAAGGGGACACAAGTTAATAAAGCTCGTTATTCATAAAAAAGACCGTCCTAAGAAGCAGCAATGCCTCTTTGGGACGGTCTTTCCTTGTGACTTCTCATGGTGCCTGGTATTCTCTTATTGATTCATTGGTTTTGTTCGCTCAAAAGATGGATTAGATAAATGCGCGAGTAATGATCACCAACAAGATGAACAATACCAAAATAGCACCTACAGAAGAGCCATATCCATAGCCGCCGCCGTAGCCTTCTCCTACTCCGCTCACAACAATCCCTCCTTTTTTGAACATACCACATGTTATGTCGTTTCCGCTAAAATGAACTGGGCTGCCGCCTGTTCGCGATAAGAATAGTGAACCCGCCCAAATGCGCGCATCTGCGGGTCTCTATACGCCGATTTTCCATGATTCCCATATGAAAGAGGCGTGGTGGAACCGTCGTTCAACCACGCCTCACTATAATTACTGTATTTTCTGCAGTTGCGGAACCTGTACTTTCTCATTCCGTTCGTTGTCATGGTCTGGATGCACGATTCGTCTGCGGCGATCGACCAAGCCTTCTTCTCCCAGCTCCCGATATTTGCGCATCCACACTTTCAGCCGTCCGATGTCTGATATTTGTAAGGCGGATGCCACTTCTTTCTTCGTCATGCCTTCCAGCCGCATGGCGACTGCCTTTTTCTTAGTTTCGAAACTGTAATGATGGAATGTCTGTCCCTTTTTCGCCATGATTATCACCTCTTTACTACCTATATCGGTTATCACCTGGCTACTTTCAATACCTGCGACCTATTCCGACATGCGCATCCTATTAAGGTCTATAGAACCGACCGCATTTCCCCCTAAATAAATCCATGATATGGTATAATTTGGGCTACGACAATACAAGGAAATAGAGGGATTTGTTTGTTTAAACTCATTATTTTCGGATTTTTGTTTTACATTTTCGGCAATCCGATAACGGCGATTCTCGTGCTGCTTCTTATCGTGTACGTGCTGGATCGCCGTTTTGTCGGGATATTTCCCAGTGTGACGAAGCCGTTCAAGCGCGCAAGGGCTATATCCAAGCTGCGCAGACAGATTGCGGTCAGCCCCAGCGACGTATCATCCCGGCACGAGCTTGCCCGATTGCTGCTGGAGCGTCGCAAGTATGGAGAGGCCCTAAAGCTGCTTGAAACCATGGAATCCAGTTTAGAGGATTCCGCCGAATTCTGGGACGATATCGGAAGCGCGCGTCTGCATACCGGCAGCATCGCTCAGGGAGAGGCGGATATCGTCCGGGCCCTTCAAATCAATCCGAGGGTCAAATATGGCCGGCCTTACCTTAGGCTTGCCGAGGCGTTTCGGGATTCGGATCGTGAGAAGGCACTCCACTATTTGGAGCAGTTCCATGCCATCCACTCTTCCTCCAGCGAAGCCTTTTATTTGCTGGGGTATATGTATCAATCGCTGGGAAGGGCCGAAGATGCCAAGAAATCCTATCAGGAATCGATGGACGTGTATCGCTCGCTGCCCAAATACAAAAAACGGCAGGAACGCAAATGGGCGGTTCGAAGTTGGTTCAGGAACTTATTCTAAGCGTTAATATTGGCTTAAACCAAAAGGACGTCCGTTAGAGGTCATGGGACCCGGGGACGTCCTTTTTTTGATGAGAATTTCCGTTTCCTATGCAAGTGGCTTGTACCCAAGCCGGTTTAACTGTTCCGCGATCACCCGGTACCCTCGGCCATTCGGGTGTAAACCGTCCACCGACATCAGTTCCTTCTCTCGGCCAGAAAATTGTGCGTAAATATCCGCAACGCGAAAATAGCCGTCGCTCAACCCCATCAAATGCCGATTGAACCGAATCACGTATTCCGTTGCCTCCGTCCAGGCCGGATATGGATTATACAGACCGATAGCGCGAATAAAATAAGGCTTGCTGGCCGGTGACTTTATTTTGCGGATATGTTTGACGATATTAGCCACATGGTGCTGGCATCGATACAAGGCGGTGTCCAGCACCTCCCGATTCGGTCGACCTCCCGTGGACTTCACCGCACGAATCAGGTCATTGCCACCGATCGACATCGTGATAATCTGGGCCTGCTGCAAATGATAGCGATACGTTGGAAACTGAACGACCCGATCGTATAATTCATCCGAGGTTAATCCATTCACCCCGAGATTCTCATGGGCCACGAATTGGCGAAGTTTCTCCTCCGCCATCCGACGGTATAACGGAACAAAACCGCTGCCAGGCATCGCCCCAAACCCAAAGGTCAAGGAATCGCCGACAGCGGTATAATGGTACACCAACATGTTCACCCCCTGCCCCGCTCGTTACGACATTATATGAGGAATGCCTCCTGTGCGAAACGGGTATATGAACTTGAATGGCAATTTTAATTCCTATCGGAGACGCAACATCCATCCATAGGAATGACTATTCTTCGGATTCCTCCACCTCATAAATGCAGCGGAATCTTTCGACGCCCGGGTACTTCTCTCCCAGGCTGTAAACCTCGAAACCGATACTGCGGTAGAAGTTCACGGCCTCTTCGTCCGTTTCCGCAATGACTCGTTCCGGTTTAGGCTGCACCTCGAGGAGCAGCTCCAAAATCAACCCGCGTCCGTATCCCTTCCCCCGATTCTCCGGCAGGACCGCTAAATGCCGGATGATAAGCTCGTCCTCCATCACATCAAAACCGATGACTCCCAGAAGAAGTCCGTCCTCTTCGTAGCCGAACAACCGGCTGTCGCCGCCCTGATAAAATGCGGCTGCCTCGTCCACCGCCTCCGGATCCGGGAAAACCGAGTAACTGAGCAGTTCCTTAATTTCGGGCTGCGACGCTTGCATCGTTATATCTTTAAGCATACCTATCTCCAATCTAAACTCATGTAGGACTACAGCATCTTCTCTGCGCTGATCCCCAGCTTGCGCAGCAGCATGGCCGCCTGCGCTCTTTCCTCTTCCGACAATCCGCTAAGCACCTTCACCATCAATTCCTGATGCTGAGGGAAGATGGCCTCGAAGAATTCCTTCCCCTCTGCGGTCAGCTCGGCATAGATCACGCGGCGGTCCTCAGCGGAAGCCCGGCGAACAAGCAGGTTTTTCTTCTGAAGCTTATCAACCACGTATGTAATGTTACCGCTGGAGATCAGCACCTTCTCCCCTATTTTTTGCAGCGGCTGCGGACCTTTGTGGTACAGCACATCCAATACCCCAAATTCGGTGGAATTCAAACCGTGGCTGTTGATGCTTCGATGCGAATGCGTCATCACTGCGTTATAAGCTCTGGCCAGGACTACCAGCAAATGCAGCGGGTAATCCTCGTGTTCTTGAAAATCCGACATACTTCACCCTCCGAAAGATATCATGTATTTAAGGTTAATGAACGCCGGATCAACTGTCAAATGTATTCTTGGCCTGTATGCTCGCGGAATGCAATATCCGTACCGAACCGTCCCGGCAGCCGATAATCGCTTGGTCGGCCATGCCGATGAACAGACCATGTTCAACCACGCCGGGTACAGTGCCTAAACGGGAGCTCAATTCCTCCGGCCCCGAGATTTCCTGAAACCGGCAATCAGCAATATAATTCCCGTTATCCGTTACATACAACCCTTCATCCGGCTGACGGCGCAATTGGACCGAACAACCAAGCTGTGCCAGGGACCGAATCGTCCACTCATAGGCAAAAGGGACAATCTCAACCGGCAGCGGAAAAGCGCCCAGTTGAGCTACCGCTTTTGCCTCATCCGCCACAATCACGAGCCGTTCGCTGTGATAAGCCGTGATCTTCTCGCGAAGAAGGGCTCCGCCTCCTCCCTTGATTAACCGCAGCTGATCATCCAGCTCGTCAGCCCCGTCGATCGTCAAATCCAGGCGATCGATCTGGTGTACGGGCGTCAGGGGTATTCCTTGTTCCATCGCCAGCTTCTCCGAAGCGTCAGAGGTAGCCACGGCCTGGATCGAGAGTCCGGACCTGACCATCTCCCCGATTTTGAGAATGGCGTAATAGGCGGTGGAGCCTGTGCCCAGACCGATCTTCATCCCGTCCTGAACATACTTGGCGGCATGCTCAGCCGCTATTTTCTTCATATTCATTTCACTCGTCATAGGACCCGCTCCTTCGTCTTAAGCTGAATCAAATGTTATAATATGGGGTACAGTGATCATTTTCATGCCAAAGGAAAGGATTATGCCATGCGAACAGAGAACCAGATCAAATCCAAAATCAATGAACTTTCGATGCAAAAGAAAAAACTGCAAACCCGACTGGCAGCTCTCGAAGAGAACAGCCCTGAGCGCGCTTCCCTTCTCAATCAGGATGCCCGTCTTGACGACATGATTACCATGCTGGAATGGGTGCTGTTTGAACCAAGCGGTTCCTATCATATGTAATAAACGGCGAATAAACGGCAGGGGCGCACATTTGCGCCCCTGCTTTTTATTAAGATTATAGAATACACCATATTACAGAAGAGCTGAACACTTCTATAATCACAAGGTTTTTTCTTAAGATCTCAGAAGTATGAACTTCGAAGCATGGGCCTTCCTGATATCGCAAGAAAAACGTCCTATACATGCGGTCTGTCTTCTGAGGATGTACCTCGATAGAGGTTTTTCTTAAGATCTCAGAAAGTATAAACATCGAAGCATGGACCTTCCTGATATCGCAAGAAAAACGTCCTATACATGCGGTCTGTCTTCTAAGAATGTACGTCGATAGAGGTTTTTCTTAAGATCTCAGAAAGTATAAACATCGAAGCATGGACCTTCCTGATATCGCAAGAAAAACGTCCTATACATGCCGTCTGTCTTCTAAGAATGTACGTCGATAGAGGTTTTTCTTATACTTGCGCCTCCTTCTCCTGCGTGAACCGCTCCAGCCAACGGACATAGAGCTCTTCATTCTCGGGAGAAAAGCAAACGAAATCAACCCGCTCCAGCCGGTTATCCGGCAGATCTTCCTCAAGCAGCTTCGTCACCGCCTTTAACGCCACGTCACATGCCGGAGCTTTAGGATACTCATAGATACCCGTGCTTATATTAGGAAAGGCGATGCTTTTGGCACCGACCTCGATTGCAAGCAGGAGACTGTTGCGGTAGCATTCCGCCAGCGTATGCTCCTCGCGCCTTCCGCCGCCCTCCCAGATCGGGCCGACGGTATGAATGATATGCTGGGCAGGCAGCCGGCCTGCTCCTGTAATCACGGCGTTGCCTGGCGGGCAGCCGCCTTGCTGCTTGCGAATTTCCATGCACTGCTCCATGATCTCCGGCCCTCCGGCGCTATGAATCGCGCCATCCACGCCTTTTCCGCCCAGCAGTCCCGAATTTGCAGCATTGACGATAATGTCGCCCGTCCATGTCGTAATATCGCCTATAAAGACGGAGACCGATGTCCTTCCGATTTTAAATGTTTTCATTTCGGAAAATCTCCTTTCGGTCTTTTATTTCTCTATTACCCCGCAACAGGGTGGATTGACCCGGTTCGGCCTATTCTGTCCTCGCCTTTTTTTTCGCGGCGTGAGACAGACGGTCGGTTAAGCTCTTCTCCTCCGGCCCCTGCAGCGCTTCCTCCACGGTCCGATAAAACATCAGCGTGCCGGTGTCCCTGGCCTTGGTCAGATGATGAAGAAACACGTTGCCGGCTTGCTCCAGCTTCAAGTCTTCGGATTCATTTTTAACCCGGCAAAGATATACCTTCATCAAGCCTTGCGGATCGCGAAATTCCATGACGCCGATCGGACTCAGCGTCCTTTTGTCCTCCTCGGTGAATTGAGGCGTCATATAAACGGTATATTCCGAAGCAGGCGGAGGAATGTATGCTTCCCGTTTTTTATCCGCAATTAATTTGGAATTCATAAACGCGATGTAACCCGCTGCCGCGAACAATAGGATGCAGGCAGCGATTGCGATATTCTGCATGAATGTCTCTCCTTGTACATAATCAGTCCATGAGGCATTAACCTAAAAATCTTCTGTTATATAAACACCCGCAATACGGCAATAGCCAGTAAATGCAGCGGATAAAATGAACGCCATACCCAGCGGCTCACCCGGACGGACTCCAGTTTTCTCCATAGATGAGGGCCATAAGCTATCACGGCCGTCGGGATCACGCTCCACATCTGCAGCTCCCAATCATTAAGGAACCAGAACAGCAGGTTCAATAACATATGAAGCGGAACGAGCCAGCCGGCCTGAGCATATCGGAAAATCAAGATCAACAGCAAGCCGTAGGCTCCGTAATCAAACGGAAACTCACTCATCAACGCACAGGCTGCAACAACCACCATCCATGATAGCAGCCGGGAATCCGATCGTTCCAGCACATAAAGAACCAAGGCTCCGGCCAACAAGGTTACGACCACGTTCAGCCCTTCGGGATCCAGCGCAAGCTGGTACGGAATTTGGGAGACCGCTGCAATAACGGCCAGCCGTGCGATATACTTGGGTCTCGATGAAGTGTAGCGGTGTCCCTGCACGAGAGCGTAAACATAGATTGGAAATGCGATGCGGCCGATGATTCTCCACATCTCCTGATGCGGAAAAAACACAAGCCCGATATGATCAATCAGCATCGTCAGCATGGCGATCCACTGCATGATAACCCCCTCCTCGCACGGTAAGATGAACATTCGTTATGTATGTGGAATCGATATATCTATTATGGGTTGCAAACAGGGGACTTGCAAGCGGAGAAAAGATGAAGAATTGGGTATCCGGCATCCATGTCCGATATCCTATATAATAAGAACAAAGGCAGCTTGAGGACGAAGGAAACGCTGGTTTGAATCCTAGTATCAACATCTTCTCAGCTGGAGGTGACTGCCCGATGGAAAAGAAAAAAAACAACATGGCCTTAGGCATATGCATGGGGATCGGCGTGGGCGTGGCGATTGGAGTGGCAATGAATAATATTGCTATTGGCATAGCAATCGGTGTTGCCATCGGCATATCGTTCGGCTCCGCCATGACAAACAAGAACAAAAGGCCGCCCCAAGAATAAACGAAAACGCCAAAGAACAAGGAATAGACCACCCGGCTAGAATCGGGTGGTCTATTCGGGTTCCGTAAAACTTACCCCATGACTGCAAGAATGGACCGGATGTTTCCGTTACGGACTTCATGGGCCCACTTGCCCGTAAGTAGGGGGCCGTCAACCTCGAACGTGTCTCCTCCCGCCGTCGTCAAGGTGAACCGCTGAATCGCAACGCCGTCCTGTCCGAACGTATTTGCCGCGCGCTCGCTGCGATACGTTACCTTGACGGAACCGAGGAAGGTGAACGACACCTCCTGCCGCTCGTCAAACAGCCAAGCCGGAAGCACCGGGTTCAGATGAAGCTGAAGCTCGTTGTCCTCATAACGGAATACTTTTTTTCCGGCCATCATCATAATCCACATGCTTAAGAATTCGGCCGTCGATCCGCTCAGCCTTGCCACAAAACCGCGTCCATGCACATGGGGATCCGGATTGACGCTGCTGGCGATGAACGATGAATTTTCCAGGGTGCTGCGTCCATAAACGGCCGGGTCCAGAAATGGGATAAGCGATGTTTTGATTTCCGAGAAAAACTCGTCGTACAGTCCCGCTTTTAATAAGGAAAGCAAGTATTTATAGGTCATATGCAAAAATACGGATTCCCGCTCCAGCCAGCCGGCCGTGAATGCGCGGATGCGTCCGATTTCATCGCCTTCCCCTTCCAGGCTGACGGACGTCTTATACATCCCCAGCGCGGCATCATATAAATCGGAAGCCTTGATCCGATCATACATCGCTCTCGCCTGACCTTCATTGGCGAGCTTCATTCCCCGAGCCGGGGCTTCGAGAAAATGCGGAAGCGCATATGCTTTGAATTCCAACACTTTGGCGGCAGGCAAGCCATAGCGGGTGATGACCGGGCTGCCCTCCGCATCCCGGATTTCTTCGAACCGCTCCGCTTCAAAGCGGAAGTACGTTGGAACGATTCCGCCTCCCAGCTGCTCGGCACGCTGAATCCCTTCTTCAATCTTGTCCAGGAAAGCCGCGTATATCCTCTTTACGCGCTTCACCGGAATCTCGACCTCCAGGCCGCTGATGCCGTATCGGACGGATGCCCGATAAGACTCGCGCTGCCCAGCTACCCGATCCCAATATCGGAAGGAGTCCAAAACGCCGGTTTGATATTGCTGCACGGCATCATATACGCCCTCTAAATAAGAGGCGATTTCCTCCGGCACCATCACCGTATGATGACCGAACCGCTCGGCAGCCTCCACAATGAATGCCACCATACGCTTCAATTCCATCGTTTCGCTCATCCCGGAGCCGAACAGACCCGGCAATCCGTTCATCGCGTCATTCCAGCCCGGCTTGTTTGCCTCCATCTCAACCCCCATCCCGTAAGGATCGAGCGTTGCCATTTTATTGAGGGATAACGAGATCATTTTGACAAACAGATTCGTACGGTAAATGTCGCCTTGTCCGCCATTCCCCCGCAGCCATTCCGCCGCGTTCCGCTTTCTGCCGAGCTTATTCAGCTTCTCCTCGTCCTCCAGCAGCGCGCCGTACTGGCGAACCTTGCCCCGGCTGATCACAACCTTCTCGCTCCGCGGGAGCACATATACCGGGCTGTCAAAGAATGTATAGGCATTCTCGCCAAACAGCAGCTCTTCATATTTGTCGGGATAAATATCCAGGAAACCATCAACCAAATCCATGTTATAGGTCCAGTGGTCCGACCAGAAGCCTTCGCCGAACGAAGCCGCAAAATGCTGTTCGGATATCGTCAGCAATCCCGATAAGAACCGTTCCTCGTTGATCGCCAGCCGAATGCCTTGATCCGATATCGCGTTAATGATTTTGCCCGGGGTGAAATCCCCGGCGCATGCCTTCGCGAGCTTATCATAATCCTCCCGAGCCGCGGAGGCGTGCAGCAGCTCCTCCAATTTCCCCTCCATGCCTGGTGCTACTCGAAACCTCGTGCCTTCTACGCTAAGAGGATTATAACCGTCCGCTTGAATGAGGCTGAAGAACATCCGGATGTTGAACGTGCCCACCTTCGGATTGAAAAACACATCATTTCGGCGGTTCTGATTCATATCCCGGAAATTGCCGTTCCCTTGTGAATAATATTCCGGGGCCAGCGAGAAAAAGTTATAGTCCCGCTCCGGATCCCCGTGCTTGCGGGAATAGAGGTGGACAACCGCTCCTTCCTTCCCGTTATCGAATATGAAAGGATAACCGCCCCGCAGGAAATTGTCCAGATAGGACTGCCGGCTGTATTCATCAAATACAGGCAACCCCGTTTTGGTGGCCACATCATCGGTTAATTCCCGGGTCAATGCCGATGCCTCCTCCCGCTTATCGAGGATATAGGCAGGCGAACACAAATCTTTCGAGCGTTTGTTGATTTTGCCGATATCGTTCACATGACCAACCAGCGTATACACGGTTGCCGTCTCCCCAGGCTCAAGCCGCGCCGATAATCCGCTGAAGCCGCATGGCACTTTGTTCACAGGATACGGCGTGGCTTGCGCCAAGGATTCGATCGAACCCGCGGCAAATCGATCGGGGTGGATCAATGAAGTGTTTCCGCCGAATATCAGCTCAAAATCTACGATAGGTTTGATCAAGTTCCCGTGCTGATCAAACGACAGATAGAAATGGCCGTTCGTAACTTCGGTAACCTCCGCCTCATCATGCGTACTGGAGCGAACCTTATAGAACGGTATGCCCCGGTCCAGATTCTTCACTTCCATCCAGCTTCGCAGCAGATTGCCGACCTCCTTGTACCCGCTGTTCTCGACGCCGTAAGGCAGAATCTCCGGCATACCGTCCAGCAGTTCAAGCGATTCCGTCCGGGCTCCGATATTCGTCACGCTGACCTGGCGGACGAGCGCGGCAAAATCTTCACCGGGCAGCTGAAAATACGAGACCGATGTTCGAAGCCCTTTATCTGCATGCTCCTCCTCGATGACCAGCTCATTCTGACGAATCAGCATCGTTCTCCGTGCCTTCGTGTCCGGCTGAAAGGATTGGAACGGCTCATATACGGCCGGCGTCCCGGCCATCTTGATAAACGTGCGGAAGCCGGTGGCGGATACGTTCTTATACGAGATATTGGCCGGCGAGAATTCCATGATCGGCGAATTCTTGTCGCGTATGCCGAAACTGCTTATCCCTTGGCCCCGATTGACGTAAAAGGTCCACATCGGTATCCCCTTCAATCCGGCAATCCCCGGCAGGAAGCTGGAAAACGGCTTGGCGAGATCATACTGCTCGATAACAAAGGCATCCTTCTCAAAACGATAATTGGACATGTTCAAATCCTCCTTAAATGAGTGCATCATTCGCTGAAATCAAGAAGCCGCCCATTTCGAAACCGGTTTCGAAATGGGTTAAAAATGAACCCTGCTCTTTAGGTTCACCTTAGGTGACCGGGCGGCAGGACTCCCGGATCATTAATTCGACTGGCAGCATAACCGACTTCACGGCGGTATCCCGCTCTTCGATTGAAGAAAGAAGGATCTCCGCGGCCACCTTGCCAAGCTGCTCCGTATCCTGGCGGACCGTCGTTAATGCAGGGGTAATGTAGCGGGACATTTCAATATCGTCAAAGCCGATGACCGACACGTCTCCCGGCACGCTCAGGCCATGGTCCAGCACGGCTCGAATCGCTCCAAGCGCGAGCAAATCCCCAGCGGCGTAAACGGCTGTCGGCCGATCCGCGAGCGCAAGCAGCCTCTTCATGGCTTCGTATCCGCTCTCGGTGGAGTAAAAATCGCTGCCGGTTATGTACTCTTCCCTTAGGTTCAGATCCAGCTCACGCAGCGCTGTTTCATAGCCATGTTGGCGCTGCTCGCCTGCAAACGTATTCAATCCGCCCGAAATATGGGCAATGCTGCGATGTCCAAGCGAGTGCAAATACCGGATTGCCAGCATGCTGCCTCCGATATTGTCGGAGTAAACCGAATGCACATGCTCCGGTGACGAATCCAGAATGACGCACGGAATGCCGCTATCCAGCAGCTCCTGGAAATCGGGATCATCGTTGCTCGACAGGATGACCACAACACCGTCGACGCCCCTGATTTTGCAATGCTCCACATAACTGCTTCTTCGGCCGCCGACATCCTTGGAAATGAACATCAGATCATACCCTTTGGATACGGAGATTTTCTTAAAGCTTTCGATGACGGCTCCAAAATAGGGATGCCGAATTCCGGCTCCCGTGGCTTCAACAAAAAGAATGCCGATCGTCCAGGATCGCTTGGTCGTAAGTGACCTGGCATTGGCGTTTGGAAGATACCCCATTTCCTTCGCGGTTTCCAGGATTTTGACCCTCGTCTTTTCCCGGACGTCCGGATAATTGTTGAAGACTTTGGATACTGTCGTAGGCGAATAGCCTGTTTTCTTCGCAATATCGTAAATCGTTGTCAACCTTGGAATCAGCTCCTGCCCTTCGCCGACATAATCTAAGACCATCTCTCTGGTATTAAATTCTACCTGTGCCGGCAGGCACTCGTCAATGTTATTCCGCACATCCGGGCAGGAGCTAAAACTCCCGGTTATCCAAATGACAACGGCTAGGACAAGCTGGCGGAGGCGTTCTGCGCTTTAGCGGAATGATCCGTTTCCTGATGACGAATCATCAGCATGCAGATCAGCGCAAGCAGCATGCTGCCGGCGGCGCAATAAAACAGGATCGAATATCCCATACCGTCAATAAGCTTGCCCAGCAGAGGCGGCGACGATATCGCCGCCAGCGAAGATACCAAATAGTACATTCCTGTCCGCGTCCCGATGCTGTCCTCCGTTCCGGTCGATACGATGAAAGGGTAAGAATTGATATTGATACAAGCCCAAAACAATCCGCCAACGGTCAGCAGTACGCGAAGCAGCAGCAGCGATTCTACCCATGGGACGAGCGCAAAGACAATCAGCAGCCCGCTGACGCCGATCAGGATCAGACGTTTCTTCCCGAATTTACCGCCAAGCCATCCGCTGGGAATCGCAAACAGAACGAAGGCGAGCGAAAAAAACGTCAAGGAAAAGGACGCCTGCGATTCCGTCAGCCCCATCTCATTCTTCCCGTACAGCGTAAACAGCGTCTCAACCCCTTGGTACGCCACGAACCAGAAAAATATGGCCGCCAGCAGCAGTACCGTCGTTCGATTGATTTGGCTTTTAAAGGAAATTTTGGCTCTGGCGGCCGTCTGGGCTTGATAGCCCGGAGCGTCGCGTTTCTCTTGGATGAACGTCTTCAGAATGAACAAAGAGACAAGCGTTACGCCGGCAGCTGCAATGAAAGGCAGCGACGCATGGGCGCTGTACAGCACCGAGCCCACGCCAAATGCCAATATGGACCCCAAGCCGCCCATAAAGTTAATGATGCCGTTGGCTCTGGTGCGTCGCTTCTCTTCCGTTATATCCGGCATCAATGAAACGGTTGGCGAACGATACAGGCTCATGGCCAGGTTCATGAGGACCATGAACAACAACAACGTCGCCATTCCGTTATGAAACGGAATCATGGCCGTAAACAAAGCGCCTAGCGGCATTCCGATAAGCAGGTAAGGCATTCTTCTGCCGTACCGGGTATGGGTACGGTCGCTTCGGCTTCCAATCCATGGCTGCAAGAACAAGGCAAAGTAATTGTCGATCGTCATAAAAAAACCGATCCATGCGACACTGGATATGTAATCCTCCAGAAAGTAGGGCACAAACGCATTGTACAGCGCCCAGGTAATGCTAATGCTGAAAAAGCCGAATCCCAGCAGCCATGTTTTCCTCACAAAGTCACGCTCCCTTGGTTTGCAGCAGTCCGTTCAGCACATCCGGATAATCCGTAATGATGCCCGCAACGCCCGCATCCATCAACTCTTTCATCCGTCCCTCGTCATTCACGGTCCACGGATGATAGACGACGCCATGCTGCTTCGCTTCCGTTACCCACTCCGGCAGAACCGCCCGATGGTATGCGTGCAGGGCATCCGCTTTAGCCAATTTGGCGTATTCCCACGGCTGGTACAGCCCTTCGCCATACAGCAGCCCGGTGCGAATTTCCGGATCAATATGTTTGCATTCCACCAGGGAATAATGATTGAAGCTCGAAATGACGATTTGCTCCGCCATATTGTAATGCCTTACAGCCTCAATCACGCGCTTTTCCAGCTCAGGATATTGGATCGTTCCGTTCTTCAGCTCGATATTAACAATCGTGCCGCGGTTTTGCGTTAATTCCAGCAGTTCTTCCAGCAGCGGAATCCGTTCGCCTTGGAAATCGGCACCAAACCATGAGCCTGCGTCCAGCTTGGCCAGCTCGTCGTATGTATAATCCTTGACAAGCCCCTCGGCCCCCGTCGTGCGGGCGACACTCTCGTCATGGATCAATACCAGCTTTCCGTCCTTCGTCATTTGGACGTCGGTTTCGATCCCGGTAGCTCCCTGCTCCAAGCCTTTGGCAAAGGCAGCCATCGTATTCTCGGGGCATATGGCCGATGACCCGCGGTGTGCGAAATTGATCAATTGTGACATTTGTACTTCCTCCTGAGTGATTAAGTTTTGGTTTTGTACTATAAATATAGCTCGCAAATGTTAGAGCTATGTTATCATTCCATTTTTCATATTCCACATCGGTTGATGAAACCCTGTCATGTCCTAATTAATTTTTCAAATGGTTTGACCGATTTGCATGTTAGACATATAATTGTTTAGACAAGTATTTTTGAAAACTTGAAATGAAAGGTGTGACTTCTTCTTGAAAATACCTAAACGCAACCCTTCCATCGGTTTTCATCTGGGTTACACCTATCGGCGCGCATCCCAATTGTTTGCTAATGCCCTGAAGCCCTATGACATCACCCCCGAGCAATGGCTGGTTCTGTACCACATCGGCGAGCACGAGGGGCTGAATCAGAAGGAAGTTGCCGCCAAAGCGGACAAAGACCAGCCCACGACAACCCGTATTCTGGACCTGCTCGAGAAAAAAGGATACACTCGCAAATCCGTATCGGTTAACGACCGGAGAGCTTTTCAGCTCTTTTTGACAGATACAGGCAAGGAACTGATTGAAGCGACTACAGCCATCGAAAGTCAATGCGGAAGCCAATTAATCGAGGGCATTGACGAGAAGCAATTGGAGATGTTCTGGGACACACTCTCACGCATCAATGCCAACATACACAACTTACACAACAACAGGAGAGATGTTCCACATGAATGATATCAACACGAAACAACCGCTATGGACCAAAGAATTCATCACGTTGATGGTCAGCAACCTTTTTTTGTTCCTGACCCTGCAGATGATGCTGACCACGCTGCCCGCATACGCCAAGGAGGCGTTCACGGCAAGCCCCTTGCAGGTGAGCCTCATAACCAGCCTGTTCGCCTTTAGTGCGATCGCTTCCCGCTTCGTATCAAGCAAAGCGCTGGAAAAAGGAAAGCTGAGGCTGCTGCTGTACGTCGGGCTGCTGATTTCCCTGGCAGCCACGCTCGGTTATTACTGGGCGAGCGGCATAGCCTTCCTGCTGCTGATGCGCATATTGTTCGGCATCGGCTTTGGCATGACAAGCACCTCGTTTCCAACCATGGCATCGGATGTCATTCCAATCAAACGCTTGGGCGAGGGCATGGGGTATTTCGGGCTATCCACTACGCTTGCCATGTCGATCGGTCCCATGATCGGCTTGACGCTGCTGCAAAGCGGCGGTTTCACTCCGCTCGTGTTCATCACGGTCATCATCAACCTTCTGATCTTCCCTCTCGCCTACCTCCTGACATCAAGAGCGGCTAAACGGAACGCAGAGCGCCCTGCAGCGGTTCAACCCCGAGTTGAGGATAAACCGAAGGGCTCCTTCAACAAAAAACTGATCCTTCCCAGCATCCTCAACTTTTTGATGTCGATTACGTACGGCGGACTGCTGAGCTTCATGGCATTGTTTGGAGCGGAGGCTCACCTCCGGAATCCCCAGTATTTTTTCTTGTTCAACGCCATTGCCATCATTCTCGTACGGCCGTTCTCCGGCAGAATTTATGACCGGTATGGACATAAGGCGCTTGTTATACCCGCTGCGATTCTGATGGTATCCGGCTTGCTCCTGCTTACCTTCGCCACATCGACGGGATCCATGCTGTTATCGGCGCTGTGCTACGGCATAGGCTTTGGGGCGATGCAACCGTCCATCCAGACCTGGATGATTCAGGAGGTTCATCCGCTGCAGCGCGGCATGGCCAACGGCATGTTCTTCAACTCCCTGGATTTCGGAGTGGCCATCGGCTCGATCGCGCTCGGCGCCATCGCCAAATCCACATCCTATGCCATCATGTACCGATACTCGGCGATTTCGCTCGTGCTGTTGATCCTGATTTATATCATCATGCAGGCAGCCGGCAAGTCGCGTTCCAAATCCACCACGGCAGTCGAGGACACCGAGGCTACCGTCGCAGGTTAACGAACAAAGCGATAACGAAAAAGCTTCGTCAGCCGGAATGCACGAAAGCAGGGATGATGCTTAGCCACAAGGAAAGGGATCGCCCAGCCAAACTGACCCGGCATATGAGAAAAGGTCTTGTCCATTATTTATGGACAAGACCTTTCTTTTTCAATCCTTGCGGTTTCTTGAAATCGACCCGGTATGAATTCCCTCCGGAATCGTCTTCTTTTGCCTCCGGTTTCACCGCGAATAACGTGAGCAGGCCGCCTACAGCCGCAACGGCTGCCAGCGTGCCAAACATCACCCAGTGGTTCGCGCCCAGCAGGAGAGAAACGACCGGCGGCCCCAGCGATACCCCGATAAAACGCATGCTGCTGTAAAGCGAGGTGATGGTGCCGCGCTGCTCCTTCTCCACGCCTTCCGTCAGCAGCGTATCCATGCACGGCAGCACCATGCCGATCCCGATACCGCCAAGCGTCATCATTCCGACAACAAAATAGATCTGTTCGCTAAAGCCGGTGACGATCAGGGAAGCCGTCAAAATAACCATGCCGGCGAAACCGGTCCACTTCTTTGCCGCTTTGTTTTTGCCCGTAAATTTACCGGCTAAATAAGAAGATAGGCATAATAAAGCCAGCGGAATTGCAAGCACCAATCCTTTTACTACGCCATGTAATTTGTAAGTGCTTTCCAGCGTCTCCGACAAATAAAAAAGAACGCCGAATACACCAAACATTGCGATGCCGCCGATGGCGAATATCGCATACAACCATCTTCCCTTCTCATGCAAAACCCCCTTGGTCGTTTTCAAAAACTCACGCAGGGATTGTTTATCATTGTTATTCGACTTTGGCGTCTTCACCAGAAAAATGACGAGCACGAGTGAAATCAGGCATAGAATCGGAATCGATATAAAGGGCAAGAACCAGATGAAGCTTCCCAGCAGCGCACCCAATATCGGACTGACAACCTTACCGAACGTGTTGGAGGTTTCAATGATTCCCAGGCTTTTGCTAACCTCTTCTTCCTCTTTGAACATGTCGCCGACAAGCGGGATGACGATCGGGAAGGCCCCCGCTGCGCCGATTCCCTGTAGAAAACGGCCGGCTAATATGACATAATACGCCCCTGTCCCGCTTAGCAGCCAGGCAGCTACGGCGGACACGGCTCCGCCTAACGCCGCAATAATCAAACTCGGGATGATGATCTTCTTTCTTCCATACCGATCCGACAAGTACCCGGCGATCGGAATCAGCAAGATGGCTACAACAGCATACACCGTTATCAGCATACTCACTTTGAAGGAGCTGATCCCCAAAACTTTGGAAATTTGCGGCAAAATGGGAATCAGCATGGAATTGCCTAACGTCATGATGAGTGGTATGGATGCTAGGGCAACCAGATCCCATTTCTTGTTTTCCATGAGAGAAGACCACCTTTGCGTTATCTGTCATCCATATTGTAGGTTCTTTCGCCCAGAATATGCATGACGGCAAGGTGGCCGTTTTTTCCCATATGCAATTTTTCCTTAATTATACTTTAAATCCGGACATCAACTGACGAAGCTTGCCAGACATCACGTTAAGATCTTCAACGGAATTTGTGATTTCTTCCATGGACGCCAGCTGCTCTTCCGTTGCGGCACTGACGCTTTGCGTACCGCCTGCCGTCGTCTCCGTAACCTCCTGGATTCGACGGATCGCGTGAACGAGCTCCCCAGCTCCCGAATTCATCTGTTCGGTTGCAGCGGTGACGCTTTGAATCTGCCCGTTCAATTCGCCGACCGACTGCTCGATTTCCTTAAAGGCTCGCTCGGCTCCTTGCGCCACGTTCATGCCTTCGGTTACTTCCCGGGTTCCCTGTTCCATCACGCCGGCCAGATTCACGATGTCTTGCTGCAGCTCGTGAACGAACTGTCTGATTTCGACGGAGGAGTTCGATGCCTGATCAGCCAAATTCCGGACCTCTGCGGCGACGACCGCAAAACCTCTGCCATGCTCGCCAGCCCGAGCGGCCTCAATGGAGGCATTCAAGGCAAGCAGTGAGGTCTGCTCCGCAATTTCGATGATGATCTGTCCCATCGCCCCGATGTTGGAGGCCTTCTCTCCGAGCGCACGCACGGATTGCGCAGATTGGTCCACGCTGGTACGGATGCCTTCCATCTGGGTTAGCGTATGTACAAGTGCCTGTTCCCCTTCAGCCGCAAGCTTGTTCGCCGCTGCCGCCAGCCCGGAAACGTCTTGGGCTGCAAGCGCGATATGCTTCATGCCTTCCGCCATATCCGTAACGGTCGCCGTCGTTTCCTCCGTATCCTGCAGCTGGTTCTCTACCCCGGCAGCCAGCTCTTCCATAATCCCGGACGTTTGGTGGGAGGCTTGACGGATTTCCTCTGTCGTCGAATGCAGCGTCGAAGCAGCGATACCCACTTTACCTGCAGTATCCTGCACTTGGACGACCAGCTCCCTGAAGCCATCGACCAATTTATTATAAGCATCGGCTACATCCCTGATTTCATCTTTCGTTGTAATGTGTAATCGGGTAACCAGATCACCCCCGCCTTCGGCAATCTTCAGAAGCTGACTGCTCATCTGGTTCAACGGACGGATCGAGCGGGTCAGGAGATAGCCCTGTATGGCAAAATAAACGACGGCGGCCGCTCCGATCAGCATGATGATCAAATTCTGAAACCGGCTGCTGGCCGCAATCTGATCAGCCTGCTTCGCCAGGGTTTCATTTTTATGTACCGTAAACTTTGCGATCAGCTCGCTAAATGACTTGCGCACTTCCCGCTCCTTGTTAAAGGCAGCTTCGTACACCCGGAAAGGGACCGCCTTGTAAAAACCGGTGTCATACCCCAATTTGTTCAATACCTCGGCTATGGCCTCGGAGTATACGACATAACCGGCTTCAATCTCGTTAAATACCTTCTGGTCTTCTTCTGCCGTCATTAAGCCTTTGGTTTCGGCCATGAGTTTGACGACGGACTCCTGTTTCGATTTCAATGAATCTGCAAAGGTCGAATCCCCGGTCAATAAGTAGCCCCGCTCATCATTGGAAACGCCAGTCAACAGGGTCTCCAATTGCGTCAGGTTATAAATGACCTTCTGGTCCTCTTCAATAATCTTGCTAAACCTCTTCTCCGTCATATTCGATGTGATAAACGCAATGATTACGATAACCGCCGTAACCGTCGCAAGTATCGTAGACGAAAGAATTAATTTTGTTTTTATCTTCATCCGCAAGCACCCGACCTTTGATATAAGTAATATACCCCCATTCCTTTTTTCGTCAAATTTGTGTCAAGAGTGAATAGGCAGGACTACCGTGAAATCGCTTAAATCGAAAATAATTGAAAAAATTTTATTAATCACCGGTCAAATGTTGATAATTTTTGGATAACTCCCTCCTTATGGTATAACAAATGCCATAAATTTCTTATAATGATACATTCCATTTTTTACCTCCGTTATGAAAACGGGTTTGATTTTCATATAGACATCATGCAAAAAGAGGCCGGCCTGAGACGGGCTCAGGCAGACCTCTTTCCTTTAAGCTTGACCGGAGATAAAGTGACTCTTCTCCCCGATATGATAGACATGCAGTTTATGCATGGCACGCGTACATGCCGTGTAGAACAGCTTACGATCGGTTTCCCGGTGGTACACGTCCTCGGCGCCGTTATAGATAATCACCGCGTCAAACTCCACGCCTTTGGCCAAGTAGGCGGGAACCACCAGCGTTCCCTTTTCGAAGGCCGGCGTGGTTTTGGTGATTAAGCGGGCGGAGATATCCGCCGACAGCTGCTGATGTACGCGCCTGCTCTCCTCTTCTGTCCGGCAGATCACCGCAACGTATTGGAATCCCTGCTCATGAAGCTCGCGAATATCGGATACGATCGCGCCATGCAGTTCTTCTTCATCGTTCACCCGAACGACTCGAGGAGCTTCCCCTTGCCGGTTGAAAGGAACGATCCGCTCCCCGCCAGGTATCATTTGTCGCGTGAAGTTTACGATTTCATACGTCGACCGGTAGCTTTGGGTCAGATTAATGACCTCCGTATCCTCTTTGCCATACAGACTCACCAGATTCTCCAAGCTTCCGAGTGCCTCTCCATGAGCATAAATGGCTTGGTTGAGGTCCCCCAGCACCGTCATTTTGGCCCGCGGGAACAAACGCTTCAGGAACTCCAGCTGAAATGCGGAATAATCCTGAACTTCATCGACGATGACATGGCGTATCGACGTATTCGTACGGAACCCTTGCAGCAGTTCCTTCAGATAGAGAAACGGCGTGGCGTCTTCGTAAAGCAATGCTTTGTCGTCCAGGGACGCAACGGTAAGATTGCATATTTCATCCCAATGTTCCGGGAGCGTCTCCAAATTTCCCGCCGCCCGGCGGAATAAGGATTCGTCCGTGTACAATTTACGGTACATGCCCTTGACGTCCACATACCGGAACCGCTTGATCCAACGCCGAAGCGGCTTGAGCCGGCTGCTGACCACCATTTTCGCAAGGACGTCTTTTTCCTTATCGAAATCGTCAAACGTGTCTGCCTTCCGGTTTTGCTTGCGTCTCATCGTTTGAAAGGCCCGTTGGTAATCTTCCGTATCCAGCAGCTGGATTTGCTCTTCTACCCACGGGGCATCTTTCTCGGTCTGGGCAAACTCCGACAGGCGCTTAAGCATCCATTCCTTCATCAGATCAATGCGGCCAGCGAGCTTAACCGCCGAATCATAGCCATAGAACTGCGACGCCATCTCCTCCGAGCTGACAATCACCTTCCCCTGGAATACGACCGGCTTAAAGAGCATGCCTCCCTTTTCCAGCAGCTCCTTGTATCGTCTGATGGTGTCCAGATAAGCCCCCGAGGATTTATACGATATGCTCTCCAAGCGTGCCCGGTAACGCGGCGAATCATCCGCATTCAACAGGGTTTCCGTTTGCGTGAACACGTCTTCGAGATCGAACTCCTTACCGAGCCGGTGCTCCAGATAGGACTGGAAGGTCGTCTGCTGCATATTGTCCTCGCCGAGCTCGGGAAGCACCGTGGACACATAGCTGTTGAACAGCGGATTCGGGGAGAACAGGATCATCTGGTCGGCCCGGAGCGTCTCCCGGTACTTGTACAGCAGATAAGCGACCCTTTGCAGTGCCGCCGAGGTCTTTCCGCTTCCGGCAGCCCCCTGCACGATCAGCATGCGGGTTTTGTCATTTCGGATGACCGCGTTTTGTTCCTTCTGAATCGTAGCCACGATACTCTTCATGCGGTCATCCGCACTATGGCTAAGCACCTGCTGCAGCAGTTCATCTCCGATGGTCACGCCGGTATCGAACAGCACCTTGATCTCGCCGTTATGGATGACGAATTGGCGCTTAAGCAGCATTTCGCCCTTGACCGTACCCGAAGGCGTCTCATATTGGGCAGGGCCCGGCGCACCGTCGTAATACAAGCTCGAGATCGGTGCCCGCCAGTCGTAAACCAGAAACGTCTCCATCTTTTCGTCCAAAAAAGAACCTGTTCCCAAATAAATGGTTTCCGTCTCCGCAGTTCCATCCTCCTGAAAGTCAATGCGTCCGAAGTATGGGGATTCCACCAGCTTCCTGTACTTTTTAAGCAGCTTGCTGGACTGCAGATGAGCATGCTCGCGTTCGGCGAGCACCTGCGATTGCTGTCTCAGGTTGGTGGACGTTTCGCCCAAATCGTCCGGGTTGCTGAAGTTTACCGTAACTTCGTCCCAGAAGTCCTTCCGCATGTCAATGACGACTTCACGGATATCGCCGACGCTTGCTTCCAGCTGGGATATTTTATTTCCGATTTTTGCTGTTACTTCCGTTACCCGCGCCTGTTCCTCTTTCCAATCTTGATCGCTGATAGCCATTTGTTCATCCCCCTAATCTACCGGTTGACAGCGTTGGTTAATCGTGATAAAATACAATTGTGATATTCTAACCACATATCAATAATTTAATGACAAAGCATTGTTAATTATAGCAAGCTGCCGTACATAATTCAACATGAAATTTCAGTAACCGACCCGCCGGGGCGGTTTTTTTTATGTTCATATACCATACCATTCCCGAGCCTCAAATGCCAAACTTGCTGCTTGCTGAGATGTATAAAAACAGCCGATCAAATGTGAAATCTTGATCGGCATCCTCATGGCGAGCTCCCTTATTTTCGCAGCCACGAGAACATGGCATCCTCTTGCTCCTTATCATCCACGACTCGGCTGATTTGATCCGCCACCCGATTCAACCGGTCAAGCTGATAGCCGTAGTCGTACATGGAGGCGGCCACCACCGCCAGCCGGAGTCCGCCGGGATTTGAGCCGGGCCCGCACATCACCTGCTCCATGAAAGCTTCATTGTTCTCCGCCATGGTCTCGGCCTCATCCTCGTTCGGCTTAAGTTTATCTTCGAATTTCCACAAAATATGCTCATGGTACTTCATTAACCGCTCCAGATTGTGATCAAACTGTTCGTCGATTTCATCGGATCGATCCGCCTGGAAATAGTGGTTCTCCACCGCATCCAGCACTTCATACCCCTTGCGAAGGGATTGGAGCAGCTGCTTATACACCACGAGCTGTCTTGCTTGACTGTATTTCGCCCGCTTCAGCTTCTTCTGCTCTTCCTCAAACAAATTGTATTTGTCGGACAACGATTTGATGGCCGATTCCAGTTCTTTCTTCTCCGCACGGTAGACCGAATCCTTCATTTCATGGGAGATCGCCGTGCGCAGCAGCAGCGACATTTTGCCAAATACAATATGAATCCGCGTGATGTACTGTTCCTTCGGTTTCGGTGGAAACACAAGAATATTGATGAGGAATGCAGATATGATGCCGATAATCGTCAGAATAAAGCGATTGAGGGCAAAGTCCCATTGTCCGGAAGCTTCCATCACGGATATAACCGTAACAAGCGTAAGTCCGATGGTCTCGCCCATTTTCAGCTTCATGCAAATCATGATCACTAGAATACAGACCAAACCGACGGAAATCGGTTGATTCGATAAAAAATACCCTCCGAGCATGGCCAGAATCGCACCGAGCGTACTGGTCTGCAGCTGGTCCAGAAAATATCTCCACGACCTGTATATCGATGGCTGCATCGCGAAAATCGCGGCGATGGCGGCTACGACAGGTGATTTAAAGTCAAACAGCATGGCTAAATAAAGAGCCAGCGTCACGGCTAGGCCGGTTTTGAACATTCTTGCTCCAAACGCCACGGACAGCCCTCCTTACGCAACCCAATTTCACGTCTAAGCCTACACACCATGATACATACTCCTCCGTTTGAACCGCTATTACATGAATTACCCTTACGCTTCCAATGTTATGCAGTTTCTTCATTGACATCATCCGGGTTGGCCCGCTTCCCCATCCTTTTCTCGTAAGATCGGATCACGAACCCAAGCCAAGCGCAAGAAGCCAGATATCCGCCAATGATATCGCTCGGGTAATGGACGCCGAGATAGATTCGACTAAGTCCGATGCTTAGAATCATCACGATGGAAACGGCAATCAACGTCCCTCTCCCCGCTCTGCTGTCAATATGTCTCCACAACAAGTAAGCGAGCACGCTGTAGAACGAGAAGGCCCCCATCGAATGGCCGCTGGGATAGCTGTATCCCGTAATTTCAATCAGGCGGTTGATGTCCGGCCTTGCACGTTGAAACACCCATTTTAATAATAAATTCAGAATAGATGAACCGAAGACGACCACAATAAGGAGAAGAATCTCCTTGCGGTGGCCCAGAATCCAATATAGCACGGCGATCACGATCAGGCTTAACACGATCACCGGTCCGATGGAGCCTATGAACGACAGCCCGATGGCAATATCCGTAAGCAGCGGATGTTCAAGGGCTTGTACCGTCGTAATGATCGCCAAATCAAGCGCTGCCAGGCTTTCCCGCTTTACCAGCGCCGCCAGAATGACAAATCCGATGAAGCTGATCATCGATATGAGGAATATCCAGCGTTGTCTTCCTGAAGCAGGGTATATCTTCTCTCCGCTCAACTCTCTGTTCTCCTTTGACCTTGTTTCGAAACCGTGCGATTTGGTGAAAACAAGATAATATCATTTTCCTGTCATAAAGGAAAGTCCCAAAGGGATTACATGACAAATATCCCGTAGTCTATGTCAAAATCGCAGGGATTACTCTTTACGAGAATATATACCCAAAAGAAAAGGAGCATGTCATGATGAAGGTTCTAGTAGCCGGCGCGAACGGCCAGATTGGCAAACAGCTTACGTTTCTCCTGCATGAGCATGATGCCTATAGCGTAAAAGCCATGGTTCGGAGGGAGGAGCAGGCAGCCTATTATCGAGAAGCGGGAATAGAGTGCGTTATCGCGAATTTGGAAGGATCGGTCAAGGAACTGGCGGAAGCAGCACGAGATTGCCAGGCAGTGGTTTTCACGGCTGGTTCTGGCGGAGCTACCGGATACGACAAAACGCTGCTGATCGATCTGGACGGAGCCGTCAAGATGGTCGAAGCTGCCGAAGAGGCGAAGGTCCCGCGCTTTGTGATGATTAGCGCGATTGGGGCCCATCATCGAGAATCTTGGAACGGGGACATCAAACCGTATTATGCCGCCAAGCATTACGCGGATCGAATGCTTCGTCACAGCAGCCTCTCCTATACGATCATTCGTCCGGGAGGACTTTTGAATGAGCCTGGTACCGGCCGCATTACGGCTGCGGAGAATATCAAGGGCGGCTCGATTCCGCGCGAGGATGTGGCGAAAACGATCTTGTTGGCGCTGGACGAAGAACATACCTTCCGGCGTTCCTTCGACCTGATTTCAGGCGAAACGCCTATCTCGGAAGCTCTATCGTCACTCTAAGAGCATTTCATATTCAAAAGCAAAATCGCCCCTCAAGCAAAAGCGATACCTTCGTATCTGCTAATGCTTAAGGGGCGATCTATCGTTCTATTCGAATCAGGACCGGATCGCAAAATAAAGAGACACATTGGAACTCCTTCTCGTTACGCACTCAACCGATCCTGGCATTTACGCGCCTGTCTTGTGCAGCATTCGGCTTCGCAGTATGTCTTTTACGGCATCCACCGCTTCTTCTACCCGATCTACCGCCACAACGATAGGAGCGTTGTCCTCATATTGACTGAAGGAGTAATTATATTTGGGATCATAATAATGCTCAAGCAGCAGCTGTATTCCCTGAGCATACCTTCCCTCCTCCAAAGACTTGCCAATTTCCGCGGCGATCGGAGTGTGGATTCGGTTCTTGATTAATTGAAAGGCCGCCAAATATTGCTCTTTATAAGCCGCAGGGTTGTAATCCTCCAGTATCTGGCGAACACGCTCCGCCATCGGCAATTCCAACACGATGGCAACGCCCGACTCCTTCTTCTTCATTAGGAAATCGGGAACGACGATTTTGCCGATCCGTTTGCTCTCGGCCTCAAATAACAAATAAGGCGAATTTTCCAATTGCTTCAGCCGTTCAACCAATTCCGCATCGAAAGTCTTCTGATTGTTAGACTGCAGGCCGATATGCCCGAAGATCGAGCCGCGGTGGCCTGCGAGCCCTTCCAGGTCCACGACGGGGTAGCCTTCCTGCTGAAGCTGCCTTAGCACTGCCGTCTTGCCCGTACCCGTCAATCCGTGAAGGACAAACGCTTCCGCATCCAGACTCTTCTGCTCAAGCGTATCCAGCACATACTTCCGGTAAGCCTTAATCCCGCCGGTAATCCGATTGACATGGATATCCATCAGGGACAGCACCGTTGCAGCCGTCCGGCTGCGCATGCCGCCGCGCCAGCAATAGACCGCCTTATCTCCTTCGATCTCTTTGAACTGCTTCACGAAGCTGGGTAGCTTGGCCGACATGATGGCGAGCCCCCGCTCTTTGGCCGCATCCACGCTCACCTGCTTGTAAATCGTCCCGATCTCCGCCCGTTCTTCATCATTGAAGACCGGAATGTTCAGACTCCCCGGAATGGTGGAGTCCTTATATTCCGAAGGGGAACGGACATCAATCAAAGTAATCTTCTTGCTGTTTTGCAGTTCCAATAATTCTTTCACGGTGATGTCTTGAAACATGTCTGTTCGCTCCTTTATGGTTACACAAACAAAACCCGGCTCATGTTACGCCTCAACGACAATGCGATTCGGATGGTCATGTACGACTTCTCCGATTCTGCCGGCTTCCAGCCCGGCTTGGCGAAGCTCCGCCAGTAATGCTTCGGCCTGCGAGCCGTCAACGGCAATGAGCAGTCCCCCTGACGTCACGGCATCGCACAATATCCATTTATCGATCTGGTCCATGCTATCCGGGAAATCCACGTCGTCCTTCACGTGTTCATAATTGTTTTTGGTGCCGCCCGGAATGACGCCTCCGTCGGCCATTTCCCGAACCCTTTCCAGAATGGGAACGGAAGGCTTGGAAATCCGGATGCCCGTGCCGCTGCCTTTGGCCATTTCGAGCGCATGGCCAAGGAGACCGAACCCCGTCACGTCGGTGCAGGCATGCACATCATAAGGCTCCATCGTCTCGGCAGCCGTTTTGTTCAGTGCCGCCATGACGGCCGTAACGCGGCGAATCTCTTCTTCACCTAACAGATCCTTCTTGATGGAACTCGTCAGGATGCCCACGCCAATCGGCTTCGTCAGAATCAAGGCATCGCCCGGCTTGGCTCCGGCATTGGTTCTTACCCGGTCCGGGTGCACGGTCCCCGTTACGGCAAGGCCGAATTTCGGCTCTTTGTCATCAATGGAGTGTCCGCCAACCAGGGTAACCCCCGCTTCCTTCAATTTATCTCCTGCACCTCTCAAAATATCCGTCAAGACCTGCTTGTCCAGCGTCGATATCGGGAATGCTACGATATTCAAGGCGGTCAGCGGTTTGCCGCCCATGGCATAGATATCGCTGATGGCATTCGCCGCGGCCACCTGACCGAAATCATAAGGGTCATCCACGATCGGCGTAAAGAAATCGACGGTCTGCACCATGGCCAGATCATCCGTGAGACGGTATACGCCCGCATCATCGCTGGTATCCAGACCAACCAATAAATTAGGATTCGGCTCGGCTTGCGGAAGCTTGCGGATGACCTGCGCCAGATCGGCAGGTCCGATCTTGCAGCCGCAGCCTCCTTTGGAGGAATACGAGGTTAGTTTTATTTTGTCCGATTGACTCATCATGGGTCTTCCCTTCGTCTTAAGAGTGATTTTAGGCAAAGCACATGCAACAACCCCGGCGTGGATGCTTGGATAACGTCTCATCTACACCGGGGATCATCTGATATTCATCCGTTTAGCTAACACTTGTTCAAGCACACAATATCTATATTATATGAAATCGGCTGCTTCAAGTCTAACGGTCTTCCTATTTCTTGCAATTACCGGGAATATCTTTCTGCAACCTGCCAACAATGTGATATACTATTTGATTGGATATGTAAATCATTTCACGATACATCGGGGGAATACAGATTATGAATCACTCAAGCGACGGTGGAAGGGCCTTGAATCATACGGATCGCAGAAGAACCGTCTGGCTCATCACCATCTTCGTCATCATAGCAGCAACAGGCCTTACCTACGTGAAGTGGTGGCCTTACTACGATAAAGCGCTCAAAGCTATTATGGAGCACAGCATCGGCTCTTCCATATTAGGCATGGACCCTGGCGATGCCGCCCCTTCTTGGCAGGCAGCCTGGAATTATGCGCTCACCTATTTTAAAGCGGTTTGGAAAGCGGCGGTGCTCGGCATTCTGCTCGGGACTCTGGTCCAGTCGCTGCTGCCATCCCAATGGCTGCTTCGGGTCCTTGGCAAAACGACCTTCGGCAGCACGGCGATTGGAGGAATCGCCTCCATTCCGGGCATGATGTGCTCCTGCTGCGCCGCACCGATCGCGATCGGTCTGCGCAAGAAAAAGGTGTCGGTCGGCTCTGCTCTCGCGTTCTGGATCGGCAATCCAACCATCAATCCGGCGACGCTCGTCTTCATGACCTTTGTTTTATCATGGAAATTCACCGTGCTGCGATTGATCTTCGGCATCCTGCTAACCTTCGGCGTCAGCTACCTGGCAAACCGCTTCGCCAAGGAAGCGGATCCCGTGGAGATCGATGCGCCTCAGAGCACGGATCAAACCGATGAGCGTCCGCTGTGGAAACGCTGGTTAACCAGCATCGGGCAGATGCTGGTTCGGGTGGTCCCGGCTTACTTTATAGCCGTGCTGCTCCTTGGCGCCATGCAGGCATGGATGTTCCCGCATTTGGGAGCGGCAGCGGGGAACACGCTCTTGGCCGTCATCTTCTTCTCCGTGATGGGAATGCTGTTCGTCATTCCGACCGCGGCGGAAATCCCGATCATCCAGGCTTTTATGGCAGCAGGCCTGGGGGCGGGTCCGGCCGCGGCGCTGCTTCTGACACTGCCGGCTGTCAGTCTTCCGTCTCTGCTTATGGTGAGGCGTTCATTCCCTAAAAGAGTTTTGTGGTTTGTTACTGCCTCCGTCGTCCTGCTTGGGATTCTTTGCGGCGTGGCGGGAATGCTGATTCTGTAGGCAGGAACCACTTTTCCGTTTATATTTTCAATTTTTATTTTTTCTTAAGGTAAACCATAGGCTTATCTGGTAAAGTGATAAAAGAATGAACAACTCATTATTATATGCAGTCGAAGGGAGTCAATCATTACATGAAAGATAACGATTTGCAGCCAAACCATCCGGGACAGCCCGAGGATGATCAGGGACAAGCCCAAGAGAAAGAGAATAACCAACAAGATCAAGGCGGCTTGCCTCATGAAGAAGAAAGAATAGATTCCACCTATCCGGAGTCCGACGAGCTGTACAAGGATGAGAACGAACACCCAGCCGTTATGCATTCGGGAGATCAACCGCATTACGATGAACAGCCACCTGCAGATGGCGGCGGCAACGGAAGCAAAGGCTGGATGATCGCGTCGCTGGTTTTGGCGGCTGCCTTAATCGTCGTCCTGATCGTACCTCCGTTTGCCAAGGGATCCGGCAATGAAGCTATAGCTAAAGTCAACGACGTTAACATTACCAAGGATAATCTGTACGATGAGCTTGTCAGCGTAGGCGGCAAACAAACGCTGAATTCCATGATCACGGAGGAATTGATCCAGCAGGAACTGAAGAACAAGTCCATTACGGTGACCGATGCCGATGTGAATAAAGAAGTGGATGCGCTGAAGGCGTCCTTCCCTTCCGAGGAACAATTCAATATGGCTCTGCAGCAAAATGGCATGACGCTCGACAACCTGAAGGAGCAGACCAAAACCCAGGTTGAGCTTAAAAAGCTGATGGCCGACAAAATCAAGGTAACCGACGAAGAAGTCAAAGAAGTGTATGACCAAAACAAAGAAAGCTTCGCAACGCCTGAGCAGGTTCGCGCTTCCCACATCCTGGTTGAGACCAAGGAAGAAGCCGAAGCCATCGTGAAGCAGCTGAAGGAAGGCGCTGACTTCGCAACGATTGCTAAAGAGAAAAACCAGGATGCAACCAAGGATACCGGCGGCGACCTGAATTTCTTCGGACGCGGCGAAATGGACCCCGCATTTGAAGAAGCGGCGTTCAAACTGAAGAAAGATGAAATCAGCGAACCGGTGAAGAGCTCCTTCGGATACCACATCATCAAGGTTACCGATCGTAAGGAAGCAACGAATCCTACCTTGGAAGACAAGAAGGAAGAAATCCGCAGTCAGCTTGAGAACCAGAAGGTCTATGCCGAATCCACAGCCTACATTCAAGAGCTGAAGGATAAAGCTACCATCACGAATACCCTGGAAGAAGCTCCTGCTGAAGCTCCAGCAGAAGCACCGGCAGATGCTACAGAGACACCTTAACACCTACTGCACCTTGAACACCAGGCAAAGCCCCTGCCCTCGCGGTACGGGGCTTTTTTTCACGCAAAATAAAAAGTTCTTTAAACCCCAAGCAAAACATGTTAGAATGTAAGCGTTATCAAATGTTGATCTTGGAAAAGGGGGAAGCAGAATGATGAAGCACGTATCGGAATCCCGCAACATGTATGAGGACTTCGTGGTGGAGACAGACATTCTGTTCTTTAAAACCGGATCGCACGGTTTGGTCAGCTTTCACGGCAGGAACTATAATATTAAAAAGAGAATGACTGCCGAAAAAATCGCATCCCTGCTGTCCGGTAAACAGTTCTATCATGTCGGCGGCAACTGCTACGTCAACGTAGACAAAATAACTACGGTAGAGCAAGGCATCGTTTATTTCGGGGAAAAGGCGCCTTCCGCTAAACATCTTCGCATTCCCAGATGGAAGCAGGAATCGCTGAAGCGCCTGGTTGCTGAAGTCAAACAGCCGGTTTGAGCGAGCAGCGGCGTATACCTTGAATCTGGCGCAGGACAAGAGAAGATCCCGTATCCGTTACATTCGGAGGCGGGATCTTCTTGCGTTGGCATGATTTTAGCAGCCTTTTTGTTCTTGGCGTCTGTTCTACATAGATACATTAGCGACGCGGACGATTTCCTTCCCCAACGCGCTTCGGGTATATATGAATAACCCACATTATGGTAATATCGAATAAAATCTTATGTACATTCAAAAAGGAGTGGTCATGCATCGAATCCTATTTTGATCCGCAATACCCGGAAGCGTTTGCTGCCTTTTCCGTTGAACATTGGATAGCCATTGGCATATGCATCATCCTTGGCCTGCTGCTGTACCTGTTCAGGACTGCCATCGCCTCCAAGCCTTCTCTGCAAAAGACCGTAAGATGGGGCCTGCTCGCTGCCCTTGCGTTGCCAGAAGCTTCCCTTCATGTCTGGTATGTGTCAACGGGAATATGGGATCCAGCCACTTCGCTTCCCTTGGAGTTGTGCAGTCTGACCCTGTTCCTCTCCATCGCCATCCTGCTTACGGATAAACGCCGCTTATACCCGCTGGTTTACTTTGCGGGAATCGGGGGAGCCCTGCAAGCTGTATTAACCCCTAATTTGGGATACCCTTTTCCGCACTTCCGGTTCTTTCATTTCTTTGTTGTCCATGTCGCGATCATCATGACGGCATTGTACATGACATGGGTTCGGGGGTACCGTCCCACCTGGAAATCCATCGCCTGGACGATGGTCTTTCTTAACGTGTCCGCACTTTTAGTCGGTCTGGTCAACCTCGCTGTCGGTTCGAACTATATGTTCCTGATGCGCAAGCCGGATACGGCTTCGCTGCTCGATCTGCTGGGGCCGCATCCCGTTTATATTGTTGTAGAAGAACTTATCGCGTTATCGCTGTTCATCCTCATGCATGTCGCCTTCTTCGTCATCCCAGATCGGATGAGGCGCAGCCGCCGACGCAAACACGAGCCGGCTTCCTTGTCTTCGACAGGCGGTTGAACAAGGCATCAAACAAACATAAAGCGTATGGATCGTTAACACCCCTGTCGTTTCGGGTGCTTCCATCCATACGCTTTTTTAAGGAAGGGGCCCTTCCCCTAATTCTTAAGATACAAACGGGAGCTTGCCTCCCAAATCTCGCCCGGCGCCAAACCGAACAAACCGATCTCGTCCGCAGGCAAGTCCGTGTTCGGTGCATTAACCAGGTTGATCTGCGGTTCAGGACAGAAAAATTTGCGGGACGCCTTGCTGTTCCATACCATCCACTGCTTATACGAGTTGCCGACATCGTAAACGAATGTTTTGCCTAGCTTGGTATCCGTCAGCTCCATGCGGTTTCTGCCGTTTTGCGGAACGGCCGTATAATGGTTGTCCATCGAATCGAAATAGGGATTCACGCCGCTCGTGCGAAGCAGCTTTTCTTCTGCCGTCAGCGCTTGGAACTTGCCGGTCGGCAGCATCCGGTCGCTCATCTCCCACCGCTCGCCAATGGTGATTCTCACGACGCAATCATCCGCCGTGCTTTCCGGGGCAAAGGGAGCATTGATCGCCGTATGGAAGGCAAGTAGGCACGGCATGCTGCTGGTACCCTGATTACGTATAAACACATGCTGAGCCAAGCCGTCCTGATTCAGCGTGTAGCGAAGCCGGAAGGTGAAGCGATGCGGAAGCATGGCGTACACCGGATGATGCTCGTCAACCGTGACGGAGACCACCACATAACTCTCGGTCTCGCTGCTGCCATAATCCTCGACACTCCAAGGGGTCGTATGTAAAAAACCATGGAGGTGATTGCCCGTCTCTTCTTCATTTACCGGGAATTGATAGGTTTGTCCGTTCCAAGGAAACCGTCCGTCCTCATATCGGTTAGGCGGAAAGAGAACAGGAATGCCGTGAACGCCCGGACTGGCTTTGAACGCTTCCATTTCGTTCTCTTCTGGCTCGCGCAGGAACCGGTAACCGCTTACGTTATCCCTGAAAGCGATGAGATTGCCTCCGATTTCAGGCAATATCGCCGCTTCATAAGGGCCATGCTGGAGCCAAACCGCATGCTCTCCCTGATACGATCCTTCATACGCTTTGTGGTTCATCGGGTGATCTCTCCTCTCAAGTGTGAACGTATATAGATTATCATACCAGTGCCCTTACTTCTATATGTTCGGGGTAGACGGGCTGACCCATCCCCCCCTCTCACGGCCGACCGGTTAAGACGAAAGTTTGGCCTTTGAAGCATTTGGCGGAATCGGAGCCTGGGCCGGCGATTCGTTAGCGGCCGGCTGCGCGGCCGAAGCCAGCTCCTCATCCAGTTCCCTGGCGTACTCGGTTCTCTGCTGTTCGCTCCAGCCCAGTACGGTAGCCATATAATTGATCACGGGCACCTTCCATTTTCTCGTCCAGTCGATATGAAACAAGAGAGACCCCGTGCGACGGATAAAAAAGTCGGCCGGCTTCGATGCCATCTCATGCTCAATGGCATACATCAGCGGAACCAATACCGACACCGGAAGCGCCGATGCCTCCGCCTGATCGGAGCCTTCCTTGGCCAAGCGGAACAATTCCGCTGCGTTTGAGCCGTACATTCGCGCCCAGTGCTCGGCAAGCTTACGGTCAATTCCTTGCGCCGCGCCGATCTCCGTCTGCTTGCGGACAAAATCCGGGAATTGGCTGGAACCGCCAACCTGACCGCCGGAAATCGGCAGATTTTTCGTTACGCTGGCGCCATATGCCTTACCGCCGCTTTCTTGAATCCGTTTCGCTACCAGGTCAACGACGGTGTCCGCCATTTTCCGATACCCGGTCAGCTTCCCTCCCGCAATGGTGATCAGGCCGGAGGGGGATTCCCAAATTTCATCCTTGCGGGAAATTTCGGACGGGCTCTTGCCTTCCTCCAGAATCAGGGGCCGGACCCCGGCCCATCCCGATTCAACGTCTGCCGGACTTAGCTTTACGCCCGGAAACATATAATGGATGGCCTTCAAAATATAATCCCGGTCTTCCACCGTGATCAAGGGACGTACGGGATCCGCCTTATAAACCGTGTCGGTTGTGCCGACATAGGTTTTCCCGTCCCGGGGAATGGCAAACACCATCCTGCCGTCGGGCGTATCGAAATAGACCGCCTGGCGAAGCGGAAACCTGGATTGGTCGATGACCAGATGAACCCCTTTGGTCAGCTGAAGCATCTTTCCCTTCCTGGACTTATCCATTTCGCGCACTTGGTCCACCCAAGGTCCGGCCGCATTTACGATTTTGGTGCCGGAGACGGACTTCACAGCGCCGCCGAGCATATCCTTTACCGTAACCCCGGTAATCCGCCCATTCGCATCATAATTCAGCGACTCCGCCTTGGCGTAGTTAAACAGAACCGCCCCTCTGGCGGCGGCCGCCTTCATGACCTCCAGCGTCAGCCTGGCGTCGTCCGTCCGGTATTCCACGTAATAGCCGCCGCCCTTCAGGCCCTCCTGCTTCAGAAGCGGCTCCCGTTTTAACGTCTCGGAGGCGGACAGCATGGATCGCCGTTCTCCCCGCTTCACGCCGGCCAGGAAATCATACACCATTAAACCGATGGAGGTACTAAACTTCCCGAAGGTGCCGCCCTGGTGTATCGGCAGCAGCATCCATTCCGGGGTCGTTACGTGCGGCCCGTTCTCGTACACCACGGCCCGTTCTTTGCCTACCTCCGCCACCATGCCGACTTCAAACTGCTTCAAATACCGCAGCCCGCCATGCACCAGCTTGGTGGAACGGCTGCTCGTTCCCGCCGCAAAATCCTGCATTTCCACCAGCAGCACCGACATGCCGCGCGTGACCGCATCCAGTGCAATCCCCGCACCGGTGATTCCTCCGCCGATCACGATCAGATCGTAGGTACCCTCTGCTATTCGTTGAAATCGATGCCCGCGGTCCAAACTTGAAAACGACTGTGACTGCTCCACATTGAATCCCTCCCAGTATGCTTTACCCTGTTTTTATCTATCGTTACCTTCCCCATGAAAAAAGACAGCAAAAAAGAGACCACGAACACGCGGTAACAACCCCATTACATGAGGTATCCGCGCCTAGTGGTCTCTCCAAGTCTCCAGACATCTATTCACTTATTGATCATTATACCATATAAAATGCTAATGAAAAGCCATTGCCGCATAAACGGCTTTTTTCCAGCCGCTGTATAATTGCTCCCTTGCGCTTTCCTCCATGGTTGGTTTGAAGCTTTGACCCATGCTCCACTTGCTGCATATCTCCTCCTGATCCTTCCAGAAGCCGACTGCGAGCCCTGCCAGGTAAGCTGCACCGAGCGCCGTTGTCTCCGTAATGTCCGGCACTTCCACCGGGACGTTCAGGATGTCGCTTTGGAATTCCATAAGAAAGGCGTTGGACACCGCTCCTCCATCCACCCGCAGGGATTCGATATGAAAGCCCGAATCCTCTTCCATCACGGATAGCACATCGCGCGTTTGATATGCAAGCGACTCGAGGGTTGCACGGATGAAATGCTCCTTCGACGTGCCTCGCGTCAGGCCGAAGACCGCCCCCCGCACATCGCTGTTCCAATACGGACTGCCAAGACCGACAAAAGCCGGCACCACATAGACGCCTTCGGTGGATTGGACCCGTCTTGCATAGGGCTCGCTGTCCTTGGCTTCGCGGAACATTCGAAGCCCGTCGCGCAGCCACTGTATCGCGGAGCCCGCCACGAAGACGCTGCCCTCAAGCGCGTATTGTACGCGGCCATCCAGTCCCCAGGCGATCGTGGTGATTAGCCCATGCTCGGATTGAACCGGCTTATCGCCGGTATTCATCAGCATAAAGCTGCCTGTTCCGTAGGTCGTCTTCACCATGCCTTCGGAGAAGCAGGTCTGGCCGAACAGCGCCGCTTGCTGATCGCCGGCCGCTCCGGCAATCGGAACCTCTCGCCCGAAGAAGTGATAGGATGCCGTATTGGAATATATTTCGGATGACGGCCTGACCTCAGGCAGCATGGCCTTGGGGATGTCCAGCAGCTGCAGCAGCTCCTCATCCCATTTCAATTCGTGGATGTTATAGAGCATCGTACGCGATGCGTTGGAATAATCGGTTACATGCACCTGGCCGCCCGACAGCTTCCAGATCAGCCAGGTGTCGATGGTCCCGAATATAATCTCTCCTCGCTTGGCCCGTTCGCGCGCTCCGTCCACATGATCGAGGATCCATTTGATCTTCGTTCCCGAGAAATAGGGATCGATCAGAAGTCCCGTCTTCTCCCTGACCGTCGCGTCATGGCCTGCTGCAATGAGCTCCTCGCATATGCCGGCCGTCTGGCGAGATTGCCATACGATGGCGGGATAGATCGGTTCACCGCTCTTGCGGTCCCATACCACCGCGGTCTCCCGCTGATTCGTAATTCCGATGCCGGCAATCTGCTCCGTCTTCACGCCTGCTTCGGATAAGCAAGTTGCAATGACCGCCAGAATCGAGCCCCATATTTCGTTGGCATTCTGCTCCACCCAACCGGGCTTCGGAAAATACTGCGGAAATTCCCTTTGAGCGGAGTGAACGATTTGCCCTTCGCGGTTAAACAGGATCGCGCGCGAGCTTGTCGTTCCTTGGTCAAGCGCCAGAATGTACTTCTCCAAGCATCTTCTCCCCTTTCTGCTTATGCATTTAACCAAAGATAACGTGCAGATGGAAACGTTGTCAAATCCATTATTCCATCAAAGAGAAGCCCAGCAGGTCCTGCAGCAGGACCGAAGCCGCACCCATCAGCTTGTCCTCCTCGCCCAGGGATGCCAAGCCGAAAACCATGTCATCCTTCAGAATCGGCATCGCATGCCGGTCGATATATACGCTGACCATGTCCAGCAATTCGGGATTTCCATGCGCCAAATCCCCGCCTAATATCAACGCCTCGGGATTAAACATGTTCACCAGGTTGACGATGGCCGCTCCCAAGTGCTCGGCCACTTCTTCATTCAGATCCCTCGCCAGCTTGTCCCCCTTGCGAAGGGCTTCCTTGAATACGGACGGAACAATTTTACTGTAATCCCCATCGCTGAGCTCCTGGATCAGCGTCGGCCTTCCCGTTGCGATCGCCGTAATAATGCGGGAATACACGGCAATCCAGCTAATATAACTGTCGAGGCAGCCTGCATTGCCGCATTCGCAGCGGATTCCGCTGCGATTCACGCTCGTATGCCCGAATTCCCCGGCACCGCCATGCTTGCCTCTTAGGAGATGATCGTTAATCAAAATACCGGAACCAAGCCCGTCCCCGATGGATATATAGATCAGATTCGCGAACGCGTAATCGCCGAACCGGCGTTCGGCAAGCACAACGGAATTCATGTCATTCTCAACCCAGGTCCGCATTCCGTAGCGGTCTTCAAATATCCGTTTCAATGGAACATTCGTCATCCGCAGTTTCGTGTTATAGTGCACGACGCCATGGCTGTCGCTCACAATGCCGGGGACGTTAATGGAAATACCGACGCACCGTTCCAGATCCTCTTGACCTGACATGAAATCATCCATCAGCTGCAGCAGCCGTTCGATAACCGCTTCTCCCTGGAGTCCGGCTATGGGGTGCGTTTCCTTCGCGAGCACCTTCGCCTCCAGATTCATCCGGGCCAGGATCATGACCGAATTCGTTATGCTTACGGCTAACAGGAAGTGATTATCCGGATTGAATTTAAGCAGTATGGGTTTTCTACCGCCGCTGGAGGAGCCTGTTCCAATTTCGGAAACGTAGCCTTCCCTGATCAGTTCTTGAACGGCCGATGCCACCGTGGAGGGACTCAGCTTGTTTTTTTTGGCCAGTTCGATTCTGGATATAGGGCCTTCCGTACGGATCTTGTTCAGCACCTTGGACCGGTTTAGCGCCTGGATCAGCTTGTGATTGCCTTTTTTCATATTGTTCAAGCAAGTTCAACCTTTCTATGGGTTCTTCATTGTAGTGCGACTTTCTGTATCGGAAAAATGAGGTTAGAACCACTATAACATTTTCAACAAGCGGATATAAACTTATTCCATCCATCGAAATAACATACGGCGTAAGATTTGATAATGACTCTCTCATATTGTGAAAAAAAGAATTTAAAAGGATTTGAAATCGCTATCTTGAAAAATAAACAAGGTAATTATATAATCTTTCGCAATAGAAGCTGGTTATTCTGTCAAGATAGATAGCATATGGATGTTAACTTTTTTCGACAATTGGAATAACTATCGCTTTTTATACTCAAACACAAAGGGGGCGCTTTGGGGGATCGATTCACTTCGAACAAGCCACACGACCAACCACGCTTGATCAAAAACCATGTGAATTCAAGGAGGGTTATTTGATGAAAAAAAGAATGTCTGTCCTGATTTCGGTACTGTTCGTGTTCTCCGCCCTGCTGTCCGCCTGCGGGGGCGGCAATGCCTCCGGAGGAGATAATGGCAAGAAGGTCATCAACGTTGCCCTGTGGGACGAAAATGTGCGGGACACGCTGGACAAATCCATCAAAATTTTCAATGAGAAGCACCCCAATGTACAAGTGAAGGTGACCTACACCCCATGGGCTGATTATTGGACCAAGCTTAAAACCAGCCTCGCCGGCAACAGCGGTCCCGACGTCTACTGGATGAACGGACCCAACTTTCACTCGTATGCCTCCTCCGGTCTGATCAAAGACCTGTCCCCCCTGATTGAGCAAAGCGGGCTCGACACCTCGGTTTATACCGAAGCGCTCGTCGATATGTACACCTATCAAGGCAAGCTTCACGGACTTCCTTACTTCCAGGATTCCGTAGGACTTTTCTACAACAAAGAACTATTTGACAAGGCCGGGCTGCCCTATCCGGACGATACCTGGACCTGGGAAACGGTAGAAGAGAACGCAGCCAAGCTGACGGATAAATCGAACGGAATCTACGGCTACATTACGCCGATCGACAGCCAAATCGGTTATTACAACTATATTGCCCAGGCCGGCGGATTCGTGATATCCGACGATAAAAAAACGTCCGGTTACGATACGCCGGAAGCTCTTTCGGCATTCAAATGGCAGCAGAGCCTGATTGAAAAAGGCTACTCTCCGAATGCGCAGCAGCAGCTTGAAACCAAGTCGCGCCAGCTGTTCGGATCGGGCAAAGCCGCCATGTTCCCGGGAATCTCCGTCAACTCTCCGGAACTGCACAAGCTGCTTGGCGACAAGCTGGGCGTCGCGGTTCTGCCCGCCGGAAAGGAAAAGGCGTCCATCGTCCATGGGCTCAGCTGGGCCATCAACGGCAAAACCAAGGTCGAGCAGGAGTCCTGGGAATTGATTCAGATTCTATCCGGCAAGGAAGGACAGGAATTGCTGGCCGACTCGGGCTTCTCGATGCCTGCTTACAAAGGCACGGAGGGAGGATGGCTGAAATCCATTCCTTCGCTTGATCTGCAAGTGTTCGTCGACAGCCTGGAGTTTGCCGTCCCGTATCCCGTATCCCAAAAAACCGCAGAGTGGCAGGACGCGGAAGTGAAGGAAATCCAGGCCGCTTTCCTCGGCAAGAAAACGTTTGAAGAGGCTTTGAAAAATGCCGGTGAGCAGATGAATGCCATCCTTGCGACGGAAACCAATTAACGAACAGCCCCTTCCAATACGAAACCTAAGAAAGGACGGTGCAGCCTGTGAGCTCTCCCATCACTGTGATCACGAAACCTCCTGAAACGACGGCCAAGCGAAAGGTCGGGAAACTTGCCTTTCACGAAGCCATGTGGGGATACATCTTCATTCTGCCTGTCGTGCTGGGCCTCGGTCTGTTCTACATGGCACCTTCCGCCGCCTCCCTGTTTCTGTCGTTTACTTCCTGGGACGGACTGACTGCCCCCCAATTCATCGGGCTCGATAACTTCGCGAATTTGATGAAGGACGACAAATTCACCGGCTCCATGCTGAACACGATGCTGTATACCATCGGTACGGTACCGTTATCCGTTGCACTGGCAACGGTGCTGGCGGTGCTGCTGAACCAGAAGATCAAGGGTATGGTCTTCTACCGCACGCTCTATTTCATTCCCGTCATCACCATGCCGATCGCGGTCGGCATGGTGTGGAAATGGTTGTACAATTCCGAATTCGGATTAATCAACCATGTGCTGGGCGTCATGAACCTGCCGCAGCCCAACTGGCTGTTTGACGAGAAATTCGCCTTGTTCTCCATCGTGCTTGTCAGCGTGTGGAGCAGCATCGGTTATAACGCCGTCATTCTGCTCTCGGGTCTGCAGGGCATCTCCGGCAGCTACTATGAAGCGGCTTCGCTTGACGGAGCGGGGACGCTGTATAAGTTCTTCCGGATTACGCTGCCTCTGCTCACGCCCAGTTTGTTCTTTGTCTTGGTCATGTCCTTCATCAATTCGTTCCAGGTGTTTGACCTGATCTTCATCATGATGGATCAGCAGACCACGATGCTCGAGTCCACCCGGACGGTGGTATACAGCATCTGGGAAGACGGATTCAAATACTTCAACATGGGGTACGCTTCGGCGCAAGCCTTCATTCTCTTTGTGGTCATTCTGATCATCACCATGGTTCAGATGTACATTCAGAAGCGCTGGGTCCATTACCAATAACAGGAGGTGCGTAGACGTGACTACTTCAACCCAAGCTGAAAAAGCAAGCCGCCTGGCGGTACACATCCTGTTAGCCGTCGGGGCGCTGCTCATGATCATGCCGTTTCTGTGGATGATCTCGACATCCTTCAAGTCCTTTGCCGACTCCATGTCCGTTCCGCCGAAATGGCTGCCTGTGGAATGGCATCCGGACAACTACCTTCGTGTCATCCAAACCATTGATTTCGGCACTTATTATTTGAACACCGTCATCGTGACGGTGGGTCGCACCGCGGGCCAGCTCATTCTGTGCTCGCTGGCAGCCTATGCTTTCGCCAGCTTGAGGTTCCCGTTCAAGAATGCCATTTTTCTCGCCCTCCTGGCCGTATTGATGGTACCTTCCCAAGTCGTTATGATTCCGAGCTTTGTCATCATGCGAGAGTTCAACTGGCTCGACACGTTTTACGTGCTCATCGTACCCGGCATATTCAGCGCCTTCGGCACGTTCTTGCTAAGACAGTTCTTCATGACGCTGCCGAAGGATCTGGAGGAAGCCGCCAAAATCGACGGCTGCAGTTATTTCCGAATTTACTGGAATATCTACTTGCCGTTATCCAAGGCCGCACTCGTCTCGCTGGCGATTTTCACCATCTTAGCCTCATGGAACGATCTGCTGTGGCCGCTCATTATGACGAGCTCCGAGGAGATGCGCGTCCTTTCGATCGGGATATCCAGCTTCCAGGGGCAGCATTCCACCGATTATCCGCTGCTGATGGCCGGGGCCTTGATGGCCACCCTTCCCATCATCATCCTGTTCATCTTCCTTCAGCGGTATTTCATTGAAGGCATAGCCATGAATGGGATCAAAGGATAATGCCTGCAGCAGCCCACCAAGTAAAAAAGGAGTGTACGATAAATGTTACACGTGTTAGTCATTGGGGCAGGCGCCATGGGAAAAACCCATACCGCCGCCTATGCCTCGATGCCGGGAGTGAAGCTTGCCGGCATCGCCGATATCCGGCTGGAGAAAGCGAGGCAGCTTGCGGACGAATATGAAGCAAGCGCCTATCGTTCGTTCGAAGCGGCGGTAGAGGATTTGGGTGCAGGGCAGATTGATGTCATCGACGTCTGCCTGCCAACCCCGCTTCACAAGGACTACGTTGTCAAAGCGGCGGACATCGGCAAGCATGTCATATGCGAGAAACCGCTGGCAAGAACCGAAGAAGACGCGCGATTCATGATCAACTACTGCCGTGATAAGGGCGTACGCTTGTTTGTCGGTCATGTGCTGCGCTTCTTCCCGGAATACGTGAAGGCCAAGTCGCTGCTCGATCAAGGCAGCATCGGCAAACCTGCCGTCATCCGGGCAGGCCGCGGCGGCGGTTATCCGATCGGCTGGAACCATTGGTACAGCGATTTTGGAGCGAGCGGCGGCATTACGCTGGATGCGATGATCCATGATTTTGATTACCTGCGCTGGTGCTTCGGAGAAGTTGAGCGCGTCTATGCCAAGGGGCTGAACGGCCGCCTCCAGGCTCAGCTGGATTATTCGCTGGTGACCCTTCGCTTCCGCAGCGGCGTCATCGCTCATGTGGAGGGCACCTGGGCCCATGACGGCTTCTCCATGAATTTGGAGATGGCGGGCACCAGCGGCATCATTGACTATGATAGTGCCAAGGACAGCCCGCTTCTCTTCAAATCGCGGAGCAGTGCCGCAACGATTCCCGGCGTCTCCGTTCCGGAAAGCCCGCTTGAACGAAGCCCCTATTACCGGGAACTGGAACACTTTATGTCGTGCATCCGCGATGGCAGCGAACCGCTGGTTTCCGCCGAAGACGCATATGAAGCGCTTCGCATCGCACTTGCCGCTTTAGCCTCCATGGCTGCAGGCGAGCCGGTAGTTATCGGGGACGCTGCGCTTACCCTCGCCTCGACATGAAAAAAACGCTATCGATGTATTTTCTGGAGAGCCCGCATCCTGCAGATTTTGCTGCTGGATAAGGAGGGCAAGCCTCTGCGGGATATACTTTCTTATCACTAAACAAGGAGAGAAAGCCATGAAATTGGGAGTGATCAGCTTTGCGCATATGCATGCGTTCAGTTATGCCAAAGCCCTTCTCGGAATTGAGGGCGTGGAGCTTGCCGGCATTGCCGACCCTGTAGAGGAGCGCGGCCGGAAATACGCCGAGTATTTCGAAACCGCCTATTATCGGGATTATCGCGAGCTGCTGGATCAAGGCTTGGACGGCGTCATCGTGACGTCCGAGAACGCGCATCATAAGGAGCACGTGCTGGCCGCCGCTGCGGCCGGGGTTCATGTGCTCTGCGAAAAACCGCTCTCGACCAACATACAGGATGCACAGGACATGATTGATGCCTGCAAAGCAAACGGCGTGCTGCTGCAAACGGCGTTCCCAGTGCGTTACAATACCACGGTCGTGCGGGCCAAGCAGATGATCGATGAGGGAAAACTAGGCCGCATTCTGGCCATGAAGGGAACCAACCGCGGACGCAATCCCGGCGGTTGGTTCATCGATCCGGAGCTCTCCGGCGGAGGAGCCGTCATTGACCATACCGTGCACGTCGCCGATATTATGCGCTGGATCACCGGTGCCGAGGTCAAGGAAGTGTACGCCGAGGTCGACCATCTCATCTCGGAAGCTCCGATTGATGACAGCGGCATCCTGACCATGGAATTCGACAATGGCGTATTTGCTACGCTGGATTGCAGCTGGTCCCGCAACAAGGAGTTCCCGACCTGGGGCGACGTCACCCTGGAAATCGTCGGTTCCGCCGGGACCCTCAGCGTCAATGCCACCAGCCAGAAACTGCACGTATACACCGATGAATCCGGATACCGCCATCAGGCTTGGGGTGACAGCATGGATGCCAGCCTGATCAGGGATTTCGTGGATGCCATCTCCTCCGGCGCCGCGGAGGCATCCGTTACCGGCGAGGACGGGCTTCAAGCGCTGGCCGTGGCCGTAGCCGCCTACCGATCGTCCGCAGACAAGGGAACGATCGCGATGTCGGAGCTGTGATTTGATAACCGGCACAGAAGTCGTTTTCTCGTCGTATACGAGAAGCCTTCTGTGCTTTTTCTCATAGCGGATCCGTGAATCCGGGCCCAAATGAATGCTTGAATAATATGGATGGCGGGGCTATAATCACGTGTGAGTAATCGAGTTACCGGAACTTGGAGCCAACATTTATACGATCGGGAGTGAAGCAACCTATGATTAAAGCAGGCGTGATGGGAGCGGGCGGCATGGGCGCCGTCCACATTAAAAATCTTCACGGGAACGAACATGTCCAGCTGGCCGCGATATGCGATACGAATGAAGCGTTAGCCAAACAGCAGGCCGAGCTTTACGGTGCGGCCTATTATACGGACGGCAGCACGATGCTGGAGCAGGAGCCGCTCGATGTGCTGTATGTCTGCATCCCGCCGTTCTGCCATGGCGACATTGAAGAGCAGGCAGCTGCCAAGGGCATTCACCTGATGGTGGAGAAGCCGCTGGGGCTGGACGTCGAGTCCGTTCGCCACAAAGCCAAAGTCATTGCTGAAAGCGGAATCATCGCCGCTTCCGGTTACTGCCTGCGGTACCTGGATACGGTGGCGATCGCCAAGGATTTTCTCAAGGACAAAAAAATCGGCATGGTCCGAGCCCACTATATCACAACGCCTGTGCCGACTCCATGGTGGCGCAAAAAGGCATTGTCCGGCGGGCAGCTGGTTGAGCAATCCACGCATACCATGGACTTGGTCCGTTACCTGTGCGGCGACATCACCCGCCTGTATGCCGATATGAAGCTGCTGCTGGTCAACGACATTCCGGATCTGGACATTCCGGATGTGGGCGCCATCCAATTCGTCCTCGATTCCGGAGCCGTCGGCCATATGCAAACCGGGTTTATCCAGTTCGATCACCGCAGCGGTATCGAGATCATGGGCCGGGATTTCCGGGTCGTCCTGGACGGAACCACGCTCACCATCGTAGACAAGGAGAAGGAAGTGGTGTACCGCAGCAAGACGGACTTTTACAAAAATCTTACCAATGCCTTTATTGACGCCATTCGGAGCAATGACCCGAGCCTGGTGCTGGCATCCTACGAAGACGGCTTCAAGACGCTGGAAGTAACGCTTGCCGCCAATGAATCCGCCGAGACCGGCCAACCTGTAACGATTCAGCCATAATGCAATAAGGGCGTTCTCGCGGTCTGCAGACTTTGAGGACGCCCTTTTACTTTTCGTTAAACAACAAATTTCGTTCTGTTCATGCAGCGCAGTAAGCTGCCGCTTCCCTGTCAGAGGCCTGTTTCCGCTTGCGCTATCACTGGGAGCGTGAAGATGCCGGGTTCCACTCTTATAATCCAAGCGAAATGTATTTTACCTCCAGGAACTCCTCCATTCCGTAATGTCCGCCTTCCCGGCCGAGCCCGCTCTCCTTAAAGCCGCCGAACGGCGCTTGCGCTGTCGAAGGCACCGGATCATTCACGCCTACAATTCCGTAATCCAACGATTCGGCAATGCGTACCGCTTCACCCAGATTTTGCGTAAATACATAGGCGGCCAAGCCATACGGACTGTTATTGGCGCGCTGCACGGCTTCGTCTATCGTTTCGAAAGTGGTAATCGGCGCAAGGGGGCCGAAGGTCTCCTCGTTCATGCACTCCATGTCGTCCGTAGCGTTCATGATGACCGTGGGCTCCACATAATTGCGGCCGAGCTCGGGCAGGGCTTGACCGCCTGCCATGACGATGCCGCCTTTCTCTTTCGCATCCTTGATCTGTCGTACGACTTTATCCACGGCTTCCCGATTAATCAAGGGACCGATATCGACCCCATTCTCCAGACCGCTGCCCACCTTCAATTGCTTGACGAGCTCCGAAAACTTCGCAGCGAATTTCTCCGCGATCCCTTCTTGAACATAAACCCGGTTGGCGCATACGCAGGTCTGTCCCCCATTGCGGAACTTGGAAGAAATCAATCCCGCAGCCGCTTGATCCAGGTCAGCCTGATCAGTCACGATAAAGGGTGCATGCCCGCCAAGCTCCAGCGATATTTTCTTGACGTTGGCCGACGCGCCGGCCATCAGCTGTTTCCCTACTTCGGTGGATCCCGTAAAAGACAGCTTTCTAACCCGGCTGTCCTCTTGCCACACGCCGGAAATGTCGCTTGAAGACCCGGTTACGATGTTAATGACCCCGGCTGGAATGCCGGCTTGATCCGCTAGCTCCACCAGCTTGATCGCCGTGAACGGCGTCTCGCCGGATGGTTTGATCATCACGGTGCACCCCGCCGCCAGGGCCGGCGCTACCTTACGTGTAATCATGGAGGCCGGGAAATTCCATGGCGTGATGGCGGCAACGACGCCAACAGGCTGCTTCGTGACAATGATGCGCTGGCGGCTGGATGATCCGGGGATGGTCTCGCCGTAGATTCGCTTGCCTTCTTCCGCGTACCATGCCACGAAACTGTTGGCATATTGAATCTCGCCCGCCGCTTCCTTCAGCGGTTTCCCCTGCTCCGTAGTCATAATCCTTGCCAATTCGTCCGTATGTTCCGCGATCAGCTCATGCCAGCGGCGCAGCAGCTCTCCCCGCTCGTTCGCCGTTCTGCGGGACCATGCCGGAAAAGCATCTGCGGCCGCATCGACGGCAAGCCGGGCTTCCTTCTTCCCGCCTTTGGATACGGTACCGATAACCGTGCCGTCCGCCGGGTTATATACATCCATCTGCTCCTCGGTCTGAATCCATTTTCCGGCGATATAGATTTGATTTTGAAACATAAGAATGACCTCCTAATCGATTCTTCTAAGCTGCGATTATTTGATATCATGATTGACCAACATCTATTTAACGTTAGGGTCTGTCAGCCTATTATCCGATATCCACTTACCCTAATGCAAAAAAATAAAACACCGGAGCTTCGTCAAGAAACTCCAGTGCTTCCATATTCATAGCTTAGCGCCCGCCTATTTAACGGCTGCGTCTACTTCCGTGATCATTTCGGATACGGATGTCAATCCGCCGCCGGACAGATACCAGAAGTCAGGGTTCAAATACACGATGTTGCCCTCTTTCGCGGCATTGGTTGTGTTTACAAGTTCGTTCTCGACAACCGCTTTAGCGCCTGATTCTCCTTCACCCGTGGCTACCGCTGCACCGCGGTCCACAACAAAGAGATAATCCGGGTTCATCTCAACGATGTATTCATTCGAAATATCTTTACCATGCGTGCTGACTTCAATGTTAGGATCGACGGCACCGAAACCGAACACGTCATGGAGAATGCCGAAACGGGAGCCTGGGCCGTAGGCGCTGATTTTGCCTTCGTTCGCCAGAATGATCAGGGCTTTCTTGCCGGTTGCAGTAGCTTTCTCATTCAATGCCTTGATGTTTTCGTCGATCGTGGCAAGCTCTTTTTCAACTTCGGCTTCTTTACCGAAAATTTGACCCAGCGTATTCATGTTCTCTTTAAAGGATTCCATGTATTTGCTTGTGTCCACGCCCAGGAAGATCGTCGGGGCAATTTTGCTGAGTTCCTCGTATGCATCCTGCTGTCTGCCGGAAATAATGATCAGATCCGGATCAATGCTGTTGATTTTCTCAAAGTCAGGCTCTTTCAGGCTGCCCACATTCTCATATTTCTTGTCTTCGAATTTGGACAGGTATGCCGGGATATTCGCTTGCGGAACGCCCAAAACCTCAACGCCCAATTTATCCATGGAATCCAGAATACCAAAATCGAATACGACGACGCGGGAAGGATTTTTCTTGACAGGCGTTTCACCCAGCTTATGGGTAATCGTGATTTCTTCGGACGCAGGCGGCGTTTCTCCCGCAGCGTCGCCTCCACCCGCACCGCTAGTTTTATCGTCCTGCCCACAAGCCGCGAGCACAAGCGTGAACATTGCTACCATAAATAAAGCCAACCATTTTTTCATTCCTAACACCCCGTTTTTTTATATTATAAAATCTTTATAATTCAACATATATTTGAATTTATGGTTGAATATGTAATCCGTTTTGGACAGAGGAAACCATGCCGTCCTTTGACCAAGGCGGCCTAGTCCTTGTGCAGGGAGTGAAGCTCGCACGCTTCATCAGCTTCTCCCGAAGTCCATATCATATTTTCAAATCCCGCTTGTCGATTAACCGTAGTATACGCACACCCGATTGTCGTTAATCTCTTTGATCTCGATGTCCATGTCGTAGATGCCGCGAAGAACATTGCTCTGAATGATGTTCTCGGTTTTCCCTTCGCTTTCAATCGCTCCGTCCTTCAATGCCACGATGTAATCCGAATAGAAGGAAGCGAAGTTGATGTCATGAATCACGATCACGATCGTTTTGTTCAGGTCGGCGACAAGCTTACGGAGAATCTTCATAATCTGTACGGAGTGTTTCATGTCCAGATTGTTCAGAGGTTCATCCAGCAGGATATACTCCGTGTTCTGGGCGATGACCATCGCGATATAAGCACGCTGGGTCTGACCGCCGCTGAGCTGATGAAGATATTTATGCTGCATATCCTCAAGCTCCATATAGGAGATGGCTTCATCCACGAACTTCTCGTCTTCCGCGTTCAATCGGCCTTGGGAGTATGGAAAACGCCCGAAGGATACAAGCTCGCGCACCGTCAGGCGGAGGCTGATATGGTTCGATTGCTTCAGGATCGAAACCTTCTTCGCCAGGTCCCCGCTTTTCCATTGGCTGACCTCTTTGCCGTCCACCGTAATTTGACCGCTGTCCTTGCCCGTTAGTCTGCTAATCATGGACAGCAAAGTACTCTTACCGGCACCGTTCGGGCCGATAAAGGACGTAATTTGACCTTTTGGGATCGTAACCGACACGTTATCAACGACTTTTTTGCCGCCATAGACTTTCGATACGTTCGTAACCTGGATCATGCTTTACTCTCCTTTAGTAGCAGGTATATGAAGTAAACGCCGCCGATGAAGTTGATGATGACGCTTAGCGTAGTAGAGAACGTAAACACCCGCTCTACCACCAGTTGGCCGCCCACCAAGGCGATAATGCTAATCAGAATGGACGCCGTGATTAAGTGTGAATGCCGGTATGTTTTCATGAATTCATAAGCGACGTTGACCACAAGCAGTCCAAGGAACGTGATCGGTCCTACCAATGCGGTGGCCACCGAAATGAGAACCGCGACAACGATCAGAAGCCTCTTCACAACGTAATCATAGTTTACGCCAAGGTTGATCGCCTGATCACGACCCAGCGACAGCACGTTCAAGTACTTGGCAAACCGGGCAAAATACAGCAGGGTCAGCGCAACGACAATGACGGACAGGATGAGAAGCTCGGTCTTCACATTGTTGAAGCTGGCAAACATCTTGTCGGACACGTACTGGAACTCGTTCGGATCGATCAGCACTTCCATAAAGGAAGACATGCTGGAGAACAGGGTTCCAAAGATCATGCCGATCAGCAGCAGGAAGTAAATATTGTTTCCTTCCCTCTGAAACAAAATCTTATATAGGATCCCGGCAAACAGGATCATCGCGCCGACATTGATCAAAAAGTTAACATTGCTGCCCAGGTTATACAGCGTGAAGGAGCCGAAGACAAAGATCACGGTCGTCTGGATCAGGATATACAAGGAATCCAATCCCATCACGCTTGGCGTCAGTATCCGGTTATTCGTGACCGTTTGAAACACCGTGGTAGACAGAGCGATCGCCCCGCCGGTCAGAATAATGGCAAGCACCTTCTTGATTCGTCTTGGAAGGGCATAATCCCAATTGCCGCCAAGATCAATGAACAGAAAGACTGCCACCAGGATGATTGCCGCCGCGGCCAACAGGCCGAGTTTGGCTTTATAAGTCATAAGCCTTTCTCCTCATCAGTAAGAAAATGAATATACCGCTTCCGAGTACGCCCACGGTCAGACTAATCGGAATTTCGTAGGGATAAATGATGATCCGGCCAAGGATGTCACAGAACAGTACGAACCCGGCCCCCAGCAACGCGGTATGCGAAAGGCTTTTTTTCAAGTGGTCCCCTAAGTACAGACTGACAATATTAGGTATGATCAGACCAAGGAACGGAATCACGCCGACGGTCAGCACAACGGAAGCCGTAACCAGCGCAACGATGACCAATCCCAGGTTCACGACTCGCCGATAATGAAGTCCCAGGTTGGTTGCGAATTCCTCTCCCATTCCGGCTACCGTAAACTTGTTGGCAAACAGGTAAGCCAGAATCACAAGCGGGATACTGAGATACAGCATTTCATATTGGCCCTTCATGATCATGGAGAAATCGCCCTGCAGCCAAGCCGACATATTCTGTATAAGATCATATTTGTAGGCAAAGAAGGTCGCGACCGAGCTGACGATATTACCGAACATAAGCCCTACCAGCGGGATGAAGATCGCGTCCTTGAACTTGATCCGATCCAGTATCTTCATGAAGATAAAGGTTCCTGCCAGCGCGAATACGAATGCCACGAGCATTTTGATAAGCGGGCCGCTTGTCGTAAAGACGAGCATGGCAACCAAGATCCCCAATCTGGCGGAGTCCATGGTGCCCGCCGTCGTCGGCGATACGAACTTGTTGCGGCTGAGCTGCTGCATGATCAATCCACAGATACTCATGCTGACACCCGCCAAGATGAGGCTGACAAGCCGTGGAATCCGGCTTACAAGCATAATATGCTGTTGTTGTTCTGTCATCGAGAACAGTTCCAGTGGCGAGATATCTTTAACTCCAATAAATAACGAGATTATGGAGAGTACCACAACGGCTGCGAATAAGTATCTAATCTTCATGGCTCTTCCTTCTATGCGTATGTCTGTCGAAACTCCGGCAGTCAGCAATTCCCCAACCATTCTCATTGAGATTGATTATCAATTGCGTTCTGATATGGATTATATCATTCTCATTCTCAGTCGACAAGTATAATTGAGAATGAAAATCATTTAATTGGTTCATCCAAGTATCATTTGTTCATGATTTGTTCATAATATGGAGTTTCGCAGAGATAAACTTTATATCACCGAGGCTGAGCCGCTTGGATTCGCGGTTCCCGAAATACATACGTATGTAGAAGCTGATTTAATTCTCAGTAACCGGGTATAAAAAATATAAATTAACTTTCCTTCGAAGCGTTGACAATCCCTCTAAGTTATATTAATATGCTAACATAATTATTATTTCTAACTAAACGTAAGTTAATGTGGAATGATAATTCAACGACAGCAATTCAACTCAACATGCATATTTGCTTGAATTAAAGGACATCTTTGTTATCAGGCTTATGCAAACATGATTACATCAGGAGGTTTTTTTCAATGTCTAAAGATTTTTCAGCAGCACTTAAGCATCGCCGTTCCCATTATGCCATCAGCAAAGACCCGGTCATTTCCGACGAACGCATCCAGGAGATTGTTAACGAAGCCGTTAAATATACTCCGTCTTCTTTCAACTCCCAAAGCGCACGCGTCGTTGTACTGCTTGGCGAACAGCATGACAAACTGTGGAACCTGACCGAAGGCATCCTGAAAGAGGTTGTCGGAGACGAAGAGGCTTTCAAATCCACAGCTGAAAAAATGGGCGCATTCCGCGCTGGATACGGCACTGTTCTCTTCTTCGAGGACAATAACGTAGTTGCCGACCTGCAGCAAAAGTTCGCGCTGTATGCCGACAATTTCCCGGTTTGGTCGAACCAATCCAACGGCATGCTGCAATTCGTGGTATGGACGTCCCTCGAGGCAGAAGGCCTGGGCGCATCCCTCCAGCATTACAACCCGTTGATCGACGAGAAAGTGAAGTCCGAATGGAACATTCCGGAAAACTGGAAGCTGATCGCTCAAATGCCTTTCGGCAAACCGGTTGCAGATCCGGGCGAAAAAGAATTTGCGCCGCTTGAAGATCGCGTGAAGGTATACAAGTAAGCCATAGCTGGCCTAAGCCGCCTACCCAAGCCCTGAGGATTGGAATAGGCGGCTTTTTTATGGTGCCCTGCCATTGAAAACCTGCCGGCAAAGCGATACAATAACACAGGAAGCAGGCCTTTCGCCTTCTGATCTTCAGAAGTTCTTGGAGCCGGCTTGATACCAACTGCATATTTGATGTTTGGCTGTACTAGGGGTGCCATGTGCTGAGAGACGGCGGACCGCCGTTAACCCTTATCACCCGATCTAGATCATACTAGCGTGGGGAAGTGTAGCATTTATGTTTATTTCTTTGCGTAGGCATAACTGCACTTCTTCATGGGGTGCGGTTTTTTTGCGTGGACTTATACAATGGGGAGGAAAAAAATTTATGAATGAGCTTGTATGCGGAACCAGCCGGATCGTGGGTTGCCGGTTCTCGGTATTTCCCATGACGGATCGGTTCGTGGAAGTGATCACGGAAGCGCTTCGTTCCGTGGATTCGGAAAAGGTCTGGATCCAAACAGATGATGTAAGCACTTGTATTCGCGGACGTGCGGAGCATGTGTTTGATGTGACGAGAGCAGTATTCGCTCATGCCGCGGCTAGCGGCGTGCACACTGTGTTTAACGGTACTTATTCTATCGGCTGCCCAGGCGATACGGATGCCGATGCGTATATGAATGAGGATTCGACCCGCTTAAACCACGATATCGGGGAACACGCCGATATCGAAACGGCCTGCCAATTCGCGCTTTACCCGATGGGTAGCGCCAATTACATGGATGTCATTTACGCAGAAGTGGATCGTGCGAAGGCAGCGGGCACATTCGGTGGAAGCGTTCATTACGCCAGCCGATTGGACGGGGCGTTGTCCCGGGTGTTCGGATCACTCGAAGACGCGTTCCAACATGCGATTCAATCCGACAGCAGCCATCTGGTCATGACCGCGGTGGTTTCGGCCCACAGCCCATCCCCCAAAGCCAAAGCTTAAGGTCCTTTCCAACAGATAAAGGCCCGGCACGCGCCGGGCCTTTATCAATTGCAGGCAAGAATTTTGAAGGTGTTTAAACCCAAGCACTCAAGATGATTACGAGCAGGATAAAGAGAACCAATATAGTTCCTACTGAATTGCCCCATGCGCCGCCGTATGCTCCGCTCATGAAGATCCCTCCTGGATTTAAAAGAATGACGTGAGTTAATCACGTTATTATCTTATTGCTTATGGCGGGCGAGCGTCACGGCTAATGTCCCCCCTCTTTTTTTATGCAGGGCTTATTTATTCCTCATAACCGACCAGCAGCCTGCCTCCGTACGGGCTGAGCGCTTCCTCCGTCAATGTAATAAGGTCCGCAGGATCGTCCTCCCGATAAATCGCCAGAAGCGCTGCCTCCAGTCGATCCCCCAAGGCTGGGCTATAGCGGTTGAACAAACGGAACAGCATCTTTCCTTCACCTGTCCACTCCCGGTTTGCCCTCAGCACGAATTCGCATAGAGTCGACGCTATTTTGTGTACAGTAAACCATTTTTCGCCTTCCCTGCGGGGACTTGTCAAGTCCAGCAAAAACTCGGTCAGGATGTAGCGGTATTCGGCAATATCGCTCGACGACAAGGGCATGGGGCCGTAATTCAAATCATTCCGGGCATCCGCCCGCACCTCTTCTCCCTCAGGCAACGAACGCAGCACCGTACCTTCGGCGACCATCCGCTGCAAAGACGGATTCGCCGCCAGCACTCCCTCGTCGAAATATTCGCGATAGGAGGATAAGGACAATATGAATATTTCCGCGATCCAGCCATGCGCCTCGATCGTCTTCCTGCTGAAGTCATATCCGTCCCGTTCAATGATGATGATGTCCAGATCGGAATGTTCATTATATTCACCACTGCTCGCGCTGCCGCCAAGTACGGCAAGCAAGCAGTGGGGATAATTTCGTTGCATGACGCGTATCGCTGCCTCCATCGGTTCCAGACTCATGGCCGTTTCCTCCAGTAATTCTCTCATCCGCCACAAAAAAGGGCTCAAAATATTAAATTCAACAAAAACCCCAAACGTACCTGAATCATATGGTAAATAAACGATTACCCGCATTGACGATAAGGAAGAAGGGATAGATGAGATGAATTACATTCACATGCTCTCCAGATTAGGCATGGGCAGTGCCCACCCGGGAGGATTCGAGGCGACCCTCAGAATGCTGAAGAATTATCCCATTCAACCGGGCAGCCGCATTTTGGAGGTAGGGTGCGGAACCGGCAGAACCGCCTGCCATCTTTCGGAGATGGGTTATCAAGTGACCGCCATTGACCTGAACGAAAATATGATCAAAAAAGCCCGCGCAAGAGCCGAAGCCATGGGTATGGACGTGGAGTTCCTGCAGGCGGATGTATGCGCATTGCCTTTCGAGGACAACCGGTTTGATCTGATCATGGCCGAATCCGTCACCGTATTTACGGATACCTCGAAATCGCTGCCCGAATATTACCGCGTTCTGGATCGCGGAGGCGTCCTGCTGGACAGGGAACTGCTTCTGGATAAGCCGATGCCGGAGCCGAAGCTTAAGGAGCTGCTCGAATTCTTCGGCATTCCTAATCTGATGATGAGGGAAGAATGGGCGGGGGCCCTTTTGTCTTGCGGTTTTAAGCAGGCTGAATTTTTGGAGTACAACCACTTCAACGAGCAATTAAAGGAAGAGCAAACCCGTCATCTGGATGCGTTTGAGCAGCGCGATAAAGGACTCCTGTTCGATGCTGCGCTCTGGGAAACGCTGTTCAAGCATGACCGCATGATTCTGGATAATACGGATTATCTCGCTTCCGCCTTATTTCGTGCCGTGAAATAATCCGGCTTCATCTCTATGCATCAAGAGGGGATCTGCATATGGCTATGCTTCCCCTCACTCCCATCACACTCAGTTCTTTCGACCTAATTCAACACTTTTTGTCAATTCGTTATATCTAGTTTAGCCCGTCGATGCTATAATCATGGTAAATATATCCTATGTTGTTGAGGAGGACTCATTCTTATGGCATGGTTCAACAGACTCCCTATGTCTCAAAAAATCACCGCAGCCTGTTATCTTATTGCCGCTTTGTTTGCGGTACCCATGCTGCTTGCGTTTATTCTGATGGGTAAAGCAATCATTGGCGTGGTCATCGTCGTGGTACTAACCGGGCTTACTTTTCCTCTTTCTCGCCTCATTGAGAAAACGCTTACGAACTCCTTCGCGGAAATCTCCAGCGTTTCCGCCAAAATCGCCAAAGGCGACTTCACCTTCCAGGTGGAGGAGGTTGGAGGCATGAACGATCTGAGCAGAACCTTCAACAGCATGGTGGACAAGCTTCGCAAAATATTGCAGGAAACCTCGGATATCACCCGTCAGGTGATGACGTCAAGCTCAAGCATCTCGATCAAAAACCAGGAGCTTATTCAAGTGATGAATCAAGTCTCCCTTTCCTCCAACGAGCTGGCCGTCGGCGCCAACGAAATTTCGGAAGACGTATCCGAAATGACGCATTCCATCCGTGAGATCGAAGAGAAGGTCAGCAATTATACGCATTCGACCCAGGAAATGAATACCCGCTCGATCGAAACGCTGGGACTGGTTGAACAAGGAAGGGATTCCGTGGCCAAGCAGTCTGCAGGAATGCAGCGAAACATTGAGGCGACGGCCAAGGTTTCGGAATCCATCGATGCGCTGGCCCAAAGCGCCAGGGGAATCACGAAGATTACGGAGACGATCTCCGAGCTCGCCGATCAGACCAACCTGTTGTCTCTGAACGCATCCATCGAAGCGGCCAGAGCTGGCGAGCATGGCGCAGGCTTTGCCGTTGTCGCCCAGGAGGTTCGTAAACTGGCCGAAGAGTCCACGTCTTCAACCCGGGAAGTATTCAATCTCGTTCGGAGCATCGAATCGGACATCAAACACGCGTCCCAAAACATCAAAATCAATGAGGAGGTCGTTAGGCAGCAGACCGAAATGATCCGCGAAGCAGAGCTTGTGTTTATGGAGATCGTAAACAGCGTGCAGTATATTTCGGAACAGATCGCCGCTTTCTCCAAGGAAAGCCAGTCCATGCTGGATAGCGCGCAGAGCATTTCTTCCGCGATCCAGAATATATCGGCGATCACGCAGCAATCCGCTGCCGGAACGGAGCAAGTGTCGGCTTCCATGAACGAAGGCATCTCGTCGATCCAGAAGATGGCGGAAGAAGCGGAAGCGATGAATAACGCCGTTTTCCGGCTGCAGAAAACCATCAATATTTTCAAATTTTAAGCAGCGAGGCAGTCTACATAAACTCGCATTTATAGTAACTAAACTTAAAGGCCAAGAATCGATCGAGATTCTTGGCCTTTTTATCATCCTTCCTCTTGATGCTCGCTCCATAACCGCGCGAGGTTCACAAGCCGCCCTTCCTCAAATTCGGCGCAGTAAATATCAGGCAATGTGGTTCCCAGCCAAAAATGATAATCGAAGCGCTCATCATAATGCTGGAGCATGAGTGTCATGATATCGCCGTGCGTCCCGATCGCTACCCGCTTGCCTCCATATGCATTCAAAATGATCTCGAAGGCCCGGATCGCACGGCTTTGCGCGGCTTTACCGGATTCCCCTCCCGGGAAGGAGAAGGCCGAATCCTGGAACAGTTTCTTTTTGGCATCAAGGAAAGAATGTCCCTGCAAATCGCCGGCCATCCGTTCTCTTAAGTCCTCCTGCTCCGCAATCGGTAATCCTAAAGCGTCCGCCAATGGTTGGACCGTGTCCTTGGCTCGCTGATAAGGGCTCGACAGGATCGCGTCAATCCCTTCATCCCGCAGCATCTCCTTCACTCGCTCCGCAGCAAGCGATCCCTGGGCCGACAATCCACGAGACCGTTCCTTCCCCTCGATAAATGGGGATTCCGCATGTCTCACAAAATATATCATCGTCATTCTTCGATCCCCGCTTCTGGATTCGTCTCTAATTCGGGCTCCATCATCATCTCGACAAACGGCGTTAACGGCAGCAATCCCAGTGTGTCAATCGGAATCCATTTGGCTCCCAAGGAGTCTTGACCGTCACCGTCCGCTTGGATTCTAGCTTGATCATCCAGCAGCTCGACATCATAAATAATGCCGATATGATGCAGCTCTTCCATCTGATTCGCTTCATACTGATACACGATCGTATAAGAGACGGCCGTCCGAATGCTTCCCTTAATTGAACCAAGTCCGGTCTCCTCCATAAATTCGCGCTGAAGGGTATGCTCCGGCTCTTCGCCGAACTCGATCGAGCCGCCCGGTAAATCCCACTTCCCCTTATGCGGCCCTCTCGCTTTCTGGATCAACAGGATATGATCATGCTGAACCAGTATTCCATAAACGCCGAGATGCGTATGTTTCACCATGGTCAATCCCCTCCTTTTCTCGCAGTGAAGGTCATCCATTGACTTCGGAAAAGAACGTCTCTCCCCTCCTTCACTTCTTGAATATCCTGCTGCACCTGCCGCCTCGTTAAGATTTCCCATTCCGAATACAGCTCATCAAGGATGGAAAAGGCCCTTTCGGTCGACAGATTCAACTCGATTAAACCCTCTTCCTCCAAACCACTCTCCCGATCGATTTCCTTCACTTCCGTACTCATCATGAGGCAGTGGATGCCCTGGTCCACGGTTCCAGCCTGCATTTGTTTGACCTTATATACGAAGGCTTCTTCCGAGCTCAAATGCTCCAGGCAGGAACAGGCAATGATGTAGTGATAAGACGCCTCGGCAATTTCGTAAAACTCTACGTCTGCTGCAAGTGCCTCGATGCTTGAGCTTACGCCGTACAACGCGGCATACTGCACCAGCTTGTCGATAGCCGATGGCAGCAAATCCACGCAGATGACCTGCCCGTTCGCCGATTGGATCCGCTGCGCAACCGGGATACTGTTACGCCCGACGCCACATCCCAGATCCAGTACCCGCAGATCCTGAAACGGCAATAAGTCCAAAAAATCCAGAACGGTCTGAACGGGCTTGGCTAACCAGCTCCCAGGTTCAAACAATACGGCTTCTTCATACAATTTCTCGTGATACGACTTTTCCTTTTCACGCGCACGGTCGAATATGTTCAATGTTATAACCCCTTGTTTCTGCCGTTATCAGCCGGTTTCTAACAAATTCCACATAAGAATGCCTAAATCCTTGCCGATCGTATCTCTTACTCGGCAAACTCTAATCTAATCCTCGATGATCGCTAAACGCGGCCACTGATCCTTCCATTGTTTCTTGCGTACCCGTTCCAAGTAATAGCCCCGTTTATCAAAGTTAGGACTTCTTCGAACCCGAAGCGCGAATAAATCATCCAATCCGTAAGGACAGCAAAGCTCAAGCTCCCCTGCGACGTTCAGTCTGGCCCCGACCGCGGTGGCCGTCTCCGGCCAATGGGTTAGCGCTGCATGGGTCGAATGATAGGGCTCATCTCCGTTCTTGGCATGCATTCTGGCCTGATTCTTGACCGACCATTTCGGGTTCGCCGTCGAGGTCCTTAAGTGCTGTTCCAGGGCAGCATCCCGTTCTACGGACACATCATCCGGATCGAAGTAAACGACATCGATATCGGTATGCCGGTCCGTCCCGTCTAATCCATGCAGGATGTCCCATACATAATTTCGAATGTAACCTGCGGCAATATAACATTGCGGCAGGGCTAAATCCCGAACGATGCCCAAATCCGCCATCAATGGCTTGTGCTGCCTTATGTATTCCTTTAACCGTTCCTCTAACATGCCTTCACCGCCCATGAATGGTTGATATGAATCCCAGCTTTCTTGTAACCGTGTCACCCCCAGGTTCCTCACGTTTACGAACCCCGCCGAATAGGCGAGTATGCCCCAGAGAACCTTGATCCGTGTAAAAAAGCATAGACCGCTTCACGTGGAAAACGGCCTATGCACTCTTAGATAGAACTATTATATTCCAAATAATCCCTGACTTCTAGTCCTTCCTTGTATCGGGAAGCTGCTTACACAGCCGCATCCACCCGCTCCTGCGATGCACCGTCGCAGCGCTTGCACACTTTCAGTGCAGTACCGTCCGATTTGGTCCGAGGATACAACAGTTTGGTCCGGGTACTCTTGCACACTGGGCATGTGCCGCGTGCGCGAGTCGGTAAGTGCCATAAGGATTTGCCTCTTTTTTGTTTTGCCATTTGCCAGATCCCCCATTTCATAGATTCATTATCGTCACTCTTACATATATGAAAGGGTTCGGCATAACATGTCGGCAGCTCCCATGGAATCTTGCATTATCTAACAAAAAGAGAAGGCATCCGTAAACGCCCTCTCTCTAGCAACATGATTCATGTATTCATAAACGCCACAATCTCTTCCTTAGCCGGTATGGAGGATTGAGCACCCGGACGGGTCACCGTCAATGCAGCAGCTGCGGTCGCAAACCGCAGGGCTGCTTCCGTATCCAGCCCCTCCGTGCAAGCTGCCGCATAAGCACCGATGAAGGTATCCCCTGCCGCCGTGGTATCCACGGGTTTGACGCGGAAAGCCGGAACGTTAAAACGCTCTCCGCGTGCATTCCCATAGAAGCACCCTAACTCGCCAAGGGTGATGATCACGTTGGAGGTGCCTCTTCCGATGATCGATGCTGCAGCAGCCTCGGCCGAAGCTGCGTCCTCCACCCTCAGCCCGCTAACCACGCCTGCTTCTGTTTCGTTTACAATCAATGTATCCAGCAGCGGAAACACCTCGTGCGGAATCGTTCGCGCGGGGGCCGGATTCAGCCAGACGCGAACGCCTGCCTTGCTGGCCGATCGGATGACATGCTGTGTCGTCTGCCACGGAATTTCATTCTGCAGCAGCACCGCATGTACGCCGTCCCAGTTCACTTCGGCGGCAACATCCTCTTCGGTCAGCCGCCCATTGGCTCCTTCCGAGAGCACGATATAGTTCTCGCCTTCTTCGTTGACCGTGATGATCGCGATTCCCGATGTGCCTGCCTTGGTGAGAACGGACGAGACGCCAACGCCGCGCTCCTCCAAGGAAGCAACCAAAGTGCTTCCAAAAGGATCCAGGCCCACGGCGCCGACCATGCTGCAATCGGCACCTGCCAAGGCTGCGGCCACAGCCTGATTTGCCCCTTTGCCCCCGGGAAAAAACTGTGCGTCCCTGCTATGAATCGTCTCCCCCGGCTGGGGAAACTGCGCTACATTACTCACAACATCCATATTGATGCTTCCAATGACAACCAGCTTGCGCAAAGTTAACCCGCTCCCTTCTGTTAAACCGGCTTCGGCTCGAATGTACGAACGCGAACTTCCTTGATCTCGTTCTCGCCATCCTCCAGACAACCAAAACCGAACATGCCGTGAGCATAGGCAGATTCCTTGCATTCCAGCACATTCTCTCCATTAATATACAAGATGAACCTGTCCCTCTCGGACACCAGCTTCAGGCGGTATTCTTTACCCAATGCCCAATCGTATTTTGCCGTAATCAAACGCTTGATCCCGAAATCCTGTTTGATAAACGATACGGAGTTCGGGCCGTCGAAGCCGGCTAGATAATGACGCATGACGCCTTGCGCCCTTGCAATAACACCATGGCTGGTGCCGAATATCGGTTTGATGGTCGCCTCAATCTCCATATCTCCGGCATAATAATTGCCGGAATAGGAGGAGGTATCCCCTTCTGAGGAACAATGCAGGGCACCGTCACGCAGCTCCCATTTCCCTCGATGATGCGAGAATGGGGTGACGGAAGCGAACTCTTTGGCCTGCTTGGCAAAATCGATCGTATAGTCTGAAGCCCCCGTGATGCGGAATTGCCCGACGAACAAACTTCCGATGGCACGGTTCAAGAGCGGCGACGGGCTCTCCAAGATCCAGCCGATCTCATCGATCATGGCACCATCCGTATCCGGAATGACGAATTGCACCGCGTTCCACTCTCCGCACATGGGAGTCAACGCAGCCAAACGCACGTCCTCCTGCGTATAGGTGTTGCGCACATACGGAGTCAAGGTAACCGGTTCGCCTTCCCACTGATCCACATAAATGTGGGCGGATACGGTTTGTCCGCTATAGGCCAGCGGCGCAAAGGTCGGCTTATACTTCTCATCGTTGAACTCCGCCCGGCGATAGAACGGTTTATAATAAATCTTGCTGCTGTCCCCTTCCACCAGTCGATCAAAGACGACTTCCAAAGATCCTCTGCCATCATAGGCATTCTTGGTGGAGTGGCGCAAGACAGGCGTCTTGAACGAATTACTCGTCCGAAAGCCATGCGTAGATCCCGGCAGGTCGAAATCAAAGTATACCTCGCCCTGCTTCACCCGGCGAACCAGCTCTTCAGGTGCTTTCTCTCCGTTAAGGCGATAGCCAAGCAGTGCAAGCTCTTTGGCGAATGTCGGAAAATCGACCAGATTCAAATAGCCTGACACGCTGGAAGCCACGATGAAGTCATTGATCGGCTTGCGGTAATGTTCCGGGATTCCCGCCAGACCTCCGTAAACGCCGAGGATCGTTCCCACATTGCCTGCGTTGCAATCGGTATCCCAGCCGCACATCGAAGCGATCTCGACCGTGCGCGCATAATCTCCCTCGCCATACAGAAGGGCAAGCACGCACACGCCCGCATTCGGGATAATGTGGCATACGCCCGTATATTTATCGTATCCCCAGTGGTCCTCCAAATACTGGCGGCAAGCGCGGAAATCGGAAGGCTGCTCCCGGTGGAAGTCCATCACCGCATGGACCACGCGCGCATAGGTGGAGTCATCCGGAATCATGCGCAGGCCTTCCGCGATAATCTCATCCATGGATGAAGCATTAAAGGCTTTGGCTATGCAAGCGGCCATGAAGCGGGCGCCATACAGCCCGTTGCCGTCATGGGAGACGCTGGCCGCTTTTTCCGCGTAATCCGCCGCTTTCTCCGCTTGCCCCGGGAACAGCAGGCCCCAGGAATCGATGAAGATCTGGCCGCCGATCTGCTCCGCCATCTCCGTGCCGTTGACCTCGATCGAACCGGAACGAGGGGCCGGGATGCCTTTGCGCAGATTCACATAGGCGCGGTGCTCGGTACTGATATCCTCGCCGCCCCACCAGAACATGCCGATCCCTTCCCTAGCGTAATTGAGCCATGCCTTGCCCACATCCTCCGGTGTGAGCTCACGGTCCGTCGCATCGTCATACAACGCGCGTATAAAGAAAACCGGACCGTTTGCGTCATCGTCCGCGGCAAAGGTTTTGTACGGCTTCACGTAATCCCGGATGTCGCCGTATACGTCCCGAATGCGTTCATACGTCCAAGCTACCGGTTCGATGGGAGCACCGAGCCTTATGCCAATGTTCATGCCGATGAATCCCGCATATACCGTCTCTACATAATGTTTAGGTATCATTTGCTCTCCCTCCTGTAACAACCATTCCTCTACATCCGCTGAGTTCCAATGGCTTGCAAAAAACTATGGGCTTACAATATTCTTCCGAGATTCATTGATGCGGAGATCCTCCTCGATGATTTTCGCGGCAATGCCGCTGAACCGGTCGGCGATGGCACACAGGTCCAAACGATTCACCTTATTCAGCTGTTCGATATCTTCCTTGCGGATGACCTCGCTGCCATACATGGCGCCCAGGATCACCCCGGCCATAACACCGATCGAGTCCGTATCGCGCCCGGAGTTAACCCCGTCCAAAATCGAACGGTAGTACTCTCCGTCATTGAGCACGATGAACGCCAGTGCCATCGGCAGCTCTTCAATCGACCATAGACGGCTTGGCGTATAATGGTTGCTCGGGATGCCGACCTTGTCGATATGGCGGCTCACGTCATCGCCCATCGGCGAATATTTAAGCATGATCGCTTGCAATACCTCGATCACTTTGTCCATGTCATCCCGCTGATGACGCAATTCGCGGGCGGCTTGCGTCATTTCCACAATGGCAGCTTTTGTGCCGTCCTTTGCCAGGCTGATGGCGGTGTGGACAATGTCGTCCACACTCACCCCCGGCTCGAACGCCTTCGCCACGCAAGCAGCCAGAACGCCCGCGGCCTCCAGGCCGTAGCTGATCTGATGACCCATCGCAAACAGGATGGCTTCATCATAAGCCGCTTTGGGGTTGCCCGCATTGACGATCCCGATCGGGGCGATGTACATCGCCGCCCCGCAGTTCACCATATTCCCGATGCCGCCTTCTCTCGGATCGCAATTGGCCAGCACATGACGCATGAAGATGTATTTTTCCGGATAGAACAATCGGTCAATAATCAGCGTCTCCTCATTCAGCTCAGGGACAAACGTCTTGCGGAACGCTATCTCCTTCACGAACTCGTTGCCCATATCATAGGCATCCAGATGCCTGCCCTCGGTAAGATACACGTTCATAAGCGCAATGGTCATCAGCGTATCGTCCGTGACAATGCCATCGCCCCTTACCCGGCCAAGCCGGACGTCGGGGGGCAGGTCCATCTTATGCCATCTTGTCATGAGGGATTCCACGCGTCCGTACTTGGACTTGATCTCCCCGTACGTCAATTTCTCGATTGGAGCTCCCATTGCGTCTCCGAGCGCGGTGGATATCACCACGCCCCTCACCCGGTCACGAAACGAAGTCATAGTTATAGGCTCCTTACTTGATGTTTTCGTTGGCGTATTTCGTTATCTCTGCTCCGCCTGCAGCATTCCAGGCTTCAACGAATTGGTCGAATTGGGACAAATCCTTCTTGCCTGTAATAAAGTCCGTCGAATATTCCTTGTACAGATTGTTCATCGCATCCCAGTTCGCAATGAATTGCTCAGGGATGATGAAATTATTGTCTTCCGTGTAGAAATCGCCAGCCATTTTCAACGATTCGGTTCCAGGCTCACCCAATAGCGGCGTTTTCAAAGGCGTTTCGGATTTGATCTCGGTCGGCTCCCAGAAACGCGCATACCATTCGCTGTAATATTTCTCGTTCAGCTCGATCTCGCCGTCAACGACTTTATAATGCTCGTCTTCGAAACCGAGACGGTCCAGCATTTGCCCCTTCGGACTTGCAAGGTAATCAAAGACCTTGAACGCCACGTCTTTATGCGGCGACTGGGAAGAGATCGCAAGTCCTCTGGATTCCTTCGTTACGTCGGTTGCCCCGAAGCCTTGAGCTTCACCCTTGGCAGGCGGCAGCACGATCAGGTTAGCGTCTTCTCCGCCGAGCTCCTGCATTCTTCCGTCATACAAATCGATGATTTTGCCGGCCGTGCCCGTAATAACGGCAGCTTCCCCTTTATAGAAGGCATCTTCCTTCGTATCCCACTGCTTCGTAATGAATTGCGGGTCCAGCAGTCCTTCCTTGTAGAGCTTGTTGTAGAACGTCAGCTTTTCTTTTTCATTCTGGGAAACCTTGGAGTACTCATAAGTGCCGTCTTCCTTCTTAAGCCAAGTCGTATCCAAACCGAAAGCCGTATTGAAAATGAAGTTGATCTCGGCAATATCGCCTGCTGCCGTCAGCGCGTAACTCGGCTTGCCTTCACCCGGCTTCTTCTCCACCAATTCCTTAAAGAAGGCGTAATAATTGTCGACGGTCGGATTCTCCATTAGGGCCTTGGAGCTATCCATGGCATTAAACCAGTCGGCCCGGATGACCGGGGTCTTCGGTGCGAGCGGTTTGATCCACAGCAGATACGGATAGCTTGCCATCCGCGTTTGGTTATGCGGCTCGATGATATCCTTAATGTAAGTGGATTTTTCAATGTAAGGCGTCAGATCCTCGAGCAGGCCTTGTTCGGCAATTTGCTGGTCGCCGCCTTGGAAGTAGATGATATCCGGAATGGTTCCGCCCAACAGCAGTAGATTCAGGTTCTCGGCATAACTGCCCTGTGCCAGATCCACAAGCTCGAATTTCACGTTTAAGCCTTCGTCTTCGGCCAGGGATTTCTCCAAGGTCTCGAAGAATTTAACGGAAACGGGATTCGCCGTTCCTTCATCCTTGTACACGATCTTCAGTGTAACCGGATCACCGCTTCCTTCAGGCTGCGCGGTCCCGGGCTCGGTTTGGCCCGCTCCCGGCGTCTTCGAATTCGATGTACATGCCGACATGACCATAACCAGCATGGCAACGATGAATAACAGGCTTAATTTTTTCATGTTCATCTTTCTCCCCTTTTTTGAATTTGAACATTCATGCCTTAAGTTAAGCTGCCTTCCTTAGCTTAATCCTTGACTCCGCCCTCCAGTTCGCCTTTGGCGTAATATTTCAAAATGAACGGATATAGGAATAACAGCGGCACAATCGCAATCATGATCGTACCTGCCTGCAGGGAAGCGAAATCAAAATTGATCGAGCTGTCGAACATGTTCTGGTTCCCGATCAGTGACGTATTGTCCTTACGGACAACAAACTGTCTGAGCACGACCTGCAGCGGCCATTTGGTCGGGTCCGAAATATAGAGCGTCGCCCGGAAATATTCATTCCAGTGGTACACTCCGTAGAACAAGCCCAAGGTCGCCAGCCCCGGTTTGGAGAGCGGCAGGATGATGCGGCTGTACAAGCGGAAATGGCCTGCGCCGTCGATTCGGGATGCCTCCAGAATCTCCTCCGGAATGTCCTGAATGAACCGCATCAGAATAAAGAGATAGTACACGTTGATCGCTTTGTACAGGATCAGCGAGGTTAACGTATTCATCAGTCCGAGATCCTTCACGAGAAGGTATTCGGGAATCATGCCCGGCTCGAATACCATAATGACGATCAGGAAAAACAACACGACCTTTTTGCCGATAAACTCGGTTCTCGCCAGCACGTACGCTGCCATGGAGGTCAGCAGCAGATTCAGGAATGTGCCTGCCACGGTAATCCATACCGAATTCAGAATACTGCCCGTGATCAAGGGATTGGACAACAACAGCTGGTAATTGATCGTTGAGAATCCCTTCGGAATGATGTCCAGACCGCCCATCAGATGGGCTTTGCCGGGGTCGGTTAGAGACAGCGCCAGCAGATTCAGGAGAGGAACCAAGACCATGAGCGTAAATACAAACAACATCAGATAAATGACGATTTTGGAAATTTCAAGCCGTCTCATCGTAAATCCCTCCTTTACCAGACGCCCTTGCCCGAGAAGCGCTTCGATATGAAATGCGTGCCCAGGATGAGAATGATGCCGATCACGCCCTTGAACAGGCTCGCCGCGGTTGCATAAGCAAACTGTCCGTTTCCGATACCGATCCGGTACACATACGTATCCAGAATATCGACCACACTGATGATGGAATCGTTCATAAAGTTAAACACCTGATCGAAACCAGCATTCATGAAGAAGCCCAGATTCAGAATGAAGACGGTTACAACTGTGCTGTATAAATGAGGAAGCGTGATGTACCTCATCTGCTGCAGCCGGGTCGCCCCGTCGATCTTGGCTGCTTCATACAATCCTGGGCTGATCTTCATGATGGCTGCCAAATAAATGATGGAATCCCAACCCGCGCTTCGCCAGATTTCGGAGAATACGAGCACCCAACGGATATGCTCCTTGCTGGTCATGTAATCCACCGATGGCAGTTGAAAGAAATTCGCAATCAAATTGACTCCGCCTTCGGCTGGGTTCAAGAGACTGATCCAGATCCCGGCAATCACGACCCAAGACAGGAAATGCGGCAGATAAACCACGGATTGCACATATTTGCGGTATTTCGAGCTCCGAACTTCATTAATCAGAAGCGACAGCATGATCGGAATCGGGAACACGAATACGATTTTCATCAAACTGATGATAATGGTATTCTGCAGCACGCTTGTGAAGGCGGGGGAGCTAAACAACGTCTTGAAGTGCTTCCACCCGACCCAAACATGATCCCCAAGAATCCGGTAATCCTGAAAGGCGAGTTTCATGCCGTACAGCGGAATGATGTGAAAAACAAAAAAGTAGAGCAGAGGCAGCGACAGCATTGCGTATAATACCCAATCCTGCCTTAAGCGTCTTAACACCTTCATGGATTACCCCTCCTCCCCATGTTCGACGGATAACTTCATGAGGGGAGCATGCTGCTGGGCACCGTACACGTCGCGGTCGCCGACGCTACCCGACGATATGTCCCGCGACATCGTGATCTTGAAACCCAGCGCCTGGTCGAAAAACACCAGATGATGAATCTGCTCCTCCCGTATCTGATACAGCTCGCATATGGTCCGTTTCGATATGATGCCGGACTGTTTCACTCTGTCATATTGCTCCTTGGAATCAAACAACACGTCTAATGTAATTTCGAAGGGGCCCGAGTTTTTGCTTCGCAGCACCTTCGCCAAATCGCCGAGTTGAGTCATGGTTTGATCCTCCTTATCGATGCTCTATACGAAAAGCATTATTTTTCATTTCCATCAGATGGTAGACGGAGAATTCATACACAGGACCGAACTCGATGTCGCTTGGCGCGAATGGAAACGCGAGATTGCCTGCCGTTGATTTCCGGCCTTCGTAGCCGTAGTGCAGGAAGGTGGAACGCACCGTCGCGCATATGCTGTTTGCCAACTCCTGCGTCTTGGCCACCACTTCGAACATGACGCCGATCTCGTGCCCGTCGAACGACTCGGGCTCCTTGCTTCCGAGAACGCCGTTCTTGCCGTAGTTGTAGAATTGAATCCGATAATCCGATTCCGGAATTTCCCGGTAATATTCCCGCGCCTGGTTGCGCACATATTCTTCAACCTCTTCCAGCTTCCCGATCAGGATCGGGTCCCGGATCCCTGCGACCACAAAGGTCCGATACGCGACGCGTCTTGCGCCTTCCAGCTTGATGAAATATTTCTCCGCCGGAAGGTACCTGCTGCCCGTCACGCGAACGACGCCTTTTTCCACTTCCTCGAATCGGCAATTCTCCAAATCAAGCGTGAATCCGGGACCATGCAGGATATACGGATGTTCCTTCTCATAGAAGGTATGGGCGGCAACGCTGGTCGGGCTGCACGTCCGGTTCGGGTTAAGCGATTGAACGGTAAACGAATCATCGCTGATCGTGCCAAGAATGCTGTCCTTGGTTGTGCCAGGTTCGGCGCACAGTGCGCCGCATTCCAATATTTTTCCCAGATGATAGGATAGCCCCGGGTCCTTGCCATGATAGATCCCGATCGCCGCGAATGGGGACGGATCATAAGCCCGGCCGCATACGATGATGTCTCCCCCTTGTTTAAGCGCTTCCACAATAGGCTCGTGTCCCATCTGGGCAACGATGCTGTTCGTGGAATCAATCCGCTCGCGGGTCAGTGGCGGAATGTTCGGGCTCAGTCCCTTGATTCTCCCTTCTTCGCTTGCCAGATGGATTTCCTCCTGCGTAAAATCCGCCCAGATAACGGACACCTTGGCCTGAAGACCCCGCTCATCCAAAATCTCATCAATGATATCCAGCGTCCAGTTCACATGGGTCCTTGCTCCCGAGCCGCCGGCCGATCCGATGATAATCGGAATGTTCCGAGGCAAACCCTGGGTAATCATGATGTCCAGGTCTTTCTTAACCGCGCGCTTGCTGACGATCGATACGCCGGCGCCCAGCTTATGCGGTCCGCCATCCGTAGATCCTGCATCCACGACGATGCCGTGCAGTTCAAACGCCAATCCGTTCATAAAGGATTGTTCAGGAAAGCCATATCCCAGCATGCCGCAGGGTGATAGAATTCGAATGTCTGTATTCATCTGCAGTCCCTCTCTACCCACATATTCACCCATGACCATTGGATAATTGGATTATCCAATTTGTGCTAAAAGGGGGTGCATTTTCCCCCCCTCTTAAACATGAATGTGGTTTTTCTGTATGTTTTCTTTAACCCGGCTAAGATGGTTCAGCAAAGCCAGCTTCGCTTTTACCGGATCCCGTTCCTTAATGGCTTGCATAATAAGTAAATGTTCTTCGTAGACCTCGCTCTTTCGCCCCGGAATCTGCGCTGTTTTGCTCAGCGTCCGCTGAAGCAAATCCATATGCAGTTCAATCATATTGACAAGGACTACGTTATGCGTGGCTTTAGCGATCGACAGGTGAAACGCCTGATCCGGCTTCGAGCGATCCTCCGCGTTCTGATCGATCTCCCCCCATGTCGCGAAGGCGGCTTCAATCTCGGCAATATCCTCATCGGTTGCGCGCTTTGCCGCCAGCTCCACGATTCCCGTCTCGAACAATTCCCGCGCCTCCAACAATTCTATAATGGTAGCGCGTTCAATATTGTCCAGAATGCGGCTTCGATCCTCGGCTACATCCAGTGCTTTGCTCAGGAAACGTCCGCCGCCCGGTCTGGCTTCAATCAAGCCCTCACGCTCCAGAATACGAAAGGCTTCCCGCAATGTTCCGCGGCTAATGCCGAAGGACTGGGCCAACTCCCGTTCTGTCGGCAGGACATCACCCGGAGCCAGATTCCCTTCCAGAATCAGATTCTTGATCTGTTCGATAACATCCTCGTACACCCGATGATATTTAATCTTCTTAATGGTCATATGACTACCCTCTCTATCCCTACTTGCGCAAACGATAATTGGGTGATCCAATTAACCGCACGTTTAGCATAAACGCATCTGAATAGGCTGTCAAGCATAAAAATAGCGCTTTCATCGATAAAATCACGGTAGTTTTGACCTATAAGGCAGCAAAAACCGGATAATTGGGTCACCCAATCATCCGGCTTAATAAGGGATTAAGCCCCTCGAGTTAGCAATCCACGGAAGGATTCGGGGCGATTATTCTTGATTCTAAACTCCACGCGAACGACGGAAATTCCACCTACATAAATAACCCCGCCTTGGACGAAAATCCATGACAGGGTTTGTGCTCTAAGACCTCAAATTTATGACTGCGATCTCCGTTTGGTCCATTGCCATCTTATGCAACCATATAAGCCGCCCAATAGAACGAAGCCTCCGATCGCTGCTGCTGTTTGCCACCCGCTGCTCTGCTCCATCATTCCAAACCTTACCTGGGTCTGCAGGGTTTCCATCCGTTCATATTGCTTGGTCAGATCCAGATCCTGCGCATGTCTCTTTGTTAGCACCATCCCTTGCAGCATCATAAATGCAAAATAGCCTATATATATCGCTGCGGGAAACAGCACGGATTCCATCGCCAGACGTCTACGCGTCATCATGATCCCCCCTCCTCTCTCGTTCTTGTTTTCTAACCAATACCGCCGTCTTTATATCCATTTCACAATCTCACTGATGACGTAAGCCGCCGGAATAATCACGAGCTGGGCCAGCATCGTTCCGAAAAACCGCGAAACCATCAGCATCGTATACACTTTGCCCAGCTGTTCCCTCGCTTCCTCATTACGGGTGGCTTTGTCCGTAATCAAACCAAGCTGGGGATCGATAAATATCGTTAAGATAATCGTTGCAATCCCGTTGATCAGTCCGGACGCTTGGGAGGCCATGGTGCTGTACTGGGGAACGAGATGTGCGGCATACAGGGATGCCAGGACACCCACCGTGTAAAAAGCCGTAACCACGATATTCAGCAAAATAAACCGTTTAGGTACGCCTAAGTAACGAAACTGGCTCCACTTCAGATTCGGCTTCCTGATGTAATGTCGCGTATTCTTGAGCTGACCGATGGTCACGCTCGATACAAGCTTCGGTATGGATCCGGCGACCTCCAGCTTACTGATAATTCGGCTGAACAGATTGACGAAGGTAGGAAACAATGCGATCGCGACAATCGTTCCGATGGATGCGGCCAGCAATATCGCCCTGAAATAGGAGAGCACGTAAAACGAAGGATCCACTTTTGCATAATCCACGAATTTCCCCGTCAGCGGAGCTTGAACCAGGTTGGACGTTCTGGAAACCAGCACAATGATTCCGGTCAAGGATAACGCCACCGCAATTTTGTTCAATTTCACTCCGGCATATCTCGCAGAGTATGACAACGTCTCCGCCGTATGAATAATCATCGTCAGGACAAACACAACGATCAAGCTCTGTATCATAGAGGGTTCCTCCCCACTGAGGTGCAAGCTAAGTCGTGCCATATCATGTCACCGATTGAATCTGCAGTCTGTTTCTCCCTATATGTCTATCGCGTTTACGGCCGAATTAGTACGTGCCCTCCCTGCTCTTGAAGCATGAATGCCGTCTGGTCATAGATCTGCTGCAATTGCTGCCGAGTGATCAGGCTTGCGTTATGTTCAAACGTCACATGGAACCGTGAATTACGGGCGGCAACGTATTGCAAATAGGCGTAGGCTTCTCCATAGTTCGAATCATGATCATGCTCCGGCAGCACCGGCAGATGATGCGTGAACTTGTCCTTTTCGTACCATACGTTACTGTAATGGACCAAATAAATCCGGGACGCCATCCGATCGAGAAACGGGTATGGATCAAAACCTTGAAAGGCCCTGCGAGCTATATCAAGCCTGGCCGTATCCAGCACAAACCCGATGTCGGGATAAGCGTGAAAGCTATCGATCAGCACATCCCCGTAATCTCCAAAGAAATCATGCTCTAGCACAATGCGCTGCCCATAGCGAAGCTGGAGTTCACTGAGAAACTCAAATAACATCTTCGACATTTCCCGGAATCTTTCTTTGCCCAATTGGCTGTAACTGTAACGCTCCTCGGGGCTAGGAAGTCTCGGGTACGGCGTGAAAGGCTCCTGAAAGATCGGATAAAACGGATAATGAAACAGCATATAATCTGCCCCTATACTGGAGGCTAACCGAACCTCGGCCGAGATTTGTTCAAGCGCTTCCCGAAAGATCTCGGGTTCGGGTGCATTGACTTGAGGCAACCGATATCCCCCTTCACGAAGAATCGGGGCATGAACACCGAACGCGATCCGCTGGTTACGGCAAAAATCGCTGACCTCAACCAACGCCTCCCGATTCGGAAAGCTGCATATTTCCATCCCGCTGATATGTTTGTCCGCAAGCCGTTCCCATCGCTCTTCCGTAAACTGATCCCACATGCCTATCTGTAAACGACGCTGAGTCATGTGCTTCCGCCTCCTTCGAGTTTTACTGCAGACTTTACCGAATCATGGCATTGATCCATAGTCAACGTTGATTCGACTGCACGTCTCGGACGAAAGCCGCACCGCGTCAAGAACGGCCTGGGCCTTATGCCCATCAGCAAAAGTCGGTAAATCTATTGGGGTGTTTCCAGTTAAACTGTGGTATATGCTATCTATCATTTGATAGAAGCCGTTATAATAGTGTAATGCCGGAGCTTCCAGATTTGCCGGGGGTTGAACCAGGGCGATATCGATCGATTCAAATGCACCGCCAAAGCTGCATTCAAGGGTGCGGTCATCACGCATGATCAGCGTTCCCTTGGTCCCGTAAATCTCCAACGTCCAACCCATGCCGCGGATTCCCGGAAAAAACACATCCACAACAAGCGAAGTTCCACCTTTAAATCGTCCCGTGAAGGTAAACGCATCATCCACATCCCTAATCTCAATCCCGGCATCCCCATGATAAGAGGGGATCTGAGTTTTCAAATCGCCGTACACTTCCGTTATCTCTTCGCCCATCCACCATATCAGTGAATCAACCATATGGGAACCCACCGCGAACAGGAATCCTCCGCCATTCTCACTTCGTGCTTCCCACCCCCGATATGACTCCGTCAGAACGGAGTATCCAGAGAAACTCCCGTGATATTTGATATGCTGAATATCTCCCAGCTCTTTGCCCATCAATATATGTTTGATTCGTTGCCTAATCGGGGCCCATCTCCATTGAAAATTAACGAAAGCTTGTCGATCCAGCCGTTCTGACTCTCTTAGCATTTGTAACGTTTGCTCCGTATTCATGCCCAGAGGTTTCTCCGTCAGGACATGGTAGCCGGACTGCAGGACGAGCATCGTCATTTCATAATGATGGCCAGGTGCAGATACGATCGATACCAGATCCAACTGCTCACTATCCAGCATGTCACGCCAATTCCTGTAAATTGGAATTCCATTCAACGAGCGGTCCTCCGTGCGTTGTCGATGGACACTAGCAATGGATTTCACATGAAACCCGGGGTGCATCTGAAAAATAGGAGCATGAACCGTTCTGCCAAATCCCGTCCCGATAATTCCTACGGACAGTGGCTTCATCATCCAATCACCTCATATAAAAAATCATGGTACCCCCGACTACTCTATCGTTAAAGAGAATCGCTAGTTTTGGTCAGATCTTCACCGAATAGGAGCCCGTTTCACCCAAAAAATCCTGGCATGTAACATCCTCCCCCAAGTATCGGCGAAAGGCCGCTATCGTGCCGTCGTGTGATTGCGCATGACGGACAATTAGCAGTTGCATGAAGTACTCCTAACTCACTGCATGAGGCAGCTTCTTTCGAATAAGACGGATTTGCCCACGATGGTTGATTTCGTCCTCAAAGACGTGGAACCACATAAAATAATAATTTGCGTGCTTGTTATACCAGAATGGCTGCTCGATGTAGAGCCATTCATCCGTAACCGACCGGAACAGCTCGAACGTCCGGTTTCGGACTTCGTTTAACCGCTCGATATAATAATTGAGTTCACGGCCTCGAATCGCGGCTCTGCCTTCATCTCCCAGATTCAGGCCAGGACCCCATTTCCGCAGCTGCTCCATGGTTAAATCCTTGACCTCCTGCAGCGTCGTGAACCTGGCATAATTCATCATCGACAGCAAGCGGCTAATATCCGGTGAATAACCGGGAAGGTCCGCGATGAGCAAATGCGGGACATTCTGAAACATATCCATCACCTTCGTTTCTTGGTTCTATGTACCTTCCTTACCGGGACCGGCACGGAAATCGCAACTCAGCCTATATTCGACTAAAACTATTTTAACATTATTTCCCTCCTGCGTATCCAGCAGCAACGGGTCTAGTAAGATTTTTTCAATGATCCGCGCAATTGGCATAGTGATTCGAGGATTCGATCGTCAGTTTTGTAAAAAGATCCACAACTTTTTCCAGCTTTGCGGCGTTCCTTACATATAAGGAGCGATGCATATGAAAAAATACTTAACCGCCATTATTGTGCTGCCACTGTTCCTGCTTGCGGTCGGATGTACGCCCAGATACGAGGAGCCCGTCGACGGATACAAGCCTTCGTCCGTTGATGACGACTTTCCAATCCCGGAAAGTGCAGCGCTAATGAAGACCATTCCGGAACCTGAGAATCCTAATATAGATAACGGCGCTGAATACGAGGTGAAGGGCATCGGCGGCGAACAGGGCTTGGCCACGCCTAAGCGCTACTTCCAAGAGATCCAAGCCGCAGGTTGGACCCAATTGGAAGAAAAACAAATGGGACATGTACACTTTTTCCAAAAGGACGATACCGTGATTGCATTGGAAGTTCGTGAGGATTCCCTAACAGTCTACGAAATGATCAAAGACGCCAAATTTTAAATCTCATATAACCAATAACCAACATGCGAAAAAGGACCGCCCTGCGGTCCTTTTTCGTCTATCGCCGTATATTCTTCTTCATCCCAATGGTGAATCGCTGAAAGCCCAGCTTCTCATAATACGGTTCCAGCCCTTCCTCGCACATCAACTGCGGGATGACCCGGGACTTCTCGCAATGTTCAACCAATCGATGAAGGATCTGTCGGCCAATCCCTCTGGACTGATACTCCGGATGTACGCCTAATCCGCATATAACGCCGGTTATGACCCCATCGGAAATGATGCGCCCCATGCCTGCCAATCGCTGTCCGTCGTACGCATAGACGGCATACCAGCTCTGCCTGCATATGGTATTCAATTCGGCAGCGGATAAATTTATGGAGTTCCACTCCAGCGCATCATATAGAGCTTCCAGTTCATGAACGTCCTCAGGAGGCTCTTTAGAATACGTCACCGTATGTACCATGCATCCACCTACTTTGAAATTTGGGTTACCGGGTATGCCATCACGCTCATTAAAGCATTCTCGGCCTGAGTGGAATCGAGTCGGCTGTATTGAACAAACACAGGTGCACTGCTTGTAACTTCCATGGCATAGGGAATACCCGGAGGAATACCCTGCCCGTCACCCGTTCGAAGGGAGCTGGTCCGTATGTGCTTGGTTCTTCTTGCTGGCACGATGGTTTCCATTCCCAGCAATGGGTCACGATCCTCGAAGTAAGCATGAATCGTAACCACTACGTCCTGCTCGGTTAAGTTCAACACACAGACGGATTCATGACTGGTTAGTTCTCCGCTGCTTTCAGGAGGGATATACCCATCGGGAATAATCCATTGCTTTTCACCTTTTGACATGCGTTTCGCTCCTCGCTCGTATGATTTAGGGTGTTTTGAATAGATTCGCTGCGGGTGCCAAAGTTCCTCTTTTTCAGGTTCGGGACCCGGCATGTTACCGCAGAAACAGGGACAATGGCTGGAGTCCAAGCGCCTTCAAACCGCCAACCACCATATCGGCCAATTGGGCCGCTCCGCGCTGTTGAAAATGGGTATTGTCCATTACCCCCTGCGGGAACCGAAGAAATTCCCCCGGCCTCCCCCACATAAACACGGATTTGGTCCCTTCCGGACCCAGCCGGTTAAAATACTCCAGACTCAGCGCCGCCAAATCGACCAAGGGCACCTGCTCCTCCGCGGCCAGCTCCCGAACGGCCGTTACATAATCACCATGCGTGTCCTTCAGCCTTCCCTTGCCATCAAAGTAACGGCGGTGAACAGGGGTAACCAGGATCGGAGTCGCCTGTTTCTCCCTGCAAACGTCCACGTACCGTGTTAAAAACTCCCTGTATGTCGAGTTAGGTTCCGTATACCTTCCCTCGTCGCGCTTCTGATCGTTATGGCCAAACTGAATCAGCATATAATCATGGGGTTTCATCTTCTCCCGGATTTGCTCCAGGATTCCCTCCGCAATAAAGCTCTTGGAGCTTCGGCCGGAACGTGCATAATTGCTCACGGCCGCATCCGCTTTTATGAATGCGGGCAGCATTTGCCCCCACCCGGCATAAGGATAGCCGTCCGCGGGCTGGTTTGTTACCGTCGAATCCCCCGCCAGAAACACCTGGCACGCATGCGGAGCAGGCAGCACTTCCAATGCGTTAATTCGGGGAGCCCGTCCAGAAAAGTACAGTACGATTTTCCCTTGAACCGCTGGCACCGTCATACTGTAACGTTCAAAGTGGCCTGCCGGGATGAGTTTCCCAGCGAGCAGCATTTGCCCTTCCGTCCCCCGAATGGAGGTTTCCGTATCAAACCAGGCATCGCCAATCAATAGATGCAAGGTGTACAGGCCATCCGAGACATCGACCTGAAACGCTGCGTTCAGCGGGATGATAAAATCTCCCGTTAATGCCTCTCCCCCCGCCCGATTCACGGCAGATATGCTGGATACGGAATGGAATCCGTAGCCAAGCTCGGGACTATATAAGGTCTCGGCGGTTATTTTGATATGTTCATGGCCTGGCGCTTCCGTACCGAAATCGAATTTATACATGTTTTGCAACGAACTTCACCTCTCCCGGTTGAATTTCATCTAAGTCCATTATGGAACGGTAACCGCCGAACATACATTCAAGTAACCGTCCTCCATGTTCAAATAACCGACTAATTAGAGAAGAGCCGCCCCGATTATCCCGGGTGTTGGAATAACCTCGCACGTATTGACAGCGTTTACAACCCGGTACATAATGTGTACACAACATTTTAGGACCAGCGCAAGGAGACGTTGCCGTGCAAAAATGGATGACGATCTATAAAAATATGAAAATCAAAAATAAGCTTTCCCTTCTTATCAGCCTTATCGTTGCCATGGCATTTGCGTTCGCCGTCATCGTCCAGCAGTATGCCTTCTCCATCTACGACGAGCAGCTGTACCTCAAATCATCCCAGGTCCTTCACCTGTCTTCCTCCGCGATTGAGTCAGAGCTCGAGCGGGTCGAACAGTTATCCTTTAATATCATTACGGATACCCAGATCCAGAATATATTGCGTTCCATCGCCGGGAGCGAATCCGATTATGACCGGCTCATCCTCCGCCAGCATTTGGTAGACCGCCTCCTGAATTATGTCGGTTCCGAGCCCATGCTCTACTCTATTCACCTGATCGATTCATATGACCATCAACAGGACGTCGGCAGCGTCGTCCCGATTGAACCTGCCAAGAAGGAACGGATTCTTCAGCTTGCCGGGGACGCGGATGGAGAAGAACGCTGGATATACCCGGACGAAAGTGATCCGGCTCTTCTACTTTCCCGGGAAATAAGATCCTATTCCGGCACATTATTCGATCTTAACTACTTGGGCACCATCATCATTCGCATCAATATGGACAAAATCGTCCGGAAATCCGCCGGCGGGGAAGGCGACCTGATCGTGACCTCGGGTGCGGATGTGATCTATCCCGCAACGCCGCACTTCGATCCGGCGGTCATTCAATCCTCCCTGTCATCCGGAAACGGGTACCTTACCCGGGAAATCGATGGCCACACCTACTTCATTGCGCATAACCGATCGGGCAACACGGGCTGGACATATATGAATGTCACACCCTTTAACCAAACCTTCAAGCAAATCATATTCATTAAAGAGCTTGTCATCATCGTTTTCACCGTTATTTTCGCGGTTGCGATTCTGCTCGGCATCAGGTTCAGCCGGGGGCTGACACGTCCTATCGAAAGTCTCATTACCCGGATGAAACTCGCGGAAAAAGGAAACTTTGCGGAAGCCAACGTGCTGCCTCAGGACGCAGCCCCCGTCGCCATGAACGAGCTGGGACTGCTGCATCGCACATTCCGTCTCATGATTGAGCGAATCAACGCCCTCATTACCGAGAACTATTCAAACCGGCTGTTGATCAAAGAGACCGAGTTTAAAGCGCTGCAAGCACAAATCAATCCTCACTTTCTGTATAACACGCTGGAATCCGTGAACTGGCTGGCGAAAATGAACAAGCAGTCCCAAATCTCCGACATGGTGCAGGCTTTAGCCTTCCTTCTGCGAAACTCCGTCAGTTTGAAGGAGCCCATTCTGACATTGGGGGAAGAATTGGAGATCGTCCGAAACTACGTCATCATACAGAAATTCCGGTTCGAAGACCGCTTACATTTTACGCTGGATGTACAAGAGCAGGATCTGCACCGTAAAATACCCAAGCTGTCCCTTCAGCCCCTGCTCGAAAATGCGATTCATTACGCGCTGGAGCCATCCGTAGACCCTTGTCGAATTACGTTGTCCTGCACGGAGACGCCTTCCGCATTCTGCGTCATCGTGGAGGATGACGGTCCCGGCATGGCGCCGGATACCCTGACGCGGCTGCGAAGCGGCGATTTGGCCACCAGCGGCAACGGAATCGGACTGTTAAACATCGAAGAACGGATCAAGCTGGCTTTTGGCGACCATTACGGTTTATCCATCGACAGCGGACCGGGTCTTGGAACCCGCGTGATTCTGTCTTTACCCAAATAACGGAGGGATTCGAATGTACAAAGTACTGCTCGTGGACGATGAACGGATTATTCTGGACGGCATATCTCAGATGGTGGACTGGTCGGCATACCGAACCGAGCTGGCGGGTACCGCCCAGAACGGAATTCAAGCGTATGAAAAAATCGTCAGGGAGAGCCCGGATATCGTCGTGTGCGACATTCGCATGCCCGGACTCGACGGTCTGGAGCTCGTTGCCAAGACCCACGCCTCCCATCCTCATATCAAATTCGTGCTGCTGTCCGGCTTCGGCGAATTCGAGTATGCTAACCGCGCCATGCAATACGGCGTGAAGCATTACCTGCTGAAGCCGACCGACGAGGACAAGATCGGTGGAGCGCTGAAAGAGGTCATCGACGAGCTGACCCAGTACCGGAACAAGGAAACGTTTGTCCAGGAGATGAAGGACCGGCTCCGGAAGGTGCTGCCCCATGTCAAAGAACAGGTGCTCAAGGAGTTTGTCACCAACAAGACCTATGGGCGCCATGATCTGGAGGAGTACCGGAGCCTGTTCGAATACGATTTCGATCAGCCTGTGCGTCTTCTGCTGTTCCAGCTGGAAGGCTCCGTCGAATTCGAGCATCAATTCGCCGTGAAGAACATCGCCGAGGATCTGCTGGACACGACGCTGCTGAGTACGACGATCGGACAGCAGGTCCTGGTGCTGATCGAGGACCGTAACGATCAGCAGCGGCTTCATCAGCAGCTCCAGGATATCCGCTGCACTTTTAAACAGTATTACAAAATGGACGTCACGATCGCGATCAGCGATCCCGGACCTGTTACCCAGGCGCGGAGGCTGTACCGGGATACGCTGCAGTGCCTGAACTACCGGTTCTACCTGGACGAAAGCGGAATGATCACAACCGAGGATACGCTGCACGTCGGCGGTATGGAAGGAAGCTTCGTCCTTGATGAGGAGCGGCTGTGCATGCCCGTCCGATCCGGCCATCGAAACGAAGCGGAGCTTGCCCTGACCGAGTTCGTTCAGGAACTGAAGCGTGCGCAGCTGAGCATCGAGATGACCAAATCCTATATCATTCAGCAATACGTATCCCTCATCCGGCTGACCGATCCGGACCAGATGCAGGAACGTTACGCGCGAATCCCGGAAATCGCCGAGATGAGCACGCTCCAAGCGATTCAAGGCGTACTGGAAGAAACGGTTCGGGAAATCACGCTGCGAAACTTTGAACGGAACAAGGTCCAATACAACGCCATCGTGCGCAAGGTGGTGGAGATCATCGAGAACCAGCTGGGCAACTCGGAGCTTACCCTCAACCTGGTGGCAAACGACATGCTGTATATGAACGCCGACTATCTTGGCAAGCTGTTCAAAAAGGAGACCGGCGAGAAGTTCTCCAATTACGTGATGAAGCTTCGGATGAAACGCGCAACCGAAATGATGCTCAGCGATCCCGATATCAAAATTTTTGAAATGGCGGAGCGGCTCGGTTTTGGCGACAATCCTCAATATTTCAGCCAAGTGTTCAAGAAACAGATCGGCTGCACGCCCTCCGAATATATGAAAAAGAGCGAATAACTTGTACGTACATCTCTGCTTTTTAAACAAACTGCACGGTTTTTTTCCTTACCCTTTCCCCTCGAAAACTAGATAATTGGGAATGTAAGCACTAACATTTGAAGCGATAATTTGTGGTCCATCAACAAAGGGGAGGAAATGGAATGAAAAAAGTGTTAAGCGCGGTCCTGATGTTTTCCCTGATCGGAAGCTTGATCGGCTGTTCGGGCGGAGGCGCTGCCGAACCGCCGGCAAACGGCGGAACCGGAACGGAAACGCCGCCGGCGACTGCAAGCGATAGCAAGGATCCGGTCAAGCTCCGCATTGCGTGGTGGGGCGGTCAGTCCCGGCATGATTATACCTTGAAGGTCATCGAAATGTATGAGTCCCAGAATCCGCATGTCACCATTGAACCGGAATATGCCCCATTCGATGACTATTGGAAGAAGCTTGCTCCCCAAGCGGTGGCCGGCGGACTTCCGGACATTATCCAAATGGACATCTCCTACCTGAATCAATATGCAGGCCGGAATCAGCTGGCGGATTTGAAGCCGTTCACCGAGAGCGGCGAGCTGGATGTCGCCGACGTCAGCGAGAATGCGCTGAGCGGCGGTGAGGTCAACGGCAAGCTGGTTGCCATGAACCTCGGCGTGAACGCACTCCAAACCACGTTTGACGTCGAGACGATGAAGAAGAACGGCATCGATATTCCGTCCAAGGAATGGACCTGGGACGACATGGACAAAATGGGGGCCCAAGCCAAAGAAAAAGGCCTGCAGATCGGAGGTTTTGCTTACCGGCATGACGTCTTCTTCCCGTACTATTTAAGAACCATCGGCCAGAAAATGTACAGCGCTGACGGCAAAACGATCGGGTACAGCGACGACCAGCCCTTTATCGATTACTTCACCCGCTACCAGAAATGGTACGACAACGGATATATCCTGTCTCTCGACAAGGAAGCCCAGAAGAAAGGCGTAGCGGAGGAGGATGAAATCGTCCTTGGCAATTCCATCTCGGGCACCGGCTGGTCCAACCAGTTCCTTGCCGTGGCCAATCTGGTAACCGACCGTTCGTTGGAGTTGAATCCGATGCCGGGTCCCGGAACGAAGGACGGTCTCTTCCTGAAACCTTCGATGTATTTCTCGGTCACCGAAACCTCGAAGCACAAGGAAGAAGCCGCCAAATTCATCAGCTTCTTCATCAACGACATCGAGGCCAACAAGCTGATCAAGGGCGAACGCGGCGTTCCCGTATCCGCCAAGGTAAAGGAAGCGCTGAAGCCGCTCCTCTCCGAGAACGAAGCCAAAATTTTCGACTATGTCACTTGGGCTGAGGCCAACAGCACGCCAGGAGATCCTCCTAACCCGATCGGTGCGGTAGAGATCGAGAAGCTGCTGCGAGATCTCAGCGAACGCATCCTGTTCAAGAAAATCTCGATCGAAGATGCCGCGGCCGAGTTCCGCAAGGAAGCGAATGCCATCTTGGCCAGATCTCAGCAATAACCAGGATACGGCTAGACAAGGCATCTCCCGCACGTCTTTCCCGTGCAAGAGATGCCTTTTTACATCAGTGACCCCTGCACGGGGCGCAACCAAATCTGAATCGTAGGGGTTGAAGTCTATGAAGAGGCTCCGCGAGAACGAGCACATCACCGGTTACGTGTTTTCAGCGCCGTTCGTTCTTGGTTTTCTCATCTTTACCTTATATCCAATCCTGTCGTCCCTGTATTATTCGTTCACCAATTACAATCTGATGGAAGCGCCGAGATGGCTGGGCCTCGGGAATTATGAGCGGTTGTTTCTGGAGGACGACAAGATCGGCAAGTCCTTTCAGGTCACATTCACCTATGTATTCGCCAGCGTTCCCCTGCGCCTCATATTCGCCCTCTTCGTTGCCATGATTCTGAATACCGCAACCAAAGCCGTAGGGTTGTACCGCTCCGCCTTCTACCTGCCTTCCCTCATCGGGGGAAGCGTGGCCGTGGCCATCATGTGGCAGCAGATCTTCGGCGACAAGGGGCTCGTGAACTCTGCCCTGTCCCTCTTCGGGATCCATTCCACGACCTCTTGGATCGGGAATCCCAGCACGGCGCTGTGGACGCTCATCGCATTGTCCATCTGGCAGTTCGGTTCCTCGATGATCATTTTTCTGGCCGGCTTGAAAAATATACCGAAGGATTACTACGAAGCCGCCAGCGTGGACGGTGCCAATGCGGTCCATCGCTTTTTCAAGATTACGCTGCCTATGCTCAGTCCGATCATTCTGTTCAACCTGACGCTCCAGACGATCTCGGCGTTCCTGACCTTCACCCCCGCCTATATTATTTCCCGCGGCGAAGGCGGCCCGCTGGATCAAACGCTGCTCTATTCACTCTATTTATACCGCAAGGCGTTCTCGCATTTTGAAATGGGTTACGCGTCGGCTCTTGCCTGGATCATGCTCATTATCGTCGGTGTCCTGACCTTGCTCATCTTCAGATCATCCACCCGCTGGGTTCATTACGAGTCGAAAGGAGATTGACGGTTATGACCACATCCAGACGTGTTCTCTACCATACCCTGGTCGGATTGTTCGCCCTCGGCATGACCTATCCGATTCTGTGGCTGGTCGCCAGCTCGCTTAAACCCAATCATGAAATATTCACGACGGCTTACAGCCTGATTCCGAGCCGGCTGGAGTTCTCGAATTATGCTACGGGCTGGAAGGGATTCGCCGGGACCACCTTCGGCACCTTCTTCAAGAACTCGTTCATCATTGTCATCATCTCCACCATCGGGGCCGTCGCGTCCTCGGCGCTTGTCGCCTTCGGATTGGCTCGGACCAAGTTCTTCGGACAACAGTTCTGGTTCGCCTGCATGATGATTACGATGATGCTGCCCCATGACGTTGTGATCGTCCCGCAATATGTCATGTTCGCCAAATTCGGCTGGCTGTCTTCCTTCAAGCCGTTAATCGTTCCCCAATTCTTCGGCATTCCGTTCTTCATCTTTCTGATCATGCAGTTCATCCGCACGATTCCGAAGGAACTGGACGAAGCCGCCAAGATTGACGGATGCAGCAAGTACGGGATTTTCTTCCGGGTCGTTGTCCCGCTGATCGTGCCCGCTCTCATTACATGTTCGATCTTCTCCTTCTACTGGAGATGGGACGATTTCATCAATCCGCTCATTTATTTGAACAACCCGGAGAAATACCCGGTGTCACTTGCCTTGAAGCTATTCCTGGATGGGGAATCGCTTAATAACTGGGGCGGCATGTTTGCCATGGCTACCTTATCGCTGCTGCCGGTCGTCATCGTCTTCTTTATCTTCCAGAAATATATCGTGGAAGGGATCAGCACGACGGGATTGAAAGGGTAATCCATACACATAGATTCAATTGAATATGAAGGGAGTTTCTCATCATGCCAGCACTTGTATTTGATGATCAACAGATTGAGAATGTCATAGACCGCGTGGTTGACCGGACCTTTCGCATGGATTTCAGCTGGGATTGGCCGGGCGGAGTCGCCTTTTACGGGGTATGCGAAGCCTACAAGGCCACCGGCAAAGAGGAATATCTGGAACAGCTGAAAGCCTGGGTCGACGAAAATATGGAAGAGGGGCTGCCGAAGCTTTCCGTCAACGGCGTCTCCATCGGCCACTCCCTCCTGACGTTGTATGAGGTTTATGAGGATGAGCGGTATATCGAAACGGCGAAGGAGATGGCCGAGTATCTCACGCATGATGCACTGCGTTTCGGGAACGGCATCTTTCAGCATACGGTGAACTCCGAAACGTATAACTTTCCGGAGCAGGCATGGGTCGATACGATGTTCATGGCAGGCTACTTCCTGCTTCGGATCGGCGTGATGTTGGACCGGGAGGATTACTTCGAGGATGGTTTGAAGCAGTATCACGGCCATGAGGATTGCCTGCAGGATCCCGTCACGAATCTGTATTACCACGGCTGGGACAACATCGCCGGCAACCATATGTCAGGCGTCTTCTGGTGCCGGGGCAATGCCTGGGCCGCCATCACGATGGCTCGTGCCCTGGAGCTTGTGCCGGTCACGCATCCATCCTTCATGATCATCGAAGGCTCGCTGCGCGACCAGCTCAGCGCCCTGGTGCGGCTGCAGCATGAATCCGGCCTGTGGCATACGATTACGACCGATCCGCAATCCCCGCTGGAAACATCCGGCTCGGCCGGCATCGCCGCCGCCCTCCTGACCAAGGGACGCATCTACAATAAATACACGCAGAAATCGATTGACGGCATCTTGGCCAAAATCACCGAGGATGGTACCGTAACCGGCGTTTCTGCAGGGACAGCCGTCATGAAGGACGCAGCAGGTTACAGAGGCGTGCCCGATAAGCGAATCCAGGGCTGGGGTCAAGGTCTGGCCTTGACCTTTCTCGCGGAAGTGCTGAAGATCAGGAGCAATCCTTATTGATTAAATAAGATACAGAAAAGGCAGGATGGAGAGGATCAAGTTCGCCTCTACAGCCTGCCTTTTCGTTATATGCGTTTCCACAAGCGAATGGTATTGATTAATAATGATGAACATGAACCGACTGCACCCGATATACTTTCATCCCATATCATTGGTTTAGTCTCCCCGTCTCCCATCGCTAATCTTCACGATTCCGCGTCTACGCTGTTTATTCATTGTTCCCCTGTTTCCTCTTCTCCGTTATCCTTAGCTTGATCTTCGGTTTTCTTCGGATGCGGTGTTCCGTCAAGTCCGTAGACTTCGTCATAAGCGTCGAATATCTTCCTCGCAATCGGCGCGGCGCTTTGTGAGCCAAAGCCGCCTTCAGGCACAACAACTGCCACCGCCAACCTCGGATTATCGCGCGGAGCAAAAGCGATGAAGACGCCGTTATCAATCTTTTGCCATCTTCCATTCACTTTAGCCTCCTGCTCGGAGGTTCCCGTTTTCCGGGCGAAGTCATATTTAAAATCATCGAATGCGGCCAGCCCCTGCGTATTCATCCCCCGCTTAATGGTCTGCCAGTATGTTTTAGGAAATTCGACCTCGTTCAGGACCTCGCGCCCGAATTCCTTGACCACGTTGCCATCCTGATCCGTGACTTTGCTGACCAGCTGCGGCTTGACCCGCTTGCCTTCATTCGCCAGCATGACGGTGTATTGAGCAAGCTGTAGAGGGGTGTATTTACCCTGCTGACCGAAGGAAGCGTAGGCTAACGCCGCCAGATTACTTCCCGCTGCTTTGGTATCGGTATAATTTTTCAATCCTTTATGCTCGTTGGGCAAGCCGCTCCCCGTTACGACGCCAAGACCAAATTTCTCCATATATTTATCCCAGACCGTAACGCCCTTCTCCCCGCCATACTTGCTGACTAGCCTTTTGCCAATCATATCAATCATAAAAGCATTCGAGGATTGCTGAATCGCTAACTGCGGTTTGATGGGTCCGTTTCGATGACCGCTCGAGTTGGAAATTCTCGTTTCGCTTCCTTCGCGGCCTATGGTGGCGTACCCTTGATCAGGATACGTGTCATTAATGCCAAATAACCCCTCATTAAGCCCGATCAGCACCGTCAGCGGTTTAATGACGGAACCGAGAAAAATCATGGATTCAAAGCCGTTTCCCGAGCGACCTGATCCATAGATCGTAATCGTGCCGTTTCCCGACGCGTCCACGACATCCTGCGTAATTTTGCCACCATTTACCCGCACATTCGAGTCGTAATCCGGCATGCTCGCCATCGCGACTACATTACCGGTATCCACCTCCATGGCGACCGCATATCCAGTTAAGGCATCCTTATGCAGCTTACCCGATACCGGATGGGTATGAAGGTATTGGAGCTGATCCATAATGGCCTGCTCCGTGGCAAGCTGAATGTCTTTATGAATCGTGGTATGAATATCATGGCCTTTTTCAGGAGCGACCATCGTCGGAACGCCGTCCACCATATTCTGCGGATTGATCGGAATGCTAAGATACCCGCTCTTGCCGCGCAGTTCTTCCTGAAACATCCGCTCCAATCCGTCATAGCCAATCCACTCTTCTTCCGTATAGATCAAGCCGGGATTCTTCTGATCCTTGTTGCTCTGATCAATAGCCTCATAATCCTTAAGGTCTTTGGAGCCTCTGAACATCTTTAGATATCCGATCGTCTGAACCGCAACCGTATCCGGATCATAGTGCCTTACATTCTCCTCCACGATCTGGATGCCGGGAAACTTGGCGCGGTTCTCCATGAAATAAGCGATCTCTTCCTTCGTCAAATCCGTCTTGATGCGTCTGGGTTCATAACCATGCTGCTTGTTATATTCCAAATCCAGGTCGTCTATCACTTTTTTGACGGTCGTCGGTTCCAGGTTCGGATCCCCATACTTTGTAAACGCCTGGACAAGCCGCTTCGCCATCTCCTCCGCTTCCGGCCGGTTTTCTTTTCCTTTGTCCGTCTTTTTGCTGTAATCTTTCATGAGCGTGATATATAAAGAATTTGAAGCCGTAGAGTATGCAAGCTTGGTGCCGGACGCATCGATGATGGACCCCCGGATCGGCTGCAGCGGGAAATGCTTCTGCTCCCCCCCGGTTTCCTGGCTTGCCAGCTCAGGTCCCTCTACGAACTGTAATATGGCAAGGCGAACGATTATGACGCAAAAGATTAAAAATGCGCTGAAAAAGAAAATGTTGATCCGTCCATGGAATTTACGCCTGGTTTCTGATTCATCCGGTACGTCTTTATAAGGTTTAAAGCCTATCACATTGTCTACGCTCCTTTGTTATCTGTATTAATCAAGCCAAGTCGGCAAATGCCGGTTGTTCTCGAATTCGAATATTCTCTTCAGCTGTTCCTTGGTATTCCGTTCTTCGGACAACGGCGGCAGTTCGTCCTGAGGGAAAAAACCGACCGCGGACGTTTCGGTCCCCACACCTGCAGCTCCGCCCGTAATGTCGCACTGAATGAACATTTTGTATACGTGGAAGGCCGATGGCGGATGGTTATGAAATTTCTTGTCCAATACGGCCAGCAGCCTCCCTGCACGCACGTCGTAACCGGCCTCTTCCTTCACTTCCTTCACCACAACCTCCGCAGGGGATAAGCCGATGTCCGCCCATCCTCCCGGCAGCGCCCAGGCCCCGTCGGCCTTTTCCTTCACCAGCAGCAGCTTTCCGTCTTGAAAAATAACGCCGCGGACATCCACCTTCGGCGTCTGGTATCCGGTTTCACTCGCAAACAGCGTACGGATCTTCTCTTCGCCTGCTTCGGTATACTCCTGCATGATCTGGATGCTGAGCTCCCTCAGCTGCTCAAACCGTTCCTTGTCATAAACGTCCCTCGTATACTCCAGTCCGGCCTGGCTGATGGCCTGCATCTCCTTGGCCCACGCTAACCATTTTATTGTCATAGGTTTCATCCTCTTCAAAGAATCTCATAATATATAACGCCTGTTATCCTTGATTGGTTTATAATGGAAGTGCTTGATTTCAAAATTATAACATATTTTCTAGCAAGTTATGAGACAAAGGATATAAAGGGGGGCAGCAGGACATGAAAAAAATGCGGCCGGTGTTATACATCTTTCTTCTAATCATGGTGTTCGGTACCGGGTACTACATCGGATCCAGATCCGAGAACGTAACGCCGATCTCGAAGGAAAATGCCCGCAATGCCGTTCAGACCCTGTGGGTGAAGGCCGCCGAACCTCCGCTGCCCAAGGTAAGCATTGACGGCACCGAGATCAAGCTGCAACGCGGCGGTTATTCGTGGTGCAACGGAGATAACTGCGCAACGACGGACGCAGCCCGTCCCAGGCTCGAGGATATGACGCCGGTTGTGGTCCAAGGCGGTGCCGACATTCAATCGACGCCACCCGAAGGAATACATGGCTTCACCATCCTCAACCTGACGGATTCAGGTAACGATGGATATACCGTGCCAACGAAAGCCGGCTCGTACCTGTACGAAATTCACTGCACATGGCCTTTGGATCAAGGAGAAGCCAGCTTTTATTTTGCGGTGACGGTTGAATAGACGTGCTCTGGATCGATTAACCAAGCATTTCCGCATCCGTTTGTCCATAAAAAGAAACAGCCCCGGCGCCAGGGCTGTTTCTTCGTTTCCATTATGAATTCGTTGTCTTCTTCTCTTCCCTTTGATTCGTACGGATTAAAGCATACGCCAACTGTCCGACCATTCCGAGGAACAAGCCCGTCCCGACCACGATGTAAACCATGGTGAAGGTTTTTCCGAGCGGCGTCTGCGGCACGAATTCCGGATGCCCTACCGTGCTCAAGGTCACCACGCAGAAATAAAGGGCATCCAGCACCGACAAGCCTTCTTGCCTGGTATAAAACATCGTGCCCGATAACAGCATGATGACGATCAGCACAAACAGCGCCATGAAATACCGCTGCTTGAACGCTCGAAACAAACCGCTGAGGAGACGTTTTAACGTTAATAAAAAAGAGATCATCCGAGAACCGTCCTATTCTATATCTGGAGTAAATGCTGCATACATCACATACATCCTATTATATCAGCGTTAATGCTTCGCGCCCATCCACTACGGTTGAACGGAAAGGTATTCCCTTCGGCATCGATGCTCCGAAATATGAAGCCGCCGGTCTGGTCGGCTGGCAGCTGTTCATAATGGATGGCGTAGCCTTGCTCCACGTCGATTTCCATGTAAATCCCGGATAAAGCCTTCACCTGTTCCAGATCTTCGATCGGTTTATCGTCCCAAGGCTCATTGGTGACGATGATTTTCTTGCTTTCGGGTTCCGACGTCTCCACTGCCACCAGGGTGTCATAGATGCCGTCACCACGATGACTGGCAGACCAAGTTCGTACAAAAGGTTCATCTGCGGACTTGGGTTCCAGCGCGACCCCGTTCGTAATTTTATGCAGCAGTCCCCATCTGCTCTCCAGGACGTTGACGGTCTTAACATGGCCATCATGCCAGACAATCAGCTTATGATGATCCTCTGACTTCTCGTACAGCTTATCCCCGGTATACGCAGGGTGAACGCGCCGTATCGCCTGCTCTTCATTGTATGCATAGCCGTCCAGGAACAGCGGCAGGTAGCTGATGACGACCACAACGGCGGCCAGTATGAGAAACATGGCTTTTTTCAAAACAACAGCTCCTTGTATCCTTTTGGAATGCGTATCATCTTATCCGGCCGATTAGCCCTGAAGGGCAAGCAGCTCCCGAATTTCCGCTTCGGACCAGCTTGAAAGCGACTCTTCCCCCGGCTGAACCAGCTCCTCGATCAGATCCTTTTTCTTCTGCTGCAGAGCCACCATTTTATCCTCGATCGTATCTTGAGATACGAAGCGTATGACCTGCACAACCTTCTTCTGACCGATACGGTGCGCCCGGTCCATCGCCTGCTGCTCGACTGCCGGATTCCACCACAGGTCATACAGGATCACCGTATCGGCCCCGGTCAGGTTGAGCCCCGTTCCGCCTGCCTTCAACGATATCAGGAATACCTCGCGTTCCCCCTCGTTGAAGCGTTCGCACAGCTCCACCCGCTCCGATCCCGGCGTCTGTCCGTCCAGGTAAAAAAACGGAATCCCCCGATATCCCAGCTCCCCGGCGATCAGGTTCAGCATGCCTGTAAACTGGGAGAATACCAGCATCCGCCTCCCTGCAAGACGACATTCCTCGATCGTTTCCAGCAGCTGCTCAAGCTTGGCCGAACCGCCCTCGTAGCCTTCCACGAACAGAGCCGGGTGACAGCAGATCTGTCGCAAGCGGGTAATGCCCGCCAGGATACGGATCCGGTTCTTCTGGAAACCGTCCTGTGCCAAATGCTTAAGCGTCTCCTGCCGCAGTTTCGCAAGATAGGCGGTATACAGCTTCTTCTGTTCGATCAGCAGGCCTGAGGCCTGAATCGTCTCGATTTTCTCCGGCAGCTCCTTAAGCACGTCCGATTTCAGCCTGCGGAGCAGGAAAGGACGCACCCGTTTCACAACCGCTTCTTTAGGCAGTTCATGAAATGCTTTGCGATCTCCGAAAAGAGCCGGGAAAACGGCATCGTAGATGGACCATAATTCCTCCAGACGATTCTCGACCGGCGTGCCTGTCAACGCAAACCGATAACGGGCATGGAGCGTTTTTACGACTTGAGCCGTTTGCGTCGCGTAATTTTTGAAGGCTTGGGCTTCATCCAGAATCAAGGTTAAGAAAGGCAGCTTTGCATATCGCTGGATATCCCTGCGGAGCAGCGGGTAAGAAGTGATGACAACATCCGCTTTGCCTATATTCTGGATCACCTTCGCGCGCTCGGACAGCGTGCCATCGGCAATGACGGCCTTGATCTCCGGCGCAAACTTCTTAAGCTCGTTAAACCAGTTATAGAGCAGGGAGGCAGGAGCCACAATGAGCGCGGGTTCTTTACGCTCCCGGATCTCAGGCAGCAGGGACAGCATGAAAGCGATGCTCTGAATGGTTTTGCCGAGTCCCATATCATCGGCCAAGATGCCGCCGAAGCGGTAATGGGCCATCGTCTTCATCCACTGGAAGCCGAACTTCTGATAATCCCGGAGAACCGTTTCCAGGCTGGCCGGCACGGCAAAGTCCAAATGATCCGGATTCTTCACATTCTGCAGCATTCGGCGCAGGGAACGGCCAAGCTGGACCGATGATCCCGAATCCTCCCAATCCAGCAGCTGAAGTCCTTGGACCGCCGGCAGTTTAAACCGCGTCCCCTCATCTTCGTACAGCCAAGGTCCCACCCGGTTCATTAAAGCAACCATGGCCTGGAACTCCGCGCTTTCCAGCGGAAGCAGCGCTCCGTTTCGCAGCCGGTGATATTTGCGCTTTTCTTCGAGCGATTTGACGATTTCCCGGATTTCGGCTTCGCGAATGCCCTCCATGTCAAACTTCAGTTCAAGCCAATCCGTCCGTTCATCGACCTCCACCCGAACCTTGGCTCCCATCGGTTCAGTGAGCACCCGCTCCTTCACCGCCGTCGTTGCATAAACAACCAGCAGCTTCTCCAGCCGCGGAATCGTATGATACAAAAATTCATATTCGGCATCCTCGTCATTCATGAAGAAACCGCCGTCAGTCCTGGCAAAAGAGGCGTTCTCCATGAGCTCCAGAATCCGCTGCTCCGTCTCTCCATCGCGAACGAGAATCGAGCTGCTGCTGCGTTTGGCGCGGTGTCCCTCCAGCGGATTGATGATGATGTCGCCGTATTGAAATTCGAGTCCGGCCAATAGCCGGCCGCGGACACGGTCCAGAAACAGCTTCGCTTTTAAAGGCGTTTTGACGATGCGGTCGGACACGGTCTGCGCCACATGCACGCTGCCCAGTTTCATCAGCCCCGGTACCACCCGCTCCATGATGGACTCCATCATCTCCGGCTGTATCCGAATATGCGGTGTGTTGGAAGGTTCAAGCAGCAGCTTCATCTCGGCGAGCCTTTTGCAAGCATCCATCTCAAGCTGTATCAGCCTGCCATCCGCAATGACGACCCCGTACCCCTCCAGCACGGTCATCCGCTCCAATCCATCGATCTTCATCAGATAGTGATCATCCGCAGCCTCATCGAACTCGAATTGCAGCGGGATCGGTTCCTGAGCGAACTCCAGCTTATCCGTCATGATTCCATCCATCGACAAGAGGGGACGAACCGAAGAACCGAGCGCCTCCCGTACTTGAGGCCAAAAGGCAGGAGGAATGATCAGCATTCGGTCGCCGTTCCCCTTTTTGCCAAGCGGAGCGTAGATGTTCACCGACTGTTGATACATGCTCTCATGATCGGAAATACGGATCAGCTCCTGCAGAAGCGCGTCATCCTCTTTTTTAAAGCTGTGCACCTCTGGATCGTAGGTGAAATTCTTCGTGAACACGCAGGCTGCGCCGCGTTTTACGCACGCTAAGAACTCCCGAATCCGCTGTACGATGTACAAGCGTTTGTTCCCGACTCGCAGTTCGACGCCGAACAGGTATTTCCGGTCCCCGTACGGATATAGCTTGAAAATGCACTCCATCTCCAGAACCTCTCGGGTATCAAAGCGGGATGTCGCCGCGGCCCTCCGACCGCCGGAATACGAGAACAATCCGAGCAGCTGGCTGCTGAGCAGCGCATCCCGTTCTCTCTCGTTCGAGCTTCTGCCATATTCCGGTGAGTGCCGGGGCGTTAACTGTCCTTCTTCCATGTTCACGTTGGCGGAAGGATGTAATAACGATGGAAAGGGGCGCATCGGAGCCTCGACCGTTTGTTCAATATCCCGTATGTTCAGGAGGAGGGCCGCAATATGCCTGCACCGCTTTCGGGAAAATCCGTAATCGATGCAGCTGCATTCCGTGTATACGTCCCCGTTCGAGTCAATCTCCGCATAGGCGATTCCCGACTCCTGATCCTTCACTTCAGCCTCGTATTTTCGAGCGTCCGGATCCTGCTTCAGCATCGATACATAACCATCTCTATATAAAACCCCGCCGCGATCGTAGGAGGTTTTTCCACACAACAGTTTGATCACCCGTTCGGTCAGCTGGTAACCCATAACCACATTCCTTTCTCTATTGCCTGTTAAAAAACAGTATACCATTTTCTCATATCTTCAAAAAAAAAGAACTCGCCGCTACGGCAAGTTCCTGCGCTCTTTGTCATCGACTTTGGTCAATCGATCATAACGCTTGTTATTCCCATTCCATGCCCCGTTGGATATGATGAAACCGACAATCATATATATGGGAAAATAATAATAGTATCTTGTTACAAAATGTTCCGGGGTAAATCTGTCCTGATCCAGGAGCCAGGTCGCGGCAGCCCATACAGCATATAAAAACAAGCCGTGAGCCAGTCCTTGGGAAAATACGAATTTGCCTTTTCCCTTCCCCCGGATCTGCGTCCACCTGCGATAGAATCGCGCATCTCGCTCCATCCGATCCCTCCGCTTCAAGGTTTAGATACGTTTGTAATACAATACCGTTCCGGCAAGTTGGCCGTTAGAGGATATGGCATAATCGGGTATAACTCCAGCTTGAATATAACCCAAAGACTGATACAGCTTGTTGGAAGGGTCCCCCTCCCGGGTATCTAAGACCAATAAGGTTCTGCCCTCTGCCTTGGCTTTCGGCTCCAGATGCAGCATCAGCGTTCTGCCGATACCTCCGCGGCGGGAAGCCGGATCTACCATCAATTTCGCCACCTCGGCCCGGTGTCTGCCATTCGCTTTCGTTGCGCACTGCAATTGAACCGTGCCGATCATCTTCCCATCCTGCATGGCTGCCCACAGGGTAACCCCTGGGCCAAGCGCATCCTTCCAGTAAGCGGAAGCTTCATCATAAGACAGCGGAGCTAAGAATCCCACCGATGCCCCATCTTCTACAACCCGAATCAATAATTCCGTCAATTGATGATGCGTGTTGGTTTCTAATCGGTCGACCTCCACAATCGTAAATTCCTGATTCATGATCGGACACTCCCTCTCTCTCATCTATTAAACCCATTCTATCCGTTCTGTTGCCATATGTAATCATTTTCTGCAAAGTCAATCCATGCCGCGCGCTCAGATTCCCTTATCGTTTCAAGATGTCTGCCAGCGCTTCATTCAGCGTATCGTATGCAAAATGAAAACCTGCCTTGCAGAGTCGGTCCGGAATCACCCAGCGGCTCTTCAGCACGAGTTCCGTTTCCGTACGTATAAGCCTGGCCCCCAGCTCAAGCAGCCATTTAGGCGACGGCAATCCCATTCTGCGATTCAACGCAAGCCGAAGCTGCTCCATCAGTTCCTTGTTCGTCACCGGATAAGGAGATGCACCATTAAAAACCCCGCTCAGCTCTTCCTTCTCCTGCAAAAACAGAATCATGCGATACAGATCCTCCACATGGATCCAGCTGAACCTTTGCTTACCCGTACCTTGGACGCCGCCGAGCCCGAATTTTACCAAGTTAACATAAGGCGTCATGACGCCACCGCCAGGTCCCAGCACAATGGCAATGCGCAGGGCGATTTGTCTCGTCTGAGGCAATCGGAAAGAGAAAAAAGCGCGCTCCCATTCCTTGGCGACCTCGACGGAGAAGCCTTCGCCGATCTCGCCCTGCTCCTCCGTCATCGGTTTATCTTCGGCATGGCGATAAATCGTGGCCGTGCTGGAATTAAACCAGGTGCGCGGAGGAATACGGCAGGCCTCGACGGCGCTGCCGAGTATGTTCGTTGTCTCTGTTCTCGATTTCAGAATAAGCTCCTTGTTGTTTTCATTGTAACGGCAATTAACGGATTTGCCCGCTAAATTTATGAGCATATCCGCCCCCTCCAGGGCAGCGACGATGGCTTCGCGATCGTTCCATGCGATATGACCCTGCCGTCGGGAGATCATAAGTACCTGTGCTTGCTGCTCATTCGTGAATTTTTTCGCAAGATAAGTTCCGATAAAACCAGTTCCACCAGCTAAAACGATCTTTTTCATAGAATAGAATCAGCTCATTTCTCTATGTTTTATCCACATCATATACTCCATTTGACCATCGTTTCTTCCAATATACCATTTTTTCAATAGAGATAAAAAGAAAACACCCTCCTCATAGAGGGTGTTCCATTCATACGAAACCTACTTCCTTGGCATCGAAAACAAATACGTGGAGAAATCACGGTTAATGTAATCCTTAAAATGCCTCTTGTCAGCTACGGGAAAACGATCCAGTTCCTCTGTTGTCCACTCGCTCAAATGGGTCTCGAACTCATTGCCGTATTCAGCGCCCTGCGGCCAGTCTGTTCCAATCGGAATATTAAGCAGGACAAAGCGGGATTTTTCAATGCAGGTCTGCAGCAGGACGAGCGCCCGCTCTTTTGTAAAATGCTCCAGAACGTCACCGAGAATGATTAAATCGAATTGTCCCGGCTGGACCTGCGTTTGCAGATGATCGTAAGCATCCGCTACGTGGATTTTATTATAGAAGCATTCGTGGTAGGTATCGATATTGACAGGGTAAATCTCGATTCCTTCGATCCGCGTGTTCCAATACGCGCGAAATACGCGTCCTTCCCATACGTCCAAATACTCCCGGCAGATCATGCCCCAGCGGCCAAAACCTACCCCGATATCCAGAACGGACTTGGGAGCTACATAGCGGATCAGATCCACGCAATACGATAAATTCTGCCAGTTTGACGTCCCCATTCCCATACCTCCATTCGGAATCTTAACGCCCCAAATTCATCATCATATTCATCATTCGATAACGCTTGATTCATGACGCTCCCCGGCTTTTCCATTCCAACCTAATCCAGTGTATTCCTGGCCTTCCATTCCGGACTCGTCAGTTAACCATTTTCGTTGCACACATTTCGCTCATAAACAAAAAAAGATCCCCGAAGGGATCTATCCTTTTAATAATGAGGTGATATGATTCTTCATGAACTGATAGCTGCCCTGATCATCCTTCTTCGCATAGAAACGAAGCCCGTCCAGCGCCCGAAATAGCTGATAGCACAGCAGCCTTTCTTCAAAATAGGGAATCTTCTCGCCTTGCTGCTCCATCGCTTCCTGCAGCCGCTTGGGAAATCCCAGCATCGGATACCACATATGAATAACGGAGACGTCCATCATGAAATCGCCGAACATGGCCATCTCCCAATCCACGATACCGGTTACGTTTTCGTTCTCTCCAAGCATGTTGCCCAAATGGAAATCACCATGGACAAGATAGCGCTCCGATGGCGAATAGCGAACAAGTTCGATCATCGTTTGGTAGATCTCTTCGAAAAATCCTTTTTCCAGAAAACTGTGCTCATACAGGCTCTGCCATCCATGGTAGAAACCTTCTTGCTCCGCATCGAATACAGACGTCAGGTGGTCCAGCCATGAACGATGAGCAGCCTTGCCTTCCGGAGTAATCCACCCGAAGCCCTCATGGGACTCTCCGATAGGGGTATGAAGGATCCGCATGAATTGCTGGACGATGTCGGGAACCAGCCCTCGAATTTGTGCCGGCTCAAGAGCGCTTATCGGCGTACCGGGTACTTTATCCGAGATCGAGTAATGGATATTCCCCACGCTACCGATCTTATGGATTCGAGGAATGGGCAAGGATTGATCACCGTACATACTGTAGATTTTGTTTACTTTATGAAGGCTGTCCCCATTATCTTTAAAATGAATGACATAATCGGCATCGCCCTTACGATAACTGAATACCTTGCTTAATTCTCCCATCTCGATGGGGGTGACATTCAGCACCGTCTCTCCTTCAATCTGCTGGAGATGGCTTACCGCCTTATCCAAAGTCATCTCCGGCTTGAATGTCTTCATAACCCTTGCCCCTCCTTCGTCTCCGTATTCAGGTTCCTGGACGCATTCCATCTTCGATATAACAGAGGAAACAACTCATACAGATTACATGAGATACTTGATGCGGATATATGGATAGCAGAACCCGTCATGCCTTTATTCATGCTCATGAGCTTCCTTTTACAGGCGGGATGCCTGGACATCAAAAGTTCAGGATCATATACATCGATCCCTATAAACTTCTCATTCTTAATCTGATAGATGTGAATGTTCTTGATTTCGCTCCACGCGACGGCTCCGGCGCTCGCATAGGAGGATCTATCGACGATTCCCTCCCGATGGATCAGGAGTGCAGGCTCCGATTGAACAAGCTTGACGATGGAAAACACCAGTCCCATGCCAAAAAACAACGCGCAAATGATTCCAACTAATACGATAAAGATGTTGCTCGAGGTTAACCCTCCGTACACTAACCCGCTGCCTACCAACACAAATGCCAGGGAACCCACCAGCATTTTGGTCACCTTGGGATAAATCTTGATTTCTTCTTGTTCCTGCATAGCTCGCACTCCCTGTTTCTATTTACAATATCTAGAGGATATCATCCGATCGTTATGAATCATAGCTAACCTCGAATTCTTTAACGAATACAGCCGTACCGGAAATATAGACGTCCATGGTCTCTTCAAAGCGATTCACTTGAACATCGACTCTACCGTCTTTCCCCATTTCCTTGCCTTGTTCAACGATAAATCGTGCGGAGGGGGCCTCGGGATTCAAATAGGTTAAATAGTAAGCTCCCATTACGCCTGACGCGGTTCCGGTTACCGGATCCTCGACGGTGCCTGAATACGGTGAAGAGAAATGTCTCGCATGCATGAACGAAGACTCGTCGATCGTCTCCAGGCAAAAAGGGTGCAGAGAGGCTTTCGGATTGTCCGTTAATATATCCGGGAACATGGCATTATGAGGCACCATCCGCCCAAACGGCTCCAGCCCCTTAATCGGTACCAGCAATGTCCAAATCCCCGTGCTTCCATATACGATCGGCATTGCGAAATCCAAATCCTCGCGCTGCAGGCCCATGGATGATGCCAGGCGGTCAACATCTCCCTCAAAGGGCAGGAATTGAGGATGATCCTGCTTCATCTTCATGGTTAGCTTTCCTTGAGCATCCTGAAATTCGATCGGCAAATTGCCCACTCTTGTCTCAATCCACACGGTTTCTTTGTCAGGGAGCAGCCCCTTGGTCTTCAAGGCATACATCGAAGCCATGGTGGCATGGCCGCACAAATTCATCTCATGTCCGGGCGTAAAATATCTTAATCGGACATCTGCTTGCTCCGATTTTACTATGAAGGTCGTTTCATTGAACCCTACGCTATGGGCGATGGCCTGCATCTCCTTCTCTGTCAGCTCGTCTGCGTTCAAGACCACGCCGGCAGGATTACCCATATTAGGCTGTATGGAGAATGCATCATAATGAAGTACGTTTATGGATTTCATGTCCTTTAGTTCCTTCTTTCAATAATGAATTAAATGGAGAACAAAATTTGAGAAGATTTTACCATTGGACATGGGTTAAATCCAGACCAAATTTACAATCAGCAGCCTTCACCCGCCAAACTTCGTTTAGCCGGTCCCTGCTGTTCGACGAGGCGCAAGCCAAAAAACGGTCTATGTGACCGTTTTTTTGTCAGCCGCATTAAAAAACGAGCTTAAAGAAGCGATATTCGTCATTTTTTGATACGCACGGGTTCAATTTGGCGCTCAACGGTTCATTTCGTACGCCGACCTGAATATATATCTGCATATTCTTTGGAATGGACTATACGCGGGGGTGATGTATTGATCGCTATCAGCCTATGCATAATCGTAAAAAATGAGGAACATCATTTGAACCGCTGCCTGTCCCGGATTGCAGACATCGTGGATGAGATCGTCGTTGTGGATACAGGCTCCACCGATCGCACGAAAGAAATCGCCCGATCCTTTCAGGCGGTCGTTTATGATTTTGAATGGATCGACGATTTTGCGGCTGCGCGAAACTTTGCTTTTAGCAAGGCCACCCAGGACTATATCCTGTGGCTCGATGCCGACGACGTGCTGCTTGAAGAAGACCGGCTGAAACTAATAGCGCTTAAAGAAAACCTTGCGCCCGACATCGATTCCGTGACCATGCTCTATCATTTGAGCTCGGACGAATTCGGCAATGTCACCTTCCGTCTGCGGCGCAATCGTCTTGTCAAACGGAGCAGGGCCTTTCGATGGATCGGGCCCGTCCACGAATACTTGGAGGTGTACGGTCATGTTATGAATAGCGATGTTGCCATTACCCATCTCAGCTCGAATCATGATCCGGACACCGGCCGCAATCTCAGAATCTATGTGCAGCGCGAGGCAGCCGGCGAATCGTTCACCCCGCGGGATCTGTTCTATTATGCGAATGAACTAAAGGATCACCGTCTTTTCGAGAAAGCGATCGATTATTACGAACGATTCTTACATACGGAAAAAGGCTGGATCGAGGATGTTCTCTCGGCCTGCAGCAGGCTGTCCGATTGCCATCACGAGCTCGGAAACGGGCAAGCCGCATTTGAATCCTCTCTCCGATCCCTGCAGTATGCGCCGCCGCGGTCCGAATTCTGCTGCCGCATCGGTTACCATTTTCTCGAGAAAAACCAATATGATACGGCCATCTACTGGTATAAGCTGGCTACCGAGCTTAAGCTGCCTCCGGATTACATGGGATTTCATACCCCCTCCTTCTCCACATGGCTTCCCCATCTGCAATTGGCCGTTTGTTACGACCGAATCGGAGCTTATGCGATTGCCAATCAGCATAATGAGAAGGCGCTTGCCTACCGACCGGGCGATGAGACCATGCTGGCGAACCAAGAATATTTTCGAAACAAGCTGCAGGAGCTTCAGCGTGACGATGAGAGGCAGAGCTCATGACGACCCAGGGGCGCAGACGCGTTTTGATCGGCAGTCCTGTACGGCAGAAACCGGAGATTCTGGACCATTTCCTTACCTCATTGCTGCGGCTGGAACAAAATTCCCTGGAGCTGTGCTACTTCTTTATCGATGACAACAACGATGAATTATCCAGCGCCAGATTGAGCCGCTTTATGAAAGAAGTTAACCGGGTGGTTATCCACAGCGCCCATACGCCTGATGATCACGAATATATCCGCGACGAGACAACCCATTATTGGAACGATCGATTGATTTGGAAGGTAGCCGATTATAAGAACAAGATCATTCAATATGCGCTTGACCTACGGTTTGACTATCTGTTTCTGGTCGATTCGGATTTGCTGCTGGCACCGCAGACCCTGATTCACCTCATCGCCACCGACAAAGAGATCATTTCGGAAATCTTCTGGACCCGTTGGCAGCCGGACTCACGCCCCCATCCCCAGGTGTGGCTCAAGGATGAATATACCCAATACGAACAACAGGCGGGCGAAACGTTGGACGAAGCCCAAAAGGAACATCGCTATCAACAATTCGTGAGCCGGTTAGCAGAGGCCGGCGTGTATGAAGTCGGCGGACTCGGAGCTTGCACTTTAATCAGCCGCCGGGCTCTTGTGCGCGGGGTAAACTATAAACCCATCTACAATTTGTCCTTCTGGGGAGAGGATCGGCATTTCAGCATCCGGGCGGCTGCGCTGGGGTTCACCTTGTATGTAGATACGCACTACCCGGCTTACCATATCTACCGTGAAAGCGATCTTCACCATGCCGGACTGTTCCTGAAGGCAACGGATAAGACTACATCCATCCCCGAGGTTACTCGAAGCTGCCTCGAGGAACGAGAAGAGGGCTGTCTCGCCCCCATTGATGCGAATCGCCGCACGGCCCGCCCATCGCTCACCCTGACGATGGTTCTGAAGAATGAAGGCCAACGCTATCTGCGGCAAGCGCTTGAACGGCATCGGGACTACATTGACCAAGCCGTTATTATCGATGATGCAAGTACGGATAACACGCTGGATGTATGTATGGAAGTTTTGAAGGGAATTCCGCTGCGTCTGATCAGCAACGAGGCATCCCTGTTTCACAACGAGGTTGAGCTGCGAAAGCAACAATGGCGCGAAACCTTGAACCTTCATCCCGAATGGATTCTGAATTTGGATGCGGACGAATGGTTTGAGTCTTCCTTTACGGCTGAGCTTCCTTCCATGCTGAAGCAAAACGAGTTCGATTTGTATTGCTTCCGGCTCTATGATTTTTGGAACGAAACCCATTACCGGGACGATGAATGCTGGAGCTCGCATAGAACCTATCGCCCTTTTCTTCTGCGTTACCGTCCCGAAATGAAGTATTGCTGGAAAGAGACGGCCCAGCACTGTGGAAGGTTCCCGGCGAATGTATTCGATCTTCCCCACCATCTTTCAGCCATTCGCCTTAAGCATTACGGGTGGGCCAAACCGGAATATAGGCTGGAGAAGCTCAAGCGTTATCGTCAGCTCGATCCTGAAGCGGAGTTCGGCTCGAAAGAACAATACGACTCCATTCTGGAGGAATCGCCTACGCTTGTTGAATGGATGGAATAACGAATAACCATAAGAGGAAGCGATGGAATTGAAAATCATTCATACCTTGCCCTTATTCATTCGGGAGAGCTCGCGCGCGAATGATTTACACATGGCCAGCCTGGCGTTAAGCAGTCTGCAGCGCTCCCGGGAGCATAGGACGGTTCTGTTTAATCAAGGATGCCTTACGAATGAAGAGCTGCACGAATGGCTGCAAACGTTAGGCCTATCCGGTGTTATTCTCGGGAACGGAGCGAATATCGGCATCGCTGCCGCCAGGCAAGCCTGTTTTGAATTCATATGGGAGCACTTCCCTGAAGCAGGGTACATCTCCGAAATTCATGTCGACATGCTCTTTCCTCCGGATTGGCACGAGCCTCTTCTTCGTTATCTGGAATGTAACGACGAACCTATGGTATCGCCCGGCATCGTTACCTCAACCGGAGAAATGCAGCCCTTGGGTGAGTTCATTGTTCTTCCGAATACACCGGGTGAGCTCAGCGAAACGCTCCAGCGGCTGTCAAGAAAAGGGATTGCGGATGGATTCGTGCATCCGGTCGTTCACCGTGCGGAAGCCCTTCGCCATATTGGAGGTTATGATACTCGATTCTTATCCGGCAAGCAGGGGTATGAGGATGACAGTCTGCTTCTGGGCATGCGGTATTATATGGGAACGCGCACGGCATGGAGGCCGAAATGCTGCCTGGCCTCCTGGGTATACCATGCAACCATGGCCCAACGCATGTCGATGCCGGACAAATACACCGAATTTTCCATGAACGAGGCTGGCCTGTTTCATCAATACGGGGCGTACGGATTGAGAGAACTGGCTGAGATTCACAACGGCTCCGGTGAGTTCCACCGGCTGTTTCGCAAGTACACGCCAGAACACAAAGGGGTGACCGAATGATATGCTGCCGGATGAACGCCAGAAGAAGATTTGGGATCAGCTATGGTCCCGGGAGGTATCCTATCACTGGGATTCACTAAGCCAAACCATCTACGATAAGATCATGGAGGTTACAGGAGGCATCGAAGGGAAGCGCATACTCGAGGCCGGTTCCGGAACGGGCAAGATTTCGCTGCGCCTGGCTGCTGAGCATGCGGAAGTGACGCTGGTCGATTATTCCGAGAATGCGCTGTACAACAGCCGGAGCGCCTTTTATAGCGCCAAGGTTCCGGGCACCTTTGTTCTCTCCGATATTAGGGAGATGCGGCTTCCTGACCAGCACTTTGATCTAACCTGGAATGCGGGGGTGCTGGAGCATTTTGAGGGAGAAGAGCGGATCGCGATATTAAGGGAAATGAAACGGGTTACCAAGCCGGGAGGAACGATGCTGATCCTCACCCCTTTTGCGGAATGTTTGCCGTATCGTGCGGGAAAAGAAGCCGCCGAACAGCTGGGCACCTGGATGTATGGCATGGAGCATCCAGCCTCCACGCTCAGAAATCAATTTGAGCGGTGCGGTATAACGTTGATCGAGGAGAGCAGCATCGGCTTTTTGAACAGTTTGGATTTTCTTGATTTCATCCGGGATTCCCAGACCGTCAAGCATTGGCTGACAATGTGGTACCATAGACTCCCTGAATACGAGAAGCGCAATGTGCCCGGATACCTGCTCGTCAGCGTTGGAAGGGTTGGACCGTTACCCGAGGCTGACGAGCGGCAATGCAGGCAGACTCCTGATGATGATCTATCGCCTGACGAGAAACTGTTCCGTGCCCAAACGATCATCTCTTCCTATCATGCCAAGCGGAATGGGAGCCACTATCTGTCTGTTTACAAGGATGAAGAAGCCAGCTACTGGTACCCGCTGCTTCCGATCCTGGACTCGTTGCTTGTGAACCGGGGCGCCAAGGTGCTAGATATCGGCGCTGCTTACGGTACGCTGCTAATGTACAGCGTATTGTCCGGAGCTCAAGCACACGGCTTGGATCACATGGCGGATTACTGGTCCGTGGAACTGGAACAGGACTACGGGATCGGGTGGAGCCAGTGCAATGTGGAAGCCGAGGATATTCCGGGAAACGAACGGTACGATATCGTTCTCTTTACGGAAGTGCTCGAGCATATGAATTACAATCCGATACCGGTTCTCCGCAAAATCCATGACAAACTGATGCCTGGCGGAAGCCTGCTCATCTCAACGCCGTGGAAACGGCATTTTGCACCTTCTCGTCAAGATCCTGATCTCCTGGATATGCCTTACTACCGGATAGGAGACGGTTTTGTTGATGCCGAGATGAAATATTATTCGATCGATGAAATATATGTACTCGCCGAAGCGACGAATTTTCAGGTGAAATCGCTGGAGATCTATAACGGCCATCTGCTTGCCTGGTTTCTGAGAACGTAGCAGCCTGGAATTTGACCTCATCCCACTTTACCCAGAAAGATTCTTATGAACAGACAACAGCCCGGCTCATCTTTAGAGCCGGGCTGTTGCAGCATGCTGTTCTAACTATTTAACAGAGACGGTAATAGTTACGGTCTTCGAATTGTACTGCCCCTTAATGCGGGCGGTTCCCTTCGCGATCGCTTCAATGCGTCCGTTCGTTACTTTGGCCACGCTGGAGTTGCTGGTTGTCCACACGGCGGTGTCCCCAACACTCGTTTTTGCGCCGGTATCATATTCGGCCGTAACCGTTACGGTTTTGACGTCACCGGGCTTCAAGTTCAATTTCTTCTCGCTGGCGATCAATTTTGTCATCTTCGGAACCACGTTTACCTTAACGGTGACTTCTTTGCCTTGGTATGAACCCGTAATCGTTGCTTTACCCTCGGCAACCGCTTTAACGGAGGTTCTGGATACCGTTACAATCGCGGTGTCCGAAGAACTCCAATTCATCTTGGATGAGAGCGAAACCGTTTTGCCGTTGCTGTAGTAGCCTGTAACTTTAATCGATTTGGATTTCTTGATGTTGAGGTCAATATTCTCCGGGTCTACGACAAACTTAACGACTTCCTGTTCAACCACGACCGGAATCTTGACTTCTTTGTTCAAATAAGTGCCTTTCAGCGTTGTCGAGCCTTTCGTTAAGCCTTTGATCGTACCGTCTTTAATGACAGCCGCAGATCCAGTCAGCGACCATTCGATGGAAGAGGTCACATCGCTCTCTTCGCCATCCTCGAATACGGCATTTACTTTCGGCAGCGCGTTGCTTCTGCCTATAACCAGCTGATACTCCTCTACATCCGGCAGCAGCACCAGCACTTTTTCGTTAACCGTAACCGGCAGCGTCGCTACTTCTCTGGAACCGATCTTACCTGTGATTGTTGCTGTGCCGGCATCGATACCTTTGATTTTGCCGTTTTCGGTCGTTACCACGTTCTCATCGCTCGATGTCCAGGTCACCGCGCTGCTGAAATCCTCTTCCTCGTCGTCCAGAAGCCTTCCCGTCACTTTAGGGAAGGATTTGGATTCGTCTTTCAGCACATCCAGCTTCGTGTCCTCTGTTTCAAACTTGGTCACCGTCGGATACACCTTAACGGTAAATTCTTTGCTGATTCCGAGGTAACTCACCTTGATGGTGGAGGTTCCCTTTGCTCTTGCTGTAATCACGCCACCGTTGACGGATACCGCCAGCGGATTGGATGAGGTCCATTCCCCGGCCACGTCGATGGATTGGGAAGCCGCATTACGAACCTTGGCTTTTACCGTAATCGAATCATTCATAAACAGAACCGGATTCTTGACGAAATCCGTCTGATCCAGTATCAAAGCTTCATATGGATTGCGCACATACACATCCAGCTTGGCAGTCGAACCCAAATAGCTCACGCTGATCGTGGATTTGCCCAAAGCCACCGGCTTCAGCTTGCCATCCTCAATCGTTGCTACGGAAGTGTTGGACGATTTCAGCTCTACCTTGTCCGTTACGTCCGTACCCGCATCGGTCTCCGACTGCTTGGCGAATACTTTAAGATCCACAGGCGCATCACCGACTAGCAGCTCCTGATCCTCGCCCGGAACGATCGCAAGCTTTTGGTAAGGAGCGACGACTTTGACCGTAAAGGACGCCTTGAGCCCTTTGTAATCCGCAGTCACGGTTGCGCTGCCCAGACCTACGAGGGTCAGTTCCCCTTTGCTTACTTTCACTACGCTGTCATCGGAAGTGGTCCACTTCGCTTCCGTTGTCACGTCGTTCGTTCCGTCAGCCAATGCTTTAACGGTTAAACCTTCCGTTCCAAGCTTATGCTCCACTTTATCCGGCTGATCCAGCTTGAACTCGTCGATGGCAAATTTGACGTCGACATCAATCGTTTTGATTGCGCCTTTGTATTTTGCCGTAATACGGGCCGTACCCTTCTCCAGCGGAACAATGAGACCGCCGTCAACCTTTACGATTCTCGTGTTGGACGAAGTCCACGTCGTCTCATTGGTTACGTCCTTCTTCGTGGAAGATCCTTCAATGTTAGCCAATACGCGAAGTTGTTCCGTTGTTTCATTAACGGTTAAGTAAATTTTGCTCTCGTTCGTATCAAATTCAATCGATGTTACGTCCCCGGAGGCGGCGAATACGCTGGTTGGAAAAACCATCGCCAACATCATCACAACGACAAGAATAATCTTCGTTGTCTTTCTGTTTAAGCTCATTTATTTCTCTCCTTTGTACCTTCTGTCTCGCAGGCTTTTTTTCCAGTCTCTCTGTATATCGACAGTCCCGGTTCAAATCGTTACCTTCCGAGCCCAAAATGGGCACAAAGTAGGATATTTTCCCATCTTCGGTTGTTCAAAAAAATCTACTCTTCAGCTAAGTTTAATGAGTTTAACATTGTTCAATAAATAATGGATGCCTGAGTAAATCGTTAAGGCTACTGCCGCAAGCATGAGCATTTCGTCCACTTGGACCATCCTGATGAACGTAAACGGAGCGTTATCCAGCAATACCGCTGCTATGGCAGTGACTTGAAGGACCATTTTCAATTTGCCGAGTCTGTCAGCGGACAATGCGATTCCCTGCTCGGAGGCGACCATGCGAAGTCCCGTAATGACGAATTCCCGGGCGATGATGGCAACGGCAATCCAAGTCGCAACCATGCCGGATTGAACCATCATAATTAAGGCGACCGATATGAGCAGTTTATCTGCGAGCGGGTCCAGCAATTTTCCAAGGTTCGTGATTTGATTCAATTTCCGTGCAATGTAACCGTCCAGCTTGTCCGTAGCCGACGCAAGAATGAACACGCCCAGCGCGATGTAGGTTCCATAAGCATGAATGAATCCGAAGAAGCGGCTGGTCTCGGTCAACCATAGTGGATACTCGGCAAAAAATAAAATAAATACGGGAATCAATAGCATCCTGGCTATCGTTATGCGGTTGGCAAGGTTCATCGTCTCATCTCCTCTGGAATTGGAATCGTTCCTCTCCCAACTACTCGGTATCGTAAAAGATCATATGCTCTTTGTCCGTTCGGTAATAGTCCAGTCTGTCCTGCAATCCGCCCGTATGAAACTCGAACATGTGGCCGTCCGGATCCAGGAAGTAAATCGACTTTTTATCCTTCTCGTCCCTTGCCCTACCCGGCAAAATCTCCACTTGGAGCGATTGAAGGCGAAGCAGCGTCGGTTCCACATCCTGCTCATCGATGGTAAATGCAATATGCGTATAGGTTCTGTTTGCCGTGCTTCGGTCCACGTCTTCTTCGTTTAGAGCAATCCACAGCCCGTTCAAATCGAAATAAGCCAGCTTTCGCCCTCTGACCAGAAGCTTGGCTCCAAACACGTCCCTGTAAAAATCAATGGACCGTTCCAAGTGCGAAACTGAAAAGCAGAGATGGTTTATGGCCTGCAGATTCATTGTTCGGCGGCTCCCTTTCTATATAGATTCAATGATGTCCAGCACATGCAGCGGTTGACGGATCTTCTCATACCCGCTCTCCATAAACGTATTGTACCAATAGGCGTGATATGGCCTTAATCCGGCACTCCCCGCGCCTCTCAGCTCATCTGAACCGCCGTCCCCGATAAACAGGGCATCCTCCGGTCTTACGGATAAGCGCTCACAAGCCAAGCGATAGATTTCTGCATTCGGCTTGGCTACCCCAACCTGATAAGAGAAGATAACGTCATCGAAGTAGGGGGCCAATCCGCTCTGGCCAAAAGAAACCACCTCTTCTTCCGAGCAATTGCTGATCAAGCCCAGCCTCAGTCCCCGTTCACGCAGAAGTTCCAGCAGCCTGCAGATCTCCTTCGAGATTGTTTGGAAAGGAATTTTCTTCTCGCTGACTCTCGACTGATATAGGAATTCCACGTGTTCCTGAGGATAGGGCAAACTGCGAGAATCCAGAATGTCACGGATCACCGAATGATAGTCGGGAAAATGCCCATTCATTCTTCGCTCCGAACGAGTGCTCCACTCCTGTTTAAACTCCGCTTCCGATAGCCCGAGTCTATCCATATAGTCATAGGATCTCTTAGATACCCGCTTGCCGTCTGCGAACTCCGTGATTAACGTCTCATATAAATCGAAGAACACCGCCTCGACCGCCATCCCGCATCGCTCCCTTCGTTAATCGGCGAGACCTGCCGCCTGTGGTATTCTTGCAGGATACCGCCTGACCGTTTCTTCCAGAACGTGCCCTGACCTCTCATCCCATACCTCGCTTAATTCAAACGTCCCCTCTTCGAAAAACAAAGGAAACCTTCGTTTAAACCAATCCTGCATGGGCAGTTTCAACGCCTCTTCGCGATCCACCCATAACAGCTCCCCTTCGGGAGGATGCTCCAGCAGCTCCCCTTCAAAGGAAGTCGCCAAATAATTAAATACCATGTACCGAAGCCCCGTATTCGGTTCACAGGATTCTTCAAGGCCTTTATAGATGATGTCCTTCACAATCAAGCCGGTTTCCTCCCGAACCTCCCGAATGGCTCCGTTTACAATGCTTTCCGGAAAATCCACCTTGCCGCCGGGGGCAATATATCCGGGGAATCCTTTGTCATCCGGTCTGTTCATCAGCAAAATTCTGCTTCCGTCTTGGATCATGCACATGGTGTACAGCTTCACTTCGGTCTGCAACCTCATCCCTCATTCCTGTCCGATCTGCTTGGTTATAGTATACATCCCCAAGGGCTGGAAGACGATACGATGGACGGAGATTCATGTATATCGATTGTCCCTATTCACCGGTTGTTAATCCTCGTCGAAAAAGGCCGGAGCAGCTTCTGCTCCGGCCTTAACGGCAATGTATGATCCACCTGGTTGAATCTTCGCTTTACGCGGCCATTCGCAGGTCGGCCGAATACCCGCCATACATCATATAACTCGCGGTCGGCGATTGAACCTCCATCGGAGCCATGCTTCCAATGGCCGATCCCCCGCTGCTGTTCCATTGAATCAGCCTAACGACAGCTTCGACATCCCCGGATTGGTATGCCTCTGCCAATGCCTGAAGATTCAGGGTCATCTCTGCCTCTTCCGGCATAGCCAATCCAAGTTCCTCTTCCTCCGGGTTCAACGATTGCAGCACCTTTTGAGCTCGATGAAGGGCCGCTTTTACCGCTCCGTCCGTCGTTTGCAGCATATTCGCGGTTTCCGAAATGGAATATTCGTACACTTCACGAAGCAGCAGCACCGTTCGCTGCAGGGGAGACAAATGTTCCATCAGCCATTGAAAGGCGAACTCGATGTTCAGCTTGCTGTCCTCGTTCGAGGCTTCTTCTTTAGTCAATACGTGTTCCAGCTTCTCATTCAGAATTCGTCGGTAGGTCTGATCCCGGCGGACCCGGTCAATCCATGTATTCTTGGCGATCCGAAGCAGGAGAGCTTCGGGATTGGCATGGCTCCGCTGCTGCAAATGCTCCAGCGCCTTGATCCATGTGTCCTGCACCAGATCATCGGAATCCCATGAGGAGTTTGTAAGGGACAAACAATACCTGTGCAGGACGGCATTCAGCTCCGCCAGGCCCTGTTCGGCTTCCGTGGTGGCGCTCGGTCGATAGATGGTCATCGGAATCCACTCCTTTCCACATCTCGGTAGGATATCTTATAGGTAAACGAATGAAGCGTGCTTTTCGTTACGCTGTCATCAAAAATATATTTCATGGTTTCTTTCGTATCTTTTGCAGCGGTCTCTTCGTTTACTTGCTGAATCACGAAAACCTTACGAAGATGGAGGATGAAACCATGAATATTGTTCCTTATGTTGTTGAACAAACCAACCGTGGCGAACGATCATACGATATTTATTCCCGACTGCTGAAGGATCGGATCGTCTTTGTGGGCGCAGCCATCGATGACGCCATCGCAAACAGCATTATCGCGCAGCTGTTGTTTCTTGCGGCCGAGGATCCCGAGAAGGATATCCATATGTACATCAACAGTCCGGGCGGCTCGGTATCCGCGGGCTTTGGCATTTACGATACCATGCAGATTATCAAACCACAAGTCAACACCATCTGCACGGGATTTGCTGCATCATACGGGGCGATCCTGCTGCTGGCCGGCGCCAAAGGCAAGCGCCTCGCTCTGCCGAACAGCGAAATTATGATCCATCAGCCGCTGGGCGGTGTACAGGGGCAGGCAACCGATATCGCCATTACGGCTAAACGCATCCTGAAAACCCGTGAGAAGCTGGCGCATATTATATCCGAGCGCACAGGTCAGTCCGTCGAACGCGTCGAAAAGGATATGGAGCGGGATTATTTTATGTCGGCGGAAGAAGCGAAGGAATACGGGATCATTGACGACATCGTCACCAAACTGTGACGCTATCCGATGAATGCCCATGATCCGTTTAGCCCCGATATTCTACTTTATTCACAAGGAGTGAACCGTATATGCTGAAAAATTTGCTGAATCAGGAAGTGAGCATCTATTTTACGGATGGAAGTTATGTGCGGAACGGCACGCTGGAGGAAGTAGGCGAACAATTCATCCGATACAGAGATGAATACGAGATGCTGTATGTACCGTTAACCGCGATCCGCTACGTTTCGGTGAATACCAAGGAACGGGACAAACCGAGAGTGGGATTTGCGCCAACTTCTTGATAAGACAACAAGAACCGCATGGGCTCTTAAGCTCATGCGGTTCTGTTTGCATCCTGCTTTATTTTGTCTACTATGAATGAAACCATACGCTGTTTGCAGGCCTCGTTCTGCTCCCTCTGATGATGGCCGATAAATGCCAGGGCATGAACGACGGAGTAAAAATCAATCAGTGCCCGCTGTTCCCGGTCCGCTCCCCACTGCCTGCATAACGCCTCCACGTAGGCCATTCCCCGGTCTCCGATATCAGAGACCACCGCCGTTTGGGTGAGGGCGATCATGTACAACGGGTCTCCATAACAGACCCAATCGAAATCCACGATACCTTGTAGCGTGCCATCGGACACAATCACGTTCTTGATCGTGAGATCATCCAGGAAACAGACAGGCTCTATCCGGTCGAAATCAGGCTCGTATCGCCGCTTGATGTGCTGCAATTGAACGATGATGTCCGGAGCAACCTCACCGGTTATGTTGCCGATATGATCGCAGATATCACGATCGATGATCTCCGACCAGGATGTAAAAGGCCCCTGCTCTCCGATCGGAACCCATCCGAATCCGGTGCCCAGGGGAAGCTCTGACACCTTGCGCTGGAAAACGATGATTTGTCCGGCGAGATCGTCCATTTGTTCATTCGTCATGCCCTCAAGCTCATATCGCAGATCACGGCCCGGAACATGCTCCAGCATCATGTATGCATAGGGGACCTTCTGAAGGGACACATCCGTTCGAATCACGCTCGGTACCGGCAAGCCCAGCGATGATAGGATCGCTATGTTGTTTGCAGTATGCTTCAGGACGTCGGGCTTGCGATTGGTTCGGAGAATGATTTGCTCGTCCGGAAATGACACGCTATACACCTGATTGGTATGGCCGAATGACATCGGCTCGACCTTAAGCGGCAGCATGCCGTATACCTCTGTCATCAACTCTTCAACGTTCAACATGAACACCTGCCTTAACGGTTATTGATTCGCCTCCCGGATACGTCCCAGCTTTCTGATATGCAGGGTCTCGTGTATCGCTATAAAATGGGCCCATTGTGCAGCATTCAGCTCGAATCCATACGGGTGAGGATCGTGCAGATCATTCGTATTTCGCTCAGCCAGCTTCGTTATGATCTGCTTCGTTGTTTCCCGTACTCGATTCAGCTTATCCATCGCTTCATCATAAGATAATATACCGGTGGGCATGGCTTGTTCAGAGGCTTTAAAAATGATGCTTCGATTCACACCTCTTCATAATGTTCTACAACAGGGAACGGATCGTAAAAGTGATGCAGCCGTTGTTTCCAGTCCTGATATTCCGCGGATTCCCGAAAACCTATCGTGTGATCCTCCAGGGTCTCCCATTTCACCAGCAGAATGTACTTATGATCATCTTCCAAGCATCGCTTCAGCTCATGATGGATGTAGCCCTTCATCTTGGAGATGATTCCTGACGCGACTTGGAAATTCCGCTCAAAATCCGCCGTTTGTCCCGGCTTCACCTGCAGCATGGCCACTTCGAGTATCATACATGCTTCCTCCTTTGTATTAAGTTGTGGTATTAGGGCTTTTCTATCCTTTATACTCAAGCTCAGGAGAAGCCTGGAACGCAAAAACGCCGTCCTTATCCGCCTCCAAACGATACACCTTCCGGACCGCATTCAGGTTTAACCCGCCGTAAATATGCGGATACAGCTGATTCAGCTCATATAAATCCTCAAATATGATCTCCGCGTCCACCTGATCTTCTTGAATCCCCAGAACGAACAGATCGGTTCTGCCTGTGTATAAGGTGTTAGCTACGCCACTGACTTGCGCCTCGGTCGAGCAGTGAATAAATCGGTCCGTATGCAAGCTTGGCGGCTCGTACATGTCCTTGCCCTGCGCTTCCATCCATGCTTGCTTCGAAATAATATGATAGATCATTCCGTTCAGTCCCCTCCGTCTATTTTCCGTTTATCTTGACACACTTGCGAAAGAAAAACCAGATCCCTGGTACGTGATTTCATGGTGACCTTCTTTTCGGATGAACTATAAAAGAAGACATCCTTCAAGATGTCCTCTTCACAATCGTATATCGGTCCTCGTCAAAATCCTCGTAGGTTACGGTGTAGACGGATTCCCCCAACGAGGACGCCAGCTGTCCATTGATAAAAACGGCGCATGCCTGCTCATCAATGCCGATGCCGTAACGCACTTTCCTTGTTTTCATTCCTTGCAGCAGGTTGGACTGGTCGTCCCACTCCGTATAATGAACGCTGATCAAGACATTCGAGAACAGCCCTACGCCTTGCTTAAACATCATGATGCCTTGTTCATTATCAAGCGGGGATATCAGGCATGTCTCCGGAAGAATTAGGGCACCTGCCGAATTGCCAGCAATCGGAACGCCGTTCTCGTAGCGGTCGATTAACAGCTCTTTAAAAGGCCCCGTCGCGTAATAGTGATGGTATTTCTCCGTGTTGCCCCCGCCAATAAATATTCCCGTGGCCCATGACAGCACCTGTTCAGCTTGTTCCATGTCCAGATTCCCGTCTTCATCGGGAACGATCACGCTCACGTTCTGGGTCATTCCCGCTTCAGTCCACATCTGCTGAAACAACGGAACATACTCCTCCCAGCCCGGCCGGTTCATGATGCATAACGCAATCCTGGCATGGGAACCACCCGCTTGCTCTAGAAACTGTCGATTCGCTTCGGCTTGAAAGGAATGTCCACCGAGCAAAAACAGATATTGATCCTTCAAGATATCCCCCCTTACTTTTTCTTTCCCGAATCCCGTTTGTAAACAGAGTACAGCAGTACGGATATAAAATAGATCGGCAGCAGGATGATGCCAATCACGGCGCTTAACAGAACGATGGACAGTTGGCCGCGCTCAGCGATATCGTCATAATTCATATAACCGTATACAATCCAGACCAGCCAAACCAACGTAACGGCATAACCTATTTTATAAGGTAATCTCACAGCATCTTCACATCCTAGAAGTTGTTTGGATTTCGCTCACCTTGTCTTATGGTATATGCCAGCTTGTAAAGATCCGCGATATCCTGCCTGCCCGTCTCCTCCAATCGTCTTACGGCTACCTCCAGATCAACCGCCTCCACTGCGATGACCTGCTCCCCATCCTCGGGATTCAGCGGCTCCCCAACGATGCGTACATCCCCGTACCCAACCAATCGGACAAATTGAGGATGGGGAATATGCGGCCGATAAGGCGCCTTGCTGCTGGACTCGCAGCGAAACTGGCCAAAGACCCGGTATGACTCGAGTTCTGCGCCAAGCTCCTCCCTCACTTCCCGCCGGAGTCCCTCGATATAAGACTCGCCAGGCTCCAGGGTTCCGCCAGGAAGCTCCCAGCTGCCGTCCGCTATCTGAAAAATAACGCAGCGTTCCCCGGCGAATGGAATAATCGTGACATTGCTGACCATCGATTCTTCGAAATCTTCGCCCAGGGCAAACCGGGCTCGCACCACGCCCCAATGGATATCATTCGATAGGGCCGGATACAGGGTTAGATCCGTGCTTTTTCTCATAAGCGTAATTCCTCCAGCCTTGCAGATATTCATACAACCTATGTAGCGTTGTAGTCGCGGACCATAAGCACCTGCTCCATCGAGCTGGCGAACCCAAGCGCCTCCAGCACGTCCACCAATTCCTTATGCGAAGCCCGGATATTGAATGCGGATCGCTTGCAAGTGGAACCAGGCTGCATCATCACGAGCGCGGCTGCCTTTAACACGGCTTGGGCATCCCGGTAACCCGGAGCGGCTTCACAACGGAACAGCGTGGTCGCCTGCAAACGGCCCGCAGCATCGAACGCACGCTTAAACAAACCGTAGCCCACAAGTTCTTCCCCTTCATAAACAAGCACGCACTCGCCGTCCTTGATACTGGCAGCGTCTGTCTGCCAGACTTCGCCGGATCGATAGAAATCTGCGGAGGCAGCCTCCGCGGCTAGGCCTCTGACCAACGTAAACGGAGTCGATGCATTCTGATGATCCTGCGTCTCTAACGATTGATCATTTGTCATAATGAGCAGCCGATCGATAATTTCATATCCGACGCTTTCATAAAGGCGAATCGCGGCCGCATTCGAGCTGATCGCCTCTAAATAGGCACGAAGCACGCCTTGCCCCTTATAGAGGTCGTCGTTTTTCTCCATCATGGACTTGCCGATCCCTTTGCCCCGGAAATCCGGAGCTATTGCCGTCCCTCCGTTACGCGCAATGGATTCGCCGCCATCCAATCGAAAGCTGTTCATGACGATGCCGGCGGGTACGCCATCCACGTAACAAGCGAGTGAGCGCTCCAGACATAAAGCGTCATTCCCGATCCGGGCAATGAAGCGGTCCAGCGGCATGGAAGCGTTCACCATATAGCCTTCAAACGAGAGATTCCAAAGCTCGGATACTTCCCGGATCGGAAGCTCGCTTAACGGTTTGTACGTAATCATGGTCTTTATTCCTCCTGGTTTATGGGCATTAAAAAGTGAGTCACGTTTTGAGATGCTCACTATGAAAAACATGCAGGAAACACCTGAGTATGTACCCACTCGTGTTCTCCTGCATGTCTTTGCCTTACTTATTTACGATTTAAAGAGCTGTATCGTCCACGCTGTCCAGCCAAGCTTCGATGCTGCCGATGACGGAAGTGACGCAGCCATCCTCGAATGGAGAGATCAGTCCTGCGACCTTCACCAATTCAGTGAAGGATTTGCTTCCGCCTTGACGACACAGGTGCAGATAATCCGCCCATGCCGCGGATTGGTCCTCGTGCATCTTCTTCCAGAATTGGAATGCACAGATTTGAGCCAGCGTATAGTCGATATAATAGAACGGCGAATTGAAGATATGTCCTTGTTTATGCCAGAAGCCGCCTTGCTCCAGATACGCATTATCATCATAGTTCCGGTGCGGCAGATATTTCCGCTCGATCTCGCGCCATGCCTGTTTCCGTTCCGCCGGCGTAGCATCCGGATTCTCGTAAACGAAGTGCTGGAATTCATCAACCGTCACCCCGTAAGGAATGAAGATGAGTCCGCTCGCCAGATGGTCGAAGCGGTATTTATCCGCCTCGTCCTCGAAGAAGCGGTCCATCCACGGCCAAGTGAAGAATTCCATGCTCATGGAATGGATTTCGCATGCCTCATAAGTCGGAAATCCATACTCCGGTACCTCGAAACCTCTGCTCTCGTACACTTGGAACGCATGACCGGCTTCGTGCGTCAGCACGTCAATATCGCCGGAAGTCCCGTTGAAGTTGGAGAAGATAAACGGTGCGCCGTACTCGCTGATATAGGTACAGTATCCGCCGCTCTGCTTGCCTTTTTTGGCAACCAGGTCCATAAGGCCGTTCTCCTGCATGAAGGTGAAGAACTCGTGAGTTTCCGGAGACAATTCCTCGTACATCTTCGCGCCGTTGTTCACGATCCAATCCGGGTCGCCCTTCGGCGTGGCATTCCCCGATTTGAAGGAAAAATTCTCGTCGTAGTACAGCAGTTGGTCCACATCGATCCGCTTCTGCTGACGTTCTTTCAGCTTGGACGCAACCGGAACGATATGCTCGAGCACCTGGTTACGGAAATTAGCCACCATCTCCGCATTGTAATCCGTGCGGGCCATGCGGGCATAACCCAGCTCCACGTAATTGTTGAAGCCAAGCTTCTTGGCAATCTTGGTTCTCACTTTAACCAGATCGTCATAGATGCGGTCGAAGGTGGCTTCGTTCTCGGCCATGAAACCGCTGGAAGCCTCCATTGCGCGTTTGCGCATATCGCGATCCGTCGATTGCTGGAACGGAATCAACTGCGACAGGGTGCGTTCTTCGCCTTCGAACTGAATTTTTGCAGAAGCGATCAGCTTCGCATATTCCGTCGTCAGCTTGTTCTCCTGCTGCAAATCCTCGATGATCTCAGGGCTGAAGGTTTTGAGCGATAGCTCTGCCAACTGGAACAGCTGCCGTCCCCATTTGTCCTCCAGCTGGGCTCTGAATTTCGAATCCACGAGGGCCCGGTAATAATCCGTTATGTATTCCTGGATGACCGGTCCGTTCTCGTCGAAGAAATCCTGCTCTGCCTTATAGAACTCGTCGTTCGTATCAATCGAGTGGCGGATGTACACCAGTTGGCTCAGGGTATCCATCTCGCTGCGAAGTTTGTTAATACGGGTCATCGCCTCATCCTGTTCCTCGTACGTGCCGGCGGAGGTGAAGGCGTTCAGTTGTTCCTTGAACTTTTGCTCAAAAGCTTTTACGTCGGGGCGTTCATAGCGATACTCGCTGAATTTCATAAGATACACCTGTCCTTTCCAAAATAAAAAATGCATCCTGGCGTTTGATCGCATAGCTTCAAATCACCAAACTATATGTAAATTCTATATACAAATCCGAATATCCTTCACAGTCTAAGAAATTCTGTACGCCCCGATTGGTTACGTCATAATCTTAAGTCCGATGGCTGAAGCGAGAATTAAAGCGATGAAGAACATACGACGCCATTCCTTCGGTTCTCCGAACGCAAACATCCCCAGCAGCGTGCTGCCTGCCGTCCCCATTCCCGTCCAAATCGCGTAGGCGGTTCCCATGGAAATGAAATTCATCGCATACGTCAGCAGCAGGAAACTGGAGCCAAGCGAACAGGCTAAAAAAACGTAGGATCCCAAGCTGCGTTGCAGGGTTACCCGTCTTAAGGCAATGACACCCAGAACTTCGCACAACCCGGCTGCAATCAGAGCGATCCATTCCATTAGATGCCACTCTCCTTCGCTTGACGATCCGTATCCTTCGTGACCAGCTTTAGCCCCAGCACGCCTGCGGCCAGCATTGCAATCAGTAGGAGCTTGACGGGATTCGCTTCCTCGCCAAACACGAGAATCTCCGCCAGCACCGTGCCGGCTGTACCGAGTCCTGTGAAGATCACATAGACCGTGCCGATGGGAAGCTTCGCCGCGGAGTCCAAAAAAACTTTAAAACTGAATACGATCGATGCGATGGTAATGACCCACTGCCACCATACATCGGAATGTTTTAAACCGGATACCCAGACAACCTCCAGCGCTCCCGCCAATAATAAGAGCCACCAAGCCTTCTTCATCCCCCAGCATCCCCTCCACTCTGTATTTGTTTAAATCGCTTTATGATGTCGTTGTGATTGTAATCCAAATTTGGCATGCTGTATAATGATCATTAATAATGATGTCATCATTTTTAGTGATGTCTGAAGGAGAGGAGTGTTGGCATGGAGCTTACTGATCTAAGGGTTTTTCTCAGGATTGCGGAGGAAGGTAACATCACCCGCGCCGCGGAGCAGCTTGGGTATGTGCAGTCGAATGTAACGGCCCGGGTCAAAAAACTGGAGAATGAATTGGGGGTTCCCTTGTTTAACAGGCACTCCAATGGAGTGACCTTGACGGAGAAAGGGCGTATGTTCCTGGACTATGCGTGTACCATCATCAACCTGTCCGAAGAAGCAGTGAGAACCGTGCAGGAACAGCCGTATCCAAGCGGTTCATTAGCCATTGGCGTCGTGGACACGGTTCATTGCGGGCACTTCATTCAATCCTTGTCCGACTATCAAACCAAGTACCCTGACGTCACGCTGTCCCTGTTGACTGGCAGCTCCTCGGAGCTGATTACTCAAGTTCTGAACTATCAGCTGGACGGGGCTTTTGTGACAGGAACCATTCCGCCGAAGCTGGTAGCCGATTATATAGAAGAGGATGAAGTCATGCTGCTGACCAAATCCAAAGAGCAGCCCTTTCCCGAACTTGCGGTGACCAAATGGGCCGTAGCCCCCGCGGGATGCCCGTTTCGAAGCGCCCTTGAAGCATGGCTGCTGAGCGAAGGCATTCCGCTAACCAATATGATCGAGGTCTCCTCGTTGGAAACCCAGCTCAGCATCGTGCGGTCAGGACTTGCGGCAGCGCTGCTCCCCAGCTCCGTCTTAAGCGGAGAATACGCCAATATGGGCAGCTACTCGATCCCGGAAGCCTTCCGTCACACCTCGACAAGCCTGGTCCGGCGCAACGACCGGTTCAGGAACAAGGCATTTTCTGCTTTTGCCGAGCTGGTTAAGGTCAATTTTGAGATGAAGGGAAGATCATGAGTTATAAATAACGACGGAGGTCTGAACATCACGCTGAGATTTAACCAGCCGTGAGATGCAGGCGATATTTCCTCTTGAACAAATCGTCTGGCCGTTGGAAATGTTTCGTGATGTTCATCTCAAGCCTAATCCATATTCGCTGCAGCTAAAAGCTCCTCATGGTCCTCCCAGTGTGGATATAATCGTATTCTCTCCCGCCAGTTCCATCTGCTGCTCGATATAATGCGCCACGCCATCCAGCTCATTCGAGTCGATAATATGATCAGCCAGCTGCCGTATCCTTTCATGCGCGTTCCGGACTGCGATCCGCGTGCCTCCGGCCTCGAACAAGCCGACATCATTGATGTGGTCGCCGAACACCACCGTGTTCTCCAGATCAATCCCCATGTGGGCGGACCATAATTGGAGGCCGTCTCTTTTGTTTGCTTTGGCATGGCTGAATTCGAGGAAATAGTGGTTGCGAATGTAATAATCCGGCATCATATGAGCATGAATCACGTCGCCGTAGAATGCCGTAACCTCTTGCCGAATCGGCTCCAATTCTTCATGTAATCCGATGTAGGTAAGAGCCAACGTCCGGTAATCCGGCGGACATTTCAAGTTCTTCACTTCCAGGAACCGCGGATCATGGGGGCGGCCGGCATAGAAGGTCTTCTCTCCCTCTCTGCGCAGCGTCTCATGCAGAACACGCTCCCGCTGGTCCTTATCGAGCGAGAAATAAAAAGGTGTCATGCCGTGCTTTTTCCCAACGCCGATAATCTCATTCGAAATGTCGCGCTCCAGCCAGTATCCATCCACAACGGTTTGATTCAACCCGTCATATAACAAAGCGCCGTTATATAGAATCACGGGGTATTTCCACGGGATATCCGAAACGACGCTCTGAGCGCTAATATAACCGCGGGCAGTCGCATACGTGACGATCAAGTCCCGCTCCAATGCATCCGTGACAACGTTCATCGTATAGGATGATAAGGTTTGATCCGATCGCAAAAGCGTCCCGTCGAGATCCGTAATATATGCTCTTTTTTTCATAGTGAAGCAGTCCTCCTTCGCCGTCCGGTATGTGACAAAACCCAGCCTTAGAATAGCTCATGCCAAGACTGGGCCATACGTGTGAGTTAGACGTCTTCCATGATTATACAACTTCCGAGATGAAGATGGTAAAGCTTAATTGCTTATTTCGCTTCAATGCACGATCTCTAAGCCAGGACTGTTAGCGCAGCACCGGGAAGGCTTCACCGCTCGGAATGAAGGCCCCCACCGGGCAAATGAAGCCGTTGAATCCTATTTGCTCGAGGAGCAGCGAATCGGGAGAGTATCGGAGTTTGTTAAACCGAGATCCGCTGCGGACATGCTGCTGGGAAGCTGCTATCAATATGCTTTTCAATTAAACTTCCTAGGCCTCCCCTTGTCCGATGAAGAGCAGAATGAGTATGACATCGGGTGTTGGATACATTGTTTGCAGGCATTGGGAACGAATGAACGGAGAGCAGGCATGACTTGCCCTTTCTTTGGTAACCTTACACACCGAGAATCAGGTATCCCAGTGTCATGAATAGAAAAAGAAATAATAGCAGCACGGAGTGACCTACAATGGCTGTAATACCGATTCGTGATAGTTCACCACGAGTCATGCTAATGAGTGCCAACAGAATCCCCACGGGCGACAACAGAAGAATCGACGCATACGACAGTCCCTGTAAGGGACTGCCTGCCTCCGGCGGAAACATGAAGCTGTACAGCGTGAACAGGGTGATGCAGATAAATAATGTCAGAGACACATGGGACAAATACCATCTCATCACGTAACCTCGGCCAGCATGCCTGATAGAATGCCGGCTCTGCGAACGACCTCAATCTTTAGAGGAATTTCCCTTATAAAACTCAGCATAGGGTTGGCACCTCCGAAAATTATTTAGTGATACGCGGCTGAAGATACCCCACGACTTCTTGTATGTCCTGAATTTCGGCAAACGGTAAAACTCCCATGCAGTTCATTTTGGCGATGTCCCCACGATATGCGATAAACGGAATTCCGGCGCTCTCGGAGGCCTTGCCGTCCACCCAGGCATCCCCGACAGACAGCCATTCTTTCGGCGATGTATGGTGAAAATGCCTCAGCACCTCCATATATCCATCCGGTGCAGGCTTTAATAAGCCCATGGCTTCCCTGCCGATAATGAGATCGAAGTAATGAGCAATCCGGTTCTCTTCGAGTGCAGTCATCGCTGCTTCTACCGCGTTATTCGTCACGATAGCAAGATGCAGCTGTCCATGTAATTGCTGGACGAGCTCCATAGCTCCATCTTCAAGTTTTGCTCCCATCATCCCTTGGATCTCATGTTCCTTGGCGATATCCCACATCATGCAGCTCAGCTCTTCCGACAGCCGTCCCGTATTCATGGCTTCAGCGATGACGGTTGAGGTGGTATGGGTATCCATGGATAGGCCAGGGGACAGAATGCTGTGACTGCACAAAAAGGCATAGATGTCTCTTTTCATAGCTCCAAAATCAATGCTGGAATGCAGCAGCGTATTATCCATATCAAAGACAATTCCTTTTATCTTAAACTCGATATCTAATCAACTCCCGTCATGGTAACGCCATGAATGGCTGCCCCGCTAGGTAATCCTGATTTACGTAACCCCTTCATTCCCTAGTCATATACAACTTCCGTACCGGCGATAAAATCGTGCAGCGAACGCTTATCCTCTCGCAGCGCAACCATAAAGATGCTCACAATAATTCCAATTCCAAGGGTTAACGCATACACGATTCCCGCCACGAGGTTGCGAAGCAGCATCGTCCCGAGGCCCGGCGGCTCAAGAAAATCGAATTTGCGGATACGAATGCCGCACATGCGCTTGCCGATCGTATACCCATTCCAATACACCGGCACCAGGATACCGTATAAACCGAATATCAAGTTACTGATCGGCTCATTCTCATAATTCCCCGTGATAAGTCCAGCTATGATCGTTAGCGGAAGCGACACAATAAGTCCATCCAGAATGTTGGCCCCTAGCCTGATCCAAAAGCCGGCCACTTGGTTATCGGTCATCTCGACTCCCCCTTGAATTCACTCCATACTCAAAAAGACTTCCTGCCGACACTTCATTTGTTATTAGGCGGATCGAATTCCTTCCAGTTCTTCTTGATCTTATTCAAATCTTCCGAATTCCATTTGCCGATACTCGGACCTAAGAAACACAAGATGCCGACAAGCAGGCTGATCCAGCTTAATACCAGCGGGCCTTTGCCTACATAGGTCAACATCGAATCAAACATCTCTTTGCTCCATGACGTCAAGTTGGATCCGAATATGGCAGCTGCCAGATACCGGACAGCATACAAGAACACCGAAATGCAGATAAATATCATACCCATCGTTTTATGGTTCATCGAACGCCTCTCTTTCCACACAACATTTTCCAAATACCTGATATCATTGTAAGCTTCGGTTCCTGATCGAACAATAGTTTTTCCACTTTTCCCCATTCCGTTGTCATCATACCAAGGAGTAAATAACCTTTACACGCAACAACATTCGCCACATAAAAGAAAGGAATGACTTCCTACGTTGTAGTGAAGCCATTCCATTCTGCTTGTTATACACTATTGTGCCGTTGGCCGGATTATGCAGCTATCCGCTCCTCCATTTCCTGACGACTCCCAGCAATTCACGAATATTTGTCCAGAACAAAATCCTCGATCATTTCAATATTTCGGCGATCCAGAGCGTACTGTTTGATGTGTTTCTTAATATTCGGATACAAAATAATGTCGTCCAGCTGCTCGAGCGGTATCCATTTCACATCGGTTTGATTCGGATCTGGCGCCGCCGGAAGCTTCGGAAAGGACCCTTCAAGCGGATAACATTCGAACACGATGTATAACGTATGAATGCCCGATATGTTATCTCTGGACTGTTTATGCGGAGCATACTCGTACACGAATGCGACTGGCCCCACCTGCGCCTCCAGCGTGGTTTCCTCACGCAATTCCCTCAAGGCTCCCTCCACGATCGACTCCCCCGGCTCGGCCCCGCCCCCTGGCAAATTATAATGCAATCCGTTCTCATCTACATACTCGACTAATAACACAGACTCATCCCTCAGAACCAAGGCTGTCGGTCTCACTCGTATGTGGTACGTCATCATAACCACCTCTCCCGGCTTACAAAAAACGGCCGAACGTACTTGATCTGTCTATCATACAATCAACGCGGCCGATATGGAAATATGATGTATCCTTTCCTCAGTATCTCGCTAGTCAGTATATCCCGTGTTTGTTCTGCTATCATTCACGTTCGATCACTATCATCCAGTCTCACGTTTTCTCCCGTTTCGCGGGAAACATTCGCCGCCTCCAGAAAACGAACGATCTCCAGCGTTTCGGACAAGGGAACATCGGAAACGCCCGTCGTGAACATCTTCATAATCTGATCCAGCAGACTGGCGTAATAGGGCTTGGGGTGCTTCATGATGTCCACGAAGCTGCTGGCCTCCGCGCGATGAACGGTCAACCCGAAGCGGTCGTTGCCTGCCCGATTGCCCCGTATCGTTCCGATTCTCCCGTCTTTCCAAACCGCCGTTAACACTTCATGCCGCTCCGTTGCGGCTACATGGACGCTTACGCAACCGGGCCCGAGAACGCGGTACAGCATTTCAGCCGCATGAATGCCGTACCAGAAAAATCCCGGCTGCGTAGGTTGAAGGGGAAGCGGTCCTGCGCAATCCACGCCAATGATATTATCCGCCCCGCCCCGAGCCAATTCATCCTGTAATCCTTGCGCATACCGGAGAGACGAGCAACTCATAACGGTCACCTGATACTGCTCCGCCAATTCGACAATTTCCCTTGCGTCCTTACTGCTCACCGCAAACGGCTTATCAATAAATACCTGTTTGCAATAAGGCGCAATCGCGCGAAATAAAGACAGATGCGACCTTCCATCCACCGCTTCCAGCATGACGGCATCGACCTGTTTGGCCACGTCTTCCGGACTCTCCAATATCTCCGTTCCCCATGCCGCGAGTTCCTTTGTATATCCCTCCACTCGGTTTATGCTCAGCTCAAAGTCCGGCGCCCCTCCGGGAAAAGCGGCCGTCACCCGTGCACCAGGAACGTGATATGGATGCGCCTTGTCATGGAGCATTTTCGCGAAAATGGAAACATGGGATGTATCCAAACCAATCATACCGATCTTCATAGTCATAAGTTCATTCTCCTTTACCTTCAGCATTTTAGATGATCACGCTGATTTTCCACTCACTACATTACTGAGGATATCCAGCTGCCGGACATAGGCTTTTCTTTCAACCATCATATCATCCTGTTCGACTAAAGGACGTGACTTTAAATCGTCTTTTATCCTGCACCTGGATCCAATACAAAAAGACCGCCTCCATCTGTCAACCAGATGAGGGGCAGTCTTTCGCATGAGCTTAAAAATGTGTTATGCAATTGCATAATGCGCACTTTCAATATTCTATGGCTGCATCCTCCACTTGATCACGAAGAAGCGGTTGGCCATAGCCACGATAGCGAACACGATGGCAAAGGTTATTAAACCAGAGTCGATCAGGCAAGCAACCGCCGTCGCAAATATGAGGAATTCAATAAGCAGCACGACAGCAAGCGGCAGCTTGACCCTTGCCTTCGGCGATATGGTCATGCCCCAGATGACGGCTGCCAGCAGCGGCAGTCCAATACCGAGAGCTGCCTGTGCCACGAGACCGGAACCATAATGGAAGCCCCAGTAACCTATCGAAAATAACAGAATCAATTCCAATATAAATCGGACGGCGAGATTCAGTACTTTGAACATGGAGGGACACCTTCCGTTTCATGTCATGAACCTATTTATAGTGCAGGCATTAAAGCTCGATTTGCTCCAAATGATGGATCAGGTGATCAACATAATCGTTAAACAACCACTCCAGCGTGACCTCCGTTTTATCGGGCAGCACGCATTTCTTCTGGAAGTCGGATGAATCGGCTCTTTGCATGACCCGCAGAATCATCCGGTTAACCTGCTGCCACAGTGCCAGAACATCCGATTGATCATATCGATTCTGATAATCGTTCACCCGAACCCAATCGTTCTGCGCGTAACCTTGAATCGCGATAGGGTAATCCGACACCAATATTTTTACAAACCGGATATGGTTATTGACCGCCGAATCGCATAGATGGCCCAGGATCTCCTTCTTGGACCATTTATCAGGCGTAAGCTTCAGATTGAATTCCACCTCGTCGATTGCCGTTACAATCTCCGTTACTTCAGAGATCAAGGATTCCAGCTTCATAATGGATTCCATGCGTTATTCCTCCTTCTCGTTCATGATTCTATTCGTGTAATCGGCAGGCCCATGAAATCACTGTAATGTTTAGCCGCCTCCCGAAACGCCTCTTCTCGATCGCCCAACGCCGAGAACGGGCTTAACGTGATTTCGATGCCGCTGCGCTTGATCTCCCGCTTCCAGATACCGACCACTTCTCCTCCTGCGACCATGATGGGTTGGAAAACCCCGTTGCGAAAGGGAGCGATTTTGGCATCATGCTCTGACTCAATAATTGCGCTGCGATCCTTGTACCCCAAGTAATATTCATCAAAACCCGGAAGCAGAACCGCCGAATCCGTATCAGCGGACGCGGATGGCCCAGTAACAGAGCTCCAGTATTCCGTGCCGTTGACAAAATCTAAACGAAGATTGGAATGGACAGCCTCAAAGCCTCGTTTAGCTTCTGTCAGCGTTAATCCGACCCACCATGCAAAATCTTGGACCGTTGCAGGCCCGTGACCTGTAAAATAGCGGAGCGCAAGCTCCGCCAGCGATTCTTCGAGCGATAGCTCCCTTGAATTCGGGACCCACTCGTCGAGCAGTACGAAGCTTTGCTGTTTGCCTTCATGCGGGCCGAAACAGATCATGCCGGTCCGCCCCAAATATCCGAGAATGTAATAGCCGCGGCCATTCTTGGTGCTGATCCCCGCTTCCTCCAGCTGCTCCATCAGTCTAGGGCGGGATACGGGTAAACAGCCTCTCAGCGCGTTGCCAATGATCGTACCGCATTGATGGAGCGTACCTTCGTCAAGCTCAAGCTCGGCCTGCTTCTTCTTATCATGCGTCTGAAACCGCGATGCCGTCAGCCTCAGCATCCACTTGGCATCCTCCGCAGGCACGAAGAAAATCGTTCCACGCATCGGCCAAGTCAGCACGATTTTGCGATCGACCACGGCCTGCTCCACATCGGATATCTTGGCAGACTGCGTACGGAGACCGATTCCCCATACCGCTTGGTGGTAATCCTGTGCCTGAACAGCGCCTAATTCTCTTACTGCTTCTACCGGGCTCACATGCTTCATCCCTGTTATGCGCTGATTGTAGAGCCGTTGATTCGCTATGGTGTGACTTAGCACATCTATCCACTCTCCCAGGCCATGAATATTGTCGGACGCAAAGCTTCTATTTCAAGTCCGGAATGGACATCCAGGCCCGATCATTCTGCCAGCTCACCTCGACCGGCGTCTCAAAGAACGAGGTCAAATTGTCGCTGGTCAGCATGTCCCGGGAACGTCCCTTCCCGAAGACGGTCCCCCGGCGGATGAGCAAGGAGTGCGAGAAAATCGGCAGAATTTCTTCGATATGATGCGTAACGAACAGCAGGGTCGGCGCATCGGGCTTTGAAGCCAGAGCCGTTATGCTGGACAGCAGCGCTTCCCTCGACAGAAAATCCAGTCCGTTGCAGGCCTCGTCCAGTATCAACAGCCTTGGCGAAGCCATGAGGGCCCGGGCGATCAGCAGTTTCTGCTTCTCCCCTTGCGAACAAGTTTCATATGTACGCCCCAGCAGATGAATACAATTAAAATCCTTCATCAACTGCTCGGCCCGTTCCCGGTCTGCTTCATCCACCTTCTGATACAGTCCGATCGAGGCGTGTTTGCCGCTAATTACGACATCCAGCGTGGATTCGCTCGGGCGGATTCTTTCCTGCAGCGAGGAGCTGACCCAGCCTATCGATTTACGCAGTTCTCTTAAATCCACCCTGCCAAAACGATGCCCGAGCACCGAAACCGTGCCGCTGGTCGGCCAGATGTAACCGTTAATCATATTCAAAATGGTTGTCTTCCCGGAGCCGTTCAGTCCGAGCACCGCCCAATGCTCCCCTTGCTGCACGGTCCAATCCACGCCTGTAAGAACGGTCTTTTGCTCCCGTCTCCAGGTTACGTCATCCAGTTCAATCATCGTGTTCATTGCCGTTCCCTCTCCTTCTTCAATCTGCTGCGCCATTTCGTTTCTCTTTTCAAGGATTATACCAGCAATTACATATTCCTCAATAGGAGATGAAACCCCGCCTTGTGATCAGCCTACGACTTGGAATCATGCGAAGTATGCCGGGCAGGACATTTCATGCCTAAACGAGGATTCTAGTTCATAAATTAAATATTGACAAATAATTATTTTTATGTTATAATAAAATATTTTTCTGTTTACAAAGGTTCGTTGATTTGATAATCTACTTCTGCTCGTTCTTCTCTGGAGATTGAATTTGGGAGAAGACATTCCAATATAGTGGAGGTATGTAAACATGCTACTAATCGATCAAGGCATTGCCATGCTGGAAATTTCCGCAGCCATGATGGGACGTACCGAAACGATCCACCCGACATTCCTCTGGGATCATCAGAATCGGGTGCTTATCGATACTGGCTATCCCGGTCAGTTCCCGCTGATTCAGGAGCAGATATCGGACTGCGGCTTTTCCGTTCAGGATGTAAGCAAAATTATTATAACACACCAGGATTTGGATCATATCGGCAGTTTGCCAGCTATAATCCAGCACTGCAAGCAAGCCCCGGAAGTGTTCGCCAGCGAAATCGAAAAGCCTTATATCGAAGGAGATACAAGGCTTGTCAAATTATCGCCCGAGGCGATCGCGCAAGCGCTGGCTTCGTTGCCGGATCACGTGCCGCCGGAGTGGAGGAACGCGTTTAAACACACGCTGGAGAACCCGCCCTCAGCACCCGTGAACCGCATGTTGCGCGACGGCGAGATGCTGCCGTTTGGCGGCGGTATCATCGCGATCCATACGCCGGGCCATACCCCGGGCCACACCAGCTTATATCATATACCGAGCAAAACCCTGATTGCAGCAGATGCGCTGAACGTCAGAGCGGGGCAACTGATCGGGCCGGATCCGGCAACCACTTTTGATTTGGCGTTAGCCCAGCTCTCCTTGCAGAAGCTCACTCACTATGATATCCGTAACGTGATCTGTTACCACGGCGGATTATTTACGGATAATCCCAACCAGCGCATTCGTGAATTGGCTTGATGCTTAAACGGTTGCCGGTCCACTGTCGATCAAGAAGACTTCACTTCGATCTTCTGCCGTTAATCCAGCTAATCTCAAGGTACCACGTATACGTGCCGCCAGCCGGCACTTCGGCCGCTGCCTGTCGATGCATGGCATACGAGAGATCATCGAGCAGCCCCGTCGCAGGCTCAAGCGCAAGATGATACTGTCCCTGATAGCCGCCATAGTTCGCCCATATCGCTAGATAAGGCACCTGCTCTTTAGGAAACATCATGCGTAGTCCTTCACCTGCAACCGGATCGTAAATGGAGGCTGTCCCCTCCGGCAGCTCACCAGCAAAATAAAACTTCTCCGCCGATGCTTCAAGCCTGCTGCCGGTTCGATTCAAGCGGATTTGGGGATTTTCCTCCCATGGCTGCGGCCATTTCCGAATATCGCCGAAATCGCCCAACCGACCGTTCGCAGAGTATGATACGATGATCTCCCTCAGCTCATGTGGAACGATAATCTCTGCGCCTTCATCGATTTGAAACAACGGATGCGCAGCCCACAGGAAAGAGAACGGGAACGGACTCGAATTATGAACGGCATAATCGATCCGTAAGGTATCTTCACGGGGGAAGGAGTAGGTTTTGCGCAGCCGATAAGGAATCCGGATTCCCTGCACGCTGCAGTGAAGCTGTTCTTCCTCGCTGTGAGCCTTCCATGGAATGGACCATACCTCGCCATGATCCGGAAGCTCCGTTCCTTCCCATGGATACGCGGGATATCGGCAGACATTGATCGTTGGAAACATTTCGTCCCAGCCGCTGCCGTCCCGCTTACCGAAGGAGCTTGCATACCCGTTCGTTTCCAGAACTCCAACAGGCTGCACCAGCCATTCCCGGCCTGTCATTCGATTGCGAAGGGAGATGACCCTGCTTCCGAGTTTAGGCACCACGACCATCTCCATCACCTCCGTGCGCCCTGTCCAAATCTCATATCCATCCAGCATCCCTTTGCTCCAGATCATTCATCGTCATCCTCCTCCGTTATAGTCAACTCATCACCCGGAATGCACAAATGCTCAAGGACCGTTCGTAACGGCCCTTGAGAATGAAGTGTCAATCTTTTATATCAACGTCTTGCAAAGCGCCAAATGCAGCGCAGCTCCTTGATGGTGAGACTCCAGCTGCAGCACCTCGCGGAACAGGGTTTCCGCGGACTGCCGGTCACCAAGTCCAAGATGCCCAAGCCCCATCATGTAGCGGCAATGAATTTCGTTCCTTCGGTCCAGATCTTCATCAAACACCAGGAAGTCCGGCAGCGATACGGCAAAGTAATCAATGCTCTGAGGCTCGAATATATGCTTCTCCCCGTAATCGATCAGCTTGTTAAACCGGCTGCGGGCTTCATTCTCCCGGCCAAGCCTCCGCAGCGCGGCTCCTTGATAAAAAATCATGTGCGGCGGCTGATCGTTGTAATACATCGCGCTGGTCGGCTGATCCAGCCCCTCCGAAGCTTTCAGGAAGCACGCCTCCGCCTCTTCCGACAAGCTCAGCCCCTCGTATGCGCAGCCCAAGTAATAATCGATGTTATTCTCCTGCGCTCCCGTCAGCTTCCCTTCATTGATGTTGAGCGGATATTGCTTGGCAGCAAGCAGCTGCTCTATAGCATCCTCGTAGCGACGATCCTGAAGCAGCTGCTTCGCCAGCTCCACGCGGGCCAATACGTACTGGGCCGGCACCTTGCCCTCGCCGCCTTCCCAAGGGTGAAAGTTGCGTTTCAGAATCAATGCCAACGCCTCCTCATAACGATTCAGCGTATTGTGCAGCGTCAAATATTCCAGATATACATCGTCGCGCTGCTCGACCAGTTCCAAGTGCTCCTCCATCGCTTTCAAGCGATCAGCCGGAGCATGACCGAGCTTTTTATACAATTGGTCCAGTTCGTAGAAGATCCTCGCGTCCGCCGGATTCAGCGAGAAGGCGGTTTGCAGGGATGCCAATGCTTTATCGTGGTCCTGCCTCTTGTTATAGTAAGCGAGCGCCAGATTCCGATGCGGCGTAGCGAAGCTGCCATCCAAAGCAACCGAAGCTTCCCAACTGCTTATGGCCTCCTCGTAGCACTTCTTGTCGTACAGCAGATTCCCTAAGTAGTACAACGCCTTCGCATCCTGTGGCTGTACGCTGAGCGCCTGCTTTAACGTCACATAGTCATGCAGGGAATTCGGGAAGCAGTACGAGGGATCGGCCTCCGAAGCCAATCGGTAGCAAGCGGATGCCTCTTCCGCCCGGTTCATCTTCATGAGTGCACTGCCTTGGTAGTAATAAACCATCGGATAGACGGCAGATGCCGTAAGGCGTTCGATGCGCTGCAGCACATCCAAAGCGTCATCATATTGGCCTGCATCCGCATAGTCCTGAGCTATGGCAATATAATGGTGCGGATTATCGCGCAGGCGCTGGACAAGTGATTCGTAAACATGCCGGCTCTTGTCCTCTTGCTTCAGTTCTTGATATACGGCTGCCAGCTCGTTCATCGCGCCCGCATCCATGGGATCCAGCTTGAGCGTTTCCTCAAGCCATGATGCCGCATCCGCCAAACGTCCCAGCTTTCTTAAGACGAAACTCTTGAGATGCCGCGCCTTATAATTACGGTACTGGGCAGCCAGGGATCGTTCGATCAGCTCGAACGCTTCCTCATATTCCTGCTTCTCGCAGGCAATCTGGGCCAAAGCCAGATACCCTGCACCTTGCCAAGCCCCCGACCAGACCGATTTGTAAAGATAAGCGCACGCTTCATCCAAACGTCCCTGCCACTTCAAGGCTTTGCCCAAATGGTAGAACGGTTCGCTGTCATAAGGCCGGGCGTTATGGCGGGTCAAGGTTTCGATCGCTTTTTTAAAATAAACCTCACTCTGCGTAAAGCACCCTCTGCGCAGCAGGAGCAAACCATAGGCATTGTTCAGCCTTGCGTCTCCCGCATCGCGCCGAAGCCCTTCTACATAATAGGCTTCCGGTTCATAGGTCGCGTGCCGGTACTGCTCCAGATGCTGCCCAGCCAAGAACAGCGCTTCGGTATTCTTCAGGTCCTCCGGCTTGCCAATCGTCGTGGCCGGGTCCGGCGTTCGCTCCAAGGTACGCGGCTTGGGCTGGTAAGCGACCAGCTCTCTGCCGTCCGCAGCGAGTACCGCGACCCGTACATCTTCCTCCCTCATACCTGAGGCGAGTTCGATCTCGGCCTGGAAGGTGTCGGCCGGCGACAGCTTGACCTTTCGATCCAAGCAGATGCTTCCCGCTCCGGTCACCAGAATGCGAGCCTCTTCGATAACCGAGGTTGCATAAGCATGTACGACGGCCTTGCGGCCGTGGACTTCGAGATTCACGGCGGCGTCAATGGACGCATTCTTCACGAGGCCAATGTCTTTATAGGGCATGAAGTACTGCTTGAAGCTTTTCTCCTCATACGGCGCCAGCCAGGTGAAATCGGGCTGGTTATCGGTATACACGCCGGTCATGAGCTCGATGTACGGGCCGTCTTCGTCGGTCAGGTTGCGATCCCAGGCCTGACCGAATTCGCCGTGCCCCCACGTCCACTGCTTTTTGCCGGGAGATATATGTTTATTGGCGACATGCAGAATTCCCGCTTTCAAGCCATGGTCATATCCGCCGACGAAATCGTAATCCGAATGATAAGCCATATAAGATGTCGGAACGGGAATGTTGCGGTACATGGAAATATCGACGCCCGCCGAATAGTCCTGTTTATAATACGTGCCGGTTGCGATCGGGAATTTGGACACGTCCCGCTTCCCATGATCGAACACTGCATGAACGTCCGGCGGAAATACGGATTGGGTATGATCGTTGACCGCTACGGCCGGATTCGCCCACCACAGAAAGGTCTGCGGCTCCGAAGTCCGATTGTACATTTGCGCGTGAATTTCAAGATACGCCTTGCCCGGGTACAGCGTGAAGCCGGTAGACACCTTCGTGCCGTACATCCGGTCGATCTCGCCGACCCATACCGTCTTGCTGCCATCCGGGTGATCCGTTAGACTCCACTCCACCTCGCCATAGGTGTTCGGACGGTGATGCTGCGGCCAGTTGAACTCGATTCCCCCGGATATCCATGGACCCGCAAGGCCAACCAAAGCCGGCTTGATCACTTGATTGTGGTATACAAAATCATAGTTGTTGGTTTTATCGATGGCCCGGTAGATCCGGCCGCCAATCTGCGGCATGATCTGAATCTGCACGTACTCATTTTCAAGGAAAATGATCCGGTAGGGCTTTAATACTTTCTCATCGTAAATTTTATCGATGACCGGCAGCGGATAGACGCGCCCCGAGCTCCCCTGATACACCCGTTTCTCCAAAAACATCGGGTTCAGGTCCGGCTTCCCCACTTCATACGTGGGAATCTCCACGGTCTCTTCCCGTACGCTCACTTGCCGTTGTTTTGTCATGAGTCGTCATCCCTCCATTAGCATCCGCGTTGGCTGCGTTATGTCTCTATCTTATAAGCCAGCCTGCCGAAGAGCCATTGACGATATCATGTTGATGATGGATTATATTCTGATTATCAGGTGCTCCATCCGGTTGACAACAATTCCGTTCAGATTCATAGTAAAGCTATGGATACCATACGAAAACCAGACGGATTCGAGTCCCAGAAAATCATTGTCCTCCCGGATCATATTATGAAAGAGGCTGCCCGTCATTCGCTTGTGGAACCGCTGCACGTAACCGACGTCGGGTACTTTCCGCGTGCGCTTCATCACTACCGGGAACGCCCGGAGGGCAGCGGCGCGTACATCTTAATCTACTGCGCGGAGGGGGAAGGCTGGTACCGGTTGAACGGCGGCAAAACCTATTCTCTGCTCAAGGGGCAGGCGGTTGTCATCCCGCCGGATACGCCGCATGAATATGCTTCATCGGAGTTTCATCCCTGGAGCATTTACTGGTGGCATATGAAGGGGACGCATGCAGGTTTATTGTTCGAGGGATTTACCGGCGCAGCCGAACCCGCCATCGTTCCGGTCGACCAGTCAAGGAGCATCGTAGAGCTGTTTCAGGAGAGTTACGAGCTGCTGCAAAAAGGGTATACGCTGAACCATATCATCCATGTCTCGCAGCTCGCCGGCCACTTGGCGGCCATCATCCGCCTCGCCCGGCTCCAACCGCAGCGGGGGCAACACCAGCACAACAAGCATGACATGGAACAGACGCTTCGGTTCATGACCGAGCATCTGGAGGGCCATGTGAGCCTGAAGGAGCTGGCGGCCTACGCCAATCTGTCCATACCGCACTTCACCTTCCGGTTCAAGGAAGCGACGGGCTACTCCCCCATCGATTACTATCTGCGGCTCAAAATCCAGCGGGCCTGCCAGCATCTGGATCTGACCGGCGAGAGCGTCAAGGAGATCAGCCACCGTCTCGGCTTCCAGGATCCCTACTACTTCTCGCGGCTGTTCAAAAAAATCATGGGAAAATCCCCTTCCGAATACCGAGATACCCGGAAGGGGTAGAATTTCCTGGTTATTTCCTTATACTGAACCCAAGCTTCGTTCGATTGACCACACTATTTTTCGATTGGGAGGAAATCATGATTAACAAATTCATACCCTGTCTAATCATGTTTGCCATTATTATTTGTGGATGCAGCAATAACAGCAAAGAAAAAGACGAGCCTGTGAATAAATACGTAGGGTACGTCGTTCAAAAAGAAGATGGTAGGATTTTGGTAACCCGTTATGATGAAAAATCAGATTTGAACGACGCAATATGGATCAGAACCAAAAGAAAAATAGAGTTAGGACAACAAGTTTCGATCGAAATTGACGGAGGTATTGAAACCTCCTATCCAGCTCAAGCTTCAGCTAAAGACATAGATATCCTGACAATCGAACGTCCTATATCATCCAAATTCGGTCAACAAGAAGTAATCGTTATGACATTGGAGCATTTTGATCAAATTGAAGTACCTTTCATTAAGTCTATACACTACTCCGATGTAAACAACGTTTGGACTGTCGTCATTCTTGACGGCATATCGGATTCCAAAAAGGAAATGGAATTTACGATAGAGGGCTAGCATGACAACAAATAGAATATGGACCCATTTCCTAAAATAGAGAATCCAATATGGGTAATAGTTATACATTGTATAGTTCAACCGCAAAAAGCGTCGTATCGCGAAAGGCAATACGACGCTTTTCTATTTCATCTCATCCCTGTCTCTGAATCCGATACGCCAAGCTGTCAAAATCCCCGCGCAGCGGCAGCTCGATCCCGATGTTCATGAGCGCCCTGCCGCTCCATGTACCGGCCAACCCCTCAATGGCATACGACTGATCGGCTTGCAGCCAGGTCAGCCGCAGTCTCGGCAGCGGCTCGCCCAGCTTCTGGCTGTGCAGGAACGCAAACAGCACGTTGTCGCTGCCGTCTTCGCTGCCGTACTGCACGGCCGTTACGCCTTTATGCCGAAGCGAGTCCAGGCGATACTGGCTGCCGAACTGAACCAGATGACGAATGGCTTTATACTGCGCCACATATTCAGCCGATTCCGCAATCAGCTCATCGCTCCACTCATTTAGGTTGGAGCCGATGCCGAGCGTTCCCATCATGGCGCTGTGGAAGCGGTATTTCAGGGATACCTGCCTGCGGTTCATCCCTGTCGGCGACTCCGTCACCCAGCAGGTCATCATCCGCGGAGCATACGTATACGAGAAGCCCTCCTGAATGCTGAGGCGGTCAAAGGCATCGGTGTTATCGCTCGGCCAGGATTGGTCGGCGTATCGGAAGATACCAAGATCGATGCGCGCTCCGCCGCCGGCGCAGGTTTCAAACGCCACATGCGGGAACTTGCGCCGCAGCTCCGCCCAAATCTCGTACAGGCTCTGAACGTGGCGAATCCAGATTTCTTTCTGGCGGTGAAGCGGATGACCCTTCATGCCGGGTTCGGCTACGGTCCGGTTCATGTCCCATTTAATGAACTTGATGTCATGCTTCTCCAGCAGGTCCGTCATAAACTGCACAATGTAAGCCTTAACCTCCGGCTTCGAAATGTTCAGCAGCAGCTGATTGCGAAGCTCCGAGCGTTCCCGCGTCTCGAAATGGTACACCCAATCCGGGTGCTCCCGGTACAGGTCGCTGTCCGGATTGACGGCCTCCGGCTCCACCCAGATCCCGAAATCCATGCCGAGCTCATGCACCTTGTCAATCAGCTCGCCTAGACCGTTCGGGAACTTCTCCCGGTTCACGAACCAATCGCCAAGACCGGCGCGATCATGATTGCGACCGCCGAACCACCCGTCGTCCACAACGAACAATTCCACGCCCAAACGCGCGGCTCTTTCGGCCAAAGCCATTTGATCCTTGGCATTGACATCGAAGTACGTCGCCTCCCAGGAGTTATACAGGACCGGTCTCGTTTCGCGGCCCGGCAGGACATCCGAATACTGATAGCGATGCAGCCGCCGGCTCATCCCGCCAAAGCCGCCGCTGCTGTATCCCCCGACAAAGCTTGGCGTATCGAAGGCTTCTCCCGCTTCCAGCACCCACTCGCTGTCGAAATCATTGATGCCCCCGTTCACCCGTACATGATCGAACACCGTTCGCTCGGCCGTGATCTTCCAGTTCCCGCTCCAGGCCAGCGCTCCGAACCAGACCTGCCCCGCCGATTCCGTGGCATGTCCGTCATCCATCGCAAACCACGGGTTGGCATGGCTGTCCGTAAAGCCCCTGCGGGATTCCAGCACCTTCTTTCCTTCGGTGAGAAGGGTGCAGCGCAGCTGAAATTCGCCGGACCATTTCCCTGTTACGTGCGTGAGGCGGTAATCCGCCAGATAGGGGATGACCCAAGCCGCGGATTGCGCGTTCTCCAGCACGATATCCGCCTCGCCGCGATTTACGATCCGGGCCGAACGTTCAATTAAGTCGCACTCGGGAATCGCCCGGTAGGACAGCTCCACTTCGAGCGGGTACACTTCGTCCTTCATGACGATGACCAGCGTCTCCCTGCCTTCCGTCTGCAGCGTGCGGTGCCCGGCATAACGAACCGCCAAGTCGCGCACGCCATCCGGCATGCGTACCTTCAGGCTGGGCTCGCTGTATTTGACTCCGCCCCAGAAGCTGTATTCCTCCACCTCCGAATGGACTTCCGCATCAAACGAGCTGTGCGATCTCGGCCGCAGCAGCGGTGCCGCGTCTTCGATCGCGATGGACTCTCCCCAGTATAGATGCTGCAGGTTGCCGCTGTCGTTGATGCCTAACAGATAGGAGCTGTTATCGGTTTGTATCGCAAACACGCGAAACTGTTCTTGGTATTGAATGGTCACAGAATATCATCCTTCCGATTCGTGTTGATATGGTTTTTGCCTGTTCAAGAAAAAAAGGGGAGCCAAAAGACGAAGCATCTTTTAACTCCCTTTAGCCAGATTATTTGCCCCACAGCTCTTGACGTTTGTTGAAGTTGTCCGTATAAATCTTTTCCAGCTTGGCCAGGCCAGCCGCCTCGATCTCGGCCATCATCTGGTTATAGGATTCCACCACTTGGTCCTCGGACGGCGACAGGGCCATCTTCAGGAAATATTTATTGATGGTGTCGTTCACCTTCGTTTCCATAATGGCTTCCGGCGTTCCGCCAGCCGGACCCAGGTTATCGTACGGCGCCGTATCAAACGACGTATCGGCCAGGTTCTTGATCGCCAGATCCGTGACCGGATCGGTCTGGTAACGGCCCATCAGGTCATACGGGGTTCCGTCCTCGCCGGGACCGTTCTTGATCATCCAGGTCCACTTGCGGATGCCCGTCGTACGGGAAGCTTCATCCCAATTCTTCTTGAAGGCGTCCAGCACTTCTTGTCTTGGCACATGCTTGCCGTCCTTCATGTCCCAATGCTCGCCCTCTACTCCCCACATCAGCAGATACTGGCCTTCCTCGCTGGCCAGGAAATCCAGCAGCTTCATCGTCCGGACCGGATCCTTGTTGGAGCGGCTGATGGCGACGCCGTCCCAGCCCAGGGAGCTCTTCGGTCCGTAAGTGGCCTCTTCCGGTTTCACGCCCGGGGCCAGCACTTTATATTGGTAGAACTGACGCTCTTCCTCGGTGGCCTTATCGGCTGCTTCGGTTTTGAGCAGCGCATTCGCATTGCCTACATTCCAGAGCGCTTCCGCCGTGGCAAATACGTTGCCGTTTCCGAGCTTCTGTTCGAACTGCTTGGTCTTCATCGTTGCCCATTCTTTATCGAGCAGGCCTTTGCGGTACAGAGAGTTCAGGAATTTAACCATTTCGAGATAGCGCGGATCGCGGACGTCCTTCTTCAGCTCCCCGTTCGTTTCGTAATACGGCATCATGCCGTACATGCCTTTGAAGCTGCCGGTCACGGCTCCAACGTTCTCGCCGTTGAGCGTCATCGGAATGCTTTCTTTGCCGTCAATCGTTGGATATTTCTCCTTGAACTTGACGAGCAGCTGCTCGAATTCCTCCGCGGTAAACGGTTCGCCGTTGTTGACCTTATCGCCGACGCCCAGCTCCTTCATGATGTCCATGCGCATCATAAATCCGAACACCGGGTACTGCTCCAAGCCGTACCAGTTGGAGAAATAATAATTGTTGCCGTCCTCGCTTCGGGTTTTGGCAAGCGTGTCGCCGTACATTTTTTGGATATTCGGTCCGTGCTCTTCGATCAGATCATTCAGCGGGACAACCGCGCCAGAGGTAATATACTTGTTCATGATATCGCTTCCACGACTCATCAAAATAACGTCGGGAAGATCGCCGCTGGCCAGCATCAGATTCAGCTTCTCGACCGGATTGCCCGTAGGCTGCTGGATCTCGACGGTGACGCCCGTTTTCTCCGTTATCACTTTAGCGACCGGATTCGTAAAGGCATCCCCCGTGTTTTGGTCAAACCAGGTTAACGTGATCGGCGCATTGCTGTCCGTCTCCGTGCCGCTGTCTCCGCCCGATGCCGCCTTCTGGTTGCCGCCGCAAGCCGAAAGCGTTGTCATAACGAGCGCTGCTGCCAGAATCAATTTTAGTTTCTTCATTCCCTGAACCCCTTTCTAAGGTCGTCATATTCATATGCTCGAATATATCTATCATTGTAAAAATCGGGAGTTCATTGATCTATAACGCAATCTTACAATCCATGATGCAAAATGTCTTTCATTCAGGGTAACGCCTGCTGCGGGTCCCGTTCGTTTGCAGGATGTCTATCGGAGATTACAGGTATCCGAATGGTCACCGCCGTTCCGATGCCGAGCCGGCTGAAGATGCTGACGCCATATTCCTCCCCGTAGGTGAGTTTGATCCGGTCATCCACATTTTTCACGCCGTAGCCCGACAGATTATCCGATTTGTTCAGCGCATGATCGAGCTGTTCGGGCGTCATCCCGATGCCGTCGTCGATGACCTGGAGCAAGATGTCGTCCCCCTCCTGCCTCAGCTTCACGTTAATGTTGATTCCCGATTCGTCCCCAATGGCATGATTGATGCAGTTCTCGATGAACGGCTGCAGAATCAGCTTGATCGTTGTGTTCCCGAACAGCTGCTCATCCAGGTCGTAATGCATATGAAGCTTGTCCCGGAACCGGATCTTCTGGATCGCGACATAATTCTTCACCAGATTGATTTCCTGCTCCAGCAGAATGATGCGCTTTCCTTTATTCAGCGACACCCTGTAATACTTGGCCAAGTAATTGACCATCTGGTACACCTGCATGGCCCCTTCCTTAATCGCCAGGGAAGAGATGGAGGACAAGGTATTGTACAGAAAATGGGGGTTGATCTGGGCTTGGAGCGTATTCAGCTCCGACTCCTTCCTTGCGATCTCCTTGACGTACACGTCATGGATCAGGGATTGTATGGTCGAGGCCATCTTATTGAACGCGAAGGACACCTGGCCGATCTCGTCATGGCCCATCGGCTTAATCGACAGCCGGAAATCCCCGCGCTCCACCTTCCGGATCTGCTGAAGCAGCACCTCGATGCGCTTGGTCATGACCTTGGTCGTAAAATAGAGCAGCAGGATGGCCATGCCAATCGCCAGTACGGAGAACCAGATAACGTTCTTGGTCGCCTGATTCGCATTGGCCAGCAGCTCGTCGTAGGGCACGGTGATGACCGTGGACCAGCCGTTGCTCAGCTTTTTATACGTGAAAAAACGCTCCTGGCCGTTTATCTTCATATCGAATGAACCCGCATCCTGGGTCATCCGTTCCTGAATCGGAAACACGTCGAACAGCTGGTTCGATTGGAGGTTCTGATCCCCCGTGCTGATCACGCCGCCAAACTCGTCGATAATATAGACGCTTTTGTTGTCGTTCTCCATTTTGATCAGGGAGTAGAATTCGTTTGCGTTAATGTCCATGGTCAAAATCCCGTACGGATGCTGCAGGCTGAAATAACTTAACGAACGGGCAATGCTGATATGTGCATCATTGGCCCTGAAATCCTTTGAATGAAAGTACACCGTACTGCCGGCTGCATCCAGCACCTGCTCCTCCATCGCCGCTGGCAGCTCTTCCGTATATTTGACGTATTGGCCGTCGGAATAGAGCGTGTGGTTCCCCGTATAAATCGTGATGCCCAGAATGTTGGCGTTCAGGGTCATCAGGGACGGCAGCGTCCGGTTGATATATTGGAAGGCATCCAGATAATAGTACGCCTGCTCATAATCGGTAGACAGATAATTGCGGAGCTGCGCATCCATGTAGAGGATGTTCGACAGCTGATTGTAATACTCCAGCCGTTTCTCCACGTTGGTGTTAATCTGTGCCAGCGATCCGCCCAAGGCCGTATAGGTATGCTCCGTAATCGTGCTGCGCGTCGAAGAATACGAATAATAGATCAGCAGCGAGAACGGTAGGATGATGACAATCAGAAAGATGAAAAAGAACTTGTGCCGGAGCCGCCAATTGGTATATGCGCGTAAGTGCGCGAATGGGAAAGCCCCTGCCAGACGGCTCCACGGGCCGGACGGGCTAGATGTTTTTGCGGTATTCATTCGGCGTAACTCCTTGGCTTTTTAAGAATAAGGAAATGAAGTAGGATGTGCTCTCATAACCGACCCTTTGGGCGATGTCCTGCACTTTGAGCGAATCGTCGGCCAGCAGCTCCTTGGCTTTGTTCAGCCGAATTCTCGTTAGATAATCATGGATCGTCATGCCGGTTTTCTCCTTAAAGATGGAACGCAGGTAGTTGGGAGACAGATATACCTGATCGGACAAGCTGTTGATTGTAATGGCCTGGTGATAGGTCTGGTCGATCGTCGTGCGCACCTGGTGCACCAGCCTTGCATTTTTGTCCATGAACCGGTGTTCCAGCGTCCGAATTGCATGCCCGGCGTAATCCATGATGATCGCTTCGATTTCAATCATGGTTCGGCACTGATAGACGGATTGGTAAAGCTCCGCCCGCTTGTGGCTCTCCGTGATCGGTTCGTGGATCCCCTCCAGCAGACGCTCCACCAGTCCGATGGCAAAATCGCACACTTCGGTTTTTCGGATCCGCAGCATGACCAGCCGTTTGAAATAATCCCGCAGCTTCTGCGCGGCCTGCTCGGACGCCAGCTGATGAATGTTCTCGAAATAGGCCGTCTCTTGGAAAGGAGGAATTTGCCGGCTCTCCAGCTGCCGCAACACGTCCTTGGCATAGATGACTCTCCCGTTCCCGACATAAAACATCTCCTCCAGCATCAGCCGCGTCTCCCGGTATACATCCTGGATGCGGGACAGCTCTTCCGGCTCTTCGTTCACGGCCGCTGTCATCGTAAAGCCCAGCGCATCCTGCATCTGCTTCAGCAAATCCTCCCACGTAAAACGGCTCAGATGGCTGGCGGCATCCATGAAGATGCCCAGCTCGCCTTCCCGGCAGATGACCAGATCCGCCTCCAGCTTCTTGTCCGCAAGCCACTCCTCCATATGTGTCTGCAGACGCGCCATGCCATCCTCGAGGGACAGCCCCGGCTGTGCAGCGTGCGGAGCATCGAGGCCGAGCAGCGTAAGGGTATACGTTCTCGGCTCCGTATGGCGGGACAGCTTATGGTAGCTGGCAGCGAGGTTTCGGAATCGCTCCTCGTTCTGCTCGAATATCATCTCTCGTACGATATTGGATTTGGTCACGCGAATGGAGCGGTTCTTCATCCGCACTTCCTCGCAGCGCCGCTTGACTTTATCGATAACGCTTACAATTTCGCTCAGATCCAGCGGCTTCAATAAATAGCCGACGGCTCCTACGTTTAAGGCTGATTTCACATAATTGAATTCATCGTGTCCGGTCAGGAAGACGAATTGAATCCAGTCGAATAACTCACTCACCCGTTTTGCCATATCGAGCCCGTTCATAACGGGCATCTGGACATCCGTCAATATGATATCGGGCTGAATCACCTCGATCTTCTCCAGGGCATCCCTGCCGTTCAGGGCTGTTCCGGCCACATATATCCCCATCTCTTCCCAACGAATATAATCTCGGATCATCTCTAGCTCCAGCTCTTCGTCATCTACGAGAAAAATGCTATACATGCTCATACCCCCTGTGTCGGCTTTATCCCTTCATATTATAGCGATTTCGTTATTTTAACTATGGGAACAAGCAATGTAAGTTATTTTCAAGCATCTTTCGTTACATTGTCATATCGACACTCGTTTTTTCCGAGTCTTATAATTTGAGTTAACTTGAGATGCGAGGTGCCCCATATGAAACCTGCTACAACCTTACAGACGCAGAGTGACTTGAACTTAAGTCCTCATCGAAAAAGCCGCTGGGCCATGCTGAAGCAGCAAAAGTATTTATTCCTGATGATGCTGCCCGGACTGATCTGGGCCATTGTGTTTGCGTATACGCCCATGGTTGGTCTATACATGTCCTTCGTCAATTACCAGCCGACGCTCGGCGGCTTCTGGTCAACCCTGTTCACGAGCGAGTTCGTCGGCCTGGAGTGGTTCCGTTACTTCTTCAATAACGGCGACTTCTGGATCGTCATGCGAAATACGCTGGCCTCCACGCTGATCACGCTTCTCTTCTCCTTCCCGATGCCGATCCTGATCGCCATCGCGATTAATGAGATCAAGAACGTTAAATTCAAAAAGACGGTGCAAACCGCCTCCTATCTTCCCTATTTCATATCCTGGGTTATCGCGGCCAACATCATCGTGACCCTGCTCTCCTCGGACGGCGCGATTAACGGCATATTGAAATTCCTACACATTACCGATGAAAGCGTTTTATTCCTGCAGAACGGCAAGTATTTCTGGTGGATCGTCGCGCTTGGCAATACGTGGAAGGATATGGGCTACAGCTCTATCATGTATTTGGCGGCCATCTCGTCGATTAACCAGGAGCTCTATGAAGCGGCCAAGGTCGACGGCGCCAACCGCTTTAAGCAGATCCGGTACATCACCCTGCCCCATCTGAAGCCAACGATTGTCATTTTGCTGATTCTGGCGCTTGGCGGCATCCTGAACGCGGGCTTCGACCAGCACTTCCTGCTCGGCAATGACCTGACGCGGGATTACTCCGACGTCCTGTCCACCTATTCGTTCCGCTATGGTATTCAGAACGGCATGTTCTCCTATGCAGCAGCCGTCGGCATGTTCAGCTCCGTGGTGGCGTTCATCATCGTGGTCATCGTCAACTATACGGCGAAGAAGCTGAACGGGCAGTCCCTATTCTAATCCATAAGGAGGTACATCCATGTTAAGCAAAAAAACCGTGCCCGAGCGTATCTTCGATGCCTCTTTATACCTGTTCCTGACCGGCATCTTTCTCGTGACCTTCTATCCGTTCTGGAACATTCTGGTCATCTCCTTGAACGATGCAACCGATACGATGCGGGGCAACCTGTACTTCTGGCCGCGCGTGCCAACCATCGAGAGTTACCTGACCATCTTCCGGAATCCGGAAATCTGGAGCGCCATCAAGATCACCGTGCTGCGGACCGTCGTCGGGACGGCGGCATCCATCTTTTTCATCACGCTGCTCGCTTATCCGCTCAGCAAGCGCAATCTGCTCGGATGGAAATACTTCTCCTTCTTCTTTGTGTTCACGATGTATTTCGGTGGCGGGCTGATTCCAACGTATATGATCATCAAATCCCTGGGGCTGATCGACTCCTTCTGGGTCTACATCTTCCCTGGCTTAATCGGCGTGTTCCTGATGATTCTGGTACGTACCTTCATGGAGCAGATCCCCGGCGAGATCGAGGAATCCTCCAAAATCGACGGCGCGAACGACCTGCAGACGTTCTTCCGCATCATCATGCCGCTGTGCGTGCCGGTGCTCGCCACGATCGGCCTGTTCTTGGCCATCGGCCACTGGAACTCCTGGTATGACTCCTATGTGTATACCTACAAGCCGGAGCTGAAGACCCTGCAGGCCGTCCTGGTCAAAATCCTCAACCAGTTCCAGACCGCCGGCATGATGTCCGATGCGCAGCAGCTGGCGCAGGGCTCCAAGCGGATCCCGGTTTCCAGCGAAAGCATCCGGATGGCGGTGACCATGGTCGCCACGCTGCCGATCATTATGGTGTATCCTTTTGTGCAAAGGTATTTTGTAAAGGGGATTATGATGGGGGCTATAAAGAGTTAGATATAATTTTTCTCTGTCAGAATAAGCGGTGAAAAAGATTGGGGCGTCCAAGCGATTGGATGATTCATAGACTTAAAAATTACGAGGAATTGTCATCTCCACATCCATGGGTAGATGAAGTTACTCCTAGTTGCTCCATCAAAGAACAACAAAGAAATCGACTTTGGAAATGGCTGCTCGACACATCCATTTTTACCAAGGTCGATTTCTTCATGTTTCATTAGAAGGAGAGTAAACGCACAATACTCACCCTGTCCTGATTACCCTTGTTCTTGAGATCATATCATACAGGGATTTTTTCTCTTTTGTCAAAATAGTAGTCGCAATATATGCCAAAATCAATAAATAAATTAGGCCGCCTATAAAGTAATAATGAAGCGGCACTGCTTCATCTCCTATATGAACTAAACGGTAAACAAGGAAGTGTGACAACTCCCAAGGCAGGAATTTTAATGCCGTTCGATAAACCATCTTTATAACCGAAACGGACCCATGTTTACTATTCACTACTCGGATACCCATCTTCCTTTTTCCAAATGACTGTCCGCCAATCACCGAATCGCTAAGGATAAAATAAAGGGATACTGGTAATGTCACCATTAGAAAACCTCTAAATTGTGCGACTACAAGAGAGCCCGTAAAAAACTGTTGCAAAGATGGGAACAAGACTGCATTAAATAGAAATAAAACTACTAAATATATTAAGATAAATAGATAATCGATCATAAACGCTTTAAAACGAAGTACAAAGCCTGCATTCATTTACATCCCCCTTTTTATAATTGCTACTGCTGCCTGATGCTTACTTTTATTAGGTTCAACTTCCCCCTTCTAAATCGATATCTCTTATTTTATTTATACATATCATTTTGGAAAAGATGTCCATAACACGTACTTTTACTACCTTCTGATCGATCAACAAGCAAAACAAAACGGCCAGTAGACCCATGGATTTCAGGACAAAGACCGTTTAACGATTTAAACTTATTTTAGTTTACTGTCTTGATTGCTTTTTCAGCATGGATCCAGACGCCGTATCAAATAAGATAGTATTACGTAAAGTCCTTGAGTATCACAAATACCGGAAACATGCTTACAATTACAACTCCACCTTCAATTCCTGCACCTTCCCCTTCTCAAACTCTACCCCCATCTCCCTCCCACCATAAAACACCCGCACACTCCCACTCTCATTTCCCTTCACCCTCGCCTCAACCAACTTCCCATCTGCCCAGCTCATATCCACCTCAATATTCCCTTTCGCCTTCAGCCCTGTCACGCTGCCTGTCGGCCACATGGCCGGCAGTGCAGGCAGGAGATGAATTTCGCCTTCATGGCTCTGCAGCAGCATTTCCGCAATGGCGGCGGTGCCGCCGAAGTTGCCGTCGATGACAAAGATGTTGGCCTCGGCTCCAGCTACGCCGGGTTTGGAGTAGGTGAGCATGTTGTCGAAGCACAGTTCCCCGATCAGGTGGGCGATATGCTTCACGGCTTGATCTCCGTCATGCAATCGGGCGTAGAAGAGTCCGAACAGCGCCGCGGTAAATTCGATGTCCTCCAGGTCGGCCCGGCTGTTCCGGTTCTCCAGAGTCACCCGGGCTGCCGCAGCTAGTTCCGGCGTACGATGCGGCGTGATTTGGCTGCCGGGATACAGAGCATATAGATGCGACAGATGGCGGTGCTCCGGCTGCGCCTCCTCGTAGTCCTCCAGCCATTCCTGCAGCTGCCCCTTCTTGCCGATCATCAGCGGAGGCAATCGATCCAGTGCCGTCTGCCACTTCTGCTGAAGCACCTCATCCACGCCCAGCGTCTGTGCCGCCTTCACGCAGAATGCCAGCAGATCCCGAACCAGGACCTGATCCATGGCCGGGCCCATGGACAGCTGCTGATGCCCATCCTCCGGATGGCCGGTATAAAAGCTGTTCTCCGGCGAATTCGACGGACCTGTCACCAGCCAGCCATATTTCGGATGCACGGTCATGTAATCCATGAAAAAGGCTGCGGCCTCCTTCAGGACAGGATAAGCCAACTCCTCCAGAAAAGCCTGATCGCGGTTGTACGCGTAGTGCTCCATCATATGCGTCGCGATCCATAGTCCGCCCGTCACGTTGAGCCCCCAGGAAGTCCCCCACCCCGGTGACGCAAATCCCCAGGCATTGGAAAATACATGGGCCACCCAGCCTTTGGCATCATAATAATGGCGCGCAGCCGAGCGACCGGCCACCGATAGCTGATGGATATACCGCATGAGCGGCTCATGGCTCTCGCTCAGGTTTGCGGCCTCCGTCGGAAAATAATTCATCTGGGTGTTCACATCCAGGTGATAATCGCAGCTCCAGGCCATTTTGTTGGCTTCGCCGTCATTCCAAATGCCTTGCAAATGCATGGGCAGAACGGAGTCTTGCCGCGACCCGCTAATGGTCAAGTACCGGCCGTATTGATAAAACAACGAAAACAATGCCGGATCGTCCCAGTTGCCCTGCTTAAACCTGCCGATCCGCTCGTCCGTAGGCAGACCAGCATACTCGGAGCTTCCTAGGTCCAATCGTACGCGGGCATACAGCGGCTGATAATCCGCCAGATGCTTGGCTCTCAGCGCGTCATATCCCAGCAGCAGAGCCTGCTCCAGCTGCAACGCGCTTTTCTCTCGCCAGCCCTCACCTTCTTGACGGTAATCCGTATTCACCGCAAAATAAATCGCCGCCTCATCCGCCCCGGATACGTTTATGGTGTCAGCCGTGCAACTTACCTGCCCGCCTTCCGCAGCGACCCGAAGCTGGCCTTGGCAGGACACCCCGCACTCCCCATTGCTATGTACGTCTTCCAGCGCCTGTCCCCGGAATTCGATCGTATCCTTTTCGGTTACGACAGCTAGAAAAGGACCATTCTCCCCTCGAATCGAAATGCAGAATGACACGCCTAATGAGCCATGGCTGCAGCGAATCCACGAAACGATGACCTGATCGGCATGGGAAGCAAAGACCTCTCGCGTCATCTCCGCTCCATCGATCTCGTAAAAAGAACGTGCCACCGCCTCCTCCAGATCCAGTTCCCGATGGAACAGCGGCTCAGCTGCTGCATCTTGTCTCCCGCCTTCGGTTGGCTTCACGTTATGGTCAAACTCCAGAACGACTTGGCATAGTCCCAGATTGGTACCAAAATTCAATTTTTCCGGCTCCAGGTGCTTCTTAGCCAGTCGATCGCCTTCGCGATAATCGCCCTGGAAGAAGTGTTTCCGCATCTGCTCCAAATCCGCTTTGCTGTTGCTACGCCCTTGAGCCGGCTCCGGCTGGCCGGACCAATAGGTGGTTTCGGTGATATTCCATATTTCTCTGTCAGGAGTGGATACCACCACATTCCCCATTCGGCCATTGCCGATCGGCAGCCCTTGCGACCAGCCCAGAGCCGGTTTCGTATACCAAAGCTTCATATCTGTCATGTTGCATTCTCCTCTTTATTTGATTTTCCAATATCGAGACAAGCACTACCCTTACAGCAAAAGCAAGAAATCGCGATCCTCGGATGGAACCGAGAACCGCGATGAACTTGCAGATGAACATGATGAATCGATGATTACTTGTTATGGATTAGGGACGATTTTATAAAGCTTGGATTCAGCCGCTTTAAGCGTCACATCCAGCGAAGAGCCAGACGCCGTCTGAGATTGGCCGCTCCATACATCCGTCACCGTATAGGACGCCGTCCCTTCCGAAGCGATACCGGACCGAACGAGATCCACGGTGTGCTGTGCCGCATTTTGCGTATAGTTAAACACGGCTACATAGTGGGTTCCCTGATTGTCCAGCACGAATACGTTCGCTGCCTGCGTGCCCGTGTTGCCTTCTACCGGCCGGAACGCCTTGCCCTTCATCGCCAGCCCGTTCACTTCCGGGTTGGTCAGCAACGTTTCCATGTACTGCCGTGCCGTCGCATCCGTTACGTCATCCGAATTCAGGAAGACCGTGCCAGAGATCGCGGCCGCATTGACGCGAGACTGCGCGCCTTCGATCGATCCGCCTTTGGTCAAGTGCATATAGTCCGGATCGGTATAATGGTAGATCGTTCCGTTCTGCCACCATCCGTACGTCAGATTGTTCAGCTGGTATTCCGTGCTGCCGATGCTGCCGTCGATATCGCAGGAGATGCGGCGGCTGTGCGCATATTGGCTGGGGAACAACGGCGCGATGGAAGCGCTGATGAACATGGAGCCGTCCAGCACTTCATTCACGTAAGCCATCCCTTGGTTATAGGCCTGGATGCCGGTTTGAACGCTAGGGTCATCATGCTTGCCTTCCATTGCCCCATGGCTCAAAAAATCGATTTTGATATATTCAAAGCCCTTGCTCTTGAACTTATTCATGTAATAATCGATCCGCTGCTTCACGCCCGGATGCGTCGGATCCACGGCATAAGCGCCGTCCAGCGTCGGCAGCACGTTGCCGTCCATATCGCGCAGCACGATATCGCCGTATTTATATTTGCCGTTCGTCCCTTCGACTTCCTGCTCCATATTGTTGCCCCAGTACACAAACGGCGAGTAATAGATGCCGGCCTTCTGTCCATTGCTATGAATGAGCTGAACCAGATCCGTCAGCTGCTGATCCGTCATGTTATCCCAATAGGAATCGAGATTGATGTAGATATCGCCTTCATTGTTGAAGGAATGGTTCTGAATATGATCTTTAACATAATTCGAGACCGAGACTGCCTTGTCAAAGCCTAAATCGCTGGCATAAGCTCCCCAGCTGTTCCAGCCGACCGGAACGCCTTCAGGAATGTCTTCGCCAAAGGCTAACGGAGGCTGGATCGCTGCATTCACCTGGCCAAACTCCTCCAGCCCGGTCCGATAATCCTCGAAAAAGCCGACCATGATTTTCGGCGAAGCAATCTGCTTGCCCGTTACTTTTCCATGCGAGATCGTGTCCCACGTGGAGGTGGATGACGTAAATCCGCCATATACGCGCAGTTTGTTCAATTTGTCATTCGAGCCGCTCCAATAGATGCCGGTTTTCCACGTGTCATGCGTCACCGATCCGATAACGAGGCCGTTCCGGCTCGTATTGTCATAGATGGCCGTAAGCTCCGAGCTGATATACAGACCATTGTTGAGGCCGGTATTCATCGACTTCGCTTGGTATCTGGACCAAGCATCATTGTCGAAAGGAACGACGAGGACACGGTTATCGTCATAGCTGCCGATGTCGATGCCGCCTCTCGCTTCCATCGCGATGGGCGCTATGTTTCCCGAAGATATGGCGGAATTGTGGGTAGCGACTGTTTCCGTAAGCAAATATGGCCCGTCTTCGTAGACATAATAAATTTGGCTGAGCGATGGCATTCCCCCATCCTCATTCACGACCGTCACCTTGATGCCCTTGCCGGTGGCATCCTGGAATGGGACCACCTGATTTTTATAAAATTTATGATGTTTATAGTCCTTGCTTGCAACCATCCGGTCGAGCTGGATCTCGCTGTATAACCCCTTGGCAACCGGTTTGCCGTTCCAATTGTATTGCGACAAACCGGTCGAGGTGTTGTACAGCAGCTCATACGTCGGATTGGATACCTTGAAGCCGTTGGCATACTCGGTCAAGGTGATGGAGCCATAGCTCGTGGCTTTCTTTTGCTTGCCTAAATCGCCAATGCTTCCATCTGGGTCTGATCCGTCATCGCCGGCTGAATCAAAGGTCAGCTCAATTTTGTCAAAATCGGGCGAGTAGCCGCCTGCATCATCGAACAGAATCGTGTTGCTGCCCTGCTTCAAGTAAATTTGAATCTGATAGGTGCCGATCGTGTTCCAATCCGCTGTTTTCGGAAAACTGAAGTTCTCCTTCTCCGCTCCGTTTACGGAGATCGAAGCCGCGCGGGAATCCCCGGAGATGTAGAACATGTTCATATTGTAGATACCGGCCTTATCGGCCTGAATCCCGTTGAACGTCAGCGTGGAGCCGCCGTACAGATTGCCGGCTTTTTGCCCGCCCGAACAGAAGCCGCAATCGACCGCTCCTGCATTGCCGGTAAACGTGTTCTGAGATGCCTCGGCCTCGTAGGAAAGGATGCCTCCGGCCGTTTGACTCGGCGGCTGCGGTTCTGCCGAAGCAAAGGAGCTGCCTAGCATAGCCCCCGCTAACAGCATCGATAAGAATAGCATGAATGGCTTTTGGAAGAATTTGAACGGATGGATATTCACTGAACCTCTCCTCCTCTTATTCATTGATTTCGGCTAACTTTAGAATTTTCGATTCGGCTGGCGCCAGCTCGACCGTAAGTGTGCCGTTCGCTTGACCTGTCAAGCCTTCCCACACATCCAGGACCGAGTAGGAAGCGTGCGCCTCGAGTCCGCACCGTTCCAAGGAAATCGTCTTCTGCACGGACTCGGCCCCGTCAAAGTTAAATACGGCAATATACGTGGTTCCCGCTTCGCTCGGATGGGTCAGTACAAACGTATCCGCAGCCTGTTTCCCCAGATTCCCCTCTACGGGCACAAAGGTTCTGCCCAGTCTCGCAATCTCTGTGATCGCCTCATTTCCCAGCCAGTTCTTGGCGCGCCATGCCGCTTCCTCATGCCGGAAGTCATCGCCCAGCAGCAGCACCGTTCCCGAGATCACGGACGCGGTCAGACGGCTTCGCCCTTCATGGCGGGTCGTCGAATCCTGATTGAAGCTTTTATAGATCACGGCATGGTCCGGATCGTTAAAACGGTACAGCGTATCGTTCATCCACCACCCGTGCGTCAGCGAGTTCAGCAAATATTCCGTATCCTGGATCGTTCCGAACACATCGCAGGAAATTCTGCGGCTGTGCGCATAGGAATAAGGGAACAGCGGGGCAATCGACAGGTTGATGAAGAACGGTCTGCCGATCCGCTCCGGGGAGAGTTTATCCGTCAGATACGATAAGCCGTAATTGTAAGCAGCGATCCCCGTCGTAATATTCGGGTCGTAATGCTTGCCTTCCAGAGCCGCATGAGCCATGAAGTCCAGCTTGATATACTCAAATCCCTCGGAGACGAATTTATCCATGAACCAATCGATTCGCGCCAGGTTCCCGGGATGCGTAGGATCAATCGCAAGTCCGCCGTCAACATCCGGCAAAATCTCGCCATCCTGGTCGCGAAGCAGGATATCGCCATAAGTATACTTCCCATCGGTGCCCTCCACGGGGCTGCCGAACCCGGCCGGACTTCCCCAGAAAGCAAACGGCGTCCAGTATGTACCGGGTTTGTGCCCGTTCTCGCGGACCCTTTTCAAGGCATCCTCCATCTCGACAGGCGTCAGGCGATCCCAGAACGCATCGAAATTCATGTACAGGGTATCCTCGTTATGAAAGCCCTGCGGCTGAACCTCCCGCTTCAGAAAATCGCTCGTCGCCACATAGAGGTCGTAATCCAGCGTGCTCATGGCGGCCGACCAGCTGTTCCAACCGATCGGGACACCGCCGTCCCAACTCAGTGCAGGCGCTACCTTCGCATTCGCTTCCCCATACGCTTCGAGTCCTGTCCGGTAATCGTCGTAATCCCCTACCATAACCAGCGGAGATGCGACGCGGGTTCCTCTTACGTAGCCATGCGGCTGGGAATCTCGGGTCATGGCGTCGGCAGCGCCAGCGTACAGTTCCAGTTCATCCAGCTTGCCTGCGGTTTCCCCTTTGACGCGAATGCCGGTTTTCCATACGTCATGACTGATCGATCCCAGAATCAATCCATAACGGCTGTCCGGCTGGAACAAGGCCGTCACTTCGTAGCTTTCCGTCTCCAGCGGGGCCGTCTCCGTCAGATAGCGCACCCATTTGTCATTATCATAAGGCACGCGCAGCACATGCAGCGCTTCTCCCGGAACCGTCTCGCTCCCGCTGGATATGCTATCGGTTTTCACCACCGCGATGCGGTTTACCTTTAATTCCTCTTGACCGACTATGACGACTCTTGTGATGAAAGATGAAGCTCCCTCATAGACATAAAAATGCTGTTCCAGGCCTGGGAGCAGATCGGATTCATGCTTAATCACGGCATGGATTCCGGTTCCGAACGAATCTTGGATCTTCTCCGGCTGCCCCATCATATAGTGGCGGTCGTAATGTCCCGTATGGTATTCCCGGCCCTGCCATCGAAATCCGCTTCGTACTTCTTGCAGAACGAATCCCTTGCTGCCTGCGTAGGCGTAACCGCCTTTTTCCAAATCCACCTCAATGGCTACCAGGCCATTCGCCAAGCGAATGTGAGTTTCGGCATTCACCCCCACGTTCACCGCCGTATCGCTGCTTCCTAACATCTGTGGATTGCCTCCTTCTGCGTGCATCTGTGCTGCATTCAGGCCGTTTTATAGCATCAAGCGCCTTTTACAGCTTGCTACCATTATAGAAGGGCGGTTAAAGCGCTTACTATACAACGATCTTCCGATCCATATCGGGATATAACGCATCTGGAGCGACTCATTTGTTAAAATGCAATATGGCCTCTTTTGGCTGATCGCACCGATCGCTTGCGAAGGATATGCTCATAAGAAACAGGCTATCTCAGAGCGCCTAAGCTCTCCGGATAGCCTGTTTTACATATGGATGATGAAGTACCACTGTTCTCACGCTAAATCTTATCATTAGACGGTTGGTATGGTGCCGCCGTCGATCACATATTCGCTTCCCGTTATGGATGACGCCCGGTCCGATACAAGAAATGCCACCAGCTCGGCTACCTCTTCCGGAAGCCCGGGACGTCCAAGAGGAATCCCCCCGAGCGAATCCATCAATTCCTGAAGCGCGCTTTCTCGGCTTCCTGATACCGACGCAATCCGGTCGATCATGGCATCTGCAGCCTCTGTCTGAATGAATCCGGGCGATACGGCGTTAATTCGAATGCCCCGCGGAGAAAACTCGTTGGATAACCCTTTGCTGTAATTGGCAAGGGCAGCCTTCGCCGCGGCATAAGCCAGCGTGGTTTCATAGAGCGGCAGGCGTCTCTGTATCGAAGTGATATGAATGATGGCACCCGATCCCTGCTCTACCATATACGGCAGCAGCCCCCTGTCCAAACGAACCGCCGCGAGAAGATTCCAATTCAAGGCTTGAACCCAATCCTCGTCAGTCAAGGCAAGCGCTCCTCCAGGGGGTGTGGTCGAACCGCCTACGCAGTGCACCACAATGTCAATTCCATGCAGGTGCTCCTGTACACCTTGAATCACCTTATCGACGCCTGTAGACGTCGCAATATCGGCTTGAACGAACAAGCCTGAGCCGACCCGAACGCTAGGTTCGGAACGGGCGGTAGTCAGTACAGCCGCCCCTCCGTCTGAAAGCCGCTTTACGATGGCCTGACCCATTCCTCTGGTTCCTCCAGTAACCAGCACTCTTTTGCCTTCAAACTCATTCCATGGTCCTTCATGTCTATGTTTCATAATGGCCCTCCAGTATTCGAACGCTCAAATTTTGATTATGGTATTTTTTCCTTACTTTGATTCAGTAATCTGTAATTTTGAAATCTGACCGCTTTGCACCGTGAAACAAAAATCAAAATAGTAAGGGCCTGCCGGATAATCACCATTTACTTCGGTTGAAACGATGTACTGGTCTAGGCGTTGATGAATGTTTGTCGCCCGGACATTTACCCGTGCGCCGATGAATTCGTCGTCGCTCCATTTCTGTATGGCTGCCTTGCCCCTAAACTCCCTGCTGTCATCGACGACTATAGCATCCTTGCCGATGCACGAAAGCATCCGGTTTGTATCATGATCATTGCTTGCGGATATAAATGTGCGAATTATACTCGGCAGCTGCTTCTCGCTTATCTCGATCATAAACGCTTCACTCCTTATGATATGAAATTCCTCAGGCTTGACGCCGCTTATCCTCCCCCGCTCCGGTTGAAGACAAGGATATCTTACCTTGACGCTTTTATTACGTCCAATTTATAATAATCATAAAATCTATAAATAAAATTCATATAAAGTAGGTGCTTAGCGATTGGAGCTTACACAGCTGGAGTATTTTTTGACGGTTTCCCGTCTTCAACATATGACGAAGGCATCGAAAGCGCTCAGCATCACGCAGCCGGCTTTAAGCCACGCCATCTCCAAGTTGGAGAGTGAGCTGGGCGTCCCGCTATTTGAACGAAATGGCCGTAATGTGAAGCTTAACCGCTATGGCAGCATGTTTGCCAGATGGGTGGAGCAGGCCCTCCAGGACATTCAGAACGGGATGCAGGAAATCGAAGAATCGTCCAATCCGGACACGGGGATCATTTCGGTTTCTTACCTGAATATTTTAGGGGTCGATCTCGTCCCTGCCCTTGTCAGGGCCTATCAGCTGGCTCATCCCAAGGTTCGTTTTGAATTGCATCAGGGAAACCTCGGCGATATTGACGAACATTTGGAAAAAGGACATTCGGACCTCATGATTACATCGAGAGAATCAACTATAGATCAACATAACTGGCTGGTCATGAGAACCATGCCTTTATATATCGTGGTTTCAAGTCACCACCGCTTGGCGAATCGCCCCTCGCTAAGTCCGATGGATTTGTCCGGAGAGCCGTTCGTCGGCTTGAAGCATAATTGCGGCCTTCGAGCCACGATTCAATCGCGATTTCAGCATACCGGCTTTATTCTGTCTTCGACGTACGATGCAGAAGATTTGGCCACCGTTGCGGGTTTTATTAAAGAGGGACTTGGCGTCTCCGTTCTGCCGAAAACGGCCGGCCTCATGCTGGAAGGCCTCTCGTGGATTCCCATTACCGATGAAGGCTGGTTCTGGGAGATTGGCTTGAAGTGGAGGGAAGACCGCTACCTTTCGCCTGCGGCCAGACGATTCATTGAATATGTGGAGCATCATTATCAAGTCAGCGGGAAGTAACCGGTTGGCGCACAATAAAAAGGCTATCCAGGTCAAAACGACGCTTGGATAGCCTTTGCTAACTCATCGAAAGATCACGTCAATCACCTTCGCCACGACCACGCACTCTATGACGAAGATCAGTAAACAACAAAAATAGAAAACGGACAGCTTCAGTTCCCCGAACTGATCCTTCCAATAACGTCTGCGGAACAAAGAGATAATATCCGGCGTAAACGAATACTTCACCGACTGCTTCAGATCATCCACGTCATCGAAAATTCGTCTAAAGATCCACTTATAGATCGGAATATTCAGGATGAACAACACGACATAGATTAGAAGTTCCACAAGGCCGTGTCACCTCCTAGTTAAACATGCTTCCACCAGACCCCCGCGCACTCCGGCACCGTTGACCATTGGTTCGCTATGATCTTACCCGTTAACTCTTCACCGAAAAAGAAGCCTGTGTGTAGCAATGCCTCCTCTACCGTATCAAAAACATAATCGGTCCGAATCCACTGATGGCTAAATCCGTATTGCTGCTCCAATTGAGCGTAATAACCGGTTAGGAAATCGGGAGGATTCGGCGTCTCCGTTCCGGTTCCCATCGTTTCCAGTATCAAGATCGTCCCCCCGGGTCTCAAAACTCGATGCAGCTCCGACATCACAAGTTCAAGATTCTCACGCCATTCCTCATGGCTGGAATCGGCCAGATAACTAATGCTCCAGCCCGATACAATCAGATCTACACTCGATGAAGCAACCGGGAGATTGCGATGATCAGCAACCATTGTGGTCCAATTGCGAGAATCTAAAGCTTCAGAGCATTTATCGTCCAAAATATCAAGCATGGGTTGCGATATGTCGGTACAGATCAATGATCTAGCGTCGGCGGCAAGCAGCATCGATAATCGGCCTGATCCTGCCCCCAAATCAAGAACATCCAGTCCTTCGTGCGGTCTGACCCTATGGATAAGTTCAGATAAATCAGGCTGTCTGCTAACCATGGCCTCATAGGCTTGAGCCTGCTTGTCGTAAATTTTATCAATAGACACAATTTGTCCCCCTATCCAGCCCGCTTACGAAATTAATTCTCCGCGGATGTTCCTTGTCTTCTGTTCATGATGTCCTGTATCAGTTTGTACATGAAGCACAGCAGCAGCGAGAAGGCAATCATCATGAAATACGTGTTCCAATTGAAAAATTGATTGTTCATATGTATCGAAAGGAGACCGCCGGACGTTATCGATACGATGTGATCCCAGTCCGTTTGGCCCCACCTCAATTGGAAAGCCTCGGCTAGGATTTCTCTATAGATTTCGAGTCGATGAAGCTGATAAGCATACCCCGCTATGATATAGCCGATCAGCACTAAGATCAACAAACTCAATCTGCTGAGTGACAACTTCACATCTTTAAATAAACGAATCCATTGATAGACCAACATAAGAAAAAGAATGCTTAAAGGGATCAGCAGCAGGATGGCAGGATTGCCGTTTCCGGAGCTGCTGCCGGGCCGAGGCGTCATCATATTGCCGAATAGAACCACGCCTAGCGCGGCAAGCGCAATGATGATTAAAGCGGCAAAACGTCTCATTTTCATATCGGCACACCTCGTTCAAGCTTCCTTGCAAAAGCCTATAATCTCTTCATGAACGAGCTCCGGCATCTCATGGTTAATGGCGTGACCCGCCCCGTTAACGATGCGGTAGCGCATCCCGTTCGTCTCCAATCTGGCAACCGCCTTCGGATAATGACTAAGCAAATCCCGCTCGCCAATGACGAACAAGGTCTTGCTGCGAATAGCCTGAACGTCCGCTGGCGAATGGATCGTAATCGCATGCTTCATCATGGAGCGATTGTTGAAGTACTTCAGCAAGTAGAACCAGTGCTGCATCAGCTCCGGATTGTTCTCGAATGCATCTGCATGGGTACCGCACAGCTTACGAAGCAATGAACGCACATTTCGTTCCGAAGGGAATAAGGCTTCCGGCAGAAAAGCCCTCATCATTTTGCTCATCACTTCAAACTGGCTTCCGGCAATGCTCCCGGCCAAACAAACAATCCTGTTCACCCGATCCGGTCTGACGATGGCGTAATGATAGGCCAGATAAGCTCCATAGGATACGCCTGCGATATAGACAGCGTCCACATTCATCGCCTCAAGGACCTCGTCCAGCCATGTTGCCTGATTGAATTCGCGTGCATACTTGTCGTTCGGCTCGCTCTTCCCGGACCCTCCGATATTATCCACCGCGATGATATGAAAGTTACGGGATAGCTGCTCCACGTTATATATCCACATCATGGCGACGTTATCGCCCGTTCCATGCAGTAACAGCAGCGGAGGAAGATCCGAAGAACCTGCCGTTACGACGTGCGTGATACCGTAGGAAGTAGAAATAGTATGCTGCTCATACGGCACCGTCCACGCTGACAGCAGGCGGTCGTAGGATGCATAGACGAGCTTTTGTCCATGATTGCTTTTGAATCGCTTCAATACGTGCACCTCCAATGACATAAACTTTTATCTTATGCTCTTGCCTTCATGGTGTTTGGCATATATTGGAATCAATTGTTCTAGCTTATGTATGGTCCTGTATGGCTTCACGTCCATAGAGGCGTCCCATCCCCCGTCTCTCGTATACCAGATGGCTTTGATACCGCATTGTGCTGCCCCGATTACATCGTTATGTGGATGGTCTCCGACGTACCATGTCTCTGATGGCATTACGTGAAGTCGGCTCAGAGCTCTAGTAAAGATTGCCGGATCCGGCTTTTTGACGCCAGCCTCTTCGGAGATCACGATAGAATCGAAGTATTCGCGAATTCCCAGCTGATGGATCTTGCCCTCTTGGACTTGAACGGTTCCATTGGTGATGATGCCAAGCTTAAGTCCCCAAGTCTTCAACTCGCGCAGGACGGGAACCAGCTGATCCATCGGCTGGATACAACTGGCGATTTCCCCTCTGAAAAATGACAAGTATTCATCCGCCTCCGGGGGATTCACCCACGGAAGCTGCTCAACCAGCATCTCATATACTTCGCGCTTATCCCGATAGCCGTTATGATCCGCTTCCTTGAATCGCTTGGCTATCATCATTTGAGCAGCTTCATCGGAATCGGGGAAGTACCTGGCAATCAATCGCTTGATGAACGTGTTAATTGCTGCCCTTCTGTCCGTTAATGTCTCATCCAGATCGAAGATGATCGCTTTTACTGTCATAGGCGCCTGCTTTCTATTAAAAATGGGCCCGCTCTCCATTTCCCTTGATGAAGATAGGCTCCGGATATTTCAAAGCCGTCGGCGGCCGCTGATCCTCCGGATAGAACGCCAGCTCCGCAAACTCGTCATTCTCCGGGTCCAGCTCACCGCTCACAACGCTGCACTCGAACACAATGGTGAGGTACTCCACTTGGTGTCCATTGCTGTATGTATATCGGCGTTCTTTTCCGCCATACACCCCAATGATTCGCTCAGGATTGATATCAAGCCCCGTCTCTTCCTTCGCCTCGCGAATCATCGCCTCCGCCGGCGACTCACCCAGCTCGATGGCACCTGCTACAAGGCCCCATAATTCTTCCTGATGCTTTCTTCCGAACAAAATATCATCCTGATCATTTCGGATAATGCCTGCAACGGACGGCATGAATATCAGCTGATCTCCGATCTTCTCTCTCAAATCTTTATAGTAATCCGACATTCCCATGGCTTTACGCTCCTTTGGTTTGGTTCTTCATGCTGACATGGAAGGCTTGGAATCTATCTTCTTCTGTCCTGGATCTCCAGCTCATATGGGCTCACTCCTTATGTAACTTCACAGCTTCGCGGTTCGCTATGGATCTAATCTGTGCGATATGATGCTGGTTGTGCCATACGAATCGCTGCAAGGCGATGTCCAGGGTAATGCTGCCGAGCACTTGGGTTCTCATGGTTCTTTTGAAATCCTCGGGATGTAGATCCTTAAGCAGGATAAGAAAACGAAAATGAAGTGTTTCCAGAAGCGAAAGCGAGTTCTCCACGGGAACTTCCGTGTAATCGCTCAGCTCAGCCCATAAATCCTCCCTGTACGAGCTAGCCAGCGGCTCATCCTCAGTCAATGCCCGTTTAAATCGCAAGTAAGCGTTCATGTCGTTATCGGCGAGGTGGTGCACGATTTGCTGAATGCTCCAGCCACCTTCACGGTATGGCATGTGCAGCTGGGAAAGAGGACACTTCATGATGATTTGCCGAAGCGTCGGTACGATTGAAGGAATCTGCTGCATAAACTTCTGTCTGTCCTCCAAAGTTGGCTCCACCAATGGCTCAAAGGAGCCCAGGGGATAACGGATGCTGACCACCACTTCCTTACCTCCTCCATACATCATCGTACCCTTCATATGTTTCTAGTCGCAGATAGATCGAATAAACAATACACCGGATAATACGGAAAGCAGCATGTGTATTTCCGGTTTCCCAAACATCTCTATAACGAACAGCCTTCCAAGTCCAAACCACTCAATCCAATAAATGCCAGGAATGAAGATGATGACTGTAAGTAAAGCAGCGGGCAATAACAGCCAGCTTAATCGAACTTGCCCCTTAATTAAACTACCCCATGCTCTCCACTCTATTAAAACTCCGAACAGGAATCCGTATAAACTCATCTTTAATAACGAGAATTGCTGGGGAGATAAATCTGTATAGGCCCTTTGAATTTCATTATGAGTTTCACTCATCAGGTACAGTAATATGAACATACCGATGACAACGAATCCGCCAAAAGCGATTTTTTTAGGTTGGATCATCCCTCTTTCGCTCCTTTATTCGAAAAAATAATACGAAATATCCGCTAAGAATTATGATTATGCGATGCCCCCGAAGTTAGAAGCAAAGATGGATGAAACAGCGCAAGCGGGTACTGCACGCCTTTTTCGAGGCTCTCCACAATCCGCCCCATGACTTCGGCATCCCGGAATATCATGCTGTCATCCGCTAAGAGATCAGGTAGCGTGACCCAGCGGCAATCCTTGATCTCGTCAGCACCCAACTCAAGCGAGCCCCCCATCACGATTCCGGTAAAATGAAACATGACGACATGGTGATTCAAACTGCTGATGAACTGATAAACCCCTGTTGTGCCCGTCAGTTGTACTTCATACCCTGTTTCTTCCTTCACTTCTCTAATAGCCGCCTCAAACATCGTTTCTCCAGGCTCGATGCGCCCTCCCGGAAAGTTCCAGGTACCCCGAACCGAAGGTTTATTTTCTTGGATAATAAACACTTGATCTCCCTGTACGAGGGTAACGCTGACCACAAGCACGATCCCATTTTCCGTCATATCCACAATCCTTTGCACATGATCTACATAAACAGAACCCGCCTTTGGCGTTAACCGCGAGGAGGGTTCTTGGATGAAATATCTGGTAACTCCCCTTATTCTACCGTTATCGCACATAACACGCAATCGCACGACGTTAATGAAACTTCAACTCGGAATGACTCCCCTTCTCACGCATATCTCCATCGAATAAATACTCCAGTACGAGACTGCCCCAACTGCTAGGAATAGTTTTTTATGTAGATAGAGTCACGCGTCGGGTCAAGCCGATAAGGCAGAGAATATATTATTGAAGACTGAATACTCCAGAACATCGCCCCATGATCATGATGTCAAATTCTCCGGTCACCCTTCTGAATGCCAGCATTGCAACAAGCAAGCACGTTCTACTGAACATTTCCATCGGAGATTGTTGAAGCCTTTTAATTTTCTTCGAAATAAGGGAACTACGATATATTGGAGGTTGAGCGATGTCCGGGTATGTAAATGTTGATGTCCCGATCGAACTGCTGTTCACGGATCTGATTACGGAGGAAAGAAAAAAGGATATTCCCAACTACACCGATTCCTGGTACGTACATCATAAACTTTCGGCTGATATGCCTATCATGCGTTTTGATTCGCACAAGAGCCTGTACCGATATTTCATGAACGAACAAGCCAGCCCGTCCGCGTACCTGGATTGGTATAAGAAGATCTTTCTCACCAGGGGAATCGACCCGCCTTTACAGGATGAAGAGGTCCTCGCCTTTAGGAAAAATCAGTATCACATGATGAAGGTGGATCTGTCGTCCAACAGCGCTTTTTTTCATCAAGACCCGCCTTTGGTGAAATTTAATCGCGCAGGAGGTTATTTTAACCTGAAGGACGGACATCACAGGTCGACTTTTTTGTATTGCCAAGGCAAGAGGAGCATGAAAGTCAAAATGTCCAGCGAAGATTATATGGACTGGATGAATATCGAAGGGCTGTCAGAGGTTGCCGATTCTTTTCAGAGATATCAACGGAGCCTTATTTATACCCCCATACTGCACCCTTCCTACCTTCATTTGAAGAGCGAGCGCGATCAAACCTATCCGACCAGACTTGATGTCATTATGGATTTCTTGGGTACACGTTCTCTTCTCGGCACGAAAGTGATCGATATCGGCTGCAATATTGGATATTACGCACGGCATTTCGCCCGCCAAGGTGCGCACGTAACCGGATTGGAGCCGCTGGCTGAGCATTATGATCTGGCTTTGCGGCTGAATCGGCTGGAAAGGGTGAACTTTGACCTGCTTCCGGACCGTTTCGAATCTTCATCAAGACTTCAGCGGTATGAGATCGGCCTCCTGTTAACCGTGTTTTATCATCATATGGGAGACCAAGATATCCGTAACGCTTTTTTGCGGAAAATCAATCAATGCATTACCGATATGCTCTTCTGGGAATCAGGCGGCGAACCGGAAACGGAAAAAGCGCTGCTGCTGCAAAATACACATTTCACCCGATATGTAAAGCTGGCGGCCACATCGGGCACAGGGAAAGTAAGGGAGCTTGGCGTATTCTTAAAAACCTGAAGCTGGTAGTTACAGGTGAACTAAAACTCGGGAGCCTGTGCTTCTTGAGGCGTTATTTACGTTCATGACGGTATTGAGGTCAAAGGGGCCTGCAGCTACAATGGTCTTCTTGGCCTCTTTCTTGTGCCGTACCACCGCGGAGCCGGAAACAACCGGAGAGGCGGAGCTAGGTTTACATATTACGAGCAGCCTAATGGACTTCATACCGCCATCATCTCTCCATATTAATATTCTCTTCTTTCCCGAGTGGCCTCTTCCAGCCATTTCCTCCACGAATAACCATAACAACAGCAAAAACCTAAAAAAATGTAAATACGCAGCCCGCTAAAAATACGATATGATATGGGCAAATCAGGAAGGGAGGACAAGTGACCTGCTTAGCATCCATTAGGAACATATTCTTGCACATGACAAAGGAGGAATTTTAATGAGAATCCCCAAAATCACCAGCCTGTTCATGATGCTTACATTTCTGACGACGGCATCGCTATCCGCTTCCGGCGAAATGGGAAGCACCGCGGAAGCCTCGTCGGGTCCTTTAAAGGTTATGAGCTTCAACCTGCGGTATGCCGCCAATGACAGTCAGCCCTGGGAGAACCGCCGCCCAGTCACCAGGAACCTCATCCTGGAGCATCAGCCGGACGTTATTGGAACGCAGGAAGGACTCCACCGGCAAATCGTGGATCTGGAGAATGATCTGCCGGGTTATGATCGGATCGGAGTCGGACGTGAAGGCGGGAGCTTAGGGGAATATATGGCGATTTTTTATAATACGGACCGGCTGACGCCACTGGAGCAGTCTCATTTTTGGCTGTCCGATACGCCCCAAACGATCAGCTCGGCCAGCTGGGGCAACCAAATTCCGCGGATGGCAACCTGGGTTCGCTTTCAGGATCTTCGAAACGGCAAAACCTTTTATATGGTCAACACGCATCTGGATCATCAATCCGAGGTTTCCCGGCAGAAGAGCGCCGCACTTATCGTTGATAAGATGAAGGCATTTGACCCGGATATCCCCGTTGTAATCACCGGCGATTTCAACACGCTTCCGGGGAGCGATACGTATTCGATTTTTACTAGCAACGGGTTGTCGGATGCGCATGTCACGGCCAAGAAGCGAACCAACGATGATCTGGGAACCTTCCATAACTACAAGGACCCTACGGGCGGCGGCAGCGGAAACCGAATCGACTGGATTCTGCACGGCCAAGGTTGGAATATCCTGCACAGCGAGATTATCAACTACAAGGAAGACGGCCAATACCCTAGCGATCATTATCCCGTCATGATGGAGGGCACCCTACAACAATCCAACAAAACCACCGGAGAAACGGTGCCCAAGCTGCCCTTGACCACGGCTCTGCATATCTCCGAAGTGGTCGCTAACTCGAACGAGCAAGGGAATTACAATTATGTGGAGATCTATAACCCCACGAACCGGGAAATCGACCTGGAAGGGTATCAAATCTACTATTATTACGATCCTGCCCTTCCGTTCGACAAATCCAAGTCCAACCGCTGGACCATTACGAAGGATCGCTACAGCACCAACACCCTTATCGGCCCGAATGAAACCAAGGTGGTCTGGATCAAGAAGCAGCCTTGCTGTTATGACCTGGAATTGGAGCAGTTCCTTGCCAACTATCATGCCGATGGGGATGAGCTCTTACCGTCTCAGGTGCTTGCCGTCTTCACGCCGGGCAACAATCAGGGCCTGAACGGAACCTCCACCAGCGGACGTTCCTTGGGTATTTCATCGCCATCCGGCACGCATCTCGTAGGGGTCCAGTTTAATAACGGACAGCTGGATGCCGGTGTGAACGAATCGATCACCTATCAGGAGCCTGCGCCGCTGATGAGCATTATGCAGAAAAAAGACACATTTCAGCGCCCTTCCCCTGGTCAGCCGTAAGCTTCATACTCCAAAAAAACAGATAAACCTTCCACATGCCATGACTCAGGCTCATGGTGCGTGGAAGGTTTCTTAGGTATTCACCCTCAGAAATCTAGTTCTATGTAATTAATTTCATCTGTTTCATGTAATATAACATAACATAGATATTGTTAAACTTATCCTTCTCCATGTATAATGCTGCTAGATTGATAATATGCACAGGATAAAGGGGAGATAATATGTCATCAAGGAAAAGAAATACTCGCTTTCATTCCATCACCGCAGCTTTATGTACGATTTCCTTGTTCACCGCTGTACCAGCGCAAGCCGCTGCCCTCGATTCGTTTCCCATCCTGCAATCCACCAGCAATGAGCAACTCAGAGCCGATTATTATGTCCCCAGCACCGTAGAGAATATCAGTTGGGGGCATCTACCGAATCGGGACAGCAAATCCATCATGACCGTCACCTCCGGCAGCACCGTCACGTTTGATACGATATCCCATGAAGGCATCCTTGAAGACCAGGGAAGGGATCCGGAGAAGTATTTTGCTTCCTTCGGCATCCGGCCAGATCAAGTGCTAGATGACGCTAAAGCTGTTGCTGCCTCTGAGCTGCAGCATGATTTTGACAACGATGGACCGCATGTCGTAACCGGACCGATCGAAATCCAGGGAGCAGAACCTGAAGATGTGTTGAAGGTCGAGGTTCTTTCTCTCACCCCCCGGGTTCCCTACGGCGTCATATCCAACCGGCATTATAAGGGGGCCCTTCCCGGCGAATATCCCGAGAATGACGGGCGTAAAGAAGGAGCAAGCGCAGCAAATCCCGAGCTATACCAAAATATTTCCAAATTCACGCCGGTAGAAGAAATCAACGGTAAACTCTATGGCGTGCTTCCCGTTGAACAGGGCGGGCATGTCCGCTTCCCGCTCAAGCCTTTTATGGGACTTATGGGCGTCGCACCGGATACCAGTGAAAAAGTTAGCAGCGTCCCGCCGATCGAAACCGGAGGCAATATCGATATCAACGAGCTTGGCGTCGGATCTACGCTGTATCTTCCGGTTCAGGTAAAAGGCGGGCTCTTCTATACCGGCGATCCTCATTTTGCACAGGGAGACGGCGAGGTTGCCTTGACTGCAATGGAGGCCTCCCTTCGCGGCACCTTCCGGTTGACGGTGCTGAAAGCTGGCGATCCATCCTTGCCGCGTGCAGAGCTCAAGCAGCCTTTTGCCGAAACGGAGGATTACTGGATTCCCGTCGGTCTCGACCCCGATCTGGATGAGGCCATGAAGGAAGCGGTACGCGAAGCCCTTGGTTTCCTGAATGAGAAGCTGGGCATGGATCGCGCAACGGCTTACGCTTACATGAGTGCGGCTACGGACTACGAGGTTTCCCAGGTGGTGGACAAAACCAAAGGAATTCATGCGCTGATTCATAAGCGGCATTTTATTAACAATCTCAAGCTGTCGATCGCCATCAACGGTTCCGCCCTGGGCTCCTCCATCATCGGGGATGAATTCTATGTTCCCCTCCGTCCGCTCGCTGAAGGTTTGGGCTATGAAGTGGAATGGGATCCTAAGCGGCATGCGGCCTTAGCAACCGCCCCGGGTAAAAGCATAACCGTCCCGATCGGACAGGCGATCTATGAAATGGATGGCAAGGCGGTGTACAACAGCGAAGCGGCCATCATGAAGAATGACATAACCATGATTCCCATCAAGACAATCCCTGCTCTGTTCGGGGCCCATGTGAACTGGACCACCAGCGGGAATGTGCTGAAAGCCAGCGTAACGCCTTCCCTGGATTGATCTTGTACACAGTCGCTATATGATTCTACCGAAACAAAGTCCCCCTTAGCTGGAAACGCCATCTAAGGGGGACTCGTTTATTAGATCGATGTGGTTTTATATTGAACCGTCAAACACTGCTTGGCGATATAAAAAATTTGACCCATATGCTCCGAATAATGCGTGGCGCACTGATGCAGGATGTCGAGATTGCTCCGTTCTTTTCCCCGGACCGGTTGAACCTGTTCAAAGTCCTGACTCGACATGGATTTCACCGTATCGATCAGGAACTGAAACCGATTCTTCACAATCTGGATCAGATCATCCCGGCTGACAAATACCTGGGTCAACTCCTGCTCCCGATTTCGCGGGGCAACGTCTTGTTGCAATATTCCTTTCATGACCCGTTCTTGAATGTTGCCTTCGATGTGCCTGATCAACGTAGATATGCTTAGACTGGAATGATTGGGCCGCCAATTCACTTGCTCATCGTTTAACTGCACCAACGCTTTCAAGATACGGCTGCGGATGTTTTCAAATTTGTCCTCCAGCCACTTCCGGTTGAACTCATGATCCATATCGCACACTCCTTATTCGGTATGATAAAAGATCCTTGATTCACGCCTTCATCGCTTTCCAGATATATTTGTGCTCGCGGACTCCAAGCTGGCCGTCGATCTGGTTCTCCCGTATCCTGTTCTCGAGCTCACCCTTCATTTCCGGTAAAGTATAATCGGGATTGCCTGGCGTATCCGACAGGTTTAATGCAAATTCGTGGGCATTCGGGAAGTAAATAATCGCTTCATTATACTCCTCAATCTCGACATTCATGTAGCCATTCTCCGACAATCGCCTTCGAACGTGAGTCACATCGGTATGTATCCCGAAGATGGTGCCGCCTGAAGCTAATATCCTCGGGTGTTCCAGGATTGAGGTAGGTCCTCTGCGGTCATAGATAAGGTCGAATTGCCCGTCTTGAAAAGGCATCTGTGTCTTCGTCGTGGCAAACACGAATTCCACATTCCGGGTTCCGCTGCTTTCAAGCAAGGATCGGGAGATTCGAATCATCTCCGCGGAATTGTCAAAGCCAATGATTTTCTCAGCATGTCTGGACATCCGAAGCGTGAACTCGCCATGCCCGCAGCCTGCGTCCAGCACGGAATGATACTGCGGCAGCATCTCCACCAGCCGCTCCTCAAACACTTCTTCCGCCGACCTTCCGACTACGGTACACACCGCTCTTCCTCTATAGCCGCCATTCCTGCGCGCGATCATGTCATACCAGTCGATTCCCATGCGTTCCCCCCTTTCGTGATAGGCTGTACTGCATTCACAATCCAAGATGGCACAACCCTGTCGTTACATGATCTTGAGCATGCCAACAGGTACCGAATCAACGAATCAACCGCTATTGCTAATGTCTTAAAATATTACCATTTTGTTCCGCAATGTCAACGGTTACATTTAAATTTCCCGTCGAAAATCATCCACTTTCATTCGATTTCCCCGGCATTCGTCTTCGCTTCCATTACGCTTCGGACCAAGAACAATGCAAACCGACTCTTTTTCAATAGGTAAGGAGGACTAAAAAAACATTGCTCTTGTCATAATTTGTCGTCTACAATGGAGGAATATTAATCCAATCTATCGATACATACAGGAGGATTTCATGTTTTTAAAAAGGTGGCGTCAATTATTATCTTTAACCCTTATTTTATCGTTTTGCATGACATCCGTGGCAAGTGCGGCGGAATCTGGTCAAGCCAAGTATGCATGGGCCAATGAGTCCATTGACTTTCTTCGATCCCATGGGGTTTTTGAGAACATGGAGTATCGAACAAAAACGCTAGGCAGGATGGTGACCAAAGCCGATCTTACCCTTATGGTTCACCGGCTGTTTACCGATTTCCGGGTCGAAGCTGATAAGAAGTTCAACATTCCCGGCGTCCCTAACGGGCACCCATCCTACCAGATTTTTAAGGATGTTTACGGCAGCATACCTTCGGCGCCGAACGGATTAATCGGAGCCGCAGACAGAATCAATTATGGCGATGAAACCTTCAAGTATATACCGGAGAAAGTGTTGACACGCTGGGACTTGTTGATTACGCTGAATACGCTGTTCGATGATATTGGTTATTCCTTGGAATTACCGGACGGTGAGGATATCGCGAGATTGCGGGCGATAAAAGACCTGCCCAAAAGATATTTCAATTCCTACAAGCAATATGATAAGTGGAAGTATGCCTATCAGCCATTGGCACCCGAAATCGGATTGATGCAAGACAAAAAATACGGGCCTTCCTTAGCCTCCGATCTGGATTACGTCAAAGCCTATGCCCTGCTCGGCTTTGCCGAGGCCGGCATCATGAAACCCGACGCAAGAGGGTATTTTCGCCCGAATCAAAAGGTAACGTTAGCCGAAACGGCGGTCGTCCTGCATCGAATTTACGACTATTTTGATGGCGGCAGCTATGTCCGGGAACCATCGCCGGATGATCTCATTCCGAATGGCACAAGAAACTTTATCTATGCGGGTTCCCCATCAGGACACGGACAAAGTCCGGTTTATGACTTTGCTTTGGTGAATCTCGATGCCCTGCCGGAATTCTATCTGGCCTTGAAGGCTACCGAGAAAATCGACTTGCAGATCAACGTGAACGGGGAGCCATCCTATTATACTTACGAGCAGTTGAGCAACCCCAAGCAGCCTGTTCGAATCCCCTTGAACGGCGCATACTATGCGGAATTCATCCCCATTATCCGAAGCAAAGGTCAAAAAGCAACCGGCGAAAATAACAATATTGAAGTTATGTATTATTACGCTGATACATTCCAGGACTTTACCCAAGCCATATGGTATGAACCCAATCTCCAATTAAAATGACACAAGGGAGTGCATAACTGTTGCATACAGTATGCTCTCCCTTTTTTGTCATACAATGCTTGTCGTCCCGTTACGCCTTTTTCGAACACCACTAAGTTGATGTCTTATAGCTCCAGCTTCGCTACGGATTCTCCCCCCGACCAGGGCATAACGCCGATTTCCTCAAAACCCGCTTTGATGTACAGTTGTCTGGCCCGTTCGTTCTTCGGATCAAAACTTAGCATAAGGACATCTGTCCGGCCATGTTTGTTTCGGATTTCTTCAACGATGTATCGCAAAGCCTCTTTCCCGTAGCCCTTTCCTTGGAAATTCCCGTCGATCATGAAACGGTAAATCCAATAGTTGCCGTCATCGGCGTCCAAGCCATATAACGCGAACCCGACCATCGTCTGATCATCATAAATGGCCATCGCTTCAAAATGTTCAAGAAATTGATACTGGGCAATCGAATACAGATTGGAGGCAATGAAACCTTCTTGCTCCGGTTTCGCTTTCAGTTTAATGCATTCGGTCCAATTATCCTTATTTACGGGCTGCAGTCTAATCATGTCAAGCTCCTTCAAATCATTGTTGATGTTCACACGGGTTTACGCCAAATATTTAACAAAATAATAGTGCTGATGTCCCCTTGGGGCATCGTCAATGCGAGTTATCTCTTGAAATCCATGTTTACGGTAGAATGCCGGTGCTTGAAAGCTGAAGGTATTGAGCTTGATGAAGGTGCATTGCTTTTCTTTTGCGATCGTCTCAATCTCTTGTAGTAATCTTGAGCCATATCCCCGCCCTCGAAATCGATCATCGATCCACAGAATATCGACCTCAATCCAATTCCAGCAAAATACACTGTTGATGCCGCCTGCGATCTCTCCAAACTCATCTTTTATATGTAAGTTGATCTCCTCGTAATTCTGCTGCAAATCTTCTGCGATAAACCGTGCATTAAATTGAATCAGGTTCGTCCGTACCGCAAGCGCTTCTTCCGGGCTGCTTCGATTGATGTTGATTTGCGACAATGGGTCACCCCCTTCTCTTAACCTCCGGTTAACCGGCTTCAATTCCATGTCCATTTCATGGCCCCCCAAGCGAGCATACATTAACCCAAATAATACCACATAAAGAACCCCTACTTCCGGGATTAAACAACTTTAGATAAACTATTCCAAAATACGTCTAGCCCTATCAACTATAATCTTCTATCACGGCGATCCTATCGTTTTTAAACGCAAATACGGACTTTCCCTTCATATGAATCTTCTCCCCGGCCTTCATACCGTTAGGTAGATCCTTAGCGAGGATACCCTCGTAGTCAATCTCAATCTGAAGCTTGTCATCATCAAACGAATAACCAACGATAGTCTGACAACGGTGGGAGAATAACGCCTTGGACTGTTCGGCTATTTCCCGAAATTACTCAATGCCTTTTGTCTCCACGTCCACCGATCCGCTAGAACTATTTCTGAATTCGATCTCCTCATGCAGAAGAGCTATCATCGGCGTCAACCCTGTTTTTGAAAAACTCCGCCTTTTGCTTTGCACAATTCTCATCAACTTGTCATTTAATATACGGACTCTACTAAAGTATAAGAGGTGATTTGAATGGGTCGTGTCACTGCTGTTCCTCAGCCGGATTTAGTATTGATCAGTTGGTCAAGAAATCCTCTGGTTGCGGGTTCTCCGCGTAGAATCGTGGCCGCACGCGTTATTGGCAATGCTTCACCTTGCCGGGCTGATTTGACGCCGAATGCCTTGCTTAGAACCGCCTTGGCCTGCTTGCAGGATCATGATGTAGGTTTCAAAATCGTATTCCGTCAAAGAACATCCAATATTAGCGGTTACCTGTTATTGCAGCGCAACTAATGAAACGATGGGAGGAGCAGCGTCTTGCTGCTTCTTTTTTATCTACGAGTTTCTAATATGAAAAAGCTCGCAGGCTATTCCGTTCACCCTGCAAGCTTCCTCGTAAGAACCTCTATTTCCTTTTTCATATCTGAAATATATCTCTATCACCTTAGAATTATCTCTATATTTATTTCAATCGGGCAACGCTTACTGCAACCTTCTCCAGCTGCGCTTTGCTTAAGGAATGATCCGGGGAGCTGATCGTCACGAAGCGGTCATTGATCTGAAATCCCAGCATATCCGTGTCATCCGGTGTATACCATTTCGCTTTAACCCCATTGGACAATGTAACCGGTTTGCTGTCATATCCATGAGAGTAGTCTCTTGGAGAGATGTACACCGTCATATGTTTGAAGACCATGTTCACGCCATCTGCCGATGCGCCCGTCTTTTGATACACATCGCCTTTTACCATCTGACTTGGAGCGTACGGTGTTTGGAAACCATCAAATTTGGCGAATGCGCTTTTGATCTCTTTTAGTTGGGCATCGCTGTAATTCACGTTGGTCAGCTCGATCGTCTGACCGTTTCCAGGATTACTTCCGATTAACACCTGGTTATTCTTCGCATCGTATCGCACAGGAACTTCCAGCACATCGGCAATCGCGCGTACCGGCAAGTACGTTGTATTCTGATACGTGATCGGAGTCAATTTCTTGCCCGTGTTATAGACGGTACCGTCCACTTGGATGCCGATGCTGTGATTCAGGTAAGCCGAGATTTTCTCCAGGTTGGCTCCCGCATAGACACCTGCCGCTCCCGTTAAGGTCATTCCCAACACGGCAACCGCCGCGATTGATTTTTTCAACTGTTTCATTTCATTCATCCCTCTCGTTTGTCTCACCAACCTTCCAAGTCGATGAGTCATAGTATGAAGCGCAATAACTTTTATTGAAAATCAATGACATGCGTCGCAATTAAAGCTTCTTTATCGTCAATCGTAATTCCCAGTCTTTTTCCAGATGGGCTCCAAGTCAGCGGGTAGACCGGATGGGCCGCAGGATGCACCGCTGAATAATAGGGCGCCATCCAGCTTACTTTCCCGGAAGCCGTATCAAACACATACACGCCGTTCATTCCGCTTTCATTCTCCGAGTACACATCAAAGGCTAATCTGGCAGAATCCGGCGACCAGGACGGGTAAGAAATCAGATTGCCTTTTCCGATAAGCGATCCTTGCAAGCTGCCGGCTGCGTCATAGATCAGTAAATTGCTGCCTGAGTTCCCTTCCGTGTTGGTTGCTGTGGAGACGGCAATGTACTCTCCATCCGGCGAGATGGTGAAACTCCATACATTTTCGATGAGATGTACCGGCTTCGACTGCCCCGGTTCAACCACCTTAAGCACCTGATTCGCATCGGTATAATAGATCCGGCCTTTACTCGCTCCGAATTGGTTGTAAACTTCAACGTCCTCATCCTCAATGGCGGTGGTGGTGTAAGTACCGTCCGTGGAAATGAGACGAATCTCTCCCTTGCCGCTCATGGAGCCTGCCGCAAGAACATAGGTATCCGCATCGAGCCAACCGCCAATCTCCATGTAGTTGTCCCCTTTTACCGGAATGCTCTTGCCGGTATTAAGATCCTTCATGAAATTGTCTGCCGTGTACTTATCCCTCCATTTCTGTACAAAGCTATATTTACCGTCCGGCGAGACCTCTTCCTTGACCAGATGTTGGCCTGGATGCGACGCTTCATGATTCGTGAGCTCACGCCGCTCGCCCGTGCTTACGTTCACCTCTTCGGTGGCGTACGCATATTTCGGTTCTTCCGTTGCGGTTGCTTCCTTGACCATTTTGGTGGTAGTGACCCTGACCATATCCTCCGATATCCACGTCTCGATGTTGGACGAGGCAATCCGGTGCGTCTGATTCACGACCACTTCCCGACCTGCCTGCCCGCTCGCCCCGTCAACGACCGTGAGCTTGCGCTCTCCCGGTGTCTTACCTCTTCCGGCATTCGATACAGGCGGCTGGCTGGTTTGACTGCCCGGTTCCACGATCGTCAGCCGATCCTGGGACTGGCAGGCCGCAAGGGCTGCAGCCACAGCAACGATAGACAGCAACTTGATCCCATGCTTCCCAAATCTATGTTTCATAACAGGTTTCCTCCTATGTTTCTCCCCCAAGGAGCTTCGGCAGCTGCAACTCATGTGACTTGTCTTGCCGCCTCTTTCCCTGTTGAACTCAGTATAGAATGCGAATATCTCGATACGATATCGAGCTTGTAACGAACTTGTAAACAAAGATGTACATTTTAAAAAGAGCCCAGACCTATTCCAAGTCTGAGCTTTCTTCCACCGAATGAACCTCCTGGGATTGCGGCCGTTCCATCGGCAAGGTGACCACAAACGTAGAACCGTTTGGGCTGGATTCCGCAACCTCCACATAACCGCGCTGCTTCTCCGCCAAATTGCGAACCAGGGATAACCCTAAGCCGGTACCGCCATGTACCCGGGAGCGGTCGCTGCTCACCGTATAAAACGGATCAAAGATCCGTTCCCGGGCTTCGTCCGGAATTCCGATTCCGGTATCGCTTACCTTAATGACCATACGATCATGGCCTTGTGGATCCCGGTCCACTTCATTCGATAGCGTAACGGTCCCACCGGGCCTGTTATATTTAATGGCGTTATCCAGCAGATTCAAAATCATATGCATCAGATTCTCCGGATCGGCCCATACCTTGCCTTCGGATAATGAGGATCGCAGCGTTATGCCCGATTGCTCTGCTTTGGCCTCCAGCCGGGCTGCCGCCTCTTGCAGAATCGGCATGAGGTTTACGTGTTCCGCGTGGGTTTCGAATTCATATATATCCATGGACGATAACTGAAGCGCCTTTTCTACCAGGCGATATAGTCGCTGTGCTTCCTGGCTGATCTGTCCTCGGGCTTCCTCGAGCAGCGCGGGATCGTCGCGATACATCTCAAGCAGGTCCGCGTAGGCCAGTATGGAGGTCAGCGGCGTTTTCAACTCATGGCTGATATTTCCGATAAACTGCTTCTGCTGCTGTTCCAGCTCCCGCAGCCGATCAATGGCATCCAGCAGCTTCTGTTTCTCTTCCGTGAGCTGGTTCACCGACAAGGAAATTCGCCCGCTCATATCATATATCCCTTGCGCCAGCTCGCCGAGCTCATCGTTTCGCTTCACCGTCGGCTCTTGAAGATAGACGCCTTCGCCGATCCTCTGCGCAGCCTGGTTCAATCTGCTGATGACATGCACCTGCCGCCACACGTACAGAAAACCGATCAGGAAGCCGGCGGCCAGCACCGCAAGACCCGTCACGATAAACAGCGTTTGGATCCGGTCATAGAACGCATGCTGCTCGGCCAGGGAGGCGTGGAATTGAATCGTTCCGATCGGCTGCTCCATATTCCGAAGCGGGGCAAGATATAACAGCTGGTCGCCCTCGGTAATATAGGCGGAACGCCCTTGCGCCGTGTGAGCAAGCGCGTCCTGTACATCCATTTTCGGCTGGAACGGAAGGGAAGTCCCCGTGAATGTACCATCTATCTTATACAGGGTCACCGGCATGCCGCTCTGGGTTCCAAGATCGACGGCCAGCCGTTGGCCGACATTTTCCATAAAATCATCCGGCTGCGTTTGAGGATTCGTCAGTAATTCCTGATGAATCCTGAGATTGGCTGCTTCTGCTTCCTGGGCGAAGGTTTGCTCCAGGCGCACCCGCTGGTCCTCCCGTATCCCGGCAAGAACCAACGTGCTTAGAACAACCACAACGGCGATCAGCAGCAGAGCGAGAAGCAGTGCGACTTTCCACTTCAAGCCGAAACGCACTTTTCCTTTGTTCATGATGGAATCTCCGTGCTTTTATATCCGATGCCATACACGGTCTGGATCACTTCATGCTGGTTTCCCAGCTTTTTGCGCAATCGCTGGACGTGAATATCTACCGTACGCGTGCCGCCGGCAAAATCCATGTCCCATACCTGTTCAAGCAAGGCCTCTCGCGAATATACCCGCTCCGGATTCCGGGCCAGGAGAGCCATGAGGTCAAACTCTTTCGGCGTCAGTTCAAGAGGCTTGCCATCGGCATGAATGGTTCGATTTAACAGGTTAATGGTAAGTCCGGCTATCCGGATCACATGCGTTTCGGGGGCTTGCTTCCCGGCTGCCTCAGGAGTACGGCTTCTTCGGGACAATGCCTTTACCCTGGCGATGATCTCCCGCATGTCAAAGGGCTTTGTCATATAATCATCGGCACCAAGCTCCAGCCCGAGCACCTTATCCACAATATCGTCCTTCACCGTCAACAGCAGAATGGCAGGACGCTGCCGATCCCCGAGCCTGCGACAAACATCGTACCCGCTAAGCTTCGGCATCATGACATCGAGCACCATCACGTCAGGATCAAACGATTCCACGCGCTCCAGCGCTTCCTGCCCGTCCCCTGCGGTCTCTACCGTATATCCTTCCCTTCGCAGCGCATAAGCAACTGCGCTTGAGATACTGATCTCATCATCTACAACAAGTACCTTCGTCATCGCAGATACGACTCCTTTACTGGCCGATTACACATTTGCTAATTCCATGATGGTAACGTATCCGGCATCATATTTCAACAGCGCTCCCCTGCCGATTTCATTACAATTGTAACTATGAACGCTTTCGTCCGGTGGCCATAATAAAGCTAAGCATTCAAGCAAAGGAGGATTCGGATGACAATCGCTACCATGAACCATATCATTAAGCGCTATGGGCATCAGCTTGTCCTGGACCATGTCCATCTAGAAATCAGGCAGGGAGAAATACTCGGCCTTCTTGGGCCGAATGGTGCAGGTAAAACCACATTGATCCATGCGTTATCCGGCTTAATTGGCATCGATTCCGGAAGCATCGAGCTGTTTGGGGAACGGCCAAGCGGCCCTATGTTGGAGGTTAAACGAAAGATCGGACTGGTTACGCAGGATATCACCGTCTTTGAGGATTTAACCGCTCACGAGAATCTCGCCTTTTTTGGCGGAATCTATGGGTTAAGGGGCACGGAATTGAGAAGACAAATCACGGAAACGCTCCAGTTCGTCGGACTAACGGATCAAGCCCATAAACGTCCTTCCAAATTTTCCGGAGGAATGAAGCGGAGACTGAATATCGCCTGCTCTATTATTCACAGACCCAGGCTCCTGATCATGGACGAACCTACGGTTGGAATCGACCCCCAATCCAGAAATCACATCCTGGAATCGGTCCGCGAGCTGCAAAAAAGGGGGACGACCATTCTCTATACTACCCATTACATGGAAGAAGTGCAGTCCCTCGCATCCCGTGTCGTGATTATGGATCAAGGCCACGTCATCGCGCAGGGGACGATCGATGAGTTGGTAAAGAACATCCACCATGAAGAGAAGATCAAACTGGAAGTCGTGGAGCTGACGAAGGATCTGATCGATAACATCAAACAACTGGATGGAGTCAAGCACGTGGTTTTGAATGGAACGCAACTTCAGATCATATCTCGGGCAGGCGCAGGAAATCTGGATCGCATCCTGTCGTTGGCCAAAAGCGCGGGCGGCGTCCTATCCATCCATGCGGAGAAACCTACGCTTGAAGACGTATTCCTTACGCTTACCGGCAAGCAACTACGTGACGCGGAGGGAACTTAACATGCTTGTGTTCAGAATGACGTACTTCTCCTTGCTGCGCCTGATACGCGAACCCATCGGGCAGCTGCTTCTGGTGGGCCTGCCACTGGTCGTCATTACCGTGCTGGGTGTCGTTATTGGACCCTATGAAGGCATGAACGGCGTTCCTCCGCTGGACTTGATGGCCGTTACGACCATTATGGGCGTTCAGTTTTTTGGCGGCACGTATTTGATAAGTTATTTGGATATCGATTTACTTAAAACCCGGAAATGGAGAATCTATTCGCTCCCTATTAACGTAGCGGTTTATTCAAGCTCTCTTATTCTTGCCTGCACGCTCTTCAGCACTTTGCAAGGATTGGTCTTGGTGTTATTCACAACCTGGGTGTTCGGGATCGCGTGGGGATCGCTCGGCTGGGTCTTGCTGGTATTTATTATTTATTCCTTCTTTGCGCAGTCGGTACATCTGCTGCTGACATTAACCATCCATAGCATAAAATTGGCGGAAAGGGTATCTGAAGTCCTCGGAATCGGCTTCATCATCTTAACCGGATTCATGTTTCCTCTCCCGGATCATCGTTTCTTTGAGTTCATGTCGTCCTATGGGAATCCGGTATCCCTTGGAAAGATGGCCGTCCTGGAGATGCTTGTCGATGGCGGGCAAGGTAAAGCGTACCTAAGCATACTATTGCTGTTAGCCTTAACCGTGATATGCATGATGATCAGCGCATGGCTTGGGAGGAGGAAGCTCGCTTGACGATATTTAACTTCGCGCTCATCCGGAGCGTCCGCAGCTTGCCCAATCTTATCTTGCTGTTAGGCCTTCCGGCAGCCGTCGTTGTCCTCCCGGTGGGCGGTTGGCATGGCTTACCGCTGGGGTATCACTTCTACGGGATCCTGCTGTTATTCTCAGCCTCCAAACTCGTTCATATGATCATGGAGGATCGGAAGAATAAAATTATGACCCGAATCGGCGTTGCACCAGTGACCCACTTCAAGTATTTATCGCAGAATCTGCTTGCTTTCGCTCTGCTGCTCGTAGGACAAAGCGCCGTTGTCACATGCAGCGCCTGGTTGCTGCATACCGATGTTTTTGGCAGTCTGATTCAACTCTTCAGCATGTTCAGCGTGTTCTCGGTCACCGCGATTAGCTTCTCTCTCGCGTGGTGCTCCATGTTCCGCCAGCCTGAATCTTCTACAGCCGTTATGCTGGGAATCATCTTGATCATGGCGGTGCTCGGAGGAACCTTATTTCCCATTCAGGCTATGCCTGCATCCCTGCAGAAAATCGCCATGTTATCCCCTACCTATTGGTTCCATGAGGGAATCATGCTTGCTAAGAACGGAGGCTTGTTCGCGGAGCAACTCACTCCGCTCGGGATCCTGCTGTTGTTTACGATCGCTTTTATGCTGATTGGCAGCCGAAGGAAACTCGCTTGAAAAATATGTTACGATATGGGGAAAAGAGAACGTATGCCATGGGAGGTTTTCATGAGAAGCTATACCGATTCGTGGTCCCCAAGCATAGCGGTCGTGATTTGGAGAATGTTTGCCCTGCTGCTTCTGGCCGCTCTGTGGTTTATGGGAGATGCCGGGACCGAAGGGTTCGTCCTAATCTTCGCCTTAGCGATCCTGGAAATAGCCCGATGGCGGTTTTCCCTTCCTTCATGGACAACACTGGTCGACCAGATTCTATGCTTGTCCATCATTCCATTCTGGCCGGAGGCCGGCTTCGGACTGGCTCTGCCGTTATTTGAAACCATGCTTGCCGGTAAACCGCTGTTTTCCCTGCCCATCCTGGCAGCGCTTGTCATCGGCTATGTCGATCCGGACCTCCCGCTTCTTCTCATGCTCGTTCAAGCTTCATTTGCGGGGTGGATCGTTTTTTGTTGGTCCAAGCAAATCCATCAGTATCGATTGGAGGCAGATCAGGAGCGTCGCGATCGCTACGAATTGGAAATATTGAAAGGTGAGCTGCTCATGGCCAATGTCCAAACGGCTCAGCTTGCAGAGCTGAGAGAGCGGCATCGAATCTCCCAGAAGCTGCACGATGAGGTCGGCCATGAATTAACAGCCGCGTTGTTAGCCTTTCAAGCTTTTGAAACATTATGGAGGGAGAATGACCCGCAAGCGGAAGACATGTTTGCTCAAGCCCAGATGCGTTTGTCGAGCAGTGCCCTGGAGCTGCGGGAAACGGTCCATAATATGCAGCCTGTCCAAGCGATCGGCATTCGGAGCCTGGAGGAGATCTGCCGCAATTTCAAAGCGATGCCTGTGCAGCTGCAAATTTATGGAGATACATCCCGTATAGCTGCCCATCTGTGGATCATCCTGAATGCTTGTCTCAAGGAAGCCTTGACCAATGCGGTGCGTCATTCCAAAGCCAAACACGTTGAAGTATTGTTGGACGTCAATGAACATATCGTGCGGTTAAGCGTCCAAAATGACGGCGTTTTGGATTCCTCCTCGCTGCCTGGAACCGGACTCCGCAACCTAAGGCAAAGAGCCCAGGCGGCAGGCGGGAGCATCTCCACCAATACATCCAGCGGCTTTCAATTGGTCTGCGTATTACCTATGGAAAAGGAGGGCATTCGATGAACATTCTCATTGTGGATGATGATCCATTGGTATGTCAGAGTCTCCGGCTGCTTCTATCCAGAGAAGCGGATATGGAAGTGACGGCGACTGCGAAAGACGGCGCAGCAGCCATTCAATGCTGTGAAGAGGTCCTGCCGGACATCGTCCTCATGGATATTCGGATGCCTGGTATGGACGGAATCCAAGCGGCAAGGCAAATCAAGCAAAAATGGCCCCAAGTCCAGATCATGATGCTGACCACGTTTCAAGATGAGCATAGTATCCGCCTGGCGCTGCTAGCCGGAGCCGAAGGGTATATGCTGAAGTCGACGCAGGTCTCCAGTATGGCACAACAGCTTCGTGCCTTGGCCTCCGGCAGTTCCGTTGTGGATGCCAATGTGCTGAAGACCTTGATGCTGCCCGAAAAAGAGAATCGTTCCGACCTTACCCCGCGGGAAAACGATATTCTCGAGCTGGTTGCCTTAGGCTGCTCGAATCGGGAAATTGCCGAGCAATTGTTTATCAGCGAAGGAACCGTGCGCAATACCCTCTCGATCATTCTGGATAAGCTGGAGCTCCGGGACAGAACCCAATTGGCGATCTATTATTGGAGGCAGTCGTTGTGATGCCTTACCCATCCAATTTTCATAGGGCTCCTTACGTACTTTTATTCTCGGCTAACCATGCCAAAAGAAATCTTCATATTCGGCGCGTAAGTCAACCATGAATCGTTATCAAACTTCTGGAACAGCTTGAGTTCAGCAGCATATTGGGCTTGTGCTTCCTCCGCTGTTAAACCTCTCTGTACCAGCTGCTCCATTGTCATTGAAGGTTCATCGGGCTCTTGCCCAATCCCCTCTTCTCTTAGAGATTGATACAGCCGTTCTTTGCTATCATCGTCCATATGCCGATCCAAAAAATTCACTTTATCGCTTACTCGACATTCAACATTCCGTAACCCCAGCTGACTTAGAAGAATAGGGAGCTTCATGCCGATGTTCCCGTCTTTGCCGCTGCGGCTGGTGTCCACCTCATACAGCTTCTGTAATACGCCTAGACGGACCACTTCGGAATGCAACAATCCATCATCGAAGCCAAAATTCGCCGCATTGGCGATCCAATGGGGCTCAAAACAAATGACCCGGCCGCCGTTCCGCACACTGTCGATCATTTTTTGAAGGATATCTCGGGGATTCTTCATATGTAATAGAAACGCGTGACAGAGCGCAATGTCGTACTGCCGATGCACCTGGATTTCTTCGATATCCCCTTGAATCAATTCAACGGAATATGGCAGCTTGTCAAAGATTCCCCTTGCTTCCTTGATCAAATCTTCACCTTTGTCTATACCTGTGTAGGTTGACCCATCGGGTAACATCGGGAGAAGCTTTAATGCTAGATACCCATAACCACAACCGTAATCCACCATGTTAATGGGCGTATTCATTTTCCAGACGATCTTAACCAAAAACTCCAGGTAGTCGTCATTGTAATATAACCATCTGGTATTCCTCAGGTATTCGATTTTGGAATCCCAGTAATATTCGGACATCCTCTTTACGTCCTCTCTGCATCAGGATTCTAACTCTGTTCCAGCCTTGCCTTACGGATCACTTCACGAATGAAATCAGCCTTGCCGTTCGTATAGGCTACGCGGTCGTGTTTATATTGATTTTCGAGTGCTTTTTTCAAAGCATAATATCGATCCTTTATTTCCGGATGTTTCTTTAAATACTCCCTAAATAAAATCTGGTCAATCCACTGTTGGCCCTGATACTTGTAAATATGCAGATGATGCGTTCCTGCCCGCCATTGCCCTCTTCGAAAGAACAGCCGCTCCGGAAACTCCGGTTTAACAACATATTCGTAGCCGATCCCAGCCAGATTCTCAATGTAATACTCATCGACTTCCTCTAGGCTAAGTACGCCAGCCATCATATCGATGGTCGGTTTGGAGCCTAAACCCGAAACGGACGTGCTCCCGATATGTTCCATGTGAACGTCGAGGCCTTTCAGTGCCGACTCAATTTTCGCTTTTTCCCGGTTGTACTCATCTTTCCAGTCGGGGTTGTATGGTGTGACAATCACTTCTTCCATGGGTCGTTTCCTTTCGATAGCAGATAGTAAACCTGCCTATTTTAATACAGCCCATTCCTCTGTTCTGGCATTCCTATCCAAATCATGGAAGAATTCGCCGATGAAGCTTGAATTCGTTCTTTTAGAGGCATCAGAAAAGAGGCGGCCTCCCGTATATGGATTGAGCTCTACTCCCAATGGCCCAGCTCGAATGCCTATATATTCCGTCTCAGCTTAATTTCAAACTCCGGTTTCGTGATATATTCCATATAGACGAGGGCTCGGTTAAAATCCAAATAAGCCTGGAAACGCGTACGAATGGCCGGGGCCGTAATGTATTGAAGCACTTCATCCTTATGGATCCAACGACAGTCCGTCGTTTCTTCCGAAGTCCTCAGCTCGCCGCCTGTAGGCTTACACACAAAATCCATCATCACTTTCGTTGGAACCACAGCAACTCCGCTGTGTCCCGGATAGGTTGATGTATTGGAATAGACACCGATCAGATGAGATATAATGGTCTCGATCCCGCTCTCTTCTTTGATCTCCCTAATCAGCGCATCCATGAGATTCTCTCCGGCCTCCACCTGTCCTCCCGGAAACACCCATCCGTTACGATCCTTCACCAATAGAATTTCTCCATGTTCATTCTCAACCACGCCGCCTACGGCAACAATATGCGTTGGCATCATCATGACAACAGCCTCCGATAGATAAGATATACCACAAACTATGACAAGTCCCGTTAGAATTCGTTAGCGTATCCTAGAAAGATCGCTTCATAAATATATTCTTCTACTTCTTCACCACAGGCATGAGATTCACCTTTATCTTCCTCCAAATGGAAAAGGCCTATTTTCCCCTGAACGCGAATCGGCCCTTTGTTATCCGAAATTCATGATCGGCAGGAATAGATCGCAATCGGTAAGAAATCATGATCGGAGTGATTTGATACAATGACATTACATTCTAGTAACTGTGATGAAGGAGTTGGGATGATGAAGAATAGAGTCCAGAAGATATCCCCTAACTTGTGGTTTGATCACCAAGCCGAGGAGGCAGCGCAGCATTACGTTTCGATTTTCAAAAACTCGGGGATCGAACGATTTACGCGATACGGCGCAGAACGCAACGATCACTCGCCATTCGCCGAAGGAGCTATAATGACGGTGGAATTTCAATTAGAGGGACAACATTTTGTTGCGCTCAACGGCGGTCCGCATTTCAAATTCAACGAAGCTATTTCGTTTATTGTGCATTGCGATTCGCAAGAAGAAATTGACTACTATTGGGAGAAGCTGGCCGAAGGCGGTGACGATAAAGCGCAAGTATGCGGTTGGCTGAAGGACAAGTTCGGCGTATCGTGGCAGATCGTTCCGGCTAACTTAAACGAAATGATAACCGATCCCGATCCGGCTAAATCGGAACGCGTGATGAAGGCCTTACTCCAGACGAAATCAAAAATCGATATGCAAACGCTACAGCAAGCCTATAAAGGATAGGGAAGGCTGCCTTCATGGCAGCCTTTTTTATGCTTGAATGTTCTATCCATTTGAGACGGGGCAACCATGATTACATCATAGCACAAGTTCATGCGTGACCAATCCACCGTCGGCAATTTCCCGAAAACCTAGTCGACACTCTACTAGTCATCAACTCGTCACTTCAATCCATCTAGCAATAACGGCTTTTAACTGTTCCTTCTTTTGCTCCAAATCGTCTGTATCAACGATTTTCACGATAGCCCGATCCTGCGACGCCCATTCCAATAACCCCGCTGTATCCTCTGTCAGAGTTCCCCTTATATCATGATCCTTTACCTTGGCTCCACAATGAAAAATCAACCGAATGAAACCCTTCCCCTGCAAATTCAAAGTGATCCGGTCTTCACCCTGAACGCAAAAGCTGGGAGCATTCCATTTGATATGCTCCGTGATTCGATCATCAACACTGAGGATGAAGCTTCGGACCTCCTCGATTACTTTTTTCAAGGGATGCTCAAGTTGATGAAGATACTCCTCGACTTGTTCTTGACCCCGTAATTGTGCCATCCATAACCCCTCCTTTTTTATACTGGTAAACTCATCCTATCTTACTGGTCTATGCTTCTGGCTTCCTTGCTGTAACGATCGGCTGATAAAAGCCCGAATCTGAAGGCATGTGCCACTGGATATCGATGAGTCCCGCTTCCGCCAGCAAACTGCTTAATTCTGATCGCATTAATGCTCTATAGGATGTGCTGTTGACTTGGGTATGCCATGCCCCATCGATTTCTTGCATAATAAATTGGTTCGTCACATAGTGATATCCACCTTCCGCCCAGTCCCAAACTTGAAAAACCATACGTTTTCCTTCATCCAAGATTCGTGGAACCGTTGCACGCTGGCGGTTCTGAATAATAGCGTCGTAGTCCCGAATGGACACGACAAGCAGACCCTCGTTACGAAGTTTGGCATACAGGTTGCGGCATGCCTGTCTAAGCTCACCATCTGACAATAAATGGGAGATCGCATTGTCGGCAGACAATACGACATCGAACTGCCCAGCGATATCTTGCTCCAGAGACCGAAAATCGGCAATCCCAAAATCAATGGGAATCCCCAGCTTCTCGGCTTCCTTTTTGGCCCGCTCCACCGACTTGGGACTCAAATCCGTAGCCGTTACGACAAAATCATGCCTTGCCAATCCCAAAGTCTGCGTCCCTATTCCGCATGATGCGTCCAGGAGATGGAACCGAGCCTCAGGGTTCTCGTCATGTAACGAACGAATAAACCGATTGAAGAATTCACCCTGCCATCTTACCGCTTCATGCCAATCCTCAAAAATCAAATGATATGTATCCGCAAGATCTTCGTAAAAATCAAAGCTGGAATCCTTCAACCGTTATCCCTCCGATGACCTGTTTTTAGTTCACTACTTCCATATGCTCCTCGTACAATTGGATAGCTTCCACATCTGGAAACCTCTCCTGCAGCTTCTGGGCGAGCGATCGTACGCCGAAAATTTCGGTAAACGTATGACTGCCCACGATGAGATTCAATCCGACGAACCTGGCATATTGAACCGTATAGAGCGTTTTTTCCCCGGTAATGTAAACATCGCAGCCATGGTCCAAGGCCTCTTTCAACTGATTCGTGCCGTTACCTGCTCCGGTTATCATGCCGATCCTTTGAACGGGTTTATTGCTATTCTGCTGATAAAACACGTGTTCGCCCAAAGCGGAGGACATGGTTTCTACAAGCTCTTCCATCGAGACCGGAGACTCCAGTTCACCGATACCTATCGAGCTATTCCCATCCATATGCCGGGATGATTGGACAATATGTTCCGCCCCCAATTCACGCAGCAACGAATTGCAGGTTCCGAACTCGGCATAATCCAAGGGAAGATGGATATAGAAATGAGCGATGTCATGCTCCTGCAGCAACTCTAAACACCGCTCCTTCATCCCGTACACGAAGCCCCATGCATCATGATGCGTGATAATCAGATCGACCTTTTCGACTGCCGCTTGTTGGACAACCTCCGGTGTCAGATTAGTGGCGTAGCCTATCCGTAGATAGTGGTTCGATGAAAAAAGATGGTAGCCATACTCGTCGTCTTCCTCAAATTCATTCAATAACGTGCCGAAAAGCTCATGGATATAGGATTTGAATTGTATCGTATCCATCTTTACTCCTCCCTCGGTAAGCTGGATCCACCTGGTAAACCTCAATCTAATGTAATCCCCTTTAGGAAGTCAGCCATCAAAGTATTGGATACACGCAGCCCCTCCTCTCTGCTGCTAGCCGGTCCGGCAATCATCATCCCACGTGTGGCCTCCCACGACTTTGTATTTGTTTCTCCATTCTCGGTTACATGTTTGGCTATAGCTACGCTGCTAAAATCCTTATCGATAAAAATCAATCCATATGAATTCAGTTTAGGAACTCCATTGGCTGTTTCATCATAGACCAGGACTCCTCCCCCACTTAGATTAAATACGATTTGGGTATAACTTTTCTCGTCTGCAAGTCGTTTGTCATCGCTAAATAATTGGATTGAGCCGTCAAAATGCTTCGCTCCAGTGATGGACCGTGTCAGATAACCATCGATTTCGATACGAACCGGCATGATCGCCTGGTCCGCGTTCTTTCCTAAATGAAACTCTACTGCTTCTATGTTCTGAACAATTTGTCTGGGATGTGTATACCACTTATAAGACAAAATCAAAAAAATCGAGAAAACCATGATGGTTGGAACGATCACTTTTTTCAAACCATTCAGCACCTTCAAAATTTTTTCATTCTTCGAGTGTATGTACATTGATGCTCTCGTTAGCCTGCGTACGGCCGTCCATGCCTAAAGCTTGAACAGCGATATGATCGTGGAATTTCCGATTGCCAAACTCCCAGGACAACGACCACCCATCCGATCCGTCAATGTCATAACCGATAAGCTCCCTTTCCTTCCAAGTTTCTGTCCCCGTAGGCGCTACCCAGAACAGAACAGACTCTATATTTTCTGCCTCAACATGGATGGTCATCGTACGGGTATCCCTAGATACAACCCACCAATTCGAATCATATGGCAAATCTGTTGATACATTTAATATCTTAGCCTGAAGGTCTACAGCGTCCGCTTGTTCGTTTGTGGGTGTTGAAGCTTTAGCCGATACGGATTCTTCGACCGGAGAGCATGCAACCAGAAGCAGTAAAACGAGTAAAAGCATATTTTTAATTCGCATAATTCCTCCCGCATATAACAACAAAACCCGCCTAAGATCATTCCAATCCGAGTCGGGTCATGTGGTGTGATAGATTTTATGCCAGGTTAATACCTAACCTGTTCTTCTAGATATTTCTTAAATAATTCGGCTCTTATCTCCTCGTTCGTTTCAACCAGAGAACTTATCTCAACCGATGTGTGCTGCAGTAGTTTACCATCCTTATACGTACAATGATGTTCGTAACAATTCGGATCATTCAATATCAGCTCGAGCGACTTAGGGATATTGGCTGCGATTCCGGCATTTCCTGCAGTCAGAATCCATTGCGTGGATTTCCAATCCAAAATGCCCTCGTCCGTCTTTTTTGGGGTCTCATTAATGTAGTCCTCAGGTACTTCGGCAAGATAAAGGTACATTCCTCCCAGATTCCTGCCTTCCGATGTCCAAGTGACAAGGCCTTTGAAGGTTAATCGGCAATCCTTATCCCGAATATTCGTCTCCTCATACAGCTCACGTATCATGGAGTCTCTGGGCGTCTCGTTGCTTTCAAGCTTGCCCCCCACTCCATTCCAACATCCCATCCATGGTGCTCTATCACGGTTTAATAATAAAATCTCATCACCGCGCCGAACGAAACAAATATTGTATTTCAGCATCGATTGTTTTCTCCCATTCTGGTTACACCGCAATCCATCTTATCATCGTAAATTTCTGATTCTCTCTTCGATCGGCTTCTGTCCATCTTCATCCCAGATAATGGAGATTTCAAAAGTCCCCTCTTCAAAGTAAAGGGGAAACCTTCGTTTGAACCAGGGCTGCATAGGTAAATCCATCGCCTCTTGAATCGGTACCCAAACGAGCTCGCCTTCTGGCGGATTCGCTAAGAGTTCACCTTCGTAAGAATCTGTCAAATAGTTAAATACCATGTAACGATAATTCGTCTGGGGAACCACATACTCATCTATGCCTTTATACTCCAGGTTTTTGACAATCAGCCCGGTTTCTTCATAAACCTCACGAATTGCACCTTCCGATAGGCTCTCCGGGAATTCCACTTTTCCTCCAGGCCCAAGGTAACCGGGAAAACCGAGCTGGTCCGGACGATTAATAAGCAAAACCTTGTCGTCATTCCGAATCATACACATTGTATACATGCCATAGGTTATTTGCGGCTTTGTCATTTTATTTCTCCTTGAGCGGAACAGCAGTCCCTCACATGTAAATTGGATACAAGAACGTCAGGTGATGGATCTCGATTACTCCCTAGAATACAAAAGCGCACCGCCAGACCCCAAAATAACGAAGTGTTTGCCCGACGGTGAAAAACCACATTTTATTTTTCCGTCCAGCCGGTTCAAATCAATCATCGTGGCTTGCTTCAGATACTCATAATTAGGGACGAACACCTGGTCCAATATAACGGAAGCCCTTGGCCACCAAGGATGAATGACTTCCAGCATCCAGCCATCGTTTGTTACGTGAATCCCATCCCCCGACTCAAATCCAAAAATCGAAATGTCCTGTCCGCTGAGCGGAATACGAAAACTTAAGTGGTCTCCGCTCATATGGTCTTCCGTTAGGTCAGAGTCCCGGTCTCTGTGAATGACGGTTCCGGTTATGGCCTGCGTCAAACTGTAACCGGAGCTGCTGATCAGAACCAGATTCTCATCGGCATCCCAACCGCAAGCAATGCATCCGGAAGCCGGAATGATGACCTCAGACGTCCAGGGGTGAGGCGGTTTTGTAGGTTCTTTCGCTTGGGCAAAGTGCAGCAAGTCGATCTCAAACGTTGTTCTGATTTCTTTTTTTGATTGATTAAAAGAGTTCATATCATACACCTGCCGTTTGATAGGTTATCGCTTGGATTCATCATTCTTCATTTCATGTATTCTCATATTAAGCTCATCCAGAGAACGCTGCATGCGCTCCATTCTTCTCAGGGCAGCATATTGATTGCTGATAATCCCGGCCAAGCCGACAATCAAGATAATCACAATGAAACCGATCATGGATAGCGTCCATCCTTTCTTATTTTATGATTGAACTTATAATCCCTGTTATCGGGTAACATCGATGTATTCACCCAGTCTTCGAAGCTGCTGAACAACAAAGTCTTCGGCCAATCAGCTGACTCTTCATGCTTCCTGGTTAAATTCACCTCCGTTGGTGCTCTTTTATTATAATCAACGGTCGGCCGACCCGATTAAGGCAGAATGTTGCTTCCTAGATCCTTGCGATGAAGCATGGGATTCATCTCACTTTGATCAATTGTAAATGTACCGTCCTTTTGTTCGAGTTCATCATTGAATACCAGATACCCACCTATGATTTCATGATCTGACTCCAGTATATATCCTACAATCTGATTATACGTCGTTGTTTTCTCTTGCAAAATATAGCCCGTCTCTATAACCTCTCTATCCAGAAATGACGCTAAGTCCACATGTCCCAAATCTTTCAAGTCCTTCACATGCTTTTGATAGGATGGTAATGTCGAAGGAGCATACTTTGTTTCGGATGCGAATCTGTCAATGCTCCATCCGTAATCCTCGAGGAATTTAACATGTTGTTCTTTAGGCGTTTCCGTGATAATCTCATCGTCTTGTCGATTACAACCAACCAGAATCACTAACACACAGATGATTAGTAACTTTAATTTCAATTTTCCGGTCCTTTCCCGTGTTTTTATCCAAACTTAACCGTTGTAGGATGAAATGCGGATCGTTACTCCTCGACGATTTTTATTTTCTGAGCACTGGCCTGAGAAGGATAGGAATCGTTTATCCCGGGCTTGAGCCAATATTGTATTTTCTGTCCTTGTTCATACTTCGAAGCAGTTTTGGTCGTTATCCAGATCGCCGGTCCCTCGTATTCGAGGAAAATATCATCCCAGGTTTCACCTTCAAATTTTCGATCCAGCACTAGGAGCTGATGATCATTTTTTTCTAAGATGTAACCTTCACCCCGAACCAAATCTGACGAGGAATTGCCACAAGCGGTACTTACAACGGAAAGAAAAATAATGATCAAAATGGAAAGATAGCGATTCATGATCCCATCCTCCTTTGTCGATGCTCCAGTTTTCCTATCCCTCAATCTCCCTGTATATGCTGAGCGCTTTCTCCATCTTCTGAGTATACTCCGCGGATTGGCTTGAATTTAGCAGCTTAACATCCTGACTCCCGCTGGAGCTGAGCAGATCCTGGTCGCTCAATACTTGGATGAGTCTGTTCACGGTACCTTCGCTGCCATCGATAATTCGGATATGATCCGGCAGCAGATCCGACAAAATCCTTTTGTAAAAAGGATAGTGCGTACAGCCCAAAACGATCGTTCCATACTCATTCAGATCAAAAGCTTCAAACTTCTTCGTGAAGTATGCGTTCATGATCTCGGGGGCGAAATTCAAAGCCTCACAGTGCTCGACCAGCTCCGGTAAAGGCTGGGAATCCACGATATGCATGCTATCGACTCGCCGGACCAGGTCCTTATACTTCGACTCCTTTAGGGTCAGCGGCGTGGCAAGCACCAGGATTCGCTTCCCGCTGGCGCGGTTAATTTCAACAGCCGGTTTTACGGCAGGCTCCATCCCGATAACCGGGATCGGATAAGCCTTCCTTAAATCGGAGATTGCCATGCTTGTAGCCGTGTTGCACGCAACGACAATGGCTTTGACCTCTTCCTGCATGATGGTTTCCATCGCTTGATGTATGTAAGCTTTCACGTCTTCCTTAGCTTTGGTGCCATATGGCACATGGAGCGTATCCGCCAAAAATAAAAAGTCTTCATGGGGCAGCTTTTTCATAGCCGCCGTTAACACGGTTAAACCGCCTAAACCTGAATCAAAAAAAGCTATTCTCATTGTTTTTCACCTGTCGTTATATGTTGGTCTGTCCGTATCATTGCAATCGATGTCCTTATACATTATACTCCACTTCCCGGAAACGCGCAGAGCCATCTGAGCATTAAGCGTTTCAAAATAAACAGACCCGGCCAAGTAAGAATCTCGGGAGGCCGGGTCTGATGTGTTGTTCTTTTGCATAGGGAAGAATGATTAACTTCCTTCATGATCATGAAAAAAACGCAATCCATTTACTCAAAGCATTTCAGCAAAGCCAAAGCCTCTTCATGATCGGGCTCCAGAACGAGCGCCTCGCGCGTATATTCCAGAGCCTCCTCGTCCAGGCCAAGCTCGTAACAACAGATCGCCAAACAGTATAATACCGTTGGCACCGGCTCGTCTTCATCCGTGTCCACGGATTCCTTCAGGAAGAACTTGGCCTCCTCGTACATATCCATCTCAAACAGCACCAGTCCCGCGTCCAGAGCCAGATCATAACGCTGTTCCATCACATAATACGATGACCACATCTTGAAGATGCCTGCACGGATATCCAGCATTTCTTCGTCATTGGCCTCCGGCAGCAGATTCGAGATGCGCTTCGCGCTCTGAATGAAGAACTCGGCGTCATACCCGCCCAATCGCCAGAAGGACAAAATTTGCTGCAAGCCCATGCTTTCAATATTCCGGTCGACCCATTCTTTCATACTGAAGAATTCATCCGGTCCGAAGCGTTCGATGAATTGACGGTAAGCGAGCCGGGTATTGGCATAACTTGCCGGTGCTTCCAGCATGAGAATGCAGCCGACGTTAATATTCTTATAATGCTGCGTAGGGAACATGGCCAGTGCGCCTCGCTGTTCGAACACATGCTGCAGCGCGTGATAATTAGCCGTTAGCGAAAAGCTGCCATGGTAAATTAATTGCGGCGGTTCGGCGAATTTCCAATTATCGATGCGATGATCTCCTTTATCCGCCGTGAGGAGCATGAAACCTGACGTGGATAACCGATTCAGACGTTCCAAGCAGGTTAAGCCCACCTCCGGAAACAGGATATGCGAATCCTCCAGCTCTTGCTGGTAATGAGCAATCACATCGCGATAAGGGTAAGTATCTTCTTCGTATCTTGGTGCCCGGCGGTGCTCGTAGGCCAGCTTCATTCGTTCCAGCGCCTCAGCGGGCTTGAGCTTATGGTGCTGCTCCGGAAATTCGATGACCACATCGCTCTCATAAATCTGGCCTTCCCCGACGTAGATCAATTCTTGCGGAATGCCGTCAAAAAAATAATTGGCGACGATCAGCAGCGGCTGCTTTAAGTCTCCGGGACGAATCGTGGTCTTCGATACGACCAAGTTCAATTCCGTATCATGCACGGCATCGAACCTTCCGAAATCCAGCAGTCCCTGCTCAATATACGATTGCATGGCAGGATGCTGCTGCCATGCCGTCACATTTTTCATCGGCAAATCCGTCATGACATAGCGGAAAGGAGGCAGCGCTATCCCCGAATCATCTCTCAGCTCGCACAGCTTGTGCAGCACATGGTAACCGAGGCGTCCGGCTCCGGCGCCCAATTCCAGAATCGTCACGGGTTCGATGATATCGCCCCGACCCGCGCGATCTCGAAGAAAACCGAATACCATTTCGGCGTAAGCCGTAGCAATCATGGGGTTGCTCGTAATATACTGCGGGACCTGATCATTATTCCACGCCTTCATCCCCAGTTCTTCATAATATGTCCGCTGTAGTTCCCAGATGGGTGCTTCACTGAAACGGAAGCGTTGTTGATTATTATCCGTCATTTCTATTTAACCCTGCTCTCTATGTATCGTATAAGTACAATCTGAAACCTCGAATGCCTTTACACGGTTAGACCAAAGACCAATCCATGTCTATAGAATGGTACCATATTACTTGGTTCTTCCCAAACCCTCAAAGTCAGGAAATCCCGCGGACTCCCTTCGGTTGATAACCGTTTGACAAACCAACGGGCAATAGGCACCTTTCCTTCCTCTCCCTAATATAGTGTAGGAGAACAGAAGGGCGGGATGTACATGGGTGCGAGCACGGAGCAAGAACAATGGGCCATTTTCCTGGCGGCGATCTGCGGACAAACCTATACACAATTCACCAACACGGACGGCTCATTTGTCCTTCCGCTAAACTTCTCGCTGTTCGACACCATTGAAGCGAATTCCTTAATCCGCGTGTCGGAACGCTTCGGGTTTATCCTTGAATCGCCGGAGGAGATTATCATCGCCTTTCGGGGTACCATGTCCTCCACGGATTGGATCACGGATGCCATAGCCTCCCAAAAGAACTTCAAATACATCAAAGATCCCGCGCTCACGCACCGCGGCTTCACCAGCATCTACGCTTCCGCCCGCGGGCAGATCATGTCGGCGCTTGCAAGATTGCCTGTCGATAAGACCTTGTTCATTACAGGCCACAGTCTCGGAGGGGCACTTGCCACCTTGTGCGCCGTGGATGTTGCCGCGAACACGGATCACCAATCCCCCCATGTATTCACTTACGGATCACCGCGCGTAGGCGATCCCGATTTTGCGAAGGCCTTTGCCAAATATGTTCGAAGCAGCTTTCGTATAGCCAACCTGTTCGATGTCGTCACTCATGCACCGCCTAGTATCTACAAACTGCCGAAACGGGAAAAGAAATACTATTACAGTCACGTCCATACTCACTGGCCATTGACCTTCCAGAATGGGTCGGTTAGCGGCAATCATGTAATCAGCAGTTATTATGCGGAGCTTGCCAAGCTCCAGCCGCCATTTGCCGAGCTTTTAAATTCGGCGAATCCCGGGTTCTGTCCCGTCACAGAATTACCAATAGAGAAGGTGTAAGCTTATCTGGAGGGTCATATAAAGAAAGCGGATTTCCCGGAAGAGGAAATCCGCTCTTTTATGGCTTAACCGAGAATCGATTACACGCGAGTACCCGTTAGCATCGGGAACAATACCTTCATTTCAGCGTCATTCGGTCTTCGGCCATAATCCGCAATTTCGAAAGGCTCGGCATATTGTACGCCGGCTGCATACTCTTGACCATACAGCTTGGTCAGCGTAGGCAGCATTTCGTCCGACACGCGCAGAAACCGATTCCAAAACTTCAGAATAAAATCCCGCTTCTCTTCCCACGTATCCGGTACGGCATGCAAGAAACCGCCCTGCCAAGGGGCAAACTCGTAAAACTGGGAAGCATGGGCATCGCAGGCCAGCAATTTCTTCTCAATGACGCCTCCGGCATCGATGACCATATCCGGTTGATATGACGCCCGTGCCGCATAATCCGGCATCAGCAGATAGATCGGGGATTTTTTTAATGACGGTACTTCGGGCACGGCATTAGGTACATTCGCCACAAAATCTGCGGCATCCCGCACGACCTTCCCGGCATTTCGGTTATCCACATGGCCGGACCGTCCGGATGGAACGTGATAACGATATCTGCCTCCCAGCCGCGGATTTGACGGATCACTTCCTTGCGTACGTCCGGTGTCGGCATTAATTCGCCATCCGGTATGGGCAGAACGACATATTCCAGAACCCCAAGATGCCGGGCAGCCTCATGGGCTTCCCGTATACGACGGTCGATCAGGTCCTGCCCGCTCATTTCATGATTGCCGCAGCATCCATCGGTTAACGTAACGAACTTCACCCGATGGCCCATCTCTGCGTAGGCTGCGGAGATCGCTCCTGCATAGATTTCAGGTTCATCGGGATGCGCTGCAATGACAATCACATTGAGAATAGTGGACATCTAATGCTTCCTCCTTATCGTTTCTTCAATAAACGATCGATGTACCGATTATTTCAAACGTTTCATCAATGGATGATCTTCTTTCAGCTCCAGCAAATCCCACAGGTTCCCGTACAAATCCTTGAATACCGCTACCATGCCGTAATCCTGCTCTTTCGGCTCTCTTACAAACTCGATTCCCCGCGACACCATTTCGCGATAATCTCTCCAGAAGTCATCGGTATTCAGGAACAGAAACACTCGGCCGCCCGACTGGTTGCCTATAAACGGCTCTTGTTCCGGCTTGGATGCCTTGGCAAGCAATATCGTCGTGCCAACCGACCCGGGAGGAGCAACAACCACCCAGCGTTTGTCTTGTTCGGGCTGATATGTATCTTCGATCAAAGTAAAATTCAGCTTCTCGGTATAAAATGCAATAGCCTCATCATAGTCCTTCACGACTAACGCGATATGAACAATGGATTGTATCATGTCCTTCCATCTCCTTAAGGTTGAGTATCCAGCTAGTCTTCAATCTTTGTTTCTACTTATCCTCTTGATAACGGCATCCTTATACATTAACAACGGTTCCGCTAAAAAAGTATGATAAGATTTAATTGGGATATGAGATGAGAGAACTTTCCCGTGACGCATACATCTCATTATCTACGTTTCATCAGATTTTTCTAGAGCTTTGATACATAATTTATTTTATGGTATTATAAATGTAATTAAGACCAAGTGCAGCAACACTTGGTCAGTACAATTGGCTTGGATGGTCTATTCCCTTCTAAGTCATTAGGAATGAAAAACCCACCTTCGGCGCGTAACCTTTGGGTGGGTTTTTATTTTTTTCTTGTTGTTATTGTTAATGTATGTTAAAAGAGCAAGAATGAACGATCCAAATAGAAACATAATCGTTAATGCATCCTTTACCTCCACGGCTTCACCTCCTTTCGAAGGGAAACCATGCCCACCCAAGATTCAATTGTAGTTATATTTTACCTCTTATCACATCTACGTACAAGTGTTCCTATTTTAACATTTCTAAATAAACCACCACAGTTTGTTATTATTTCGTACAGAATGTTTGAACATATTTCTTTGAATCTTCTCTTACTACTTCAGTATAATTGTCTTTTGTATATTGTTTTACTACCTTTCTCCAAAACGATATTGCAGGCTTGTTAACTTGCATCTGGGCAATCTTCCAATTTGCTTTATACATATTAAGTGCTTTGATTGCTGCTTGATGCCCAATTCCTCTTCTTCTAAATTTCTTAATAATCATAAAATCATAAATAACATGTGTCGGATTGGGGTCAGTATCCATATTTTCATGTAGGATGACTGTAAAACCAACTAATATTCCCGAGGCTTCTATAAAAAAGGGATGCCACCTTCCATCTCCCTCCCAAAACAGATTAATATCCAAATCATACTTTCCATCTTTATTTAGATCTTGATTCGTATACTCACTAAAATCGTAATAATACAATTGATACAAATTAAACAGGATATCTTTTTTTCCTAGATCAACGGGTACCAGGTTTATATGCATAATGTTCTCCCAATAGCATTAATCATTATCCACCTTTGAAATATCTACATGATCCCTTCTAATTCCGTTAGCTTCTTTATGATGTAATTAGGTTGTATATGATCCGGCTTCATTTTGTTCATCCGATTGATCCAAACGGCTCGGATTCCCATGTTTTGGGCTCCTACAACATCACTTGTTAATGAATCCCCAACATGCAGTACGTCCGTATTCTTTAACTCATAACGTCTTAATGCTTCTGCAAATATTTCCGATCTTGGTTTATAGGATCTGACGTCTTCACTGGTAATCACTCCACTTACCTTTAGACCGTGGAACTTTATTGCTGCCATCACATCTGATGTATCGATATTGGAAATGATGTATACAGGCAATTCGCATGACTTCAGAAATGAGAGGGAATCCTCGTAAATTCGTGGCTTTTGCCAATGTTCAAATTGCTCAAGTATGATTTCGTCTGCCGTACAGTTCGATTGATAAAATTCTATCGTCTTGCACAAAGACATCCTACCCAGATTTCTTTGAGTATCAAAGTTTTCCCCATAACTTTCTTGAAACATCTTTGAAAATGATGCCCACCAGTATTGTCCTATCTCCTGAATCGAACAATTCTCAGAAGAACTTTCTTTAATTTTCTGGCATATTAACGGAATGATCTCATCATCTTCATGAACTACAGTCCCATAAAAATCGAGAAAAATCGCTTTGGTAGTCATTGCCGTCCCCCCAAACTCTACTTGCCTAAAGATGACAAGTTTATGAGCGATTACGTTCACCATTTGAATTGAAATTTCAATGTCTATACGTCATCAAAGCGAGCTCTTCAACTCTCTCAGTCGCAATAAAATTTCAGCAACATGTCCTTTCATGCATACGCTGAGGAATAACCCTTCATTGAATCGGTCACCGCGAACATAACTGGTCATCAATTTTCTAAGGGTTACCAGATCGGCGCTGCGAATGCTGCTCCCCACAGGGTTATCTAAATCTCGATAAACCTCGTTCTCCGCTAACCATTCGCTCCAGTTAAATACCATGAGGAAGCCAGCATCATCCAACGCTTTACGAAAACTTCCGATTTCCTTGCTTTCACATCGATATCCATTAACGTCATGGTAAAAAACGGACCCGGGATTTTGGAAATACTCGAGGTATGGGAGCAACCGCTCCACATCTGAAGCAGTTAAGTCTAAGTCATACGGCATACCATCACCTCATTGATTTTTATTCGTCATCGCGCAAGGTACCCATGGCACCTCATATAAACGCCCTGATGCCTGTTAACGCCCCCTTGAAGCCTTCCTAGCCTCGTATGTAATCATCTGACCCGCGTTTACTGGTTGATTCATCCAGCGATAGTCAGCTGACTTCGTAATCTCATCGTATCCCTGCTTCTCTAACATGAGTTCAAACTCATGCATCCCATACCAGCTTAGAGGAAACCGCTGCAGCTCGGTCTGCACCAGATGGCCTTCCTTCCATTTTTCATATTTCAGGATCGATACGATGCGCTGGTCAAGCAGATCGCATTCCGTACGTCTTTCCTCCAAAACGATGACTTCGTTATCGGAAGTTTCCCAGCTTCTAGTCGAGGTGTGATTCGCGTCGAAATCCGTAGGAATATACAGATCCACGATCAATCTGCCCCCAGGGGTCAAATTGGAAGCATAGTGTTCCAGAGCCGATTCAGCCCGCTCACGTCCCTCTACTAACTGAAAAGATCCTGCTGGAATGATAATGGCGTCATAGGCATCCGCCAACGAAAAGTTATGCATCTCGTCTTCAAACAGCTTCGCCTCAAGGCTCAATTCCGCTAATCTTCTTCTGCAGGAATCCAGCATCGCAGCCGAATTATCCACGCCTTCGATGTTGATGCCTGCTTGGAGCAACGGGATTAATACCCTGCCCGATCCACATCCAACTTCCAGCACCTTGCCCTTAACGTCTTTTAGGCGCTCTGTATAATATTCCACGTCGCCAAAGGAGAAACCTAACGGTTTGCTCAGATCATACACTTCCGTACACAGCGCTCCGTACGAACTATACATTGAAATGACCTCACTTTTTTTAAATATTTTTTTCCCAACAACCCAGCTGATATGATAACCCACTACACTTCCCGCTTCTCATCCGGCCGATAGAGGATTCTTTGGCAGTCCCAATCTTTAGAATCCAAATCACCCAAGTACATCCGCTCATGCTCGGGCACCCGTTCATATTTCTCTCTAAATGTTCCCTGTAAAACTGGTTGGATTTTCTAGAAATAAATCAACGCTTCATTGATCATATAAGAGAGCCGCAGGAAGCTCTATACCAACGATATTTATAAACATTCTCTACCAAAAACGACTCCCCATCATCCTTCTTGTTAACCTGGCATTCTTATTCTATTTTACATCCTCATTTCCGTTTGGTAGAAATAGCAAAAGAACTCCCGTGCTCATGAGATCATGACAGCAGGAAGTCCCTATGTGTGGTTTCGTTTAAGCTACACTCTTAAAAAAGCAATATAATCCGTTATGATTCCTTTGTGTCCCAAATGCCGAAGCATGGTCGTGATATTGCCTCTATGGTAGGTTCCATGATTTACGACCTGCTGGAGAATCTCCGAAATCGAATTCTGAAATGCCTCACCCGCAGTGTTGTGATAAGTCACAACCTTCCCCATATCGCCAACCGACGCTAAAAATTCTTGGTGCTTGGTTTGGAGCTGGCTCAGATATTGACGAGCTGCTTCCAAATTCGCGAACGGTCTCGCGGCAAGCGACGGAGGACTTTCCTCCTTGATCCGGGCAAACCAAACTTCCTCCGCAGCTGCAAGGTGACCGAAGACTTCGGCGATGGATGTAAAGCCCAGATTCACTTCCTGGAGAAACACGCCTTCCGGCAAGGATTGCAAATGGTTCCATAGTCTTTCGTTCGCCCAAATGTGATAATCGTACAATTGAAGATACGCTTCGTTCATTCTGCTCTCTCCTCTCTTGATCGCTTGATCGGTAAGCCTGAGTTTACGATGCTAGCCATAGCACCTCGCCCCTAGCACCTCGATAGAAAATTATACCATATATTGCGAAAAAGCAGACACGGAGCTCAAACGAACATAACGCAAATTCGGAATTACTCTTTGACGCTGCCAAGCACGATCCCTTTGACGAAAAAACGCTGGAGGAAAGGATACAGCAGCAGAATCGGCAGCGAGCCGATGAATATTTGCGCAGCTTTAAACGTTCGGTTGGACACTTCGGAGAGTGCCGCCGCATCGTCTGCATTGATCGACGTCAGGTTGGTCTGTACGATAACGGTCTGAAGATAACTCGACAACGGGTATTTTTCCGGAGAATTCATCAGTAACAGTCCGTCGAACCATTCGTTCCATTGGCCGACGATCGTAAACAGCGTAACGGTGGCCATGGCCGGCAGCGACAGCGGCGCGTATATTTTCCACAGGCTGGTGATGTAGCTCCCGCCGTCAATGAAGCAGGATTCCTCCAGCTCCTTGGGCAGGCCGCGAAAAAAATTGAGCAGCAAAATCACGTTGAACACTGCTACCGCACCCGGGATGACCAATGCCCAAATCGTATCGATCAGTCCGGTATCTCTTATCGTCATATACCTTGGAATAAGGCCTCCGGAGAACAGGGTCGTGAACACGAAGAACCAGGCATATTGCGTGCGGAATTTAAAATCCCGCGGTTCCTTCGACAGCGGATAAGCGATGAGCAGGGTCAGCAGCATGCTGATCCCGGTCCCGAGAACGACGCGCTGCACGGTGACCCACATCGCTACCATAAATTGCGGCTTGTTCAATACGTACTGATAGGAGCTGAGCGTAAAATCGACGGGCCACAGCTTCACGATCCCTGCCGTCGCCGCGCCTTTGGAGCTGAGGGAAACCGCCAGAATATGAACGATGGGAAGAAAGCAGAGCAGCCCCAGACCGATCAGAAAAGCGTAATTGAAGCCAAGAAAAAATTTGCGGCTGAGTGACGGTTTATGCATACGGGACACCTTCCTTCCTAAAATATTCTGTAATTGGCGAACTTGGATGCCAGGGCGTAGGACGTCACGATAAAGACGAACGAGATCAAGGATTTGAACAGGCCGATCGCCGTGGCTACACCATACTGGGCACCCTGCATGCCGATCCGGTAAATAAACGTATCCAGAATGTCCCCGCTCTCATACACCTGCGGGCTGTACAAGTTGAACACCTGGTCAAAACCGGCATTCAGCACATTCCCTAGCGAGAGGGTCGCCAGCAAAATGATGATCGGCATCATGCCGGGAAGCGTGATGTGCCAGGTCTGTTTCCAGCGGTTTGCGCCATCGACCGTAGCCGCCTCATACAGGGAAGGATTGATGGAGGTTAATGCAGCCAAATAGACGATGGTGCTAAAGCCGAATTCCTTCCAGATGTCCGTTATGACGAGGGTATAAGGAAACCATTGGTTGCTGCCCAGGAAAAAAATCGGCTCGATGCCGAACCAGCCCAAAATTTGGTTCACGATCCCGTTCGTCGGCGACAAAATGTCGATAAAGATTCCGCCGAGGATGACCCACGACAAAAAATGCGGCAAATAGACGAGCGTCTGCACGCCCCGTTTGATCAGCTCGTTCCTCAGCTCATTCAGCAGCAGCGAAACCATGATCGGCACGACCAATCCCCCGATGATTTTCATGAAGGCGATAAACACCGTATTCCAAATGATTTGGCCGGTTTCCGGCAGATCGAACACATAACGGAAATTGTCCAGCCCGATCCAATCCGAGCCGAATAGGCCTTTGAACGGAACGAATTTCTGAAAGGCCATGGCAATGCCGATCATCGGCCAATAGCTGTAGATCAGTACGATGACGATGCCGGGCAAGATCATCAGATGAAGCGGCCACTGCCGCCGAAATTTTTTGCTTAACATGGCGATCCTCCTGTCTGTCAATGTGTATCCCATTCGCCTTCAGCAGGTGATGAATAGAGAACAGGGGAGGGTGTCAGAAACCTCCCTCCCCCTGTTCCCGTTAGCCGAACTCCTTATCTGGCTGCCTTCCATGCATTAACTTCTTCCGTAATCTTGTCGCCGCCGAGCTTCTTCCAATTGGCTACGAACTCATCAAAGGCGTCGATGCTCGCCTCGCCCAAAATGATTTTGATGAACGTTTCCTGTTCCAGCCGGTCGAGCGTCGCTTTTTTGTCGGCCATGGTCTCGGTCGGCGCGCCGACATAACCGTTCGAGATGACTTTGCCCGCATCGTTCAAATCGCGAAGCTGCTTCATGGAGCCTTCCGGACCGTTGGCGGCATAGCCGGACCAGCCCATCGGATTGTTGCCTGCGAGATATTCCTGGAACTCCTTGAACATGATCTTCGTTTCGGCGCTGGTGGTGTCCGCGTCGCTTTCGGATTCCAGCGCCTTGGCCAGCTCCTCCTGCCGGATCAGGTCTTTGTTCGGATTGACGACCTCAACCAGCGAATATTTGTTGACCCCTATGGATACGCCGTCTTCAATGATTTGGCCGTACTTGTCGAATTCCGCATTGTCGCTGTACAGCTTCTCATAGTACTGGTTAGCCAGCTTGACGATGACCTCGGGATGCTCGTACCCCTTTTTGACCACGTAATATTGAGAGACGGCAAAAGGCATCTGCACCGTCGCCGGACCGCCCTCCAAAGACGGGATCGGGTAGGACTTCCATTTCACCGATTCATCCTCTTTCACCATGTCCCAGAAAGGCCATGCCGGATACCAGCTTGGTCCGATCAGCATGCCGATTTTGTGGGTGGTCACGGATTCAAAGACCTTGACGGTATCCTTCACGCCGAATTCCGGGTCGATCAGCTTGTTCTTGAACATGTCCTGCAGCTTGGCCAGCGCTTCCTTCATCTCCGGCTGAATGCTGCCGAACTGCAATTGCCCCTCTGCGTCTTCGATCCAAATTTGCGGGAAACCGCCGAAGCCGTTAAAGAAACCTACCGAAGAGCTGTTCAATCCGATATCCTTGGTCAGCGCAAGTCCGTAGGTATCCGCCTTGCCGTTACCGTCCGGATCCTGCTTGGCAAACGCCTCCGCAATGGCTACGAGGTCATCCATCGTGTTCGGTTCAGGCAGATTCAGCTTCTCCATCCAATCCTCCCGGACCCACAGCAGCGGAGCAGAGCCGCCGATGACCGGCTGAGTGGACGGGATCGCCAACAGCTTGCCGTCAAACGTCGCGGAAGGGAGCGCGTTTTTCTCGATCTCCATGACCTTCTTCAGGTCATCGCTGGCGTAATTCTCGAAAGCAGGCGCCAAGTCCGCCAATTGCCCGGCGTCCGCAAGCTGACGCAGCTGCTCCGGCGTCACCTGCATGATATCCGGGAGGTCATTGGAAGCAATCGCGATATTCATTTTGGATTCATACTGCTCCTGACCCGTCACCACCCATTTATAGTTGAGGTTGATGCCCATTTCCTTATAAAGGTCGGTCCACACGTTGTTCTTAATATCCTGTCCGGACGGGAACTTCACTTCTTCTCCCACAAACCGGACGGCATCCAGCTGAATGGGGGGATCATACTTGCCGAACGGATCGCCCGGCTCCAAGGCCGAGGCTTCGCTATCGGTGGATGAACCCGCCGCACTGCCTCCGCCTTCTTCCCCTTTGCTGCAAGCGCTTAAAATAAACACGAAAGCCAGCATACTGATCCACAATACGGACAAGATCTTATTTCTCTTCATGTTTGCGACCTCCTTGAATTCGATGTTTGTTTAGAGTATAAGGGAACAAAAAAAGAGCTATCTACTCCAAGCTCTTTACTTTGATATCTTCTCTTTACATGTTGTGCAGTTCTCTGTATTCCTGCGGCGTCAAATGGGTCGTTTTTTTGAAAAAGCGGTAAAAATACGGCGGAGAACTGAAACCCACCGCAGCGGCGATGACATGGATTTTGTCCGTCGTCTCCTTCAGCAGCTGCTTCGCTTTGGCCAGCCTTGCCGCATTAATCGACTCGGACAGGCCCTCGCCGGTCACTTGTTTGTACAATCTGGACAAATACGAAGGGTTGTGTCCCACGGCCTCCCCGATTTGCGTCAAGGACAGGTCGCCGCTTAAGTGATCCTCGATATACCGTTGAACTTTGGCAATCACCTCATGCTGCTGATCCTGCTTCCCCTGCTCTTTCCGGTTGAAGATGATGTCCGCCAGCCTTTCGAAATATTCGGCCGCCTCCGTCCACGAATCATGCTCCTCCAAATGAGTCAATGTGATATAATCCACCGCCCCTTCCACGTTCCGGCAGAGAGCTTCCATATCCACCAGGGACGGCATCATCACGGACACTAGGCCGTAATATACCTCCATTTTCAGCAAATAATCAACCTCCGGCGGGAAGGAAGAGGTATCGGTCACCTCATGGAACAGCTCCATGAATTCCTCCCGGTCCCCATTGTCTAAACAGCCGCGCAGCAGCTCCATCCGCTTCAGATGCGAGCGAGAGCGCCCCAGAAAATGCCCCGTACGATCCGGGCGGTTGCGCTCACGGGCTTCGGCCAACAAAGATTCGTGGCCGATCCCGAGGCCGCTGTCCAGCAGCTGCTTCAGTCCTTCGAATTTGTCCGGCAGCCGTTCCCAATCGACCCACTCGCCAGCCATGGCAAACGACGTCTTCAATTTCAGAAGCGTTTTGCAAACGTCCTGAATTTGTTCCAGCATCCCGTGGACAAAACGCTGGACCCGTTCCGCCGCCGGACTTTGAATCTCCTCCTCCCCCTCCTCTTTGTGCTGCAAAATCCAGATCATCTTGGCCCTGCCGAACTCCACGGCCATGCCGTCGGTCATCGGGCCGAGCAGCTCGCCGATGATATTCTGGACCGCGTACAGCATCAGCGACTGGACCGATGGACTTTCTTGCCTTTGCCAGCCGTCCAGCCTGCATAACAGCAGCAGGCATGGCTTGCGGGGATCCAGCTTCATCTCCAGCTCCGCAAAGCGCTGCTCCAGCTCTTCCCGCCGAATGTGACCAGGTGCTTTTTGCATCAGCTCCAGAACGTACTGCTGCTGTAAAAAAGGCAGCGCCATGCGCATATTGTCCCTCGCTTTGGCAAGCAGAATGTCCGCTTCCATCTCCTGGTCAAGCAGCTCCACGGTCTTCTCGATCGCGCTCAGCACGGCATCGTTTCCCTCGGCCTTGAGAACGTAATCGACGCTTCCTTGCCGGGTGGCCTCCTGGATATAAGAAAAGTCGTCGTATCCGGTCAAAAAAATCACTTTGCAATGGGGCCACTGCCTGGATATTTCCTTTTGCAGGGCAAGGCCGTTTAACCCCGGCATTTTGATATCCGACAAAACGATGTCCATTTTCGCCCGTTTAAGCCAGCCCAAGGCTTCCGAAGAGGAATAAGCCTTATACACCTCTAGCTCGAGAAATTCCACGCCAAGGCACAATTCCGCAAGCCCGTTCACGATAAAAGGTTCGTCATCCACGATCAGTATCCTGTACCTGCTCTTCATCCATCTCGCTCCTTTCTTGCTTTGGCAGTGTCATATCGATTCTCAAACCGCCCAACCGGCTTCTCGAAAAGGTCAATCCGCCAGCAGGCCCGAATTTCAATCGAAGGCGTCGGTGCACGTTGGATAAACCGGTGATCTCTCCCTTCACGTCCGAAATCGCGATCATGGATTGCAGGTTCTGCAGCCTTTCGTCCGTCAACGTCTCCCCGTTATCCTCCACGATGATATGCAGGACATGCCGCTCAGCGGCCATGGTAACCCGGATTTGCCCATCCGCCTCCTTCTCCTCAAGTCCGTGCTCGTATGCATTTTCGATTAAGGGCTGAAGAATGAGCAGCGGAACGTCCAGTTGCTCCCAATCACCGGGGATGTCATCCCAATAAGCCGATATCCGGTTATGGAAACGGATGGACTGAATGTCCACGTAAGCCTTGGCATGCCCCACTTCCGCCTTCAACGAAACTTCGTCGGCAGCGTTGCGGGTGATGAACCTGAAATATTCCCCCAAATGCCTCGTAAAACGAACGATATTCTCGTAATCCTCCATCTCTCCCATCTGATGGAGCGTAAAGAAGCTGTTATATAAAAAATGGGGGTTGATCTGGGATTGGAGCTGCTTCAGCTCGGAACGCTGCGAGCGGATTTTCTGCTCAAACACTTCGTGGATCAGTACCTGCAGGCGCTTCACCATATGGTTAAACTGCTCGTACAGATAGTGGAACTCGTCATGATGCTTATGGCGCAGCTCCACCCGGGGACTGTCGAAATCGATGTTGCGGAATGCCCTCACCATCCGCTGAAGCGGCTGATGAATTCGGCTGTAGATCCAGCCCGAGAACAGAATAACCACCAGCAGGGAGAAGCCCGACAGCCCGAAAAAGATCATGCGGTATTTCCCGAGCGGGCCTAAGAATTCGGCTTCGGGGACATACACCACCAGGTCGGCATTCAAAAAGGCGGAGCGCTCCACGCTAACCCAATAGTTGGCCCCATCCGCCTTGACCTTCGTGTTGTAGGGAAGCTTTGAAAACTCGGTGCTTGTTAGCGCTTCCAAATCAATTCGTTCGGCCAGCCGCGGACCGATGCCCCCTCCGTCCTCCTGAGTCAGGACCCAGCTATTGTCCACGCCGATGAGAACGGCGCCCCCGTCCCCCGTGGCCAGCTGCAGGAGCGCCGTTTGCATTTTCGGAACGGAGAGCTCCGCCGCAATCGCAAAATTAGGCGGATGGCCGTTTCGCAATCGTTCCGGGTATACCATACCCAGCAGAAGTTTGTTCTTCCATTCGAAAATGACCCGATCGGGATGCTCCTCAAGCGCCTTCATCTGCTCCGGCGGCATGGCTCCTTCGTACGACACCTGCTCAATCGTTTTCTCAATCAACGGAATATACGTTTTGGCCTCTTGAACGTATTGATTGGAGCTTTGCAGCAGCCGCATTTTGCCCTGGAGGCGGTTGATCGCCTGAAAATATTCGGAACGGCTCATGGCGGGTGCTATGGTGCTAAGCTTTTGCAGGTCGGAGTCCTGCGACAAATCGTTCATCAGCAGCACCGTCGATCGCAGCTCCTGTTCCAGCGTACGCATGAAAAAATTAGTCCTCGCATTCAAGGATTGGGTAATTTCCTGCTCCACGCTCGCAAGCCCGGACTCGTTCATGTACAGGGCAGCGGCGTAAACCGGCATAATGGCCAACAAAAAGCCGGCCACGATTTTTGGGTAAATCGATTTGAACCACAGCAGCTTCATCGCTTGCCTCCACTTCGTTACCATGATCGCTTCGCCTAACCGATGAACAGAATAAAAACGGACCATAACGGTTACACGATTGTTCACGACCGGTTATCCCGGCTAAAGCAAGGACATCCGACAACTTCGGGATATCCGCTTTCGCCGGGTTGAACCTGTATCGTTAAGATTCTTTATGTTTGGGAGGGACGGACCGGTTAGCCTTCCACCATCAAGCTTGCGACCTCTCCTCTCGTCGAGTCGGGACCGACCTGAATGCGGAACTCGCCCGGCTCCACCACCGGCTTCAGGTCAAGGCCGATCAATTCCAGCTGCTCGCTGCCGATGGTGAACGTTACTTCCTGCGTTTCCCCGGCCTTCAGGAACACCTTTCGGAACCCTTTCAAGGCCTTCTCGGGGCGGGTAACGGAGGCGGCCAGATCCGAGACGTACAGCTGAACGACTTCCGCGCCGTCCCGTGCTCCCGCGTTGGTCACGTCGATCCGGACCGTGGCTTCGCCGCCTATGGGAACAACGGCCGGCTCGACCGTCAGACGGCCGTAACGGAATTCCGTATAGCTTAAGCCGAAGCCGAACGGATACCGCGGCGCAAGATCCGTCTCCAGGTAACGCTTGCCCCGGGTCCGTCTGGCATTGTAAGAGTTCGGCAGCTGGCCAACCTCCTTCGGAATGGACAGCGGCAGACGACCGGACGGGTTGATATCGCCAAACAGCATGTCCGCAATCGCGCTGCCTCCCTCTTGGCCGGGATACCAGGCTTCCACGATGGAAGGGATGTGCTCGTCGATCCACGGCTCCGTAATCGGCCGTCCGTTGATATAGACAACAATCACCGGCTTGCCGAGCTTATGGAGCTCCTGCAGCAGCTCCAACTGCACGCCCATCAGCGTAAGGGTCGAGCGGTCAATCCCTTCCCCGCATTCCATATCGCTCTCGGCATGCCCGGTCACGACCGAAGCACCGGTTCTCAGATCGATGGTGCCCTCCCCGAAATCCCGTGCGCTGGAGCCGCCGAGCACCATCACGATGACGTCGGCTTGCTCGGCGCATGCCAGCGCCCGAGGAAACCCTTCCCTTGAATCGCCTTGTATGCGGCAGCCCGGCGCATACAGCACGCGGCTGTCTCCCAGCCGTCGGCGGATGCCGTCCAGCACCGTTACGATCTGCCCCGGCGGCTGGGGGGAGGTATAATCGCCAAGCTGATGGTACGGCGCATGGGCGTTGGGGCCAATGACGGCAATGGTTCTGCTGCTTGAATCCAGAGGCAAGAGGTCCCCCTCGTTTTTCAGGAGCACGATGCCTTCAGCCGCCGCCTGGTAGGCCAGAGCGATATGCTCCTTGCAGCCTATGACCTGCTCTGCCCAGGCTGGATCCACATAAGGCCGATCAAATAGTCCCAGGCGAAACTTCAGCTCCAACACGCGTCCGGCTGCCCTATTCAGATCGTCTTCAGTGATCAGCCCTTGCTCCAGCGCTTGGTGAAGATGTGCCCGAAACATGGTCCCGGACATCTCCATGTCGACACCGGCCTTCAGCGACTGGGCCGCCGCCTCCACGCCCGATCCGGCCGTATTGTGACCGCATGCCAACATATGGATAGCGCCGCAATCGGTAATGACGAAGCCGTCAAAGCCCCACGCCTCCCGAAGAACGTCTTGCAGCAGGTACCCGCTGGATGTGCAAGGGACTCCGTCGATTTCATTATAGGCCGTCATGACCGACAAGGCACCCGCTTCAACGGCCTTGCGGAACGGCAGCAAATCGACCTCGTGAAGCTCCCGAAGGCCCATGTGAACAGGGGCCCCATTGCGTCCCCCTTCGGAAGCGCCGTAGCCTGCGAAATGCTTCAGCGTAGCCAGCAGGCTGGTATGCGAATCCAGGCGCTCGCCTTGCAGTCCCTGCACGGCGGCAACCGCGAATTCGGTTACCAAATGGGGGTCCTCGCCGAAGGTTTCTTCGGTACGGCCCCAGCGGGGATCCCGTACCACGTCCAGCACCGGCGAATAGGTGGCCGATCCCCCCTGAGCTCTTGTCTCGGCGGCAACGGCGCGGCTTATGCTGCGGAACAGCTCCGTGTTCCAGGTGCTGCCGATCGTAAGCGGTACGGGAAACACCGTCGCCCCGATCGCCATATGCCCGTGGGAGCATTCTTCCCCGAACAGAATCGGAATCCCCAGCCGCGAGTGCTCCATCGCATAACGCTGAATCGCATTAACCGCATCCGCCCCTTCCCGCGGGGACAGACCGTTCGCCAGCGTCACCCCGGTCCAGGGATCGGCCCGCAGCGTTCCGTACAAGGAACCGATTCCTCCCTCCGCAAGCTGCGACTTGAACTCCTCGGTTAGCTTGATCGTACCGTCGTCGTTCCTTATGTAAGCTTTCCAGCCGAACGGCTGGATCAGCTGCCCAATTTTCTCCTCGACCGTCATCCGCTCCAGCAAGTCCTCGACCCGCCGCGAAACCGGCCATGCAGCGTCCTTGTAGTCCATGGCGCACACCCTTTCCTATTCCTGTTAGATTCGTTCTTATTGATCACAGCAGCCCTGCCGAAATTTCCGATGGAAGAAAAAGGCTCTCCGGCACGATCCGATCGGCCGAAGAACCTCCCACTATGCGTATCCTGCAGAATGGCTGCACCGCACCTGGACAAACCAGATCAACGGCTAGAACCCTCTTCCAACCTTTTCATGGGCGAGCACGCCTCAAGATGGTTGGATCTGCCGGATGCGAACCTCCTCCGGCCGGTAAACCGTCTGCACTTGTCCCCCGGCATCGGTCGTAAACATCACGGTCCGCTCCCGTTCCAATTCGAAGGCGTAAACATTTCCGGTTGCCGGGTCCTTTACCTCGACCTCTGCGCTTGCCCCATGCTCGGAGACGAAGACGTACAAGCTTCCTTGCCCGAACGTCAGCTTGCGGCCGTAAATACCCGGAAGCTCGCCTCCCTTCGGCCATTCCAGCTCAGGCGAAACGGCTGCGGAGCGGATAGCTTCCGCGTACAGCGCCTGGATCGGCTCCCAGCGCTCGTTCATCTCGACCGGGAGCGGGCACCAGATGAACCGTCCCGAGCCCAAGGTCACCGTGACGGGTGCCAGCGTCCCATCCAACCGGCCCGCCGGACGATCTACCGCCAGCGCGTTAATCTTCCGCTCGCCGAACGAAACGGCGAAATGCTCTCCCGCCAGCTCCAGCGTTTCTTCCCGAAGAACGTTGGCATGGACGGTTTCGCCGATCTCCTGCTGCAGACGATGCGGTGCCGGTCCCCAATACGCATCGGTGCGAAGCGGGCCGGTCCACAAGACCGTGCTCCCTCCCCTTGCCAAGTCGAGGAGCTGGGCAAATGCGCCATCGTCGAAATTATGCGCGCTCGGCACGATGATCAGCTTAGCCGGATAGCGCTTCAGGTCCTTCAGCTGATATTCGCCGATCCCCCGCGGATGGACGTTCATGCCGAACGTCAATGCGCGCATGGCCCTCGTCGTCGCTTCGTACGCCAGCTTGCGGCTGGAAAAATCATTCGAATACGGGTAAACGACGGCGATATCCTCCAGCTGCCGTTCATCGTCGAAGAGGCCGGCTGCTTCCTTCATGAAGCGGCCGAAGTCATAGGACACATCGGCCTCAGGCTTCTGCGTTCCGTCCGCCCGAAGCGCCCCGATGTTGGATTCGTTGGCATTATCCATGAAGTAGTTAATATTCCAAATCCACTGCACGGCACCCGCGCCCCCGGTCGAAAACGAATACGCGTACTTCCGCTCCAGGATGCTGCGAAGCTCTTCCTCCGTCCGCTTGGCGATGCCGTCCGGACGCTGCACGTGCATGATGCCGGTCTCCTGGATCAGATTCGGTTTGTCCGGCGTTTTCGTAAATATGCCGTCCCAGGCCAGGTGATCGTTCTGCCACCAGGAGTGGACCGTCGTGTAATCGACCGCGGGCCCATAGAACGAAGGCGACGGACGCTGGGAGCAGATGCCCTCATCCTGCCCGACCGTTACCAGCTGGCGGGGATCGGAGCGGCGAATGGTGCCGATGAGCTCGGACGCCCACCGATTATGCATGTCCATGGTGAACAGCGTGAAATCGATCCACGGTCCCCACTTCTTCGGCTGCAGCACGCTGTTGAACAGCTTGTCGTCCGGACTCGGCGCAGGCGCTGACTCGAATGAAGGCAGCTCGCCCGGCGTCATGTTCCAGCGCTCCTGAAGCAGCGCCAGATCATCCCCGTGTCGCTGCCGCAGCCACTCCGACCAGGCCTGCCGCTCGAACCGGTCCCCGATCGATACCGGCCCCTCGAAGATTCGCTTCGGATCGAACAGCGACGGCTCGTTGATCAGGTCCCAATGCACGTTGGTCGTGCCCCTGTGACGTCCGACGATGGAGGCGACGAAGCGCTTTTGCGCCTCAACCGATCGCGGATCCAGGTATGGGTTCACGCCTTCCCAGGCTTCGGGCGCAAACGAGAAGAACGTGAACGTCACTTCCAGTTCATGCCGCTTGGCCGTCAGGATAAAGGCATCGATCGCCCGCATGACGTCCTCGGCCGCATGGCCGTCGGCAAACATGATCATCCGGTACCCCGTCCATATGCCCGTCCGGATCAGGTTGATTCCTGCTCGCTTCATCTCCGCCATATCCGCATCCCAACGCTGCACGTTCGGCAGATGGAGGAATTTGCGCGCGACGTCGGAGGTCATGTACGTCATGCCAACGATCGGAACCGTCCGCCCGCCGCGGCGGAAGTAATCGCGCCCGCATTCCAGCCGCTCTCCCGCCTGCAGCAGCGGACGGTCGACGCCCCATACCGCCTGGGTCAGGTTGCGGCGCTCCCCTGATTCGGACTCGGCTTCGCAAACGATCCGGTACAAGCCCGCTTCCAGCCGTACCGGGACGGACAAGCGAAGCTGCTGCAGATCCCGCTGTTCCATGCCGGCTTCCGACTTCTCGTGTCCGGACCAGACGGTCTCGCCGTCGTCTTCCTTGATAAGTCTCACATCAAAATGCCAGGTCTGCGCCGGGGCGGACGTCCGGGACAGCGTCTGCAGTTGGATCGTCAACCGCATCTGCTCGTCCGGCTCGTAGGAGGCATAGTTCGGCTTCAGCCACAGCTCCGTCACGCCTGTTCCCGCGTATTCGGCCAGATCCTTCAGGACGTCCATCCCTTTCGTCTCCCAGAACGATGCCCTCAGCTGCTGGTTGATCAGAATCCAGCGGCCCCCGGCGTAATCGCCCTTATGCTGCTCCAGCATGACGACCGGAGCGGACCGCTCGCGTCGATCACGGTCCACGCCGATCAGCAGCGGCGAGATGACGGCGTCCATCGGACCGCATGCCCCCATCTCGGCCGGAATGTCGCTCGCTTTGGTCGGGTGCAGCGTCAAGCCCCAGGTCGGCTCCATGCCGAACAGCTCCTCTCGCCCCTGCAGGATCGGGTATTCGGCGGAGGCCTTCAGCTCCCGGACGCGCGATACGTCCACCGCCAGCGCATCATGGATATCCATTCGCTGATGATAAGCCAGCTGCTCGCGTTCGGCATGCCAGCTTCCGTTCAGCTCTCGAACCGGCCTGCGGAAAGGCACGCCCCCGGCATGAACCAGACCGCCGCCGGCCGTCAGGTGGGCTTCGATGGCCGCCCAAGCCGCTTTCGGAAAGTACGGTCCGTGCAGATGAACCAGCGCGTCCCAGCCGCCTTCCGTCAGCCGCTCAGCCACGTCCGCGGAACCAGCGACCACCGCCCATTCCCGCAATCCCTCCAATGCCTCTGCAGACGGACGTTCGCCTTCGTAAGGAAAATGCTCGTCGTAAAATACAAGCGTTCTCATCGACTTACTCCTTTCTCATCCGCGGCTGGCCGTCGACGTATACGGATGTTCCGCGCGTTCGGGCCCAGTCGGCGATCCGGGAAGGGTCGCCGGTCCAGAGGCGGTTCACTCCCCATTCATTGGTCTGCGGCCGCTCCTCGCATTCGATGCGGATGACCGGGAACAGCTCGGTCGGACGTTCCCGCGGCAGCCCTTCGATCCACAGCACGTCGCCTTCCTGTCGGAACGACAGCTCCTGCCCCGTTGTCAGCAGCGTCACCCGTGATACCGGCGTCACCAGATCCGCCAGCCTCAGCACCGGCCTCCCATCCCAGAAGCGGATAATGAGATACAGCTTGTTGTCTTTCATCGTCTGTCGCCCGTAGGTGATGAACTCTGTAAGGTTCCCGCCGTCGGAGCCGTAGATGGCCTCGCCGTGAACGTCCAGCCACTCTCCGATCTTCAGCGCCCGCTCCACGAAGGCCGGCGGAAGCTGTCCGTCGGGCTGCGGTCCGACGTTAAGCAGCAGATTGCCGCCCACGGTCCCCCCTTTTTCCGCGCACTCGCACAGCATGTCGAGCAGAACGTCGGCCGGACGCCATCGTTCGCCGTTCGTGTACCCCCACAGCCTCCACGTGGTGACCTGGCTGGATTCCCACAGCCGCTTCTGATCCGGGACGATGACATGCTCCGGCGAGCCGAAGTCGCCCAGCACCTCGGAATCGCCCGAGCCGCCGCCGCCGTCCGCATGCAGCTTCTCCTCCTCGGACAGCCCAAGACGGTTGTTGACCAGGATGTCCGGCTGAATCGACTTCATCCGTTCCACCAGCTTGATGCTGTCCAGGTCCTCCGCGGTTCGCGGCCATACCCCGTCAAAGAAGAAATGATCGATGCGCCCGTATTTCGTGACCAGCTCTTCCACTTGAGCATGCAAATACTGCTTCATCGTCTCCCAGCCCTCGGGATCCTTCTCCGGTCCGTCGAAGTAAGCCGGGATCCGCCAATCGATCCAGGAATAATATAAGCCGACCCGAAGCCCCTGGGCTCGGAACGCATCGGTAAATTCGCGCACCAGATCCCGGCCGGGCGCCTGCTTCGCGCTGGAATAATCCGTCGTGGCCGTATCCCACAGGCAATATCCGTCATGATGCCGCGTCGTTAAGCAGGCATATCTCATCCCCGCCTTGCGCGCGGTGTACGCCCAAAGCTCGGCGTCAAAGAACTCCGGATTCCACTCGCAGGCCTTCCGCGCGTATTCGGCCTGGTCCAAATGCTCCCGGAACAGAACCTGCTCGCCGCGCCCGTATTGGGCATAAGGCCCGAAATGAATAAACATGCCGTACCGGCTTTCCGTAAACCATTGCCAGCCTTCCCGGATGGCTTGTGTTTGCTTGGTCATGAATAACGTCCTCCTTATTCTGCACGGCTCTTGCCGTGCGGCCAGCCTAAATAAAGACTTTCGCTTCTAACTCTTTGAACAGTCTCAAGGCTTCTTATGACCTTTACTCTAGCCCGGGAATCCCTGTCTTGAACACTTTACTTTTGAGAGAAAACTTTGATTTTGGCCAATATCGGAGAATTGAAGTCCTAAACGGTAACGTGGATCACTTTCGAATCCCCTTGGAGTCTCCTTGGAATTCCCTCTGTACTCCTCACGGAACGCTCCATGGCGACGCACGAAAAAAAGCAACCCCTCCCCGGTTATAAAACCGGGTAAAGGATTGCCCTGTTCCAATGTTTCTTAGCCGTTAGCGTGCCTGACCTTACGACTGACCGGCTCTCCACTCATCGAATTGCCGTTTGTATTCATCAACGACCTCATCGAGACCGGCGGACTTCATTGCGGCCAGCATTTTATCGTAGGCGTCCTCGTATTTCACGACCCCGTGCATGACCGGATAGACGCTGGTCTTCAGCTCGGCGATGCAGTTGGCGTACTGCGAAGCAACGTTGGTCGGATCGAAGGTGAAGCCGATCGTGATGCTGTTCACGGCGTCCTCCGATACCGTTGTGCGGCGCTCCAGTCGCGCTGGGTCCGTATTCGTTGGATAACGGTTCATTTCAACGTGGCCGAGCAGCCAGTATGGAAGCTCATAAGCCGGGGAACCGTTCTCGTTCTTGGCCAGATAGTCCTTGGTATTCTTGCCTGTATCCTTCCAATGCACATCTTTCACGCCGCTTTGGACGAGATCCATGTTCTCCTGGCTGCTGTATACCCAGTTCAAGAATTGAATGCCGGCCTCCGGGTGCGGAGACGTGGCCGAAATCCCGTTGGAATTCCGGATCGCGTAGGATCTGAATTTCGGCTGGTCGGCCAAATAATAAATATCCAGCTTCGCATCCGGGAACGTCTGAAGTATGGCGTCGCTCAACCCAACGTCGCCCGGACGGTAGAGATAACGTCCTGCCAGCTCCTCCTGGTTGATAACCTCCGTCGGCGTCGTAAGCAGATCGCTCATGATCAGCCCGCGCTTGTAAGCCTCGTTCATGAACTTCACGTCTTTTTTGAACTCCTCGGTTTCGAACCAGGACTTCACGTTCCCCTGCTGGTCGATGTAAATCATGTTGTCGGCCACGGTAAACGGATAGGTGTCGTAGGTCGTATGCAGGAAGTAGGCTGGCTCCTCCAGCATTTTGATATATACGTTCTTGTTGTCCTGCGGCCAGTTCTTCTGCAGCGTCTCGGCTGCATTGAGCAGCTCTTCCGGCGATGTCGGCGGCTTCAGGCCATTTTTCTCGAGCAGATCGGTACGGATCGTGAACATGCCATCGTTATAAGCGGTATCCGCCCAGAAGTTCGGCACGTACGTGATCTTGCCGTTGATTTTCGACGACTCCCAGATCCAGTCCGGCATGGAAGCTTTCAGCTCGGTGCCATACTGATCCAGCAGATCGTCGATCGGAATGATACCGCCGCTGCCCGCAAGCACCGTCGGTCCTTTGGTATCGTGCATGATGGCAATCAGCTCGAATTCCTCGCCCGTCGACATCATGAGGTTGGTCTTCTGATCCCATACGTCCCACGCGATGTATGTCGGTTCGTAGGTAAGGTTCAGACCGTCGGCCTCCAGCTTCTCGTTGATCGCTTGGACCGCCGCATCCAAATCTTGAGGCGCGGAGCCCGGAAGCAAATACCGTACCGGCAGCTTGTCCCCTCCGCCGTTCTCCCCGCTCGCCGATCCATTCTCACTGCCGGCGTCGCCGCCGCCGGAGCAGCCCGCGATCACGGAAACCATGAATATCGCGGCCAACCATAGTGCTAGCGCTTTCCTTTTTTTCATGCATGTGTCCCCCTGTCTTCATTTGGTTTAGTCATGCGGTACGATTCCTATCTTAAGGAGACAGTAGGGAAAACGTATACTTCAAAATGATGGTTTTCGCCTTTTTAAAACACTTTAAGAGGTTGTTCAGAAAGTCAACTTTTGATCACGAAGCAGGTCAGGAAGCGGTCTCGACGTCGAATCTTGAATTCAGCCGGGCCTTCCGTTGCTCACGTAGGTTTGCAAGCTTATGCTTCCGAGGCCGTTTTCTCATGAAAACGTTCAGCTCCGCTACTCAGTCCCTAGCTTCATCCAACCTAAAGCGCTTTGCAAAAACGCACATCGGAAGCAAAGACTTCGGTGCTGAAAAGTCGACCTTTTGAACCCGCAATTAATCTGCCCGTCACTGCGCCTTTTTCGTCTCGATCGCATGCTGGCTGCGGAACTGGGCCGGCGAGATCTGGTAGTGTTTTTTAAACAGCGTGTAGAAATAGGTCGTATTCAGGATGCCCACCTGCTCGCTGATCGATTGAACCGACTCCTCGGTGCTTGCGAGAAGCTCCCGCGCCTTCTCCAGACGAACGGCATTCAGGTAATCGTTGAACGACAGCTCGCAATGCGCCTTGAACAGCTTGCCGACATAGCTGCGGGACAGCTTCACCTCTCCCGCCACCTGCTCGAGCGACATATCCGGCCTTGCATAATGCTTGCGTACGTACATCTGGATAAAATCCACCACCTCCGCATGCCGGACCGCTCCCGATTCCTCGGACAGGCTGCAGAGCCTAAGGGCAAGATCCTTCAGGGCATCCGCGGTTTCCTGCAGCGTCTGAAAGCGGGTAATCCGCCGCGTAAAGTCGAGGAAGAGATCCGCGCTTTCCCGGTTTTTCACCGTATGGACATTGAGCTGCTTGTACAGGCCGCCGATGAACTGGTTGATGAAAAACATGACTTCATGGTAGTTGTAATCGCGAATTTCCTTGATCCACTGATCGATTTCCTTCTCCAATTTATCCCGCTGCTGCAGCTTGATGGCCTCGATGATGCGCTTCTCGCGCTTGTCCGGATACTGCGCCTCGGAATGCTCCGACTCCGCGGCGATGACCGGATCGCCATGGAACATCTTGCCCTTTCCCGCGAAAAAGCGCTGCTGGAAGCAGGACTGCGCGCAATCGAACGATTCGCGCAGCTCCTCGTACGTCTGCGCGGCCGTTCCGATGCCGACGGTGACGGACACGCGGAGCGTGCGGAGCATCTCGCCCTGCAGCTCCTCCAGCATGCCCAATACATGGAGCGGAAGCCGGCTCTGCTTCATGGGGAGAATGATCGCAATGGTCCCGTCCCCCACCGTGGCCACGTTCGCTCCCTCCGGCTCCAGCATCTGCTGGGCCGCCTGGGCGACGGCCGCGCAGGTATAGGACTGCAGCTCCTCGTCCTCGCCCCCCGGCGAGCCGTCTAAGCTGTCAATCAGAAGGACGGCCGCCAAGAAATAGGGGCCCTTGCCTTCGCGGGCCAAACGGCGGAATGCCGTCTCGTCGCCGCCTTTCAGCAGCTGCAGCACATGCGCCTGCCGGGCGACGGAAGCCTCGGACTCCATCGACTTCATTTTCTCCGTCATTTCCGCGTAAGTGGTATCCAATATGGCAAATTCGTTGATTTGCCGCCGGTTTTCCTTCATTTTCGGAATGGCGCTCATTTTCTCCAGCAGGTGGCGGATCGGGTTGTACGCATGATGCGTCAGCCAGATCGACAAGAACATGCTGACGACGAAGCAGGCAGAAGCGAGAACCAGCGCCGACGTTCGGAGGGCCTGCATGTTGAACAACAGATTTTGATATTGGCTAACGCTGATAAACGTCCAGTTCATATCCTTGGATTTGACATAGGTAACCAGGCTCTTGCGGCCGTCGATGGAGCGGGTGAAGTAACCGCTTTCCGCGTCCGATTCCAGAATGGACTGGACATAGGACTCCTGCGATACATCCTCCATGAACCGGGACCGATCCGAATGGGTGATGATGGTTCCCTTGTCGTCAATGACGTGCAGCGAATCCACCGCTTCGTTGCGGTAGCCTCCGATCAGATCCTGGATGGTGTCGGTGCTCATGTTGATTACGATCGCGCCTTTGGAACTTAGCGGCGAATAATAGCTCGGAAGGAGAACGAAAGTCAGGACGTCTTCGCTCCGCTTCGTCGAAGAGGCGGAAGAGATCTTGCGCGGGAACAGATGAAAATACGATGTATTTTTGCTGTTGATCTCCTCCAGCAGCGCCTTCTCCTGCTCCTTGGTAATCCCCTTCGTATTCAGGTACGTGTTATTCGAGCCGTTATAGATCCCGATCGAATGGATGAACGGATAGGTGGACTGAACCCGGTTAAGGGTGCCGAACACGCCATACTGTTTCACCGGATCGGCCTCTTTGTCCAACAGGGCGTTCACGATCTCCTTGTCGCTGAGCAGAAGGTTGCCCACGTTATACACCTGATCGCGGATGACGCTGGATACGGCGCTGTTCTGCTTCAGCATCGACTCGGATATTTTTCCTACCTCCTTCGCGGTGCTCCAGGAGAACATCATGTACAGGACGACGGTTACGAGGGCAATCATGGCTGCCGTGAGCAAAACAAAGCTGAGAAACATATTTCGATACACTGCATAACGGAATAATCGCTGCCGGATCATATTCTCCCTCCTTTATCATTCGGTCTGTATAGTAAACTGAGATCTTATCATCCAGGAATATTACTAACATTATATGTAATATATATGTTAATTTTATGGGGTTGCTTAGCCATCCGATCGCTTGGAACGGATAGATATTTTATTCCCATCTTACATTTGCTCAGGGCATACATCAACATGAAAACGCATTCTTTATTTTCCTCCCCAAACTTCCCTTCATAGACTTCATCGGCTAAACTCCTTATAAAATCAAGCTTTTCCAGTCATTATTCAATCCTGGCGACACTGTGCGAAATACTCAAATTCGAAGTTTTTGCCGTTTTTTAAAGCAGGCATCCCCCCTTTCAATCCGCTCAAACTCCATTTTCATAGTTTACTGCACGCGGCAACTCTCTTTACACTCGAAACAGAACTGCTACGCTTGCAGCCCCCATCACTTACGAAAGGACGTGCCTACTCATGAAAAAAAGCCGCTTCGGCTTCCTGCGCGAAATCCGCTCGAACGGATCCGCCTACCTGCTCGTCGTACCGGCTGCCATCTATACGCTGGTCTTCGGTTATTTCACGCTTCCGTACATGCTCATTGCGTTTCAGAAATTCAACTTCAAGACGGGACTTTTCAATTCCGCCTGGGTCGGCTTTGACAATTTCAAGTTCTTCTTCTCGTCGCCCCGGGCTTGGGAGGTCACCTTCAACACCTTGAAGCTCAATTTTCTATTTATCATCGTTGGCACGCTCGCAGCCATGGCGCTGGCCATACTGTTCAACGAGCTCCGCAGCCGCTGGTTCTCGAGGATAACCCAATCCACGATTTTGTTCCCGCATTTCTTGTCCTGGGTTATCGTGAGTTACATCATCTACAGCTTGCTGTCGACCGACTACGGTATCCTGAACCGGATCCTGGCGTTCTTCCATATCGACCCCGTCAACTGGTACGCCTCTCCGCAATACTGGACTTGGATTCTTACGACCGCGGCGGTCTGGAAGGACCTCGGGATGAACCTCGTCATCTATCTGGCGGCGATCACGGGAATTGACGACAGTTATTACGAAGCCGGCCGGATCGACGGCGCTACCCGGTGGCAGCTCATCCGCCACATCACCATTCCGCTCATGCTGCCGACCATATCCATCTTAACCCTGCTGGCTCTAGGCAAAATCATGTACGGCAGCTTTGACATGATCTATGCCATCGTGAAGGACAACGGGCTGCTGTATCCGACGGTTGACGTCATCGATACGTATGTGTTCCGTTCCCTCCGCACCATCGGGAATCCGGCACAAGCCATGGCCGTCGGGCTGTATCAATCCGTGGTCGGCTTTATTCTCGTATGGGGCAGCAACAAAATCGTGAAGAAGGTGAATCCGGACCATGCCTTGTTCTAAAGCAAGCCGGATTCATTCGGAAGGGAGCGAAATCTAGATGACGTCCAGACCTAAATTTTTCGACGCCGTGAATGCCGCGCTGATCGGCATCATCTCCATTCTCTGCATCCTGCCGATGCTGCTTGTGCTCATGGTGTCCTTTACCGACGAAGCCAGCATTAAGCAATTCGGCTACCAGCTGTTCCCGAGCGAGCTGTCGCTGGATGCCTACAAGCTGCTCCTGTTCGGCAGCACGCCGCTGTACCGGAGTTACATGATCTCGATCATCGTGACGGTCGTCGGCACGATCCTTGCGGTCACCATCACGTCCATGGCCGGATATACGCTGGCCGCCAAGCATATCCGTTACCGCAACGGGCTCGGATTGTTCTTTTTCATTACGATGGTGTTTAACACGGGCCTGGTGCCCTGGTATCTGATCAACCTGAATCTCGGCATGAACAACACCATCTGGGCCCTGATCATACCGTCCCTGGTGTTCAACCCGTTCAACCTGTTTCTTGTACGCAACTACATGTCCCAAATTCCGCCTTCCCTGACGGAGGCGGCCAAGATCGACGGCGCGAGCGACTTCTATATCGCGTTCCGGATCTACTTCCCGCTCTGCATGCCCGTTCTGGCCACGATTACGCTGTTCTACGGCATTGCCTACTGGAACAATTGGTTCAACGCCATCATGCTGGTGGACAACGAGAAGTTGTATCCCCTTCAATACCTGCTGTTTAAGCTGAACTCCGAGATCAGCATGATTCAGCAGATGCAGAGCAGCGGCGCCATCCTCGGCAGCCAGACGCTGCCGCAAGAATCGGTGAAGATGGCCACCGCCATTCTGACGATCGGGCCGGTGGTGCTGTTCTATCCGTTCCTGCAGCGGTATTTCATAAAAGGGCTGCTGATTGGCTCTTTGAAGGAGTAAAGGTTTTATCCACATGCCATGATCTCAGGGCATAAGCAGGTAACCAGGTTTTACTGAAATCAAAGAGGCTAACCGCTCTCACGGTTAGCCTCTTTTTTTATATGCTGGATGTCTTTATGGATGCAACCTCTGCCGCTTCGGATGGAACATCGTCAACAGAGTTCGTTAGCGTAACCCTGATGTTGTGCATGGGGTCAGTAACGGTAATCCGGTCTTTAAAAGAACAGGATGAATGCTAAAACGCCCGGCTTTTGACTTCTCCTTGATAAGCCAATGCATCCTGGGCCCTTAACCGCTGAACGTCGCTCAGCTCCGACAACTCGGCCCATTTATATTCCGAATGCTCGGAGCTGAGCACAATTTCCTCGTGAAGCGGGATCGAACAGCGGAATATGCCGACTTGCGCGTTGATATGACTGTGATAATAAAATCCGGTCAAGACCGCATCTTGCAGGGTAAGGCCCAGCTCTTCGCGGCATTCGCGAAAAATCGCTTCATGGATCGTTTCGCCGGAATCCACCCCGCCCCCGGGCAAACTCCATCCCTTATTCCCATAGGTCCGTTTTAATAAAAGCAGCTTGCCGTCAGCGTTCGATATGATGGCATGCACACCAAATCTGTACGTGTCATGAAAGCCCAACGTTCATCCTCCCATCCCGTCATTAAAATGCATTTCGGCTACCTCAAGCGATCCTTTATTTCCTCCAGCACAATTCCCCACCATGAAGAGGAACGTACAGCAGGGAGATCCATCTCTTTCAGCTCCCGCTTAATTTCTTCGAAGGCTGACTTCCACTCGCGCTGAGTCTGCGAGGCGTCCGGACGGATTCCCGGCTTGATCTCCCCTCTTCTGAACTTCTCAAGTTTCTCGCGAAATTGTTCGGCCGTCAAAATCGTGGGAGGTGGATCGGGCTGCAAGCGCTCCGTTTGCTGCTTGAATCGAAGCACACGGTCCATAAAGGCGAGCAGGCTGTCGATGGAGGCGTTCATGTAGGTCGGTTTCTGTGTACCGCCCTCCGTGACTGCCCACACTCCCCCTGTATCCTTTTGGATCGCGACATGCAGCCCTTCGCTCCAGATCTCCCTTCCGATCGCGATATAGGCTCCATGAATATCCTGTAGCGGTAACGCTTCATGAAACAGAAGACCCAACGGTGGCTCCTGCGGATCAAAGACCGGCATTCCCCGATGCACAAGCGTTTCCACCGTCTTATCGTGCATTCCCTGGCCGTCCAAGCTTTCCCTCGTATAAGGCAGCACTCCGTGATCATACAGCGTATGATATTGCGGCTCCATTCTAACCCTCCCTTAAACTCCTAAACCGGTACGTATTCTGTAACCTATAATGATGCAGCGCGGTCTACAGATATTCGCCGAAATAAAACTGCAGCGCTTCAGTGGAATATCCGTCGCTTCCCTGCCACTCCGACATCGAGAAGAAATCGTCGTCCCTTCTCGGACGCGTGCGGGGCGTATCCTTCGGAACCAGCACGCCGGCATATCCCAGAATTTCCATCAGCACGTCTCGTTCATGCTTGCTTGAAGGCAGAACATCCTTCAAGCGCTTCTCAAGATGACGCGGGCTTTCTGATTCGGCGCATCCGTCGACGGCTGTCATCAGCTTCCTCAGAATGGCGATATCCTCATCGTCCACCGTCAGGCCCTCCTCATGGCTCAACAGCTCCAGATCGAGCCAGCAGTAGAGCAGCTGATTCAAGCGGATGCCTCCCCATTTGACCCGTTCGAAATTCAGCACGTTCAGGTCGGCATTCACGTAATTCCGGTCGGACTGGAGCCCGGCATGGTTACAATCTCCGCAGCTGCTGTAATTCGGCATGGCCGAGCGTCGTTCTTCGTACTGATGCAGAGGCAGGCGCGATGTAAGCGCCCAACTGGAAAGCGCGCTTCGCAGATGCACTTGTCTCGTGGACAGACTGTGCAGAAATGCGGCAGCAACCCTTTCTTTAGTAACCGTCTTATGTAAGCTATGCAGCCGCTGGATCAGCTCATCATGTCCGATGGTGATGGGGTCGAACATCAGCCTCATGCTCTTCGCGTAATCAAAGTCCTCCCCAACGAACGGCAAAGGACTGCTTTTCCAGCCGCTGGATGACCAGAACGTTTGAAGTAAAACCTTTTTCGCCTTTTTGTCCACAGCTTCCCACTTCCCATTTTTTTCTTGTCCCTATCATAACAAAATCTTCCTATAAAGCGAAGACGATCGAAATCTGACTGAGTTGGATTGAAGCCGTGAAACTATGAAAACTACGAGTTATATCATGTAATGAATAACGATGAATTTATTCTTAATATTTCTCCGAATAATCATTATAATGATATAATGTTTCAAATAACCCTATCCTTGTTGATGAAATCGGAATTTCGCATGACATGAAAAGAATGCAATGGAGGATGCACCCAAAATGACCATTCATAACCTCAAATCATTCATCGTATCCACTTTCACTTTCCGAATAAATTGGAATCACTTTAAGTCGAAGCTGCTCTTAAGATACGTACTGTCTTATATTCTGATCTTCCTGATTCCCCTGACGGGAGTAACCATTTTCGTTTATGATAGCGCTGTCAGCGGGCTTCGTACCGAGATCGAACAATCCAACATCAATCAATTGAACCAGGTGAAAATGACCATCGACTCCCGTATCGCGGAGCTTCGGGAGCTTTCCGGCCGAATCGCTTACGACAGACGCTTAACCCCTTATATGGTCCGTGATGATTATTACAGAGTGGAAGCCATACAAGCTTTGGCCAACTATAAGGCAAACAGCAGCATCATTGAAGACATCTTCTTATACTATCATAACGACCCGATTATCTACTCTTACCGTGGCCTGACGAATGTTAACGTTGCGTTCGATTCCTTCTATCGTTATGAGAACTGGAGTCTGGAAGATGTCACCCTTGCGCTGAACGAAACGAATCAGATGGTCATACGGCCGGCCGAGAATGTTACGATCAACAACTCCAGGCAGGAGACGATGCTGACCATCATCGTACCGATCAAGCCCAATGCCCCCTATCCTTACGGGAGCGTTGTATATATGGTGAAAGAGTCCAATCTTACCGGGGTCATGGATTCCATTCTTAGCGATTTCACCGGGAGCAGCTACATTCTCAATCCAGATGATGAAGTGCTTACTGCGAGCAATCACGGCGTAACCCTGTCTCAAGAGCATCTCGGGACATTGGCTGCGCTTGATGCCGGCATACACAATCTCTCCCTGAATAATGACAAGTATTCCGTCGTATCCGTCAAATCCGGGGAGAATGGATGGAACTACATGACCATCATGCCAAGCTACCAGTTCTTCAGCCGGGTCGCTCATGTACAGACGCTCATACTGCTGGTGTTTGGCATCGCCGTCATAACCGGAGTGCTTGCCGCTTTTGTGCTGGCTAGACGCCAATATCACCCGATTAAGGATTTGATGGAATTCGCCAAGCTCAGAGTTAGCGATACCCCAGAGCCCAAAACGCGCAATGAATGGGAATGGATTCGTCAGACCCTTCACGATTACAGCACCCGGATCGATATGCAGGAGCCCTTCGTGCGCAACCAATGCATGCTGCTTCTGCTGAAGCACGGCAAGCCGGATGATCCCGAAATCGAGCGAATGATCGCCGAAGTCGGATTGGAATCTCCCCAAGAACAAGTCATTTATTTCTGTGTGATTCTGTCCTGGGAAGAAAACGATGCGGCCGAGGAACTCCAGAAGGATCGTCAGCAGGTGCATGAAATTCTCAGCCATGTTGAACCTTCAGGACTTCAAGCGACTATCTATGGCGTTGAATTCTCAGCCGATAATCAATTTGCGCTGATCGTATCGCTTCCTGACCCTGGCCAAGATTCGCTGAAGCTCCGGATGGAGCAGATCATTCGCACGGTCCAGGGATTGATCTCCGAGAACACTCGGCTCGATCCGAGCATGGGCGTAGGTACGCCCTACCGGGATTTGGGGCAGCTGAACCAATCCTTCATCGAAGCCGCAACCGCACTCGAGCACCGAATGGTCGGCAGCAGCCGGATCACCTATTTCGACCAGTTGGCAGAGCAGAATCATCCTGTCGCCAAAGGCGTATGGCTTCCAAGAAAGTCGCTGCTCAAGCTGGAGCAAAGCCTAAAGCAAGGCAACGAGTCGGTGGCTGTGCAGATGATCGCCGAGATGATGGAGACCATCCGGAGCGAACCGCTGCAAATTCATCTGCTGCGCTGCATTTGCTTCGATCTGCTGAACGCGCTGCTAAGGTCCGCCTCTGAGGTTGGAATGAACGAAGCATTCAGCAGCATCTCGGACTATACGTCGTTTGAGACGCTGGAGGAATTTGAGGACAAGCTGTTGTCGCTCACGACAGAGGTTTGCGAGAAGGTTGAACGGAACCATGAGCAAGCAGCACCTAAACTGATCGATGATATCGTACATTATGTAAATCAGCAGTTTGCCGACTATACGCTCAGCCTGGAGCATGTTGCCCTTAAATTTTCCGTCTCTACCTCTTACTTAAGCCGCAGCTTCAAAGAGAAGACCGGGATCAGTTTCTCGCAGTATATCTGGAAGAGGCGTACGGAGGAAGTCATTCGGCTGCTTGTGACGACAAGCGCTCCCCTTAAGGAAATCATCGAACAGGTGGGCTACCTGGATGCACCCAATTTCATCCGCAAATTCAAGAAAGAAACCGGGCTTACGCCCGGTCAGTACCGCAAACAACATCGCTCGAATAGGCTGGATATATAACAGAAGGGCCCTTTAGGAGATCTTGTCTCGAAAGGGCCCGGATGCTTTTACCTCACTCACTGCGGTTCGTTCAAGATATGCTCAACCAGCTCATCGACCGGCACGGTAGCCAGTGCAATTGCAGTGTCGGTCACACCATAATAGATATAGAGCAGGCCGTCTTTGACCACGTTTCCTGTCGGGAACACCACATTCGGAATTTGATAACCGAATTTCTCGTAATAGGTTTCCGGTTCCATAATAAAAGTCTTCGTTCTTGCTATGACCTTCTCAGGGTTGTTCAGGTCAAGAAGCATCGCCCCAACACGGTAAACGACCTGATCATCAACGCCGTGGTAAAGGACCAGCCAGCCTTTATCGGTTCGCACAGGCGGCGTGGCTCCGCCGATTTTCCTGGATTCCCACGCCGGATTCTCGGCTTTGGCCAGAAGTTTCGGCTCTTCCCAATGAACTAGATCCTCGGAGTACGTAATCCATATCGCCGCGCTGTCCGTTCCGTAAGCTGCACCCACGTATTCCTCCGGACGGCGCAGCAATACATACTTTCCGTTAATCTTCTCCGGGAACAAAATGTTGTCGCGGTCATTGATATCGAGCGGTGTCGTATCGGCAACGAATTCCCAGTCGATCAGATTGTCCGACTTCACAATCGAAGAGCGAGTGAGCCAGTGGCCCTCCTCCTCCCCCCAGCCGTCCGGATATTTTGGAATCGTACGCTCCGGTATGCCCGCTCCCGTCGGATAGTAACTCATGGCGCATGGCCTAAGGGCATAGTTTAGATAGTACGTGCCGTCAATTTTGACAATCCGCGGGTCCTGGACGCTTCCATATGGAAAGCCCAGCATGTCAGGCGTCACGATCGGCTCGTCTTTCACGTGCGTAAAATTCACCCCATCTTCGCTCTCCAGAAGTCCCAACACATTCTTGCAAGGCGTTAGCGAGCCTGCGGTACGCTCAATCATGTAAAACTTGCCGTTGTCTATAATAACCGCAGGATTGAATACGGTGACTTTACGCCATTCGTACGTTCCCGGAACGACGATCGGATTGTTCGGATGTCTCGTGATTTTCATAGGCTATGCCTCCACATTTGTATGATATTCAGGAGATTTATCAGGCCCTCTATCATTTTATGTTTAGCTCGACTTCCAGCGGTCATATGCGCCTTGATAGATTTCGACGACCCGGTCGGCACCCATTTTCTTCATCGTGTTCAGGTAGTTATCCCAATTGGACAATGGTTCTGCTCCGGTCACGAACTTCGCCTCCATCTGTTGTACATATGTGCTCAAATCCGAGTTCAGGCTGTTAATCTCGGTTTGCTCTTCAACGGTAAGGAACAAGGCAGGGAACGGAGGTCTGGCTCCGCGATCGAGCAGCTTTTCCTTCGTCTCCTTTTCAACCCACTGGTCAAAGTCGGTCTTCAATCCTTTATTGATATCGTCCGTGTTGATGGTAGGAGCCGGAATGCCGTAGTTTGGCGTCAAAGTCGCACGGTAGTCCTCCATTTCCATGCCGTCCGGCACAGACAAATAGCGTTTCACGCGATTAGCTTCATCCGTATACTCCCACAGCATGCCTTCAGGTCCTTTGTTGAAAAAAAGCGACCCTTCATAGGAGTAAAGGTAGTCCACCCAACGCATCGATGCTTCAGGGGCAGGATTGGTAGCCGAGATGGCAAAAGCCCCTGTCGTAATCCCTCTGTTCTTGGCGATGGCCGGCTTGTCTACCAAATCGCTTTTCACCGGAGCGAACATCGGATCCTTGGTGGACGGCTCTCCCCCTTTGGTCATGTAGGCATGCCAGTCGGAGAACAGGGCCACCTGATTGTTCTGTGCCTTGGCCTTTTTCTGTTCTGCGGTTTGCGAATAGCTTTCGTGGTCGAGCAGATCCTCTTTCCATAGACGGTTCATATAGACCAGATACTCTCTGAAGCCCTCTTCTATCGGGGTATAATGAACAACATCCTCATCGTCTACATAAATTTCGTCTTCATAGACGCCGAAAGCGCCAAGAAGCCAAGTACGAATATCCCGAGCATTGGTCGTCGCCGTCGATACGGAAGAGATCGGGATTTCATCGGCGACTCCATTGCCGTTCGGATCCTCTTCTTTTACCCGCTTCAGGAAGGTATAGAGCTCCTCGGTCGTCTCCGGAAGCTTGTCGATATTCAGGGCCTCCAGGAAATCACCATTGTACCACAGCGGGTTCCGATACCAGTGCTGGCTTAAATCGACCGCAGGCAAGGAGTAGATATGTCCATCCGGAGCCGTAATGGATTTACGGATCTCCGGAATTTCATCCATCAGCGCCTTGAAGTTCGGAGCATACTCCTCAATGAGCTCCTCCAGCGGAATCAGAATACCCTGCTCGCCATAGTTCATCTGTTCGGCCGCCGTCAAACCTGCAGCATAGAAAACATCCGGGTAATCGCCGCTGGCAAATACGAGGTTCTTCTTCGTATCAAAGCTATCCTTCGGTGCATTCAAGTATCGGAATGAAATGCCCGTCTTTTCCTCCATCTGCTGCAGCACGACCATATCCTTCCAGTTCTGAACGCCGACATCAGGTGCCATCATGGTCAGCGTAATCGGTTCATTCATAATCGGGAAGCCTTCCTTATTCACGGCGGCTGCTTCCGTTGACTTTGTTCCGGCAGATTTCGTATCGCCGGCCGAACCGCATCCGGCGAGCAGGGACAGAGCTGTCAGCCCCGTCAACACCAGCTTCCAAGGTTTGCTTGTCATCTTCATCCATGTTTCCTCCCTTTGCATATTCAAGCTCATATCTTATAAAACGCTTTCATTATCCTTTTACAGAGCCTATCATGACCCCTTGGACAAAGTATCGCTGTAAAAAAGGATAGAGAGCCACAATCGGCAGCGTAGATACAACGATAACCCCGTATTTGATCAATGATGCCGTTTCGGCTTTGGAATTCATTGCCCTGGCAGCATCCCCGCTGATCCCGGCGCCGGTCGTCTCCGCCGTCATTTCCTGAAGAACCAGAATCTGCCGCAGCACCATCTGCAGAGGATACTTGCTCTCATCGTTGAGATAGATCAGAGCCGGAAAATAGCTGTTCCAGTGACTGACCCCGTAAAATAATGCCATGACTGCAATAATCGGCGCGGACAGCGGCAGAATAATGCGGACGAACAGCTTCAGGTTGGTACAGCCGTCCATATATGCCGCTTCCTGCAGTTCCTTGGGAATCGTCGTCTGGAAGAACGTCCGGGCAACGATGATATTCCATACCGATGCGGCTACGGGAAGAATGAGCGCCCCCATCGTGTTGATCAGTCCCAAATTCCGGACGACGAGATATGTTGGCACAAGACCTCCGGTAAAAAACATCGTGAACAGAATAAATCCCAAGAACAGTTGACGACCGACCAAATCCGACCTGCTGAGCGCATAAGCTGCAGGCAGTGTCACGGCCAGGTTCAACAGCGTTCCTATCCCAGTATAAACGATCGTGTTCAGGTATCCGTTCCAAATCTTCGGGTTTTCGAAGACCAGCTGGTATCCGGCCCAGGTAATCTCCTTGGGAAACAGCCACATCGCACCGGAATTCACCTGCTGCGGGCTGCTGATCGATGCGCTGAGAATATATACGAGCGGATACAGAACAACAATTAGAGCGATGCATAAATAGATATAAACGCTGCCGAGAAAAATCTTGTCCCACTTCGATTCCTTCATCGCGGTAACCAATGCACTTCCCTCCTTTCTACCATAGGCTGTTCTCGCTGGTGCGTCTGGCAATCCGGTTGACCGTTACCAATAGAATGACGTTGATCACGGAGTTGAACAGGCCAACGGCTGTCGAGAAGCTGTACTGCGCGTCGACCAGACCGGTCCGGTAAACATAAGTTGAAATGACATCGGAAGATTCCATATTCAGCGAGTTCTGCAGCAGCAGTATTTTTTCGAAGCCAATCGTAAGAATGTTGCCCATGTTCAAAATCAACAAAATGGTGATCGTTGGGAGTATGGCCGGGAGGTTGATGTGCAACAATCGTTTGAAACGACTGGCTCCATCCACAATCGCGGCTTCATGCTGCTGGGGATCGACCCCGGACAGCGCGGCCAGATAGATAATGGTCCCCCATCCGGTGCTTTGCCAGACCCCGGACAGAACATATACGGTCTTGAACCACGCCGGATCCGACAGAAAGTTCGGCGCATCGATGCCCATCCATTTGATCAATTGGATCAGGATGCCTGTGGACGGCGATAAGAAGGTAATAATCATACCCGCCATGACAACAACGGATATAAAATGAGGCGCATACGTAACGGTCTGGACGATTTTCTTGAAGGGACCTGTCCGGATTTCGTTGAAAGCGAGCGCCAGGATGATCGGCAGCGGAAACCCGATGATCAGCTCGTAGAAGCTGAGGCTGAACGTATTCCAGAGCAGATCCCAGAAATAGTAGGAATTGAAGAAACGCTCGAAATGATCGAAGCCCACCCATGGGCTGTCCATGATTCCTTTGCTGGGGATAAAGTTCTTAAAGGCAATCTGGATGCCGTACATGGGCGCATAGTGAAATACAAGGAAATACAGTAAGGCCGGCACCAAGAACAGATAGAGCTCCCAGTTCACCCTGATTCGTTTACCAAGAGACGTTTGGTTTACGCCTGGATTAGGCGGCTTCGTTTCGCGATGGATGGAACGTCTTCCGGATATCACAGCAAGTAGTCTTTTTCCCTTCATGTTTCCCCTCCTTTCTTACATATCGATTCATGTCAGGTTATCTGGTTCACTCACGTACATCACGTTTCAGTGATTAACAGGTAACGCTTACATTCCAAAGTGTAGAGAAGACAGCATGACATCGTAAATGTGTAAGATGTGCATTGTCATCCGTCTGTCCGGCGAAATCCCGCTGCTGTCCTTTATTTCTCACCCGAATCTCGCGATTTTTGCTCATATATGATGCGGTGTATGTGTAACATATGAACCTGTTATCAGGATTCATATGTTACATATTGTGCTCCATCAAGCGTTGTGTGAACATGGCTTACGAACACCGATTATGCGTTAACTCGAGTGGGTGAGTTTGGGTCAAGAACTTGTTCACTTTAAATTAGAAAAGCCGCAACAAATGCGGCCCCAGTTTATATGTTCTCTGTCGATTTCATTCCCCTTTGATCATTCACCCATCAAAATAAAAAAACCACCAACTTTTTTTGATGGTTTTTTTCTGAATATTCTTCGCTGCCGCGTACTGTTCTAGATTATTGTTCAAGATTAGGTTTATCATTATTACCATTAATGCTTAAACGACCTGTTTGGAGGTCCGGACTACACCAGGGGTTACAATATCCTTGCCGGTTCTAAAACAGGGGCATACTCCATTGCTACAGGAAAAGCGATGTGGCGATCGAAAAAGGAAGGTCTTATCAATAAGGATCAATGAGTTGCTTTCTGGGGCAACATATAAATCACATTAAAATAATGTCCCTTAATTTGTGTAAAAGAGTGTCTCTTTAGAGTCAACTAGCATCTCCTCCTCACTCAAGAAGTAGGCGACTGACGAAAAAAAATTAGTGGAGGTGCCAGGATGGTTTTTTTCCTTCTAAGCCTCGGTCCACAGAGTTCTAATAAGCTATAGATTTCGTACCTAATAATAGCAACATACATTATCTGACTATAGTCCTTTCCTCTACTAGCCTTAAAAATAATTACCAACTTAAATGACCTGCTGTAAATGCCAAGTCAGAAGTTCTTCCGCTCTCTACTTATGCCTGAAAAATTACCGGTTAACATAAGACTAATAGTTCATCCATTTTATTCTCAATGATACAAATAGCTTTTTTACAATTCTATGATTAGAAAAGCCATCTCTGTGTGGCCAGAGACTACCATGTATTAATTATTCATTAATCTAATTTTCGGCCTTCTCATTATTTTGCTGCTTTGGATGAGGAGTTCCGTCGAGGCCGTATACCTCATCATAAGCATCAAAAATCTTGCGAGCTACTGGTGCAGCACTCTGGGAACCGAAACCGGCCTCTGGTATGACGACAGCCACAGCCAATTTCGGATTTTGGCGAGGAGCAAAGGCAATAAAAACCCCGTTCTCCAATCTGTTACGTTTACCATTAATATAGATATCCTGCTCTGAGGTTCCTGTTTTCCTTGCTAGGTCATATTTAAAATCATCAAACGCTCGCAAACCCTGTGTATTCATCCCAGCTATGATCTCATTCCAGTATTGATCCGGAAATTCAACCTTGTTCAATACTTCCCTCTCAAATTCCTTAATGACATTACCATTCTGGTCTTCGATTCGAATAGCCATTTGAGGTTTGATACGCTCACCGCGATTGGCTAATGTTGATGCATACTGAGCCAACTGTAAGGTCGTATACTTACCTGACTGACCAAAGGAAGCATAGGCCATGGCGGCTAAATAGGAGCCTGCTTGTTCAATATTGTCGTACTCAATAATTCCTTTATGCTCTTTAGGCAATCCAGATTCAGTCGGAACTCCTAGCCCAAAAGCTTTCATGTACTTATCCCAAACTTCAACGGACTCAGAACCATATTTGTTATATAGTCTCTCACCAATCCAATCGACCATAAACGCATTTGAAGAATTCTCAATAGCTTTTCTAGGGTTAATAGATCCAAATGCTTTGTTTCCAGAATTCTGAACCCTAGAATTATCCTTTCCAAAATAAGCCTCGCCTTGGTCTGAATAATAGTCGTTAATACCAAACAGCTTTTCATTTAGACCAATCAACACACTAAGTGGTTTTATGGTTGAGCCGAGCAGCACAGTTGATTCCAAATTGTTGCCGGATCGTCCCGAACTGTACGGGGATATTGTTCCATTTCCATAATGTTTCAAGACAGTTTCCCAATCATCCGTACCATTCTCCCACACATTAGGATCATAATCCGGCATACTAGCCATCGCCACGATATTCCCCGTATCTACTTCCATCGCTACCGCATAACCGGTTAACGCATCCTGATGGAGTTTTCCAGATACAGGATTCGCATGCAACCATTTCAATTGATCAATAATGGCTTGCTGCGCAGCAAGCTGAATATCTTTATGAATTGTAGAGTATACGTTGTAGCCTTTCTTCGGTGGCATCATAGTCGGTACTCCATCAGCCATATTCTGCGGATTAATTGGAATCTCTATGTAACCGCTCTTTCCCCGTAGCTCATCTTGAAACATCATTTCAAGTCCATAAATTCCGACCTTTTCACGTTCTGTATAAAGAAGACCTGGATCCTTCTGTGTTTTGTTTTGTTCATCAATTTCCTTATATTTGTTCTCATCCTTCGCACCTCGAAAGTCCTTCAAGTATCCGATTGCTTGTACCGCCACCTGATCCGGATTGTATTGCCGCTGGCTTTCCTCAACTACCTCTACTCCGGGATATTTTGATTTTCGCTCCATAAAATAAGCCACTTCTTTGGTAGATAGGTCCGATTTGATCCGTCTCGGTTCAAATCCTGGTTGCTTGTTAAACTCCAGATCAAGTAATTCAATCACCTCATCATATGTTAGATTCTTAGCACCCTCATCACCAAACCGATCAAACACTTCAACCATTTCTGTGACGATTTTTTCGATTTCCGGTCGATTCTGTAACCCTTTCTCCGAGGAGCTGTAATCCTTCAGCAGCGTAACGTAAAGAGCTTGTGAGGAAGTCGAATAGGCTATTGGAGTCTCAGAGGCGTCAAAAATCGTCCCACGTATAGGCTGCAAAGGGAAATTTTTACTTTGTATGCCAGTTTCCTGTTCCTTAAGTTCGGGACCTTCAACAAACTGTAGAACTGCTAACCGAATGATAACGACGCAAAATATAATAAAAGTACTGAAAAAGAATATATTAACCCGTAAATTAAACTGAGTGCCAGCATCCCTATTTTCTGATTTTCGCTTATCTAGCCTAAAGCCTTTCACGTAAACTTCTCTCCTTTAGTCACAATCCCAATTGCTTATGCAATTATTTTATCATAGAAATCTGTAAATTTGAGTAAATAATTGTATTAATGAGCTGACTACTCAAAAAATAGAAAAGTCAGCCCAACCTTTTAATTTCGACCATAAGGGCGGCTTTAATAATTACCAAGTTCTTACATGCAACTTCGTTTGTATACAACAACCTTTTTAAGCTTCTTTTCGAATTAACTCAAACACTTCCTGCTTCACCTGAGTGCAGTATCGCTGATCCGTATATGCAGTTATCTGCTCCCTTTCTTCTAAGACTAGGTGTGTTTTCTAGCCTGTCACTTGTAAGTGCCGCTTCATTTTCATATCCTATTCACTCGTTTTATTTACTCTTCAATTGAAGAAAGATACAGGACATGTCAACACAGGCTCACTATCAATACTTTAATAATTCTGAAGATCGCCATTATCTTGTACTATGGAACGACGAATCTAAAGTGACCCATGAGAGAGCGCCCTTCTTCATAGCGCCTTCTAATGGGTCACAAATACTTATTGGATAAAAATTTCTTCAGCTTGTATTAGGTTGGTAACTTCACCATTTTCGTTCTTCTCTATAAGCTTCAAAAGTATTCCAGAGTTATTATCAACCCAAAGTTCGAAATTAATTGCATTATGCTTTTCAGCCATATCGGGTTCATGGATTCCTTTGATAATAGTTACTTCTCTCTCTAAGTATTTTTCTGTTCCAATAATTTCATAATTATTTATATCATCATTTAACCAGAATGCATAAGCTTGTGGAAGTAAGTAATCTTGAGCTGGTCCAGAAAATGCTGGATCATTTCGATAAACGTAGATGTTCTCACCACTTGACGTCGTTAAATGCCGTTCTCCAATAGGTTTGCCGATTGAAATTTGATCGGTGTTCACCTCATCAACCAAGTAGTTTTCATCAAAGATTTGAATTTTTTCTTCCTCGAATTTATGATGAGAAACTTCCTCTGTATTATGATTGATTGTAGTTACTTTACTCTTTTTAACAGGGGATTGCTCTACTTCAAATTCAATAGTTTCATTAACCTGGATGTGATCGATAACAACTGAATAAATCCCAGACGCATTCGTAAAGTAATCGACAGAATTAAGCATTTTCTCTTTTATATTAATATTGGATGCAAAGTTCAACTGCTCCTTAGCACCAACGGGTACGTTATCCAATTCAATTAGAGGGAGAGGTTCTACTTCCCTTTCTTTTTTATTTATAGAATCTGCAGCATATATTGTACCTCCAAAAACAAGTAACGAAGAAAGAACTAAGAGTGAAAATTTTTTATATCTCATTTCATTCAACCTCCTGAGTTTGATGATTTTTCCCAGTCAATAGTAATAACACTATTTTCTTCATGAAAGTTACGTAAATCGTAAAAAAATTGCTGAAGACTGGGGGCTCGAGGCGAGATTAAGTATAATTTAGATGGGTTGCTGAGGGTCAGTAGTTATCAGTTTTATTGGGAAGTAAATCCACAAATTATGGACAGACTATACTTTGTAACCTCTTAAAAAAATGTTAGTAGGCGATTAATCACCTACCAACATTTTCATCTTCTCCTAATTTTGTTAGTCAAGCTAATGCACCCGCCGGATCGGCAAGCCATCAATGCTCTTCCAGGAGCTTGCAGTCCAGCGGTATACTTGCATGGTGTTGTTAGATGGGTCCTCCATCTTCATTTGTCTGGAAAAGGGGTGGGGCGATCAAATTCCGCTCCCATACACCCGGCCGAAACAACATTCCCTATGACACCAAGGGTTCTGCAGCGTTGGCAGTCCAATTCCGTGAGTTCCAACAGAATTACCTTAATTTATTTCTTCGATGCTGCCGTAATCCCGCGGCAAGGTCATCATGTGGCCGACGGGCTTTGGTGCGACTAGGTGAGTCCCCGTCCGTACGGGGCTGTCTAACATGGACGCGCCAGTGTCGGTTGAAACGCTGAGGGAGTCCGATCGCGCGGTCCGCAGCATTCAATCCATCCAGCAGGAGCTGTCAGGAGCGCTGATCGACACCAAATTGAAGAATGGCGCTGGGCGGTTTGCTTCTTCGAATCCGGTGCTTCAGCCCGCGTTTGACTACATTTTTGCGCACAAGCATGAAAATTTCAGCCTGAAGGAGATGGCCAAGCTGTGCCATATCAGCCCTAGCTATTTCAGCCGTATCTTTACGAAAGAGACCGGGGAGAATTTCTCCGTCTTCATCGCCCGGCTTAAGATTGAATGGGCCAAGCAGCTGCTGGAATCCACCGATTCGCCGATCCATCAAGTGAGCGATGATCTTGGCTTCTGCGACACGGGCTATTTCATCAAAACATTCAAAAGATTCGAGAACCTCACCCCGGCCGTGTACCGGAACATGTATGCCGGGATATCCGCGAAGTAATCGTTCCAGATTGTCGACCATTCATGTAAAAATCCCTTCGTGCATGCACCAAGGGATTATTGCGATGACCGTTATCCGGCCAAGCCCCGTTAACGGATCTGGTTCTGATTCCGGTAGTCATCCACGACAATGGAATATAATTTCAGATCTTCATGTTTGCCTTTCACGAATATCGACTGTCTTATGATTCCCTCAAAGGTCATGCCGGCCTTTTCCATCACTCTGGCTGATCCTAGGTTTGACGGCAGACAGCTGGCTTCGATTCTAACCAGCTTCATTACTTCAAATCCATAAGAGATGATGGTCCTGATCACTTCGGTCATGTAACCACGATTCCAATAATCCTTGGACAAGGCATATCCCAGTTCTGCTTTGGCATGATGAACGTTCCAAGCCATAAATCCTGAAGTTCCGATGACCCTTCCGGTTTCTTTGTCCACGATCCCCCACGGGGCCACGGCATGATGGTCGTATTTTTGCAGCACCTTGTTTAGATAATGGCGGGTATCTGCCATCGTTTGATGCGTCGGCCAGGAGGTATATCTCGATACCTCATCATCCGATCCGTAACGAAAGATATCTGGCTCGTCCTCGCTTCTTAATTTTCTTAAAATCGTTCGGCCTGTTTCTAACGTTGGCAGATCCGAGAAGATATCCTCTATCCGCATGTCCCTCCATCCTCCAATGCCCTCAAAATATCCTTCATCACCACTTCCGGCATCACATCACGATTGAATTCGTTCAAGCTGACAATGCCGACTTCCTTCCGATATTTAATTGTATCTATTTCAGGGCGACTCTCGACGGGTATCGTTCCTAGAACAATCCGGCGATCACTAATAATCTCTTGTACCATGCTTTGAAAAGAGGCGGACAGCATTTGCATAAATCCCAGTTCGTCAATGACGATGATTTTCTTGGAGGATAAGGCTTCCCGTAGTTTATGAATAGCAAAATCCTCGAATTTCTCAACATCTACGCCGTACCTGCCAACTCGAACATGGCTGGGACTTTCCACATTTGCAATCTCTACGCTTTCTCCATCAACAGCCACGCATCTGAAACCGATTCGATCGCCTGCATTCGTTATTTCCTCCGTATAAAAACCGCCGCAAAGATCAGGGCCGACGAGATGTATGAGTTTCTTGATCAGGGTCGTTTTGCCCATCCTCGGCTTCCCCGTGAGTAAAAATGCCGTTATGGCATTCAGCGGTTTTCCGTCCAATCTGGACAGCAGCTTATACTGAGGCGGGTTCAAATCCCAAGTCTCATAAGGGACCGAACGCTCTGCACGGATGGCGTCCAGCGTGCGCGATTGAATGTGGGGCCTTTTTATGTATTCATCCAGGTTGGAATCTACCAAGTCTACGAATTTCGCTTCCACAATTTCTTCTGGTTGAATGGTTATTTCTCCGCTGACGTATTCCGCATGAAAAACGACGGACAACACGTGCAGCCTCTCATTGTAGTAGACTCCTGAAATGCCTAAAGGGCGTATAACCACGCCCGTCTCCTCCAGAAACTCCCGGCACACCGCTTGATCTGGCGGCTCCCCGGCATCAACGAAGCCTCCGGGCAGTTCCCACGTATCCGAACGCAAATGCGTCCGAACCATCAGCACATGTCCGTCTCTATTCTTCACTAAAGCTGAAACTGCAACCAAATGCTTTGACTGTTCGAACATCGATTAACACCGCCATTTCCATGTTTTATCTATCATTTCAATGACTGATCAAGTGAAGAATTCGTTTGAAGCATTTTTTGTTTTTCCATCATTATACATTATATTCCGATCTCCAGCATTTTCGCCCTCACATTCTCAACCCTGCGATCCATATCCGTTCCGTCGTACTTGGGAAGCTTGAGTTCACTGACCATGTTCCCGTCGCGCATAAACATAATGCGCTCCGTCCGGGCCGCCACGTTAGCGTCATGTGTTACAAGCATGACCGCCGTGCCTTCCGCGTTGATTTCGGAGAAAATGTCCATGATTTCCTGCGCGGATTTGGAGTTGAGCGCGCCCGTAGGCTCATCGCCAAAAATGATTCTCGGGCTGTTCATCAGCGCCCGGCAGATTCCCGCACGCTGAAGCTGTCCTCCCGAAACCTGAGTGATGTCTCGCTTTTCCAGCTCTGCGATTCCCACCCTGTTCATAAGAGTTCTTGCTTTTTTTGTTATGGATGCAACGTTTTTTCGTTGGTCCCGCATGGATGGAAGAATGATATTATCGAGGATATTGAGGTTTTTCAGCATCGTTGGCTGCTGGAAGACAAACCCCATATGGGTCCTCCGTATATCTGAAAGCTCATTCTCCGAGGCTGCCGATAAATCCTTGCCGTCAAAAAAGACCGTTCCGCCATTCACGCCATCCGTCCCGCTCAATGCAAACATGAACGTTGATTTTCCCGAACCCGACGGCCCCATAACCGAAACGAACTCGCCCTCGTGAATGTAGGCGGACACGCCATCCAGAACACGGCGCTGGTCATCACCTTCGCCGAAAGATTTTACGATATCATCGCAGATAATCAACTTCTTCATAGGTTACTCCTTCATATGTTCGGATATTTTGATTCGTCCCGCGCCAGAAACGCCGATCACGGTTGCGATCAGCACCGCGCCGATCATCAACATGGGGCTGAACAGATACGCCGAAAGCGGATCGATCGCAAAATGAAATGTCGACGCTCCAAACGAGGAAATTGCGGCACCTGCAAGCATCTCACCGACCGTGTTGGCCAGAAGCGTTCCAACCATGATGCCGACAATCAGGACAAATACCGAACGCGAGACATACTGCACCTTCATATCCGAGTTCGTAAAGCCAAAGGCTTTCATGACGGCAATCGCATGCCGGTCCTTGGCAACCAGCATTTTCATAAACAGCAAGGTAACGAGAACCGCTATCATCAGCGCAACCGTAACGGCAGCGTTGGAGGCCGTTTTGACGGAGCTAATGGTCGAGCCGAACGTTTGCGATACAAAGTCGTCAATGTCCGAGATCTTTGCATAATCGAACCTCTCCGCATAGGCGGAGACCTTCTCATGGACAAGCGTTTGATCGGATAGCTCAGCGCAGACGATGCTCCACATCGTGTCCGCCGTATCGTCGGTGAATACAGCCTTTGCGGTTTTGCCGCCGTTGGTAATGTCGGAGTAGATTCCGCTTACCGTGAGGGCTTTCGCCTTCCCCTCGATCACCACCGTGATGATATCGCCGATCTTTTTGCCCAACTCATCGGCGTTTATCGCCGAAAGCGCAATTTCGTCTTCTGCGGGTGCTTTGCCCTTGGCATATGCTATAGGGAACACCGTATGGTCCCCAAGCTCGATTTTGATATTTTCCTCCGTCCCGTCTCCCGTTTTGATTTTGAATGTTTTGGTTGTAAGGACGGCTGTCTTTGTAATGGCAGGGTCGTTGTTCATCGTATGTAGAATCTCGGCCGTTTTTTCCGACATTTGCTCGGTCTGCTGAATGTCAACCCGCATGTCGTAGCTTCCGATGCCCATATATTGAATAAAGCTTTTGGACGAGATCGTGTTGTGCAGGTTCTGCGGTACGATCATGATAAATGCCGAGATCACGATTACCGTCAGGCTTGTAGCGTAAAGTCTTTTCCTGGCGAGAACGTCTTTGATCCCGAGAAAAATATTGGTGCTAAACAGCCTGTTTCCGCTCAGATTAAAGCGTCCGGCGCCCGTGTTTTTCTCGGGTGAAGTGCCAAAGCGTATCGCTTCTGAAGCCGATATGGTCCGAAAGCGATTCAGAACTCTGCTTACATAGGCGATGATCGTCAGGAAGACAAGCAGTATGCCGATGAGTCCGAACGGCAAGGCATAAGAAGAATGGCTGCTTTCTCCCATATAGAGACGTATGTTCTCAAGAAGCAATCCTTTGAAAGGCACCGAAAGCGCAAAGCCGAGAATACTGCCTGCCGCGGTAATCGCAGCATATTTCGCGAGATAGATCTTTTTCATATCGGAAACACGCAGCCCTATCGCCTTCATGACGCCGATTTCACGGTAATCTTCTTCGATTTTGGCTAAGAGGGTAAAGCGTATGCACATCAGAGATATCGCTACGACAAGAATGCTAACGAGAAGGATAACGCCGATCATCATCCCGTCGGAAAGGGCGTTCATCATTTGGAACAGCTTATAGGTAACCGTAGGTCCGTTCGCTTCAAGACCCGCGGAAGCATAATCTGCTTCGAATGCGCCTAGCTCCGACAAATCCCTTAGTCTGAACTCAATTAAATATTCCGTACTGCCCGAGTTTTTGATCTCCGCGTAATCCTTGTCACTGACCAGAAAACGCTTGGAGGCGGACAGCGTGGAATTCATCTGCGAATCGCGGAGGAATCCGGCAACGGTAAATGCCTTCCCGCTGATCACCGCAACATCGCCGACCCTTGCCATATTGTCTCTCATATAATTTATGGGAACATATAACTCGCCGTCGTCTGCGTGAATGATGTTCCCGTCCAAATCAAGCAGATAGTCGAATTTCTTGCTCTGTATGCTGAATCCGTTATCTTGGACGCTATTCGCAAGCGTGTGCTCTCCTAACGTAATCCGTGCGCCGTCCATGTTGAGAAATTCTGTCACTTGAAAATCTTCGACATTGCCTTGCTGCTTGGCAAAGGCTGCAAGCCGCGCAGTATCGATGTCACCCGAATGCATTTGCATAAAATGCGGAGTTTTGGCTTGCGTCATGAGTGTATGTACCGCTCCGGATAAATTTAAAATGAGCACGGCCGCGAGCGAAACCAGCATCGCTGCTGCCGCAACGAAGATCATGGTCATCAACGTGATCCATTTGCTTTTGGATATATCCCTTCGGATGATTCTGAAATACATAAGGCCCCCCTGTGTTCAAGCATTTTAACCGATCTCTACCATAACAGCTTTCCTAAGATGAAGAGGAGAAAGGACTGCTTCTCTGCCGTCGCCCCTGCTGATGAGCTTTCCTGCGCTGATTCATGCTTGTCCGCTTTCATCTCCTCCACCAAACATCCCCATAACCTCCATCAGGCTTCCGCTTTCTGCGCCGAGCAGCCTCTCGACGTTGCAAACAAAGGCCAGAACTCGCTGCCCTCGCTCCTCGTCCGTCATCGTTACCAGATCTTCATCAAAAACGGTATTCGCATAGATCACTACCATTTCCATGCATTCATACGGGAACGGCGTGCTGAACAGCCCCTGCTCGATACCTTCGCGGATGATGTCCGTCAGGATCGGCGGAACACCGTTAATAATGACCTTATGTATCTTTTGATGCATGAGCGCATTCTGAGGCTTGTGAATATGCTCCATGATTTCCTTGCTGCTCTCTCCATCGCCGCTTATGTTCAGCGACATCACAACGCGGATGATGCGCTCAATTACCGGTATGCTCTTGTCTAAGGCAATGGCCTGTGCCCGATCCAACAATCGGACGGTATAGCGGTCAATCAGCGCATCCATGATATCCTCCTTCGACTTGAAGTGATGATACAAAGTTCCGCGCGCAATGCCGACCTTTTCGAGAATATCGTTGGTACTTGTGCCGTCAAAGCCCTTCTGACCGAATAGCGCATCCGCTGCGTCAAGGATTTCATTCTTGCGTTCCTCCGCTTTTTTTACGATTCGCATGCTTCCCCCTCCTTTTCTAGACCGACTGTCTGTCGGTAATATCATATCATGCCGCTTTCCGTTGTCAAGGCCGTTGTTATCTGAAAAAATAAAAAGCGACCCATCCCCTATTAAGGGATGAGCCGTTTTTTATTTGTGCTCTGCTTTTTTTTGCAAAATTGCTTATCTTACTGTCTTATGACGAGGATGTCTTGAGGCGGTCTGGCAGTGCTTTGAATTTGGGTAATTTCTGCGTCCGTAAGGTTGCGACCTACCACAATGAACGAAGATGTCACGTTGTTGAAATTAAAGTTTTCCAGGTTCGCTACGTTTTGGCTTCCTCTGAACACACGGAACGACCCCTGAAAGTTGATTCCCGAGAACAACACAAGCGTTACTTCAGAACGCTGCACCACATTCCGGAGCCGAAAACTCGAAAGAACGTTGTTAAACCGAAATGCTCCGAGGTCACGAACCGCAACGCCTCCTCGTCTGAATAGAATCCGACGAACGGAAAAATTAGTACCTGACCAAAGCGCAAGACGCACATCACGATTTGCCATCAATATCACTCCTTAGCTGGGAATGATATAGTATACTACCAGAGTTATAGAATGGTAAAAGACAAAAACCACCGTTAAATCGTTTGTTTTTCGGATGTACCCGCGATCCCGTTTATGATTTTAACCAGAGTCCTTAGCTGTTCTCTGATACATACTCTTCCCTCAACAGACCATAATGCGCAAGGTCTTCATATTCACCCCATTTTTTTACATGTTGTCTTAACAGTCCTTCATGCTTCATTCCTAGCTTTTGCATGACTTTGCCTGATGCAGGATTGTTCCCCAGATGACGTGCAAAAATGCGGTTTAATCGCATTTCTTCAAACGCATATTGTACGATTCCTTTTGCCGCTTCCGTACAATAGCCATGATTCTTGTATTTTCTCCCTATCCAATATCCAAGCTCACCGTGATCAAAATTTCGATTGCAGCCTATACTGATTGCGCCAATTACGTAATTTTCTTCTTTATGTACAATAGCTAGCTCAAGGGATCGATCTTCATTGAAGTTAGCAAAATGGGACTCTATCCATTGTTCTGCCATCCCATCTTCGTACGGGTGCGGAATATATAGCGTTGTTTCTGCAATATACTTATCGCCTGCCAGTTCCTGTACAACTCTTGCATCTTCTAAACTGAACGGCCGTAAAATCAACCTTTCTAATTGGATCGTCGGTAGTTTCTTCATCCATATCTCCCTCCTTCTTTCGGCAATCGAATCGTAAACGTTGTCCCTTGCGAAGGCTTGCTCTCCACTGTGATGGTGCCGTCATGGGCTTGAATCAGCTTGTAGACGATCGCCATTCCCAGTCCGGTGCCCTCAGAGGCAGCATCCGTCGTGGTCCCGCGATAATATTGTTGGAACAGATGGGCTACCGTATCGGCCGGCATGCCTATGCCATTGTCCGTAATGCGGATAGCGGCAAACTCTCCTGCGTCCGTGATCCGAACGAAAATCTCCGTAAACTCCGGATTATGAATGATCGAGTTGATCATGATATTTTGCAGGATGCGCTGCATGTATTTCGCATCAAAATCCACGTGCATGGCAGACGAATCCGTTTGAAAATGCAAAAGGTAGTTGCTTGCCTGCGGATTGTTGCTGATATCGGCTACCACCCTTTTGGTGAACTCGACGATATCCTGATTCGCCTTCAATAACGGCAGCGCGCCATCCGCGCGGTTGAGCTGCGTAACGAGGCTTAAATCCTGAATCAATTCCTCCATATGCTTCCCTTTATCGTCCATTTCCCGGATGAAAGAGATCGCCTCTTCCTTCGACCATTCGTACTGTTCGTTCAATAAGAGAGCCGAATAACCCTTAATATAGGTTAGAGGTGTTTTCAAATCATGGGATATCCCCGCGATCCATTCCTGTTTGGCCTGTTCGATTTGGGTTCTTTCCGCCTCGTTCGCTTGCAGGACGCTGCCCAAGGACTGAAGATGCTGGAGCACCTCCTGATAGAGGCTGTACCGCATGCGCAGTTTCCCTTTTCGGGTAACGATTTTGGACAACTCGGCCGGTTGCTTGTAATCATCTTTCGAAAGCTGTTGAATCCAAGTCATTATGAATCCGATCGGGCCGCCAAAATACCATCCGAACAGGGCTATGCATAACAGCGTGCTGGCTCCGAAGATCACTCCTACAATAAGTCCTTCATTATCCACAGTGATATGAATACCCAGCATGGGAAGAATGCCTTCAAGCAGAATAACAAGCAGCATACCCGTTCCAAGAAGCCACAGGATGAGCCCTAACGCCAAATGTATCGTGAATCGAGTTTTTATTCGCATGCCAGTGCCTCGTTCGAAGGGATGAATTTATAACCGATTCCCCTTAAATTCACGATGATTGCGGGTTTGCGGGTATCATCGCCTATCTTTTTGCGCAGCTTGGAGATATGGATCGTGACCGTTTTTTCTTCCCCGAACACGTCATTCCCCCATACCAGCTCATAAAGCTGAGCCGTCGTGAAGATATGATTCGGATGCTTGAAGAAGAAATGCAGCAGCTCCAGCTCCTTGGCCGTGCAATCTACTGGTTGGCCCTTCACGATTAACGTTGCCGATTCCGGATGAAATGAGAGGTACCCGTAATCGTATGCCGTGTTTTGTTGAAGTTCGTTCTCCATAATCTTTTGCCTACGAAGAATCGCCTTGATTCGGGCAATGACCTCCAATGGATTAAAGGGCTTTGTTATATAATCGTCCCCGCCGATGCCTAACCCCGTTAACTTATCGAAGTCGGTAGAGCGCGCGCTGATGAAAATGATCGGCGCATTCGTATGTTTCCGGATCTCCGTGCAGAGTTCAAAGCCGCTTAGATCCGGGAGCATAATATCAAGCAGGATCATGTCATATGATTTTTCTTTGACGCGCTGCAGTGCGCCTTTTCCGGATGAGACCGTGTCAATATGCGTAAAGTTTTCTTTTCGGAGCGTAATCTCCAATAACTTCAAAATACCAATCTCGTCATCGACGGCCAATATGGTTGCAGATTCCATTTGCTATTCTTCCCTCGTTTCAAACTAATCCAGAACATGTATTTCTATCTTACCTTATTTCATCCTTTACGAGTTTACGCGATGTCAAATGTTACGAGTTTTTTCCGCTCCGTTTACTTTATTTTTACTTTCGTTCCTTAAGCTAAATGTAGCACATCAATCAGAGAGCGGGAGGAAATCAGAGTGGAAACCATGATTCAAATCCATCAAGTAAGCAAGGTATACAAAGGTACAGAAACCATTACGAACGTCAATATGAACGTCCGAAGAGGGGAAATTTACGGGTTTTTGGGTCCGAACGGTGCCGGGAAAACCACCATTATGAAAATGATCTTAAACCTGGTCAAACCGTCTTCCGGTGAAATCCGAGTATTCGATCAACCGGTTCTCCCCACATCCTTTCAATTCTTGAAAAGAATCGGCAGCATCATTGAGTATCCCGTGTTTTATGACCGGCTTACGGCCGAAGCCAACTTGGATCTTCATTGCAGATACGTCGGATATCACAATAAGTCTGCGATTAAGGAAGCGCTGGAGATCGTAGGCCTTCACGGAGTCGGAAAGAAGAAAATCCATGAATTCTCGCTAGGAATGAAGCAGCGATTAGGGATTGCACGGGCCATTGTGACGAAACCGGACATCCTCATTCTGGATGAACCGATCAACGGACTGGATCCGATCGGAATTAAGGATATTCGGGAGCTCTTACTGCTATTCAAGAAGAACTACGGAACCACCATTCTCATATCGAGCCATATCGTGTCGGAAATCGAATCGGTTGCCGATACGATCGGCATTATTCATCAGGGGCAATTATTAACGGAAGTAAAAATGGAGGACATCCGAGGACAGCATGCCGGGTCGTTGGAGGCGTATTTCATCAATCTCGTTCATGGAGGCAAACGCTATGCTTAAATTGATACAGCTGGAATGGCAGAAGAATAACCTGTCCGGATATTTCAAGGGATTAGCCATTTGCATTGCGGCTATTTTCGCAGCCGTTACGCTGATGGCGCTGGGTTCCAAAGGGGAAAACGAGCCCATGAGTTATGCAGATTTCATATCGTTATCAGGTGTTTTGATTCGAATCACCTATATCATTTTCTCAAGCGTTATTCTGTCCCGTTTAGTGATTGACGAATACAAGAGCAGCATGATCCAAGTGTTGTTCACTTACCCGCTGCAGCGAAAAAAAATTATTCAAGCCAAGTTATCGATTGTGTTTGGATTCTGTTTTTTCAGCATCATCATAACAACGTTCCTGATCCATCTGTTAACGTACCTCTTGAATCCGATGATCGGTTTATTTGACGCGCCTATTCCTGTCGCTGCCATGATGGCCGCTGTTCCGGCCACGGTGCTAAACGCCTTTATGATGGCCGGCATCAGCCTCATTCCGTTATCGTTCGGCATGAGAAAGAAATCGGCGCCTTCCACGATTACTTCGGCTGTCATTATTGGATTCTTGATTAACGCATCGGTGTCCGACGGGGGAAGCTCGTCCAGCTTGTTCCAATTCATCGCCATCCCGATTGTTCTCTGCCTGCTTGGCCTGATCCTTGGCTATCTTGCTTTTAACAAAGTGGATCGAACCGATGTAGCTTAAGAGACATGTAGCATTTGAACGGAGGAACAGCATTGTCTTGGTAGCCGTCAGCGGGTTGGCGATGGTCTGTTAAGGCATAGGGAAACAAACATTTAATCATGAAGCTTCCTTTGAAGCCAGCCTTATCACAGAAATTGAAATCCATAAGGAAAACGAAACGGACTATTGCCGGCAAGCCCTAGCCAGGGAAAATCCCCTAGAGCCGCACGGCAATAGCTGTTTTTTCCTTTTGGATGTAACGTTCTCCCCAGACTTAAGGTGTTAAAAGTCCAGCGTTAAGGATGCGAAGACTTCTTCGAGTAGACTTCCAATGCCCTTATGACAACTTCTTCATGGATCCCGCTCATCGTATGTATTCGTTCTGCCCATTCCCCGATATCCTTCAGCTGAGGCTCTGCTATTCTGCCTTCCTTGGAACTTAGGTAGCTTTCGTAATGATCGAATTCCCAATGGAGAACCTCCTGATCCGTAAAAATCCTCTTTTCTACAAGCGGATCGCTGAACAGGCGCTGCGTTTTTTGCCCGGCGATGATCAATGCCTCATCGGATACAGGCGTCAAGTCGAATGCTTGGCTGCTTTCCTTTCCGTTTGGCCTTCCGTAGGTTATCAAGAGACGATTCGCTCTGGTGTTCAGTTTAATGCGTGAACCTGGAAAGAAACCGTCGACAAATTCTTCCGTATACGCTTCATGACCCGGTTCCAACAAAATGGGCTCAATCCATTGATCTCCAAGATCGCAGAAATATTTATTGCCCTCTTCGTTGACGGCGACCACGGCGACATGCAAATGCTCCGTCAGCACTCCATAACAGGGGCGTTTGTTCTGTCTGAATTCATCGATTAACCAAATCGCCAAATCAAAACAATTGCCCGACGTTCCATATAATGCGCGATGCTCTTTCATGACATCCGTTGTTCGTTGTTTGCATTCCGGGTCTATTAAGCTGTGCCAGGCTTTCGTTAAGGTTTCCATCGGAAAATCGTTGAACTTCCTCCATACCTGCATGATATCTTCAGTCGCTCGCATATTCCTTCCTCCCTTTACGGCTTCTGTCATCTATGATACATGTTCGGGCATCCTTCCTATTCCTTCGGATAATAAATTTCCGTTACGCCATTCGGCTGCAAGGTGTCGTTAAAGGTTTCAAATCTTGCCTTGGCAGCATTGACGCCATATTTGCTCCGATGATCGGTTTCGCAGAAATACTGCCAGAATGAACAAATATGTTTCTCCTCGAACCGGAAAACCTCGTATTCCTCTTCCGGAAGATTCAAGGATACCATGCCCTCCGGGATCTCCCCGATACGACTTACCATCAAGGCTACCGTCATCTTCGATCCGTCATCATGGATTACCATGTACGTATTCGGATCGGCAGTTTGATGCTGTATTTCGTCTCTTCTGGATCTAAGGGTTGCAAACAAGCGCTGTTCGTCCTCTTAGGATTGCGGAAGCTCATTCTGAATGCCGATTAACCATCGATTGCCTAAGCGTTCTCTTCGAACCGACCACAGATCTTCCATATGGACTTGGCTAATCTCCGTCATTTCATATCCCCCCTTTCTAATTCCAATTTGCCGTGCACAACAGTTTTCGGATCCTTCCATTCTGCAAAAAAGTCACACCTTCGCTTTAGTTGTAGTGGGATCATTTCACATAACGTTCCCTCGTCTACGAAGTGACCCGGTCTTAGATAACTCTTATCTTAGGCCAGGTCTATTGTTGTCTGATTATTCTGTTATGCCTTACTCTCTGATATTATTTATTCGTTTTTATTATTCTTCGTTATGCTATAATTTCCCTAGTACAATATACGGCTAAAAGGGCGGTCGGCTAGTCTCCCGGAAGGGAGGTGAAGCCCATGGAGGTCAAAGACGCACTTTCCTTAATGTTCATGTTCGGTATGTTCATTTTGGCGCTTCTTACCTACATGAAAAAGAAACAGACCGCCCTGCCTAAGGTAACGGTCTATTTCGACCACCACTTAGCGGCCGACTGCTCTTTATGCAGTTATTGTGCTTAGGAGTCGTGTTCCAGCACGGCTCCTTACTTATTCTTACCTCAGTATAACTCAATTTATAACGTTTTTATAGGTTCGTTTGTTTATTTTTATTAAAATCTTGGCTGTCTGGTGCTGTAAACTTATTGGTTGATTTGGCCGCCATCCACGGTATAAATGGATTGCGTTACATAGGACGCATCATCGGACAGCAAGAAAACAGCTACGTTGGCTACCTCTTCCGCTTCCCCGTATCGTCCGAGCGGAACGGCGGCGCCGAATGCTTTTCTTGCACCTTCGGCATCCTCAGGCACCGTATTTTTCTCGATTTGGCGCATCATGCGGGTATTGATTACTCCAGGCGCTACGGCATTCACTCTCACGCCGAACGGAGCAGCTTCTAATGCAACCACCTTCGTCATGCCGATCACGGCATGCTTGGAGCTATTGTATCCGACAAATCCGGGCGAACCGATAAGGCCTGCGCCGGAGGAGGTATTCACGATGCTGCCGTAACCTTGCTTTTTCATGACAGGAACCACGTATTTCAGTCCAAGGAAAGCACCCTTGACGTTGACATTGAAGACCATTTCAAAGGTTTCGGTCGGATAGTCCTCTACATTGGCAGTGATCCCTTCGATCCCCGCATTATTGAAAAAGCCGTCGATTTTACCAAACTTCTCGACCGTTGCATCCACATACGCTTTGACTTCCTCTTCTTTGGCGACATTGGCCTGCAGCGCAATTGCTCTGGAATCGTCCAGACCCAAATCGGAAATCACTTGTTGGACGGCTTCTAGGTTCAAATCGACCAGCGCAAGCTTGGCCCCCTGTTCCGCCAGTTTTTTGGCGGCTGCCGTTCCGATCCCGCCTGCTGCGCCAGTAATCACAATCACTTTTCCATCAAATTTGTTCATGGTGTATGCCTCCTAGTAAGATGTCATGATTCTCTGTATGTCTAAGTTCACCCATTATTGGGCTGTATATCCACCGTCAACCGTCAAGGTATTCCCCGTCATGAACGAGGAGTCATCCGAAGCCATGAACAGAACAGCCTTTGCCATTTCATCGGCTTGTCCCAAACGCTTCATCGGAGTGGCCGCTGCCAGCGCTTGCTTGCTCTCCTCCGGAATGATCGGTGTGTCGATAAAGCCGGGGCACAGCGCATTGATCCGAATATTGTGCTCGGCATACTCCAGTGCCAGGGAACGGGTCAAGTTAATGACTCCTCCTTTAGCGGCGTTATAAGCCGCGGAACCGGGCGAGCCGACCCAACCGTACATGGATGCGGTATTAACGATCGTGCCTCCGCCTGCTTTTAACATTTCACGGATAGCTTCCCGGGCGACCAGGAATACGCCGTCCAAGTCCACGTTTACGGTGTTTCGCCACTCGGAGTACTCTAGATCATGCGAAGAATGAACGCGCCCGATGCCAGCGTTGTTAAATACAACATCCACTTTGCCAAAAGCTTCGGTCGCTTGCTTAAAGATATTGGCTACTTCTTCCTCGCTGGTAATATTCGCTTTAACGAACAACGCCTCGTGATGAAGCGCCTTCAATTCGGCTTCAAACGCCTTGCCCTTGTCCTCATTGAGATCGACAAGCACCACTTTGGCTCCTTCTTCAACGAAAAGACGCGCGGTCGCCGCACCGATGCCGGATGCACCACCGGTAATTACAGCAACCTTGTTTTGTAATTTTCCCATCTTGGATACCCCCGTATAATGGATTAAAATAGTACTATATTGATTACAATTAAATTAAGATATTAAATTTAGTACTATTTTGCTTACAATTCAATTGTACTATTCTGTTCACATTTAACAATCATTAACCTGTGATGAAGTGTCGATCTAGTCAACACTTGGAACCAAACTGTCTTTTTGGGGGGGCGCTCTTTCCGTGAATCATGAACAAATCGTGACATCGGCACGAAGAAATCGGACGAAAGAACATCTGAAATCCGCCTTTATTCAACTTGTAAAAGAGAAGGGTTATCATGCTGTAACGGTGAAAGACATCGTGGATAAGGCTGCTTATAACCGCAGCACCTTCTATGTCCATTACCAGGACAAAATCGAATTAGCCGACGATCTGCTGGCTTCCATGCTTCAGGGCTTGGAAGAATCGGTGGGCAAGCCCTACATACCGGGACACAAAGTGTATACAGCTAACCTCAATGCCCCGTCCTTTAATATCGTGGCCTACATTTACGAACACCGCGATTTTTTTGAGCTGATCAAATACGAGGATACCTTGCCGGGATTGCATACGGAATTCCCTCAAACGATCGTAAAAATCTATCAGGAACGATTTATATTCGAAACGATTAACCAGATCCCGGTGAACATGGACTACTTCAAGCGGTACACCGCCTACGGCTTTCATGGGTTGATTCTGAACTGGATTCGAAACGATTTCAGGGAATCGCAGGAGGATTTTATTAAAGAGGTCATTGATCTAACGAGGACGCATATTTACTCGGTGGAGTATGTGAACAAAGCGGACGAAACCTAAATAGGCTGCCTCTAGGGCAGCCTATTTCTAATTTGTTATTTGCTGGCGGAGAGAATGAACTTCTCCAGAGCTGCCGTGTCGGTAATGCTGTGATTGCAGCCTTGGCTATCCAGACAAACATAATGGCTTATGGCAGACAGATTATCCGCCGAAGCACCGGACGGCTTGGTCTTGACCGAGAACGAGGCGAGCTCTTGGTGCCGATTGCAGAAGAGGCAATACCCTTTCTTGTTGGTCGGCGTGATTCTCCCCTCGATCCCGATGAAGCGTTCTTCGAACGGGTATACGATAAATAACCTGTTGCTGGCAATATCGACCCAACCCAAATAGGTTACGTATCGAAAATCGATCGAGGTCAGATCCGGTAATTTCAATTTCTTATTTTTAGGAAATAACTTCTGAATCTGTTTTGGCGTAATCGTCGGAAAAGACTCCAGGTAAGGTTCCAAGTCGTTCAGATATCGCTCGAAATCCTCGGCCTTCTCGAATGTAGAGACTTGGCCCAGCATCCGCTTCTGATCCTCGGTCAACGATGGAAAGGCATCCATGATGTTGGCAACAGAACTGAACCTGACGGTTTCCAGAACGCGTCGATCCGCAACGGTTCGCAACGTCTTCAGAAGGAATTCCGATTGTTTTTTAATCACGTTAAACTGGTGGTTTCTAATAAATGTCGTACTCATAGCTTTCAGCCCCTTATTCTTATTTAAGTTCAATAAGGTGCAAAGCCTGTTATTAGAAACGATAAAGTTAAGTTTGGGCGATCGAATTCATCCTATCGCACCCCACGCAAAGTATCGCCCCAAATCAGGCTTTGCATGAGGACTTCCTAGCTAATGAGCAATTCAGCATTGCCATCGGCGTAACCCCCAATCCCATTTCATACGCAAAATTATATCAGCAAGTTATGGAAGGCGCAATTAGCTGCTGCATCTATTTAATGGTGTCATACAAGTCTACTTCAATATGATTGACATCCCCATGTCCCCATTCATCTGAAATCTCCAGATGCCAGGATCTTAGCAATCTTTCATGTTTATTTTCTTTAATCCTGTTGTGGAGCTCGTCATATGTATTTCTGATTTCATAATTAGGTCCCTTATGTCGCTGGACTGCATATTTTTGTTTCGGAATTACTACAGATACCATCCCTTCTGGAACCTCCGTTATTTCATTCACTTCAACACATACCCAATAACCATCCTCCTCTTCCGTTAAATCTTCAACGAAGAATGCCCCAATCAATCTTGCTGGTTGTACAACTTCAGAAATCTCATTCAGCCTTTCCTTAAGTAAGACAGAAGCCTTTGGAATCTCATGGACATACTGGTCACCAGGGCATACTACTCTTATTCCTACTAAATTCATTCCATTGAGTTCGACAATCTTCATTTGGCATACGCCCCCTTTGTTGGATTTATCTCAACATTCGTTTATTTATTCCATGCTTTGATTCATCATTTCTAATATGTTAGTATATATTTAATAAAGACCAAGTGCTGTGAACACTTGGTCAGTACAATTGGCTTGGATGGTTTATTCCCTTCTAAGTCGCATAGGAACAAAACCCACCTCTGGCTCTAACCTTTGGGTGGGTTTTTATTTTCTCTTGTTGTTATTATTGATGTATGTTAAAAGAGCAATAATGAACGTTCCAAAGAGGAACATGATCGTTAATGCATCTTTCACTTCCATGGCTTCACCTCCTTTCGAAGGGAAACCATGCCCACCCAAGATTCAATTGTAGTTATATTTTACCTTTATTCAGATACGGGTACAAGCGTTCTCATATTATTAAGTTCATAAAAAAATTATGCTCAGCGTTTTGGTTCAATTTCATATTTCTTATTTAGATTTAGACTCGAAATCCCTAAAATCAACTCGCCAATCCGTCACGAACGCGGGGTAATACCCCACTCGGTAAGCCACTCTTTGGGAGGCGATATTACTAGAGATCACATCATAGGTCGGCACGCGTCCGCGATGCAATACCTCAAACGTTAATCGGTTTACAAGATAAGACGCCAATCCCATTTGGCGAAATTCAGGGAGTACCTCGATTCCGATTTGCCACATCGCGGCACACACGTTACAAGCCCCTGCCAAGCCAACAATCCTGCCATGGTGCTTGGCGATTACGGCCAATACCGTCTGATACGGACGCCCCGGGTCGGTTACAATGGCATCCTCCAATCCCTCAAGCTCCATGAGCCTTGAAATCTCATTTTCCTCCACCACTTCATACGAAAAACCGGCCGGTGGCGGCATCGGCTGGATTCTCTCTAGATCCGGGAGAAAATGCAAATAAAGTCCTCTAATAAACGGCAGCGAAAAAATCGTATCCCTGTCTTTCCCTTGCATAAACGTTTTGGCAATCGCCAGCCGTTCCGGCGTAGCCGACACCACAATGGATTTGCCCATCGACAAAATTTCGAAATAACGTTCATTTCTCGGATACGGTCTCCGCCCTGGATTCTCTCTGGCGTCTACAAAAATCACGTGGTCCTTTTCCCCGTTTAAGTCATCCACCGTACAATTCAGATCAATCGCCAGCTGGGTCTGCACGATATGTATCATTTCTTTATGCGTCATCATGGTTTTATGTCCTTTCTTAGGGGGAAGCCATATTACAAAATAACTTCCCTTCTACTCACTTTCCATTCCACTCCTTTGCTCGGAATACCACTTTCTAAGCTGATTAATATGGGCCTGATGATAACGGTTATGGTCGGCCATATGCCACAAGCCCCAGCGAAGGGTGGCTTGCTTTTCATTCTCGTGTCCAAATGTGACGATACGATCCAGATCCGCATCCGTTAACTGCGAGCATGCATCTTTCAGTAAATTGAATACAACTTCATATTTAGATAGGAGCGTGTCCAGAGAGATCCCTCTGACCATTGGCAGCTTGTTATGTTCATCGATCATCGGGCCGTACTCGTCCATTAACGACGGGGGGAGCACCTCTCTTTTGATCCGATAAACCCAATTCAGATCGACGTACGTGATATGTTTTATTAATTGAGCGGCGCTATTATAATGGCCACCAGGTCCCTTATAATCAACTTCCTCTTGCGACATGCCCTCGGTTATGGACTTTAGCCGCTCACTGTTCTCTCTGACAGCCCCATATAACATGCCCACGATCGTTGACATATTCCCTTCACCTTGCAAATCATATAACATCCTAACACAACCTTTCTTGTAAAAATAAACAGCATTCCCAAAACCCTCACGATTCTAGAACTCGACATAGATCGGATGTGCTGCCGGGTTTAAACACATTTCAATTCGCTCCCGGAAGTTCATAAAGTTAACCATCTGCAGTGCTTCTTCGACTGAAAAAAAACCTGTCTCCAAACTCTCTTCGGTTATAATCGGGACTCCTCCAACGGGCTTGGCCAGAAACAATGTATTGCATATACTGTCTTTCACATTATGGAAGATGCCGCAAAACTGCATGATTTCTATATCGATCCCTGATTCTTCCTTCGTTTCCCTAATCGCAGCTTGTTCGGGAGATTCTCCGATCTCCACGACGCCCCCAGGCATCTCCCATCCTCGCTGCGGTCCTTTAATGAGCAAAATCTCGTCCTTTTCATTGATTACGATGGCAGCGGCAGACACAAAATGCTTAGCTGGATTCATTTATTTACTCCCCCTTCTAATATCCAGGTCACGGCTTCATTCAAGTCTGTCGCGATAAAATCAGGATACGCATCTTTCCATTTGCCGAAGTACTCGTGGTTATTATATTTTTCCAGTTCCTTGGCTCCGGCCCCCGTCATCACTAACGCTTTCTTGCAGCCGGCTTCTTTGGCAGCCACCATATCCGTCCACCTGTCCCCTATGACATAACACTTGGCTAAGTCCAGATGATTGTCTTCTGCGGCTTTCAACAGCATCCCTGCGGATGGCTTTCTACATTCACAACCCGCTCCATGCTCATGCGCACAAAGATAGATCTTGTCAAAACCAAAGGCTGACAATTCCGACTCGAATTCTCCCATCGTTGCTTCGCCACGAGCAATTCCAGGTTGATTCGTAAACGAACAAATAAGCATGCCAGCGGCTCTGAGAGATTGAAGCGAATCCTGTACCTTCGGATAAAGCTCAAATTCACCGGGCAAAACAACCCGATCGGTTCCTCCAAGAGTTCCGTCCCTATCTATAAAAACCGCTTGCCTGACCAAAACACCACCCCCATTTTCCACCTCTATCACCAAATTAAAAAGAGTTCTAAAATTAACAGTTGAACAAGTAATAAATTCCAGTTACCATATATTCATTATTTCTAAGATGGGAAACTTAAATGATGAAGAAAACTTTTAGGTTTGTTCTGTTTTATTGTTGGCTCTAAATGTTACTTCTGTTAATGCAGCTGCAAAAGCGAAGTCCTATAAAAACTGTACAGAGCTAAGAAAGGATTATAAAGGCGGAGTTGCCCAATCATCCTCTGCAAAAAACAAAGGTGGTAAAACCAAACACAAGCCTCATGTTTCCAAAGAACTGTATAATGCGAATAAGAAACTTGATCGAGATAAAGATTTAATCGCTTGTGAAAAATAAGTCGTTTATTGGGGATTCCAGGTAACTTCATAAACCTTTATCGAAAGCCAGCCTTAGGTCTATCTCAAACTAAGGTCGGCTCTTTGTTTCGTCTGCTTGCTTTCCATCAGTGCAGACACCTTGTTATAGGATGTCAGAATCCTAAACGATTAAAAAATCGCTGCCGATGCCTCGCTCTTTCTTATTCACTTTCGTCGGTTTCGCTCCAAATGGCGTCTGCGCCATAACCTAAATACTCACGCATCTCTAGAACCTCACTGCCCAGTATCACAATTTCCATGCCATTTTCAGAGTCCCACTCTGCTCCCCCACCCAGGATGGCTCCGAAAGTATGATCGTTTCGATCATAAGGATTTCGATAAAGATCAACTTGCCCTACGGACATAAACTTCAAAATATCCGCTCCAGACACCTCACCTAACCCTGGAGGATAATCAGCCGTATCGCTGGGCATTTTGAGGTCTTTCCACTCGCATGCTTTCTTGCATATTTCATGTATGGTTTCAGCCGGCAGCTGATTCAGCACGTCTTGTATGTAAATTTCCGCTTCCTTCACACTCATGTCTTCCGTGCTGAAACGATATTCGACATTACATTGGAACAACGCAAGATACCCAAACCCAGACATGCCGCTTTCATCTGAAGGATCCACAACTCCAACGTTTTTTAACTGAAATCTTTCGGTCACTCTATCTCCTCCTGAATCATCCGTCTACTTTTGATTTTTATATAATGTAAAATACATCAAACGATCCTTTAAATCAGGCTCTTTAGTGAATCCCATCTTCTCTAATAACCTTTGTGATTGAATGTTTTCAATTTCCGTTGTCGCTTCGATACAATCAAGTTTCATCAAATTAAACCCAATCGGAATCAGTTCATGCAAAGCCTCTTGCATGAATCCTTTCCCCCAGTAATCCGGGGATAGATCAAAACCGATCTCAGCTCTCGTTTCTTCTTCGTCCTTTATCCAACAATGAAACCCACATGTTCCAATGAGTTCGTTCTTGTCTTTTCCGAACAGCCCGTACCTGCAGCCCGAATCCTGGATATGAAACATAATAATGTCCACTGCTTCATGTATGTCTTTACATGCTTCGATATCCATAAATTTTGTGACTTCGGGGTAAGAAAAGTGCCTGTATATGGATTCAGCATCATCAAGTGTTAATTCTCGCATGAACAGTCTATTGGTTTCAATCATCGGAAATTCTACCATTCGTAATCGCCCTTTGCCTTAAATTAAACCTCATTGAACTTCTCCTATTTCTTCTATTCTCGACTGCACGGCAAAAAACCTTTTGTCACGGACGTTTTCAGTCACCGGTACAGCGCCCGACAAATGAAGGATACACTACAGAACGAACAGAGGGAAAAGCTATGATCGCTCAGATAGGCGGAACGAAGGGAAGTTGACTTTTGTCCATAACCATACTACGATGTGTAGTATGAGGTGAGATAGGAATGAAGATTAAGAAAATGAATATCGAGGGCGAGGGCCTGAATCGATTTTTTGGACCACTGGAGTCAAGAATTATGGATATTCTCTGGTCTTCGGAAGCACTGAGTATCAAGGAAGTGCAGTCGATCCTGAATCAAGAGAGCCCGATCTCCATCAATACGGTGATGACCGTCATGAATCGTCTTCTGGATAAAGGCCTGCTGACAAAGGCGATGACGGGAACCGGCAGGACACGGGCAGCCAAGTTCAGTCCGCTGCAGTCAAGGGAGCAATTTCTCACCGAACAGACGAAAGAAGTGTCGCAGGGACTCATTCAAGAGTATGGGAGCTTGGTCGTGAACCACATGATCGATGCGCTGGATGATGTCGATCCCGAGGTGATCGCAAAGCTGGAGCGTAAATTAAACGATATCAAACGCGGGAAAAAGCAATGAATCCTACCATACGGCTAAGATGTGCCTACGCGCTGATGATCGCATTCGTAGCTGTTGTCATGGTACATATGGGAATGCTCATTACATACCAGATTCGAAACGGAGTGGTTCAAGGCCCCGTACTGAATTACGCCTTAATCGACATTGTCATTGCGTATACCCTTGGTCAGATCATTTGGCGAAGTACCCGGCAGTTGGTTTTATCGCACAAATGGTTAAGGCACTTCCGTGCCAACAGGCACGACAAATTAACCAAGCGGCTCAACTACAAATACCGCGACTGGGGCACGGAAATCATCGTGGTACAGGACGATGCCTTTGTGGCTCTGACGATGGGTCTTCTGCGACCGAAAATTGTCGTATCCACTACCGTTTTAGCGATGTTTACTGACAAGGAAATAAAGGCCATTTTACTGCATGAACGATATCACTGTCGCAATTACGATGGATTAAAAATGTTTTTTTCGACCATGCTGGCAGACGCCTTTGGATATTTGCCGATCGTTAAACCGATTCTTCGTTACTATCAGACGTGGCAAGAGCTGTTTGCTGACCGCTACGCCATCCGGCAGATGGGTACGGAGCTGTATTTAGGCAGCGTCTTATTACAATTAGCGAAACTCGGTAAGCTTCAGCGGTATGAGACAGCCGTGCATTTTGCGAATACGACATTGGAGTATCGGGTCATGCAGGTTCTTGAGCCTGATCGAGGGGTCAATGTTCCGTTAGCCCTGCTGAAGCCTTTTCTGAGATCCTGTTCCATTTTGCTGCTCCTAATGTTGGGCGGGGATTCATAATCCCTTTTTTTTGAATGATTACACTACAATATGTAGTTCAATCACAATCGCGTTTAGACGGAAGAATTTTATCAAATAGGAGATGAACATATGCACAATGAACTCATTCATATCGGACCTCTGACCATTTACGGCTATGGATTGATGATTGCAATCGGAATCCTTATCGCTTACAAGGTTGTTGCTTATAGAGCAGCTTCTAGACAAGTAGAACTATCCCATGTTTCCTCTCTGACTTTTTGGAGCTTATTAGGCGGATTGGTCGGCGCTAAGCTTTTGTTTTGGATCACTCAAATGAACCATATCATCCAGGATCCTTCGATGGTTCTGAATTTTTCGGAAGGATTCGTGGTGTACGGTGGAATTATCGGGGGGATTGGGGTCGGTTATGCCTATTGTAAGAAGAAAAAGATAAACTTTCTAAAATACCTTGACCTTTTTGTGCCCTCCCTTGCATTAGCGCAAGGCTTTGGAAGAATCGGCTGCCTTCTCGCCGGTTGCTGTTATGGTGAGGAAACGGAGGGGTGGTTTGGAATTACGTTTCACGATTCCGAGCTGGCCCCGAATGATGTCAAACTCATTCCTACGCAAATATTAGAAAGCGTATTCAGCTTTTCTATTTTTTTCTTGCTGATCTATATGGCTAGAAGAAAAAGACCTAACGGCCTAATAGCAGGTCTTTATCTCATACTTTATAGTTTAGGGAGATTTATTATCGAATTTTTCAGAGGCGATATCATCCGAGGCCAGTTCGGTGCTCTCGCTACTTCGCAGTGGATCGCATTAGCCGTTGTTTTGCTCACGTGCATCGTATTCTTAACCCGGACTCAAAAAAAGATGACGACATAAGATACAGATCATGATATTGGTATCCACTAAGCACTCGACAAAAGACAGAAGTCCTTAAGTATATTGTGCTTACTGACTAAAATAAAGAGAACTCGAAACAGGCCGGGGCCCAGCCCTTCATCAATGAAAGCCGAGCCCCGAGGTTGCCTTCTATTCGTAGAGGAACGGTTTCTGCTAATCGGATCGCTTATTCCTCTTCTGGCTGACCTAATGATTGCGCCGTAAACCGGTAAAATGCCATGGCATCCTCCACGGTGCTAAAACCAGCTTGGGCAATCTTATCGCTGCCCCCGCCTTTTCCTCGATAATCGGCCAGATGCTGTTTGAAAAAAGCACCGCAAGCAGGTCCGCTCTCCCCTCCTTGGGCGAGAACCACCTTATGGTCCGAGTTGGACGCGAAAAGCACGATAACCTCGGCTTGTTCGGTAAGCTTGGCTGCCAAGTTCTGCATATCCTTCATCGGCTTGTCCGCAAAAACATGTTTGACCAGTCTGCCTTGGCGCTCAGCCAACAGCTTCCCGGCCAGGTAAGCGTCATTCTCGGCCTTCACTGCGTTTAGTTCAGCTTGGAGCTGCTTCTGCTCCTGATCCCATTTGGCAATCCGGTCCAGAATCTCTTCCTTTGCCGTATTGAACCTGGCTGACAGGCTTCCGAGAATCTCCATTCCGGCATTAAATTCTTTCAATGCCCGATATCCACACTTAAAATACAGACGCATATGTCCCTTCTGTTTCTCTGCTCTCAGCAGCTTGATCATTCCGATCTCACCGGTTGCCGAGACATGGGTGCCGCCGCATGCGTTATATTCGATACCTTCGATTTCAACGATCCGAATATCGTCGGTTACCTTCGGCTGCTTCACCAGCGGCAGGGCGGCCGCCTGCTCCCGGCTCACAACATAATTCGTTACCTGTCGATTAAGGTAAATCTGGTCGTTGACTTCCAGCTCCAGCATCATCAGCTGATGCTGAGGCAGATCCGATCGGGCGATATCGATGGTAGCATAATCCTGACCCAGGTGGAAGCTGAGCGTCTCCGCCTCGCATACCTGCAGACACATGGCCGACAGCAGGTGCTGACCGCTATGATGCTGCATATGGTCGAACCTTCTGTCCCAATCCAGCCGGCAGGTTACCTCTTCCCTCTCCGGTAAACGTTCGATTTTATGCAGTATCTCTCCGTCCTCCTGAACGACATCAAGAACCGGGATTTTATCGATCCACCCGAGATCACAGGGTTGTCCTCCGCCATGCGGATAAAAGGCCGTCTCTTCCAGTACCAGGTAGGTACCGTCCTCCCGTTCCAGCTTCCGCGTGATTCGTGTCTCCCACTCCCGGGTATAAGCGGATTCATAATACAGCTTCTTTGTCATCTTCATGTCCTCACAGTTCCCAAGTTATAAATTCATACTGATATCAGCTTACTATAAAACGGTCCCGCAGTGCCAAATTCCATTCAATAAAAAAAGACCGCCTGCCAGCGATGCCAACAGCACGTTCCTTGAACAAGAGGTTAGAGCATTACCTCATAGATTCCATCCTCTTCCGCTATCTAGAATACATGATAACCAAAAAGAGTAGATTCTGTTTCTGTATAAGCTGCTGTTGACCCCTTCTCTAAATCACACTCAAACCCAGCTAATATTCACATGAATAATAGCCGATAATAATTGCAAAGAAATATTTACCATTTCATTCTAAGGGAAGTGTTTAAATGCCTCAGATTTCAAGCTTATCAAGTAGATCACAGTCTACACAGCCTGTAAAGACTAGAGCGAATATTATGTCACCCATTGACCGGGAGATTGAGCAGTTAACCAATCAAAAAGGAATTATTCATGAAAAAATCGCGAGTGTTAAATCAGATGAAAAACTGGATTCTAAACAAAAAGATGAACGAATAAAAATTTTAACCATGGATTTACAATTACTTGAATCTCAAATTATGCAGAAAAGAATGGAGAAGACTGAGGAGAATAAAAATGACAACAGTGCTTCTTCTGAAAAGGAGAATTCGAGTAAAAAAATCGAAATGGATGCAGGTAAGCAAGATGGATCAGGCATATCGATGGAAAAGTTTTTACAAGCTAGCAATCTACATGACCAATTGACCAAAATGGCAAGCGTGCGTAGATCACTGAAAGTGGAAGCCGACACTCTTAGGCATGAAGTAAGAAAGGGTAGAGAACTTCTTGGAGGTGAGAACGAACCTGGAGACCCAGGCAAATCGGAAATGAGAAAGAATCTAGAATTGACAGTTAATAAATCGAAAACTGAAGAAGCCCTAAACATTGAGAAGAAAATTACTGAATTGGATCGTAAAATAAGTGAAAAGATCGAAGCCACTAAAGAGGGTATTCAGAACGACAATAAGAAAGTCATCACGGGAGAGGTTGATAATCAGGAGGATGTATCCGTATCTGATCAACCTGTAGGCGCTGGGGATACGATAGAGCAGAATCAGGATACTGACAAGAATAAGAATTTTAACCATCAAGCACAACAGAATATTAGTATTGATATTCGCGTGTAAAGAGAGATATCTTTCAAAATATATATAGGTATCATTACGAAAAACTCATGGTGACAAGGATTAATATGAATAGCACCGTTAGAACAGTTATTGACTGTTAGTAACGGTGCTATTGTTATATTAGATTAGAGTTAACAAATAACACCGTACATGCTGGTGAACCTGCGGTTGAGAAAAGATCATTTATGGATTGCTTTTGGAAAAGAGTATTTAAATATTATCTTATCTTGCATTATTCCCACTACTTAACGCGCTTGATAATCTCTTTTAAGTAATGCATAGATGACCGTATCAACAAATTGATTCCTCCAATAAAAATGCTGCTTCAATGTCCCTTCTTCATTTAATCCCATCTTCTCCAGCAACTTTCTTGATGCCGTATTCTCTGGCTCTACGAATGCTTCAATCCGGTTTAATTCAAGATGGTTAAATCCGAACTCCATGATCTTCTGAATCGCCTCCGTCATGTAACCTTGCCGCCAATATTCTGGTGCCAGCTCATATCCAATCTCAGCTTTATAGTGATGTTTCATCCAACCATGATATCCGCATGTTCCAATGACTCTGCTTTCCGACCGTAAAGTGATTCCCCAACGAATGGCCTGATTGTTTTCAAACCTGTGATTCCATCTACGAATCAGTTCATCTGCTTGTTCAATATGCATAAAACTCTCCACATCATAAAATTTCGTAACGGTGTCCATAGAGAAATAATGAAAGATGTCTCTAGAATCCTCTGGTTTAATTTGTCTTAATACCAATCTTTCTGTTTCTAATAGGGGGAATTGAGGCATGTTGTTCTCCTTACTTGGTTTGGGTCATTTCTCTAAACGTTTCTGTATCTACAAACTTATGTATTCCAGTTATTAGTATTTCAATGATATGTGTTCTGGTTTTATATGTTATAATTTTCTAGTACAATAATCGGCTATAAGGGCGGTCGGCTAATCTCCCCGAAGGGAGGTGATGCCCATGGAGGTCAAAGATGCCATCTCCTTAATGTTCATGTTCGGCATGTTCATTTTGGCATTGCTCACCTACATGAAAAAGAAATAGACCGCCCTGGCTAAGGTAACGGTCTATTTCTCGACCTAACTAGTGTGGCCGACTGCTCTTTATGCAGTTATTGTACGCTGGAGTCGTGTTCCCGCACGGCTCCTTACTCATTCTTACCTCAGTATAACTCATTTTATAACGGTTTTATAGGATTTTATTAGTTTATTTTTACAGTAGCGTTTCAAATGTATTGTACTCAGCTATCTCACAAAACGTTGTTATCACGAACACGAGAACTAATATAATAGCTTCACTGCCGGACGAGGGACGAATGTCTCGATTCGTGAATTTGGTGTTAGACAAATTCGTCTTGTTTTTCATACAGAACTTACTCTAATTTAGAAAATTCGTATATATCCCTACCAGTTTGCTTAGAATCTCAACACTTTCCGGAGCATGATTGGTCTCTAAAGAATGGTTGGCATTAGGAATTTCGATGACCTCTGTGGCCTTGTCTAGTTTAATTCGGTTGGCATGTTCATGATTAAACACTTCATCCTTTGAACCATAAACCACAAGTCCCTTAAACCTGTTGATATAGTGAATGGTGTCCTTAATTGGCGTCAAAAATAGATGCTTTATTGGAATTTCAAGTTTTTCATGAACTTCTCCAGCAACGATTGTTCCTATGCTCTTACTAATAAAGACAACTTGTTTATACTTGCTAATGACTCGTTGAACCGATTCGTGGCACTCTTCTATTACTTTTTGCAGATCATGAATATCCAAATCCGTTCTCGCGGCTTGATAGCCATATTCAAGTACCATTAAGTCATAACCGCTTTGAATCGCGGAAGTTCCAGCAAAATGTAGAATGGGCTTATCACAGGGATAGTTTTTTCCAGGAAACAGAACAACCAACTTACTATTGTCCTCTTGAAGTTGATAATATTTTTGTCTCATTTCCGTTTTCCAAAACGAAGGCACCTTTAAAATCTCTAATTTCATGGTCTCCATCCTCTCCGGCTTCAGGTGATTTTTCAGCTAACATCTTATCTCCGCACTTCATCAGTACCTCCATATTACGTGTATTCGCGCTCTTCGTAAATACTCCCAGTCATTGGCAGGATATCTCCTACCTCCGAGGACGCTTCTGGCCCCTAGGCACCAAATCTTCAAAATCGTTCGATATACATGTTTCATCCCTTGACAAAGTGGGTAAATGTATAAAACATATTATTGCACCGTTGCAGTTATACGGTCCTACTCAACAAGGACTCGTTGCCTGCAAACGCATTTTGCATATATCCATTTGGGCTGAGAGAAGCAGTGGCGTAGCTGCTTGATTCTCACAGGTATATCAGGATTCATGGACGAAGACACAAATGATCCTTATATACGAATAGGGGCTAAAAGGCTTGGAATACTTCCTTCGGATGGATGTAATAAGGGATTGCACACCGCTTAGAAAGCTAATATGCATATAAAGGTGGAATTTGGGGCATGTAAGTCTATGCCATAACAAAGATTGCCGACTTAAATTGTTAATACCCTCAGGGTTTCCTCTTGGTTTTCTCCACCCCTTGATGATGCGCTTAATCCTATTCCATTTTGATTTCTTTTAGAGCTAACTTGCTTAGCTTCATTTCTGTTTCTACATAACGAGGCTGCCGCCTTCCCTACTCAGCAATATACTTTTCCTCAACTCTTTTTTGGGTCCCCGATGGATGATATGCCAAATGCTCCGCATAATATGGATACTGCTTGCAAAGGGGCGATTGAATGATAGTACTGGAGCATGTGAACAAGGTTTATGATAATGGCTTTCACGCGCTGAAGGACATTAATCTCGAATTCAAAAAAGGGGAAATTACCGTCCTCATCGGTCCGAGCGGCTGCGGCAAATCAACAACCATGAAGCTGATCAACGCGCTCAACACGCCATCCTCGGGTAAAGTTCTGATTGACGGTCAGGATATCTCCAGATTGAATCCGGTTGAACTGCGACGCAATATCGGCTATGTCATTCAAAGCGTTGGTTTATTTCCGCATATGAATATCTCCAGGAACGCGGGCGTGGTTCCGCGTCTGAAGAAGTGGGATAAAGACAAAACAGATCAAAAAGTAAATGAATTGTTGGACATGGTTGGACTGGATCACACCATTTATGGCACTCGCTATCCATCCGAGCTAAGCGGCGGACAACAGCAGCGCGTAGGCGTCGTGCGGGCGCTTGCGGCTGAACCCGATATCATCCTGATGGACGAGCCGTTCTCCGCACTGGATCCCATCAGCCGCGAGCAGCTTCAGGATGAGCTGATCCGGCTTCAGCAGGAGCTCAATAAGACCATTATTTTTGTAACGCATGATATGGATGAAGCTATTAAAATCGCGGATACCATCGTTCTGATGAAAGATGGCGAAATGGTTCAAACGGGTAGACCGGACAGCATATTACGGCATCCAGCAAATGATTTTGTGCGTGACTTTATCGGTTCGAAACGTCTGCAAAATGAAAATGAAAGCGCATATGAAATTCCGCTTGTGGATGAAGTGATGATTACGAATCCGGTCACGGCATTCCCGAGCCGGGGATTGGCTGAAGCCATCAAGATGATGGAAATGAAGCGGGTCGATTCGCTGCTGATCGTGGACCGTAACCGTCAGCTTCAAGGCGCGGTTTCGATCTACCGGGTTCTCGACCAATACGGCGAAGAAGGCAAAACCGTCGCGGATGTGATGCATCCGGTCCGTTTTTCCGTTGCTTCGGGAAGCACGCTTCCGCAGGCCATCGATATTATGGACAGCCACCAGCTCAGCAACCTCCCTGTCGTAGACAGCAATAACCGGTTCCTCGGATTAATCACAAGAGGCAGTGTGGTTAAACATCTGGCCGAAGTCTATCCAACGATGGTTCCTCCGGTGCTGAACGGAGAGGGTGAGTGATATGAATGCATTTTGGAGCTTCATCACGGATCGTTATCCGGATATTCTGAAGGCTTTGCAGGAGCATCTGGTCCTCTCGTTCTCTGCCGTGCTGCTCGGGACTGTGATTGCCGTACCGATCGGAATCCTGCTGGTCTACAACCGGGTCGGCTGGTTGAACAGCATCGTCTTCTTCGTTGCGAATCTGTTTCAGACAGTACCGAGCCTAGCGCTCCTGGCAATTCTGATTCCGCTGCTCGGGATCGGCATGAAGCCGGCCATACTCGCATTGTTTCTGTATTCCCTGATGCCTATTCTGCGGAATACCTATGACGGTTTTCACTCCGTGGATAAAGGCGTGCTCAATTCGGCCAGAGGGATGGGATACAGCACCGCACAAACGATTTTGAAAATTCAGCTTCCCCTATCGCTTCCTTACATCATGTCCGGTGTCCGCATTACGACCGTGTATATCATCAGCTGGGCAACACTGGCTTCCCTGATCGGTGCTGGCGGTTTAGGCCAGCTCATCGTATCTGGACTTGGGGTCAATAAGCCCGAGATGATATTCATCGGTGGCATCGGTGCAATTCTGTTGGCGCTTGTAGCTGACGGACTGCTTGGTCTGCTGGAGGGCTGGCTAAGCAAGCACTACCATCAGAATCAAACCCGGGACGCTGCGATATGAGTAACTTCAACCGTGAACAGCGAGCCGGACGGAACAAGGAAGGCGTGATAAAACTGAACAAGCTGAAAAGGATACCGATGTTAGTCTGCTTGATGGCTCTTTCCGCTATTACCTCCGCATGCGGAATTCAAAGCGACCTTACCATCGGGACGCAAACCTATACCGAAACCAAGATTATTGCCGAAATGTATAAAGCGCTGATTGAAGACCAAACCGATCTGAAGGTGGATGTTATCCCGGATCTGGCATCAAGTTCATTGGTCATCAATGCGATGAAGCGAAACGACGTTCAGATGGCGACGCTATATACCGGTGAGATTTTCAACAACCATTTCCCGATCAGCGGCACCAAAGACCGCGATAAAGTCTTGAAGGAGGCACAGGAGGGATTCCAGGAACACTTCGGGTTCACCTGGATGAAACCGCTGGGTTTTGAGAACACCTACGCGTTCACGGTAAGAAAGGATCTTGCCGAAGCCAACGGGTACACCAAAATTTCCGACGTCAAAAAAGACATGGCCTCCATGAAGCTTGGGGTAGATACGACGTGGCTGGAGAGAAGCACGGATGGATATCCGGCATTCTCCAAAGCATACGACATCAAATTTGGTCAGGTCTTCCCCATGGAAATCAGCCTGGTCTACAGCGCGGTAGCCAATGAGCAGGTGGATATCGTGTTGGCCTATTCAACGGATTCCCGGCTGAAAGCCTACCAATTGCAGACGCTTCAGGATGACCAGCAATTCTTCCCTCCCTATGATGCAAGTCCGGTATTGCGTTCGGACCTTTTGAAGAAGCATCCTGAAATTGAGGATACGATAGCGCCTTTAATCGGTCATCTGGATGCAGATACGATGATATCGCTTAATTATCAGGTGGACATTGAGAAGAAAAGCGAGCGGGAGGTCGCGATCGCGTACTTGAAAGAGCAGGGCTTCTTGAAAAGCTAAAAGGAGGGTAAGCATGGAAAGTGAACATTTAACATTTGCCGACTTTTTGTCGTATATATCACGAAATCAAGAATTGCTCTGGGAGTATTTCATCCAGCATATTACGATGGTGGTTATCGGGCTGGGGCTGGCATTCATCGTCGGCGTGCCGCTTGGCATTCTCTGCTCTAAGAGTAAATGGGCGGCCAAGGTCATTTTGTTTATCACCAACATCCTGCAGGTGGTACCAAGCTTAGCCATGCTCGTGGTTCTCATGTTATGGATGGGACTCGGAACGACAACGGTCATGGTGGGACTCTTCCTGTATTCCCTGAATCCAATCGCGCGGAATACGTACGTGGGGTTAAAACAGGTGGATCCCAGCTATCTGGAATCGGGAAAAGGTATCGGAATGAGCCCCTTCCAAATGCTCGTGAAAGTACGTTTTCCGCTGGCGCTGACGTACATCATGTCGGGCCTGCGTATCGCGGCCGTTATTGCCATCGGCGTGGTAACGATCGCTCCCCTCGTGGGAGGAGGCGGGCTGGGACGAGAAATTTACGCTGGACTAAACAGCAACAACTCCCTGCGGATTTTTGCAGGCGCCATTCCTGCCGCGGTGCTGGCAATCGTTGCGGATATCGTGCTTGGCATGCTGCAGCGTAAGATGGATCTGGCCAAGCGGAAGTCAGCCGGTGCGGCTCCATCGCCTGCGAAAATGCAAAATATAAACTGAGGTTTACAGAAGGTACATTCTAAGGGGCATTCCAAGAGATCTTCGATCTTGCGGAGTGCTCTTTTCTTTTTGTTGTTAGTATTATTTTCCCTTTAGATAATCCAAGACACTGTTTAAGTAACTTTCAATGGATTGCGAAGAATCAATAGTCAGACACTTTATATCTAATGGTCGTTTACTTTCATTTAAACCAGATATAAATGATTCTTCAGTCGTCTCCGATATTTGGCTTATCATTCGTTTTCGATTTTGAAGCCTGTTACTAATTTCCTTGTAATCGTTAAGGTAACATTCTATATATTTGTATTTGGCGTGATATTTCTTTGCTAATCGCAATCCATGATCAAGCATCTCCGAATATAAACAAGGAGCATCAAATATAACATCATGACCTTGCGATAAATAAAACTCGACCAAATCCCAATCAACCGTGTATGAAATTTTGCCAAGATGTTTCATTTCAATATCAAGTCCTTCTGCTGACTTTAATATTGCCGTTTTAGATATATCATGGTCAACAATGACAGCCCCAGTTATATTGGCAATTCGTCTAGCAAGCGTTGATTTTCCCGAGCCCGGAAAACCCGACATTTGGAGGAAATACACTTCAGCACCTCGCTTTACTCTTATTTTAACTAATCTAGAATTGTTTTTTCTCTAGGTACTGTGCTTTTCACAAATTCCTCTCGATGAAAGATGGTTCAACTATATAAGTTTTTCTTCTATAAATCATTTTTTGTCCTTTCTGTTTTCGGGAATTTCCTAACAGTTGAATTGCAAGATGTATCATATCTTAAAGTAAATAATTATTTTCTTCATTAGCCAGCATTAGCGTTCTGATTTCATATGATTTGCACCCCGATGCAATAAATGGGTCAGAATTGGCAATGTCCGTTGCTTCCATTAAATCCTCTGCTTGAATGATGACGATTCCTCCAGGATAATCCGCAAAAGGGCCACAAAGCATAAGTTTGCCTTGCGATTCTAAACCTCTTAAATACTCCACGTGACCCTTAATTATTTCTTGATTTAACGGTTTTTGATTGTTCATTAAATAAACAAATGTCATCTACTTCTCCTCCTCACGGAGATTTATGGCATAGCTGTTCATCATGTACGTCTCCGGCTTTAACTTGTTGGAACTATGCGAAGATTGGCTGGGGTTTGCGGCTCGCTGCTTAGCCCCAAAGATTTGCAATCTCTCCCCACTGTAGAAGGGACAATCTTTAATATGGTCGATTCAGTTTTATATTCGCCAGTGCTTGATCTTAATAATGGCAACCCTTTCCTGATTTTATATGATTCCGGAAAAAACAACCATCCTTTATGCTGAATATGTCAAAAGCACATCAAATATGGAGGAGGAACTACGGTTTATGCAGATGAGCAGGAACATCATCAATAAGCTTATACCTGTTATAACATGTCTGGGACTGGCTGCCACAGTGATGGCCGGCTGCAGCAGTGAGAAGATGCCAAAGGGGAGTACGGAATCCACAGAGTCAACCCAACCTTTGAGCAACTTATCGTATTGGAAAGAGATGCATCACGACGCAGCCGCCATTATGAAAAGCTATGGAGAGATTACCGCTATTAAAGAAATCGAAAATAAAACCGGTGTCAAAATCGATTACCAACACCCGGCCCAAGGCCAAGGCGGTGAACAATTCAACTTGATGATGGCCTCGAAATCGCTGCCCGATGTCGTTGAGTATTCGTGGAATAATTATCCGGGAGGCGCACAAAAAGCGATTAAGGATGGTAAAATCATTCCATTAAATGACTATTTGGACCATGCGCCTAACTTCAAAAAGCTGCTGGACGAAAACCCGGAATGGAGAAGACAGGCGTCGACGGACGATGGCGATATTATCGGTTTTCCGTTCATCCGCCCCGTGAGAAAACTGCAAACCCACTCCGGCCCGGTTGTACGTAAAGATTGGTTGGACAAGTTGGATTTGCCTATTCCTAGAACCATCGATGAATGGTACACCGTTTTGAAAGCGTTTAAGGAACAAGATCCCAACGGTAACGGAAAGGCGGATGAAATTCCGATCATGATGGGAGCAGGCGAACTTGCTTTTACTGGCGCTTTTGGGATCCCGAACGGTTTCTATCACGAAGGAAATACGGTCAAATATGGCCCTGTTCAACCTGAATATAAGCAATACCTTACAACTATGAACCGTTGGTACAATGAGGGCTTGCTGGACAAAGACTTTGCAGCCAATGACAGCAAAATGTACGATGCCAAAATAACCGGCAATCAGGTCGGTGCGGCTGTTATGGCTGTAGGCGGAGGCATGGGCAGGTTTATGGATTTAATGGAGTCTAAGGAACCGCAATTCAAGCTTGTTGCCACACCCTATCCGACATTACAATCCGGCGGTAAACCGATATTCGGTCAAATGGACAATCAGATTGTCGGCATATTCACTGCTATAACTGAAAGCAACAAGCACATCGCTGAAACCGTAAAATTCTTCGATTATTTCTATAGTGAAGAAGGACGAATGATCATGAACTTCGGTAAAGAAGGCACATCCTATACGATGGATGACGGTTATCCGAAGTATATGGATTCCGTCCTGAACAATCCGGAAGGATTGCCGCTTGCCCAATCCCTTAAAATGCATGTCTTGTCCGCTGATGCGGGTCCTTTCTTGCAGGATGTACGCTATATAGAGCAATATGCGGCCAGACCGGAGCAGCAAGAGGCTTTGACAGTCTGGGCAGAACCTTCGAATGAAAAAAGAATGCCTCCGATCACCATCGCCAGGGAAAACAATAGCCGATATGCCTCGATCATGAACGATATCGATACGTATAAAAATGAAATGATCGTAAAATTCATTATGGGCGCAGAATCGCTGGATAAGTTCGATGAGTATGTCGCTACCATGAAAAGCATGGGTATCGACGAGGCAATTCAAATGCAGCAATCCGGATTGGAACGCTACAACAACCGATAAAATGCCTACTACACTGGAGACGGAAAGCTTGCGGCTTGCCGTTCTCCGGTATTCAAAGAAGGAGTAAACCATGCCTAATGTACAGAGAAACATTGTGAAGACGGCAACGGGGAACCGGGCAGAGAAGAAATGGAGCATGATAAAAAAGGACATTATTCGGAACCGCTACATTTATCTTATCCTGCTGCCCGTCGTTGCCTACTACATCGTTTTTCATTACGGACCCATGTATGGTCTGCAAATCGCTTTTAAAGATTACGGACTTGCAGACGGAATTTGGGGAAGTCCATGGATGGGTTTCGATCATTTTGAAAGTTTTTTTGGAAACTACTACTTTTGGAGACTGATTCGGAACACCTTGCTGATCAATATCTATGAATTGCTGTTTGCGTTCCCCGCTTCGATCATACTTGCCTTATTGCTTAATGAGATTCGCAGGAGTTTTTTTAAACGGATCGTACAGACGATAAGCTATCTCCCGCACTTTATCTCCATCGTCGTTGTGGTCGGGATGATGATCGATTTCTTTGCCCGCGACGGTCTGGTGAATCAACTTCTTGGCATGATCGGACTTGAACCGATTGCCTTCATGCAGGAGCCGGGGTGGTTTCGGTTCATGTACGTATCCTCCGGCGTCTGGCAGGGAATCGGATGGGGCTCTATTATCTATCTCGCCGCCATAGCCAACATCGATCCAACACTCTATGATGCGGCCCGGATTGACGGAGCGGGACGATGGAAACAGACCTTGCATATTACCCTGCCCGGGATCATGCCGACCATTGTAATATTGTTTATACTCAACATGGGATCCATGCTTTCCGTCGGGAGCGAGAAAATTATTTTGATGTACAATCCGATGACCTATGAGACGGCCGATGTCATCTCCACCTATGTATTCAGGAAAGGTATCCTGGGAGCCGATTTCGGTTACACCGCTGCCGTTGGGTTATTCAATTCGGTCATCAGCTTCATTCTGATCGTACTCGCCAATTCCATTAGCAAAAGAGTGAGCGAACATAAATTGTGGTAAGGGAGGAACGGGATGTTTCACAAACGCAGCCTTGGTGAATCGATATTTTCCGTCGTCAATACATGCTTCATGCTCTTGCTTTGCTTCGTCACGCTTTATCCGTTCCTTTACGTTTTATTCGCATCTTTAAGCGATCCTGCAGAAATCGCCCAATTTCGCGGCATGCTGTTTTTCCCTACCGGGTTTAATCTGGATGCGTATAAAGCCGTCATGGATAATCCCATGATTCTGACCGGTTACCGGAACACCCTCTTCTATGTGGCTGGCGGCACAATCATCAACCTATTCATGACAACGCTCGGTGCCTATGCCCTTTCTCGCCGCAACGTCTATTTCAACAATTTCATCATGTTCATCATCGTGATCACGATGGTGTTCAATGGGGGGCTCATTCCAACGTTTCTGCTGGTGAACAGTCTCGGCATGCTGGATACGCCTTGGGCTCTTCTCTTGCCAGGGGCTATCAGTTCATTTAACTTGATCATTATGCGAACCGCCTTTCAAGCGGTACCCGTTAGTTTGGAGGAATCCGCGCGGATCGACGGGGCCAATGATTGGATCATTATGAGCAGGATCATTGTTCCTCTTTCGATGCCCGTTATTGCCGTCATGGTTTTGTGGTATGCAGTGGGGCATTGGAATTCATACTTTAGCGCATTGATTTATTTGCGTGATCGGGAGTTATTTCCTCTACAGCTTGTGCTCCGTGAAATTCTGATCTCGAACAGTACGGACAGTATGACGACCGATGCAGCAGCCACAGATCGGTTGGACATCGGGATCACGATCAAATATGCGACGATTATCATATCTACGCTTCCAATATTATGCCTGTACCCGTTTCTGCAAAAGTATTTTGTGCACGGTGTCCTGATTGGTGCGTTAAAAGAATGATCACCACACGAATCGGTCATCCAACGAAGGGAGCAAGCTTGCTCTTCCCGAATTATAGGGATTGAGCAAGCTTTTCTATACTAGGAGGATCGCCATGTTTTCAATCATTCGAAGAAAGAATGCCGGAAGCAAAAGAAGGAGCCTATTCATCAGGATGCTCGTATCCAATTGTCTTCTGCTCCTGGTTCCCATTCTGATTTGGTTTGTGTTCTATACCAATATTGAACATATCATGAAATCCAATGCGGAACGGTCCAATCTCGGCATGCTGGAGCAGATGCGTCTCAATATAGACAGCCATTTTAAAGAAATTGAACAATTATCCCATCAAATTATACTCAATCCGAAGCTCCGTTATTTATTGGATACGGAAAACAAAGACTTGTCAGAACGGTATCATTTGGTCCAGTTTACAAGGGATTATTTAAAAATGCACTCGAGAATGACCAAGGATTTTGTGTACGATTTCTATATTTTTTTGGACCGAAGCGATTCTGTGATCAAACCGAATCTCGTAACCGATTCTCACAACTTTTATGATAAATATTATCGCTTTGAACATCTGACCTATGAAGAATGGCGTAAGCAGATGACGAGCTATCATAGTCAAACATACCTGCCGTCCTCCACCTTACAACGAAACGGCTACCTGAAGGATGACCCCATGCAAGTGATTACCTTTATGCAATCGTTGCCGGTCGAAGAAACATCCAATATGAAAGGGAATCTTACGGTTCTGATTGATGAAACCAAGATTCACGAAATGACACGACAAATCGAGTCCGCAAACGGGAGTTCCGTTTATATCGTGAACCAAAATCATGAACTCATCAGCAGTACCCCAGGTGCAAGTCCGTTATCAAACTCGATATTGAATGAACTGAAGTCGAACTCCGGTTTACGCAATTACAATCTGAACGGTCAAGATGTAACGGTATCATTCACAACCTCGGGACAAGTCGGATGGTACTATATTGCTGTGATGCCTTTGAATGTATATTTGCAAAAAGTGAAACAAATGGAGCATCTTGCGCTGTGGCTTCTCTTGCTATGTATCCTTGCGGGGAGCGCGGCTGCATATGGAATCGCGTATCGAAACTATTTTCCAATCAAAAGAATGATAGAGGCGATTCAGGCCGGAAAGTCTCATCCACGTAAACCTGCTGTGAATGAATTTGATTACATCCTGGAAATGATGAAAATTTCCTGGGACGAGGAAAGGCATATTAAAAACAAACTGACTCAACAACTGCCCATTCTGCGTTCTAACTATTTACATCGAGTGCTTCAAGGCTACTTTGAGCCTCCAGAGCAAATGAAACAATCGCTGGAATTTATGGGCATCCATTTTCCGTTTCCTCATTTTATCGTCATTCTCGTTCAAGTGGACGACATGACCCGGTTCGCACCGAACCAAAGTGAAAAACAATGGGCATTGGTGCGATTTATCATCTCCAATTTGGCTGAAGATACAGTCTATGAAGGGCATACGATACATACGATCGACTTGGAGAAAGACCGGCTGGCCCTGCTCGTTAATCTATTGCCGGATCAGATGGATCATCCGACTTGCCGGGTGAAGGACATCGTATCCGGATTGCATCGCATGCTGGAGACTAGGTTCAAGCTGGAGATCAGCATAGCCATAAGCGGCGTTCATAAGGGCCAGCATCAGATTGGAGAAGCCTATTTGGAAGCGGCTGCCGCCTTGGAGTACAGGATGGTCAATGGGCAGCTGTCGACCTTTTACTATCACGATATTCGCCAGAAAAAGCTGCAGTATTATTACCCTGTCGAAACCGAGCTGCAGTTAATCAACTGTATTCGAAGCGGCGATACAGAGCAAGTGGTCCAACTGCTTACACAGCTGTTCGATCGAAATTTTCGGGACGAATCCATCACTCCGGAGCTTGGGAGATGCCTATTATTCAGTCTTGCCGGTACCCTGCTGCGTATCATGGCATCAGATTCGGATACGCTGGCTTACCGGAAGCTTACAGAAGGTGACATCCATCCTGTGCGCTTCCTGCTTTCCTGTAAAACAACCGACGAAATGTTTGAAAAAGCGAAAGACCTGTATGTATCGGCCGCCGAATCGTTCAAACTGGAACGAAGCGATCACAATGAACAGCTCCTGCTGCAAATTCAAACCTGCATTCAAGCGAATTACGCCGATCCCAATATGAGCTTGAATTTAGTGTCTGAGCATTTGCAGATCACGCCGCAATATATTTCACAATTTTTTAAAAGAGTGAGTGGACAGAACTTCAACGACTACCTGACTGTCGTGCGCATGGATCACGCTAAGAAACTGATGTCGGATCCTGGACTGACCAACGCACAGATTGCCAAGATGGTCGGTTATACAAGCGATACGGTTTTCATTCGGGTTTTTAAGAAGGTCGAAGGCATAACTCCCGGTAAATATAGAGAGAGTATTACGAAATGTGTTGGATTAAGTGAATAGGAATATATACTACATTATTCTACATTGGCAGCACATCTCTCATTAAAAGAAAGGATGTGCTGCTAATAGTTTTGCGCTCATATTTCTCCGAGGATTTTTATCATTGCTCGTCTTTTTTTCCATGGACCATAGTGCACAATTATATGGATTCTACTAACCGCTCCTCTGGAATAATAACCGGTTCTAATCATAAACTTATACAAGAAAGCCATAAAAGGAGGGTTAAGTGAATTGACGAAAGTTAAAGTTAGTTTACGGCCCATTGTTAGCAAGCTAAATTTACCCACGGTGTTGAAAACAACGATTCTTCCGGGCGACTCCATCGAAAGATTATTTATTGCGACTCAGGTAGGAGAGATCTTTTACATAGGAAACGGAGTTATAGAGACTTTCTTAGATATTCGCCCGCGAATCCTGAAACTAGGTGGTTCTAGCGGCGGATATGATGAACGGGGACTGCTGGGGCTAGCATTTCATCCCCAATTTTATGTTAATCGTCTGTTTTATCTCCATTATTCAGTAGCTGGAACCCAAGGTCCAGGGGCCCTTCCAGGTGCTCCTCCTGAATCTTTTAAGCCTAACCCGTGCGATGCTAGCACCTTAAACCTAAAGTGGGCAAATAGAGAACATCAATACGATCATATCGATACAGTCGAAGAATGGATTCTGCAATCGAATGGCCAACCTCACAAAAGGCGGACGTTACTTAATATCAGAAGGCCATTTTTAAATCATAACGGTGTCAATAGCCTAAACTTTTCCCCTGAAACAGGAAAGCTTGTTTTGACAACCGGTGATGGCGGATCAGGCTATGATCCGTTCAATTTAAGCCAAGACGATATGGAAATCGCAGGTAAAATCATCGAAATTGATGTCGTTAAGAATACGTATATCGATAATCCGCCCGTCGTTACGCGTTTTAATGAACTGCCCGTACCCATTCAGGAAACGCTTACGGTAATCGCCAAAGGCGTTCGCAATATACCCGGCATTTCATTTCAAAGGTTTTACAATCAGTATATCAAATACGTAGGAAATGTCGGACAGGATCTCGTAGAGTCGATTTTTTCGTTCGTTCATTATAAACCGATACCGGTTACTCAGCTTATACAAGCTTCTTTAATGAAAACGGAACCTGATCATGAAGGATTTATTAACTTGGGCTGGCGCGGGTGGGAAGGTGCTTTTCCGACCTCGATCATAACCGGCTGCTCTGCAAATCCGGCTTTGAACGAGAAAACCATTGCTTATTACGAGGAAGCCGTAAGAACTTCCGTACGGCGTCTTCAGCCTCTGACAAGTTATTTTCATGAAGATTCCCGAACCGATAAATTTAGAGCAACTGCACTTACAGGAGTACAGCCCTATATGGGATGTGAAATCCCCTCTCTATCAGGAAACGTTGTGTTTACCGACCTGGCTCGAGGGCCTGAATCTCAACTTCCCGTTAGAGGGGTCTTAGCTTACACCAAGGTAAGAACGGATGGTAAGCTAAATGATTTTCATGTTATTGAAACCGATGATCCGTTTGGGTCTCAATCCGCGTATTATGTTAGTCTGGGAACGAATCTGAATCAAACCAGACTCTATTTAGGGGTTTATGGCTCGATGAAAGTGGCTGATGCTAACCAAGGTACCGTTTTTGAAATTATTCCATGATTCATAACGAACCAAATCCGGCCAGAATGATGGAAAACGTTATTTCGTTCAATAACGTATGGTTCCGGTACGATTCGCACCAGGATTGGACACTTCGGGAAATCAATCTAACCCTTGATGAAGGAGAATGGCTTACGATCGTGGGTGGTAACGGTTCCGGAAAATCAACGTTAGTTCGATTGATTAACGGCCTGCTCCAACCTACATTGGGAGAAGTCGCCGTTTACGGAAAGAAAACATGCAACTACGGGAACTTATGGGATATTCGCCAAAATGTAGGTATGGTATTCCCCAACGCGGAGAATCAAATTGTCGGCATGACCGTTCAGGAGGATACGGCTTTTGGCTTGTATAATATCGGCGTTTCCCCGGAAGAAGCAGAATCCCGTTGCCGATCCGTCTTGCAATTGCTTGGACTCTATGAACTGAAAGATCGTCCTCCATATTTTCTATCCGGCGGGGAAAAACAAAAGTTGGCGATTGCCGGAGTTCTGGCCATGGAGCCCAAAGTGATCATTGTTGACGAGTCCACTTCCATGCTCGATACCCAAAGCGCCCGGCATATTCATGAGATTATGTCCGAACTGCATCGTAACGGATACACGCTTATCCAGGTGACCCATGAGGTCGAAGAGATTTTCACTGCCGATCGTCTTATTGTGATGCAGAAAGGCAAGATCCGGTTCGATGGAACGCCCAAAGAAGCGGCGGCAAATTCGTGCGTTTTTACGGACGCCGGCCTTCTCCCTCCGTTTTCTGTTCGAATGCGTGATCTTGCCAAGCAAAAAGGGCTGAATGTACCTGCTACGAATGAATTTGAATTCGGGGATGAGTGATGGATATTGTTTTAGAGAACGTCAAGTGCATGCTTGCCGCCAGAACCCCTTTTAATACAAAAGCCATTGATCGGATCTCGCTGCATGTTCCTGCAGGGCAGTTCGTGGCGATTATGGGGCCGACCGGGAGTGGAAAAACCACATTGGGACAGTTGATGGGAGGCCTGATCCTCCCTCAATCAGGGGTAGTACGGATCGGACCTTACCGAGTCCATAAAAAGTCCGGCCGTCTCCGCCTTTGGAAAACAATCGGATTCTTGTTCCAATTCCCCGAGCACCAAGTCATAGAGGATACGGTTTTCAACCATATCGGAGCCAGACTACATCGACTAAGCACGAGGCGGGAATGGGTTGCCGAGCAAGTGAAACAAACGATGGAAGCCGTAGGGCTGTGCTTTTCGCAGTTCAAAGACCGGTCGCCTTTTCAAATCAGCGGCGGTGAATTGCGGCGGATCGCACTGGCAGGAGTACTCGTTTCGGAGCCGAAAATTCTCATTCTGGACGAACCGACAGCGGGCCTGGATAACTGGGAACGCAGCAGAGTGTTATCGTATATAAAGCAAGTTCATAATGAGAGAAAAATGACGGTTCTCTACATGACTCATCGGCTTGAAGAGGCCCTCGAATACGCTGATCGGATTCTCGTGTTGGACCATGGTCAATTATACGCGGATTTCCACCCTTGTAACATTCGGGATCACTGGCAGCGGTTGGAGCGAATCGGTTTTGTGAAAACGCCTCTCCTCCGTTTTATAGATTCACTCGAAGAACGGTCCGCCAACAAACTGCTCGAAAGTGTATATAAAGAGGAGCAATTGATATCATTCATCACAACGCTCTCTAGGGAGGAACTGTGACATGCAATGGTTGAAGCTGCTGTCTTTCGGGCCGTCTATGAATACGCGCTCTTTTTTGCAAGACTTGGATCCTCGTTCAAAACTTATCTTCACAGCGACCTATTTATCTTTGGTTACCATCTCAAATGATCTGGTCAGCGTGGTTTTCTATGCAATCGTTGGATTGTTGTTGATTCTCGCCGCCCGGTTGCCGCTAGCTTATTTATGTAACGGTCTGCTGGGTTTGCTTCCCCTTCTGCTCACGCTGTTTTGTTTCCACATGCTGTTAGGCGATCTTAAACATGCAATTCTCCTGCCTTGCAAGCTCATTTTTTTTATCACAACGGCTATAGCGCTCAATGCAACAACCCCTCCGACCAAGCTGGCAGACGGTCTAGAGGCCATCCTACGCCCGCTTACTCTCGTTCGATTTCCGGTTCAGAATTTCGTATTTATGATCTCGGTGGCCTTCCGGTTTATTCCGCTCTTTATCGATGAAACCGACTCCATGTTGAAATCGCAAAAAGTGAAACACGCGTGTTATAAAGGCGAAGGTCTTCGAACCACAACACAATCTCTTCTTCAGCTTCTCGTTGCTCTGTTCGTTGCCGTGCTTCGCCGTGCGAACCAACTGGCTCTCGCGATGGACGCTCGTTGTTACTTACCGGGAAATAAAATCCGGGCACGCCGTTTATGGTTTAGTTGGCGCGATTGGATGACGATCCTTTCTGCGCTGGCTCTGCTTCTGATCCATATGCTGTTGAAAGGAGAAGTTTTTGAACGATGAATTCCATGAAAAATTACTGGCTAAAGCCTGTAAGTGCAGAAGTTTCAGAGATTCACACCCGTTTTGGAGCGGCACGATTTGCCACAAGAAAAATGATTACGGTCGCTTTTCTTGCCTCGTTATCCGCTATTTTTCAATCCATGGGAGGCTTATTGCCAGGGATAGGCTACTTGATTAGTCCCCTCGCCACAGCCCCCATCGTGTTATGTACGATCCTTTCCGTCGGTTCCGGTCTGACCGGCTTTTTGCTCGCGATGCTGCTTCTCTTTTTTATCCAACCAAGCGAACTGATCGTTTTTCCTTTCACGACAGGTTTATTGGGGCTTGGGATTGGCGGTTCGCTGTTATATTTGAAATTACGTTTGCCAGCCGTGATTGCCGGATCGTTTTCTTTGTGGGCGGGAATCCTTTTGTTGCTATACGTTTTTCGATTTCCTGTTCTGGGCCCTGCAGTTTCATCTACAGTTAGCCTAAGTACGATCTCTATCGTTTATGTGTTCTCGCTTTTCTACAGCTGGCTATGGGTAGAAATAAGCAGGTATCTCATTACGAAAATAAGTAAGGGATTACTTGAATAAGACGGGGCAGTCTGCCAATTCATAGCCCAACACATTGCAATGACGCCCCACTCGTTAGGATTGGTACGCTTGCGCAGCATTGTATGGCCATTCCTCTTCGAAAACCCTCTACCGGACCGAGGGCCGGATGGCCCCCAGCGTGAAAGAATTGCCTACACTCGATTTTTCTGTTTCCCTAAGTCTCTTCTTATCTCTGCAACTAGCTTCTTCTTCTCAACATCAGATATGGCATCGGCAGACAATTTCCTTGCTAAAATCGGTATTATCCAAGGCACTACATCATCATAAGAAATCCCAGAGAGTCTATAGTATTCGTCTATAAATATGTCAATTAGATCCTCACGAATCGAATCAAACATATCTCTAGTTTCCTCGGGAAAGGAGGACGGCAATACGGCATATCGAATCATTACAATATACTCAGCAATATCTGCTTCAGGATTTCCTATGGTTGCATTCATCCAGTCTAACAAGATTGCTTCTCCGTCATCCTTAACGATTACGTTGCGTGGATTTGGATCACCATGACATAGGCATTGTTTCGTTTCTAGCGATTCTAATAAGGAAATTGCGCTCTCTTTTTCACTGGCACTCAGGTAATTAACACTCAGAATGTTTGATTTTATTATGCTTTTCTGGCAAGGCAATTCCTTACCTTCAGCTAATGCTTGGTGAACGCGAAATAGTAGTTGAGCTGTAAGCTGGACGTCCGCTTGTTTAACTTCGTTGTTATGGCTAACGATAACCTGATTAAAAAAACGCTCCATCATAGTTTTACCTGCAATATGTTCGAATACAATCCCCGGTCTTCCACTCATTTTCGTTAACTCAAAAGGCTGAGGAATAGGGAGTCCACATTCCCAAGCGATGCAATTATTCAAATACTCTCTTCTTAAAGCTTCGAAACTTGTATTCTCTTTGGCTAGTTTTATGATTCTATTATCCCCTACTTCGAAAACCTCAGAGCATCCACCTTCTCCGATTTTTTGTCCTAATGTATATAACATTAAAGGTAATTCCTTTCTTTTATGTTTTTGTATTTCAGCTAACGTTAATGTATTCACGACGTCAAACTCCCATATGCCTGATGCATGAATAAAATGGTATAGGTTGTACCCACCTTTTTTTCGAATATGCAGCTTATTTATTTAAGTCTATCTATAATTTCATTTATTTGATTAATATGCCTTTGTTCATGTAAGTACAGTGATTTAACCCATTCAATTAATAACATCTCTTTAAAGACTGGGTGTATAAAATGTCTTTTACTCAGCACTGACTCGTCTTCTACTGTATTTAATAGTTCAAGTAACTTCTGTCTTGAATTGTTTAGTTTCTCAATGATCTCTTCATATTCTAAAAATTCATCCGTTGGTTTAGCAATGTCAGGAGCTTCTAGCTTTTGACTTCTATCAAGTAGAAATTCGACTGATTTATTTTCTATAAATGAATCTTCTTTGCTCTTTAACCCTTTCTTTATAGCTACGACATATAATTCCTCTGTTTTAAAAAGGTGTTGACAAACCTGACTAATACTCCAACTGTTTAAGTCTTTCTGTTGGTTTAATTGATCTCCGCTCAACCCAGTAAGAATTCCAAATAATTCGTCTCTGGTCTCTTTTAATTTTTGTTTGATTTCTTGAAGCTCCATAAAAAACTCCCTTTCTTTAATATTTTGCGGATATTTCCTATAACGTTCTTGTATTACGAATCCTAACCCCTTAAAGGAGCAGAGCGACTGGCTACCATGCATTTAGGTGGTGCAGGGTTGTCTGCCTGAAATGACTTCTTCCATGTCTCTGGCAGACCAAGGGGTGTAAGCCGCGTTTCGTGAATATGGTGTTATCAGATGTGAATATCTTCTTCGAGTAATTCTACAACGCACTTCATTAGTTCCTTCATTTCACTTCGTTCTTTACATTTCTTATGTATTAAATTTAAATAATATCCCCTTTTTCTTAGCTACAAAGTGCTTAGAAAAAGGGGATGTATTCTGCTTAAAAATGCTTATTATATACATGGATAAGTCGAATATATGTTATCGCTTATAGTCAGGCTGCTCCAGAGTAATAGGATTCGAATTACTGAGAACCCAATGCACTGCCAGCTCGCACAGTCTCGCAGGTTCATCGCTGCCATTTCCGTTGTGAAGTTCTTTCACTAATATTCCTGCCTCCTGAAGTGAAGCGGGATTTAATGGTGTACCCAAGCTAAAGTAATGTATCAAACGATTGAGCATTTTACGATATTGATGATCCCAATTCATACCACCATTATCTAAAATTTCATATGACACTTTACCAGTAATCCGGATAACCTCACCCTGTACGGTTTTCGCATGTCCTTTTGAAGGAATGAGTAAATTCCAGAGTTCATGATGTTGTGCCTGCCATCCCTTTGTTGATACTGTTATCGAAGAGGCGCCGTCGTGCGTCTTTCGCTTCTCTACTGGAGGAACATCAAATAGCTCATATAGACGTAAAAGTGCCTCATCGGTTTGATTCAAATATTCTTTATTAAAACCTTCTCTGTGAAATTCAAAGTCGTTTCCGATTCGCTTAATAGAGTCTTGCATCTCCGGCGTTACAGTGGTTCCAGCGTTTAGCAAAATATCGGCAACTTCCGCCATATTGACAATATCCGCGTTCCTGCACATGGCCAAAGCTTTTTCTAATGGAGTCTGTCTCATCTTATTTATTGCTCTGATATTAGCGCCTTTAGCAACCAACGTGTGAACCGCTTTTGGTTTAAATGAACCTGCGGCGGCAAATAACGGTGTCTCGTTCTGATAATCAACGGCTTCCAGATCTGCACCCAAATCAAGCAGCAGCTCCGTATGACCACACCAACTCATTGCATGTTTGTGCAGAGGCGTTGCTCCGTAATTGTCTCTAGCATTGATATCAGCACCCTGTTCTACGAGCCAGCGAACCAATTCATTCGGTACTTGGTAAAAGCCCAATGCTGTTGATTTACTGTAACCGCCACGGGCATCCAATTCGCATCGGGTAAATACCTCTTGTAATGCGGATAAATCGCCTGCTTCAATGAGTTCGTCAAAATTTTTCGGTAAGGTTTTTTTCTTCTTGCCCATATGTGCTTTCTCTCCTGACGTCAGAATTTATATATCTTCTTCATTTCGATAAAAACCCTATATTTTACCATTTTTCACTCGGATCGAGAGGCGAATAGCCCAATGCGTCAATAATAAAGATTGTATCTATCCTGCTTGCAATTGGACTTTGCAATATTAATAACCTCCCATGAAAAACATAAATGATTTGTTGGTTTAATAAGTTGCACTAATTTCTGATAACGTTCCTTATTTACGACGAGAGCCGGCCTTAGATAGCTCCTATCTTAGGTCGGCTCGATGTCATCCGAGTTATCTTCCATGATTATACATCGGACGATCGAGGGGTGTAAGCCCCCGCAACGCGAATATTATGTTATAGATGTATCTCCTGCCTTCTTGAACTGCTAACATGATGTTTATAAAGCGTCATAATAAATGTTTTTTATGTATTTTCGATCCCCATAACGGATTTCTTTTGGATAATCTTCGCTGTTGATCTCCAACTTCAGTAAATCATCATGACTCTCTTTTGTTTTACTTTTAATCTCTGCCCCAGAATGAATATTATATAGTATAGATAAATATTGGTTATACAATTCCATCTTATTAAAACTAATATCTAGTTGTCTCATTATTTCTTCTAAATTGAATATCTCGTCCGTTTCATCTATCAAATCAAAAAACGGTAGATAAAAAGAAAACTCAATATATCTCTTCATACTTAATTTCCTTTCATTTCCCTCGGCTTCAATTAATTTGATCAGCAATAATCCCCTCTCGAACGCCAGCTGCCAACCAAAGTCTACCCTGACTGCAGTTAAACAGCAGGGTTATTTTTTGGGTTTTGTTGAATGAGCCGTCTTATCTTCTCGCTTTTTCAAATAAATATAGAGAAGTATGCTTCCAAAGAATGATATTTCAACTGCCCCGGTAAGAATCCTCATCCATCGCGTTTCTTTAAAATCAAATAAGATATGTCCTATACAGTATACTGCCGATAGCATGATAACCCATTGAAGTAGTGACTTTTTCATTCGCCAGTCTCCCCCTCTTAGTGACTAAATAGTCTAATAATTCTTAATACTTGATTAAGGTAGCATACACTGCAAAGTATGATTGTGGAATTTTGGAGTTTAAAATGAAACGGACTAGCGCGACTAGTCCGTTTCTGTTGTTCATATTAGGTCTATTGAACTTCTAGTGCTTTTTTAATTTTATCATTCAAATCTTTATCTCTCGATATAGTAATGTATTCGTCCGATTTATTAAAATAATTCTCTGAGCCTAGGATTAATAGTTGTTCTACACCATTCTCTGAAACGACATATTTATATTCCCCACTATCAGTTGCTTCCTCTACTACAATATCTATTTCCTTGCCGTTCTTATGTTCAAGATGTACAAGTTCGAATATTCCCATATCAGATTTAATGTACATCGAGTAATTAGGATTTGTATTGAAGAATGCAGTGTACTTAGAATTATGAATTTCTTGAATTTTGAGCCCCTCATTGTTTAAAAGATCGAGTATCTCCTTAGCATGTTGATATTCGCTTGGTACAACTAATGGCTTTGATTCCTGTTGCGAACACCCGAGAGTCAGGGTGCTTAAAATGAACACGAAAATGATACAGATCTTTCTCAACAAAAAATCACCTCTTAATCATATACTATTAGTAATGTTAAACATTTACAAGTTCTTAAGATCACTAACGACCGGTTTTTCCTGTTTCGATATCCAGCAATACGCTTCAATACCCATCTGAGCGTTGGAATTGCCATTCGTTTCATTGGATTGATATCTGTTACAAATAAGGTTTTACACGAGTCTTTGCGGCTGTCTAAATACTGTTTCAACCATACTTAACACTACCAAGTAAATACAGCTGCCACTTGAAGCATGCCGGCTCCACGCAATTCGACCGTATTAAACCAAAGACCACATGATCCCTGATTAGGGAATCTTGTGGTCTTTTCGCTCTGCTTTTTTAGTTTCCGCGGTAACCTGAGAGCAAATGCTTCACTTAGAACGAATGGCTCCCTTTAACCGGGGCTTAATGTACTCCGCATAAACTTTGAGTTCAGGTCAATCTTCGTACCAAGCGTCCGGGATCATCTCACGTTCCAGTACCAGCAGTTCTTTGATGATCTGGTCCGCGTCGCTGATGGAATTCACGAGCGGATCCGTCAGCATCGCTCTCCTCAGCTTCTCGTAGCTCTGTTCCACGACGGCCTCTGCCGTAAGCTCATGCGTATCCAGCACAAGCTCCTGCATGCCTCGAATTCCCCGCGGCATCTCGCCTACGTGGACCGGCTTTGCCCCTTCCATGCTTACGTCGCACAGGAGCTCCAGGAACGAGCCGTCGCTCATGTTCGTTACCGCCCCGCGGTTGAGCGTGTTGATGAAGAAGCGCTTCCCCAGATTTCCCACCATATTTTCGATAATGTCCGTCGCATGATCCGGGCCGAAAGTGCTCATGTAATCGGCAATCGGAATGTTCCCCGAGAGGAAGTCGTCCACCTGTTGCCACATCTCGTCGTGTCGCTGATATCGGTCCTCCGTCTCCCAAATCGATAACGGCGGAATGGAGTCCCGCGTCTTGCCGAGAGCTTGCCAGTACCGGACATACTCCTTTGTATGGGCCGTGCAAGTAGGAATGTATCCGAAAATATCGTACAGTTCATACGTGATGGCGTCGTTATGAAGCGCTTTTGCGCCGTGGTCGCCGCCATTGTTCTCTTCGCCAGCCGCCTTGCGCATGGCCTCCGCAATCGCAGGCATGACATTCTTTCCATCGAACTCCGCTTTCAGCAGCCACGTAAAATGATTGACGCCGGCGACGCGGAAGTCGAACTTCCGGTCAATCTCCGCGGTGAACTCGCTTTGGTCCCCGATAATGCCGGCCCGCACGGCATAATGGGCCTTCTTATGCGGCATATGATGGCTGTCGCACAGCGCGAACGATTTTAGCTTCGGCGCATATCGGTGCAATGCAATACCATGGACGGTAGATGGGTTAATATAGTTGATCACCCAGGCCTCGGGGCACAACTCCTCGATGTCTTTGGCGCATTCCATGATGACCGGAAGCTCCCGCATCGCTCGGAATATGCCGCCCGGTCCGATCGTATCTCCGGAGCACATGCGGATGCCGTACTTCAAAGATACTTGGCAATCGATACCCCGATATTTCACCGATTGTTCGGCAAAGCTGAGTACAACGAAGTCGGCCCCGGGAAGCACCTGTCTTCGGTCCGTCGAGCCCTCCACCTTCAAGGAGACGTTGTTCTCCCGAGCCACCATCTGGGCAAGTCTCACCATTTTCGACAGCCTTTCCTCATCCGTATCCACCAAAGCAAGCGTTCCCCGATTCAGGTATGGGGAGTGGACCATCTGCCATATGGACTGACGACCGAAAAAAAGGCTGCCTGCTCCGATGACGACCACCTTCGGCTGCTGCATATTGGAACCATTCATGATTAACCCTCCTCATAGGATATAAGTCCATTATAGGAGAGTGGCCGAAAAGCGGAATGTACGATAGTTATCAAAACATGTCATATAGTATGATAATTCACATCTCATAAATTCTTTAGTATACTTGCTTAAAACCAAGAATGTCATACGGTAGAGGAGACAGTGGAAATTCGATGTGCGCCAAGAAAATGAACATGAGTATAATCAACGAACTCTCGGAGTATATAAGTCTCCGGATGAGCTCCTATTTAGAACAGGCTCATGATCAGGGCTGGATCGAACACAAGTCGCATCCCGATTACGATCTCTGGTTCATTCAATCGGGCTCGGTTAAGATAACCATCGACGGGTTCGAACATACGGCTGTCCCGGGAGACGTGGTGTTTTTTTACCCCGATATGCCCTACATCGCCTCGACGACCGAGGATGTTTGCCGGTTCTTATACGTACATTTCGATTTCGGCATCGGAGAACAACAGCGAATTTTGGGCGAGTTTCAACTCCCTGGTATTGTGGCGGGCGACCTGATCCGGGAGGAGGCGACACTGTTCACCAAAGCCTACCATCGATTGAAGCAAGGCAGCGGGACGTCGGGAAACCAGCTCTACCTAAAGGCTTCTCTTCTCGTCGTGATGGCTAAGATTCTCGAGCTTCACGGGCAAGGTGCCTACACCGGCAAATTTCTGAATGGCAGGAAGCCGAGAAAAACAGAAGGAAGCCTGGATGTCTTGCAGGACGTATTCCAATACGTGGATGCGAACTTGCAGCGTTCCATTCGGATGAACGAGCTCGCGGCGATTGCCGGCGTCTCCGAGAAGTATTTTATCTCCTATTTCAAGAAAAGCGTGGGCATCACGCCAGGGCAATACATTTCCCAAATCAAAATGAATCGAGCAAGAGATTATCTCTACGAAAAAAAATATACGATCCAGCAGATCGCCGGCTTCCTTGGCTATCCGGATCCGTTCACATTTTCGAAAGCCTTCAAGAAATATTACAACGTGCCTCCTTCGAAATTCGAGTAGCCAGACTTCTCTCTCTTTTGCCGATCATGACGCATCATAGAAAAAAATCCCCTCCAGTCAACAGTGTTGAGCCCATGATACCATGGACTCTTTTTTCACTGTCTCCATTAAGGGGATATTACAACGGAAAAGAGCTCTTTATTTCACGTCCTTATTCTTTATCAAAATAAACGGTTTTTCCTGTTTCTGCGGATATATACACGGCCTCTAATATTTGTGAAACAATCATAGCCTCTCTGGGTTTAACCAAAGGTTCGGTATCGTTCACGATACTGTGAATCCATTGTTTGGCTTCATATTCGAAATCGGTCAACTCTTCTCCCCTAAATTGTTCTCGTACATTCGGATTCACCTCGATTTTATTCAGGAACAAGCTCCCGTCCCGCTCGCCATTGATCCGCAGTTCATTTTTAGCAAAATCCGCTCCTCCCTTCGTTCCGCACAGCAGGTTGCCGCCACCTTCCGCAATGTTAAGGGCCCAGCTGGTTTCAATGATGACCGTCGCTCCGTTTTTAAATTTCACATACCCGAAGGCCGAATCTTCTACCTCGAATTCGTTTGGATCCCAGGCCCCCCATTCGTTCGCAGCATTTTCGGTATACTTCAGTTTATGGAAGACACTGCCGACGACGCTCTCCGGCTCATAGTTATCCATCAACCATAGGATCAGATCCAGGGAGTGGGTTCCAATATCGATCATGGGACCGCCACCCTGTTTCTCTTTATCCAGAAACACGCCCCATGTCGGAACGCCTCTTCTTCGGGTAGCGACCGCTTTTGCAAAATAGATATCTCCAAGTTCCCCATCGGCAATCATCTTTTTTAACAGCTGGCTTTTGGCGTTGGAACGATTCTGGTACCCGACGGTAAGCTTCTTGCCTGTTCGCAAGTGGGCTTCGTACATCGCTTTGGCCTCCGCACCTGTGACCGCCATTGGTTTTTCGCACATGACATGTTTGCCGCTTTCGAGCGCATCAATGGAAATCGTCGCGTGCGAGCTGTTCGGTGTTAGCACATGCACGACCTCAATCTCTTCCATGGCAAGCAGATCGTTGTAATTCGTAAACACCTTTGCGTCTGGCGTGCCGTATTTTTTCGCGGCTTCCTCTGCTCTTTCCGGCTTCAAGTCGCAGAAGGCCACCATCTGTACGTTGTCTAACTTGGATAAACACGGCATATGTTTCCCGTTCGCAATCATTCCGCAACCGATGATCCCTACTTTTACGGTTCTCATGGAATTCCCTCCCTCGCGTTATTTGAACTCTACCGTTCGGTTTTCCTTATGAGCGATGTATGCCGCTTCCAATAGCTCCGTCAATTTCGTTCCCTCTTCCAAACCGAAGGGCATCGGCTTGTCATGAATTAAGGCATCCGCCCATTGGATGATCGGAAGCGGCTGCTCTTTAGGGAGTTGAGTGGGTGAGATCCATCCGGAAAAGGGGGAATCGAGCTTCTTCGAGATGACTCTAACGGTATCATCCGAGATCATCAAGGTGCCCTCCGTACCGTAAATCTCAAGTGCAGAAGGGGTTCTGTACGTCACAAGGCTTGTTTCGACCAGTGCGACCGCATTGTTGACGAACTCAATGGAGCACTGCGCATTATCTTCCACTGCACGATGGGTGAAATAATGAAACATGGAGGTGATTCGTTTGGGCTGACCCAATATCCAGCTGGCTAAGTACATCGGATGACATCCCAAATCCATCATCGCTCCGCCGCCGGTTTGCTTCTCATCGTACCAGTATTCCGGGAGCCAATTGTTCAATGCGCCGTCGTGGCCGTTCCGAATGCGCAAAAGCGTCACGTCCCCCAATACATGGTCATCGATCAGCTGCTTCGCGAACAATTGGTGAGGCCTTGTGCGAGCCGGAAATGAAATGCAGAACTTGACGCCTGCTTTGCGTACCGCTGCAGAAATTCGATTACATTCTTCTACGGTAAGAGCCATGGCTTTCTCGGTAAAGATGTGTTTGCCGGCCTCAGCCGCAGCTACCATGACGTCGGCGTGCATGCTTGTAGGAGCATCCACCACGACCCCATCGATGTCTTCCCGCTCTAGCAGCGTATCCAAATCCGCTTCAAAATCCGTTCCCAATTGGGCAGCCCATTCGCTTCCCCGTTCAGGCTGTTCGTCCCAGACTGCCGTGAGTTTGACGTTACCGTGAGATAGCAACCTTCTTGCATAATCATCTGCATGCACATGCCACTTACTTAACATCGCAACGTTCAACATGCGTTTCCCCTCCGTCATCGTTTATATTTTTTACAAGATTTTAGTTTTCTTCAAAGGGAGGTGGCATATAACTTGCTCCAAATGGCGCATCAGGCCTTGAAAAATCCCCCATTAAAGCTCTTCGCACAGGCGTAGTTCTTTGCATAAAGTTGACATCGTTATGAAAACGGTCCGAGGGCTTTACCCACGGAGGGCTATAGATGTAATGCATGGTATAGCGGTCGTAATCCCAATTATGTTCGTGCGCCCGATGCCACACGGCGTTGTGAAACACCAGGACTGATCCTGCAGATGCACATATCACATGGCTGATCGGCGTACCCGAATTTGCAGTCCGGATCGAATCCGGTAGTGGAACGAGACTGCGGTGGCTGCCTGGAATGAGCTCCATATTCCCCATGCCGGGTTCTTCCTGATCGGTCAATAAAAATGAAGCACGGAGCTGAATAAGGGGGACTGGGTACCCCAGATTCTTAAAATCGAAAGCGCTGGATCCGTCTTGATGCCAGCCTCCCATCCTCCCCCTTGCCGGCTGCATCGTATTCCACCCGGACTGCATAATGAATCGATCGCCAAGTAAGCCCCTTATCTTCGGTAAAACCGATGGATGATCCATTAAGTTTTCAAGAGCGTGTTCAGACTCATACCCTCGGCCGACTTGACCCCAACCGACTGTACCTGCCGCTTCATGAATTCGAATGGATGCCTGCAGGCATTCTTTGACCTCCTCTTTCGACAGCACATTCGGAATGACAAAATAACCCCACGATTCGAACATAAACTTATCGAGTTCAGTGAATGCGCCTGCTGAAACGACCGGGTTTAACATGAGTTGTCCCCTCTCTTGCGACTGACCTAATATTCATGAAATATTCGGGATGGCAGTGACACCATCCCGCAAACATCTTCACTAGAACCCGACATCATCTCGTTCTGCAGCTTTTTGAGCCACGAACTCCGCCATTTCTTCCACGCCGGCCGCTCTGAATTTTTCTTGAACGCTATGAAGCATATTGAGAGCTTCTTCATCTGACCCTGCAAAAAACGCTTTCTTAAATTCCTCATCGAAATTCAAACTGCTGGTTTTATCGATATATTCCTGATATTTAGGCCACTCTCTTGCAAGGTAGCTGGCGCTTACCTTGTCTATGATTTTGATCGGCAATCTTGCCGAGAAGCTCTCCTCCAGCTTTTGCCACTCCGTTTTTTGATCTTCGGGCGTAGGCCAAGTGACTTCATTGGAGAATGCCCCGATGAACCTGCCTGGAAGATAATTGAGCCCTGCGTCTCTCTTCAGATCCGGGTTTTCATCGAATTGTTTTTTCACATCCGGAATCCATTGAGGTATCCCGTTCTCCATGTTGTAGTGCGTTCCTTCGATCCCGAAATACGCAAGCAATCGGCCTTCTTCGCTGTTGACATAATCAATGTACCGCAAGGCCGCATCGGGATCTTTGATGTTAGCGCTTAAGAAAAGGGCAGGGAATCCGGAACGGCCGGGCTTTTCCACTTGCGTTCGAATCTCTCCGCTCTTATTCTTCATCGGTCCGAGTAGTTCATATTGCATTTCCGGATTCGTTTTATACAGCGTTTTTTGTAAATCCGCTAACATAGGCTGGGCTCCGAATACGGCAAGCTTGCCCGTCGTCAGCTTTTCATTCGCTGTTGTACTCGTATTGTTGAAGGCTTCAAGATCAAACAAACCTTCCGTTAATAACTTTCTCATGTATAACAATCTAGCTTCATGATCCTTGGACTGCGTCCAGTGAATCAGTTTGCCATCCACTTCACGGTAGTCCGAAATCGTGTAATCCGTCCATCCGGCAAGGAATTGGCCGTAATCCCATCCGTTCCACATGGTTCCGGCAGGGATGACCGGCTTCCCGCCAATATCCTTGAAACCGCCATCTCGAATCTTGATCAATAGATCAACTAGTTCTTCTTGCGTATCAATATCCTCCGCTTTTACATTTAAAGCTTTCAGGATATCTCCCCTGGCAAAAAGGCCGTAATTCCAATTATGAATGCTCTCAGGGGTACCGTCCGGGGTCTCCGTAGGAATGAGATACGTCTTGCCTTCAAATTCGGGACTATTGAGATCGAACTCGGCAAAATCCTTCGCGATCCCGGTAGTCACAAGTCTTTTAATATTCGGGTATTTATCGAGATAAGGGGTTAAATCCAGAAGCTGCCCTTCCATGGCCGCCTTCTTGATGACTTGTCCTTCTCCTCCTGTCGTAGACCAGAAAGGTGCGTTAACGATATCCGGAACCGTACCGGAAGCAAAAATGGTGTTTAGCTTTTCTACTTCGCTTGTTGTGATGGATTCCAGTTTCAACGTGACCCCGGTTTTTTCCCTGATTTGTTGGGCTACGGGATTATTCTCCTGGTCCTGCGGGAAACCGGCTCCGCCACCGTTCCAAGCACTGAGGAAAGACAAGGTCACCGGTTTTATTTCTTCAGTACCTTGCTCCTTCGGACCTGTGTCAACCGTACCTGCATCCTCCCCTCCGCCTTTTCCCGTACATGCCGTCATGGTTGCTAGAAGCAGTAAAGCGATTAGTGTCATGCCAAGAACACTCCTGCGCTTGTTCTTCCTCATCCTACAATCCCCTTCCATTGGAAGTTTTTTTATATAAAAGGCATAGCCTTTTATACCGACTACTCCTTAAGAGAACCTACCAGTACGCCTTTCACAAAATATTTCTGAAGAAACGGATACACACAGATGATCGGCGTCGTTATAATGATGACGAATGTCATCCGCAAGGCTTCCGGCGTTACGCCTCGCAGTTCCATCTGCGTCTCGGTCATGTTTTGTATGGCGGATCCGCTATTTCCCGACGACGACGTCATCGACTGGAAAGACGCTTCGCTGATCATCTTGTTCAGGAACGTAGCGGCAGGCTGCAGCTTTTCATTCTGTATGAAAAACTGACCGGTAAACCAGTCATTCCACACGCCCACCCCGACAAACAAAGCAATGGTAGCAAGCACCGGCATCGATAGAGGCAGAATGATTCTGGCAAATACCGACAACTCGCTTGCGCCGTCGATTCGAGCGGATTCCGACAGACCTTCAGGGATCCCGTCGAAGAAGGTTTTCATGATAATCGCATTGAAAAAGTTATATAGGGACGGCAGCACCAGCACCCAAAACGTATCCAGGATGTGGATTTGCCGAAACAGGATGAACGTCGGAATCAGTCCGCCGCTGAACAACGTGGTAAAGAAAAAGAAGAATACGATGTATTTTCTTCCCGGCAAACCTTTCCGCGAAAGGGCGTAGGCTAATAAGGCCGTCAAAAACACGGAGGCAACCGTAACCACAAGGGTTCGGGTAATGGAAATATAGAAGGAATTTAGGATCAAAGTGTTGCTAAAAGCTTTTGCATAGTTTTCTAATGTAAACACTCTAGGGAAAAAATAGATTCCCCCCTTCATCGCATCGTAACCGTCATTGAAAGACAGGGCTAGAAAATAGATAAATGGATATAGCGCCGTAGCGCAGAATAAAAGCAGCGCCGCATAGTTAAGCGTCATATACATTTTGTCTGCCGGCGACAGCCTACTTGCACCCATAACACACACCTCCTCATCTTCAGTGCTAGCTGATTACCATAACGATACGTTACTCACGCGTCTGGATATATTATTGACAGCAACAATGAGCAGCAGCGAGATCGCAGATTTGAATAAACCGATGGCCGTGGAATATGCTAATTGCCCCTGTTGGAGGCCTGTTTTTAAGACATAAGTGTCCAAAATCTCCGAGACGCTTAAGGTTGCCGGGGACTGCATCAGCCAGATTTGGTCAAATCCCGCGTTCAGTATTCCGCTGAGTGAGAAAATAAGCAATATGGCGATCGTTGGCGTAAGACATGGAAGCGTGATCTTAAATAGTTTGCTCCACCTTCCAGCCCCGTCGATTTCCGCTGCTTCATACAAGTGTGGATCGATATTCGTTAACGCGGCTAAATAAATGATCGAACCCCAGCCTACACCTTTCCAGATGTCGGATATGAGGACCAATGGATAGAATAATTCCGGCTTTCCCATAAAAAAGATGGGATCCAAACCCATTTGGTACCGAATGTCATTGATAAGCCCTACGTTCGGAGACAGGATTTTTTGAAGCAAGGTAACGACAACGACCCACGAAACGAAGTGCGGAAGATAGGAAATCGTTTGAAACACTCGTTTGATTTTTTTGTGCATGACGGCATTGAGCATTAAGGCTAGGATCAAGGGAGCTGGAAATCCGAAAATAAGTTTAAGGGCACTAATGGATAACGTATTTCGGAGCACATCATAAAAACTGGAATCGTTTAAAAACTGCTCGAAATATTTAAAGCCCGCCCACGGACTCCCCAATATCCCCAAATTGAATTTGTAGTCTTTGAATGCGATGATAATGCCGTACATCGGATAGTAAGCAAACACCAGGAACCAGATGATCGCAGGAAGCAAAAATAAATATATATGCCTGAAATACCATATTCTAGTTAATTTCTTATTCTTTTTTAATTGCTCAAATCCAGGGATAAGAGCACCCTTTGGTACCATTCTCCGAACACCTCCTACATCTTCGTCGTACGGTATATAGCGACTGTCTCCCCCTCCTTCACTGCAAGCGGTTTCAATTTTATAGTTTAAATATATTCAATATGATGTAGGAAACATTCCACAATTTCTTCATTTGGGTAAAAAGTAACCTTAGGGGATAGATAAACAGGGGAAGAGCCCTTTTCCCTTCCTTCTTTTGAGGCGTTCTTATTCCTAGGCAAGGTTACATTATATTCAATATATCCTTATAAAAAAGGGTCTGATCAAAAGTATGATATTGAGATGTAGCGACCTGCGAATGGATGGAAGAGCTTCTGTTGGATTTCTTTATTGATTTGATTTTGGGAAACTATTATGGGGTGGGATTTCATGAGAGGAAGTTATGGCTGACCTAGTAAAAGAGTCCGCGCAGCCATCGCTTCCATTGTCAGGCTCGAATAGAAAGCGCATCGGACTCGTTATTAGGTTGCATATATAGGAAGAAGCAGATGTTGGTATCATGAAGTGGATGAAAGGTTTTTTCCCGTCGTCTCGCCAATGACCAATTCCGGCTCCACTAGGGTTTTAACGAATTTTCCGTGTTGCCCGTCTTCACTGTTAATCACCTCAAGCAGCGTGTAAGCTGCACGGTAGCCCATGTCTCGTTCAAACTGTTTAACGTGCGTGAACGTGCTATATCCTTCGATGATGGAAGTCGGATCGTCAAAACTGATAATGGAAATGTCCTCAGGCACCTTCAATCCGGCTTGACGCGCAATCTGATAGATTTTTACTCCAAGAATTCCATTAAGCGTAATATAAGCCGTTGCCATTCGATTTTTGATATAGCGGTACAATGGATGGGTTTGCTCAAGGCTTCCGATTTCAAAACCGGTTACGATATGGGCAGGGTTAATGAGTGCCCCCTTTTCCTTGAAGGCATTCATATATCCATCGATCCGTTCTTGAACGGTTACGGTTTGTATGGGCGAATCGGAGCAGATGGCGATATCACGATGCCCCAGCTCCCACAGGTAATTGACCGCCATGTTAGCGCCAAGCCTGCCGTCCGATGCGATATAATGCGTTTCCACCCCGGGAAGGTAACGGTCGATGAGAACAAACGGAAACCCCGCAAATTTCATGCTTAATATTTCCTCGTTGAATAATTCCTCGTCCACCGGGAAAATCAATAACCCTTCCACTCCGATGTTACTGCATGTCTGGATCGCCTCTTTTTCCTTATCAATATCGCCCTCTGATAAATAGATAACGCAGCGGTAATCGTTCTCATTCAGTGCTTGCTGAATACCTTGTATAAGCCGAATCGTAAAATAATCATAAATGCTGGGCATAATGAGCCCTATCAACCGCGTCCCCATTTCTCCGCTAGTCTTATGGACAGGTTTTGCGGTACTTATAGGAGGAGTGGCCGGCATTTGAGATTCGGGCTCGCTTACAAAAGTCCCCTTTCCGGGCACCCTGGTTATGATTTTTTCGTTAACCAAGCCGGCCAGGGCATTAACGACCGTAATCTTGCTTACTCCAAAACGCTCCATGAGTTCCTTTTCCGTAGGTATACGGTCTCCAACCTTCAGGACCTGCGACGATATCAAGTCGCGTATATACTCTTGAACCCTTTGATACAATGGCATTCTTTCCGTAGAGCTCAATTGAATCACCACATTTCATTCAATATGTTTAATATATACGTTACGAATGGTGCAAGCGTTTTATTCCATACTCTAATTATGGAAACAGCGGCAGCCATGGACGAGAAAATAAAGTCCTGACTGCCGCTGTTTTTTTATTGATCTATCATATTCGTTAGCTTGCGCGGGAAAATCAAATTTCGGAGGGAGCTCTTCCCTACGACTTCCTTAAGAGCACTTACTATACCCGCAGTTCCCGCACGTCTTGCATCCCTCGATGTTAATCAAGGACGCCCCGCCGCAGGACGGGCACAGATCCAGCGACATGCTGCCGCCTGCGTGCGCGCCATGTCCGCCGTGGCCCGCAGCTGCCGTTGCCCCGCCTTCGCCTGCATCGGCAGGCGCCATCGTGGCTGCAACCGGTGCCGGATCATGGTCATGATCCGCCTCGGCGTTGTTGGCCACGTGCGTCTCAAGCGCCTTCGCCACGGCGTCGGCGATGGACTCCACGCGGTTCGCGCCGAAGCCGATCGCGCCGGTGCCGCCGATGCCCTTGAGGTGCTTGATCAGCAGCTCCACCTTATTGCCGTGGTCCCCGTAACGGAGGAACAGGGAGCATACGCGGCCGAGGGCTTCCGCCATCGCGAACACATCCGATCCGGCTTTGCCGACGTTCAGGAAGATTTCACTTGGAATGCCGTCCAAATCATTGATTGTGATGTAGGCCATGCCGAACGGCGTGTTCATTTTATAGGTTGCGCCGCGCAGCACTTGCGGACGCTTCTTGTATTGTTTATCCAGCCCGCTCTTACTCGGTGAGGCTGTTACAGCCACGCTTGCAGCAGCCGGCTCCACGCTCGCCGTTTCCTCAGCGGCTTGGCCTGCCGCGCTTTGCTCCAGCGCCGCTTCCGCGGTAGAAGCTGTTGTCGCTTCGGCGGCTTTGTCTTCTTTTTTCTCCGTCTGCAAGACCTGCACGTCGCGGCTGCCGTCGCGGTAGATTGTAACGCCTTTGCATCCCAGATCGAATGCCAGCTCATACAGGCGTTTCGTATCTTCAACCGTGAAGTCGGACGGACAGTTCGCCGTCTTCGAGATGGAGCTGTCCACCCAGCGCTGAATCGCCGCCTGCACGCGGATGTGATCCTCGGCGGAGAGACTCATCGCGGTGACGTAATAGTCCGGAAGCTCTTCGCCCGGATGGCTGTCCAGCCAATCCTGAGCAATCGGCACGAACTGCTCGTCGAAGCCGAGACGGCTTTGACGGAAGTATTTGAAGGCAAAGTACGGCTCGATGCCCGTCGAAGTTCCAACCATCGTACCCGTGCTTCCCGTCGGCGCTTGGGTAATGACGGTAACGTTGCGGGCCCCTTTTTTGCGGACCGCTTCGGCAACTTCCGGATACACCTCGGCCATATTTTTCATGAAGCCGCTTTGCAGATACAGTTCGGCATTGAATGCCTGGAACGAGCCCTTCTCCTCGGCAATATCCGCGGATGCAAGATACGCTTCGCGCGCGATGAAGCCATACAGCTTATCCAGGAACTCCAGCGATTCCGGGCTGCCGTAACGGATGTTCAGCTTGATCATCAGCTCGGCCAGACCCATCGTTCCGAGGCCTACGCGGCGCTCTTTTTTCTGGTTCAATTCGTTTTCTTCGAAATGGTAAGGCGTCCGGTCGATGACATTATCCAGGAAACGCACGGAGTAACGCGTCGTCGTAGCCAGCTCATCCCATGCGACGTCATGATTCGCTTCATCGTAGAACTTCGACAGGTTCATCGCGGACAGGTTGCATACGCCCCAGCCCGGAAGTCCCTGCTCGCCGCAAGGGTTGGTACAGATGATCGGGTTGAAATACCAGCTGTTGGACATCTGGTTGTAGTATTCCATGAAGACGACGCCCGGCTCTGCCGATTTCCATGCGGACTCGATAATGGTGTGCCATACCTCGCGTGCTTTAACCGTTTTATATGGAATGATGCGGCGTCCGGCTTTCTTCCATTTATCCAAATCGCCGTCCCACAGCTCATCGTAATCGGGATCGGTGGTATCCGGGAACACGAGCTCCCAGTCCAGGTCTTCCTTCACGGCTTTCATGAAATCGTTGCTGACGCATACCGACAGGTTCGCGTTCGTGACTTGTCCCATCGTCTGCTTCACCGTAATGAAATCCTCCACGTCCGGGTGCCAATCGTTCATCATCAGCATGAGCGCGCCGCGGCGGCTTCCGCCCTGCTCGATCAGGCCTGTCGTATAACTGAACAATCCGCCCCACGATACCGCACCGCTGGAGGATCCGTTCACGCCTCTCACGATCGCGCGCCGAGGACGAAGGGAAGACAAGTTGATGCCGACACCGCCGCCGCGCGCCATGATCTCGGTCATCTCGCTCAGGGTTTCCATGATGCCGCCCCGGCTGTCCTTCGGGGAAGGAATGACGTAACAGTTGAACAGCGTCAATTCATCGCTTGCACCCGCTCCGGCAGCAATCCGTCCGCCCGGGACCAGCTTCCAATCATCCAGAATCTCGCGGAATTTCCCGCGCCACTCTTCCTGCAGTTCCGGCGTTGCCTCAACCGATGACATGGCGGCCGCGAGTCGATCCCACATTTCTTCCGGCGTTTTCTCGATGGTTAACGTCAGCTTCTCCACATCCGACTCCACAAGCTCGCCCTTCCGTGTCTTCACGGTGACCTTGCGGCCTTCGCGTTTCACGATTTCGCCAACTTCCTTGGTCGGAAATTTAGGATCATCCTTTGTCAGCACGAGCACCACGTCGCCGACCTTGGCGTTGTTGGTGTCCGCATCCTTCCAGGCATACCGGTCCAAAAAGATCTTCTCGCTTAAACCTTCCAGCCGCTGATTCTGCATCGTACTCAAGTGCAACTACCTCCTATATAAGATATAAAATTTAAAAGATTCCCAAGTATGTGCTCACCAACAACATAACCTGTTATGTAGCCGGTCAAACATCCAAAACCACTATACACACCACATATAGTGCTATTTATTCATTATACTACACTATATATAGGTTAACTATGCCGATAATATGAAAATTAAGCCGACAGTTCCAAGCTCCCGCGCGCAAGCTTCCGCTTTCTTCCTCTCGCTCTCTTTTTCGCTGATCCCTATGAAAAAAAAGGATGAAAATATCCAATTCCAGCAGCCGTGCGCTCTATAAGGTATTCCGCGGCTGCCGAATCCGTGCAAGGTTATGAAGACTTCTTTTTTCGTCCATACTACATATACACCGCTGGCCCGGAATCTTTCATCACAGGAGGAGATCGACATGAACCAACAGCCATCTGCCGACTCAGGCATGATTTTCGACCCGCGCCTTCCCGTTCCATTGCAGATCGACCGTTCTTGGTTTGACGATCTCTCTGGCCGACTGGACAAAGGAGGCCCTTGGGGTGACTATCGTCTGGCCCAGCTTGCCGTTGAGGGCGAGAAATCGCGCCTCGTTACAAGCTTTGAAGAACTGCAGTGCCTCAAGCACCTTGGCGGTTTATCCCCGCTCCCCCATCAGACCGATACCGCAAGACGCGTTTTGTTCGAGATGTCGGGCAGAGCCATTTTGGCGGATGAGGTGGGACTTGGCAAGACGATTGAAGCCGGTCTTATTTTAAAAGAATACATCGTGCGCGGACTGGTATCCAAAGTGCTGATTCTCGTACCTGCTTCCCTGGTTCTGCAATGGGTCCGCGAGCTGAACTCCAAGTTCGGCATTCCCGCGGTCGCGCAGAAAAAAGCATACTCCTGGGGCAATGACATCGTTGTCGCCTCCATGGACACGGCCAAGCGCGATCCGCATCAGGAGATTCTGCTGAACCAGGAATACGACATGCTCATCATCGATGAAGCGCACAAGCTCAAGAACAAGAAAACATCCAATTATCAATTCATCCAAAAGCTGCGCAAAAAATACTGTCTCCTGCTCACCGCCACGCCGGTGCAGAACGACCTCAGCGAGCTCTTCAATCTCATCACGCTGCTGAAACCGGGCCAGCTTGGCGGCCAGGGACAGTTTGCCGCTAATTTTGTCGTGGATAAACGAAGACCGAAGAACCAGGACCAGCTCAAGGATGAGCTGTCCAAGGTCATGATCCGAAACCGTCGGGGCGAAGGCGAAGTGAAGTTCACGAAGCGGTCCGTCCGCAACGTGGGACTCAGCCTTTCGCCTGAAGAACAGTCATTATACGACGGCGTTACGTCCTTCGTCAAAGATCAGTATCAGGCAGCTGGGGGAAATTTAAGCAGTATGCTGTCGCTCGTCACCCTGCAGCGGGAAGTATGCAGCAGCCGGGATGCCGTCTTCGTGACCCTTGTTAATCTGTCCAAGAAGCTGCCGGAGGACTCTCCGCTGCGCGATAAAATTTGGGAGCTCGTCTATCTCATTAAGGCCATCAAAGCAAACACCAAGGCGGAAAAAGCCATCGAGCTCATTCAGCAAATGAACGAGAAGGTCATCGTGTTCACGGAATATCGGGCCACGCAGGAATACTTGCTCAATTATTTCCGCGATCACGGGCTGGTCTCCGTCCCGTACCGGGGCGGCATGAACCGCGGCAAGAAGGACTGGATGATGGACCTTTTCCGCGGCAAGGCGCAGGTCATGATCGCGACGGAAGCCGGCGGCGAAGGCATCAACCTGCAATTCTGCCACCATATGATCAACTTTGATCTGCCCTGGAATCCGATGCGGGTCGAGCAGCGGATCGGACGCGTGCACCGTCTAGGCCAGACCAATGACGTGAAGATCTACAACCTGTCGACTTCGGGAACCATCGAGGAGCATATCCTGAACCTGCTGCACGAGAAGATCAACATGTTCGAGATGGTCATCGGCGGGCTTGACGTTATCCTGGAGCGCTTCGAGAAGAAGGAATCGATCGAGAAGAGCCTGTACAAAATCATGCTGGAGTCCTGCAATGATGATGAAATCCGCCAGCGCATCAGCACATTGGGCGACTCCATTCACCATATCAAGCAGGACGTCGAGCTGGAAAGCGCGGCCGAAGAAACTCTCAGAGAGGAAGAAGCCTAATATGACCATGACGCCGCAGGAGGTGCAGCAGCACTTCATGGCCTATTTGGAAGCCACCGAATGCACCGTCATCGAAAAATCGCCCGAGCATGTCACCGTGAAACTGTCGCCACAGGCAGACAAAATGCTCACCAACCGCCCCTATTACTGGGGGTTCGTGGAACGTACCGGGGCTCCCGCCGAAACGCTGTCGTTCAACTTCGTGTTTGATCCGGAAAAATACGACGAACGGCTCGCCAAGGCGGAAGAAGCCAAAGCCAAAACCCAGCTTAACGCACCTGCACAGGATCCGCTGCTGGCGCGCTATTACGGGAACGCCCCGGTACTGCCGATCTTGGGGCCAGGCCGGATTCAGCGGGAGAATATCGGCTACGGCAGCAGCCGGCTGGCCCAGATTTGGAATGCCTCCCGCGAAGAGGGCAAATGCGTGTATCTGTTCCAGCAGCGGGATGCAGAACCGCGTCCCCGGGGCCGTTCCACGCCTTATGAGCAGTGGCTGGGCGTCTGCTTCAAGGTGGAGTTCAGCTGCGATCTGAAGCGGGAGGAATTGTTTTTTCTCGGAATCTCGCTGTCCAGCCGCGCGATTACCGAAGACTTCCCCGCCATTCTGCATGGGCGCGAATTGACTCCACGCCTGCCCGAGAGCGTTCACGTCAGACCGGCGGCTCTCACCCTTGAGCAGGCCGTAGCTGCCCTGGAGAATCATCTGATCAACAAACTGAGCAAGCTGGATTACGATTGGGCGGCGAAAGCTAAGGAACGCCTCGAAGACGAGCTGGTGGTCATCGACGGCTACTACGAGGATTTGCTCAAAGAGCAGGACGAAGAGAAAAAGGCGCAAATCGAGGAGCAGTACAAGAACCGCCGGTCGGAAATGCAGTGGCAGTACGAGCCGAAAGTGAGCCTGTCCGCCATAACCTGCGGTCTGTTTCATCTGTGTTCGCCCGTGGGCGCGTCTTCATGACGCCTCTCTACAAAAGCAGGCAAAAAAAGAACCATTCTCCCTTCCCCTGCCGCGACAGCTTGCAACAGCCTTTGCAGAGCTTGTCCGATATGATGATTCCATCACATCCATGGCGCGTAAGGGCCAAGGAAAGGCGGTTAGCGATTTGAAGCTGTGGAACATGGAACCCCATTACCAGGATGACAAGGACAACAAGCGCAAACCTAAATCAATCGACAACAAACGCTTTATCCAATATCGAAGGTGGTCTGCCTCCGTCATCGTAACGGCACTCCTGTGGTTCAGCACGACCCACCCGCAGGCAGGCATGGCTGCGGCTCGTGAAGCAGACACCCCCAATCCTGCGAGCGCCGTCAGTGCGGCAGACGCTCTGCTTGCTGTCCAGTCTGCATCCAGCCTCGCCTACAGCAGCGCCCGGGCTCAAGTACCGGAAAGTTTGGTAGACTTTGCAGAACAGACCGTGGATCAACTATCGGTGCATGCGCCATTTACTGCCTGGGACGGAGCAGAGCTGGAATTCACCCCACTTGGTCCGGGCACGCACGGCTGGCTGGTCACGATTTCCGATCAGGGACTGCCTCAGGGCTACATGATTATCAGCGCAGGAGAAGACGGTGGATATATCTTGAGCGAATACGGGATCGGCTCCACCCTTCCCTTCAGTCAAGCACCGCTGAATGAACGGCTTGCGGCCGAGGGATTTCTGAAGGCCGGCGGATCTTTGCCGAAGGGAAGCAGCGTGCGCAAGCTGTATGACGTATCCCCTGTCTGGCAGGTTCAGCTTCCCGGCAAGAAGCCGGTTTATATCAGTGCACTGAATAGCGAAGTCCTTCCGGCTGAACTCAAGCAGACAACGACGGCGGTCAAGCCGGTATCGGCTTCGATGCCAGCGGCAAGCAAAGGATTGGTAACTTCATCCACTCGCTGGATTGCCGGTGCGCCAACCATTGCAGCCGGCGATTCCCGGGATCCTTACGATAATTTGCTATGGCTGGCCTCAAGCAATCTGACGGCCCGAAGCAGCGCCGATCTGCGTAAATTGCTGCAGGAGCACTCCAGCCTGATATTCAAGTCCAAAAATAGCAACGCCGCTTTCGGAGCCCCTTTTACCTTAAACGGGTGGCACCGCTGGTCGACAGGGATTCAGAAGCATTCGGCAGCGCTCTATGTGTCGGTTCCATTGCGGAACACAGATACCTTCCGCTTCCTGCCGGCATCTCGCTTGATCGGACAAGGCCAGTTCTATGCTCAACCCAAATGACGCGAAAGTACAAGTAAGCGGGCTAACAAGTCCGTCATTCATGCGAACCAACCACAAGCCCTCATGCCTTCAGCATCCCAGACGGACAAAAGGACGCGGCCCTTATCAGGGCCCGCGTCCTTTATCGTTTCACCTGTTTTTTTCAGTGCGTACTTCCGTACTTCCAAGCGTAGACTGCCAGCCAATACAATGCAAAAACATGCCCCAAGTCTGGCATCTGGCTGCACAGGGTGCCGTGCGCACGCTGTACAATAGCTGACTTCATTAAGGAACATACAGCAAATGAACAGCAGCAGCTTTACTTTTGCCTTTTTTTGCGCTTGGAGGATACGTCGTCTTTCCACAGCGACATGGAGAACGGAATCATGCCAAACCACCTTGTGGTCCAGGATTCCTTCACCTTCGCCCTGCGCCGAACTTCCTTAGGCGTATCTATATAGTTAACCACGCGTTCGGTAATATATTTGATCAATTCATCTCCGCTTGCCATACGAATCAACTCCTTATGGTTTATCCACTTCCCAGTATCAGTGTGCTCCATTCAGACCGATTCTAGACTCCTGTTTAACGGCATGATTTTTCTGCCTAATGCACATTCTAATAAAGCCGAAATTTTACGTGAAAGAAGGAATCCATCATGATTAAGTCAGCAGGAGTATGTTTGCTTCTCTTGACGCTGGTACTCCCCGGTTCTGTCACGGAAGCAAGCCCAGTAAAGAAGCAGGCACTGAAGCTTCCAGCACATGCCGTTCATCCGAAAGTGATGCCGGCAGCCCAGCTTATGTCCGAAACGCCGGAATCAACCCATTCCTCAGGACGGGAAATCGACCAATCACATCTTAAACACCTCCACCCATTTGCACATGATGTCGTGCTGATCGATGTGGGCCATGGCGGAATCGACGGCGGAACGTCGCATGGAGACATTCTCGAAAAAGATATCAATCTGGCCATTTCACGCAGACTGTTCATGCTGCTACGCAAGGAAGGCTATCATGCCGTGCTGAATCGCGACGCCGATTACGCGCTAAGCGACGATAACCGCTGGCATCGAAGCTCCTCCAGGCATCGCCGCGATCTGTCGCAGCGCAAGCAACTCAGCAGCGAAATCCCGACCAAGCTGGTAGTCAGCGTCCACGTGAACTGGGGGAAAAATGCGTCCAAGCGCGGAGGCATCGTACTGCATCAATCCGAGGGCCGAAGCACCTTGCTCGCGGAAACCATTCAGGAACAGTTGAATCTGGTATATCGCAGCAACAATGGCATCATGGTAGGCAAGCCTTATTATCTGCTCAATCAAACCCAAGTACCTGCCGTCATCGTGGAAACCGGCTTCCTCAGCAATATGGAGGACCGGAAATTGTTGACTAGCCGTAACGGCCAAATGATGATTGCCGAAGCCATTGCTGACGGGATTATAAGTTATTTAACAGCTCTTTAAATTGGAGCTGTTTTTTGTTGGGCGTCTAGCCTACAGAATCCAACTCCCAGGCCTTTAAACCCATATTTATGTCATGAAAACTGACATCAATATGAAAATAGCATCATTTTTTTAAAAATTTCTAGTCAAATTTTCCGAAAATTATGGTAGTATATCTAACATACATAAAGATAGATCAATCAAATGGGAATTGGGGGAGATCGTTATGTTTGACTGGCTTGGGTATCGCCAAGGACTTCCGCTTTGGATTTCATGGCGTCTGAATCGTAAATTGAAGGAAGACATCGAAGACATATTCGAAGGCATCGCCGAGACGCGCAAAGAGCTGCTGTTCTCCTGGAGCCATGAATATTGGGGACATCTGGATCGACTGAAGGAGCAGCTGGACAAGGACAAGCCCCATGGTTCAACAGTCGGCGGCGAGCATTCTCATCTCTTATCTACTAGTGCCCCATTGAACCAGGAGCAGCTCTTCTCCGCTTTGTACTCGCGCGCTGCCGATTTCACGGAATTATTCTTGCTGAACCCTTCGGGTGAGGTCACGTACTCTACATACGCTCCGCACGTTGGAACCAGCTACAGCAAGAGCAGTCCATTGGGACAGGCAATCATTCATCTCGCCGGCTCGGATACCGGCAAATTGCTCTTCGGGCCGTATGCGGATTCCATCACGTTCACTATCGGTCCCCGCTCCTCTGCTTTTCACGACAAAATGACGCTGCTGTTCATGAATGCCGTTTACGTCAACGATACCTTCGTCGGCATTCTGTGCGGCCGCGTGCCAAACGACGTGATCGGGGATTTGATTCAGCGGGAATCCGGCCACGTCTATCCCGATTCCGGCGACAACTATATATTCATGGCCAAGCCCGAGATGAATCGCCATATTGCTCCGGGCACGGCCCTTTCCAGAAGCCGGTTTGAAGACCGGACCTTCACACACGGGGAGAACCTGAAGGACGGCGTAACGACCGACTGGGGGACCGTGTCGGTTCAGGAACATACGGAGCTCGAGCTGATGTTCACCGACCCGGCAACGGGTCAGCTTCATCCAGGCGTAGCCAACACCATCGCGAACGGAAGCAATCTGTTCGTGGACTTCCCCGGATATTCCGATTACCGCCACATTCCGGTGATCGGCAAAGGTGTGACGTTCCGCCTGCCCCATTGTCCGGATGTTTGGGGGATGATGTGCGAAGGGGATCTCGAAGAGGTTTACCGTATTCGCGGCATTCGCTTCAGACATGCTAAGCTCCATGGCTTGTCTACCCTTATCTCGAGCCTCCTGACGGCTGTCATTGTTTTTATTACGGCTGTTTATTTATCTCCGGCATTCGCAGCCACGGCGGGAGGGTTAGCCTGCTTGGTCACCGGCCTTCTCACCTCTTCCCTGGTCGGCCATAAAGAAATTGGACGAATCGCGGATCGTCTACGCAGCTTCAACCGCTTTATCCGCATGAATGCCGAAGGCAGCGGAGATCTGACGCAGCGGCTGGACCCCCGCCAATTCGATCAGGATGAAACGCGCGAATTAGCCAAATGGATCAACAATATGATCGATTCGCTGGAAAGCATCATGATGCAGGTGAAGTTGACGGCAGGCGATGTTTCTTCCAGCCAACAGGTAATGAACGACACCACCGCCGTCACCGTTACTTCCGCACAGCGTGTCAGCAGCAACATTAGCGAGATGATCCGCAGCATGCGCAGCCAGCTGCAGGATATCGATGCCGTGAAGGACAGCGCGGAACGGATGCGGGAGACGCTCCGCCAGCTGGAACGGCAAGCAAATGAGCAGATTGATGTGGCCAAGAATGAAGTCGTCCGGATCGGAGACAAGATGTCTCATATTTCTGCGAAAGTCGAGGAAACCAATCAGACCATCCGCACGTTCATGGGAACCGTTCAGGAAGTTACAGGCGTGCTCCACGCGATCGAACAAATATCCTCCCAAACCCATTTGCTGGCCCTGAATGCTTCCATTGAAGCGGCACGGGTCGGAGAACACGGACAAGGTTTTGCCGTCGTTGCAACCGAAATCCGCAAGCTGTCCGAACTGACCAGACAGTCCACAGAAGAGGTCCACCGGATTATCGGCCATATCTATCAGGACGCCCAGCACGCCGTGCTCTCGATGAAGGAAGGGACCCGGGTCGTGGAAGAAGGAAACCTGCTGGTTTCCGCGGCTTCCGAGCTGCTTGCCGCCGCAGCCGAAGACGATCTGCGCAAGCACCAGGCCGTAGATGAAGTGGTTCAGCTGATGGAGAAAATCGCTTCGGTCAGCAAGGAGAACCGAAAGATTTCCAAGGATGTGGAGAGCAAAGTGCAGGAGCTGTCGCAGGAAATCGAAAGCGTAAGGTACACCTCAGGCAATGTCGAAGCCATAGCGAAATCGATGCAGCAGCTGGTAGGTCAATTCAAACTCACCGATGCCCGCATCCGTTAATATAGCGCAACATATAAACAGCCTTCCAAGCATGAAACTCGGAATCACCGGGACTCTTGCGCGGAAGGCCGTTCGTTTTATATTAAATACCCGGTCTCGGCTGATCTTAACGCTTGGACCCTCCACCGGTCTCGTCACTCGATTCCGGAACTGTTTCTGTGCTCAAGGAAGATCTAATACGAGCGCAGCGGATCAGGCCGCCAGCTTGAGTGCTCCCTGACGAGATCGCTGATCCCGACGAACTCCACCTTTTTTTGCAGTTCCGGGATCGTGCCTTTCAGCGCCTTTGCCGTCCGGATTCCATATACGCCAACATGGCCGATTGCAATGCAGGAAGTTCTTTCTTCCGCATGCTGCGCCGCGGTCTGCAGCTGCTTGCTCACATGCTGAACGGTATGAACGTCATCCAGAAAGATATCGTTGGAGATGGACGGCATTCCCCTCGATGCTGCCAGTTTGCCGACTACGCTGTAGTAATTCGTTTTGCTGTCGACGAAAAACAGCCCTCTCTCCCTACAAACGTCGAGCACGATGGACATGACCCGTTCATCCCCGGTAACCTTGGAGCCCATGTGATTATTAATCCCAACGGCATAAGGAACCGAATCGATTGCCTCCTCCATGCGTTTACGAATTTCTTCATCGGTGAGCGAACTTAAGATAGCACCTGGTCCAAGCCAGGAAGACCGACCCTGCTTAGGCTCCATGGGCATATGAATAATGACGTCATGCCCTTGCTGGTGCGCGGCCTCGGCATCTTTCTTGCTCGTCGGCAAAAACGGCATCACGGCCACCGTGATTTTGACAGGCAGATTGAGCATTTCCTCGGTCCCTTTCTGATCATTGCCAAAATCATCGATAATGACAGCCAGCTTATTCGGCTTCTTTTCCTGGACGGATCTGCTGTGATCGGATTCTTCGTGCACGTTTCGAGTATCATGGTTGAACGAATCAGGAGCATTAACCACCCCCGCCCCGTACCCGATCTGTGCTCCGTTCGAGATCCCCCATACCAAACACAGCAAGATAATCGATTTTCTATATCTTTTCCGCATTGTTACGCCCCTTTCCACTCATCATCATGATAGCCTTACCTAACCGTATTGTTTGAGAAAAGCTATTCAAATATGTAATTAGAGGCATAAATGTTAATCAGGAATCCTCCGCTTCCGCAATCACCTGCAGCGCATTTCCGACGGATTGCAGAACATTGCCGGCCACCGTAAGATCGTTGGCTCTCCTATTCGTTGCGTGCCGCGGAGGTCAGCGGTAATTTCGGCCTGTGCCGCATTGGCTATCGATTGCATCGCACAGTCCCAGAGAATTCCAAAGCAAAAAAGCTCGTAAACTGCAAGAACAGTTTACGAGCTTTCTCATTAGATGCGGTCGAGAGGACTCGAACCTCCACGGGGGTAAGCCCACACGGACCTGAACCGTGCGCGTCTGCCAATTCCGCCACGACCGCATGTATGTTGTCCACCTTAGAGCCAAGCTCTTATCAGCGGCGACAAGATATATAATATCACGCTAAATAAATCGAGTCAACACTTTTTTTGAACTTGATTAAAAACCTTGTTTTCGGTTAAAATAAGAACATAAGTTCTCATTCAATATCCATTTTCTATATAAAGGCGGTGATGTTGATGGCCATACAGGCTGTTACAACGGAAGAACGGGCGTTGATCAAGAGTTACCTGCTGCTGATGTTCATTCATAAGGTGTTTGAACGGGATTGCCGGATCATTCAGGAGAGCGGGGTATTCAAAACCCCTCAATTATACGTAGAGGTTGTGGGAAACGGCGCCAAACGTGCTGCCGTGCTTCTTCGTGAGGTGAAGCAGGAATTCACCAAGCGGGCGATCAAGGTATATGACATCGGGCAAAGCAAGGACGGGATTCAGGCACGATATGCTTGCCGGGGGTACATTGGGTCGATGAACATTCTATGGCCATCCTTCCGTGAGGAGATGATGGATCGCATGCGAGCGTATCTCGGACTGGTTCCGCCTGAGAGCGATTCCTCCGAGCAAGCCCATCCTCCTGCCGCTGCTTTCGCGCGCTAACATCGCCGTTCCTTAAACGAAAGAATAACCGCCTCCCCGGCTGTACAAGCGCTGTGGAGGGCGGTTATTTTTTATCACAGATCAATGAAGGTTATGCTGCACGCGGGTCAGTCCCTGCGAGAGAGCATGTCCCGCGCTGGCGGCAGACGCCACGGCTACGGCCTCCATGATCTGAGCATCCGAGGCTCCCTTGGCACGGGCTTCCTCCATATGGTAGAAGGTACACAGCTCATTGTTGGCAAACAATCCGATCCCGAGCGCGATCAGCTGCTTCGTTCTCGCATCCAGCTCGCCATCCTGAAAGCAAACGCCGGTGAACTGATGATACGCTTCTGCCATGTCCGGCATGCTCTGCTTCAAATTCTGAATTTCATTCTTGTATGCCGAGACCTTGTCATTGGACATTTCCATAACCAAAAGCACCTCTTCCCGAAAAAATAGTTCCGAGGTTAAGTTGTCCGACGAATTCGAGATCTATGCTTATTCTTCGACCGGGCTGACTCTTGGCTCTTTTTTGAGCTGGTAGCTGTAGCGCCGATCCAGTTTAACGACCCGCCGGTTTCTGCGGCGGATGATAACCTGCTCCGGGTCCCAGGCTACGACGAACCCTATAATATCATTGGTCTCCAGCCCATCCCGCACAACCCGGACCAGTTCGCCGGAGATCCGCAGCTCATCGAGTCTTTCATCGCTGATCATCGCCATGCCTCCTTCATCACTTACTGTGCAAAAAAAGACCTAAATGAGATCATTTAGGTCTTTTGAATGCGTTGCGATATCGACAAACATCCCGATTAAGAGATGTTCTATATACCCATTAACGCTGAGCCGGCTCGATGCTGTCATTCTTCTCGTACCAATAATCCAGCACGGTGGAAGACATGACGCGCTTCTCGATATATTCGACCTGCTGAGGCGTAAACTGTTCCTTCCATTCGAAGGAAACCTCCTCGCACAATCCGGCAATCGTCAGCAGTTCTGACCAGGCAACATAGCGTTTGTACCAGAAGAACTGAGGATGTTCAATCATATAGGGATATAGATCATCAAACTCCGTATGTTTACAATCCAAAGCACGTTCAAAATGTACCTTCGCTTCATTCAGCTTCTCAATCAAAAACGGCTCGGTTACAGGTTGTTTCCCCATGTTGCTGCCTCCTCTCTCTTGCCTACCTCTTTATTATAAGCGAAAATCACGGAGGCGAAAAGATTTAGTTGAGATTTTAGGCGGAAATCCCATTATCATTTACTTCAAATTACCATTTTTTCTCTTCGTTTAGACTAGGGTAACAACCGTTCATGACCTAAGACCCAGCCCGTGACAATCGATCCAAGACAAGCCTAAGGAGACCCTAAGTTTTAGCTGAACGAAATCTTCCCACCCTCAAGCGACGATATGGTGACAAGCGATTCCACGTGAACATGCTGTTCGCGCAGCGTTCTCGCCCCGGCTTGGAAACTCTTTTCGATCACAACGCCAAGCCCGATTAATTCCGCCCCGGCCCGATCAATGATTTTGATCAGCCCTCTCGCGGCGTCTCCGTTTGCAATAATGTCATCGATGAAGAGCACTTTATCGCCCTCGCCGATAAACTGGCGCGACACCATGATATCCGTGACAATGCCTTTGGTGAAAGACGGCACCCGCTCGCATAAGGCGTCTGGATCGGCGAGCAGCGTTTTTTTGCGCCGGGCGAATACCATGGGGACTCCCAATTCAAGCGCTGCGGCAAAGGCAACCGATATGCCGGAGGATTCCAGCGTAACGACCTTGGTCACGCCGCTCTCTTTAAATCTCGCCGCAAATTCCCGGCCCATGTCCATAATCAATGCCGGATCAACCTGATGCGTCAGCAGGGCATCCAGCTTCAGCACCTGATCCGACAACACGACGCCTTCTTTAACAATCCGCTCCTTTAACCAATCCATCCCAAAGACCTCCCATGATTCCTTTGTCGTAAAAGTAACATATTCCTCCCTGTACGGCAAGTACAAACGGATGCTCCGTCATTTAACTTGCTAGTTCCCGTCACAATTCCTGACATAGCTTTCCGCTGCTTGGCGCTATGCTTCCAAATCTCCTCCAGACGTAGGCCTTGGACAGGTTAAAGTCATGTCCCGGCTCAGCCAAGCATACCTTGTACTATGCAGAACGATTAACTTTCAAGGGGGACGCGAGGCTTGCGTAATTTTATGCGTGTTTTACAGATCGCCTTTACATATATCGGAACCGTCGTTGGCGCGGGCTTTGCTACCGGCCGGGAAATCCTTCAATTCTTTACCCAGTACGGCCACTGGGCTACACTGACCATTGTGCTTACGACGGGATTGTTCATTTGGCTCGGCACGAAAATCATGACGATATCCAGGCGGATCGGAGCCAAATCCTTTGAGGATTTGAACAAATTCCTGTTTGGCGAGAAAGCCGGCGTCTGGATCAGCCTCTTCATGTTTGTCATTCTGCTCGGGGTGAACAGCATCATGCTTGCCGGTGCCGGATCTGTGTTTGTGGAGCATCTGAATTTGAGTTATCAGACCGGATTGTTTGTCACGATGATCGGGACTTTTTTTATTCTCAGAAAAGGCATCCAGTCCATCATGACGATGAACAGTCTCGTCGTGCCCATGATGCTGACCTTATCGGTGGCGGTGATCTCTCAAACGCTTCAGTCCCCGGGCGCCACCCGTTTCTTAACCTTGACCACCGATCACAGCCTGCCTTCGGTTTGGCTTGCGCCGCTGCTCTACACCGCCTTTAACCTGGTGATGGCGATGCCGGTGCTGGTCCCGCTCGGCAGCCAGACCGAAAGCGCGCGAACCGTAACCTGGGGGGGCATCATTGGAGGAACGGGCGTAGGGTTTATGCTAATGGCGGCGCATTTTGCGATGTCCGCCCATATGCCCGGCATTAGCCAATACGAGATTCCGATGGGCAGCATCGCCAACCAGCTGGGCTGGTTTGTACAGATCATCTATCTCATCCTGATCTTCCTTGAAATTTTCAGCACCTTCGTTGCCAATATTTACGGCATCACCCTGCAGGTTCAGCAGCGAACCTCGTTCTCCCCGAGAGTGATCACCCTTGGCATCATGGTGTTCTGTTATTTCTTCAGCCAGTTCGGCTTCAGCTCCCTGCTCTCTCTGCTCTATCCGATGTTCGGGGGATTGTGCCTGCTCTGGGTGCTCCGGCTGACTTTATTCGGAACACCTGAAATCAGGGGTAAATAAAAGGGCTCTCCCAAAGGTGCGTAACGCCTGCCTTTGGGGAGCCCTATCTTATGGCTGCATCGGGATGAGCCGTGCATCCGGTATGAGTTCCATCGTCTGCTCGGCGACATGTCGATGACACGTCATCATGATAACCTGCCGATTACGGGACAGTTCCGAGATAGCCCCGAGCGCATGCCGCAGCCGATCACCGTCAAAATTAACGAACAGATCATCAAGCAGCAGCGGCAGGCCCGCTGCATGCGGCATCGATTGGATCAACCCGAGCCGCATGGCCAAATATAGCTGCTCCGCCGTTCCCCGGCTCAATCGGCTGCTCTCCACCAGCTCACCCGTCGGGCGCTCAGCCAGCAGGCTCTGGTCTCCCAAGCGCATCACAACCCTGCTGTACACACCGCCGGTCAGCATCGAGAAGAACCGGGAAGCCAGCTGCAGCACCTGCGGCTGCTTTTCTTCCTCGTACATCCGCCGCGTGCGTTTGATAAACTCGGAGGCCATCGAACGCACCGCATATTGGGACACGATTTCCCGCAGGGCGGATCGGTGCTCCTCCAGCTGCTGCAGGGCGGAATCCTGATTGCCCGCCGATTCCAGCGACTCCCTCTCCTGAAGCAGCCGCCCGCGCCGTTCCTGCAGCTCGTCCCTTAGGCTGTGCGCGGCCGATGCGGCCTCCTCCTTCTCGACGCACTGAGCTTCGAGCTCGGCAGCGTCGGTAAGCTCAAGCAGCTGCACCAGCCGCCTGCGGCCCGTTTCGTCCCATCCGCTGAACATGGTAATTTCATGATGGCGGATCGTGCGGACAAGCTCCTCCTTGCGCTTGGCGGCAGCTCCCATGCGAAGAAAGGTTTCCTCGTCCGCCGATCGGGACGATGCGAGTAATGCCGTTTTGCGCTGCTGCAGCCCTTCCCGCTCCTCTTCCATCGCTGCCGCCTCTTTGCGCAGCTCCTGGATGCGCTCGGATAGGACTTTACGCTGCCTTGAATCCTCTTGGTACGCCTTCCAACGGGAATGGATGCCGCTAAGCTCAGTCACGCCCGGATTTCGGTTGCCGTCAGGGTCGGCTTCGGGATCCGCCGCAATGATCTCATGGCATTGGACGATATAATCCTCGGCCTCTCTTAACAGGACATCCATCTTCAGACCAATCGATTTTTGCTGGCGGATCAGCTCCTGTCCCTGCTCAACCTTCACGAATACATCCAGCATCACGTCAGGCGACAGACTCTGCGGGAGTGACCGGGACCTCAGCCAGGATTCCCACTGCCGTTCCAGCTCCAAATACCGCTTCTCTTCCTGCTCGATGGCGCTATGGATCGTTTTTAATTCAGCCGCCTGCAGGGCAGACTTCTCCTCAGCCGCCGCACAATCGGACGTCAATCGATCGAGCCGCTGCCGCCAGGCTTGCCAGCCCTCCATCACGGACCGAAGCTCGCGCATTCTCGCCTCCACCATGAGGGGGTCACGAGTCAAAACAGCGTTTCGATCCCTTCGGCTGCCCGGAATCGTGCTCCCTGTTGCCGCGGCATAGGGAGCTGAGACCAGACTGGAGTATAGATGGTCCACATGTTCCGTTCCCTGACCGTCCAGCATGGAAGTGCCTTCCGAAGCTTCATCCTGAATCTCGCGCCCGCGTTGAGCGCTCCAGTATATATATCCCATACCAAGCAGCATCACGATGCCCGAGACCACGGCGGCTTCTGCGGCTCCCGTCCATAACAACACGGCTGCAAGCAGCAGCGTCATGACCGCCATGCCCGATAGCAGGCCCGCATACATCCGGGGGAGTCGTCCTCTCCCCGGCCGGCGTGTCGAAACAGGCACGGGCTCGGCACCGGACAGTCTGCGCTCGCGCCAACGCTCGATTTCCAGCTGCAGCTGATTCCACAGCGCAGCCGTCTCCTGCGGCGCAGCAGGCTTAATCATCGCAAAGGCCTCCTGGCCCCGCTCCGACTCCTCGCGCAGCTGCCGCCTTGCTTCCCGCAGCGTCGATTCGGCTGCAGCCGCCGAGCGCTGGGCCCCCCGCTGTTCAATGAACAGCGCCTCCATCCGGCGATCGTACCCGGCAAAGGCAGCACCGATCCGCCGTACCTCCTCACGCTCTGAGGCGGACACCGGCAACGACAGCAGCTCTTGCCGGGTCCATGCCGGATCGATATCCCGGAGCAGCTGCTCCAGCCGGTTTTCCTGAGCTTTATATTCGGCCGTAAGCTCGGCAAGCTCGCGGTTCCCGGCTTCATGTAGACTTCGTTTTGCCGACAGCTCCTCAATCCGCTCGCCGTATTGTTCCAAGAAATCGTTCACGGGTAGAGCCCCCAGCTTATCCTCCGCATCCTCGATCGCCTGCTCAACGCGGATGGACTGGGCATGAAGGACCCGCTCTTCCTCCAGCATCTTCTCATAACGGGGCATTCCATCCGGGGGAAAATGGCTGCTGTCCATCAGATCCTTCAATTCAACCCCGGCCTCTTGCCATTCCAGCCAAGCCGGACGGATGTCCAGCGCTTTGCGAAGCAGCGATAAATCCTCGCCAGCCCTGGCACGTTCCTGCTCCAGCAACTTTAAACGGCGCTCTATTTCCAGAATGGAGCTTACGACCTCGTTATAGCGGGATACGTAAGCCCGGCTGACTGCAACCCGGGTTCTTAAATCCTCGATGGACTGCAGCAGCTTGGCTGTCTGCTGTACCTTCCCGCGAGGCTTATACAGCTTGTCCATCTCTTGGGACAGCTTGCGTTCGGCCTCCAGGATGTTGGCTCCGCCGCCGATCCCGGCATGGAACAGGTAGCCGCTCATCTCGGCGGAGTGCAGACCGCGGATTTCCTGCAGTTCGCTTAACGAGATGGCAAACAGCTGGCGAAACATGTCCCTGGACACGCCGCCCAAAGCGTATTGTTCCAGCTCCTGCTGCTCGAGCTCGATCACGAGCCCGTTATCCGCTTGTTTATGAATATGTACACGTTCGCCCTTGCCGGAGGCGGCATTCCCTTCCCTGGACCGCTTATAGCGCCGGACCACCCAAGGTATCCCCTCCTTATCAAGAAAACGCAGCTCGCCTCCGTGAACGCCTTCCCCGGAGGGCTCTCCGCGTTCCGCCGGCGAGCCCTTGCCCGGAAACCCGTAGAGCATGGCGCTGATAAAATGCAGGACCGTGCTCTTCCCCGCTTCATTCGGCCCATACAGCACGGTTACGGGGGCATCGATGGAAATGCTCATGTCCCGGACGGCTCCGAAACCTTGTATGTTCATCCGTTCCAGCCTCATCTTCCGGCACCTTCCTCCCGCGAACGGTCGCGCAGCAATAACCCTAAAGTCAGCTCCTCCGCCCTGCGAACCCAATCCAGCATTTCCTCCGGGCTCGTCTCGTCAAGCAACGAGCGGATCTCCGCATGTTCCATAAGAGGCTCCAAACCCTTGGCAACAACCCCGTCCGGATCATGAATTCGTTCCTGCTCCTTCCGGACAAGGCGAAGCAAGTCCCCCGTAAAGCTGTCTTCCGCCAACAGCCTCTCCGTATCGATCGCATCCCCGGATTGAAGCGAGAAGCTCTCGATCCAGACGCAGCCCCGATAGCCGCATGTCTTGCCCTTTGCGGCCTCTCTTCTCCGCAGATCGGTCAGCAGCTCGTCCAGCACGTATCCGCCCTCTAGCTGACGGTGAACCGGACTTCGTCCCGTAACCCGAACGCGGATCATGCTCAGCCGATCCGCGTTCGCTCTGGCTGTATCGGTGAGGATGGACTCCAGGGAGCGTCGCCATTCGTCGACGTCCCGGCAAGCATCGATAGGCGCTTCAACGACGTTCCATCGCATCGAATCGAGCTCATGGAAGCTGAGCTTGGTGTTGAAGCTGCCATCCACATCGACGACATAACACCCCTTCGGGCCCGTCTCCCGGACATGGCGTCCCTGGATATTGCCCGGATACACGATATAAGGAGATTCCTGCAGGGTGCGGCGGGAGTGGATATGCCCGAGCGCCCAGTAGTGGAATCCGGCCTGAACCAGCTCCTTTTTCGTACAGGGAGCATAGGTTTCGTGCTGGGGATCTCCGTCCACGTTCGCATGCAGAAGTCCGATATGATAGAGCCCCGGTGAGGGAGCAGGATAGCGGATCGCAATATTATCCGTGACCTTCGAGGTCGGATACGACATGCCGGCGATGACCGCCACTTCTTGTTGGTCCGAACGGCGAACAGCCGTTACGGCTGCAGGCTCCGCTCCAAACACATGGACATGGGAGGGAAGCGTCATGGACAGCTTCGCGCTGTCGAGCGGATCATGATTGCCGTGGATCACATAAACCGCGATCCCTTCCCGCCCCAAGCGGTTGAGGGAATCCAGGAAGCGAAGCTGGGCCCGCAGCGAAATGTTGGAGCTGTCGTAGACGTCTCCGCTGATGACGATAAAATCAACCTGCTCCCCGATGGCGAGCTCCACAAGCCGCTCCAGCGCACGGAAGGTCGATTCCTGAACGAAAGACCGCAGATCGTCATCGAGTCCGCTGATTCCGATAAACGGACTGTCCAGATGCAAATCCGCAGCGTGAATAAATCGAAAAGAAGCCATAACCGATCCCTAACTCTCTATCTGGGGTTGAAATTTCAAATACATTTTTTTCAGTTCATTCACGGATCTGGACAAGGAGTATTGGTTCTTTGCCTTATCCGAAGCGGTCCGGGCCAGCTCGTAACGATAGAGCGGATCGCTGATGACCTTCTCGAGCGCCACGCTGAGCGCCATCGGATCTTCAGGCGGTACAAGCAAACCGTTGACCCCGTCCTCAATCTGCTCGGCGATGCCGCCGACGTCGGTCCCTACCAAGGCGAGACAGCTGAGCGCCGCTTCCGCGAACACCGATCCGAACGCCTCTGCTCTCGAAGGCAGGACAAAGATGTCAAAGAACGGCATGAACTCCTCCGGATGCAGCGTATAGCCGTAAAAAATCGTCTCCTGGTAGATGCCCAGCGTTTTGGCCATCTCCTCGAGCTCCTGGCGGGAAGGTCCGTCGCCGATAATATGAAGGACGTAATCATATCCCTTCCGTTTCAGTTCCGCGCAGGCCTGGAGCAGAATATCCAATCCTTTTGCAGGCACCAGACGGCATACCGTAATCAGCTGAGGCACCGCATTTTCATGGGGAACGGGCTTGAATCTCTTATCATCGAATCCGTTATGGATGACGCCGATCGATTCGGGCGTGTTCACGTAGGGAGACATATATGCCTTGAAGGAGTTCGACACGGTCAGCAGCCGGTCGCTGATATGCTCCAGCTCCTTGTACAAAGACACCAGGAACCGGTGTTCCAGCCCTCCCTCCTTGATTCTTCCGTTGAGGATCAGCTCGCGCTCGTAACTGGAGTGCACGGTTTGAATGAGCGGCACCTCGGGGAATACGGCTTTCATCGACATGCCTGCGATCGGATGATGACTATGGATAAGATCATAAGGCTTTTGAATGCGCAGACGGGTCCACCACAGATAATCCCGGTAGGTTTGAAGGTATTTGGCCACGATCGGGCTCCCTTCGAACTCTCTCCAATCAAACGTGTGGAATATCGGATCCTCCTGGCCTTTGTTGCGGATCCGCTTAGGCAGCCAGAACATCTCCATCTCCCAACGGGAGGAATGAAAGCGCTCCTGCAAATATGGAATCATGGACGAGACGCCGCCCGGCTGTTCAGGAGGGAAGAATAATGCCTGAAGAAGTTTCATGGGGATCCCCCTTTCTCTAAATCTCTTTTCAGATTCTTTTTCGATATGATATATTAGAACATATGTTTCATGCAAAGGAAACCTATCCCTATTCAGGAGTGAATCGATTTGTCCTATGAATTGAACTACTGGTCCACTTCTCCACTACCCACCATATTTGCCGTGTGCGGAGCTTATATCGCTCTCATGATGCTGATCATGTGTCTCTTTATGTACAGCAAGCAACGCAAGAATGCTTACCTATATATGGCGGCAGCTTTCTTCTTCATTATGACATACGAGGGTCTGAACATCCATTCGGCATGGACGGGAAAACCTGTTTTCTCACCGGAGTCGGACGTTCTGCGTTTCATCCAGCTTTTTTCGTTCGTTCTGCTGAACATCTCGGTTGTCATGCTGTACCGCAAAATCAAAACCATGCATTATTGGCTTCCCTTGTTGTCGGCCGCACTGCTTATGCTTCCATTCATGCTTCCCTCATTCCTTCCATACACCCTTGACCCGATATGGCAAAGCATATATTTTGACGTGCTGCAGCTCGCTGCGCTCTACCTGGCCTACACGCAAGTAACCCCGCGGATCGGACAGCCGATCAAATACGCGCTCGGGCTTGCCGTTTACGTCATCTGGACGATTCTGCAAGCGGTACATACCTATTCCGGCAGCCTGTCGCCTGCGCTTCAGGGACTGGCGCTCGCGCTGCCTGTGCTCTTTTACAGCATCGTGTTCTTCATTCTGTTCAGGCGCATCGTGGAGCTGATGCAGTCCATTTACCGGTCCGCCATTACGGACGGATTAACCGGGCTTTACAACCGCAGGCACTTTATGAAGCATTTGGACCATTACGCGGCGCAGGAGCTGAAGATATCCGCCATCTTCTGCGACATCGACAATTTCAAGAAGCTGAATGATACCCATGGACACGCCAGAGCCGATGAAGTGCTGAAGCAGGTCGCCGCCATCATGGAGGAAGAGCTTGAAGGCATCGGAATTACGGGCCGGTATGGCGGCGAGGAATTGGTCGCCTTGGTCGTTGACCGCAAAGCCAAACCCGCGCAGGTCGCCGAGAAGATCCGAGCCCGAGTGGCGAGCGAGAGCATCGTAACCATCAGTATCGGATACAGCGTGCTGCGCAAAGGCGTTCGCGGCGATGAGCTGATGAAACAGGCGGACAAAGCCATGTATCATTCCAAGACGACCGGCAAAAACAAGGTATCCGATTACCGGTCCCTTAAAACCGCATCCACCGAACCAACGGAATCAGCCGGATAACACTGGCGCAGACTGCCCACGATATGAAGGGGGCGGTCTTTTTTTGCTTGACATTTCTTTACTCCCCCTGCGGCAACGTGATAAACTAATGACCGATTCCTTAGAGACATAAGAAGAAATGAGCTCTGAACAGGGATTAACTGCCTTAACGCAGCAACATGAACCTTATTCTAAAGAAGGAGCTATTAACGAATGGGAAAGGAACTATTGCCTGTCGGTTTCGTCACCAGCATAAACGAAATCCTTGGGGATGCCTCATGTGACTTTTGGGACAGCTACGATTCGCCCCGCACCCATGGGCTGCGTCTTAACCGGCTGAAAGCGGTTCATGCCGCAGACAGCGTCAAAAAACTCATCCGGGACTTCCGGCTGACGTCTGTGTCCTGGTGTGATACCGGATACTATTATGATGAAAGCGTTCGTCCAGGAAAGCACCCTTATCATGCCGCCGGACTATATTATATTCAGGAGCCCTCGGCAATGTCCGCGGTGGAACTGCTGAATCCTCAGCCCGGGGAGACCATCCTGGATCTTGCGGCCGCTCCCGGCGGCAAGACAAGCCATATCGCCTCGAAAATGATGGGCCGGGGACTGCTCGTCTCCAACGAGATCCACCCCGAACGGGCGCGCATTCTGGCCGAGAACGTGGAACGTATGGGAATAACGAATACCGTCGTTACGAGTGCGGCACCGGATCAGCTATCCCGCCGTTTCGTTGCCTGCTTTGACCGGATCATGCTAGATGCGCCATGCTCCGGTGAAGGCATGTTTCGAAAGGATGCCGCTGCAATTGCCGAATGGTCGCCTGAACACGTGGATCTGTGCGTTGCGCGGCAGTGGGACATTGTCCAGGAGGCTTACCGGATGCTCAAGCCAGGCGGAACGTTGGCGTATTCCACCTGTACGTTCAACACGGCGGAAAATGAGGAGATGATCGAGCACATTCTCTCGCAGTATCCCGATTTGGAACTGCAGCAAATGAAGCGCTTATGGCCACATTTGGAGCGGGGCGAGGGGCATTTTGTTGCCATCTTGGTCAAAACGCCGGCGGCCGAGGCTTACAGCGACGATCAAGAGACCTTTACCAACAGCGGTAAGGCTCAGGCCAAATCAAACCGGGGCGGCAAACAGGCTCCTGCGCTTTCCGCCCTGGCCGACTTTCAAGACTGGGCGAAGCAGGACCTCCCCGGCTTTGAGCTTGGCGGTGGCACGCCGATATTGTTCGGCGAAGAATTATATTGGCTGCCGGTCAGCGAGAGCGTCCCTTGGCACGATAAGCAGCTGAAGGGGCTGAAGATGCCGCGCGCCGGCCTTCATCTCGCCCACCTGAAGAAGAATCGGATCGAGCCGGCTCACGCCCTTGCCATGTCCTTGAATCCAGGCCAAGCCGCCAGAAGCTGGGATCTGCCTTCAGATTCTGCCGAAACGGCTGCTTATTTGCGGGGAGAGGTGCTCTCCATTCCGTCCGAATATAGGGGCTGGACTTTGGTGACTACGGACGGGCTCCCCCTCGGCTGGGGCAAAGCCAGCGGCGGCCAGCTCAAGAATCACCTGCCCAAGGGCCTGCGCAATCCCAAGTAGCGCCCCTTTCTAATCCCACATAAAGTGGCGAACGGAGAAAGACTGCCGTTACAGCGGATAGGATTTTAAATAACATTCAGCATACGAAAAGGCCAATAGATCAAATTAGCAGACGATTGCGTGCTTGCTGATTCATATCGTAAAAAGGGACTGTACTCTTCTGCACCAGCATGCAGGAGTACAGCCCCTTTTTCACTTGAAATGCTTTTACGGCCATCCGGCCATCACCGAAAACTAAGCGTATTTCCACTAAATCCAAGGGGATCTCGTCTATGGCATCCGGATGTTTAGCACGGTTATTTTTCGGCTGGAGCCGCCTGTTCCTTGGCCGGTATTGTGGCGGGTTTGCGAATCGTGGACGCCGCATCGGCATCCCGTATCCATAACGCCGCGCCTGCACCGATGAGCAGGAAGCCAGCGGCCCCAAGCAATGCTGCTCGATATGCCGTCAGATTCGGCCCCAACTCCCCCGCCGCGTTTACGGTCTCCGTTCCAACGGTAGCCAAGATGCCTGATAGAACAGCCAGCCCGATGGCGGGACCAAGTCTGTTCTGCACCGTAAACCAGGTGGAAGCGCGCCCCATCGAAGCAGGCGGGATGGTGGCAAAGGCAGCGATCTGAACGGATCCCACGGTTTGACCAAGGAAAATGCCGACGCCAAATAGCAGGGCCCGTATAAACCACGGATTCGTCCCGGCGTCCACCATGCTGAGCATAATAAAAATGAGCGCGGTAACCGCAAATCCCATGATGATCACTCGCCTAGGGCCCATCCTTGGATACGTCCAGGGTACGAGCTGCGAGGCAACCATCAGCCCGATGGCTTCGGGAAACGTCGTCAGCCCCGTATCCAAGGCGGAGACGTGCAGGGCGTTCTGATACATCAAGGGAAATACGTAGAGCATGCCCAGCAGACCTGCAGATGCACACATCGCGATGATACCCGACGTTCGGAACAAGCGATTGCCCAGCAGCCGCAAATCCAGCAGCGGTTTCGCAGCCCTTAGCTCCACCTTCACCAGAGCAGACAACAGCAAGATGCCAGCCAGGCCGACGCCCCATACCCGCGGGGCGTCCCACCCGTGCAGCGGCCCCTGGCTCAAGGCGAACATCAGCAGGGCAAGACCCGGCGCGGACAGCAGCAAGCCCGGCACGTCCAGCTTGCCGGCATCCGGCTCCGGATGCTCCTTCAGCCAGAATAAACCGAACACGAGAGCGGGAATGCCGATCGGCAAGCTCACGAAGAAGATCCACCGCCACGTCAAATATTCAAGAAGCAGCCCGCTCACAACCGGGCCGATTGCAGGCGCAATCGCGATAGGCAGGATGAGCGCCCGGGAGATTTTCGCGCGCTCCTGCGGCGGGAACATGCGGAACAGCATCGCCATGCCGACCGGGGTCAGCAAGCCGCCGCCGATGCCTTGGATCACGCGAAAAAGCGTCAACGCAGCCAAGCTGTCTGCAGAGCTGCACAATACGGATGCTCCGGTAAAAAGGCCCAGTGCCAGGAGAAACGTACGCTTTGTTCCCCATGTATCGCCAAGCCAGCCCGCCATCGGCAGAACGATGGCCAAGCTGACCAAATAACCGACATTCAGCACGCCTGAAGCCGCAGGGGGCACTTCAAGCTCCCGGCTGATCGTCTGAAGCGCCACGTTCAGCACGGTGGCGTCCATGGCAACCACAAACATCGCGGCCACATAGACGATGCATACTACTTTTTTTGGATTCAGCCCTTGGCTCATGGTCCAGGTTCCGGTATTGCCCCCGCATCGGCATACAAGCTCCGCGGCCGTAAATCGACCCAGTTCTCGTTGATATAGGCGACGCATTCCTCCCGTGTGCCAAGTCCCAAAACCTGGTTCCAGCCGGCCGGAATAGCCGCGAACGCCGGCCAGAGCGAATATTGGCCCTCGTGGTTCATCAGTACAAGAAACTTGCCGTCGGCTTGCTCAAAAGGATTGGTCATAGATCAGTTCCCTCCTGTCCCTCGTCGTCTCTGTTTTAGATGCCATTACCTCAAGCTTGCTTAGAATAGTCTTGCCGATCTCATCCAGAGGTCCCGGCTGGCATAAATCCTTATGACGGCATTCGATATCGTGCCGCTCGATTTTGCCGCCTACGTAAGGCTCCCACATCTCCGGGTCGATGGGGTCAAACCAATCCGGGATGATCGTGGAGTGGAAGAATAACATATCTCCCTCAAACCGCTTCGGAACGTAAGCCTTTAGCAGTTGAACCGAATTTTCATAGGTCGTCTTCAGATTCATGATCGTTTCTTCCTCAAGGGACGAGAGCGCGCTGCTCTCGTTACGCAGCAGTTCAAGGGCAGCCGTTATGGTTAACGGCGCGTCTCCAAGCCCCGCTTCAATGCTCTCCCTGTCGAAGCCTCCAAGCGCCAGCAGCGCGGTCAAAGCCTCGTCTTCATCGGGTTTTTCCTTGATCGGCAAATAATGGCTTGGATAAGCATCCAATATGGCGAGCAATTCAATGTCCTCACCCGCTTCCTGCAGCTGTACCGCAATCGACTGAGCGACATTGCCGCCCAAGGACCAGCCGAGCAGCCGATATGGACCCGCTGGCTGTAGGGAGCGGATATGGCCGATGTAGTCTGCCGTCATCTCTTCCAGTGATCCCGGCAGCTCCTCCGCATGGGCAATGCCCCTTGCCTGCAAGCCGTAAAGCGGATAATTCATGCCGAGATGCTTCATTAAACCAGCGTAGCACCAGCTTAATCCTCCTGCCGGATGCACGCAGAACAGCGGGGTTTGATCTCCATGCGACCGAAGCGGAAGCACGACCTGCAGCGCGCTGTTCCCGCCGCCCATCTCAAGCTTGTCGACTAGCCCCGCTACCGTCGGTGCTTCGAACAATGCTGCAATGCTCAATTCTTTGCCGAGGGCTTCGCGAACCCGGCTGATAAGCCGGACGGCCAGTAAGGAATGACCGCCGAGCTCGAAGAAACTGTCATCGATGCCGACCCGCTTGGCGCCGAGGATTTCGGCAAACAGCTCGCATAACACTTCCTCCTGCGGAGTTCGCGGATTGCGCCCATCCGCATCCGGCAACATATCGGGGGCCGGCAGCGCTTTACGATCCAGCTTTCCGTTAGGCGTAAGCGGCAGCTTATCCATCATGACGAAAGCCCATGGCACCATGTAATCAGGAAGCAGCGAAGCGGCATAACGCCGCAGCTCCGTACCCGAAGGCGACTCGCCGGGATTGCCGACGACATATGCCGCAAGCCGCTGGTCTCCGGGCTGATCCTCACGCACGATGACAGCCGCCTGCGAGAGTGCCTCATGACGCACGAGGACCGATTCGATTTCGCCAAGCTCGATCCGGAAGCCGCGTATTTTCACCTGATGGTCGGACCGTCCCAAATAATCCAACGTGCCGTCGGCAAAACGTCTCGCCAAATCGCCGGTTCGGTACATTCTTGTCCCCGGCGGGCCGTATGGGTCCGCCACGAACCGGTCGGCGGTAAGGTCGGGACGTCCCCAGTACCCGCGCGCCAATCCTGCGCCGGCGACATACGTTTCCCCGATCACGCCATACGGAACGGGCTGAAGCCTGTCATCGAGCACGTACACCCGCAGATCCGGGATCGCTTCGCCGATCAGGCTGCCGACTCCCGGCAGCGCCAGGTTTCGGTTCAGCTCCAGATAGCTGACATGCACGGTCGTTTCCGTTATGCCGTACATGTTGATCAGACGCGGGGCATCGTCGGCATGGCGCCGATACCAATCCGTAAGCTGGCCAAGTTCCAAGGCTTCGCCTCCGAACACAACGTACCTTAGCGACAACTGCCGACCCGTCTCCGGCTGCTCCCGATCCGCCTGAATCAAAGGATAGAACGCCGACGGCGTCTGATTCAACACGGTCACGCCTTCCCGGACCAGCAAGCTTAACATCTCTTCAGGCGATCGGCTGACCGTATGCGGAACCACAACGAGCCGGCCGCCATACAAGAGCGGGCCCCATATTTCCCACACCGAGAAATCGAAGGCATACGAATGGAACAAGGTCCATACATCGGTTTCATTAAACTGGAACCAATGCCGGGTGGAATCGAATAGCCTGACGACATTCTGATGCGGCACCAGCACGCCCTTCGGTTTGCCTGTGGAACCGGAGGTATAAATGATATAAGCGGCATTCTGCGGCATAAGCCGTCCAAGACGCTCACGGTCGCTTGGATTCTCCTTGGAATAACCCTGCCATTGCATAGCCTCTTCAGGTCCATCGATGACAACGCGCAGCCATTGTCCGAAACTCGGCAGCTGATCCATCGCGTGAACGCTCGTCATGACGCATACCGGACAAGCATTCTCCATCATGTAAGCCAATCGATCCTCCGGATACTCCGGATCCAGAGGCAGGTAAGCGGCCCCCGCTTTAAGCACGGCCAGAATGCAGACGACCATATCCACCGAACGCGGCAGTACGAGAGCTACGATCTGCTCCGTACCGACGCCGGAGGCAATCAAGAAATGGGCAAGCCGGTTGGCTCGCTCGTTCAGCTCCTCATAACTCATAGACTGGCCGTCATGGACAATCGCGACCGATTGAGGCGAGCGGCTGACCTGCGCTTCAAACCGCTCGGACAAAGTTGCCTGCTCGGTGACTGGCAGCGGCGCACTCCATTGTCGACGAATCTCCTCCTGTTCATCAACGGTTAGAACATCCAGTTTACTGATGGTTTTACTTGGTTCAATGACAGCACTTTCCAATACGCGCACGTATCGTTCCGCCATCGCTTCCGCCGTGCCGCGCTCGAACAAATCCGAGCTGAATTCAATGAAGCCGTCAACGCCATTCGGCTCGCCGTTCTGATCCCGCCGCTCGGTCAGTTCGAAGGTTAAGTCGAACTTCGAAGTGCCCACGTTTTGCAGCTGGAGCTTCGAGCTGATTCCCGGAAGCTCAAGCGAAGTTTCCGGCGTGTTCTGCAGCACCAGCATCACTTGGAAGAGTGGATGTCTCGCCCGGGAACGCGGAGGGTTCAGCGTCTCGACAAGCCGCTCGAACGGCACGTCCTGATGCTCGAAGGCTGCCAAGCTCTTTTCCCGCACCCGTCGCAGCAACTCATCGAACGTCGGGTCGTTCGACGTATCCACGCGAAACACAAGGGTATTGATGAAGAAACCGATTAAATGATCCAGATTGTCGTCATTCCGACCCGATACGGGGCTACCGATCGGAATGTCCGTACCTGCACCCAGCTTCGTAAACAGCGCAGCCATCGCGGACTGAAATACCATGAATAAAGTCGCCCTGTTGCTCTGCGCGAGCCCATTCAACTGCTGATGCAGCTCACGGGATATCGAAAACGGCACGCTGCCGCCCTGATAGCTGGCCACGGCGGGCCGTGGAAAGTCGGTAGGCAGCTCCAATTGCTCCGGCAAGCCGGAAAGCGTTTCGGTCCAATATTCCAGCTGGCGGTCAATCAGGCTGTTCTCGTCGCCCGAGCGGCCAAACAGCTTCTGCTGCCACATGGCATAATCCGCATATTGTACCGGTAACGGAGTCCATGTCGGCTCACTCCCCAGGCACCTTGCCGCATAGGCATCCGCTAGATCCCGCGTCAACGGGGTAAGCGACCAGCCGTCTCCGGCGATATGATGCAGCAGCAACAGCAGGACAAACTCTCGATCGCCCAGCTTAAACAGCTCTGCCCGAAGGGAAGTTTCTGCTGCAAGCTCGAAACGGTACCTGACGGCATCGGCCAATCGATCCGCAAGCTCCGCTTCGCGGATCTCGGTTACCATTAGCTCCGGCCGGGCCCTCTCGGCATCCAAAATGCGCTGATACGAAGCCCCGTCGTGTTCAGGATACACCGTGCGCAGCGACTCATGCCGAGCCACTACATCCCTCAGTGCCATGCGCAGCGATGCCAGATCGAGGTCACCCGACAAGCGGGCCACAAGAGGAATATTATAGGTTGGGCTCGGACCCTCCAACCGATATAAAAACCATAACCGCTGCTGCGCAAACGACAACGGCAAGCGCTCGCCTCTTGCCGCGGGACGCACGGACTGTCTGGCTGCTTGCGCATGATCGAGCCGCTTAACGAGACTCGCGGCCGTTGACGATTCGAACAGGCTGCCAATGCCGAGCTCTGCGCCGAATGCTTCCTGGATACGGACCATGACCCGGCCGGCTAACAGGGAATGACCGCCAAGCTCGAAGAAATCATCGTCGATGGTAACCCTCGGCAAGCCCAGCACCTCGCCAAAAATCGTGCAAAGCATCTCCTCTTGCGGCGTTCGCGGCATACGCCCGGCCGCCAGCCGAATATCTGGCACGGGAAGCGCGTTGCGATCCACTTTCTTGTTCGGCGTGAGCGGCAGCGCTTCAAGGGGTACGATGACAGACGGCACCATATACTCGGCCAGTTTCTCTGCGGCATAGCTCCGTAAATCTGCCGAATCGATGGGATATGGCCAGTCTGACGACGGAACGATATATGCCGCAAGCCGGCGATCTCCGATCCGTTCCTCGCGAACCATGACAAAGGCCTGCTCCACTGCCGGATGTGCCACAAGCACGGACTCGATCTCGCCGGTCTCGATCCGGAAGCCGCGCAGCTTGATCTGATGGTCGGCGCGTCCCAAATAATCGATCCAGCCGTTCTCCTGCCAGCGGGCAAGGTCGCCTGTTCGGTACATCCGGGAGCCCGGGGGACCGTAAGGATCCGCGACAAACCGATCCGCCGTCAAGTCGGGTCTTCCCAAATACCCCCGGCCGAGTCCCAAGCCCGCAATATACAGCTCGCCCGTTACGCCTGGCGGAACCGGGGAGAGCGAAGAATCGAGCACATACAGTCTCGTATTCCACACCGGTCCTCCGATGGATGGCTTTTCTGGTGCTTGATCGAGTTTTGCCGCCGTCGAATATATCGTTGTCTCCGTCGGTCCATATTGATTGTTCACTTCGCAGTTCAGGTCTTGAAGCGCAAGCTTAAGACCGACCGGCAGCGCCTCGCCACCGGTAATGACTTTAAGCCGCTCAAATTTCCCTGGACGGCAAGCGACAATCGACTGCCATAACGTCGGGGTCGCCTGCATGATGGTCGTCCTCGTCTCCCGAATTCGACGAATGAGCGACGCTGCGTCGAGAATGGTATCCCGCATCACGATGTCGAGCGTCGAACCGCATGCCAGGGGCAGCAGCATCTCCATGACCGAGATATCGAATGACATCGTGGTGACCGACAGCCAGCGGTCCCTCTCCCCGATGCCCAAACGCTCGCGCATATCCGACAGCAGATTGGCTAGGCCTTCGAACGTGAGCATGACCCCCTTGGGTCGGCCGGTTGATCCGGAAGTATAAATAACGTAGGACGGGTGAAGCGGCAGCAGCGGACGTACGCGATCAGCATCGACAGGATTATGAAAGGCCTGCTGCTCCAATCGCTGAAGGGTAGCCGCGGCATCCAACAGGATTACGTCCTTATCTTCCATGACAGCCGCGAAATGTTCAGACAGCTGCCGGGTCGTTATCAAGCATGCCGGGTTGGCATCGGCAAGCATATAAGCGATCCGATCATCCGGATAGTCCGGATCCAATGGTAAGTATGCCGCCCCGGCCTTATGCACGGCGAGGATGGCAACAAGCATATCCACCGACCGTGGCAGCGACAGGGCAACGATTCGCTCAGGCCCTATTTCCCGGGCAATCAGCAAGCGAGCCAGGCGATTCGCCCGCCTGTTCAAGTCCTCGTAACAAAGGGATAACCCTTCGCATATGACCGCTTCCGCCTGCGGCGTACGCGCAGCCTGCTCCTCGAATAATTGCGGCACGCTGAGCTGCGGCAAGGCGCGGGTCGTATCGTTCCACTGAACGAGCACCTTCTCGCGTTCGTCCGGCAAAATATAGTCCAAGCCCCCGACGGGATCATTCGGCTCCGCTTCAGCAAGGCTGTCCAGCAGATACAAATAGCGTTGTAAATGGGACTCTAACTCATCTGCGCCGTAAATCAGCGGATTGGCATCCATGTCGATTCTCAGCCCGTGCCCGCCCAATCCGCCGTACACGTTCATCGTCAAATCATCCACGGGACCGGACGCAAGATTACGGACGCTGCCTCGGAAACCGCCAACATTCAATTCTTCCGCGAAAGGCATCACATTCACGAGCGGTCCGAATAACCTGCGGTTGTCCGCAAGCAGCTTGAGATCACGCCGGATGTCCTGATGCCTGTAGCGCTGATGCCGCTTGATTTCGCGATTCTCCCGTGCGACCTGCCGCAGCAGATCGATCAGGGTCATATCGGGCCTGACGCGCACCCGGAACGGCAGCAAATTCATGACCATGCCCGGAATGCGGATGGATGACGAGCCTAAGCGGCACATCACCGGCAATCCAAGCACAACCTCCTCGGCGCTTGTTATACGATGGACAAATAGAGCCGCAGCAGCCGCAATCACATCCGGCCAGCTTGTCCCTGCAGCTTGCGCTGCCGCCTGCAAGCGTTGCATTGTAGATGCCGGAAGCTGCGCCGAACGGCGCAGGAAGCTCCGCGCCGAACGCTGTGCCTGTCCCCCTAAGCTGACCACCTCCGGCTCATCGGCAAAGCGCTGCAGCCAGAATTGGCGGTCCGAGTCGAGCTGTTGCGACATGCGGTATGACGCATCTTCTTCCAGAATCGTCCGGAACCTGCCGAACGCGCCTATGCCGGATGTGATCCCGCCCGTTAAGTCCGTGTAGACCTCGGAAACTTTTTGCAGCAGAAGCGATACGCCGAATCCATCGATCGCGATATGATGAATGCGTTGGTACCAATAGTAGCGATCGGCGGCGAGCTTGAGCAGCGCCTCCGTAAACAGCGGTCCTCGGCTTAGATCGATAGCTTGGGCAAGGTCATGCTCCATCCAGCTTTGGGCAGCAAGATGAGGATTCTCCTTCCCGCTGACATCCATCACATGTAGAGGCCAGTCAGAAGACGGATCGATCGACTGCCAAGGACCGTCCGCATCTTCGCCGAAGCGGGCAAACAGGGCATCGGCCTCCCCCACCACCTGGCGCAAGGCCTTCTCGAAGAGAACCGGATCTACAGGTCCTCGAATCTCAATGCATTCCGCCGTGTTGAATATCGGATTGTCGGGGTCCAGCTGCTGGGCATACCATATCCCCAACTGCGCTCCGGACAGGGACCAGCGCTCCCTCTTTTGCTCAAGCATACGAATTCCCTCCTTTTACACCGTATAGTAATCATAATTGGGCGGTGACACCCGCACGTTCTGCTTGTCCGACAGCAATCCCCACCAGCCCGCCAGTGTCGGCTGCTCGGCCAACTCCACAAAGCTGATATCCAAGCCCTCGCGCCGGAAGCGCTCGGCCAAACTCATGATGCGAATGGAATCCAGTCCCCAGTATTCAATCAAATGGTCATCCTCGCCGATGCTCGACGGCCGTTCCTGCAGCAATTCCGCTACGTTCTCTCGCAACGTCTGCAGCGTGAGCGGCGATTGCTCCTCCACAGCATCTGCGGGTCTTCCCTCTCCGGTTGGAGCTTCGGAACGACCCGAGACGGGGTGACGCGCTGGAGTCAGCGAAGCGATCAGTCGTTCCGTGGTCAGCGTAACGGCGCAGCGTTCCGCTGCATACACAAGTGCCAGACGGTGCTTCTCTAACGAGAAATCCGCAAGGGCATCCGCAATGAAGAACGGCTGTATGTCTTTCATGAAAGCTTCGCCGGCGGTCAACAGACAGCCGATGTGAGCATAGATCCCGCAGATCATCAACTGGTCGCGGCCTAGCTCGCGCATGATTTCATGCAGATCGGTCTTCTGAAAGGCGCTGTACCTCCATTTGGTCAACAGCATATCCCGTTCCGACGGCGCTACCGCATCCACGAACTTTTTCTGGTATGGACCGTCGTTGATGCCGGATCCCCAGAAATCCTGCAGCAGGCCGCGCTGCTCCGGTGCCTGACCCCCGGGCTGGGCCGAATAGATCACGGGAATGCCTAGCTCCGCGCAGCAGGAACGCAGCTTCTGAATATGGGCGATCAGTTCCACGACCGGCGATTGATCAGGCGTGAACGCGTCGATGAAATATTGCTGCATATCGTGGATGAGCAGCACGGCACGGTTCGGATCCGCCGTCCATGCTACCTTGTTCTTGGGCAGGTCGGTCTCCCCTGGCATGGGATAAGGTAAAATCTTAGGAAGTGCCATCCATATCTCCTCATTTCGATGTTATTTGGAAAGTTTCAGCCGTGCGTCCTGATTCTGAGCCGCGAGCTCCCGCAGCTGCTTTTTGCTTACTTTGCCGACACCCGTGTGGGGGAAGGAATCCATAAATTCCACCCGATCCGGGATTTTGTACGCAGCGAGCCCTCTATTTCTGAGAAACGCCTTCAGCTCATTGCCGCTAACCGCGCCATGATGAACGATAACGAAGGCGCAGGTCCGCTCGCCCAGATACTCGTCCGGCATGGCGACCACGGCAGCATCGTACACGCTGGGATGGGCAAGCAGATGGTTCTCTACCTCTTCGGCCGCAACCTTGTCGCCCCCGCGGTTAATTTGATCCTTGGAACGGCCTTGGATCACCAGATAACCTGAAGGCGTCATGCTAGCAAGGTCACCCGTGCGATAGAAGCCGTCCGTGGTAAAAGCCTTCTCGTTGTGCTTGTCCGCTTTATAGTAGCCGCGAATCGTATAAGGCCCCCGTGTCAGCAATTCCCCAACTTCGCCGGGGGCAACCTCGACATCATCCTCATCGACCAGCCTCACTTCATCGTACGGGGACATGGGCCGCCCCTGCGTATGCACCGTTATGTCTTCGGGGTCATCCAGCCGGGTATAGTTCACCAAGCCTTCCGCCATCCCGTACACTTGCTGCAGCTTGCATCCCAGCACCGTTTTCACGCGTTGGGCCGCCTCCGCACTGAATTTGGCTCCGCCTACCTGCAGCACCTGCAGATTGGAGAGGTCTTCGGAACGGGATGGTGCCGCTTCAAGCCAAATCAAGGCCAGGGGCGGAACGACCGCCGCTATCGTGACGCCCTCGGAAGCGATCAGCGGAAATGCCGCATCCGGACTCGCTGACCGTGCAAGAACAACCCTGCCTCCGGCATACAGCGTCCCCAGCACGCCCGGCGAGCTGAGCGGGAAATTATGCGCGACGGGAAGTACCGCCAAATAAACGCTATCCTTATCCAGCGAGCAGATTTCGGCGCTCATGCGCAAGCTGTAAATATAGTCGTCATGCGTGCGCGGTATGAGCTTCGGCAGTCCGGTCGTCCCGCCCGACAGCTGGAGAAACGCGACATCACCGGGATCAGGGCCTTCCGCATCTGATCCGTGCGAAGAGCACTCCGAATCATCGAGGTACAAATCGTCCAGGGATACGAACGCCCCCGGACCCGGGTCGCCGGCTACGATGACATGGCGGAGGGAAGGGACCGATGCCTGAACCTGAGCCGCCAGGTCGCGATAGTCGAAGCCCGATTCCATATCGGGAATGATATACGCGGCGGCTTCGCTAAAGCCGCATAGATATACGATTTCGTTCCGGCGGTGAACGGGCAGAGCGAAGACGGGAAGCGCCCCTATGCGGAACAGCGCGAATATCGTATCGAAAAATGAAGCGATGTTCGGCAGCTGAACGATAACCCGTTCCTGTGCCTTAATGCCGAGCTTAAGAAATCCCGCGGCCAATCGATCCACCCGGTTGTCCAGTTCGGCGTAGCTTATGTGCCGGTCGCCGCACACGACCGCAACCCGTTCCCCATGCGCTGCAGCCCGTTTACGCAAGAGCTCTCCAAAGGTTTCGCCCTGCCAGCAGCCTGCCTCCCGGTAGCGGGCGGCAAATTCCTCCGGCCAAGCCTTACAACCTGCCAACATTCCTCATTCCTCCTCCAACATCGTTGTTTGTTGTTCATTCAAACCCATCGCGGCCAGAATCGTGCGGAATTTGGCCGAAGTCTCGGCCAGCTCCGCCTCCGCTATGGAACCGGTCACGATTCCTGCGCCTGCGAACACCCGCAATAAGGTTCCTTCCGTTTCTGCGCAGCGAATCGTCACCGCCCACTCGCCATCCCCGTTGGCATCCGACCAACCGACGGCTCCCGAGTAGAAGCCGCGATCGAACGGCTCGATCTCTTGTATGGCATCCCGGGCCGCATCGGTCGGCGTGCCGCAGATTGCCGGCGTCGGATGCATGGCCAGGGCAAGCTCCAATGACGTTACCGATTCATCCTTCAGGACGCCATTGATTTCGGTGGATAGATGCCACATGGCTTTGGTCTGTACGAGCGAAGGTTCGGCGGGAACCTCCAGCTTGCTGCAATAAGGCTGCAAGGCCGATGCCACGGCATCGATTACGATGGCATGCTCATATCGGTCTTTGGCGGATGACAGCAGGGCTGCCGCCCGCCGCCGATCTTCAGCGGGATCGGCGCTTCGTGCCGCAGAACCCGCCAATGGATTTCCTTTGATTCGTGAACCCTTCTTCGTAATTAAGAGTTCGGGGCTTGCGCCAAACAGCGTCCGGGTGGATGCAACGGCATCCGGGCTTGAAGTGTGGGACAATTCGGGTGGCAACGGTACGGCAAACGTGTAGCCATGGGAGTGGTGATAAGCTAAATGAGTCAATATCTGTGGAATGGACAGGGCATGAGGAAGCGTGATATCCAGCGTTCGGGAAAGCACCGCTTTATGGAGTTTCTTTTGAGAAATGAGGTCCAGCAGCCGGTTCACGCCTTCCTTGAACGCCGTCGGCTCCGGAACGGAAAGCACTTTGTAACTGGAAATTCGGGGCATTTCCGGATCCTTGCCTTCAGAGAATAGAAGGGAATCGTGCCACTGGGCCGAAAGCGGAATAAACAGACTGGCCGGTTTTTGAATGTCAAAAGGTATGGCGCCAACAACAACGGCATCCGGCCGTCCCGCTTGCTTCGCGAATTCCAGCAATTCACGGACGCGTTCCGGCAGCGTTCTGTGCCCGGTCCCCGAGGGAACCAGCAGTCTTGAGTACTCTCCATGCGTTAACAGCGTCTTGCGAGGGGATGAGAAGAAGAAAGACGAACCGACCTGGTATTGTTCCATAAGTTGCGCAGCCTCCGCTGCGGTTGGAGCATCATAGTGTAACATTTCAGTCTCCTCTCTGCTTATGAGCCTACCTAGTATATTGAATTTAGAAAATCATCAAGCATGAAAACCCGTAAATGCTCAGCATCCCAACGTCGCGCCGCCATCCACGCATACGTCCTGCATTGTCATGTGCCCGGCCCGGTCGGATACAAGGAAAATGACCGCATCCGCAATGTCCGAAGGGAGCGCGATTTTGCCAAGCGGTATGCCGAGGCGGAAGGAGTCCGGCGCCCCCTCGATAATGGACCTTGCACCATGATCATCCTGCCATAACAAACGCTGCATTTCGGTATCCGTAGAGCCGGGGGAAACCACGTTACAGCGGATATGATGGCGGGCATATTCGAGCCCCAGGCATTTCGTAAACATCGTGGACGCTGCTTTGGAGGCGGCATAGGCCGACATCTGCGACCGCGGAACCTTGGACGCATTCGAGCCTACCGTCACGATAGCTCCGGAATGTCGGCTCGCCATGCGTCGCACGACGGAGCGTGACGTGTAGAATACGCCGTGGGTATTGACGTTGAAGTGGGCCTGCCAATCCTCGTCGGTAAGCGACTCGACCCCACCGACCCGCAGCACTCCCGCTACGTTGACGAGAATCTCGATCGGTCCGAGCTCATCCTCAACCCGTTCGACCATCGCTTCAACCTCGGCACTGCGGCTCACATCCGCCTTGTAAGCCGCGGCATGAACGCCTGAGCCGGATAGGTCGGCCGCAAGGCGGAGCAGCTCGGCCTCCTTCCGGTCGCAGGCCGCTACAACGGCTCCTTGCCGGGCAAGGGCCCGTGCCACCGCTTCGCCTATTCCTTGGGCGGCACCGGTCACGAGCGCTACTTTCCCTCTAATGCCTGTGCTCTCCATGGTGATCATCTCCTTCGTGTTCAGGGTGAAGGGCAAATCGTAATGCTCTGCTGATAAGGACCGGCAGCACGGATAGATGCCCTTCGCCCTCAAACTCCTTGAATTCGGCATGCATGCCATACTCGGACAGAACAGCCAGACGTTCGGCGAGCTCAGATGCACGGATGCAATTGCCTGTGACGTGGGGCCTTTCGAGCTCTCCTGCGCCAAGCAGCAGCCGAACAGGATAAGGTCTTTCCTTCATCTGATCGGCATAGCGCTGCTCCAGCTCCCCTAAATACTCCGAATTCCAGTGAATAGAAGGGCTGCCGGCGATGTAACACGAGAACGCCTGCGGTTTGCTGAACATGGCATAAAGCGTGAACAGCCCGCCGAGGGAATGGCCGAATATCGTCTGGCGATGCCGGTCAATGTTGAACTCGCCCTCGATCTGCGGTTTCAGCTCCTCCTCGATGAATTGCAGAAACTCAGCCGCTCCCCCCTGCTCCGGCACGGAATCCCCGTCCAGCTTGTTCCTGAACTTCGTGTTTGGATAGGGCGTGTAATCATAGAACCGGTCCGAAGCATACTGTCCCTCCGTCTCGTAACCGATGCCGACAACGACAGCCGGCAATATCCCGGTTTTGTGCGGTCTATGGCACTGCAGGCGGAGCGTCTCAACCATCGTGTGAAACACGCTGTTCCCGTCCAGTAAATAGATGACCGGATAACCGGACGGCGGGGCAGGTCCCGTCGGCTGCGCCGTTATGATTCGATAGCGGCGCCCGCTCCTCGAGTGCATCACCCAATGCTCCGCACGGGCCAGCACCACGCTGTGCCTCATCATGTCAACGGAAGTCGTATGATGGCTCATATGTTCCTCCTATTGACCCGTAATGGAGCGCACGACGTCATCTACGATTTTCTCGTAGGCGATCAGGCCGCTTCCCAGCCAGTATTCGTTATCGGCTTCATAGACCTGTCCGTTCTTGACCGCGGGCATGCCTTTCCAGATCGGGCTTTCCGTCATTTCCTTCATGCGTTCCGTTCCTTGATCATAGGCGTTGATGACAAAAATATAGTCCGCATCTAGCTGCGGGAGTATTTCCAGCGATATGTTAGCTGCATTCTCGTTCTCGACCAGCTTGGACTTGCCTAGTCCCAGATCCTGATGGATGACATATCCGCACAGGTAATTTCCGCCCATCAAACTGACTCCCCTTGGTGCGAAACGGATAATGGCCACGTTCTTGTCCCCCACCACGGAACTCAGCTTCGACTTCGCTTCGCTTGCTTTTTGCTGATAATTTTTTAAGGCGGTCTCGGCCTCCGGCGCTTTCCCAAGCAGATCGCCCAAGGTGGTCAGCGATTTCTCGACATTCCCGGAAGCATTTTTGAACACGTACGTTGGCGCGATTTTGGCGTATTTCTCATAGGTGCCGTCCGCCGCGTAAGTCTCGGTGTGAAGCACGATAAGATCCGGTTCGTAGGACATCAGGGCCTCCGGCGAAGGCAAGCCTCCCGAAAAATCGATCAGGGGAATGCCGTCCAGCTCCTCCTGCAAATAAGAGTGCCCTTGCTTGCCGTTGGCCCATTGGGCAACGGGCTTCACGCCGAGCTTCAGCAAGGAATCTTCCATGTTCGGCGCAAACACCTTGTTCACCTCGGCCGGAATCCTCACTTCGTGCCCAAGCTCATCCGTTACCGTACGTTCCTCCTTCGTGGACGTCTCCTCACGGTTCGTCCCTGGTTCCTCCGTCGACGCTTGGCTGCTCCCCGCTTTGCCGGACGTCTCCACCGCTGCGGTTTTCGCTGCCTCCTGATCGCCACCCGACGCTTCGGTCTCCGCCTTATCCCCACAGCCTGACAGCAAGCCTATGATGACGGCACAACACGCAAGTGCCGCTATATTGATCCTCCAAATTCTCTTTCCACGATTGAAACGTTTTGCCACAATGTATCTCCTCCTGTGATAATGATTCTCAATTAAGACGAGTATATATTACGTAGCAAACGATTCACCATGGCTTTTATCCAGAACTCCGTTTGGACTATCTCCTGTAAACAGCAGCATCGCCTCGTCCATCATTCTCGTCACGGCAAGCGCAGAGTATTCGAACCAAGGATCGGACGAGATCGTATAGACCCTACCTTGAGCGACGGCTCGAAGCCTATGCCACTCGGCGGAATGCTGGAGCGCGAGCCAATAGCGCCGCGATGCGGCTTCCGGGCATACCGCGATCAGAATCCGGTCCGGATCGCACCGCAGCAAATCATCCATCGTTATCTGCTGATTCCTGCTGGCATGGGATCGGCAAGCTCCCTTGAGCTGCAAATCCTGAAACAGCACTTCCTCAAGCCCCCGGTTACCGTAGGAATAGAGATTTTGCCCATATATCCGCAGCGCGGCAACACGATCATTCCCCACCACTTCCTGCATTCGCGAGCGTGCCTGAGCCACTTTCCGCTCATACTGTCCGATCCAGAACTGTGCTTGTTCTTCCTTGTTCAGGAATGCCGCGATCAGCTCCAGCTGCTTCTTCCACCCTGCATGGGACGGAACAATGAAGGTGGGGGCGATTGGCTCCAGCTTGGCGATTTCCTCTTCACCCAGGTGATCCATGCCGATAATGACGTCGGGTTTGGCGCGGAACAGCTGCTCGACATTCTCCTCAAAGCGGCTGTCCGGATAAGGGTTCGTCAATTTCAAGCGGGACTTGATCTCCGAATTGTAGGCATTGTAATAAAACGGGGTCCACTTCGCATCAAGCGGCGCGGCGGCTGGAATGACGTTCAGCGCCACCAGCTGCCCGATGATCGAAGAAGAACAGGCCGCGATCAGCTGCCTCGAATTTCGGGCATATTCCGACGGCGACATGCCCACCTTCTTCTTAAATATCCGGCTGAAATAGAACTCGTCCTTATAACCAACCTTCTGTGCGATATCCCGAAGCCGATCGTCCGATTCGGCCAAGTAACGCTTGGCGTGATTCATGCGAACATGCGTCAGGTAATCAATCGTGGTCTGGCCGAATGTCTTCTTGAACAGGTCCACGAAATACTTGGGACAGATATTAGCCATTCCGGCCAGTTGGCCAATGGTTAACGCCTCGTGATAATGGCTGTCGATGTACTCCTTGATCTCCACCAGGCTGGTTTTTCCGCTACGATCCGAATCCGATGCGCTATCTATGTTCAGTTCTTCTTCCGTACGCATGAGTTGCCTCCTTTTTTCGATAAAACGATATGCAGGCGTGTTTTTGCTCCAATAATTGATAATGATTATCATTTTCATTGATAAAAATAGCATGCCGCTTCTATCGTGTCAATCCAAATCTGGAAGGATATGCTTGTCCTCATCTTCTTAGAGAATGCGCTTAACCGGCTCTCATTCACGCAAAAAACCCGCCCTCAGGCACTTTTTTTCAAGTGTCCTATGGCGGGTTCTCGCTTCTGCAATATTCAATTTTTACGACAAGCAGTATTTCACCAGCGCCTCGTGTACGCCGTCCTCGTTATTCGAAGCCGTTACCGCATTGGCGGCGGCCTTGACCTCTACCGGCGAATTATCCATCGCAATGCCCATACCTGCGTAAGTGAGCATCGTAATATCGTTGAAGTAATTGCCGATGGCCAGCACTTCGTCCGGCCGATAGCCTCTTTTGGCTGCCAGCTGCTTCAGCGCATTTCCCTTGGATGCTTGGCTGTGCATCAGGTCGATAAAGAACTCGCCGCTTCGCAGCATGTTGAAGGGCAGGGTCCACTTGCTCCAATCCGCATAAACGCGGTCGATATCGGCGGATTCGCCGAATACCGTAAATTTCACGACCGGGTCCGACAGCTCCTCCCATGACGGCAGATTGCTTGGCAGCATTAAATAGTTTTCGTACATCGAACGTACCGGTCCGGCAAGCTCATCCACCTGGTCCACGTACATCTCGAAGGCGGTATTCACGTCAAAATGCACCCCGTGCTCACGGCAATATTTCATGAAGGGTTCCAGCTGACCCGGGTCCATGCCGAACTGATGCACGATGTGATGGGTCTCCACTTCGACCGTTGCCGCTCCGTTATGACTGATGACATAACCGCCAAGACCCATGCTTTTCATGAAAGGAATCGAATTCAGCGGCCCTCTGCCCGTGCACAGTACGATCTCTACCCCTTGTTTTGCGGCTTCCATCACGGTATTCCTGGTCTTCTCCGTAATTTCGTGATGATCATTCAGCAGCGTTCCGTCTACGTCAAGCGCAACCAATTTGTATCCCATTCTCCATCCATCCTTTAAGTCTCTATTTCTCTATTCTGATCCGGCTCTTCCGATCAAAGCCAGTTCTTGCTCGGTCAGCTCCCGGTAAGTTCCGATCTCGAGATTTTCATCCAATCGAAGTTCACCCATGCTGATTCTTTTGAGATACACGACTTTTTTGCCTACCGCCTCAAACATCCGCTTGACCTGATGAAATTTGCCTTCATGGATGGTCAGCGAGATGCGCGACAGCTGGACCCCGTCCTCCCGTTCCTCATGGGAATGGATCGCCAGCTCTCCGGGCAAGGTTACGTAACCGTCATCCAATGTGACTCCTGCGGCAAACCGACGCACATCCTCTTCGTCCACGCGGCCCTCTACGGTCGCTTCATAAGTCTTGGGAATATGCTTCCGGGGCGACAGCAGCTCATGGGCCAACTTGCCGTCATTCGTAAGCAGCAGCAGTCCTTCCGTGTCTTTATCCAGCCTGCCCACCGGGAACGGCTCGAAGACCCGATATTCCGCATCCAGCAGATCCAGCACCGTACGATCGCGCAGATCCTCGGTTGCCGAGACGACGCCCGGAGGTTTGTGCAGCATGAGATACACGTACTCCCGGTATTGAATGGTTTCCCCTTCAAACTCAATGATATCCGCGTAGGGATCCACATGTTTTCCCGGATCTTTCGTTACCGTTCCATTGACGACGATGCTCCCCTGCTTCGCTTTTTTCTTTAATTCGGCCCGCGAGCCGAATCCCAGATTGGACAGTACCTTGTCCAGTCTTTGCGTAGTCCTGCCTTTGCCACTCATACCGATGTCCACCTCCACCCTGCCGGATACTCGTTCTTCAACATGCCTGACTGCCATTTGCCCCAGCCGGCCGAGTATCCGTCTATACACACTAACACATAACCCTTCGCTTCAGCACCCGGCCGGCACGTCACGCGTTCCTCCGGAATCGACAAGGTTTCCCCTTTCAAATACCGGACCGCTTCGCCGTCTTTGGAAGACAGGCTCACATGCCGGGCGGCCTCATCCGCTTGCAGCGCCGTGGCCAAAGGATGCCCCGGCACGAACCGTTCATTCTTCAGCTGTCCCATGTACCATCCGGGACGGATGGCCTTCAGCTGCTTTAGACGCTCCTCCGGCAGTGGCGATACGTACACATGGCTGCCGTAGACAACGGGATAGCCCTCCAGCTTTACGTGCAGCTGCTCTTGGATAAAGGCCTGGAACGGGTCGAGCGAAATCGGATTGGACTGACGATCTCCACCGCTTCGGCGGGGTGCCTGCTGACGCGAAGCGCCGTTGCTGCCCCTCCCGGGTTTTCCCGGCCGCTCTTCCCGGAGAGCGGATTTCCCTTTACGCTCTCGGGATGAGTCGGTCCGCGGGGAGACAGCAAGCGAACCGTGGTCCAGACTGCCTGTCTGGATCCAAGGAGCTTGGTTTTTCTCGGCCTCCCGGCGGTCCAGCTCGCCTTCCCGCTGAAGCACGGCCATGAAATGCCCTTCGCCTCTGACCTTATGCGGCCACAATCGAGCGGTACCGGCAAGCTGTCCCAGCACATCGTCCTTCACGTTCCCTTGGCCCGCCATCCAGTCCGTTTCTCCCGGGGAAAAGAATTCCGAATGATCCACCGGAACTACGCGAAAATCCGGATGTTCGCTCAGAAACTCCGCAATCATCCCTTCATTCTCTTCCGGAGAGAAGGTGCAGGTAGAATACACGAGCCGGCCTCCCGGGCAGAGCATGGCTGCCGCCGATTTCAGGATGTCCCGTTGCATCTCCGCAAACTTGAGCGGAGACGATTCCTCCCAGTACTTCAGCATGGATTCGTCTTTGCGGAACATCCCTTCGCCGGAGCATGGAGCATCTATCAATATTTTCGTGAAAAATTCGGGAAAAGCCCCGGCAATCCGCTCCGGCTCCTCATTCAGCACCACGGCATTCCGCACGCCGTACATCTCCAAATTTTTGGCCAGCGCTTTGGTGCGGTCCGGATGCAGATCATTGCTGATCAGCATCCCCTGCCCCTTCAGCTTCGCCGCAATCTGCGTGGATTTGCCCCCGGGAGCGGCGCACAAATCCAGTACCCGGTCGCCCGGCGTAACATCAAGCAGCTCGACGGGGGCCATGGCGCTCGGCTCCTGGATATAATAAAGCCCTGCATGATAGTAAGGGTGCCGCCCCGGGCGCTCCCCCTCCTGAATATAGTAACCGGTTGGACACCAGGGGATGGGCGCAAGGGCAAAGGGGGATATTTCCAAGAAATCGGCCTTGCCAATCTTCAGCGTGTTCACCCGAATGCCGGCAAACGGGGGTTGTTCATAAGACTTCATAAAATTGTCATAGTTTTCGCCGAGCAGCGATTTCATCTTCGCCAGAAACGGCGAGGGCAGACGTAATGCCATACTAAGTACCTACCTGTTCTGTATCGTATCGGTTTGAAGTGTATATTCGCACAGCCGAAGCGAACTTTCGCATGTTCCGCTGCGACTTTTAATATTGTATAATAAACTACATTAAAAAGGACAAGTCCTTGTTTATTATTACTCATTAGGGGGTGGATCCATGAACCGCAAAAAAAAGAATAAATACACCGCGTTATACGCCTTCGGGGGAGTCTTCGTACTGTTGGTTGCCGCACTCGTTTTCTTGAACGGTCAAGGCGAAGCAAGCGATTTATACGGCGGCAAGAAGGTCTCCAGCCTGAACCCGGCTACACAGGAGCTCCTTAATGATCCGAATTACCAGCAAATCGTTTTGCCGGATCAGCTGAAGAGCAAGGTCGACAACAAAGAGAACTTTTTCGTGTACTTCTTTGCTTCCGATTGTCCGCACTGCCGGGCGACGACCCCGGAATTGATGCCATTGGCCGATGACGCCGGCATTACGATGCACCAGTACAATCTCCGCGAGTATCAGGAGGGCTGGAGAGAATACAACATCGAGTTCACCCCGACGCTCGTATACTTCGAGAACGGCGTTCAGAAGGAACGCATGGTCGGCGGCTTGAAACCGGAAGGTTCCAGCGAAGGCTACTCCATCGACGACTTCAAGCAATTCTTGGATAAATACAAAGGGAGCGTGACGAAATGAACCGCACCCGCGCCATTCTCTTTACCTTCGTCATATCGGGCATGCTGCTGACCGCATGCGGCGGCAAAGAATCCGCTGCAAGCCATCAGCACGGCGCCGCTTCCGAACGATACGAGACAACGGCCAGCCTGACGGTGATGCCGGAGTTTCTGTCCAATTACACCGACAATACGCAAGCAACCTATGCCACGGTCGGAGAACTTGAGGACATTATCAAGGAAATCAAGTGCTACTGCGGGTGCATGGACGAGGAGACCGGCTATCACGATTCCCTTCACCGCTGCTTCATCGCCGAGAACAAGGACGGCGAAATCAAATGGACGGACCATGGTGCCCAGTGCGGCATATGCCTGACCGAGCTGCAGGATGCCAAACGGCTCCATGACGAAGGAAAATCCGTTGAGGAAATCAAACAGTTCATCGATGACAAATATAAAGGCACCGAATCCTGATCCATCGCATGATCATACAAAAAAGAGCTGCCCATTCGTAGATCCTTCTACAGACGGGCAGCTCTTTTTTTACTTATTCTCTCGACGCTACTTGGCATGTGCCCGCTCCGGCTTGCGCCTCTGCGGAATGTTCGGCTTGATCCGCTCCGATGCCAACAAAACCGCCCGCTTCAGCTCCGTATCCCCAATTTCGATCGTCAGATCCCTATAGGGGAACGGATGAACGTCATACGATAACAGCTGCTTGGCGTAGTCCCGCACCTCGCCCACCAGCTTCCCCATCGAGATCCCGAGTTCATCCCGGGGATAGCTTTCGAGCCGGGAGGCGGCGCTTGTGAACATCTTGTATGCTCCTCGTACGTTGTTGTTCCGAAAGTGAAAGAGCCCGACTGCCACTTGCAGCAGCCCCTTGTACCTGGGATCGCGATCCCGCTCCAGCCACAGCTCCTCTAACACCTCATGGCATTCGAAGTAATCCCGGTCCCGGTTGAAATAGACGAGGTAAGCGACATATAGCGGCTCATAGCTCATCTTCATTTACTTTCTTCTTGGCTGCCGCCAGCAGCTCCTTCACTTCGTCCAGGAGCACCTTCATCTCATCCATGTCATGATCCTGCCATATCGCATTAAAGCGGCTCTGGAATGCGATCGCTTCATTAACCAGATGGAAAAAGTACAGCTTGTGTATCGCGTTCAGCACCTGCGTCGTAATATTGGAATCGTCCTCGAACTGCCGCTGCGCCTCCAAAATATCCTCACGGATGCTCGACATTTCCGTATCCAGCGTATTGGCCGCTTCTCCGGCCTTCTTCAGCCGCGCCCGAATGTCATCCGGCAGGCTTTCACGGTACTTATAGCTAAGGGAATGCTCAATCGTAGCCCAGAAGTTCATGGCCAGCGTGCGGATCTGAATTTCGGCAAGCACCTTCTTTTGTCCCAAAGCCGTTTGCACCGGATATTCAATGATCATATGAAAGCTCCGATAGCCGCTCTCTTTGAAATTAGTAATATAATCCTTCTCGTATAGCACAGTCAGGTCTTTCCGCGCCCGGATATATTCGGCCACCCGCCGAATATCCTCCACGAATTGACACATAATGCGAATGCCTGCGATATCCTCAATCCCGGTTTCCAACTGGTCCATCGGCACATTGAGGCGTTTCGCCTTGTCCAGTATGCTCGAGATCCGTTTGACCCGACCCGTTACGAATTCGATGGGTGCGTATTCCTCCCGTTTTTTCAGTTCGGAACGCATCGTCTTGAATTTGACCTTCAATTCCTCAACGGTCTGCTCATACGGAAGCAAAAATGTCCCCCAGTCTCTAACGTCCATCGCCTTGCCTCCTGTCTTTACCCCTTTACCGATGATTAGCGCCGACGGCTTCGGAAATATGGCTGAAGCCATCCCGTGCAAGCAGCTCCCGGAGACCGGAATGAAGCTTGCGGTTCACCTCTGGCCCTTCATAGATAAGTGCTGTATAAATTTCCACCAGGCTTGCGCCTGCGCGTATTTTGTCATAAGCGTCCCTTGCCGTAAAAATCCCCCCGGATCCGATAATCGGAAGCGAACCGCCGGTTTGCTTGTAGATCCGCGACACGATCTCCGTCGAGCGGTTCCGCAGCGGCTTGCCGCTCAGGCCTCCGGTTTCCTTGGCGTTGCTGTGCGTCAGGCCGTCCCGCGAAAGCGTCGTATTCGTGGCGATAATGCCGGAAACGCCGCTGGCGCTGATCGTATCCACCATGAATTCCAGCTCCTCATCGCTCACGTCCGGCGCAATCTTCACCAGAACGGCCTTCTCGCCCCCATGAATCTTCGCCTGCCGCGACATTTCGTTCATGACGGCTTCCAGCAGGGATGACAATTCGCTTCCATGCTGAAGGCTGCGCAAATCCGGCGTGTTCGGCGAGCTGATGTTGACAACAAAAAAGTCGCCATACGGAAATAAAGCTTGAATGCAAGCTTCATAATCATCGTTGGCTTTCTCGTTTGGCGTCGCCTTGTTCTTCCCGATGTTGACGGCAACCGGAATGCGACGTTCCTTGAGTGCGGACAGCCTTTTGGCCATGGCCTCGGCCCCTTCGTTATTGAAGCCCATCCGATTGATGAGCGCCTCATCCGGAGGAAGCCGGAACAATCGCGGCTGTTCATTGCCCGGTTGTCCCTTCGGGGTTACCGTGCCTACTTCCATAAATCCGAAGCCGATGGAGGAGAAGCCTTTGACGGCGTGAGCGTTTTTGTCCAACCCGGCGGCAAGTCCGACCGGCGTCGGGAAATGAAGCCCGAACAGGTCCACTGCCAAATCCGGCGTTTCGTTCACACCGTACATCCCCCGCATGACAGCGTCTGCGCCGACCACGCCGGAGGCACGTCCAAGGCCGCCAACCACAAGGTGGTGGGCTTTTTCGGGGTCCAGTCTAAAAAATATAGGTTTGCCTATGTTGCGGTACAGCACATCCACTCTTCCTCTCATCCAGTTATTTCTCTATCCTTCAGTTTATCCGTTTCTTCCTCAAAAAGAAAGTTCTTCGGCATAAACTGAGCGATCGTCCCGGCTTGAAAGCGATATGGCAATTTTAGGACAAACCCCTTACAATAAAGGAAGATTGTACAAATCATTTCACGATCATGAGAGAAAGAGGGGAAAGACATGTCAGCCAAACGTAAGCCTCCGACCTTGCAGCAGAAAAAAGAAGAGGTTAATAAGAAGGCCATACTATGGATCAGCTCCGGCATCGCTCTTCTGATTATCCTGATTATCGTTCTGATTGTGATCGCCCAGCCTTAATCCAGCCAGTGATACACCTTGCCCGGGTTGGTCTGACCCTGGGTATGCTTGAGCTTAAAACGCTCTTTCGGCGTCCACAGGTCCTCGGGCAGGACCCCTTCCCGTATTTTCACGACGGTTCCCATCGGAACCAGGTCAAACAGCTCCTCCACATCCTCAGTCAGCATACGGATACAGCCCTCGGATTCGTTCGCGCCGATGCTGTCCACGTCCAGCGTCCCGTGTATCGCGTACAGCGTATCGGAAAGCTGCATTCCCCGCGTGCCGTAGGGACCCTTCGTGGTTCCGTTCGGATTGACTACCTTATCGTTGATATGAAAATCACCCAGCGGCGTTTTCGCTCCGCCGAGCCCGACCGCATAATTACGCAGCAGGATGCCGCCGCTTACGACGGCCAGCCGATGCCGTTTCCGGTCAATGATGACCTGAAGCGGCTGTTCGAAAAAGGGATCTCCGTCCGGCGAAGTCCCCCAATATCCAGGTTCCTCCAAGCTGTTCCCCGGCTGCCCCGGTTGCCCTTGACCTCCAGCTCCTTGGGATTGCTGCCGCATTAACGTTTCGAACATCTGCTCCATCGCTTTCGAGCGGCCGGACAGCCAATTGCTCGGATACGGCTGCGTCAATTCATCCAAGCTTTTGGGCAGGCGGCCATGCCGAGCCTTATACTGTTTGGCCGCTTCCTGCAGAACGGCCGTCTCAACCTGCAGATCGGCCCACTGCCCCGCGCTCCGCTTAAGCCTCGAACTGTCCGTAGGCTCGCAATCGCACTCTTCGGCTGCTCCCTCGTAAGGCTGAATAGCGATCGCGCCTTGATCATTCCGATGCAGACCGTATAACCGTTCCATGTCCCGGCTCCACAGCAGCCATTTGCCCGAACGCTTCATCCCCAGCGCAACCGACCAATTCGGCAGCTGCTGCGGATGCTGAAGCAATGAGGACAGCGCACCCGTGGAATCCTTGCCTTGGCCGGAAGCAACGGCCGTATACAGCGGTTCCTTGCGCGAATCCGGCTTCTCTTTGTTGAGCGCATTGGCGGACGCCGGCTCATGCGGCGGGAACAAATCTTCCGCAACATTCCCTGTAGCGGAGCCCGGCGCCTGGGCGGGCGGAAGGAAAACCAGCAGGAGCAGCACCAGCGCCGCTAGCAAACGCCGGGTCCTCTTTCGCTTGCGCTCTTTGTCCTTCTCCATCTCCAATAAGCGCTGCTCGTAATTTTTCCATATGTCGGAAGGGACCTGACTCAGCTCAAAGGCTTCGTAGACCCCTTCGGCTTTGTTGTAGCAGTAGTTCGCCTTGCCCTGCTCGCCGGCCTGCTCATACTCCTTGCCCAGCAGGTACCAGGCCATTTTATTATCAGGATGCGTCTCCACATATCTTTTGAGGTACAGCGAATTGTTCATTCGAGAGCCTCCTATAATGACATTTTTACCTCTATTATCCTGTATATCGGAATAAACGCTCCGATTATGTATGAGTCCCCGTATATGAAAAAACGCCCCCTGCCTTAGTCGGGCAGAGGACGTCGGTATAAGTTCAAGATGGAATATCAGGGATCGAGCGGAAATTGTTATTCTGCGTTAAACGGCTCGTCTGCAATCCGAATTGAATCTGTTGGGCAGCCATCGCAAGCATCCAGCATGTCGTCATGCATATCTTCCGGAATTTCCGTTACCCCGCGGTTGTTGTCCCCGTCGAAAATAACTTCTGCCAGGCCTTCGTCGTCGTAATCGTAAATGTCGGGTGCCGTTGCGCCGCATGCGCCGCATGCGATGCAGGTATCTTTATCTACCCAAGTAAACTTCGCCATAGTCTCTCTTCCTCCTGTATATCTATAAACATCTCTATAAACATAGTATAAGCTGACGGTTCTGCCGCCACCATCTACATATATTAATACAATTGTTTTAGGAATACAAATAAATTTCCTAACATTTTCCGACAAAAATCGGCTGTACTTGCAGGCCAATGAGCTGTTCTGTGACGAACAAAAAACGGCTAATCGCGATTAGGGTCCTTCGTGGTTGGACGATCGGCATTTTTATTATCGTTCCCCAGTTCCCTTACAAAATCCATCTGTAAAGATGTACCTCTCCGCTTATGATTGCGGATTAGGGACGATGGGTCATCGCCCAGCATGCCGGCGGTCAGTACCGCGCTCTCGCCGAATTTATTACGCAGCTCGTCCATCACCCGGGTCAGCGACTCTTTCTTGGGCTGCTTCTCATAGTCGAACAGGTCCAGCTGAATGGCGGATTCCTCCTTCGCCGTGAGCTGCTGCAGCGTGACGCCGAGCAGACGGAGCGGCTTGTCCTGCTTCCAATGCCGGTTATACAGCTCGCACGCTTCCCGGTAGATGTCCTCGGTATTTTCCGTCGGAATGGCAAGATGCCTCGACCTGGTGATCGTCTTCATGTCCGGCGTGCGCAGCGTAATTTGAATGCCGCTGGTCACCAAGCCCTGCCTGCGGAGGCGGCGCGCTACCTGATCGCTTAAGTTCAGCAGCACCCTTCTGGCCTCCTCAGCCGAGGTAACATCCTGCGGGAGCGTGGTCGTGTGTCCGATGGACTTGCTCTGTTCCCGCTCCGCGACGACCGGGGCGTGATCGATGCCGCTGGCCGCTCGTTTCATCCATGACCCCATCACGCCAAAGGTCGAGGTCAGCAGGCTTTCATCAGCGGCAGCCAGCTGCCCGATGGTCTGGATGTTCAGCTTGCGCAGCTTGTCGGCCGTCTTGCTCCCGATGCCGAACAGCTCCGCGCAGGGTTTGTTCCAAAGCACCTGCGGGACATCCCGAATTCGCAGCACGGACAGCCCGTTGGGCTTTTTCATGTCCGAGGCCATCTTGGCCAGCAATTTATTGGGAGCAATGCCGACCGAGCACGGAAGCGACAGCTCCTCGCGGATGCGCTCCTGGATTTCCCGAGCGATATCCAGAGGGGTGCCGAACTGCTTCGAGCCGGTAATATCCAGGTAACATTCATCGATCGAAGTCGCTTCCAGCTGCGGTGTATAGGCATAAGCTATGTTCATGAATGCATTGGAATACTTGCGGTACAGATGGAAATCCGGCTGGATGATCATCAGGTCAGGGTAGATTCGCAGCGCCTGCCTCACGTTCATGCCGGTGCGGATCCCCAGCGACCTCGCTGCATAGGAGCAGGTGACGATGACGCCTTTGCGCAGCTCGATGCTGCCTGCGACGGCCGTGGCTTTGCCACGATAGAGCTCCGGCTCCTCCGCCTCATGCACGGAGCAGTAAAAAGCATTCATATCCACATGCAGGATAACGCGGCCGCTGGCCGGATAATAATCGTCGATAGGTCCCACGCAGCATTCCTTCTTTCTTCGGTACGGTTCTTCATAATTTATAGGGAATAGGGTAGCTCCATTATTTAAGGTTCGGTCTGAATGATGGTTACGGTACTTGAGGCAAATGGTGCCTCTTCCATTATACCGTTTTTAGAGATCGATGCCCGTATGATCTTGTCCGCTAAGCAAATCATGTACGCACGGCTGGCCCCGATTTAACGCCTCCAGCATACCGTCCCCCTTCGCAAGGGTCAAGGATGGGCCCCTTGCGGGAAAAGTTTGTTTTACTCTGTTACTTTCCCGCAAAGAAATGCTATAATACAAAATTATAAACAATGCGGTCCAATCCCGGACACCCAAAGGAGGACATCATGTCTAAGTCCATTTCCATCTTTGATACGACACTTCGCGACGGAACCCAGGGCGAAGGAATCAGCTTGTCAGCGGACGACAAGGTCAAAATCGCCAAGAAGCTCGATGCTCTTGGTGTTCATTATATTGAAGGCGGTATCCCGGGAAGCAACAGCAAGGACATCGAATTTTTCAAAAGAGTCCAGGATCTCGGCTTAACCTCAAAAGTAACCGCTTTTGGCAGCACCCGGCGCAAAGGTTCCATTGCCGACCAGGATGCCAATCTGCTTCGCATTCTGGAATCCGGCGTTTCTGCCGCTACCTTGGTCGGGAAGTCTTGGGACTTCCACGTCCATACGGCGCTTCAAACGACACTCGAAGAGAATTTGGCCATGATTTATGATTCCATCGCTTTCCTGAAGCGGAAAGGCCTCGAGGTCATTTTTGATGCCGAGCACTTTTTTGACGGTTTCAAGAACAATCCGGAATATGCTGTTGCCGTATTGTCCAAGGCACGGGAAGCAGGCGCCGACTGGCTTGTCATGTGCGATACGAACGGCGGCAGTCTCCCGCACGAGATTTCGGACATTGTCACATCGCTGACGGGTCCATTGCCTGGCGCTCCGCTCGGCATTCATACGCACAACGACTGCGAGCTTGCCGTTGCCAACACCCTAAGCGCCGTGCAGGCCGGTGTCCGGCATGTACAGGGAACGATGAACGGATACGGTGAACGATGCGGGAACGCCAACCTGTGCTCCATCATTCCGAATCTGCAGCTGAAGCTCGGGTATGAGTGCATCGGTGACGACAACCTCCGCACGCTGACGAATACCGCACGGTATATCAGCGAAATCGCCAACGTTAACATGCCGGTTAACCAGCCGTATGTCGGCAACGCCGCCTTCGCCCATAAGGGAGGCATCCACGTTTCGGCGATCCTGCGCGATTCCAGAACGTACGAGCATATCGAACCGGAGAAGGTCGGAAACAAACAGCGCGTGCTGGTCTCCGAGCTCGCGGGGCAGAGCAATATCGTATCGAAGGCGCAGGACATGGGGCTTGACTTTGATCCGGCAAGCGAGCAATCCAAGCATATTATCGGAAAGATCAAGGATCTCGAGCATGAAGGGTATCAATTCGAGGGCGCAGACGCTTCCCTGGAGCTGCTTCTTCGGGAAGCGAACGGAGAGCTCAAGGAGCTGTTTACCTTCGAATCCTTCAAGATGCTGGTCGAGAAGTCGGCCGGACAGCCGGTCGTCTCCGAGGCCTTCGTCAAAGTCAACGTCGCCGGCGAGAGCATCTATACTGCTGCGGAAGGCAACGGTCCGGTCAATGCACTAGATAATGCGCTGCGTAAAGCGCTGGTCCAATACTTCCCGACGCTCAAGGAAATGCATCTTGCCGACTATAAGGTGCGTGTCCTGGATGACAAGGATGCAACGGCAGCCAAGGTCCGGGTGCTGATCGAATCCAAGAACTTCGAGAATGCCTGGAACACCGTCGGGGTATCCAGCAATGTCATCGAGGCCAGCTGGGAAGCGCTGGTGGACAGTATGCGTTATGCGCTGCTCGGTCAGATTTCCCCGGAGCAGGTGCATGAGTCTGCGGCAAGGCAAGGCTTGGTAAATCATTAGGTTATGTCCAATATAAAAAGCGCGTATCCACCATGTTCAGGACATGGCGGCCGCGCTTTTTTTTGGTTTCGTCAGCTGGCTAAGCAAACGATTAATTTAACAGCTTGGACACCTTTTTACGAAGATCCTTGGGATCGGGAGCGCCCAGAATGATTTCCTGAATCACGCCGTTACGATCGATCAGCACGTTGGTCGGGAAAACCTGGCCTTTATACAGCTCCTCGAACACTTCTCCTTTGGTATCGAGAAGGATCGGGTATTGAAGGTTAAAGTCCTGAACAAATTGACGCGCTTTCTTCGCATTGTCATACTTGGACACGTTCACGCCGTAGATTTCGAGCTCACTTGCATACTCTGCAGCCAACTTGTCGAGCTCCGGCGCCTCCTGCTTGCACGGCTCGCACCAGGATGCCCAGAAATTGACTAGCATTGCTTTATCGCGCGCTCCGCCGCCGGAATAGGACTTATCGTCCATCCCCTTCAAGGTAAAGGTCGGGGCAAGCAGGCCGGCTTTGGCCCCCGTCTCCGTCGGAAGCGGCTTCTCCTGCATGAAGACGGCCTGGATATCGTCGCCGGCTTGATTATAGACAACAGCGCCTGCTGCGATAAGAAGCAGGACGATAATGATGATGTTACGTTTCATAGGTATAGGTTCCTTTGCTAAACTTAGTTATAGAGGTCGTTCAAAAAGTCCGCTTTTGATAAGAAAACCTCTATCGAGGCCACTTCAAGGATGAGCGACCGCGATGCATAGGTAGGTTTTCTTGCGATATAGAATTTCATCAGTTCCACTGATAACTCATAAATTCTATATCTAACACGAAGCGAATCAGGAAGCAGCTCGGCATCGAATCTTGAATTCAGCCGGGCCTAAGGAGATGCTTTCGAAGCATGTTTCCTGCGGAAACATTTCAGGTGCTCACGTACCCAAAACGTACGCCCGCTCCTCACTCCCTAGCTTTATCCAACTGAAGCGTTTGGAAAAAACGCACATCGGAAGCATTAGCTTCGGTGCTGAAAATCGACCTTTTTGAACACGCACTTATAGTTCCTATTGTACCCTGAAACCCTGATCTTTCAAACACGCGATCGACACCACATAAGATCGGACCAATTATATGATCCAGGAGGATTATACATGAACCCGTCTCACGCGTCCCTGGAGCGGCTTCTGCTGCGCGAGGCCGTCAAAGAGCATATGTCGGATCATATGCATCATCGTTTGCCGGAGGAAGCTTGCGGCGTCCTTATCGGGCATGCCGATGAAGCAAGCCGGTCCATAACCGTTACGCAATTTATTCCCGTAAAAAATACAGCGGAATTTCCGCTGCATTCTTTTCATCTGGACCCTGTTCAGTGGACTCGCTTGGTATTGGCTGAAAAAGGCATCGTCGGTTTGTTTCACAGTCACCCGCATACCACGCCTGACCCCTCGGGCGAGGATCTGCTTCAGCTCCAATCCTTCGGCGGGTTGCTCCGGGTGTATGCTATTGCTTCTCCTGCAGTTCCCGGCGCCTCCGGCTTAAACGCATTGCGGCTCCATGCCTACAAAATTATCCGGAGTGAGGAAGAACGCGAAACCTTCAGCCAGCTGCCGCCAAGCTCCAAGTCGCTTCCGGGAAGGGCATTTTATTCCCTTGCCCCGGTCCCTTTTGCATTTCTAAAGGAATGACGAACTGGCGGACACCTCAATCTCCAATCCCAATGCTACCCCTCGCTTAGATAGACGTATAAATCTCCTAGCGTGGTAGCCTGGCCGCGCGCCTGAATGTCTTTCATGTAATCCGCCCACAGCCGGGCGGTCATGCGCGCATCGGACAGAGCATGGTGCCTTCCCTCTACCGGAATGCCGCTGCTTCGCAGCAGCTCATCCAGACTGTAATCCTTCTGTTCGGGATATAACCTCTGCGCGAGCATCATCGTATCGAGAAGCCGATGCGTTAATCGAACCTTGGAGGTCTTCCACAAGGCGGCGTTCAAGAAACCCCGGTCATGCGCGGCGGCATGGGCAACAAGCACCCTCCCCCCGATAAAGGCCATGAAATCATGCAGCCCCTCCATTAAAGGCGGGGCTGCATCAACCATTTGCTGCGTGATACCCGTAAGCTCGGCAATGAATGGAGACACCGGGGCACCGCTGTTCACGATCATATGAAAGGTTTCATTCTCGATCACCTGCTCCCCGATGACCCGGATCGCACCGAAAGACAATATTTCATCGCCGTGCTGATGATTGAACCCCGTCGTCTCCAGATCGAATACGACAACCTCCAGCTCGTCCAGCGGGGTGCCCAGAACCTCCGGCCTCCGGTTATCCTTCATCTGGGATCGGATGAATGCCAACTGCTGGGCTGTCTGCGCCCCGCGCATGGAGGCGATGGCGGAATTGATGTTACCCGAACGAAGCGATCTCCAGAAACCGCCGTTCGATTGTACCGGTTCAGTCATGGGCTTCTCCTCTCCGCAAAACGATGCTCGCGCTGCAATGATCGGTGCACCCGTCTCACCACTCCAAGCGTATCGCGAAGCTCGTACTGCATGGTTTTGTTCTTGAGCTGCTCCTGCGGGATATACCCGCTGCTCGTAATCAGCCCGTCCTCCACTCGAATGGGCGTATCGTTTCTCAACCGAAGCGCCGTCAAAAAAGCGCGCTGCACGCTTTCCAGCAGCAGATTCCCGCCTTCAAGCAGCATCACCTTTTCCATGCGTTTTTGCGTCGAGGTTTCGATGATGCCCCGCTGCAGCGCCATGGTGCGTATGCTGTTCACCAGCGGAATATAAACGCCATACTTCACGTCAAACTCGCCGGCATGCTCTCCAAACCGCTCCGTCACGATTCGCCCCATGACATTCAGCGTTGCCTTATGCTTGACCGTGTTCCGCAGCACGGCATGGCCGATGTCCGGATGCTGCTCGACGGAGCTGCGGAAATGATCCACCCACGCCTCCGAAAGCTCGGTATCGCCCGATATAAGGCGCAGGTCCGAAGCAATAATGAAGTTTCGTATCGGTTCCCACTGCCGGTCTCCGCACCATTCGCTGATCTGATTCTTCCAATCGCCAAGCCGCTTGCTCCATAATGGCTCGGAACACATCACTTTTCCGGAGCATTTCGGGTACCCGAGATATTCCAGCAGATTCGCCAGCCGAAACCCAAATTCCCGAAAGAAGGGGAGCGCCTCCTCTTCCAGCTCATCGCCAATGATCAAACCGTTGTCCTGATCGCTCCACAGCGTAGCTTCCTGCCTTCCGCAGCTGCCAAAAGCTACGAAAGCATAACGCGCAGGAGGCCGGCCAAAGCCAGCCTCCCACATGTCCTGCTCACAGATTGCCGCGGCACGCTGTCCAATCAGATCGTGCATCGTATTCACGGATGCGATCCACTCTCTCAGCTCCATGTTACTGCGCATCTCGATGAGATGGTTCTGACAAGCGATCCGTTCATCTCGTAATTGCTGGGCTGTTGCTGCTTTCCGAATTTCCGACAATGCCGGAAACAGATTTACGGATTTCAGAGGTTTCATGCCGCGGCCTCCTTCTGACTTGTTTCATGAACAATGATAATGGTGAGCTTCTTATAAAGCCGTGTCGCTACCGGGAACCGCCTTGCTTCCGGAACGAAACTCTGGGGATTTCCCTTCCGATTCCACCAAAAGTTTCATTTGTTCCGGATATCCGTAGGTTCCATGTTCACTGATATCAAGACCCATCAATTCCTCTTCCTCCGTTACGCGAATGCCCATCGTAACTTTCATGATATACAGAATGATGAACGAGATCACCAGAACGAATGCAAACGTGCCGATCAGACCCAGAAGCTGAACGCCGAGCTGGCCGAAGCCCCCGCCGTAGAATAAACCCTCCTTGCCTACGCCCGTGATTTCAACAAGCCTAGGGGCCGCGAACAATCCGGTGGACACGGCACCCCACATACCGGCAATGCCGTGTACGGAGAATGCATATACAGGATCATCGATTCCTTTGCGGTCAAACCATTGCGCCGTAAAGAACGTAATCGTACCCGCTACGGCGCCGATCACAACGGCCGCCCAAGGCTCCACGAAAGCACAAGCGCCTGTGATGGCAACGAATGCAGCGAGAATACCGTTTAGCATGCTAGGAATATCCGCTTTGCCAAGAACCGCCCAAGAGATCAGCAATGCGGCCAGTGCGCCTGCCGCCGCCGCGATATTCGTATTCAATGCCACGAAACCGAAGAAACCGTCTGTGAGTGCCGAGATGGTGCTGCCCGGGTTAAACCCGAACCAGCCGATCCAGATGATGAATACGCCGAGTACGGATAAAACTTGGTTATGACCCGGTATGCTGTTAGGCTTCCCGTCTTTATTATATTTGCCAAGTCGAGGCTTCAGAAGAATGGTAGCCACCAGTGCTGCTGTTGCGCCTGTCAAGTGAACGACCGTCGATCCGGCAAAGTCCTGCATGCCCAGAGCGCCGAGCCAGCCGCCGCCCCATACCCAGTGAGCAACGATCGGGTAAATCACGATGGTGAACAGCAATCCAAACACGATATAAACGCTGAGCTTTGCCCGTTCTGCCATACCGCCGCAAGCGATCGCCAAGGATACGGCCGCAAAGGACAGATGGAACAGGAACATGATGGTCGTCGGCACATCGTATGCGGACAAGGAATCAAATGAGCCTGCTGCATTGTCTCCGCTTAAGAAAAAGCCTTCAAATCCGAAAAAGCTGTTGCCGTTACCGAAGGCTAGACCAAACCCTAGCGCCCAGAAGGCTACGATCGAAATGCCGAAGGTCAGAAAGGTCTTGCCTGCGACGTGTCCCGCATTTTTCATGCGAACCGAACCGGCCTCCAGCAGAGCGAACCCTGCTTGCATGAAAAATACGAGCAGCGCTGCCAAGAATACGAATACGGAGTTCAGACCAGCCGTCAATTCAACGTTCGTGGCTCCCCCATCAGCGGCGAACGCGCTCGCCGGGAATGCGAGTAGAGCGATTACTCCCGCCATTAAACCTAGCCATCTTTTTTTCATGTTTTACACTCCCCTTTGTGTTAACTAATATAACATAACCTTGAATTCTTATTGTCATTATAGGGGGGCGATTAAAAATCCGCAACGGTTTTTTTCAAAAAAAACTTCCTTTATGTAATATAATCTAACATTAAGTGCATACAGTGCAAATCGTTTAACATGATGCTCAGTGAAGAATAAACTAGGCTTCAAGGTTTTTTGTCACAACTATGACGTTTGACTGTATGGTTGAAGATCATGTATCATATTTCTATTAAAATGAAAATATAAATGCATTCATTAATGTCCAATTCAATGAAGGCTTGCGAGGTGATGAATGATGGGGATCACGAGCGGAAACCTTTTCCGGATCGGTGAGCTGGCCAAGGCTGCCGGAATCAGCGAAAGAACCATTGACTACTATACGAAGCTGGGTTTGATCTCCCCTGAAAAACGGACGTTAAAAAACTACCGGCTGTACAGTTCTGAAACCTTAAGCACTCTCGAACGTATTAATCAGTTGAAGCAAGAGAAATATACTCTCGATGAGATTAAGGAGAGACTGGATCGCTGGAAGTCGGTTGCCGATGATTCCGAAATGACGGAGAAGCTAACCAAACTCGAAATACAGATGAAACAGCTGGAACGGGATGTCAAGGAGCTCAACCCGCTTCTTAGCGAATTAAAACCCAGTCAAGCACGGGAGGTGCTCGCTAACATTCTTCCCAAGGGAGCTGCCTGTATCGAGTCGCTGCAAATTTTGCTGAACCAGTTCACTTCGATGTAATGATGCAACACCAAATTGACAACTTTGTATGGGGGTATGATAAATGTATTCTGACTGGATGTTTATACTCATTATTATTGCGTTTATATTCTCTCTCTGGGCTCAGTTCCGGGTCAAAGGCACGTTCAACAAATGGGCCAAGGTTGAAAACAGCACCGGCATGACCGGATACGATGCAGCGCGTCATATGCTGGATGCCAACGGACTCCATGACGTTCCGATTGAACCGGTGCCAGGCACGCTCTCTGACCACTATGACCCGACCAAACGCGTAGTCCGGTTGTCGGAGCCTGTTTATTACGAACGTACCATCTCGGCCGTCTCCGTCGCTTGTCACGAGGTAGGCCATGCGATCCAGCATGCGGAGCACTATCCGATGCTCGTAGCCCGTCACAAGATGTTCCCGGTCGTTAACTTTGCATCCGGTATCGCTCCGTTTCTCTTGATTGCCGGATTCCTGTTCCAAGCCATGAACCTGGTCGGTCTCGGCATTATCTTCTTCTCTTGCGCCGTTGCCTTCCAGCTTGTCACGCTGCCTGTCGAGTTTAACGCAAGCAACCGTGCCCGTCAGCTGATGGTTCAAGAAGGCTATATTGCCAATGACGAAGAACGCGGAGTCGCTAAGGTATTGAACGCTGCGGCCCTGACCTACGTCGCTGCAGCTTTGATCTCGCTGCTCGAGCTGATCCGTTACATCATGATCTTTACGAGCAACCGGGAATAAACCCGTTTGACATGAAGGACAACGATAAAGGGCTTTCCTCTCTACCTTGATTGGCGGAGACGGAAAGCCCTCTTTTTTATAATCACTTGATGATGTCCATCTTGAATTCTAGACTCTTAGGGGAAGAGAAGCGTCATTCCGCTTTCTCTTCCTTTTTCGGCGACGGATCAATGCCAAAATATTGAAGCAGAAACGCACGGAAGGCTTGCGCAACCGGTGGCAGCTTCTCGTCCGCGCGGTGAATCAGACCGATGGAACGCGTTACCTTCGGCTCCGAGATTCGGACGCGTGCCGGTTGAAGCGGATTCGTCTGGAACAGCGCCATTTCAGGTAGCAGGCTGACCCCCATGCCGGCAGCAACCAGCCCGCGGATCGTATCCGTCTCCTCGCCTTCAAAAGCAATTTTCGGCGTGAACCCGGCCTCCAGGCAGGCATGCCATACAATCGGGCGCAAGGAGTAGCCCTTGCTGAACAGCACAAAGCGCTCCTCCTTCAATTGCTCCAGCTTGATGGACTGCTCCCCCGCAAGCGGGTGATTCGGCGGCAGGATCGCAAACAGCTCCTCTGTCAACACGATATCTCCGTCCACTTGATCGTGGCGATCCGGAAACGGAGACACAAAAGCCAAATCCACTTCAGCCCCGACGACGTCCCGGATCAAAGTCGGGAACATGCCCTGCTTAAACCGGAACTTCACGTTCGGGTACTTCTTCCGAAATTCAGCCACGATGGACGGAATCAAATGTATGCCCAGGCTGTGAGGGAAACCGATGCGGATCTCCCCCTGCTCCGGGTCCAGAAATTCATGTATCTCGACGACCGCACGGTCCAAATCTTTCATAATGCTCTCCACCCGTTTGCAAAAAAGCTGGCCTACCGGGGTTAACTGCAGATTCCGGCCTTTTTGCATGAACAAATTAACACCCAGTTCTTCTTCCAACTGATGTATTTGACGGCTGACGGCCGACTGAGCCACATGAAGCTCTTCTGCCGCTTGGGTAACGTGTTCCTTTTGCGCAACCTTTACAAAGTATTGCAACTGTCGTAATTCCACGCCTTTTATCGCTCCATTCTTATTCCCTAGAAGACTTGAAGACTTTATCCAAATCATCCAATTCTATTATAACAGACCCTCTTAGGTCCGATTATGTTCGACGTTTGAATAATCGAATCATGAGACCGTAGAGGAAAAATCCGCCTACCAATCCGCCGACATGGGCTACAAGGCTGACCCCTGGGGTAAACGAGAACAAGATCCCCAATATAAGCAGGGTGAACAGCGTCTTGCGGGACGACTCATCAATGACATGCTGCTGGAACAAGGCGATGTACAGATAAGCGCCATAAGCTCCGTATATGGCTCCTGAGGCGCCTACAAGGAAGGTATAGCTATCCATGCGCTCATAATAAGCCAATCCGATTACATTACCAAGAACACCGCTGAGCAGATACAGAATGGCAAATTTCCAGCTCCCCATGATTCTCTCCAGCGGGGGAACGAATACCAGCAGTGCGAAGCTGTTGAACAACAAATGGTCAAATCCGTTATGGAGGAACATCGCCGTAAAGTATCTCCATGCCTGGTCGACGAACTGCGGCAAATCCGACAAAGCCCCATATTTCAGCAGCGTCATCGGATTCCTCGAACCGCCGTCAATGGATGTGATCACAAACATCACCAGGTTAATCACAAGCAGCAGCGATGTAACGGGATAATAACGCAAATAACTTTTCCAATTCTCATAACGTACGAATATCATAGCATCCTCCTCATCCTAAACCAGGCCAGGGGTGCCCTTTAGTGGACATTCCCTTTTTAAAAAGATTATAATGTACCATGAACCTGATCACCAAACTTTGATATCCAAGGAGGAGATTTCTCATGGCTCAAGAACGTTCAGGAGCTGCCACTTTCAAGGGCAATCCTATTACACTCATCGGACCACAGCTCAAGGCTGGTGATGCCGCGCCGGATTTTACCGTGAGCAAGAACCTGCTCGAAGACGTATCTCTTAAAGATTATGCAGGTAAAATCAAGCTGATCAGCGTCGTTCCTTCCCTCGACACCGGGGTATGCGACGCACAGACGCGCCGTTTCAACGAAGAGGCCGCCGGACTTGGCGACGATGTCGTGATCCTTACGATCAGTGCCGACCTTCCGTTCGCCCAGGCCCGCTGGTGCGGAGCTGCAGGCGTTGACCGGGTCATTACGCTGTCCGACTATAAATCGCGTTCTTTCGGTGAAGCGTATGGCGTGCTCATCAAGGAGTTTCAGCTCGACATGCGTTCGATCTTCGTCGTGGATGCTAACGATACCATCACCTACGTAGAATACCTTGGCGAAATGACGGAGCACCCGAATTACGAAGCTGCCATCGATGCCGTGAAATCTCTGCGTTAACACGCCGAAGGCTACATATGCGGCACACCTTTAAAAAGCGGGAGAGCAGCTCTCCCGCTTTTTCTTATTCTACTAAGCATCCACTTTATACTTGCTCAGTTTTTTGTCCAGTACAGCGTACAGGTTCAAGATGACCCGGTAGTTCGCCCCCAGATCCCCAAGGGAACCGCGGGATGCCGAATACATGTCAACTGCGCTGCGAACCGGACTGATGCCGAGCACGGATACGGTAATGTCCAGCGTACGTCCAAAGGAGGTTCTTTTCTCTAACGTGATTTCTCCCACGGATTTTACCTCATGCAGAACTTTGTAACCCGGAATTTTTTTCAGTGTCGAGGAAACCTCTTCAAAACACTTTTCTTTTGAAAGATTGTAATAACGCGTCTTCAGCTTGGGATCTTTAGCACGGTCGCTTGTGCCGTCATAGCTGCGCACGATACCGATTAGAACTCGTTTTAATGACAAAGACCGTTCCTCCTTTATAAATGACCGTTCCTTTCCATACTCTAGTTTAACATTGTTTATGCTTTCAGCAAACCTTTATATACAGCAAAAAGGCACCTCTTTCACTTCGAATTCGAAATAAAAGAGGTGCCCATTCATTGGCTTGACGAAACCCGCCTATGCCGTCCGGTAAACATTGTCTTCGAACCTGCTATAGCAGGTGGGTGACCGCAGAACCGCTTATGAATTCCCCTTGTCATATAGACAGGGCATTTCAGCCACGATTACGTATAGATCTCCCTAGACATCGTCATTGGTTCAAAACAACGGAAAACCGAAACGAACATCGCAGGATGTAGTCTTATTATAGGGGGTTTTGCCGGAAAAGTAAACCTCTCGTTATTTAAGGTTTCGATCCGTTCTCTCCCTTTTTGGCAGAATCCATGCTTTCCAGAAGAGCTTGCTCGGTTTCCGACTCCTCTTCCTCGGCCTTCTTCATTTTTTCCTGCTGCTCCTGCATTTTGGTAAAGGTCGCATAGAAGTTAAAGAACGCGAACAAGGCCATCAGGCAGAACAGGAAGAACACGAAGAGCACCGGCATTTGCGTGCCGATATACGCCAAGACAGCGCTTCCGATCAAAGTCGAAAATACGCGGAACGGACGAATCAGAGTCAGCAGCACCGCATTTTTTAGGAGCTGAGTCGTTTTCATCTCATAATGAACGGTCATGGAGAAGAAATTAAACAGGGAGACAAACAGTACGATGAGCAGCACCAGCATCACGATGCCGACAAGCTGGAAGCCATCGAGCTGCGTCATATAAACCGTGTAATCCACGTACATAATCACGAACAGCAGCGTATAAAAAATACCGCCGATCATGCTCTGCTTGTAATTTTCCTTATAACCCTTAAAGAACGTTTTGAACACGGACACGTCCGGATTGCCCATTACCCATTTCCGCACAACGGTAAATAAAGCCGCCGTAGCCGGAAATAAAACAAACGGTGATAATATTCCCAGGATCCAGTTCGACAGCAGCTGCTCGTTATGCGCTTCCGGTGTCTGAACGGCCATTAGGAATTTGGTTAGAACGATAAACAGGAAAGGCGATGTACAAATAACCCACAAGATGTTCGAAAAAGCAATACGGGTAATCCACTCGGTGAGCTTATATAAGCCACCCATGGCTCCTTTCATTTCCAAATCCGTTTCCTCCTCACTCAAATCATGCATGTATCTATTAATATACCTTATTTTGTACATGCATTGCCAGAGCCTAATTTATACGAACCTGGGTGTATATCCAATCCAGTGGCCCTGTTTCTCCATACGATATCACGTAATCCATTCAACAAGCTTGAATTTTCCAAATTTAAAGAGGAGGGATTATGTATGTCTTGTGAAGGCGGAGGTTACGGCTACGGAAATAACGTTGGTATTGTCCTGGTTCTGTTCATCCTGCTTGTAATTATTCTTAGCACATTCTATATCTAATGTCTCCTTAGTCATTATCGTGAAACAGATGGGCTGATCGTGGGTTTAAACTGCGCGGTTAATGGGGATGCACTCAGGGTGCATCCTCTTTAACCATGCACCAAAAGACGAAGCGCGGCTCCACTTGGCGTGGGCTGCTGCTTCGTCTTTTGGTGTTTCGGCAGGTTACTCCCGGTAAAGGAAGTTAGCCGTTATTATTCGTCTCCGCTCCGGTTAGGGCGACGCTCGCCGCCGCTGTAGGAACGCGGTTTGCGGTCACCGCTGTTGTTGCGGTCACGGTTGTAACCACCGCCATCGCGATCACGGTTGTAACCACCACCGCCGTCACGGTTGTATCCGCCTTTGGAGTAGCCGCCACGGTTACCGCCGCCGCCACTTCCGCCGTCACGGCGATATCCGCCGCTGTTGCCGCGTCCGCCATAACCGCCGCTAGGCTTGCGGCCATTACGGATATCCGGCTTCCGGCGTTTGGCGCGGATCGGATCCTCAGGGGTAAGGTGAATATCGGATGCTTCCTTCTTGTCGCCTGTCAGGATTTTCATTGCAGCTGCAAGCAATTGTACGGAATCGTACTGCTCCAGCAATTGAATGGCAAGACCTTTGTACTCGGTCAATTCCCCTTGCTCAATAATTTCAAGCACGCGCTCAGCGATGATGCGCTGTTTACCTTCGATCGCTTCGGCAATCGTTGGCAGCGGCTTGCGCGGAATACGGTGGCGCGTCACACGCTCGATGAAATACAGATGATCCATTTCACGCGGCGTCACGAAGGACCAGGCTGTACCTTCCTTGCCCGCACGGCCCGTACGTCCAATACGGTGTACATAGCTTTCCGGATCTTGCGGCAAGTCGAAGTTTACGACATGGGTAACGCCGGATACGTCGAGACCGCGCGCTGCCACGTCTGTCGCCACGAGAACATCGATGCTGCCGTCGCGGAATTTACGCATGACGGTATCACGTTGGTGCTGGGACAGGTCGCCATGGAGGCCATCTGCCGAATATCCGCGTTTTTGCAGGGCTTCTGCCAATTCGTCGACGCGGCGCTTGGTACGTCCGAAGACAATCGCAAGCTCAGGCGACTCCATATCCAGAAGGCGGCTCAAGGCTTCGAATTTTTGACGTTCAGGAACTTCGATATATGCTTGGTCGATCAGTGGAGCACTAACGTGCTTAGGAATAACGGATACATGCTCAGGTTCCTTTAGGAACTGGGATGCCAACTTCTGAATGTTAGCGGGCATAGTTGCGGAGAACAGCAAGGTTTGACGTTCTTCAGGAACAAGCTTTAGGATCGACTGGATGTCTTCCATGAAGCCCATGTCCAGCATTTCATCCGCTTCGTCCAATACAACGGTTTGTACGTCATCAAGACGGATGGTTTTTCTGTTGATGTGGTCAAGTAATCGACCCGGTGTACCGATAATAATCTGAGGCTTTCTTTTCAAAGCGCGGATTTGACGCCCGATATCCTGTCCGCCGTAAATAGCCAAGGAACGGATTCCTTTAAAACGGGACAGCTTGCCGATTTCTTCAGCAACCTGAATGGCAAGTTCACGGGTCGGTGTCATAATGAGAGCGACGATACGCTCCTCTTCCTTGGCGATTTTGTGGATAAGAGGTAGGCCGAATGCTGCTGTCTTACCTGTACCAGTCTGTGCTTGTCCAATCATATCCTTGCCGGTTAGAGCAATCGGAATCGATTGGGATTGAATCGGTGTGGCTTCCTCAAAGCCAAGCTCAGTGATTGCTTGCAGCACGCGCGGCTCCAAGCCAAAATCTGCGAAATTTTTCAATAGGTTCATACTCCTTCTATCTGTGGACTTCCACTTTCTTCTCTGTATTCTTAAGTAGTGGTAACGTTTATAGGCTTTCCCGGCCAGCAGGATTTTCTGCACGAGGTGAACCGGTATATTTCTCTTATCACCAGTATGGTGACTGGTTAATGTATAATCATCCTGATAAGCTTGCAAAGTTATCAATGTAACGGACTACTCAAGAATATCCAATACATTATATCACAAAACATTTCTGGAATACCAGCAAGCTTAAAGAAGTCATAATAACCGGGAGGTGATTCCTATGTTGAAGCGTCTATGGACCTATTTCTCGATCGTATTCGGGGGCATGATTATCGCCGCCGGATTCAATTTGTTTCTGATTCCCCACCATCTGCTCAGCGGCGGCGTATCCGGCGTGGCTCTCGTGATCGGTTATTTCACGCCGCTTAATATCAGCATCATGTATTTTGTGCTCAACATTCCGATCCTGATCACCGGCTGGTTCAAGCTGGGCAAAAGGTTCGTCGGTCTCAGCATCCTCTCGGTTATCGTCACAACCTTGTTTCTGGAGCTTATCCCGGTGAATCACGTTGCAACCGACATGCTTCTGTCCTCGGTTTTCGGCGGCGTGCTTGTCGGGTTCGGCACCGGTCTCTCCTTTCGGGTCGGCGGTTCAACCGGGGGCTTCGATATCATCGGCTCCCTGGTCACGAAATATCGGGACTTCCCCGTCGGCAGCGTACTGGTGACGCTGAACGCCATCGTCATCATGGCGGTAGCATATCTGGAGCAGGATTGGAACTTGGCGCTCGCTTCCATGGCCTCCATCTATGTTGCCGGTAAAATGGTGGATATGCTTCACATCAGCCACATCAAGGTGACCGTCTTTATCGTCACGAACCGGACGGAGGCCTTGCTGGAGAAGCTGCTCAAGCGCCCCCGCGGCATAACCAAGATCAAAACCCAGGGCGCTTTCAGCCATAAAGAGAAGGATATGCTCATGACCGTCACGACACGATATGAGCTGGCTGAGCTGAAGCAAATCATTACGGAAACCGATCCCGAGGCTTTCGTCAATATCGTGGAAACGACGGCCGTCATGGGGCAATTCCGCAAGAACTAAATATTTACCAGGTGTGAGAGTACGGTAAATATGTGGTATAATATTTGTGCGCGGTTCCTACAATATTCATGAGATCTGATTCCCGGGCGTACGCTCAGGCCCAATTTTAATTGTTTTTCCGTTTTACAAAAGAACGTCCTGCCTAACCAATTCGGAAGGAAAGGGTGATTTTTATGGAAATGGAAACGGTAAAATTGTCACAAATCGTCATGAAGTGGTTCCCGGAAATGATACCGTTCTTCAGACAGAACGAATTGAATTCCATGATCGTTCTTAGGGACGGGCTGAGTATTCTGGAGCAGGAGGACGCTCTTGAGATCATTCAGTTCAGCATTTGCGAGCATCAGAATCAAACTCCGCTTCATTAATTTTAAAGCAACACGCGATCATTGCACGACAAATGCCGTTCTTCTCCGGTCCAGGTAAAATCCACCGGTGAAAAACGGCATTTTTTTATGAGAAAATGTGAATTCTATAGGCACGTCATTTCCCGTTAAGCAGCAAAAGGCCGCATGTAACCGCTATCCATCTTCTTTGTGTTTCTAATCCGACTTGTCACTCCCCATGTTCACACGTTGTTCACGGTAAACTTGCCGCTAATGTCGAACTTTAACGTTTAAAACGCCCTTCACCCGTTTAATGAACTAGGTACGCTCGCCCACCGTTTCCAATTTATTGTCGTTTGTAACAATCCTGTTCTTTTTGAAGGCAACCGTTCCTTTATAATCATGATGTGAATGTACACAAGGGAGAGAGTAATTATGAATATCATCTTGGCTTTATTCATCTTGGCATCCGCGGGTTTAGGCAGTTCCAGTCCGCAGGAAGGCAATCTTACCGCCAAACTTCAGGCCTCATTAAACACCGCCATGATCCAGGGCATGCACCAAAACAACAGCCAAGGCCACGGCCAAACCGAGGGCAAAGGCCAGGGGCAAAGCGGCATCAAGCCGAATACGACGGCAATCGATCCGCAGGTCGACGCGCCTAAAGTCAAGGGCATTTATGTAACGGCTTATAGCGCAGGCGGCTCCAGAATGAATCAGCTGGTGGATCTTTTGGACAACACCGATCTCAATGCCATGGTCATTGACATCAAGGATGATGAAGGATACATAACGTACAAGACCGATAATCCTAAACTGAAGGAACTCGGCAAATCCCAGCCGTTTATCAAAGACATCAAGCAGCTGATGAAGCGGTTGGAGAAACACGATATCTATCCGATCGCCAGGGTGGTTGTGTTCAAGGATACCATTCTCGCCAAGAAAAACCCGGAGCTTTCCTTCCGTAAAAACGATGGCACCGTATGGACCAACGGCGGCGGCGACAGCTTCGTCAACCCGTACAGCAAAGAGGTGTGGGATTACAACATCGAGATCGCCAAAGAAGCCGCCAAACTCGGATTCAAGGAAATCCAGTTCGATTATGTTCGTTTTCCGGAAGGTTTCGAGAAACGGGCCGATTCCCTGAAATATACCAAGACGGATCAATCGCGCGTGGACGTGGTATCCGATTTTGTGCAGTATGCCCGGGAAGAGCTTGCACCGCTCGGCATCCGCGTATCCGTTGACATCTTCGGCTATGCGGCCTCGGTGCCTGCGGCAGAAGGCATCGGGCAGGACTTCGTGAAAATCTCCAAAAACGTCGATATCATCAGCCCGATGGTATATCCGAGCCATTACACGGCGGGATGGTTCGGCTCCCCCGTTCCGGACAAGGCTCCTTACCAGACCATCAAGGGATCCATGGAAGACACCCACAAGAAGCTCGAGGAGCTGGGAGAGCAGAAGCCGATCATCCGGCCTTGGATTCAGGACTTTACCGCCAGCTGGCTCGGAAGCGGAAACTATGCCAAATACGGCAAAAAGGAAATCGAGGAGCAGATTCGCGCCCTCAAAGACACGAACGTCGATGAATACTTACTCTGGAATGCTTCCAACCGTTATACGGAAGGCGTCACTCATAAATAATCACTCATTCGTTTCGAAAGGGTCGGCCATCTTTTATGGCCGGCCCTTTCTTCCGTTTGAACGATGGTGAACCCCTCTCTTGACAGCCAATGCTATGATGAAGATTAGGGTCGGACTACCGACCCTGAACAAGCAAGCTGACGCACCCCGATTCAAACGCTGGTTGAGTTACGGCTTGCCGCTCAATAAGCCCGTTATTGTACCCGCTCAGGGCAGGGTCCTACAATATAGGAACAGCGTCATAAAAACTTCAACGAAAGAAAGGCAAATTACAATGCAACCGACCACTACAACACGGGGAAAGCTGAAACAATTCGCGATCATTCTCGTCCCCATTCTCGTAACGCAGCTTGCTTTATCGGCCATTACTTTTTTTGACACCAATATGTCGGGAAAATTCAGCTCGGTCGACTTGGCAGGCGTAGCCATCGCTACAAGCATTTGGATTCCGGTCCAAACCGGACTCAGCGGAATTCTCATGGGAATCACCCCCATCGTTTCGCAGCTCGTCGGCGGACGACAGGAACAAAAAGTCGCCTATCAGGTCAACCAGGCGCTCTGGCTGTCCGTCTTACTGGCCATCGTCGTCCTTGCGATCGGGTATGCCGTCGTACCGAGCATTCTTGGTGCCATGAACCTGGAGCCTGAGGTTCGGCGGATTGCTTCCCATTTTCTTGCCGCCATCTCGATCGGCATCATTCCGTTGTTTGCCTACACCGTGCTTCGCAGCTTCATCGATGCGCTCGGGCAAACAAAAATTTCGATGGTCATCACGCTGATCACCCTCCCGGTGAACGTAGGCTTGAATGCCCTATTGATCTATGGTTACTGGGGCTTTCCGCGATTGGGAGGCGTAGGTGCCGGCCTGGCGTCCGCCATTACCTATTGGACGGTTCTGGTGATCGCCATCGTCATCATCCATAGAAATCACCCATTCTCTCCATTCGGTATCTTCAGGCAGCTTCGGGGAGTATCCCTGAGCGCTTGGAAGGGCCTGTTAAAAATCGGCGTGCCGATCGGGTTCTCGATTTTTCTCGAGACCGCAGTCTTCGCCGCGGTGACTTTGCTCATGAGCAGCTTTGACACGGCTACCATTGCCGCGCATCAGGCCGCCTTGAATTTCGCTACGACACTGTACATGCTGCCGTTAAGCATATGCATGAGCTTAACCATTCTTGTAGGCTTTGAAGCCGGCTCGGGCCGGATGAAAGATGCCTGGAAGTACGCCAAGCTCGGCATCGGCACGGCCGTCATCCTGTCGCTGATCACCGCTGTCGTCCTGTTTATGGCCGGCCGCCAGGTTGCCGGTTTATATTCCAACGAGCCTGAGGTCGTGGCGTTGATCCAGCATTTCCTGCTGTTCGCGATTTTCTTCCAGATCTCGGACGCGATCGCCACGCCGACCCAAGGAGCGCTGCGAGGCTACAAAGACGTTAACGTCGCTTTTATGCTCGCTTTTCTATCGTTCTGGGTCATTGGCCTGCCTGTGGGATACGTGCTCGCCAACTATACCGATTGGCAAGCCTTCGGCTACTGGATCGGGTTGATCACGGGACTTGGGGTAGGCGCGGCCCTGATGCTTATGCGCCTGGTCAAAGTCCAACGCAAGTTCGCTGGCCAGGCAAAAACAACGTCCTTATCCGCATCATAAGACTACGGACCGCATATCGCGGAAGTTGTTATTGCGACATCAGGATGGTCTAACATTTATACTAAAAAAGACCGTCTCCAAGCAGAATGGATTCTGCCATGGAGACGGTCTTTTATCGTTATCGTCAAAACGGACTTATTGGGACAATCGCAATGCCAGATCGTACAGATCCCGGTCAAATTCCTTCTTGGTGTTAACGACCTTGTCAATGTCCGTAAGGACCAGTTCGCCTTTGATGATGCCGCATCCTTTGTCGGATTGGCCATCAATCAGGCTGCGAACCGCAAAATCGCCGAGACGGCTTGCCAAATTGCGGTCAAACGGAGTCGGAGCTCCGCCGCGCTGGATATGACCAAGCACGGTTACGCGGGCATCGATTGACGCATGGCACTCTTTCAGATCGTGGACAACATCCTCGCCGCGTCCGACGCCTTCCGCTACGATAATGATGCTGTGGCGCTTGCCTTTTGCAAAATTCTCGCGAAGACGCGTCGCCACTTCATCAAGATTGTACTCCACTTCCGGCACCAAGATGGTCTCTGCCCCGGAAGCCAGGCCCGCGTGAAGGGCGATATCGCCGCAGTGGCGTCCCATAACTTCTACAACCGACGAGCGGGCATGGGAAGACATCGTATCGCGCAATTTGTTTACAGCGTCTACAACGACGCTGACCGCTGTATCAAAACCGATCGTATAGTCGGTAAAGGAAATATCATTATCAATCGTGCCCGGAAGACCCATCGTTTTGATTCCGAGCTTGCTCAGCTTGTTCGCACCTTGGTACGAGCCGTCTCCGCCGATGACGACTAAACCGTCGATGCCGTGCTGATTCAGAATGTCGGCGCCTTTCTGCTGCCCTTCCGCCGTCTTGAACTCCTCACAACGGGCGGAACGAAGAATCGTGCCTCCGCGCTGGATGATATCCCCTACGCTGCGAAGGTCCATTTTGATAATGTCGTTTTCGAGAAGACCTTGGTAACCGCGTTGAATCCCGTATACCTCTAGTCCATAATACAAACCGCTCCGTACAACGGCGCGCAGCGCCGCGTTCATCCCTTGGGAATCGCCACCACTTGTAAGAACTGCAATTTTTTTAACCTCTGCCATGTCTCTTTTCCTCCTTCAATGTCACTCATGCTTATGCTTACGAATCCATCGGCTGTTGACGTAGAAAAAAATCCGGGTCATCGGGCTCTTCTTCATCAAACGTTTGGATACGGTGCGAACCAGTTGCTGCTCGCTGACTTTTGGATCGGATAAATATAACGCCAGTAACCCCTCAATGATCATACGATGAAAAGGGGTCGAGGGAATCGTTCTGACATCCTTCCGGGCCCACTCAACAATGGAAGCTATACGGTTCAGCATCGTATCGGCATCTTCGTAATAATTACAAAAGTTCAGATCGCCGCCCAGCCTGTCTTCGTCTTGATCAATAAGATAATCCAGCATAATGTGGAGACTGCATACATTCGGAAAATAAGACGCATGAATGGACGATGCATCCTCGTCATCCAGAAACGGATCGGTTGCAGCCAAGAACAGCATGAACACACCCAAGGTTGATCCCGTTGCAGCCGCAAACTCGTTCCACCGCAGATGCGGTGTCCGGTGTGCATGCCGGGACCACCATTCAAGCAATGCCGCTTCTCTCTTATCCGGATGGATGTGCTTGTATACCTGCAAATCGGTATAAAGCCCAGCCAAATCCCTTATGTAGGGCTTTGCCGCTTCATATCCTGATAATTGCCCGATGCAATCCCGGCATTTCTGCACAAGGCGGAGAAGATAACCTCCGTCCTCCCTTTCGGACCGGAGCGCGTAATAATCAGCCGGCTCCATTTCAGGTGTAACGGCATCCAGCATCGACTGATGGAGCTGTCTGAAATCCGCTGGATCCAGCGAAGTACTGCGGTCACATAAATTATCGAGATAATCGCTAATTGTCTGGTAAGCTACAATCAATGGAATGAGAATGTGCTTTTCCGGCAGATTGGCTGCGGCATACACCGCACCGCCCTGGCAGTGAAATCTTTTGGTATCTATACTGGCCAGTGCCTGCTTTCGTAGCTCCTCATCCGGAATTTGCTCAGCCTCCCGGCGCCACTTCTCCAATTCGCTCCGCACTTCCGGGAGTATGAATTTGTACACCCGGCTCATCAGCCCGACCGGACTGCGCGGAACCTTACGGCTTAGCTCTTGATTATTCAATGAACTCTGCCTCCACATGGTTGTCTTTTTATACCTATCCAAATCAAACCTATTATAATATGATCGCCCATTTTGCACAAATAACACAGATCATTGACGGGGGTCGGCCGTTAACGCATTCTATTATCCATCTATCTCCAATCAGCGATATGTTATATACTAGTCGGAGTTGAACAACAGACCATGAACTTCGCGAATGCCGTTTCATCCACCGGTCCACGGGTTCATGAAAGAACGGAGATCCCCAGCATGAAACTTCCCGCTTCGTCCAGACCGGATCAGAATTGGCTCCGCGCCTTTATGTTTACGATATTCGGCACGACAGCCCTTGTCATTTCTTATTTTCCGCTTTATTACAGAGAGATCGGCTTCAGCAGCGCGCAGATCGGCTATCTGTATGCCATCGGCCCGTTGATATCCATGTTCTCCAACATGATTTGGAGCTACACGAGCGACAAATACCGGACCATCAAGCGCATCATGAACATTCTGATTATCGGGCAGCTTGTCACGATGCTCATCCTATGGCAGGTTGCAAGCTTCGGCGTTGTATTGATTACGATCAGCTTGTTTTATTTCTTCTACTACCCGGTCTATCCATTGGCGGATACGATGGCCATCCAGACGGCGCAGCGGTACGGTCGCAGCTTTACCGTCATCCGCGTATTCGGCTCGCTCGGCTACGCGTTCTTCGCCCTTGGCATTGGATATGCCATCGGTGCAGCGGGCGCTTCGGCTGCGCTGTCGATCGGCATCGGGATCGGCGTGTTTACGCTCATATGCTCCTTTCTTATCCGCGATGGCGTCGCGGCCAAATCAGAGCCTGTGGAACTGGCAGCCCTGCTCAAAATATTGCGTTCGAAAGAAATATTGTGGTTCTTCGGCTGCACCTTCTGTCTTGCCATCGCCCACCGCATGAATGAAGCCTTTCTGACGCTCACCTTATCGGGGCTTGGTGCAGGCGAGGGTCTTATCGGGTGGTCCTTGATGATCTCGGCTGCCAGCGAGATCCCGATTTTTTTCCTGCTGAGCAAGTATGGAGACAAGATGAAGGAGCTGCCGCTGCTCGGCTTTGCAAGCCTGATGTTTGCGCTCCGCTTCCTGCTCATGGCGCTGGCGTCCGATCCGTTGTCGGTGCTCGCCGTCCAGTCGCTTCACAGCATTACCTTCGGCGTGTTCTATGTAACCGCGGTCCGTTATATTACCAGGATCATTCCGTGGCAGTACCGGGCGACCGGGATGGCGCTCTTCATTATTTTCTGGTCAAGCGTCTCAGGGCTTCTCAGTGGAGCTTTCGGCGGTTTGCTGTTCGAAGCCGCGGGGAGATCGTCCTTCTACCTGCTTGCAGCCCTCCTGTCCTTCGCTGCCTGCCTCGGCTTTATCTACCGGCACCTCTTCGCCAAGCCGGAGGAGATGCATACCTCTGGATTCGGCGCCTAGAATACAGCGCGAAACGCCCCCTGGGTATAAGATCATAAAGGCAAGTACGGACCGGGTATCGATCCGAACCTGCCTTTGGTTGATCCTGACCAGACCTGCTTGACCCAAAAGAATACAAAAAAGCACAGTTCTCGGTAGAGAACTGTGCTTCATGCCTTGGTAATTCTATAAGATCTCCGTATCGGGAGTTAGCTTACAGTTTTGTTACGTTGGCTGCTTGAGGACCACGGTTACCTTCTGTGATGTCGAACTCAACCGCTTGACCTTCTTCCAAACTCTTGAAGCCTTCTTCTTGAATTGCGGAGAAGTGTACGAATACATCCTCGCCACCTTCAACGGAAATGAAGCCGTAACCTTTTTCTGCGTTAAACCATTTAACTGTACCTTTCAAATGAACAACCTCCTAAAAATACCGCCATCTATGGCGAATATCCATATTATATCCCATGTTTTCTGACAATGCAATCCGTCAATTCACCCTAAGGGGCTTTTTTCGGCACACTATTTTAATCAGAAGATGATTTGCTTTTAAGCCCGCGAGTGCGTTATCATTTACCCAAAAGCCTAAGTAGCAAACGGAGATGCATATGATCAAAAAACATGAAATATACAAAAAAGACAAGTGGAACATGATGACGGTCGAAGTTCAGGGCCGATACATCGTTCTTCGCGAAATTTCCGACCAGTGGGGTGAAGAGACCCATACCTTCATGAGTCGGCCAGCCTTGATGCACTGGGCTCAAAACCGCTTTCCCAAAGAAGATTTCGAAGGCCGGGAAGATGAGTGGAGAGAAATGATGGCTGCCTTTAAGCAGGTGTAATGGATGGATTATACGAATATCGTCATCTTCATTATTCTGGCCTTCAGTCTGGGTGCCATCATGATCATGTACCGGGATCGGATACCCCAAAGACTGAGAAGGGGGATGGCCCTGATTGCCGTCGCCTTTATCTTGTTTGCCTTTTACCTTATTGTATACAGTTTCTTGAATCTGGGTTCCTCGTAAATTTATAGGATGAAAGTGGCGGGTACGCGGCATACTATCGCTCGGATGCTTCAATTCGAGGAGGTATTATGCCATGAGAGGCGCCAAGGTGCTCTGCATTACGCTTGCCATCAGCTTGCTAGCTCTTTCCGCTGCCCGCTCCGAAGTCTTGTCTGAAGGAACCCGGACTCCAACTAATCCATATCATTCAAGGAGGATTTCCATGGAACAATTGTTGAAACGCGCTGATGTCCCTAAAGAGCATCAATGGAAACTCGAGGATTTATTTGCTGATCAAAAGGCTTGGGATGCAAGCTTTGCGGAGCTGAAGAATCTGCTGAAACGAACCGCCGATTACCAAGGCAAGTTAAACAACGCAGCTTCCATCAAGGAATGCTTCGAGCTCGAAGACGAAATCTCATACCATGCCGAACGCTTATACGTATACGCCCATATGCACCATGACGAAGATACGGCAAACCCTACATATCAGGCACTAACCGCCAAAGCCAAAAAACTGAACGTCGAAGCCGGAGAAGCCCTCTCTTTCATCACGCCTGAAATTCTGTCCCTGTCCGAGGCGGAACTGGATAAACTGATCGAGGACCCTACCCTAAAGGAATTCAAATTCACGTTGACGGAGATGAAACGGGAAAAAGCGCACGTGCTGTCCAAGACGGAAGAAGCGCTGCTGGCTCAAGTCGGCAACCTCTCCTCTGCACCGCAGACCATTTTCGGCATGCTCAACAATGCGGACATGAAATTCCCGAAAATCAAAAACGAGGACGGCAAGGACGTCGAGCTTACGCACGGCAATTATATTCAATTCCTGGAGAGCCCGAACCGCGAGGTTCGCGAGCGTGCCTTCAAAGCCGTCTACGAAACCTACGGCAAGCAGAAAAACACGATTGCGGCTACGCTGAACGCCAACGTTAACAAAAATATGTTCTACTCCCGCGTCCGCAAGTACCCTTCCGTTCTGGAAATGGCTCTCTATGGGGATAACATTCCGAAGGAAGTCTACACGAACCTGATCGACACCATTCACGAGAGCCTGCCGCTCCTTCACCGTTACATGGAGCTCCGCAAGAAGCTGCTGGGCGTGGATGAGCTTCATATGTACGATTTGTTCGCTCCGCTCGTAGAAGAGTACAAATGGGATATCACATACGAGGAAGCGAAACAAATGACCAAGGAAGGCCTTACGCCGCTTGGTGATGATTATCTCAGCAGCCTGCAGGAAGGCTATGACAACGGCTGGATCGACGTGTACGAGAATGAGAACAAACGGACCGGCGCGTACAGCTGGGGCGCATACGGCACCCATCCATATGTTCTGCTGAACCATAAAGATAACCTGAACAGCATGTTTACCCTTGCCCACGAGATGGGTCATGCGCTTCACTCCTACTACTCCGACAACGCCTTGAAATACCGTGATGCGCAGTACACCATCTTCCTGGCCGAAGTGGCGTCCACCACGAACGAGGCGCTGCTGATGGATTACCTGCTGAAGAACGCCAAGGATCCGAAGCAGAAGATGTATCTGCTGACCTACTATGCCGATCAATTCCGGACAACGGTATTCCGTCAAACGATGTTTGCCGAGTTCGAGAAGATCGTGCATGAACGCGTGGAAAGCGGCGAATCCCTGACGCCACAGGATCTTTCCGACATCTACTACGAGCTGAACGTGAAATATCACGGCAAAGGCATGCAGGTGGATAAAGAGATCGGCATGGAATGGGCACGGATTCCTCATTTCTACAACAGCTTCTATGTGTACAAATACGCGACCGGCTTCTCGGCTGCGACCAGTTTCTCCAAGCAAATCCTGGAGGAAGGCCAGCCTGCCGTTGACCGTTATCTCGGCTTCCTGAAGAGCGGAGGCAGCGACTACTCCATCAACATCCTCAAGAAGGCCGGCGTGGATATGTCTTCTCCGGAGCCGATCCGTGAGGCGATGAGCGTGTTTGAAGACGTCATCAACCAGATGGAGCAGTTGACGAAATAAACAGCCGGCTTTTGCGGGCTTGAGCTAATCTCAATTGACCAGTGGAATAAAATCCCTTGCCCTTTACGGGCGAGGGATTTTATACTGTTTGGAGGAAGGAGGTGTTCCCCATGAAAATTCAATGGTCGTTAATCGCAGCCTTATTGTTTGCCCTGATTACGGCTGTGTTCGCCGTCATCAATGTCAATCCGGTTGCCGTGAACCTGTTATTCGGCACCGTCAACGTACCGCTGATTCTGCTGATTATCGGATGCTCGCTGATCGGGGGACTGATCGTCGGCACGTTCGGGATTTACCGTCAATATCAAATGCAGAAGGAAATCCGTTCGTTAGCGGAGCAGCTCATACATATCCGTGAAGTAACGGGATACACCCCTGAAATACAAGCTGCGGAAGAGGAAAACAAGAAAGATCAGAAGGACGCTCCCGTTGAATAGGGAAGGCTGTCCCATCGAATCAAGGAGGCATAACAACCCGTGTCGATACAACCGAATGAAACTTACGTGCTGGACCTGCTAAAAGAACTGCTGGATACGCCGAGCCCTACCGGATATACCCACGACATCATGAAGCGGATCGAGCAGGAAGCCGCTTCGCTTGGAGTTTCCCTGGAATGGAATGAGAAAGGCGGAGCCATCCTGTCCGTTCCCGGACAAGACGGCAGCCGAACCGTCGGCCTGAGCGCCCATGTGGACACGCTCGGCGCCATGGTTCGTGCCGTGAAATCGGAAGGTACGCTCCGGCTTACCTCCGTCGGCGGATACATGATGAACAGCATCGAGAATGAATACTGCATCATCCATACGCGCAGCGGCAAGAAATATACGGGCACGATCCTGTCCACGCATCCTTCCGTTCACGTGTACAGCGATGCCCGTGATTTCAAGCGCCAGGAAGCCCATATGGAGGTCCGGATCGACGAGTTGGTGGAGTCTGCCGAAGATGTGAAGAAACTCGGAATCGGCGTTGGTGATTTTGTGTCCTTTGATGCGCGTGCGGTCATTACGCCGAGCGGTTACATCAAATCGCGCCATCTGGATGACAAAGCCAGCGTCGCCGCCCTCTTCGGCTTGCTCGAAAGCATGAAACGGGATAACTGGAAGCCTGCCTACAATGTGAAGCTTCTCATCTCGAACTATGAAGAGGTCGGACATGGCGCCGCCTACATTCCTGCCGACATCCATGAACTGATTGCGGTCGATATGGGCTGCATCGGCGATGACCTGAGCTGCAAGGAAACCGATGTATCCATCTGCGCGAAGGATTCTTCCGGTCCCTACGACTACGGCATGACCAGCCGTCTGATCCAGCTGGCTGAAAGCGAAGGCATTGCTTATGCGGTGGACGTGTACCCGCATTACGGCTCCGATGCATCCGCGGCGCTCTCCGCCGGCAGCAACATCAAGGCTGCGCTGATCGGTCCCGGCGTTCATGCATCCCATGCGATGGAAAGAACGCATAAACAGGCTGTTCTTAACACCGTTAAGCTGCTGGCTGCCTACGTGAAATAAGTCATCTCCATACAGAAAAAGAGGCGTCCCGCCAAGGCCTTAAGCCTGGGGACGCCCCTTTGTTATGGGTGTTTCGCTTGCATATTCAAGATTTCTTGCTCTGCTCAATCTTCTCCGCAAGCTCGTTCAGATAGGTCCAGCGCTCCATCAAATGCTCCAGCTCGCCTTCCGTCTCCTCTTGGGACTTCATCAGCTCCTGAAGCCTGGCCGCATCGCTGCCGGCGGTCTCCATCTCCGATTGAATCGAAGCGAGCTTGTTCTCGGCGGCTTCGATAAGACCGTCAATCTGCTCGTACTCCCGCTGTTCTTTATAACTGAATTTCAAGCGCTCCCGCGGCGCTTCCTGAGCGGAAGCACTGCCTGAGCCTCCCGAAGCAGGCTTGGCACTGGATGCTTCCGCCTTGCCCCCGGCGGCTTCGCCGCCATGGCGCTGCATCCATTCGGCATATTCGCTGTAAGAGCCGACATGGACACGGATCTGTCCGTTGCCCTCAAACGCCATGATCTTGTCCACCGTTCGATCCAGGAAAAAGCGATCATGGGATACCACGATGCAAACGCCCGGGAATTCATCCAGGTACTGTTCCAGGACGGACAGCGTCTGAATGTCCAGATCATTGGTCGGTTCATCGAGAAGCAGCACGTTCGGCGCGCTCATCAGCACCCGCAGCAGGTACAGCCTGCGCTTTTCGCCCCCGGACAGTTTGGCGATCGGCGTCCACTGCAGCGCCGGCGGGAACAGGAAGCGTTCCAGCATCTGGGCCGCGGTAATGGCCGAGCCGTCCGCCGTGCGGATAACCTCCGCTTCATCCTTGATATACTCAATCACTCGCTGACTGCCGTCCATCTCCTGATGCTCCTGGGTGAAATAACCGAGCTTGACCGTGGGGCCCAGCACGACTTCCCCGGCATCCGGCTGAAGCCGCCCGGCAATCAGATTGAGCAGCGTGGATTTGCCGCTGCCGTTCGGGCCAACGATGCCAATCCGATCCTCGGGAACGGCAATGTAGGAAAGATCCTGAATGAGAACTTTGTCGTCGCTCTTCTTCCGCAGACCTTCAATCTCCAGAATTTTTCGTCCCAGCCGGGTGGAAGCGACCGAGACGTCCAGTTCGCCGGAGCTGTGTACCATCTCCTGATCCTTGAGCTTCTCGAATCGTTCGATCCTCGCCTTCTGCTTGGTCGTACGCGCCTTGGCTCCTCGGCGAATCCAGGCCAGCTCGCTTCGCAGCAAATTCTGGCGCTTCTGCTCGGAAGCAGCCTCACGCTCCTCGCGCTCCGCCTTCAGTTCCAGAAAGCGGCTGTAATTCGCCTCATATCGGAACAGCCGCCCGTGATCCAGCTCCAGCATGACATTGGCCACCCGGTCCAGAAAATACCGATCATGCGTAATCATGAGCAGCGCACCCCGGCGCTTCTGCAGATACTGTTCCAGCCAGGCCACGGATTCATTGTCGATATGGTTCGTCGGCTCATCCAAGATGAGCAGATCGGAAGGCTGAATCAAGGCCGCAGCCAATGCGACCCGCTTACGCTGGCCGCCTGAGAGCGTCCCCATCTTCGCGTCATAATTCCGGATGCCCAGCTTGGACAGGATGGTTTTCGCATCGCTTTCCAGCTGCCACGCCTGCAGCGTATCCAGCGTCTGATTAAGCTTCAGCAGCTTCTGCTGCAGGTCTTCGCGATTCGGATGCAGCTCCAGCAGTTCCATCGTTTCGGTGTACTCCCGGACCGCCTTCATCTCTGGAAGATCGCCCTCAAATACCTGCTGCAGGACGGTATTGTCCGGATCAAACTCGGGGTTCTGGGCCAAATAACGCACCCGGATGCGATTGCCCATCGATATTTTACCGGCATCCGGCGGCTCAATCCCCGCGATAACGCGCATAAACGTGGATTTCCCCGTGCCGTTTACGCCGATGATCCCGATTTTATCCTGGTCCTCCATCCCGAAGGAAGCATCCTGAAACAGAATTTTGTCTCCATAGCTTTTCGTTACCTGTTCCACGGTCAATATATTCATAGTTATGATCCCTACTTACATTTATAGATTTCGTTGATCGTTCCTTCATCACTAAGACGGATACATTATAACGCAATCCACGCCGCAATCCCATAAGCTGCCGCGCCGCCAAGCAATGAGCTGACCAGATTGACCGCATCGTTGGACATCCAGGCATGTCCGCGCATGCGCACCGTATCCTGGCCGCAATGTCGAGACACTTCCACCGATTTGCCGCACACCGGGCAGCGATACATTACCTGCATGGTCGCACCGAGGTACGAATCGGCAAAAGCTCCGACCATGCCGCCCGCAAGGGCAGCCAGGACATACGGCAACAGATCCGCATTCATGCCGCTCCACTCGGCCAGCAGCCATCCGCCTGCCCCAATCAGCGTACTCCCCGCCGCCGCGGCGGCGGAGCCGACCCAGGACACGCCGCCGGATTCCCCGGCTGTCAGCACCCTTCCGTTCAGCACGGAACGCGGAGGCTTCCGGCTAAGGCTGCCCACCTCCGTGGCCCAGGTATCCGCCGTCACCGTAGCCATGACGCCTATAAACAGGTTCACCCACAGATGAGACGGAATCCATACGTTCAACAGACACAGCACCATGCCGATTCCGCCATTGGCGAAGACCTGACCGGCATCCCGCCGGCCGGTCTTGGCATAGGATTTCTCCAGGTCCGCCTTCCGCTGCTTCCCATGCCGCGAGAGCAGCGTGGACGTTATGAAAAAAAGAAGCAGGGTTCCGAACCAAAACGCGTTCCCTGCTCCGTAATATATGGTACCCATCAGAATAGCGGCTAAGGCTCCGGATTCCGATAACGATCGTTTCCTGTAAGCGGCTCCTGCCACGATGACGGCACCCGCTGCCCCGATCAGCCAATCCATCCGCGATCCCTCCCATAATAAAGCTTGTCAGATTACCCGATTTCGCAGCGGCCCAGACGGACGTCTCCCCAGAACAATTCGAACACGTCACCGGATTCCGTGGGTCCAACGCCGGCCGGCGTGCCTGTGAAGATCCAATCCCCTTGACCAAGACCGTAATGCTCGCCGATGTAATCGATGATGCGCTGAAGGGAGAAGATCATATCCTTCACATTCCCCCGCTGGACCTGGGCGCCGTTCTTGCGGACGGTAAAATCCTTATCCCCAAGCTTGGCGGTTCCCGGGAAAGCAATGGATGGCGTAAGCGGTGCGGAAGATTTAAACGCTTTTGCCGCCGTCCACGGGTGTCCTTTCTCCTTAATGACCGTCTGTACGTCACGTAGCGTGAAATCGATGCCCAGGGCCATCGTTTTTACAAGCTCGTCCACGGTCTTGCCAGGCGCGTAATCCTCCGCTAGCTGAATAACAAGCTCGCCTTCAAAATGAAGGCTGCCCCTGTCCATCGGCAGCTTCAGCACGCTGCCGTCCAGCGGAACGACGGCATGCGAGGGTTTAAGAAAAATCATCGGCTCTTCCGGTACGGCATTGCCGAGCTCCGCCGCATGCAGTTGGTAATTACGTCCTACACAATAAACGTTATTCACTAGGGCACACATCAATTAAAACCTCCATTTTCTTCGCCAGAACGGAACTTTTGGTGCAATTTTATGAATAAAGATTTGGCCCCATGTATCGGGCCGGTTCGTACAGATCATGATGGCGGGATTCATTCGGGCGAGCGATCTCATGCTCTTCGCATCATCCACCGTCCAAGCCATGGGCGTAATGCCGTTCTTCACCAGATCCGACGCAAAAGCCGCATCCAGGTGGGAATAGCCGATGGATAAAAAGGAACATCTCATTTGCTTCAAGCGTGCCAACAAATTGCGAGGATGCGCATCGATGATTAGTCCGGTTTTTACGTCGGGCTCCAATTCCTTTGCCTTCATCAAAGCTTTCGGTTCAAACGAAGTAAGCACCACGTCCGGCAGCATCCGGTGGGCTTGAATCCGCTCCAGGACAGCGGCTTCCAGGCCGGGATACATGTCCCCGCTCGTTTTGAGTTCGATGTTTAGTTTCAATCGGCCTTTGACCAGCTGCAGGACCTCATCCAGCGATGGAACCTGCTCTCCCCTGAACTGGCGTCCCTTCCATTCTCCGGCGTCCATCCTCCGGATTTGCTGCCAGGTCAGATCCTTCACCTTGCCCTTCCCGGTCGTCGTACGATCCACGCTGAAGTCATGGATCACGACAGGGACCCCGTCCTGAGTCAGCTGCACATCAATCTCCATCCAATGCACGAAGGGCTCATCCATCGCCATCTGAATGGCTGCGCGCGTATTTTCAGGCGCTTTACCGGAAAACCCCCGGTGAGCCACGCATAAATTGTTCATGGTGGGACCTCCTTGATGTAACGTTTAACGAATTAGTCTGCAGCCTTGCCTGCTATAACTTCACCATCAAGCGCTATTTTGACGCCGCCGACGGATCGCTCCTGGACCTCTTTCAGCAGGGCTTCGGCTTCTTTGCCTTCAAGCGGAATGACCTGTCCGATCTCCGTACGGTAAGGCGTCAGCTTCAGGTCGCAGTCTCCTTGCTTGCTGCATGAAGCCCGGAACACGGCTGTTTTCCACGTATCCGCATTCGATGATTTGGTAAAGATGAAATTGCCGGTGCTGTACGCAATCCACTTGCCCTTGTACTGCTCCAATCCCTGCAGCACATGCGGGTGGCCGCCGATAATCAGATCGGCGCCGCCGTCAATGAATGCGCGTGACAGATTGATCTGATGGACATTCGGCGTCTTATGAAGCTCCTCCCCCCAATGGGCGATGACAACCACCAGATCGGCCTTGTTCCTTGCCTCCTGGATCGCTTCAACCGCCTTGGGCAGCACATGGTCATAAGCCCCGGCGACCCCCGGCCTGTTCTCCAGCGCATACCAGGTCGTCTCCGGCAGGACGCGGCTGAAGCCCAGCAGGGCAACCGTCATGCCCTGTCGTTCGAAATACTGGGCCGCAAAGGCTTCTTCCTCGTTCCGGCCCGCGCCCACATAACGGATATCATGGTCCTTCAGGTGCTTCAAGGTATCCAATAGCCCCTCCTGCCCTTGGTCCAGAATGTGATTGTTAGCCAGATTAACGGCTTCCACCCCGGCATCCCGGAGGGCGGGCAATACGTCCGGAGAGGACTTGAATACGAATTTCTTGTTGGCGGCGCCAACGCCTCCGGTCGTAACCGGGGTTTCCAGATTAAGCACGGTTAGATCGTCCTCCAGGAATGCGGTACCCAGATGCTTGTAGGGATAATCATATCCATGCTTCTTCAGCTCAGCCTCCACCTTGCCCGAGAACAACGTATCCCCTGCAAAATGCATGACCACCCGCGCTGCCATCTCGTCATCGGCAGCTTCATCCGCTGCGCTGCCATCAGGCTCGGTCATCTCGGAATCGGGAGGTTCGCCGGGCTCCGTCGTCTTCGAAGGATCCGATTCCGTTCCCGCGCCTTCGCCCTGCTGCCCGGAGCCGGTGCTTCCCGCCTGCTCCCCTTCCATGCCAAAGTCCGGCATACCAGGGGGATAAGCCGTTTGCGGAACCGGATCTTCCTTGAATTTAAAATGATAGACAAGCAAAGCAGCGATCATAAAAATCAGGCATAGGTTTAGAATGAGCCAAACCTGTCCGGTACGCTGCTTACGGGCCTTCTTCTCGGCCTTGCTTTTCTCTGATCGTGACAGATGCTGCATAGGTCACTCCTTTATTCACTCATGAGCTCGCGCAATAAGTCGCTTCCCCCATTATACCAGCTTCCCCATAAAGAATAGAACCCCCCGTCGCCGGGGAGTTCCATATCAAAGCATTCTGTTGAGAAATTCGAAATTCGGGTAATAACGGCTTACAGTCCAATCAAGGTGATCACGGAGTCGCTGAGCGCCTCCATATAGAGCGGGTCGCTGTTCAAGGAGTCGATGCGCTCAAGCCGCATATCCATCTCCTTGGCAATGCTTTTGGCTTCGATATCCAAATCGTAAAGCACCTCAAGATGATCCGATACGAAACCGACCGGCGCGACCAGCACGTCCTCCACCTGTTCTTCTTTGTTCAGCGTCTGCAGCGTATCCAGAATGTCCGGGCCCAGCCAAGGCTCCGCCGTCCGGCCGGCGCTTTGCCACGTAAACTGCCACTGCTTCACGCCTGCCTTCTCGGCTACGGCCTTGGATGTCTCAAGCAGCTGATCCTGATAAGGATCTCCGACGGACAAGATGCGTTCCGGAAGGCTGTGGGCACTGAACAGCACCCTCACGCTGTCCCGGACAGCCCCCGCTTGCTCGAACTGGTTCAGCTTCGCCGACACCCGGTCTGCAAAAGCCTCGATCAGTTTCGGATGCATGTGATAGCTCTCCACGAACGAAACCTGAAGTCCCAGCTCATCGGCTTTCGCCTGCGCACGCTTCACGTAGGATCCGATGCTCATGGTGGAGTAATGGGGAGCCAGCACGATGCCGACGGCTTCCTTGATGCCGTCCCGGACCATTTGCTCCACGCCGTCTTCAATATACGGAGCCGCGTGCTTCAAGCCTTGATAACACACAAACTCAAGATCGATGGCCCGGGGATCCGCATTTAATGTATCCTGCAGCGTGCGGACCTGCCGGTCCGTGTTCTCGCGGAGCGGAAACACGCCTCCCACAATCGCCTCATAGCGGTCCGTCAGCTCCTTGAGCTGCTCTTCCGACGGCTTATTTCCGCGGCGGATATGCGTATAATAACTTTCGATTCCTTCCATGCTCTCCGGCGTGCCGTAGGACATGACCAATACGCCAATCTTATTCTTCATACCATCTCACCTCTGGCTAATAAAATATTCAACGTTTAAGAGCGTTGTGCTCCTGCCTGCAGTGCTTGAGCGGAGTATTCGTGAATATACGATGTCAGCTCACGCAGCTTCTCAAGGGAAGCCTCCGGGAATAAACCGTGTCCTAGATTAAACACAAAGCCCGGCTCCTGAATCCCCTGATCGATAATTTCTTTGGCATACTGCTGAATGACCGGCATAGGCCCGGTCAGAACCGTCGGATCCAAATTGCCCTGAACGGCATATTTATGCTCCAAGCGGCGGCGTCCCTCCGTAATGGATACTCGCCAGTCGAGACCGATGACATCCGTGCTGAGATCCGTAAGCGTAGGCAGCAGCTCTCCTGAGCTTACCCCCGGGAAATAGATCTTCGGAACACTTAGGTCCTGAAGCTCGGCAAATATACGCTGAATGGTTGGAAGGACAAACGTTTGGAAATCCTTTGGAGACAAAGCTCCCACCCAGCTGTCGAACAATTGAAACGCTTTCCCGCCGTTAGCCACGTGGGCGCGCAAATAAGCGATCACCATGTCGCCGAGCTTGTCCATCAGCGAAAACCATACCTTCGGCTCGCTGTACATAAGCTCTTTCGTGCGAAGATAATTTTTGGAAGGTCTGCCTTCGATGAGATAACTGGCAATCGTGAACGGAGCACCGGCAAACGTAATGAGCGGAACGTCGAGCTCCTTGTCCAGAATGCGAATCGTCTCCAAGACATGGCCGAGATCACCTTCCACGTCGATCGGGCGAAGCTTCTCTACATCCGCTGCGGATCGGATCGGATTGTCGATTACGGGACCGATATTTTTCACAATATCGAAGTCTACCCCGATCGAGGCAACGGGATTCATTATATCGGAATATAAAATAGCCGCGTCCACGCCGAGCTTCCGTACCGGCATCAAGGTCACTTCTGCCGCCAGCTCGGGTTGACTGCATATTTCCAGAAGGGAGTACTTTTCTTTAATCTTTCGATACTCCGGGTCGTAGCGTCCCGCTTGTCGCATGTACCATACAGGAACGTGGTCCACTTCCTGCTTGCGGCAAGCGCGGATGAATTGATCGTTATAGGTCATGATTAGGCCCCCATCAATGTGTATAAAGTTTCCTAAAGAACATTATGCCCTTTTTAAAAGTAAGTAACAACCGTCTTACATGGACATCCTATGAAAATCGCATGACAATCTTATGACATTGTTGGCTTTTGGCACTTTTTAAATATGTTATACTGGAAGAACGGCTTTTTTAGGGTAATTCCACATACGTCCGGTTCGCGCCGGACCCGACAGCTTAGAAAGGAAGTGAAGAGCACATTGACCAATTGGAAAATCAATCTCATTGTGCTTTGGTTCGGGCAGTTCTTGGTCAACTCCGGAATGACCATGATCACCCCGTTCCTGACATTGTATTTGGCGCAGGACCTGAATGTCGTAGGAGACCGGGAGATAGGCGTATGGGCCGGATTGATCTTTGCGGCCAACTTCCTGACCTCGTTTATTTTTCAGCCGATCTGGGGAAAAGTCGCCGATAAGTACGGACGCAAAATCATGCTGCTGCGCTCGGGCTTCGGCATGGCGCTTGTCATCGCATGCATGGGCTTTGCCACCCATCCGTGGCATCTGCTGGCTCTTCGGCTGCTGAACGGTACCATATCGGGATTTAACCCTGCGGCGATATCGCTCGTATCGGGCACGACGCCCAAGAATCGGATGGGGTTTGCGATGGGCATCATGCAATCCGGACAAGTCGCCGGCACCATACTCGGTCCGTTGATCGGCGGACTCATGGCCAGCTGGGTCGGCTTCCGGCCGATTTTCTATATTACAGGCGGGTTAATCTTTACGGCCTCGCTGCTCGCCTTGTTCCTCGTCAAGGAAAACTTCAACCGCGAGCGGGCGGCCAAGGCGCCGCAGCCATCGGTTATCGCCGGGCTCAAGGAGCTGAGCCACATTCCGCAGCTGCCGGCGTTATTCGCCGTCACGTTTCTGCTTCAATTCGCGATGATCAGCCCTATGGCGCTGCTCCCGCTGTATGTTCAGAAGCTTCATGGATCCGCGGTGGATATCGCGATATGGGCCGGATTCGTCGTGGCGGTCACGGGGCTGTCGAACATGATCGCCTCCCCGATTCTCGGCAAGCTCAGCGACAAGGTCGGCGCGCACCGCATACTGACGTACGCCTTGATCGGTACGGGACTTACGTTGATCCCGCAAGCCTTCGTGCAATCCGTGTGGCAGCTGATCATCGTGCGGTTCATGATGGGCGTGTTCATGGGCGGGCTGCTGCCAAGCGTCAACGCGCTGATTCGCTCCTACACGCCGGACGGCATGGAAAGCCGCTCCTTCGGCTTCAACACAAGCTCGCTTGCGCTTGGCAACATGCTGGGCGCGGTGATCGGCGGATTCTTATCCGGATTCATCGGAATCGAAGGATTGTTCATTACATCCGGCTGTCTGCTGATCATCAATATGTTATGGGTGAGACGGAAACTGTTCTCGCATAAGCCTTCGCCCAAATACCGTTGAGCCTGCCAGCAGAATAACAGCAACCGTCTTATCCAAAAAGGGGCTGTCCCGTGGTCTAACCGACCCGAGGACAGCCCCTTTGTGTTATCTGTTTCATCCCTTCACGCGCGCAAGGATCAGCCCGTCATAGGCGGGCAGCAGCGTGCTGATCAGCCTCTCGTCCGTCGCGATGATTTCATTAAAACGGCGGACGGCCTGAACCGAAGGACCGTTCTTCTCCGAGTTCAGCGTCCGGCCCCGCAAAAAGCAGTTGTCTCCGGCAATGAGGGCACCGGGATTGGCAAGCTCCATGGCATATTCCAAGTACAGAGGATAGTTCTCCTTATCCGCATCAATAAAGAAAAAATCGAATGTCCGCCCTTCCTGCTTCAAAACCTCCAGACTATCCGCCGCCGGACCGATGCGGTACTCCACCTGATCCTTGAACCCGGCCTTCTCCAGATGACGTCCTGCGAGTGCCGCGTATTCTTCCTTCAGCTCTAAGGACGTGAGCTTGCCGTCGGCTGCAAGTCCGCGGCACAAACAGATGCCGCTATATCCGCCAAGGGCGCCGATTTCGAGAATATTCTTTGCGCCGGCAGTCTGTACCAGCATGGTCAGCAGCCGGCCGTATGCCGGTGCCACCGAAACCTCCGGCATCCCGTGCTCGCGGATGGCTTCTATTACAAGCTGAAGCTCTTCATCTTCAGGGTATAATTGGTTAACATAATCATCAGGGGTCGTAAGCAATGAAGCTGCCTCCTTTTTCTAATAACATGCCTTGACTCCGTTAAACCTAACGAGAACTATCATATGATAATTGTCTTAGCCAATGCAATCGCCTATACTATATAGATTGAACCGGCGGCGACTCTCGCCGTACACATGTTAAATGGAGTTGACATCGTTAATGCCTCGATTACAATTGATCGCGACGGCCCCGATGGGGCTGGAAGCCGTCGTTGCCCGCGAGTTGAAAGAGCTCGGGTATGCCGACATGGAAGTAGAGAATGGAAGAGTTACCTTTTCGGGTGACCTGATCGATATTTGCCGCTGCAATCTATGGCTCCGGACGTCGGACCGAATCCTCGTCAAGATGGGGGAATTTACGGCCCTTACCTTCGACGAGCTCTTTGAAGGAACCAAAGCGCTGCCGTGGGAGGAATGGATTCCGGCGGATGGCGAATTCCCCGTGGAAGGACGTTCCCATAAATCGCAGCTTAGCAGCGTTCCCGCCTGTCAGGGCATCGTGAAAAAAGCTATCGTGGAGAAGCTGAAGCTCTCGCACCGCACGGAATGGTTCCCCGAGAACGGTCCCCGTTATGTAGTCGAGATATCTCTCTTGAAGGATCGAGCCATCCTGACGCTGGATACGACAGGGCCAGCCCTGCATAAACGAGGTTACCGCAAGCTGGTGACGGAAGCTCCGCTGAAAGAAACGATGGCTTCCGCCCTGCTGCAGTTAAGCCGCTGGGGCCCGCATCGCCCGCTGTATGACCCGTGCTGCGGTTCGGGCACGATCCTGATTGAAGCCGCCATGATGGCCTGGAACATTGCGCCTGGCCTGCGCCGTTCGTTCCCGTCCGAGCACTGGGATATCATTGGAGACAGCCTGTGGGAGGATGCGCGCGAGGAGGCGTTTGATGCGGTAAAGGACGATATTCCGCTCCATATCGCAGGAAGCGATATCGACCCAAAAGCCATCGAAGTAGCCAAAGCCGCTGCCAAAAGCGCGGGCCTTGCCGGCGAAATCGACTTCAGGGTCCTTCCAGCGGCCAAAGCCATTCCTGATGGCGAATTCGGCTGTATGATCACTAATCCGCCTTATGGCGAACGGTTAAGCGAGAAAGAGGAAGTTGAACGTTTGATCCGCCAATTCGGCTCCGTCATGCATTCGCTTCCGACCTGGTCCTTCTTCGCGATCAGCCCGACCAAGCAATTCGAGCATTACTTCGGCCGCAAGGCGGACAAGCGCCGGAAGCTGTTCAACGGCCGGATCGAGTGCCAGTATTATCAATATCTGGGGCCCTTGCCACCGCGCAACAAATCGGCGGAATAACGTCATGACGCCGCTTGAACCGCCGCCTTCGGGCGGCTTTTTTGGCTGCATCGCCGTTTGAAATCATGCCGGGCCAAGCTATAATTAGAAAAGCGTCTATCGACGTTCTTGCATAGAAATCAGACAACGTTTCGAGAATGTTATAGTTTTAGATAAAGGAGGATACCCTCGTGCTCTCATCGCCGTCATGGATCGATATCCGCAGCCGGGTCTCCAGAGGACTGCATTACCGGTACACCGCCTATCTGTTATTCCTTATCCTCATGATGTACAAGCTGATCATGCTGGATCATCAGCTTCATATTGCCAACATGAAGCTGGACCGGGCCGACTATGTGATCGCCGTCGGCTCGCTCCTGCTGATCTCCTTCTGGACCTTATGGCTCCCGGCAAGAGGCCGGCTTGCTTCATTAACCTTACTGAATCTGGTATGGACGGGGATCCTGTACGCCGATTTAATCTATTACCGGTACTTCGATGATTTCATAACGGTGCCGGTGCTCATGCAGGCCGGGCAAGTCGGCTCGCTCGGAGACAGCATCCGTTCCCTTATACACGGCGTCGACCTGTTCTTTTTTATCGATTGGCTTGTCATTGTCCCGTTTACGGCCGTGATAGTGTTCCGCAAACGGAGATCGATCTCCGAAACGTACGGGTTCCCGGGTGAATTTCGCTGGCACCGGCGGAAACGGGTGCTTGGCCGGTTGGCAGCAGGTGCGCTCGTCTTCATCCTTGGCATGGTGATGACTTTCGTTCCCATCAAGAAAGCGTCCGATACTTGGGCTGTCGGCCTCTTTGAAGGCAATTGGTGGAATATTACGCTATATAACGTGACGGGACTGATCGGTTTTCACGGATATGATCTGTACCGTTACGGCCGGGATCATCTCATCGGCCAGCCCAAGCTGGCAGAGGAAGAGGTCAACCAGGTCAAGGCATGGTTTGATGCCAAGCAGGGGAAAGCATCCGGAACCGGGGCTTTGTTCGGCAAGTATAAAGGCAGCAACGTCATCATGATCCAGACGGAAGCCTTCATGAATTTTGTCATTGGCCGGTCGATTGGGGGGCAGGAAATTACCCCCAACTTCAACCGTTTGATGAAGGACAGCATGTATTTCAGCAATTTCTACCATCAAACCGGGCAAGGACGAACGTCCGATGCGGATTTTGTCACGCACAGCTCCCTGCTTCCCCTGCCCACGGGTTCCGTGTTTACGCGATATGCCGACCGCGAGTACGATACTCTTCCGGAGATTCTGAAGGAGCAGGGTTATGCCGCGAACGTGTTCCATGCCTATGACAGCAGCTTCTGGAACCGGACGACGATGTATCGGGAAATGAACTATGACCGTTTTTACAGCAAGAAGGATTATGAAATGAACGATGTGCTCGGATGGTCGCTGAGCGACAAAGCATTCTTCGCGCAATCGCTGGATCGTATGAAAGGCATCGAGCAGCCCTTCTATTCCTTCCTGATTACGTTAACGAGCCATCATCCGTATTATGTCCCGAAGGATGCCCGCAAGCTGGATACAGGAGAGTTCGAAGGCACGATGTTCGGGGATTATCTGCAGTCGATCCATTATGTGGACGAAGCCTTCGGCCAGTTCGCGGAGCAGATGAAGCAGCAAGGGCTGTGGGATAATACCATACTGCTCATCTATGGCGATCACGATAATTCGATCAAGGAGATATCGGACTATGAGAAGTTCCTGGGACGGGATCTGAACGCACTCGACATGGAACAGATCATGAACCAGGTCCCCCTGCTCATTCGCCTGCCTGACGGCGGGAATGCCGGAGTTTATCCCGAGGCTGCCGGCATGATGAACGTGACGCCGAGCATCCTTCATCTTCTCGGCGTATCGGAAGCGCCGTATTACTGGATCGGGGGCCATCTGTTTGATGATAAGCCGCGTCTGATTCCGCTGCGCAGCGGCGCTTTTTCCGAAGAGAAGGTGTTCTACCTGCCTTCTGAAACGGCCGGGCTGGAAGGTGGAACCTGTTATGATCTGACAACGCGTCAGCCAACCGATATCCAGGCCTGCCGTGACGGGTACGACGAAACCCGGAAGCAGCTGCAAATCTCGGACCAAGTCATCACGTACGATCTTTTGAAGTTATTTAAAGCACAGGGCAAGGGTGAAACGGAGTAACAGAACAGCTTCGGATTTAGGTTCGACCTAAGGACCCAGGTGCCCCACTTAACCAAAAAAACAGGCTGATCATGATGATCAGCCTGTTTTTTAATGCGATTTTCGATAAGACCATGTCCCCTTACAAGAAGACCCTTATTCTTGCCGCCTGCTTCTTCCCCCTGCCCAATAGGACACTGACTCGAGTCGGTTTCCCTATCTTGGCAAACGCTTCACCACATATCACCTGAGCTTCTTCTAGGATGGCCGCCCCAGCTTCATATAAGTTGGCCAAAAAGCCCGTTCAAAGCTTGAAAGCTCTGGAACGGGCTTGCACAGGATGATTTACTTTTTAGCCGAACGAAGCTTGGACAGGCGTTCCTTCTCTTCACCTAACAACTCTTCCGCCAATTCCACGGCGTTTCGGTTCCCCTGCTCAATCACCTGAGCGACCGCTTGCTCTGTATGGGATAACGAATTCTCCGCTTGCTGAATTAACTGTTCCGTCGGATGGGACATGGCCGAGGATACGGCCCGGTGCAGTTTCTCCACGGAATCTAACGCGCTGTTGCTTGGACTGTTGGAGTGAAGACTGGAATCGTGACTGTTCATGACGGATGCTCCCTTCTAAAGTCATTGTTCCTGTTGCCCTCTTAGCATGGATGGCTGAGCCAGGAACTATACCCGTAGAAATGGGAAATCCATGAATCTTCATTTGGGGGCCCGAACAGCCCGTTGGTTACTTCACAAACGGCAGCGCCTTCGCCAGCACTTCATCCTCTGTAGGTGCGCTGACATAACGGCCGTTGATATAAATGAATGCGCGTTTGCCGCAAGGACCGCAATAGGATTTGCAGCCGATCTTAATGTCGGCATCCGGCACCATTTTCTGAATCTTCGGGATGATTGTCTTCAATTTCGTATGCCTGCATTTCTCGCAGACGCGAATATCATTAGCCATTATTCATTACCTTCTTTGTTCTGAAGTATCCTAGTGGTCGCCGTGATTCCCTTGGGATGGATTCGTAATGACAAAGCCTTCCTCGGGAAAATAAAGATAGTCGATTTTGACGCCGTCCAGAAAAGGTTGTCCAGCCTCCAAAATGACGTCGATCTCTTTATCCGTCGATACGACGACATCGCTTTCCTTAGGTGTGTCCAGATCCAGTCCATAGTGGGCATGATCGCCATGCGCATGGGTAACCAGCACGCGAAGTTTCTTGTCCTTGTTTTCTTCCTTGTCCAGCTCTCGCTTTATCACTTTGGCCGCATTGCGGGTAATTTTACATTTCACGTATATTCATCTCCTCACGGATGTTTCATTCAATATGTTATTGTAGACCCCTGCCGACTTTTTCGCAAGGGTTCTATCCGTATTGCCGCTGCCCGAAGGCCGCTTACCTTGCGCGCTTGACCGTGCCTTGATTCTCACCGAGCAAACCCGGATATTTCCGTTCGACGCGGGATACGAACCAGTTCATCAGCAGCATCGTGACTCCGATATCATCGATCGGCAGGAAAGGCATGAAATCCGGCAGTACCCAGTACAGCGCAACCGGAACCAGGAATAACAGCTTGTCCCCTAAAGCAACCCGGGAAGAGGCCAAGTACCCGAATATCCGCTGGAATACGTGCGACCAGCGCCGAAGCGACCATAATCTTCTCCACTTCATGGTGTATACCTCCATTCCAATTGCATGAATATATATTACCCAATTCCTGAATCTCTAAGAAATCCCGGCCATTCCTATGCGGCCCGCAATCAATCAGAGGGCGAAAAGAGGCCACTGCCTTGATCCATGACAAGCAGCGGCCGATTCTTCTATCTTTGTATACGTTTAGGAATGCTTCTCGTTTCATTATCAGGTTATTCCAAAGACATGAACGCCGACAGGATCGATCCCACCTCGACGCACAGGTCCTCGAAATCCTCAAGCGGCAGCGGATTAATCCCATAACCGATCTCCACCGTAAAGCCCGGTCTCCTGAAATGCTGAATGAACCAATCCTTGTAGCCCGCATCGCTCCCCTGAAGCTTCACCGGCCTGTAGCCGCCCGCCTGACCCATTATTCTGGCCATGTTCTCGCTTTCCGGAGGTTCGTAGTCCCTGTAATTCCAATAAATTTCCCTGCCTTGGCTGTGAAGGGAAACGGCTCGTTCCGGAGAGATCGACAGGGTATGCTGATAGACGGTCTCGGCTTCCGGCTCGCTCAGCGGCTTAGCCCCCGCATAATCCTGCGGAGAAGGACGCGTTTTGCCCCTGCGAGCAACCTCCTCGTTCCAATGCGCCGGGAATTGGTCCCCCAAATCCACGCCGTTGATATTCGCCTTCCATCGGCGAAAGTCCTCGCGACCGCCATTCCATTCCAGCAGACGTTCATAATATGGATGAGAAGGTGTGATTCCTTCTTGTACGAGCTCTACCCCGTCCGGGTTTGCCATCGGGACAACCCACAGCGTATAGTCCCGGTACCAGGCCGTCGGTTCCTGATGATAAACCGTTGAATCTTGGACCAACGCTCTGCCGTACTCCTCCATGAATCGCATCAGACAAGGAGTGGTGATCCATTCATTGGCATGCAGCGCCGCATTCATGTGAAGATTCTTCGGGCCTTTGCCGATTTTGGCCGCATATATGGGTTTGCCGAGCACGCTCCGTCCGATGACGCTCCACTCGATGGCAGGGTAATGCAGCTGCATCTCTTGGATATCGCGCTCCAGATCCCCCGGCCCATATTCGCCGGTTAACCGTATCAAATGCTTTTGCGTCGGGCCCGGCAGAACGATCGTTTTTCCTCGGGGCAGCTGATTAGCCGATAAACCGGGATTCAATTCTTCCAAGGCTTCCTTGCGAAACCGGAACGCACTGGCAATACGATCAAACGTATCATGCTCCTGAATGACATACCGCCGGCGCAGCGATGCAGGAAGATAGAGCATTTGTCCCTGCTGGAGATACGGCTGTTGGGCGGCCCATGGATTTGCCGTAATCAGCTGTTCATACGCCAGACCGTATCTGGCAGCCACGCGTCTTAATGTATCGCCTTTCTGTACGACATATTGCTGCATAATGGATTCCTTTCCGCGGCTAAGCCGCTTCAATTAGCGTCCAATCCATGTATATGAGCAGCCGCTTGTCCGACATGAATGATGCAGCCGATCGAAACGGCGCCAAGCCCCTTCCTATCGTATGAAGGCGATCGTGAAACCAAAGAAAGGCAGGAAAGGGCCTCATCCCTTGTCCTGCCTGCCTCGCATTCTCGTATTCGTAATCATTTTAATAAGCTTTAAAGTATGAACCGTGAATTATAGCTTCGTAATCTGCCATACCACTGGCGTCCGCTTGATATGCTCACCAAGCCATTCGGTTGCAATGCTCTGAAAAATCTCCGGATCTCCTGTACAGAAAAATTGATGCACCGGCCCTTCCATGCTGCTCGCGAGTTGGCCTTTATCGTACAGAATCGTGCTGACTTCGCGTGCCGTCTCATCGGCGGAGCTGATCAGCTTCACATTCGGCCCCATGACGGTTTGAATCGTATTCATGAGAAACGGATAGTGGGTACAACCCAGGATCAGGCAATCAATGGAGGTATCCTTGATGCCTCGTAGCGATCGCTCCACCACCTGCAGGGAATCCTTGGACCGGAACAATCCGTGTTCGACGAGCGGTACCAGCTCGGGGCAGGCTTGACTCTCTACCCCGATATATGGCGACAGCTGTTTCAGAGCCGCTGTATACGCTCCGCTGCCAATGGTTCCGACCGTACCGATCACGCCGACGTGTCCGGTCTTCGTTGCGCTTATGGCGGCTCGTGCCCCTGGATGAATGACACCGATGACCGGCACAGGCACTTTGGACGAAATATAATCAAGCGCCGCCGCCGTTGCCGTATTACAGGCGATAACGATCATTTTGGGATCATATTGAATTAAATAATCTACGATTTGCTCCGTAAATAAACGGACTTCTTCCGGTGTACGGGGTCCGTAGGGTGCGCGGGCTGTATCTCCGAAATAAATAATCTTCTCTCTCGGGAGCTGTCTCATCACTTCTTTGGCGACAGTCAGCCCGCCCACACCCGAGTCTAGTATTGCGATTGCTTGCTGCACGAACCCACCGCTTCCTTCTTGTCAAATTCATGGTTTACAGTGATACCATATGTCATTTCGGATCGAAATGTACCTTAAATCTTACCCCAATTCCCCCCTATCTTCAACAAGGGCGCCGTTGTGAAAAACCTTGGATACAATGTTCAAGCAATTGTAGGACTCTTGCTCCAGATGCGGAGCTTAGGTAGTTTATACTATAGTAAGCGCGCGTATAGAAAAGGAGAATCTCACGTGAATGACAGCATACATCGCACCGGCCTTTTTCAGGCTGCGAAGCAGTTTATCGGGCTCTGTTATGCAGAGTTAAACCGGACCGGGGAAGAAGTGCAGTCCCGGATCAGCGACATCCGCTCACAGATCGAGCGGACAGGTACATATGAACATACGCTAGAGGAACTGACGCACGGGGCCAAAATGGCCTGGCGAAACAGCAACCGCTGTATCGGGAGACTGTTTTGGGATCGTCTGAAGGTCATTGATGCCAGACACTTAACGGAGACCTCCGACATCTTTTCGGCGCTTCTCCACCATATCGAGAGTGCCACCAATGGCGGAAAGATCATACCTACGATTACCATTTTCAGAGCTGCGCGTCCCGGGGAAGCTCCCATAATGATCAAAAACCATCAATTGATTCGGTATGCGGGTTACGAAACGCCGGACGGCACGATTGGCGACCCGGCTTCGATCGCCTTTACGAAGGAATGCATGGAGATGGGTTGGCAGGGTGACATGACCCCCCATGATGTGCTGCCGCTGGTCGTGCAGCAGGGGAATGAGCCGCCTGAGTGGCTGCCGATACCGAAATCCTCCGTGCTGGAGGTCTGCCTGGAGCATCCTGATCTTCCGGAGCTTAAAGAGGAAGGGTTAAAATGGTACGGGGTGCCTCTCATCTCGGACATGCTGCTTGAGATCGGGGGCGTTACGTATACGGCCGCTCCGTTCAACGGTTGGTATATGGGAACCGAAATCGGTGCCCGCAACCTCGCAGATGAGGCCCGTTACAACAAGCTTCCGCTCATCGCCAAGCTGATGGGACTGGAGACTTCAAGCGAAGCCACCTTGTGGAGGGATCGTGCACTGGTCGAACTCAATGTGGCCGTGCTTTATTCCTACAAAAAGGGGGGCGTCAGCATCGTGGACCATCACTCGGCTGCAGCCCAGTTCGGTCTGTTCGAACGGCGTGAAGCGCAGGCCGGGCGCGAGCTTACCGGAGACTGGAGCTGGCTGATTCCTCCGGTTTCGCCGGCCACCACGCATATTTTTCATGCATCCTATCATAATGACATGCGTTCGCCGAATTTCCATTATAGGAACAAGGAACAATAATCCCGCCTGACCATGCTAAACACTAAACGCAGCAAAGCCGGGGCGTTTGGCGCCGCCCCGGCTTTTCATGTATTTTGGCGTGATCCATATTCCCGTAATCGATGTGCTGAAGACTGATGATCCTGGTTTTAATCGTTGATCTTCTCTTCCGAAACAGAGGGCACATACGCCTCTTCTTCAAAATCCTCATCAAACGAGGACACCTGTGCGATTTCCTCTTCTGCCAGCCAGCTCTCCTGCCGGTTCCGCCAGGACTGAATGTCGGAGATGACATTCTCGGCACGATCCGTCATGATGCCGATCAGATTAACGCCCTGCTCTCCTACCTTCTCCGCTGCCTCCTGCACCTTGGCACCGATTCCGCGTGCGCCGTCAGCAATGTCATCCCGAAGCTCTTTGCCGGATTTCGGAGCCAGAAGAAGTGCGGTAACAGAACCTGCAACACTGCCGATCAATACTCCCCAGAGGAGTCCTTTGCTCTTCTCTTTCATATCCCATCTCTCCTTCTATTTGGCTTGCCCTTCGCCGGACTTGGAGGCATATTTGTTCCAGGAATGCCAGAGCGTCATCCCGGCATCCACCCAACGGAACATCTCCCCGATCTGCCGTTCATTATCGAGGCGAGCACGTTCCAGATGCTCAATGGCCGTTATGGAAGCTTTTTTCCCCACAGCATGAACCGCATCGGCCGTCTTGGCTACGGCTGTCGCTGCACTGGACATGGAAGCGGTAAAAGCTTCGCCGGCTGCCAGCTGACGCTGTATCATCTCCAAAGAGACGGAAGCCTGCTCAAGCACTTGCGAAGCCTCCTGTGCCAATCGGGCGCTGTCTTCTTCAAGCCGGCCCAGCAGGGTCTCAGCCCGCCGCATCAGCTTTCTAATCGACAGCATCATGACCACCGCGGCAACCGCGATCAGCACGATGCCGGCGGCAGCGGCCAGCGCACTCCATTCTGTCATCGGGAACTCCTCCTTTCGTCCGACCGGGCGAATGCCTAGTCGCTTGATGCATTATAAGCAGGATGGGCTTGTCTTGACACAACATCGGCGATCTTTTTATTGCGGCCAGAGAACAACGAATATCCCCGCCCGCTCAAGGAACATGCCGGCAACGGTACGAATTCAACAAAAAACAGACCGGTCAGAGGATTTCCCTGAAGGTCTGTTCTTCCATGAGTCATATAGATGAGCGAGCCCATGCGGGCATGGGAGATATCATTCAAGCTAAGCTAAGCAGCCATCAGTACAGTTCGTTCTTTAAATATTCGCGAACGTTTCCCGCAAACTGCTCCAGCACATCGGGCAGCACGGGCGTTAAAGAATGCAACGCCTGCCGGTCCCAATCATAGTAGTCCTGTACGAGCGGCTTACGTAAACGAACCAGCTCCATCAGAACCTTATGAACCTCTTGCGGAAACACCTTTTCCTCATGATTGATATCCATGATATCTTCGTAACTGCTGGCATCCCGCATAATAAATCCGTCGATCAGGTAGCTGCCCACATCCGTGACGACCTCGATCGCCAGATGAAGCGCACGCTCCTGAACCAGGCCCAGCACCAGGCCTCCGTCCCACGATTGCGCCGCGGCCCGCAAACCTTCCGCAATGTCCGGAATTGCGTTCAGCCGCCGTTCAATTTGCTCTTGATTCACATAATACACCGCAAATCTCCTCCAGCCTGTTGTTGTAAGTCTATCTACGCCTACACTTCAAAATCAACGCTAAGCGTATGATCTTTCACCGTATTGATGTATTGGATCACTTCCTGGTGTACGGGGTGAACGGCATAAGCCTGCAAATCTTCAAGATTGTCCACTTCAACGATCAAAGCCAAATCATAAGAGCGCTCGGAGCGGATCACATCGGCACCCGCTTCAAGGGATCTCAGCATCGGAATTTTCCCGTCCATGTCGCGCAGCACCTGCACGGTTTTCTCAATATTCTCTTCGGTTGGATCCTTCAATTTGAAAAAAACAATATGTTTAATCATCGTCCGTTCCTCCATCTCTAGCATATATGTAATCTCTCGTATCTATCATACCCCGTTCGACCGGAAAAAGAAATCGCTCCCACGAACATGAGGAACATTCAAGGCTCGCCAGATATAACCAAACAGGAGCACCAACTGACGGTGCCAGAACGTGCTCCTGAATGAACATCCTATTAAAATGCCAGCGATTTGGATTTATGCGCTAAATATGGTTCAGCATGTTCCGGGCAATCCAGACCCCAGCGGCTCCTGCCTGAGCAAGCCCTCGGGTAATTCCGGCGCCATCCCCGCCGCAATACAGCCCCTTGATCTCCGTCTCGAAGGAATCCGACAGCTTCGGCCTTGCGGAGTAAAACTTGGCCTCGACGCCGTAGAACAACGTGTGCTCCGACGCGATCCCCGGCGTGACTTGATCAAGCGCTTCAACCATCTCGATCAGACTTTTCATCGTGTTGTAAGGCAGCACCAAGCCAAGATCGCCTGGAACGGCTTCCTTCAGCGTCGGCTCAAGAAACCCTTCGCGGATTCTGCCCTCGGTGGATCTCCGGCCGCGAAGCACGTCGCCGAATTTCTGCACGATGACCCCGCCGCTGGACAGATCATTCGCCCGCTTGCATATTTCGCGCGCGTATTCGTTAGGCTTATCAAACGGCTCCGTAAACTTATGGGATACCAGCAGCGCAAAGTTCGTATTGGCCGAGCCCAATGCCGGATCCTTGTAGGAATGGCCGTTAGCGGCCATGACGCCGCTGTGGTTTTCCACCACGACATGGCCGGAAGGATTACTGCAGAATGTCCGCACGCGGGTCCCGACCGAAGTGTTGAAGATGAATTTGCCTTCATACAAATGCTCGTTGATTTCACGCATGACCACATCCGAGGTTTCGACGCGCACGCCGACATCCACTTGGTTATTATGCATTTTCAATCTGCGTTTTTTAAGAATGCCGGTCAACCAGGCAGACCCGTCGCGGCCGGGGGCAACCATCACCAGATTCGCCTCATGGACCTCTCCGCCCTTCATCGCGATGCCGGTGACGCGGTGGGTGCCGTCCTCCTTGACGGTGACGATGTCCTCGACCTCCGCCCGGAATGCCATATCAATCCTTGTCTTTAAATATTCATAAATCGACTTCAGGATTTCCAAATTCTGCTCGGTTCCAAGATGTCTTACCTGTGCGCGAAGCAGCTTAAGGCCTGCTGCGTATCCTCGCTGTTCAATATCGCGGATCGCATGGGTCGTCGGATCTGTAATGGCAGGCGTCGCCCCATGCTCCAGGTTGATGGCATCCACATATTGAATGAGCTCCATGACTTTGGATCCGGGCAAATAATCGGTCATCCAGCCGCCAAACTCTGTGGTTATGTTGAATTTGCCGTCACTGTATGCCCCGGCTCCACCAAATCCGGCCGTAATCGAGCAGGCCGGCAGGCAACCGGCGAATTCCTTCCGGCCTACCGCCGGAGGACACAGCTTAATCTTCTCCTCCAGAATCGGACAGCTTCTCCGGTAAATATCATGTCCCTTGTCAACCAGCAGCACCCTGCTGCCCGGTGATTTCAATGTCAGCTCATAACATGCAAAAATTCCCGCAGGACCGGCACCAACAACGATAACATCATATTTGCTCATCATATCCCCCTGTGTGTTTGACTGTCGTTTGCGCACACCGATTTCAGGCACAAAAAAATCCTGCTCCGAATAGGTATGCATGCGCACCCTATTCGTAGTCAGGAATTTAAGGTCCCTTGTAGAAACCCCTGAACCTTATTTTCAGGGATATACGAATAAGCCTATTTTTCTCTTCAACAACCATAGTTAATATAAAACGGAATTACGAATGAGTCAATACGAATATTTGGAATTGTTCGTCTTTTGAGATAAATTTCGATTTATCCAGGGGCATTCTCGTTAATTTTTATAAAAATACGAACAATGTTCCAACAAGACCAAATACACATTGTAGGTCTATCGAACCACCGCGCCGGCTCTATAAATCATGTAACAACGAAATGGAAACAAATGTTTAGTGATTGGCTATTGAAAAGCTAGTGTCGAATATTGTAGTATTGTGTTAAAAAAAATCGGAGGAATTATGCCTACACAACTGCAGCAAGAAAAACACTCCATTGAGGCGTGGTCCCTGATCAACCGTAAATATTTGGGGAAAGGCGTGCGGGTCAAGCGCTTTCGTCGGCCGACCCGCTGCCAAATTCGTAACCGCGTCCTGCTAGCCGTACTTATGGCCAACGATATCAAATTGTCGCAATTGGCCGAGGAACTGGGAGTATCCTCCCGTAGCGTCAGCGCCTGGGTATATGAGGGACGCGTTCCCGGAAAAAACAACCTGGAGAAAGCCTGCGACTACTTGGGTTATCCCCGCCACATTCTCTTCAGAGAAGAATTGCTGGACAAGTCGCCCTTGATCTGTCAGCCAGCGCCTTCCCGATTCATGAAACGCACCCTGACACGCTCTCCGGTCAGCAATCGGATTCTGACAGGCCTGTGCATGGTTCATGATTTGTCGGTGAGCGATGTCAGCCGCTGGATCGGCGTGCATCCCGGCACGTTCCGCAAATGGCTGCACCAAGGCACCGTACCTTCAGCAGCATTCCAGGAGAAAGCGGAACAGTTCTTTCGAATCCCTAAGTCTGTGTTATTCGCAGATTGCGCACTGAAGCAAGAGTCCCGATAAAACTACCGTTAAACCAATAACCATACTTATGATCTGACACAAATGCTCTGCTTGCCGGACTCCATTCGGCCAAGCCGGGCTTATTTTGTGTCATGGCATAGTTTGAGGTTTTCAGGGAATACAAGTAACATCGGGCATACGAAAGCATCCAGGAATGAGGTGACTGACGAATGAAGCTGCGTCAGAAGGAAATTGGCGCTTCACTGGGATTGCTGGCTGGAACGACCATGGGAAGCGGCATCGGTTTCCTGCTCGGATGGCACTCCTACAATCTGATGGCCCTGGTATCCCTCTTCGGTTTTTTCGGAATTGCAGCCGGTATTTGGGCAGGCTCCCGAAGAATATTCAAAGAGCTCCCTTAAAAACCATGCGAGGCTCGTCGTTCTGCCTGATTCTTGATGAACATTTAGGCATAAGCTCAAAAAAAGCAGGCCGGTAATTTTCCGGTCTGCTTTGTTATGATTAGTTATGGGTCTTCGTCTCGTTTATAACGTACAATTTCCCAGGCTTAACGCCATCGTTTTTGAAATGTTGAACGACTCCGTCAGTGGCGGCTCTTTGGTCATGGCCTCGGGTGGTCGTATCCGGCATATCCTGAATGCTCCAGGTCTTGCCTCCGTCCTCGGTTTTGGCTTGACCGCTGAATCCCGTTTCGGGCGAGATAAAATGGAGAAAGCCGGCATTCGGCGTGCTTCCTATCCGGTTCCATGTTTCTCCGCCATCCGTCGTACGGTACAGATCGTTATTCTCCATCACGGTCCAGGCCTGCTTTCCGTTCAGCGCAAAGATTTGGCGTACTGTGCCCTTCGGCTGAGCTTGAACCTCCCATTCCGTGCCTCCGTCATCACTAAAAGCAATCCAGCCTTCTCCGCCGATCCAGCCTGAGTTATGATTAACGAGCCGGACTGCCGTCACATCCGATAAATCCACATCGGGTTCGGCCGCTGGATCTTCTTGCGTGTCTGCTGCGGAACCGTTTCCTGCGCTGCCATCCGTATGGCCTGAGGTTTCATCCGTGCCGGAAGGCGGCGCTGCCTGAGGAATATCTCCCTTGGGGGAATTCGCCGATGCTTCAGTCGGCAAAGGCCCGGCCCCATTCCCTTTATCCGATGACTGGCATCCGACAGCTACGCTGACTGCGATCAACATCATCAGCATAAAGCCCATCCTGTTTCGAGGTTTTATCATGCGATCACACCCCTTATGTTCTAAAATACCAACCGTAACGGCTATTTACGCTATTCGTCCCATTCCATCACCCTCATACGGAACGGTACCTCCTATTCAGTATAACGCGATTTCCACATGAAGAGGAACGAAAAAAGCTGTTTTCCAAGTGAATTCCACTTGAAAAACAGCTTTGCTTCATAGATGCGGTCGAGAGGACTCGAACCTCCACGGGGGTAAGCCCACACGGACCTGAACCGTGCGCGTCTGCCAATTCCGCCACGACCGCATATTATGTAAGTCGTGATCGTGTTGATCACCGTAATTAAGAGTATATTACGCCCCAAGCTAAAAAGCAAGCATTTTTTCAAAAAAAATGTCGAAACCATCATTTCATCATGGTTTCGACTAATCAGGCCAGTCTCAGATCGTCCATTGATCATGTATGATGCCGGACAATACCCAACGATCCTCATACCGCTCAAACACTAGCCGCAGGCTTTCCCAGTCCATGCCCGCATAATCAGGATCAACTCCATCATAATAATACTCCACGATGCCGGCCTCTCTGTACTGGCTGCTGGCATTGTTCACCGTATTTCCTTCGCTCTTCGATTGGTTGTATCCGATCCACGGCGCCTTCGCAAAGTCCAGCGAATAAATGAATTTCTTGTAATAGTCATCAAAAGTCATCGAAATCGGTTCTCCGCTGCCGTCAAACTCACCCCATCGGTAAACGGCGTCGTTGTTCAATCCCTGCCGCAGCTGCTGCTTGCTGAGCGTTACGTCCTTCTGCCGGTCGACGTAAGCATACGGAGAGAAGGTGATTCCGTCTGGATGAGCGAGTTCGGCCAGCTTCTCAAAATCCTTGTTTTTCAATAATGCGATCGCTTCAGCACTGATTTTGGATAGGGCGGCTTCTGCCTCTTTCGGCGTGAGCAGCGGATAAATCATAACTTCTTTTGCCTTGTTATCCCAGGCAACCTTGCCTCCAAGCCCTTCAGCCGAGAAACGGAGCGGGATGTAAACCCGTCCCTCCCTGAGAAGAGGCGGAGCATCCAAGGTCACGACCTTGCCGTCTTTCATGGCACGGGTATGCCCAACGGTATAACTCGTTGTATGTTTGCCATTTCTCACGACCGCCGTCCGATCGGCTTGATTCCAACGCACTTCGGCACCCATTGCTGCCGAAATGCCGCGGAATGGCACCATCACCCTCCCTTGATGAATAAAAGCTGGCGAATCCAGCAGCAATTTGCCGCCATTCACCCTAACTTCAATAGGTTGGTCTGAAGATGTGCCCGAAGCCCAAACTTCTTCTCCTCCGAACTGGAAAACGGCGATCCCAATCGCTGCCGCCATGAAACCGGCCAGCAGCTTTTTCACTGCTTGACGTTTCTTCATCACGAACTCTCCCTCCTTCAGCTCAGTTCACTAATCCTTTCTCCATTTCATTATAAAACATCTATTACCCATAGACCCATCCCTAAAGCAATTGCTGCCGGTTACTCCGTACAGGCCACTGGATATGCCCTCCCCTCACGCTCCAGGTCCGCTATGGCTAACCCCCCATTATATTCACTCAACATCCCCTTTACGTCGAGAATCAGGAAAGAGGAATTGGGGCGCTGAGGAAGAATTGTCTAAGCATGAGATTACATTTCTTACGGGGGGAATTGATTTGAAACGATATGCGCTGCCGTTGTTTATCCTGATCATGAGTCTGCTTTACATTTTCTTCATTCCTTCCGAGCCCTTGCTAATCAAACTGCTGTTCAAGCTCATCCCCATGTGGCTCATCATCCTGTTTGCATATCGGCAATTCCCGCCCCGTGCCACGAAAGTTCACTATCTTCTGTTATCGGGACTGTTCTTCTGCATGATCGGTGACGGTACGCTGATCTGGTTTGTCGTCGGCCTTACCTTTTTTCTGATCGGTCACCTGTTCTATACGGCCGGCTTTCTGGGAAAATGGCGATATTCGCTTCCCCGCCTCCTCAGCATTGTTCCGATTGCGGCCTATTCGGTCTGGATGGGCATTCAATTGGTGACCTCTCTCAACTCAAATGGGGAGCAGGCTTTGATATTTCCCGTCATCGCTTATATTGCGGTCATCTCGACCATGCTCTGGACCTCCGTCATGACCGGAAACCGGTTAGCCATGCTTGGAAGTCTGCTCTTTGTCATCTCGGACTCGATCCTGTCCTGGAACATGTTTGTTTCCGATATCCTTTATTCGAACGTATGGATCATGACCACGTATTATGCAGCCCAGTTTCTGATAGCCAGAAGCATCTCGGCTTTTAACTGGACGAAAGCGCGGAACAGGGGCGACTCGTCACTCAATGCTTCCGCCATCCATTAGAAAACCAAAAAAAGCCGAGTCCGGGTTCCCCCGGGCTCAGCTTTTACAGGACATTTCACCGCTTCATGTTCCATGATATGTCGGTCCATAACTCCCCTATCAAGCAACGAAGCAACGCCGAGTCCTTAATCACGCCAGTTCATGCGAACCTGCTTAATCCCCTCTACCTGCCACAACTGCTCGAACAATCCGTTAATTCCCTTGCTGTTAAACGAGTATACCCGGAATTCCATTGTGACCTTGGTCGAATCGTCTTCCGTCGTGTCATTGTTCACGATCATGCCTTCCACCGTCATATTGGCCTTTTGCAGCAATTCCGTAATTGTGCTCACATGTACCGGACGGTCACCCGCCTCGATGATAATCTTTAAGCTGCCGGACTTTTTGATAAAGAGAAACCTCGATTCCAATTTATTCAGCACCAGCGTGCTGACCAGAACGATCGCTGTCGTGATGATCGCAGGCCAGTAAAAACCGGAGCCCACGCTTAAACCGATAGCCGCTGCCACCCATAAAGTGGCGGCCGTGGTCAGACCTGAAATGATATGATTGGAACGACGCAATATGGCTCCGGCACCAAGAAAACCGATACCGCTTACAACTTGTGCTGCCAGCCGGGCAGGATCAAACCTCGCATTGGGATGATTGATCAGTGCAGAATCAAACCCGTAGATGGAAGTCAGCATAATCAGCGTCGATCCGACGGCTACCAAGAGATGGGTTTTTAACCCGGCCTGCTTATTCCGGCGTTCCCGCTCCCAACCGATCAAACCACCGAGCAATGCAGCGAACAGCAGCCGCATCAGCATGGTCTCCGTATCCAGTTGAAACACATCCATTCCTAATCTCCACCCATCTTCATCTTGTAAGGCGGCTCTTCGTTATGCCATATGTTCATCCTGCCAGCGCCATAACTCTTTGCTGGAGGTGGATATGCCGATTACACCGCTCTTTAGAGCCGTATCAAAATCCTCCAAATCGATCATGAGCCCCCCTGCAATGACAGGCACGTCCACCTCTGCGCGAATACGTTCCATAATCCGCTGGCACACCATGCCCGGGAGCACTTCAATGGCATCGGGATTGGAGGCCTTAATCATCTTGATCCCGTTGTCCAGGGAGACGGAGTCAAATACGAACAGACGCTGAACCGTTAACAAGCCCAGCTTCTTTGCTTCCACAATCGCCGTGTTTTTTGTCGTGACAATCCCGTCGATGCCAACCTTCTCAGCCAAGTACTTAACTCCCGTCTTATCTTTGCCGATCCCTTCAATCAGATCAAAATGCACAAACGAAAGCTTGCCTGCCTCGCGAATCTCCTCGACGATCGATTCAATGATAAAAATATCGGTCTTGAGAATAAATACGATGTTCGATTCGGTCGATAACACGGCAGGAAGTTCATCCGCATTCATTAATGAAGTAATAATGGGTTTACGCTTCAAGCAATACGAAATTCGTTGTGCACCTTCAACACTGGTTTTCATGTCTTCACCTCGTTGCCGCCGCAACCTCTCCAATTCTCCCGTTGCCCCGGCATATTTTTGTAGATACTCGTCATTGTGCTTCGTTTGCCTGCTGCAAGGCAGTACCGCTGAGATAAATATCGTGAACCGAATTCAGCACATAGGTGGGCTTCACGCTGCTGTCCATCAGATCCTCCTTGGTCGACACCCCGGTCAGCACCAAAGCCGTGCTCATTCCCGCCTGATTGCCCATCTTGATATCCGTCTCCAGCCGATCCCCCGACATCAGGCAATCTTCGGCCTTCACTCCCAAAATATCAAGAGCCGTCAATGCCGTCAAGACGGAGGGTTTGCCCATGACCGTCGTAATGGTAATGCCGGCAGTGCCTTCGATGGCACCAATCATGCCGCCGCAATCCGGAACATCACCGCCAGGCATCGGACATGTTCGATCCGGGTGGGTAGCAATAACCTCAGCGCCCCCCTTGATCGCCTGATATGCAAAATCCAGATGACGGTAGTGAAAATCCCGATCCCACGATACGACCACGACGTCGGTTTCCTCCGGGGATGAGGCGAATCGTATCCCATTGTCCAGGAGCTCATCCTTCAATATATCCTCGCCAATGACGTACACTTTTGCGTCCGGATGATGCTTCTGAAGATAATGAATCGTAACAAGCGCGGGATTCAGAATATGATTCAATTCAACCTGAATGCCAAGCTTCGCTAATTTCTTTAAATAATTCTCCCTAGAGTCTATCGTTTTGTTGGTCAAAAACAACAGCCTCTTATCCAGCCCCTGCAAGTAATGAATGGTCTCCACGGCACCGTCGATGGCCTCGGCCCCAAGATAAATCGTTCCGTCCAAATCAAAAATATACCCTGCAAAATGATCCATACTTCGTTCTCCTCTGCATGTTCAATCTGTAATTTCGCCTGCAAACGTCATGGGACAGGTCTGGTCAAATATCTCTGTTATATCTCCAGCCCCTGTCCGTAAGGTATACATATGACAGCGCCATGTCCTTTAGTCCCTGGACCGGCGGTTCCTTGCGGATACAAAAAAATGAGAAGCGCTTTGCATGGAAGAAACCTTCATTCATGACAAATGAAAGATTCTCGTTATGCAAAGGGCTTCTCATCATCTCTGCCCGCTCTATAACTTTATATGGTTATACTACATCCACATTTTACATTTGACAAGATCATCATGATGATAAACCTTATCGGTTCATCGCCGACACGGCCGATGGATGCCCGGCTTCTTCTTCGGAGACCGTTTCATTGACGTGTTCCCGATCCGTCGGAGCTGCAGCCAGCTCTATTCTGCTGCCTTCCGCCACTCCCCATGCCGCTTGCAATTGGTCCTGCAGCAGTTCCCATTGCCTGTCGACTTCCTCATGATCCCACTCTAAGTATTCTCCCATCAAGCTCATGACGGAAGCAATGACTCGCTCGGTTTTGGGCCGGTCGAATAACATCCAGCCTGTTCTTCTTAACAGAAAATCCACGGCACTCATCGTCATTTCGCATTCGATGGAATACTCGATTTCGGCACGCAGCAATCTAAATCCGACAGCTTCTGTTTTGTCGGAAGCAGCCTTGATCCGTTTAAACAGTTCAAGGGTATCGGTACCATACCTGGTCATAAGGCTCCTCACGTCATCGTGCCTGATGCCGAGGGATTCGCCCTGTTTAATAAGCTTCTCCTGAGCTTCCGCATAGGTGAGTCCGTTCAGGTCTCCTCCGCTTATCGGAACCCGATCCGTCGTACAGGGAGGATAGATGGTGCCATCGGCGTCCTGAAGCTGTCTGGCAGCAAGGTTGACGACCTTTTCGGCCATTCTCCGGAATCCGGTCAGCTTTCCGCCCGCAATCGTGATCAACCCGGAATCGGATATAAACAACTCATCTTTTCGCGATATTTCCGAAGGACCTTTTCCTTCCTCGCGAACGAGCGGCCGCAGTCCCGCCCATCCGGATTCGATATCGCTTGGCTTCAGCCCTGCTTCCGGAAACGCATGATTGACCGCATCGATGAGATAGCGCCGGTCTTCCTCGGTGATGCCGGGCGTCTCAATCGACCCTTTATAGACTGTATCAGTCGTTCCGATATACGTCTTGCCCTCCCGCGGAATGGCAAAAATCATACGGCCCCCCGGCACATCAAAATAAGCGGCCTGTCGTACGGGGAGCTTGGCATGATCCACCACCAGGTGAACGCCCTTTGTTAAGAGCAGCTGCTTGCCCTTGAGCGAATGATCCTTCAGCCTGACCTGATCCACCCATGGACCCGCGGCGTTTATAATTTTTTTGGCGTATATCGCATAGGTCTCCCCGCTCAATTGGTCTTCCACCTGTGCTCCTGCTACTTTTCCTCCTCGATATATAAATTCCTGCACCTTGGCGTAATTCGCGATGTGCGCTCCCTTAGCCCTTGCAGACTTTACCACTTCGACCGTCAAACGCGCATCATCGGTGCGGTATTCGTAATAATAACCGGAACCTTTCAATCCCTCCTTCCGAAAGAGCGGTTCAAGGGCCAGGGTGCTTTCCCTCCGAAACATCTTCCGCCGTTCGCTGCGTTTGACACCCGCCAGCCAATCATACAGATACAATCCGACACAGCTGGCAAAATAACCATAAGTGCCTTTTTTATAAATAGGGAGCAGCATGGGGATCGGCTCCACCAGGTGCGGAGCGCTGCGGTGAAGCAGTGCCCGTTCGGAGCCCACCTTCCGTACCAGGCCGATTTCCCCTTGCTTCAAATACCGGAGTCCCCCGTGGATCAGCTTCGTTGATCTGCCGCTCGTTCCCGAAGCAAAATCATTCATCTCCACCAAGCCCACGCTCATCCCTCTGCAGCTGGCGTCCCAAGCAATGCCCGCCCCCGTGATACCGCCGCCAATCACCAGCACATCCAGCTTATTTGCCGACATGTCCTGTAAATAACGGGTCCGCATCTTGGCGGATAAGCTTGTGTCCACCTGACATTCTCCTCTCTCAACATATAATAAGAAAAACATCTATCGACGTACCTTCACAGAAGACAGACCGCATTTAGTGGACGTTTTTCTTGCGATTATCGAATGGGTTCAGCTTCGCTGAAAACTTTTACATTCAATAATCTAAAAAAAGAACCGCTTCTGCTCGGAATGCATACCAAATACGGTATGCATGTAAGCAAAAGGGTTCTCCGTCGTCTCCGCCGCTTTATGCAATCAATATGATTACTCATTATATGTCGCTTTTATATTTATGTCTATATGGAACCTGATAGAACCGCAAAACCCCGGGATCACTTTTTCCGTAAAGCCGATGGAGCCATCCGCTTATATTTCTTGAAGGTCCGGCTGAAATAATAAATATCGTTGAATCCGGTAGCAGCCGCGATTTCCGATACCGTAAGCGGGCTTTCGCGGAGCAGGTAATCCGCCCGGTTGAGCCTGGTTTCATTCACGTACTCCGTTACGGTTCGGCCGCTGATTTCCTTGAACAACCGGCTGAAATGAAAACGGCTGAGGCCGGCCATGCAGGATAACTGCTCCACCGACAGATCCTCCCGGTAATGCTCCTCGATATACTTGAATATCGGTGCAAACCGCTCGACGTTCTTCATCCGCTCGACGTATTCATCTTGCGTCAGAACCGTTGCGACATAACCTCGAAGCAGGAGCGTAAGCAATCGGTACAGCTCCGATTTGATAGCCAGCTCATAACCGAATTCCTGCCGTTCCAGCTCCTTGATAATGGATAGCATGGGCGCCAGCGCATCAGCCCCGCTGATTCGGTTCTCGAAGATCAGCCGGTTCTGGGTGATCGGCGTGATGAATTTCATCTCGGGCGCATCCAGGGAATGGCTCTGCAGCAGCGAAAAATCCGCGATTAACGCATAATAAAACAAATGGTCCGACTGGCTGAGGCCATAATGCAGTTCATTCCGGTTAATGACGATCATATCGCCTTCCTTGGCGGTAAAGGTGGTCGAGCCGCATTCCAGCGTCGCTTCCCCCGAAACAAAATATAATATTTCAAGATGCTCATGCCAGTGATGATTAAATAATACCTGTCCCCGGCCATCAAACTCGCAACGATGAACCTTGATCGGAAACTGAGGATCCGGCATCGTCATCGGTTCTCGCAGTGTTTTGTCCAATGCTCTGATCTCCTTCCAGTAAGACAGCACAATTGTACAAACAAACAGCACGGTTTATCATGGCGTCTTCCTCTAAAAGCATTATAATACGAAAGTGTAATGCAGTAAATTCAGAGGAGTGAACTCATGAAATCTATTAATGTTGGCGTCATTGGCACTGGATCAATCTCTGCTATGCATTTGCAATCCTATCAAAAACATGCGAACGCGAATTTGCTCGCCGTGTGCGATTTAAACGAAGAAAGAGCACAGCGCGCAGCTGAAAAATACGGCGCTACCAAAGTCTACACGGACTATAAAGAACTTCTGGCCGATCCGGAAATCGATGCGGTAAGCATCTGTACCTGGAACAATACTCATGCCGAAATCAGCATTGCGGCACTGAATGCCGGCAAACACGTTCTGGTTGAGAAACCGCTTTGCCGCACCGTTGAGGAAGCGCTTCAAGTACAGGAGGCCGTGAAATCCTCAGGCAAGATGCTCCAGGTCGGTTTCGTAAGACGTTATGACCCTAACGCCCAGATGCTCCGCGAGTTTGCAGACAAGGGTGAATTCGGGGAGATCTACTTCGCGAAGGCTTCCTCCATTCGCCGCCTCGGCAATCCGGGCGGCTGGTTCTCCGACATCGAACGTTCCGGCGGCGGACCGCTCATCGATATCGGCGTGCACGTCATCGATCTGTGCTGGTACATGATGGGCCGTCCGAAGCCGGTTGCCGTCAGCGCCAATACATACCGGAAGTTGGGCAATCGCTCTAACGTGCGCAACCTGTCCTTCTATAAAGCAGCTGATTATGATGCTGAGAAGAACACCGTCGAGGATATGGCGAATGCAATGATCCGTTTTGAAAACGGCGCCTCTTTGTTGGTGGACGTAAGCTTCACGCTGCACTCGAAGGAAAATCTGCAATCCGTTAAATTGTATGGAGACAAGGGCGGATTCGAGATCGACCCTGAGGTTTCCATCGTAACCGAGAAGCACGATACCATCATCAACATCCAGCCGCAAACCGACAACAAGGGATTCGACTTCGATGCTGCTTTCCAAAGCGAGGTCAATCACTTCATTTCCTGTATCGAGAACGGCACAACACCGCTCAGCCCGGTTGAAGACGGCGTTGAGATCATGAAGATTCTGTGCGGCATCTATGAATCCGCCGAGAAAGGGGCTGAAGTTCTCCTATGAAACTCGGAATAAGCTCGTACAGCCTGTACCAGGCCATGAACAAAGGCGAAATGACCATTACCGACGTCATCGACTACGTTGCGGAGATCGGCGGAGAGCATATCGAGATCGTTCCGCTCGGCTTTAACCTCAAGGAAACGCCGGAGCTGATCGATACGATCAAATCCCGTGCCGCCTCCAAAGGACTTGAAATCTCCAACTACGCCATCGGCGCCAATTTTGCGGAATTGGATGACGCTGCTTATGAAGCGGAGATTGAACGAGTTAAAGGCGAAGTGGACATTGCGGCTGCGCTTGGCGTCAAGCTGATGCGCCATGACGTAGGCTCTTCCAAGGACTTGTCCATCACGCATTTCCTGGAGGAACTTCCGCGGCTGGCCAATGCATGCCGCATCATTGCCGATTACGCGGCAGAACGCGGCATTACCACCAGCGTGGAGAACCATGGTTACTTCATTCAGCATAGCGACCGCGTCAAAGCTCTGGTTCAGACCGTGAACCACCCTAATTTCAAAACTACCCTGGACATCGGAAACTTCCTCTGTGCAGACGAGGTATCCACCGTGGCTGTCGCGAACAACATCGGCCTCGCGTCCATGGTTCACTTCAAGGACTTCTACTATCGTCCGGCTAACCGCGCGCCCGGATCCGGCTGGTTTAACACCTCCAGCGGCAACTGGCTGCGCGGCGCGATTGTCGGCCAAGGCGATATCGATATGCCGGAAGTCGTTCGCATCGTGAAGGAATCCGGTTACGACGGCTATATCTCGATCGAATTCGAAGGGATGGAAGATTGCCGCACGGGTGCTAAATTTGGTTTGGAATATGTCCGTAAAGCCTGGAACGAAGCTTAAGGCAGAAGGCTTATGGATCACACAAGGATGATATAAGGGGGATATTAGGATGTCGAAGCCTATCATGCCTAACAAAATTGGCGTTATCGTTGACAGCTTTCGGGTTGGCGTAAGAGAAGGTCTTGTCAAAGCACGGGAGGTCGGGGCGGACGGCGTACAGATTTATGCCGTTCACGGCGAAATGGATCCAGCCAACCTCTCCGCTTCCGCTCGAAAAGAATTGAAGGATTATATCGATTCCCTGGGACTTGAAATTTCCGCCCTCGTCGGTGACCTTGGCGGACACGGCTTTCAGGATCCTGCCGAAAATGCGGCCAAAATCGAAAAATCCAAGCGGATCATGGAGCTCGGTTTGGAGCTTGGAACCAATATCATTACGACCCATATCGGTATCGTGCCGCAGGATCACACCGGCCGCGTATACGAAACGATGCATAAGGCCTGCGTAGAGCTCAGCACCTTCGCGAACTCGATGAACGCGTTTTTTGCCATCGAGACGGGGCCGGAACCTTCGGCTCACTTGAAATCATTCCTGGACGGCCTGGGTTCCAACGGCGTATCCGTTAACTTTGACCCGGCCAATATGGTCATGGTTACGGGCGACGATCCAGTACAGGGCGTATACAACCTGAAGGATTATATCGTCCATACGCACGCGAAGGACGGAATCAAGCTGGCAGACTACATCGATCCTCGTGACGTATACGGCGATTTCGGATATGAAGCACCCGCGCTTGACCATGACAAAATTGCCGATATGGCGGAATCCGGCGAGAAGTTCCGTGAGGTTCCGCTTGGCGAAGGCGGCGTTAACTGGAATGCTTACCTGCAAGCCCTTAAAGATATCGGCTATACCGGGTATTTGACAATCGAACGCGAAGTGAAGACCAATCCGGAAGCGGACATCAAGCTTGCCGTGGACTTCTTGAAGACGTTCAGAGCATAAACCGACGCAAGCTTTGAGACGTTCCAAGCAAACCGCAACGTTCGCTTGGAACGGACTTGATAAACACAAACAACAGGCCGATCAGGAAATTTCCTGATCGGCCTGTTCATTGTCTCACCATAATGTGTGTAGGAACTTGAAACTTGTATACCTTAAGATACCGCTTGTTTCCCCGTCACGGTCTCCAAAGCCCCGTTCGCTCTCGCTGAACGGATCTCGGCTTCGATAATTTCCAGCGATCCTGCCGCGCTGTCTGGCGTACATACCGTTACCGGCTTTCCTTGCGCAACATGCTCGATGAAATACTGAAGCTCGCGGTAGTAGCCGGAATCTCCGGACAGTTCGGCTGTAAAGCCCGGTGCGTCTTCAGGATACACCTTCAATTCATTATTCTCGAACACCAGGGTAGCCTCCTCGAAATTTACCCGGTATCCCATATGGAAGCCATGTTCGCCGTGCAGCGTCCAATCCGCATGGGCGTTAATCACTTTCCCGTCAGGGTAAGTGTAATGGGTGGATACGATATCGTACGAGCTTCCATCAATGATCGTTTTGGCGAATGTGGACACCCGCTCCGGTTTGCCCATCAGCCAGTGGATCATGTCCGCGTCATGCACATGCATGTCCGTGATGCAGCCTCCGCTTTTCTCCCCTTCCAGGAACCAGCCCTTAGGAGGCTCCGATCCCCGGAAGAATTCGCCTGCAACGATGCTGCCGTAGCGGACGTCCTCCACGCATTCTTTCAAATATTCATAAGCCGGCCAGAAACGCAGGCATTGTCCGATCATCAGCGTTTTGCCCGTGCGTTCCGCTGTTTTCACCATGCGCCAGGCTTCTTCCGAGCTGCCCGCAACAGGTTTCTCGCACAGGACGTGAATGCCGCGCTCCAGCAGCATGCAGGACATATCCGCATGCAAATACGTTGGCAGGCACACATCCACGATATCCAGCTCTTCATGCTCGAGCATTTTGTCCACATGATCGTAAAGACGATAGGGCTCCAGGTCGTAGACATCCCGCTCGGTCGCCATATTCCCGTTGGCTTTGCTGTCTTTAAGCTCATCGATGAGGAGATCGCAAATCGCCACCAGCTCGATGTCTGCGCCTTCTTGAGCCAAACGAAGATAATTGTCGAAATGCATGCGGCCCATGAAACCAAAACCCAATATTCCGATCTTAAGCATTCTCATTCCCTCCGTATCCCTTATGATTATGATTGTCCTTGATGCTGCCGCGCGTCCGGCTTGCGCAAAGACGGCGTCCGTCCGAGAATCGCATCCATCGCATTGGACGTGTTAAATATGATCTGCTCCGAATAATGGGTGTAGGCCGGGATCATCTCTGCCGTGACATAGTTGTCGTAGCCGATCAGGCGCAGAGCTTCCACCACTGCGGGATAATTGACGTCTCCTGCCAGCAGGTCGACAAAGCCGTGCAATCCGCCTGCCTGCCTGCGGTAATCCTTGAAATGAACTTTCTTGATCCGCTCGCCCAAAATCCGAATCCAATGCTCCGGATAACCGTTGTGCACGACGTTGCCTACATCGAAATAAGAGCCTACATAGTCGGAACCGATCTCGTCAATGAAGGTCCGCAATTCCAGCGGGGACAACAGGAATTTGTTCCATACATTCTCGAGCGCGATCGAAACGCCGGCGCTTTCCGCGTACGGAACCAGCTTGCGAATGGATTCTTGAGCCCGCTCGTAAGCATATTCGTAGTCGATGACTGCGGAACCGGGAACAAAATCGACGCCGACCGCCCCTGGTATCACAAGAATGGCATCCACACCGAATGCAGCCGCGAGCTCCAGCTGCTTTTTGCAAACGTCCATGGCCTTTTCACGGATGGCCGGGTCGTCGCTCGTCATCGGATAGTCCCAATACAAGCCTGTCGCCAATCCTGCAATATCGAGGTCTGCGTCCTTCAGCTGTGCCGTTATGCTCTGCACTTCCTTATCGCCTGCCTGGAGCCCGAGCTCCCCCGTTTGGTTCAGCGACAATTCGATTCCGTCAAAGCCCGCTTCTTTTGCCAATCGGATACAGTCGGAGATGGAAGCCTCTCCCGGGAACGACCAGATATTAATCCCTTTTTTCATCGCAAACCCCTCCTAAAATTCATAGGTTGATGATGTTACAAATGTTTTCTGAAACGCATCATTTGACTTTTTCCGTCAAGTTGTAAATAAACCAATTGGATGTAATAATACTTATATAATAAATAAACATTCCAAGAAATGATTTAGAAAGAAAAGCGATTATTTGGACAATTCCGTTCTATTCTCTTAATAACATTTGGGAGTGAATCTACGATGGCCGATATGGACCCCGATTATCCGGTAAAACGCGAAGCGCCTTTCCGCGAATGGTCGCCCAGCATTCATTATGCACAGTTTCAACGCATGGCGACGGGAGCTCTCCCGCAGCGCAGGTTATATGATTTCGAGCTGCTCTATGTATGCCATGGGGAAGCCGTTACCACGATGTACGGGAACCGGCATGTCGTCGAAGCAGGCCAGCTGATCTTTCTGCCGTCCGGCGTTTACCACCAAAATGAGGTGGTTTCCCATCCCGACGCGCGTTTTCTGGGTATCCATTTTGATTTTTTCGATGAGTTGGACATCCAGACGGAAGCCGATATGATCGTGAACGAAGCCGTGGTGGATACGGATAAGTTCGCGCATGAAGCCGTATCATCCGCTTTCCCTCCCCTTTCTTCCCGGATTATCTACACGCCTCCCCTGCCATGCGTACAGATGATGGAACGCATCGTAGAGGAATTCACCCTGCGTCCCGCCGGCTACGAGCTTGCCTGCAAGGGACTGATGCTGGATGTGCTGGTTCAACTGTTTCGGACGCACCCCTCCCGGGCATTGACGGAAACGTCGCCGCACGAGGCCAAACTGATCGAGCTGATGGCTCAAATCGAAAAAGCTCCAGCCAAAGACTGGAGCAACAAAGTCATCGCGGAGCATTTGATGTTAAGCGCGGATCATACCGCCAAATTGTTTAAGCGCCTTGCCGGGATGCCGCCGAGCGAATTCGTGCAATCCGTTCGTCACCGGGAAGCGCGCCGGCTGCTCAGGGAATCCGACATCTCGATCGAGATGGTTGGCGAAGGCGTCGGATACCCGGACATTCATTATTTCAGCCGCATCTTCCGGAGGCTGGAGGGGATTACCGCTACCGATTACCGGAAGCTGTCAAGAATTCTGTAAGGCATGAAGACCTTCGGCACGTACATGCGTTTGAAGCCAGCGTTCCATTCGTTCGAGCGCTTCGCAGAGTCGAGCGGACGAAGCGGCATACGAGCAGCGAATGAAGCCTTCGCCCCCGGTACCGAACACATGGCCCGGCACAACGGCTACTTTGGCCTCCCGAAGCAATCGCTCCGCGAACTGCTGCGAGCCGAGGCCGGTTCCGGTTATGCTGGGGAATGCATAGAAGGCTCCCTGAGGATCGCGGCAGCTCAGGCCGATATCGCTCAGTCCCTGCACAAACATTTGTCGGCGCTCATCGTAAGCCTGCCTCATCTCGTCCCGATCCCCGAGCCCGTTCCTTAAACATTCGATGGCCGCAATCTGTCCCATGATGGGCGCGCAGAGCGCGGTATACTGATGGATCTTGACCATTGCGCTCACCAGCCCGGCATCGCCGCAGAGGTAGCCGACCCGCCAGCCCGTCATGGCGAAGGCTTTGGAGAATCCGCCGATGATGACGGTATGCTCCCGCATCCCCGGCAGGGAAGCGACGCTCGTATGCGTGCCGCTATAAGTAAGCTCGGCATACATCTCGTCTGAAATCACCACCAAATTGTGCTCGACCGCAAGGCGCGCGATCGGAAGCCAATCCTCACGGGTCATGACGGCTCCTGTCGGATTGCTCGGAAAGTTAACAACGATCGCTTTCGTCCGGGGCGTGATCGCCTGCTGCAGTGCATCTGCCGTCAACTTGAAGCCATGCTCGGCGGATAGCTCCAGCTCGACGACGGTGCCGCCGTTCAATTGCACAAGAGGAGCATAGGCGACATATCCCGGTACGGGAATGATAATTTCATCGCCCGGGGAGATGAGCGCCCGCAGCGCAAGATCAATCGCTTCGCTGCCGCCGACCGTAACCAGGACCTCCCTCGACGGCTCGTATTGCAGCTGGAAGCCGGAATGCAGATAGTCTGCAATTCCTTCCCTCAGCTCCATCAGCCCTTCATTCGGCGTGTACATCGTGCGCCCATGCTCCAGCGCCTGTTTGCATGCATCGATCGCACACTGGGGCGTCACGAAATCCGGTTCGCCCACGCCGAGCGAAATGACCTCGTCATCCGCTTCCGCAGCATTAAAAAATTGCCGGATGCCGGATGGCGGCATGACTTGCACCGTCGATGTTAGAAAGCTGCTCGTTGTCTTCATATCCTTCTACTCCTTGCCTTCGCTTTTTCGTTCCGATAATGAGGTTTCAATCAAGGCATCCAAAAGTCCGCTGAACGAATATCCCGCCGCTTCCGCGCTTCTTGGCAGCAGACTGGTCTTCGTTAAACCCGGAAGCGTGTTGACCTCCAAAATATAAGGAATCTTTCCCTTCAGGATGATATCGATCCGGGCATATACACTGCACTTCATCGCCTTATAGCATTGAAGCGCGGCTGTGCGCACCTGCTCCTGAAGTTCTGCGGGAAGCTCGATCACCTGCTCATCCGCTTGGCCTTCTTCGTATTTGGATGCATAATCGAAAAACTCCGAGTTCGGCTTGATCGACACAATCGGAAGCATATCGCCGTTCAGGACCGGGCAGGTGATTTCTTCTCCCTCGATCCATTGCTCGATCATGACGAAGCGGTCCCACCGCAGCGCCTCTTCGACGGCGGATGCAAGGTCAGCCGAGTCGCGCACGATCCGGGTACCGATGCTAGACCCGCCCGCATTCGGCTTCACCACAACGGGAAAACCGAGCCCCTCCACGTCGGCGGCCGCCAGCTCTTCCATGCAGCCGACCATGATCCAGTCAGCCGTATGCAATCCTTCGTAACGCAGCAGCTTCTTGCTCAAATCTTTATCCATGCAGAGACTGCTGGCCAGAACGCCGCTGCCGGTATACGGAATCCCCAACGTATCAAGGGTGCCCTGGACCGTTCCGTCTTCTCCGAACGTGCCGTGCAGGGCGAGCAGCGCAATATCGATGCCTTCGGTTTTGCTGATCAGCTCGCGTTTATCGTGAATCTCGATCGGATAAACCTCGTAGCGGCTTTTATCCAAATGAGCGATCATCTCTTTGCCGGTCATGAGTGAAACTTCCCTCTCGGATGATACGCCTCCCATGATGACGCCAACCTTCATGATGTAGACCTCCTAAATAAATTCTTCAAGCTGATTGCCAGTGCAACACTCCGCATGCGGATTATTCCTCCGATCTCTGTTGCCCTCAGATTTCCACTGATCTGAATTTTCGTTGTTGAAATCCGACGGCAAAGGAGAACGCTTCGCTTCTCCACAATAATTCCGCCTTCTCCGTTGCAGCCCATGATTTCTCGGAGAAGTATTCTTTGTATGTTAATCATCACTCCGCATGCGGATTATTCCTCCGATCTCTGTTGCCCTCAGGTTTCTACCGATTTGAATTTTCGTTGTTGAAATCCGACGGCAAAGGAGAACGCTCCGCTTCTCCACATTAATTCCGCCTTCTCCGTTGCAGCCCATGATTTCTCGGAGAAGTATTCTTTGTATGTTAATCATCACTCCGCATGCGGATTATTCCTCCGATCACTGTTGCACCCCGATCACACCAGCTTCCTTGCCGCCTGGCCGATGATCCGAATCCCCTTCTCGATGTTCTCGTCGGAGACGCGTGAGAATCCAAGACGCATGGTGTGCTGGCCGCCGCCATCGGTATAGAAAATATCGCCCGGCGTAAACACCACGCCCTGGGCGGAACAAGCCTCCAGGAGCTCCCGTGTCCGGAAGTCCGGACCGAATTCAACGAACAGGTGAAGCCCGCCGTCACCGGACAGCCGCTCCATCGGAATCCACTCCTCGCAGCAGCGGATCGCAAGCTCATATTTTCGCTTGTACTCGGCTTTCGCTCTCTTTAAATACTTCTCGAAGTTGCCATTGTACAGATATTGAAAGAGCAGGGACTGATCCAGAGTCGACGTATGAATGCTGCGGGCCCGCTTCACGCTTTCCAGATAATGAATGAGGGTCTTGTCGGCCAGCACCCATCCGACTCGCAGGCCGGGGAACAGAATCTTGGAGAAGCTGCCCAGGTAAATCACGCTGTTGTTCTCTCCCCCTGCACATGCAACGAGAGGCGCGATGTGGGAGCCCGAATAACGCAGCTCCTCATTGAAGCCGTCTTCGATCACGGGAATCTCATGCTCGTTCAGCAGCCGCAGCGCTTCCAGCCGCTTCTGGTGGGACATTACGATTCCGGTAGGATTATGATAGGAAGGCACAAGGTACGCCATGTCGTACGACCGCTCCGACAGCTCGCGTGCGAGCCCTGTCAGGCTGATGCCGTCTTGCTCCATCTCGACGCCGGTAATGGCGTACCCGTGCATTTTAAAATTTTTAATGGCGGTATGATGGGTGGGATTCTCGCATAGAATGCGGCCATGCCCTTGGTTCAAGGCGGATAGCACCAGACTTAAGCCTTCCGTAAAACCGCTGGTGATCAGCATATCTTTGCCCTGAATATTCACCCCTTTGTTCTCCATGTAACGGAGAAGGTAATCAATAAGCGGTTTATAGCCTTTGGCGTAACCGTAATTTAGTAGGATATCGCCTTCAAGCGACATCCGGTCCAGGAATGCACGCTTGACATTGGGCAGGTCGAACAGCTTCTCGTCGGGAGCGATGCTTGTAAACGATATGGAACCCTTCTCAGCACGGATCCCGTGCTTCATCAGATCGTTCGCTTCCGCAAGCCTGGCATACTCGTTCAGGCGAGGACCCCAGTCCAGCCGTTTGCCTTCCGGCTGTGCGGATGCCCCGCTGATCGAAGGGGAAACAAAGTGTCCTTGCCCTTTAACCGCGTAGATATAGCCTTCATCCTCCAAATCGGAGTATGCGCTCAGCACCGTATTGCGGCCCACTCGAAACAGCGCGCTTAGCTCACGCGTGGAGGGAAGCTTCTGATCGGCTTGCAGCGCCCCGGTTGTCATCAAGCGCTTCATGTAATCCTTGACTTGAATATACGCCGGGCGGTCATTCGCCAGCTTGAAATCCAAATACATCGTTCATTTCCCCCTTGCTCTTATGATGGCATAATTTCGGCGGCACCACTAGAACCACAGCAGGCCTCTTTCGCCTCGGGCGTGGTTTGCCGATATCGTTGGCAGAATCCCGGCCATCTCATCCCTAGGATTGGACTGCCCTTTGCGCCGGTATACCTTGATGACATGCACGTTCTCTTTATCATGGAACCATACGGGATCATGCACAAGCAAGAATGAAACATGCTTGGTACCCATCAGGCGAAAAAACAGATCGGAAAATCAAAAACTGCCCCACCTTCTCAAGGGAAGGTGGGGCAGTTTTACGCAGGATTCGTTCGGCCTAAAATGGCCCGGATTCGTCTAAATAAGCCGTACGCCCGGCCCGCTTACTTCACAGCCAAGCTTTCCCTGATCTTATCATTGATCCACTGCCGCTTCGACAGCAGCCATTCCGGATCCCTCGGGTACGTCTTGAAGGTGATCGGCTCTTCAAGCCCTTCTTCCAGCGCCTGCAGAACTGCCTCCCTGCCGATCTGGGTTTCCAGCAGTTGAAGCGCTCTCAAATCCTGAAGCGCTTCCTGGAATACCTTCAGCCGAATGGATTCGATCGGCCCTTCTTCACCGGGATATACCACAAAAGCATCTCCGGAAGGAAAACCGCAATCCGCATCCGTCACCTTGAACGGATCAATGGCGCGTTTCGAGTATTGCGAATTCCAAAAGTTATATCCCCAATGGAGAAATCCCTCAATGTTAAACTTATACAGCTGAATCCCGATGATCCGGTTTCTCGCCGAAGGCAGATTGAAGAATCGGTTGGACACTTCCTTGTACTGGGAACAGCAATAATAGGTCCACAACGGGGTTACCTGCTGATCCAGGAAAGGCTCGATGTGGTTGCTGCCCGGAATCGGACGCTTCACCAGCCCCTGCTCATAGAACGAAATATCGGAGAGCGCGTCAATGATCGGGTAATCCGGCAGCAGCTCGTTCATCAACCGGCTTGCATGCCCGTAAGCCTCCAGATGGGACTCGGACGGCTCATCGGATACATGGAAATAACAGCGCTGCTCAAGTCCCCGGCTTTCGATCCAACCGGTCAAAGCATGAATGAATTGTCTGATGAAGGAATGATACGCTTCTCCAGTCGCATCCGTCTCCCAACCGAACAGCTTCTCCGGCTGTCCGTTCACGTTAGCCATAATCTTCGGCGCATGCCGGGCTCCCCACTGCGTGAAGAGGTGCGAGAATTCCAGATACTGAATGCCATTGGAATCACACAGGTCAGCCCAGCGGTCGAGTTTGTCAAACCCAAACGCATATTTTCCATCTTCGCTCACATCGACATCGACCAGCTGTACCGTCGGCCGCTCTCCGCCCACTTCCGTATCCAGCGGAGGCGTAAACACCGGAGTCAGGATCATATTGATCCCATGCTGTGCCGCGGTCTGCATAAATTGTTCGATCAACATCCAGTGCCGTTCGCTAAAAATCCCCACCTCATAGTAGTTTGCCAGGCAATCGGCATGGAACCATTCCGTATGAATGAGCTTCTGCGCAGGTAAGGCTGCCGGAATCACTTCCAGCGTAAATACCTCTTCTCCAAGCGTATCTCCCGATTCCGCTTCAAAACGGATCCGGATTTCATATGTACCTCCCTGGATCTCTTCCTCAGGCTGTACCGTGATCCAGAGGCTTCTCCACTGGCCCGGGCATCCGGTTATAACAGGATCTGATGCCAGGGGCAGCAGCGGGTCCGGATATAGCCCGGGCGTAGCTCTTAAGATAAACTCGTCATGGTCATGATACGTAGGCAGCTCCGACGGAACCAGGCCTACGGAGCGGACGGTAACCCGTTCGCTTAACTCGGATTGCAGAATAACCCGGATGTTTTTCAACAAGCGATTGGTACGGTAGGCCACTTGAAACGAGAATGTCTCATTGCTAAACGCTGCCCCTGCGTCGTACGAGGCTGGGGACAGTTCTTCATCGGCGAACACTTTGGACAGAGAGCTTAACAGCCGGGTTTCAAACGTTATGGAATGACTCATGCAGATTGCATCCTCTCTACAATGGAATGAGGTACTTTCACGTACATCTTACACTAATCTGGATGGAACGGAAGGTAAATTTTGCGTTTTCGAAAAAAAGGAGCCACCGCTCTTTTGCGATGGCCGCCTTATTACTGCCAATCCTTTAGGGGAGGCTGCAAATCTGCAGTCCTCTCAACAATCCCTCGAGCTCCGGTAAACTTCCATGCCGGACAGGCGCGGACACCATCTCGATTCCAAAATGGTAAGGCGGATATATTGAGCGCGTACGGCGGGAAAGCGGCAGATGCGTTTGCGCCCGATTACCGTCCCGGATTGGATCGTGTGCCATTTCCCGTTTTCCATATATTCAAGCTCGAAGCGCTCGATCCGCTGCCCGTACCGGTATTCGGCCAATACGATATGATCGAAATCGATCGCCCGCCCCAGGTCCAGCTCAATCACGGCGTATTCCGTACCCTCCTCGGGGCTCCAATACGTATCCTTGTTACCGTCGACCATATTTCGAGCATCCGATCCGGCTTTCGTTTCGGAAGCCGTAATATCCGCGCCGGCTGCCAAATCGGTATCAAACGTTGTTCGGATGGCGTCCCCGAGTTCCTGCAGACGCCGCAGATCGTTCTCATGTACGAGTCCGCGGGTATCCGGCGGAATATTGAGCAGAAAGGTGGCATTGCCGCCAACCGAGCCGTAATAAATATGCAGCAATTCTTCCAGCGATCGAACCTTATCGTCTTCGGACGCATGGTAGAACCAGCCGGGACGGATCGAGGTATTCACTTCAGCCGGATACCATACCAGCTCCTTCTCGCCTTGAATGACGCTCCGGCTGCCGAGATCCTCTTCGCTGGATTCATAGCGGCGCGCGAACTCACGGTCATCCGTTTGCTGCGACTTTTCCTGGATCGCTTCATTTTGGCGCAGCGACGCCGGAACGACGCTCCACTCCGACTCCCTGCAATGTCCCGCTTCATTCCCGCACCAGCGAATATCCGGCCCGCATACCGAGATGGCGGCATTCGGCTGCAGTTCCCGAATCAGGGCGTAATACGCATCCCAATCGTATTCCTGGCGCTTGCCGTTCGGCCCTTCGCCGCAGGCCCCGTCAAACCAGACGCTGAATATCTCGCCGTAGCCGGTCAGGAGCTCTCTTAGCTGATTCAGGAAAAATAGATTGTACCGCGGCGAATCCCCATACGACGGTTCATGCCGGTCCCAGGGGGACAAGTAGATGCCGAATTTGATCCCCCCTCTCCTGCAGGCATCGGCAACCTCCTTCACCACATCCCCATGGCCGTTTCGCCAAGGGCTGCTCTTCACGGAATGCTCCGTATACTGACTCGGCCATAAACAGAAGCCGTCATGATGCTTGCAGGTCAGGATCAGGCCGCGCATCCCGGCGCTGACACAAGCGCTGACCCATTGATCCGCATCCAGCTGCGCCGGATTGAACAGCGCCGGGTCTTCCTTTCCCGTGCCCCATTCCATATCCGTGAACGTATTGATGGTAAAATGAAAGAAGGCGTAGAACTCCATCTCCTGTACGGCTAATTGACGTTCCGAGGGCTCGATGTTGGCGGCGTATTCAATGAAATTGTGCAAGCGATAAACCTCCCATACCTCATCCTTGATTGTCTAATGCTTTCTGATGAATCTCCAGATACTTATCCAGCTGAAGCCCCTTAAATCCGCTGACATAGGCATCCCAATCCTTCTCGATGTCTTTGCTGCCGGTTACGAACTGCGCCAGGTTCGATTTCACGTAATCCTGAATCGTCTTCTGAATCTGCGCGATAAAGGTTGCGTCTTTCGGATCGATGAACACATCGGTCGGGTACACTAACTCCGGTTTGGCAAAAGGCTCATATTTCTTGGCAGCCAGCCATAAACGATACTCGTAGGCTCCGTTGCCGAGCGGATCTTCAGGAGCAACAAAGGATTCGCGGAGGGAATTCACCATCAGCATCGTGCCGAGCTGCCACCAGGTTACGTCAAGGGATCCCTCGGGCACATCTCGCTTCAACGCTTCGTATGCGGCCGGCTCGCCGTTGTAATCAAGCGCACCGGACTCCGCCTTTCGCCATCCGTCTCCCTCGAACCCCCAGGAAGTCATGACGGTGCCTTCTTCAGAGAACAAGTAATCCGCCAGCTTGATCGCTGCGATCCGCTGCTCCTCCGTCGCTTTGTTCGTAATGACAAACGATCCGTCACCTGCTCCGACGCTATAACCTGCTAGCTGTACGCCATTCGGTCCTTTCAGCGGGGGAACGACATCGTATTCCTTATGGCGGGGCTTGGCGTCGGTCGGCTCCAGCACGCTGCTGATCAGCGCATAACCGACGGTGCCGACCACATTCTCCGCTTTGTTGCCAAGCTGCTTGACGGCATCGCCGTTCTGCGTAAAAGCTCCTTTATCGATCAGTCCTTCGCTATAAAGCTTACGTAGATATTTCAGCCCTTCCCTCCATTCGGGCTCAGCCGCCGACAAAATCACCTTGCCATTCTTCACGCTTAGATAAGTCGTGCCATTGTTGTATATAAAAGCATTCATCAAAAAGGCGTCAACTCCTCCTCCCCATACATCGAGCGAAGTGGTCATCGGAATTTCGTCAGCCTTTCCGTTGCCGTTCGGGTCCTGCTCCTTAAAGGCTTTCAGCACTTCATAGAACTCGTCGGTGGTCGTTGGCATTTCAAGCCCTAACTTCTCGAGCCAGGTCGTATTGATCCACATCCGCTGGCCATACGTGCAGTGCAGGCACTCGTTCACCTTTGGAAGCGCGTATATATTGCCGTCCGGGGCCGTCATGGCGGATTTAAAATAGGAAACTTCCTCCAATGCCTTCTTGATGTTCGGCGCATGCTGGTCGATTAAATCATTCAAAGGGATAAAGGCCCCCTGCATTCCGTACTTGATCTGATCCGCCTTGGATATGCCGGCATTCATAATAAGCGCCGGATAATCCCCGCTGGCCAGCATCAGCAGTTTCTTGTCGTTGAATACCGCGTCGGGCGTCGTATTCCATTTGAACGTAATCCCCAGCTTCTCTTCGATATGCTTGGAGAATGGATTGACATCGAGGCTCTCGATGCCGGCGGACTGAGGAGCGAATACCGATAGTTCAACGGGTGCCCCCGACTCCGGAGGGCTTGCCGGATTTCCAGTTCCTGTTTCGCTCGATTTGCCGCAAGCGGATAAAACCAGCACTGCCGCGAGAATCAGACTTAAACCTAATCCAGTGAACCTTTTCAAATCAATTCCTCCCTAATATGGAATGTCTGCCCTTACTTCATAAACGAAACCTAATTTTGCATATACCCCCTATGTGTCCGATCATCGGAATTACCCATTCTATACTGCCGGCCTCACCTCCTTCACAATAAGCAGGAATCACCCTTTCAAGGACCCGATCATCACGCCTTTGACAAAATACTTCTGCACGAACGGGTAAATGACCAGTACCGGGGCGCTTGCCACCACGATCAGCGAATACTTCAGCAGATCCTTCAGCCCTTCGCGGACCAGCAGCTCATTCACGTTGGTCACCATCTCGGCGCTGACGGAATTCAGGATCAGAATATCCCTCAGGAAGATTTGAAGCGGAAACAGGCTGCTGTCCTTTAAATAAATCAGGGCGTTGAAATAGGAGTTCCAATGGCCGACGGCGTACATCAGCGCGAGCACGGCCAGGATCGGCTTGGATAACGGAAGGACGATTTTCAGAAAAAAGGTAATGTCGCTGCTGCCGTCCATTTCGGCCGCTTCGGCGAGCTCCTCCGGGATCGTGGTTTGAAAAAAGGTTCTGGCGATGATGACCTGAAACACGGCTAACGCACCCGGTATAATCATGGCCCAGCGCGTGTCGAGCATGCCGAGCGACTTTACGAGCAGATAGTTCGGAATGAGCCCGCCGTCAAAAAACATCGTGAACACCAGCAGCATCATGATGATGTTGCGAACGTAAAACGTCTTTCGGGCTAACGGATATGCAAGCATCACCGTGAATGCGACGTTGACAAGCGTGCCGACAACGGCATAGAACAACGAGTTGCCAAACCCGATCAGAATATTGGAATTCTGGAATACCGCTTTGTAGCCGATCAGGGTCACGTCCACCGGCCACAGCCACACCTTGCCCGACGACACTGCGCCCGGGGAGCTGAAGGATGCGCTTACAATATGCAGCAGCGGAAACAGAATGACAATCAGGACGACGGATAGAAACAAATACACGATACCAAGGAAAATCCGGTCTGCAGCGGACTCCCGTACGGTTGATCTGCTCATGCGATTCCTCCTACCATAGACTTGTGGATGAGACTTTTCTGGATACGTAATTGACGATGACCAAGAGAATGAAATTGATAACGGAATTGAACAGACCGATGGCGGCGGAGAAGCTGAAGTTCGCTCCGAGCAGGCCGACCTTGTACACATAGGTGGAGATGACCTCGGACGTGTTCTGATTCAGCGGGTTTTGCATGAGATATATTTTCTCGAAGCCCAGGCTCATCAGATTGCCCAGATTCAATATGAGCAAAATGACGATGACCGGAAACAAGCTGGGAATATCGATATTGATGATTTTTTGAAACCGGGTCGCCCCGTCCACTCGAGCCGCCTCGTACAAATCGGGATTGACTCCCGCCAAGGCCGCAATATAAATGATGGCGCCGTAACCGGTGAACTGCCATACATCGGACCAGACATAGATCGATTTGAACAGCTCCGGCACGCCGAGAAAATCAACGGTTTCCAGTCCCAGCGCCCGGAACAGGTTGCTCATCAGCCCGGTGTTGGGCGAGAGGTTCACGATTAGAATCGAGACGATGACAACCGTTGAAATAAAGTACGGCGCGTAGGTCACCATCTGGACGGTTTTCTTGAATCGGCCGTTCCTGATCTCATTCAGTGCCAGCGCCAACAGAATGGGGGCAGGGAATCCGACCAGCAGGCCGTACAGGGAAATCTCGAGCGTGTTGCGGACATACTGCCAGAAGAACGGCGCATCGAACAATTGCCGGAAATAATCGAACCCTACCCAGGGACTGCCGAAGATCCCCTGTACGACGTTGTATTCCTTGAATGCAATCAGTACGCCGAACATCGGAACGTATTTGAAGAGGATGATGTAGACTAACGGGAAGAACACGAGCAGGTAGAACTGCCAGTGCTTCATCAGCTTCTTCCTCGTTCGGTTCATGGGCTTGTTCGATGGTAGATTCGTTGGTGCCTGTGCATCTGCAGGTACTGGAATTGCGCTGCTCATACGAGCCAATGGGGTCACCCTCCTTCGCTTTGTGTTGGTCCCAAGTTTAGAGCGGACGGTTCCATCCGATCAATAAACAAGATTCTCCGAATCAACGTATTTCCGCGAGCAGGGGAAAATTTCAGAGCCGGCAGGCCGTGAGAGCGATAAACCTTTTTCCGCCGCTAAACCTCTCTCCGTTGACGGCAAAAAAGCCCGCAGGACAGCATCGTCCGCAGGGCTCTATACTTGGTTCGAGTATGCATGGAAGGGACTCCGAAGGACTCGTTAATTCCCGAATTTCTGCTGCTTGATAGCAGCTTGCTCACGATAATCCCCCGGCGACATTCCCATCAGCTTTTTAAACATCCGGCCAAACGAGATGGCGTTGGAATACCCGACTTCGGTGGCGATATCCTGTACGGGCAGCAGGGTTTCTTCCAGCAGTCTCCGGGCATGGTTCATCCGCAGCTCGATCAAATAACCCACGAATTTCTGGCCGGTCTCCTCCCGGAACAGCTTGCTCAGCGTTTTCCAGTTCATGCCGAAGCGTTCGCTTAAATAATTGAGGGACAGGTCCGGGTTGCTCGAGTTTTGCTCCATAAACAAGCGTACCTTCTGAATCGTGTCCGCATGATTTCGGCCCTCCATGAGAGCGAGGATGCTGTCGTACAGAGCGGATAAAGCCTCCCCGAGTTCCTGTTCCAGCTCCTCCAGCGTATCGGACGACTGAAGCGCGTTCCGTAAGGCAGGCTGCCCCTCCGTAAGCCACAATTCCTGAAATTCCTTCGCCATTCGGGACATTTCGCATCCCAGCGAGTACATCATGTAATCCGCCAGGTTCACCACGCCGTCCCGGTCCAGCATGTTCTGCTCGATGTTATGGATAAGGGTACTGTATTTCTCCTGCCAATCCTTGTTGACGAGCCGGAAGGACTGCGCCATCGAGCGGATCAGGTTCAGAAAATCAAATGCATTCCCCCGGTCCTCACCGGATACTTCGGCGTAATGAATGATTCGGTTGTCGCCGAGGATCATTTTGTATTTCAATGCGGCGCGTGCCTGCTCATAGGATTCCGGGATATCCGTATACCGCTCCGCTTTCTCCCCGATGCCAACGGTTATGGTCAGCTTCAGGTGCTCCTCCACCCACTGGCGGGCTTGCTCCAGCAGCGTGGCCACATGCCGATTGGGATCCTGATCTTCCGCTGCCGCGAGAACTCCCAGCTTCGAGGCTGAAATCCATTCCGTCCAAAGCATCGTTTCCTGCCCGGCCGCAATTTCTTGAACGACGCTTTTTAAGGCAAACTTGATCAGATACTGGTCCTGCTGGGGATACTGTTCGCAAAACAGCGGGTATTTATCGATTTCGATGACATTGACGATCTGTGGTTGGGACAGGTCCGGCAGCCCCATGGCTTCGCGCTGCTCGTTCCACTGCTCCAGATGAGAAGGATACTGTCCCTCCATCAGCTGCTGAAACAGGTACGCTTTGCGCAGGAGCAAATCTTCACGGTGCTGCTGCTGAAAGCTGCTCGCCTGTTCCAGCAGGCTCTCCAGCGCCGATTCGATAAAAGCAAACTCATCCTGTTTGCCGCCATGGAGCAGAACGCTCGTTTTGGTCTGCGAATATTTCGAAATCCGGGACACGATGGCTTCAATCGGCTTATAGTTCCGGCGCGTGACGAATACGATCCAGGCCACGCCGGCCATGCACATCAGAAGGCCGACGATAAACCAGACATTGTACAATTGGCTGACGATACCCACCACCCTGCCTTGGGTAAGCCCCCCTTCGTAAACCCATCCGGTGTAAGGGGATATCGCTTGGGACACAAGTTCCCCGTGATCGGCGCCCGAGGTGCCGGCGATCAAGGAACGGCCCACAGTGTCCATCACATGAATGAAGCTAACTTCGGGATTAACCATGCCCTGAATCATGTTATGTATGGCGTCCACCTTGATATTGACGGCAATCACGCCTTTGCCATGGGTAACGAAGGGGGCATCCCGTACCAGGGTGACCACCTGCTGCGTGCTGTTAAAGCTGAATTCCCGGAAATTCCGCATGGCACTCCATTTTGCTTCGCTATTGACCTGGCTCAGATAAGGCTGGAGAAAGTCATAATCCGCATAATCCTGCAAACGGAAAGTGGACGAAGAGCTTAGGACGAATTCATCCTGGGTTCGAACTAGGACCATGGAATCCACAAGCGGGTTGGAAACCTTGAACTGCTTCATGGCCTTCACGGCCTGCATGTTCAAATAGACGTTGTCCTGATCCTCTTGATTGAAAAATCCCGACATATCAGGGTTGAACAGCAATTCCTGCACCAGCATCTGATCGATGGCCTTCAGCGAATTGTCGACCGAACGCATCGCCTGCTGAATCATCGTCTCATTAGCCTGAATCGCGCCTTGCCGCGACTGTTCCCCGAGCATTTGGAAAAAGACAAAAAACACAAAGGAAATCACGATAAAGAAGACCGGCATATACGATAAAAGCTGACGGTAAAACCACGCTTTCCTTCCCATAGGCATCCCCCTGAGCGATTAATTCCTTATCTCGTCATCGATTGAAAGTAATTTCATCATAGAAGAACGGACGGGGTTTACCAACACTTTTTTGAACCTCGGAAGAAAAACAAGTCTAAAGCATCACGACTTCCATAGCATTTACACCGCCCTTAACCTATGGTAATTATCCATTGCTCGGCAAAGAGCGGTCAGCCGCCGACAGACCGGAACTATGGATTCGGAGGAGTGGGCACCGCCGGTTCTCCCTCACGTCCAAGCCGCCGGCTTGCCGTTTCCCTGCGGCCCGTCGCAGGAACATGAGCTCCTGTTTTGGCCAAACCGAATCTCGGCATGTTGTTGTACAGGCATTCATGCTGCCCTTCCTGAACAAGATAGGTTTCGTGAAATATCCCTACGTCCCCTCCCGTTCCGACCTTGCGGTTGAAATCCCGCCATGCCTTCAGGTGATTGGCTCCGTGGCGTGCATAATGCTCCAGGTGTTCGAAGCTTCTCCAATATTGGATGAGGGTAAGTCCCCGCCCTGAAAAATGATAGGTACCGTCCATGAAGCCGAGCTCCTCCTTGTTCCGGTACAGCTCCTGAAGCATCGGGGTCATGGCATTCATGACAGGCAGCCACTTATGGACCGCCCACCACTTGTTAATCCGAAACCCGATCACGAATACAACGAAAGATCCGTCCATATGTGCGGTATATCGACCTGGAATCACTTTGCCCATGCTTGTTCACTCCTCTTCCTTTATTTCAAGCAGACCTAGGTGCGTTTCGTAAAAGCAGCCGATTTCCGTGGAATTGTACAACTGAGCCGTCAGAAACGCGCCATAAAAAGTGGTGAAGCAGATCTGCACGGCTTGCTCCAAGGTAAGGGCTTTGTTCAGCCTTCCGGCTTGATCTTCATCTTTCATGAACTGCTGGAACAAATCGTACATGTTGGGTGATCGGCTTCCCGCTTCCTCGTGACCGGGAAAGAGCAGCGATACTTCCGCAGGGCTCAGCTCCGGCATGCAGGGCTGCATGTTCTGCTCTGCGAGAAAGGAGATCAGGCTAGGCATCATACCAGGCCTCACTTGATGTTCCTTAGCCACTTGGGTTAGCAGATGCCGGAACGCCTGAAACCCTTTTTTCCCTTCCGTATCGATCTCGATGACCCGCTCGGTCAGCCATATCCGCATAAAATAAATCAGCAGATCCTCTTTGCGTTGATAAAACTTAAAAAAAGTGACCTTGGATATTTCTGCGCGCTTGCAGATGTCCTCCAGCATAACTTGGCTGAACATCCGGTCCTTCATCAAGGATAATGCCGCTTCATACAGCGCGATTTTGTTCTTGGCTTTTTTTAATTCCCTTAATGGGATTTCCGGATCCATTGTGATTAGCACCTCTCAAAAGTTAACTTATGTAAATAAATTAACACGAGTTAATTTATTTTGTCAACTTAGCCAAACAGACAGACAAAACACCCCTGACATCAGCAAGGCTGATGCAGGGGTAACGTTTTACGTTCACACTGTCTTTTGAATATGGCCCCTCTTCATTCACCAGTACATATCCCAATCTTTAAAGACCCTCACCAACGCCTCGAAATAGAAATAGTCCCCCCAAATGCAGCATTCGTCGATTCCGTTACCAAGCGGCTTTCCGTAAACCGCATGCTGCAGAATGCCGTTGGATTCAGGGAGCGTTGCCGTCGTATATCGATCGCTTAAAGACGCCAGGATGCGCAGTGCCGCGTTCTCGTATGTACGGCGCTGCGGATGCGAGAGTGGTACATGCTTGGCCAGCTCCAGCATTCCGCATACCGATATGGCGGCTGCCGAGCTGTCCCTTTCTTCCTGCCCTTCGGTGAATATCAAATCCCAATAGCACACATCATCCTCAGGCAGCCGATTCAAATAGTAATTCGTGACTCGCTCGGCATCATGCAGGAGTGTTTCTTCCTTCGTATAGGCATAACTGAGCGGCATACCGTAAATGGCCCAGGCCTGACCGCGGGACCAGCACGAATGATCCGCATATCCTTGGGACGTTTGTCCAAACCTTGGTTCTCCGCTCTCGACATCCATATAATACGTGTGATACGTTGAGGAATCCTCGCGGATCAAATAACGAGCGGACTGCCGTGCATGGTTTATGGCAGCGCGCCGATACTCCGGTTTGCGGGTTTCCTCCGTCGCCCAATAGAGCAAAGGCAAATTCATGCAGCAGTCGATGATCATTCGGCCGCGCTGTGACGGCCTGTCTAGCTTGCCCCAAGCCTGAATGATTCCGGCTTTCTCGAAATACCGCTCCATCAGCAGGTCTGCTGCGGCCAAGGCAGTCCGTCTCGCTTCTTCATTCCCGGTCAGCTTATAAGCGGCAACGCAGGACAAGGAATACAAAAATCCCAGATCATGCGTCTGCGTGGCGATGCGCTGCTCCACGCGCTCCTTGTAGCTGTGGAGCTGAAGCTCCGCAATCGACCGGTACTTCGTTTCCCCCGTGATCTCATAAGCAAGCCACAGCATCCCGGTCCAGAAGGACGAGGCCCATTCCGTATTGCCGATTGGCTCGTAAATATGATTGCGGCTTGCAGGAGATGGAAAACGGCCCGAAAATGTGTCTAAATTCTCATCGATCTTATGCAGCACGAATTCGATGGCGGCTTCGGTCCTTTGCCGGGTCCATGTCGTTGCCTCGCCGTATTTAAAAGGTTGCTGGATCGCTTCCATGGTAATTGGCCACTCCTCTCCTCGCTTAAGCGTTACTGCCCGCTTGCGCTCACCCGATATTTACCGGGGGTGACCCCCTCCAATTTCTTGAATGCCCGGATGAACACGACATCATTGGTATAGCCGACCAGTTGGGCCAGCTGCGCATTGGTCAGTTCCGATTGCTCCATCAATGTCTTCGCCTTCTCAATCCTCGCGCGGGTAATATAGTCGGTGATATTGCATCGATTCATCTTTTTGAAGAAACTCGAGATATACTGCGGCGTCATGCCGAAATGGTCGGCGATCATACCGAGTCCTAAATTATAATCGGTTAAATTTCGGTCGATGAATGCCATCATATCCTGCTGCAGCTGGATGCTGTGATCGCTATGCTCCGTATGAAAGAGACAAGTCAGTTTGTCATATAGCCGCTTGGTCTCGGCTTGCATTTCATCGCTTGTGGAACAACCGAATATGTGTTTTACGGGATCAAAGCTCGGCCCCAGCAGGCTTTCATGATCCGTGTTCGTCAAATTCAGTATTTTCAGAAAGGTGCTGATGATATTGAAGAACAAGCATCTTCCCAGTTCCGGGGTCATTCCCGCCGAATTAAAATTCATCGTATAAATATTGTCCAGCAGCTTAGCGACATTTTCCGTATCCCCGCTTCTCACATGGTTGACAAGCTGCGTCTCGAATTCGATCGGATAGTAATAATGATGCTTGATGTCCCGTACATGCCCGAAGTGAATGATGGAGTTTCTGCCGCTGAACATACGGTAATCCAGGGCGGCCATGGCTTCCAGATAAGCGCTACCGATCGTTCCGTTTCCTGTGTGTACGCTGCTGACGGCAATCGTCACGGAAATATGGAAACGGTCCTCCAGTACCCGGAGCAATCGCTCTGCAATCTCATGAAGGAAGAGCTCGGCTTCCGCCTCCTCAACCGGATGGAAATTAACCAGGATCGCTACCCGGTCGCGTTCCATATCGACGGCGAATCCCTGATGACCCGAATTTGCGATATCCGTGCCGATATTCGAGATAATAAACCGAATTTGCGTCCAACCTTGCTCGGATGGCTCCGGCGACAGCCTTGTAATATCCACGGCTTGAACAATGATTACGGCAAACGTCTCGGACGCGAAATGGATGCCCATGGTCGCTAATGTCGGCCCCCCTTGATCCCCCGCATGATCCGGATCGATGTACCCCCGAATGAGCCTTGACAGAAAATCGGCGCGGATGACGGGCGTCTGCCTGAACAGTCGCTCCCTCAGATGCCGCTGCTCAACGAGCGAGCCTTCGATCGTTTGCAATATGAAATCATATTCGTTCGCGGCCGGCTTATCCTGAACCGGCTTTCCTTGAAGAATGGCATCCACCACCCGTTTGACGGGACTATACTGTCGGTATGCAAACCAACAAGCAACGGCCGCTCCTGCGACAAGCGATGCGACAAACACCGTCAGGGCCATTCTCTTCAGTTGTGCTACTCGTTCCATGACACTGTCCATCGGCATGACGGACACATAATGCCAGCCGGCCTCCTTGGATTCCGTAAAGGTTACCATGCTGTCCGTGCCATTTAATGCTGTCTTGAACAATCCCGATGGACCGGCTAGTCTTTCCGTCACCTGCGCGGACAACTCCGAATCCGATGAGCTTGCAATCACGCCCCGTTCCTTATCGAGAATATATATCTCGCTGTCGTTGGCGGACTCGATTTGGCGGAACATCTCTTGAAGCTGCTGCCCATCGATCATAATAACCAGCGTTCCGCGGATATTGGACACGTCATGAAGCGGAAGGGATTGCGCATAGGTGATCACATCCGCCGGGTTGCCATTTCCTTGGTTCGGGTTCTGCAGCAGTACATCGGAGGGCAGGAACGCCTTGTTGTGGTAGCTGCCAAGCATCGTCCGCTTCCATGTTTCAAAATCCATATGCTCAAACCGGTAATACTTGTCGTAAAAGGTTCTGGCATCCGTCCGCAATCCAGGCTTCAGGATGACGTCTCCGGCCTGCAGATGAACATAGTAGTCCTTCACGAATCCGCTTACAAAAGATTGATAGCGATTTAAATAATCGCGGAGGAATTCTACCTGGCGGTACGCCCCTCCTTGATCATGCCGATCAAGATTCAGCAAATAAGCCAGTTTGGGGTTAAACATGATTTGCTTAGCCAAAATATCCACTTCTTTAAGCTTGCTGTCCATGGATAGCCGCAGCTGCTCCAGCATCGCCGAATTTGAACGCTCCGCATTGTTTTCCATCACGTTTTCCACCCGTCCATATAGAAAAAGCCCCACGGTCATAGGCAACAAAAGGATGAGCATATACGAAACGATCATGGTTTTCAAGACGCGTCCCCGGCTGCTCTTTCGCTTGCCGGGAAGAAGGCCGGGTATCGAGATCATGTCGCATTCCTCCAAGAAAATGTATGGAAACCTATTTCTTGAATCCTTCGCCGAACGGACCAGCAAACCCTTTAAAAATTTTGGTCACCCAGGTGAGAAGCGTCCCCATTAAAGGGATGTCTAAGTTTGGGGTACATCGTAGTATTTAAAGCGCCTGAACCAATCGCACGGAACGAAGCTTCACGGCAGCCGCCTGCCAAATTTCCGGTCCAAAAGGTTTGGGCTTCGCAAGCTTGCTCGATAAGGTCAACGCATACGTGCCCGGATTCTCTATTACGATCCGCCCGATCGATGAATGTATCTCAGTGTACGGATGCTGACAAGAAATGGAGTCGCTGACGACCTTATCCTCTCGGGGAACACACGCAATCGTCTGTCCTGCTGCCCGTACGGTGACTTCATGATCATATTCCTGTTCCCAAGCGGCATCGGATTTTTTGAAGTTGACGAGGATGACTTCATATATGCCGGACGACGCTGCCTTGAAGGTCCACCGGGCCTCGTTCATCCCGTTGCCTGTCGTTATTTCCGACAGGACAAGATCCAACTTAACAGCGCCGTTTGCCTGTTGGATAAAACCCTGATCTACATCGGTCCTGCCATCGAGTTCCAATGCTATAACCGATACATGGTCTTCTGGGGGAAGTTCAGGCAATCGGATCCGCATCTCGTGACGGTCCGTTTCCGGCCGATAGCTCTGGTGCACAGGAAGACATGTACTGGGGTCCGTGAGCAGATAAGCTTTTTCAACCGTATTTCTTACGCCGTTCAATACCAATTCTTCCGCAGGCCAATAGCGATTGTACACATGCAGGAAGAGCGTATCTCCTTTCACCGTAACCGCTCCCCATTCCAGCTCATAAGGGAACGGGCTTGCGCTTGTGCCGTAAACCGCCTCTCCATTTCGCCCAAGCCATTCGCCGACTTCCTCCAGGCGCAGAACGGATTTTTCCGGAATTATGCCTGTTTCCGTAGGGCCGACATTGAGCAGCAGGTTCCCTCCCTTGCTTACGATGTGCACCAACTTTCGGATCAGAGCATCCGTCGATTTCCACACTTGATCCTTGGTGCTGTACCCCCACGATTGATTTAGGGTCATCGGCGTCTCCCATTCCCGCGTTTCCTCGCCATGCATCGGGATTTCGTTGTCACCCTTGGATTGGTAGTCACCGAAATCAGGCCAATGGCTTACCCTGCTGTTAATCAGGCAATCGGGCTGAAGCCCACGGATCATGTTTACCATCGCTTCGCTCTCCTTCTTCGACAATCCCCCGGAGGTGTCGAACCAGAGCAGCCCGACCGGACCATATTCCGTCAGCAGCTCACGCACTTGTCCCTTCGCTTTATGGTTCCAGTAACTAAAGAACGCCTTCTTCTCCAGCTCATAGTCCCATAGATTGTTAAACGTATCGTGAAGCGCATGCGGATGATGCCAATCAATGACATGGGAATAGTAAAAGCAGAGCCGGATTCCTTCCTCCCTGCAAGCCTCGGATAATTCCTTCAACGGATCCCGGCCGAATGGAGAAGCATCCACGATATTGAACGAGTCCGTCCGTGAATGGTACATGGCGAAGCCATCGTGATGTTTGGCTGTGATGACGATATATTTCATGCCTGCCCTTTTGGCGCAATTGACCCAAGCCTTGGCATCATACTGCGTCGGATTGAATTCCTCGGCGAGTTTCTCATATTCCTTTACCGGTATTTTGTTGGCATACATGACCCACTCCCCTTTGCCGAGCAGCGAATATACCCCCCAGTGGATGAACATGCCGAATTTGGCATCCTTCCACCACTGCATCCGGCTCTTGCTTTCCGTTGCGATATCTAATGAGTCAGCCATCGTTCTCCTCCTATTCCTTAATGGCGCCGATCAAAACGCCTTTGACGAAATATTTTTGCAAAAACGGATACAGAAGCAGTATCGGCAATGTAGAAACGATAATCGTTGCATATTTAATGGTGTCGGCGATCGCCATCCGGTCTCCCGAGGCCTCCGTCATCATGCTGTCGGTCGTATTGGTTATGAGAATTTCCCGGAGCACGAGCTGAAGCGGGAATAGCTCCCGGTCCCTTAGATAGATGAGCGCTCCGAAATATGAATTCCAATGTCCAACGGCATACCATAAAATCATGACGGCGATAACGGGCATGGACAGCGGAATAATGATCCGGAACAGAATGATCAGATCGTTCGCCCCGTCGATTTTCGCCGATTCCTCAAGACTTATCGGAACGGACTGAAAGGCAGTCCGCATAATGATCATATTGAACGTCCCGATCATCCCGGGGATCAGCATCGCCCAGATCGTGTTCAGCATCCCCAGGTTATTGATCAGCAGATAAGTCGGAATCAGCCCGCCGCCGAAAAACATGGTGATGACGATCAGCATCATCAGGACATTTTTGAAGTACAAATTTCTGCGGGACAGCACATATGCGCCGATCGCCGTGGCCACCAGATTGATGGCCGTTCCCGCCACAACGTAGATTAGCGTGTTCCGATATCCCGTCGTAATCATCGGATTGTTAAACACCGCCTTATAGGCTTCGAAGTTAATATCAAGCGGCGCGAACAGCAGCCCCCGGTGCTGGGCCAATGAAGCGGGATCGCTGAACGAAGCGAAGGCAACGTACACGAACGGATATAAGGTGACGAAGCAGAGGCCCGTCAGGATCAACGCATTCAAACAGACGAAGGTTATCTCGCCTGCGGATCGATTGTTAGCCATGGATGCCCCCCTCTCTACCACAGTTTATGTTCGCTGACCCGCTTGCTGATCGAGTTCGCGAGTACAAGCAGGATGAAGCTGACCACCGCATTGAATAAACCAACGGCGGTCGTGAAGCCGTAATCCGTCTCCAGAACCCCTCTTCTGTAGACAAAGGTCGAGATCACGTCTGCCGTTTCATAAGTAAGCGGGCTGTACATCAGCAATACTTTTTCGCTGCCAACGCTAAGCATGGAGCCCATATTGAGAATGAAAATGATGATGATCGTCGGCAGCATGCCCGGCAGCGTGATGTGCAGCATCTGTTTCCAGCGGCCTGCGCCGTCCATCTTAGCAGCTTCGTAAAGGGTCGGATCAATGGTGGCGATGGCAGCAAGATAAATGATCGAACCCCAGCCCACGCCTTGCCAAATGCCGGAGCCGACATATATCGTACGGAACCAACTGGCCTCGCTCATGAACGGAATCGATTCGATGCCGAAAAAGCCCAGAATCTGATTCACCAAGCCATCTCTTGCAAGGAAATCGAACATGATCCCGGTCACGACGACGATGGATACGAAATGCGGCAAATACGAGATCGTCTGAACCGTACGCTTAAACAGCCGGCTGCGGATTTCGTTCAGCAGCAGGGCAAGGATAATCGGTGCCGGAAACGCGAAGATGAGCTCATAGACATTGATCAGCACGGTATTGCGCAGAAGGCGTTCGAAATAATAGCTGTTAAAGAAATTGCGGAAATGCTCAAATCCGATCCACTCGCTTCCCCATATGCCGTCGGCAATGCTGAAATCTTTGAAAGCCATCAACAGACCGTACATCGGTCCATAGTGGAAGACGGCATAGTATAGAATGACGGGAAGCGCCAGTATGTAGACGAATTTGTTCCGTTTCAAATCGTTCGCAATCGTTGTCCATTTCCCTTTGCGATGCTCGAAGGGATACTTCTGGGTGGCTGACAATCGAATCCCTCCCTCCAAATCAATTTATATTTCGCCAAGCGCGGCGGAGTCTGCATGTTTCCGCCGCTTCAGGACGTTTACCGTTTACCGTTTGCCGTTTACCGCTTACCGCTTACCGTAGCGCTCCAAGGCTTTCTGCTGTATTTCCAGAGCTTCGGCAAGACCCATGGATTCGATGGTTTTCACATACTTGTCAAACTGATCCAAAGGTTCGGCGCCCATGACGAACTTCAAGTACATCTCGTCCTTGTACGTGTTGATGTCCGTCATGATGGAAGCATAGCGGCTGCTCTCGGATTGGGTCGGCGTTGTGCGCGGCATTTTCTTCTCCATGGTCGGCTCTGCCCAGATGATCTTGGACTCCAGCTGATCCGGCTCGGTGGTGTATTGTTGATCGAACCGAATATCAAGCATGAACGGCCCGCTGAAGGTTGCGCGGTTGTGCTTGGACATGGACTGAATCACCGGCAGTCCGGAAGGGTCCTTCAATACTTCGGGCTTAAATATCGGCTTGCCGTCCTCCATCGAATAGCTGACGCCCTCTTTTCCGAAGTTAAACAACAGGGTGCCTTCCTCGGAATAGCCGTAATCCAGCCACTTCACCGTTTCAACCGGGTTTTTGTTGCTGGTGGTAACCGCTGCCCCGATTCCGTTAAACGCATGGTCCTTATATCCCCAGATTTGCTTGTCACCCTTGTTCATCACGGGGTAGGGGGCTGCCACCAATCTGAAGTTCGGATCTTTATCCTTCATGAGCGTTCCATACTTGCCGATCCCGCTGCCGGTGTATAGAACCGCTGATCCGATTTGCCCGCCCGTAATTTTGGCCTCCAGCATTTTCTCATCGGTCGTCGCAAAGTCTTGATCAAGCAAGCCTTCTTTGTACCACTGGTTCATGAGCGTCAGGAACTCCTTAAACCTCGGGTCCGTCGGGCCGTATTTAACCTGACCTTCCTCTTGGTAAAACCCTGCATTAATACCCCATGCCCCGAGAAAAGCGGTTGTTGTATCGACATCTCCTTTCGTCAGATACAGGGGAATCTCATCCGCCTTGCCATTGCCGTTCGGATCTTGCTCCTTAAAAGCCTTCAATACGTTGTACCATTCATCAACCGTGGTCGGCATCGATAGCCCCAGCTTATCGAGCCAATCCTGCCGGATCGTCGGTCCGAGAAATACCTTAAGCTTGTCGTCGGTGCGCAGAAACGGGAACACGTAGATGCTGCCGTCATCGGTCGTAATTTCCTTCTTCCACTCCGGATGCTCCTCGAGCACCTTTTTAAAGTTCGGGGCATATTGGTCGATCAAATCATTGAGTTTGATGATTTTGCCGTCCTTGATCGCCTTCTCCGGCCCCCCCGGATAGCCGGCCCATGAATATTCAATCACGTCCGGGAGTTTATCCGAAGTCATCATGAGGTTGAACTGCTCCGTCGCCTGCTGGCCCTGCGGAGGATGCTGAAAATCCACTTTCACCCCGGTGATCCTCTCCAGCTCCTTATAGGCCTCGATTTCGTTATAACTCTTCATCGTAGCGGACACCTGGCTAACGATTTGCACCCAATACGTCAGTTCCGATAGAACCGGAGGGGCTTCCGGGTCCGACGCTACCTCCGGTTGTTCCTTGGCAGGACCGCCGCACCCTGCCGCCGTGATGGCCATGGTGACGACAAGCAAAACAATCCAGAATACTTTAAACCTGTTGACCTTCATTATCATTTGCCTCCCTTTTCCTTTGCTTGTTGTGTGAACTTCTGGTTTGTTAAGCACCACCTTACTGAACATTTTGGCGATTGAACACTGCCGTGTTTTCTAATTGTGCAATATATTTTTAAGGCAGTACATTGTCTATATTTAATCTTGGACTGACTTATTTCATGATGATGGCCATTACAGAAATGAAGGGCGGCCATTTCGGCCGCCCTTCATTTCGCATGCTGCTAGGAAGCCGAGCTGCGGCTTCGGATGTAGTCTATGTCTCCAAGAAGTAGCTCCGCGAAGCCGAAATCGAGATGCTTGCCCTGCTGCGCCTTAATGGCATTCTCCAGCGAAATGATCGCATCCTCAGCTGCTTCACTTCCAGGCAAATGCTGCTGGAGATTCGCGATTTTGGCCAATAAGCTTTGCGTGATGCCGTGATTATCGATCCAGCCTTTCTCTTCCCCTGCTCTTACAATATCGTCGAGCTGTTCCTGATCGACAACAACTTCAAACGGGTATTCGCGAACCGAAATATTCCCGGCTGCATCTTCTGCCGTTATCTGAAGAGTGTGCGGTCCTGCTGTCAGCGTTAACGGCTCTCTAACCAGCGTTTCGGAAGCTTCCTTGCCATCCAGTTCCACGATGACGCCGGATACGCCGCTTAATGCGTCCGTGATGTGAGGTGATATAGTGAAACGCTGGGTTTGGTATACGGTCTGGGTCACGTTTGCCGTGATTTCCGGGCCGATCCGGTCGATCTTCACCGTCTTGGAAGCTTCGTCGCTTGTCACACCAGACATCGCGGCCGCCCGGGCATGTATCGTTGTCTGGCCTTCCACTTCGACAAGTATGGGAGCCGTGTAATCCGTCCATTTACCCTCCGGTCCGATTTTGTACTGGCTTCGCATGCCCGCCGCTTCAGCTTCCGGTGTCATAGTGATGGTGATCTTCACTGATTCGCGGCTCCACTCGGAATCCTGATCAACCTTGATCTCGGGAGGATCATTTAACGCGTGCGTCTCCCTTAAGCGCCAAAGCTCCTGCGAAGGTAAGGGTAAGTTCAAGGCGGCGATACGGGATTGAACCTCGGCCTTGGAATACGGAAGAGCCCATTTATCGAAGAACTCCGTAAGGTTCTCGCCAGCGGTTTTCGAGGCCATGATGACAAACGTGTCGATCTCTTCTTGGTTTGTCGCTGGCAGCTGTAATGCCGGCAGCTCCCGGTACGCCTTATGAAGCTCAGCATAAAAGTCCCATCCATATGCCAGGGAAAGCTGGCGGAACATCACGAGATAGCCGAAGAGATCCAGCTGGCCCGAGGTGCCGAACGACTTGCCCGGAAGATCGCTATCGATGTAATCAAATGCCCGGTCGTAGAAGTCCTTTCCTTCCGCGTTCCGAATCAATAAGTTGCTGCTGTTGCCGAATTTTTCTTGGACATATAAAGAATAAATATTAACGGTAATTTCGCCCGTTACGTTCCAGTTCCAAGCTCCTTGCTGATACTCGTGGCCCGTCTCGTGCCAGAAGCCCCATCCCCCCTGTGTAACTCGGGATACGTCCACGGCGTGGCCCGCCGAAGGATCGATGTGGAACATGATCGGATAGCCGGCGTGCATATAACCTGCACTAATCTGTCGATCCGCAACGTAACGGAACGGAAGGTCTATACTTTTATGAGGCAGCTGTTGATCCGGGGAAAGTCCCGCGACTTCCTCGGTGTAGTCCACGATCGCGTCCCACTTCTCCACTAATTGCTGCGGATCTTCTAGCTGCCTGATATACTCGGACGGAAGCGTCAGGATCACTCTGCGTCCCTGAAGCTCTGCCCATGGAGCGGGATGATGCCGAATCGCGTCTTCCCATTCAGACGGTGAGGTCTCACCAAGGATATAATAAGGAGCACGAACTCCGCCGCTGATTTCAACATCCTTCGCGACGCTCGGCTGCGGTTTGGTCGGAATCAGGTAAATCAGGCCACCATAAGGGCTGCGGATCCGATTCTCGCCCGAAAGGAGCGGCTTTCGCTGCGTTATGACCGGAGGTCGTTCCCATTCCGTTTTACTTGTCAAATTATCCGTGTGAGCCCCTACCTGCACATCTAAATTCTGGGTGCCTTCAGGAACATGAATCGTTACCCATTCTCCGGCCGGCGCGTATAACCCCGTGCTGATCCAATTCTTTGGAACCGTCCCTTGACGTAAATAGTCATAGGTTGAATAATCAAAATTCACGTGAACGGATTGTCCCGTCACTCTCGGGGCGTCCCCCGGAACGGCTCCAGGAAATTGATCGGCATAAGGGGATTTAGGTGCTGTCAGATCATTGCCGATCCGTCCCAATTGAAAAGCTAACAATGCGCTGGTATAGGGCGCTTTGGAACGGTCGAGCGGAAACGTAAGCTGGGACTCCAAATCGCTGGCATCCTGCTCGATCACAGCATACAGCGGGCTTTGCGGGGTGATGCTGCTAACAGTTCCGCCGGTCACCGAAGCGATGACCTGCAGCTTCTTGTCCGCGCCGGCGCCAGGTCGTCCGACGTTCACCTGATCCGGTGACAGCGTTCCAGCCTCAATCGCCTCGGCCTGCTCCAGCAGCTTTAGCGAATGATAATTGGCGGATTGCTCCGGTGTCAATCTGGGCAAGGTTTCCGTTCGAGTCGATGCCGTATTGTTCATCAGACCAAGACCCATCCGGTTCAATAGGCGCTGCACCGGGAAATCTTCACTGAGCCTGCCCGAACGGCCCTGATATTCATTCCCGAGGAAGACATGCGGATATTGCTCCATCACCCATCCTTTTAAGGGGACTACGACATGACCTCCTTGCGCGACGTAATGCTCGACGGCATCGACCTCGCTATCCTTCAGCGTCCCGTCAACATAAGCTACGGGGTAGCGGGACGGATCCAAATGCTCAGGCGTGAATTGCTCCAACCGGACCATATCGATCGGCACATCGGTCTCGATGGTATAATTCTTCCACGTTGCCGACAACATGGGCAATCGCCCCTTGCCTTCCAACGCCTCCTGATAGGTTAACGTCTCGGAATCCTCCGTTAACCACAGGAGGATGTTGCGTGCCACCGTCTTCCGCTCATCGGTAATATCGGAGGTGAATTTGAAATAGGAATCATCGCCTGCAACAACGACTTTGCCTTTTCCGTAGCGAGCGGCTGCAAGAATCGGCGTCGTGTCCGGGTTGACCGCCAGGACGAAGGCTTGGTCTCCGATGGCAGCGACACCTCCGTTATAGGTGGCCGTTACCGTCGGATAACCGGACAAATCCTTATAAATCACATCAAGATCATGCTGAGGCGCCATGCTCGCGGCGGTATTCGGGCCTAATACATGAACGTCAGCCTGCTCCGTCATTCCATCCGCCGCCATCAGTGTCTTCCCTGCCGGCGGAACGGCCGCAAGCGTGCAAGCAACCGCCAATAATAGCTTCAACCACTTTTTGGTGTGGAAACCCATCAATCGCTCAACTCCCTTGTCGATGATTTCGTAATAGTAACGAGAAACGAAGTGCTACCGCTTCACCTCCCCCTCCCCTCCAGTTTCCTTTTTCCCACGTCCTAAATATAAAACGGCCGCCCGGAACACCATACAGTCGATATTTAAGATCGGACTGTATTTTTTCCGGACGGCACTAGCTTTTTTTAATATTTGATTGACGGTAATCAATACGTGAAGCTGTTTTTCAAGATCATCCTCTGGCTGCGGCATCCGCATAGAATATAATCGTGTAAAATTTCGTTGTTTCATTCCCAGGGTTAACGTACCGATGGGGCCGGTTAGCCGAGAAATGGACGGAGCTTCCGGCAGGCACGGTATAGCTTTCGTCTTCGCGCCACAGCTCCAGCTCCCCCTGATGCACAAAAATATATTCCTCCACGCCGTCATTATGCGCTTCGGACCCATGGTCGCAGCCCGGATCCATAATGACCATATAGGACTCGAATTTGGTACGCAGGTTGTAGGAGAACAAAGGGTGCACCCGGTACGCGCCTTCTGCCTCGTGAAAAGGCTCCACATCATCCGGAGAGACCACGGTCACTTCGGTTTCCGCCTCCTCGATGAGCGTGGTGAATGAAATGCCGAGGCCGCTGACGATGCGCCATAATACGGAAATCGTCGGGTTTGAATCCCCCCGCTCGATCTGTCCCAGCATGGCTTTGCTTACGCCGGTCAACTCGGCTACGTTATCGAGGCTGAGGCCCCGTGATTTGCGGATGGCTTGCAGATTTCTCCCTACTTTTTTATGAATGGGTTCCAAGTGTAACCATATCCTCCTTCTGAAACTAAGCCGTTAACTGATCTTGCTCTGATCCGCTTGCGGCTTCTCCATAAGCTTTGACACCATATCATCGGTCATATGGTTCAAATCATATTGTACATCAAATCCCCATTCTTCGCGTGCTGCAGTTGCGTCTATAGAATCCGGCCATTCGTTCGCAATCGCTTGACGGACAGGATCCACGTTATAGTCGAGGCTGAAATCCGGTATGTGTCGGCGGATGCTGGCCGCAATCCCCTCAGGGTCGACGCTCATCGCCGTGACATTAAAGGCATTACGGTGCTTCAGCTTAGCCGGATCCGCTTCCATCAATGTCATGATGGCTGAGATCGCATCCGGCATGTACATCATGTCAAGGTAGGTCCCTTTATCAATGTAGGAAGTATAGCTGCCGCTGCGAATGGCGTCTACATACATCTCAACCGCATAATCCGTCGTTCCCCCGCCCGGAGGCGCGGAGTGGGAGATCAGCCCTGGAAAACGCAATCCGCGGGTATCCACTCCGAATTTATGGTAATAGTAGTCACACAATAGCTCGCCGGAGACCTTGCTGACTCCATACATCGTTAACGGGCGCTGCAGCGTGTCTTGCGGCGTTGCTCTTTTCGGAGTGTCCGCCCCGAATGCTGCGATAGAGCTCGGTGTAAAGAACTGGCAGGATAATGCCCGTGCCGTCTCGAGGGCGCTTAACAAACCGCCCATATTCAGGTTCCAAGCCAGTGCGGGATTGGATTCGGCCTTGGCCGACAACAGGGCTGCAAGATGGATAATCGTATCCGCCCGGTGTTCTTTAGCTGCTTCATGGAATGCTTGGTGGTCGGTTACATCCAGTGTTCGGAACGGTCCTGATTGCACCGTTTCATGCTGGATTTGGCGAATGTCCGTTGCGAGAACAGCTTCTACGCCGTAAACTTGCCGCAATTTCGCCACCAGGTCTGAGCCAATCTGACCGAGCGCACCAGTTACCATAATTCGTTTCATCACTTGTGCCCCCTTATTAGATCAGACCCAGCTCGCGTCCGATGGTTTCATATGCGGAAAGTGCGCGATCCAGCATCTCCTTCGTATGCATGGCGGTTGGCATATTCCGAACTCTTCCCGTGCCTTTTGGCACCGTCGGGAACACGATCGATTTGGCATACACGCCTTCTTCATACAATCTGGTGCTGAATTTCTGGGTGGTTGCTTCATCTCCAATAATGCAAGGCGTAATCGGCGTTTCCGTACGGCCGACGGAATAGCCAAGACGATTAAGGCCTTCCTGCAGATAACGGGTGTTCTCCCACAGCTTCATTTGCAGGTCTTTGCTGTTCTGCAGGATGTCGATAGCGGTAATGCAAGCGGCCACGGTACCTGGAGGCAGCGCCGTGGAGAACAGGAACGGCCGGCTGCGGACCTTGAGCCAATCGACCAGATCCCGTGATCCGGCAACATACCCGCCGACAACGCCAACCGCTTTGGACAGCGTGCCGATCTGGATATCCACTCGCTCCGACAATCCGAAATGCTTCACGGTGCCTGCTCCGCCGCCAAGAACACCTGAGCCATGCGCATCGTCCACATAAGTGATCAGATCATAGGTCTCCGCGATCTCCACGATTTCGGGGAGCTTCGCAATATCGCCGTCCATCGAGAACACGCCGTCGGTAATGACCATAATCTTGTTATATAAACCGGATTCTCTCGCTTCTTGGGCCTTCGAACGCAAATCGTCCATGTCCGAATGGTTAAAACGAATAACCTTCGCCTTGGTCAACCGACAGCCGTCAATAATGGACGCATGGTTCAGCTCATCCGACAAAATCGCATCCCCGGCACCCATCACCGCCGAGATCGCCGCCATATTGCAATTGAAACCGGACTGATAGGTCAGCACCGCTTCGGTTCCCTTGAACTGAGCAAGCTTCTCCTCAAGCTCTACATGAAGTGCAAGCGTTCCGTTAATGGAGCGAACGGCGCCGCTGCCGGTCCCGAAATCGGTCGTAGCCCGGATGGCCGCTTCTTTCAATCGCTCATCATTCGCCAGACCCAGATAGTTGTTGGAAGATAAATTCACGAATTCACGACCCTGAATGGTAATAAGCGGACCATTCGGACTTTCAAGAGGCTGGATCGTATTATAGAGTCCTTGCTGCTTGAGTTCTGTTAGATTATCCTGTAAGAAAGCGCTTAACGATTGACTGGACATATGAAATTCCTCCCGTGGATCCGAAGTATCTTAACGTACATATCATTTACCATTCCATTGTATGCAAAAAGCCACGCGCATGCAATATCCTGTACAAAAATATGTTATATTGCATAAATAAAAAAACCATGCTTCCTCAACCGAGAAAGCATGGCTTATTCATGGTTATTCTCTTAACGTCCAAATATCGGCTAGCGGCTCAGGCAAATTCAATGAGGCAATCCTTGCTCTTCCGTCATCCGTCAGGCCTATTGCCCATTTGTCGAAAAATTCAGTCAGGTCCTCCCCAGCCGTTTGAGAAGCTATGACGGCAAAAGTATCGACCGTGCCTTGAATTTCATCGCGAGATAATTCGCGGTATGTCTCGAATATCCGGGTGTAGAATTCCCAGCCGTAAGCAAGCTGAAGCTGCTTGAACATCACCAGTCTTTCATAATTGCCGATTTGGCCGTATTTTTTTGCCGGGTCTTTGTTCTCAACAAATGCGATCCCCCGTTCGTAGTAATCCTTGCCGTCATTCCCGACTTTCAATAGTTCGGAGGCATTCCCGTACTTTTCTTGGGTGTAAAGCGAGAACAGGTTAACGGTCACTTCCCCGACATCGCTCCAGGTCCATGTCCGCTGCTGGTATTCATGCCCAAGTTCATGCCAGAATCCCCAAGCGCTTGTTTTTACATAATGAACATCCAGCAGGTTGGCTGCATAACTGAACGGCAGCATGATTGGATATCCCGCATGCATTGCCCCCGAAGAGATCTGTCCGTCGGCGACGTAACGACGATTCAATTGATGGGCGGTATGCGGCATCGCCCTGTCCGGATCAAGACCTACCAGTTCATCATAACTGTCGTAAATTTCATCCCACGTCCGCATCAACTCCTCCGGATCGGCTACTTGGCGAATCAAATCCGAGGGGACCGTCAGGATAATACGTTCGCCTTGAAGCTCCGCGAAAGGGACGGCAACCGGCCCGGTGCGAATTCTCTCCCATTCCTCAAGCGTAGTCTTGCCAAGCACGTAATACGGTGCTTCCACCGCCCCGCTGATCTTGACGGTTGCCCGAAAGTCATTCTTCGCCTTTAGGGGAATGAGATATATGAGTCCACCATATGGGCTGTTAACTTGATGGATGCCCGGGGTCAGCTTCTGGTGGTTAACGATAAGCGGAACTCGTTCCCACTTGCCGGATCCTCTCAAATCGTCATCATGCGAACCGATTTGAACCGTTAAATGCTCCACGCCTTCCGGTACTTCAAGCGTAATGACTTTACCGGGGGGTGCATACAATCCGGTACTGATCCAGTTTTTCGACGGAAGGGCGTGCGTGTACATCGTGTTGGGGAAATCAAAGTCGACCTCGACTTCCCGGTCGTTAACGATGGCCGCTTCCTCCGAAACTACTCCCGGAAATGCGTCGGCATACGGAGATTTCTCGTTGGCCGGATCCAAGGTAAAATGACTGAAGCGGAAGTTATGCAGCGCATTCGTATAGGGCTGCTGAAATTTTTGGATCGGGAACTCGGCGGGCGGCAGGCTGCCGGCCTCTGTATCTGCCCAAGCGTTCAGGGGGGATTCGCTGGATAACGTTTCGAGCGTCTCGTTTAGTATATGGTAGAGCCGCTCCTGTTTTTTGTTCGCAGGGGTGCCCGGCGGACCGATATCGATTTGATCGTAAGTGATCGTTCCCTCTTCCACTTCCTTGCCTTGAGCAAGCCGTGTCTTGATATGATGATCGTTGGCTTGCTCATAGGTCAATGCCGATTCGCCCACACTTGACTCCGAACCTCTGTTCATCAGCGTCAGCCCAGCCCGGTTAAGCAGCTTTTGAATCGCAAAATCACGGCTCAGTCTGGCTCCCCTCAGATTGCCTACCTGAAGCACGATTTCCTCTGTGGTATCACGCGTTATTCCCTCGATGCCGCTCAGGTTATCCGCCACGACAATGCCGCCGCCTGACCGTAGATATTGATCCAGCGCTTCCAGATCCTTTTCCTTCATCGTATGGTCTACATAGGCTGCCGCGTATTTTTGCGGATTCAGGTTTACGGAATCCCAACTGTCGATTTTCACCAATTCGATGGGCAAATCCGGGTTTACCGCAAGCCCGGCGGAGGTAGTTATCAATCGAATCTTCTTCCCAGATTTCTTCAATGCATCTTCGTAGCGGTTCGTATGATCGTTTCCTTGACCTTGATTCGTGGTGGCATCTTCGGTCAGCCACCATAAAATATTCCGGGCCAGTTTTCCGGCAGTATCCCCCGCCGACTCAGTCAGATTAAAATACTCCTTGCTCCCGGCGACAACGATACGCCCTTTACCGTAACGGGCTGCCGAAATCGTTGGAATATAATCGGGCACGTTGATATTGAATGCCGCATCCCCTACTGCAGCAACACCGCCGCCAGCGAAATATGGTATCGCTTGCAAATCCTTATAAAATATGCTGAAATCGTTCTTAAGCACGTCGAGCGGCGTTCCAGCCGACCAAGAAGCATCAGCCAATCCGGATGATTGAAGCTCGGTTGGTCCGGTGACGTCTGCCTGCGAAAAAGCCGTTACCGTATGTTTACTGATCTCCGCAGGTTCGGCAGCTGCAATGGATGCGGTCATTAATAATACGGCGGACCCGATTACTGTGTATTTCTTAATCCGTTTCATCATCTTCATTCCTTTATCGATTCCTCCTCGACTTCATTGGAAATTCTGGTGGAATGGCAGATCAGCCATAAGCTTTGAAGTCATTACCTCCCCCTTGATATGTCATTGAATGCTGTTCCTCATTTAGCTTAATGAATGCCGCTCGGATTTGAAATGCATAAAAAACACAACAATGTATCCAAAATACACAACCGGTAGGGGGCAGCCAATGGATATTAACCACCTGAAGTTGATTCAGAATTACCTGGCTAACGCGAATCTTCGCTTATCCATTGCCAAGGTTGATAAAGTGTCCCAGAACTGGCGCTTCTTTAATATGAGGCCGTCCTATAACGCCCTTTATTTTATAAGGGAAGGGGAAGGCTGGATTAAGATCGACGAACAAGAATATTTTCCCTCCCCCGGGCAAATCGTGCTCATGCCAGCCGGATCGGTTCATTCCATCTCTGTCGTCAACGACAATACCTACAGGAAGTTCTGGTGCCATTTTACCGCCAAGGTGGACACCCTGAACTTGTTTCAGCTAATTCATCTTCCCCACGTGCTGGATGTACCGGACGAGTCATATATGGAACGGTTATTCAATGAACTGATCGATGCCTATCGGAGCAGCGCTTGGACCGCACCACTGCAAAGGAACGAAATATTGATGAAGCTTGTCCGACATTATCTTGACATCGTTCCCGATCGCCAAATCTCGCTGTCCATGCTGCCTGATATGCAGAAGCTGAACGCAGTATTCCAGTATATCGAAGAGCATATCAACGATAACGTCAGCGTGGAACAGCTGGCAGGACTTATCCATTATAATCCCAACTATTTCATCCGCTTCTTCAAATCCAAAATGAAGATGACACCCGTGCAGTATATTATTAAAGTCAGAATCGAGAAAACAAAGGGTCTATTGATGACCACGGATTTAACACTGGAGGAGATCGGAAGAAGGGTGGGGATGGAGGTTCATTATTTATGCCGGGTATTCAAGCAATTCACTAACATGTCACCGGGGGAATTCCGTAACCAGATCATGTCGAACCGCTAATAAAAATCTCCCTGGGATGTTCCGGAATGTGATTCCGATACTCCCAGGGAGATGAAGAAGTGACAACTTATTTCCCTATTTCGTCCGCGGTCTCTTTAATGAAACTCAGTTTCTCCCATTTGCTGCTATGCCGTATAGATGCTCGGCCACAGACTCGTATCCGCCGGATGAAGCCCACCCATGTGGTATGATTGTTGCCGCGCCATCCGTGAGCCGTAATAATCAGGCTAGCGATGGCCGGAAGCTATATCCGCAAATTCAAGTGGCAATCGCTTCATGCAGCGCCTCGACGTAAGCTGCGGCAAGCTTGGACAGGGTCGCGTTTTTATGGCTGATCCATCCGACGTTGATCGTCTCATCGCAGGCGAGCGGAACCGGAATAATCTCGTTCCCGTTCAGGTCGGCGCTCAGCACCCCGGTCGAAATGGTATACCCGTTCAGACCGATCAGCAGATTGAACAGGGTTGCACGGTCATTGACCCGGATGCTTTTTTTGTGAGACAGCGTGCTGAGGATTTCCTCCGAGAAGTGGAACGAATTGTATTCCCCCTGCTCGAAGGATAAATACGGATAATTCTGAAGCTCGTCAATGGTCACGATGGACTGCTTGGCCAGCGGATTTTTGATGCTAATAAAAATATGCGGCCTCGCCGTAAACAAGCTGGTAAACTGAAGCCCTGCATCCTTCAGTAGCTTGTTGATCACCTTGGCATTGAATTCGTTCAGGTAGAGAATGCCGATCTCGCTGCGCAGGGTTTTGACGTCCTGGATGATTTCGTAGGTCTTCGTCTCTCTCAGCGCCAATTCGTACTCATCCTGCCCGTATTCCTGGACCAGCTTCACGAAGGCATTGACCGCAAAGGCGTAGTGCTGCGTGGATACCGAAAAATGCTGCGGGGAAGGCTTTGCGTTCAGATAACGCCCTTCCAGAAGCTCTGCCTGCTCCACCACCTGCCGCGCATAGCCGAGAAACTCCGCGCCTTCTTTGGACAAGGATATTCCTTTGTTCGTCCGCTCGAATATCGTAATGCGAAGCTCTTCCTCCAGATCCTTGATCGCGTTGGACAGGCTGGGCTGGGAAATAAATAGTCGTTTGGCCGCCTCGTTCATGGAACCACGATTGGCAACTTCGATGGCATACTTTAATTGTTGTAAGGTCAATGTGATTCCCCCTTTTTATACTTCACGTTCAAGAACATATTTTTCTTCCACAAGCACAAAACAATCGCGTTTCCAATGCGACTAGTCCTATCCCTCTTTTTAAGAACCATTATAACCCTTTTTCACGATAAGAAGGGATCCTTTACATAATGTAAAGATCATCTCCAACAGTTCTACACATTTGGTCCGTACGCTGAATGCAAAACGAATACAGAGCAATAAATTTGGACCATGCCGCGGCCGGGATGTCGATGCATCTCATGTATGAGGGGGTTACGCCTTACGAAATCGGGAGTGCCACCGTAAATAAACACGAATGAACAAAAAACAAGCGCCGATCACCAGGCTTCCGGAGCCAGCGGTAATCGAGCGCTTGTTTGCAATTGTTAATACTAGCTAAGCCTCTAAATATTCACCTTATACCCTAAAGCCAGTTCATCCCCGGGAAGCCCACGGATTCCCCAGTTGTGCTGCGGCGTTTCGAAAATCGTAATCTCCACGTCCTGGGAAGAGACATGCAGCGTTTGCTGAATCCGTTCAAACAGCAATCGAATCAGCTGTTTCTTAGCCTCCACCGTCCGGCCTTCAAATATGCTGATCTCGATCACCGTGTAACGATCAGTTCTCCCGTCAGGGAAGTAGAAATCCTCCCGACTCATGGGAAAAAAACGATGAAATTTCTTATCCGCCGGAAGTTCAAATGCGTCTACCACGCACGAATGTATCACTTCCGACAGCTGCTCCTTCACCGGGTTCAGCCGCTCCCGGACGCCGTAAATTTTGATCTGTGCCATGCTCTGCTCATCTCCTCTAATCTCATCTAAACTAAAGGCTATGTCACCTTGTCGTTATATTCGTTTCAGGCAGTAAATAATCCTTCCTGCCCCGTCCCTATTCCCCGGTCTGGAACTGCTTCTTCGCCCACTCGACATAGGACGGATGGCTTCGGATCAATTCTTCATGCGTGCCGCTTCCCGTAATATGACCCTTCTCAAGCACAATAATCTGGTCCGCCTTGACGACCGTCGATAACCGGTGCGCGATGACCACGGTCGTTCGTTCCACCATCAGATTGTTCAGCGCCTTCTGCACTTCGTGCTCGGAGTCGCTGTCCAGGCTTGCCGTCGCTTCATCCAGCAGCAGGATGTCCGGCTTCCGCAGCAAAGCCCTTGCAATCGCGACCCGTTGGCGCTGACCTCCGGATAACTGGATACCCCGCTCGCCAACCTCCGTGTTGTACCCTCTCGGCAAGGCCTCGATAAACCCTTCCGCGTACGCGAGCCGCGCTGCTTCCGCAATCTCCTCGTCGGAGACCGGCTCCTCCCGCCCATAGATGATATTGTCCCGAATCGTTCCGGTCATGAGCGGGCTGTCCTGGGACACATATCCGAGCTTTCGCCGCCAGGACTCCAGCGTATAATCGCGGATCGCTTCCGAACCGAAGCAAATCTCCCCGCCGGATGGCGCATAGAACCGCTCAATCAAGGAGAATACCGTGGTTTTGCCGCTGCCGCTGGGCCCGACCAGGGCAGTAACCTTCTTGGCTGGAATGGAAAAGGTTACGTCGGACAGAATGGTTTCACCTTCATGGTAAGCAAACGTAACCTTTTTGAATTCAACGTCCCGATGACCTTCCGGTGCCGACCGCACCGCACGATGATCGCTCTCCGGTTCGAATTCAAGGATAAGCCGCAATCTCTCGGTTGCCGCCATCACCTTCTGGAGCTGGGAGTAAAACGTGGCGAACTGGCTGAAAGGAAACATGATTTGGAAGAGCAGCAGGATAAACGATACCAGCTCGCCTGCGCTGAGCGCACCGGAAGAAACGCGAACGCCGCCGTATCCGATGATGACCACCAGCAGAACGACCATGACCATCGACATCAACGGAATCAGAACCGAGTTAATCTTGGCTTCCTTCATGCCGAAACGGTACAGGCTGTCCATATCCTCATACCCGCTTTTCTCCTCCCTCCGCTCTGCATTGGAGGCTTTCACCAGCCTGATCTCGCCGATCACCTGGGTCAGCATGGCGGACAGCTGGGCCAGCTGTCCATACATGCTGATGGAGATTTTGTACATTTTTCCGCCGATGGGCATCAAAATGCCGAACCCGACCGGAACGGCGATCAGGATGATGAGGGTCATCCGCCAATCCAGGTAAAACAGGATCGCAACAGCCCCCAGAACGGTCAGCAGATTCGAGCAAAAAGCGATCAGATGATCCGTGATCAGCGTCTTTACTTCATTCGTATCGTTGGTCACACGGCTCATCGTCTCAGCCGAGCGATGCTTGTCGAAGAACGGAACCGGCAGGGCCAGCACCTTCGTCCAGAGCCGTTTTCGAATTTTGTTCACCGTCTGGTTCCCGACATAGGCAAGCATATAATACGAAAGTCCGCTGGCCACGGCTTCCAGCAGGAACAGGACGGCCAGAAAGCCGACCATGCGAATATTAAACGCATCTACGGCGAAATTATCGATGAGCTGGCCGGTGATGAGCGGGACGATAAGTCCCGTCACCGCCCCGACCAAACTTAATACGATCGCCAGAAAAAGCATCAGCTTCGGAATGCCCGAAGAACGCAGCAGCTTGATAAAATATCGAACCGTGGTTTTTGTTACCTTGCCTTTCTCATCTACGGTTTGCTCCATTCAAACTTCCTCCCTTCTCGTTCAACCCGTCACATATAGATTTCTTTGATAAAGCGGCCGGTAAACGAGGCTTCCACTGAAGCCACTTCTTCGGGCGTTCCTGTCGCCACCAGGGATCCGCCGGCTGCTCCCCCGCCAGGCCCGATATCGATGATCCAATCGGAATTCCAGATCAGGTCCAGATTGTGCTCAACCAACATCACGGTGTTCCCCGCATCCACCAAACGGTTTAACAGGACGAGAAGCTGCCTGACGTCTCCAGGGTGAAGCCCTGTCGAGGGTTCGTCCAGCAAATAGAGCGTGTGGTTTTTCGTTTTTTTACTCAGTTCCTTTGCTAATTTGATCCGTTGTCCCTCGCCGCCCGACAGGGTGCTCACCGATTGTCCCCACTTCAAATATCCAAGTCCGACATCGCAGAGCAGCCGGGTCAATTCCATGATCTTTGGCTTCACTTCCAGAAGGGCAAGACTTTCCCCAATCGTCATGTTCAAAATATCGGAGATGGTGTAACCGTTAAAAGTCACGCGGAGAACCTCTTCCTTGAAGCGCTTGCCCTTGCAGTCCGGGCAGCGTACTTCCAGCTCCGGCAGAAAGTGCATATGCACGGACACGACGCCAAGACCTTGGCACGTCTCACAGCGCCCGCCTTGCGTATTAAAGGAGAAGTGCTTGGCCGTTAAATGATTCTGTTTAGCTTCCGGCAAGCTGGCGTACCAGTTTCTGATATGAGTGTAAACATCCGTATAGGTAGCAATGTTAGAGCGCTGCATTCGGGATACCGGCGATTGGTCAACCTTGATCAGCTGTCCCACCGATTCCCAGCCCGTGATGGCTTTGCAGCCGATTGGAGTTGATTGATCGCTTCCGGATTCCGCCAGAAGATCGAATAAAAGCGTGGATTTACCAGATCCCGATACGCCTGTCACCGATATAAGACAGCCTAGCGGGAAAGAGGTCGTAATATGTTTCAGATTTCTCAGATGTGCGTCCTCGATCGTCAGCAGGTTGCCGTTTCCAGTCCTACGCCGACTCGGAGCCGCCAGCATCGTGTGATCCCGGAAATACGATCCGGTCACGGACTGGGGATTGCGGATCAATTCCTCCAGCGTTCCTTGACCGACGACCGTGCCGCCCATCGTTCCCGCACCCGGTCCGATATCAATGATATGATCGGCGGCCCGCATCACTTCTTCGTCATGCTCAATGACAAGCACCGTGTTGCCGAGATCCCTCAGTTGCTTCAGAACCTGGATAAGTCCCCTGGTATCTTTGGGATGCAGTCCCGTTGTCGGTTCGTCCAAAATGTAAAGTACCCCCGTGAGGCCTGATCCCAGAATCGATGCGAGCCGCAGCCTCTGGGCTTCCCCGCCCGACATCGTGACGACCTGCCTCTCCATGGACATGTAACCCAGCCCGACATCCATGATGCGCTTTAGTCTCACGACGGAATCATGAATGAGCGGTTCCACAATCATTAATTGGTCCGCCGTCAGCTTCTTCAGCAGTGCCTCCATCCAGTTCAAGGCTTCCCCGATCGACCAGGCGTTAACTTCGTTAATGGAGACGCCGTCAATCCGGACGCGGCGGCTGTCCTCCTTCAGCTTTGTTCCGTGGCAATCCGGACAGACATGCTCATGAAACAGGGACGCTTCCCCGGACTCGCTCCCCTTCTCCCGGTACCTTCTCCATATTCCGGTGACTACGCCCTCGTACTTGCCTTGTCCTACGGACTTCGGCGGCTTCACGTCAGGAAAATGCCGGCTGAACGGCTCGCTCTCCACGCCGTAATACAGGAGATCGCGCTGAACGTCGCCATAATCCCGAAGCGGCATAAACTCATCGAACACAAACCCGTAATATTTGGCTGCTGCTTTCAGAATGCTGATGTTATAATCGGTGAGAGCGCTGTACCATATTGCCACCCCGCCGTCTCTTAGGCTTAAGTCAAGCTGGAACACGGCATCCAGGTTCAGGCTGACCGTTTGACCGAGTCCGCTGCACGTTTCGCATGCGCCTTCCGGCTTGTTAAAGGAAAAATGCGACATCGTCAATTTGTCGAGACCATGACCGCATCGCCTACAATGAACCGTCTCGTGGGAATCGCTGATCTCTTCCTCGTCAGAGGGACCGTGATAGGCTTCTCCGTCCACGCTCGGTATCACCCTGTCGCCGCAGGAAGGACAGCTTCGTTCCCCAAGCTTGGCAAACAGTATCCGGAGCAGCGTGTAGATATCCGTCACCGTTCCGATGGTGGATCTCGGGTTTCGGTTCGTAATGTGCTGACCCACGCTGATCGACGGGGAGAGCCCTTCAATCGAATCCACCTTCGGCTTGCTGACCGAGTCCGACACCATGCCCATGGATTCCATGTACTGCCGCTGACATTCCCGCTGCAGCGTATCCATGGCCAGCGTAGACTTCCCCGAGCCGGACGGACCTGTCATGACGACCAGTTTGTATTTTGGAATCTCAAGCGAAACATTTTTCAGATTGTTCTCCCTGGCACCGCGAATCTTAATCGTTCCTTCCATCTTCCCTACCTCCTTCATTTTACAAACCCATCTTACAACATTGATGCAAGTACAAAATTTCAATCCTGCGAAGGTTGCTCCACCACTGTTTTTAACGGCGAAAGCCGTCACGGAGCTTTAAGGTTTATGTACAATGTTTGAAGCCCTGTTGGTTGTCTGTGCACCGCAATTGACTTTATAATAGGCTATAAATATCTACGCTACGTATCGTGTGTTCAGAGGAGAGGTACCCATGCCGAAAAAAATCGCACCCGAATTTTATTTTATTGGCAACCATCCCGTGCTGGATTTCGTGAATACCAAGATCGCTGTCAACGCTCAGCCGCTGGATTTGCTGGATACTTTCGATTCTTTAATGGATTGGATGGTGAAGGCGAACCTGCTGTCGGAGGCGGAACGCAACCTGCGCAAGGCGGTATATAACGGCAACGAGGAGGAAGCCCGGATCGTGGAGTCCGCCAGATTGCTCCGCCACCACATCTTTCATCTGATTCAGCCGGGCAGTGCGAACGAGAGTTCAACCGAAGCAAGCCTGCAGTTCATCAACGGGCTGCTGAAGGAGCAAATCATGCGTACCGTGCTTGTGGCCGAAGACAGCGCGTACAGCCGCAAAAGCCGGATGCTTTTTCGGAAGCCGCTGGACCTGCTGAGCCCGATCGCCGCATCTGCCGTTGATTTTTTAACGACCCATGACTTGAAGCTGGTGAAAAAATGCGAAAATCCGGCGTGCGTGCTTCGCTTTTACGACAATAGCAAAAACGGCACAAGGCGCTGGTGCAGCCCCAAAACATGCGGAAACCGCATGAAGGTCGCTGCCTATCTGGAGCGTCAGAAACAACAAACGAAGGAATCTTAGATATACCGTCTAAGATTCCTTTTTTAATACCCAAAACAAAACTTTACAGGTTAATATTCGGGATATATAATACCCTTAAATGAGTTATGATGGTTAATAAAAAGGAGGGAAGTGTTCTACAAATAAATGACGACCAGTCAAAAGGATCTACATAGCAATCGCTTCATAAAAAAATCGCAGGTATTCAAGGAGGCGTTTATCCAATGGAAAATAAAATCCAGTATCATACGGCTCAAATCAACGGTTTGGACATTTTTTACCGTGAAGCAGGAGCTCCCGGCTCGCCTGTCGTATTACTGCTGCATGGTTTCCCGACTTCCAGCCATATGTATCGTCAATTGATTCCGTCCCTTGCCGATCAGTATCATGTGATCGCACCTGATTATCCGGGATTTGGTTACAGCAGCGCGCCAGACCATGATCAGTTCCGTTACAGCTTTGACCATTTCAGTCAGCTCATCGAAGAATTGCTGGCACAATTAAATATCCAGACCTTCTATATGTACTTGATGGACTATGGTGCACCCGTCGGGTTCCGGATCGCGGCGCGACATCCCGAGCGGATCCGAGGCCTGATCATTCAGAACGGGAACGCCTACGATGAGGGACTCGAAGAATTCTGGAATCCCATTAAAGCTTACTGGGAAGATCCGGCAAACCCGGATAAACGCGAGGCTCTGCGCTGGCTTACCAGCATCGAGGCAACGAAGTGGCAGTATACGCATGGAGTCGATGACGCCTCGCTCATCAGCCCGGACACTTATACCTTGGATCAAGCGCTGCTCGACCGTCCCGGCAACCAGGATATTCAACTGGATTTGTTCCTGGATTACGGATCGAATCCTCCCTTGTATCCGGCTTGGCAGCAATATTTCCGCAATGCTCAGCCGCCAACCCTGATTGTGTGGGGGCAAGGCGACCACATCTTCCCTGAGAACGGAGCCCATCCGTATCTGCGTGATTTGCCTAATGCCGAGCTGCATCTTCTGAAGGGTGCCGGTCATTTTGCATTGGAATCCCATGGACCGGAAATCGTTCAATACATCCGGGCATTTTTGGAACGGCAATGATTCTGAGCATGATTCAAACCAAAGGTGACAGGTTATTTTTTCATCCGTCTTTTCTCGGAAACGCACTTCATGATACAATCCCCCAATAAGTAAGGATTCAGGCAGATCCGGATGAAGTAGGGGGGACATCATGGGCATCCGACCGATTGATATCGCCAAGAAACTCGGGATTACCACAAGTGCGCTCAAGCACTATGAGAAATGGGGAATTGTCCCTCCTGCCGAGCGTGCGCCGAACGGCTACCGGTTATATACCGAGGAGCATGTCGCTTATTTCGAGTGCATCCGCGCCATGTTTCCCGGTTTCGGCGTAGACGTGACGAAGCAAGTCATGAAGAAGCTGCAGGAAAGGGAGCTGGATGATGCGCTCTGGATCGTAAGCGAGGTGCAAGCCCGCCTCCAGCAGGATAAAATCCTTGCGGAGCGGACCATCCGCATTCTGGAAACGGAGCAGCTTGACGCAGTCGATGCCCGAGGCCGCAAGAAAGAGCTGACCATCGGGGAGGTTGCGGCCGAGATCGGCGTTCCCTCCTCGGCCATCCGCCATTGGGAGAAGGAAGGCGTTCTTATCCTGCCGCGGGATCAGGATAACGGCTACCGGAAATTCGATGGTGCCCAAATCCGGCAGATTATGATCATTCGGATTCTCCGCTCAGCCAATTACCCGCTTGAAGTCATCAAGGACGTCCTGCATGAGCTCGAGCATCATCAGGTTCATAACGCCAGACGGGTGCTCAAGGACACGCTGGTGTACCTCAATCACCTCAATCATAACCAGATACGCGGCGTACACTACTTATATCAATTGTGCCAAGTATTGAAGTTAATGTAATTCGCTATCCATTCGCTCATTGGCTATTGCTGTAACAAAAAAACAAACCCGGAGCCTCATCCGGGTTTGTTTGTGTGTATGTGCCGCTTATGGATTAACCTTGATGGAACCGATCGAGGTCGTCAGGGATATTTTCGCTCCGCCGCCGTTGACGTCGCTCTGTCCCCGGCTTGCTCCTGTAATCTGTCCAAGCTCGGTTTCGGTATTCAGCGTATATTTCATGGACGGCGCGAACGCAGCGGTGATGCTGCCTGCCGATGTGTTGGCCGTCAGCGAGCCGTCCTGGTCGATCTGCCCAATATCCAGCTTGATGCTGCCCGCTTCGGATACGATCCTGGAGCTGCCCGTGATTTCCGTTTGGTTGAGCTGAACTTCCCCGGCTCCCAGCTGCAGCTCGAAAGCCCCCTTCAACTCGTTCACCCTTACCTTCCCGACATCATTTTTGATACGGATATTCTGTAGGGCTTCCGGTACCTCGATCACATAATCAATCATGAATCCGGAATCGCCGAACTGCTTCTGCGACCAGTCCCACAGGCTAATGTTGGAATCGTCTCTAGGATGCGTCCTTAATTCCAGCATGCCGTCCTGGAGCGCCAAGGAGGTAGCGGCCTGCTCCGTCACCTGGGTGCGAATGTTATCGTTCTTGAAAAAACTGTCGTTGAACCATACGGTTGTTTTCACGTTGACCTCGCTACCTTGTACCGCGATAAGCTCGATATTGCCTACGGCATGGTCGATGACCAGTCCCTCGGCCGTGCCGGCTTCCTGAGCCGTCGTCCATTCGAACTCCTTCCCTTCCCGCTTTACTTGATCGCTGATGGCTATCGCTGATTCGCCGGCTATGTTCCCGATTCCCGCTAATTTATCAAGCTCCCGGTTTACCGCTTCATCGGCATTTTGGGCAGCGTCGCATCCGACCAGCACGGCAAATATCAACAGCGACGAAATTTTCACGGCCATCATGCTCTGTTTTCTCTTCAAATCCTCCACGTCCATTCCTGTTTATGTATATGTCCATTATATCGTGGAGGGAAAAGTTCACACGCTGCCGCGGACCAGTTTCTTCCTGGACCTTAGTCTGGGACGCCCCCTCCGTCTTTTGTATGACGCTGCACGTACGGATCATTCTTCCAATCGCTGTTGCCTCCAAATTTCAATCATGGTTTTGTAACGGTAGAAATTCGGGGACAAAGCTAAAGAAAAGAAAAGGGAGTTGCCGCAGTAAAAGATCTACTCTTGGAACAACCCTTTTCTCTAAATCATGGTTCTCATGGCTGGTCTATCCGCAGCACGACCTTTCCCCAAACATGACCGGATTCCACGGCACGATGCGCTTCCGCCGCTTCGCTCAGCGAGAACGTCTGCGACACATGGATTTTCAGCTTCCCTTGTTCATACATTTGGACCAGTTCCGCTAATCGATCCTTGGAGCGCTGGCTGCGGATCGGGCGCACCCCCAATTCTTCTACCAGATCGAAGGCCACGATCGTTCCGATGCGGCTTCGGTCGCCGACAAGCTCCACCGAGGCCCGCAGCGCTTCTTCGCCGGCGGCATCCAGCGCGGCTGTCACTCCCTCGGGGGCGCAAGCCTTGACCCGGTCTACAAGGCCTGGTCCATAAACAACGGGAACGGCGCCCAGCGAACGAAGATAATCATGATTTCCCTCGCTTGCGGTCCCGATGACCCGCGCTCCCCAGGCTCGAGCGATCTGGACGGCAAAGGAGCCGACTCCCCCCGCTGCCGCATGAATCAAAACCGTATCCTTATGGCCAACCCCTAGCATCCCAAGTGCCGTATGGGCGGTTTGCCCTGATGCGGTCAAGGCACCCGCTTCCTCCCATGGCATCGAATCGGGTTTCCGTACAACTTGGTCTGCGCTGACCACGACATATTCAGCGTAGCAGGCGAGTAGTGACCAGCCAATGACGTCATCCCCAACTTCAAATTCCGTCACTCCCTCTCCTACCTGATCAACCGTTCCGGCGAATTCGTTGCCGAGGATTTGCGGCATCCGCAATGTCACCCCGGGCGGCGCCCAGCCGCTCCCCCTGATTCCGCAGTCGGCCGGCTGCACGCCTGCAGCCTTGATGTTAACTCTTATCTGGCCGTTGCCGGCCTTGGGATCTTCGAAGTCCATAACGCGCAAAACTTCCGGCGGTCCAATCGTACTGAACGCAGCTGCTTTCATATCGATCATCCTTTCATACATCCCTTGATCTTGTTTCTGAGACCATTCTATAATCATCGATAGATAATAAAAAATACAAAATAATCTATGTATATATATACTGGAGTATATAAGCAGGGACGGTGAACCGTAATGGAAATGTTGCAGCTGAAGTATTTTGTTACCGTAGCAAGGCTTGAACATATGACCAAAGCCGCAGAGGAGCTCCATATTGCTCAGCCGGCGCTCAGCAAGACGATCTCCAGACTCGAAGAGAATCTCGGGGTTCCGTTATTTGAACGCCAAGGCAGGCAAATCCGCCTTAATCCGTTCGGCAGAGCATTTTTGGCGAAAGCCAAAGCTGCCCTGCAGCTGCTGGAAGAGGGAAGGCGGGAAGTGGAAGATCTTGCGGGGCTGGAGCATGGGCGCATTCATTTGGCCTTGTCCAACATGGAGCAGCTCCGCGAGCCTTTACGCTTGTTTCTGCGCGAACATCCGAAGGTCAACTTTCATATTATCCAGTCCTCGATGGAGGATATGGTTCAGACGATTGAACATAATGAAGTGGACTTCTTTCTGACCTCCATGCCCGTTCGGCATCCGGATATACGCAGCTTGCCATTGCACGTGGAAGAAGTGTTCTTGGCAGTCCCCCCCACCCACCGCTTAGCCGGAAACAATCGCATCCGCTTAAGCGAGGCTGCCGGAGAATCCTTTGTGGGTTATAAAGAGGGCCATCCGTATCAGAAGATGAATAACGAGTTTTGCAAACAAGCCGGTTTTCAACCGAAGGTCGTCTGCGAGGTGGAAGACCCCGGGACCATCGCCGATCTGGTCCGTTCGGGGTTTGGCGTGGCTTTAATCGGGGAATGCAGAAGCAGCGAGGAATTAAAGCTGACGAAGCTCAGCATTCAAGAACCTCTCGCACGCCGGGTATTCCAAATCGCATGGCTGGAATCCAGATACTTGTCCAAGGCCGCGATTTCCTTCCGCGATTACCTCGTCGAATATTACGCGGATCACGGTAAGAGAGACATAACCACGTCGTAAACGACGTGGTTTTTTATGATATCGAAATTTCAAACCCTGCAGCGCCGTTTCACTCTCTGGCTATTCCACTTGGGCACGTTGTCTGTCCGTGCACCTTGGTAGAACAAGACCACAATGAACAGTCCCTGCGGTGATACTTCGAGGGTTGACAATATTTGGGGAATGATTATACTTTTGAGTAAACACTCAGTATTTTGAATTCATCACTCATGACTATTTAGCATCCATAGAAACCGGAAGCTCCACAAGGAAGTTTTGCCTATTTCATTCCAAAGGAGAAAGACATCTGACTATGCCTACAACAACCCGTCGAAATGCCAAGAAGGAACGGATATTGAACGCCGCTCTGAAGCTGTTCTCCCAGCAGGGATTCCATGCAACGACAACCAAAGAGATTGCGGCCGAAAGCGGCGTGGCCGAAGGGCTGATCTTCTACCACTTTGGAGATAAACGGAAGCTGCTGCTCTTTCTTGTGAACAATTTTTCCTTTGCTGCGCAGCTTCAAGAGGATGCAGGTGAATTGTCGAAGCTTCCTGCGGACGAGGCCCTGTTTCAATACGGCATCGCATATCTCCAGTTCCTCAGGACGAACATGGATTATCTGATGCTCATCTGGTCACCTGAACTCATAAGGGATGCCGAGGTATCAAAAGAGGTTTCGCGGCTGATCGGTGGTTTTGGGACAGCAGGCAGCAGCATGCTCAAACAGGCGGCGGGATCCAATCATCAACCGGAACACACGGTTCAGGTTGCCATGATGATGATGACCTCGTCCATCCTGGTCTATTGCATGCTCCATTTCCGTTTCGGAGAGGAAGCGCTCCCGCTCGGGGACGAATCCTATATTCGCGAGCTCGTCCGGCTGCTGCTGCATGGGATGAACGAAGAACCGGATCATGACGTTTTCTCTCCGTGAAAAACGATGTATACAAATAGCTGATGGCCGTATAGAACATGCTGCATCGGCTTCTTTTATCTTCACAATTTGAGTGTTTACTCAGTTTCTTTTCGTTAGGCATCGCTAATATGGTTAGATTGAAGGGAGAAATGAGGATTTTGCTGTCATTCATGCCAGATTGGAATTTCGTCATGTTGTTGTGGCTGCTGCCGGTTGTATTTTTCATTCACGACGGAGAAGAGATTGCCACGATGGAATGGTGGCTCAGGAAGAACAAGAACAGCCCCTGGATCACGAAATTTTCGCCCGTCTCCATTCCGTGGGATAAGAACATCACCCTGCAATTCTCCTTTGCCGTGCTGCTGATCGGATCTATCCTCACCTGCGTAACGTTTCTAACGGCGCGCACCTTCGATATCGGCAGCCCGTTCAACGGCCTGTTCGCGGGGTTCGTTACGGTGTTCCTGCTGGACGGCGTGAAACATGTGGGTGCCTCAATCGCGCTGAAGACATACACCCCTGGCGTCATTACAGCTGCGGTCCTTGAAATTCCTTACGGAATTTATGCGCTCAACCGCCTGCTGTCCACTGGAATCGTGGATGCCACGGCATTCGCGATGGGAACCCTGATCTCCCTGCCTCTCATTCTGTTTCTGGTCTGGTTTGGTTTAACGCTTGGGAAACGAATCGCGCCGCACCGCATAAATACGTAGGCTCCGATAACGTGCATTGCAGAAAAAAACAGCGACTGCCCAACATTTCAAGCCGCAGCTTGCAGAACTATACAAGAAACGCGTCTATCGACGTACTTTCTCGGCAGTCAGGCCGCATTTAGCGGTTATTCTTACAACAGTTGAGTTGGTTAGCCTCGCCAAAAACTTCATTTACAAGAAAAAATGCCGCCGGATCCGATCTTCCGACGGCATTTCGATTCGTATTAATTGGCTATCCTACAAGCTCCAGTTGCGCCTTGGCTTATAACCTGCCTTCTCCAGGAAATCCCGCTCCGTCTCTGGGCCAAGACCCTGAATCCCAACCTTGGCGCTCATCGAAGTAATCAGCATCCGGCTGGCCACCTCCAACGTCTGCAGGGCCATCCGCGCTTCGCGAATGGTCGTATCGTACACCACCACGCCATGGTTTTCTAAAAGCAGCACGTTGGCAAGCTTGGCCTTTTCCCGAACGCCCTCGCCCAGCGCGTCGCTCCCCGGATGATAATAAGGCACGCGTTCGATCCGCTCGAGATAATACATCGTCTCGACGAACATATTGGAGGGGAGCTCCAGGTCGGAGCAGGCAATCAGCGTTGTGTAGAACGGAGAAGCATGGAGCACCGCCCCGATCTCCGGTCGGCTCTCGTAAATCGCCCGGTGCATGGGCGTTTCCTTGGAAGGTTTGCGGCCCTCTGCGCCATATACGTTTCCGGACAAATCGCATTCGATCAAGTCCGCTTCCTCCAATTCGCCAAGGAACGTCCCGCTCGCCGTAACCACGTAACGGTCCCCTTCCGTTCTGGCGGAGATATTCCCTGCATTGCCCCATGCAAGGTCATATTGCATCATATATTTGCCGGTGTGCTGCAATTCTTTTCTAATCGTTTCCGCGCTAGCCATGATCAATACCTCCTGTATTTCAATACCTATTTTACAACCAATAACTACTTATAAGACGAGTACCCGCATACCGCTATTTGCCGCCTAACAGGTTCGGCAGGAACATCGACAATTGCGGAAGATACGTAATCAGCATCAGGTCAATGATCAACACGATATAGAACGGCACCATGCCCCTTGTAATTTGATCCAGCCGGATCTTCGCGATTTGGGCCGATATGAACAGATTGATGCCGAGCGGCGGCGTGCACATCCCGATCGCCAGGTTCACGATCATGATGATGCCGAAATGCGTCGGGTCGATGCCGAACTCGGCCGCTACCGGCGCCAGCAGAGGTGCCAGAATGATGATGGATGCATTGGACTCCATGAACATGCCCACGATGAGCAGGAACACGTTGACCAGCAGCAGGAACACGATCGGGTTGTCGGATATGTTCACGAAGAAGCCTGCAACCGCCTGCGGAATTCCTTCCCGCGTCATGATCCAGCTGAACAATCCTGCGCTTGCAATGATGAACATGATGACGGAAGTCGTAATCGTGGATTGCGTCAGAATGTTGATCAGCTTGGAGAATTTAATCTCCTTATACACAAATACGCCAACGATGAACGCATACGCTACGGCTACGCCCGCCGCTTCGGTCGGCGTGAAGATGCCGCCGTATATTCCGCCGAGAATGATGATCGGCATAAGGACCGCCCAGAAGGATTCCTTGAAAGCCTGCCATACTTCACCTGGAGTCTTTCTCTTCTCGCGTGCATAGCCTTTTCGTTTCGCAATGATATAAACGGCAATCATCAGCGATACACCAATCATAATTCCTGGAATAAGCCCCGCCATAAACAGATCGCCGATCGATGTTTCGGCAGCGACCCCGTATAGAATCAACGGGATGCTTGGCGGAATGATAACCCCCAGCTCACCGGACGTCGCTTGAAGGGCACCCGTAAAGTTCTTATGATAGCCCCGGGAGATCATAGCCGGGATTAGGATGCTGCCAAGCGCCGCGGTTGCCGCGGCGGAGGAACCGGAAATGGCGGCAAAGAACATCGAGGTTACAATCGTTACGAGTCCAAGTCCGCCTGGCAAATGGCCTGTAAGTGCATTCGCCAGATTCACCAGCCGTCTTGAAATTCCGCCGAATTCCATCAAGGTGCCCGCGAATACGAAGAACGGAATCGCCATGAGCGGGAATGAATCCGTTGACGTGAACGAACGCTGGACGAGTACAAGCAGCGGCGTACCGCCTTCCCACCAGATCGCTACCGCAGACGCCATTCCCATCGAGACGGCAATCGGAACGCTGATGGCGAAGAATAGGATCAAACATCCGAATAATACGATAGGCATTATAGACCTTCCTCCTTCGCTGGCGGAATTGTATCGGAAACGATCGTTTCCAGAATGACCGCTACCGCATTGATGATGAGCAGCACCGCGCCAATCGGAATAGCTGCATATGGAACCGACATGCTAAGCCCCATCGCTGCCGACGATTGCACGGAGACCCGGTTCAAAATATCGATGCCCTGGACCAGCAAAAGAACGAAAAACACGATGCATATCGCCATGACGGTGATGCGAATCACCTTTCGGTTGACTTCACTCACGAGTTCCGGCAGCAGCTCGATCGCTACCAGCCGATGATGGCGCAGCGCCAGCGAGGAACCCAGGAAAACAAGGTATACCATCAAGTATCTGGCTAGCTCCTCGGACCAGTGAAGCGGATACCCGACAATCCGGTAAATAATCTGCATGATAATCAGGATGGACATGACACCCAGGATCATGGCCACTGCGATGCCCACGAGTTTGTTGAGCGTATCGATCGCTTTTAATGTCTGCCGCATGGCTTATCCCCCCTCTTGAAGAAAAAATGGTTATGGCGTGTTGATGATTTTGTCGTACAGCTCTCTTCCGTACAGGTTGGCAAAGCGTTCATGCACCGATTTGGCCGCCGCTTCGAACGGTCCCTTATCCACTTCCACGAACTCCGTACCGAAATCCTTAAGCTCATTGATAATCTGCTCTTCCTGTTCAAAGACCAGCTGATTCTCGTATTCCGTTGCTTCCTTGGCCGCTTCTTCAATAGCCTGACGCTGAGACTCATTCAAGCGTTGATACGTCACTTCACTCATCGCGAGCATCACGTAACCGTATACATGATCGGTCATCATCATATACTTCTGGACTTCCTGAATCTTGGAGCTGGCGGTAAAAGCAACTGGATTTTCCTGCGCGTCAATAACCCCGGTTTGAAGCGATGAATACACTTCGCCAAAAGCCATAGGCGTCGGCGTCGCGCCCATCGCCTCCCAAGCCGCAATGGAAGCCGGAATTTCCGGCACGCGGATTTTCAAGCCGCGCAGATCGCTGGGCGTTTCGATCTTCTTGTTGGCCGTCAGCTCGCGCGGGGTTCTCATCCAGAACTCCAGGCCGCGGACCTCGGCATTGTCAAGCAGGCTCTGCTTCAGTTCATCGCCGACGTCTCCATAGAGCACGTTCTCCAAATGCTGCTTGTCCCGGAACAAATACGGCAGCTCCAAGATGGCATAAGGACTGTAGAAATTCGATAACACGCCCGCCGGTAGGGCAAAATCCACGGACCCGATCTGCATCCCCTCGATCAGGTCACGGTCATTCCCGAGCATCGAGCTGGCGTACACCTCTACCTCAATCTCGCCGCCCGTTTTCTCCTTGACCAGCTCCGCAAACTTGAGCGCGCCCAGATGCCACGGATCGGATTCGCCCGTAATGTGACCTAGCCTTAGCTTGATCGGGCCATCATCCGTATTCGGCTTCGTCATAAATAAAGCGCTTACAATGAGCAGTGCAGCCACCATGACAACTGCGAGTCTTTTCCACATTTGTCGTTCCCCCAATCTGATATGAAGTTCCTGCAGCCTCCGCCACTGAAAGCAGAAGCTGCGGGGATATGTTGGTAATTAAAAGGTGACGATGACCTTCAGGGATGAGTCCTCCTTCTTGTCGACCAGGCGGAACCCTTCCGCGGCATCTTCATAAGGCAGCCGGTGGGATATGACGGCTCTGACGTCCACCGCTCCGCTTGCCAACAAATCGATGGCGGAAATGGTATCCTCGCGTGTGTACGTCATGCAGCCCACAATCTCCTTCTCGGTCTGCTGCAGATTCACGATATCGAAGGTTTGCGTGCCATGGAACATGGCGATCGTTACGCAGCGGCCGCCTTTGCGAAGCAAGGCAAGGGCATCATCCACGATCCCGGGTACCCCGGCAGCAATCAGCACCTTATCGAACTCGCCGGCAATCTCCTTCTTGGCTTCCTCGGTCCAATGTTCTTTGCCGCGAATGTTCAGGGTATGGGTCGCCCCCATATCTTTCGCGGATGCTAGCGCATAATCCATGACGTCCGTCACCATGAGCGTGGTAGCGCCGGCAGCCTTGGCAGCCGTCGTGGCGAGCAGCCCGATCGGTCCGGCACCTAGGATGGCGACCTTGTCTCCGACTTCGATCCCGGCCTTGCGTACCGCATGGACCCCTACCGCGAAGGGCTCAACCAGCACGCCCAGCTCATGGTCCAGCTGATCCGGCAGTTTGAATACGCATGCTTCCGGCGCCGCGAAATACTCGGCCATCGAACCGTACCAGCCCTTGAGGCCCGGCGCTCCCCGTTCGGCGCAGTAATTCGTTCTTCCCGTCAGGCAGTAATCGCATTTGCCGCAGCCGACCTGGGGCTCCACGGTCACCCGATCGCCGATCCTGAAAGATGTGACGTCCTTGCCCACCTTCACGATTTCGCCGGACACTTCGTGGCCGATAATGACGGGCGGCTTCCGGAACAAGTGCAGTCCTTTGTAGGTATGAATATCCGATCCGCAAATACCGGCGGCTTTGACCCGGATCAGAACTTCCCCTGCCCCGATCTCCGGTACGTCAACGTCTTTAACGACAACTTTGTACGCATCCTCCACATATACAGCCTTCATTGTCTCTCCCCCTCGTAGTAATTCAAGATGGCGGTCTGATCCCGTATCTCTCTGTTATATAAAAAGCGCTTGCTTCGATTCCTGCAGATGCTTGCGCATCACGTCGGCGCTGCTCTCCTTGCCGGTTTTCAAAGCCTCATAGATCTTCCAATGATCCTCAAGGAACTTCTCCATCCTGTGCGGATCCTTCCGCAGATGCCGGCGGGTGATTCGCTGAAGATGATCGTGGTAGTTCAGCAGTACCCTGTGGATTTCCTGATTGCCCGTACACTCGCAAATGATCAGGTGGAAATCATGGTCGGCCTGTGCGAAATTCTTGACGTCAAGCCGGCTGACGATATCGGCGGTTTCGGCTAAATTGCTCTCCAGCTCCTGCATCTGCTCAGGCGTAAGCCTGGATTCGACCTGCTGGCAGTTGAACGTCTCCAGCGCGATCCGAAGATCGTAGATATCCACGATCCGGTTCACGGACAGATCGTTGATGATAATGCCCTGTTTTGATGAAACGGTGACAAAGCCCTCGGCTTCAAGCCGCGTCAACGCCGCTTTAATCGGCGTCTTGCTCATCCCCAGCAGCTCAATCAATTCACGCTCGGACAAGAAACGCCCCGGCTCGAACTTCTCGTTCAGAATGCTTTCCTTGATTTCATTGTAGGCCACGTCTTTTAACAGAAGTGAAGAAGCGGTCCCTTTGCTTTTATCCATCGTCATTCGTTGATTCTCCTATCTTGGCAATTAATCCGTGCTATTGATCCGGTTCAGGGAACCCGGCATCCCGTACGCTGATAAAATAATCCGGTGATCCCAGCTGCCCGCCCTTGAGAGCCAATTCAAGGCCGTCAAGGCTGGCGTCGTCCGAATATACCCTGCAGAGCGGAGCTCCCGGGGATACGTCCCATATCATCTCCAGCCCGTAGGCGCCCATTTCGCTGGTAACAAAACCGGAGGTGTCCCCTCCAGCGACGACAATCCGGCCGAGCTTGGCTTGCCCCATGATCTGCTTGGTTAACTTCCCGAGGCTTCTGCCGATAAACTCGCCCGCTTCCGCTCCAGTGAAACCCATGGCCTTCAATCGCGTCCGGGTCTCGCCGATCGCTTCATCCTCCGGGCCAAGCGCCGTATAGAGCACAACGCTTTGTCCTTCTGCGAGAACGTCTACAGCTTGTCGAACAAGTTCCGACCGGGCCGTTCCCTGGGTATCTTCCATGGCGTCCGGCGTAATGCGAATGCCGCGGAAGCCTGCGGCTATCGCCCGCTCAATCTGAAGCCGACTGACCGGGGAAGCACTCCCTGACACCACCAGAATCGTATCGGTAGGCCGGACGGGCGCTGCGGGCGCGATTTTCTCAGACGAAGGGGCAGCGAGCCCGAGCTCATCCCAATGGGCAGCCAAAGCGTATTCGACGCCGGACGAACCGACAACGAATGCCCCCGCCCCTTCGGGTCTGTCCTGAATCAGCTGGCCGCACCGCTTGAGCCTGTCCTCATCCAAGGCATCGAACAGCAGAATTCCCGGTTTCTCTCCCAGTTTATCACGATATCGGTCAAGAACCGCATCCGGGTCTCCATCCAGTTCGATAATATCCATCAATGCAATCGTATCGGCCGTCTGCTCCGCGAGATGAAGACGCAAATCCGCCTCATGCATCGGCGTGGATGGATGCTGTGACATGACGGGATGCCGGTCCAAGCGGTACACCGTATCATGCATTTTCGCAAAATGCTGTCCGAACAGCGTATAGCGTCCGAGGCGTGGCGCTCCGACCAGCAGCGGAACCGTAACCTGATCGGAAAAATAGTCTCTGGCCACCCCGATCGCGCGGCCTATACTGCCAACCTCCGGTGACGAATCGAAGGTAGAGCACGTCTTATAGTGAACGAGCGGCGCGCCGCTCATGGACAGCTTCTCAAATACCGGCCGGAGCTCGGCCTCCATATCCTCCGGGGATTTGGCTCTGCTGGTGCCCGCTACCCCTATGCAGCGCAGGCCTTCAAACTTCTTGAGCCGATCGAGTGAAGGAGCTTCCAAAAATAGCACCGTGCGGTAACCGCTTCGGGCCAGCGCCTCCATCGCATCCGTCGAACCCGTAAAATCATCGCCATAGAAAGCAAGCAGCAGCTCATTATCGTTCATGCTCGTCCCTCCTGAATCTATGATAGATCTATCATAGATCTATTTGAGACCTATTGTATGTGCAGCGCTTTCAAATGTCAACACTCTTTTCGATTGAACGTGAGATATGTCATTGCGAATCTCTCCCTGGGCAACCTCGCTTCCTCAACATATTAGCCAAGCGCCGGCTCATAAACTTAATGGATGGCAGTTTAAACGGATGCGTTTCGTAAAAACCATGTGGAGGGAGATACCGATGATGGAGGATCAGAACCAGAAACGAGAAAATGCCGGCCGTATACCCCAGCCGATTCGCAGCGACGGTGCTGGCGGGCCGGACTATGGTCCGCGGGATGTGATGAGGGATATCGAGAATCCTGACATGCTTGTCCCTCCGGTCACGGATGCGGGCTTGATGCCGAATCTGAAAATGTCGTTCTCCGACACGCATATGCAGCTGAATCATGGCGGCTGGTCGCGGGAAATTACGGTACGGGACCTGCCGATTGCAACCACGCTGGCCGGCGTGAACATGAGCCTGACGCCCGGCGGAGTTCGGGAGCTGCATTGGCATCAGCAGGCGGAATGGGCCTATATGATATGGGGCAGCGCCAGGATTACGGCCATGGATGCAAGCGGCAGGAATTTTATCTCGGATGTGGGACCGGGCGACCTTTGGTATTTTCCGGCCGGCCTCCCCCACTCGATCCAAGGACTCGAGGATGGCTGTGAATTTCTGTTGGTCTTTGACGACGGCCACTTCTCGGACCTGAACACCTTATCGATCTCCGACTGGTTTGCCCACACGCCTAAGGACGTGTTGTCCGCCAACTTCGGCGTGCCGGAGAACGCGTTTGATCATATCCCTAAGGAGCAGGTTTATATTTTTCAAGACCAGGTACCGGGTTCGCTTGCCAGCCAGGAGGTGCAGTCTCCCTACGGAACGGTGCCGCTCAGCTTCAAGCACCGGCTGTTGGCGCAAGAACCGATCATAACCCCTGGCGGAAGCGTAAGGATCGTGGATTCCCGCAATTTTCCGATCTCCAAAACCGTTGCTGCCGCGTTAGTCGAGATCAAACCTGGCGCCATGAGAGAGCTCCATTGGCATCCGAATCAGGACGAATGGCAGTATTACTTGACCGGGCAGGGACGAATGACCGTATTTGCAGGCAATGGAGCGGCTCGGACCTTCGATTACAGAGCCGGCGACGTCGGTTACGTGCCTTTTGCCTTCGGTCACTACATACAGAACACGGGGACGGAATCCTTATGGTTTCTGGAAATGTTCAGAAGCGATCGGTTCGAGGATATCTCCTTGAATCAATGGATGGCCTTGACCCCTCGGGACCTGGTCCAGGATAACCTGAACGTAGGAAACGAAGTCACCGACGCTTTGCGCAAGGAGAAGTGGCCTGTCGTAAAGTATCCGGGATATTCGTATTACCCGCGATAACGTTCCAACCCCTTCTTTGTCTCGGACATTGCCCGTTTTATCAAAAGGCCTTGCAAACCTGCCAAAGGGCTTGATTCCGGGGCGGTCTGCATGTGCTGTCATGCTGAGATTGACTTTTCCTTCCTTCTGCCATATAGTTCATTAATGAAACTATTTCATACGTGAACTATTTGAGAGGAGAACTATCATTGAACGACAAAGCAAGGCAGTGGATCGACCGCTATGTCGATGTCTACCTGCTGGTATCGCGGCGGATCAATGCCCAGATCCGAGAGCAGCTCGGCGAAGACCTCACCAGCGACCAGTTTCAGGTGGTACGCTTGATCAACGGCATGGATCGCTGTACCTCATCCTATCTGGCGGAAGCGCTCGCGGTCGGCAAAAGCTCGGTCACGGCCATCGTCAACCGCCTCGTGGATGCCGGCATTATCGACAGAACCCGAGACGAAGCGGATCGCAGGCTGGTGTATCTGACTTTAACGGAGTACGGACATACGATTTTTGAATCGGCCCAGGAGCAGATAAGGGAGATCATCTCCCCTTACCTGCAGCATTTTGAAGAAAAAGATATCGAAATGTTTATCTCGATGTTCGAGAAACTGGGGCAATTGATGTTTGAATCAGGGGGGAGAAAGAATTGAGAGCTATACTGAAAGCAAGATGGGCCATCATCGTGCTGTGGCTGGTGGCCGCCGTCGCGCTGTTTATGTTCGCGCCTTCCATGGCGGACCTGGTGCGGGAGAAGGGCCAGCTATCCGTGCCGGATGGATATACCTCTTCGCGCGCGGCTGAAATCCTGAAGGAAGCCTCCGGGGGCGAGGGCGGGGAAACTCTGAACCAGGTTGCGCTTGTCTTCAACAAACCCGACGGGTTAAGCGAAGCGGATAAGGAAAGCATCCGGCTGGGCGTTCAAGCTTTAAACGACAATAAAGACAGCCTTCACATCGATTCCATTAATGAACCGTTCACGCAGACGGAGCTGGAAGACACGCTCATTGCCAAAGACGGCAAGACCATCATGGTCGCGCTTCAGGTCAGCGGGGGCGAGGAAGCCGTGAAAGAGCTGCCCGGGAAGGTCGATCAGGTGCTCGAAGGCGTTCAAGCCGATCATTATCTGACCAGCGAAGGTCTCATCAACGAAGATACCATCGTCAGCTCCGAGGAAGGCCTGAAGAAAACGGAATATATTACGGTCATCTTTATTCTGTTGATCCTGTTCGTTGTTTTCCGTTCCTTCGTGGCACCGTTCGTGCCGCTGTTGACCGTGGGGCTCAGTTATCTCGTGTCCCAGTCGGTCGTATCATTTCTCGTGGACCAGTTCAACTTCCCGATATCCACTTTCACCCAGATCTTTATGGTGGCTGTCATGTTCGGGATCGGAACCGACTACTGCATCCTGCTGATCAGCCGGTTTAAGGAAGAACTCACCACGTCCGAAGATACCCAATCGGCCATTATCGAAACTTATCGGAAAGCCGGCGGCACCGTGCTTTATTCCGGGCTTGCCGTATTCGTCGGCTTTGCAGCCATCGGTTTATCCAAGTTCATTCTGTATAAATCCGCGGTTGCGGTTGCCATCGGCATCGCGGTTATGCTTCTTGCGTTAGTCACGGTCGTGCCGTTCTTCATGGCGGTCCTTGGGAAGAAACTCTTCTGGCCGTCACGCGGCAAGCTGGAACACAGCGAAAATAAACTATGGGGAGCGGCCGGTTCCTTCTCCCTCAAGCGTCCTTGGGCCGCCATGCTCGTCGTGGCCGTCATCGTCGGGCCCTTCCTCGCTACGTACAGCGGCAAGCTGTCGTTTAACAGCCTGGAGGAAATCGGTCCGAGTTATGATTCGGTCAAGGGCTTTAATATCATTTCGGACAGCTTCGGTCCCGGGCAGTCGCTGCCTTCCACCATCGTGATCAAGAACGATGACCGGATGGATACGGCGGAGTACATGGGACTCGCGGAAAAAATCAGCCGGGAAGTGGAAAAGGTTGAAGGCGTTTCGAGCGTTCGCGGACTTTCGCGACCAACCGGCGAGCAAATCAACGACTTCCTCATTCCGACTCAAGTCAAAACGTTAAATGAAGGATTGGGAGAGTCCAAAGACGGGCTGACCCAAATTCAGAACGGACTTTCCGAAGCAGGCAAGCAGCTCAGCGAGAATGCGCCGAAGCTGAATGAGGCTGCTGCGGGAGCGCAAGAGCTGACGAAGGGAACGGCCGACCTGAAGGACGGCATCACCGAGCTTGGTCAGGGTCTCAGCGCCATTCAAAAAGGGATTCAAAGCGGAAGCGCCGGTGCCGGCGAGCTCAAAGCCGGACTCGCCAAGGCAGCGCAAAGCGCGAAAGAGTTGGTTGCTGCCCACGACCAGCTGCTTCAAGGCTACAAGCAGCTCGACACCGGATTAGCGGCCCTAAACGGCGGCGTTGCCGGAATCCAGGAACAGTTGGGCGGCGTTGCCGCTGCTCTGAAAGGACTTGAAGGCTCCTTCACGGGATTGGAGAGCAGCCATCCGGAACTCGTTCAGGATACCGATTATCAAACGATTAAAGGCACCGTTACCCAAACGGCAGCAGGCACGGCCGAATTGGCCGCGGGATTGGGACAGATCTCCGAGCAGCTTAAGGGCGCATCGGCAGGCTTATCGGAAGCCAACGCCGGCTACGCCAAGGCAGCCGCAGGGCAAACGGCGCTTGCCGACGGTCTTCAGCAGCTTGTGTCCGGGATCGCAGAGCTTCAATCCGGCCTCTCGCAAGCCGCTAACGGGCAGGGCCAAATCGTAAGCCAGATCCCTTCCATTACGGGCGGACTGGACCAGCTGCAAGGCGGCCAGAAGCAGCTTGCCGACGGGTTCGGCGATCTTACCGGACAGATCGGAGAGCTGACGGAAGGACTGAATTCCAGCGCCGACGGGCTGAAACAAATTTCGGACGGACTGCATTCCGCTCAGGATTACCTGCAGCAAATTCAGGACGTTCAGGATGAGGACCTCAGCGGATTCTTCATCCCGCAGGAAGCCCTGGAGAACGAAGAATTCCAGACGGTATTCGATACCTACTTGTCCGATGACCGCAAAGTGATGACGCTGGATGTGGTGCTGTCAACCAATCCGTACAGCGAAGAAGCGCTGGGCAGCGTCGAACAGATTCAGGCAGCCGTCGACCGTGCAGTAAAAGACACGAAGCTGGAGAACGCCGAGGTTGCCATCAGCGGCATTACCAGCACCAACAACGATTTGCAGAGCATCTCGAATGAAGATTACACGCGTACCGTGATTCTCATGCTGAGCGGAATCTTCATTATCCTGGTCGTGCTGCTGCGATCCATCGTGATGCCGATCTACCTGATTATTTCGCTTGTCATCACGTACTTTACCGCCGTCGGCGTTACGGAGATGATCTTCGTCCACGGCTTCGGGTATTCCGGCATTACTTGGGCCACGCCGTTCTTCAGCTTTGTGATGCTGATTGCGCTAGGGGTGGATTACAGCATTTTCCTGATGGCACGCTTCAACGAGAACAAAGCCTGGAACGTTCAGGATGCCATTCTCCATGCCATGCGCAACATGGGCACGGTCATTCTGTCCGCGGTGGTCATTCTTGGCGGTACCTTTGCGGCCATGTATCCATCCGGCGTATTGTCCATGATGCAGATCGCCACGGTCGTCTTGGTTGGACTTGTGCTTTATGCTCTCCTGTTCCTGCCATTCTTCGTGCCGGTGATGGTTCGCATCTTCGGCCGGGCCAACTGGTGGCCGTTCAGCCCTAAGGAACAGGGCGACGCTTCCAGAACGGGTCATGACCTGAAGATGTAATTAACATGTTGAATACGATAAAAAGGGCTGCACCCTCGTTAGGCATACGGGGGATGCAGCCCTTTTGTCGTTCCCTCCCAAACATCGGAATCTTCATACCATTCTTCCGTAAGGGCAGGGCTATCGCATTCAGAGTATGGTACGGGCCGTTATGTCCTCTACTGCACAATTCCGATATAGAACCCGTCATATCCCTTGCTTCCAACCGTTTGAATGGCCGTGCCGGCAATCGAGGAGTCTGCCGACAGCATATCCATGAATTTTCGGATGCCATGCACCCGAGGGTCTGTGCTGTGATAATCGATGACTTCTCCGTTCCGGATGACATTATCGCTAATGATGACGGTGCCGGCCTTGGAGAACTGCAGCGCCCACTTCAAATAATTCGGATTGTTCGGTTTATCGGCATCGATGAAGATCAGATCGAACGGCTCCGCCTTTTCCTTAGCCAGTTGCTCCAACTGCGCCAATGCATCGCCTACGCGGATGCTGACCCTATCCTCCAGTCCAGCCAACTCTACGTTGGATTTGGCAACCTTCGCATGATGCGGATCGAGCTCCAATGAAATCAGCCGCCCTTCTGCCCCGATCGCCCTAGCCATCCAGATCGTGCTGTAACCGCCAAGCGTACCAATCTCCAAGATTCGTTTCGCTCCCTTGATCTGAACGATCACGTTCAGCAGCTTGCCCTGAGCGGGAGATACATCGATCTCAGGCAAGCCTGCCTCCCGGTTTGCGGCCAACACCTTCTCCAGCACCTTGTCATAAGGAATCAAATGTTCCGTCACATAATCGTCCACTTTGCCCCAAGTCGCAGCATCATTCGCATTCGCTTTCATGCCTGTTTCCTCCCTTAAACTTCAAATTGGATTTTACACATTCATTGTATGTGATTTATTATTATAAAAATAATATATAATTAAATAATTTATATAAATATAATATATAAATAAGACAGGAGTGCGGCTCCATATGAATTTACATGCCTTACGGCTGTTTCACGTCATTGCCACAACCGGCAGCGTCACCCGGGCTGCCGAATTATTAAATATAAGCCAGCCGGCCATAACGGCACAGGTTAAGAAATTCGAGAAGGAGCTTTCCCTTACCCTGTTCAAGCCGCAGGGCAGAGGCATCGGATTGACGCAGGCTGGCGCCGAGCTGCTCCCCCTTGCCAAAAGGCTCTTCTCGGTTGAGCAGCAGATCGAACAATTCTGCCGGGATTACCGCAGCGGTTCGAGGGGGCATATCCGACTGGCCGCAACCTACCTTCCCTCCCATTTTCTTCTGCCGGCCTGGCTCGCAAAATACAAGCAGCGGTACGAAGACGTCGAAATGAGCATTACCACCACGAATTCCAGCGATGCGCTTAAGCAGCTGCTGAACATGGACGTGGATCTTGCGATATACGGCGGCCTCCCTGAGGAATCTCCGGATACGATACAGACTGAGGAGCTGTTCCGGGATGAGCTGTGGTTTGTCGTCTCCCCCGACCACCGTTATGCCAATCAGCATATCTCCCTGGTCGAGATGATGAGAGAGCCCTTTGTCATGCGGGAGGAGGGAAGCTCAACGCGAGAAAGGTTATTTGCCTTATGCCGCACCCACAGCGCGCCTTCGCCCCGCATCACGCTGCAATTCAACGGCCTGCACGAAGCGATCACGGCCGTCATTGCCGGATACGGAGCCAACTTCGTGTCTTCGCTCGTGGTGCGGGAATACGTGGAGCGCGGCGAGCTCAGCCAGGTATACGTCGATGGCATCGAGCTGCAAAATATCATTGCGGTCTGCACCCGCAAGCATGAAGCATTATCCGCTGCCGCCATGAATTTCGTGGAGATGATCCGAGAACGGCCATAAGTTAATCGTAAGTCGTTTGGGAAGATGGAGCTGCGCATTTTGGAGCTTGCCTGCATTAGTTCCTTTGGGCCTTATCTGAGAAAACAACCCGTATGCTGCTCCGGCATACGGGTTGTTTATTTGCGTTCTGTTCACTTGGATCTGCCCTACCGTTTTCATACGTTTAGGGTACGATCGCGGAAAATCGCCGCGCGTCACCCTTTAATGGAGCCGATCATGACGCCTTTCTCGAAATATTTTTGCATAAACGGATAAATGAGCAGAATCGGAAGCGTCGAGACGATAATGACGCCGTACTTGATCTGGTCGGCATATCGCTGCGCGTACCCTCCGGCATCCCCGCCCGTTCCCGCACCGCTCGAGAATACCTGGTTCGACAGCAGGATATCCCGCAGAACGATCTGCAGCGGCTGGAGCTTCGTATCCCGGATATAGATCAGCGCCGTAAAGAAATCGTTCCAATGTCCCACCAAATAATAGAGCCCGATGACGGAGACCAGCGCTTTGGACAGCGGCAAAGCCACTTTGAAGAAGAAGGTAAAGTGAGAGCAGCCGTCCATGACGGCGGCTTCATGCAGCTCCTGCGGCAGCGAGTTTTCAAAGAACGTCCTCGCAATGATCAAATAAAACACATTCACGGAGAACGGGAGAATAAACACCCAGATCGTGTTGGTCAAGCCAAGACCCTTCATCAATAAATAGGTCGGAATCAGCCCGCCGTTGAAGAACATCGTGATCACAAAAATAAACATAATGATGCGTCTGGCGCGAAATTCCTTTCTGGACAGCACATAAGCCGCCGGAAGCGTGAACAGCATGTTCACCAGAGTGCCGAACACCGTGTAAAACAACGTATTTCGGTACCCGGTCCAAATCCGCATATCCTTGAAAATTTCCTGGTAACCGAAAAAACTAACATTTTTGGGGATAAACATGACCTTCCCCGTAGAGACGAGCGTTGAGTCGCTGAACGAAGCAATGATGATAAAATACAGCGGATACGCAATCAGCAGAAAAATCAAAACGCACAGAAAACCCAAGATGATCTTAAATCCCAGCTCCTTGCCGTTGATGCGCATTCTGGCAGTTTCATGTTCCACAACCGTTTCTCCTTCCCCAATCATTAGAATAAGCTCGTTTCCGACATTCTCTTCGATATCGTGTTCATCGCATACAGAAATACGAAATTGATGAGCGTGTTAAACAAACCGATAGCCGAAGCCAAGCTGAACTGGTTGGAGATGATCCCGATTTTGTAAACATAGGTGGCTATGACCTCCGAGACGGGAAGGTTCAGCGAATTCTGCATCAGGAATATTTTCTCTAAGCCGGTCCCGAGGATATTCCCCATGCTGAGAATGAACAGGATGATGATGGTTGGAACGAGTGCGGGAATATCGACGTACCGGATCGTCTGCCAGCGGCTGGCCCCATCGATCTTGGCTGCATCATACAGCTGGGGATCCACGGTGGACAAGGCCGCAAGATAGATAATGCTATTCCAGCCGCAGTGCTGCCATATGTCGGAGAGCACGTACACCGGAATAAAGGTCGAGGTGGAGGCTAACAAATTGATATGCCCCAGCCCCACCGACTTCATAAAGTGACCGACAACGCCGGTTTCGGAGGACAGCAGCACGTTCAGCATCCCGACCAGCACGATGATGGATATGAAATGGGGCAGGTATACGGTGGTCTGCATCACCTGCTTCATTCTTTTTCGGCGAATCTGGTTTAGAATGAGCGCTAAGATGATCGGGGCCGGAAAGCCGAGCACGATCGTGGCCAGACTGATCAGAAACGTGTTTCGCATCAAATCGGTGAACAGGTAACTATCGATGAATTGCTGAAAGTAGGCGAGCCCGCGCCACTCTCCGCCGGTCAAGCCTTGGCTGAAATCGTAATCCCTAAACGCAAGCTGGATGCCGTACATCGGCACGTAGTTAAACAACAGAATGACGGCAATCGCCGGAAAAATCATAATCCACAGCTGGTAATCACGTCTGAAGGTGTCCAATCTTTTGCGAGGCCCCATATCCTCCCTCCTAGTTTTGATTCATGTAATCGTCGTAATATTTTTGCATAATCTCAAGATTCTGCTTCAGGCCTGCCTTCTCGCTTTCCTTGATATACGCGTCCCATTCGGCTTCCACGCCGCCCTTGGTGACCCATTTGGCAAAGCTGGATTCCGCCAGATTCATTACGTTCGTATTGTTCAGGCTCATGGCGTTATTGTCCATGGTGGAATACTTGATGAACATGCCGGGGAACACGTCTTTATCAGGATCCACGTCCAAGGCCGCCTCCAGCGGCTCCGATTGACCCAGCACCTCCTGCATATCGGTGCCAAGCGTCAGCTTTAAGGTATCGGGAATATAAAATGCGCCGTTGTCCGCCATCGTCGAGGTCCATTTCCACGTGCCCGGATCCATCTTGGCATCGGCCGGAGGCAGAACGGCATATGTACCGTCTCCGTTATCTTTAATGTTCGGTCCGAGGGATCCGAACAGCACCTGCATGCCCACCTCGGGCGCATAAAGCTCGTTGATGAATTTCATGGCCGCTTCTTTGTTCTTGGTCTTGGAGGACATGACGATATGGTTGGTGCCATAATTCAGGGAGTAATGATCGTAGCTCCAGGACAGCTTCCCTGCATAATCTGCCGACACCTTCATCGGCGGCATGGAAGCATACTGCGGTGCCAGCTGCTCGCCGAAGCGGTCGGACGCCACCCATCCCCAAGTAAAGCCGACCTTGGCCGTATCCCCTTCCCCACGCGCGATGGATTGAAATTTCGTATAATCATGCGTGAACACTTCCGGGTTGATCAGACCCGCCTTGTACAATTTATTCAGAAATGCCACCATCGTTTTGTACCGTTCATCCGTCAGGAAGTTCTTCACCTGACCATCTTCCACGAAATAACCTTGTCCGCTGCCGTCCGTCAGCGTAATGCCCATGCTGCCCAGGAGCACCGCGGGGTTAAAATATCCGCCGATGCCTCCCGGCCAATCCATCGGAATCTCGTCATTCGGATCGCCGTTGCCGTTGGCATCCTTCTCTTTGAAAGCCACCAGGACTTCATACAGCTCATCCCATGTGGTCGGCATGCTCAGACCGAGGTGATCCAGCCACTGCTGGTTAATGAACTGCCTGCTGGCGGTAGCGGGCCAGAACCGCTGATATTTCGGGAGACCGTAGATTTTGCCGTCCGACTGCGTGGCGATTATTTTCGTATCCGGTTTTTCATTAAACATGTTCTGTACGTTGGGCGCCTGCTCCAGCATGCCGGATAGATCCTGGAACAAACCCTGGAATTGCGCAAAGTCTGCATCCGTAATGACGTTCGGCCCGATGAACAGATCCGGAATATCGCCGCTGGCCAGCATCGTCCCTTTCTTCTGTCCCCAATCCGCGGTAATCTCCTGCCATTCGATGTCCACGCCCGCCGTCTCCTCAACCTTTTGCAGCCACTCCATTTCGGCCAGCGGCTTCGTGAGCGGGTGCTTGGTAATGATAGCGGTAAGCTTTACTTTGCTGCCGGTTTGGTCTCCGGGAGTCTCCGCCGAGTCGTTCTGGCCGCCTCCGGCCCCGCTGCAGCCTGTTAACAACATGGTCGTCATGGCGACAAGCGAGATGAAAACGTTTACCCTTTTCTTCATTCCATTACCTCCTGGTTTCGTTTGTTGGTCTGGTCCATGGGGGTATACGGCCTTGAGTCGGCCTTGCCTTGGGACAGTTTTCACTCTAAATGAAGGCGGCGAGCACCGTAAACGGACAGTTTTTCAGGCATCCTCATTTTTTGAAGGCGCCTATCATCCCATAAATGTAAACGCATCCATTACAAGCCGGCGCATGGAATTCAAATTTTGTATATGTTCAAAAATTGAAACATCTTAGCCTGTAAAACAACTGCCTAGGAATAGCTTCTAAGCAAGCAGGTTTATAAAAGACCGCTGTAATCGGCCTTGTCATCGGCATCAGCGGTCTTTCGTTTTAAGCTTTATGCGTATTTCGATATTGCCCCGGCGTCGTGCCCACCATTTTTTTGAAGGATCGGATAAAACTCGAGGTATTGGTGTACCCGACCTGTTGGGAGATGGCTTCGAGCGTCTCCTCGCTGTCCCGCAGAAGCTGAATGGATTTCTGAATTCGAAGCTGATCGATATGCTCTTTGAAATTTTGCCCCATCGTTTTTTTGAAGTGATGGCTGAAGTTGGAGACCGACATATCAAAATAATCGGCCATCATCTGCAGCGAACAGTTCGGATCCATCCCTTTCTCCGCAATCAGGGACAGGATCTCATCCTGGGTTGCCGCCCGGGAAACGGGGAGGGTTTCCTTGATCATATCGCACAGCTTGGCATAGCTTTCCCTTATGATCCCGATCATCTGTTCCAGCGTATAACGATGGTTAAAAGCCGCATCCGTAAGTCGCAGCAGGCTCTGATCGTCATGACGGAACCGCTGGAGGCCGTTGAAGATGACGGTAACGGTATTGAGATACACGCTCTGAATCATATGTGGCGGCAGGCTGTCATTGCTTAGGTAACCGATCATTCTCTCTGCTAGAGAGGCCAGCATGGCTGCATCATTCTTGAGGATTGCAAGCTCGAGGGATTGCAGGATTTCGGCATAATAGGAGACAGCTCCGGTCTGGGGAATCCCAATGTTATCAAAGACCAGCACGGCGTCGGTCTTTCGGATGCGCAGAAACTCCGCCGTCCGGAGTGCCTGCAGATAAGAGAGATGGAGGTCCTGCGGAGACGGGGCTTCGCCAGGCTTGCCGATGCCGATCACCGTTCGCCGGCCCGTGTGCTCCAATATTTCATCCTGCATCCGTTCCAGGCAGGATGTGAGCGGGACATTCTCCGCATGGGAGCACACCAGAATCAATTCCTGCGGATAGATGCTTTTAAAGAAATAACCTTGGATATCCTCCGGCAGCCGTCCTTCATAGCACCGGCAGTAATCCAGTATCTTCTCCATCTCTGCTCCATCCGCTTCGCAGCATAGTACGGCAACCGAGAAGTAATCATACTGAAACCGGAGGCCGACCTTTCTTGCTTCCCGTTCGAAATCATCCCAGCCTGCAAGATGCCCGCTCACCAGTTCAAACAGCAGGTTATCCCGCATAATCGGCAACGATCCCTTCACATGCTCGTCAAGCTTGCTGTTGGCCAGCGAAAGCTCCTCCAGCGTATATTTGATCGTATCGATCTCGTTCATGGGCTTCCGGTCCCGCGGTTCGAAGACTTGAACGGCAAGATCAACCAGACGGCGAATCGGCTGATAGTTGTTCCGGATCGATATATAGATGATAAACACTTCAAGCAGCAGGATCAGGCCGACCAGGATGGCCGTATTCAACTGAATTGTCCGAATGCCCTGAAGGGATGAGGATACCGGCAGCAGGCTCACGTATTTCCATCCATTCTTGTCCGAAACCGAGGACGATACCAAATAATCCGATCCGCTGATCGCATAAATGCCCGAAGAGGAAGATGTCTCATCCCCTATGCCCTGCACAAGCTTCCTGAAGTCATCGGAGGATTGGTATGACGTATCATGGGAAGATACCAATCGCCTTCCCTGGCCGTCAAACACAAAAAAATCGCCGCTATAGGTTTCCGAGACGGACTTCATCATCCGGACGATCGTATCTTCCCTTACCATGATCATGACGGCTCCGGGGGAATTCGTGCCTCCTACCGGCAGCGGTTGCACGAAGGTCAGCATTCGAACCCGGTTATTGCCGGGCACAATCACGTTCTCAACCGGCCTGACGATGGGAGACTCGAGATCATTCAAGGTCTGGATCATATCTTCGCCGGCCCAGTTTTCATAGTAGTAACCGACGCCCGGAATGGACAGATCGTCCAAACTGTATGCGCTTCCAGTTTTGGAAAACAAATAACCGATGTTCTTTACATACAGCAAGGTGTTGTAAATAAATGCATCGGTTGCATTGTATTTTTTCATCTCATTGGCAATGAGGACACGCTGGTAGTCGCTTTCCTCGGCCTTGTACATCTTGAATTCCCGATTCTGCACCAGCTCGAACGGCAAATTGTATACATACCGGGTAAACGTATCCATCGATGTCATGAACTGCTCCGTAATATGCGCATTCCAGTCCATTTCCTTCTCTTTCACAACGTCCGCCGAATAGGGATAGTAATAACACAGGATGACGATCACGGGAAACATCAGCACGAGCAAATAGGAAATCAACAATTTGGTCAGCAGGTTAATCTTATGGATTCGCAAACGGCAACCACCTCCCTATCACTTCATTCCCATTTTCGAAAATGTTATCTATAAGAATACGAAATTTTCAAAAAAAAGAAAACTCATTTCCGCTGTATACGCGTCGGAAATGAGTTTTCTGATATCATACCATTTTGGCGGCAGCGGGAACGTCAGGAGGATTGTTCCACTCCCCATTTTTCGGCCCACTTCTCCATCTCCTTCAAAGAATCCAGGAAGTCCATCCCCTTCTCGGTCAATGAATACTCCACGGAGACCGGAACGGTAGGGAATACCTCGCGTCTCACAATGCCGCTGCTTTCCAAATGGCGCAGGACATCCGTCAAGGATTGCGTCTTGATGATCGCTGCATCCCGGTGAAGCTGATTAAACCGTTTCGGTCCTTGGGCTAATTGCGCGATGACAAGGAACGCCCATTTGGCTCCAAGAATTTGCAGCACCGAGCAAATATGATTGAACGCTGGCTTTTCCTGAAACTCTTCTTTAACCGGCTCCATTGCCTCACCCCATCACTAACTAATCGTAAGTTAGTCAAAATGACTGGATAATATCCAAATACTTTGCCTTCTTACATCATATATGCGTGCTGCTTATAATACAAACACAAAGAGATTTCATGCTTTACTATCCGAAACGGCATGTGCTAGCCATGATCCGATTGAGGGTATCAATCTCCCAACGGAAAGGATAATGGATATGAATCGATATACGATATATTTATTGGCGCTCGGTGTTTTTCTTACCGCTACCTCGGAACTGGTCGTCTCGGGTATTCTGTACGCGATTGCTGACGATCTTCATATTTCCTTGGCTTTTGCCGGCCAGCTGATTACCGCCTATTCGCTTGCTTTTGCGATCGGAACACCGATTTTGGTCTCGCTTACCGCTCGAATCAATCGAAAAAAGGTGCTGCTCGGCTCGCTTCTGCTATTCATTGCCGGCAGTCTTGTTTCTTTTTTTAGCACCGAGGTATGGATGCTCATGGCTTCCCGTGTCATTCTTGGCGTAAGCTCAGGCGTCTATCTCGTTGCCGCAATGGGTACCGCAGCCAAAATGGTGCCACCGGAAACGTTAGGCCGTGCGATCGGCACCATCGTGCTGGGTTTCAGCAGCGCCATGGTGCTGGGCGTTCCGATCGGCATATGGATCACGAATCTGCTGAACTGGCAATCCATTTTTCTGCTGCTGGCTCTGCTCAGTCTGTTGGTCGCTTTTGTCCTTATCAGGCTCCTGCCGGATGTTCAAGGGGATGCCCCCGTTCCCTTCCGCCAGCAATTCAAAGTGCTGGGGAGTCTCGTGATCGTCAGCGCCCTGCTGCTTACGTTCTTCCGGGAATCCGGCAATTCGGTACTATTCACGTATGTGACGGCGTTTATCCAGGATATTTTTCGCATCGCGCCGTCCGGCATCAGCATCATTATGCTCGGCTTTGGCCTATTGGGAGCCATCGGCTCCAGGCTCGGCGGTTATGGTGTCGACCGTTTTGGGGCAGGGAAGGTGATTGTCCTCAGCACGTTCGTTCATATTGCGGTATTTGCGCTGCTTCCGCTGCTCGCCGGTCAATCGGTCATTGGACTTTCGCTGATGGGAGTCATGGTGATGTCCATGTTTGCGGCGGGCCCGGCGGTCCAGAGCTATTTTATCCAGCGGGCACCGGGTTCTTCCAATCTGGTTCTCAGTTTAAACACCTCCATTGTCCATCTGGGGTTAGCCGCAGGAGCGGGTGCAGGAGGCTTCATGGTTAATACGTCATCCACGCTTCAATACCATCCATGGCTCGGGGGAGTCGTGCTCGCGCTTGGCTTGGTGGCAGGACTCGTCAGCTTCTCGGCCGGACGGAAGTCGCCGGTTTCCATCCCGAAATCGGCCTGACCTCGCCTGCTCCACCCTATGAGTGTTTAGCGCAAGCCGCCCTGTCAACGGGCGGCTTGCATCCTGCTGATTGTTAAAAATGGGCTCACGGATGTTTGCCCATGGGCATAACGTGTGTTATGGGTCAACGCCTATTACATGATGAAGGGCAGGAGTCACAGTGGCAGTCTCTTATATGGATTTCACCTCACCGTCCGTTCGGTTTACTTACGATATGAGCAATAACCCGTTTTTCAAAAAAGATAGTCAAAATTACATTAATTCTCTCTCCGTAAAAGAATTGAACACGCTCGGCAACGCTTCCTTGCTGGATATATATCTCAGTACCGGAAACGTAGTGGAGCCTCATATCCATCAAAATGCATCGGAGCTGGTATATGTCGTTTCCGGCTCAGCCATCGTTTCCCTTGTCAATCCGTTTACGAAAGAGCTGCTGAACTTCACGGTAACGCCCGGTCAAGTTGCGCTCGTGCCCCAAGGCTGGTGGCATTATGAAATGGCGACGGTTGACAATACGCATCTGATCGCGGTCTTTGACGCGCCGGTGCCTGAATTCATTGGAGGTTCGGATCTCTTGAGATTGACGCCGGCCAGCGTGTTTGCTCACACCTACTGCCTGGATGAAGCCAAAGTCAAAGAGACCTTGGCACCGATTACCGACACGGTTGTTATCGGGCCGCCAAAAAACTGCCCGCAGCAAGGGCAAGTGCAAGGACAGATGAAACATCAGCCTCACGCGTCTCATCTTAATCAGCACTATTATCATCAAGGAGCGCCTGGCCATCGAGATTATGAGCTCCTTCAGCAGCAACAGCAACAGCAGTTCCAGCAACAGCAGCAGTTGTTCCAGCAGCATTTCAATGCGCAGGATCAAACGCAGCATGGAACGTATGCTGCTGAACCGCAGCGCACACCAACTCAAGCACAAGAGCAGTTCCGTTCGCAACAGCAATTACAAGAACAACAGCGTCAGCAGTTCATTCAGCAACAGCAGCAGCTGCCATTCCTGCAGCGCCAGCTAATAGGAAATGGCTGGGATAAATTCTGATTAGCCCTTCGGTGATGGAGGGTCATCCATTGAAATACGCAGCATCATGATTCGTCATAATGCTGCGTATTTCTTTTTAATATGGAATTATATGATTTAGGAAGACCGGATGCTCCCGTTATTCTCAGCTTCCGGCTGGGGTACGGCATGATTGCAGAAGCCGCCATACAAGAGGATGTGGCAGAGGGGAAGCTGCATGCACGACCTATTCCGTCCTGGGTGCCTGAACGTCAGATTTATGCGGTTCGACACCGCAATAAGCTGATCAGTCCGGCACTGCGCATGTTGTGGAGAAATCTTTTGGACAATTTTGCATGACAGCTGCCCGATTAGATTCAAGACAGGTTTCCGATTTGATCCGGCTGTATTTCGTATTCTCCGAAAAACGGTTAGAATAGTAAGATACGGCATCTTTTCGAATGCCAATGTAAATCGAAGGAGGATCCATATTCATGAGCGTTGATTATAAAGCGTATTTCGCTGAACACCGCGAAACCCATCTGAATGAATTGAAGGAATGGTTGTCCATTCCGAGCATTTCGGCCTTGTCCGAGCACAAAGGCGATGTCGCCAAGGCTGCCGAGTGGCTCGCAGGCAAGCTGACCGAAGCGGGACTTGAGCATGTGGAGGTTCACCAGACGGCCGGGCACCCGATTATTACGGCAGACTACCTGCATGCCGAAGGCAAGCCGACCGTGCTCGTCTACGGCCACTATGACGTTCAGCCCGTTGATCCGCTTCATCTGTGGGAAACGCCGCCGTTCGAGCCGGCTGTCCGCAACGGCAAATTGTACGCGCGCGGAGCAACGGACGACAAAGGCCAGCTCTTCCTGCATGTCAAAGCCGTTGAAGCCATTTTGAAGCAAGAAAAGGAGCTTCCGGTCAACATCAAATTCTGCATTGAAGGCGAAGAAGAGGTATCCAGCCCCAACCTGCCGCTCTATCTTGACAACAACAAGGACAAGCTGGCGGCAGATGCCATCGTGATCTCGGATACATCCCTGCTCGCGCCTGGCAAACCGGCCATTTCCACGGGCCTTCGCGGGTTGTGCTCCCTGGAATTGTCCCTGGAAACAGCCAACACCGATCTTCATTCCGGTACATACGGCGGCGGCGTGCCGAACGCCCTGCACGCAATGGTGTCCTTGCTCTCCTCGCTCCATGACGAGCAGGGCCGCGTCGCGGTTGATGGCTTTTATGACGGCGTACTCGAACTGTCGCCCGAAATGCGCGAGGAATTTGCCAAGCAGGAGTTCGACGAGGATAAGCTGAAGCGGGACCTCGGCCTTGATTCCTTGTACGGCGAAGAAGGCTTCTCCTTCGTTGAACGCGTGGGAGCGCGTCCTACCCTTGAGCTGAACGGCGTATACGGCGGGTTCCAGGGAGAAGGCAGCAAAACGGTCATTCCGAAGGAAGCCCATGCGAAAATCACCTGCCGCTTGGTCGCCGATCAGGATCCGCAGGCTGTTCTTGACGCGATCGAGAAGCATCTGCATGCCCACACCCCGGTTGGCGCCAAGATCACCTTCCAGCCGAAGGAAAAGGCATTCGCCTTCAATATCGATCCGTCCCATCCGATGCTGCAAAAAGCTGCAGATGCCTTCGAGAACGTGTACGGCACACGTGCACTGTTCACGAAAGACGGAGGATCGATTCCGATCGTGGAGAAGCTGTCCAGCACGCTGAACGCCCCTGCCGTCATGATGGGCTTCGGCTTGCCGGACGAGAATCTGCATGCGCCGAACGAGCATTTTAATTTGGAGAATTTCGATAAGGGCTTGCTGACGATCGTAGAATATTTGAAGCTGGTATAACGGTGACGCCAACAGTCCGAAAGTAACATAGTAACATCCTAAATAAGAACGCGTATGGCGGGATAATTGAATCCTTTCCAATACGCGTTCTTTTGCTTTTATGAGAGCCACTTGCGATTCATAATCCGGTTATTGGCGTGGGAGCCACTTGACATTCATAAGCCGGTTATTGGCGTTGGAGCATCGATTTACCGACGGAAAGCGGCCAGGACGTGTTTACACGACTAAACACCTGCAGATCCCCAATCAGACGGTGCCATATTAAATGGTTGCCGGTCCTATGTATGCGGTGGTTTCCCTACCAGCAGGCAGCTCTTCACCACAACATGTGGTTTCCACACCTAACAGGTGTCTTCATCCCATCACATGCGGTTTCCACGGCAAACAAGCGCCGTAATCCCCATTCCCATCGGACTACAGATCCGTTATTTACCACAAATCAGGCCATTCTCTAAGTGTAACGGACACCAGTTCCGTTATTTAACCCTTTCGCCGCCAAAAAACGGACTTTTTATGCAAATAACGGACCTCATGTCCGCAAGTATCAAAGTTTAGCTCTTATCAGAGCAAATAACGTATCCTGTGTCCGCTAAAGCCCGAAGTATACAATATGGTGGACAGCCGTTACATGTCTCGGACCACGTACCGTGCGAACAGGGTGCAGGGCGCCGATATACTTAAATAAGCATGTTTGTCATCGGTTCGGACAACCGATTCGCACTTACTGCCTCGCGCCATGTTGCCGAAGCCATAGAAGTGAAATTGGGCGAAGAAACTATGTTTTTGCGCGTATCAGCGCATATGCATGAATAACGGTGGGGATGTTAATACAAGTGGAAATCGGGTATTTAAGAAGATAACTTCTCTACAAAGCATAAGGAGGGAACGTATGAGAGCAGTCACATTTCAAGGCGCCAAAGACATTCAGGTCAAACACGTAGAGGATCCATCCATTCGGACCCAGGATGATATTATCGTCCGCATCACTTCTACAGCCATTTGCGGTTCCGATCTTCATATATACCTAGGGGCTATGCCCGCGGCTAAAGATTTCGTGATCGGCCACGAGCCCATGGGGATCGTAGAAGAGGTCGGTGCCAACGTAACCCGCGTGAAAAAAGGCGACCGCGTCGTTCTTCCGTTCAATGTTTCTTGCGGTCACTGCTACTATTGCAATCATGATATGGAGAGTCAATGCGACAATTCCAATGGCAACCCGGATGTCCATGCCGGAGGGTACTTGGGTTACACCGAACGCTACGGAAGCTACCCCGGCGGACAAGCTGAATATTTGCGCGTGCCCTACGGGAACTTTATGCCGTTTGTCATACCGGAGTCGTGCGAGCTGGAGGATGAGGCGCTTCTGTTCTTGTCCGACGTTCTCCCTACCGCCTATTGGAGCGTGGAGAATGCCGGCGTAAAACCGGGCGATACCGTAACGGTGCTGGGCTGCGGGCCGATTGGCCTGATGACCCAGAAATTCGCCTGGATGAAAGGCGCAAAGCGGGTGATCGCCGTGGACCGTCTACCTTACCGTCTGCAAAAAGCAAAGCGGCTGAACAACGTGGAGATCTACAATTTTGAAGAATATGACGATATGGGCGAGTACATTCGAGAGATCACCAAAGGCGGCACGGATATCGTGATCGACTGCGTCGGCATGGACGGGAAGAAGTCGACGATGGAAGCCATCGGCCAAAAGCTGAAGCTCCAAGGCGGAACGTTGAGCGCGATTGATATCGCCATCCAGGCCGTGCGCAAATTCGGCACCGTCCAGCTGACCGGCGTATACGGTTCGCTGTACAATATGTTCCCGCTCGGCCATATCTTTGAACGGAACATTACCCTTACCATGGGGCAGGCCCCCGTTATTCATTACATGCCGGAGCTGTTCAAGAAGATCACCGCCGGCGAATTTGATCCGACGGAGATTATCTCCCACCGGCTTCCTCTGGAACAGGCAAGCGATGCCTATCGGATATTCAGCGATCACGAGGACGAATGCACCAAGGTCGTTCTAAAGCCGTAGCATAATTTCACAGAAAAAAGATAACCAAGCATTCCCTGTCACATCCTTTATCTTGGATAGGAGATGCTTGGTTTTTTGTGTCCCGGTTCATGGAATTTAGGGAGTGAGCCTAAAATTTCGCAGGGTGCGTGTTAGACGCTTCGACATATCCTCACCCGTCTCAAGGGGTGCGTAGTCAACGGCAACCACATTTACCGGGTAGGCTGTCTATTCACTCGCTTTTCTGGGATTCACCCGGATGATCGTCCCGCACGGATCCGATATCCAGTAGCCCCGCGAGTTCTCGTAAACCTCCACCTCATCCCTGCGGTCCACTCTGTGCTCTCTCAAATATCGGGCAGCCTCCTCCGGATCCTCCGTATTGACCTCGAGCCAAACATCCTGCTGCGAATAGTTGAGCATGCAATCCAGCCATAAGGTATTCGGGCCGTGCTGAAAAGCATGCGACCCGTCCCTGAAGCCCAAATATGGCAGCCTTAAAACCTCTTTGTAAAAAAACACGGTCTCCTCATACTTGTGCTTCGGAATTTTAATGGCAATATTATTTCCGCCGATAAACTGAATGTCCGCAGATGTCATGAGTGCAAACCTCCATTGTGGTTTTTTGCCATTGTATCATGCAGCAGCTTGGTTAAATTCTTCCGGATTGCTGTTATTCGCGGCGATTTGGCATAACCTCGGCATTCGTTATATACCAATTGGGCACATGCGTCCGGAATCCATCATACCAATTCAGCACGGTTTGAGCTTGATTCATCATAACCTCCACTTCCTGCTCTCCGAACGGGATGGCCCAATGAATGGAGGAAATCTGATTGCTTGCGATATAAAGCGCCATTAATCTGAAAAATGAATCCGGCACCTCTCGTCCTTGAAAATATCCATGAATACGACCCGAAGCGAACCACGGGCTAATCGCGGCATCCCACGTAATCCGGTTAAACTCCTCCCAAGGATCACCGTAGTCCGCCCGGTTGAAATCAATGATGCCGAGTTCCCCTTCAGGCGTAACCACCATGTTGCCGACATGATAATCCCCATGTTGAAAAGCAACGGGACGCTCTTCTAGCAAATACCGGTGCGCCTCCATAAAACGAACGATGTTCTCAGCGCCGGCAAGCCGGATGCCGCAGCTCTCATAATTTTTTATGTATCGATCCATTTTTGAATTATAGTAAGACGCCCACGTATCCAATCCGCTTTCAGCCGGAATGCCATGCATCCTGTTCAAATATGCGCCGGCCTGAACGCCAAGCCGGTACTGCTCCTCTGAATCCAGCAAAGGAATCGCCTCCCTTGCATCTTCTCCCGGAACCCAGGTGAACAGGGAATACACTTGCCGGCCACCATGACAGACGCCAAAATCTATCGGGCGAGACGTTCGCATTTCGATGGGATCCAGCTTTTTAACCGTTTCAAATTCCCATTTCTTCCTCTCGAACTGAGAGATATCGGATAGCCGGAGGAGCCGCTCCTCGCCTTGCATATCCTGAATATAATATTTACGATCTGCCGACCAGCCCTTGTCAACCGCTTGAATGACAATCCATCCATCAGCCCCCGGGATATCACGAATCGCTTCCTGCATGCCATGCACCTCCTGTATCCAAAATCCTTAATGATCCTTGAGCCTTATTCATTATAAATGAAGATGGATACTTAGAGCATAAAATCCCATTTTTTTATTTTGGCCTATAATCACTGACCGTAACTGTCAGGAATGATGTAATATACTCGTTTTGCAGCACACATCCTAAACCAAAGCGAGGGTTAACACATGAACATGAGCAAAGCGGATTTTACGACAGAATGGTTAAAAGAGGCGCATATAACGGAACAAGTCATGAACGCTTTAACCGACGATTCGCTTAAAACCGCCATGACGGAGCAGCATCGCACGCTCGGTCAGCTGGCATGGCATTTGGTCATGTCGATTCAATACATGACCATGCTCGGTTTGCAATTGGAGGGCCCGTCCCGCGAGCAGAAAATTCCCGATTCGGCTGCCGAAATTACGGACAGCTACCGCCGGATCCGGCATGCCCTTCTGGATGCGGTTCAGTCGCAGTGGAGCGAGGAGGATCTTCGCGCTACCCGTGAATTCGACGGAGAGCCCTGGACCAATGCGGCATTCCTGCATTTTACCCTGGTTCATCAAGCGCATCACCGCGGACAGATGACGGTGCTGATGAGACAAGCCGGCCTGCGGATTCCCGAGCTCTACGGTCCGACCTACGATTCCTGGATCGACAAGGGCATGGACCCGCTCGTATAAAAAAGATACAATCTACTTAAAAGTAAACAGTCGGGATCGTCCCTAAGGAAGGAGCGCGTTTTGATGTCCAAAGCGGATAATATGCTGTCGATCCTGTGGATGCTTCGCTCGGGCAAAAAGATGACCGCGCAGCAAATCGCCGATGAGCTGGAAATCCATGTTCGAACGGTGTACCGCTGCATCGATTCGTTATGCGCCAGCGGCGCGCCCATCATCGCCGATTCCGGGCCGAACGGCGGCTTTCGGATTCTCGGACCGTTCGCCGAGTCCCCGCTGATGTTTGATGCGGAAGAGCAGAAGGCTTTGGTGCATGCCTCGATTTTTGCCAAAGAAACCGGCTATCCGTTCACGGACGCGCTGGAGCGGGCGATCGGCAAGCTGAAGCTTTATACGAACGAGGAGCAGCTTCATCAGATCGAACGGCACAGCAGCGGCATCGCGGTTTTGCAGCCTCCTGTCCATGACGGGCTTCGCCCGCTGCTGCAGACGCTGGAGAATGCCGCGGCACAGGGACAAACCCTGAAGATGACGTATTCGAAGGGCCGAGAAGGCGCCGGAACCGTCCGAGACTTCGATCCCTACGGCATTATCCATTGGAAAGGCCAATGGTATGCTGCGGGCTACTGCCGTCTGCGCCAAGAGATTCGCAATTTTCGCGTGGACCGGATCCTCGGTCTGGAGACGACAGACCTGGTCTTTGAGCGGCCCGTTGATTTTTCTGCCAAGGATGTCTTGCTTGGCAGTCTTCTCCCGGATCCACGCAGCACGGAACCCCTGGTCGATGTTGTCATCCAAGCCCACGAGCATGTTCTGAATGAATTGAGCCAGCATTGGTTGTTTGGGCATACCCTCGTATCGCGTCATGATGGCGAGGCTCGTTTCGGGCTGGACACGTCTTCGCTGACGTCCTATGTGCCATACTTCCTTCTCCCCTACGGCAAAGCTTTAACCATTCTGGAGCCAGCTTCGCTCGTCCTGAAACTGTCCGAGATCACGACAAGCCTAGCACTCCATTACGAACGCATGTTAATCGGCATGACCAAAAAGGAAGGATGATACCCATGGAGAAATTTGCAATGTACGGGAAACTGATCGCCCATCCGGGCAAACGGGATGAACTTGCGGAGATACTGCTTGAAGCAGCCGCGATGCTTCGCGATAACGAAGACTGTGAGCTTTATATCGTCAACGTCTCGGACAGCGATCCGAATACCGTATGGGTCACGGAATTGTGGAGCAGCCAAGACGCGCATGCCGCTTCCTTGCAGGGAGCGGATACGTCCGAGCTGCTGCAGCGCGGGCGGGCGCTGATTGCCAGCGCAGAGCCGCTCAGGCTTAAGCCGCTTGGAGGCAAAGGGTTTTAGGTAATTCCGGTTAGGAATAAAAGAGGCCGTTCCCGAATCGAAATTCAGGAGCAGCCTCTTTTTTGCTATATATTGTTACGATATTCCGAGGGGCTGTAGCCTACCTCTTTCCGAAACGTTTTCGAGAAATAGTTCGCCGATTCAAAACCGGTGGCATCCGCAATTTCCTTGATGCTTAGAGACGTCGTCCTCAGCATGAGTTTGGCCTGCTCCATCCGTTTGAGGCTTAAATATTTTTGCGGCGTGATTCCGAAATGCCGTTTGAAATACTTAATAAAATAATTCGGGTGCAAATGCAGCGTTCCCGCCATCTGCTCCAGCGTAATTTCCTCATGCAGATGATTTTTGATGTACTGCTGCACTTTGTGGAGCCTGCCCATATCCTCCATTTTGTCCGCATGAATCTGCGGCTGCTGGTGTTCGAACACGCGGGAGAGAATGTCCAGCATCACGGACTTTTCCCTCAATCGCGCAGCGAGGGTATCGGAACGATGCGCATCGACGAGCTGCTGGAATAATGCCGGCATCTCCGCGTTTCCCGACAAATCGTAGCAATGGGGCACGTTCAGCCAGGAAAACACATCGGAATCGCCCACGGTCGCCGAGAAGTGAGACCAGTATTTAAGATAGGGACGGCCGCTGATGACAGAGTAGGATTGCCGCGTCCGTGCCGGCATCAGAACCAATTGACCCGGTACGGGATACAGCTCCTCATCGCCGATCTTCACCCACCCTTCCCCATCCAGGATAAAATAGAGCTTGTTGTACGACACGGTGTAGTCGAATTCCTTCCATTCCGGCCAGCACTGCGTTCTTTCGGCCTCCCAGATCTGAACCTGCATGTTCAGGAGCATCTGCTGAATGGCTTCATGTTCATTTCGTTCATTCTTCATCTTCAATTATCCTCTAAAGTTATTATAATACCCGTCGGAGTTAAGTAATTATCTATTCATACTAACACATTCTTGTTAAAATCAAACTCGACAATTCCAAGAATCGGAGGTTTGAATCCATGACAACGACTACCACTCCAACCAATCAAGTCATCCATGATCGAAACCAGCGCGTGCAATGGTTCCAGAACGACCGTTTCGGCATGTTCATTCACTGGGGGCTTTACTCCATCCCGGCCCGAGGCGAATGGCTCCGAAGCACGGAACAAATGAGCATCGAGGACTATCAGGCCTATTTCGATGAATTTGATCCCGTTGACTATAATCCTCGGGAGTGGGCCAAAGCGGCCAAGAAAGCAGGCATGAAATATGCGGTGCTGACGGCCAAGCATCATGACGGATTCTGTTTGTTCGACAGCAAGCTGACGGAATATAAGTCAACGAATACCAAAGCCGGCCGGGATCTCGTACAGGAGTTCCTGGAAGCTTTCCGTGAAGAAGGCCTTAAAGTCGGCCTCTATTTCTCGCTGATCGACTGGTATCATGAGGACTACCCGGCTTATGGAGACCGGATTCATCCGATGCGGGCGAACGAAGACTTCAAGCGCGATCCGAAAAACTTCGACCGATACCTGGATTACATGCATGGACAAGTGCGTGAGCTGCTCACAGGCTACGGCAAACTCGATATCATGTGGTTTGACTTCTCTTATGATAACATGCGCGGCGAGGTGTGGCGCGCCACCGAGCTGATGAAAATGATCCGCGAGCTTCAGCCGCACATTCTTATCGACAACCGGCTGGAGGGAAGCGGCGAGAGCGGCGGCAGCATCTATACCACCGATCCGTCCGTATACAGCGGCGACTTCGCGTCGCCGGAACAGATCATTCCGCCGCACGGGGTTGTGGACCAGACAGGTGCCCCGATTCCATGGGAAGCCTGTATTACGCTGAACAACAACTGGGGTTATGCCGCAGCTGACCGCAATTACAAATCGGCAACCACCATCATCCGCAAGCTGGTGGAATGCGTCAGCAAGAACGGCAACATGCTGTTGAACGTCGGTCCTGACGCGAAAGGCTCCATCCCCAAGGAGAGCCTCGACGTGCTGGAGGAAATCGGCGACTGGATGAGCAAGAACGGAGACAGCATCTATGGCTGCGCGGCTGCCGATTATCCGAAACCGGAGTGGGGTCGTTATACCCAAAAAGGCAATACGCTCTATGCCCACGTCTTTGAGGAGTCCATCGGACCAATCAATCTCATCGGCATGGCCGACAAGGTGAAGAAGGCCCGGCTGCTCGCGGACGGATACGAATTGTTCCTCAGCCGCCCATGGAGCGCGGCCGAATTCGTCGAAGACGCATTCGTGAACTTCGCGCGTCCTGAACACTTCACCTATCCGCTCCCCGACAAACGCAATACCGTCATTGAACTGGAGCTTTATGACGAATCGGATCGTTCGTAACGATAAGATCGCTTATACATGAACTAATCCCTATAAGAGCCTGACTCGATGTTTTGTTACATCGCGTCAGGCTTTTTTATGTCCGGACGCCTCGTCCTCCCAAGATCATCATGCCGTTTTCAAAACGCAAAAAAATCGTATTGCACAATAACTGTTTATGCAATATACTAATTATCAATTAAACTGTTTATATAATATACAATTATTTTAAAGGAGCTGTTCGGCTCATGATTAACTATGCTGTTGAAATTCGTCAGCTTCGCAAAAGCTTTGGGCACCAGACCGTGCTGGACGGGATCGACCTGAGCGTGCAGCGAGGAGACGTATTTGCTCTTCTCGGTCCTAATGGGGCCGGCAAAACAACCTTGATTCATATCCTGTCCACGTTGGTGACGCCCGATGCCGGGAGCGTGAGGATCAACGGGTTCGATCTCCGCGATCACAAGCAGGAAGTTCAGCAGTCCATCAGTCTGACCGGCCAGTTCGCTGCCGTTGACGAAGTCCTGACCGCCGAAGAAAACCTCAGGATGATATGCAGGCTGTCGGGTCTATCCGCTGCGGAAGCCGGGCGGAGAACCGCCGAGCTGTTGGAGCACTTCGATCTGGCGTCCGCGGCGGCCAAGCGCGTGAAGACGTATTCCGGCGGGATGAAGAGACGGCTTGATCTGGCGATCAGCCTTGTCGTACCGCGGCCCGTGTTGTTCCTCGATGAACCGACCACAGGACTTGATACGCGCAGCCGCCGTGCGCTGTGGGATATCATCCTGCAATTGAAGAGCCAAGGCATCACCATCCTGCTGACCACGCAGTATTTGGAGGAAGCCGACCAGCTCGCGGACCGGATTGCGGTTCTGGATGGGGGACGAATCGTAGCTGAAGGTAGTCCGGCCGAGCTGAAGACCCGGGTCGGTGGTGAAATGCTGGAGCTTCGCGACGCACGTGACGAAGTGATCCACAGGATTCCGACAAGCGGCAGCATCGGCGACGTCGCACATACGCTTCAGGAGTTCATACGCTTGCTCCCGAATGAGACGCGCGTAAGTCTTCACAGACCCAATATGGATGATGTATTCCTGTCGCTTACCGACAAGAAAATGGAGGGAATTGTATGATAAGAGCAACGGCTGCGAAAACAAAAACAACGTCCCTAGCAGTTACCCAGTCTGTCTTTATCGGCCGCAGCCTGCGTCACAGCATCCGCAACGCGGAGGCGATGATAACGGCAATGGTGCTGCCGATCATGCTGATGCTGCTGTTCACCTATGTATTTGGCGGTGCCCTCGATCCCAGCGGACAGTATGTTAACTACGTGGTTCCGGGGATCATCCTGCTATGCGCCGGCTTCGGATCGTCCAGCACGGCCGTCGACGTCTCCCAGGATATGACCAATGGCATCATTGACCGCTTCCGCACGATGCCCATTCAAAGCTTGAGTGTCATCACGGGGCATGTGGTCGCCAGCCTTGCCCGGAACATGCTTGCGACAGGCGTTGTTATCGCAGTGGCTTTGCTCGTTGGATTCAGGCCATCAGCAGGGCTTATGGATTGGATACTCGCCATCGGCTTGATCGCGCTCTTCATCTTTGCCTTTACCTGGCTCTACGCCGCTATCGGTCTCGTTGCAGGCAGTCCGGCAGCGGCCAGCAGTTATGGATTCATCCTGCTCTTTCTCCCTTACCTCTCCAGTGCTTTCGTTCCCACCGAGACAATGCCGGCTTGGCTGCAAGGGATCGCAAGCAACCAGCCGATTACGCCGGTCATCGAATCCATTCGCGGATTACTGACGGGAGGCTCCATCCAGGATCAGATCGGCTGGGCGATCGGATGGTGCCTGTTCATCCTGATCGGCTCGATGGTATGGAGCATGTGGACGTTTAAGAGGAAAGCCGCACGACGCTAAATACGGGTGGTTGCTTTACTAAGGGCGCACGAAGGATACTCCATCCGCTTCCAGAAGGCTGCCGTGTCCTTCCTATCTCATAGTCGGTCATTCCACCAGTACCCCCGTAACTAACGTTAATGAAAGTCCGGCCGGAACGATACCAACCAACCGGGCGCTGAACAAGTCGGGCTTGGTCCGACTCAATCAGCAAAAAAAAACGATCCTCATGAGGATCGTTTTTTTTGCTCGGCTGTTGCTGCCCCTCTTTGGATCGACCAAGCCCCGTAACTTGGCCGACATCATGGCTTGTCCGGTGGTTCCTGTTGTTTCTTGGCTTGAAAATATTGCTCGATACCATCCAAAATGCGTTCTAACCCGAAATCAATGTCATTGCCTATCGGATTCACTTCCTCGCTGTCTTCCGTATAGACCCCCGACATCACAACCGGGTACAGGAACGGAAACCGATCCGGCTTCATAAGCTGTTTCAGCGCTTCCGTATAATCAAGTCCACTAAACTGTTCCGGGGTGGAGCCTGCCTGTATGGCGCGGTCCATATCCCGCTGCATCATGCCGCTCGTTCTGGCATAATTGCTTAACAAGAGAATCAAGGACATCCGCTCATAATCATTCAGCGGAAGATCCTTCATGAACCGCAGACCCCAATCGATAAATCGCAGATTGTTCGGCGTAATGGGAATACCCGTAATCGGAATATCTCCGAACCAGGGGTGATCCCGGAATACCTGCATCGTCGATTTGACGTAGACCCGCATATTCTCGCGCCAGTCAGCAGAATCTTCCGGCGGAATGGGAATATCGCACGCGGCGTTCTGCATCAGCACCAAAAGGTCGTCCTTGCTGGATATGTACCGGTACAGCGACATGGCGGTAAAACCCAAAGTGGACGCAATTCGATTCATGGAGACAGCTGAAAGCCCTTCTTTATCGGCGATGTCGATGGCCGTATCTACAATCTGGGAAAGGCTCATCTCCCGTTTCGGTCCCCGCTGCGGCGGCTTAACCAATCCCCAGCTGAGAGCCGCCCCTCTGGGCAGCTTGGATCCAATATCCGGATCTATCGTCTCATCGTTAGACATGATCATGTTTCCTTTCTGCATCCTTGCATCTGATAATAATTGTTTATATTATAAACAGTATAACACATCTCATCATCCATAGGTAAAGAGGGCGAATCAGGGTCTTTGCAGAGAGCTGCCGGCTTCGCCGCCCTGTGCTCAATCATGCTAAAGATGCGTCAAAATGTGGACCAGCTTGCCGAACGGATCGCGGACAAAAAAGCGCGTACTCCCCAAGGCTCATGAACAGGCCCATATTCAATGCGAAAGCCTCCCCGCCTCATGCCCTCCAGCACGGTCTCTATATCGTCCACTTCGATCGACAAATCCGGTACCGGCGTGCCGCCGCCCCCCTCGGAAGCAAAGCTGATCTGAACGCTCATCTTCTCCTGCGAGCCATAAGTGGTGATCCAGCCGTGATCCATGATTTTATCCAGTCCCAACACATCTTGATAAAACGTTTTGGCTGCGGCGGCATCCTTCGTATCGATATTCGCAACGATTCGTTTAACTCCCGCCTTGTCCTCCTCCATTCATCATGCTAAAGATTCAAGGTATCTAACGCTATACGCGCTCTCACGCAACTGCACATCTAAAGTATAACAAATCCTTCCATCATAAAAAGCTGTTGAGATTGAACTCAACAGCTGATTCGTTAGCTCCCTGATGCAGTTGGCCTAATGATGATTTCATTCACAGCCCGAATCGGCTCACCGCCAAGTCGCGGCGATCGGATACGAACAGCAAAACGGAAGGGATTCGCCAGTCAAACATAAAAAAACGGCATTTCTGCCGTTTTTTATGTCGGGCATCAAGCCGGCCTGCCTTTTTTCCGCATGCCTATCCTTTCGTTCCGCCCTGCAGCCCGAAGCCCTTGGACATGAACTGCTGGGATAGAATGTACATGATGATCGCCGGGATGGCGTACAGCACCGAGAAGGCCGCCAGGCTGCCGTAGTCGACCATGCCGTACTGCCCGAAGAACTGGTACAGCTTCAGGGATGCCGGGAACTTCTCGGGCGATTGCAGCAAGATATACGGAACGAAGAAATTGCCCCAGCTGCCCGAGAACGTAAAGATGGCTACCGTGCATATCCCCGGAACCATCAGCGGCGCCACCACCTTGCGGATCCCCGTAAACACCGAGGCCCCGTCCACCCATGCGGCTTCCTCCAGATCGCTCGGCACGGAATCCATGAAATTCTTCATCATCCATATCCCGTACGGCATGGACGACGCTACATAGAACAAGATGACGCCCAGGATGTTGTCATACAGCTTTAACCCCAGGAACAACTGATAGACAGGGACCATAACGGCCGTAATCGGCAGCGAGGTCATGAACAGAATGGTGAGCATGAAGGGCTTCTTATATTTCATTTGATAACGGGATAACGGGTAAGCCGCTAGCAGCGCCAGCAGGACAACCAATACGGCTTGGCCAAGCGACATCACCAGGCCGATCAGATAAGCGCGCTGGTTCTCGCTGCTGGTAATCACCTCTACGTAATTGGCGCCGGTAATCTTGCTGGGCACTTTCAGGGATTGCATTGCATTCGGATCGACGGAAGCCACAAGCACCCAGAGCAGCGGCAGCACGAAGCAAATGCCGATCCCCGCAAGAATCGCATACGGCAGAATTCGATAGACTAATTTACGTTGTTTGGCATTCATATGATTTCACCCCTGGTTACTCTTTCATCGACCTGATATACAGGAGGCTTAACACAATCCCGATCAACAGCAGCAGCAGCGAAATAGCGGTTCCATAGCCTAATTGATAGTTCACAAACGCCTGGTTGTACATAAAGATCGGCAGGGTCGTCGTGGAGTTGCCCGGACCGCCACCGGTCATCGCATAGATGAGCCCGAATACCCCGAGCGTCTGCAAAGTAACCAGCATCATGTTCGTGGTAATGGTGCTTTTGATGTAAGGGATGATGATGCGCGTGAAGATTTTCCACTTGGAGGCTCCATCCACTACCGCCGCTTCCTCGATTTCGTTCGGCACGTCATCCAGCGCGGCTTGAAATACCAGCATCGAGAAGGCCGTGCCGTGCCAAATATTCGCAAGAATGATCGTCAGCATCGGGACGGTAAACAGCCAGGTCACTTCCGAAAATCCGAAAAATGTGATAATCGCATTCAGCGTGCCTTCATCCCCGAAGAAGCTGTACAGACAAAGGGCGCACACGATCTCGGGCGTTACCCAGCCCGCAAGCACAATCGTTCCAATCACGCGCCGAAACGTCTTGTTCCTCTGCTTCATCAGCAGCGCAATCAGAAATCCCAGCACCTGCTGCCCGATCACCGCCGAACCGATAAGAAATACCAGCGTGTTCCAGATACTGATCCGAACCGTGGGGTCCTGGAACATCCGGGTATAGTTGTCAAGGCCGATAAACTTGAGTTCCCTCGCCGCTTCCCCGGTCAACGCCAGATTGGTGAAGGAATAGAAGAACGTTAACAGGATGGGATATATAAAAAACACGAGCATAATCGCGATTGAAGGCAGCAAAAAAAAGAGCCAGGTATACGTTTTTCTTCGTTTCGGGTAAACGTCCACGGACAGACTGCTCATGTGTGGTTCTCCTTCCATACGGATGATCTGAAAAACCGCTTGCCCAAGTCTCCGCGATGACAGGAGCGCTTGAGCAAGCCGGTTTGCTTATAGCAGGTTATTTCTCCACGATATGATCCGCTCCAACAATGCGGGTAACGTCCTGCGCATATTTATTCATGGCATCCGCAGGCGACGTTCCCGTTGCTACGGATTCCACCATCGTCTGGATCTGCGTCGACACTTCCGGATACTTTTCCTGTGCCGGTCTAAACTCTGCGTTCTGCAGGTATTCGGTCGCGATTTCGTTAAACGGCATTTTCGTATATTCCGGATCCTTGGCAACATCGGCACGCACCGTAATATTGCCGGAGGACATGACGAGCTTCTGGGTATTTTCCTTGCCTAGCGCATACTTGATAAATTCCCATGCCTCGTCTTTATTCTTGGAATTGCTTGGAATCGACAGCGCCCAGCCTCCGGCCAGCGTGATCGAGCCGGGCTCCTGTCCTTGGCTGGTCGGCATCGGCGCAAAGCCGAGCACGTCCTTATATTCAGGCCATGGCGCCGCGCCGGTTTCCATATAGTTGCCCGTGATCCAGGAGCCATCCAGCGAAATCGCCAGCTTGCCCTGCGGCAGGTATTCGCGGGAAGCCGTGTTGCCTGCCTGGCCGTTCAATACTTTGGAGAGCGGCGGTCCCAGCTTCTCTTTGTTGACCGTTTCCACAAAAGTCAGCGCGTCCAGAATGCCCTGGCTTTTCGTAATCCATTTGCCGCTGGCATCGTCATACAGCCTTTCGCCCGTTCCGTATAGCAGCATCTCGTAGGTTTGCATGGAGGTTGCTTCGCCTGTAGCCTTCCCCATGTTCATCCAGATCGGTACAACATCGGGGGCCTTCTCCTTGATCGTTCGCGCAGCGTTTAAGACCTCCTCCCAATTCTTAGGCTGCCAATCCTCCGGAAGACCCGCTTGTTTGAAAATATCCTTGTTATACCAAAGGCCCCTAGAATCCGTGTTGTACGGCACGCCGTATACCTTGCCATCGCTGGCAGTGACGCCCTTCTTCATCGCCTCGATGAAGGAGCCGTTGCCCCAGTCTTCCCATTCCGCCAATTTATCGTCGAGCGGCTCCAGATAGCCCGCGCTGGCATCCGAGTTCAAGATGAAGGTATCTTCCGTCACGATATCGGGCGCCGTATCTTTGGATTTCAGTGCCAGAGCCACCTTGGCAAAATAATCCCCTTCCGATGCCTGAATCGGTGTCGGCTTAATCTCTACGCTTTTGTCAGGGTAACTGGCCGACACTTCCTTGAGCCATTTATAGAACGCTCCGTTCTCGCCGATTCCGTCATCCCGAAACGTAACGGTAATGATTTTCTTGGCTGTCTCTCCGTCCTTTCCCGGCTCCGGATTGCCGGTATCGGCCGGCGTTTCCTTGCCCCCGGCACAACCGAACAACAAAGAAACGCTTAATAAAGCCGTCGTTACTAGCCAAATCCCCCTCTTGCCTGACTTCATACGGATCCCTCCTTTTGGCTGAACACATTGATTATATGATCCAAATTTTGGATACGCTTACGAGAGCGTATATTCAACTCTATTTAGTAAATAGCGTAGATATGCTAATTACCATATATAGTAAAAACAAGTATACAGATCCCTCTATATCTTCATTCCTTCAATTTTAGGTCTTTACTTTTGCCGAAAACGCCAATATATTTGTATGTACAAACAATTATTTGGTGAATTTACATGGATCCAAACGTCAGAACAACAGATAAAACTGGAGGTAACCTACCCATGAGTGATCGCTTGATTTTTTTGCTGGCTTTATTTTCAGTGACAGGCTCGGGCCTCATAGCCGGCCTGTTCTTCGCCTTCTCCTCCTTCATGATGACCGCTTTATCCCGGATTCCGAACGAACAGGGGATTAACGCCATGCAGTCCATCAATGCAACCATACTCAACCCCACGTTCGGCGCACTGTTTACAGGTACTGCCCTAACCAGTATCGTTCTTGCGGTCCTATCCATTCTCCGCTGGGGAGAACCGGGATCCGTCTACATGCTGGCCGCCGGTCTGCTGTATCTAACGGGATTCATCGTGACGATGGCATTCAATGTCCCGCTCAATGACGCGCTGGCTGCCGTTGATCCTGCGAGCAGTACAGGAAGCGAGGTCTGGAATGCCTACCTAAGTAAATGGACGGCCTGGAACCATGTACGGACGGTCACCTCCATAGGGGCCATGATCCTGTTTGTTTTTGCCTTACGACAAATCCCTTAAGACTGGATTAACCTGAAAACTAGATTTTTAAGGGCAGCCTGTTCAAACTTTCTAACACATAACCCATACCAACTCTACCGATTCTTCATTAGATATACTATCAATCTAGTAAAGGCGGTGGAGATGATGGGGATTTCCACGACAGGTCAGTGGAATCACACATGCCAACTTGACACTTCAGCCAAGCCGCGTCGCAACATCGGATGGATATCAAGCAATTGGAGCGGATACTCTATCACTGGTAAAAAAGGAGCTTTCAAACGTGTCTCCGCCAAATGGAACGTGCCGTTTGTTCGGCCAAGCCGCGGGGCGTCCTATTCCTCGGCCTGGATCGGCATTGACGGATTCAACAACAGCAAATTGATACAGACCGGAACGGGTCATGATTGGATAGACGGCAAGGCTTATTATTATGCTTGGTGGGAGATTCTCCCCGCCTCGGTTACGATCATTCCGCTGCCCATTCAGCCGGGTGACCGCATGCATGCCAGCATCATCAAGTGCAGCGGGTCGAACTGGCTGATCTGCCTTCGCAACGTATCCCGGAACTGGACCTTTCGAACATTGCAGCGGTACGGCGGTCCGCAGACCTCGGCGGAATGGATCGTCGAAGCGCCGCAAATCAATGGGGCGCTTGCCACGATGGCACGATTGTCCCCCGTTGTCTTCTCCTGCTGCCGCGTCAATGGGAAACGCTCCAAACTCACGGCGGATGATGGGGGCATTATGCTTCAGAATTCAACCGTTACCTCCATTCCTTCCAATCCGAACCGGGCAGGAGACGGTTTCGTTGTCAAAGGCGTTCATCAATAAGAGCCTGGCGCCTTAATGCCCATCAACCAGCAACAGCCGCTGCACGCCGGAAAAGTCCGGCATGCAGCGGCTGCCCCTTTATCATATACCGTAAACCGGTTTTCCCTTATACAGCACGGCATGGCGGCGGGACCGCCTGGCAACGGCTTCTGCGGAGCAGCTGGCTTCCACAATCACCGCATCCGCCGTATCCCCGACGTTTGGCCACGCATAGCGGCCGTCCTGGTCTAGCGGCGTCACGCCTCCCGTAATAAACCCGAGAGCCTGTCCGAGCGAACGCTCATCGCTCATATGGAAGCGTTCGGCCAGCGTACCCGCCTTGTCCAGATTATCCCCTTTGCCGAACGGGGACCAATGGTCCATAATGCTGTCTTGCCCAAGCGAAATGTTTACGCCGCGGCGATGCAGCTGCGGGATCGGGATGGTTCGGCCAAGCGGTACGGAGGAGGTGATGGAAATACCCAAGTCCGCTAACCGAATCGCCACTTCATCCACCTCGCTTGGTGAGACGTCCGCGAAAGCGAGGGCATGGCTGAGCGTGACTCTTCCGTTCCACCCCGCCTCTTCCGTAAGATCAGCTACCCGTTTAAAGGCATTCAATCCGATCTGGGACGACTCATGCAGGTGCAGGTCAATGCCGGCGTTGGCTTCCACCGCCAGCTCCATCACGGTGTTCAGCGATTTCTCCATATCCTCGTCCACCGTCGTGGGATCCAGCCCGCCTACCAGCGCGGCTCCGTTCCGGAGCGCTTCCCTGACCAGGGACACGGACTGGCTGCGAAGCAAGCCGTGCTGAGGAAAAGCAACGATCTCCACAAAAGCTTTTTCCTTATATCCTTCAACCGCCTGCAAGGTGGCTTCCAAATTTTTCAGACCGACGACGGGATCCACATTGCAGTGGGAGCGGACATGGGTAGAACCGTAACGCAGCAGCAGATCCAGCAGTCCCTCCGCTCGCTCCTTGGCGGTGGGAAGAAGCTCGGGAAGCAGCCTCTCTTCCTCCTCGATCCGGCTGAAGATTCCGTGAGCCGGACGAAGCGGTGCCTTCCATGGTCCTCCATAATAGGTTTTGTCCAGGTGGATATGCATATCTCTAAAGGAGGGTAGCATCAGATTCCCCTTCATATCCCATGTCGGCAGCAGCGAATCCGGCAAAGCCTCCGCGGGACGAATCTCAGAAAAAGCCCCATTCTCTATCTTCACATGAAAAAGTCCCGTTTCGGTTCCGGTCACGACGTCATCCTCGTAGCGGTAACCCGTTTCCAGTCGGACATGCAGCAGCCAGTATGCCTTGCTGTGTTCGTTCATATAACCTTCATCCCCTTCTCGCTTATATCTGCCCTCTTTTCGATATCCCTTAGTTCGCAGCCCCCATTAAGATGCGTTCGATTTCTTGATATCCCCGCTCCTGGGCGTGCTGCAGGGGAGTTACGCCGTTCCCGTCCGGAAGCTCAGGGTCTGCCCCATGATCCAGCAGCAGCTTCACGATACGCTGATAGTTCTCGCTGCCGTCACCGAGAATGACAGCCTCCAGCAGCGCGGTCCAGTTCAAATTATTAATATGGTTCACATCGACGCTGGTCCGGGTCAGCAGCTCCTGCACAATCTCCACATGACCGCGGTCGGAGGCCGGTATAAGAGCCGTACCGCCAAAACGGTTCGTGAGCGTCACATCCGCATCGGCATCAATGGCCAGCCTCAGGATGTCCAGCATTCCTTCAGCACCGGCATACAAAAACACATTATTCAGTTGGTGATCCCGAATATTGATATCGGCGCCAGCCTGAATCAAGGCGTCTACCGTATCGACATGATTGCGGTAGGTTGCCGCCATCACCGCCGTTCTTCCCTGTTCATCCGTCGCATCGATGTTAGCGCCGGCTTGAAGAAGCTGTCGCACTTGCTCCGTATTCCCTTGCTCGGCGGATTCAATGAGTTGACGATCCATATTCTTCTTCACCTCGTGTTTCTCCGAATTTGGTTGACAGGCCGACAGGAAAAGGATCAATAGCATAGCTGTTATACGCAGCACCCGATACTCCCCCCTCTTTCTATCGTATATATGGGTATGCTACCATGAGACAGAACCATATGAAAAATACTTAAAAAATTGAATTTATGAAGGTTTTTCATATACAAGGAGGTTTGCATAAGCATATGGATATCAGGCAGCTCCGCTATTTTATTGCCATCGTGGAGGAAGGCACCATCTCGCTCGCCGCCAACCGGCTTCATATATCCCAGCCGCCGCTCAGTCAGCAGCTGAAAGCCATGGAGGAAGAACTCGGATCGGTCTTGGTATATCGAAGAGGGAAGCGGCTGGAAATCACCGAATCGGGGAAAGCGCTCTACAAATACGCGCTCCAAATGACCCAGCTCATGGAAGAGGCTAAAGCTGAAGTGAAAGAGGTCGGGAACGGAGATAAAGGAACGCTGAGCCTTGGCATCAATACCCTGTCTTCGGTAGAGCTGCCGTCATGGCTCCATGAGTTCAGGGCAAGATATCCCCAAGTCTCGTATAAAATTCAGCAAAACGAGTCGTATCAGCTCTGTGAGCTCGTGCGAAACCGGTCGCTCGAAGTAGCGATCGTTCGCCTGCCGCTTGAATTGGACGATTTCTCGATCCTTCATCTGCAGTCGGAGCCTTTTTACATGCTCACCTCGGAGCCATCCATCGAACAGGAGACGACCCTCCCCCATATCGCGCAGCATCCGCTTATTCTGCCAAGCACGGAAGGGCTGGGCGTGTATTATACGATCCAGATGGCTTTCTCGGAGCAGAAGCTGCAGCCGAACATCGTAGCCGAATGCTCCGACATTTCGCTGCTGCTGCGCTTGGTCTCTTCGGGGTTCGGCGTGGCGATCGTTCCCGAGACCCTGATCAAACAGCAGCTGCCCGCAGCGGTGCATGCCTTCAAAATCAAGGACACCCCGGCTGCGGCCTCCTCGGCCTTAATCTGGCTGAAGGATCACCATGTCTCCAGAACGGCGCTGAACTTCATTGACCTGTTGGCTAGCACCTTATAGATTTGCGAACCTCATCGGTTGTCCAGCAGCAAAAAGAGGACAGAGCTAATGAAGCTCCGTCCTCCAATCGGGTGCCGTTTATTTCGTGCGATACAACGAGCCTGCGACACCCTCCCGCTCCTGCTTCTGTCCTTGGGAGTGAAGATACAGCTCTTCGTAATACCCATGGGAATCCAGCAGTTCCTCATGGGTCCCTTGCTCCACGATTCGGCCTCTGCTCATGACCAAGATTCGGTCCGCCCCCATGATGGTGGATAAGCGGTGGGCAATGACAAGGGTCGTCCGCCCCTCGGCAACGAGCTGCAGCGCATTCTGGATGAGCTGCTCCGTGTGCGAATCCAGGTTGGCGGTCGCTTCGTCCAGAATGAGAATTTTGGGCTGGAACACGATGATTCGCGCGAAGGAGATCAGCTGCCGCTCGCCGGCGGACAAGCCGCTGCCCCGCTCCGACAGCCGGGTGTCATATCCCTCCTTCATCCTCCTGATGATTGAATCCGCGCCGATAAAGCGGCAAGCCTCGATCACCCGTTCCCTGGATATGTCCTCATCGAACAGCCGCACATTGTCCAGCACCGTTCCGGAGTAGAGATAGGGCTCCTGCTGCACAAGGCCCACGATCCGATGCAGATCGGACTGCGCCAGCTCCCGGATGTCGATTCCATCAATCCGAATGCTCCCTTCGTTCACGTCGTAGAAACGGCAGAGCAGGCTAATGAGCGAGCTTTTTCCCGCGCCGGTGGTTCCGACGATCCCGATCATTTCCCCGGGTTGGATATGAAGATCCAAATCCCGAATGACCGGAGCCCCGCCTTCGTAACCGAACGTGACCCGGTCAAAGTCGACGCGACCCTGAACCTTCGCCTTCTCCATGGCCGCCGGCATGCGTCGATCCGTAACCTCAGGCTGAATCGCGAGCAGGCTCCATATCCGGTTAATCGCCACCGTCGCCGATTGCAGCGTGTTCCACTGCTGGGTGATCGTATTGATCGGCTGGAAGAATAAACGGATATACGTAATAAAAGCATAAAGCACGCCGAACTCCAGCGTCGTCCCCAGAACGGCTTGCCCGCCGAGCCACGTCACGAACGCAATCGCCAGGTTGTTCAATATCTCGTAGGAGCGGTTAAACAGCACATTGGTCCGGATCTCCCGGATGTTGGCTTTGAAATAAGAGTCGTTCCGCTCCTCGAACTGCTTCTCCTGCTCCTTCTGCTGATGGAACACTTGGATCAGGTTCATGCCTGAGAGATTCTCCGCCACGAAAGCCACCAGCCGGGATAACCGCGTTCTCGCCATCTGATAGGTGTGGCGCATATACCGCCGGAACGCAATCGCGATCCCTGCAATGATCGGCAGCAGGATGAGGCAGTATAAGGTCAGCGTGACGTCCAGCTGGAACATCATCACCAGGATAAAGATCAGCGTGAAGCCGTCACGGAACAGGCTGAGCAGCACCTGGTTAAAAAACTGGTTGATCGCTTCGGTATCGCTGGATACATGCGTAATCAAGCTGCCGCTCGGCACCTTGTCGAAATACGACATCGACAGCCTCGAGATATGGGCAAACAGCCGTTTGCGAATGCTCGCTACAATGCTCTGCCCCGCTTTTTGGAGCAAATTATTTTGCAGATACGTAAACATCATGCTGAGCAGCGATAACGAAAAATAGATGCCGCAGATGATCATCAGGCTCTTGTAATCGTTCTTGCCGACCATCAGATTATCGTCGATCGCGATTTTCATCAGGTACGGCTGCAGCAGCTCTGCCGAGATGGCAATCAAGGTGCAGCCGATAAACCCGGCAAAGGTCAGCCGGTGTTCCTTCATATAACCCGACAAAGCCCGGAACGTGGATATATACTTGGGCTTGGACTGAGGGGCGTTCAAATCCGCCTTCTGATCCAGCTGCCAATTGTTAATGGCCTGTGCCATGAAACTTCATCCCCTCTTCCTGAATGTCATGCAGCGTCCGGTACAGTCCGTCCGTAGACAGCAGTTCTTCATGCGTACCCCGCTGGACAATCTCTCCCTGATCCAGGACGATGATCTCATCGGCATGCTTCAATGCACTAATCCGGTGGGCAATGATGATCGTGGTCTTCCCCTGGCGGATATCGCGAATCGTCTCCATGATTTCCGTCTCCGTCACCGCATCGACGGCGCTTACGCTGTCGTCCAGAATGAGGATGGGCGCATCCTTGATGATTCCCCTCGCCAGGCTTGTCCGCTGCCGTTGTCCGCCGGAAAGGGTAATGCCGCGCTCCCCTAAGCGGGTCTCGAACTTGTCCGGAAACTCCGCTATGTTGTCATACACCCGTGCCTTTCGTGCCGCTTCCTCGACGACGGCCGGTTCCGTGTCCCTTCTATAGAAAGCAATATTCTCGCGGATGGTCGAGCTGAACAGGAAGCCGTCCTGGGGAACGTAAGCGATTCCTTCGCGCAGGCTTTTTAATGTAAGCTTCCGAATGTCCTCGCCGCCGATCAGCACCTTCCCCGGAGGCGGGTCGAAGGTGCGCAGCAGCAGCTTCATCAGCGTGGTTTTTCCGCTTCCCGTACGACCGATAATGCCCAGCGTCGCGCCGGGCGGAACGCTCAGCCGAATGCCGCGCAGCACCTGCCTGGAACCTCCTTCAGGGCCGTCCAAAGCATCGTAGGAAAAAGATAAATCCCGCACCTCAATCCCTGGATACTCCAGATTCAGCTCCTTGGCGCCAGGCAGTTCCTTAATGTCGGCTTGCTTATCAAGCAGATCGTTCAAGCGGTCAAGCGAGGCCCTCGCTCTCTGGACGACATTAATGACATTCCCGATCTGCTGCAGAGGGTTCATCAGCATGCGAATGTAAAGCGTCAATGCGACAAAGTTGCCGACCGAGATGCGTCCCATGATCGTTAAGTAACCGCCGAATGAGAGGGCGATAATAAGGGAGGATGCGCCTAGAAACGGAATGATCGATTGAAAGAGCGACGACACGCGCACCAGCCGCAGCTGCTTGTCCCGGATGCTGTCCACCGTCGTCCCGAAGCGCCGTTTCATCGTCTCTTCCACCGCAAACTTCTTCGTGACGCGGATCCCGCCAAACTGCTCCTCCGCCGATTCCGTCATCACGCCGAGCGCTTCCTGAACCTGAAGCGATCTTCTCCTGATGATCGGCCCGAGCCAGACGACGATGATCGGTATCAGCAGCAAAGGAACGATGCTTGCGGCCACCAGATACAGCGGAACATTCGTTATCAGCAGCATGACAATCGTGGAGACCAGCAGGATCGAGGCGTTTGCCGTCTGATTGATCCCCATCGAGATCGCTTCCCTTACCGTCGTCACGTCGTTCATGAAATAACTTAGCAGCTTGCCGACGCCGTTCTTGGAATAAAACCGCTCGCTGAGCCCCGTAAAATGGACAAACAGGCGGCGCCGGTTCATAAATTCGAAATAACGTCCCGTGTACATGACCAGAAACTGGCCGATCCCGCCGATGACGGCAAAACCGACGCCGATACCCAGCAGCGTCCAGCTGTACTGCACAACGCCGCCGACCGACAATAAACCATCCTTCAATTCATCCGTGAAATTACCCAGTACCCTCGGGAAATTCACGTGGATGATATTGGCTACCAAGTGACAGCAAATCGACAATACGTAAAATGGCCACGTCTTCCTGAAAAAGTCTCCAAGTATTCGATGAGAGTCCAATGTCCCATATCACTTCCTGTCCTGTTATTGGATTATTCAGTCCGTTACGTTCCTCCTTCCATACGTTTGCTGTGATGCTCCCATATTAATAGTTTCTAGATATAAAGGAGTCCTCCTTCCTAAACCGCCTGATGTTTTATTTAAATTTAGACATAACGTCAATCAAGGTCATTTGAGTCCAATAATCTAAAGAAAAAGCCGGCACATGGACCGCGGCTCTTGATAACGATATATTCTGAAGCATGGGACGGTCCTGATCCGGTTTACGCCGAGCCGGCCAACCATACCGCGGGCTCGCCGGAATAGGTCAGCAGCAGCTTATGCATGGCCCGGGTACAGGCAATATAGAGCAAGCTTCGATCCATCTCGGTACGATAGTTTGCGGCGCCCGCAAAAGGAACGATAACCTGGTCGAATTCCAGCCCTTTGGCCATATGGGCGAAGGTAATCGTGATTCCCTCCTGAAAGCGGTCGCTGCTAAAATCGAGCAGGCTCACGTTGTCCGTTAACCCCCTGACCGACTCATACACCTGCCGGGCTTGCGATGACGTTTTGCATATGATCCCCATCGTCTGCATCCCGGAATTCGGAAAGTTTCGGGTGAGCTCTTGAATGAACGCCAGCTCCTGCGCCGCATCATGACACCGGATCAGCAGCGGTTCTTCACCATGCCGTTCCACGGGAATCATGGTGCTGCGCGGATGGATCCGCTTTGCAAGCTTCATGATTTCCAGCGTGGAACGATAGCTTTTTACCAGCTCGATCGTATCGGCTTGAGGAAACACGCGCTGGATATCGGGCAGCGAGGTTGAAGCATACACGTTGACCGATTGGTTGCCGTCGCCGAGAATCGTCTTTTTGCAAGCAAACCATTTGGAGATGACGGCATACTGAATCGGAGTATAATCCTGCATTTCATCGACCAGCAGATGCTTTACCATATCGAAGGAGGCACTCCCTTCCAGATACATCTTGAGGTAAATCAGCGGAAAAACGTCAGCGTATTCGATCGTTCTCCTCCCCTTCATGATGAACAGATCCGGTATGTTCCGATATGAGAAGAATGCCTTGTACAGGCTTAACGCATTTTGATATTTGAACATTTTTCGGATCGCGGCTTTGACTTTATTGGCTTCCGCCGAAGTCAGCCTCTCGCCGTCCTCCGTACGGGCCTGCCCCGACAGGACCGAGGCGGTCTTCTCCAATCGCTGCCTGACCGGCAAACTCATGGTGCCCAGGTATTTATCCATAACCTCCGAGGCCGGTATGAGCACCCCCTTCATCTGAATATCCGTTGGCTGGAAAAATTGCTGATCACCATATTCCAGATAAGCATCCAGCTCATGCACAAAATCCAAACCGGCCTTATACCGGATCCGTTCGATGGCCTGCTCGTCATGGGCGTGTACGATTTCGTCCACCTGTTCGGAGAAGGTCTGGAACTGGCATAATCCTCCCAACTCTTTGGCAGCAAGCTCCTCCATCGTGACCTCCATGATTTTCTCTTCGCCAAGCTCCGGCAGCACGCTCGATATATAATCCGAGAACACTTTATGCGGGGATATGATTAGCACGTTGCTGGAAGTCAAGGTTTCCTTATGGCGATACAGGAGAAAGGCCACCCTGTGCAGGGCCACCGAGGTTTTGCCCGAGCCTGCCGCTCCCTGAATGATCAGCTCATGCGCGGTTTCGTTTCGGATGATGGCATTTTGCTCCTGCTGGATGGTAGCCACGATATTCTTCATCTTCTCGTCCGAGTTGCTGCTGAGCTCCTTCTGCAGCACGTCGTCATTGATGTTCATGGAGCTCTCGATCATATATTCCATTTGGCCGTCTTTGATTTTATACTGCCTTTTGACGGTAATTTCGCCCTGCAGCCTCCCCATGGGCGCTTCATACGACGCAGGGCCGGCATTGTAATCATAAAACAGGCTGGCAACCGGCGAGCGCCAATCATAGATGAGATGCTCCTGACTCTCCGGGTTCGTGAACGAATGGATGCCGATATAGTAGGCGCCTTCTTCTTCCTTCGGTTCATTCGTACGAAAATCCACCCTTCCAAAATAAGGCGAGGCAAGCAGCTTGCGCATCCTCTGCAGCCTGGCCGCCTGTTTCTCTCCGGTATCGATCGACAAAGAAATATCAACCCGGTTGGCCGCACGCTCCGCCGCATCCAATTGGGCCATGTTGACCCACAGGTATTTCTTGGCTTCAATGATATCCTTATACGAATCGGACACCTTCCCCTCTAATTCCTCCGATGCCCTTTGAAGCTCCTTTAATACCAATGCAAGATATTCGCGCTCTGCGTTTTCGCTTGGATTCAGCATTCCGACTTCCCCCCTCTTTGCTAAGAATAGCCTTAAGTATAGGGGTTTCCCGAAAAAAATATAGACTTATACTTTCCGTTATAGTATTGTGTATTTATCGTGGGTCCAAAAATAGCGATACGATGGACATAGACTGCAAATGACGTACCATAGATAAAAACCAGGCTGCATGCTCATGCAGGCCTGGTTTTTTTGTGCTTGTTACCGCTCGTTTTTCGTCTGGTACAGATAAAGCGTAAGCGGGGCAAATATCCCCATAAACAGCACGCAGACTCCGATTCCGGTCATGATCTCGGCCATGCCTGCCGTACCGCTCATCAGCGCCCTGACCGTGGTAGCCGCCATACTGACGGGATTCAGATCGATGAGGGTCGCTGTCCATTTCGGCATCGTCGACGAATCCACCAGAATGCTGCTGGCGAACAGCAGCGGATATATCGCGATCATGCTGGACCCCGACACCGTCTCCGGCCGCTTGGCCACGACGCCGACCAGCGCAAATATCCAGCTGACGCTGAAGGCAAACAACAGGATGAAGGCTATGGCGCACAACACCTGAATGGCACTGCCTTCGGGGCGGAAACCCAGCGCCACGCCCGTACCGAGGGCAGCAGTAACGCCGGCCGCATAACGCAGCCCATCCGTAAGGATGGAGCCAATCACGGATGCGGGCTGCCAGAAGGGCAGCGTTCGGAAACGATTGTACACCCCTTTGGTAATATCCGAGCATATCGTGGTTCCGCTGTACACGGTCATGGGAACGACCGTCAGGATCAGGATGCCGGGCAAGAGGAATTGAATATAAGCCCCGGTTGACCCGGCCATGGCACCGCCGAACAGGTAACTGAAGATGAGCAGCAGCAGAACCGGCGACAGAACCGCATCCATCACCAGACCAAACCCGTTATGCTTGGTATGCTGCCAGGTTCTCCACATAAAGATTCGAATCGACGTCAGGATAGAGGGAGGATCGATGACCGCTCGCCGAACCGTCGGCAAGCCGTCCTTATTCGCTGTCGCTGTATGCTGGTTTGCACTCATGGAGCGCCTCCTTTCGACTTTGCGTCGGTCAGTGACAGAAAGACCTCATCCAGACTCGGCTCGCTTAAGGCAAAATAGTCAATGGCGAACCCGTTCTCCATCAGCGAATGGATGGCCTGATGGGCAGCAATCGCATCCTTCACCGGGATCTTATGTACCAACGGATGATCGTCATGCAATACGGTCAGGGCGTGCGCCTCGTATAACCACGTACCCAGTTTATCCCGATCGGCCAGCTCGTTGAATTGGACGGTTAACGTCCTGTCGCCAATCGAAGCCTTCAATTGCCGAGGCGTCCCTTCCGCTATCAAATTCCCCTTATCCATCACGGCAATCCGGTCCGCCAGTTGATCAGCTTCCTCCAAGTATTGGGTTGTGAGCAGCACCGTAGTCCCCCGTTTCAAGAGCGACCTTACAACATCCCACACTTGAACACGGCTTTGCGGGTCGAGGCCCGTCGTCGGCTCATCCAGAAAAATAACATCGGGCTCGGTAACGATACTGGCGGCAATATCCAGCCGCCTCCGCATCCCGCCGGAGTAATGCTGCACCGCGCGATCCTTCGCTTCGCTGAGTCCGAAGGCTTCGATCAGCTCCTCGCTTACGGACCGGGCCGCTTTTGCCGAATGACCGTAAAGCCTGGAGATCAGCTTTAAATTCTGAAGACCGGAGAGTCCTTCATCCAGTGCCGCAAACTGGCCTGTCAGGCTAATCCTTCTCCGAACGTTTCGGGCATGGTCCACGATATCAAATCCGGCTACGCTGGCGCACCCGCCATCCGGCTTTATCAGGGTGGATAACATATGGATGGTGGTTGTTTTTCCGGCGCCGTTCGGACCTAACAAGGCAAAGAGCTCTCCTTGTTCGACTCGCAGATCGATGCCTCGAACGACCTCCGTTCCGTTATAGGATTTACGAAGCCCTTTCGTTTCAATGGCGTAAGACAAGTATCACATTCCCTTCTCTTCCTTTATCATCGCGGTCTCCATCATCTTAAGAAGGCCAGCTCTTAAAAATCGTCCAGATGATCACGGACCCAATCGGCAAGCGTTGCTGCCGGCCGCCCCGTGACCTCCTCCACCGTCGGCAGTACCGTATAACCGATCTCGGGCGGATTTTTTCCCATTTGCACAAAAAACTCAATCGACTCTTCGTCGTAGCCCTGCTCTCTCCATTGCTCTCTCGCCTGTTCCTCGGTCAGTTCGAGAAAACGGATCTCCTTGCCTGTTACCTCGCTTATGATCCGAACCGCTTCCGTTCGCGAGAGGGCCTCCGGTCCCGTAAGGAAATATTCTTGGCCATGGTGACCTTCCTCCAGAAGTGCGGCAACGGCCACGCGAGCGATATCGGCTTCATGGATTCTCGCACTCAACGCATGGCCGAACGGCTCGCGGACAACGCCTTCGTCACGGATCGATTCCTGCCAATCGGTCAGTATATTCGCCATAAACTCACCGGGCTTGAGCAGGGTCCATTCCATTCCGCTGTTTCGAAGGGCCGCTTCGACTGGACCTTCTTCATATCCCACTAATACCGTTACCCGCTTTACGCCCGCCTTCTCGGCCAGCTCGATAATCCGCGGATCCGTCTGAAGGGTTCCGTAAGCCTCATCGCTGGAAATGATCAGATGCATCGCGGTTACGCCTTGCAGCGCGGGGATCAGACTATCCGGGTCATTGAGATTGCCGGCATACATCTGAACGTCCTCGGGCACTTTCGCCTGCTGCGGATGGCGTGAGATCGCTCTCACTTCGTTTCCTTGCAGCACAAGCTGCTGCACGATGTGTTTTCCAACGGTTCCGGTAGCGCCTGTTATCAAAATGGTCATATGGAAATCCTCCTTGTTCGTTGATTAAAGGTACGCGTATATTGGTTGCGTCATGGTTCGTAACGTTTACGGATGTCCTCCAGCTCTTTCAGCAGATCTTCCTTCAGTTCCGGCGGCGAGAGGATCTCCACCTTGGCACCGTAGCTTAGGATCACCGAGATTGCATACGCTTTGGTGTAGAAGATGGTTTGGACATCCAAGCATCCCTCGCTGGAGGCGCATGCATCCGGAAACTGCTCGATCACCCGCGGACCGGCGGACGGATCGAAACGAAGATGCGCCTCAATTCCCTGCATTTCCTCTTGCTCCTCCCGCTCCAGGCCCTCTCTTCGGAGGAACGTGTTCTCGGATATTTCAAGACCGGTTATGCGAGATACCCTGAAAATTCGCTTCGACTGCTGGAGCAAGCAGTAAGCCTCCAAATACCAGACGCCTTGTTCCCAGTACAGCTGCAGCGGCTCCACTTGCCGCTCTGAGCGGCTGCCGGATGCGCTGGTATAATGAAGGGTTATCAGGTTCGAGCTTTCAATGGCTTTCAACATTTGCCGGACCCATGTCCGCTCATGTTCCGACGTGCTCATCTCGACTATGATTTGTTCATGACATCCTCCGTTCAACAGGGCAGGCTGCAGGGTTCCGAGCTTATTCATGATCGCTGTATATCTCCCTTTCACAGTCCCTTCGATGCCCTTTAAGAGATGATAGATAGCCAAAAAGTCATCCACGGAGAAGTGCTGCCTCGTCAGGTAGAACCCGCTCATCAGTTCAAACCCGCCATCCGCACCGGGATAGGAAGCGATTGGAATGCCGGCCTGATTGATGAGGTCCACATCGCGGTAAATCGTGCGAACGGAAACCTCGTACCTAGCCGCCAGCGCCGTGGCGGTCACTCTTTTTTTGGTCAATAACTCCATCGTAATGCCAAGCAGCCGGTCCAGCTTCATCGTTTACACTCCTTGCGTTTCGTCCTTTTTGACTTCTGAATCGAATGTTAAACCATAAATCCTGACATCTAGCATGTCAGGATTAAATTACGTTCCCGTTGAAATAGGGATTATTTTTATGAAAAGCAGCAGATGAGGCGGGACAACAAAAAAGCCCCGTATCACGGAGCTTCCTGCATAGATTATATCATATTCAGACGGTCTCACTGCTGCTGAAGCCATCGGATGGCAGCAAGCTTTTTCCGCTGCTATAGCGAACGGCAACGTGTTGCGGTTTTACGCTTTCCACTCGACCCATTGGCCATCCTGCGGAATTTCGATTCGCGAGCCAAGGCCTTCAGCTGCCAGACGACCGGACAGCGCTTCTCTTGTCACAAGGCAGTGGTTGATGGCTTCCATATGGACCGCAACGGCCTTCGTATATGGAGCATACCGCAGCAGTTCGATCACATCGTCCTCATCCATGATGATCGGGTCCCCCGCGAGAAACCGGGCGCCGCCGGCATTGACAACCGTCATATCGGGCTTATGTGCATCGAGCGCTTCTTTCACTTCATCGCACCAGATGGTATCGCCCGCTATATAAAGCGTCGGGTGTCCTTCTGCTTTCAGAATAAAGCCGGATACCTGCCCCATCATCTGGCCGATCTCACCGGTTCCATGCCGGCCGCCGGTTCGGATGATCGAGATTCCTTCATATTCGAAGGATTCCGATACTGCCGTCACGGACGCAAAACCCTGTGAAGATAAGGTATCCTCATCTCCCGGTTGGCACAGGATCGGCGTTGACTTCGGCAGTGCGTCGATCGCGTCTTGATCCCAGTGATCCGGGTGCAGGTGCGTGACCAGCACCGCGTTCGGACGGAGCTTGTCAGCCATGGAGAACGGCAGCGGGACAAGCGGATTCCGTCTGTCATTCGCGGAGTTGAAGACGGGCGGGTTCGCCTTGGCATCGCTAAACATCGGATCTACCAGCAGTTCAAGATGGGCGTACTGTATTCTTAACGTAGCATTACGTATAAGCTGAAGTTTCACTTTCATTTCCCCTTTGTTTCAATTAATATGGTTCTTAAACCCATTATAGAGATCGCTATAATTCCTGCCTACGGCTTCGTGAAAGGAATTAGGGGTACTCACTTTCATCGTGAAAGGAACATTCGCATGCCAAGCGCTCATGAATTCGACGAAGTCGATCTTCGCATATTGCAGCACCTGCTCGAGGATGCAAGCCTGTCTCACAAAGCGATCGGACAGCGGGTGCATTTGACGGGACAAGCCGTCGGGGCCCGCGTTCGCAAGCTGCAGGATCTGGGTGTCATTGAAGGCTTTACGCTTCGTTGGAATCCGGACAAAATCGGTCTGACCGTACACGCTTTTGTCACCGTGTTCTTGGCGTTACATACGGCTCACTCACCTTTCCTGTCCTTTATTCAGTCGCACGACATGGTCGCCGAAACCCACCGCGTCAGCGGTGAGGGCTGTTATTGGCTCAGGGTACGGGCGGGTTCGCCCAAGGATTTGAACGATTTTCTGGAAGAGCTTCTGAAGTACGGGAATTATAAAGTCAGCCTGTCCATTGACCAGGTCAAATAAAAAGAAGAAGCAGGCTGTCCCCAGGATCAGCCCGCTTCTTCTTTTTATTCTGTTGTAAATTTTTCACATGATGTAATTTTAATATAATTCCGTTTATTTTACCGCGTTTTCTTCCGCCATCAATTCCCGCGCATATTCGTTCAGATTGATGGACCGGCCTTGATTCAGCCTTGATTTCTCCGCTGCGAACGCGATAAGATGGCTCCGCACGGAGGCGCTTGCCGACGTCAGGCTCTCCTGTCCATTATAGCTCCGAACCTCTCTCAGGAAGCTGGCCACGATCCCGCTGTCGCCCCCGCCATGTCCGCTGGATTGCGAAGGAATCGTAATCTCCGTCTTCTGACCGGTCAGGAAATCGTATACCGTGATCTTGCCTTCCTCTCCCCGAAGCTCGCCGCGGGTACCCATAATTTGGATTCTGCGCTCCTGTTCATGCGTAAATCCGCACATGCTGAACATCGCGGTGGCGCCGCCCTCAAACTCCATATTGATGACCTGATGATCAACGACGTTGTTATCGCTCCGATATACGCAGCGGCCATAGTCCGTCTCGCGAAGCCCCTGAATAATGTTCGGCTTGGTCAGCTCCTGGGTAAAATGCCTTGCCCAGCCCTTGTACTCATCGCTCAAGTAAAACCGTGGAGCGGAATAGGGACAGGTGGGTTCCACTTTGCAATCCAGGCATCGGTCCCCCGAGCCTTCGGGCGCCTGGTCCTCACGAAAATGCATCAACGAGCCAAACGAAGTAACCTGCGTGCAGGGACGGTCCATCAACCAAGACAGCACATCCATGTCATGGCACGATTTGGCCAGAATCATCGGGCTTGCCTTGTCGGAGTTATTCCAATTCCCCCGCACGAAGCTGTGCGCCATATGCCAATATCCCACGTTCTCGTTCAGCTGGATCGAAGCCACCTCGCCGATGGTCCCTTCCTGAAGCACGCGTTTGATGGTACTCCAAAAAGGGGTATACCTCAGCACATGGCATATGGTCAAAAGCCTGTTGTTACGGATGGCAGCCTGCTCCATCTCCAGGCATTCCTTCGGCTCCGGGGACATCGGCTTCTCCAAAAGCACGTGATACTGTTTCTCCAAAGCTTGCATGGTTGGACCATAGTGCATACGGTCCTGCGTACAAATGACGGCGATATCGGCAAGCCGGGCCTCGGCCAGCAGCGGTTCCCAGGTTTCGTAACACCGCTCCGGCGGGATGCCATGCTCCTTGGCAAATCGGGTGCGCCGCGCCGGATCGGCCTCGGCTACGGCCACGAAGGCCAGTTCATGCGGGTAGTCCAGGGCATAGGGAGCGTACCCCCCGGCGCCGCGCGCGCCTGCCCCGATCAATATGGCTTTCAATTGTGTCATCTCATGTCGCTCCTTTAATGTTTTGGTCCTTGTCTTATTCGGTATATCGGTCGGCCGCGGATTGATAAATGGACAGATAGCGCTCCGCCCCCATCTTTTGCAGGTTAGCGACATACTGGTCCCAGTTATCAAAAGACTCGTTGCCGGCTATGAATTTATCCCGCATCTCATCCACGTACGTGTGAATGTCGGTCTGGATTCCGGTAAGCTCGGACTGCTCATCGGCCGTAAAGTTAAACGGCGGCCAGACCTTCTCTTGAGGGATGACGTACGGCTCGGCTTTCTTTGCGTTCTCTACGGACGTCGGCAGGCCTTCCGCTCCCTTGAAATACTTCTGCGTCACGAAGCCCGGATAATATCCGCCGGGCCATATCAGATACTGCCCGACCGCTTGGTCCAGGTTAAGCCCTTCCGGATTGTTCTTGATTTCGTCCACGTAATCCACATTGCCGGCCGCATCTTCCTTATACGTTTCGTCTTTCCAGCCCATGAAGAACATGCGGATGCCTTCGTCGCTGTAGAAATAATCCATCCAGCGGATCAGCGCGGCCGGATTCTTCGCTTTATCGGTCAGGACAAACATCCCGATGTTCCCCAGCGGGGAGCCTGTAGCACTGAACATCTGATCGCCGTGCGGCCCCTTCAATACCGGAAGCCCCACATAACCCTCCTGGTTGTAGATGGCGACCGGATCCACGTTATCAACGACGCCGAGAAGGCCTTCAACGCCTTTGGCGTCCACCTCCGTGCTCTTCACGGACATGATATCCTGCTCCAGCAGGCCGTCCTTGTACAGCTTGTTCACGAACTGAAGCAGTTCCTTGTATCTTGGATCCGTCGGAATGAAACGGACCTTTCCGCTCGCCGGGTCGGTATCCACGTTAATGTTCGAGGTTCCGTGATAATTAAGGCCGAACGAACCTCGCAAATAGTTGACGATGCCGGCGGTTCCTACGCCGCCCCAAGCATATTCATCCTTCTGGCCGTTGCCGTTCGGGTCCTTCTCCTTAAACGCCTTCAGCATATCGTAGAATTCATCCAGCGTCTGCGGCTCTTGAAGGCCAAGCTTGGTCAGCCACTCCGTCTTCACCCACGGCGTTCCGTACAGCACGGACCGGAATTCCGGATCATACAGCGTCGGCAGCCCGTAAATGTTGCCGTCCGGCATCGTAATCCCCTTCTCGATGACCGGATATTTCTCCATCAACGCTTTAAAATTCGGCGCGTATTGATTTATCAGGTCATTCAACGGGATAAAAGCGCCCTGCTTGCCGTACTTCAGCAAATCCGCCCTCGGGAATGCGGAAGCATAGAACATCTCCGGATAATCGCCGCCGGCAAGCAGCAGGTTGCGTTTTTCGGCCAAATTGTCTTTATGCACCGTGTCCCACTGCACCTTGATATTGGTCATTTTCTCATATTCCTGCCACAGCTTGATGTTGTTCCAGTCGGCATTGGCAAAGAACTTTCCGGCAAAGCCGGTCACCGTCATCTTGTCGTCGACAATCGGAAATCCCGTTTCATTTATCGCGGATTTCCCTTCACTTGAAGGGTCCGATTGAGCCGTTCCTCCCGAGCCTTTTGAGCTGCAGCCGACCGCCAGCGATACCGACAACATGCAGGTCAACAGAAGACTTCCCCATTGCTTCAGCTTCATCCGTAATCCTCCCCTTTATCGTGTTCCATCCATTTATCCATGCAAGGAATTTATCCTTTGATGGCCCCGATCATCACGCCTTTGACAAAATATCGCTGCAGGAACGGATAGAGCGCCAGCACCGGAATATTGGCCACGACCAGCACCGCGTACTTGATGCCCTCCACTTCCCTTTGCTGCTTGATCGCCGATTCGGTCGACATTTTGACCATGTCGTTCGTTTGTCCCTGAATCAGGATTTCGCGCAGGATGAGCTGCAGCGGAAATTTATCTTTGTCCGACAGATACAACAGTGCATTGAAGAACGCATTCCAATGACCGACCGCATAGAAGAGAATGGTCACCGCGATAATCGGCATGGACAGCGGCAATATGATCCGGGTCAATATTTTGATGTTCGAGCAGCCGTCGATGGTCGCGGCCTCCTGCAGCTCGCCGGGAATGGACTGCTGAAAGAAGGTGCGCATGATGATGATGTTCCAGATGGATACGGCATTCGGGATAATCATGACCCAGAGCGTGTTCAGCATGCCGAGGTTCTTGATCAGTAAATACGTCGGAATGAGTCCTCCGCTGAAAAACATCGTGAAAACCAATAGTGCCATGATGGCATTTCGCCCGACAAAATCCTTCCTCGACAGCGGATAGGCCGCAAGAATGGTCATCGTGAGGTTGATGAGCGTGCCGAGCGATGTGTACACCAGCGTGTTGGTAAAGCCGCTGATGATATCCTGGTTCTGGAATATTTTCGCGTAGGAATTCAGGTTGACTCCCTTTGGCCACAGCAGCATCTCGCCCCGGAGAACCGCCTGCGGGTCGCTAAACGATGCGCTGAGCACAAAAAGCAGCGGGTACATGACGATGACGGTGACCAGGATCAGAATCGCATAGTTGATGACATTAAAAATACGGTCCCCTCTGGATTCAATTTGCATGGTTCGATGCTCCCCTCTTTACCAAAGACTTGTTTCGCTAACCCGCTTCGAAATAAAGTTCACCGCAACCAGCAGTATGAAATTGATGACGGAATTGAACAATCCGATCGCCGCGGAGAAGCTGTACTCGGCGTTCTGGATCCCCATTCGGTAGACATAGGTGGCAATGATATCGGAGCTCTCCATGTTCAGGTTGTTCTGCATCAGGAGCACCTTCTCGAATCCAATGCCCATGATGCTGCCCATGTTCAGGATCAGGAGGATGATGATCGTAGGCATGATGCCCGGGATGTTAATATGCCATATGCGCTGAAGCCTGGTCGCACCGTCGACACGCGCGGCTTCGTGCAGTTGGTTGTCAATGCCGGCAAGGGCAGCCAAATAAATGATGGAGCTCCAGCCCATCGTCTGCCATACATCCGACAGCACGTACAGCGACTTGAACCAGGATGGCTCCGTCATGAAATTGATCGGCTGGCCGCCGAACATTTCAATGAAATGGTTGATGATGCCGTAACGGGGCGATAAGAAGATCATCATCATTCCGACAACGACCACGGTAGAGAGAAAGTGAGGAGCGTAAGTGATGGTCTGGACGAATTTCTTGAAACGTTCGGCCCGTACCTCATTCATGAGCAAAGCGAGAATAATCGGGATCGGAAAACCGACGGCCAGGCTGTATAAACCGATGCCCAGCGTGTTCTTGATCAAGCGCCAGAAATAATAGCTGTTGAAAAATCGGTCAAAGTGCTCGAAGCCGACCCACGGACTGCCCCATATTCCTTGCGTTGCAATAAAGTCCTTAAAGGCGATCTGGATGCCGTACATCGGAACGTACTGGAACAGGACGTAATAGGCGATGACCGGTGAAATCAGGGCATAAAGCTGCCAATTGCGAAGGATGCGATTCCACATGAAGCGCTTACGCTTCGTCTCGGATACCGCATTTGCTGCGGGCTGCAGGGTCATATTTGCCAATGAGCATCACCTCGGTATGTATTGGTTAATCTAGAACGGCAACAAAGCAAACCATAACGTTCCATTGACCCCCTCCTTTAGCGGGTACCTTTAGGGGATCATGTTCTCTTCCTATGGATCCAGCTGGTAAAGCACTCGGTTTACGATTTCCCTCCTTTTCTCTGCAATCCGTCATCTGACAAAAGCAACAACCGCATCAAGCCACCGTGATTCAATGGGGCATTTCAGGATCTTCACGTCATAAATAATGACATTCTCATAGTTTATAAATAAAATCCGATGGAATCGGACGTTATTCTAGTTCTTTGGATTTATTTTTGGATAATATCAGAATATATTTGGAATTAGTTTGGATAATTATCGATACTAGCAAGAGTTGAAACTTGCAATTTGAAGGGTCTTCAACTTCTCTACGGGGAATATTTTATATTATTCGATTACGTTGATATAAAAGGGATGAAAACGCAATCAATGTGTAAATGGAACGATGCGGACGGTGATTATCCAACTCCAAAAAAGGAAAACCCAACGCCAAACATCTCCATGATTTTCACTCATAATAATATAGGATTTTGGCAAAGTCAAACACTTTTTTTGGATCTTTTTGGTGTGAAATGATTTGTTTTGGAGTGAGTAACAGCAAAAAACAGCCGCCGGTTTTCAAGCCGACGGCTGTTTGATCATCTTTTCCTTGTCTTTAAATGTCAGTTAACCAAACATAATAAGTTATATTTTTACTGCTTCCGGGTAAATCTGGAGGATTCCCGCACAATCAATGAGCATGGCAGCAATATCTTGGTTGCCATCGGGAAATGACCATCCAAATAATCCACAATCGATTTGGCCGCTACCCTGCCGATTTCGTATTTGGGAACGGATACGGAGGACAGCGGCGGTGTAGTATACTGGGCCACATCGATGTTATCCATTCCTACGATCGCGATATCCTCCGGTATGCGGCCGCCGTTCTCGACAACGGCCCGCATGGCTGGAATGGCAAGCATGTCGCTTGCACAAAAAACTGCCGTCGGCCATTGCCCTTTGGGAAGCCCTCCCAATAGCTCGGACAACTTACTGAAGCTTCGATCCACGTTCCATCCGGTGTTCATCTGCCACTCCTCGCGCACCTCTAAGTTGGCCTCGAGCATAGCGAATTTGTATCCGACATACCGTTCCTCGCTTTCCATCTGCTTGGAATATGCGGGGCCTCCGATATAAGCGATCCGCGAATGCCCTTGGTCGATCAGGTGGCGTACGGCTGCCCTCGCCGATAGGATCCGGTCACAGTCTACAACCGGGACGTTCAACCGGTCATCATTCAAACTCACGCCCATGATGGCAACACCGGCCTGCTGCATCAACTCAAACAGCTCCTTGTCGTACCAACTGATGGCTACAATACCCTGCGCTCCCGTCTCCCTCAGCATGAGCCGTATCCGGTCCGCATCCCCGACCTCTTCGCATGTGCGGACGATAGCCGGGGGCTGGCCCAGCTCCTCCATTTTTTTATGGAAACCGGCTAAAACCGTTGAAAAATACGGGTGATCGTCCATCAGATGTTGGGGGACGACACAGACAACCCGTTTGTCGGCCGTATTGTAAGCATGTACGCTTCGGGGTGGTTCATGTAGTTTATAACCGAGTTCAAGAGCCGCTTCCCGAATTTTCTGCTTGGTTTCTTCATTGACCGGACGGTTAGCATCGTTGCTGATGGCTCGCGAAACCGTGGATATGGATACGCCGACCCTTTCGGCGATATCTTTAAGCTTAGCCAATCGATCTCCTCCTCCTGCAAAATTTGGAACCAAATTTTCCGCTATCATTGATCATAGCATAAACGTTCCGGTTGGAGGGCGTCAAATGGATGTCCATTTGCTGTACGAGGAGCCTCGGCCTCAGCCGTAGCTACTGCTTTCTTCCATTATCGAATTTTAGTAACAAAGCCGGTCTTAGCAGCGATGCTGCCGGAGCATCGCAGGACCCGGAGCAGCAGGCTGTTACCATCGGTCATGCTTTCAAGCATCGAGTGCCGCGTGATCCGTGCTCTCCTGCTTAATGTATTGAAACAGTACAAGCGATACAACCGCGGCTATCGCAACACCCGCAGCGCCGATCCATGCGATGGACGACAACGAAATTCGTTCGATCGCGATTCCACCGATACCCGCGCCTGCCGCCATGGACAGCTGCATCATGGACTGGTTCAGGCCAAGCATGACCCCCGAGGAATTCGGCTCCAGCTGGACGAGATTATACTGCTGCGTGGGCCCGGATGACCAAGCGGCCAGCGACCAAATCACAAGTACGGCAAACACCAGCATAACGGATGCTCCCGCATCGGTAAAAGTCAGGACGATTAAAGCAATAATATGCAGAAGCATGCCGCCGATTAAGGTAAGCGGTACTCCCCATCTGTCCGTGCTGAACCCTCCGAACTTGGAGCCGATGAGGCTGGCAATGCCGAAGGCAAACAGGGCTGAACTGATCCATTGTTCGTTCAAACCGCTAACGTTCAGCAGATAAGGGGACAGGTACGTATAGGCGACGGAATACCCGCCCAGCCAGAAGAACGTAATCGCCAAACCAAGTGCCACTTTGGGTTTCTTGAGCAGGGCGAACTGCTGGAGCAGCGGAACCGGGGCATCGCCTGTTGTTTTGGGAATGGCCTTATGCAGGACCAACATCGAAATAACCCCCAGAACGGCAATCAACCCGAACACCGATTTCCATCCAAAAGCAGCGGCTGCGACTCGCCCGAGCGGAACGCCTATGATGAGCGAAGCCGTGAAGCCCATGACCACCGTGGCGATCGAGCTCGCCTGCTTGCCTGGCGGCGCGATTTTGGCGGCGATTCCGAGCGCCGTGACAACCACCATGCCAGCGCCCATCGCCATAAGTACGCGGGCGATGACAAACGGGATATATCCCGGCAGAGCGAATGACAAAAGATTGGCAACCACAAACACGCCTAACGAATAGACCAGCAGCTTCCGTCTCTCCACCTTAGCCGTCAATGCCATAAGCACGGGAGTCAAGATTGCGTATACCAACGAGAAAATCGTGATTAGCTGGCCTGCAGCGGTGATGGTAATCCCTAACGAATCCGCGATTTTATCCAACACACCCGATATGATATACTCCGACGTCCCTACTAAAAAACTGACGATAGCCAAAACATAAATTTTCCATGAACCTGTCATGATTCCACTCCTTTATTTTATATTTACATATCGTGAATTGTCGATATGTTAAACCAATAAAAAGACATATCGCAATATATAGATACGTAATGCAGAACAAAACTGAATATTCCTTCTTACTCTAAGGAAACATTCAGTTCCTGTTCTATATCTCCTGCTTCAAATACTCTCCGATTTCCCGGATCACTTCTTCATCCCGCTTATAATACGTAAATTTCCCCAAGCGTTCCGTCTTGATCAGGCCTGCCCGATGCAGAATCGATAAATACTGCGATGCTGTGGACTGCGTCATGTTCAATTTCTCGGTCACCTGGCTTACGCATACCCCGATTTCCCTCATATCAATCCCTTCGTGGGGCGTAAAATGCTGTTCCGGTTCCTTGAGCCACTGCAATATTTCCAGTCTTGATTCATTGGACAACGCTTTAAACACTTCGATTGGTTTCATACGTATCATTATATCGAGATTTATCGATATGTCAATCCTGATTCCTCCGGTTTCTTGTTGAACCAGCAAAAGCCGATCCCGTCAGGATCGACTTTGCGTCAAAACCTTCGTTATCCGTCAAGCTCATCCGATTGAATGCCGTAGCGTTTCACGGCACTCGCGTAGAACCATTCTTCTGCCGTATGCAGCGCCGTTTCTTCATCGATCCAGCCCGACGTGACCCGCTCCCACAGAAACTCGGCAGCCAGCTTCTTCACAAGCAGGATCTTGCCGTAGCTCCATTCCATGCATCGGGCATCCGAAACGATCACCGAGCTTTTACTGGCCGGGAGTGCTTCCAGACGGTACTGCATGCTGTCCCGGTACGTGCTTGCCCGGAAGTTGAACCACCACATCCCCCCGACATGAACGTTCGGAAAATTCCAGGCAGCCTGCACCGCATCCAGATTGTTCAGCTCCGACGCAAGCACAAGCTCAAAAGGACAACGGTATGTCTCGAATAAAGCGGCGAGCTTCAGGATCCGCTCCGTATCGTTCGCAGGGAACGCCGTGCCGCACCATGACCTTTCGACGCCCAGAAACAGCTGGACAAGCAAGCCGTTTCGATCGGCTGCCGCACAGATAAAGTGCAGCAGCTCCATCAAGATGTCGTCACGTCCGCTTGCCGAGCCGATCTCCCGGCGGAGGTTCGTGCTCGATTCATACCGCGGCAGCGTGGTCATAATGCCCGGGCAGCCCGCTTCTTTATAACCGCCAAGCTGCCGGTTTATCTCGTCCCGTACCGCGAGCAACGTCCTGGCCGGTTCTGAGGATTGCACGATCTGGTCGACCCATCGGCCCAGCGCTCCGTCAATCCGGGGAATCCATACCGCAGGATCCCGCATGCCTTGAAATGTTGCGTGCTCCGGATGGTTCACGACAAACCGGCGGATATTCATCCGGTCTGCCGTTTGCTGTGCCCATCCCTCTTCGGCGGCTGAATGCCGCACTGCGGTTATGGCTTCCCTGATCGAATCTTCATCCTTGATCCCGATCCCGTATAACTCGCGCATAATGGAAGTGAACCAGTTCATCAGCGTGCTTCTCGTCGAGCGGTAGGCATTCAGAAATATAGCTATGCGTTCCTCCTCAGGCAGCTTCTCCGCTCCATCCGGATAGCCTCCGGCTTGGAGCTCCCGATAGAACCAGAAGTAGTGCGCGATTTCCCAGAAATCCCTTGCGCCAAGCCGGTCGCCGACAAGGTGGGTATGGGTATCAAAGACCGGCAGTCCCATAATTCGCTCAAAAAACGCGGCTTGTTTGCCGCCGTTATCATGCAGGCTCATGCCAACATCTCCTTCGCTTCAAAAATCGCCTACTTTCGATTTTCCGAAACGACGACGCCCTTCCCTTCGTTGTAACGGTCTGTCGCTTCCTTGATGATTTCGAGGCCGCCTTTTTTCTTATACTCCTCGATCACTTTCAGCCAGTCCGAGATCGGCTCCCTGCCATAGATCATCTTGATCATATGATCGAGAACCAGCTTCGGACCTACGTCATCGCCCTGCGGCGCGGCATCCGGATATTTGGCATACGCGTCCAGTGCAGGCGAGAAGCGAATCGAGCCCAACCCTTCCTTGAAGACCACGGTATCCATAAACTTGATCATGTCCTGCCCGTCTTCCGTCAGCTCTTCTCTTGCCTTGTTATAAACCATATCGTGCACAAACCAGAACATGGCGCGGAAACGGTCCTCATCCATGGCCTCCGGCGTAGTCGGCGCCGTGAACTTTATCGTTCCGTTCTCATTCGTATAGGTTTCGCCTTCAATCCCGAACGAGAAGTACGTTTCCGCCTCCGGCGTCAGCATCCAATCGAAAAACTTGATGATGCCGATCGCCTTTTCCTCCGACACCTTGCTGTTAATGTAGTAAGACGTATTAATGCTGGAGTAGAGCAGATGGCCTCCGACGTTCTCGGGTCCTTTCGGAGCAGGAATGATGTCCAGCTTAGCCTCCGGCACGGCGTTCTTCAGCTTGCCGCGGTATTCCGCGAGTAGCTGCGCGTTGGCCGACCACATGCCCGACTTGCCGCTCTCGTTGTTTTTGCCGTAGTCACTGGATGTCAGGGTTGCAAAATCCTTCGGAATCAAGCCTTCGTCGTACATGGTCTTATAGGTCTCCAGCGCCTTCGTCATATTCTCCACGTCGAAGAACTTGGGAACGACCTCCCCGTTCTGCAGCTCAAACTGGGACGGCAGCACATCAAAAGCGCCTAATATCGTATCCGCATATTTAAAATTCTCGCGCATTTGATACGGAAATTCCACGCCTTCCTTCTTCATCGCACGCATCACGTCCAGAAACTCGTCCACCGTCTTGGGCGCCGGAAGGCCGGTTTTCTCCAGCAGATCGGTACGGATGAACAACGCCCGCCGGGACGGATTGGACAGCCAGGCCGGGATTCCGTATATTTTGCCGTCATAGCTGGTCTCCAGCCACGCTTCCTTCGGCACGCTCTTCATCAAGTTCGGCGCATGCTCCTTCAGCAAATCGTCAAGCGGCATGAATACGCCAGCCTCAACGGAGCCGGACATCCCCTTGCTCGTGGCCCCTCCCACGTTCTGGACAACGTCAGGAATATCATTGGAAGCGAACATCAGCGTCAATTTGCTATCGAAATCCTTCAGCGGAAGCATCGTCAGATGAATGTCCGTGTGGGTCAGCTTCTCAAGCTCCTTCACCCATCTCTCTTCGTTCACATCCTTCGAACGCTCTGCGTGTTTGTTTCCGCTGGTTGCCATGGACATCGTAAAGGACAGCCTGCCATCGGCCGCGGCCCCGGACGAACCGGCTTTCCCTCCATCCGCTTCCTTTGCACCGTTACAGCCGACTGCCGTTAAGGCGATTAGCGCACTCATCACTATAAAACTCCATTTTCTTCTCATCCACATCGCTTCCTTCCCTATTCTTGCAGATTGCCTATCCAGTTGCTTCTACATGACTCCCCGGATTTCGAGTCTCCCCGGATTTGGATGAAGCCGGATAGCCCACTCCCCCCGAAGAGTATTACCCCAGGTTATAAAACGCTTTCATAATATCATTCAAATCCCGTCGGTTGACATGTACTTTTTTCAGCTCACCTGTGTTTTCCTATGCTGGCCCGTTATATGCCCGGATCGGAACGCTGTCATCAACGCTACTTTACGCAACGCACAAAAAAACCGACTCCGGGGCTACGCCAAGTCGGTTTTTTCATTTATATTACGTTACTGTTATTACTTGCCCTTCGGTGAACGCAGCCAACTCATGGGGCATACAGGCAAACACGGATTTCGGATGTCCTGCCGCAGCCCAAACCGTTTCATATTGAAAAAGAAACCTGATTGCTGTACCCCTTATCGGCCAAAATATTCTGGGCCCGCTGGGCGCTTTCTTTTAAGGCTCCCCTATCCGGCAACACCCTATCTGTTCAACCATCAGGATCCTTACGACGGCAATATTATCGTGCACTCACCGGCGCTTGCGAATCGTGGCCGGCATCAAGCAAGACCGCATTGATTCCGTTAAGAAATGCCAGCGCGCTGGCCTTGATGATATCCGTATCCATCGCGCGCCCGGAATAGATTTTACCCTGATATTCGATACGGATGTTCACTCGGCCGATGGCTTCTTTTCCTCTCGACAGACTGTTGATTTTGTAATCCTTCAACTGCACGTCCAAACCGACCAATGCTTTAATGGCACTGTACAGCGCATCGATCGGACCATCCCCCACCATACTGTCCCTGAATGTCTCGCTGCCTTTCTTCAGCTTCACGGTTGCCGTCGGATACAGATCATTGGTGACGACCTGGAAGGAGTCCAGCTCGTACAGATGGCTGCTGACTTCTTCATGGGTGCGGTACTGGGTCACCAGATAAAAGACGTCATGGTCATATACTTCCTTCTTGGCATCGGCCAGCAGCAGGAATTTCTCGAACAGCGCTTCAAAATCTTCGCCTTCGCCCGTCTCGAAGCCCAGCTTCTCCACCGCGTTCTTGAACGCATGCCTTCCCGAACGCGCCGTCAGGATCAGCTCCATGCTGTCGGCGCCGACTTCCTCCGGCGACATAATTTCATAGACCTGCTTATCCTTCAGCAGGCCGTCCTGATGAATACCGGACGAGTGCGCGAATGCGTTCTCGCCCGTTATCGCTTTGTTCACCTGCACATCCAGGCCCGTCAAATGCGTCAGCAGCCTGGAGGTTCGGATCAGCTCCTTGAGACGGATATTGGTGGAAGCTTTGAAATGATTCTCCCGGACCTTCAGTCCCATGACCACTTCTTCCAGCGAAGTATTGCCGGCGCGCTCCCCTAAACCATTGATGGTGCATTCCACTTTCTCGGCGCCGTTCCGCACGGCGCTGAGCGTGTTCGCCGTAGCAAGTCCCAGGTCGTTATGACAGTGAACGCTGAGGATCACCTGATCGTTCAGGTTTTTCAAGCGTTCGTTGATTTTGCGGATCAATTCGCCGAATTCGTCCGGCACGGCATAACCGACCGTGTCCGGCACGTTAATCATCGTTGCCCCGGCCTTTACCACGGCCTCGATCGTTTTCCACAGATATTCAAAATCGGACCTGGATGCGTCCTCCGTCGAATACTGAACTTGAGGCAGCAGCGTTTTGGCATACTTCACGGCATCTACGCCCATCTGAAGCACGGCATCCTTGGAGCGGTTGAATTTCTTCTCCACATGGATGTTCGAGGTACCGAGCACGATATGAATCAGCGGGTTTTGCGCAAGCTTAATGCTTTCATATACGGCATCGATATCGCCCTTCACCGCGCGCGCAAGCGCAGTGATCGATACGCTGTCGCCCACGGTGCGGGCGATTTCCTGAACCGCTTGAAAGTCTCCTGCCGAAGACGCGGGAAAGCCCGCCTCGATAATATCGACGTTCAACCGCTTCAGCTGCTGCGCAAACTCGATTTTTTGCTGTACGTTCAATTTGGCGCCCGGAACCTGTTCTCCGTCGCGCAAGGTTGTGTCCAATACGATAATATTTCGTTCCATTCGGAATTCCTCCTTGGTCGCTGAACTTGGGTTTATCTATATCAAGCAGGGTTGGTTAAACCCGGAATTTAACCAACAAAAAAACCCCGCCTCTACGTATAGAGGCGGGGTTGAACCCGCGGTACCACTCTAATTCATTTTATGCAAAATGATCTTCTTCGATGGCCATCACCATCTATCCCTGTAACGGTGGAACTCCGGCTAACCCTACATGTTCAGGCAGCTGTTCATAGACGAGTTCAAAGGGAACGACGTTACCGTTTCGCACCTGCCAACGGCTCTCTGAAAAGTCATTTCGCTTTTACTATTTCTAATCAAAACATTTCAATATGAATTTTGATAATTATCTTAGAGAATGAACAGCGATTTGTCAACCCTTCATTTTCCAGATATTAAAAACGACGCTTCTTACAGCAATCCGGACTTCTTCACATTCGCCAGGAAATCATGGAATTCCGGAATATTCAGCTGCTGAGCCGCATCGGACAACGCCGTGGCCGGATCGGGATGAACCTCTACCATTACGCCGTCTGCCCCCGCAGCCAGCGCCGCTCTGGCACAAGGAGCCAGGATGTCTTTGCGGCCCGTGGAATGCGTCACGTCCACCAGCACCGGCAGATGCGTTTCTTGTTTCAGGATCGGCACCGCCGAGATGTCCAAGGTATTTCGCGTTGCCTTCTCGTACGTCCGAATGCCGCGTTCAATGAGCATGACCTGCGTATTGCCGCGGGACACGATGTACTCCGCAGCGTGCACGAACTCATCGATCGTAGCCGCAAGACCGCGTTTCAGCAGCACCGGCGTTTGAACATCCCCTGCCGCTTTCAACAGCTCGAAGTTCTGCATGTTCCGGGCGCCGATCTGAATGACGTCAATGTATTCGCAAGCAAGCTCGATATGGGCAGGATCCACGATTTCGCTGATCGTCTTCAGCCCGAACTCGGACGCTACTTCCTTTAGAATTTTCAGGCCTTCCACGCCCAAGCCCTGAAAATCGTAAGGCGATGTTCTCGGCTTGAACGCTCCTCCGCGCATGACGGTAATGCCGGCTTCCTTGAGGGCTGCCGCTACCTGGCGCACCTGATCATAACTCTCAACCGAACAAGGCCCTGCAATCATCACCGGCGTGCCGCCGCCGATCACCGTATTGCCCAGCTCAATCAGCGTATCCTCCTGCTTCTTCTTCCGGCTCACCAGCAGATGCTTCTTGTGATCGACCTGCTGCAGCTTTAAGGATGCCTGAAAAATCTGTTTAAACAAATGACGCACCGTCTCATTATCAAAAGGGCCTTGGTTATGTTCCACCAAGGTGTCCAGCATTTTCTTCTCGCGTACCGGATCGAAATCAGGCACTCCCTGCTTCACTTTCTCCTGACCGATTTCCTTGGCGATCCGCGCCCGCTCCGACAGCAGCTCCAGCAGCTGAAGATTGACGGTATCAAGCTCCGATCTCAATTGCTCCAAACGTCCTTGACTCATCTAGAATCTCTCCCTCGCATTTTTTTCTGGTATATATAAACAAAAAGACCCCCCGCCCGGAAAGGGACGAGGAGTCGTGGTACCACCCTTATTAGATATGCGAAAAATATAGCAAGCACATCTCACTTGAACCTCTTAACGCAAGGGTTACGGGTAAACCTACGGCTTGCACGAAACATGCAAACGATCAGAATACCAGCTCCGGAATGAACTTCGGCGGAGAACCTTCACCGGGGCGCTCTCAGTCGGTGGCTGCCCTTTCCTGTCAGGAACGTTCTTTCGCTTACTCTTTCCATCATCGCTTGTTATAACATATCGTGTTGGTTAATTAAGAAGCATTGTATTACACCCCGGATTGAAATTGCAAGAGTTTTATTTAAAGCTTGGGTGCTTTGATGCAGCGATGATTTAAATGGGCGGCCTTGTTCTTCAGGAACGAGCATGCACCCTTTCTCTTTGTTTCACGGGATTTCCCCAATACGTAAACAGGCGCCAAACATATTCGAACGGGCCGATCGGAAGCCGTTTGAACCAGACTTTGCTGCAGGCTGCTTGCACAATAAAAATGACCACGGCCATCAGCATCTGCCAGACCGGCTCGATGGTTCCGTACCACCCCAGACCGTAGCTGTAAAAGATCAATCCGCACAGGATCGATTGAAGCAAATAGTTGGTGAAGGCCATTTTGCCGGGATAGGAAAACAAATTCAACACCTTCTGCCACGATTTATTCTGGTATAAAAGTGCAAACACTCCGATGTAAGCCAGCGCCAAGAGCGGTGCCCCCACGAACAAGGCTGCCGCCTCGGCCCAGGACGGAAGTCCATCCGCTAGCGTCATCACGAATTGAAGGAGAAGACCGAGGCTTCCGCCAATGACGACCGATCGGATGATCCCCTTCCGGTTCTTCTGGACCTCATGCAAAATACGGCGCTTGCAGAAGTAGGCACCCATCAGGAACATCCCTAATACTTGCGGGTAGAAGACCACCATATTCAAGATGGAGCCGATGTAATCATTCAGCCGCTGAGCCATGATCTGGGCCATCGACCCTTCCCCGTAAATAGCGGCATCCCGCTCCTGGAAATAGATTCCCATCTGATGGGCATCCGCCGGGCTAAACGGCTCGAATACCTGGCCGGATTCCGGGTTCAGCAGGCTTGCTCCCGTTAGCAGAACGGGAACGATCAGCAGCAGGGATATTGACCAGATCAGCAGCGTTTTCGGCTTGCAGCGCTGAAACAGCATCAATAGGAATCCCATAAGCGCGTAATGCGTTAGAACGTCCCCGTACCATATCAAGATTCCGTGGATCAGGCCGATCAGAAGCAGAGCCGTTAATCTTCGGGCATAAATGCGGTTAAAACTGCGGCCTTTCGCCTGACTGCTTTCCCGTAACAGCACCATGCCGTAGCCGAACAGGAAGGAAAAAATCAAAATGAATTTGCCGTCAATGACAATCCCGCGCAGCATTATCAGGACTTCATTGTACCAGCCCGACCATAATTCGACCCCGAACGAAATGGTTTGCAGCGATGTCGTAAAAAACGTAATGTTCACCAAAAAGATGCCTAATAGTGCAAATCCCCTCAAGCTATCGATGAGCTGTATTCTGGGCTGTGAATTCGTTGCCATCATCGTACCTCCTTATCATTGTGCCTACAGGTTAAGGTACAATCATAAAGAAAGGATAAAGAAACTCAAATTGACCTGTAAGTATACAGCAGCTTAAGCATCACTGCGCATGCGGATCATTCTTCCGATCGCTGTTGCCCCCAGATTTCTATCTATCCATTTAAGAATGGTTGAAATCCGGGGGCAAAGGCGACCGCTTCCGCTTCTCCAGAACGATTCCGCCTGCTCCGTTGAGGTAGGGGCATATATAAACTTCAAGTAACAGGACTTTCTTTATTCTTTCTTTAGAAATGACGTGTACACTTACCAGATAGACCTTTTGAATAGCTATTTCTTGGAGGACGTAATGGATATGGCAAACGAAACGATCCTATTGGTGGATGATGAAGAAGAAATCATCTCTTTTATACAAGATTCATTGGAGCTTGAAGGCTACCACGTACTCACGGCCGGAAGCGGACAGGAGGCGTTAATCCAGAGCAAGCAGCAGCCGTCCCTGATCATACTCGATGTGATGATGCCCGAGATGGACGGCATTGAGGTCTGCAAGCAGCTAAGGGAAACGACGCAGTGCCCCATTGTATTCCTGAGTGCCCGCCAGAGTGAAGTGGACCGAATTAAAGGTCTGGCGGCAGGCGGGGATGATTATCTGCTCAAGCCCTTCAGCCTCGCGGAATTAAAAGCCCGAATCCATGCCCATCTGCGGCGGGAACAGCGAATCCACACGCAAAAAGAACAGGGCATCCTGCGGTTCCAAGCCCTGACGATCGATTGCAAAGGGCATGCCGTTAGCTGCAATGGGCACGACCTCCCGCTAACGAATAAGGAGTTTCAGATCGTAGAACTGCTGGCGATGCATCAGGGACAGGTCTTTTCCAGGGAGCAGATTTACGAGAAGTTATGGGGATTGGACGCCGATGGGGACGACTCAACCATCACCGAGCATATCAAGAAAATCCGGGCCAAGCTGGCCGCCCACGCACTGAACCGCAGCTTTATTCAAACCGTCTGGGGCATCGGCTACAAGTGGGATCCCCAATGACGAAACAGCGTTCCATCAAAAATACGTTCGCCCGCCATTTCGTCTCGATTCTGATCTGCAGTTTGCTGGCTACGCTTGTGACCTGGGGACTGCTTGTGCTGCTGCTGGGTTACTTGTTCAACCATGACATCGCGCTCCCGGCAAATCATTACGAGGCGCAAATCCCCGTGATTACGGAATACGCCCAGACCCGGGGCGACTCCATCATGAGCACGGAGGGGCAAGCCGAGCTGGAAAAGGTAATTCCCTCACAGGGCATGTCCTACCTGGTCGTGTCCCTTACCGGCAAACCCTTGTACGGGGATCTTCATATCCATGAATCGCTTAGCCGGGAGAAAATCCTGGCGCGATTAAACCAGACGCGCAGCGGCATGAATGAAATCGTAGTATACAAGCCGGTTGTCTCCCGGGACGGCAATCTGATCGGGGCTCTGCTGGTTGGATACAGCCTGAAGGTAACGGCGGCCAATCCTGCGCTGAATCCCTTGGTGACCTTTGGGTTCCTTGCGTTCTTCCTGACGCCATTTTTGTATATCGTTTTGTTCACCTTGGTATTCGGCAGGCGGTTCAGCCGAAAAATCAGCGCTCCGCTGCAGCAGCTTCTGCAAGGAGCCGAAATGATTAAAGAGCGTAATTTAGGCTTTAGCATATCCGGGGCTTCGTCCATTGCGGAGGTAAACCGGCTAACGAAGGCTTTTGAAGACATGCGTCAGGAGCTGGAGCATTCCATCGAGCGGGAGTGGAGAATGGAGCAAGAACGAAGCACCATGTTTGCGGCGCTCGCTCACGACCTTCGGACGCCGCTAACGATTGTTCAAGGCCATGTCGAGGGGCTTGAGCAGATGAACGGGGAGCCTGATGAAGGCAAACGGCTGCAGTACCTGCAGGTCATCAAACGGAACACAACCCGCGCTTCGAAGCTTCTTCAAGACATGAACACCATGGCGGAGATCGAGAAGGTGTCTTTTCGCCTCCAGCCGCTTCCCGTGGATATCGAAGAATTGGCGGACGAAAAAACCGGGGAATATGCCGCTTTATGCAGGGGGAAGAACATCGCCTTCCAATCGAAGGTTTACGATAACCGAACGGCCAAGACTCCGGTCATGCTCGATCCCTATCGCATCATCCAGGTTCTGGACAATCTCGTATCCAACAGCCTTCGCTACACCCCTGAAGCCGGGCGGATTCTATGGCACATCGAGATCACCGAGCAGCAGGTAGTGATGGCCGTCACGGATAACGGAACAGGCTTTGGGCAGCAGCGGCATCTGCAGCAGGTGTTTAAGCCTTTTTACCAGGGTCAGGTGCATTCCTCCAGGCAAAAAGGGCATTCCGGTCTGGGACTGTATATCGCCAAACTTCTCGTTCAGCACCACGGAGGGCATATTGTTGCCGAGAACAACCCGCTTCGCGGGGCAACGGTTCGTTTTACGCTGCCGATCCAGGGAACATGAGCCGTCCTACACCATAATGAAAAGGCATGCCCACAATCCAATGGATCGGGCCAATGGATCGGGAAATGCCTTCATCGTCATACCTTCAACCGATAAATCGCTTTATTATCCAGGCCGCGGATCATTGGTGTCCACGGCTCCGTTTCAATCGTCGTATCCAGGGCGTCCTCTACCATCTGCAGCTTGGCATCCAGCAGATCGATATGATGCAGCGCGACGGCCTCGGCCGTTTGCGGCTGAACCGGGCTGCCCCACTCTCCGAGGTTATGATGGGAAAGCACCAGATGCTGCAAGCCCAAAACCACTTCGGATTCAAGCGCGATGCCGTTCTCGATTGCCGCCTCCACGATCCAGTTGGACGCCAGGGCGATATGCCCAATCAGCTTGCCCTGGTTGCTGTAATCCGTTACGATGCCCATCTGTGCGATCATCTCTTCCGGCTTCGCGATATCATGCAGGATAATGCCTGCCCTGATCAAATCCGGATTCAGAAACGGCCGCTGCTTGCAGATGAAATCGCCAATCTCCAGCATGCGGACGATATGGTAAGCCAGCCCGGCGTAATAGGCATGATGATAGGTTTTGGCAGCCGGATAATGCATCAGCTTCTCTTCCACCTTCGACACGCAATACTGTACGATGCTTCGCACCTGCGGCTCCGTAATCTCGTTCATCGTAAGTTTGATCGTATGTATCAGATCCACGGGGCGAATGGGCGCAGCCCTCACAAAATCCGTTAACGAGACGCCATCCGCATCGGTAGCCTTGCGGATACGGCTGATCTTGACTTGAGGTTGGTCCCTGTAGCTCAGTACGGTCCCCTGGATTTTGACCAATTGCATCGGCAGGAACGTTTCTTTATCCTGTATGGTCACATCCCAGTACTTGGCCGATATTTGACCGCTGGCATCCGCGAGAACAATATCGAAATAGTCTTTCGGCGGCGTGCCGTTGGTCTGTCTCATATTCAATTCTTTTAACAAATAAAAACCGACAAAATCATCTTGTATGCTGAGTTTATTAATAGGTTTCATCTGTTCCTCCCCAAAAAATCCCGTTAGGTTTACTATAACAAAGTCCCGTACAGTGAGTCTATTACCCTATACCGCTCTGTAAAATCGCAGATTCCTGCCTGCGAAGCGGACGGTTGCCGGTTTGCAGGCAAGGTAGGGATGACACAAGAAAAAGCACCCGCGGGTGCTTTTTCTGCTATCGCCCTATTCGGATTCGAGTCATGGCGGGTATTAAGATTTCCAGGCTCCCGGATGGTCGTCCTGCACCAAATCCAGATGCACGGCCCTCGCGTTCATCTCCACCTGTTCCACGCTCTTGCAGCCGGGAATGACGCAGCTGACGGCCGGGTGCTTCAAGCACCAGGCCAAGGCCCACTCGGCCATATTCACGCCCTCCGGCACTTCATTCTGCTTGATCTCCTCCACAAGCTTCAGCTTGGCGTTGATCTCATCCTGATCGCGGTTCTTGCGCACATTGTCGCTGAACACCGTGCCAGGCTTGTATTTTCCGCTTAAGTAGCCGCTCGCAAGCGGAACTCGCGCCAATACGCCAAGATCCTGCTTCAAACATGAAGGGAAAACCTCTTCCTCCGGCGCTTGATCGAGACGGTTATACACGACCTGGATGGCTTTGGCATTCACCTCCGCCGCCTTGTCGGTTTGATAGATATTTCTGTTGCTTCCGATGGATATGCCCAGATTGCGGATGGTTCCCGCTTGGATCTGCTTGTCCAGCATCGTCCACATCTCATCATTGTTGAACACGTCATCCGAGCCGGAATGGAATTGATACAGGTCGATATAATCGGTACGCAGCGCTTTAAGTGATTCCTCCAGCTGAATTCGGATCTGCTTCGCATCCCAAGCATTCTCCCATTGCTCATGCCATCGATGGCCGAACTTGGAGGCAATGACCCAATCCTCGCGGCGGTCGCGCGCCAAGAAATCACCGATGAAATTCTCTGACATATGATGAGGCCCGTAACATTCGGCTGTATCCAGCAAATTAATGCCCAGCTCCTTGGCATGCGTCAAGATGGCATCGACTTCCTTTTGGTTGAAATCCTTCCCCCAATCACCGCCAAACTGCCAGGTTCCCACACCGACTACCGATACTTTCAGATTGGTTTTCCCGAGACGTCTGTATTTCATATGCTCACCCCTACTCATGAATTTGTGCGCCTATATCTTATTGTAATTTGCAAGCGTTTGCAACTTTTGCCGAGGATTCTTTTTTCGTTCGCCAATCCTTTTTTCATGCACTTGCCGTATCCATGCTGTTTAACAACAAGTCGTTATGGTGAACCCTATAATAGTTACATTTCGTTATCATGGGACGGAACAAGAAAGGAGGAGTCATGGCGTGAATTCCCGGACACTTGAGCAATGGATACCGGACATTACAGAGAGTCTAAAGGCAAAGACGTCAAATGATTTTCAGCGCATCATCGACGAATTTCTCCCTTATGACCTGGCAAAAATACATAGCCACCTGAGCGACACGGACCAAACCCGCTTTCTGCAGTTTCTGAACGAGGAACAACTGGCCGACATGATTCAGGAAATGGAGCATGAGAGGCAAATCGAAGTTCTGGGCAGGCTGGGCAAAGAGAGAACGGCCATTATCCTGGACTTGATGGATAACGACGACCTCGCCATTCTGCTGGACGAGCTGTCACCCGAGCAGAAGGACGAATTTCTCAAGGGAATGCGGGACGAGGAATCCCAATTTGTCCTGAACCTGATGAAATACCCGCCGGAAACCGCCGGCCGAATCATGACGAACCGTTATGTGTGGATCCCCCAGCATTACACCGTCTCCGAAGTGGTCCAGAAGCTGAAAACCTACGTTTCCATTTCGGAAACCATCAACTATCTGTATGTCATTGATCATGACAAGAAACTGATGGGCGTGGTGTCTTACCGGGGACTCATCTTGGCCGAGCCGGATGAATATATCGTGGACATCATGCACAGCCGGGTGCTGTCCGTGCCCGTGGATGCCGATCAGGAGGAAGTTGCGCACATAATCCAAAAATACGATTTGGTAGCCATCCCCGTCGTTGAACAGGACAACCGTCTTGTTGGGATCATTACGGTTGACGATATCCTGGACGTCGTCATTAAGGAAGCGGATGAGGACATTCGGAAAATGAACGCCACCGGAGGCAAAACCATCGACTTCAACACCAAAGCAACCGTTGCCGCCTATCGAAGATTGCCGTGGTTGATCCTGCTCTTATTCATCGGGCTGATCTCGGGAACGATCATTTCCAGATTTGAAGAGACGCTGGCACAGGTTGTGGCGCTGGCCTTCTTCATGCCCATGATTGCGGGAATGACCGGAAATACCGGAACGCAGTCGCTAGCTGTCATTGTAAGAGGCTTGACCACCAAAGAAATGACCAAATCGCTGGTGCTCCGGTTGTTAGCCAGGGAACTGAAGGTCGGGCTGATGATCGGGGTGACGTGCGGCATTCTGATTTCCTTGATCGCATACTTCTGGCAGGGCAACCTCTACTTGGGGCTTGTGGTCGGAAGCTCGTTGATTGCCACGCTGATCGTGGGCACGATGGCCGGCACCGTCATCCCCCTCATTCTGTTCAAATTCAAGATCGATCCGGCTGTGGCTTCCGGTCCACTGATTACAACCATTAACGATATTCTCTCGCTTGTTATCTACTTTGGCATCGCTACCCTGTTTCTTGCCTATATCTAACCGAGAACTTAGGATTAACAATCCCTTGCGATAAAAAGACTTCCGGGTAATTCCCGAAGGTCTTTTTTTTGGGGATCCGCCAGTTTTAGGATATCATGATCTCTCAAATCGGCAGGGTCTTATGGGGTAAAGAGGAAAAAGTTTGCAATTAATGCCATCCGGGTTATCATATATGTAAAAGAGGAGACATAGCGATGAGCAAAAATTTATTTCATCCAGAAACAAGAGAGAAACTAAAGTGGCTTAATAAACCTGGACATTGGGAGTTTACGACAGATGACAGGCTCATCCTGGATGCTCCACCGAAAGCTGATTTTTTCAAAGACCCTGCAGGAAAACATATTGTTCATTCTGCGCCCTATCTTCACCTTCAGGTTGATTCAACATTCCAGCTTATAACGCAGCTTCAGGTAGACATGAACCATTTATATGATTCCGGGTGCTTGATGTTGATGGCAGACGAGAACAATTGGGCCAAGCTATGTTATGAATTCAATGGTGAGCATGCCACTATCGTGTCCGTTGTTACTCGGAACGGTGTTTCGGATGACTGTAATTCTGAGCGTGTATTCGTTAGCAATCCTTATTTGAAAACGACGAAAAAAGACAAAACGATTTCCTTTTACTACTCATCCGACGGTGAAGTTTGGAAATTGATTCGATACTTCGGAATGGATGCCCCGATTCCTTTTACTGCAGGTGTGGTCGCTCAATCACCGATGGGAGCAGGCTGTCGAGTCCAATTTCTGTCTTTGTTATTATCAGAATCCGATGAGGAAAGCAGGTTTTAGAAGCAGCTCATGAGCTGCTTCTTTTTTTGGTTTACGGACGTAAATTGTGCCCTACACTTAGCAGATTATACGGCTATTGATAAGGACACAAGTTGCAAGTTCTTGTCCTCAATAAATGCAGTTCGAATATTTCCTTAGTTAAAAAGGGCGGGTACTGCTTAAACGTTACCAAAAAGTAATTACATCACTTCAAAGTGCGTACTTCTCAAGCCGAACCCTAACGTGCAAAATGACATTTATCAAGAACAAGACGTTAGGAGATGAACTTATATGAATACAGATCAACGTTCGCATCATTCGCAAAAAACGGCTTTGGTTGTAGGGGCTAACGGGGTGATCGGCCGCAACCTCATCAAGTACCTTGCGACGCTTCAAGGCTGGGAGATCATCGGCGTATCGCGCCGAGGCGGGGAATCCACGAACCGCGTACGTTATATCTCCGCCGATCTGCTTAATCGGGAGGATACGATCATCAAATTAAGCTCCTTGACCGAAGTAACGCATATCTTCTACGCGGCCTATCAGGACCGGCCAACGTGGGCCGAACTCGTCGCGCCGAATCTGGCCATGCTCGTTCATGTCGTGGAAGCCATCGAGCCCATTGCCGACAATCTGCAGCATGTCAGCCTGATGCAGGGCTATAAGGTATACGGCGCGCATCTCGGTCCGTTCAAGACGCCGGCCCGGGAGACGGATGCGAATCATATGCCGCCGGAATTCAATGTGGATCAGCAGAACTTCCTGGAGGAACGGCAGCAAGGCAAAGCCTGGACGTGGTCCGCGCTGCGCCCCTCCGTTGTCAGCGGATTCGCCCTTGGAAACCCGATGAATCTGGCGATGGTCATTGCCGTCTATGCCTCGATTTCGAAAGAGCTCGGCATTCCTCTGCGTTTTCCTGGTAAACCGGGAGCCTATCAGAGCCTGCTGGAGATGACCGATGCCGATCTGCTCGCGAAGGCGACCGTTTGGGCAGCGACCGATGAACGCTGCGCCAATCAAGCCTTCAATATTACGAACGGGGACTTGTTCCGCTGGAACGAATTGTGGCCGAAGATCGCGTTGTATTTTGAGATGGAAACCGCACCGCCCCTGCAGATGAATCTGGAAACGGTCATGGCGGATAAAGAGCCGGTTTGGAATCGCATGGTTGAGAAGCATGGGCTTGCGAAGCACGATTATGATGAGGTTTCATCCTGGAAGTTCGGTGATTTCGTGTTCTCCTGGGATTATGATTTCTTTGCAGACGGCTCGAAGGCCCGCCGCTTCGGGTTTCATGAGTATGTCGATACGGAGGCCATGTTCATGAACATCTTTGACGAACTTCGGCGGCGTAAAGTCATTCCCTAAGCGATCGCGCAGCCTGTATGACGAGAGCCGGCTATACGGCGTATAGTCGGCTCTTTCATTTTTACAATCTTTTAAAACCGGTCCTCAAATGCCGGCTTCTCCAGCACCATGGCGGACTCGCCGTATTTTCGCTCGATATGCGTATCCCCCCATCGGCACATCAGATGAAGAATCTCCTTCAGGCTCCAGCCGTACTCGCTCAGTTCATACTCCACCTTGGGGGGAACCTGATTGTACGTTTTGCGTACTATAACGCCCTCCTCTTCCAGCTCCCGCAGATGCTGTGTCAGCATTTTTTGGGTGATCTGGGGAATCAGGCTTAAAAATTCGCTATTTCGTCTTTTACCGAACGTAAGATGAAAGAGAATGACCGGTTTCCACTTTCCGCCAATGACCTCCAGCGTAGCTTCGACCGCCGTGTTGTACACTTTTTCTTTAAACTCCATGCAAGCCTCGCTCCTTCGTTACACGATATGGCATTACCACAGATTTCCGATCTCCCGCTTTACTTCTTCCACTATAACACGAACCCCATCTTCGATCTGATCCAATCGCGCTCTGGAAATGCTGATTCGTATAAACTTTTCGCGCATCAGGTAGTCGGACAGATAAAACAGCTTGCCGGGAACCACATGAACGTTCCGTTCCTTCAGCCGCCTGATCAACCGCTCCAGGTTCACGGTCTGGGGCAGCTTGAACAGCTGATAGATACCGCCGTCGCCGGGCACGGCTTCAATGAACTCGGTTCCCTCGTACTGCCGTACCGCAGCGTTTAAAGCTTGCATTCTGGTTTCGTACTGGCTGTAAATTTTCTGTTTATGTCGCTCGTACATCCCGTTGCTGATATAAATTTCGAGTGCCGCTTGGGACAGCAGCGACGTATCCCCGTAACTTTTGTAGGCATGGAACGTTTCGAGCAAACGTTCCGGCAGGACGACGGCTCCTAATCGCAGTCCGGGAAAAATGATCTTCGAGAAGCTCTTCAGATACACCACGTGCGAGGATCTGTTGTACGCATAGATTGGATCGTATCCCCGTTCTTCGCCTAAATCGGCCATATAGTCGTCTTCCACAATATAAACGCGATATCGGGTCGCCAGGTTTGCAATGGCCTTCCTCTGCTCGGCGCCGTAGGAAGTGCCCAGCGGATTATGATATCTCGGCATCGTATAGAAAAATTTAATGCGCCCGGTTCGGAATTGCTCCTCCAAAGCCTGCAGATCGATGCCAACTGCCGTGCGCGCGATTCCGATAACGGGGAATCCCTCGTTCTCCAGAAACTTCAGGTAGTTATTGTAGCTGGGCTGTTCTACCAGAATGATGGACTTTCCGCCAGGGAACGGCATTTTCGCCAAGATCTCGAGGGCCTGCTGAGCGCCTGCCGTGACCACGGTTCTCTCTGCGGTAGTGAATACCTGATTTCCGGCCAGGTGAGAGACCAGGGTATGGCGAAGCTTCTCCATCCCTTGCGGATCGCCATAGGTAAACAGTTCATATTTATAGGTATCAATCGCCTTGTTCAAGCAATGTTGAAAATCCAGATACGGGAATACATGCACGTCCGGGGAGGCCGAAGAAAAATCGATCATCGCATGTACGCTCCCGTCCTCCTCCGATTTCGGACGGTCAACCACATAATACCCGCTTTGGGATACGGAATAAATCGCATGTCGTTTCTCAAGCTCCGCGTATGCCCGCAGTACGGTGCTGATGCTGCATCCGTACATGGCTGCCGCACGCCGCACGGAAGGCAGCTTCTGTCCCGGACGGTACTGTCCTTCCGAAATGTTGGTTTCCAGCTCCGTGAGAATGGACAAGTATTTTTGCATCGTGCACCTCCTGTCTTTCTATGCTTGATTATATCCGACTAAGCCTTCATCCCAAAAGATCTAATATTTTTAGGTGAAAAACCTAATTTTATTAGGTTTTTTGAGTGGAAAGCATCTGATAAAATAAATACAAGCGCTTACAATGCAACGATCCAAGGAGGAAACGTGATGACCAAGCCCGTACAGCCTAACGTACCGATCGTAACCCATATCTATACCGCAGACCCTTCCGCCCACGTATTCGAGGGTAAAATTTATATTTATCCATCCCATGACCTTGATCACGAGAACACGTCCAATGATAACGGTGACCAGTATGACATGGAAGACTACCATATTCTATCGCTGGATGATGTGAACGCTCCATGCGTGGACCATGGCGAAGCCCTCCATGTGAAGGATGTTCCATGGGCGAAAAAGCAAATGTGGGCACCGGATGCTGCCTTCAAGAACGACACCTACTATTTATACTTCCCTGCCAGGGATCATGACGATATTTTCCGTCTTGGCGTAGCTACAAGCTCTTCGCCTTCCGGTCCATTCAAGCCGGAGCCCCATTACATTCCGGGCAGCTACAGCATCGACCCTGCCGTATTCGTGGACGACGATAACCGGGCCTATATTTACTTCGGCGGCCTTTGGGGCGGACAGCTGGAACAATGGCAGACCGGATCGCACATTCCGGATGCGGAGGGACCTGCGGCAGATGCGCCTGCCATCGGACCGCGGGTCGCTGAGCTGAGCGACGACATGCTTACTTTTAAGGAGGCACCCCAAGAAATATCCATCGTGGATGAAAAGGGCAGCCCGATTGTTGCGGGGGATGAAGAGCGAAGATATTTTGAAGGGCCTTGGGTTCATAAATACAAAGGCACTTACTATCTATCGTACTCCACCGGATCGACGCACAAAATCGTCTATGCCACGAGTGAAAGTCCGACGGGCCCATTTGAGTTCAAGGGCACGATTCTGACACCTGTTATCGGCTGGACGACCCATCACTCCATTGTTCAGTTCCGGGACAAATGGTACCTCTTCTACCATGACAGCTCCCTGTCCGGCGGAGCTGACAACAAACGCAGCGTCAAATTCACCGAGCTGACCTACAACGAGGACGGCACCATCCAGACGATTGACCCATACGGCAAATAAGCCGTCACACACGTTCTGCCGTAAAATAAACAAGCTGACCCACATTATGGAGTCAGCTTGTTGTCGTTCGTGATATCGTTCATGCGTTGCAGCCCCGTCCGCTACACACCCTTTTTAAACAAAGAAAAGGAGTAAATTGCCGGAGCCGCCGCGATCAGAATTATGACAGGGACGATGGCGATGGCCAGGTTCACTTTCAGAAACGCCGTCAGGATCATGAAAGCTCCGCCTGCCATCCACAGATACCCGGCAAAACGATGCGTTTTATTCCAATTTTCCTGGCTGTTCAGCGTCCAAGGCAGCTTGATGCCCACCGTATAATTCTGTTTGCTCTTCGGCAAATAATTGCCGGTGACCACGAGCAGCATGCCCACGAGAGCCGGTGCAATCGTCTGGATCGGCAGCTCGGCCCCCATAGCCTTGAACAGCGTGATTGGCATGAGAATGAGAGACAGTGCGGGGATGAGCCATAGACCCATCGTTCTTAAAACCGGGGCAGCGTTCATTTTCTTAGGATCGTTGTTAAGCCCCACATTGACAATGACGTTAATAACCGCGGTAATCAACGGCAGCACAAACGCCGCAACCGCCTTCGGCACATAATTATCCGGATTGCCCGCCGCATTCCAGTGAACAGCCACTTGCTCAGGCAATTGGCTGTACAGCGTCATCGATAAAATAATCGGCAATAAGCATATCAGCGTTGTTATAACCAGCATCGAATTATTCTTTTTCCTCATCTTGTTTCCCCCCGTTAAATTGTGAAAACCACAGCATGATTTCTTCGAAGACGGATACGTTGATTTCATAGTAAATATAATTTTTATATTTTGTTTCAAATATCAGTCCGGCCTTCTTCAGCTGCGACAGATGATACGAAATGGTCGCCCCGGTCATATCGAAATGCTGACCGATCTCTCCGGCTGACATTTTCCCGCGTTTGAGCATAACCAGGATGTCCCGTCTCACCGGATCAGATAACGCCTTGAATGTTTCCGGAAATCCCAATGTGCATCACCCATATTTCTATTTAGAATTTCATCTAAATACATTATCGCTTATACCTGCATCCAATTGCAATACCTATTTTGAAAAAAATCTAAATAGAATGCAAAATGAGCAACCGGGCAAGCCCCATCGCCGTGGTCGTCGTTATTGTTTGCCAATAAACAACAAAAGCCCGCCACGGACCCGCATTACGCGCTGATCCATAGCAGGCTTGCTTCACGGCCTGTTTATCCAAGCACCTTCTCGAATACCGGAAAGCTTGCCGCTCTCCCTGGGAAATTCACTTCTCCCCGCAGATCATAACCTAAGCCTTGATACAGCTTAAGCGCAGCCGTATTCTTGGCATAGGTGTCCAGTCGAAGGCTTCGGTAACCCTGGCGTGCGCCATACTCCTCGGAGAAAGCTACCAATGTTCGCGCAATGCCCTGCCCGTGTGCTTCCGGATCGACGGCAAGGCGATGCATCATAAGATGCGGTCCCTCGTCCTGCTTCCAGCTAATGGTTTGGTACTGTTCTGCCTGCGATTCGTCGAGAACAACGATCCCTAAAATACGGCCTTCGCCTTCAGCCGCAAACAACGTTCCGCGCTGTAAATCCTCACCGATTACCTCCCGGTTCGGATATTGATCATCCCATTGATCGCTGCCTCCAGCCTGCATGACCGTAACGCAGCGTGCAACCAAAGCCATGATTTCCTGAAGGTCTTCTATCCGTCCCGTCCGTATGTTCATATTAATCGAAACACCTACTATTTTTTTTTAGAACAGTTTACTATGGTTGGACGGCTGCAACAACTCGTAACGCATGACCCTCGAAAGCATCCTATTTAAGCAATGTAAGAGTCACCTCTATCGTATTGTTTACGAAAGAGCGCTCCGGACGGGATTTCAACATCACGGTCAGCCCAATCAAGGATACGATGAGCGCTTGCGATAAAGCTTTGGCGTCTGTGCCCTTCGCAAGCTCGCCCGATTGTATGCCCCGCTCAATGGTTTCTTGGAATATGACCGCCAGATACATCTGATGCTCCCTTGTCAGAATTTCAAATTTCTCATCATGAGGCGCAAGCTCGACCATCGTGTTAATGCAAAAACATCCGCGGCTGCGGCTTTCGGCGTATTCCTCATCCACTACATTCTCAAAATAGGCTCGAAACGCATCCCTGACCGATCGATGATTTTGCAGCCTGGTTCGCACCTCGGAAGCATGCCCTCTCGTGTATTTGCGCAGCGCGGTTTCGAACAGCTCTTTTTTGTCTCCGAACGCAGAGTAAATACTGGGCCGCTGAATACCCATTCTGGAGGTCAAATCGCTTAATGAAGTAGCCTCATATCCCTTCTCCCAAAACAGCTGCATCGCGGCATCCAATACCTTCTCTTCATCAAATTCGCGGACTCGTCCCATCGTTAATTACCTCTCGTTACTTTAGATTTAAAGGAAAGCTCGATGATCACAGGCGGTAAGCAAATAGTTTAATTTCATTACCAATCAGTAAAGTAATTTTAAGATCTCCGAATACTTTTGTCAAACACCGAACATCCGATTTTTACATTTATATCAACACCCGCAAGTATAATTTTAATCATTTCAATAAACGTATTGACATGAATTGTCATTGTGGGATATATTTATCGATGATTTTATCATACCGATCAGTACACAAATAACGAAAGGATTGGATGCATGAAAATGGAGGGAATGCTGGATAAAAAAGCGGCCCGTAACGAAACGGGGGCTGATACGTCACAGGGGGCGCCAAGTTCGTCTGAAGGCATTTATGCTGCTCCAATGACTCGTTACGTGACGTTATTGTTTGCGATTGCCTGCGGCATGTCCGTTGCTAACATCTACTTTGCACAGCCGCTGCTCGATCAGCTGTCAATCGAGTTCAACATGGATTATTCCATCATCGGCATTGTGATTACCGTCACGCAGGTCTTCTATGCATTGGGACTGCTGCTGCTCGTCCCTCTGGGAGATTTACTGAACCAGCGCCGATTGATTATCGGTCAGATGACGATCTCCGCAGCAGCTCTAGTTATCGTTGGTACTGCTTCCTCTGGTGCGATGCTCTTCGCAGGCTTGGCTTTGGTGGGACTGCTTGCCGTTGTGACGCAGACCATCGTGGCATTCGCGGCAACTATGGCTGCCCCTGCTGAAAGAGGGCGTGTCGTCGGCATGGTAACCAGCGGAATTGTGATTGGGATCCTTCTTGCGCGAACCTTTTCGGGAATCCTGAAGGATCTTGCAGGATGGCGCTTCGTTTATCTGGTTTCGGCTGCTTTGATGCTGCTCATGGTCTGCGCATTATATAAGGTGCTGCCAAATGCTGCGCACAAGGTAAAGACTCTTTCTTATGCTCAACTGCTTAAGTCGGTATGGATGTTGTTCCTGCAAGAACGGCTATTACGTATCCGCGCTGTGTTGGCTATGCTGATTTTTACGGCTTTCAGCATGTTGTGGACCCCATTGGTACTGCCTCTGAGCTCGCCGCCGCTATCCCTTTCGCACTCGGCTATCGGGGCGTTCGGCCTCGTGGGCGTCGTAGGGGCATTGGCTGCAGCAAAGGCCGGTAAGCTGGCCGATCGAGGTTATGGACAGCGAACGACGGGAATTGCATTGTTCCTGCTATTGCTGTCATGGCTGCCCATCGGCTACACGGAACGGTCGCTGTTCGCCTTGGTCATTGGCATTATTCTGTTGGACTTGGCGGTACAGGCCGTGCATGTCACGAATCAGAGCATGATTTTTGCATTGCGGCCGAAGGCGCGCAGTCGGATCGTTGGCGGCTACATGATGTTCTACTCCATCGGAAGTGCTGCCGGTTCCATAACTTCGACCCATGTTTACGCGCACTTCGGCTGGCATGGGGTATGCGTGCTCGGGGCCTCCGTCAGCGCTGTTGCTCTTATTTTTTGGGCCGTGACCAAAGGCGCTAAAGGTGCCCACTGATAGTAATTCAAACTACAAAAGATCGCTTTCCTGTGAAACGGGGTGGCGATCTTTTAGAATATCCACGAACAGTGGCGATCTTCCAGCCCATACGCCAATTATTTTGGAAGCTCTCTATTTATTGTTATGGATGCAGTTCCTATGGATGCAGTTCCTCAAAATAACGAAAGACACGCCGTTTGGGCGTGCCTTCATCCTATTCTTATGGCGTTTTCCCCAGAATCACTTCGCCTGTCGTCTTATTCCAGGACATCGGAATGCCAAGTTTTGATGTGATCAACTCCAATGGGAACATGGTCGAATTCGCCAGGAATGGAACGCTGGCATCTTCTCGCGTCACCTTCCCGTTCACCAATACAACGGCAGGATCACTGGATTTAATGGATACGGTATTTCCGCCATAAGAGAAAGACCATATCGGAAACCGCTGATTTCCGTGTTTCGGATCCGGATTGGACTGTCCGCGCTTCACTTTGATCCCCAGGGCTTCAAATACGCTATTATACGGTACATACAGCTTGCCTTCCACCATGGCAGAAGAACCGTAGAAGCTAACCGTTTGTCCGTTTACCGTCCAAGATAAAGGAGGCTGCACCATGACCGGATTCCCATCGTTCTCGTTAGGCGAGCCGCTGCCTTGATATTTCTCTTCTCCCCAAGCCAGCACCTTGCCGTCCTGATTGGTTGCATAACCGGTATATCCCTTGCTTCCCCAAAGTGCCGTTATACCTGTCAGACCTTTCACTCGAAAAGGCTTTGCCGTCGGATCGTTGTAATTCCACTGCCAGACCGTGCCGTCGTTTTTAAGCATAAATAAACGGTTGTTCCCCGTTCTTATCTCTTGGATATCGTTTAATCCCTTCACCGCAGCCGGCGCTTGCTGCTTCGTATTCACATTCCAGCGCAGCACCGTCCCGTTCTCATGCAGCAGAAACACGTCATACCAATGCGCGGCGATTCCGGTAATGGAGGAAGCAACCAGCGGTTTAACTTCGCGAAACTCGCGTTCCAGGCGGAACCGGTCGTAGAAACTATTATATACCGTTAACATATCGACGCTGCCGTCTTTACCGAGAATCAGGGCCTCATGTCCGGCGACCACTATTGTTTTTGCATTCGTGACTCCCTTGATAGGAAAGTATTTTAACGTCATCTTTAAATGATCATTCGGATCAAACGTCGGACTCCATATCGTTGCAGACCCATCCTTATGCAATGCGACAGAACCATGGTTTGAAATGGCCAGGCTGGCTACATCCTTAAGTCCTTCCAGCTTGATCAGCCCTCCCCTTTTTTGGAAAGGCAACAACGGATCCCCGTTAATATAAGGCGAGTAATAATCGCCCCAAGCCCACACGTCCCCGTTCTTGTCCAAGGCAAATGAAGAATTGTCGCCTGCCGCCACCTGAATAATATCAGTCAGACCCGCGACTTGCTTGGGCACCAATTGATGAATGCTGGTCCCGTCACCTACTTGACCTGACTTGTTATAACCCCAGGCGGTCACGGAGCCGTCGCTCCATGCCGCAACACCATGTCCGCTGCCCCCAGCCACGCTTACCGGTATGGAGCGGGAATCTACATTCGTTGCTTCCGCTGCTCCCGCAGCGCCCAGCACCGTACAATTGACTGCTAATAGTATCGTCACTAATATAAAAGCTACTCTGCCATTCAATTTCTTCATGAATGAGGCCTCCAATTCTCACTATAATGGTATATACTACCATATCAAAAGATGGTAGGGAAAAAATAGTATACCCGCTGCTGATAGCTAGAAGCCGTTACTCAAACATGGCAGGATTCAGCCTATGTTTGTTGGAATAGAGTTGCCGTGACCTTGCAGTCCGCGCACAGGAACATATAATAGATGCCTTCCCCGTACTCCTCGATCTGTTCCCAATCCAGCTGCCCGATGAATGTCATGCTTCGGGAACAGCAAGGGCAGGAAGGATAGACGGCGTCCTGGATCCAAGCCGGATAACCGCCGATTTGCGAGACCGCCGGACCGAGCACCCAATAGGCGGCATAATAGCTGCTGCGAGGCTTGTCCGCAATCCGCAAGGAGCGTCCCGCGGACGTAAAGCTTCGCTCATCCTCCCCGGAATCAGGCCCAGGCACATATTCCGGTTTAATATTAGTCTGGCTCCATTCGGATTTTCCGTGGAAATCCACATCCATGTAGATCGTATCGTAACAACTGCAGATCACGCAGGTGCTCACCCGAAGCCTCTCTCCGGACAACCCCAGGAATCGAAGCTTCGGATGGCTGATGTCCAGATCTGCCAAAATGGTCAGGCTGCTTCCGCACCATGGACAGGAAGCGGAATCCTCCTTCAAAAATTGTGCGGGCTCGGGTTCCGCTGCATAAGTGCTTTCTGATGGCACTATTTTCGCTATGGCGTAGCTGTCATGGTAGTATAGTCGGCGCTTGCTCCCATTCTCCGTGAGCTCCCAGCCCCCCTCATGCGCATAAGCTTCAGGCGGGACATACAGCTCCTTAGCCCAAGATGGAGGATCGGACCTCCATTCTTGAAATTGGCGCACAACCTGATCATCGCCGATCCAAGCCAAGGCCAAGAGCAGATGGTTGCGGTTATCCTTGTCCTGTTCCACTTGTTGAAGCAGTTCATCCCGGCTATGGACAGATGCATCTTTGAATAAAATGCCGGGGTAATAGATCCCCCGCTCCAGCAGTATCGGTATGCAGGATTCAAACGAGTAGTCCCGATAGCAGATCAGGGACACAAGAATCTCCTGGCAGGTGTCCTCATCGCCCGATTCGAGCAGTTCAAGGGCTGCATTCAGCATGCGGTTGGCATCACCCGCAGATAAAGCGGAATATACCTCTTCTCTTTTCAGATGATAGGGAATATATCGGATTAATGGATCACGCTTCACCGGGGCATGCATGATCTTAAGGATCTCTACCGGGTCCGTTATCCCCTCGTACAAGTCGATATCTCTCCGGTGCTGTTCTATGTAACGCTGCCGTTCTGCGCGCTCCATCTCCTGCTTGCACGGCATGCAATAACCTCCGGTTTTGGCCGCGGTTGCCGGCAATATCGTTGCCGAACATCCTTCGCTACGGCATGGCAGCCGTTCTGTCATGCGGTCCCCTCCTTATTCTAGTAAGTTCACTCAGTTGGAGCCCGGCCCCTATTCTATGGTAAGTCCACCTCAGCTGGAGCCCGGCCTGTTTTCTCATGGCCATGAATTTCCTCTATTAACTATAGCTTTCTTTTCATTCCCATATCAACAAGGAGCTCTCTTATCTTCGGGATCTATCACCACAAGAAAGGCGAGATCCGTTAACGTCTATGAATACGCAATATTCAACGGAAACGCATATTACCGAAAATAGCGATCCTTCATGAAGCATATGGCCGACCAGCCATCCAAGCATGCCCCGAACCACGCATCGTGCGCGCAGGGAGCAGTGCGCACGATGTACAAAAACCTGTTACATCAGGGAGTTGTTCACGCAGAGAAATGAAAACGAGAAAGGGGGGAATGCATACTCCGAGCGTATCAACTCTTAAACGCCAGCCTGGCGGCGGACAGTTAAGCTCTTTCACCTCAGCGATTGCGCTAGTCCGGTTCGCCACGTGGGATGGAGCGGCTGCCAGCCATACTCCTTCTGGGCTTTGGCGTTGGATGCGCCGCGCTCGCCGCGCTTGCTCCCCGCTTGATAGGCCGGGGCTGGTGCTTGCAGCGCATCGGCATACACCGGCAGCCATGCCGTTCCCGCAGCAGGCTCATCGTCAACGATGTTGACCGGGCCTGACGGCCAGTCCAATGCCAGCAGAGCGGCAATCGCCGCATCCTCGACATGGAGAAAGGACTGAACGCCATCCGTTGCCGGCAGAGCTCGACTTCGTACTTTTTCCGCCATGATTCCGTTGGCGTCGTACCACGTGCCGGGTCCGTAGAACATTCCGTACCTTAGAATGACGTGGCTCGGCATTTGGGCAACGGCATGCTCCAGCGATACGATACCGTCTATCGTCGACTTGCGAGGCGCAGGCGCCTGAACATCCAGGGGGGCGTCTTCGGTGGCGGGATGCTCTCCCGGCTCGTACGCCCAAGCAATGCTCTGGGCAATCATTCGCTTAACGCCATGGATTTGGGCGGCTTCCACCAAATGACGCGTCCCCTCTATCCGAATCCTGGCATTATCCTCCAGATTCCATCGGCTTAACGAAGTAAGCTGATGGATAATGACATCCGGCCGGATCTCCCCGATTGCGGCGATCATTCCTTCGCGGTCAAAAGCATCCGCAACGATCCCTCTTGCTCCCCAGGATTCGATCAACCCTTTACCCTGATTATTGCGGGTCATGCCTGTAACCTTATGACCGGCTTGCACCAGCTTGGGAAGCAGCTGCTGGCCGATGACTCCCGTAGAGCCTGCAACAAATATGTTCATATAAACTGACAACCTCCTGTTTGTTAGATATAAAATGAATGGAACCCTTCCCCTTCGAGAGTGAAAGACATTAAGGGGTCCTGGTCCTGTCGGAAATTGGAATTGCAGTTCCATCTTAGCATGATGGATAAGCATCCTTAAGGGCCACTTTTCATCGGGCAGATCGTGCCAATTCATCCCCGGCGCAGATGATCAACACGGTTAACCCGGAAGCAGCCAAAGCGAGTCAAGCGCACTACAAACTCTTTTTAGCCAAGCCGGGTGGATCCTCGCCGTATTCGCATAACACAAAAACGCACCACATAAAAGCGGCGCGTTCACTTGAGAATAATAGCCGGTTCCCGTCCATTTACTCTTCTTCTGTTACATCACGTATCGACGCATTCGTAGCGCTGCGCTGCTGCCGGCATTCCGGTTGATTGCATACGCCATAAAAGGTCGCGATTCGATTCGTATCCACCGTATCGATTAGAGCGTTGCAATGTCTGCATAGGATGACACCCATATTCACCTTTTTAACGGAATGGTTCATGCTTCACTCATCCTCTCTTGGTATCAGATTTGTGTTCAGAACTTCCCAGCCATGTGCTTCCTGCTTACCTACAGACCGAACCTCCATTTCCGCTTCTTCTCTTTGGGTTCGATTCACCTCCAATTAAGCATGTTAAATATGAATCGGTTGTAATTAATGTACACCATAAATATATAATACACAATATATATTAAAAAAATAGTTATTTTCATCATATATGACGTCATATTAAATAGACTTTCGTTCCGTGTCTCCTCAGTGTCTATCATGCCTTGTGGAGCGAAAATGTCGCAGTCATTGAGTTTTTAATCGGTTGCGCTGGGATACTTCATGAAGCTTCCCAGACAAGATCAGATAATCGGTGACGAAAGATAATTGTCGCTCAGAGCCTAATTCGGTGAATATCTCAAAGTTATTTGGGTTTTCAATTGCTAGTGCTGGTTGGATACTTCACCTCACCTCTTATACCGATGAGCTCGTACCAGAGGTACCGAAAGAAACGAGTTTCATCTGATGTCTGCTTGGAGGCTTATAGTGAAACCAATAAAAAAGCCCCATGATTTAGGCAGCATTGCATCGGCTTCTCATCAGGGGCATTTTTTCATGGTCGTTATAGACTGATGTAATTAGGATCCGAATATCGGTATCCATTCAATCATGAGAACAATACCTATTGCTAAACCCGCAAAACACAAGTTATACTACCCAACATAAGGACGTGAAGAACACGCCGCTTCTATGCAAAGTACCCCAATGAAGGATTGGGGTTACATTGTATGGGGCGGCTTTTTTATTTTCTAGCAAAATCGCATTCCGTCTTATACTGAGGAGGGTAACTGATCATGTCACGGTTCGATCAACAATATGAGCTCTGGATACACACGAATATCCTCAATGAAAAGAATCCCCGCAGGCTCGAAATCCTTAATAAAGGCCTAGGCCATGGCACCGTGGAGTTTCTGCGTTCCGTATGGTTTCCAGCGATCGGTCATTTCAATGACTTGCATCCGGAATGGGAAGTACGCGATTTCAGCAATGGTTATCGTTATTTGGACCTAGCCTATATGCCAGGTGATGCTAGAGGAGGCATCGAAATACAAGGGTACGGACCGCATGCCCGCGATCTGGACGTCAGAAGGTTTAAGGATTTATGCCGCCGTCATTGTTTATTGGCACTGGATGGCTGGACATTCCTTCCCATAGCCTATCCCTCCATCGTCGAAGAGCCAAAGCAGTGCCAGCAGCTCATCCTATCCTTCGTCGGCAGATTCGTTGCAACCGATGTACCTGCATCATTAAGCTGGCTGGAGGCTGAAGCTGTGCGATTTGCCCGTCGACTTCTGCGCCCGATAACCCCTTTGGAACTCGCTAATCATCTTAGGGTGAGTGATCGGCATACTCGACGCTTATTGCATAAACTGGTCGAGCTCCGGATTCTGGACATCGCAAGCGGAGAACAACGAGCCCGGACCTATAAACTCCGCTTGTAAATGGTAGTAATGATGGGGGCATAATATTTATTGGAAGAAGAGGCGCAATATTCCAACCGGGAATATGAGGACAGCAAGGAGGGGGCTTGTGAATTGGGTACCGGCCATATTGCAGATATCCAAGAGAGAATATTAGTTGCACTAAGTGGACACCAGATCCGTTATTTCGAAAAAAACAGCCACTTTATCCGAACTTCCGGACACAGGATCCGCTATTTACTCTAAACACCATGATTATCAGCCATTTTCTAAGTAATAGCGGATCTGGTGTCCTCATATAACCCAAAATTCGCCATTTAAGACCAAATAGCGGAACCTCGGTCCTCATCAGTTGCAACGGTCACCAACGCGAGCCCGTACCTACAAAATAACGGAACCTCAGTCCTCAAACCTCACTACTTCTGCCCTCCACCTGATGCTGGATCTCAATCAGCGTCTCATCCCAAAAACGCCTCATGATCTCTCGCACATAAACGTCATCCAACATCTCCTGATGGATCGCGATGGTCGTGTTTCCCGTTTTCGTGGACAGCACATAGATTTGCAGCCGGGACGGGTTGTCCCACTCCTTACGTTTCCAGGTCAGGCGCAGCTTATGGTAAGGGACGACTACCGTAATTTTGCCGGACACGCCTTCCTTTGACTCATACTCCTGCCCGACCCGCAGTTCCAGAGAAGGGACAGCTCCGATCCATAATGACAGGCCCTCTGGAGACGTGAGGAAATCCCACAAGCTCTCCTTCGTCACGGCCATCGTTTTCCTGACCCCGAACTGAACCCCGGCATCTTTCGTAACCCCGACAGGCATCCGGCCCATCAGCTGTTCGTACATCGTCGCGATCCATTCGCCCCACTCCCCGGATACCTGATGCTGCTCGACAATGTGGTTTCTGATCTGCTCATGGGACCAGAGCGGGTCCACTTCCTGCCCAAGGGCTACGACCCATGCTTCCCACGAACGTTCCGTTGCCTTTATCACTTCTTGTTTAAAAATGGAGCCAACCATCGCGCGCTCTCCTCCTGATACGATCTGATGGAGTTCATTATATAACACAAACACTGACAAAGAAGGTCAGTGTTTATCATCAGCTTTGATAATATTTGAATAACGACTCGGCAATATCGGCCAAACCTGATTTCAGCTCCTCGGGCCCGACGATGCGAATCTTACCGCCGAAGGATAGAAGATAGTAGGCAACTTGCGTATACAACGTAGACTCATCCAGTCTAAACACCGCCTCCTCCGCCGTACGTTCGACGAGCGCGTGGCCGAGCAGCCAATGCCCGCATAAATCGTCCAAAGCTTGGGGGATGCCTTGGATATGCACGGAAACCAAATGGGGATTGGATTCGGAGCCTTGCTCCGTCAACAGGCTGTCCAATAAAAATTCACGCGGGGAAAATGTCGCCGGGCGGTCAAACACGACGTCGGTAGGTCGAATCTGGCCCATGCGGTCGACACGGAAGGAGCGAATTTCACCGCGCAGATGGCAATAGCCAACTGCATACCATTTGCTCTTCCAGTGAACGAGCCCATAAGGATCTAAGGTCCGTGTCTGCTTAACGCCATCATAGCCTGTTGTGTAATCGATCTCAAGACTGGTTTGCCGGTCGATCCCGGCTTCGATCTCATGCAGTATGGAGGTAAGCCCGGAGGCTGCAGGCGGATGGATGGCCTCGATACTGTTCTCCTGTTGCTCCAAACGCTTCAACTGCTCCGGATTCGTATATCGTTTGATTTTGGATATGGCCCGATTCAGCGGCTCTTCGGATGGATACCCAGCTTCCCGGGCGAATGCTGCTGCATGAAGAAGCGCTTTTTGCTCATCGGCATCAAAAAACAAGGGCTCAAGCTTGATATGATCCGGAATGGAGTACCCTCCGTCGCGTCCCATCTCCGAAATGACAGGCACTCCCGAAATGCAGAGGGCATCGATATTCCGGTAAATCGTTCGGATGTGAACGCCCAGTTCCTCCGATAGCTGTTTTGCCGAAATTCTTTTGCGCGATTTCAGCAGCCAAAGAATTGCCAGCATATTATCCGCTTTGGACATCGTGTGCAGCCGTCCTTCCCTTGGAATTCCTTCGTTTGCCGTTTGTTCTATTATATCTCACTTCCTTAGAAGGTTTGGAGATATTCTTCCTGCTGCTGCGCTCTGACGTTGTCCAGCGCTCCCAATGAGAAAAGCCGACCCGCTGCAGGATCGGCCTGATTTTGTACATCGTGCACACTACTCCCACGCGCACGGTACGTGGTCAGTGGCATGCTTGGATGGCTGTCGACTAGATGTAACGGAAAGATGATGCCCTGCTTCATCGGCTGTCATACTCATGCGCACCGTGAATAACGACGTTTCCTCATTCATCGGCTGTCATACTTCATGCGCATCGCGAAGTCAACTTTTCTTTCCTCAATGATCATGCCCCACCGTGATGACAACACTGCCCCTCTTACGCCCTGTATCCGCGTATCGGTGTGCCTCGGCGATTTGCTCCAATGCATACCTTCTATCGATGACCGGTTTGATCTTCCCTTCCCCAAGCAGATCCGTAAGCCGTCGCAAATCCTCCATCAGCACCTTGGCTACTCCCTGCCCTTCTACCGTTACATAACTCCCGCCCGCGGCAAGCAAATGCTTGCAACGGGATTTCGGCAGTTTGCCGACCGCGTCCAGAATGATGTCGTACCGATCCCCGCTTTTCGAAATATCCTCTTGGGTATAATCCACGACTTGGTCGGCTCCGAGCGACTTCACCAGCTCTACATTCACGGTGCTGCAAACGCCGGTAACCACGGTTCCCGCATGTTTGGCAAGCTGTACGGCTAAATTCCCCACCGCGCCGGATGCACCATAGATCAGAACCTTGTGCCCCTGCCGGATGTTCGCTTTTCTAAAAAAATGCAGGGCCGTCGTCCCTCCGAAAAAGATCGCGGCCGCATCGTCATAAGTCACGTGCTCCGGCTTCATTACGATCATCCCGTCTTCGTGCATACAGATGTACTGCGCATACGTGCCAAATCGCATTCCCCTGAATGCCAGAACCTGATCGCCGATCTTGAACCGTGTAACATCCTGGCCTATCGCTTCCACTTCCCCCGCCAGCTCCACCCCGAGAATCGGTTGTCTCGGCTTCCTCAGACCCAGCACCAATCTCATGGGAATTTTATACAATAGAGGACTGCGAAATCCCCGCACGCGGCAATCCCCCGAATTGACGGTAGTGGCATAAATTTTGATCCGAACTTCGTGATCCTTAGGAATAGGCTTCGCTACCTCCTGGAGCTGTAACACCTCCGGTGGTCCGTATGCGGTGCATACCATTGCTTTCATGGGTTTCCTCCAAACCTGCTTTTGCAATCAGTATATCTGCCGAGACGCACCGGGATATAGATACTTTAGTATGGTTTTCGAATAAAATACGGTATTCAAACCGGGCTGTCACCTACAGCAAGCCCAGCTCGCGCGCACGCGCAACAGCTTCGGTACGGCGGGTAGCCTGAAGTTTATCGAATATGATCCGGTTATGCCCTTTGACGGTACTAAGCGCAACAAAAAGCTTTTCGCTGATCTGACGATTGGAAAGTCCTTGGGCAATGAGACGCAGCACCTCCAATTCCCGTCGGCTTAGGGGCTCTATCAGAGACTCTGCAAGCTGAAGCTGGCTTGGAGAGGACTTGCCCGCGCTTTCCAGTCCTTCCATCTCAAAAGCATGCAGCAGCTTCTCCAGATAATCATGCATCGGTTGGGTTCCGGTTGCATCTCGTATCGGTTGGCTGGCAGATGCTGCTCTGAGCAGCTCCTGCATCGGCGGCCCTTCATCGATGAATAACCGGATAAAACCGCCGGGCTCGGCCTTCGCCACAGCCTTTGCGGCGATCCGGGCAGCTTTCAGCCTATCGCCCTGGGCATGCAGAGCCAGGGCCAGCACAACCATGACCTTGAGCTGCTCGTCGGCCCATTCCTTAGCTTCCATCTGCGCCCGCAAGGGTTCGATGATCGCCAGGGCGGCCCCCGCGTGCCCTTTAGCCAACAAAACTCTGGCCTGGCTGAGACGGAGCCCATGCTCCTGCGCCAGCTGGGAGGCTTCACCGAAATTACCTTGTTGAAGCAGGACAAGCACCTGAGCTTCGGCAATGAAGGGCAGCTGACTCATGAACTGCTGCTGACGCCCGAGGCGATCCGCTTTAGCTAACATGGCGGCTGCTTCCCTCACTTCTCCTCGCGATAGCTTCAGCCTCGCTAGAAACACCTCGCAAGCCACGGCTCTGTCGGTTTGATCAAACTGCGCGGCTAATTGAAGGGCCTTCAGCCCATGCCGTTCAGCGGCATCGAGATCGTTCCACTCACTGCAGATTCGGGCCAGGCCCAAATGCGCTTCGCATGCTGCCGGCGGCGGAGGGTCACCCGCCAACTCCAGAACGCGTCGATAGGTCACGGCCGCTGCATATAATTGATCATCCGCTTCCTGAAGAAGTCCGAGTCCTAGCGTTGCCATCATGGCGATCATGAAATGTCCGATCTTCTGACTGATGGCAACGGCCTCATGATAAGCCTGCCCTGCCGCGGCACGATCGCCCTGGAGCTGGTAAGCGTATCCCAGCGTCCACATCGCGGCCGTGCGGACAGGCAGATTATGCGGACTTAAATATTCCAAGGCCCGTCGCGATTCCGTCATGATGACTTCCGGCTGATGCTTGCTGACGGCAAGCGTGGCACGTATGGAGGCAATATGTCCGATAAGATCCCGGATATTGCCGTCCTCCCCGGCTTGCAGATGAACCTCGGCAGCTTGAAGTTTATGTTCGACGCCGTTCATTTGGCCGACCATCAGGAGAGCGGAGGCATGCATGACATAAAGCGCGGGCCTTGCGTCCAATTCCGCCTTCGGCAGGGAATCCAGCCAATCGAGCACAGGGTGGATTGCTCCACGGAAGACCAGGGGCATCCCCTCCCCTTCAATCAGACGCGCGGCCCGATCCACATCCTTCGCGGCAATCGCATGCTGGAAAGCTTCCAGCAGAAGCTCATGTCGTTCATGCCAGTCGCTGGCACGGCGATGCAAGTCGGACACATCCCTCTTCCCGCCAACCGCAGAGACACCCTTTCGGGACAAACGCTGCCGCAGCGCATCCAAGAACAAGTGATGATACCGGTACCAGCGCCTCTCGTTATCTAGCGGAACGATAAACAAGTTGGCCCTCTCCAGGTACTCCAAGGTTTCTTGTCCGGAAACGGCGGTCACCGGGGAATCGCCGGCTTCCCCCTGTAGCACGTATTCGCACAAGGAACCGCACATCCGGTCGAGAAAGGAGGTGCGCAGCAAAAAATCCTGCACGCTCTCAGGCTGCTGCTGCAGCGCTTCTTCAATCAGATAGTCCAGCACGTAATGGTGACTGCCGCTGAAGGATCGAATGAAGCTGGCAGCGTCTGGATGGCCCTGCAAGGACAGCGCCGCTAACTGCAGGCCGGCGATCCAGCCTTCCGTACGGGATTCAAGAAGCGCCGCATCCTCCCTTGACAGGTCCAGCCCCATCACCTGCCACATGAATTCGGAGGTTTCAGTGGAGGTGAACCGCAAATCCGGTGTCCGCACTTCCGTCAGCTGGTTCCTAGAACGGAGCCGGGCCACGGGCAGATCGGGATCCTTGCGGCTGGCAATAACCACATGCATCTGCGGCGGCATGTGCTCAATGAGAAAGCCAAGGGTGCGGTCTATCGGTTTGGAATCAAGCACGTGGTAATCATCCAGCACGAGAATGAAACGGTCCGGCTTGGCCGTGATTTGATTCAGCATGGCCGTCACGATGGCTTCGACCGGCAGAGGATGCGGTGACGGCGCGTGGAGTGTACTCACCATCCTCTCTCCGACATCAACCCCGATGGTTTGCAGGGCAGCCAAGAGGTAAGTTAAAAATCTGGATGGCTCCCGGTCCCCCTTATCCAATGACAGCCAGGCGACGGGCTGCGGGCAGCCCCCGATCCATTGGCTGAGCAGCGTGGTTTTGCCGCAGCCAGCAGAGGCGGAAATCATGGTCATCTTCCGGTGCTGACGCAGCCCCTCGTTCAAACGTTCGATCAGCCTGGGACGAAGGACAGCCTGGGACCGGGGAGAAGGAATATATAATTTCGTGGACAAAATCGTCGTGGACATCATAACCCCCGATATGCCGTCATTGCAGCAGTTTTCAACTTATTGTTTACTATGTTTAAGTGTTCGACGGATGCAGGGTTTTCCCTCTTATGCGCTACATCCGCCCGCTGCAGTCGAACCGAAAGCATGATTGGAAGGATTAGGCATGCGATGAAAGATTTTATAATTAGAGCGCTTTAACAGGAGTCCGATTCAAAGGCGAGGTGATAGGCGTTAAGAGAGAACAACGTAATGCAGCGATTCCGACTGAACGGTTGAAGTATCGAAATTAGTGAGAAGGTTTTATATGATGATCAAGCCATCCTTCAAGTTTGGCGGAGATACTTACGATTTCTGATAAAAGGCTGGCAGGCCACCCAAAGGTTCTTCCTTAGGCGGCCTGCTGCATGATGAATTCCTTAAGTTTTGACGCATAACCTCTCTCAGCTCACATCGTCAGAGTTACGATTTGGACATATCAACAGCGCTTCCCGGATTGTCTCGGCTACGATATCTGCTGCCGGTTGCCCCGAAGTGAGCCCTCTTGTGCCTTGCCCTGCCCATAAGGACATATATTCCGGATTGCTTTGGCGATTGGCGGCATTTCGTATGTCGCGGGTCACCGTATTCTGGGTAGGAAAAGGCAGCGGCTCTATGCCGCTTGCATCCCATTGCTTAATGAAGGCATTGCGGATGCCTCTCGCCGGCCGCCCTGAGAACGCTTTGGTAATGACCGTGCTCTCTTCCGTGCTGCGAAGCAGCGCTTGCTGGTAAACCTCATGCGCACCCGATTCGGCCGCCGTCAGAAACCGCGTACCCATCTGAACGGCTTGGGCGCCAAGAACAAGCGAGGCCACGAGTCCGCGTCCATCCATGACGCCCCCGGCGGCAATGACGGGGATCTTGACCCGGTCCACGATCTGCGGCACCAAAGCAAATGTTCCGATTTGGGCCCCCATCGGGTGATCCGAAATATCAAATGTGCCTCGATGTCCCCCCGCTTCGCTGCCTTGGGCAACGACGGCGTCGCAGCCTGCTTGTTCGGCCAGGATGGCTTCGCGGACCGTGGTTGCCATTGCAACCACAAGCAGCTTAGCTTCTTTCGCTTGCCGCATGAGGGGCCCATCCGGAATGCCGAATGCCGTGCTGATAACGGGCACCTTCTCTTCTAGCAGAACCGTGAATTGCTGCTCAAACCAATCGGGCGTTGTTACGTGATCCGACCCCGCATGGGGAATGCCAAGGTCGCCGCGCATCCGGTTTAACTCCTGTTGAACATCTTCGATTCGCTCCTGGCGATCCGAGGCCCGGGACGCAAAAAGATTGACGGCAAAAGGCTTATCCGTCCGCTTGCGGATTTCCTGGATGCTATCGCGAATGGCAGCCGGCTCCATGTAAGCCGCACCCAGCGTACCGAGCCCGCCAGCGTTGGATACGGCGGCGACCAGTTCAACGGTTGTCGGTCCCCCGGCCATTCCAGCCAGTATAAGCGGATAGCGGATGCCAAACCGATCGCACAGCTCGGTCTGCAGTTGAATGTTCATGATATGATCTACCTCCTTTAACGCTAAGGATATTATCCTATTAAAAGAGGGAAACTTTCAAATAAAAGAAAAACGTCAATCGACGAACCCTCTCGAAGACAGACCGCTTATAGCAAATGTTTACTGGTGAGATCAGGAGGGTAAGCCTCGGAAGTTATTCTTTCGCAGCTCTAGTAAAAAGGCCAACCAGAAGATTCTGGCTAACCTGATCATACGAAAGCCGCTAAGCACATGAAACGTGTTTAGCGGCTTTTGCGGGTGCGTTCGTCCGGGGAGACCCTTTTCCCTGATAGTAACTCTTCTAGGACATTTTCACCAAACTGTAGTTTTTCTTGCCCTTGCGAATGATGATAAACCGGCCGCCAATCGCCTGGTCGGCAGTCACCTCGTGGTCCAAATCGCTGACGCGCTCGCCGTTCATCGAGATCGCGCCTTTGGTGATATCCTCACGGGCTTGACGCTTGGAAGGCTCGATGCCCAGATCCACTAGCCAATCGACGATATTCTTCGTTTCCGGCGTTGCTTCGAATGTCGGCATCTCCTTAAAGCCCTGCTCGATCTCATCGGCCGTGAGCGATTTAATATCGCCGCTGAACAGAGCCGCCGTGATGCGCTTGGCCTGCTCCAGCATCTCCTCGCCGTGCACGAATCTCGTCATTTCCTCGGCCAGCGTTTTTTGCGCTTCGCGTTTATGCGGCTCGCTCTGCACCTTTTCGGCCAGCTCGTCAATTTGTTCCTTGGTCAGGAAGGTGAAGTATTTCAAGTATTTGACGACGTCGCGGTCGTCGGTGTTCGCCCAGAACTGGTAGAACTCGAACGGCGTCGTTTTGTTCGGGTCAAGCCAGATCGCGCCGCCGGCCGTTTTGCCGAACTTCGTGCCGTCGGCCTTCAGCATGAGCGGTATGGTCAGGCCAAAGGCTTTGGCTTCGGGTCCTTCCTTCTTCCGGATCAAATCCAGTCCGCTTGTAATGTTGCCCCATTGGTCCGATCCGCCGATTTGCAGCTGCACGTCCTCATGCTGGTACAGATGCAGGTAATCGACCGACTGCAGGATTTGGTATGAGAATTCCGTAAACGAAATCCCGCTGTCAAGCCGGCTCGCAACCACGTCCTTCGCCAGCATCGAGTTGATGCTGAAGTTCTTCCCGTAATCGCGCAGGAATTCGATAATGTTGATCTTATGCGTCCAGTCGTAGTTGTTGACCATGCGGATTTGATTGTCGCCCTCCGTCACGAAGAGCTTTTTCATTTGTCCGGTGAGCGCGTCCACGTTAGCTTGAACCTGCTCCAGCGTCTGCAGGGAGCGTTCGGTTTGACGTCCGCTTGGATCCCCGATGGTGCCGGTCGCGCCCCCGATCAGAATGACCGGACGATGGCCGGCAAGCTGGAAGCGTTTGAGCATGATGAAGGGAATCAGGTGACCGATATGCATGCTGTCGCCCGTTGGGTCCACGCCGCAGTACAACGAAATTGACTTCTCATTCGTAAGCTCCCGGAGGCCTTCGGCATCCGTCTGTTGGTTGATCGCATCGCGCCATTCCAGTTCGTCGATAATATTCACAGCGTTAACACTCCTTCAATACATGATTTTTTCCTTATAACGAAGCGTCCATCTGTTGAAAAAACAAAAAATCGCCCCTTGTCTGTTACAGACATAGGGACGATTATTAACCGTGTTACCACCCAGATTGCACGAATGGTCTGCAACGCTTGCCGCGCGCCATTCATGCCGCTCATTAGACGAGGTATCGTTCGCCGTTTCCGCTCGGCATTACCCGAGATACTCCAGAGTGTAATTCGCTGCGTTGGTTTGTACCGGGTTCCATCGCCCCCCGGCTTTCTAGAACAGGGACCAAGCTGCTACTGGGCTCTTTCAACGTATGTCGCTTATAAGATTACAGACAGTATAGTGAATTAATAAATCGATGTCAACTCCGTTTTGGACGGACGTCCTGCTTCCCCCGGCAGCATGGGTAAATATCGCGGGAGGAGTCCCAGGATATCAGGTGCGGCGCATGTATGCACGAACCGTGATCGGAGCAAAGATCGCCACGATGACCGCGGCGCCGACCAAGGATATCGTCAGATCCCAGCCCACGGTTCCGGCGTTCGTCAGATCCCGGACAGCCGTCACCAGATGCGATATCGGGTTGATGTTCACGAACCACTGCAGCCAGCCCGGCATCGTATCCACCGGCACGAACGCATTGGAGAGAAACGTGAGCGGAAACAGCACGATCATCGATATCCCCTGCACGCCGGAGGCGGATCTTGCAATCACGCCGCAGAAAGCAAAGATCCAGCTAATGGCCCATGAGCACAAAATGACGACCAACCCCGCAAGAGCAACATATCCCAAGCCGCCCTCGGGCCGATATCCCATAATGTATCCCATCGTAAAGGTAAGCACCGTTGCAATGGTATACCGAATCGTATCTGCCAGCAGGGCACCTGCCAGCGGTGCGATGCGCGCAATCGGCAGCGATTTGAACCGGTCGAATACGCCTTTATCCATATCCTCGCGCAGCTGCACGCCTGTGACGACGGAAGTCGTAATCACGGTTTGAACAAGGATGCCGGGAATGATGACGGGCAAATAACTCGCCACGTCGCCGGAGATGGCTCCCCCAAAAATATAGGTGAACATCAGCGTGAAAATAATGGGTTGAAACGTGACGTCAAACAACTGCTCGGGCGTGCGCCGAAGCTTCAGCAGCCCGCGGTAGGCCATTGTCAATGAATTTCGGACCGTCTGACCGAAACTCGTGCGATTTTTGAGTCGACGTTCCGTCCCAGGCTGAATCATGGTGCTGCTCATATCCGTGCCACCTCTCTATCATTGGATTCATAAGCCCCTTGGGCAGCGTCTTCCTTCACGCCGTGGCCGGTGATCGTCAGGAACACCTCATCCAGGGTCGGCTTCTGCACGCTCATCTCGGATAAACCGATTCCTGCCGTGCGCAGTTCGATCAACAGGTCTGTAACAAGGCCCGCATTAGCCATCGGCGCCGTTATCTTTCCGGCTTCCGGCGATACATTGGCATGGACGCCCAGCACCTGTTCCACGGTATGGCGGGCGCGATCCATGTCCCGTGAATCCTGGACAGTCAAATGCAGTGAGGAAGTGCCTACCGACATCTTCAGTTCATCGGCCGTCCCCTCGGCCACAACCCGTCCGTAATCAATAACGGCGATCCGGTCTGCCAGTTGGTCCGCCTCCTCCAGATACTGCGTGGTCAGCAGCACCGTTGAACCGGTCTTCACCAAACGGCGGATCGTATCCCACATCTGGGAACGCGTACGCGGGTCAAGCCCCGTCGTCGGTTCATCCAGGAAGATAAGCGGCGGCTGGGCAATGAGACTTGCCGCCAGATCCAGTCTTCTCCGCATGCCGCCGGAGAAATTTTTGAGCGGACGCTTCGCGGCTTCCGACAAACCGAATTCCTCAAGCAGCTCATCCGCCTTGCGCCGTGCCTCCGTGCGTCCCAGCCCCAACAAGCGGGAGAAGATGATCAGATTCTCCGTAGCGCTGAGCGATTCGTCCACCGACGCATATTGGCCGGTTACCCCGATCAACTGACGGACGATCTGCGATTCCGATTGCACATCGTGCCCGAAGATTCGGGCCGAACCCGCATCCGGTCTTAGCAAGGTCGCCAGCATCCGGATGGTGGTCGTCTTGCCTGCCCCATTCGGACCAAGCACACCGTAGATCGTTCCGGTGCGTACGTTCAGATCCACGCCGTCCACGGCGCGGTTATCGCCGAAGGTTTTGACCAGCCCGTAAGCCTCAACGGCCAAGTCACCAGGGTTTGGCTCTATTTTCTTTTTGTATCCATGCTCCATTATGATTTCCTCCTCTTCGCTAATGGATGATGTTTGAATCGTATCACCGCTATTTAAACGGAATGTAAACCGGGGAAAGAATAGGCTGTCTGCAACAAACTTTGGCGGAATATATGAATTGCTTCAAACCCGTTTCACGACAAGCGGGCTTAGTTAGTTGATTGGTTGGAATCGCAGACAATAAAAATACCCCGTCGTTCAACGCTCTTCGCGCGATCCGGGGTATTTTAAAAATTCTGCTTGATCTCAATGTCCTTTACTTGCAGCGGCCGTCTGTTCATCCAACTCACCCGAGTTCATAACACGGTCGTCTCGTACGGGCCTTTTCAATTCCATAGCTCGGAGGAGAAGGACCACGGCCTCAGCACGGGTTACTTTTTTCTTAGGAAGAAAACTGCCATCTGGATAGCCTGTCATGACTCCCTGCTCCGACATTGCCGCCGTCGCTTCACGGGCCCATGAGGAAACGCTATCCTGATCCATAAATGCCGGCGTTCCTTCCGCTGCGGATAATCCCGCCCATCGCATAACCATTACGGCCATCTGCTCACGTGTAATCGGATCATTCACTCCGAAGTACGTTGCCGTATATCCCTCGATGATCCCGTAGGCTTGGGCTGTCGCAATCATATCTTGTGCCCAATGACCATACGTATCGGGGAAAACATGTCCGCTTCTCTCCTCCATGCTGAGGGAATGAACGAGCAGGGATACAAATTCCGCTCTGCTAACGGGACGTTCAGGTTTAAAGGAGCCGTCCAAATAACCACGAATGAAGCCGATTCGAGCCAACTGGTTAATCATGTCCTTAGCCCAATGGCCCTCAAGATCGGTGAACTCTCTCTCAGGGTTGACATCGGCTTCTTTTTTAACCGTTGTAGCAATCACCGCAAATTTGGCCAAATGATCGATTGACCCGGTCACGGTCCCCTGGTCCCAATCCACTATGATGTTCTTTAGTTCGATCCATTCGCTCGATTTTTCGTTGAGCCAATAAAGACTCACGGCATCCTCTTCATGGTTGACGGCATCGGTTCCAAATTGTAAGTTGAGGGTGACCTCTTTGTGAAAAGCTCCAGTCCAATTCTTCGTAATTTCGATCACTTGGCCGACAAACCGATCGGTTTCAGGTAATGGTAGCCCGCCAGTGTCCTGGATAACCTTAAAGTTGAGACAAAACCCCGCGTTCCAAGCACTCTTCGGTATAATGATCCTACCAATAGGAAATGGAATCGTTTTTCCTTCCGTTCCGTTTACGCATGTGTTGTCCGGCAGTTCATCTGTCCCGCCGCTCACCCCGGAGTCGTTACTTCCGCTTGAACCTCCATCCCCGCTTTTTTCAAGAACGGTGACATGAACAACTGCACGTAATTGGTCCGGGTTGATAACGCCCTCCGACAACTCCAAGGAGCCCTTGAAAATGTAGTCACCTGCTTGCCCGCCATTATACGCCGGTTCTTCATGGTCCCAAGTCACATTTGCCTTGGCAGTACCGCCATGACTTAATCTAACCTCTACCTGCTCAGGAAGAGGAATGGAGGATTTTTTAGTACCGTGGCTTACCCGGATAGCTGGAATATCGTTCACCTTGACGATAAACCTTTGCCCCACCGTTACATGGATCGTTGTCTTCATACGATCCGGATTCGCCATATCTTCCGTTAAATTCACCAAACTGCCCGTGAAGACATAGATGCCTGGGATTGCAGCCTGATAAGGATGATTCTCATCTGCGAAGCTCCATTCCACCTCAGCAGATTTCCTCAATTGACCCGGGCTCAACGTCACTTGGACCGTACCCGGCAAACCTATTTCATCGACGGGCGTTCCGTTAGCGACAGTTAACGCTTTAGGCTCCATGACGCCTGTGATCATATACGGATGAACAGTTACTTCAATCCGGGTGGTTTCGCCGTGCAACGAGACGCTAATCACCGCTTTCCCTGGAGCTTTCGCTGTAACCTGTCCCTCTTGATCAACATCAACAATAGATTCTCCCTCGCTGACAGCATAATCTGCGTTATTCGTTGCAATAAACGACGACTGTTTTTGATGATTAGCGGTCACTACCATTTGAGTACTGTCCCCAACATCCAACGCTTGGGAATCCATCGTGACAACTGTTCTTTCAAACGGATCCTCCCATTGCAGAAACGGCAGCGTCTGCCCGTTATACAGGTACCAGGTATCCTCAAAATCCCAATGATCATATATCTCATACTGCTTCATTTCGTCCCCGGGCACCGGCGTTCCGATCCCGTTGTCAGGAGGGGCCGAATTATATGCACTCGTATTCCAATAGGACGAATCCACCGAGCCATGGCTGATCCCAACCAGCCCTCCGATACCGTAGCCTGCTCCTGATATGGTTCCGGAAAAGTAAGTGTCGCTAATCATGCCCCTGTCCAAATTAACGCCAACCAAACCGCCGGAGACCTGTCGTCCATTCACGGTTCCCGCGGCATATGATGAATGAATCCGGCCGTCGTTGCGTCCTGCAAGGCCTCCAACGTTATCATCTCCAGAGACCTGCGCCGAAGCATAGGATCTGCTCATTTCACCGTCATTCTCTCCTGCCAGACCACCAACGCCGACTAAACCTGCTACCGTCCCTGAGAAAGAGGAGCCGTCAATCAGGCCGTAGTTCATTCCTGCCAAACCGCCGGAATAATGGGATCCTTCTACAGCTCCCGTCACATACACTTCTCGGATCGTGCCGTAGTTAATTCCAGCAGCCCCGCCTGAACTCTGGTGATAATAACTTCCTACGCCTATCCTCACGTCTTCAAGAATGACATTTTCAATAATTCCGCTGTCACCGACAAAACCAAACAAACCCAAGGGGCTCCAATAATGAGCACCTATCCCCAAACCGGTAATGCGATGCCCCTGCCCGTCGAATGTCCCACTGAATCTGGCCGAATCAATCCCGATTGGTTCCCAACCACCTACCAAAGCATAGCCTGACAGATTAATATCATGAGCCAAAAGGTAATGGGCCTCAAGGTTATTTCGGACAGCGTACAACTGCTCAGCTGTCTCGATTAAGTAGGGAAACTCCAGTGAGCCGTCTCCGCCTGCAAATATGCCGAACGCCCCGATATCCGCTGTCTTTGTTTGCTTGGTGCCGTCATCCGGCCCAGCCACCTCCTCTTCCTTTCCGGCTGAGAGAGATTCGTCAGATCCGTCCTCTTCCTCCTTCGCGACTTCTCCTTCATTAGAAGGCAAAGTCACATTTCCATAATATTCGGTTAAAGATACCGGACCTACGGGGCCTTCTGCCGATACTCCATAGACAGGCGGCATACCGAACCACATCAATACTGCCGTCAATACGAAAACCAAAAAGCTATGCTTCCGTTGTCGTTTGTTGTTCATTTTGTTCTTTCCTCCCCCGAGACGTACGGGACTAATTACGTGTTTCATGAACTCTACCCTATAGTAAATTGCTTGGTATGTTCGGGTATGTTTACGAGACACCTGTCAGCCATTTTCCATCTCTCCGTATGATTAAAGGCTTTTCACTTGCAGATGCTGAGGAGTATTGCTCCAATAACTAGTGTAATATATTAAAAAATTGGCGATGTTTCATTTTTGTCTCAAATTATAAGCAGGAGCATATCGTGACCATGGAACCCGGATTGCTCGGCCACAACTCCATAATCGGCTGCTTCAAACCGAAATGTTGGAACAGTCTCCTGTTATAAGCAGCTAAACATGTCAGAGTATGAATGGCGAGCGGGTGTGAAATGAACATTAAGCGAGGAGCAGCTAAAAAAAATGGCAGTGCAGATAAAAACTCTGCACTGCCATTTATGAATTTCATGGTGACAACTGACCCTGCGGCCATGGAATCAAAGCTCTTCCTCATCCTGATCCATCGTATATTTCACCTGCATGATGATATTCTGTTCGTGATCGCCAAACTGGCGGCCGAACAGATTCAGCCCTCCCTGATTCACGGCATCGGGCTTGATGCCGATGCGCAGCCGCAGTTTGGGGCTTGCGGCAATATTCAGCTGATCCAAAGTAACGCTCGATATCTTCTCCATATCCAGCGTCGTCTTCTCATCATCCACGCGCCATGTTTTGAGAAACCCGTATTGCGTTGCCCAATCGTACCACCAGTTCGGGTTCAGCTTGCCGCGGCGATCCCCGAAATCGCCGGGGCTTGTCCACATGCCGATCTCCACGCCATTGACCCACACCGAAATGTTCGAAGGCCAGTTTTGGTCATAATTCGGGGCCTCCGAACACATCTCCATGGACAGTTCAAGCGATTCGATTCGCGCTCCGGCCGGAATATCCATCGGCATCAAGTATTCCAGGTATCCCTTGCGAAGCCAGATGATCTGGGCATTCACGTGCTTGGGATGGTAGAAGCTGGCCGGCTCGTCTTCCTTAATGATGTATCCGTCCGCATTCGCCATTCCACAAGTAGGCGCTACTTCGCAATCGCTGTAATGGCCGATCGGCATATCGACTTCATAGACATGCGTGACTCCCTTAGGAACCGAATTTTTTAAATTCAACGCAAAATGAACATCATCATAATTACGGCTGCACACCTTCATTGCTCCTCGCGAAGCCGGAAGCAATTCCGTATTGATTAACTCGGCCGCTTCCAGCACTTTGATATTGCTCGCAACCGTCGAAACGGGAAGTTTGAGTTTCTCGGCGATTTCGATGATATTCAGGTTCTTGGAATTCAAGAGTCTCAGGATATCCACTCGGGAACGCGTTGACAAGGCATGAGCTACCGTGACCAGTCTTTCCGGGTCGTTAAAACCAAGTTCCAGCACTAATCCGCTCTCCTTTAAACATATTCATTACAATAATTTTACTTCTTAATGAAATGAAAAACAATCACACTGAAAAGGCTTACACAAGCTATTTTCCTGCCTCTTCCTATAAGGCATCGTATAGTCGGATGTAGAAAACCAGTCCCTTCCTAGCCAGAAATGGCTTCCGGGAGAACCGGAAGCCATCCATGATCGAGCTTGCAGCACTTCATTTTTCGGTTGACTAAGCCATCCGCTGGTCCTAATTCGCCGGCTTGATGTCGAAGAAGTCGATTTCTCCGTATCCTTCGCCTTTTGAAAAACGTATCGTGTTCACGCCGGCCTTTAACTGAATCCGCGCCGTGGACAGTCCCCAGTTCTCCCACCCTTTATTCGTAATATGGAACTTGTTGGCCGTTCCGCCATTCACGCTGAGCATAAGATGGGACCAATTCCCTCCGGCCGTTCCGTTCGCCGTGCGGGCCAGCAAAATGTAGTCGCCTGCGGACGGGGCATGCACCGAAAATTCCACGTAGCTCTCCGGCGTATCGATATGCCCCGCTTTCATGCCTCCCGAGCCGTTAGGGCTTTGGGATGCATAGGCGACGCCGCCGAACGTTCCCTCCTCACCTTCATAACGGGTGTGGGCCGCTTCGCCGGAAGGCAGCGCTATCGGAGCATTCGGATTCGCCGGCACGCCGAGGTTCGGCGTATGGTCGGCGTGCCATGTGAATTTCTGCGCTCGGACCTCACGGTTCCATCCCGCGTTGTTATACTTGGCGACATGGTATAGCATCCAGTCCTCCGTACCGTCGGGTGACTTGGTAAACGAATGGTGGCCAGGTCCGTACAGACCGTTGCCGGACTTGAATATCGGCTGGCTGCGCTTGGTCCATGAAGCCGGATTCAGCAAATCGCTGGTTGTGCTTGCCGTGATCAGGCCGAGGCAATAATCATTGGTCCAGCTTCCGCTTGCCGAGTACACCAGGCTGATGACGCCGCCGCGTACAATCACCTGAGGCCCTTCGTTAACATGCGGGGAATGATTCGTTTCCCAGCTGTGCGTAGGCCTCGCGATTTCGACGCGGCTTGAATCAATCGTCCAAGGGTTGCTCATATGGGCGATGTACAGATTCTGCCGCACATTGGTGTCCCCTTCCCAGCCGGACCAGATAAAATACAGCTGACCGTTAACCTGCAGCACCGTGCCGTCAATCGCCCATTTGTTTGTCGGGTCCGTTATCTGGCCTTTGTACTGCCAGGTTCCCTGCGTCGGGTCCGCCGACGTGTTCTCCATGACATACATGCGGTGGTTGACGTTATCCCCGTCATCCTTGGCATAGTAGATGTACCAGGCGCCATTGATGTAATGCAATTCGGGTGCCCAGATCCCGCAGCAGCCCGTTTCCACGACCCTCGTCGGAGCCGCGTCCACCGTGGTAAGCTGGGTGGACTTCCATATCGTCACGTTGCCTCCGGTCGTTTTCGTGAAGTAGTAAAAGCCGTCCGTGTGTTTATACACCCAAGGATCCGCTCCATCCTGCATGACCACGTTATAAAAGTTGTTCTGAAGTGTGGCCGCATGCGTCGCCTGACCCATCGGAAGAATAAGAAATGCGCATATCGTGAGCAACAATTTATTCCGGTAATTCACCTTCATCCTTTCGTCACGTTCCTTTCGGATAATGTGCAATCATACACCAAACATGGTACAAGCCTACTTCAAGATACCGGTCATAATGGGCCTTAATCCTCTATTGCGGCTTTGCGGACGTTAATGCGGCGGATCACTTCAGGATCGAATTTCGATCGTCTGTCATAGGTGTACAATCCGTTCACTTCTTGCTCCACGTCGTACAATTGGGTATAACAGAACCCGAACATCATGGGATGGTCCAGCAGCACGTTCGTTAAGCCCGCATAACGCTCCAGAAACGCTTCTTCGGATGTCGGCCTGTCGCCGTAACCCCAAGACTTCTCGTCTTTTTGGTCCGGATTCCACCAAATGCCGCCGTATTCGCTGATAAAATAAGGCTGGCCGCCATACTGCTGCCGATTCGGGAAGCTGTTGTATACCTCTCCACCGTTCTTCATCGGCTCATATCGCTGCTTGAACGTCTCCGGATTTTGGTCATAATCGTGGATATCGAAAATATCGGTCACCACATGGAAGTTGCCGCTCGTATCAATCACGGGGCGCGTCGGGTCCATTTTCTTCGTGACCTCGTATACAATGCGCAGCACATCGTTATTTTGCTTGGCGCCGTCCCGGTCCCACGTCTCGTTGAACGGGCACCAGCCGATGAGGGCCGGATGATTGAAATCGCGTTCCATGCCTTCGAGCCATTCGGGCAGGAAATGGGACAATCCCTCGGAAGTGGTAATGTCCAGCCCCCAATTCGCATGTTCCCCCCATACCAGATACCCTAACCGGTCCGCCCAATACAGAAAGCGTGGTTCGAATATCTTCTCGTGAAGCCTGGCGCCGTTAAAGCCCAGTCCCATGGAAATTTCGATGTCTTTGCGGAGATCCTCATCGCTTGGAGCCGTATAGACTCCATCCGGATAGAAGCCTTGGTCCAGCACAAGGCGCTGAAATACGGATTTGCCGTTGATGCGGAAAGCCATGCCGTCCAGCATGACGGTTCGGAGGCCGAAATATGATTGGACCGTATCGCTCGGCTGGCCATCTCCTTGCAGTGATAATTCCAGATCGTACAGCCTGGCCTGACCCGTTTCCCACAAATGGACCTCCGACAGTGGAATGGTGAGTTTGACGGACGGCCCGGATACGACAGCACTTGCATTCCCTACCGCATTCCCCTCATACAAGGCGGATGCGGTCAGTTTATGGCCTGCTGCGTTCCCGTCGATTTTAATCTCGAGGTGGGCACAGCCATTATCCGGGTCACCCACCAGCTTCATATCGGACATATAAGCCTGCGGCACTTGCTCCAGCCATACTGTTTGCCAAATCCCCGTCGTACGGGTGTAATCGCAGCCATGCGAATAGAAGCGTCCGCTTTGCTTTCCGCGCGGCTGGCGTCCGGAACGGACATCGTCTTCCGCGCAGACGGTAAGGATATTCCCGCCCGGCTTCACATGCGATGTGATATCAAAACTGAAAGGCGTATATCCCCCGCGATGCGTTCCTACGGATACTCCGTTTACCCAGACTTCGGTTTCATAATCCACCGCCCCGAAGTGAAGCAGAATTCTGCCATTCCAATCCTTGGGGACCTCGAACTCCCGCTTATACCAGACCGCTGCCATGAAATCCTTATACTCAACGCCGGACAGCTTGCTTTCGGGACAGAATGGAACGGTGATCGTTCCGGACAGCTCATGTCCCGGTTCATGGAGTCCGCGCTCCTTCCCGCTCCGGCCATGGTCGATTTCGAATTGCCATGAACCGTTCAGATTGATCCATTGCGGCCTTACCCATTGCGGGCGAGGGTATTCGGGACGCGGTAGTGTTAATTGAGTCATGTCGAACTCCTTTTTATTATGTTTAATTGGGCTTTAGCCCCGGCTTTCCTTTACATACAGCCGACTGGTCTCTTCCCAGATTTCGTCCGGCCCGAGACTGAAGCAGCCGATTTCTTCGGCAGGCATATCCATATTAGGGGCATTGACCAGGTTGATCTGCGGCTCAGGGCAAAAGAATCCCTCGGTCGCTTGGTTGTTCCAGATCATCCATTGCTTGTAGGAAGTGCCTACGTCATAAACCAGAGTAACCTTCCCGGCCTCATCGGTAAGCTCCATCCGGTTCCTTCCGTTCTGGGGCACGGCGGTATAGTGATTATCCATGCTTTCGAAGAACGGATAAACGCCTGCGCCTTGCATGGCCCGTTCATTCGCGGACAGCTCCTGATGGGAGCCGGTGGGCAGCATTCGCCCATCCAGCTCCCATCGCTTCCCAACGGTCAGCTTTAAGCGGTAATCCCGGGCGTCGCCCCCCTCGGCAAACGGCGCGTTAACGGATGTATGAAACGCCAGCAAACACGGCATGGCTTCCGTGCCCATATTGGTGATCAATACCCGCTGAGACAATCCCTGATCGCTTAAGCCGTAGCGAAGCTGAATGCGGAACCGGAACGGAAAGTGTTCGAACACCGGATGCTGTTCATCCACGCGGACAGATACGGTCACATAAGCTTCCTGTCCGGTATGCCCGTATTCGTCCACCACCCATGGAATATTGTACAGGAATCCATGCAGATGATGGCCCGTCGCGTCTTCATTGACCGGGAGCTGATGGATTTGGCCGTTCCACCGGAACCGGCCGTCTTCATACCGGTTCGGAGGAAACAATACCGGAATGCCGTGAATCATCGGCCTTGCTTTGAATGCCGGCATTTCCTCCGGCGTCGGCTCATGCAGAAACCGGTAGCCCTTTTCGATGTCCCGAAACGCTATCAAATTGCCGCCGATATCCGGGAGCATGACCGCTTCATAAGCTCCTGCCCGCAGAAACACGGCTTTCTCGTTATGATATACGCCTTCATAGGCATTCGTCCCGCCCATTTCTTTTGCCTCCTATCGTCCCGTCATGATGTTGCGTATGGTTTCAAGCGGAGCCTTCGGCTTGCGGTCATACGTAAGCAAGCCGTTGATTTCCTGCTCAACATCCGTCAGCTGCGTGTAGCAGTATCCCTGGATCACCGGGGAAGAGAACATTGGATCCACTACGGCCTTGAGCCGGATCAGGAAGTCCTCCTCGTTCTCGGCTCCGGAATATCCCCAGCCTTCCCAATCGCTCTTCTTGAAGGCAATGCCGCCAAACTCCGACACCAGGATGGGTTGGCCCTCATAGGAAGCACCGCCGACGAATATCCTCCGGTTGGCCGGCATGGCTTCCACCGCCGACGCTGCTGTCGCATACCGCTTCTCCAGCACTTCCTGGCGGCTCTCATAATCGTGAATGGTGACCAAGTCCGTGGTCATATGCTCCCATCCGTCGTTATATACAACCGGTCTGCTATCGTCTAACGACTTCGTTAGATGGTACATGGCGAGCCCATGCTGCTGCTGGCGCTTATCCATCTGCACATTGGGAACACCCCAGCTTTCATTCAGCGGGACCCAGGTTATGATGCAGGGATGGTTATAATCCCGCCCGATGATCTCCTGCCATTCCGCCGTGAAACGGCGAACATACGACTCGGAATATTCGTACGCGTTGGCCGCCTCGCTCCATAACAGCAGGCCGAGCTTGTCGCACCAGTACAGGAATCTGGGATCCTCCGTTTTCTGGTGCTTTCTCACGCCGTTGAATCCCATTTCCTTCGCCAGCTCCACGTCGCGCTTCAAAGCCTCATCCGACGGCGCCGTCAGGATTCCCTCGGGAAAATAACCTTGATCCAGCACCAGCCGCTGGAAATACGGGCGATTATTCAGGCACAGTTTGCCGTTCTCGATCGATATCTTCCGCATTCCGAAATAGCTGGATACCTGATCAACGACGTCTCCATCCTGAACAAGGCGGAATTCGATGGTATACAAGTTCGGATGCTCCGGGCTCCACAGGCGTCCCAGGCCATGGTCCGTAAAATCGCTGAGGCCGATGGTCCGCTGCTGCTCCGCGCTGCGAATGGCATATTGATCTTCGGCAACACACTCGCCCTGATAGGATACGGTGATCTGCAGCTTGAGGTCCTCCGTCGCCTTGTAGCCTTCAAGGAAGGTCCGGATGCGAATTTCGTTGCGGTCGATATCGGGCGTCATCATCGTTTTGCCCAAGTGTACCGGGGATACCGGCTCCAACCACACGCTTTGCCAGATGCCGGTCGTACGGGTGTAGAAGATGCTTGCCGAATGCTCAAGCCAGTATTGTTTGCCTCGCGGCAGGGTGACGTCGCGGCTGAAATCTTCCGCCCGCAGCACGAGCGTGTTGCTTCCTTCCACGAGCGAAGCCGTAATGTCGGCCTGGAATGGCGTATGCCCGCCTTCATGCATGGCTACCAAGTGCCCGTTTACCCACACTTTGGCCAAATAATCCACGGCGCCGAAATGAAGCACGATCCTCTTTCCGTTCCAGTCTTGCGGAATTTCGAACGTTCTGCGGTACCACACGACATCATGAAAGGAAGGGTCGTCGATGCCGCTCAGCTTGCTTTGAAACGTAAAGGGAACGTTGATCTTCCTTGTAAAGGAAGCCTGCGATTCTGCCTGATGCCACCCTGCATCCTCGCCGATGGCTTCATCGTCAAAACTGAAATCCCATTCTCCATTGAGGGTTAACCACTCTTTGCGCTGAAACTGGGGCCTCGGATATTCGCTGCGAACCGTTTGTGCCTTGCTAACTTCTGTCGTCAAGATGCTGCTCACTCCTAATGATTCAGTCTCTCTATCTGCTTGTTTGAACGCCTAGCCTTTGATCGAACCGACATAAACGCCTTTCACGAAATACTTTTGCAGGAACGGATACACCAATAATATAGGCACCGTCGAAACCACGATCGCGCAATATTTAACCAGCTCCCGGAACGCGGTCGAGCTCTGGGCGCTGTTAATGACGACCCCGCCCGCACTGCCGATCGTGGTGGCCGTTGAATCATTGGCGACCAGGATTTCCTTCATTAACAGCTGTAACGGGAACAATTCCCTATCCTTCAGCAGGACCATCGCGTTAAACCAGGAGTTCCAATTGCCGACCAAATAGTACAGGAAGATTACGGCCAGCGTCGCCTTCGACAGCGGCAGGATCACCGTGATCAGGATGTTGGCCTGGCTTGCGCCGTCGATCAGTGCCGCTTCTTCCAGCTCTCTCGGAATCGATTGGAATCCGGTCCTGAGAATGATGATGTTCCATGTGCTTAAAGCGGTCGGCAGAATCATGGCCCACAAATTGTTGTACAAGCCGATGTCCTTCATTAACAGGAACCAGGGAATCAGCCCTCCGCCAAAGAACATCGTGATCGTAATCATGACCATGATGTAATTCTTGAAATACAAGTCCCGCCTGGACAGCACGTAAGCGCCCAATATCGTCATGACCATATTGACCAAGGTGCCCAGCCCAACGTAAATGATCGTATTCAGGTATCCCCTGAGCAGGCTGTTGTCCTTAAACACCAGCTTGTAACCGTCGAGCGTGAATCCCAGCGGTTTGAACAATACCCCTCGATGAGCCACCAAAGCGCCGGGATCGCTGACGGAAGCGAACAAGATATGCAATATGGGATAAAAGCACACCAACGTTAAAGCGGTTAACAGCGTATAGTTCGTAAAGTCGAATACGCGGTCCCCGATGCTTTTATGCTTCCTGCTTCGTTTCACTTTGAGTTGCTTGATTTCCTCCATAACCTTCCCTCTCTCTTACCATAAGCTGGATTCAGATCTGCGCTTCACGATGGTATTCGTCATCCATAACAGCCCGAAATTGACGATGGAGCTTACTAAGCCGACGGCAGTGGAATAACTCAGGCTCGCTTCCCTCAAGCCCCTTCGGTAAACATAGGAAGCGATGACATCCGCCGTATCGTAGATCAAAGGATTGTAGAGCAGGATAATTTTCTCGTAGCCGGAAGCCATCAATCCGCCGATCGCAAAGATAAACAGAATGATGATGACCGGGCTGATCTGAGGCAGCGTAATGTACCACATTTTTTTCACCCTGCCGACCCCGTCGATATCGGCCGCTTCATATAACGAAGGATCGATGGAGCTCATCGCAGCCAGGTAAATGATGCTGTCCCAGCCGATGCTCTGCCAGATTCCGGAAAAGGTATAAATCGGCCGGAACAAATTGGAGTACCCGAGAAGGGACGAATAGTCTTTTCCCGTTATGAAGGAAAGCAGCTGCGTAACGACTCCCTCATTGGACGTAAAGATGTGAATGATCCCGCACACGACCACCAGTGAAATAAAATGCGGCATGTACGTGATGGTTTGCACGGTCCGCTTGAACTTGGAAGAACGGACTTCATTCAGCAGCAAGGCCAGGATGATCGGTGCCGTAAATCCAAAGACGATTCCCCATACATTCAGCAAGAGCGTATTCTTGACGACTCTCCAAAAATAGGGTCCTGAGAAAAAATCGATGAAATGCTTGAAGCCCACCCAATCGCTGTCCGCGAAGCCCAGCAAAGGCTTGAAATCCTTGAATGCAATCATGACGCCCCACATCGGCCCGTAGCAGAAGATCAAGAACCACGCCACGACGGGAAGGGCCATCAGATAGACGAACCAGTTCTTTTTCAGGTCCTTTTGAATCAAGCGTTTGGTATTCTTGGGCTCCGTGGGCGTCTGAACATGGCCTATTTCCTTGTTTTCCTGTAATATCTCCATGAATCAACCACCTGTTCTTATTATGAAAACTATCGTTGGTTATACCGATCCAAGGCTGCCTGATGGAGACTCAAGAATTCGTCCAGCCCCATGCTTTGCGCTTCCTTCAAAAATTTATCGTAAGCATCGACCGGCAATTCGCCCATGATGATCTTCGCGAAATATTCTCCGCGCAGCGTGGACAACTGGTTCCCAAGCTCGGCTTCGCGCGAGGCTTCTTCTTTCGTAAACGTGATCGGCGGCATCGCCATGCTGGTGTCCATGTTCTCCGTCCAGTCCTTGCGGATATCCCCGGAATAGCTGCCTTTCGCCGTGATCAACGGGTTGGCGTTGTGCTCGTCGCGGATATTCGGCCAGCTATGCCAGCGGTATTTCCAAAGCGTGACGTCTACCGGCTGACCGTCCGGATCATTGTACATGTAACTGTTTTCCGGATAATAAGGCATTCCTTGCTCATCCACCAAGTGCACGGTGCCGTACTCCCCGAAGTTGATCAGCTCCCAGCCTTTTTTGGAATAGTTGAAATCCAGCCATGCCATTGCAGCTTCGACATTTTTGCTCTGAGTAGTGATGGCTGCACTGGTTCCGGTTCTTTTGAAGTTTTTGTAGGTGGTCGCGGATTTGTCCCCTTTATTCAGAACAGGATTCAGTGCCCCCACGAAATCAATGTCGTTCTGCACTTTCCAATAGCTCCACATCGTATCCGGAGAATCCATCATCACGGCCGTATCGTCGGAAATCGCGCTGGCCATCCGTTGATTGAAATCGGCGGTAGCCCAGTCCCGATTCAGCAGGCCTTCCTTGTTCCACTTCTGCATCGTTGCGAGATATCCCTTGGCTTTCGGCTGTGCAGGCCCCCAAGCCGCCTTGCCGTTCTCGTCCACGAAGGTCCAATCCCATACGCCATATGCGCCATTAATAATGCCGGTAAAAATTTGGCCGTACGTCGAGCCGTAATTCAGCGGCGCCTTATATCCGACTTCCTTGCTTTTTTTCAGGAACTCATACCATTCGTCTATCGTGTTCGGGACTGGAAGTCCTGTCTTATCCAGCGCCTCCTGCTTGATCAGCATGCCGAACCAGGTCCATTCGGAATACGGCGCGATGCCGTAGAAGCCCAGCAGCCTGCCGTCGTCGGTCACGGTCGTTTTTCTTCTCGTTTCGTCCGAGTTGCGCCATGCCGTATAATTCGGAGCGTGCTTTTCCATCAGGTCGGTGAGATCGAGGTAAGCGCCATCGTTGACCCCTGCTTCGAAGCCTCCCGGATAACGGCCCGGGTCAATTATGATGTCCGGCAGCTCGCCGGAGGAGATCATCAAGGTAAAGGCATCGGCTTCCTGTCCGACCGGCGGCGTAATGAAGTTTACTTTGATGCCGGTGAGCTTCTCCACCTGCTTCTGAACCAAGTGATTATTCATATCCGGGATGTTGGAGTTGGCAGGCATCCAAACATCCAGCACCACATCGCCCTTTACCGGATATGCGGAATAATCGCTTGGAATGACTTCGTCAAATACATCTCCGAGGTATGTATCATTCAGCGTGCCGTTGACCTCATCGATTTGCTCCTGCGTCGGTGCTTTATTTCCGCGTATATCGCCGCTGATATCCTCGAACGTCACCTCATTCTTCTCTACTTCTTCCTCTTGGGTTACGGTGTTGTCAGGCTTGTCATTTGCCTTGCCGCTGCAAGCGGTTACCGTCGAAATAATCAGGATGGATATGAATAACAAAGTGAAAAAACGCTTCATCGTTCCGTTCATGCTTAACCTCCCATGATATGAATAATTGCGAGCACCCCGCCGCTGCGCTCTAGAGGATCCATATGCCGTCGTTATTCAGGGGGCGTCCGGTTTTAAGGCTTTTATCTGTCTTTTTTAATCCTTCGAAGCTAGTGTCTCCTTGTGTCAAGGCATCTTCATGTCTTTGAAAGCCTTTGTCTCTTCTAATTGGCAAAATCCCGTTTCTGCTCCATCAGCTTCGCTTCATGTTCAACGCTTCATGTCTTTTCAGGCTGAAGCATGACAAGGGTCATTCGCGGTCTAAGCACCTCCGCCCTGACACGATCCTCTTCATCATGGCCATTGGATATGGATCCCCTTTCACATGTGAAATTGATGAGACTGACAGCTGTTGCACATCCATTTAATACAATTATTCTGTATCTTTAACCGAAGTATAAGCATACAACCCCATTCTGTCAACGCTTTCATACATGAATTTCGTAACTAAATTTGTATATTATCCAAAAAAATATTTTGATAATGAGAATAACGGGAATAATGAGATGCAAAAAACTCCTTTTGAATTAAGGAGTTTTCATGAAATTCCGTTATTTTTATATATTTTCGCGGTTCTCGTCATACTTGTGCATCTCTTCGTAATAAACCCCCATTTATTACAGGTATATTGTAATAAATGGGGGTTTATATAGATCAAATCCTATGGTTATTCGCTTACACCAGCTTGGCACAACTCGCTCTCAACCATGTTCACTCTGCAATCCCTTGCATGATCGGGAGGTTGTGAATCCGCGTACATTATTCTCCGGACGGTTTGGCCAAGGCATCCGACTCGCCGGCCGGTACGCCGAAATCCGGAGTTCCATCCGGCTTCCAGCCGAATTTCTGGATGCGGGTCGACCGCAAGGCCGTCTCGACGCCAGGCGCGGGCAGCGCATGGTAAACGATCCAATCCTCCTTGCCGTCCGGCGATTGCGTGAAGCTATTGTGACCGGTCGCGTACACTCCGTTTTCCACGCTTTTGCAAAATACGGGCTGCATCGATTTGGTCCAGGATTCCGGATCCATCGGATCCCCGTTTTCTTCCATCGTGAGCATGCCCAGCGAATAATCCTCCGACCAGGTGGTGCTGGCCGAGTACACCATAAAGATGCGGCCGTTCCGCCGAAGAATGACCGGTCCTTCGTTAATCGCCATTCCGCCTTGTTTTTCCCAGGACAGGGTCGGAGCCGTGAGCAATACATGGTCCCCCGTCAATGTCCAAGGGTTCGACATGCGCATGATGTAAATCGCGGACCCGTAATCCGGGAAATGGCCATATCCGGCATACAGGAAATAAAGCTGGTTGCCTGCGGTCATGACCGTGCCGTCCAAGCCGGGGACGGGGGTCGGCAGCGCGCCTTTCCATGCCCATTGTCCCTCCATCGGATCAGCCTCGGCGTTCTCCAGCACGCATATTTGGCGGGACTCATCCCCTCCTCCGTCATTCGCCGTGAAATAGATGTACCATTTGTTGTCCAAACGATGAATTTCCGGCGCCCATAGGTTATGGCTGTACCTTCCCCCGGGTTCCGGAGTCCAGATCGTTTTCTTCCGTCCTTCCGCAAGGCCGGTTAAGGTTGCGGATTGCGTCAGCTCCAGATGATCGCGTTTCGTCGACATAAAGTAATAATAGCCGTCCGTATGCTTCCATACCCAAGGATCGGCTGCCCGGTCTACGATCGGATTGTTGAATGTTGGTCCATTCACCATCTTCGAATCCCCCTTATCCCTTGACATTCCTGGTTTTGATCAACACTACGGCAATTCAACCCTTGACTCACTTGAGCTCCCCCACACCTCCCGCAAAAAGTTAAACCCAATCTTACTGATGTCTTTCAGCCTTGTCTATACGCAAATTTACGAGGTTTATCGCGTTAGATTATGTGACATCGGGAAGTGGGAGAAATATGAATAGGGAGCATCTAAGCTTCTATAGCCATCTTGGAAGCCGCGGTATTTCGATCTGTTTGATGGAAATTCGGGAGGTGCTGCACAATCAAAAAAGCTGACCCTAACGGATCAGCTTTATCTTTTTCTTGATATCGATCTCGCCAAACGAAACCCGAGATCCTCAATCCGAAACGTCGGGTGGCTGCGGCGGCGGCATGTCGCTCCGCAGCCTCTGGCTTCTTCGGCCCAGCTCCCTCCGCGGAATACTCTGTAGGAGCCGTATACATTCGGATCGTAAAGATCCCAGCACCACTCCCATACGTTTCCGAGCATATCGTAAAGCCCCCACGCATTCGGCCGCTTTTTGCCCACCTCATGCAGGACGCCTCCGGAATTCCCTTCATACCAAGCGATGTCGTCAAGCTCTCCGTAACGGTAGCCGAGACTCCCGGCTTTGCACGCGTATTGCCATTCCGCTTCCGTCGGAAGGCGGTATCCGTCCGCCTCCTTGTCACAAACGAGGGATTCACCGTCATCCGTTACCGAATAACATTCGTTCAGGCCTTCGCTCCGAGATAACATATTACAAAAGAGAATCGCTTCATGCCATGATATATTCACGGCTGGGGACTCCATCAAGTCATCGCATCCGGATGTCTTTGGCATGATTGAGAAATACAACGCCTTCGTTACAGGGACCGATGCAAGCTGAAATGCAGGCACTTCCACCGTCCACGAGGACTTTATGCGGTCGTCCCTTAATTGAACTACGCCTGCTGGAATATTCACCATCGAAACCCCTTTTGGATCAAACCCAGATACCGGCAACGATCTTCCTCCCGTACTCGCTACTTAGTTATTCCATTGCTTAAACGTTCAATCCCCTGCTGTTCACTGGGCAAGAAAAAGAAATCGTGGCCCTTATTGCATTCGTAAATAAAATCTTGAAGGCTTTGGCTTGGATAAACCGAAAAGTCTCCAATGATCGCCATTTTCACCTGATAATTGATAAACTTCTGGAGAATGTCGCCTGCAAGCCGCGTCTTCAAATCGAAGAAAGACTCGCTTATCAACGATTGATCCATCACAATGCGGCGGCTGTCCGTTTCATATTGCACGGTGGCCACGAGATCCAGGGCCGACTGGACATCCTTAATCAATACCTCGCTGCTGCTTACGACAGCAATCGTTCCTCCATCGGTTTCAACCTTCGTGATATTCATCAAACTCCTCCTCTATTGATAAGTCTTCTTACATAATCCTCACATATGTACCGGTTATCCTCGTCCTTGTCGGGCGGAACCTTCGCTACTCTAAAGAAGCTAAGGCCAATAACCATCGCCATCAAGCCATAGGCGGCACTGTGGGAATCTTCAACCGACATCTGCCCCGTCCGGTTACCGTATTCCATAATCTTGGCGATGCCTTGGAGATCGCGCTCGTAACTCTTGGATGCAACTTCCTGCAAATGACGGTCCAGCATGGCTTTTGAAAAAAACTGCACAAAGAGCTTGCCTTGATCCTCATAGGGGATAAACATCTTGTCGACTCCGTCAAGCTGCGAAACATTCAGCTTCTGATCCGTGTCCTCGCTGAACGGAGGGAGCATATGCTGCAGGACAACCTCCATCATTTCCTCGGCTGACATGGCAGGCTCAATGCCTGATTCGATCTTTAGCCCATAGTAGGCCAGGAACGACTTGAAGGCTTCGGTCGTCAAATGATCCTTATTCTTGAAATAATAAGTGACCACTCCCTTGGAGCAGTGTGCATACTCGGCAACCTTATCCAGCGTCATCCCTTCAATTCCATGCAAGCTGATGCAGGTTAACGTGGCGTTAATGACGTCTGCCCTGCGCTTTTGTTCCATTCCCAATTTGGGCATCACTTCTCACCTGACATCTTGATTTTATTTATACTGAACAGTCGGAATAAAAAAAGTGTACACAATGTTGATTCACGCTGTCAATAAACATTTATTTGGCTGGCAGCTGGCTGCATGGGGCAAATCCTAAGTTTCTCCTACGATCTCTCGCCAGCTGCTGTATCCATCGAAGCAATAAGATTCTGGTTGAAGGATATTTCGCACGAGGCGGACACGCCCGCATCTTTTTAAAGAGGAGCATTTGTAGAGAACCTGTATAGCTATTGTAGAGAATTTGTAGAGCATGCTTTGTTATTCTGATTTCCGCTTGTCAAAATATGTTCTTCCATGTCATGAAGGCCGCTTTGGGGCAGGTTCGCTTGAGATGCAAGTACATGTCGGCACACAAATCAAAAAGAAGGAGGAGGATCATTTTCATGAAAAAATCCGGAAAATTCGGATCCTTGTTTATGGTGATCTGTATGCTCGTTGCCACGTTTCAGCCTTTGACGGCACCAGCCTATGCGGCGGCGGCACCCGAGGACAAATGGGTCACCTATAAACTTGATGATTTCAGTAATCCCAAACAGGTCGGATTATTCTCGCTGAACGGCCAGGCCAAAGTGATGCAAGACAGTAAAGGTCGCGATATCCTGCGTCTGACCGAGGCACAAGGAAACCAGTTCGGTACGGCTTTTAACAAAAAGCTGATCGCGGCAGGGAACAACTATTCCTTCAGCACTTTTTTCAAGTTCCGCCTGAACGGGGACAATCGCACCAACTCTCCTGCCGACGGCATCACCTTTACCATTCAGGCACAATCCAACAGTGCGGGTGAAGTCGGCGTGGGCATTGGTTATGGGGGAATCAAACCCAGCTTTGCGGTGAAGTATGATACATACAAGAACCCGAGCCCGGTCAATGATCCATCCGCTAACTACATCGGACTTGCAAAAAACGGTAGTGTGAACAATACCAATCCCGATTGGTATACAACGAACCTCAATGGCATTACGCTGTCTGGGGGAGAAGATCTATACTCCTGGATCGACTACGATGGACAAACCAAGGTCGTTAAGGTTTACCTCAGCAAAGATGCTACGCGTCCGACAACTCCCGTTCTGGAAACAAGCAACATTGACCTGGACGAAATCTTTGCCGGATATCCCGGCGTTTATGCCGGATTCACCTCCGCCACCGGCGGCTCGATGGAAACCCATGATATTCTCGGATGGTATTTCACGAACGAATTCGAGCCGATCGATACGGCAAATCCAGGCTATGTCTACAAACAAGCTCCAACCGACGTCAGAATTGAAGTCGTTCCTACCTCTGAGCCTGGGAAGTATGAAGTGGTAGGAACCGCGCTTGATGTAAACGGCCATCCCGTGGAGGGAGCCCCGATTACCTTCTATTCCGAGGAAGGAGTATGGACTTCTCCATCCCAATCGACCAACAGCCAGGGACAAGCTACGGCCATTCTGGATTTTGGCGATAATCCTCCATCGGGAGAGATAAAGGTTGTGACGGTAGGTGGAGCTTACGCTACGGTACCGAAGGCTCCGGTCCTTTCATCAGGTAATACACCTGCGACAGCTAATGAGCTGTCGTGGAACACTGTAACAGGAGCTACTTATTATAGTCTTTATAAGGACGGTGTCCTGCTCGACACGAATATTCAGGTTCCCTCGTATACCTTAACGGGGGCAGATCTGGATGAGATCTCACAATACACTGTAACGGCAGTTATATCTGGACCGGCCGGTACGATCGAGACCCTTCCATCTAATCCAGTTACTTTAGGGCTCTACTTTGATCTGCCAGAATACAAACTCAATACGAGTCCTCTTGCACAAAACTACACGCATCCTACGGTGGTCACGTCTGTTTATGAGACCGGTAGTAGAGACGTTACCCTGGAGGTAACGGAGTTTACCGTTAAAAATCCACTGGTAGCTACGATAAGCGAAGACGGTTTACTGACGGCAGTAGGTGCGGGCACCACCGTAATCGAGGCCGTATATAACGGTAAGACCACTCAATCCATTGTTAAAGTAAGCATCGATGCTCCGGCATTAAGGGCCGAACACGTTCATGCAACTGGAGCCGAATTATTGTGGAACGCCGTCCCGGGCGCTCAAACGTACAACATCTATGATGCCAACGGACAGCTAATCGCCGACGGATTGACAGGCACTAGCTATGTCTTGTCCGGCCTGAAGCCGGAAACGAAGCAAAGCTATGTCATCAAAGCCGTCAGCAACGGCATTGAATCCCCTGCTTCGCCGCCCGCGGAAGTAGCCACGCCGGTCTCCGGCCTGCGCGATCTGTTGATCGATCCGGCAAGCGTCACGCTGCAGACCGGTGATCAGCACACGCCTAAGGTAACGGCGGTTTCCTTGGATGAAAGCATTCAGGATGTAACAGGCAAAGCCACATATACATCTTCCGATGAAAAAGTGGCCACGGTCGATGCCAATGGCGTCGTTACCGCCGTAGCACCAGGCACGGCCATCATCACGGCTACGCATGACGGCAAATCCGTCACGCAAACCGTCCATGTTCATGATCAGGCATTATCTTACAACCTGGATGTAACCGTGACCCCTGAAGGCGTACTGGCAGACGGGAAGTCTACGGTCACGGTTACCGCTAAGGCTACCGATTCCAAGGGCAACCCGGTTTCTGGAGTACCCGTGGTCATCACATATGATTCTGGTAAAACCAAGACGGTGACCACCAATGAAGAAGGGATTGCCGTATGGACATACGAACCTTCGGTTTTAACGGACACGACGCCGTTATACGACATCGTCGTGGCAGAGATACAGGATCCCGGCACAGGCACAACCGTTCAAGCAAGCAAAGGGGTTCATTACTTCCCTGCCGCCATTGACGGCATCGTTGTGGATCAAATCACAGGCAAACCGGTAGCAGGCGCAAAAATTATCGTGGAATCCGATTTCAACAACGACGGAATTCCTGATTTTTCGGCTGAGGTAACGACCGGCGAGGATGGATCGTACCAGATACCGGTTCCGCGCGGCAACTATACCTATGAGCTGAATATCGAAACTCCGGTTCAAATCGGTGGGCGTGATTTTACGTTGACTCATACCAAAGAGGTTACGATCGGTACAGTGCAACCTGGCCAAACGATCAAACCTTCGAACCTGCTGAGAGGTCAATTATTCGTTGCTTCCGCAAGCGGAGCATCCAACCCGGACACCATTGGGGATATCCTCGGCAGCGGAAAAGCCGTTGCACTGCTTCAAGGCTTGAACGGCAGCAGCTTTAAGCAGCCGCTCGCCGTCGCCAATGACGGAACGTTCTCGCTGGATCAAGTCCCGCCGGGGAAATACCAAATATCCTACCAGCTTGAACTGGCGGATGGAACGGTATTGGCAGGTCCTGCTTCCATCTTGGACGTGGATATGACCCAAGACGGACAGACCGCGATCGTATATTCCCTGATAGATCCTTACGGCATCATCACGGATGCATCGACAGGAAAAGTGATTAGCGGCGCAGACGTTCAATTGTATTGGGCTGACACTGAGCTGAACCGTCAGAAAGGACGGGTGCCGAACACACTCGTATCCTTGCCTGCACTGGCTGGGTTTGCGCCTAACCAAAATGCCAATCCGCAAATTTCCGACGCGGCTGGCGAATATGCATGGATGGTATATCCGGAAGGCGATTATTACATCGTCGCGAAACGAAGCGGCTATTACACTTATGACACTCGGGTTTCCAAACCGAATGCCCCAGCCGTTAACGGTTCCGACAGTTATATCCAAGACGGGATCATCCATGTGGGACAGAGCATTATCGCATTTGACTTTGCTATGCAGCCAGTACCGTCCTCAGGTAATGGCGGGGATTCATCCGGATCGGGTTCTTCTCCATCAACGCCGCCTTCAAGTCAGCAGGGCGATGTGACATTGAACCTGTCCACGGACAAGAAACAAGTCCAAGAAGGCACGCAGTCGACCATTACCGTCGATTACGCTAACCGCACCAACGCGGCATTACGTGATGCATCGGTTCAAGTTACCCTCCCTGAAGGCGCCGAAGTCGTGAATGCTCACGGCGGAAAGGTTGAAGGCAGAACCGTAACCTGGAATGTGGCTCATCTCCCTGCCGGAAGCACCGGCAGCTTCAAACTGGACATCAAGTGGGGACAGATTGCAGCCAAAGAGATTCAATATGAAATCATCGGACAGCTTACGGCAGGTAGCAGCAAAAAATCCAATAGCGTCCATGTTCAAGTATTCTCTGACCGGTTCGGCGATCTCCAGCATCAGCGTTATATTCTCGGGTTCCCTAACGGTAAATTCCAACCGTCCAATACCTTGACCCGGGCCGAGCTCGCTGCAATCGTTGCTCGTCTTTCGGAGAAAACCGCAGGTAACGAGAACTCAAGCTTTAACGATATTCGAAAAGGACATTGGGCGACCGATTACATTCGAATCGCGGTATCCCAAGGATACTTCAACGGTTACGCAGACCATACGTTCCGTCCGGATGCACCAGTCACTCGCGGAGAACTGGCTGCGGTGCTGGCCCGTTTCCTGGACTTGGACACATCGGCTTCCGTAAATCGCCATTTTACGGACATCGAAGGAAGCTGGGCTGCCGAATCCATTGAGGCATTATATCGCAACAATTTGCTATCCGGTTATCCTGGAAACACGTTCCGGCCGAACAACCGCATCACGCGGGTCGAAGCCGTCACGTTGATCAACAAAGCGTTATACCGTGGACCTTTGACGGGATTGGAGCCGCTCTTCCCTGATGTAGCAGAAACCCATTGGGGTTTCGGCGATGTTCAGGAAGCAACGGTTTCTCACCAGTCCACTCGTAATTCAGACGGCGTTGAGGTTTGGGTTTCCACGCTTAAGGATAATGTGAAGTAATAATACTCTCCCTCATAGGGAGGATGCTGTCGATCATCAAAGCATCCAACCGCTCAACCCCCGGTCTTATTCCAGACCGGGGGTTTTCCTTGTTCCAGATACATGTAGGCATGCATTCAGCTAACTTAAAAATAGCGACAGGGTTATCCAGGTGGATTTTCCTTATCTTCCCTATGCTTAAATCCGACCCGTGCTATAATGGATTCACTATTTAAAGCAAACGGAACAGGGGCGACTTTTTCATGCAATCTCCTAAAACGGTACTGATTATTGAAGATGAGCGGGATATCTCGCGCATTGTGAACGATTATTTGCGTGTCCAGGGATTCAGCTCGTTCATCACGGAAAATGCGAGGGACGGATTGCAGGAAGTCCGTAACCGGCAGCCGGATTTTATCATTCTTGATTTGACGCTGCCAGACGCTGACGGAATTGAAGTATGCCGCGAGCTTCGTACATTGACTTCTGCGCCCATACTTATTTTAAGCGCTCGCAGCAGTGACACGGACAAAGTGCTTGCCTTGGGTTTCGGCGCCGATGATTATATGACCAAGCCCTTCTCGCTCAGTGAGCTGGTCGCCCGGGTTCAGGCGCATTTGCGCAGAATGGTCGACCCGAAACTCCAGGCAACAACACAGCTGCTGTTGCGATTCGGCACGTTATCGATTGATAAAGGCGCCCGCAAGGTCATGGCCGGACAGCGGGAAATTGCACTATCTGCGAAGGAATTCGACCTGCTCTATTTTCTCGCATCCAACCCGAACCAAGTGTTTACCAAAACGCAGCTGCTGGATCAGGTGTGGGGGTACTCCGCCTATGTCGAGGATAATACGATCACGGTCTACGTTCGGCGGCTCCGCGAGAAGCTGGAACGCAGCGGAATCAAATCCGCCTATATCACGACGGTTTGGGGTGTCGGTTATAAATTCGACCCCGATGAAACGGAGTAGCCTTTTATGCACTGGAAACCATGGTATGCAAAGAGGCTCTGGGCGGCTTGCCTGTCTCTTCTTGTACTTTTGCTGTCCGTCGTTTGGCTCGCTTGGCCCTCGAACCAGCCTGCTTCGTCCTCTATCGTCAACCACATTCGCTTGCTGACCAATACGATCGTCCATACGTTGGAGAACGAGTCTGCCGAACTGATCCCTCCCGATGCTCCGATTCGCGAGAAATTAACCAGCTGGAGTCAAGAAACACGGATCGGCCTTAAGGTCGTGCTCCCTGACGGAACCATGATATATGACAGCGATGATTCATCGGTGCGCCGTATTCATCCTCGCTTTGAGCTGGACTATACGCTGCGTATGTCCGACGGCGACCCGCCCGAATACCACCTGGCATTTCCGCTGCTGGATGCCGGAACCAACGCCTTCGCAGGCTATGCGCAGTTTACGGTCCCTGCATCTGCGGTGACCGCGGCCATCCCTTCTTCCGGCTTACTTTTCGTTGTGCCATGGATCTCGCTTTCCTTGGCACTTTTGACGCTGCTTTATGTAATCTTCTCCGCCGGACGCCGGGTGCAGCGTGATCTGGTTGAGCCTGTTGCCGGGCTCAAGCCCTATGCGGAAGCCATCCTGAAGGGCGATTACGAGCAGCGCGCCGAATGGACAAGCAATAACGAGGTCGGCGAACTCTACGCCGTATTTGATCTCATGCGTGAAGAAATTCGCAATTTACATATGCAGCAAGCCTCGCACAGCCAGTCGCACAAGGAGCTCATTTCCAATCTGTCCCATGATTTAAAAACCCCGTTGGCGACCATCAAAGCCTACATCGAGGCGATTCGTGAAGGCATCTGCCCCGATCTGCCGAGTGTGATGACTTACCTGGAGGTGGTGCATGCCAATACAAGCAAGATGGCTGTGCTTGTAGACGATTTGCTGCTGCACGCGCTGCGTGATCTGGACCAAATTGCGGTGCGTCCGCTGGAGCAGTACAGTTCTTCGACGATTGAACCTGTGTTGCGAACCATGGCGCACTACATACGTACGATGGGGGTGCGCTGCGTGGAGCCTTCTTCCATTCCGAACGTGCTTGTTATCATCGATGCTGTGCGTTTCGAGCAGGTCATCGCCAATCTCGTCACGAATGCCCTGAAGCATACCAAACCCGGGGATACGATTACGCTCGCCGTTGAGGAGTTCGCCGAATCATCCAGTTTGCGGATCATAATTTCCGATACGGGCAGCGGTATTTCCCCTCAGGACATGCCCTTTATTTTTGAACGGTATTACCAAGGCAGTGTCCCGGACCGCAAGAAACTGGCCGAGCGGCACGGGGTTGGACTCGGTTTGTCGATTTGCAAATATATTATGGAAGCGCATGGCGGCACGATCACGTTTCATAGCAAGCAGCAGCAGGGAACGACCTTCTGCTTGACTCTGCCGCTAAGCTGACCCCTGTCATACTTTATTAATAATTTGATAAGGAATGCGCAAGAATCGTCCTCTATAATTTGGAAGCACGAGAAGAGAGGAGACCCTGTCATGCCTACAACCAAAACCATCATGCTGCAAGCTTCCAATTTATGCAAAACCTATACCACCGGCAAGGAGCAGTATCATGCCGTTCGCAATGTCGATCTGTCGATATATGCCGGCGACTTTACTGTGATCATGGGAGATTCCGGGTCCGGAAAGTCGACCTTGCTTTACTTGCTTAGCGGACTCGACGCCGTGACGGCCGGAGAAGTCCACCTTCAGGGACAGCGCCTCGATCAGTTTTCGGCTAAGGAGCTTGCGCGTTTTCGAGCAGATCAAATCGGTTTTATCTATCAAAACAGCAACCTCGTGCCGGATTTGACGCTGTTCGATAACGTCGCTCTTCCTGGTTATATCGCCAATCGGGACAAAGAAGCCGTAAAACAAAGGGCCAATGACCTGATGACAAGCCTGCAGCTCGAAAAACAAGGCACCCGGCTGCCTTCCCAGGTGTCCGGAGGCCAGCAGCAGCGGGCCGCCATCGCCAGGGCGCTCATCAACAATCCGGATATGATTTTTGCCGATGAACCCACCGGCAGCCTCAACTACGAACAAGGTGTTACGGTGCTCGATATCCTGAGCCGGATGAATGCGGAAGGCCAATCGATTGTCATGGTCACCCACGATATGAAGGCGGCCTGCCGCGGCAATCGCCTGATCTACATTCGCGACGGCAAGATCGGCGGCACGCTGGATATGGGACCCTACGTCCCGGAGTTAGCCTCCGAGCGGGAAGCAATGATCTTTGCTTATGTCACCGGGAGGAGGTAGTCCAAGATGCGTGCCATATTGACGCTATGCTGGGGGAACATTCGCAAACGAAAATTGCAAAACGCGCTGATCGCATTGCTCATTGCGCTATCTGCTCTATTAGTCGGCACCGCTTTCACGGTCTTGATGAATACGGAAAATGTATTCGAAGAGCGCCATACGGCTGCTCAAGGTGCCCATGAAATCATAAATATGACCCGCGGGCTGCATGATGAACGCATGGTTGCCGATTGGTGGTCAACCCAGGAGGGGGTGACCGCCTCCAGCCTTATTCCTTACAAGCCTTGGACCGGCTTGGTCTATAACGGGCAAGAACTGCCCAATCTTTATCTGTATATGATCGATACGCCTCCGATGCCGCATGGGGTCAATCATCCGCTCCCCGGCGCCGGACCGGCTCAACTGACCGTTCCGGAAGCCGGAACCGTCTGGGTGCCCACCTCGCTCGCCTACAAATACGACATGGAAGTCGGCGATGAATTGGTGTTCACGGCCGGGGCTGCCCCGGTACAATTCACGATCGGCGCTATCGTTATTGACCTGTCACATGGCGGCCCCTTCACCACCACTGCCCGCATCTGGATGAACGAAGCGGACTACCTTTCCACCATGGGCGGCTTGTCCACGCCGGAGCAGTACCTGGTGTCGCTTCGCTATGCGCATCCCGAACAAAGCGGGGAGTACTGGCAGCGCTTTGAGGAGGCGCTCGGATCGCCGTTTTTGGAAGAACGCGTTTCGTTTGCCGAGCTGTCCGCCTTTTACTTTATCATGAACAAAGTGATCGGCTTCGTCATGAGTTTCCTCGGACTGGTCATGATTGCTGTCGCCTTGCTTACGATCGGCTTTACGATCACGGACACGATCCTGGCCAATTACCGCACGATCGGCATTCTCAAATCCATCGGCATGACCTCCGAACGCATCATCGTCACCTATATGCTGCAGTACGGCTTGATTACCGTTATCGCCTTGATCCCTGCCCTGATCGGCAGTCGTCTGCTGTCGGATGTCATCATTCAGAATGCCTTATCCTTCCTCAAATCCGAGGCGGCGCCAGTGTCCGTGCAGGCGCTGGGGGTCGCAATCTGGATCGGCATCGGCATGCTGATCATCATCCTCTTGTGCGTCGTCCTCTATGCAGCCAAAACGCGCCATATCGAGCCGATTCAGGCGATCCGCTATGGCATGTCGGAGTCTTCGCATACCCATGCCCATCGAGGTGGAACCGGCACAAGGCTGCTGGACCGATGGTCCGTACCCGCCGTCATCGGATGGAAGCATGTGACCGGCAACAAAAAAGGGGCGGCGCTGATCTTTCTGTTGATGAGCATTACCGCGGCGGTGCTCGTCTTTGGCACCCTGCTGGTAACGAGCGTCTATCGCATCAGCGAAACCTCCGCCCAGTGGGGCTACGACGATGCGGATATCGCCATCATGGTGATCAACGCTGACGGAATGGATCGTACAGAATTGCAATCTTTTATCGAGAAGGATCCCAGGGTCCTCAGCCTGAACTGGTCCGGCTCGGCCATTGGGGTTGTTGCGCAAGCAGATGGCACTCAACCGACGTTCAGCCTCCCGCTGACCGTGGTGGAAGGCAGCATGGACGAGATGGGATTGGCCTCGCTGACAGGCCGGAACCCCGTGCTGCCTAACGAAATCGCGATCGGAGTCAACATTGCCCGCAAATTGAATAAAGATATTGGCAATGCCGTCACGATCTACATCGAAGGAAAACCGCATCAGCTGCTGATCACCGGCACGTTTCAGTCCATTTCCAACATGTCGAATATCGCTCGGATCACATCGGACCTTGTCGGGGAGATCAATCCGGACGCCGGGTTTGTTCAACTTCGGAACCAAGCGGATAGCGATGAGTTCGTGCGACAGCTGAATCAACGCTATAGTCCGGTGATCCAGGCCCTCAAGCAGGAAGTGCTGCTGGATTCCGTATTCAAGGAGGCCGCTGCCGTGCTGCTCATTCCGATGAGCATGCTGGCCCTTCTGTTCCTCGCCGTCACTTGCCTGATCGTCTATAGTACTTGCCGCCTGCATATTCGCAAGGAAACGAAAACCTACGGCATTTACGCTTCGCTCGGCCTGACGGCATCAGACATCCGCCGCGCGTTGACAAGCGGCATTGCCGGACTCGCTTCCCTCGGTACGCTGGTTGGCATAGTATGCGGAATCTACGCGCTGCCAGCCGTGCTACGCGGCTTGCTGTCTGCCTACGGCATCGTCAAGCTGCCGCTGGTCATGGAGTGGCCGCTGGCGATTGGCCTGACGCTAATCGCTCTTGCCATTGCCGTCAGCGGCTGCTGGTTGGCTTCGCGAGCCCTTGACCGCACCTCCTTGCGAGTGCTGGTGACGGATTCGTAAGGAAAGTCAGCGAGAAACGGCTGCGACAGACTAATGAGCCGTTTACCAAACGAGGCGAAAGCTATCTGTTTCGCTGTTGAACGAGAAAAAGATGACCTCCGCTTTTCGGAGGTCATCTTTTTTAGCTTCTTGGCTTTGTTCCATATTTTACTTACCGGACAAATAAAGGCCGAGCTCTGACAATAACGCGCTCCCTACGTACGTGCCCGTGAACACGAACACCGCAACGATCGCGACGCGCCAGGAGGTTTTGCGAAGATCAACCAGCCTGTCGGCTACGGAGATGCCGGCGAACGCCAAAATCGGAGTCGTGATGGACAAAAAGTTGACGTTGGCAATGGCGTCCACAAACACATCCGAAATCAGGCAGCAGATCAACGAAACGATCGATACCCAGCCGAGAACCGGGAATTCCTGCAGGAATTTCAGCGGAACCTTTTTCATGAGCGTCGAGATCAGAACGCCGATGAAGGAAAAAAGCCAAAGCACGGATAAGCCGGCAATCGTCCCCATCGTAATATGGCCCTCTCCGTTTTTGATGAATTTCATTTGCTCCGTAAATAAAATAAGACCGACGCTAAGCAGCAGGACGAGGGCGTATTTTGCGTATTTATTCAAACCTGTGCTCATTTCTTTTCACCTCTGACCATTAATTTGTACATAAACCGCTGCAGCGGCACTGCGAGAAATACCATCGTATACGTTCCGAGGAAGCTGGTAAGCAGCTGGCTTGCAGCAGCGTATCCGTTAATGGTCTCCGTCATCTCAGGAGAATGCGCGATTAACGCCGAAGAAGAGCCTGTCATCATGCTGGCGGAACCGACCCCGGAGGACATCGCCAGCGCTTCGATCGAGAAGCCGGCGGCAACCATCACCGGCGCCAGAATGCTGAAGAACAGCGTGCCGAATAGGGTACCGATAATATAGAGGGACAGTACCCCGCGGCCTTCGTCGGAGTCGAGCGTATACTTCTCGGATATATAAGCAAGTTCCCCTTCCCTTCCAAGTCCAAGCGTAGCGCCGATGGCTTCCCTTCTCAGGCCGAGCAGGATGGCGATGGGAAGTCCGAGCAGAATCGTCCCCAGGTTGCCGATTTCCTGAATGATGAATACCCAGCCTACTTTTAAGATTTCTTCTAATCTAGGAGCAACGTCGGCTCCGTATCTCGCCATGAGCGGCAGCATAATAAAGATCAGGTACTTGCTGGAGAAACCGACGTTTTCCTTGCTGTAAATTTTCTTCATCAAGCCTTTCCGGAATATCGACAAGCCGAGCACCATCGTGATCAAAATGGCGAATACGAGTGGAAGCAGGCTTATTTTCACGGAGCCGACCTGGACGGACTGAATGCCGATAAATTCGGCGACCGCTATAACAATGAGCACGAATGCAAGCAAATAGAGATACTGTAGTTTTAACTTCATGCCATGATGTCCTCTTTTCTGTTTTTCTGTTTCTTAATGGGAGCCAACGATCGACGCAAGGAGCTGCTCGTATTCGGAGAATGTGCGGCGGTACAGCTTCGAACGGTCGATGCGTCCGCTCATGCGCTCCAGCACCTGCGTTATAAATCTCGGGAACACTTCATAAATAAATTCCGGATCGATATCCTTGAAATCGTCGCCGTGGATCGTTCCCGTAAAGCCGCTGTAGCCGATTTGAATGCAGGGCATCATGAAGGCTAAATCCCCAATGTCTCCTGCAGCGCTGATGGCGTTGTTGTTCCAAATACGGGCGATCTCCTCGTTATCCTGGAACGCCTCCAGCACGAACTCGGACAAATACCGGTCCTGAACGAACGGCAAGTATCCCATCTGCGTCTTAATCTCGACCTCGCCTTGAAGGGCCAGCGCGCTGCCCCTGGCCGCATCGTCCATCTTGGAGGCCGCTTCCTTCATGTAGTCCACCGACTGGGTGCGCAGATCGCTGCCAACCGTGATCCGGTTGGGAATGACGTTGGTCGACATGTCGGACTCCAGGACGATCGGGTTCATCCGGACCTTCTCGCTGTCCTTCATTTGCTGCCTGCTGAGGCCTAACGCCACATTGAAGAGGGTCGACATGCTGTAGGCATTTTTGGCGGAGAAAGGATCGAAACCGGCGTGGGTTGCTTTTCCGGTAAACGTGTAATGCTTATATAAGAATCCGGCCAGGTCGCAGTTGATTTCGATCGTGCGCTCGGCAAACTCGCCGCCCATGGCGTGTACGCACAGCCCGATGTCGATATCGTCGAACACGCCGAGTTTCATCGCTTCGGGTTTTCCTCCGTAATAGGAGATCTTGCCGCTTCCGAGCAGCTCGTCCCTGTAGGCGAGATCCAAATACTCTTCAGCCGGAATGAAAATAAACGTTAGACTATAATCTAAAGCTTCGTACGCCTTAGATTCAAAGTAATGCTTGTACAGAGCTAGGGCAATCGCCACCTGCGTATAATGACCGCAATTGTGTGCCGCACCCGTTGCCTCGTCTGACCGCCAATGGCTTGGAGCATATACCGCATCAAGCTCCGCAATAAAAGCGATGTTCAGCGGCTTGCCGCCGCCAAGCGTTGTCCGAAGACCGGTTGTGCTGAATGATTGCAGCTCGATATCCGGATTAACCTTTTTCAGAAAATCCGCCACCGTTTGATTGGTTTTAAATTCCTTGTAGCCAAGCTCAGGGTTATCGAATATGGTCTGTCCTACACCTGCAATTTCTTCGTACTGTTCTTTAAAACTCATAGCTGCCTCCCTCTTGATGAAAATAATCCTAATGTTAGTTTAGTTTTCTTAATTGTGTCAATAAAAATCACGTTATATTATTTTCCTATAGAAGTGATTATATTTACATATAACGCTCTAGTTTTCCCTTTGTTTAATAGCTGCAGATGAACGAAAGAAAAAAGAATCCGGATTAAACCCGGATTCTTTTTTATAACTTTGTGCACTTTTCTCATTAATAAACTTCATAGTTTTGCCCGGTTTGAGCCCCTTCCACACTCTTTTTATACGCAAGCGCTACACGTGCGGCCGGCACGGCTTCAAAGCCCGGGAAAAACTCGCCATATTTATCTAAGGACTCCACTAAAACATTAGGGCTTACGCTGTTTATGCGAATTCCCCTCGGCATTTCAATGGCTGCGGATTTAACGAAAGCCTTCACACCGCCATTTGCCATGGCTGCCGATGCGCCCTGAGGAATGGGATCATCCATCATAATTCCGGTTGTTAAGGTAAAGCTTCCTCCGTCATTCATATAATCCAGTCCTAGAAGGACTAGATTAATTTGGCCCTTAAGTTTGCTTTCAATGCCAATCTCATTTAGCTCCGGCGTCAATTCTGCAATAGGACCAAAATGCGCACCGCCTGTTGCGCTGATGACCGCATCCACTTTTCCGATTTTTCTGTACATGTCTTTAATGCTATTGACGGAAGTAATATCCACTTGGGCATCGAAGCCGTTTCGCCCAGCATGTACGATTTCGTGATTTTTTTCTAATTCTTTAGCGACTGCTCGTCCGATCGTGCCGCTTGCGCCAATGATTACTACTTTCATGTGCAGCCTCCTTATTCCTATGAGATTTCAATTATATTATACCCCTGGTTTTGCTTGAAGACATTGAAAGATCTCTTGGAGAACGGCCTTGAAATATTATAATAAAAAACCATGTTCTGTAAATGTCCGTCCTAACAAGTCTTTCGAACCTAACGTTTGTTGACTATAGTATCAAGTTTGTTATCTGGAAGCCGCGTTTCCTCCTCTTATACAATGAATTCAACAAGTGCACGACAAGCGAGATTACACCGTAAGGAGTGACAGACATGAGCTCTCAAGCCGAACCCAAAAAACGAAAGCGCTTACGAATGCGCTGGCACAAGCAGGATACGGAATTGACCCTCTTGGCGCTGCCAACCACGATCTGGTACATCCTGTTTAGTTTCTTACCGATGTTCGGGATCATTATCGCCTTCAAAAATTTCAAGATTAGCGGCGGGTTCTTGAGCAATGTGTTCAACAGCCCTTGGATCGGGTTCAAAAACTTCGAATTTCTATTCAAGTCGAATGACGCCTGGATCATTATTCGAAACACGATAGGATACAATATTGTGTTTATTGTGCTGGGGATCGTTCTGCCCGTCCTATTCGCGATCATGATCGGCCTCCTCCACAGCCGCAAAGCCAGCAAAGTCTATCAGACGATGATGTTCCTCCCCTATTTCCTGTCGTGGGTCGTCGTATCCGCCGTAGGCTGGGCATTCCTGAGCTTTGATAAAGGGATCGTCAATCAAATGCTCGTCTCGATGGGCAGCGATCCCATTAACTGGTATATGGAGCCGAAGTATTGGCCGTTTTTTCTGATTCTCTTGAATGTCTGGAAGGGCCTGGGCTATGGCATGGTCATCTATCTGGCGACCATCACGAGCATAGACAGCACCTATTATGAAGCAGCCGTCATCGATGGCGCGTCCATTTGGCAGCAGACAAGATTCATTACGCTGCCCATGCTCAAGCTGGTGATCGTCATGATGTTCATACTGGCGGTAGGCCGCATATTTTACACCGATTTCGGTTTGTTCTATCAGGTCACGCGAGACTCCAATTCGCTGTTCAACGTGGCGACCACGATCGATGTCATGGTGTATAAACAACTGAAAACGGCCACCGTGGGCATGGCATCCGCAGCCGCTTTCGTACAGTCTGTTCTGGGATGCGCTACGATTCTGGCCGCTAACTGGATCGTTCGCCGAATCGATCCCGATAGCGCGATGATGTAAGGAGGCAAGAAGATGACATCGAAATCTACTTATCAGACAGGCCTTGAGAAGTTTAACCGCACAAACAAAGCCGTCAACCTTTTGTTCAACCTGATCTTTATCCTGTTGGCGCTGCTCTGCGTCATACCTGTAATCGTTGTACTGTCCATCTCCTTCTCCAGTGAGGAGTCCATCCGTGAGACCGGATATCATCTGCTGCCGGTCGCCATGTCGGCCGAGGCTTACGTCTACATCATCAAGCAGGGAACGATGATTCTGCGGGCCCTCGGCGTATCCGCCCTCGTGACCGTGGTTGGTACCGTGCTCGGGGTGCTGCTGACCGCCTCCATGGGTTACGTTCTCTCTCGCCCCAACTATAAGCTGAGGGGATTTCTGACCTGGGTGGTATTCATTCCGATGGTATTCAACGGCGGCTTGGTATCCAGCTACTTCATCAACACGAATTTGCTGGGACTGAAAGATAGCATCTGGGCGCTGATTCTCCCGCTCGCCGTTTCATCGTTCAACGTCATCATATGTAAAACCTTTTTCAAAAGCACGATTCCCGACGGGCTGATCGAATCAGCCGAAATCGACGGCGCGAGCCAGCTGCGAATCTTCTTCTCCATCATCATGCCGATTTCGCTGCCGGTCATCGCCACCATCGGACTGTTTCTCTGCTTTGCTTACTGGAACGACTGGTTCCAATCGATGCTGTATATCGACAACCAGAACCTGTATTCCCTGCAAGCGCTGCTCAACAGCCTAATGAGCAATGTGGACGCACTCGCGAAGAATGCAGCGAGTATGGGCGTAAGCTACGCGATGCTCGTCGCAACGATGCCGAAGGAATCCGCCCGCATGGCGGTCGCCATTCTCATCGTGCTGCCCGTAGCATTCGCCTACCCTTTCTTCCAGAAGTATTTTATTTCCGGATTGACGGTCGGCGCGGTGAAGGGCTAATGACGAAATAAACCAAGACAACCTTGGTTTATGATAAATATCCGCTGTACACACTTAGGTAATCCAACTTCAAAAAGGGGGAAATGAAATGAAAAGAGCATTAAAGTTCATCTCTACGCTGTGCGTGCTGACGCTTATGTTGACTGCTTTGGCAGCCTGCGGCGGCTCGAAGCCTGCACCTGCGACAGACGGATCCCAAGCGACGCCGGACACGTCCAATGACACCGAAACGGCAAGCAAGGATGTACCGACGTTGACCTGGTGGACCATCGGCGGCCAAGTGCCTAACAATTTCAGCAAAGCGGTGGATGCCATGAATGCCTACACGGCCGAGAAGATTGGCGTGAAGGTCGACATCAAGGTAGCCAGCTGGGGTGAATGGGACACCAAAATGAATACCATCGTGAATACCGGCGAGCCATTCGACATCATGTTCACGAACAGCGGTAAATACAGCAAGCAAGTGGCTATGGGCGCGTTTGCCGATATTACGGATCTGGTTCAGAGCGAAACGCCGGACTTATACAAATTGATTCCCGAGAAGGTATGGGAAGGCACAAAGATCGGCGGCAAATATTATTCCGTTCCGACTTACAAGGATTCCGCGCTGACGCAGTACTGGGTATTCGATGATAAGTACGTGCAAAAGTACAATATCGACATCAACAATATCAAAACATTGCAGGACCTGGATAAGCCGCTTCATGACATGAAGGCCGGCGAAGGCAAAAGCTTCTATCCGCTGCCAATGACGCAAGGCGAAGGCTTGAACGGCTTCTTTAACGACTATGACGATTTAACCCTGGGCTTCCCTCCGATCGGCGTCAAAGCGGACGACGCATCGCGCACGGTTGTCTCCGTGCTGGAGCAGCCTGATGTTGTGGCTAATCTGAAGCTGCTGCATCAATGGTACCAGGATGGCATCATCAACCCGGATGCGCCGACGAAGACGGAGAACGACAAAGGCAGACCGTTCTTTGCAGCCCAGGCATTCCCGGGAGCCGAGATCAGCTGGCAGATCAATGACGCCATCGAGAAGTACGATATGGTTCAGCATTACGGGCCGATCTATACCACCAGTACGATCCAAGGCTCGCTGAACGCGATTTCGGCGAATTCCAAGTATAAGAAGGAAGCCTTGAAATACCTTGAGTTGGTGAATACGGATCCTAAACTTCGCAATATGCTGGCATTCGGCGAGTTGGGCGTGGATTACAACAACGTCGATGGCGAAAAAGTGATTGAGCGTACATCCGATACTTGGCCGCTCGCGGCTTACACGCAAGGCACGTTCTTTAATCTGGCGGTTACGAAAGGCGCTCCTGAAGATCAATGGGAGCAGGTTAAAAAGCTGAACGATGCAGCGACCTCCTCCACCGTCCTCGGCTTTGCGCTGGACATCACCGATCTTCAGACCGAAGTGGCGAACTGCCAGGCCGTGTGGGATAAATACAAATATGAAATCATTACAGGAGCATCCGATCCGGAGAAAGTGATACCGAAGGTCACCGCTGAATTAAAGTCGGCCGGCATGGACACGATCATGCAAGCCGCCCAAGAGCAGATCAATAATTACTTCAAGTAAATTCCTGCGCATCCCTTATTAGGACACTTTTAAGGGATGCTTTTTCCATCCTATCTATGAAGCTTGGCGTGAATCGTGTTACATTGAGATTAAGCTGCGCATATTTAAAGCGACCTGCTGCAATTGAGGTGTCGTATGGGCTCATTTTTACAAATCAAAATCTATCGCCACAAGTTTATTGCCTATGTCATCTTCGTCGTGGTCATCGGTCTGACGCTTGGTACGCTGACCAGTGCCATGCTGCTGAATCAATGGGTGGGCAATGCCCGCATCGAGGCGGCTAATGCCTTTGCGCGCGTGGAGAATGAGCTGCAGTATGATGCTGACCGAATCGAGGCTTACATGCAGCGCATCTACTCCAATCCCGGACTGATGGACGATGCTCGCAGCTTTCTAAGCAGCAGCGCGGAAGGCTATTTAACCAGCAGGCTGCAGAACAGCCATTTCTCCCAGCCGCTGGTTTCGTTTCCCCAGGATGTGAAGACCTATCTGTACAGCTGGGCGCAGGGCGAAATCACGCAGATTAGCCTGCATACCGGCCATTACGGCAATGTCGTACGTTTTAATGAGCACGGGATAACAAGCTTTACCTTCGGGCTGCCAAATACGGACGAGGCGTTCCGCGATACGATCATGAAGGGCTTCGTCTATCGCAAGAAACTGTCGAATCCGACGCCGGGCGCTCAGGAGTTCGGGGAAATGCGCTTTTTGGTCAGCAGCGATCAAATTTTTAAATCCATTCGTAATTTCCGGTTTGGCAATGCCGCCGCGGTCAGTGCTACCGGCGAAACCTACCTCATCGGCAATGGGCAGGACCAGGACTTGGAGGAGCTGTCCCGACTGGCCGAGGCAGACGGCCGCAGCCATGGTTTTATATCGAGGGGTGTATGGAAGCATATCTTGTTCGTTTCCTTTCCGTCCACCAAGTTTAATTTCAAATTTATTAGCATCATTGATTTATCCATGCTGATTCGTGAGCATGCCGGGATGCTGGTCGCCATCTTTCTGATCGTATTGACGGCCATGGTCAGCGTGCTTCTTCTCATCGCATACAATATGCGGGACGATGCCCTTTTCCTCCGCCGTATCATTCAATCGATCGGACGGGTAAAAATGGCCAATTTTACGCCGAACCGCCCCGCCCGGTACCGTCGCAACGAATATGGCATGATCGCCAGGGAATTGGACGATATGATTCAGCAGCTGGACAAGCACATCCGCAATGAGTATCTGCTCAAGATCAAGCAGCAGGAAACCGAAATGAAAGCGCTTCAACACCAAATCAACCCTCATTTTTTATACAATACGCTGGAGGTTATCCGCTCCACGGCGCTTGTGAATCAAGACCGGGACACCGCCGACGCCATTGCTACGTTAGGCACGCTCTATCGTGAAATCGTCAAAAAGGAAAATATCATTTCGATTGCAAGCGAGCTGGAATTGCTGCAGAAGTACTTGGAGATTATGGAGTTCAAGTACCCCGAGCGTTTTTATTATCAAATCAATGTCGAGCCGGCGCTGCACTCGATCCCTACCGTGAAATTCTGGATGCAGCCCCTGGCTGAGAATTTTTTCATTCATGGCTTTAACGCGAATCATGAGTTTAATTTATACGTCGTCAATGGCTTTGAAGCTGAGGATGGTTATGTGCTGGAATTCGTGGACAACGGAAGCGGGATTCCGCCGGAGCGTTTGGATGTCGTCCGCAGCACGCTGTCCAACCATGATGAAACTTCATCCCATAGTATCGGACTGCGCAACGTATATACGCGCCTTCATTTCTTTTATGGAAACGGCCTTTCGATCGAGATTGAGAATAATGAGGAAGCTGGAGTCAAGATTTCCGTGCGGATTTCAAAAGAGGTGATTGAACATGTACAAACTGATGATTGTGGATGACGAACCTCAGATATTGGAGGGAATGAAGCGAATCTTGGATTGGAAGCAATACGGATTTGGCCGGATCGAAACCTGCGAATCCACGGGGGAAGCCATGTCCAAGGTGGTGGACCTGCTGCCGGACGTCGCCATATTCGATGTCTGCATCGGCAAGGAGCTAGGATATGAAGCGATCCAAAGACTCAACGAATTTCAAATCCCTACGAAATACATCATCATGAGCGGTTACAGCGAATTCAAGTATGCCCAGGAAGCCATTCGGTGCGGCGTTAAAGACTACCTGCTCAAGCCTGTCGAACGTACCAAGCTGCAGCAAGTGATCGAGAAGATTATCGTCGAGGATCTGGGCGGTTCGATAGGTAACCGAAACGGCGAAAGCATGAACCAGGATCCGGTGCTTGGCGTTAGCTACGACAGCTTATCCAAGCTGGTGAACCGGATTCTGCTGATGATCAGGACGGAGTATGCTCAGAACATCACCTTGAAATCCGTGGCGGAGCGTTTCCAGATGAACAGCACCTACCTCGGACAATTGTTTCTCAAAGAAACCGCGATGAAGTTTTCCGAATACCTGATGGCTTACCGCATGCTTCTGGCACAGGAGAGAATTCAATCGACGGATGAGAAAATTTCCTATATCGCGTTTTCCGTGGGTTACAACAATCTCAATTATTTTTATACGCACTTTCACAGCTTTTTCGGGAAATCTCCTTCTGAACTGCGGGGAAAAGGGTAACGCATACGTGGCGGAAAGGAGGACATCGATGGTTAAATACGCTAGACGCTTACGGTCTTTAATGAAGATCAGCCTGCTGCTGCTGTTCACATTCTATACAACCGGCTGCTTCGGACAGCCTGGCTTTGACGACGAACCGCATGTCGGCGACACGGTCAACCTGATCTATTATACGATCGGTGAGCCCGACAAGGATCTTCGCCTCGTCAATGATAAAATCAATGAAATCATGGCTCGCAAGATCGGCGTGACGATCACCTATATCAAGGTAAGCTGGCAGGAGTATGAAGATCGGCTGAACACGCTGATATCCGCCGGAAGCCCGTTCGACATTGCTTTTGCGCCCGACTATGCATCCACCGCGATGCGCGGCGCTTGGCTGAGGCTTGATGACCACTTGGCTGGCCTAGGCATGGATATGTACGAGGCCATCGATCCCACCTTTTGGCAGGGGGTCCGCATGAACGATGGCAGCATTTACGGCGTCCCTACCAACAAGGAGTTAGCCGTACGCGATCAGTGGATGTACCCCGCCTCGATCGTGGAAAAGCACCATATCGACATCACCAAGTACAATACGCTGGAGTCGCTTGAGGCGCTGCTCCGGATGATTCAAGAGAAAGAGCCGGATTACATTCCCATGGAATTGGATCGGGATTCCCATAATTTCTTCGCTCTCCACGGATACGAATACATCATGAACCATAAGATGCCCTTGATGATCAAATCGCTGGACCCGGGCGCATCGGTGGTGAATATCTTTGAAACCAAGGAGGCCCGGCAGGTTCTCGATACGCTGCGGCATTATTATAAGGAAGGCTTTATCAATAAGGACGCGGCGCTGCGCGAGCCGGGAGGGCTCAAACGAGGTGCCAAGGTGTTCTGGAAGTCCTCCGGCGGGGGGCCGCTCTCGGAGACGACTTGGAGCAAGGATCGCGGTTATAAGATTGTAGCGAATCCCGTAACCCCCAGCACCGTTACTACGGAATCCGTCAGGGGAGGCATCATGGCCGTTAATGCCAATACCAAGCATCCGGTAGAATGCATTAAGTTTCTGAATTTGCTTAATACGGACCCGGAGGTACGGAATTTATTCAATTATGGGATTGAAGGCGTCCACTACACATTGGACGAACAGGGGCAGGTCGTTCTGATAACGGACAAAGACAGCCATGGCGATCCGATCCCGGATGCGCCTGCAAGCAGCTATTCAGGCGTGCAGTACACCCAGGGGAATTGGTTTATCCTGAAAACCATGGGCGGCGATAATCCGGACCCCCTCGACAAGTGGGAGCAATTCCGTCAATATAACGCCGGAGTCGTCAATTCCACCGTGCTTGGATTTACGCCCGATCTATCCGCGCTGACCGCTCAAACCGATAACATCGAGATGGTCTGGCATAAATATTACCCAAGCCTCATGACGGGCTCCGTGGATGTCGATGCGATCCTCCCCAAGTTTAACGAGGAGCTGAAGCAAGCAGGCATGGACGACGTGATACAAGAGGTGCAGAAGCAGCTGGATGCTTGGCGCAGCGGCAGGAAGTAAATGCTCGCCACCACCTCCCTGATTGGTTCGAACTTGGAACCGAATCGAGCGTATTCAAAAGAGACCCTGAAGCGGATAGCTTCAAGGTCTCTTTCGCTTGTTCACCCGGACGGTAACGGGGAGCACATTCAAGATATTCTCTACTCCCACTTATCATAGGCTGCGTGCAAATGGGACCCGGACAGGAGACCTTTTTGCAGCTGCGGATTCGGAACGATCCGGTTATACTTCATAATTTTCTGGTTGATGGCCTCTATCTCGGCCTCGGGAATCGCATTCGGATCCTGAAGGTCAAGAAGACGCTTGATGTCGGCGGCGATTTCTTTTCTCAGCTCCACCCAGGCCGGCTGGTAATTCGCGTTCTTCATGATACTGGTTAGCACATCGCCGTCCTCGATCTTGATCGGCTTTCCCTTCAACGGCAAGTCGTCAAAACCGCCTTCTCTGGCAAACTTGTCGATGGCCGATTCCAGGAGCCCGCTGCCGGTCGACATCGGGCGTCGTTCTTTTTCGTTTTGCTGATTTTCTTCAGCAGCAGAAGCCATTTCTTTAGCGTCATTGTTCAAATCCATATCGGACACCTCCGTTTTTACATATCAGGGAAATAAATCCGTTTCTCAAATGACATGTCAAAGAATTTGTACTTCCCGTTCTCGTCCTGCTTAATATGCAGCGCAAAGTCCTTCTTGCTGTAAAAGTAAGGGGGGTCATTCTCTTCAACCTTCCTATGGTATGTTCGTTCCGTGAGAGTCCCTTTGTAAATGAATCCGCCTTCCTCCGCTGGTTCGACGGATTCACTTTCGATTTTGTCGACCTCAGCCTTATCGTAGTTCTTCAGATCCGTCTGGTGATGAATTTTCGCAGCATGGTATACCGGATGGTCAAGCATCGATTCATCGAACAGCTCATTCAAGTATCCTTCATCGAATGCTTCCGTGGTCGTGAACTTATAGTAAGATTCAGTATATTTCGTTAATAGATCTCTGCCTATTGCCTTCCGATCGTTGTCGTTTACCGCCGGCTTCGTTGGCTCAGCCTCAGCCTCGTTCTCTACCGGTTTCGTTTGCTGATGGTTGTTGACTTCCGGCGCGGAGACCGGCTGTTCCGAACCATTGCATGCCTGCAGCAAGAACAAGAGTAAGCACGAAAGAATCGAAACAAGCATGAAATTCTTTTTTCTCAGGTGAATTCCCTCCCGACTGTCATGTGAAATTATCCAAAATATAACATACTACACATGGTTTTAACAGTTGGTTTCGGTATCAAATTTGATTTTGCGGGACGCGGCATAGGCGGATTCATACTACGGTTATGCTGATCATGCTTACAACGAAGGCATGAAGCAACGCTCGGCCCACCCATATTGGTGAGCCGAGCGTTGTTTGGCATTCTACTATTTCATGATTAGGCTTTTGCAAATGGTAAATTCAAAGGACATGTCCGTTGAAGGATCGAGTTGATACTCGTCATGAACCGGAGCCCCCCAGCTGTCGTCACCCCCAACCCCCATCTGCCGCCCGGCAATGGTAACAACGGTATGGTGAACGTTCGGCAGCTCATAATGATGCGTCGCATTCTCCAGCTCAAATGCGGTATAGGGCGATATATTCGCCTCAACCGGTGCTGCCGCCGGCGCTTTTATCGTAAGGCCATGACCTTGATCGCTCGTTATGGATACCTCCCGCACGCCTGTACGATTGCCCGATTCCTGCGGTACCAAATAGGCTGAAACATGATCCGCCGCACGACTTCGGAAGCGACACAATCTAGCTCCGAACGCACGATCGATATAGTTCTCTTCCGGCCCGTTTGCATACCAATCCAGGTTGTCGTAGTCCGCCGGCACTTTGAAGGTAAGAGCAAAGATCGGCAGCTTCGGCAGCCCCGGCTCTCCTTGATACCCCGACTTTACATGAATGCTGCCATCGGTAAACACCGTGTAGGATACACGCACCCGTATTCCTTCGGATACGCTCAGTTTATACACGTAGGTCACGGTTGCGCAATCTGAGTACTCCATTAGCTCGCAGCTTTCCGTTCTTCGAGTCAGGCTTGCTGCATACCAAAGCGCGGAGTCGAACGGCAGCCCGGCCCCTTTATCGTTATCCGTCATCGCTCTCCAGAAGAGCGGCGCCGGCGGCGAAGAGATCATCTCCCGTCCCGCATACTTGACGGATATGAGGGTCCCAGCCTGCTTCGAGAACATGACGGAGAAATCGCGTCCGTGAACGCCGATATTTACGTCCCCTTCAACAACACGGAAATCATTCGCTGGCTTATCATGCGAAACCTCTGAACCTGATTGCAGGCGTTCTGCCTCCGACGCTGACGCATTGTCAGTATCATCAACAGCGAGCGCGTCCTCCACTTGGAAAACAAACTGTCCAAATGCAATTTCATAACCGGCTTCCGCCCATAACGAATCCTTCTTGGTCACGAGTGAAACGTCTAGCGCATACTCACCGGCTGGATACCCGGCCTCAGGCAGTTCCAGCTTTACATATCCCTCTTCGCCGGGACCAACCTGGGTGCTTATAGCTCCGCTATAGATTTCCCTGCCTCCATGATACAGGGAGTATTTAACATGATAAGCATCCAAACCCACGAACAAATTCTCGTTTCGGATCGTGACGCCATAACGATCCGGTGTCAGCTTGATGTTTTGATACAGGAATTTCACTTCCTGCATTTTGGGGGACCATGTCCGATTTGCATATACGATGCCGTTGCCGGAGAAGTTGTAATCGGTTGAGCGGTCGTCAAAATCCCCTCCATAAGCCATAAAAGGCTTGCCGTAACGATCATGTTTCACGATAACCTGATCCATGAAATCCCAGATGAAGCCGCCTTGATACATCGGATACTTCCGCTCCAGCTCCGTGTATTTATGCAATCCGCCGACGGAATTGCCCATGGCATGCATGTACTCGCAGCTGATGTAGGGCTTGGAAGGATCGTTTAACAGATACTGTTCAATATCCGCCGGTTTGGCATACATGCGGCTCTCCATATCACTCGCATCGTCATATTCCCGGTTATGGAACACCCCTTCGTAATGCACGAGCCGGGTAGGGTCCTTCTCCCGAAAAACATTCGCAACGTTCCGAATGACTTCTCCGGCATAAGACTCGTTGCCGCAAGACCAGATCAATATCGATGGGTGGTTCTTATCCCTCTCCATCATGGAAATCGCACGGTCCAACACGATATCCTGCCATTCCGGCCTGCTGCCCGGTATGTTCCAGGATGGCTCAACGGCCCCCATTTTCTGCCATGATCCATGTGTCTCCAAATTCATCTCGTCGATAACATACACGCCGTACTCATCACATAGCTCATACCACAGCGTCTGATTCGGATAATGCGACGTCCGTACGGCGTTAATATTCGCCTGCTTTAATGTCTTGATATCCCACAGCATATCCTCTTTCGTAATGCAGCGTCCGCGATGGGAATTAAATTCGTGCCGGTTGACGCCTTTGAATATAATGCGCTTGCCGTTTAAGTGCATCACCTTGTCGATCATCTCGAATTTGCGAAAACCTATCTTTTGCGGCACGACCTCCACAAGGTTTCCGGATGTGTCATAGACGGATACGTACAGTGTATATAAATTAGGTTCTTCTGCACTCCACCGCTTAACCTTTCCCGCAGCTAACGCAATCGACGCCGTTCCCCCGGAAGCTCCGGTCTCCCCCCGGACCACTGGATTTCCTGCTGCATCCTTAAGCTCAAGGACTATTTTCGAAGCAGGCCTGCCCTTGAGCTGCATCGCAACCTTCAGCGTTCCAAGTTCATACGTTTCATCCAAATCGGTTTGAACATGCAGATCCTGAACATGAACGTCAGGTACAGTGTATAGATACACGTCGCGAAAAATTCCGGAAAAGCGCCAAAAGTCCTGATCCTCCAGCCAGCTTCCGGTGCTGCGTTGATAGACCTCGACAGCCAGCTTATTCTCGCCTTCCGCCAAGTACGGCGTGAGGTCGAATTCGCTCGGCGTAAAGCTGTCCTCGCTGTATCCGACAAACTCCCCGTTCAGCCATACATAGAAAGCCGATTCAACTCCCTGAAAAGAAATGTACAGCGGGCGCTGCTGCCAGCCGGCAGGAACGTCGAAATACTTCACATAGCTGCCCACGGGATTGTGGTCCTCTGAGATCATCGGGGGTCTAAGAAACTCCACACCGTCCCATGGGTACATCGTATTCACGTATTGCGGCTGCCCGTAACCCTGAAGCTGGATATGTCCGGGAACCTCAATATCATCCCATCCTCTGCAGGAAACGTCCATTTTATAAAAATCCGCTTGGCGTTCCTTGGCGTTATGCGCATAACTAAACTTCCAGCTTCCATTCAGACTGTGGCGCCAAGGCATCTCTCCAAGCAAATCGGCTTCTCGTATCGTTGCGTAGTATCGGTGATCGGAGTGCGCAGGCATCCTGCCTACCGCGAATATGCCGGGATCGGACAACCATGCAAGGCTTGGCGCGACTCCCCGTTCAAGCTGCTGTTTCATCTGTTCTCCTCCTTTTTATTTAACTGAACCTGTCATTCCGGCAACAAACTGCTTCTGCATCATGAAGAACACCAGTGCCGTCGGCAGCGTCGTAATGACAATCGCAGACATGATCAAACCGTAGTCGGGGGCGTAGCCTGATCCCAGGTTCGATATCAGCAGGGGCACGGTCATATTCTCCGGCGATTGCAGCACGATCAGCGGCCACAAATAGTTGTTCCAGCTGTTCAGGAACGTAATAATCGCGGCGGCGGCATAGGTCGATTTCATCGTCGGCATATAAATGCGGAAGAACAAGCCGATCTCCGAGAGTCCGTCGATGCGACCGGCTTCCATCATGTCCTTGGGAAACATTTTTGTGCTTTGTCGGAAGAAGAAAATAAGGAAGGCCGTCGTGAATGTCGGCAGAATGACAGCCCCTGCCGTATCAATGCCTAGAAAGGGGACAACCCCCGATACTTTGGCAAACATCTGAAATAAAGGCACCATGATTGCCGCGAACGGAATCATCATCGAGGCCAGGAGGATATTAAATACGATATCTTTGCCGCGGCTGCGGTACATCTCAAATCCATAACCCGCCGCTGATGCTACCAGCAGTGAAAGCACGGTAGTCACCACCGAGATTTTTGCGGAATTCCACAGAGCTTGCCACATGTCCACGGAACTGAACAGATTGTTGATATTCTTGACCAGGTGCGAACCCGGCAGCAGCGTCCCTTTCGTTACGTCCACGGACGGATTGGTGGCACTGACAACCATCCAGATAAACGGAAAGATGGAGATCAGGGCAGCGACAATTAAAAACAGGTAAGTAAACACGCGTTTGGTTCTCATGATCTCTTGTCACCTCCAACTTTGTTCTGGATCATCGTCAATAGGACCACCATGAGTACGATCGAATAAGAAACGGTAGCTGCGTATCCAAAGTCAGGCGTGTATTCGAAAGAAAGGTTGTAAATATATTGCGATATCGACATGGTTGCGTTTCCGGGGCCGCCTTTGGTGATGTTAACCACCTCGTCAAACAACTGGAGCGTTCCAATGGTCGATGTGATCGTCGTAAACAAGATGATCGGCTTCAAGAGCGGAATCGTAATTTTGAAAAACTGCGTGAAGGCATTCGCACCATCAATGCGTGCAGCTTCATATACGGATTTATCGATATTTTGCAGTGACGATAAATAGAAAATCATATTATAGCCTGTAAAACGCCAGGTGATCGCGATGATAATCGTGACTTTGGCCCAGAACGGGTCGGTAATCCATTGAATCGGTTCCTGGATGAGATGAAGATTCACCAGAAATTTATTGACGATGCCGTCAGCTCCGAACATGTACTTGAAAACGACGGAGTACGCGACAAGAGAGGTTACCGTCGGCAGGAAAATCGCCGTTCTGAAAAAACCTTTGAACTTCAATCGATCGTCATTGAGCAGCACAGCGATAAAGAGTGCCAGCACCAGCATGACCGGAACCTGAATGAGTAAGTAAATAAACGTGTTCTTGACGGCCGTAAGGAAGGTGGTATCGCTGAACAGGCGAATATAGTTGTCTAGTCCGACAAACTGAAGATTGCTGCCCCTGCCCGATTTGAAGGATAGGATTAACGCTTGAACCATCGGATAGAAATAAAAAATACTAATCATGACAACCGGCACAAGGATAAAGAACCAGCCTGTCAAACGTATCCGCCTTTGACTGTTAAGGCCCTTGTGAATTTGCGGGCTTAGCCTGGCTTTTTCTGTATTCACACCACTCCACACCCTTCTGTTGATCATTTCTTTTGGATAGAAATAATAAAACCCTCGCTCCCCTTCCTTCAGCAGATGTCCACTTTACAGGAGAAGAAGGAGCAAGGGCATTGGTTGTACTGCCTGAGTGTGTTTTAACGAATTTGCGTATCGGCTTGCGCCTGCGCATCTTTCAGAACGGTTTCCACGTCTTTACCGCCGAGATACGCCTGCATGGCAACGACCATAATGTCCTCGATCGCGTAAGTGTTCATGCCGTAGTTCACGTTAGGAATTTGTTCGGTCCAAGCGGCAAAGTCCGAAACGACTTTTTGCCCTTGGAAATACTCATCCGCTGCCGCGTAAGCTTCTCCGCTTGCAGCGGCTTTCAGGGTGCCGATCACCCCGACTTTTGTGTTCAATGTCTGATACAGCTCAGCATCGGAAGCAAACGTCTTCGCGAGGAACTCCGCAGCTGCTTCTTTACCCTCTACATTCATAACATACCAGGAACTGCCGCCCAGGTTGGATGCATGGACAGAGCCTTCGGTTGCTGCAAGCTTCGGCAGCGGGGCTACCGCCCATTTACCGGATTGGGAAGCTTCGGCTTTGATCGAAGGCGTGATCCAGTTGCCGGTCGGCACGGTAGCCACTTCACCGCTGTTGAATGCTCCGACGAATTGGCTCCAGTCCGAATTCACCTTCACGATGCCGGAATCCATCATTTCTTTGTATAATTCAAAGGCTTCCTTCAATGGAGCATTGTCAGCAATCGTCGGCGTATGGCCGTCTTCCGCCGTATACCATGCCCCCGCGGATTGGATCATCATACGGATAAGTCCCAGGTCATTAGGATCCAGCGTAATCATGCTTTTGCCGGTTTTCTCTTTGACGGCTTTGCCAATCTCGATGTACTGCTTCCAGTCGATGTCCTGCAGGTCGTCCAGACTGTAGCCTGCCTGCTCGAGATAATCCGTCCGTACGTACATTCCCGTCACGCCGGAGTCAAACGGAACGCCGTACTGCTTACCGTCGACGCTGGTCGGGCCAATCTTGTAATCCGCGAAATCGTCCACTTTCACGACGTCCGTCAATTCGTAGAAGGAGTCCGGATACGCTTGCAAGAAGCTCTGTGCACGGTAATCCTCAATGAGCACGATGTTAGGCAACCCTTTCGTGGAACCGGAATTCAACCCGGTGTTCAGCTTTTGGACGATATCGGCCTGGGCATTCTCTACCACATTAATCGTGACATCCGGATTCACTTGAGCATAGGCTTCCTTGGCAACATTCATGGCCGCAATGTTAAATGCCGGGTCCCAAGCCCAAACCGTAATCTCTTTTGTCCCGGCACTGCCTTCATTGCCGGAATTGCCGGTGCTGTCGGATCCGCCTTCCGTACCGCCCGAAGAGCATGCCGACAAGAGTACAACGCCAGCCAACAGTAGACTCATTAATTTTTTCAATCCGTAAACCCCCTTTTTAATCTGAAAAATAATAAAAGATGGAAGCGTTTTCTCTGTTACGCATCCATCTTATCACCTTGTATTCGTTTTCATTGGCACTATCTTTGTCAGCTTTGGTGCTATTATTGGATCCTGTTTTCGCTTTCATACCGGCTCTGGTACTATTTTTAGGTTCTTGTAATATCTTTAGCTTTGGGTCAATGGAAGCGTAATGATGATTTTTGTTCCTTCACTGCGTTTGCTTGTAATGTGGACCCCGTATTTCTCGCCGTACATCAATTTAATTCGATCATCCACATTGCGTATCCCAATGCCGGAGAACAATTGACGTTTGCTCATCGGTGCAGGCAACGAGTCTTCTTTGGGCAGGTTCTGCTCAAGATTCATACCGTCCCCGTCATCTACGACTTCACACACAAGCTGGTCTTCCTGAACGGCAATCATGATCAGAATTCTTCCCTCTCCCTTGATGTTGAATGCGTGGAAGAATGCATTCTCAATAAAAGGCTGAAGAATGAGCTTGGGCATATGATAATCCAGGCTATCCGGCTCGACGAAGTAATGAACGCGGATTTTCTCTCCGTAACGCACATGATTAATATATACATAATGCTTTAGCGTCTCGAGTTCCTGCCGCACAGGTATCGTAGAATGAATATCGCTGACCGTATTTTGCAGGAGCGATATGAGCGCGTTAATCGTACCCGCGGCTTTTTCCTTGTTGCCCTGCTGCACCAGAAATTTGACCGAAGCCAGCGTATTATACAAAAAATGCGGATTGATCTGCATTTGAAGCGCGGCCAGCTCCGCGTTTCGCTGCTGCTTCTGGGTTTCCATCAATCGTTCCACATAATCATGCAGCGCATCAAGCATATAATTATAGGCGCTCCCTAATTCCTTCACTTCATAACTGCTGTTTGCCACATCTACATGATGATCGAACCCGCTCGTCGGCATGCTCGACATCTGTTCGACGAGTACGCGGAGCGACTGCGTCATTCGCCGGGTGATCAGAAAAACAATGACAAGCGATATCGCAACGATGGCCATGATCGTCAACGTGACGGCTTTTGCATTCACCATCTGTCCGGTCACGGCTTTCTTGTCGATCATATTCACCAAATAGAATTCGAATTCGGGCAAATATTCCGAGAATACAATTCGTTCGTTCCCCATTACATAGGCGGATTGATCGTCTTCTCCCTCGCCCTGATCCGTTACGACTTCTTGAAGCAGCCCCTCATCCGACATCCCGATCAATTCGGTCCTGTTGGCGGAAACAATGACCCCTTCCTTGTTCAACAGCACGACGTCATTGCCTTCGCTCGTAAAATTCGCATAGAAGGGCTTAAAATTCCGGTCGCGAATGGCTACGTACAAGGTGCCGTAAATTCTGCCGGTAGACTGGTCAAAGAGAGCTTTGGAGGCGACGAGCATGGGCTCCTGTGCGTTATTAGGATCATCGCCGCGATAGAGCTGGTACAGGATTTGCGCAGGATGGTCCATCGTTGTCTTGGTAATCGGGTGATCCTTCAGTTCCTCGGCCGAGACCGACCAATACCAAGGATCGGTAGAATAACTTCTGCCATTCGCTCCAACGATCATGATGCCGACGTCATAGGCGCTAAAGTTGGACTGAATCGACTTCATGCCCTCTGTCATCCGGTACGTTTTCATCGCAAGAGCCACAGCCTCCGTTTCTCCGCCCGATAAATAGCTTCGGATCGCTGCATTCTGGGCGATCATGGTGGCACCGGTGGCTATAGCGTTATTATAGGACTCCAGGTTTGACTTCATCTGGTTCAACAGCTTGCCGTTCGTGATGCTGAAGGTCTGCAGAAACAACTTCTCCGACATGCTGATGGTAATGGACAGCGTCAGGAGGGAAACGGTAACGATGCTGATGAGGGTCACAAGAAACAGCTTAAGGAATAATCCTTGTTTTCGCAGCTTGGTTATGACATTTCCGATCATGATTCCCGTATCTCCCGCGCGTCTTGCCTCCGAAACTGACTCGGAGAGATGCCTGTCTGCTTCTTGAACACCTTAGTGAAGTAACTCTGATCGGAGTACCCTACGCTGGCGCTGATTTCGGAAATCGTAAGTTCCGTTGTCAGAAGCAGCTCCATGGCTTTTTCCAAACGGATTTTATTGAGGTATTCGCTGAATCCCTCCCCATTATACGAAGCAAAATAACTCGACAGATAAGAAGCATTAAAGTGAAACTGCCTGGCCACTCCGGTAAGTGTGATGGGGTCGGCATAATGGTCCTGAATATATTCAAGCAGCCTGTCCATATTGGGATTAACGGATGTATTCGTCTCGCCTATCGCACGTTCCGCTTCGCGGATGAACGCTTCGACAACGGCGATAGCTTCGCCGGCATACCTGGCTTCGTCTATTTTTCGGAAATAGTCGTATTTGGCATTCTCCAGGCTTCCGGTCTCGACCTTCATTTTTCCAAGCGTGGTCGCCACGTTAAATATGAAATTCCCCAACGACGATTTGAATTCGAAAATATCGGTACGATAATCCATCGAGCGCAGGCAGGCGTATTCCAAAAAGCCGCTGAAGGCCTTCCGGTACTGCTTGCGTTTCAACTGTTCCATGAGCTCGCCCATGTCGTATTCGAGATGCGAATCCGAAAGGCCCGGCAAATGTTCGTATTCAATCAGTGTCCGATCCTTAAGGAAGAAGCCGTATCGCATGAGTTTCAGATAATTGTCATGGTATACCTCGCCGAGACTATTAAAGTCGGCGAAGCACTGGCTGATAACAAAATGCGTCTCACTCGTATCATGAGCCAGTTTGGGGATCAGTTGCCGGAGTTCAATGACAAGTTCGTTCCTCCGCTCGGGATTCACGTTCAGCAAAAAAAGAGCCGTATCGTTGACAAACTTCAACCGCATAAACACCATGTCGGCCATCGCTAGCTTTTGGAGTTCGCTTTCCAATTCGTTCCTGAAACTCCATCTGTCCCCGGACTCTTTCATATGCTTCATATCCGCACCGAAAAACAAATACTGTCCGAAAGGAAACCTCGAATGCAGCAGCAAGGGATCCAGCGAAGACTCATAACCCGTCATGAGTTTCTCGATGGCTTGCAGGATCTGCGCTTCCCCTTGATCCGCACGTGGATCGGCGTCCGGCTTCATGGCGACCATTTTGGCCGTAACCTTATTAAGGATGGATAACAAATAATCGGCTTCCAGCTTCGGCTTCAGGATATAGTCCGCTACGCCGCTCTGAAAAGTAGACCGAACATAATCGAATTCGCTGAAACTGCTAAGAACGATGATTTCAATGTGGGGATACTTCTCCTTAACGACCTTGACCAGCTTCTCCCCTCCCATGACGGGCATTACGATGTCGGTAAGAATGACATGAGGACGCACCTCATCCATCAAATTCAGTGCTTCCTGACCGTTTGAAGCCTCGCCTACGATTCGGTACCCCTCCTGTTCCCAATCCAGAAGGTGCTTAATCCCCTGCCTGACAAGCATTTCGTCGTCCACGATCATGATCTTGAATACGGGTTTCATGTCCGCTCCCCCCCTTGCAGCTTGCAACCTTCCGTAGTCATACACGGTATGAATACAATTTAAAAAAAGCCCTGAATTACCAGGGCAATCCCTTCCATCCCCGCCTTGATTCCTAATGTAACCGTTTACGAATTCCCGAATATGACTTAACCTCGTCCGTCAATGGAAGAGAATCCGCGTGGAAGAAATTAAGACATACTGTTATCATACACTGCAAAATAAAATTAAGAAATATGCTGTCCATTTCCATCTGCCGTTTGACCTTCCATTATCCTCTTTCATCTGAACGATGTTCAAACCAATTCAAGAGAATGGTTCAAAGTTCCACCATCGCCTTAATGACCTTGGCGGAAGGACGGAGCCAGCCCTGGAATTCTTGGATCAAATCGTCAAACCGGCATCGATGGGTGATGTACGGATCTACATCCATGCCGCCTTCCGAGATCCGCTTCATCACATCATGGAAATCATCCCTGGTCGCGTTACGGCTGCCCATCAGCGTCAATTCCCGCTTATGGAATTCGGGATCCCGAAATGAAATGTCCCCTTGAATCAAACCGACATACACCAGGGTCCCCCCGTGTGCAACCATGTTAAAAGCGTTGGTCATGGAGGATTGGTTTCCCGTTGCGTCCAAAACGATGGAGGGAAATTCTCCATCCGTTAGCGCCGAAAGATCGGACAATTCATCTCCAACCTGGATGGCATGATCCACCTTCGCCCAGGTTTTACAGAAGGCCAACCGATCGGCGTTCATATCCATGGCAATAACGGTTGCCCCTAGCGCTTTGGCAAAAACCATGATCCCCAGTCCTATCGGACCGGCTCCGATGACTAAAACCGTATCATTCGGGGTCACATTCGCCCGTTTAACGCCATGAGCGCCGATGGCAAGCGGTTCTACCAAGGCAGCCTGATCCAAGGTCAGCCCTTCCGCCCGCATCAAATGGCGAGTCGGAACGGAGATGCGCTCACGCATGCCGCCGTCGATATGCACACCCATCACCTTCAACGATCTACAGCAGTTTGTTTTGCCTCTAAGGCAAGGCATACATTCCCCGCAGTGAATGTAAGGAATGACGCAGACGGTGTCTCCGGGCTTCAATCCCTCTTCGTTAGCTCCGACTTTTTCAATGATGCCGGATAGCTCATGGCCGAGAATACGCGGGTACGTAAAAAAGGGCTGATTCCCGCGAAAGGCATGCAGATCCGTACCGCAAATCCCGATCCGCTTGATGCGGACGATGGCTTCTCCTTCGAGCAACGGAGGCTCGGGCAAATCCTCCCGGTATTGAAATTTCCCGATCTCTTGACATACGATACCCTTCATCCCAGCTGCCTCCTCTTCATCATCGGATGCCTTCATTGTATTCCGGGCGTCCACTTGTCCAAGTCCGCCCTTGTACGGGCTCCAATATCTTCAATACTTCCGCCAAGAGGGTCTGATCCAGCGGCTCTTCGCTCCAAGCAGCATTACGTTGTATATTGTCGGGATTGGCCGTACTGACCAGCGTTGTCGGGATCTGTTCATTCGAAGTCGAGAATTGCACGGCTAGCTTCGCGATATCCGTTCCGGCTTTAGCGCAATACTCGGCCGCACGTCTGCAGGCTTCCCTGATATCCGCTGAAGCCGGATGCCAGGAGGGTGCTCCTCGGGAACCGAGAAGGCCCATGGATAAGGGAGATGCGTTAATGAGCCCAATTCCCTCCTTGTCAAGCAGCGGCAGCAAACCGGTAAGCGTCTGATCGTTCAAAGAATAATGGCAGTAAGAAATGATGGCGTCCACTTCGATTTGGGGCAGCAATTTTTCGAACAGCTGCAGAGGCAGACCGCAAATCCCTCCAAAACGGATTTTCCCCTTTTCCTTTAAAAGCTGGAGTGCAGGAAGGGCTTCCTCCATTACAACGGATGCGGGAACGAACTCAATATCATGCAAAAAGAGAATGTCCACGTAATCGGTTTGGAGTCGCTTCAAGCTCTCATCGATACTGGCGATTATCCGCTTGGACGTGAAATCAAAATCATTCTCGCCATAGCGGCCTGCTTTCGTAGACAGGATAAATTGGTCCCGGGGTAATTGTCGGATCGCTTCGCCCAGCACGTTTTCCGCCTTCGTCAATCCGTAATAAGGGGATACATCGATCAAATTGATGCCCGCATCCATGGCTGCGTGCACGGTACGGATTCCCTCGCTGTCGTCGGTTTCCCGAAAGACGGAGCCTAGGGAAGACGCTCCGAAGCCTAATACCGAAACATCCAGACCGGTTCGGCCTAACTTACGGTATTTCATGATGAACACCACCCTTTTCCAACTTATAGAACGCCTTGGCGTTCAGACCGAACAAACGCGCATGTTCCCGTTCTCCCCAATGCTTCGGCAGCGCTTCTGCCAATACGTCAACCACTTGGTCATATCCCGCCGATAGCAGGCACACGGGCCAATCGCTGCCGAACATGATCCGATCGGGACCGAACATCGCGGCCACTTTATGTACATACCCATTAAAGTCTTCCTGGCTCCACCGGCGATGTTCCGCCTCGGTGACCATACCGGATAGCTTGCAGTAGATGCGCGGAAAACGGGCGATTCGCTTCATGATGCTCTCCCAAGGTTCGATCTGTCCGCTTCGGATCGGCGGTTTGCCCAGATGATCGATGACGCCGCGGATGCCGGGGACCTGCTCAATCAGCTTCAACAGCGTCTCCAGCTGATGACTCCGAACAAGAAGATCGATCGGGACGTCTTCCTTGACATATTCATTCAATGCTTGGATAAAAGCCGGCTCCAGGATCACATTGGCATCCGGCATATCCTGAATCATGATGCGAAAGCCGATAAATTTCGGATGTTTCCGAAATCGCTCATAATGCCGGCGGTGCTCCGGATCGAACAGGTCGATCCATCCTACCACTCCGACAATGGAAGCATCGCGATCCGCCAACGATAACAGATAGTCCGTCTCTTCCAAGGTCGGTGCCGCCTGAACCGTTATGCTGCCGTCCAATTGATGCGAATCCAAATGCGGCTTAAGATCGGAGGGCAGGAAATTTCGGTAAAGCTCCGGAACCTCCGGCGTGATCCATTCATAGTCCCCTCGCTCAATCAGCCAATAATGCTGGTGGGCATCCAATCTCATATACATCCCTGCCTTTTAGGTGTTATGTTCGCTATCTTTATTGTACGTTCATAATCTGTGCACAAAAATAGCCAAGGATTGCATTTTTATAACCTATTTTGATATTGTTGTCCTTAATAGAGGATAAGGAGTGGTGAATCATGACTCCCTTGCGTAAACCCTTTCAAGGGGACCCCCTGTTTCCGATGGAAATGGTTTATCGGACTAAAAAAAGCCCCCAATTGGAGCTGCCTCATCACTTGCATGATCTTTACGAATTGGTTTATGTGTACCAGGGAAAAGGCACTTTTTTTATTGAGAACAAGCTGATGGAGAAAAAAGAAGGCGACCTTTTCATCATACCCGGTAACACGATTCACAGCTCTTTCCCTGACCCGGACCAGCCCATTGTTTCGAGTGCTTTATTCTTTGCGCCTTCGCTTGTACTCGGTGCGAACGGAAGCGATTTGCAATACTCCGTCCTCAGCTGTTTTGAATATGCTCAAAAAACAGGCTCCTATCGTCATCAATTACCCGAGTCGAACCAAGCCTATATCGAGGACATGCTGAAAGGAATCTCGGAAGAAATCCGGCTTACCCAGCTAGGATTCCGCGAGGCGCTCGTGCTTCAGTTGCGCTCCTTGCTGCTGCATATCAATCGCTATATCAGCACCCTGTCCGCAGAACAGACGGCCCACTCCCAGATCGGCCCGGCCTGGCTGATGGATTCCATCCAATGGATTCACGAACACCTGGATCAGCCTATCGGACTAGCCGCTCTGTCGGCACAAGCTGCGGTGGACCCCGCCCATTTCTCCCGCATGTTCAAGAAATACACCGGTTTGCATGTGACGGGTTACATGCATGCTAAACGGATTGCCCGTGCCAAAGAGCTTCTGCGAAACCACGAGGCGTCTGTCGGGCAAATCGCTGAAATCTGCGGGTACGCCACGCTGACGCACTTTCATCGCAATTTCAAAAAATTGACGGGCATGACCCCGGGAGCATACAGGAAGCAGGCTGCTTCCCGTCGTTAAGACACGCCATCAAGCACTTGCGATCATGGCAAGTGCTTGTTGCTTTACCTGGAACGTTCGGATTCACACATTTTTCTCAGTTGACAATGGCTCACTCAAGAATTACATTGAATATAGTTAAGGACTTAACAATATGGGAGGCATGATCACTTTGGACGACCTGCAACATTACGTGCTGGATTTGCCGCTGCCTGCCCTTGCTTTTTTTACCCTAGTGGAGACAACGGCAAAGCTGGTCGACGTATCCGAAAGCTATTGGAAATCGCAAGGACTGAACGGGGCCAGAATACGGATATTAGTTGAGCTTATGAAAGAGGGAGGTACGATGCTTCCTTCCAAGCTGGCACAAACAATCGGTGTAACCAAACCCAATATCAGTCTGCTGCTTACCCCCTTGGAGCATGAAGGCTTGATTCGCCGGGATCCCCATCCCCGGGACGGTCGAAAGTCGGTCATCACCATTACAAGCGAAGGTCAGCATCTATTGCTTCACAACCTGCCCGCGAACAGGCAGCGGATATCCGAAAAAATGAACGTGCTGAGTGAACTTGAATTAAAGCAGCTTCTGGGCCTTCTTCAAAAATTAAAGGAGTCGTAACGGTGATTTCATGCCAATTTAGTTAAGTACTTAACCAAATAGGGAAAGGATGACATTGATGTCTATCGTCATTACTGGAGCCAGTGGCCGGCTCGGCCGGCTCATTATTAAAGAGCTTTTACACCATGTTCTGCCCAATCAAATCGTTGCTTGCGTTCGCCAGATGGACTCTGCAGCAGCATTGGAGGAGCAGGGAATTGCGGTCCGCTACTGCGACTACGACGAACCCGCTTCCCTGAAGGGGGCATTCGCCGGCGCTTCTCGCCTGTTGTTCATTTCTAGCCCCCACCCCGATGACACCGTTCGTTTGCGGCAGCATGCCCATGTGGTTGAAGCTGCAAAAAAAGCGAACGTCGGCCATATTTTATACACCGGCTTTGCCTTTCCTGAACACAGCGACATTTCAATGACCCATTTGCATTTGGCTACCGAGCACGCCATTCGCACAACCGGAATTCCTTATACGTTTCTTCGCAGCGGTTTGTATATGGACTTTATTGAAGCACTGGATTTACATGCAGCCATGTCGACAGGCCATCTTCGCGTCCAACCGGGATCGTGGCAGTTCAACGCGGTTACGCGCTCCGATCTGGCAGCCGCCATAGCGGGGGTATTATCCGGTGAGGGTCATTCGAATAAGACTTATGAGCTTGTTGCGCCTTCCGTTTGGACTTTCAACGATTTGGTCTCCTCTCTTTCCGAGCTAACGGGAACACCGATATCCCTCTGTCTCACCAATGAGGTGCAGCATTGGATATTTAGCTTTTTAAGAAAAATCGATACGTCTTCCACTTCTGGCGATCTGGAGAATTTATTGGGCCGGCCCCCAGCGTCCCTGAAAGCAAGCCTCCAATCTAATATAGGGGAAGTCAGGTCTAACTGACGATTACTTATTCCCGCTTCATTTCAGTACTGTGCAGATGGCGTATTCAATATAATCTAGAAAGAAACACGGGAATACGAGGCTTCTTCTATTTCAAGGTAGGAGGCAGGAATATGCCGATACGTCCGCCAATACTACAGAGAGGCGATACCGTTGGAATCGTTACCTTGGGCAGCCCGCTCGCTGCCAGCATCATTGATGCACGGATCGAATTTTTGAGAGCAATGGGGTTCAATATTGTATTGGGTCAATATGTTTATGCGCAAAACGGGTTTCTGGCTGGCACCGACGAACAGCGGGCATCCGATTTAATGATGATGTTCCAAAACGAGCAGGTTAAAATGATACTGCCTACCAGAGGCGGCACAGGCGTAGCTGGAATCCTCCCGTACCTGGATTATCAGGTTATCCGAAATCACCCGAAAATCTTGACGGGCTACAGCGATATCACGGTTCTATTAAACGCCCTGCATCAACTGGTCGATTTAATTACCTTCCATAGTCTATTGCTTATTGACTTCAAACCCGAAACGCCAGCCTATAATTTCGATCAGTTTTTTGCGGCAACGTCCCTGTATTCATTAACGCGTCCCATCCTGAACCCGCCTGGAATGCCCCTGATCGGCCGGATTCCGGGCAACGTTACGGGGCCGCTTGTAGGCGGTAATTTAACGTCATTTGTTGATACGCTGGGGACTCCCTTCGAAATCGATACACGGGGGAAAATCATCGTTCTTGAAGAAACGCATGAACCTACCAATACCGTCTACAGATACTTCAACGATTTGAAGCTCGCCGGAAAATTTCGTGACTGCATCGGCATCATCATGGGGGAATGTACAGGCTGCCAGACGGCTTACGGCAAAGCCTATGAGGATGTCATCAACGAGTTCATCGTGCCTCTCGGCAAGCCGTTGATCACGAATCTTGCCACAGGCCATGGTGTGTATAAAGCAGCTCTGCCGATTGGCGCAACCGTTAATCTCGATTCCATCCGTAATGCCATAACGGTGGTCGAACCCACGATCAGCGTATGAAGTTCGTTTCCTAATGCTAGATGAATCAGCTGGAGCGGCTCCTGGCGGCCTAGCCCAAACATGATTGGAGGATATGGCGATGACTACTTTTCCAACGATCCCGGCAAGCCAATTGGTGCAGCGTCTCGAGCATCCGGGACATAAAATCCGCCTGGTGCTGGATACCGACGCGTTCAATGAAATCGACGATCCGTTTGCGATCGCTTACGCGCTGAAATCCACGGATAACATGACCGTAGAGGCAATATATGCAGCGCCTTTCTTCAATGAGCTATCTTCAGGTCCTGCGGACGGAATGGAAAAAAGCTACCAGGAAATATTGAACATCCGCCGCATTCTGGGACGTGAAGACATCCCTGTCTATCGCGGCTCCACGGGTTACCTTCCTGCTTCCGACCAGCCGGTCGAAAGCGAAGCCGCGCGCAATCTCGTTGAGCGGGCCATGGCAAGCGATCCTGCCGATCCCTTGTATGTCGTTGCGATCGGTGCCATCACGAATGTTGCATCCGCCCTGCTCATGGAACCCCGGATCCTCGAACGGATCGTGCTGGTATGGTTAGGCGGGCATGCCCTGCATTGGAGCGATACGAAGGAGTTTAACCTTTTTCAGGATTTGCACGCATCCAGGCTGGTCTTGGACTGCGGCATCCCGCTCATACTCGTTCCTTGCCTCGGCGTGGCATCACATTTGCAAACCTCATTATCCGAACTGCGGGACTTCGTCAAAGGCCAAGGCGAGATCGGGGATTATTTATTCCAAACATATTTAAGTTGTTCCGACGATCATTTTGCTTATTCCCGGGTCATTTGGGACATTGCCGTCATTGCCTGGCTCAACAACCCGGAGTGGTGTCCGAGCGCTCTGGTTCACAGTCCGCGCATATCCGAGGATTTTCGATGGATGCATGATCCATTACGGCACATGATTCGCTCCGTTCATTTCATTCGGCGTGACGAGGTGTTCCGGGATCTTTTCTTGAGGATTGCCCGATAGACATGGATAACTTATAAAAACGCCCTTATAAAGGATGCATCCCGTAAAAAACAGCCCCTTCTACTGGATACAGAAGGGGCTGCCGGCGCTCCAGGAAGCTATATGCAAAACACATACATATACCGATGATTTGGATTGGCATCCGTTTGGGTTATCACCACTCCGCGATGCTTCCATCCGTATGCCGCCAAACGGGGTTTCTCCAATTGTGTCCGATATCGCTCATTTTTCGCACATGATCTTCGTTGATTTCAATTCCTAAGCCAGGACCCTCCGGTATTTTCACGTAACCGTTCTCATACTCGAACACAAGATTATCCACAATGTAATCGAGTAAATCGCTCCCCTGATTATAATGAATGCCAAGGCTCTGTTCTTGAATAAATGCATTGTGGCAAGTGGCATCGACTTGAAGGCAAGAGGCTAATGCAATCGGTCCAAGTGGACAATGCGGAGCTGCCGCCACATCAAACGCTTCAGCCATGGAGATGATTTTTTTGCATTCTGTAATACCGCCTGCATGGGATAGATCCGGCTGAATAATATCAACATATCCATCCATCAATATACGTTTATACTCCCATTTGGAGAACATTCGTTCACCTGTTGCAATAGGGATGGCTACGTGATTAGCAATGTCGCGCAGCGCTTCATTATTTTCGGGCAAAACCGGTTCTTCAATAAACATCGGGCGAAAAGGTTCCAGCTCTTTGGCTAAGATTTTGGCCATTGGCTTATGCACGCGACCATGAAAATCAATGCCGATTCCAACATACGGACCTACCGCTTCCCTGACAGCTGCAATGCGTTCAATGACCTGGTCTATTTTCTCATAGGAATCGACATATTGAAGTTCTTCCGTACCGTTCATTTTTACGGCTGTAAATCCTCGGGAGACCACTTCTTTCGCCGAATTCCCGACATCTGAAGGACGATCTCCCCCAATCCATGAATAGACCTTGATGGACTCCCTTGCTTTTCCCCCAAGCAATTGATGAACGGGCGCGTTATAATATTTCCCTTTGATGTCCCATAAGGCTTGATCAATGCCCGAAATCGCACTCATTAAGATGGGGCCGCCCCGGTAAAAGCCTGATCGATACATGAGATTCCAATGGTCCTCTATTCTTAATGGGTCTTTCCCTATTAAATTCTCCATTAACTCTTCTACTGCGGTTCCTACCGTTCTCGCTTTTCCTTCAATGACAGGTTCGCCCCAGCCGATAATGCCTTCATCCGTCTCCATCTTTAAAAACAACCAGCGGGGCGGCACCAGGAATAATTCGTAACCCGTAATTTTCATTATGAATACGCTCCTTCATCCTCGTTAGATTGTACGGCTGAAGCAAATTGTCTCGCTTTTTCTGTTAATTGCACTAGATACTCATCGGTTATCTCATGCTGCGTATTCACAAGTGCGCTTCCAATACCGCAACCAACAGCGCCCGCTTTCATAAATTCCTGAATATTGTCTAAATCGACGCCGCCAGTTGGCAGCAACGGAATTTGCGGAAGCGGTCCGCGTATATCTCTAATGAAGCTTGGTCCCAACGTCGCAGGGAATACTTTGATTATATCTCCGCCATTTTCATGAGCCGATAAAATTTCAGTTGGAGTAAAGGCACCCGGGATGCTGACTGCTCCGTACCGTTTTGCCATTCTAATCGTTTCTATATCAACCGTAGGAGACAGAATGAATTTGGCGCCTGCTAAGATAGCGGCTCGCGCAGTTTCAGCGTCCAGAACGGTACCGGCACCCACCACCACCCGATCTCCTAGCTCATCGGATACCTCTTTAATGACAGACAAAACGTTTGGTGAATTCATGGTGATTTCTAGAATGTTCACCCCGCCTTCGTGCAGCGCCTTTGCCATGTTCAAAACGTCTTTTGAATTGGCGCCGCGGATAATCGCTATTATTTTGTTATCTAGAATGCTGGACATGGTATTCATGAAGTTTATGCTCCCTCCTTACATTTAACGCGTGGCATCTTCTGTACCTACCCGGCCTACAGGACCCGCTGCATGTCCACTTAAAAAAGCCGGATTCATTCCTGTTATATAAACGTATTTCGTATTCGCGATAAAAGAACTGATAATAGAATGATAAAATTTGCAAGAAAAGAAGGCAGCCGATCGCCCTGACCAGCTGTCTTCTCTAGTTAATTATGTTGCAAGAACAAGCACACAATATTAGGCTTATTCCTTACGTATGAATCACTTCACGTAAAATGTGGCGTCCTTCTGATCCAATTCAGTCGTGATCGGCGAGATCTCCAACATGCCGTCCCGGTGCCTGATAAATGTTCCGGATATGTTATAAGACTCGAAGGAGGCTGCCCATGGACTTGAAAAGCCGGTACGCAACTTCCATGTCGCATCCTGTTTAAACAGAGAGGACTCATTATTGGACTCCAGCCAAATCTTGCCGTCACGATGTCTGAGATATTGACCTGGAAAGGACACCGATTCGATGGAGACGGCGGATGGATCGGCCAGTCCAGGAACCATTCTCCATTGCGATTCACCGCTGTACTGCCCCCCGTCAATCTTCCCTCGGCCGTCATGATAACGAACAAAACTGTTTGCGATGTTAAAGCTCTCGAACTGATTGACCGGAATTTCCGCATCCACCCGCACCGCTTTCCAATTCTGCGTATCCAAACCGTTGGCCGTCCATTGAATGACCTTGGTACCGGCCGGAGCGCCGGCACCCGCATTGTCCAGCATCAATCCGCTGCGCTCGTTCATGCTGTTGTAGTATCCGTTGCCCTTGTGCGTAAATTTCCACCTCTGAGTATCCCATTCATTATTCGTCCACATGATCACGTTTGTACCCGGTGTCGTGGCTCCGTTGGGATTATCCAGGATCAGGCTGTTGTTTACATTCATTGCCCGGAAGAAGCCGCCGTTTCTGTAATCCAACCGCCACCACTGGGTATCTTCCCCGAGATCGTTCCACTGGATGACGTTTGTCCCGGCCGGCGAACCGCCGCCGGCATTATCCAGAAGAAGCTGGTTATTCTGATTGACCAGCTTATAGGTCCCCCCGGATACAATGGAGAATTCCTTGTCCACCTGGGCTACATTGGCGCGGATTTCATTCCGGCTCCCTACTTTTACGGTATTGACCTCCAGGAGCAATGACGGGCCTAGCGGCAGCAGCGTTCCGCTCCAGGCAGCCGGTGTGCTCTGATTAGTCCCTTTTACGGTCAGCGGGGCGTCCATTTGCGTCCAGGTCGCTCCGTAATCGGCGCTCGTAAACATTTTGTTAGCGGAAGAAACCACATCCGTCATGCCCCGAACGTAAAAGCGGCCATTCGCGGTTCCGTCATCGATGTAAGCAACCTCCGGTGTCTGGGATGCGCGATATATTCCTGTTCCTACAACCTCCCCCAGATCCGTCGGGCTTCCCCAATTGATGCCATCAGGTGAGGTTTTGAACCGGACCGCAAAGTTAGGGGCTGCCCCCAGCATCTCAAAAAACATGAAATAGCTTCCGTTCTTCGCTTGTATGACCCGCGGCATCCCCGGACGCCAATTCCAATCTGCCTGATTGCCCACAATGATGCTGTAATTTCCCCAGGTCAGTCCACCGTCACTGGAAATCTCCTGCGCGATTGCCTGGTTATACCCCGGTTTCCGCTCATCCGAGTAATAGCAAATCAACCGGCCATCGGCCGTGATCGCAAACTCCGGCTCCCATGTACGCTTTGTCCCCTCGGTTCCCCTTGCAGCCAGGTTGCTGTGAAACTGCCAAGTGGCGCCGTTGTCCGTGCTTCTCCAGATATGAATCGTATACGGTGCGGAGTTGTCCCAATCCGTGGATGCAAACAATAAGGTTCCTGCCGGATAATCCCCAACCTGCTGAGGCAGTACATACAGCGTTGTCATGCCTTGCAGATTCCGGTTCAGTCCGTAATCATTCGGATCAATTTCACTGAATAAGGACCAGGTTGCCCCGTTATCCGTGCTCTTGTAAAAGGGAAAGGGCTGCATGCCGCTCCATCCTGCGTTGCCGGGAAACCGCGGGGTGAAGGTGGTCAGAATATCTCCATTATCAAGCTTGACCGCCCTTACATAATAAGGCTCCGGTTCAGCCGGATTACTATATACAACCGTTCCGATAGCAGCCGCCTGCGCCGTTGGCGCGGCTAAGGTTGACATGAACAGCATAACGATGACTGCAAGCAGCCCAAAACGTTTCAGCCTAGTATTCATCTCGATCCCTCCATAATAGATAATGGATCATTTCATATGCAAACCTGTTTAAAGGCGTTCATTGATCACTCCCCCGATGGTACGGGCTGATGATGCGCATCGCTCCAAGGAACCCCGAAATCAGGCGTCCCATCAAGTTTCCAACCGAATTTCTGTATGCGCGTCGAGCGGATGCTCGCATCGGCGTCGGCTGAAGGAAGCGCATGGAAGACGATCCAGTCCTCTTGATCATCCGGAGATCTCGTAAAGCTGTTGTGGCCGGTCGCATAGACTCCATTCTCTATACTTTTGCGAAAAACAGGCTCCATCGACTTTTGCCATGAAGCCGGATCCATCGGATCGGCATCTTCATCCATCGTCAACATTCCCAGGGCATAATCCTCGGACCAGGTCGTGCTGGCGGAATAAACCAGAAAAATGCGGCCGTTCCTATGCAGCGTGACGGGACCTTCATTAATGGCCATTCCGCCTTGTTTTTCCCACGTAAGCGTTGGAGCCGTTAGCAAGCGGTGTTCCCCGGTCAATGTCCAAGGATTAGCCATTTGCGCAATATAAATAGCAGATCCGTATTCGGGAAAATGTCCGTATCCGGCATATAGAAAATAAAGCCGATTCCGTACCGTCATCACGGTGCCGTCCAAGCCCGGAACGGGAGTCTTCATCGCCCCTTTCCAAACCCATTCGCCTTCGAGCGGATCGCTATGTTCGTTCTCCAGCACGCATAGCCCCCGCGATTCGTCTCCTCCGCCATCGTTAGCCGTATAGTAGATGTACCATTTGTCATTCAGATCGTGTATTTCCGGTGCCCACAAGTTATAGCTGTAGGGACCTCCCGGTTCTGGAGACCATATGGTCTTCCTTCGGCCCTCTGCAAGTCCGGTCAAGGTGGAGGATCGGGTAAGTTCCAGGCGACCCGGCTGCGTGGACATAAAGTAATAATAGCCATCCGTGTGCTTCAGCACCCAAGGATCGGCTGCGTTTAATACGATTGGATTGCTAAACGTCGTTGTGCGATTTGACATGCTCTCTCTCCTTTTATCCCTTCATTCCAGTCAAGGTAAAGCCTTCAGCGAAGTCCCCCCTTCGGTTTATTCCTACTTTCATTAATTATCAGGGATGAATTCTGGGCAAACAATTATGAAAACGCTTTAGTATATATGCAAAATAAAGCAATACCGAATCGTTTTCGACGGTCGAAAAAGAAAAGGGCCGCCCTGACGGACGGTCCTCATAAACGATTCGATTCATGGATTCTGCTTACGCCATTCAAGCGGTGTGGCTCCATTCGCTTTCGTAAAGAACTCATAAAACCGACTGGAAGAGGTAAAGCCCACCTCGGCGGAGATCGATTCGATCGCCTTATCGGTTTGTCGCAACAGCCGTTTAGCCTCCATCAAACGAAGGTTGATGATATACTGCTTTGGCGAGACGCCGAAGGATTCCGAGAACTTCCTGCGAAGATTGCTTTCGGAAATAAAATGGCGAGCTGCGAGCTCGTTAACCGTAATTTGTGTATGATAGCTGCTATGAATTTCTTTTAATATCGCTTCCAATACGACTTGATCGGTACCTGCCGCCCTTATCGACGTTTCCCTGTTACGCTGGAATATCAGCAAGGTTGTCTCAAAGGCAATCCGCATCATGTTGTAGGCATCGATGTCTTGCCTCTTGGAATTCCATTCTTTCTCCAGCTGAAAAAAACTGATTTCCGCCCACCGCATATCATCTTCGTGAAGATGGGCGCTCCGGATCCGATGTGGTTTGGACTCTATTTCATGAAAGAGGTATTGGCAATGGACCGGAAGCCTATCGTGGAAGAAATGAACGGATATCCCCTGCCAAGGCCTCGTACAAACGAAGCCGTGATGAAGCCGGGCAGGTATCAGGATAAGATCGCCGGCAGCTACCTTGATATTCTGTTCAGAAGAGCTGTAGTACCCTTCCCCATCCAATACCAGCGTCAGCTCATCGTATTCATGGGCATGTGACTGGAAGAGGCCCTCTCCCTGCTCGGCCTGAAAGGTGTGAGGCTTAAAGCGCTCCATACTGATCACAAAGCTCTTTTCACTGTTTTCCATGTTCCATCCTCTTTCTATGAGGCTTCTAATAGGCAGTCCTTCTCTATTCATTCTATGAAGTCCTCCGAAACTGGTCAATAAATATCGAGGTCCCCTGGTTGTTCTGACATGGCTTGGTGTGAAACATTGAAGCGAATAAGACTAAAAACCCTTGATGAATCATCAAGGGTTTTTTTCTTGCGGAGCCGCGAACGGAATCGCTACACTATGAAATTCTCGAAGATGAAATCAGCAGGGAATCTTAGCGCTGCAAAATGCCTCCAGCTCCTGACGAACGGCTTGGGGCGTGTCCAGGCGAAGAATGCGTCCCGCCAGATCGCGGCATTCCGCTCGATCCAATCCTTCGAGCCTTTCCTTGATCGAGCTGAGCCTGCCAGCCTCCATGCTCCATTCGTCAAGTCCCAGACCGAGCAAGAGCGGTGCGGCCAACGGGTCGCCCGCCATGCTGCCGCACATGCCGGTCCATTTACCGGCCTTATGGGAAGCATCGATCACCGTTCGGATGAGCTGAAGCACGGCGGGATGGAAATAATCGTACAGGTGTGCTACGTGTTCGTTCATGCGATCCGCGGCAACCGTGTACTGAACGAGATCGTTCGTACCGATGCTGAAGAAATCGACTTCGTCCGCGAAAAGTCCTGCCAACACGGCCGTGGAGGGAATCTCGACCATAATGCCGACTTCCATCTTCTCGTCGAACGGTACGCCCTCCTCCCTCAATTCACCCTGCACTTCCGCCAGGATGGATCTCGCCTGCCTCCATTCTTGCAAACCGGAGATCATCGGGAACATGACCTTCACCGTACCGAAGGCGCTGGCCCGCAGCACGGCCCGCAGCTGCGTGCGCAGCAGTTCCTGGCGGACAAGCCCTACCCGTATTGCACGGTAACCCAGGAAGGGATTCGTTTCCTTTGGCAGCTGCAGGTACGGAAGCTCCTTGTCTCCGCCGATGTCCATCGTGCGGATGATCACGGGGCGGCCCTCCATCTGCCGGGCCGCTTCCTGATACGCACGGAACTGCTCCTCCTCGCCCGGCATGGCCGTGGCGTTCATGAACAGGAACTCCGTGCGGAACAGCCCCACGCCGTCCGCGCCCTGCCGGACGGCGGCCTCGGCTTCCGCGGCGCTGCCGATGTTCGCCGCGAGCTCCACGCGCGTACCGTCGGCGGTCACCGCCGGACGCGCAATGTATTCCTCGAGCGACTGCCTGCGCTCGAGGTCCTGCTGCATGCGGAGCCGATGCTGCTCCGCCTCCGCCGCTTCCGGCCGGGCGATGCACAGCCCGGCTGATCCGTCGAGGACGAGCAGATCGCCGTCCTCGATGCCGTCGATCCCGTCTCCCGCGCCGACGACAGCGGCAATGCCGAGCGACCGCGCGAGAATCGCAGTATGCGAGGTTGCTCCCCCGGTACGGGTGATAAAGCCGACCACCAAGGCAGGGTCCAGCTGCACCGTATCCGAAGGCGTCAAATCGTCGGCAACGAGAATCACCGGCTCGGTGATTCCGGCAAGTCCCTGCGATTGTCCAGGCGACAGACAGGCGAGAAGACGGCCGCCGATATCGCGGATGTCGGTTGCGCGCTCCTTCATATAATCATTGCTCATGCCTTCAAACATGGAGGCGACTTGGTTGACAACCTCGGCAACGGCCCTCGGGGCCGTCTCCAATTTCTCCCGGATCCGCGCCTCCATCTTCGGGTAGAAGGCCGGATCGTCCAGCAGCTTTCGGTGTCCCGCAAGAATGCCCGCTTGCTCTTCGCCTACCGCTTCCTTCGCTTTCTCAATCAGCTTCTCCATTTGCTCGGCGCAGCCCGCTTTGGCTTCGCGAAGCTTATGAAGCTCGTCTTGGACCGCAGCCGAGGTATCGGGAATATAATTCCGTTCGGGGCTGCTTTCGCCGCTGGCCCCCACCGAAGATTTGTAGATATAGGCCTTTGCAATCCGGATACCCTCCGATACGCCGATTCCTTGAATATCCAGCCTATTCATCAGGCTTCACCAAACTTGCTTTCGACGAGCTGTATCAGGGCTTCGACGACTTCTTGTTCACCGTCTCCGTTTGCTTCGATGGTCACGACGGCTCCTTGTTCAATGCCAAGCGTCATCAGCTCCAGCATGCTCTTGCCATCCGCCGAGCGACCTTCGTTTGTCTTCAGACGAACCTCTCCTCCAAATTGTCCTGCTTTTTCCGAGAATAGCTGAGCCGGACGTACATGAAAGCCCTGCTCATTCTGTATGGTTACCGTTTGTGTGAACATGTCTTTCCTCCTCATCCTGTAACCGCCAGCCCGGGGCTGTTACTTACTGAAACGTAAAGTTGCGGTTTCTCTGTTGTTTCCTGCCGTTCATCCGCTCGACCCTTGTCAGGCCAGTAAGGTTATCCGGCCTTTATACACCTCGACCAGCGCTTGGTTGTGCTCATCGGAGCCGTCGATATTTCCGCTAAGAAATACAGGGGGGTTAAAGCCTTGTTCAATCATAATCTCAATGGATTCGGCGAACAGGGCGTTCAAAATCAAGGCTCCGATCACTGTCGAGCTCGGGGTAAAGGGGACCTGAAGGCCGGGATGGCTCAATACCGCATCGCCCTTGACCGAGAAATTGTCGATCACCAGATCCGCGGCATCCGCCAGGTGCTTGCCGCTGCTGTGCCGGGACGGCATGCTTTTGGAATATTCCAGTGAGGTAATGCCTACGGTGAAGGCCCCCTTTTCCTTCGCCATCAAAGCGACATCCACGGGAACCGGATTGCGGCCCGAGGTGGACAGGACGAATACGACCTCTCCCTTGCGGATGTCCTGCTTGCTCATGAATTCGACGGCAAGATCGTTTTGTCTTTCCAGCTCGGACGAACGTACCGCGCCTTCATGCAGCATCAGCTTCTCTATGAGAATCGGACGGATCGGTACGAGTCCGCCTGCCCGGTAGAAGACTTCCTCGGTCAATATATGCGAATGCCCGCAGCCGAACAGATGAATAATGCCGCCCTGCTGAATACAGGCCGCCACCTTTTCCGCCGCTTCACGTATCGACTTGGCCTGCTCCGCTCGTACTTTGTCAAACAACCCGCCAATCACATCAAAATAGGTGTCCATCATCATCGCTTTCACCTCGTGGTTCCTGTATTTGTATAGATTTCTGTTATTCTTCCGCGAGTGAAAGGGTTCATATCGCTTTTTTCGCCCGGAGTACCATGTCGGCCATGACTTCCAGGCTTCGCTCGATAATCCGCTCTCCCTTCTCCCTCGTTGCCAACGTTGCATCCCCAAGCACCGCGGAAGCCGTCATTTCCTCCCAGGGTGTAGGCGTGAAGTCCGCTTCAATCGGGATGTGCGGAGCGCCGTCGATCGCCTTGCTCATGTCCACGTATTCGCCCGCAAGATACAGCATGTAGGACGTCTCGATTTCATCGGCATGCATGTAGCTGCCGTGAGCGGCCGAAGCCTCGCGTACCTCCGCCGTGATTTCCTTCGTGCCTGGATAAAAGAAGTAGAACACCTTCAATTCGGGTACCCGTTCGTATAAAATTCTCGCCGCTTCCTTCAGCGCAACCGCATTGCCGAGATGGCCGTTGACCATGATGAATATGCGGAATCCCTGATGATATATACTCTCGCCGATATCGGCAAGCAGCCGGATGAGCGCTTCGTTCGACACGTTGATGCTTCCCGGAAAATTGCGCAGACTCCACACTTGACCATAAGGAAGGGTCGGCAGAACGAAGCTGTCCGTCCGTTCCGCCAATTTGTCCGCGAGCCTGGACGCAAGCAGGTTATCCGTGCCCAGCGGCAGATGGGGACCATGCGCTTCAACGGCACCGATTGGAAGTATGGCCGCGCCGAGTTTGCGGATTTTCTCCTCCACCTCAACCGAATTCTCGAGTTCGAATTTCATGACGCTAAGCCCCCCTTACTTTTTGAATGAGAAGCAGTCGGCCGGATTGCTGACGAAAAATTTCTCCACCAGCTTCCGGCCGTCAAAGCCGCTGCGATTCGCCTCATCTACAAAGCGCGGCACCCATTTGGAAATAATATACTCCAGCCCGAGACCGTAATCGTAATGCTTGTAGTAGGTTTTACGGGCGGTATCTCCGCTGATGAGAATCTGATCCTCATAGCCTTTTCGGACAAGCTCCAGAATCAGCGAGATGCGGGTGCTTTCCGGCGCATACTTGATTTTGCCGATACCGTCAAAGCTCATGTAGGCTCCGGTTGCGGCGATTTGCTCATGGTAATACGGGTCGGGGTTCCGGTCCATATGCCCTAAACTCAAGTAGGATAGATCCACGCCTTCGCTTTTTAGGAGTTCGATTTGCTCCAGCGCCATGGTGCCGACTTCCGTATGGGAGTGGATGGGGGCTTTTGTTTCGTGATGAGCGCGGGCTACAGCGCGCAGCGTCTTCTCCTCCAGCGGCGTGATGCGGTTATAGCCTGTCCCGAACTTAACCTGGCCTGCTTTGAATGGCGTGCCTTCCAGCCCTTCTTCCACCTCCCGGATGACGAAATCCGCCAGCTCGTTGATGCTTTTGGCCTCGATCCACTGCGCATAACTCTCATAATCGCCGATCAGCGGCTTCAGCTCCTCTTTGATTTTGGCATCCCACAGGAAGCTTTTATTGAAGCCCGCCGTTCCTACAATGCGAATGCCGGTTTCAAGCGCGATTTCCTGCACCGCTTGAACATCCCGTCCATAATCGACGGCTGTAGCATCCACGATGGAGCATCCGCCGTGTTGTTTGAAATCCAGAACGTCGCGCTTGGACTTCTCTTTATCATCCAACAGCAAATCGTCCACTCCCCGTTCCTGCCAGTAGGCCGGACGGCATACGATATGTTCATGGGAATACGTAAAGCCCAATTCCTCTTTGCTGATATCTCCATGCAAGGTACGGATAAAGCCCATATCGTTTCTCCTCCACTCTCTATAAAATAAGAACCTGACCGATTCATAAAAGTGCATGTTCAAAAAAGCCGGCTTCTCTCAACGCCTTAGACCGCTTTCTGATCTATCTCGTGATCCAAAGCCGACTTTTTTGTTTAACCTCTAAAAGAACAGTTTCGCCAGGAAGTGCAGAATCGGTCCGATGATGAACATGTCGGAATCGGCTGCCCACATGGCCGTATCCGGCACCGTCGAGGCGATAAAGAAGCGGACCATCAGGAACTGACCCCAAGCGACTACGGTTGACGTGATGAAGCCGCCGATCACGGCACCGCGGACACCGCCTGTCGAGTTCCCGAACACCCCTGCCGTAGCGCCGTGGAAGAATAGAACGATCATCGTCGGCACAAAGATGTAAGAAACGGTGTTGCCCAGTACGAGCAGCCAGATAATCGCGCCACCGAAAGCTCCCAGGAAGCCAAGCACCACCGCATTCGGCGCGTAAGGGTATACGACTGGCGCATCCAGTGCCGGTTTGGCGCCTGGCACGAGTTTGGTAGCAATCCCGTTGAAGGCCGGCACCAGCTCGCCGACAAACATCCGGACCCCCATCAGAACGATGGCGATTCCGCCTGCGAACGTGAACGATTGGATAATGGAATAGATGATAAAGTTCTGGTCACCCGATTGTTTCATCAGTTCTGCCGCAGCCGGCGTGCCCTTCGTCGAGAGAATAATGGCCCCGATCAGGAATAACACGCCCATGCTGAGCGCCGTGATGACGTTGGAATCGCGAAGAAATTCGAAGCCTTTCGGTACTTTGATTTTCTCGGAATCGTTGTTTTTGTTGCCGAGCAATTTGCCGAACAAGGCAGCCAATAGCGCAACCGAAGCCGACGTGTGTCCAAGCGCAATGTTATCGTTGCCCGTGATTTTACGCAGGAACGGCTGAACCAGCGCCGGCTGGAACGTCCAGTACACCCCAAGAACCACGGCGATCATCAGTACCAGCTTCCAGATCGGAATTCCGCTGGACGCATGGACGATGACGCCCGCAAAAACGGTCGACGTCCAGAACATCATGTGCCCGGTCAGATAAATAAATTTAAACCGGGTGAAGCGTGCCAGCAGAACGTTAATCAGAAAGCCGATGAGCATGGCAAGCGTAACGGCGCTGCCGAATTTGGAATTGAATGCCTCCTGCCCCATAAAGGTACCGAGGGATCCGCTTTCCAATCCGAAGACTTCTTTCCACATCGGCTCGAATACGTTCAAGGCTTTTACGATAACGTCAGAGCCTGCGCCGATGATGAGGAAGCCGATGATCGCTTTAAAGGTGCCGCTTACGAGCTGACTCGTTGATTTCTTCTGCAGCAGCAGGCCGATCAGAACGATAAACCCGAGCAGAATGGCCGGCGTTCCAAAAATGTTGGTAGCGATCCAAAAAAGTACGTCCATAAGCCCTCTTCCTTTCTAATGGTTTACAGCACTTCTTCCAGCTTCTGTTTGATCTCGTCGTTGTCAAAATAGTTGTTGACGATAACGACCTTGGCTTCATGCCCTTGCAGGCTTTGTGCCAGCTCGTTGCTTGTAATGATATAATCGGCTGCGGTACCCGAAGCCGTCGAAACGTCCGTGTGCTCCACGTCGGCGTTTACTCCCATGCCGTTCAGCACATTCTCCACATTCATTCTCAGAATCAAGCTGGTTCCTTGTCCTAATCCGCATACGCATAAAATTTTCATTGTTCGTTCCCCCTAATTAGTTGTTGGATTGACTCTATATCAGATGCCTGCTTGAATAGCTCCACGTTGTCCGGATTGCTGAGCAATGTCGTCAGCTTGCGCAGCATGGCGATATGCTCCGAGCTTGAGGAGCCGCCGAGCGCGAATACAAGCTGGACCGGGTCATTGGCGGCATGGCCAAAAACGACGGGTGTCTTCAATCGAAGCAGCGAGACGGAGGCTTCCCTCACTCCGTCCTCCGCACGGGCATGCGGTAGGGCGATGTGCGGCGCAAGAACAAAATACGGCCCTTTGTCACGATACGATTCCACCATGGCATCGGCATAACGTTCTTCCGCCGCTCCGGCATTCGCCAGCAGCGCCCCTGCCAAACGGATCGCTTCTTCCGCCGTCTCGGCCTCAACATCCAAGGCAATTAGTGACGGTTCCAAAAATTTCATTCTCATCTCTCCCAAATCCGGTATTCTGTTCGGTGCTAAGGACCGGTTTGTAATTGTTGAAGGATCTGTTCTTTCGTCCTGGCCTCTTTCAGTCGGATCAGGTTTTCCTTATCTCTCAGCAGGAGCGTCAGCTCCGACAGTGCTTTCAGGTGGGATTCGCCGTCAATCGCCGCCAGGACCAGAATGATCTGCACCTGGTGGCGCGCTTCCTCCGAGAAGGCGACGGGCTGCTCCAGCCGGAGCAGACTGATCCCAAGCCGCCGGACTCCATCCTGCGGCTTGCCGTGCGCGATGGCGATGCCAGGTGCTACGACAATGTAAGGGCCGAGCGCTTCCACTTTGGAGATCATCGCATCAATGTAAGCCTCTTCGATGCGTCCATCCTTCAGCAGCGGTTCGGAGGCTTCGCGTATGGCGCTCCGCCAATCTGTCGCTTCTCTGTTCATCCGAATCATTTGCTCGGTGAGCAGATCCGTCAGAGATGGCTTGCGAGCCTCGCTGAGCCAAGTTTTCCCTAAGGACATGTAGCGGTTAAGCTCCTCCGCAAGTCCGGCTTCATCCCTTACCGCCGCGTATTTATGGACGATGTCCAGCAGCGCTTGAACCGTGTTGGCCTGGGTTCTTGATTTGCGTCCGGAAACCATGTTGATCTGGTTAAGCAAATGCTCTTTATCCTTATCGCTCAGAATCGGATTCACCAGGAGAACGGGCACTTTGCTGTCCGGGAGCGGTACCGTCGAGAATATAAAATCGACATCTTCTTCGCGAAACGACTCATAATCGCGGAGCGACAATACGGCTGTGATGTCCACTGCCGAGAACAGGTTCTCCAGCTGCGATTTCAGCATCCGCGATGCGGAAATGCCGTTCACGCAGACGATGGCGGCCTGCCGCCTTACGGCCGGCTTCGTATTCTCTCTGCGCAGCCAACCGCCGAAGTGCATGGCGAGGTATCCGATCTCGTGATCGTCAAGTTTACGTCCAACCAACTGCTCGAACGGTGCGGCGGAACGGCGGGTAAGCTCGAATACTTCCCCGTACTTGGAACGGATATTTTCGAGCAGCGGATTTTCCAGGCTGAGACCATACAAGATCCGGTAATAAGCCGGTTTCAAGTGGACCAGCAGATTCTCCTCCATGGCTTCCCGGTTCGGCAGAAATACGCAGGCATAACGTTGAAAATGGTCGGTCATCTCCGTCGTCACGTTCCGAAGCTGCTTCAGCACTTCTTCGGACCCCGTCATCTGTTCCATCCGGTTGACTCTCGCCCCCAGCAGATGCATCGCGAAATAGCAGACCTCATCATCCGGAACGGAAACGCCGAACATTTGCCCGAGGCCTTCCGCAATACGCGCGGCAGCTTCATACTCTGGCGTCCTCCGCAGAACGCTTCGTTCATCATCGTCGATCGAGACCCATTGAGCGGTTTGAATCCGTCTTACATACAACAGAAAGCGGGCGGTCAGATGAAACAGCATCTCATCCGTCAAATCTACGCCCAGCGTGATCTCGCTATCCGAGATCAGGCGATAGACTTGCTCCAAACCTCCCTCTTCCATAGGCGGAAACAGGAGTGGGGCAAGATCGGGAACTCCCGATTCCGGGTTCAAGTTGAATGCCTGTTCCCAGCCCGCATGACCGAAAATCTGCCCGAAGTAATGGCTCAGCGTCTTCCGCTTGTCCCGCTCCTCCCCTTGTACGCCGTAGCCCCGCTTACGGTCGTAGGTTACCTTGAGTTTTACGGACTTCATCTCCGAGCGGACCATGTTCAAATCCTTGAGCACGGTGCCGCGGCTAACCTGCAGAAGTTCGGTCAGATGGTGAACGAAGAGCGGACTCTCCGCCGACAGCAGGTAAAGCGACATCCAGGCCAGCCTTTCGCGCGGAGACAAATAATACTGCTGTGCATGGGGCTTTTCATTCAACTGCGGAAGCCCCGCCCGGCTTTCTTCAGGCAAATAGTAGCCTGCTGTCCTGACATATTGGACCGATGGAAGTTGAACCGCTTTCAACCAGTCGTTTATTTTTTCCATATCATAGTAAACGGTTCGTCTGGAGATGCCGAGCTTCTGCATCAGTTCTTCCAGCGATACATAATCGGCTGCCTCATGGAGCAGCGTCAACATCTTGGTACTGCGTTCATCCAGAATACGGCATCAACTCCTTTGCCGTTAGTTTCGTGCTTTTTGCAATTTGATTATACCTATAGGCAATTGTTCAAGGACAGTTCAATTCATGGAACCCGATTTGTGCAAAAATGTACTCTAGTGAAATGGGCAAAAAAAAGACAGGCCCCATGGCCTGTATAAGATATGGTTCAACTTTGCGACTGCCCGGTTCATCGTGTCTTGGCAAAAATCGCATCCTTTCATTCGGCACGGTCAGTTTTCACGAACCGGTCATCATCGGTGTTTGCGGATCGATAACTAATTCGCCGGCGTCATGATTGGCAAGGTGACGATGAAGGTCGCTCCTTGACCAGGTTCGCTTTCCACTCGGATATCGCCTTGATGAAGCGATACGATCTGCTTAACAATGGCGAGTCCCATGCCGCTGCCCTCATATTTACGACTGCGGGAACGGTCGGTTTTAAAGAAACGTTCGAATATGCGCTTCTGATCCTCAAGGGAAATACCGATGCCCGTATCGGATATTCGGACGGTCACGTTATTCATGTCTTGTTTGATGCTGACGTTAATCACGCCGCCATCCTTTGAGAATTTGATGCTGTTGCCAATGATGTTCGTCCATACCTGGTTTAATTGATCATGATCGGCCGTAACTTTAACGGGCAGCAAATCAAGCTCAAACTGAATGCTGCGGGCAGCCCATTGCGGCTGGAGCGCCACGATGACCCGTCTGATCTGTTCATCCAGGCTGAGCGTGCTGAGCCCCGGCTGCTGTGACTGGGATTCAAGCAAACTCAGCTTGAGCAGGCTGTCGCTCATTTTGGACATCCGCTTCGCCTCAGCGATGATAATATCCAGATAACGTCTTCGCTCGTCATCCGAAAGATTTACCTGCTTCAGCGCTTGAGCATACCCGGAAATCGAGGTGAGCGGCGATTGCACCTCGTGCGACACGTTCGTTACGAATTCCCTGCGCAGCTGCTCCAACTGCTGGAGCTCGTGCATCATGTCTTCAAAGCTGCGAGCCAGCGTACCCAGCTCGCTTGTTTGCTTAATATTCAGCTTGACGCTGAAATCTCCGGCTGCAATGCGTCGGGTCGCTTTTGTCAGCTTTTTGATCGGCCTTACCAAGTAGATGGAGGCAATCAGGATCAATAAACTCCCTGTAATCAACGAACTGGTAGCAAAGATCGATCCCCATTTGACGACAAAAGAGGTAGAAGGAGGGGCGAGCATTTCCAGGAACATCGCTTTCGTTCCCGTTTCCGTTTTCAACGGCAGCCCTAAAAGAACCGTAGCAATGCCTTTCTGCGTGTCTTGAACAACGCCTCCTTCGATTACTTGCTGTAGTTTATCCATCGTTACTTCAGCAGGTTTGTGTCCGTTAAGCTTGCCGTAAGCCTGGAACTGGCCCGTCGCTTCGTAGATGCGGACATAATAGGAATCGAGCTGCTTCATTTCACTAACGAACAAGTCGGCTTCGCGTAACGGAAGTGTCTTGTATATCCGGACGACGTCTTGACCGAAGTTGCGTAAGGTGATTTGCGCGTTCTCGTTCAATTGTTCCTTGAACATCCAAGTAGACATAAAAAACGAAAGGATCGTGCCCCCGATGACGGACACTAGAAACGTCAGGACTACTCGAATATATAAGGATCTGATCATTCATAGACCTCAAGCCGGTACCCCAGCCCGCGCACCGTTTCGATCCGGAAATCCGGCGTCGTTGCGAACCTTTCGCGAAGACGTTTAATATGCACATCCACCGTTCGATCATCTCCTGCGTAGTCGATTCCCCAAATCTGATCGATCAGCTGCTCGCGTGTATAGACTTGTCCGGGTGTTCCAGCCAGCTTGTACAGCAATTCGAACTCTTTGAGCGGCAGCGTGAGCGTCTCCGGCCCGCTGCTCACCTTATAGGTCTGCCTGTCGAGAATGACGTTGCCGAACTGGATCGTCTGCGTGGAGCCGATCCGATATCGTTTCAGCAATGCCTTAACGCGGACCGTCAACTCCAACGGATCGAATGGTTTCGTTAAATAATCATCCGTCCCCAGCTCGAAACCCTTTACTTTTTCCCAGGTTTCGCCTCTCGCCGTCAGCATAAGCAGCGGCAAATCCGGATTGGCTCTTCGAAGCTCCTTGCATAACGTCCAGCCATCCATCATCGGCATCATAATATCTAGGACGACAAGATCGACGGGCGTCGAGCCATAGACGCTGAGCGCTTCCTTGCCGTCAGCCGCCTCGACCGTGGTGAATCCGTCATTGCGTAAAAATAAACAGACGAGCTCGCGAATGTTCGCATCGTCGTCAGCAACCAGTATAGTAGGCATCGGTTCCCTCTTTCCTTCATTTCCATCCCCTATTGTGTAATAACTATATACTATTATAAATACAAGGATTATGGGAAATGGTTCAAATGGCGCGGCAATTGTGCGTCTATTTTGCATTCTAGCCTAAGCTAAAAAAGACCGCATATTCCGCACGGCCTCTGCCGGTACCTAAGTTTAATCAAGGAAGATGAACTGCCAGTGACATCCATATGAACGGAACATGAACGAACCAAAAAGAAATTCACATCGATTCGTTGCGATAGAACCCTTTTAGCGCTTCATATTCGGTTTGGGTAATTGGCAGGATGGAGCCGTGACGTTTTTTAAGGCTGCCGAAGTCGTATTCTCTCGGTTCTGGTTCCCTCCAGCATGCTCCCGTCGGATCGCCGATGTCGGTTGTCAGGATGGGCATATATCCCCTACCGGTTGAGTACTGGTCAACCAACAGCCCCCATTCTTCCTCTCCGTTAAATTTAAAAAACGCCGGACCCTCGACGTCCTTTCCCGTGAGCGCAAGTCCAAGCGACTCCAACGTCGAAATCACTTTCCATTCTCCCATCAAGCGGTCGCTCGACTCGATGGTAATCTGCCCGTCGCCGGAAGCCCGATAATACTTGCCGCTGGCCTTAATGATCGTCGTGTCGATAATCGCACGGTTTTCCCCGCGGGTAATATAAGGCTCGGCCGGCGTAAACGTGCGGAAATCCTGCGTTCTGCTGCAGTAAATATGGTGTCCGCGGCCATCGCCGTTATGAGCGTCCCGGCTGGAAGCCCAGAATACCAGATAATCGCCATTTTCCTCGTCAAAGATCGCTTCAGGCGCCCACGCGCAGCCCGCTTCCTCCGGAGCGGTTTCAACCAAGCGCGGCTCCGACCAGTTCACCAAATCAGGCGATTCCCAAATGACGAGTGACCGGCTGCCGGTAACCGTCGCCTGAGCATGCTCCCAGCCGCCGTGATGGTAAATGCTAAGGTCGGTTGCAAGCAAATAAAAGCAGCTGCCGTCCCCGCTTCGAAGCAAATAGGGATCGCGTGCCCCGCGCTCTCCGACGGTTGATCGCAAGACCGGCTGCTTCTGATTCAGATCCTGCCAATGCATGCCGTCCTCGCTCAGGGCGAAATAGATTTGCTCGCCGTCCTCATGATCACCGATAAAATGAACGAACAAATAACCGTATAATGAATTCGTAAGCTCTCGATGGTTCATGTAAATAATCCCCCGCCTGATTCATATTGGCAATGCTTCCGATTTATCCCGTCAACCATCCGGATGCCATACACGCTCCCGGCGAGTATGTCCTTTAACTTCCTTTATATCAGTCATGCAATCGATCCGTAAACCACAAAAATTGATCGTTACAACGATTTCTGATTCATTATCTGAACAATTGCCGTGGTTTTAGAAAACGTTTAGCTCTAAGCCATGATAATTACGAATGGTCATCACCCGAAAAGTGAAAACGGGCAGCGCTTATACAGCAACCACCCGTTTAGCAAGACTAAGCTTGCGATTCCTGTGCTTCCGTAACGGCTGCGAGAAACGCGAGAACGTGTCCCTCTCCCCCATACTTGTGCCCACTTTCGGTCGATGCCGAGATCTCCTATGATGCCATTAGGTCTGTTCAGAAATATGATCTCTGTACTCCCTTAAATATGGTTTCTTATAACACCACATCCTCGAGAGCTTGGTAATCAAACCAATCAAAGTGTGCCGGCGAGACGGATCGAACGCCGTTGCCTGTGGCATACATGGCGATGAGCACGCCCGTAAACCCGCCGGCTACCTCCGTAGCCAACATGGCACATTCGCCTTCACCGAACCAACAAGGCTCCTGGCCACCGCCGGCAAATCCGAACGCATACTTCTCTTTGTCGGCTTGAATGGTGAGCACAACCGAATCCGAAGACCAAGGGGCCTCGCTTTCGACTTTCCACAAGCTTCCGATCCTTCTGCGGAAGATCATCTTTCGGCGACCATCGATTCGGATCACAGCCAACTCGTAGTGGAACCGCTCGTTCATAAACACGGTTAATCCAGCTTCCTCGCCGTCCTGCTGCGGCGCGAAAGTCAAATGCACTGAAGCCTTCATGTTAAAATGCTGCTGCCTTCTTCCGAGGAAGGCAGCAGCACCGTCATTCAACGTTGCCGCTGAACCGTTCAATGTCAGGCAGCTCTCCTTCTCGGTCAGGGACCCATGGTCCGGATGCGGTGATCGAAGGAAATTCCAATATGGCGCGAGCTCCGAGTCTACAAAATCATCTCTTACAGGGGGGCTCGTCACGCGTTGTAATCGAAGGTTCCCTGATGGCATCGTCTCATGAACGACGCCGTTCTCTCCAATAACAGGCCATCCGTCCCCTGTCCAGGATACAGGGGCGAGAAACGTTTCTCTGCCGAGATGATGACGCTGAGGATAACCGACGGGCCGAATGCCGAGGAAGACCGCCCACCAGCTGCCGTCGGGGGCTTGAACCAGATCCGCATGGCCTGTAGCTTGAATCGGCTTTAACAGACTCCGATGAGTCAGGATCGGATTGTGCGGACAGCTCTCAAACGGACCCTCCGGCCGCTTGCTTCTGGCCACGGTCACCATGTGTCCGTATTCGGTTCCTCCTTCGGAAATAAGCAGGTAATACCACGCTCCAACCCGATACAGATGCGGGGCCTCCGGATATTGCCCGCCCGTTCCGTTCCATAATAAACGGACCTCGGAGAGCTTCTGTCCAGTTTCTATATCAATCCGGCTTTGATAGATCCCCTGGTTCCACGATGTTGTATAATAAACCGTTCCATCCTCGTCAAAAAACAAATCGGGGTCAATCCCTGGATGGTCAACGAATACCGGATCGGACCAAACCCCGCTAGGATCCTCAGAGGATACATAAAAATTCCCTCCCCCCGAAACATTGGTTGTGGTCATGTAGAACATGCCTTGATGAAAACGGATGGTTGGAGCATATATCCCCGTCGAGGTGCCTGCATTTCGAAGATCCAATTGCTCCTTCCGAGTCAAGCAATGGCCGATCTGTGTCCAATGCACAAGATCATTGCTGTGAAAAAGAGGAACTCCCGGATAATATCCAAAGGAACTCGTTACAAGATAATAATCGCCGCCGACCCTGCAGACACTGGGATCGGGATGAAAGCCGCTAATCACAGGATTTTGGTATGTCATTTCCACAATGGATTCTCCTTATTTGTTTCATTGAACCTTCTCCATGGTTTACTTCACTGCTCCGATCGTAATCCCTTTAACGAAGTACTTCTGAAAGAACGGATATGCGATCAGAATCGGCAATACCCCTATAGCAGCAATTGCCATACGTACGGTCGTGCTTGGCAATTCCATGATGGCTTGCCCTGCGCCCGTGCTGGCAAGGTTGCTGTTGCTCGTCAGAAACTGGATATCCGTCATCATTTTATTCAGAATCGTTTGGATGCCAAACAATCTCGTGTCCGTTAAATAGATCAGTCCATTGAACCAGTCGTTCCAATATGCGATGGCTTGAAACAACCCGATGGTTGCCATGATAGGAAGCGACAGCGGAAGAACGATCCGGTAAAATGTTTTAATTTCACTTGCCCCGTCGATGCTGGCCGCTTCGAGCAAGGCTGAAGGAATGGAAGTCATGAAGAAGGTCCGTACCAGAAGAACGTTAAAACCGTTCATGAGCAGCCCCGGTATGAGCAGCCCGAACAGCGTGTTCTTGATGTCGAAGAGCTGCGTATAGACCATATAAGTTGGAACCAGCCCGCCGTTGAACAACATCGTAAAGAATACGAAAAAAGTCCAAAAGTTCTTTAAAGGCATGTCGTGGCGGGACAACGGATAAGCCAGCATGGAACTGATCGCCAAACTGACTGCCGTACCGACGACGGTGATGAGAACCGTGATTCCATAGGCCCTTCCAAGCTCCCCGACATGCGTCCACAAATAATGGTAGGCATCCAAACTTAACTCCGTTGGAAAAAAGGAGTAGCCGTTCTGGATAATGCTTGCTTCGCTGCTCAGCGAAGATACGATCAGCAAAGCAAATGGGATCAAACATGCCGCCGCAAACAATCCTAGGATCACATGGGCGGACCACTGTAACAATTTGCTTTCATAAGCCATATTGTATTGCACCTCTATTCTCGGTCTAGAACAACGCGTTCTCCCTATTGAATTTACGCACGATATAGTTGGCACTCAGAACAAGTACGAACCCGACAATGGACTGGTAGACGCCCGCTGCCGAAGCCATGCCGATATCCCCCATGATCATCAAACTTCGGTACACGTACGTATCGATCACGTTCGTTGTATCGTTGAGCATGCCTGAATTCATCGGCACCTGATAAAATAATCCAAAATCGGAATAGAACATCCGGCCGATGCTCAGAAGCGTAAGCATAACAATCACCGGCGTAATCAACGGAATCGTAATCGACTGAATTTGCCTCCATTTCGAGGCCCCGTCCAATCTTGCCGCCTCATAATACTCGGGATCGATGCTGATAATGGAAGCCAGGAAGATAATACAGGAGAAACCGACGCTCTTCCAAAGCTGGACCACCGTCAAGATCACCGGCCAATATTTCGGCTCGGTATACCACGAAATGCTCTCGATTCCGAATAGGGGAAGTATGGTCTTATTCATGAAACCCGTTTCTAAACTAAGAGCTGCATATACCAAGTAGCCGACCACAACAAAAGAAATAAGATGCGGCAGCACAATGACGCTCTGGTAGAAACGCGACAGCACCTTGACTCTGATCTCGTTCAGCAAGATGGCGACGGCAATGGAAAGCACGGTGCCAATCACGATGAAGGCGGCATTATATAAAATCGTATTCCGCGTGATGATAAAGGCGTCTGTCGTTTTGAATAAATATTCGAAGTTTTTAAAGCCGATCCAGTCGCTTTCAAAAATTCCAGCCGAGAAATTTATATTTTTAAAAGCAATAAACATGCCGAACATAGGAGCATAATTGTTGATGATGAGATAAGCGATTCCCGGGAGCATAAGGAGATATAGAGGCGTGTATTTCCTGAACCGTTTCAGCCCGCTCCGTCTGGTCATAGGTGCACAACCCTTCTTTAATAAATTGCCGCATGAAAGTGACAATCCGATCGGCATCGACTGCCGATCGGATCGCACCGTCGCTTATTGTACTCCATTTTCGCTAGCCCACTCGTCAAGCTGTTTTTGTTTTTCCTCGATAATTTTTTGGATACCGGCATTTTCAAGCTTATTGAGGAATTCAGGCAGCGCCTTCTCCACATCCAGGATTCCGCTCTCCAATGCTCTCCGGTATTGCTCAAGCACGCTATTGCAGGCGGCTACTTCATTCTTTACGGGTTCGGAATCGAATGAAAATCCGAGTGCTTTCGATTTGGCCGCCGACTTATTAAACTCGTCCATCTGCTCATAAATGCCAGGGTCGTCTCCCTCGAACACATAGGTAAGAAACTGATTTCCGTGCATCCAGCCATAATTTTTGTACCCAACGTTATCGCTTGTGACACCGTCAGGATATCGGATCATATCGTCTTGTCCTTCGACTTTGACGTAATGCTTGCCCTCGATGCCCCAAACCATTAAATTGACAATCTCTTTATCGGTATATAGCAGATTCATGAACTGCAGTGCTTTCTCAGGGTTTTCCGAATTGGAGGTGACACCGACGGCAACGTTCGTGACCGTATCCGTCTTGGCGACAGGCTGCAAGGTACGAACGGCGGTCATTTCCATACCGACGTTCCGGCTTTCCTGGACTTCAAATCCCGGCTTCATCGCGGACATCCATCCAGCAGCCTTTCCATTACTGACCAGCACGTTTGTAGACTCAGGGCTGGTCGCGGCATCTTTCATTAAATATCCCGCGAGATACCACTCCCGAAGCTTCCGCAGAATGTGCTCATATTCTTCTGAAGCGAACAAGTTAACGACTTTCAAATCGTCAAGACCGTTGTTCAGCAAGACCCCCAGATTATTGCCGAGCGGGTCATGTATGGCATAGGTGCTCATAATCGAACCATTCGACAAGTTGGCCGCTCCGGCCATGCCCGGTTCGTTCTCTTTAATGATCTTGAAAATGTTCTCGAAGTCATCGAAAGTCTGGACTTGACCAAGATCGATGTTATGTTTATCCACCAAATCCTTTCGCATGACAAAACCATAATCCTGCGCTAAGTCCCTTATGCTTGGCACACCGTAACTTACGCCCCCCACTTTGGTTGCATTGTAATAGTCGGTGCCAAGGACGTCGATAATTCCCTGAGCATTTTTCTCCATGATATTTCCGATCGGATAAAGTACGCCCTTGGCCACTTGAGTACTGTAGTTTCCGAGCATCGCAATCATATCCAGCTTTTCTCCGCTCGACATCATCAAATTCACTTGATTGGCGAATGCGCTGTTGCTGATGGGCAGCAGCTTTACTGTCACATTGATTTTTTCTTTGGCAATCTTGTTGATTTCATCCTGAACGAGCTGGATGTCGGCCGGTACGCTGTCAAAGGTCGGGTATGCATAAACCACTTCATAAGGAGCATCGGATGCACCAGAGGAAGTCACGCCGTCATCTTTTGAGCCTGCTGCGGAATTTCCTTTCGAATCATTCCCCCCGCAGGCCGATATCATGACCATCAAAGCCAGCAACAGACTAAACCATCCCCACTTTTTCTTCATATCCATCCCCCGTACTGTTTTTTATGGATTCGGATCATTCCGAGCCTGTTTTCATTGTACGGGCCACCATGTCCAACAACTACTCCGATTTCGACATGGAATTTGCATCAAATCGACTTTTCCTTGATCGAGCCGTTGGCAGCTTGTTTTCGGTAATCGGCAGGGCTCATGCCGAACTGCTTTTTGAATCTCCTAGAGAAGTGGGCGAAATTCGAATAGCCGGTTTGCGAAGCGATGGCGCCGATCGGCAAATTGGTTTTCAGGAGCAAATCTTTTGCCAGATCCAGACGCCTCCTCATGATGTATTCGGTGACGGATGCCCCGGCCTCTTTCTTGAACAAACGATCCAGATAATCGGGATTGAGATAGACATGGTTCGCCACCGTTTCTCGTGAAAGCTCTTCCGATTCGATCCGTTCCTGAATAAACTGCTCCACTTTATCGATGATGGAGTCCGTTCGCTGCAGCGTCCCCATCGATTCCATCGCTGTGTTGACGGTATGCCTCACCCAGAGGATCATGTCCGACACCGAACGGACGGCCCGTTGGTATAATCGTTCGGAGGCTTCGTTTTCGAAGAGGAGATGAGCCTCGATTCCCTTAAGCTTCAATACGTAAAATACCATCTGGAGAAAGTTGTGATGAAAGCGGTGAAGCGTTTCTGCCCCGGGCCCTTCGGTCCCGATCCAGCTTTTCAAAACAACCTCGGCCTCGATGACGACCTGAACACCTTGTCCCTCTTTCAGCATGATCGACCACGCATTCATGTCCGGGATCTTAATGGTGTCATGGATACGCTGTTTGCTTCCCCAAACGAAGACCTTATTCGTAAACGTCACATTGCCTTTGTCCCATCGCACCAGCTGGCCGACCATTTCGCTCACTTCATGGCCGTACACCGCATTCCCAATATAGATCGACACGTCACAATAAAACCATGCCGTGCACGATGCTATGAATTCCTCGCTGCGATTCCGCAGCGTCTCTTTATATGATTCCGCTTCCCGCTCAAAAGGAATTAGCGCGAGAAGAGTGCCTTCAGTTAATCCGAACAGCAGCCCGTTTCCGTGGACATGAAGTATTTCTTCGCCGCTGTTCAACAACGCGTATTCGATGATCTTCTCGTCGCGTGGAGAAAACGTTTTGTGATAGCGCTGCACGGAGATCAGGATCGGAAGAAGTCTCATACGCCGGTCGAAGGGAATATTTCGCTCTTCCGCCGCCCTTTGAATGTGTTCCGGATGCGAAGGGATCGTATGGTTGATGACGTCAAGCCATAACCGTTCCGCTAGCAGCGGTTGATGACGCGCCCAGAACTGGCCGATCCGGCTATATTGCTGCACTTCTTGATCTCTCATGATTTTTTCCACGACTTTGCCGATCACTTGCTGGAGCTCATCGCCCGGAATCGGTTTGAGCAAATAATCGAAGCTGCCCAGCTTGAGCGCTCGCTGCGCCAGTTTGAATTCGGCATGGCATGTCATAAACACGGTCTCCGTTTGCGGGTAGTTATTCCTGACCCATGCAAGCAGCTCCAGCCCGCTTTCTTGAGGCATCTCGATATCGCATAAAATAAGATCAACCCGTTCCTGTTCAAACACTTCCTTGGCTTGGCGGGCGTTATAAGCGATAAAAACGGCTTCGATCCCTAAGCTCTGCCAATCCACATCCGACTTTAGCGAGTCGGTTAACAGCTTCTCATCATCAACGATCATCATGTTCAGCATCTTGGAATGCTCCTTTCTATACTGTGGTGCCCCCATCCGGCGAGAAGGGAAGCTTCAGTTCAACCATGGCTCCGTGCGGTTGAACGTTTCGCAGCTCCACCTTTGCCCGATTCCCGTAGAGAAGGCGCAGCCTTTGCTTCAAGTTCCAGAAGCCGATATGCTCTCCCTCCTCGTCGATGATCCGTTCATCGGCAGCGATTTTTTCAATCATTCCCTCTTTAAAACCGGGACCTGTATCTTGAATTTGAATGATGAGTCCTCGTTCCGGAGACTCATCCATTTCCACCCGGACTTGGACCCGAACCGGCTCATCGAGCGATATGGCGTGCTTCATCGCATTCTCCACGAGCGTCTGCATAACCAGTGGGGGAACAGGAGTCCGCAGAAGAAAATCAGGCACCTCAATTTCATGGATAATTTGACCCGGAAACCTCAGCTCCTGAATGTTCAGATAATTGCGAATATGCTGGATTTCATCCTTTAACGAAACGAACGTCAAATTGCTTTGAAACATGTAGCGAAAATAACGGACCATATAAAGCGACATGTCCTCAATCCGCCTCACATCGTTTCTGCGGGCCAACGTATGTATCATATTCAAGGCATTGATGTAAAAATGCGGTTTGATCTGCAATTGCAAATGCTGAAGCTCCGCTTTTTGCTTGTTCAGTTGCTCTTCATAAATGTTGATCCGGAGGCTTTTGATTTGTCCGACCATGCTATTGAACGTATCGTTCATGGCTCGAAACTCGATGGAGGTTGGATACTCCCGGATTTGCGTGTCGACATGGCCTTGCTCGATCCGATTCATCGCTCTGAGCAGTCGGTTTATGGGAACCAGCAGCCACTTTCGAAGCAAAATCAATCCGATGATCAGAATAACCACGGACCCGAAAGGCAATAGGGTAGAAATGGTTTTTAAGATGGGCAGGTGCTGCAATATCGTCTCTTCCGGAATAAAAGCATACAAGCTGAACTCGCCCAACCGCGAGTGTTCCCCGACCGTCAAATAACGGCTGGAGGTTCCCGTTAAATAATAGGACTGCGGATTGAGCTGCACCTCCACACCGCTATCGTCGATAAAGGTTTGGTTGACCATCGCTTTTCCTCGGTCATCGATTAGGAGGGCGGCTCCTTTATTCCCAACGCTTAGCAGCTCAAGCGGGGTTTGAAAGGAGCGAGCATTCAACCAAGCACCTACTGTCGTACCATTTTTCATCTTCAATAGACGGATAAGGTAGGTTTGGCCGTTGTAATTCTGGACGTACCATTTCTTACGATTTAATTCCAAAGGGGATGCACCGGCCTTGAAAGTCTCGTATACATGCGACCTAATATACTGCCGGTCCTCGTACGTCGAACGGCTCTGGAACGAATAATAATAGTTGTCGCTGGAAGGCTCGTACACGTACAGACCGTCCAGGACGCTATATCGTGAAATCGAGCTGGAGAGATTGGCAGCAATGCGCTGAGACGCGAAAAATCGTTCTTCCGGATTCAAGGCATAATCCAATTCATTCAGATCCGTTCCAATCATTAATTCAATGAGATAATCATCGGCCTCTTTCAGTTTTGCATCAATTTGATCCCTGTAGAGCACCAGCAAATCCTTGTTGGAACTTGCTACCTGATTACGGACTACATCGATAGCGTATATGTTGGAATAGAACAGAAATCCGATCAATGGCATGACGACCAGCAGTAGTCCTCCAATCATCCTGACCCGGATCGACTGCCACGTTAATTGCCTAAGGCCTCGGTACCTTGGCTTGATATTCATCGTCAGGCCTCCCCTATAGAAGTAAGCGGTTTCGCAAAAAAAGAATATTTCCGTTATCATAGCTCAGGAATGATTATAGTATAAAGGTTAAACTTGGATTCGTCTTTATAGGTGATGCAGGCGTTCGCTGACTTATGGCCAGTATAAATACCTCTGGAAATAAAAAGGATGACTCCTGTTTACTACAGGAATCATCCCAAAAGTGACGTTTTTGCTGACCTCGGCCAGTTTATACGATCTAATCGCTGCCGCCGCTAAGCTTGCGATTCTAGTGCTTCAATGACGGCTGCCAGGAACGCAAGTGTCAGTCCTTGCCCCCATCCTTGCGCCCACTTTCGGTCGATGCCGAGATATCCTTCGATATCGTTCATGACAGCCGTACCCCCGGATACGTTCAGAACCCTTCCGTTATCCGCAATATTGGCAAGAACGCCATCCAAGGCTTTTCGCACATATTTCGCATGCAGCGGGTTGCCCTGCATTACCATCGCCGCGGCAATCCCCGCTGTCGCGGATACTTCGCCGTAGGCCTCCGGATAATCGAGTACGGTCCCCCACAAGCCGTCCTCATGCTGCAGCCGTTTGATCGCCGCCAGTTAGTCGCGTAATGAGCTCCATATATGCATCATGGGAGGATAGAGATAACCTTCATGCAGCCCTCGGGCCGCACGCGACATCGTATAGGCCGCCCATGCGTTGGCGCGCGCCCAATGGATGCCGGACATATGGTCTTGTTTGACATGGTTGTATCCGTGGTACCACAGACCGGAATCCTCATCCTGCAGGTAATGAATATGCCGTTCGAATTGATGGAGCGCGTCGTCAATAAGTGCCTTCTTCTCAAGCAGCACGCCGCCCCGAAGCTCCAAGTATGCCGCCATGAACAGGGTATCCGCCCAGCACTGCTCGGGAAAGTCATTGTTAGCCGACACCGTATGCTGAAGGACCCGGTCTCCGAACCGCAGAGCGTGATGTTCCAAATAATCGATCTTGCTTGAAATAATGTCCAGATATTTTTGATCCTTCGTCTCTTCGTACAGGGTGAGCAGCATATGCCCCATTGCACAGGTGTTCACGGTCCATCCCTCTGGAAGGCCCGCTTCCAGGTATTCCTCCACCCAATCGATCATCCGTTTCAGGTAAGCATGCTCACCCGTCACATCGAGCAGCCGGCTGACGCCATAGAATGCAACGCCGCCCGGCCAGTCCCATGTCAAATCCATGCCGAACGTATAGTCTGCAACGCGCTCCGCGGTTTGCTTTAGATCTTCCGATGTGAGTTCCAATTTCAGGTTCATATTGCCCTCCTTCTCAGCAAGAGCTCCCGCTTGCGGCAGGAGCTCCGAAGTTTTCCTTTACATGATCCCGATTACCGGAATTGGCCGGCGTCGATCGCTTTTTGCTTCTCGTCCAAGATCTCTTGATAGCCCGCATCGAGGAATTTCTGCTTGGCCGCTTCGTACTTCGCATCAAACTGGTCTTCCGGCGCAAGGACAATGTCCAGATACAGCTCCTGGAAGAGGTTGTTTAAATCTGCCTTATACTCGTTTACTTTCTCAAGAACTACGGTGAACAGCGGGTCCTGGATCTGGTACGGTTTTATTTCTTGCCGATATTTTATCATGTCTTCGACAATTTGCTCGTAACCGGCAGGCGTCCAGTTGTTTTTGTTGGCTTTCAGCGTGAGATCAGGTGTCTCAAATGTAGGCGCTTCCGTTATAAGTGCCCAATAGTCCTTGTTATTGTTCTGGGAGAGTACGGATTCGCCCTTGAAATCCGGGTCTTTTACCGGCAGACCATCGGAATCAAGCGTATAGTTTTCCCCTTCTACTCCGTTCTGCAGGAACATCAGGTTCTCCGGTTGGCTCATCCAGTCGAGGTACATCCATACGGCTGCGCGCTCCTCCGCCGTTGATGCATGGTTGATTCCCATGATCAAGCCAAACGTCCAGTCGGCGCGGCCTTGCGGCACATTGCCCTCCGGCACGCCAGTCCCTGGAGGAATGACAGCAAATTCAGCTCCTGGATTGTTCTTCAGTGTTGCTTCAAACACGTCGGTGTTATTGGTAATGTACAGTCCGTACGTGCCTGTATTGCCCGCAACAAACTCGGCCTTAAGCTTATTATCATCGTCGCGAAGATAGAACTCTTTGTCAATAAGCCCATTATGATATTGATAACTTAAGTTACGCAACCATCCTTCGGTTGCCGAGGTCGTAAAGTCCGCAACAGATAGATCTGCATAAAGTGCGTGGACCTTCGGGTCGGTCGGCCAATCCCGGAAGCCATAGCTGTAGTTGAACACATTTCGTGTCAGACCGGCCCCGGCAACGCCGATTCCTGCTTCCTTCCATTTCATGAGCATTTCATTGTACTTCTCGAGCGAGGTCAAGTCCTCAACCTTCATCCCCACTTTCTCCACCCAGTCTTTACGAATGATATTGACAAAGTTGCCATAGTTATTTAAGTCCGGACGCTTACCGAAGAAAAATGTATTTTTTCCATCGACGACGCCATATTGCTGAATCGTCTCGCTCATATTGCCCCAATAGGTTGGCGCATAGTGTTCAATCTCTTTCCAGTCCAGCTCCTGCATAACACCTTCTCCGTAGTAAGCAAGCGCCTGCGGCATGTCATAGTGAAAAATGATATCAGGCGCCTTGCCAGCTGCGAGCAGCTGCTGATAAGTCGTAACTTCGTTTGTGCGGGCGATCGGGGTGAACTTCACTTCGATATTGTATTTGTCGCCGAATTCCTTCTGAATCCAGCGCGTGTAGTAGTTATCGGTTACGTTCCAGCCTTCGAACGCACGTTCATACACGGGAATTTCCATGGTAACTCGTTCCGGGAAGCCTTGCGAATAATCGGGATAGCTGCCTGCGGCGTTTGGGTTTGGGCTGGTACCCTCGTCGGATGGAGAAGGCTCCTTCAAGCTATTGGTACTATTCCCCGTACAGCCTGCCATAAGAGCGGCAATGAATAGTAAAGCCATAAACATAGACATGATTTTTCGTTTGCTCATCGTATATCCCCCTTTTTAAATCTCATCCTATCGCTGCAAAAGAATCTTTAAGCGCTATTCCTTGATAGCCCCAAGCATGACTCCCTGGACAAAATACTTCTGAATGAACGGATAGACGCAAATGATCGGCAACGTCGCAAATACAACGCATGCTGCTTTGAGTACTTCCGGATTGCTCAGCGAGACTTGCGTCATCTCAAGTTGAAAGCTCTCGCTTGCCTGAACAACCAAGTAATACAATTTCAACTGCAACGGCCGCAGATCGACATTATGCTTAATGTAGAATAGGGCATCCTGATAAGCGTTCCATCGACCGACCGCGTAAAAAAGGGACAATGTCGCCAGAATCGGCTTTGAGAGCGGCAGTACGATGCTGAACAGGATCCGGAAATGCCCCGCCCCATCCATCCGAGCCGACTCTTCCAGGCTGACCGGAATATTGCTGGAGATCGAAGTCCTCAATATCAGCAGGTTGAACGCACTAAAGGACAACGGCAAGATGAGGGACCATATCGTATCGAGCATCCCCAGGCTGTTGATCAGCATATACTCGGGAATAATGCCGCCGCCAAAAAACATCGTAAACATAAAGATGAAGGTAAAAAATGAACGGCCCTTAAGCTGCTTTCGCGATAGCGGATATGCTGCACAAATAGTGGCGATCATGCCGATCATGGTGAACAGCACCGTAATAACAACGCTTACATAAAGAGACTTCAGGATACTCTGATCAGCGAAAACTTTGCCATAGGCCTCCAGAGTGAAACCCGCTGGCCAGAGAAACACCTTGTTAGCAATGACGTACGCGTCTTCGCTTAAAGATTTTGCAACGACATGAACGAATGGAAGCAAACAAGCAAGTGAGGCAGCAATAAGAAAGAGACGGATCAGGATATCCCATATGTCCAGTTTCCTGCTGCGGCGAACGGCATAGCTGCTAACGGATGTTTTCATCGCTTCCCTCCTTTCTAAATGACACCGTCTTCGCCCAGTTTCTTGGCAACCCGATCAGCAATTAATATAAGGACGAGCCCCACGACAGCCTGGAACAACCCGAGAGCGGTTGCTCGGCTGAAGTTCCCGCCTTCGATGCCCCAGCGATATACCAAAACGGGAATCGTTGTGGTATACTCCGTGGTTGCCTTATTCGCTAAGGCAAAAACACGCTCAAAGGAACCTGCCATCACGTGGCCCAAATTCAAAATCAGCAATGTCACGATCGTGACTCGGATCGAGGGCAGGGTTATGTTCCACATTTTCCGCCACCGGCCTGCACCATCCACGACCGCCGCTTCATACAACTCTGGGTTAATGCCGCTTATTGCGGCCAGATAGATGATCGTCCCCCACCCCATGCTCTGCCATACCCCAATGAAGACATAACTGATCAGCCAATTGACGTCTTCTTGAAGGAACGGGATGCGTGTCCCACCCAGATGCGCGATCAAATTATTGATCATGCCGGTTCCTTCACCCAATAATTGATAAGCAATTGCGCCGATAATGACCCAGGACAGAAAGTGCGGCAAATAGAGCAGGGTCTGATTTACGCGCTTGAATAGAACATTCTTGACCTCATTAAGTAACAATGAGAGCACAATCGGCATTGTAAAGCTAAATAAGAGGTCCGACACATTCAGCAGAAGCGTGTTGCGAATTGCGCGGCTGAATTCGGATTTTGCGAATATGTCTTGAAACACTTCGAATCCGACCCATTCGCTGCCCCAGAATCCCTTGGCAATCTTAAAATCCTTAAATGCAAGCACGAGACCGCTCATGGGCGCATACTTAAAAACCAACACAAACGAGAGAGGAATGAGGAGCAGGAAGTAGAGCTGCCAATCCCGACGAAGATAATAAAGAATCCCCAGTTTCTTATCTGTTAAGGAGGTTGAAGCGGTTTCATTTTTGGATGCAGTGACTAGACCTTTCAAAATCTCACCTCCTCCGTTCACGATCTCCCCGACTCGGTTTCCTAGTTCGGTGACCTCGAGGTCGGACTTATCATATCGCCCCGTTCGTCCGCAAGTAAACGCCGAATATTGATACATTTTCGTCATGATTGATTCCATATTTAGCCGATTCGATATTCAAAAGAGTGCAAGAATCAGTATTGACTAATCGCATCAAATGTTGCGATATATAACGCTTCACTTATACCTGTGAAATCGGATTGGTTGAGCCCTCACGATGTTCTGGACCTCTGCATCTTATAGCTGCTCGGCGGCATACCTTCAAATTTTCGAAACAAGCGATTGAAGCTTCGAACATTCATGCAGCCTACCTCGGAAGCAATCTGCCCGATTGACAGGTTACTGTTCAGAAGCAATTCTTTTGCCTTCTCAATTCGCAGCGAATTAAGATAATCCGATATACTTTTCCCCGTTTGTTCGTAGACAATCTTTCGCATATAGGAGTAACTGATTCCGATATCCTTAGCCATCTCTTCAAAAACGATTTCTTCACGATAGCGCTCGTTCAAATAATGAATGATTCGCTCGGCGTATTTGTTGGACGCGACTGGCGAACACGTAAGGTAGTGAACGATCTCGCTGTAAAATCCAATAACATATTCTTCAAGCTCATCAAGCGTATCAAAAGAAGCCAAGGCAGCGTAAATGTTGCCCCGTCTCGAGAATATCCGCGCTGTGCTGACATTATTCTCTCTCAGATGTTTAATGGTCACGCCGACCAATTGATGATAGATGAACAAGATGTTATCGTAGGACACGTATTCGGCAGAGCGAATTTCGTCGCGAATGATTCTCAGTTCTTCGATGATGCTGTCCAGATCGGCATTGCCAAGGAAGTTGAGTATTCGTCTTTCGCTGTTAGCGGGATAGAGATATTTTTTCTCCCGCGGTTCCTCCTCCTTCCAGTACGTTATACCGCCGCTGCCGGCGATCATCCGCTGTTTGATCGCCTCCAATGCCTCTGCAAGCAATCCCGAGACCATACCTATCGAATCTGCCGGACTACTTACCCCGATGGTTACGGAGTGCCCCAGCAATTCAGCCGCAGTGTTCCTAATCATATCCAGAGCGTTATGAATGCCTTTTCTATGGTTGCCATCTTCCTCCTGTCTGTAGTTGATCAGAATTACAAAGTGACCGTCACCATGATAGACGCAGCGAACATAAACTTCTTTCGGGAACAAATGATCACATTTCGAGAGAAGCAGGTAGCGATGGTAGCTGCGAGTTTCCGGATTGTTCCGGCTGATATAATTTCGATAGCCATCGATAGAAACGACGGCAGCCAGAAAGTGCGAGGCCGGGAAGATTTCTTCGGCCTGAGGCGTCACTTCCCCCCGCAACAAACCATGAATCGCGTGGCTCTGGGCATCCTGCTCGCGGATGCTCAGAAGCTTATAAAGCCCTTCCTCCTCTTCTTGCATTCGTCTGAATGCCGCCTCCAGGAATACAAGCTCATTTTTATCCTGCACCCCCGGATTGACGCGTCCGCGAATCGTTCGGACCAATTCCCTGGCTGGCTTGGACAACCACGTTGCCATAAAAACGGTCAGTATGGATCCCGCAAAAATAATGACAATCGTAAGGAAAATGATCCCTCTCTGCATAGAATGCGGTTTATTCATTAGTTCGTCGACCGAGTATATACTCACGTTAGTCCAATCGAATTCTTTCGAGCGTGACCACGCGTACAGCAACCGCTCTCCGTTAAGTTCGCGGAACGTGTACCCTTCTGGCAATTCTTCCTCGATAATTTCGCGAATAAACGGCTCACCATAGGCGCTCTTGAGCAACAAACTCTTGTCATGATGTGAGATGATGGCCCCGCTTGGCTTCATGAGCAGATAGCCTTGCTTACCCGACTTGGTTGATTGCAAATACTGCTCAATTTGCTCCTCCTTCAAATTGATAACGATCGTTCCGCGAGTAGCGGTTGAAAGCCGGTTTAAAGGCAGCGCGAACGATAGAACGTTCACTCCCGAATCAAGCCTGCGCGGATACCATACGCCGCGTATCCCTTTTTGCTCGATAAGCGCCTCGTTCAGCCAGTCGATGGACTCGTATTTGTCCAAACTCGTAATGCCTTTATCCGTCGAAATCACGTAATTCGCATCGTCGAGATAAAAGAAAGACGAATACGCCCCATCGACGCTTTGATTCAGATTCAACAATTCTTTGAGAACCGCCATCGCTTTGCTCACATTCATGTAATTCGTTTTGAGTTCGGCAAGGGACTTGAACGGTCGAATTCGATCGAAGATGTCGGTGCCGCCAAGCCGTACCGTATTCTGGGACAAATTGTTTAAGGCATTCTCGTTAAGCTCGCGATTGGCATTTAATTCTGCAAGTGAAGTTTCCGCGAAGGCATGCTCTGAATTCCGTAGAATTTGAGAGCTGCTATACCAGGTTAATATCGCCATCGGAATGGCCATGATGCAGAACAGGATCAATGCCAATTGCATCATCATCGGTATTCGCTTCATTGGAACCCTCCATCCCTTTATTTGGTTTGAATTAGAATCAGTTTGATTACGCTTTGTTGATTCTCTAAATGTCTTCCATATGTATGTTTTTTTAATATGCGATAAAAGAAAAAGTCCTGCCATCGCCACATCTGCCTACGTTGCTTATTACGAAATAAGCTGAGCCATAAGATGGCCTCAGCTTACATTCGTTGTCGTTGTAAACTTAAAAAATGATAGCCTTAATCGTATTACTTTTTCACATCACCTCCTCCATTTCAGTAAGGGAATTCTTTGATTTTTTTGATAAACCGACTAATTGGCATAAGAGTTGTTAAGCGCTTACATTTTTTAAAACAAAAATACTACTTCATCATTGAAATAGTCCATTGATCAGAGACAATATACATCTTTATAACCACTGGCCAGAGTCATCCCTTCTTGTATCCTCTTATGTTACGCCTAAATTACTCAACAAGTAAATCACCATTAATGATATTTTTTACCAAGATCTGATCTATTTCTATGGACGAAATCATTTTTTGCCATGATAATCAAATATGACATGCCCGATTTCTAGTCCTCGAGGGGAACGTCAATCCTAGTAAAGGATTCATTCCTGGTTAACAATATAGGATATAAGCCTTTAAGCGATAGTTTGTCCCCAAAACCAGAGTGGACAGTACAAAAAGGTCACTAAAAAAGCTAAAAACCCTTGAATATCAAGGGTTTTCTTATCATGGGATCATAAATCTGATCGGACAACAATTCGGCAGCATCCTCGTGACAATCCTGTTTTTCGAGCGATTTCAAAACACGCATTCCGTGGCGATCGACGGACGCTTAAGCAATTCCCAAGCAGTCTTGGCGGATATAAAAGAGGCAAGCTCCAAGCCCATTCGGTAATGCGTCTGATAGCCGGGATGATATCGGCCGCCCCATCCTTCGACCTCCGGATGAATCAACCCCAGATCAACCACGAATACTTTCCCGTTTCCGCTTTGACTGAAATAGGAGACGACCTTATTCACGCTGGCAAGATAGTTGTTATTCATGGTTCCAACACAACAAAAGACGTAGGGATCGTTATACTTTTCCAGGATAACCTGGATGAATTCAATATAAGCGGCAATATACGCCTCATCATCAATTGGCGTAGAATAATCGTTCTGGCCCAAATTAATGACGACTCCATCAGGAGTATACCGGGAAAAGTCCCATGGCGCCGTCCCTTTGCCGAGGGTCCCAGAAAAATGTTCCGGCAATCCTTGCTTGTTCCCTACCGCATCCTGCCAAACGCCGATCCCGCAAATGGCCATCGTATGATATTCCGCATTCAACATTCTGGCGCTGATTCCGACATAGGACATGTATCCGTCGTCAAGATGCGGAGCTTCAGCGAGCACATGCGGATGGCCGATCCCTGCTCCATCCGTGATGGAATCCCCAAAGTACTCAAGCCGGAGTGGTTTTGCCGCGGGCGGGGCAAGGAAGCTTCCGCCGTCAGGCAGCGAAAACTGATGAAATGCTATACTTCCGGTCAGGATCCCCGTTCGCTTGTGGATCTCTAAAGTGTGTTCACCCTCCGGCAGTCCCTGTTCGATTATGTATTGATGAACCCCCTTCTTCAAGTTGATCCAATTACGAGCGACACCGTCCACTACAATTTCAACGTAATCCTGGCCATCGGAATCCTCAGCCGTCATCGAGACGGCCGTACCTCGGAAGGCAAGAAAAACCGCGCTGTTGACCCAGGCGCATTTCGGCTTCTCTCTCTCGGTCAGATCAAATCTCCCCATCAGCCTGGCGAATTCGGCAAAGCTAAACTCCAACATAATCCCTCCCTTCAGCTTTTGCATTGACTATCAGTATAGCACTCACTACTCACGAATAATAAAGTATACTTTATTTTATCAATAAACCTATATTTATATTATCAATTCATATGAATTCAGTCAATTATAAAGCAATTCTCTACTATAATATATATATAACGTAATCATAGATTGCAGGCTTGATTTTAATATATTAATAAAGTATACTTTTATATAATCATTTAACATGCCAAACTTATCATCAGTTTGTAAAAAGAGGAGAATGATTGTGAACGAGCCGAAGTACATGACGGTTAAACAAGCGCTGCTGCATCAGATTCAAGTCGGCAAGCTTCGACCCGGCGATAAACTGCCGAATGAAGAAGACTTGATGAAACAATTTCATGTAAGCGGAATAACGATTCGAAAAGCGATGACGGAGCTGGCAAACGAAGGCGCAATCACCCGAATCAAAAGAAAAGGCTCTTTTGTAAACGGAGCTCAAGCCGCGGACCGTTCGAGTCACTTGATCGCGTTTATCTTATCGGCAGAGGACAATTACGATGTATCGTATATGAAAATCATCAAAGGCGCGCAGCAAGTGGCAGCCGAATTCAATTACTCCTTAATTGTGGAATGGAGCAATGAAAATTTGGCCGTTGAACAATCATCCATTCAGAAAATGCTGGACCGGAAAGTCGACGGCTTCTTGATTTATCCGTTCGATCCGATCCAGAGCAAGGATAACTACCTAATCATCGAACAAAACAACATCCCCTATCTGTTGGTAGACCGGTACAATGTGGATCATCCCAGCTATTTTTCCGGAAGCAACAACTACGACGGGGCGATCCTGGCCACCCGGGAGCTGATGCGTCTGAAGCACACCAAAATAAAGTTTGCAAGCTATCACTTCTTTCTTCACTCCGAGCAGGAGCGGTTCGCCGGCTACTGCAGTGCCATGCGTCAGGCAGGATTTCCGGTAACCGACGATAACTTGCTGACCCGCGTGGACTATGACGCACTAGCCGACAGTATTTTGAAGCGGGATGTTACCGCTTTGTTTTGCTGCAATGACAAACTTGCCATAGAAATGATCGAGAAGCTGACCGACCGCCGCGTTAGAATTCCGCAGGATGTTTCCATTATGGGATTCGACGATTGGGACCATTCCAGCAACTTATCGATCGGACTGTCTACCGTCCGGCAAGATTTCGAGGAAATCGGCAGAAACGCTGCGAATTTACTTCACCAGGTTATTCTAGGCAAAACTCATGGACGCAACACGAAAATATTGTCGGGTGTTTCTTTGGTGATCCGGGAGTCTACTTGCGAGAACCCTTACGCCTAACGTTGTCAGCTCAAATAGATCAATGAAAGGAAGGAATGCGTTATGAAATTCGACTTTTCGACTTCCAGTCTGAGACACGGGCTCTTTCATCAAGAGCCGGATGGCATCTCTTGTTTTCTTCCCGGCAGTGCGATAACCGTGCGCTTTCATGGACGGGAAATAACGGCCGAGATCGAGGATGTCAACGGAGAGGGGAAAAGCTGGCTTAACGTCTATATCGACGATCTTCCGGTAAGGGTGATGAGAATCGATCCGGATAACCGGCTGTACCAGCTTGCGGATGACCTTGAAGACGCGCCCCATACCTTAACGCTGCAGAAGCGTACGGAAGCGGCATTCGGCAGCATTAAATTTACCGATTTGACGACGGAGAACGGAGCTTTTCTGAGCCCGCCAGCCCCTCTTCCCCATCGTCTGCTCGTCATCGGCGATTCGATCACCTGCGGCTTCGGCAACGAAGCGCAGATTCCCTGCGACTGCGATGCTTCTCGCGAAAATATCGCGCTTGCTTACAGCTCGCTGACCGGTCAACTTCTGAATGCCGAAACATTGATTGTGGGCGCATCTGGTACGGGATGCTATCAGAATTTCGGCGGTGGCAAGGAAGGCCGCATGTCGGATTATTTCATGAAAACCATCTGTCCTGATCTCGATCAAGAAGCCATGGACCCGTTTCATCCTGAGTTCGTTGTCCTAAATCTCGGGACCAATGATTGGTCCGTGCCCATCGAGCCTGCGGATTACCTTGAACAATATCGCAAATTGACGGGTTTTATTCGCAATAGATATCCGTCCGTCCCATTGTTCTGCGCAATCGGTCCGATGACCCTCTGCCCCGCCCCCCATTTGAAGGCTCTCGTCAAAAGCCTTAACGAAGAAGGCGACAACAATATTCATTTCGTCGAATTCCCGCTCATTAAACGGCCGGAAGACGGCATGGGAGGCTGCGGACACCCCTCCGTCAAGAAGCATCGGCAAATGGCCGAACACTTGGCTGCGACGATTCGTCAGGTTTGTTCCCTGTCCCCCCTTCCCCGGCAGCTGCTAGAACATAACGAAAAGGACCGCTCCGTATAGGAAGCGGTCCTTTTTTTCGTGTCGCCGTTCTCAATGGACAGGGAACCCTTTTATTTTGCCAAGAAGGCGTCTACCTGATTCTGCAGTTCAGTCTGGATTTGCTTCAGCACCGCTTCGCCTTCCGTTTTGAATCTGGCGAAGTATTCGTCCGGATCAAGCGCACCGTTAAATAATCCGCTATAATATTTGGCCTGAATGGTCGCGAACTGGGCCACTTCGTTCTTCACCGGCGTCGGATCGAAAGTGAAGCCGGTCATGATATCCTTCGTGAAGTTGTCGGCTTGCGTAATGAATTGACTATACTCTCGGGTCTCTTCGTCGATACCGGCCCACTCCCGCTCTAACGTTGGATTCAACATGAGCTGGAACGAGACAATGCCGCCATCGTTGTTCAGCGTGTCGTATTGATGCTCGCCGGCCGCTTTCCAGTTCACGCCTTCGATGCCGTGCTCCAACAAATCATAATTCTCCTGCCGGTTGGCCCAATCGAGGAACATCATCGCACGGTCTTTATGTTTGCTCGTCTTCACAATACAGATGAAATTATCCATTTTGTAATTGGATAGGTTCTTTCCAGGCGTCAGATCGAATAGACGGACGGCTTCCAGTTCTCCATCGGGCACGACCTGCTTCAACTGGTCGTTGTACGTTTTGGGAATGCCAAAGGCCATTTGGGGCGTGGCCGCAACTTTGTTCTGGAGCTGCATATCTCCCGGGCTGCTTTTATTCGTCAAAACGTCCTGCGACATGACTTTGTCAACGAACAGCTGGCGGACATCCTGGATGCCGGACCAGATCTTTGGTTCCTGGGTTTCAAAGAAGTTATAGACCTTGCCATCGTTGCCCTTGTAATACAGCATCAAGCTGGCGCCAGCAAAATTCGTTGGACGAATGTTGACGCCGGTATCGTCCCGGATCAGCCAGTTGACCCAGCTGTAGGTGACGTCGTCAGCGCCCGCGAGGAGCGGAGTGATGCCGGAGTTACTGTCACGAACGGCGTAGAGATAAGCTTTTAGATCTTCATACGTCTTTACGGGCGGCAAGTTTAACTGCTCCCTCAGGTCCTTTCGGATGAAAATCGATCTCTGTTGGGTATAGGCGCTTCCCAAGGGAACACCGTAGATGTTACCGTTAATTTTGTTCGCGTCCCACATTTGTTGCGGCCTCGTCTTTTTCACATTAGGGCCGTATTGGTCCAGCAGTTCGCTTAATTCTTCGTAATAGCCCTGGGAAGCCATCGTGTCCAAATGCAGCCACGGGGCATCAAACATCAAATCCACGCTCTCTCCCGAAGCCAGCATGACGTTGGTCTTCTGATTTAGATCGGCAAAGTCGACAAATGTAAATTTAACCTGCGTATTGATTTCGGCTTTTAATCGCTTGTTGACTTCGGTCAGCACCTCGTCATAGTTAGCTCCCTTTGCCCCCGGAATGACAACCTCCAAAGTGACCGGTTCAAGGGACGGATCGCCGGTTTCCCCGGCATCGCCCGGCGCGGAGGCCTCCCCGCCGGATCCGGAGCACCCGGACAAAGCGATGGCTAGTCCGAGCAGCGCCGTCACCAAGAATTTGCGTTTTGATTTGGCCATGTAAATGACTCCCTTCAAATAATCAACTTATGTATAAGCGGCTGGGCCAATCTATAACGCGCTCAGCCATTTGCGTAGAGCCCCAATCTTAACCTTTTACCGAGCCGAGGGTCAGACCTTTGACGAAATATTTTTGAACCATCGGATAGACGAGTATAATCGGGCCGATCGTCAGGCATACCGTTGCCAACTTGACCCCTTCCGCCGGCGGCAGCGTCAGCACATTCCCGTGATTGAGCGACGTGAGCTGCATCTGCGACATGAGCTGCCGAAGAAGCAGCTGCAGCGGGTACATATCGCTGTTGTCGATAAACAGAAGCGACAGCCACCAATCGTTCCAATATTGCAGCGCGTAGAACAAGCTGATCGTCGCAATAACCGGCGTTGAGATCGGCCGGATAATTTTGAAGAAGATCGTCCACTCTCCGGCGCCGTCCATGTTAGCCGATTCGTTCAGCTCATAAGGCAACGAGCGATAGAACGAGACTAAGATAAACGCAAAGAACGGATTCATGACGTAAGGGAGCACAAGCGCCCACAACGTATCTTTCAGATGCAGCCATTGAACGACCAGAAGATAGAAGCCGACGAGCCCCGAGCCGAAGACCATCGGTACGTAGGTCATGAACGAGAGGAAGCCGCCGTACCGGTTCTTCGGATGGGCCAGCACGTATGCAAACAACGCGGTGACAACGAAGCCGATTACGGTTCCGATGACTGTTACCGCAATGGTGACGCCATAGCTGGTAAACATTTGTTTGCCCTGGAGGAGGAAACGATACGACTCCAGCGTAAATTCATCCGGCCATACGGAGTATCCGTTCACCGCCAAGCTTCGGGTGCTGGAGAACGAATTGATGACCATCAGCCAAAAAGGAAACAAACAAACCAGCGCAAATAGAATCAAAAACAGCCCGAACAAGAACACCGCCATTTTATCGGAGAACCCGTTTGTCCGTCGGACTCGTGGGGGCGGGATCAGAGCAACCGGACGATTCATATGAAGTTCACCTCCCTATGGATTTCGAAAAATTAATGCACGTGTTCAAAGAGTCCGTTCATGGAAGGATGACATTTTGAACAACCTCTTAAAATAATCTGGAGTCTTTATCGATTTTCCGAACCAGCGCATTAAACGAAACGACGGCGATTAGCCCCATAATAGACTGATAGAATACGATAGCCGATGACATGCTGAAATTACCAAGCTGTCTTAACGCCCGATAGGAGTATGTATCGATGACATCGGTCGTCGGGAATAGAATCCCGTTGTCCCCGATAATTCCGTAGATCATGCCGAAATCCCCGTAGAAAATCCGTCCGACTCCCAAGAGGACGAGAATGATGATTTGCGGCTTCAGCAAAGGCAGCGTAATGTATTTCATCTGCTGCAGCCTCGTGGCTCCGTCCAGACGGGCGCTCTCGTAATAGTCGGAGGAGAAACCGGTTATGGCAGCGAGCAGAATAATCGAGTAGTAACCGGCACTCTTCCATATTCGCGTTAAGGTTAGAATAATCGGCCACACCCACGGGGTCTGGTACCAATCGACGGATTGAAGTCCGCTCATGCTCAGCACGCGGTTAATCAGACCGTCCGTATTGTTGAATAGAATGAATGTCATATACCCAACGACGACCCAGGAAATGAAATAAGGAAGGAAGACGACGGATTGGATCGTGCGTTTAAACCATTTCAAGCGAATCTCATTCAAGAACAGCGCAATGAGAAGCGCAAAGACCATTTCGAAAATAATGAACAGCGCATTTAAATAAACCGTATTGACCGTAACTTGAATCCAATCCCGATTGGAGAAAAAGAAGCGAAAGTTGTCCAGACCCACCCAATCACTGCCCCATATGCCTTTGCTGATCTGAAAGTCCTTGAACGCTAGCAAATGTCCGGACAGAGGAATATAGGAGAAGACAACGAGAAAGATGATTCCCGGTATCGCCATCGTATACAAGCCCCGGTTCTTTACAAGATCCCTAAACATTCTCAAATTATAGTATCCCTCCATTCGAGCTGGTCTGTCCGATGTGGCCATATCCTGACAGTGTTTATTATGTACGGAAGGAGGCATTCGGAATAGTCCTCATTGTGTCACAAAGGGTACTCAACCTAAGGATTGTGCGGCAATCGGACTTCCGGTATCATCTTAATTTCTACTTTGTCAAAATGAGGACTTCACACAAGGGTCAGGATATGATTGAGTAAGGAGGTCCCGGTTCGTTTCTTCTATCGAACCGTTACGTTATGCCCTTAAACCGTCAATCCATCAGCAAGGGGTGCTGGCATTATATGAAGATCAAACCCATTTTACAGAAGACCTATTTTCGAACCTTTCTTTTACTGACCACCGTTCTGATCTGTTCCATTATTCCTTTCGTCTATTTACTGTCTGCGGAATTCGCAAAATATACCATGCTGGAGGTTCGCAGCAATTCGCAGAACGAAGTCAACAACCTGGCTTCGAAGGCCGAAATGATTCTCGGCAATTTGAAAGCCAACGGGCTCAGCATGTATGCCGATCAGAATATTCAGAACTGGTTCTTCAATACAAGCAACGATCCGCTCATCAACCATGCTGCACTCGTCGCCCAATCCAATTTCATGTCCACCGAACCGCTCATCCAGCGATCTTATCTGATTAATTTGAAGCACGATCTTGTCGTCGATTCCAAAGCCGGAATCGTCCGCAATGAATCCTTTGCCGACCAGCGCATGCTGGAGCGCGTGGAGTCATTCCACCCCCAATACTTGCGCTTCTTTAATCATTCGCTGGATGGTTTGGACTCCCTGGCTCTTATTCTGCCTGCAACCCCCGAGAAGCCGTCTGACTATTATCTCGTGCTGCTCGTTGATAAACCGCTGCTGTCGAAGCTTCTGTTCGGCCAAACGGTCTCCTCGGAGCAAGACATTCGGATTCTCGACGAGCATGGGCAGCTTCTATTGGGCATGTCCAATCCCGCGCTGAGCGGACAGCTTTATCAAGCGAGCCGGGAGCAGCAGGACAGCGATTTTCAAGTTCGGCTTCCCCACCAGAGATGGTTCGTCAATACAGCCAAGCTGACTACTGAAAATTGGTCGGTATACTATTCGAACGAGTATCATATTTTGACGCGCCATATCTCCTTATTCCAACAAAAATTGATAACGTATACATTGCTGCTATTGGCACTCCTCTCCTTGTTGTTCTTCTGGAGTTCTCGCCGTTCCTTGCGCTCCATCACCTTCTTGTCGGAAAAGCTGAAGGGAACGGTTGCGTTCGCAAACTCCACGTCCGATGCCAAGCCGGATATCCAATGGATCCATGACGGCATCGATATGCTGCTGAACAATGTGGAACAGCTTCATGAATCCATGAGAAACCAATCCGAGCTCGTTCGAACGGAGCTTCTCGCCCAGTGGATGCTCCACGGGACGCCGGGTACCAAGAGCTACGAATATATTCAGACCAAGACCAAACTGGCCTCCTGTGAATCTCTGTTTTTGGCCGTCCTTCGGATCGAAGCCTATACCGTCTTTTGCGAACGTTACGATTTCCCCTCCCGGAAATTGATCAAGTACGCCATACGCAATATTAGCGAAGAAGTGATTGGAGCAGGTTCTTATGCAGCCGAAGGCTTGGATATGGGCGGCGACCATATCATACTGGTCATTGGGGGCCATGCATCCGGCGAGCTTCAACTACAACGTCTTCTGGAGGAGACCCAGAATCAGGTAGCCTGCATCCTAAACGTTGATACAACCGCCGCAGTCAGCAATGCCTATGACTTTGGCGCCAATATCCGAAATATCTATGACCATATCTACGAATTGACGAAGCTGCGATTTCTTAACGGAGAGAAGCAAATTTTTCTGGAGAGCGATTATGAAGAGTTCATGGCAGGGTATCCTTCTGCATCTGAGGCGCTGGAGACAGCCGAGATCATTAAGGCGATTCGCCGCGGCCGCCCGGAGACCGCGCTCGTTCTGCTGGGTCAGCAGATGAAGCACGTCCATGAGCTGCCTTATCGCGACTGTAAGCTTAACCTGACCTACTTTACCTATGATCTACTCAAGAACTTCAACAAGTCCAGCGTCCTGCACGAAATCAGCAGCATCCATCAATTGCTGGAGCGGTACAGCACGCTGTCCGAGTTTCAAGCATGGCTGGAGAGCATCGTCACGATGCTCGCATCCGAGACCGAAGTTCCGAAATCCTCGAGCCGCAAGGAAGAGATCGTCTTGGAGATCAAAGAGTATGTGGACAACCACTTGCAGGATGCGCAATTATCGATCGAGCAGGTAGCCGACAATTTTTCCTTCTCCGTCAGCTATATCCGGCAGCTATTCAAGGAAATCATGAACGTATCATTGTCCGAGTACATCCTTCAGGAACGAATCGGGAGAGTGAAGGAAAAACTGACATCCAGCCAGCTCTCGGTGCTGGAGATCGCTGATCAATGCGGCTTCATATCCAAAGGGCATTTTTTCTCCGCATTCAAGAAGTTCACGAATCTCACTCCGAAACAGTATCGGGAAATCCACGGAGACTCCGCCGGTAAAGATATCGCTTCTCCCAGCTTATCATGGAGAAGCGGCAGCTAGGTGCGCTTGTTCCGCAGAAACAAGTTCAAGTCGAAAAGGACCTCTCCGGTAGGGCTCCACGGCGCTTACGGAAAGGTCCTTATTCGTTTATCCAAAAAGCTCCGGCGCTATTTACCGGTCGTTTCTTGAACCGGCTCCAGCCCTAGCTTCGGATTAGCCAAATCGAGTTTATACATGACTTGATTGTAGTTATACCGCGGCGTTGGGACATGATTCGTGAATGTATTCGTGTAGGTTCCTTCAAAGTAGATGATTCGGCCGCCGTCCTTGTTGAATTGTTTATGCTGGGCTACGTTATAAAAAGTATAGTCGTTATGCGTAACGATATGCTTGGCATTGGTCCAAGGACCTTGAGGCGATGGCGCTTCCGCGTACCAGACTTCCCCAAGTACCGATGTCTTACCTAGTACCTGCTGCGCGATCATCACGTAACGCTGCCGATATTCATTCCATTCTATGGAGCTTTGGGCGATTTGAACGTCTTCACCAGTATCGATATCCTTCAATTGATAATAACGCGGGTCGTCAGCTTTGATCAGGCCTAATTGGATCAGCTCTTTCTCTTGTTCTTGGTTGAGCGGCTGAGTGTCCTTTTTCCAGCCCCATACGAGCTTGCCGTCCGCGTCGCGTTCCAGCGACGTTTGAGCCCCGTTGTATGTCGTTCCCGGCGTCAGGCAAGTAAACGATTCGTATTGGGTATAGTCGATGATGGCGTCATAGCTGGCAGCAACGCGCAAATTCGGAATTCGGTGTTCGGTAAAGAGCCAATATCCCTCCCCGCTCTCCTCGTAGTAGGTCGCCTGTCCGCCCGGATGGCGCCAATCGTCTTTGGAAGGGAACTGGACGACCTGCTCAAACTCCTTCGTGGTGTCGTTAAAGACGAGAATACCGAAGGCGGTGGGTTCAGGATTGTGCGTGCTGTAGCCGGCGAGCAGACGCTCCTGTCCGGTGCTATCTTTGGCGGTCATCAGACCGAATACCCAGGCTATGCCTGCACCGTCAGGCAGTGGCGGCACCAAACTTTTGACGAAACCGTCTTGATTCGTAAAATAGTCCAGATTCACGCCGACATCCGGGTCCAGCCCCCCTTTACTCGGAAGCTTGGAAGTCGCACCCGTCACGCGGAAGTTCCCCAGTGGATAGGCCGGTCTGTCGGTATCGCCCCAAAACCAGTACAGCTTATTGTTGTGCTCAATCGTCTGAACGGAATCCTGTCCCATGACCAGACCGTTGATCAGCGGCTCCTTAATGGGCGGCTTCTGGCCAACGAGTAAGCTGTCGCGATAAATGCCTTGGCCTGTCAGCCGGTACAGCCGCTCTGCAATGTTGATCCGATTCATCTCGAGCGTTACACTGCCGTTGGGCTTAACCTCTACAGCCTGCCCCCGGTTGCCAAACATATCGGCAGGAATGTCGTAGCCGTCGCTCGACATATGGAAGAAGACCGTCTGGTCCATCAGACCTGGCTCGTCGAATGCCACAATTCCGGCACTGTCCGTATAATACAGCACACTGTTCGTCGTCTTCAGTTGGACATGAGGAATGCCCCTGCCCGTCTCGGCATCCACGACCTTGATCATGAATGGAACCTGGACTTTCATCTTCTCACTGCTCACATTCTGCTCGGCGCTGCTTCCGGCCGCCTGCGCTGCGATCGCGGCGCCCGGCGCCGTCATGGTCATCAGCAGGATGCAAGTCCATATCCCCGCACGTTTCCACTGTTTCAGTTTCATTACTCTTACCTCCCGGTCTTTGTCGTTTTAATAGAAAAAATCATTGCACTGTCCCGATACCGTCTGTTCAAACCCTATTTCTACAACCATGGTTACGAAATACCTCTGGATGCGATTGATCTATCGCGGCCAAGCGATCGAAGCGACGCTGAGTCTCATCGCTTCTCCGTTGTTGGACTCCTCACTAACCACCTCCTTTCGCAGTAAGGAGAGCAATACAAAAACGTAGGGGATCGAGCAATAAAAAGCGTCTATCGACGTGCTTATTCAATGAAGCCAGATTACATAGCACCGGAACTTTTCTTGCGGTATGAGGAAGCCTCGTCTCGAAGCCTATTATGTAAGCGAATACATAATTCTTTATGTGTAACAGCCGCTCAAGCTGCGCGGCTGTTCTCTGTGAAGAAACGTCTTTTGAACCCATAAATCTGCTTATGAATATCGCGCGAAGCGGCTCAGGCGAATAGGGCAGGTGCGCTTCGAAGAACTTCGCAGAAATTAGCACAGATCTCGGGATGCATATTGCGGATAACCTGCCTCATGCTGATGAAGGAAGCATCGGTTCCCTTGTTCCCCCAATAAAAGTAGAAACTCTACCAACTAAGGACAGTTGACGTCAGGAACCCATTCGCATGCGCGACCAATCAAACCCGATCGCCTCCCCGTATGGATACTTACGCTCACAGACCGTGATCGAGTCGCCGATCACGACCAGGCGCTGCCCTTCGTTCAGCCTCATCCCCTATTCCTCCCATACGGCCGGAGCCTGATCGTCTTCACCTCGAACGGACGGAACTGAAGCGATACCACTTCACCCTCGTGCGGCAAATCCGCCAACTTCGCCTCCAGCATATTGGTCTCATAAACCGCCGCAACGGACAGCCCGAAGTGAAGCCCGCACGCTACGGAAGCTCCCTTGCTCTCGTACAGACGCACGATCCAATCGCCCGATCCGTCTTCGGCAAGCTTGACCGTCTCCGCGATCACATTGGCTTGCTCGATGGAGAGCAACGATTGCGCCTCCCGGCCTCCTCCGGACACGAGGCTGACAGGATAGTTCAGCTCGTAAGCCTCCCGTACGACAGGACTATCCAGGAACGCGCCGCTCCAGAACGTAAATCCATATGTAAAATGGTGCGTCCCTTGATCGGACGTCTCATCCGGCCACGTCGGTGCCCGAAGCAGCGTTAGGCTCATCGTGTTGTCGTTGACGGAAATCCCGTATTTGCAATCGTTCAGCAGCGCAAAGCCGCGGTTCGTCTCCGTAAGCGCCGACCATTTATGCTGAACCACTTCGTAACGATCCGCATCATGCGGACGCGAAGCATGATTCGGCCGCTTGACGTAACCGAACTGAATTTCCTGCAGCGACTCGTTTGTGTGAACGCGAACAGGGAAATCGACTTTTAGCAGCTTATTCTTCTCGCGCCAGTGAATCGTCGTATGGAATTCCACACGGCGGCTGCCGGCACTTAGCCGGATATCCTGGATCAGGGTCGATTGGTTCAGTTCTCGCTCGACCCGAATATTCGCGAAGAGCGGGCCGTTCGCGGTAACGGAAACTTTGGCGCTCGCATTCAGCTCGACGGGTGCCAAGCGGTAGCGCCGATCGATCTCCCAAGCATCGAAATCCGAATTTTGATCCCGATACATCCGCATGACGTTGCAGCGATCCGCCGCCCATTCCGCGCCGGTCTCCTTGTCGGAAATAGCTGTTAACTCGCCCCGTTCGTTTATTTCGAGCGCAATCCATTCATTCTCCAGACGCGATTCCGTCGCAAGGACCGCCGACGCTGCTGGAGCACCCGTCGCTTCCGCTTCAGCATTGTACGTCGACCAGCCCATGGAAGGGGCCTCCACCTCGGCATAGGTAACGCCTTCGTGCAATTGCACCGGCAGAACCGCTCCGTTCCCATCCGCAATGCCCTGAACGCCGGCAGGCAACGCGACCAGCTCCTTTCTCGGCCACGACAGCGAGTTAAAGACGGTAACCCGGGATGCATCGCCGTCCGTGAGCGCATCCCTTGTCTCCGAAGCCAAGTCATACACGTTCTCATTCAATGCCTTCAGCTCCATCTGTGCCTCTTCATGGACGCGATGGATGGAGGAGCCAGGCAGAATATCGTGGAACTGGTGCAGCAGCAAGGTCTTCCACAACCGCTCCAAGTCCTCGTAAGGGTAAGCCCGGTTATTAAACAGCTCCGCCGCAGCCCCCCATAGCTCCGCCTCGCGGAAACCGATTTCCGCCTTCCGGTTCAGCTTTTTGATGATCGCTTGCGTCGTATATGTTCCGCGGTGAGCGGGATAATAGAGCTCTCCTACATATTTGGCTTCAGGAATGCCTCTTTCGATCTGATCCTCAAAAAATTCGATCGGCGAGCCATGTTTCGTCTTGGGGACGCCTTCCAAATTGCCGAGCCTGCGCATAAATTCGAGATCATCCCGATTGGAGCCGCCGCCTCCGTCGCCGTGTCCGAACTGCGTGAGCCGCGTGGAAATTCCTTCAAGCTGGACGCGATCGCTCCACTGATGGATCAAGAACGACGGGTTGATCCGAATCGGGTAGTAATCGCCGTAGTTCATCAGATGCGTCAAAATTTGCGAACCGTCGATCCCTTCCCACAGGAACGTATTATGCGGGAACGGGTCCGCTACATTATCATAAGTACCGAACAATTTTGTAGACGCGAAATAATGGATCCCGCAGCCCTTCATAATTTGCGGCAGGTTCCCGGAATAGCCGAATACGTCAGGCAGCCACAGCATCTCGTTGTCCACGCCGAATTCGTCCTTGAAGAACCGCTTGCCGTGCAGCGCCTGCCGGATCAGGCTCTCGCCGCTGGGCAGATTCGTATCGGGCTCCACCCACATGGAGCCTTCGGGAACGATCCTCCCTCCCTTTACAGCCTGTTTGATGCGCGCATAAAGCTCCGGATACAGCGTCTTGACCACCTGGAACAAATACGGCTGGCTCTGGGTGTACGTGTATTCCGGATATTCGTCCATGAGCGCCAGCTGATTGGACATGGTCCGCGCAATCTTCCGCTTTGTCTCCGCGATCGGCCACAGCCAGGCGACATCCAGGTGGGACTGTCCCATCAGGTACAGGGTCGGCGCCGTCGAACCGTTCACGCAGGCCAATAGCGGCTCCATCAACTTCCGACACTGCTTAGCGTTCTCGCCGAGCGATTCCTGCCGGAGGGTCAGGTCAATCGTCGCGAACACCTGAGTCAGGCAACGATCAATCTCCGCCACGCGGAGGGATTTGGAATCCAGATGATTGCGAAGATCGTACAAGCATTCCAAATCGATGAAAAACTGGTAGACTTCCTCTTCAAAAACGCAGAGCTGCGACTCTCCGAACGTCGGCCTGGAATCCGAATGTCCGGCGTACGCTTCCGCGACGATTTCAAATGACTCGCCGGCTTTTGCCGAACGGGTTAAAGTTACGTAATGATGGTTAAGGTCCTTTGCGCCGCTCACGCTACCGTTTATGTATACGGTCGCTTCAGATCCGAAATCAAGCATCGCCACTAGCCGTTTGCCTTCGGCCTCTTTGGGAACGATGATGTTGGAGCGGAACCAGCCGTACCCCCATTTTTCTCCCCACCGCTGACCCGGAGCGTAACTCTCAAACGGTTGTCCATCCATTTCATGAATGAACAGTTGTTCCATTGTCGTAAAACCGGAAAAATCTATAGAAGTAAGCTTCGTTATCATAAATGGATCTCTTTTGTTTAGCAGCTTTTCCACATGGAATAAAATCTCTTTTTTTTCACTCAAGGTTTCTCACATCCTATGATTTCGTTATCTTTGTTTTGATCCTATCGTTTTGCAACATAACCGCCCCTCCGCGGTAGCAGCGGAGGGACGCTCTCTCTATTCGTTTCCTAGCGCTCTTTGTGCAGCATCATTATAGATTTTCAGCGCTTCATCAATGTTGCCCATTTTTTTGACCTTATCGATGAATGCCTGCCAATTGTCGAAGCTGTTCTTCCCTGCTACGAATTTGGCTTGTTCTTCCGTAACGAACGTCTTGATCGGGTTCATAATCTCCGAAACCCGCTGGCTTTCGCTCCCCGTGAGTTGAATCGACGGCTCGCTCAACCAGGAAGGAACATAGTCGTTCTCGGGCATGGGCAGACTCGTCAGGAATTCCGCCTTCTCAATCGGCACCTCTTCATATTTGCCGTTGAATACCGTATAGTCTGTCGCGGCAAAATCTACGAACGCTCTTGCGTCGCTTACCATCTGCAGACCGGGGTTATGGTTTCGGCTTGCGCGCATGCCGTATTTATCCCCCTCCAACCAGGGATCCTTGGCCGTTTTCAGCGAGTCGACAAAGGTCGGAACGCCGTCTTCTCCGATCGTATAGGTCGTGCCCTCGATTCCCCAAGTGATGAGCTGGATCATTTCATCCGAATATTGATAATCGATGAATTTGATCAATTCTTCAGGTTTTTTGACTTTCGAGCTTACGCCGTAGACTCCCCAGCCCAAGTCAGGGGTATTGCCGTTCACAACCTCCTGCCAGGCTTTTCCGTACTTCGGATTGTCGGGATACAACGAAACCGCGAAAATCTTCCCGTCGTCGGCCGTTCTCGTATACTCGGCCGGCGTCGTAAACCACTGTGTCAGCCACATGAGGTTGTCGCCGTTCAGCGCTTTTCTTTTCAGCGTATCGTCTGTATCAATGGTGTATTCCGGATCTAACAGCTTCTCGGCATACAGCTTATTTGCAAATTGGAGGGCATCTTTATATCCTTCATCCAGAACTCCGTATACGTATTTCTCGCCGTCCCAGAAAATTTCATCCCGGATATGGTTCGCGGAGAACAACGATCTCAAGCTATTCCACTTTGTCGCAACGGGATATTTGTCGGGGTAGAGCTCTTTAAGTTTTTTGGCAGCCCCATAAAATTCATCAAGCGTTTCCGGAATTTTGATGTTATTGGCCTCGAACACGTCATAGCGGTAGGCAGACGTATTCTGGATGAGCATGCCGCGATCCTCGGGGAATCTGGGCGTGGAGGTTTCTTTAAAGGTGAACATGTTGCCTTCAGCATCCGTTACCCGCTTCATCCCGTTTTTTACCTTGCCAATGTAGTTCATATAGTTCGGCATTAAATCTTTATACTGGCCTAACTCGAGAAGCTGGCCTTGTTCGGCCATTTCGGTCGTATCATAGAACAAAGGCGTCACGAAGAAATCCGTCAGATCGTCGCTTGCGATCATAAGTTTGACCTTCTCGTCATATTCGGAAGACGGAATATAGTTATATTCAATTTCCACCTTCTTGCCCATATAAGCTTCCATGCGTTTATGCCATTCCTTGCCTACCAGGCTGTTCGGATTATCCACACCGTTCGCAGGCAGCGTGACCGAAAAGCGCATGACTTCTTGATTCTCTTCTTGGGTATCGGTTTTTTTGGAATTATTCGAACATCCGGAAAAAACCATCAGTAGGGCCAATCCGAGGACAAGCATCTTTGCCAATTTGTTCATTCCATTTCCCCCTAATTTGCACAATGAACCGCTTCTTCTTCAAATCTGCTATTCGTTACTGATCATGAATGACTGCACACTTAGCTAACTTGCTCCGCCGCATCCGCTTCTCTAGCCTTTGATGGAGCCGACGAATATCCCTTTGGTGAAATGCTTCTGGAAGATCGGATAAATACACATGATCGGAAACATGGTAATAATGATGACGCTCATTCGTACCGCCTTTGGATCAAGCGTTTCCCCCGGAGCATTGATGGCGACCGCGCCGCCTCCTACCCGCCCTTGAATCGCAGTCGTATCCAAGGTAAACAGGTAGTTTCGAAGCACCATCTGCAAGGGATACTTGTCCTGATCTCGCAAATAAATCAAAGCCTCGAACCAACTATTCCAGCTTCCGACAAGACCAAATAGAGCAAAGGTTGCAAACAGCGCTTTGGACAACGGAAGTATGATCCTGAAGAGAACCACCAAGTCACTCGCCCCATCGATATAGGCGGAGTCCTTCAGCTCAGAAGGAATATTCAGAAAGAAGGTCCGAAACAGAAACACATTATAAGCACTGATCGCACCGGGGAGAATCATGACCCAGACCGTATCCAACAGGTTCAATCCGCGCATAAGCAGATAGGTCGGAATTAATCCGCCGCCGAAAAACATCGTAATCATGAGAAAAATGGTCAGAAATTTCTTGCCCGCAAATCCCGGAATCGTGAGCGGATACGCCATCAGTGCCGTAAACAGCAGCATGATGCCCGTAGAGCCGGCCGCATAAATGATCGAGTTCAGATATCCTTTGAAAATGTAAGGATCCTGAAACACCGTCGTGTACGCTTCCAGATTAAATCCCTTGGGCCAAATCGTTACGCTCCCCGAGGAGATGTAACGCGTGCCGCTTAACGATGTCGCGATAATGTTCAGAATCGGATACAGCACGACCATCAGGATGAATAGCATGATAACAACATTGAATACATCGAAAGCTCTGGAACCCAAACTAGCCTTTTTCAACATCCCACCACCTAGAACAAACTCGTCTCTGATACTTTCCGGCTTAACCAATTGGTCAAGTAAAGGATCGTAAAGGAAATAACCGACATGAATAATCCGATGGCCGTCGTGTACTCGTATTGTGCGCCCAGTATACCTTGACGATAAACATAGGATCCGATGACATCCGCTACTTCGTAAGTCTCAGGCGAATAGAGCAGAATGATCTTCTGGAAATCGCTCCCGAGGATTCCTCCGACGGCAAAAATCAGCAAAATAATGGTGGTCGGCTTGAGCGACGGCCATGTGATGTGCAAGACTTTTTTCCACCGGCCTGCGCCGTCTACATCGGCCACGTCATACAGCGTAGGATCAATTCCGCTTAATGCAGCAAGGTAGATGATGGTGCCGAACCCGACGCCCTGCCATATGCCGGAAGAAATGAAGATGGTCCGGAAATAGTCAGGTTCGAGAAGAAACATGATCGGGTCTCCGCCGAAGAATCCGACAATATGGTTAAACAAACCGTCTCTTGCCGTAAATTCCTTAAGCATCCCCGCAACAATGACGACCGAAATAAAATGCGGAAAATAAGAAACTGTCTGCACAAGCTTCTTGAAGCCCTTGTTCTTCAATTCATTAAACAACAGAGCCAATATAATCGGTGCCGGAAATGACCAAAATAAAGTATACAAACCAAGAAGCAAAGTATTCTTTAATACCCTGAACGCCATCGGATCGTTAAAAAAAGAAGCGAAGTATTTTATACCTACCCACTCGCTTCCCCAAATCCCCTTGGAAGCATTGAAATCTTTGAAAGCGATTAATATTCCGTACATCGGAAAATAGTGAAAGATTAACAGCGTCAGAAAGCCGGGAAGCACCATTAGATAGAGATAGCGGTGCTTGATGATCCTGGCCACCAGCCTGTTATTGGTTGTTTTCAAAGGAACACCTCCTGACTGTTAGAGGTTGTTCAAAAAGTCCCGCTTTGATCACGAAGTAGCACTGAAAGTTTATTCGACATCGAATCTTGAATTCAGCCGGGCCTTCCGGTGCTCACGTACCCAAAACGTACGCTCCGCTCCTCAGCCCCTAGCTTCATCCAACCTTCTCGGTGCTGAAAGTCTGGCTTTTTGAACACGCACTATTAACTTAACACGTTGTGATCGGATATAGCTGGTGTTATCGGTCCAGGTCGTATGAGCCTGGCCATTTGGTTCGTTCTATATGTAAGCGCATTCATTTTCACCCCCAGACTGTATCCTAACGTTCGCCGAAAACGCATTTGCTTTCGTCTACCGTCCCCTATAGATATGATTATCATGTTGTCTCACAACTTGTTATGCTAAGTAGAAAATAACACATACTATTTAGGGCGTCAACAGATAAAAATGTTTATGTACTCCTCGTTAATTGGCATACTATCTCCGAATCGTGCCGAACTGACGATACCGATGGGGCGTTACATTATGCCTCCGCTTAAATAAGTCATAGAAGTAGCTGACATTATCAAGTCCGATTTCAAGGCTGATGTCCACGATATCCATATCCGTGTTCATCAGCAAATTCTCGGCGTAGGACATTCTCAATTCGTTAATGTACTGGGTCGGGGACATTCCGAGGTGCTTCCTGAACATTCTGCATACGTAGGCATGCGATTTACCCGACAGCTGGACAAGCGCAGCCGTTCCCCGCGTGAAGTGCTCTTTCTTTTTTGCCTCTCTGCATAGGGACTTAAACCATTCCGGTTGTCCAGTAAGTTCAATCGGATCTGCGTCAGCCTTGATATACCTAGAGAACAGGTCGGTCATGACGGCTCTTACCTCCGCTTTGACGGCCAGCTTCTTCTCCTGCGGGATCAGACTGAGCTGGTCCAGCCGGTACCGCACATATTCCTTTTCCATTTTGGACAGCAAGGTCCATGGCGGCATGGCCGGTCCAAGCAGTCTTTCGCTTGGAAACCCTTCCCCCAAGAAAGCTATGAGGTCTTCCAGGACCTCGCGCTGGAAAGACAAATTGATGAACTGGCAATCGCTGTCCGTCGTTTGCTCATAGTAATGAACGTCCCGGTCCCGTATGAACACGAGTGTATTTTCCTGCAGCAGCTGCCTTGTGCCGTTAATGACATGTACAACGCTTCCTTTCAGGATAAGAAACAATTCAAAGAAGTCGTGCGTATGCATGCCGATCGTGTCGCGCACCGAAGCGATCAGCCGATAGTGGGCCTGAATTTCAGAATCAATGCCGTCTGCCGCATAAAGCTTCAACATGGGCGTTATTCCTCCTAGTTCGTATATTGACTAGATTCCTCCGATGTCAAAACACCATAAAGCATTCCAAAATAGAGCAAGATCGAGAGCAGTACTTTCGATTAGGATAGAGATGTTATTAAAGCCTGAAAGGAGATTTGCCGCGAATGAACTTACTGGAACTGCGTCAGCAATTCGATGCAAACAAACGCATTTATGAAAGCGCCAAGCTTGTCTTCCGCGGAGTCGAGGGCTTCGATGTCTACAACCCTACGATTCCGTTTCAATGGAACGGCAAGCGCTACATTTACGGACGCGTGGAGAAACGACATGAGTGGGCAAGGTCCTGGGTTCGCTTGTTCGAGCAGAGCGGTCCGGACGAGTGGACTGCCGTGCCGAATACGATGATTTATCAGCTTGAAGACCCTTATATTAGCGTGATCGACAAACAGCTTGTATTAGGCGGCACGCATGTCCGTTACAAGCAGGGACGGCTTGACACGTTCTACGGTTATTTCTACAAAGGCAGCGATCTTCACGATCTCTTCTACTTCACGACCGGTCCGGAGTATATGAAGGACATTCGGCTCGTAGAGCTCCGGGACGGGAGAATCGGCGTCTTCTCCAGGCCGCGCGGCGAAGGGATTCGCAAGGAATTCGGCAGCGAGTCCTTGGTGGGATTCACCACCATCGACAGCCTTGACGACCTGTCACCGGAAGTCATCGAGAACGCCCCTTATATCCGAGGATTATTCAGCAAGGATGAGTGGGGCGGCTGCAACCAGGCTTACTTGCTCGAAAGCGGGAAGATCGGCGTCATCGGCCATATCTGCTATGCTCAGGGAGATACGTCGACTTACATGAACATGGCTTTCGTACTGGACCCGCGGACGAATCAATTTTCGGATTTGAAAATCATCGGCACCCGGCCTTGTTATCCGGATGGCCCCGCCAAGAAGGCACATCTGACCGACTGCGCGTTCACCGCCGGCATCGAAATGCGTCCCGACGGCAAAGTCAATCTGTACAGCGGCATCGGCGATACCGAAGCGGCTCGCATCGTCATCGACTACCCGTTCGATAAGGAAGGTGCCATTGTAACTTTATAATGCATGTTCAAAAAATCGGGTTTACAGGACCGAGAAGGTTGGATAAAGCTAGGGACTGAGTAGCGGAGCGTACATAGCGGGTACGTGAGCAACGGAAGGCCCGGCTGAATTCAAGATTCGATGTCGAACCCGCTTCCTGATCTGCTTCGTCCTGGAAAGACGACTTTTTGAACAACCTCTTATAGTTGTAATTCCATGATCGAGCTGCTGGATTACCCGGCAGCTCATTTTTATATCTGGTTGCGGTTTGGTATAGAACCATTCATTTTTATATAAGGTCTCCCTCAATAAGTTATTATTATAAGTTAATTAAAACACATACTTTATTCGTCCCCATCGTAATACAGAGCTTCACATAATTCAAACTTTTTATATCATTTCGCTTCTTTTTTACTTAATTCCTGAAAATTCCTCACCTATTCGACAAAATCTTTTCCGATTCACACTCCAACTACGTATACTTTTTAAACGGATGTGCGCTATAATTGAGGAAATGTTTATACGAGGTGAACTTACTTGAACAAGAAGGACTTGGCTCTGCCAAAGTACCAGATGGTAAAAGACTATGTCTTATCCCAGATCGAGAATCGGGAATTTACGAAAGACGATCGGATTCCTAGCGAGTCGGAGTTCTCCAAGCTGCTGGATGTCAGCTCCATCACGGTGCGTAAAGCGCTGTCCGAGCTGGTGAACGAGGGCGTGATCTACCGCGTCCGAGGTAAAGGAAGCTTTGTCGCCAGCCAAGCTGACGCCTCGGAGAAGACATCCACCTCCAATCTGGTGGCCTTCGTCATCTCCGGCGTCGACCTGTACGACAGTTCGTATATGCAGATCATGAGAGGCATTCAGTCCTTTCTAGGCCAGCATGGCTGCAAGCTCATCATCGAATTCGTGGAGAACGACTTCGAACAGGAGCGCGAGCTTATTCTGGGACTCATTCAAACGGAGCTAAGAGGTTTACTCATCTATTCCTCCGATCCCGAAGCTGCAAAGGGTTATCTCGGAGAGATTCGAAAAAAATCGATTCCGTTCGTGATGTTGGATCGTTCCCCTTCCGGCTATCCGGTTAACGTTGTCACCTGTAACAATCATGACGGTGCTTATGAAGCAGTAGAATACTTGATCCAGCAAAGACATCGGCGAATCGGATTCGCCGCTTACGACTATCATCTAAGCCCGGAGGTCGACCGATATAACGGTTATTGCAACGCCATGTCGAATGCGTCCATTCCGATACCCGATTCGCTCTTGTTCCTGGATAAGGAACTGGACTATGCTGAACTTGTGAGCCTTATCCAAAACGGAGAGCTGACCGCGCTGTTCTGCGCGAACGACAAGCGGGCCCTGGAGGTAATCGAACAGCTCACCGCACTTGACATACGTATACCCGAACAAGTATCCCTCATGGGCTTTGACGATTTCGAGAGCTCCAAGTTCGCCAAGGTGGCCTTGAGCACCGTAAAGCAATATTTCGACGTACTCGGCTATGAAAGTGCCAAACTGCTGTTCGAAATTACCGAGGGCTCATCTTACGGCAACAAGAAAGTCATGTTGCCTACAAGCTTGGTCATACGCGACACGATCAAGCCGTTCCAAGGTTAGAGCAACGCCAAAAAGGCAATGGTTCCGTAATGTACTCTGGAATCCATTGCCTTTCATAATGCTGCCTGTCTGCTGAACTATTCGTCGCTGACGGATACGACATCGCCGATTGCATGCCAAGGCCATAGCATTCTGCATGTACCCTAAAAAACGAAGTAATCTACTCTAAGTTCAAATCCGAATGCAAATCATTCCCTGTCTGTGTCCGATAAGCGCTGAAGTCATCATATTCTTCGCCTTTCCAGATCCAAAGCGATTGATTTTTGCTGCTGTAGTGATTAAAGTCCACGATGTTCCCTTTATTTTGGGTGAACTCGTTGGTGATCATCAGCCCATCCTCATTCGCTTTGATGGAGTTATAGCGCATTTCATTGTTCCTTGTATCGAAGGCCAAATTGATTTCACCGTAACCAAGATGCTTGGTGTTGTTATTAGTGAACTCATTCTTTTTAATGATACAATTTTCCGTCCTTCCGCGATCTTCGTCATAGCCGCCAAGCGTGATGCCTGCCGCGCTATTGTTATAAATGCGGTTAAGTGACATCTCTACATTTGAAGTTGAACCTCCGGCATGCTCACTTGCCAATTCAATCCCAAAATCATTGTCGTGAATGTCATTGTCGATGATTGTGATATCTTTGCCACCGTCAACATAGATACCAGCGGCGGAATAGTCGTTTCCATATGCGGGATTGCCATAAGAGGAGTTGCTGTATACCTGATTCTCCTGAATAACACCGTTTCGCGCCTGATCTAGAACGGGGTTCGGTCCGGTACCTTCAAACCCGATGATGTCGACCCCGATATTGTTGTTATGATGCACGAGGTTCTTCGTAACACGAAACCCGTCTACGTTTCCATTAATCGCCATGGCCTCGCTGGCTCCCAGCTTCAGGTTGTACAGCTCATTTTGAGTAATAGCAATCTGCTTGAGCGGAGCTGCCGAGTTACCGTAAACTGCAATGCCATGGGCATTACCGCCGCCTGCCTTCTGACCCGCATGGGTCCCCATATCGTGAACGCGATTCCCTATGATTTCGATATTTCTGCCGCTGCCGCTCACATGAATGCCGATGGGAGTGACATCAGCGGAACTTGTATCGTAATGGCGTATTTCCAGCCCTTCCACGCGTACATAGCTGGCATTGTCAATATGGATGACGCCATTTTCGACGGGTCGAACGCCTTTGCCGTCCATGACTGCCGTATGTCCCTTTGCACTGCGCAATGATATGTAGCCCTGGTCTGACGATCCTGATTTTTCGATGCTCACCGTTTGGTGATATACTCCTTCAAGAAGGATGACGGAACTGCCCGGCTTGACTAATTCGATTGCTTTCTGGATGCTGTCTAGCGGCGCATTCATCGTCCCCGGATTAGCGTCTTTACCTTGCGGCGAGACATAATAATCCCTTGCCGATGCTTCACCCGCTGCTCCCGCAGTCATGATCCCTGTTGAATCAGTTCCCGATTGTTCGGTGACAGAACTAATTGCATCACTAGGAAATATCTTAGCAATGAAGTAAGTTGTACTTACCAACAACAGAATGAGGAAACTGGCACCAAGAATAATCGAGATATTTTTTTTACGAATGATACCCACATCCTTAAAACCGAATTGTTAGTAGTATTTTATCAAGCCCGGGGTATTACGGCCAGCACGAGCTCATTCTTGTCCTCCGTAAGTGCGATTGTTGAGCGGCTTTTTATTCAAGGAGCCTGCCAGATCGAATCTAAAGGAAAAGGGAAAAAGACTAGCATGATCAGCGATTCTGATCATACCAGCCTTTTTTAGTTCGTCTCTTTTATATGAGTGAGGGTACACCATATGTTCCTACTGCGTCCTACTCCTTCTTGTTATTGCTTACATAACTCCATCGTTTATTCCACAGCCCCCGTCGCGCCGATCCGAAGGTCGACCTCTACGTCAAATTGAGCTCGGGCAAGCTCTTCGCCCCAGATATCCTGGGCGGCCTTGTATAACGGATAATGATATGCTCTTGCATACAGGCCGAATCCTACCGGGTCAATTTTGTGCTTCTGAAATTTATCGATGAGCTTCTCAATGCTTTTCTTCATTTCCTTGCTTAAATTACTCGCCATTTCCTCGGAATTCTCCAGAAGCTCATATTCAAGAAACTTTTCCGTAATGCTGATAAACGAGTTTATCTTAATGTAGTAATGGAACCTGCCATCTTCATGGGAAGTTTTAACCTTCACCGAAATGTCCCCTATGCTAAAACTCACCAAATCGGTGTTAAAAGGTAATCGTTCCCGCACCCCCTCAACAGGAAAAGTGAGGCTGACTCCTGGTTTAGCTTCTTTTTTTAAAATTTGCAAAAGCGAAGTTTCTTGATAGCTAAGCGAATCCCGGTACTGTCCTTCTTGAGATAGCAGCGTCGTGCCCTTGAGCAAAATCTTTCCATTCTCGATCATGATCTCAGAGATAGCAGGGGTTATTGCACGGTCATGAAATTGTCTATGCATCTCTTGAGCCGTCGTCTTTACCGTTGTTGACCTCCTGCTTCCCGAATCGATCAGCGCTCTTAAAAACACGGAGGTTGTTGGCTGGTCCATTGCTTGAAAATTAATGATATCGGCAACGGGACCGTCATAAGCAATGATGCGGTTGGTAGTCGTATTGCGTGGGTCGCGGAACGTAACATCGAGCACTTTAAACCAATCCTTATATTGAAGCAGCTTCTTCCCCACAACGATCACCTGGAAATTACGGCCGGCAACCGCTCCTGGAAACTGGGCGTCTTCCTGGTTTCTTGCCTGTCTTAAACCTTCTGCTATTCCTTCCCCCTCACGGCTTTTCTTCTTAATGTCTCTGCTAAATACCGGTGCGGACAAATAATAACGAAGCTTCCCGTCTTTGACATCCAGACCGAGGGCTAAAGGTACGGTTGCATCTTCAAGATTGGTTTTGTCATTACTGCAGCCTATCAGGGCAAGCAGCAGCATGCAGCCCATAACCGCAGCAGAGAATGGTTTAACCCATCTCATGAGCGTCTCCCCCCTCTTACCTTTTTGGTCATGGCCACATACAGAAGAAGGCATACAGGCAAAGCAAATTCCATCACAAAACCCGTGAGGTTTAGGAAGTTATTAACTCGAGCGACATCGATAAAGCTTGGCCTATAGATGAAAAAACTAACCGCAACTGCGAAACACCAAACGGCTAGGTGACCCCTTTCTTTATCTTTCCCCAATAGCCATGCCGAGTTCATGGAGACAAGATGCATGGAAGGGATCCATATGCAAGAGAACACAAATAAATAGAATGCAATAAAGGGAACTTCTATCCGCTCAATAAACCGAAGTTCGATCGACTTCATGATGCTGATGACCGGTTCATTGAATTCGCCGATTTCATCAGGACTGAAGTACACATAACACACAAGGGTGATTCCCAGGTAAACCAGGCAGGTGAGCGTGTTCGAAATCACCATGGCCGTCAAAGCTTTTTCTTTTTTAACGAGATGGGGGTAAATAAAGAACGCGAGCCCGATACCCAGCATCGGGTAGAACATGATTTTTACGGTTGAAAGCACCGGAAACCAGCCCTCTTTTAAGACAGGCAGCAAATAAAGCCAGCGGGCATGGCGCAGTGTAGTTAAATAAACGAATGGAATCCATATGGAGATAAGCGCCACGATTTCGCTATATCTCCCGATTGCCTGGAACCCATGCTGCGCAATTTGAAACGTAGGAATGAGCAGCAGCAGCACTAGAATATAGATATACGTGCTGGGTAATAACCAAAGCTTGATAACAAGTGAAGCAATCATAAAACCGTCATAAGCCAGTAACAAATAATAGGCCATAAATATGAAAGCAGCTATTTTAGCTGCCCAGACTCCCATATACCGCTGTATCAACTCTAGTATCGAACCGTCTGGACTATTTTTCATCACCTTAACGAGCGCTGCGGATGCCAATGTTGCCATTCCCCAGCCAAAAAAAATCGCGATCCAACCATCCGTTCCCGCTTGTCTGGCCAGTTCTCTAGGAAGGGATAAAAATGCAACGCTGATTTGAAAAGCCGAAACCATCAGCGTAAATTGAAGCATGGATACCTGACGAATGGTCTTCATCTGTTATTGTTTCTCCTTCCAGCCTCGGGTCCTTCCTTGCCGTTTTGCTTGTATTGCTCTTGTACTTGTGGGACGGTTGCTCATCAGCCATAGCGGAACGCGCAGAAGGGTGTCCTTCCAGTCTGCAGCTTTAAACGGAGCAATCGGCGTACTGTAGGAGGTATTAAGCGAGTTAAGCGTGATGAGTCTCCCCATGATCGTCATCATGCCCACAATCAGGCCAATGAAGCCGAACCAAGTCGCAAGAACCATAATCATGAATCGCATGAGACGGACGGCAGCCAACATATCTTGATTAGGAATAATGAAAGAAGAGATAGCCGTGAAAGCAACTACGATCACCATGACATTGCTGATCAGTCCTGCTTGCACCACAGCCTGTCCGATCACGATACCGCCGACGATCCCCACCGTCTGCCCAATAGGCGCAGGAAGCCGAACCCCCGCTTCCCTCAGCATCTCAAGCGTGATTTCCATAATGATCGCTTCCACGAATGGAGGAAACGGAACTTGCCCCCGTGATTCGCCAAGTGTTAGCAGCAGTTTCATGGGGATGATTTCAAAGTGATAAGAGATGACCGAAATGAAAAAACCAGGTAAAAAAATAGCGATGAAAAATGCAAAGATTCGCAAAATTCGAAGGAACGACGATATGGACCAACGAGAGCTGTAATCATCCACCGTCTGAAAAAAAGACATAAAAGTTGCAGGCGCCACCAAAACACTGGGCGAACCGTCTACAACAACGACGCAGCGTCCTTGCAAAATATGTGAAGCGGCCGTATCCGGCCTTTCGGTCGTAAGGATCTGCGGAAGCAGCGCAAGAGGCTGGTCTTCAATGAATTCGGCTAGCTCGCCGGTATTAATAATGGCATCGACATCGATGGATTGAATGCGTTCCTCGAATACCTTAATAATTTCCGGTTGAGCGACATCTTCCAAATAAATTAACGTAACCGCCGTTTGTCCCCTTCTTCCAACGATGTAGCGCCTTAACTTCAACTCCTTGTCTGGGATATAACGACGGATCATGGCAATATTTTGAGAGCCGATTTCAATGAACCCTTGATGCGCCCCTTTGAGTGAGGGCTCCTGCTGCGGATCTTCGATCGCGCGTGTAGGCAGTCCTTTGGTGTCCAGTATATACGCGATGCCGCGACCTTCGATGAACAACACGCTGTTACCGAGCATAAGGTTCAGCCTCAGTTTAGTCCATAAGGATTCAGGCTTTACATATCCTACATTTGTAATAAAGTCATCGGACGGGTTCCCGGACTCAAGCTGAAGCGGAGCAAGAATATCGTGATTGAGGCATGTCTTATCGGTCAATTCCTCCATATACACGATTGCCGCTTTTTCCCCGGTTTGTTTAATGGTTAGTTTTCGTACGATCAGGTCGGGAGTATCCGTGAACATGTCTTGGATTCTGCCTATGGACTCGGTTAGACACGGAGTAATTTGTTCCTCTTGCTCATGGTTGGCAGAATGTTCCTTCATCATGTTAGGCTCCCTTCCTCACTGGATGTTTTTCCTTATTATGTTGATTTTGGACACGGTTATGCATTCCCGCCAGGTTCATAACCCGTTACGATACGGGTATACTTCGAACTTGGCCAGGATTAAGCAATTAGGCATCGCTTGGAGTCAAATCAAAAAGGCGGATGGGACAAAAGTCATCCAGATCCGCCTTAAGTTTTTCTTTGTATTTGAATTTTTCACCTAAGCCGGTGTTCAGGGAATGAAAACCTATGCGGCACGTAACCTCGTGCCTTCAAGATCTGCTGTTTCTTCCATAAACGAAATATAACGTAATGGACGACATGATCATCAGTATCACCGAATAAACCAAGGTCAACGCTTTGGTATCCGCTAGCGCCTGCGCATCCGTGCTGTTCTTGATGACGATTCCTAACGGCTGGTACAAAGGATGATAGAGGAACACGGTAACGTCATAATCGGCCAAAATTCCGTTGAAATTCAAGGCAAGAACAGCTAGCGTCGACGGTAGAATGATCGGCAGCAATACTTTTCTGAACGTATAGAACGGTTTGGCACCCAAATTCCTTGCAGCATCTTCCAGATTGCTGTCCAGGCTGAAGAAGGAGGCCTTGACCATTCGCAGGGTGAAAGGAATATGGATGATGACGTAGGCAATCAGAAGCATCCAGATCGTGCCAACCAATACCGTATTTCCGATCATCAGCTTCGGCGTGTTAAAGGTTACGATCAGTCCGATCGCAATCAGCGTCGACGGCAGAATCCACGGAATCAGCAATGCGTATTCCAGGGCAAGCGCCCACTTATTCTTATATTTATGCAATATCCTTGACGCGGCCAGCGCCAATGCGACGACAATGACCGAGGCTGCCGCGGCGTATAGAATACTCACAAGATAAGGCTTGAATGCCGACATGGATGAAAACACTTGAATGTAATTATCCAACGTGAAGCTGTTCAAATTCAACGTGGCGGTAGAGATACTTGCCGCATCGGTGAACGAAAAGATGATGATCAGCACAACCGGAACGATGTAGAGGACAAACAGGCCGTAAGCCAGAATATGAGCGGCTATGTTACCGGATTTGCTGCGGATTTTTTGTTTGACCAGCTCCGATTTAACTTTGGATACCGACATAAAGTTGCCTTTACGTTCGAATCGGATCATCACGGTCAACAACAACAGTGTGGCTACTCCGAGAATAAGCGCCAGCAGCGCAGCCAAATCTCTTGACGTCATGCTTTTCGAGAATGTCAGAATCATCGGCGTAATCGTCTGAAATTCCTTCCCCCCGAGAATAAGCGGCGCGGACGTCGCAGCCAGGCCGGTGAGAAAAGTCAGGATCGTCAACGCATAGATCGTAGGCTTCAGGACCGGAAGTACGACCCGCCTTAGGATATACCAAGTAGACGCCCCCATATTTCTCGCGGCTTCCACCGTTTGGAAGTCGATTTTGCGAATCGCATTGCTCAGGAACAGGAAGTGGTTGGACGTGCAGGCGAACGTCATGACGAATAAAACCGCCCAGTAGCCATGAAACCATGTCGTATTAAAAGAAGGGAACCATTGAACCAGGAGCTTGGTCATAAACCCTTCTTCTCCATAGACGAATTTATAGCCGGACACCAGCACGACTCCGCTGTAAATCAAGGTCGTAAAATAACCCAACCTCAAAAATTTCGCGCCTTTGATATCGAAATATTCCGAAATCAAAACCAGCGTTATACCCACCACATTTACCGTAATGACAAGGGAAAAGGCGAGAATAAAGCTGTTATATAAACTTCTCATCGCGCGCTCGGAAGAAAACAGCTTCTCTGCCGCTTCGAGCGTAAATTTGCCGTCCTTAAAGAAAATTTCGCCGTAAATATTCAAGTTCGGATAAATCAGAAAGGCAATGACAAACCAGGCAATCAACCCGTATAAAAGGATCGAAACAGGGTTTACGGAAGCCAGCCGGGCGCTCAGGTTCCGGGCATTCATGCTTCCCCCTCCTTCATCGGGTATTGCAAAATATCGCGGACCGGGAGGTAGATGTCCACATCGTCACCGACCTCATGATGGACGAGCCGGCTTTCGATTTCGATGGTCTTTAGCCGTCCGCCGCCGGCAATCTCCAATACGTACTTGCTGTATAAACCGTAAAATTCCCGGTCCGCGATCTTGCCTTTCAGTTCGACCGTATCGATCCCCTGCAGGGGCAGCAGGCTTACCTTTTCATTGCGGATATAGGCGATATTCCCTGGCTGAACAACATCGTTCAACCGGCTGTTCTCCACCATCCGCGGATCGATCCGATTAATATCTCCTATGAAATTGCATACAAATTCCGTTTGCGATTGATTGTAAACTTCCAAGGGCGTTCCCACTTGCTCCAGGACCCCATGATTGAATACTCCAATTCGGTCGGACAGCGTTAATGCTTCTTCCTGGTCGTGCGTGACATAAATCGTGGTGATCCCGAATTTCTTCTGCAGTTGTTTCAGCTCGTTGCGCAGCTGCACCCGCAGCTTGGCGTCCAAGTTGGATAAAGGTTCGTCCAATACCAAGATGCTCGGCTTCAAAACCAGCGCCCTGGCAATCGCGACGCGCTGCTGCTGGCCTCCGGATAGCTCCGATACCTTCTTGAACAGCTGATCATCTTTCAAATCAACCTTCCGGGCAATGTCCTTTACCTTCTGGTCCACTTCCGCCTTGGAAAACTTCTTGACTCGCAAGCCGAAAGCAATATTCTCGTACACATTCATCGTTGGAAACAATGCATAACTTTGAAATACCATTCCGATCTCTCTTTTTTCGATCGGCAAACGGGTAATGTCGGCGTCTTTCAGCAGGATCTGTCCGCTCGTAGGCATAATAAACCCGACCAGACTGCGGAGGGTCGTCGTCTTCCCACAACCCGAGGGACCGAGGAACGTGAAGAATTCCCCTTCCCGAATATGCAAATTAAGGTTTTTGACCGCATGAAATTCTCCGAATTTAATATCAACGTTCTGGAATGTAATCATATTTATTGCATAATCTCCAATTCGATTTTCTCCGCCCACAGATCCATGTTTTCGGCAATAAAGGCCCAATCGAAATCTTGTGGTTTTAACGAAGTAAACAGCTCTTTGACGGACTCATTGGCTTGCTCGACCGCCTTCGTATTTGCCGGCATGGCATTGAACTCAGCCGCAAATTCCCCTTGGACTTCGCTGGATCCGAGCCATTCCACGAACCGCTCCGCCGTTGCCTGCTTCTTCGTTCCGTTCACGATCGCCGCATGTTCCACGACCATCGGCACGCCGATTTCCGGACTGACAATGCCTGCTTTCACGTTATATTGCTCTTCCTTCTGCTGCAGGGTTCCGGAGACGAGCGCTCCCAGCGGGGTTTTACCGCTGGCCAAATTGGCATAGAAGTCTTCGCCCTCGACTGCGCTGACACCGTTGTCATACAATTGCTGAATTTCATTCCAGCCCTCCTCGGATACCCCGAGATCGCCGTTCGGATCTTGGAAACGGGTCAGAATGCCCGCTACAACAAGGCGAGGCGTATTTTGTCCAAGCAGCGTAGGAGCTTCGTATTTCCCTTTATACGCATCGTTCTTATAAAGGTCCGTCCAGTCCTTTGGCGCAGTATCTGCCGTGAATTCGTTCGGGTTATAACCAAGCAGAATCGCTTGCTTCACAAGCCCATGATAGTAGCCTTCCGGATCGTTCAAGCCCTGCTCAACATCTCCGGCCCAGCTCGGTACAAACTTAGCCAGAGCGTCTTCCTTTTTCAAATTCTCATAAAGCATATTGTTCAAGCCGTATACGACGTCCGCGATCGGGTTGTTCTTCTCGGCAATCAACCGGTTCGTCAAGTCGGCGCCGCCCGCTCCGACAATTTCGATGTCAAAGCCCGCACCCTTCGCTTTCTCCATCAGCCATTCGCCGCGGCCGTCGGAGTTCGCATTGGTGTACACGATCAGCTTTTCATTCTGGGCTGGTTCATTTGATGACGATTCCGACGGAGCCGGTGTCCCCTCCGAAGTGCCCGTGTTAGCATTGCCGGCATTGTTGCCGCCTCCGCAAGCCGAAACAATCACACACATAATGAGAAGTAGCGCCATTGAAAGTTTTCTCATGATTTCCTTAACTCTCCTTTGATCGTGTCATTTTGTTTGGTTTAAATGTTAATGATCAACCCGTCATATGCCGGTAAAATTCCGGCGGGGCTGAAGATGCGGACAAAATCCTCATGTAGCAGCTTGGAATTATGGCTAAAATGTGTGACGACGATTTGGCCTTCAGGCTTCAGGATATTTTCTTTTTGAAACTCGCGCTGGGCTTCCAGCACCGTTTCCACGCACATATGATTGCGGTCGCGGGAGTTCCCCGTATATCCATGCGTGCAGTCGAGAATGGCGCAATCCAGGCTTTTGCCCTTTAACCACGCCCATGTCGCATCCGGGAACCAGCCCGAATCATGCCCGTACAGCAGTTTTTTCCCTTCCTTTTCGATCACGTATAATAGACAGGTTTCCATCCGGTCATGATCGGCCAATAATGGCGTTACCGTTGCATCGCCCATAGCAAAGGTCTCATACGAGCGCAACAGATGAAATTGATACCTTTGTCCTTCAAAGCGGCCGATGGCGGCACGCGTGTGGTGCATCACGGTACCATTCCCGTAAATGTGCATCGGATGCTGGAGGCCGTGCGCAATCCCTTCCCTGCGGCATTCCAGATCAGCGGCATTGAAATGGTCCATATGCGAATGCGTGACCAACAGGTGCTCGATTGCTCCCAGATCGATATTGTCCCGCAGCGCCTGCATATAGGAATCCGGGGAATAGTCAAACTTGATGACATCGTCCAGGATGGCGGAAGTTCTTGTGCGGATATTTTTTCCCCCAAGCTCCCGCGCTTTGTTGCAATGCTCGCAGCGGCAAAATGCATTGGGAAAGCCCTCTGCGGCTGCGGTTCCTAGAAAGTGAATTTTCAAAGTCATGTCTCCTTGCCATGCAAACGATAGTGATCCATTTTACGTCCAGGACTGAACGGATTGCCGTTCTACTATCGATGTTTGAATTTTAATGGTGATGGGATTCTCGTTGGAGTTGCCAACGCGCTTCATCAGCAAATCAACGGCCGATCGGGCAAGCTTCTCGGTGTCTTGTCGAACCGTCGTAAGCGGTGTCGGAATATATGCCGCTAACTGGATATCGGAAAACCCGACGATGGACAGCTTTTCAGGAACCGGAATCCCCATTTGCAGTGCGGTGTGAATTGTCGAGATGGCGACATGGTCATCCCCGCACATGATGGCCGTCATCCGGGGGTTGTCCTGAATAAACCGCTCCTGTTCCGGATCGAGCTCATTAATGCGGCTGGTATCGCAAGTGACGCTTCGAAAATGAATGTTCTGGATCTTCACCGGAATTTTATGATCGAGCAGCGCTTGGATATAGCCTTGATACCGTTCCTTCCGGCTTGTGATATTGTCGATCGGGTTCGAAGTGTATCCGACCTCCCGGTGCCCCTTCTCGATCAAATACTTGGTCATTTGATAAGAGCCCATATAATGGTCGTGATACACGCAATCGATCTCCACTTCATGGAAAATACGATCGATGATCACCAGCGGCAGTTTGCAAAGCTTTAGTCGCAGCACCTGATCGCTGCAGGTCTTCCGCCCCTGAGGAAACAGAATGATGCCGGTGATCCCTCCTTCGGCCAGCCTTTCCAGACAAAGATCCTCATCGTCGCGGTCCTTCGTCATTTTTAGAATGAGGTCGCACCCGTGCTTTCGAACTTCAGCCTCGGCGGCGGCGATGATTCTGGAAGTGTAATCGGATAGATGGGGCATAATGAGCGCGATCTGTCCGAACGGCCTCTCCACGTTCGGTGCCGCCTCGGTGACCTGGGGTGAAGTTCCTCCATGGACCATCAATCCATCTTGCGGCTGGGCAAGGAAGGTCCCTCTGCGGGGGAGGCGGTAAACCAGTCCCTGCTCTGCCAGCTTTTGAAGCGCCAGCTTGCTCGTCATTCGACTCACGCCAAATAACTTGGCAAGCTCTCCTTCGGATGGAACAGGATCATGCGGCCGCAGCCGACGACTCTGAATAATCTCGATTACCTGATCAGCCACCCGGTGATATAATTGATTCTGTTTCATCAAACGTGCATCTTTCATCAAATTATCCCTCTAATCGTTGAGTCGACTCGTATCCGCAAGGGATCTAATTTGAAGTTAATTTATGTCACTGACATATTCAATGATATATATGTAAAAGTCTCGTAAATTCTATGTTAAATCGTAAATCCGATCTCCTGAACCCCATATTACATATCAGTGATTTATTCTGGCACAGGTGAAAAAAAGCGTCCCGCAAGCCTTGAAAAAAGACTCGTGGGACGCTTTGGGTTATTATGGCCGGGTAAATTCCGCCCGGTCAAAGCTTCCGATAAAAAACAAAAAGCCTTGATTTCTCTAGGGTTTTTCTTCGTATGGAGCCTGAGGGGATCGAACCCCTGACCTCATCGCTGCCAGCGATGGAAATGTAGGCCGTGATTTATTGACGACATGCCCAGGTGCATGAATTGATTCCTGTTGAGCGATTTCTTTTACCAGATCAGGGTTTACATCTACTGCCTTGGCATTGGTCAATGAAACGGCGAGTAATAGCAAAAACAAGACAAGTCTAACCGCTGCCATTTAAGGGACTGTTTGTTAAACTTGGAAATCCCGATCATTCTCCTCTTCAACTCAGAATGTTCCGATCTAATCCATTTCTAAGTATCAAAATGTATCCTACCCCACAAAAATGTTCCGTTCACACAAAAAAGTGCGTACTTTTCACCAATTAGTAAGGGTGATAACCTTACATACAGAACGATCGATCCACAATTGATTGAGCGACACACGGTCGTAAAAAAAACATAGGTGAGGTGCTAAGAAATGAAGGAATATCAACTTATTTTGAAAGAGAAGAAAATCGTTTGGGGAGAAACCATAGATATCGAGCGGCTTATTGACAACAAACCAGTCAACACCATCAGACAGAGCGAAAACTCGAACATGGATTGGAATTTGCCTGCAGGCGTATATCGAGCCAAAGAGATTGTTATCGAACTCGATAAAATGCTTGAGGCCATGCTGGTTCAGCTGGGCGAACCAGTGAATAGCGATCCGACAGTACTCTTAGATAGCCTGTTAGCCAATTTGGCGATTTCCGGACGCTTGTCTTCTTTGCCCTTAAAATCATTGGAACTTGAAGATCATGCCGGTATAGAGATTAGATCTCAAGCGGTACGTATCGGAGAACAATTGGTAAGCTGGGCCAGAGAGATCAATGCTGAGAAAAGGACATTGGCTGAGTATGGGTCAGAAACGCTTAGTGAACTGGAATTTCGAAGCCATTGTTATGGTCATCCGCTGACCCCGGAAGCTACTGCTCAGGTTTGGGGACCATTCGGCGGACCAAGGATTATGCAGATTTATAATGAATACTTACACCAATTCGTTTTACTTCGGGATGCCTTATTGCCATTTGCCAATTGGGAAGAGGTTCCGTTTGAAGTCAAGGAATATAGGGAATTCAAAGGATTGCGTTTTCTGGAGCCATCCCGAGAAGTATTCTTAACGCAACTGTTCAAGAAAAAATTAACACATAAATCGATCATCCAGTATGCACAAAGTGTGGTTAGTTCAGGGTTGGAAAAAGTCGGTTACGGCTTCCAATATCGTCTAGGTACCGTTTTGCCGGCTGGTTTGGGCGAGTCTGCCCGTACGGCATCCCGTTATCTCCTGAGATGGCATCCCGTACAAACGATACAGGTAGAAGATGCAGAAGGTTTGGCCGCGGTCTCCTTCGATTATGAATATGATGATTATTATTCCGCGCCCCGTAAAGAGGCAGGAAAAGGAACACCGGCAGACGACGAATTGCTTCCTGAATATGGGGAGGATTACGATGAACCATCGATTGCCCGGTTGCTGCCAAATACAATTACAGATCGAACGACTCTACAGTTCAGTATCGAGATGAAAGGCAGCGAGTTTGCAGTAGATCTTGGTCAGCTTTTTAGGGGGCAGCGCTTTTTATATCGGCCACAAAGAAGCAGCGATGCCGGGAGCGAACTTATAAAACGAGAATACATCCACTGGCACCCTGCTGAAGACATTCTCTCGCACTCCGGATTGGTCACCAATGTAGATGGCATCCATTTCATTCCGACTGCCAAAAATGAACTTGTCCTATGGGCTTTACTAGGCAAACTCTATCCCGAAAATGTAGTTTTATTGGATAAAGGAGATCATGAGGAACTGGAAGCGGCTTATGTTTCCGGCAAAGGCTTCGGTACGCAATTTCTAGTGCTGTAAGTCGTGAAATGACATCCACCGTCCATTTTGGATAGAAAGGAAGAATCTATATTGACCAGACAACAAAAGTTTTTGACAATGAATTTATTTTTATTGACCTTTATTCTGGGGACCAGTGAGTTTTTGATGGTCGGATTATTATCTGAAGTTGCCGCAGATATGAAAATCGCCATATCGACTGCAGGCTTTCTGGTGACGGCTTTTGCGCTTACCTTTGCTATAGGGACCCCGGTCTTCACAGCATTATTCAGCCGTTTTTCCAAATTCCCGCTCATCCTTGTCTTGCTCAGCATATTTATAGTTGGGAATATCGTCACGGCTTTATCAGGATCGTATGGAATGCTTCTGGTGTCCAGAATAATCACGGCCGTGGTTACCGGCGTCTTGATTGCACTCGCGATGTCAGTAGCAAGTGAAGTCATGCCTCCGGAAAAAAGAGGGCCGGTGATCTCCATCATCTTTACTGGTTTCACTGTGGCTAGCGTCCTTGGCGTACCCCTTGGCACTTTTATCGGACAATGGGGCGGATGGCATTTGGCCTACTGGTTTACCACATTGTTGGGAATCATTTCTTTGATAGCAAGCATCGCAACCATTCCTAGAGGACTAAAAGGAAAACACAGTTCACTCACAAAACAACTCAGATTGCTCGCTTATCCCAGAATTGTGCTTGCTTTTGCCATTATGATGTTAAGTATAGCAGCTACTTATAGCATCTATACGTATTTAGCTCCTTTGCTTCAGGATGTACTTTTTGTTCCAGCTCGTTATATTAGTCTCATCTTTTTACTGTATGGTGTTGTGTCTATTTTCAGCACGCTAATCGGAGGAAAGCTGGCTGTCGGTGATGGGATGAAAAAAATGCGCTATGTGCTTCTGGCTCAAGCCGTCATCTTAGTGTCACTTTATTTTACTTCCGATTCTCTTGTTGGGGGACTCGTCAGCATCTCATTCATGGCTCTCGTTGTTTATCTTATGAACTCGACAATGCAGTTGTACTTCATTGATTTTGCTGATGAGCATGTTCCGGAGGCAAGAGACTTAGCCTCGTCCTTAACCTCCGTTGCCAACAATGTTGGCATTGCGATCGGATCCGCTTTAGGTGGAATTATCACTACAAACATGAAGCTTATTGATCTATCATGGTCTGGTGGGATTGTGGCCGTACTCGCAGCAGTGTTGGCATGGGTCAACTATCGTTTGAAGCAAGGAACTGTCAGTACGACTAAAGAGAATAATGCACTGCATGAGCAATACGAAGGAAATATATAATTAAGACATATAAAAGCAGGAGGTAATTGAGAAAAGTACCTCCTGCTTTTCGAGTGTCAAGAGCAGCCCGATCAAGGCAAGATTAATGGTAAATGGACAGATTGTAGCTTTTTTATGCATTCTTGTGATTTGTGTACAATACTTCATCGGGAAAGCTTTCGATATAGTCGGTTCCAAAATCGCATAACATCGTGAGCATAGGGGCCAGTTGTTCGCCTAGCCGAGACAAGCAATATTCCACTTTTGGCGGTGAAGCTGGATAAACCTTGCGAATAATAAGTCCGTCGCTTTCTAGCATTCTTAGCTGCATCGTAACCATGCGTTGGGTTGCTTCAGGAAGTTCCCGTCGCAGCTCATTGTACCGTACTGGACCTTTTGCTAAGCGGTTTAAAATGGATATCTTCCATTTCCCACTGATTAAGCCGAGTACAATTTCCGAGGTACAGCGATATTCTTTGTCTCTAAAGTTTATCATCTGTCGACACATCCTTTTTAGAAAAGATTGTGTAAAAGCAAATTGTCTCTCTTCAGCCAATTCGAATTACAGACTATTCATTCCATATATTATCTTCAAACAGCTCAATTCTTGTCAAGGATTTCTGGATCGATTAGTATAAAATTAATAAAGGAGGTCATCTTATGCCGCGAACAGGACGTCCACGTACATTTAATCGTGACGAGGCGGTTGCCGCCGCCATGATTCTTTTCTGGGAATATGGCTTTGAATCCACTTCACTGGCTCAGTTAAAGGCAGCAATGGGAGATATATCATCTGCAAGTTTTTACGCAGCGTTTAAGTCAAAAGAAGAACTGTTCCGTGAAGTGATTGATCGCTACATATCGATGTATGGACATGCTTCGGAAACTTTCAAAAATACAAACATAACGTCGAGAGCAGCCATGGAAATGGGATTGCTAGAAGCAGCTCGGTTCCAGACAGAGAACACTCACCCTTTAGGTTGTCTGTTGGTTTTGTCCACAGTTAACTGTTCTCCTGAGCAACAACATATCCAAGACCTTCTGTCAAAGGAAAGAAAGAGAGTCCGGGGGTGGATCAAAGATTGTATAGAACGAGCCATAGCCAACGGGGAGTTGCCAGGATCCACGGATATCTCCATGGTGATTACGTTATTTGAAACCTTCTTACGAGGGATTTCTACACAAGCCCGAGACGGTGTTCCATACGAGGAAATTGCAGCTGCCATAACTCATTTGATGAGCGTATGGGATTCGTTATCTGTTGAACACGATATTCGGGAGGATTGATTGAGCATACAAATTACTCAATAAGTGGCATCGATGCCCATACGACGACCAATCTAAAAAACAATAAATTGAATTAAAAGAGCTCACTCTCTTTTTATGATCAGCACGTTAATGTCACATATATTGAGCTATCCTGTCCAATTGTTTAACGAGGTTGCCCGATCTATTCCGCGGCAACCTCGTTGTGTTTTAATGAAACTAACGTTTCCCGGCATGGATATGGTCACACCGTATTGAGGCATCTGTCTGGAGGTCATGACGGCTTCCTCACTCGCGATGAAGATAATACGGCCGTATTCGCGACTCAGCATGGAAGACAAATAAAACTTGGTTACGTCGTTGGCGGCGAGAAAGTTCGTGCAGAAGTACTTCTCCCATAGCGCATCGTCTACTTCGTAATAGGACCATGATCTCATTGATGCCCATGCTGTTGACGAGGATATCGACGTTCCTGACACCGTGGATATATCAACCGTAATTGATAATTTACTTAATTCGAATTGCTTTCATCTCCCTTGGCAAGCAGGTTAACGGCCGTTCCAACCCTACCGGCGCTTTGCACTTCTGGAACTCAGCCATTAACTTGAACATTCCCTCCAAGATATTCAAGGCTATATATATCGGAGATTTTTTCCAGCACACGCTGCGCATGTTCTGTAAATTTCAAGTCCGCAATCCGATCTTTGAACAGAAACACGCCGGTCTCCTTGCGGTTTTTGCCGAGAGCTCCCTCATATAATAGGTTGGCTCCATGAGTAGGCGGAGAGGAAAAAAACTTCATAAACAGTTCAAACCCTGCGGTCAGTCCGGAATCTTTTCCTTTTCTTAGCGTATTGTTAATGCCTGGGTCAACGCTGCGGATCTTGATGCCTTCCTTGGCAAGCTGCGGTGCGACGGCTTGGGTCCACAACGAAAGAGCCAGCTTTGAAGTCGCATAGGGTCCATACATTTTGCGGAAGGTTTGGGGATGCTCCAATTTTTCGATCGTAAACTCCTTCGTAAATCTAAACACCTGCGACGAAGTGTTAATCACCGTTTTTAAGCTGCCGTTCTTCAACAGTTCCTTCAATTCCATCAGAATAATAAAAGGAACGACCGTCAACAATTCATAATGCAATTCGCGGCCTTGTTTCGAATAGCGCAGCTCACTTAAGCCTCCTCCGGCGTTGTTAAACAAAATATCGATCCGCTGTTCCTTGCTTTTGATTTCTTCCAAAGAGTGCCTCAAGCTGTCATAATCGGTGAGATCCTTCACTTTATAGGCTCGGAGCCGTCCGTCCTTGAGATGATTTTGAAGGAATCTATCGTCCGCTGGAAAATCCGACCGGTTCAAAGCAACCACCTGCCAGTTCTCCGACAGCATTTTCCGGGTCAACGCCAATCCGATTCCGTTACTTGCGCCTGTAATCAGTGCAATATGTTCTCGTTGGTTCTTACTCAATGTATGTCCTCCTTCATTTAGAATTTCATCGGTTATATGTGCTCATCAGTCGGAGTCGGGCAGGAGGATCAGTTTGCCGTGGGCACCCCCGCTCTGGCTGATTTGAACAGCTGAACGCCATTCATCGAGTTCGAAAGTCTTCGCGACCGGAATTGTGAACTTTCCGGCCGCTGCGTACCCGGCAAAGTCGCCGACAACGTCATAACGTGCGGTATGTAGTTCTCCATAGCTGGTGCGAACGCCAAGTTCAGCGGCTGCGGCGAAATCGCTGACGGTTAAGACATGCTGGGGATGCCCGTTGACGATTTCGACCAGATCTTTCAATGAACCGCTGCTTGGCGCCGTATCCAGGGCGAGGTCAACCGGCTGTTTCGCCAGTTCGGTCACTCGTTCGACCATTCCATCACCGTACGAGGTCACCAACGCCCCCATTGAGCGGAGCTTGTCGGCGTAGGTGGGCCCAGCGGTTGCGATCACACGGGCACCGCGCATGAGGGCAATTTGAACGGCGGCGAACCCTACCGTGGTGCCGGCTCCGTGCACGAGTACGGTCTGACCCGATTTCACCCCAAGAGTATCAATGCCACGGTAAGCGGTTTCGACTGCCATTGGCAACGCTGCAGCTTGAACAAAGTCGAGTCCGGCCGGCATTCGGAACCAGTAGTACATAATCGCTTGATCCGACGCACCGGCGCTCGATCCATTCATGAAATCTGCCCCACCCAGAACGGAATCGCCGATGGCAACATCGGTTACGCCCTCTCCGATTGCGTCTACAATACCGGCCACGTCCAGCCCGATTCCGCGAGGCAAGGGCAATTCAGCGGCAAAATGGCCTTTGCACGTCACCCAGTCAACCGGATTTAAGCCGCAAGCGCGTACTCTCACGCGAATGCGGCCCGGCCCTGGCTCTGGGATCGCCACCTCCTCCAAGCATAAGACATCAGTTGCTTCTCCGTATTCGTGGAACCGGATGGTCCGCATGGTATTCTCCATTGTGATCTCCCCTCCATTTTGCTCTGGTAAATTCGCGTTCTGTGATTTCGAACGGTCTTCCAAGGAAAACAACGAACTCCTAAACTATAAAATTCACTAGAAGCCAGGGGGGCATGAGGAAAACCTATGCCCCATAGTCAGGTGTGCGAACAGAGGAGCTTAAATCTGGGAGCCGCCTCCATCGACAGGGAACTCAGCTCCGGTGGTATAGGTGGCCTCAAATGCTAGAAATGCAACAGCCTTGGCTACCTCAACTGGATCGCCTAAACGCAGCATTGGAATCTGCTGTCTCATCTGTGCCTTTGTCTGTTCGGCAGCTTCTTCAGGCATTGACTTTTCCATGATACCTGTGTCAATAACGCCGGGACTGACTGCGTTGACGCGAATATTTCGAGGTAATAACTCGCGCGCCAGACCTCGAGTCATGGAGCGCAGCGCTGCCTTACTAGCTGCGTAAGCACTGAGCATTGGGAGACCCACTACGTTCACGATTGAGGTGGTAAGGACTACCCCGCTACCTGAGCCTAACAGCGGAGCGAGTTTCTGCACGGTAAAGTACGGTCCTTTGGCATTGATTGTAAGTATCTCGTCGTACTTTTCTTCTGTCATTGCTTCGAAAGGGACAAACCCCGTGACACCAGCGTTAACGAACAGGGCATCTACGGTTCCAAATTCAGCCTCCACTCGATCGGCTAATGCGGCGATATCCTTCAATGAGGCGGCATCGCTTAAGACCGCGATCGCGTGACTTCCGAGTTGTTCACGAGCCGCATCCAGCGTCGCCTGAGTAAGTCCAGTAATCAGAACGTGTGCGCCTTCATCCACTAGCAATTTCGCCGTCGCAAGGCCGATTCCGCTGCTACCTCCCGTGATCACGACCTTTTTTCCAGAAAATTTGCCCTTACTGAATGATTCCATTTAAATCGTCCTCCCTTTGTATAATCCGTAATCGGATGATTAGGTACAAGAGCGATTATACAGCAGTAAATTTAATAAGTAAACAAAATTAATTAAATTAGTTCATTTAATTAATTTCATACATAAAGGGCAGCAAATTTGTTATAATATGTTGTATAGGCAACAAAGGGAGGTACTTATCCGTGAGAAAAGCTGTGAGTGTAGATACCTATGTGGAAAAAATAAAACCCATTATAAGAAAAACAAAATTCAGCCAACTGAAAGTCGACGATCTCGCAAAATATATGGATATCAGCAAAGTGACACTCTATAAGCATTTTTCCTCCAAAGACGACATCATCGAACAAGTCGTGGATTATTACATTGATTATTCGAAGAAGGCTGACACCGTTGTGAAAGACGATGCCGTCTCTTTTTTGGATCGTTTTCAATTAACATTTTTACAATCTTTGATGTGTGCCGCGTATATCTCTGATTTGTTCTTGCAAGATCTGAAGGAATTTTATCCACACCATTTTGAGAATCTGTCCGTTGCCCTGCAGAATCGGAATAAAAGCTTACAAACTTTTTTTGAATCCGGTATGGAGCAACAGATTTTCAACAGATTGAATGCCGTGTTGTTTATGGTTCAAGATGACGCTGTTCTGCGACGCTTTATCGAGCCGTCATTTTCGATTCAGTATGATATCACTGTGAAACAAGCGATTATGGATTTCTACTACATGAAGCAGTATCAATTGCTCAAACCTGAATATCTGAAGATGATTGACGACTCCGATATGGAAAGGAAGATCGTTCATATTTTGCAAGCCATTTCGTAAGTGAAGCATCCATATCCGATTCCGTTGTGGACTACATTGCTAGACGTCTTCCCATAAGAATTGAGTGTTACGCTGAACGTGAACAGACGAAGTATAAGCACCTTAACGAATGTAAACTTCCATGATAGATGTGGGGCGGATGCTAAAACTAAACAACGAATAAAAGTTTCAGTTCATAATCAGTAATTGCCTACAGACAATCACGCTGCTCCGCGGCACCAGCGATAGTATTAAAACGACTGTAAATTTCCATATCATAGCCCTTGTGAATAAAGCATTAGTTGACCCTTGAAATCGAAAAAGCGACAGCCATGGACGAGAAAATAATGTCCTAGACTTTCGCTTTTTCATTGAACGCTAACGTTACCTATTAAATTAATCCCACAAAAGTATTAAGCAATCGGTGTACCATTTTTCACTGGTTCGTCTGGCTACAAAAGAACAACATCACCCTCCTCTGGAATGCCTCCAATTACCAGTACTTCAGATTCAAAGCCATCAACGCTTAAGACCCATTCACCAAAACCTATCTCCAACTTCATTGCAGGATTTGGAATATATGGAAAATGATTCGCTTTAAGCACAGTACCGATACGGATATCTAATTTGAAAAAATCATCAAGTGTTGCCAAGAGTATGCCTTGCTCCTTTTAAACGATTTTTTATCTCTTCAGCGCAATTATTCGTCGTACCCTAGAATCATTTGGTCCAGCGGCGTGCCGGCAAGCACCATTGGGTACACATTCTCGTTGGTCGGGATGACGAACTCGACGAGCACAGGTCCTGTCGTCTGCAGCGCTTCTAACCAGACCTTGGATGCTTCATCCTTGTTCGTTGCCCTTAATCCCTTGATCCCGTATGCTTCCGCTAGCTTGACGAAGTCCGGACTGCCGGACAGATCAATCTGGCTGTAGCGTCGTTCGTACATCAATTCCTGCTGCTGCTTAACCATGCCGAGCACCTGGTTGTTCAAGACCACGATCTTGACCGGAATCTGATGAATCGCGCAGATCGCCATCTCCTGCGCGCACATCTGCATGCCCCCGTCGCCGTTGATCGAGACGACGAGACGATCCGGATTTCCGACTTTAGCGCCGATCGCGGCCGGGAAGCCAAAGCCCATCGTGCCAAGACCGCCCGACGTGATGAGCGAGCGAGGATGCTTGAAGCGGTAAAACTGCGCGGTCCACATTTGGTGCTGGCCTACATCGGTGGTGATGATTGCCTCTCCTTGCGTCGTCTCGCTAATCATCTCGAGCACATATTGCGGCTTAATGACTGTATCCGAATCGGTATACCGAAGCGGATGCTGCACCTTATACTCTTGAAGCTGCTCAAGCCAGGTGCCCGTCTGGGCTGCTTGCGCTTTCGTGTTCGCATAAGCCAGCACGTTTTTAATATCGCCGATGCATGCGAGATCTGTCTTGACGTTCTTGCCGATTTCCGCAGGATCGATATCGATATGGGCGATACGTTTGGCCTGAGGCGCAAACCCGTCCAGCTTCATCGTGACCCGGTCATCGAAACGCGAGCCGATCGAAATAATGAGATCCGCATTCTGTACCGCCATGTTCGCCGCATATACGCCATGATGTCCGAGCATGCCCAGCCACATCTCGTCATCGCTCGGAAACCCGCCGAGGCCGAGCAGAGTGGTCGCGACCGGAATCCGCGTAGTGTGGACGAATTTGATCAGCTCCTGGGAGGAGTTCGCATAGACAACGCCGCCGCCTGCGATAATAACCGGCTTGCGCGCTTCTGCAATCGCCTGAAGCAGCGCATCCATTTCCGCCGGATTCGGTTCCGGGGCTCCATGGTATCCGCGCAACCGAACCGTGTCCGCTGGACGATATGCCATCCGCTGGTTGGTCACGTCTTTGGGAATATCGATCAAGACAGGACCTTTGCGGCCCGTGTTCGCGATGTAGAACGCTTCATGAATGATGCGAGGAAGGTCGTGTACATCGCGAACCATGTAGCTGTGCTTCGTAATCGGCATCGTGATGCTAATGATGTCCGCTTCCTGAAAAGCATCCGTGCCCATGACATTCGTAGATACGTTCCCCGTTATGACCACCAGCGGCACCGAATCCATATAGGCGGTTGCGATGCCGGTTACCAGATTTGTTGCTCCGGGACCGGATGTCGCGATGCATACCCCAACCTTCCCCGTCGACCTGGCATAGCCGTCCGCCGCGTGGATCGCGCCTTGTTCGTGCCGGGTCAAGATATGCTTGAAATCTGGCTGATGTACCATCGCGTCATAGATATAGAGCACATTTCCTCCAGGATAACCGAATACGCACTCTACGCCTTCCTGCAGCAAGCCGCGCAAAAGCACCTCCGAACCGGTGATATATTCCTCTGATGGCGTCGTTGTTTCATTCGTCATTCCTAATTGCTGTTCCACTTGGGCAGCCTCCTTTGCAAAATAAAACCCCCTCTCCTCCTGAGCAAACTGACAGCGGTCAGCTCATACAGGGACGAAAGGGGAATTTTTCGCGGTACCACCCAAGTTCGCTGCCACCCTCGCGAATGCAGCCTCATGAGGTAAGGCCGATGCCTTACCTGCGGCGCGTTAACGAGCACCATTTCGGTTAAGCCTACTTGCGGGCGCGGAAAGAGACCAGCCGCGCTTTCGGTTAACAGCTCCGAGACGACACCATACAAAGGGTTAAGGCAAAGGTTTCAGCGTTTCCTCTGCTCTCTGGGCATAACCGCCCTTGCCGGCTTTCTCTTCATCGCCTGTTGGTATTAAACAAATAACCCCTTCCTTCCCAAGGCTCATAGCAAATGCTAGAAGCCTTGGGACGAAAGGGGAATCGCGGTACCACCCAAGTTTACTGCAATCTCGCAATTGCAGTCTCATGAGGTAAAGCCGATGCTTTACCTGCAGCATGTTAACGGATGCCAGGCCGGTTGATCCTACTTGCGGGCGTGTTATCACGCCTTCCGCGTTCGGTCAACAGCTCCGAGACGACACTATACATGCGTTACGACGGAGGTTTCAGCAAACCCTCCGCTCTCTGGACATAAACGCTATTGCATAGCCTTCTCTTCTTCGCTATGTTTGGATTTTTCTGATAATAGCACAGACTCGACTTTTTTTCAAACCGAATGAATACTATGCTGCTTTATGATTATTGAGCTCTTGTACCCGTTAAGTTTAACCCATTCATGCTCCAGATGAGAATTCACGGTTTCGAAAAATATAAAAATGCCGGCAACACCACATGATCAACAATCGTTAGGCATTGAAATAAAATCCGTTTACTTGGACCAAGAGACGCCCCTGTTTTCTCCGGAGACGACCGTTATGTTCAAGTTGGTTTACGATCCAACAACTTTAGAGATTATAGGAGGACAAATCATGTCTAAAGTTGATTTGACTGCTAATATCAATACGGTCTCCCTCGCGATTCAAACCGGATGCACATTAGAACAATTCAGCGGGATTAACAGCCTCGGTACTCGTTATGGTTCTCTTTTGTAGAAACGGCATTCAACAGAGACTATAATAATCATGTATAGAGTGCTTTTGGTCTATTTGGTTAATAGCGATATGTATCTTCCATATGAGTAAATAGAGGTGACCCACTTAAAAATGAATCGTTCCTCATCCGCATTGGGTGACTTCCTTAAATCGCGCAGAGAACGGTTGCAGCCTTCAGAGGCCGGGATTCAGCCGCTGCCCGGACGAAGACGCACTCCGGGACTTCGAAGAGAAGAAGTCTCTTATCTTGCCAATATAAGCGTGACTTACTATGCCTGGCTGGAGCAAGGCAAGGAGGTTAATCCTTCGCCGGAAGTGCTGCTAAGTATCAGCAAAGCGCTTCAGCTTGACGAAGACGAGCAGAAGCATCTATTCGATCTGGCCAATGTAGATGTGGCGAGCGTCGTCACAGTGCCAAATAACGGTGGGCCGGATACGGGAGTTCTGCAGAAAATCGTAAATCAACTGCATTATCCTTCTTTTATCACAGACGAAGGTACGGATGTTATCGCTTGGAATCGGGCGGCTGAACTGATCGTAGCCGATTTCGGCAGTCTGCCGGACAACGAACGGAATATGATGGACATTATGTTTTTAAAGCCGGATTACCGCAACAGACTGGTGAATTGGGAAGGCGCTGCCCGTTATTCTGTAGCCGTTCTGCGGGCAGGCTTCGATCTTTACAAGAACAACCCGTTATATATGGAACGGTTTGAACGCTTGACGCGGGAAAGCGTGGAGTTCGTACATTTCTGGGAGCTATATGAAATCAAACAAAAACGCGTAGCCACCGCTTTATTCCGTGTTCCTGACGCACAGGAGATGGAGTTCGAGCTCCATTCCGCGGCTGTAATCGATAATGACCCGGGACTGCACTGGTGTTTCTTTGTTCCGGTGCCCGGTTCAGGCACGGAGGAGAGATTATTGCGTTTACTTGAGCAGGACAGGCAGCTACCGTAGACTGTTACTCCCGTTAATAGAATAGACGTGCTGTGGCTAGCACCCTCCAGTTGCTTGTATGATTCAGTGGAAGACAACGATTGGAGGGTATTTAGTATGCAAACATGGTTCATTACAGGAGCGTCAGGAGGCTTGGCTTCACGTATAACTCGCCGGTTGCTTGATAGGGGGGACCGTGTAGCTGCAACGGTACGCAAGCCGGGGGTGCTAGATGATCTGCAGGCACAGTATGGCTCTGGGCTTTGGCAGGCTAATTTAGATCTGACAAACTCTCAGCAAATTGCTGAAGTGGTGGAACGTGCATTTTTAGAACTGGGCACGATCGATGTGTTTGTCAATAATGCAGCCTATGGCTTGTATGGCGCAGTGGAAGAAGCAAGCGACAGGCAAATTGAGCATCAGTTTATGACCAATGTGCTAGGCTCCCTGCGTGCAGCGCGTGCAGTCCTGCCCTTTTTCCGTAAGCAGGGCGGCGGTCACATGGTACAGATTTCGAGTATGGCGGGTCATTATTCTATTCCGGGTATGGGACTGTATTGCTCTTCGAAATGGGCGGTCGAAGGAGCCTTTGAAGCGCTAGCTAAGGAAGTGGCTCTGTTCAATATTAAGACCACTATGGTGGAGCCCGGCGGAATCCGAACGAATTTCATTACAAGCAACGCCGTATTCGGCGAGCGGATGGACGAATACCGGGATACGGAGGCGGGCCAATTCGTTAGCCTGATGAAGGGAGAACTGCCTGGTATAGATATGAGCATGTTCACTCAAATGGTTGTCGGCGATCCGGATAAAATGGCGCAGCAGATTATCCGCCGAGTCGACCAGGGAGAGGGTCCGATACGTATGGCGTTGGGCAGTGACGCCTATGAGCAAATCCGGGCAGCCCTGCTGGACAGACTCGCCGCTCTGGAAGCACAGAAAGAGCTGGCTTACTCCACTGATTCAGATGATGTGGTAAAACCATTTTAAAGGACACCAAAGAATTCGACAGCCACGGCAACTGATATGCTCCTCTGAAGTAGCCGGTTTATTTATTAAACCGGCTTACTTAAAGGGGAGCATTTTTAAAACTTGCCGTTACTTATGATACAGTTCTCCGTTTCACCTATAGAACAAAATTAAAAGACATCCGCTCGGATGTCTTGATTCATGCCTAATAACAGTTCTGATTGCCTTCCTATACTAAACTCTTGGAGAAGATTCAAGCTGCTCTGAATGCTGGCTCTGATAATCGATTAACAGTTGCTGCATCTTATCCACCGTGCCATCTGGATGAGGAACATGAATGGAAACGGTCAAATTGGAATCGTTCAAGTAATGAAATGAAACGAGATCAAAATTCAAGATCCCGAGATTCGGACAATGTAGCGTCTTAGGAGCATCAATAGCATCGAGAACCTCGTGGGAATCCCAAAATTCTCGAAACTCCCTGCTAGCCTGTGAAAGCGCCTCGAACTGCACGCACCACCAAGGATCGTCGACGTGACGAGCATACCCGGCATGAAAATTAGCAACGATTCGCCTGGCATGCTGTTCCCATTGGTCTCCCTTTAGATAGCGGAAACGGGGAGAAGTAAAGGTCATCCATACCAAATTCCGCTCCCTTTCCGACATAACCGCGAGATTCCCATTTATTGCGCAGTAGGCATCATTCCAGGCAATGATGTTCATGCGCGCATCCATGACATTCGTAGGGGAAAGGTTCTGGCTATCCAAAAAACGTTGAAGTTCCGGCGTTACCTTAGAGGGTTGCTTCGTACCGGTCAAGGGAAATTGCTTACGGGCAAGATGGTACAGATGCCTGCGTTCCGATTCATCTAACCGAAGCACTTTCGCTATTCGATCAAGAACCTCAGCGGATACGTTGATATGACGCCCTTGTTCCAAATAGGTGTACCAATCCAATCCCACGTCTGCCAGCAGAGCTACCTCGCTGCGGCGAAGTCCGGGTGTTCGTCTGCGTCCGGAATCCGGCACCCCTGCTTGTTCGGGGGTTATTCGTTCACGGCGTGAACGCAAAAAACGGGACAATTCCTCATAACGGTCCAATCTGTTTGCCATGATCTCCATGCCTCCTACCCATTCATGAACGTAGGATTCCCAATCCTACGATAACTAGATCTCTTCCTAGCCTCTTCGGGTCCATTTAGACTAGTTTATGTCCTCCCTAGGAGGAAAAGCAAGAATGGATAGACAGTGATGATCGGACCCACCTGTTCAACTCCATTCAGACCCTATCATTGAGGTGATGAAAATGAAAGTAGCCGCCATTGTCGGAAGCATTCGCAAAGATTCATACAACCAGAAGCTAGCCCGTTATATTCAAAACCGTTATCAGCATCTTTTTCAATTGGATGTGCTGAGCATTCGGGATCTCCCCTTTTACGATCAGGATATCGAGTCTATTCCGCCGCAGCCGGTTATCGATTTTAAGGCGCAAGTCGCTGCTGCCGACGCGGTGTTGTGGATCACTCCGGAATATAATTCGACTATTCCCGGCGTCATGGCGAACGCGATTGACTGGTTATCCCGCGTGGATCGAGTCATGATCGGGAAGCCCTCATGGATCGCCGGATCTTCCATGGGATTGTTGGGATCGGTCAAAGCGCAGGGCCATCTGCGTGATATTCTGTTCGCATCCGGTATTTCCTCGCCGCTGTTGCCTGGAAATGAAGTGTACATTGGTCTTGTTCATGAGAAGTTTAACGAGAAGGGTGTGCTGACCGATGAACCTACCGTTCAGTACCTTGATCTTGTTACCGACAATTTCGTGAAATGGATGAAGGAGCTCTCCCAATTGAAGCAGCTCCAAAGTCAAAAATAAACAGAAACCTAGGAGGGAGTAAGATGTTTGAGCATATCGTGCTATTGAAATTCAAGCCCGATGTTTCTATTGAAGTAAAAGAAAGTGCAATAAAGCGCGCATATGACTTTAAAGGGAACATACCGGGGATTGTGGAGCTTAGCGCCGGGATTAACGTTACGGAGGAAATAGAGCATATGCAGGGGTTTACGTTGGGAATCAGAGTCACTTTCGAGGATCAACAGGCTTGCCGGGATTATATTCAGCACCCCCTGCATCAAAGTTTATTGCAATCCATTGGTCCGTTTGTTGAAGGAATCGTCGTTATGGATTACCCGTTTGCTTAATGTTCCCGATACTTGTCATGCTGAAGCATGGCATCTCCGGGAGCACCACAGGTATCCAGGATATCATCCGCCACCTCGAAAAGTCGCATACCGCTCGAATGTCGGGAACGCTCTTCCGATTACCTCCAATATTTGTTTTGTTGTAACCGCCACAGTTGTAACTGCGTTGATTACAACTCGTGTATAAAAAAGCCCGCATCGAGCTTTAATTATTGGGCCTACCTTCTTTCAGCTTTATGTCAATAAAATCAACGATCTGCTGAAGCGAGGAAATTTGAATCATAATATGTTCACGTTGACTTCTTAATTGATCCACCAGTTCAGGATAATTAACGGAATCGGAGTCGACTGAGGCAGCCAAAAATGGCCGCATAGCCTCGAGCGACATTCCCGTTTTTTTGAGGCAGGTTATTTGCTTGATCCTATAAATGTCCTCTCTTCGATAAAAGCGATGCCTGTTTTCCTTCCGTTCTGCCTGAGGCAGCAGCATGATCTTTTCGTAATAGCGGATTGTATCCTCGGAAATACCGGTTTGCTTGGCGACTTGCTTGATCGTAAAAGTTTGTTCTTCCATTATGACTCCTCCCTAAATTGCCGTTTTGAGCATTATACATCTTGGAGCATACTCCAAGTCAAACTTATTTCCATCATTTATCCTTAATCAACTTTTTTGTTTTCGCCCCTTGACTTGGATTCGACTCCAACTTTTATTATGGGATCTGACAGGGAGAAAACTCCCGGCAAAAATCTATCTTAAGAAGGGCAGGAACATTAATTATGGAACTAAAGATTACCGCACCCTCTCCAGTCGTCTCGGTGAAGCCGATAGTGCTTCCAGCCCCAGGCCGTGGCGAGAATCTGCAAGTGAGAGTCTCCGCGCCGACGACCGGTCGTAACTTACCTATTATTGTTTTCTCACACGGTTCTGGCTCATCGTTGGAGGGTTACGTCCCCTTGGTTGACTTCTGGGCTGCACACGGCTTCGTAGTCATTCAACCTACCCATCTCGACTCAAGGACATTGGGTCTCCCTCAGGACGATCCACGCACACCACAGATATGGCGTTTCCGAGTGGAAGACATGAAGCGCATCCTTGATCAGCTTGATTTCCTGGAATCTGCCGTTCCCGGCCTCAGCGGGCGCCTTGACCGAAGCCGCATCGCCACAGCCGGACACTCCTTCGGCGGCCAGACGGCGGGCAACCTGTTAGGATTGCGAGTCCTCAACCCCGAGACTAAGAAGGAAGAGGACCTGTCCGACTCGCGCATCAAAGCAGGCGTGCTATTCGCCACCGCTGGGCAAGGTGGGGACAGCCTGACACCGTTCGCTGCCGAGAAGATGCCGCATCTGAACGTGAGCTTCGAGCACATGACCAAGCCCACCCTCGTGGTCGTCGGGGATCAGGACGACACTCCTAACAAATATCAGCTGACCGTTCGCGGGCCGGATTGGATGACCGACCCTTACTTCCTCAGCCCGGGAGCCGAGAGCCTGCTCACCCTTTTTGGTGCAGAACACTCACTTGGAGGGATCGCTGGTTACGAGGTTAAAGAAACAACAGACGAAAACCCAGAACGAGTTGCCCTGATCCAGAAGGTTACATGGGCGTACCTTCGACATGTACTCGATATTGAGCAAACCAACTGGTCGGCAGTGAAACAGACTTTGTCCGAGACGACCCATTCAATTGGTCGAATTGAATCCAAATAAAGCTCTAGAGAAAGACAGCGAGCTCCCCCGCCGGCCCAATGCCTGTGAGGGAGCTCACTCTCTTTTTCTGATCAGCACGCAAAAAATTAAAAGATTGTCGGTACCATTCCCCCATCTATTCGGATCGGGGATCCTTTGAAGGCGGAGGCCCCATCTCCCGCCTCGTTTGGCCGGATCGCTTCTTGCCTTCTAAAAGGCGGCGTATTCATGTACGGTTTGTTGAGGTACGTTTAGCGATAGAAGTCAACCATATCTCCAAACAGCCGTTTAATAAATTCGAGCTCGCTTTCATTATATCTTTCCAAAAATTCGTACATTCTTTGCTTTTCCTTCGCATGAAGCTCATCATGAGCGGCAAATAGCTTTTTGCCGACAGGCGTTAGCCGAAAATACACTTCCTTTTTGTTGTCGTTGAACTGGGCTTTTCGCACCCAACCTGCCTTGAGTAATTTATTTGCGATCTTGGAGGTATTTCCTTTACTTAAATTTATTCTCTCCGCGATGGAAGTGAGATTGATCGGCTCCTGCTCTCCGATGCACGCAATGGTGTGCAGTTCCGTCATATTCAAGCTGAATTCCGATTCAATATGCTTCCGGATATCCTCCAGGTATGTGGCAGTTATTTGGGTTTCATATTGCTCTTTTTGCTCAAGAAACTGAACGAAAAATTCATGAATTGCGGTTTTGTTCTTACTGGCAGTATCCATGATTATGCTGGCTCCTCGACTTATTTGTTTTATTATATCATAGATTGTTCTCTGAGAAACAAACGTGCATACTCATATTGCGCTTGGGATTGACAGGGCAATGAGTGACAAAGTACAATATTATTGTTTCATATGAAACAATAATATTGTATGTAATTTCATCACACTTGTTTTAACAAGCAATAAAAAAGGTTCTAACGAAACAATAATTGATGAAGGAGGTCGCCGGAAACACTTATCCACTTTTCAAGAGAAGCTTTATAAATATGGAAATGGAGCATACCTGCCTATGGAAATCGTGAATCCGAAGACATTGACGAATAAGGTTACATCTGTAATTTCTCATGTCGTGGTGACTAATGCCTCCAAACTGGCCTTCATCTCAGGTCAGGTTTCTGTAGATGAAACAGGAGCATTGGTCGGTTCAGGGGACTATTACGCGCAAGCGATTCAAGTGTTCACCAATCTTAAGTATGCATTGGAAGCCGTGCGAGCGGATCCATTGTACATTGTAAAAATGAATATTTTTGTGGTAAACCACAACCCGGAATTGATTTCGATTATTTTTGACGCAGGATTCTATGTGTTTGGCCCTCACTGGCCGAAGACAGCAAGTACCTATATAGGCGTTCAAGCACTAGCCGATCCTGAATGGCTTATCGAAATAGACGTTATCGTGATCTTCCCATAATGTTTAAGAAAAGAGGTTATTTATATGAAATATGAAGTCATCCTTATCGGTGGCGGACCTGTCGGCATGATGTTGGCTGGGGAATTGGCATTAGCCGGCGTAAAGGTCTGCGTCATTGAGCGATTAAAAGAGACAACTCCATATTCACGTGCGCTTACCGTACATCCGCGAACCCTTGAAATATTAGATATGCGTGGATTGAAATCACAATTAATCAGTCTAGGCCGCTTACTTTTGAGAGGACATTTTGCCGGATTAGATACCCCTTTGGATTTCTCGGTGTTGGATTCCTCTTCCAATCACACCCTCTTTTTACCGCAGAGTGAGACGGAGAAGGTGCTGGAGGAATGGGCGCTTAGCCTTGGCGCAGAGGTCTGGAGAGAGGCTGAGGCTCTATCTGTGCACCAGGATGAGGATGGGGTTGACGTTAAGATCGCGGGACCTCGTGGCGAAACAACGTTAAGATCAGCTTATGTGGTAGGCACGGATGGAGCTAGAAGTTTGGTTCGCAAACATGCAAATATATCCTTTGAAGGTACAGATGCGACCTTCACGGCTATTCTGGGGGATGCCGTTCTATCTGATTTGGCTCCTATGAGTGTCATATCCCGGATTACAGAAAAAGGATTGGTCAGCATCATGCCAATCAATGATCATATCTATCGAGTCTTGATGATCGATATGGAGAGACGTAACATCTCTAAGGATGAGACCGTTACATTGGAAGAGTTTCGTTCATCGCTCATCCGTACGACCGGAAGCGACTTGGGATTGAACGATGTGAAATGGATGTCCCGTTTCGGAAATGCTACGCGGCAAGCGGGACGCTATCGGAATGGTCGATTGTTCTTGGCGGGAGATTCGGCGCACATTCATTTTCCCGCTGGTGGACAGGGAATGAACGTCGGCTTACAAGAAGCGATGAACTTAGGCTGGAAGCTTGCAGGAGCAATCAAAGGCTGGGCTCCGGACTGGCTATTGGACAGTTATCATGCCGAACGTTTTCCATGGAATACGGCCTTGCTCCGGAATACCGAGGTCCAAACCCTGCTTCTGGACGTGACTCCTCCCATCACGGAACTGCGAAGCATGCTGTCTGATCTGATTCAAATACCGGAGGCTAATTATCAAATCGCTGCACAAATTTCCGCAATGGATGTACATTATGCTCCTGACGCCGAAGCGCCTTCCCATCCTTTAAACGGGAAACGTTTCAAGGATCTAAGCTTAAAGCTGAAAGACGGGCACTTGATTAACTCCTATCCGTTACTACACAAAGGTACTTTTCTTCTGTTGCATTTCCATTCTAATGAACAGCATAGCGGTCAATGGGAGACGTATAGCAACCTTCAAGTTGTACATGCATCTTTGGTTGAGGCAGACGCGGATTGGAACGACGTCCACACAGCACTTATTCGGCCGGATGGACATATTGCCTGGGCGATTTCTCTATCCGATCCAAATCCAATTCAAACCATAAAAGAAGGAATTATTCGCTGGTGCGGAGACATTACCGTGTAGAAATTCGTTTGAGGGGTGTAACTGCCTTCCCACTGGGTGAACTTGTATTTGGGGCTGCTGAATGAACTAAAATCACGGTACGCTGCACTCAAAAAAACGCAATGTTCTCCATGAGTATGAAAATACCGCTCAAGCGTTATTCAACAACGCTTAGGCGGTATTTTCATTTCTGAGAAAGAAGGTACTTTACGCTCTGTTTCGTTCCGCCGTTGCAGATCGGCGAAGCATGGATAAAGAAATAATAGCCGGGATGAGTGCCATTGCGACGCCAACTCCGCCAAACCAACCAACTGCTGCAAGAGAGATGCTTTCTACAACGATACCCCCAATTACAGCCCCTACGGCCATTCCCAACTGCACGATAGAATTGTTCAAACTCAGGACGATCCCCGAAGCCTGAGGAGCCATGCCGATTAAATAAACCTGTTGAACCGGCCCCATCGACCAAGCAAAAAAGGACCATAACATAAGCAAAGGCAACACGAACATGGACGAGTGGGAGAACGCAGTCAGTAACAATAATATTCCGGAGTGAAAGAGCAGACCCCCAATCATCGTACGGGGGATACCCCATTTATCTGCACCGTAGCCGCCAGCTTGGGAGCCTATGAGACTGGCCAGCCCAAACGCAAACAACCCGACGTTTATCATCCCTTCGCTCATCCCCGTAATGTCCAGAAGAAACGGCGTTATATAGGTGTACAGCATCGTATAGCCCAATATCCAGAAAAAACTGATGGAAAGCGCGACAGCGATTCGGGGGCTTTTTAATAAGGCGAGCTGTTCCCGAATAGGAACGGGAGCCTCTCCTTCCGATTTCGGAATCGTAAGCAAAAGGACCACCATCGCGACCAAGCTTAGGGCCCCGACTCCCGTAAAGATGATTTTCCAATCATGTGAGCCCGCAATGATCCTCCCAAGCGGGACCCCTAGAATAAGTGCGAGGTTAAAGCCCACTAGAACCGTGGCGATAGCGCTGCCCTGTTTTCCAGGATGAGACATTTTGGCGGCAACCGTCATGGCGACGACCATAAATACCCCCGTGCTGATCGCCAAAATAATTCTTGCTCCGAGCAGCATGCCGTAGCCTGTAGTTGTGACAGTGATCAAGTTCCCTACAAAAAATAATCCCAAAGCCGATAGCATAAGCTTTCTTCGATCCATTTTTGCCGTGAGTGCAATAAGAATCGGGGTACCAATGGCATAAGCAAGCGAGTAGACCGTAATCAACTGCCCGGCCGCTACTACCGACACTCCAATATCGCTTGCAAGCATATCCAAAATGCCAGTAATCACAAACTCCGAAGTTCCGACTAAAAAGCTGACAATAGCCAGAATATAAATTTTCCATGAATTTCTCATCTGTTTTCCCCTTTTCATTTCATCAGTTCTAAATCTATAGAAGTCATAGTTAAAAAATAATGCTCAATTCGCCGACTTACATTTCTCGGCTCAATCAAGCCTCCTCGTTCCAAGCGTTCGTACTCTGTTTTAAGCTTTATGGCCTTGCGTCTGACGAGCGAGCTCCTTACGGACAATCGGCGCTACTTTGGTGCCGAGAAGCTCAATCGTTCGCAGCAAGTCGCGATGCGGCAACGAACTGAAATCGTTGTACATCATGAAGCGAGTCAAGCCAAGGTTCTTATGCAGCAGCACGATTTTTTCTGCGACGTATTCGGGATCTCCGACGTAAAGAGCGCCGTGAAGGCTGCGGGCTGAATCGTACGAGTCACGTGTATAGGTAGACCAGCCTCGTTCCCGTCCAATGTGGTTCATTTGGCCGGCCATGACAGGGTAATACCGCTTAGCTGCCTCTTGTGCCGTATTCGAAATAAAGCCATGCGAATGTGTAGCAATTTGCAGCTTATTCGGATCGTGACCTGCTTTCACGGCGGCTTCTTTATAAAGCTCGACTAAGGGTGCGAATCTCTGCGGCGCTCCACCCAGGATAGAGAAGGCAATCGGAAGTCCCAGCAAGCCGGCCCGAACAGCCGATTCCGGGCTGCCCCCTGTTCCGATCCAGACAGGCAAAGGCTGCTGCTGTGCACGAGGATAGACGCCCATGTTGTCAATCGCCGGGCGATGACCGCCACGCCAGGTCACCTTTTCGGAAGCGCGAATCTTCAACAGCAGTTCCAGTTTCTCTTCATACAATTCCTCGTAATCTTTCAGATCATAGCCGAATAGCGGGAACGATTCGATGAACGAACCCCGTCCGGCCATGATCTCCGCTCGCCCGTTCGACAGACCGTCCAGCGTTGCAAAGTCCTGATATATCCGGACCGGATCGTCCGAAGATAGCACCGTCACTGCGCTCGAGAGCCGGATCCGCTTCGTTGTAGCTGCAGCTGCTGCCAGAATGACGGCTGGCGACGAGCTTGTGTATTCGATGCGATGATGCTCGCCGATAGCATAGACGTCAAGGCCGACCTGATCTGCCAATTGGATTTCCTCGATCGCTTGGCGCAGCCTCTGGGCATGCGAGACACCGCCATTTCCGGGATTTGTATGGAGGAAGGTGCTCATTCCAATCTCCATCGTATTCGTTTGACCGCTCATAGTTATTCTCTCCTTCTTAATATGGAATAGGGATGATTAGCAAAGATCATTGAAGGATCATTCCAAGTCGACACGTTCGCTAAATTCCATTCAAGTATGAATGGCATCATTTCTATTGTTCTAAATATATAGAAATGATTTTCAAAAAAATTACGCCAGCAAAAACGGCGCAAATTTTTCCGCGACTTCTCGATTGACGTTATAGTGAATAAACGATCCATTCTTGCGAGAATCAATCAAGCCAGAGTCCGTCAATTGCTTTAAATGATGCGATAGCGTCGAGCCTGCAACCGATTCAAGCCTTTCACCGACGGCGGTGAAGCATAAATTGCTCTCTTTCGCGAGCAGTAAAGCGATTTTCAGCCGGGTTGGTTCCCCCAAAGCTTTATACACTTTAACCGCTTGCCCGATAGCTTCTTGATTTTCTCCCACTGTACCCACCTCCCCGCATATCTTCTGCAGTTCTATAACTATCGAAATAAATATTAGCACCATGTCATTCAAATGTAAAGGGCAGATCTGAACCCTGCTCCTTCTACTTCGCTAATTTTATTCCTCGACGGCGATGCCGGCAGCCCTTAAATGCCCGTAGGCAACGATTCTGCTAAACTGAGATGAAACTTCATCTGCAGGAAGGGGTTTATCGTTTTTAATCCACCAAATGACAATCCCCATGAAAGACGCTCCGAGGTATTCGATCAGCAATTCCTTGGATATCGCTAATGGGGAGTTTCCCTGAGCAGGTTTCCACCCCTCCATTAATTTATCTTTAATGATATTTTCCATTTTCGCTTGAAACTGATAGATTCTATTCTCATCTATTAACATGGAATGATAAAAGGTCAAATTTAGAGAAATATGCTCCAGTACAGTTTGCATCACTGTCTCGAGTAGAGAAATACTGAAAGGATTCATGCTGATGGGACAAAGAACGACCGCATCCTTTAATGCGCTTAACAATTCATTCATACATGTATCTAATAACTCAGGCTTGTTTTGGTAGTGGAGATAAAAAGTGTTTCGATTGATCATAGCCCGATCGGCAATATCCTGGATCGTTATCGATTCATATCCCTTTTCCTGAATAAGCTCATAAAACGCCTTTCGAATCGATTGTTTCGTGCGCAGTATTCTTAGGTCGGTTTTCTTGTTCATTGTTTTCGTCCCCCTAAATTTATTTAGGTCGTTAAGCGACAAAGTTTTATGAGTTGTCTGTTATCCATCATAACTAAAAATATTGAATATTGAGCGTTATATTAGCCTCTATTATAATGAGCAACAGATAAATAAACAACGCATTGTTCATTATTTATCTAATGACCAAAAAAAATTCCAAGGAGGATATTCCAATGACATCCAACCATCAAAATGAGCTTGTTCGTAAGGCAGTCGCCGTACTGGAAAGTTTTGAGAGCGGCAACCCTGAAGCGATTACGGCTTACGTTCATCCAGATCAATATATTCAGCATAACCAGGCCTTACTCGATGGTCGTGAATCCATGCTTGGCGCACTTGATCATTTAAAGGAAATGGGTACTAAGGTAAGCATTAAGCGTACTTTAGTTGACGGAAATTATGTGGCTCTTCATTCTGTATATCATTTTCACGGCCCTAAAATCGTATTTGATCTCTTCCGTTTTGAGAATGGACTCATCGTCGAGCATTGGGACAATTTGCAAGAGTTGGTGGAGAAGACACCAAGCAATCATACGATGATTGACGGACCGGTTACGATTAAGGATATCGACAAGACGGATGCCAACAAAGCATTTGTCAAAAGCTATGTTGAGAACATCTTGCTCGGGAAGAACCCTGACCTGCTGGCCTCTTACTTTGATGGAGATCACTACATTCAGCATAGTCCGCATATTGCAGACGGCCTTTCCGGTCTTCATACTGCTTTGCAGGCTCTGAAGGAGAGAAATATTGAGTTTCAATATACTCATGTCCACCAAGTAATCGGACAAGGCGATTTTGTCCTTACAATGAGTGAAGGTCTATTTGATGGTCAACATACTGCTTTCTACGATCTGTTCCGCGTAGAGGATGGAAAGATCGCTGAGCATTGGGACGTAATTGAGGCCATACTGCCGGCAGAAAAACGAAAAAATTCGAACAGTAGATTTTGAAATTTGTGTAGCTAAATCGCAAGGCATTGCCGAAATGTAAGTGCGGTGATGTCTTGCGCTTCACGAATGTACTTGAGCAATCAATTTTGTAATCAAAAAGATACAGAAGCGTTGCTGCAGCAACGCTATTTTTGTTCATTGCCATGAAGTGACCGTGTGATGCAGCCATATTATATGGTAGCCCTTCACAAATGAACATTGCCGTTGATAGTCAACCATATGTTCATTATAAAGAACAAGGAGTAGTGGATCATGAAAATGCTGACACAAAAAATGATGTGGCTGGGAATGGTGCTCGTCCTGATCGTGTTGACCGTATTCGGGGTAGCGATGATGGGATCGGTGCTTGGATCGAAGCCAAAGGAGGTCCCGGTGGCCCTCGTTATCCTTGACCAGCCGGCAGAGCTGCCGACTGGAGAAACGTTTGCGGTAGGGGAAATGATCCGGGAAAGGTTGCTGTCGAGCCCGGCAATGCCGTTTGTCTGGCATGTCGTGGATTCCGAGGAAAAGGCTCGGGAAGGACTGGATAAACGCGAATATTACGGAGCGATGGTGATTCCGGCGGATCTGAGCAGCGGTTTACTCTCGTTAGCGACTCACTCGCCGATTCACCCTAATGTGAGAATCATCTCCAACGAGGGTATGAACACCCAAGCCTCGATGGTCGTAAGACAGGCAATGGGGCAAGCGATGAACATGATCAATGGGGAACTGTTGCAGCAGCTGCTTGGGCAGATCGGACAGCAAACGGAGCAAATTCCCATTGAAAAGGCTAAAGCTTTAATGATACCGGTGAACGTTCAGGAGGAAGTCGTGCATCCACCGGGAGTGAATCATGCGGCGGGGAATGCGCCGGGTTTGTTTACCCAGATTATATGGATCGGCAGCATGGTGACCGGAGTCGTCTTGCTCCTGGCTAGCCAGAAGGCGGTCGCTGCGGGTTCAAGGAGATGGACAGTCAGCGCGCTGCAAGCTATCGGGGGGCTTGCGATCGTCGGCATAGCCTCGTGCTTCACCATATGGATGGCTTCGTCGTGGTACGGCATGGAACTGGCGAACGCGGGGGAGACGTGGTTGTTCTTATGGTTGGCTGGATCGGCGTTCTTCTTGTTGCAATCTTCCTTGCTGAATTGGATCGGATTCCGTGCAATACCGCTGCTCGTACTGCTGATGTTCTTCTCCGTGCCGCTCCTGAACATGGCTCCGGAGTTCTTGTCGCAGACGACGCGAGATTGGATCTATTCGTGGACGCCACTGCGGTTCGCGGCAGGAGGGCTACGGGAAGTAATGTACTTCGGCGGACTGGACGCAGCTCACTCAAACGCCTTGATTTTGTGGGGCGTCGCCGGTGGATTTTTGGTCTTGCTGCTCTCTTCCGGATTTAAGGCAAATCGAGCGACAGATGCCGCCCCTACTTCTGTTACAGGCGATACAATAAAGTAAGAACAATCAACGATGCGTTGTACTTCCTTTATTTACGCTCATGTTATAATTAAATTTTCTGGGAAGTATTAAAAAGTTATTAAAAAAACAAAAAAACCCTTGATTTCTCAAGGGTTTTTCTTCGTATGGAGCCTAGGGGGATCGAACCCCTGACCTCATCGCTGCCAGCGATGCGCTCTCCCAGCTGAGCTAAGGCCCCGTAAGCGACTTCTATATCATATAAAAAATCAGCAGGCATGTCAACACTTTTTCAGAACTTTTTTGATAATGCGCAGTGCCTTTTTTCCTTCTCTATATAATGTCACTTATCGATGATGAGAATTTGGCGCCATGAGAGCGCCGGAAGAGCACCAGGGTCATTTAAGAACCGTGGCGCTCTTACAGCTCCTGGACGTCCGTATCCTTGGACAGCAGGCTTTTCAGTTCCTTCATGAACATATTGATATCCTTGAACTGCCGGTACACGGACGCAAACCGAACGTAAGCCACCTCGTCGACCGGATATAACCGCTCCATCAGAAGCTCCCCGATCTGGCGGCTCTCCACTTCCGCCGCCGCGGTATTGCGCAGCGCCTTCTCGACATCCGATACGATCATATCCAGCTGGTCCACGGATACCGGACGCTTCTCGCATGCCCTTATCAAACCGCGGAGCACCTTCTCCCGGCTGAACTCTTCGCGGCTTCCGTCCTTTTTCACGACGATCAGCGGCGTTTCCTCCACCATTTCAAAGGTTGTGAATCTCTTGCTGCACTGCTCGCATTCCCTGCGGCGGCGGATGGATTTATTCTCGTTGGCAGGCCTGGAATCCAGCACTTTCGTTCCGGCATAACTGCAATATGGACACTTCATAAGTTGTCTTCACTTCCTTTGTATTCAGCGTGATTCGCCCTTAATGGGCGTCAGAAAAATTTACCAGCAAAACTTTTGTCTTTTATGTTATGAAAATGCGAGACCCGAGACATAATACTTTTACCAACCCAAGGAGGTGAACTTAACATGGCACAAAGCAACAACAACTCCAACAACCTGGTTGTTCCTCGCGCAAACGCTGCTCTTGAGCAACTGAAGTACGAGGTAGCTCAAGAACTTGGTATCTCCATTCCACAAGACGGATACCAAGGTAACATGACTTCCTATGAGAACGGTTCGATCGGGGGATACATCACAAAGCGTCTTGTAACCCTGGCCGAGCAACAATTGGCTGGTCAATACTCCGGTCAATAATTGATTCTTCCTTAAAAAAGGAGTGTTGGCGGCTCGATGTAAGAGCCTGTCCAGCGCTCTTTTTTTCTTTAGAAGCCGCCCTTATACACATCCGTATATTGATTATAATAATAAATCACGCGCTGTACATAATGCCGGGTTTCCCCGATGGGTATACTCTTCACGTTCTCATAGGTTCCGTCCCACATGCCCTTGTTGATCCAATTCTTGACGTTCCCCGGGCCCGCGTTATAAGCGGCGATGGCGGCAATCGGATTGCCGTCCATTTCCTTGTGCAGATTCTGAATGTACCAGGTGCCCAGCTGGATGTTCGCATCCACTTCATTCTTTACGCTCAGCAGGTTCACCGACGGGAGCTTGGCCATTTCCATCGCCCAGTTCGCCGTATCCGGCATCAGCTGCATAATGCCCAGCGCGCCCTTCTTGGATTCCTTGCCCGGCTTGAAATTCGTTTCCACCCGGATGATCGAGGCCACCAGAAACGGATCGACCTCATAATATGCGGCATGTTTGCGGATCTCATCCTTATAATGGATCGGATACAGCAGGGTCATCCAATTGGAGCTTAGGAACAGCAGCGCTACAAAAGAAACAAACAGCAGGAGCAGCACCCTTTTTTTACGAAGCCACTTCATAACTGAACCAACCTGTTCCACAGGTTGTCCACCTGCTGCTGCGTTTCGGCCAACGTGCCGCTGTTATCGATCAGGATATCCGCTCGAAGCTTCTTCTGCTCAATGTCCATCTGGCTGCTAAGACGCGCCTCTGCCGCTACCCGGGTAAGAGCGTCCCGCTCCATCAAACGCGCAAGCTGCAGCTCGCGCGGGACATAGACAACAGCGATCTGCTTCAGATAAGGATAGGCTTCCCTTGCCTCCAGCAGCAATGGAATATCCGCTACCACGAGCCGGTCGGGATGCTGCCGTTCATACGCCTCCGTCCGTTCCCGGATTTCCTGCCGGATTGCCGGATGCGTAATCTCATTCAATGCCGCCCTCTGCTCCGGATGATGGAAAATCATCTCCCCGAGCTTCTTTCGATTCAACGTACCGTCTTCAAACAGGATCGCTTGTCCAAAATGTTCGGTCACTTTACCCAGCACCGGATGACCCGGGAGCATCACTTCCCGGGCGATGATATCCGCATCGACGAGAAGCGCTCCCTTCATGGCCAACATGGAGGACACGGTGCTTTTGCCTGTTGCAATTCCTCCGGTTAAACCGATATTCATGACTTCACCTCATAACAGCTTCATTATACCCATGACAACTAATAAAAAAGCAGGCAAATACGAGATAAAACGCATGCCTCCCTTGGCCGCAAAACGGAGGCCGACCCGCATGCCCAGCACCAGAAATATCCCGCTGAACAAGGAAACCACGGCTGCGGTGCCTAGCGGCGAGAAACCCAGCATCGCTGCGCCGAGCCCGGCTCCGAACGCATCGAGCGACAGGGCGATCCCCAGCCACATCGCCTCCCATGGTGAGATGCTGCCGGAGTCGTCCAGATCCGCTTTCGTCGGGCTGCGGAGAATTTGAATGACGACGCCGATCTTCGGTATTTCAAGGGAGAATACCGCTCGCTGAAGCTGCTCTTGGCCTGCCGTGGTAACTTCACGACGCGGTGTCCCTTGATGAATGGCTCCCGGCGTTTCCGTAAGCGATGCGGAAGAATCCACGGCGGATGCCGGCTGCACTTCAGGCTCGCTGCTTCTCCGAACCTGCTGATATAAAGACCATAAGCCCAGCAGTATCAAAATGGCAGCTCCGATCACGGATGCCGCAGACGGGGATAAGAACCGCTGCAGCAGCGCGCCTGCCTGCATGGAGACGCCAAGCACCAAACCGGAACACAGCGAGATGATCAATACAGACAGCAGCGGTATCCTTGTTTTGCGCAGACCGTATGTAACCCCTGCCCCAAATCCGTCCAGGCTTAACGCCATGGCCAGCAGGGCAGACGAGAAAATATGACTGAGCACCCTTTTCCCTCCTCCAAAGCTCCACATCAAGCTGCTCATTCATGAAGAAGAGCTGCCGATGCGCTCCACATATGTTCCACATTATATGTGGGGGAGCAGGAATGGGTGCACGCCTATTCAATTACTTCTTGACCGGCTGACACTTCGGGCAGTAATGGGTCCCCCGTCCGCCGACCACGATCTTATGAATCGGGCCGCCGCACGCATGGCATGGCTTGTCCTTCCGACCGTAAATCTGATGGCTGTTCTGGAACATCCCCATCTCGCCCTGCCCGTTGACATAGGACTTGATGGAAGATCCGCCCGCGTCGACGGCTTCGGACAACGTATCCACGATCGCATGATACAATCGCTTAAGCTCGGCATCCTTCAGGCTGTTCGCGTTCCGCTCCGGATGAATCTTGGCCCGGAACAAGGCCTCATCAACATATATATTGCCGATGCCGACCACATATGCCTGATTCAGCAGCACCGCCTTGATCTTCGTTTTCTTGGTGCCGATGACTTCCTTGAAGGTTCCGAACGTAAACGTGTCATCCAGCGGCTCATAACCAAGCTTGGCAAGGGGAGCATGCTGGAACTCTTCACCCGGCGCAAATAGATGCATCGTTCCGAATTGGCGCACGTCCTTGTACCGCAGCTCCGTCCCGTCCGAGAAATGGAAGATGACATGGGTATGCTTCTCCACCGGCTCCTCGGCTCGGTACACCCCGTAACGCCCCTCCATCCGAAGATGCGAAACGAGCACCAGCCCGTCCAGCAAGATCCGCAAAAACTTCCCGCGGCGCTCCACGCCTTCCACGGTATGGCCCTTTAACATAAAAGCAAATGCCTCGATATCGTCAGGACGCTGGATAATCCGCGGCAGGTTCACGGATACGTGATCTATATGCTTACCTTTAATCAATTGGTTCAGTGTTCGTTTCACGGTTTCTACTTCCGGCAATTCCGGCATAATGACCTCACCTCATCCCCCATTATACCGGAAGTTGGGACAGAGCGGGACCATGGTTTTGTGGAAAGGTATGGTGCTAACCGCCCCCCCTCTTCACTCCATGATCCCCCTAAACGAACCCTATCCGCCAGCACGCCGTGCGGCTTTTACTTCGCCTCGTACCAGTTCTCGCCATAGCTGACTTCCGATTTCAGCGGCACGGACAGCTTCAGCGCCTGACTCATCACGTCCGGCACCAATTCCTTCATGACCTCCAGCTCATCCTCCGGTACCTCGAACACCAATTCATCGTGCACCTGGAGCAGCATGCGGCTCTTCAATTGGCGCTCATGGAGCGCCTTGTCCATATGGACCATGGCCAGCTTGATGATATCCGCGGCCGTTCCCTGAATCGGCGTATTCATCGCCGTCCGCTCCGCAAAAGAGCGCAGGTTGAAATTACTGGCGTTAATCTCCGGCAGATACCGTCTGCGTTCGAGCAAGGTCTTCACATACCCGTCTTGCTTCGCCTGCTTGACGATCACGTCCATATAGCGCCGCACGCCCTGGAACACCTCGAAATACTGGTCGATAAATGCTGCCGCTTCCTTCCGCGTAATGTTCAGGTTCTGGGACAGGCCATAGTCGCTGATTCCATACACGATGCCGAAGTTAACCGCCTTGGCGGACCGGCGCATATTGGAGTCCACCTCATCCATGCCGACTCCAAACACGTCCATCGCCGTCTTGGTGTGGATGTCCATGTCGTGGACGAAGGCTTCCTTTAGCCGTTCGTCGTCCGAGATATGCGCAAGCACGCGAAGCTCGATTTGGGAGTAGTCCGCCGCCAGAATGCTCCAGCCCGGTTCCGACGGAACGAAAACCTTGCGCAGCTTGCGCCCTTCCTCCAGACGGATCGGAATGTTCTGCAAATTCGGGTATTGGCTGCTCAGACGGCCGGTAGCGGCAATGGTCTGACGATAGTAGGTATGCACTTTGCCGGTTACGGATGAAATCTCCTTCAGCAGTCCTTCCACGTAAGTGGATTGCAGCTTGGCCAAAGTACGGTACTGTAAAATCAGGCGGACGATATCGTGATAAGGCGCCAGCTTTTCGAGAACCTCGGCATCGGTGGAATAACCGGTTTTGGTCTTCTTGATGACCGGCAGCTCCAGCTTCACAAACAGGATTTCACCGAGCTGTTTAGGCGAATTGAGATTGAATTCCGTTCCGGCGATCTCGTAGATCTCCTGAACAAGCTTCGCGATCTGCCCTTCGAACTCTCGTCCCAGCTCCTTCAAATCCTCCGCATTCACGGCAATTCCCTGCTTCTCCATATCGGCCAGAATGCGCGAAAGCGGCATCTCCAGATCATGGAACAGCGGGAGCATTTCATTCGCAGCCAGCTCCTTCTCCTGAATGGGAACCAGTTCGGATACGGCCAGGCATTTTCTGGCCATGTGCTCGCTGAGCTTCTCCACATCGGGAACCTTGTACTTGGCCCCTTTACCGAACACGTCCTCATCGGCTTGAAGATAGGCCAGACCGTACTTGGAGGCCAGACCGCTAAGGGTTTGATTCGATTCCGTAGGATCAAGCAGGTAGGCTGCCAGGTGAACGTCGAATGCCGCGCCGGCAAAAGCGATGCCCTGCCAATGCAGCGCCAGGTCAATACGGTGCAGGTCATACCCGCGTTTTGGGATCTCGCTATCGGCAAGCCAAGCACGGACAGGCTCCGCCTCTTCCGACTTCAGCACGTCAAACGGGAGGAAATACTGCCGCTCCTCCGTCGCGAGTGCCAGCCCGATCACGTCCGCATGATGGGGGTTGTCCCCATGCGTTTCCACATGGAGCACGGTCACTTGTGCCAGATGATCCGCAACCTCGGCAATTCCCGTCGCGTCCACAAGGGTCACGTCGATCTTCGCTTCGGGCTTCGACTCCGCCGCATCACCAGCGGCACCGCTTGTGCTCAGGTTCAACCTTTCAATAAGCGATTTAAACTCGAGCTTCGCCAGTGCGGGACCAGCCGTCTCTTCATTCAGGCCCGTAAATGCCATTTCATCAAGCGACTGTTCCAGCGGCACTTCGCGGAAGATCGTAGCCAGCTTTTTGCTGAGTATGGCGGAATCCGCATGCTCCTCGATCTTCTCTTTCATCTTGCCCTTCAGCTCATCGGTCCGGGACACCACCGCTTCAACGGATCCGAATTCATGAAGCAGCTTCAGCGCGGTCTTCTCCCCTACTCCCGGAACGCCGGGAATGTTATCGGAAGCATCGCCCATCAATCCCTTAAGGTCGATAATCTGATCAGGCGTCAGGTTATACCGCTCCTTAATCTGTTCCGGTCCGTAATACTCGATTTCGGTGACGCCTTTGCGGACCATCGCGATCGTGGTATCCTCCGAAGCCAGCTGCAGCATGTCCTTATCCCCGGAGACGACCATCACCTTGCGGCCGGCTTCGTCAGCCTGGCGGGTAATCGTACCGATAATGTCGTCGGCCTCATAACCGCCGATTTCGAATTGGGAGACACCCAGGCCTTTCAGCAGCTCTTTCAGCAGCGGGAATTGTCCTGAAAGCTCCGGCGGGGTCTTTTGTCGGCCGCCCTTGTACTCCTGAAAATCCGCATGGCGGAATGTTTCCTTGCCGGCATCGAATGCCACCATCATATGCGTCGGTTTATGCTCCTCGATCAAGCGAAGCAGCATCGTCGTAAAGCCGTAAACCGCATTCGTCTGTTGTCCGCTGGCATTGGTCAGCGGCGGCATCGCAAAGAATGCCCGGTAAATGATATTATTTCCATCAATCAGAATCAGCTTGTCCATAGAACACCTCGCACCAATATTACTTCCTTTCCACATGATAACATAGGTTAACGCCAAATCCGAACAATCCGTTCGATTAACGGTGAATTCGTGTTTTCACGCAAAATAACCCCACAAAGTGAAGCCTGTTCTTCGATGCTTATTCCAAATACTTTGCGGGGGCCCCAAAACATATAAATGCGATGAAAGAATTGCTTCCGCTTCGCTGGAATGTTCTAAATTCTCGCAAAAAAAACGCCGGCTTTCGCCAGCGTTTGACTAACATTTTGCTATTGATTGAGGTCGGGACGATGACCCGTTACGAGGTACACCGTGCTCTCGCCGATGTTGGTTGCATGGTCGGCGATCCGTTCGATGTAGCGTCCCACCATGATCAGCAGCATCGCTTGATTGGCCGAATCCGGATCGGATGTCAGATGCGAATACAGGTCCTGCAGAATGACGCTGTACAAGTGATCGACCTGATCATCATCCTGTGCCATTTTATAAGCCAGATCCGTATTTTCCGTCAGATAGGATTCGATGGATTCCGAAACCATCGCACGCACCATATCCGACATCCGGGGAAGATCCACCAAAGGCTTGATCAGTTTCTGGCCTTGCAGACGGATCGTAACTTTAGCGACATCCCGCGCCAAGTCTCCCATACGCTCCAAATCGCTTGCAATCCGGAAAGCAACCAGTATTCGGCGCAAATCCTTTGCCACAGGCTGCTGGGTCACGATCAGGCGGGAACCGATGTCCATGATTTGCTCTTCCATGTTGTTTAACTGCACATCGTTCTTGATAACCGCCTGCGCTTTCTCCGCATCCAAGGTCTGGAGGGACTCCACGCTGTTTGCCAGCGCCTCCTCCATATGCTTGCCCATATCCTGCAGCAAACTTCTCAGCTCATCAAGCTGCTGATCAAACTCAATTCTCCGGATCATGTATGATGCTCCTCCTATCTACTTTTAAGAAAGATCATTGTCGTAATAACGGCCTTAACCGAAACGGCCTGAGATATAATCCTCGGTACGTGCATCCGACGGCGTCGAGAATAGCGTATCGGTGTTTGCGGATTCAACCACTTCGCCATTCAGGAAAAATACCGTCTGTCCGGATACGCGCGCAGCCTGATGCATGTTGTGCGTAACCATGACGATGGTGTATTTGCTCTTCAGCTCCTGCACCAGCTCTTCGATCTTCAGCGTCGAGATCGGGTCCAGCGCGGACGTAGCTTCGTCCATGAGCAGGATATCCGGCTGTACGGCAAGGGCCCGGGCAATGCACAGGCGCTGCTGCTGACCGCCGGACAGGCTCAGCGCAGAACGCTTAAGATAATCTTTGACTTCGTCCCACAGCACAGCCTGCTTCAAGCTTTGCTCCACGATTTGGTCAAGCTCCGCTTTATTGCGGATGCCGTGCAGGCGCGGCCCGTAAGCGATGTTGTCATAGATCGATTTAGGGAACGGATTCGGCTGCTGGAACACCATCCCTACCTGCTTGCGCAAGGCCTCGACGTGGACCTCCTCGCTATAGATTTCCGTCCCGCCGATTTGCACGCTGCCTTCGATTCGGGTGGAAGGGATCATGTCGTTCATCCGATTCAGCGTACGCAGCAGCGTTGACTTACCGCAGCCCGACGGTCCGATGAATGCCGTCACCGTTTTCTCCGGAATGTCCAGATCGACGTTTTTAAGCGCATGGTACGTATCGTAGTATAAATTCAATTTTTTTATCTGTATGATGGATTCCATATCTTATTCATGTCTCCTTTTTCACGATTAGATCTGCTATGCCTCTCTTAGATGTTCTTCGAATACTTGTTCCGAATCCACACGGCTGCGATGTTCATGATGAACAGCATGATGAGCAGCAGGATGATACCCGAAGCTGCCAGCTCGTGGAATGCCTCACTTGGTCTGGATACCCAGTTAAAGATCTGGATCGGCATGACAGTAAACGAATCGAGCAGATTTTCCGGCAAGAAGGCCACGTACGTTAAAGCACCAATCATGATAAGCGGTGCGGTTTCGCCGATCGCACGAGACAAGGCCAGGATAACCCCGGTCATAATTCCAGGAATCGCTGACGGCAGCACGGCGCTGGATACCGTTTGCCACTTCGTTGCGCCCAACGCGTATGAAGCGTCACGCCGGTTCTTAGGCACGGCGCGAAGCGCCTCCTGCGCCGCAACGATGATAATCGGCAGCACGAGCAGCGTCATCGTTAGTACCCCGGACAACAGGCTGCGACCAAGATTCATGCCGCGCACGAAAATCGCCAGCCCCAGGATACCGTATATAATAGAAGGAACCCCTGCAAGCGTACTGATATTCAGCTGAATGAGCCGAACCCAGCGGCTGCGGCCCGCATACTCTTCGAGAAAGATGGCCGCGCCCACGCCCAGTACGAAGGATAGTGGAGCCATGAGCAAAAGCAAATAAATCGTGCCGACAATCGGCGATTTCAGTCCTGCTTTATCCGCGATGCGCGACGGAAAGTTGGTGAACAGCTCAGGCGAGAGCCGATGAACGCCATCCATCACGATCGTCACGATCAAAGCCATCAAAACAAGAATACCGATGCTGGTACAAGCCAGGAAAATCATATGCAGCGTCTGGTCACTACGGCGTCTCCGGTTGATTCCTTTGCTGTCCCCCAGATTCAATTGTTCCATCTAGTATTCCTCCCTGAAGCGGCGAGCGACCCACTGCGCCAATATATTAAGCAAGAAGGTGATGACAAACAAGGTCAAACCTACTGCAAAAATCGTACCGTATTCAATCGTTCCTCGCGGAACGTCTCCCATGCTTACCTGAACGATATACGAAGTCATCGTCTGAATGCTTTCCAGCGGATTCAGCGTCAGCTGCGGCGTAGCGCCTGCAGCCACCGTCACGATCATCGTTTCGCCGATCGCGCGCGAGAATGCCAATACGAATGAGGATACGACTCCGGACAGAGCGGCTGGAAGCACGATCTTCAGCGCAACCTCAAAGCGGGTAGCACCCAGCGCGTATGCTCCATGACGAAGACTCTTGGGAACAGCACGCATCGCGTCTTCGCTTAAAGACGAAATCATCGGCAGGACCATGATGCCGACCACGAGCCCCGCGCTAAGCGCATTGAATATCCCCATATCGGGAAAAATCTTTTGAAGGAATGGCGTTACGGTTTCAAGCGCAAAATATCCGTAAACAATCGTTGGTACACCAGCCAATACTTCAAGCACTGGCTTTACAACCCCCCGAACCCGGGCAGGAGCGTATTCATTGAGATAAATAGCGCATGCCAAGCCGATAGGCACTGCGAAAATGATCGCAATGCCTGTAATCAGCAATGTGCCGCCCAGCAGGGGCAGCACGCCGAATTCTTTTGGAGGGAGAATCGGACTCCATGTCGTTCCGGTCAAGAAGGACCATACCGGCACTTCCTTGAAGAAGATCACGGATTCCTGTAGAAGCGTATATACAATACCGATGGTGGTAAACACCGAAAGCATGGCACACAAGCCGAGCAGGATTGGAATGATTTTGTCTGAGATGCGCGTTTTGCTTCGACGGAATGTCATGCTTTTAGTGTTTGCCGCCACGGGTGAAGTTTTGTTCATTCTCCTCTTCCCTTTCTATGGGTTGCCCGAAGGATTCCCTTCGGGCATGAAATCTTTATTATTTTGCCAACTTGTCTTTTTCTTCTTGATACTGTTCGTCTTGAAGCGGTACGAAACCGACTTCGCCAGCAAGACTAGCGGCATTATCAAGGTAGAAGGTCATGAATGCACTCACTTCCGGGCGCTCAAGCTCTTTATCGTTTACGTAGAGCAGCAGCGGACGGGACAATGGAGCATAACTGTTATCCTTGATCGTTTCCATGCTTGGAGCTACGGTAGCTGTACCGTTATCGATCGGAACCAGCTTCAATTTGTCTTGGTTCTCTTCATAGAAGGAGAATCCGAAGTATCCGATGGAGTTTTTGTCGCCAGCAACTCCTTGTACGACTGCGTTGGTATCGGCACTGAACGTGATTTGGCTGTCGTTTCTGCTTGCTTGTGCTTCACCGTTAATCGCTTCTGTGAAGTAGTCGAATGTTCCGTGGTCTGTACCAGGAGAGTAAATTTTGATTTCCTCAGCCGGCCATCCTTCGCGAACGTCAGCCCATGTTTTTACGGTGCTGTTCGGCTCGTAAATTTTCTTCAGCTCATCTACTGTCAATTTATCTACGAATTCATTGCTCGGGTTAACAACAACGGATAGTCCGTCATAAGCTACCAGAACCTCATGATAGGAAATGCCCTTGGATTTTGCTTCTTCAGCTTCACTGTCTTTAATTGGACGGGATGCATTGGAGATTGGAATCTCTCCATTGTTAAAGCGTTTGAAACCGCCACCTGTTCCGCCTGTTCCGATCGGAATGCGGACATCCGGGTTAGCTGCGCCGAACTCTTCGGCAATGGCTTCGGTCAATGGATGCAATGTACTGGAACCGTCAATTTCAATCGTTCCCGACAAAGCTGTTGTTGTACTTCCTTCATTTTGCTGTGCTGAACCGTTGTCTGTATTTTCTCCGGAAGCACCGCCGGAAGTTGTTCCTCCGCCGCATGCCGCCAAAAGCGTGCTCAGCATCAATACCAGTACGAGAATACCTGCTGGTTTACGACCCCTTCTTTTAAACAAACGAATCCACTCCTTCAAAATGGTTGTTGTCTCTAACTTCCTACTTACAATATTGATAATAATCCCGTAATGTAATAACAGTTTCTGAGAAATGTAAACGCAGTGTAAAATATTTTGATAAAACTAGATTCATAGGCTTGGCTTTTCTTCTAACGATCCGTTTAATCCTGCAAGCTCATCCTTCACCCGCTCCACGCGCCTAACGGTTTCCTCCGCCAGTTGATAAACCTGATTCCCCGACTTCTGAACCTTCTCGACGGCGTTCTCCATTTCGTTAAACATTTCGGCGCCTTCCGTTACATACCCCTCACAGGACTGGATTTCCTTCAGCGAAGATACGGCGCCTACGGCTGTATCTCCCGCCAGCCGTTGGATGTGCTCCAACAGCTGGGCGATATCCCCTGACAGCTTACGCGTTTGTTTGGCCAGCGACTGCACCTCTGCCGCGACCACTTGAAATCCCCGCCCATGCTCTCCGGCATGCGCAGCTTCAATCGAAGCATTCATTGCCAGCAAACTGCTTTGATTGGCCAGCTCGGTAATCATGCCGGTTATCGAGGAAATGCGGCTGGCATCCGCAGCGAGCTCGGCGGCCTGCCCTTCACGCTTCGTCATATCCTCCACAAGGCCAAGATAAGAGGTTCGGACATGGTCAAGCTTCTTCTTACCCGTCTGGGACCATTCCCTCATCCGTATACATTCCGCATTCGTTCTGGCTGCCGCCGCTAGAACCTCGGTCAACGAGGATTGGATGTTCCCGGTATGCCGGAAGCTTTCCTGAAGAATCAGCTCCCGCTTCTCTTCCGCTTCCGTTTGGAGACCGCTTGACAGACTCATTAAATCCCGAACGGTTAGCACGCCCAGCAGGCGGTCAGCCTCCGTCATCAGGACGCAATCATAAAATTTCGAATCCGGGCGCTGCAGGGCCAATTGCAGCAGTGTTCCTACCTTCTCGGTCACATCGACCTTCATCGGTTGATGGTCCCCAAACTGGAAGGCCGGCCTGGAATAATACAGGTCAACGGCAAACCGGCCCATCATTCGCCGGTAAAAAACATCCCGCATGATCAGCCCCGACGGCCTGTCTGCCTCATCGCAATAAATAACGCAAGGAATATGCTGATCCTTCGTAAAAACATTCAGCACGTCGAGGCAGGTTTCGGATTTTCGGATAATAGGGACCTTTCTTATGTACTGCCGATATAATGCGCCTGCTTCAGGTTTGCTTGCTGATTGGCCATCCATTGCCGCCTCTACTTCCGCTTCGGTTCTCTCTGTCTGATTCGGTTGGCATTGAAGCAGTGTCATGCGCCCTCACCCCTTGATTGATCTGGTCCTTTAGACGCATCTTAACGGACAAGTGTTATGGGAATATCCTCGAATGATTAAGGGAGTGTAAACGAAGGAGGGATGTTGGCAAGAATATGAGACATTGGACATGCTTAGGTCCTGCCCAAAGACCCAAAAAAAATACTCCGCATCATTTCAAATCGAATGATGGGAGCCTTTAATGGGATTTACCACAAGTTTATAACCAACTCCGCGGATGGAGTCGATGTGTACGGACTCAGGATCAAGTTCAAGCTTCTTGCGCAGGGAGCTCACGTGAACGTCGACGGTTCGCTGTCCGCCGATATAATCGAAGCCCCAGACCACGTTCATCAGATCGTCCCTTGTTAACACCACGCCCGGTTTCTTGGCCAGATAGAGAAGCACCTCGAATTCTTTCGGACGGAGATTAATGCTCTGACCGCCAAGCCGCACCTCGTATTTCTCTGGATAGATTTCCAGCTGTCCAAGCGAAATGACGTTGCCTTGATTGTCCGTCGTCTTTACCTCGTCAGCATGGCCGGACACCCGGCGCATGACGGCCGATACGCGAGCCAGCAGTTCGGACACGCCAAACGGCTTGGTAATATAGTCATCCGCCCCCATCTTCAAACCTTGAACAACTTCCTCTTCGGCGTTCTTCGCGGTCAAAATGATGATCGGCGTCGTAATTCCGTTACTGCGTAGTTTCTCTAAGATCTGAAAGCCGTTCATGCCAGGCAGCATAACATCCAGCAGGATCAAATCGTATTCATGTTGTGACGCTTTCTCGTAACCTGCCGTACCGTGTTCCTCTACTTCGACTTGAAAGCCTTCCTGCGTCAAATTGTAAGACAACAGCCGCGAAAGTGTCGGCTCATCTTCGATGACAAGCATGCGTTGCGTCAATGGTACCCCCGCCCTTATCTTGTTAATTGGACTACTCATGCAAGTATATCAACAGAATGTTAACGGAGTGTTAACTCCCTGTATCGTGGGTTTCCTGCAGGATCGGAAGCTCGATGATGAAGGAGCTTCCGATGCCCAGCTCGCTTTCCACCTTGATGGTTCCGTGGTGAAGATCCACCAGATGCTTAACGATCGATAGGCCGAGCCCCGTTCCGCCGGATCCGCGCGAACGCGCTTTATCCACCCGGTAAAATCGTTCAAAAATGCGGGGTAGATCCTTCTTCGGAATGCCAATCCCGGAATCCTTGACCACGAATTCCACGAAATCATCGGCACTCCCGTCATTATGCTTTTCACGCGCCGTTAATTTTACTCGTCCGCCCTCCTGCGTGTAACTGATGGCATTCGAGAGAAGATTCATAAATATCTGGCGAAGCTTATCCTCATCGCCTTCCATAAACAGCTCCTCCGGAACGTCGAGCTCCAGGCCGATCCGCTTCTTCTCCGCTACCGTGCGCATCATTTCGGATATTGTATCAAAGAACGCCGACAGATGAATCGGCGAGTAATCCATCTGAATCCGCTTCGATTCGATCTTGGACAGCTCCAGAATGTCACCGATCAGACGGTTCAGCCGTTCGGATTCGTCATAGATGATCTGGAGGAAGGAACGTGACGTCTTCTCGTCGGTAACTCCGCCGCCGAGCAGCGTTTCGGCAAACCCTTTCACCGCAGCCAGCGGGGTCTTCAGCTCATGAGACACATTGGCAACGAATTCGCTTCGCATGCGTTCGAGCCTGCGGATATCGCTAACGTCCTGCAACAGGAAGAGCATGCCCCGCCGATAAGGCTCCTGCTCTTCCTCTTGCATCATCGTCACTCCGTCAATGCGGATAATCGATTCCACCGGATAATAAACGTTGCGTTCCTCATGGAAGTCCGCTTGGCTCCCAAGGCCTTCCTCCATCAGTTTGGTCAATTCATAATGCTGCTTCAGCTCGCGGTACGATTTCCCGGTAATCACCTCGGCGTTAATGCCGAGCATTTTCTCAGCGGCCCGGTTTACAAGGATGATTTGGCCGGCTCCGCTAACCAAGACGATGCCCCCTGTCATATTGTTGAGGACGCTTTGCAGCAAGTCTTCGTTATCCCGTATCGTCCGCAGCTGGGTTTGAAGGCTGTCTGCCATTCCATTGATGGCTTGCGCCAATTGACCGATCTCGTCCTTACGGTGAATCTTGACTCTCGCATCGTATTCCAGACGCGAGATCCGTCTAGCTACGCGCGTAATCTTCTCAAGCGGCGACGTCAACCCTTGAGCGACGCGGTAGCTCACCAAGGCAGCAATCAGAAATAACACCAGCAGGCCAATCCCCATGACGGTCCAGCCTTGCTTGACTCCCTGGTCGACTTCCTTCAGGCTGACGGACAACCGAACGAATCCGTCGAAATTCTCCCCGGCCTTGACCGGGAGAGCGACATACAGCATATCCTGCTGAAGCGTATCGCTGCGGCGAATGGTACTCCCGCGGCCTTCTTTGACCGCTTGAAGCATCTCCTCGCGATAAGCATGATTATCCATGGTCAACGGGTCGCTTTCCGAATCCCCGATCACCCTGCCGTCCTTCAGTATGAACGTCACTCTCGCATCGGACAGCTCTTCCAGCTGCAAGGACCTGTCGGTATAATACGAAACGGCTTCCGCGCCGTCCGTATCCGGGAACTCCATCATGGTCTGCAGGAGCCGAATCTCCCGGACCATATTATCCTCCAGCAGCTGGATATGGGACTGTTTGAACACCGTCACCATAGCCAGGCCTGCCGCAAGCATGGATAACCCGATTAAAGTAAGCATAATCAGAGTCAAACGGTTGCGATACTGCCTCATGGTCTCTCCTCTTTCTGCTTCATGATCATTTTGGATAACTTATCGCCCGTGTCCGTCTTCGGTGGAACAGTGCGTGAATGACCGTTGCCGCCGGCTGTTGAAACATAATGCCCAGCACGACCGGAATGGACGCCTGGGGCGAAAAATACGATGTCGCAAGCACCATCCCGAGGGATATATTCCTCATGCCGGACGCGTAGGTAAATGTAATTTGCATGTCCTGTGTCCGTCCCGGCATCGCATAGGAGCCAAAGTAGCCGAGTAAATAACAGATCACGATCAGCGCAACGACAACCGGGATGACCACCAGCATTTCCTCCTTCATGCCTGCGGCATGGGGAGCGATAGCAGCCGCGTTCAGCATCACCACAAGCATGAAAAACAGCTTCGATATCGGCTGCGTCACGGGAGCCGACCACTCCTTGATCCGTCCTTTGGATACCTCATACAGCATCACCCCGATCAGAGTGGGCAATACCACCATAGTCAGCAAATCAAGTATCAGCTCGGACGCATTCCATGCAACCAGTGCATCTCCGATAAACATATCCATCAGAGCCGGCACGACCAAGGGACTGAGTATGGTGTCCAGCACCACCACCGCCAAGATGAACGGAACGCTGCCGCCGGAGCTTCCGACCCACATCACCGAGGATATCCCGAGCGGAATGATCGCGAACAGCAGCAAGCCTATCGTATAGTCCGAGTCCGCGCCGAATACGGCCGAGCCCAATCCATAGGCGAGCACCGGTGCGGCCGCATGGGCGAGAAACAGCGTCAGCATGACGGCAAAGGGGCGTTTCAGCACCCCTTGCAGATGGCGGATGCCGCAGCCAAGCGCCATGACCAGCGTAATATAACCGAATAGATAAGGAATCCAGTGAACAAAGTCCAGCAGCACGTCCGAGAGCAGCCAGCCTAGCACCAGCGACCCGGGAATCAAGAGAAAGGTGTACTTTTCAAACCAAGATGCAAAGGCCAGTCCAAAACTTCTCAACAGTTTCCTCCTATGACTGAATTGACGTATTTGACATTCATCATAAACCGGAGCGATCCGAACCGCAACGAAAATTCGAAATAAGGCTCCCTGCTTGCGCTCAACAAAAAAGCACCGACCGGCACGTGATGGCCAATCGATGCTTACTCACATGATTTGAATCAGGAGAACACCGGCTCTTTAAACATCGCCAGCTTCTGTGCGGAATCCTTGCTCACATCGGCATGCAGACTGTTTCCGTGCGAATCCATGGTAACGATGGCGGCAAAGCCGTCGACCTCCAAATGCCACATCGCTTCCGGAATGCCGAACTCCATGAAATCCACGCCGTTTACTTTTTTGATGCATCTCGCATAATACTGGGCAGCCCCGCCGATGGCATTCAGATACACGCCGCCATGCTCCTGCAAGGCTTGAAGCGTCTTCGGTCCCATGCCGCCTTTTCCGATAACCGCGCGAATGCCGAATTTTTTCAAAATATCGCCTTGGTACGGTTCTTCCCGAATGCTGGTCGTTGGGCCCGCCGCCTTGACATGCCATCCCTCTTCATCCTGCATCATAACCGGGCCGCAGTGATAAATCACGGCTCCGTTCAGATCGATAGGGGCATCGTGATCCATCAGGTATTTATGAAGCGCATCCCGTCCGGTATGCATCTCGCCTCGGATCACCACCACATCCCCGACGCGCAGGGAACGGATCTGCTCCTCGCTGATCGGCGTCTGAAGCACTACTTCACGTCCCTGGGAATCACTTGGCGCTGATTCTTCGACTCGGGACGCTGCCGTTTCGGAGTTTGCATTCATCTGCACCTCGCTGCCTGTTTCATACAGCCAATCCGCGATCTCCCCGGTTTCCGGCTCAATCAGTACGCCCTGACGGCGGAACGCCCAGCAGTTATAGGCCACCGATACAAAAAAGCTTGCCGGCAGGCGGTTCATCGCACCGACCTTGCAGCCGAGCAGCGTGACTTCTCCGCCAAAGCCCATCGTGCCGATCCCCAGCTTGTTTGCATTTTCCAATATGTAATCTTCGAGCTTCGCCAGATCCTCATTCGGATTCACGTCTTCCACATGCCGGAACAGCTGATGCTTCGCAAGCTCGTATCCGGTCGTGCGGTCGCCTCCGATACCTACGCCGATAAATCCGGCGCTGCAGCCCTGCCCCTGGGCTTGATACACGGCATGCATGATGCACTTGCGGATTCCGTCCAGGTCACGTCCCGCTTTTCCCAATCCTTCAAGCTCTGCGGGAAGGCTGTACTGTATGTTTTTGTTCTCGCAGCCGCCCCCTTTCAGGATGAGACGGACGTCCACCTTATCCTGCTCCCATTGCTCGAAATGGATGACGGGCGAACCAGGTCCGAGATTATCGCCGCTGTTAGCGCCTGTCAACGAATCCACCGAATTAGGACGCAGCTTGCCATCCTTCGTGGCGCGAACCACCGCCGCATAGATCGCCTTCTTCATTTCGATGTGATTCGCGCCCACGGGTGTATGCACGATAAACGTCGGCATGCCCGTATCCTGGCAGATCGGCGATACTTCCTGCTCGGCCATCTCGATATTTTGAGCGATCGTTGCCAGTGCCAGCCCCGCTCGCGTTGCCGCATCCTCGGACGCTCGTCCACGGTTGACCGCTCTTCGCACGTCTCCGGGCAAATTCGTGGAGGTTTCTACAATCAGTCGATACATGCTCTCTTCAAATAACTTCATAGCGTCAGTAAACTCCTCTCTTTCATGACCCAATCCTCATAGCAAAAAAGAATCATTATAAACTGCCAATATTGTTATCATATCATATCATTCCGCACATGAAAGGGTTTACTTGAAAAAATGAAAGAGACGAGAAAATGTGTTGAATTGCCGGTCATAATGACCATACCAATCTATGAATCTCTCATATATTAGTTAAGGAAAGGAGGTGATTGCTATGATGAGAAAAGTTACAGTCTCCCAGGTTGTTTTTCCAAGGCTTGCCCTCTTCAGAAATGAGTTTTACAGAGGACGGCGATTTGTGGTGCGTGGAAATGTAGGGATCCGGAATCTCGAGAGAGCTTTTGGCGACATTGAAAGCTTAAGATTCTTCTCCCCCAACGCTAACGCAACCCTGGTCCTGTTCTCGGAGCCGAATTTCAGGGGCAGTTTCAGAGTATTCCGGGGCAGCACCAACATCGGCGATCTTGACGATATCATCCGCGGTGAAGAGCCAGAGTCCATTATTAGTTCGAACCGCCGTTTGACGCTGGCTCAAATCCGGGCGATCCGCGATACCGGACGGCTTCCAAACGGTTTTAGAACCATCTGATTCTCCGTATGCCTGTAATCTCTCCTAACCCTCTCCCATGATAAAAGAGCGGACATCCGGGCTTAAGCCCAGGATGTCCGCTCTATTTTGTCATCGAGAATGTTTAAATCAACGCTTTAGCCGTTAATCACTTCGCCGCCGTTCACATGAATCACTTGACCGCTCACGTAGGAGGAGTCCGTTGATGCCAGATATACATAAGCAGGAGCCAATTCTTCCGGTTGACCCGGTCGTTTCATCGGCTGGGTCGCCCCAAACTCGGCTACCTGATCCGCCGGGAACGTTGAAGGAATCAACGGCGTCCAGATGGGTCCCGGCGCAACGGCATTTACCCGGATTCCATGACCGACCACGTTCATCGACAAGGAACGCGTAAAGGCCACGATGGCTCCCTTGGTTGATGCATAATCCAGCAACTGCGGGCTTCCCCGGTAAGCCGTGATGGAGGTCGTGTTAATAATGGAGCTTCCCTTGGACAGATGCGGCATCGCCGCCTGCGTCAAATAGAACATCCCGAAAATATTCGTGCGGAATGTCCGCTCCAGTTGTTCTTTGGTAATGTCCTCGATCTTCTTCTGCGGGTGCTGTTCGGCTGCGTTGTTGACAAGAATATCGAGCTTCCCAAGCTTCTCTACGGTTTCGTTGACTGCATCGCGGCAAAACGCATCGTCGCCGACGTCGCCGGCGATCAGCAAGCATTTACGCCCTTCCTGCTCTACCTGCCGCTTGGTCTCTTCCGCATCCTTGTGCTCGTTCAGATACACAATGGATACATCCGCGCCCTCCTTGGCATAGTAGACGGCAACCGCACGGCCGATCCCGCTGTCGCCTCCGGTAATCAGTGCTACTTTTCCTTTTAGCTTACCGGCTGCTTTGTACTCGTTACTTTCAAACTCCGGCTTCGGGTGCATCTCCGATTCGGTTCCGGGTCTGTGATCCTGATGCTGGGGCGGCAATGTCTGCTTCTGTTGATCTTGTGGCATATGAACATTTCTCCTTTCAGGTCAGTATCTCAAACTACCTCTCATAGGATGCGTTCGACGCGGCTTCTTATTCTCATAAAAAGCCCTTCGCTATTGTTTTTACCCATAATAAACGGGATCAAACGTAAGCACGGTGCTTTTCCCGTAACAAAATCCCCCTCTTAACGGGGCCTTGCGCTCAAAGTCCAGTCCGCTTTTTTACGGGAACCCTCGGTATATCTAATTGCTGTAATATCAAAAAAACCGCCCGAATCAACGGACGGCTTCTCTTCGTATGTAGCTGTTCTTAGATGATATGATTGAATACCATGAAGAAGATCATAACCAGAAGCAGCAAGGCGAGCAATGCGCTAAGCGTGCCGAGCTTGCTTGTTTCTTCCTTCACTTCACGCTTCTCGCGGATGCCTGCAAGCGCATTCTTGAGCGGCTTGCTCATAATGCCTCCAATCGCAAACATCGCCAGCAGCAACACCGTTACAATGATCATCCAAGGAACCGAATACTCGCCCTGGGACATCATATATCCGCCAGTCAACAGCTGAATGACCAAGCCGTACTGCGCAAAACGGTTCGCAACCCGAATCGTATTCACGGCTCCTTCTTGAGCGCCCAGAGACAGCTTCTGAATACCGCCGACAACAAACGGCAGGATCAAGTAAAACCCTAGCGCCGCCGTACCGACCATATGCAGAAAAAATGTCACGTTCCACATAAACAATTCCTCCAAAGTCGTTAGTGTGATTTATGTTACATCGAATTCATCGTCTCCTATTATACTGGACAGATCATCCAAAGAAAAGCAATCCCGCCCCGAATCACGGGACGGGATTGCATTATTAGACGATTTTGTGAATCCTGATTCAAATTACAGGTTCACGACCGAAGTCACGTTGCGCACGGATTCCGCCGACTTATCCAGCGCCGCCTTCTCTTCGGCGGTCAGCTCAAGCTCGAAAATGCGCTCGATGCCGTCTCCGCCGAGAATGGCCGGTACGCCCATGAACAGGTTGTCATAACCGTACTCGCCTTCCAGAAGGGCAATAACCGGAATAATCCGTTTCTTGTCCTTCAGAATCGCTTCCGTCATTTGGACCAAGGAAGCAGCAGGCGCGTAGTAGGCGCTGCCGTTCCCCAGCAAATTGACGATTTCGCCGCCGCCGACCCGGGTGCGCTGCACGATCGCTTCAATGCGTTCAGCCGGAATCAGCGTGTCGATCGGAATGCCGCCCACGCTGGAGTAACGAACGAGAGGAACCATGTCATCGCCATGGCCGCCCAGAACGAAACCGCGGACATCCTCAACGGATACGTTCAGCTCTTGCGCGATAAAGGTGCAATAGCGTGCCGTATCCAATACGCCGGATTGACCGATGACGCGGTTCTTGGGAAATCCAAGCGTGTTGTACGCCACATAGGTCATGGCATCCACCGGGTTGCTCAGGATGATGACCGTGGAGTTCGGTGCATGAGTCTTCACGTTCTCGCATACGGACTTCACGATTCCTGCATTAGTGTTGACGAGGTCATCGCGGCTCATGCCCGGCTTGCGGGCTACGCCTGCTGTAATGATTACGATATCGGAATCAGCTGCATCTTCATAGTTGGATGTACCGACTATGTTGCTGTCAAATCCCTGGACGGGACTTGCTTCGAGCATATCCAGCGCTTTACCTTTGGTAGGGTTCTCGAGCTGCGGGATATCCAGCAGCACCACATCACCCAGTTCTTTTTGAGCCAGCATCAGGGCGGTAGTCGCACCTGTGAAGCCAGCACCTACTACCGTAATCTTTTTACGAGTAATTGCCACGATGAATCTCCTCCTTACAGGTTTTTAATGATTTCGTCTGCGAACTCGGAGCATTTCACTTCAGTAGCGCCTTCCATCAGGCGGGCGAAGTCATAAGTCACGGTTTTGTTGTTGATGGACGTTTCCATGCCTTTGTAGATCAGGTCAGCCGCTTCCTGCCATCCGAGGTGCTCAAGCAGCATAACGCCGGAGAGGATAACGGAACCAGGGTTAACTACGTCCTTGTCTGCATATTTCGGAGCCGTACCATGAGTCGCTTCGAAAATCGCATGTCCTGTTACGTAGTTGATGTTAGCGCCCGGAGCGATACCGATACCGCCAACTTGCGCAGCCAGAGCGTCAGACAGGTAGTCGCCGTTCAGGTTCAATGTCGCAATGACGTCAAAGTCGGTTGGGCGAGTCAGAACCTGCTGCAGCGCGATGTCGGCAATCGCATCCTTAACGATGATTTTGCCGGCTTCTTCAGCCGCTTTTTGAGCAGCGTTAGCTGCATCTACGCCGTCCTTGTCCTTGATGATATCGTACTGGGCCCAAGTGAACACTTTATCGCCGAATTCAGCTTCAGCCACTTCGTAACCCCAGTTTTTGAAGGCACCTTCCGTAAATTTCATGATGTTGCCTTTGTGAACGAGCGTTACGGATTTGCGGCCATGCTTGATCGCATATTCAACCGCTGCGCGTACAAGACGCTTGGAACCTTCGGAGGACACCGGTTTGATGCCGATACCGGAAGTTTCCGGGAAGCGGATTTTGTTTGCTCCCATTTCGTCTTGAAGGAACTTGATCACTTTCTTCACTTCGTCGGAGCCTTCTTTGTATTCGATGCCTGCATAGATGTCTTCCGTGTTCTCGCGGAAAATAACCATGTCGACCAGCTCAGGACGTTTTACCGGAGACGGTACGCCGTTGAAATAACGGACAGGACGCAAGCAGGTATACAGATCCAGCTCTTGGCGAAGGGCAACGTTCAGGGAACGGATACCGCCGCCGATTGGCGTTGTAAGAGGTCCTTTAATTGCAACGATGTACTCGCGAATCGCTTCAAGCGTATCGTTCGGGAGCCACTCACCGTATGTATTGTATGCCTTCTCACCGGCAAATACTTCATACCAGGCAATTTTCTTGGAACCGTTGTACGCTTTTTCTACAGCTGCATCCAGGACGCGCTTGGAAGCTTTCCAGATGTCACGGCCTGTGCCGTCGCCTTCAATAAAAGGAATAACAGGGTTGTTAGGCACCTGCAGGGTTCCGTTATCAATCGTGATTTTCTCGCCTTCAGTCGGCAATGCGAATTTTTCCAATTTCATGAGTATGAGTTCCTCCTTCGAATATGGTTCTTTTCTCTAGCCATTTCAATGTGATACTGTGTGCAATAGGCATAGAGAAATCCGCCACCCGCGATTCACTCGCGTTTAAGCGGTTCTCTAGCCTATTGTACATGATTGCTAGCCACTTAGCGAAGTTCTATCGGCACATATTTTTGATCGGTCATCCCCGTATACTCTGCGCGCGGGCGGATAATACGGTTGCCTTCATACTGCTCAAGAATATGCGCGGTCCATCCGGATACGCGGCTGATCGCGAAAATCGGCGTGAACAATTCGTGCTCAATGCCAAGCTGCGTATAGACGGAGGCGGAATAGAAATCGACGTTCGGCTTCAGGCCTTTTTGGTTGGTAACCGTTTCGTCGATCAGCACCGACATATCGTACAGCGTGGTATCGCCTTTCATTTCGCCAAGCTCGCGGGACATTTTTTGGAGATGTTTCGCGCGCGGATCGCCGTTTTTGTATACGCGGTGTCCAAAGCCCATAATTTTTTCACGGTTGTCCAGCTTCTCTTGAATGTACGCCTGAGCCCGATCAATCGAACCGACTTCGTTCAGCATCTTCATGACGGCTTCGTTCGCGCCGCCGTGCAGAGGGCCTTTCAGCGCGCCAATGGCGGAAGTAACACCGGAATAAATGTCGGACAACGTGGCTACGGTCACGCGGGCCGCAAACGTGGATGCGTTAAGCTCGTGGTCCGCATGCAATACGAGCGCCTGATCCAGTGCCTTAATGGAAGTCTGGTCAGGATCCTCGCCTCTGAGCATATACAGGAAGTTTTCCGCGATGGAGGCGCCTGCTTTCGGAGCCACCGGCTCTTTGCCCTGACGAACGCGGGCAATGGCAGCGATGATCGTCGGAAGCTGAGCTTGAAGTTTAACCGCTTTCTTCTCGTTCGCTTCACGGCTCATATCGTCGCCTTCGGCGTCGTACAGAGCGAGCGCGGATACAGCCGAACGAAGCGCAGCCATCGTATTGCCGTCCTTCGGATACAATTTGATCTGCTGGATAAGCTCATCCGGAATGGCGGCATAGTTGCTTAAATCTTGTTGAAGCGCCTTTAACTCTTCTACATTCGGAAGCTTTCCGAACCAGAGCAGGTAGGCTACTTCTTCAAAACTTGCATGTTCTGCGAGATCGTCAATATCATATCCACGGTAAGTCAGAACGCCATCGACGATCGAACTAATCGCGGAGGTGGTAGCTACAATGCCTTCCAAACCCTTGGTAGCTGTCATGCAACATCTCTCCTTTATGATCGGGATAAACTGAACTATTTTGACAATCATGAAAACATTTTCATGAAGTCAGATGAAAAAGAAAAACGCGCAAAAAAATTGCTATGGTCCTAGTCACAAACCTTCTCATATCATACTGGATTTTGTCTGATATGTGAACATGAGCAGCGACATTCGCCGCATCAAATTGTTTTATCGATACCATAAACATTTTTTTGAAATCACTTACAATTCCATTATACCTGTGATAATTCTCATTGTCGAATCATGAAGACGACCATTTTTGAACTCTTTATCCTTATATTGAAACTCCCTGCATACGTATAGAATGAGCCTTTCTGCTCGTCCCTCCAAGTCAGCTGCAAAGGAGTGTGATTCATTGGAACGATTGATGCTTAAACGTTTGGGCCGGGGAGTGTGGGTGCTGTCTTCCATCTTCGTGATCGCCTATTTGATATATGTACTGCTGCCGCTGCTTTATCCCTTCCTTCTGGCCTGGATCATCGCCTATGCGATGAACCCCTGCGTCAACCTGCTCCAGCGGAGTCTGAGAATGCCGCGCTGGATCGCCGTCACGTTGTCCTTGCTCCTGTATTTCGGCGCAGCCCTGTTGATTCTCACCGCGGCTGTCAGCAGGCTGGTCAAAGAACTGATTGCCCTGTCCCAGTCCTTTAATCTCCACATTGACGCCTGGGTGGAATGGCTAACGGCCTGGACGCAGAATGAGAGCTTCCAGAATATCGTCAATGAGATCAGCCGTTTCTATCAGAACAACCCGAATTATCACGATACCATCAACCAAAACATCACCCGTACGACGCAGACGATTGGCACGGCCGTGACCGACCTCGTTACCGGTATTTTTAACGGTATCCTGCAAATTATTTATTATTTGCCGAATTTGGGGACGATTTTCATTGTCGTGCTGCTGTCCACGTTCTTTCTCAGCAACAGCTGGGATCGTCATAACCGCGCGCTGCTCCGTCTCCTGCCCGACGTCATCCGTAAACCGATGAACTATATCTTCTCGGATCTGAAAAAAGCGTTGTTCGGATTTGCCAGAGCCCAGCTGATTCTCATATCCATTACGGCCGTCATCGTCACGATCACGCTCTATGCGCTCGGCGTGGATTCCGCCTTCTCCATCGGGCTTCTGATCGGCTTGGTGGATCTACTCCCGTACCTGGGTGTGGGCATCGTCCTGATTCCGTGGTCGCTGTATGCTTTTATGTCCGACGACCTGACACTCGGCATCGGGCTGACGGTCCTGTACAGCATCATTCTGGTCGTCCGTCAGATCATGGAGCCCAAGGTGCTGGCCAGCAGCGTCGGGCTGGATCCGCTTGCCGCCCTGCTGGGCATGTTCGTCGGGCTTAAGCTGTTCGGGATTTTGGGACTGATCATCGGTCCCGTGTCGCTTGTCATCCTGGACGCTTTTCATCGGGCCCATGTGTTCAAGGACCTGAGGAATTACATTATCGGGGGCAGGTTCAGGTAGCCTGCGTTAAGAAACGGCTTGATTTATCTTATCATTGGGCTAATGTGAACATCGTATTTGGAAAGATTAAAACAGGCTGCTCCCTTGCATAAATTTAGACCGGCCCCTTGCGGGACCGGTCTTATGGTAATGTCTGCTTGTATTATCTGCGAAAGATCGTAATCTTGCCGTTTTTCATATTTTTCTTCATCCATTTCAACAGCAAAATCCGATACAGCGGGCGGGTCAACGGAAATATCAACGTAAAGCCGATAATGTCAGTTACAAAGCCCGGCAGAATGAGAAGTACTCCACCCGCAAATATACATAGGCCGTCCGCCATGGAAGCACCCGGAACCATGCCTGTATTCATTCTCTGCTTGGCGTCTTCCATCGCTTTGCGGCCTTCGAATCTCATCATGGCCACGCCGACGGCAGAGGTCAGCAGTGTCAAAAGCAATGTATTCATGCCGCCTACGCGGTCCGCAACAAACTGAAAGCCGAATATCTCAATAGTAGGCACAAAAATAATCGCTGCCAGCATCCATTTGAACATGAAGCTACTCCTTCCTCCCCAAAAGGGTATCCTTCAAAGCATCATACAGCTTTGGCGCGCATTTATCCAGTCGGGCCGGCTTCCACTCCCGGTTCAGCCATACATGCCGGGTCGCTCCTGCCGTTAACAAGACACCGGGGAGCTCGGACTCGGTATGCCAACCCCTCGCTCCCAAATCCGCCTGCTCCTGCTCACTCAGCAGACGGACCTCGTATTCATAGTGTATTCGCAGCGGGGAGAAAGCAGTCATTCTTGTAAATATCGTCACGAGATCATCATATCGCGCCGGCCGGCGGTACTTGATGTCAAGATCCACTACAGGGAGCAGGACGCCTTCTTCTTCCATTCCCCGATACGTAAATCCCATTTCACGGATCATTTCGGTACGCCCGATCTCAAACCAGTTTAAATAGTTCGCATGATACACGACACCCATTTGATCGCTTTCCTGGTAACGCACCCGAAAGGATGTCCAGAACCAGCGGCTTCGCGTCGGTACGGATGGACTAGCCAACGTCTTCTTCCCCCTCATGTATGCAAAAAGCAATGGCCGACAAGAAACGTCGTCCATTGCTTATATGCAGCTATATTCAGAATCCAGCGGATTCTTGATGATGAATCTACTTCTGCTGTGGAATTTGGTCCACTTTCAGCAGGTTCGTGGAACCGGAACGTCCCAGCGGCACGCCAGCCGTAATCACAACAAGGTCGCCTTCTTTCACGAGTCCGGATTTCACGCCGCCTTGTAGCGCATAATCAAACATCTCGTCCGTAGAAGAAGCCTGCTCGCCTTTAACCGGCGTTACGCCCCAAGTCAGTGCCAAACGTCTCAGCGTTCTTTCTTGAGTCGTTACGGCGACGATAGGAGCCTGTGGACGATATTTGGATACCATGCGAGCTGTTTGACCAGATTCGGTAGACGAAATGATCGCTTTGGCATTCAGGTCGAGTGCCGAAATCGCAACCGATTGGCTGATCGCTTCGGTTACGCTGGTTTCTTGTGCAATGCGCTGCTTCAAGAACAATTCACGATAGTTCAGTGCGGATTCCGCTTTTTCCGCGATGCGGGACATCGTCAATACGGATTCCACCGGGTATTTACCTGCAGCCGTTTCGCCGGAGAGCATGATGGCATCGGTTCCGTCGAAAATCGCATTGGCAACGTCACTTGCTTCCGCACGGGTAGGACGCGGGTTGCGCTGCATGGAATCCAGCATTTGCGTAGCCGTAATGACCGGTTTGCCGGCCAGGTTACATTTTTCGATCATGCGTTTTTGAACCAATGGAACTTCCTCAGCCGGAATTTCAACGCCGAGGTCGCCACGGGCTACCATCAAGCCGTCGGATACTTCCAGGATTTCATCCAGGTTGTCAACGCCCTGCTGGTTCTCGATTTTGGAGATGATTTGGATGTGCTCGCCATTGTGCTTCTTCAGCAATTCGCGAATTTCCAGCACGTCACTTGCTTTACGAACGAAGGAAGCGGCAATAAAATCGATGCCCTGCTCGATCCCGAAAATGATATCGTTGGCGTCTTTTTCCGTAATACCTGGGAGGGAAATCGCGACTCCCGGCACGTTAACACCTTTTTTGCTCTTAATGGTTCCGCCATTAACGATGCGGCATCTGATTTCGGTGCCTTGAATCTCCACCACGGTCAGACCGATCAGACCGTCGTCGATCAGGATCGTCGATCCGACTTGAACGTCTTGAGGCAACTCTTTATAAGTAATGGACAAACGATTCTTATCACCAAGGATTTCCTCGGTAGTAAGGGTGATATATTCATCTTGTACAAGCTCAATCGGTTCCACTTCAAGTTTGCCTGTACGGATCTCCGGTCCTTTGGTATCAAGCAGGATCGCTACCGTTTTGTTCAACTCTTCGCAAGCTTGGCGGATGTTCTTGATCCGGTTGCCATGCTCCTCGAAGTCGCCGTGGGAGAAGTTCAGACGAGCCACGTTCATGCCGGCCATAATGAGCTTCTTGGTGTTTTCCAACGATTCACTGGAAGGACCGATGGTACATACAATTTTAGTTTTGCGCATTTGGGTTTCCTCCGTTTATTAAAGGGTTCTCTATATCTCTTTTTCCAACAACTAAATCTACTACAAAAAGTCTCATTTGTATAGGAACTTTGTCATATCGTCACATACTCATCAGACTTTTAGAGAATAACGTCTTCCGGTTCCGCCTTCGCAAAGTCGAATTCGCCGATCTTGCGGAATTTGCGATACCGGTCTTCCTTCAGCTCGCAGGCATCCATCACGGACAGCTCCTTCAGCTGGCTAATCAGTGCGCTCCGAATGGCAGCGGCCGTCTCCTCGTAGTTACGGTGCGCACCGCCCTTAGGCTCAGGAATGATCTCCTCGATGACTTCCATTTCAAGCAGGTCTTTGGCGGTGATCTTCATCGCTTCCGCGGCCTGGTCCGCCTTGGACGCATCCTTCCATAGAATGGATGCCGCGCCGTTCGGCGAGATGGCGGAATAGATGGCGTGCTCCAGCATCAGCACGCGATTGCCTACAGCCATCGCAAGAGCACCGCCGCTTCCACCTTCGCCGATGACCACACAAACAACAGGCACCCCAAGAGACGACATCTCCCGCAAATTGCGGGCGATCGCCTCGGACTGACCTCTTTCTTCTGCTGTATTACCCGGATATGCGCCTTTTGTATCAATAAACGTGATAATGGGGCGCTTGAACTTGTTCGCCTGCTGCATAAGCCGCAGGGCTTTTCGGAAGCCTTCCGGATGCGGACTTCCGAAGAAACGGGCGATGTTGTCCTTCGTGTCTTTGCCGCGCTGCTGGCCGACCACCGTGACCGGAACGCCGTCAAGTTTGGCCAAGCCGCCGACGATGGCAAGGTCGTCCCCGTAGAGACGGTCTCCATGCAGCTCGATGAAATCCGTAAAGATCAGCTGGATCAGATCAAGCGACGTCGGCCGCTGCTGATGACGGGCCAGATGCATTTTCTGGGAAGGCGAAATCGAGGAATAAATCTCTTCCTCCAAACGACTATATCGTTCTTCCAGGCGGGCGATTTCATCCGTGAAATCGATCCCTTTTTCCTGTCCGAATTGTTTCAATTCATCTATCTTCTTGCGCATTTCGGCAAGTGGCATTTCAAAAGGCAATTCGCCTGACATCAGAATCCCCCTTTCACGGTATGCATCTCCAGCAGCTTACCAAGCATGGAGCGCATATCTTTCCGATGAATAACCATGTCAAGCTGACCATGCGCCAAATTGAACTCCGCTGTCTGGAAATCGTCCGGCAGCTTCTGGCGAATGGTCTGTTCAATAACGATACGGCCCGCAAAGCCGAATACGGCTCCCGGCTCGGCGATGTTGATATCGCCAAGCGTCGCAAAGCTGGCGGACACGCCGCCGGTCGTCGGATCCGTGATCACTGAAATGTAGAGCCCGCCGAGTTCATTGAACCTGGACAGGGCCGCGCTTGTTTTGGCCATCTGCATCAAACTGAGAATGCTCTCCTGCATCCGGGCGCCGCCGGAAGTGGAGAAAATAATGAGCGGTAAACGCTTGTCCGTCGCAAACTCGATCGCACGGGTGATTTTTTCCCCAACGACGGAGCCCATGCTTCCCGTGAAGAAGTCAAAACTCATCACGGCCACCACAACGGGCTGGCCCAGAATGGAGCCTTGGCCGGTAATCACCGCATCATGCAGTCCGGATTTCATCTTCTGCTGCTCCAGCTTGGCCGCATATCCCGGAAACTTGAGCGGGTCCACCGAGATCATCTCCGCGTCAAACTCTTCAAAGCCTGTCTCATCCAGCGTCATGGCAATCCGCTCAACCGCGTTCAGGCGCATATGATGCCCGCACTCCTGACACACCTTCAGATTCTTCTCAAGCTCTTTGCTGTATTGAATGGTGCCGCACTTGGCACACTTATTCATCAGACCTTCCGGAATTTCCCGTTTCGGGCGTTCGCCTTCCTGAGGCTGCCCTGCCGTCCCAAGTCGTTCCGATGGGATCGTTGCGTATTTTCTTTTTTTCTGAAACAAGTCTTTAAACACAACTACACCTCTCCAGCCGTAAATTTGAATGGCCGCCGCAATAGCACATCGCCGATCCGTACGCTAAGCTTCGCTATGTAACCCAGATGAAACTAGGGGTGCAATATCGAATTCAACACTTCCTGTACTTCCTCAAGCTCTCCGGAGGGTACCAAAATCTCAAACTGCTGTTTGGAAAGATTCACAGGACGGCTTTGAACCAAAAACCCTTCTTCCGTTAGCCTGGTCTTGATCATTTCCGCCACCTTTGCAGTTGGCGCAATATAGATAACCGTCCACATGCCTTTCAGATCCCCCTAATCTCGTCCCACAGGCATATCCTGAGCCGATATAATGGATAATGATAACATACTTCAGTTTTTACCTCAACAAAGAGAGCAGGGGGCTGAAAGCCAAATCCGTACCCTTATGCAGCGATTCGACAACACTCGCGCAAATCAGTCAGATCCCGCGGTATAATGGGCCGCATCGGGATTGTTATGCGCGATTCGCGAGGAAGCGGCGGCGGCAATGCCTGCAACGAGATCATCCAGAAACACATGAATCCCGTCCGTTTTTTCATTTAATATCTCAATCACGCCAATTTTTTCTTTATCCAGGTAGCCGAAGCTCGTCAGTCCAATCATGCCGTATATGCTCGTGACACCGAGCGCCATGGTCTCATCCACACCGTACAACGGTTCGTCCTGCTCCATAATTGATTGCAGCGGCTCCGGCAGCAGTTTCTTCTCCGCCAGTTCATCCAACGCAATGCCCGTATACAGGGTATATTGCACTTCGCGCTTCCCGAGCACGGCCCGCACGCTTTCCTCGCACTGCTCGATGGTTAGCGTCGGATGGTAACGCTGTTGAAGCTTCAACACAATATCCGCGATGGAGTTTACGCTGACTCCTCTGCGGCTGAGCATGCTCTCTGCCAAGTCGATTGACACCACAAATCCCCCCCGCGTCTTTGGCCGTTGCTCTGTCACTACGGTCATCACCGTGAAGTGCTTTCTTCAGGCGAATACTCGGCCAACATTCCTGTAGTGTCCTAATTGTATGCGGGAGGGATGGGAAACGTTCTTAAATTTTCATGTCACTTCACTTTAACGGTGTCTTTGCCCAGCATGCTCTCCATTTCGGCAATGAGCTCTTGCGAAGGCTTGATCCGATAGGCATCGCTGAGCGCAAGCACCTTCTGGCTTCGTTCATAAAACAACACCGTTGCCACGGGCCCGGGATGCCGCTGCAGAAGCTCTTTCAGCTTGACCAGCATCTCCGATCGCTCCGCATCGGCCGTTATTTTCACAAACACGCGCTGCTCTGCTTTAGGATTCGATGCGCCTGCTCGAGATTCCTTCCCGGACGTTCGGTTAATGCCCGAAACTTCCTTTCCGAGCGGAGGCAGGTCTTGGCCTTTCGTGGCGGCAAGCGGCTGCGCTGAATTCAGAACGGCCTTTGGTTCGCCGCCCGAAGCCGCCTTCTTGCCGGTTGCGCCCGACGCGGCGCCCCGGCCTGCTCCCTCGGCCCTGCCTCTGCCGCCCTGCGTTCCCCGGACCTTGCTCCGCCGAACGAGCTGGCCCAGGGTCTGCGCTTCAAGCGGAGCGATTTCTTCGGCCAGCAGCTTGAAGCCTTCGTCCTGCAGCTGGACCTTCGCCCGGATCGCGAGCAGGGCGCCTTTTTCAATCAGATGCGCGCTGCGCTTCCACACTTCCGGAAAGAGAACGACCTCGCAGCGCTCGATTTGATCCTCGCACTCCATGAAGGCCATCGATTTCCCCTGTTTCGTCGTTATGGTCTTCAGCGAGACCACCATGCCGGCAACCGTAGCCATCGACTCATCCTCCGCTTCATGCAGATCCATGAGCCGATCCGCTCCGGACTCCGTCAGCGTCTCTTCAAAGCCGTCCAGCGGATGACCGGACAAATACATGCCCAGCAGCTCGCGTTCGAATTCGAGCTGCTGACTTGCGGTATAAGGCGGGATGTCCGGATATTCAATGTCCCAATTCGCGGTTTCCACGAAGTCGAAGAGCTGAATCTGAAGATCATCCCGCTCCTTTCTCCACTTCACGGCCGCTTCCACCGTTTCGTCCAGCATGGCGACCAGCTGGGAGCGGTGCCCCTGCAAGGAATCGAAGGCGCCCGCCTGGATCAGGGACTCGATCACACGCTTGTTGCATACGCGGAGGTCGACGCGGCGGCAGAAATCAAGCAGGCTTTCAAACGGCTTTTCGCGCCGGATCTCGACGATATTCTCCACCGCTTGCGTGCCGACGTTCTTGATGGCGGCAAGCCCGAATCGGATCCCGCCGCCGGCCGGAGAATCGGCCTGTTTATCGCTGCCCTCGGCAGCAGAACGGCTCATGACCGGCGTAAAATACGTCCCGCTTTCGTTGACGTCCGGCGGCATGACCTCGATATCGATGCGCCGCGCCTCCAGCACGTATTCGGCTACCTTCCGATGGCTGCCCATGACGGCTGTCAGCATGGAAGCCATGAACGGAACCGGATAGTGCGCCTTAAGATAAGCCGTCTGGAAGGCCAGCACGCCGTAAGCGGCAGCATGCGCGCGCGGGAATCCGTAGTTGGCAAACCGGACGATCATGTCGTACACGCGGTTGGCCTCATCCTCGGTATAGCCCAGCTTCAGGCTCCCTGAAACGAAGTGGCTGCGCTCGCGGTCCAGCACCTCGCGTTTCTTCTTCGATACCGCTCTGCGCAGCAGATCCGCTTCCCCGAGCGAGAAGCCCGCCATTGTCGAAGCGATCTGCATAATCTGCTCCTGGTAAACGATAATGCCGTACGTATCCCCCAGAATCGGGATCAGGTCCGGATGGGGGTACTCCGGCTCGATCCGGCCGTGCTTGGCCTGAATGAACTTCGGAATAAATTCCATGGGACCCGGGCGGTACAGGGCATTCACCGATACGATATCCTCAAACACCGAAGGTTTCAGATCCTTCAGCACCCGCCGTATCCCGGCGGATTCGAGCTGAAATACGCCCGCGGTCTCCCCTCGGCCCAACATTTCGTAAGTCGCTTGGTCGTCATCCGGCACTTGTTCGAAATCAAGCTCACTGCCGGTCAATTCTTGAATCCATTTCAGCGTACGCTCGATGATCGACAGCGTCCGCAGGCCCAAAAAATCCATCTTGAGGAGCCCCACGCTCTCCAAATTCTCCATGGAATACTGCGTCAGCGCCGTCTTCTCGCTGCCTTCCTGCAGCGGCACCGCATCCGTCAAGGGCTCCCTGGAAATGACGATGCCGGCCGCATGCGTCGATGCATGGCGCGGCATGCCCTCGACCTTCATCGCCATGTCGATCAGCTCGCGTACCTTCGGCTTTGTTTCGTACTGCTCCTTCAGCTGCGGGCTTTGCTCCATCGCTCTTTCAATGCTGATGCCCAGGTGGTTAGGGATCAGCTTTGCCGCCTTGTCCACATCCCCGAACGGCACATTCAGCGCACGCCCGACGTCGCGGACGGCTGCCCTTGCGGCCATCGTACCGAACGTAATGATCTGGGCCACATGCTCTTTCCCGTATTTGTCCACCACGTAATCGATGACCTCGTCCCGGCGCTCATCGCTGAAATCGATATCGATATCCGGCATCGTGATCCGTTCCGGATTCAGGAAGCGCTCAAACAACAGCTTATATTTCATCGGATCCACATTGGTAATTTGCAGGGTATAAGCCACTAGGCTTCCTGCCGAGGAACCCCTTCCGGGTCCGACCGCGATGCCTTTCCGGTGGGCATAGGCGATGAAATCCCATACGATCAGGAAATAATCGCTGAAGCCCATGCTCTCGATAACGCCGAGCTCATAATCAAGGCGCTGCTCCAGCTCGCTGCGTTGCACTTCATCTTGCCACCGTTCCGTTTCTTCGTAGCGTTCCCGCAATCCGCTCAGGCAGAGATCCCGCAGGTATTCCGCAGCATTCTTCCCTTCCGGAAGCGAGCTGTATTCCGGCAAAATGGATTTGCCGAACTCCAGCTCCAAATGGCACTGGTCCGCAATCTTAGCCGTATTCAATATAGCTTCAGGCACATGGGGATACAGACGCTCCATGTCGCTGCCGCTCTTCAGATAGAGCTGGTTCGTCTGAATCTGCAGCCTGTCTTCATCTTCGACCGTCTTTCCCGTGCCGATGCAGATCAGGACGTCCTGAACCTCGGCATCGTTCTCGGTCAGATAATGCACATCGTTGGTCGCTACCAGCGGAATGCCGGTCTCGCGGCTCAGCTGAATCAGCTGGGGGTTCACGCGCTTCTGCTCCGGCATGCCGTGATCCTGCAGCTCCAGGTAATAATCCTCTCCAAAAATCGCCTGGTAACGGAGCGCAGCCGCCTTGGCTTCCGCCTCGCGTCCATGAAGCAGATGCTGGGGAACCTCGCCTCCCAAGCAGGCGCTGAGGCATATGATGCCTTCATGATGGGCGGCCAGCGCCTCCATATCGATTCGGGGTCTGTAATGATACCCCTCCAAATGCCCGATCGAGCACAGCTTCATTAAATTGCGATAGCCGGTCTCATTCTTGGCAAGCAAAATCAAATGATAGATCGGCTGGTCCTTGCGGCTTCCCCGCTCCTTGCGGGAGCCTGCCGTGATATAGGCCTCGCAACCGATAATCGGTTTGATGCCCTGCGCCAGGCAGGCTTTATAGAACGGAACGGCACCATACATCACGCCATGATCCGTCAGCGCCAGCGATTTCATGCCAAGCGCCGCCGCTTCCCGCACCAGGTCACCGATACGTGCCGCTCCATCGAGCAAACTGTATTCACTATGCACGTGCAAATGCACGAAAGAGCTCATCGTAACGCCTTCCTTTCGCCGGTACATGTATATTTAAAATCAACTCAGAAATATCTTAAAAAGTCTTTATACCATTTTATCATAATCCCGCTAGGCCCGCCCATAGAATGAAACTAGGGAATACGTGGACAGGCGGTTGCCTTGACATCCACCGAGAGAAGAAAGGAGACATGAGGGCATGAGCGTTTTTTTATCCAAAGCGATCCTGGATTTTTTTATAGCCTTCGGCATCGTGCTGGGGGGGGCCATGGTGGGAGGCGTGGGCGCCGTGCTGTCCCTGCAGCCCCCGACCCTGACCATGATAGAAGTGGCCGACCGGATTAAGATATGGGCGCTTGCCGCCGCCATCGGAGGCACCATTGATCCGATGCGGGTCATTGAAAGCAACATGGTAGTCGGCAATCTATCCCCTGCCATCAAGCAGGTTTTATATCTGGGTTTTGCATTTCTTGGAGCACATATGGGCAGCGAGCTGGTCAAATGGGTGTGCTCCAGCCGGAGCTGATCCATGCGCGTACCTCCGGCCCACCGATTCCGCCCCTTCTATCAGGTCGCATCCATCTTCGTGCTGGGGATGGTCGTCGGCAGCATCCTCTACAATTCGGTTTATCATGCAGCCTACAATAAATTATGGGAAACGAATCAGGAACAGCAGCTCAAAATAACGCAGTATGAAAAAGATATCGATTCGTTAAAAAAATACAATAAACAATCCACGGTCATCAAGGAAATCAAGATCCGCAGCGAACAAAACGACAGGGAGCCTCTTGATCCCGTCATCATCAAAGAGCTCGTCAGGCTTATGAGCGACGATCTGGCTGCCCTTCGCGGCCGCAACGTGTTTGATATCGATACGGACAGCAAGCTGACCCGTTCGCTCCTCAGCGACAAAATCTATACGGTCCGGGAAAAAGATTACAAGGTCCAGATCAAGACCATGCTCGTCATGGAAGGCGTGCTGCAAATCTGGGTCGGCGTCGATCATCTGGATGCAAAGTCAACGGGATCATGATACAATACATACTATTGTAAATGATCGAATCTAACAGTATGTTACCGAATATAAAGGAGCCTTCCATTCCATGATAACCGTCATCCACTATATCCTGTACATTATCCTCGTCCTGTCCGTCGTAGCTGCCGCGCTGTATAGCATTCGCGCACGGCGAGTAGCGGATCCGGTCGACCGCGGAATCCATATGTCCATGATGAACCTCTGCATGGGCATTATGCTGGTTTCCCTTTCGCTGGTGTGCATGTTCCTGTTCAGCGGCTCCACGCCCGCTGTCATTGTAGAAGCAGCGTTTTTGGTGCTTGGCGCGTTCAATATATTTGCCGGCATTCGAAGCCGCACCTATTATAGCAGACTGAAGAATTCGCGGACGGCCGGCTGAATGAAGCTAAGTTGAAAAAAGGCATCCCGCATGGTCTACAAGACCAGCGGGGTGCCCTTTTTTATTAGTCGGGAGAGTTTCCCGTTAGCCGTGATCGATCGCCTGCATCGTCATGACCGCTTTGGCAATCAGGCTCGTCTGATGCTGGATTTCAATCTCCATCTTGCAGGTACGCCGGCTAAGCTCCAGCAATTTCGGCATAATGACAATCGGATCCTCGATCTGCACAGGCCGGATGAAATACGTCGACAGATGATCGAGGACATGATCCCAGCCGCTGATATCCTTGGCGGCCTTCACGGCCGCCTGGCTCATCACGGTGGTGAGCACCCCTTGCGAAATCGTTCCGAGTTCCGAGGCCATTTGGGGCGTGATAAAGCCGTGGAAGAACAAACGCCCTTCCTCATCCCGATCCTCCGCAATCCCGTTCCAGATCAGCTGATCGAACGTCTCGCCAAGCTGAGGCTGGTTTCGCGCATCCCGCAGTGCGCCAAGCACCTCTTTCCGGGTGACGGTGGCAAGCAGCTTGCGGTTCCGATCCACGATCGGCAGAAAATCGATCCCTTCCCACATCATGATCTGCGCGGCCGATGCAAGGGAGGTCTTCATGCTGGCCGTCACCGGATTGCGGGTCATCGCTTTCTCGATCGGCTGGGTTTCGGCCAGCCCTTCCACGTCGCGAACCCCGACGATGCCGATGACCCGGTTCCATTCGTCCGTGACCGGGTACCGGTTTTCCCCTGTCTCCTGCGAAATCCGTTTGAATTCCTGGACGGTGACGGAGTTTTTCAACTGGTGATTCTTGGGCTTATCATGGGCGATATCCTCCACCAGCATAATTTTCTTCTTAATTAAACGGTCGAAAATGGCACGGTTGATCATGGAGGCGACCGTAAACGTGTCATGTCGGGACGAGATGATAGGCAGATCCAGCTGATCCGCCAGCAGCTTCACTTCCCGGCTCGTGCCGAAACCGCCGGTAATCAGCACGCCTGCCCCCTGCTCTAACGCCAGGGAATGGGCATCTTCGCGGTTACCGACAATCATGAGGCTTCCGGCGTCGATATAGCGGATCATGGCTTCCACCTTCATCGCGCCGATCACATACTTGTGCAGGCTTTTATTCAGCCCTTCGGCACCGCCAAGCACATGTCCTTCCACGATCTCAACGACATCGGCAAACGTAAGCTGCTCGGATATGTTCCGCGGCTTCCGTTCCACGCGAACCGTACCGATCCGTTCCTTCGTGACAACGATGCCTAGGCTTTCCGCTTCCTTCACCGCCCGGTAAGCGGTCCCCTCGCTGACGCCCATCTCCTTGGCCAGCCGCCGCACCGATATTTTGCTTCCCACCTTCAAACTTTCAATATACTGAACCAACTGCTCGTGTTTTGTAATCGTATCATCCCGAACGTCCAACTGTTACACCCCCATAACACTATCTGTACTACACTGTATCTATTATATCACGTCCGCTGACGCTCCCATACCCGTCAAATCCAAAAAAACCTCCCCTCAAGGATGGCGGATGGATAATCCAGCCGCATCGGCTTCAAGGGAGGTTTTTGTTTATCGCAGCTCTCGCTGTGATCCGGCACTTAATTGGCTTCCTGGCTCTTCTGTTCCTCAGGCCATTTCAGTTCCCACTGGCTCAATTTCTCCTTGCGGATTGCGTCCAGCGCTTTCTGCTTCGCCTCATCTACTCCGATAAGATAATAGAGATGCGAACCGATCACGAGCAGGGCAAAGCCTGCCCAGACAGCACCGAACAGCGAAACCCAAGAGAACCCGCCGGAGAATGAAATGCTCGGAAGGGCGTATATCAGCATGCCGAGTGCAACCAATAAATATGCGGTGTGTTTAAACTTGTTTTTCTTTTTTTTCATTGTAAACGCAGCTCCTCTACTCTCTGAAATCTATATTTCTACTCTATGAGGAGCTTGCGCAATTTATGAGACAAGTTTATAAAAATTTGTTCGAATTGTCTTCGAAAGTTAACCGCCGCACCATGGTTACAAACGAGATCGCTTAGGATTGGGCCTGTCCGTACAAATGCTGCAGGCTGTCCGATATAATCTTGTTCACGTCTTCGATAATGACGCTCAGACGCCGCTCGGCGTCAAACAGACGGCGGATGTTCAGGTTCAGGCTCAGCACCTCGAACTGCTTCTCCATCTTCTCCATTTCCTCTTGGGCCGGCATGTCTCCGGACATCATGCGCTGTTGAAGCTCCATCTGACGCTGACGGAAATCGTCCAGCATGCGTCTGCTCTCCGGATCCGCATCCACGAGTTTCATCGCGGATGTAATCTCTTCTACCTCCTGGCTCTCCTTCATTGCTTTTGCCAAATCATGCGCTTTGTCATAAATGTTCATTCTTGGTTCCTCCCCTATATTCGGCTAAGAAGCCGTTTTGTTCGTTCGCTTTGCCACATCTTAACTCTTAACATCTCATCTCCACAGTATCGTCAGCAGCGATTGGAGTAATCCAATGATCCCGCCCAGCAGAACCCCGAGCCAGGTAATAGCCCTGAACTCGCGGCCGGATACGCTCAGTATGACCTCTTCCAGCCGCTCGATCGGAAATTTCTCCACCTGCTCCTGAACGAGCTGCGGCAAGTTAACGGCCTTCATCGCCCCCGGGATGCTTCGCTCCAAAAAGCCCAGCCCCTTATCGAGCATTCCTGGCAGGGCTGCCTCGATAGCCGGCATGCGCGGGCCGATCGCTTCGCCAACGCGAAGAAGCTCGATCCGCTGAATCCATGTGGACCAAGGAAGCTTGTCATCCAATGTCCGGGTCAGCCACGCAAGCCCCGGCTCATCCGATGCCTGTTCGATGATATCCCCGATCGGCATTTCCCCGTAATGGGACAGCTTTCCGGAGATGATGTCCGTGATGGTCTTGCGGACCTTCTCTCCCTCCAGCTGCTGGATCAGCACAGGGGTCATCTTCTGTACCAGTTTATCCTCATCCACAAAGATTGAAGCCATCGTCCCGAGAAACCCGCCCGCCTTATCGATAAGCGAAGAAGCTACGTCCGACAGCATGAGTTGCCCCTTTGCCGACAAGAGCGTATGCTTCAGCTCCTTCAGCACGGTATCGGCTGCGGCCGCGCTCCAGCCCTGGATCGTTTCCTCCGACCAGCCGGGAACGAGCTCCTTCAGCGGTTTCGCCTCAAGCCCATACCCGTGCCATATGGCAGCGGCACCTCGGGCCGTAAGCTCGCGCGCCAATTGTTCCGCCCGGACCTTCATCTGCTCCCACTGTTCGGGACTCCATACTTTCAGCGCCAAATCGCCGAAGCTCAGCTCCGATTCGCTCCATTCCTCCAGCTTCCGCCGGAGGCTTTCCTCCATCTTGCTGCGGAACACCGGCCTGCGAATCAGATCCTGCAGGCCCTCGCTTGTCACCAGGTAATCCGAAACCACATGCCCCAGCGATTCGGCAATCTCGTCCTTGCGCTTGGGGATGAGCCCCGGGGTAAAGGGTACGCGGCGGCCCAGGATGATTTTTTCTTCGCGGGGATGAAACAGCATTTTTATCGCAAAGTGGTTCGTTACGCCGCCAACAAAAGCAGCAACGCACACGTTCACCAAAATAAACAGCCAGTTCTGCATTTTCAGCACTCCTTTTTCCCGAGCAGTACAATCACCAAGGGATATATGTCCTCATATGATGCATTACATGCAATGATCAGATGACGTCTTCGTCTGTTCACTTAAGTATCCAGTTGTTGTCGGAAGGAGATCCATCATGCGCAAATCCAAGATCAAATCCAACACCAAATCCAAGATATCGGTTCAATTAATCCGCTCAGCCCAGCTTCCGGATAACGATATCAAGCTTGGTGACCGGCTCATAAGACAGCTCCGTATCCCGACAGATTCACCGATACAGCTTGCCTTTGGCTCCTTCAAGCAGGAAATCCGCGTTACTTCAGGAGGAAAATCGAACACGCTGGCCCTAAGCCCCACCATATTCAGCAGTTCGGAACTGCTTCCTCGCACCACGATGAATGTCAGATATTATCCAACGGAAAAAATGCTGAAGCTCGGTCCGCTCATCGGTGTCATGGTCAGCCGCTTTTTACCGGATGAACCTGATAAACCTTTCGGGTCGATTTCGGCTTTCTGTTTGGAAATGGTAAACGCGGCCAAGAAACAAGGCGCATATGTGTACTTTTTCACCCCTGACATGATCGGTTCGAACCCGTCAACACTTGAAGCAATTATCTATGACGCGGGTTGGAAAAAGCGCAGCGTTCCAGCTCCGGACGTCATTAATAACCGGCTGTCTACCCGCAAACTGGAGAATAGTCCTAGCGTACAGCATTTTATGAGAGAAGTAAAATCACGATTCGGCACCCACATCTTTAACGAGAAATTCCTCGATAAATCCGATGTCTTCGAGGCGCTCGGACCCGATGCGAAGCTCCAAAAATATTTGCCGGAATCCTATTTGCTCAGCGGTTACCCGACTCTCAAAAAAATGTGCACCACGTATCGGACGGTCTTCCTGAAACCGGTGCGGGGAAGTCTGGGAAAGGGAATCATCCGGATATCCCGGCAAGAGAACGGCCATTACCAAACGATGACGACATCTCTTGAAGGATCCAAGAAGAGCACCTACTCCTCGCTTCCAAAGCTGTTCAGCAGCTTATCCGGAAAAATAAAAAAAACGCGTTATCAAATTCAGCAAGGATTGGATTTAATCCGCATCAACCGGCGAAACGTCGATTTTCGCGCGCTTGTTCATAAAGACAAAAACGGCAAATGGGCAGTGACCTCGGTCGTGGCCCGAATTGCCGGCGGAAACCACTTTGTCTCCAATCTCGCCAGAGGCGGTACGCTATCTTCCGTCAAGGACGCGCTGGCCATGAGCAGCATTCCGTTATCCTCCAAGCAAACGGCTCCCGCCCGAATGAACCAAGCGGCGCTCGATATCGCTCATGGATTGGAGGCTGCCATTCCTTATCACTTCGGAGAGCTGGGCATCGACTTGGCGATTGATACCTCGGGACGCATTTGGCTTCTGGAGGTCAACTCCAAGCCTTCCAAAGGCGAAAACGCCCCATTGAATGCCGACTCCAAAGTAAGGCCGTCTGCCGTACGACTCGTTCAATACTGTCAATACTTGACGGGTTTGTAAAAAAGGAGAACCTTATGTCCTCAAAGATAATAGGCACCCTGGGTGTCATGGCATGCCGCAAACCGGGCTTCCCACCGTTTGCCGAGAAGCAATTTCTCCGCGAGTTAAGCTTGAAGTCCGAGGGACTCGGCATGCAGGTATTTGTTTTTTGTCCGGATGATGCCTCACCTGCTTCAGGCGCGGACAGGATAAAAGGATATCGCTTCAATCCGGAAGAGGGCTGGAGCACCGGCAACTTCCCGCTTCCTGACATCGTCTATGACCGTTGCCTGCACCGAAACGGCGAGGAAACGGCCGCAGCCGGTGAACTTCTGAACCGAATGTCACAGCTTGGCGTTAAGCTGTGGTCACGCGGTCTGCCGGGCAAGCAGAAGGTTCATCAGCTGTTAAAGCGCTCCTCAGCCATCAAGCCTTATTTGCCAGCAACCTTAAGTTATACGGGAGCCGAATCCCTCAGCCGGGCTCTGCTCGCCTTTGGCGGACGTCTCTTCATGAAGCCAAGCGGAGGCTCTCAGGGCCGTCACACCTTGTACCTCGCGTTGACAGATCAACAGCGTGTCAGACTGCAAGGAAGGGATCGGAGCAATCGCATGTTCCTGCATACCATTCCCGTGCATGAGATGAACGAATGGGTGAGAGGTTTTACCGGCCGCCGCCGGTTTATCATTCAGCCCTTCCTGAAGCTTCGCAACGGTAATGGGCACCCGTACGATATCAGGTCATTGGTTCAAAAGAATGATCGCGGCATATGGTCCGTCACAGGAATCGCTGTTAGGCAAGGAGCCGACCAAGGATTAACCTCAAACCTTCATGGCGGAGGCACGGCATTTCCCGCCCTCCCCTATCTAACGACCGATTTCGGAGATGAAAAGGCCATGGGGATCATGCGGACCATCCGGGATTTGTCCGCTCAGCTTCCAGCTCTGCTGGAGGAAGGATTCGGCCGGCTCGGCGAGCTGGGAATCGATTTTGGCGTCGATACCAGCGGACGGGTCTGGATCCTGGAGGTCAACTCCAAACCTGGCCGACGCGCATTTACACTAACGGGAGATGGTCACGCAGCCCGGCTGTCCGTCGAACATCCGATTCAATACGCCCGTTATTTATTGCTTCGACAACTTAGGAGGGTAAATACATGAGTTTGAATTTCGGAAATATTCATTTCTCGCAGCAGCCCGAAAAAGTCGTCTTTTTATCCGGTTCGCTTCTCAAGAGCCTGGGGCTATCAAGCAAGAAATCGATAAAGCTTCGCATTGGCACCAATTCCGTGTCCGCTGCCCTGAAACCGATCGAACGGTCGGGAAAGCACATCTATTTAAGCAGCGGAGTCCGAAACAGCGTCAACGTTCCCAGACAGGGTCCTGTGTATATCCAGTCCCCCCGGGAAGGAGAACTTGAACTCGGGCCCGTGGTCGGGGTTCTGTCCGACGGCCCCCCGAATCCGTCCAGTCCTTTTGGAGCCCGCACTTCGTATATCCGGCAGCTGCTTCGCGAAGGCAACAAAAAAATGTTCGTATATGCCTTTGCCCCACGGGATATCAACTGGCAGCGCGAAACCGTTCATGCCTATATGCTTGGTTCCGGCGGCGGCTTCATTCGCAAGACCGTTCCGCTTCCTGATGTCGTTTATAACCGCCTACCAAGCCGGAAAACCGACTTCTCCCCTTTTACCAACCAACTGAGGGACCGGTTCGGCAAACGCAACATCAAATTCTTCAATTGGGCGTTCTTCAATAAATCGGATGTCTACTCGCAGCTGGACGGTGACCTGCAGGCGGGCAAATATTTGCCGGAAACCTACAACAATCCTAGTCCCGAGCGGATTAAGGATATGATGGAACGCCATCATTTCGTATATTATAAGCCTTCTGCCGGAAGTTTAGGCCTTGGCATCTACCGGTTAACCTATCTTCCAAAAAAAGGATACTATGCCCGCTATCACGGAAACGGCGGCAACACGCTGCTCAAATTCCCGAACTTTAGCAGTCTGATGCGGATGCTTCAGGCAAAGCACGGTGCCAAGCTGAAGAGCTACGTCATCCAGCAAGGAATCCGTCTCATTGAAATCGACGGATGTCCCATCGACTTCAGGTTCCATATGCATAAGAACAGCAGAAACCGTTGGGCCGTGGTCGGCATCGGCGCCAAAAAAGCCGGACGCGGCAGCGTCACCACGCATATCAAGAACGGCGGCTCGCTGATGACGCCGGAACTGGCGCTCTCCCGCGCTTTTGGAACCAGATCGCGTGAGGTGCTGGAGCGCGCCAAGGAAGCCGCCATTGCGATGTCGGAAGCGATCGAGAATCACCACCCGCATCTGTTAGGGGAAATCGGGTTCGATATCGGCATAGACGATAACGAGAGAATCTGGATGTTTGAAGCGAATTCGAAGCCGGGCAGATCGATTTTCAGCCACCCTTCACTTAAAGCGGAAGGAAGAGCATCAGTCGAGCATATTTTTGATCACAGTTTGTATCTGAGCGGCTTCCACAGGGGGGAATGATTCGTGATCAGCCGAGTGGAGAGTGATGGAAGACCGGTTGTAGCAATCTTGACCATGCATGATACTCAAACCATGTTCAGAGGCAACCGGCAAAACTTTCAGGAAATCATCAAGACAGGAAAAGATATGGGGTTTCTGGTCTATGTGGTCACGGTACGCGATCTGAAGCTTGATACGGATGCTGTCAAAGGTTATATGCTGTTGAGCGACCATTCCTGGGAGCAGAGGTTATGTCCTCTGCCCCAGGTTATCTATAACCGGATTCCATACCGTGAGGATGAAGCGCTGCCGTGGGTTCGCCGCAAAATCAAGGAATGCCAAAGGCATCCCCATATCGACCTCTACAACCCACATTTCTTTAATAAGTGGAGACTGTTCGCTTGGCTGAACAAATCGCGGTTAACCAAGCAATGGACTCCTCTGACCAAGCGCTTGAAGGGGTATCCGACTTTATACGAGATGATGAAGCGGAAGCCCTACCTGTATCTAAAACCGGAGGATGGCAAAGCCGGTCAAGGAATTATGAGGATTCGGTACCAGAAAAACAAATCGCTCCCCTACCGCATCCAGATTCAGAACAACAAAAACAGTACCACGTACAAAGCGGCTTCCTTGGAAAGGCTCTGGAGCCGGGTTTATCAGGAAACCAAAGGAAGCTCATACCTTATTCAGCAGGGAATCGAGCTGGCTCAGGTCCATGGCCGCTCCTTTGATCTCCGCATTCTTGTGCAAAAGAACGATTCGGGTTCCTGGGCGGTCACGGGAATCGGAGCACGCATGGCAGGGGCCAAGAGCATAACCACGCATGTTCCCCGCGGGGGAACGATTGAGGACCCGGAGAAGCTGCTGCCGATCGTATTCGGTCCGGAACGTTCCGATGCCATCCTGGGCGAGGTTAGAAAGGCAGCCGTGCATATGGCACGGCAGATTGAGAAATGCTCCGGGCAGATCCATGGGGAGATGTCCATGGACCTCGGAATCGATAACGAAGGCATCCTTTGGTTCTTCGAGGCGAATTCAAGACCGATGAAATTTGACGAACCGGCGATCCGCAAAAAATCACTGGAGCGGATTTTTCAATATTCCGACTATCTGATCAAGCAAAAGTAAATCTTGCACGGTCTCAAGCACCGGTCAAAGATGTACGGAAAGGAGGGGATCATGTGGAAATCTCATGTCTCTCTCTCGCAAGCCCGGAAGAATGGCCGCATGCCAGACAGCAATGCAGCGAGTTCTTCCGGCGTTACAGCAACAAGCGTCTAACCCGCGAAGGTTATCAGCGTCTGGCATCGTTATCCTACGACGAGCTGCTGCAGCCCGGCACTTCGATCGTGGCGGCAACGGTTCGGGGCGATATCGGGCGCATACCGGTGGGGATTTGCTTTGCGGCGGATTATGGAGAAAGTGCCTGTATGATTGCTGTACACCCTCTATACCGCAACCGGCAAATCGGTTCTTCCCTGATCCGCTCGCAATTATCCAGGTTCGGGCGGCTGCGATGCAAAGTGGCTGCAGATCATACGGCAAGTTTGCAAATGTGCTTTCATGCAGGGATGCAGGCCATTGCTCTTGAGCAGGGTCCGACAGGAAAACCTACGCTCATTATGAGCGGAACCCTGCCCCTGCACCAACCATTTAATGCTGACTCTATTCAAGAAGGTGAACCTCTGTGTCGAAACCCGTCTTAGGTATTATGACGCTTTACTTGGATGAACGGAAAAAGCTGGAGGAACGGCATATCTACGAGCATATGATCAAGGAAGGAAAGGCAATGGGGCTGGACGTCTACGTCTTCACCCCCGCCGAGGTCAACAGCGCCCAAGGGCTGATCAACGCCATGGAATACGACCCTGACCACCAAAGATGGAGCCGGAGGTGGCGGTCGTTTCCCGACATGATCTTTGACCGCTGCCGCATTCAAAAGAGCCCGCGCTTTCAACAGCTGCTGCGCTTTCGTTCCCGCTACCGGTACTTGCTGTTTCTGAACCGGCCGCTGCGCAACAAATGGACGATTCATCAAATACTGTCCACCAAAAAACGCTTCCGGCCCCATCTGCCGGACACCCGGATCGTTACGAGCACCAGTGACATTCACCGGATGCTCCATGTTCACCCTGTCGTTTATTTTAAGCCGATCAACGGAACGGGCGGACGCGGAATCCTGCGGATTGCGAAGGTGCCGGGCGTTACGGGCACGTATGAAATCCGGGGACGCAATTCCAATCGGAGCATCATTAAACCGAAACGGATGCCATCGGGCCATTTGGCGCAATATTTATCGGGCTGGGGCAATAAAGACCGATATCTCGTCCAAGAGGGAATACAGCTGGAGCTGCCGGACGGAAGAGTGCATGACTACCGAATGCTCGTGCAGAAAGACGGAGCCGGTCAATGGCAGGTGACCGGCTGCGTGGGACGCGTCGGGGCCCCGAAGAGCGTAACCTCCAACCTGCATGGCGGCGGAAGCGCGACGATGATGGAAGAATTGTTAAGCAAATGGATCGCAGATCCGGAAAAGCGCGCCAGCATCCGCGAGGAAGCCGATTCCCTCGGCGTGGCCATAGCCCAATTTCTGGACGGACAATATGGAGGCTTGTGCGAGCTTGCGCTGGATCTGGCAGTGGATAAAACCGGAAGGGTTCTTCTCCTGGAGGTGAATCCTAAGCCATCAAGGGAAGTATTCTCCCAGATCGGCGATATGGCTGCCTACCGCGAATCCATGGTGAAGCCCTTAGAATATGCCATGTGGGTATACAGTCAAAAAAAATCCGCGAAGAATGCTTAAGACCAAACCCTGGAGAATCGAATACTTGAATCCGAAAACACGCACAAAGGCTGTTTCCAAGAGGGTTGCTTACTACCCTTGGAAACAGCCTTTGTGACTCCTATCCAATCTACTCGGCTTGGTCATGAAGCTTCAGCAGCTGTGAAAAAGAATGGATGACAACGTCCGATCCCTTCAGCTCCTGATCCTCGCCAAAACCTGCATAGCGGCAGCCAATGACGGTTTGTCCGTTCTCTTTGCCTGCCTCCACATCCGATGACCGGTCTCCTACCATCCAGGCATCCTTGATTTCATGCTGATCCAGCAGCAATTTGACCAAATCCACCTTCGAAGCCGTTCCGTGCTCTCCGGCACTGTAGACTCCTTCAAAGAGCGGCATAAGCCCCCTCGCTTGGGAGATGCCCTTCACGTAATCCTCCAGGCCGTTGCTGGCAACAAACAATCGGACGCCGCGCCGATGAAGCTCCTCCAGCGTCTCCTTCACCTCAGGATACAAAACGGCTGCTTCATCGCTTAAACCTTCGAGCTCCAGCTGCAGCAGCAGCTCGTTTGCACGGTTATGGGCTGCCGGCGTCGCATCCGGTATGACCTTCTTCCAAATGTCTTCGAGCAGCATCCCCAGACATCCAAGCATGAGCTCCTCATCCGGCGTTTCTCCTTCGTGGTGCCCCTCTTCGCGCAGAATGTCGAACAATTTGTGATAGGCGGGCAGCAGCAGGGTCTCCGTCTGAAACAGCGTTCCATCCATGTCAAATATCATCGCTTCCGGCTTGATTAACGTAGCTGTTTTTTCCAATTTTGTCCTTCCCTTCGCTCCATATAATCTGATTCTAGTCTAATCTCCCCTCATCATATAGGAACCATATCACATCTGCAAATCCCATTCCCCCATAACTGCTGCTTTTTGTCTATATCATCATGCGTAACCAAGGAGGCTTTAACGTTGTTATATATACAATAAGTTCGAAGAAAGGAGAGGATGAACTTGCCGGAAACAAGGGAGTCTGGTGAAGCATCGGCCATCGGGCTGCTGGAAGCCGAACTGCTGGCAGAGCTGGACCGGTATGATCCCCGTGAGCAAGCCGCCATTCTCAAGCGGATGGTTAACCGGCTTAAGAAGGGCCGATATGTCCGAAGCCCGATCGCCCTGGTGAAGGAGATGGTTCGGACGCCGCTCGTATGGTACCTGTTGTCCCTGGGGTTTGCGATACCGATCCTGTTCTATATCTTGTTCGTTTGGATCTCGCTGGCGGTTGAAGGGTAACGCCGGAACGAAGCGTTATTGTTCAAATTCCGGGCGCGGCCGCCAGATCATTAACGTAGCGGCGTACCATGCCGAAGTAACAAACGGCAGATATTTGAGACCCTTCAACCCGTCCTCGTCTCCTCCAAATACCATGTGCGACGTAATGGCGATCACTGCATTCAGAACGATCCCGCCTGCAAAACCTCCGAATAAAGCCATAACCAGCACGGCAAGGCTTCTCATGTTCGTATTACCCCTTCTGTTCCTGTCGATAGGACGGGAGTACACCACGTGCCGTATCCACGGCAAGCCAGAACAATCCGATGGCAATGACCGGATGCCATGCCCCTGCGCCAGGCAGGTTCGCCGTGAGGTATTGGCTGAAGACCAATAACAACAGAGCCAGTGATCTCCATTTATACGGGGCGGGCAGTTTGCCTGCAAAACCAAATATCAGCATGAGCAGCGGCACGATTTCAAAAAAATGGACAAACAGGGTGTGGCTTCTCCACATCGATCCGTCGTGAAACAGCGCCATGCCGGCAATAAACGTCTGAACAGCAATACAAACAACAAATAACCATGCCAGCCCTAACGAAATCCATACGGCCAGCGGTGTTTTTCTTACAGCTTGTTGCGTCATGTCGATATCCCTCTCTCGATTCAAAAATTTTTACGAGATCATCCTATCATCGAAATGTTGCGATCTTGTGATGATGGCTTGCGGATTCCGTGAAATTTTCCAATTGCGGCTGGAAACCGTATATAATGGGGTGGATTTACCGCTGAACCTAACGAATCAATGGAAAGGCAGGATGCTTGCATGGCACATACCTTGCTTCTTGTGGACGATGAACGGAAAGTCATTGAATTTATGGAGCCGTTCCTCCGGCAGGAGGGATTTCACATCATTACCGCTTCGACCGGCACGGAGGCTTTGGCCAAAGCGAGAGAAGCCAAGCCGTCGCTGGTCGTATTGGATTGGATGCTTCCGGAATTAAGCGGCATTGAAGTATGCCGGGAGCTCAGAAAATCAAGCCGTGTCGGCATCATTATGGTTACCGCCCGGATTGAGGAAACCGATAAGCTGATCGGGCTGGAGGTAGGCGCAGACGATTACATGACCAAACCTTTCTCCTTGCGAGAGCTGGCTGCGCGTATCCGGTCGGTCCTTCGCAGAATAGAAGGCGAATCGGTTACTGAAAAAATGCTTAAGCGCGGCGATTTAACGATCTCGGAAACCCAATGCCGGGTATGGAAACATGACCGGGAGATCCCGCTTACGCCTACCGAATTCAAGCTGCTCCTGACCCTTGCTTCCAGGCCTGGCGTGGTATACAGCCGTCTGCAGCTGCTTCAGGCGGCCATGGAGGATGATATCCACAATGATGAACGGACCGCGGACGCCCATATCAGCCGGATTCGCAAAAAAATCGAAGATGACCCGGCCGAGCCCGTTTTTATCAAAACGGTGTATGGTTTCGGTTACCGGTTTGAGCAGCAGCCATGAGCGTGGGCCGCAAAATCTTCATCGTCCTCTCGTCGTTCATTATCGGTTTCAGCACCGTCTTCGTCCTTCTTACTTATATCGTGATCCGCGATTCCATGGATGTCATGCTGCAAACCTCGCGCGAAGAAGAGCTGGATCAGCTCCAGGACCGGCTGGTCGGCTACTACGTAAAGAATGGGTATACTTTTCGTGCCGTTCAGGATCAGGCATGGTTAGCGGACAGTCCCCGATCGGCTGACCGCCAGGAGAGCATCATGCTGGTATCAGGGGAACAAACGACCCTCTTGCATGAGGGGGAGGCTGTAGAGCAGCTGATCAAACGTCTGGGGGTAAAGCGGACGTTGCATGTTCAAGGCGACGCGGTCGCAGAGCTGTATTATTATGATACGGATGTGGCAAACCTGACCAAGCTTCGGATCGGAACGCCCACATCCATCATCATTCTACTGGGCGGAGGTACCATCCTCTTCGTCCTGCTATCCCTCGGGGCGGCATACTGGATATCGCGAAGGCTCACGGCGCCCCTGCGCAAGCTCGTCCCGGCCATCGAACGCCTCGGTCAAGGCGAGTACGGCATTCAGGCCCCCGTAACCTCGGAGGACGAATACGGGAGGGTCGCCGTCGCTTTCAACGGAATGTCTTCCAGGCTCGAACAATCGGAAATGGTCCGCCGCAATTTGGTGGCTGACGTCGCCCATGAGCTTCGAACACCGCTGACCATCGTGAGGGGAAAGCTGGATCTGCTTCAACAGAATCGGCAGCCGATCGAGCCCGAACTGCTGCTTCCCATCCAGGACGAATTGATTCGCTTAACCCGGCTCGTGGGTGACCTCCATCAATTATCTTTAGCCGAAGCCAAGCAGCTGCCGCTGGTTCGGAAGCCGACCGATATGGTGGTTCTGCTGAGCCAAATCCGGGAACGGGTAGAGCCTGAGGCGGAGGCCAAAAACTTGTCCCTGCAACTGACCTGCGCTACGGAACGCACCTCCGTACCCGTTGATCCAAGCCGAATCACCCAGGTGTTTCTGAATCTGTTCGTCAACGCGATCCGGTATACGCCCCATGGCGGGCTTGTCCATGTTTCGCTGTTAGAGGAGTCCCCATCCGGCATGCTTCGGATTGATATTCGGGATACGGGCCCAGGGATTGAAGAAGAGCATCTTCCTTATCTCTTTAACCGCTTCTACCGCACGGATGAAGCGCGTGCGCGGCATCAAGGCGGCATGGGACTAGGTCTTGCGATTGCCAAGGAATTCATCGTGTCTCATGGAGGCACGATTCAGGCAGAGAGCAAGCCGGGGCAGGGTACCACCTTTACGGTCCGGCTGCCGTATCATGTTTCGGACCAGGAGCTGCGCGGGACCTAATGGCCGCCATATCTTCCTTCCACCATAAACAGGCCCGGCCGCTATCGGCCGGGCCTGTCATGAACGATTCACTTGCAGGTGGGGCTAACGATGTACGCACCCTAGAATATTTTTTTCGTTTCCCGATCTTCCTTGATAATCTCAACGGCCTCCCGGAAGCGGAGGGAATGAATGATTTCCCGTTCCCGCAAAAATTTGAGACTGTCCTGCAAATCCACGTCGTCGGTCATGTCGATAAGCCATTGATATGTAGCGCGCGCCTTCTCTTCTGCCGCAATGTCCTCGTACAAATCCGCAATCGGATCGCCTTTGGCTTGAATATAGGTTGCCGTCCACGGTACGCCGGCGGCGTTCTCATAATACAGCGCATGATCGTGATTGGCATAGTGCGCGCCCAATCCGGCTGCCTCGAGCTCCGACACGCTTGCATCCTTCGTCAATTTGTACACCATCGCGGCAATCATCTCGAGATGTGCGAATTCCTCGGTTCCGATATCGTTGAGCAATCCGATCACTTTGTCTGGAATCGTATACCGCTGGTTCAGATAACGCAGCGCGGCGGCCAGCTCGCCATCAGCGCCTCCATATTGCTCCATCAAAAATTTTGCCATTCTCGGATCACATTTACTTACGCGCACCGGATACTGAAGCTTTTTTTCATATACCCACATGGGCTCTTCCGCCTCCTTGTTCTCGCTTTTCCTCTTCGTGAGGGCTGCATGCAGGTGGTGAAGCAAGCAGCAGCCCGCTGGCCAACGCCGTCAAACCTGCCAAGGCCACGGACCTTGGGCCCATTCGAACGGATATTTGGAATAAGCACGGCCAAAATTTTGCAGGGGCCCATACAACTCTTGGAATTGCTTCGCGAGCACCGTCCTTTCCTGCGTCAGCTTGTTGAATTGCTCGATGCTCTTGAGATCATCCGGATGGGTGTCCAAATACAGGTTCAGCTCCACCAGGACAAAATCCAGGGCCTGAAGCTGCTCCAGCATTTCGTAATACTTCCGATCTCCAACCTGGGGTCTGGCTTCGTTCACGGCCGATCACTCTCCTTTAAATTTTCGCGAGGTATACGGGCTATACAAGGACGGCCATAACGTTCCGTGTCTCAATGCCTCGGCAGGGCTAAACTGCGGCAGGCCGGGCGGCTGAAACACGACATACTGGTTAACCGGCACCACATACGTTCTGTAGAGCTTGGGCGGGCATGGATCAAATGGCGAATGAAATACCGGGTATACGCGCACCTCAGGGTTTTCCTTCAAGGGTATTCCTCCTTATCGTTACTATCCGTCGTTATCAAGGGCTCTTCGTATTTAACATATGTCTTCCGCCCAGAAAATGAACTCTAAAATGACAAAAAAACCCTCTTCCCTGGAATATTCCCGGGAAAAGGGTTGCATCAAGTTGTCCTCAGAATTTGATCTTGATTTGGAACAAGCCCGCTTTACGCATGGCGGAATAGATAATGACGACCAGGGGGCCGATAAAAAATCCGATCACGCCAACCAGCTTAAATCCGACATACATGCTGACCAGGGCCGGTAATGCGCCGATGCCGACGGCATCCCCAATGACCTTCGGCTCCAGCACGCGGCGGATCACCGTAATCAGAATGAACAGGAAAATCAAGCCGATCCCAGTAAAAATATCGCCTACCGCGAGCAGGTAAATGGACCATGGGATCAGTACGGAGCCTACGCCAAGGATCGGCAGGATGTCGACAATCGTGACAAGCAGGGCGATGGCAAGCGGGTAATTGATACCTAATACCAGCAAGCCGAGCAGCGTGATCACGTACGTGAACAAACTGAGGATCAGCTGGGCCCGTAAAAAGCCGAATATCGATTTTTTCAGGCTGAGCAGCACTTCATTCACCTGCGACTGGGAAGACTCGTCGAACAGCGACAAGACCTTTTCGCGCATCGTATCGAGGCTGAACGCAAACAAGTATACCGCCACGCAGAATACGATGAACGTGACAAACAGGTTAGGCAGCGTTTTGGCAAAGGACAGGAAGGTTGAAGATACCGAATTGACCAGCGACTGCACATAGGAAGAAATATTCGACATAAATTCGGTAAGACTGTCGGCAAGGCCCGGCGAAACGCCGTTCAGCATGTCCTGAGCCTGAATAATCGTATGCTGAAGGAATTCATTGGCCCCCGCAAAATATTGCGGAGCCCTGCTCCAGTATTCGACCAGCTGGTTAAACACCTGAAGCCCGATCAGATAAGCCAGAAGCAGCATCAAGAGAAGAAATAGCGTGCTGGTCACGGTTGCGGCCGCAATGCGGTTCAGCCGGAGCCGTTTCATCAAGAGCCGATTTAACGGCTCTAGTGCAATAGCAATCACGATAGCCAACAGGAACGGAGCTCCGACCGTAAACATTCCGTACAGCAACAGGAGCCCCAGACCGATAAAGATCAGCTGCTTAATCGACATAATCCACTTCCTAACAAATAGAGTCTTGCTAGTTCTGGGTGAGGCTGCTTTCCAGCTTCTGATGAATCATGACGCGGGTTACGCGCAACCGGGTAGATTCCTCAACTTCAAAGACCACCCCGTCAAAGGTGGCTCTCTTCCCGACTGCCGGGTTCCCTTCCAGCTCCTTGAACAACCAACCGCCAATGGAATCGACGTCATGCTCATCAATCATCAAGCCGGTCAAATCATTCACTTCTTCGATGAGCATTCGCCCGTCTACCGAAAAGGACTCATCATAGACTTCGATTTCCGGCCGCTCGTCTTCGAACTCATCGTACAGGTCCCCGACAATCTCTTCCAGAATCTTCTCAGCCGTGAGAATGCCGGCGGTCCCTCCGTATTCGTCCACCACGAGCGCAAGCTGCTCATGTCTCGCCTGCATCTTCCGCAGCACCTGGCTGATTTCCATGGATTCCGATACGTCCATAATCGGTCTCACCAAGGATGTCAGATCACGCTGTTTCTCCGGCTCTGCCAGAAGGAGATCCGTAATGTGGACAAATCCGATGATGCGGTCCTTGTTGTCCGTTGCAACCGGGTAACGGGAATGCTTCGTCTCGTTGACGATCCGAAGGTTCTCCTCCAAGGTGAAATTGGTGAACAATACGTCCATATCCGTCCTCGGCAGCATAATTTCCCTGGCTCTCAAATCGGAAAAATCGAACAGGTTGTCCATCAATTTCATCTCGTTCTCGTCGATGACACCGCTCCGTGCGCTCTCGGTCATCAGAATCCGAATTTCTTCCTCGGAGTGGGCTGCCTCGGCCTCGCTTGCGGGCTCGATGCCGACCAGCTTCAGAATACGGTTAGCGGAAGCATTGAGCACCCAGATCACCGGCAGAAAAATGCGGTAAAACCAGAGAAGCGGGGCTGACAGAAGCAGTGCCGTGCCCTCCGTCCGCTGAATAGCCAAAGATTTCGGTGCAAGCTCCCCTAACACAATATGCAAAAAGGTGATAATACAGAAGCCCACCGCGACCGATATCGTGCTGATCAACCGCTCATCCGCAAAGCCGATGCTGTGCATGATGGGAGCTACCAGCAATTCGGAAATGGCGGGCTCCCCGATCCAGCCGAGTCCCAGGGAAGTCAGGGTAATCCCGAGTTGGGTGGCGGATAAATAAGCATCCAGCTTTTGGTTTACTTTCAGCGCAATGCCGGCAAGCCGGTTCCCTTCGCTAACGAGCTGGGTCAGCCGGGATTGGCGCATTTTCACGAGTGAAAATTCGGCGGCTACAAACACGCCGTTCAACAAAACGAGCAGGAAAACCAAGAGTAAATTCAAAATCAGTTTCCCGACCTCAAATTCCTCTGCCATGATGACACGCCTTCTTTCTAGGGTTCTAGTTTGTCTTTGCTTTTCTCGACTTGAAATCCACACCCCGATAGTACATGTCGGCTACCAACAGGTTCGGGCCGCAGCAGCTCACTGCATCGCAGTGGCAGTTGACCGTTTGATTCAACGGATGCCCTGTAGACCATGCGTCAAAAATATCGTCCAGCTTCTGTTCCTTAATATTACCAAAAGCCGGGATATCAGCAAAATCCGTTACGTACACGTCGCCCGAGAATAAATTCACATTCACCCGGTTACGGCCATCCGGATCGTTCCGAACCGTTACGTTCGGTTCTTGCCGCAAGCGGCGAATGATCTCCTGGTCATGATCGTCCGAGCTGCAGGCATAGAACGGCAGCGTTCCGAACAGCATCCACATGTCCCTGTCTCGGACATCCAGCAAATGATGGATGGCGGCTTTCGTATCGGCCAAAGACAAGACGGGCAGCGCGGATGCAAAGTTCGAAGCATACATCGGGTGAACCTCGTGCCGCTTGCAGCCCATGTCCTTGATCAGCTTATGAATGCCGCCCAGTTTCGTATGAGTTCTGTAGTTAATCATGGATTCGGCGGATATGTACATGCCGGCCGCGCTCAGCTTCTCGGAATTGACCAGCATCGTGTCGTACATCTTGTATGCCGTTTCCTTGGAGACAGGGCGAGCGCTATTCGCAAATCCGACCTCATAAAAGTCGTCCCCGTTCAAGTAATTGAACGAAATATGCATAACGTCCAGATAGGGCAGCATCTTCTCGTACCTGCCGATATCCAGCGTCAGATTGGAGTTGATCTGAGTCCGGATTCCCCGTTCCTTGGCGTACTTGAGCAGGGGAACAATCACGTTATCCACCGTTTTGCCCAGAAACGCCGGTTCACCGCCCGTCAAGCTGATCGTCTGCAGATGCTCTACCTCATCCAGCCGCTTCAGCATCGTATCCAGGGGCAGCATCGGGGCTTCCTTCATGACGAGCATATCACCGACAGCGCAATGCTCGCAGCGCATATTGCACAGATGCGTCACTGTCATTTCCACGCTGGTCAGCACGTGGCGGCCATGCTCGCGCAGGGAAGTTATCGGATCCCACGGATCATAACTCGGCGAAATAGGCCTTACGGCTGATGGAAACGGCTGTGCTGTATTACTCATGGTTCACTCACCTTATTTCTTTGAATTACCGATTCAGTCAGTACAACTTGCTTGGATGTACTCTACGGTTTTGATCATGTCCATTATATGATTATAACATACCCAAACAGAAGGCTTCTGCTTGGTTCGGCTGGAAATCATCCGGCTTCCCCCCGTTTGTCTGAACGTTCCTTGGAAGCAAGCTTAGATGTTGGGAACATCCATGCGGGACTCCACCAATTCGCTCTGCCCAGCATCTTCATGAATGCAGGCACAAGCAGCACCCGAATCACGGTCGCGTCCAGCAGAATGGCTGCTGTCAGGCCTAAACCAATCGCTTTCATCACTTCATTGTCCGTAAATACGAAGGCACCCACAACGACGGCCAGAATCAGAGCCGCGCTGGTAATCAGGCCGCCCGTACTCTCCAAGCCCTCGGCCGTGCTGAATTCGTTATCCCCCGTCCGTTCATAGTTCTCCATGATCCGCGAGAGCATCATGACTTCATAGTCCATCGATATGCCGAACACCACGCAGAATATCAGGACCGGCAAGAGCGCGAAGATGGACCCTGTAGAGGAAACGCCCAGCCACTCCGCACCAATGCCCTCCTGAAATACCCACACCACGATACCGAGTCCGGCGCCCAGGCTGAGCATGTTCATGACGCTGGCCTTTAAGGGGAGCACGATCGACCGGAATGCGAAGAGGAGGATGATATAAGTCACCGCAAATACAAATACCAGGACGTAGGAAATGTTCTGCTGGATGGCTTCCATGATGTCCAGTTTATACGCGGGGCTGCCGGTGACATAGGTCTTCAGTTCATTCGTATCCATGGTCCGCAGCGCTTGGACAAGCTGCATCGTGAGTGCATGGGATTCCTCATGCTCCGGAGTCACGGCAACGGCAGCCATATTTCCTCTGACAAAACGATGCTGCTCCAGCTGCTGGCGGATCTCTTGGCGGGACAGAACGTTTGATACTTCCTCCACCGAACCCCTGCCAACGCTCAGATAACTCTCTACCCGCTTCACGCCTGGCATGAGCCTGATTTCATCCGTGTACGCCTTCATCAGCTCGATGCTGTGCGGATCCGCATAGGAGGACGGAAGCTCCACCGCCACAACGATCGAATTCAATTCGCGTTCGTCATAAGCTTGCGCAAGCAGGTCGTGGCCATAACGGGATTCATAGGCGGGGGGCAGCACTTCGGCAGCGGGGATGGCTATGCTCATGTTTCGGACCGGATAGATCGCCACCAGCAGCAATCCGATCGCTGCTACAGAGATGGTCACGGGATGGGCCATAACAAAACCGGAGATCCTTCTCCACATGCCCGAGGTCTGCCGGCCCCGAAGCGCCCGGAGTTTGGCCGGAAAGAGAGGGAGCGCATCGATGCGCGGGCCCAGCATCCCCAATAATGCCGGAAGAAGCGTGTTGCCGGCCAGCACCGAGAACAGCACGACGGTAATGCCGCCTATGCTGAAAGAGCGGAAGATCGGCAGGTCGATGAAACTCATCGCCACAAAACCGATCAACACGGCAGCACCCGAGAACATCACTGCTTTGCCGGCGGTTGCGCAAGTGATAGCCAGCGCGGATCCCACATCCCCGCTCCGTGTCCGCAATTCTTCTTTGAAGCGGCTAACGATCAGCAAGGCATAATCAATGCCTACGGCCAGCCCCAGCATCGTGACGACATTCGGAAGAAAATTGCTGATCGAGCCGTCGGCCAAAGCGACAAAATACAGAATGCCCATCGTGACCACCACGCTGACAATTCCGGCGATTAAAGGAAGAAGCGCGGCAGTCAATGTGCCGAATACGACCGCCAGGATGAGCAAGGCTGCAGGAATGCCTATCATTTCCGCATGGATAATATCGCTCTTAACGGCTTGATTCATATCGGCGAAGATAGCGGTATTTCCCGTTATGTACGTGTCCGCTCCCGTGATGCCCGGAACCGAGTCTCTGATCTCTTCAAACTGCTGCAGGGCTTTCGAGGAATCCAGATCCAGCAGCACCGTCACGGATACGATATGATCCTGGCCTGCCTTATGAGCTGCCATATTCATATACATATCCCTGACATATGGGCGGTCACGCAAAGGCGCAAGCTCCGTCAGTATCCGCCTCTGCGCCGTCCCTGCCGTCAGGTTCTCATCGTGTCGACTGACAACGACGATATCCAGCGAGGCTGCCGACAATCCCAGACCCTCCTCCAGCTTCTCGATTCCGATCTGGGCCGGGCTATCCTTCGGCGTAAACCCGTTATGCTGCAATATGGACGGCAGCTTGAACGCAAACGGAAGCAGCACGCAAAACAAAATAAGCCAGGTTACAACAATGGCTTTACGGTAGCGGTAAATCAGTCGCCCCCATGTATGCAGCAATGTTGCATGGCCGTTACGTCTCACGAGTCAACCTCCTTATGCTCCAGTTTGATCTATGGTGCTCTGTCCGATGCCGGCGATCATAACGGCCAGCGTCTCGGATAAATCCACTTCGTAAGGCGCGGATAACGGGGTGCCCTCGGCATCCGTCAATACGCGGACAACGGGTCGATGCGGCACATGCGCGTGGATCCTGGATACCACTCCATTCTCGCCCGTATGCAATTTCACGGTGATCCCGGGAGGATATATCGCTACCCGATCCCGAAACATGGCCAGGAATGATTGTTCATACAGCGTTCCCGATCCGGCGTACATGACCTCCACCGCTTCGTGCGGCAGCAATGCAGGCTTGTACACCCGCTGCGTGGTCATCGCGTCGTAGGAATCCGTAATCGCGATCCATTTGGCGTATTCATGGATGTCAGTTCCCTTCAAAGCCCGGGGATAACCGCTGCCATCCAGGCGCTCATGATGTGACAGGGCGCAATGCGCCGATAACAGCGGAATGTTGGGCTCGTCCTTCAATATTTTGAAGCCGATCTCGGTGTGCTTCTGGACCTCGCGAAATTCCTCCTCGCTAAGCCGTCCTGGATGGTTCAGCAGCTTCTGGCTTATCCGCGTTTTGCCGATATCGTGCAGCAGGGCCCCCAGGCCGAGCACCCTCAGCTCTTCCCGGTTATACCCGTAAGACACGCCAAGAACCGTCGAGTAGACGCATACGTTCAGAGAATGCCGGTACAGGTTGTAATCGTTCGTATTCATATCGGTCAGCAGCACCATGCCCTCATCATGCTCCGAAATTTCATCCATGATGGACTCCATCATCCCGGAGAACGTTTTGCCCAAATGAAGGAAGCTGCCTTTCAGAGCAGCCTGGCTCTCCAGGTTCTTGAAGCTGGTCCGAATCGATTGGATCGCCTGCAGCCGCGTCTCTTCGGTCAACAGCTCCGGAACCACGATATCCTCCGTCATCGGATCCTCGATGTATACATACCCGAGTTCCAGCGTGCCCAGACGGCGGATCAGCCCGGCTGTCAGTTCCACGCCCTCGGCAAGCAGGATTAAACCGTCACTATTGTATATTTTCTTACCAAGAACCATGCCCGGCCTCAACGCGTTGATAGGTATAAGACGCAAAATCCGTCACTTCCTCTGCTATTCTGAAACTTGTGTGGGATATAGCGTCTAGTCTTCAGTGGATCACGATACGAAGAAGACGGATCTCCTTCTTGTGTCTACTCCTGCTTAATGCATGATGAACAGCCAAAAAACGGCGGCGAGACCAAAACGGTAGATCGCAAAATGAGTAAGCCTTATCTTCTGTATGAGTTTCATGAAGGCCAAGACGACAAAATAAGCGACAACAAACGAAACGATAAAACCGGCTAGAAATACGCCGATCGTATCTAAAGTAAAATATCGGTAAGAATCCAGCAATTCATATCCCGATGCGGCACACATGATGGGAATTGCGATTATAAACGAGAAATCGGCCGATGCCTTATAACTCACACCGCTAAGCATGCCCCCGGAGATCGTGGACCCCGAACGGGAAAAGCCCGGCCATAAGACGGATATGATCTGGTAGATCCCAATCAGAAAGGCCTGCTTATATGTCAAATCATCCATATCATGCGAGGTCACTTGGACTTTATGCTTATTGTACCATTCCGCAAAAATCATAAAAATGCCGCCGGCAACGAGCGCAAACAGCACCGTCTGCGCATGGAACAGGCTTTTGATGAAATCCCTCGCAAAAAACGCAACCAGCAGGGCCGGAGCAATCCCCAAAAATATATGCATCAGGTTCAATCGCCTCCGAGGCACTTTCCGGGTCAACGGCTCGCTTCGGCTCCACCCGAGCAGATTCAAAATCCGATTCCAATAAACAATCGCGATCGCCAAAATGGCTCCCAGCTGAATGACAACCTCAAACGTCTTCATGATCGGTGTTTGGTCATCGTAACCAAGCACTTTGGCCGTCAAAATCATGTGGCCCGTGGAAGACACCGGAATGAATTCGGTTAGTCCTTCCACGATCCCCAGTATGATGGACGTGATAAAATCCATGTCCTACCCCTCCCCTTACCTTTGTCCTCCTCATATGTATGCTCGGCCAAAGGAAGTTAGTCGGGGGTTGTCAGGATATCCAGCGTGAAATCATGGACGCTTCAAGCGATCCGGGACGCGAAAGCTCGCTCCGCAGCAGGTCTCGAATAAACTCGGGCAGCATATAAACCGTATCCGTTCCAAGCGCCAGGGTCTCGTATCCGATTTTAAAAGTAAACATGTCGAGCGTTCCCACATGATATTCCCGCTGCCATTCCAGCGGTTGTCCCTTGAAGGAGATTTGCGTGATCTTCCGGTAAGGCTCTCCATCCTTGTCATATCGGATCTTTAATCCATCGACGGCCAGGCCCCCTAACAGATACCCGCGGAAGCCGAAGCCCATGATCTTCTTCCCGCTAAACTCCGGAAGCAGACTCTCTTCAAGCGCCTGATAGATGTGTTCTCCCCGCAATTTCACGACACAGGGATTAATCGGTGACGGGCACAAACCATGCAGCATCCCGGTACTGATTTCGCCCTCCGGCAGCGGTCCCAGCAGCTGCCCGGAATTGACGATCGCAATTTCGGCACCCGTGTGCTGCAGCACGGCCTGAGCCAACAGGTTCGCAAACGGCGATTCCTCCTCATAATGGATCGGCAGGCTGCGGTCGATTACGGCCACGGCTTCGGTTAACTTCTCCTTGGCCAGCTCATGATGTTTCAGGATGGCCTGCTCCACGATGGGCTCCATCAAGCTTTTATCCACAGGCAGCAAGGTTCCCTCTACGCAGGTAAACCGTTCACCAACGTCATTTCGCTCCATAACGAGGCGACCTACGTATTGTCCGAATTTGCCCGCGCCGCATACGGCTGTCTTCCCGATCATTAGCGGCTCCTCAAGGATGTGATGGGTATGGCCGCCAAGTATGACATCAATGCCTTCTACATGTTCTGCTAATCTTTTATCAATCGTTAGTCCTAAATGGGATAAAACGATAACGATATCACACTGGCCCTGAAGCGCTCGAACCTGTTCGGCGATGGCCTCCACCGGGTCTCCTGCTTCCCAGCCTAACAATTGATAAAATCCTGCAAAAGCTGCCGTCGCGCCGGTGAGCCCGATCGAAATGCCATCCCGCTCCAGGATCACATGCCGTTTCATCCATGAAGGAGGACTGCCGCTCTCCGTCTCCCTGATGTTGCAGCAAACGACGGGGCACTGCAGTCCGGCATATACATGCTCCAGAACATCATACGAAATGGTCAGGCCTTCGTTATTGCCGATCGTAATCGCGTCGTATCCTGTCAAATTAATGACATCCACATTCGCTTGCCCCATCGAGCCTTCGGTTTCCACCGATGCGCGATCCATATGGTCTCCGATATCCAGCACGATCGACTTATCGCCGGCAGCCGTCTTTTCCCGGGAAATAAGTGCCGCCACATTGCTCATCATCTCGAAATGGCTGTGTATATCGTTGGTATATAATATGGTCAGCTTTTGTTTATTGCTTTTAAGCCCCATCTGGCGGCCCCCTCCCAAGTTACTTTTACGATAATTTCCGGTCTTACAAGCATAACATTTTAGCGAAGAATATGGTATATTGTAGCCCATAAGAATTACGAGGTGATCAAAATGTCGACAACCATTTCCATACTGCTATTCGCCGGATTAGCCGATCGCATCGGCACGGCTTCACTTGCATTCAGCGTACCCGCCCTCCCCCTTACGACCGGGGATTTGAAGCTGCTTCTTAGCGAAGCTTTTCCCGATGCCCAATCCCAGATTGCCACGGCCTTCGTTGCGGTCAATCAAGAATATGCGCTGCCGGATCAGCTTATTCAGAGCGGGGACGAGGTGGCTCTGATTCCGCCTGTGTCCGGCGGGGACGGAACCAACCTGCAGGACACAGGCTCCAGTTCCTCGTCAGACGGAACGTGCACCATCACCTGCCACCGGCTGTCCGTGGAAGAAACCATCGCCAAAGTGCATGATGATAACCATGGCGCAACGCTTTCCTTTGTAGGCACGACGCGGGAGATAACCGGTCAGATGCGAACGGTAACGCTGGAGTATGAAGCTTACATTCCGATGGCCCTGAAAGAAATGCAGCAAATCTGCATGGACATCCACGGCCGATGGCCCGGCACGAAATGCGCGATTTCCCACCGTATCGGTACGGTCGGAATCGGGGAAACGAGCGTCGTTATCGCCGTATCTTCACCGCATCGGGAAACATGTTACGAAGCAAGCCGATATGCCATCGAGCAATTGAAGCGATCCGTTCCGATCTGGAAGAAGGAGATATGGGACGATGGTTCGGAGTGGAAAGGGGCGCAGACCGGACCCTGGGACCCAATAGCTAGGCAATAAGTCGCGATTATATCATTGTAAAACCATAATTTTCTTGCTAAGATAGTTTTGATCTTTTTACTTATATAAGGGCAAGAGGTGCAATGATTTGAGAGTACATGTCACGGACCTGAAACCCGGTGATCAAATACAGCAGGATGCTTACAACACTAACGGCGTTCATGTTCTGCAAAAAGGAGCTTTGCTACGTTCAGAGGATATATCCAAGCTATTGCAGCACGGCATCGATTACATAGAAATACAGCCGCGCGCGCTGTCCGTATCCCTCGATCCGTTATCAGAAATTTCGGACTCGTTCAACAAGGTTAAACCTCACTTTAACCTTGCGTTTGACGGATGCTCCGCCTTATTTACGGAAGCATCCCAATCCGGAAAGTTCAATGAATCCGTTGTAGACGATGTTTTCCAGCCACTGGTCGGCTCGCTGAACGAGCATACGGATGTGGTATCCCTGCTTCTGCTGTTTAATGGAACAGACGATTATACCTACAGGCATTCCATTCAAGTAGGGATGCTATCCTACTACATCGCGGATTGGATGGGTTACTCCGGCAAGGAAGCCTATGAAATCGGCAAGGCGGGCTATCTCCATGATATCGGCAAGAGTAAGATTTCAAGGGATATCCTGGACAAGCCCGGCAAGCTGACCCCCGAGGAATTCGAGGAAGTGAAGCTGCACACCATCTATGGTTACGAGATGATCGCCGAATCCATGGATGACAAGGTGACCGCCATGGTCGCGCTTCAGCACCATGAACGGGATGACCGTTCGGGCTATCCGCGAGCGCTCCATGCAGACCAGATTCATCCGTACTCTCATATTTGCGCGGTTGCCGATGTCTACAGCGCCATGACAACGAACCGGGTCTATCAGTCCAAGCAGCAGCTGCTAACCGTTCTGCGCGAGCTGTACAGTCTCAGCTTCGGGAAGCTGAACGGCAAGCCGACGCACGCTTTCATTCAGCAAATGCTTCCGAATTTCATCGGCAAAAAGGTTCTGCTGACGACGGGCGAATCCGGCATCATCGTCATGAACCATCCTTCGGATTACTTCCGTCCGCTTGTAAAGACCGATGATCGTTTCATCGACCTCTCCAAGGAATATCATACCGAGATTCAAGAGATTCTGTTGTGACCTGTGTTCCTAAAGATAATCCGGAAGCTGCTAAATCGCTTGCTTCCCTGCTTGAATAACCAGTATTACCGTCAGCCTTGAGGCTGGCGTTTTTAGCGTCTGCCTTGTGACGTTTTTCACATCAAATCTTATTGGATTTTGGCAAAATCGAAGACGCTTCCAACCGGCCTGTGCAATCTATAAATGTCCTCGTCCACGCCTCGGTGACATACCTTAAACGTTCAAGCACAAAAAAAAAGAGCGAATCACCCATCTCTGAGTGATTCGCTCCTGTCTTCATATGATGAACTATTTAGCCGATGGAACCTTCCATCTCGAACTTGATCAGGCGGTTCATTTCAACGGCATACTCCATCGGAAGTTCTTTGGTGAACGGCTCGATGAAGCCCATAACAATCATCTGCGTAGCTTCGTCTTCCGTAAGTCCGCGGCTCATGAGGTAGAACAATTGATCCTCGGATACCTTGGAGACGGTCGCCTCATGCTCCAGCGTAATGTTATCGTTCTTGATTTCGTTGTACGGAATCGTATCGGATGTCGACTCATTATCGAGAATGAGCGTATCGCACTTAATGTTCGCTTTCGCGCCTTCCGCATTGCGGCCGAACGAGGCGAGACCGCGGTATGTTACTTTACCGCCATGCTTACTGATCGATTTCGATACGATCGTGGACGTCGTATCCGGCGCCAGGTGGAGCATTTTCGCCCCAGCGTCCTGATGCTGGCCTTTGCCCGCAACCGCGATGGAAAGCACCATCCCTTTGGCACCGCGTCCTTTCAGGACGACAGCAGGGTATTTCATCGTCAGCTTGGAGCCGATGTTACCATCCACCCATTCCATCGTAGCGTTCTCTTCCGCAACCGCGCGCTTCGTTACGAGGTTGTAGATGTTCGGTGCCCAGTTCTGAATCGTCGTGTAACGAACACGCGCGTTCTTTTTGCAGATGATTTCAACCACGGCACTGTGAAGCGAGTTCGTGCTGTAGATCGGAGCCGTACAACCTTCAACGTAATGCACGAAGCTGTCCTCGTCGGCAATGATCAGCGTGCGTTCGAACTGACCCATGTTCTCGGAGTTGATCCGGAAGTAGGCTTGCAGCGGAATTTCGCACTGTACGCCTTTCGGCACATAGATGAAGCTTCCGCCGGACCATACCGCACTGTTCAAAGCCGCGAATTTGTTATCCGTCGGAGGTACGACCGTTGCAAAGTACTCTTTCAGAATCTCCGGATGCTCTCTAAGAGCCGTATCGGTATCCATGAAGATAACGCCTTGATCCTCTAGATCCTTTTGCATATTATGGTAAACCACTTCGGATTCGTACTGCGCGGATACGCCCGCCAGGAACTTCTGCTCTGCTTCGGGAATACCCAACTTATCGAAGGTTTCCTTGATCTCGGCCGGTACTTCCTCCCACGTCTTGCCTTGCTTCTCGGAAGGTCTTACATAATACTGGATATCGTTGAAATCCAGCTCGTCGAGATCGCCGCCCCAACGAGGCATCGGCATTTTCTCGAACTGCTCCAGAGCCTTCAAACGGAATTCCAGCATCCATTCCGGCTCGTTCTTGATTTTGGATATTTCCGTAACGACTTCACGCGTCAAACCTTTACCGGTTTGGAAAATAGCCTTGTGCTCGTCACGGAAACCATATTTATACTCTTCCATTTCTGGCGCTTTTTTAGCCATTTAACTTACCTCCCTATCGATCTGTTCATTCGCTTACTTCGCGTCAATTCCTTTTCGGAGTGCGTTCCACGCAAGTGTTGCGCATTTAATGCGTGCAGGAAACTTGTTAACACCGGATAGGGCTTCAATATCCTCGTACTCGTCAAAATCCACTTCATCGCCTTTCATAAGGGAAGAAAAGCGGTCCGCCAAACTGATGGCTTCGTCCAGCGTTCTTCCTTTTACGGCGTCCGTCATCATCGAAGCGGAAGACATGCTGATGGAGCAGCCTTCCCCCGTATATTTGGCATCGGCGACCACGCCGTTCTCTACCTTAAGCTGCAAGGAAATGCGATCTCCGCAAGTCGGATTGTTCAAATCGATGGTTACCGCATCTTCTTCAAACTTGCCGCGATTGCGGGGGTTCTTATAATGATCCATGATGACACGTCTGTACAAATCGTCAAGTTGCATCGCCAAAATACTCCTTTGTCTGGATTAAGGCGCTAACTAATCGATCAACGTCCTCTTCTGTATTATACAGATAAAAGCTCGCGCGTGCCGTGGAAGATACTTTTAACCAACGCATAAGCGGTTGACAGCAATGATGTCCTGCACGAATCGCAATCCCCTGGGCATCCAGAACGGTTGCCACGTCATGCGGATGAACGTCTCCAAGATTGAATGTGATAAGGCCCACTTTACGCTTACGAGGACCGTAAATGGAGATGCCTTCGATCTCGGAGATCCGGTCCATGGCGTAGTTCGCAAGCTGAGCCTCATGCCGTTCGATGGCGTCCATTCCGATTTCCTCCAGGAAATCGATCGCGGCGCCAAGTCCGACAGCTCCTGCAATGATGGGCGTGCCGCCCTCAAACTTCCAAGGGAGCTCCTTCCAGTTCGATTCGTACAACCCGACGTCATTGATCATCTCTCCGCCGAATTCGATCGGCTCCATTGATTCCAGCAGCGCCTTCTTGCCGTATAATGCGCCGATACCTGTTGGAGCACACATCTTGTGTCCGGACAAAGCGTAGAAATCGCAGTCCAGGTCCTGAACGTCCACTTTCATGTGCGGCGTGCTTTGCGCACCGTCCACCACGATAACGGCACCGTGCCGATGCGCGATTTCCGCGATTTGTTTAACGGGATGCACGACGCCCATGACGTTGGACACGTATGCGATGGCTACGACTTTCGTCCGTTCGGTCACCAGTGCCTCTACATCTTCGACACGGATCGTGCCGTCAGGCTGCAGAGGAATATATTTCAGCGTAGCGCCGACGGCGATGGCCGCCTGCTGCCACGGAATGAGATTGCTGTGATGCTCCATTTCCGTCAGGACGATTTCATCTCCAGGACCGCAAACGGAGCGTGCGTAGGATGAAGCCACCAGATTCAGGGCCGTCGTCGTTCCGCGGGTGAATATAATCTGCTCCGAACTCTCGGCATTTATGAAACGGGCAACCTTCTCCCTGGCTCCTTCATAAGCATCGGTAGCACGGCTGCCGAGCGTATGAACTCCGCGGTGCACATTGGAGTTCTCCCATTCGTAGTACCGCTTGACGGCATCTATGACCACCTGCGGCTTTTGCGATGTCGCGGCATTGTCGAGATATACCAGCGGATGTCCGTTGATCTCCTGGTGAAGAATGGGAAATTGCTCACGGACGGAGGCGATCATTGTCCCAGCTTCCTTTCAACGAGCCCCTGCAGCTGGTCGCGAAGTCCCTCAAGCGGAATTTCGCTGACAACCGGAGCCAAGAAGCCGTAAATAATCAGGGATTCTGCAACGGAACGGGAGATGCCGCGGGACATCAGGTAGTAAATTTGCTCCCGGTTCACTTGTCCTACGGACGCTGCGTGACCGGCCGTTACGTCGTCCTCGTCGATCAACAGAATCGGGTTCGCGTCGCCGCGGGCTTTCGGGCTGAGCATCAGAACGCGTTCGGTCTGCTGTCCGTCCGCCTTCGTCGCACCCTTCTCGATCTTGGTAATGCCGTTGATGATGGCTTGTGCTTCTTCGCGCATGACCGCACGGGTGATCATCTGGGATGCGGAGCTCTTGCCGAAATGCTTCGCTTGCGTGGTGTAGTTGATCTTCTGGGATCCGGAACCTACCGCAATGATTTTTGCATCGGATGTCGAGCCGTTGCCCTTCAGAATGCTCATGGTGTCGCTGGCTGTATCGCCATCGTTCATCTCGCCGACGATCCACTCGATCGAAGCGTCGTTGTCAAGCACCGCGCGGCGGAATGTGACATCCGTTGCTTCTCCGGCCAATTGGTGAACGGATGCGTAACGCACCTTCGCGCCGTTCTTAGCAAACACTTCCACCACGCCGTTATGGGTTACCGCCGCAGCCAGGGAATCCGATACGTAGTTGTCTACATAAGTAATCTGACTGTTCGCTTCGGCTACAACCAGCACATGCGGAGCAAACGTGGCTTCAGCATCGTCGGTCAGCATGACCGCTTGCAGCGGAACATCGACCTCCACATTCTTGGGAACGTAGAGGAATACTCCGCCGTTCCATACGGCAGCATGCAGAGCGGCCATGGCGTGCTCATCGCTCTTAAGCGCTTGGTGCAGATAAGGTTTAACCAAATCCGCGTGTTCTTTAACCGCTGTTTCCAAATCGGTGAAAATCACGCCTTTGGCTGCGAGTTCCGGTGCCAGGCTTGCATATACGGTTCCGGAATTGCGTTGAATAACCAAACCGCCTTCTCTCGAGCCTTCGACAAGTTTGGCCACATGCTCAGGCAATTCGTCAAGGGAAGCGAGTTTATTGCTCTCTTTATATTCACCGTAGCTGTGGATGTTCCAACGCTCGATGCGTTGTTTCTCCAGCTTGGGCAGTTCCAACTGGCCGGCCAGTTCCAGGGCTGCCAGACGGCTGTCTGTAAGCCAGGCCGGCTCCTGTTTACTTTCGGACAATGCCTTCAGAGCCTCAGCGTTGACCGGAAGAATGGTTTGTGTAGTCATATCGTTTCCTCCTCCCGTCTATTTACGCGTCTTGACCTACAGTTTCATCGGTAATGCCCAGCTCTTCCTTGATCCAGTCGTAACCTTCCGCTTCCAGACGCTCAGCCAGCTCAGGGCCGCCGGATTTCACGATGCGCCCTTGCATCATAACGTGAACGTAATCTGGCGTGATATAGTTAAGCAAACGCTGGTAGTGGGTAATGATCAAGAAACCGCGCTCTTCGGACTTCATGGCATTTACACCGTTCGCCACGATTCTCAAAGCATCGATATCCAGACCGGAGTCGATTTCGTCAAGCACGACGATTTTCGGATCCAGCATCATCATTTGCAGAATTTCATTACGCTTCTTCTCACCGCCGGAGAAGCCTTCGTTCAGGTAACGGTGAGCAAACTCGGGATTCATCTCGAGCTCTTTCATTTTGCCTTCCATTTGACGAATGAACTTGATCAGGGAAATCTCGTTGCCTTCGCCGCGGCGTGCATTGATGGAGCTGCGCAGGAAATCGGAGTTTGTCACGCCGGCGATTTCGCTCGGATATTGCATGGCCAGGAACAGACCTGCGCGTGCGCGCTCGTCTACTTCCATCTCCAGCACGTCTTCATCGTCGAGGAATACTTTACCTTCGGTTACTTCATATTTAGGATGACCCATCAACGCGGAAGCCAACGTACTTTTACCCGTTCCGTTTGGTCCCATGATGGCATGAACTTCTCCGCCCTTCATCTCAAGGTTGATCCCCTTCAGGATCTCCTTGCCTTCGATTGTTGCTTTCAATCCTTCAATGACAAACTTGGTTGACATATTAGATTCCCTCCGTTGAATAGGTAGTGTATTTGTTGTCCCATATGATAACAGGATTGTACGCCCTGATTTCATAAAATAAAAAGTGATTCTTTATTTATAATCATTCTAAACTGATTATCAATGATTCTCAAGCCATTTTATAATAAAAAATGACGTATTTCAACCGGACAAGCCTTTTGGAGACAACATTCGGACAACTGTAACCATTAAAAACAGGCTTGGCCGATTAACCGGCCAAGCCTGTTTCATTCTGCCCTTTTCATCCGCCGTATATGCTGAGGCTCCCCGTGTCGGTCACGGCATCTAGGCAACGGCGTCAACCGCGCGTCGTCAGACGGTGTCAGGGGCACCAAGAGCTATAAGGACTCGTTAACGAGTCTCAGCTGCAGCGAATATACGGTATGAATTGGGAATCATTCTATTGGAATCACGCTTTATCCAAGGTAAGAGCGCAGCATCCACATATGCTTCTCAAGATCGGCCTTGAACCCGGTGAACATGTCCGCTGTCGGCGCATCTCCGGCTTCCTCGGCCATTTCGATGCCTTCCGCCAATTCCTCGGATACAGTAGCAAAGTCCTCGACCAAGGCCTGTACCATGCCGCGGGTATCCTCGTTGCCGGAGGCCTCCTGAACGGTCGCAAGCTCCAGATATTCTTTCATCGTTGCAGCCGGCTTGCCTTTGATCGAAAGCAGGCGCTCCGCAACCTCATCCATTTTAAGCGTGATTTCGTCATACAGCTCTTCGAATTTAACATGAAGGGAGTAGAACTGCTCTCCGGTTACATACCAGTGATAGTTGTGAAGTTTGACGTAGAGCACGTTGAAGTTCGCAACCTGCTGATTGAGCAATTGCTCCAGACTTGCGTTTTTCGTTTTTCCTGCAGCTTTGCCAGATGTAGTTTTTGCCATGGTTTATCCCTTCCTTTTCTATATGAAATGCACCCTGTACTGCGTCAAAGGAATATTCGGCAGATCGGTGTATCCCCATTGTAACTGGAACCATCTGCTAATGCTATTCCTTCATTAATATATGAGTACATCCTGTGCTTGGGCGTCTATTTGTAGTTTACCCTCAGGACTGCGAAGCGAATCAGGTTCGGCTAACCTTGAGACTTGCCAAAAAATTATACAAAATTCGCGAAAAAACGTTATACTAGGTAATACCAAGCAAAAAAGTTGGCTTTGTTTTTCTTCTATTATATTTGGGGGTGACCATCCATGTCTGCATATCATCCGCTGAACGCGGACGAAGCGATACAATTAGCTAAAAGTATACCGGGCCGGTTCCCGGACCATGCCGAACTCGAATGCCGCGAAATCGGCGACGGCAATCTCAATCTGGTGTTTCATGTCACCGCCAAAAATACGGCTGATAGTATCATTATCAAGCAAGCTGTTCCTTATGCAAAAGTCGTAGGCGAATCCTGGCCGCTGTCTCTCGACCGCGCGCGCATCGAGCGTCTCGCCCTGGAGACGGAGTACTCCCTGTGCCCTGACCTCGTGCCAAAAGTATACGGCTATTCGGATGAGCTCGCCTACACCGTGATGGAAGACTTAAGCGAATACACCATCATGCGCAAAGGCCTTATCGAAGGCATCGCCTATCCGAAGTTCGCGGAGCATATCGGCCGGTTTTTGGCCAGAACCCTGTTCTATACGTCGGATCTGGGCATGAACCAGCAGAAGAAGAAGGAACTTGCCGGCCGTTTCGTTAATCCGGATCTATGCAAAATTACCGAGGACTTAATCTTTGAGGATCCATACCGCGAATCCGCCAACAACAACTATGAACAGAGCATTGCCGATGAAGCGGAAGCCCTTCGCGCCGACCTGCCGCTTCACTTCGAAGTCGCGCTGCTGCGCCATAAGTTTCTGACCCATGCGCAAGCTCTGCTCCACGGGGATCTGCATACAGGCAGCATCTTCGTCACGCCGGAATCCACCAAGGTGATCGATCCGGAATTCGCTTATTTCGGCCCGATGGGATTCGATATCGGCGCGGTGATCGGCAACCTCCTGCTCAACTACGCGGCACAGCCGGGCTGGAGCGGGGACGAGCAGACGCTGGCCGCCCGGGAAGCCCGACTCCTCGAGATGGCAAGCAGCGTTTGGAACCACTTCGAGAACAACTTCCGCTCGCTGTGGAACGCTGATCTCTTGGACGAGATGTCCCGCACGCCAGGCTATCAGGACCATTATGTGTCGCAGATTTTGAAGGATGCCGCAGGATTCGCGGGCTGCAAAATGATTCGGCGCATCGTCGGATTGTCCCATGTTGCGGACATCGATACCATAGCGGACGATAAGGCCAGAGAGACCGCACAGCGCAAAGCGCTCGCCATCGGCAAAAATCTCGTGCGCCATCACCGCAGCATCAAGTCCTTCGAGGACATACTGAACTTGATCACGCAAGCATCCAAAGGAAATGAGGTATCGATATGAGCGGTATGACTACCGGCAATACCAGCACCTATGAACCGCTAAGCTCGGTTTACTGGGGAGGAGACCATCTGGTCCTTCTGGATCAGCGCTTGCTCCCGGAAGAGATCGTCTATCTTAAGCTCTATACACCAGAGGAAGTCTGGGAAGGGATTCACTCCATGAAAGTCCGCGGCGCACCGGCGATCGGCATCGCGGCAGCATTCGGCGCCGTTCTCGGGGGAATGCAGGTGGAAGCCGATGGTCGCGAGGATTGGCTTCAGCAAGTCGCAAAAACCTGCGCTTATCTCGCAACGTCCAGACCGACGGCCGTCAATCTGTTCTGGGCGCTGGACCGCATCAAGCTTGCAGCCGAGAAGCTGGCGGCTTCGGATCTCGACACGGCCGGTCTGAACGCGGCGCTGCTCGCCGAAGCCGAGGCCATCCGGGCCGAGGACGAGGATGTATGCCGCCGCATCGGCGAGAACGCGCTGCCGTTCTTCCGGGACGGCATGGGCGTGCTCACCCACTGTAATGCGGGGGGATTGGCGACCGCCAAATACGGGACCGCCCTGGCGCCAATGTATCTGGCCCATGAGCAGGGCCTGAACATCAAGGTGTTCGCGGATGAGACGAGACCCGTTCTGCAAGGTGCCCGCCTAACCGCCTTTGAACTCCAGCAGGCCGGCATCGACGTCACGCTGCTGGCTGACAACATGGCCGCCATGGTCATGTCCAAAGGTTGGATACAAGCGGTTATCGTCGGTACGGATCGCGTAGCCGCAAACGGAGATGTCGCCAACAAAATCGGTACGTATGGGGTCGCGGTTCTGGCGAAAGCCCATGGCATACCTTTTTATGTGGCGTGCCCGTTGTCCACGATCGACCTGAATACGAAGACGGGTGCCGATATTCCGATCGAGGAGCGGCCGGCGGAAGAAATCACGGAAGGTTTCGGCAAGCGCACCGCGCCGCAAGGCGTTAAAGTGTACAACCCTGCCTTCGACATTACGCCGAACGAATACGTGACGGCGATCATAACGGAAAAAGGCGTCGTGCAAGCACCTTACGAAGAGAGCTTGAAAAGCTTGTTCGAGTAAGTCGCTGCAAGATTTCACGCCATCAACGAACAAACGGACAAAAGGCCCCCGCCGATTGTCCGTTTGTTCTCTTTGATGGCGTTTCGGCGCATTTTTTCCCTGTGAAGCTGAGCAAAAGCATCGCTTATCTCATTAAAAAAAGAGCGATCCGCACCGGAATCACTCTTGTACCGCTTAAGCCTGCTGGGCTCAGATCATCCGCAGGATCGCATCCTTGCCGGCAAGGCCGGGATGAATGCCCCACTTCTCCGCCTCCAAGGTTACCGATTCCAGCGGTGCCTCCAGCAGCTGCTCCAATGTGCGAACCCCAACGGCTCTCCCGGCAATAATCTTGCGGTCTGCAAGCTGTTCGTTTAGTAGGCCCACATCGAGGGCACCGCACATAATATAACCGCGGGAAGTGTATACAGCCAGCAGCGTTGTTTTCGGAAGTTTGACCTCGACGCCCATAACGGTATGTCCTTCAATCTCGATCGGCAGTAAAGTCACCAATATAAACAAACCTCCCCTCACATCGGCTTAGAATTATGTTTATTCTCTTTGAACCGACATGGTGCGAATGTCTCTGATATTGCGCAAGGGCGCCTTATGTTTATGGTGCGAACGTCTCTCGATTTAATAGAATAAAAATGAAATATCCGTGACATTAGGACTATGAAAATTCGAAAATTATGGTATATTTGATTCAGAAGAAAACCTGTGAAAGCTGGTGAATGATAAAAGCTATGAACACAATTCCTGTCACCGATGATAACGGCTTTTTATTCAACGTTGATATTCTGGTCAAGAGTCCCTCCAACGCACTGGCTTTGCAATATTTGCTGGAAATGCTGAACGACAAGGCCGAAGTCGTCGATTTCCGGATTAAGTCCGGAATGGAACTTGGAGAAATTATCAACACCTTGGTCCAAGCCAAGAAAGATTCCGTTATTAGCAATGCCTCCCGGAAGATGGCTTCTTCCACGACTCAGCATGAGAAACCTGCTCCGCCTGCGATATCCTCGCCGGAAAAAAAGATCGCTGCAAGCGCACCTCCTGTCCAAACTCCACTCGCCGGAAATGATCCCTTTGAATGGATTAAAGTATACAGTAAGGACAATCGCCTTGTTCGCCTGACAACCAACCGCCATGGTAAGCAGACAAGTCTCCCCTGCCGCATACTCAACTATGACGAAAGCAATTTCCTGGTCAACGTCTATCATGTCGATGAGAAGCAGGTATATACCTTCAAACTCAATGAAATCGACGAGTTCAGCGTGAGCTGAGTCGGCAGCATACCATAGGTATGTAAAAACGGCATCGCCGCCCTTTATCAGGGATCGGTGAAGCCGTTCTTTTTTTTGAGTACTAGTTTTTACGGGACAGCGCCGAGGACATCAGGATCAGCCAGCCTGCGATAAAGGATACACCGCCGATCGGCGTAATCGCCCCTAGCCATTTGATGCCGGATATACTTAACACGTAGAGACTGCCGGAAAAAATAACGGTTCCCGCGATGAATAAAGCCCCCGCCCAAAACAGCTTCCGGGATTCGCCCAGCACCTTGGCCACAATCCCCGTAATCAGGACCGCCAGTCCGTGTATCATATGATAGTGGACGCCCGTCTCATAGGTGGCAAGCTCGTCCGGCGTAATGATATCCTCCAGCATATGGGCGCCGAATGCTCCAATGGCGACGGACAATGCCATCAGGATCGAGCCCCATGCGATGAAAGCACGACTCATGTTTATTTCAACCCCTTTTTGTCAGCGGACACCCGTGTCCATATGTAATCATGTTAAGTTTAACGGATTCGCGTACGCTTTTCCACCGGCGTGTAAGCGCTTTGGACTTGATTTCAGGGCCATTTTGTGAAAGATTAATAAGGATGTCTTTTATTTGGAAACCCTGCATGGACCCATTAAGAATGAATCTCAAGTTAGGAGCGATTATGTACATGGATCAACAATCACCTTCCTCCCCATCCGAGGGGCAAGATTCGCCCAAGCGACCTAAAACCACCTTCATTCCTCCCGAGGACAGAAAGAACTCCCGCTTCGGCATCGCATCATTCATTCTGTCGATCGTGACGCTGCTTGGTTATATTCTGCTCGGCGCGCTCGGCACCACGATGATTGAACCTTACATGACGGAAAACGGGCCGATCCTGGAGCCGACTCAGGAAACGCTTGAAGCGATGACCACGCTGGCGGCCGTTTTCATTCTCGTGATGATCATCAATATCGTCGGCCTGGCGCTTGGCATTGTCGGCTGCTTCTCTAAGACACGCAAGCGTGCCGTCGCCGTCATCGCCACCATCGTGAACGGCGTAGTCATCGTCACCATCGGCGCCCTTTTCCTATTCGTATTAAGCGCATAAGGATTACGTACCAGGACACTTGCCTGATCCATTTCAGGTTAAGTGTCTTTTTCATGGCAAACACGGATTCACACTCACATATCGCTCTTTCTCCCGAATATAATGAGATACTACAGCCGAAAAGACGGCAACCGTGTCAAGGCTACACTTGGGAGGTGACTGTCCGTGCAAAATGAAGACGCTCTGTCGTTTGTCGTATCCCGTGAAGACTGGTCGCTGCACCGCAAAGGCTATCAGGATCAGGTACGTCACCAGCATAAAATCCGCGAAGTGATCAAACGCAACCTGCCCGACCTTATTACTGAGGAAAACATTATTTTGTCCGACGGAAAGCAGATCATTAAAGTTCCGATCCGAAGCCTTGACGAATACCGTTTCATCTACAATTACCAGAAGCAAAAGCATGTCGGTCAAGGCGACGGTGACAGTCAGGTTGGGGACGTCCTTGGACGCGACCCTTCAGCGGCCCAGCCCGGAAAAGGAGAATCGGCCGGTGACCAGGCGGGACAGGATATTGTGGAAACCGAGGTCAGCCTGGAAGAGCTGGAGAATATGCTGTTTGAGGAGCTGGAGCTCCCGCTGCTGCAGCCCAAGGATAAAGAGCAGATCGAGACGGAGTCCATCGTGTTCAACGACATCCGTAAAAAAGGCATCATGTCCAACATCGATAAGAAACGCACCATCCTGGAGAATCTGCGCCGCAATGCGAGGGACGGCAAGCCCGGCATCCACGGCATCAGTCCGGACGACCTGCGCTACAAAACCTGGGACGACACCGTCATACCGGAATCCAATGCGGTCATCATCGCCATGATGGACACTTCCGGTTCCATGGGTTCCTTCGAGAAATACTGCGCGCGCAGCTTTTTCTTCTGGATGACCCGTTTCCTCCGCAAGCAGTACGAGAAGGTGGAAATCGTGTTTATCGCCCACCATACCGAAGCGAAGGAAGTAACCGAAGAGGAGTTCTTCACGCGCGGCGAAAGCGGCGGTACGATATGTTCATCCGCGTATCAGAAGGCGCTGGATATCATTCATCACCGGTATCCTCCTTCCAAATACAACATCTATCCCTTCCATTTCTCGGACGGCGATAATCTCACATCCGATAATGAACGCTGCGTCAAACTCATCGGGGAGCTGCTGAAGGTGAGCAACATGTTCGGTTACGGCGAGGTCAATCAATACAATCGCAGCAGCACGCTGATGTCGGCGTATAAAAATATCAAGCTGGACCAATTCATGTACCATGTCATAAAAGACAAAGGGGAAGTGTACGAGGCGCTCAAGACCTTTTTTCGGAAACGGCAAGGAGCCGCTACCTGATTCTAAAGTCGATAAGTGAAAGAAAAAAAATAAATATCGGATGACCTGGACACTGGAGGAGGCAGGGACCTCCTCTTTCTTATGGCCTCCAGCGATACGGCTAACAGCCCATTGCCGAATAATGGATATGTCAAGCCTAACGGCTTGTCATTTCAAATGAAAAATCTGTCTTATTATTGACATCACAATGTAGCCGTAGGTTCATTTTTTTGTCACCTTCTGTTTTTCCAAGGATGGTAGTATTAGCTATGACATCTTGTTGCAGGATATTACAGGATTCGATAACGTCTCCTGCATATGAAATATCCTCCTATAAAGGAAAGGGAAGGTTTACCATGTTCCAAATGACACATCGACTATCCAGCACCCAGACGTTTGAGAATATGTCCTACATATTATCGCAGCGGCTGTTACAGGGCGGCATGAGCGCAGATCCCTCGAGAGGAGTGATCTTCCGTGCCGATATCCGATAAACCCCATTCACGTTACATGCCTGGTCTTGACGGACTGCGGGCCCTCGCATTGATCGGAGTGATGGGCTACCACTGGAATTTTGGCTTTGCAGGCGGCGGGTTTCTGGGGGTAAGTTTATTCTTCGTATTGTCCGGTTACCTCATTACGGATATTTTGGCTTCGCAATGGCATCATCATAGACGGATTGATCTCAAAGATTTTTGGATACGGAGATTCCGACGTCTCCTGCCGGCGATGCTGCTCATGCTGTTCATCCTTGTGGTATGGGCAACGCTGTTCGACCGGTCAAGATTGGCTACGCTTCGAAGCGAAGTGCTCGGAGCGGTTACGTACATAAGCAACTGGCAGTTTATTTTTCAGCAGCAATCCTATTTTGAATCGTTTGGCCCGCCTTCTCCGCTGGGGCATTTCTGGTCGCTAGCGGTGGAAGAACAGTTCTACCTGCTGTGGCCGGTTATCATGCTGGCGGCGCTCAAGCTGTTTCCCCGCCGAGGGCAGCTCTTTGGGTTCATTGCCGCCGGTGCCGCGATTTCCGCGCTGCTCATGGCCGTGATCTATCAGCCGGGCGACGATCCAAGCCGGGTCTACTACGGTACGGATACCCGGGCGTTCGGCCTGCTGATCGGAGCGGGGCTGGCCATCGTATGGCCCAGCTGGAAACTGTCCTCCCGCGCTTCAAGAGGCATCCGCTATAGACTCAACATGACGGGTGCCGGGGCACTGCTAATCATTCTATACATGATGTGGCAGGTGGACCGTTACGACGCATTCCTGTATCAAGGAGGCATGTTCCTCTTTTCCTTGGCCGCTGCCGTGCTCGTAGCGGTGCTGGCCCATCCTGTGGCTTCCATCAGCCGCTTGTTAAGCTGGAAGCCGCTGCTGTGGATCGGCGTTCGTTCCTATGGCATCTACTTATGGCATTACCCGGTCATGATCCTGACCTCGCCTGATTCCGGCGCTAGCGATCTCAGTTTGCTTCAGACTGCGCTGCAAATCACCGCAAGCGTTCTGCTGGCCGCGCTATCCTGGAAGTATGTCGAAGAACCGATACGGCATGGCGGGCTTAAAAAATTATGGCTTAAAGCCCGCTCGCTTCGCCGCCGCCCGGCTTCGATTTCGTTAAGAGGCTGGATCGTGTCCCTGAGCTCTCTTATGCTGATCGGCATATTCTGTTCGGGGATGATGAGCAGCGTGTCCTCTGCAAGAACGGTGGGCGATATCTCTGCCATGCTGAACATCGATGACCCTGCTCCGGAGGAAGCGGCTCAGACTCCAAGCACCGAGTCTGCTACGGCCGAACCGCCGCAACCGGTCGACACGAACGGAGACAACGCAGCGCCTCCAGCCGTAGAGCCATCGAAACAACCGGATACGGTGAAGGAGCCGAATTCCAGGGATGAGGGGGCTAAGGCTCCGCTTTCGGATGGAGCGACGGACTCTGGAAATAACGACGCCGGTGCTGATGAGAACGAAGTGCCGGACCAAGCGGCAGAGAACAACCAAGACGTCCAAGACAAGCAAACCGGCGGAGAAAGCGATCCTATGGATAAGGCTGACTCCGGGAAATCGATTCCGGATCAACCGGATGACGATAAGACTGGCGAGCCGAATGGGGATCAGGTCGATAAGCCGGATCCATCCAAGGACCCGGCAAGCGGAACTCCCGGCGGCAAGAACGATCCTGCCAAGCCGACGACGAAGCCGGAGCAGCCACCGGTAACCAAGTCCGCCATCACGGCCATCGGGGATTCGGTTATGCTCGGGGTCTCCCCTTATCTCGAAAAATCGCTGCCCGGCATTCACGTCGATGCGGTGATTGGCCGCCAAATGCGTCAGGCCGATGAGCTGATTCCGGCCCTGAAATCCCAAAATCGGATTGACGGCGGCATTGTCATCATCGGGCTCGGAACCAACGGGGCCTTCTCGCAAAAGGATCTCGATTCCCTTCTGGGCCCTCTGGATTCGGCCAAACAGATTCTGCTTATCAATACGCGCGTTCCGCGCGATTGGGAACAGAACGTTAACGGCATGCTCGCCAAAGCAGCCGAACGGAACCCGAAAGTTACGCTGGTAGATTGGTATTCAGCCAGTAAGGATCATCCGGAATACTTCCGGTCCGACGGCGTCCATCTGGAGCCGGAAGGTGCCGAGGCCTACACGTCCATGCTGCTTCAAGCCATCAAGAAATAAGCGGTTTGTCCTGATTCTTGCCATCATTCATTCTCATATCGTCGGCCTGATCTCATCATTCTATGAGACAGGTCGACTTTTTAGTTATATACGTATTCGCAAGCAGCAATATGATATAATTCGGATACTTAATCTCATCATTTCTTAATAGAAGGCGGTGTCCTCATATGAACAATATCGTGACAATGAAATGGCTGCTGGCTAGACTCTATGAACCGGATCTGGTCATCGTCGACTGCCGTTTTGCCCTCGGCAAGCCGGAAAGCGGCCGAGCCTTATACGAGGAATCGCATATTCCGCGGGCGGTTTACCTCGACCTGGAGAAGGACCTCTCCTCCCCCATTACCGAGCATGGCGGTCGCCATCCCCTGCCCGACCTGGATCGCCTCGCACAACGTCTTGGCCAGTCCGGCATTCAAAGCAGCAGCCGCGTCGTGATCTACGACGACCAGGGCGGAGCCATGGCCAGCCGACTATGGTGGCTGCTGAAATATACCGGCCACGAGCAGGCTTATGTATTGGATGAAGGGTTTACGGCTTGGAAGAACGCTTCGTATCCGGTAACGGACGAACAGCCGGTCGTCATTCCGGTTACATATGACATCCACCTTAAGCCCGACAAATTGGTCCGCGTCGATGAAGTACGCAAGGCGTCGCAGCAGGGAAGCAAAACGCTCATCGATTCCCGCGAGCCGCGCAGATATGCCGGATTGGAGGAGCCCATGGACACCAAAGCCGGGCATATTCCGGGTGCTGTGAACTATTTCTGGAAAGGCGTCCTGGATGATTCCGGACATTGGAAGGATGCGGAAGCGATCCGCGAATATTTCTCGGACATCCCGCAAGATGCCGAAATCATTGTATACTGCGGCTCCGGCGTCACCGCTTGTCCGAACGTGCTAGCCCTGGAGGAAGCCGGGTACGGCAACGTAAAGCTGTACGCGGGCAGCTGGAGCGATTGGATCAGTTATGAGGAGAACCCGGTGGCGACCGGGACGGAATCACTAGGTTGAAATCGGGAAAAGCCCGCTATGGTAGCGGGCTTTTCATTAATTATGTTGATCTTCTGCATTCTTTCCTACATTAAAATTCCTGACAGATGCTCAAGAGCCATCGAGCGTATCCGGTTCTCCTCAGGGATATTCTCGTAGAGCAGAGACTCTTTGCCCGCTTCCGCCATCCGCTTGCGGAGAGCAGCAATTCGGCCCTTGCCGGAATCGATAAACCGGAAGTCGAGCTGACGCAGGCACTCCATTGTTGTTAAGCCGCCCAAGGCTTCCGCCTTGATCCTTGTAGAAATCTCCTTCAGCATTAGAACCTCCAACCGGTCCGCAGTCCACAGATTCCCGATCTCCTGCAAGGATTTCATGTAATCCAGTTCAAGCTGCCGAAGATTACGCATATGCGAGAAATCGCACAAGCGCTCGACTTTCGGCAGCGACAAGTGCAGAAAGGCCAGATGATCCAATGCCGCCAGGTCATCAATATTCACCAGTTTGCGGACGGAGGACAACCTCAGCATGCTTACATTCGAATCGGCCAACACGTTAAGCGAACCGTTCAATGTACAGCCGTCTAAGGCCAGATACTTCATTAAGGGCAAATCCACGACAAAATCCAGTTGATCGATGGAGCAGTTCAGGACCAGCGTATCCAGGCGAATGCAGTCGGTAATCGGCGCTAGATCATCGAATTTACCGCTGAGCTCCAGGTATTTTAGAAACTTGTAGTTGCGGATAAAATCGAGGCTTTGCGTTTTGGGCGAGCGCAGCTTAAGAAACTCCATTCGATCCATCGCACCCAGCCTAGTTAAATCCTGCCGCTGTTTCAGATCCAGATGCAAAGCAGCAACAAACTTCAATCCCCCGAGCGTCTTCAGAAATTCATCGGTATATCTTCCGTTCGCTTCTGCATGATAAATATGCAGTATCAAGTCCGGACGCTTGGAAAACACCTGCTCGTCCAGCTTCAGCAGATCTTCCGCATCGTCTGCCCCGACAACAAAACCGATGGTTGCACGGTTTCTCAGCTGTTTAACGGCACTATGCATTTTGTCCGTGCTCCAGGGAGCACCGCTCATCGATGCAGCCCACGGCTCGCTCATTTCGTTCGCCTCCATTCTTTGAACTGATCTGGGAGCCTCCACTCCGCCTTAAATCTAGTTAACATAGTACCAAAATATGGGCAAATCTTCCACTTCAACGGAAGAGAAGAAGCCGTCCTTCTTCGTGTCGACGAAGAGGACAGCTTCAATGCAATTCTAAAAACTCTACTAGATCATAAGCCAAAGAGAGCTTCCCTCCCAACCGGAAAATATAGTATGCTAAGCCATATGAGGGGAGAGGATTATTATGGTAAAACAACTGATCATCGGCGATGCAGCGCAGGAGCTGGCTCATACGCGCCGCGTTCTGGAACGCTTGCCCGAAGAGCATATGTCGTGGAAGCCGCACGAGAAATCGATGACGCTCGGCGGGTTGGCCACGCACCTGATTAACCTGCTCAACTGGCAAATCGCGATTTTTCAGTATCCGGAGTTCGATCTTTCGAGTGTGCCGCTGCGACGGGAGGCTTTGGAAAAACGAGCAGACGTTCTGGAGGAATTCGACGCGAACGTGGGCAAGTTGGAGCAGCTGCTCGCCGAATGCGACGAGAAAACGCTCGGCGACGAATGGACGCTGCGCCACGGCGACCATATCATCCTCCGCGCGCCGCGGGCGATTGCGCTCCGCACCTTCGGCTTCAGCCACATGGTTCATCATCGGGCTCAGCTAGGGGTATATCTGCGGCTTCTCGATATTCCGGTGCCGGGCATCTACGGTCCATCTGCCGACGAGGCAGCGCAATGAACTAAAACTTCCCGATCGGACAACGTCAAACAGTCGCAGGGTACCGGCATAACCGCCGGCACTCTGCGACTTGTTTAGTTTAATGCTTTTCTATTGAGCTGCTTCGTGCTTGACGGGCGAGCATCCCGCTCACGAAGACCATGACCGCGGCCAGCCCAAGAAAATACAAAGGCATGGCGACTAACGAACCGTCGTGAAGAAAGCTCATCCCGCTCGTTATCAGGCTGACGACAACGTAATAACCCAATCCGAAGATGGCCCCTGCCGTCCCGAGCACGTCTCCGTAATGGATCAGCGCCAGGCTGAGGCAGTTGGGAATGGCCATTCCGATGCCGAGCAGAATAATAAAAATACAGGATACCATCAACACCAAATCCGTCACGGTGGCTTTGATCCCGCTAAGGGCAAAGCCCGTGAAGCAAAGGGCCCCCACCGACGTAATGAACGTGCCGAGCAAGATAATGCGCTCTGCCTTGAGCCGGGTCAGCAGCCTTTTCGACAGCAGCGCGCCGAAAATCGAGGACATCGCCACAAAGATTCCGAAGAAGCCGAACGCAGCAGGTCTCATCTGAAAAAATTCAATAAAAATAAAGGGCGCCTCCGCATAATAACTGAACAAAATGCCGTTGGTCGCTCCAATAAGAAAACCGAATCCCCATACTCTGCGATCGAAGAGCAGACGCTTGACCACCGAGAACGTGTTAATCCTCGAGGCGGCCTGTACTCTGGTCTCGGGCAGGGAAATCCAGGTGTAGGTCAATACGGCTGCGCTCAATATTACCAGCGTGAAGAAAACCGCCCGGAAGCCGAGCGATTGATCTACCCATCCGCCAATCAGCGGCCCCATCGCAGGAGTAAACGCCAGCGCCGCCGAAATCTGGGCAAACACCGCATGGCGTTTGGCTCCGTCTACGGTCTCGCGCAAAATCGTTTGCGTGACGACAGAGCCCGTGCTGGCACCAAAAGCCTGTATGAACCGGCTGACCAATAACCATTCGACCGAACCCGACAGATAGCAGCCCAGGCTGCCCAACCCATAAACCAGGATGCCCCACAGCATGGCGGGGCGCCGTCCGATGGAATCGGACAGCCTCCCCCAGCAATACACGCCAAAGGCAAAGCCCAAAAAGTAAATGCTGAGCGTAAGCTGGATCGCATTATTGCTCGCCCCTAAATGATGGGCGATATCCGGTAATGAAGGCGTATATATCGTTTCGCTTATTTGCGGGAAACCCACAAGGACAATCAACAACAGCAGTGACGGTTTTGAGATTTTTCTTTGCACAGCCAAACTCCCCCTTATCGTTTCAAAAATCTCTAGTTTGCCGGCAAAGGAATTACGGGATCGGGGGTTTGCATTTGGTTAGTCTAGTAAATGAAAGCATTGAAAGTTCACCTTTTGTTTGAAAATAAGGGGGGTAGTAATCTATCTAACGAGCATTATAACAGAATCGCAGGCAAATGGGCTCCTGACTCTCCTCCCGGGGATGCGCTCTGCTATGCATCATTTCCTCTTGGAGAGCCATTCCGCCAATTCTTCCGTTTTAGATTTGCATTTAGGCACGGGGCGTTGTACTGTCTAGGCTTTTGCCTTTTGCTCCCTCGTCCGCACGAGATCCGATACGTCGTCGGCCGAACGCTAAATGCAAGAGCCCACGCGTTACGCGTGGGCTCTTGCTCCAAGGCTATACGATCCCCTGCCAGCTCTCATGATACGCTCAATACAGCTCCCAAGTCTCCGTGCATAGCGCAGGCAAAGAATCCGCAACACGCTCGCAGTCTTCATACCCCAGGTTGCCGGAATGGGCGAACAAAATCGCATATTCGCCGTTTGTCGGCGCTTCCCTCATATCGAACATATAATGGTTTCCGCTTCCATCCATCGCAAACGACACCGCACCAGGCATATACTCCGGTAGCTCGTAGGCCAGGTTCATCTCCCTCAGGTCATCCGTGTTAAAGAACTGGAAAAGACGTGCTCCCTGTTGAAATTCCCCGCCGTTGGAATACTTTAATAAATCCAAGTAGCTTGCGGGTAAGTTTCGCTGAGGCAGCTTCCAGCCTGCAGGATCCAGCGGAACATATTGATCGTAAAAGGGGGAGCTTTTGTGAAAAGGATTCACTTGCCTCCCCTTGATTTCATCCATCTCCTGCACGGAAAGCCCTGCATTCCACTCCATAACAAAACGGGCAATTTGTTCTTCGGTGGCGCCCGCGCGTATGTCGTACGCGTGCTCAAAATCGATATTCCACATCTTCGCCTGCCTCCGTCCCAATACTTCCTTCCTCGCAACTTCTTCAAACATTATAAAGGAAATACTGGAAAATGAAATCATGCCGCGGGAATCAGGTGCTTTCTATGTTCATGGATTTGCGGCAACGGCGGCGGTCACAGATGGGTTCCTCCGCTGGCATCAATGCATTGACCGGTGATCCAGCGGCTGTCCGGAGAAGCCAGAAACGCCGCGATATCCGCAATATCCGCCGGCTCCCCCCACCTTCCGAACATCGAATAGCCGGCCCCGAACCGATACGAGTCAGGATCCTGCAGCATTCCGGCATTCATGTCGGTAGCTACAAATCCGGGCAGTATCGCATTGATCGTGATTCCGCGGGATGCCAGCTGGCTCGACAAGGAGAGCGTCAGCGCATTAATGGCCCCCTTCGTCATCGTGTACGCCGGAATATTGGGCAGGGAAATCCGGGTGACCGCAGACGATAAATTGATGATGCGCCCATTGTCCCGAAGGCGGGGAAGAGCTTGCTGAATCAGGAAGAACGGCGTTTTCAGGTTAATATGCATCACTTCGTCAAAGCTCTGCTCCGTGGTTTCCTCGATGGTCTCCACCAAGCCGATCCCTGCGTTGTTAACCAGGATGTCCATTTGCGTGCTGCCCGTCCGGTCGTTCAACGCCTCATCCAGCGACTCGAACAGGGCATTTACCCCCTCCAAGGAGCGGAGGTCCGCCCCAACCGCAAAAGCCTCCCCTCCGGCCTGCGCAATCTCGCGGACCACCTCTTCCGCAGCCACCCGGTTCTTGCCGTAGTGAACGGCGACCATGGCTCCTTCCTTCGCCAATCGGTTCGCGATGGCACGTCCGATGCCCCGGCTGGAGCCCGTAACCAAAGCCGTTGTTCCATTCCATGTTTTCATGTTCTCATCATCTCCTCTTCTTCTTTCCCTTTCAGTTTTATCACAGCCCCCATTTTGAAATGTTGCGCTCCTATTCCCGTTCTCCGCTCGATTTCAAACATCATAAAAAAGCCCCTCCTGGATAGGGGGGCTGGAATGCAGGGCATTAGCGACGACCTGCAAACTTATGAAAATTAAAAATCATTTACATTCCATGTGAAGATTATTATAATGAGTATATCAAAAGAGCTGCGCAACCTATGTTTGCATAAAGCGATTAAAGGATGAGTTTTTCCTTTAATCGCTTTTTTTGTGAGCTTGTTGAAAGTCATGGAGGTATATCGTATGAAAAAAAGAGCGTTTGATATGATCATGCTGCTCATCGGGGCATTTATTTTTGCGCTGGCGGTCAATTTATTCGTCATTCCCAACGATTTTGGCGAAGGCGGTGTGACCGGGATATCGATCATTCTGTTTTATGTGCTGCAATGGTCGCCGGCGTTGGTCGGCATTGTGATTAACGGGATATTGCTGATGATTGGCTACAAGCTGCTGGATAAAAAAACGACGGTATATACCATCATTGCCGTCGCCTTTCATTCCCTGTTCCTGCACTTGACGGAGAATTGGCGCATCGCATCGGATGAGCCGGTAATCAACGCCATTTTCGCCGGACTGTTCGCCGGCGTCGGGATCGGACTCATCGTCCGGGTGGGCGGAACGACGGCAGGCACGGTGATACTGGCTCGTCTGGCCAATAAATATTGGGATTGGAATATCAGTTATGCCCTGCTGTTCTTTGACCTGATCGTGGCCGGACTGTCCGTCTTCGTGATCGGAATCGAGAAGGTGATGTTCACCGTGGTCATCCTCTACATCGGCACCAAGGCAATGGAATTCATCATTGAGGGCTTGAATCCCAAAAAAGCCGTTACCATCATCTCGACACATCATGACCGCATTGCCATTCGGGTGACGGAGATTATGGACCGTGGGGTGACCGTGCTCCGGGGGTACGGATATTACACCGGTCAGACCAAAGACGTGCTCTACATCGTCATCAGCAAACAGGAAGTGTCCATGCTCAAAAAAATCGTCCGTGCCGAGGATAAAAACGCCTTTGTTACCATCCACGACGTACGTGACGTGTTCGGGGAAGGATTTATTGATATTTCGAAGTAAAGCCGAACTTATCGTTAGATAAAAAAAGATCGAAACCATCGCTAAAGGCGGGCTTCGATCTTTTTTCGTAATAACTCGGCTCCATCGAAGGATCAGGGGGACATATATCTTCCATATTCCAGCCCGAGATCCGTAATCGCATCGTCCGATACGGACAGAAGCGAAACATTCTCACCTTCCGCGCCCATCCACTGCACGCCCAACACAAGACCAAGCTCCGATTCTGCCGCAAACAGAAACGAGAACATGTCCGGCCGCACCTCTCCTTGGTCATCCACTCTCCACGTCGAGCTCGGATCGTACTTCGCCGGATAATCGTAATACAGCCAGCCGCTCTCGCGTTTCAGCGCCAAGCTGGCCAGCATATCGTCACCTTCTCTGACGAACTGCACCAGATAGAGGGACTCTCCCTCCGGAAGCTGAATAAGCGGCCATGCCTGCTCTACCGCTCTCCCCTTGCTGTCCTTGATCTCCTGCAGTACTTGTCCATCGGCCTGCTCCGGCTTGGCCGGCTGGATGGTCAACAGCGCCTCTTTCGGAACATGGTGCTTTGGAATGATGAAGTACGTTGCATTCGGGGCGGCCGTCCCCTCCGTCACCTCGTACAGCTGCCCGGCCTGATGGCTGAAATTCTGCGAAGTTTGCCTGCCGTTATCTTCTTCCGTCGCTTGCTGCTCACCCGCATATTGGACCGGAAGCGGCTCGCCGCCCTGGCCGATGGCAATCAGCGAGGCTTCTTCATCCTGAATCGCGGCATCCGGATTAACGAGCAGCCTATGCCCCGTTTCGTCGGAAAATGCAAAGGTCCCTTCCTGTAAGGCAGCCACATTCCGGATCACCAAGGGTTGGTCCTCCTTTACGTCAGGGGCCGGCTCCAAGCTCGAAACGGGCGGGGGTTCGACCTTCCTATTCTCCGAATCGGCGCATGCGGTCAAGGTACAAATGGCTGTCATGAACAGCACTGCCCATATCTTTTTCATGCCTTCAGCTCCTGTAATAAGATTCCAACTCTTCCATAACCTCAGACGAATAAATGGCCGGAAAAGTTGATGTCAAAGTTCCTTTTATTTGTATTTTTCCATGACAAAATCGGATGATTTTTTGCATTTTCGCTACATAAAACACGGGATAATGGCTGATTAACTTACACCTAATGACAGGTTCATAGAAATATTTAATGAGTTTGCAAAAAACATTTTATTGGTAATACGAGGCAAGATTCTATAAAATTCTTTTTAACTTAAAAATGCTGAGTGCAAACTTTTAATGGTTTTGTACAAATGGTTTAAGACGGACGTCCCTTTCCTGCAACACCAATGATTTTTCTCGCAATTCTACTTTAACGATTTGAAGGAGTGCATCGCAAAAGTGACTACGAATATTTCTGTAACTTCACCCCTTACTGCCGCGCAAGAATATGTGGAATCCATCTATAACCAAGTTGTAGCCCGCGATCCGCATGAGTCCGAGTTTCACCAAGCCGTCCGGGAATTTGTGGATTCCCTCGTCCCTGTGTTAGCCCAGCACCCGAAATATCGGGAACACGGCATTCTGGAGCGCCTTGTCGAGCCGGAGCGCATGGTCACCTTCCGCGTACCTTGGGTGGATGATCAAGGCAAAACGCAAGTCAACCGCGGATTCCGCGTTCAGTTTAACAGCGCACTTGGTCCGTACAAAGGCGGCATCCGGTTCCATCCGTCGGTTTATGCCGGCATCGTCAAATTCCTCGGGTTTGAGCAAATCTTTAAAAACTCGCTCACCGGCCAGCCCATCGGCGGCGGCAAGGGCGGTTCGGACTTCGATCCGAAAGGCAAATCCGATCAGGAAGTCATGCGGTTTACCCAGAGCTTCATGACCGAGCTGTACCGTCATATCGGACCTGATTCCGATGTGCCTGCCGGCGATATCGGCGTGGGCGCTCGCGAGATCGGTTATATGTTCGGTCAATACAAACGCATCCGCGGAGGGCATGAGGCCGGCGTGCTGACAGGCAAAGGCGTCATTTATGGCGGAAGCCTGGCACGTACGGAAGCAACCGGTTACGGCTGCGTCTACTTCGTACAGGAGATGCTGGCTGCGAAGGGCCTTAGCTTCCAGGACAGCCGCGTCGTGGTGTCCGGTTCGGGCAACGTCTCCATCTACGCCATCGAAAAGGCACAGCAGCTCGGTGCGCACGTCATCGCTTGCAGCGACTCTAACGGATATCTGTATGATCCGGAAGGAATTAACCTTGAAACCGTCAAGCTGCTCAAGGAGCGGGATCGTCTTCGGATCAGCGAATATGTGAAAATTCATCCGCATGCCGTATACACCGAAGGCTGCACGGGAATCTGGACGCTTCCATGCGATATCGCACTCCCTTGCGCCACGCAGAATGAGCTCGACGCCGACGCTGCGAAAACCCTCATCTCGAATGGAGTGAAGGCCATCGGGGAAGGAGCGAACATGCCTTCCACGTTGGAGGCGATCGAGCTGTTCATCAGCAAGGGCGTATTGTTTGGGCCGGCTAAAGCCGCCAATGCAGGCGGAGTTGCCGTATCGGCTCTCGAGATGAGCCAAAACAGCATGAGAATGTCATGGACGTTTGAAGAGGTGGATGCGAAGCTCCATCAAATCATGAAGAACATTTACAACAGTGCGGTAGATGCTGCCGAAGAGTATGGCGTAGCCGGCAATCTTGTGGCCGGTGCCAACATCGCAGGCTTTATCAAAGTGGCCGATGCCATGATCGCGCAAGGAATCGTATAAAATACACAAAAAAAAGCCCTGCCGCATATGCGGCAGGGCTTTTTGCAGCTTATAGGAGCTCGCTGCGGAGCTGTTCGGCCGATTTTGGCGACAAGTACCCGAGCGGAATGTCAAACACCGTCTTGGCGCCCTGCTGTCCCTCTCTGCTCAAGCGATGCGCAGCTCTTGCATAAGACACGAGCACGCTTGCCGTAAATTCAGGGTTGCTGTCCAGCTTCAGGCCAAATTCAACAATTTGCTTGCTTCCGTTTCCGGTAACCCCGCTGCGGATGACAAATCCGCCGTGAGGCATCCCGGCATGCTCAGCCTCAAGCTCTTCTTGCGTAATTAAGGTAACGGTTGTATCGTAATCGGAGAAATAGTTCGGCATCGACACAATCGTCTGACGGATTTGCTCTTGGTCCGCGCCTTCTTCCGCAACGACGAAACAATCTCTCCGGTGCTTCTCGCGAGTGGCAAGCTCCGGTGTCTCGCCGGAACGGATCTGGTTAATAACCTCTTCTACAGGAACCGTGTATTGAACGCCTGCTTTCACTCCGGGTACGCGACGGATCGCATCGGAGTGGCCTTGGCTTACGCCTTTGCCCCAGAACGTATAATCTTTACCTTCCGGCAAAATCGCTTCGGCAAGCAGACGGTTCATGGAGAACAAGCCCGGATCCCAGCCTGTCGAGATGACGCTGATATGGCCGCCGCCCATCGCCGCTTTGTTGACCTCCTGGAAAAACTCAGGAATTTTTGCGTGCGTGTCAAAGCTGTCTACCGTATTGAACATGCTGGCAAGCTGTGGCGTTTGCTCCGGCAAATCGGTAGCCGAACCGCCGCACAGAATCATCACGTCAATCTTCCCGATATATTGCTCTGCCACTGAAATATGCTCGAAACGCGCACCGGAATTGGCCGGCATTTGCTGCGGGTCTCTGCGCGTGAAGATGGCTACCAGCTCCAAATCCGGATTTTGCCCGATGGCTTTCTGCACGCCCTTGCCCAAGTTTCCATAACCTACGATCCCTACTTTAATAGTTGCGTTCAATGTTATCCTCCCTTTGTCAGTCCATTTGCTTTGACATGATGTTTATGTACTGCTTTAAAGTATAAGTATATAGACATCACACTAATTGTAAACTATTTTATATGAAGAGGAAATTGTTTCTAGCTGCGTCATTCATATTTTCACCTGCTACCCGATAACTTGAACAACGTTTCCTTCCTGATCCTTGATTTCCGTCTTCACGATTTCAATTCGGATTCCAGGTAAACCGGAAAGCTCGAAGGTGCTGACCTGCGGAACCAAACGGCTTGAGAATTCACCCGCCGTCCGATCGTCCAGGATCAACGTAACGTCTCCATCCTCCGCGGTCCAGCGGCTCTCGTTCCCCGGCTCAAATACGACCCGAACCTCCGGACCTACAAGGCTCAAGCTCTTCTCCTTCAGAATTCTCCCCTGCAGCAGCTTGCCTATGATGCCCGCCTGTTTGGCGCCGATTTGGAGCGCAGCCGGGGTTTTGCTTAACCAGCCTTTTTTTCCCGGTTCAAAAGCCAGCTGGCTCACGTAGAGAAATCCGGTGTTCGAGCCTTCCTCCTTCATTCCTCTATCCACGGTTTCCGAGATCGAAGGTATCTTAAGAAACGAATCCCGATTCAAATCCGTTATGTAAAGCGGCATATGTTCTGCACAGGCTTGCAGCACGCCAAGCGTATTCCAGGTCTGCATCGCCTCAAGCTCTTCCCGGGTAATGCCGATCATCTGCAGGAATTCGACCCGCCCATTCGGCGTATCCATGGCCGGCAGCTCGGGATCCTCGATAAAGGCGAGCGCGGTCAGCTGCGTATCGGCACCCAGGCAGATCGGTCCATTGGCATCCAAATAATCGCCCGAGCGAAAAATATTCCCGCTGTTAAACACGTATCTCCCCATATTCTGAAGCAGATTTAGCGCCCACGCCGGCGGCTCTTCCTCATCCTCCGGCTTAGTCAGCCTGAACGTCAATTCGAAGCCGTAACCGCTCTCCTCCAGATGATCCGATTCTTTATCATACAGCTCGCTAAAACCATAGGTAACCATATGCCAATGCGACATTGGCGTATCCGAGACATAAGCGCTGATTCCATTCAGCGGATCGGGTCCTCCAAGCGCATACGGAATCAACGCTCCGTAATGCTTCGGCTCCTGCTCTCCATATAACTTCAGCAGGGCATCGTCAATCGCGTCCCAGCCGGGTGCGTTATCTTCGTGTGTCATATCTGTTCCCTCCCGTTATCGTTTCCATCCTAAACTTCACCCTATCCGCCCCCGTTTAATCATATCCCCTTCCATTAGGCGGCGCATTCAACAATTACCGATAATACAAGCAAGGAAGCTTCAGGACGATAGCCCAGCATCCTCCTTCACTTCATTATATAGGACATATTGGGGAATGAAGAAGTTTCCAGAGAAGTGTATAATAGTACCATATCAACAAAGGAGCCTACATGTTCATGAAAAAACGAACGGCATTATCAGTAACCTTAACGCTCACCGCTTCGCTTACAGTCTCTTCTCTGGCCCTGCAGCCGGCATCTGCCGACGCGGCCTCCGCCAAGGAATGGATACAAATTTCCGAACGGACGTCCTATTACGGCGAAGCGGCTGACGGCCAGCCTAACGGACGCGGCACCATCAAGTGGGGCAACGGCAAACAATATTCCGGCGATTTCATGGACGGGAAGCGTGCCGGGAGCGGTAAATACATTAACGAATACCAATTGGACGGCGAAGCGCATAAGGTGGTGTACAGCGGACGCTGGAACCATGACAAAATGGATGGCGAAGGCATCCTGACCCATAAGGTGACATTGCCGGACGGGTCCGTCCGATGGAACCAGATCCAGAAAGGGATATTCAAGGCAGGCGTCTTCCAAAGCGGATACGATGTCATTCATGCCGTGGCCGATCCCGATTACAGCTTTACCTACAAAAAGGGCAAGGAAATGCTCGTGATTATGGGCACCAATCAAAACATGAAGAAAAACTGGGCGAGCGGAACGATGTTCAGCGCTCAATACAAGAATGGTTCCGTCAACCATCAATACTCGATCTTCCCGGCCAATTCGGCGGCCGAGCAGCGTCAGAACGACGCCGCGCTCCGATATTTCAAGAGCATTCAAACCAAGATTGCTCCGCATCTGCAGCAATTCGAAGCATTGTCCAAGCAGGTTCCGTTAAAATAACCGCCATAAAAAGAACCCGGTATTGCCAAGGCAGAACCGGGTTCTTTGATTTGACCGGAAGGAATTCACCGTCTTTCTGCGCACGTCCCTCGTTCAGCATCGTTATCGTCTTATCGATTCGCCGCTGATGCGTCTCCATCGTCTTGGCGCCTTCAATCGACAGTGCTAAGCGGCGCTGGTTGGCTGTAGGGCAAACGATCAAAGAATTGTCGGGCCGCCGGATTCAGCTCACTCAGGCTTATTCCGTCATTCCTATTGTGCCGTCCAGCCGCCATCCACAAGCAGCAAGGTGCCCGTAACGAGGTCGGATGCCGGTGATGCCAAATAGATAACGGCGCCGGCCACATCGCCTATGGTGCCGATCCGGCCTGCCGGGATCCGTGCCAATACGCCGTCCCGGAACTCGGGAGAGTCCAATCTCTCGGCCGTTCCCGGCGTGTGGATGAAGGTGGGACCGACCGCATTGATGTTGACGCCCCGGCTGGACCACTCCAGCGCCAGCACCTTCGTCAGCTGGTTAACGCCGCCCTTGGAGGCGCAATAGGCAGCGCCTTCGGTAATCCCGACGATGCTGACCTGCGAGCTGACGTTGATGATTTTTCCATAGCCTTGCTCCAGCATAAGGCGGCCGGCAGCCTGACAGCAGAAAAATACGCCCTTCAAATTAACGTCCATCATCTCGTCCCAATAATCTTCCGTAATGTCTTCAGCGAGCATGCCCTCTCCTAAACCCGCGTTATTGACCACGATATCCAGCCGGCCAAAGTCCTCGGCTACCTGTCCAAATATGGATCGGATCTGCTCCACATTGCGCACATCCAGCTCATAGGCCTTGGCCTGGCCTCCCGCCCGGGAGATCTCCTCAACCAATCGATCCAGCGACGCTTTGCTTCGTGCCATGACGGCAACCTTGGCGCCTGCCGCTGCGAGCGCTTGGGCTAATCCGTAACCGATGCCTTTGCTGGCACCCGTCACGATTGCGATTTTATCCTGAATGCTGAAATTGGGCTGCATAGGGTAAACCTCCATCACCTTGGATTCGTTTATGTAGTTACATTAAAGCATGACGTCTTGCCCTCGGGCAATCATTTCGGATGTTCTCTTCGTCCACCACTCCTGAAACACGAAATCCGCATCCATAGAGGAATCTACGCATCGGGGATAGAAGTGAGAAATATCGTATCGTTGTATTTTAGTATGAAGGTATGGAGGTTCCAACAATGAGCGAACGGTTAACCGAAGCGCAGCAACAAGCGATTCTTCATGTCGAATCGTTAGCGGCGAGCGCACGGAAGAGCACCTCGGCCATGACGGAGCATATTTTACGAAAACATGGAAAAGAATCCGTGACGATGCGCCGACAGTTAAAGCTCATCGAAAAGCATGCCCGGGTCACGTTGAATTTCCATCCGGATCGGATACTGCCTACAGGCCGCTCCGTTATCGAATCTCTCCTGACGGAAGGCGTATATCATAACCAGTTCATCACGAGCGTGACCAACGGAAGCCGTACGGCCTACCCGGGCGGCGACCGCGACCAATGGGAACGGCTCCTGTTTGGCGGAGCCTACCAGCAGCCCGGCGTTCGCCATGACGAGCGGCCGAAGTACGGCGCACTCAATCTCATGAATTATGCTGACGGGGGGTCTCCCCGCTTCGGTTCTTGTTTTCTGGTGCTGTCCCCGGGCATATTGAAGCGCAGCACCTTTACATTCGGTGACAGTCACGCAGGTCCCGAGTTTGTAGGCACCATCCGTCAGTGGGATTCGATTCTCGCAGCGCTCTTGCAGCAAGTGGAATCCACCGGCTCGGCCTTGGGTACGCCGAATGTAAATATTCCAGCTATGCTGGAGCGGCTGATTCATCTTCCTTCATCGCATACCGGTCCGGAAGGACCGGTGGGCCGCTCCTTGGACGATTATATAGAAGCACAGATCCATGGTCCCATCGACTTGTCCAGCGATGCGGAGGCCCTGGTTGCCGATCCGTCCTACAAGCATACCCCGATCGGCCGCCAGCTCCATGCGCTGTGTGAGCGATATCATCTTGCCCTGTCCTGGCATCCGGGGTTCCGTCTTGCCGTACAGGATGTCCCCGATGACTTCCGGGGACCCGCCATGCCGCCGCTGGCCAAGCGGATCGACCAGAGGTACGCAGGCTCGAAAGGCGTCCTGGATGCGGCCATCATCGGAAAAGCGGCTGCTCACCTGGAGGATGATCCAAGCCATTGGAGCGATTGGGGATCCTATGAAGAAACTTTTCAGCATCTCAAACAGCTGTGGCATGTGCTCGTAAAATATGGACATCCGAATCCGAATGCCGCAGACCGCTAAGCGGCGTATGCATCTCAGCGTTTCAAATGGAATGCCCGCCCGCGGAATAGCATGGCTAGCGAAAACTGTACAGAAACGGCTAGGCCTATCCGCTGCAGCATCTTATATATTGATCTTAGAAAGGATGATGACCGGATGGATTGGGTCCAGCGGATGAATGAAGCCATCGGCTATATAGAAGCGAACATAACCGAAGAGATCGATTACGCTGAAGCGGCGAAGGTCGCCTGCTGCTCCGCATACCATTTTCAACGCATGTTTCCGTTCATTACGGATGTCACGCTCTCCGAATACATACGGAGACGGAGATTGACGCTGGCCGCTTACGAGCTGCAAAACAGCGACATCAAGGTCATCGACCTTGCACTTAAATACGGCTATGATTCCCCGGAGGCGTTCGCGCGTGCATTCCAGAACATGCACGGCACAACGCCGACGGCCGCTCGCCAAGCCGGTACCAAGCTGAAGGCCTATCCCCGCATCTCCTTTCAATTCTCCATGCGAGGGGCTGCCGAAATGAATTACAGAATCGAAGAAATGAAGGCATTTTCCGTTGTCGGTTTCAAGAAGCAAGTAAGCACGCAGCGCGCCTATGAAGAGGTTCCTTTTCTCTGGAAAGACGCCCATGCGGAAGGCATCTTCGACAAGCTGTGGAACTATCGTGCGCATGAGCACCCCATCCGGGGAATTCTCGGGGTTTGTGCAGACGGCGACTACGGGAAGAACGAGTATTTCGACTACATCATGTCCGTCGTATCGACGCATAATCCTCCGGAACCGATGGTGTTGCGACATTTCCCTGCCGCTGCATGGGCGGTATTCGAACTGGAAGGAGATCCGAAGGGCATTGCGGAGATGTGGAAACGTCTTTACACCGAGTGGATTCCGTCCCATGCCTACGATCTTGCGCCGCTGCCTGCAATCGAATGCTATCTTCCCCCGGACGAGTATAAGAACGAATTATGGATTCCTGTTATTCGAAAGACCCAATAAGTTTTCTGTTGAAGGCATGTTTTGGGGCTCACCGCATCAAAAGTCATAAATCACGGCCGACTATGGTGCAGTGAGTCCCCATCATGTTTTCCTGCCGAAATGAAACAGCCCCAGCGCCAACCATCCCGCCGTTAACAATGCCGTGCCGATGAGTACCGGATAAGGCCCAAATTGATAAATCAAGGGCACCGAGAGTGCCGTAAACAAGCCGCCGCCCAAGATTGGCTCAAACAGCAGCTGCTTATAGCCAAAACTTTCGACAGAATGGGTACGGTTGTCTCCATCCACGATTCTCAGCATCAGAAGCCCTGTGGCCGTCATGCCAAGCGACTGTCCCAGATCGGCCATCCCCCGTTCGAACCAATGCTTCGGAATCATGCGGGGCGCGAGAATCATGAAGGTAAACACACTCCATCCAAGCCCAACCGCCGCAAGCATAAGAAACGGGACGAGGTTATCCCCAATTACGGACAGGGACAGCGTGCCCAGCGCACTGACGATTAGAAGATCCAGCGCCAAGCCTTGAATCCGTACGATAAGCCCACGGCTGATCAAGTAACTCTTTCCCATTCGCCCCAGTACGATTTGAATCAGTACGCTGCCGAGCATCGCAAACGTAAACAACGGGACATACGTCATAAATTCCATGTCCGTATTCCGCCCCCACGTCCATTTTTCAAGCAGAATGAATCCTTCAAGCACAACGTATCCAATCAGAATGGAAGCGGCAATCAACCCGATGTGCAGGGTCAGCGGCTCAATGGATTCAGGCTTTGTCGTCAGCTTGCCCGCAGATCCCTGCTCTTTCTCTGCAACCATTCCCTTCAGCTCCTCAGACGGCATGTCACCCGGCGTCTCAATATGCTCAGTCTTATTGTTTCTGGCACCCCAGTTAATCAGGAAGATGCAGATGATGACACCGCTCAGCATGCTGACCGTTGCAAGTCCAAGGGCGAGATCCGTCCCCTCCTCGAAACCGACTTGTTCAAACGTACCGGCAAGCCCGGCTGCGGTTCCGTGTCCGCCTTCAAAGGAGATCTCAATTAAAGCGCCGGCTTCGGGCGGCATGTCAAAAAACGGGACAAGCAAAAGCACCGCCAGCAGAAGGCCGAGAACATACTGCCCCCAGGACATCATCTGCCCGAAAGTAAGCTGCGGTCCGGCAATCTCCCATATTTTCTTCACCCCGGGGATCTCTTTGCCCAAAAACAGGCTTGCAAAAATAACGCTGATCAGTAGCTCCGGCAGCGCTCCCCATACTTCCAGCGTAAAATCGGGAAACAGCCCTTGTGCCAGGGCAGCATCCTCAAATCCGATATAGCGGACCAGACTTCCAAGCACTTCCTCGCCAAGCAGCAATGCCAGCAGTCCAGCGATGATCGAGGCGGGAATAAACCACCTCTGAAAAGGCCTAATCCGTGTTCTCACCCATTTTCCTATCAATAATGCAAGACAGATCAACAGCAAACTCATACCGATTTGTTCAGCAGACATCCCAGGCATTCCTCCTCGTCGTCGTTGTCATGTAAGGGGAAGGTGCTTTGAATCGTTTACTCTATACTGATTAACGCGTTCTGCAGGCAGATAAACAAGATATCCTCATACGCATCAAGATCAATATATAAAAAACCGCTCTTCATCAGAGCGGTTTGCAGCTTTTCGCATAAGTTTAAGTTTGTATATAAGGCTAGAAAGCCCGTCCTTGTTGCCTGCGGTGTTCCTGCCAGATCCGGCTATTCGGTTTGAACGGGAATCATGATCATAAACTCAGGGTCATCCGTGTACGGGTCTTGACTCATCGGATACTGTTCAAAATGCGTTAAATGATCCGGATTGTATTCCGAGTAGCCTTGTTCCGCAATCCAGGCATAGATATTGTTGTAAGATTGGTCGATGCTCTGCCCTTTGCGATGGGAACAAGCGGCATAGGTTAACGCGGGAACGGATATCGTAACCATCCCTTCCGGTACTTCCTCAATCCGCTCCACTTCGACGACCGCATAATGGATGAATCCGTCACCGCCGGGAGCCGCGTGGTAAGATAACCCGAGCAGGGTGTCCGCATGGATTGCGTGAGGAATCTCCGCGAGCCGCTCTTGCAGCGTCCGCTGCACCGCGCGGATTCCGCCCGCACCTGCCTCGGCAAATGTGCCCTCCCACTTCAATCCAACCGCCTGAAATGCCGGCTTTCTCGTAACCGCTGCTTCATTTCGTTGATCGATGTTCATCGGTAAATACTCCTTTATCCTCTTTTTAGTTTCATTATATACTTGAACTATGCCAGAAACTGTCACAGTATAAAAAATACCCAAGGAGCAGATTTATGCCCAAAACCGAACGGATCCTTAACGTCATGCAGCGAGTGTATGAACGGCAAAACTTCACCGTCGGCGAGTTGGCCGAGGAATTCTCGGTCTCGTATCGTACGATGCTCCGCTATCTTCATGAACTGTCTCGTTTAGGCGTTCCCCTATACGCCAATGAAGGAAAGAATGGCGGCTATTCCATCCTGACTTCTCGGCAGAAGCGGGAACGATCCGAGCAGACGAACGAGACCATTCAGCGGATCATCAAACCGCGGACGCTGATCGTCGGCCTGGAGATGAAGCTCCCCTTCACGGCCTATTACATGTCTCAGGCCCTCAAGCCCAGGCTGTGGCATGAGCTTCAAAACCGGATGGAGGAGATTCCCTATATCCGCCATAAAACGACGAACCCCTTGTTTATTGCTGCTGTTTTGAATCGGCAGCCGATCTATCATTATGTAGCAGGGTTCGAGGTCAGCACGATCCGTGATATGCCGGAGCGGATGGTGAGTTTAACCCTGCCAACGCAGGAGTATGCGATGTACACCCATGAGGGTCATTCCGAACGGGAGGATACCGACCAGTCCTATTCCTATGTTCTTCAGCTGCTGAAACAACGCGGACTTATGCCGAACCCCGAACACTACAGCTTGGAGCTGAGAACCTCGGTGCATGCCTCGAAGACCCAGATCTACATCCCTATAACCTGAATCAGGGAATTTTATTCCGGGAAATGGTACGCTGCGGATGCGCATATTCAGGTTTACCCCTTGGCGATATAAAAAAGCGAGCCCGGATCCTTTCCGGAGCTCGCCTTTGCTCAATTAAATGGCTTTCGGATTGTCGACCACGGGATTTACATCCGCATCATAATCCACGCCGTCGGTTTCAAAGCCGAACAGCTGGAAGAACTCGCGGCGGTAACCGGCAAGGTCGGTCAATTCTTCGATATTTTCACTGGTCACTTTGCTCCACAATTCGGCTACTTCGGCCTGCACGTCCTCTCGAAGCTCCCAATCGTCGATACGGATACGGCCCTTCTCGTCGACCGGCGTTTCTTGCCCGTTATAGAGACGATCGGAGAACAGACGGTAAATCTGCTCAATGCAGCCCTCGTGCAGCCCCTTTTCCTTCATGACTTTGTACAGCGCCGATACGTACAGCGGCACGACCGGAATCGCCGAGCTGGATTGAGTCACTAACGCTTTGCTCACCGTAACGTAAGCGCGTCCGCCTCCGGTGGCAAGCTTCTCGTTCAGTTTCAGCGCCGTGGCCTCCAGGTGATCCTTGGCTTGTCCGATGGATCCATCCCGATAAATGGCTTTGGTAATCTCGGAGCCGATATAGGAGAACGCAATCGTGGTCACGTCAGGAGCCAATACGCCGCCTTCCGCCAGTTCGTTCATCCACAATTCCCAATCGTCGCCGCCCATGACCTCAACGGTGTTCTTCACTTCCTCTTCCGTTGCCGGTTCAATCGTAACCTCCGTCACTTCACCGGTGTGGAAGTTAACCGTTTTGTTGGTATACGCCGGTCCGATCGGCTTCAATACCGAGCTGACCGTCTCGCCTGTTTCAGGGAGCGTGCGGCGAGCCGACGCAACGCTGTAGACCACGAGATCGACCTGGCCCAGCTCTTTGCGGATCAGCTCAACCGTTTTGGCTTTCGTCTCCTGTGTGAAGGCATCTCCCGTCACGCTGTACGATTTCAAGCCGGCGGCATCCGCTGCCTTCTCGAAAGCGGCCGAATTGTACCAGCCCGCGGATGCGGTCCGTTTCTCGGTGGCCTGGCTTGGACGATACACGCCCACGGTATTCGCCCGGGCGCCGAATGCGGCAGCTATTCTGGCCGACAAGCCATACCCCGTGGATGCGCCGATGACCAGCACATTGCGCGGCCCTTCGATTCCAGGCTGCTTCAGTACATAATCGATCTGCTCCTGCACTTGGGCTTCGCAGCCTACAGGATGGGATGTCGTGCAAATAAATCCGCGTGTTCTAGGTTTAATGATCATATTTATATACCTCTCTTTTCGTATCCGTCGTTTCATACCTTGTATGGTCTGCCAAGTTCCCCTCTATTTTAACTGTTTTTTGCGGAGAGAGGAAATTTTTTGACGGGAAAATCAAGAAAACCTCCCTTTGGTGTGACGGAGGCTTCAGCCTGCATTCCTTCCAAAGAGAGGTTCTTTATGTTTAATGCGCTATATCTGCTACCATAAAACACCAAACGGATTATTTGAATGAAGCATAGCCCTGGTCGGCCATGACCACGCTGCCCGTAATCGCAGCCGCTTCGTCCAGCGACACGAGATACACGGTATCGGCGACCACTTCGGGCTGCGTCAATTCTCCGCCCATGACTTTGGCTCTCATGGAATCCAGCATGCCGGAATCTTTATAACCCTGGATGATCGGTGTATCGACGGCTCCAGGAGCAACAGCCACGACACGAATGCCGTATGGCGCCAGTTCAAGCGCGGCGGATTTGCTCATCATGATGACGGCACCCTTTGTCGCATGGTAAGCAAATGTTCCCGGCGAAGCCAAGAAGCCGAATACGGAAGCCGTGTTGATGATAACGCCTTTAATGCCCAGTTCTTTCATTTTTCTGCCTGCCGCGATGATACCGTAGGCAACCCCATGCTGATTCACGTTAATCGTGCGATGGTAAAGATCCATATTTTGTTCAAGGACCGGCCCGGCGCCGCCAATGCCGGCATTGTTGTGCATGACGTCGATTCGGCCGTAGAGCTCAACCGCTTTATCCACAAGCGCCTCGACGCTTTCTTGTTTGGAAACGTCGACTTGAACGAATGAAGCTTCACCGCCTTCTGCTTTGATCATATCGACGGTCTCTTGCCCGGCAGTTTCATTAAAATCGGCAACGACGACACGATCGCCTTTTCTTGCGAATTTAAGGGAAACCTGACGGCCGATTCCGCTCGCTCCACCGGTAATTACCGCTACACGTTGTTCTGACATTATCAATGACCTCCTAGGGTAAAATAGCGTTATGATTTGAACATTGTGTGTCCATGTCCTTGTGTTCATTGTAATGCCGGGTTATATTTAAGTAAATTTAAACATAATTAATGTTACTTAAATTTAAATTAAGGATGAAGTCATATGAATCTCGAACAATTGGAATATATCGTGGAGACGGCCAAGACAGGATCGTTAACCAAGGCAGCCCAGAATTGCAACGTCACCCTTTCCGCGGTGAGCCAAGCCGTGTCCAGCCTGGAAGCCGAGTTCGGTTTTTCTTTGTTCACCCGTTCGCGGCTTGGTGCCGTACCTACAGCCGAAGGTCAGCGGATCCTGCAGAAGGCTTATGCCATTTTGGAGCAATTTCAGGAGCTGAAGGCAGAGGCTGAAGGCTATTCTAATTTGCTTGGCGGGTCATTGCGGATTGCTACCGTACCGGTGCCTTTAACGCTGTCCATCGATGCCATTATCCGGTTCAAAAAAGACTTTCCGCAAATCAAACTCGACATCACGGAGAAAGCGACGCTCGATATTATTGAGGATATCAAGCAGAATCACGCGGATATCGGTCTGATCTTCGTCGATGAATCCATCATTCATCAGCATCGCGGCCTGCATTTCGGGAAGCTCCTCGAGAGCAAATTCGTAGTGGGGGTCAGCCGCCAATCCCCTCTCGCCATGCGGCAATCGATCACGCCCGAAGAGCTCCGAGAATATCCCTTGGTATTGTATAAGGATGACAATCTGTTCAAGCTGATGGATGTATTCCAGGAGCAGTACGGGGACATGGATGTGTTATTCTCCACCAACCAGACGAGGGTCATACAGAAGCTCGTCGAAGAGAATGTGGCGGTTACGGTAGGGGTCGACTTGTCCTTCGCCAGCTTCGCTTCCGTTCCTTCGGGAAACATCGTGACGCTGGAGCTGGAGATGCCCCCCGGCCTCGCCGCTTCCTCCTTCGGGTGGGTACAGCCCGGAACCCACCACCTGTCGAAGCCGGCATCGATCTTTCTGGACAAGCTGAAGCATCAGATTGGATAAGGGGCTTAGGTTCGCCGAATGAAAAGCCAACCGGCAAATAGGGTCGTGGCATTATACCAGTCTCCCCGTTCGCCGGTTGGCTTTTTTAACAAGATCCGTATTTATGTTAATGAATTACTCAAGCGTCAAACTCACAGGGCAATGATCGCTTCCGAGCACATGGCAGTCGATCTCGGCATCCTTCAGCTTCTCGGCTAAACGGGCAGACGTCAGGAAATAATCGATGCGCCAGCCGATATTCCGCTCCCTCACCTTGGCCATATAGGACCACCAGCTGTATACGTCCGTACGGTCGGGGTAGAAGTGGCGGAAGGAATCGATAAAGCCCGCTGCCAGCAGATCGGTCATTTTGCCGCGCTCCTCCAGCGTGAAGCCGGAATTCCCATGATTGGATTTGGCATTTTTCAGGTCGATTTCCTGGTGCGCCACATTCAAGTCCCCGCATACGATCACGGGTTTGCGTTCGTCGAGCTGAAGCAGGTAAGTGCGGAACCGTTCCTCCCACTCCAGCCGATAATCCAGCCGGCTCAGGTCGCGTTTCGCGTTCGGCGTGTATACGTTCACGAGATAGAAGCCCTCAAACTCCAGCGTGATCACTCTGCCCTCGGGCTCGCTGTCTTCCTCCAGACCATAGCGAACGGACAATGGGGCGATTCTCGTAAATACCGCCGTTCCCGAGTATCCCTTCTTCTCCGCATAGTTCCAATACTGCTGATATTCCGGACCCAGATCGAGCTCGATCTGTCCCGCTTGCAGTTTCGTTTCCTGCACGCAAAATATATCGGCATCCGCCTCATTAAAATAATCCATAAAGCCTTTCGTAACGCAGGCCCGCAATCCGTTGACGTTCCATGATACTAGCTTCATATCGTAACCTCCGTGGTATCCATATCGTTTTGCGCGTTGAATCTATGAATCTTCTAAATTCTATAATGGTATCATGTCACGGGTGGAACGAACAAGAAGCTTCGCCCCTTTCATCATAACTTCATGAAACGATAAGATGAGGCCTTGCGTGCATAATCCCGCCCCAAATCAGGAACAACATAAACGTAAACGGAGTGCGGTCATTTCGCACCCAATCGATGAGAATCCCACGAAAGGAGGAGTGCAGCAAATGACTGGCAGAAACAGCAAGCCTAAGAACGACGGCCCTTCCAGCAGCCCTGAACGTTTGGATCAATACGGGGACAAGCTGGCTTCCGAGAACGAAGAGGAGTTCACCTCCGCGGCCGAAGAGCATTGTCGGGATCAGGAATAATGGAATTGATACGGCTGTCGATGCCCATTCGATAATCACCGCAGCAAAAACACCCATCCATGCCAAGGCAATGAGATGGGTGTTTTTCCTATTCGATCATCTGGACGAACAAAATGCTCGTCGGTTATAACCATTCTGCTCCTCGCCGTCGCTACTCCGTCACCCCGCAGCGGTTGCCGTCCGGATCTGTCAGGGAAAATCCTTTGAACCCGCCAAAATCCTCAATTTCAGTCACGTCGGCTCCCTTGGCAACCAGTCGTTGATGGATTTCACTCACATTCGTGGTATGCAGGTTGAAATATTGCCCCACGCCATAATCATTCTTGGGAAATTCCGGCTGCTTCACCTGATAGGAACGCACGAGGCAAAAGGATACCTTCTCATCGTTCATTCGCATGACAACCGCATTCGGTTCATCCGTGTGAATCACTTCAAAACCGAGCATTTCCGTATACCAGGCCGTCGAACGCTTTAGATCACTCACCGGCACGAAAATGCCAACGCCGTACAATAGGGATTTTATCAAAAAATCTTCCTCCTCTTTGATTTGCTTATATAGCTTCCAACACACAAGAAACGATATTTCGAGCTAAAACCAAACAGGGTCCAAATTTTTATTCCGTAAGTTTCCACACGTTTCCATCCGGATCTTCCATATAAAATGCAAGGACTCCGCCAACCCGGCTCAATTTGCTTATTCTGATGCGCAGCTTGGTCAGTTGAAGGTACGAAGTACAAATCGCTTGGGGATCTCTTCTTCGAAAAGCTATCACAAGCGCATCCATATCCAGTGCTGCGGCTGTACCCGCTGGGTCTCTCTCCTGTGGCTTAGGTTCATCGCCTGTTTGCTGTATGCGATGCAGCTTCTTCAGCCTGGCTCGCGCACGTCCGAGCGACACCTGAACCGTCCCTTCGGACATGGAGAGAAATTCGGCCGTCTCCCTGGCCGTGAAATCCAATACGTCCATAAGCAGCAAAATCACCATCGCACGTGGCGATAACCGGTCAGCTAAAACCTCCAAAAGCTCCCTGGTGGATAAGCCGTCATCTTCGGCCGCCCTATCTCCTAACACATTCTCGGAAACCCTCATCCCGGGCTTATCCTTCCTCAGTCGGTCCTTCCACGCGTTGCTTGCGATGCGAAACAAATAGGCATTGGACAGATGTTTTCCAGGGTCGGTTTCAACGGCCCGTATCACCTTCATCATGACATCCTGCAGCAGATCCTCCGCTTCCCATGGATCCCCCGAGATTCGCATGCAGTATCGGTGCAGCTTGGTCTGGATGTTGGATAAGTCCGGCATATACTTCGGCATCATGATTCCCACCTCGCTAACTAGTTCTGTGAGTGCCCGTGTTTTCCTGCTCAAGGTTTGCAAGTTATCTTAGCGCATATTCTTATCCATATCCATACCAAAAAACCGCCTCCCGACATTTCGGAAGACGGCTGCTTTGTTTAATCTGACAACGTTTATTTCACCAAACTCTCCAGCACGTCATCAATGATCTGGCTGTTGGCAATCGTACCGGTATAAAGCCAGCTTGTATCTTTTCCATATTCATAGATGTTGCCGTTCTTGACGGCCGGAATATTCGCCCAGAGCGGATCCTGAAGCACTTCGGCGCCTTCGCCGTCGCTGTTAATAAAGAACAGATGATCCGCGTCGAGTTCAGCCAATTTCTCCAGGGAAATGGAGGACCAGTTGCCGGTAGCCGATGCCGAGATTTCCTTCACCACGCCCGGTACGGTAAGTCCCAAGTCGCCGTACATAACGGCGCCGCTGGACAGCGTCTCGCTGACAACGAACAATTTGCCGCCGACAAGCCATATAGCCGCAGCGGATTCACCGCCGATCGCCTGTTGGATTTGATCCCTGGCATCCTTGGCCTTCTGCTCGTAACGATCAAGCGCCGCTTGAGCTTCCTCCTCCATGCCAAAGATTTCGCCCACTTTCTTCAGCTCTTCGCGCCAATCGTTATTGACTTCGTTGCCGATGACGTAGGTAGGAGCAATCTTGCTGTACTGGCTGTATTTATTGCCTTCTACCATAGAAGCGGAGTCCATGATCAACAGGTCCGGCTTAAAGCTTGCTACCGCTTCAAAAGGAAGATCATGCTCAATGGTCGGCACGTCTTTTAACGCATCCTGCAGGTAATCCTGGACGCTTCCGCCCTTGACCGACCACTGCGCGATCGGGGTAATGCCCAATGCCACCAGGTTATCCTCCAAGTAAGAAGCGATCACCCGTTTCGGCTCAGCCGGAATTTTCACTTCATGGCCCATGGCGTCCGTCAACGTTCGTTCCGTCTTCGCTTCCGTGCTTCCTTCCTCCGGCTTGGCTTCGGTGCCGCCGTTCTGCTCGCTTGGCGTTGGCGTCCCCGTCGGCTCGTTACCGGCTGCGTCCTTGCTGTTACCGCAAGCTGCAAGCAGCGTTAAAGCCGCCAGCAGTCCTGCGATAATCCATATTTTTTTCTTGAAAAGACTCATCTTTCGTTTCCCCCTATGTATATTTTTTTGGCGCAATCACTAGCATTCTACGCATGAAGTGATATAATAACACTAACCATGATAATGAAATTCATTCTCATTTACAATACGTTATTTCAATATTTTTATCAACATAAAGGTTTAGGTGAACATGCAGGCAAATCATCCCAATCACAAAACAACCGCAAAATCCATTTACCGTCCCAAAACAGCGGCGGCCGTCATTCTCCTGGGGCTTGGTCTGCTGGCTGCCGCGATGGCATCTTCGATTATCTATGGCGCGTCGAACATTAAACTGTCCACCATATGGGAGGCGTTTGTCCGCTTCGATGCCGATTCCACTCCGCACCAGATTATCCAGAGACTTCGAATGCCAAGGGCCTTGGCGGCTGCGCTGATCGGCGGTTCATTGGCCGTATCGGGAGCCATCATGCAGGGCATGACAAGGAATGCGCTCGCCTCCCCTTCCATTATGGGCGTCACCGCCGGTGCCTCCTTCATGATGTCGATCGGGTTTGCCTTTATGGAGTCGCCATCCATTACTGCGCTCATGCTGTTATCTTTTGCAGGCGCCGGCCTGGGGGCTGGGCTTGTGCTGCTGATCGGCTCGTTATCCAAACGGGGATTGACGCCTGTCAAGCTGGCCTTGGCCGGGTCAGCCGTTACCGCGCTGCTTAGCTCGATATCCTCGGCCATTGCCATCCGCTTTAACGTTGCCAAGGATATCAGCTTCTGGTATGCCGGTGGCGTGTCGGGCGTGCAATGGGTGAACGTGAAACTTCTGATCCCCGTCGCCATCGTCGGGCTGCTGATTGCGCTGGCGCTCAGCCGATCCATTACCGTCATGAGCCTGGGCGAGGAAGTCGCTACCGGGCTTGGCCAAAAAACGGGAACCGTCAAGTTCCTGGGCACGCTCGTTGTGCTGCTGCTGACAGGCGCAGCGGTGGCTGTAGGCGGAACGATCGGATTCGTGGGGCTTGTCATCCCGCATATCGTCCGCTTCATCGTCGGACCCGACTATCGGCTGATCATCCCTTGCTCCGCCGTCATGGGAGCACTTCTGCTGGTGTTTGCCGATGTGGGTGCGCGGATGATCAATCCTCCGTTTGAGACGCCGGTCGGCGCAATTACGGCGATGATCGGCGTTCCCTTCTTCCTCTATCTTGCACGGCGCGAAGGGAGAGGGCTGTAACGATGAATACAACGAGAAAAATCATCTCCGTCTCCTTGATTCTGCTGCTGGCTATCATTGCCGTATTCCTGGTCAGCCTGAATATGGGAACGATGAAAATCCCGTTGGCCGAAGTGGTCAAAGCGTTCAACGGGACAGGTTCCGAACAGAATTATACCGTCCTGATGCACTTTCGCCTGCCCCGCATGGTCATTGCCATCCTGATCGGTGCGGGAATCGCCGTCTCCGGCGCCATACTGCAAAGCGTTTCGCGAAACGCGCTGGCAGACCCGGGCATTCTGGGCATCAACTCCGGGGCAGGATTGGCCGTCGTACTGTATATTTTTTATTTTCAAGGAAGCTCGTTCAGTTCCGGCATATGGTCCGTCTATATCATGCCTTTTGCCGCGCTAGTCGGTGCATTTCTTGCCGCCTTCCTCATCTATTCGCTGGCCTGGAAGCAAGGCGTCACGCCGATCCGGCTGGTGCTTGTGGGGATCGGCATCAACGCGGCCTTCGGGGCGCTGATTATCGTATTCCAGCTGATGATGGACCCTAACAATTTCATGCAGGCCACCATCTGGCTGTCCGGCAGCATCTGGGGGGCAAGCTGGGAGTATGTCGTTTCGATCCTTCCGTGGATCCTGTTCCTGGTTCCTTGGGCCGTATATAAATCGCAAAATTTGAATGTGCTTAACCTCGGAGACCACACGGCAGCGGGGCTTGGGGTTACGGTCGAGCGCGAGCGAAGAACGCTGCTGTTCATCTCCGTTGCCCTGGCGGGCGCCTGCGTCGCCGTTGGCGGCGGCATCGCATTCCTCGGACTCGTAGCGCCGCATTTGGCACGCAAGCTGGTGGGGCCCCGTCATCAGGGAATGCTGCCTGTCTCCGCGCTTCTCGGCTCACTGGTGCTGCTTGTGGCCGATATGATCGGCAAGAACCTGATGGCCCCTTCCGAAATCCCGGTCGGCTTGGTCGTTTCCTGTCTCGGGGCGCCTTACTTTATCTATTTGCTGATCAAGGATTAAATTGAAATGGTTTAACAAAAAAGACGGCGATCGCCTTCCTGTCCATGCAGGAGGAAATCGCCGTTCTTTTGTATCATGCGTCAGAGCTTGAATATTAAATTGCCTGTGTGACCTACTCCCAGCCAATTGCTGGTACAACCGCTATACGTGGCTATGATTCAGCTCGGACGCAATCTTTTTGTTCGCAAGGCTCCTGGCATATGGAATGAATACGGCTAATGCCAGTGTCAGCATGATTCCCATGATCGCAGTTACGAATGTTGCATGAATATGGACAGGTGCCGGGTCAATCAGCCTAAATGCATACAGCAGAACGATCCCGAGCGAAATCCCCACAATCATACCGATACATAGGTACAGCAGCACCTGCGATAGAATGATCTGAACAAGACCCTTTTTGTCCACGGAAATGGCCCGTAATACCGCAAATTCTTTACGCTTACTATAGATGTTGTTAATCAGGGAATTAAATACGCCGATGGTAACACTTAGCATAATCACAATGATAGCACTTAGGAAAAAGGACCATACCCGCGTGTACATATTGCTTGAATTCTCCAAAGCTTCGGCGTAACTGCTGATATTGACCGTTGGAAACTGCCCCTTGATACCTTGCAGCTGCTTCAAGGCCGCATGCTCATTCTCCGGCGTTACATAAGCGGTTCCGAATACCGTAAACTTTGTATGGAAGGCGCTATTCGACCAGTCGATGTACATATCCGCCTGTTGGAATGGCTCCGTAATGGCCGCTACCGTCAATGTTCCGGCATTTTTGAAGTTCTCCGGATCCTCTTCTTGGTATACCGACAAAGCAATCGTGTCGCCGATGCTTAGCGCATGTTCGTCAGCGTAATGGTTGGATACGATAACGGCATTCCCTACCTCCGAAATTTTCGGCAGCAGCCGCTGAGCCGCCAACGAGTCCAAATCAGCCAACGCATAGTCGATAACCCTATCGTCTTGTCCCTGTTTGGCAGGGCTTAATCTGCTGACAGTGCTGACTTCCTGTATCCCCTCCAATTCCAAAATCCGCTGCTTTAATTGTTCTGGGTCAATCGATGACGAGTTCTCCAGCCGGTCGACTACCTGAATATCCGTGGCATACTGCGTCTTGATATAATTCCGTTCGTTATGCTGTATCGTATTCAGAAGAGATGAGCCGATGACGGCAATCATCATGGCAAGGCTGATCGTCAGAATAACGAAGGTGTTTTTCTTGACCTGCGGCACAAGATTTTTGACAGCAACATAAGAAACTCGCCCCCCTAGCAGCTTCAACACAGGCGACACCTTAGCCAACACACCGGGAAGGTATACGGGAACCATCGTAAACACGGACCATACGAACAATAGAAATCCCATTAAAAAGCTTAACTCCGCGTTAGCTGACGGCGTACCCGAGAATGCGATCCCAAAGAGGATGAAAAACAGGCAGGCCGCCATCAGCACTTTCCCTAATGTTTTTCGTCCCTTCCGCCCTTTAAAATCGGTATTCTGGTTCATCTCCAGCATCTTAAGTGGCAGTATCTTGGTGCTTCTGTAAGCAGGAATCAACATAAATAACTCCAGGATGATAAAGCTTGCCACCGCTACCATCGTCGCAACTCCAACATCAAAACGGCTATCCGTCAGCGGAACCAGAAACAGTCCGGATATCCATGGGATAATGTAAGTGTAACCTAGTAGGGATACCAGCAAGCCGCTCAGAACACCGAGCCCATTCGTAACCGTGCATTGGATGAACACCATCTTAAACAACTGTTCGGTTTGCGCGCCCATAGACCTGAGAACGGCGAATTGGAAGCGGTATTTATGCAGCATGCCTTCGAAATTGGACACGATCAACAGGGAGATGACCATAACAATCAGGACCGAGATGACCAGGATGTAATTGCCCAAGATAGACAAGCCCGCCTTTAATGTTGAATTCTCCGCGGCAATCTCGATCGTTAGCCCGGGCTCCAGCTCTTGTAATTGCTCACTCAGAACCAGCAGGTCGGTATCATCCGCTGCCTGCACCATCACATAACTTGACACCGCATCATGCTGGGCTCCTGCAGCCTTAATCTGCCTGACTTCCTCCCGGTTCATAAGCAGCAGATCCGATGTGGTACCTGCAGCGGCAACCGGATCGCCAATGATCTCCGTGACTGTGTACGCTTTCCCTTCAACCTTCATCCGACTGCCCACCCGCAGCTGTAACTCCTCTGCAAGCGACTCGTTCAGAATCAACTCCTCGCGTCCCGGATATGCTGTGAAATGATATCGGCTCATCGACAACGCATCATCCTCAATACCGGCAACGGCTACAGGTGCAGCAAAATCATTAACGAACATCTGGGACAGCATGACCGGAGAGGCCTGTCGTACCCCGCCTGTGGACTGCATTAAATCCATAATGCGTTGATTTGATGTCTCATGATCCACTTCGTTAGTGTATCCCACCACCATATCGACATCGCCATACTGCAACTTCACTTCGTGGTCTATGGAACGGTTGGCATTCGCCATGAATGAAGACATCGTGATCATCAGAAACACGGCCAAACTTATGCTAATCACGGAAAAGGACAGAATCGACTTGTTACGGGCCAGTATACGAAGGGCCATGCCTCGTAGGGAATGAATCATGCGGATAACTCCATCATCTTCTTGAATATGTTCAATATCGGCTCTATCTTCCGTTCTCCGTCGCTCTCATACTGATCCACGATTTGACCGTCATGGAAAAATAACACCCGATCGGCATAGACCGCTACATTCGGATCATGCGTTACTATAATCATGCTTTGATTGAAGGCGCTTCTCATCTCCACCAAAGCTTCAAGAATTTCCTTTGAGGTATTGTAATCCAGATTGCCGGTAGGCTCGTCTGCCAGCAGCAGCGGCGGATTCGTAATCAGCGCCCGGCCGATGGCTACCCGCTGCTGCTGTCCCCCTGACAGCTGAACAGGCCGTTTCTTCCTCCAGCTCGCAAGTCCAAGCAGAGTGAGCATGTCCTGGACTTTGTGCTGAATCTCCGCCTCCGATGCCCTTTGCAAGATCAAGGGAATCGCCATGTTCTCTTCTACGCTTAAATCATTCAATAAATGAAAAGATTGAAATACAAAACCGATATTTTCTCGTCGGTAGCGGGTTGCATGAGGTTCCGCGAAGATATGGTCCATGACCTCTCCCTTTAACTCGATGCTGCCTGAGCTCGGGGTGTCCAAGGAGCTGATAATGTTAAGCAGGGTGCTTTTACCGGAGCCGCTGGTTCCCATAATCGCCACCAATTCGCCCTCCGCCAGCCCAAACGAAACATTCTTTAGCGCTTGAACTTTAAATCCGTCTCCATCATAGGTTTTGTGGATATTGCGAACCGATAACAAACTCTTCTGATTCATCCAATCCCTCCACTCGATTTATTTGTCTATACCTGGATAAAATACTCTATGAGTATATCAGATTTGGTTATATATGTAATCTCATGGAATCCATGGAATGCAATTGACTAGTTTGATATCTTATTAGCAAACATCCAATGAAAAAAAGACCGCGTTACGCGGTCTTTCATAAGCCATGCAGCTTCGATATTAGTGAGCGCTCACCAGGATCTTCACCTGGTTTTTCTCTTTGAGCAGGGCCTCAAAGCCCCGGTCGATAACCTCATCCAGTTTGATCCGCTGGGTGACCAGCTTATCCGCCGGGAAGAAGCCTTTTTCCATCAGGCTGATCACAGCCGGGAATACGTCGCGGTAGCCGATGATTCCGGTAATGTTACGTTCCTTCATCACGATGTCATTCGGCACGATCGGAGCGGAGGTTTCGAAGATGCTGACAATCATAATCTGTCCGCCGATCTTCGTCGAGTTGATCGCTTGGGTGAGAACCGGCGGAACTCCGGTCACCTCGAATGCCACATCGACTCCGGCACCGGTACGGCGATGAAGCTCTTCTACCACTTCGCAGGCCTTCGGATCAATGACGATAGCCCCCAATTCCTCGGCTTTCTGCTTGCGTTCCGGGGACAGCTCCACGGCGTAAATCTCGGATGCTCCCGCCGCCTTCAATGCTTCGATGACAAGCAGGCCGATCGGCCCGGCACCGAATACGACCGCCCGATCCCCAGCCTTTAGCTGGCTTTGGCGCACGGCGTACAGCGCGACTGCCGAAGGTTCCACCAGAGCTCCCTGTTCATAAGAAACGCTGTCCGGGATTTTATGAACCATGTGCTCATCCGCAGCGACATATTCGGAGAAACCGCCACCGCCGCCGGCGAGCCCGAGAAAGCCCATTTTGTCGCACAGATTGTATTTCCCTTGTCTGCAAGCTTCGCATGATCCGCATGCAAAGACAGGCTCTACAACCACGCGGTCGCCAACCTTGAATTTCGTAACGCCTTCGCCAACCTCTACAACCTGGCCGGAAAACTCATGTCCCATAACCACCGGAGCCTGTTCTCCGGTAAGGGCGTGAGGCGTATTCTCAGGTATAAATATAGGCCCGGCCACGTATTCGTGCAGATCACTGCCACAAATCCCGCACCACTCGACCTTGATTTTCACTTTTCCGTTCGTAGCTTGCGGCTCCGCGATCGTCTCCAAACGCAGGTCCTTTACTCCATGCCAGCGCAATGCTTGCATCGTCTTCATCTCCTTATAGGTTCGAAAAAATAAAAATGAAATAGGAAACGTTTCCGAAATCAAATATGTCACAGTTTTGACAATCTGTCAAACCCGTTCCACGAAAATGTATGAAATGTCATGGACAACTACAGACTGCCGTTCCCCTGCCTTTTCCATGGAAATGCAGCGATTGATGCAGCATCGCTTGCTTGTTCCAGTTGTTCCCCTGCGAATCCCGTGATGGAGAGACGAGCTTAATGTTATAATATAGTTAATGGCTCCAATCCCATCTTGTATTCGCACATACACAGGAAACGTTTCCGATATAGAGAGGAATTTATCGAATATGGTGAACCCCAAAAAAGTAACGATCGAAGATGTCGCCAAACAAGCGGGCGTCGGTATCGCAACCGTGTCCCGGGCCATCAACGACAGCAAAGGCATCAGTCCGAAAACGAAAGCACGGATCATGCAGGTGATCGAAGAAATCGGCTTTAGTCCAGATACATCGGCCCAAAGCCTGAAGGTCCGGCAGACGAATCAAATCGCCTTGGCCGTGCCTGACATCCGAAATGCGATCATCCCGGAAATCGCCTGGTCGGTCGAGCAGACCGCCAAACAGCACGGCTATCGGGTCGTTCAGATCAATACGGCCGGAAATGCACGGAACGAGCTGGAAATCGTCAGGGATATCAAAAAACTGCACGTGGACGGCCTGATTATCATGCCGCTGGCTTATCCCAAAACGCTTGGCGACCTCATCAACAAATCGAGCCTCCCCGTCTCCATCATTAATTACGGAAAACAACTGGGTGAAGAGTACAGAGCCGATATCGTCGGCCTCGCACGCCAGGAGGGCAGGCTTGTCATGGAGCATCTGCTGAAAATCGGGCGGAGCCGAATCGCCTATGCCGGTGCGCCCAAGGATAAAATCGAAGAGCGGTACTGGGCTTATGAGCAGTCGCTGCAGAAAGTCGATCCGTCCCTTGTCTATTTCGGGGAGGACTTCTCGTTTGAGACGGGGGTTCGCGCGGCGGACTATTTTTATGGCCTGAAGCATATGCCGGATGCCATCTACGCGGTTAACGATATGGTTGCCATCGGCATCGTCAACCGTTTTAAGGAGCTGAAGGTTCGGGTTCCCGACGATGTGGCGGTCGTCGGCATCGATAACAATGCATGGACCACCGTCACGACGCCGCAGATCAGTTCGGTGTCCATCATGGGCGATGAAGTAGCCCGGCTTGCGACGGAATTGCTGCTGAAGCGGCTTCGCGAGCAAAAGACCGGCCAATACGAGCGCGTGCAATTCGAGCCGCGGCTTATCGTCAGGGAATCGAGCGTGTCCGTGATCCGAAACGCAACAACCGACTAGGCGTGATTCGGACCCATAAAGAAGAGCCCGGAACGCGATGTTCCGGGCTCTTTTCCATTTTGAATCATGAACGCTTAATGGCTTAACGTATACAAATAATAGCCATAGTCGGTAGGCGTGCCGGGATGTCCGATTTGCCGGAGCATGGCTGTTACGTTCCCCCGATGATAGGTCCCGTGATTAATTATATGCTGGATATAATCCAGGCAGCTGGCTCTAAAATCTCCGGACGGATAGATGGCGTCCAGATTCTCGTGCTGTTCGATAAACAACCGGAAGCGCGCCGCCAGATCGTCCATTAGCTGGCCCAGTTCTTCGATGCGCTTGCCTTCCGTTTCCGCAACCAACCGAGCAATCGAATCCTTCAGACTCTCCAAGTACGCAGGCGACATTTCCGTGACTCCGCCCGCGTTAAAGAACGACAGCCAGCCGGAATCAATGACATAGATGTGCACCATCGTGTCATAAATGGATGGAAAGACGCTGACAATCTCCTTGCGGTATGCCTCTTCCGAAAGCCCCTGCAAATATTCGCAAACCTTCCGGTTTGCCCATACGTGGTAATCGTACTGCTGTAAGATCCATGTTTTCAAATCGTTGTTCCCCTTTTCATAGGCGGGGAAGCACGCAGTTTAAGGGCAATTATGCGCTAATCCCCATATAAGTTTGCCCGTGAACGATTGTTGTTTTCATCTCGAACGCCTCCTGAAATTAACTTAATCCCATTCTAGCATATATGACGTTTCCCAGATGGAACAAAATCACGGCAGGCTGCATGGACGCTTGAAAAATGATATGCGTTACAATAATTTGTCGGCTTCATTTGGCTTCCTAGCCCTTGTCCTTTTGGAAAAATCGCGGCAAAAACGAACGGTTCCGCTCCAGCATCTCATCCAGCATCGCTTCCGCGGCACCAACGGAATCGATGAGCGGATGCGCGCTGAGCGCTAGCAGCGCCTTCTCCCTGCTTCCCGTGACCGCCGCCTCGATGGCCAGGCTCTCGTAGGTCTTCACGGCTTGGATCAGGCCGATCGCCGCAACCGGCACTCGCTCGACAGGTACCGGCACCGCGCCATTCTTCGTCACGACGCAGTTCACCTCGATACTGGCATCGGCCGGCAGGAAGTCCAGCGTGTCACCGTTCATTACGTTCAATGTTTGAATCTCCCCGCTATCCGTATGAATGGCCTTCATCAGATTGACAGCCGCCTCGGAGTAATAAGCGCCGCCGCGCTGCTCAAGCTGCTGCGGCTTTTCCGCAAGTTCCGGCCGCTTGTAAATCTCAAACAGCTCGTCCTCAAGACGCTGGACCGTCTCGGCTCTTGTCTCTCCTCTGGCCGCGGCAGCCTGCTGCTCCTCCAGCATCTCGCGGTGGAGATAATAATATTTCAAATAATAGGACGGAATCGCGCCCATCGCCCGAATCAGCGTATCGTTCCAGGCAAGCTGCGGCACGTTGCGAGCTGAGTAGCTCCCTCCCGTTGCCAGCAGCTCTTCCAGCTTCGACACTCCATCGACCACGATCCGGCTGATCCAGTGCAGATGATTCAATCCGGCAAACTCGCAGTAGATTCGCTCGACCGGCACCTCGTAAAGCCCGGACAACCACTTGTAAGCGGCGATGGGGGAGTTGCACAAGCCGATGGAGCGGATGCCGGAGTGCTTCATGACGGCTTCCGTTACCATCCCGGCAGGATTGGTGAAATTCAGCAGCCAGGCATCCGGACATAATGCCTCCATGTCCTTGCATATATCCAATAGCACAGGTATCGTCCGCAGAGCCTTCATCATGCCGCCTGCTCCTGTCGTTTCCTGTCCGAGCATCCCGTATTTCAGGGGGATCGTTTCGTCCCAGCCTCTGGCCTCCAGCAGTCCGACTCGCATCTGAGTCGATACATAATGGGCATTCCTCAGTGCTTCCTGGCGGTCCAAGGTCAACGTAATGCGAATCGGCAATCCGCTTTGCTCAATCATCCGCTGGGCCAGACCGCCTACAATTTCGAGCTTACGGCGGCCTTCCGGGATATCCACGAGGACGATGTCCGTCACCGGAAACGACTCATAATGACGGATGAAACCTTCAATCAGCTCGGGGGTATACGAGGATCCGCCCCCGATAACAGCAACCTTCAATCCAGTGCCCATTCCACATTCCTCTCCTTCACGGCAAGCTCATGCTGCAATTGTTCATACACGGCCGTGCCAGGAACCACGCCGTTCTCATCCATTGCGAGCAGGACGGCACCCGCTGCGGGCTCAAGGGCCAATATACGCACCCGGCTATTCGGGGCTGCCGCAAGAACCTGAGACTCGATATACGGAACGACATAATCCCTTTCTCCCCGGGTCAGGACGCTGCCGGCCAGCACGACATCGAAGGCGTCATTTCCCATGCCGAGCTTACGAATCACCGCGCTGGCGACCTTCCCCAGCTCCATGCCTTGCCTTTCCAATATCTCTCTTGCAGCTTCATCGGCGGGTGCGGCTTGAAACAGCAGTCTCGCCAGTGTATGCGGCGCCCTTCTGCCCTCGTCCAAAAATCGATGAAACATCTCTTCCACGCTGCCGAACCTAAGCGCATCCAGCGTGAGCGGCGTCAATGAAGTCGGCTTCTCGCGGCCCTCCCAGGAACGAACGACCGTCCGAAACACCTCAACGGCCAGGTCAGCGCCTCCGCCGAAATCGCCGAACGCATAACCGAATCCTCCGATCTGAATCTCCTCGCCTGCCGAATTGACGCCATAACCGTTCGTCCCGCTTCCGCATATAAGGACAACGCCGTCCCTCTGTCTTGTGCCGGCTCTCATGGCAATGACGGTATCGCAGGCGATATGGTGTTTCTTGAAGCCCATGGCGCCGATCATGGGCCGCAAAATGCGGAAATCCGCCTCGCGGTCGGCTCCCGCCAGCCCGAACGACGCGCAGGCGATGTCTTCTCGCCCGAGTCCCGCCTGCCCAAGCGCCTCTTCAACGGCCTGCCTGATGCTTGCTTCCGCACGCGCTGCGCCAAGCTGATGGTTGCCGCAGCCGCCCATTCCCTTTCCAGCGATTCGTCCTGTCCCGTCCGCCACGACTGCCAGCGTCTTGCTTCCTCCGCCGTCGACTCCCAAGTAGTAATTCAAGTATGATCTCTCCTATGATGCCCGGCTCATAAAGCCGTCCTGCCCAGCGAATGCCAGCGCATATTCCGCTAGCCCCTGAAGGAATGGACGGCTTCGCCGCGACGTTTATTTCGATGCTTTCATCTTCTGCTTATTCTCCTGCCATTTTGCTGTTTTGTACTGTAATAGCTTGTCGTAACCCGCTTTTTGCGCATCTGCCTCTGCCTTATCCAGAAGCGAGAGCACTTCCTGATCCGAGGAGGCCGAGCTGATCGCCTTGGCTCTGGCCTGCTCATAAATTTCGAACACGCGCTGCGCAATTATGCCCTCCTCGGAATCGCCTGCCGGATCGAGGTTGACGTACTCCGTCGTGTTCATCTGCGTCTTCCAGGTAATCTCCGATTGCCAATACGTTTCAAAGTTCCGCTTCTCCGGCGGCAGCGTGGATTCGAATTTCATCTTGGAATTGTCGACATACACCGTGTTGCCGTTCCACTGGAAGTTCACCGTGGCGTTCATCAACTCATCGCGCCCCTTCGCATCGCTGGTGAATTTATCGGTGAACAGCGGCATGTCCTCTTCGTCCGTCCCGTCCCAGTACAAGCCTTCAGGTCCCCACATGATCGTCCGCTGGCCCTCGGGACCGGTGAACCAATCCAGGAATGCAAAGATAGCTTCCGGATCTTTCGCCGCTTGCGTGATGACGCTGACATTCCAGCCTAGCTGCTTGTAATCGCCCGGGAAAATCTTGTCGCGATCCAATCCTTCCTTGTGTACCGGCCATATCATGATGTAACCGGCATCCGGGTCCTGCGCCTTCAGCAAATTGTTGCCCTTGGAACCGAACTCGGTCGGGCTGGAGGCTACATAAACCGCTACGTTGCCGCTCAGAATCTTCTGCTCGACTTGCTCCAGCTTCTGCGTGAAGGCATCCTGCGTAATGAGTTTCTCGCGGTACAATCGGCTCATGTATTGAAGCAGCTCGCGATAAACGGGATCCGTAAACAGCGACACGAGTTGATCCCCCTGAGGTACAGCGATCATACTGTTGAACGTATACGGGCGGTTCTCGGCAAAAGCAGATACCATGATGTCCACGCCCGCTGCCGATTGGCCAACCTCAAGAGGAACGACATCCGGATACTTTGCCTTCACTTGCTTCAAATAGGCGTACAGATCATCCGGCGTTTCCAGTTTTGGCGATCCAAGCTCCTCGTATATCTTTTTATTGACGAGATAGCCGGCATTGCCGTTCGGCTGCGTTGTATACCAGTTCGGGAATTGATAAAGCTTTCCGTCCGGCGAGCGAAGCAAATCAAGTGTGGACTCCCCGGCCCATTTTTTCAGATTCGGGTATTTATCCAGATAATCGTCGAACGGCACCAGCATGCCCTCGGCACGCAGCTTCTCGACCTCCGCGCCCCGTTCCATCCATATGACATCCGGCAGCTCCCCCGACACGATCATCGTACTGAGCTTGTTCTTGGCAACGCCGCCGGAGCTGACCGGAACCACGTTGACCTTCTTGTTCTCCTGGATCCACTTGGTTGCAAGATCCGCGCCCCAATCCGGCATCGTATACCAGTCATAGTGGCCATAGAACGAGAATTCCAGCGGCTTCTCTCCCAGCACAAAGGTATCCTCTCCGGCTGGTTTCTCATTGTTTTGCGAGCTTGGGCCTTCCTTCTCCGGGCTTGCGGCATTCCCTCCCGAACCCGAACATCCCGTTAAAGCCATAATGATGACAAGCGTGACTGACCATGCGGATAGAAGCCTTTTTCCCCTTTTTTTCATTCCAAGTGCTCCCTTCATGATTCATCTATGGTCAAAGCTGCCGCTTCAAACCCTTGGCAAGATGGCTGGTGAATTACTCCTTCAAAGAACCGATTAATACGCCCTTCACAAAATACTTCTGAACGAACGGGTATACGCACAGGATCGGGACGGTTGCCACCATCATGGTCGCCATGGACAAGGACTTGGTCGTAACGGCCTTCATCGCGCTCATCCGGCCCTGCGCCGCGGCATCCATGTTCTGCATCTGTTCCATCATGATATTGGCATTGAGGATCTGCTGAAGCTTCGTCTGTATCGGCAGCAGATCCGTGTTGGATATGTAAATGCTTGGCGCAAACCAATCATTCCAATGATACACGGCCGTGAACAACGACAGCGTCGCAATGACCGGTCCCGATAGCGGAAGCACGATTCGGAAGAATACGCCCCAGTTCGAGGAACCGTCGATATGGGCCGACTCCTCAAGGCCGGGCGGAATGCCCTTAAAGAACGTCCGGAATATAATCATATTCCACACGCTGATGATGCCTGGTACGACCATAACCCAGAACGAATTCATCAGGCCCAGCTCCCGAATAAGCAAATAATTCGGAATGAGTCCGCCGCTGAAGTACATCGTCACGATGCAGGTGATCATATAAAAATTCCGGCCCATCAACTCGCGTTTGGATATGCCATAAGCGAATATGGCGGTTGCTACAATGGAGAGAAAAGTACCGGTCACCGTGCGGAGCACCGAAATGACGAACCCGTCAATGAGGCGCTCGTCCTTGAACACTACGCGGTAATTCTCCAGCGTAAATTCGCGCGGCCAGAACGTAATGCCGCCCTGCATCGTGTCGGTCCCCGAGTTAAACGAGATGACGGCAGCGTTCCAGAATGGGTACAGCGCGATAAATGCCAGCAATGCCAAAGAGCCGTAGATGAACCCAACGAATACCCGATCTCCGTTTGACAGCCTCATATGCATCTCTCCCCTTTCTGCCCTACCATAGGCTGTTCCCCGACCGTCGGGCCCAGTAGTTGGCTCCGGCCAACAACAATACGCTGATGATCGCCTTGAATAGACCCGCCGCCGTAGCGTAGGAGAATCGGCTGTTCTGAATGCCAATCCGGTAGACGTACGTGTCCAGCACGTCGCTGACATCCCGCAATACCGGATTGCCAGCCAACAGCAAAATGTCCTCAAAACCGGCATTCAGGAAGTTGCCGATCGCCAAAATCGAGAACACAACGATGATCGGCATAATGGACGGAATAGTGATGGAGATGATCTGCTTCAGACGGCTCGCACCGTCAATTGAAGCCGCTTCATACAGTTGGGGATTAATGCCCGCAATGGCCGCCAAATACACAATGGAGGAAAAACCGATCTCCTTCCACACATTCGTTACCGTCAGGATGCTCCAGAAGTACTTCGGCTCCGACAGAAAATTGATCGGTTCATCGATCAGGCTCAGCTTCTGCAGCAAAATGTTCAGACTGCCGTTGTCCGTGGACAGAATGGAGATCGCAAAGCCCGAGACGATGACCCACGACAAGAAGTGAGGCAGATAGCTGATTGTCTGGACGATCCGTTTGAAGGAATGCCGCCCAACCTCATTGAGCATCAGTGCGAGCAGGATCGGCGCCGGGAACCCGATGCACAGCTTCAACAAGCTGATGACCAGGGTATTCCGCATAATGGTCCAAAACTCCGGCGCTCCAAAAAACATTTCAAAATGCTTGAAGCCGACCCATGGGCTGTTCAGAAAGCCCTTGAACAGACTGTAGTCCTGGAACGCCATGAGTACCCCGTACATGGGAATGTAGCTGAAAACCAGAATGAACATCATGGCCGGAAGCACCATCAGCTGTATATCCCATTGCTTCAGAAAGCGGCGCAAGCGCCCTTTCTTCACATGTGTCTCCGCCCTGCTGTCGATCCCGATTTGCGGCATTGGCATCTCCCCCTTTTTATTTTGTGTTAGGTTTATTGACACATTCTTGAGATGCTTGCCACTTTATTGTATCGCCTGACCAGGCTCATTTCTCTGCTAAAACAAGCAAAAACCAGCACTATTTCACTGGTTTTTAGGAATGTTGCTTTTGTGAAGCCTTCGGCGTCATGCCGATGTGCTTTTTGAACAGACGATTAAAATTGGTCAGCGTGCGGAAGCCGCATTCCAGGGCGACGTCCATCACTTTCATATGGCCTCCTTCCAGCATTGTGACCGCCTGCTCCAGGCGAATGTGGATCAGGTACAAGAGGGGCGGCATGCCGACCGCGCGCTTGAATATTTCGCTGAACCTGGAAGGACTGAGATAGACCAGGGAAGCCAACTCCTCCAGCGTCCAGGGGTGAGCGAAATTTTGCTCCATCACCATGATGACTTGACGCATTTTCTCCAGCTGCCGTTCGCTGATGCTGGGTTCGCTTCCGCCCTCCCCTTCGATCCGGCACTGCCGGTTTACGGTGGCCAGGAATTGGAGCAGAAGCGAGTACACGACCGTAGCGTAAGACCGCTGTTCCCCCACATGCTCCTCCTGCAGCTCAAACAGCAGCGAACGCAGCTTCCCCATGGCCGGATGGTCGCGGGGGATCAGGTTCATGTAATGTTTGCCCATCTCGCGGAACGGGCTGAACAGTTCCGGATCGAACCGGAGGTTATGGATAAACCAAGTCGAATCAAATGAAATGACAGTCATGACCAGATCCTTCGTCTCGTAAGCGCAGTGAAGATCATTCGAGTTGATGAGAAGCACATCCCCTTGCTGGAATTCAAATTTTTGCCCGTTGATGATGTAGTAACCCATACCGGATTTAATGTAATTTATCTCCAGCACGTTGTGCCAATGAAGCTTCTGATAGGGGCTGGTCACGCCAATCGTATCGGCGACAAAAATCGGATAATTCTTGGCTAATATTACTTTTTCCTTCGGTATCGCTTCTTCCCGCATGATCGATGGCATGATAAATCCCTCCATAACCGATATTTTTTTGTAAGCGTTGCATCCATACATTTGTTGTAAAAAACTCTATCATCTATATTCCATAGTTGTAAATAAAAAGCTGCCCCAAATGTCATTTCTGACCTGGGGCAGCTTGTTGTTGGTGCGATGATTCCAGAACACTGAGCGGATGCTCATCAAAGAAACTCCAACATACCTGATAAAATCATCGGCTGAATTCCCGATAAACTAGTTGGCCGGCGTGAATTTGATCCAGTCATAGTACGCGCGTATCGGCGAACCCGGGTAATTGAATGTTCCGGTCCATATCTCAGCCGGTCCTGACCCTGACCACAGATTAACCATGATATGGCCCGGACTCGTCGGGAGCGCCCCGCGGGAGCCATTCTCCGTATGGACCAGTTGGCCGTCTACGTACCACTTGATGGATGATGGTGACCATTCGAACGCATAGTTATGAAAATCAAGTGAGGCGTCAAACCCCAAATCAATGACGGTGCTGTGCTGGCCTACGCCATTCGTAAAATAATTCGTTTCCATCTTCGTAGTGTCCTTCCCCAGAATTTCAATATCGATTTCGTCATTGGACGTGCCTGTGGCTTGACCGGAATACGTAAAGAGGCTCGTCACCAAGCCCGTTCCCTTAGCCGCTTTGATCCGCGCTTCAACCCGGCCGTAGCCGTACTTCAGATGTGTCGCATATTCACCGGAAGCATAGGATTTGCCCGAGCAGCTCGCAGGACATCCCGCATTGTCAAGCCGTAAAGCCATAATTCCGTTAGAGAACTCCTGGTTTGCCGCCTTCCAGCCCACCCCGAAATCCGGGCCGTTCGCCCAGCCGTCGGAAGTATAAAACAGATTAGGGTTCTTGCCGTTCAGCGGCTCATTAAATGCAACGTCGGCAGCCGACGCTTGAATCGGTACCAACAATCCGCATAACAAGCTGCCAGCCATAAGCATTGTCGTCATTTTCTTTCTGAACACACTTAGCTTTTTCATGAATAACACCTCTTTCTTGAAATGTAATAATAGGATGCAAGAACAAAGATACCGTGCTCCCCGTAAGCCCTGATCGTTTTAACTCCTCCCTTCATCAAAATGGATGTGATAGCCACCAAGGATGGTTGATCAATTCTATCCTACATGCAAAAGATCTGGAAATCTTAGCCATTCCAAGGATAAAACGACACTATTTAACGGCACTTGCTGCCTATACAAGCGAAAAAGACTGCAACAGGTCTTGCGGGCTTCTCCCTGTCACAGTCTTGATGCATACCCTTTCCTACTCAACTAGACTACATTGGTACCGGCGCATGCTGCAGCCGATACGAAGTAGGCGATATGCGATAATACTTAGCGAATGCTCTCGAAAACGTGTGGAGATTGGAATATCCCAGCGAGAACGCCACCTCCGTCACGGACACGTCGGTTTCGGTCAGCAGAACCGCTGCCCGCTCCATCCGCAGCTTCATCAAATAATGGCTCGGACTGATGCCATGCACCCGAATGAATTCGCAGTACAGATGCGTCCGGTGCACGCCGGCTTGATGGACCACATCCGTCACCGTGATCCCTTCCATGTAGTGGGAATCCATGTAGTGCACGCTTTGTTCGAGCCAGTTCGGTTTCGTTTCTCTTTTGGCCGGAGCGGCAGCCAAAAGTTCAAACAGCTGATACAACCGCTTCTGCCGTCCAAACTCGTGACCGATGGTATCGTCATCCACGCACCCGTAAATTTGATCCAGCACCGCCTGCAGCCCGCCCTTCATCACGTTATGCAGAAAGGGCGTGGAGGGGTGCAGCCCGATTCGGGTCAATGCGCTCTCCGCTGCTTCTCCGTCCAAGACGATCCACTGCATGCGCAGCGTCGGTTCGGGATCGCCGTTCGGTTCCCAATAACTGTACCTCGTATGAGGAAACAGGCAAAAGGCATCTCCTGCCGACAACGTAACCACCTTATCCCCGAATGCCAGCGAGATTTTCCCGTTCAGGACAAAATGCAGCGCATAGTTCTCGGATATTTTGGGGCCGACGCTGTAGTTGGGCCTGGCCAAACTCCGGCCTGCACGGAGAATCCAGATTCCGCCCTTTCTTTCCATGTCCGAAGGTATGCCGTACTTCATATTGGCATGCTCGAAGACCATCTCCTTCACATGAAATCCCTCCCGCCTCAAATAAAATGCTTCCTGCCAAATGCAACATGCGGAGCATGATACGCCTGCCTTCACCGCATAAAAATAACAAAGAGGCACGGCTTCATGGCCATGCCTCCAGTGATCTGGTCGACGAGCTTTATGTTCTTTTTTGCGATGTACTCTATTTGCAAATCTGAGTTTAAGCCATTAGAACTCTTATACTCCCCATTCCTTGCGGGCTTCGGCTACAGACTTCTGCGGTGTGCGCCCCCAAGCATAATGACCTTTGGGTTTGCGGCCGATCCATCGCTCATCCACCGGATCGGATGCAAGCTGATAACGGGTATCCGCGCTGATTCGGTAACGGTTGGTGCTGTTGTTCAGCGAGGTGTGCATCATATACATTCCGAATATAATGGCGTCTCCGGCTTCATAAGCGGTCGTCGCCCATTGCCCGCCGTAACGGTCCACAATCTCGACGGGATCCTCGGAGAACCAGCCCGTGGCAACATTGTCACGATCAACGTCCATTTCCCCGTAGGTCATCTTGATTTTCGTAAAATGCTGGGACCCGAGACACATCGCCAACGTTCCCATTTCAAGAGGGATATCCCCAAACGGCGTCCACATAGTGTACAAATCCTTCGTGCCTCTACCCATATACACAACATCGTAATGAGCGCCGGTATTGCCTCCGCGAGCGACGGCGCGCGGCCACTTGTAGTCGTATGTCATCGCGGCTCCGCCCAGCAATCGTCCAAAGAAGTCCAGCACCGCTGGCGAATTGACAACGTCCAAAAACTGGGGGAAATCCGGCTTCAATTCCTCGGTACTGCCGCCCCACATTCCGCCCTTGTTCTCCGATCCGATGATCCCGTCTTCGCCAAGGGCATGGGGATCCAGCCTGCCCATGGCCCCGAGTTTATTCAAGAACTCCATTCTTGCGTTCAAGACCTGTTCCCGCTTATGGAAACCGCGAATCAGGAGATATCCATCCTCCTGCAGCCGGTTTCGCAGCGCGACCGTATCCTCCAGCATGTCATTGCAGTCTCTTAATTCCGTGAGGTATTTACCTCCCCACTCCAATTCCCGTTGTCCGATGGTCACCTTCATAACAAACCTCCCTTTCTGTCCGTCAGGATAACCTGAAGCGAAACGCCTACGCTTCAAGTATCCTTATCCTATTGGATCCGGAAGAGGAAGTCGTTACCGAAAACCGAACCAAATTTACGCAAAACCCGTCTGCATCCGCGGTAGGCTATCGTAAGCGCGTTAGTGATGATATAGGCGCTGCCGGTTTCTCCACTCCGATGGGGGGCAGCCCTCCATTTTTTTGAACCAGAGCGAGAACGAGTGAAGCTGGGAGAAGCCGACCGATTCGGCAAGCGACTGGAGGTCTTTATCGGAGGAGCTTAAGAGCCACTTCGCTTCCGCAAGCCGGCATTGCTGCTGGTACTGCTTCGGGGTCATGCCGTATATTTTGGCGAACTGCTTGCGGAAGCCATCCTCGGACAGCCCCGCCATTTCCGCCAGGGTAGAGACATGCATTGGATCCCGGATATGCTGCCGGATGTAGTCGCCGATGAACGAGATGGACAGCGCCTGATGATCGGAATGGGCGTGTTCGTTAAGAAACAATAAAAGCAGCTCCACCCAGACCGCATAATTCCGTATCGGGTCTTTCAACGGAGCAGAACGGATTCTCAGCCATTCGCGGAACAAGCGTTCATAACGGTCCCGATCCAGACGGGACAGGGCGATGATACGAGTGCGGCCATCCTGAATAAGCCTGTCGAACAGCTCCTTCACCTCAGACGGAATGCGGTCTGCCAAAAGCACGCCGAAGCGTATAGGAGACAACGCGTGGAACGAATGGGGAACCTCGGACGGAATGAGAACCACGTTCCCGGATTCCACTCTCGCATCCCTGCCGTGCGCGCAAAAGCGGCCGCTACCTTCCATTATCAACGTAATCTCAAGTTCCTGGTGGCTTCTTAAGCCGTCATCTTCCCAATGTTCATCATGCGCGCCAATAAAACTTTTACATTCCATCAAGGTTGTTAACCCCCCTTGCCGCATGTCGATTTCGAACGGTTATGATTTCAACTATACCGTCGATAAACCTTACGTCAAGTCGGGATAACCTGCGAGAAGCACCTTAACTTGCGGCAGTCTCAGCATGATCCATGATCAATCTTCACCTGCGGCAATCTCATGGTCCTTGTAGCTGATCCAATCGCTCCAGCTGCCTGCGTACAGCTTCACCTTGCGGTACCCGGCTTCCCGCAAAGCCAGCACGTTCGGGCAAGCCGACAACCCAGATCCGCAATATACAATCACTTCATCATCGAAGGACAACCCGGCAAAACGCTCCCGCTGCCGCTCGGCTCCCTTTAGCGTCCCGTCTTCATCGATCCCGTCCTTCCAATAGGCATGCGCCGCTCCCGGAATATGTCCGGCCACCGGATCCTGTGGTGCCGTTTCTCCCGTGAACTGCTTCCAATCCCTTGAATCGAGCAGGGTCACGCCGGTTTTGCCGATCTTTGCCCTCACCTCATTCACATCAGCCAGCCATTCCTCCCGCACGTTCGGCTGGAATACGCGCTGAGCCGCCTCGCTTCTTATCGAGGTGAGCGGATATCCGGCCGACTTCCAGCCGGCGAATCCTCCATCCAATATATATGCCGAACCGTGGCCCAGGTATTTCAAAATCCACCATAACCGCGCACCTTCCGGGCGAAGGTCATCGTCATAGACAACGACGGGCCTACTCGCATCGATCCCGAGCTTGCCGAGCCTCCGGGCCAGCTCCTCCGTATGCGGCAAGGGGCTCCGGCCGCCGTGCTCGCCTGGAGAATCCGTCAAATCCTTTTTCAAATCAACGAATACGGCACCGGGCACATGCTCGCGCTGATAAGCCTCGTAGCCGTAATTCGCATCGCCCGGGCTGAATCGGACGTCCGCAACGACAAGCTGACCCGGATTCGACTGCAGCTGTTCCAGCACCCATTCCTTGTTTACGATATTTGACATAGGCTCCTCGTCCCTTCTGATATCAAGCTGCCGTTTAAATCGTAAATTCCAAATCCTCTTCCGTCTTGACGTCATAAATCGCAGCGTAGATGTCGTTCTGAATCTTCAGGAGGCTGGCATCCTCCCGCTTGCGCGGACGCTCATGGGGAACGTCGAAAATATGGTGAATGCGCCCGGGGCGCGGGGACAGCAGGACGACCCGGTCTGCGAGAAAGACGGCTTCGGATACGTCATGGGTCACAAACACCACCGTTTTCTGCTCCTCCTGCCATATGCGGAGCAGATCCTGCTGAAGCTGAAGCCGGGTAAGATGGTCCACCGCGCCGAACGGCTCGTCCATCAGGAGGATGTTGGGACTGCTCACGAGCGCTCTAGCGATCCCTGCTCGCTGCCGCATGCCTCCCGATAAATGATGTGGATATTTCGAGCCGAATCCCTCCAAGCCGACCATGCTCAGATATTTGTCCACGAGCGTTTGCCGCTCCGCTTTTTTCATGCCGGCAAGCTCCAGCCCAAGGCCGACGTTCTGCGAAATGGTGCGCCACGGGTACAGGGATGCATCCTGGAATACGACCCCAGAGCTCCGCGTAGGCCCCTGAACCTTCTTGCCGTCCAGCAAAATGTCGCCCTCCGTCGGAAGCTGCAACCCCGCCAGCAGCTCCAGCAGCGTGCTTTTTCCGCAGCCGCTCGGCCCCAGGATGCACAGAAATTCGCCGTCCCTCACCTGCAGGTTTATATTTTGAAGCGAGATCGTTGGAAGATCGCCGCCATAGACCTTCGAGACATTTTCAACCGTAAAGCCGGACATAGCAACGCCTCCTGCCATACTTTATTTTTTCGGAATAAACCTGAGGTCCAGAATATCCTCCACCTTATAGATTTCATCCTGGAAGCCCAGCTCCTTCTGAATCTGCTGGGTATCATTCAACGCGTTGATGTCCACGTCCGGATTGTTCTCCCACAGCACCTCTTCGCGCTTCAGCGCCAGATCCAGCACCTCGGGATCGATCTCGATGTTGTTCAGATAGTAAGTCTTAAACTCGTCCGGATGGCTCTTCGCATACTCCTGCGATTTGAAGTAAGCTCGCAGCAGCTTCTCGACCAATTCCGGTTTCTCTTCCAGAATACCGTCGCGGGCCGCCAGCACCCCGGTGTGGAAGGTCGGCAGGTAATCCCAGCCTGTAGCGATGATATGGCCTTTTCCCTGCTTTTCAGCCAGAGAAGCGAACGGTTCATGAATGATGGTGGCGTCGACCTGTCCGGTTTCCAGACTCGCGTAAGCAGCCTGATGCGTGCTGTTGGCAATGAAGGTCACATCGTCCGGACTCAATCCGTGCTCCTTCAGGATGACCTGCGTATATACCTCCAGGCCGCTGCCGAACACGGCGATGCCCACCTTCTTGCCCTTCAGGTCTTCCACCTTCTGGATCTCCGGCGAGGCGATCAGGTAGAACGGCCCCTTGGTCCGGAACATGGAGGAGACGATTTTGACGGGAGCGCCCTTGCCCGCAGCCACGATCGCCGTCGTCGTGGCCACGTCGACCACGTCAATGTCCTTGCTGGTCAGACCGGCTATCGGGTCCTTGGTGGTGATAAATTCGACGTCGAGTCCTTCCTCCTCAAAGAAACCCTTCTCCGCCCCGAAGGACACCGCCAGTCCGCTGACCCCGCTAAGCGGCGCATACCGGATCTTCTCCAGCTTGGCGCCTGCCGCGCTCTCTCCGTCCCCGGCGGACGGTGCCGCTTCCTTCCCGTTATCTTGACCGCTTGCGCAGCCGGCCGTCATGGCGATCAGCCATAGCGCCGCAAGTGCTATTAGGTATGGACGTATTCCTCTTCTGTTCATATGGTTCTCTCCTCCTGGTAGTGGTGCTTTTGCCCGATGGTCTATGATGATTTCCATTTCAAAAAAACGCTGCGTTCCAACAAATCGATCAATGAAATGATAAGTACGGATACGACGGTAACCAGCGCTACAATGGCAAAAGCCTGCGCGGTATTGTACAGCGATGTCGCCTTCACGAGAATATTGCCAAGGCCATCCTTCGACGCCAGCATCTCCCCGAACAGCGCCCCGACCAGTCCGGTAGCGGCCGAAATTCGGAGAGCGGCAAAAATGGTGGGCGCAGCCGATGGCAATATCACCTTCATGATGGTCTGATAGCGCGTCGCCTCGAATACTTTGGCGACCTTCAGATGGTTGTCCGCCGTCTGTTTGATTCCGGTCATCGTATTGACCGTGATCGTAAAGAAACAAAACAGGAACACAATCGATATTTTATGCGTGATCCCGATCCCGAGCCAGAGCGCCAGCAGCGGGACGATCGTTACCTTCGGAATCGCCATCAGCGCCGAAAGGTACGGCCGGAAGAACCGCTCCGCCCATGGGATCAGCACCAGAGCCATGCCGACGACGAGCCCGCCAATGGCCGCAATGCCGTAGCCCGCAACGAACTCGGCCAATGTGACGTACAGGTGCTTCCAGATCTCCCCGTCACCGAACAGCTTGAGTAGTTCGCCGAATACTTGGGAAGGCGCAGGCAGATACAAGCTGCTGACGGTCTCCGTGCGAACCAGAACCTCACAGATCCCCAGTATGACCAGCAGCAATGCCCCCTGCCCTGCCCAGATGCCGGGGAATTTCTTGGCATTCCTCGTTCCCATCCGGCTCACCCCTCCGCAATCAGGTCATAACGGTTCCTTGGGCGGCTCAGTCCCAAATGCTCCCGGAAGGTGCTGCCTTCATACTCGGTGCGGAACAAGCCTCTGCGCTGAAGCTCCGGCACAACCAGCTCCAGGAACAGATCCAGACCGCCAGGCATATAGGGAGGGCAAACATTGAACCCGTCGGCCGCTTCATCCCGGAACCACTCTTCGATGATATCCGCTACCTGCTCCGCGCTGCCGACCACGAGCAGATGCCCGCGGACCGTGACGGTGAAGAAATAGAACAGGTCCCTGATCGTAATATCCTCGCGTCCGTTCGCCCCTCTGGCCAAGTCTGTCCAGTGCAGTGCGGCTTCCGAAGCGGATAGGTCAGGCAGCGGATCCTCCAGCGAATATCCCCTCAGGTCGATTCCGATCTTATCCGAAAGGGGACCCAGATCGAAATCGGTCACCACCAGTTCGTTCAGCTCCGCATATTTGGCCCGTGCTTCTTCCTCCGTCCGGCCCACGATCGGAACCAGCCCGGGGAGGACCTTCAAATCCGAAGCTTCCCTTCCATACGCCGGCAGGCGCCCTTTCACTTCCTTGTAAAATTTCACGGCGACTTCTTTGACGTTCGTTCCGGTGAAGACCATGTCGGAGTATTGGGCCGCCAGCATTTGGCTGCGCAGGGAGGTTCCTGCCGTGATCAGCGGAAGCTGTCCCTGTATCGGACGCAGAATGTTCAGCGGCCCGGCGACGGAGAAATGCTCGCCGACATGGTCCAGGGCATGCACCTTGCTGCCGTCGGCGAACACGCCGCTTGCCTTGTCCCGCGGAAGGGAGTCATCCTCCCAGGTGTCCCACAGCCCGCTGACGATCTCGATGAATTCCTCGGCATAGTCGTACCGCTTGGCGTTATCCCAATGCTTCTCCCGGCTGAAATTCAGCGCAGCCCGCGTATCGGAGCCTGTCACGACATTCCATGAGGCCCGGCCCCGGCTGAGATGATCCAGCGATGCCGTGAAGCGTGCGATGTTGTAAGGCTCGGCATAGGTGGTGTTCACCGTGCCGATCAAACCGATTTTATCCGTTGCCGCTGCCAGATAGGACAGCATGGTGAACGGCTCCAGCCGCGTCATTTGGGAAGGGAATAAATGCTGCATATCCGCGCTCGTGGCCAATCGGTCCCCCAGGAAAAAGAAATCGAACTTGGCCTTTTCAAGCTTCTGGGCGACCTCCTTCAGGAACTGGGGATCGTAAGCCCCGTCCGTTTTGCCTTCGGGCAGCCTCCAGCCCGCGGGATGATAGCCCGTCCCGAATAAGAACAATCCAAGATGCAATTGACGACGTTTTGAACTCATGGTTGTGTCACCTTCCTGATCCATATTGGTTATGGTTGATCATGATCATGCCGAATAGGTACTTGCGTTATATCTGCTTTATCCGCGGGATTCCTCCGTCAAGCGGTCGATCTCCTGCAGTTCTTCCTTTGTCAGCCGTTCATCCGAATGCTTCAGCGTATCCGCGATGTGTTCTGGCTTCGATGCCCCGACAATGGCTGACGTGATGCCAGGGCGGCTGAGCACCCAATTCAGGGCGAACTGCGGAAGCGTCCATCCCCGCTGCTCGGCCAGCGGCCGGATCCCCTCCACGATGGAAAGCGCATGCCGCTGGTTCAGCAGCAATCGTAACCGCTGCTCGCCTGCAGCTAGGCGCGAGTCCGTTGGGGGAGCTTCGCCCGCCCGATATTTGCCGGACAATATGCCCCGGCCGAGCGGACTATACACGATAACCCCGACCTGCTCGGACTGGGCAAAGGGAATCAGCTCGCGTTCAATCTCTCTAGTAATGAGACTGTATTCCGGCTGTACGCTTTCGAACCGGCGAAGGCCATGCAGCGCACTGATGCCGTGGGCTTTGGCGAGCTGCCAAGCCGCATAGTTCGAGCAGCCGATGTAACGCACTTTCCCCTGCCGTACAAGATCCGTAAGCGCCTCAAGCGTCTCGTCCAGCGGGGTTAACTCATCAAACCGATGTACTTGATAGAGATCGATATAATCCGTTTGGAGCCGGGCTAGACTGTTCTCCAGCGCACGGTAAATATGATAGCGGCTTTGGCCCTGGTCATTGATGCCGGGTCCGATGCGATTATGCAGCTTGGTTGCCAGGAGAATGTCCTGTCTTCGCTCCTTCAGCAGCCTGCCCAGAATTTCTTCCGATTCCCCGAGCTGATTGACGTTTCCGTTATCCATGCCCGTGCCGTACACGTCAGCCGTATCGATCAGATTGATGCCGGAACCAAGCGCTTGATCCAATACGGCGGCCGAAGCCCTCTCATCGATCCAGCGCCCGAAAGACATCGTCCCGAGACTTACCTCCGACACTTGAACTCCGGTTCTTCCCAGTGTTCTATACTGCATAATTACAGCCCCCCACTTCCCTAGATTCATAAAAAAACAACCGGAGACACACCTCGGATCACAACTTGATCCAAGGATGCATCTCCGGTTGTCCGGTAGAATGTGCATCAATCCTACTATGGTTATAAATGATCCATGAAGCCCTTTAGAATCGAACTTCTCGTTTATCTCCGTTGGTTCGGTAGATAAACAAATTCTCTAATTCTATCATTTCCGATATGTTAAGTAGGATTATAACACCGTCTAATTTTGTCGTCAATTATTTTTCATGTTGGGTTTGCGGCCGGATCAGCCCGAGATGATCCCGTAGCGTTCTGCCCGCATAATCCTCGCGAAACAGCCCCCGCTGCTGAAGCAGCGGTACTACGCGCTCCACAAACTGTTCGAGCCCGCTCGGGAGGAGAGGGGCCATAATGTTGAATCCATCGCAGGCCATGCTGCGAAACCAATCCTCCATCATATCGGCAACTTGCCGCGCAGTGCCAACCATCGTCATATGTCCCCTCGACACCGCGTAATGCCGGCCGAGCTCCAGAATGCTCATCCCTGACTTCGCGGCCATATCCATAATCATGATCGCCCGGCTGCTGTTTCCTTCCCGCGGCAAATCGGGCAGCGGGCCGTCTACCGGATATCCGGTCAAATCCGCATTCAGCAATTGGGATAAATACTTCACCCCTGCCTCCGGCAGAATGAGCTCGCTGAATGTTCGATGATACGCCAAAGCTTCGGCTTCGCTCTCTCCGAGGAAGATCAACAATCCCGGCAAAACCTTTACCTCTTCCCTCTCCCGTCCATACTCCATGAGCAAGTCCTTAAACTCGCGGTAATACTTGATCGAATCTTCCTTACTCTCGCAGGCCGTGAACACGACATCAGCCGTTCGAGCCGCCAGCCTTCTTCCGGCAGCCGAGGTTCCCGCTTCAATGATGACAGGCCTCCCCTGCGGAGATCTCGGCATGTTTAAGGGCCCTTCCACCCTGAAGTACTCACCTTCATGATGCGCCCGATGAATCCGTGCCGTATCGGCAAAGACCGCCTTTTGCCGATCCAACACAAGGGCATCGTCCTCCCAGCCGTCCCATAATCCGGTCACGACTCGTAGAAATTCCTCCGCCCTTTCATACCGTTTTTCGTGTTCCATTAATTCTGCCGAGCCGAAATTGCGTGCCTCCGCATCCTTCGTGGAGGTCACCACATTCCATGCGGCTCTGCCGCCGCTAATATGATCCAGCGTGGACAGGCGTCTTGCCAATGCGTAGGGTTCGTTGAAGGTTGTAGATGCCGTTCCGGCTAATCCAATACGTTCCGTCACCCCGGCGAGGCCGCTCAGCATGGTGAGCGCTTCAGGCTGCAGAAAACTGACATTCGTCCGTAAATCCTCGATCAACGGGATCGAGTTGTTGTCCGCAAGGAATACCATATCGAATTTCCCGCGTTCGGCTGCTTGGGCACAGCGTTTATAGAAATCGTAGTCCATCGCCCCGACCCCTGCCGAATCGGCATGCCGCCATGCAGCAATATGATGGCCGTAATTCATCAGAAAAGCGCCCAGGATGAATTGGCGTTGATCTGAACCCATCACGTTCACTCCCCTCCGGTTTATCTCTATAGAAACTTGATCTCGATCAGGTTTTCTACATACTCACTTACATACTTGTTATCGTGAAGACGGGCTTGTACTTCCTTCTCCCATGTCACGGCTTCCCGCAATGATGCAAGACCTGTCCCGATGCCATACCATGCCTCCACCTCGTCCCGACGGATGGTGAAAGACCGGTCTTCAAACTTGAAGATCAATGTATCCAAATTATCAATCATGGCAAAATTCGCTGTGGAATTATAGACCAGCATCTTCTTCAGTTTGTCCTCTTTCAGATCGCCGACCCTGGACTTGAACCGAAGCTCGGCCGTCAATTCTTCCGGATACAGCTGAAATGTGCGCTCAATGTCACGCATCGGAAGCGAAGCGTTCAAATTGATCAGGTTCCCGGCATTGCCCATGTATGGGCTGGCGAAGTTCAGCGAATTCCGTATATCGTGCGTCAACGGATCATTTTGCTCCGCTTCATATTGAACCGCTTGTTCATTTGCCTTGGGCTTGATGTAACCCTCCAGGGCCGTCATGCCCCCGATGCCGATCAGCAGCAGGACAACGATCAGCCAATTCTTTCTGCTCATGGTTCCTTCACCTCAAGTTGAAACGTTAGTTTATAAGCTTTCTGGACCAGCAGCGGAATGATGACCGACGTCATCGGGATCACATACCGCATGACGGTCACGTAGAACGAATAAGGCCCGTCGACCGACAGTTCTCGCCCAAACCATATATCGCTGCCGTATTGAATCACGAAGGTATACATGGAGATAACCACGATAAATATCGACCACAGCCACCATGCCCACTTGCTCCATTGGTTCAATTTTCCTGCATTGATGACGGCTGTCTGCTTTTCATATCGTTTCAGATGCCGTGACAATGAAAGATACGCCGCACCGGTTAATGCTGCCAAACAGAGGAGGAGCGTGTTTACCCACATCCCGTTTGGCAAAAACCGGGCCGGAATGGTAGCGATCCAGGCCAGCAAAGAATAAATAAGAGCGCTCTGAAGGAGGTCATGACGGAAACGGTAGCTGTAGATTTTCTGGTTATCGTCAATCAGAGCCTCGATGTCTTCCATATTTTCGATCGCCAGACTGATCGCCGACTGATATGATATGCCGTTCTCCATATAATCCGTGACCCGCGCCTCCAAATTGCTGAGAACCTCATTCTTCAGATCCACAACTTCCTTGGTTTTGCGTTGATTCGCGAATAGGCGATCCACAAAAATCTCCAGATCATGCCTGTTGGTCATTGCTATTTCAGCTCCTTTCCGTTTCCGATCAGAACATCGATAATCTCGCGTGCCGCCTTCCATTCTTCTTGGTTGCGCAGCAAGCGCTTCATTCCCTCCTGGCTGAGATTGTAATATTTACGCCTCCCGCCCTGAGTTTCTTCTCCCCAATAGGAGCGTATCAATCCCTGCTTCTCCAGCCTCCTCAGACTTGAATACAATGTAGGCTCCTTCAGTTCAAATCGATTCCCGCTCCGGATCGCGATCTCCTTAATGATCTGATAGCCGTAATTGTCTCCGTCTGATAGCACACGCAAAATAAAGGTATCAATATTGCCGCGTATCAAGTCACTGTTATGTAAGGGTTCAATCAAATAACCGAACCTCCTAACGGATGGAATGGGTATAATATAACGCACATTACTACGCGTGTCAAAGTAATATTCCACGCATATATTCCGTTGCGAACTTCTTTGGATTGACGGTTTGCGAGCGTCTACTATATAATTCTTGAAAGTTCTTCCTATTATAAACAGGATCCCATAGAATGCTGCGCAAGAGATCCCAGTATATTTATATCCCATCAGTACCTGCAGGAGGAAACGGTTTTGCTTCATAAATACATTCGACGACTGAAATACTATATTCTCCGGACCCTTCGCATGCAAAATAGCGATCATCGAATCGCTCTCGGCTTTGCCGTCGGCTTCTTTCCTTGCTGGTATCCCACCTTTGGCATCGATCTGCTGCTGGCTCCGCTGCTGGCTCGCATGGTAAGGGGAAACATCCCCTCCGCCTTCCTTGCAGCTTCCGCAGGCTCCGTCTTGTGGCCGATCCTGTTCTATCTAAACTATAGAATCGGCGTGTTTGTGCACCTGTTCACTACGTTTCCCGCAACCTTCGAAATCGAAGATGCGCTCACGGTTCCCGTTCCGGAGACGGATTATATCGTTGAAACGGACCATTTCGGCAGGTTGGGCGACATGGGCGTTAACTTTCTCGTCGGCGCCTTGATCAACAGCGTTCTATCTACGCTGATCCTTTACATTTTGCTGCGAATCATGCTCTCCGTCTACCGCAAACCTTTGCTCCACAAGATCAAAGAATCTATTCGTAGAGGAAAATCGAAGCCTTAGGCCGAAGCTCCCTCTGTAAAAACGCCCGGAATCCTATTCCGGGCGTTTTTTATTTATACCGTTCAAGCTTAATTGTCTCGGTCTATTCGTGATTTCCCCTTCAGGTATGAGCTGTTATCTCTGGAAAATTCGGTATAAGTTGCTAAAAGTACGGCATTCTAAAGAGGATGAGCCTTACTATATACCGGCAAAGGAGGGAAGTTTCAATGAAATCGAAGGTACGGCCCGCGCTGCTCGATCCTGTTAAAATGCGGCTGGAACATTGCGAAGATGTCATCTACCAATCCTTGCGTCTCCATGGATCAACGTGTACCGTCATCTACATTGAACCTATCGTGGATATCAGCACCCTGCATGAATACATCGTCAAACCGTTGATTAAAGAAGCTGCGAAGGTTCAACATGATTTCCTTGATTTCATTGACCGCATGGATCGCGGAGATATGCTGTCGGTTCCGTTCGAGCGTTCTTCCTCGGCCGAGTATATTGCCGATATGATCGTTGAAGGCAGGGCCGTCATAATTGTGGATAAGCTGGCCGAGGCTTATTTATTCGACATTGTCTTGTATCAGAAGCGGTCGGTTTCCGAATCCCAGAACGAGCTGGTCGTGAACGGACCGCAGGAAGCGTTTATCGAAGACATCGGCACGAATCTATCGCTGCTCCGGCACAAAATCAAGCATACGGATCTCAAAACCGTGCGCTACCAGATCGGCGACTATTCCAAGACTGCCGTGTATATGGTGTATGTCGACGGCTTGTGCAAGCCGGAAATCGTTGCTCAAGTGGACCGGCAGCTAAGCAGCATGTCCATCGACGGGACGTTTGGGATCAGCACCTTGTCTGAGCAAATGAAGGACGGCGTAAAATCCCCTTTTCCTCAGTTCCAGTACACGGAACGCCCCGATTCCGTTGCGGCATCCCTGCTTGAAGGCCGGGTGGGCATCATGCAGGACGGAACGCCGTCGGCGCTGATCGTGCCCGTCACCCTATTTTCCCTGCTGCAGTCGTCCGAGGATTATTATCACAGCTTCTTCTCCTCCAGCTGGATTCGGATCGTCCGGTTCATGTTCGCGATTATTTCATTATTGATGCCTGCCCTGTATGTCGCTATCACAACATTTCAGCCATCCATCATACCAACCGATTTGCTGATCACCTTAGCCGCATCGCGTGAAAACATACCGTTCTCCGCCTTAGCGGAGGCGCTGATCATGGAATTGACCTTTGAAGCGCTGCGGGAAGCCGGGACCCGTATCCCAAAGCCCGTCGGGCAGACGATATCCATCATCGGCGCCATTGTCATCGGACAGGCCGCGGTGGAAGCGGGGATCGTATCGAACCCCATGGTCATCGTGGTTTCGATTACCGGCATCGCATCTTACATCATTCCGCACTTCGAACTGGGGCTGGCGTTCCGCTTGCTGCGCTTTCCCATCCTTATACTCGGGGGGACGCTCGGTTTGATCGGCGTATTTACGGCCGCCTTCCTGGTGTATGGACATATGGCTTCCTTGAAGTCATTTAATACGCCGTATCTGCAGCCCGTTGCGCCCCTTGTCTTATCGGAATGGAAGGACACCTTTGTGCGGGCGCCGTCCATGCTGATGAAGAACAGGCCTAAAACCTATGCATCATCCAACAATTTAAGGAGACGAAAACGATAATGCTTCTACTCAAATGGTTGAAGATTCTGCTGCCATTATCGTTGTTGACAGGCTGCGGCTTCAATATGACCAAGGTTGAGATCAATGAACAAACCTTCGTTTTTGCCATGTACGTGAATAAGGGTCCGCAAGACGATAGCGTGGAAGTGACGATCAGCGCTCCCTTGCCGAATCGGCTCACATCCGGGCGTCAAGCAGGCGGAAAGGGCGGCGGAGATCCGTATGCCATGGTAACCAAATCCTCCACCACCGTGCAGGATGCCCTCCACCTGATCCAACGGGATCTTTCACGGCGTTTCGACTTCAGCCACACTAAGGTTGTTGTCGTTGGCAAGAGCTACGCGGAAGCCGGATTAGAGGATCTGATGGATTGGCTCCAACGGGAACCCACAACGAATATGAGCATTTACATCATGGTTGCGCCCGGAGACGCGAAAAAAGTCGCCGAGCTGACGCCGGTTTTTGAACAGATGCCTTCGGAGGTGCTCATCCGGTTTGCGGACCAGCACAACATGATCACCACGAACCTGAAGGATTGCCTCTATGCCGAGTCGGGCAATCAAGGGTATGCCCTGACCTATTTGGCGGCAGGCATGAAACCCATGGTCGCTGACCAAGAGAAGCTTAAGCCGTGGACGGGAATTCAAGGCACGGCGCTGTTCCGTAATCATAAGCTGGTTGCCACCCTTCCTATGGAGGAGTCGCTTGCCGTCAGCTGGGGAGTGAACGAATTAAAAGCCCCCCTATATACCGTTTCATGGAATGAAAAAGGGAAGGCCAGCGTTTTCCTGATTTCAACCAGTTCTAGCAAATCCGTGCGCATGGTTTCTGGCCATCCAGTGTTCACAATAAAGTTAAAAGGAACGGGAGATGTCGTATACAAAAAAAATCAAAAGCAGTTGGATACCCTCCAGGCGAAAGAGATCATAGAGCATGAGCTCAATGATCAAATAGCAAGTCATCTAAGAAAGGCCCTTCATACTTCGCAACGAGTAGGAGCAGACATTCTGCAGCTCGGGATGCTGGTGGACTGGAACTATCCGGATCATTGGCATCAGGTTCGCTCCAACTGGCCCGACTATTACAAAAACGAAGTGGAGATCCAGGTGGATGCCGACATCAAGGTACGGAACTTCGGGGCCATACTCAAATCGAAACTGAAATAAGGAGGCAGACCGATGCTCGCTCTTCTGTTTCTCGTATACGCCTTGGCGGAATGGTATGTCGCGAAGAAAAAGGCAAAGGGATCCCGCGAAAAGTGGACGATGCTCATCCTGATCCTTGCATGTACCGTTTGGAATATATTCGCCTTGTTCTCTCGCGAGTGGCTGACCCCCAACCATCTGATTATGCTGCTGTTCGGTTGGCTGGATAAGTTATAAGAACTTAAAATCGGAAAGGATGTACGAACCCAACATGCGAAATACTCCCTGGCAGCTGTTTCGTTTCGGATTTGTCTATCTAAACGCCATACCTACGGGATTTCTAGTCACTCCTCTCTTGTGGAACTCGGCATATTTGGGATGGGCTGCGATTTTGGGTGGTTATGCGATGAGTTTGGTCTTCTTGTGGTTTATGTTGAAACTCGGGCTGTGGGATCCTCGGAAACCCTGGATCAATTTTGGCAGTGCCCTGGTCAGCAAATGGATTCACTTCCCGATCGTCGCTTTGGTATTCTTCTGGTCTATCAATTACATAGGGATGGATATCGAAGGTTTCACGTTATTCTTCGATACCAATTACATGCGGGAATCTCCCCAGTGGTTCATCCTCCTGATTGTGGGCCTGGTCGTTATGGTTACCGCCAGGTGGGGCATGGAGACGATGATTTATATTTCCGACGGGCTGTTTCTTGTCATCGTTGTTGCCATTGTTGCCATGAATATGTTTTTCTTCAAGGAAGCGCATTGGGATATGATGATCGCGATGGTCAGGCATCACAATTATGAGTCGGCGATCAAGGACAGTTTGTTCTGTCTTTCATTCTTCGCGGAATGGATCGTGTTCCTCTTTCTCGCTCCTTATATCCAATTCAACAAGAAATCCTTTCGCAACCTTGCTGCGGCAGGACTGTTGGTCACCATAGGCGTAATGCTCCAATGGGCATCGGCATTGCTGAATTTCGGCCCCTATCTAGGGCGCGAGATGCAGTATCCGCTCGTCGAATTAATGCGTGCAGCCAGCGGGTTCCTCGGCAATTCCGATCCGCTGATCATTGGGTTATGGAGCAGCTCGATGTTCTTCCACAGTGCCTTTCTTATCCACGTGAGCGTAAGGTGTATGGCGAAACTCCTTAACCTGAAGCAAATGGATGGTCCCCTGATCGCGATCATTGGGGGAACCGCTATCGTAATTGCGTACCAGTATTCGCAAAATCCGATCCTTTTTCAGCAAGACTTCAATTCCTTCGGGATGGCGGTATTTTTCATTCTCATGGAGTTAATCCCGATTTTCTATTGGATTGCCTCCCTGTTCCGTAAACGTAAGCGTAAACCAAAATCAAGACCAAAGCCTGACCAAAAAACCGCTTGAGAGTCTAGAACTTGTAATCCCCCCCTTCCATCCTGTTCGTCTTTGAAATTCAACATGAAAAAGAGCGGCCGTCAGCCGCTCCCATCTTATGGATCAACATGGTTAAGGAGAAATTTTCTCGGAAAGTATGATACCTAACCGATGTTTATGCTTTCTGATCTCGTCAAAAAACCAACATTTTATGTAAGCGCTTCCTACAAAAAGGTTCTTTTATTGTAAGCAATTGGCATATTATATAGTACAGTAGACCAGCTAAGCAAGGGTGGCAGCAGGAGGTGATCGGCATGGGCGTGAATGAAGCTTTGGCTTTAATGATTTCGTTCGCCACTCTGGTCGTTTCGATCCTTGCCTTCCATAATAAGAAATAGACCCGTCCTGGAACAGATGAATCTATTTCTTACGTCTGGTTGCAAGCAAATATCCACCTTGCGGGCGAAGATCTGCTGTACGAGGAGTCGGCGGCAACCGGCTCCTTTTGTGATACACAAAAATATCCTATTCCGGTTTTTGCGGATTTATGACTCGGCGACATCCATTACGTCTTCAGAATCGCCTGTACATCCGCTAAAATTTTCTCCATCCGTTTGGAGCTCTCCTCATACATTTTCTTAGCTTTCTTACTTTTCGTGCTGAGACTGAACAATTCCAAATCCGCCTGGCATTTCTTTAAATTTGCGTACAAGAGCTTCCGTTCCTCATTTTGGGGCACCTGGATCTGATCGTTATACAAATCGACGGTTAATTGTCCATAGGTATCGACTTGAGCAAGGAATACGTCCTTGATCCTGGCGCCCTGCTTGTCCAGCTCTTCCACCAGCCATCCATGATTGAAGCCCGAGACGCGCAGCGGTTCATCCATGACCTCGCCATCCATGATCACAACCTGCCCAGGTTTTTCCGGGGCTACCTGTATACCTAGATCCTTGGGAGTCAAAGGCAAACTTTCGCGCTTCTGCAGGACATTGATCTCACCGCTGGATTCCATGATGGCAAATTCCACGTCGGCGACCTGAAACACGTCTTTTTTGCGTAGCTGCTGCATCAGCTCGTCGGTCGACAGCCTTTCCTTCTTTAAATTTTCTTCTAATATCTTGCCGCCTTGAATGAGCACGGTTGATTTAAAATCGATAAAATCCCTTGCTTTTTTGCTCTTGATTTGCAGGAATTCGATGAGAAGCGAGCAGGCAACCCAGACGCCCAGAGCCACGAGTCCTAAATACCAGTTTGCTTCCAGATCCAAGGATATATAGGCAGCTATGCTACCGATCGTGATCCCTGTTAAATATTCAAAAAAAGATAGCTGTGTCACCTGACGCTTCCCAAGCAGTTTCGTCATCAGGAATAGCACGACCACGGCACATACGGTTCTAAGTACGATTTCCAACCATTGAGGCACAACAACGACCTTCCTTTCGATGTAATGACTTAGCAATCACTATATAGATTATTGTCAATTATCCTATTTGAAATCACACCATTATTTTCCTTGCCATGCTTCATGCATGTTCTTCTCCAAAATGCGTACATTATTACGCATGAAAGGAGTGATAAAAACCAATGACCGTAGCTTCCGATGTGAAAACATGCCTCTCATCCTTAAAAAGCGCTCAGGCCAGCCTTGAGCAATTTGCGCTGTCTACGCAAGATCAAAATGCCAAGGATCTGTTCACTACCGCGGCACAACAAACGCAGCAAGTCGTAGACCAAGTAGCCCAGCGGGTTCAGCAGCTTGAACAGGAAGAGCCTCAGTATAAAGGTTTCTAAGCATTGTTTTTTTGCTTTCTCCTATGCTGAAAGCCCATGCATACCTCCTATCTTTCCCGGATAGGAGGTTATTTACATTGTGTTATTTTTTATTGAGTTATCATCACCATCAGGGTAAAGTGTTAATAACGGAGACTGTATATAAGGGGGTAAATTCTATGAATAATGATATGCGTCCTATCGATGTCATCACGTTCGGCGAATCGATGGGATTATTATATCCCGAAGGCACACGGGGCATTGGCCAGGGAGGAACCATGGCCCAGTCCTTCGGCGGCGCCGAAAGCAACCTCGCCATCGGGCTTTCCAGGCTTGGCTGCAGCAGCGGATGGTTCGGCCAGCTCGGCAACGATCCGATCGGAACCGGCATTTTGAAAACGCTTCGAGGTGAAGGGGTCGATGTTTCCAGCGCCAGACAAACGGATGCGGCACCGACCGGTCTTATGCTGAGACAGAACGTTCGCGGTCAATCCTCCGTCTATTACTACCGCAAAGGCTCTGCCGCCAGCCAAATGACGCCGGACCATGTAGACTCCGAATACATAGCCAAGGCCCGCATCCTTCATTTCACGGGCATCACCGCCGCCTTAAGCAGCAGCTGCCTGGAGACGATACGGCATGTCATTTCCGTATGCAAAACGCATGGCGTCCAGATCAGCTTTGATCCGAACCTCAGGCTGAAGCTGTGGAACATGGAGGAGGCTCGCCCCGTATTGCTGGAGCTTGCCGAAAGCTGTGATTATTTCCTTCCTGGCTATGATGAATGCAAGCTGTTGTTCGAAACGGAGGACGAGCAGGTGATCCTGGACCGTCTGCGTCAGCTCCCCGGCATGTCCGTGATCAAGAGTTTCGACGGAAACAACGTTATTGTTCGGGAAACCGGGACCTACTCCCTTCCTTTTGAGCGTGTGGATAACGTAGTGGATACCGTTGGCGCGGGAGACGGCTTCTGCGCAGGCTTCCTGGCAGGCATCGCCAAAGGCTGGACACCGGAGGAGGCCCTGTCCCTAGGCGGATTAACCGGATCCCTGGTCATCCAAGCCCCAGGTGACTGGGAAGCGCTTCCGACCTGGGAAGAAGTTCAGCAGCGGCGAGGAAATGCCGCTCATATCGAACGTTGACCCGCTATGATTGGATACAAGCCATCATCTAATAGAATGCATAGATCAAGAAGGAGTGTATAACATGAAAAAATTGAAACTGATCGAACAGATCCATCAGGCTGGCGTTGTCGCGGTCCTGCGCGGCGATTCTCCCGATGAGGTTGTAGAGATTGCCAAACGCGCGATTGAAGGCGGGATCAAGGTCATCGAGGTGACCATGACCGTACCGTTCGCTACGGAAGCCATTACGACGTTATCCAAAATGTACTCTTCCAAAGACCCGCAAGCGGACAACTATGCCATCATCGGAGCCGGTACGGTTCTGGATGCAGAAACAGCCAGAATCACGATCCTGGCCGGTGCCGAGTTCGTGGTCTCCCCAGGGTTCGACCGCGATACGATTATGCTCTGCAACCGATATCGCATTCCGGTCATGCCGGGTGCCGTTACCGTCCATGATATCGTGGCCTCGCTTGAGCTTGGCGTCGATGTCGTTAAGCTCTTCCCGGGTAATCTGTACTCTCCGTCCGTCATACCGTCTCTGAAGGGCCCGCTGCCGCAGGCCAATATCATGCCGACCGGAGGCGTGAATCTGGACAATCTGCATGAATGGATCAAGGCCGGGGCATTCGCGGTCGGAATCGGGTCCGATCTGACCAAAGACGCGCTTAAGAGCGGAGACTTCAATTTGATTACGGAGAAGGCCCGTGCTTATATCCACGCCTTTAAGGAAGCTCAAACCTCCCATAAATAATCTTTATGCACATGCCGTAGTAGTTCATAGATGGCGTTCGCTGCATGTTTCATCTTCATAAATAACAGACAAGCCTATCAAGTCGATCTTGATAGGCTTGTCTGTTATTAGATCCTTCTCTTTCCGAACCATCGTTTCTGTGTAATCATGCCTGTTGTAAAACCGCCTGCAACAATCGTCAGAATGGAGTACACGAAGGTGCTTCCCGAGAGCAGAACGCCGCCGAATCCGATGATGACGGCATCCATCAGCAAAATAATGACGCCTACATTCAATGGCAAATACCTTGCCAGAAAATGAGCCAACAGATCCGTTCCGCCCGTGCTTGCATCATTCCTCAGCATCAATCCTAGCCCGGCTCCGATCAACGCACCGCCTATGGGCGCGCTGATAATCACATGGGGAGCAAAAAAACGCAAAAAATCCGTTTGCAACGGGGAGAGCAAATCGATGACAAACGAAGATATCAGCATGCCTGACAGACTATTGTAAAAGATTTCGCGATTTAACATCCAGGCGGCGATAAACATGGGGATGCTGCACAAAATGATAACGAATCCGATATGTAGGTCAAACACGTAGTTGGCGATCAGAGCAATCCCGATAACTCCGCCATCCAGAACTTTATGCGGGACAAGAAAAAAATTGGTCCCCATCGCGATCAGAAAGCTTCCGATCACAATAATGACATGTTTTCGAAATGACAGCATATCCCACATCTCCATTTATAAAGGCATGTCTTATTCATATGCTTGTCATTTCGAAAAATTGCGAACTCGCTGTCCCGCATTTGAAAAAAAATTCCATCGGAATGTCTATCGCTTATTCGGCTTTTACATAAAGCAAACGCTCGGTGCGCGCCATCACTTTGGTTTTCATATACGGATGATTCTCATAGCAATAATCCACGAAGTACCCCGGCTTCTCTCCATTCCATGGAAAAATATCGTAATGCATCGGAATGGTCAAATCGAATGCCGACGCTGCGGCAAGTTCTGCGGCTTCCCGGAAGCCCATGTTCCCGACGATGCCGTCCTTCCGGCGGAAGGCATCTCCCCCATTGATCGGCACCATCCCGATATCAATGGAGTGCGCCTGCAGCCTTTCCACCAATCCGGGATAGACTACGGTATCTCCCGCATGGTAGATCAACACGCCCTGGATGTCCACCAGGTAACCGACGAATCGGTGTCCAAACTCTTCATGCTCATCCAAAGTCTCGTGGGCAGCCGGAATCGCCATCAGACGAAAGCCGTCAAACTGCTGCCATTCATCGCATACGGCCGCAAACAGCCGCTCCGGCGCCACGCCGGCCCCTCGCATCGCTTCATGGCAGCATGCCGGCGCAACAAACGCTGTTTCCGGATTCTGTTTGGCGATGACCGCAATCGTTCCGAGATCCATATGATCATCGTGCTCATGGGTGATCAGGACCATGTTTGCATTCGTAATATGCTCCGGCTGCAGCGGAGCCGGAAACGCGCGCTGAAATCCGGCTTTGCGTTCCAGGTCGGCTGACATATAAGGGTCGATATAGATGACGACCTCCCCGCCCTTCAGGACAACGCTCTCCTGACCCAAAAACCATACGGCCGCCATCCCATCGGCTGCAGACGTCCGGTTGATTTCATCGATCAGCTGCTCCGGCCCCCGGCTGCTGCTGTTCTGTTCTCTCATCTCTGTCCTCTCTCCTTCCTGTTCCTAACATGACTAGATTATACCATGACGTACCCAGTAGAAATCCGGATATTCATAGATTCTGTTCCCCAAGAGAATCGCGGATCCTCCGTCTATTCCCGTTCGGAACACCATTCCTAAGCGTTCTTATTCAGAAAATCAGGACCTGCCGTCAAAAGAAAAAACGGGTCGAAGGTAAGCTGAATGGCTTACCCTGAACCCGTGTAATTGATCTATTTTCGTTCAAGCGGCTTCTTCCAAACGCCAAGCAGCACACCCGAGATCACCGAACCAATGAGAACCGAGAGCAGGAACAGGAGCGCATGATTGGCAAGAGCAGCGACAAAGATTCCCCCGTGCGGGGCCGGAACGTTGATGCTCCACAGCTGCGTCAGCCCGCCTGCCACCGCGGAACCAAGAATACAGGATGTCAGTACGCGCAGCGGGTCGGCCGCGGCGAACGGGATCGCCCCCTCCGTTATGAAGGAAAGGCCCATCACATAGTTGGTCACCCCTGATTTGCGTTCCTGCTCCGTGAACTTATGCTTGAAGAACGTCGTGGCCAGAGCAATGGCCAGCGGAGGCACCATCCCGCCGGCCATGACCGCAGCCATCATGGCTCCGTTCGTGTTGCCGCTGGATGTGAATACGCCGATCGCAAATGCATAAGCCGCTTTATTGAAGGGACCGCCCATATCAATCGACATCATCCCGCCCAGAATCAGACCGAGAATCACCGCGTTGCCGGTACCCAAATTGTTAAGAATATCAATCAGGCCGAGATTGATCCAGCTAAAGAACGGATCGAACAAGTAGAACATGATCGTTCCGGTAATAAGCAGGCCGACGACCGGGTACAAGAGAATCGGCTTTAAGCCGTCAAGCGCTCGGGGCAGCCCCGCAAACGCTTTACGCAGCAGGATAACCACGTAACCGGCCAAGAAACCTGCCGCAAGACCGCCAAGGAACCCCGAATTGGAATTGAGGGCCATCAGGCCTCCGACCATGCCGGGCATCAATGCGGGACGATCGCCGATGCTGAGCGCTATGAAGCCCGCCAGAACCGGAATCAGGAAGTGGAAGGCACCGTCTCCTCCGCCGATCGTTTGCAGAAGCTGGAAAAGCGGATGATCTTCGCCGGCAAGCTGCTCGATCAGGAAGGAGATGGCCAGAAGAATGCCGCCGCCCACGACAAACGGCAGCATGTGCGAAATACCATTCATCAGGTCCTTGTACACTTTCGTGCCTATGCTGCCCTTCTCCGCGTCCTTCGCCTTCGGCTCACCGCCGCCATCGCTGCGGTAGATCGGCGCCTCGCCGCCCATCGCCTTGCGGATCAGCTCCTCCGATTTGCGGATGCCGTCGCTGACAGGACGCTGGAGAACGGGTTTTCCGTTAAAGCGGGCCATCTCCACGTTTTTGTCGGCGGCAATAATGACGCCTGAGGCCCTGCGTATTTCCTCTTCCGTCAATACGTTCTGCGCGCCCTCCGAGCCGTTCGTCTCCACCCGGATTTCGACGCCCATCTCCTGGGCTTTCTTCTTAAGGGCGTCTTCGGCCATAAACGTATGGGCAATGCCGGTCGGGCAAGCCGTTACGGCAACCACAAACGGAGTCGAGGCCACGGCAGAAACATCCCGTTGGTCAGCTGGGGCTGCAATGTCGGATTCCCGATGCTTGTTCTTCGCTTCCTTTTGTGCGGCTTCCCTTTTTTTGGCCGCTTCCCTCTCAGCTTTGGCGGCTTCTTCAACCGCCTGCTTGGAGTCGAATAAAGCCGTTACCTCCGCCGGCGTCTCCGCCTTCATCAACTGCGCGATGAATTCCGCATCGATCAGCAGCCTCGATAACGCTGCAAGGGTACGCAGATGCGTATTCCCCGCTCCCTCGGGAGCGGCGATCATGAAAAAAACATGCGCCGCCTCACCGTCCAGCGCTTCGAAATCCACGCCCCCGCTGCTCTTGGCAAACACGACGGTCGGCTCGTTAACCGCTTTCGTCTTGGCGTGGGGCATCGCAATGCCGCCGCCGATCCCCGTACTGGATTCGGCTTCACGCTTCAGGATCATCTCTTTAAACAAAACCGGATCGTTGATCCGCCCGCTGGCGGCCAGACTCCCGATCAGTTCATCGATGGCAGCCTCCTTCGTGACCGCCTTCAGATCCATGATCATCGTTTCTTGTATCATTAAATCCGTAATTCTCATGTGATTCACACTCCCTTGAAATCTTCGTGGTGATAACCGCGCCATAACCGCCCATTACCAGTTATTTGATGTGAAGCGGCTCACCACTCCGTGATCCTAACCAGAGGAAGCAGCTCATCAATCGCTTCCCTTGCCGCCAAGTCGTCCGAGAACGCCGTAGCGCTTCCAGAGGCGACCCCCGTCCGGAATGCCTCGATCGGGCCTTGGCCCTTCGCAAGCGTGCCGACGAATCCGGCAATCATCGAATCGCCGGCACCGACCGAATTACGGACGGTACCCGGCGGAACATGGGCGTGATAGACCCGATCGGCCGTGATGAACAGCGCCCCTTCTCCGGCCATGGAAATCAGGACATGCTGCGCACCCTTCTCAAGCAGTCTCCGTCCGTACTCCACAAGCTGCTCTCTTGAGTCAATGACAACGCCGTACAATTCGGCCAACTCGTGGTGGTTCGGTTTCACAAGGAGCGGCTTATAGGCCAATGCCCTCATTAGAGCCTCACCGGTGGTATCCATGACGAATTCGGCGCCGCCCTTTCGGCACGCTTCGATCAGACGACCATAAAAGTCCGAACCCAGCGAAGGCGGCACGCTGCCTGACAGCACAACGATATCGCCGGCTTCAAGCTGTGACAGCTTATGGAGCAGCTCTTTGGTTTCGTCTTCCCGGATATCGGGTCCCAAGCCGTTGATCTCGGTCTCTCCGCCATGCTTCAGCTTAACGTTGATGCGGGTATCGTCCGCGATGTTCACGAAATCCGTGCGGATTCCTTCCTTGCCGAGCATCTCGTCGATATAACGGCCGGTGAAACCGCCAAGAAAACCGATAGCCGTATTATCGGCTCCCAGCTGGTTCAGCACACGCGATACGTTAATTCCTTTCCCGCCCGGAAACTTCATGTCCCGGGTCATTCTGTTCAATCCGCCAAGCTCGATATGCTCAACTTCCACGATGTAATCAATGGAAGGATTCAGTGTAACCGTATATATCATCATGATCCCTCAATTATTTTGGTTTTCTGTGAAATGACCTTCTTCCATGATTCCGGCAAGGACTCCGTAATCAGCGTCGCTTCGCTCAGGTCCAGCAATTTGGCGAAGGAAACCTCTCCGATTTTGCTGGAATCCGCAAGGACGTAACTGGAAGCGGACAGCTGGTGGGCCCGCCGCTTGATCAAGGCTTCTTCCGGATCGGGGGTGGTGTAGCCCATCTCCGCATCCACGCCGTTCGTGCCCAGAAAGCACCGGTCAAAACGGAAGTTGTCCATATTTTGCAGCGCGATGCTTCCGATGACGGCTTTGGTATGAATCTTCATCATGCCGCCCAGCAGATAGCTTTTGATCCGCTTGCTGACCAACGCTTCGATATGGGATAAACCGTTCGTGACAACCGTGACGTCTTTGGCGTCGATGAACGGAATCATGGCTAGCGTGGTCGTACCCGCATCCAGGTAAATGCTTTCTCCATCCTCAACCTGTGCAGCAGCCAACCGGGCAACCGCGTTTTTCTGTTGAATGTTTTTGAACGTTTTTTCCTCAATTCCAGGTTCTTGTATCTTTGGGCTCGGCAGAGCGGCTCCGCCATGAATACGCTTTAGCAATTGACGTTCTTCAAGGTCGATCAAATCCCGCCTTACCGTCGATTCCGAAGCTTCAAGGAGTTCTACCAATTCCTGCAGCTTCACGACACCGCGCTGTTGTAAGCGCTCTAATATGATTCGGTATCTTTCTTCCGTCAGCATAATGAATCCCCCTCTACAGCATATAGTATCATATCCCCCTCAAAAAACAATCTAAAACTTTCAAAAACATTCACAATCATTCAGGAAATCGATGAATGATTTACCATCCTGGCAAGCTGCCAAGCTGGATGGTTTCCTCTTATGGATGACAGTTTGCCCCATAGCAAGCCGAGAAGCGTCGTAACATCTCATAAACGTTTGTAACCTGCTGCCTCTACGCTATATACTGGTAACTAGGAAACTCTCACAGTATAGAAGAGGTGACATGAATGGACCAACTGAAAGAAGCCTATGAGCGGCTCGGTCTGCCGGAGGATGCAACCAAGGAACAGCTTGACGACCGATATACGCTGCTCATGCGCCAAACCCGTTCGCATCAAAGGCGGGAGCCGGACCGGGCGGAAGAGATCGAAGCCGAGTTTGCCGAATTCACCAAAGCCTACAAATTCATCCTTGAAGAAGAGAACCGTAAAGCTTTGGAAGAGATGAATCAGAAACGGTACGGCAAATACAAGAGGTTTGCCGGGACGGCGGAGAAAACCGACCATTTCTTCCGTTATTATAAATTCCACGTGCTCGGCGGCATTGCCCTGGTGGGCGTTCTCATTTATATCGTGATCAGCATTTTCAACCATCAGGCAGAGAAGGAACGGCTGGCCAGCCTGCCCCCGGTTGACCTGGAAGTCATGTTCCTCGGTTCTTATATGAGCCAGGATGGTGGACAGGACCTTAAACCGATCGAAGACGCGATTTTGGCCCAATTTCCCGATTGGAAACGCGTAACCGTTAACATTAACTACGTGCCTCCCCTGGATTCCAACAATCCGCAGGATGCCGCCATGCTGCAAAAGGCACTGCTGGTGCTGTCCACCGAACGTCCCGATCTGTATATCATGGATCAAACCGCCTTTGATTGGATTGGCAATCAAGGCATGGTACGCCCGCTCGAAGCTGAAGTCGAAGGCGAGCTGAAGGAACTGCTTACCCCGGAAATGCTGGTGAAGGGTACAAATGAGGAAGACGGCGCGGAGCATGTGTATGCCGTGGATATTATGGGCAGCCCGCTTGGCGAAGAACTGCCCGTCCTGAAGAAAGAAATGTTTGCGGGGATTCGCGAAGGCACGGAACGCGATGCGAACGCACTGCGATTCATTAAGCAATACTTGGAGACGTCCAAGTAACGTCGGACCCCCTCGAATATCGATACAGCCCCTGCTGCTTGGCCTTATGGCCAAACGACAGGGGCTGTTTGCATGACATTATCGATTAACAATCGAGCTCAAGGATGTAAAAGCATGTGTAGCAAATCCTTCGGAAGGTTCGCGGTGAGGGTTATTTACGCGGAAAATATAACCCTGTCCGTCAAATTCATCCACAATGTACATCTTCGTGAGGCCCTCGCCTTCGCCTATCATATACACGGATGCATCCTTCATGACTTTGTGCCTATCACTGCCCTCAGCTTCATGGACTTTGCCAACCTCCGCAAGCTCCTTCTCCGCCTCAAGCTTGAGAATGTCCGCGTTGTAATCCGAAGGCAGCTTCGTAATCTCGGCGTAATAATCCTGGTCCACATTCATGGTCAGCCTGTTGGTTTTTGCATCAAAGGAAAAAATATCGAATATATACAGCGCGTAGCCGTCACCCTCGGCCAGTTTGGCTGTTTTGGTTTCTTTCATGCCCTCCAGCTCCAACTCGAAATCCTTGGTTTCCGGAAGCTGAGCGTTCTCGGAACTCGAGCCGCCGCCTTCGTTGTCAACCGTCAATTTGATGAGGATCAACTGCTTCAAATCTTCCTCGCCTTCAACCGGCTGTTCCCTGTACTCATAGGAGACGGACTCTTCTCCCTGAAGTTTGGATATGATCTGATCCATCCCCTCGCCCAGCCGGAATGCGGTCGGACCATCGGCCGTCTCGATTTCGATCGAATTGTTGTCGATTTGACCTACGTAAGTACCGGTTCCTTGCTTAATCTCGTACTTGGGCTCCTCGACCGGATTCGGATCCGCCGGCGGCTGAGAAGTCGGGCCTTCGCCGCTGCATGCCGTCATTGCCATGAGCAGCATAGCTGCGGCAGCTGCTGTGATTATTTTGCTCCAACGCTTTCGCTTTGCCATATAACCACCTCCATTATGATTAACGGGAATCCTGGGGTTAATGTTGCACAATTCCCGCTTTTTAGGCGATTCCTTCGCATTCGCGTTCAAAACGACAAGAGCATTTCCTTTTCTGATCAAACAAGGTATTCTAGTAGTAATACAGACTCAAATAGTTGATAAAGGGAGATGTTCATGCCTGGTAAAATTAGAATTTTTGCTGACAGCACCTGCGACTTACCACCTTCGTGGATAGACGAATATAATATCGGCATCGTTCCGCTCTACGTCGTATTCGGAGAACAATCCTTACGGGATGGAGTCGACATTACACCGGAACAGTTGTATGCCAAAGTCGATCAGATCGGCAGCCTGCCCAAAACAGCGGCACCTTCTCCGTCCGACTTCATTGCGGCCTTCTCGCCTTCGATTGAACAGGGTGAGGATATCCTGTTCCTCAGCATTTCGTCAGAGCTTTCTTCCACCTACCAAAATGCGTTGATAGCTGCAGGCGAGCTGCCCGAAGGGCGGGTTACCGTGTTTGATTCGCGCAATCTTTCCTCCGGCATCGGACTGCTTGTTATGAAGGCTGTTCACGCGGCCAATGAAGGCTCGTCCATACCGCAAATTGTGGAGCTATTAAGCCGTACCGTAAACGAAGTGGAGTGCGAATTCGTTGTCGATACGCTGGATTATTTGTATAAGGGCGGACGCTGCTCCGGCATGCAAAACATCATCGGCAGCCTGCTCAAAATCCGTCCGGTGATCAAAGTCGTGGACGGCGGCATGATCCCGGCTTACAAGGTACGCGGCAAAAAAGAAAAGGCGCTGGATCAAATGATTCAGAATGCACTGGCTCAAGTGGATAAGATGGACAATGATCTGATCGTTGTTGTACATACCATGGCCGAGGAGGAAGCCCGTTTCCTGCAGAAGGAACTGCAGGAAAAGACAGGCGCACGACAGGTCAGCATTTCTACGGCCGGCTGCGTCATTTGCAGCCACTGCGGTCCTCAAACCGTCGGACTGATGTATACCAAGAAGCCATCATAAAATTGTTTATATCCGAAGACAGTTCTGCTTTGTTGTTCTCTGCTGCAGGACTGTCTTTTCTGTCCTTCGTCTAAGCAGAACGTTTAGGAACTTATTAAACGAGCCGCCAATAGGCTAAACATGTCCATCCTAGACTAAAGTCTAGGTGAAACATTCCCCGAAGGACCGAGGACACCCCATCCCTTGCATGGTATTCTTGGAATAATCAATCTATCTAAGGAAAGGAACGAAGTTTGTATGACGAAACGTACAATCTTAGCACCTCTGCTCATCCTGCTTGGCGCATACTTGCTCTTGAACCAAGGCGGTACCGTAGGCGCCGGTTCTATCTTTGCCACGTTCTGGCCTACCCTGTTCGTGATCCCGTTAGGCCTGTTTTTTCATTGGATGTACTTCTCGCTGGTCGGACGTCAGGGAATCGGGCTGTTGATACCGGGCGGCATTCTGCTCACAGCCGGTATTGTCAGCCAAATCGCTTCCTTGTTCGACTCTTGGGGGTCGATGTGGCCCGGCTTTATTCTTGCCGTTGCGGCCGGATTGTTCGAGTTCTACTGGTTCGGTTCGCGTAACAAGTGGCTGCTCATCCCGATTAACATTCTGACCGTCCTGTCGCTGCTGTTCTTCGTGGTATTCTCGATCGGACCCGTACTCAATTACCTCTCGGTCGTTCAGCCTGTCATCGCTGTGCTGCTTGTGCTTGGAGGAGCTTGGCTGATGCTCGGGCGTAAGAGGCACGGGTGAGCGCACGATTTGCCAAACCGTTAACAACGCATAAAGGCACTCCGAAGGTCGACTAACCTTGGAGTGCCTTTTATTTAGCCGATGCCGCCCATATCCATCAAGAAGATGCAGCGGCGGCTAAGGTTTCATTGCTTTGGAACAGATGATGGACGCTGCGGATATAACGGACGGTTCTCGTGCCGGAGTACATCATGACCGAATGCGTTTCGGCCCGCTGACCCGGCATATACTTCACGCCGCGCAGGAAATCGCCAGCCGTCACGCCGGTAGCCACGAACAATACGCCTTCGCGGCCTACCATATCCTCCATCGTCAGCAGCTGCTCGGGATGCTCCAACCCCATGTCCTGGCATCTGATGAAATCCTCCGGCGTCTCCGGTATGAGCCGTCCCTGGATTTCTCCGCCCAGGCATTTCAAAGCGGCGGCGGCGAGAACGCCTTCCGGAGCTCCTCCAGAGCCCACATAGAGATCGACCTCACTGTCCGTGCAGGTCTCGATCGCACCCATGACATCCCCGTGGCTCAGCAGCTTGATCCTTACCCCGGACTCTCGCAAAGCCTTAATCATCGCGCTGTGTCGCTCACGATCGAGAATGGATACCGTCATCTCCGACAGCGGTTTTGATAAGATCTCCGATGCTTTTCGAAGGGTTACTTCAATCGGATCATTCAAACTCAGCTTGCTCGCAAGCTCGGGTCCAACCGCGAGCTTATGCATGTAGATATCGGGCGCATGCAGAAGGGTGCCTCGGGGGGCTGCGGCAATTACGGACAACGCGTTGTTCAGCCCGTTTGCCACCGTTTCCGTTCCTTCGAGCGGATCCACCGCCACGTCCATCTTCGGCCCTTTGCGGTTCCCAACGCGCTCTCCAATATAGAGCATGGGCGCTTCATCCATCTCGCCTTCCCCTATGACAACGACCCCATCCATCGCTGCGGAATCAAAATGCTTGCGCATGGCTACCGTCGCGGCTTCATCAGCACTGTTCTTGTCACCTCTTCCTGTCCACCGGGCGGATTGCAGCGCCGCTTCCTCCGTTACTCTTACAAGCTCCAATGCTAATGAACTCTCCATGAATGAATCCCTCCTTCTGCTTTTTTCCTTACCGGTGCAGCTTATTTCAGATAATTCATAATCAGTCCTGCGGATTCCTCAATCGCCTTATCCGTGACATCAATGACCGGACATCCGAGCTCCTCGTACAGAGACAAGGCGTAATCCAGCTCCTCCTGGATCCGCTCCAGGGCTGCATACTGCACCTGATGCGGCAGTCCCATGACCTTTAAGCGCTCGCTGCGGATTTTGAGAAGATGCTCCGGCTCGATCGTAAGCCCGATGATCGTGCCGTTCGTGACCTCTCTGAGCTGGGAAGGCGGCGACATCTCCGGCACGATCGGAAAATTGACCGTTTTGTAGCCTTTATGTGCGAGAAACATCGACAGCGGCGTCTTTGAGATCCTGGATACGCCCAGCAGTATGATGTCCGCCTTCAAAATGGCGCTGACATCCTTGCCATCGTCATACTGGACGGCGAATTCCATCGCGTCCACCCGCCGGAAATAGCTGTCGTCCAAGCGGTGCAGCAGGCCCGGCAGCCGCTTGGGATAGTCGTTGAACGTGTCGGCAAAGGCCTGCATCATCGGCCCCATGATATCCACGGTGCGAATGTTGAGCCGGACGGCTTCTTCCCGCATGACCTCGCGAAGCTCCGGCTGAACGAGCGTATAAGCCACAAATCCTCCGCGCCTTGCCACCTCCTCCATCAATTCGGTCAATTCTTCCTCGTCGCGAACGTTCATATAACGTTTAACCTCTGTATTCGGAAGCTCGAATTGGCGCAGGGTGGCTTGAACAACCGCTTCAGCCGTCTCCCCGATGGAGTCCGAACAGATTGCTATGAAATGAGTTAATGCCTGATTCATCCGATTCCTCCCATTATTCCTCGGCTACCATGTCGAGCAGCATTTTGATAATATTCGTTTTTGTGATCCGACCGACAACCTTCCAGTGCTCCCCCGGATTTCCCGTGGTGGATGGAACGACCACCGGCAGGCTATCGATTTGATGATTAATAATTTTTCGTGCGGCATCCAGCACCGTGTCTTCCGGCTGCACCGTTGTTACGTTGGCCCGGCGGGTCATGATCAGGCTTACCGGCATGGAGGAGGCCGTCGGGTTGCCAAGCGTTACCTTGAGCAGATCCTTACGGGACACGATACCGGCCAGATGGCCGTCGGCATCGGTAACGATCAGATTTCCCACGTTCTCCAGAAACAAGGATACAACGGCTTCGTGAATCGTCGTGGTCTCACGCACAATCACCGGAACGCCGTGCAGATCGCCAACCTTCATTTTGAGAAGGCGAAACTTTTCCTCCCGGTCCCGCGTTCCCCGCTTTCCCAGAAAGTACCCGACCTTGGGCTTGGCATCAATATAATCCAGAACCACAAGCTTGGATAAATCGGTGCGAAGGGTGGCCCGGCTGACATTCAGCATCTCCGCAATCTGATCTCCTGTAATGGGTGCATGTTTTTTTACGATATCGACGATATCCTGCTGCCTTGTCGTCAGTTCGATAGTGATCCCTCCTGCGTGCATTTCCTCTACTTGCCGATATAATACGTCATATATAATATATATGCAACATATTTTCGTCTAAAAATGCATAATAAAGTATCAATAATTTTTGTTATACCCATCAAAAAAGGTTATAAATCCAAAAAAAAGCATGCTTTCAGGAAGATTCCTCCCTTAAGCATGCTCGTTATTCATTCCGCTAATCGCCACGATCATTCAGTTCTGAAAGTCCGTGCCCTTGCATTCCCCTTTTCCGCAAAATCCATAAATGATTTTCACTCCGTCGGTCGGAATCGTGTCCACCATCTCATCGCATCTGGAGCATATGATCAGGCCCCATTCCTCGTTCGCCTTGCCTTTGGCTGCCTCCGGACTTGTTAACGCTTTCATAACATTTCCTCCTCATGTTTATTCACTTTGCTGCAAGGCAGTTCCCGCTTGGATATCAAGGGGTCACAAACGATTCTCCACTTCATGCCAAAGACCGCTAACCAGCCTCCTACGCTTCACTCATCCTTTATTTTCCACTATATTCTTAATGTATTGGGCAAGAAATAAAGATATGAGTAAATCATGTTTAATGTAACAAAAAACATGTTAAGTAATTTTTGTGTAATCTTATCTCAATCTAAAAGAGAGGGATATCCTTAATTTGGCACGATATGATAATATATACTTCGGATTCCACTAAAAATCGACATGATAGACGGAGGGTTTGGATTGAATAACACATGGCAGCTCATTAAGAAAGGAAATACCTCATCCGCCATTGCCGCACTGGGCAATACGGGATTGGCCATCATCAAGGGGATTGCCGCTTCCATCAGCGGCAGCGGGACGATGTTTGCCTCCGCCATGCATTCGGTGGCCGATGCCGTGAATCAGGGATTCGTATTCGTAGGCAGCGTCCTGGCCGAGCGGAAGCCGACCAAGAAGTTCCCCACCGGCTTCGGCAGGGTCATTAACCTGGTCTGCATGGTCGCGGTGATCGTGGTCACCATCATGGCCTATGAAACGATACTGAAGGGCTTCAAGCTTTTAAAACATCCGGAAGAAGCCACGAATTTCTGGCTCAATTTCATTGTGCTGGCCATTGCTGTTATCATTGACGGTTCCATCCTGGTTAAAGCCATGAAAGAAATTATGAAGGAGACCCGCGCCGAAGCATCGGGACTTTCCTTGCTGCCCGCCGCTTTCAAAAATGCCGGCCGCGCCGCCCCGCCGACACGGCTTGTGTTCTATGAAGATATTGTTGCAACGCTTGGCGCCCTCTTCGCGCTGATCGCCATCGTGTTCGCGCATTTCTTCAATTTCCTCATTCTGGACGGAATCGCCACGATCCTGATCGGCTGTCTGATGGTGGGCGTAGCCTTTAAGGTCGGATATGACAACATGGTCGGTTTAATCGGGGTGGCCGCTCCGAAGGACGTGGAAGAGAAGATCTCCGGAATCATTCTTGCCGATCCGGATGTTCGTGACATCAATCGTCTGCGTATTCTGCAGGAAGGCCGTAATTATCATGTGGAAGCCTACATCGAGCTGAAGAAAGGGATGACCCTGGCCGAGGCCGGACAATCCAAAATGAGAATCAACGCCCTGTTGACCCAGGATCCGAACATCTCGGACGTGACCTTGGGCATACTGGAGGACGACGGAATCAAGCTCTGGAATCCAAGAGAGGATCTGGATCATCCGGGTCAATAAGGAAGAGGCATGCCTCAGGGTCCGTTTGGACCTCGAGCATGCCTCTTTTTTATGGGACGCTTAATGATTGCGCTTCAGGAATTCGACCATCCGTGCATAAGCGATCTTTTCGTTGGCCTTCTTCGTAATCCCATGCCCCTCGTCTTCGAACACAAGATACTCCACGTCACGGCCCTTGGCTCTCAAGGCCTCGACGATTTGGTCCGACTCCTCTTTAACGACGCGCGGATCGTTGGCTCCCTGGATGATGAGCATCGGGTTCGCCATATCATCCAGATACGTAATCGGCGAATCCTTGATGAAGCGTTCTTTATCCCGCTCGGGATCGCCTATCCAGCGCTCCATAATCGGTTTCCAGTGTTCCGGCACCGAATCGTAGAAGGTAAACAGGTTGCTGACCCCGACGATGTCGATGGCCGCCTTGAAATACTCCGGATTCCGGCCCGCCAGCAGCAGGGTCATATAACCGCCGTAGCTTCCGCCCATCACGAAGAGCTTCTCGCGGCTCGAAATCCCTTGCTCGAACAGCCAATCCATGCCTGCCAAGCAGTCCTTGCGCGGTCCCTCGCCCCAATCCTGCTCCACCAATTTCACGAAGGAGCTGCCGTAACCGGTGCTTCCCCGGAAGTTCGGGCAGAAGATGTGATACCCTTTGGCCAGGATATACTGGAACATGGAGCGGAACTGCTTGCGCTCCGAGGCTTGCGGGCCGCCATGCGGCCAAAACACCGTATAACCGTTGGCTACGTTGTCTTTGGCGCGGAACAGGAGGGCCTCGATCTCCATCCCGTCAAAAGATGGATACGTCACGACATCCGGCGTCACCAAGTCCTCATCGGTCAACCCTGTCAGCACGTTCTTTGTGATCGGGCTCCATGAGCCGCCTGCATAACGGTAAATGTTAAGCGGCTTCACCGCACCTCGGGCGAGCAGGTACAGATTGCCGGACTTCGTGACGTTCAGCTGCTCCACGATGTCCGATGGAAGAGGAATGGGGGTTAACTCACCGCTGTCGAGCGAATAGGCATACAGTCGATCCTCTACCCCTTTTTCCGTAACGATGTACAGGGTTCGTGAATCCTTATGGAAGCGCAAGAGCTGGATGCTCTCCCGGTCGATGCGGCACAGGGGTTCAAACTTCCGCTGCGGGATGTCGTAACGGGCCACATAAGAAAATTCGGATTCATAGTCTGTTGCAAAAATGACCTGGTCATTGCTGACAAACAGCACATCCCCCGAAATATGCACCTGTTCAGGCGTAGGCGTCAAGCACAGCGGCTCTTCGCCCTCTCGCTTCACGTAACTAACATAGTAGGTGTTGGCATACATTTTCGTATACGCGATGGTTTTCTCGTCGGGGCTCACGGCACACATTTCGGTCGATGTCGCCTCGCCCTCATGCAGCAAATGATCCTCCTTGGTGTCCAGATGATAAACGCGCGAATTCAGGAAGGACGGATTCCCCTTCGACGTGACATAATACAGTCGCTTGCCGTCCTCTGACAGATGCACGAAATAATGTTTGTCCTCCGCATCCGCCCCTTCGAACAAAGGCATCGGCTCGCCGCCGTTCCAGCGCAGCGCATGAAACTGATAATTCTCATTCCCGTCGCGGTCAAACGCCGTCAAGATATGCCGCCCTTCCGGGTCCAGCTTAATGAAGCTTGCGATCTGGTCATTGTATGTAAGCGGATAAGGGTAGGATGTCTCCCCTTCTAACTCCATGGCCCATAAATTGAACTTTCCGTTTAGACTGCTGCTGAATACAAGCCGTGACTCGTCTGCACTGATTCCGAAGGTACGAATGCCATACGTTTGAAAAAATTGCTCCACATCGGGCTTAGGAAAATCGATCATTCATTTGCCTCCCTGACCTCATCTTATTATCCATCGGTTAATAAATGGGTAAGTCTTCCAAACCGCTGGATTATTCCCATTATAACGCAAAGCATTCTGGAGGTCACCGTTACATAGTCGGGCAGGTTACTAAGTCTGCAGACCGAGATGATGCACAAATTTTGACAGAGGCCTGTATATATTCCCGGCACCCCCTCTTCTGCCCGCATATCTGCTGCAGGATTCCATATAAATGATAAGAACCATGTTTTTAATGACGAAGGGGGGATTCTTGTGCACCAAGACGAGATCGCGGAACTGGAACGTTCCATTGCGGAGATTACCGAGATCGCTACAGGCTTCGGCCTTGATTTTTACCCTATGCGATATGAGATCTGCCCGGCAGACATCATATACACCTTCGGCGCCTACGGCATGCCTACCCGGTTCAGCCACTGGAGCTTCGGTAAAACCTTCAATAAAATGAAGATGCAGTACGACTTCGGCCTAAGCAAAATCTACGAGCTCGTGATCAACTCCAATCCGTGTTATGCGTTTCTCCTGGACGGCAACTCCCTGATCCAGAATAAACTCATTGTCGCCCACGTCCTTGCACACTGCGATTTTTTCAAAAACAACGCCCGCTTCTCCGTCTCCAACCGCAATATGGTCGAGAGCATGTCTGCCACGGCCGAGCGCATCTCCCGCTATGAGATCGAACACGGCACGGAGGCGGTTGAGCAGTTCATCGACGCCGTGCTGGCGATTCAGGAGCATGTGGATCCCCATATCGTGAGGCCCGATAAACTCGATAAACAGCGCTATACGGCACGGCGGATGCAGGAGCAGAAGGAGGAAGCCAAGCGGCAGAAGCCTCCCGGCCGGTATGACGATTTATGGGAAATGGACGAAGACGGCGACAAACAAACCGATAAATCGCCGGCGGCGACCAAGCGCTTCCCGCCCGAGCCGGAAAAAGACATCATGTGGTTCATTCAGGAGCACTCCGACATTCTGGAGGATTGGCAGCGGGACATTATGAGTATGTTGCGCGAGGAGATGCTGTACTTCTGGCCGCAGATGGAAACCAAAATCATGAACGAGGGCTGGGCTTCGTATTGGCATCAGCGCATCCTGCGGGAAATGGACCTGACCAGCGAGGAAACGGTGGAGTTCGCCAAGCTCAACGCCTCGGTCGTACAGCCGTCGCGCCACAGCCTGAACCCCTACTACCTGGGTCTGAAAATCTTCGAGGATATCGAGCGCCGCTGGGATCGGGAGAAGATGTTTGATGTACGCGAATACGATTCCGATATTTCCTTCCTGCGCAATTATTTAACAAAGGAACTCGTGGAGGACCTGGACCTCTATGTCTTCGAGAAAAAAGGGCCGGAGTGGAAAATCACCGACAAGGCATGGGAGAACATCCGCGATCAGCTGGTCGTCTCCCGCGTAAACGGCGGCTCGCCGTTTCTCGTCGTGACCGACGGCGATCATCTCCGTTCCGGCGAGCTGATGATCAAGCATCTGTACGAGGGCATTGAGCTCGACCTGAAGTATATGGAGCGCACCATCCCTTATGTCTACCGGCTCTGGGGCAAACCCGTGCATCTGCACAGCATCATCGAAGGCAAACCGATTCTGTTCTCCTATGACGGCAAGAAGCTGCATCGACGGTTTATTTAACGGCGGTTGAAGCAGCAAAACAGCGGTATATATCACAGCAGCACCCGCGATGAGTAGGATTGCTCCATTCGCGGGTGCTGCTGTTCGTTTACATATAGGCACGTCATCCGTTCGCTTCTTGACCCTGTTATACGCTGACCTTCTCGGATGAGGTTTCGATCTCGATATCGTGCTTCCGAATATCATATTCGTGTTGAAGCGATTCCAAATCATCGGCCAGCTTCTCCATCATTTTCACGAAGGCGGCCAATTCCTGCGAGCTTGCTGCCTGATTACGCGCGTTCACGGACGTTTTCTCCGATTCCTGCTCCACGAGCCCCAGCTTGCGAATAATGCCGCTGACCTTGTCCTGAATCTCATCCATCGCCTTCTTGGAGTTGGTGGCCAGCTTCCGCACTTCGCCGGCAACCACCTCGAAACCTCTGCCTAACTCCCCGGCATGGGCAGCCTCGATCGCCGCGTTCAGGCCAAGCAGGTGGCTCTGATCCGAAATTTCCCGTATCAAACTTCCCATCTGCTCGATATGCGAAATTTCTTCGCCCAGCTCGGAAGTCAGCGTATGCGCCTTATCCTGCGCCTCCGCCGTTTTCATGGCGTTGTCGGCCATCAGCGCTGCGCTCTGATCCAGCTCCACGATCATCGCCGTCAATTCTTGAACAGCGGTTGTAATCGCTTCCAACATTTTTTGCTGATCCGAAGCCAGGTTGCTGATTTTCTCTTTCTCTTTCATTTCGTAAGCTTCCAGTACGAGCTGGGAGTCCAGATTAAACATCTTGCTCAGCGCATGCACCACTTGGATCCATTGATCCGGTACGAGCTGCTTCAGTAAATCGGCGGCAATATCCAAATAAACCATGTAGCTTCCAAGGTAATAGTCCGTGGTCAGGCCGATTCTGGAGTGAACTTGTCCGATCTTAATCCGTTCGGCAATATAAGCATCGTCCACTCTTCCTGAAGCAAGCGACATCCAATACACCCGCTGGGTCTCCTTAAGCCGTTCCACGGTCGAGGTGCGTCCGATAATCTGCATCAGCTGCGGCTGCGTTCCGATCTGCGCGTAAAACCGGTCCACGACCTCTTCAACCACCTTCGCAAATACCTCACGATGATTTGCGAGAAGCTCCAATCCTTGCTCGTCCAAACCGATATACTCCAACTGCTGGCGTCTTTTCGGGGAAACATCCATCATTTCGAAAAATCCACTCCTAAATAGGTGATCCATATCACAGGTTCAAGTACTTAGGGTCCATTATAGCCTATATTTACCACCTCGGCATAATCCCAAAGTCCTAATTGTGCGTAGATTTGCACAACCAATCGGGCAACCCCCTCCAAACGAGGAGAAGCCACCCGATTCCACGGGCGGCTTCTCCAGACATTCCGCGTATCCTATTATCGTATTCGGTCTTACCGGTTTAACAGGCTGCCCACGTAACGCAGCAGCTCATTGGCGCATACCGGGCAGTACCCATGCTCCTCGATCAGCCTGGAGCTTACCTCGTTGATCCGTTTCAGCTGCACGGCATCCGGCGTTTTGGTCGAGGTCGTAATTTTGACGATGTCCTTGAGGTCCGTGAACAGCTTCTTCTCAATCGCTTCCCGAAGGCGCTCATGATTATGGTACTCGAACTTTTTGCCCTTGCGGGAATAAGCCGAGATACGAATCATGATTTCCTCCCGGAACGCCTTCTTTGCGTTCTCCGAGACGCCGATCTGCTCCTCGATCGAGCGCATTAATCTTTCGTCCGGATCCATCTCCTCGTCGGTCAACGGATCGCGGATTTTCGTCCAGTTGCAGAACGCTTCGATGTTATCCAAATAATTCTCGAACAGCGTCTTGGCGGACTCCTCGAAGGAATACACAAAAGCCTTCTGGACTTCCTTCTTGGCCAGATCGTCATACTCCTTGCGAGCGGCGGCAATGAAATTCAGGTAGCGTTCCCGCTCCTCCTTGGCAATGGACGCATGCTGATCCAGCCCATCCTTGATCGCCCGCAGCATATCCAGCGCGTTAATGCACTGAAGATCCTGCTTAATCAAAGCACTGGATATCCGGTTGATGACATAACGCGGATCGATGCCGGACATGCCTTCCTCCAGATATTCGTTCTGCATCTCCTTCAGGTCCGCTTCCTTATAACCTTCAACCTCCACCCCGTCGTACATGCGCATCTTCTTGATCAGATCCATGCCCTGCTTCTTCGTTTCCTTCAGACGCGTCAAGACGGAGAATATCGCGGCAGATCGAAGCGCGTGCGGCGCGATATGGATATGCTTCATGTCGCTTTGGCTGATCAGCTTCGAGTAGATCTTCTCCTCGTCGCTGACTCGCAGATTATACGGGATCGGCATGACAATCATCCGGGATTGCAGGGCCTCGTTTTTCTTATTGGCAATGAACGCCTTATACTCGGATTCGTTGGTATGGGCCACGATCAGCTCATCCGCGCTTATCAGCGCGAACCGGCCCGCCTTAAAGTTCCCTTCCTGGGTCAGGGAGAGCAAGTTCCACAGAAATTTTTCGTCGCATTTCAGCATCTCCTGGAATTCCATCAAACCGCGGTTCGCTTTGTTTAATTCGCCGTCGAACCGGTAGGCGCGCGGATCCGATTCGGAGCCGTATTCCGTGATGGTGGAGAAATCGATGCTGCCGGTCAAATCGGCAATATCCTGCGACTTGGGATCCGACGGACTGAATGTGCCGATGCCGACCCGGTTCTCCTCGGAGATTAATATCCGCTCGACTTCAACCTTTTCGATATCGCCGCCGTACTCGGTTTTAAGACGAAGCTGGCAGGCCGGGCACAAATTCCCCTCGATTCGGACGCCGAGCTCCTTCTCGATCTCCGGTCTTAGCTCCGTCGGAATCAAATGCAGCGGCTCTTCCTGCATCGGGCATCCGGCGATCGCGTAAACCGCTCCGCGGTCGGTACGGGAATGCTTCTCGAGGCCGCGCTTCAGCATCGTGACAAGCGTGGATTTGCCGCCGCTGACAGGTCCCATAAGCAGCAGTATGCGTTTGCGCACATCGAGTCTGCGGGCTGCCGAATGGAAGTACTCCTCCACGAGTTTCTCGACAGCCCGGTCGAGGCCGAAGATTTCCTGTTCAAAAAACTTATATTTTTTCTGGCCCCCGCTCTCTTCGAAACCGTAGGATTCGATCATGTCATATACACGTGCATGGGCCGTCATGGCTGGAGAGGGATCCTTCTTAAGTATTTCAATGTATTCCCTGAATGTGCCGCTCCACGCCAAACGGTCGCCTTCTGCCCGATACGATGCTATGCGTTCGAAAATATCCATATCGCTACCTCCTATGAGTCTGTTTATGGGGATTGGCTTCCATTCCACAGCGTCATTAGAAAACATTCCATTATCGAAAAAGTGTATTACATACCTATGCGGCTTGCTTGGAATAGTTGACCTTATTTTCGAAGTCACGCGTATGCTTTTTTATCTAACCACCGGTTCATTCTACACTCGGGTACGCCGCGAAAGCAGTCCCCATGCTATACTGAAATTACATTGACGTAACATTAGCAACTTTCGATTAAAAGGAGAGTCATCATGGCGATAAAGCATGAAGCCGAGCTGTACGCTCCCCTGAAGGCCTTTTTTGAATTAAACGGATATGAAGTCAAAGGCGAGGTACGAAATTGCGATCTGGTCGGCATGAAAGACGGCGCCGATGAACCGCTGATCGTGGAGCTGAAAAAAACGTTCAATCTGGCCCTTCTGCTCCAGGGCATTGAGCGGCTGAAGCTGACCCCGTACGTATACCTGGCCGTCGAGAAGAGCCGGGCGAAGAAAGGAGCGGTCAACCAGCGCTGGTCCGAGCTGACGGGGCTTTGCGGACGACTGGGATTGGGGCTCATCACGGTCACCTTCTACAAAACCAAGGCGCCCTTCGTCGAAGTGCTCTGCGAGCCGGAGATGGCCGTGCAGAAGGGCCGCACCGCCATTAGGCGCAAGGAACGCCTGCTGTACGAGTTTCGGGAGCGCAGCGGCGATTACAACACGGGCGGAGTGACGAGGGCCAAGCTGGTGACGGCTTACCGCGAGAAAACGCTGCGCGTTGCTGCTGCCATGAATGCAGCGGAAGCGGAGCAGCGCAGCATGCACGAAGCGGCCCCCGATGGGCGTGAGCTCCAAGAAAAAGCTGTCCCTGCAGTGCCGCCCGGCATTTCTCCCGCGGCTGTGCGGGATCGGAGCGGCGTGGGTTCGGCGGCAGACATTCTGCAGCGCAACTACTACGGCTGGTTCCGCCGGGTGAGCCGCGGACGCTACGTGCTGACGCCGGCAGGCGTGCAGGCCTTGGCAGACTATGCCACCGTATTGAAATCATAATGACTGAATATAGACCGGATCTTGAAACCCATACAAATCCGCCCATGAAAAAAAGCTGCGGATTGAGCCTATCAGCCTGGCTCGATCCGCAGCTTTGCTATGTTCAACGCGTTCGTAAAAGGAAATCTTCCATGTCTAATTCCGGGCCGTAAATTCCATCACGGCTTCGCTGATAAGATTCATGCCGAGCAGCAGCTCATCCCGCCCGGGATGCGTAAAATTCAGCCGGATGCACTCCCTGGTTCGATCTGCCGCCGAGCACATCGAGCCCGGAAGGAATGCCGCTCCCTTCAGCAAGGCCGCCCTCAGGAGCGCATCCCCGTTTAACCCTGGGGGCAGCTGCACCCAGAGAAACATCCCGCCGGGCGGTACCGCGTACCTCGAATCCTTCCATGCGCTGCGTTTCAGCAGCTCCACCATCAGCTTGAGCCTCGTTGCGTACTCCCGGTTGAGCATGTCGATATGATCCTCCAGCTTAAAATGCTTCGATTCCAGCAGATGGTGCAGCATCCGCTGGTTGAGCATGCTGGATTGCCAGTCGGCCATCTGCTTCACGGCCGTCATCATCTCGATCAATCGCCGGCTCCCGGCGGCCCATCCCGTTCGAAGCGCGGGGGCTACGGTTTTGCTGAAAGAGCCTACATACAGAACATGTCCTCCCTGCGGCTCTTCGAGCGAGAAGATGGAAGGAATGCGGGGCTTCGGATTCTTGGCATCCGCGAAATGAAGGTCGCCGTATGAATCATCCTCCACGACAAGAAGCCCATGCGAGACGCATAGCTTCAGCACCTGCTGACGCCGTTCCAAACTCCACATGACGCCGGTCGGATTGGTAAAATTAGGCGCGGCCATAAGCAGCTTCGGCTTATGCTGCCGGATCATGGCCTCCAGATGCTCGGGCAGCATCCCGTCATGATCTCCCTCCACAGGAACGATGACGGCACCTTGAAGACGCAGCACCTGAAGCAGTCCGGGGGAGGTCGGGTTCTCCACCAGCACCGGATCCCCAGGATCCACGTACACCCTGACCAGCAAATCGATGGCCTGCTGGGTGCCTGTCGTCAGCAAAATATGCTGGGGCTGAACGCTCAGGCCTTTCCGCCGGGAGAAGTCCTCGCTCAGCCACTCGCGGAGCGGCCCATAGCCTTCCGCCTCACCGTACTGCAGGGCCAGCGGGTCCTCGGACAGCACCGATGTCGCCGCCTCCGCCAGAGAATGCAAAGGGAATAACTCTTCAGCCGGCAGCTCTTCCGCCAAGGAAATAAAAGAATCCCGCTTCGCAAGTTCCCTGATATCGCGCAGCGGGGATGACAAAAGGGTCTGTGCACGGGAAGCAAAGGAATACTGCATGGAAGTCCCCCCTCTAACCGTTATCAAAACCTCGGTTTTGTATTCAGGAGCCTCTTATATAACCTCTAAAAGGTATTCCTGATATTTATATATTATAACCTTATTCCTGCATTAGGCATAAATTTGTCTGCCTTGGCGGGTGTACAGGGCATACTTCTCGATGGCCTGCGCACGGGTGGAAACCCCGAGCTTCACGTATATTTTGCGAAGGTAGTTGTCGATCGAGCGGCGGCTTACCTGAATTTCCATGGCGATTTTGTCGTACGTAATGCCCTGGACGATCCGTTCCATTATAAAAGCCTCCGTCTCGGAGAGCTGGAGCCCGCCTTCGTTCATCGCAGAGGCCGTCAGCGGCCAGATGCCTTGCCTTACCCAGTCGAGCGGCAGCGAGGCAACGCCCTCCCGAAGTCCGGTAATCATATGTATGAGCTGGAAAGTGGATGCCTGCTTGGACAACAGGCCGCTCGCGCCGCGACTGATCAAAGACTGGAGCAAGGGAAGCCCGTCATTATCGGTCATAATGACGACATGGGTCTTCGGTGACAGCAGCTTCATCTGCTCCAACACCGCTTCGGACGTATGATCCGACAAATGATAATCCAATAGTACCAAGTCAGGAAGCAAATCCTCGACCATTCGAAGCCCTTCCGAACCCGAGGATGTCATTCCCTCAACGAGCAGATCCTGCTGCTCTTCCAAAATCAATTTCGTTCCCAGCATGCTTGTAGGTTGACTTCCGACGATAACTACCCGCCAAACCTGATTCATTTTCTAATAGACCTCCTGTATCAACAAACTTGGCTCTCTAGCATCTCTATTAAGTAAGCGCCGTCAATTCCTTGCGTTACCGTCATTGCGAATTCCCGTTGTTTGCAGATATGGACAGACGCAAATTCCAGCCGTTATTCGCATAGAAAAAAGGTTAATTAATCCTATAGGCGCAGGGATAATGACGGCATGCATGGCGAATGTCTTATATGTATCCTAATTGATAATCAAATCTATACAGATTGTATCCCACTCTAACTTTCTAAGCAATCTCTTTTTCATAAAAACAAGTGCTATTGGTTCGTCTTTGCGAAAGTAATCCTGACATGATAGAATGATACCTGGAAAAAATGATAGATTTTGAGGGGTGATGAAATGCCAATGTTGGAGCCGGAAAACAATACCCCCTATAAATCCCGTGAGGAAGTGCATCAAAAGGGGCCATCCGCCAAATGGTTCTGGGTATTTTGGATTGTGCTGATCGGGCTGGGTACCACCGCAGCCTACCTATATAGCAATCATCTGAAAGAGCAAGTCGTGGTGCAGCTGCAGCAGGATACGCGCCAGGAGATGGCGGCATTCAAAGCGGAGTACGACCAAAGGTTTAACGAGCTGGTTCAGGAAATGGACGAGATGCAGAGCAAGGTTCAGTCGTTTAATGAGCTTCTGACCTTTACCAAGGATCAGGCCAGCGGCAAGACGGACAACAGCAACAAGCTGTACAGTCAATTAAGCCAAGTCGAGAAACAGCTGAAAGAGCTGGAACGCAAGATGGAGCTGCTGAAGTGAGAAAACTGAAGTATATCCGTCCCAAACAGTTAAACCGCACGTTTATGCTTGCCATTGCACCCTTTATCGGGATGCTGCTGTGCATGTGGTTAATTACCGTGCCGCCGCGCCTGTCGCACGAAACCGCGGAGTACATACCGTCGGGCAGCATATCGGAACAGTCCGCCGTGATCAAGCAGGATCTGGATCAAGCTGCAGTCTCAGCAGAACAGACGATATCCTCCATTGAAAAAACGGCCAAGCTCTATCGGCAGACGACCGCTACGGTAGGAACCATTCTGCAAACAGCGGAATCACAGGCCGCGCGGCCGGAGCAAATCTATAATCGCCGGATTACAGCCAAACTGGGTGTCCCGATCGAGACGGTCAACAGCGACCGGATTCGAATCGAACTGTACAAGATCAATCCGGGCACCTATCATGGCTATGCGATGAAGGTCAAACTGAAGGATCCTTCCGCAATGAAGATGTCGCTCGGCAGCGAAAGCGGCAGACCCGGATCCGTCGAAACCACGATGCGCGCCGTAAGCCGGCATGGCGCCGTTGCGGGGATTAATGCCGGCGGATACGCTGACGGGAACGGGGGCAGACATCCGCTGAGCACGACCTTTTACGACGGCAAATACGTCTCGGGATTTCAACCGAGCTTTAAGGATCTGGCCTTTGTCGGCCTGAGCAAATCCGGCAAGCTGATCGGCGGCAAGTTCTACAGCCAGAGCGACCTTGATCGGCTCGATCCGATGTTCGGGGCCACCTTTGTGCCGGTGCTGCTCCAAAACGGCAGGAAAACGACGATCCCGGACAAATGGAAAACGACTCCCGGCCGGGCACCACGCACGGTCATCGGCAATTACAAGGACGATCAGCTGCTCATCCTCGTTACCGAAGGATATGATGAGAAGGGGAAATCGGGAGCCACGCTGCAAGAGCTGCAAACCAAACTGAAAAAAATGGGCGTGATCGACGCCTATAACCTGGATGGCGGCGGTTCCGCATCCCTTGTTCTGAACGGACGCGTCGTGAACAAGCCGTCGGACGGCAGTCTGCGGCCGGTACCCACGCACTTCTTGTTTTTCAAATGATAGAGTCGGCACTCATATTCTCGTTTATTTTTTAGCCCAAGGTGGTTATAATAAAGTTAGCTTAGCAGGAGGTGGCATGAATGTCGTTCTCATTAACATTTTGGATCGTCATGCTCGTATTCGCCCTTTATATGGTTGGCATTTGGACCGCGGCATACAACGATGACAAAACCAAAGGCCTGTAAGGCGACTCCCTCGTATATCGGGGGAGTTTTATTTTTTTTCGGACAAAAAAGGCACCGCTCATCAGCGATGCTCAAAAGGAATTTCATCGTTCACATATAAGGACATTAGGCATGTTTAGGAAGCTGCTGCATTTCGGACATGCATTGCGAACAGATATAGCGCTCCTTAAACTCGCTTACGCCGTCCATGGAGCCACAGAAGACGCATTTCGGGCGATAGCGCTCCAATATAATATGGTCCCCCTGTACAAGGATTTCTACGGGATCCCCCTCGTTCATTTGATATCTCTTGCGCAGAGACTTAGGCAGAACGATTCTTCCCAGCTGATCAACTTTACGGACAACACCAGCAGGTTTCATAACGATTGTACACCTCTTTCATTTTCAACAAGTGATTTCTGACACCACAGTTCCAGAACTGATAACAAGGGCCTAGTATAATAGTTCGATAAAAAGTTGTCGAATCCTGCTGGATGTTAAGAATTTCTTAGTTTTTTTCAACATCAACTAGGTATACTGGATGATTTTCCCCAAAAATGCGCGATTTTTCAGCTGTTCTTATTCCATACCCGGGAAATCCAGCTGGCGCAATGCCTCATATACCATAATCGCTGCGGAGTTGGACAGATTCAACGATCGGACCTTATCCGTCATCGGCATGCGGATGCAATGCTCGGCATTTGCGGCCAGCAGTTCCGGAGGCAATCCCTTGGTTTCTTTGCCGAACACCAAAAAATCCCCATCCTGATATTCGATGTCCATGTAACGCTTGGTAGCCTTCGTCGTAGCGTAGAAATAACGCCCTTCCGGATAGAGCGCCTGCAATTCCTCAAAGGAATCGTGATATTCAATATGTACGGCGTACCAGTAATCCAGTCCGGCCCGTTTCAATGTCTTGTCGTCTGTATTAAAGCCGAGTGGACGGACCAGGTGCAGATGCGTGCCCGTGGCGGCACAGGTTCTGGCGATATTGCCCGTATTGGCTGGAATTTCCGGTTCGACTAGTACGATGTGTAATGCCATGTTGATAAGTCCACCTTTTCTTCTGTTTATTTTTATTCTTATTATAACCGATTCCCTTCCGAATTCCCGGGATATCCAGAAATAACCTTCCGCCAGCTTGGCGGAAGGTTATCGTCGTTGATCTCATGAAATTAGCTGTGGCTGTTCTTGAACTCCTGCATGAATTCCACGAGGGCCTGAGCGCTCTCGTAAGGAACGGCATTATACGCGGAAGCCCGCAAACCGCCGACGCTGCGGTGGCCCTTGAGGCCGACAAAACCTGCTTGCTCCGAAGCCTTCACGAATTCCTTCTCCAGCTCCTCGGAGGCAAGACGGAACGTAATGTTCATATCGGAACGCACCTCTGCGTTCACGCAGCCGCGGTAGAAGCCTTCGCTGCTGTCGATGGCATCATAGATCAGAGCCGCTTTCTTGCGATTCAACTGTTGAACACCTTGGAGGCCGCCCTTCTCCTCAATCCACTTCAGCACTTCGTTGATCATGTAAATGCCGAAAGAAGGCGGCGTGTTGTACAGCGAGTTATTTTTCAAATACGTATTGTAGCGGAGCATAGTCGGCAGATGTTTAGGAGAATCTGTAATCATGTCCTCTCTGACGATCACGACCGCCACGCCGGATGGTCCGAGGTTCTTCTGCGCACCCGCATACACCATCGCGAACTGGTTCATATCGAATGGACGGCTGAGAATATCGCTTGACATATCACCGATGAGCGGAACGGAACCGGTATCCGGGAATTCCTTAAACTGGGTGCCTTCAATGGTTTCATTGGAAGTCAGATGGAGATAAGCTGCATTGTCCGACAGCTTAATGTCTTGAATGCGGGGCAGAGTCATGTATTTGCTCTCTTCGGAAGATGCCGCCACATGGGTATCGCCGATCAGCTTGGCTTCTTTAATAGCCTTGTCCGCCCAGCTTCCCGTCATCACGTAGTTCGCAACCTGGCCTTGACCCAGGAAGTTCATCGGAATCATGGCGAATTGCGTGCTTGCGCCGCCCTGGATGAACAATACCTTGTACCCGGATGGATTCCCCAGCAGGGACAGCAGGCGCTCCTGCGCTTCGTTATGAACGGCTTCATAAACGGCGCCGCGATGAGACATTTCCATAATCGACATGCCGGTATTTCCGTAATTGACGAATTCGGCCTGGGCGCGCTCCAACACTTCAAGCGGCAATGCAGCAGGTCCTGCGTTAAAATTGTATGCTCTCTTGCTCAAAAGACTCTCCACCCTTTCTCTACTATGAATGCTAATTAACGCTAATCATAGCAACAATCCCATAGACCTTCAAGTGTAATTATTCACATTAAATTGTTCCGGTTACCAGCAGAAGAATTGGTACTTTCTGCTCCAAGATCTCTTTTCTCCGGGGGCCAGGCTTAATCGAACAAACACTTCCGGCGAAATAACGTGTCCGGTCCCCCACAGGGCCATATGCGCAACCGGAAAATCGCTGATCTCCCTTACCCCTGCCCTGTGGGCACTGTGCGTCAGCTCCCATGAATATGGATAATCGCCGCCGTTGAAGCCTTTCATTCTTCCATAGAAGGGCTTATGCGGTCTGGCGGTCCAGCCTATCTCGTTATCCTGGACAGACAGCAAGTCCGAGGTATAGTCAGATTCGACCTCCGTAAACCGGACAGGAACCGGCAGCTTCAGCTTATACTCGGGTCCTACCGCTTCCTCGTTGATCCCTATGAAATTATGGACATACTCTTCCGTATCGATGCTTCGGCTTCCTTCGTTAATAAGCTCGTAATCTATCGTTAATACGGTATCTTCAATCGAGATCTTCTTCACCAGTCTTGCCGCATAACCATTCATGCTCCTGGAACGAACCGTATAGGAGATGTTCGAGTCACCCGAAATGACATCCACATCGAAAGGCTCCGCCGGATACGCATACTGAAAGTTATACGGGGCCTCGCTGACCCGTTTAAGAAGGCCCACCCCTAATTTAGGAAACCAATCTCCAACTTCAGCCTCCGCGTACCCCATCCCTTCATGGAGTCCGAACTCGTTGCATAACCCGGACCCGGCCTGCGGGTTAAACCCTTCCGCAAACTCATGAACACAGAAGGTATGGCCGCTCTCGGTCAATTTCACCTGGGTGATGAAACCCGTGCGGTCAAAACGCGTGCCTTGATAACGTCCGACTTTCGCTATTTCGACTTCCAATCGTCCGTTCGCTAGTTGATGTCCCACAAACCATCGCTCCATTCATGATGAAGAAGCCCCGGCCGACTTGTCTGCCAGGGCTTCCGTAATTTTTATAAGTGCGAATCAAGCAAGCTCGACGTGAATCAAAGCCAGCTCGCTGCCGGATAACGAAGACAGCATGCTGCGATCTAGCTCGACGGCCCCGGGTTCTTGACTGCGCAGCTGTATCTTTTCACCGTTCAGCGTAACCGATTGAATCGCATAGCTTCCGTAATCCAACCGGTTTGGATTGCCGTATACGATTTGAAGGTGTTTTCCGGCAAACCCGGTAGTGACCGTGGCATGGCCGTCGGCATCGAATTGAGCAGACCTTAGTTTCGGTTCCAGGCGAAGATGTCCCCGGTTCCCTTTCACTCCAAACACCTCGGTCAGCATGGTGAGCAGCAGCCAGCTTGCCGACCCGGTAAGGTAGGGATACATCCCTCTTCCCTTCTCGTTAATGTACTCGGGAATGCCCGGATACATGCGGCTGCGTTCAAAATCCTGGCTCAGATCATAAATCGAACGCAATACCTCGTAGCCCTCTTGGACAAAACCTCTCTTATAAAGCGCATTGGCGTACATGACGCTCATATGGCTAAACATGGCCCCATTCTCTTTATGTCCGAACGCGAAGCCGAATGCCCACCCGAGGTTTTGTTGGATCTCGCCAAAGTTCGAATTGAGGCGGTAACCGATGCTAGGGTCTTTTAGGTAACGGTCAACCGACTTCGTGATGTGCCCTATCTGTTCATCGTCCGCAATTCCGCCCATGACGGCAAAGACCTGGCCTGTTAGCGTCATCCGCACGCCCAGGGGATGATCGCCTTCCACGCGGGCGCCGTCATTATTGTAATACCCGTTAAACCAGGAGTACCCTTCTTGGCTCGTGATCCATTCGTTGCAGCGCAAATGCTGAATGAGCCAATCCGCCTTCAGCTTCAAATCCTGCACAACGTCCGCAATGCTGAATTTCCGTTTGTTCCCGGTCACGGACACCTTGACGGTCTCATAATAGCTATCCAGCAAATTCAGCTTGCCCTGCACATCCTCGTACGAGACGGGAGCCGTCACCGAATCGAGAAGCACCGCCATTTCCTCCGCTATTTCCACATGCTCGACGCCTTCCGTATCCTGCCACGCCAGCAGCAGATCGCCAAGCTGCATCAAATTGCTGGCATAAAACGCCGTGAAGGCCACGCTCTCCCCTCTGCCCGGAGCAAGGTCCAGACCGTCGTTCCAGTCGGCTCCCTCGAGTTTGATGTTGTTGTGTTCGCCGACGTTAAAGAACGGCACCAGATTTTGAAGCAGCATATGCTCCAGGACCGTACCTTCGTATACCTCGCCGCTGACGGTCAAGAGTCGATTCCCGTGCTCAGGCAGCCATCCGGCGTCCTTCTCCTGGCAGCGTTTCACGAATACGTCACGGAAATAGGTCTGCGGCTGCTTCAGAAAATCCATATCCCCGCTCTGATCGATGTAAAGCAGCGTGGTCATGAAAGGCCAAGCGCCGTGATCCATCCATACGCGCGGAATGTTGTTCCGATCAGCAACGAATTCGCCCGGCTTCGTGCCGATGATCGTAGCATTGCTTCCGTCAATCCGGACGCCCGCATAGTTATTGAGCAGCAGATACCGAACCTCGGCAGGCTCCATAATCATCAAGGCCAGGCAATCCTGCCACAAGTCGCGCCATCCGCGGCCACCTCGGCCGTAATCATGATAAGGAAGAAAGGAATTCCCGTATAAACGGCGCAGGATCGGCTGCAGGGTAACCCATTTCAACCATAGGTCCTGCTGCGGATCACCGGTCTGGAAGAATACCGTATTCAGTTTCTCATTCCAATAGGCTTCGTTCTGCGCAAGCAGCTCATCAAACCGCTTCTCCGATAAATACGTTTCGGACAGCCTTTCGATGTCTGCCCGATCCTTCGCTATGACCATTGCCATAACATAGGCTTTGGATTCACCGGGCCGCAGCTCCGCCTCCGCGAACCGCAGGCCGCCAAGGGCCTCGTACCCTTCCATGGAGTCTCCAGCCTGCGCATATGCCGGCTTATTGGCAATGACGGCCTCAGGCCAATCGAGAGCTCCGCCCTCCCCGATGTATTCCTCGAGCACCGGGAAATGACCGATTGGGGCTGAGCCGTCCCCCTCCGCACCCAGCACGCTGTAGGATACGCGATTGATACGGTGACCCCGTTCGTCAAACGAGAGCACGGGCTGCACTTCGACCCCTTCCCGATGGACATAAATCCGATGCAGCAGAGATGTCACATGACGATGGTCCCGCAGATCATCCGCCGAACGGCCATACAGCGGAACAGCCGCGGTAGGGGTAAGTTTAAGCGTCTGCTGGCCTACATTGGTCAGCGTTACTTTCATTAACTCGATCTGGTCATCCGTCACCGGCACGAAGCTGGTAACTTCCGTTTGCAGCCCGGCCTCCCCGTTCATCCGCTTCAGCTTGTGCCATAGGAACCCGGCTTCCAATTGGCCCTCTTCTTCCTGATGCATGAACCGGTTCGCATTCTGCTTGGCGGAGTTTCCGGATACGGACCATGCGCCATGCCCGTCGATGTGCACCCAAAAGTTGCGCGCGGACTTGGAATTATGAAGATCCTCCACCGATACCGGCGACATCAAAAACGTATTGTGGCTGCTGGTCATTTCACCGTGAAGATTCGGCGTGATGGCCGACATCATGCCCGCCTCGTTGACCAAAGGAAAATATAAATAGTTATGACGTTCAGGATGACGCAGCGTAAAGACGCCCTGATCCCCCTTGAACTTCCATCCCGTTGATTTCATATCGCTTTTTCTTCCCCTCTATGCCTTAGGATTTGACGGCTCCCGCCAGGGCACCGTCCACCAGATACTTCTGTATGAACGTATACAGAATGATCAATGGTGCGGCAACGATCGTAATTCCGCATGCAAGCAGCGGCCAGTTATTCCCGTACTGCCCTCTGAATTCTTTCAGGCCGAACGTAATGGGATAGTTGGACGGACTCGGGAGATACATGATCGGACCGACAAAATCGTTCCAGATTCCGATGGCGGTCAGAATGACGCCCGTTGCGATCACCGGCTTCATCAGCGGCAGAATGATCTGGAACAAGTAACGGATATAGCCGGAGCCATCCATGCCTGCCGCCTCATCCAAATCGCGGCTGATCGACTTGATGTAACCGACGAACATCATGAACACCACGCCCGTCCCCGTCGTTTTCAGCAGGATATAGCCGAGCTTGGTATCATACCCGAAGAACGAAACGCTTTCCTTGAAGGACAGCATCAATTTATACTGCGCAACCATCGGGTTCGGAAGGAACTGGGACAGCAAAAAGAACATGTAGATAAAGCCGCTCCACATCACATAACCGCGTGCGACCGGAAACGCCGCAAACAACGATACGATGATGGTCAGCACCGTCGCCGTCACCGTATAGATCAAGCTGTTCGCAAAATAACCCGCGAAATTGCCTTCAGACCATGCCTGGGAATAGTTGCCCCATTCGATGTTCTTCACGATTCCGATCGGGTTGAGCAAGTATTCGTTGAAGGATTTGAGCGATACATTGAAGACGAGCAGAAGCGGAACGACGTACAGAATCAGCAGCAAACCTATGACAGCATAAGAGAGAATTTGCGTGGTTTTGGAATTTCGCATCAATATTCCACCTCTCTCTTACGCGTCTGTCTGACGGCTACGACAACAAACAGGAGAATAATCAGGAACTGGATCACGGACAGTGCCGAAGGAAGGCCCATTTCCAAGCTTCCCCGGAACGTTTCCTTGTACACGTCGTAAGCCATCGTCCTAGTATTGAAACGACCGTCCGTTGTCGCCAGTATGATATCGAAGGTCGACATGGCGCCGATAATGGATAACAGCATATTCACCGTGAAGGACGGAGCGATCAGAGGGAAGGTAATGTGGCGGAAAGACTGCCACTTGTTGGTGCCGTCAATATGACCAGCCTCGTATAAATCCTTCGGAACCGATTGGAGGCCAGCCAGAAAGATCAGCATGGAGTAGCCCATGTACATCCAGATCTGAACGAAAATAATATAACCGAACGCATGGGTAAAGCTGCCGAAGAACATGTCCTGATAGCCGAAAAGAGCGTCATAAAGGCGGTTGACCGGTCCGTTCAACGGATCGAACATCATGCCCCAGATCAGCGCAACCACGGCTACGCCGAGTACGACCGGCAGGAAGAATACCGCGCGGTAGAAGTAATCGCCTTTCAGCCGCTGGTTAATGATAACGGCGATAAACAGGGCGACCCCGTTTTGCACAATCGTCACGACGAACATGAAGATCAGGGTATTTACGATCGAACGCCACCGCTCGCCTGAGTTCCCCGAGAAGAAGAGCTCCCTGTAATTATCAAGCCCGACGAATTGATAGGTGCTGCCCGGCAGGTTCTTCACATCGGTAAAGGAATAGATGACCGTCAGGATCGAAGGTCCGAAATAAAAAACGATGTATAACGCCATCGGTATCAATAGCAGCAATAACGGTATGAAGCGGTTAAACCCTTTTCCAAATGGATACATCTCTCTCACCTCGCAAATCCATTTCAATGCATGTCGGGGCCTGCTGCACAGACCCCGATTACAGTATGGTTCTTTCTATACAAGTCTCTTTATAATAGAAGAAGTTTATTTCGGAGCGGCTGCTTCCCATTCTTTCTGCTGAATGTCAGCCAGCTCTTTTGCCGTTTTATATGGTCCGCCCGGTGCCAGGAATTCCGTGTGAACGCCTTCTGCAGCCAGATGCTCGCCGATATTCTGGCGGTTGATCATCATGATTTCGTACGCCAATTCAAACTCGCCGAGATAAGGAGTCAGTTCATTGTCAATGAAGTCGCTTTCCGTTTGAATGTTGTCCTGCGTCGGAATGAATCCGGCTGCCTTCACGAATGTCGTATAATTTTCCGGCTCCGAGAAGAATTCAAGCCACTTCAGGGCTCCTTCTTTGTTCGGACCTTTCTCGGCTGCATACCACGTTACGTCATACTTGCCGACAAAGGAGGCGTTCTTCGCTGCATCCTCGGTGGCCGGAAGCGGGAAGTAACCGAATTTCAGCTCTGGATTAGCTGCCGCAACGGTAGGGGCATCCCAAGAGCCGTCAGCCAGCATCGCAGCTTTTCCTGTTGCAAAATAGGAAGGCGCCGTTGCATAATCGATCCCCATGAAGCCGTCGATCATGTAATTGTCTTGAAGCGTCTTCATTTTTTCCAAAACCTCGATGGCTTCTTCATCGTTATAAGCCGTCTCGCCTTTCCACACGCCCTCGATCCATTTCTGCTGGTCTCCGCCGCCCAGGATTTTGGCCTGCAGGGCGAACACTGGAAGTTTCAAAGGCCATACGTCTTTACCTGCTACAACAATCGGTGTGATGCCTTTGGCTTTCAAGTCATCGTTCAGCTTCATGAACTCCGACCACGTTTTCGGAACGCTTAAGCCGTTCTGCTCGAAGATTTCTTTATTGTAGAAGAGACCGGACATCGCAACCTTGCCTGTAGGAACGGCATATACTTTATCGTTATAAGTTCCGGCTTTTTCGATATCGTTTGCGTTATAATTCTTAATGAAGGCTTGGCCGGATAAATCCGCAATCAATCCGGTATCGATCCATTGCTGCCAATCGGGAACTTTAGCGCCCGGCGTCCATTCCTGCGGGGAGAGTCTCATTCCCGACAAATCGGCCAGGACGTCCACGTCATTGGCGGTGATTCTTGCTCTCTGCGCCTGCTTGTATTCGTCATCCGGACCCGTAGTGGTATACTCTACCGTATACTCGGGATACTTCTCTTCAAATTTCTTATTGATCTCTTCAATCGCTTTATTGATGTTATCTTGTTTCCAGTGTAAAATTTTGATGACCTTTTTATCGCCTTTGGCAGGTGCGCCTTGATCGGCTGAATCGCTGCTTCCGCAAGCTGCTAGCGAGAAGGTTAGTGCGCCAGCCAAAAGTATTGCTGATAACTTCTTAATCATTTGTTCGTTACCCCCTGAAATTAAATTGCAATTCATTATGAAACCGGATTCATGTTTCCGCTTTTTCTTGGCCTGTACAATCTTGATGCTACGAAACTATAATTATTAATTTTCGTAATTGAGCGAATTATACCGAAAGCGGTTTCGTAAGGCCTATTATTACGCATAATATTTTGTTTGTCAAAGCTTTTTTTATCGTTCCCGATACTTTTTTCTCACCGAACAGAGACAACCCTTTTTTCTTGATCTGACAAGCCTTATGCCTGTTCTCTTTCATTGACTTACCTCGCTAAAGCAGATACACTGATTTACGAAACTGTTTCGAATTCGTGTGGTATAACATAGCAGCCGGATGGTACACCTTGGCTTGGATAAGCCCTTATGCATAGGTGAACCGTCATCATTTCATTGGATCATGGGAAATTCGTTCAAAACACACTCCTTAGTTAGACAGAAAACACGTATCTCATAACTTTTCTGTCCCTAAACATTACGCATACAGGAAATTCATGATAAACATTAGCGAAAATTAACGAAAATAATGAAATGACATTATAAACAGAATAAGGGGCGTTTCGCATGGCGTTAAACATCAAAACAATCGCTAAAATGGCAGGGGTCTCCGTATCGACCGTCTCCAAAATTATCAACAACTACAGTGATGTATCCGATGAGACCAAAGCTCGCGTGTTGGAAATTATGAGAGAAACGGGATATACCCCTTCCAATTCCGCAAAAACGTTAGCAACCAAAAAATCCAATCTAATCGGCGTCATCTTTGCGGGAAAGCTGAACGTTGATTTTACCCACCCGTTTTTTGTTGAGGTGCTGAATTCTTTTAAGAAGCAGATGGGCGTTCTCGGCTATGATCTGCTGTTTTTTTCGAACGAGAAATTCCAAGGGGAGGATGCCGACTATCTCGGACGGTGCCGCCATTATCAGGTAGACGGCTGCGTCATTATATCCGGAGAAGAAATCGAGCCCTCGATTAAGGAGCTGGATGAGAGCGATATTCCCTGCATCGGGGTCGATATTGAGCTGTTCGGCGAAATGTCGGGTCATATCATGTCCGACAATTACAAGATGTCCTCGAAGGTCGTGGAGCATTACTATCTCCAGGGCTTCCGAGACTTGGGCTTCATTGGCGGCAGCAAGGAGTCCGAAATCTCCAATATGCGAGAGGCGGGTTATCGCAACGCCATGGAAAGCTTCGGCCTTCCGGCCCGCGCGGAGTGGTTCCTGAACGGGGATGATTTCTATGAGGCCAGCGGATATAAAGCGATGACACGGCTGATTAAGGCAGGATCCCTGCCCCGCGCCATTTTTGCAGCCTCGGATCAGATTGCCATCGGCGCCATCCAAGCGCTTCAAGAACATGGTCTGAATGTCCCTGACGACATGTCGATCATCGGCTGCGACGATATCGAGGCTTGCAAGTACACAACGCCTAAACTAACGACGATTCGGCAAAACAAAGAGAAAATCGGCCGCTTGGCGGCACTCATGCTCTACGACCTCATCCATAAACAGTCCCCCGTCAGTTCCTTTGTCGTCGAGCCCGAACTCATCGTCCGCGAATCTTGCGGGAGCAACACGCATCACTACGGGTATTTCGGATAAACATCCGGGCAAAGGGGCAGCCAGGGCGTTAGGCTCTTAATGAGCCCCTTGCCTTTCAGAGCCATCTTAGGATTGGTTCCAGTCACGAGTGTATACCGCCAAAAAGAGCCTGGGGCATGATGCCCCAGGCTCTTTTATAATCCTGTTTATTAGATATCGTAGTACAGGGAGTACTCGTGCGGATGAACGCGGATGTTAACCGCTTTGGCTTCGGCACGCTTGAAGTCGATGAAGTTCTCGAGGAATTCTTGCGTGAATACGCCGCCCTCTGTCAAGAACTCATAGTCTGCTTGAAGTGCATCCAATGCCTCGTCCAGGGAACCCGGTACGCTGCGGATTTCCTTCTTCTCGGCGTCGGACAGTTCGTAAATGTTTTTATCGAATGGCCCGTAACCGAGTGCGGTAGGATCGATTTTACGCTTGATCCCGTCCAGACCGGCCATCAGCATAGCAGAGAATGCAAGGTAAGGGTTCGCTGTGGAATCTGGTGTGCGGAACTCGATGCGGCAGCCTTTAGGCGTTACGGCAGCAACCGGAATCCGTACTGCGGCAGAACGGTTGCCCTTGGAGAATACGAGGTTAACCGGTGCTTCATAGCCTGGTACCAGACGTTTGAAGGAGTTGGTGCTCGGATTCGTCAAAGCGATCAAGGCAGGCGCATGGTACAGAATACCGCCGATGTAGTGGAGCGCCGTTTCGCTCAGGTTCGCATAAGCGCCTTTTTCGTAGAACAGCGGAGTGTCGCCGTCGAAAATGGATTGGTGAACGTGCATGCCGCTACCGTTATCCCCGAACAATGGCTTCGGCATGAACGTAGCCGTTTTGCCGTATTGGCGGGCTGTGTTATGCACGATATATTTATAGATCAACAAATTGTCAGCTGTTTTCTTCAATGTATCGAAACGGAAATTGATTTCGGCCTGGCCGGCAGTTGCCACCTCATGGTGATGACGCTCAACGCGAAGACCTGCTTCGTCGAGGAGACGGCACATTTCGCTGCGGATATCCTGTTGAGTATCCACTGGCGCTACAGGAACATATCCGCCCTTAACCCCTACTTTGAATCCCAGGTTGCCGCCTTCTTCCTTGCGGTTCGTATTCCACTGGGCTTCCTCGGAGTCTACGAAGTAGCTGGAGCTGTTCATGGAGCTTTCATAGCGGACTTCATCGAACAGAAAGAACTCGGATTCCGGTGCGAAGAAGGCTGCTGTTCCGATGCCGGCTTCTTGAAGGTATTGCTCGGCACGAGCCGCGATTCCGCGCGGGTCACGCTCATAAGCATCGCCTTCCGGAGTATAGATGTTGCTCATAATATTAAGTGTAGGGTGTGCTGTAAACGGATCAATATAGCAAGACTCCGGATCAGGCATCATGACCATATCCGATTCTTCAATGCCGCGGAATCCTGGAATAGAAGATCCATCAAACGCTACCCCGTTCACGAAAGTTTCTTCGTCTACTTCTGAAGCCGGCAAGCTAATGTGATGCACCCGTCCCGACAAGTCTACAAAACGAAAATCGACCCACTCAATATTGTTCTCTTTAATGGTTTGCAATACTTTCTCTACCGACATGTCTCTTCCTCCCAATTTCCGAACATTAAGACTTAAACAGCTTAACAATGTTCATAATCTTTCGATTTCTTTTCGTCATTATATGCCGGGAGATAACCTGACGTCAATACCTATGTAAGGTATTTTTTAAAATGGTGTCATGTTATGTGACATGGAAAACCAATTAAAGTAAATGCAGCAAAAAGACACCTGCGGTTAAGATGCAGGTGCCTTCTACTATAAATTAGGGGATGGCGAAGCCATTCATTGTGTTCTTACCGCTATGCTCGAATATATCATTATAGCATGTAACACGTGTTATACGCTCGCGAATTCAGAAGCAGGCGCTTTGGTCGTGGCAAAGCTCTTCCCTACCAATGGAGCCAGCTTCTCCAAGTCTTTAAGCAGTGCGGCGAATTGGTCCGGGAACAGGGATTGGACCCCGTCGCCTGTCATGGAGTTGTCCGGATCCGTATGCATTTCAATGATAAGACCGTCGGCTCCGGCCGCGACGGATGCCTTGGACATCGGTTCGACCAGCTCGCGCCGGCCCGTTCCGTGACTCGGGTCAGAGATCACCGGAAGGTGACTCAATCCTTGCAAAACAGGAATGGCAGATAAATCCAGCGTATTCCGGGTATAAGTTTCGAATGTTCGGATTCCGCGTTCGCAGAGCATGACATTCGGATTGCCGCCGGCCAGGATGTATTCCGCTGCGTTCAGGAATTCGTCATAAGTTGCACTGAAGCCTCTTTTCAACAAAACTGGTTTGCCGCAGGTGCCAAGTTTCCGAAGCAGATCGAAATTTTGCATGTTGCGGGTGCCCACTTGAAGAATATCGGCGTACTCCGCGCAGATATCGACGTATTCGGGCGTCATCACCTCTGTAATGGTCAACAGGCCATGCTTTTGCCCGGCTTCCGCCATCATGATCAGACCTTCGACGCCAACGCCCTGAAAGCTGTAAGGACCCGTACGCGGCTTAAATGCGCCCCCTCTTAGCACTTGTCCGCCTGCTGCTTTCACCAGCTGCGCAATTTCATCAATCTGCTGCGCGGATTCAACGGCACATGGGCCGCCCATGACAACCAGATTGCCGCCGCCAATCTTGGTTCCCTTAATATCGATCACCGTATCATCCGGATGGAAATCACGGCTGGCAAGCTTGTAGGACTTGGAGATCTTAACTACATTCTCTACGCCCTTCATTTGGCGAAGATGCTCCGCAAGCTTCGGGTTCACGCTGCCAATCAGGCCGATCACCGTGCGATCCGCCCCCTTCGATACGTGAGCCTGGAGCCCTTCCTTCTCAATTTCGGTAACGATATGCTGAACTTGTTCCTCTGATATTTGATTGGATGTAATGACGATCATAAATAAACCTTCTTTCTGAATGAATTCCAATTTCGATGTTGATTTCAATCCATGGATAGTCACTTTCGCACTTGTTCGCTTTTAAGCTTTTATGCTTTTAATCGATAAAGTAAATATACAGAAAAAATCTCCCCTCGTCAAGCCCATTCTTCAGGCCATCACGATCGGGAGATATTCCTTGCCTGTTACATCAGCGTTTTGTTGCGTCCTTCCGCTACGGTTCGCTTCACCAGCGGTATGATAATTCTTACCGTTGTCCCGATGCCGGCGCGGCTGAATAACGTGACCCCATACTCGCTGCCGTAGTGAAGCTTGATCCGTTGATCTACGTTTCGTATGCCGTAACCCGCATTGGTCAGATCCTGTCCCCCTGTATTATCCAGCACGCGGCCGGGTGGGAAACCGACGCCATTATCGATAATTTTGAATTCCAAAGCATCTTCCAGCAATCTGGCCGTTATCCGGATATGAATATAGTCTCCGGTCCACGCATGCTCGAGCACATTCTCGATAAACGGCTGCAAAATCAATTTCACGGTTTCATACCGGACCACCTCAGGCTCAAAATCATAAGTAACCTGCATCCGGTCGTCGTATTTAATCTTTTGAATGTCCACGTAAGCTTGGGCCTGTTCCAATTCATTCTTCACGGATATGATGTTCCGGCCGTCGTTGAGCGACAAACGATAAAACTTCGCCAGGTCCATTACCATACGCTGCAGTTTATCCAGCATCCCAAACCGCGCGAGGCGGCTGATGGAGGATAGGGTATTGTATAAGAAATGCGGATTAATCTGTGCGTGCAGCGACTCCAGCTCCGCTTCCTTTTTCTGCAGGTCGGCCAGGTACACCTCATTGATCAGCTTGCCGATGTTGCTGCCCATATCGTTCAAGGCAGAGGAAATATGCGTAAATTCATCATTCCCCTTAAAGGATACCCGTTTATGGAATTCGCCTTCCTGGAAGGAGTCCAGCACAGATACGATTTTGGACACCCGGCGGCTGAAATATCTGGAGACCACGATGCTGACCACGAAGAAGATACCGATGCAGATCAGACAGATCAGATAGGTTAGATTACGTATTTTGACCGTGTCTTTTTCCACGATTTGAGCAGGCACGACGGCAATCAAATCCCAGCCGAGCTGGGGAATGGGCTTCCGAATCAGAAGGTCCCCGTTCTTGCGAAGTTCCTTCTCTTTGAAAACGTTTGTGGATTTTCCCCCTGATGAAAGAACGACCCGGCCCTGTGCATCCGATAAATACAATGCGGTCCCGTCACCGATCTTCTTGTAATCCATGCTTTCAAACAGGTCCGTCATACTGACGTTCATCCGCATGAACCCGATCTCCTGCGGTTTGATGGTCGAACTGATATCCACCAGCCGCCGAAGCAAGGATATGCGTCCGTTGCTCACATCGTCCTCAATCTGTTTCCACTGCAGGGTTACGCCGTAATTCTCTTCCTTCGGATATAATTTATACCAGGAGCGGTCCTCCAGCCTGTCATATTGATAAATATCAAACAGACGTTTGTTGGAGTCCAGCGGGTCTGTATACGTATAACTGTCATAGATCTCCCTAAGGTCGTCATTGCGCAGGTAGATCGATAACCAGATCCTTCGGTTCGCCGTGCTTACCGCGGTCTCCAGCTTCGGAATCAGCACGTTGATCGTGGTGTCATAGCTTATCCAAGCGCTTTCGGTAAAACGCAGACGGCTGTTAAAGGTCGTATCAAAATAAAGCATATCCGATATCCGGATCATATCCTCCATCTTATACGATATGTTCTCGCTCATCTGATGAAGCGTGCCCTGAATGTTGTTATACGTCTGCTCTCGGGTAGACTTCACGAAGACCTGATTCGCTATCTGACCGACAAGCAGCACCGGTATAATGATAAATACGCAGTACGAAAACATTAACTTGTATCCGAAAGGTATCTTGACCCGTATTCGTTCGAATTTCCCCGCCATAGCCTGTTTGACCCCATATCTAATCTGAATTTTGCTAGTTACGAGTGCTTGCGCCGGTATTCCAGAGGCGTCATTCCATACATTTCCTTAAACTGCCTGCTGAAATAAGGCAGATATTGATAACCTGTCTGTGATGCAATTTCATATATTTTGAGCTTGGTCGTCTTGAGGAGATCCCTGGCGCGCTCCATCCGGAGCTTGATTACATAATCGCTAAAGTTGTGCCCGGTTTCTTCCTTGAAGAGCACCCCGAGATAATTCGGTGAAAAAGAAAACCGGTTCGCCATATCCCGCAGCGTAATATTCTCGTGCATGCGAGCCTGGATATTCTCTATAATCTCTTCGACCAGCCTGCCATTCTTGGTTGATTTGCGGTTCTTGAGCATTTCCGAAATTTCCATTGCCTTCATGCGAAGCCATGAGAAAATATCATCCATCGTTTCGAATTGAAGCAGAATATCCAGGTTTTTGAGCTCCAGTCCTGCCATACGATATAACTCTTCGTTCATCGCTTGCAGATGTCCTTCCAGCTTCACCATGATATACACGGCCAAATTGCGTATGGTGAATTTGGATCGGATGCTGGATGCCAGCAGTTGAATCGCTTCCAGTTCGTCATAGATACGAACGATATCATACTCCGTCATGGCTGTAAATAAAGCATCCAAACGGATGTCGAGGCTTTTTACGTCTTCCCGGTCCTCGGTCGGCACCTCGCTGTACAGGATCCATTTGCCCTTGCCCCGGAACATCTTATAATCCAGCGCGTCCAAAGCCTCCATGTACGACGTGTGAAGCTGCTCCAGCTGATGGACGGCCCTGCCTTCCCCGACCGTCATCGAATAGTTATATTCCCGTTTTAATTCCTCCAGCAGGGCTTGAATCTCTTCCTTGCCCCGGCCCCCGTTAAGGAGTACGGCCGTTCGCTGATCGGTTACCTTGCATATATATTCAAAGCCGCGCTGTTCAAGCAGTTTATGCAGTCTCGTGAAATACTCCTCTATGGCACTCAGCTTTTCCTCGGAACCGAGCGAGCCGGTTCGCCAGGTGCTCACATTATCAAGCTCCAGCAGAATGACGCAGACCGGCCAATGAAGCTCTGTCAGCCGGTACTCCCGCTTGATAATGTCCAGGATGGCTCCGTCATAGGGCCGCTGAAGGATTTGCAGGAGATACTGATTTTTGAGGATGGGGATCATCTGCTGGTAAGCTTCCTCCGTCTCCTTGCGTTCATGAAGACGATCCAGCTCCATTCTAACCTTCGTTAATGCATCGATCAGCTCCTGGTCCTCCATCGGCTTTAACACATAACTGCATGCGTTCAAAGCAATCGCCTGCTTCACGTAACCAAAGTCCTGGTAACCGCTTACGAAGATAATCCGGAGCTCCTCCTGCAATTTCAGTGCCCGCTGAGCAAGCTCAAGCCCGGTCATATTCGGCATGCGTACATCGGTAACGAGGATGTCGACCTTCTCACTTTCGAGCACCTCACAAGCAGCAAAGCCGTTATTGACCGAATCGATCACTTTCATTCCGAGATCTTCCCATGGAATAAAGCTTTTCATGCCCTCTAGGTCCAGTATTTCGTCGTCTGCCAGCAGCACTTTATACACGGGTATCATCTCCCCCATAAATTCCGATAAGGGTATACTGCATAAGCAGCATACCCTTCTTGGTTTAAGCAAAAATTAATTATTGGCCTTTCATTTTAGCAACGTTTTCTTGCCATTTCGTTGTTTTGAATGCAAGCAGCTTATCGTATCCTGCAGATTGGGCATCGGCTTCAGCCTTGTCGAGGATTGCCAACACTTCGGCATCATCCTTCGCGTACAGGGCTTTCGCTCTGGATTCCGTAAAAATATCTTCTACGCGTTGACGAATAATTCCTTCCTCGCTGTCCGGAGCCGGATCGAGGTTAATGTACTCCGTGGCATTGGCTTGAGTTTTCCAAGTGACTTCATATTGCCAGCGAGTGGACCAGTTGCGCTGCTCTTCCGGCAACGTGCTCTCGTATTTCGCTTTCGCTGTATCAACAAACACGGTGTTACCATTCCAGTGAAGATTCGTTGTGATGGCTTGCAGCTTGCCGAGACCGGCAGCATCCGTTACATATTTCTCGGTGAACTTCGGTGTTACGCCATCCTCTTCAAATCCGTCCCAGTATCCTCCTGGAGGCCCCCACATGAGAACGCTTTGGCCTTCAGGACCTGTGTACCAATCCAAGAATGCGAATATCGCTTCGGGATCTTTAGCGGATTTCGTAATGACGCTTACGTTCCAACCCAATTGCGTATAAGTACCAGGGAAGATCTTGTTCTTGTCCAGGCCTTCCTTGTGAATCGGCCAGATCATGAAGTAACCGGCTTCCGGATCCTTCGCCGTCAATTCAGCGTGGGCGTTCATTGCATTTTCCGTCGGGCTCGAAGCTGCATACACAGCAACGCGTCCCGTGTTCACTTTTTCTTTGACTTGGTCAGCCGTTTGGGTCATGGCATCCTGAGAAATCAATTTCTCGCGGAACAACTTCGCGGAATACTGCATCGACTCGCGGAAAATCGGATCCGTAAAGATCGAAGTCAGCTTATCGCCGTTAGGCACACCGCGGATGCTGATCCAACGAGTCAGCGCGTTTTCTGCAAATGCAGAGTACAGCACCTCGATACCTTGACCTTGTACGTGCGGTTCATAAGGAACCACTTGATCGCCGTATTTCGCTTTGACGGCTTTCAGGTATTCATACAGATCATCCGTCGTTTCCAGCTTCGGCTCGCCAAGCTCTTTGTAGATCTTCTTGTTTACAACATAACCCGCATTACCGTTCGGTTGGTTCGTATACCAGTTCGGGAACTGATACAGCTTGCCGTCCGGAGAGCGAAGCATGTTCAGACCTTCGTCCCCCATCCACTCTTTCAGGTTAGGATATTTATCAAGATATTCATCGAAAGGTACGAGCATATCGGCTTGACGCAGCTTCTCTACGTCCGGACCACGGTCCATCCACATCACATCCGGAAGCTCCGTGGATGCGATCATGGTATTGAATTTTTGCTGTGCGTTACCTTGCGAATGGATCGCGTTGACGGTTACCTTCTTGTTCTCCTTAATCCATTTCGAAGATTCGTCTTGTCCCCATGGCGGCATGGTGTACTCGTTATAATGGCCGTAGAAACTGAACTCAAGCGGTGTTTCGCCAAGCACAAACTTGTCGGATGCCTCCGTTGGAGGCGTGCTGGTTCCGTTTTCGCCTGCAGGCGAAGGATCAGCAGTCTTGGTTCCACCGCCGCCGCCGCATGCAGAAAGCATCAGCGCTGCCGCAAGCAAAGCCGTCATGGACGTGGTCAGCGATTTCTTTCTCAACCTCATTCTCTAATTTCCCCTTTCGTTTTTACACTTGATATTTATGTCTAAAGCTTAAGGCTTCAAACAACACGCATTGTTTTCCCTACTCTTTCAGGGAACCTACCAGAACACCTTTAACGAAGTGCTTCTGTACGAATGGATACACCATAATAATCGGAAGCGTTGCCACCATCATGGTTGCCATGGACAACGACTTGGAGGTTACACTTTGCATCCGGGAGAGCACCGCCTGCGAAGCGGAATCCAGGTTGCTCATCTGTTCAGACATAATATTGGAGTTCAATATTTGACGAAGCATGGTCTGAATCGGAAGCAAGTTCTCGTTATTGATGTAGATACTCGGCAAGAACCATTCATTCCAATGGGAAACCGCCGTAAACAACGATAATGTTGCGATGACCGGACCGGACAGAGGCAGAATGATCTTAAAGAAAATGCCCCAGTTGCCGCAGCCGTCGATTTTGGCGGACTCTTCAAGACCGCTTGGGAGGCCGTTGAAGAATGTCCGGAAAATGATCATGTTCCACACGCTTACCAAACTCGGGATAATGAACACCCAGAAGGAATCCATCAGCCCCAAACCGCGAACGAGCATGAACGTCGGGATCAAGCCGCCGCCGAAATACATCGTAACGATACACATAATCATGTAGTATTTGCGGCCGATCAGCTCCCGCTTGGTCATCCCGTAAGCGAAGATGGAGGTTACCAGTATGGAGGAAATCGTTCCGATCACGGTACGAAGCACCGAAATCTTGAAACCATTCAGCAACCGGTTATCCTGAAACACGATGCCGTAATTCTCAAGCGTAAAATCACGGGGCCAGAAGGTAACGCCCCCCATTGCCGTATCTGAACCTGAGTTAAATGAAATGACTAGTCCGTTCCAAAACGGATAAAACGTTACAAAGGCCAAGAATGCCAAGAAGATATAAATGATGACCATCATCACTTTGTCACCAAATGCTAGACGTACCACTATTACCCGCTCCCTTCCTCATAATGATCTCTTACCATAAGCTGTTTCCTGATTTGCGTGCAATCAAGTTGGCAATCGTCAGAAGCATGACGCTGATCACCGCTTTAAACAAGCCTACGGCCGTTGCATATGAGAATCGGGAGTTTTCGATACCTATTCGATAGACATATGTGTCGATAACGTCGGATACCTCTCGCAATACCGGGTTCTTAGCCAAGAGCAAGATGTCTTCGAAGCCTGCAGTCAGCAAGTTACCAATGGCAAGAATCATGAAAATAACGACGACCGGCATGATCGATGGAAGCGTAATCGTGAAAATCTGCCTGAATTTGCTTGCGCCATCCATGTCGGCCGCTTCATACATGTGCGGGTCAACCCCGGCAACCGCCGCCAAGTATACGATGGAGGAAAATCCAATCTCTTTCCATACCCCTGTCGTAACGAGAATTCCCCAGAAATATTCCGGTAGCGACAGGAAGTTGATCGGCTCTTCGATCAAATTCAGCTTCTGCAGCAAAATGTTCACGCTGCCGTTATCCGTTGACAAGAGCGAAATCGCAAAGCCTGAAACGATAACCCAGGACAGAAAGTGCGGAAGATAACTGACCGTTTGCACCAGTCTCTTGAAGAACATATGTCGAACTTCGTTCAGCATAAGCGCCAGCAGAATCGGTGCCGGAAATCCAATAAGAAACTTGAGCAAACTGATGACAATCGTGTTTCTCATGACCGTCATAAATTCCGGCGATTCAAAAAACATTTCGAAATGCTTGAATCCGGCCCACGGGCTGTCGCCCATCCCCTTGAAAATGTTAAAGTCTTGGAAAGCCATTAAAATACCGTACATCGGTATGTAGCTAAACACAAAAACGAGTGCCAGTGCAGGTAGCACCATTAACTGTATATCCCATTGTTTAGCAAAGCGAAGCAATAAACTTTCCTTCTTCCGTTTCGGAACAGGTTCCTGTTCTACGGATATTTGCGCCATGTCCAACCCCCCGTGTGTTCTATGCCATGAAGTTTACCTGATGTCTAACATTGTAGAATAAACGATTGAATATAAACATTTGCCTATTCAACGAAAAATGATAGTATTCAATCGAGAATTGAAACGCTTACACGGCATGGAATATTTGCGAGGGTGAAATGATAGGTGCGATTGCTTTCCATAAACGTAAAAAGACCCACCGCAAACATCATTGCGATGGGTCTGAAAAATAAGCTTGTGATGGCATTAACTATGATTTGCTCTTCACCCGAACAGGCGGAAGCAATTTACTCATATTCACCGTACGCTTGATCTCCCAAGTTTCCGGCTGATCATGTTCATACTGTTCCAAATAGGCGATGACTTCCTTCGTGATCGGAGTCGGTGTTGATGCCCCTGATGTAACTGCCACTTTGCCTACTCCTTCAAGCCATTCGCGCTTGAGTTCCGTCACATCGCCAATACGGTGGGCCGGTACTCCTGCTATCTCTTCGGATACCTGAGCAAGACGGTTCGAGTTATTGCTGCGAGGATCTCCTACCACGATCACTAAATCCGCCTGACCGGCTTGTTCGGCTACCGCTTCCTGACGCACCTGCGTTGCAAGACAAATTTCATTATGAATCTCCGCTCCCGGGAATTTATCGAGCAAGCTCTTCATGATATGCTTGATGTCCCATTGACTCATCGTGGTCTGGTTCGTGATGATGATTCGGGATGCATTTACCTGAAGCTGTTCAATTTCTTCTTCCTTCTCGATCAGATGCACGTGTTCCGGTGCGATCCCGATCGCCCCTTCCGGCTCGGGATGCCCCTTCTTCCCGATGTAAATGATCTCATATCCGTCGGCTACCTTATCCCGGATCAGATCATGGGTTTTCGTCACATCCGGGCAAGTGGCGTCGAGCGTGGTCAGCCCTTTATCCCGCGCAAGCTTGCGTACTTCGGGAGAGACCCCGTGTGCGGTAAAAATAACGGTTCCGCTCTCAACCTGGCTCAGGATTTCCATCCGATTCGGACCGTCCAGGGTAATGATGCCTTCGTCCTCAAAGGATTGAGTGACATGACTGTTATGCACAATCATGCCCAATATATAAATAGGCCGAGGAAGATCCAGATTCTGCGCCGCCTGACGCGCCAAGACCATGGCGTCGACGACACCGTAACAATAACCTCTCGGTGATATTTTCAAGACTTCGATGATCCCCACCTGCTTTCCGTTGTAATACATCAGCGATCTAGTCTATTATACCCTATTCCAGGGGAGGAGCAAAGACGACGGGGAGCCAGACGATAAAGGTGCTGCCTTCCCCTCTTCGGGTGACGACCTCGACAGAGCCCTTATGCTCATCGATGATCCATTTGGCGATGGACAGTCCGAGTCCGGTTCCGCTCGTGATGCCTCTCGACTGATCCGCACGGTAGAAGCGTTCGAATATGAACGGAACCTCATCCTTATCCATACCGATTCCCGTATCCGAAATCCGCAAGCCCACCTGACCCTTGTACAGAACAACATCCAGACTGACCTCGCCCTCAGGCGTGTACTTGAACGCATTCTCGATAAAAATGAACAGCATCTGCTGTAAATAATCCTTATTTCCTTCCACATAAACACCGTTCAGGACAGACAGCTCTCCGACATGCCATTCTGCGGTTTTCTCCAGGAAATGAGCGCGCCGCGCAACCTCTTCAACCAAAGGCTGGAGCGGCACCGGGTCCAGCTCAAACGTCTGGCCGGTATCGGCCCGCGCCAGGGACAGCATATCGTTCACCAGCCGGCTCATCCGCTTCGCTTCATCGGATATATCGCCTACCGCTTCGACCGAGATCTGTTTGATCATTTCCTCGTCCATATCTGCTCTCTCGCCGGGAGCAACCGTCCACATCTTCTGTAGGAGATCCACATTGCCCCGGATGGTGGTCAGCGGGGTTCGAAGCTCATGGGAAGCGTCCGATACAAAGCGCCGCTGCGCCGCATAGGCATCCTCAAGCTCTTTATAGAAGCTCTCCGTCCTCTCAAGCATCCCGTTAAACGTGCCGATTAACTGACCGATCTCGTCCTGAGGCCCGTCGTATTCGATCCGTACGCTAAGGTCGGTGCCTTTTTGGATCTGCTCCGCTGCCTCCGTGACCTTGCCGATCGGTTTCATGGATTTCCGGGCTAAGAATAATCCTAGGGTTGAAGCGATCACGAGTGTCGCTGCCGAGCCCATGATGAGGATGGATTGAAGCCGGTCCAGGGTTTGCTCGATGGTGCGTGTACTTACACCAATTTGAAGCCATCCGAATAATTTCCTTGAGTTGGTTTCAACTACAGGAGATTCGTATACAAGAAAGGAGGCCCCATTAAACGAAAATCGTTTAAACTCTCCGGACTTGGTCATACTTAATGCTCTTTCAATAGTCGGACTCTCAAATTGCAAGCCGCTAAACTCCATGTTGCCGGACCGCCAAATGGATCCGTTATAGAACGTATAGAGCTGTACATATAAATCAGCTGCCTCCGCATTAATCGCCGAGGAGCGATCCGGTAGTAGGGCAACTGACGATGACGTGTAACCAATCTTATTGGCTTCCTGCACCAACCGCTGCTTTAACTCCTCATACGTATACAAATGGACAAAGCCATACACCGCCGAACTGAATATCAGCAGTGTCACGAACAAAATGCCGGTATACCATGCTGTCAGTCTTAACCGAATGGACATGCTAGTTATCTCCTCTTAAAATATAGCCGGCTCCGCGGATCGTCTGGATCAGCCGTTTACCTCCATGTTCTTCGGTCTTCTGCCGGAGCATGGCGATATAAACCTCCAGCACGTTCGACTCCCCGCTGTAGTCATAGCCCCATATTTTATCCATAATCAAATCGCGGGACAGCACCCGCTTCGGGTTTTGCATAAACAGGTGCAGCAGCTCGAATTCCTTGGCCGTGAGCTCCAGTCTCTGCCCGCCGCGAATGACCTCCCTTGCGTCGGTATCCATCACGAGATCCTCGAAGGTCAGTCGGTGGTTCGAGGTATCATCCCCGGTTTTACGGCGCAGCAAAGCCCGGACGCGAGCAAGCAGCTCCTCCAGCGCAAAGGGTTTGACCAGATAATCATCCGCTCCGGTATCCAGCCCCTTTACCCGGTTCTCCACCTCATCCTTTGCCGTCAGCATCAGCACCGGTATCGTGCTTCCGCCCTCCCGGAGTCTGCGCAGCGCTTCAAATCCATCGACCTGCGGCATCATCACGTCCAGAACGACGACGTCCGGGTCCTCGCTCAATATCACTTTCAATCCTTCTGCTCCGTTGGATGCGGTCAGGACGTCATAGCCCTCAAACGCAAGCCCTCTGCGCAGCATGGAAATAATCTTCTCATCATCGTCTACAATCAAAATCCGGGATCGCATAGCGGCATCTCCTCTATCTTCTTAGCGTTATATTTAGTACGACGTTACAATCCCATTATATCGGTCGCTTCAAGGACAAGACAAGCGGAAGGGAACGGTCCCTTCCGCTTGTTGTCACGCCTATCCAGGGTTACGGCTGCTGTTGTTGCTGCTGTTGGGTAAGATCAAACTTATTACGGTCCCCAATCGTCAACGGCAGATCCATATTCTTGCCGTTACGAACCACATTCAGCGTAATTTTATCTCCAACCTTCTTCGACTGTATGAATTCAGTCAGATCCTTCGAGGTCGGATATTTCGTCCCGTCTACGCCCACAATGATGTCATATTGACGCAGGTCCGCTTCATAAGCCGGCGATCGGAATACGACACCGTCAACATAAGAACCTTCCGTTACGTCGGTACCCAGGGACTGAGCAATTTGCGGAGTGACAGTTCCCAAGGTTGCCCCTATAAACGGAACAGGCTCTTTAGGAATTTCCTCATTGTTCTTCAGGTATTCCACAACTTCCTTGATCGTGCTGGACGGAATCGCAAAACCGATTCCTTGCGCTTCCGCGCTGACGGCTACGTTCATCCCGATAACCTCGCCCTTCAGATTAAGAAGCGGTCCGCCGGAATTACCCGGATTAATCGAAGCATCGGTTTGCAGAAGATGCTCGTAATTACGCTCAGCTTCGCCGTTCGTTCCTTGAATATCGATCTCGCGTTCCTTCGAGCTAAGTACACCAGCGGTTACCGTGTGTTCAAAACCGTGCGGGTTGCCGATGGCAACAAGCCATTCACCAACCTTCAGCGAGTCGGAGTCACCTAGCTGTACTGAAGGGAAATCCGCCCCTTCGATTTTCAAAACGGCTAAATCGAGCTCATAGCTGGAACCGAGCAGCTTCGCTTCATAAGGCTTTTTGGTACCCTGTACCGTCACTTGGATCACATCTGCGCCATGGATTACATGCTCATTCGTCAAGATGTATCCCGACTTCTCAAAGATGAAACCCGAGCCGATGCCTGAAGGCTGAAGCTGGGATTCCTGACCTCCGTTGTTGCTGCTTCCACCGTTTCCGCTGTTTCCGCCATTGCCTTCCTGGCTGGATTGACCGCCGCCGAAGAAGTACCAGAACGGATCGTTCATGTTCGGATTCGTGCTTTGTCTATTGCTGCTGTTTACAAGCGTCTCGATCAGCACGACCGCCGGACTCGCCTGATCCACCACTGCCGATACGTCGCCTTGACCTGATGGGATCATCGCTGATGCGGTAGTAGCTCCGCCGTTATCTCCACCGTTATCCTCGACGTTAGCCGAAGTTTCTTGGGCTGGCTCTGAGGAGTACGCCGCATCCGGCGTAAACAGATTCGTTCGGTCAGCGGCAAACATCAGGCTCGAAATGACGAGGACGCCTGCCAAGAAAGACAATAGTACGGTCTTGACGGAATTTTTGGGCTTCTGGCTGTAGTTCCACTCTTTGTTTCTTTTCATGGAATCCACAGGCCCGCCGCCACCCTGGCTTCCGGAGGAATGGGCCTGCGAGAAGCTGGAAGATGGAATCGGTTTAACGGGCTGCGGAGCGGTAACCTCCACTTCCTGGGGTTCCCGGCTCTGGTAAGGCCGTTCCGTTTTCTCATCGTCGCGGTTATTCGATATGGACTGGAACGGTCCGTAAGAATAGTAATAAGAAGAATTCTCCGTGGATGCTTCCTCACGTCTCGTTGCTTCATTGTTATTCGCTTCGTTGTTCATTCCCTCATCATCCGGATACCCGTAACGCTTTCTTTGGTCGTCCATTGGTCTACCTCCTATTAAAATCACTTGCTTCCAAGTGGTCTAATTGATTAACTGTTCTTATTGTGTACTATAAACCTTAATAGTACCTTAAAAACAATTAAAAGGCAGATAAAAAGAAAACCGGGACGCTTCCCGGTCATACCTCACCAAAAGAACATATTGCTATATTTTGACCCAGCCCTTCCGGTGGGCATAAATCGCCAATTGCGTACGGTCCTCCAGCTCGCACTTCATCAGCAGATTGCTGACATGGGTTTTGACCGTCTTGATGCTGATATGCAGCTCTTCGCCGATCTCTTTGTTGCTCTTGCCTTCGGCAATCAGGAGCAGCACTTCCTTCTCCCGCTCGGTAAGCCCGGATTCATCCCCGTTCACCATATGCCGGCGGATTCCCCTGGTGAGTGCTTCCGAGACGTCTTTGGTCATGACCGGCATGCCCCGGAACGCTCCCTGAAGGGCGTAAATGAGCTCGTCAGCCGAAACCGTCTTAAGCACGTAGCTGACTGCCCCCGCTTCAATGCACTCGACCACAAGCTCGTCTTCGAGAAAGCTGGTCAGAATCACGATCTTCTGATCCGGGAATTCGGACATAACCGCGCGCGTGGTCTCCGCCCCGTTCATCACCGGCATCATCAGGTCCATTAGAATGAGATCCGGCCGGTCGGCCTCCTCCCCGTTTCTCAGCATATCGACGACCTCTTGGCCATTCGCTGCTTCTCCGATCACTTCAAACCCCGGATCCAACGATAAATATGTTTTTAACCCCATGCGAACCATATCATGATCATCAGCCAGCAATATCCGAATCGTACCCATAATGATTGTTGTCCCCTCTCTATTCCACTGGCTCAGCCAGCACTTCCTCATCCTTGTTCTCTTCCTCCGCCGCTCCGGTATTGCCCTCGGCCTCAAATAACGGAATATTCACGCGCACCGTCGTTCCCGCGCCCTTCTTGCTTATAATATCGACCTGTCCGCCAAGCTTTTCGGCCCGTTCGCGCATCGTCGACAGCCCGTACGATCCCTGCTTGCCTGCCACCTCGTCAAAGCCGACACCGTCATCGCTGATGCTTAAAATCACGCGTTTCTGGTCCTCGCGAAGCGACATGCTGACAAGGCCCGCACCGGCATGCTTCACGATATTAGCCACCGCTTCCTGGATGATCAGGAAGAGCTGATGCTCAATCGCATCCGACACCCCGCCATAGAGCTCGACATCCTTCATGCCCTTCAGGCCGTTTTGGCGGCAGTAATCCGGAAACCACCGTTCCAGTGCTTCTTCCAGGGTTCTGCCTTCCAGCTCCACGGGCCGAAGCTGCGCAATCAGCGCCCGCATCTGCTTCTGCGCCACATGGGACATCTCGATCAACTGGCCGAGCACCTTGTCGCCCTGCTCCGGGTTTCGCTTCAGTACCGCCGGAAGGGATGAAGCCGACATATGGATCGCGAACAGCTGCTGGCTGACCGTATCGTGCAGATCCCTTGCCATCCGACGCCGTTCCTCAAGAACCGCGGCTTCCGCGGCAATCTCTTTCTCAATGACGTCCTGCTCGCCGAGGCGCTGCAGCAGCTTCATTTTCTTCTCCAACGCTTCCGTCATCCCGTTAAACTCATCGTACACTCTGGCAAAAGACCCGTCTTCCATGGCAGGCAGCCGCACGTTCAGATTTCCTTTGGCAACCTGCAGCATGTTCAGATGAAGCAGATCCAGCGGCCGCTGGATGCGCTGTCCCGCGATGTATCCCGCTATCCCCGTAAACAGAAGTACACCGACCGTGTAATACACCCACAGCCGGTTATCTTCAATATGTATGTAGCCGGATTGGTTTGCTGCGTACAGGAAAACAGCAACCCCGGCTCCGATCAACAGAAAATAAAACAATATCACCCATTTGGTATTTTTCAATATCCCCATCATAACGATTAACCTACCCTATTCACTTTGACGTCACCGATAAATACGCTCACGGTAATTCGAATTTTCTTGCCCGCTTCCCTGTAATGCGGGCTTTCCAGGCCGGCATTGCTCATAAAGCCGCTTCGGGACTCCTCCAGCACCTTCATATCGCCGATGAAGGAATTGGTCGTGACATGAATGCCGACGTCCGAATCGTTCGGAACGAACACCTTGACATCCCCGATAAACGCCGAGATGTTGATTTTCGTTTCGCCGTAAGGGATTTGAGCTTTGGTCAGGTCCAGTACCGTATCGCCGATGAACTGCGAAATATTCGTCGGCTTCAGCTGGAAATAATCCTTCCCCATGTGCACGTCCCCGATAAAAGAGGACTTGTTCACCGTATCATGGCTATGCCAGGATTGGTGATGATGATGTTGATGATGGTGGTGTTCATCCTTATATTCCGATCCGTCGCCGTAGCTTTTGCCGTTATCGTCAAAATCCACATGAACTCTGAACTTGCTGCGATCCGGACGTTCCTGGCGCGGGCGCTCATGCTGCTGTCCCTGCCAGCGGTACCCTTTGCTTGAATTTTGCGAGTCTCTTGATTCGAACTCCGACTCTTCATAAGCCTTGTCAGCCTTGTCTGGCTTGCCGAATCTTCGCTCGAATTCTTCGTCCAGGGAGGATTCCAGCGGACGCGCTTCAGGCGGCTCCGGGATATCGTAATCGTCCCGACGATGCGAGCCGAAATCATCCGGACTTGGCGGTGATGGCGGCGGCGTATGATCCTTCGGTTTGAAAATAACCTGCAATCCGTACCCGATCAGGATGATCGGAATCGCGTATTTGATCAAATCGCCGAAAGAGAAATGGATCATGTCCAGATTTCTTCCGAGAAAGTAGGATCCGATCACGATCGGTACGATCGAGCCCCACAATGCTCCGCCACGGGCATAAATCAAGCTTTGCAGCCCGAACCAGATGATGAACACCGGCCAAAATGTCGAGAATATATAACCAAGGTCCACATGTATAATATCGAGCTGATTGAGAAGAAACACCACACCAATGCCGATGAGCAGCAATCCGTTGCTAAGCTGGCTCCATCCTTTTCTACTCATGGTCATCCCCTAGCCTTCCAGTTCTATTTTTTCTTAATTACAGTGTACAACATATTGCGATGAACGGGTTAGCGGCGGTGGAATGAAGTTGATCTCGGTCTCGAGACCGAGTCGCTGGATATAAATGGATATCATTCCATAATAAAAGACCTCCGCTTTAAGCGGAGGTCTTATTGCTGCACGAACGGGCGTTGACATCTACACCTTAACGGTTTGCAGAATGGTCCCCTGGTGTGTTCAGATCGCCAAACTCAGCGTCAAACTTCTCGTTCGGTTTTTTGTAGTTCTCCTGTACTTTGGAGTTCCCTTTTGGGTTGCTGGCGATGCTGGTCTCTTCAGCAAACTCAGCGTTAAACTTTTCGTTAGGTGTTTTAAAGTTCTCTTGCACCTTGTTCTTTTTAGCCACAATATTCACCTCCCTGTTCATTTGCGATACCATCATCCTCTTCAGGGGTTTGGCCCCCGAAAAGTAGTATGTGATGAACAGGGTGTCATTATTCTTAAATGTTTACTGCCAAAGACGCGCAGCAAAATTACCCTAAATGGCTTCCTCCAGCACGGATGAAGGCAGGAAACGATAGGTCTCAATCGCGTCCTCCAAGGTTCTCAGCATGGCTTCCGTGCATTTGCCGCTTCCGGTTTTAATGACCTGCACCTCGACGTCCTTTTTCCCCCACTCCTTAAACACCTGCTTGGTGGTGGAGAAATAGAGGTCAATCTTCTGGCCCTTGATGGCTGATCCGATATCCGCTACGATCCCATACCCATAGCCGGGAATGTAGAGAATGCTGCCGAGCGGAAATACATCAGGATCCGCGGCAATCGTAGACAGCGTATTTCGATCCCGCTTGACCTTCACCCCGGAGTAGGTGATTCCATACTGGGGATGTCCCGGCTTCTTCCCGGTCGACTCGTAACCTGCCGTGTATCCCGTAGCGGTTACCTTCACCGTATGCAGCACCTGGTCCTCCCTCGGGGCAAGCACCGGCATGGACTCGCGTTTCTTGCCGGGCTCACTGGTCTTCGGCCCCGTACTTGGAACCTCCAAATATCTATTCATATCACTAAAACCTACCACGCGCAGCGCATAGAAGCGAGACATTTCAACGTAATCGGAGCCATGTATTTCCTCTGATGGATCATACACATTTCGGGTGTCCGTCGATTCGTAGGATTCGCTTAGAATCAAATTGCGGGCCTCTACTGCCGTAGAGCCTGCGCTGAACAAGATGGCTGATAAAATAAAACCAGCAAAAAACCTCTGCCATGTTTTCCATTGGATCATGTGAATACCTCCCCCTTACTAGCGAGGGTTCCCACTTCCCGAATAGAATATACGTCATGGCAGAGGTCTGCATGTTTCCTCGGTTACTTATCTTTTACGGCTAAACTAAACCACATGGGTGTTAATTTCTTCACGCAGCTTGAGGATGATTTCGTCCAGCGGCTGGGCCCCGATGTCCCCTTCGCCGCGCTTGCGGACGGAAACCGCTCCGGCATTTTTCTCGTTCTCGCCAACGATGAACATGTATGGAATCTTCTCGAGCTGTGCTTCGCGAATCTTGTAGCCCAGCTTCTCGTTGCGAAGATCCGGCTCTACGGAAATACCGGCGAATTGAAGCTTCTCGGCCACTTCCTTGGCGTAGTCTTCAAAGGCGTTGGATACCGGAATGACTTTGACCTGTACCGGGGAAAGCCACAACGGCAGCGCCCCTGCAAAATTCTCGAGCAAGAATGCCGTAAAGCGTTCCATGGTGCCCAGAATCCCGCGGTGGATTACGACAGGACGGTGCTTCTGGCCATCGTCGCCGACATATTCCAGCTCAAAGCGCTCAGGCAGCAGGAAGTCGAGCTGGACGGTGGACAGCGTTTCTTCCTTGCCCAGTGCCGTGCGGATCTGAACGTCAAGCTTCGGTCCGTAGAAGGCAGCTTCGCCTTCCGCTTCATAGAACGGCATGTCCAGGCTCTCCACTACTTCACGCAGCATGCGCTGGGACATTTCCCACATTTCGTCGTTCTGGAAGTACTTCTCGGTATCCTGCGGATCCCGGTAAGACAGACGGAAGCGATAGTCGTGAATGCCGAAGTCCTTGTAGACCGTCATGATCAGCTGAATGACCCGGGCAAACTCTTCCTTGATCTGATCCGGACGGCAGAAAATATGCGAGTCGTTCAGCGTCATCGCGCGCACGCGATGCAGGCCGGTCAGTGCGCCGGACATCTCGTAGCGGTGCTGCATGCCTAGCTCCGCAATGCGGATCGGCAGATCCCGGTAGCTGTGCATATCGCTCTTATATACCATCATATGGTGAGGGCAGTTCATCGGACGCAGAACAAGCTCCTCGTTGTCCATTTCCATTTTCGGGAACATGTCCTCCTGATAGTGCTCCCAGTGACCGGAGGTTTTGTACAGCTCCACGTTTCCAAGTACAGGGGTGTACACGTGCTGGTAACCCAGGCGTTCCTCCATGTCCACGATATAACGCTCCAGGGTACGGCGCAGCTTCGCGCCGTTAGGCAGCCAGATCGGCAAGCCTTGTCCAACGAGCTGAGAGAACGTAAACATTTGCAATTCCTTGCCCAATTTGCGGTGGTCGCGCTTTTTGGCTTCCTCCAGCAGGCGAAGATGCTCGTCGAGCTGCGCTTTTTTCACAAACGCCGTACCGTAAACACGCTGAAGCATTTTGTTCTTGCTGTCGCCGCGCCAGTATGCGCCTGCCACGTTCATCAGCTTGAACACCTTGATTTTGCCGGTTGAAGGGACGTGCGGTCCACGGCAAAGGTCGAAGAATTCGCCCTGCTCGTAAATCGTGATGATGCTGTCCTCCGGCAGGGCGTTGATCAGCTCCAGTTTGTATGGATCGCCAAGCTCGCCGAAAATGCGCAGCGCGTCCGCACGGCTCACTTCCTTGCGGACGATCGGGAGGTTCTCGCCGATAATGCGTTCCATTTCCTTCTCGATCTTCTGCAGATCCTCCGGATTCAAAGGCTCTTCCAGGTCCATGTCGTAATAGAAGCCGTCTTCGATGACCGGCCCTACGCCAAGCTTGACTTCTTTCTGTCCATACAAACGCTTGGTTGCCTGAGCCAGCAAATGCGCTGTACTGTGGCGCATCACCTCAAGTCCTTCGGGCGTATCCTGCGTTACGATTTCGATCAGCGCTCCGTCCTGAAGCGGAGTGGATAGATCCACGACGATCCCGTCCATTTTTCCCGCAACGGCATTCTTTCTCAGTCCGCTGCTGATCGACGCAGCCACATCCTCGATATTGCTGCCGGCCTCATACTCCCGTACGGAGCCGTCAGGCAGTTTAATGCTAATAGCCACCTTGCATTCCTCCCCAAAAAAGTTTTCACGTTTCTTCCATATATGAAGGACGCGTTAGTCTCCCCGTGAAGCAAGGCCTTGGGCTGTTCACAAGCCCGCCTGGACTTCAGCGAAGGATACCGGAACATGCAAAAAACACCCGTCCCGCGAAGGGACGAGTGTTATACCCGTGGTTCCACCCTAATTCGATCTCTCCATCCTCTTATGTACCCGGTACATAATCGATTAAGATCCTTCATCAGCATTGAGTAACGGTCATGAACCGGTGAAGCCTACTCATCCGCATTCTTGATGACTTGCGGGTTCGACGACACAGCTACAAAGGGGTAAATCAATGGCGAACCGGAGGAAATTGCAGCCGAGGTTTCCTCTCTCTGAGCGGTCGGATCCGGATTGATTCATGTCTTTGTCAGAGCTTTTACGTGAATTTATCAGTAATTATAATCCTGACCGCTTCGGTGCGTCAAGTCATCATTCGTCCGCTTCCCAGAAGCGCGCTGCATTCCGGACAGCTGCAGCATACTTCGGCGCGGTTATCAAAGATATGGGCCAATGTCGCGATGACGGGAAGCTCCGGCTGCCTCGTGTGGATAATCATGCGGGCCGGAGATACCGAAATCAGCGTGCTGACGACCATATCCTCAATCTCCATCTCCTGGTCCAGCCTTTCCATAACCAGTCCGTCGTCACGAGGGCGTTCGATCGGGCGAAGATTGCCGTCCAGCAGCAAAAAGTCCTCTTCCCCTTTATGAATGACGTGAACCAGCGGCATTTTGGGCTCCTGAAAATAAACGAAATATTTCAGCAGGCTTACGAACTCCTCATACTGCTGATCAAGCATAAACTCATCCACCGCGTACTCGGCCATCTCGCGAAGCTCCTGTTCATAGGACTGGAGCCTGAAGGTCATGAAACCGTCCAGATTGAGCTCCGGCGCCTCGTTAAGGCATTGATAAATGCCTTCAGCCAGCTTGCGCTTGCGGCTCTGCCAGAAATCCCCGGACGGGCCTTCTTCTTTTTGCAGGAGCATCAAAAACCACTGCAAAATCCGCCCTGCTTCTTCCTCATCATCAAACTCGAATTCCGAGAACATTAACCGTGCAGCAATCTCCTGCTCCTTCTCCTCCAGAATGTAAGCCGTGACTGCTTCGGCAGCAAGCCGGCGCAGCGTGTCGGCCGATGCGGTCCACGAAGACAGCGGAAGCTTGCCGGAGCACGTCCAAATCACGCGGTCATTCGAAGCGCTGAATGTGAATTTGAGCGGCTTGCACTGTTTATGTAGCTCTTTCTGCTTGTCTGACAATATGCGGTGGAACGCCTTTTTCTCGTCTTCCGTCCGCGTACCGACAGAAATGCTGAACAGTTCCATGGAATCACTCCTTTCGAGTTCCCTTTTCAGTATATGGGGACCCGCTCGGGTATATACGGAACTCCTGCTTGGAAAAACAAGCAAGTCCGGGCGCGCATATTAAAAATGTTTATCAACGCACATTCCATGAAGGGCCTGCCGCTCTTTTCTGTAATTTTTTATTGCGATGTCAGGAAGGTTCATGTTTTGGAGTTTATACTTTCTGATATCTAAATCATGACCACCCGTCCAACGGGTGGTTTGCTCTTGGGGTATAACCCCTTGTTGCCAAACTGCGCCTAAAGACGCTAGCCTGACCACAAATCCGTTCAGGCTCAGTGTTTTTGTCACTTTCACTTACCAGTTAAACTGGTTTATTTCTTCTTGCTCCTGTTGCTACTGAACGGATCTTCGTACTCTTTTACACTCAGCTTATCTACCGCTTGGTCATGTGATATCCCATGAACGATGAGACTGCAATTTTCGGTGGGATCGCTACCAACATGTATACATGATCTGGCATCATATGCCCTTATATGATCTCTACACCTTTGTACTTGCATAAGCGCTTGAAAATTTCAATCAGATCTCTTCTCACTTGATTATAAATCTCTTTCCGTCTATACTTCGGGGTGAATACAATGTGGTATTTGCACATCCACTTTGTGTGAGCTAGGCTGTAGCTCTTGTTTGCCATCTAAGACCATTCCTTTCTTTGAGCCTGAACATCTCAAGTTTATCGGAATGGCTTAGTGGTCAAATCCTCAATCCCTCCACCCGCATAGCGGGTGGTTTTTTGTTTCGCGCGTTTCACGCACTCAACTGGCTAAAGCCAAAATAATAAAAAACGGGCCGAGTCGGCCCGTCTTGCGGATTATAAGTTATGCGATTAGTTCTGCATTACGAAGTCGCGCTCCACGGTGCTGTTATCCTCGAACACGCGAAGGATATCATACCGGGTGTTGCGCTGAGCCGGAATGTTGCCGGTCTCGCGGATTAATTGAATAATCGATTCAATGTTGACCTTGTACACGGCGCCTGCGGAAGACACCACGTTCTCCTCCATCATCGTGCTGCCGAAGTCGTTGCAGCCGTAACTGAGCGACAGCTTGCCGATCTCAGGCCCCATCGTTACCCAGGACGATTGCAGGTTCGGCACGTTGTCGATCGCAAGCCGGCCGATGGCTACCGTCTTCAGGTACGCTTCCGGCGTTTCGCGCTCGCGCTTGAGGTTCGTGTTGTCCGGTTGGAAGGTAAACGGAATGAAGGCCAGGAAGCCTTTGGAGTCATACCCGTTCTGGATGCATTCATCCTGTGCGTCACGTACGCGAAGCATGTGCAGCGCCCGTTCTTCCATCGTTTCGCCAAGACCGATGACCATGGTAGCCGTCGTGTTCATACCGACCTTATGGGCCGTTTGCATGACATCCATCCATTGGCGCCATGTACCTTTCAAACGGCTGACTTTTTTGCGGATGCGATCATCCAGAATCTCCGCGCCGCCGCCAGGCAGCGAATCCAGACCGGCGCTGTGAAGCTCGCGCATCACCTCTTCGAGTGTGAGCCCGGAGATCTCCACCATCTTCATGATTTCGGCCGGGGAGAAGGAATGCATCGTAATGTTAGGGAACCGCTTCTTAATGTTGCGAAGCAGGTCCGTATAATAATTGAAAGGCAAATCCGGATTGACTCCGCCCTGCATCAAAATTTCAGTGCCGTTAACGTCCTCGGTTTCCTGAATCTTCTGGAAGATCGTCTCATCAGGCAGAACATAGCCCTCGGAAGAGCCGGGTCTGCGATAAAAAGCACAGAAACGGCAGAATACGTCACATATGTTGGTGTAGTTGATATTCCGGCCGATAACAAACGTCGTGATGGGATCCGGATGCAGGCGCTTGGTCATCACATCCGCCGCATGGCCAATCTTCTCGATCTCATCACTCTCAAAAAGGGTCACGGTATCTTCCAAATTTAAACGCTCACCGCGTAAAGCTTTATCCAATATACGGTTTACCGCACTCATTCTTGCAGCCTCCCTACTTAAAACAAAATACAAATCACCAGTAAAACTTCGTCTATCCCATCCTACCACATTCCGCCATTAAAAACGACATCCCGTCCGTGACAGGATGCCGAATTCTATGATTTGGCAAATCTTCAAATGAGGTTCATTGCTTCTTAAAAATCTTTAGTTGCTGGCAGAAAAGGCCTGGTCCAAATCGGCAATCAGGTCATCCACATCCTCCAGTCCGACCGAGAAGCGAAGCAAACCGTCGGTAATGCCGCGCTCATGCCGAACCTTCTCGCCCATGGCCGCATGGGACATCATCGCCGGATACGACAGGATGCTCTCCACTGCTCCCAGGCTGACGGCTACCAGCGGCAGCTTCACGCGGTTCAGCACCTGCTTCGCACGCTCGCCTGAGCCGACGTCAAAGGAGATGACCGCGCCGTAACCGCTCGATTGCTTCTCATGGACTTCCCGTCCCGGATGATTCAATAGGCCGGGGTAATACACTTGCTCTATGTCGCTTCTCCCTTGCAGCCAGGCCGCCAGCTTGGCCGCGCTTTGCTCGGAGTGGGCCATCCGAGTGCTAAGCGTCTTCATGCCCCGCATAAGGAGCCAGGAATCCTGGACCCCAAGCACCGTGCCCAAACCATTTTGCAGCTGTTTCAACTGGTCTCCCAGCTCCTGGGTTCTGGCTACGGCGAGACCTGCCAGCACATCGCTGTGTCCGCCAAGGAATTTGGTTGCGCTGTGGATGACGATATCCACGCCGAACTCGATCGGGCGCTGATAGAACGGCGTCATGAACGTATTGTCCAGCAGGGTAAGCAGGCCTTGCTCCTTAGCCCAATCCGTGACGGCGCCGATGTCGGTAATTTTCAAGGTCGGGTTCGAAGGGGTTTCCATATAAACCGCTTTGGTATTCGGTTTGAGGGCCGCCTTCACCTGATCCAGATCGGTCATGTCGACGAAGGTGCTCTCGATGCCCATGCGGCTCAGTATGCTGGTCAGCAGGCGGTAGGTTCCGCCGTATACGTCCTCCGTCACGATCATATGATCGCCCGCGGACAGCAGCATGAACGAGCTGGAGATCGCCGCCATGCCGGAAGCATAAGCGAAGCCGCGCACGCCTCCTTCCAAGAGGGCGATATAATCTTCCAGCGCCTGCCGCGTCGGATTGCCGGAACGGCTGTAATCGTGCAGTGGCGGGTTAAAGACGTCTTCATGATGAAACGTCGAGGCTTGATAGATCGGAACGCTTGAGGCGCCGGTTGCCCGGTCGATTTCCCCGCCGAAATGCAATAGTTTCGTCTCGAAACGAAGTTCTTCTTGGTGTCCCTGTTTTACTGATACCTGCTTGGTTTCCGTTCCCAAGCCGGATAGACCTTTATCGATGCTCATGCTCCCGTGCTCCCTTCCACTTCTGCCATAGCCGCGCCCAGCGCAGCATCCAAATCCGCGATCAGGTCATCCGCATGCTCGATGCCGACCGAGAACCGGAGCAAGCGGTCGTCCACGCCGATCGCTTCCCGAATCTCAAGCGGGATGTCCGCATGGGTCTGGACCGCCGGGTATGTCATCAGGGACTCGACGCCTCCGAGGCTTTCTGCGAATGCAATCAGTTTGATGTGCCGCAGCACCGGTTCGACATAGCGGGCGTCCTTCACCTTGAAGGAGAAGATGCCCGTGTTGCCGCTGGATTGGCGATTCTGGATCTCATGCCCCGGATGATCCGGCAGAGCAGGGTAATACACCTCGCCGATCGCCGGGTGGGTTGTCAAAAAGGATGCCACCGCGGTTGCATTCGATTCGTGCCGGTCCATGCGAAGCGCAAGTGTCTTCATCCCCCTCATTAACTGGTAGGAATCGGAAGGACTCAGCACCGCCCCGATGGAGTTATGAAGGAAGGCCATCTCCTCGGATAATTCCTTGCCCTTCGTCACGATGATGCCTGCCAGCACATCGTTATGCCCTCCCAGATACTTGGTGGCGCTATGTATGACGATATCCGCCCCAAGCTCGATGGGTCTCTGGAAATACGGGGTTAGCAGCGTATTATCCACGATGCTGATCAATTGATGGCGTCTTGCCCACGTACAGACGGCTTCGATATCCGTAATCATCATGAGCGGATTCGTCGGCGTTTCGATAAATACGGCCTTCGTGTTCGGTCGTCTGGATCCTTCCAGCGCATCCAAGTCGTTTGTATCCACGTAGGTTGCCGTTACCCCGAACTTGGACATGATCCGCTCCAGCAGCCGATACGTCCCTCCGTACAGATCGAGCGACACAATCAGGTGATCGCCTTGACCGAACAGCGCAAAAATCGTCTGAAGGGCCGCCATGCCCGAGCTGCAGGCAAAGCCGGCGTCACCGGATTCCAGCTCGGCGCAAGCATCCTCGAGTACCGAACGTGTCGGATTCTTGGTGCGGGCATAATCAAACCCCGTGCTCTGGCCTAATTTAGGATGGCGGTATGCCGTAGCCTGATAAATCGGAAAATTCACTGCTCCCGTTACCGGTTCCTGCACCGATCCGATCTGTGCCAGCCGGCTCTCTATATTCAAAGGTTTCTTCTCCATCACAAACTCTCCTCCCGTACGCTGTTAAATTTGCGGACCGATATCATATGGCGTTTCCTGATATACATAGTAATTGAGCCAATTAGTGAATAATAAGTTTGCATGCGCGCGCCATATGGACGGAGGCGTTCTTGTTGGATCGTCGTTCGGGTAATAGTTGCGCGGCAGCGCGATGTCCATGCCTTTGGCAACGTCCCGGTCATACTCCCATTTCAGGGAGTCCGCATCATACTCGGAATGCCCTGTGGCAAAAATCTGCTTGCCGTCCCGGCTGGACACCAAATAAATCCCTGCTTCCTCGGACTCGGACAGGATGACCAAATCATCCACGCCTGTTATGTCTTCGCGCCGAACTTCCGTATGACGGGAATGCGGAACAAAGAACATTTCGTCAAATCCGCGGAGCAGCTTGGTACACGCTTCATTGATCGTATGCGGAAATACGCCAAAGCACTTTTCCTCGAGGCTGTATTTCGGCACGCCGTAATGATAATAAAGCCCGGCTTGCGACGCCCAGCAGATATGGAGCGTGGAGGTTACATGGGTCTTGGTCCATTCAAAAATTTCAGTAAGCTCATCCCAGTAATTCACTTCTTCGAACTCCAGCTGCTCGACCGGAGCTCCTGTAATGATCATGCCGTCAAAACGACGGTTCTTCACTTCTTCAAAGGTTTTGTAAAATGATTTCAAATGCTCGGCCGACGTATTCTTCGATACGTGGGAACTCGGGTGAAGAAGGACGACATCCACCTGGAGCGGGGAGTTGCCGATCAATCGCAGCAGCTGGGTCTCCGTCGTTTCCTTGGTTGGCATCAAATTGAGGATCGCAATCCGCAGCGGGCGGATATCCTGATGAAACGCGTGACTCTCATCCATGACAAAAATGTTTTCTCCAGCCAGAACTTCCTTTGCCGGCAGGGCATCCGGAATTTTAATTGGCATCTCGGCTCACTCCTTCGAAATATGAAATGATACATCCATAAAGCTGTGAGAAAGAGCGTTAGACTGTATAAACGCAAGAAGACCTTTCTCGAAGTAGAGAAAGGTCATCATATACGTATCACAATGCGCCTCTCTCATCTGTCAGGCTATACAACGGCTTATACAATCGTCGTATCTCCTGCAAGAATTAGCACCGTGCGATGTTGCCGCCGGTTGCCGGGTTTCATAGGGCTAGTCCCTCCACCTGCTCTTGATAAGATTTCGCTTTATTCAGTTGTTTGGAATTGTTTCGTAATTGATACCTACTTTAAATCATCCTCAATTTTTCGTCAAGAACCTTTTCATGAGTTTGTCACACTTCACCAAAGGTTTCCATACCCTATATCATGGCCCTTGGACTGCTCCGGATTTCACTTGAAAGGTCCTACACCCGGCGTTATACTAGACAAGTGCTGTTTAAAACCGAGTATGAAAGAGGTGACATGGAAGATGGACGGTGACCCGAGCCAGAAACTGGATGCACAAGACGCACAACCGCATAGGATCAAGATCAGCTTACCGGCAGAGGGCAGCGTTATTTTTCATGCGCTTTTTATCGTATTCTAACCTTCCTCGATTTATGCCCGTACACCGGTGGGCTGATATCCTGTGCCTTAACTGCTTGACTTAAGCAGCTTGGATTAGACAAAGGAGTGATATCAGATGAAAATCCGGTTGGTCGATTCGGGCGTATTTACCCCTGTTGATGACATCGAAATGACGCTGACAGCTCCGGCCAGCGGCTTCTACTGGCTGGATGCGGACGTGGATGATTTAGCCGAACTGCAGCCCCTCTTCTCCCTGCATGATCTTGCCGTTGAGGATTGCCTCAGCGAAGAGGAGCAGCGTCCCAAAATTGAAATATACGAGAACCACTATTTTATCGTCGTGAACAGCATCCGGTTTGACGACGAAGAGATTTTCCTTCGGGCATTGAATGTTTTCCTGGGCAGGCATTTTATTATTACGGTGACCAAGCAAAAGATCCATGAGCTTCGCACCGTCAAACCGCTTCTCTGGGAGGATGAAGTCAGCACGCCTGACCGCTTCCTCTATCTCTTGATCGACCTCGTCACGGACAACTACTTCTCCGTAGGGGACCGAATTGAAGCACGGATTGAAAAGCTGGAGGAAGACATTCTGATGCATACCAAAAAATCCCATCTCAGCGAAATCATCGGTCTGCGAAGCGAGATTCTTTGGTTGAAAAAGGTGCTTGGACCTCAGAAGGAAGTTATCAATACGCTCAACAAAAAAGATCTTCGGCTGATCGATGACCAGCTGCAGAAATACTTCAGCGATATCTATGAAAATGCCGTTAAAATTTCCGAAACGTTCGAGACCTATCGGGATCTCATGGGGAACCTTCGGGAAGCCTACCAATCCAGTATCGCCAATCGGGCCAATGAAATCATGCGCGTGTTTACCGCTATTACAACGATCTTTATTCCATTGACGCTGATTACGGGCATCTACGGCATGAACTTTGAGTATATGCCGGAACTTCATTGGAGATATTCCTATTATGTGGTTATCGGCATCATGGTTTTTGCCGGCGCGCTCATGTTTTATCTGTTCCGTAAAAAGGATTGGATATAAGACACCCTGGTCAAAAGGGGCGAGTATTGACCGGATCACAACGGTTCATACGAACCGCCGCAACTACAACTCAATTTACAAGCACGGCGAATTAGCATCAGGACGGATCTCCCTGCAACCGGGAGAATCCGTCCTGACTTCGTTTAAGGCAGATTAACCGGCATTCGCTTTGCCGGGCTGATCCCGCCGAAAGCGGATCCGTATGAGACGAAGCCGCTCATACAGCCTCTCCGTTCCGCCCAGCTCTTCTGATTCTGCGTTCTCGGCTTGTCCCTGTCCGTATACCCGCTGTAACACAGGTTTAAGAAACGTATCGCCCAACTCTTCAAACGCCTTCCATACGTTTTCCTGCTCCGCAGCCGTCATCGTGTTCAATTCGACCTGGAGCAGTTGCTCCGTATCATAGCCTTCCTTCTCAAGCCCTTCCAACTCCTCGACCAAATCCCGACGCGACAGCGAGGTACGCGCTTCAAGCTCGGTCAGCGAAGCGCCCTCGGCTATGCCAATCAGCATCGCACGGCGGGTTCGGAAGCGTTCAAGCTCCTGCTGATATCTCTGTTCCTTCTGTTTATACAGCCAGGACAAGAACTCCTCTTCCGGCAGCTGCGCATCCACCCAATCCAGGGGAAACGTTGTGGTTCGCTCGGTTTTCGCTGTAATTTCCAGCCATTCCACCCCGTGCTCCGAAGCCTTGCTAACCCCGATTCCCGGAAGCTGCAGCAGCTCTTCCTCACTCTGGGGAACAAAGGCGCTGATCATGCGCAGCACCCGGTTGCTGGCAATGAAATAGGGCGCTTTTCTTCCGGATGCGGCCTTTCTCCTGCGCCAGGCGCACAACTCCGTGTACAGCTCCTCCGATCCATACAGCTCGCTGTAACACTGCAGTTTCTGAGTGCCGAGATTCTTGCTCACGGTCTCCCCCGGTTCATGGAATACCCCTTCGATTAGCGGGCGGAAGCCTTCTCCGAGCTTCTTCGCAAGCTGGTGCCGATACACGCATAGCAGCTCATTCCATGAGTTGCCTTCATACCATTCGTCATCGGAAACTTCACCGTCCGGTTCCATATTCCGCCAGCCGAGTCGCCATCCTCCTTCTTCCTCGCCGATCCATACTTGGGCCGAACGGAGATGACCTGACTCATCCGCTCCGCTCATCCGATTCATGAACACAATTTGCATCCCTCGATAACCTCCCGTTTACACAATCAGCATAAAGGCGGAACAACGCAAAAAAGCACCTCTCCTCCGCGCAGCGGCAAGAAAGGTGCTTCCTTCGTTCCATACATTATACTGTTGAAACTATAATACCATAATCTGTAATAGAATCCAATCCATTTTGAACTTGCCCTATATAAGAAATCAGGCTAAGCTTGAATGCTTTTGGCTTCATCCACTGCCAGCTTGGCCAATGCCAATGCGCCGCAGAGACCCGCATTATCGCCGAGCATCGGCGGAACGATGAATTGATCGATCCCGTCATGAAGGCTTGGATGCTGAACATATCCTGCCAGGAGCTCTTGAAGCTTCGTGCGGATCAGCGGGAACAGCTGCTCCTGCTTCATCACGCCTCCACCCATCACGATCCGCTGAGGGGACAGGATGAGGACATAATTCATCAGCGCTTGAGCGAGATAATAAGCTTCCATCTCCCAAGCCGGATGATCCGGCGTCAATTCCACGCCGGGAACACCCCAGCGTTTGCCCAGAGACGGTCCCGCAGCAAGCCCCTCCAAACAGTCTGCATGATAAGGACAGGTTCCTTCATATTTGTCTTCGGGATGACGGCGGACGTAGATATGCCCCATCTCCGGATGGGACAGGCCGTGAATCAGTTCGCCGGATACCACTGCACCTGCCCCTACTCCCGTTCCGATGGTGATATAAAGACAGCTGTCCAGTCCCTGGGCCGCCCCCCACGTATATTCTCCAAGAGCCGCTCCATTTACATCGGTATCAAACCCGATCGGAACGTCAAAACGCTCTTCCAATGCTTTGACGATATTGTAATTGCTCCAATGCGGCTTCGGCGTCGTTGTAATGCAGCCATAGGTCGGGCTGCCTTTCACCGGGTCAATTGGTCCGAACGAACCGACTCCGATCGCCTCTATATCCTTATCCGCAAAAAAGTTAAAGACGTTTGCCATGGTTTCTTCAGGGGTTGTCGTCGGAAAGCTCACTCGCTCCACAACCGTTCCATCCTCCGTACCCACGCCGCAAACGAACTTGGTTCCTCCTGCTTCAATTGCTCCAAGTAAACTCATGCTTCTTCCATCCTCTCCACGATGTGCTGTGCCTTGTTCTCTATATGGTTGCTAACAAGCTCTATTCGAAGCATATGTAAACATTGTGCTCCCGTCAAGTCTGCCTGCCTCTTTCTCTGCCTCTGCCCGTTCCGAGACGCGGGAGTAACAGCCATGAGAACAAAACAATAACCGTCACCACGCCCATGCCGGCCCGCTTTCGCCATTGCTAACCGCAACGTAAATCGCCGTGGGCAGCGTTTGCGTGACGCACGGTATATTGCTTGCAACCCATCCAGGTTGCCTCAAATTCGCCTAAACCTCCGGCAAAAGCCAGAAAGAACGCCGATACGCCTGCCTCGCGGACCTGCGGCAGCGCGGATCCAGCTGTTTCTGCTCAGTACCATTAGCGGACGGAAAGCCTACCACAATTGCAGGAGCATCAGCTGCGTTTCGCCGGCCGTTCTGCCGACAAACGCGCGCCGGGACATCCAGCGTGCCGCCGCTGATCCCAGTATAAAGGCACTGATGCTGGACAGCAGTGATGTTTTTATCGACTGCCATTCCGGCAACCCGAGCCGAGCATTTTCGTCGTGGTCACGACGACGGCTCCACAAACACAATCCAGCCACCATGAAGACGCCGCTGATTTCAGGCTTCCTGGTGAATTGAAGAAGTGCCCCGGCCTGCTGCGGATGTCTCCGGTACGACACCTTCGACCGAAGCGGCTAGGAAACCACCGCCACCCCAAAAAGATGGCCAAGACTCTTCATTTCCAGCTCCTCCAGTTTGGTTAACGCACGTTCGTGATCCACGCTCAGGCGGCACAAATCGAGCTCGCATTCCATTGGAACCTCGCAATGAATTTCGGCCAGGGCCCGGGACAGATGCAGCATCTCCAAATCCGCTTCGATCTTGGTGCGAACCCCTTTGGTCAATGAATCGAGATTCGCAAGGATGCCCTCCACGGATTCATATTCCTGGATCAGCTTGACAGCCGTCTTCTCGCCGATCCCGCGTACGCCCGGATAATTGTCGCTCGTATCTCCCATCAGGCCTTTTACATCGATCACCTGTCTTGGTGAAAGCCCCTTTTCGGCATAAAGCGTCTCCGGTGTATAGTGCATATAATTGCCATGCCCCTTTTTCATAATGATGACCGAAGTCGAATCGTTCACGAGCTGAAGCAAATCGTGGTCGCCCGACAGGATCATGACGTTCATGCTATCGCCGAACCGTCTGGCAAGCGTACCGATGCAGTCATCGGCCTCATAACCCACAACGCCCAGATTCGGGATCCCGAGGCATTCCGTCACGTCGCGAACCAGCGAGAACTGCGGAACCAAGTCATCCGGCGCTTCCGGACGATTGCCTTTATACGAGGCGAATTGCTCCGTACGGAATGTTTTTGAGCCCATATCCCAGCAGCAAGCTACATGGGTAGGCTGAAATTTATCGATGGCATCCCACATATACCGCAGGAAACCGTAAATCGCGTTGGTTGGCACACCCGCTTTGGTACGACGGATATAACCGCTGGACGCGGTTGCATAATAAGCACGAAATAATAAAGCCATCCCGTCGACGAGCATTAAGGATGGTTGTGGATTGGGTATCACGGTCATGATCGCTCCTAACTTTAACTTCTCTGGTATAACCTTAAAATATACCTTGTCATTATACCATATCCTTATATGGACTTGGGCTTGTCACAGGGTATTTCTTTGAATTTCCTATCGTGGGCTGTTCACAAAAAAAGAACATTCCGATGGTCGAAAAACCATGGAATGCTCTGCCTTCATCAGCAGGACGACATCGTTACCGGCGAATGGCTGCCCTTCGGCAAACCGATTCCGCGACTCTCGTAATCAATCACTAGCCGCAGCCTGTCTTTTGTGTCTGTCATGTCCCAAAAACGACCGTTACTTCTACCATGCCTCCTGATATTGCTCCGCTTTGAAGCCGACGGTTACTTTGCTGCCGTCGGTCACGATCGGACGCTTGATCAATCTTCCGTTGGAAGACAACAGTTCGATCTTCTCCTCATCGGAAAGGCCGGGCAGCTTGTCTTTCAGGTTCATTTCCTTGTATACCTCGCCGCTCGTATTGAAAAATTTCTTTAGCTCCAGTCCACTCTTGGCGATCAGGTCGGCTAACTCATCCTTCTTTGGCGGTTGTTCGAAAATATGTTGAAGCTCCAGCTCATGTCCTTCGTTCTGCAGCCATTTCACGGCGTTACGGCAAGTCCCGCATTTCGGATATTGATATACTTTCAGTTTGCTCATTCAATAGGTTCTCCCTCTAATGTTGTAGTGTTACATAATGAAGTGACAGCTTCTTGCGCGAGCGCTAATCTCAATGATTTCATGTCCTCAGGCAGCGGGGCCGTGAATACCATCGTCTTCCCCTCAATCGGATGCATCAGCGTCAGGCTTGCCGCATGCAGCGCCTGCCTGTCCATATAGCCGTCCAGCCTCATGATCGTTGCGGCTAACGGATCCAATGACCCGACGGCCCCATTGGAATCCTCATCCCTCTCCGGCGCATCCGGTAACAATTCCTGATCGCTGTATACGGGATGCCTGTACATCTGATCTCCGATCAATGGACAACCGATGCTTAGCATATGCACCCGAATTTGATGCGTCCGGCCTGTTTCGAGCTTCAATTCAACCAAGGATGCGGAGGGGTAAGTTTCGCGTACCCTATACCGCGTAAGCGAAGGATATCCTTCCGGAGTTACGATGCGCCGGTGGGGCTCCAACGGATCCCGATCAATCGGACCGTCAATATCGCCTGTCTGCGAAGAAGGTCTTCCATGCACAAAAGCGACATACCTCTTATCGACGGTGCCGGCAATCATTTGTTCGGAAACATGCTGATGAATATACGCATTCTTCGCGATTACCAGTACGCCGGAAGTCTCCTGATCGAGCCTGTGAACCGCTCTGAACCGGTAATTCCAGCCCTTCTCCTGCCAATAATGAACGACCCCGTTGGCCAGCGTGTCGGTGTAATGCCCATGCGTGGGATGCACGATGACCCCTGCCGGCTTGTTCAAGACAAGCAGATGCTCATCCTCGTACAGAATATGAAGTTCCATGGGCTGGGGCAGCATATCGTTGGAACGTTCCTGCTCCATCCGAATTTCGACCAAATCGCCCGCTTGCACTTTAACGCTAATATATACGCGGGTCCCGTTCAGCATAATGCCCTGCTCCGTCAATTTGAGGCGGGAGAGCAGCTTGCGGGATACCCCCATTCTTTTTTGCAAAATGGTCTTAAGCAGCATGCCGTCTTCGTGTGAAGGCACGACATAGCGGATTGGCGGATAGTACAGACTCATCTATTACCGGAACACCTTTCCGCTTCGCTCATATTCAACATCAGGTATCCCGGCATGCACATTGGCTGCCCGTGCGGCAACAAAGAAATAATCGGACAACCGGTTCAAGTACCGGCGGACCTCCGGATTGATCTCGGTGGTTCGCTGCAGCGTAACGGTCAACCTTTCTGCGCGGCGGCATACGGTCCGGCATACATGCAGCGAAGAAGACAAGGCGCTTCCGCCCGGCAGAATAAAGCGCTCAAGCGGAGGGTTCTTCTCTTCGAATGCATCCAGCCACGCCTCCAGACGATCCACAAGCTCGGCACCGACCTTGAGTTTATCCTCCCGCGGCCTCGCATAAGCCAGATCCGAGCCGCAATCGAACAGTTCATGCTGGATTTGAACGAGCTGAAGATACAGCTCCTCAAAATCGGCTTCCTTGGCCACGCACACGGCCTGACCGACAAAGCTGTTCAATTCATCGATCGTGCCGTACGCTTCGATGCGCGGATCATCCTTGGGCACGCGACCGCCAATAATCGAAGTCTCCCCCGCATCTCCCGTTCTTGTATATACCTTCATCACATCTTCCTCCATTTCATATCTTGAACGAACACCACAACATCTTATTATGCTCACTATAGCATAATTTCGGATCACGTTCCCGCTGCGGCCGAATAAACCCAAGGCCGATAATGCCTGAGGGAAGTGCTTTAGGTTGGCGTTTGGATTTAAACACAAACAAGGCTGAACCACGAGTATTCTCACTCTAGGAACAGCCTTGTATTATTTAATGGTGAAATATTTTAGAGTTTCTTTTTGGGATGGGCCTTCATATATTCGTTGATCTTCAGATCCAGCAAACTGCTGATCTCGATCACGATTTCCGACGTGAAGGACTGCTCTTCCAAAAATATTTGCTCCATCTTCCGGCGGAGCATGTGAATTTCGTCTTCCAAGGTAATTTCCTGAGGAGTGGATTTGGCTGATTTAATTGACCATTTACCGTGATTATTGTCTTCAGCCGTATAATCACCACGGTAGTTTGACAATTCATAATCACAAAACACTGGTGATCCCTCCTTGGAAAGTAAAATTCTGCCCCCAAAATAAAATTATAACATAATTTTCGTCAATGAAAAGTGAATCTTTTGTTAATTCAAGGAAAAAGTTCAACGAATTCCTTGCCTACTTTATTTTTTCAACAAAATTGCCCATTCGCTCCAATGCCTCATTCAGTTGAGCAATGGATGTAGCATAAGAACAGCGAATGAAACCTTCCCCGCCAAGCCCGAAAGCAGTGCCCGGCACTGCGGCCACTTTGGCTTCGGTCAGCAATCGCTGAGCAAATTCTTCAGAGCCGAGTCCCGTTCCCTTGATGCTTGGGAAGGCGTAGAACGCTCCCTGGGGTTCGTGGCAATCCAGACCGATCTCCCGCAGCCCCTGCACAACGAGTCTGCGCCGCTGGTTATAGGATTCAACCATACGGTCCTTCTCCCCCATGCCGTTACGCAATGCTTCAAGCGCGGCGACTTGCCCCATGGCCGGTGCACACATGACCGTATACTGATGAATTTTCAGCATGGCGGCAATGAGATCCGTATGGGCGCACACATATCCCATACGCCAGCCGGTCATAGCAAACGCCTTAGAAAAGCCGCTGACCAGTATGGTGCGGTCCATCATGCCGGGCATCGAGGCAAAGCTGACATGCTTGCCTTCATACGTGAGCTCGGCATAAATTTCATCGGAAATCACTATCAGATCGTGCTTTTCCACCACTTCCGCAATCGGAAGCCAATCCTCGTAGGTCATGATCGCCCCTGTCGGATTGCTCGGATAACAGAGAATCAGAATCTTTGATTTGGGCGTGATTTGCGCTTCCAGCGCCTCGGCCGTCAGTTTGAAATGATGCTCAGCCGTCGTTTCGATGCCGACGGGCACGCCGCCGCCGATTGAAGCGATCGGCGAATACGAAATGTAACACGGTTCCGGAATCAGAATTTCATCTCCGGGAACAATCAAGGCCCGCAGCGCCAGATCAATCGCTTCACTGCCGCCCACGGTTACGATGATTTCATTCGCAGGATTATAGGTCACATGAAAGCTGTCGTTCAAATATTCCGCGATCGCTTCCCTCAGCTCCGGCATGCCGGCATTGGACGTATAGCCCGTAAACCCGCGTTCCAATGAATATACGCACGCTTCTCGTACATGCCACGGCGTAACGAAATCAGGCTCCCCGACGCCTAGCGTGATAATATCCTTGTTTCCGCTGACGAGATCGAAAAATTTTCGGATTCCGGAGGGTTGAATATCCCTGACTCTAGGCGCCAAATAGGAGCTCATCGATTTCCTGTTATTTTCTGCAAGCTGCTGTTCGTTCAAAATCATAGCACACGCTTCCTTTACGGCGAGATCAGGAGACGATTGTCTTCTTGACGTTCTTCAAAAATAATCCCGTCTTGTTTATATTTTTTCAAAATGAAATTCGTTTTGGTCGATAAAACAGAATCAATAGGCGACAGTTTCTCGGAAACAAAATTGGCCACCTCGCGCAGGTTACCGCCTTCCACTTCGACCAGCAGGTCGTAGGCGCCAGACATCAGATAAACCGACTTCACCTGCGGGAACAAATAAATCCGTTCCGCGATTCCTTCAAAGCCTCTTCCGCGCTCAGGCGTTATCTGAACCTCGATCAGCGCCGTAACCTTCTCGTCCTCCACCTTGCCCCAATTGACAACGGTGGCGTACTTGACAATGACGTGATCTCGTTCAAGCTCCGCAATGGAGGTCTTTACTTCTTCCTCTTCTACACCGAGTAGAGTAGAGAGTAGAGCCGGCGATCTTCTCGCGTCCTCTTTCAGCAGGTCAAGCACCTTCAGTTTCAATTCGCTTAGCTCTTCCATGTACGTATCCTCCAGCACTTATTCCGAATAACCGCTCGTGACACACAGTTTTGTCGGAACAGAGATTAATACTTATATTACAATAACTTACACGGGATGTGCAAAAGAAAAAAACCGATGCATGCCCGCAGCGAAAGCTGGAGGTGTCATCGGCGAAATCGTTGCGTTAACCATAGGATGGTTGGGTTACATTACATATAAGGAGCAGGGGATACATTGGTTGCATGGGGCTCAACGTTCGGATTGTGCGCATACGCGCCCATGCTTGAAGTTTTTTGATTAATCGTTTCCCGAGTTTTTTGTACGGACTGCTGCGCTTGTTTATGCTGCTTGTCCACGTCGTATTTCAGCGCATGCGTGCCTGCGGTGTACATGTTCTGCTGCTTCATCATATTAAAGAATTCGCCTTGCAGACTCAGCGTATCCGTGGTCAAATTGGTAAACATTTGACGCACGTCAGGGCAAGTGGCTTCCGTCGTGGCTGTCGTATATTCTCGAACGGCCCGTTTCAGCTCTCCCAGTATCGGGCTGAGCAAATCCTCTTCGGGCAGGAATGAAGATCCGTTAGGGGTTGCCATCGTAGTTCCTCCTTTGGGTTGTAGGTTATGCACTGTCCGCTTACTGCGGCTGGTTGGGCGCAACGCTGCTGTGGGTCTGAAGGGAGTTCACCAACATATCAAGATGCTGCTCATGTCGCTTGACGAATCCAAGCAGTGCCTGCTGAATGGCAGGGTTCTGACTGGCTGCCGCCGTAGCGGCACAATGCTTGGCCAGCATGGTCTCGTTGGAGATGCAGTCCACGATATAATCCAGCTCTTTTGAAGTGAGAGGCTGTAATTGCTGATTGGGTGTCATACGGTTCGTTGTTCCCCTTTCCATTTAGGTTGACAGGACCTAGTATGCCACCGTTGTACAAATCTATGTCGCAAGATGTCATGAAATGCGGAAGGAACGACCAAACTAATTGCGATGTGACGAGGAGAGGGGATGGATCATGTTACTGACCGGCGGAACAACGCCCTGGAAATATTTAAACACCGAACCGGTAAAAAAATACCCCGCGCTCTCGGATCGGCTTACCTGCGACGTGCTGGTCGTCGGAGGCGGTATCAGCGGTGCCCTGATGGCCTATGTCCTGAGCGTGCAAGGCGTCGACGCCATACTCTTGGAGAAAAATCGAGTATGCGAGGGCAGCACTTCCGCCAATACGGGACTGCTGCAAATCTCCAACGACTGTCCCCTTTCCGATTTGATTCAACATTTCGGCGAGGACCGGGGTACTGCCTTCTACAGGATGTGCAGAAATGCCATACGTCGGCTCACTGAAATCGCGAATACGTTGTCAAGGGATTCCGGGTTGATCTCTCGAAGCAGCCTCTACTATGCCAGCAACCCTCAAGATATCGGCTTGATTCGTCATGAGTATGACCTCCTCAAACGCAAGGGCTTCGACGTGCAGTACTGGAACCGCGATGATGTGAAGGCTAAATTTCCGTTCTCAAAGGAAGCCGCCATCTATACCCGCGGCGATGCCGAAGTCAATCCCTACCGTCTCGGACATCATCTTCTTCAAGATGCCGGCGATCAGGGGCTGCGAATTTATGAAAACAGCGAAGTGAAAGAAACCAGGTATACAGACAACGATGTCACCGTCATGACGGATCAGGGAAGCGTTTCAGCCAAACACGTGATCTGGGCTACCGGGTACAGCACCCAAGAATGGAAGCCGGATTATCAAGTGGATCTCCTCAATACCTACGCCATTATGACCGAGCCTGTTCCCGATCTGTCTTCGTGGTATGAGCGGGCTCTCATATGGGAGACCGACCGTCCATATCTCTATTTCCGAACAACGCCGGACCGGCGGATCATGGCCGGCGGACTGGATGAGCCGCTGCCTCCTTCAGGCAAACCGGAGGAATACGCCGAGCCAAGAAGCCAGAGACTGCTGAATGAAATTCATAAGCTGTTCCCTACGATGACGGACCTGAAAATGGCATGCAGCTGGGCTGGCGTGTTCGCCTCCACCAAAGACGGCATCCCGCTGATCGGCAGACATCCGCAGTATCCGCACAGCTACTTCATCGAGGTTTATGGCGGAAACGGTATGGTTTACAGCATGATCGCCGCCGATCTCCTGGCCGAGACGATTGCCGGCAGAGAGCCCGAAGAACTGAAGTGGTTCTCGCTGAGGCGTCCGATCGACCTGAACTTCACATAAATTTAAGAAGGTATCCCCTAATAGGCCCAGCGGCCTTGGAGATACCTTCTTTGCGTTTGTACGATTTGCCTCCGCGCCGCGGCTTACTATTTTAAAAAACGCCGCTGACCTGCGCTATCCAACTTTCGCTCATTGCATGATCTCCCTGACTCACATCGTTGCCATCAGGCTCAGGCGGCTTGTCCTTTGGTAGGAAACAGCTTTCGTATGAACAGCCAAGATCCGATGGGGGACGCTCCCAGAAACAACAGCAGCAATGTTATCGTAAACGTATCCTGCCTGAATGACAGTACAAGAATGAAAACGAGCAAGCCCGTAATTCGGCCTATCGTCAGACTGAGTTCCCGGAGCACGACCAGCTCCACACGTTTCTCCACGTTTTCCTGATTCACGCCCATGAGATCGAAGCTGGCCGATATAGCCGGCATCATGTACAGCGGAATGAAGAGCGACGTCCCGATTCCCAGCACCAGCAGTGTAGTGTAGTTGACCGTAAACAGAAGCGGCATGATGACAAGCAGCATCAATACGGAACCAACCAGCATGCCGGTTTTACGGAATTTGGGCTTGAACCATTTCCCGCAGGCCCAGTAGCTGACCAGTGAAACAGCCGAAGTAATTAAAGCGAATTGCCCCAGCTTGGACTCCTGATCCGTCGCCACGAAAACAAGCAGCGTGATGAGAAAGGAGAACACGCCCTCCCGGATTCCCTGAACAGCCAAGCCTAATACCGCGTATTTCCAAACGCCGCCCTCCTTGAGGCGGCTTACCCCTTCCAGCCAGTGATAATCGCTTTGAACCGGCCTTTTGCGCAGAAAAAAGCTCATGACCACCGTTACGGCGAAGATGGCCATCGACACGGTAAAAATAAACCGATAGCCCTGATCCCCATGCATCAGCGTGATGATCCAGCCTGCCAGCCACGGACCGATAATCCCCGTTATGGAGCCCAGGAGCCCGATCCAGCCATTAAACCAGTCCCGGTTCTCCGCACTCGACACCTCGAAGTAAACCACATTAAAGGCCAACCAGAACAATCCTAAAGACACACCGAACAGCAGGCCGAGCGGCCAAATGTAATGGACGGCGTCCCTCCCTGCCCACAGCACGCATAGATAAAACAAGCCGGACACGGCAATTCCCAGGCGAAGCGCATTCATTTTGTTATGCTCCTTCACCCATTTGCCGGCGGCCCAGAACGTCAGGCCAAGCGCCACCTGCTGCGCAATCGTGAACCAGCCGAGCATGGTGTAATCCTGGCGGCTTTTCCATAAGTATACGTTGAGGAACGTACCCGACAATGCGCTCGATAGAATAAACAACCCATGAACCGATAACAGAAGCATAGCCTGGGGGTCCTTTGTCAACTTCATATACAGTTCCTCCCTTGCCCTTTCACTTGAAGTCCAAGGTATTTTACCCCTTCGCGCTCCACTTCATGAACAAAAAAAAGGAAACCGCCGCCGGCAGTTTCCTTAAGTCATCCGCGGGATCGGCAACAGCGCCGCTCCGCAACTCTATTCCTTTTTATGGATAAAACTCTTGATCATCCGAAGCCGGTCGTTCTCTGCCAAATTGTACTGCACATGGAAGCATCCGGGACATACATAAACGTTCAGATCGTACGGTGGCTGCAGAATGGGAGCTTGGATCAAGGGTGCGTGAACCGGCTGGAAGCCTTCTCCGCTCACGTGCTGCGTTCCTGCATGGAGCATATACTCTCGGCAATGCAGACACTCGGGTACTTCCTCTTGTTGGTCCAGGATCCCCTCCACCGTCTCCTCGAATGCAAAAAGATCGTGATCTTCCCCGTACTTATCCACGGTGCGAAGCGATGACAGCGATTCATGGTCGGAGCCCCAGATGCGATGAAGATCGCGCGCCTCCTCGTCGGAAGGCTCATAAGCCTCTTCATATTCCTCCACGACGTCCTCTTCATCTTCATCTTCATCTTGCAATGCGATATTCAATGTGCGGTAGCCTTTAAGCTCATTCGCGCAGTGAGGACAGGTATCCTCGGGACCTATCTCCTCATCCCATACAATCTCACTTTGGCACCATGGGCAAACCGTCGGTTCCATCGGTCATTCATCCCTTTCTTTATTCAAACGGCCATGAATGGCCCTGTTTACGTTATTTTTATTGAGACATTAAGTATACAATACCTGCCACGAAAAAAATCATGGCTGCCGCAAACAATATCCTCGGTAAATATTTCATCGTTCTTTTCCTCCCGAAGCCCTTAAGTAATGCTCGCTCCAATAATGTAAGACAAAGATACGGTGATAAGAAGCACGATCAGGCCCACTGCCCGATTATCCTTGCCAATCTCTTCATCGACCGAAAACACAGGCGTCAAGAATTCAAGCAGCCAATAAGCCAATAAAAGCAGTATAAACCCGAAGAACGACCATTTAATCATGCCGTAAATGGACGTATTAGCCGTGATGCTATACCGCATCACGTTACAAATGCCAAAGACCTTGCCGCCGGTCGCCATGGCCGCGGCAACATTTCCTTTGCGTATTTCATCCCAGCAATTGTACTTGGTAACCAATTCAAAGCAATACAAGTAAACAATAAGTGCAAGTATCGCAACCGAGAAATAGCCGACGAGCACCCCAAGCGGATGGGTCAGCAAATGATCAATCGCTTCCGTCATTCCCTTATTTCCTCCCTGATAAACGGGATGCGGCACCTTTCGCATCCCGTCGTTCTGAACCCTATTGATGATATGTTATACGATTGAAGGAGAAAACGGTTCCTGATTTCTTATTTCAACTCGGCAATCGTAACGCCATTGCCGCCTTCGCCGTAATTGCCTAAACGATGGCTCTTGACATGTTTGTGCTTGCGCAAATAATCCTGAATGCCGGTTCGCAAAATGCCGGTTCCCTTGCCGTGAATGATGTAGATCTGTCCCAGATTCCCCAAAAACGCCTCATCAATGAACCGGTCCACCTCGATCAACGCTTCTTCCAGGTTCGCTCCCCTTAAATCCAGCTCATTCCGGATGTTGGCATCGCGGGTTCGCTTCAGGACGGTGGCATGCTGTTTCGGTGCCTGCTTGGCATTGGCCGCCGGATTCGACAGCAGCTCCAAATCGTCCAGCGCGACCTTCATCTTCATAATGCCAAGCTGAACGACGGCTTCCTTCGAGCCGGACATCTCCACGACATGCCCCTTCTGATTCAGGCTGTATACCCGAACCTCATCCCCGGGCTCGATGCTGCGCTGCTGCTTCGCAGAACGCTGGCCGCCCGTTTTCTTGCCCTGCTGCGGCTCGGCGTCATCCAGGCGCTTTCTGGCCGCGATCAGCTTGTGCTCCTTAACGGAAGCCCCTTCCTCCTGGGCAATCTTGCGCAGGTCCGCAATGATTTCCTCGGCTTCGCTCCGCGCCTTGTCCACGATCTGTCTTGCTTCCGCCCGAGCCTTATCAAAGAGTTTGTCTTTCTGCTCCTCGAGCTTCTGAAGCTCCTGCTGGTGACGTTGACGCAGTTCCTCCATTTCCTTCCGGACCTGTTCCGCCTTCTCACGCTCCACTTCAGCGGTATGCCGGTTCTCCTCGAGGGACGCAATCATATGCTCCACCCGCTGATCCTCTTCCTTCACTTCCCCGCGGGCGAATTCCAGAATGGATCCCGGCAATCCCAGACGTTCTGCAATAGCAAACGCGTTACTTCTTCCAGGAACGCCCACCAGCAGCCGATAAGTCGGACTTAGGGTATTGATATCGAACTCCATGCTGGCATTGATCACGCCTTTGCGTTCATAGGCGTACGCCTTCAATTCGGAATAGTGCGTCGTCGCGATCATGCGGCAGCCCATGCGGTGGATATGCTCCAGAATGGAAATCGCCAGAGCCGAACCTTCCGCCGGGTCGGTCCCCGCCCCCACTTCATCGAGCAGGACCAGGCTCTTCGGCGTCATCTGGCTTAAGATGCGGATGATGTTGGTCATATGGCTGGAGAAGGTACTCAGGCTCTGCTCAATGCTTTGCTCATCGCCAATATCCGCGTAGATCGCATCGAACACGCACATCTGGCTGCCTTCTTCGGCCGGGATAAACAGTCCGGACATCGCCATCAGGTTTAATAAACCGATCGTTTTGAGCGTAACCGTCTTACCGCCGGTATTCGGGCCCGTGACGATGATGGAGGTATAGGAATTGCCCAATTCCACGTCCAGCGGCACGACCTGGTCCGTCGGTATGAGCGGATGTCTGCCTCTGCGCAGCTTAATATATCCTCTGTCGTTCATACGCGGGAGCGAAGCCTTCATCACATGAGCCAAACGGGCTTTGGCAAAAATAAAATCGAGCTGCCCGATCAGATCGACGTCGATGGACAGCAGTTCAGCCTGCTCGCCGACCTGGGCGGTCAGCTTCTGCAGAATCACTTCGATCTCCCGCTCTTCCCGCATCCGGGTCTCGCGCAGCTTGTTGTTCATCGCCACGATGGACTCCGGTTCGATGAACAGCGTCGCGCCCGAGCCGGACTGGTCGTGCACGATACCGCCGAAGTGGGAGCGATACTCCGCTTTGACGGGAATGACGAATCGGTCGCCGCGAATCGTAATCAGCTGGTCCTGCAGCATCTTCGCCACCGATTGCGAACGGATCATGGATTCCAGCTTCTCGCGGATGCGTACCTCTCCGCCTCGCAGCTCCCTCCGAATTTGCGACAGCTCCGCGCTTGCGGAGTCCAGCACCTCGGCCGTTTCATCGATGCAGAGCCGAATGGCATCCTCCAGCGGCTTCTGCTCCGAAATAAGATCGCTTAAATTAAAGAGAATATCAATCTTCTCATCCTCATGAATCGCAGCGATAAACCGTTTGATTCGTCGCGACCCGTGAATCGTGTTCGACGTGGCAAGCAATTCATGCGGATTCAGCGTGCCTCCGATTCGGGCCCGCTTCAAAGCATCGTTGATGTCGGTAATGCCGCGGAAGGACGGGTTGCCCTTAAGCCTGTCTACGGTGTAAGCCTGGTCGGTGGCCGCGAGCAGATCCTTCACGGCTTCGAGGTCGGTCTCTGGCATTAACCTTTCTGCCCTCAAACTTCCCATGGAGGTTTGGGTATATTGCGTCAATGTATTTAAAATTTTCCGGTATTCTAAAGTGTGCAAAATCTTGTCGTTCAAGAAGTTCACAACTCCTCTCAATCAATGCCTATATTATATCGAACGCCATGCGAAATCGCCATGGAATCCAAAATCCTTCCACACATAACCTTACGTCCGATTGAACAAAATAAATTCTGCGTAACATTCCAGTCTTATTCTAAGGAGGCAGGTACCATGCAATTTCTCGGGCATGTCGTTCGATTTATCGTAGCCGCGCTCGTCCTTATGGTCGTCGGATGGATCGTCCCTCAATTCTCCGTCGGCGGATTCGGAAGCGCCCTGCTGCTTGCACTCGTCATCGCCCTGTTTGGCTGGGCTATCGAGGGCATCTTCGGCAAAAAAGTCACGCCGTTTGGACGCGGCATCGTGGGCTTCATTGTGAGCGCGCTTGTCATTTACCTGGCCCAGTTCATCGTCGGAGGCGTTAGCGTCTCCATTCTGGGTGCTCTGCTTGCTGCACTGGTCATCGGGATCATCGATCTGTTCATTCCGATCTCCACCCCGTTTGAAGCAGGCAAAAACCGCAAAGAATAAGATAGAAGGCCGCCCGCTTCTGTCAAAGGATCCTGACGGAGTCCTGTTCCTGAACGATCCCGGTTCGCGGTTAAATCCATCGATGCATTCCCCACAACAGCCCCCTGTTGCTATATGACAGGGGGTTGTCCGTGTTCGAGCAAGTTCCCGTCCTCTGTGACTATGTTTCCCCTACATTATAACGTAAATCCATAAAATTCGTTGCAAACGCTTCACGTTCACCAATTTTTCATAACAGGCATGTGCGTCGACTCCCGTTCTGAGCTATCATAAAGATTGGAAATTAATTTTCACAATTATTTCATAGTCAGGAGAGATTATAGTGAAAAAAGGCATAGCACTACTTGTTTCATGTATGCTCCTTTTTGTATTGGCGGCCTGCGGCGGAAACCAACAAGAGTCCGAGGGCAATTCGGGGATCACGGATACCGGCGTAGCACCGGAAGCAGAACTCGTGATTAAAGGCTCCAACTTCCAATTTGACCAAGCCGAATATCACCTCAAAAAAGGGGTGCCCGTCAAGATTACTTACGAGAACGAAGACGGCAACCACGGCGTTATGATTCCTGCGCTTGGCCTGCAGCTGGACCGAAAGAACAACTCAACCGTCGTTACGCCTGACAAGGCAGGAGAATTCGAGGTTTCGTGTTCCATTATGTGCGGAGCCGGTCACAGCAAAATGATATCCAAACTGATCGTCGAAGAATAGCAGGGCTTGCTATGCAAAATGAAAACCTCCGGATCGCCAGAGTTTCCTCTCTCTGATCCGGAGGTTTTTTCAGGTTCACATCTTCGTCATGGCCTAACGCTGATCCTGCTCAATCAACTCGATCCATTCATTATATTCAACTTGGAGCTTCGCATACTCTTCCTTCAGCTTGCGGTGTTCTTCTTCAAGCTGCGCGGCTTGCTCCGCCTTCAATTCCTGTTCTGCCTGCAGCAGCCGATACTGGTGCATAACCAGCTCGTACTGTTCGCCAAGCTCGGAATACTGCTGTGCCGCTTCGCTTTTCTCGCCTTCCAGACGGTCGCAGACCTGACGCGCGGATGCAATCTCCTGCTGCCACGACTGAAGCTCTTCTTCCAGCGCAAGCTTGGTTCGTTTCCACTCATCGCGCTCTGCGGCCAGCTTCTCGCTGTCTGCAGCCAGCTGTTCCCGTTCCGCCATCCATTGCTGGTATTGGTCCTGCCAATGAACGGCGCGCTCTTCGGACTCCCTCAGCTGCTCGGCAAGTTCGCTTGCACGCTCTTCGCTGGCGGTCGCCTTCTTGCGAAGCTCATCGAGCTGATTCGACACCGTATCGTATTCTTCTTCCAGCATGGCGTAGAGTTTGCCGGTCTCTTCCTCGCGGATTCCCGCGTCCTGGGTGAGTTTCTCCAGCTCTTCGTTGCGGAGCTGGAGCTCCTTCAATTCCTCCTGGGCGCTTCGCCGCTCGGAAAGGATCCGGTCCGCTTCGTCCTTCATCACATGGATTTCATCCTGAAGCCCCTTCATTCCCTCTTCCAGGCTTTCGTTCAATTCCATCAGCTCGACGATTCTCATCTCGAGCTCGCCGGTCTCCTCCTTGCGCTGATCCGCCAGCGTCCGCCAGGATTGCAGCTCGCTGCTTAGACGCTGCAGCTCTTCCTGCTGCTTGCGGGAGGTCTGATTCGCATCCACCACAAGCTTTTGCAGACGTCTACGCTCTTCCTCCGACTTGCCGGATTCCTGCTTCAGTGCCTCGAGTTCCTTCGCCAGCCCTTCCGCCTTCGTACGGAAGGAACGCAATTCCTGCGAGGAAGCTTCAGCTTGCTGCTTGGACGAATGGAGCTCTTCCTTCAGCTTGTCCGATTCCGCTTTTACCGTGTTCAGTTCCTTCTCCGCGGTCGTTAACCGCGAGTGCAGCTGGCCGCCGCGATTGCGCTGCTCAGCAAGCTGTTTCTCCAGATCCTGCACGGTCTTCGAGTGCTGCTGCTCCAAATCCTGCAAGGTTTTCGAGTGCTCCAGCTTCAGATCCTGCACCGTCTTCGTGTACTTCTGCTCCAGATCCTGCACCGTCTTCGAATTCTGCTGCTTCAGATCCTGCACGGTCTTCGAGTGTTGCTGTTCTTTCAGAAGCGCCTCTTGTTTATAAGTGCTCTCCTGTTTCTTCAACTGCTCCGCCAGCTTCTCTTCAGCCTGCTTCGCTGAAGTCCGCAAACTCTGTTCCAGCTTCTCGACGGCCTGCTTATGCGTGAGCGCCGACTGTGAAATTTGCCCTTCATAACGGCGTTTCATATCTTCCATCGCCTGCTTGTGGCCGCTCTCCAGCTTCTCGCGCTGCTCCTTAAGACGCACCTCAAGCTGCTGCTTCTCCTTCAGAAGTTCCGCCACGCGGTCCGATTCCTTCTGGAGCAGCTCCTTCGTACGCTCCGACTCCGCCGTCAGGTTCTCCTTGGATTTCCTGTATTCTTCAGCCAGTGTTGTCTGCTCCGCCAGCTTGCGCTCCAGCTGCTCCAGCTGCTGACGATGTCTCTCCTGCTGCTCGATTTGAAGTCCCTGCACCTTGGCCAGTTCCGTTCTCAGCTCATTCCGCTCGGCCGTCATCTGCTTGGCCTCGTTCTGATACTCCAACTTCTGCAAAGCTTCTTCAGCCATATGTACCGCGGCAAGGACGGCAATGCGCGGGGTATCCAATCGGGAGTGCGCCTTGGAGATGGTACGCATGCGATCATCCACGTAATTGGCTACCTGTCTGGTATAATCACTGCTGTTTCCAACGAGTTTATAGGAAGTTCCGTAGATGTCTACGGTAACGCTTTTACGGTCAGATGTAGTCAAAATTGTGCCCTCCTTCTATTATGTGTAAATTCTATGATGTCTGAAATGGTCTATCCTCTGCATCCATTATATATGAGATAACATCTACAGACGAACCTCTAGAGTACAGACCGAAGTGTGGTATATGATAACACAGTTTTGTGCTTATAATTATGAACCCTGCGGGCCTTCCGATGCAAATCCCAGTTCAATTTAGAGCAAAAAAGCCCGCATCGAATCTCTGATGTAATGGATTCGATGCGGACGTTCACAATTCCTGCTATTTTCTTAATTCTGCGCCAAAAGTTTGCTGAAGGGCAGCGACTGCTTTTTCCGTAACCCCGGCAACCTCTTCATCGGTCAGCGTCCGCTCCTGATGGCGGTACGTCAAGGAGATCGCAACACTCTTCTTGCCTTCTCCCAGCTTGCTGCCCGTGAAGACGTCAAACACCTGAATCTGCTGCAGAAGCTCTCCGGCGTTCTCTCTGATGACTTGCATCAGGGAACCGGCTTCTACTTCCTCATTCACCACGATGGCAAGATCCCGCTCCATGCCCGGGAATCTAGGCAGATCGCGGTAAGCGACGCGGGCATTGGTCAGATCATAGAGCGGCTCAAGCAGGATCTCGGCGGCATAGGTATCTTCCAAATCCAGCTCCTGCTGCGTCTTTGGATGAATTTGTCCGAGCACCCCGAGCAGATGTTTGTTCTCGCCCTGACCTACGTAAACGGAAGCGGAACGTCCCGGATGGAAGCCTGCCGGCCCGTTCGCTTCGTAAGCAATGTCGTCAGCGCGAATGCCGAGATAATCGAGCACCGTTTCAAGCGCACCCTTCAAATCGAAGAAATCCACTTTGGCCGGCTGGACGTTCCACTGCTTGCTGCCTTTGCGTCCTGACAGCAGCAGACCGAGAACCGGACGCTCCTGCGGCTGCTTGGTCAACGTCTCCTCCTGCGTGTGGAACAGGTTCCCTATTTCAAACAGGGCCAGGTCCGGCTGCTTGCGGTTATGGTTATACACCGCGATATCCAGCAGCTGCGGCAGCAAGCTAGTACGCAGCACGCTGCGGTCCTCGCTCATCGGCATCGCCAGCTTAACCGCCTTCCCGCCTTCCGATAGGGAAGTGAACACTTCCGCTTGCTGCGGATGAATGAAGGAGTAACCCAGAACCTCCTGGAATCCGCTGTGCGTCAACAGACGGCGAAGCGAGCGGCGGATGGCCTGCGCTTCCGTCAACGAACCCGGCGTCGTCGGTCCTTCAATCGCCGTGGTCGGAATGTTGTCATAGCCATACAGGCGGGCAACCTCTTCGATCAGGTCTACATCGAGCGTAATATCGCCGCGGCGGGAAGGCACTTGGATATCCACCAATCCCTGGCCCGCATCCCCGCTAGGGAAATGCAGTCGGGAGAAGATCGTTTTGACCTCAAGCAAAGACAGCTCCGTGCCCAGATAACGATTGAGCTTCTCCAGCGACAACGTAATCACGGACGGCTCGGTATGCGCACTTCCTGCTTCGACGATTCCTTGATGCACGGACCCGCCGGCATATTTCGCCATCAGTGCAGCCGCTCGGTTCAAAGCAGGGATCACTGCGGCCGGATCCACTTCCTTCTCGAAGCGGGAGCTTGCCTCTGAGCGAAGTCCCAGCTGACGGGAGGTTTTGCGGACGGTGCCGCCATCGAATTTAGCGGACTCCAGGAAAATATTCACCGTTCCGTCCGTTACTTCGGAGTCCAGGCCGCCCATAACGCCAGCCAAGGCCACCGGTTTGCCGCCTGCCGTAATCACAAGCATATGCGGCTCCAGGCGCCGCTCCGCGCCATCCAGCGTCACCATCGTCTCGCCGGCCTCTGCCAAACGCACGTGAACCGCCCCGTCTTTCAGCTGATCCGCATCAAAAGCATGCAGCGGCTGGCCGTATTCCAGCATCACATAATTGGTAATATCCACGATGTTATTGATCGGACGCACGCCGGCTGCCATCAACCGGTTTTGCATCCACAGCGGGGAAGGAGCGATCGTTACCCCCGTGATATAGCGTGCAGCATAATGGCTGCACTGCTCATCCGCGCCGATCGTAACCGAGATATGATCGGCTGCTGCATCATGAACCTCCAGCATTTCCTTCTCCGGGTTCGGCAGGCTCAGCTCGCGGCCGAGGATGGCGCTCACTTCGTAAGCCGTGCCCAGCATGCTGAGGCAGTCGGAACGGTTCGGCGTCAGGTCCAGCTCCAGAATTTCATCGTTCAGGCCCAGCACATCCACAATCGGTTTGCCGATCTCCGTGTCAGCCGGGAGCACCAAAATCCCCTCCTGCAGCTCTTTGGGCAGCAGTTTGTCATTCATGCCCAGTTCCTTGGCTGAGCAAATCATGCCTTGGGACAGCACGCCGCGCAGCTTGGCTTTCTTGATATCCAGCCCGCCCGGCAGCTTCGCGCCCACAAGCGCTACCGGCACCTTCTGGCCAGCATCCACGTTTTTTGCTCCGCATACGATCTGGAGATCTTCTTCCTGGCCTGCATCGACGACGCACACGTTCAGCTTATCGGCATCGGGATGCTTCTCCTTGCTCTTGACGTAGCCTACGACCACGTTGTTAATGCCTTGATTCCGTTTCTCGATCACATCGATTTCAATGCCGGCCGATGTAATGCGGCTTGCCAAATCCTCTGAGGTTACGCCTTCGAGCGAAATATAATCGGACAACCAATCGGTTGAAACTCTCATTGTCTATTCACTTCCCTTTATCGTTAAAATTAGATCCGCGTGAACTGATTCAAGAATGCCGTATCGTTGTTGAAGAAGTGGCGGATGTCATCCACGCCGTATTTCAGCATGGCAATCCGCTCAACCCCCATACCGAAAGCAAATCCGCTGTACTTCTCAGGGTCATAGCCGCCCATTTCGAGCACCTTCGGATGAACCATGCCGCAGCCCAAAATCTCTAGCCAGCCCGTTTGCTTGCATACGCGGCAGCCGCTGCCGCCGCATTTGACGCAGGATACGTCCACTTCCGCGCTGGGCTCCGTGAATGGGAAGAAGCTTGGACGCAGACGGATCTGCGTGTTATCGCCGAACATTTCCTGAACGAATTGCAGCAGCGTCCCTTTCAAATCGCTCATGCGAATGTTCTCGCCGATCACGAGGCCCTCGATTTGATGGAACTGGAACGAATGGGTCGCGTCATCGTCGTCCCGGCGGAATACGCGTCCGGGACAGATGATTTTGACCGGCGCTTTTCCTTGCATCGACAGCATCGTCCGGGCTTGCACCGGGGAAGTCTGGGTCCGCATCAGCAGATCTTCCGTCAAATAGAAGGAATCCTGCATGTCGCGTGCCGGGTGGTTCTTCGGCAGATTGAGCGCCTCGAAATTGAAATAGTCCGTCTCCACCTCGGGTCCTTCCGCTACGCGGTATCCCATCCCGATGAAAATATCCTCGATATCCTGGATCACCTTGCTGAGCGGATGCACCGCACCTTGGCTGAGCTTGCGACCCGGAAGGGTCACGTCCACTTTCTCTGCGCGCAGACGCTCTTCGGTTTCCTGCTGCAGGAACGCTTCCTGCTTGCCGGAAATGACTTCCTCGATCGCGCCGCGAACGTCATTGGCCACCTGGCCGATAACGGGACGCTCCTCTGCGCTGAGTGCTCCCATGCCGCGCAGGATTTCCGTCAGGGCCCCTTTTTTGCCAAGGTATTTCACCCGCAAATCATTCAGCTGGTGCGGATCGTTAACATCCTGCAATTGCGCCAATGCTTCCTGCTTTAAAGCTTCCAATTTTTCCTTCATGGCTATTCGCACACCCCTTTGTAAACTCCATCATTGTTCTGAAAACAAAAAAGGCCTCTCCTCCCGAAAAGGGACGAAGAGACCGTGGTACCACCCTTGTTAACATGCATCATACTCTAACCAAGACGGTAAAAGCCTTGGGCACGAGTATGCCTCATCATGCTCACTTGACCGACGTAACGAATCGGACCCGTTATCCCCTACTCAACCGGCGGGCTGCCGTGTTCAGGGAACTGCTCCGGAGCGAACTTCACCAGCCTGATTCTTTGAGGGACACTCTCAATCCACGGCATCCCTTCCCTGTAAAGAGGCACTGGCTACTTTTCTCCATCCATGCATTTAGAACTTATGCAAATATATAGGGTTTATTATATGCAACCTTTCGGCATATGGCAAGTTTCATTTCCCCATTTTAACCTCATCGGACCGATTTTAATCGGGATCCTTGGGCTCAATCCGACAAAAGCCCGGCAAGCTCGGCCCGCAGCTCCCTAATTTCGGCAAGCCAGCTCGCCTCGTCCCCGGCCTCAAGTCCATCAGCGGATAACCCCAGCAATTCCTGAATCCGGTACTCAAGCGCCATTCGGCGATTGTCCTTCTCGGTATCTCCCTTGATCATCCCGGTTCGCGCAGCCTGTTCCTCCTCCTCGCCAACGCTTCCCTCGAACCATGCGGGAGCTTCCCCGGGCTTCAGCGTAAGCAGCCGGTTCGCGATTTTGCGCACCAGATACCGGTCATGCGATACAAGCGCGATTGCGCCCGGAAAGCTTACGAGCACCTGTTCAATCACCTCTCGGGTATCCACGTCCAGGTAATTCGAGGGTTCATCCAATACGAGGAGATGCGCCCCGCTGAAATACAGCTTGAGAAAAGCCGTTCTGCACTTCTCCCCCATGCTGAGCTGTCCCATCTTCTTAAACACGTCGTCTCTCCTGAAGAGAAACGAGCCCAGCAGGGTACGCGCACGGCTCTCCGTCATGCCGGGAATGACAAGAAGGCTGTCCAGCAGCGTGGTTTCCGGTTCAAGCCCCTCAAGCTCCTGCGAAAAATAGCCGATCTTGACGGAAGGATTCCGGGTAATCCGGCCCTCCTGCGGATCGATCTCCCCCAGCAGCAGCTTGAGCAGCGTCGTTTTTCCGCTTCCGTTGGGGCCTCTTACGGCCAGCCGGTCGCCGCGGTTCAAATAGAAGGTGAGCTTATTAAAAAGCTGTTGATCTCCGTATCCAAAACAGATGTCCTTCACTTGGACCAGGGTTCGGCCGCCGAATGTCTCCCCTTCCAGCTCCATGTTCAGCTTGGGCCCGCTGCGCGGCTTATCCACCCGCTCGGCTTCCAGCCGTTCCAGCGCTTTTTCCTTGGCATGGTATCTGGAGATGTTCTTCTTCGCTTTGGCCTTGTAGAAACTGGCGGTGATCTTGACTTCATTCACGTCCCCGGCAGCGTTATGCGCTTTATGGAACCATTCCTCGTATCTTCGGATCGACTCCTCAAGCGCCTTGCGGGCCAGCTCCTGCTTGCGATAAAGCGTCTCCTGCTCGCGCAGCTCGCGTTCCTTTTCGCGCCGGTAATCCGTGTATCCTCCCCGGTAACGCCGGAGTTCCTCCGACGTCAGCTCACAGACGGCGGTCGCCACCCGGTCAATGAATTCCCGATCATGGGATACAAACAGCACCGTTCCTTTATAGGTCGACACCAGCCACTGCTCCAGCCAGACCAGGCTTTCACTGTCCAGATGGTTCGTCGGCTCGTCAAGCAGCAGAAATTTCGGGGCCGACACCAGGAGCGCAGACAGCATCACCTTCGTCTTCTGGCCTCCGCTCAGCTCGCGATAGGACACCGGCCACACCTCCGGCCCGATGCCCAGCATCGTCATCGCTTTCTCCACCTCGGTCTCCCACTGGAAACCGTTCCGGGATTCATAACGCTCCAGCAGATTGCCATATAACTCAAGCAGCTGCTCCATTTCCGCAGCGCTGCCGCCGTTCATTCGCTGCTCGACTCCCGCAAGCCGAAGCTTCAGCTCCCATAACGTTGGATGACTGCGGCTGCGCACCGTATCGATCGCACTCATATCCCCTTCCTCCGGTTCATCCTGCTGTCTCAACCAGCCCCAGCGCTCTCTTGGAAGGATCGCCTCCACAACGCCGGAGGTCGGCTCAAGCTCACCGGCCAGGATGGAGAGGAGCGTTGTTTTGCCGGTACCGTTACGCCCATACAGCGCGATCCGCTCTCCTTCGGCCACTTCCAGCTGAATGCCTTCAAACAGCGGCTTTCCTTGAAGTTCCATGCTTATATCTTTCGCTTTTAGAATCATTGTCATATCGCCTCATCCTCTCTCTGTGAAAAACATCAAAAACCGCAGGCGATGGCCTGCGGCGGTTGTTATGAGAGAGGATTCGTTTGGATCTGAATAACGGGACGAATGCGCGCCACTGCTCAATTCTTCGGCTGTTCATTCCAGGCCAGCCCTGACGGGTATTGAAAGGGCCTTACCCTTCGCCCGTCAACAAAAGCAGCAATCCGTTCCGTATATGTGATTGGAATTGTATCAGAGTACCGTTTCCGACATAACAAAAAGAGGCACCCCAGTCACATTGTTCAGACACGCCAAATCTCTCCCTCTACCGCCGTAGAGAAACGCCTGCAAAACTACATGCAGTTGTTTTAGAGAAAAGGGTGTCTTACTTCATTGGACTAGGTTACCTCGCATTCTTGGAATGAAATTATGGCCATTATAACAGATATTTCTAAAATGTAAAAGGGCTATCTGCGGAGCCTGCATCCTATAACAGCCAGAGATCCTTGATATCTCAAGGATTTACTACTTTGCCCCGTCTAAGATAACAAGCAGCTTTTGCAGCCTGAAGCAACAAAAAAACCCTTGATACCAAGGGTTTCTGTCTAACTATAAGCGGGTGATGGGAATCGAACCCACGCTACCAGCTTGGAAGGCTGGAGTTCTACCATTGAACTACACCCGCATATCCACCTACAAAAGTGACGCTATGCTTTGGAGCATATGCCGATTACTATTTGCGAGGTCCTAAATCATAAGCGAATCGGGACGACACGATTTGAACATGCGACCCCCTGGTCCCAAACCAGGTGCTCTACCAAGCTGAGCTACGTCCCGATAATCAACATTTTGTCTTTTGAAGACAAAAATAAATATACCATGCGTGACACGCAATTTCAACATGTATTTTATGGAAAATGTATCATAGGCACTAGAAAGCAAGCAGCACCCTTCCGAATGGGGAAAGATGCTGCTCTTTCATACACTGATATAAGATGCAAGGACGCGCCCTAGCCATCCTTACTTCTTTTTGTCGAACGTCACTTCCGGCGTCGTCAATTTATCGTAAAAATCCACGATTTTGTCTTTATCGTCCGAAGCACGAAGTGCCATAGCGGAGCGCGGATGTTCGTCCAGGGTGCCTGTAATCATGTAGGGCATGATGTAACCCCACTCCTCTTTTTCGCGAAGAGGGATCATGAAGCGCTCAATAATGTCCAGTACCGGGCGCAGCTCGTACTTCGTGCCTTTCAAGTGGGTAACCAAAAGCTCGGTCGGACAGTTGCCGGCTGCGCGGCCCATGCCGTACACGGACGCATCCAGAAGCTCAACGCCGAGGTCGGCGGCTACCAGCGTGTTGGAGAACGCCAGCTGCATATTGTTATGGGTATGAACGCCAAGACGTTTGTTCGGCAGATGCGTCTTGAACTTATTTACCAGGTATTCCATGTCTTTATGATCCAGGCTTCCGTAAGAATCGACGATGTACACCACATCCACGACGCTCTCCCTGATCATCTCAAAGGCTTCCAGCAGCTCATTCTCCATCACGTTGGAGAGGGCCATAATGTTCAGCGTCGTCTCGTAACCGCGATCATGGAAGGTCTGAACCAGCGCAAGCGCCTTATCTACGTCTTTGATGTAACATGCAACGCGGATGAGATCCAGCAGGCTCTCCTCGCGCGGCAAAATATCATCCTCATCCACCCGGCCGATATCGACCAGTGCGGACAGTTTGGTTTTACCTTTATGGGGAATAACTTCTCGAAGGAATTCATCATCCAAAAAACGCCAAGGGCCGGCTTGATCAGCGCCTTTTAGCAGCTTAGGCGAATTTTTATAACCGATTTCCATATAGTCCACGCCAGCCTCATTCAGGCCTGCATATAAATTTTGCACGAATTCTACGCTAAAATCCCAGTTGTTCACCAGTCCGCCATCGCGAATGGTACAGTCTACAATCTTTGTCTGACTACTCTTAATCATTCTAAGCTAAACTCCTCTCGGCAATTTTCTCTTCATCATACTTGAATGCCGGTTGAAAAGTAAAGCATAACATGTGCATCAATCCTTGACGGCCTCGGCCTCTCGGAGTATCCAGTCGCTGATGGTTCGGACGAGCACGCCGGTTGCCCCTCTGGGATCCACTCCCCGCTCCTTGGACAAGTAAGCCGTACCTGCAATGTCGAAATGAACCCAAGGCAGCCCGTCAGCAAACGTGCCCACAAAAAGACCGCCCGTGATCGTCCCGCCTTCTCGCCCGGTTTGATTTCGCAAATCCGCCACCTCGCTCTTCAATTTATCCCAAAACTCCGGATAGGATGGGAGCGGCCATATTTTTTCGCCGGCCCTACGGGAAGAAGCGATAAGCTCCTGCAAAAAGGTTTCGTCATTGGTTACGGCGCCGGTGGCAATATCCCCAAGCGCCGAAACGACGGCTCCGGTCAACGTGGCCACATCAATCAGGCGCGAAGCGCCGAGCTGCTTGGCATGGGTTACGCCATCCGCGAGCACGATGCGGCCCTCGGCATCCGTGTTCAGCACTTCGACGGTACGGCCGCTCAGCGTCGTCACGATATCGCCGGGTTTAAAGGCGCCGCCGCTCATCACGTTCTCCGCAGACGGGATCACCATCACGACATTCGCCTTGGGACGAATACGCCCGAGAGCCTCCATAACTCCAAGCACTGTAGCCGCCCCGCCCATATCGCTGATCATATCCTCCATTCCGGCTGCCCTCTTCAGCGAAACGCCGCCGGTATCAAACGTGATCCCCTTGCCGACCAGGCCGATCACATCGTCCCATGTCTCCCGTCCCTGATAACGGATCGTAATCATGCGCGGCGGATGTATGCTGCCTTTCCCTACGGCCAAGAGGCCGCCCATTCCTTTCTCGACCATAGCTTCCTCATCCAGGACCTGTGCTTCGAAGCCGTACCGCTTCGCCAGCTGAAGCGCCTTCTGGGCCAAGTCTTCCGGTAACAGTTTATTGCCGGGAAGGTTCGTCAAATCTCGTGCCAGGCAGGTTGCTTCTCCAATCGCTTGGCCGAGCGACATGCCTTCCTTCCACGCGGCTTCATATTCCGCTTCCGCATTTCCTTCTATATAATAGAGGATTTCTTCTAAATCCGTATGTTCGGAAGCATCGCGTTTATAATGCGGTTTCCGGTAGCTTCCCAGTATAAAACCTTCGGTTAAAGCCTGAGCAGCGTCGCGGGGCGTCTGTTCGGCGGTGAAGCTGACCATCGTATGCGGAATTTGAATGGCCGCGCTGCGTATTCCCGATTTTACGGCCGCCTTCGCCGCTTGAGCTGCAACCAAACGCAGCTGCTCGGATGTCAGGATACCTTCGGGACGGCCTACCCATATTAACAGGCGCGATCCGCTCGAAATGCTCTCCGGCCATACGAATGACCGGTTGGCGGTGCCGTCGAACAGCCGGTTCTCCGCTAACTGCTTTAATAACGGGTCCCAGGCCGGGGAAATGCCGCCCTCCTTCGCTTGTTTTTTAGTAACGGGAACGATGATGGCATCCGCTTGTACTTGCCCGGCTGTTAAATTGCTTTCAAATGTCCATTTCATGTCTCTTCTCCTCCTAAAAAAGAAAAAGCCATTCCATTGGAACAGCTGCTCTTGTATTCAAATCGGTTGCATATCCTCTTAGACTTCCGACACGTCCAGCTTGGGAAACGTGATCACAAACTCGGTCCCGGCCCCAACCTGGCTATCCACGGCAATGGTGCCGCCATGGTTTCGGATGATGCTGTAGCTCACGGACAAACCAAGTCCCGTCCCGCTCTCTTTCGTCGTAAAAAAGGGATTAAAGAGGTGGTTCAGCGTATTCTGATCCATGCCGCCCCCGTTATCCGAAATGCAAATGTTAATATGTTTCCCCGTGTCACGGGCTGAAATATCAATCATCCCGGTAATGTTCTCGTCATGATGCTCATTTATGGCGTCGAGGGCATTTTTAATAATATTCAGAATCACCTGTTTGATCTGCTTGACATCAACGGAAATAAACGCAGGTGGGGTCTTATCGGTATGCAAATTGATCTGGCATCCCTTCATCAAGGCTTCGCTCTCTGTTAATAGAACAACTTCCTTCAATAATGAGGATACGGATACAATCTTGGTCTCTGGAGCCGAGGGTTTGGAGGAATTGAGAAATTCGTATATAATATCGTTTGCGCGATCGATCTCCGTTAGTATGATTCTGGCATACTCGTCCTTTCCCAAACTTACGAGATGCGGACGCAGCAACTGGATAAAGCCTCGAATGGATGTCAGCGGGTTTCGGATTTCATGGGCAATGGAAGCCGAGATTTTTCCCAGCATGGCCAGTTTATCGTTCTGATAAGCGGTTTGCTCAATTCGTTTGAAATCCGATACATCCTTCACGCTGATCAGGAAATCGCCTTCCATTTGGTCCCCATACGTCATCGTGATCAGCCACGATCTGCCGAATTCATCAACCAATTCATGGAATCTTCGGCGATGGAATACCGTTTCCCGAAAAATGCGAAGTATTTTTTTCTTCTTGAATCTGGAGAGCTGGGGATGACGCAATAGCTGGGTCAGCGTACAGCCTGTCAGCGATTTACGGGATACGCCTAACAGTTTTGCCATCTGCACGTTAACAAATGCCAACACTCCATCACTATCAAAGAGGATAATCCCGCTGTCGAGATTCTCCAGTATGTTCTCATACTTGTTCCTAATAAGCTGACTGGAATGAAATGAACGAATTGCCTGCAGCTCAGATTCACGGATTTGACTCAACAAGATGGCTCCCCCTTTTCTTGAAAAGTTGAACTCACCAAACCGACAAAAAACATGCGAAAAAAATGAGCTTGTCCGCCTCTGAATCAGAAGCAGCCCGAATCTGCTTCCTTCCATGATAGTCATCGAAACAAAGAAACGTCAATCAGAAATCCTGTCGAAAAATGGATAATTGCATAAAAATACCATTGTCATTACTTATGTACTTTGGTTTATGTAATTGATATAACACCCGTCATTGCACAGCTAATGTAAATGATTACCCAAATCCGCCTGATTTGAAACATTAAAAAAGCCCCGGGCATTCACGAGGCTTTATTAATCCTAATTAAGGCTGCTTTTGGAGTCGGAGCCTGCGCTGGCTCATCACGGCAAGCCGTCTTTTCAGTTCGCCCTGCCACTTCTCGTCCTCCATCCATTTGGCAACCACCAGGAGATCCAGCGACATATCAATCTGACTCTGAACAACCGTGAGCGGATCCTCCGACTCCCGATTGACCACATTCTCAAAAATGGCATCCTCATCTTCCATCACGTAATCCTGAAAATCCACTTGGGATGCACCGTCACCATGGGCATATTCAGCCAATATCTCATACTCATTCTCAACCCGATGATGAACCTCGACGCGATGGCAGACCGGACAAGACAGTAGGGGAACATTATGTACTTGAGTGCGATAATGCTTCAGTGTACCCTTTGTACCCATCATACTAGCCCCACAGCAAAAACTCATATCGTTCACCCTCCTTGTGTGGATTCTCAATCGTTTCAATATTGTATTCGCTTTCAGGCAGGCTAATTCCTTCATGAAAAAAACCTTGATTTAAAATTTTGGCATGATTTCCTAATCATAAGCCGGCCAACCTATTTATTTAATTATATATTAACGCAAGCGCGGTTTCCTAAACAAAAGTCTTCCCCTATTTCATCCAATAAAACCAAGAGTGAAAAAACCCCCATTACCTGGACGTAATGTCAGGTAATGAGGGTTGCTATTCATGAAATGGAATTACAGGTTGCTGTCGCCCGGCTTCCAGTTCATTGCGCACAATCCGCCGGATTGCAGTGCTTGAAGAACGCGAAGCGTTTCTTCTACGCTGCGGCCAACGTCGTTATGGTTAACAACTTGATATTTCAATTCGCCTTCTGGATCGATGATGTACAGGCCGCGCAGAGCAACGCCTTCTTCTTCGATCAGAACGCCGTAGTCTCTAGCTACGTTCTTGGTGATGTCGGAAGCCAGCGGGAAGTTCAATGCTCCCAGACCGTTAGCTTCTTTAGCTGTGTTGATCCAAGCTTTGTGGCTGTGAATCGAGTCAACGCTCACACCCAGGATTTCCGTATCCAATGCTTTGAATTGATCGTAAGCATCGCTGAGAGCCGTGATTTCAGTTGGGCATACAAAAGTGAAATCCAGCGGATAGAAGAAGAATACGAGCCATTTGCCGCGGTAGTCGGACAGGCTGACTTTGCCAAAATCTTTACCGTCACCTGATACAGTTTCCATTGTGAAATCAGGAGCCGCTTTACCAACCAAACGTTCTGCCATGATTGAATTCCTCCTTAACATATGTAAGAAAATACGTGTATTTTCTACATGGTATGTTCTATGAACATTTAATAGAAATGTTATCATCGAGGCTAATCAAAGTCAAGATTGTAGACGTTACTTTATTATAATTATTATAAATAAGAAGTTTTCTTGAACGTACGCTTCTTCTATTAACGGATAGCCGCGGCAATCAAATCGCCCATCTCCGTGGTGCTGAGCGCCTTGCTCTTATCAACGGCAATGTCTGCCGTCCGGTGTCCGGCATCAAGCACCTCGGCAACTGCGCGTTCAATGGCGTCAGCCGCATCCTCGTATCCGAACGTGAGGCGATACATAAGCGCTACGGAAAGAATCGTTGCGATCGGGTTCGCCAAGCCTTGGCCGGCAATGTCCGGAGCCGAACCGTGTACCGGCTCGTACAGACCGAAAGCTCCTTCGCCCATGGATGCGGATGCCAGCATGCCGATGGATCCTGTCAGCATGGCTGCTTCGTCGCTCAGAATGTCACCGAACATATTCTCGGTTACGATGACATCAAAGCTGGACGGGCGGCGCAGAAGCTGCATCGCGCAGTTGTCTACCAGCACGTGCTCCAGCTCGACGTCCGGGTATTCAGGGGCGATGCGGTTTACGGTTTCGCGCCACAAGCGGGACGTTTCCAGCACGTTCGCTTTATCGACGGAAGCCAGCTTCTTCCGGCGCTTCTGTGCAATCTCGAAGGCTTGATGCACGATGCGCTCTACCTCGGCGGTATTGTATACGCAGGTATCTACCGCTTCTTCTCCGCCTGCACCTTCGCGTCTGAACTTCTCGCCGAAGTATATGCCTCCCGTCAGTTCACGAACAACCATCAAGTCGGTTCCTTCCAGAACCTCGGGCTTCAGTGTGGATGCATCCTTCAAGCAGTCAAAAATGACGGCCGGACGCAGGTTCGAGAACAGGCCAAGCTCTTTGCGGATGCCGAGCAATCCGGTTTCCGGGCGAAGCTCCTTCGCGTTGTTGTCCCATTTCGGTCCGCCTACCGCACCAAGCAATACCGCATCGGCGCTTTTGCATACGCTCAGCGTTTCTTCCGGGAGCGGCGTTCCTTTCTCGTCGATCGCAATGCCGCCAAACAACGCATGTTCCGTCGTGAATGAAAGTCCGAATACCTCTTCGGTACGTTTAATGATTTTCTCCGCTTCCGCCACTACCTCAGGACCGATGCCGTCTCCCGCGATTACCGCGATTTTTTTCGTTTCTGCCATCCTTCGTCACTCCTTATTTATATATACACTGGTCGTATTTAATCATCTAGTTACTGTTGTAACATACTTCCCCCTCGATTGACCAAGATATAGAAACTATGAACTTAATTCGTTTTGCCTATAAGTAGGGGGAATGTGATCAGGGAGACGGCGTCAAAGAAGTTGTACAGAAGCTCGAAGAGCTAATTTCGCGAGAGCGACTTAATGCGAGTAAGACTTTATGCGAGAGCAGCTTAGCAAGAGCAGTTTATGCAAGGGCTTCGAAGAGTTAATGTGGGAAGCTCCGAGTACGTATCGTTCCTCCAATCGCTGTTGTCGCCGAATTTCTGGATTATATGTTAGGGGTTGAAATTCGGCTCCAAAGGCGACCGCTCCGCTTTTCCGGAATCGATTCGTCCTCTCCGCTGCTTCGAAGCTAATGGATTGGCAGGTCACTGGAGAAGAGCACATCTCCCTGACCACAAGGGTTGTGTGGGGGAGAAGAGCCGCCCTATGCAAAATGATTGGGCGGCTCTTGAAGGTTAACATCCGGAGGGTAACAACTTAAAGAGATTCTTGGTTGGTCCTAGTCTTTGTAGGTAGAGGAAGGAAAAAGGAGCAGGAACGAGACTAGCTGTAGGAACAAGGATATGGTATCGAAAAGGAGGGAGCAGAATTAGGAAGCTGATTGTAACAATTCGTTAAAATCTGGAGCCTGAATGGAATGCTTCTTCTGGAAATCGTTGAACAGCTTTTCCTGTAGCTCATAATAGCTGTCCATCCCCTTCGTGCTCTCGTCGGACAGAATATTTGCGATTAATCTACTGTTGTACAATGAGGTTTCGTAATCCTCATACACCTCCGCACTGTTCCAAAACTCTTCTTCCGTCTTACCCGAAATGCGAATTCGGTTCTCCATGATGTAAAGAATCAACCGGTGGTTGTCTTCATTGGGATCAGCTTCATCCAGCGCTGCTTTTTGAAATTCGATTTCCTCACTGACTTCTTTGGGCGTTACGACCACGCCCGACTGTCTGGCGTAATTCGCCGTTAGTTGCGTGATGACCATATCTTTCAGTAATGCGGCATCGGAAGGAATTTCTTTCACTTGGTTTAGGGCAAATATTAAGTCTCTGTTTATCCTCGCCAGAACAAATTCGTTCAGGGTATCTTCACGTCCTCTTTATCTACAACCCAAGTTGGGCTAGGATGATTTTGTAATTTGTCTTGAAGCACTTTCACCGAATCAAAGGTTTCCCTAATGATTTGTTTGTTACTTTCCGTTAGCGATATGGATTGAAGACTGGTCAGGTCAGACATGGTTTCCTTGAAATCAGTATCGACAGCAGTCTTGGGCTCTGTTTGGTTACAAGCGCTGATCATCAACGCCGAGGTTAACACAACAAGCAATGAAAGTATCCTGAAAGGAACTAATCGATTCATCCTACCCCTCCTCGTAAAATCAGTCCCTATCCATATTAACGTTTCCGAACGCCGTTAGTTACATTTTTCTGCCAATACGCTACAATAGGGGTGAATTTGCCTTATACCCTAAACGACCAAGGAGTGATCATCGATTATGAAGTACGCAGCTCTAGGTAAATCCGGCATGAAAGTAAGTCGTCTGTGTTTGGGGACGATGAATTTCGGTCCTGCCACGGATGAAAAGGAAGCCTTCCGCATCATGGATGCAGCGCTTGATGCCGGCGTCAATTTCTTTGATACGGCGAACATCTACGGCTGGGGCGAGAATTCGGGCCTGACCGAAACCATCATCGGACGCTGGTTTAACCAAGGCGGAGGCCGCCGCGAAAAAGTCGTTTTGGCTACTAAATTCTACGGTTCCATGAGTGATCCTCTGGATGGCCCCAACAATGAAGCCGGGCTGTCGAGCTATAAACTTCGCCGTCATCTCGAAGGGTCGCTGAAACGTCTGCAGACCGACCATATCGAGCTGTACCAAATGCATCACGTCGATCCTTCCGTCACTTGGGACGAGCTCTGGGGCGCTTTTGAGGTTGCGGTTCATCAAGGAAAAATCGGATATGTCGGATCCAGCAACTTTGCCGGCTGGCAGATTGCGGTTGCGCAGGCCGCGGCCCAAAGCCGTCACTTCCTCGGTCTCGTTTCCGAGCAGCACAAATACAGCCTGACCTGCCGATTGCCGGAACTCGAAGTACTCCCCGCTTCGCAGCAGCTGGGTCTCGGCGTGATTCCATGGAGTCCGCTGGACGGGGGACTGCTGGGACGCAATGCCCTTAAAAAAATCGAGGGCTCGCGCAGCGGAGGCAATGCGGAGCGCGTAGAGAAGCACCGCGCGCAGCTGGAACAGTTTGCCGCTCTCTGCCAAGAGCTGGGCGAACCGCAGGATAACGTCGCTCTTGCCTGGGTGCTGAAGAACCCGGCCGTTACCGGACCGATTATTGGGCCGCGCACGCTGGAGCAATTCGAAAGCTCCCTGCGCTCGCTTGAGATCGAACTCGATGAATCCGTGATGAAGCGCTTGGATGAAATATTCCCGGGTCCGGGCGGCGCCGCCCCGCAGGCCTACGCCTGGTAAGATCCAGGCTCCGTATCGACGCCTTAACGAAACCCTGTCTTATCTCGTTGATCAGCTGCATCAATCCGGTATCGGCCCTCTGCTATGAGGCCGTTTAAGGCTCGATGCTAGTGTCTTGATACCTGCATTCCACGTCTGGCCAACAGTTTAATAAAGCAAATAAAAGAGGAGCCGCTTCAATAGCGGCCCCTCTTTTTTTATGGCATGCACCTTCAGCGCTCATGCGGAGAGCAGATCTCCCGCCACGCCAAGTATGGATTACAGCGTAGCGCGCTCGCGCCGGCTAAACGTTTTGCGTTTCTCGATCAGGACGTTCACCGCATCGACGTAGGCACGTGCGCTCGCTTCCAGAATGTCGGTGCTCAAGCCGCGGCCTTGCGCGGCCACGTCGTTTTGGGACAGCACGACATGCACTTCACCTTGGGCATCCTTGCCGTGCGTTACCGACTTGATGGAATAGTCCGCAAGCGTAACCTCTTCTCCGGTCACCTTGTCGATCGCGTTATAGATCGCGTCCACGGAACCGTTGCCCTCGGCCTCTTCTTCAATCGTCTGATCTTCTGTTGCAATGCGCACCCGCGCCGTCGGCGTTGATTCGTTGCCGTAAGCAACAAAGATCGTTTCCAGCTTGAAGACCTCTGGCGTATCGATCAGTTTTTCCTCCAGCAGAGCCAGAAGATCCTCATCGGAAACTTCCTTCTTCTTGTCGGCCAGCACTTTGAATTTGGCGAATGCGTCATTCACCTGTTCTTCGGTCAGCTCATAACCCAGATCCAGCAGCTTCTCCCGGAAAGCATGGCGGCCGGAATGTTTGCCTAATACCAGCTTGCTTTCTTTGAGTCCGATGGACTCCGGGGTCATAATTTCGTAGGTTGTCTTCTCCTTCAGCATACCGTCCTGGTGAATGCCGGATTCATGGGCGAATGCGTTCGCGCCGACAATCGCTTTGTTGCCTGGCACGACCATGCCGGTCAGCTTGCTCACAAGGCGGCTTGTGCGGGCGATTTCGGTTAAGGCCAGCCCCGTCTTCGCTCCAAAGAATTCGGAACGCGTCTCGAGCGCCATCGCGATTTCCTCGATCGCGGTATTGCCTGCACGTTCACCGATTCCGTTGATCGTGCCTTCGATCTGATCGGCCCCGTTCAGAATGGCGGCAAGGGTGTTCGCCGTGGCCATGCCCAGATCGTTATGGCAGTGCGCACTCAGCTGAACCTTCTCGATATCCGGAACATTTTCCTTCAAGTATTTGAAGATGGCCCCGTATTCCGAAGGGTTCAAATATCCCACGGTATCCGGAATGTTCACGACATTGGCGCCTTCGCGCACTGCCATGGCGACGACCTCGGCCATGAAATCAAGCTCGGTCCGGCCCGCATCCTCCAGGGAAAATTCCACTTTGGAAAAGTACTTCTTAGCGTAACGGATCGAAGCCTGCGCCGTTTCCAGCACCTGCTGCTTCTCCATCCGCAGCTTGAACTTGCGGTGAATCGGCGAAGTGGCCAGGAACACGTGAATGCACGGGTCCTGGGCACCTTGAAGCGCTTCGCGAACCGCATCGATGTCATTCTCTCTGGAGCGTGACAATCCAATGACCGTAACGTCCTTCACCGCGCGTGCCACTGCATTCACAGCTGCAAGGTCACCGGGGGACGCCGCTGGAAACCCTGCTTCCATGCGGTCGATTTTCAACTTTTCGAGCTGAAGGGCGATTTCCACCTTTTCCCGAGTGTTCAAATTCACGCCAGGAGACTGCTCACCATCTCTCAGCGTTGTATCAAAGACATAAATCTTTCGCATGTCGGCACCTCCTTGAAGTTTATCTCATGACGTAAACATCCGGCGGCAGTTGATAGAATCCCCTGCCGCCGGCTGCTTAATCTGACGGATCCGGGCAGCAGCATCATCATCTCATGCCGGGCTGCCCCAAACCCCGAAGAATTCCTTATGAATTCTATATATTCTTATTTTTTGATCCAATGCATCATTTCGCGAAGCTCTGCACCCACCACTTCGATCGGATGCTCGGACTCGTTGCGGCGAGTAGCTGTCAGGAAAGCGCGTCCCGATTGGTTCTCAAGGATAAAGTCGCGGGCGAATTTACCCTGTTGAATATCAGACAGGACTTCTTTCATTGCCTTCTTGGTATCTTCGGTTACCACGCGAGGGCCTGTTACATAGTCGCCATACTCCGCCGTGTTGCTGATGGAGTCGCGCATGCTTGCAAGACCGCCTTCATAGATCATGTCCACGATCAGCTTCAGTTCATGCAGGCACTCGAAGTATGCCATTTCCGGCGCATATCCAGCTTCGGTCAACGTTTCGAAACCTGCTTTGACCAATGCGGATACACCGCCGCACAATACCGCTTGCTCACCGAACAAGTCTGTTTCGGTTTCTTCGCGGAAAGAAGTCTCGATAACGCCTGCGCGAGTACAGCCGATGCCTTTTGCATAAGCAAGACCGATCGCCTTAGCTTGTCCAGTCGCGTCTTTCTCGATTGCGATCAATCCAGGTACGCCAAAGCCTTCAACGTACGTACGGCGAACCATGTGACCCGGGGATTTAGGAGCAACCAGAAGAACGTCGTTGTCCTTAGGAGCTACGATTTGACCGAAATGAACGTTGAAACCGTGGGAGAACATCAGTGCCGCGCCTTTTTTCAGGTTTGGCTCGATGTCGTTCTTGTACACCGCTGCTTGCGTTTCGTCCGGCATCAGGATTTGTACTACATCCGCACGGCTAACGGCTTCCGCTACAGGGAGTACTTCGAAACCGTCGTTTTTCGCTTTGTCGAACGATTTGCCTTCACGAAGACCAATGACAACCTGAAGTCCGCTGTCGCGCAGGTTTTGCGCTTGGGCATGACCTTGGCTTCCGTAGCCGATAACCGCGATTGTTTTGTCTTTCAGCACGCTGAGTTCTGCATCTTGTTCATAATAAGTAGTAATTGCCATTTGTATAAGTCCTCCTTTGATTTTAAAGACCCTTCATGATGAGCGGGTATCTCAATAGACCGCTGCTTACCCGATCTGCTGAGACACCCGCTCATGCCATGCAGGTGTCTAACGCTTATATTGCAATAACTTTGTCATCCGGATAAAAAGAATAATGTTACATCATTACGCGTTACCGCGAATCATCGCGGTAACCCCGGTACGGGAAAGCTCCTGGATGCCATAAGGCTTAAGCAGCTCGATCATCGCATCGATTTTGACGGTATCGCCGACAACCTGAACCATCAGGTTGGTCGTGCCGATATCCACGACGGATGCGCGGAAGGTTTCGACGACGCCCATAATTTCCGGTCTTGCCGACGGCTCGGCTTTTACTTTGATCAGGGCGAGCTCCCGGGCAACCATCGGCTTCGAGCTTAGATTGATGACTTTAATGACATCGATCAGCTTGTAAAGCTGCTTCTCTACCTGCTCCAGCGTCGTTTCGTCTCCAGTGGTTACGATAACCATCCGGGACAAGCCGATTTCCTCCGACTGTCCCACGGTAATGCTCTCAATGTTAAAGCCCCGGCGTCCGAATAACCCGGATACGCGCTGCAGGACACCCGGCTGGTCATTCACTAGTACGGCAATGGTATGTTTTGTACTCATCTTACGCATCCCCCATCAGCATTTGATCGATTGTCGACCCTTGCGTCACCATCGGATACACGTTCTCGCCTTTCTCTACAACGAATTCAACGAGGACGGGTCCCGGCGTTTCCATCGCTTCGGCCCAAGCACGCTGTGCTTCTTCTTTCGTGGTGGCACGAAGTCCTTTGACACCGTAGGCTTCAGCAAGCTTGACGAAATCAGGGCTGCCTGCCAGATCGATATGGCTGTAACGGTTATCGTAAATGATCTCCTGCCATTGACGAACCATCCCAAGCACCTGGTTGTTGATGACAACGATTTTTACCGGAATGTTGTTGATGGCACAGATGGCCAGTTCTTGCGAACACATCTGCATGCCGCCATCCCCGTTGATCGAAATGACCAGGCGATCCGGATGCGCCATCTGGGCACCAATCGCGGACGGGAATCCGAAGCCCATCGTTCCGAGACCGCCGGAGGTGATCCAGGAACGCGGCTGGTTGAACTTGTAATACTGCGCGGCCCACATTTGGTGCTGGCCAACGTCAGTCGTTACAATGGCTTCACCCTTTGTGGTGTCGTTCAGCATTTCGATAACCCATTGCGGCTTCAGCACCGTATCCGAATCGACATAACGGAACGGGTATTCGGCTTTCCATTTGCTGATCTGGTCTCTCCAGGCATCAGCTTTCGCTGCGTATGGAACGAGCGGATTCAGCATCTCAAGCACGGTCTTCACGTCTCCGACAATCGGGATATCGGTCGGCACGTTCTTGCCGATCTCAGCCGGGTCGATATCGATATGAACGATCTTCGCATGTGGCGCGAAACCGTCGAGCTTGCCTGTAACCCTGTCATCGAATCTTGCCCCGATGTTGATCAGCAGATCCGACTGCTGAATACCATGGTTCGATGTGTAGGTGCCGTGCATGCCCGGCATTCCTGTCCACAGATCGTTGCCTGTCGGGAAGGCGCCAAGGCCGAGAAGCGTTGTCGTGATCGGAATCCCGGTTTTGTTCACGAATTCGTACAGTCCTTCGTGAGCACCGGAGTAAATCACGCCGCCGCCGGCAAGAATCATCGGACGCTCGGCCTCCTCGATCGCGCGGGCCAGTTTATCCAACTGAAGTTTGTTCGGCACCGTCCGAGGATTATATCCTCTCAGCTGGATTCGCTCTTCCGGCTGGAACAGCGTGGTTGCCGCCGATACATCCTTCGGAATGTCGATCAGCACCGGTCCTTTGCGGCCGGTTGAGGCGATATGGAAGGCCTCATGAATCACCCTTGGCAGATCCTTAACGTCCCTTACCAGATAGCTGTGTTTCGTAATCGGCATCGTGATGCCTGTAATATCCGCTTCCTGGAAAGCATCCGTACCGATCAGGGTTGTTGCAACGTTACCGGTAATAACAACGAGCGGAACGGAATCCATGTAAGCTGTTGCGATACCGGTCACAAGGTTCGTTGCCCCCGGTCCTGAAGTTGCTATGCATACGCCGACTTTGCCGCTTGCGCGAGCGTAACCGTCAGCGGCATGAATGGCACCTTGCTCGTGTCGGGTCAAGACATGGTTGAAATCCTTAAAACCATACATCGCATCGTAGATATACAGGACGGCTCCGCCCGGATATCCGAAGACGCACTCGACACCTTCGAGCAGAAGACTCCGAAGCAAGATTTCCGAACCGGTAATCACTTCAGGCTTCAACCATTTCTCTCGTAATTGTTCTGTAGACCGCACTTCTGGAGTTTGCGCGCTCATCAGTCATCCTCCTCTCAAATATTGGCACTCTTCTCTTTCATCCATGATTCAAGCAACAAAAAAACCTTCCGTCGCCACACCCGGAGTATCTCCGTGTGAGGGACGAAAGGTTTAGCTTCCGTGGTACCACCCATATTTGCCCTACACCTCGCAGTGCAGAGCCTCAGCAGGTATGAAGAACGCATGAACACAGCTCTTCAATATCTGCAGTCCGTAACGCGGACTAAGACGATTCCCCCTAATAAACGCTGTTACGACTTAATGCGATAAAGTCATAGCGTAGCATCTTTCAGGGAAACAGCTCCGAGGTGAGCTCGTATAAAAGGGGTTTTGGTGGTGGTTTCAGCTGATCCATCCACTCTCTGAGCAAAAGAGCCCTTTAAACTTCGTCCTCATCATTGCCGATTGGATATATTCGTTAAAATGTTTAGAAACATTATATGATTCATTCAATCCAGAAGTCAACACATTTATTTTACTTCCGATGAAAGGTTTTCATTCACATTGGGCGCAATTCCTCCGCCGCCTTGAAGCAAAACACCCTATGAAACCCTGCTACATATGATAAATGGAGCAGACTTAACCGCGGTGAAGGGAGGAAACAACACGATGATCCGTTACCGAAAACCGGACCAGGATGATCCGATGATTCTGCAGCTCATCGAGTCCCAACTCGTCCCGCTTTCCCATATGACCAAAAAAGAGCTGGACCTCATCCGCAAGGATATTCCCTCTCGTTTACGGCGCGGCGTGACCCTTGTCGCTTCGCCTCAGGATAACGAAAAAATCGTTGCTTTTATCCATTTCATGATGCACGGCGAGCTGCTGTATATCGATATGCTGGCCGTCGCATCCACCGCACAGCGAAAACGGTGGGGTGTCCGTTTGATGGAACATGCCGAACGTTTCGCTGTATCCCGCGGATGCCAACGTGCCAAGGTCATGGTGGACATCGGCAACCACACCGGCCTTCATTTTTACCGAAAGCTTGGCTATACGGTGACCAGAATGATCGAACCCAGCCGATGTTATGAGTTGGAAAAGATTTGGTTCCTCTAATTACCAGAAGAAGCCTGGCCCGAATCCTGGTCCAAAACCCGGTCCAAAGCCGCCGTAACCCGGTCCAAAGCCGCCAGGGTAGCCTCCAAACCCGCCGCCATATGCATAAGGTGCCGTACCAATGGCAAGAAGATCAAACAATGCGAGCGGAATAATCGCCTTGGTTTTCACCTTTTTCCCCTTGGTTGCCGGTTCCACATAAAGGCGGTTGCCGGAGACGCGTACCAGCTTGCCCGTCACCACAGTTCCGTTTTTCTTATACGCCACGATCTCTTTGCCCACGTATGATTTCACTTTCGCCTTGCTGACAGGCTTGTGCATAAGATCCCTCCTCAGGTAATATACATTTCAATTTATTCCGGAAGGAGTTCCCTTGCTTGTTTCATGGCCCTTACGATAGCAAAAGATAGGCGACTCTCTCCATGAGCCGAGCACCCGTGCCGCCGAAATGATGCATGATAGCCCGGGGACGCAAAATAAAAAAAACCGCCGTAATATTACGGCGGTTTTTTCATACACGTATAATTAAGCGTTCACTTTTTCTTTAGCTACAGTAGCCAAGGAATTGAACGCGTTCAGGTCATTCACAGCCAGATCAGCCAGCATTTTGCGGTTGATGTCCACGCCAGCAAGCTTCAGTCCATGCATCAATTTGCTGTAGGACAGACCGTTTTGACGAGCAGCCGCGTTGATACGAACGATCCACAATTTGCGGAAGTTACGCTTCGTATTGCGACGATCGCGGTATGCATAAACGAGGGATTTCATAACCTGCTCGTTCGCTGTTTTAAAAATGCGGTGTTTGGAACCGAAATAACCTTTCGCAAGCTTCAATACTTTTTTATGTCGACGACGAACGACAAATCCGCCTTTAACTCGTGCCATATCAAAAGACCTCCCAATAATTGTTGTTTACTATTTCAAGTTAGCCAGACCTTGCTTCAAACGTTTAACATCTCCAGGCGCCATGACAGGGCTATTGGACAATACGCGCTTCGCACGCTTGGATTTGTGGGAAAGCAAGTGGTTTTTGTAAGCTTTATAACGTTTAACTTTACCAGTACCAGTAATTTTGAAGCGGCCTTTCAGGCTGCTATGTGTTTTCATTTTAGGCATTGTAGTACTTCCTCCTCTAATTTCTCTTAGGCTTTTGGAGCCAAAATCATAATCATGCTGCGGCCTTCCAATTTCGGCTGACGCTCAATGACGCAGAGATCCGCCACTTCCGTTTTCACGCGCTCCAAAATCTTCTGACCGATGTTAGCATGGGTGATTTCACGGCCGCGGAAACGCACGGAGCATTTCACTTTATCGCCGTCTTTCAAAAACTTAACGACATTGCGAAGCTTGGTTTGATAATCATGCTCCTCAATGTTGGCTCGGAACCATACTTCTTTGATGTCCACAATTTTCTGGTTCTTCCGTGCTTCCTTCTCTTTCTTCTGCTGCTCATAGCGGAATTTACCGTAGTCCATGATGCGGCATACCGGCGGTTTCGCCTGAGGGGCCACGTTCACCAGATCCAGATTGAGATCAATTGCCATTTGCAGTGCTTCACGAATCGGCTTGATCCCGATCTGCTCACCTTCGGCACCAACCAAACGTACTTCTTTGGCCCGAATCTCGTCATTGATCATATGTTCCTTACTGATAGTCCTCCACCTCCAAATTACTTGTTGTTCCTGTTTGCAAAAAAATAAAGGGATGACGGGTTAACCACCGACATCCCTATTTGATACTCATCTCACAAATGAAATTGAATCCATTCATTGATTTCGTGATCAAACCAGCCAACGCATGTCGGTCAGGTGAGAAGCGGCGCTTCTGCTTGCAATCAGATATTCTGTTTAACAGACTAGAATAGTATAACAGGCCATCCTAACATCTGTCAACACAAATGGCATAAAAAACTTTGGATTAGCCTTGTTTGCTCTGAACTTCTTCAAGGCGCACAACCCGGGTATGCTCCGTATGGCTCCATTGCTTGTTGTTCTGCGTGAAGAACGCGTATACCGTGATGGGATACCACGACAGCAGATAAATCGGAAACAGCACCAGATACATATATACCTTCTTGTACTTCACCTTCTCCAGAATCATCGCAATCATGAACGTGAACACATTCGCCGCAATCGCCGTAAAGCTCAGCCACAGCGGTAAATAACCGTACAGGTTCGCGATGTTCGGACCATTGAAGAACGAGCTGTCAACCCAGATGATGGCCGTCAACAAGAAAGTCAGCAGCACGATGTAGACGTTGACTCCGTAGAGGGCCAAGTCCAACTTCACAAGGCTGCGCTCCTTAATGGCACGCCATAACAGCGGGAAGAAATAACGGCGGGCAACCGTAAAGTGACCCTGCATCCAGCGCAGACGTTGTCTGGCGGAAGCCTTAAACGTAAGCGGCTTTTCGTCGAATACCTTCGCGTCGTAGTTGAACTTCGGATACACGCCGCGCATGACGCTGCGCATGGTGAACTCCAAGTCCTCCACCAGACTGGTTGCGCCCCAGCCGATCTCCTTCAAGAGATTAGTCTCGAAGCACATTCCCGTTCCGCCGAGGAAGTTGGCCATGTTCAGATTGCTGCGGGACAGCTGCCACAAGCGGTTGATATACCAGTAGGAAACCCCGTAAGAGGCGGTGATCCAAGAATCCTCTGGGTTCTTGGTATCGATATATCCCTGGATAACTCTTGCTCCAGAGCAAAGATCGTTGTTCATTTCATTCAAGAAATTCGGATCCGCCAGATTATCCGCATCAAACATAACGACCGCGTCGTACTGGCGCGGCATCGCCCAGAGCTCTTTCAGCATCCATTCGATGGCATAGCCTTTGCCTCGAAGATTCTGATTCGTGCGCACGCAGGCGTTCATCCCGTGGGCACGGACGATCTCTGCTGTACGGTCTGTACAGTTGTCGCAAATGACAAATACGTCGTACAGATGTTTCGGATAATTTAGCTGTTTCAGGTTCTCCATTAATGCCCCGACAACCTGCTCTTCGTTATGCGCAGCAACTAACACTGCAAATGATTTATTGGGTTCAAACTGTTGTTTCTTTTTTCTTTTGACCAGACCAAACAAAGAGAATACGAACTGGTACACACCCACCGCGGCCAAGAATAGTTGGAGCGCGATAAAGATGGCGTCTGTCATGATTCTCCGTTACCCCCTTTTTATAACCCGAGAATGTTTGTTGTTTTTTTCTCTCTAAGTTCTTCGCATTTTTGTTGTTGCTATGACCCTGTGACTTGTGTCTGTCCTTCTAGTAGCCTCGGTGCCGCGGGGCAACTTCGCACGTCATACACGATTTTCCACACTTTTGAATCTTTTGTCAAAACCGTGGAATGCTCTAATTTACGGAAAAACTTCGTAAAAGAGCTCAGCTTGCATTCCAGTTTGCCAGCAAGCTTCGTTTCAAACGGCTTTAGTTCTTATTTTCATCCGTTTTCTTGCTTTTTATTTCTCTTGGCTGCCCATTTTTTCTTTTTCGACTTGTCCGCCAATAAATAAACGCAACAGACAACCAAAAAGTTTTCGTTTTTTTCAGTGCTCTTTCTCTAATAAACTTTTTGACGTCCGTTTGAATCATTGTAGCGGCATCTCCTACTCAAGTCAAAAGACCACGGACCCTGATTTTCTACAAAATGCGCGCTGCTGGCTAACTCCTTAAGTAGCAAGGGTCCAGCGAGAAGCTTGCCGAATCAATTGGCCGTTTCCGGGACCAAAGTCCCTTACCTGCAAGGGGGAAGTGGTTGATTTCTCTTCCCAAAATCGATATGTTAAAGTTAAAGAATAACGCTGCAGAACGGGTGAAAAGTAGTGGCTAAAAAAAGAGTCTTGCTGTTATCTGAAGGGTTCGGCGCAGGCCATACACAGGCCGCTCATGCACTCTCCAGCAGCCTGCGCCAGTTGTCCCCTAGCGTACAGACCAAAGTTCTCGAGCTCGGGAGCTTCTTGAACCCTAAAATCGCTCCACTGATCATTTCGGCCTACAGAAAGACCATTACGACTCGCCCAAGATTGGTCGGGTACATGTACCGCCATCAAAAATCCTTTAACCGTTTTACCGCTTTAGCGCTTCACCGAATGTTCTATACAAGCACCAAGAACGTGGTCAGGCAGCTCCGACCCGACATCATTGTGTGCACCCATTTCATACCAAGTGCGGTCATCTCGCGTTTGAAACGGCTGGGCACGAACGTGCCCCTGTGTACCGTTATAACCGATTATGATGCTCACGATACATGGATCAGCCCTGAAGTCGACCGATATTTCGTGTCCACGCCGGAAGTGAAGCGAAAGATGCTCAATCGCGGGGTTTCCCAAGCCAAAATTCAGGTCACCGGCATTCCGATCCATCCCGACTTCTGGACGCATCCGAGCAAGGAGGAGATCCGGGCGCGGTTTAACCTGTCCGATATGCCTACCGTGCTGGTGATGGGCGGAGGCTGGGGCATCATGAATGACGAAGTTGTGCATGAATTTCTGACCCGATGGCGAGAAGAAGTCCAGATCATATTTTGCCTCGGCAATAATGACAAGGGCCGCGAGGAGATGGAGAGCAATTCCAGGTTCCAGCATCCGAACATCCGGATATTGGGCTTTACGCGGGAGATCGACAAGCTGATGGAGGTGTCGGATCTGCTCGTTACGAAGCCCGGCGGCATGACATGCACCGAAGGCCTGGCCAAAGGAATTCCGATGCTGTTCCATCAGCCCCTTCCGGGACAGGAAGAAGAAAACTGCCAGTACTTCACGGCGCAGGGATTGGGAGAGCCCATCCATTCCCTGGAGGTTCTGGGCAAATGGATGAACAAGCTGCTTCATCAATACGACCTGATCCAAGAACAACGGGCGCAAAACTTGCAGGACATCGAACGCTTTCATCCCATGCAAAGCGCCCGCAGCATCATCGACATGCTGAAAAACGAAAAGGTGTACTCCTGAATAAGGAGCACACCTTTTTTGCTGCGTTTTATCCCGAGCAAATCACCCGAATGGATAGATTTTCTTCTATTATAATAGTTGTAAACGCTATCACAGAGAGAAACTATCACGTGTAAATGTTATTTTCCGTATTTTTCAAGGCGATTCTGATAGTATGAAGCAAGGGCTTCCTTGCCTACAATCGCCTCGCAGCGATGAATTTGCATGCCTTGGCCGACGAATTTCGTTTCGTATTCTGTCATGACATGCTCTTCGTTCAGCCCGTCACGATGCAGATCCAGCGAAATGTTCGTCATTTGCAGACCATAATCGGCAAATGCATTCAGGGAGAATTCGAAGAGCGTGACCGAATCGGTCTTAAAATGGATCTCCCCCCGCTCGTTCAGGATCCGGGAATACTTGTCCAGAAAGCGCGGATGCGTCAGACGACGGCGTGCATGCTTTGTTTTTGGCCACGGATCGCTGAAGTTCAAATATAACCGTTCAATTTCGCCGGGCTCAAAAACCTCCTCGACATTCTCGATATTAAACAGCGCCAGCTTCAGATTCGGCGGGGTATCGACTCCCTCCTGGGCCCAGACATTGCGCCCCTTCTCGCTTGCGCGGCGAATCAGCTCGTCGTACATGTCGACGCCGATGAAATTCACTTGCTGATGCTTGTAACTCATCTGGCTTATAAATTGGCCTTTGCCCATGCCGAATTCGACATGGATCGGAAGGTCGTTGCCAAATAACGAAGCCCACTTCCCTCTATATTGACCGGGGTCCAAAACGACCAGGTCTTCCTGCTGCTCCAGATTTTCCCGTATACCTTTTCTTCCGCGTAAACGCATGTCATACCTCCGAAACTTTCCAAGTAAATTTAGAATGATATCCCGATACTGCATTTATTGTGACGAAGTTGATCCCAAAAGTAAAGAGCCCCATAGAAAAAGGAACCTACGCTCTGCTCAACGCAGAGGCTTTAGGTTCCTTTTTCTTATATTTGGAATTGGGGTTCCGCGATAGTTAAACTGTGAATAGTCTACCTTTCTTCCGACGTAAAATCAAACGTCTTCTCAAAGGCAGCCCGAATCTTGCGACGTGCCGAAGCCTTGACTCCCTGGTCGGAGTTAAACTCCACGCCGGTAAGGGCTAGGGCTTCATTCGGGGTAAGCTCCACAGCGATTTTGTCTTTACTGTCATTCTTTACTGTCGATGAATTCATTCGTAATCACCTCACGGTATTATTGTATCCATGACGTCACACAAATATGAATCCTATCCGTTATATACCCATGCCAAAATTGCTTGAATCATCTTTTTATTTTTCTATTTTAAATATACCAATTATATGCAATCCATTCAAGTAACAACGTCTTAATTAGGCTTGAAGACCTGTATATAACGCAATCCTTTATTTTTTGTTACAATGGACGTAGCTGTTTCATTTAAGTAAAAGGCCAGTAAATTATGGGTTGCCGGGGCCTTGGCTGAACCTGTCTCAATTCAACTTAAGCGGCTATAAAGGAGCAAATATGAGCACACCACTTATACCCGCCCCGACCTTATGGGGCGACAAACGTTTTCATACATGGAATTACGAGATGCGCGGCCAGTTCCAGGAGAAGGTATTCAAGGTTATGCTGGATGCCGGCTTTACGTGTCCGAACCGTGACGGCACGATAGCCAAGGGCGGATGCACCTTTTGCAGCGCCCGCGGCTCCGGCGATTTCGCGGGAAGGCGGCGGGATGATCTCGTTACCCAATTCAACACCATCCGTGACCGGCAGCACCAGAAATGGCCGAACGCCAAATATATCGGCTATTTCCAAGCCTATACCAACACGTATGCTCCGGTCGAAGAACTTCGCGAATATTATGAAGTCATTCTGCAGCTGCCGGGGGTTGTCGGTTTGTCGATCGCCACACGTCCCGATTGCCTGCCTGACGATGTCGTGGAATACTTGGCGGAGCTGAACGAGCGAACCTATCTGTGGGTGGAAATGGGTCTGCAAACGATCCATGATTCCACTTCCGAGCTGATCAACCGGGCCCATGATACCGAATGTTATTTGGAAGCCGTCGAGAAGCTGCGCAAACATAATATCCGGGTCTGCACACATATTATTTACGGGCTTCCGCAAGAGGATCATGACATGATGCTTGCCACCGGCCGGGCGGTCTCCAAGATGGATGTGCAAGGAATCAAAATCCATCTGCTGCACCTTATGCGCAAGACGCCGATGGTGAAGCAATACGAAGCCGGGCTGCTGCGATTCCTGGAGCAGGACGAATACATCAGCCTTATCGTGGATAGCCTGGAGTTTTTACCTCCGGAAATGATCGTCCACCGCCTAACCGGAGACGCTCCCCGGGATCTCTTGATCGGACCGACGTGGAGTCTCAAAAAATGGGAAGTGCTTAACGGCATCGACGCCGAGCTCAAGCGCCGGGATACGTGGCAGGGTAAATTGTGGGGGGTATCCTGATGGGCTTCCTCTCGGTTTTGAGTTTTGCCCACAAACTGGTGTCCGAAAGGCTCCGTCCCGGAGACATCGCGCTGGATGCAACCGCCGGAACCGGAGCCGATACGCTGTATTTAGCCAAATGCACAGGCTCAAAGGGCAAAGTGTATGCCTTCGATATTCAAGAGCAGGCGCTGCAGCTGACTCGGGAAAGGCTGGACAAGGAGCCGACCGGCACCCTCGCGGAGGTTAGCCTTCTTCTTCAGAGCCATTCGCTTATGAGGGAGTGCGTACCTGAGATTGAGCACGGCCGCATGGGTGCGATCATGTTCAATCTCGGCTACCTTCCGGCGGATTCATCGGATAAACGGATCATGACGGAGACCGCCAGTACGCTCACGGCCCTGGAGGCTGCGATCGAGCTGCTCCGCCCCGGGGGCATTATCACCATCGTGCTGTATCCAGGCCACAAGGGCGGCGATGCCGAGGCGGATGCGGTCCAAGCTTGGGCGGGGGCATTGCCCCAGCACATAGTGCAAACGATTTTGTATCGCGGCCTTCAGCGTTCCGAAGCGCCATATCTCATTGCACTGGAACGAAAGAAGCCGATATGATATAAGTTCTAGGAGAGGTACCGCACTTCACATCCATAGAATATTCCAAACATGATGAAAGGTAGATGATTACAATGACAAAACCATATCCATTATTGTTCCAGCCTGAATTTAAAGAACGCGTGTGGGGAGGCCGGGCACTAGAGCAGTTCGGCTTGGATATTCCTGAAGGACATATCGGGGAAGGCTGGATGATCGCCGACCATCCGAACGGCACGACCAGCATCGTGAACGGCGAGCTTGCCGGACGCGGCCTGGATGAGGTCCGGGAGCAATTCGGGCGGGAATGGTTCGGAAGCAAAGGATTCTCCGAGGTTAACGGACGTTTCCCGCTCCTGATCAAGCTGCTTGACTGCAATGACAACCTCTCCGTTCAGGTCCATCCGACCGATGACTACGAAGGGCTTCCGAAGGGCGAGCTTGGCAAGACCGAAATGTGGTATGTGCTGGATGCTAAGCCGGACGCCAAAATCATATACGGCCTGAAAGAAGGCGTGAACCGGGAAACCTTGAAGGAAGCCATGGAAAACGGCACCGTTATGGACCAGCTTCAAGAAGTGTCCGTAAAAGCCGGAGATACGTTCTACATACCTGCAGGAACCGTGCATGCGCTCTGCGCGGGCGTTGTGGTGGCGGAAATCCAGCAAAACTCGGATACGACCTACCGGATTTTCGATTATAATCGACCGGGCCTTGACGGTAAGCCGCGCGAGCTTCATATCGAAGATTCCTTAAATGTGACGGCCTATGAAGGATCGGGCGCAACCACCATGAGCACGGAAGGAACGGCGCCGGGAGAATGGCTTGAGCTTGCCAAATCCCCGTATTTCGTCGTGGAAAAAGGCGTCGTGAGCGGTGCATGGTCCTTGTCCACTTCCGCGGAAAGCTTCACGATCGTGGTTGTATGCGACGGCCAAGGAACCCTCAGCTGGGATAACGGCTCCATCGATTACACGTCAGGACAGTGTTTCCTGCTGCCTGCGAATCTGGGGGCCTATACATTGGACGGGCAATCCACGGTTCTGCGTTCATATTTGCCTTAAACAGGGTATAAATAAATGATATAGACCATTCGTTCTTGTGGAGGTGCCAGCCCTAATGATGCAAACCGACACGTTTACGATGCTGAATACGCAGGGTATGCATGTTTTTGTATATGAATGGCTGCCCGGCCCGGATGATCCCGTTCGTGCCATCGTGCAAATCGCGCATGGCATGTGCGAAACCGGCAAGCGCTACGAGGAGCTTGCCGAATTGCTCACGGAGCACGGCTATGCCGTATACTGCAACGACCATCGAGGCCATGGGCTAACGGCCGGGCTTACGCATCTCGGCGATGCCGGGGAAGACGGCTTTGAAGGAATGATTGAAGACCAGCTGCTTCTTGCTTCCGAGCTCAAGAAGCGCCATACGAGCGTTCCGCATTATTTGATGGGGCACAGCATGGGATCCTTTTTGACGCAAAAAATCATCTGTTCGGACGGTGAATTATTCGACGGATTCATCCTGTCAGGCACCAACGGTCCCCAGGGACTGCTGACGTTCGGGATGGGCTTGGCGGCCGCGCAAATGCGCCTGCAAGGAAACACCCACCGGAGCCTGATGCTGAACGCCCTGGTGTTCGGTCCTTACAACAAAGGATTCGGTCCTATTCGCACGCCGTTCGATTGGCTATCCCGGGATGAAGCCGAAGTGGATAAGTATATCAACGACCCATACTGCGGCAAGGTGTGCACCGCTCGCTTCTTTCGCGATTTCTTCAAGCTGCTGTCACAGATCCACCAGCCTCAATTGATGAAATGTCTTCCGAAAGATAAGCCTGTCTATATTTTCTCGGGCGAGGATGATCCGGTCGGACACCGCGGCAAAGGCGTGCGGCGGTTGATCGAATTGTATCGGAAGCATGGCGTCCAGGACCTCGAATACCGTTTGTATCCGGGCGGCCGCCACGAAATGCTGCACGAGACCAACCGTGCCGAAGTGGCAGCCGATGTGCTCGACTGGCTCGAACGGCACACATCCGGCTCGGACAACGTACCGCAAGAATCGATACGAGTGATGTAACAAAGCGTGATGCCAAGACACATAAAAGGGATGCCCCGGGTTTTTGAAATCCAGGGCATCCCTTTTATTATGCTGCTAAGCAGTTCGTTAGTGTATACAGAACCTTTGAAATTGGCAGCGTAAAGGCTCAATCGAAGAACCTTACTCATCATCGCTCGGCGTGCGATCGATGATCAATTGCGTGACCTGAGTGTACTCTCCTTGCGCTACCTCGTCCTCGGTAGCCTCTTCGCGCAGATCGTCATTGGTTTCCATGCCCGGTGCGATGGTCGGCTCGTCAGACGAAAGCTGTTCTTGCCCCTTCCGATTGTCGTTCATAACATCCCCTCCTCATCGGTTGATGCCAATTAGAATACCGATGCCAGGGCTGTTTTATTCCTGAAACGCCTTTAGATAGGGCTCGTTATGATCGCAAAAGGGTCGCTAAAGAGCGGGGCCGCCGGTTCCTGGCAGCGGAAATTAAGCAATTACGCCAAAACAACCAATCCGTTTCACAACCAATCTCGGAAAAGGCTTGTCCCTCGTTTCCCCTATTATGCCTGCGTCGCTAACTCCAAAGGCATCGTGTAGTACTGGGGCTGCCCTGTTTCGTTCTGCTGGTACAATACCAGCAGCATCGTTGCGTGTACCGCATGGTCCGGATAGCCCGTACCACCTTGAATGGCATCGTCGAGGTTGAATGGCAGCACCTCGATCATCGCATGCTTCTGAAGATCACGCTCCGTAATCCCAAGATCGGCGAAATCGGCGGATAGTGCCGCGGGATCTTCCACGATTTTACGAACATTGGCGTTCCACTGCGCTTTGTCTTGGGCATGATCCCACCATATTTTGCGCGGCTTGTATTTATGGCCCAGGAAATAATCAAACTTCATCAGACCGGAGACCACATTCATGTTCGGCGTGTTCCGAAACTCCAGAAAGGCCGTTAACCGCGTAAACAGGTCCTCGAGCTGATGGCCGATTTTTTGCCAGCCCTGTCCTTCCCAGTAGTCGCCAAATTCTTGGAAGAAATCAAACGGCGACGTAAACTCATGCTTCATCAAATAATTGAGCGTATGGTCCATTCGGTGTGCATTCCAATACTTCTCCAGCACATCCTCCAGTCTCTTCAAACGGACGATATCCGAGAACGGAAGCACGTCGCTGCCAAGGATCTCATACGGAGCATGGTCCATGTAGGTGTAGTTATACTTGTCCGCATCGATCCGCAGCCCGGTTCCCCGCAGCATCTTCAGGAAGCCTAACTGCAGCTCCTCCGGTCCAAGGGCAAACACATCGTTAAACGTTTTGCGGAACGTATTGTAATCCTCCTCCGGAAGCCCTGCGATCAAATCCAAATGCTGGTCGATCTTGCGGCTCTCCTTGATCATCGTCACCGTGCGTGACAGCTTGGTAAAATTCTGGCGGCGCTTCACCAGCTCGTTGGTCGGATCATTCGTAGACTGCACGCCGATTTCAAACCGGAAAATGCCGGGAGGCGCATGGTTCGCCAAATATTCCAGCACCTCGGGACGCATGATATCCGCCGTAATCTCAAACTGGAACACGCAGCCGCCATGATTTTCAATCAGGAACTCAAACATTTCAAGCGCGTAATCGCGCTTAATATTAAAGGTGCGGTCTACGAACTTGATCAATTTCGCTCCGTTCTCGATCAGGTAGAGGATATCCGCCTTGGTCCGTTCAATATCGTAGTAGCGAACTCCCACCTCAATGCTCGACAGGCAGAACTGGCAGCTGAAGGGACAGCCCCGGCTGGTCTCAAAATAAACAACCCGCTTCCCGAGGTGCGGGATATCCTCCGGAAAACGATGCGGGGAAGGCAGCTCGGCCAGGATGCTTTTCGGTCTTCCCGGGTTCACGATAATTTCGTCCTGCTTGCGGTATGCCACGCCATATACGAAATGGAATTTCCGGTCCCCTTCGATCGTTTGCAGCAAATGGTGGAAGGTTTCCTCGCCTTCGCCCATAACGATAAAGTCGACATTGTGGAGCCGGTTCATCCAATACTCCGTATCGTAGGACACCTCGGGCCCGCCGAGGATGATCGTGACCTCCGGCATAATCTTCTTCACGATATCGATCACTTTAATCGTTTCTTCGATATTCCATATATAACACGAGAATCCGATCACATCCGGCTTGCGCTGGAACAGGTCGGAGACGATATTCATCACGGGATCCTTGATCGTGTACTCCGTCAATTCGATATCGAAATCCTTCTCGCTGTATGCCTTCAGGCAGCGAATGGCCAAGGAGGTATGAATGTACTTGGCGTTCAAGGTTGATAGTATGACTTTCATGGTAGGGCCCACTTTCCTTCTACATAATGTTATTTATTACCGAACGGTACCGAACGCTTTTATCCTGACTGATAATACGGGAATAAGCCATGAGTTCCGCCTGACATGCAAGCCTATTCTTCATAATCATACACATCGTCCCCGTCATTCGACGCGCCCTGACCATTCAGGAAAAACTCAAGGAACGGACGTCCGTATTTACGGAATTTCACTTCGCCGACCCCTTTGACGTTCAGCATCTCATCCTCGCTCTGCGGGCAGACCACGCTCATCTCGCGCAGCGTTGCATCGTTAAAAATGATGTAGGACGGCACATGCTCCTTGCTTGCCAGCTCGCGCCGAATCAAGCGCAGCTGCTCGAACACCGTCTCGTTAACGGCAGACGGCGAGTAGTCGCGGCGGCTGCCGCTGCGTTGGCTGCCTGCGGCTTTGGAAGGCCGCGGAACGCGCTGCATCACTTCGCGCTGGCCCTTTAACACGTCGGCCGCCTCGCTTTGAAGTTTCACGACGGGATATTGGCCTTCGGTCAGTGCCAGGAACCCTTCCGAGATGAGCACATTGATCGTCTCGGATATTTCCTTCTCCGTCCGGTTCGACATGACGCCATAGGTTGGAAGCCGGTCAAAGCCGTATTCCAGCACTTTTTTCGCCCGCGAGCCCTTCAACACGGAGGCGATCATCGACACGCCAAAGCGCTCGCGCATCCGGTGAATGCAGGAGAAGATTTTCTGCGCATCCACCGTGATATCCACCAGCTCCCGGTCGTCCGTGCAGGAGCTGCACGTACCGCAGGGCTTGTCTTCGTGTTCTTCCCCGAAATAATCCAGCATCGCGCTGCGCAGACACCTTGTGGTGTAACAGTAATCGATCATCTGCTGCAGCTTTCGGTAGTCGTTCTGCTTCCGCTCGCCCTCCTGGGGGTTCTGTTCGATCAGAAATTTCTGCGTCATGATATCCTGGGCGCTGAACAGCAGGATGCACTGACTGGGCTCTCCGTCCCGCCCGGCACGGCCGGCTTCCTGGACGTAAGACTCCATATTTTTCGGCATATTGTAGTGGATGACGTACCGAACGTTGGATTTATCGATCCCCATGCCGAACGCGTTCGTTGCAACTATGACGCGAATATCGTCATACAGGAAGGCCTCCTGGCTGTCCGCTCGCTCCGCATCGCTCATGCCGGCATGATAACGTCCGGCAAGTAGCCCCTTCGCCTGCAGGCGCTGGCATAAATCATCCACCTCTTTCCGGGTGGCAGCATAGATGATGCCCGGCTGGTGGGTATGCGAGGCCGCATAATCCAGCACGAACTCCCGCTTGTTTTCCCCGCGAAGCACCGACATTTCCAGATTGTCGCGCCCAAGTCCCGTCACGAACACCTGCGGCTGCTCCAGTCGAAGCAGGCGCTGCATGTCCTCCATAACCTCCGGCGTAGCCGTCGCCGTAAAGGCCGCGACAATCGGGCGGTTCGGCAGCCCCTTCACGAAAGGAGCCACGGAGAGATAGCTGGTCCGAAAATCATGACCCCACTGGGATACGCAGTGCGCTTCGTCGACAGCAACGATCGAAATGTCGAGGCCTGCCATCTCCTCACGGAACCAGTCCAGCTCAAGCCGTTCCGGGGCGACATATAACAGCTTCAAGTCACCGCGCTTGGCCGCGCGTATGCGCTCGTTCACTTCCTTGCCGCTGAGCGTGCTGTTGATATATGCCGCCGCCACGCCCGCCGTCGTAAGTGCATCCACCTGATCCTTCATCAGGGAGATCAGAGGCGATACGACCAACGTCAGGCCCGGGCTGAGGAGTGCCGGGATCTGATAACAGATGGATTTGCCCCCGCCCGTCGGCATAATCCCGAGCGTATCCTGGCCGGTTAGCAGGCTCGCGACGATTTTCTTCTGTCCGTCCCGAAAATCGGGATAGCCGTAATATTTTTGCAGGTATTCCCGCGCTGTGTCCATAATCATCGATTCTCTATCATTTGTTTCCACATTCATGGATATAAACTCCTTATTTCACCTTGGTTTTCCGTTTTAGAAAGCCCTCATCCTTTAAGTTTAACGGCCTTTCCATGAATGGGCAACCGAATCGGGGAAGGAAATTGCATTCGACGAGCAGAATTTCATAAATGTGGAAATATGTCTCCTATCATGTAGAGCCATTAAAACGAAGTTGGTGATTCCCTAATGAACGATGAACATGCCGAAGCCGTGCGGCAGACCATTCAATATATGAAGGAGCATCTGGACGAGCCGATGACAACCGAGCTGCTCGCCGATCTCGCGGGGTACAGCCCCTACCATTTCTCCAGGATATTCAAACGGGTAACCGGCATTTCCGTCAGGCAGTACCTGTCCGCCCTCCGGGTCGAATCGGGCAAAACCGAGCTCCTTCAAAGCCCCTCCCTGCTTGTGAAAATCGGAATGAACATCGGTTTGGTAAGTCCGGGCACCTTCAACACCCGTTTTAAGCAGCTTGTCGGCCTGTCTCCGAAGAGGTTCCGCTCCACCACCGAGTCCCTTCATCGTTATGTGAATCAATATGAGCATAAGCCGTTAGCCTGGGCAGGGGAAGAATCGCAGGCTTTGCCCCGGATTCGCTGCCGGATCGAAGCTCCCGAGGCGTTCCGCGGCATGATTTATGTCGGTCTGTTCCCAAGACCCGTGCCCGATCAGAAGCCCGTAACCGGTACGGCCGTCAACCTCAAGAATCGGACCTGCACCTTAATCGGCATGCCGGCCGGCACGTATTACGTGCTGGCCGCGGGCATCCCCTGGAGCCTCAATCCAAAGGATTATTTTCTGCTGGGCAAATCCCTGCGCGGCAAACTGGAGGAGCCTGTCCATATCGACAGGGGAACCGATCTTGACGTGAAGATTGCCTTACGGGAGCCTCTGCCCCATGACCCGCCGATTGTGGTTAACCTGCCGCTGCTCTTGTTTGAGAAGGATCGGAATAACAGCGCAAGGTAGAAGAATTTTCGATGTGCTTGTCCATTTATAATGGAACTGCAAGAAGCGTTGTCTGGAACAATCAGCGCTATATGATGGAGGAATATACATGACCATTATTCAAGAAACCGTGATTCAGGCCGATGTGCAGCTCCTGTGGCGAGCATGGACCGAGTCCGCAAGGATAACCGAGTGGTTTGCGCCGGCTGCGGAAATCGAGCCGAGAGCGGGCGGAAAATTCGAGCTGTATTTTAACCCCGCCGATCGCGAATCGATGTGCACCGCCGGGTGTACCATTTTGCGGTATGACGAGCCACGCGTGCTTGTTTTTGAGTGGAAAGGACCCGATCCCTTCGCGGAAACGATGAATCAAGGCGAGCTGACGGCGGTTAAGGTTGCCTTTTCCCCTGAGGCGGACGGCACGAGAATTACCCTGGAGCATACAGGCTGGAAGGATTCCGAAGCGTCCCGGCAAGCCCGGGAGTGGCATATCGATGCGTGGAAGGGGATGCTGGCCAGCTTGAAATCCAATATCGAATCCGGAAACGGGATTCTGTGCTGCAATTAAAACAAATCATGAGCGGAGGAGTGCGAGCATATGCCAAACCTATGCGTTCTATCGATCAATGTAAGTGATATACAGCAAGCCAAACAGTTTTACTGCGACGTTCTGGGATTCGAAATCTCCAGGGTTTATGATGATCAGATCGTCAGCTTGAAGCATGAGGGCATGTCCCTCGTTCTGCAGAAATGCGACCGTCCAACGAATACGGAATACCCGCATGAGGCACAGGTGATCATCGGAATCGAGACCCCGGATGTAAACGAAGCCATTGCGAACTACAAATCGAAGGGCGTCGACGTCATCTTCGATACGCCCAAGCCGTGCCCTCCCGGGCTGTACAGCGCCATCCGCGACCCGTTTGGCAATGTGATCGAGCTGCTGGAATTTACGGAGTAATCCATCCGTTCGGCAGCATCAAAGTTCAAGCATATGAAGTGAATCCATATAAACGCCAGAGGGATAAGCTGCATGCAGCAGGTGTCGTTCTGATAGATAAGGCCAGCCGGAGAAATCCGGTTGGCCTTTTTGGAGTTTGGGAGCCGCCGCTGCTTCCCCTCTGGCATTCCTCCGCCTCTGTTAACGTTGAACCCGATCCGGGTAAGAACATAGTAATGCTGCTCCGGAAGGCGGAGCATGGGCAGATTAGGAATCGATGGTTTCGGAAATAATAGGTACTCGAACTGATATATTAACGACACAAGGGGAAATTCATATGGATATGACACCAGAACAACGCGTGACCCTGCATGGGTTCAACAACTTGACGAAATCGCTCAGCTTTAATATGTATGACGTCTGCTATACGAAGACCCGGGAGGAACGGGAAGCGTACCTTGAATATATTGATGAGCAGTACAACGCGGATCGACTGACGAAAATATTGAGCCATGTGGCCGAAATCATCGGCGCGCATGTCCTGAACATTGCCAAGCAGGACTATATCCCGCAGGGCGCCAGCGTGACGGTGCTAGTCTCCGAGGGCCCCGTCGTGGAGGTGCCGGAGGAATCCTATGACGAATCGCCGGGTCCGCTGCCGGATAACGTGGTGCTCCAGCTCGACAAGAGCCATATTACCGTCCATACGTATCCGGAATTCCATCCGGACGAGGGCATCAGCACCTTCCGGGCCGATATCGACGTGTCGACCTGCGGGGAAATCTCACCGCTCAAAGCCCTGAACTACCTGATCCACTCCTTCGATACGGATATTATGACGATAGACTATAAAATCCGGGGATTCACGAGGGATATTCACGGACACAAGCTGTTTATCGACCATGAGATCAGCTCCATCCAGAACTATATTCCGGACGAAGCCAAGGAGCTGTTCGATATGATCGACGTCAACGTATACCAGGAGAACATCTTTCATACCAAGTGCAAGCTGAAGCAGTTCGATCTGGACAACTATCTGTTCGGTTACACGAAGGATAAGCTGTCCAAGGCCGAGCAGCAGGAAATCACCGAACGCATCAAACTGGAGATGGACGAGATTTATTACGGCAAGAACATGGACCGGAGTTACTGAATGCCTTGCTACCCTGCGGCGGCTATATTCTTTTCTTGCATGTCCTTCATGCGAGTAAGCAAACAGGCCGGGCTCCCAGGAGCCCGGCCTGTTTGCTGCTTCTATGGCTTCACCCTAGAAATCGACTTTCGGAATTAGAATTCACTCTGTTTTTTAAATCAAATGGCCTGTTTTTTGTATGTTGTCATTCTCCCAGGTTCCATACAATGAAAGTGATTTACTTATTACCCCATTCCAACCAGAAAGGAGGAGCCGCTCAACCATTTGTGAAAGCGCATACGGAATGCTGCACACCAGCATCCGAACCATAAGGAGAAAGGTGGCTGAACATGAAGCATGGAATTAAACTCGGCTTGCATCGCAAGCTGTTGGCAGCGGCTCTTACCCTCCCCATGATCATCACGGGGAGCATCGAGTCGTTAGCGGCGCCCTCGCATCAAGCGGCAAGCAGCACGCAGCAAGGTGCCACAAAAACCAGCCGGATTCAGCTGGAGTATTTGGATAGGGGGATCGTATCGGTCTCCACTTCAGAGGGCAACTTTCTGAGCTGGCGATTGCTTGCCGGAGAAGTAACCGGATATGGCGACCAAGGGCTTACCGGTCCGACCTTTCATGTCTATCGGGACCGCAACCTGATTGCTGTCGTCGAGAACAGCACCAATTACCTGGACCGATCCGGCACGTCATCATCCTCCTATTACGTATCTGCCGTCGTAAATGGAAAAGAGGTCGACCAGAGCCTCACCTCCACTCCCTGGTCCTCCCCCTATTACGATCTGAAGCTAAACAAGCCGGATGGCGGAGTCACCCCGGCCGGGGAACCTTATACTTACTCTGCCAATGACGCCAGCGTCGGCGATGTGGACGGCGATGGGCAGTACGAGCTTTTTGTCAAATGGGACCCTTCCAACTCCAAGGACGTTTCCCAAATCGGGTATACCGGCAACACGTACATTGACTGTTATACACTGGAGGGCATCCTGCTGTACCGGATCGACCTCGGCGTCAACATCCGTTCCGGCGCCCACTATACGCAGTTCATGGTGTATGACTTTGACGGGGACGGCAAAGCGGAAATGATGCTCAAAACGGCACCGGGCACCAAGATTCTTCGCTATGATCCAGCCGGCAACATGATCTCCCAGAGATACATCACGCTGCTGCCCGAGGATATGAAGGCCGGATATTCCAATCAGGACGATTACAGGCTGAGCAAAACCGGCTACTACGAGCACATGGTAAACCTGTTCATGAACTGGCATCAGCATGAAGAGGTCGTAAGCGGCCGCTGGCCGGCCACGCTCGAAGAAAGCTTCGGCATCGATAAGAAGTACCATTATCCGTTATCCCGTACCGATGCCGAAAGCCTGGTCGATCACTTCATGGACACCTATGCGCCGCAGCGAAGCGCCCGCAACAATCTCCGGGCATTCGAAGGGTTCATCTTGGATGGTCCGGAATATCTCAGCGTATTTGAAGGCGCGTCCGGCAAAGAGCTCGAGACGATCCGGTATAAACCCGGCAGGCATGACGACGGGCTCATGTGGGGCGACTACGCCATGGCCCGGATCGAACCCGGCAATCGCGTGGATCGCTTCCTTGCCGCCGTTGCTTACCTTGACGAGGAACAACCCTATGCCGTATTCGCCCGCGGTTATTACACCCGATCCACACTCGTATCCTACAAGTGGGATGGCCGGCACTTAAGCGAGCATTGGATTGTGGACAGCGGCTGGACCCCGATGACCAATCCGTTTAACGACAGTCCGCATGGCCGGGACGGGACCGATGCCGCATTCGGTACGTTAACGACGCAAGGGGCCCACTCGTTAAGCGCGGCTGACGTCGACGGCGACGGCAAACAGGAAATCGTCTACGGTTCGGCAACGATTGACCATGACGGCACGCTGCTGTACAGCTCCATGGATGTGCTCCCTCCTCAAAGCGCGGATCCGGGTGCGATGGCCCGCCTTGGACATGGGGACGCCATGCACGTCACCGACATCGATCCGGATCGGCCGGGTCTTGAGATCTTCATGGTTCATGAAGGCGGTGCCTACGCCCCTTACGGCTATTCCCTCCGTGATGCGGCAACAGGCAGGCTCCTCTACGGCGGCTATACCGGAAAAGACACCGGACGCGGCATGATCGGCGATATTGATCCCGATCAGCGGGGACTCGAAACATGGGCCGTCGGCACGTGGTCTGCAGATGGAGAACAGCTCTCTACGACCATGCCGGGCACGAACATGAACATCAAATGGTCTGCGGATATGACCACCCAGATCGTGAATGGTAACTTGGATCAGACACCGGTCATCGAAAGCTGGCGCAACGGGACGCTGCTAACTGCAGAAAGCACGCGCACCAATAACGGGACGAAGGGAAATCCTGCCCTCGTCGCCGATCTCTTCGGGGATTGGAGAGAGGAACTGGTGGTCCGGACCTCGGACAGCTCGGCCCTCCGGATTTACCTGAGCACCGAGGTCACCGACCGTAAGCTCTATACGCTCATGCATGATCCGCAGTATCGGGTCGAGGTTGCCAGACAAAATACAACGTATAACCAGCCCTCTTACACCAGCTTTTATTTCGCATCCGATACGGATTTCTCGGAGGTTCCTATCCCCGTTTATCAATCCCCGGGCATGCTGAACGTGCTGGATCAACTGGTGAGCGAGTATGCCCGCGCAGGGGAACTGGCTAACCCGCTGCTGTCCCGGTTGAGCAATGCCTTGAAGCAGGCAGAGCATCACATGAGCAAGGGCTCCAGGGAACAGGCGCTCAAATTTTTAAATACATTCGTTTCTCAGCTGGAGGAGCATAAGAAACCCGGTGCGATATCGGATAGAGCCCAGATGAACTTGTCCTATCAGGCATGGACGCTCATCATCATGTGGAAATAGCTTAATTTGCCTAAAAACAATCGCTAGCCTAAAAAGCCGCCTTCCGGATGCCAATTGCTGATCCGGAGGCGGCTTTGCTTCATGACGATATTAGAATTGAACCGAAAATCCGTTGAACCGGTGAATGCCCGTTCCAAATCGGACAAGGTCTTTTTCCCGGAGCTCCTGCACGGCTTCTTTTACTAAGTCCAGCCATGCCGGGTCCAGTCCAAGCGTATTATGAGAACCGAAGATCCGGTTTACGCCTTCGATATTCGCGATCCGCTCCAGCGAGTTAACGAGATCCCCGGGACTTGTCGTCGGGTAGAAGGCATATACCGGCGTCTCATCGTACAGCAAATCGCCAGTGAACAAGTACCCGCGGTTGGGTTCAAATACCGCAATATGTCCGGGCGAATGGCCCGGCGTATGGTAGATGACCAGGCTTCGCCCGCCAAGCTCGATGACGTCCCCATCCCGAAGCAGGCCGGTCGGCTGCCCCCGATAAGGGGTGTACGCTGCCGGATCGAAGGAATCCGGTACGGGTCTCGTAATATCGCGTGATATATCCTTGCGGATTTGCTCAATCGAAAGCTTTTTAATGCCGCTGACCAGCCAATCCTCTTCGGCCTCATGCACATAAATCTCCCCGTACTGCCCGTGACTGCCGATATGATCTGCGTGAACATGCGTGGTCAGTACCATGATAGGCAAATCCGTCAGCTGATTGGTTATCCGCCTCATGTCGTCGATGCCAAGGCCCGTATCGATCAATGCGGCACGCTCGTCCCCTATCAACAGAAACGAATGCACCTTCTCCCAATGCCCGTACTCACTGATGGCAAACGTGCCTTCATCCAGCTGCGATACCGTAAACCACGCATCATCGATCACGATGGTATATTGATTATTGTCCATATGTATGTATCCCCCGTCCAGAATTATCGAATGGTGATATTCTCATGATCATCTTGGAATGCTATCAACGACATATAATAGCTCTTCTCCTCCTCGGAAAGCGAGCTTCTGCCGGATTCGGCACCTTCCATCGTGAAGTGTTTATCCAGAAGCCTCTTGAATTCTTCCACAAAAGCATGGAAGCTTTCATGCGTTGCACGAAAGCGGTAGGTTCCCGCAAGATTTTTCCTGTGGTGCTCACTCGTACTGTCCAGTGCAAAAGAAGAAGCCGGGGCGGTCTCGATTTTGTCCCGCGTTACATCAAGCGTCTCCATGAATACCTGTCTTGAGGTTTCCACCAAATCCAGGCTTGGCAGCAAATGATCCTCCGGAATGAAGCGGCTTGCAACGGCGCGATAGTATTTCTGCACGATACCGTTCTTCTCTTCCTTCCTGACCACATGGATGATGCCATGCTTCTCCAGCTCCTTGAGATGAAAGTAAATATTGTTCCGCGTGATGCCGAGCATCTCGGCCAGCTGCTGTCCGGTGTAGGCATCCTTCACGAGATTCATCAGCATTTTGGTGCGGAGAGGATCCGCAATCGCTTTGAGCTGCTCATGGGTTTGAATTTTATAGACGCCAGTCATTTTCATTTTAACACCTCCATACATTTTACCGGTAAATTAATTTTTACTGTTGATTGGATTTCATCCTACCATGACCTTGATCTATCGGTCAATCCTGACGCAGGTCTCCGGCTTATCAGACGATCCATTCCCCTTCGCCTGGCGGCTGTGATATAGTATCCACAATCGTCTATTACGACATTATGTTCATCAAAGGATGTGCCTCCATGTTTGACCCGACTATATTCGAAAATCTAAAGGTTGGCATCGAGAATGCGGTTTATGACCTCGACAATCTCGATGAAATCATCCGCGTTACCGACCGGAAGGACCTCCTGGACATGGCGACCTTGTCCAGAAGTTTTAGCCTCCGGTTCGAGCTGGTTCAGCAATCCGCAGCTTCAGCCGAAATTTGCCTGGAGACCGGGCTGCGGGATTTGGCGGCCGAGATTTTGGAAATTCCGGAAGAACAGCCGGGCTGCTTGCTGAAGCTCCGCTTTCATAAAAACATTGCCGATCCTGCCTACTCGTGCCCGGTTATCACGCAGATTGTTAAGGAGATATGGAATCCCGAGCTCCCGCCGGTGCAAACGATACGCTACACCTATGGCGACGATGCGGTCCCCATCCATAACACGATCGAGCTTCGCTTCCCCCGCAAAATCAACGAAGATCAGATGGGAGACATTCCGAATATCACGGAGTTCATGCTCCGTACGCTGGGTGAATTAAACCGGATCTAGCTTGCCTGCTTTCCGGCTAGTCTGATCATCCTAACGGTGATGTTTCATTAAAAAAGCCTGCCGCTAATATAGCGGACAGGCTTCTTCGTATGATATTAAGCAACAACCAACCGGATCCAGATGTCCGAAGGATCTTGAACGGCCCAGACGCCATCCCGCTGTTCCAGGTGCAGCCCCGCTTCGCGAATGCGGCCGGTTACCGCCTCAAGCGCCTCATGGCTCGGAAGCTCGATCGTATAATTCTCCATTCCCGCAGCGTTCGGCGGCGTATTCGGTACACCGAGTCCCGCCCAAACATTGAGCCCGATATGGTGATGGTATCCTCCTGCAGATATAAACAACGCCGCTCCCCCATAATGGGCGGTCAGCTCAAAACCCAGCACATCGCAATAAAATGCGCGGGCATCCTGCAGGTTGGACACATGGAAATGCACGTGCCCGATGACGGTCCCTTCCGGAAGTCCAAGCCATTCCTTCTCTTTGGAGAGAGCCAGCAGTCCTTCAACATCGACCGGGTCGGTGGCCATCACATATTCCCCTTTGGCATCGCGCTTCCAGGTATCCCGTGGCCGGTCGGCATAAATCTCGATGCCGTTTCCGTCCGGATCATTGATGTACAGCGCTTCGCTGACCAGATGATCGCCTTGGCCGACCGGCATGTTATGAGCGATCAGATTGGCAAGCGCGAGCCCGAGCGATTCCCGATCCGGTACCAGGATCGCAAAGTGGTACAGCCCTGCCGTCCGGGTCTGCGGCCTTGTCAGGTCCGAAACCTCCTCAATGATCAGCAGCGGCTGCTTGCCGTCAGCCGTCAATTCGGCCACCCGGCCATGCTGGCGCAGCATTTTTAATCCAACGACTTCCGTGTAAAAGCGTACCGATTGTGCCAGATTGCTAATCCGAAGAGAGACGGGTCCGAGCTTTGTGGATGGATGTATAATGGCTGTCATATTCTCACTCCTTGAATGTTGTTGTTTGATTTTTTCAAAAAATATATTCAGGTCTGCGACAGGCTTAACTTGTAATCGAAACAGTTACATCTTACTTGTAATCATTATAGTTACAGGACCATCCCGTTGTCAAACCCAGTAATTAACATATGAACAAAGGCACACCAAACAGGCCCAAAAGAAAACGCCCATCCTGCAAGGATTGAGCGTATCATGTATCATATATCATCTATTCTGAATGTTCCGTTAGCAGATGCATGGATTTTCCGGACGATTTGCTCCAAATTCACCTCATGCAGCGTATCCTCCATGGCCTTCTGGGCGGCCGAGAACACCGGAACGATCGCCGTTTGAATATGTTTGCCAACAGGACATTTCGCGTCCGAATTCTCGTGAATACCGAACAGGGAACCCTCCTGCACGACATGAACGGCATGATAAATATCCAGCAGCGTAATCCCGGACGGAGGCTTAGCCAGCTTCGCTCCCGCTACGCCGGGTTTTACCTCGACCAGGCCCGCTTTGCTGAGCATGCCGACAATCCGCCGGATGACCACCGGATTCGTGTTCACACTCTCCGCAATATAATCTGAAGTGCAGACGCCAGCCTTATTCATCTCCAGCACGGAAAGAATATGAATGGCCACTGCAAATCGGCTGCTTATGTTCATGCGATCCCTCCTGACGGTCCAAATCTTCAGATGACTAGCATGTAACCATCATAGTTACATTAGACTCCAAAGTCAACGCTCCCGCCGTGTCCATGGAATGATAGGAAAAACTTGCTCATCCATTACGGCACATTGCGATCCTTCCCTAACTTCATGAAAAAAAGCCTCCATCCCGCTTGTGGCTAAGGAGAGGCTTTCTCACCGACGTAACCCGGCCTGAACTTAGAACATCGGGAATACGTATTTGATCAGGAAGTACAAGAAACCAAAAAAGATGATCAGATAAGCAACATACTTGATCAACGTAGAAGCTACCCTGCTGGAGTCGTTACACTCCTCGATATTGCGGGTCTCGATTTCCACGTCTCGGTCACGCGGTCTGCTCATAGTTTCCACCTCCATCCGATTCGGATTCGCAGATGATGGTTATCTCTTGACGCTTACTACTCTTTACACGCTAGTCCAAGAGTTGAACCAATCTTCCGGAGGCGAGAAATCTTAAAGAAAGCCAATCATGGCAGGCAGAACGATAAAGGAAGCCAGCGTGGTCCACAGAATACACCTGGAAACAAGCTTGGGCGCGGCATCGTACTCTTCGGCAAGGATGACCGCATTCACGGCTGCAGGCATCGCCGACAGAATCAGAATGACTGCAAACAAGGTTCCCTCAATGGATAACATCGCGAGCAATCCCCAAGCCACCAACGGGCCCACCAGCATTCGCATCGCCATGCCCGACCAGAATCCGCGCTTTGAGACGGCGAGCGACGCTCCACCCTCCCGAACCCCAACCATCTGGGCTCCCAGTATGACAAGAGCCAGCGGCGCATAGGCGGCGGACAGCATGGAAACACCGGTATTCAACCCTTCGGGGAGCTGGAAATCCGTCAACCGGAAGAGTACGGCAAACGCTGCGGCGTAAACCGAAGGAAGCGTAAATACGGTCTTGATCGCTTTTACGGCCGAAAAATGAGACCGCGCTGCCAAATACACGCCTAATGTATTCATGATGATGATCTGCACGATGACATACACGGAAGCCTTATCCAGCCCTGCCTGCCCGAATGCAAGCAGCACGAGGGGAAGCCCGTAATTCACGCTGTTGGTAAAAATGGTGGTCAAGGCGAGGCCCGATTTCTCCGTCTGGGACAAGCCCAGCATTTTACCTGCAAAGGCGCTGAGCGCCCAGAGGATGATCACGTTCAACAGGCAAAAGGCAACCGTCACCGTCACCTCGTTCGAGGTGATCGAAGCCTTTTCCAGCGTCTCGAAGATCAGTGCCGGGCTCAGCACATATAAAGACAGGGCCGAGAGCCCCTTGGTTTCAATTCCTTTAAATCGCTTAAGCAGCGCTCCGCCGATGACGGGCAGCGATATCGGAAGGAATACGCTGTAAATCGTAGCCAAAAAAGAAGAGATCATGAAGTCCACCCTTATACGAAGTAAAATATCATCATCTCTACATCCTAACCTAAACCTGCGGCATTCGTCCAAGATTCAAAGACTATAGGTCTAATAGGCTCAGGCTTTGATTATGCCATCTTCTTGATGACAAATGACACCGTGGTTCCTCTGTCCCTTGAGCTGTCGATCATGAGGCCCTGCCCATAAATCTGCTTCAAACGGCGGTCCGTGTTCATAAGCCCGACTCCCTTGTTGGCGCGATGTCCGCTTCCCAGCATCCTTCGGAGCTTCTCGGGATCCATCCCCGCGCCGTCATCCGCGATGATCACCTTGGCTGATTCAGCCTCTCGTACGATGCGGATGGTTACGGTCCCTCCCTGGGTCCGTGCCAATACCCCGTGAACGACCGCATTCTCCACGATGGTCTGCATCGTCAAGGGAGGAAGCTTCCATTGCTGCACGGCAACCTCGTCGGAGATATGCCAACGGACACGCAGCCGTTCCCCGAACCGCTCTCCCTCGATATACAGGTAAGAGCGAACCAAGCCAAGCTCCTGCTCCAACGGTATGAAACGGTCCAGGTTGCTGATATCATAGCTGGCTCTCAGATAATGGCTGAATTCTGCGATGAGCGCAATCATCCGGGAAGGATCCACCTCGCTTAGCGAAGCGATCGAATTTAAGGTGTTGTGCAGGAAATGCGGCTGGATTTGGGCCTGGAGCCAAGCCGCTTCCATATGCAGCCTCTCCTTAATGGACCGCTTCAGCTCCAGCAAGGCGCGTACCCTCGTTTTTAATTCCAGGTGATCCACCGGTTTTATCAAGTAATCGTTAGCTCCCGAGATGAACCCCATATGTATGTCCTCCGGCCGGTTTCTGGCGGTGAGCAGCAGGATGGGAAGCTCCGATAGCATATACCTCTGCCGAATCGTCCTGGACAGTTCATACCCCGACATCTGGGGCATCATCACGTCGGAAATGATAAGATCCCATTCTCCCTGCTCCAACAGCTGAAGAGCTTCCTCGGCGCGGGTAACGGTCACGATCCGATACCCCTCGTCTGCAAGCAAATGATGGATGACCTTCAGGTTAACCGGATCGTCGTCAACGATAAGCAGCCTGCCATCGCTTGGACGGGCAAGCGCCTGAGCCTCCGATTCGGCGTCATCCTGTTCGTGCATATCTGACATATTCGATTGCGTCTCCTTCTCTTTCTCTGGATTTGAAGCCGGGGAGACCGCGATAAACTCCTGTTTATCCGCGTTCTCCTGCTTCATCATATCGTCCACTTTCAGCGTGAACGTAAAGTCGCTCCCCTGACCCGGAGCGGATGTTACGGAAATATCCCCTCCATGGAGCTCAACCAGCTGCTTGCTGATGCCCAGTCCAAGCCCCAAACCGCCTCCCGAGGCGGCAAAACCGGAATCTCCCTGCTCGTAGGGGAGGAATATTCGGCTTAACGTCTTTTCGTCCATACCGATCCCCGTGTCGCGAACGTGGACATAAGCCCTTCCTTCAATGACCTCGGCAGCCACCGTGATACGTCCCGCCTCCGTATATTTGATGGCGTTGTGAATCAGATTGAACATGATTTGAACCAAGCGGCTTTCATCTGCCCATACCTTGGGGCCATCCTCCGCGATCTCGCATACGAGCTCGATTCGCTTGCCTTCCGCCATCGTACGGAGCATGTCCAGCACGCCTTGAACAGCCGAACCGAGGTGAACGCTCTGCACATTCAACCGAACGCGGTTGTCCTTCAATAACGAAACATCCAACAAGTCGTCCAGGAGCAGTGACATCCGTCTGCCGATCCCGGTGATCAGCTCCAACTGATTGCGATCCTCTTGCTCCAATACGCTCCCTTTGCGTTCCAGCAGCGTTTGCGCCATGTTGATGATGCCGTGCAGCGGATTTCGCAGCTCATGGGACGTATTCGCCAGAAACTCATCCTTCATCTTGTCCGCTCGCTGCAGCTGCTCGGCCTGTTCCCTAAGCATGACGCTGTTTCTGGTAAACCGGATAAACCAGAAGGAAGCAAACCCGAGAAACGCAACGATCAGGTCGATCGGGTAAAAAGGCAGTTCCTTAAAATACCGGAATCTTAAAATTCCGCTTATCATAATGTTGCAGGAAACCGCAACCGCCGACAGCAGGATGAAGATCGCAGCTTCCGTCCGCTCGCTGACCGCCTTCCTGGCTAACGAAGGCACGAACAGCACGGCGCTTATCAATACCACCGACAAATATTTAGAGAGATGGACCATCAGATGAAACGGAAGCAGCAAATAGACTGCGGCATACGAAACCACAAACACCGTGTAAGCACGGTAAAAGCCCTCCTTGATCCTCGGCTTTAGCAAATGCTTGGTGCACAGAATCAAACATAAAGATATCGCGACATAAGCAATAACCTTAAGCTTCACCGCCCACTCGAAAGGAATGCCGGGCAGCCACACCAACAGAAGCTTATCATCGTCGCTCAGCGTAGCCAGCAGCGTAAACAGAATAAGCCCGGCAAAATAAAAAAGCCCTCTGCTTCGATAGCCGATCAAGTACAAAATAAAAACATAGATCACATGGAGCAATAGCACGATGCACACCAGCAGCTGCATGTTCTCGGAGAAGGCTTTTCCCCTCATCACCGCTTCCGCCGTTCCGAATTGGATCGGCAGCCGGATCCCGCCTGAATCGGCATACTGATAGTTGCTCACTTCCACGATGATATCCAACTCATCACCGCCGGTCGGGGGGATGAGCTCCATATGGGGGATGATTCTGGCCACGTGGGTCTCTGGCAGATCGGACGGATGTCCTGATTCGTGCAATAATTCCCCGTTTACATACAAACGATAGGCTGTACGGATATCGCTGATCCAGATGCCGTAAGTTTTGTTCCGATCCGGTACGAGCAGCTTGAGGCGGTAAGTCCCGTAGCCGATTTGGTTTCCGTTCTCGTTCACGCCCTCCCATGGCCCCGGAACCTGTATCCAGCGCGGGTCGGCGGCAGCCGGCTCTCCTTGGGACGCTCCATCCGGGCCCTTCCATTGATTCGGATAAAAGGCCCACTCCCCGTTCAGGGCGACCCTGCTCCGGTCATCCGCCGGCCAAGCCCGAAGATCCAGCACGCCTTGCCGGAATGGACGTTCCTCGGGTACCGTAATGGTGTTGAACCAAACCAAGCGCACGGAAAGTAAAATCACGATAAACAGAAAAGTAATCCCCAGCAACCTTCTGCCGGAGACGGGCTTCGATTTGATATTGGAATAGATCGACAATAGTAACAGTCCTTTATATAACGTATTGTAAGAATCAATAACACTACATAACTGTCCATTATTTTACATCGTTGCGATGCAATTGTCTGTCCCATTCCCTAAAGTTCGCATGAATCCACGGGTTCGTCAGGCCGCCTAAACAATCGAAAGCGTTTTGCCCGAACGCTGAAGAGGCTGATGCGGGCATAATTCGTCAGCGGATACATGCTTCACCGTATAGTAGGAGTAGAATCTTTTTCTCCCGGAAGCTTCATAAATCCACGAAAAAAAGTCGAATATCGAATCATCCACCCATCTTCCGTTATATTCGATTAACGACCGCAAATATGGAATCTGAAGCTTCACGCCTCCATTCCACATGAAGATAAACGTATTAAACTCGGCATTTTTTTGCAGCAAAAAATGAACGGTACGCTCATCCAGCAAAAACTTCTCCTGATCACACAGAAATACCGGTCCCTCGTCCGTAGCAACGATGCCAATCCGCTTGCCGTTGAAGTAAACATAGAAGCCTCGGCAATGCTGGACATCCTTAGTTGCATCCAGCTCGATCTCCCGAAACGTACCAAGCTCCAGCCCCATGGCTTTATGCAGCGAAGATTCCTTAAATTTCCGAATGAATTTCATAACCGAATATTGTACCTCCCGATTCTTATGGTTCACACTCTACAGTATAAGAGGCGGTCCTCTACAATTTCTGAACAGGAACCAAAAAGAACAGCCCTTCGGTTGACGCATACAAAAAAATCACCGGTCATAGCGGCCGGTGATTCCCTATCTTATGATTGCTTGGTAGATCATTTATTGTATATGGGTGATTTGGATTCCATCGCTCCACTCGTCATACCATTTCTTGATGTAAGGGCTTGGCTCCTCACCCATCTCATCTTCCAGCACTTGACGCAGCAGGCTGAATTGACGGTGTACCTGGGCTGGGTTCCCCTGCAAGCCGTATATTTTCATCAATGAAAAATAGGCCTTCTCTTCCAAGGGGTGCAGCCTCTGGATCGAGGCGAAGCACAGTACGGCCTCTTCGAAGCGTTCCTGATCCACATACCATTCCGCCATGGATAACGATACGCTGAGCCACAGCTCCTTCAGTCTTTGACGCTCGCCTTCCGCCCACCAATAATCATATTCCTGCAGATAATCGCCCGTATACAGCTTCATCATTTCAAGATGGCCCTCTATCGAATCGGCCGACACCGAGGGGTTCGCCATGAACCAGTTCTCCCACTCCTCGATGTCCAGCTGCACGTCTTCCACATTCAGCACATAGCCTTCCGTCGTGTTGGTGATTTGAAATCGGGTATCATAGGGCTCCAATGTTTTTCGGATATGATAAATGGCGGTATACAGCTGGGGATAGGCCTTATCCATGTCAAACTCCGGCCATAGCATATCGATCAGTGCTGACTTGCGCACCAGCTGCCCCCGATGCTGCAGCAAGTAAATGAATATTTCCTGGGCCCGGGTTGTCCGCCAATGAAGCATGGCGAATTGCCCCTGCTCGTTCGGCTGTTCGATCATAACCTGGCGGAACATCGTCATCCGAATTTTACGATTGGGGTTCAGGACCTCTTCCGGTCTGGACGCAATGCGACTTCGCAACCGCTCCATCGTTTTGGCTACTCGATCGATCTGGACCGGTTTGACGATATAATCGACGGCATTCAATTCAAATGCGGTAACTGCATATTCGTGATATCCCGTCACAAATACAATGCAGAGATGGGGCTTCTGCTCCAGCAGCTGCTCCGCCAGCTCGATCCCGTTCAATTCCGGCAAGCTGATATCCAAAAACACGATATCCACGTCCCTTGCAAGAATTTCCTTTCGCCCCTCAAAAGGATTCGTATACGTACCGATTACATCTATAGGCATGGTATCCAGTTTTAACAGCTGACGTTCTAAATACTTCAAGGCCAACGGTTCGTCATCTACGAGAATTACCTTCATTCATATAACTCCTTGGATTGGAAAAATACGGTCCTATGTAAACTATATTGATTCCTGCGCACGGTTGCAACAATCGAAAGCATGTTTATGACAATATTCTCTTATTTTTTCACTTGAAAAACTCATAATTCCAAGTATAATACTTGGTATAAACAGGTTATACGTTTTCTAAGGGGGCATTCAACATGGAACATGGCGATAAAGAACCGACATCTCTGTCCCTTGATGATTATCTGGATCTTCTCAATTTGGCGATTCGCTTGGAAGATCGGAAGTGGCAAGCAGACATCATTCGTACGCTTCACCACATGCAGGAATCGCTGGGCGAGGAACAAGCGAAGTCGGAGGAATGCACGGAACAGGAGCTGTGGCAATGCGTGGATCAAATCAATGAACGGATGTCTGCCCTGTATCATGAATTGAAAGCAACAGACGATAAAGATATACAGCGGAAGCTGCTGGACCAAATGTGGGAGCTGAAAATTGCCCGGGTTGAGGTTTTTCGAAAAATACGTTCGATTTATCAATAAAGAACAAAGACGATAACTCCTTAGGGGTATCGTCTTTGTTTGTTCTGGATGCCCACTGCGTCAGGATAAATCCAAATGGTAATGCACAAATTCATCGTCCCGCTTATATCCTGCGGATTCATACAGGCGTTGAGCGGCCGTGTTGTGAAGCTGCGTCGAGAGTGTCAAGCCTTTGGCCTTGGTCTGAACGGCGTGCGCACGGGCTTGATGAAGCAGTTCCCTTCCAATGCCAAGCCCGCGATATTCGGAATCCACGTACAGATCATTCAGAATCCACAACCTGGACATGGATAGCGACGAGAAGGATGGATATAATTGTAGAAAGCCTGGCGTGGCCAGGGATTCACAGCGGGTGCAGTCCGCTAAATATATGACGGAATCGCCATGGGTCAGCCTTTCCCTGATATATTCCCGGGCCCCGTCCAGATCATCTTCCCGCTCATAAAATTGCCGATACTGATTCAACAGCGCTGCCGCTTTGTCCAGATCCTTCAGCTCTGCTTGATATATGCGAATCTCTGCCTTCACATCCTCCACACCCTTTTCGTCCCTTGTTTTCCCCAAGTGTACTGGATATCGGTTAAGGTTTGGAATGCAGAATACCATGAAGGGTTTGCACGTAGCTTCATCTTCGCGCTGCGATGACTTCTCTTATGGACCTTAAATTTATCCTTCACGTATCGGTACTTAGATCGCACGTCCTACAATAACCAGATCCCGCTTGACTCCGTCAAGCTCCGCAACCGCTGGGAGAAGCCCCCACTGGTCGAAGCCGAACTTCTTCAACAGCTTGAGGCTTGGTTCATTATGACCGAATACGAATCCGACGAGGTTGCTGACGCGAAGACGCGGGCACTCCTCGATGGCCTTCTGGATCAATAGGCTGCCGGCACCAACGCCGCGATATTTCTCGTTAACGTAGATACTGATTTCAGCTGTCCCGTTATAGGCGGGACGGCCATAGAAGGATTGAAAGCTCATCCACGCAACCAGCCCGTCATCAGATCGCATGACCCAAAGAGGGCGAAAATCGTTGCTGTGCTCTTCAAACCAGCGTATGCGGCTCTCCACCGTGACCGGCTCCAGATCGGCCGTTACTTTTCTGCTTGAAATCGTTGAATTGTAAATGTCCACAATGGCCGGCAAATCCTCTTTGACGGCATAATCGATACGGTATGGATGCGTCACGATGCTCTACCTCCGAATAGATGTCTTTATTACGAGATCTATTGTACAAGAGGTAACGGAAAAACGCTTCTATTTTCTCAAGCCGCGATTCATTCACGAGGAAAACTTTACTTACGCGATGGAACGCGATACCCTTACATTAACGGCATGATGAACGTCTTTGAGTAAAGAAAGGAATGAACAGGATGAACGAACGATTGCAAAGTTTGCTGTTATCCATGAAGGATCAGGGCTGGGATCATGTCCTGGTGACAGACCCCAAGCATGTTTATTATTTGACCGGCTTTGCGAGCGATCCCCATGAGCGCTTTCTCGGCCTGCTCCTCTCCCCCGCCAATGATCCGGTGCTGATCGTGCCGGCATTGGACGCGAACGCGGCCGAGGCCGCTTCAACCGTGAAGAACATTGTCACGCATCAGGATACCGATAACCCTTACCTTTTGCTTAAGGAACAGATTCAAGGCAGCGCCGGAACGCTGGCGCTGGAGAAGGATCAGCTGACCGTCTCCCGCTATGAACAGCTGCGGCAACATGTGAACGCGGACCGCATCGAAGATGTCGGCCTTGCGCTGCGGGATCTTCGGATTCGAAAGTCTGCCGAGGAAGTGAAGATCATCAAGAATGCGGTGAGGCTGGTCGAAGATGTTCTGACGCAAGGCATGGCCCGGGTAAAAATCGGCATCAGCGAGCTGGAGCTTGTCGCGGAACTGGAATACTTGATGAAAAAGCTTGGCGCGGACGCGCCCTCCTTCGCCACGATGGTATTATCCGGCCCCAACACCGCCTTGCCTCATGGCGTTCCGGGTGCGCGCCGAATCGAAGCAGGGGATCTGCTCATGTTCGATTTGGGAGTATACGCCGGCGGTTATGCGTCGGATATTACCCGTACCTTTGCGGTAGGCGATCTGAAGCCGGAAGCCGTTAACATCTATGAGACGGTTCTTGCTGCGAATCTGGCCGGGATTCAGGCCGTCAAACCCGGCGTGACCTATGGCTCGATCGACCAAGCGGCACGCAAAGTGATTGACGACGCAGGTTACGGCCATGCCTTCGTACATCGCCTGGGTCACGGGCTTGGCATGGATGTCCACGAATATCCGTCCGTTCACGGGTTGAATCAGGACATATTGCAGCCTGGGGCGGTCTTCACCATCGAGCCCGGCATTTACCTGCAAGGCGTCGGCGGCGTGCGAATCGAGGACGATGTCATCGTGACCGGCGATGGCGTCGAGGTGCTGACCTCAATCCCGAAAGAACTGACCGTCATCGGATAAAGCATGTTCAGCATGAATAAAAGCCCGAATCACCGTTTCGCTTACGGTATTCGGGCTTTCTCTATTCACGCAGAAGAGCCATCTTGCAGGCAGAAACACTGCCTGCAAGATGGCTCCCCTGGATGCGTTCATTATGCCTGAACCATATCCAGTTCAATGTTGTCGTCGTTATACACGTCTTTATCCACTTCATTCATGACTTTCCCGGTAATCACGCCGGCCGTCATGGAGTCATTCACGTTCAGTGCCGTCCGTCCCATATCGATCAGCGGCTCGACGGAAATCAACAGGCCTGCCAAGGCAACCGGCAGGTTCATCGTGGAGAGCACGATGAGCGATGCGAAGGTAGCTCCGCCTCCGACACCCGCCACGCCGAAGGAACTGATCATAACGACCACGATCAAGGTCAGGATGAACGACCACGACGTCGGATCCACGCCGGCTGTCGGTGCAATCATGACGGCCAGCATGGCAGGATAAATGCCCGCGCAGCCGTTCTGTCCAATCGTGGCGCCAAACGATGCCGAAAGGTTCGCGATGCCTTCCGAGACGCCCAGCTTTTTGTTCTGGGTCTGCACGTTAAGCGGGATCGTAGCCGCGCTGGAACGCGACGTAAAGGCAAAGGTCAGCGTTGGGAACACCTTCTTGACATACTTGAACGGATTAAACCCGAATATCGCCAGCAGCACCAGATGGATAATGAACATGGCGATCAAGGCCACGTATGAAGCCAGAACGAAATCGATCAGATTCATGATCACCGCAAGATCGGTCGTGGCGATCGTTTTGGCCATCAGCGCCAGAATCCCGTAAGGCGTCAGACGAAGCACCAGCGTCACGATACGCATGACCACGCCGTATACGGCGGAGATCATGTTGCGGAAGGTCTCCGCCTGCTCCTTGTTTTTACGGTCCAACCCGAGCACGGCGATCCCGATGAATGCCGAGAATATGACGACCGCAATCGTCGAAGTTCTTCGTGCTCCCGTCATGTCGGCAAACGGATTGCTCGGAATGAAATCCAGAATCTGCTGCGGCAGCGTACGGCCCTCGACATCCCCGAGCCGTTCTTGCAGCAGCGCGCCCTGCTGCTCCTCGGCAGCGCCGCCCTGAATATTGACGGCGGACAAATCGAACGCCAGCGCGGTCGTAATTCCGACAGCGGCGGCTACCGCCGTCGTCAGAAGCAGCACCGTAATGATCAGTCCGCTCATTTTGCCCAGGTTCTTTCCGCCCTTCAGCTTCATGATGGCCGATATGATCGACACCATGATCAGCGGAATGACCATCATCTGCAGCAGTCTGACATAACCGTAGCCAACCAGATTAAACCAATCGGTGGATTTCACCACCACATCGGAGGTCGAAGTGTAGATGAGCTGCAGTGCCACTCCGAACAACACACCCAGTCCAAGTCCGGCAAACACGCGTTTGGTAAACGAGTAATGCTTTCTCTGCATCCAGTACAAAATACCGACCAGCAGAATCAGAACAAGGACATTGATGATAACCCAAAGCGTTTCCATCCTAATGATTCCTCCCATTCTATAAATAAGGATATACTGCGTCATCCTCATGTCATAAGTGCGCTAGTATGTATTCATATCCATCTCATAGCCCACTCTAAACATATCATTACCCGTTTGAGAAAATTCCTGTCAAAAACGTTATTTTTCTGTTGACGTGAATTATGTCGACTATGTTGATCGGAATACCACCGCATTGCTCTACCATCATATCATGTAAACTTCAAAAGGAGAACTACCAAAATTAACACAATCGTTTCGATCCATTCATTCAACGCCCCGTAGGTATCTCCCGTCAGTCCCCCGAGTCTTCGGCTCATCCGTTCGGCCGTCAAACTTCCAACGGCCCAGGCTGCCAACGGGATGACGAGGATTCCTCCGATTCCGATCGCCGCAAGATCCAGTGTGCTTGTCGTGCACCAGAGAAGGCCTATGACAACCAGCGTTAACAGGATCGCGACTATGCCTGCCAGCGACCTCCTTCTAACGGACAGTCCGTGAAACAAAGCTGCCAGCCCCTCGCTTCCCCGTGCCATCGGCCATCGATACATGGCGTGGACCATAAACCAGCGGCTCCAGACCGGAGCGAGCACCAGCAGCCACGCTTCTTGCTTCCATACCCCCTCAGACAAATCCCAAACGGACATGATTAAGGAAGCTTTCAGAAGGAGCAGCAGCATGCAGGCCATGACCCCCATCGCGCCTACCCGGCTATCCTTCATAATTTCAAGCATTCGTTCGCGCGACCGATGGCTCAGCAGCGCATCCGCGCTGTCCATCCAGCCATCGAGATGAAGCCCTCCGGTTAATGCTACCCATGCAGCCAGCAGGATAACGGCAGCAGGAAAGGAAGGCAGCACAAAGCTTAAGCCCAGTCCCAATGCGGCAACGATAACACCTATGACTGCCCCTACGAACGGATAAAAAACGACGCTCCGCTGTTGAACTTCGGGTGTAAAGGGAATTTCCCTCCGCACGGGAAGCCTCGATAAAAATTGAAAAGCGGCCGCAGCCGCTTCGATCATCTTGCTCATATCCGATACTCCCTGCTCTTGATTTCCATTGGAATTCCCGCGGTCACCAGAAATACCTCGTCACAGACCTGGGCCAGTCGTTGATTCATGATCCCTGCCCAGTCGCGATAAATCCGGCCCAGCGGATATTCGGGTACAATCCCTGAACCCACTTCGTTTGTTACCAATATAACCATGCCCGGGTATACCTGAACCGCTCTTGCCAGCCTGCCGATTTGAAGCCCCAGCCGTTCTTCCATGACGGCCGTGCCTTCAGGTTCGGCCTGCAGCAGCACATTCGTAAGCCACAGCGTCAGGCAGTCCACTACCACCGCAGGGGCATCCGAGGCTGACTGGCCGAGCGTTTCCAGCAATTCGGGCAGTGCGACAGGCTCCTCCACCGTCTGCCAACCATAGGCTGAATCCTGCCTGCGGTCTTGATGAATCCGGATCCGTTCCCGCATCTCATCGTCATAGGCTTGCGCAGTCGCTATATATGTACCGGAATCGGCGCGCTTCATGCACAGCTTCTCCGCGAACGAGCTCTTCCCGCTCCTCGCTCCGCCCGTAACCAACACGCTTCCACGATGACTCATACGGCTCCTCCGCTGATGCCGGCGCTTTCAAACGTCGCCATCTCGTTCACGATCCTGCACGCCGCCTCGACCAGATGAAGGCACAGCACACCGCCCGTCCCCTCGCCAAGACGCATGTCCATTTGCAGCATCGGCTGGAGTCCCAGCTCTTTCAGCAGAAGAACATGCGCCTGTTCATGCGAAACATGGGAAGCAATCATATAAGGAAGGGCATCCGGGCAGATCGATTTGGCAACCAACGCCGCGGCACTGGATATGAATCCGTCAATGATGACAGGACATCCATGAGCAGCCGCCCCCAGAATCAATCCGGCCAATCCGCCGATTTCGAAGCCCCCGACTTTGGCCAGCACGTCGAGCGGGTCGGCGGCATGAGGCGCATTGACTTGTATCGCCCGTTCCACAACACGAATCTTATGGTTCAGCCGTTCATCCGTCACGCCGGTTCCTCGTCCCACAACCTCGGATGGCTGCTTGCCGGACAGAACCGAGAAAATAGCCGCGCTTGGCGTCGTGTTCCCGATGCCCATCTCTCCGGTTACGAACATCTGCGTGCCTTGTTTAACCAGCTCTGCCGCCACCTCAGCTCCGGTCACTACGGATTGCAGCGCTTCTTCCCTTGTCATTGCGGGTCCTTTGGCCATATTGGCGGTTCCTCTGCCAATGTTCCGGGACAGGAGCCTCTCATGGGTCAGCTCGGTCGCTACGCCGATATCCACGCAATGAACGTCTGCCCCCGCTTGACGGGCCAGCACGTTAACGGCCGCCCCTCCATTCAGGAAGTTCATCACCATTTGGGGCGTCACCTCGGCCGGAAATGCGCTGATTCCTTCATCACACACCCCATGATCGCCAGCCATGACAACCACGGATGTTTTGGTAAACGAGGGCTTCATTTTCCCCGTGATTCCCGCTAATTGGATCGCCAGCGACTCCAGCTTGCCCAAACTGCCCGGAGGCTTCGTCAACGTATCCAAATAGGCGGCGGTTTCCGCCTGCGCTTCGGCATCCAGCGGTTTAATGTTAGCGGTAATTCCCTTCAAACGACTTGTGAGTGTATCCGTCAATGAAACGGCCTCCTTCCTCTTGCTCCTAAATCTTACAACGCGGCTGAACCTGCGGCAACACCGCTTTAGGACCAGGTGCTGTTCGCCGTTAACAGCACCTGCGGAGCCCCATTCTCGGGATGGGTCACGATGGAGGGCTCCACCCGGAAAATCCGTCGGATATACGCTGCCGTCAGCACGTCCTCCGGCTTGCCCACCCCTGCGATCCGTCCCTGATCCAGAACCAGCAGCTTATCGCAGAATTGAGCAGCCAGATTGAGGTCATGCAGTACGCTGATCACCGTTATGCCGGACGAGTTCCGCCACTCCGCCACCATATCCATGAACTGAAGCTGATAGCGGATATCCAGATAGGTCGTCGGTTCGTCCAGCATCAGCAGCGAAGGCTCCTGGACCATCACCTTGCCCAAAGCGACACGCTGGCGCTGTCCTCCGCTTAACTCGGTAAGCCGGCGCTCCTCCAGGCCGTTCAGATCCAGCTTTCGAATAACGGCCTCGATAAGCGGGGCCGCATCCTTATCCTCACGGCCAAGCCAGTTCAAGAACGGGAATCGCCCCATCTCCAGCACGTCCCGGACGGTAAAATCGGTAGGGTCGAGTCCCTCCTGCTGCAGCACCGCCACGATTCGGGCCATTGCCTTCCGGTTATAGCGTCCAAGCTCCTTGCCCAGAAGCGTCACGCTTCCTTCCGTAGGACTCTCCACGCCGGATAACAGCTGCATGAGGGTGGACTTGCCGCTGCCGTTCGGTCCGATGATCCCCCACCATTCCCCTTCGGCAATGTGAAGGTCCACCCCGGATAGAATCGACGCCTTGCCATAGGCTTTGCCAAGCCCTTGGGCCGTAATCATGATAACCCCTCCCTGCGCCGTTTTTTGTTCCGGTACAGCAGATAAGCAAAGAACGGAGCGCCTATGAATGCCGTGACCACCCCGAGCGGGATTTCCGTCGGCGCCAAGACGGAGCGTGCTGCCGTATCGCACCAAACCATGAAAATCGCGCCGCCCAGCGCCGACAGGGGAACAATCACGCGGTAATCGGAGCCGGTGATCAGCCGAATCATATGCGGCACTACAAGCCCGACGAACCCGATCACGCCGGAAACCGATACGGCTGCCGCGGCAAGCAGGGTAGCGACGATCAGCACGCTGGTCTTCAGACGATCGACATTCAATCCCATATGAGCGGCCTGCCGTTCCCCGAGCGACAAAATGTTAAGCGCCCGCGACCTGCTCCATAGATATACGAAACCCACTGCAAAATACGGGAAAAGGATGGCCGTATACGACCATCCGCGCATGCTCAGGCTTCCCATCGTCCAGTACAGGATTTGGTTCACCGTATCTTTGGACATCACCGTCAGAAACGAAACGACGGCGCCCAGAAATGACTGCATGACCACCCCGGACAGGATGAGCCCATGGATCGGCAGTTTTCCTTGATCCCTTGCCAGCAGCAAAACAGCCCATAGGGTGCCTGCTCCGGTCAGAAACGCTACAACCGGCAGTGTGTAACCTCCGGCAAAGGAATATTCCATTCCGAAAAAAATCAGGGATGCCGCGCCAAGCGCAGCACCCGAGGACACACCGAGCGTAAACGGATCCGCCAGCGGATTGCGAAGCACGCCTTGAAAGGCGGCTCCGGCCACCGCCAGGGAGGCTCCAACAAGCATCCCGAGCAGGATCCGCGGCAATCTCACCTTCATCAGGATTTGCTCGGAGGAAGCTTCCCAGCCTGGAACGATGGAATCGCCGATTCCCGGCAGCCGGTGCAGCAGCATCGCTCCAATCTCTCTCACAGGCAGGTGAACGGAGCCGATTCCGAGACTGACAACCAAGGTTAGCAGTAAAAGGATCAGGCCGGCCGCACCGAATCCTGCAAGTTTTTTACTCATGGATTCATCAATTCCGGATAAACGGCCTTCGCCACTTCTATCAGTCCTTGCGTCACGCGCGGGCCCGGACGGCTGAGCAGATTGGCATCCACGGAAATAACCTGATCGTTCTTGATGGCTTCGATCTGATCCCAGCCGCCGCGCTCCTTGATCAGCTGATCCAATGTTTTCTTGGTGGCTTCGTCCACCACATCGTCCGTGTACAGAATAACGTCCGGGTTCGCGGCGATGATGTTCTCCTCGCTGATTTCGAACCAGCCTTCCGCATCGCCGGCTGCATTGACGCCGCCAGCTGCGGTAATGATCTCATCCATGAACTCGCCTTTGCCGACGGTCCATCCCGGAGAGAACTCCACGTACACTTTCTTCTTGTCTTCATCCTTCACGGATTTCACGGCTTCCGTAACGGCAGCCCATTCCTGCTTCATCTGATCGACGACCGCTTTCGCCTCGGCTTGACGGTCCGTAATTTGACCGATCAGCTCGATGTTCTCCATCACCGCATCGATGGTTTTCGGATCGTTGACGAACAGGGTAACGCCAAGCTCGCGCAATTTCTCGGCATTCTGGGCATTCATCGAAGCCGCGAATACCACATCGGCGTCGGCTGCGATGATCGCCTCTTCATTCACCTGGAACCCGCCCAGTTTAGGCTTGGATTTGGCCGCTTCGGGGTAATCGTCGTTATCGGATACGCCAACGATCTCCTCGTCCAGTCCCAATGCAAACAGTTTTTCCGTCTCGGACGGAGTCAGGGACGCAATCTTGGTCGGCGCTTTCTCAAACGTCATTTCCACGCCCGTTGAATCCTTGACGGTCAGCGGATACGTGGTCTTAAGCTCTTCCGCCGAATCCGCCGGCGCTTCGTTATTCTGCTCTTGCTGCTGTGCCGGCGGCGTCGCATCCTTCGGTGCTGCTTCTTCGCCGCCGCAGCCGATCAAGGCCAGGGCCATCAGTATGGCTACCAGAAGTACGGACCATGTTTTGTTTAATGCTTTCATCTCTTGGAATCCCCCTAAACATAATTGAGAACCTGGCGCAGGCGTGTCTAAATTCCTTCGGCCGATCCTTAACTGGTAAGAAACGTTCAATCTTCATACCCTAAGAAGCAAAAATCCCCGACTCCTCGATGACAAGGACTCAGGGATTACGTTTGTATCATAAGGACGCCGGGATAACCGTTCAACGATGGCGCCTTAAACTTCCGTCCGCATGGCTCCATGCGTCCGGTAAACGTAATCCTCTCCTCGAAGGACCGTCTTTCATTCGCTGAGGGCAGGTCTCCTGACTTGCAGGTTGTAACGACTTCTCCGCCTTCCCAAGCGCTAAAGGCTCAGTGGCATATGGAAAAGTCCCTGCTTCACAGTGGCGGGACCGTGCCGGACTTGCACCGGCTTCCCTATTAACCCGGCAGAAAACAATAACGCCCTCTGTCCGGGACCCTCGCAAATCATATGAATTTATGGATGATAGGCCAAGCATGGTTTCTCTGCACAAGATTATAGGCGATAAACCATCCCCTTACAACTGAAAGTTTCGGGCGTTTCGATTGCGTCATGACACCGATTTAGCCCGTTATCGCCTATTCCGACCGAAATCATACGTTTTCGTTTTGTTCGCTTAACCGTACGCCCCGCCAAAGTGCTCCGTCCCATGTCAGCTGCAGCTTGAGCACCTCGCCCGGCATAACCGACGTCGCCCAGAATTCCGTATCCGGCACGGTAGCCGCTACCATCTCCCGAATAACGCCGCCGTGGGTGACCACAAGCACGTCAACTCCTTCAGCGAGCGTTCCACGGCCATCATCACCACGCCTGGCCTCTGCCTCTGCCTCTGCCTCTGCCTCTGCCTCTGCCTCTGCCTCTGCCTGCGCAAGGGTATCCGGAGCTTCCTCCATATGCAATAATTCCTTCACATCCAAATGCAATCCCGACAAAAAGGCCTGGACGCGGGAACCGAAAGCTTCCCAACTCTCCCCGCTAGGCGGCGTAACTTCCGCAGGGTTATCGATCCAGCGCCGGTAGAGGGAATCCGTCTTCAAATCCTCGTAGGTCTTTCCTTCCCAATCCCCGAAATCCAGTTCGCGCAGCCGTGGGTCATATCGTACGCTCGGCATAAACTGGCCCAATATGTCATCATCAGGAACAGCACCCCTTTTTGAATCCGATAAGATCACATGGAGCGTCTGCCGGCAGCGGAGGAGATCGCTGCAATAGATCCGGACAAAATGCCTGCAACGAAGTTCCTCCCGCAGCGGGAGGAGCTGTTCCCTTCCCTCAGCCAGAATTCCCTGATCCTCATGGCCGAGATAACGGCGCTCCTCGTTCCACAACGTGCGGCCGTGGCGGACCAGATGCAGAATGATCCTCATATCCATAGGCTTCCTCCTGCCGCGGCAGCAAGTCCGAGCACCGCGGTACCCAGCATCGTAAACAAAACCGATACGCCCACAAGCAGACGGTTTGTCACCCTGATATCCTCCGCTTCGAGCGGTCGGTCGGGGTCCCCCATGAAAGCCCGGAACGAGATTACGCCTTGGTACGAATTTTCGCCTCCCAGGCGAATCCCCAGGGCACCGGCAACGGCCGATTCCGGGAAGCCGCTGTTCGGACTGGGATGCTTACGCGCATCTCGTTTAACCATCTTGATCGCTTGTTTCCACTGCAGCGAAAACATCGCCGCCGCAACGGTCAACAGCCCGGCGGTCAGGCGTGCCGGTATCCAATTGGCGAGATCGTCCAGCCGGGCGGAGGCCCAGCCTACATGCAGGTACTTCTCGTTTTTATAACCGACCATGGAATCCAGCGTATTCACGGCGCGGTAGGCCATCGCAAGCGGCGCCCCTCCGATCAGGGCAAAAAAAAGCGGAGCGATGACCGCGTCCACGATATTTTCCGCAACCGTCTCCACCGTCCCCCGCACAATTTCCGGCTCATCCAGATGAGCGGTGTCCCTCCCGACCACCATGCTGAGCGCTTGCCTGGCCTCGGCAATATTCCCGGAACGAAGATGGCCGTACACCTCCAATCCGGCCTCGCGCAGCCCCTTGATCGCAATCGTAGTCGCAATGAGAACGATCTCCGCACCCCAGGCAAGCCAAGGATGAATCGCTGCGCACAGCTCCAGCAGCAGCCAAGCCAGCACGAAGGAGCCGCCGGCCACGATCACCGGCAGCAATATCCCCGCCCGCTTCAGTCCCTGGGCGGAAGTCGTCCGCTGGCGTATCCACCCTTCGACCCGGCGGATCGCCTTCCCCATGCCGATGACGGGATGCGGCAGCCATCTCGGATCTCCGATCAGCAAGTCCAGCGCGACCGCCGCCCATATGACCCATACGACGGTCATATCCGATCCTCTCTTTCGGCGGCGATGCTCTCCGTGACGCTGTCGTAGACAAGACGTCCGATCATGCCGCCCAGATCGGTCGCGGTTCCGGCATAATGATGATTCACGTCATAGGCTGAATTGCCGCTGACCGCAAGGACCATCGCATCCGTCGTCGTTCCCGTGGCGGCGGCTCCGGTTTCATGATCCTTCACCCCCAGGTCATGCAGCGCCGCGGCTTTCGCTTCCGCTGCCGTCAGCATGGCGTTCACCATGCAAGCCGGCGTCAGCCTTCCGTCCACCGCCAGCACGACATTGATCGTGCCCGGCTGGTAAGCCGCGAAGGTCGTGCGTCTCGACCCGGCGCGGGCAGCATTGCCCACGCCCGCGGTAGTACAGCATAGAACGGAAGCTTGCTCGCCCCGAGCTTCCCGAATGGAGGCATATTTCAGTTTTACCGCCGTCATCAATCCTGCCGTGGAATCGGTCGGATAGCCGTGCCCAGCCATAAAGCTAACCATATCGTTTATCGGATCGCTGCAATCGTAATGCTTGTCGACATAACGGTTCACGATATGGTCCAAGTGCAGAAAACCGCCGCCGTATACGGCGCTGCTTATGGACGCAGCCGGACTCGGAAGCGAGATCCGAATATGCGGATGCTGCTGCTCCGAATCCAAGGACACGATGGCTCCTGGCCATGCATCCGAGTTATATGGACGATTGCTGCCTTTCAGAAAAGGTACTGCCATGTTTTTTCTCTCCCTGCTCCTTAAATATCTGAACCAACTGTACCTGTAGCGTTCTTCATATGGATCTGCTGCTAGAAATCCCTAAGTCGCGTCAGCAGAAGGATTTCCAAGGACCTCCGCGGTTATCGCCAGCAGTCTGTCGTTAGATCCGGCGTCCTTAACGGCTAACCGGATGTGGCGCTCACCAAGGCCCGGGTACATGGCGCAGCTGCGAACGAGCACGCCCCGCCTGCCCATTTCCTGCTGGAACGTCCCTGCATTCCAGGGCCGTGGAAGCTCCATCAGCAGAAAATTGGCCTCCCCCGGCGTAACGTCAAGCCCCAGCGCTCGTAAACCATGTATCAGCTTCTCGCGTTCCACGCGAATCAATTGCAGCGTATCCAGTTCATATTCCCTGCCGCTGCCAAGACAAGCCTCTCCCGCAAGCAGCGCCAGTCCATTGACGCTCCACGTCACCTGTTTGCCTGCCATGGCGCGTATCACGTCGGGGTGGGCAACCGTATACCCGAGCCGCAGGCCCGGTATCGCATAAAACTTGGTCATCGACCGGACAATGATCGTCCGCGGATAGTCCAGCAGTTCCGGCATCAACGTCTGTCTGTCCTCCGGCGGAATGAAATCGATGAAGGCCTCATCCAGCACCAGCCAGGTCCCTTCTTGCTCAGCGCATGCCGCCAGCTCGCGAATTTCCTCCAGGCTGTACTGAACCCCGTTCGGATTGTTCGGCTGTCCCACAAATACGAGATCCGTGCAGGCGATCAGCTCCATCATATCCGCCTTGTCCGCACGCCAGTCCCGCTCCGGCTGACCGCACACGGAGCGGATGTCCGAACCAAATTTCAAGGACAACTCCCGGTATTCGGAAAAACAAGGATCGACCACGCCGACCGTTCGAGGTTGCAGGCCCAGCAGCAGCAATGCCATGCACTCTGCAGCTCCATTCCCGACAAGAATGCACTGGGCATCGGTGCCCAATTCCTCTGCGAGCAGCCTCTTGAATTCGCGGTGCCCCGGATCCGGATAACGAATCACCGCGCTCATCCCTTCTTCTAACGCTGCCATGACCCCTTGTGGCGGTCCTAGCGGGTTAATATTCGCGCTGTAATCCAGAAAAGCCGAGGCTGCCCTTCCATATACAGCCGCCGCCGTCTCCACGTCCCCGCCGTGTCCGTACACCTCGATCAAAGGTTGGTTATTATCGCTCATAAGGGTTCCTCCCGTTCCATGCCCATGGCTCTTGCAAGCCCTGCCGTTATGTAATGCCATCATTATGTCGCTACCGTCCCTGACTCGTCAACATGGAATGCTTTGTCTCTGCCTTCAAATTGGTTTACAATAGTCTGGAAGCACCACATTTTGAATTGTGACGACGGAGGATGCTATGCTATTTATCGATAATCAGGGGATTCACGACCCATCCATCAACCTAGCGATTGAAGAATATGCGCTTAAGCACTTGTCCATGGACGAGAGCTACCTTCTCTTTTATATCAACAAGCCTTCCATCATCATCGGAAAGCATCAGAATACGATCGAAGAGATCAACCAGGAATACGTTCGCGACAACAACATCCAGGTTGTGCGCCGGCTGTCGGGCGGCGGAGCCGTGTACCACGATCTCGGCAACCTGAATTTCAGCTTCATTACGAAGGACGACGGCCAGTCGTTCCACAACTTCCTGAAGTTCACGCAGCCGGTCATCGACTTCCTGCAAAAGATGGGCGTGCCAGCCGAGCTCAGCGGACGGAATGACCTGCAGGTCGGCGAGAAGAAAATTTCGGGGAACGCTCAGTTCTCGACGCGGGGACGCATGTTCAGCCACGGCACGCTCATGTTCGATCTGAATCTGGATGACGTGCAGGCCTCGCTGAATGCCAATCCGGAAAAGTTCAAATCCAAGAGCACCAAGTCCGTGCGCAGCCGCGTAGCGAACATCAAGGAGCTGCTTGGCACCGACATGACCATTGAACAGTTCCGCGCGGAGCTGCTTCGCTCGATCTTCGGGATGGAACCGGATCAAGTACCGCAATACGTGCTTCAGGAGAAGGATTGGGAGATCATCAACCAGATTTCGAAGGAACGCTACCAGAATTGGGATTGGAACTACGGGCTGTCCCCTGAGAGCAACGTGAAGCATGCGAGGAAGTTCCCGGTGGGCATCATCGATATCCGCATGGACATCCGTGAAGGGCATATCGGAGAGATTAAAATTTACGGCGATTTCTTCGGCGTCGGCGATGTCGCGGATATCGAGAATCTGCTTCGCGGCAAACGGTACGAAGAAACGGCGGTGCGCACCGCGTTATCCGGCATCGACGTCAAGCATTACTTCGGCAACCTCGAGCTCGACGATCTGATCGGCCTCATCTTTCTTGAGGAATAGATCCGGCTGAAATCTAAATAAGCCTCTCGCCCCGTATGCATTGCATAAGGGCGGGAGGCTTTTTCATTGTAAAACTGCATATCCCGGATTTAAGAAGCCATAAACACGTACCAAACAAGGGCCAGCGTCAGCACAATGCAGGCATTCTCTACCGTGCGTCCCCATTTGCTTCCGGTGCTCATGATCTTCAGCTTGATTCTCCATTTGAACGGAGGAAGCGGACGGATTCCGCGGTTGGTCAGCGCATCTGCGAGCAAATGAATCGAGTAGGATAAACCGCCGGCAAACCATAGGCTTTCCCCGCCGATCTTGCCCTGTGACGCAAAATACAGCAGGCCCGTCCATCCGGCTGCGGCGTAGACGGTATGGGTTAACCCCCGATGGGTCACCAAGGAGCCTGCAATCAGCACGCTGCCTGCGATCGTATTCCATGGGCTGAAGCCCTGCCCGAAGGAAATCAGTCCCAAGCCGATCAGGAACATGACGACATGGCGCAGCGTCCGGCTCGGCAGGTACGAAACAACCCCGATCAGCCCGGCCAGGGCGATATTCCAAGGCGCATACTCCTTGCCGTAGAATACGACGAATATGGCGGCGCCAATCATCGCCAGCTGAAGAATTCGCAGCAGCCCGGAAGGAATCGCCTTGCGCACCAGCAGGGAGTTGGGCTCGTCGATGTCGGGAAGCAGCGAGCTGACCAAAGCCACTGCCGCGGCAGGCAGCGTGACAGGCACTCCGCTCATGCCCATGACGGATAACGTGACCCCTGTGCTGATAATCAAATGAGCTCTGCCCATCATGATGACATTCTTCCTTTCTAAGCTCAATGCTGACTATGGAATCGATGGATCGCTTTCCGATCTCCACGTCCGATAGCCCAGGGTCATGAGAATATACGTTCGGTTCATTAGTATAGCAAAATCATCCTCTTTTTGTCTACCCCTTCCACTTTTGCAGGCTTAAAAATGGTTGTCCGATCCGCTCATATGGGATACAATTTGATCACTTGCCCATGGCTTACGCCCGGGGACGAAAGTACGGGAAGCTGCAATTTGAGTTTCGCATCATCGGAAAGGATGACTACCTAGTGAATCGCTCACGTATCGCCGACATCAGCCTGCTTCTGGTGGCCATGATGTGGGGCTCCACGTTCCTCATCGTTCAGTATGCGGTGCGCGTCCTCCCGCCTATGGCCTTTAATTCGGCCCGCTTTCTGGGAGCGGCCCTGCTCCTCGCATTGATCATCACCCTCTTTTACCGGAATCAGTGGAAGCTAATATCCGGCAGGATGCTGCTGCATGCTTGCCTGCTCGGTCTTTTTTTGTTTATCGGCTATGCCTTTCAAACGGCGGGCCTTCTGTACACGACCACGTCCAATGCAGGTTTCATTACCGGCTTGTCCGTCGTGCTGGTGCCTTTCATATCGTACGCGCTGTTAAAGCACTCCATCTCCAGATTCACTTGGATCAGCGCCTTGCTTGCTGCAGCGGGCCTGTACCTGCTCACCTTCGCCGGATCCGGCATGAGCCTGAACAAGGGCGATGTGCTCGTATTCGTTTGCGCCATCGGTTTTGCACTCCATATCGGTTATACGGGCGTTTATGCCGGCCGATATCCCTCCCTGCTGCTGGCAGCGCTCCAGATGGCCGTCGTTGGGGTATTCAGCCTGATAGCTTCCGCTTTAACCGAACATGTGGGCAATGCATCGGATCTGATGGAGAAGCTGACCGAGCCGAACGTGCTGTGGGCGCTCGCTGTATCCATCGGCCCTACCAGCGCATTCGCCTTCTGGATCCAAACCGTCTGTCAAAAATACACGACGCCGTCCAGGGTAGCCATCATCTATGCAACGGAGCCCGTATTCGCGGCACTGACGGGAATTCTGTTTGCCGGAGAACGGCTTACGCTTTTCGGCGGCATCGGTTGCCTGTGCATTTTGGCGGGAATGGTGATTGCGGAATTGAAGTCTGCGCCACAGAAGGTACAATAGAGTATAGACAGAGACAGAATCAAAAAGGAGAGATACCCATGACAACTTACAAATTGATGGCCATCGACATTGACGACACCCTGATCAATGACGATAAGGAAGTAACCCCCGGCGTCCAGCAGGCGCTTGAGCAAGCGGTCGCCCACGGCGTCGTCGTGACGCTGGCAACCGGACGTGCCTATGCGTCAGCCCAGGCGATTGCCCGTCAAACCGGACTCAACGTTCCCATCATCACCTACCAAGGTGCCTTGATCAAAAATCTGCTCGACGAAAAGGTTCTTTACGAACGCTTCGTTCCCGTCGACGCTGCCGTAAAGCTGTTTGAATACTGCGTGGAGCACAATCTGCATCTGCAAACCTACATCGATGACAAGCTGTATGCCCGCGAAGAGAATCAGAAGCTGATCGATTACTGCGCCCTGAACCGGACGCCTTATTATATCGAGCCTGATTTTATGACGATGGTTCGGAAACCGACACCGAAAATGCTCATTATTGACGATCCCGACTATCTCGATGAACTGATCCCTATATTCCGCGAGTTGCTTGGCGATGAAGTGCATATTACCAAATCCAAGCCGCATTTTCTGGAGTTCATGCATAAGGAAGGCACGAAGGGACATGCGCTGACCTTCCTGGCCGATCATTTTGGCTGCGACCTCAAGGAAACCATCGCTGTCGGCGACTCCTGGAACGACCACGAAATGCTGGAGGCAGCCGGACTTGGCGTCGCTATGGGCAATTCGATTGAGCCGCTTAAGGCGATTGCCGATTACGTTACGCTGGGGAATAACGAAGACGGCGTGAAGCATGTCATTGATAAATTCGTGCTCAACCAAGGCTAATACGAAAAATAACTAGCTGCGCAAACAAGCCTCCATGATATCCATGGGGGCTTGTTCCTGTCCATAAACCGGGCCAATGCCGTGCCCCAAACCGGTTCCTTGGGAAGCGTAAGGCGGCCGCGACCTGTCGATCATTCCCGATCCGGGTTAAATGTTAGAATCGGCTTCAGAAGAGCCGCATCGTCGAACTCCAGCAAGCCTACCTCCATGCACAGCTCCATCAGTTTATGAATGCCGTTGAATTGCTGCAGATTTCGTTGATGAATGACCGACAACGCTTCGCGGACCAATTTTTTGGCCTGCTCAATGCTCTGATGCTCCACGGCCTGAATAATCTCCTTGATGCTCTCCAGGTAATACACGGTTCGTCTTAGCGAGCGAATCAGCAAAATCTGCCGGACATGCGAGGGGCTGTACAGCCGATATCCATTCTCGGGGTTGCGCTCGGGAGTGATCAAGCCTTCCTTCTCCCAGTGACGAATGGCGGACGACTCCACGTTGGTCAATTCGGCCACTTCGCCGATTGTCATATGCGCCTTCAGCTTTTTATCCCTGATGCTGTCAAGCTCGGGATTCTCAAGCAGGGCAAGCGTTTCGTCCGCAATGGTCTTTTCCTGCTGCAGTTTGACCTGCTCCCCGTTCACGAGCCAGAGGGCTTCATCCATCTCCCTCTTCTGGATATGGCGAATCACATCATAGGTTACGGCATAACCGAACCCGGGGAACATGGCCCGCAGACACCGGAAGTAGGCGAGATGCATCTTCGTGTATAGACGGTACCCCTTCTCGTTCCGCTCAGGTGAGGGCACCACTCCCCAAGATTCGTAATGCCTTAAAGCACTCGTGCTGATATGCAGCTCTTTGGCGATGTCTTTCGGCTTGTAGTAATGCATGCCGTCCCCTCCCCGACCACGATTGAGAACCTACTTTACCAGAATCGCGGGCCATTGGCAAACCTTAAATTAAAACATTAAAGTGCTCTGATAAGGTTTGTGCAGCATCAACAAGGGTGCGGGTGAATTCGCCGCCCGGCAGCCTCCCACTTGCATCAATGTAGTATATTGGTTGGTGTAGAGGCAAGTTGAACGTATTCTTAACAGCGGGAGGCTGAATCATGATGAATATGCACATAACCGAGGAAGTTCCACAGCTTAAGGAATATATCGATCTCCGATTCGATGCAGGGCTGCCTGAAGTCGAGGAATCGATCGCAGAGACGGCTCTTAACCGCAGCCTGCTCTCCCTCCTTGTCCGGGACGGCAGTAACCGGCTGATCGGTATGGGGAGGGTGATTGGCGACGGCGCTTTGTATTTTCAACTGGTAGATGTTATGGCCGCGGCCTCCGCTCGGGATCAAGGGCTTGAAGAAACGATCGTGTCCGAACTGCTCGGCCGTCTGAAAAAAATAGCGCCAAGCGGAGCCGAGGTCACCGTCATCACGGACGTTCCCGGAATCAAGCTGTATCAACACGCCGGCTTCAAGCTGCTGTACCCTGAACGATACGGCATGGCCGGATTTGTGTGAGGGATTTCCTGCCAGCGACTTAAAGCGGCAATCTTGCCGCATGTTCACGTTATAGGCTCCGCACGGGAGCCGCCGAGCCGCACACATGGCCGGACTACTCCATATTTTCATTATTCAATTTCACGGTCATCCCCGCCACCGCCACACGGACTCCCTCCGGCAGAGGCAGCTCTTTCCGAACGTCGACGTCATGCGACATATGGGTATACACCGTTTGGCGAGGCTTTACCTCGGCGAGCAGCTCTGCCGCTTCCTTCATATCATAGACGGAACGGGTCTCGAACTGGGCGGTTTCATGAACAAAGCTGGTTCCCAGCACCAGGAGATCCACGCCTTTCAGCGGCTTCTTTTCCTCCAGGCTGAGATGAATCGAATCCGAATTGTATACCCATGTGTACCCGTCCTTCTGGAACCGGTAGGCGTAGGAGTACCCGTTCTTGCCATGGTTTACTTTCCAGCACGAAATCTCCCAGCCAGCTAATGTAAATCCATCATCGACTGGCGTCATCTCCATCTGCCGCGGAAGCCACGGATACTGCCGGACAATCTGGTCCAGCACCTCGGCTGGTGCGTATAGCCGGCCTTTTTCCCTCTGCCATCTGCAGGCATCGCTCCATTCCGGAAGGCCTCCGATATGATCAAAGTGGGCGTGCGTAATCAGCATATCGCTCATTTTTCGAATCCCGAGCCCCTCCATCATGCCGCGCCAATCCGGACCGCAGTCGATCATGAAGGACGTTTCGCCGCACTCCACCATCGCCGAGGAGCGCAATCGCCGGTTCACGCCCGTACTCCTCGCTTCCGTGCATACCTCGCAATCGCAATATACCCGCGGGACGCCCATCGCATCCCCGGTTCCCAGAAAAGTTAATGTATCTCCGCTCACACGTATCCCCCATTTTTATGTATTGGATCCCTTCACGGTTAAGCAAACCTTATTCCTTTATTGTATTAGCGCACGAAGAAAAAAACAAAGACCGCCGGGCTCATCCCGAACGGTCTTTCGTCATTTATGTCATACGATCGATATGGCTATGATAGCAATTCATTAAGCAAACGAGGGCTTATTATCGTCAACAGCTCCGCTGATGACCTTGACGTACTTCTTATCCACACCTTCCACGGAAGGACCGACATATACACTGCTCTTGCTTGAGCGTCTGACCGAGCGCTTCCGGGATTTCAGCGTACTCATCATCGGTACGGGCCCCCGAACCACCCAGCTGCTGCCATTGGCGGACCCCTGCGGATGACCTGACGTTCTCTTCTTCTCATTCCTGCTCACGACGAATCCCCTCCAACTAAATGCCTGATGGTACGAAGCAGCTCACGATTCTGTTCCACAACCTCCGCGAGATCTTCATCCGTAAGAATCTCATGTCCCGTAAAATGCACGGACAATACATGATTTACACCTAAAGGATAGCAGAACACATACACCTGCGCAACTTCCTCTTCGTGATAAAATGCCCATTTTCCACTATTATAGACATCAATCACGTAAATCGACTGGTTGCTTGGCGAATGATCCTTTTTCCCATCGAACGGGAAATACCGTCCTTTACCTACATTACCCCCAATTTGGGCAATGCCTTCATCTCTTCGTCCCCAAAAGGCTGCGCCGGTCACCCGGAAATCCCCTGCAGCCGGCGGGAGCAAGGAGTTTCGGACGGCTTCACTCAGTGCATGATATTTTTCCGCTTCATCGCTCACATGCACGTTTCGGTTATATTCCCAGAAAAAATGCAGCACGCTTTGCTTGCGTCTCAGCTCCGCATCCTTCTGTTCAATCAATGTGCTCGGGTTGTTATAGAATCCTTCGGTTTCGATCGCGCTCAGAATATGTCCGCAGGCGACATCGACGGCAGATTTGTAATCATCGTCGCTTCGAAGCTCGTATTCGAGCAGCGTAATGCCCTGCAGGTCGGAGAGTAGGTGATAATCCTTAACGATCACGTCTTGAACGGAACTGCTGTCTGCCTCTACCTGATCCGGAATGATGCAGTATACCCTTCGCCGCCCGAGCCTTCCCCAGTACAGCCCCATCTCAAACAACGTGTTGTCGCGGGTAACAAATACATGTTTGCCTCGAATGAGCGCCACATCATCCGGAGAAAAGACGAACACACCAAAATCACTGGACGCCAGCTGCTTCTCCAAAGCTTCCATCGTATACATATTCGCTCCGAACGTACCTCCGTACCAAGGCGTCACTTGGGCGGAGCGTTTGATCTGTTCGTGGATCGCCCTTGCATACTTGATGGCCTCTCTGGAAGAACCTATGAATAAATTCGGCTTCGGTATGGTCATAGGCACATCCTATTCTCCCTTTGTTATACATTTTAGTCTTATTCGACCATTATAACAAAGTTGCCTATTTTTGGGTGAAAATTATGGCAGGCGCATGTTGGTATAGTATATGCTACGGTTTCAAAACAGACCCCATAAATAACCATGCACCCGTGTCCCGATCTTCAATGGCAAAGAAAAAAGGGCGGTTGATATTCATGGCGATCGGCTCTGTAGGCTCGGCGCTTTCCGTTATTCCCACCGCTGTCACAGCTGCGGCCTTTGTCCCTTTTTCGCTGACATCGACAATCGTCTGGTGTGTGACATGATCGATCCAAAATCCATCTCCTTGTTCGGCCATTTTGCTAAAATCAGCCTCGGCGGCGTCGAATGCCTTGACCATGCCAAGGCTCTTAAGGGCATCCGGAAGCTCGAAGCTCTGCTCCGCCTTAAACTTGGGCAGACTGAGCTGAACCGTTTCGAACGAGTAATCGCCTTTCCAGACGGACGCATCCTTCCACAGCTGCCGATGCAGCTTATCGATCGTGGAGGATTCCTTCGGCAGGATGACCAGCATGTGCATGCGGCCATCTCCATATGGAATGCGGATGGCCTGCCAGGACTCTCCTTCTTTATAGCTGTATCTATCTTCCCTCTTCATCATCGGGACTTGTTGAGTGGTGCCGTCAGATAGCGTAAATTCTTCATCCACGGTATTTGCCGGATCAAATTCATCCGTCCACCCGCCGTTGAAATATATGGCATTGATCAGGACCGCAACGCCCCCTGGCGGCTCATGATATATCTTAGGGATCATGCCGCTGGTTTTGTCTTTCACCCATTGGTTAATTTCATGCATCGCGTCCTCCTGCTGAAGGTCCGTCTCCCTGACCTCCGCGCCGTAACTGTCCTTTACGGCCTCCGCATAAGTCTCCTTTAGCTTAAGACCTGGCCGGTGCCAAACGGAATTGGCCACGTTCAGCACAACGCCGCCTCCGTTCTCCAGCAAGGAGCGCAGCTGGCGGTTGCCTTCATTGATGCCTGCATCATTCATGCCCCTCCAGCCCAGCATATCGGCCATCTCGGCAGCCGTATCGCCCGCAGTCCCGTTATAAGCCAGTGCCAAGGCCTGCGTGATGCTGTATGGAGAAATAATCAGGTTATCGCTCGTGTACTCAGGGTTATCCGATAACGCCTGGTGCAACCGTAAACCAAAATCATTCTGCGCTTTCACCATGCCGGCATCCACCTTGCCTAATACCTCTTTGCGTTCCTTCGCCGACAATTCCTTCACATTGGTCTGCTTATGCGCCATGCCCTGCGGTTCCCCTGGCTGGATCCCGCTGTCCTGAGCGCAGGCGGTAAGCCCAACAAGCAAGCATAGGCCTGTGAGTATCTTTTTTTTCCACATCACCTTGTCCCCCTTCAATGCCAGATTTTTCATCTATCTGCTATTGACGGAATCGACACTCCTAATGTTTCATATAAAGGATCATTTATCCAAATTTAGTTGGCAATCCACTTCATCACCGCTACAATGAATAGATAGTTCCAGCAACATACCTAAAAAGACATGCAGAGCGAAAGGAATTTCTACATATGCAAAAAATTCGTCTTGAAGGCAGCAGAGTGACGCTGCGATCCAGGAAACCCGAGGATACCCCTGTTCTATATAATCTGATCTATGGCACGAAGAACCCGGAATGGAAAAAATACGACGCCCCTTATTTCCCGCTCAAGCAGATTTCCTACGAAATTTTTGAAACGCAGTGGAATGCCGACTTCGAAACCGATCAATTTCCGAGCGATCTGCTCATCGAAGTCGAGGGCACAACGATTGGCATCGTCACGTTCTATTGGGAGCATGAAGCCTCGCACTGGCTGGAAGCCGGCATCCTGATTTATGACCCGGGTCGTTGGAGCGGCGGGTACGGCACGGAAGCACTGTCGTTGTGGGTGGATTGCCTGTTCCAAAATCTCACCATCGCCCGTGTCGGCATTACGACCTGGTCCGGCAATCCGCGAATGATGCGCTGTGCGGAAAAGGTGGGCATGCAGCTCGAAGGCCGCATGCGAAAGTGCCGGTATTACGACGGCGTCTATTACGATTCCATTCGCATGGGCATTCTGCGAGAAGAATGGGAAGCGCGCAAAACAACCGTATAGAGCAAGATGGTACGGAATAATCTGTATGCGTGGCATATTTGCAAAATAGGAGGCATCATTCAGACGAATGCTAATGTTCTGTACGTACAAATAAGCAAGCCGTTCAGGATATCCTGAACGGCTTGCTTTATCTCTTTTTTGTCGCCGACGGGCCATGGATGATACGCAACTCAGCACGCGACGATCCCTCATGAACCTATCAATCGCTCCATATACCACCGAGCATCACAACCCTGCCAGCACCTGATACCAAACCCCTCGCTTCGAATACAGCGTCTCGCGCACCTGGTCCCATCCGCCCAGATACTCGATGTCGAACAGCCCCGGCGGGTTGGCAAACCGCTCCTTCGTCTGTTCAAACACCGATTCCTCGACGGGACGGAAGCCATGCTTCACGAAGATGTTCTGCGCCTCCGGCGTACGCAAGTACTCCACAAAAGCCGCCGATACATCCTCAGTGCCGTGCTTCTTCGCAAACCGCTCCACGACTGCGGCCGGATTCTCGATCAGCATCGTATGCTGCGGTACAACAATGTCATACTGGACGCCTTGGGCAATCCGGGCAAGCAGCTCGTTCTCATACGTAACGATCACATCCCCGACCCCATATTCAAAAGCCGCCATCGAAGCCCGCCCGCTTTTATCGAGCGACTCCACATTGCGGTGAACCGCTTCAAGGAAGGCTTTCGCTTCGGCAGGATCACGCTTTCCATTCTCTTCCGATTGTTTCAGACCGGCGCCGTAAATCGCGTTGATGTCCCACTGCGCCCCGCCCGAGGTCTTCGGATTCGGATACAGCACCTTGACGTCCGATCGGGTCAGATCGTCGAAATCCCGTATCCCTTTCGGATTACCGGCGCGGGTACCGAGAACGACAATCGAGCGTGTCACCATGCCGTTATACGGCTGGGATTTCCACTCCTTGTCGACGAGCCCTGCCCTGACGAGTTTATCGACATCCCCTTCCATGGCAAGCAGCGTGACGTCAGCCTCAAATCCGCCCGTAATGGCGCGCGCCTGTGTTCCGGAGGCCTCGTAGGATTCCTGAAAACGAATGGTTTCTCCCGTCTGTGCCTTCCACTCGGCTTGAAAAGCGGGGATAATCTCGGACAAGGCATCCCTGGCTACGCTGTACGCGCCCAGCACGATCGTTCGCTCGCCCGGCTGCGATATCGCATCTTCATTGACAGGCTGATCATCGGCACATCCTGCGATAAGCAAACTGAAGAGAAGCGCCATGCCCACTTGCAGGAATGAGATTCGTTTCATATTCAAGATCCGCATGAATCCACTTCCCTTCGTTATTTAGAATCATCAGATCATAATCGGCATCGGATCGACCTTCAGGCGATTTTCCTCGATCCAGCTGTGCTCGTCGTTAAAGAGATATGCCCGATGAACGAGGACGCGGACCTCTTGGCCCGGCTGCAGCGTTTCCTTCTCCAGCGACCGGTAGGTGATCAGTTTATGTCCCTTGACCTCCACCTCCACGAGCCACTCGCTGCCGCGGAAATGCAGATGGCGGACGATCCCCGTCTCCGTGGCGGACAGCACGCTGAAATCATGCTCGCTTCCAATCTCGATATATTCCGGGCGAATTAATGCGCGCGTCGCATTCTTGTTAGCCGCTGCCTCAAATCCCTTCAGCTCGGCAGCGCTTGAAATCACGGTGGACTCGCCTATGAAGGAAGCGACAAACGGCGTCTTCGGCTCCTTGTAAATATCCCACGGCGTTCCCTTCTGCTCGACGCGCCCCTGATTAATGATCATGATTTCGTCCGCGACTTCAATCGCCTCATCCTGGTCATGCGTAACAAAAATCGACGTGATGCCGACCCGCTCGATCAGCTCGCGAAGCCAGGAGCGCAGCTCTTGGCGGATCTTCGCATCGATGGCGGCGAACGGTTCATCCAATAAGAGCAGCTGCGGCTCGGGCGCAAGCGCTCTGGCAAAGGCTACGCGCTGGCGCTGTCCGCCCGATAACTGGTGCGGGTAACGGCTCTCGAAGCCTTTCAAGCCCGTCAGTTCCACCAGCTCCATCACCCGGTCTTTGATTTTGGCCTTGGCGGCCTTCTTCACCTTCAAGCCGAAAGCGATGTTGTCAAACACGGTCATATGCTTAAACAAGGCATAGTTCTGGAACACAAAGCCGATGCCGCGCTCCTGCGGCGGCAAGTCATTGACCACTTGGCCATGAAAGGAGATTTGTCCGGAATCCGGATTCTCAAGCCCGGCCAGCATGCGCAGGATGGAGGTTTTACCGCCTCCGCTGGGCCCCAGAAGCCCGATCAGATGTCCCTTTTCAATCTCGAAGCTGACATTCTTGACGGCGTGAAACGTACCGAAATGCTTGTTCAGATCGCGAACTTCCACATGCATATCAATGCACATCCTTTCTTTTTTTGGCCCATTCCATCAGCAGCAAGAGACCTACGGAGAAGGCGGCCAGTACCAGCGCCACTCCATTCGCCGCAGCCACGTTGAAATTCTCCACGTCCTGATACACAAGCGTCGTCGCCGTCTGGGTTTTGTTCATGATGTTGCCGGACACCACCAGTACGGCGCCGAACTCGCCCAATGAACGGGCTACCGTGAGCACCAGGCCGTATACGACGGCCCACCGGATGGAAGGCCACGTTACTTTCACGAACGTGGTCCACCCGTAAGCCCCAAGCGTCGCGGCCGCCTGCTCCTGATCGTTTCCGATCTCCTGCAGGACGGGCATGACCTCGCGAACCATCAGCGGGAACGTGACGAAGAGCGTCGCAATCACCATGCCGGGGAACGCATACACCACCTTAAACCCGATCCCTTCAAAAAAACCGCCGATGATGCTGTCGGGTCCCAGCAGCAGCACAATCATCAAACCGCCGATGACCGGCGAAACAGCGTAAGGCAGGTCGACAATGCTGTTCAGAATGCCCTTGATCTTTCGGCTGAGCCAATTTGCCCGCACCAGATACAGCGCCATCATGATGCCAAACAACGCATTCAAAAAAGTAACGAATACCACAATCAGACCCGTCATCATCAGGGCATGCAGGGCTTCCGGCCTGAGCAGCCCCTCCGCAAACCCGTCCAGCCCCTTATCGAACGCACCGATCGCAATTCGGGACAGGGGAATGATCAGCAGGATGATAAATACGGCATACGTAAGTCCGATCCATAATCGTTTCAAGCTCGTCTCCCCCTCTGCTGCACGGCATTGATCACCCAGAGGATCATGAAGGAGAGCGTAAGAAGCAGAATCGATACGGCAGCCGCTCCGGCCGGATTATCGCTCTCCACCTCGCCAAAAATAAATACCGAAGCGATCAGCGTCCTGCCTGGAATGTTGCCGGCAACCAGGACGACGGCACCGAATTCAGCCAATGCCCTCGAGAAGGCCAGCATTCCTCCGCTGATAATTCCCGGCAGCATCGAGGGCAGGATAACTTTAAAAAAGGTTCTCGTTCTGGAAGCGCCCATCGTATATGCGGCCTCTTCCTCCAGCGGATCCAGCTCTTCCAGCAGCGGCTGAACCGCCCGGATTACAAACGGGAACGTGACAAACAGCATGGCGACCACGATCGCGGGCTGATGGAACACGATTTCAAAGCCGAGCTTCTCCGCCAGGCCTCCAAGCAAGCTCCCCGGCCCAAGCAGCAGCAAAATCATCAAGCCGCCAACGGCCGTCGGCAGCGCAAAAGGCAGATCCACCAGACTGTTCAGCAGCGTCCTTCCCGGAAATCGATACCGTATGAGCACCCAAGCAATCATCGTTCCGATAAGCACGTTGATGAAAGTAGAGATTAGGCCCAGTTTAATGGTAAGCAGCACGGCCTTCCAGGCGATCGGATCCATTACGCTTTCCGCAAAATGGCCCCATCCCGCAGAGAATGATTGCACATACACCCCAAAGATCGGCAGTACGATCAAGGCAAGAAAATAAAGCAGTACGGTGCTTCGAAAACCCCAAGTCCAACCTTTATGACGAATCCATGTTGTCATCTCGTATCCCTCCCGCCTCCGGATGGCATTCCGGTCGACTCCTCCACAAACCATCTTTATATTTCCTATTTGTATACTTGGTTTTACTTAACACATACTTTACCAAAAGCTGAATCCGATCGTCAATCCATCTTTTGCACTTTATCGGGTAAAATAAAAGAAATGGAAAAAGTTGAGGAGGTTATTGAGATGCTGTATACCGGTGAATTGGCTACGCAAGGACGCGATGAGATGAGGGATATTACAAGGGAGATCCACTCTTTCGTGAAACAAAGCGGAGTCCAGCAAGGAACGGTCCTGATTTATTGTCCGCATACGACGGCGGGAATCGCCATCAACGAAAACGCCGATCCCGATGTGAAACGGGACGTGCTGATGTCTTTGGATGAGGTCTATCCATGGAATCATCCCAAGTATCGCCATGCGGAGGGCAACACGGCCTCCCATCTTAAATCGATCACCTGCGGCCCTTCGCAGACCGTGATCATTCAGAACGGGCACCTGCTTCTTGGACGTTGGCAGGGGATTTACTTCTGCGAATTCGACGGACCGAGGCAGCGCCAATATCATGTGAAGATCATGGAAGGATAAAACCGGCAACGGATGCCGACAGTCAAGCGAATGAAATGAAAGCACAAAAAGCAGACAGGTGCATGCAAGGGAGCGCGGACCTGTCTGTTTTATGGTTCATTAGGTGATTGACGTTTCAACGCTAGGCCGTTGTAACGGATTGAAGTGCCAAGCTGCACGTCTTGGCAGCATGTAAACATCAGACCCTGCTGTACAGACTCCGGCATAACACTTTGATATGGGTAAGAGCGGCTGGTTTAATCTCATCAAAACCGATTCTGTCCTGAATATAATACGATATAAATCCATGCAGCGACAAAAACAAAGTCAGCGGAACGGTTCGCCGTTCTTCCTCGCTGTAATTCTCCTCCAGCAAATACTGACGGACCAGCATAGCAAACATTTCAAAACAGCGTCCCTGCTCAGAGCGACAGTAGGACAGCAGCTCTTCGTCCCGAATCATGAACATGATTTCGTACTGGTAAGGATTATCCAGACCGAAACGAACGAATTCCAGCATCAGCTGCTCCAGCTTCGATACCCCGTCACAGGGAGGCTTTACCGAGACCTCCAACAGCAAATCATTTAGATCATTAAAGTCCTTCATGACAATGGCGTAGAATAACTCCGCCTTTTCCTTAAAGTGATAATACAAGGAGCCGTGGCTATAACCCAAATGCTGCCCGATGCTTCGCATCGAAATGGCCCTGTATCCTTTGGTTATGAACAAATGCCTGGCTGCTTCCAGTATCCGCTCTCTCGACAACTCGCGTTCGACTGCTCTTCTTGCCATATTATTTTATTCCCCTTCAATAAAATAAAGCCGCTCTCCCTCCGTGATCAAGGACTGCCCCTGTGTCAAATCCACCATCCAAGTCATAAAGCTCTCCGCATCACCATCGAGCGGCAAGCAGGTCAAAGTCACCGTGTCGGCAAAGTTTGTCTCTCCCATGCGTACGTTCCGGTTACGAAGCTCGTTCTCCACCTTACCCAGCCAGGTATAATCCAGCTCCACGAAAATCTCCCGGTGAAGAACCCTTGTAATCGGTTCGCCTGACTCGATCGCAGCCACGGCTCCGTCGGTGTACGCCCGGATTAATCCGCCCGCACCCAGCATAATGCCGCCAAAATAACGCGTGACCACGATAGCTACATTCTTCCGCCCCTGATTGCGGATCACCTCGAGAATCGGCTTGCCGGCCGTTCCGCTCGGTTCCCCGTCATCCGATTGCTTCTGAATCTCATCCCGCTCGCCAATCATGTAAGCGGAACAATTGTGCGTAGCATTCCAATGTTTTTTCTTGATCTCTTCAATAAAAGCGACGGCTTCCTCTTCGGTCTCTACCGGCATCACATGCCCGATGAAACGCGATTTCTTGATGACGATCTCCTTGGAGCCCGCCTGACGCACCGTTTTGTAACGATCCAGCATGAAACAACAACCACCTCTATATTGCCAAGAAAGCAGTCCACGGCAATGATATGCCAGCGGACTGCTTCCTTCAGCGTCTTACGTCTAATCCAATGAAAGTGTCGGGTTATTCGGAAAGTCTAGCTTCCAATTCGGCCTTCTCTTTCTCGTACCCAGGTTTGCCGAGCAGAGCGAACATATTTTTCTTGTACGCCTCTACGCCCGGTTGGTCAAACGGGTTGACACCCAACAGATAGCCGCTGATACCGCAGGCCTTTTCGAAAAAGTATACCAGATATCCGAACGAATAGGGAGTGAAATCTGGAATTGTCACAATCAAATTCGGAACTTGTCCGTCTGTATGGGCCAGCATCGTGCCTTGGAACGCCTTTTTGTTGACAAAATCCAATGTTTTCCCGGTCAGGAAGTTCAATCCGTCCAGATCGTCCGGATCCGATTCGATCGTAATATGCTCGGATACGTTCGCCACCTGAATGACCGTTTCGAAGATGTTGCGGCTGCCTTCCTGGATAAATTGACCCATGGAGTGCAGATCGGTAGAGAAATCGACGGAAGCCGGGTAGATCCCCTTGTAATCCTTCCCTTCGCTCTCGCCGTACAGCTGCTTCCACCATTCCGATACAAAATGCAGGGAAGGCTCGTAGTTCACCAGGATCTCGATGCCTTTGCCTTTACGGTAAAGCGCGTTACGAACCGCTGCGTATTGGTAAGCTTCGTTCTCGGCAACGTTCGGGCTGCTGTACTCCTTGGAGGCGTCAGCCGCGCCCTGCATCATCTCTTCGATGTTGATGCCTGCCGTCGCGATCGGAAGCAGACCTACTGCGGTCAGCACGGAATAACGTCCGCCCACGTCGTCAGGAATGATAAAGGACTCGTAGCCTTCCTCGGTTGCCAGCTTCTTGAGGGCGCCCTTCGCTTGATCCGTCGTCGCGTAAATGCGTTTGCGCGCTTCTTCCTTGCCGTATTTCTTCTCCAGCTCCGCACGGAAAATACGGAAAGCGATAGCCGGCTCCGTCGTTGTGCCGGATTTGGAGATAACGTTGACGGAGAAGTCTTTGCCTTCGATCAATTGAAGCAGATGCGAAACATACGTGGAGCTGATGTTGTTGCCCGCAAAGTAGATTTCCGGCGTCTTGCGCTGGTCCTTCGACAGCTCGTTATAGAACGAATGCGACAGCATTTCGATGGCTGCGCGCGCGCCCAGGTAGGAGCCTCCGATTCCGATTACGATCAGAACGTCCGAGTCGCTTTGGATTTTGGCGGCCGCTTTCTGGATGCGGGAGAATTCCTCTTTATCGTACTGAGTCGGCAGGTCGATCCAGCCCAAATAATCGGAGCCGGCTCCCGTACCGTTATGTAACTGTTCATGAGCTGTGCGGATCGGCTCAGCGAAATAATCAACTTCGTGCTGATTGACAAAGGTCAGTGCTTTACTGTAATCAAACTTGATTTTTTTAGACATGCCTTAAACCTCCTGTGAATTTAGAAATAGGATACTTTAATTTAATAAAGACCGCAAGTTTCACGGGCCAACTGTCATCTATTCTTCATGCGCGGGACTCCCTCCCGCTTCCATTCCCTGCAAAGACTGGCTTCGTTTCGGGAACCCGTGCTAAGATAGAGTGGATCAGGAATCCATAATCGAAGGTGATATAGACTATGAAAAAAATCGGGTTTATCGGACTGGGCACCATGGGCGCTCCCATGGCCTCCAATCTGCTGAAGCAGGATTACGATGTGACGGTATATAACCGCACACACGAGAAATGCCGTCCGCTCGCCGAACAGGGAGCCTCCATCGCGGAGACGCCTCGGGAAGCGGCCGAAGGGCAAGATCTTGTCATTACGATGGTAAGCAACGACCAATCCATCCGGGATGTATTCTACGGAGAGAACGGCCTGCTTGGCTCCCTGACGAGCGGGATGACCGTCATTGACTGCAGCACGATCTCCGAAAGCCTGGTTAAGGAAATTGCCTCCGCCGTTTCCGGCCTCGGCGCTTCCTTCCTGGATGCACCGGTAACCGGCAGCAAGCCTGCAGCGATTGATGGCACCTTGGTCTTCATGGTTGGCGGTGATGCCGCCGTCATCGAAGCGCAAGCCGACGTTTTTGACACCCTGGGCAAAAAGGTCATTCACATGGGGCCTAACGGAAGCGGCGCCGTGGCCAAGCTCGCGCACAATACGATTGTGGGCATTAACAACCTGGCACTGGCCGAAGGCTTCGCGATCGCCGCGAAATCAGGCATACCGGCAGACAACTTCCTGGAGCTCGTACAGCTGGGATCGGCCGGCAGCAAAGCGGCGGAGCTGAAGGGACGCAAGATCATCGAAGGCGATTTCAGCAACCAGTTCTCGCTGGCGCTCATGCTCAAAGACCTGAAGCTGGCCTCTTCGCTCACCGATGGCATCGGGATGCCGTCGCCCATGCTGAACCTGGCCAAGAGCCTGTTTCAAGCCGGTGCCAGCGAAGGCTATGGCGACGAGGATCTCTCCGCCGTCGTGAAGTGCTATGAGGCTTGGATCGGCCAGAAGATCGGCGGCCAGCAGCCATAATACCAGACAAGCCATGCATCTATAACGGCTCCTTCTTTTTAGTTTTCGGTTCATCCGGACTAGGAGGAAGGAGCTATTTTTTCGGCCATTCCATCATTTCCCTCTCGGCAAGAAACTTTTTGCGTTTCACTTCCGTCTACTATGCAAAGGGAGGAATTACAACATGAAATGGACCAAACGATTAAGAGCAATGGCAGCCGCTGTCGTACTAACCGCTGTTCTGGCCCCTGCAATAGCCGTTTCGCCAGCTTCTGCAGCAGTTAAACCATCCGCTACCATTAACAACGTAACCGCAAGCGGCGACGTGCTGATCAGGCAGGGCACCACCTTTGTTACCCTTACCGATCTCAAGCCTCTGGGGAACTACGTCATGAAGTACGACAACCAGAAGAAACAGGTGACCATTCAAGGCGATAACCGAACGGTGATTCTCGCGGCCGGAAGCACCAGCATGGAAGTGAACGGCGTTAAGAAGGCGCTCCCTGCAGCCCCGCTGCTGCATAACGGCAAGACCTTGATTCCCCTAAGGGCCGTTGCCCAAGCCTTCGATGCCAGCGTCTATTGGAACGGCTCTTTAAAAACAGCTTTTATCAATAAGGCAGATCCCGATATCATCGCAGACTTAAAGAGCTCCGATCTGGCCACCGCCAGGAACGCTGTAGCCAAGCTTCCTTATTCATCCGAATTGAAGAAACCTGAGCTGGACATGCTGCCCGTGGAAATGCAGGGCGTGGACTATTATTTTCCCAAAGGCCAATCCCAACGCTTTTTCCTGGTAGATAACGATATCGCCAGCTATTACGAAATCCGAGGCGGCGTCAAATATTTGAAATGGCAGGGCAAGCTGGATTATTCCGCCAAGGCACCGGCAAACCAAAAGCTGTTCTTCCTGCCTGCGTTGAAAGCGGAGATCGGCAAACAGCCGGATACCGGCAATTGGACCCTTGCCAAATTCGTATTCCGCTACCCTTCCGGCGTCACCAGCTACCGCCTGCTCGATCGCGGCCAAGAATGGGGCGAAGGATACGTAGAGCTTGACAACCGGGCTCCCGGATATAAAGGCGAGATCGTGACGATCCCCGAGGAATAAGTCCATTATATCAACCGCCGTTTACGGCCTGCGTTGACATCCGGCATTGACAGTAAAGGCTCAGAGCCATCGGCTTTGAGCCTTTTTGGCATATTCACGGATATGAATGCTTTAGGCGCCGCTTGTCCTGCTACATCGTCGGATAAGAGCAGCAATAATCCGTCACGGTGCGGATTTCCAGCTTGAAGCTTGAATTGCCCGGCACGTTAAAGGTCGCGGGCTCTTGAATCTCCAACCACTCTTGCTCCCCGGGCAGCAGAACACGCAAATCGCCGGACAGGATTTCCATAATTTCAGGGCCGTCCGTGCCGAATTCATAGCTTCCCGGCAGCATGATGCCGAGCGTGACCTTCTCCCCATTCTCCAGCAGCACCGTGCGGCTGGTTACCTTCCCCTCATAGTACACATTGGCAGCTTTCGTGACGGTCGCATTCTTGAATTGAGACATCGACAACTCTCCTCCTCCAAAATATGTATGGCTTGATATATGGACGGCACCCGCATGATGCGGGTGCCGGAAAATCAATATGGAGTTAAATCAGGGTGTTGTTACAGCAAGCCTTTTACGCGGCTAACCACGTTCTCAACGGTAAATCCGTACTCGGCAATGACGCGGTCGCCAGGAGCGGAAGCGCCAAACGTGTTGATGCCGAGAATGTCGCCTTTGTCGCCCACGTAACGCTCCCATCCGAACGGATGAGCCATTTCAATGGCAAGACGGGCTTTAACGTCAGGAAGCAGCACGGAATCTTTGTAAGCCTGATCCTGGCTGTCGAACAGATCCCAGCTTGGCATGCTGATGACGCGTACGGCAATGCCTTCTTCGGCCAATGCCGCTTGTGCTTTAACGGCAAGCTGAACCTCGGAACCCGTTGCAATGATTTGAGCCTGCACGTTTCCATCTTTCGCGTCGGAAACAACATAAGCTCCGCGTTTGATGCCTTCACGCGCATGGTCCGCCGTGCCTGCGAGGATCGGCAGATTTTGACGAGTCAGCACCAAGGCTACCGGACGATCCGTGTTCTCAACCGCATAAGCCCATGCAGCGGAAGTCTCATTGGCATCTGCCGGACGGATAACGGTCACGCCTGGAATGATGCGCAGGGAAGCCAATTGCTCGATCGGCTCATGCGTAGGGCCGTCTTCGCCGACAGCGATGCTGTCATGTGTAAGCACATACGTAACCGGCAGCTTCATGATCGCAGCCAGACGAATGGCCGGACGCAGATAATCGGTAAATACGAAGAACGTACCGCCGAAAATTTTCAATCCGCCATGGAGAGCGATACCGTTCATCGCGCCAGCCATCGCAAATTCGCGAACGCCATAATACACGTTGCGGCCTTCATAGCTCTCCGCGGTGAAAGATGCCAGGTCGTTCAAGTGAGTCATGGTGGAGCTTTCCAGGTCAGCCGATCCGCCAAGCAGCTGCGGTACGCCTGCCGTCAAACCGTTCAGCGCTTTACCGGAAGCCACGCGAGTGGAAACCGCTTTGTCGTCCGCGCTGTATTTCGGAAGGTCTTTGTCCCATCCTTCAGCCAATTCGCCGGATTCGCCGCGCTCGAATTGCGCAGCCAGCTCTGGGTAAGCCTCTTTGTATTTCGCGAACTGATCCACCCACGCTTGATATGCAGCAATGCCGCGTTCTTTCACTTTGCCGAAATGCTCGCGCACTTCCTCCGGCACATAGAAGTCCTCTTCATATACCCATTTATAGAATTCCTTGGTCAGCTTCGCTTCGTCGGCTCCGAGCGGAGAACCGTGCGTACCGCCATGGCCGCCTTTACCTTGTTTGTTCGGGCTGCCGTAACCGATGACCGTTTTCACTTCGATCAGCGTCGGGCGGTTCGAATCGCCTTTCGCTTCCTCGATCGCTTTCTCGATCGCAGGCAGATCGTTGCCGTCTTCTACGCGCAGCACTTGCCAGCCATATGCTTCAAAACGCTTCGCCACGTTCTCGGAGAAGGCCAGGTTCAGCTCGCCGTCAAGGGAGATATCGTTGGAATCGTACAACATGATCAATTTGCCAAGCTTCAGGTGACCTGCCAGGGAAGCCGCCTCGGAAGCCACGCCCTCCATCATGTCGCCGTCGCCGCAAATCGCGTACGTATAGTGATCCACCACGTTGAAGCCGTCTTTATTGTAAGTCGCGCCCAAGTGAGCCTCGGCCATTGCCATACCTACAGCCATGGCCACGCCTTGTCCGAGCGGACCTGTCGTTGCATCAACGCCGGCCGTGTGGCCGAATTCCGGGTGCCCCGGGGTTTTGCTTCCCCATTGGCGGAACTGTTTCAGGTCCTCAATAGACAAGTCATAGCCGCTCAGGTGGAGCAGACTGTAGAGCAGCATGGAGCCATGTCCTGCAGACAAGACGAAACGGTCGCGGTTAATCCACGCCGGCTGGTCCGGGTTATGATTCATCGTCTTCGCGAACAGCTGGTAGCCCATAGGCGCGGATCCCATCGGCATGCCCGGATGACCGGAGTTGGCTTTTTCGATCGCGTCGATCGCCAATGTCCGGATCGTTGCGATGGACAGGTTGTCGATCGTTTGGTTATGTTCAGTTGTCATGATTCGTCCTCCTCAAATCTTTTCCATAGTAAGCTTCGAAAATGAAGGCTTCTTACGTCCCTCCAGCCCCGATTCGCTTGGTATCAGAGCAGTTAGGAATGTTGAGAATATCATTTTGACTCTTATTGTATCACCACACGTCTTTCATTTCCATAACGTAATTGTCAATGTTGTGTAAAAGTCGTCAGGGCTGCCGACATCCCTCTTGCATTATTTCCCTTATTAGTCCGGTTATAACCGGATTCGACATCCGTTAAACGATTTTGAGGACATCGGCGGCATGGAAAAAGTTACTGCATTTGGGCAAAGAAAAAGCTTCGGCCTAAGCTGCACATCGACAGCCGGACCGAAGCTTGAGGGGCACATCAACGCGTGCCGCGTTTTTTGGCTTTGAGGAGGCGATCCATGGAGGAGCCTCCTTCCGGAGCCGGCCCGGTCTCCCCGGGCCGGCCGCTGCCGTCCCCCTGCGCCTTCGGCGGCGGGGGTGGCGGCGTGGGCGCGCTTCCCTTGCGCGCGCCCTGGCTTGCGGCCGGCTTCGCCTGCGCCGGCCGCTCCTCCCGCAGCGGGGAATTCGCCCGCTGCGACTCGCGCGCCTCCGGCGGGGCCTTGCGGCCCCCTGCCGGAGCTGCGCCGGGTGCCGGGGCAGGGCTTCCGCCCCCGGCACCGTGGCCCGCGCCGCTGCGCTCGCGCGCGGGCGGGGCCTTCGGCAGCGGCATCGCGGAGCTGCCGCCGTAGAACTGGGCGGCGCGGGCTTTGCGCGCCGCCAGCCGCTCGAGGCCGGCGTCAGGCGCGGCCTCTCTGGCAGGGGCCGGCCGCCTGCGGAGCAGGGCGGCCATCCGTGCGCCGATGGCGCCCCATGGCAGAGCCAGGCGCCGCACGGCGATGTCGGCGACCCACAGCAGCAGGGCCGCCGCCAGCAGCGGGTAGCTCCAATCATGGAGCTGCATCCGCGAGGTCGCCTCCCGGTCGAACACTTCGGCCGGGTCATCCCAGGATAACACGCGGCCCCCGGTCGCTTCGGCCAGCCGTTTCATCGCTTCCTCGCCGCTGCCGGAAGATAGCCGGTATTCCGGCGAATACGGCACAACGAAGCCGGTGCCCGGCGCAGCTTGCAGCGGCTCTTCCCCGCTCGCGTCCTCAAGGGACATGAGGAAGGCTCCCGGCTTGGAGACGTTGACGAGTCCGGTATAACGGCCCGGCGCCTCCTGAATGAGCTCCACCGTCTGCTCGCCGGCCTCGTCATCCCCGATCACCGCATTCAGTTTTTCCGGCGGATTCTCCCCATTGGCGATGACCTGCAGCTTCACCTGGTTGCCGGCCGTCTCGGTAGTGACTTCATAGGGCGACGACGTAAACTGCGGGAACGTCCACTTCACGATTTCGGTCAACGTATCGGCGAACCCGGACCACGACACCCACTCCTTGGACCACTTCCCGCTTAAATCGCTCGTCCATGCCACCGTCCGGCCGGATCCGTACTGCCATCGCGACAGGATCGGGTCCGGCTCCGGACTGGACAGAACCGTCTGGGCGGAAGACTTCGGCGTTGCCGCGACATAACCATAGAGCCCCGGAACGCCCTGCTGGAACAAACTCGCCCAATCGCCCGGGTTCTGAACGGCCGGGACAAAGGGTTTATCCACGATATAGGATTTGGCCAGCATCACGGCCTCCCGGCTGAATACGGCCGGCAGCGTGGTTTCATCCTCAACGAAATAATAACGGCCCTTGGCCGCATCCGCCAAGGATTGAAGCAGGTTGGTGTCCGCATCCATCCCGACCGCCACGGAAGACATCGTGATTTTGTTCTCCACCATCGTATCGGTCAGATCCTGATATCCGGAATTCATCGCGGACTGACCGTCGGTCATGAGAATGATATGCCTGCGCTGGGCGTCAATCTTCAGCATTTCCTCCAGCGCCGAGGAAACGGCAGGATAGATGTTGGTCCCTCCGGCACTCGGAATCGACTGGATGCTGCTTAGCACCTCTTCCTTATCACCGAGCTTCTGCGGCGGTACGACCCACCACGGCTGATCGTCAAAGGCGACGACGCCGACCGTGTCCTTGGCTCTCATCAGCTCCACCGTGCGCATGGCCGATTCTTTGGCCAATTCGATCTTGTTGCCGTCCATGCTGCCCGAACGGTCGATGACCAGTATGAGGCCAAGCGATGGAATCTCCCGCTTGCCTTCCAGCTCCATCGAGACCGGCAGCGCCTTTTCGATCGGGGTTTTAAAATATCCTCCCATCCCGAAGCTGTCCTCGCCGCCCGCCATCATAAACCCGATGCCGAAGCTTCGGACCGCCTGCTCGATCAGCTCCATCTGCTTGCCGCCGACGTCACTGCCCGAAACGTTATTAAAGATAATGCTGTCGTACACGGCATACTTGGCCGCTTCCAGCGGGAGCAGCTCCGGCGGAATCACCTCGGTGCCGATCATGCCGGACTGAAGGGCTGCCGTGATATTCCCCGACGTTCCAGGGGTTCCTTCCACGATCAGCACGTTCGGCGGACCTTCCACCCGGGTGAAATCGAACGCTGCATTATTGGCCGAGGCTTCATCTCCGTCCATGAAGATTTCGGCACGGTAACGGTGGAGTCCCGGGTTCTTGGCCAGGCCCTTCACGGCGTACCGGTTCTCGCCTGGTGTTACATCCACGCGTTCCCGGCCGATCTCGCGGCTATCCTCGTAAATGCGCAGTTCGCCGGAGGTCTTGAACGTGCTGCGAACCATGACCTCCACATAGAACGACTCCGCCTGATACAGCTTGTCCGGAACCTTCAGCTCCTCCACGGCAGCATCCTGGACGGCCTGCTTCGGAGTCGGAAGCACGTCAACGGCTATCCCCCGATCCTTCAGCAGCCTTCCCGCCGCCGCCATGCTGCCCACATTCTCCTCCCCGTCGGAGATCAACACGATTCGGGAATCGCTCCTGCCCTCGAACAGGCTGCCGGCCAGCTGAAGACCGGATTCCAGCCCGGTAAACCGCTGCTCCAGGAGCGCGTTCAAGGAAGCGCCCGCATGCTCCGCAGGGGATAGACGCCGTTCCACGGCGCCTTCAAGACCCGTAGAAACAACGGCGGTGCCATCCTTCTCGCCTTTTGCCGCAAGGGAATCGTTGATCCAGCTCGTGATCCGGGCCGAATCCCCCATGCTGTCGGAACGGTCAGCCAGATACACGACCTGTTTATCCCTGAGAACGGTAAAGCCATGCAAACCCGAAATCATAAGGATTAATAATAGAATGACGCAGGTTCTAAAGAATAAGGCCAGTTTTTTGCGAAAACCGCTTAATCGGAAATCCGATTTGTAGGCATAGTAGAGAAATAAACCTGCCGGAATCAGCAGCAGCAACAACCATGGTTGGCTAAATTGAACGCCCACGCTGGTACACCCCCCATTCCGCTGCGATCACAGCCAGTGCCAAAGCGGCCAGCCATGGCATTAACGAGCCGGCACGGTTCGTCGTTTCGTTACTCCCGGATGTGCCGGAATCAGCTCCCGCTTCAGACTCACCCGCGTTCGTTGCCGCTTGACTTACCGCCGGGCCTTGATCGTTGCTCCAATCCGCCTCGTACGGGTCTGCAGTTACAGCAAGCCAATAATTAAGCTTCTCGCCCGCTTCATTCTGCTGTTCAAAAGCGTACAGCCCCGGATATGCCGGCACGAGCTGTACCGGCGATATCCCTTGCTCATTCCTCAGGACATCCGCAGCAGGGAGGCCGTCAGCCAGAGCAAGACCGCTCTTGGGGATCCATTTGGCCGCTACCGTATCCGCTGCAATCGGAATATCCGCTTGCGCGCCGGCCATATATCGGCCAAGCCCGCTTCCCTTGCCTGAGGTCATCCACTCCAGCGCATTGCTGACCATGACCGGAAATTCCGGCGATAACGGAAGGTCGCTATCCTGAAGCAGGAAATTGAAGGATAATCGAGGCCGCCCGTTTTCGCTTCCCGCATATACGATCGGTTGATCCCCCAGCTTGATGACGGGTTCCCCCCAAGCAGGGGCCTGATCCACCAGCGTACCGAAATAGACCCCGGACAAGGTGACATAGGCAGTCACCGGATGCTTGGCAAGCACGGCGCGTCCTCCTTGGTTGCCGACTTTGTCACCTTCTCCGCCAATCGTCCATAACGGAGTCTTGGCCATCAGACCCGCCCACTTCCCTTGCCGGAATCCCTCCGGCAATTTCCCGTCGACGACAAACAGATCAAATTCGCCTTCGGGCACGGGCGGCACATCCGCAGCTGCCCTGCCCTTACCCGCCTCCTTATCCGCACTGCCGTTGTTCTCGGCGGTCTTAGCTTTGGATTCGTCCAAAGCTACCCGGGTGACTTCGGCACCGCTCAGCTGAAGCGCCTTCTCCAAGAACAGATTGCCTGAAGTCAGCAGCAGGACGCGCGAAGATCCGTGACCCAAACCGAACGCAAAGGAATGATTGTCTGCCGTATACCCGTCATCCTGAGATAACTCAAGTCGGTACACTTCAGCAAACGGCAGATCGGTAAAGGATTCGGTTAATCTCTTCCCCGGCTCCAATTCAAGCATCCTGCTGGTCAGCAGCTGTTCATCTCCGTAAAGATTTACTTCGGCCGATACGGATGCCTCGGCATTCGTGCTGAGGACGGCGACCGCCGCATAAGATGAATCCGCATTATCTCTAGGTGAAATGCCGAATTGATCAATGGACACGTTATGCGGGAGCTCGCCCTGCACCTTCTCAACGGAAACCGGAACCTGAAACGCTATGGGGGCCGTGTCCGGCTTCCAGTAGCTGTCCGTAAAAATAACGACCTCTGCATCATGCTCTTCCCGCGTCAGCGCCGAAGCGAGCGATAAGGTTTCCCTGTAGGACGCCTGTCCGTAATAGGGACGTAAACCATCCACGGCCTTATCGATGGCGGCACGGTCGCTTTCATGGGATACAAGCGTCATGGGACTTGCTCCTACGGACAGCAGGGTGATCTCGCTCCGTCTCCCTCGGTCCTTCACATATTCCTTAATTCGTTGCTGCATCAGCTCCAGCCTGGTTGCGGCTCCGCCTTCAGCGGACGGCTGCATCTGCGCGCTCATGCTGCCCGAGGTATCGGCAACGATGACCACATGGGCGCTGCCTCCGCCGGACACCTGCATAAAGGGCTGCATCAGTGCGAAGACCATCAATGCCGCAGCAAGCAGCTGGAGCCACAGCAGAAGCCGGTTCTGCAGCTTCTGCCACGGCCTGTTGGCCTCCAGGTTCCGGAGCACCCGCTCCCACAGCAAGTGGCTGGGAACGGTTGTATCCACATATTTCCGCTTGAACATATACATGAGCACGATGGCCGGCAGCGTTAAACCGAACCATAGACTCAGCCAAGATTGAATCCCCAACGTGTCCCCTCCTTACTCCCATGGACCCTGACTAACGAGACATGCCTGTACTTTCCCCGAGCATCGGATGAAGGCCTATCCATCTCTTCCTATTTTTCGAACAAGATTTCAACTTGTTCGTTTCTTGAGATCGCAGACAGGTCCTGGTGAAGCCTGTTATGCAATCGCTTGTGTATCATCTCTGTTTCCTGTCGCCAAACCTCCGAAAGCATGAGGAATCCTGCAGATGCATGGACAGCACCTCTATAGGAGGTCCCGCTCTATCCAGTAACCAGACCAGCTCCCGCAAGCACCCCGAACATCGCGTCCGTAAGCGGCATATCCGCCGGAATGAGCACGTAAGACATGCCCCGTTCCGCGCATACGCGGGACAGCATCGTCCGGTATCGCTCCAGCTCCTCCTTGTAAGCATCCAGCACTTTGCCCGTCAGCGCCACTTCCTTGCCGCTCATCGTTTCGCTGTCCACCAGCCGCAGATCGCCGGATAATTTAGGCTCCAGCTCCTCCCGCGACAATACATGCACCAGCACCACTTCCTGTCCGGTACCGGACAAAAGGGAAAGCGACCTGAACAATTCCTCCTCGCCGCCCTCCAGCCAAAAATCGGAGAACACCCAGGTCATTCCCGGCTGCCGGGGCAGTGCGCCAGGAACCGCAAGCGCTGCGCCCAAGCTGCCCTCGCCTCCCGTTTCTGCCCCTTGCAGGAACGAAAACAGGCGATGAGCCGAGCCCTTTCCTCTCATGATCGGAAGACGGGCGTTAATCGAACGGCTGTAACAGGCAACCTGCAGCCTGTCGTAAGACGACAACGCCATGTAGCCGATGCTTGCGGCGAGTTGACGCGCTAGCAGCCATTTAGGGCTGCCCTTCGTTCCCTCCGGATCGGCGGTGCTTGGTTCCGTAGGCGATGACATGACGGCCCCCATCGATGCGGAGCAATCCACGAACAGGCTCACGGTCAGCTCCTGCTCGTCCATGAATTGACGAACGAAGGCTTTTCCCGTACGGGAATAAACGCCCCAGTCAAACCTGCGGACATCATCCCCGGGGGAATACACGCGGTAATCGGCGAATTCGAGGGACGAGCCGAGCCGGCGGGATCGTCTCTTTCCCTGCAGCGTTCCGGCGACCCGGCGTTTGGCATCCAAGCTCAAGCGCTCCAGACGGGGGAGCCATTCCGGAGGAAGCAGGTGCGCGCCCCCGCTCACGCGGATGCCTCCAGCGCTTGCAGAACCTCCCGAATGACATGGTCCGTGGTAATGCCGAGCGCCTGCCCCTCGAAATTCAGGAACAAGCGGTGTCGCAGCGCTGATAAAGCCACGGCGCGAATATCGCCCGTGGATACATGCATCCGCCCGCTGCACAAGGCCCGGACTTTGCTTACCGAGATGATGGACTGAATGCCGCGCGGTCCGGAACCGAACTGGACGTATTTACGGACAGCCTCCGGTGCGGCCGCCTCCTCCGGATGCGTCATCATCAGCAGACGAACCGCATAATCCAGAATCTCTTCGGCGACCAGCACTTCCTTCGCCCCGCGCTGGATTTCCAGCAGCTCGTCCCCGGTCATTTGCCGTTCCACCTGGAATTCGTGTGAGGACGTCGTCCGCTTCACGATTTCCTTCAATTCGTCCGCGGTGGGATAAGATACTTCGATCTTCAATAGAAAGCGGTCAAGCTGGGCCTCCGGCAATGGATACGTCCCCTCGTTCTCCAAGGGATTTTGCGTGGCCAGAACGAAGAAAGGCTTTGGCAGCTGATGGGTTACGCCCCCCACGGTGACGGTCTTCTCCTGCATCGCCTCCAGCAAGGCGCTCTGGGTTTTGGGCGTGGCCCGGTTAATCTCATCGGCCAGCACGATGCTGCTGAACAGCGGACCCTTTTGAAAGGTCATCCCGGTGTCCCCGTGCTGCCCGAACGACAGGATATTGGTGCCCGTTATATCGCTCGGCATCAAATCCGGCGTAAACTGTATGCGGGAAAAGGACAGGTCCAACGCCTCCGACACGGTGCGGACGAGCATCGTTTTGCCGAGACCCGGAATCCCTTCCAGGAGGGCATGGCCCCCCGCAAAGATACACCAAAGCATCTGCTCCACAACATCCTGCTGTCCGACAATCACCTTGCCGATATGTTCGCGCAGGCCTGATATTTTCTCCATCCATTCCTGTGGTCTCACTGCAATATCCGACATGGACGAAACCTCCATCTTCTTGGTAAAGTTCAAGTTCTCATTCTAGCCTTGGTGCTCGGCTCTTCGATCCCTACGGGTTCGGATTGATCTGTATGAAATATTCCTCAACCAACCCTTGCATCTGGTCCGGCAGCTGATTGCGGTCTAACGTTTTGCGCGCTTCGGTCTCATAATCGCGGTACACTTCCTCATAAGGCCTGGACATGCCGGGAACCGTCGGCGATACGCCGCCCTTCTGTATATCTCCGCCGCTGCCTTTGATCTCGCCGGAATCGTTCTGCACATTGCCGCTGCCCTTATAATCCCTAGGGATGGTGACGAGCTCACGGCCGCCTGAGCCAAGACCGGCTCCGCTGCCTGTGCCGCTTCCCGATCCGCCGCTGCCGCCCGAGCCGGAACCTGCTCCTGAGCCCGAACCGCTTCCCGATCCGGAGCCGCTGCCTGTGCCGGAGCCTTGACCTTGGCCTTGACCTTGGCCTATACCGGAGCCGCCTTCACCTGGGGCTCCCTCCGAGCCCTCTCCTTGTTCGCCCGAGCCTGCACCGGAGCCGGCCTGAGCCAACGCCTCGGCACTGCCGCCGTTACTCCAGGCATCGGATACCGACATCCCTGCAGCCGCCATCTGATCGGCCAAGCTCAATCCTTGCGAAGCAAGGGAGGACGCCAGCGAGGACGCGGACTGCGACTGGCTGTCCGACGCGGCTTTGGCTTGCGCTGCTTTCGCCAGCTCCTCGGCCAGCTGCTGGAGCGCTTCTTCCAGCTCCTTCGGCAGCTTGCCCTCCTTCAGCGCATCGGCCGCATTCTGGAGCTCCTGCTCCAGCTTGCCGTCTTCCATCTGCTTGGCAGCTTCCTCAGCCAGCTTTTTCAAAGCATCGGACAGCTCGTTCTTCTCTTCCTGGGACATCTTCTTCACCTGCTCGGTGAGTTTCTTCATTTCCTGCTTCAGTTCATCGGCCATGCCCTCGGCAAGCTTTTTCCCCACCTGGGACAGCGCCTTCTCCTGCTGCATTTGCTTAGCCAGCTCCGACAGCGCCTTTGCTTTTTCCTCCTGCTGTTTCGCCAGTTTCTCCAGCTCTTTCATGGCTTCTTCCAGCTTCTCCAGCGCTTGCTCGGGATGCTTCTCCTGCTCCAGCGCTTTTTTCAGTTCATCCAGCTTTTCCTGAAGCTTTTTTCGATCGGCAGGATCCAGCGTTTCCTTCTGGAGCTCCTCCGCCAGCTGTTCGGTTTTGGCTGCCTGCTCCTTCATCCAGCTCTGCGCCTCTTTGGCAGCCTCCACCTTCTTATCCATCGGGTTCGGAACGAACACCAGGATGAGTACGGCAGCAAGCGAGGCACCGCAGATCAGAAGCTGTTTTTTTCGGCTAGGGGAAGGCAGACGCTCCGGCAGCCGTTCCGCAAAACGCGCACCGTAACGCTCCGCCTGCTCGCGCTGCCATTTGGCGGCCAACGATTCTTCCTCCTTGAACGACAGCGCCGTCACCATCATATCGCTTCGCTCCGCTCCGTCCGGAACATGGTCCATCGCTGAAGCCGCTTCTTCGATCGGCACCCGATGCAGCCAACCCCATAACAAGCCTATGAAGCCCGCCCCCACGGGAACGGCCACGGATGCGACGGGAAGCCAGGCTATAGGCACGAATCTCCCAAGCACCAGGAGCAGCAGCAGCACGGCCAACCCTGCCATAAGCCCGTATAACGCATACGTGATGACGCGGAACCGCTGCAGCCGCCGTCTTGCGGCTTCGATAAAACGCATGATGTTGTCCATTGCTCTCCCTCCTTACCGTACTCCTTGCATGATGTTACGCTTCGTTCCCGGCCGTTTCCGGCTCCTGCGGCAGCTGGGTTTCGTTCTTATCCTTGCGTTTGCGCCTTGCGACAGGACGGATATTCCGTACGGCAACCCACAGGGCAAGAACGATCACCACCGAATACACGATGAAAAATTCCAGCCACAATTCGATCGGAGCTTTGCTGTTCAGGCTTCCGCCGCGCAGCAAGAACGCGTCCCCTGAAAAAGACGGGTTGAACAAACTCATCATCGCCCCGGCCGGGTTCAGGCCCAGCACATAACCGACCCAAGAATAGGTGCCCGGTATGATCGGCTGCCCGCTTTGATACATATTCCGCTGTTCGATACCCATTAAGAACAGGTACAGCAGACCTGTAACAAGGAATATGATCAGTCCGGCCCCATAAGTGACGATAATCGCGACGATGGTTCTTTTGAATAATGTGGAAAACATCACGCCGAGCGAACCGAGCAGCAGCATCACGAATAAATAAAAGGCAAACACGGAAACCAGCTGCTTCGGCGAAATCCCGCCGTACAGGAACACAATGCTGTAGACCGGCAGGGTAGCCAGCACGATCAGCGTCATGAAGCTGAGTGCCGATACCAGCTTGCTCAGCACGATCGTAGCCGAGCTCTGCTGCGTCGTCAGCAGCATGCTCAGCGTTTGCTTCTCCCGCTCGCTGCTGATGACGCCCGCCGTAAGCGCAGGGGCCATGAACGCGATAAGGACAAGCTGGGCAAAACTCAGGACATAGAACATCATCTGGCTCATCTGCGGATCGAATCGCTGAGGCCCCTGCTGTCCCAAATATAAGAAGAGATAAATGAAGCCCATGGCTATGGCGCCTAGCGCCAATACATAAAACAACACCGACAGCATGGAACGCGTAGAACGCATCCGCAGCCGGAATTCCTTGTCGATGACCGGGTTGATCAGCTTTCTGCTCCAATTCATTCGCGGGGCCCTCCTTTGGTAATTTCGAGGAATACATCCTCCAGATTGCTCTGCGCTTCCTGAAACGAGACAATCGGAATTTCCCAGGAGACCACCTGCCGAAGCAGGGCGCTTTGCTGCGCGTCATCCCCGCCGTAATGAACATGGACGCCGGTGTTATCCGTTAATACCGACGTGACGAATGGTTCATCACGCAGTTTCTCAGCCAGCTCCTCTTCACGCTCCAGTGTGCGAATATGAATGACTTTTTTCACGCGAAGGCGGCTCTGAATATCGGCTACCTTGCCTTGGGCAACCATCTCGCCGTGCTCGATTACCCCGATCTCATCCACCATCTCGGCCAGCTCAGGCAAAATATGCGATGAAATGATGATGGTCTTGCCCATGAGCTTCAGTTCCTTCAATATTTCGCGCATCTCGATCCGCGCCCGCGGATCCAGCCCCGAGGCCGGCTCATCCAGGATCAATACCTCCGGATCATGCACCAGGCACCGGGCCAAGCATAAACGCTGTTTCATCCCCCGCGAGAGACTGTCGACGTACGTATCCGCCTTGTCGCTCAGGTTGACGAGCTCCAGCAGCTGTGGAATGAGCTGCTCCCGCTCGGCGCGCGGGATGCCGTAACTTGCCCCGTAGAAATGCAGATATTCTGTAGACTTCAGCTGATCGTACACGCCGAAGAAATCGGGCATATAACCGATCCGCTTGCGGACCTCTTTGGGATGCTGGGTCACGTCATAGCCGCCGACCTTGGCAACGCCCGAGGTAGGAAGCATCAGGGTAGCCAATATGGACATCGTCGTGGATTTGCCTGCTCCGTTCGGACCGACAAATCCGAATACCGTCCCTTTTTCGATATGAAGACTGATATCTTTCAGCGCATGGAACGCTCCGTATCTTTTGCTCAGATTTCTAATCTCGATCATTGAGTGGCCTCCCCTTTCACAGACAGCTCCGGCATCATAAAGTTGGTCTGATCCTTGGCGGTGATCATGAATCGGATGCGATTCCCCACGATATACTGCTCCGGATTCTGGTTAATGGTATGCACATTGTTCGCGTCTGTAACAGGCTCCCATTCGCTCTTCTTCGAGTTCCAGATCTCCATCGTGACGTTGTTGTTGAATTTGGTGCCTTTGATGGACAATTCGGAATACTTCACTTGGCCTTCGGATATGAGCGGGAATTCGGCGATCAGATTGCCTTGTCCCATTTCAACCCCATGCGGATAAACCCCGAACATCGGCGAATTCACCTGCGATATCTCCGGAGACAGGAAGCCGTAAGGAATGTTGATTTCCCCGTTCAGTCCCCAATCCATTTCCACCGGCTGTATCCAGAAATTGAGCTGATCGCTGTCCACCTCGGCGCCTTTCAGCGTATAATTCGTCAAATGGTCTTTGCTCCATCCCAGAATGTAAGCATCCTTGTTGACCATTCCCTTCGAGTATCCGTAGTTGGACAAAATGTCGCGCTCCCGCTGTTTCAGATCATTCTGCGAGTATGGGTACAGCATCCCGGACAAGTCACCGCCCGTAAATTTGATGATTTGTTTCGGGTCCTGAGGAATGGCAGCCGCCTCGCCCTTCTTGATATCTCCCAGCTTATAGGCACTGCCTCCGACAACCAGCACCACCTCGGTTAAATCGTTAATGGTGTCATTGGTGATCTTACCGTTTAATCCCCCTTTGGCATCCAGCTTTAAATCCATGGCAAGACGTCCCATCTCCTCCGTACCCTGATGGTCCACCCATACCTTGGCCAACGACCATTGGGACATGTCCCGAAGCTCCAGCGTCGTGGACTCCTGACCTACCCGGACAAAACTTTTGTTCTCGGCGGTTCCTCCAAACGTGTTCCGGGACTGCCCCGTTTTCAAATACGTATTCTCCCCAAACTCCAAGGCATAGTTCCCGCTTCGAGGCGTGAAGAATGCAGAAGCGGTCGATTTCACCGCATCTCCCTGGCCATTTAGTTCAATCAGATTGATGGTATGCGCGAGCTCGCGCGTCTTGTCCGACGAGCCGACCGCATAGACGGAAGCGCTCGCGATGACGGCAATGATCGGAATCAAGAACCACGCCCATTCCCGCTTGTCCGCCTTCTTCAATATATAGTAGAGCAGCGGTGCGACGACGACCGCATAAATAATGAGCATCCACAGCAGCAGCGTGAAGGAAGGCATCTTCAGCGACGGGAAATACTCCAGAACATAATTCAAATTGTCCATGAGCGAATTGTAATACATGCCATTCTGCGAATTCATCATCGGCAGGTTATTGCGCAGTACCGATGCCCACGCGTCCGGATGGCCTGCCCAAGAGCTTACCGGCTCCATCGCCAGATCGTAAGCGGCATATTGAACGCTACCCTGGCCGTAAGCCTTCGAGGCAAACAAAGGTTGTCCGTCCGCGGCAATCCCGATTTGAGCGCCTTCCACCGCTTTCGCCGTAGAAATGGTAAATGGCCCATCCAGTTTCAGCGGTTTCCCGCCAAGCTTCTCCAGTTCATCCAGCGAATTCACGGTCGCGGTGCCATTCGCAGCGACCGGCGATATGTCGGCAAACGGCGCCGCCGTTTTGGCATACCCCGCGCCCCCGGCCAGAACCAGGGTGCCGCCGCCATTGACCCAATCCGTAATCGCCTTTTGTTGAAGCTCAGACAGCGTATCGGATGCATAATTGTTCATTACGATGACGTCCAGCCCGTTCAGCAGCATCGCATCCGTAGGAATGCTTGCGTCCTTAAGCGGGAACACGTTCACGCTGCTGCCTTTGCCGTTCAGGACGTTCATGAAATTCATCGTGTCCGGATCATCGGACAAGACGGCCATGAGCGCGCCTTGATACGGAGAAGCCTGCACGTAATTTTTGCCTGTGGCAAACGGTACCTGCTTCCCCTTCGTATAAGAACCTTCATAGAAAAGGATTTGGTTATTGTCTTTATTCAGTACGGCTCCCGGAATGCCGATCACGACTTCCTTCGGCGTATCCTTCGGCAGGTCCACCTGCTGAACATAAGAAGTCTGATACCCGAAGCCGTTGTAGTTCTGAATCTGCACGACCACATCGCCGGATATATCCCGGTCGCTCGTTAGGGTGAGTTTGAGCGGGTTCCATTTCTCATGTTTGATTTTGCCTTGGTAGCCCATTTCGGATTGAATGCCAATCTTCGCTCCGTCGGCGTAGACGTTTCCTGCCGGAATCGACAGAGATAACGTTGCCACAATCAGCAGAGCCACCATCGGCAGCAGCATCCACGTTTTCTTTGTATAAAACGACAACTGATGATTCCCCTCTCCGCATATAAATTGCTGTTCAAAGACAAAAGATGCATAGGTTTTAGAAGATGTATGTAAAGACTCTCTTCACAAGCTCAACTATATTGACGAGTCGAATTTATAAAAAGTTTGACGTATACTTCCATAAAAAGCTCCAAGGAACCATTTTTTCAGCTTTTGGCAAGAAATTCGTGTTATTACTTAAGTCAAATATAAAATAAAATCCCGCTCCAAGAAGAGGAGCGGGATCAAGGGGTAATCCATTGCAGCGTTAAAGTGTCAGGCTGCTCCATTATACTCTCTATGATGAATCGTCGGAATGACCAGAATTAGCTGAATACAACCGTTTTATTGTTATGGACCAGAATCCGATCCTCGACATGCCATTTGACGGCTCTTGCCAGCACCACGCGTTCGATGGTACGTCCGATGCGCTTCAGCTCATTGACGTCGTCCCGGTGGCTTACGCGCTGCACGTCCTGCTCGATAATCGGTCCGCCATCGAGCTCTTCCGTTACATAGTGGGCGGTTGCCCCGATAATCTTGACGCCGCGGTTATATGCTTGCGCATAAGGCTTGCCGCCGACGAAGGCCGGGAGGAAGGAATGGTGGATATTGATAATCCGGTTCCGGTAATGATCGATAAAGGTTGGCGAAATAATCTGCATGTAACGCGCAAGGATGATCACGTCGATATCATCGCCGATCACTTCCAACTGACGCTGCTCCGCTTGAGGCTTCGTATCCGCCGTAACCGGAATGTGGTGATACGGGATACCGAAGGATTCCACGTATTCCTTCATATCCAGATGGTTGCTGACCACCAATGCGATATCCGCATCCAGGTCGCCAGCCTGCCATTGCCACAACAACTCTACAAGGCAATGATCCTCTTTCGAAACAAAAATCGCCAGGCGTTTCTTGCGGGCGGCATGGTAGATATTCCATTCCATGCGGAATTGATCGGCTACTTCCCGGAAGGATTCCTCCAGCTGGGGAAGCTTCGTGTTCAAGTCCTCCAGGTCGAACTCAACCCGCATAAAAAACATGCCGCCGGCCGGGTCCATCGTATATTGGTCAGACTGAACGATATTCGCGCCATGCTGATACAGGAACTGGGATACTGCTGCCACGATTCCCGGTCCATCCGGACAGGAGATCAGCATGCGGGCACGATTAGGGTACTGACCTGCCGCAGACGGCAGATCCTTCTTGATGTGAATTTCCATGAGACTCGGTGATCCTCCTTTTAAATCTGCAATGAACATGAACGGCACCTCTCAAGAAAAACAATCCGCAGCATGCGGACGTTTTCTTGAGAATGCCTCAGTTTCTTACTAATATGCCATTTCTAATGAAGCTTAGGATGTCAGGGAAACACCCGACAACCAAGCGATCAGGCGCTGATTGATCTGCTCCTCCGACAGGTCGGACAGCAGGCCGGCCGCCATGACCATATCGTACAGGCGCTCCATCGGTTCGCGCGGATCGGCCTTTTTGGCTTTGGCATCATTCTTCAGCAGCGTCCAGGTATCCAGTACAAATGAACGGGACTCGATGCCTTCCTTGGCAAAGAAAGCACCCAGCTCTTCCACTTGCTGCGTGAAAGCTGGACCGAAACGGCCCTCCACATCCCCGCGCAGAAGCGCAATCTCGATCTCGTACATCGGACGCTGGGTTTTTGGATCTTTACCGATCCACGGCGTTTCGAGAATGAACGGTCTGCCCTGGAGCTTCTCGTGATGAACCACTCGCTGAATGGCTTCATACCCGATCCATCCGGTTCCAATCGGCGTATGACGGTCTTTGCCCGCTCCGCGCGGGTTCTTGCTGTCGTTCACGTGGACGACCGTTAAACGGTCGAGTCCGATCAGCTTGTCGAACTGCTCCAGCACGCCGTCCAGATCATTCACGATATCATATCCCGCATCATGAATATGGCAGGTGTCCAGGCAAATGGCTAATCGGTCGTTGTACTTCACCTTATCAATAATGGAAGCAATTTCTTCAAAGCTGCGTCCCATTTCAGTACCTTTGCCGGCCATCGTCTCAAGCGCAATCTTCACTTCGGTCTCATCCGTACCGCCTAGCACTTCATTAAGACCTTCCGCAATTCGGTCGATGCCGTATTCCGCATCCTTGTCGGTATATGCGCCGGGATGGAGAACGATGTTCTTCACGCCGACCGCATGCGTGCGGCGAATCTCCTCCTGCAGAAAGCTCACCGCCAGCTCAAACGTATTCGGCTTGTACGATCCGAGGTTGATAATGTACGGCGCGTGGACCACGATTTCTTCAATCCCGCTTTCCTTCATGGCGGCTTTGCCTTCTTCGATAAACATGGAGTCGATCGGCTTGCGGCGCGTATTTTGCGGCGCGCCGGTATATATCATGAACGAGCTTGAGCCGTATGACGTGGCTTCAGCCGTCGCAGTCAGCAATCCCTTGTCCGAAAACGACACGTGGGAACCAATTTTCAACATGCTGCATCCCCCTTTTTTAACACACAATTACACCTATTTTAGCTTGTATATCGAAATAAATCTAGAAATGCGTTATAATTCTCATGAAAGTGTCATGTGACAATAATCATTGAGGTGATATACAGATGAAGAGCACAGGGGCCGTCATGGGCTATTTGTCGTCCAGTGCGCCGCCGTCATGGTTCATGAACTCCATTGCCTTCTGGGGATGGGTCATGCTCGGGCTGATGGGCATCGGCGGATTTTTCATGTTCCGCAAGTTTCTGAAAGTGCTTCCCAAGGCCGACGGCAAATCGAAGCTCGATTGGCAAAATTACTGGGTAGAGCGAAGCCGCCCGCTGTGGACGGATGAATCCAAAGCATTTCTGGACGAGCTGGTGCAGCCTGTTCCGGGACCGTTCCGGGATATCGCCAAACACTCCATTGCAGCCGAAATCGGCAAAATCGCCGTCGAATCCGGCGCAACCGAAGTAACCCGGGATCACTGCATCAAAGGTTACATCGTGGCTACGCCGAAGCGGGATTACAAATTCCTGATGAACTTCCTCCAGAAGAAGGAAATCGACTACAAGCCTTATCAGCATTTGATCAATAAGTAATGAAGTAATTATATGGAATGGCGGTACTTGTCTTAAATGAACGGACAAGCCGTTTGGTCATTTCCCCCAAGTCCTCGTACAAAGGATTAGGGGGATTCGTTTTTTAAGTCTGCTAAATTGAAGGGATACAAATCAACTTGGCTTGTTGTTTTACTCTTATATAGGAACAAAAGCGTATTCTCCTCTTGTTTATTGAAGCGAATGATAAGCTCGCGGTCCGGTTCATTATTTCTGTCCAAGGCAACTTCTTCGAGGAACTTTTTCTCTGATAGAGGAAGCGGTAGTATCTCATGAACATACGCGGTGATTTCACGCATTCGATGATAGAGTATCAGATGCTGCGTACCATATTCCCGCAAGATCATGTACGAATCCGTAACGTATTCGATCATATAGACCTCGTCTTTTTTTCCGGTAAGCTCCCCTAGATCGAATGAAGACACCACTTCTCCTTGATGATTCAGAAACTCTGCATGCTTGCCATCCGTGAACAATACTTTTCCTTGCAGATCGTACAGGCTGTACGTGTTGGTATCCGGATAATATCCCATGAATCCGAAGTGCGATTCCTTTATGATCTGTCCATCCTTCACAAAAACCTGGCCGGATCTCTTACCTAATGCGGACATCCCTACTGCTTCATATAGTCGCACGTACGAACTGTTGTCGGACAGTCTTTCCACTTGGAGATGTCTCAGCTCCTCTACCAGGATATCCAATTTTCCAATGAGCGACGGTGTCCTGTTTCCGATGGCTTGATAGAATTCACCATTCTTCCGGTTAAGCCAAAATGTAATGCCCTTATCTGTTCCCATAGCGTAACTGCTGCCAACAGATAACGTCTTCGTATCGGATTTCCACCTCACTTCCTCACTCACGGCCTCGGCAACAAACCGAAGAGGAATGTACAGCTTTCCGTTGATGACTTCCGCAGAAGTCTGGAGTTTTTTCTTTTCCTTGTTCACGTCAGCAACATCGGATCCTGGCTGCAGCGTCATTTCAAGATTTACGCCATACAGACTCGCCCTTTGCTGTCGTTGATTCCAATGCACCTTCAAACCCAAAATATCGCCGACCTCCCGAAGAGGAAGCAATACTCTTCCATCCTTCATCATTACCGGGTCTTCCAAGGTGAAGAGCGATTTGAATGGCCCATACTCCACACTTGCTTTTACGAAAGAAGAGGCGGCATGGGAGGGGCTGGGAAGCAGCAACCATAACACCAAAAACAAGGGTAACCATAATAAGCCCCTTTTTATCACATCGATCATTCTCCTTCATCTCCTTGAAATTAAATCCTATGTAATAAACCTTTATCCATGGGGATTGGTTACGGCCTGAAACAAAAAAATTCATCTCATAGCCAGATAAGATGATCCAACTGGTTGATTTCAAGAAAATCATGGAAATAAATCATGGATCACGTATAATAGATTGTTATAAGAAATCTAACCCATAGTCCTAGGAGGAGAGAATGGCGTGAAGTTAAAGTTAGCAATTATTATAGTTTTACTATTTACATGTATCGTGCCTGCCGCAGGAGCAGCACCTGCTAATATCGTCAATGTGGATGGCGTTAAAGTGGGGCTGCGTCAGGCCCCTATTTTGCGAGACGGGGTGACCCTAGTACAATTCGCTCCTATATTCAAAAGCTTGGGCCTCTCTGTAAAATGGGATCCTTCCAAACAGCAGATTACAGGAACTAAAAAAGGGATCAACCTTGTGATGACCGTTGGCAACAAAAACGCTTATGTAAACGGCTCGCGAATACTGCTCGAATCTCCTCCGGTATCCTTGAACGGAAACATTTTCGTCCCGCTTCGCTTCATTAGCGAAGCCACTGGAGCAACCTTGGCCGTAAATGGAAACATCATCAACATTACCAGTTACAAAGGGACAGAGCCCTTTGTGCCTAAGCCAACACCGATCCCGCCGATAAAAACGAAAGCGGTAAAAATCCAAGAAGAGTTGGAATCCAAATACTCGAACCTCTCTTTCGGAAAATTGCACCTAAACAACTTAACTTATGGCATAACCGATGATTCGGATTCGCTCACCATTGCCGTAGAAATTTCGGACGAACAAACGATGCAGAACATTATCGACACCTTTGACAGCAAACCTTCAACGGGGGATCGGCTTACCAAAAACATTGCCAACCATGTACATAAAAAATATGGCTACAAAAACATCAATATCTTTATTATTACTTTTTTTATGAGTTCGTCTTATCCAAGCGGATATGATGCACAATATAATATCTTCGTTCCGGAATACAATGTGTACGTTACACGCTGGCCCTTATACGGAGGATCTTATAATTACTCAAAAAAGATCGCTAACTGGTATTTTGACCCAACTGGCGATACGGAGTACCTGATCTATTCTAGCTCGTAATAATATATCGCACTCAAAATTCGATATAAGCAGAGCAAGAATCCCGGGTTTGAAAGGCAGACCGCTGCCTTTCAAACCCGGGATTCTTTATATACTACAATACAGTATCCCCTGTGCATAGTAATCGACCATCCTGTATTAATAAAGACCTCCCCCATCGTAAGGTATTCTTTATAAGGCACCATGGACTCTCCCTTCAATACCGTACCGTTTTCTCGAGCCCAGATCCTTTAGGGCGTACCTACGTCTTCACTAACGAAAGCTCGAGCCAGCAAACTCCCTTCGCCCAGAATATAAAGAAGATCATAGCCAGTTAAATTAAATAGATACATTATTATCCCTGCAAGCAAAGGTCCTATCACTAAAAACCCGAATATCGGTGCAATAACTTTTAGAGTTCCTGATATTCCTTATGACGAGTTCAAAGTGTCTAGTTTATTATTGATTTCTTTTAGCTCTTTCATTATGTATTGAAAGCACTCTTACCCTATCACTAGAAATCTATTTTATTATGTTTATGTTTTAAGCTGCTTGGTCTCCCTACCCTGCTCAACATTATAAAAGTTATACGATATTACACAAATTATTAACTGGAAGATATCCAAACCAAATAATATAGTTGATTATTTATTACTTCAATATCCGCAAACGCCTTTAATTCTATGCTACCATGCGTTTTTGTCTTTATTAACTCGAAAAGAAGAGAATAAGCCAATTTGGGATCTGTGGTTTTATAGCCGTTACAACTTTGAAGGATAGCAGGATAAATTTCACTAGATATATATTCCTGAGCCTCGAACATTGACTGGAAAGCCTTTTTTTCTTCATACCAGATTACAGGTACAGATTTATTTCTTATGTAGATTTTATTCCCTTCAGCGCTTTTCGATACATATTCGCTGTATACGTCTCTTATATTTTTTTCATCATTGCCCATAATAATTCTCCTCTATTTATATTCGATAAAGAAAGAAAAGGACGTAAAATCCGCCCTCTTCTTTGATATTTATTAATCTACCTTACAAGAAATGCTGAAACTTCCCATTGGTTTATGAGCTGCTGTACCAACTGCACCTAAATTGATTGTAACAACGTCTCCAGAATTCAAGCTGGCTGCTTGTCCTCCCATGTAATTATACTTTGAAATACTTCCATGGAACAGGTAATCGACAGATTGTACGTGAGGCGCATAGACACTACTACCAAATAATGTTCTAAAATAACCCAAATCTGTATTAGTTACAGAGCCACCAGTACCCGAGACTGTGACAATTGGGCCAAAAAAGCTTCTACCCATAGGAGTAAATTCAAAACCCCACTGCATAGTGTTTGACACTGCGCTATATTGTGTCATAGCTCTTGAATATCCTGACGAACCTGGTCTCCAACCATAAGATAAAAAAAGACTCTCCCATAGCAGGAAGGTCTTTTTTCCTTGTCTTTTCACTTTGCAGCTTCTTTACATAGTACGAAATTCATTAAACTTTCTATTGGCTTGCCACAGTTAGATTAATTCTTTATTATTTCAAAAATGAATTGTTACTGCCGGTGATAATTGAGAAGGATTTTTTATTTTAACTGCGACTTTCTCATGATATTTCTCAACATTAATCCACCCAATAAAATCATCAGGCCCATAAGTATATACATAGTCTGCAAAAGACACTTCTCCGTTGCTTTCTATGAATTCTGTATATATTCTAAATGGGTGATTCCCCTCAATTTTACTGGCCCAACTTCCAAACTCAAGTTGTAATTCATATAAATTATTACCCACTTCATCCGTTACTTCATAGTAGAAAGGAGTATCTTGAATCGTAATCGCAACAATCATCAAAATGTAATCACCTCTACTCCAATTTTAAAATTCTTATACCTTCCATTAGGCCTTGAGTTAATCTTGCTCTGCTTAAAAAATAATCAATCAACTCTTCTTTGTTAAGAAAAGTAATATACCTACAGTGTTTTTGCAGTAATTCTTCTTCATTTTCACTAATTTCTAGTTCAATGACTTCTGTACTATCATTGGAGAAATAATGCCTTTCCCCTCTTTCATGATAACCTATCGAAACCAAAGCATATAGAATTCGTAAGTCCTCTATTTCGCAGGAATCAAGAATTTGTTTTAAATTTGAGCGTAGCTTGGAGATTTTTAAATTATTCTCCTTGACAGAATCTACATTCTGATCGGATACAAAGCAACCCTCTAATTCTTTGAAAATATCCAATATTTGATAATAGACTTTTTTATTCTTCTGCGCTTTCAAATACAATAAACTTCAACTCCTTCAGTTTAAGTTCGTATGTAAAGATTTAAGCATAAATCAAACATTGTATTCAACTTATGTAATTTTTTACATTATTGACTCTTCAAAGTAAATTTTTGTATATTTAGAGAGGGGTTGGCGCCGCTTCTAACAACTTGAAAAGTGAGTGGATAATATGAAGATCAGATGGTTTAAGTCTATTGCACTTATCTTAACCCTTGCTGTAACATTATCTTTTACTGTAACACCTTATACTTCTATAGTTTCCGCTCAAGAAAATTTATCTACAGAATCAGCGAATGACATTTCACCTGAATCAACAATTCAACCACAGGCAATAGCACTTGGAATTCCTGTAGCTGTTGAACTTGGAAAATGGCTTACCGCATTGGCTGTGGCCGCTATCGTTGTAAATGAAGTCGCTGCTGTTAAAGATATCTATGATACAGTTGAACAAAATAGAAATAGAACCGATCGCAAATACTACGCAGTAGAATATGACACAAAAAACCAATGGGAATTGAAAACAAAGAGAGCTTTAACTACAGCAGAAGCAATTACTTATATTAAAAAAGGTACAGAATATAATGTGTGGACTGCTAATTCAATGGATGCATTGGCACTAGCACGAGCTGCTAGCTCTAATGGAAAAGTCACAAATATTGAAAACCATTCAAACACCGGATCTAGTCTCAAACTATACTACAATCATTATCACGATGATCCTCGTAGGAATGGCCATGCATTCTATGGTCGTTACGGTAAACTTGGACAAATAAGTCCTATGAGCATTCCTAGTGAAGAGATGGAATTAGAAATTGCAAATTAATTTTTATTAAAGTACATAAAGGGTCTCCATCATCTGGAGCCCCTTTTTTAAATGTAACTAATGAAGTTGACATTTAAAGTGTCCTCTAAATTTTCTATAAAACATTTTATGGATCTAGTAAAAATAAAAAACCAAAGGCCCCTATAAAAATTAGGGTACGCCTTTGGTTTTCTGCAATAATTCGAATTCTCTCTAAACTCATAGAATAATAGCTTCGCAAATCTTACTTCTACTATAATAATTCCCTATTAATATAACCCCCGACGTAGGGTGAAACTCCATCCGGCAATAATAAAGGCATCCCCCTCCATAAGGGGGTATTCTTTATAAGGCACCATGGATTCTCCCTTCAACATCGTTCCGTTTCTGGAACCCAGATCCTTCAGGACGTATCCACCGCTTTCGCGCGAAAGCTCGACATGTGCCCGCGAAGTCCCCACACCTTCAGCTACGAATTGCGCTACGTCGGGAGAGCGGCCGATGATGAAATGAGGCTGATGCAATTCAATCCGCTGCGGGACGGCTGCATTCGGTTCGTTAAGCTCAAGATAGTCCCTGGCCGAATGTTGTCCGGGCGGACGAGCGGCAGTATCCGGACTTAACAGCACGGTAGCTCCCCCACCACCAGAGGATGAAAGCACCTCCGTCCGTTGAGACAGCTGGGCATAATAATCCCCTTCTTCCCCATAAGAATCTCCTGCCCCGGCGTTAGGCGAACGCGAAAAAGCCTGGTTTTGCAAAGACTGTACGGAAGATCCCACCGAAGTGTGATCCCTCTCGGGGTTAAATGGAGATCTGGGAACCTGCCATCTCCAATGCTCTTTCCCCTCCCCAGGCTCTGCTTCTGCCGCTTTCCCTGAGTCCGCTGCCTGTTTTCCCGTAAGAAGACCCGATAAGGGATCTGCCTCAAAACGCGGGACGGACTTCCACTTCGCATGCTCCTGCGGATTCAGCTCTGTGGATTCAAACACGGGCAATGAACCGGACCAATCCTCCGCTCTCCGTGAGAGCAGCCGGAGTTTGCCCGTGTAGCCGAGCCAAGCGATCACGGCAAGCAGGATCGTAATCCCTACCGATAGCCCCAGCATCAGCGGACCCGGTTGATTCATATACAACATTCTCCAAGCTCCCGCTGCGGCGAGCAAACATCCTAGCAAAATATAAGTCCGAACAGGCGAAGACTTGCCATGCTCCGCTTCATCAAGATTTGAATCATCTGTGCCAGATGACCACGCAGGAAGACCTGATGGGGTGCGACCGGCGTGAGAATTACTTTCTTCGTTTTGGCCGCTCTTCCCAAACATCTCGTTGGTACGTTCCGTCAGGCTTCGAATTAAACTCTGTTTATCCGTGTTGCCGTCATTATCCATCTGCGGTGCTGCACCCCGGCTGTGAGTCGGCCCTGCAAATGAGAAGGCAGACCTGGTAATGCTGCTGTCTGATGGATTTTCGGTATAGGGCAATCCTTCATTCAGACGTGCTGGCACTGCCATCTTCGCTTGCGTTCCTACTTGATCACCTTCACCATCTTCTCCTGCAAGCAGTTCAATGACAAGCCGCTTAAGTCCCGGCAAATTGAAGCTCTGTTCACTGCAGAAGGACATCAATGCTTGTATCCCTCCTCCTTTCAGCTCCGAGACAGATAAGAGAAGCCTTGTCATAAGCTCCTTAAGCGTTACAGGGAGACGGTTACTGCTTGTCTCATTAACGGCAAGGGGAACATAAGTTAAATATAATGTGCCAAGATGCAGGGAACCTTCAACAAACAGAAAATCCTCATGAAGTATGTAATTCTCGGGTTGAAGCATATATAGCCTGCTATCCTCCAATGCGGTAGCGATCTGCAGCAGCAGCCCATAGTACTCGGTCAACGTCATGCGCTCGCTCTTCAATGCCTGTGACAGCATCTTTTTGCCGGTGATATCATATTCCAAGGTTACTTTGTAATCGACTTCTTTCATATGCAGCTTCAAAAAATGCGGGATTCTCGAAGAACGAATCATGCCCAGCTGTACATGATTCAGTTCTGCTGACTGGATCCCTTCATTCCGATCCAGCACCATGATCGTTCCGCCGTTTTGCATAAAATCCGCCTTTAATCCGAACATAAGCGCCGCCTCCTACATGTGCAGTACTAGATACGTGCTGATCATGCCAGGAAGGACAGCCATCATAAAGGGAAATCGCAAGTGCTCCTCCTGGCTGTTGCGCCACGGCAACCAGCTCTTCATGACAAAAACTCCGGCGATACTCTCAACGACATGGCGTACTCGCTTCATCGTCTCCCGCCGCCAGAGCAGAATGAGCAAACCGATGGCACCGGCAAAAAGGACAGAATACATAATGCCCTGGAAGGTAAACCACAAGCCGGTCCAGGCGCCGATCCCACCGAACAGCTTAACGTCGCCCGCTCCTACAGCCCCTATAAAATACATGATCAACAAGATGAGAAACCCTGCTCCAAGACCCTTCAAAGAAAAGAGCAGGCCTTCCCACCCGTCTAGAGCTCCATGATAAACCGGACCGGACAGCATTGCCGATACGGTTAGAGCATTCGGTATCTTCATGGAACGAAGGTCTGTAATAAAGGCCGCAATCAGATAAACGGCACAAATACCAAAGGCAACGGCCACACCCATCAACCTCCCCTGCGCGACTATTCAAAGGAATAGCCTGGATAGAACTTTAACTATGGATACACAACGAGTTTCATCTATTTAAAAAACTTTTCGTGGATATAACTTTAGAACCCTATATTTCATAACTTGCTCTTAAACCTCTCATGAATCCGACCGCGCTACCACCGTAAACGGCACCTCGATCCGCTGCCCGTCGGCCGTCTCAACCACGAACAGCCAAGTCCCCGGCGTTGTATTAAATCCCACGTTCCATTCCCAATCGATATAGCCGTTACTATCTGCGGCCTTCCAACCCAAATATTTAGCCGTGCTCTGGCCGCTCTTATAATAGACTGATAATTGAGCGCTGGCCCCTGGCTCTACTTTCACCTTCACCTTAGCCTGCTTGCTTGCGACGGCCGGATTCGGCTTCTCCAACAGCTCAATGGCTCCTTTCTCTGAGCCGTCCCCGTTCCCCGAATCGTCCCCGCCTTCTCCGGTGTCTCCAATCCACAGCCTCTCCTTGGCCTTCGCTTGCAGCACGATGCGTTTGTTCAAGAAAGGAACCCGGATTGGAAGGGCATAATTCACCTCAATGCCAAAATAAGGACTCGCGCCGCTCTTCAAATTCGGGATGTGAACATTGGACACATGGATTCGGTCATAATCCAGAAGGCGATCAGGCATGAACGGCTTCATCATCGGCTTAACCACGGGGTCGAGTACGGCTTCCACGGTTTGGTTCTTAAGCTGCTGCAGAGGCTCCTCACCTGTAGCGACGGCTTCCGTGATCCACTCCTTGGCAGGAGAAGGAAGCGAATCGCTATATTTCGAAACCCAATCGGACAGCGACAATTTGGGTATTTCCCAATGGGACGTGCTGGGCGTGCCTTCGCCTGTTCCGTTACCGCCAGCATTCGCCTGCACGGCTAATGAAACAGGATACATATGGGCCGCTACGGTTTTGACCGTATCGGAAACGGTGCTTTGGAGCGCCGTCGATATCAACGTCATCTGCACGGTATATATGAGAAAAATGATAAAAAACATAAACATCGGCAGCACAAGCGCAGCTTCCACGACCATGCTTCCTTGCTCCGCCGACCCATTACTATTACGCAAAGGCTTTCGTAATATCGATAAACATTTCATTCAAGTTACCCCTAATCCTAATAGGAAAAATCCGCCTTGCGCTTGACCAAGTACCGACTTCCTTGAACTTCATCCCCATCGCTTCCGAATGCAACGCCAATCGACTTCGTCACTCCCGGAAGAAACCATAAACGCATGGCCATCCTGACCTCCCCTGAAGCGTAAGTAAATCGCTCCGCAAGATTGATGCCGGTGTTTAATCGTATCAGCGCCAGCATGCGTGATAACTTCTTCTCGTTATTGCTGTGAATAAACAAAAATATTCGTAAATGATCCCTGTAGGTAAGCTCAACGGGTACATACTTGGAAAGCTGAATGCTTCCCTTTTGACACAGCTGGATCATATCCTCGATAGCCTTCTCAATCCCATACAGGATGGCTGCCGCCAAAACCGCCAACGGATTTCCTAATTTGCTGTTGACGACGAATCCTTCCATCGTTCGAATCGCGAGCCTGGAAGCGAAGATTTCTGCATAAGCCGCCGATATATTCCCAGCGGGGTTGTGAAATCCGTACAGAATATATTCCACTTCCTGGTTCCCAATAGCGAACTCCTGCACCATCTCCTCTCCCGTGCTGGACCCGTCAACGATTCCGGATAAGTTCCCGACATCGAAATGCTGATAATAATGAACGGCGTACTCATTCTGAAACAGTTCATCCCTAACACCGCCAAGCACGTTCCCCATAAATCCAAACATACCGTCCATATTATCCATTGCTTGTTTGCCGGCATCATACGGATCGTCGTCCAGCGGCTTTCCCTTACTCATGCTGTCTGCTTCCGCATTAAATTGAAGGCTTTCGTCATAGTACTGCTGGAGTTCACGAAACTCATCCATAATGGCTTGATGCTGCCCATTCAGCCCGTTGATCGCCTCGATGGCTTTGGATGCCTGCTTCAGCTTCTGATTGGCCAGCTTCTCCATCGCCTTCCGTTCCTTATCCGATGTGCGAAACTGCTCCAATGCCGCCTGCTGCCGATCCATGATATATCCGCTGCCTGATACCCCATAATTAGAAATGTAATTCTGCAATTCGCGGCTAGCACCGATCGCGGCTCCCTTCATCCCCTCCCCGCCCAATGAAGACTGTAGCGCGGCCACAGCTCGGACAACCTGTTGATAACGACGCTCCTGGTTGTCAATTTCTTGCCGAAAGCCGTTTAAGAAGTCATCGCCATGAATTAATTTGTCCGCTTGCTTCCGAATGGATTGGATCATCTCCGCTTCTGACCCGGAGGAATCGGCTGACCCCGGCGTTATGTCATTCGTCACTTGGTCATACCCCGCATTAGATGAACGGTTCTCGGATTCCTTGATGACCTGCTTCATCTCCTCGTTCAAACTCCTGGCTTCCTCCCATAATTGCTGCGCATCCGCTAGGAGCTTGTCATTCTCCCGCTGAAACCGTTCGGCCTCTCTCGATATCTGCGAGCCGATGGAAGACATTCCGCTCCGGTAAGCCATGAGCAGAAGCGTATACTGTTTCTCTTTGGGGGGCCTGTCCGCGTCCTCCTGTTGTTTATCTTTATAATCCTCATACTGCGATGCCCCTTCGGCAGCGGTTTGGATGCTGCCCCCGAGCGAAGTATCGTTGATCGGTTGTCCAGGCGGATCCATAACCAGCTTCGATAGACGAATCGCATGCTCACCCGCCTTGCGCTGTTTTGCCAGCATCTCATCCAGCGCCTCTTCCCGCTTGTCATACAGCTTGCGCAGCTTCTTAAGCACATCGACCGTATTGGAAGCTTCCTTCATGGACTGCGATAACGGTTTGAACTTGCCCACTAATTCCAAAGTGAAATCGATCGGCGCTTTATACTTCATGTCCTCGATGATCTGCCGGTTGAAGATGTCATAAGTGCCCAATGGACGCTGAAATTCAAGCCCCGAGCTATCGAGTTCCATCGCCATTAACCGGAACGCATCGCTGCGTTCTCCCGGGTTCAAGCTGTCATTCAGCACATTGCCCATAATGAGATCCCCGCTGGTGCCCCCATGGGCATACAGCCCGTATTCCTTCTGCAGCTGCGGATCGTAGGATGACATCACGGAGCGTACGGCTGCTCTTGTCAGCCTCTCGCTTTGCACCTTCATGGCCGCGATACGCGAAAAATCAATGAATATGGCTACAAACATAAATACGGCTGCCAGGGCGATAATCAAAAAAACAGATACAGATCCATCGGACGATCGGCCCACCTCTCTCCTTCTCCAACTAGACCGCGCTTTCCCATGCTTCGTCATGACTATCGCGAACCTCCGAACTTTTGTAGAACTTCTCCTGCGGCTGCCTTATCCGTTCCGTTTCTCCCGCCTTGAAACTTCGATCCGTAATATCGCATCAAATCCACCGTGCGGATAAATTCAACGGGATCAACCACAATCGATTGTGAGTTGACCTTGATCTGGCCGCCATCGTCCAGCATTCGGCTGATTGGCGTCAGAGAGACCTGCTCGTTTAACGACGTCGTTACTTTTCGTATGAGCAGCTGATTCGTATAACGCATCTCTCCTGCCATGCTGAAAGGCACGGCCGTGCTGCCCTTGGACATCTTAAGCTCGGGCAATTTTCCTCCGCTCTCAGCCTCCCCTTGCGGCAGTGCAATCGACATCGTACTGTCTCCCCCCGCCAAACCGAATAAGGTCCCAACAACGTTATCGTCGGTTAACCGCCAATATAACGCATCATGGCGTCCCTGTTCCACGGATCCCGTGGCAGCGATCTTATGGCTGTTGTCCCAGCTATACGCGGTCCTTTCGGAAGCCGCGGCCGATGCCTGAACCAGCATGGACTGCTGATAGATATACAAGCATAGAAACAGAAGCAAAACCGTCAACATCAGCACGATGGGAAGAACCAGGGTGGCTTCAACCGTGAAGCTCCCCGTCTCGTCCTTCCATCTTCTCTGGAGCCTATTATTCAAGGAACTCTTTGCTCTTGTTGTTCACGTTTTTAAACAAGTTGTTCACCAAGGCCGTAATCTGATCTTTAAATATTAGCGCGATAATCAAAATAACGACGAGGATCAGGATCATCTCAAGCGTTCCGATCCCTTTCTCATCCTTCCAAAAAGCTTTCATCCCGTTCTTCGCCATGTTTAACATCATATTTCGTACACCGGTCCCTTCTACATGTTCATCATCATAAATGCAGGCGCTCCGAGCAAAACAATCACGATCATGAAGATGACCACCATTGGCAGCACCAGCTTCGAGGAGGCCTGCTCGCCCCTTGTTCTTGCAATGGCCTTGCGCTTCTCCCACAGCACTCGGGACAAATCCCGCAGTGCCAGGACAAAGTCATTACCGCCGCGCCGAAAATTAAGCAGGACGGTTGTTGTAAATATCGATACTTCCTGAACGCCGCACCGTTTATTGAACTGCTCGAAGGCTTGCTGGAACGGATGGCCTCCCTCCCATTCAAGCACCATTCTCTTCAGCTCAGCATACAGGGGATGGCTCGCGTCCTCGTTCCGTTCCACGCAATGAATGATCGCCCTCTGCACCGTCTCGCCGGCGCCGACAAGCAGCACAATTTTGTTCAGAAGCTCCGGCAGCTCCATCACGATATCCTGCTCACGCAGCGTGACCTTTTTATGGAGGTCCTTCACCAAAGCGACGGGCAGCAATGCCCCCAATCCGAATCCAGCCAGAAGTCCGATTACTTCCCCGGACAGCAACGACCACAAGCAGCCGCCGATCAAAATAAGCCATGTATACGCAAGGGCCTCGGCCATAAATAACAACGTCATTTCCGCGCTGTGCCGCAGACCATGGATCTTCTGAACGGAGCCCTGCATCCGGTAGAATACAATCGGGAAGCGCATCGGAACCTTCCCCCGTTCCAGCAGGAACAACACAGGCGGCGCTAACCGCTGCAGCCTGAGCCCATCCATGGACAATCTGCCAAGACGATGGTATCGTTCGCCGCACGTTTGATTCAGCACCACCCAACCACCCACAAGCAGAACCATCAGCGCGCCGGACATCCATGTCAGCATTCCCGCCTCACCTCCTTACACCTTGATATTCATCATTTTGGTGATCCATAAGAAACAGCCTCCTAAAGCCGCCAGTGCAAAAGTAGAGATCATGAACCCCGATCCGCTGTACATGGGCTCCATATAATCGGGGGAAGTCATATTCATGAACAGCAGCAGGAGGAACGGCGCGGCAAGAAGCGCCTTGGATTCGAACCGCTTCTGTGCAATCATCACGGATATCTCCTGCTGGATATCCAGCTTCTCCCCGATGACGGATGAGGTTCTGCGCACGACTTCGACCAAATCGCCGCCTGTGCGTTTGCAAGTTGAGAAGACATCGGCAAAATTCGTTAGATCCTCCATCCCCGCCCTTCGTGCAAAATCCTGCAGTGCCACTTCGATAGGCTCGCCGTACTCCAAACGGGACACAATGACCTTGAGTTCAAAGATCAGATCGCTGCTGCCTCCGGGATCCAGCAGCAGCAAGTCCTGAACGGCATCCCTGAATCCGTTCTCCACGGAGCGGCCGGCCGACAGGGACGAGGACAAGGAATAGAGAGCTTGCTTGAAGTGAAGATTCAGTGTCCTGCGTCTGCGTTCCAGCATAAACCGCCGCCATAATTTAGGGATCATCAGCCCTCCCGCTCCCAGCAGCAGCGACAATATCAGATTGTGATAAAACAGATAACCGATGAAGCAAAACAAAAGGCCGCCAAGGATCACACATGCCGTTCTGTGACTCATCGAGAGATGATAGACACTGTAATCCGGAAGGGCGTGGGTTCGAGCCGCGGCTGCATGCTCGGGTTTACCGGCGATTTTGCTCCTCTTGATCACTCGGCCGCCTTGGCCCTCTTTGGACATCCAGGCAGAACTGCCGGAGCGTTTCATTTATGTCACCTCCATCATCTTCTGCAGCGGCCAAGCCGTAATCCCGGCCATATGAAGCTTGTCCGCCGATTGAAGCGGATTGCCGCAAGGCTCCAGGCGCCCAATCACTCGGCCGCCCGATTCGCCCGTTTCACGGAACCGGTACAGCGGGTTCAGTACCACCTCGCCGTCGCTCATTCCAATCACTTCGCTAATCTCCGTTACGCGTCGCGATCGATCCCTTAACCGGGATAAATGCACAAATATATCAATGGCTGAGCTAATCTGCTGGCGGACTACGCTGATCGGAAGATCCGCACCGCTCAGTACCATCGTCTCCAAACGGCTGATCATGTCCTGCGTGTTGTTGGCGTGCCCTGTCGACAAACTTCTATTGAATATAAAATGGTATTCAAATGAACAAAAAAAAATACCCCCTAATCACTGGGGGTATTTCCTTGAATCCGACTCATTACATAGCTTGTGGATCTGCAATCCATCTTTCAAGCCTCTCCTATAGCCAAGATCAATGCAAAAGGATTGATGCTGTATATATAAATCTTCTAAGGTTAAAAGAGTATTATTTTCAGACTTAGGAAGGACCTTTTTGAGACCATTTATGATGCTTATTAAGACATCGTGATTTTTTGCTGTTCGCTCATCACATTCTCTTGTAACTTCTATGACTCTTTCTTTTACAGCTACCTCAATCCATTTTGTATCCATAGCCATCTCCTCCTGTTGTTCTTCTCACAATGATCATGATATACTGCGGAAAGCATAACGAGGTACAATTTACCTTTAAAATCACCGCCCTTGAGAGGAGCATCTTAGTTGGCTTTATCCCGTAGGGATTGCCGACTTCGGATCTTACTCAGTAAAGCCGGTATGACACAAGCTGAGTTATCACGTAAAACTGGATATTCTCCTCAACAGATATCGAATTGGGTTAATGATCGAGAGAAGATGTCCTTTGAAGCGGCTGCAACGGTTGCTTATGTACTAGAGTGTCATATGGAGGAGCTTTACGAGCTTGTCTGGACTTGATCCGGTCGGCTCTCCTCGGCGACCATCTATAGCTATAACTATACACCCTATTTCCTTAATCATCCATTGGAAAAATATTACTAGGAAATTTTTCCTACCCCTTCGTATTTCTCCACTACAATCCACCCAGCACCTTTCAAAGACAGATTACTTTTCTCTGCATAGTATGTCTTCTCTCCTTTATCCGTTAACAAGCTAACATAGCACGGAGATTTGAGCAATGAGTCGTGTCTCGCTATTACTTCTTTAGCCTCTCTAATGTTTGTAACCGTTTCACAATCAAAAGCGAAAGTTTCCATGTCGCGTCACCTCTGCCGTAGTATTGGAATCATATTACTACGAACAAACGTTCCTATCAAGACTTGTTTTCACTTTCGCGAAAGGATATCATAGAACATATGTTCCTTATATACAGGAGTGACTATACATGAGCTACTTGGAAGCTATCACAGATGATGATCGACATTTTGTAAAGCGATACATCCTACTCCCCTTGATTATTGCGGCTTTTGAGAGAGACAGCAGATTTATAGAACAGCAATTAAAGACGCCAGGTCCTTATGTGGATACAATCAATCACGCTAAGGAAAAAGCCTGGGCGGATATGAGAGATGTTAAAAAATACTTCTGGCTAAAAGGCCTTAAGGTATTTGAAGAAAACCGAACGAAATACGGCATTATGGCAAAGTTTAAGTGCAGAGGTTACGAATCCTCTATGGAACTATATTGGGACTACATAACTGCCCAAGCATCTATTTTAATGCGGAAGTATTTAGGGTTAGATGTTACGATATATGAAGATTCCACAATACCAGAACACTTAAGGGAGCGATATTAATGTTGCAGGATATAAAAATCGCCATTAAAAGACAAGAGAAGGTTTACATTCGATTAATTAACGGGGAGGCGCTACAAGGCATACCAGAGTCTCTATCTAATCGGGTAAAGATTAGGCAGAAGCAAGGGGTGACCTGGATACCAGTAACAGAAATCGAACATGTCAGCCGGTTAGTTGCTCTACATAAAAAAGACCCTGCCAGCGAATAGCCAGCAGGGTCTTCATCTTACTTTTCAGATTCAATTGCCTGCAGCTGCTTCTCCAGCTCCGCGATCCGGGCGGTATTGCCCCCGATCAGCTTAAGAAAGTTCTTCCGGAGTCGATACATCATAACCACTTGTTCCTCCCGCGTGACTGGCGCGCCTGGCCGGCTGCCGTCCACATAACCGTTCTTCTGCATCTCCCCCCAGGCAGGAGCTGCCCAGGGACTGACCACGTTAATATCACGTTCCTTTGTCTCCTTCACTGGCTCCGATCCTCCTTTCACGACATCGTATTGATACAGGTTGAACTCATCCATAATGGCGATCAACTTATTCGCATACTTCGGATCCGTAGCGTAGCCCGCCTCCTGGATCTCCCTTGCGGCCGTCTTACCGTCCACCCCGATAACCTTCTTGTATTTGTTTCGGTCCCAGCTCACCCCGTTCAGGATTAACTTGGTATGATCAGCGATGGACTCGCCCCAATTGTTATAAGCACGGAACGCGGCGTCTACTTTGATCGGCTTCCCCTTCACATACTCCGTAGTTTGCATCGTACAGCTGCCGGCTGGCCCCCTGCCCTTGATCCCGAAGAGGTTATTCCCTTTCTTCGTTAACCCAGATGTTCCCCAGGCGCTTTCGAGCGCAGCCTGGGCAATAATTAATGATGCCGGGATAAAGGTGTTCTTCATGTCAGCGATCGCGAATAGGGCGATTTTCTGGACAAATGCCTGTTTGTTACTCATTGGATCCACCTGCTGCCTTGGCCGTCTGCTTCACGGCCTGGTGACCGAATACCGCCACCGCACCGCATAGGATCCCTTGAATGATCGCCTGGACCGTGAATCCCTGAATCAAGCAGACAAATACAATAGCAACCACCCCAACTAAATAAACAATGGACCAATCAGGGATAAACGGTGTTTGCTTAAACACGTAACCAATAATCCAGCAAGCAATGACAACCACGATCAACTCAGGGTTGATATACTCAAAAATCATGCTCCATTCCATATACATTCATCCTCTCTATTTCATATCGTCCAAGCGCTTATGAGCTTGTTTAGCAGACTCCTCAACCCTCGTCAAACGTTCGGCAAAGCCATCCATACGCTGTCCTTGGATACGGACATCCACCTTAATGTCATCAATACCACGCTTGATGTAAGACACATCGGTATGCAGCGACGCGTCCGCCGTGGCTTCCTGTACAACCTCCGCTTTAAAGGCCTTCGTCTTGCCGACCCAGCCAAGCACAATGCCGCTAATGGCTGCGGTGACAGAAATGATTGCTGTGAGCACGGTCCAGTCCACCCTTCTTCCCCCTATCTATTTTTGAATAAAGAAAAGCCCCCGGACCACCCAGGGGCATAAAAAATACGCCTTGCGGCGCGCTATGCTGCATAATCAACGTTTGTGATTTGCTTGTATTCTTCTGGAGTGATCATCTTTGCTACAACAAAGGTCTTTAAACTGTCGTCATTGTATAAAGGATGCTGATTGTCGTAATAACGCTTGACGATCGAATACCACATTTACTCTACACCTCCTTTCAGTGCAGCCACTTCGAAGAGCAGCGTACCCACTGTATCCTCCAGGGATGCTATTGTGGCTTTGTCGTTGGCGCTCTCCAAAATTATATTTCCAACGGTCAAGTTCAGTTCGGCCACTTGTTCTGAAAGCGTAGGTTCTGGGTCGGGACTTGGTTCAGGATACTCATCAGCGAAAACAAGGAAATTCCCTTCAGTTATATTATGTTCCTCAATTAAGAACAAATCGGAGTGTTCCTGAATCAGCAGTTCACGATCGTCTAAAGTGTTATATTGTTTTTTCACCTTCATTCAAAATTCCCCTCCGTATTTAGTTTAGCGAACTCCAAACCTCAATATCTGTTGAAACTGAAAGATCTTTGAGATTTACATAGCCGCCGCTCTTATTTGTCCACACATACACCTGAATTTTATCATTACCGTTTATGGTGATATCCTCTATATAGCCAATGTAGGATGATGTAACCGATCGCAATATGCCCCCTGGTGAGCCATTAACATATATCTGACCATACCCAATGAGCCCATCATCTACTCCCAATTGGAATCTGACACGATACGTACCAGATACAGAAATAATACATCCTGATCCTATTCTGGGGGTGGTACCTAGTCGGCCAATTGGTCCTGGGTCTTGGAAAAAGTACATCTTATCCCCAGGGCCAATTGTCTTAAGAGTACCTAACATTCCGCCTACATCCACTCCTGCCCGAAAGTTCTCCGGCCGTAGGTTAGGCTCGGGAGCTGTAACCCAGGTTGAACCGTTGTAATAACCGGCAGGGGGGCGAATGAAGTACCGATCTCCAGCCCATACTGTTTTTTCTAAACCTGGCATATGGTTATTTTCTGCGCTTCGGTTTGCTATTCCGCCAGGTACACCGAAAATTGGACGGCCACTTAGGATGTATGCAGAATTTAAATTGGGCTCAGCTCCCTGTAATTGTGCAGTGGTGACTTTTATTTCACCGTCACCAGATCCCCCTTTTTGATATCCCTTTTCAGGATATACAGCTAGTGCTCCATCAGGCCATTTAGCAACGCCTGTAGCTGTTCTATTACCAGTAAGGACGGGGATTGTTCCTGTTACTGACCCGTTTGCATTGGATGCGGTTTTCCCCGCAAGGATATCCGCCGCCGTTGCATTTCCTGTCGCCCGGATAACTGCCGCAATTTTCGGGATGAGCTGCGCCCATGTTTCGCTTGTGGATGCCGATACTCCTATGGCAACAAGCGCGGCAACCACTTCCGCTTTCCGCTCATTGCCAGCTTGAAAAGCTTGGCTTACGGCCTTTTCTGTCGCTGCTACGTTCTCCCGCGTGCCGTTCGTGGCATTGGAGAGTTGTACGATACCTTTTTCTGTTAGGGAAGCCTCCGGGATATCAACTTCGATATTGTCCAGTATCTCTTTAAACTGTGCTACAGCAGCATCGATCTTATCCCAATTATCATTAAGAACCACATCCACATTAAACGTGTCGTTCCCGTCCGTATCGCCATCTACTTTGTATAGACTTAGAATCGGTGTCTGATTTGGCATAATGTTAACCTCACTTTCTTCTAAAGGCCATTTTACTAAATGGCGTCTGCTTGAGCTGATTGAACGTCATGACTTTATGGATATCTCGGACCAGCAGGAACCGGAAATCGTACTCTAGGGTTAGGTGTGCCGGCTTGATATCGTTCAGCGCATTCTTCAAGTCATCCAGGTTCGGCGGGATCCCGAGCGTATCGATGAAGGTAATTGTTATCTTGTAATCCGCCGGCGTAACAGACACATCCACCTGGCCACCATCATAGGCCTGGGCTACGTTCTTGATCATGCTTCCGGAAACGTTGCCCTGACCGCGCATCTTCGAGATGACAACGGACCGGCGCTGCTCGATCGGCTTCCCGGTCTCGATCGTGATCTGCAGATCTCTCTCATATCGACTAATCGCCCAGGTCGCCGATTCAGGATAGGATTGATTCAGCAGCTCCTCGATCCGTGAGGCCATCAGATCCACTTCAGGTCCTTCGGTTCCTGTCAGCTGCTCCATCTCCAGCACGCCGTCGTAGTATTTAGGCAGGTAACCTTTTAACCGATCGGATCCGCTCATGTTACCGTCACCGTCCCGAGAACGGCTACACCATCCATGCCGATTTCAATGTTCTTCTCTTCGCCATTAACAAACAGGTCGGCATAGTCAATGACCGGCGGGATCCCGAGAATGATACCCTGGATTCGCGTATACCGAACGAGCGGATCCGTGAAGGCCAGATCACGGAAATAATCGGCTGCACCACGCTCCAGCTGCTCCTTGACCTCTTCCACGGTCGCGCCGGTAGCCAGTGTCACTTTGACCGATATGTTGATCGGGATCTCCGTCGCCCCGACAACCGTAGTCACGGACCCGATCGGCGCAGCCCCCTCACCCATACCATCTTGTGTTGGGTCGATATACTGCTGCACGGCTTCCACGACAGGAGCTGCCGGCGCGCGCATCTCATTGTCCAGTAGAACGACTTTCACCGTTCCTGGTCCAGCCCACTCCGGAAACGCCCGAGCCCGGCCGACGCCGGTAATCTCTCGGGCCCATAACTCATACTGGTACCGATTGCCGGACGTGATTGGCCGTGAAACCTTTTCCTGGTACCGCTCATACAGGACTGGATCCTCTTCCGTGTCTTCTCCTGCCACCAACAACTCCGTCAGCTCGCCGCGTCCCAAGTCCGAAATGTATTCGATCGGGATGAGGGATCCGAAATGACGATTGCCCTCTGATCCGGCTGTCTCACATTCCATTCGGAAGTTCCCGGCGGATAGGCGTTCTACGGCGACATAATTCAGTTCGCCCAAGCTGAAGCGGCTGCTTATCGGAATATCCAACAGCGCGCCGGATCCAGAATAAAATACGCCCCGGAGCTGCGCCTTACTCGCCATCTTCCGTTTGACACCTGACCAGGCGATGGACCGATCTAGGTATTCACCGCTGGCCGTATCCGGAAAGCGTAAATTCGCATTCAAGTCCAGTTCAACATACATTTGAGCCAGCTCGGCGGCTGCCGGCGCCAGAGCGTCGTAGATGATACTCCCCTCGCGCTTGTCGATCCCGTCCGGTACCCGGTCCAGCATTCGCTCCAGGATGTTTTCAAAGGTTTGATCCTCGTACACTGTTACACCTCCTGCTCATCTTGATAGGATCCGAATTCCGTATCCACCGTGAACCGGACCAAGGCCGTATCCATACCGTAATCAAAGCTGAATCCGGTCACGGAGGCGATGCGGTCGTCCTGGGTCAGGGCTTCGGTTACCCATCGTTCAACCTCGCTTTCGAAGACGGCCCGCCCTCGAACCTCGCTCAGCTCCATCTCGTTACCGTAATTTCCGGAGTAAATAAGATGTTCAAAACGTTGAGTCGAGAGAATTTTAAAGACGGTCTGCTTGACGGCCTCGATCCCATCCACGGTTTGGCTGCTGATCCGGCCATCCACACGGTCGAACCGATAGGTCCGACTCGGGAGCGTGACCGGCTCCAGTTCCTCATCTGTCATTTCAATATCGCTTTGTGGGATCATCCGCTCACCGCCTTATCGAAAACAACATATTTCTGACCACCTTGGACCCGAAGCAGAATCACAGCGTCACCCACAGCCAATCCCTCACGTATGACGATTTTATCCGTCAAAGCTTTCTCTGTATCTGGAGAACCGGAAAGCTTGTGAACGTGACTCAGATCGATCTCATAACGGGTCAGGGACTCCGGTACAATTAAAAAAGCCTCCGGTAGTGTTAGCCGTTGATCCAGGCTAATCTCCAAGGGGCTTATCGATACGACAGATCCTATTTGCACGGCGACTGGATTGCTTGCATCCATCGCGTTTATTGCTGCCTTTTTGATGATATCCAGCATGCTTACACCATCCTCAAGTCAAGGGTCATTGTGTGCTGCGCTCCGGATATGCTGTGCGTGCACTCATCGACCAAGAAGAATTTATTGATCCCAAAGCGCGCGATCTGGATATTGACGTACATCCCTGCCCGCAGCCGAAGGTCGCCGATCGCTTCGATCTTCATCTTACGTGTTTCCCGATTCTTGACCGTGATCAGGCGGGTCAGGAGATCGTTAATCTGGGCCTTGGTCATATCCTCGTCCACGCTTTGATATAGCTGCAGCTTACCCCATTTTTTAATCCGGCTGCTGTCCTCGATCTTGAATGTCTCCCGTTTACCGGATTTCTCGTTATCCCGATACAACACAATATGGTTATAAGTGTCTTCGTCGATGGATTTCGAATAGGTGAAGTCTGTCATCAGACTCCCTTCTCCTATGACAAAGCCATACTTCATATCGTTGATATTCTGGAGTGTCAGCTGCCCAAAGTCATCGTAAAAAACGAAGTTGGTGCTGTACTTAATCAGCGTTTTATCCAATGCCCAGCAAACCATGTCCATCAGGGTTTGATCATCCTGCAGGAAGTTTGGAATCTTGTACTTCGTATCAGCTAGCTTTCCTGTCTTCAGGTTGAAGTCTTTGGCGATCCGCTGGACGATCTGGGTCGCGGTTACGTTGGTCAGAACGTAGGTATGATTCGCGTTCAGGTACCGAAGCTGATCGTAAGCCAGAATCTTCGCCTCTCCGTTCCTGCTCATCTCGAATTTGAAGATGTAGCCCATGAACACCTTGTTCGTGCCGTCGGTAAACTGAACGATGTCCCCGTTTTGATAATTGAATTTCTTATCCTGGTAAATGCCGCTGTCAACCAGGGTAAACTCCAATGAGGAAGCCTTCCCGATCCGGGACGTAGAATATCGGATATCCTTAACCACGTTCGATACGTCCCAGACGTTCCCGTCCTTGTTATCAATCACGATTTTCATAGCATCACCCCGGCAGCTTAATCACGGTACCGACTTTCAATTTCTTGGCCTGGGCCTCCGTGATATTGTTTAGTTTCATAATCTCTTTATACCGGCTGCCGTCTCCAAGATGCGCCTTAGCGATCGTCCAAAGCGAATCACCGCTTTTGATCTTCACCGTCTTAGGCTTGGCGCGCTCATCCGGTCGGTCCGGCTTCTTGGCTGCGGCTTGCTTTTTCTTGCCGGCTGAGGCCGCGGTCGTCTTTGCGATCGTGACCTTTTTGGCTGAGTAAAACACATATTCCTTGAGAGTTAATGTATACTCAAAATCCCCAGGGGCGCCGCCGACCTCCTTATAGTTAAACTCCTCGATAGATACCGGTATGTTGATCTTTAGCCCCTGGCTGATATAGATAAAACGGATCGGCTTCTTCTTGGTCATCCAGTCTTCAATACGGCGGATATAATCTGCAGGAGCATCAAAACCTTTAGATTGTATCGCGTTCTCCAAGTCCGCCGGAAATACACCGCTGAATGTAATCTCTTTGAGCTTTGGCGCATCGATCGCGTTGATCCAGCCAAGGCCAGCGACGTTGTGCTCCTCCCCTTCACCTTCACCCTCGATCTCAATTTCCTCCGGAAGCACAGGGATCTCGAACACGACCTCCCGGTTATTGAAACTCAGCTCAATGCTATATTCAGGCATTGTCGTACACCCCTTTGGCGCTAGCCGCGAAGTCGTCTTCAAGTCGGGTGTTTATTTTGGTGATGATCGTATCCAGGTCACCGCTGTTGTTGATATTCCCCGTCTTGAGGTTAACGGTAGGTGTCAGTGTTACGAAGTTTTGGATTTTCTTCATCTCGGCGATATTGCGCATGATCTTCATGTCCTCATTGCTTACATCCACCGTACCTTTGATTTTATCGACCTGACCAACCTTCCCGACCTTATCAATCTTCGATGGATCCGCTGAAGCAGGCACCGACATTGCCGGCACTTTATAATCTCCGACACTACCTGCACCCTTCTGCTTCTTCTCAGCCTCTGCTTGCTCCTTAGCCCGTTTGGCAGCTCGGTCATCCAGCCACTTCTCGACCTTTGCCTCTCGTTCTGCCACCTTCCCTGCTGCCTTCGCTTGCGCAGCTGCTATTTTAGCCTCACCAGCTTGGCGTGCAGCTTCGGCTTCAATTTGCGCTGCAGCAGAGAATTGCACCCCGTCTATGAAATCGATGGAGACAAAACTAAGCCTATTTAGTTTTTCAATCAGACTATTTAAGCGATCGACTGCCCCGTTTACCATATCTTCCATGGACTTTAATACATCGACTTTAGCATCGTTAAAAGCATTAGAGATCCCTACTCCAATTCTCATAAAGAAAACAGGGATCTGGTCAAAGAAGTTTAAGATCGCATTCCAGGCACGCATGAAGCCAGCGGCAAACTGATCATTTGTTTTCCAGAGGTTATAGAGCCAGGTAATCAGCGCAATGATGCTCGTGATAACCAGAATATAAACGTTTGCTTTCATCACCGTATTCAATCCGGCCCACGCAAACTTTAAACCGTTAACCGCGGCCGCTTGAACAAATAATGCAGCCGTTTGGATGCCGGTAGCAACGGCACCAACAATCATGGCAACCTTGTTTAGAGCCATAATCAAGGCCAGGGATCCGAGCGCTCCAATCAATCCATAAACAATAGGCTGCAATAAAGGCCAATTTGTCCGGAAGAACGTGAATACCTGGGTCGCGGTTTCAAGAAACCATAAGAGTGACCGCACCGCGCCCGAAATCGCCCATGACAACATATCAAACGTGTTCTGGAATTCTCCTGTCTCAAAGCCAGCATTGATTTTGTCAAATAGAGGGTCTAGAGATTGCAATCCCGACTCGCCAGCCGATGCCATGTTAAACTTGAAGGTTTGTATGGCTCGATTCCACTTCGCTGCAGGGGAGTCCAGCATCTTCTCGAAGGCCTCTTCGGTGAGGTTTTGCTGATCCAGCATCTTATCCATTCCCTTGATGAACCCATCAACGTCGCCTCTCATCCCAGCCAGCCGCGCCTCGCTGTCCTTGAGCATACTCCGGCTGATGTTAAAGCGTTCGGAGATGGACGTATAGTCACCGCTCAGGAGCTCCTTCAGGGAGAACGCCGCCCCTTCAAGCCCTTCTGTCGGATTCAGCTTGGCAAGCCTCATAGACAACTTATTAATGTCCGTTAACTGCTTGGGATCCATCGTTGCACTCATAAAAGACATGCTCCCGAGCAAGCTCGCGTCAACGTCTTGGCCGTACTTGAGCGCCTGCTGAACCGTCTGGTCATAAATTGCCTTACCAAGGGCATCATTCCCGGACCGGGAGGTGAAGGTGTTTACCATCTCCTGTTGCTTCATCGCGCCGCCGATCGTTGCCCCGCCGAGTTGCTGTACGCCGTGAAACGTTAGATATCCTGCAGCAATTCCCTTGATCGTATTTGCAAGCCGTCCCGTTTCCTTTTGTCCACGTCTCACTGAGTCGTTGAATCGATCCTGCTGCCTTGTGGACTCTTCGATCGCATGATTGATCTTACTCTCAGCAGTCGCGATCTGGTTCTTTGCCGCTGCCAGCTGACGGTCGATATTAGCATTTCGGTTTGTGGTCCGCTGCATCTGCTCCATCGCGCTGATTACGATATTGAGGGCATTCGTAATGTTTTTCAGCGGCCCGGTCATAGAGTCAAACATCTTGAGCGTAGAGGATACCGTTGCCATGACATACCTCCTTTCAAGAAAAATAAAAGACGCCCTCTAATCAGAGAGCGCCTGTGATCATTCTACACTTTCGAATATTTCAGCTGCTTTGCTATTCTTACTTTCTAACACGAAAAGTCCTTTTCTCGGCCAGTCTTTCATAGGCTCAAAGGTTGACACAGCTGTATCCGCATCCTTCTTTGAAGCATATTCATAAATAGCTACTTTCTGCTTATCAATATAAAAGATTACACCGTCTTTAGCATTAATCATTTGCAGAGCTGGCTTCTCTTCCGGATCCACCTCTTCGCCTGCATCTTGATAAGCTTTAATAAATTTGTCCAGCGTCAGGTCCTTATTCTCGGACTCCGCAGATCCACATCCCACGACAGCAACCAACAGCAGCAAGAGCATTGCAAATAAACCCAATGACTTTTTCACAAATTCGTCCCCCTGAATAGGTCATATTTCCCAATCATTCTACCAAATTTTTCAGGCTTGGGTCTACCGCTTTTTACCTTTGAGCTTTTTGGCCTCTTCCCGTTCCTTCTCAACCCGGATCGAAATCATGGCATAGATGGCGGCCCGTTCTCGGACCGACATCGCCATAAGTTCATGAGGTAGAATATTCAATTCATGGAGGGCGTAGTAGGCGAAATTTGCGTCGCCATCACCCTCCTTGATTAGTTTTTTACCTCATCCATCAACTCGTTGACATCCTGGTCGAAGCCGTTCATCGATTGCACGCGCTCCCCTAGCGCAGCAAATTCACCAGGGAGCAACATTTTGCGCAGAAGCACCTCGGCTCCCTTGACGTCATACGACTTTTGCAGTTCTGCGTTCTGCAGATCTGGGAAGACAACACAACTCGACATCAACCTGGCCATGTATTCGTTCGGATCCAGATCAGGCGTATAGATGCCGCCTTTCCCCTTTACCTTCTTGGTAGAGGCCTTGCGGATCTCGTTATTTTTTTCCTCCGTGATGCTCTGAAGCTTCCACGCTACCGGTTTGCCGTCCGCGCCCTTAAAGCGATCCGAAACCACAAAATCCTCCGTTACCTCTAAACCTGCGTTACCTGCGAAAAACATAGACATATCTGACATGGTTATTCTCCTTTTCTATTCGATGGATTTTAGATTAGATGCCGAGTGTTGGTTCTTGGAACGACTGCCCCATATCTACGTCATCAAAAGTAAAGCTGACCTCTTCCTCCAGCGCTTCAGATTCCGTGTCTAACGACGCCATAATCACGCTGTCCAGGTTCACACCTTTAAGTGTTACAGTCTGGGCACCAATCGTTGACGATGGATCCTCATTGGTAACCGTGACATCAAAGTAAGCGTCTCGGCCCGATTTGATATAGTCGTACATGATCTGCCGGAAGAACGATGTCACGTAATAAATGGTCATCGTCCCGGATCCAGTCCATCCGGTTGATTTATGCTGCACACCGCGTCGGCCAAGAGTACGAACCTCTGACTTATTCTTTTCGACCGATGCTTCCAGCGTCTTAATATAGAACATTTCATAGTTCCGGTTTTGATATGTGAGATACGCCCGACCTTCCTGTCCGGAAATGGTGTCCTGGGCCTTTAAAAAATCTGGCATGCATTATCCCTCCTTAGCGGACCAATACCCGCATATAGATTTTCTCGATCGCATCCACCGGCTGCACGCGCAGCTCGACGTATACGCTGTCAGCTGTATCTCCTTGCTTCACTGTGACGTCAGCCTGGGCGTCGAAGTTCTGCACGGCTCCAATCCCGGCGAGTGTATCGATGTACGTAACGATTTCCTTCCGGAACAACGCCCGGCCGTCTGCGTTATTATCCACCTTGCCGATATAGAACTGTTCGAAGATTCTCTTCAGATCATTCGCCAGGCTATCCAATACGCGGAGCACGCGGTTTTTGGATCGCTCCCGTCCTTTATCTGGTGTAAAGCTCCGGAACGTGTTAATGTCCTGTTCGACAACAGCACGCCCGTAGGAATGGATAAAGAGGAATTCACCGCCTCGCAATGCCGCCTCAATCTCGCTGTTCGTATACCGGACATCAACGTCCACAGCATCGTCATATGCGGAATACGTCAGGGATTCATCTGCAGCAGCTCCCGCGGTAGCCCCGGCCACCCAGGCAACAGCCTTCACTTTATCCAGAACAGAGCCATCAGACAGGATTACGCCATTTTTGACGCTGATCACGCCCTCATAGTCCGCAGCTGCATAGTCGGCCATGACCACCTGTACCTTTTTGCCTTCCTGTTCCCGCATCCGTTTAATGGCTGCCGTGTATACTGGCTTCAGTGTGGCGTCCGTGGTCAAGAGGCCGATAGTATTGAAATCATAGCCTTCGATCTTGGTCAGATAATCCGTGTGGTCGCCGTTGGTCACGGTACCGTCTGCGCCTCCGGTCAAGTTCAGGCCTGCAGTAACATCCGGCGCGCCGGTGCCGCTGAATGTGACCCAATTGTTTGCGACCAGCTCCTCGATCTCGGCCACGATCTGTGTATCCATCACCTCGCCGGCAAGCAGCGTAATGACATCGAATTTCGCCGGGTCGTCGATATTGTTCTGGACGATAATCCGGATGTCGTTCCCACGGGCCCCACCGTGATTAGCCGTTACCGTCAGGGTCGTATTCGTGGCCGTTGCAGCAGTGCCGGCATTCAGCCGATACAGCAGGACTTTACTGGCCCGTTTCAGGGCCTCACGCAATGGCAGCAGCTCGGGAGCCGAAACGTCGTAACCCAAGACGTCCTTCGTGTCTGCCCCTGCCTCTACCGTAATGACTTGTTTCGAGGGTCCCCAGGACAGCGAGAGCGGCAACGATGCCACGCCTCGCTCACCTAGGGCACCCATTGTTTGCTCGGTCGTCTCAAAGACGATATACACCCCGGCTCGATTCTTGTTTTGTGTTTTCCATGTTCCTCCTGCCATGCCTTACACCTCCCTTTCTTTGAATGATTTAATTACGGCCGCTGCCTCGTCCAGCGTATACGTCTTGTCTGGCGACAGCAGGCCCGTCAGGATGTCTTTATCTGACGTGGTAAACCGTTTGGCTTCCACCAGCTGCTCCTTCGTGTAGCGCGGCGCTGGTTGCGTCTGAGCCTTGTTCTCTTTTGCACTCATTTCAGGCGTCCCTCCTGTTTCATCTGATTCATCTTGATTCCCGGATCTTTGGCCCTCATGACGTGGTAGTTATAATCCACAAAGAAGTGCAGCACGTCATCGATCACCTCGAAGTTCATGCCGGTCCCTCTAAACTTCATGCCGTCGATCTCGATCCACTCCAGGACGTCCAAAAGCTGGCTAGCAACCGAAATGAAATCCTCATTCGTGGCCGAGAAGTATTGCACGTTGAAGAAATGGTTCTGTCCATACCGCCGTCCTTGGATCCGGCCATGCCCAGCATTTAAGAGAAGCACAATAAAGCAGGGCTCCTTTAAGCCCTGCCTTCTCTTTCCATATACAGTCCAGCCGAAGGTTATCTTCAGCTTATTCATGACGGCTTGTGTCAATCGGTCCGCGTCCATAGCATCACCTCACCGTCTTGGTCTGCGACCGTTCATAATTTGTTTCAGCAGCTCCGCCTGCCTGCGCTCCAGATAGACCGGCAGCTCCTTTTCAATCTGCTTCATGGAGATGGCCATCATGAACCGCCCTTCCACCCAATCGGTTTTATCGCGGTTCCGATGGCCGTTTTCAACAAAGGAAGCGTATTCGGTGTTATTGAATATCTCAACAACATAAGAATCGCCGCGCCGTTCTACGCGGCCCACTCGCCAATTCCTCCGCAGCTCCCCTGAATCCACTGGCGTACGTTTCTTGATCTTCCGTTCGGTACGATAGGCCATCTCCAGCAAAAAGTCCTGAATGAAGCGATCAATCACTCTTTCATCCAGCGCCTTCTTGAAAGCTTTCGCCATGCGCTCCAGTTCATCAAAGTCAAAGCTCCCCCATCTCGGCATTAGGCTCGATCCTTTCGGGTTAGCTTGATTTCCTGATGGGTCGAATACGGCGGAAACGGTTCGCCGGCCGTAAAATGGTATTTCCGACCGTTGCGGGTCACCTCCAGCTCGTCGCCTTGCAGGATTTCGACTTCCGGCGCGATGAACAACTTGGCGTCATAATCGATCTGGTTCTCGGCTTCGGTTTGTCCGTTCCGAGCAAGGCCCGTCTGGGAGATCCGGCAGGGAACATCTTGGTATTTCGTGGTTAACCGCTGCTTTGTTTCGGATCCGACTTCGTAATCCTCATATCGTTGGATGATTGCCAGATCCGTGTATGTCTTCTCCATGATCTTACGGTATCGACGTAATTTGCTCATCGACTACCACCTCAGCTTCCGGTACCGATTCAGATCCGAAACATATGCCTGGACAGCCACGGCTACTGAACCCCCGCCGGAGGAGCTGCCGGCCGAAGTCTTAACCGAAGTATCCCCGATCTTCATATCGATGTCGGCGGACAATAAGTCATCCAGCTCCTCTAAATGGGACTGGTCTCCCTTAAAGGCTCCCATAGCGATGTTCGCCCAGGTGAATTTTAGTGCGGCGGGGATCTCATCTACCGTATCTAGGCCGAGGTAATTCATGATGTGCAGACCTGATTCATCGATATAGGATTTGACCAGGCTATCCAATGATGCCGGGAGCTTATAACGCTGCTTGATAATGTCCGCGACAGCTTCATTCAACATGGTCGGCACCTACTTCTCGTCTTTTTTGCCTTTCTTGTCGTCCGGCTTCTCGTTCTCCACCACGCGCTTGAAGCCTTTGGCTTCCAAGGTTTTTGCCTTCGACTCAGAGTCCACGACTTTAACCACATTCAATCTTTTCAATGTAATATTGCTCATAGCTATTAACCTCCTGTCGTTACGCGGAACGCCTTAGTTTTGTTGTCGGGAATGATTACGTCGTGATATTTACGGTAATCCAACTTCCAGGCATCGGCTTGCTGGTTCTCATCCGGTGTAAAGATTCTCACCTTATCCGTTTTACTGATGCCGATCGGAGCGGTACGCGGCGAAACGATCCAGTTTACGTTTTTCGCATCTGTCGCTGGCTCAAATCCGCCGGCTTCCTGACCAGTTGTCTCTCCATCATTGAAGACAAACGCCGTTTTCATTCGGCTAGAAGCGACAGGGATCAGCGGAATGCCGTCCAGCATCTTGATTTGAAGATTGATGCCACCTTGAGCAAACTGGCCGACATCAATTCGTTTCTGGATCGTGGTATTTCCCGTCAGTATGCCGTAAGCAGGGTAAGCGATGGTAATAACCAATTGGCTCAGATCCACGCCCATATCAGCCAAATCGAAAATATCCTTGTACATCTCCGTAACGATGGAGCTTTCTGCAAGGGTGTACGCTCTGCTTTTTCCGGCTGCCGCTGCCTTGGCTGCAATGAAGCTATACCGGTAGGCATCGATTTCAGGGATAACTTGCTCCCGTTGGAATTCACTCATGACGTTAGCAGCGGAAGCGCCGAAGTTCGTTTCATCGACATCCATCGCATCCAGCTGGAACGTACGTCCGCGATCCTGAGTAAGTGTGTGGGTTTGGTATTTGTACGTTACCGAACCTTTAACAAAACCAGTATCCCGATCATAGTCAGCCAGACCCTGGACCACGATGTCCGGAATCTTGATTTCGTTACCGCCGTTATATTTGACCTGTCCGGCATTGCTTTCCATCCATCCGGATGTCGCTTGCTGCACGATTTGTTTATCCAGTTCCGTTTGATAGAGTTTTGCATATTCCAAAGTGTTAATAGGCATTTACATTCAGCTCCTTATTATCGTTGTGAAAAGATACTAGAAATTTCGGCAGCGATAGGATTATCTTCCCCGCCACCTCGTCCGCCTTCTGCGGGCTTTGCTCCTTTAAAAAGCGTGCCTGGTTGTTCCTGTTTGTCAGCAAACAAAAAAGCCTTCGATTCACGAAGACTCTTCACTTGATCCTCAAGCCCGGCCTTGATGCTGCCGTCCTCGCCGATCTCGATTTTCGATTTGTCCAGCTGTGAAATGGCATAGTCTGCATCGTGCACATCAGAACCAAGGGCCAACTTCAAGGCCGTATTCAGCTGCAGATCCTTCATGTCAGCATCATATTTCTCCTTCGTCGCCTTGTTGTCATCCTGAAGCTTCTTGATTTGTGCCTGCAGATCCTCGTTGCCTTTTGCTGCATCCTTCAGATCGGCGAGCTGCTTGTCACGATCTTTCAAATCGGATTCAAGCTTCTTTTTAGCTTCATTGGCTTCGTTGAATTTGTCCTTCGGGATCCATGCGCCGTCCGAGACAATGGCAATTTTATGTTTATCACCTGCCTTTGCGATGACCTGGTTGTAAAGCTCCTCACCCAACAATTCCTTTAAATCCATAGTTAACACGCTCCCAATTGGTTTTTATAGCGCAACCCCGCCATGGGCGGCCGTGATGCTCCGGCCAACGAGCAAAAAGGCCCTGAAAGTCTCATTCAGAGCCCAAACAAAAAGCACCCTCATAAATTCGAGAGTGCTCATTAATATATTTCGCTGCCATCAAACTTCCAGCCGTATTCCTTCGGTAGAAGATCCTCCCCGGCCTCCAGGCTTCGGTCAATCTTGTCGATCAGGCCCTCGTTTGTCTCACTGCCTGGAACCATCTCCAGCGGTACGCATGAGTCGGGAAACGCCTTTTCAAACTCCTGCATCTTGGCCCATAATTCATCTGTCACAGTGACCATCAGATCTCCTCCAGTATTTTTTGAAATAAAACAAATGACTTCGGAAGAAACTCCCTCATCAATTCTGCTCGTTTACCTGTAGGGTCAAAACTAGCTTCAAACATGTGTGCAAACGCCTCTTTTTCAATAGCGTTAGGCAGCTGCTGCCAATACTTCGGGCTGTGACCATACTTCCCTTGGATTCTTCTCCGGGTCACACCACCGTAAATATCCGAAATGGCCGAATGAAGCGCACCATCGCCCTGACCTAGAATCATGGAAATCTCAAGCTGTGCTTGTCTCAAATCCACGCCTTTATTTTTGGTGTAATTCTGCATATAGTCCTGTACATCTCGTAGGACAGCCTTCTTGAAGGCCTTGGCGTCGATACCTTTCAGGTCTATATGAGATACACCATCATACGTTGCGCCTTTCAGCTTGATCGCCGCCATATTATCAACATAATGGCCCAGCTCATGGAAATAGGTCGCTCCGCTGCCCCTAGGGTTCTTCAGGTCATCCGCAAAGTCCATATTTACAACCTGGGAAACCGGCGAGTAATGGGCGCCTTGCTTGAAGCGGGAATCCTTGATTACGTTGCCCATAACATAGTCCGTGAAAACTCGCTTGGCTACATCTGAACCCGCGCTGAACCGATCCGTCAGAACCTTCTTGTATTCCGGCGTTGCCTCGGTCTTGTCCATGATCGCCTTAAACTGGTCATCTGCCTTGAGTATATCCTTTTTCTGGGTGTTTGGCGAGTCGATATACTCCTTTTTCCAATCTTCATACTTCATGTCACCAGAAATATAAATCCGCTGACCGGTGTTGTCCTTGGCGATCCGTTTGCCCGGATCCACTTCATCATCGAAATAAGCCGTAACCGTTGTACGGCAACGGGCATGAAACGGCGGATAGTTGACGCTGACTTCGCGCTCACTCAAGTTGAACACCTTGCCGTCCATGCTGCGGCAGGTTTCACTAGTCCGATTATCCAGTGTAGCCAGTATTTCATACTGCTGGACGACACCGCTGTTCTTGTACCCGTCAGCAGTCGCTTCGTTGATAATGTGGGCGCTCTCCGTCAGGACGAGCCTTTCAGCAGTAGAGGTTGCTACGCCCATTCGCTTCGCCAGGAGCTCGCTGACCTTTTTGACACTATCTCCACGAATGAAGGACTGAGATAATCCCGTCCGCAGCTCCCGAAGCAGCTTATCGCGGTCGTCCCAGATCCGAGAACTATAGTTCTTCCCATACCATGGCCGGCTGATGACTTCCTGCACGGCTTCCTTGTCTGCACGAGCAAATGAAGCCAGGATCCCGTTTCCGCCCTTGTTGAGCTCAAAGAGGGTACGATGGTAAGTATCCTCGTAAATATCGCCCAGCAGCTTCCCTGTGCCCGCCTGCTGGCTTGCGGCCAACATTTCGACCTGATGCCTCACCTGAAGACGTAACGCCTCCAGACGGGTAACACGGGTCCGGTAATAGACGTTATCAAGCTCTTTGGTCCACTGGCCGTCTGCATTGTTCTTGGCTTTCTTCCGGAATTCGCTTAACGTCATTTTGAACTCGGCCAGCTCACCAGCTGTCAGAAGTCGCTTCGCCTCGGCCATACTAACCTCATTGTTCTCGGCAAACCGTGAGTAAAAGGATTCCAGATCCCGCAGTATGGATTTCTCGGCTAACTCATATTGCCTTTTGAGACCAGCAGCGTATCGGTCCGATTTCTGAAATTGCCTACTCGCAACCTGTTCGGCACGCTTCCGCCAATAATCCTGCGAATTCATGATGGCTCATCTTCCAGTCCATCGTACTGCCCTTTATTGAATCGCTCCTGGTCCGCTGCCTCTTCTTCTTCAAGCTGCTTGATTTCATCGTCCGTGTTCGTAACCCATGGGTGATTAGCAACGATCGTTTTATTGGAGATGATCCCCACGCTATCTTTGGCATTAGTCACGATTTCACTTTCGTTGATTGCCATATCCCGGTTGAAGATGAATGTAACCTTCTCTTCGGAATAGTCCTTCTGGGTAGTGTTGTAGATGTGCGTATCAATGAACCAGAGCAGCCGGTTAAGGCTCGCCTGGAACTCGGATTCAATGTCATTCGCATCTAAATCCAGATCCGCATACAAATGCTTCAACGCTACGCCAGAAGGGCTATTTCCGAAGCGCTCCGACTGCGTATCTACCCCGCGCCCAAACTCATATATGTCTTTCCGGGTCTGCTCGATATGCATCTTGTGGGCTTCGGTGTCCAACTCCAGGGCGATCGTCTTTACATCGCCTTCTCCGCGGACAAAGATAACACGATACTGAGAAACGTTTTTCCGGAATGAAGCTGCGTCGGTACCGTCGTACTCCTTCACCACGTATGTGCTATTCGGCAAGTCTTCAAGGTTATTTGAGTTATCCGAGCGGTTCCGATCGTAGTCATCAACCATATTTTGAATGATATCAATGAGCGGCTGCTCCTCATCATTGTACTTAAAGCAGATAAACGGAACTTGCTCCCAGCTCATCGGGTTTTCGACAGCTTCACCTTCTGGAGATTTACTTACAGCTGAGAAATGTCCTTTGGTCTCAAGGAATCTGAATTCCCCGCCGTCGGCAGCCTCATACAACCTTACTCCGCTTGTGTCCCAGAACTCGGCTTTCCGGATAATCTTTTTCTGCCTAGCCTCATACATCGTCACCTCATACACCCTAATGACTGCATCGAGCTCCGTATGGGCAGTATCTCTCCAGATCGGTATGACTTCATGCGGTGGAATGCGCATAAACGATAGATCGCCTTGCTCGTTATAGTAGACTTGAAGCCAGGCCTTTCCACAGTTGATAGCGTCCTTCCCCGTGTTCTTCAGCATCCGCTTAAAGTCTTCGTCAAAGTAATCATCCAGCAGATCCTGATACGTCTCGTCTTCCGTTTTCGGAATGAACGGACGAGACAACAAATAGCCGGTCTTCTGATCGACCAACTTTCTCACAAAACCATGCGGAATACGGTTGTCCGCTAGATTTTTAACATCAGATAGCTTTCCGTGGGCATCAATGACCTGGCGAGTACGCTCTAGAATTTTGTTTTTGACTCTGTAATACTTCTGGCCGAGTAGCATCAGCTTCCGATCATCTGACTTTTCCCAGTCCTTGATTTCTTCCCGCAGGATCTCATCGATGGTCATTGGTGCATTCGCTTCGATATTCTGCAATATCTCATGTAAGGTGCTCACAGTTTCCCTCCTCTCTTATTCGAACGATACTCCGCTTGGCTTCCGGATCTGCTCCATGGCGTACCGCAGCGCATCGATCGTATGGTTGAAGTCATCTATCGGCTTATTCAGGAATTTCCCGGCCTTGTTCTGCTCCCAGACATAGCTCGAAAGCTCGATGCTGACGTTCGGGCAGCGGAACTTATGGACAATGATCTCGTACTGCTGCAGGTACTGAATGCCGACCTTGACGCTATCGCCGCCCTTCTCCGCAGCGCGGATCCGTCCTATTCCCAGCCCGCGGATCTCATCAATGGACTTCGGCTCCGAGGAATCGGCGATAATGCGCTCTTTGGCATGCCCCTTCGACTTGATCATCGCCGCGATGTCATCGTTCATCATGCCGTGCTCATAGTGCTCGTCGAAGATATACACCTTCTTCTCTTCCTTGTTCACCAGGGCGGCCACGAGAGCCGTCGGGTCATTGGTGTAACCGAAGTCTAGACCGAACACTGCGCGGTATCCTGGAAGCTTGGCAATCGCCCGGTAATCGAAATCCTCTTCTCGCCAATCCTCGAATATGGCCCCTTCTGCTATGCCCCAATCGCCGTCACCTTCAACCCTGTGACGCTTTGGTTTATGCTTCTTCATCCAGGCGAACCTTTCACGGTCATCATCGCCCAGGAATTCATTGCAGCGGTACGTTGTCGTCAGGGCTAACGTGTCGGGATCCGGGCTGTCGAAGAAGCGGGATTTCAGCCAGTGCTTTTCGTTCCAGGGGTTAAATGTCAGCGTCAGCTGCTTGAAGTACCCCTCCGGCATCTCACCCCGTATGGACATATCCACCTTGTCGAAATCGTCCTCGTTCATGATCTGATAGGCTTCTTCGAACCAAGCCCAGCACAAATAGCCGGTGTCCACCGTGATAGAGGTGATCGACATCGGATCATCGAGGCCCCGGAACAGAATCTTCTGACCAGTGGGCTTGTATATAGCCTCCAGCGGGCTTTTCTTGAAATTCCATAGATGAGCTACCCCGAGCCGGTTCACGGCCCATTTGAGCTGCGCCCATGTACTGTCCTTATGCGTATTGAACGTCTTCCGGAGGACTAACGTATTCGCCAGCGGCATCTTCATCATGTTGTATGGGATCCATAACGCATTCGTAACGCTCTTCTTGGATCCGCGGCCGCCCTTGACAACCCGGTAACGCCCTTTGTAGCGCCAGAACTCGGCATAGCCTTTCCCGACAGTCTGCTGTAAGCTGATTTCTCTACTCATGCAGATCATCCTTAAACACAACGACTTCCGGATTCGATTCGTTGTTGATTTTCTCGACTTCACCTTTCAGCCTAGCGATCCGCAGCTCCTGTTCTTCGGTCGCCAGATCCGTCTTCAGGAGCTCGTCATATTGCTTGATAGAGCTTCTGAGTTCGGCCATGGCCCGGCTCTGAGCCTGTAGGAATGTGGCCTGCTTATCCCAGGCCTGCTGGACCTCCCAACGCTTCCCGATGACATTCCCGTCTTTTTCCTCAATCAGCGTTGTCGTCACGTCTTCCCGATCCTTAACGTACATAATCTGCTGCGCCCGAATAATGGCCGTGTACTGGATCATGATGTTATCCCATACGATGTCCAGCGGCTCCTTCGTCTGCAGCTGCTCCATGATCTCCAGGGACTCCGCCGGCAGATACTTCTGGAAGAATCCATGAGTGACGGCCTTATCGTTTCCTGGAGGGCCACCAGGACCGCCGCGGTTACCTACAGCATTCTTATTACCCTTGGGCGCTCCGCCTTTGTTTGTGTGCACCCTTTTTGATTTGTGTGCACCCTTTTCACGGGACCAGCCATGCCGTTGTTTCCAGCTCTTGACGGTGTTAATCGAGACGCCGTGTTTATCAGCAATCTCTTGATATTTCATGCCTGACAGATAATCCTGTTCGGCCAGCTTATGCAATTCCGCCATTTACACGATCACCACCCCCGGCGTTGTGTTGGTTTTGTAACAAAGAAAAAAGCACCCGTTAGGATGCTTATAAATTCCGTCCATATTTTCTTATGAGCCACAAAAGTTCGGATTGGGTGATGTCCCCTCTATCATAAGGGTCAATACTAATATCCCCATCTTCTCTTGCTAAAGGCACTAGCCTGGAACCTTCCTCGTAATAATCTACATGGATCCTACGAATTATCTTGTTAAACTCAACTGGCTCAAATTTATACCTTTCATACATTTCCAATAACTTATTCAAGCCATCAGGCCCAGTGAACCAATGCAAATGACCATCTGATAAGTTATCATCGGATCTGTTACTCTTACAACCTTCAATCCATCTACCGTGAACAATTCTAAATTCATCTGCTTCTGAACCGACTTCATCTTTCCAATAAGAGTTCCACTCTAGCATCCCGTCTTTATCTGACTCAATTACGCCTCCGCATAGATCGCAAAACCACTGTTCTTTGTTCTTCAGTTTTAAATTGACTGGCATTCCTTGAATAATCTGCATTAGATGCACCCCCCCCATGACATCAAACTTCGACATAAAGGGATATATTTCCTGCAAAGAAAATACCGCCTCGATCCGAGACGGTAAAAAAGGGGGAGATGAAAAAGCTACGAATAATCCGAACGGCAGGATTTGAACCCACACTACTTACTCCCAAGGCAAGCGTGCTACCCAGCTACACTACATCCGGTTATAAAAGAGACGGCCGCTTGACCGCCTCCTTACATGAAGGGCACAATATCATATTAACACGGAAAATCAGGCGTTTGTTCTCGTTCTGTTCGCATTTAATTCGCTAATTTTTCGTACTCTGTCAAAGCCTTCTTCCTCCAGCGATAAAACACATCCTTGGAAATGTTCAATTCCTTCGTGGCCTTATCCCATGGTATACCGTCGATCAGATGCAACCGCAGCAGCTTCGCATAATCTGGCTTATATTGTTCAAGGGCATCCAACACAGTGTCGATCCTGTTCACTTCAGCCTGTAGATCTTGCAGCTCGGTCAGGCGCTCCATGATCTCCTCGATTCCGTTCCGGATATCATAACCTCTCGCCGCGATCACCTTTTGAATCTTCCGCCGCAGCTCCTGCAGCAACTCCGTATCTTCTGGATCCATCACTTGAACTGGGATAGCTTGCTTCTGGGCTTTAACTCCGGCAGGGTATCGGGTCATATAAGCATGCGCTACGTTCTCCAATTTCTGCTCGTATCCGGATAGATACATGTATGACGGCAGCCCTCTCAATTTCCGGTGCAGCTCCTGCAGCTGGTCATCCTCATTCAATCGGGATACGGTGATTCCGGCACCCACGCTATACGTCGATAGTGCCTGTATACGGGCTTTCTTTTGACGGTATTGGGAAAGCTGCTCTATCACCTGTTGATCTAATGTCATGATGCCTTCATCCTTTCTATTCTGGCTTTAACGGCTTCCATCAAGGCATCTTGCCCGGCGGCCTTGCGTTCCAATGCTGCCACGGCGTCCTCGTCCATCGTCCCCTCAGCGACCAGGCGGATAACTACGATGTTGTGACGTACGCCTTGACGGTGGACCCTTGCATTAGCCTGCTGGTCTTCTTCCAGGCTCCATATCTGATCAAACCAGACAACCGTCCGGCAGCTTGAATCTTGGAGGTTCAGGCCGTGACCGGCTGACTTCGGGTGCAAAAGCAACAGCGGGATCTCGTCATTATTCCAAGCCCGGATATCCTCATTCCCGTCTTTACCTTTCCGCAGGATTCTCGCTTGCGGGAATCGCTCTTGGATCCGCGACAGGCTATGCTTGAAATTGTAAAACACCATAACCGGCTTGCCGTTGGCTGCCTCGATTAAGTCCTCCAGGGCGTCCAGCTTGGCCTCATGAATTAACTTAACGCCCTTTTCCTCGTCGTACACCGCGCCGCTAGCCATCTGCAGCAGCTTATTCGACAGGACGGCCGCGGTGTTAGCCACGACATCAGCGTCCAAAAACGGAAGCAGCAGCTCCTTCTCCAGTTTCTTGTACATCTCCTGCGCTTTCGGGCTTAAAGGGATCTGGATCGTCCGATCAATCCGTTCAGGAAGCTCCAGCCAATCTTCGGCTTTCATGCTGACAGCAATATCAGAAATAGCCTCGTATACCCGTTCCTCTGCTTCCTGCTTGACCTTCCACTCATAGACCACATGGCCGCTACGACTACCAGGTGTAAAGTAACGATCGCGATAACCGGTTATCGTCTTACCAAGTCGTTCCCCTTGATCGATCAGGTACATCGGAGCCCATAGATCCATAAGGCTGTTCGGTGCCGGCGTACCAGTCAGGCCGATCACGCGCTTCATCATTGGCCGGACCCGGCGAAGGGCTTTGAAGCGTTTGGCCTGTGGGTTTTTGAAGCTGGAAAGCTCATCGATAACCACGGTATCAAACGGCCACTGGCTGCCGTACTCGCTGACAAGCCACTCTACATTCTCCCGGTTGATCACGTAGATGTCCGCCTCTGCCTTCAAGGCTTTGCGTCGAACCGCGGCGCTCCCTAGAACCTTACTGATCCGGAGATGTCTCAGGTGGTCCCACTTCTCAATTTCTCGGGCCCAAGTGTCATCTGCAACCCGCAAGGGTGCAATAACTAAAACACGACCAGCCTCGAAATAATCGTTCAGCAATAAGTCCATAGCGGTCAGAGTGCTAACGGTTTTTCCTAACCCCATCTCAAGCAGCAAGGCTATGAAGGGTGTGTCCAGGATCCGCTTGGTCGCATACTCCTGGTACTGATGCGGTTTAAACTTCATTTGGCTATCACCTCGTCTATAAACCGGTCAATGTCCTCGTTCGAATCAATTTTATAATGTCTGTGGCCCATGCTAAGCAGCTTTCTCTTCCAACGCTCCTGTAAGGGCTCCAGTTGCTTACCCGGTGCTTTCATCTCGACATATATCGTTTGGCCGTTAGGAAGAAGTACCAATCGATCAGGCACTCCTCGATTTCCTGGGCTCACCCATTTTGGCGCCTCCCCGCCGATCCGTTTGACTTCACGGACCAAACGACGTTCCAGTGCAGACTCTCTCATATTTGCTCCTTTCATCAGGTTGCCGATTTGCCCTGTACGCGCACGTACTGCGTTTTTACGCGTTTAAGTTATATTTGCGTATCCCGTATACGGGTTAATTTATATTTTTATTAAAATAGTAGATTCTACGGCAACCACGGCAACCAGCACCCGTTAAGGCTTGTTGTTATGCGGCTTTTTCTGGTTGCCTTAAAACGATTTTCACGGCAACCTCTCGGCAATTGCGGCAACTTTTCGGTTGCCGTGGTTGCCGTGAATTCATCTTACGGCAACCTTTCAAGGCAACCATGGTTAGATCCGTTCAAACACTCTTTGAACCCCATAACCAGGCACTTTGGCTTTGCTTTTTCGCTCCTTCCATTCAGGGAAGCGTCGCATTATGTCCATAATCTCTTTTGACTCCCAGGTACGCATATCGCCGCGCTTTTTACCAAGGCATTCGGTCCATATTTGGGCCGCACACACTCGATCCCGAAGGTCATCGGTAGGGCGCCCCATCTCATCCTCTAATGGCATATCAAGCCACTCTTGGATAATGCCTTCTCTTGGGTCCATCTCCATGTGTGCAGCTTGTTGGCGCTCCGCCTCAATGCGTGCTTCGTGATCAAGCTCTAAGGTTTCCCCCGCCTTAAACCAGCTCAATACCTCGGCCCATATTTGGCTCACTTCTTCCTCGGATAATTCCTCCCAATGGCTTCTCGTCGCCCGATCTGGGAATATCTCGATGGGCCAGAAACGACGGTTCCCGGTCGCGTCCCGAAGAAAGTCCCGTGTATTCGTCGTCCCGAAGAAAACGCATTTCCGCGGGAACTCAGAAACCTGACGATCGTAAGCCACCCGGTACCGGTCTTCGGTTTTGGATAAAAACGCCTTAACCTCTTCAACCTCGGTCTTTTTCATGGCCGACAGCTCGCCGATCTCGAAGATCCAGCCGCTCTGCAGGTGTTCGCCGGCTTCCTTATTCTCAAAAGTCCGTAAGGAGTCAGAGAACCATTCACGGCCAAGCTTTGCTAGCAGGGAGCTTTTCCCGGCCCCCTGCGGCCCGACTAGGACTAGCATCTGGTCAAACTTGCAGCCTGGGCGATATAGCCTTGCAACGGCTGCCAGTAGCATCTTCCGTGTCGCCTGCTTGGTGTAATGGATGTCAACTGCACCTAAGTAATCTATAAAAATCCGTTCTGCCCGCGGCAGGCCGTCCCATACGGCGCTTTCGACATAGGACTTGATCGGATGGAACGTATTACGATGAACCACCTCGGTAAAGGCGTTCTGTATGGTCTTAGCTGAATTGATACCGTGAACCTTGGCAAACCAATGCTGAAGACGTTTATCATCTGCACCCAGCCAAGGCTCATAGGACCGACCAAGACGTTCCTTTTCACGCCACGGCAGAGCGCGTCGGATAACTTCGGTGTTACCGAAAGCGTCATAAGCTAGGACGTTCTTCCACGGCCCATGCGACAGCATGAGCTCTACGTTTCCCGCCGTAGGGAGTGGCTCCCCTGTCTTATGATGAATCTCCAGTTGATCCTCCCAATCCCTTTCATCCGGGTCGTCCTCGTCATCGGGAAACTCGTCTGCCATTTCAGCGAAATCTGCTTGGCGCTCAGCGAAGACGAGCTTCTTTACCTCCGGCCGCTGCGCCGCCCATTGCTCCATAGCCAGGTGACTCGGCTTCTTCGCATCGGGTGTATGATCCTTCACCCGTTCGTCCAGGTGGCCGAATTTATGAACTCGTACAAGATCGAAAAGATTATAAGTGCGGCCGTCTGCGATCGGATCGCTGTCCTGATGGGAGAATGCGAGATCCTGATCCGGATAGACTTCCAGCCCGTTACCACTTGAACCCTTGGTGTATGTGTACCGATCCGGCATCGATCCCTTTTCATAAACATCAGATAAAAAGGTTTCTATTCCTTCTTCAATGGTAAATGCCCTACAGAAGAGGCCGATGGTCCCGAACTTCTCCCGTGGGTCCTGCGCTCTCTTGGCTGCTAGTTGAGCGGGGGATTTATCCTCTGGGTGCCGCGGCCAAGCCATAACATCATGCCAATCGGCGTATTCATCGAGGATCCGATCCACATCAAGTGGCTCCCCCTCGAAGACTTCCAAGACCGGATCCGCGTCCTTACTGCAGCTTGGTAAGTACATAAGCCGGTGGACGTCAAACGTGGTCTTGTCGAAATACTCCATGCCGATATGCTCCGACAGTTTACGGCTGACGGCTGCATATTCATCTGGGCTCATGTTCCGATCCACCGGAATAATCAGGCGGTATTTCGGCTTCTCCGGCCGATGGCTGTGTGTGGAGTAGATAACGTAGGCCGTCCCACCCAGCAAAAGCTCAGCCGAAAATAAAAAATCATCGTCTCCGCGATCGACATCCAAGGTAATCAAACTCCGGCTATCGACGTTCTCCTTTTTCCGGCGTCCGGTGCGGACAAGACCGCCAACAAAAGCGGGCCCATCCTTCACCTTACCGCGGGAGACATTGTTCATCTTGTCGTACTGGGCCATCGTCTCTGCTGTCCGCCGGACCTTCCGCAGCCGGTCCACGAACTCATCCCAGGTCAAATATTCAGTTTTCCAGTTCGTATCAGCCCGGTGCTTGCCGAAGCTAATGTCCAGTTCCTGCATGATGCCACCTCAATTACGTTCTATTTCAATAACAGGTAAATCCGTCAGTAGTTCCTTTTGATGCGGGGGCAGGTCATAGAGCTCAACATAGCCCCGATCCTTACCCCACAAATTGATATGATGCGTAATGATGAGTACAGGGAACCCAGTAGAAGTATCCAGGCTCATGTTCCAGTGCCGATTTTTAAGTGACCGAATGAACCGTCGAAGCATCTCATAGTTTAGCGTGATGGAGCCGCCGACCATCTGCAGGATGACTGGATCACCTTTTACGTCCTTGAGCATGTCAAACTGAAGTAGCAGTTTCTCTCTACGCTCTGCAGCAGATTGTCCAAAGCCATATAACTCACGAACAACTTTAAGCTTTGAGGCAATTTCACGCCGCTTTAACTGCAGTTGTTTATTCGCCCGTTGTTTGGCTGCTTTGCTCAGTGCTTTTTCTTCAGCTGTAAGAGGCCTCATTCTACCGTCTCCCCGATCTCCAATTCTACCGGCCCTATATATTCCACAGGTCCGCAATACGAACTGCCGCATCCTGGGCATGAGGGTTCCTCAATTTCATCTCCCGGCTCTTGCTCCAAGGCAAACCTCAGCTTGCAATCATCGCACTCAAAAGCTTCCCATTTCATAGCTCTTCACCTCTGAAAATAATTGATTGACAAAATAAATTTCCAATTGTATATTTTATCCATACCTTTAAGTAAAGCAGGAGTAGATAAGCATTTATCTGTTGTTGCTTTATTTCAGGCTGGGCGAGCCGAAAGGCTCCAAATTGCCCGTCTTAAAGGAGGGTGCCTCATGAAGATCAAAGCCTTCGGGATTGAGATCATAATGAGTAACCAAGTGGCGTTGGCTTTACTCACAGCAGTATTCGCCGGCGTTGCGGGCCTCCGTTAGGAGGCTTTTTTATTTTGTTTATAGCTTTTGGCGGGCGGATCCGGCAAGGTCACATAGACCTCGCCGATCAGCTCACCATTATCGTCATATATCAAATCCCAAGGGATATCCTGAAAATAAGGATCATTACTCATCGATCAACACCGAGTCTGCCTGACATGCAAGTTGTTCGAGCTCAAGCGATATGGCCTTGGCTAGATCTACATAAACACGAGATCGTCCGTTAATGCTCATTCGTCGGTACAAACTATCTGTCGTTCTGGCTAATCGATTTAGCTGGCGACTGAGTGATTTCAGCTGCTCCATTTCCTGCTTATTCGGCCTGCTCAAATTACTCACCGCCGATCAACCGGTTAATGTACCAGGCTGCCTTGTGAAGATCCTCCCGGCCGTTTTTCCACTTCCAGCGCCAGAGGTATTTAATGGCCTCGCCCGTGCTGTAAGCTTCCAGGCCAGATAAGCCAGATGTGGCTGCTTCGATCGCATCAATGCACTCGATGCCTCCGCGCACATAATGGACGGGATTCACGGGATCAGCAGGCTCCGGCAGTACGCCGAGCTCAACAAGAGCTTCATATGCGCTATTTGGATCGCGCTTTACAGACTCTGCCGCGACGTTCTGCTGCTCTGTGCTGTTCACCAACTCGGCAAGATCCTTCTCGAGCTCGCTCAACCGTTCTTTGGTCTGCGAGTACAACTCAGAAAGGTGATCATATTCTAAAGCGGTATCCTCCAGATCCTCGGCAGCTTGCTTGTAATCGTCTCGTTCTCGGAGCAACCGTTCACCTTCAGCCTTTAAGTCAGCATTCGCCTGGCGAAGCAACTCAATTTCGTTTTCGAGCTCCTTCTTCTCCTTCTTAAGCATTTCTGATGTTTGCTGATAGACTTCTGCCTTGATAGCTTGGTTCTGCTCCACGTTCTTCTCCCTGATGACTGGCTGTTTTAACTCGTTCAGCAACTCCTGGGCCTTAGCAGGGTTAATCCCTTTAAGATCCCACTTCTTCACCCAATAGAATAGGGATTGATTCTTCATCTTCCAGGCTCGCTCAATACTGGAAATGGTCTCTCCCTTTGCAATTTGTTCGATCAGAATTTCTTTTGTCAGACCACAAGTCGGCCCTTCCTTTGCGACTCGCACGCCGTTCTCCTCCTTCGAATATCGCATATTAGCCCTGCGGCGTTGCTCTTCTGAATCCGTTTTAGAAATCATGACACCGACAGGTAATTTCCCCTTTTTATCAGGTACCAGCAAGGCTCGATACTTTGCTAGTTCCTCTTCTGATAATTGGTACCGGATAACCTCACCGGGTCCTGAGGATTTCAATTCATTCTCTCGCTTTGGTATTGATGTGTTATATTTTTCGCCAACTCTTGACGCCACACGATCACCCCGTCAATCCTTCTTATAAAAGTCCGTCTCGAATGCTTCGGCCCGAAGCGGAAGCCCAGGCGCCCATTCGATCGGCTGCCCCATAATTTCAGTTATCTCGTTCAAGGAGTCCCTGTCATTGTCGTAAGGCTCATCGACAATGACCTCATCGTGGACATGCATTCGGGTCTCAAAGCCTGCAGCGTCCAAGCGAAGCATACTCACGGCCAGGCAATCCCGGCTGATCGCTTGGACAATGTTCTCGACTAGCTTCGGCCCGTAGGTGTCAATCTTGCCCCATGTCTTCTTTGTCTGGTCCACGCCGTCATAGACAAGTGCCGGTTTATCAAATTTCCCATCAACAATCCGAGGGTTTACGTAGGACAAACGCCGTCCGGATGGCAGCCGGATAAACAGATAGCCGCCTTCACAGTAAAATGTCAGACCGTACTGCAGCTTGATTGTTCTTCGCTCCTGGACGGCTGTCATGGCTGCCCTGTCCACGTCCCACCAGAGCTGAGTAATCTTCTTATTAGCTGCACGCCATGTTTTAACTAGTGGCGGCAGCTCATCCGGAGTGAGCCCCATTTTAAGAGCCCCCATCTGCTCCAGAGCGCCGACAGCGCCACCATAACCCAATGCAAGCTCCGAGATTTTTCCTTTTTGGCGTAGGTCCTTGGTGATCTCTTCAAGGGTCAAATGGAACATCTGCGCAGCCGAGGCTTCGTAAATCTTGCCATGGGTCTTGAATACCTCTAGCCGCCAAGTCTCACCTGCCAGCCAGGCTATCACCCGAGCCTCGATCGCTGAGAAGTCTGAAACAATAAACCGACAACCCGGCGAAGGAATGAAGGCCGTCCGGATCAGCTGAGACAGGACAAATGGCGGAGCACCGAACAACATTTCAAGCAGCTCATAATCTCCGGACAACAGGAGATCCCTAGCAAGGTCCAAGTCCGGCAGTTTGTTCTGCGGGAGGTTCTGCACCTGCACCAGCCTCCCGGCCCAGCGCCCCGTCCGGTTTGCTCCGTAGAATTGCAGCAGGCCCCTAACCCGGCCGTCTTTGCAGCGTGCGCGCTGCATGGCTTCGAACTTCTTCACCGATGTTTTGGACAGCTGCTGGCGGAGCTTTAGCATCGTTTTAACTTTTTCGCTCTTCGCTTCCTCGATCAGTCCCGGTATCGTGTCTTTGGTTAAGCCGTCGATCTCGATCCCTTCCTCTTCCTCCACCCAGGCTTTTAGCTGTGCAACACTGTTTGGATTATCCAGTCCGGTTAACTCCTTAGCCTCTTGGACCGTTCGGATCTTAAAGGCCTCATCGCATTCGATAGCCCGAGTATCTAGCTCCGGATGAAGCTGTATCCCGTTATCGTTGATCTTCTGATCCAAAGCCCAGAGTTTATGTTCAAATTCGGATATCTCGTATTTCTCGATCATCTTTCGAACGGCCCGTTCAGCCTCCACGTCCTGCCTGTTGTATTCCTTATACTGCTGCCACTTCTCCGGATCATGATACGGAAGGTTACGAGCCCGCCCTCCGTTCGCCTTTGTCGGTTTACAAGGCATTGAAAAGTATTTGATCAGAGCCTTCCCCGCACTGTCCTTTTGTTGCTCGACCTTCAAAACTTTAGCGGCTTTCTCCAGGTCTCCGGGCAGCCCTAAGGTCAGCGCATGAACACTTGAGCAGCGCCACTGTTCCGGATGCATGGGGTGGCCCAAGTATTTTGCTAGTGCAGTGCGTTCAAAATTGGCATTGAAGGCCGTTTTGATGACATCCATTTTGAGGGCTTTGATTACATCTCCAGGTAAGGCTTCATAATCCATAAGGTCGATAACGGTCACTGGATCATCGTCGAAAGCAAATCCGAACAGCAGGATTTCAAAGTCAGAGGATTCTACGTATGGGTAAACCCCTGAATCTTTAATGTTCACGCTGCTGTAAGTTTCGAGGTCGATCTGCAGTAGCGTCATATCAGTCACCCTCATTGCAGTCCACGCAACCCGTATCACGCATGTCATATTCAGATCCAAATTCATCAACCATGGTGTGAATATCTTCGTCAGCTAGCGCTCTTTTTACAGCATGCTTAAAACACAACCACTTTCCGTACTCAGTCTGATATTTCACTTGAAGATCCATGATGTCCCCTCCAAATTACGATTTTGCGGTTATAAAAAGGGGCCTGTATCCCAAGCCCCTCCAAAGAAGTAAAATTAATTCATGAAATCGTCTTCGTCGCTGATATCTACAATGTCGTCGAAGTTTTCACTTGCGAAGTCATCGTTCAGGCTGCTTCGTCCGCCCAGGAAGTCTCCGTCCTGAACCTTAACGAGGTTGTTCAGCCCTGCCGCAACGCCACGATTTCCTTTAGCATCGAACGGATAGAAGTTCAAACTTACTTTGGCATAGCAGCCGGAGTACACTTCGGTTGTGTCCGTAATCTCTTGAAACTTGGTTTTTCCGTTGCTGTCCTTACCGATCGGCTTAGCAATCCCGGGCTTGTTCTTGCTTGAGGCGTTCAGGAAGTAATGGCCAGCATACGCTTCATCATCTGGCCGTTCCTCGTCTCCGTCACGCAGCGGAGTCTTGCAGTTTGCCGGGATCTTCCCGCCCCATTTGCTCTTTCCAAGTTCCTTAGCAGCGTCAACTGCTGCCTTGATCTTGCGAAGCGTTTCCTTATCGGTCTTCGGGATCAAAATCGCTGTGCTGTACTTCTCATCCCCACCGTCGATTGATTGCGGTTCAAACACGTGAGTATAAGAGAGACGTACCGTTCCTGTGATTACCTTAGTTGATTGATTATCGATTGCCATATTTGCATATCTCCTTTTATTTGAATTAGTTCTTCCAACAGACCAAGCACCAGACGTCATACGGTCGATGTGGTAATCAGATATTTCACCCATGACTACACCTCGAATTCCTCTCCAGCGAAGTCCTGATCCACACTATTCAGCTCCGGCCGTTTGTCCGTTTCAGGCACCAGCACCGGTTTACCTGGCGGCTTCACGATCAGACCGTCCAGCAAGGAAGCAAGTTCCTTTTTGCCGATCTTCTTCTCCAGATCGCCAATGCCAAGCATCTCCTGTGGCTTGAGATACTTATCCTCTTCAAGTTCAGCAGTCTCTAAGGCCTTACGAGCGGCAGCCTTATCGGTAATGGTCCGGTTGCTACGCCCTTCCACCAGTTTCCACGATGGGATCCTTGCACCAGCTTTAGCCTGGTCGAAGGCAAATTCCTCTACGTCCTTTGCCCACACTTTCAATTGCTCAGCTACAAATAAAACCGAGCCTATTTCGTCCATGGATAGAAGGGCGGGATCTTGAAACTCATACGCCAGAGCCTTCATATTCTCATCTGCCCGAGCACGGCAGTTCCCTTTCACTTTGCACCATCGGCAATGGCTGCCAGGCTTAAATTCACCTTTGCCAGCGTCTGCTAATGCAGCTGCAGGCTTAACAACGACCTCCGCCCATTCAATCAGCTCTCCAAGCGGAAGCGTATCGGTACTGACGCTATCCAATCGCGGCTGGACGATTGTCATGCTTACCTCTTTGATCGAATAAAGATAATTCCAATTCGACCAGGCGCCCAGGCCGTACAACCGGAGCTGTGGGTTACCGATCGCGCTGACCGGCACACCTTTGCCGTACTTTAGATCAATGACATCAAGCATCCAGTCCGAGATGATCACGACGTCTCCGGTTCCATACCCATCCGGGACCCATACCGAGAAATCCACACGCTCCTCAAAAAGTATCACCGCGTCCTTGGATCGAGCCTTAGCCGCCATGAAGCGCTCCTCAACCACCCCCACATAGGCAGCCACGGCGTCCTCCATTTCTGGACCGTAAAATGAATTGGTTTTCTTAAAATCTGCGATTGCCTTATCGAGTCGTTTGCGCTCAGCCGCATTACAAGGGGTTAGCCTCCGGCGAAGAATCAACTCGGAAAGCTCATGCGCCGCCGTACCCTCATCGGCGTATTCAGAAATTTTATCTGGAATGTGTTCCTGGAGCCGGGCACTCGGTGGACAGTTAATCCACCGATCCGCGCCCGAAGCTCCGAGCAAGGCATGAGCCCTTTCGGCATGTGCTGGCTGCGTCATAGCGCCTCCAATTCAGCCATAAACGCTGCACGACTCTCCTCTGGTACATCCGAGATCGACGCGCTTTCAAACTTGCCCAGCAGCTCCTTGATGGCCGGCTTCTTCTTAGGATCTTTGCCGACTTCCTGTGCTTTGGCCCGGAGCTCAACAACGGTTGGAATCTCCACTTCCTCGGTATCGCCATCCGTCCCGGCTTCGTCGTCTTGGGTGGCAGTCTTAACTGGCTCTTCCTTCGGCTGTTCTTTCTTCACCTCGTTGGTTTTACGAGGGCGCTGTTTAGGCTCTTCCGAAACGGTAGCAGAGGGAGCAGCTACCCCGCCGAAAGCAGCGGACAGTGTAGCAAATTCCTCTATGGCTTGTGCGGCGTTATCGCCGTTAATCGTAATTTGTACGGGCATGTATAAGTCCTCCTGAGAATTGAATTATTAATTGTTAGCCGGCTGGTGGCTGTAGTGCTCAACGACCGATTTAATGCAGTCAGTACAGATCAACTTAGATTGGAAAGGCTTTAACTTTTCAGGGTCTGTCTCCCCGCAGATGAAGCAGCCAGGAGCATATTTCTTTAGGATGATCTTGTCACCCTCACTATAGATCTCCATAGGGCTCCCATCGGCGATGTCGAGTACCCGACGCAGCTCCTTTGGAACAACGACGCGGCCGAGGGAATCAAGATAACGAACAATTCCAGTAGCTTTCATATTGCTTCTCCTTCTAGCCAGTGTTAAACTGGCCTTATCATATTTGTTTGTTTTGCGGTCTGACGGCTCCTACCCCGATCAGACCGCATTTTCGTTTTCTAAAGCTGCTATCTCGCCATCAATCCAGCACAACGCTGCCGGCAGTACCTCCGGATCGACTTCTATCCGCCCAACTTCAAGCCTCCACCGAAGATGCTTAAGCTCAAGTCTCCTTAGAATCTTGTTCACTTGGTTCGTTCACCTCCCTTCCAGCAATAACGGTTACCGCCCCGATCTTCTCGACCAGGCACTTCCCCGAGCAAACCAGCTCATGGCCGATCTTCGTCACCGGCTGTCCGAAATGGATTTCCTGCCCGCATTTCTCATTAGCGCAATAATCAATGATTTCATCTTCTACTGCTAGGTCCAAAACCTTACTCATTTACTTGTCCCCTCTCATCCCGTCAAAGCTTTTTTCCGACTAGCTTGAATCTCTCTGATCTCCTCAGAATGGTTCAGGATAATTTTTGCCGCTAGTTTGTGGAGTTGAATCCAAGCACTTTGCGACATTCCTGCAGGTTTACCATCGAATTGTTGCGGAGTTTGCTTCCCAGCCATGTGATTGTCTCCTTGTTGAATATTTGGTTATCAAAGATCAGCCTACTTTCCTGATGAGCGAGTATAAATCTGGAGGGATAATTTCCTTAATAGCTGCCAGCCTCAACTTTTCAGCGTTAACACCTAACACTTCGGCAAGTGCTATATTCACATGATCCTTTGCAGGAGACATCTTGCCGTTTTGGAGCTTGCTTAAGGTTGTTCGGTCCAAATTAATACCCTTCTGCTTTAACCGCCTGCAAATCTGGCCTAATGAAAGGTCAGCTTCATCTATTGACTTCTTGAGAAACGAAGCGTAAGTCAACCCGATCACCTCCTTCCATTCACTTTTCAGTTAACATGATTTCCATGATGTAAATAATCATTTACCTGTTGGTGACTAAATCATAAATCCTTTGATCTTTAATGTCAATAAACATTTACTTAACTAATCAAAAAAACGTTGAATATTTATTCAACAGTGTGGTAATATTAGTAACAAATATTAGACGAGGCGGTGCGGGTGTTGAGATACTCAGATTTGCTAAATCAATACATCGAAGAAAGTGGTTTAACATTAGGAGAGATAGCTAAAGGGATAAACGATCTTGGAGTAAAAGCGGAACGCTCATACATATCGATGTTGAAAAATAACAAAACAAAAAACCCTGCTTCTGAAGAAGTTAACAGGGCCCTGGCAACGGTAACCGGCGGGGATCCCGATCGCCTGGTCTTCGCTGCTTTTATTGATAAAGCTCCCGAATCCATGAAAAAGATTTTAGAGAGCATTAATGATTTAGATACATTTCTCGACGAGTTCATGAAAAAGACTAAAATCAACTTGGATGAGAATCTAGTGAAAGCACAGTTAAAAGCTATGGGCATGTCAGATGAAGAGTTAGCAGCCTTGAAAATAGATACGGATGATATTTTGAAAGTCATGTCTTTCGAAGAGAAATTAGAATTTTTGAAAGTCTTCATTGATGATGCAATTAAACAGAAAAAAGCGTTCAATGAATATTTAACAGAGCTGCAGGGAGTTAATCCTTCTCTCCAGGGAAATGTCGTTCCCTTTGATTCGGGATCCATGTTGAAGATACCCCTTGTTGGTAAGATCGCAGCCGGAACCCCTATAGACAGAATCGAAAATATTGAAGGTTACACTTTAGTTGACCCGTATATCTTGCGAGGCAATGATGGATTTGCCCTTGAAGTTAAAGGCGATAGCATGTCTGGGGACAGAATTTTTAACGGCGATCTCGTTATTGTTTCGAAGCAAGATGAAGTTTCTCCGAGTGATATTGCCGTGGTTGTAGTTGATAATGAGTCCGTAACCTTAAAGAGAGTTCGTCGGGAAGGCAGCCAGTGCTTGCTCATTCCATCAAACCCAACTATGCAGCCTAGTCTCGTTCCTGCAGAACAAGTAAAGATAATTGGAAAAGTCGTTGAGGTTAAATTTTGGCCAAAATGAGGTGAACTCCAATGAGCAATCGTAAGCTTTTGAAAGCTGCTCTATATATCCGTGTGTCAACAGATAAACAAGCCGAGGAAGGCTTTTCAGTGGACGGGCAGTTAAACCGACTAGGTAATTTTGCTGAATCCCAAGATTGGGGAGTTTTCGACACATACGTTGATGACGGCTATTCAGCAAAAGATCTGGAACGGCCAGAGATTCAACGTTTAATGAGTGATATGGAAGAGAAGAAATTCGATATTGTACTAGTGTATAAACTCGACCGGCTCACCCGATCGGTGTCAGACCTCCACAAGCTTTTAAAGACATTTGATTTACACGGAGTAAAATTCAAGTCAGCTACGGAAATATTCGAAACAACTACTGCAATGGGACGTTTCTTTATAACCTTGGTCGGGGCTATGGCCGAGTGGGAACGCGAAACGATTTCCGAGCGCGTCCGATTCGGCGTCGAACAAATGGTTAAAGAAGGTAAACGACCTGGAGGAATAATTCCCTATGGATATACCCAGGATGAGGTTATCATACCTGAGGAGCGAAATATTATCCGAGAAGCTAGACGTCTATACCATAATGGGCTCGGATATAAATCTATAGCGATGCGATTAAACAGCAAGGGTCTGCTTCGGCGTGGGAGAGAGTGGACATCTGCTACGGTATCCTATACTCTTGAAAACCCTTATTATGCGGGGATCATTAGGCTGGGATCTAAGACGCCAGAAGGTACTTATGTCAATTCCAAAAGAGATGAACGGGTGAATTGTGTATACGGAACGGGGTCACACGAGCCGATATTCACGGCAGAAGAATACCAAGAAACCAAAGATCTAATGGAGCGAAGAACTAGCGGCGGCTTTAGTCGGAATAAGGTCTATTGGTTTTCTGGAGTATTACGATGCGGCCGTTGCGGTGCAGCTATGTTCGGAAGACTAACGAATAAGAGATCATTAAGATCCGGAGAGATTGTAAGGACGCAATACTATATTTGTTCGAATAAACACTCTAACAATTCCTGCGACATGCCCACTTTTCGACAGGTACATGTAGAACACCTGGTTAGGAGCTATATCCAGAAAATAAAACTCGATACGGAATTAATCGGCGCGGAGACTAATAACGCTATAACTGAACGTTCCAAAAATGAAGATGAGATCCAATTAGCTAAAAAGGATTTGGCGAAAATTTTAAAACGTAAGGAAAAATGGCAGTACATGTTTGTAGAGGGTTTGATCTCAAAGGAAGATGTCCGCAAACGGATTACCGAGGAGGAAGAACAGGAAAAAGAGCTTAAGTTAAAGATCGCAGAAATTCAAAACAATTACTCAGGTGTGCCAAAATTAGAATTACTATCAGAAATGGAAGAGCTTTGGGACATCTCAGATGATGAAGAAAAGAAAGAACTCGTTTACACCACTTTCAAAAAGATCGCACTGAATACAAATTTAACAAAAGTCAAAGGAGTCAAGAATAAATTCTTCGACGCCTACATTGATGATATCATTTTTAATTGATACCATTTTGTACTAAATAGACTTCCGTCATGCCCGGTATTCATGGCCTGCAGCATATCCAGCGCCTCGCTGCCCCGCACCTCGCCCACCACGATCCGATTGGGACGCATTCGCAGCGAGGAACGGATCAGATCGCGCATCGCAATCTCCCCCCGGCCTTCCGTGTTGGCATTCCGGGTCTCCAGCGACACGAGGTTCGGGACCGTCACGATCTTCAGCTCCGCCGAGTCCTCGATCGTAATGACACGTTCATCAGGCGGAATATATTGCGACAGCGCATTCAGGAAAGTCGTCTTCCCCGACCCCGTCCCGCCGCCTATAAAAATGTTATACTTGCCCTTGACCAATATCCGGAGCTGCTCTGCCGCCTCCTCCGTCAGCGCTCCCCTTCCAACCAAGTCATCCATCGTCATCGGCGATTCCGGAAACTTGCGGATCGTCATGGTCGGCCCTTTCAGCGCGATGGGCGGGAGCACGATATTCACCCGGGAGCCGTCCTTCAATCTCGCGTCAACGATGGGCGTCGATTCATTCACCACCCGGTTTACCGTACCCACAATGCTCTGAATGATATCCTCCAGCCGGCTCTGGGACTCGAATTGGAGCGGCAGCTTCTTGACCTCGCCGTCCTGCTCGATGAATATATCCTGGTGGCTGTTTATCATAATTTCCGTAATCCGGGGGTTGTCCACCAGAGGTTGAAGCACATCCAGCCCGCGAAAAGAATCGAATACCCTCCGCACCAGCCTCCGCTTCTCGGCTGCGGTCAACTCCATGAGCTCGCGTCTTCTCCACACCATTTCCTCGATGCGGGCCATCAATTCCGAGTTGTTAACGCTCGCACTCATATCAAGCTCGGACCGAACCTGATCCCGAACGGATTTAAACGGATCCTCCATCATCACTTCCCACCGCCCGCATGAACCGGCATGATACCCGAGCCCTCCAGCAGCTGCTGGCAGAGCTTCAATACCTCCCTTTGATAGATCGGTGAAGACAACAGCAGATCTTCCCGATGGAGCTGCTTCCATGAAGGTATATAAGGCAGCACGCCGTCTATGCTCATATCTTTGCGGGGAAGCCCGTTAACAAGCTGACCCGTGTACCGGTTGACGATGAAGCGGCTCCGTTTCCTCACGCTTCCGAACAGGGCGGGGCTCTTAAGCTCCAATTGATCCAGCCATACGCCGCTCTTATGCATGCTGATCAAATCATCCAACAGCACCCAGATCAGCAGTCCGGCCTGTTCGAGAACCGCCTGCAATCGTTCCCCCGAGTCCCCCTCGGTATCCACCACAATGGCATCGTAATGATGGCATGCGATCAGGGAGGTCAACAGCAGGGATGTATCGTCCACGGTCATTTCCGATATTTCCTTAACGTTGAAGCTGGGCTCAAAGGAATCGCACTTCAAGCCATGATGCCTGATGATATAGGGAGCTATCGACAGCTCCGTCTCGGAAGCCGATTCTTGGGAGGCCTTAACGTCATACAGTAATCGCGAAAAGCTCCCCTCCATGCCGACGGACCCGGACGGAAACAACGCACTGCTGTTCACGCTCTCCAAATTGAGATAGAAAACGCTCAAACCGAGCACGCCAAGCTGCTTCGCCATGTTCATGGCGATCGTTGATTTCCCGCTCCCTCCCAGGGAAGAGACGATGCCGAGCACCGGTGTTGATCCCGAATTCAATTTATCCAGCGTTCCCCCGCTTCCCCTGCAGCGGGTTATCATGATGTCCAGCAGCTGAGGCAGCGGCTGGTATTTGGGGGTGCTGTCGCAGCCCTCCATAAGAGAAAGCGCTGAATGGCCCTCGCTTAGGAGCAGCCATGGAACCGATGCCTCCCCCCGGCTGAGCCAGCTCTCCAGCATATTTGCATCCCCAACGACCAAATTCGGCGTATCCCCCGCGTCCATATAATGAAGGAATGATTCTACGCGGGTAAATGCGGTCACCTGCAGAGCCGATCCGTAGGAGCTTCCATGCACATAATTCAGCAGCGGTTCGACATACCGGGAATCCTGCACTGCCAGCACAAGTCGGACCGGTATCATCATGCCAATCCCTCTCTTCTGCAACAACGCAAAAAAAGCACCGTCAAAGCCGCGAAATCGCGGACAATGAACGGTGCTTCCGTTGTCTGTTATAATTTGACAATAGAATATCACAGTTGCAGAAGAACGGCAAGATTTTATTTTTTATACAGATAGCCCTTAATCACTATTGTCAAAACAAGGATAAATGTCCTACTATATAGGCTTAGAACGAATGTTCTCTATATAGTAGCTTCTTATATAGAATTAACATATATAAACTCCTAAACCATCTAAACTAATACTTCCAAGCTTGGAGAGTGACATCCATGAACAAACGTTTACTAGCCGCGTTTCTAACCGCCCTGCTGTTATTATCCGGCTGCAGCCAGCCTCTGATGTCCCCGGCGACATCGAACGAAGAAACCGCAGCGACCCGTACATCCGAAGCCGAGACAGACGCCGGCACAACGAATGCCAAGCAGACGACTTATCCCACCGATGATCTGAACCTGCCGCGGGTTGCCGTGGAATTGGTCAAAGCCGTTGACGGCGACACCATCAGCGTCATGTTCGAAGGCAAAAAAGAGAATGTTCGCATGCTGCTGGTCGACACGCCCGAGACAAGCCATCCGAAACTGGGCGTCCAGCCGTTCGGGCCCGAGGCCAAGGCTTTTACGAAGGAGCTCGTGGAGCAAGCCGATCGGCTTGAATTGGAGTTCGATATCGGTCCGAACCGGGATAAATACTCCAGGCTGCTCGCTTACGTGTATGCCGACGGGAAAATGGTCCAGGAATCGCTGCTTGAAGAAGGACTGGCCCGCGTCGCCTACATCTATCCGCCCAACACGCGCTATGTGGACAAATTCGATGATTTGCAGCGGATCAGCCGGGACAAGGGGCTCGGCATATGGAGCGTAGAGAACTACGCCCAGGAAGACGGATTCCATCCCGAGGAACAGGACGATACGAATAAGAACAACAACCATGACACCACAGCAACCCAAGCGACTACCGAGAAATCCCAACCGTCCAAGCAAGCCTGCGACATTAAAGGCAACATCAACTCCAAGGGCGAGAAAATCTATCATACGCCCCAATCCCCGTACTATGAGCGCACGAAGCAGGAGCAGTGGTTCTGCAGCGAGGAAGAAGCCGAGCAAGCCGGTTTCCGGGCACCGCTTAAGTAGCTATGAACCTGATTGCATATGAAATGAACGCATATGTTCATCATATATAAATTTTAGCCGTATTTGAAAAGGAGCCACGAGCCATGGGGAAAAAGAAAACGCCGGCAGCCAAACCCAATGAAAATCAATCAGCAAATCCAAGCTCTGCCGCACTGTACAAAACCGTCTGGAGATGGCATTTCTATGCCGGCATCATTTTCGCTCCTTTTCTGATCATCCTGGCTGTAACCGGCTCCGTTTACTTATTTAAGCCCCAGATTGAACAAGCGTTATATCGGGACTACTACACGGTAACCCCTCAGGCCGAACGGGTAACGCCCAGCAAGCTGGTCGGGCAAGTGAAAGAGCTCTACCCTGACGCTACCATCACGAAATACCGCCCCGGCGAGTCGGATTCCCGCTCCACGGAAATCAGTCTGACCTCGGGCAGCGAATCCATAACCGTCTTCATGGACCCCTATACGGGAGAAAAGATGGGCGAGTTGAAAGACAAAGACCGGATCATGGACAAAATCGAGGAGTTCCACGGCGAGCTGATGGTCGGGACCATCGGGGACCGGATCGTGGAGCTTGCCGCCTGCTGGGCGATCGTGCTCATCATCACCGGTTTGTTTTTATGGTTCCCGAAAAATAAAAACAAAAGCAAAAAGAAAAGAAGCCTCGCAGGGATCCTGTATCCGAGGCTCGGCAAGGGCAAGCAGATTCTTCGCCGGGACCTGCATGCCGTTCCCGCATTCTGGATCGCGGCAGGCATGCTGTTTCTCGTCATGACCGGATTACCCTGGTCAGGCCTGTGGGGCAGCAATTTCCAAACCGTGGCAACCAATACCGGTGCCGGCTATCCTCCTTCCATCTGGTCGGGCAGTGCGCCGTCCTCCCATGTGGTACAGACGAAGGAAGTGGCAGAGGTGCCTTGGGCGGCCGAAAATCTGGAGGTTCCCAACTCCACCATCTCCGACTTTATGCCGCTTCCGATTGAAGACGTCATGTACGTAGCCCGAAGCGAGGGAATGCATCCGAGTTACACCATCAGCATCCCGCAGCAAGCGGACGGGGTGTATACGTTGTCGGCCTATCCGCCGAAAGCGCAGGACGAAGCCACCATGCATATCGACCAGTACAGCGGCGCGGTGTTGGCGGATTATCGCTATGATCATTACGGATTCGTCGGCAAAGCCGTTGCCCTGGGCATTACGCTGCACAAAGGAACCCAATTCGGCATCGTTAACCAGATTTTCAGTTTGCTGATATGCCTAGGCATCATTCTCATTGCGGTAAGCGGTTTGTACTTGTGGTGGAAACGAAAACCGGATCACGGACTGGGGGCTCCGAAAGCGCCCGAGGCAGGCGCCAAGAGCATGAGGCTGTTCCTGCTGCTGCTCATCGCTTTGGGGATTCTGTTCCCGCTTGTGGGCTTGTCTCTCATCCTCGTATGGATCATCGATTATGTTATCGTGCGGAAGGTACCGGCGATCAAGGCTTTCCTGAATGCCTGATTCGCTTATGACTCAATCAAAATAAGGGGTGGCGGTTTCATGATCGTGAAAGGCCGTATTATTATAACCGTACTGTTATCGGTTCTGCTGCTGAGCGCTTGTTCGGCCAGTCCAGAGGCAGCCGATCGGTATGAAAAAGAAATCCCGCTGATGGCCGAGGTGAACATTCCGGATGTATTATCCGTCCATCAACCTGTGACCATCGAGATTATCCTTACCCAAGACGGCAAAAGAGTGCCCGGTGCGGATTTTGTCCACTACGAGCTGTGGAGCCATGACGGCTCCCTGCGGGATCCCATGACGGATGCGGTCGAGGTCGGAGATGGCGTGTATACGGTAACCAAAACCTTCGAAAAAGAGGGGCTGTATTTCATCAAGCTGCACAGCGGCAACAACGGCTCCATCATCATTCCCCAGAAACCGTTCGCCGTCGGCAAACTGTCCGAGGCCGAGCTTGCCTACCTGGAGGCGGGAACTCCGACATTCCAAGAAGGCACGGCAGAGCATCATCATTAAAACAAGCGGAATCAGGGTAGAAACCGGCGCCGAATGTCCGGCGTCGGCACCATGCATTCACTGGATTGCCCGAACCACCGGTAACGGTTCTTCGCCACCCAGCGGTACACCAGGTTCCGTAAGAAAGGGGGAATCAGGATCAGGACATACGACAGCGGCCAAGGAAAACGAAGACGCCGCGCAATCCGAAGAGCTCCCGTCGATCTGGTGTAATATCTCCCCTGTTCAATCAGCACCATCGTCTCCGGCGAATCTCCATCGAGCCCTCCCTGCCTCAACAGCTCCTGACCGATCTCGGATTGCAGCGAAGCGAACCGGAAAGCACCCGCGGGATCTCGCTTGATAATGAATTGGGTCAGCCCCTGGCACAAATGGCACACGCCATCAATCAGCACAATTGCATATTCCTCATGATTTTCGGTTGCACGATCCTTCATATTTTCTTCGCTCCCTTCACGCCATAAAAAAAGAAAAAACGCAGGAGCCCTCTCCTACGCTTGATCAAGTACGCTTATTGGTTTATTACTCAGCAGCTTTGTTCAGCCACTCGCCGTCTCTCATCTGCTGGTCGAATTCGTTCGAGAATTTCTCCATGCATTTGCATATGAAATCCTTACGACAAACCGGGCAAGGTACTTTCCCAAGTCGGCTAAGCGCAGTCAGTTTCCATTCCGGGAAGCGGTTATAGAATACGCGAATATCCGTTCCGTCAGCCGTGTGGATAATGAATTCGTAAAGCCCTTCCTTTTCATTGCTTCCAGCTGTGGTCACATTTGCAATCTGCGGTCTGTATGGCATGTTCATCACCCGTTTATTTTATTTAAATTCCTTATGACTGGTTTGTACTTTCTGGTACTTAGTCATATTAAAGAATTTTAGGGGTGATGTCAACCGAAGAACACATCCAGGATCGAGCCCAGCTGCCCCCTCTTTTTACCTTCCAATATATCCGGGTTGAAGACTTCCACATATCCGCAGTTCGTGCAGGAAACAAATAGGAAATGATTGTGCTGAATATCAAACATTTTGCTCAAGCCTGCCCCCGACATCGAGACCTCTTTCGTCTGGCAGTGGTTCCCTCCGCATTTGCTGCATACAAACCGTTCCTCTATCATTTGTTCTATTCGCATTCCAAGCGCCCCTTTCAATGCATAGCTTTAACTGAAGTACGGCGTATCATGTAAAAAGTTTCATATTGAGCGTCTTTAGCCGACAAAAAAAAGATGACCCCCATTTTAGAGAGCCATCCGAATCCTCTATCGTCAGCTTACGCTTAACTCCACGTCAATGTTGCCCCGGGTTGCTTTGGAATACGGGCAAAACGCGTGCGCTTTCTTCGCGAGATCCTCCGCCTGGCTTCGTTCGATGCCCGGCATTTCGATCTTCAGCTTCACTGCTAGTTTAAAGCCGTCAGCGCCTTCGTCTTTTCCGATCGACACCTGGGAATGGATCACGACATCTTTCAGCTCGACGCCCTCCTTGCGGGCGATGTTGGCCAAGGCGCTTTCATAGCAGGCGCCATAACCGGCCGCGAACAGCTGCTCCGGATTGGTTCCGGCTCCGCCCGGACCTCCGAGCTCTTTCGGCATGCTTAATTTGTGATTGAGAACGCCATCGGTAGATTCAACGGAGCCTTCCCGCCCTCCGACGACTTTAACATCTGCTGTGTATAATGGTTTCATGCTCGTTCATCTCCTTCATGCCCTATTATGGTCTCTACATGTACTCTTTAAACTTTCAGGGCAATTTGAAACGATAAATAAGGTATTTCACCATAGTTGAGCATTATCCCGGCACGCAAAGAACATAACAAAAAAAGCCGCTTATCAAAGGGAATTGCACTTGATAAACAGCTTCTTTATGAAGTATGCGGTAGAGAGGACTCGAACCTCCACGGGTATACACCCACTACCCCCTCAAGATAGCGTGTCTGCCATTCCACCACTACCGCATGTATAAGGGATGTTCTGCAGTGAACATTCCCTATTATACTGCCCCCTTGCTCAAAAGTAAAGCGCCAAAATCTGGGCCTTAGGTCGGGCTTTTGCATCAGCTAGCTCTTGTCGCTGCGCTTGTCCTTCCGATAGGCTGAAAACTCGATGTATTCGCGGATAAATTCCTTCTCATGCTCTGCCAGACCGGACATTAAGGCAGGATCCAAAGATTCCGGATCTACTTCATATTCCCCGCGGGCTTCCTTGACACGGCTGGTCGGACTGCCTCTTCCTATAATCAGCCAATCCAGGCTGACGGAAAAAAATGCTGCAATCTCAATCAATTTATTCGTGCTCGGCGTTGTTTTTCCCCTCTTCCAGTCACCAAAATTTCCTGTGCTGATCCCGAGGGTTTCACAAAACGCCTTCTTGGTCATACCCCGGCTTTCTATGAGATGTTCGATTCGTTGGTAAATAGACTGCATCAAACAACCGCCTTCCTATTTCTCTTTAAAAGAAAAATATCTTATGTACGTATTTTTGTCTTGCATAATGACTTAATTACGTGTATAATCAAGATATATTGCCTAAATTATACCATAGTACTCATGGATCGTCGTATCTTTTACTCATGAGTCTATTCCGTACGAGGAGCGAGTAAATTGCCCTACGATACCATGACCACATCCTGGAATAATGCGGTGCACTCCTTGAATAAGGGGCTGATGGTCATTACCCCGGATGGCATCATAGACAAAATCAACGATCCGCTCATTGCCATGGCCGAAAAATACGGTGTCCCGCCTGACTTTAGGTGGCATGGAGCATCTTTTTTCGATATGACTTCCCGGCACTTGTGTTCTGTATTCGATCCATTTTCCCATGAGATGGATTTGCCATCCGTAAAGGAAGTGATACTGGGCAAGCTGCCTGATTATTCTTTTGAATATGCCGTGGAATGGAATGACCGGCAGAACTGGGTTCTGTGCGAGGTGCTGCCCTTGATGATGAACAAGGACAGCCGTGTTCACGGAGCCATGATATCGTTCACGGATATTACGAAGTTCAAGCACAAGGAACTGCTTCTGGAACAAGCGCTGGCGCACAGCTTCCCTATTCCAGGACATATCCCGATCTGTGCCGTATGCAAATATGTTCGCCAAGCGGATGAATGGGAGCCTGTGGAGAGCTATTTGGAGAGCCGCCTCCCCATTGAGTTTACCCATGATATTTGTCCGGATTGCATTCGCAGATTATACCCGAAATATTCTTCCATTCTCGATGATCCGGAATTGCCCGATTAACGCCCCGTTTGCATACAACACAGAATAAGCAGCTTCGATATCCGATGATCACTGGATTCGAAGCTGCTTATTTATGCTTGAGGCATTCTTTGGTTGATTACGCGTTCACAAAACGAAGCAGGGGGCTTATGAGGGTCGGCAGTATCGAAACATGCCCTTCACCCTCAATTTCGTCGAACGTCGTCTCCAGCACCTCTTCATGCCCTCTGAGAAGGGCATAGAGTTCCCTGGCATCCTTCACCATGGACGGCTTCTCCTCGGCCCCCACGTACAGGCGGAGCGACTTGCGTTCCCCGCTTTGTCGTAAGCGGTTCTTCCCCTCTTCCCATCGCTGGTACAGCGCGTAATTCTTCCACCACACCGAGGGACATGCCGCAATATACCGCGAAAAGGCATCCGGTCTGGTGAATAAGGTATACAAGGTGAAAAATCCACCGAGCGAGTGTCCGAACAGCGCCTGCTTCGATCGGTTCACTGCATACCGCCGCTCCACGGCCGGCTTCAGCTGCTGCTCGATGAAGGTAAGGAACGCCTCCACGCCGCCCGTCTCCGGCCAATCCATGCCGTTTGGCCGGACAGGCAGTTCAGCGGGATCGGCATATTCCGTAAAGTTATAGAAGCGCTCGCTGCTCACGATAGGGTTGTCGCTGTCAAAGCCGATGCCGACGATGAGCGCCGAGGGAATGCCCCGCGGCGTACGGGATTGCAGGCGGATGGCTTCGGCCAGCGTGCCGAAGGTGGCATTGGCATCCAGCGAATATAACACGGGATAACCTCCCTCAGGAGGCGGTCCCATCGGCTCGGCGATGAAAATGCGGTATTCGCGGCCCGTCTCGTCGGACTGCATGGACCAGGTCAGCGTTCCCGGTACGGAAAACAAAGGGGCCTTTACTTGGTTATCTTGGTTATTATGCGATTCGTGCTTTTCCTGATAATCCGGATCCTCATGTTGAGCTCGCCCCTTCGCCGATGCTTGCTCCTCTGCTTCCCCGACGAACAGCCACCGCAGCGCATCCGGAAATCTTCTGGACATAAAGATAGGATCATGGGTTCCGTCAGGATCTACCGCCAGCTGCAGCCTCTCGCGGCTCACCCCTTGCTCAAGCCAGAACCGATGGGCCTCCACGTTGTTCACAAACATATTTTTCTGCGCATTTTGCTTATACGCCCCTTCAAGCTGCCCGACGGACATATACACCCGCTGCTCAGCCGGCCATTTTTCCTGCTGGCGGATGTAGTCCATCACCCCCTCGTACCATAACGAAGCCGACAGCATGCCGATCCGTCCGAAGGTATCGGGACGCCAATATCCCGCGAACATCGAGATCAAACCGCCAAAGGAACCTCCGATGATGGCCGTATGATCAGGCTCTGGAAGCGTTCGGTACCGATGGTCTATGTATGCTTTGATGACATCCGCTACCTCATCGACATAAGCTCTCCCCTCCCCGCCGAAAGGAGGGTTGCTCTCCAGCAAAGGCTCAGCCGGCCAAGGCGTATACTCACGATTCCGGTTCGTTGACGAGATTCCGACCAGGATGACCTCTTCCAGCCGGCCTGCCGCAAACAAATGATTCAAATAGTTCAAGCAGTCCGTGAACATATCTCCTTCATCTTGAACATAGGCAACAGGATAGGAACGGTCAGACTCCAGATAGGAAGGAGGCAGATACAGTATAAGCTCTCTGCCCTCAACTGCCAGCTGCTTGTAACGATTCATGTGATCCTCCCGAAAGCTGCTTTTATTTTCTCATGCGAATTAATAAATAGATAAAATACGGAACCCCGATCACGGATACCACAATGCCTGCAGCAAGCTCGGCCGGAGCGAATATCGTTCTGCCGATGAAGTCGCCTATGACAACAATCGCCATGCCCGCTATGCCGCTGATCGGGATGATATGCCTGTGCCGCAGTCCGACAAGCTGCCTGGCCATATGCGGAGCAATCAGGCCGACAAACCCGATGCTGCCGGATACGGCTACGCTGGCGCTCACCAGGCCGATGCTGCACAGAAGCAATATATTTTTCTCGCGCTCGACGGATACCCCTACGCTCTTCACGCTTTCCTCGCTCAGCTGGAACAAGTCGAGCACTTGAGAGCGAAGCCAGATGACAGGCGGCAAAATAACGAGCCACGGCAGCATGGTCACCACAAACTTCCAGTTGGCGCTATGAAGGCTGCCGGCGAGCCAGGCAACCGCCATCTCATAATCTTTCGGGTTCATTTTTAGCGAAACATACATGGTAACGGCTCCAAAGCCGGATGCGATCGCAATGCCCACAAGTATGAGCCGCTGTGGATCCAGCTTTCTGTTTTCTCTCGCAAACATGTATATGGCCGTGGTCGCTGCCAAACCGCCCGCGATGCCGAACATGGGCATCATCATCACCCCGAGCCAGCCGGTCATCGTGATCTGCCCTTGCAGCAGGAACATAAACAATACGACCGCCATGCCGGCGCCTGCATTGATGCCGAGGATGCCCGGATCCGCAAGCCCGTTGCGGGTTACCCCTTGGATGACGGCACCGGCCATCCCCAACGCAAAACCGACAAGGGCGCCAAGCACGATTCGGGGGAGCCTGAATTCAAACACGACAAGATCAAAGTCCGAATTGGGCTTCATCCGAAAGAGCGTCTGGAATACTTCCTTGATGGACATGTCAAACGTTCCGTTGGTCAGACTGAAATAAACGGCTGCCAATACGACCGCTATCCCGCCTGCCAGCACCATCAGGAACCGATAAGATGTGTTATGCACGCTGAGCCCCTCCCCTCGTCTTGATCAGATAGAGGAAGAACGGCACGCCGATCAGCGAAGTGATGACACCGACCGGCGTCTCGAAAGGGCTGTTCACGAACCGGGCGAGTATGTCGCACAGCGCCAGGAACATGCCGCCAAGCACGCCCGATACCGGTACGATCCATCGGTAATCGGAGCCCGATAAGTACCGTGCAATATGAGGGACAATCAAGCCTACAAAGGCAACCTTCCCTGCCAGCGCCACCGATACGCCCGTCAAGATCACGACCGCCAGCATCGCAAGGCCTTTCACCAGCCATGTTTTGACGCCAAGCCCCTTGGCCGTCTCGTCCCCGAGGGAGAGCAGCGTGATCGATTTGGACAAAACCACGGCGAGGCACAAACCGACGATCGCAAACGGAATGCTCAGCTTGATCAGCTCGGGATCCATGGCATGCAGCCGGGCATTGTACCAAAAACTGATGCTTTGGGAGATTTGAAAATAAGCTGCCAAAGCTTCGGCCGTTCCGCTAAGAAACGTCCCGATCACGGTTCCTAGTATAGCCAGCCGAACCGGACTGAGCCCCCCTGGAATAAGCCATGCTAATCCGAACACGACGGCTGCACCGATCGCGGAACCAACCAATGAACTGACAATGTACATATTGGAGCTGGCATTCGGAATGAATACCATGAACAAGGTCACCGCGAACACCGAACCGTCCGATACCCCCATAATGGAGGGGGAGGCTAGATAGTTTCTTGTCATCCCCTGCATAAGAGCGCCCGAAACCGCCAGAAAAGCACCGATCAACATAGCCCCGACGACTCGGGGCAGCCGGGAGCTCATAATGATCTGATGGTCGATGCTCTCCGGGTCAAAAGCGAAGATGGAGTCCCAGACGGTATCCATCGAAATATTCTTGGCTCCATACAGGATGGAGGCCGCTATGAGCAATAAGCAGACTGCCGGGGCCATCACAAGGATGACAGCCGGCAGCGATTTTTTGAACCCCATGAACAACACGCCTTATACGTTTATACTGGAATGAATGATATTATTTCGTAAGATTTTCGACGGCAGCTTTCAGAAACTCGATTTTACTGTACGCGGTACCGCCTTGAGCAAGCGGGTCAACCACGTTGACAAAAGCCGTTCCGTTCTTGAACGCGTTCAGGTTTTTCATGATCGGATCATTCTGCAGCTCTTCCAGTGCGTTCGGCGTATCCTTGTTCTCGTCCGGAGAGAACTGGACAAACACGTAATCCGGATTCATCTCAGCCATTTTCTCTTTGGAGACCAGCTCCTGCGCTTGCGCGGCTTCTACCTCAGCCGGTACGGCGATTCCCAGATCCTCGTACAATACCGGATTAAAGAATACCCCAGCCGGGTAAATGTACATCTCCCCCGCACGAACCCGTAGCGCCAAAACCTTCTTGTCCTTCAGGCTGTCTCCGATGGTTGCCTTTGTGGCTTCCAGATCCTCTTTATATTTAGAGATCTCTTGCTCAGCCTCTTCCTGCTTGCCGCTCAGCTCGCCCAGCAATCTCAAATTGCTCTCCCAGTTGGTGGATACATGAGAATAAGGTATCGTCGGGGCAATTTTATTCAATTGTTCCACGACCTCCGGCTTGAACTTGGAAGATCCCAAAATCACGTCCGGTTTAAGCGAGAGGATCGTTTCGAAATTCGGCTCCGTTTTCTCGCCTACCGACTGGGCATCCTTCGTAATCGACTCAAACAATGGAGGGAAAGTGCCCGAGAAACTGATCGCTCCGACCGGATTCACTTCCAGTACAATAGAGTCCTCCATGGCTTCGACGGCACCCGTGATAACGATCCGCTCCGTCTTGGCAGGAAGCGTGTATTCCTGATCAAGATATTTCACAACTTTGGTTTCGCCCGCTGCGGGTGTTTCTTCGTTCGAAGCTTTATTCTCCTCAGCGGTGTTCGTGCTTCCTGCATTACTCGTGCTTGCTCCGTCTGTATCTTTAGCCTCGTTACCTCCGCCACAAGCAGATAGTACCAAAGCAAATACCAGCAATAACCCCAAGACCATTTTCATCCGTTTCATCTCTCTCCAGTTACCCCTTCCATGATCCATGATCATTTAATAATTGATAATGATTATCATTATTGATCATACTATCGGATTTGCTCTCTATGCACCATGGACAAATAACCGGATTCCTCATGGACATTTTCCGGAAAACAACCGGAAGGCCTCCTCCGCCATCTGCTCCATTGCAATGGGCGAATACTCACGCCAAGGATAAGAGGATAATTGATGGAACGTTCCCTCTCTCACCGCGGAGATGGTCATCCACTCCGGCGTCGCCTGCAGTCTCCTCCAATAGGCAAGCGTTTCGGAATCTTGACGGATCAGAAGAAGCAGATGGTTTGCACGGCTCTCCCTGATCTGCTCCATCGTTAAATACCCCTCATTCTGCTGATCCATAGGCAGGGCCGGCTGAAAACCGAAATCATCGAATAGTAATTCCTTCATGCCCGGATGGCTGTATGCCCGAAGTTCATCCTGATGCAGGCGCGCGGTCAAAAGCGTACGGGCTTCCCTATTGCTAGAGGGGAGCTTCTCCCGGTAAGCCGATATCTTGTGATGAAACGCTTCAATCCACTGCTCTGCTTCAGGCAGCTTGTCCAGCATTTTGGCGAGACTAAGCAAGTTGAACCGCCATCCTTCCTGCTCTCCCGGCATTTCATAGAGAGGGGCGATCTGCCGAAGCTGCTCCTTCTCCCACTCCTCGACCCCCTGCGCGCACACGATGAGCTCCGGACGTGCCGTGGCCAGCTTTTCCAGATTCGCATATTTGTTATGGTTCTGGCGGTATGCATCCAGATGGACCGGAATATCCGGGCCGAGATGGTTATAGTAATGCTGTGACCACTTTGGATGAAGCGGAGCCGCGTACGGCGTGAAATCCAGCGGCATGGCGTAACCCAATAGGCTCGTTGAGCCGTACATCGCCAGTTTATTTTTCCTTGTCTTCATATAGGCGGAGGGCGAGATCCCGAAAGCTTTCTTAAACTTGCGGCTGAAATAAAATTCATCCTTATACCCCACCATATGGGCAACCTCACGCAGCAAGGAATCCGAACCCAGCATCAATTGTTTGGCCTTGTTCAAACGGACGTTCGCCAAATAATCCATTGCGCTGTGCCCATAGGTCTTCTTATATACCTCTACAAAATACTTGGGGCTCAGCTCGGAGAGATTCGCCAGCTGCTCGATCGTTAAATCTTCATCGTAATGCTCTTCGATATACTCCTTCACCCGCTCCAGCGCTTGCCGTTTATCATTCTTGGCATATGGGCTGCATTCGGCCATCATCGTGTACAGCAGCTCTTGAAAATCCAGCTGAACCCTCCACTGCTTCATGGGCTCCATGCTGTGAAAATCCTTATACATCGCCCGGCAGACGAGATTCAAGCGGTCCGGGGAGCTGATGACAAAGATGCCGTCATAGGGCATGAATGCGGCGCCGTCCACTTCATGCAACCGACCGCAGCCCGACATCCCTTCATAGAAGCCAAAATGAAGGATAGCAACCGCTGCCTGTTCCTGTTCCTCGGAACTCCAGTACTCGCCGCTCGTAATGCCGAAAGTAGATCCCGCCGCGCAAAAATAAACGCACCCCTTATTCATGCGGGTCACTTGCTCTGCCTGCTGCAAACAGGTCTCTCCGCTAAGCGGGACGATCAAGGCCGGTTGCACGGCCAACTGTTGTTCCAAGGACATCCCTTGCCCATGAACAATATCCATATTCCATAAACGGGCCATGAACCCGCTGTATTCTCGCAGCTCGTCCTTGCTGCTATTCATCGATAGGTTTAACATCATTGCAGACCCCAACCTTAAATGAGAATGGTTATCATTATCATATAATTATCATACACCGTATCAAATGTCCAGCACGTTCTTCGTCTTTCCCATAATGCGCCATGATAGTCAGGCTAAAAAAGAAAGCAGCCATGTCTCCCTAAAAGGAGTCATGGCTGCTGCTATTTACAAGTGTGTCTTAAGGCGGATCTTTTGAATGAGAGCGTTTCAACCCCCTCCAAGGGGAGTCTCTTCTCACATCCGCTGAATTTTCATTAATTTCCCCGTTGGCGCTGCCGAGCTCTAGCCTCGCCGCCTTTGCGGCCCGCTTCTTCACGGCTCATCTTGCCATCCCCGTTGCTGCCGCTGCCGTTTCTGGCTTCGCCGCCCTGCTGTCCAATTTCTTGGTAGAACTCGCGACCATGGGAATCCGAGGTAGCCTCGCCGCCTTTGCGGCCGATTTCCTCATAGAACTCCCTGCCATGGGAGTCGGAAGTCGCTTCGCCGCCCTTCTGGCCAATCTCTTGATAAAACTCCTTATCATGGGAGTTTGACGTGGAGTCTCCGCCTTTTTTGCCGATTTCCTGATAAAATTCTTTGTCATGGGAGCGGGACGTCGCTTCGCCGCCCTTCCGTCCGATCTCTTGGTAAAACTCTTTATCATGGTTGTTCGCTGTTGCTTCTCCACCTAAACGTCCTGCTTCTTCACGGCTCATCTTTCCATTATTGTTATTAGCCATTCTGAATCACTCCTTATAGGTTTTTGGAAGTTGTTGCTCGTCCACGATATGATATTAACCTCTTGACCAGAGATGAAACACCGGTTTTGCATAAACGCGCAATGAAAAATATCTAAAATATGGATAATCTCTATGGAAATCCTGATATATAAATAAAAAAACTCCACGCTATGCGTGAAGCTTCTTCTTCAACATGGTATGCGGTAGAGAGGACTCGAACCTCCACGGGTATACACCCACTACCCCCTCAAGATAGCGTGTCTGCCATTCCACCACTACCGCATAATATAAGGGATACATCTCTTCGTGCTTAGTAAAAATGGTGAGCCATGAAGGACTCGAACCTTCGACACCCTGATTAAAAGTCAGGTGCTCTACCAACTGAGCTAATGGCTCTCGATGACAATCGTGCGGCTGCCATATAGAAAGTGGTTACTCGGGTTTCTCATCCCGAAAGTTATATAGAAAGTGGTGACCCGTAGGGGATACTCTCACTACATTCGAGACTGCGAAGTTTATCCTAACGAAGATTATGCTCCGACGAACCGACGGGGTTCTCATCCCGAAGTTATATAGAAAGTGGTGACCCGTAGGGGATTCGAACCCCTGTTACCTCCGTGAAAGGGAGGTGTCTTAACCCCTTGACCAACGGGCCACTTTAACCACGTCGCCGTGACGACAAGATTGAGTATAGCACAATTTCAAAAATGCTGGCAAGCTTTTTTTTCGCAAATTTTTAAATTTATTTACGGAGCTTTTTCGGCCAATAAATCAGCCTAAAAAATCCGGTGTCAACTTCCCTTCTTGAACGCTATTTCCTTCACGCTTCACATGGTATGCATGTGCATTCTCCCTTGAGCTTACGATTCGATGCAACCGTCCGTCCATGAAATGCAATGCCACCCCATCATCAGCAGCATATCCTGCGTATGCTTCACCTTGAAGCACGAGTTTGTGATAGGCGGGTCTTCTTTTGCTCTCTCCATCATAATGCGGACAATGACTGCCTTGTAATATACCCAAACCCTCAAGTTCGTACAAAGGTCCGTTCAACGGGTCCGTCACCCCTTGCTCAAACCAGCAAATGGAGCCAGCGCTTAACCCGGTTAAAATGACACCCTGTTCATACGCTTCTTTGAGTATCTGATCCAGGCCCCATTCCTTCCACAAGACCAGCATATTCCGGGTATTGCCCCCGCCAACATAAATGATATCCTTCTCGAGTACAAAAGACCGAAGATCGGCAAAGTTCGGCTGGAACAGCGACAGATGACTGGGAATACACGGCAGTGTCCGGAAAGCATGATAGAAACGTTCAACATACCCATCCGCATCCCCGCTTGCCGTCGGAACAAAACACACGTCAGGCAATTCTTTCGATACTTGTGCCAAAACATAGCGATCAAGCAGCAAATTATCAGGTTCCATCGAGAAACCGCCGCCACCCATTGCAATAATCTGTTTCATCGGGCTTTATTCCCTCATTCATGCTCAACGAAAGAGAGAGGGATACTCTCCCTTCGGTCGAGACTGCGAAGTATCCCTAACGCTGATTATGCTCCGACGAACCCTATCAGGGTTCCCATCCCTATGCAAAAAAAGCTCCCGATCACTTGGTGATGGGAGCTTTCTTCGATGTAATGCTCAACGGAGAGAGAGGGATACTCTCCCTTGGTCGAGACTGCGAAGTATCCCTAACGCTGATTATGCTCCGACGAACCCTATCAGGGTTCTCATCCCTATGCAAAGAAAGCTCCCGATCACTTGGTGATGGGAGCTTTCTTCGATGTAATGCTCAACGGAGAGAGAGGGATTCGAACCCTCGCACCGCTTACGCAGTCTAACCCCTTAGCAGAGGGTCCCCTTATAGCCACTTGGGTATCTCTCCATATGGCTCCCCGAACAGGACTCGAACCTGTGACAACTCGATTAACAGTCGAGTGCTCTACCAACTGAGCTATCAGGGAACGTGAAGTTGAATACTAATAATTTATCATGACTTCTTAGGGGAGTCAAGCTTCAGAAGCGTTAGACGCCCGCCGCACTTTCCGCACCGATACCGGGCCGGATCCATCTTCCGTTTACGCAGGTATTCCGTCCCGCAGTCGCCGCAGCGAAGCATGTATCGGTACGGTTCCGGTTGACGACGGCCCGCCGCCTTGCCCTTTGGCAACGATTTGCAGAAACGGCTTCCACCAACGGCCTGCAGCAGTTTCTTGAAATCGGCATCGCGATGGCGATATCCCCTGCCCGCAATGTGGAGATGATAATGGCACAGCTCATGCTTGATGATCTTCTCCACCTCTTCCCTGCCGTGCGTGGCCAGCTGATGCGGATTGATCTCGATATGATGGCTTTTCATGAAATAGCGGCCGCCGGTCGAGGACAATCGCCGGTTAAACGTAGCCTGATGCCTGAACGGAACCCGAAAGCTCTCCAGCGAGATTTTCTCGACCCAGGCCTGCAGCTCCTCATTACTCATCTCGTTCGTTGTCACTATGTCTGATCCTTCCTTTGCCCTGATAAATGCTACTTGAATTTTAACTTCTCTCTGGGCTACACTGTCAAGTAGAAAGTATGGAGGGAGAACCTGCAATCATGCCGAACATGCGCTACGTTATTTTAAAGGGTCAGGACGAGCTGTTCTTTGTCGAAATGCCCAGTGACTATGCTTACCAGCTCAGTGCCCTGAATTTACGCCTGAACAAGGAAATCGATAAACTCACCGCAGCAGGCAAACCTCAGCTGCCTCTTGCCGTAGCCGAATGCGACCATTTGGATTTGCTGCAGGAATCGCTGAGCATTCAGGGTGGTCTTGAATACATAAATGAGCTTGAGCAGGCCTTTGCTTCCCTGAACGAAAAGGAATATCCGCTCATCTCGCTGCTTACCGAAATTCGGGCCCTTCAAGCTCAGCTCGAGCAATGGTACGAGGAAGAAGCGCAATAATCGAGGTAGACCTGCACGCTTTGGGCATTTTCCCCATATGCTATCCATACAGATGGAAATAGCAAGAGGAGGAGATACCCTTGCCGCAATGGCTCTGCAATCAGTTGACACGCGCTTTCCGCAAGAAGGACAGACGTCAGATCAAGCTGCTGAACGAATGCTGGTACTTTTACCGAAATTCCCCGGGTGAAGAAAATTCGAATGCCCGCTAGGGCCTGCAATCGATCCATAAGGTTGACAATAAGCCGGACGCTCTGTCCGGCTTATTTTTGCATGGTAATAGGTGGACTGCATCCGTCGAATCCGCTCCTATAATTCGCTTCGTCTAGCTGGCCAGGAGCCCTGAAGCTTCCGAATAAAAACGATTTGCCCCGTATGATAGGCGTCATGCATGATTAAGCTGAGTATCCGCTGCGGCGATTCTTCGATCTCGTCTTCCGTCATCGCCTCGAACTTCTGTCTTAATGTTACATGAACCTCCTGAAGCTGCTTCCGGGCCGTATCCCAGGCTTCCTCACTGGTGTCATGGATCAGAAACGTCTCGTCGTTTCCTATCCCTTCATTATGAAGCGGTCTCCCTTCCAATCTGCCGAGCAAACGCTCCTTATAATACAGCAAATGCTGCACGTTCTCCCAAATGGAATTCGCCGCCTCCCCTTCCGGCTTCCACAATGCCTGCTCGAGCGTAACCTCCTTCAGCGCCGGTAGAATCGGAGGATACCAATCCTCCTGATCCATCGCATAATTCCAGTTTTGCAGCAGCAATTCCTTCATGTTCATGTCCATCGCCTCCGCTTTGAATGTAACTACCATAAATAAAATAGAGCATTACATAAAAACTAACACACTTCAGATCCCAATACAAGTAACTAGCAACATATATATTTACTTGTTACAATGATGAGACAAGAAAGGATGAGCTTCATGTTATGGGATGATTTTATAAACAGCGAATGGCATGACTGGAGAGGCAGCGGCCGATCCGTGGACCGGCTCGCCCGGGAGGATTGGCTCACTGAATTTATTAGCGAGCATGAGCTCCACGTCGCCGTTCCGCTGACTTCGGATGAACTGGAACTTCTCCGGCAGCTCCGATCCTTCCTGCGATTATGCGTTCAGCGCATCGTTGCAGGTACCCTACCTTCCCGCCAGCAAGTAGAGGAATTGAACCGCTGGATGGCGACAGGGCCGGTCATTCGGCAGCTCAAGATCGAAGAGGATCAAAAAGGGGTACTTTCTTATATACCGCAAAATCCAGGCCTGCAAGCAGCCGCTGCCGAGATCGCCGGCTCCTTTGCGCAAGCCATCGAGCAAGGCGAGCTATCCCGATTTCGCATCTGCACCAATCCGGATTGCCTCTGGGTGTATTACGACGATACGCGAAACCGCTCCAAACGTTATTGCGACGATAAAATGTGCGGCAATCTGATGAAGGTCAGACGCTTTCGGGCGAAGAAAAAGCAGCAGTCAGAGCCCGGGAAATAGGCGTGCGTTTAAGCTGGCGCAGTATATCGCAACATACATGCTTACGATAAAAACGTCCTGCTTCTAAAACTGAGTCATGACTAAACCTTCCTCCAGAATAAACTCTATTCGCAGTCGACCCAGCCAATGATGAGAAAAAGAACCCAAAAAAAGAGCCGTTTCTCCCAGAAGGAGAATACGGCTCTTTTTTAGCTCATTTTAGTTCTATCCTTGGTCTTTCGGCTTGCGCATCGTCAATCCGACGCGCCCCTTCTTCAAATCCACGTTCAGCACCCACACGGTAACATTATCCCCAACGGAGACGACATCCATCGGATGTTTAACAAATCCATCGCTCAGCTGGGAGATATGCACCAGGCCGTCGCTCTTGATGCCGATATCGACAAAGGCTCCGAAATCGATGACATTGCGTACCGTTCCCTGAAGCTCCATTCCCGGCACAAGATCCTCGATCTTCAGCACGTCCTGGCGGAAAATCGGCAGCGGCAGTTCCTCCCGCGGATCGCGTCCCGGACGCTGCAGGCTGTCCAGAATATCGCGAAGCGTCGGCACGCCCACCTCAAGCTTCACGGCCAGGCTCTCCGGTTGCTGGGCATCCAGCAGCTCAGCCAGCTCCTTGCTTCCCAGCTTGTCCAGGCCGACCTGAAGCTCCTGGAACAAACGGTCAACCACCGCATAGGATTCCGGGTGAATCGGAGTACGATCCAGGATGTTCTCGCCTTCCGAAATCCGCATGAAGCCCACGCACTGCTCATAGGTCTTGGCACCGAGACGCGGAACCTTCTGCAGCTGCTTCCGGCTGACAAACTTCCCGTTCTCTTCCCGGTATTTCACGATATTTTTCGCAATGGTTGCATTGATGCCGGCCACATAAGAGAGCAGCGATGGCGATGCCGTATTCACGTCCACCCCGACATGGTTCACCGCGGACTCCACGACGGCTTTCAAGCTTTCCTCCAGATGCTTCTGGGTTACGTCATGCTGATATTGCCCCACGCCGATCGACTTCGGATCGATCTTCACCAACTCGGCCAGCGGATCCTGCACGCGGCGTGCAATGGAGGCTGCGCTGCGCTCGGCCACATCCAGATCCGGGAATTCTTCCTGCGCCAGCTTCGAAGCCGAATACACGCTTGCCCCGGCTTCGTTAACGATGAGGTAAGCAAGCTCAGGGTCGGCGAGCTCCGCAATGACTTCTTCCGCTACGAACTGCTCCGTTTCGCGGGATGCCGTACCGTTCCCGATGACAATGAGCTTGATTCCGTATTTCGCAATCAGCTCCTTGAACTTCGCGGCAGCCTCCCGCTTCTTGTTGGCCGGCGGCGTCGGATACGTGACGGCTACCTCCAGCAGCTTGCCCGTGTCATCGACTACGGCAAGCTTACATCCGGTACGATAAGCCGGATCGACGCCCAGCACGCGGCGCCCCTTCACCGGCGGCTGCAGCAGCAAGCTGCGCAGATTCCCCGCAAAGATGGAGATCGCCTGGTTCTCCCCTTTTTCCGTCAACTCCCCGCGCACCTCGCGCTCTATCGATGGGGCTATGAGGCGCTTGTAGGAGTCCTCGATCACCGCCGTCAGAATGTCCGTCACGGCCGAGGGCCCTTTAAGCACCTGCTTTCCGATATACCCGTGTATGGATTCGGAAGGAACCTCCAGCCCCACCTTTAATATGTTCTCGCGTTCGCCCCGGTTAATGGCCAGTATCCGATGCGGCGGCATTTTCTTCGCCAATTCCCGGTAATTGTAATAGTTCTCGTACACGGATTCCGCTTCGGTATCCTTTGCCTCCGACGTCAAAATGCCATGATCCAGGCTGAACCGGCGTACCCAGGAACGAACGGCTGCATCATCGGCAATGTTCTCCGCCAATATATCCATCGCGCCTTGGAGGGCCTCTTCCGCCGAAGCCACGCCTTTCTCCTCATCGATATATTTCGCAGCCTCCACCATCGCATCGGCCTGCTTCGGCTGCGACCAGATCCACTCCGACAGCGGTTCGAGTCCTCTTTCCTTGGCGACACTCGCCCGCGTCTTGCGTTTTTGCTTATACGGACGGTAGAGATCCTCCACCTCCTGCAGCTTCACGGCCGCCGTAATCGATGCTTTCAGCTCTTCCGTCAGCTTGCCTTGCTCTTCTATGATGCGGATGACTTCCCGCTTACGGACCTCCAAATTGCGCAAATAGCCTGTCCGCTCCTCGATATCACGCAATTGGTTCTCATCCAGTTCGCCTGTCATTTCTTTACGGTAACGCGCAATAAACGGTATGGTATTGCCCTCATCCAGAAGTTCAACGGTCGTGCGCACCTGTTTCTCGGACAATTGAAGCTCCTTCGCGATCTGCTTCACGATCCGTTTCGATTCTTCCTTGCGAATCTGTTCTTCATTTACTTCCACAACAGCTTCTAATTCAGACAATGATATCCCTCTTTCTTCAATGAAACTATATTTGCTATTATCCCAAACTTAAGCGCTCATTTCCACTACATCGCTCACTTCGCAAGGCTTTAAGCTGCATTTAATGTCCAATTCATCTGATTTTAAGTTTCGGCTTATATTCTGTTACTACGAACATGCTGCTGCCGGATATCCACACTCCATTACGATCGGGAGGTCACCTTCGATGAATGACAAACATGCGATTGCCTGGTCCGTTGTCTGCCTACTGTTCATTGCAGCAGCGGTCACGACGGCATACGTGCTCATACCTACAAACGCGTAATCGATCGCCCTAAGGGATAAACGCGCCTCGCCGCCACATAAAAACCCTCAAGGAGTTATTCCTTGAGGGTTTTTTGGCCGTAACCGTTCTATGTGGAACATGCAACGCTTGGATTGAATCAAAAATCAATCAAGCCCAGACTTATTTGCAGGGAATCATCCACCTTGCTCATCATTTCATCATCAAGATGGGTGATTTTGTCGGTTAGCCGCTGCTTATCAATCGTCCGGATCTGCTCTAGCAAAATGACGGAATCCCGGTCAAATCCATGCGACGCCGCGTCGATTTCGACGTGAGTCGGCAGCTTGGCTTTTTGAATCTGTGCCGTAATGGCTGCAACAATCACAGTCGGACTAAACCGGTTGCCGATATCGTTCTGAATGACAAGGACCGGTCTCACGCCGCCTTGCTCAGAACCGACAACAGGTGATAAATCCGCAAAAAATACGTCGCCCCGTTTAACGATCACTGTCTACACCCCGCTTACTAAGCGGTCTAGAGTGTTGTCTGCATCTTCCTCCGCGTGAAACGCCTCAGAAGCCATGGTCAGGTTAATTTTGGCCATTTCCATATAACCCCGCTGCATGGATTCACGAATGTAACGTTTCTTCCGTTCATTCAGGTACAACTTCATGGCCTGCCTAATAAGCTCACTGCGGTTGGAATTTTCCAGCTGAGCGATCCCGTCCACTTCCTGCAAAAGATGATCCGGTAAACTGATCATGATTCGTTTGGTGTTCTGCATATTGGCCACCTTCTATTACACCCCCACAACCTTCTCGCCCTGTGCACCAGTATTACATTATTCAAGGAAAATTATACAAAAGAATATATATGCCGAAGGTATATCAAGTATGCTGCATATCATTATAAACTACAATCGACACTTTCGTACAGACTTAAACGACATATTCCTAATTCGGGAAGATCTGTACGTATTCCTTCTTTCCTGAATAAATAACTTATGGCGACATGCTTTTTTAAAGGTTGTTCCAGAGCGCGTTTACGGTCTTTACCGGTATATCATCGCGTATATAAAGACGCGGTACCCGGTGGGCAATCATGCAGACGACCTCATAGTGGATCGTCCCCAGCTTGGCTGCCAGCTCATCTGCCGTAATGCATTCGCCAGATTGCTGGCCGATGAGTACAACCTCTTCACCAGCTTTGATTTGTTCCGCCTCCTCGGCGAAAGATTTGAGCGATACCATACATTGGTCCATACAGATATTTCCGACTACAGGGACGCGGCGGCCGCGTATCAGCACTTCCGCTTTACCGCTCAGCATACGAGAGAAGCCATCGGCATAACCGATGGGAAGGGTTCCAATTCGTTCTTCCTGCTCCGTTACATACTTCGTCCCATAGCTGATGCCGGAATGCGGAGGTAAATTTTTGACGTAGACAAGCTTTGTCTTTAGCGTCATGACAGGGCGGAGGCTCACTGTCTTTCGATTCACCTCGTCCGAAGGATATAGTCCGTACAAGCCGATGCCGACACGAACCATATTATAGGATAGCTCAGGTGTATCGATCGCAGCAGCGCTGTTGCCCGTATGTATGATCGGGATATGGTAACCCTTATCCCGAAGAGCGTCCGCAACGCCCTGGAAACGGCGATACTGTCCCAACGTATAGTCTTTGTTCTCTTCATCCGCTCTTGCAAAATGGGTAAACATTCCTTCGACCACAACCTGCGGCAGCGATAACGCTTCTTCTATAAAAGAAATCGCATCTTCGCCGGGAAGCAGGCCCAAACGACCCATTCCGCTGTCAATCTTGATGTGTACCTTAAGCGGCTTCTCCGGCTTGACCGGCAGTGCCTTTATCGCTTGGAGCACTTCCGAACTGAACAGGGTTATGGTTACATCATACTCGTAAGCGATCTCTACAGCTTCCGGTGGGGTATAACCGAGCACCAGGATCGGGCCAGAGATGCCACCTTGCCGAAGCTCAAGCGCTTCATCAAGGAAAGCCACGCTTAAGTATGCCGCACCCAGTTGCTGAAGTTCGCGTGCCACTTCTACGGCTCCGTGACCATAAGCGTTCGCCTTCACACAAGCAAGCAATTTCATGTGATCCGGCAGCGCCTCACGAAAAGCGTTATAGTTGGCGCGCAGATGGTCCAGGTTGATTTCCGCCAGGGTAGGTCGATATATCGCTTGCAATTCCAGTCACCTTCTTACCATTTTGAAAAAAGCATTATGCTTTACAATAGATTAATGGTAATGTTCCCGGGAGCAACTGTCAATTGAGACAAACTGCTTATTTATGGAGCTCGTGGTTCCATCCGGACGGCGAAACTTGGTGAAACGTCGGAATATCTGCAAAATATCGATGAAGTCCCCTGCCCTAATTCCTTTATTTGGAGAAAATAGGCGAATGGCCTCATTGTCGGAAGATTGCCCTCCTTCAATGCTTGGTATCCGCCTACTTCGTATTATTTACCCGATTCTCCCTGCATGGAAGCAGCGACTTTCTTCATTTCTTCGACTGGCAGATTAGCGCTCGTGATCCGGTATTCCACGCCTTCCGAACTCCAAGTCAGCGTTCTTTGCTGATCGCCGGTGAGCAGGCCGACCGTCGTGAAATCAATATACACCGCTTCGCCCGGAACGAGTGAAACCGCACGATCCGACGGTCTGGATTCCATGATCGTGTATTGGTATACGCCGTCGTACTTCAGAATAACCGCATGGTCCTTGCTCTCCGGAACTTCCATGGTGTCCTTGTTCGTAACCCCTGCAGGCACATATTCCGGATAGATGATGCCGAAGGATCCCATGTCGCCGCCGGCAGCCGTTTCCGTCAAGCCCTCGGTTCCCTGAGCGCCGTTCCCCTCCGTTGTGGAAGCCACCGGTACCCCGTTCTCGTCCACTTCCGCAAGCGTCCCCTTCGCATCGTTCATGGCACTCAGATTCTTGTTGGTATCAAACGAATCCTTGGTTAGGTTCGTATCGAATGTAAAGGTATTGAACTTCACTTCAACGACGACATTGGCTTCCGAATCCGATACTTGTACCTGTTTCGGCGTGTAGTTGTCCTTGGCAAGCCAGATCTTCTGACGAATCAAGGAATGACTGTGGTAGTTGGCGGCTACATCAAACACGTAGCTGTCCTTGTCCTCGGCAAACTGGCGCGTATTGTCGCTCAGAATGCTGCTAAGCAGCGTTTGGTACAGATATACCTGCCCCTGATTATCCGGCCAGTCGCTCTTGAAGCGGAAGCTCTTATTTAAGCTTGGCGTCAGTACGAACACGCCGTCATCGTTGCGAAGCACGATTTGCGTAATATCCTTTTGCCCGTTGGTTAAGCTGATCCGATAGTAAGATGGAGATTGGTACCATACCTCAACCTGATACTCCTGCGGCGCCGAACCGGTATGTATGGTCATAACGCCCGCTCCCTGGTAAGCGCCCTTGGCACTTTCCAGCTTATCAGCCACCTTGCCCAGATCCTTCACAACGCTGTCTGCATTTTTCTTCCCGCATCCCGCCAGTATTGTTGTTAAGCATAATACTACCGCGAGCAGCACCCATGAAATCCGGCGCATGTCATCATCCCCTTCAACACTTGTTTTGACTTGATTGATACATGTCTATGAGGGACTTGGTCACATTATGCAGACTAGCCTGACAAGCATGATTACTGCGGACTGCGGCGCGGGCTTAAGACGGTCAATGCGTAAAAAACGAGCCAGGATGAATCCATTCGATCGCCGATTCATCCGGGGCTCGTTATTGAAATTGCAGCATGGGTTTCCCTTTCCGAGACTTATTCTTCAACAAGCATCAGCCTCATCCAAGTCAGCCATCTTAATGGGCAGCATGCAACGAGACGGACTTCTCAGGCGTTGCATTCGTGTAAGGCGCGAACCATTCCTCATCCACTTGGTCAGGTGCCGGAAGGCTGCGGGTGGTCGAGTCAAAGACCCAGAAGATTCCTACGCAGAACACGGCGATTCCGCATCCCGCGATAACGGAGGAGCTTGCCGCAACCACGCCAAGGGCACCTCCAATCAGGCTGCCAAGCGGCATGGCAATTCCGCTGAGTCCGCTTGCTGCCGCGAACACCGTGCCCAATCTTTTCTCGGGTATCGCCTTCTGAATGACCGAATTGATGATGACGTTCGTAATGCCTCCCGGAAACCATGCCAGGCCGTACACCAGAACAACAAGCCAGGTCCAAGGGGTGAACACGCTGAGGCACCAGGCAGCACCCGATAAACAAAACGCTCCGGCAAAAAGATAACCAAGCGGCAGGCGCTCCAGCTTCAAATACGGAGCCAGGATCGCTCCCAGCAAACTTCCGCAAGCCTGGGCCATGAGCAAGATCCCGTATACGCCAGCTCCGCCGAGGCTGTCGGCGAACGCAGGCATAACCGTGAAGGTAGCGCCGCCTGCGGCATTGATGACGATAATCCCCATCTGTACCCGTGCGAGCGGGGTTGCCAGGATGTAGCGGAGACCTTCTTTCATGTCGGTCCAATAATCGCCGAGAGCCTTTTGCATCGTTTTTGAAGTAACGGACGCTTTCGCCGTTGTTTTATTCTCGTTGTTATCAGAAGTCTTGATGGACTTCTTGATTTTCAATTGCGCAAACAACAAAGCTCCGACGAAAAATCCAATGGAATTCCATAAGTAAAGGGATACTGCGCCCAGCACGACAATCAATACGCCGGATATGGCATTGCAAGCGACATCGATGCCTTGGTAGGCCAGGGAGAACAGCGAGTTGCCTTGCGTCAGCTGCTTCTTTTCGAGAATTTTAGGAAGGGCCGACATTTGGGCCGGATATACCCACATATTCAACGTCGATAGAATCGGTGTAATCGCCAGTACAAGGCCGACCGTCAGAAAGTCGAAATAAAATGCAAGCGGAACGATCAACAGAAGAAGCGCTTGAATGAACTGGGTGTACACCAGAAGCCCCCGTATGGGAACGCGGTCGATCATCGGGCCGGATAACAATTGAATGATCCGGGGGAGAATCGAGAGGAGGCCGGCAAGCCCTGTATACAGCGTCGAACCTCCCAGATCGTATACCAGCCACATGGCGGCTACAGCATACAGGCTGTCACCGATATTCGTAAGGATTCGGCCAATGAACAACAGCAGAAAATTGCGATTCTTTAAAATGTCCACAGAGAAACACTCCCTTATTTTAAATTTTATCGTTTAGGAGAAGAGGCTGTGAGGCCCCTTCCTATTTGGACGTTTCCGTCGAAACTACATTGATCCCAACGGCATACTCCTTGCTGTCTTCCCCTTTGGTCGCGATGGTCTTATTCACCCATTTTTCGAGCAGTTCCTTGAATTCCTTTGTCATCTCTTCATATTGGTCGGCGTTCAGCTGCAGCCTCAAGCTAATTCGGGTTCGGGTCGCCGCGTCGTAATCTTCGGCAAGAACCGGGTCCATCGTTTGCGTTCCCTTGGTGTTAAACCACTTCGCTTTGGATTTATAATATTTCTCAACGATGCCGCCGACCGTTCGGGTCTCCACCAAATCTATCAGTCCGCCGTCATATAACTTCTGGATATGATAGTGGATGCTTCCCGGCGAATCTCCCAATTCATCCGCGACTTGCTTGGAGGTTTTGGCCGTATCCAGCATGGTTCCGAGAATTTTCACGCGCTGGGCGCTGCCAAGCAGCTTCGCTTGTTCCACCGATATTTCGATGCTTTGATTTTGATCATGATCCATCATGCAGCTCTCCATTCTAATTGAATTATTCATTCTAAACTTGTTATTCATACGATTATTTTCGTTTGATCTAATTTAGTTTATCAATCTAATTTTCTAGATCGGTATGTCACAATAATAAACCACCTATTACCATTTGTAAATAGGCGGTTTATTAATTGTTTATTTTTTTCTACACGGGCTTGACCATATGATGATAAACATGCCCGTTAATCATGATGTCCTTATCCGTTTTATATCCTTTTCGGTCGTACAAGGAATGGGCACGATGATTGTCCGTCACCACGGCGAGGGCAATTTTATGGTACTTAAGCTCCTTCGCCCGGTTCTCCGCATGAAGTATGAGCGCCGAACCGATTCCCTTGCCTCCAAATTGCGGGGAAACGGATAACGTATCAATATAGTACTCATCCTCATCCGCTTCTTGATCCAGCGTTACGGTAGGGTCGCTCTTCAGCTTCCGCAGCCGATCCAAGATGGGACGGTCCAATTCGGCCGCTTGATCGCCGCCGTAAGCAACGATGATGCCGGCCACCTCGCCGTCGATCTCCTCCACGGCAGACTGACGGTAACTGAGCCTGCCCTCGTCCGCCCGAAAATATTGCTCCAGCACTTCAAGCGCTTTCTCTTCGCTGTCTTCCCCCGTTAACCGATGAGCTACATCGTGCAGTGCGTCATACAGCAGCCTGGCTGCCGCACCCGCATCCTGTGGTCTTGCTGATCTGATGGTCATGCTGATTCAACCTCCAATTGCCAATCCATCTTTTAAACATCCCAGTCCTCAACCTCGTAAAACAGCTCCAAGTCGGACGTTGCCGTAAATGAACGCCGTTTCACTTTGGGATCTCCGATCTTCTCATGCAATCCAAACCCTCGCGATACCTTGAACGTAAAAGACAAACCATGCGGTACCATCGCGCTTCCCCTGTAAACGCCCTCTCCGCTGTACGGAATCTCAAATCCGGCATAGATCATGGGAGAAACGGGCGTTGCAGGCGGTACCTTCACCTCAATCGCGACTTTCACGAATTCCGGAAGTTCTTCAACGATCGTAATCTCTTTATCCGCGCTTAAGCTTCCCATTTGAAGCGTAATCCGGGTGCTGCCGGGAGCTCGAGGCTTTAGCGTTCCGTCCGGCAGTATCGTGAGCAATTCCGGAGTCTCAACATGATATGTTCCATTCATCAACGTTTGAACAAATCCGCTGTCGTATGTAATGACCGGATTCAGTTGCTTGACGGGGCCGTTTACCCCTGCGACGCCGTCGCCATCCAGCTTGATCGAGACCGGTTCACCAATGTTTCCGAAAAAATACAGCAGCGGTGCGTGCGCTCTGCCTGCCCAGTCGCTTTGGCTGTGAGCTGCTCCCGGATCCAGGAACAGCATGAGATCATCCCCCGGCACAAAACCGTCCTGAACCAAGCGTTCCGCTTCCTCCCGGGCGTATTTTTCCATGAAAACACCTTCAGCACCGCCCATATCCAGCCAAATCCGAAGATTCGGGTGCGTACCGTATCTTTCATAAAAGGGATGTTCCTTCAGTTCGCCCCGTTCATCGAATTGGGCTCTGACAAAATAAGGCGACATGACCGCAATGCTGCCGAACACATCCGGCCTCCGGAAACCGATGTTGTAGGTGACGATCCCGCCCGCGGACGAACCCATCATAGCCGTATGCTCCGGGCCCCTCAACGTTCGAAAATTCTGGTTGATATAAGGCATCACTTCTTCAATGATAAAGGTTTCGTACCGTTCGCCGGCAAACGGCGGATCGAACACCTGATGCATCCGTGGGTTGTCATGGAAATACTCGTTCAGCCTTTGATGGGGAACCGTGGCGATGCCGACGATGATAATTTCCTCCATCCGCCCCTCGGAAACCAGCCGATCCGCGGTGACGTGCATATCCCATGAGCCGCCTCGCTCATCCGCTGAAAATACGTGCTGCCCGTCATGCATATAGAGTACGGCATAATGCTTCTCCGTATTCTCGTGATAACTGGGTGGAAGATATACATACAAACTCCGGGTATTGCTTAAGCTAACCGATGGAAAATCTGCGATCTCTACCATTCTTGAGGACATACTGACCATTCTAACCCCTCCTGATTATTTTTGCACCACATGTGCGGTTAACATGCGGTTTATTCGCTTAAGGCAGCGCCATATAACAAAAAAAGGCACAACCCGATAAAATCAGGTTGTACCTCTTAGGTAAGCATTGCCTTACTTCACATTATACTGGGGAATTTCCCCATATTCAAGATCAGGATTTGCCCTCAGGCGGCTCTTTCGGCACATAGTTGAAGATTTCGCCATCCACGAAAGTATCGATCAATCGCTCCAGCCATTTATAATAAGCAACAGCCTCACGCATCTTCGCCTGATCCTCTTGCAGCACCGCTACCAGCTCTTCGTCATCCTCATGGGCTTTGCGGAGCTTCTCCGTTTCGTCAAGCGCTTTGCGCAGGACCAGAATGTTGCTCTCCACCGATTTACGCCATTTAATATCGAAAAAATCAAAGAAGGTCTGATACCAATCGTATTCCACTTCATATAAATCCTTGCGGGAGCCCTTCTCCCACACCTTGTTGACCATTTTATAATCGAGCAGCGTCCGCACGCCTGTACTCATGCTCGTTTTGCTCATCTTCATTTCCTGTCCCATTTCATCCAGGTTCATCGGTTTATCCGCAAAATAAAGTAATCCGTATAAATGTCCCGTTGAGTGTGGAATGCCGTACAAGTCCATATTCCGTCCAATATTTTCAATGACACGCTTACGAATCTTCTGCACGGCTGCCTGCCGTTCATCATCTAAATGGTACAAGCCCATGCTTGCAGCCTCCTCTATACTGTAGCCATCCAAGAAGTCATGTCAACATAACAAAACTAGGTGGACTCGAAGTGTAGTGTGAACGATCTCAATGAAATCTAAACAAGCCGAATCCACACACATTCTCTGATCTATTGTAGGGAAAGCTATTTTAAAAGTAAAGAAGATCGCTTTGGAGGATATCGGAGCATATGAGAGCATTTCAAAGGATAACTTTGTACAGTTTTTACTGTACGTACTTTATGTACGGATATAACGTTTGATACTTTACGTATCGGTTGTTACAATGGGTGACATGGGTTTACGAGACGACATCGGCAAAGACTCGGACAAATGGACGCGTCTCTATACAATAAAAGGAGGAGTACTTTTGGCTATTCTGCAAGTTAACAAAGTCAGCAAATTGTTCGGCGCGAACCCGGAACAAGGGCTTCAATTGCTTGAGCAAGGCTGGAGTAAAGCGCGAATTGCAAAAGAGAAAAATATAACGGTTGGCGTTAACCGTGTCAGCTTCGATATTCAGGAAGGCGAGATCTTCGTGATTATGGGGCTATCGGGCAGCGGGAAGTCTACGCTCGTCCGTTTGCTAAATCGGTTGATTGAGCCGACATCGGGCGAAATCTTGATACACGGCAAGGACCTGCGAAAAATGAACAAGGAACAGCTGCGGGAAGTACGCCGCAAAAAAATCAGCATGGTGTTCCAGAAGTTCGCCTTGTTCCCCCATCGCACGGTTGTGGACAATGTGGAATACGGTCTGGAGATTCAGAAGGTAGACAAGAGCAAACGCCGCGAAGCGGCCATGAAGTCGCTTGAGCTTGTAGGCTTGAAGGGCTGGGAGGAAAAAATGCCCGATCAGCTCAGCGGCGGCATGCAGCAGCGCGTCGGGCTGGCCCGTGCGCTTGCCAACGATCCGGAGATTCTGCTGATGGACGAAGCCTTCAGCGCACTGGATCCCCTCATTCGCAGAGACATGCAGGACGAATTGATCGAGCTCCAGGACAAAATGAAAAAAACCATCGTGTTCATTACCCACGACCTGGACGAAGCTCTTCGGATCGGCGACCGCATTGCCTTGATGAAGGACGGCTCGATCGTGCAGATCGGCACGCCGGAGGAAATCTTGACCCAGCCTGCCAACGACTACGTCGAACGGTTCGTGGAAGACGTGGATCTATCCAAGGTGCTTACCGCTTCACGGGTTATGCGCCGTCCGGAAACCATCACGATGGATCGCGGGCCTCGGGTTGCGCTGGAGCTTATGCGTGAACGCGGCATCTCGAACCTGTTCGTGATCGACCGTTCGAAGAAGCTGCTCGGCGTCATTACGGCGGAAGATGCATCGGATGCCATGAAGAATAACCGCAAGCTTGCGGATATTCTCATCACGGACGGACCGAGCGTCGGACCCGACACGCTGCTAAATGAATTGTTTGAAATTACGAGCATGTCCAAAGTGCCATTGGCCGTTGTGGATGATACCGGCCGACTGATGGGCGTTATCGTCCGCGGTGCCGTCCTTGGTGCCTTGGCCGGAGAAACCAAGAGCGAGGAGGTGACGCAAGATGCCTAAGATCCCTCTTGCCAGCTGGGTTGATTCCTTGGTCGATTGGATGGGAGACGTGTTCTCCGGATTCTTTGACGCCATCTCTTTCATTATCGAGAACGTTGTGCAGTTGTTTACGGATTTGTTCATGCTGCCTCATCCGTATCTGTTCATCGTCATCCTGGCCGTCATTGCCTACCTGCTGGGCCGTCTGCCGTTAACCTTGTTCACGGCCATCGGTTTCCTGCTGATCGACAACTTGGGCTACTGGTCACAGACGATGAGCACGCTCAGTCTGGTCATCACGGCGGCATTGATCTCGGTCATACTGGGTGTTCCGCTGGGTATATGGGCGGCCTATAGCAAGTCCGCATCCCGCGTGATCATACCGGTTCTGGACTTTATGCAGACCATGCCGGCATTTGTGTACTTGCTGCCTGCCGTCACATTCTTCAGTCTGGGCGTGGTTCCGGGAGTTATCGCTTCGGTTATCTTCGCTATTCCGCCGACGATTCGCCTGACCCGCCTCGGCATTATGCAAGTATCCGGCGAATTGACTGAAGCTGCGGATGCATTCGGTTCGACTTCCGGGCAGAAATTGTTCAAGGTTCAGCTGCCGCTGGCCATGCCAACCTTGATGGCCGGCATTAACCAGACCATCATGCTGTCGTTGTCGATGGTGGTTATCGCTTCGATGATCGGCGCCCAAGGTATCGGTGCCGAGGTATATCGCGCGGTAACGCAGCTGCAAATCGGTAAAGGGTTTGAAGCCGGCTTGGCTGTCGTCATTTTGGCGATTGTCCTCGACCGCTTTACACAAAATATATTTAAATCGAAAAAAAGGGGTGCTTAATTTGAAGAAACAGAAGTTTTGGTTGCTGCTTAGCTTGGCCGCTATTCTGGTCCTGTCCGCTTGCGGTCAGGGCGGAAACGGCGGCTCGAATGGAACGACGGACAACGGGGCTGATGGCGGTTCCACCGCTTCCCTCGGCGATCAAGTCAAACATGAAATCATCGGTATTGATCCTGGCGCGGGTATTATGAAAGCAACGGCTGCTGCGATTGAGGAATATGGATTGACCGACTGGAAACTGATCGAAGGTTCCGGCGCGGCCATGACGGCAACTCTCGATAAAGCCATCAAGAACGAAGATCCGATCATTATTACCGGTTGGACTCCGCACTGGATGTTCGCCAAATACGATCTGAAGTATCTGGAAGATCCGAAGAAGGTTTACGGTGAAGCGGAAGAGATCCACACCGTTGCCCGCCTTGGACTTCAGGAAGATCATCCGGAAGCCTATAAGTTCCTGAGCAATTTCAAGTGGACGTCCGACGATATGGGTCAGATTATGACCGCGATCCAAGAAGGCCAAGACCCTGAGGCTGCAGCTAAAGAATGGGCGGACAGCAACGCTGAGAAAGTCGATGCTTGGCTCGAAGGCGTTCAACCGGTTGACGGCAAAAGCTTCAAATTCAGTTATGTGGCTTGGGATTCCGAAATTGCCAGCACCAACCTGCTGAAAGTGATCATGGAAGAAAAGCTGGGTTACAAAGTTGAAGCCCTTCAAGTTGAAGCAGGCCCTATGTGGACCGGCGTTGCCAACGGCGACGTGGACGCCACCGTGGCTGCTTGGCTGCCGCTGACGCATGCGGACTACTGGGATAAATTCAAGGACCAAGTGGAAGACCTTGGCGCCAACATGGAAGGCGTAAAAACCGGACTGGTGGTTCCGTCTTACGTGGAAGCCAATTCGATTGAAGATCTGAAATAACGTTGAAAGCCATCCCATGGTTTGTGGGATGGCTTTCTTTTTTGGATGTCAAGATTAGTCGGCCTGGTCTGGGGAGGATGTATCCGTTTCGGTCGCTGTTGAAACCAGGAAAACAGGATGATATTTTTGCGGTATTTTCCCGGTTTCAAAGGCGAACGCCAGGTCTCCTCCACGGATACATCCTCTTTTCTTGGGCCCGGCCTCCAATCTTTCCCGCAAACAAAGCCATCCCTTTCTTCAGGGATGGCTTTGTGGGGCGGTGCGGGGAAGGGGCAATGTTGACCAGTTCGACACGGTCAGCTTGCCTGGTTTATGGCCGAACATGCTGTGAATCCCCTCGGGACTCACAGGCTTGCCGGCTCGGCTTGGGGCACTGCCACTGACTCCCACCTAATCTTCCTACACTCGAATGGCCGGACATGCTGTGAATCCCCTTGGGACTCACAGGCTTGCCGGCTCGACTTGTGTGGCACTGCCACTGGCTCCCACCTAATCTTCCTACACTCGAATGGCCGGACATGCTGTGATTCCCCTTGGGACTCACAGGCTTGCCGGCTCGGCTTGTGGCACTGCCACTGGCTCCCACCTAATCTTCCTGCACCCGAATGGCCGGACATGCTGTGAATCCCCTTGGGACTCACAGCATGTCCGGCTCGGCTTCTTCGGCTTTCGGGGGCTTCAGCTTCCCCGATTCGGCCTCGAGCATTGCTGCAGGCCTTCCTTCTCTAACGAATGAAAAAAGATCATGCCAACATGGCATGATCTTTTTTCATTATATAAGTCTACTCTTTTATCGTGACCGTCACGGGAGAATATTCGGCAATAACGGTTTGTCCATGCACGGATACGCTGCCCTCCGGCGTCAGGTCTTTTTCGGTCATGATGCCAAGCGCGATGGTGAATTTGTTGAACTTGATCGGGATGTTTTTCTCCCGGCGGATCTCTTCGCCGTTCACGTAGAAGATAGCTTCGTCCTCGGCACGGTTATACGTGATTTTGTACGTGTTGAATTCCCGCGGCGTAAAGTGCGTATCTTCCTCTTTGAAAATGCAAAAGTAACGGGTCTTGTCCGATTCCGGCACCTGCACGCCCGGGAACGGCAGGACCGCATACACGCTGGCGTATTTGTCGTTCGAAGCAAAAAAGTCCAGTGCCGCGCCGGTGCTGAAATCAAGCAGATTCAAAGATACGTAGCCGTCATACAAGTCGCCGGGAACCGTACCTTGGGTGCGGGCCCGAATTTGCAGCTCGAAGGTCACCTCGCCGGATTCCGGCACGTCCACTTCTTCATTGGAATAATACATATGCTTGGCGTTATCGAGAATTTGGATCTGGTTATTCTGACGGCTCAGCGGTGCGCGTACGTACAGAATGCCATTGCGAACGATAACGACCGCATTCGGCTCGCGATATTCCCAGAATGAACCGTCCGGCAGCGGGAACCCGCCGATCTTCCAAGTCCCGCTCTCGGACAGGATGGAGTGAAAATCACCAAAAACGCGTTGTTGTTCCATCTATTTCCCCTTCTTCCTTACAAAGTCTGAATGATTCCCTGAATGATCAATGACAGGATCAGCACGCCGCCGCAGCGCATGGTGGTCATCGTTGACGCGCCCATCAGCGGTAAATACGCCTCGGAACGGTTGCTGTCCTTCAGCCTTCCATAGACAAGATACAACGGAATGATCGTAAGCAGCGCAATCAGTGCGTAAGGCGGGAGCGCTCCGGCCAATACGCAGGCTATCAAGGAGAGGCATGCCAGCAGCAGCAGAACTCGCGAGAAGTTCAGCGCTCTCTTTTCGCCCCATACCACGACCAGGGTCTTCTTCCCGGCCTGACGGTCTGCCTGCCAATGCAAAAAGTGATGGTTGAACAAAATCAACGTTGTCAGCAGCCCGATGGGCAGTGACAGCAGCAAGGCCCGAACATCCATATGTGAGGTTTGAACGTAGTATGCGCCCATCACCGGCAAAATACCAAAGGACAGCAAAATCGCAATTTCACTGTAGCCCTTGCCGCGATAACCGAATCGAATCGGCGGTGCGACGTAAAAGTAAGCGATCAACCCGCCGAGTCCACCAAAGACAAAAGCCCACCAGCCGCTGATCAAGCTGAGGATGATGCCGCTCAACGCCGCGATCCCGAACAGCGTCCAGGTGACGATCTCGAACTTACGGAGCGACCAGACCCCCTTGGTCAAAAACCCGGAGTTGGTGGAGATTGCATCTACATGCTCCTGCGCTTCTGTGTCCGTTCCGTTCTTATAGTCCCATAAATCGTTCACCATATTGGAGAACAAATGGGCAGCGCCGCTCCCGATCAAGGTCAATAAAAAAAGGCCTATATGAAATGTACCCGTCCATACGTAAGCCCCGAGCGCTCCCAAAGCGACCGGAATCAGCATGACGGGGATCACTTTGATTCGGGAAGCTTTTTTAAACTGTGTAAGGGCATCCACGTCTGATATGCTCCTTTCCCTTCTATGATACAGAATAGAACGCCTGCAAATCACTTGCAGACGTTTAGCGTTGTGAAACAAAGCACTTGCATAGATAAGAATATCACAATTGTCGAACTTTGTAATCCGTTTGTTAGAACTTGGCTTTGCAGCCATTAGACCGACGAACGTTCAATCAGCTCGAAAGCAAGCTCCTTGCGAATCGGCTCCTTCTGCTCCCCTTGAATATGGGCATAGAGTATCCTGAAAGCCTCCGTCCCCATATCAAACAGGCGGTTATCAATCGTAGTAAGGCCCAGCATTTTGCCGATCGGCTGGTTGTCGAATCCGATGACGGCCAGCTCTTGCGGAATGGACAGCCCTCTTTTCTCTGCTTCATAGATTAACCCGGCGGCCACATGGTCGCCCGTCACCAATATGGCGCTGGGACGTTCCTCCATGCCCGACAGCCGATCCATAATCGCTGCACCGTCCTCGAGATCTATACAACCGTCCAGGATCCATTCCTCGCGGTAAGGCTCTCCGATTTCTTGAAGCACTTCTTCATAGGCCGCTTGGCGTGCTCTCGTGCTCGGACTGTCCAGTCTTCCTACGGTGAAGCCGATGCGGCGATGTCCCCGCCTTATCAAATAACGCATGGCACTGCGAAATGCCTCAGCATGGTTTATATATATAGAAGAAAATAAGCGTTCCCCTGCATCCTGACAGCATACAATCGGTCCGTAAGCGCAATAGGCTTCGATCTGTTTCGGCGTCACGGCCGACGATAGAATAATGATGCCGTCAATCTCGCGGTTGCGCAGCATCTCCAGCACTTCCACTTCCTTATCCGGCGCATACCCGGTTTGGCACAGGATGAGGCGATAGTTAGCGGCAAGCGCTTCTTGGCCGGCTCCTTCCATCAGCAAGGAGAAGTAGGCATGATTAATAAACGGAAGCATGATGGCAATATTCATCGTTTTCCCTGTAATCAGATGGACCGCATTCATATTCCGGGCGTATTTCAACTGCTTCATCGTTTCCAGCACGCGTGCCCGCTTCTCTTCTCTGACATAAGGGTGGTTATTCAGCACCCGGGATACAGTTGATACCGACACGCCTGCAAGCTTGGCTATCTCTTTAATATTGGCCACAATCGATATGCCCCCTTCATCCACTGGTTCATCCCCTGATACTATCATGATTGCTTCCTCTATTCAAAATTAAGCCTCCAGCAGTTGAGGTCTCTGCGTTCGTATTGCGCCATATCCATGACTTACTTTTTTTGGTACGATTGATGATATCATCCCTATGGAGGTATCGGCATGTCGAAACTGTTCAAGATGCTTGGCGCTGTATGGTTCATCGGCGGTTTTATCGGCGGAGTCATCATTCATATCATCATGGAGGGCAATTGGCTGACAGGCATCGCTTGGCTTATTGGCGGCGCAATCTTGGGCGCCTTATTCTATACGGTGGGCGAAATTCATGAAATCGTGTGGGAGAATCATGCCCTGCTTCGGGAAGTGCTTCACCGTCTGCCTCCGGAACCAGGCGATAAAAAGCCGCCGCTTGGAAATTCCCGGGCCAATCTTAGCGCTTTGAAGGATTATAAAATGAACGCAAAAGATGAACAGCGATAAAAAATTTGATCTTGAACTGGTATGCTTTTCATACATTACACTGTGATTGGGTGGAAACCTTCATTCATTGTCAGCGTGACCGATAAGGGCGTGATGGCAAGGGCAAGGCTTCTGCCTTTTTGCCATGTTTTGCGAAACCTGCGACTTGTCCATTACGTTATCCTTCTCAAAAGGAGATGATGGATGATGGAGACGTTCGGCAGAGGCTGCCTGTACTTGATCATTGGCATGGTGGTATTGCTGCTGTTTGCCCTGCTATTGGGGACCACGATTACGATCCCATGGTTTATCTTCATTCCGCTTGTCGTTATTGCCTTTGCCGTGGCTGCATCCAAGAGCAAACGCAAGGATGATGATTGATCCGGACGACAGGCGAGCCGCCGGGCGCGAAAGAGGATGTCCATTTCATGCGCCGTTTTCAATTCGCTTGCAGGCCTTGTTGGTTCAGTCCAACGGACAATAAAACACCAAGAAGACTCCCTGACGGGAGTCTTCTGCGTTCCTTAGGATCATAACCATACTTTTTCCAGCTTACGACTTCATTTCGAAATATTCTTGAATGCCTCTGTCTGCTGCTTGATGCCAACCTCGGTGGCAAAACGCTCGATGCTGGATGCTCCGAAGAATCCTTCCACCCCATGGGTTCTGGACAATACATACGCCGCGTCCTCAGGCTCCGCAATCGGACCGCCATGGCACAGAATCATAATGTCCGGGTTGACGGCTTTTCCGGCATCGCAGATCGCTTGAATCTTGTCCACGCAGTCGTCGAGCGTCAGTGCCGTTTTCGCGCCTATGGTGCCTTTCGTGGTAAGCCCCATATGAGCAACCAGAACATCGGCTCCGGCTTCGGCCATTTTCTTCGCCTGATCGATGTTAAACACATACGGCGTGGTCACCAAATCCAGCTCATGCGCCTTCCGGATCATCTCGACCTCAAGATCATAGCCCATGCCCGTCTCTTCCAGATTCGCCCGGAATACGCCGTCAATCAAGCCCACCGTCGGAAAGTTCTGCACGCCCGCAAACCCTTGCTCCTTCAGCTGCTTCAGAAAAATATCCATGATCCGAAACGGGTCCGTGCCGCAAACCCCCGCCAACACCGGCGTATGCTTCACGACCGGCAGCACCTCGTTCCCCATGTCCACCACGATCTGATTGGCGTCTCCGTACGCCATCAATCCAGCGAGAGATCCGCGCCCGGCCATCCGGTAACGGCCCGAGTTATAAATAATGATTAAGTCTACGCCGCCTGCTTCGGCGCTCTTCGCGGAAATCCCTGTCCCTGCTCCAGCTCCCAACAACACCTTACCCGCTGCAACCTCTGATTTTAGTTTCGCTAATACTTCTGCTCTTGTTTGCATGGCCATGATATGTTCCTCCTTCAGTTTGAATGCTTGGCCCTGTGGCTTCCCCTTCTCATTGCCGCTTCATCAATTCCATCAGCTTATCGGCCGCGGCCACCGCAAAAGCTTGATCGTTAATATCGGTATTCATCTCGATCAGCTCAACGGTCTCACGGTCTATCCGTTGTCTTAACGTGTCGAACAGCATCTTATCCTCTTCCGCTCCATGGAATGCTTCGCCTTCCACATCGAGCATCGATACACCTTTCAGCGGCAGCATCAACACCGTAGGACCTTGCGACGAATTCAGTTTATCCGCAAGGATCCCGCCAAGCTGCCGGTTCTCCTCCACCGTGGTCCGCATCAGCGTAACCGAAGGGTTATGCTTGTACAGGTTTCGTCCCCGGAATGCCTCCGGCACGGTATCGTACGGACCGAAGTTGACCATATCGAGCGCCCCGGTCGATACGACCTGCGGCACCTTGCAGCGTCCGGCTGACTCCAGCCGATTCGGCCCTGCCGCCAATACGCCGCCAACCAGCTCATCGCACCATTCCGTTGTCGTCAAATCCAATACACCGTCGATGAATCCGGCCTCAATGAGGCTTTCCATCGTTCGCCCGCCCGTGCCGGTTGCATGGAACACCAGCACTTCATACCCATGCGACTCCAGATGCTCTCTGGCATAATCGATGCAGGGGGTCGTTACCCCGAACATCGTCGCTGCAATCAGCGGCTTTTTATCCATCGGCGCAGCCGATTCGAACTTAACCATGCCGGCTATCGCGTGTGCCGCGTTCGTGAATATTTTGGTGGAAAACGAGTTCAGGCCGGATACATCCACGATGGACGGAAACATGATAATGTCGCTTGTCCCTACATAAGGCGCCGTATTGCCGGAAGCGACGGTGGAGACCATCAATTTTGGTACGCCGATCGGCAATGCTCGCATGCCGGCGGTGACGATGGAAGTTCCCCCCGTACCGCCGAATGACAGTATGGCGTCGAATTTGCCCTCTGCATACAGCTTCGGCACGATTTGTTCCATCCCTTGAGCCAATACTGCAGTCCCTGCCGACCGGTCCTTCCGGGCCGCGATTTCGCGTAGATCCGCATCTGCCGCCCCTGCAACCTCGATATTGGTTACATCCGGCGTGAACATCGGCTCAAACACGCCGCTATGAATCGTAAACGTTTGTAACCCCAAGCTCTCGATCACCGATTTAACGTATAAAAACTCAGCACCCTTCGTATCAAACGTCCCCGCAATGGCTATGGTTTTCACCGTGAAGACCTCCCCATGTCTCTTCTCAGGATCGCTTGCCCCGTTCTGACTGACGGGTCCGGCATGTGATCCCTGTAAGACCATAATACAGCGCTTTCAAATAAAAAGGATCGTATCTATGTACGATCTTTATGTATATTTGTCTTTCATATGCCGACGATAGGCCTGGGGAGACATGCCTGCGTATTTTTTGAAGGTCTTGCTGAAATGAACATAGTCCGGGTAACCGACCAGCTCCGCTATTCTACTCAGGGACAGCTTGCTGTGCTTCATGATATCCTGCGCCTTGTGAATACGATATTTGGCTATGTATTCGGGAAAGCTGCACCCCACCTCTCTGTTAAAAAGCGCGCTGAGATGCGTTCTTGAAACGTGGATCCGTTCGGCCAGCTCCGTCATTGAAATCGGGACTGCATAATGCTCGGCTACGTATTCTTTCACAAAGGCAACATAGTCCATCGGTACATCGAATTGCGTCAGCTTGTCCATCAGCTGCCGGTCCTGCTCCAGATGGCCCGTTGCCTTAAACCGATGCGTCGCATCCACGATGGCTTCTTCCGTCGGCGTTCGCTCAAAGCTCGAGCCGCCCACGTAACCCATGGCGGACGTGTTGTCGTACATGTACTGGACATCGATGGGCGTATGGACCGGACCGCCATATACGAGCTTGATCGGCTGCTTGCCCGAGTCGTCACAGACGGCAAAAATTTCTCTGGCGATTTCGGCGCCCTTCTCCAGCGACCATGCTTTCGAGGTCCCCATCATCCCGCCCGCCGTAACGCCCAGATGGGCGCAGATGATATCCGCTCCCGCATCCAGCATCCATGTCGTCTGCTCCGGATTGAATACGAAGGCCATCGTAAACATATCGCGCTCATGGGCAATCCGGATGGCTTCCACCTCCTGCAGATACGTGATGCCTTCTTCCTCCAAGGCTTCGCGGAACAGTCCGTCAATCATCCCCACCGTCGGGTAGTTGATGATGCCGGCAAAACCGCTTCCGCGAATGGCATCCAAGTATCCCGGCAACTGAACGGTTGGATCCGTTCCGCATAAACCGAATATCACCGGTGCGTCGCGGACCACGGAAAGAATTTCGCGCGAGCCGAAATCCATCACCATTTCATTGCAGTTCGCGTAGGGCATGAAGCCCGCCAAGGAGCCCAGTCCCATCTGCCGAAAACGGCCGGAATTCAAGGCCAGTATCAGATCGGCGCCGCCTTTGACCGCATATTTTGCCGATATTCCTGCTCCTGCCGCTACCCCGATCAATCGCTCCTGGGTCTGTATCCCCCTATGTAATCGATCCAATACCTGTTCTCTGGTCGTTATCAAAGTTATTGGTCCCCTTATCTTCAATCTGACCGTCATATCTCATCGTTTCCTTATATCGCTATACCTATTATAAATGAAAATCAATAGAGACGATTCGTGTAACTGTCCTGCATTCCCCGGGCAACGATCTCCTCCGTCACGTGATCTTGATTCACATGATCCGCGATGATCTTGGACGGATTGGGCAGATGCTCGCTGGGTATCCAGGAATCGGGATCCCATGCTTGCGAACGCATGAAAGCTTTTGCACAGTGCATATAGCATTCCTCGACCGAGACCGCAATGCCAAGCCACGGGCGTTTGCCTTGTACGCTAAGCCGATCCAGGATTTCTTCGTCCCTTACCAAGACGGCGCTGCCGTTGATTCGCAAAGTCTCCTTCAAACCCGGTATGACAAACACGATCCCGACTCTCGGGTTAGACAGGATATTCCGCAGCGAATCAAACCGTCGATTGCCCGGACGCTCCGGAATGATTAAGCAGGATTCATCGATCACATGCACGAATCCCGCCGCATCTCCCCGGGGCGAAACGTCGCAGGCTCCGGATGCGTCGGAAGTAGCCATAAACAACAAGGGGCTCTTCGAAATAAAGTCTTTGCAATGATGGTCCAATCGATGAATCGTTTTATGTTTGACCACGTGATTGGAATCGCCGAACAAGTTTCGAAGCTCCTCCTCCGATGAAACGACCGATTGAAACGGAATTTTTGACATCACAACCACTCTCCTATTAGCTTCATCTTATACCTTTCTTATATCCGATACTACGCAATGATCGCCTTGCTTCCCTTCCACAGTAAGAAAAAAAGCTCCCCACAAGTTCAAGGAACCTTATGAGAAGCCTTCCCTCATTCTTATAAGAAGACAAGCAGCAAAATGCCGACAACAAAGCAATAATAAGCGAAATATTTCAGATTCCCGCGCGCCATGATATTCATGAACCATTTCATCGCAAAATAGGTGCAGATGAGCGTCGCGATAAATGCGATCAAATAGGGAATGAACAGCGGAGCAAAATCAGGATCCGATGCCATATCCGACACGCCCAGCACCATGCCGCCGAGGCTTATCGGAATGTACAGCATAAAGGAAAACCGCAGGGCCGTCTCCTGCTTCATCCCCACGGCGATCGACGTAATGACGGTCGAGCCGGATCGGCTGATCCCCGGAATCAGCGCCACCGCCTGTGCCAAACCTACGATAAGCGCGTCCTTGAACGACAAGTCATTATCCAGCTTGCGGCCGCGAAGGTTCCGAATCAGCCAAAGTGCGACTCCCGTAAATAGCAGCGCGACGCCTACCGTGCGAACCGAAGCGAATATTTCCTCAATCTGGTCTTTGAACAACAGTCCGATGATGACAGCCGGAATCGTACCCACAATAATATACAGAATGAACATGAAGTCGGATTTAAACTCCGGTCGTCGTGTCCGAACATAACTTAGGCCGTTCACAATCAATCTCTGCAAATCCTTGCGAAAGATGAACACGATCGCAATCAATGAGGCCGTATTGGTCAGTATTTCGAACGACAGCCCATTCTGCTCCATGCCCATCAGCCTTTGGGCGACAATCAAATGACCGCTGGAGGATACCGGAATCGGCTCCGTAACCCCCTGCACAATTCCCAGCAGCAGATACTTCAACCACAAGATGAAATCTTCCATTACTCTCCTACTTTCTTTGCAACATGGGTATAGCTTATAAAAAATACTAGTCTATCATATCTCATAAAAATAGGAAGAATCAAACCACGAGCAAGAGTCATCGTTGGTGCATGGAGCTGCCGGAAAGACGATAACCTCCCGTTGTTCCATTGCGCAAAAAAGATATGTAAACAAGAGAAGCCCCTCTAACCACGGAATTAGAGGGGCTCCTAATCTATTGTTAAGAGGTGATTCCATCATAAGATGCGTAGCTTAATGGAACCTTAAAGCTTCATTAGGGGGACATAAAAAGTGATGTACCTAACTTTTTGACCTTGAGCTGTCTGGACGGCAATGTTATATGCAAAGTGGTCTTACCTTTTGAGATTCTTAATAAGCAAGATCAAAAGAAAAAGCACCTTTAAGGTGCTTTTTCTTTATTCTTTATATATGACCAAAATATCATACGTTCCGTCTGCCGATGAAAGCTTAATATCCTTCACATCGTCAGGATGAATGTTATACAGGAATTCATTCACCTGATCCTGCAAATCGTCCAGATTGGAATCGCTAAAGAGCTCGACCTTCAATGTTTTTAGCATATAAGCACCCCCTAATTTCAAACTTCGACATAAAACGGGAGTTCCCTGCTGGAATCGAGTAAACGACACGTTTCATCTTTAACTTGCATTTATCTGTTTTCCACACGCACTGCTAAATAACACCCCCAAATTATGGTATATTGGTGGAGTCGTTGTTCGATTTTGAGAAATGATTATAAAAAACGTTGTGGTGGTGGACGCATTATGCAAGTTAAACACAAACGAATCATCCGGTTTGCTGCCAAACTGATATTTCTTTCGGTCGTTCTCTTCTACGCCTTCATCTATGTGATGGAACGCCCTGGCGGATTAACGGATCGGCGCATGTCGCGAGCGCTGGGGCAGGACAATATCCTTCATATCCCGCTCGGGAAGACTCCGGATAACGCGGTTGAACAGTTTAGAGGCCCATCCTCCATGCATGTCATTCACCGTGAACCCGTGAGCGGAGGCACTCTTTTATTTATGAAACGACCTTACCAAGCGGGAAGCCATAATTTGCAAGTAGAATATGTACGAAAAACTCGGATCGGTTGGAAATGGGCTTGGGGCGGCGGATATGGAATCGGCGAATCTTCACAATCCATAGCAGCGTTAAATTACATGGGCATGCCTGAATTAGACCATCTCTCTACCCCGTTTCCCATGGTGTTCGGGGATATTCTGGATCCCTCGATAAAAAAGGTAAGCGTCAAAATCAAGGGCAAAGGTAGTTATAACGCTAAGCTGACTGCTGCGGAGGCTGAAAGAATGATCTGGTTCGTATTTCTACCGTCGCCCGCTTCCACATCTTTTGATATCGAAGGTTTTGATGGTGAGGGGAATCTCATCGCCCGCAAAACAATAACCGATCCGCGCGACAGCGGCTCGGTCCATTTCGAAATGGATCGACATGAATCCGGTGAAATAGCGGATAAAAGGAAAAATTAGCACAGTCTCACTACTCGGAAGTCAGAAGTACACTCGTTTGGTAAAGAATCGTTAAAGATTATTTGGGGCAAGATAATTTTGGTACCTGCCCATGCATTTCAGACGAACAGAGAAAGGAGGTCCTTAACATGAAGAAAATCTGCATGTCTTTTCTCGCTGCTATGAGCATTGCTTGCATGTTGGTTGTCCCTGTTTCCGCCGAAAACAACAACAGGAATGCAAATGACATGAACACAAACAACGTTAACGCTAGAAGTTATAACACCAACGCAGCCACCAATGATAACGATACAGACTGGGGTTGGCTTGGATTAATTGGTCTTGCCGGTCTTGCCGGGTTAAGACGCCGTACCCCGGAGCGCCGTTAATTTTTGCGATAAGCTTAGGGAACAGAAGTAAAATCCTGCTCACATAAGAGCAGGATTTTTTCTTTTCAGGTACCTTTAACGTGTAACTTTAGATCCCCATTCTTCATGTTTTACTTCACTATACCGGAACTTCCATTTTGTTACTCCGTATGAATCTTCAAGGGGTTGATTTCAATGTTATGGATGTTATTTGGCGTCGTCATCATTCTAAGTAGCCGTTATAGCTACATGAATCCGGATTCGGATTGGATACGATGGAATAAACGGTTACCGGAAGACTACGAGCAGGACGATCATGATTTGTTAAAAACCCAGGTTGGTGCGGCAATAGGCGGATTTATTGGCGGCGTATTGGTCTTAATCGGGTTAGCGACGCTTGTTCGACCTGGCGGTACCCCTATGTCATGGGGGGCACTTTTCGGGTTTGCTGTGATCCTCATAGGTATAGGGCTACTGGCCAGAAGGTATCCGACATTCGGCTGGAGCAGGGATGAAGGCTGGAAAGTCAAAGGAGATTCGGAACGAAGCGATACTTACATGGATTTAGTAAAATTCGGCGGATTGGTTTCCATATGCCTCGGATCCGCTTTTTTTGTACTTGGCCTAATCATCTTATTGGTTTGACATGTGTGATGAGGAGAAGAGAATTTTTCTGTTTCGCGGAAAACGTTCCTTTACAGCCAACGGAGATGATAGTTAATAAAACAGCGGCAAACCAAGGCTCAAATAGCATCTTAGCTTGCCGCTTTTTTGGGTGTTTTTCAAAACGAGCATCATCTTGCTCAAAACCTTTTACGAACGGTACTTTTGTGCTTCTCACACAATTTACCCTGAAACGTTCAATGCATATAAGTGAGATCTCTACAAGGTATTTACTTAGAATCCCCAAGTACGGAGTATAATGACAAGCAGAATAAAGAGAACGAGAATAACACCAACACTACCGCCATACCCGGAACCTTCATATCCACTCATTTTCCCTTACTCCTTCCTAATTGGAATACTACATATTATGTAAGGGCGTCTGATAATGCAAAGGCATGAGGTAATAGTCAAAGGCATAATTTATATTAAAACAATAAAGCAAAGTGGATGAAACTATTATCTACCCTTGTTCATCACCTGTGTTTCCGCTATAACGATGAGCATGTGGGATCCTGCCATCTACGGTGGTATAACCTTCGAAATAATGATAGTGCCCACCGCCTGCCAATGGAATGGCGGGTCCAGTTGTTCCTCTAATCATGTGCTTGTGCTGGTCATTAAATGATGTTTGGGCATGGTAATTATGGACGTGTGGCACGCCACTTGGAGCTGGTTCAGTTATACCCACGTAATGATGGAAATGTCCAACGTCAAAAGAGGTATCTCCTTGAAAGGGATGGACATGAACGTTAACCGGTCTTCCATCCCAAGATGTTAGAAAGAGTTGATGGGAATGACTGGAATCAGAGTTATTGGAATGAACAACAAAGCCCGTTATTTGTATTTCCATCCAATAGTGCCTCCCTTCTATTAATGCATGATTTCTTTCTTGTTTACCTTCATGCCAGATAATGACCGATCGAACATGTCTAGAATAAATAAGAATCGTTCAGCTTCACGAAAAACATGATCTGCTAATAAAGGATGAATGATGCTTTTGATTCGGCACTCTTCAATTAAGTCGCGCGCAGTCTTCTTAAAATCGCGTAATGATTTGACTGAAACGCGGTTTTCATCAACAAATTGACTTAGTAATGGATGGGTTTGCGATTGTGGACGCATGGAACTTAGGTCAATGGCTTGAAACATCAACGTATCAAAATCTTGGCTAAACTCCCTTGCTTGTTCCACTAATTTTCGCTCGGATGGATCAAGCAGATGACCTATAAATTTTGCATGGTCAGTCATGATTTTTAGGAAAAAGACATTTTCATCGATAATCGCATCAGGTAATGGTTCAAGTCTCCCGTTATTGAGTTCCTCTAACCGATTTCTAAAGTAATTTGCTTCTCGGCTAACATGATCTACAAGCAAAGGGAAATTTGTTCCCCCAGGGAGCTGGCACCTAAGTATAAGTCCAAGAACCTTCCTCTTAAATGCCCAAATGTGTGCAGCGGCATTGTGAACTTCAGAATTAAACTGTCGAATCGTTTGTGGATCGGTATCTGCTTGATATGCATGTGATCTTCTTTCAATATCCTCAAAGATGGCATGAAATTGATTAGCCTCATTGATTAACTGCGTGTCTTCACATCTAAATCCTAATCGAAGAAAAAAGGAATGTTCTTTCATAATGCGTGACCAAAAACGTATTTCGTCTAATGACCTGACTACAAAAGGATCAGACATCCCTACCCCACCTTTCGGCACACGAATAAGACAACCATTTATAATGGCTTGATAACAATGTATATGGGGATAGCCTGTTTCAATATGCTATGTTAGAAAATTATGTAGAAAAAACAATTAGGCGTTACAACGTATAGGATATTCCTAGTTGGCTTATTTGTTTATGAAGAAGTTCGGTGAATTTTAGGACAACTTGCCCCCTGTACTTATCCTTGTGATAAATTAGTCCGACTTGCCGTAAAAATGTGTTTTCTGCTATATTCACTATTTTTACTCCAGGTTTGTCCCACTGCTTCATCAAGGTTTCGGAAAGGATGGAACAGCCTACCCCTGCTTCTATCAGGGTGATCATTGATTCAATGGCATCGATTTCGATGGCTGGTCGCAGATCAATTTCCTTCAGGTTGCAGATAGAATCCAATTGATGTCGACACCGATAATTTTTAGGAAACAAAACAAGAGGGAGGTCCTTAAGAGCCTCTAAGCTTACTTCGGGCCCTTCCGCTAAGGGATGGTCGGCATTAACTACTAAATAAAGCTTTTCTTTGTACAGCAGTTGGGAAACGATACGTTCATCATGAACAGGAATAATAGTAAGAGCCAGGTCGATCTCGTTATTAAGCAAGCGTTCCGCAACATTGTCCGCGCTGATGACCCTAACCTGAACTTCGGAATAGGCCTCATGAAAATCCGGCAGCAGCCGGCAAACAAGCGCATTTAATTCGCCCGGTAAAACCCCAACCGAAAGGCGTCCCCGTTTGATATCTTGCAGTTCTTGAATTTCTTCACGTACGCTCTTGAAGCTGTGAAAAACAGTGTGGCAATGTTTTAGCAAAATGAATCCGGCTTCAGTAATAGCTATTTTTTTGCCTATCCGATCGAATAAGGGCATCCCCAATTCGTCCTCAATTGCTTTTATCTGGTGGCTTAGGGTAGGCTGCGTGACCCCCAATTTTTCGGATGCTCTTGTAAAATGCAGCTCTTGACAAACAGCCATGAAATATTCTAATTGCCGGATTTCCATATCCTGCACCCCGGTTTCTGCGAGTCTTAAAAAGCTCATTCTTCTTTATCAACGATTTGTTTCATATTCAGCATGTATTATAGATAATTTATTTTCATTAACAAAACAATCCCCGACTTCTATCCGAAGGGGATTGTTAAGATGTGCAGCTTATCCATGAATCGCTTCGCCAAAAAACTTATTCGTGCCATGGCGAATGAAGTACACTATCGCAAAAATCTTTGCGTTTGAAGCCCGGGAGTAACCGAGCGCATACATCTGCCTTGATATTGCCGTAGGTCGTTTCCGGTTTGTGAGCAAACCCCTCAAGAAACGCTGGTAAAATCTTGTTCTTAAATCCATTACGCGGATATGCCAACGTTACTTGGTTTCGCACATCTTCGGTAAATGCATCAAAATTTTCCCCAACAACGTCATAGCTAACGCCAGAGTTAATCAAGGCAACTTCCGGTTCTTTATACTGGGCTATTCCAATAGTTGTATGCAAGGCGACCGCATCCCATACGAGCCGAGCAGATTCTTCTGGCACTCCATAACTTCGTAAAAAATCACGTGCTGCGTTAGCTCCGTCCACCTCAAAACGTTTATCTGGACTGCTGTAGTGCTTGGTAAGTCCTAAGTCGTGGAACAAAGCGCTGATATACAGCAGTTCTAAATCATATTTTACATTGTTTCGTTTTCCCATAAGTGCACCAAATAGATATACCCGGTGGGAATGATTCCACAGTAAATCGTTTCCGTGCTCACGAAGCAACTCTGCGGCTGCTTTTGCCAACGTGCTGTCCGGTATTTGGATTTCTGCAACTACATGTGACATGATGGACACTCCTTACATTTTTAGAGTCGGCTTGTTGCTTACGAACTCCATTCTATGCCCCTTATAATCATTCATCAATATTATCATTTCTATGATTATCATAGATTATACGCATAATAAGACACGCACATATTAGTATGCTCGCAGATGGCAGAAGCTGATTTCATTACAATCGTGCAGTGTGCGTGGTCATGATGACACCGAAACTACTCTGAAGATATACGCAACACGCGCGCCCGTTTCGATATCATAGTATTTTTCGATTGCATTCATGCCTGATGATTTACCTGCAAGTAAGTTATCGATCATAGCTGTTGTAATGCCATCAACAACTGCCTCTGCCATAGTATGGGCTGTTAGTCTTGCAGCTACATTTCTAGTCGTAATGGAAATTGCAACTGCCGCGTGTTCAATGCATTGTAGTAAATTTTACCTACCTCTGATATACTGACATTATTACTATTGTCATGGGTGCGTGATCAATCAGATGTGGAATAAAGAACTAAAAATAGCCATTCGAGAGAAGCAAAGCGTAACCGTATACCTTACCAATGGCGAAGTATTACAAGGCATACCGGATTCTTGTACAGATCGCTTAAAGATGCGGAGTGTTTATGGGCCAGTCTGGGTGCCATTAGTTGAAGTAAAGCATGTGAGTCGATTAATACGGCTAAACATAAAAAAAGAACCTACTGGCATTAGCTAGTAGGCTTTTTTGCTATCTAAAAATGAAATGTACCTGGGTACCGTCCGGGTATCCCTCCAAATAGTTACCTACCCAGCTGCCTGCTCCTCGATTGTCAGATGGATCTATGTATTCGACACTTGCACCGTCTCCTCCTTCGGCACACATGGCCATCGGCCACTCATCCCGATCATATCCTTTTTTCGTAGGGATTCCCTTTAGTGAAGAACTCCTGTTATCCTCTGCACCAGTTCGATCAATGGTACAAACATCGGAGTGGCCGGATTCAATGGCCTTTTTTATGTGATCCGCCGTCTCAGGATATTTATCCGCTGGAAACTCTAATTCGACAACGGTACCCGGTATTTGTGGGTTTACATCACTGTCATCTAACTCCGGAAAATAAATAAGGACCAACCAAACCAATAACAAGGACAAGACCACTGTTCCAAATTTCAAGAATAACTTTTTCATACAAATTGCTCCCCCATTCAAAGAAAAAACCCTGCCAGCATAGGCCAGCAGGGATTTTCTTACCGATGCCTTCAGTTTACTTTTTTTAGTATAAGCAAGTTGGCATATATTTGTAAATCACTTCTCTGTAATTGTCGCTGTCTTGGCATGTCGTCGTTCCTCCCTGTTTATTGCACATTATTTTAATACTTATATGGATCGCCCAATTTATTTAGGTCAAGTGTCACTATTCATTTGTACACATAATATGCACTATCTCATGATGAAAGGGAGAAGACCAAAATGAATCAACAAAGCCATAGCATTCAAGGTAATCAACAAAGGGAACCACAGCCTTATCATTACGGCCATGAGCATGACCATCACCCACATTTTCATCCATATAGTCACCCGTCAGGACATCATATGATCCATCATCACCACCATCATCATCACCACTTTCACCACCACTACCAAATGAGGAGAGACGAAGATTAATAATAGAATAAGATAACAATAAGGCGAGAAGAGTTACGCCCTCATGCTGCCGAGCGTGTCATTCTCGCCTTTATCTATGGGGGTAGCCCCACACATATTAGTATGCTTGCGTGATTTTATAATAAAAGGCTCCCTCTCGGGAGCCTTTTAAATAGCGGTATTAAGGTTTTTAAGGCCTTACTTACATCATGCCGCCCATTCCACCCATGCCGCCCATGTCAGGCATAGCTGGTTTTTCTGGTTCTGGCTTGTCAGCGATAACCGCTTCGGTTGTCAGGAACATGGCCGCAACGGATGCAGCGTTTTGAAGAGCGGAACGCGTTACTTTGGCAGGGTCAACGATACCTGCTTCGAACATGTTCACCCAAGTATCGGTAGCCGCGTTGTAGCCGATGCCGATCTCTTCTTTTTTCAGACGCTCTACGATGACGGAACCTTCTTGGCCAGCGTTAGCTGCAATCGTGCGGATTGGCTCTTCCAGAGCGCGCAGAACGATGTTCACGCCTGTTTTCTCGTCGCCTTCAACTTGAACTGCAGCAACAGCGTTGTATACGTTAACGAGCGCTGTACCACCACCGGATACCATACCTTCTTCAACCGCAGCGCGAGTTGCGTTCAGGGCATCTTCGATGCGCAGTTTGCGTTCTTTCAATTCCGTCTCAGTAGCCGCACCGACTTTGATAACCGCTACGCCGCCAGCCAATTTAGCCAGACGCTCTTGCAGTTTCTCTTTGTCGAAATCGGAAGTCGTTTCTTCCAATTGGTTGCGGATTTGCTTCACGCGAGCATCGATATCTTCCTTGTTGCCAGCGCCATCCACGATGATCGTGTTCTCTTTGGTTACGCGCACTTGACGAGCGGTACCCAATTGATCGATGGAAGCCGTTTTCAGGTCGAGGCCGAGCTCTTCCGTAATCACTTGGCCGCCAGTCAATGCAGCGATATCTTGCAGCATGGCTTTGCGACGGTCGCCGAAGCCAGGAGCTTTAACAGCAACAGCGTTGAACGTTCCGCGCAGTTTGTTCACGATCAGCATCGCTTGCGCTTCGCCTTCGATGTCTTCCGCGATCAGTACGAGCGGTTTGCCTTGCTGTACGATTTTTTCAAGGATCGGCAGGATCTCTTGCGTGTTGGTTACTTTTTTATCGGTAATCAGGATGTATGGATTCTCAAGAACGGCTTCCATTTTATCCGTATCGGTGATCATGTATGGAGAGATGTAGCCGCGGTCGAATTGCATACCTTCTACTACTTCAAGCTCCGTCAAGAAGCCGCGGGATTCTTCAACGGTGATAACGCCGTCTTTACCCACTTTGTCCATTGCTTCTGCAATCAGTTGACCTACTTCTTCGTCAGCTGCGGATACGGAAGCGACTTGAGCGATCTCCTGATGGTTTTTCACTTCTTTCGCGATATTCGCAAGCTCGGTTACGGCTGCTTTAACCGCTTTGTCGATACCCTTGCGGATGATCATTGGGTTTGCGCCAGCTGTAACGTTCTTCAGACCTTCACGGATCATGGCTTGTGCCAGAACCGTTGCCGTTGTTGTACCGTCACCGGCAACATCGTTGGTTTTGGTAGCTACTTCTTTAACTAGCTGAGCACCCATGTTCTCGAATGCATCTTCCAGCTCGATTTCTTTAGCGATGGTTACGCCGTCATTCGTGATGAGCGGGCTTCCGAATTTTTTCTCAAGAACCACGTTACGGCCTTTCGGTCCGAGCGTTACTTTAACTGCATTTGCCAAAGCATCTACACCGCGAAGCATGGAGCGACGGGCGTCTTCACTGAACTTAATGTCTTTTGCCATGGTATTACATACCTCCCTAGTGGATTATGGAATGGTAAAACAGGATATATTCAGGCATTCATTAGCCTAAGATCGCGTGGATGTCGCTTTCTTTCATAATCAAATATTCTTTACCTTCGTATTTGATTTCTGTTCCAGCGTATTTGGAGAAAATAACGCGGTCGCCTTCTTTAACTTCCAAAGGTACACGTGCGCCGTCTTTCAGGGAGCCGCTGCCTACAGCAATAACTTTACCTTCTTGCGGCTTTTCTTTAGCAGAGTCAGGAAGTACAATCCCGAATGCCGTAGTTTCTTCTTGTTCGATCGGTTCTACCAATACGCGTTCACCTAAAGGTCTGATCATGAAAAAATAGCCTCCTTTAAATATGTTGTGATGCTTTTTTCAAAGCTTTATGTATTAGCACTCGACAACCCTCAGTGCTAACAACCAATTTTATGATACTCAAGTTGTCTTAAAATTTCAAGTCCTTTGCATGAATTTTTGATCATTTTTTTGCAATCCGGACTTAGGGAGAGGTTGTCCCTAAACCCCCTTCACCATTGTATCCATGACCAGCCAAAATATGCCTGTGGCTTTAGGAACACTACACGAATGGAACCATAGATCTAATCATCATTCGGCAGAAAAAAACAGCCCGAAGCATGCCCTTCCGCAAAAAGGTTTCATTCTTTCATAAAACTGCGGATTCGTTGATGTGAGCTGTATAATTGCCAAATTGGCCCTCTCCTTTCGTCAAACCGTGAATAACTGCGGTCCGCCGGCTCCCCAGGCTTCAACCAGCGCGTTCCGAAACAAAGCATCCAAGCTTTGGTCCAGATCCGTATCTTGATGCTTCTTATCCTTGGTCAACTGCTCATATTCGTTCAATTTCTCTTCAATGAATGCGTTAATGATAGGAAGCTTCGGTTCAATATTCATCTCTTCACCCGAACGTTTGCGAAGAAGCAATTGATCAATCTCCTGTTTCAGCGCACTTCCTTGATCTAATAAGCGATCCGTAAGCAGCTCGAATTCCATGGGAGGCATCTCGTTGTAGGTTTGAATCCAGTCGCATGCCAGGATCGGACGCAGTACATAGAAATATTTTTTGATCTTAACGTCTCCCCCTTGCAAATACATCCGGTAGTTGCCTTTGGCCATGTTCAGGTAGTGGTGCATGCATGATTTAGGCGAGAACGCAAGCGGAGATATGCTTCGGATTTGCTGGGCGATGCCAAGCGTCTCCTTATACTTGATGGGGGACTCCAGCCATTCAAGCAGGGGCGGATTCGACTTGCGAAAAAGCCCCAATGCTTTTTTCAAATCCCAACCGCTCATATCCAGCCTGTCGTTGATTGGACGCTCGATCACATCTCGCTTGTCGAAGATCGATAAATACCACTCCACGGGTCTGATATAGATAAACCTTACGTCGTAATCGCTATCCGTCGACGGGAAACCCCAGGCCCTGCTGCCTGATTCGCAGGCATACAGGATTAGGACCCCTTCCTCCCGCTCAATCCGCTCAAGTTCTTGTTGAATCGTCGATTTCATTTCCTGCGTTATATTCATATCCGGAATCTCTCCTTCTGTAGTTGCCGTGTAAATTTCCGATATCCTTATTGTCTTCCATGCGTTCCGATTTCAACAGGGCAAAAGTATGGCGATAACAAAACGAGTACTGCTCCCTGTGCGAACGGTGCGTGGTCCAGGGCATGCTTGGATTGGCTGTCGACTATATGAAGGTGTTACAATATCCCTCCTTTATGCGGTTCCCTATCCTTGCTACAATAGTTACAGACTGGATCACGTACGATCTACTATATGATTTGAAGGAGGGCGCCATGGCTCGGGAAAGCTTCGATAAAGAAATCCAATTTCTTCGTATTCTGGCGCTGGCCGGCGGAGCATACAACCGGCAACAACTGGCTGATCGCCTTGGCATTTCAGTACATACCTATGACAAAACGCTCCGAAATTTAAAAAATATGATTGAATCGCTTCAGCCGCAGCTCTCCGAAGAACAAAGTCTTACCCTCTCCGAAGGTCTGCGCTATTCATACTATGAAACCGCTGATCCGCTCCTGCTGCTGCTGTTCCGCGGCAAATCGCTCAAAGCATCGGAAAGCTTGAGGCTATCCATGATCCTCACCCAGCTGCAGCATCAGCAGTTAACCGCGAAGGAACTCATCGAACGCTGCGGCGATCAATTCCCGGACGGAGAAACACTGCCCGATGAGAAGACGATACGCGGGGATCTCAAATACCTGGAAGAAGTCGGAGTCATCGTGAAGACAGGCGCAGAACGGCCGTACCGTTACAGGGGCGCCCGTGACCTCATCGATTCGTTGTCGGATGACGAGCTTCTTGATCTCTACGATTATGTGGACGTCATGTCGAACACGCAGCTCCCCTCTGTTCAGGGGTATATGCTTCGAGACAATTTAAAGAGGGCCCTGCGCAATCGTGACATCGCCGCGCACTCGGCCCCGGCCTATATTTATAAGTATCATTACCATTCACGCATATTGGATGAGGCGCATCTGCACACCATTTTTCAGGCGATCACCAAAAGGGCGAGGCTCCGTTTCCTGTATTTATCGCCAAAAAGCTCTTCACGCTATGCTTCCCGAAACACGAATCCGCTGTTCCATAGGGAATCCAGAGGGCTTCGGGAAACGGTGCTGCCGCTGCGCGTGATCTATGACCATCAATACGGCCGTTGGTACCTGATCGGTCATAACGGCAGACAGGGCCTCATGAAGTTTCGCATGGAAGGATTGACTCAAATCGAAGAAGGCGAAGTGGTTGAAGAAGAAGTATTCCAACAGCGACTCATGGAAACGCTGGCCGAATTCGAGCACAGCTGGGTTACCGATACCCGTAATCCCACCAAGGTCGTGGCCAGATTCTTTAACCCGGAGGGCAGCAAAGTGAATTTCGTGCTGAACCGGGTTAAGGCGCAAGGGCAATGGGGGACCGTTACCATGGAATCCGAGAGCTCGTTCTTATACGAAATTGATGTGAACGGCACCAGCGAAATTAAGCCTTGGCTCCGCAGCTTCGGCTCCAGCTGCGAGGTGCTCCAGCCACGCTCCCTTCGGCAGGAGTTCATTAAGGAATGGAAGGAGATTGCCGCTTATTATGAGCCAGAATCCATTCGAGAAGATATTTAACTACCAGATCATCACAAGGCTTGAGGAAACCGACTCGATTGCCATTACCGCTCAGGAACGGGGATGGCTGAAAATGATGCTGGTGCACCCCGAGACGGCAAACGCCTTTACGCCCGGCACCTTGGACCGGCTCAAGGAGCTCCTCCACATGGAGCATAGCGGTGCCGAGATGAAAGGGATCATTCTGGAGAAAGCCAAGGGACAGGAACGAAGCGTTTACCATCCGCATCTTCGAACCTTGCGCAGAATGATCATGCTGGATCAGGGCTTTCGCCTAAGCTACCGCACAAAACATGGAGAAGCGCGCAGCAATCAGTCCGGTTTCCCTTACAAACTGGTGTACTCCATGATCAAACGGGAATGGATGCTGATCTGGTACAGCAAAAGCCGTAGAGGACTCATGTACACGAAACTCGATCATATTTTATATATACAAGGGACTTCGCTCCCCTCCTTCCGGATCGATCGCATAAAGGAACGGCTGCAAAAGCTGATGGAAAAACAGAAAAAGCAAGCGATCATTGAAATCCACCGGCGGTACAACGGGGAATTGTCGCGGATCCTTTACGCCTTTTCCTGCTTTGACAAAACGGTGCATTATGATGAAGCTTCCGATACCTACCGCATTCAGGTCTGCTATTTGGAGGGTGAGTGCGAATTTCTGCTCTCGCGCATTCGCTTTCTCGGCCTGAGGGTGAAAGTCGTGGAAGGAAGCACGCTGCAGGCCCGAATGCAAGAAACCGCAGCGCTGGCTCTGGCGAGATATGCGCAAGATGAAGGTTAGGACTCCGCCATGACATGATTCCCATAAAGAAGACTGAGGCAATGATGAACACTAATTTCTAATCCATCATTCATTGGACAAAAAACAACCCGCAAACCATACTCCCGAGGAGTGAAGTTTGCGGGTTATTTTTATTCTTAAAGGATCTCTTATTTTGCAAAAAACAATACGGTCAGTCCTCTTCGTCTGCCCTTACATAGCGGCTGTCCCGTTCCATGTCCGCCTCTAATTGCTTGCGATAGATCACGGAAGACAGAAACACGCTGAATTCGTATAGAAGCAGCAGCGGAATCGTGACCAGGAAATCCGATATAAAGTCCGGCGGCGTGATGACGACCGCGATAAAGACCAGCGCGAAATACGCGACCTTGCGCATCTTGCGAAGCCGCAGCGGATTCAGAATGCGAATTCTCGTTAAGAACATCACCACAAGCGGAAGCTCAAACAGCAAGGCCAGCGGCAATACGAGATTAAACATAAAATTCAAGTAATTGGTAATGCCATAGGTTTCCTGGAGCCCCATGCCCTGCGTGATCGCCGTGGTAAACGATAGCGTCATCGGAAATACGATGTAATAACCAAACGTGATCCCGACGATGAACAGAACAAACGCATACGGCACGTAACGTATGGCCGCTTTCTGTTCTTCTTTGCGCAGCCCCGGCTTGACGAACGCCCAGAGCTGATAGAAGATCAGCGGAACGGAAATGACGAGCGAGAAAATGGCGGCGATTTTCATGTAGATTCCGATGCCATCCCAAAAAGAGAAGGCATGCAGCTCAAAGTTCTTGGCTTCTTCGGCCGCCGTCAAATAATGATAGATCGGGTCCGCAACGAAAAGCCCCCCGACCAGTCCTGCTACGAATACCACGAGCACGATTATAATTCGTTTGCGAAGCTCGCCCAAATGCTCCACAAGCGCCATATCTTTCACTTGCTCCGACAAGTTAACCACCACCCTGTATGTGACCCTGACAAAACAAAATCCCTCCCGAAGGAAGGGACTTCACGCCTTGCTTTAATTCTATTCCGGAAGACGCTTGTCTTCAATCTTGGCTGGCTCAGCGGCAACGGCTTGCTGGGGAGCCTCTTCTTTCTTCTTCGCCGGTGCATCGTCAGCGATAATCTCCCGCGCACCGTCCTTAAACTCACGGAATGTTCTTCCGACCGCACGTCCCAGTTCAGGAAGTTTGTTCGGTCCGAACAAGAGCAGCGCCAAAATAACGAGCAAAATAATGCCCGGCACTCCAATTGTACTCATATCTGTTCTCCTCCTCGTCCTGCTTAATGCCTTCAAAAGGACTTCAGGATGACATTAATCCATCATGCCTTGCAGCTGCAACAGGTTTTTAACTAAAGAAAATCATCCGACTCCAGCAGTGAAACAAGCTCATATACCGCCATCATACCATAATGTAAATCACATATACAGTCCAGAAACGTGACAGTTTATTTACATAATTATCTAATAAGGTACTCGTTAGAGCTGCTCGCGATACTGGCCCGTTACCATCAACAGTGCCTCCGGAAGCTGATCCATGACCGCGGCCAGATTCTCGTGCACGCCTTTGGGAGAGCCCGGGAGATTGACAATCAAGGTACGGCCGCGGACGCCGCATACGCCCCGAAACAGCATCGCGCTCCGATTCTTCTGCATAACGGTAGCACGCATCGCTTCCGCAATGCCGGGCACTTCGCGTTCGATGACCCGCTTGGTCGCCTCGGGCGTAACATCCCGCACCGCCAGCTCCGTACCGCCTGTCGTGAGGACAAGGTCCACTTGATAATAATCCGTAAGCTCGATCAATGCCGCGATAATTTCGTCCTGCTCGTCCGGTACGATCCGGTATTCGATGATTTCACCGCTCAGCTCTTCCTCCACCAATTCCCGGATCACTTGAGCGCTCGTATCCTCGCGTTCCCCCCGCGAGCCTTTATCGCTCGCCGTCAGGATCGCCGTTTTCCACACCATCTGCCCTCTCTCCTTCCCACTCGTCCGAATCTCCTGTATCTATGCTATGTCGTTTCTTGTATGTAATCCCCGCTCTTGCCGCCGGTTTTACTTACCAGCAGGGTCGGGCCGATGATCATGTCTTTCTGCAGGGCCTTGCACATGTCATAGACCGTAAGCGCAGCGGCTGAAGCAGCTGTCAAAGCTTCCATTTCAACACCGGTTTTGCCTGTGGTTTTCACGGTCGTTTCTATATATAACTCGTCTTTGGCGTTATCGCTGAACGCCACGTTCACGCCGGTCAACGGCAGCGGATGACACATCGGAATCCAGTTCGACGTGTTCTTGGCCGCCATAATGGCCGCAACCTGTGCCACGGCAAGCACATCTCCCTTGCCGATCTTCCCCTCCTGGATGCGGGCCAGCGTATCCGGATGCATACGGACCGTTGTCTTCGCTACCGCTGTCCGGGCGGTTACATCCTTATCACTGACATCCACCATTCGTGCTCTGCCTTGGTCATTAAAATGACTCAGTTCCATCTCTTATCCCTCCGCTGCAGGTCTGGTCTTCACGTTATGCCCCTGTTCCGTAACCAAACCGTCCAATACCCTATCATGTTCTTCCATAGGAACTTGTTCCAAGACCTGAACCTCGTAACCGATCCCCACCCACAAGGGCTTCTTGATCCGACGAGCGTCGGCTTGTGCTCCCTGGTTAAGCCTGTCCGACAGCCGGTCGTAATAACCGCCTCCGTATCCAAGCCTTCCGCCCATTCTGTCAAACGCAAGCCCGGGGACCCAGACGATATCCGGTCCCGGATGATTCCATTTTTGCGACCGCAACGGATCAGGCTCCGAAATGCCGTAAGCGCCGGAAACCAGCTCGTCCCATGCCTGAAGCTTATACAATTCCATCGAACGGTCTTGGGTCAAGCTCCGTGGAACGATAACCTGGATCCCCTGCTTCCATGCCCATTCGATAAGAGGCCGGGAATCCAGCTCGGAACGAAAGGGAACATAAATCATCATGCTCTGAAGATGGAGACGGTCCATGACCTCCGCAGCAAACGCGCAGGCTTGCTTTGACCGCTTGGCCCGCTCTTCCTCTGATAACTCGTCCCTTCGCAATGCCATCGTTTTGCGCAGGGCGGCTTTTGCGGATGCCCGCTTCAAATCTTCCTCAGGGTTCACACGTGATCTTTCCTCTCACGCTTATAATTAAGTTTAGTTTACCACTGTTCCTTCCTTTAGCCAAGAATGACGGAAGTCGCCAATCATGGTCGATTGTTCGGTCATTTTCATGTACACTTAATTTAAGATAGAAGAAACGCATAAACTCCAAAGCACGCGATCATTTAGATTGCCATAAAACAGCGTCTACGCGCGTTCTGTCGGAGCATGTACGTCAGAAGTCGTTTTTCTTATAATGAAGAATTAATGGAAGAATCATATAGAAAGATGGAGGTTTCACATAACATGCTGCTGCAAGCCAATGGCATTACGAAATTATATGGCGTTACGCCCGTCCTGGACGGGATCAATCTGCAAGTCCTTGAACGCGAAAGAATCGGCCTCGTCGGAGTCAATGGAGCCGGGAAATCGACGCTGCTTAAAATTTTGGCTGGCGAGATGTCCTATGATGGCGGACAAATCTTCAAAGCCAAGGAAACCACCGTCGGTTATCTTGCCCAGAACAGCGGGCTTCAGTCCGATTCCTCCATATGGAACGAGATGCTGGATGTCTTTACTCCCCTGCTGGAGATGGAGCGTGAGCTTCGTCAGATGGAGGAGCAAATCGCCGACCCCAAGTCGAGCGAAGATCCGAAGAAATACCAGGAGCTTTTGGATCGTTATGCGGTCCGCTCGGACTGGTTCAAGGATCAAGGCGGATATGAGATCGAAACACGCATACGCAGCGTGCTGCACGGCATGGGATTCGGCAGCTTTTCGCCGGATACGTCCATTGCCACGTTAAGCGGCGGGCAGAAGACAAGGCTGGCCCTTGCAAAAATACTGCTGCAAGCACCCGACCTGCTGATGCTGGACGAACCGACGAACCATCTGGATATCGCAACCCTCACCTGGCTGGAGGATTATTTGCGCGGTTATTCCGGCTCGCTGCTCGTCGTTTCCCATGACCGGTATTTCCTGGATCGGCTCGTGACCACCATCGTGGAGATCGAACGCCGCCATTCCAAAAAATATACCGGCAACTACAGCCGGTACATTGAGCTGAAAGCAGCCGAATACGAATCCCAGCTGAAGCAATACGAGAAGCAGCAGGATGAGATTTCCCGCATGGAGAACTTCATTCAGCGAAATCTGGTACGGGCCTCTACGACCAAGCGTGCGCAGAGCCGCCGCAAAGCGCTGGATAAAATGGAGCGGCTCGACAAACCGCTGGGCGATCTCAAGAAAGCTCATTTTTCTTTTGAAGCCGAGTATATGTCAGGGAAAGACGTCCTTCACGTACGTGATCTGTCGCTTGCGTTCGAGCAGGACAAACCGCTGTTTCGGCAAGTTTCCTTTGATCTCAGCCGCGGGGAAACCGTAGCTTTGATCGGACCCAACGGGGTGGGCAAATCGACGCTCCTGAAATGCTTGATCGGTACCATGAAGCCGACGGCGGGGTCACTGCAATGGGGTACAAAAGTGAAGATCGGCTATTACGATCAGGAGCAATCCGAGCTGAACCCAAGCAACACCGTCCTGGAAGAGCTGTGGGGCACCTATCCGCATATGGAGGAAGCCCGCATTCGTACCGTTCTGGGCAATTTCCTCTTCAGCGGCGAAGATGTCCTCAAGAAGATCAGCTCCTTAAGCGGCGGGGAAAAAGCACGCGTCTCGCTTGCCAAGCTCATGCTTCTGGAAGCCAACATGCTCATCTTGGACGAACCGACGAACCATCTTGACTTGTTTGCGAAAGAGGTGCTGGAATCGGCACTCATGGATTACGAGGGCACTTTATTGTTCATATCCCATGACCGTTACTTCCTTAATAAAATGGCGGAACGCATCATCGAGCTTCATCCGGACGGCATTCAACATTTCCTGGGTAATTATGACGACTATACGGAGAAAAAGCAGGAAATTCTTGATATGGACAACGAGCCATCCGAGCCGTTTGCCCGCCACACCCTGAAACAGGAAGGGAAAGCCGAGGCTCTGCCTGAGAAGCAAGGGGCCGTTTCCTTCGAAGCCGAGAAGCAGGCGAAACGGGAGGAACGAAACCGTCAGCGCAGGCTTGCAAGCTTGGAGGAGCAAATTCATGTCCTGGAATCGGACATTACCCAATTGGAAACCGAAATGACCTTGCCGGAGATCTATCAGGATTATATGGCGCTCCAAGAACGGCAGCAGTCGTTAGAGGAGAAAAAGAGTCAGCTTGAGCAAATATTTGCCGAATGGGAGTCATTGCTGGAAGCCTAAAAAAATTCACAAAAGTGTTTCAAATGAAGATTTACGTTTATACACAAACTTATCCCCAGGAATGGTGCATAAGTTTATCATGAAAATGGCCGAAATGGCCATTTTTTTGTTGTTATACGCGGATCCCCGGTCCTATATCCAGCTTTATCCACTAAGTTATTCACATTATCCACAGTTTCCACCGGGAAATTTGAAAATCCTGTCCCCTCTTTTCAGCTTCTTGCAAAAGACCGATTTATCGACATTTTTCTCGGTTATGCACATTTTTCGGCGAATATGTGGATAACGTTGTTCACAACTTGACAGAGTTTGATGTTCTATATATTTAGCTCCTATATAGGGCCTACCTTTTATTATTTTGGAAAAAAGCGACCTTCCCCGTTCCGGGTGGAAGGTCGCTTGTGCCAATCTTAAGTAAATGTAAGCACGCTGAGGTCCCTTAATCGCTTCGATGCCTAAACCGACATTAACGCCGAGTTGCATGCCGCAACGTATGCCAAGCCTGCGGCCATGACGATATCCTGGTGAACGGCCGTGCCGCGGAAGATCTTGCCGGCCTTCTCCACCGTTACCGCCGCTTCGGCATGCGCGTCCTCGCCGCTGCTTAAAGAATGCAGCTCCAGATCGCCAAACCGGATGTCGCTGCTGATTCCTTGGCTGATCGCCGATATGACGGCTTGCACGGGACCGTCCGCCACGCTGGAGTAGGTGGCTTCCGTCTGCTCGCTCAATTGGCGCAGCGTAACCGCGGCAACCCTGCTGCTTCCCGTGCCGGAAATGACCTGCGCCTCGGCCAGTTCGTACACCTGTGCCGGCTTGCCCAATGTGCGGCTGACCATCTGCAGCAGCTGATCATCGCTGACCACCTTTTGACGGTCAGCCGTTTCCTTGAAGGTATCGTACAAGGATTCCATCTCGGCTCCCTCGAGCCGGACACCGTAACGGGCCAAGCGGTCCTTCAGGGCATGGCGGCCGGAGTGCTTGCCCAGTACGATCATGCTCCGCGGAATGCCCAGCTTCTCCGGATCCATAATCTCGTAGGTGCTACGATCCTTCAGAAGACCGTCCTGGTGAATGCCGGATTCATGCTGGAAGGCGTTCCGGCCGACCACGGGCTTATTGAAGGCGATCGGAAAATGCATCGCACCGCTGACGAGGCGGGATACCTCGTACAGCTTCTCGGCCGTAATGCCCGTCTCTCCCCGCAGCATGTCGCCCCGGGTAGATAGAGCCATGACAAGCTCTTCCAGCGCGCAGTTGCCTGTACGTTCGCCCACCCCGTTCACGGTGACCTCAATTTGACTCGCGCCGTTCTCGATCGCGGCCAGGCTGTTGGCCACGGCTAGACCGAGATCGTTATGGCAGTGGGCACTGTAGGCGACCCTCTTCCCGCCTCGGGCGCCTTCCCGCACCCGCCGGAACATCTCGCCGTATTCGTTCGGAAGCGCATATCCGACCGTATCCGGCAGATTGATGATCGTGGCTCCCTCTTCGATAACGGCCTCCACCATCTCGATCAGGTCGTCGATGCCCGTTCGGGAAGCATCCATCGCCGTGAATTCCACCACATCGCTGAATTGCCTCGCATAAGCCGTCATTTCACGCGCCCTTGCCACGACTTCCGGACGGCTCATGCGCAGCTGGTGGGAAAGATGGATGTCGGAAGAGGATATAAACAGGTGAATCCGCCTTCTCGCCGCATCCTGGGTTGCCTTGACGGCCGCATCAATATCCCCTTTTACCGCTCGCGCGAACCCGCAAATCTCCACCTGCTGCAGCTGCCTTGAAATGGCCTGCACAGCGGCGAACTCTCCGGGACTGGACACCGGAAACCCGGGCTCCATCACGTCAACGCCCAATTCCGCCAGTTTTCCGGCCAGCACCATCTTCTGCTCGGGCTGGAGACTTGCCCCTGGTGCCTGTTCTCCGTCCCGCAATGTCGTATCGAAAATTCGGATCGTTCTCTTGGATTCATTCATCTTCCGATATTCCTCCTTCGTTAGGGTACAACCCTGATTTTCATTCGATTGGATTCTGTTGTTCTATCCAACTGGTTATGTTCAATGCACGTCCGCGCGTCGACTTGCGTCCGCTTCCCACCCTGCTGCTGCCGGCAGCAAAAAAGCCCGCCATCTCTTATATCATAAGAGACGACGGGCTAAAGACCCTCCGTGGTACCACTCTAATTGACACGCCATGCTGTTCAGCGATGCTAACGCACGCACGTGTCCACTCACCGTCCATGATCTCCTCATGCCGGCCGGGTCATGAAGAGAATGGACTTCCCGATGACGGAGGAACGCCGTAAGAGAGTCCTATCTGCATTCTTGGCATTCGATCCGGATCGATCAAATCATCCGACCTGCAGACGTTCCCTCTTCCGCTCCCGGGCGAGATTCGAAGCTTGCTGCCGCTGCGTTGCACCCAAACCGCAGCTCTCTGTAGACAGCTCCCTTCTACTGCTCCCGTTCATCGCGTTTATACGTTATGCTGTTATGCAAATACCACATGATATCCGGCTCCCTTTACCGGGTATCTTTAACTCTTTAAGCGCTGCTTCGTTGTTATACGCCTTCTTCCTGATCCGAGTTCCCGCTGCCTCAACATGCAAAAAAAGCCTGCCATCTCTTATGCAAGAGACGACAGGCTATCCTATCGCGGTACCACTCTTGTTGACTTTAAATCCTAGGTCCATTGCAAACCCGGACCTTAAAGCCCCCTCCATCGCCAAATCACAAAGGATTTGTGCGCAGCCGTTCTCACGGAGGCCATCCCGTAGCAAGGTCAAGCTCCGCAATGTCATCTATGCCTTAGAGGCATTTCATTGCGCGAGGTTCCCCTGCTCCGCTCCCAGGTGAGTTCAGGCTCCTGTCGTCTGCGTTGCACCGTCCCGCAGCTCTCTTCATCCAAGGTTCACCTTACTGGTCCTGTTCTTTGCGTTTCAACATTCTGGAATTTGATCATGATTATACGTTCTGGACCACAGACGTGTCAAGAAGCTTTAGCTTAATGTTCCGCCCAATATTCCAGCGACATTTGCGGATCAGCCTTCATATCCAGCGGCGTAAAGCTCTCCCGCTTCCATTTCAAATGCGCCGCGGCCGCAATCATCGCTCCGTTATCGGTGCAATATTGAAATGGCGGGATCGTCAGCGGGATTCCTTCCTGCCCGCACCGCTCGGACAATGCTTGACGAAGTCCGCGATTGGCGGCTACGCCCCCGCACAGCAGCAGCTGTTTGGCATCGTATGCTTTGACCGCGCGAACCGCCTTCTCCACAAGCACCTCCACGACGGATTCCTGAAAGCCCCGGGCTATCGCTTCCGTCCGAACGTCCTCTCCACGCATTTTGCTCTGATTGACGACATTTAATACAGCCGATTTCAAACCGCTGAAGCTAAAGTCATAAGAATCCGGCTCCAGCCATACGCGGGGAAGATCCACGACTTCCTCGGCTTCCAAGGCCATTCGGTCGACATGAGGGCCTCCGGGATACGGGAAGCCAAGCGCCCTTGCCACCTTGTCGTACGCTTCGCCAACCGCATCATCCCGCGTCCTGCCGATTAACTCAAAGCTGCCCTCGTCTTTCATGTAGACCAGCTCGGTATGGCCGCCGGAAACAACCAGCGCCATGCAAGGATAGGCGATGTCGCCCACAAAGCGGTTTGCGTAGATATGACCCGCAATATGATGCGTGCCGATCAGCGGCTTGCCCAGCGCAAAGGCCAGGCTTTTGGCAGCCATGACGCCCACGAGAAGCGCTCCGACCAAACCGGGACCCTGCGTGACGGCGATCGCCGACAAATCCTTCATTTCGATCCCAGCCTCGGCTACGGCCTGCTCAATAATTAACGTAATGCTCTCCACATGCTTGCGGGAGGCCACCTCGGGCACCACCCCGCCAAATGCTTTATGCGTTTCAATCTGGCTGGCAATGACGCTGGACAATACCTCGCAGCCATCCTTTACGACGGCAACCGAGGTTTCATCACAGCTCGTTTCTATCGCCAAAATGCAGCTGTGCTGCCGGTCTATTTTTTCATCCTTCATGATAGCCTTTGACTTCCTTCCTCGCCATCGTCCTCCCGATAAGGGGGCAGATCTGCCCACATGATGAGTGCGTCTTCCTGATTATCGGAATAATACCCCTTCCGGACACCGGCTGGTTTAAACCCTTTTTTGATATATAAACGCTGGGCAACGTGATTGGATACCCGAACCTCGAGCGTCATTTTCTCCATCCCCATATAGGCAGCGGTCTTCATCAGTTCCGACAGCAGCCGATCGCCCCACTTGCGTCCGCGATACTGCTCCAGCAGGGCAATATTCGTGACGTGCGCTTCATCCACGATCGTCCACATGCCGGCATACCCTACGGTTCGACCTTCGTATTCCATAATCATATAACGCGCAAAATGATTCAGTTTCAGCTCATTATGAAAAGCTTCCTCGGTCCAGGGCACGGTAAACGCTTCGCGCTCCACCTTGAGAACCTCCGGTATATCCTCCAGGGTCATCAGCCGGAAGGACAAACCTTCTTCACCGTCCGCCGGCTTCTTCTGCTCGTCCATTACGAATCCTACGCTCCCTTCACCGCTTGCGCAGCAGGTTCGCTTCCGCTTCGGAAAGCTGTGTATAATTGGGCACCAAGGTATGCACATCATCCGCTTCCCCGGCGAGTAATCTGGCTGCTCCCAGATACCCCATCCAGCGGCCCTCCAGCGAGTACGGATGAATCCGGAGCCTGTCTCCAAACCACGGCTCCAGACCTCGGGCGGCCTCCGCATGCAGGTCCACTTCCCCGATAAACCATATGCAGACCGGGCGCTCCTCTTCAGGCAGCATGCTGATGCGTTCCTTTATGGCTTCCACCCAGGACTGCATCAGACGGATGCCGTCCGTCTTCATACGTACCGGCGCTTCCGCTTGGCGTTCGGAATCGGCAGCGAATAATGCCGTATACACTTGTCCCCGTCTTGCATCCAGCAGCGGAACGACCCAGTGGACTCCCTTTTCTGCCGCCGTCTCGCTCCATCCGGATTTCAAGCCCCCCCATGCCAAAGCATGCAGGCTGGATACCCCGACGACCGGAAGCTGATTCGCCCATGCCAATGTTTTGGCTGCGGTCACCGCTATGCGGATGCCCGTATAGGAACCTGGCCCCACTCCTACGGCAATGCCGTCTACCTGGTCCATGCCGATGCCGGCTTCCGCAAGCGCCTGCTCCATCACGGGGTGCAGGTGCACCGAGTGGTTGCGGTCCGCATTCGTGTTAACCTCCGACAGCAGCTTGTCCTGCTCCATCACGGATACCGCCAGCGAAGCCGTTGACGTATCCAGCGCCAAAAACCGCTGCTGCGGCTTTTTGTCATTGTTGTTCATTCATGCTACCCCATTTTTCATTCAAATCCCGGCACCACTCACCATAAGGCACGCCCTGGCTTGAAAGTGTGATGATCCGGTTCGTTTCGCCCGTCGTTTCTAGCTGGATATGAAGATACTGCTCAGGCATAAGCTCGGTGATCAGGCTGCTCCATTCCACGAGACAAACCCCGTCACCATAAAAATATTCGTCCAGCCCAAGCTCATCCGCCTCATCGACCGACAAACGGTATACATCCATATGGTAGAGCGGCAGACGCCCCTCATATTCTTTAATAATGGTAAACGTCGGGCTATTCACAACCCCGTTCACGCCAAGATGCCGTGCAAATTGTTGGGAGAATGCCGTTTTTCCTGCTCCAAGATCCCCGTCCAGACCGATGACGGTCCCTGGCTCCGCCCTCGCGGCCAGCCAAGCAGCAAGCTGCTCCGTCTCCTCCAGACTGCTTGAAGTCATTCGAAACCGGCCCTCCGTACGGCCATTATTCACTGATAACCCACCCTTTATTTAGTTTGCCCATATCTCAAAATACTTGATCTTCATTATATCGGTCCTCCCAATCCGCTGCAAGAACCGGGGCGGCCATTTCGCCGCATGGGAAGCTCCTGATCTGCTGATGGATGATATCCAATTATTTTTCAGAGGGCTGCGTTAACGGCAAATTATACGCAAACCAAACACACCTTATCCGGTTTCCGACAGTACGGAACCCCGAACAAGGTGTGTTTTCATGCCATTTCAAGGAAGCTAAGCCCCTTTAATCAGGCTATTCGCCTTCCTTCAGCCGGTCCACATTCACCGTCAGCGTATTGGTCGGACGGGAACCAACCTGAACGGTAGCCATCCCGTTCTGCGGATCGATCTGCTCGATCCAGACTGGCTCCCCTTCCAGGTTCACCTTGTAAGTATCCTTGGAGTTAAAAATCTCCACGGCGCGCTGCATCTCCATACGTTATGATCCTCCTTCTTCCGGTTCTCTTGGCGATTCGTCCACGACCTCCATCGTGTCGGTGGTGGATGGGCCGATCAGTCCGTTATCCATCGTGACATTGCCTCCGCCAAGGCCTTCGTTAATCATCCGGTCAATATCGAACATGGTAGATTCCCGAGAGATCTCGCTCTCCTCCGAGGTTAGGCTGTTCCAATCCACCATGTCGCCGTTCACCGGTTCGGATGCGGAATGGTCCGAGGCTCTGTCCTTCTGTATCTCTTCCGACGTTTCGGTTTCTCTAGACTCCATCATGAGAAAATTACCTCCTTTTACAGGCAGCATTCATCGTCAATATGCCACAAACAGGTTCTAATTATGCAATCCTGAGCTATAACTCATACTAGAGTCTTTTTTTGGGCACACTAATAGAGGTAGTTCAAAAAGTCCGCTTTTGATCACGAAGCGAATCAGGAAGCAGCTCGGCATCGAATCTTGAATTCAGCCGGGCCTTCCGGTGCTCACGTACCCAAAACGTACGCTCCGCTCCTGACGTCCCTAGCTTCATCCAACCTTCTCGGTGCTGAAAACCGACCTTTTTGAACACGCACTACTAGAGGTAGTTCAAAAATTTATAGTCGTCGTTTATAACGTTTACTACACGGTCATACCCAAAACATATTAGAACTTGATAGGAGGTTTCATAGAATGCATACGGTTTGGAAGGGCGCGATCAGCTTTGGTCTGGTGCACGTGCCGGTGAAGATGTTCTCGGCTACGGAAGACAAGGATATTTCGATGCGGTACATTCACAAGGAGTGCGGCAGCCCGCTCTCCTACATCCGCAAATGTCCGGTATGTGAAGAGGAGGTTGCCTGGGAGGAGATTACGAAGGGCTATGAGTACGAGAAGGGGAAATTCGTGTTGTTCGAAAAAGAGGAGCTGGAGCAGCTCGCCGAAGCGAACAGCAAAAACATCACCATTCTGGACTTTGTCGATCTGACCGAGATCGATCCGATCTACTTCCAGAAGACCTACTATCTCTCGCCGGATCAAGCAGGTGCCAATGCATACCGGCTGCTGCTGGAAGCGATGAAACAGTCCGGCAAAATCGGCATCGCCAAAATTGCCATTCGCTCCAAGAGCAGTTTGGCTGCGATTCGCGTGCTGGATGAATGCCTGTCGATCGAGACGATTTTCTACCCGGATGAAATCCGGCCGATTTCGCAGGTCCCGAATCTGCCTGAGCGAACCGAGGTCAACGCCAAGGAGCTGGATATGGCCAAACTGCTGATTGACCAGTTGTCGACTCCCTTTGACCCTGAAAAATATACGGATGATTATCGCGAACGCCTGCTGGATCTGATCAACAGCAAAGTGTCCGGCGAAGAGATCAAGATTGCCCCTGCCCGTCAGGAGACCAACGTCGTGGATCTGATGGCGGCCCTTCAGGCCAGCATCGAGGCCGTCAAGCCGATCGGAACGGACCCGGGCACCAAGCCGAAGCCGCGTAAAACGACCCGGAAGACCGCTGCCAAAGAGCCTGCAGCCAAGGTCAGCGGCGGGGAAGCTGACGCGGACGCACCGAAGCCGAAACGCCGGACGACCAAATCCAAGAAATCCGATTCCCCATCCTAAAGCCGCATGGGACAGTTGCAAAATTTGCTGCCGAAAGAGCCAATGGCTCCGATCTCGACGGATCAGATTACGACCGGCGAAGATTGGGGTTATCAGCTGAAATGGGATGGCGTACGCATTCTGGCCGGGCTTGACCAGAACCGCGTATCCCTGTATTCCCGCAAGCTGCTCGACAAAACACCCCTGTACCCCGAAGTCGTTCAGGCATTATCCGTCCTGCAGGATCGGCGTCTTCTCCTGGATGGCGAGGTCGTGTATTTTCATCCGGAGCTTGGCCGCCCCGTCTTTCAGAAGGTTCTTCAGCGGGAGCGTTCGCGTACGGTCAGTACGAGCGCTCCTCTGTTTACTTATGTGCTGTTCGATATCTTGGTGGACGGCGACGAGGACTTGCGCAAGCTGCCTTATCTGGAACGTCATCATCGTCTCAAGGAGACGGTTTCCGACATTCCGGGCCTGCTGACCGCCGATCTGTTTCTTGAAGGCGAACCGTTATGGGACTGGGCGGAACAGCGCGGTTGGGAGGGCATTGTCATGAAACGCCTCTCCTCGCCTTACCGTGAGGGCAAAAAGCATCGGGATTGGTACAAAAAGAAAATTGCCGTGAACATGGCTGCCTCCGCCGTCGCCATGATCATCAGGGAAGGTCGCGTAGCCAGCCTCGTCATCGCAGACGACGATGGGAACTACATCGGCCGGGCTTCCCTGGGGCTCAATGAGCAAACGAAGAAGAAACTGCTGCAATATGCCGAAAGCCATCGTGCTGACGCGATATGGAGAACGCTCCATACCGACCTGAAGAAAGAACAGCTGGCCTGGCTTAACCAGCCTTTATCAGTCCAGGTCACATTTCTCGAGTGGAGCCAGGATGGCATGATGCGCCATCCCAAACTCGTATCGATTGAGGGGGTGTAAACCATATGGCTCGTACCGTTAAAGGCACCCTGACGATCGAGGGGCAAGAGATTCAAATTACGAATCCCGACAAACCGCTGTGGCCGGAGGTCGGCATTACCAAGGCAATGTATTTGCAAAAGCTTGCGGCCATCTCGCCTTTCTTGCTCCGGTACTGCCGGGGCAGGCTGCTCACGACCATCCGGTATCCGCACGGAGCCCAAGGCGAATCCTTCTACCAGAAAAATGCACCCGAGCCGCTGCCGCCTTTTGTTCAGACTTATGTGCACGAAAATATTAACTACGTGCTGCTCAACGGGCTGCCGGAACTGCTCTGGCTGGGGAATCTGGCTGCGCTTGAGTTTCACCCTTCCCTGCATCTGGCAGGCAGCCATCTGCCCTGCGAATGGATGATCGATTTGGATCCCACGCTCCCGGAGGAACCCCGGATTATGGAGGCGACGGCCATTGTAGGGGACGTGTTGAGCTCCCTGGGCCTGTCCTCCGTCCCGAAAACCTCGGGAGCGACCGGAGTGCAGATCATCGTTCCGATTCCGGAAGGCGTAACGTTCGATGAACTTCGAACGGTTGGCCAATTCGTGGGCCAATACGTGACGGAGAAGTTCCCGAAGCTGTTCACCATCGAGCGGCTGAAGAAGAACCGCGGCGATAAAATCTACTTCGATTATCTTCAGCACTACAGCGGGAGGACGCTCGCCGCTCCTTACACCCCGCGGGCTCGGCGGCTCGGGACCGTCTCCACGCCGCTCACGTGGGACGAAGTCCGCCAGGACGTTTCTCCCACGGAGTTTCACCTGCTGAACATCGAAGAACGGCTGAGGGAAAAGGGCGACCTGCTGCAGACCCTGCCGCCCCAACCGATCGAGAATGTCATCCGGCATCTGAAGCCAAAGGGTAAGGCAGCGTCAAAAAGGAAAGGATAGCTGCTCAACAGCAGGAGTAAGCTCCTCTCCGGAAACCGGGGCCGCCGGTTGAGGAAGCTTCCTTGGACGTACAGGAGCAGCCCATTCCCTCGCAGGGTGATCGTTGGTACCTTCATCCGATGTATCGTTCTCCGAGGCTGCAATCGGTCCGGACCGGTTGACGGCAGCAGGTGCCCCCATGGTCAATCCGCTCAGCCCATATTCGTTCAACAGCCTGGACGCCATCGCCTTGACGGAACGAACGTAATGCTCTTCCGCATAAGCGCCTTGCCCATATAACTCGCGGTAGGATTGAACCACCTCGGGGAAGTGGTGTTTCAGCGTTTCGAGGTACCATTTCTTCACGTCGCGCGACAGTCTCAGCAAGGAGATCATCGCAAAGGAAACGCCTCTTTCCTTTGCCTGGGACAAGAGCTCCTTCAGTTCCGGCTCCTCGTCCGTCAAAAAGGGCAGCACAGGCGCCACAAACAAGCCTGTTCTAATGCCAGCAGCCGATAATCTGTGGATCGCATCAAGCCTGGCCTCCGGATGAGGCGATGCCGGCTCCAGCTTCCGGATGACGTCCCCGCTCAGCGTGTTGAGACTTATGTTGACGGACACGTTCTCCATCCGGGTCAAGATATCCAAATCCCTCAATACGAGCGGAGAACGCGTCGTAATGCTGGTAGAAATGCGGTATTTAGCGAGCAGCTTCAGACATTCCCGCGTAAGGGTCTCCTTGCCCTCGATCGGCTGGTACGGGTCGGTTGCCGTTCCGATCGTCACCTGTCCGATCGATCTCCGCATCGCTTCAATATCATAGTTAAACTTCCTCGCCGCGCTCGACAGCTGCTTCTCCAGCGCTTCCGCCGCATTCGACTTCATAAAAATATGGTGCTGGAACTCGTCTTCCGCTCCCATCCCGATAAACGATTGAAATGCGCGGGCATAGCAAAAGCTGCAGCCATGTCCGCAACCTCGATACGGATTGATGGACCAATCGAAGGGCATCCGCTCTTCCTTCACTCGGTTTAATGTTTGCTTGGTGGTTATGCGTTCATATTGCGTACGAGCCATTCCGTTTCCTCCTCCCTGGATCTGCCATGCTCTATATCATTATTCTTTATTTTAACAAACATATGTTCCTATTATAAGTGGTTTTTACTGGATTTACAAATCCTGATTCCATGAATGCTTCATGATGACCGGATTGAAATCGGTCCAATTACTCTTTATAATCAATATATATCAAGTGATATATATTGATCGTTCTACATATGAATAACCTAAGGAGCTGTAGACATCATGGCACCAAAAACGAAGTTTACCAAACAAGATATCGTGCTAGCCGCATTCGACATTGCCAAAACGGATGGCATCGAGTCCATTACGATCCGAAAAGTAGCCGAACGTCTCGGCAGCTCCATCGCGCCGATCTATGTCAATTTCAACGACGTCCAGGAACTGCTTCAGCAGGTCGTCGAAAGAGCCTTCCATGTGGCCAGAGGAATGATCATGGAGCAGCAATCCGGACAGCCGTTCCGGGATATCGGCATGGCAAGTCTCCGCTTTGCCAAGGAATATCCCGTGCTTTATCGGGACCTCATGATGAAAGACAATCCCCATATGAAGAATACGCCGGAACAACTGGACGAAGTTATCGGATTGATGAGGCAGGATCCGGAGCTCGCGGGATTTTCGGATCAGGAGCTGCAATCTATTTTATTGAACATGCAGGTGTTTCAGACAGGTCTCTGCGTCATGGTGGCAAACGATCTGTTCACGAAGAACGTGGATGACGAGCAGATGATGAATATGATGGACGAAGCCGCTGAAGCGTTCATACGTGCTGCGCGTGCCCGGAAACATGAGGGAAACGGAATCTAAACTGAAGGAAAGAAAAATTACGATTCATGGGAGGTAGAACGGCAATGGGAACAATCCTGAAGCAAGCGGTTCTGGATGCATGTGTGACTCAAATCGCCAATAAAAGAAATGTGTTTAGCACAGTGATGTGCGTCGAGGACCAGGAGCGGTCATTGTCCATAGTCGGCAGCGGAGGTGATATGCAGCCTGACGCCCGCTATTTCATTGCCAGCGTGACCAAGTTGTACGTGACTGCCGTACTCTTGAAATTACGCGCCGAGCGGCGGCTCGAGCTCCATGATCCCATTGGCAAGCACCTGCCCGAAGAGATTATGACCGGGCTCCACAGGTTTAAGAACCGGGATTACGGCGAAGAAATCACCGTTCAGCATTTGATGTCCAATACGTCCGGCATCCCGGACTATTTCTCGGGAACCGTCTTCTCGAATCTGATCGCCGGGAAGGATCGAGCTTGGAGCCTGGACCAAGTCCTGGCCGCGGCCAAAAGGAAAACGCCTAAATTCAAACCGGGACAGCAGAAAAAAGCCCAATATTCCGACACCAACTATCGGCTGCTTGGCCAAATCATCGAGAATATCAAGGGCGAATCCATTCAGGCCGTATTCCAGGAATACATCTTCGACAAGCTCAAGCTGACGCAAACCTATTTTTATCATGACCCGGAGGATGCGTCCCCCGTTCCGTTCCATTACAAGCAGAAGCGACTGGACCTTCCCTTGTATATGGCATCAGTCGGTGCGGAGGGCGGGATCGTCTCCACGGCAAGGGAAACGATGACGTTTTTGCGATCCTTTTTTAACGGGGATTTGTTTCCGCTGGGTGATTTGAGGGAGCTCCAGAGGCAGTGGAACTTCCTGTTTGCTCCCGGCCCCTTCTTCTATGGCATCGGCATTTCAAGACAGCCGCTATCTCCTTTCAGTCTGGGACGCGGACTCATCGGCCACTGGGGCCAATCCGGGGCATTTGCCTTCCATCACCCGGAGTCGGGCCTCTATTTCACCGGAACCGTGAACCAGGCCGTCGGTCAATCCGCCGCCGTCCAGGCCATGTCGCGAATCATTCGTCATTATGTGCGCGAGAAGAAGGCGCTGCGCCTGCAAGCCGATACTCTTTAAACAAAAAATGGCTCCACCCGCGCTAACTCTCGCACCGGGTGGAGCCTGAAATGATTGTATTAATGGATTGCCTTTTTCTTAAAGCGGCCGCCCTTCACATCATGGATGTTGCCGACGGCTACGAAGGCCTGGGAGTCCCAGTCTTCCACAATGGATTTGAGCTTTGCTTCTTCCAGGCGAGTGATAACCACAAAGATAACCTTCTTGCTGTCTCCGGAATAAGCGCCCTCGCCTTCGAGGTAGGTTACGCCGCGTCCCAAACGCTGGGTCAGCGCATCACCGATCTCCTTATGCTTATCACTGATAATCCAAACCGATTTGGATTGATCAATGCCTTCAATGGTAATATCGATCAATTTAAACGCAAGGTAATACGCAATCAGCGAGTACATGGCATGGTCCCAGCCGAAAATGAAACCTGCGCTGCCTAGAATGAATACGTTGATGAACATCACGATTTCGCCGACGGAGAACGGCGTTCTCTTGTTGATCAGAATGGCCACGATTTCCGTCCCGTCCAAGGAACCGCCGGACCGGATAACAAGGCCGACCCCGATTCCGAGAAGCACGCCGCCGAACACGGCTGCAAGCAGCGGATCGATCGTGATCGGATCGACGGGATGCAGGAAATAAGTGCCGACGGACATGACCAATACGGCGAACAGCGTGGATAATGCAAAGGTTTTTCCGATCTGTTTATATCCCATAAACAAAAACGGAAGGTTGAACAAAGTCAGGAATACACCCAGCGGAATATCGGTGATATGGGAAACCATAATCGAGATTCCGGTAATCCCTCCGTCAATAATCTTGTTCGGCACCAGAAAGATTTCCAGCCCTACTGCCATCAAAATCGCGCCGAAAGTTAAGAACACCAGACGGCGGAGAAGCTTCAAGGTCGCTGAGCCTGCCTTGGGATTCTCCGGCTTCTGCTGCTCCGCTTTCACTTGCGCCAGAATCTTCACATCACTTGACATAAATCTCCCCCGTTCAACTTTATGAAACCAAGCTAATATATATTTATAAGTGGATCCTATATAAATATTCTATCATATAAATAAAAGCGGGACATAGATTTTTCGCAGTTTATCCTGCTTTTTACTCGGATTTCCGTCATTCTCACATCTCATGTAAAATATACTTTTACAGCAATGGCGACAGCATCCTGCACATAATTTCGGCCGCTTTCTGCCATCTTCCGCGCTGACGGAACACCTCCGCATCAATAAGCCTGCTATGTTGCAGATCTTCCTTAAAATCCGAAACCAACCGCTCAATAGGCAGCCGATCAAACAGCACAGCCGTCAGCTCGAAGTTACAGAAGAAACTCCGCATATCCATATTCGCCGTACCGACCGAACCGAGAAGCTCGTCCACAATGAGCACCTTGGCATGGATGAACCCTTTTTCATACTCGTAGAACTTGACTCCCGCTGCCAGCAGCTCTTCCACGTAGGACAAGCTTGCCATCTTGACGAGGCGGGAATCGGCGTGATCCGGAATAATGATCCGTACGTCCACGCCGCTCACCGCAGCCGTCTTCAGAGCTTCATAAATTCCTTCATCGGGAATGAAATACGGCGTGGTAATCCATATCCGTTCTTTGGCCACGGAAATCGCCCCGAAGCACATTTCCTGAATGGCATTCCAGTTCAGATCCGGTCCGCTGCTCAATATCTGCACTTGCTCCTCCCCGGGGCATTGATGCTCCGGAAACAGCCCGAAATCCGCAATGCGCTCTCCGGACGCGAGCTTCCAATCGTGCAGAAACACATTTTGCAGAAAATAGACCGCATCCCCCTTTACTTCCAGATGCGTGTCGCGCCAGTAGCCCATATTCGGATATTCGCCAAGATAGTCGTCCCCGACGTTAATGCCGCCCAGAAAACCGATCGTGCCGTCCACGACGACGATTTTGCGGTGGTTCCGGTAATTGATTCTGCGGCTGAACATCGAGACCATGGCGGGCAGGAAGAAATAGAACTCCACTCCCGATTCTTTGAAGCGCTGAATGAATGTTTTCTTGAGTTTATAACTGCCCAGCCCGTCACAAACCAGGCGCACCTTGACGCCTTCCTGCGCTTTTCGAATCATGACGTCCTGAAACTTCGTGCCGATCCGATCATGGCGAAAGATGTAAAACTCCACGTGAATGTGATCCTTGGCCTCCTCCATGGCGTTCAGCATGGCCTCATACGTCTCTTCCCCATCGGTCAACACCCGGCTTTGATTACAGCCCGTGATGGGACTCTCCGACAAGTGATTGAGCAGATTGAACAAACGGTCATTATGATGAAAGCCGGGATTGTTCATATCTCCTTTTCTTCGGACGACCGCCGCCCGATCCCACAAATGCGCCCTGATTTCCTGAAACAAACGGGAACCCCGCTTGCGAATCTTCAATCGCTTCTGGTAATCCTGCGCCACAAAGAAATAGAGTACAAACCCGATAAAGGGGAGGCAAAATAAAATAAACAGCCATGCCACGGCCTTGGACGGATTTCGAAACTCAAGCAGCAGCACCGCAACCATCTGCAAAATAAAAGTAATAAGTGCAACCAGAAGCCACACCATATCGGCAGCCTCCTCACGATGAATAATATATTGAGCAGCCCTTTGTCAAAACGTTTGAAATGAAAGACAAGCAATTAACTACACTACATCATTGACCAATTCCATATGTATTTATTCAATTACCCAATGCGGCGCCATACTGAATAAGTTCTCTTATCTAATAATTTTTGACATGTTCTTCGAAAGAATAGAATACATACTAGATAAGGAGTTGGCCAAGTCTAGCGGGTGCCCTTGTAAACCATAAATAATGCATGGAAGGGAGATGCCATGAAAACCGCACACCGTAAACAACGCTTAACCTTGCTGGTGCTTCGGGATGCCCAGCATTCAGTCAAACAGGTCCATCTGTCCAAACCTTTGATGATAGCGGTGCCCGCGGCCGCTATTTTGTCCATCGCCGGACTGATCGTTTCCCTCCAGATCCAGTCGGCTCAGACCATCTCGGGGCTGGAGCAGCAGCTGACGCTGAAAAGCCTGGAAGCCTTAAAGATGGAAGTGACGGTCACCGATAAGAATGAAGCCATCGAACGCCTAAATAAAGCGATCATTCAGCTATCGGGTGAAGCAGAGCAAACGAAGGTCCAGATGGAGCGCGTTCAGCAGCTGGAGCAGGAGCTTCAGCAGTTTATTGAGAAGCACGGCAGCCTGTCCGGCCAGACCTCCTCCATCGCTGACGAGGATAAGCAGCATGTCGGCGGTGAATTCATTGCCGTTCATGAGAATGAAATGTTAAACCTCGCCAGGGAGACCCAGGATGATTTCGAGAACATGCAGCAGTTGATTTCACGCATGGAGCAGCATATTCCGCGTACGCTGGATCAGGCCCAGGAAACCCAGGAAAGGCGTGAGGGCACGCCTTCATTATGGCCGACCACCTCCAAGCGGCTCACCTCGAATTTTGGTTATCGAAGCGATCCTTTTACCGGCCGCTCGGCCTATCATGCCGGCATCGATATTGCCGGGAAAACCGGCGATCCTATCTATGCCGCAGGTGCCGGCGAGGTGACGGCAGCGGAACGCAGCGGGGCGCGGGGGCTGTATATCGTCATCAGGCATCCGAATGGTCTGGAGACGTGGTACATGCATCTGGACAGCCTGGACGTGTCGGCAGGCGATCATGTCGAGCAGGGCGAAACGATTGGCAAGCTGGGCTCCTCCGGGCGAAGCACGGGCCCTCACCTTCATTTCCAGGTCGTCAAAAACAATCAGACGATTGACCCTTTGCCTTATCTGCAATAAGCACACCATCCATTTTCGAATAGGAGGAATGACAGATGAAGAAGAAAAACAAGAAGAAACGGGCGTCAGAGCGGACCGATACGCTGATCGGGCCAGGAAGCGAAGTGGAGGGCGTCCTGCAATGCGAGGATGACCTGAGGATCGACGGCCGCTTTAACGGCTCCATCGAAAGCCAAGGCTGCGTCACCATAGGCGAAGCCGCGATCGCCCGCTCCAATATTTCCGCTCGGGAAGTCATCGTGGCCGGCAAGGTCTATGGGGATGTGACGGCGGAAAATAAACTGACGATTACGACAACGGGGCAAATGTACGGGGATGTTCACGCCGCTTCCCTTATCGTTATGGAGGGCGGGCTTCTTCACGGGGCAAGCCGGATGGACCAGCAGACCTCTTCTCAGGAAGCCTCGGAATCGACTAACACCACACTGCCCCTTCAGCGTCCGGAAGCAGGTTAACCCGGCGTATGGACGACCACCCGAATTCGAACACGATATCCGCTTCGGCCGGATCCTACAGCCGACACAATCAAAGAGCCCCTTCTCATCCATGTGACCCACACGGCGGAAGGAGCTCTTTTCTCATCGTTATGAATTATGCTGCTACGTCTCTCTTGGTGAAGGCCAGCCACGAGACCAGCATGAACAGTAAGCAATAGACGGCCAAAATCGCTACGGAAAAGCCCAGCCCCACGCCTCCCGGCCCGACCGGCGAGCTGATGTACCCGCTCAGATCGGTGTGAAGAAAGAGCAAATACTTCGCCCATACAAACCGCTCCGGGTTAAAGATAAAACCGAAGATATCCTTGGTGAACAGGACCAGCAGCGATAATCCAATCGCAAGGCCGCCTGAACGGAATACCGTGGAGAGCATAAATGCAATCAGCGAAATGACAAACACCTGGATCGTATCCGTCAGCAGGAGCAAGAGGGAATTGCTCATGGGCGATCCATCAAATCCGTCCGAGAATCCGGCATTGCCGGAGAACAGCAGCATCGAGACAGCGGTGCCCACCACCATGGTGATTCCCGCACAGAGCAGCCCGAACAGACACAAGGCGGCGAATTTGGATAACAGAATCTTCCCCCGGCTCCACGGCCGGATCAGCAGCAATTTGATGGTGCCCCCGCTAAATTCCCCGGCCACGATATCCGCGGCGATGACAACCGTGAAGATCGCGCTGAGGTATATGGTGAAACTCTCCGTCCAAGTGAACACGGTCCAGACATCCATCGGCGCATCCGTCAAGTACAGCATGACAGGCATGGCCGCATTAAATAAGACAAGTATGCCCAGCATGACCCATGTCCGCACGCGGTAGTAAATTTTCATATTCTCATTGGCAACAAGACGGGTAAAGTTATTCAACAAGAGATCCCCCTCCCGTCATTTCCAAAAATTGATCCTCCAGCGACCGGGTTACCGGCTGTATGGCATATACGCGTATGCCCGCTTCGACCAATGCCGCATTGATGTCCGCAATCATATCCCGGTCACCGCGAACAAGGACGCGATGCTCCCGGGCTATCGCCTGGTAGTCCTGGAGGAGCGCTGCGGCGGCGTCCGCGTCGCTGACGGTAAATGCCGTCTCTTCAAACATCCGCTCTCCCCCGTCCGTGCGAAGCTGCCGGATATCGACCAGCTTGCCGTGACGGATGATGCCGACGGTATCGCACATCAGCTCCATTTCCGACAGCAGATGGCTGGATACGAAGACGGTGGTCCCTTCCTCCTGCGTCAATCGCCGCAAATAATCACGCAGCTCCCGAATGCCCTGAGGATCCAAGCCGTTCGTAGGCTCGTCCAGGATCAGAAGTTTGGGCCGGTGCAGCAGCGCCTGTGCCACCCCGAGCCGTTGGCGCATCCCCAGCGAATAGGTCTGCACCTTCTCATGGATCCGGTTCCCGAGCCCGACGAGTTCCACCACTTCGTCGATACGCTCCTTCGTAATCCCCTGCATCATGCGTGCAAAATGCTTCAAATTATTGTAACCGGATAGAAACTTGTACATTTCCGGATTCTCGACGATCGCCCCGATCTGGACAGCAGCCTGCTCATAATTTTTCCGAATGCTGTATCCCCCGATGGTTATATCCCCTTGGGTAATGGACATCAGCCCGACCATCATGCGGATGGTTGTCGTCTTGCCTGCCCCGTTCGGCCCAAGGAAACCGAAGATTTGTCCAGGTGCGATATCAAAGGTCACATCATCTACCAGAACCTTCGACGATATTTTCTTCGTAACCCCGAGCAGTCTTACCAGCGGTTCCTGCTTCATGTGAATTCTCCTTTGCCCCTAACGAAACAAGTTCAATATTCCCCATTATACACAATACCAGGCATGAGTCTAATAGACTCCGCTCCAAGCCGTCTGAATCAGTCAATCATTCAAAGGTCCTGCGCCATGTAAAATAGCTCATTGGATGCAGCCGTTTTGCACTTTCCACATATGCCCATAGGCATATCGTATCGATAGAAACCGGTTTTAAACACGCTGACTCCCTCGATCATCGACACGATCCGACGACAACATATACAGTACATTTTCAGTTCATTTTCCATGAATGTTCCACTCCCAATGAGAAATGGCTTGATATAATGGTTGTTGATACAGAATGTATCCTAATAAATTTGCACACTTTTGTCAAACGAAAACATAAATATTTCTTGGCTATTTAAGGACAATTAGGTGAATTGGCATCACTCCGACCGATGCTTGATCATATTTTGTATGAGGATAACATTCCGACAGATGGGAGGGTACGAAAATGCCTGTACTGAACAGTCAAGCCAATGTGAAAAATTTCGGTGCAAAAGGTGATGGCGTTTCAGATGATACGTTAGCCTTCCAACAAGCGATCCAAGCGTGTGCCTCCGGTGCATATTCCGTCATCTATATGCCTAAAGGCCGATATCGAATAACGCAAACCTTGGTATTACCGAAACAGGAAAGGCCCAACACCAACGCCACGCAAGGAATTGGACTTACCATCTACGGGGACGGAATGTATGATAGCGGTATTATTTATACGGGAACAGACTTTGCCCTATACAGTGATAAAGACATGGCCGAGACTATCTTATTTAGGGATTTTTATATTAACCACGCTGCGGGTGGTGGCATCTATCTGCCGCAGGGCGCACACCAAATGTTTGAGCGTTTCTTCTCAAGCGCATGCGGTGAAGGAAAATTCGGAGTTTATATTCAGGGGATGCGAAGCGGGACGAATCCCACCTCGGGCTATGGAGGCTATATGATCTCGTTTCGCGATTGCCGTTTCTGGCAGGAGACGGGTTACTTGGGTACGGGCTTAAAGTTAGAGGATATTGTGTTGTGCACAACGATCGATAGCTGTTTCTTCTCCAGGTCTGTGCGAAATTACCCCCATCTGGAAATTGTGAATTCGGACAGCATTCATATTACCTCAACGGCCTTTGAGAGGAGCGAACAAACCGTCCCCCCTGCTTCTCCTGCAGAGGGACGCACCGAGGAAGATGTCATGAGGGATGCGATTGCGGCGAATCAAGTGATGACCGCCCCACTCATCAAGCTGGATAATGCCCGTGCCGTTTCGATCGAAGAATGCCACGCGGAAGCGACCTATGAGAGCTTTGTGGGAATTTACGGACATACGTCAGGCGTGTGGATTGACGGATGCCGTCTAGATCACTATGCGATCACGGATTACAATCCCAATAAAGGATACATCGTCACCGTAGATCCGGGTTCTACGGCATCGCAGGATATCATCCTCGGACCGCGTAACTACCGGATTCAAGCCAATCATCCCAATACGACACACGGTACGCTTATCAAGGACCCTGTCGGCTGCGTAGTTGTCGAGAATATCGCGGACCGCACATCATTTCGGGATGCATTCTATTTAACGGAACGACGTACCGTACCTTATATCGGCTCCTCTGGCCATAACCTGCTTCGAAACCCGTCTCTCAGCGCCATGTTTACGAATGATGTCCCGTATTCCGTCGAACCTGACCCGGGTTTTGCCTTTAAACAAGCGGCTCCATCCGGCTGTATCGTCACCCAAAGTTCAACCGGCTCAAAGACCAAGCTCCGTATGAGAACCGTAGAACGTCTGCATAAGCATGAATATTACACCTTCGTGCTGTCTGGCACGAACCTGTCGGGGAAATCAACGCCGCTATTTATTGATGTCGGCGGGGACACCAACGATCTGACTCTTATTCTTCCTTCCGGCTCCGAACGCTTTACCATTACGAAAACGTTCAAGAAATACTACACGGACATCGTCGACCTCGTGGTATACGAGCCGCTTAATCTCCAAGTCCATTCGATATTCGTGCTGCCGAATCTGGTAAATAACATTCCTTACGGGGAGGAAACGATCGCGAGTTCGGCCGTCTTTACCGAATTGGTTCGCTCCAGCAGCATGATCCTCAGTCCGTTGCCTGCGATACCGGCTGCTTCTGCTGCCCACCGCGGCCGAATCATCATGGTTGAGGACAGTAACGGGGTAGATTCGCTGTATATTTGCAAACAGCGTTCTAAAGGCGTCCATTCCTGGATCAAGTTAGGATAATCGATGCGATGATCATGATGCAATACAATACGGAGAGGGTGAAGACTTAACGTCTTCCCCCTCTTTTCATGCCCGCTGTTTCATTGTCAGAGCCATTAAGCATCCATGCACTCATCGTCTCATTCGTTTCGATCCATATGCTCTTTAAGCAGTTGATGGATACGCTGACGTTCCTTCTCGCTCACTTGATAATACCAGACACCGCCGATCTTCTGCCCGCCTCCCTGAATTTCGATCTGTTTGATGGTTTTCATATCCTGGCGATAGTCGGTTACAAACGTCTTCATTTCATCAAATCGGACGTCTGTCTTTACGCTTGACCCGACCTCCTTAAGCAAAGCTTCAAGCTTGAAGACCGTTGAAACGTCAAGCGCGTTGTTCAACACTTCTTTCACGATTTGACGCTGCCTGGAGTTCCTGCCTAAATCGCCGCGGGGATCCTCATAACGCATCCGTGAAAAAGCCAATGCTTCCCGGCCGTTCAAATGCAGCCGTCCCTTGGCAAAATGATGGCCCTCATAATCAAATGCCAACGCGTTATCAATATCGACTCCGCCAAGCGCGTCTATGATGTTCGCAAAGCCCTCCATGTTGACTTTAACGTAATAATTTACCGGAAATCGGAGCCATTCCTCAACGGTCCGTACGGACATTTGGATGCCTCCGAACGCGTAGGCATGATTGATTTTATCCTCCGTGCCGCGGTCCGCGATGACTGTACGAGTGTCTCGAGGAATGTTAAACATCAGGATCGACTGTTTCGACGGATTGACGGACAGCATAATCATCGCGTCCGACCTTCCCCGGTCATTCGGACGTTCGTCTACTCCCAGCACAAGCACCGTAAAGGGCTCGCGCCGATCAATATCCGCCGTCTGGATTTCCTGCAGGATGGGATCGGCTGTTATAAAAGCGGGAGGCGATGAGGGTTCCCGCTGCTCATAAATTTGTTCAGCCGTCGCTTTGACGGACTGGTACACATACACACCATAACCGCCTGCCAACACGGTCAGACTCACGAGCGCTCCCGCCGTAATCTTCAGCCATTTTTTCATGCCTCGTCATCCTTTCCGATCTAACACTTCCCTCGGCCTCGATTTCATAGACCTCCAATATGTATATGCACTGACCAGCGTTATTCCGACCAATGCGGCAATCGAATCCAGGACAACATCCTGTGCCTTAAAGATACGGTACCCTGATGTGCTTTGATGCAGCTCGTCGCTAACGGCATACAACGCGCACAAGCACCATGACACAGGTATGACTATGCTAGCCCTGATTCGCAGCAAATTCGTCAACAGCAGCAGCAACAAGCCACCAAGGACGAAGTATTCCCCGATGTGGGCTGCCTTTCGGATAAAAAATTCAACAAAACCGGGCACACCCTTGGCATCGATGCTGACGATCTCTCCGGCATAAGTAAACGAAACCCATGAAAACCAATGTTCAATCGCCGCCTCTGGCAAGTGCTCCTGCAGCCACGGCCTTAGATCCTGCTGCTGGTACGACTGGGAGGAGAAGAAAAAAATGATGCTCATCCAAACGAAAACGATGACGATGATAAACAGGAGCCTCCTGCTCCTGTAGCTGCTTCTGTTTCTGCCCACGGCATTCTCCCCCGTCATGAAATTACCTTTGTCCTTAGACGAACTGGGTCATCTCTTCCCATTGAAAGGTTAACCGGATCGTATCCTCCTCCGATACTTCGGTACCGGATTGAACCTCAATGAATTCAAGATCTTCAAGCGCGCGAATCCCATGCAGGGTGCCGGCGGGTATTTTGAGCACATCCCCAGCCTGAACGGACTTTACCTGGTCTTGAATGCAGACTTCACCTGTACCGCTGGTGATCGTCCAGTATTCTTCGCGATGCAGATGATAATGATAGCTGGAGTTCTTTCCTGCATCAATCCGAATCCGCTTGGTAAGAACCTCATGTCCGTTCTTATGCTTTTGCAGATCGAGTACACGGTACCATCCCCAGCGGCGTTCCTCATACATGGGTCGTTGTTCGATATGAGAAATAAATTCCTTCAACCGCGGGCTGGATGATTTCTCGGTAACCAGGATGCCGTCTGCGCCTGTGGCTACCACGACATTGGAGAGTCCCAGCACCGCTACCGGAATATCCAGTTCATTAATCAAATGGGTGTTGTAGCAATCGTCGCTGATGGTCCCTTTCCCGTTGATCGGCGATGGAATCTCCTCTGTAAGCGTGTTCCAAGTGCCCAGATCCTTCCAGCTCCCTTCATAAGGAACCACCACGACGCGCTGTGCCTTCTCGATCACCTCATAATCGAAGCTAATCTTCGAGAGCCTTGCATACTGTTTGGACATTTCCTCATATTGAATCGGCAGTCCCTTATCGATCAGAAGCTGGATCAGATAGTCCAGCTTAAAAGAGAACACGCCGCAGTTCCAATAAGCGGATTGAGCGATGTATTGCGAAGCCTGCTCTTCGCTTGGTTTTTCTTTAAAGCTTTTTACGTTGCGGTAACCACCCGAGGCATCCTCCGTCTGTTCAGGGAGAATATAACCGTACTTCTCCGAAGGATAGGTTGGCTTGACCCCCATAAGCGCTATATCCGCTCCGGACTCTTCCAAAACGCGATCCAAAGAAGATAATGTATGAAAGAACGGCTCCTCCACAAAAGGATCTACCGGCAGTACGGTAACTGTTTCCTGTAAATTGACGTTGGCTATGGAATACAGATACACGGCGGCTAGCGCGATCGCAGGGAACGTATCTCTGCGCTGCGGCTCTACGATGATCGGCACCCTGCCGGGAAGCTGATTTCGAATAATTTCAATCTGCGAAATGCCTGCGGCTATAAAGGATGAATCCGCCAAGTTGCTCCTCTGCAATTGCTTCCAAACGCGCTGCACCATGGACTCGGATTCTCCTTCTTCTCCAGGGAGCACCTTAAGGAACTGTTTGGAGCGAAGCTCGTTGGAGAGAGGCCACAGACGCTTACCCGAACCGCCGGACAATAAAATAATCTTCATCTTACTACTTCCCTCCATCCTTTTATCACAGCATCTATATGGACTGCAGGAGCGTCCGGTATTTGTCGATTGACTGAGCCTTAGCAAGATACCGTTCCAAATACAATCTTCCGCCACGTCCGGTCAATTCCAACGTTTCCGTACCGCATGCATACATATTCGCTATGTGCTGGGAGATTTCGTGGTATTGTTGCGGTTCCACAACGACTCCGCATCCGCTTTCCTTAATAAGGACGGCGGCTTCGCTTCCTTGCTCAAGAACGCCGAGTATCGGCTTTCCGGCGGCCATGACGCCGTAGATTTTGCTTGGAACCGAGACGCCCTTGATCCCTTTCTGATTGACGACCAAATGGACATCCGCAGCGCATAGAGAGTATTTGATGTTTTCTTTAGGCTGAAACGGAAGGAAGCGAACATTCCCCAATCCCTTCTCTTCCACATATCGCTGCATCTCGGGCTTCATGGCGCCATCTCCGATAAAAACGAACAGGATATCCGGATGATCCTTAAAATCCGAGGCGACCCGTATAATGTTCTCCAGATCGTAATAAAGACCGAGATTCCCCGAGTACATCACGATAAATTTCCCCTGCAGATCATGATCTTTCAAAAACTTCGTCACGTTAGCATCGCTGCGGGGCAGCGGCGTGATATCCTGCTCGTCGGTCCAGTTATTAATTACGCTGTTGCTCGGTACCCTGCGTCCTCGAAAGCGGCTGTTCAGCGTCTCTTGCATGTCCTGTCCAACCGTGATGATATGGTCGGCTATGCGGCAGCTCAAATTATCCATTCTCTTGGCCAGACGAAACAGCCATTTTCGATTCGTGTAACTGATAGCTTCGGCTTGCTCCGGATTAAAATCCATGATGTTGTAGATGAGTTTTCCGCGTTTCAGCACCTTGCCGATGGCGCCAATCAATCCGCCGATAATCGGAGGAGAAGATATCGTATAGATGACATCCACTTTCTTAATGCGAAGCAATGCGATAACAGCCAATAGAAAATAGGAGAGAATAAACAGGATGCGGCTGAATTTGCTTCGCTTATTCACTTGAGGAGTACGAAGACGGATAATCCGTATACGTTCCAGTTGATCGTATTCAAACATTCTTTTCTTCTGGACGTGGTTTGCGTTTTCCGGCTGAACGGCGATAACCGTCACATCAAAATCATGCTGGAGCTCCAAACAAAGTTCAGTTAGCAGCTGCCCGGACGAAGCATAATCCGGATGAAAATAATTGGCCACAAACACGATTTCTTTTTTCATTTCATGTCCCCTTACTGTCTTGGAATGTTCTTTTCGCCGCCTGAATGAACGCTACCGGGATCCTTATGTATCAAACAGATCATGGTAAGGATCATTCCGTACGACAAGGTTTTATAGCTGACCTGAAACAACAAGCCGATAATGACAGGTACAAAGGCTGCCAGCATGTAGGGGAGCATGGTGATCGTAAACCGCTGAAGAGCCCTATACAGGATCCAGATCAGATAAGTCATCAACACTGCAATCCCGATCAGCCCTCCCTTGAGCAGGAAAAAGCTAACCGCCGAATGAGTGTAGGATACAAGAATGTTGTTTACCGCCGGATCGTGAAACAGGCCTCCCCACCCTACTCCCAGCAGCATGGAATACGGAGAGGCGGACGTTTCAGCCAGTACGGCGGCGAGCTCATCCGTCTTTCCGTTCGCGCCGAAATCCTCCTGTTTGGATACCAACAATTCAAATGAGTTGGATATTTGCTCCTGGGCAAGCATCCCTGCGGCGACAAGAATGATCAGACCGATGATCAGCTTATTCATCGATTTGCGCGAGCTCACAATGAAGTAAACGGCAAAGCACAGCATAGCAAGCGCAAGCGGTGCGCGCTGCGCAACGGCCATGAGGGACCCGAGGGCCAGGAAACCGCCAGACAGCATCACGAGGCTCCCCAGCCAGCGAAACGGGCTGGAGCTTTTCCACGTATGAATCGCCATGATGGGAAGAAATACGCCGGCAAACGAAACGCTGGGATCATACGGAAGATACAAGAAATTATCAAAGTAATACATTCTGCCCACTTCGAGAGGGGAAATCTGTACAACCACGTAGAATCTGATGGATAAAATAACGCCCATTACGGAGATGATCCAAGGCAATATCGCAAGCCAATTGAGCGTTGAGCGTTTCATTGCCGGCAAGAGCAGGAGCGGAACGAATAGATACACACACGGAATCAAATCGCGAATAATATCCGTCATATCCCACCCATAAACAACACCGCCGTTCAGAAGCCCAATCCACAGCAAAAAGAAGAAGCCGGCATGAATAACGACAGGCACGGTTCCGTAATGGCGATATAACGAGAAACCGCCGCCCATAACAATGATTCCGGTCGGGATCGACACAAACAAGATCAGAAGAACAGCAATCAAAGCTTCTGTGATGCCGGGCTCCGCTGGAAAAGGGGAACTGAACAAGGCATATAACAGCAATGCTGCTATAAATCCGAATCCCCCCAAGTTGGCCACTGAGCTTCTGCCCCGATTATGCAATGTATCCGCAGGGAAACTCAGATTGTGATTCATGGGATTGACTCCTTATCTTTTAAGATCAGAACGGTGAGGAGCATTCCGTAGGAGAGCGTCTTGAAACTGGGCTGGAACAACAATCCGATCATGATCGGAACCCCGGCTCCAAGCATGTACGGGAGATTCTGCATGTTCACACGCTTTAAGCACTTCCATACAATCCAGCTCAGATAAGCCAAAAAGACTGTAATGCCGATAACCCCTCCCTTTAACAGGAAGAAGGTAAACGCCGAATGAGTAAACGAGACCTCGGACATGTAGGTCGGATCAAAAAACAGCCCCCCCCAGCCTATACCAAGCAGCAGCGTATACACCGACTTGGACGTTTCTTGAAGCACAGCCGCCAATTCATCCGTCTTCCCGTTCGCTCCGTAGTTCACCTGCTTGGATAACAGCAAATCAAACGAGCTCGTGATCTGCTCCTGGGCCAGAATCCCGGCTCCAATCAAGATCACGATAATGACGATCAACTTCCGTACAGACCTTCCGGAACTTACGCCGAAATACACCGCAAAGCATAGGGCAGCCAACCCGAGAGGTGCCCGCTGCGCTACGGCCATAAGCGAACCTAACGCCAAAAAACCGCCGATCAGCATGGCCAGGCTGCTTAGCCAACGGAGCGGATTCGTGCTTTTCCACGTATGCACGGCCATAATCGTCAGGAAGACGCCGGCAAACGAAACGCTCGGGTCATAAGGCAAATACAGAAAATTATCAAAATAATACATTTTCCCGATATCCAGCGGCGAAATGCGAACTTCCATATAGAATCTGATCGATAAAATAACGCCCATAACCGCAATGAGCCACGGAAGAATTGACAGCCATTTGAATTTGGAACGATTCATTGCGGGAAGCAGCAATAAAGGGACAAACAAATATACGCATGGAATAAGATCACGCAGGATATCCGTTGAATCCCAACGATAGATGACGCCTCCATTCAGCAGCCCCAGCCACAGCAGCACAAAAAAGCCCAGATGCAGCGGCATGGGTACGGTGTCATATCTGCGATACAGCGTAAAACCGCCGCTCATGACCAGAATTCCTGTCGGAAGCGAAACAAACAATACCAACAACGCCGCAATCACCACTTCCGTTATGCCAGGATTGGCTGGAAAGGGCGCGCTGAAGATAGCGTAAATCAAGAGGGCCAGAATAAAGGCAAGCCCCCCCATAATTCCTCCTCCAGTCGGGACCGGGGACAACTGATTACCGATAGCAGTACGGCCGTTCATGTCCCCTGGCTTACTTTCCGGAGCTCCGACATCTTGATTCCGATCTGCCAGTAATAAACCGAACGTGCGAAAGCATAGTGGAAGCCGGCGGAACCATCGAGAAACCCAAGCTTAATGATATAAGAGTGTATAAATGCAACCGCCCACTTCAAAGGCATCCGGTCAAACAGCTTCTTCTGGAGGCTTCGGATGAAAATTTGGGATTCGTTCAGGTTTCGAAAACCGCCATTGGTGCGCACCACCGCCTCCCAATCCGAATAACGGTTATGCTTCGCGAAATAATCAAACAGGGAATCATGATCATAGTGCACCATACAGCTGCTGAGCACCCCGGTACTTCCATCAATCTGAGGCTGATAATGCCCTTCCACTTCCCACATGTTCGACGCCGACAGATCGTCATGATCCAGAAATCTGCCTAACCGGCGGTGGAACAGTACCAGCTTATACATCCTGTGCCCGTGCTTCAGTACCTTGTTCATGAATACATAGTCATACGCCACGAAATAGCCTGCCGCCAAATCCCGCTTTTCTTGAAACAACCCCTCCATCTCGGCGACCAGCCGGGGGGTGGCTTCTTCATCCGCATCCACGTAAAACACGTAGTCATTGCGGAACGGCAGCTCCTCAAGGCACCATTGCTTTTTCTTCGGATATTGGCCATTCCATGTAAAATTGATGACATGTGCACCCATTTCCCGTGCAATGGCACATGTTCGATCCGTGCTGTTGGAATCCACGACGAACACCTCGTCAAAAGCGGATACCGAAGCCAAGCACTTGGCTATGTTTTTTTCCTCGTTCTTCGTCATGATAATGACGGACACCGGGATTTTATTTTTCATAGGAGAAGCGCACCCTCTTATAGAATTTAGGAAAGCTATGTTTAACCAAACGAACGCCCCATTGCAGCAGCGCGATCGCAGCGCGGAGGACGATTGGCATCCCAAGAATGGTTTTACGGATAAACCACTGGTCCCGCTGGCCTTGTTTATGCTGGGTTTGGGAGATACCGCCCTGCTCAAAAATGCATATGGGTTTACGGAGGTACGCTGCGGTCCCGCCCTGCAACAAGAGTTCCGCTGTCAGGGCATAATCCGCTCCGATCGGGTATTCCAGACGATATCTGATGCCGCTCAAACTCCCCCGCCTGAAAGCCATGGATTGGTGATGCGTAAACATGCCGTACCACATGCGCTTATGACTGCGGGCCGCCTTATACAACAGTTCACCCGACCGTGCTTCTTCAAGCGCATCGCCATACAGCAAATCGGGGAGATGATGCTGGATAGCTTGCACACGAAGCCGTTCGCCAATCGTATCATCATAAAATCGATCGCCGGAATTCATGAAGACAACATACTGACCATTGCAACATCCCAGCCCTTTATTCATAGCATCATATATCCCTTGATCCGGTTCACTGACAAAGGATACTCGTTCATCTTCAATATTCTGAAGAAAAGCCAGCGTGCCGTCATCCGAGTTGCCGTCAACGACGATCCATTCGAGCGAGCAGGATTGCGACTTCACGCTTTGCCACGTTTTGATCAGACCCTGTAGATTATTTCTGCAGACCGTGACTACGGAGAGAAAAACTTCAGATCTGTCTTCTACCCATTGAGTCCGTATCATTTGTAACTGGCTCCCTTTAATCGAACTTGCTGTTCCATGTTTTTGTTCCTGCCCGCCAGACGCATCAACTGACGTATCAGATCAACGGGGTGGAAATGCACCGAAATGCCGAGTCTTCGCCGCACCTCTACCCACATCCAACCGTTCTGCGCAAGCAAACCGCATACCATCACGACGGCAAGCGCAAACGGTCCCCATGCATGAACGACCGTCACGGCCGCAATTACCGTCACGACACTGGTCATCAGCGTGATTCTCAGCATGGCCCGCTCATGGCCGGTTAAGGTCAGAAGGAGTCCTGAAGGGCCTGCGAATAAATTGATGAGCTGACCCAGCGACAAGACGGCCAGAATGGCATGACCTGAGCCATAGGCAGATCCAAATGCCAATTGAAGCACTTGCTCGCCCATCAACATAAAAACCATTCCAATGACGATTGCGGGCAGCGTAGATATGCCAACAATGATCCGGCCGGCATTTTGAATGCTCGGGAACTGGCCGCTGCCGAAATACTTGGAAATGATGCTTGTCATCAGCGTATTCATCAACACGACGAAGAAATTAAGCACGGCCATTAAGCGTACGGCTGCACCATAAATCGCCACTTCGCTCTCATCGTAAAAAACGCCCAGAATCCAGATATCGCTAGAGGTGAGCATGAACAGCGCGACGTTCGAAGCCATCATCGGGAGAGAGACGGCAAGCAGCTGCCTGGCGTTTGGCCCATGATCTGCGGCCGGCTCATTCGTTGGGTTCCGGAACCCTCCCTGGAGAAGCTTCAGCAATCTCCAACCGGCGACGAAGCAGCTAATCCCCATGCAGACCGTAACCAAGATGAGCGCATGCTCCAACGATAAGGATGAACGCCCCAGCCACATCAACAACCCTAAACCTGCCAGCATGAGAAAGTTGGACAAAACGCCGCTAAACAATGTAGCCTGCCTCACATCACCGTGTCCCCGAAAGGTTTCGGCCATTACATTTTGCAGAACCGTTAACATGATCCACAGCCCGGTCCATAACGCAGCCGATGCCATAATTTCCGAGCCCAAAACCCCTCGAAGCAGCGTCAGCTGCAGGAATGTATACAGTATGCCTGTACCGGCTGCTCCGATCATCGCAATCTTCAGAGACAGCAGCGCGGTTTTACGGGCCCATGTCTGCTTTCCTTTCTCCCTCTGCTCGGCCAAAAAACGTATGATGCTCTGGTTCAAACCCAGCGTGCCCACCACGCCGCCAAAAAAGGCGATATTGAAAGCCATCAAATAGGCGCCGAAGGCTGCCGTATTCAGTACCCTGGACAGTAAGATATTAATGAGCAGCGCGGACCCCGCAAAGAATGCCCGCCCTGCAAATATCCACAAACCGCCGTTGACCGTTCGATTACGGGTGAGTTTGCGAAGATCGTGAAACCTTTCTAACTTATGCCGCGTGCTGGACGATCGTTTGCTTCTCACACGTATGCCGCCGACAGCGCTTCTTGGTATTTGATCTCTGCGCGCACCCGCTTCATGTCCTCGTCTACCATCATCTTAATCAGCTGTTCAAAGCTGACCTCAAGCTCCCACCCGAGCTGCTCTTTAGCTTTTGTGCAATCGCCAAGGAGCAGGTCAACCTCTGCAGGACGCACGAATTCGGGATCAATGACGACGTAATCCTCGTAATGCAAGCCCACGTAAGAGAAGGCTACCTCGAGGAGTTCCCTTACGGTGTGCATTTCGCCCGTTGATATCACGAAATCGTCGGGCTGTTCTTGCTGGAGCATGAGCCACATGGCTTTGATATAATCCCCTGCAAACCCCCAATCCCTCAATGCATCCAGATTCCCCATTCGCAGCTCCTGCTGCAAACCATGTTTGATCCGGGCAACGGCATCCGTGACCTTCCTGGTAACGAACTCCAATCCCCTTCTGGGCGACTCATGATTAAATAAAATGCCGGAGCATGCGAACATCCCGAAGCTTTCGCGATAATTCACCGTAATCCAATGGCCGTATACCTTTGCTACGCCATAAGGGCTCCGGGGATAGAAAGGCGTTGTCTCTTTCTGAGGCGTTTCCACGACCTTGCCAAACATTTCGCTGCTGGACGCCTGATAGAAACGCGCCTCCGGCTTCACCAGCCGGACCGCCTCCAGCATATTGGTTACGCTGATCGCCGTCATTTGGCCCGTTGCCAGCGGCTGCGGCCAAGAAGCGGCTACATAGGACTGGGCTGCCAGGTTATACACTTCGTGCGGATCGGCGATACGGACCGCTTCGATTAACGAGGCGAGATCGGTCAGATCCCCGGATATCCAGTGAATCTTATCTTTAATATGGGTCACGTTCTCGTAATTGGGTGTGCTGGTCCGGCGGCGCAATCCAAAAACCTCGTACCCTTTGCTTAGAAGAAACTCAGCCAAATACGAACCGTCTTGACCGGTAACGCCAGTGATTAATGCTCTTTTCATATTGATCCTCCAACGGATTTACTGTAGATCTGTTGCGATTCTAAATAGTGCTCATAGGTTCGGGCCAATCCTTGCTCAAGGCTGATCGACGGCTTCCAGCCGAGGGCTGTCAGCTTGCTGACATCCACCAGCTTTCTGGGTGTACCGTCGGGCTTAGAGGCGTTATAGACAAAACTTCCGTCATAACCGACAGTGGAGGCTATGCTCTCTGCAAGTTCCCGGATGGACACATCCTCTCCGCAACCGATATTGACGATTGTATTCTCCTCGTAATGCTTCATCAGGAACAAACAGGCATCGGCAAGATCGTCAGCGTAAAGGAATTCGCGCTTCGGCTGACCGGTACCCCAAATTTCCACCTCGCGTTGACCTGTCTCCTTAGCCTCATGTATCTTGCGCAGCAGCGCGGGAAGAACATGGGAGGTTTCCAGATCGTAGTTATCGTTCGGGCCGTATAAGTTCGTAGGCATAGCCGAAATGAACCGGGTACCATACTGCCGATTGTACGATTGGCACATCGTGATTCCCGCGATTTTGGCAACGGCATAGGGCTCATTGGTAGGCTCCAGGGCGCCGGTCATCAAATATTCTTCCTTCATTGGCTGCGGAGCCAGTTTGGGGTAGATGCAGGTAGATCCGAGAAAGAGCAGTTTTTTTACCCCGTACCGATAGGAAAGATCAATGATATTATTCTGGATTAGAAGATTGTCCCGTATGAAATCCGCTGGGTAATCCCGGTTCGCAATGATACCGCCGACTTTGGCGGCAGCTAGAAACACATACTCTATCCCTTCACTGCTGAAGAAGCGTTCCACGCGATCACGTTCACGCAAGTCCAGCTCCTGGCTGGTACGGGTAACCAGGTTGCGATATCCTTGCAACTCCAATGCCCTGACAATGGCAGATCCCACGAGACCGCGATGACCAGCCACATATATTCGGGAATCCAAATTCATAACCGCCATCTCCTTTTAAGTGGTTGTTCAAAAAGCATCTTTGGACCCCATGAACACCCGGACCGTCTTGAACAGGATCCGAATGTCCTGGGTCGTGGATTGTTCACGGATATACCTTAAATCCAGCTCCACCATTTCGCGGAACCCCAGGGCGTTTCTGCCGCTTACCTGCCACAAGCCGGTACAGCCCGGAACCACGCTCAGCCGCTGCATGTCGTAAGGGGTGTAGGCTTCTACTTCCGCAGGCAGTGGCGGCCGCGGTCCGACCAGGCTCATCTCGCCTTTCAGTACGTTCCACAGCTGCGGGAGTTCATCCAGGCTCGTTTTTCGAAGAATGCGTCCCACCTTCGTGATCCGTGGGTCGTTCTTCATTTTAAACATGGCACCTTCAACCTCATTTAGGTGAACCAGCTTCTGTTGAAGCTGTTCCGCATTAACGACCATGGAGCGAATTTTGTACATTTTGAACGTTTTTCCGTCCTTGCCTACCCGAATCTGCGAGAACAGCATCGGTCCTCGGGGGCTTTCCACCTTCATGCACACGAAGATGATCATAAACAGAGGCAGAAGAAGAATAAGGCCAACAGCGGATAGCACGGCATCCGTCGCCCGTTTCAACCGGAAGTACCCTAAACGGGGCTTCACCGGGAAAGAGCTCGCACCTGTCATCACGGGAAATTCTTCGGCTGCAGCGGTTTCCAACGTTCTTGTTTCCATCGTTTCGATATTCATGGCTTGATTCAATCTCCTATCTAGCCAACGTTCGGTTCTTATGTATCATTTGCTCAAGTCCGTGCAAAAGGGGAAGCCGCAGCTCCTCTTTCATCAACGCGAATTCAACCGATGTAAGAATGAACCCGAGCTTTTCCCCGACATCATAGCGCGTACCTTCATATTGGTAGGCATACACTTCCTCGATTTCAGTCATTCGCTGAATGGCATCCGTTAGTTGGATCTCTCCGCCGATTCCTTCCTCCATCTGCTCCAGGTAAGAGAAAATCGCCGGGGTCAGAATATAACGTCCCATGATCGCCAGATTAGAAGGTGCGTCCTCGGCTTTCGGTTTTTCTACCATTCCTTGCACTCTGGACAGTCCTCCGATGGTGGGCACCGGATACGGATCAATGATTCCATATCGGTGTACTTCTTCAGGAGATACGTACTTAACGCCAATCACGGAACTCCGGGTCTGTTCATACTGTTCGATTAACTGCTTGATGCACGGTTTCTCGGCACGAACAATATCATCCCCGAGCAGGACGGCAAACGGTTCGTTGCCTATGAATTTTCGTGCGCACCATACGGCATGCCCCAGCCCTTTGGGTTCTTTCTGGCGAATATAATGAATGTCCGCCATGCGAGAGGGCCGCTGCACCTCATGAAGCAATTCAAGCTTCTTGGTCTGCCTAAGCTTATGCTCCAGTTCAAATGCATGGTCGAAATGATCCTCAATCGCCCGCTTGCCTTTGCCTGTAACGATAATGATGTCCTCGATACCGGACTCAATCGCTTCTTCCACAATGTACTGGATCGTAGGCTTATCCACGATCGGAAGCATCTCTTTGGGCATTGCTTTTGTAGCTGGCAAGAATCGAGTACCCAGTCCGGCAGCAGGAATGATAGCCTTTTTAATGGTTGCCATTGTCCGTTCCTCCTCTATCCTAATTCGTTCGTTTTACCGGAAAATTGGGTATTCCATGTGAAGCTCTATGTAAACAAGAGAGGGCATCTAACCCTTCCTCACTTTACGCCATCGACGATGAACGTCTAAGCCATCCTGTTTGACGGATGCCCACAGCATAATCGAGTGCCTACGGTGGTAGAGGTTCAGTAGGCATTACCTGATGTATGCTTTAAGTAACAACGTTTATTCGGACGCGTTAACGATGGCCTTTCCGGAACCGGGCGGTTCAACCGGACTGCGTCTTGATACGGAGCTGCCTCTCGCTTTGAAGTCACTTGACTTGAAGTGCTGTATGACGGCCAGTGTCGGAAGTCCGAGAACCAGTTCAACCTCTTTGTCGGTGCGGATGGAATCATCCAAATATTCGAGCAAGAAACAGAAACCTATCGACAGCATCAGCGACACAACGAAAGCAATCACGACATACAGCAAAGGACTTGGAGTGACCGGTCTGGGATCGGCGTTATTCTCGTAGAGGATGGTGATGTTCCCGCCGGGAATGATAGAGGATATTTCGGATTTGAATACGTCGGCAACGGCCGTCGCTACTTTGAGCGCGCCATCGTAACTATAATCCCTGACGGATATCGTCATGACAGGTGTATCCTGTACGGTATCGACCACCATCATATCCATCAGGTCTTTCACGGTCAGCTTCAATTCCGGGTGCTGTTCCACCACTTTTTCCAGAATCACGCTAGTTCCGATAATTTCTTTGTATGTATAAACCAGACGCATCCCCATATCCATATCATCTGAACTAAGGACAGACTTTTTTTCTTCGGTCTTATTGGTCACGATCATCTTGTTGCTTGCTTCGTACTGGGGTTCAACCATTCGATAACTGTAAAATCCAACGAGTACGCAGACTACGGCAACCACGAGGAGAATTAACCACAGCCTTTTCTTCAACACGGTTGCATACTCTTTAATTTCAAGTTCCACTGAATTTCCTCCGTCCATAAGCAAATGTGCTTCCGTAGATACATTTTGTATCATTTAGCATCTTCAATTTACGATACAATTCGTATCGTGTCAATACTGATTTGGTCTTATTTACCTACAAACGATACATTTTGTTACACAATCAGAAAGTAAATTCAGATCTTTCAACATGATTTCTAGGCATGTAAGCGTACACAAATATAAATGCATGGCCGAAACAAAAAAGAAAAACGCCCCCATTCGGCAGGCGTTTACATTTTTTGGTACTCTATTCTCTCATTTGTGAGTCGTTATAACTAATTGATCTTATTCCAATAGAGCTTGCTCTGTTTGTCGAGACGTGTAACATCGCGGAGGACGTATCGTCTGCCCTCCGTATCCTTGATTGTATAATCATTCTCCGAGAGGAAATCGATGCTCTCTTGCGGCTGGTCTATGCGAAATGAGATCCTGCCATACGTCGTCTCCACTTCCCATAGCCAATTCCTGCCCCGGCGCTTGATTCCCATAATTTTCAATATTTCGGGAATCAAATAGCTTCGCTGCAGTTCTTCCCTGGCAGCCGACTGGCTTTTCTTATCCAGTTCATCCAGCGAAAGGATAAAATGAACCTCTTGATCCAATGCAGAGCGTACAGAAACGTACCCCTCCGGCTTCGTGACCGGAAATGTCAGAACAAGGCGCACTTTACCGATTGTCTCTCGGTTTTTTTCCGCCTCTAGTTCGCCTCTCCCGTTACGATAGAGTCGAAGACTTTGGTCCTGAGCCCATACTTCCCTTCTCGCTACCATCATGTAGCAACCTCCTGCATCGGTATCCATTCGTCTTTCGGGGCTTTCGCCTGCGCTGCATGAAGCAAACGATGATATACCCCTTGGCGTCTCAGAAGCTCTTCATGGCTTCCACTCTCGACTAGCCTCCCTCCTTCAAGAACCAGAAGCCGATCCGCTCGCCGAAGAGTCGACAGCCGATGAGCAATGACAAGAGTCGTTCTGCCTTGAACCACCGTATCCAGCGCCTCCTGAATGACAGCTTCGGTCTCCACATCGACCGAGGAGGTCGCCTCATCTAAGATCAGAATCGGAGGATCGAGCAGCACGGCTCTGGCAATCGCTATACGCTGCCTCTCTCCTCCGGACAACCGATGCCCTCTCTCTCCTACCTTTGTCTCATAGCCGTCAGGGAGGCGGCATATAAAGTCATGCGCATTTGCGGTCCTTGCCGCTTGAATAATGTCCTCTGTACTGGCTTCGGGACATCCATAAGCGATATTCTGCGCTATGGTCCCATCGAAGAGGAAGGTTTCCTGAAACACTACCCCAATATTTCTCCTTAACTCCTCCTGCTTAATGCTGGTAAGCCTTCGTCCGTCCACATAGATGTCCCCCTCGTCCGGATCATAAAATCGGCACAACAGATGGATCAAGGTCGACTTCCCCGCTCCTGACGGACCGATGATGCCTATCATCTCGCCAGGTGCTATTCGTAGGTTGATCCCTTGGAGAATTCGTCGATCTTGCGTATAGCCGAAAGCCACCTGATCATAGACGATTTCGCCTTGAACGTTGTTAAAGCTCGGAGCTTTCTCGTCATCCTTCACTTCAGCAGGCGTTTGAATCACCTCAAAGATTCGTTCGGCCGATCCCAGCACCTCATTGATCCAGCTGGCGGATTGCGCCAGCCATTTGACAGGACCGAAGAACATGATCAAATACGATGCATATGCGCTTAATGTTCCGACAGTCATGCTGCCTTCCAGCACGCTCCGTCCTCCGGCAAACCATACGAGGGCTGCAAACAGTGAAATGAATAACGTGAGTACCGGCGTCATGAACATCCATAAGTTTTGAATTGAAATCATGCGATGAACATATTTTTGATTGACCTGATCAAAGCGTGCTTTTTCAGCATGTTCCTTGGAGAAGGCTTTTATGATTCGTATTCCCTGAAGAGCCTCCCCTACCATATTTTGAACGTGAATGGACGACTGCCACTGGGCATACCACATGTCCCGGACTTTCGGCCACAGTCGCATCACAACGATTCCAAGCGGCGGCAGCGGCAGAAGGATCATCAGGGTCAAGCGCCAATCCAAATAGAACAGCATTCCCATAATAAAAATAGCGGATAAAAATTGAGAGGTCAGGTGAACAATCCCTTGGGACATAAAATTCTTGAGCGCATCCGTATCCTGATTAATGCGTCCGATATATTGAGATACCTGCCGATTATCAAAAAAACGCATCGATTGTTTCATCAGGGCATGAAACATATCTCTGCGAATCTCCCCAAGGAAGCGTCCACCGATCCTAATGGCCGTATAACCTTCGATCATCTGAAGCAATGCCTGCAGAATATACAAACCGGCGAGCATTGCGGCCAACCATATCAATGACGCGGAATCCCCGTCTGAGCGAGTAGGCGATGATATTTCATCAATGATCCATTTGATTACGTAGGGTGGTGCCAGGGATACAAGAACGGTAACGATTACGATGATACCCATCATCATGATAGAAGATCGATAGGCTCTGCTCCGCTGAAGAAGATGGGACACCGTACTCCATTTCGGATTGCAGCGCATGCAGAAAGCGGAAGCTGTCCGTTTTGCGCGGCCGCAGCGGTCACATTTCCCCTTCTTTTCATCCAAATCGCCGCATTGGTCCATACGATGCGGCGATGAATCCGTTATCCACTGTTCGACTTGCGGCAGAGCCTTGCGACAGGACTCAAGGTACGGTTCCGTGAATCGTAAAATTTCAACCGGGCCATCCGCAGTGCCAGCGACAAGACAACCACCGCCGATGACCTCAACCAGGTCGATGTTCATCATTTTACGCTTGGGAATCTCCAGTAATTCCCTTCCTTCCCGATCCAGCACCTGCAGCCTGGAAGCTGTAAACACAAGCTGCAACGGTTCAAAACGCACATCACGATTGAAGTCTCCGTGCAATATTAGCCAGGGCGTCTGTTTGCCATGCGTTTCCAATCGTTCCGAAATCCTCGATCCTCGTTTTCGTAATATCCTCATATCATCACATCTTTCTATTTAAAGCCTTCTTAACGACAAATACCGCCTTACCATCTTTGGCCACAGCGGTATGTTGAGCGTTATCCAGGTTAGAATCGACAATTTCCAATGATCGGCAGGAATCCAACCCTTCCTTTTATAAGTTCCGGTAAACCGTCCCAAGATTTGTTCTTTCCGTACCGGCTCATCCGGGACAATGTTGGTGTCCCCTTTAAATATGTATCGTTTCAAGCTGCCTTCGCCATGAATGTCATGAAGCCGATGACAGACGAGGCTTCCCGCTCCTGTAACAAAGAGATAGACTTCACCGATTCTGGCTTCCTCATGATTGAGCTTTTCAAAAGAACTTAGCTCCCCCTCCACCATGAAGGGGTACATGCTGCGCCCCAAGGAGGGAAGTTGGATCCCCCCGCGTCTTTCCATCCATTCGTTGGCGATTCTGGCCTCATCCAGCATACGTCAGAAGGCCGCTGCCCAACAGTTCTTCAATAAATGGTTTTACGTCCTGCTCAGCAGTATGACGGTCAATGTCATACTCCTCCGCAATTTTTCCAATGATTCCTTCCATGTGCCCATATTCCGGGATGATGCTCCAGATATACCCCCCGAGTTCATTCAGCTTGGTTGCCACATGCTCCTTCATGTTCAGCAGTATCCATTCGTTTCCGATCATTTCGCTTTCAACATGCTCGTTTCTTATCAGCAGCCTCGTTTGTGTTTGGCTCATGAAATCCTCTCCCAAAACGTATCATTTTTCTGAAAATAGAGCTGATAGGAAGGTACTTGCTGCACTACCTTCTTGCATAAAGCAATCATATTTCTTGTTTCCTCAGGATCATGACGCCAATAAAACACCTTATCCAGCATTAGCGCGAATCCATCCAACGGCGTTATGGACACACGCTCCACTTCAGGGGATTGAATAATGTAATGGATGCCGGATAATTCGGCTTCCTCAAGTTCACAGGGATTCTCCATCTCGCTGCGAAATGGAGAATCGAACACGGTTACACGTCCGTTTTCTTCTATGTACAGAAACGTAGCTTCATCAGATAAAATCGGACGGGGACGCGACAGCTCAGCGACAGTCGACTTACCTGCACCGGATTGGCCTGCGAACATCCACGCTTTGCCGTCTTGAACCACACAAGAGGAATGGATCAGCAGTCCGCGCTCTCCATGGATTAGCCATGAGCTGTACAAATTAATTAATGCATGCTTCAGGGCAAACTCGTCATAGACATGGATTTCCGCCGAACTGTAATCCCGGGATGAAATCATATGATAATCACAGCGTTTGAAGTTAATTAGATGTTCGGATACAGAAATCTGGACAGGTCCATCATCAAATGGCTCTCCGTACCCACCTCGAATACGAACATACAAATCAGCCTGAGGATCCTGACCAGAAATGGCGGATACCCTAAATCGCTTGGCGACAAATTCGGCTATCCGTTTCGATTCGGTTTTAAAGGACACCCGGGACTTTCCGACTATTGCCGTTGCTACATACATATGATCAACCTCGACTTCCACCTATAATAATTCAATTCCAGCGAAGCGCTTTATGGAACGATGAACAAAGGAATGTATAAATACTACCAAATAGGGTTTCCGCCGCCGCCCGGGTTGCTGGGACGAGTCGTGCCAAACTCCACTTTGCCCTGTGCCAAAATTTTTGGAGCCTCGTAGGTCTTTTTCATACTTAACACCTCCTTCTTGAGCATTAGTTTATGATACAATTTGTATCATGTCAACTAGATAATGCTACATATCACAACCAATAAATAGTAACAATATCCTATCTGAAAATTTCACGTTTTCTTATCCACAGCAGCGGCAAATTCCAAATAAGGAATCCTACCTGGGACCATCGCTGCCTCCAAGTATCATGGATCGTGAAGGCGGTCATCATTCTGAACCATGAGTAACTAAAGCCCTTGCGACCCTGCATAACTTTACGCGCCTTTTCAAGGTTCCATCCTGGATATTTAAACTTGTATGAAAGCAGCGGCAGCGGCCATCGTGCCTGAAGATGCGGGAACATGCTGTAAACCAGATTCAAAGCGATCCATACCTTCGAGAGATTTCGATCCGCAGCGGCCATATCCAACAGTTTCGCGTAATCCAGCCTTGTATCAAGGGAATGTATAAGCGTTGCAATGTCAACAAAGTATTTCATCGACATCATGTGATGGTTCATGCCGTGCAGACAAATATGGTAAAAGGTGTGCAACGGGCTTAGCTCGTAAATGTAATTAAAATCGCTCATCACGCAAGCTTCGTCCCACAAACGTGACACATCCGTAGCCGTAAAATCCTCTCTGCTGATATTCCAATGCAATTCAATGGTTAGCGAGGGAAAATTATCGTTATCCAATGATTTGACGTATTCTTCATGAAAATGTGTAGCATCGCCCGCTGCTTTAACAAATCCAGCATTCGTCAACAGCGTGGCGGCTCGATGCAAGTCCTCCTTGCCCACAAGCAGGTCGATATCTGTTGTGCCGCGTGCTGCGAGACCGCCAAAATAGCGTTCTGCAAGCAGCGTTCCCTTGAGAGGGATCGCTTCTATACAGGACGCTTCGAAGGTCTGCAGGATCTTTTTGAGCTCGATTTTTATAAAAAGGTTCTGTAAGAGTACGGTATTTGCATCAGAGCTTAATTTGCGCCGGAATTTTTCCGGGATTTGAAGAAGAAGTTGTTTTCGCTCAAGCCCTGAGAAAACCTGGGGCCCGATATCAAACAATTCGACATCTTCCATCAGTTTGTCATATTGAGATTCACTCAGGGAAGGAAGCCTCCCCTGGTACAACTCATCCAGAAACATAACCAGAATGTCGCGGTTCTTCATTTCAACCACTTACTACCGTAATAAAGCTGCTCTGCTTCATTTTCTCTGATCGTTATATTGTTAAGCACTACCCCAAGAAGATGGGCCTTAACATGCTCAAGTTGAGTTTTGGCTTTTCTCACCTGGGATTTCTTCACCTTCCCACCCAGTACAACCAAAACGACGCCATCGCATAAAGCACTGACAATAAGCGCATCGCTCACTGCCAATATGGGAGGGGTATCAAACAAAATCATGTCGTAGCGTTGCTTAAGATCGTGAACTAACATTTGCATGTTGTGGGAACCTAGCATTTCGGAAGGGTTGTATGGAATAGAGCCGGAAGTTATGACGGAGAGATTCGTAACCGCCGTCGGCCGAATGACGTCTTCAACATCTACCTGCTGGGCCAAGACATTGGTCAATCCGGTATCGTTCGAAACGCCGAATACGTGATGCAGTGAGGGTTTGCGCAAATCCGCTTCAATCAACAGCACATTTTTGCCTTCATGCGCATAGGCGACGGCCAAGTTGCTAACTGTGGTTGTTTTGCCTTCGTTCATTTGAGCCGAGCCAACCATGATCACCCTAACCTGTTTGTCATGAACGGAAAATTGAATGTTCGTCCTTAGCCCCCGATACGATTCCGCTGCCGGAGATTTCGGGTTAATGACGGTAACCAGAGGATTTTTGTATTTTCTCGCCATTTAACTCACCTGCCTATTAAAATAGTCCGATCCCTGTGAAAAGAGTGAGCGGATTTAAGGTAAAAGAACTAATGACCAAGCATCTTAAATATAGTAAAATGTCTGTATCTAGTTTGTTACTGTATGATTAGCTTTTTATTATATTGGCCTGGCGAACGATATATGTAATTTTGATAAACGGCATGGCTAAACGCCACATGACTGCTTATCATCCGGTTAAGCATGCCCGTTATCCGTGCTTTTTGATCACGATCCGTACATATTTGAACCTGATACAACCGATAATCATGCAATGGCTCTTGAGTCTGTATCCTCCCATAAACCTGAATATGATCAAACATGTCATCGATTTCATAACGCAGCTTTATCTTGGGACTCATGGGGATATCCCAGGGACACAGGAAAACAAGCTTCTCCGGACCCAGCTCGATCGGCGTCACATCGTGGCTTCTGCCGTGCAGGCTCAGGGGACCAATCTCCATGACTCTAATCCCTACCTTAATAAGATGCTTCGTTTCGCTTGACATCAGGAATTTAATTCTCCTTTATTTCTATAAATTCTGGTATGGGACATTTTATCGATGGATAAAATGATACTAAGTGTCACTTAAAAATGATAACAGATACAAATTGTATCGTTTTATTTTCCAATTTTACGATACATATCGTATCGAGTCAATAGAAAAATCGTCATTTTCTACCTTCCGTGTGTAAATTTAGGATGTTGCGTAATTTTACGATCCTCTCATCACCCAACCGTGACTTTACGTACATTAAGCTGCTTTATATAGAATCGACGCATTTTTCTAATCACACCATCAGGTATGCCAAGCAATTGAAAGGGGGATCAAAGCATGAACTACGGAGAACGAATTGCAGAACTACGTGAACAGCGCGGGTGGACTCAAGAAGAACTCGCTACCTCTGTCGGCATTACTCGTGCTGCACTATCCCATTACGAAAAAAACCGGCGCAAGCCGGATTTTGAAACATTGACCCGCCTGGCAGACCTCTTTGACGTATCCATAGACTATCTGATCGGGAGAACAACATTGGAGAAATCGGTGCTTGACCCGGAGGTTCGCTCATTTGTGGACGGACTTGAGCTTTCGGACCAGGATTTGCTGGAGCGGTTCAATCTCACGGTGGATGGCCGCAAGTTAACCGAAGAGGAAGCCAAAAGATTTATTGCTTTTGTTCGCATGGAACGCTCCATGAAATAATGCAGATCATGAAGATGGAAATCCCCGTTACTCACTATGTCCAACATAGCGGTATCGGGGATTTTCACTAGAGTCATGTTTAGCAATGACAAATGTATTAATCGTTATGAGTTTCCTCCATTTGCAGCCATTTATCAGGATGGATTCCCAATTGAGTCATGAGCTTATTGATGTCGATGTTCGTCTTCTGCTGGTCAAGCCGCTGCTCGGTGCTTCCGGAGCCTCTCTCCTTGTCCACACTCATTTCTTCAACTACCTCGCTTATCTATAGTTTCATCTCCATCCCTGCTGCATGAACACGATGATAACGCATATCTTCCCAACAACTTACTTACCAATATTATAACGAATGAAATCACATGATGCTGTCGTCTTGTGGAGCCTTTGTCCTATGCTTCCGGTTCTAATTTTGTCGAATTTTCTTTTGGTGAATCCTGTCATCACCATAGAAGATTCTTAAACCCTTGTAATTTATTTATATATGAAGAAAAACCACATTGCATTCATTAAAGAATACAATGTGGTTTCCCGTCATACGTTTTGGATTCTAGTTCCCTGTACGTGCCAGCTCTTTCATATTCGCCTCGAAGGCGGCGAGGAGCGCTGCTTCCCCCGTCAGGCCTTGATCTTGTACCTTCTCGATATGCAGCAGCATGCGTTTGTAATCCTTCGGAATGATACGGACAAAGCGGCTGAGCGCTTGATCCCAGTCTCCCAGAATTTGCTGTGCCGGCACGCTGCCGGTATACTGCTCATGCTGCCGGACAAGACGGTGGAGGGCTTCCGCTTCCGTTCCATCCTCGACGCGTTCCAGAAGCACCATCTCCAGATTGCAGCGATCCACGAAGGTTCCCTCAGGATCATAGACGTAGGCTATGCCGCCGGACATCCCGGCCGCGAAGTTGCGTCCGGTTTCCCCGAGAACGACCACCCGGCCGCCGGTCATATATTCGCAACCATGATCGCCGACGCCTTCGACGACGATGCTCGCGCCCGAATTACGTACGGCAAAACGCTCGCCGGCAATGCCTCTTACATAGGCTTCTCCGCCTGTAGCCCCATAGAATGCGGTATTCCCCGCAATAATGTTCTCCTCGGCTTTGAAGGTTGCTTTAGGTGAAGGCTTTACGATCAGCTTTCCGCCGGAAAGGCCTTTACCGATATAATCGTTGGCATCCCCTTCAACCGTCAACGTCATCCCTTTCGGCACAAATGCGCCGAAGCTCTGCCCTGCGGAACCCACGAAGGCGAATTGAATGGTGTCTTCCGGCAATCCGGCAGCACCATACTTGCGCGTGACTTCGCTTCCCAGGATGGTTCCCACGGCACGGTCCACGTTCGTGATCGGGAAGGTGCCCTTCACCGCAGCTCCCGATTCCAATGCCGGCGCCGCGGTGCCCAGCAGCGAACGCATATCCAGCGTCTGTTCCAGACCATGATTCTGTCTTTGGGTACGGTAGCGCGTGCTGCCCTCCGGCAGCTCCGGCGTATACAGCAATGCCGAAATATCCACGCCTTTCTTCTTCCAGTGATGTTCCGCTTTGACGGCATCCAGGCAATCCGTACGACCAATCATCTCGTTAATGGTACGGAAGCCAAGCTCAGCCATCAGCTCGCGCATGTCTTGAGCGACAAAGCGCATAAAGTTGGCGACATGCTCCGGATCTCCCGTAAAGTTCTTGCGCAGCTCCGGATTCTGTGTGGCCACGCCAACCGGGCAGGTGTCCATTTGGCAGACGCGCATCATAATGCATCCGACGGCAATCAATGGTGCCGTTGAGAATCCATACTCTTCGGCTCCTAGAAGTGCCGCCACCACCAAATCGCGCCCGTTCAGCATTTTGCCGTCGGTCTCCAGCACCACGCGGTCACGCAGATTGTTCATGATGAGGGTTTGATGGGTCTCGGCAAGCCCAAGCTCCCAAGGCATGCCTGCATGACGGATGGAGCCTTGCGGCGAAGCACCCGTGCCGCCATCGTAACCGCTGATCAGGATGATGTCCGCGCGGCCCTTCGCAACGCCTGCGGCAATCGTGCCTACGCCCACTTCGGATACGAGCTTCACGTTGATATCCGCACGCGGATTGGAATTTTTCAGGTCATAGATCAGCTCCGCCAAATCCTCGATGGAGTAAATATCATGATGCGGCGGCGGCGAGATCAGCCCTACGCCCGGCGTCGAACCGCGGACCTCGGCCACCCAAGGGTATACCTTGCGGCCCGGCAGCTGTCCGCCTTCACCCGGCTTCGCTCCCTGCGCCATCTTGATCTGGATTTCGTCCGCATTCACCAGGTAATTGGAGGTGACGCCGAAACGTCCCGACGCCACCTGCTTGATGGCACTTCGGCGGGAATCGCCGTTGGCATCCGGAATGAAGCGGGCCGGATCCTCTCCGCCTTCACCCGTGTTGCTCTTACCGCCGATGCGGTTCATCCCGATCGCGAGGCTTTCATGCGCTTCCTTGCTGATGGAGCCAAAGGACATCGCGCCCGTTTTGAATCGGCGCATGATGGACTCCGCGGATTCAACCTCATCGAGCGGCACCGGTTTGCCGGCCGGCTTGATTTTGAGCAGGGCGCGAAGCGTCAGATGCTGCTCATTCTCACCCTGCACGAGCTCGGCGTACTTCTTGTAAGTTGCGTAGTCATTGGTCCGGACGGCCTGCTGCAGCAAATGGATGGTTCTCGGATTGAACAAATGCTCTTCCCCGTCCGCTCTCCATTGGTATTCGCCGGCTGAATCCAGCGCTTTATCGTTGCCGTCCTTATCGGTAAAGGCACGCTCGTGATGGGCCAGCGTTTCCCTGGCCACTTCCTCCAGGCCGATGCCGCCGATGCGGGACGGAGTCCGCGTGAAGTAGCTCTCCACGAAATCTTCCTTCAGGCCGACGGCTTCAAAGATTTGTGCGCCGCGATAGGACTGAATCGTGGAGATCCCCATCTTCGACAACACTTTCACGACGCTTTTGCTTGCCGCTTTAATGTAATTTTTCACAGCCTTCTCATGCGAGATGCCGCGAAGCATGCCTTCCTGAATCATGTCGTCCAGCGTTTCGAACGCAAGATACGGGTTGACCGCGCTCACGCCGTAACCGAGCAGCAGAGCGTAATGATGGACTTCGCGAGGTTCGCCGGATTCAAGCAGGATCGCCACCTTGGTCCGAGTTCCCTGAGAAATCAGGTGATGATGGAGCGACGAAACGGCTAGCAGCGAAGGAATCGCCGCATTGTCCTTATCCACGCCGCGGTCGGACAGGATCAGGATGTTATGCCCCTTGGCGATGACTCGATCCGCGGCTTCGCAGAGGGTGTCGATCGCCTTGCGAAGCCCTTCGGCTCCTTCGGCCGCCGGGAAGAAAATCGGAATCGTCATGGACTTGAAGCCCGGACGGCGGACATGGCGCAGCTTCGCAAACTCTTCGTTGGACAGCACCGGCGAATCCAGGCGGATGTGGCGGCAGCTTTCCGGTTCCGGCTTCAGCAGATTGCGCTCCGGGCCGATCGTCGTCGCCGTCGAAGTGACCAGCTCCTCGCGGATCGCATCGATCGGCGGATTCGTTACTTGGGCGAACATCTGCTTGAAGTAGTTGAACAGCCGCTGCGGGCGGTCGGACAGCACTGCAAGCGGTGCGTCATATCCCATGGAAGCGATCGCTTCCGCGCCGGTGATCGCCATCGGCTCGATCACTTTGCGCAGTTCCTCGTACGTGTAGCCGAACGCTTGTTGGAGCTGACGCACATTCTCATGCTTCGGATCCGGAAGTTCCGGCGCATCAGGAAGATCATGCAGCTCTACCAGATGCTCATCCAGCCATTCGGAATATGGAAGCTCCGCCGCGATGCTGGCTTTGACTTCCTCGTCGGAAATGATGCGGCCTTCCTTCGTGTCGACAAGCAGCATGCGTCCAGGACGCAAGCGATCCTTGTACAGCACATTTTCCGGCGCAACGTCCAGAACGCCAGCTTCGGAGGACAGGATAATCAGATCATCCTTCGTTACGTAATAACGGGATGGGCGCAGCCCGTTCCGGTCCAGGGTGGCGCCGATCTGAACGCCGTCCGTGAATGCCATCGCCGCTGGTCCGTCCCATGGCTCCATCAGCGTGCTGTGGTATTCGTAGAATGCTTTTTTGGTCTTATCCATGCTCTCATGGTTGCTCCACGGCTCGGGAACCATCATCATGGCCACGTGCGGCAGGGAACGACCGCTGAGGTACAGGAATTCAAATGTATTATCGAACATCCCGGTATCGGATCCGTCCGGGTTGATGACAGGTTTCACCTTCTCCAAATCGCTTCCGAACAGCTCATGCTCGAACATGGACTGGCGCGCGTGCATCCAGTTTACATTTCCGCGCAGCGTATTGATTTCGCCGTTGTGAATCATGAAACGGTACGGATGCGCACGTTCCCAGCTCGGGAACGTATTCGTGCTGAAACGGGAGTGAATGAGCGCTATCGCCGATTCCAAGCCCTCATCCTGCAGGTCCAGGTAAAATTCCCCCACCTGCTCCGTCGTCAACATGCCTTTATATACGATTTTTCGGCAGGAGAGGCTGGATACGTAGAAGCTGTCGCCTTCGGGCTTGCCGCTGTAACGGATCGCCAGCTCGGCGCGGCGGCGGATGACATACAGCTTGCGCTCGAACGAGAGATCATCCTGAATGTCGGCGCTGCGTCCGATGAACACTTGGCGGACATACGGCTTTGCCGCTTTTGCGGACTTGCCCAGCATTTCATCATGGGTAGGTACATCGCGGAAGCCAAGCAGGGTCTGGCCTTCTTCGGCAATAATCGAAGCCAACTGCTCCTCATGTGCCGAACGGACGGCAGGATCATGGGAAAGGAACAGCATGCCTGCACCGTAATGCCCGGCTTCGGGAAGCTCAAAGCCCAGTTTCGCCGCTTCGGCAGCAAAGAAGGAATGAGGAATCTGCAACATGATTCCCGCACCGTCGCCGGAGTTCGGCTCGCTGCCCTGACCGCCGCGATGCTCCATATTGGCAAGCATGGTCAGCGCGCTGCTGACGATTTCATGGGATGGCTTACCCTTGATATGGGCAACGAAACCCATACCGCAAGCATCTTTTTCGAACTGCGGATCATAGAGGCCCTGTTTCTGGGGAAAATCAGTATGTTTCATAAGATGCAACCTTTCTTTTTATAGAATAAAATGCTGCTGATCAATAACAGAAAACATAAAGTGCGTGTTCAAAAAGGTCGGTTTTCAGCACCGAGAAGATTGGATGAAGCTAGGGACTGAGGAGTGGAGCGTACGTTTTGGTACGTGAGCACCGGAAGGCCCGGCTGAATTCAAGATTCGATGTCGAGTGGCTTCCTGATTCACTTCGTGATCAAAAGCGGACTTTTTGAACAACCTCGTAAAGGTTGGACATCAATCCTCTCCTGCAGTGGAGACACTGTCTTGAGGCGATGCAGTATTGTGCAAAAGCGACAAGGGTTAACATTTACCTAACACGTAAGATTAATTAGTTCTATATATTTTATCACCGTCATACAATGCAGGCAATTCAAAGTTTTTATGAATTTGATAAGAATTGTTTTTGTGAGAGTAATCACAAAAGTTAGTTAAATATTATGTAGAATAGTGCAAAAAAACATGCAAATAGAACATTCCGAACAAGCGGTTTTCATCACTTTTTTCGTAATTCGTTATCATATCGCTCCGCTTTGGCCGCTCACTCCTCTCTCCGGCAGTGAAGCCGTGATCATCCTGACCATCCATCCTATATAAAATGAAGCTCCTTCATGATCGGTTCTCGGGAGTATTTCCAGCAGCAGGTTGAGGGGGGCCGATGAACCTTGACGCAACCATACCCGGTATCGCGTCGATGATCGCCACGTTATATCGGCTCATCAAAAAAAGGACCTCCCCTGGATCTGTTCGATCCTCCGGGAAAGTCCTTTTCCTTACATATTATATAGAAGCTCTTCTTACGCAGTCACCGCTGTATCGGCGTCTGCTGCTTGCTTGTTGTTTCGGATTGCCAGGAAGTACACCGCGGTCAACACTAGGAACACCAGACCGAATCCGACCAGTACGCCCACGTTGGCCCACATGCCGTCGAAGCTTCCCGTGGAAATGACGTCTTTGTAGCCTTTTACGCTGTAGGTCATCGGCAGCAGCGGATTCAAAGCCTTCATCCAGTTCGGAATCAGCTCTACCGGGAACGTGCCCGCGCTCGTTGTCAATTGAAGGATCAGGATTACGATGACGACGAAGCGTCCAGGCTGATCCAGCCATGTGACGAACATTTGCACCAGGAACATGAACGACAAGCTGGTAATGATGGAGAAGAGATAGAAGAGCGGAACGCTCTGAACCTCAAGCTTCAATCCGTACAGCATGACAACCGAAGCCAACAGCGCTTGAATCAATCCCATGCCGGCAAAGGACAGCGTACGGCTGACAAACCGGTTCCAGCCCGATGCGTTCGGTACCGATGCCTCACGGATCGGCAGAATAATCGTGCAGAGCAAGGCTCCGACAAACAAGCCGAGCGACAGGAAGTATGGCGCGAATCCGGTACCGTAGTTCGGTACTTCGTTCACTTTATGCTCATCTACCTGAACCGGTCCGGCAAACATCGTGACCGTTTCGTCGGTGGTTTGGATACCGCCAGTCTTGTCGGCAGCCTCGTTCAGCTTGCCTGCAAGCTCCCCGCTGCCTTCCTTCAATTCGTTCATACCGTTAACCAGCTCGCCAGCCCCGGAATCCAGCTGTTTCGAGCCGTCAGCGAGGGTCGTTACGCCGCTTCCCAGCTTGCCGGCTCCGCCTGCCAGCTGCTGCGTGCCTTGCGACAGGGCGGCCGCGCCGCTGGCAAGCTCCTTGCCGCCGGCTGCCGCTTCGCTCAGCTTCGTGCCGAACAGCTTCATGCCGTCGGCCAATTGGTTTTGGCCGGCGTTCAGCTGTTTGGCGCCGGCCAGCAGCTCTTGGCCGCCCGCGGCGAGCTGTTTGCCGCCGTCAGCGAGCTGGTTCGCGCCGGCGCTCAGCTTGCCTGCGCCTTCCTGCAGCTGCTGCGTGCCTTGGTTCAGCTCCGCTGCGCCTTGCGCCAGCTGCTTCTGACCGGCATTCAGCTCACTCGTGCCGGAGGCGACGGACTGGCTCGCGGCCAGCAGCTTCTGAACCTCCGGACTTTGCGCCAGCTCCGGATTGCCTTCGGCCAGCTGCTTCAGGCCGTCCGCAACGGCCTTTGCGCCTTGCTCCAGCGCAGCCGTGGCTTCCAGCGATTGATTCAGGCCGGCCTTCAGGCTGCCGCTGCCATCATGAGCGCTCTTCGCTCCCGCGGCAAGCTGGGCTGCCCCTGCCTGGTTGGCTTGCAGGCCTTCATTCAAGGCCGTGCTGCCGGCTGCGGCCGATTCAATGCCGGCCTGCAGCTTGGCGCCGCCCTTGCCGGCCTCTTCAGCCCCTGCTTGCAGCTGGCTGTGAGCCGCCTTAAGCTGATCCAGGCCGGAGGCGAGGGAGCCCGCTCCCGTGTTCAGCTTGCCGGCACCGCTATTCAGCTCCTGCACGCCCTGCGTCAATGGCGCGATGCCGTCTTGCAGCTCCTGCGTGCCGCTGACGAGTTTAGCCAGGTTCTCTTTGAGCTTCACTGCGCCGTCGTCCAGCTTCACGGCACCTTCGGACAGCTTCGTGGCGCCGTCCCCCGCTTCGCTTAGGCCGTCAGATACTTTGGCCACTTGGTCGAACAGGGTTTCCGTGTAGGCTTCCGTCACTTTCGCCGACACCTTGGACTGAATCTGCTTCACGGCAGATCCGCCGATCTGTGCCGCAAGAAAGTTGTAGCCTTCGTTCGGCTCGAAGACGATTTGCGCAGGCTGCGGATGTTCATCCATTAACGTTGTCGCCTGCTGCGAGAAATTTTCCGGAATGCTGATGGTCATGTAGTATTTGTTATCCTGCATGCCCTGCTCAGCTTCACTCCGGTTAACGAACTGCCAATTAAAATCTTTTCCCTTCTTCAGCTCGGCCACCAAATCCTCGCCGGCGTGAAGCGTCTTTCCTTCAAAAACAGCGCCCTGGTCGTTATTGACGACCGCTACGGGCAAATCCTCCATCTTTCCGTACGGGTCCCAGAAGGCCCCGAGGAACATACCGCTGTACATGACCGGTATGAACAGCACCGCGATGATCGGAATCAATATTTTTTTATTCCGAACGGCGGCACCAAGATCTTTGGCAAACACAGATAATGACTTCATCCAGTCTCTCTCCTTTTTTTCTTTAGATACAGCAGTTAACCAGCCGACATGAATCTGCTCTTACGGCAAATCACATCTTCATTCCAGTACACAATGACCAATATGCTCATTTGGTCAGTTTAGACCAAAAAAAACGATCCCTGGCAAGGAAGGCGATCCCTCAAGCCAAGAGAGTCCGCCTTCCTCATCACGAAGGAGATTGCATCTTCCTCTTACGAGGAGGCTTTGAGCCCGTCAGCCAAGAACACCATCATATATTCCTTGATCTGTTCCTTGCTGAGCGGCTTGTGAAGCTGATTGAAGTCGGTCGTGAGCGCAACGTACAGCTTCAGCATCACAAAGGATACCACCTGAGCATCCAGCGGCTTGATCTCACCGATCGAAATGGCATTCTCCACGATTCCCTTGAGATACCCGACGATTCCGTTCTCCACTTTCGTCAATCCCTCATGCGCCTTAGGCGTGCCGATGTCCCGAACTTCCTGCGACAGCTTGATGAACAGCTCATGCTCGCTTCGGAATTCAAGCAGCGCATCCAGCACCCGGTAGAGATTGTCAAAGAAATCCCTGTCCTTCCGTATCTCCCGTTCGGCCAGACGTTTCATCTCCATGATGGCCGATAGCAGGATCTCGTCGAACAGCTCATCCTTATTCGTGAAAAACGTGTAGATCGTGCCTTTCCCAACATTTGCAATCTTCGCCACCTGTTCCATCGTCGTCGCTTTGTATCCGAACAAAGCAAACGACTTGGAGGCAGCATCTAGCACCTGCTTCCGTCGGTCCACAGCTGGCATGCTTACCCCTCCTTCTACGATCTTCTTTTGATTGGCCTTTTCTTTCGAAACTGACCAAAATACAATTCTGGTCATTCGGTCAAAAATCACTTTACCAGATTATCGGATGCGTTGCAATATCTTTCGTTAAATTTTTTTGAAAATGCGGATGCAGGGTTCAAATCTTATCATAACGTCTAATGAAAGAAAAAGTCCGCCGGTAAAATAATTGAAATGCTTTTCCCTTTTGCGCGTATACTTAGGATGCATACTCTTTTTTTTCGCGCCGCTCTTCAAAAAATGATTCCTGTTTTGTAAGATAGAGGGAGAAAGAAGTAGGTGAAACCATGCGATATACAAGAGTGCTCCTCTTCTCAGAGGGTTTCGGCACAGGACATACGCAAGCGGCGTATGCGCTGGCTGAAGGTATACAGCGGATGAATCCCCGCATCCACTGCCGCGTCATTGAACTTGGCAATTTTTTGAATCCCACCGTGGGGCCGTTAATTTTGTCCGCTTATCGAAAAACCGTCAGCACCCGGCCGCGCCTTGTCGGCATGCTGTACCGTTCGCAATATAAGAAATCGTTAAACCGTCTGACGCGGCTCGCGCTGCATCGGATTTTCTATGCGCAGGCCCAGCGGGTCATCGAGGAGCTGAAACCGGATCTGATCATATGCACCCACCCGTTTCCCAACGCCGTGGTCTCCCGTCTGAAGCGCCAGGGGCTTGATGTTCCGCTCTATACGCTGATTACCGACTATGATGCGCACGGCACCTGGGTCAATCCGGAAGTTGATGAATATCTCGTATCGACGCCTCATGTGAAAAAGATGCTCATGCTGCGGGAGATTAAGCCGGAATTCATCCATGTGACCGGCATTCCGGTGCATCCGAAGTTCTGGGAAAGAGGCAGCCGGGTTGCGCTGCAGGCCGAGCTTGAATTAAAGAACATGCCCACCGTGCTGATCATGGGAGGCGGATGGGGGCTCGTATTCAACAAGGAGCTGCTCAGCAAGCTGGCCGCCAGGGCCGATGATATCCAGCTGGTCTTCTGTATGGGACAGAACGATAAGCTGGTTGCCAGCATGCGCGAAGATCCGATCTTCCAGCATCCCAACATTCATGTTCTCGGTTATCGGGACGATATACATAAACTGATGGACGTGTCCGATCTTCTCATTACGAAGCCCGGAGGGATGACATGCACGGAAGGAGCCGCCAAGGGAATTCCGATGCTGTTCTATGAGCCTATCCCGGGACAGGAAGAAGTGAATTCCCACTTCTTTGTCAGCGAAGGCTACGGGGAAATTCTCGACTCCCCTGCCGTGATCGACAAGTGGCTGAACCTGCTGTCCGATCATTATGACCAGGTGGAGAAGAAGCGTAACGGAGCGGTCCGGCAGCGCACGCCTCATCTGGAGCCCGACCACTGCGCCGGCCAGGTGATGGGATTGCTGACCGAAGGACGCATACCCGTTTATCCCGAAGATGCCGTCAAAATATTGGCGGACCAGCCCTAATATGCATCCTGTTCCAAGAACGCGCTTATGCACTTATCCTCTACCAAAAAGCTTCCCTGTCCTATGTACAGGGAAGCTTTTTTAAGTATAAATCGATCTATATTTCCAGCGTTTCTCCTGCTTTCAACGGATGACCCTGAATGCCCGTTTGGGCCAGTTCGTCGCAGAAGGCCCTTGCATCCTGTTTAATGCCCGGGAACGTGTCATAGTGCACTGGGATGACATGCTTCGCACGAATCCACTGTGCGGCCAGCAGGGCGTCCTGCGGGCCCATCGTCAACATATCCCCGATCGGCAGCGCGGCTGCATCGATGTTGTTCATCTCTCCGATCAGGCGCATATCGCCAAACAAACTTGTGTCGCCAGCATGATAGAACGTTTTTCCGCCCATGGTCAGAATGACGCCTCCAGGCTGCCCCGCATAGATCCAGGTATCCCCCACCGAGATGGAGGAAGAATGAAAGGCCGGGGTAAACTTCACCTTAAAACCGTCGAACTGCGCGCTTCCGCCGATATTCATTCCATGGGATTTGGCTCCCTGCTGGCCGCAATACACGGCGAGCTCGTACACGGCAATAATCGGACAATCATTCTGCTTCGCAATTTCGATGCAGTCGCCAAAGTGGTCGGAGTGCCCATGCGTCAGAACCACTGCATCCACTTTCACGTCACTGGGTTCGATGCCGGAACCCGGATTACCGGACAGCAACGGGTCGATGATGACACGAACGCCGCCTTCTTCCACCAATATGCTGGAATGGCCATAATACGTAATATTCATGGTTAAACACACCTCCTACATCCTAGTTTACCCTTATGGGCACTACTTGTAAAAAGAGTGATTTCCTATTTTTTTAACAAAAGTCCTGGAATGATGCACCGTGAGATCCTGAGCCAGCTTCAAAGACAGGAAGAAGTACGTATCGTCCTTCACCTCTTTTTGGCCATGAAGCGCCGCATTCACGGACTTAATCGTCTCTTCGTTCGGCTGGACACGTTTAAGACGCCCGTTCGCTACAGGACTAAATTGATGCTTTTGATAGATGACATCGGTAATCGTATCGGGAAAATTGGCTGACCGCAGCCGGTTTAAGACAACGTTGGCAACTGCCACCTTGCCTTCGTACGGTTCGCCTTCCGCCTCTGCCATGACAATCTTCTGGAGCAGAAGCAGTTCTTCAGCTGACAAATCATAGGTCCAGGTCGCTTTGTCTTTTTGGTCCTGGGTTAACGTATTTGTTCTTGTGAAGAATAAAGTTGTGGGGGGTGATAGGCTTTCCGCCTTGGATTTGACGACATGAGTCCCCTTTTGTTTTGCCGGTTTCCCGTCCGCAGCCTGAGATTTGGTTGCTTTCTTCTTCTCATCTGCAGTCTTCAATGATGCTTTCGAGTTGATATTCCCGGAGGCTAAACCAATGCCTTTTGCGTTTGAAAAAGCATGAACCTTGCTCCCCGGCTTATTCCACTCTTGGAAAACAATTGAAGACAAAATGTTGACAGGTTCCCTATCCTGCTGCCTATTCTCAGCTTTAACGTAGTGATCAGGGTCGCCTTCCGGAACCGGAGCAGCCGTTACAAATTTGGGCATGTCCTGCTTTGGCTCTTTCCCTTCCGTCGTTTTCGATTGCATTCCAAGCAAACTTATAAGAGACAAACTCACAAAGAGCGCTCCGATGAGCAGCGCAACCCAGCGATTTTGCCGTAGCACTTTCATAACCATATTTTTCCTCCTATGATGTCGGCACATTTCTACACTATGTAACCACATTTTTAGGCGTTGAAAACATGGTAATTTTATGAACATTCTATTTTCAATTTCAAAAAATGGTCGAAAGCCGCGCCACACCTACGGTTTCGTACATCGGGCTCGCCTGTAAATTTGTTCGAAAAAGAACCATTTCTAGCACGTCCCACTGGATAGGTTCGGGTCCTTTTCCGATAACATCCATAGAAAATGTTTGATTTCCTTGAAATTTCCGGCCAACCGTAATATGCGGTCGAAAGGGACGCTCCTCCGGTACGAATCCGAAAGATTCCATCCGCGACACGACCGATTGCTGCAGTTCAGCGAGCGCATTCAGATTCCCGCCGACCCCAGCCCATAGAATCCTTGGGGAGCCGCTTGCCCCGAACACGCCGGCATCATAAAGACTGAGCTTGAAGGGCTTGCGTTCCTTGGCTACCTCCTGGAGCGCACCGGTAAGCTCCGCTATGCGATGAGAGGGCGTATCGCCCAGAAACTGTAAGGTAATGTGATAATCCTGCGGATGAACCCATTTTTTGAAATTGGCTTGCTTCCTCAATGTTTCCGTCCAATCCTGTATCCGGGAGGAGACCTCCGATGGCAGACGCACGGCAACAAACAAACGATCCATAGCTCCCTCAGCCGAATGGCTCAACTACGACACTTCCTTCCAATCATCTTTTATCGCTAGCAGTCTAAGCACTGCCACCATGTTTTCCTGGTTCGTTTATAGTTTGAGCAAGAACATCTGAAAATAGTATGAGGGGTACATCAAATTCGCCTAAAAATATGATGAAGCTTCAATTTACCATAAATCGGACAATAATTCATGTACAAATTTACCAATCGCGTCCGTTCGTTCATGCGCAGAGCGATGATTTCTGATAATATGTTCCCTAAGAGATTTTCGCTATGATTCTGGTTGAACATCATATTCCTTAGGAGGTAGTACCATGCCGAACATCGTGGCCATACACGACTTAACCGCCGAGCAGCAGCAAAAAATCAAGGAGATTGCCCCCGACTATGACCTGTTGGTGACAAAAGCGAAAGAGTTGACGGGAAGCATCGTTCGGAATGCCGAGATCATGATCGGCTGGTCACGCTCCATGCAGGACGAGGTATTGTCCGCCGACAGCAAACTCAAATGGATTCAAGCCTGGTCGGCCGGGGTGGATAAAATGCCGCTCCGTGAACTAGAGGAAAAAGGCATTCAGTTGACCAACGCCAGCGGCGTACATAGCGTTCCGATCACGGAGCATATTTTTGCGATGATCCTGGCCTTCAACCGCAACCTTCATCTCGCGATCCGTCAGCAGTCGAACAACAAGTGGGATACATCCGGCACGTTCACGGAATTGGCCGGCAAAACCATCGTCATCGTCGGCGTCGGCCAAATCGGCAGCCATACGGCACGGGTCGCCCAGGCGTTCGGCATGCGGACCGTCGGGGTCCGCAACTCCGGCAAGTCCGATCCTAACGTAGAATCGATGTATAAGGTCGATCAGCTCGATGAAGCACTGGCGCAAGGCGATTACATCGTCAATATCCTGCCGCTGACCGATGAAACCCGCGGACTGTTCAATACGGCAAGATTCTCGGCGATGAAGGACTCCGCCTTCTTCGTGAACGTAGGCCGCGGCCAGACCGTGGTCACTGACGACATGGTCCAAGCGCTGCAATCCGGAGCTTTGGCAGGCGCGGGTCTGGATGTCTTCGAGGAAGAGCCTCTTCCTGCGGACCATCCGCTGTGGAACCTGGACAACGTCATCATGACGCCTCACATGGCAGGCGATACGGATCGATACGGCGAGCGTGCCGTGGATATTTTCCTGGAGAATTTAAAGCGCTACGTCAACGGGGAGCCGTTGTCCCGCAATGTGGTCGATTACAGCAAGTCGTACTAAGACCAGGCAACAAAGTCGTGAAGCACTACTTCGTACCGGGATTCACCCGTTGAAATGGTTTAAGGATCCTGTCAAAAAAAGGAACGTCCCGAGGTTTTCCTTGCCTGTCGGGACGCCCTTTTTATTTATATGGAAAATGGAGTGAGCACACATAAATGCAGCCGTTTACAAAACGCGTCATTGAAGTGATTCAGAGCATTCCGGAAGGATACGTGATGACTTATGGACAAGTGGCCAGACTGGCCGGCAGCCCAAGGGGCGCCCGGCAGGTCGTCAGAATACTTCACACCCTCAGTCATATTCACAAGCTGCCGTGGCATCGGGTCATCAACGCCAAAGGAGAAATCGCGATCCAAGACGATGAGTCCAGGCTCATGCAGGAGCTGTATCTGCAGGACGAAGGCGTTGCCGTCAATCACAAAGGCATCATTGATTTGGAGAAGTATCGATATGATCCTGCCGAATAAATCGGGTAGCCGTTTATTCGCACAGCCAAATATCCCTTACAAAGCTCCCCTTGCGGGTCGTGCAATGAGAAAGCACCTTCCACCCCGTGTCCGTCAGCTGCTCTCTTAGCGGCTCCGTACTGACGATGACAGCACGATCTGACAAGCGGCGTAAGCTTTTCAGCATCCGCAACTGCTCATCCTCTGGAAAGACGGAACACAGATTATACGGCAAATCCAGTACAGCGGCATCATAATGTCCATGCAGCGTGTTCATGTCCTGGACGGCAACTTTATTGTCATCATAACCGTAGTGCCGGAGATTCACCCTCGCTCCGCGAACCGCGAGCGGATTGATGTCACGCCCCTCGGCCGGGATTCCCATCGAGAATGCCTCGATCAATACATTTCCCATTCCGCAGCAGGGATCCATGAGCGTGGCACCGTTTATCCGAGGCACGGCCAGATTGACCAGCGCCCTGGCCACCCTCGAGCTGAGCCCTGTCGAATAATTTTGCGGCTTCCGCTTATGCTCCAGCCAGGCACGTTCAGGCTCGTGCAATACCCCCAATCGCCAGATTCCGTTTAGGGATATCAGGCCGAGCGTGACATCCGGAGATTTCATCTGCGCCGTTCCTTCGATTCGGCCACCTACCATACGTTCGAAACCGCGCAATTGATCATAGCTGAAACGATCGCCCGCCTTAAGGCAGACGACTTTGAAGGTCGTTTGGTTAAGTCGAATGCGGCCTGCTTGCTCGGCGATGCTTTCGATGGATTCTCCAGTCATCTTGACGTCAAGGCAGGCCGATAGGAACGGGCTGCGATTCGGATCGACCCGCCGCTCGCTTTCCAGCCAGTCCGCTCCGTCAGGCCCCTGACCGAACAGCTCCGTCAGCTCCATCAAGCATAGCGCCCGCTCGGTTTCATGACAGGCATACGTATACAGATAAGATGATATATCGCTCATGGAGGACGGACCGAAGGTCATGTCATAGTCGTTCGTATTCATCATGTATTTCGTCTCTCTTCTATTATATATGTGCAGCAGTCGCTACTGCCCCATTAACAGCCGATACGATTCCAGCCGCGCACTGTAATCGCTCACGGGGGTAACGACCAGGAACTCGTCGCACCGGTATTTTTCCGCCATCATCTGCAGCTTATCTCGCACGCTTGCAGGCGTGCCGATGATTAGCCTCCGGGATGGACCGGCAGAATCGGAATCCGTCGGTTCCGAAGGAAGGGTGCTCTCCCCAGGCCGTGGAATTAACGCGGCCAGCTTCCTTGCTTGCTCCTCCGTCTCCGCGCAAATCACGCTCACCGCCACCATCGCACGCGGTTCTCTCAAATCAGCGCTTGCCTGAAAGCCTTCCCTGTAAGAACGGAGAATCTCCGTCCCGTCCGTATCGCTCATAAACTGTCCGAATACATAGCCCGTCCCGAATTCGGCTGCATACCCGGCACCTTTCGTATTCGTGCCCAGCATCCACAACACCGGCTGCGCTGCGGGTACCGGTTTGGCTGCCACCGGCACATCGTCGTAGCGATACCGGTCCTCCAGCAGTTCGGTCAAAGCCTGAATCCGCTGCGGCAAATCCGCCACATGCCCCAAGAAATTCCCGCTAAGCGCCATGCTCGTATGGGCCGAACCTCCCGGCGCCCGCCCGATCCCGAGATCGATGCGACCGGGATACAGCGCCGCCAGCATGCGGAAATTCTCCGCCACTTTCAGCGGGCTGTAATGGGGCAGCAGCACGGCCCCGGAACCGAGCCGGATGCGCGTTGTTCGGGCGCCGATATGGGACAGCAGGATCTCGGGCGACGCACAGGACAGGTGCTCCAGATCATGATGCTCCGCTGCCCAGTATCGCCCGTAGCCCCATTGTTCAGCAGACTGCGCCAATATCACCGCTTGCTGCAAGGCTTCTTCGAACGAGCTCTCTCCCCATCGCGGAACCAGATCAAGCACGCTCAGTTTCAATTGGCTATTCATGCAATCCCCCTTGTATCGCGGTTACTAATCCAAATCATAGATCGAACCCACCTTGAGTCCATATAACTCGTTATAGATTTTCTCGGCAAAAGCGTCCGTCATCCCTGCGATATAATCAATCACCATATGCTCCCACGTCCAGATCGGCTGGGCCCGCTTCTGATCCGCCTCATAACGCTGTAGCCAATCGGATGGAATGATCGCCGTTGAAGCGACAGGATCCAGAAAGGCATCCCACAATCGCTTGATGATCCATTCGCTGCGCTTCTGCAGGCGCTGAACCCGCAGGTCGCGAATCATGGTCACCCAGGCGAAACTTTTCAGGACGCTGACGGTACGCAGCATATCCTCGTCTTCGACGCCGTCTTTGACAAACGTGACCTTTTTCCAATCCCCGTTCGCGATCACGCCAAGGCTGCCCACAAACAGGCTGACCCAGTAGGCCTTGACCTCGCGCCGTGTACGTGAATAATCATTCTCGCAGGTCGGCATTTTTTCGTTCCATATTTTCAGAAACTCGTCCAGCACCAAATCCACCTTCGGCTGGATCTGCTCCTTGGTCCATCCCTTCCACACCTCGTCTTCCAGCGTCATGATCTTCTGCACGATCAATTTGTTGAGATGGCTGTCCCGCAGAAAGTGCTCATGCACCTCAATCTTCCCGGCTTTGATGCCATCTTCCAGATCATGCGCGGAATACGCGATGTCATCGCACAGATCCATAAGCTGCGCTTCCAGCGTTCTGTGCGTGCCAGGGATTTGCCACTCCTTCCGGATATGAGAGATGTATTCCCATTCATGCCGGTACATCCCCTTGGGATTAACCAGGCCGGAGAACGGATATTTGTTGATGCCAAGCAGCACCGCATCCGACAGGTTGAGGCCGTTTACGTTCTCTCTTTTCTCCAAAAACATGATCAGCCGGAAATTGTGCGCGTTCCCTTCAAAATGTTCATATTTGCGCCGCATGGCCTGCTGCACCTCGGCCGCCTGCTCCGGTGTCGGCGTGCCGGGCTGGCGCGTCAGTTCCTTCTCGGTCCTGCGGTCAATGAGCTTCTCCAGAATGCCCTGCAGCACCTCTTCGCCCTTATGGCCGAACGGAGGATGCCCGAAATCGTGGGCGATCGCCGCGCATTCCACCACCTCGGGATCAATCATCAGCCCTGCGTTCTCGGCCTGCTCCGGCAGCACTTCGGGATAAAGACGCGTCAGGCTCCGTGCAGCTTCTCTCGCAATCTGCGCCACCTCAAGCGAATGCGTTAAGCGCGTCCGGTAGTAATCGCCGGTGCCGGCGCCGAATACCTGCGATTTTCCTTGCAGCCTGCGGAACGTCGGCGAATGGATCAGGCGCGAATAATCCCGCTCGTATACCGCGCGTGAAGCATCCGACTTCGTTTGCTCCGGATATTGGCGATGCTCTCTAAGCTCCTTCAGTGTCATTTGTCCCACTCCTGTTTTTTTATCTATTTAGGGTCGATTCGGAATCGTTCGTTCTTTAGATTATATGCCATACGGCATCCGAAGAAAAATGTTATTCCCTTTCCGCCTGTTCCCTCATTGTATACCCGGCTCATCATATCCGTTATCGCCATGCAAGATATTTCCTGTCCGAGTCAGGTGTGGCGAAATCCAAATACACGATGCTTCATCATCCAGGAAAGCTGCTTGGAAGCAGAAGGCGCAATAAATCCTCCCATTATGCAAAAATACCAAGTACTTATAGGATTAACACAAGACCTGTGCGCACATTCTTGCTACGTTTTAGGTAAGCGCTGTCATACCAGTCTGAAGCGCACCGCAGAAAGGAGGGAAATGATATTTATTAACGATTACATCAACCTACGGGAGGGATCGCCGTGAAACGAAGGTTTGCTTTACCCAAAAGAATAACCTTCTGCCTGATCAGTGCAGCCATGCTGCTTGCTCCTTTGTTTGAAGGACAGAGCATGGCAGCTAATGAGAGCAAGTACCCGGCTTCCGCATCGGCCAGCAGCTACGACACCCGCTGTGCTTGCGATGCATCGAAAGCGGTGGACGGCAATCTTAGCACACGCTGGTCCGGTGAAGGCAACGGCACTTGGCTAAGACTGGATCTTGGGTCCGCCCAAACGGTTTCATTGGTCAAGATCGCGTTTTACAACGGAGATTCGCGCACATTCACTTTCGATGTCCAAACCTCAATCGATGGCTCCAACTGGCTTCAAGCACGGAACGCTGTCACTAGCGCTCAAAACAACCAGCTGCAATCCTTCTCCATCCCCGTCGCGGAAGCCCGGTATGTACGCATTGTGGGCTACGGCAACACCTCCAATGACTGGAACAGTTATACGGAGGTCGAAATTTGGGGAGACCCTACGGATGGAGGAGGCGGGGCCCTTGACCCGGCTAAACCCCCTTCGGACAATTTTGACCTAACCAAGTGGAAAATCACCCTGCCTGACGCGTCCGAGATTCCAGCTAGCGCACTCGCCGGCGGCTATGAGCATCCGGGCTGGTTCTATACCGATCCCGTCAGCGGCGGCATGGTATTCACATCCCCTAATATCGGCGAGACCACCACGAACAGCACCTACACCCGCTCCGAGCTTCGGGAAATGCTGAATCCGTCGACGAACAGCGCCTCCTCATGGGCCAATAATTGGGTAACCTCTACCTCCTCCCCATCCATAAAGTCGCAGGCCGGCGGCGTGGATGGAACGATGAAGGCTACCTTACGCGTGGATCGTGTATCCGTCAGCGGTAACGAAGCCGATAAAATCGGCCGCGTCGTGGTCGGGCAAATCCATGGCCCCAGCACCGAGCCGATACGGCTTTATTACCACAAGCGTCCTTCGGACAGCAGGGGTGCGGTTTATTTTGGGACCGATGATCTGGACAACAACAACACCTGGGTGAACATACTCGGCGGACCGAACCAGCTTAACCCTGTAAACGGCATTGCCCTCGGCCAGAAATGGAGCTATGAAATCAAGGTGACCGGACTGTTCATGACGGTAAAAGTAATCCCGGAGGGCGGATCGGCCACCACCGTGAACCATACCCTCCCAAGCGGTTACAACGATAAATATCTTTACTTCAAGGCAGGCGTCTATAACCAGAACAAATCCGATACCACCTCCGATCAATCCGACCATGTCAAAGCCACTTTCTTCTCACTAACGCACATGCATCCGTAGCTTCCACTTGTCCATCCGATGCCCGGACAGTCCAGCGCCTGCTTCCGGGCGTTCTTAAACACGCTTCAACTACCAATCGAAAAGCGAGGGATGAAACGTTGAAGAAGAAACTTTACCGGTTCTCATGCCTAGTCCTCTGCCTGCTGATAACCATGAGCGTCATGGCATCCCCAGGGCAGCTTCCTGTTATATCTGCACAATCTGTTGCAGAATTCGATCTTGCGGCAGAATCTGTTGCCTCAGCTTCCGATCTCCTACCGGAACCAGAAGGTCCGGATATTCTGTTCTTCTCCGATAACTTCGATTCGGAGCGATACGGCACCGCCGGAGGGGTCGTCGTTCCCCTGCCCTGGGTTCAAACCGGGGAAGGCGGAAGCAAAGCCAAGACCTCCGTATCCGGCAGCGCGCCGTCCACGCCGAACCTCATGAAAATCGACGTGACCGATTCCGTCTATCTGCCCGTCAATACGACGGGTTACGGCAACATCAAGCTGAGTTATTATACGAGAGCCTCCTCTTATGTCAGCGGAAGCATCGTGGCAGAGTGGTCCGGCGACGAAGGTTCAACCTGGAGCCTGTTGGAGGATTTCAAGCTGGCCCCGGGAACTCCTGAAGCGCCGCGCAGCGAATCCAACACGTTAAAAACCTGGACGCTGCCGCCGGAAGCGAACAGCAATCCGAACGTGCGAATCCAGTTCCGGGTAGGTGATCCGATGAACGCCAATATGTATATCGACAGCGTCTCGCTGTCTGGTCAGGCCATCCCGGGCATTCCGCCTGCGATCAATCCCGTGCCTGAACCCCCGCCGGCCGAAACCGGCCCATACCCTGCTCCGGAAGGCGTAACCCTCTATGAGGACGTTTTGATTGGCAAAGCCGGCGACCGGGACCTCTATACGTCCATCGCCGTTCCGAGCACTCCGCCGGCCGAGCCTATGCCGGTCATGATCTACATTCACGGGGGAGGCTGGAACAAGGGCGACCGCAAAAACGCCCTGGGCAGCATCTGCAACTATGTCCTTAAACGCGGGTATATCGGCGTTTCCTTAAGCTACCGTCTAACTCCCGAAGCGCCTTACCCGGCCCAAATTCAAGACGTGAAGCTGGCCATCCGTTATTTGCGCGCCCACGCCGAGCAATACCACATCGATCCGAGCCGAATCGGCGTCTGGGGCACTTCGGCGGGAGGGCATCTCGCTTCCCTGCTCGGAACGACGGGAGACCTGACTCTGGAGGACACGGTCACGCTGGATACCGGGGATACGGTGCATCTTCCCGATATCGAAGGCGCCGGTGGCTGGCCGGAATACTCCACCAAGGTGCAGGCCGTGGTGGACTGGTATGGACCTGCCGATTTCACGACCGATTTTGCCGACCGGTACAGTTCGGTCACGAAGCTGCTCGGCGGGCATAACGCCCTGTCCGTCCCGATTGAAGCACGGCTTGCCATGCCCGGAACGTACGCCACTCCCGATGATCCGCCGTTCTGGATTCGGCATGGAGACGCGGACGCCACCATCCCTTATACCGACAGCGTCACCTTCGCCAATCAATTGATGTCTGCCGGCGTTCCTGTGGTCGATTTCGAAATCGTTCCCGGCCAAGGCCACGGCTTTACCGGAGAAGCCAAAACAACCGCGGATGCGGAAGCTTGGGCCTTCATGGAGCAGCACGTAAAGAATCTGGAGGTCACGACGCCGATTCTCTACAAAGACGGCTACACGCCTCCTGATCCGACGGATCCGACCGATCCCACCGACCCGACTGATCCTTCAACGGGCATCCCCGTTGAGGTTGGCCGTTTGGAGCCCTCGGACGATGCGTTGATCGACAGCTCCAAACCGGACGCCAATATCAATTCCGCTACAGGCACAAGCGTCGGTCTGTTTAGCGTTTCATCCGGTACAACCAACAAAAGGTATGTCTATTTCAAATTCGATGCTTCCACTCTGAGCGATCCCGATTACCGCTACGAATTCCAGGTCGCCGCGAAAAAAGGCACCAGCAACACGGATCTTGAGCTCTCCCTCTACGGGATCGAGGATACAGCCTGGAGCGAAAGACAACTGACTTGGAACAATGCACCCGTGAACGTTCTCGATCCAAATGCTTATATTGGATCGTTTACCGTACAGGCCGAGAATGGCGGCCGGCCGGAGGTATACAGCGTCGATGTGACGGACTATGTCCGCAGTCACCTAACAGATGGCAGCGTATCGTTTCTCCTGGCGGATGCGGCCCATACCGGTGTCAGCGTCAATATCTATACCAAGGAAGCCAACGGCTCCAGCAATCCGAGACCTGCCATGGTCGTGAGCGAATGGGTGGATTCCAGTCAGGATACAACGCCGCCGTCCTGGCCGGACGGAAGCCGCCTGTCCATCGGCAGCATTGGCGAAGATTATGTGCATTTGTCATGGCCGACGGCGGAAGACAACAAGATCGTCGCGAAGTATAACGTTTATCAAAACGGCGTCAAAGTCATGGAGCTGGACTCCGACATCACCCGCCATGAAGCGGAAGAGCTATCTCCGCACACGGAGTACAGCTATAAGGTCGAGGCCGTGGATGCCGCCGGAAACGTCAGTCCGGTTCCGCTTACGCTGCAGGTTACGACGCTTAGCGCTCCCTTAGCGCCTTGGCCAGTGGTCTCGGTCACGGCAAGCGGCAGCGACGGCAACATCGAGGATAATACCCTGGACCAGAATCTGTACACCCGCTGGTCTGCCGCCGGCGACGGTCCGTGGATCATGTACGATCTCGGCGAGGCCCGGGACATCGGTTATCTGGGCATCGCCTTCTATAAAGGGGACACTCGCGCTACGGAGATCGATATCGAAACCTCCGATGACGGCGTGACCTGGTCTCCGCTCTTCAACGGTTCGAGCAGCGGAACCACCACCGCGATGCAGCCTTTTGACGTTACGGACACGAGTGCGCGTTACGTGAAGCTGACCGGGCGCGGAAATTCGGACGGCAGTGCCTATACGAGCCTAACGGAAGTTCATATCTATCCGCCTTTCGCTAACGGGGATACGCCCGTGGCGATCATTCCGGATTTTGTGCCGCAGCCGCCGGAGGGTACCGTTCCTTTTACCGCCCCAGGCATGAAGAATGCGGACGGCAGCGACCATCCGGTGCATCAGGCTTTTGCTGCTACCGGAAGGACGTTGAACGTGGTCGATTACGGGGCTGATCCTGCAGACAATGCAACGGACGATCGACCGGCGATACAACGAGCAATGGATGAAGCGCTCCCGGGCGACGAGGTGTTTTTCCCGAATGGGGTTTACAACTTAAACAGCACGCCCGATGGACTGACCAATCTGATGCTGAAATCCAAGGTCAATTTACGCGGGGAAAGCCAGAACGGCGCGATTCTAAAGACCTCGCTGAACAAGGTCCGCAACAGCACGATGCTGAGATCCGCCAAACAGCATGATCTGACCATCTCCAACCTGACGCTGACATCTGCCTGGGATGGCCAGTACACGACGGATCACAGAATCAACAACCCGGATGCCGGCGGCCCCGACATGATGATCATTGCCGCTAATTATGGCGAGGCGCCATCGTACAACATCACGATCGACGGCGTGACGATCGAGAAATTCAGCCGCATGGGCGTCCGCATCGAGAACAGCCATGACATCGTTGTCCGCAACACGACGTTCCGAAATGCCACGGACCTCGGTCCGGGCGGTGCCGGGTACGGGGTATCCATTCAGGGCGTGCCGAAGGTCGACCGCAACGGGTTTGCCAACGATACCAGGTGGAATCTGGTCGAGGACTCCTCCTTCGAGGGGCCTTACCTGCGACACGGCGCACTCATTCAATATGTGGCCCATAACAATGTGATCCGGCACAACGAATTCCGCCAGGTCCGGCTGGATGCGATTGATCTGCATGGGGAGCTGGAGTATTTTAACGAGATCCACGATAACCTGATCACCGACATGCCGTATGGCGGCGGCATCGGCATCGGGAATACCGGGGGGACCGCCCCGACCAATCACAGCAAATCCGGTCCGCAAAACTATATCCACGACAACACGATCCGCAATGCGCGGGAAGGCATCGTCGTATCGATGGGCTCGCCGGATACCATCATCGAGAACAACCGGATCGAGAATACCGTCGATATTCCTAACGCGGCAGGCATCCATATTTTGAACGGCCCGGGCACGATCATCAAAGGCAACACGATCCGCCAGAATACGGCCGAGCATTATTGGGGCATCCTGCTCGAGCATGACAACGGGGACACCAACGCGGGCGGCATCGGAGCCGGAGACCCGGAGAACGTGCAGATTCTGGACAATACCATCACCGGCAACAGCAACGGAATTCAGCTCCAGGCAGGCAAAAACATTAAGCTAAGCGGCAATACGCTGGACAATATCGGCGAGAACTTCACGGCGGCACCTGACGTCACGTATACCGATTTCACTGTGGGCCTGGAGTACAGCACGACGGCCCCAACGAATGGGGACGTTGTAGCAGCCTTGGTCTCGGATAGTCCGATTACCGTTACGAATAACGGCGGATCTCCAACTTACAGGTTTACGGAGAACGGTTCGTTTACCTTCGAATATGCGGATGAGGACGGCAACGAAGGCACCCTAACGGCAACCGTGTCGAACATCGATAAAATCGCCCCAGTGCTTAAGGTTACGCTCTCGCCTTCCGTATTGAAGGCGCCGAATCGCAAAATGGTCGATATTCGCGCCAGCCTCGAATCCAGCGATGAAGGCTCTGGCGTTGCGTCCATCGTGCTAACCTCCATTACCGTTGAGAGTGCAGGAGGCAAGGTGGATAGCCGGGATAGCCAGGAGATTTCCATTGAGAAAGATAAGGACGCGAGTAACAGCGAAAGCAAAGGCAAGGGAGGTGATCGAGGACCGGATGTTCAGGATGCCGAATTCGGTACCCATGACACTCATTTCCGGCTGCGAGCGGAGAAATCGGCACGCGGTCAAAGCCGAATCTACACGGTGACCTATACCATTACGGATCATGCGGGGAATCAAGCAGATGCTGTGGGGACGGTGAGGGTGAAGTGAGGTAAGGTGTAATACGTGAAAAACGTAATGGGGAGGCACGTTAATCTGCCTTTTACGTTGAGAAATTAGTTGGTTTCCCAGTTGGTTAAACATATTGACTGATAAATATTACATTATGGCAACCCGGAGTAGAAAAATCATCGAAAACTGCATCGCTGCTTTATTTTAGTCGCCGCTAGGCGACTTTTCTTTTTCAGGCTATTCATGCTTGGTTAAACATATTGACCGATAAATATTACATATAAGCGGTAATTTATAACGCGCCTACCGCCAATGCGCCAGCTCCTTCTACAACGGGGCAATAATCCAGCGAATATGCCGGGCGGGGATCGTATTCTGCACAAAAGTCAGAAGGCCCAGCGTGATGGAATCACCGAAGCGGTCCTTCTGACCGTCGGCGTAGACATAATTTCCGTTCACACCGCTAGTCAAGGGAATGGTACGGATATACAATGCCTTTGATTCCATGAAAGCATGAATATCCCCGTCGAATTCCTCCACACCTGGATAAGCTTTCTCCCCTTCTACATGCGTTAACAGATACTTTGCCATCATGATGGTTCTCCTTCTGGTTTATATAATCAGGGATTTTCCCTGTAAAACCCGTGCCAAATAAAAAGGCCGCCTATTGGCGACCAAGCGGTTTCTTATTTTGTTTTCCTTATACTTCAAGTTCAAGTTGTATCCAAAGTCATTCAAAAGAATAAACCCCTGCCATGTTAATTAGATGGAACCGTCTCCTACAGAAAACTCAGATTTCAATTGCTCTCTTTATTGATAATCCCCAGACGATAAAGCACGGTCATGATCCGGTAAAAATCGAAGCTGCCCTCAGGGTCATGAAGTACTCCTGCCTGTTTTGCAGCTTGTACCGCCGGTTCCGCCCAAGATGGAACCTTCGCAGGCTTATCCGTCTCCGCCGCCTTAAGCCTGGCATTCATCTGCTTGATGGCATTGCCCTGCTCGGTTAGCAGTTTCATTGCCGAGGCATATTGCTCGTTAAGCTGCCGAACCTGGTCCTGTGTTTTTTGCAGCTCGGCCGTTAATTGTTCGATTTTCATGCGTTCCTCCTCCTCCGGACTTGGCACATCATATTGATGGAGCGAATGCTGCTCCATAATGGAAATGAGCTTTTTGGGATAATTGGGGTCAGTGGCATAGCCACCTCTCCAAATCTCCGTTGCCGCCGTTTTATAATCCGCCCATAACACGCCATGGTAGCGCTGCGGCTTGTCACGCGTACCGTTCAGGATCAGCCGGGTATGATCGGCAACCGATTCATGCCAATGGTTGTATTTTCGAAATGAGGCTTGAGTCGTATAGGGCGTCTGTCCCCGGTATTCCGTTGTCTGCATGGTGACGCTGCCCGCCGGGCCGGTTCCTTTGATGCCGAACAGATTGTTCGCTTTTTGCGTCAGGCCGCTCGTTCCCCAGTTGGATTCCAGGATTGCCTGGGCAAGCGTAAGCGAAGCGGGTACCCCGTAATGACGCATGTCCTGAGCAGCTATGGGTGCCAGCTTGGCTATAAATTCAGAGGGCTTCATCCTTTTTCTCCTCCTTTCCTGCGGTTGGCTTTTCCCCTTCTTCGGATTTGATCTGGAATACCTGTACCACATTACGCAGGGACTGGGGGATCGGTACCCCCATTCTTCCTACGTTCTCAATAATAGACAGCAGCTCATTCGCGAGATAGAAGAAGATCACCGTATTCTGAAAATAATTCATCTCCCCCAGCACCCGGTCCACCAGATGCATCAGGGCGATGATGAGAAAAATGGTCATTTTGCGTGCAATTCCAGTATAACCCATACGGCTGCGCAGCTCGCCGTTCATCCAGGCCGCGCCCCACCCGGTCAACCAATCGATCACCACGAACCACAACAACAGATGCAGCGGCAGCGACCATCCGCCCCAGACGTACCCTGTCACGGCCCCCGTCCCCGCCACCAGCATCTTAAAAAACTGACCGATGTGCTCATACATAATTCTTCCTCCTTTGATAGGGTTTTGAAGGTGTGAAAAAGCCCTCGGGGGAACCGAGGGCTTGGATTGAAGTTATTCATAGTTGTTTTAACAGAAATACACAGATACACCTTTTAAGCAGTACATCACTTCGCATGCGGATCATGCTTCCGATCGCTGTTGCCCCCAGATTTTTTTGTACCTTTATAGATAGGGTTAAAATCCGTGGACAAAGGCGACCGCTCCGCTTCTCCAGCATGATTCCGCCTTCTCCGTTGAAGCCCTTCACGTTAGGCCTTTCAAAGCAGCGTTTAGTATGCCTCGCCAGTGATGACTTCATATTCATCCGAGCTGATTACGCCAAACGCAACATACTGTCTCAATTGAGATTTCTGCGCCCACTTCTTTTCATAGTAATACTTCAAGCGTTCAAAATCGTTCTCGAACATCGTCTCCCGCTCCTTTCGATCAGCTATTTTCAAGCGACAGCAGCCGCAATTCAAGTCCCACGATTTGAGCGCCCTGTGCCTCGTTCTGCTGACGCAGCTCCAAGGCCTCCAGTTCCCGCGTTACCATCTCGCTACCCAAGCGATCCATTTCATTAGGCTCCTCTGGTTGAGGTCTGGTTAGCTCCTCGATTTCCTCTGAGGTTAAGCCTTCTACCCAAAATATCGGCTGAGCCGGAGACTCCAGCACCGGTATGTCGCCGCGCTGCTCTTCAGGGAGTGCGTGCCACTTTGACAAGGCTTGTTGGAATGAATCTTGTGCTGCGCTTACGGCAGACTCGTATGCATTCCAGGCTGCGAGATCGAAGCGCGGGCGGAACAAGCCGGGAGTCACCGGGATTCCGATGATGTAACCGGTGATATTGGATTCATAATCGTTGGGTGCTTCGCCATCTGGTTGAGTTACGTTTTCTGTTGTCGTTAGCACATCTAATATTCCTTGTTCCATGTTGGAATAAAAAGGGACGACACCAGAAAAGGTATCGTCCACAAGCGTGTCCTCTAAATAGAGGCCGTCTATATTTACTTTGGGTACTGCTTTCATGTGGTGCCTCCTTTATTGTTCAGCTACGAATGAAATCCCGTCCAAGCTAACCCACGAATCAGCATTCCAAGAAGCAGCGTAGTTGAAATAGACACCGCCTCCTGGAAAGATATCTAAACGAGCAGTGCTACCCGTACTTGCTTGCTGTGCGAAAACTATAGTAGCTACAGGTTTATAGCCCTCAGCCAGTTTAAACATCTCTGTATTTATAGCTCCGGTTTTAACAAGCCCTGTCAAATGCACAATTCCAGATGAATCCTTATAATACCGAACATGATGATAGCCGCTTAGATATTCTACCCACCCATTCAAAAGTGTCGGTTTAATTTGAACGACAGGCACATTCTTTTCCACCTTCTTATTCATCAGCACCGATACAGCGTTCGAATTCTGCTGCACGGCGTCGGTCAACTCTTGAAGCATGGCCTTTTCGTTGATAGCGTACGATCCACTGAATGGGGCTATTGGCGACTTGTCCAGCATCAGGTACGTGACGGAGTAGGCTGCGGACGGATCAAAGTTGGCGGCAAGTGTATATAGCCCTTCATTTCCGTATGCGAGATTAGTAAATTTACTCCACGGATCATCAGCATTATTTTTGTAAAAACGTATAATTCTTTCTGTTTTATTATCTAACAATGACAAAGGATAATTTGTGTTGTTCACGTTGTAATGCGGGCCATTCAGAACAGGAGTCGCTTTCTCCCGTAACACAATTCCCGTTCCAACCCCGATCTGATTATCACCCTCATTAAACGTAAGCATGCCTTCGGAAACGATAGGTTCGATAGATTCTTTAGCTAGACGGTACAAAAGTTGGTACGGCGTCCAATTAGGAGCTTGAGTTGTTGGAAGTTTATCTGTCCACCCTAACCACGATCTAGTCACACCGTCCGCCCGATAAGCCCACGCTTTTACCCCTGTTCCGTTGTAATAGTTATTAATCGGATTATCAGGCGTTGCGTTACTCCCTGATCCGTCGTACATCGTCCAGCCCATAAAATACGCCTTAATCTCGTCGGTTGTCGGCGTATAGTTGTCGCCCCAGCCGCTGTCTGTATTGGCTATTGAAATATAACAACGCTTTGCGTTTCCTGAATCAATTGCACTAATGTCTGGGCTACTGGTAATCTGATTCGATTGGAGTTTTTTGCCGTCATATTTTATGACTGTTTCAGAATACGGTCCAGATGTGTTACTGGGTAAATCAAAGAAAGTCTGTTTCCATCCGATTCCCCTTCCACCAATACCAACGTAGTTAAATTTGTCGGTTAAAGTAGCTTTCCCCCACTTCGCCAACCTGAAATACTGTCCGTCTTTTTCGAACACTTCGTCAGCATTCGCACCTGATACTGGATCGGCGTATAAGTCCGTTTGCAATGCGAGCATGGAGTCTTCTTGTGGCTTAAACCGTTTAGATTCGGTGCCTATCGTAAGCATAGGATTTTTAAAGGTATAGGTCCCTGCACCTTTTGGGCCGGAAGACATTAAGATATGCAAATATGCCGCGTTATTTGCAGTTACGATTGAGACACGTTGAGCATCCAGAAATCCGCCATTATTGTTAATGAGGACTTTATCTTTGTCCATATCCTGCAAAGCTATAACACCGTCATTTTCCACCGTAAATGTATACTCAGTGTTCGGCACACACGGAATCCAGTATTGAAATCCAACATTAACACCAGAAGCGTTAACTATACCTTCATAAGGGGATTCAACATACGGGGAACCAGCCAGAGGACCTGCAAAAGACGCTTCATAAAACGGCGGCAGAAGATTCTCCCCGTATCGGATCGCATACGGATTTCGTACAGGTTGGACGCTATCAACATATGGATATTTTGCAGCAACTTGTTCAGGTGTTATTCCTTCTAGTGCGGCGTATTCGGCAGCGGATATTTCAAAAAGTCTCAATTCGTCTGCGTAGGCATACTGTCCTTCTCTACCATCTACCCATAACCCTACTGATAGCTCGTAATCGCTATCGGGATTGAATTTCACGTAAGAAACTGAGAACTTGCTGCTGTCACTTACTACAGTTCCGATTTGGCCCCCGACTACAACTCTACCGTGGGAAGCTGTTCCATTTTTAACATTAGCAAGTCCGAGATAATATCTGCCCGCGAATAATTTCGTCAGCTTAGCAAGGCCCCCCGATCCACTGGTTTGCCCACTTGATATGGTTACCTTGAGCCCCTTTGATCCTCTTGTAAAGCTAGAGGTGTCTAAAGTAGCTGAAGCTTTGTATGAGGTAAGAGCAGCCCCTTCACAATCCCCATCCCGCCCCAACAAATTCACCAACGTCCGCCCCTTAATCCCACTCAGCTTAAAAGGCGCGCTCCGCTCCGCATTCACGATCTGAAGCCCCGGCTGCAGCACGACTTCCCTGCGCTCTTCCGTGTCCAGACGCTTTTCCAGTGCATTGATGGACTCGTTCGTTTCACCGGCGAACTGATCTACGGCATCCGCGTTCTGATCAATATACTTCTCCAGATCGAAATACGTCGTGGACGGCGAGGTTCGATCGATTTTGTTCAACCCGATATTCGGCGTAACCGGATTCGTCATTTAAGCTCCTCCTCCCAACAATCTGTCTTGTGTCGTTGCTGATATTTCCTCAAACGTCATGCCCTCTACCTCGGCAATGGTGAGGTAACGCAAAGCGTAATCAACCGCCATATGGGCGGGTTTGATCTCCTCAATGGCCGATTTCAAGTCACTTAAATTGGGCGGAATGCCCAGCGTATCTCGAAAATGAATCGTCACTTTATACTCCGCGGGCTGGACGGATACCTCGATGCTGCCCCGCTCATAAGCTTGCGCCACATTTTTGAGCATACTGGCAGACACCTTCCCGCTCCCACGCATCTTAGAGATAATCACCGACCGCCGCTGTTCAATCGGCTTGGATAAGTTGACCGGGATGTTCAGGTCCTGCTCATACCTGGATAGCGCCCAGGTGGCGGTTTCGGGATAATACTGGTTCAACTGATCCTCCAGTTCTTGCGCCAGCTTGTCCAACTCAGCCCCTTCGGCTCCGGCAATGGCTTTCATTTCTCGAACATCGTGATAAAAGGACGGCAAGTAACCCAGCCAGGCTTCGGCTTTACTCATCGGACCGTCACCGTCCCCAGGACAGCTACCGCCTCCGGTTCGATCGGAATGCTGTCCATTCCCCCGTTCACGGTCAACACCTCGTAGTCGATGACAGCCGGAATATCCAAAATCACGTTGGCGATCCGGTTATACCGGACCAACGGGTCGGACATCGCGAGGTCTTTCAGATACTGGCGCACGCCCTGCTCAATCGCTTCCTGCACACCATCCAAGCCGGCCCCATCGAGCAGCGTAACCTGCACTTCGATATGGACTGGCACTTCAGCAGCTCCCACAACGGTGACCACCGAACCGACGGGAGCCGCCCCTTCTCCCATCCCATCCATGGTCGGATCGATATGCTGCTGCACTGATTCCACTACGGAAGCGGTAGGCGAACGCATCTCGTTATCCAGCAGCACCACCTTGACGGTGCCGGGTCCATCCCATAACGGAAAAGCCTTGGCCTTCCCGACCCCTGCTTTCTCCCTCGCCCATAACTCATACTGATTCCGGTTCGCGCTGGTCACGGGCCGGGAGATTTTTTCGCGGTATCGGTCATATAACGCTTCATCCGATTCGGTGTCTTCGCCAGGTACCCAGAGCTCCACCAGCTCGGCCTTTACCAAGCCTTCTACATATTCCAGCGGAAGCAGCGAACCGAATCGGCGGTTGCCTTCCTTCCCGCTTGTCTCGCATTCCAGCACATACTGCCCCGCACCCAGCCGGGTCATGACTTTGTAATTCAGCGGGTCCAATGAAAAACGGCTCCCTATAGGCACATCCACCGGGGCGCCGTTACTGCCCGAAAATTGCCCCAGCAGCTGTGCTTTTGTAGCCTTCTTTCGGGTCAGTCCCGACCAGGCAATGCTCCGATCCAAAAATTCGCCCGATGCCGTAGCGGCAAATTTCAGGTTCATGGAATACTCCAATTCCACGTACATCTGGGCAAGCTCAGCCGCAGAAGGCGCCAACGCATCGTAGATGATGCTGCCCTCTCTTTTGTCCATACCCTCCGGGATGCGATCCAGCATCCGCTCCAGAATGGCTTCATACGTCTGTTCCTCAACCATCCTCCCTCACCTCCTTGGTCATACTGTAAGTGCCATACACGCTTCGGACCGTAAACTCTGCCATGGCCAACTCGCCAGTAAACGTAATATTCATGTCATCCACCGACAACACGCGATCATCCTGCAGCAGCGCTTCCTTGATATGCCGCTCGATTTCAGCATAGGCCCACAGCGGGTCGCTGCCAATGACGGAGTCCAGCTCCTGCCCATAGTTGCTGCTGTAGATCAGATGCTCAAATCGGCGAGTCTGAAGGATTTTGACGACAGCCTGTTTAACGGCCTCAAGCCCGTCAATGTGACCGGATATCGTCCCTTCCTCCAGATTCAAATCATATGTCAAACTAGGCTGCTCCAAGGTTTCCACGATCTCGCTACCCGGCTGCAGCGTTCCTCCTTGCGGGATCATGACGGCTTCACCAACCGATCCAGCACGAGATACGTTTGCCCGCCCTGGTAACGTATGAGCAGCACCGTGTCTCCCGTTTCCAGCCCTTTTCGAATCACATATTCCGCGCCGCCAATGTTCAGCTTGTACTCGGTCATCGACTCTCCGATAACTAAAAAATCCTCCGTCAGGCTGAACCGCTGATCCACGTTCACCTCCAGAGGATGGATTGATGCGACTGTGCCGTACAGCACCGCCATCGGGTTTGTGCTACCCACGGCGCTGAGACTGGCTTTTTTGATAATATCCAGCATTACTGCTTACACCACCTTCATATTCAGCGACATCGTGTGCGTACCGTCCGAGAATTTATGCGTACACTCATCGATGAGATACGGCTTCAAGCCTTCTTCCGGCAGATTCACATAGATCGTGTTTCCGGCACGGACCCGTAAATCCCCGATAGCCTCGATCGACAGCGTCTGCTGCTCCCTGTTCTTCAGCTCCAGCAAATTTTGCGCTAACTGCTTCAACTGAGCGGGATTCATGTTCTCGTCAGCAACCTCGTATAACTGGAGCAGGCCCCACTGGGCAATGTTTTGTCCGTGCTGATATAGGTAAACGTCCCGCTTGCCCGTCTGCTTGTTGTCCCGCACGACTTTGATGCGGTTGTACGTCTCGTTGTCGATGCTTTTTTTATATGAAAAATCCGTCATGAGGCTGTCTTCTCCCACCGCAAGCATGAGCAGCATGTCATTGATGTTGGTCAACGTCAGTTCGCCGTACCGGTCGTAAAACATATAGTACTGCTTGGTCGCGATCAACGTGGAATCCAGGGCCTTACAGATGATATCGATCAGTTTCTTGTCCGCTTCCAGCATGGCAGGGATCGTATGGCCCGTATCGGCCAGCGTTCCTGTCTTCAGATTGAAATCCTTGGCGATCTTCCGGATGATATCCTCCACCTTGGCATTCGTGAACCGGTAGGTGTCGTTGCTGGACAGGTAGCGCAGCTGATCGTAAGCCATCACCTTGACCTGGGCGTCCATGCCCCACTCCTTGGAAAAAACATACCCATAAAACAGATCCTTGTTATCCTTGCGGAAGCGTACAATGTCGCCGTTCTCCACTTCGAATGCCTTGCTCTGCGCCAGGCCATCGTTCACATAGTTGATATCCAGACTTGCCGGCTTCGCCTGACGGCTTGTTTTCCACGTGATGTCGGTTACGATCTGCCCCAAATCCCACACGCTTCCGTTCTTGCGGTCAATCATCAGTTCGATCACGATGCCACCTCTTTAGGGAATTTTCAGAACCCGGCCGACGGCCAGCTTCCGGACCTCATGGTCCTTGATTCCATTCAGTTTTTGGATGTCCGCATGACGGGAACCGCTGCCGAGCAGCTTTTGGGCAATACTCCACAGGGTGTCGCCTTTGGCAACCGTATAGGAGGTTGGTTTTTTGCGGTCATCCGGCCTGTCTTTGGTTTTCACCGCAGCGGCCTTTTTGTCCTTAACCGGCATAACCTTGCGTGCCCCATAGAACACATAGCGCTTAAGCGTGATCGAGAACTCGATATCTTCCGGCGATCCGGACATCGTATTCCAATTGAAACTTTCGATGGAGGCCGCCATGTTGATGCCAAAAGACTTCATCGCCCGCACCACATTCTTGCCATCCGTACCGCTCAGCGGATCGGGAACAAGCCCCGTCATGACAAAGCGCACAGGCCTTCGAGACTCCATCCAGCCTTTAATGGTATTTACGTATTCAATCGGAAGCTTCAGCTTCTTATCAGACCCTAGATGGACAAAGGGATACACTCTCCCCGGAAAAAAGCTTTCAAATGAAATCTCCGTCAGCTTTGGATGCAGAATCGCATTCACTTCGCCAAGCCCCGCGACCGTATAGGATTTGCCTTCACCGCTATCCTTGACGTCAATCCGCTCAGGGTTCACCGGAAATCGAAAAACTTCCTCCTGGTTATTGAAGCTCAGAAAAAATCCGTAATCGCTCATGCTACAAGTACACCCCCTCGGCACTGGACACAAACTGCTCCTCCAGCGTTCGGTTAATTCTCGACATGATCGTATCCAGATCGGCCCCCGAGTTAATATCTCCCGTCGTCATCTGCACAGTGGGCGTCAGGGTGATCATATTGCTGATCGCATTCACTTCCGCCAGATCGCGCATCACTTTTAGATCCTCGCTCGCCACGTCCACCGAGTTATCCACTTTACCAATGGAATCGATGCTGCCGCCCGCAGGGGCTACCGGGATTGGGGCCGTTGGCATGGCAGGCATGGACGGAGTTGGGGTAGTTTTCGGAACGGTAACATCGTATCCGGTTTTGCCGTTGTTGTATTGTTTTAAAAGATCCTCGTTGTTCTTGCCCAAGTTTTTATCCGGCATGAATTTATCCTTGAAGGTATCCATTGAAAAATCTTCTATCGCTTTCTGTCCCGTATCCTTAAAATTCGTAAAGTCTGCTTTATACTCGATCTCTGCAATCTGCTTAGTGTCCACGCCAAGGACTTTGCCAAAAAAGCCCGCTACCGCGTTCACACCTTTAATGATCCCGTTAATGACGGAAATGACGGTGTTGACCGTGTTTTGCGCCAGATCGACGATGAAGCCGAATACGTTACTGAAGACCTTTTTTAGTCCTTGTGTAACTACACTCCAAACACCGAATGCTGAAATCACGGCGATAATTAGGGCAATTAAGAACATAAGTGGATTCGCGTTAATAATCATATTAAGAATTCTCATCGCTCCGGCTTGGATGCTGGTTGCTGCCGTTAATAGATTCGTCTTCATAGCTGCAGCTAGTTGAGCGGCTCCATAGCCTAAAGCAACGATTCTGCTGGTTATTAGTCCAATATTGAGGATTCCTAGTAATACAGCTGCAAACGTAATGATGGGCAGTAACCCCATAAATATGCTGATAACGTTCCAGATTGCCATTCCCACGCCAGAAATCGCACCTTTAATAAATTCCCATGCCGGTGGCACCAGTTCTGCAATCCACATAAACACTTGGACCAATACAGATAACCCAATGGTTAAAGCATCAATGAATGGCTGAAATGCTCCCGACTCTAATGCGGCACTTATCATTTCCATTAACGGCATAATGGCTGCCAAAGCTCCAGTTCCGATTTGAACAAACGAGTTATCCACTAGTCCTAGCAGCTTCTGCCACTTGTTAACGGGAGAATCCATCATTGAGCCTAATGCTTCTTGCGTCATGCCGGATTTTTGAAGCAGCTTGTCCATGGATGAGAGAAACGCAGCAAAATTGCCCTTAGATGAACTGATTTCCGCATTGAAGCTTTTGATCTGGGCATCAGGAATATTAAAATTTTTAGCCAGGGAACTGGTATCTCCGCGCATCGCACTCATAATTGCCTCTGTTGCATCTTGAGAACTCTTATTTCCTGACGACATCATGCTCATACGATCGGCAAAGCCGGTAAGCTGCGTGAGTTGATCCGAATTTTTGGTTATAGACATAAACGAGAGTGCGTTTTCTAGAGATTGATTTACATCCGTTCCCGTTTTCAGCGCATTATTCTTGAATGTCTGAAACATCGCAGTGCCCACTTCCGCATTACCTGCTTTTACTTTAAATAGATCTTCAAGTTTCTGTTCCTGAGCAGCAGGAGCGATAGTCGCCTTGACGACAATTTCTCCCGCTTTATATGCCGATTTGGCAAATTTGAAAGCTTTGCTGAGGGCGCTCGCTTTCTTTTCGCCTTCCCCCATTTTTTGATTCATTTGTTCGATGCCATCCACGACTTTTTCGGTCATCTGAAGCATTTTTTCTTTATACGAGACAGATTTTGCCGTTGAACGCGTTAATTTTTCTTGCTCTTCCTTAGCCTTAGTGATCTGTTTGACAACCTGTTCGTATCCCTTTTCAAACTGCAGCCATTGACCAACCAACACATCATTGGCCATGTTGTTAAAGTACGACAACGCATCCTTTACACTCGCCATTCCTTCACCCCCTTCTTCTACAACCTATCTCCGCTTCCGGACTCGCTCGAGCTTCTCCTTCTCCACCCGCATCGAGATCATGGCATAGATGGCGGCCCGTTCCCGGACCGACATCGCCATGAGCTGGTGAGGAAGGATGTGCAATTCGTGGAGGGCGTAGTACGCATAGTTCGCGTCACCGTCGCCCTCTTTGATCAGTTTTTTACGTCTTCTACCAGATCGTTCATATCGCGGTCAAAACCGTTCAGGGCTTGGACCCGCTCGCCAAGTGCGGCGAACTCGCCGGGCAGCAGCATTTTGCGGAGCAGGGATTCTGCACCGAGCACGCCGTAGGATTTTTGCAGCTCGCTGTTTTTCAAATCCGGGTAAATGACGCTCGATACCATCAACTTCGCCATATAGTCATTCGGGTCAATTTCTGGCGTGAATACGCCATTCTTGCCCTTGACCTTACGCGTAGCCGCTTTGCGGCACTCCTGGTTCTCCTCCTCCGTGATGCTGCGCAGCTTCCAAGGCACGGGGTTCCCTTCCGCGTTCTTAAAACGAACAGAGACCACGAATTCCTCCGTGATCTCCGCAGACGACTGGCCAGCAAAAAACATACTAAAATCGCTCATATTCTTTCCTCCTCATATATGAATAAGTATTAAGCCAATGGGTTAAACGGCGTCTCAATCCGCACATTCTCAAACGTGAAGGCCACTTCTTCCTCCAGCGCCTCCGCTTCCGTGTCTAGAGATGCCATAATCACGCTGTCCAGGTTGACCCCTTCCAAAATCACCGTCTGACGGCCCGTGGTCGATCCCGGATCCTCATTGCGCACTTCGATCATAAAATAGGCGTCTTTGCCGGTCTGAATGTACTCCATCATCAGTTCACGGAACAGCGAGGTCACATAGTAAATGGTCATCGTGCCGCTGCCCTTCCAGCCAATGGCTTTGTGCTGCACAGCGCGTTGGCCCATCGTTTTCAGCTCGGCTTTTTCCTTCTCCACCGTAGCTTCCAGTGTTTTAATGTAGAACATTTCCTCCATACGGTCGCCAATCTTGACGAATGCCTTGCCCTCTTGCCCCGAAATCGTGTCGCTTGCCCGCAAAAATGCCATCTTAGACCACCTTCACTTTCATGTATACTTTTTCAATCGCATCCACCGGCTGTACCTTGATATCCACAAACAGCACATCGCCTTCCGTGCCCGGCGTCACCACAATATCTTCGTTCGCATCGAAATTTTGGATAGCCCCGATGTTCTGCAAAGACGCAAAATACGCCGCGCATTCCGCCCAAAACAGCGTCCGGCCATCCACATTGTTGTCTACCTTCCCGATATAGGACTTCTCAAAAATCAGCTTCAAATCATTCGCAATGCCATCCAGGACGCGGACCACACGGTTTTTGGAAAAATGGCGCGCTTTGGCCGGCTCAATCGATGTAAAACTGTTAATATCCTGCTCGACCACGGCCTTGCCGCCGCTGTAGCTGAACAGGAACTCGCCCTTCGTCAGCGCTTCTTCAATCTCCGTATGGCTAAGACGAACATCGGTATCCACCGCTTCATCGTAAGCCGCATACGTCAAGGATTCGTTGACCGCTGCCGCAGCAGTGGCTCCTGTGACCCAAGCCACCGCCTTCACCTTGTCTAATATGGTGCCGTCGGTGAGAACAACGCCATTTTTCACGGAGATGATTCCTTCATAATCCGCAGTTGGATAGTCGGACAATACAGCTTGGACCTTCTTGCCTTCCTGCTCGCGAAGCCGCTTAACGAATGCGGTATACAGAGACTTGAGCGTTGGGTCTGCAGACAACAGGCCTACGGTCTGGAAGTCATGGACCTCAAGCGCGGCAAGGAAGTCCACATGCTCTTGGCTCGTCACGGTGCCGTTGGCGCCGCCAGTCAGAGCAAATCCTGCTGTTGCTGCCAAATCGCCGGTATCCGGTGCGAAGGTTACAAACCGATTCGGCTGCAGTTCTGTTGCACTAGCTACAAGCTGCTTGTCCACAGCTTTGCCGCTCAGCAGCGTGCTGACCACAAACTTGCCGGGATCATCCACCGCGTGCTCAACAACGATCTGGATGTCATTCCCACGCTCTCCACCGTAAAGAGCAGTTGCTTTCAGTCCGGCCACAGAACCGGCCGCCTGTACGCCACTGTTCAAGCGGTACAACAGAAGTGTGCCAGCACGCTTGAGGGTTTCTTTTACCGAAAGAAGCTGCGGTGCCGTGATATCATAACCCAGCACCTCAACCAGATTGGTACCTGGTTTGATGGTCAGCATCTTTTGCGGTTCTCCCCATGGAAGGGACAAGCCCAGTGCGGCAATCCCCCTTTCACCTACGCGCCCGATCGGCTGCTCCTGCGATGAGATTTGAGTGTAAACGCCTGGTCTTACTTTGTTGGGTGTTGTCCATGTACCTCCGGCCATTTAGATGACCTCCTTTTTCAAAAATGTGGTGAGTTGCTCTTTCGCTTGCTGAACGGTGTACGTTTTGCCCTCTTCGAGTATGGCGCTCAGCACATCCTTCTCGCGATTAGTGAATTGATTGGATTGTGCCAGCTGTTGCTTGTTGAACGCCGGTGCTGTTTCTTTTTTACTCATTTCAATTCGCCTCCCTGTTTCAATGTTTGCATCTTCATTTCTGTTTCTTCCTGATCCGTTGTCATCTGAATGACGTATTCTGCACGAAAATATCCTTCTCCCGATGTCCCATCATTCCCAGTTGGCCTCTCCCACGCCACTGATGAGGCACGGCATGGACGGCCTTCAACATCTAGTGAAGTCAACGATTCAAGCATCTCGTCCATGATCGTAGCCACTGGCTTCCCAGTTACCGGAACATAATGGATCTTGAAACGAAAACGAGCCGTATATCGTCGTTGCGATATCGGCTCGAACTCGGCTAGGGTTAGCTCGGTTTGGAAGTATGGGGCTGGTGGTAATGGGTCGGCATCCTCTTTGAAGATGAAGGGGATGTCGGGGAAGGAGTTGGATAATCGGGATGCTAGTGCATTGCGTATGTGTTGGGGTGGCATGAGGGTGACTCCTTTCTTTAGGAATAACTGAATTGCGAAACTACTTCGTCCCCCTTCTTTCATTCGAATAGTGAACACAGGAGTTTAAGTGACTTGTCCTCATAAAAAAACGCCATATTAGCCAACTGGTAGTTCATTACAGCCAACTATGTTCCCTTTTATCTCTCAGATGCTATAGTATCTTTTCCTGTTTTTATATAAAGCGAAAACTGAGATAGGGAGAAGATCAGGATGATCTTTGTCTTGTAGCAATATTTTTTAATGACCTGTCTAAGTACTCTACAGATCATATTCAATAGTCTATGGTCTGCTCATATTCCTCTGACGTAATCATCCTTGCCACTACAAAGGTTTAAAGCTCTAAACATTAAATAAATTTGAGCAAGAGATAACAACCTGAAATATTTTTCACCTGGATGGCTGTTGGTAAATAATCGACATTTCCCGATTTTATCCGTTACGGGTTTAATATGATAGATTCTCCTTTATCCGTAAAGTAGGGTCGCATTCCAACTAGACAAATAATGGTCGTTTCCTTGGGGACTATTTGTTCTGTATAATCTCCGCTCGATAAGAGTCATGGGGCCTTGGTTGTTGAACTCCGGGATTTGGGTTTTCACAGTATCGATGTTTAGTAGTCTATTACTTAAGGTCTGGTATTGTAAGTAGTGACTACCTTTCTGTACATAGGTATACCAGGATGTATAAACGTTACCTTGATTATCCTTTAGAATAATGTAGGCTGACACCTCATTGGATTGAGCTCTATCATCGATTCGTGATGTATACGTAGGACCTACAGTACTAAGTACAAACCGAACACCAGCCGGTATGGTAACGATAGGAACATCGACGGTGCGATTGTTCTGATCACGTAAACCTGTCGCATCTGAAACATAGATGTAGTGATTAATAACAGCCAGCCCGGATACGCTAGGTTCCAAACTTCCTGGGACCCCGTCAAGGCTCACACCGACTCTAATGTTACCTGGAATCTTATTCGGTTCTCCCCGGATGATAATATCCGATGAATAATACCCTGCTTGCTTTGTTATGTTGGTCGTCCCCGGGGTGATCAAACCACCAGCTCCTCTATTTGGCATCGTGCCGGTCCTATTATTCCCCACTGCATTACTAAACGTCTTCCCCGCCAGCACATCCCCAGCCGTCGCATTCCCCGTCGCCTTTATAACCCCAGCCATCTTAGCGACCAGTTGCGCCCAGGCTTCACTCGTGGATGCCGCTACCCCAATGGAGTTGAGCGCGGCAACCACATTGGCTTTTTGCTCAACTCCAAGCTGCTTTCCCGCGAGTGCCTCATCATAAGCCGCCTTCACCGCCTTCTCCGTAGCCGCCACATTCTCCCGCGTACCATTCGTGGCGCTGGATAGCTGCACAATCCCCTTCTCTGTCAACGAAGCTTCCGGAATATCCACATCGATATTTCCGAGATCCTCCCTGACCTGCCCCACAGCCTCATCAACCTTATCCCAGTTCTCATTCAGCATCGTCTCGATGTTAAAGGTCTCATTGCCATCCACCATCGGGTCTTTCTTCAACAATCCTAAATTCGGTGTGTTACTGGACAACTCAAACACCTCCTGCAAATTTGTTTAACGGCGTCTGCCCCAGCTCGCCCAAAGTCATCACGTCATGAATATCGCGTATGAGCAAGTAGTTGAACGCATACGCCACCGCCAGATGCGCCGGCTTGATCTCCTCGATCGCAGACTTCAAATCCTCCAGATTCGGCGGGATGCCGAGCGTATCCACGAATTTAACCGTGAAGCCCCATTCCTCGGGTTGAAAAGATACCTCAACCGTGCCGCCGTCATAAGCCTCCGCCACATTTTTCACGAGGGCTCCGGAGAAGGTTCCCGCTCCGCGCAGCTTGGACTCCAGCACTGCCCGCCGCTGCTCGATCGGCTTGTTCCGGTCGGTGGGAATGCCAAGCTCCATCTCCCAGCGCTCCAGGCCCCAGGTTGCTGTACGGACGAAGAACTGGTCTGCGGCTGAGTTCAGTGCTTGGTAAAGCGCGTCCAGCTCGCTGCCCTTGGCATCCATATCGGATAACATGACCCGGGAGGTCTCGTAATAGGCCGGTAAATAAGAAAACAGCTCGCGACCGCGCAAGCTGTTCATTCGGGCATTATTCACTTACGCTCACCGTCCCCAGCACCGCGACCTGACCGGAGCCAATTTCGATGTTTTGCTGCTCGGTATGGCCGTTAATGGTCAAATCCGAGTAGTCGACGATAATCGGGATATCCAGCAGTACGGCGGAAATACGAGTGTATCTTACCAACGGATCTTTCCTATTAAAAGCAATCTGCTGTAAATACGTCCGAACGCCATCCTCGATCAGCTTCCGAATTTCGTCCATCGTCGAAGGCTGCTCCTGCGTACGCTGCACTTTGACGGAGATATCAATCGGAACTTCCGCCGCTGGCATCACGGTAATAACGGGACCCGCCGGGGCTACGCCTTCTCCCTGTCCATCCTGGGACGGGTCAATGTGCTGCTGAACGGCATCCACGATATCCGGGCTTGCCGCACGCTTGTCCGTATCCAGCAGATACAGCCCAACGGTGCCGGGCCCTTTCCACAACGGCGCCACTTCCACGCCGCCAACGCCGGCAATCTCATTGGCCCACTGCATGTACTGCGCTTTGTTGCCGCTCGTTCCCTGACTTCGGACTTTGGCGTAAAAACGCTCCAGAAGCGACTGATCGCTTTCGGTATCCGTCCCGCTCCGCGTCGGTTCCGGGTTCGTAACCGATGTTACGCCGCTGACCGACGTCATCAATAGCTGAATGACGCCTGCAGGAACATTCCCGCTGCTGCCCGGCATGACGGCTCGGATCGACGCCGTGCCGGTACCCAAAACACTCAGCATAACGCCTGACGTGGTCACATATTCCACCGACGATTCCCCGGAACCCTCATCGGCTGGCGTAGCGACATAGGTTCCGGCAGGCACGGACGTCCCCGGCTTTCCCGTAAACACAACGATGCCGGACGATGCGACCGCTTCCCGCCGGGTAATTCCATGCTCTGCCGTCCTCAGATCGAGTTCGGCAGACCGGATATCCGGGTGATCGCTTGCCACCGTGCTCGCAAAGCCACGACGCAGCAGCTCCTGCGCCCACAAGGCAGCCTCAGACAGCATAAACGCAACCGGCGCCTGCGCATCCCAAATAAAAGAGCCCTCCGACTTGTCGATGTCCGAAGGCACTTTGTTCAGCATGCGGTTCATAATGTTCTCTTCCGTCTGATCCAACAAATATAACGGCAAATCTGCCATCAGATCACCACGCTTTCTATGATTTCCGTCTCATCCCGAACGCTCGTAATACGGCAGCTGAAACGGCAGGCTTCTCCTTCCCATTCAAAAAGAAATTGATCCACGCTCTCCGTCCGTGCGTCCGCCAGCAGCGTCTCGGTTACCATTCGCTGAATTTCGCTCTCTTGCAGAGATCGGTCGTAGCCTTTGCCGACCAGCTCCTCCAGTTCGCTGCCGTAATCGGGCGTATAGATCAAATGGCGGTAACGTGGCGTACGGATCGCTTTTTCGCACCAGATGACCCAGGCTTCCTTCTCATCCGCAACCGGAATCTTCCGGGTGGGAGTCATCACGAACTCACCGGCTTCAAAATCATACCGCCAGCTCCGTCCAAAAACAGCTCCTTCACCCTCCAGTACCTCAGGATCCGTGGCATCTGTCCAAACCATGTCCTCGTTTTCCGGAAACAAATTAGCCACCGCTACTCACCACCTTGCATACAACCACCACGTCATTGCCGCTGTTGACCCGAACGGCCAGCACCCGGTCCCCCGGTTTCAAGCCTTTTCCCAGCTCAAAGAGGGTATCTTCGACTTCATTTTCTTCCACATCAAACGTCATTTCCTGCGGCTGGCCCCCCAAAGTGGCGGTACCAACAGCCGTATAACGGGGTAAGGTCAGTAAGCCAGGCAGCTCTGCTACCATATAGTCCTGCAGCTCATGCTTGAAATCGTCCAGCTTGAGTCCCGTCGAGGTTATCGTGCCGAGCACGGCCCCTACGCCGCCCATGGCTTGACGGGTTTGCTTGTTCAATGAGGCATATAAGGAGGACGCCAATTGTCCATAGGGGTCTTTATTCAAGGTAAAACCTCCTTTTTACATCGTCATAACTCCCCAGCTCCAGCATCATGCTCCCGGGGTTTCCCAGCTCCCGGCTGACGGAAATCACGAGCAGCTTCATCGAGCCCAGCATGACCGCATCTCCGGCGCGGATCGTATTGATATCGGGTGCATTAAGGGAGATGGTCTCCCGAATCCCCCTCAGTTTGCTCCGTGCCAGCTGACGGGCAGCCGCAGGCGACTTCACTTCATCATCCTGAATGATCGCTTGGAGTTGGCCGTATTTGGCGATATCCTTCTCCTCGATGGCCATGACCTTGGAAGGAACCTCTTGCCCGGTCTCGCTGGCGGCTGTCGCCAGCACCTTGACCTTGGTCGCCGCGCCCTCCAAAGTCCGCGATTGCGTGGTATCCGTGATAGCCTCCAAGATGTAGACTTCTTTATTCGTTCCCAACTCATACAGCTCAAGACCTGAAGAGATCATCCGCGGATGATACAGCTTGCCGCCGGCTTTGGCCGTCTCGCGCAAATCAGCGAACATACTGGCATAAATCGACTGCGTCCGGTAAACGGAACGCCCCAGCTGCTTCTCGGTATCCGGCAAAACGGCAATTTTCAGGTTCCAGTCCGCCGCATACTTTTTGAATCTCTGGGTGGCGGTCTGCTTCGCCGGGAACAGATATTCATCCTCCGACTTGTCGAGATATACCGTCCGATCGTACAGCGTGAGGGTCATCCGCTTCACCCCATTGTTGGAGGTTTCCACTTCCCACACGACAGCCGGGTGCAGCAGGGGGACATCATCTTTTTTACCGTATGGAATTCCGCTGATCCGGATCGCCATTCCCGGCGAGATCGGCGGCAAATCCGGCGTGACAACCAGATTGACGGTTCCCTGATAAGCGACTTGTTCAAGCGAATCCCGCAGGTTGATAGCTTCCACCAAGGGAGAAAGATCGTATTGATCCTGCAAAATCACCTTGTAACTCATGACAGCACCAGCTTCTGGCCGGGTTTGATGGCGTTCGGGTCTTTGCCGATCGTCTTCTGGTTCAGCTTGTAGATCTGGTTCCATTTCGAGCTGTCCCCGAGCTCCAGCTTGGCGATTTTGGAAAGCGAGTCTCCTGCCTTCACGATATACGTCTTGTTCTTGTCCTTCATGTCGGCCCGGGGCTTTTTATTGGTTCCTGCTGCCCCGCTGCTGCCTGCCGTTTTGGCCACCTTCATGTCACTCCATGTCCGGAGCGTGATGTCAAAATATACGTCCCCAACCTCTCCGCCCCGGAACGTGGACTGATGGGAGGCAACGTACACCGGAACGTTCACCGCCGTCTTGGTAATGACAAATTGCAGCGGTGTTTTATACGCCAGAAACTCATTGAGTTTGTTCATCGCGGTTTGCGGTTTGATATGATCTCTCTCATGGCCTTTACAAAAAGCTGCATCATACTCTTGCGGGAAAAAGGAAGAGAACGATATCTCCTTAATCCGATTCCCTTGCGGAAAATCAAACTCTCCATAGTTGAGAATCGTGGCCGTTTCCAGGCCCTTTTGCCGCGATATGGTCACCTCTTCGGGATTGACCGGGAATCGGAATGTCATGCCTTTGCCGTTCTTCAAAATAAACTCCACCTTGGGCCCCTCCTTTCTGTATGGATGCCTTCGGACCCGCTTCATACTGCCGTTAACCATCATCTTCAATAGGCCATCGGAGTCGGCTTCCGGTTCTGGGCTGCTTTGCTGAATTCGGCTCTCAGCCGCTGCCCGATTAGAAGAATCAATCCTTCTACATCGATCGGGTGCTCCTCATGCACCGTTACCTGCACCGCGCCTGAAGGTAGATTGTAATTCACGGTTGTCTCTGTTTTGAAATCCATCAGCAGGCCGGATATCGTGCTCATCTGCTCTGGGCTGATCTGAACGGATTGCGGGGACGTCGGCTTCCCTGCAAAAGCTTGGTTTTGCGCTGCACTCGCGGGTGGCCCAATAGTACTTATGCTTGTAGCATGGCTAGGCGGCATATAGGGGCCGTATGTCTGTTTCGATGCTTGATTAGGAAGCAGTGGCGCACTTACATTTGCGGGAGCAGCATTTGAAATTATCGGTCCTTGAACAGCAACCGCCGTTGAGCTGGAAGGTGATATCTTTGGAGCATCCTTCGACTGCACGGCTTCCTTGTCTTTTTTCCCGAAAGAAAACGTCTTGGAGAACCACTTGGTGACCTTCTCCTTGCTTTCTTTGAGCGAATCGCTGATACCCGTAATGGCGCCGCCCACCTTCTCGCCAACAAAACTTCCGACGGTCCCGCCAAGCATGGAGCCAACGAATGTGCCTGCGCCCGGGATCACGGAGCCAACGAAACTGCCGATTGTGCTGCCAATACCGCCACCGATGGCAGAGCCGATCGCTTGGTTACGCTCTTTCCCTGGTGCAGCGGAAGCGATTGCGGCCGCATCAGCTATATAACTCAACGGGCCAAGGGCGCGTTTGCCAATACCCTTCATCAAGCCCGAGTCTAGGGTGCTTTTGCCAACACTCTTTACCACGCTTGCTGCTGTGCCGCCATTCGCAGCTTGTTTGGCTGCATTGGAACCTACACTTGTCTTGGCAGCACCCCTTACACCTCCGGAAACGATGCCGCTGGCACCACCGCCACCGAACATCCCCTTAGCGAAATCTGAAGCTTTCTTGATTAGATCCAATGCCCCTTTCCCTAGGTTGCCAGCGGATTCAATAACGTCTCCCGTTTTTTCAGCTCTGCTAAAAGCCTTGCCCCACTTTGTTTGAGGCTTACCCGCTTGTTCTGTCTTAGGAGCAGCAACCGTGCTTTGATTGGCCGAGCGCCCTCTATTTCTAGGACCAACCCTTCTGTTTTTGTCGACCACAGGACGCGTGTTATCGGCAGATTTATCTTTACCCCAAGAATCAAACATCTTTTTTGATTTATCCTTCATTAGTCCCCCGGTTCGCACGGTGGAACCAACCAAAGTGACGATTCCTAAAACTCCTAGCGCTTTATCCAAAAAAGATTTTTTACCGCTTCCTTCCCCTGCCTTTTGTGATCCAAGCGCAATCGTGAGTTTATTTACCGCATCCGTATTATTCTCCAAAGCTTGAATCATCGGTGAGAAATCCAGCCCGGCCGCCTTCACATCCAACATCACGCCAGCCTTAACCTGCTTCTGCACATTCAGCTTCACATTCGCCGAGGCTTGGATGACTTGCGACTTCACCCGCTGCATTTTGGCCAGCAGATTGTCCAGCCCCTTCGAGGCGCTGTCCTTCAGCACGATTTCAGGCGCCATCCGGGTTCGTCCGATACGCATGACGCGTCCCTGGATCCGCTCAAAATAACGCTCCATCGCCCGCAGCTCGCGGTTGGCCTTGATCACGTTTTTCGGATCGATGACCAGATTCATGCGGTAGTTCATGGCTTCAGCCATTTCGTTTCACCTCCTGTTCACTTCAAACCCTGACCGGCCATGCCCTCGATCTCCTCCTGGGAGAAAGCGAGCAGCAGCAGGCGCTCGCCTCGCGGGAGCCGCCAAAAATCTCCGGGACGAAGGTGATGCCGGACCCACAGATGATACAGCATCGTCGTCATTCCCCCGGAGCCGATCAGTTTTTTAGGTCAGCAATCTCAACCCCGAAGCCGGACAGCTCCAGCACTTTATCGCCTACGGCATCCAGCTCTCCGGCCAGCAGCATGCGGCGAACCGCCTGCTCTCCGCCCGACAGCTTCAAGCGGCTTGTAATCCGCGGATCGCCCCAGCCGCTGAGCGTCAAACCCTTCACCGACAGACTGCTCGTGGCCTCGGAAATCAGCAATGCATTAAACGTTTCCGTATCCACCTTCTCATCCACTGCACCCTTTACCGTCCGGCGAACCGTGCAGCGCTCGCGGATGCTGTCCACCTTGCTTGAAGTCAAACCCTGCAGCACCATCTGCATATCCAGCCGCTTAATGCGTACCGTTTCCTCCGGCAATCTTTCCGCCGCCTCGAACAGACTGTCCAGAATTTGCTCCTCGCTCATGTTCTCGTGTAAGCTCATGTGTATATCTATCTCCTTCACTCATAAAATAGTAGCCCTAAACTCAGCGGGCGACGTTCGCCCGAACCAGACACGCCATGCCGGGCGAAGCCCCGCTTATTGACCGCTCTCAAGCCGTGCTTAAGGTAAACAGCCCTTAATCCCCCTGAATCGGATCCAACAGCTCGTACCCCTCAAAGGTAAACGAGGTTTCCTCCTGCACTTCCTCGCCGGCCGTCCAGTTGGCCAGCTGGATTTTGTCCGGCATGCAGCGAATCAGGCGAACGCGCTCATGGCCGTAGGATTCGGGATCGTCCAGCTTGGAGATGATATCGAATTTGGTGAAGCCGCGGGAGATCATATCGGAAGTGACCTTGTACCCGCTCATCGTGCCGGTTCCTTTTTTGCTGCCGTTTTTGTGCACCGTCCAGTCGTTGCCGACCAGCTTCAGTTCGCGCTTCTCCAATTCCACGCTGGCTTCCAGCTTATTAATGTGCGTCTGCCATACCCCGTCGATATATGCCTGGCCGTATGTCCCCATAATGACTCTTGAAGCATCCAACATATTAAGTTCCTCCTCGATTTCGTTAAGTTTTTAAGAAAAACGTTTATGGACGTGCATCCACAAAAAGGCAATTCGGTTCTCATCTTAAATGTACTGATCGCTCTTCTCGTTATTGCACGTAAAACGTACCGAACAGCTGCTCCATCACGTCGGTCAGCTTTACGTTCCATTGCAGGAAAACCTGGTCCGGTTCCGGCGTGTTCACGGCGGAATCGCCATAGTACGCTGGATCGAGAATGACGTCATAACCGTCCGGCTCGATGACATTGCTCAGCGACAACGAAGCGAGATATTCCTTCACGGCGCCGATCAGCGCGAGTCGTCCTTCCTCGGTGTTGTTCACCTTGCCGATGTAGGTCTGTTCCGCGGCCAGCTGCAAATCGGCATGGATCGCATCCATCACGCGGATGGAACGGATTTTTTTCCAGGCATTGTTTTGGCCTTCCGCCGGATTCACCAGCGTGTTGATGCCGCGGAGCGCCTTTACCTGACGACCGTCGTAGAACAGGACGAATACGCCATTGCGTACGGCCTGCTCCTGCTCGGAGCGCGTCCAGCGGCGGGTCACATCTTCGAATGGCGTTACCGCATATGTAGCGGATTGGTTCAAGCGTTGACCGGCAATAAGCCCGGCCACATAAGCAGCCGTCTGCGCGGAACTGTAGTTCACGCCGGATAGACGCACGCCCGTCCCCACATTGATGATCCCTTCATGGTTCAATGCAAGCGACCGGTCTGCGGCCAGTTTGGCTGCATCCTTGGAGATGTCGTCCGCCGCGCTGCCGCCGAATACGGCCATCACGCCGCGTCCTTCTTGACGGAGACGCTTTACCCAAGCCGCAAAGCTCTGCAGCAGAGCCATATCCGCAGCGTAATCCAGGGCGAGTACATTAAATTCCTGGCCTTCGACTGCATCCAACATCTCGATATAATCGGCATTCGTCAGACCGCCGTTGCCGCTCTTGCCTCCGGACAGCGCGGCTCCGTTCACGTCAGCGGGAACGCCGGACGTTTCCAGTGCGGTTGCCGTCACCCAGAGGTTCTCGGCATCTTCGTTGATCTGCGCCGCCATCGACGCAGCGGATCCGTCCGGGCTGGAATATGTGCCAAGCAGCTTGGCGCCTTCATAGAGGCGAAGCTCGCGTGCGGCCGGGTCGATCAGCGACGGCTGCACCGTTACGGAGAAGCCGTTGCCGCGGCTGCCCGGGTATTTGGCCTCAAGCTTCAGCACGTCCGAAGGCGCAGCTTCCGCATTTTGAAGCGTCACGCTAGCCGCTGCTGCCGTGTTGTCCGCCAAACGATAAGCCAGCAGCTTTTTCGGACCGCCGAGCAATGCCAGATAAAGCGTCTCGTAAGCGGTAGCGCCATCCTGGCTATCCGCGGAATACAGCTCGGAAATCGCGAACTCGCTTCCGATCTCCACGAACTCCTGCACCGGTCCCCAATTGGCTTTGACCGGCACGACGACCGTACCGCGACTGCCACCCTGAACAGCCGACGCGGCTGCTGCCTTGAAATTCATATACAAACCCGGCAGTACCGGTTTATTCGTGCTTTCCCATGTTCCACCTGCCATGATTAGACCACCTTCGCTTTCATGAATTGTTGGATTCTTTCTTTGACCTCGGTTACCGTGAACTGCTCTCCATCTGCCCCATACATGGCACCCGCAAGCACTTCCGCCCGAACCTGAAACAGTTCATGGGCGTGTGCTTCAAGTTCCGTCAAGGAATATCGGGGAGCGCTGCTCCCGGGAGCTTCGGATTTGAGTGTTTTTTTCACAGCCATACTGGCCACCTCACTTTAAAATAGGATGAATGTTAACGCGCCTGATCAAGGCGGCTTCCTCCGGCGAACGGTTCTTCCGCTGGGCCAGGGTTAGCTTAATCTGACCGTCCAGAATGGGATCGGCCTGCATATCGGAGGAAATTTCCGCAACGGATAAATAACGGCGTTCCTGTAAGTCCAGAACCAGCTGGACCTGGGTGCCAAGCTCCTCCACCAGCCTTGCAGCCGTAAGCTGCTCGTCCGCGGAATCCAGGGAGGCGATATGCCCGATAAAGGTTTTGCGGACCTCGAACATCGAAGCTCCCGCCATTCGGGTCTCGCAGCCGGTCATCCGCCATAATACGGCGTGATCCTCCCGCCCCGCAGGCCATGCCGTATGGTAGATGCGCCAAGGACCACCCAGCATATCTCCTGTCCAGGCTGTCAGCGTATCCAGCCATTCATCCGGCTGTCCGACGGAGCCTGCCCCGGATGCCTGCGGCATATAGATCCCGAATCGCAAGACCCGGATCATTCTGCCTGAAACAGGATCAAGCTTGTCAGCCTCCGGAACACCCAAATAATGAAGCTTGAATGCATTTCCGTCGGCTCCGGCAACCCGCTTGCGGTGAAGTCCCTGAATGAGTAAATCCGCCCATCGATCCAATTGCGGCAGATCGGAACGATCCCCATGCAGCTTCAATCGCACCACCTGCCGGTACCCGGCCCATGAGGATTTCCAGACGTCCTCGCCGAGCGTGATCACGGCATATAGCGGGTCGCTTACCCCCTCCTCCGGCGGATGCACGTCATATACATGGCCTTCAAGCTCCGGAATGAGGAATGCGACGGCCTGTTTGACCGCCCCTCTCATTCCGCAGTTTGCCGGACGCTCTCCGGTCGGCCATAGGACAGCCAGCTGCTCAGAACGATCACATGCTTATGCAATATGACCCCCTCCTTTCTTTTCATATAAAGAATCGGAAATGAGACGCCCCAGGCATCAACCGCAACAAAAAACCGGTCCTTCTCAAGGCCGGCTCACATCGACTGTGTGTGTGTGTTCGGTACGCTCTGTTTTGCTTCATTTCCGATAATACAATCTTACACCCCTAAATCGGATGCGCTGACGCCTTATGGGACGATTCATGCTGAACTTTAAGCGGAATGACGGCGGAAAATAGCACGAACTTATGTTCTCATTTATGTTTGGATTCCCAGCCTTATCTTGTTCTTTCTCGTGAAATGCGGCCTTTCTATTTAGAATCAAAAAACCGGAGGACCTCCATTCTGAGGTCCTCCGGTTTTGCTCGATGTGATGATCCGTGCTCGCGCTTGTCAGCTCATTTTGCTCTTGGCGGCTTTCTCTAATTCCTGCAGCTTCAGCAGTCCTCTGTCCGCCAAAGCCAAGGCCAATTTATAAAAAGCCCGGGTTCGGATCTTCGTGTACGTGTCCTTGCTGACCGGCGGCTCGAGGATATGGTTGTACACTTTGTAATCGAATACGTCGTCCTGTTTCATGTACCGTTCCCGAATCAGGGTCTGCTCCCGCTCGCCAAGCCGTTCCACGATCGATTCGATCGTTTCGCAATACTGCTTCCTGGCCGCCGGCATATCTACATTATATATGGCAACCGCTGCCGTTTGGTCCGAGGTGACGTTGGTCGGTCCATGGAACCGCTCCGTGTAGGATGCGGTCACGCTCATCTCCCTGACTTCGAATGTAATGGTTTTATAGATGCGATATTTTTCGAATATCGCTTCAACGGCGCTTTGGGTCTTTCTACGATCCAATTCCGGTAACAATGGATTCATTCGGAAACACTCCCCTTTTATTGTCATGGTCAAGCTTACAATTTGCCATTTGGCAGAAGCCGGTTCTTCATCTTATGTTCGCATATTGTTCGTATTTTTCATTAATATACCACTATTTGGAGACCGGCGTAAACCTTCAAATGGACGAACTATATAGAGGAATATGGGACATCCCTCTCATTTTCTTGCCTTTTGGCAATAATACTCTCTTTTATTTTACCTGTTGGCAAAGGATGGGAATGCGTTTATACTATAAGTAGATGTTTCAGATGGACTATGGTGAGGAGTGGCCGGAACGTGGAACGCTTATTTGGATCGTACCTGAAAGAGATGAGGGAGAATAAAGGCTGGAGCATCAATCAGTTGGCCCAGGCCGCCGACATCAGCGGATCGCAGATCTCGCGGATCGAGAATGGGCTGCGGGGCATACCCAAGCCGCAAACACTGCGCAAAATGGCGGAGGCGCTCGAGGTTCCCTATGAAGAGCTGATGAACAAAGCTGGTTATCTGCAGCAGGATGCCGCCAAGCACGAAGAGATACCGGCTCCCGCTTGGGCTACCTCGAGGGATAAACGGGATTTCAAGAAAATGCTCGAGGATGACGGCGAGCTCATGTTTGACGGGGTCCCTCTGAGCGGGGAGGACAAGCAGCGCATCAAGGATGTCTTGACCGGACTGTTCTGGGAAGCCAAGCAGATGAACAAACGCAAGAAATAAATCCACATGCATAAGGAGATACATAACGATTCTTACGATTCAACCAAAACCAATATTGCAGGTGAACTGCCATGGATGATCATTTACAACCTTTAATCCGTCAGCTGATCAAAAAACATCACACCAACTGCCCCTTTGAAATAGCGGCTTCCTTGGGCATACATATTCGGTTCGCGGATTTAGGCCAGACGACCAAAGGACTGTATTTCCGTAAACTAAGACGGAGATTCATCGTCATCCACAATCAGCTGCCGCCGCCGTGGCAGCGCTTCGTATGCGCGCATGAGCTGGGGCATGACCGTCTTCATAAGGGAATCAGCCGTTTTTTTCTGGAGGAGCATTCCTATTTCAGCCCGGGCAAACTGGAGCGGCAAGCGAACCGCTTTGCCATAGCCCTGTTGACCGCAGGTCTCGCGCCCGGACCGGGAGAGTCCCTGCACGAATTCTATCTGAGAGCCGGCATTCCGCAAGAAATGCTATATTTTTTTAGATTTTAAACGAACATACGTTCCTGATTAGCATCCATTCTTTATTTTCATTCAACCACCGATGGGCAAAAAAGAACCCGCCTTTGGCTTGTCGCCAAAAGCGGGCTGCTTGGTGAAAACTCATTCAAGAGGTTAGCGGGAGAGGATGCCGGCGGGCTCTTTCTATAATCCGGTCCGTTTAACTCCCTCATAACGGTTCAAAGATGGCAACCTGCCGCTTGCCCACCTTTAAATGCTGAATTCTTTTAAACCGGTCATGCTTTAATTTCTGGCCTTTGTCGGAAATGACGGCAACCACCGAACGGGCGGGATCCAGGATCGCATGTATGCCGTTAAAAAAATCTTCTACAGGCGCCTGGCTGCCGCCGCTCCAGCTAACCATGTCCCCGTAAGGGAGATCGGTCATGACGATTTGGGTCCCCTTGCAGGGGGCCAGGCTTTCCTCCGGTTGGGGCTGGGTAATATCAGCTTGAAAACAAACCGTTTCTTCCAAACGGGACATTCTTATCAGCTCCCGCAGTCGGTCAGCGCTTTCCAGCGCATCCTGGTGGGATGGCTTATGATAGAGTGCCAACAGCTCTTTCAGCTGTTCGGCGCGTTGTTCTAGCCCCTCTTCACGGAGCAGCGACAGGTTCTTCCCGGCTATGCCGAGCACCTCCGCGTTAATGTCCGAGCCGATCACGCGGCGAATGCGCCGCCCGTGCAGCAGGCCCACCACCGTCAACAGATACGCCCCGCCGCAGCAGGGATCGTATAAGGTATAAGGTCCCTGTACGCCTTTTTCCTCTAATATATGAAAGCACCGCTGGGCAATCTCGCTGGCCAGCCTGACGGGAAACGACGTCGTTCCCTGCGCATTATACAGTACCCGGCCGCTGGCGAAATCCTCGTAGCTGCGCTGGGCTGATTCATAGATATATTCCATTCAAATGATTCCTTCCATCCGGCTAAAGCCTGAGTAGTTTCCAATGATTCCTCATACAGATTAACATCCCTTGGCCATATCTCAAAATCCGGTTGCGGCTCCCTGCTCACAGTTTCAACGAACGGCTTACCTTTCGTACATTCACAGAAGACAGACCGCGTTTAGAGGACGTTTTTCTTGCGATTATCGAATGAGTTCAGCTTCGCTGAAAACTTATAAATTCTATAATCTTAAAAAGAAATAGACCGCCCTTGGTCAGGATCACGGTCTATTTCTGATCGGATTTCCTATAGTAAGGCCGCTCTTATAGCGGTACGTTGTACGCCGGGATCATGTTCGCGCACTATAACGGAGTTTATTCACAAATGCCAAGCCTGGCTTGAAAAATCGCGCGAATGATCGGCTCCTGCCGCCTCTACTTATCCAGATGGGACATATAATCAAACGCCGTCGTGCCGTACACGTTCTTGAAATGCCGGTTCAAATGGGCAAGATCCGTGAAGCCGCATTGGGTCACGGCTTGATAAACATCCCGGCTGTCCTCGATCAGGTGCTTGGCGCGCTCCACTTTGCAGTTCAGATAATACTGATAGGGCGACAGCCCCGTATTCGCTTTGAAGGTACGGATGAACTGATACTTCGACATCCCGAACTCCCCGCTCAATTCGTCCAAACGGAGGACATGCTCCAGATGATCGTGCATCATGTCTTTCGCCTTCCGCGTAAATACGCTGTCCTTCCGGCTGTCCGGGTTCAGAATATCCTCGTTAAAATGCCCCGCCAGGCCCAGCAGCAGCTCGCTGCTCTTAGCCTCCGGCTGACCCGTGAAGATCGACCTCGTCACATTGAGAATGCTCTGCCGCAGTCCCGCATGATATACGATCGGAGATTGAAACCGCACGATATCCTTTTTCTGAGTCAATTCCAGGAAGAGCTCCGGATGAATATAGATCATCACATAGTCGATGCCCGTTCGTTCCTGGGACCAGCCATCATGATTCTGCTCCGGATGGAACAGCATGACCCCGCTTTGGTAAGAAGCCTGCTGGCTGCCGTCAAGGGAGTACTTCTGTATGCCGCGCAGCGTAACGCCGAGGGCATACTCTTCGTGGTAATGCTTCTTGTATTTGAAATCCGTCAGGCTCGCGGACAATGCGGTAATGCCCACCGCTTTTTTGTAAATAAACTGCTCCATCTTCCTTCACCCCTTTATGAGCTCCGGTATGCCGGATACGACGATGGCCGAATACAGCAGAAACAAAGCCAGGATCGTGTTGGTCGTCCTCCGATATTTTTGCATAATTCCTTGAAAAAGGCTACCGCACACGGCCCAGGTCATATACGCAGACAGCCCGATTAACGAAACCGCCACAACGAACGCCGAAACGACAGGGCCTGCCGTATAATACGGCATCACGTAGCTGGGAATGACCGTCAGCGTGAACATTACCACCTTCGGATTGATAAACTGCATCAGAAATCCGGACGTAAAAGAAGCCGTTTGGTTAACGCCGGACTTGGATACGTCCATATTATACACTTGATATGCAAGATACAGCATGAACAGGCAGCCGGCTACCCGCATGATCGGCAGAATGATCGGCATGCCGGAGGACAGCAGCTGGCCTAATACGACCGAAGCGGCGATTAATAAGAAAAAAGCGATGGAGGCACCGGCGATGTAGCGCAAGGTCTTCTTCATGCCGGAGTTCTGGACCGAAGACAGAATGACGATATTGGACGGTCCCGGCGAGAAAGCCACGATAAAACAGTAAATAAAAAACGAAGACAGGTTCATGATGATAGCTCCTAACAAAGGAATTTCCTTTGTCATTATAGAGCCGGACGCGAAGCGGGGCATAGTACATTATTGCAGCAGAACAAGAGCCGTAACGGGTACGGCCCTTAAGCGAAAATCATTTCATGATACCGTCCTTAATGACCGGACTGGTGCGTCTTCGGTTGCTCCTGCGCATGCGCGCTGCCGGATAAATTGAGCAGCACGACCCCTGCGATGATCAGCAGAATCGAGAATACCTTGAGCCCGTTGATCTGCTCCGCAAAGAACATGTAACCGATCAGCGTAATGATCATGATGCCGAGTCCCGACCAGATCGCGTAAGCCACGGATATTTCAATCTGCTTCAGGCTCAATGTCAGGAAGCTCAAGCTGCAAATATAGAACACGACCAGCAGCACGCTTGGCAGCGGTTTGCTGAATCCTTCCGACAGCTTCATGTTCAGCGTGCCCGCCACCTCGAACAGAATAGCCAAACTTAGATAGACCCAATGCATAATCTCAAGACCCCTTCCGTTTCTCAGCGGCAATGCCGAACAATAAAATATCCATGACGGACTGCAGCAGCTCCCCCAGCGGCAGTTGATGCTTCACCGTCGCCCTCGAATCGTAAATCTGATGGAGCGACCCAAGGTACAGGTCGATGAACAGCGGCATATGAATCCGTTTGATGCTGCCCTCGGCCATGCCCTGCTCCATCAGCTCGGTGACAATGCCCCATTCTTCTCGGAAAAAGGTGTCCAGCTTCTCCCACTGCGGATAATGCGACCGCTTCAGATCCGGCAGCATCCCCAAATCCATCTTCTCCATCTCCTGAGGCAGGCAGATCAGGATCTGATGGATTTTCTCCAGAACGGTAAGTGTCTCGTCCGCCGCAATTTCGCGTTCGCGCTGCTGGATGTGACGAATCATCCCGTCAATGATATGCTCAACGATTTCTTCCTTGGATGAAAAATGCTCATATATCGTCCGTTTGCTAATCGCAAGGCCGCGGGCCAGATCACTGACCGTAAACGTAAACCCCTGCCGCTGAATCAAACGGATCGTTTCATTCAATATTCGCTCGCGCAAGTGACCAAACCCTCCTTTTGGTACTGAAAATACTTCATCGGTACCATTAGTATTATAACGCCTCAATCAGTATAAAATCCAGAGTTTTCTATAAAAAAAGAGCCTGCTTACAAGCCGTAAGCAGGCTCTTTATCCAGAGAACAACCGTTTAATCAAACCGCACGTCGCCAATGCCGAACCAAGGAAAATATCCGGCCGCAATATAGGCGCAGCAGGCGGCGGCTGCCAGTAAACCGACGACCAGAAGATCGTAGCGGGAATATCGTGACGGGTAATAATACGTTCGGGCCTTCGCCCGGTCCCCGTCAAATTGCTTCGCCTCCATCGCAGCAGCCACCCGGTGTGCCCGGCGGATGCTTTGCGCCAGCAGCGGCACCACATACATGCCTGCGCGGTTCACCATGCCGCGAACTCCCCGAATCGGGCGGACTCCCCGTACCTTCAAAGCCTGGCGGCGGATCACATATTCCTCCCAGACCATGGGCAGCAGCCGGATCGAGGCCATGAAGCTGTACGCATACTTCGGCGCAAGCCTCAGCTTCTGCATCAGGCTGTAGAACAAATCCACCGAGGACGTTGTCGTGACGAGCAGCAGCCCCTCCGATGCAAAGGCAATCCCCTTAAAGCCCAGATGCAGCCCCCGATAGAAGCTTTCTTCCGATACCCGGAACAATCCCCATTCCCACCAGATCGTCTCCCCCTTACCGAACAGCATCATGGAAGAGGCGGACGATATAAAGGCAAGCAGGAACGGAATGAAGAACAACAGCATCTTCCACGGCTTCACCCCGCTGAGCACCACGAGGCAAATCATAAAGATAAAGGCCTGATACATGACAAAATCAAGATCATGGGTCAGCACCGTCATAAAAAACAGCGCACAGATCAGTCCCAGCTTCACCACCGGATTCGCCCGGTGCAGCCAAGTGATCCGCACAGGATTCCATATATTCATGCGTTCACCCCCGTATGGAGATGACCGGATGCAGCCAGCGTATCCCGCGACGCATCGGCGTGATTCGCTTTGCCCGTCTCCCCTCCGGATTCCGTCCCGCTACACCAGCGCGGGGAAGGCAAACTTGACGTCAACCGCCCCTCCCGAATCTCCCAGATGTGCGTGGCCGCCCGCTGCGCGATCTCCATTTCATGGGTCACCATGAGAATGGCGGTTCCGGCGCGGCGCAGCCGTTCGCACATCTCCAGAATCGCGAACGTGTTCCGCGCATCCTGTCCGAAGGTCGGTTCATCCAGGAGCAGGACGGCCGGCTGCCTTGCCATGGCCGTGGCAACGCTCAGCCGGCGCTTCTGGCCTGTCGACAGCTGGTACGGGTGCCTGTTATCCATGCCGTCCAGCCCAAAGCGTTCCAGGCAGCGGTCGGTCCGTGCCTTCGCTTCATCCGGCGGCATATGGTCCACCAGCAGCGAGTACATCACCTCATCGCCGATACGTTCCGTCAGAAACTGAAGCTCCGGATTCTGAAACACGAATCCGATTGGGCGAAGCTGCCGCTCTCTCTTCTTCCGCACTTTCCTGCGCTTGCCCTGGATGACCTCCTCCCCGCAGAGCACATAGGTCCCTTCGGCACGCAGGAGCCCCATCAAACTGAGCAGCAGCGAGCTTTTGCCTGCGCCGTTCGGCCCGATCACCGCAATGAAATCTCCGGGGTATACCTCAGCCGAAGGAAGAGAGACGACCGGTTTCTCCCATCGCAGTCCCCGGAAATCATCTAACCGAATGACAGGCTCCCCAAGGTGGGCATACGATGAGTCTGCCTCAGGTATGAGACTTCCCAGCTCATCGCCTGGCGCGTCTACCGGAGCAAACAGCTTCCGTCCTGCCCGAGACTCCGCATAATCCTCCCATACGCCGGGATACCAGATGCCATACGCCTGAAGCTCGCGCGCATACTCGGCGAATATCGCTGCCGGCGGACCATCGCCCAGAATGGCGCCATCCGGGGTGAACAGCACCACGCGGTCCACGTATTGGGCCATTTCTTCAATCCGGTGCTCCACGATAATCAGCGTACGCCCTTCCGATACGGCCTTCACCGCTGACCAGATTTGCTCCCTGCCTTCCGGGTCGAGCAGGGCGGACGGCTCATCGAGGAACAGCACCTCCGGCTCCAGCAGAAGGGCCGAAGCCAGCGCAAGCCTCTGCTTCATCCCCTGCGACAGATGACCGATCGGCATATGCAGCTCCTGAAGGTCAAGCCCAACCTCATGCAGGACGGCTTGCATTCGCTCCTTCATCTCGTCGCGGGGAACGCTGAGGTTCTCCAGCACGAAGGCCAGCTCTTCATCCACGTACGGCATGCAGAACTGGGTATCCGGATCTTGAAATACATACCCCCAAGAGCGAGGCACCAGCTGGGCTTCGCATTTCATCGGCACCTCCGTGGCGCGGGGAATCATCCCGCTAAGCACCTGAAGCAGCGTGGATTTGCCGCAGCCGCTCGGACCGAGCAGCAGCACCTTTTCCCCGCGGGCAGCCGAGAAGGACAAGTCCTTAAACATCAAACGCTCCTCGCCCGGATACTTCAGGCGCAATCCCTCCACATGCACGGCCTGCTCCGTAACCACCTCGGCGGTTGAAGACGAAACCAAGCGGGCGGCGGTTTTAGACATGGCGCGGATCATCCAGTGCTTCATAATCCTTCTTGGACGCAGGGCGCAGCAGGGATGTGACGCCCGTACGGTCCAACGCTTTGGCCAGCAGCAGCATGAGCAAGCCGGCAATGACGGCGCCGCTGAGAATCCGCATGCCATACTTGGCGAGGAACATCCAGGTCTGCAGATCATCGGTATAACTGTAATAGAAGTCCATCACCATCGAGCCGACCGCCGCGCCGGCCCCGGCAATCGCCACCGTCCACGCCGAGGTGCTCCGGTAACGGAACGCCGCGAATACCAATTCCGCGCCCAGCCCTTGAATGAGACCGTACAGCAGCAGCGTCAGTCCCCAGCCGCTCCCGAACAGCACTTCCACGTGGGCCGCCGCCACCTCCGCGATGATGGCCACTCCCGGCTTGCGGATCAGCAGGTAAGCGAGCGTGGCCGCTGCGAACCACATGCCGTATAACAGTTCATCCGCTTCGAAGAACAGCGGTTTCAGCAGATTGTAAACCGATCCCCAGAAGTGATAAATGACGCCAAGCACCAGCGATACCAGCACCGTCACCAAAATATCGCTTAAACGCAGCCCTTTTCTAGGCTGTACCCCCAATTTCTCTTGCACTGACGTTCCCATAACAACACATTCCCCTCTCCACCGCTATTTTTGTATAAACACAACAAAAAACCGTCTGGAAAAACGCGCAGACGGAAAAATAGGCCCTATGTAGGCAGGGTCGGATATTCTCTACGCTGGCATTACCCAGTTCAGATTAACGGTCAACAGCGGATAGCAGCTGCAATCTCAGCCTGATTCACTCAAGCCCCCGTATTCCCTATTCGGTTTCATGTTAATCTTAAAATACACATTCGTTCCCCAATTAGCAAGAACCTTTTTTCAAAAATGGCTATTTATTGATTTCCGGCTCATTCTATGTCAATATCAGAGTGATTGGCTTTTCCACCAACGTTTTATTGCCGACACCTATGCACAAAGGAGAATGACATGGCTAAACAATTGCTGCGTCTGATGACCGAGCTGTCCTCCCGCAAGTGGCTGTCCCGCATCATGGGGCATTGTTCCCACAGCCGGCTGAGCCGTCATCTAATACCTGCATTTATACGAATCTACCAAATCCCGGCGCATGAAGCGGAGAAGGAGATCCACGAATACCGTTCGCTGAACGAATTCTTTTCCCGCCGGTTAAAAATAGGCCTCCGCGCCATAGACGACACCGCCGATGCCATGGTAAGCCCCGTCGATGCCACGATTTCGGCGATGTGCGCCGTCAACGCCGGCACCATCCTCAGCGTCAAGGGACAGGATTATACCCTGAGCGAGCTGCTCGCCAAGTCACCGAGAATGGAGAATTATATCAACGGTTATGCATTCGTATTGTATTTAAGCCCCACCGACTATCATCGCATACATTCCCCGGTAACCGGCATTCAAGCGGAAAGCGAGCATTTGAAGGGCCGGGTATACCCCGTGAACGATTTTGCGATGACCCATATCCGGAACGTGCTCAGCCGCAACGAGCGCCTCATTACCTATATTGCCCATGAATTCGGCGAAGTTGCGGTCGTGAAGGTCGGAGCCATGAACGTAAGCAGCATCCGTTATGCCGACGAGAGCGTGAAGAAATACGACATTGGCGACGAACTTGCGTACTTTGAATTCGGCTCTACCGTCGTGCTCTTGACGGAGAACGGCACGTTTACACCCCGCGGTGACTTGGAACCGGGCTCCAAGGTGAAGATGGGAGAACTGCTCGGTTTGCTGCACCCTTCCACAGCCCGAAAAGGGTAATTCCTTTCAGCTTCCAAGCATGCGCTTTAAGCTAAGTCCATGAAACATTCGACGGATGAAGGATTACCGCCTGCTCAGCAGCCGGTAAATGATCCGCTGAAACAGCCGATCCGGCAGCAGTCCCTTGATCCGCGCGGTCAGCCGCGTGCCTCGGGGCAGCGTATAGCGGAACCTCGGTTTGGTCATGGACGATATGCTTGCCACAAGACGGGCTACCTCCTGCGGATCTCCGCTTTCCCTGGCCGTCCGCTCGGAATAGTCCAGCACGCCCTTCAGCAGACCGCTGTAGGGTGATCCTTCCTTGACCGCCAGCTCCCCAAAACTCTTATTCCAGATCGGCGTGCCGTAGGCACCGGGCTGGACCAGCACGACATCGATGCCAAAGGGCATCAACTCCATGGACAGGCTCTCGCCGAACCCCTCCAACGCAAATTTGGACGCCGCATAGGGACCATAACCCGGAAAGCCGACCCTGCCGCTAATGCTGCTCATGAGAATGATTTTGGACCGTCCGGTCTTGCGCAGCAGCGGGAGCATATGCTGCGTCACCGATACGGTCCCGAAGAAATTCGTCTCCATCTGCTTTCGCCAGCCCCCCAGCGGCACTTCCTCCACCATGCCGCCCACCGCCTCGCCGGCGTTGTTCACCAGCACGTCCAAGCGGCCGAACTTCTGCTCCAGCGCCGAAGCAGCAGCCTTGACCTGCTCCTCGGCACATATATCCAGTCGGAAGATGTGAATACGCCCGGTAACATCTGCTTGTTCAGCCTGAGCCAACAGCTCTGCCGCCGCCTCAGGTCTGCGAAGACCCGCGGCCACGTCATAACCTGCTTTTGCCAGCTCCAGACTGATCAGCAGTCCGAACCCGCTCGACGCGCCCGTGACCAGCGCAACCTTCCCTGCTCCCGCCGTTACCACCGGATCACCGCCGATGCCGTTATTCCTCTCACATGCCAACATCCTTCCTTTATCCAAAATGCCTAATCTCTTACTTTTTCGAGCTCTGCTCTTAAGCGTTTTATGTATATTCCCAATATAACAAATGTTTGCAATGTCAACAGAGTCTATCGCAGCTGCATCCCTTTACAACGTAATCAGACAAACTCCCTGTCCGTATAGGCACCCACTAAATAGCCCCACAAAGCGGAGCCTATGCTTCGATGCTTATTCCAAATACTTTGCGGGGACTCCAAAACATATCGAAAAAAAGGGAGCTTGTCAGCTCCCTTTTGCGTGTTTCCAGCGAAATGCGTATATGATAACGGGATTCAACGTCACCCGTATGTAGGCCAAGGTCCTTTAAAACCAAACGTCCTGATGATTCGGATTCGTTGTCTTCATGCGACGCAAGCGATTTCTGAAAATACCGCAGCCGCCACGACTGAAGAAACGTCCACGCACCCGTCTTCTTGGGCTCATTCCCCTCTCCCCCCTTCATAAGAAAAACGTCTATCGACGTACTCGCATAGAAGACAGACCGCATTTAGCGGAAGTTTTTCTTGCGATATCAGGAAGGCTCATGCTTCGAATTTATACTTTCTGATATCTTAAAATGAAACTGTACGTCGTTTTTACCCTAAATCGCTTGCTATGAAACCCATAGGCCCCTTCCACCAAGCAGGTAAGTTATGGAAGGGCGGGGAATCACCGAATTTCGGATGGGCTCTTGCCCGTATACTGCTTAAATTGTCGGCTGAAGAAGAAAATATCCCGATAACCCAGCGCGTCGGCCACTTCCGTTACGTTCATCCCTTGATGCAGCAGCAGATGCTGCGCCCGCTCGATCCGCATCTGAATGATATAGGATTGCACCGGCGTGCCGATCAGCTCCTTGAACTTGATCGAGAAGTAGCGGGGAGACAACCCCGCTCTGGCCGCCAAATCCTCGACCCGATGGGGAACCCCCGGGTGCTGGCGGACGTAATTCGCGATTTCATGGATCGCCTCGGACAGCTGATTGCTTGCTTTTTTGACCACCGGCGCATCCAGATCCGAGCGCAGCAGATGAATCATCAGCTGCTTCAGAATGAGCTGGCCCTCTTCCAGTGAACCATAGGGCTTGTCCAGATACAAACGCACATAGCGTGCAAGCAAATATTCGAAATCCATCGTTTCCGTCAGCTTGCGATAAGATGCCGGAATCTCTTCGACCGGGTCGGTCACGTCAAAATGGATATATGTCAATACGAGCGGCTTCTGCGGATTGTGCGTCGCGCTCGTATGATCTCCGGGTCGGAACAGGAAGCAGCTTCCCTTTCCCACGGTAAAGGGCTCGTCATTTAGCTCGACCGTGCCTTCGCCGCTCCATACATAGAACAAATCGTAGTTCTGCATGGGCCTTTCGCGTTTTTGCCATTTCCAGCCCGGCTCGCAAACGATTTTGGCAAGCGCAGGCATGATTATAAACGAAGACGGCGATGCATTCAGCATCTCGTCATAACCCCCTCATCTCATTCAAAAATTGACCTCTTTCCCATCATACCCGTTTTTTATGTTTTTTGCATGTCCCGCCATGCCTGCGCCATCCGGGCAACCCCTTCTTCGATGCTGGATATGCCGAGATGCGAGAAGCCGAAGCAGGCGGCAGGCGGCCCGGGCGTACGATGATAGGCCGCCGCATCCCGAAACATGACGCCGCGCTTGCGGGCAGCCTCCTGGAACAGGGCGTACTCTTCCGCGGAGCGCAGCCAGTTCGCGTAAACGTGCAGGCCGGCATCGCCGGGGTGAAGGCGAAACAAGCCCGAGGCGTGGGTTTCCATCCCATGGCGAAGCGCCTCATACCGCGCGCCGTACAGCCGGGTCATTCTTCTGAGATGCCGCCCGTAACCTCCCCTTACAATAAAGCGGGCCAAGGCACGCTGCTCCAATACGGCTGGCGAGATCGGCTCGTACAGAGCCTTGGCCTGAACGACCGCCTCAACCAGGCTCGGGGGAAGCACGGCATAACCGATGCGGAGGCCGGTGAACATCGTTTTGGAGAATGAACCGACAAAGATGACGCGCCCCTCGTCGTCCAGCATTTTCAGAGGTTCGATCGGCTTGCCGCCCCAGCGGAATTCGCTGTCGTAATCATCCTCGATAATGAAGGCCTGGCGGCTTCGCGCCCAATTCAGCAGCGCCCTTCTTCGCTCCAGCGGCAGCACCGCGCCGGTCGGGTATTGACGGCTGGGGCTTACGACAAGCAGGCCGGCGTCCCATTCGCACGGAATCAATCCGGCATCGTCGACAGGGGACGGCAGCGGAATCCCGCCGCTCAAGCTTATGCCCCGGTGGATTCCCTGATAACCCGGATCCTCCATCACCACGTGATCGCCGGGATCAACCAGCAGCTGAAACATCAGGACAAGCCCCTGCATGGAACCGCTGAAAACCACGATATGCTCGGGATCCGCCTGTATGCCCCGCGTGAACCGGAGGTGTCCGGCTATCGCCCGGCGCAGTTCGATATCCCCCTCCGGCGGCGCTCCGTTCTGCAGCTCGGCTCCCCCGCTTCCGCCTGCATAGGATAACGCGCTCCGCCACTCCGAATAAGGGAAATCCTCCATGGGCATCCTCGCATTCGCGAAAGAGATCGTACCCGGGGGAGGCTCCTTCAGCAGCAGCTGTGCCGAGACATATTCCCCGCTCTGGCTCATCAGTCGCTGCCCCCAAGCGGAGAGCGCCGGCGCCCGCTCGGCCAATGGCGGCTGGCCTGCCGTGGCAGCTATTCCCTCGGCCACGTATGTTCCGCTGCCCTGCCGGGATACGACGTAGCCCTCGGCCATGAGCATGTCATAACACTGCGCGGCCGATCCCCTGGACACCCCGTAGAGCCTGGCCAGCTCGCGGGTTGCGGGAAGCCTCGTGCCTTCCGGCAGCTTGCCGCTATGAATCGCGGCGCGAATCGCGTGGTACAGAGCCAAATATTTATATCGATATTGTTCCACATAGGTCTCGAACGGCAATCCAAGCTCCATGACGATGTCTCCTCTATTTTGGGATTACGATCAAATTGGACTATACAAATTACTCTAAATTGGCGCTTTTTCCTTGTCAATGAACATCGTATGCTGTTATTCAAAATGATAGGGGGAGCATGTAACCATGAGAAGAGACGAATTTGCGATGGAGGATCCCCAAGAGATCGAGGACTTCCTTCGCGGGATGAGCTTTGGTTTCCTTGGAACAGCCGATGAAGAGGGAATCCCGCGTGTAACGCCTTTGAATTTTGCCTATGTCAACGGAGCGTTCTATTTTCACGGCAGCCGGATGGGTGAGAAAATGGACCATCTCCGCCGGACGCCCGCCGTATGCTTCACCATTGCGGATGAGTATGCCCTCATCCCTTCCTATTTCTCCGACCCCGAGATGGCATGCCCGGCCACGGCCTATTTCAAAAGCGTAACCGCTATCGGCGAGGCCGTGATCGTAGACGATCTGGAGGAAAAAGCGCTTGCGATGGAAGAGCTGATGCAAAAGCTGCAGCCTGAAGGCGGATACCGCGCCATCGACGCGAACGACCGGGCTTATATCTCCAGGCTGAAAGGGGTAGCCGTCATCCGGCTGACTCCGCAGCGAATGAGCGCCAAGTTCAAGTTCGGCCAGAACCTGAAGCCCGATCGGCTCCAAGCCGTCATCGAAGGCCTGGAATGCCGCGGCAAGAATCGGGACGAGGAGACGGCAGGACTGATTTGCAAGTATCACCCTGGACCGCGTTAAAGCATTACATTTATCCGTGACGGTTCCTGGGGTAGGTGGTATAATGTTAGGCAATGAAAACGTAAAGGCAACTTGTCACCTGCTCTTACCTTAACCAAAAGTATTCGGAAGGAAGGAATCAGTTCATGAACCCATTGGTTGGTCAATTGAATGGAAAAATGCAAGCTGGCAATCCGCATGTGTACGACATGCTCTCCACACTCGGCAGGGAAATCTACTTCCCGAAGGAAGGCATCCTGAGTCAATCCGCGGAAGCGACGAGCCATGCGAAAAAATATAACGCTACGATCGGCATTGCAACCGAGGGCGGAATCCCGATGCATCTGGGCGTCATCCAAGACAAACTTTCGGCATACCAGCCGAAGGATCTGTACCCGTATGCCCCTCCGGCCGGCAAGCCGGAGCTTCGCTCCGTATGGCGGAACAAGATGATCCAGGAGAATCCTTCGCTTGAAGGCAAGAGCTTCAGCAATCCGATCGTCACGAATGCGCTGACGCATGGACTTAGCATCGTAGCCGATTTGTTCGTGGATGAAGGGGATGCCGTCATTTATCCCGACAAAAACTGGGAAAATTACGAGCTGACCTTCGGCATTCGCCGCCATGGCATTCATGTAACCTATCCTCTCTTCACGGACGATATGAAATTTAACGCCGACGGACTTCGTCAGGCTCTGCTGAGCCAGAAGGATAAAGGCAAAGCCGTCGTTCTGCTGAACTTCCCGAACAACCCGACGGGTTACACGCCCGGCGCGGAGGAAGGTGCGGCCATCGTGTCCGCGATTCAGGAAGCTGCCGAGGCCGGCATGAACGTTGTCGTCGTAACGGATGATGCGTATTTCGGCTTGTTCTTTGAAGATTCGCTGAAGGAATCGCTCTTCGGACGCCTGGCGGGCCTTCATCCTCGCGTGCTTCCCGTGAAAGTCGACGGTGCTACGAAGGAAGAATTCGTATGGGGATTCCGGGTCGGCTTCATTACGTATGCGGCTGAAGATAAAGACGTGCTGGACGCTCTGGAGCAGAAAACGCTCGGCATTATCCGCGCAACGATATCCAGTGCCTCCCACCCTTCGCAGACCTTTGTTCTGGAGGCGCTGAAATCGCCGGAATTCCACGAGCAGAAGGAAGAGAAATTCGTCATCATGAAGGGCCGAGCCAACAAAGTGAAGTCCATCCTCGACAGCGGCAAATACGGCGATGTTTGGGAGTACTATCCGTTCAACTCCGGCTACTTCATGTGCCTTAAGCTGAACACGGTAAACGCCGAGGAGCTCCGCTCCCATCTCATTCATGAGTATGGCGTAGGAACCATCGCCCTCGGCGAGCATGATCTCCGGATCGCCTTCTCTTGTATTGACGAGGAGTATTTGGAGGATCTGTTCGACCTGGTCTACAAAGGGATTCAGGATCTGCAGAAGGCTTGATGATCCATGCATCCGAATATATAAACGTTTAGGTAAAATAAAGACCGGGAATTCTCCCCGGTCTTTATTTTTTCTTCTGCCATATCTAAACGCTCGCCCATACACATAGACCAATAGCTACATACAATACCGTGTACTATAAATCATCGAACTGAAAGGGGAATGAACATGGGTGCAGTTGAAGAAGTAAGACACGGTGGATACGGCGGATACGGCGGTGGATACGGAGTCGGAGCAATCCTGGTTCTCTTTATCCTGCTCGTTATCATCACTCGTTCTTTCTGGGTGTAATGACAACCAGATAACAGCTATACTAGAAATCGCAGGTCGCCAGACGACGCACTGCGATTTCTGCAGCCAACCCTAACCCATACGATAACCACCGATAGAAGGCCGGGACGCTAACGTCCCGGCCTCTTCCCGTTATATTCTATTCGTCGTCGTCATCGTCTTCGCGCCGGCTCTTTCGGGCAGCGGCGCTTCGGAACAGGAACACAATCGCGATGCCTGCAGCCATCGTACCGAGTATCCGCCCTGGCGCGCTAAGGATGCCCGGAACGAGCGGAAGCCACAGCAGTACGGCCCAGAACAGCTGTACCTGGAAGATCAGCTTGCCTTCATTGTCGCGGCGAGTTCCTTCCGGAAGCGGATAGACGTGCAGCCAGAACGATTCCGGATGCAGCTTGCGCAGCGCAGACAATTGGAGCCCGACAATCATCAGGCTGATCAGATATACAAGCGCAGATACCAGGCTATCCCGGGTGGCCCATACGATAAAGGCTCCAAGCAGTCCGACACGGATCAGAATGCCCAGAATATCGCTGCGTGTCAGGCTCTTGATAAGAAGAAAGCGATAGGCGCTCTCCTTCTTCCACGCCAATCCTTTCCCCCATCCGGACAGCCATTTCCGCGCATGGACGCGCTGCTCCCGCTGAGGCACATTCACGAACCAGCTCAGCACCATCATAACCCGGCTTGCCTGCCGCTGCTCAACGGCGATTAATCGCTCCCAGGCGACCAAGTGTTTGACGGGAACGGATAACGCGGCAACATACGTGAGGCCGAGCAGCGCCATGAACAGGAGGGCACGGCCCGTTGGATGCCATAGCCAGGCAGCCAGGCTCAGTGCCGGAACGATCCAGCGGAGTGCCCGATAGGCTGCTGCCGCGTTCCGTGACACCATAAGCTGCTCCTTCCAGCTGCCATAGCTGGACAGCAGCTGGAACACGGTCAGGACAGCAAACGTAGCCAGCAGCGTCTTTGGCGAAACATCGCTGCGTATGTATAGAGGCCATAGAATGAGCAGGACCAATCCCAAGCCGATGATTTTATATATGACTCCGCTAAACCATGCTTTGCGGAAATATTCCTTCATTCGGGATTCCAGCGGAATGAGGAACACCGTATCCGCCGTGCGCAGATACGTGCGAATGCTGCTGTTGATCATGAGGGGCGCAAGGAAAATCAGCATGATCCAGCGTATCGGCAGATCTGGCGGAACTTGCTGCAGAAGTGCGGTATACCATGCCGCGAATGCAATCAGCAGGAACAGGAATACGACGGCGACCCCGCTCTGTATGACATAACCCAGATAGGGAAGGATTTCACCCCAGAACTGCCCGCGTCGTTTGACATACAGCTCACGCAGATTCATTCGCCCTTACCGTCCTGAATCAGCACATTGAACAGCTCTTCCAGGGACATGCCCGGTCTTCCCGCTTGATCCTGGATTTCCTTCAGCGTCCCCTGAGCAATGATGCTGCCGCGGTGCAGCACGATGAACCGGTCGCAATAATTCTCGATCGTCGAGAGAATATGGGAGCTTAGCAATACGGAAGCACCGGATGCTTTCAATTCCAGCATAAAGTCAAGCAGCGAGCGGATCCCGAGCGGATCAAGCCCAAGGAAGGGCTCGTCGATGATGTACAGCGACGGTCTCGCGACGAATGCGCACATGATCATCACTTTTTGGCGCATGCCCTTGGACAAATGCGTGGACAGGCTGTCCATCTTTTCTTCCATTCGGAACATCTTCGACAGCTGCGCCGAGCGCGTCTCATAATCCTCGCGGGACACGCCGTAGGAACGAGCCGTAAATTCCAAATGCTCGCGCACCGTCATTTCCTCATACAGCAGCGGGGATTCGGGAACGAAAGCCAAGGCGCTGTGATACGCTTCCGAATGCTCCGAGCGGCTCTTCCCCTGGACCTGGATGATCCCCTTTTGCGGATTCATCAGACCCAGGATATGCTTCATCGTCGTACTCTTGCCCGCGCCGTTCAGGCCGATCAAACCTACCATTTCCCCCGGTTCCACCTGAAAGGTTACGTCATGCAGAACCGGTCGGTTTATGCTATATCCGCCGCTTAATCCTTGAACAGACAATACCGGCTGTTCGCTCATTATCGATCACCTCTTATTCTGAAAAGAGTCCAATCCACACGGATGATGACCTTACCGAATCCGCATAAATCGGACCCAAAAAACAACATCATCGCTGCAAGCCCCTACGCTCGCGGAGGCCTCAGCTTTAGCCCCGTGGAGGCTTGTTCTTCAACCATTTCGGAGCGCCCTTGTTCTTGCGGTCACGCTCCCGTTCACTTTGACGCTCGCCCGATGCCTTGCCGTTTCCGGACTTGCCATTGACGCTGATGGAAGCGGGCTTTCGGGCAGGCTTGTCTTTGCGGGCAGCCCCCGCAGCCGACCCGCGGGGACCTTGACCCCGATCGGTTGGAGCGGAACGCGGGGTTCTTACCTTGCCGCCATACAGGGCGCGTTCTTCGATCGATATGCCCAGCTCGCGATTGAACTTGCGCATGATGAACGTTTGACGGTCCGTGACAAGCGTAATCGCCATGCCGCTCCGCCCCATGCGTCCCGTGCGGCCTGCGCGGTGCGTGTAATGCTCGGCATCAATAGGCGGATCGTAATTGATCACCATGCCGAGCCCTTCAATATCGAGCCCCCGGGCGGCGACATCGCTAGCCACCAGAAGCTTGGTGCGCCCTTCTCTAAACGCGTTCAAAACCCGACTCCGGGTCATCTTGTCGGCGTCCCCGTATAGGGCAGCTGCGTTTAATCCAAGGTAATTCAGCTTCGCCTCCACCTCTGCCAAGTCCTCGGTGGCATTGACGAACACGATCGCACGGTCGGGATTGTAATGCCGTACCACGCGGCGAAGCATGTCCAGCTTGTCGCGCTCTTCCGAGACGAAATAATAATGCTCCAGCGCGGACGGCGTCCGACGCTCCGGATCGATCCCGATTTCAACGGGCTGATCCATCTCCTTCTTCACGAGCTCGGCCGTCTCCGGACTCACCGTTGCGGATAAGAATACCAATTGACGGTCGCGCAAGGCACTGCGCAGGATGCGATCCACATCGCCGGCGCCGCCCAGATTAAACACCTGGTCCACCTCGTCAACCACGATCGTGGTCACTTGGTGCATTTTCAGCTTCCGGATTTCGATCAGTTCCCGCACGCGTCCCGGCGTTCCCACGATCAGCTGCGGATGCAGCCGCAGCTTCTCAATCTGACGCTTGGCCGCGGCACCGCCGATCAGGCCGAGCACGCCGATTCCGCGGGCTTCCCCGTAGCGCTCGCTCTCTCTCACGATCTGAACGGCGAGCTCCTGCGTCGGAGCGAGAATCAATTTCTGGGCTCCCTTGATCTCCGGATCGATGCCCTGAAGAACGGGCAGCAAATAAGCAAGCGTCTTTCCCGTGCCCGTCTGGGAAGTCGCCAGCACGTCCTTGCCTTCGAGTATGGGAGGAATCGCCTCAGCCTGAACGGGAGAAGGCGTGGCAATGCCGAACTCCGCCAATCGGGAGGACAAATCCTCCGCTATTCCTAATGTATGAAATGTAGTTCCAGTCATATGTTAGTCCATCCTTTTTTTAGATATCAGAAGTCTATGATTCCAAAGCGCGTCTGCCTGATATCGCTGGAGAAACTTCCGTTACGTGCAGTTTGTTTGCTTTATTGAAAGTACAGCAGGCGTTTTTTCGAACGAGTCTTGTTCACTCTTTCTCATTATATGCCAAAACAGGAGTTGCCACCAAATCAAACATGAGAAATGGCCTTACTCTGCGTTTCATGCAGGTTATTTCTGCTATGCTTGATGGTCATGCCTAGGGCAGTAGAGCGAGAAACGACTTGGCCGCTGCAGATAGCGGAATGCCTCGAAGCGTTGCAATTCCGATGCTGCGCTCGGGAATCGGCGGATCGAGCGGCACCTCGATCAGCTGGCCTGTTTGCATTTCGTCTTTGGCATAGTCGCGAATGACAAAAGCCAGTCCGAAGCCGCTTCGGGCAAACTGTACCAGCAGCTCGATGCTGCCAAGCTCGAACTCCGGTTTTAGCTTTACGCCCTGGAGCTCGGCGTATTGATCCACGTACATCCTCGTGCTTCCGCCAGTCTCCAGCATAAGCAGCGGGTAGTTCCCGATATCGTGAAGGGACAACGGGTGCGGTAATCCGGCCCGCTCCGCATACGACCTGCCAGCCACTAAACAATCATGGATCGGCGAGCTTGGGCGAAAGTCGATTTGTTTATCGGAAGCCGGTAAATGGACGATGCCGAAATCAATCTTCCCTTCCTTAAGAAGCGACAGCGTTTCCGGGGTGGTGCGGTTGGTGATGCGGATGCGAATATCCGGATAGGCGGCGTGGAAATACTCCAAATGAGGCAGCAGGTAATACTTGCACAGCGTATCGCTTGCCCCGATATTGATTTCGCCGCTGTGCAAATTATGCATGTCCGCGATCGCCTTCTCGCCGATTTCGATCAAACCGAAGGCTTGCTCGATATAGCGAAACAGCACATCGCCCTCGGACGTGAGTTTCACTCCCTTGGTGGTCCGAAAGAATAGCGGACCTCCGATCGTTTCCTCCAAATGCTTAACGGTATGGCTGACGGCTGGCTGGGTGATATGCAGATGATCCGCTGCCCTCGATAAACTGCCGAGCCGCGCAGTCCAATAAAAGACGCGATACCACTCCATATTGATTTCCATCATGATGACCTCGATTTTATCAAATGATAACAGGAACCTTGGATCGAAATTCGAGAGTTCATCTTCGAATCCCTCCGTTACCCGTATTCTTCTCTAAAGAATCGTATAACATAAGTGAAACTAATGTCTACTATTACAAATATCAATTTTATTTATAATCAAGCAGCTCATATAATGAGCCATGTACAAGAAAATGATCGTAGGAGGCGAACATGTTTTGACAGTCACAGCCATTGTAGGAGCCAATTGGGGAGATGAAGGCAAAGGTAAAATGACGGATGTTCTTGCGGCGCAATCGTCGTATGTCGTTCGATTTCAGGGAGGGAGTAACGCGGGGCATACCATTATCAACGATTACGGGAAATTTTCGCTGCATATGCTGCCATCGGGTGTATTCTATCCAAACGTAACGAATATCATCGGTCCGGGAACGGCTTTGGATATGGAGGTTTTGATCGGGGAGCTTCAGGAACTGGAAGCCAGACACGTTCCCGCTCCGAAGCTGTTTATATCCGAGCGCGCCCAGGTCGTGCTTCCCATTCATCGGCTGCTGGATGAACTCGAGGAAGAACGGCTCGGCGCCCGGGGATTCGGTTCCACGAAACGCGGAATCGCGCCCTTCTACGCGGATAAATATGCCAAGCTGGGCATTCAGGTCGCTGATCTGTTACACCCCGATCGGCTTCGTGAACGGCTCGAGCAGATGCTTGACATCAAGAATGTGCAGCTGCAGCATCTTTACGGAAGGGACCCGCTGAACGTTGATGAGATGGTCAAGCAGCTATTGGAGCCCTTCCAGTTCCTGTCCCCGTATATTCAGGATACGACCACGCTGCTGCAGCAAGCTTATATGAAAGGCGATCCGATCCTTGTGGAGGGCCAGTTAGGAGCCCTGCGCGACCCGGATCACGGGATCTACCCGTTTTCCACCTCCTCCTCCACGCTGGCAGGCTATGCACCGGTCGGGGCAGGACTTCCGCCGTACGCTATCAGCCAAGTCATTGCCGTTGTTAAAGCATACTCAAGCTGCGTCGGCGCAGGCCCCTTCGTGACCGAACTGCATGGGGATGAGGCGGATGAACTCCGCCGCCTTGGCGGCGATGCAGGCGAATACGGAGTTACGACCGGCCGGCCAAGACGAATGGGATGGTTTGATACGGTAGCCACCCGTTACGGCTGCATGATTCAGGGAGCTACCGAAGCCGTTCTCACCAACCTTGACGTACTGGGGTATCTGGATGACATTCCGGTATGCGTCGGCTATGAATTAGAGGATGGAAGCATCATTGACCATTTTCCGGTAACGGCCGATCTGCATTCCGCAAAGCCTGTCCTGCGAACGCTGAAGGGCTGGAAATGCGACCTGTCGCACATCCGCTCCTTCGACGAGCTCCCGGAAGCCGCGCAGCGATACGTGCAGTTTATTGAATCGTCCATTGGCGTACCCGTCAAGACGATCTCCGTCGGCCCGAGACGGGATCAGATTATGATGAGATAGCTGATTCACGGCTTGTTTTCACTTGGCCAACGAAGCCTTCCAGAATCCGCCGGACACCAAGGGGATCGCTCAGCATCGGCAGATGGCCGGTGCTGAGGCTCTCCACCCTGTCCGCCGACAGATTGGCTGCCATGCGCTCTTGCAAGGATTCTCCGAACTCCTTGTCTTGGGTGAGCTTCACGTAAAGCTTAGGCACTTGGGGTGCGGATGCTTGAACGCGATCCGTATAGACCCTACGGGATTCCGGGATGAACTCTGCTGCGATGCGGGAGGCCTGCTCCTCCGGCAAATCGCTGCACAGCCCCTTGCGGATCACGGATTCAGGCGGCTTCGTTCCGGCCATTTTTAATAAAACCGGCATGATGATCCTCTGGGGAAACGGAAGCGCCGAAACAAACGAACCGCCGCTCTTAGGTATGGCGGCACCGATGGCAACGAATCCGGCTACCCGTTCGGATAACCTGGCAGCCAGCTCCATGGCCAACACCCCGCCCAGGGAATGCGCCACAAGGACGAACTTGTCCGTATCCCATCTTCTCACCTGCTCCGCCATATGGGTTACATAATCCTCCAGCGTCAAATGATGCCCGGGCATCCCTGCAGCCTCTTCCCGCGACGGGTAATCAACCTTCAAACACGGATAGCCCAGTCCTTCCGCAACGATATCCCACACGCCTCCGTTCATTCCGGCCCCATGTAAAAAAACAAACCCCAGTTCTTCCTGCATCATTTTTTGTTGTTTAGTCATGCATATTCCCCTTTCATAATGTACCTCTGTTCCAAGGATTCAATGGAACCCTTGCTGCTTGAGAACATCATATCCGTTAAATAAGACAAATGTTGTCTTATTTAGAGAATAAGATAAAATAAATAATCAAGAGACTGGGGGTTCGTAATGCAGAAATCGCAGCGCCTGATTCAATTAATGATGATGATCAATGCAAAAAAGTCGTTTACCGTAAGAGAGCTGGCCGACGAATTCGGACTCTCCGTTCGAACGATATCAAGAGATCTGGATGAGCTGAGCGGGCTCGGCGTCCCCATTTACTCTGTGCAAGGACGAGGCGGCGGCTACAGATTGCTGCAGGAACGGATGCTGCCACCGATCAGTTTCACGGAAAGCGAAGCGATTGCCGTCTTTTTTGCCTGCCAATCCCTGAGCTACTTCAGTACGCTGCCCTTCGGTGAGGGAGCCGCCACGGCGCTCCATAAGTTCTATCATTACTTGCCGGCAGATATTAAGGAGCAAATCGAACGTCTTAAGGATCGCGTCATGATTCACAGCCCGTTCCGGCCGATGTCGGCCGATATTTTACAAACGTTAATGCAAGCCGTCATGGTCCGGCAAGCGGTCACGATCTCCTATCGTTCTTCCGCCGGAAGCAGCCAGCGGCATATTCAGCCGATCGGGCTGTATGCAAGCTCGGGGTACTGGTATTGTCCCGCCTACTGTTTTACGCAAGAGGACATCAGGCAATTCAGGGTAGACCGGATGACGGCGGCCAGCCCCAATGAATCCTTATCGATCCGTGAAGATATCGCGAGCCAAACGCTGCAGGACATGCCCGGGATCGGGGATGTCGAGATGAAGTTTTTTGAGGTAGAATTAACTTCCAAAGGGGTCTGGCTGCTTGAGACGGATACACGGCTCGGTCCCCATATCCATCGGAACACGGACGGCAGCGGCGTCGTTCGGCTTGAAATACCGGCAACCGACGTCAACTTTTATGCGGACTATGTGTGGCGTCTCGGAGAGGAGGCAGTCATCACCTCGCCAGCCGAAGCGGTTCAATGGACCCGGGAGAAAATTGAATCCATGAGATTAAGGTATACATAAGGACAACTCAATCCCAGTTGGGAGAAATGAAGGAGAGAATATGCATGACTTCACAAGTGGATCACTTAATTGAGCGGATAACGGAAGAGCTTCGCGGGGTACCCGGCGTTACAGGAGTCGTTCTCGGGGGATCCAGGGCCAAAGGAACCGCCAGACCGGATTCCGATATCGATATCGGCATTTATTATGATGAAGCCCAAGGTTTCAAGGTGGAGGACATCGCCAAAATCGCGAAGAAATTAGATGATGAGCATCGGGACGGGATTATCACTTCATTGGGCGAATGGGGAGCCTGGGTTAACGGGGGCGGATGGTTAGTGATCGAGGGGTATCATGTGGATTTCTTATTCCGGGATGTGCACCGCGTGTCTAGCATCATCGACGACTGTTCGGCAGGAAAGGTGTCCGCGCATTACCAAACCGGACATCCGCATGCCTATCTGAATGTAATGTACATGGGGGAAATTGCGATCTGCCGCATATTATGGGACTCGGATAACCGCATACAGACTCTGAAAGCCAAAACGTCTCCCTATCCGAAGCCTCTGCAGGATGCGATGATCGGCTATTTCACTTTCGAGGCATCTTTCTCTTTGATGTTGGCGAATAAAACGGCTTCCAGCGATGACATCACGTATGTTACAGGTCACTGCTTCCGCTCCATTTCGTGCTTGAACCAAGTGCTCTTTGCCAAAAATGAAATGTACTGTATCAATGAGAAGCGTGCGGTGGCCATGATCGAGACCTTCTCCCGCAAACCGGCGAATTACAAGGAACGCCTGGACCAAGTGATCACGCTGCTCTCATCGGATACAGAAAAAACAAAACAAGCCACTGCGCTGCTTCAGGACCTTATAGCTGAAACGGAAGCTTTGTAGCGCGCATAGTCCTCATTTCTTATTCATCCATTTGTAAGACACACGGTCTGCAAACCGCGGAAACAGCTGATACAGCCTTATGCCAAAGGAGGCCAGTCTCGGAAGATTCAGTTCTTCCTTGCGTTTATGAACCAGCTTTACTACCTGATCCGCAACATAATCCGCCTTCATCATGAACCAGCTTACATTCTTGACATACCCGCCGGTCGGATCGGCCAAGGAAAAGAACGGCGTATCGATCGGCCCGGGGTTTACGGTCGATACGGTTATGCCCGTGTTCCGCAGCTCCTGGCGGAGTGAATTGCTGAACCCTAGCACGGCATGCTTGGTAGCCGAATAAGCCGTGGATTTGGCCGTTCCGATCTTCCCCGCCATGGATGCAATGTTGACGATTTGACCGTCCCCTTGCTTCAGCATGCCCGGCAGCACCGCTTGCGTACAGCGTACAATGCCCATATAGTTGACGTCCATCATATCCTGAAACTCTTCCTGTGGCATGTCCATAATACTTTCAAACTTGCCGTATCCGGCGTTGTTAATCAGCACATCGATTCTGCCGTGCCGATGAAATACGGCCTCCATGACAGACGATACCTGATCAGAGTTCTGAACATCCATGGTTGCCAGCTCGTGGGGACCGGATAAACGCGCACCTACCTCCTGCAGACGATCGGCCGAACGGGCGCACAGAACAACGTAAGCCCCCTGAGCGGAGAGCTTCTCCGCGATCAAGGCACCGATTCCGCTGGATGCTCCCGTAACAACTACAACTTTATGATTCAGCATGATTTCATTATCCCTTTCCTCACCGGCGCAGCCCTCCATTCTAAAATATCCATAGAGCAGCTTTACGCACGGAATTGGGTTCATTACTTCTATTTTATGAAATCATGACTTGAATATCCAGCTCTCCGATTCCTTCCATTCGAAGCGGAATACATAGCGCCTTCTTCTGAATAAGACTAGAGGTGCTATCCGACTTCATTACCTTGGGAGGTGTGATATCCACGCTGACGCCCTGGTTCGATAAAATGGTGCTGGCATTGCCGCTGATCATGTTGCCGAGCTCTGAAATCGCGCTTTGCCCCATCTCATCCATTTCGGTAATGACATAGCCGCCCATCATCACCGATACCATCTGCAGCGCTACCTGCTCCTGAATTCCAAATACGATGTCACCGTTCATTTGGCCTGTCATGCCGATTTGGATCCAGATATGATTCTCCATATATCCGATCTCTTTGACCCCAAGATTCCCCGTGGAGGGTGAAACCTGTATGACTTGTTCGATAACGTGTCGTGCGGACTCTAAAAAAGGATTGATGACTTCCGCTTTCATTCCTCATTACGCCCCTTTCACTGGGTTGTTGGTCAGGGTCCCAAAGTCCCACCTATATATTTAAACATTATAATGGATACCTTGTAATAAATCATCACAAAATAGCGACAGCACTCATTCCGACCACTGTCTTACAATGTCAGCTATCGCTTGAAACGCTTTAGTACGAAGATATTCCTTTCGCTTAAACGGGCCTTAGGTCTCACCTTTTTTCTATGTCTACTTTACTATTATCGGATGGTTTCCCCATCTTTTAATAATAATTAAAATGAAAATAAAAATGTTTTTCATCTTTTTCGGCCGAAAACCATCCGGTTTGCTCCCTTCGTTGCTCCACCGGGGAGAATAACCTATAATTTATAACATACAGGTTGCACGCGATAGATGAGCGGAAGAATATATCAAGAAGGAGGAAGGCTATGAACATCAGCCAATTGGAAACGCTTATTACCATCTCCAAAACGATGAGCTTTCGCAAAGCGGGAGAGCTTCTTAATCTGACACAACCGGCGGTATCCGCCCAGATCAAGAGCCTGGAAGAAGAATTTAAGACGGTGCTGGTGGACCGGAGCCAACCCGTGACGTTAACGGACCGGGGCCAGGTCTTCGTGGATCATGCCGAGCAGATCCTCGGCATCGTGGATGAGTTGAAGCAGCGGCTGTCCGACCTTGATCAAACCCCCCAGGGTCATATCCAGCTGGGCACAACCACTTCCATAGCGATTCAGATCCTGCCGCGGGTACTTTCCTACTTCCAGGATCAATTCCCTCACATAAAAACAACCATTCAATCCATGGCCTCTTCCCAAATCTACCACAGCGTGGAGAACGGGCTCATCGACATCGGAATCGGCTATCTGATCGAGCGCAATCCCAACTTAAGCACATCCGTTCTGTATTACGATACCTTTGAGCTGGTCGTATCACCCCAGCATCCGCTGGCCAAGCTTTCCACGGCCAACATGGATGTGCTGGCCGGAACCCCCCTTATTTTGCTAACGCGCGACACCGTCGGCCGCCGCTTCGCCGATGAAGTCATGAAGAAGCACGGCGTCGATCCTCAGGTAGTCATGGAACTGTCCAGCAGCGAAGAAATCAAGCGGATGGTCGAGATCAATCTGGGCGCAGCGATTATTTCGAAGCAGTCCGTCGCGACGGAGCTGCGCAACGGCACCCTGCAGATCGTTCCCCTAAGCGAGCTTGAAGTCAGCCACCCTGTCGGCGTAATCTATAAGAGCGGGCGTTATGTCAGCTCGGCCATGCGCCAATTCCTTAGCGATCTGAAGGGCATGCCCGAGACCCAATTCATCAGCAGTGAATAATGCCGACCGTCCCATAGAACCATAACCAATCAAGCGACATGAAGGAGGTCAATATGAAATTCGATCTGCATACCCATCACTTTCGCTGCGGCCACGCCGACGGCAATATCCGGGATTACATCGAGGCTGCGATCGCAGCAGATTTAAAGGTCATCGGGATCTCCGACCATACGCCATACTTCGGAAGCCCGGAAGAACAGCCCTTCCCGGCCATCTCCATGGCGAAAGCGGACTTTGCGGCCTACGTGCAAGAGGTTCTGGACTTAAAGCGGGAATATGAGGGGAAAATCAAGGTCCTGCTGGGCATCGAATCCGATTATTTCCCGAACCATGCCCAGGTTTACCAGCAGGCGTTATCGGCCTATCCTTTTGACTACATCATCGGCTCCATCCATCACGTCAGGGATGTCAGCATCTTCAACAAGAACCGCTGGAAGAAGCTGACGCCTCAGCAGCAGGTTGCGGATAAAGAGGAATACTTCAATCTGATCCGCCAATCCGCCCGAAGCGGAATGTTCCAGATCATTGCACATATGGATGCAATGAAGGGCAATTATCCGCTATTCTCCGAGATCAAAGCCGATGAAGCGATTGAGGAAACACTGAAAGTCATTGCGGAATCGGGCCTTGCCATCGAAATCAACACGTCCGGCAAAACCAAGCTGTGCGGCGGCTGGTATCCGTCGAACGCCATATTGGAAGTAGCGCACCATCACGGCGTCGAGGTCACCTTCGGCTCCGATGCCCACAAACCGTCCCGGGTCGGAGATGAATTTGACGAAGTGGCCAAGGTGCTTAAGGAAATCGGATACACGGAATGGGTCTATTTCGAACAAAAACAGAAGGTGCCCGTACCTCTTTAACGGGGTACTCCTTCTGTTTTTTTGCATTTACATGGGTATTGGCGGCAAAATGGGCAAAAAAAGTGGACCCGTTACCGGGTCCGAAACATAATATATATTCTCAAAAGGGGGTCATGTGATAAGTTTAACCCGCGGCTGTTAGAGTTTGATAACAGGTATATTTCAATTGTGTAACAAATTCCTAGTGATCCTTTCAACTTGAAATTTTCAGATTACATATCAGATTACATATCCCGCTTTCGCTTAAACCATGGACCGCAGCGTAAGCACGGTAAGCTCCGGCTTGCATAGGAAACGAAAAGGCAGATGCGTCGTGCCGATTCCCCTGTTTACATAGAGCTGCATGCCTTGGGAACCCACGGTGTACAGGCCCTGCACGTAACGTTTGGCTCCAGGCGGCGTGATCACCTCGCCCATCCAAGGCAGGCGGATCTGTCCTCCGTGGCTGTGTCCGGATAGCTGAAGATGAAAGGGATAGACTGCCGCAGTATCTGCATAATCCGGCTCGTGCATCAGCAGCAGCTTGAACATGCCTTCAGGCAGATCCCGAATGGCAGCTTCCGGATCCGGCGTTCCCCAGATGCCATCGTCCAAGCCCGCAACGGCGAAGACGGCACCCTCCCGCCTAAGCTTCACGGCGTCGTTGCGCAGCACCTGAAACCCGGCCTCCTCCTCCAGAGCAATCAGCTTCTTCACGTCCCCGTAATCATGGTTGCCTAATATAGAGAATAAGCCTAACGGGGCTTTCAGCTGAGCGAGCGGTTGAATGGCAGCCCTCATATCTTCCGCATTGCCGTCCACCATATCTCCCGTAAAACAGATCATATCCGGTTTTTCATGATGAATGGCTTGCACCACACGAGCCGCGTTGTCTGCCCCTGCATGAAAGCCCAGGTGCAAATCGCTAAACTGGACGATCTTCATGCCATCAAAAGCCTTGGGCAGCGAAGGAAACGTTAGCGTGTGTCTCGTAATATCCAATTGACGAGGCTCCCATAACGACGCATAAGCACCGCCCGCAAGGCCAGCTGCGGCCAAGACGGAAACGCCGATCTTCAGAAATCGGCGGCGCGACATCCTCTTCTGTTTAAGTTCTCGCTTCGCCTCGCCGCCGGCTGTACCCTGGGGCATCTCCGAGGATAGATTTCTCATAGGGGGACATCCTCCTATATAATAATGAAAGAATTCAAGTATTAACGCTCTTATGTTTATTCATATACATGAAATAACAAGAGAAAGGGGTTTATGTATGACTGTTAACGATTCGATCGCAGCCATAGTTTCGGCACAGCGGCATTTTTTTCATAAAGACATCACCAAGGAAGTGGATTTCCGTCTCCAGCAGCTGACCAAGCTGCGCCAAATCCTGATTGCCAGAGAGAACGATATCATGGAGGCGCTGCGCAGGGACCTGAACAAGAGTGAACAGGAAGCCTTCACGACCGAGATCGGAATCGTCTACAAAGAGCTCTCCTTTATCATAAAGAATTTGAAGCGCTGGGCCAAGCCGCAGCGCGTCAAAACCGCGCTCACGCATGTGGGCAGCAAGGGAATGGTCTATCCTGAGCCCTATGGGACGGTTCTGATTATCGCTCCCTGGAATTATCCTTGGCAGCTGGCCATCTCCCCGCTGATCGGAGCCTTGGCCGCCGGAAACACGGCCATTGTGAAGCCATCCGAACTGACGCCTAATGTATCCGCACTCATTACGGCCATCATGGAAGAGACGTTTGAGCCGGAATACGTGGTTTCTGTAGAGGGAGGACCCGAGGTTAGCACGAGCCTGCTGGAGCAGCCTTTGGATTATGTCTTTTTTACCGGCAGCACCCACGTCGGCAAAATCGTCATGGAAGCCGCCGCCAAGCAGCTGACACCGGTAACGCTGGAGCTGGGGGGCAAGAGCCCTTGCATCGTCCACGAGGATGCGCCCCTTGCCCTGGCGGCTTCGCGTATCGCATTCGGCAAGTTTACGAATGCAGGCCAGACGTGCGTCGCTCCCGATTATGTGCTCGTGCACAGCAAGGTGAAAGAGAAGTTCATCGCGCACCTGAAAGATGCCATCACTTCATTCTACGGCGAGAACCCGTTAACCAATCCCGATTATGGGCGCATCGTTTCGGAGAAGCATTTTGACCGGCTTTCCAACTTTCTGGACAACGGAACCCTCCGCCACGGCGGGGGCACGTCGCGGGATAAATTGCTCATCGAGCCCGCCGTGCTGGACGATATCACCTGGGATATGCCGATCATGGAGGAAGAAATCTTCGGCCCGCTGTGTCCGATCCTGACTTATGAGGATCTGCACGAGGCGGTCCAAGCGATTCAAGCCCGTCCCAAACCGCTCGCGCTTTACCTGTTTACCGAGAATGAAGATGTACAGGATTACGTGCTCTCCTCGGTTTCTTTTGGCGGGGGTTGCGTCAACGACACGCTGATGCACCTCGCAACCCCCTTCCTTCCGTTCGGAGGCGTCGGGGAGAGCGGGATCGGCTCGTATCACGGGGAATACAGCTTCCATACGTTCTCCCATAGAAAAAGCGTGCTTAAGCAAACCAACCGGTTTGATTTTAAATTCCGTTATCCTTCCAAGAACGGGCTGGGCATTTTAAAAAAGCTGATGAAGCCTTAGCTTTCATCCAGCCTTCGCTTTCCTGCCCCGTTAGCTATAACTAATAAAGGCGCACCGTTGTCGGCGCGCCTGTTTCACTTGGATGAATGTTTTCTGCGATGCGGCATATTGCCCTTTGTCTTCACTTCGCCGCCTTCCGTCTCCAGTCCGTCGTCGCCGGGCTTAAAGATCCGGCGCAGCGTCCCCAGCATGGACAGCGCATAAGCAACGGTAACGAAGCTGAAAGCAATCTCCAGCACCACGACAAGCCGGGACGTATTATCGACAGGGGCTACATCGCCATACCCGACCGTGACAAACGTCGCCATGCTGAAATACAGGAAGGTAATGAACTGGCTCAGCAAATCCTGACCGAGGTTCTCGCCTTCGAAGGAAACGCCTCCGAACAGCTTATAAATCGACATATACACCACCGTGAAAAATAGAATGCACATCCCCGCCGCCATGCTGATCCGAACCAGGGTCGTTTTCATATCGACATGCTGATGGACAGAGTCTGCAATCTTATCGAAGATATACAGCACATAGAAAATAACGGAACATAATGAAAACAGCAGGATCAAGGCCCGCATGCCACCTTCGCCGGGTACGACATGCATGAGATCAATCCAGCCGAGCAAATCCTCGACCGATATCAGGACATAAATGAGCAGCGGCGCCAACAGCAAAGGCCTGCTGGACCACTTCTTGTCCATGCTGTAAAACAGATAGATCAACGACAGCAAGCCCGCCAAATTGAGCAGCCACATCCACCAAGACATCTCTAGTCCCTCCTTGAGGCCCGCAACCTGCAGGCCGTGCCATTACGTCCTATTACCCTCGAAACGGCACCTCTGCACCTGGAGGTCATTGGCAGCTTGGCAGCTGGCAAGAGCTGACTTTAGTCCTGGTCGAAGTCTGGATATCTTGTGCTGCGTCGGCTCCAACACACGCCTGCGGTAATTCCGAAAGCTTGTGCGATGCGCCGCTAACATTTAACGGTTCTTCTCCATCCACGACACGGCATAATCCACCATGGCCCGCTGTTCAGCCAATATGCAGTCGGCCTTTCCTACGCGTCCATGGATATACGCATCGGGGCACTGCGCTTCGAACGAAGCCCCTAATGCCTCGAAGTCGTCCGAATGATAGTTGATATCCTGAAACGCCTCCCACACTGTCACTCCCTGCACCCTGCGGACTGGCGCGTGGGCGGTGACCGCCTCCTTGCCCTTCCAATTCGCGCGGTATTCGCTGAGGTGGAACGACGTATTGTTGCCATAACCACTGCCCAGAATAAGCACGTACGCGCCCGCCTCATACAAGCGTGCCAGCGGAGAAGCTTCGCCTAAGCTATGGTCCAGCGGATGGGATTGCATTAGGGCCCTGGCCTCCCTGCCGCGTGCCGCAAACGACACATGCGGATGAGCGCTTCGGATAACCCCTTCTTGTTTACGGAACACTTCCGGAATGATCCCCATCCCCGAAGTGACCGTCAGATCCGGATCATAGGGCGGCATGCCCTCGCGAATCAGATTCCACCATTTTGGATCGGCCGGCGGATTTCCCCATGTCTTTGGATCGGTTAAGTTCGCGGATTGGGTCGGCATCACCAGCGTCCCTTCTTCCCCCAGCACGTCTTCGAGTGCCAGTATGACGGCCTCCGGACCGCCGACGATCCACCCGCCCACACTCTTGAGCGAAGAATGGACGAGCAAGGTCATGCCCTTCCGGACGCCCAAAGCGGCCAAATCATCGCTAATATCCTTTATCGTAATCGGTCTTTCTATGATCAAGTGACTCACCTCAGATTCAATTCGAAGATTTCCTATCCTATAATAAAAACACATAAATTATAGCACACAACAAAAAGCGCCTGTACCGAAGCCCATGCCCCGGTCAGACGCCTTGGTATTGAAGTTAACCGATTAAACGCCAAGCCAGCGCTTAAACAGGTGTTTGGTCGTATCCTTGTTCATTTCCGCAATGGACGTTGTCAGCGGAATGCCCTTCGGACAAGAACGCACGCAGTTCTGCGAGTTGCCGCAGCCCTCGATGCCTCCGTCCTGCATCAGCGCTTCCAAACGCTCCTCCTTGTTCATCTCGCCTGTCGGGTGAGCATTGAACAAGCGAACCTGGGAGATCGCGGCCGGTCCGATAAAGTCCGTTTTTTCGTTGACGTTCGGGCAAGCCTCCAGGCATACGCCGCAGGTCATGCATTTGGACAGCTCGTAAGCCCACTGACGCTTCTTCTCCGCCATTTTGGGGCCGGGACCAAGGTCATAGGTGCCGTCGATCGGAATCCACGCTTTCACGCGCTTGAGGGCCGTGAACATGCGGCTGCGGTCGATCACCAAGTCTCTCACGACCGGGAACGTCTTCATCGGCTGAATCCGAATCGGCTGCTCCAGCTTATCGATCAAGGCCGCGCATGCTTGGCGCGGCTTCCCGTTGATGACCATGGAGCAAGCTCCGCACACTTCTTCCAGGCAGTTGGAGTCCCAGCATACGGGGGCGGTGGTTTGGCCCTGCGCATTTTTGGGATTGCGCTGAATTTCCATCAGCGCACTAATGACGTTCATGCCGGGACGGTACGGAATTTCGAATTCCTCGGTATAGGAATTCGTCTCCGGATTGTCCTGACGTGTAATGATAAATTTAACGCTCTTTGAGGCAGCTGCCGTTTGAGACATCGTAAATCCCCCTTCCTTCTTACTTGTCTTTCGAATAGTCGCGAATCCGCGGCGGGATTAAGGAAACATCCACTTCTTCATATGAAATCTGTGGTCCATCCGGCGTCCAGGTTGCTTTGGTTGTCTTGAGGAAGTCTTCATCGTTACGATCCGGGAATTCCGGCTTGTAGTGAGCGCCCCGGCTTTCGTTCCGGAGAAGCGCACCCAGCGTCATGGCCTCGGACAGCTCCAGCATGTTCCACAGCTGACGCGTGAACGCCACGCCCTGGTTGTTCCAGCGGGAGGTATCCGTCATATTGATATTGCGGTAACGCTGCTTCAATTCCTTGATTTTGCCGATGGTTGCTTCAAGCTTGTCATTGTAACGAACAACCGTCATGTTGTTGGTCATCCATTCACCGAGCTCTTTATGGATCACGTAAGCATTCTCGGTTCCTTCCATCTTGAGCAGGCCTTCGTACTTGGTGGTTTGCTCTTTCGCTGCGCGGTCAAATACCGTGGAGTTTACATCCTCTGCGGATTTCTTCAGTCCTTTGACGTATTCGATCGCTTTCGGTCCGGCCACCATGCCGCCGTAAATGGCGGATACCAGGGAGTTGGCTCCCAGACGGTTCGCGCCGTGATATTGATACTCGCATTCGCCGGCTGCGAACAGCCCAGGAATGTTGGTCATTTGGTTGTAATCGACCCACATGCCGCCCATGGAGTAATGGACTGCCGGGAAGATTTTCATCGGGATTTTGCGCGGATCGTCGCCCATGAATTTCTCATAGATTTCGATGATGCCGCCGAGCTTGACGTCCAGCTCTTTCGGATCCTTATGGGAGAGGTCCAGGTAAACCATGTTCTCGCCGTTGATGCCGAGTCCCATATCAACGCAGACGGAGAAGATTTCGCGCGTAGCGATATCGCGCGGCACCAGGTTTCCGTAAGCAGGGTATTTCTCTTCGAGGAAATACCAAGGCTTGCCGTCTTTATAGGTCCAAATCCGTCCGCCTTCGCCGCGTGCCGACTCGGACATCAAGCGGAGCTTGTCGTCGCCCGGAATGGCCGTCGGGTGAATCTGGATGAACTCGCCGTTCGCATAATGAACGCCTTGCTGATACACGGCACTGGCCGCTGTTCCCGTATTGATAACCGAGTTGGTTGTTTTTCCGAAAATAATGCCAGGACCGCCGCTGGCGAGAATGACGGCTTCAGCCTTGAACGACTTGATCTCCATGGAGCGCAGATCCTGGGCGGCAATACCGCGGCATACGCCTTCATCGTCGATGACCGCATTCAGGAACTCCCAGTTCTCGTATTTGGTCACAAGACCCGCGGTTTCCCAGCGGCGAACCTGCTCGTCAAGCGCGTACAGCAGCTGCTGGCCGGTGGTCGCCCCGGCAAACGCGGTACGGTGGCGCTTCGTTCCGCCGAAGCGGCGGAAATCGAGCAGGCCTTCCGGCGTGCGGTTAAACATAACGCCCATGCGGTCCATCAAGTGAATGATGCCCGGCGCCGCTTCGCACATCGCTTTGACCGGAGGCTGATTCGCAAGGAAGTCGCCGCCGTAAACGGTATCGTCAAAGTGCTCCCAAGGAGAGTCACCTTCACCTTTCGTATTTACGGCTCCATTGATGCCGCCTTGCGCGCACACGGAGTGAGAGCGTTTAACGGGTACAAGCGAAAATAGATGAACGTGAGCGCCTGCTTCCGCCGCTTTGATGGTTGCCATCAGCCCGGCGAGGCCGCCGCCCACTACGATAATATTAGATGCCATTTTTCGTTCACTCCCCTTTAACTTAAGACTGTCTTAACTAGATCGATCGCTGCCGTCGCCGCCTGGAATTCGGAACCGCGGAATGCTGTCATGGCAAGAACGAACAGCACGCTCATCAATACGAACAAGCCCATGCAGATGTAAGTGGATACCTTCTGCGCACGCGGACCGACGGTGATGCCCCAGCTGACGAGGAACGCCCACAGGCCGTTAGCGAAGTGGAAGGTAGCGGAAACAACGCCGATGACGTACAGAATAAACAGAACCGGGTTGTTCATGATGCCGTGCATCGTGGCGCCCAAATCGTCATGCGTGATTTTGCCGATCATGATTTGGAAGCGCGTATCGTACATATGCCAGATGACAAAAACGAACGTAATAACGCCGGTGATCCGTTGGATGGTGAAGCGGATGTTCCGTTCATAGTTGTAGTTGCCCACGTTGTTATTCGCCTGGTAAGCGATGTATAACCCGTAGACGCCGTGATATAGCAATGGCAGCCAGATCAGGAACAGCTCGAGGAAAAAAATCAGCGGCATGCTGTTCAAAAAATGCACCGCGCTCGCGAAGCCTTCCTTTCCACCCTCGAAAGCCTTAAAGTTGGAAATCATATGGCTGAGCAAAAATGCCCCAAGCGGTATGACACCGAGCAAAGAATGCAGCTTTCTGGAATAATACCCTTTCATCAGTTGACGTTCCCCTTTCCAATGTACAGCGTTTTCATTTTCAATCTTTCCTATTTTCAGAACAATTACACTTCCCCTGCCCTAAAAGAGGTTGTTCAAAAAGCCTTGCAACGACAAAAAGTTGCCTATTTCAGCAATCGTGTGAACAACTTGTGTCATGTTTCATGTTACTCCTTTTTTTCTTATAATGGAATTGCAATATAATTATTAATCGTTATAATCTATACGCATAAGCAACGTTTTGCACGCATGTCTATTTTAATAGGAGGATTTCCATGTTCGAAGAACTGGACGTGTTCGCCGTCGTCGTGGAGCAATCCAGCATCAATCAAGCCTCTAAGCTGCTCAACCTGTCACAGCCGGCCCTGTCCCGAAAAATAGCCAAACTGGAGGACCAGCTCGGACTGCAGCTGTTCAACCGCCGCGGCAAAAGGCTGGAGCTTACCTCCATCGGACAGATTGTGTATACCTTCGCCCTGGAGCAGCGCCAGCAGCAGATCAAATTCTTGCAGACCTTGGCCCATTACCGGGAAGGGGACCAAATCTCGATTAACCTGGGCGCCAGTCTGACCACGCTGCAGACCACCCTGCCCCCGCTGGTCAATGCCTTCATGGAACGTCATCCGTCAGCCGAAATCAAGCTCATCACCGGCAAGACCCACGAAATCGTGTCTTATGTAAGGGATAAACGGGTGGATGTCGGCATTGTTGCTTCGTCCATCAATCAGCCGGGCTTGAACTGCATCCCGCTGTTCGATGACCATCTGGAGCTTGTCATCCCGTCTTCACATCCGCTGGCGGAAATCGAGGATGTGGGCATCGAACAGCTTCAAGGCTTGCCGATGATCATATTTTCGACCGGAACCTGGTACCGCAAGCTGACGGACGATCTGTTTCACCGCTGGGGCATCATGCCCGATATCCGGATGGAGATCGACTCCTTCGAAGCGATCGTCAGGCTGATCCCGACCTGCAAGGCGGCCGCGCTGCTGCCCAAATCCTATCTGAGGCCGCAGCTGCTGTCCGATAACGGGCTCGTCGACATTCATATTCCGGCACTCATCGAAACCCGGCGAACGACTTCGCTGATCTACGGTCAAGCCTCGGAGCTGAGCAAGGCGGCCAGCCGCTGGATCGAAGAAACGGAGATCCTGTTCCGCAAGCTGGAGGAAGATAAATCGAAAAAAAACTGACGATATTTCGCAATCGTCAGTTTTTTTCTACTATATTTATTTTTCGAGCATATTCACGACTTCGGACTCAAAGCGGTCCACGTTGTCATTGGAGCCGATGACGACCATAATATCGCCGGAGTTCACGACGTCCATGGCCGTCGGAGCAACGATAATGCCGGACTGTTTATTCAGCGCCACCACGCTGACGCCGTACCGGACCCTCGTATTAAGCTCGCTCAGCGTTTTTCCGTCCATGCAGTCCGTGACCGTCATCTCCACAATCAGATAATCCTTGGATAATTCGATATAATCAAGCAGGTTTGGCGTCACGAGCTGGTGCGCTACCCGGATCCCCATATCCCGCTCGGGAAAGATGACCCGGTCCACGCCAAGCTTCTCCAGCGCCCGGCCGTGCAGCACCGATATCGCCTTGGCAACGACCATCGCGACACCCAGCTCTTTCAACAGGATGGCGGAGAGGATGCTCATCTGAATGTCGTTCCCGATCGCAACGATTCCGCAGTCGAAGTTGCGGATGCCGAGCGATTTAAGCACTTCCTCATCCGTCGCGTCCGCCACCACCGTATGCGTCAGCAGCTCGCTCATATCCTCGACGACCTCTTCGTTCCGGTCGATGCCGAGCACCTCATATCCCTGTTCCATCAGCTCCAGCGCCAGACTGGCGCCAAATCGCCCCAAACCGATGATTGCAAATTGCTTTGGTTTCATGTCTCTCCTATACCCCTTATCCAATTATCATTTTGCCTTCCGGATGACGATATAATTCTTTACCCTTTTTCGGCCCCAGTGCATAAGCAAGCGTCAAAGGCCCCAATCGACCCGCAAACATCGTAAGGCTGATCAGGATCTTGCCGAACACGGTCAAATCGGGCGTTAAGCCCATGGAGAGACCTACCGTACCGAAGGCGGATGTCGTTTCGAATAGAATCTCCAGGAAGTCCCCTTCCTCTGTCGTCGACAGAATCATCGAGACGGTTAGAACGAGCAGCAGGGCCAGCAAGGCAATGGTCAGTGCCTTCAGCACCCGCTCCTGGGCCAGGCGATAACGGAACATGACGATGTCTTCCCGCCCGCGCATCATCGCAATGACCGCCCCTACCATAATGGTAAAGGTCGTGGTTTTGATGCCGCCGCCGGTTGACCCTGGAGATGCTCCGATAAACATCAGGATGACGATAAAAAATTGCGTTGCCTGTCTGAGCCCCGTAATATCTATAGTATTCGCGCCCGCCGTACGCGGCGTTACGGATTGGAATAACGCGCCGAAGAATTTTCCGCCCCAGTTCAGGGAACCCAGCGTTCTCGGATTGGTAAATTCAAATATGAGAATGACGATAAATCCGACCGCAAGCAAGGCAGCCGTCATCGTGAGCACCACCTTGGAGTGCAGGGAGAGCCTCCGCTGTTTTCGATAATCGATCAGATCGGACAGCACAATAAATCCAATGCCCCCGGAAACAATCAAGAACATCACAACGAAGTTGACTACCGGATCGTATACATACCCGGTCAAACTCCGAAAATCGCCAAACAAATCGAAGCCGGCGTTGTTAAACATCGTCACCGCATGAAAAACACCGTAATAGATCGCCCGGCCCAACGGCATATCAAACGCCCAACGAACCGATAAAAGGACTGCGCCGCAGGCCTCGATGACGAGCGAGTACAGCAATACTCTGCGTATCAGCCTTACGATACCTTCCATCGAGGACTGATTCATCGCTTCCTGTAAGATTAGACGGTCTTTGAGCGATATGCGTCTCTTCAGAACCAAGGCGAATAAAGTAGCCATCGTCATGAATCCGAGCCCGCCGATTTGAATCAGCAGCATGATCACGACTTCTCCGAAGGAACTGAATGTCGTTCCCGTATCCACTACGACCAGGCCCGTTACGCACGTTGCCGAGGTCGAAGTGAACAAGGCGTCAGTAAATCCAAGCGGTTCGCCCGTCGTCGTCGAGATTGGCAGCATTAACAGCCCGGTCCCGATGAAGATGATGGCCGCAAAACCAAGCACGAGAATTTGGGGCGGAGACAATGTAAGCCAGTTTAATTTAGCGTTCAATCGGACACCTTCTTTAAAAAAATCAACGAAAAAAGACACTGGAAAACGCAGTGCCTTTCGGTCTGGTTCCTGTGCAACAGCCTACGAGGTTAGCTGACGGATTCGGGCATTTCCACAGGTCGCCCTATTCATTATTCCGGGAATAATGAAATTCACCCCAATTACATGGTTCCCCCATTTTCATTACGAAATTCGGCTGGAATATTCGGTTCCTTCAAGCATGATGTGATTATAACTCAATCCGTTACGTAACCCAATGCCGTTTTTCGCCCGAAATATCTTTAAAAGAGCGCGAATTGGGCATATTCAAGAATACAAGCGTAGGGTTCTCTAACGTTTTCGAAACCTTTCATTCATTTTCATCGATTTATTTCAATATTCCGATAATTGGGATAAGCTGCTTATGGCTTTCATACTATGTTATATTGACTCTATGCGTTCTTAATCAGGCATATCGAATACCAGTGGGAGTATCAACTTTCTTAGAGGAGGAATTTCATGAATCGTGCAAGAGAGCCCTTGAAGCTGAAGCCCAATCTGAAGCAGCTCATCGCGCCTGCCGCAGTCGGCCTGATTCTGTTCCTATTATTTCAGGTATTTCCGTGGGCGAATCCGGACGATGCCGAGATGGCCTCACCGGATATCATTTCCAAGGAGCAGGCTCGGCAGGCAGCTTCAAGGTTTGCTCAGGAGCATCTGCAGTTTGCGGCTGCGGACACGGACGAAGCCTTGGTTACATATCAATCCAAATCGGAACTTTACGGATATCTGGCGAAGGAGAAGAGACTTTCGGAATATAACAAAACCTATGAAGCCAAATATCCCTATGACGTATACCGCGTTCGCTTCAGCGAGCCTGGAGGCGATGCCCTCAATGTGGACGTGCACATGCAAAATTCCGGCATCGTCGGATTCTCGTATGATTATGCCCGTTCCAGCTTTGATCGGATCGAGCTGAACAAGGGCGAGATTCAGAGGCAGATGCTGCTCGTCGTTGAGGACGGCATGACATTGGCCGAGAAGCAGGCGCTGGCGGAGCCATGGCTTCAGCGGGCGGGTTATGACCTGTCGAATCTGGAGCTGGTTACGAAGGAGGGGGATCCCCGTCTCAAATATGTGGACCCTGAATCCAGGATCGGGGACTCCAGGCTGGAGCACCGCTTCACCTTCGAGCAGGGGAAATTGCGCTCTTATGAGCCCTCCTTCTCGGTGCCAGCCGCCCACTCTGCTTATGTCAACAAGCAGACGCAGGATGCCACCCTGCTGACGCTCGCAGGGTACGGCCTGTTCACCCTAATCCTGGGCATTCTTGCGATTGTGTACAGCGTGAAGACCAGGGCCTACACCTCGTTTAAGCGCGGCCTGTTCTTATCGGCGCTGCTGTTCGTCATTCAAATGCTGAATACGTACAATCTGATTCCCGTTTTCAAATCCGAAGGCATGTCGCAAACCGGCGTGCTCGGGATGATGATTTTCTATGCCGTCTATTCGCTCGTCTTCTCCGCCCTGCTCTATTTCTCCCTTGTCGGCGGCAGCGGGCTGTGGCATAAAGAAGACGGGCTCAATCCATGGCCGCGCGCCAAAGAACCCGGATACGGGCATTACGTGCTGGACAGCATGAAGCTGGGGTATATGTGGGCCTTCATCCTGCTTGGCGTCCAATCCGTCATCTTTATCGGTCTTGGTCTGACCCTGAATACATGGTCCACCACGGATGCGACGCAATCGCCTTACAACATGCTGTATCCTTGGCTGTTTCCGTTGATGGCCTGGCTGGCCGGCATATCCGAGGAGGCCGTGTACCGGCTGTTCGGCATCAAGATGGTGAAAAAGATCGTCCGCAATACCTTTGTCGCAAGCTTGATCACCTCGCTCATCTGGGCGCTGGGACATACGCTCTATCCGATATACCCCGTGATCTCCCGGCCGATTGAGCTGGTCATCATCGGTTTGCTGTTCAGCTACATCTTTTTGAAATACGGGTATTTGGCTGCGATGTTCTCCCATGTCATCTTCAACAGCATCCTGATGGGCATCAGCCTGATCATGCTCAAAGATGCCGCCAACCTGCTGACCGGCGCTTTTTACATGGTGCTTCCGGCGATTGTCGCCTATGCGATTTACCGTTTCAACCCGACAAAAAAAGAGAAGCCGTATGTCACGACTCCTCCTCACGAAGTGCATTAAGAATATCCGTTGCTAATTTTTCACCGATGGAAAGGGGCTTGAAGTCTTCGACTGAAGCCTCTTTTATTTTTTTGACCGAGCCAAAATGCTTCAACAGCATTTTGCGGCGCTTCTCCCCGATGCCCGGAATCGAATCCAGCTTGGACGTCACCATCGATTTCCCGCGCTGCTCGCGGTGGAAGGAAATCGCGAAACGGTGAACCTCATCCTGAATGCGCTGGAGCAAATAGAACTCCTGACTGTCCCGAGGCAGCGACACCGGCTCCGGCGGATCTCCGACCATCAGCTGCGCCGTTTTATGCTTGGCATCCTTCACAAGCCCGCAGACCGGGACGAACAGCCCGAGTTCATTCTCCAGCACGTCGATGGCTGCTGAGATCTGTCCCTTCCCCCCATCGACGACAATGAGGTCCGGAAGCGGCAGGTTCTCCTTCAATACACGCTCATACCGCCGCCGGATCACTTCACGCATCGTATCGTAATCGTCCGGCCCCTGCACGGTACGGATCTTATATTTGCGATATTCCTTCTTATCCGGTTTTCCGTTGGTGAATACCACCATGGCCGATACCGGGTTGGAGCCCTGAATGTTCGAGTTATCAAACGCCTCGATCCGGTTAAGCGACTGGAGGCCAATCACCTCGCCCAGATTGGCCGCTGCAACCGAGGTCCGTTCTTCATCGCGCTCAATCAAGCGGAATTTCTCGTCCAGGGACACCTTCGCGTTATCCGACGCCATGCCGACCATCTGTTTCTTCAAGCCCCGCTGCGGCACGTGAACCTTCACGCCCAGCCATTCCTGCAAGGCAGCAGCGCCCCCGGCAGCATCCACGAGACCCGCGGCCTCCGCCTGCTCCGCCTGGGCTTGGACAAGGACTTCATGCTGTTCTTCGGATATATCCGTGGTCAGCTTCTTCTCCGTTTCCGCGGCTTCGCCTGCGTTACGGGCACCTTGTTCCCCGGCGCTTCCGGTTGCCGTCTCGGAGCCGGCCTCCTCTGCCAGCAGCGGCCCCGGCAGCAGAATTTCCTGCGGCAATGCGGGATTATCGCTGTAATACTGGGCTATGAACGACATGAAATCACTGTGCGCATCCCCGTAGAACGGAAAAACGGACTTGTTGCGCTGCACCATTTTGCCTTGGCGCATGTACAGAATCTGCACGCACATCCAGCCTTTGTCCACGGCATAACCGAATACGTCGCGATCCCGGGTATCCGTTGTCGTGATCTTCTGTTTCTCCATCAGGGTATCGATATGGATGATTTGGTCCCGCAGCTCCTTGGCACGCTCGAAGTACAAATCCTCCGCGGCCTCCTGCATCTTTCGCTGCAGTTCCTTCTTGATCTCTTCGTGCCCGCCGCTCAGGAATGAAGTAATCTCTCCTGTAATCTGTTCATAGGCGGATTTCGGCACTTCCTTCACGCATGGAGCCAAGCATTGTCCCATATGGTAATACAAGCAGACCTCTTTGGGCATAACGCCGCATTTGCGCAGTGGATACATCCGGTCCAGTAGCTTTTTGGTCTGCTGCGCCGCATACGCGTTCGGATAAGGACCGAAGTATTTGGCTTTATCTTTAAGCACCCTTCTGGTCACTTCCAGGCGGGGATGCTCTTCATTCGTTATTTTAAGGTAGGGATAGGTTTTATCGTCCTTCAGCAGCACATTGAATCTCGGCTGATGGGTTTTGATCAGATTGCACTCCAGAATTAACGCTTCCATGTTGCTGCCCGTCACGATGTATTCGAAATCGCGGATTTCCGAAACGAGCATCTGGGTCTTCCCGTTATGGCTCCCGGTAAAATACGAGCGCACCCGGTTCTTCAGCACTTTGGCCTTGCCCACGTAAATAATCGTGCCTTCATGGTTCTTCATCAGGTAGCAGCCCGGCTGATCCGGCAGCAATGCCAGCTTGTGGCGAATATTCTCCTGCGCCTTCTCTTGCTCCTGAAGCCGTTTGGCAGAATCGTCCATGCTATTCCTCCTCTCCAAGGAGATTTATAATATTAACGTTATAAATATATACCATGATAATGAACCACACAAAGCGCCTCCGGGTTACACCGAAGGCGCTGTATGAAAGCGGATTGCAGTCTATGGGCAAATCCTGCTTATTGATGTTTTGCAATGATGCCCTTCAAGGCTTCTTTGGAGTTCAGACCTACGACTTTATCGACAGGCTGGCCGTCTTTAAAGAAGATCATGGTCGGAATGCTCATGACGCCGAAGCGTGCTGCGGATTCCGGATTCTCATCCACGTTCACCTTTGCAATTTTTACATCATCGCCGAGTTCTGAAGACAATTCGTCCAGAATCGGAGCAAGCATTTTACAAGGGCCGCACCATGGCGCCCAGAAATCAACTACAACCGTGCCTTGTCCTTCTACTTCATTGACGAAGGTTTGGTCGGTAACATTGACGATAGCCATTGTATTCTCCTCCTCACAGGATAAGATCGAGTAAAGTGCGAATCATAATTGTCGAATGGGTCGACGAATTTAGTATACCACAATCGGCCGGAAAAAGTGAAATATACTCACCTAAAGAAAGAGGTTTTCACGGGATTTTTATGCAATCTTTACAAATGATTTGCGCATTGGGTATACTACTAGTAACAAGTCGGGTGACTGTCAAGTTTTTCGTTCGCACGGCATGTTCACCTTTTGAGGAGGCAAGCACCATGGATGTAAACGTACGCGTTAACGATCCACGGGAGCACATCAATGAAGAACCACGCAATGACTTTGGCGATTTGATGATGGGCTTCGTGGGGATGTTCGGTTTCATGACCATCATCTTTTTCGGATTCGTCATTATCAAGTTCTTGGTCGGTTAATATTTGATGATTCCTTGTGCACAGATAAAAAGTCTGATCCTGCCGCGCTCCATGCGCAAGCGGGATCAGACTTTTTACGCTTCAAGGGACGTTTGTCCACTCTGTTCATGTGCTCGTTGCAAACGTCTAGAACTTCCCTCTCTGGTTCTCTCCGAACAAATGAACGACATCCACGAAAGGCGCGATCCGGTTCATCAACCGCTGCCCTTTGTGAAGCTCCTCGCCGTCCTTGCTCGTGAAGCTGAGATGCTGCTCCAGCCCGTCGAGCGGATAGTTCGACGTATAAAAGGTCGGCAGCCGGTTCATCCTGAAATTCAGAATGGAGCCGAGGACATGATCCCGTACCCACGGATTCAAATTCTCCGCTCCAATGTCGTCAAAGATCAGCAGGTCGCAATGCTTCATCGTCTCGACCATGTCCTTCAGCTTCTGGCCGTCCTGCATCATGGTTTTCAGATCTTCCACGAAATCGGGCATATAGACGATCACGCCGGAGTGGCCCGCTTTGGCAAGCTCATGCATCAGGTAGCCCATCAGGTACGTTTTCCCGGTACCGAACGAACCGGTCAGATACAAGCCGCGCGGGGACAAGCCGTTCTCCTTCGTATCCCGGATATATTTGAAGACCTGGTGCACCGCAGGTGCCCGCAAGCGGTCCTTCGCCATAATCTCCATGTTGTCGTACCCTTCGCTCAAGGCATGCTCGTCAACATAAAAGCTGCGAATCCGCTTCTTGATCTGATCCTCATTGGTTTTTGCAATCTGCAGGGAGCACGGCGCCTTCCGTTCATAGATCTCCACCGTGCCGTTCATCCGCTGGATATCCAGCTTGCTGAAATGTCCCTGGAAATCATTCGGACACCGGTCCAGACCCGGGCATGCCTGGCAGTGGGCCTGGTCTCCCGCATATTGATACAGCTTGCTTAAATTCAATCGTATGACCCGGTCATCGATCTCCGGATATTCGCTTCGCAGTGCTTGAATCAGCGGATTCCTGAGCAAATCCTCCGTAATCTGCTCGGTTCTGCGCAGGAGCGCAGTACTTTTCATGCTTTCCAGCAGTTCACCAAGGGACTCCATCACCTGTTCCCTCCTCTCTTAAGCGGGATTTTCCTTATCCGCCCTTCTTGTTGCCAGCCTGCATTTCTGCCGCAAACCGCATCATCTCTTCGAACTCCTCATCCGATACGGCCTCCGCCTGATCGGTCTCCAAAGCCACTGGAATTTCCGGCTTCGCCTTTCCGCCTTTAGCGTATGTACGCGTGCGCTGCGAGGCTGCCTTCTGCTTGCCTTTCATTTTGGCTTGATCCCGTATATACTGAACGGCTTTCTCATAGCTGTTTACTTGCTTCAGCAGCATGTTGGAAGCGATGGCTTCCACAAAGTTGCGGTTGATCCGCTGCTCTCCGCCTGCGGCAATGAGCGACATCAAATAATGAATGAGCACGTTGATGACTTCGCCCGGCAGCTTGTAGCTCAGGTCAATCTTTTCGAAGATGTCCAGAAACTGCGCGGGAACCGAGCCCGGGAAGAACGTCTGCAGGAGCCGTGTATAAGGCTCGTTGCGAAGCATCATATTATATTGGTGAATATCGCATTTGGATTGGAACTGGGCCGGAACCTCGACATAATATTCCATCTGTACGGCATGCTCCTGCGCAGGCTCGTCCGGATCGGCCGTCATCTCCTGATGCAGGGCAACCACCTTGCCCGCCGTAATCTGCCGCTTTTCCTGCATCTTCATTCCCTGCCTAAAGTGAAGGCTGGCTTTGTGCTGCAAATCGTCCAGGACAACCTCGCCGTGCTCGGTAAAGATGCCGTCCTCGTCAAGCAGGCGGCACAAATCCTGCGTGCTGAGATCGTACTTGCGTACGACGTAATTCACGATGCCCATCTGTTCATGGTCATAGCGAAGACGCTCCACAAAGACGCGATTGCGGGATTCGCGCGGGAATCGCAGAATAATGTCCGCGTAGTTCAGACCTTCTCCCTGCGGATTCGGCGGCAGCACCGACTTCCTTGATACCGCTACCTCTTCCAGCGCCTGCTCCAGTTCATAATCAATGACATGCGTGTTCAACTCGAAAATATCGTAAAAGGGAACCGAGATGTTCTCCTTGTTCAGGGAAATGCCGGACCATTCCAGGGGTTCCTTGCTCCAAAGCTCTTCCCTCAGCGACAGGACGGCGAATTTCCCCACCTTGTCGCGAAGCAGCAGCGTCAGATGCTGGGTATTGAAGAACTCCGCCGGACTGAGCGGCGCCTGCAGCTCATATTCATAGACATGGTCGTCCGTTTCCGGGACGAACATCCGGCTGGTCTGCAGCAATCCTACCGCTTCCAGCTTGGAGGTTTGCTCAATGAGATAGCGGCGTCCTTTTTCGCTGGGCTCAAGCCCTAATGTCAAGAATAATCTTCGCTGCTGTTCAATGGCCGAATAACCCACCTTCTCCAGCGGCACATGCGATACGAGAAGACGGTACAAGCTGACCGCAAACGCGCCGACCATCGGTTGATATATCGAACCAAGCATTTTGTCGTCCAGGCCGCTTAAGCAGAAGTCACGGTATACGCAGTAACGGTGATTCTCTGTAAAATGTAAAAAATTAGTCATGCGCATCGTTTATGCTCCCCCTGTCGCCCAAAAATAGACTTCCTCTATTCTATCATAAATCCGATGCTCAGAAGTCGGTTCTTTCGCATCAAAAATTATGGAATTCTTGCGTCTGCCTTTTGGCAGAGCTTCCATAAATATAAATGACGGCCCCCAGGTATCGAAGAGCCGCCATTAACATTCCATTCAATTTGCGCCAAGCGCGATTAAAACATTCTAAACCCTTTAATACGCAATGTCTTAATGGTCCATCCGCTCATGTAAGCCCCGATCAGACCCGCAACTCCCGTTAAGTAATCCACCAACTGGAACGATCCGACGTGAGTCCAGAACGACATTTGGCCCCGATCCCACAAGCTGTATACAACGACCGGCAGAATGACAATCACGAACAGAAAGCACGGAAACCAGGTCGTCTTCATCAACATATTTAGGATAAAACCGATACCGAACATCATGACAAAAAACAAAATCATCAGCACGAGCACAGGAATAAATTGAAGCATGATCGCTGTTTTCACCTCTTCTTTATCACCTACGCATAGCAGCTATCCTACTTTATTGCAGCAAGAAACAGCACACCAAGCTTTAGCTAATAGCTAGTTTACTAAAAATCATGTCACAGATCAACGAACAATCGTGAATACATTGTGTCGGCGTTTGCCCTTCCGACTGCGCTTACAGTACAATATAGGAAGTTAATGCAAGCGGCCATCCGCTTCAATTATAACGAACATAATGTTTAGGAGTGATCACATGAACGAAGCTGCAATGACGCTCGAGGGCTGGTATGCGCTGCATGATTTCCGCACCATCAATTGGCCGGCCTGGAAAGCTGCAGACGAAGAAGTACGCGCATTTGCGCTGGACGAGCTGAATGCGTTCCTTGCGGAATGGGATGCCGTCGAGACCGCCAAGCAGGGCAGCACCGCCGTATATACCATCGTCGGCCAGAAAGCCGATTTTGTTTTCATGCATTTGCGCGAGACGCTGGAAGAGCTGAACGCGATCGAGAACGCTTTTAACAAAACGACGTTCGCCCAGTTCACCACCAAGGCTTATTCCTATGTCAGCATCGTCGAGCTGAGCAATTACTTGGCCGGCTCCTCCGATGAGGATCCGATGCAGAACCCGCATGTCATCGCCCGACTGAAGCCGGTCCTGCCAAAATCGAAGCATATCTGCTTCTACCCGATGAACAAAAAGCGGGATTTGGCGGACAACTGGTACATGCTGAGCATGGATGACCGCAAATCCATGATGAAGAGCCACGGGATGATCGGCCGCGGTTATGCCGGCAAGGTCAAGCAGATCATCACCGGTTCCGTCGGCTTCGACGATTGGGAATGGGGCGTTACCTTGTTCAGCGACGATGCGCTTCAATTCAAAAAGCTCGTGTACGAAATGAGATTTGACGAAGTGAGCGCGCGCTTCGGCGAATTCGGTCCTTTCTATGTCGGCAACCTGCTCGACCAAGCTTCTTTCACCGACTTGATGAAGGTATAATTCCTTCTGCACATAAATGGCATATCAAAAAAAGGGATGCTCTTCCGAATGAGAGCATCCCTTCTTCTGTTATTCGCCGTCTTCCTCATCTTGCTCTTGCTTGCGCAAGGTTTCAAGATATTCAGCGGTGGCCCGGTCCCGGGCCCGCCCTTTATCCTTGAGGCGCTCAATGGCAGGAAGAATGAGAATGTCGACTTCCTGCTGAACGGTATAAGCCAGATCGTACCGCTCTTGCGACTCCAGGTAGGAGCCGACCTCCATCAGGGCGTTGTAGCGATCCAGTTCATCTCTTGTGAGCAGCCCCCGTACTTGAACGCTGCAATGTCTCATTTATAGGAACCTGCCTTTTTTCAGGACGAGCGGAATGCCTCCGATAATGAAGAGGTAGCGAAGATCAACCAATTTTTTCAGCTGGGCCGCTTTCCATCCCTGATATTTCTTATCCCCTACAACCGCAATGCCTTCGCCCCGGCCGAGGGAAGCGACCGTGCCTTTATTATGGAACTCGAATTTGCGCATGGACTTGTCCCGGATCGCCGCAACGATATTCTGGGCACAGCATACGCCCTGCTGCATCGCCATTTGGGCGGTCGGCGGATAAGGTCTGCCTTCTTCGTTAAAAATGAGGGAGTTATCGCCGATAATATAAATGTTCTCGTATCCCGGAGCGCGTAAATATTCATCAACTTTCACGCGGCCCCTCATTGTTTCGAAGCCGGCCGACTCAACCAGGCGGTTCCCGCGGATGCCGCCGGTCCATACGACCGTTGCCGCCCGGATTTCTTCGCCGTTGTTCAGCACGACCCCGCCCGGCAGGCATTCCTTGATCGCAATGCCCATCTTGAAGGTAACGCCCTTCTTCTCGAGAACGTTCATGGCGTACTCCACCAGCTCGGGGGCAAACCCCGGCAGCGCCGACGGCGCGGCTTCTACGTTATAAATGTTCACCAATGTCGGATCGACGTCATACTCCTTGCACAGTCTCGGAATGCGGTCCGCCAGCTCGGCTACAAACTCGATGCCGCTGAACCCGGCTCCGCCAACCACGAAGTTGATGCGCTCTTGCGGTCTGCGTTCATTCTTATATAAAGCAAATTGATATTCAATATGCTCTCGAATCAATCGTACCGAGTTGATGCTTCGGATCGTCATCGCATGCTCTGCGAGTCCCGGGATCCCGAAGGTCTCCGGCTCGCCGCCGAGTCCAATGACAAGATAGTCATAGGATAACGTTCCATCTTCAAGGATAACTTTCTTATCGTGAAGGCGGATTTCCTGAACCGAGGATTTGACCAAATCGATTTTGAACTCGTCTATCAACTTGGATATGGATACCCGGGTATTCTCAATGCTGTCGGTTCCTGCTGCCGGCATATGCAAATGCGTTGTAATATAATGATAATCATGGCGATTCACCAATGTAACATCGGCCTCATTATAATTCAGCTCTTTTTGCAGCCGCTGCGCTGTCAATATGCCCCCGTAACCCGCGCCAAGGATTACGATCTTCGGTATGCTGCTCATTCTACTGCTCCTTCCAGCTTACTCTTTATATATACAGTATGGTACACATGTTAACATTCTGTGAAATTGCATCCAAAAAAAGAGAAGAGCCCTTATCAGAGCCCGTTTCATCATTTGACCTGATGGTTCATTACGGTTCAAAAACAGCTGTAATCCTGCGGTTTCCTTATGATTGCTGCCGTAACCAATCGATATGAGAACCCTGCAATGAACACAAGTTATCACGTTAATCATATGCATAAACCATGCAAATATCAAGAATTTTTTTGCCATTAAATATGCAAATCATTCCGCCATTTCCCCCCTTGCTTGCTAAGTAAGCGCAACCATTCCAATGTTAGGTATTTTAACTCAATTCTCGTCTTTTCATGCCGGTTCGGGACGATTATAATAGGTAAGGAATTCATGAATCAGCTTTATCCGGACAAGAACGTCTGTCTGATTCGAATATAAACTCATTTTATGGAGGTGCTTACCGCATGACAACGATGCCACAAGACAACAATATGACGGATCTTTTGATTATCGGTGGCGGACCTGCAGGCATGTTTGCCGCTTTTTACGGCGGAATGCGCCAAGCCTCGGTTAAACTTATCGAGAGCATGCCCCAGCTCGGAGGCCAATTGGCTGCGCTGTATCCCGAAAAATATATCTATGACGTAGCAGGCTTCCCAAAGGTTACCGCTCAGGAGCTTGTGAACAATCTGTCCGCGCAAATGGAGCTCTTTAAAACGGACATCCGTCTTGAAGAGAAAGTCCAAGCTGTGGAAAAGCTTGAAGAACGTCATTTTGTCGTGAAAACGAATCTGGGGGAACACCATGCCAAAGCCGTCATCATTACGGCCGGCGTCGGGGCGTTCCAACCCCGCCGACTGGAGATAGAAGGTGCCGAGAAGTACGAGAAGGCGAACCTTCATTATTTCGTCAACGATCTCAGCCGCTTTAAAGGCAAGAAGGTTCTCATCAGCGGCGGCGGCGATTCCGCGGTAGACTGGGCGCTCATGATCGAACCGATCGCCGAGCAGGTTACGCTGGTTCACCGCCGCGACAAGTTCCGTGCCCACGAGCATAGCGTGGAGCAGCTGATGGCCTCGAAGGTGAACATCGTGACACCAACCGAAATCACGGAACTGCATGGTGAAGATGCCATTACGAAGGTGACGCTGTCGCATATTAAGACCAAAGAGACGCAAGAGATTGAAGTTGACGATGTCATTGTCAATTTCGGTTTCGTTTCCTCCCTTGGTCCGATCTCCGAGTGGGGCATCGCCATCGAAAGCAACTCCATCGTCGTGGACTCCCGCATGGAAACCAGCATCCCGGGTATTTTTGCGGCGGGCGATATCACGACCTATCCTGGCAAGGTCAAGCTCATTGCCGTCGGATTCGGCGAAGCGCCAACCGCCGTCAACAATGCCAAAGTATACTTTGATCCTGAAGCCAGATTGGCTCCGGGACACAGCAGCAACATGAAATTGTAGAGGTACTCGGAATTTCCTAACACTTCGACATACAGAAAAAAAGGTATCTAACGTTCCAGAGGGCGATGCGCCGCTCAGAACGGAAGATACCTTTTCTAATTCTTCTTCAAACCATATGTAGAACTTGGTTGAAAGCTCCCACATTATATGCGTATCATGTCGTAAGTTATCTATTCTATATACGAAAATCTGATTAATGCAGGATGCTGCCGGAATCGGTGTCCAAGTTCCGTTTATGAATTTCGGCCAGCAGTAGAGTGATGAACTCTCGTTCCAACTTCAATTCAACAGCCATATGATAGGAATCGAGAAGCATCTCATCCGTCAACATAGCCATCCCCTCACACCCCTTCCTCATATTTCCTGAATCTATCATATCAGACATGCGAAAACGGAACAACTGTTCGCTTATCCACAACCTCTTGTGGAAATCCTGTGTATAATTTGTTGGTAAGTGTAAGAAACAAGGTCATATCAAAGTGGATTATGGGGATAAATGTTATACACAGGATATGGGGTAAATCTACCATAAAAAAAATTGATCAATTATTATATCGGTAGATTACGGTTATTTTTTTATTACCCTATTAAAAAATCATATAAACGACTTCTGTTGGGAATATTAAACAAAAATTCAGCTCGGTCTTGTATTTACTTCCAAAATCCATATCTTTCCTTCGACGTCGAGTCCGTAATCGAATCCCAGTTCCCCGATCCCGGGAAAGCGCGATTCCAGGATCGTGATGCACTGTCTGGTTAAGTGGCGCATTTCATTACGCTTCTCCCTGGCATTGATATGGGGCAGCGACAGCCTCAGAGCATGGCGGCAACGAAGCAGCGTCCCCCCTTTGCAAATGTTCGTCACAAACAGCCCGGGGTTCGCGAGCCGTCCTAGCATGGCCCGGAATTCCCATCTTCCTCTTTCCTTGACTACCTTGACGCGGTAATCCAGCGGACGTCCCTGAATTTTAGCCAGATGAATCCCCTGTTGTATCATGTAGCGCCGTTTCAGTTTCATTCTGTTCAATACGTGCAACAGGGAATTCAATGTATCTACATGAACAGTACGCCTCTTATGGGTTACCAAGTATCCCGTTCCGTCTTTCTGTATTCGGATGACTCCGTTACCACCGGTGCCTACAATCGGCTTGATCACGACCATTTCGTGTTCATCCAGCATTGAGACCAGGGTATCCCCTCCATACGACTGGGTCGCCGGAATGTAGGGAGCAACCTGCGGATCGGTCAGCAGCGCTTCCGTCTTCAGCCACTTGCTGGCCAATTGTCTTCCCGCCATGCTGCTTTCGCCTCCTTTTATTCATGACATACGTTATCCTATTCTCTTATCCGCACTTTGTCTTGGATGATTGTCCGGGATCGTTATGCCTAATAATTTGACGTATTCATGGCCGCGAAGCGAGCTTCCCTTTGCAAATGAGGTGATCTATCGTATAGTAAGGGCAGAGCTTTGTCCGTAATAAATCCATCCATGGATAACCATAAAGGAGGCTTTGTCACCTTGGCAGCATTGTTTGAAGTTTTGTACTGGATTGCCATTGTCGGCATGTCGGTTGCCCTTGCAGCCATCACCGTTCTGATCTTTGTCATGGGCTTCAAGTTCATCAAAGACAAGCGCCGCGGACTCGGGGCCGGCTGCATCGTGTTCTCGCTCGTAGCTGCCGGCATGATCGTGCTGATGCTGAACGATACCTTCTTCTTCCCGGTCTGATCGGATAGGAAGAACAACAAAATGCAGCTGCCCCCGTTTGGGAGTCCGCTGCATTTTTTCATTTTCTTATGGGCGGCAGCAAAAAAAGGACCCCCGCGACAACAGGGTCGCAGAGGTCTTTTTATTGGTTAGATTCAGAGCACAGTCCCCGAAAACCCGCTGCTTAGCAAGGCTCTTCGTTCGGTTTGCCCGCATCCGTTGCCGTGCGGAAGGAAGATCCGCAGCCGCAAGTTACGGTCGCGTTCGGGTTGTGGATGGTGAACCCGCCCGTCATGCCGGATTCCTCGAAGTCGATTTCGAGACCGTTCAGGTATTTCAGATCGTCCTTCTCGACAACGACTTTCATATCCTGCAGGTCCATATATACGTCCGCTTCCGTTTCTTGATCGTCGAAGCCCATTGCATATGAAAAACCACTGCATCCGCCGGCAGTGACACCCAGTCGAAGGAACATATTGGGCGTTTCCTGTTCAGCAAGCATTTCTTTCAAACGTTCTGCAGCTGTTTCGCTGATTGATATCATAGGTCACCCTCCTTTTCGTTCATTCTTTAAGTATACTCCTCTTCGCGAATTCGCTCAAGGTTGAGATGATGGCCATTTTACCATATGGTCAATAACCTATTTCAATTCCTCTATATGTATTGCTACCCCGAGGGGTCAGGTTTATAATAGGGAAGGAACATGGGCGGCAACTGTTGGATAATTGTCACATCCCCCGGCTAAAATGCGGCAAAGGTTATGGCTGGTCCACAGTTGTATATTTTTTCACAAAGTTATTTATTTATTCAGCCCATTCATTGATTTCGTTGTTACACGACTATAAACGGACCGTTCCCCGCGGGGAGTGATCCACTTTATGATCACTTGATCTGCCGAATATTCGGCAAGTCAAAGTGTGAACAGGAGGATTGAACATGTCCACGATTGTGACACCATTTACCGATCAGAGAATGGCCGAGATCGTTGCGAAAGTCCAGCGCGGCGAACGCCTGAATCTTGAAGACGGTGTGTATTTGTATCAAACCGATGACCTGCTGACCCTCGGGCAGCTGGCTAATGAAGCCAATTTGCGCAAGAACGGGAAAAAAGTTTACTTCATTGAGAACATGAGTCTCTATTTTACCAATGTATGCGAATCCCGCTGCGCTTTTTGCAATTTCCGGAAAGACCAAGGCGAGGAAGGCTCCTATACCCTCTCCGGCGCGGAAATGATCGAGTATGTGGAACAGCATATTCACCCCGGCATCCGTGAATTTCATATCGTTGGCGGACATAATAACCATGTCCCGTTCCAGTACTATGTAGATTCGCTGAAGGCATTGAAGGAACGTTTCCCTGAAGTTACCCTGAAAGCCTATACCGCGGCGGAGATCGAATTCTTCACCCGCATCAGCGGACTCAGCACGAAGGAAGTGCTGCAGGAGCTGCAGAAGGCTGGTCTTCAATCCTTGACGGGCGGCGGAGCCGAAATCTTGTCTGACCAGTACCGTCAGAAGATGAAAGTGGATAAAGCCAACGTGGATCAATACCTCGACGTTCATCGTACCGCGCATAAGCTCGGCATGAAGACGCACACGACCATGCTGTACGGCTCGATCGAGAGCCATGAGGACCGGATCCGCCATATGCTGCAAATTCGGGATCTTCAAGATGAAACGAACGGATTCATGGTATTCATTCCGCTGTCCATGCAGCCGAAGAATAAGAATGCGGGCATCATGCGCCGCAATTCGGCTTACGAAGATTTGAAAACCATTGCCATCAGCCGATTGATGCTGGATAATATCGACCACATCAAGGCTTACTTCATTAATATCGGGCCGCAATTGACGCAGGTCGCTCTCAGCTTCGGCGCATCGGACGTCCATGGCACGATCCTGAAGGAACGCATCAGCCATGCCGCAGGAGCGCTGACGCCAGAAGGGCTGACCCGCAAAGAGCTTGTGTGGCTCATCCAAGGCGCCGGCCGCATTCCGGTCGAACGCGATACCTTCTATAACGAGATCAAGGTTTACGAATAAGTCATACCAGCAAAGACGCAAGCAAAGCAGACGTTCCAAAAAACGGAAAACAGGTTAAAGAGATAATATAGCGTGGGTAACCTAAGCCGCTTTCAGCGGCGTTTTTCTTGCGAATCGGCGCTCACCTTCTTATCTCTTGAGAAAGGAAGAAATTTATGAAAAAGCTCGTCATTCTCGGCGGAGGCTATGGTGGTCTTGCCCTAATTCAAGAATTGTTCAGCGGCTATCTTCCTCCGGACGTGGAGGTCGTGCTCATCGACCGCATGCCGTACCAAGGACTCAAAACCGAATATTACGCGCTGGCAGCAGGTACCGTGGCCGATACCGCTGTTCGTGTTAAATTCCCGGTGTATGACCGCCTCCATGTTGTATACGGTGAAGTCCTATCCATTGATCTTGAGAAGAAGCTTGTGAACCTGACGAACAACGATCCGGTGGAATACGATCAGCTGGCCATTGCCCTGGGATGTACGGACCGTTATCATGGGGTACCGGGCGCTGAAGAATTCACGTTCAGCCTGCAATCTTTTGCGGCATCCCGGGAAACCTATTTGAACCTGAACAACCTCAGACCATATGGTCAAGTTCATATCATTGGCGGAGGCTTAAGCGGCATCGAGCTCGCTGCCGATCTTCGGGAAAGCCGGCCTGACCTGAATATCGCCATTTTGGACCGGGGACAACGGGTGCTTTCTTCTTTTCCTAACCGTTTGTCTGCTTATATTCATCGCTGGTTTGAGGAACACCACGTGGACATCCACAGCGGCGTATCCGTATCCCGAGTGGAGAAGGACGCCGTGTACAATCTGGATGTGCCGATCGCAACCGATCTGGCGGTATGGACGGCCGGCATTCAGCCCGTAAAGGTCGTGCAGGATCTGGATCTGCCAAAAGACCGCAGCGGACGCATTCTGCTGAACGAATGGTACCAGGTTCCGTCCCATCCCGAGGTATATGTGATCGGCGACTGCGCCAGCCTCCCCTTCGTCCCGAGCGCGCAAGCGGCAGGGGCTCAGGCCGAGCAAGTGGGACATGTCATGAAAGCTTTATGGCGCGACGATACGCCTAAGGTATCTCCGCTGAAGCTGAAGGGAACGCTGGGTTCCCTCGGCAAACATGCGGGCTTTGGACTCATGGGCAGCACGTCGGTCATGGGCCGGGTACCAAGGATATTAAAGAGCGGCGTGCTCTGGAAATCCAAGCGTCATTACTAGTCGGACGGTTATGGGCGCTTATGATGCTCCTGTGGAGGGGGACGACAGTGGAGGAGATCGGAAAGTCAGCTTTCCTCTCCGCCGTCCCGAAAGCTTTCGAGCTTGCGGATGACAACCTCAAGCAGCTCTTCAGCCGTAGGGGCTTCAACCCAATCGCCATCCACGTAAGCGAAGGGCATCAAATAGCACTGGCCGCAGCTGGTCAGGCAGCCATATTCGATGACTTGGCAATCGTACTTGCCTTCAAGCGTCTGCAGCACTTTATCCGTGCCGAAATAGGAATTGCTTGTGCAAAACTCAATGATAATGGACATTGTTATTAGACCTGCCTTAAGATTGGCATTTTATTTTGCCGGTTTATGTACTATAATATAGGGAGGAAAGGAGTTGAACAAGATGAGTGAAAACACGCAAACCACTGTATATGATGAAGTGGCTGAAGTGCTTGATAAACTTCGTCCGTTCCTGCAGCGCGACGGCGGTGACGTGGAACTGGTTGACGTTGAAGACGGCATCGTTAAGCTGAAATTGATGGGTGCATGCGGTAGCTGCCCAAGCTCCACCATTACTCTGAAAGCAGGGATCGAGCGCGCCCTGGTTGAAGAAGTAGAAGGCATCCAAGAAGTAGTTCAAGTATTCTAAATCTTCTTTAACTATAAAGAGTCTTGGTTTCCCTCGCGGGACCAAGACTCTTTTTTTGAGATTAAAGAAGGTATAAGTTTTCAGCGAAGCGTTAGCAATTCTTGAGTCGCATTTATATGTTATGGGTCTCCGCAAAGTATTGGGAATAAGCATCGAAGCATAGACTCCACTTTGTGGGGATGTTTTATTCCGGCTTGATTAACGGGCGAATCGGGTCCAGCCCGCCGGATATATCCATAATATTGCCGGTAATGAAATCCGATTTATCCAGGCATAAATATTCGATCACCCTGGCAACGTCCTCGCCGCTGCCCGATCGTCCACGAGGAGTCAACCCGTCCTGAATGCCGGATACTTCATCGATGGTTTTCTCTTTGTTGGCCCCGCGGATATCCCCCGGACAGATCATATTCACGGTGATCCCATACGGCCCTTCTTCCACGGCCAGCGTCTTCGTAAAGGAGACCAGGCCCACTTTCGCAGCCGCGTAGGCGGAGCGTTGAGGCCATGCGCGGGCTTCACCGGCATGCCCGAAACCAAAGTGGATGATGCGCCCCCATTTTTTCTCCCGCATGGCAGGCAGAACGCGATGGTCCAGCAGCATGACGCCGGTTAAATTGCCATTCACCATATGTACGATTTCGTCGCGGCTGTACTCCGAGAACAGACGGCGTTCCCGAATGAACGGTCCTGCATTGTTAACCAGGATATCGACGCTGCCCAGCCGCTCCTCCGTCTGATCCACCAATGAATACAGCTCAGGCTCGCTGGCGATATCGGCTTTAATCGCGATGGATTTCACGCCAAACCCCTCGATTTCACGGGAAAGCGCCTCCGCTTCATCCTTGCTGTTTACATAATTTATGGCTATATGACATCCCTGCCGGGCTAACGACAGTGCCGTCATTTTCCCCAAACCTGTCGCACTGCCTGTAATCAGCGCCACTTTTCCCTTCAAGGCTTTCCCTCCTCAGATGGATATCCTTCCTTCAGTATAAAAGATTTGATAAGGCCGAACAACTTGCTTCCGACCAGGAATGGCCCTTCGACAGAAAAAGAAAGAAAAAAGGGCCTATCCGCAAAGACCGATGGGTCTCTTGGATAATGCCCTTTCTTTACATATACGATGAATTCATATACAGCATATCGAGCTTTACTGCTGAATTAGAATGCCGGGATGACGGCACCTTTGTACTCTTCTTCAATGAAAGTTTTCACGTCCTCGGAAGTCAGCGCCTTCGCCAGTTTTTGGATGGCGTCGGAGTCCTTGTTGTCCGGACGGGCTACCAGCAGGTTGGCATAAGGATTGTCCTTGTCTTCGATGAAGAGCGCGTCCTTCGTTGGGTCCAGTCCCGCTTCCAGCGCGTAGTTCGTGTTGATGACAGCCAGATCCAGCTCATCCAGCATACGAGGCAGCATGGCGGCTTCAACTTCCTTGAACTCCAGGTTCTTCGGATTTTCTACGATATCCTTGGCGGTTGCTTCCAGCTTGCTTTCGTCGTTCAGCTTAATCACGCCGTTCTTGGACAGCAGCGTCAATGCTCGGCCAGCATTAGAAGGATCATTCGGAATGGCTACAACCGCTCCATCCTTCAGCTCATCCACAGATGTAATGGTTTTGGAGTACGCACCCAGCGGCTCCACGTGCACGGCGATCACGGACTCCAGGTCCAGCTTGCGCTCTTTGATTTCGTTATCCAGGTAAGGCTTGTGCTGGAAGAAATTCGCGTCGATTTCTTTGGAATCCACTTGCGTATTCGGCAGCACATAATCCGTGAATTCTACGATTTCCAGGTTTACGCCCTCTTTTTCAAGCGCAGGCTTGATATGCTCGAGAATCTTGGCATGCGGTGATGGCGAAGCCCCTACTTTCAAGGTCACGGTCTCTTGACCGCCGCCTCCCGTTGTTCCCCCTGGCTCGGATGCGTTATCCGCAGGCTTGCTGCCGCATGCAGCCAGCAACGTAACCAAGGTCAAGCTGATCAATGCCAATGTCCATTTTTTCATTCTAAAACTCTCCCTCCGAAAAATATATTATTTATATATTGTCTTTCTTGAAGCCTCATCAATCCGTTATTTTCTTGTAAAATGCCGCACCAGACGATCTCCTGCCATCTGCAGCAGCTGGACCAGGACAATCATCAGCACGACAGCCAGAATCATGATCTCGGTCTCATAACGGTAATAGCCATACTTAATGGCCAAATCCCCTAAACCGCCGCCCCCGACTTGACCGGACATCGCGGTGTAAGATACCAGGGTTACAATCGTGATGGTCATCCCGGCCAGCAGACCCGGACGCGCCTCCGGAAGGAGCACCCTCCATACGATTTGGCTTGTCGAAGAGCCCATGGCATGAGCCGCCTCAATCACGCCTTTATCCACTTCATTCAAAGCCGTTTCCACGAGCCTTGCAAAGAATGGAGCAGCGCCGATCACGAGCGGCGGAATGGTGCCCAGCACGCCGTACGAAACTCCTACGATCGACTTCGTAATCGGGATCATCGCCACGATCAGGATGATGAACGGAACCGAGCGCAGAATGTTTACAATGAACGACAGAATCGTGTAGCCGAAGCGTACCAACCCGGACGTGGACCTTGCGGCCATGTAGAGCAGCACGCCGACAGGAAGTCCGATGATGAAGCTGAACAAGGCCGAAGCTCCCAGCATCCGCAGGGTATCCAATGTTGCCGTCCATATCTCTTTCCAGTCGATCTGGGTAAAATCAAGTCCGAACATCAATGAATCACCTCCACGTCTAGTCCTTGTTCAAGCAGCTTCCGGATCGTATCTTCAATCGCGCGCTCTTCCCCTTCGAAACGGACGATGAGCTGGCCGTACGGCGTATCTTTGATCGTAGAGATCGTACCCTGCAGAATCGCAAAATTCACGCCTGTCTCATGAACGGTATGGGACAGGATCGATTCGTACGTTTTCGACCCTAGGAACGTGATTTGAACCGCTCTTGAAGGGCCGTTTACCTGACCCTGCATAGCCAGCCGCAGCGCTTCGCCGCTGTCCATCTCCTGGCGGATGAATTCCTGCGTCACTTCATGCTTCGGCTTCAGGAACACTTCCGCTACCGGTCCTTGCTCTACGATGCCGCCCTGATGAATAACGGCGACCCGGTCGCAAATGCTCTGGATTACATGCATCTCATGGGTAATCAGTACGATCGTCAGATGAAACTTTTTGTTAATGTCCAGCAGCAGGCGCAGAATCGAATCCGTCGTCTGCGGGTCAAGGGCCGAAGTGGCCTCGTCGCACAGCAGCACTTCGGGATCGCTCGCGAGCGCCCTGGCGATGCCTACCCGCTGCTTCTGGCCCCCTGACAGCTGGGACGGGTATTTGTCGCGATGCGCCTCCAAGCCGACCAAAGCCAGCAGCTCGGATACTTTGCGCTCCAGTTCGGCCTTCGGCGTCTTGATCAGACGCAGCGGAAACGCAATGTTATCGTACACCGTCGCGGAAGACAGCAGGTTAAAGTGCTGAAAGATCATGCCGATTCTACGGCGCTCCGCCTGAAGCTGCTTCTTGCCGAGCGACGTCAAATTTTTGCCGTTCACCCACACCTCGCCCGAGGTGGGACGCTCCAGTAAATTGATGCAGCGGATCAATGTACTTTTCCCTGCACCGGAGTGTCCGATCACTCCGAAAATTTCTCCTTTTTCAATCGACAAATCCAATTCGGACAACGCAGTTGTTAATGACCCGGCTTTTCCGTACTGCTTCGTCAATTGCTTGAGCTCAATCAATCCGATAATCCTCCTTTTTCCTTAGCTTCATATCTATTTACCCAAAAGAAAAGAGCCTCTTTTTGTAGAATCAAAAAGGGCCCTCTTTACGTAAAAGTCAACGCCTTTTCTCATCTGTCAAAGCTGAAGGTATTCCATAGCTTTGAAGGAATTAGCACCATGTCACTCCAAGCGTCATCGCATTAAGCAATGGTGCGCAAGAAGTCGGTTGCCGGGCTTCATCGGGCCTGTCCCTCCGCCTCTCTCGATAAGAAAACATCGATATGAAATTTTTCCGATTAAATTGATCTGATTTGATAACATTTAATGAATGCAATAGTTAGTATAGATTCTTTTCAGGCTTTTGTCAAAAGGAATTTCATGGCGATTTTGTGCCTAAGCCCGCACTCCATTTTCAGTCCACAGCTTGTTCGTATATTTATACGAGGCGGCCAGGCTGCGGCATACCATATCGATGCCCTGTTGGAGATCGTCCAGGTGCTTGTCGATATCCTCCAGCTCGATTTTGTCGGACAGCCCTTGATGGCGCTGCCACAAATCATCCTGCATCTCGGAGTTCATGTAGTGAATTTCAGCGTTGCGCCTTTTCCTGAGCGCGTTCAGCGGTGCTTTGTAGCGATCCTTGATCGCTTCCAGCTCTTCAGCCAGCTCACCGTGGGCCTTCAAAAATCTGAACTGCCGCAGGACCGTAAAATAAGAAAAATGCGCCTTAACCTTGGAGGTATGCAGATCAAACAAATCGTTCAGCACCGTGCCCAGCTTGTCAAGGATCGAGAATACGCGGATGAAGCCGTTTTTGTAAAAATACACATATCGTTGATATTCCCCTTGCTCCTGAATCGACATATCATCGATGTAACCCGATTGGACCGATTGACTGAAATGCTTGGCCGCATTCCAGCTCTGCTCCAGCTCATCCAGGGAGACGATCAGTCCCCGGGTCCAAATCTCCAGCTTGCGAAAATCATGCGTCGGATCTTGATTTTTATCCATTTCCTTCTGCAGCAGCCGGGTTGTCTTCACCATCGATTCGATGGCTTCCTCAAGCAGGCCGTTATTCTGCCGGGGCTGTTCCCCAAGTAACATTCGAAGCATGGCGGTACCCCCTCGCGTCATCAGATTAACCTTGGTTCTTGATCTCGATTGTGCTAATGCCAATATACTCATTCCAGCGCTCAGCGGCCGTCTTCACGGCGATATCCTCGCGCGGGGGCAACTCATCCGGATCGCCATCAGGCCCTTCGGCATCCCATGACTATCAGATGACCCATCATCTGCTGCGCCAATCTGGGTTCGTCCTGTTAGGATGCCCCCGAAACGGGAAGACAACTCCATAGCATGGAGCATGGAGCGACTTGTGATTTCTCCGGTGTTATTAAATATAAACAAATTCGTTGCCTTATCAAACCTTTTCGATACCGCTGCCGGCAGCTCCTTTCTATACAACAAAGCCCTCGAACTCCGGTCCGGGGACTTTGCATGCATGTATGCTATAGGATATTGGATTTTCTTTACGGAATGATCGGCGTTCTTCCTTATACGATCTTTTCGCGGGGCACGTCGTGGCCCTTCCGTATTTCGGCTTCAAGCGGCTTGCTGAGCTGCCATACCCGGACGCTTAAATAACAGAGTACGCCGAACAGCGCCGAGATCAGCAGCGTATGCCCCAGTGCGGAGAATACGTAAACTTCCTCGTTATGCATCGTAGCCATAATGAGAGCGCCGCTGAACACCTGCAGCAGGCACAGCATGGTTGCCGAAATGCCCAGCATCTGGATTTCACGGTTATCGCGATTGCGCCAATATGCAAAATGCCCCATCACCGCCACCACGATCAGCAGCAGAAGCGCGGCCACGCGGTGCATAAAGGCGATGCCGACCCCTCCGCTCAGCTCCGGTATCACTTCTCCGTTACATAACGGCCAGCCGGAGCAGCCTTCCCGGGAATCGGTATGGCTGACGAATGCACCGATATACACCACGATGTAGCTGTACAACGTTGTGCCCCAGACCAAATTGCGGAAGCCCTTTCCCACCCGCGGCAAACGCTCCAGGTCAACGGGCCCCTTCGCTTGTTCGATTCGGCGCATGCCCAGAGCCAGCATGACCGAACTGGCAAAAGCAATCAGCGAGAAGCCAAAATGCAGCGCCATGATCGCCGCCGACTGAGGTTTAACCACCGCGAGGGCCCCCATGATGGCTTGTACCACGACGAATATCGAGGTTCCGATGACGTAAGCCATCAAATCCCGGCGGTCCCGCTTGTACTTCCAGAACGCGATCAGCGAAGCCAAGGCGGCCAAGCCGGCCATTCCGCTTACGGCCCGGTGGGAATACTCAATCATCGAGGACACCGTGTAAGCGGGAACAAATTTACCGTTGCACAGCGGCCACTCTTGGCCGCAGCCAAGCCCCGACCCCGTCTTTGTCACAACCATGCCCCCGAAAGTCGCGCAGAACATAATTAAGCATGTTATGTAACTCAGCCACTTTAATTGTTTATCGTTCACTTATCTCACCTGCTGCTCATAATCATTCACTATTCAAAACCTATACAGGATCGCATCATATACAGTCCACATTTCATTATACCTGATTCTGCAGCCCCGGTCACTTGAGCGATTGTGACAAAATGTTCAAAAATGAACAAAACCTTCATGCTCAAGGTACTTGACTTCACAATCCCCCTCATAATATCCAATGTAAAAACAACACCGCCGCCCGTTATAGCTCAAAGGCGGCGGTGCTATCGTCACTGCTTACTTGTGAATCGTACCGTATACGTCCACGGCACGCTGCAGGAAATCTTCAATCTCCTCGCGCGATTTGCGGAGTTTGTTAACGTAGCGAACCAGCTCGCGTCCGTCAGAGTATGCAACAAAGCTAGGGATGCCCAGAATATTTTGCTGCTGACTCACGTCACCGACAGCATCGACGTCAACTTCCACCAGAGTCAATTGGTTGGAGAACTTCGTCTCAACCTCCGGCATGAATGGATCGATAAACTTGCAATCGCCGCACCAGTCCGCTTTAAATACGGCAACGGTCAGTCGTGGAGACTGGATCGCAACCTGAAATTCTGCTTCTGAAGTGATTTTTTCCATTGATTATCTCCCCTTTACGTCGAGTTCCTTCCCCCCTAGTGAATCAAATTGTTGAGTGGAAGTCAAATTTTAGAGCATACTGACTGTATGAGGTTCACGGTCTGGAATTATCATCAGAAAGTGCAGGTGACAACCGGCATGCACTCGCACGGAGCCAAGGACAAACCAAATCGGGGCAGGGATTACGGGGCATGGACAGCTGCCATTCCGCGAGCCCTGGCAGAATCATGGTCGGGTATGATGGCAGCTTGGCGATATTCCTTAAAGCTTCGGATGAACAGGCATGAATTGCAGTGGGATCCTACAGCCGTTAAGGCCATTCGCAGGCAGCTCAAGAACATTCTCTCCTCCCATCCCTATCTGCCGCAGGGCATTTCTTCGTTTCTCCCTCTGCAAGAAGGTCACAGCGATATTCGCGGTCATGAACCGGACCAGCAGCCAACGGATGAGGAGCAAGAGCTGGTTCATCGCATTCAGGAGGCCGCTGCCGTCGCCAACCGAAGCAACGTGACCCGAACAGAGGCCTATTTGGACTGTTACGAGTCGCATCCGGAGCTGCATTGGGCCTTGCTTGCCCATATGGTATCACGCAATGCCGGATGGAATATGAGCGATCTGAAGGGCGGGCTGATGTCGGATCTCATGGCTCCCCCATTCCAAAACCATCTGTACAGTTTCCTGGAGCGCTGCAATGCGCTGATTTTTCAGGATGCCTATCCGCAGCTGCTTCTCTATATGCACAGTCGAAAAATAGGAAAGCCCTTATTCCATTTGCTCCCCCGCTTCCATGTTTCATCGTTCATGACACCGTTCTGGGAACGGTTTTGGCACGACCAAGGCAGTTCGCTGCTTACGGTCGCCCTCATCATTAATGAACAGAACTATATTGAGGGGCGCGTGGCAAGACATCCTTTTTACCGTCAGCATATTTTGCAGGATCCCCTCTTCCGGGTGCATGAGCTGTCTCGGTTGAATCAAATCGTGTTCCCGCTGGGTCAAAGCCATCAGGCAAGCACAGACTCTGCCGATTATCCCGTTTCCCCTACCCGGCCGCTGGCCGGACTCACCATCCCCAAGTTTGACGACCTGTCCATCCGGATCAAGGCAGGCCGCTCGCTGTACGCTTTACTGTTCGGTTACGAGGATATCTACCATGCCGTACTGGCATTCGCTCGTTCCACCAAGCATCAGGGCTCGCGCGCTGAATATTGGCCGGCGTTATTTACGCCGACGCGGGATCAAGCCATGAATCACGGCCACGAGGGGCTTGAGCTTATCCAATCGGAATGGCTGCCGGACGGCCGTCGTCTGTATAGCCCCCGTCTCGAGGAGATCTGGCAGGATGAACCCCCGGAACCGATTCCCCGGTACGACTGGTATCAGGGCCACGCGATGTTTAAGCATATTCGCAAACCGAAACCGCCGATGTTGCCGGATATCACCCACGCCCATCGGGCCGTTCTGGAGAAAACCTCCATCGCCCATGACGTATCCGATCCGTTCCACCGGCAATAAAAGAAGACCATTCCGATACGGCCGGAATGGTCTCTTCTCTAACGGATGAATGAATAGATGTGCTGTTCTTGAATCATAGGTTTATCCCCGTTCCCGCATACGCGCAGGCTGCAGTCTCATCAGCGGACGGAATACCTTCTGCAAAGGACGCGGGTAACTGCTAAGCTCCGATTGCCGCAGTACGCCAAACACCACCAGCAGCACAAGATATATAATGACTACGGCTACGCCTACAACCAGACAGGTCAGCAGGAATGCCAAACGTGCCGGCATGACATCGACCATCTGAATACCCGCCAGATTCAGGCCGTAACCGATCCCTCCTGCGGCAGCAACCGTTAGTATGAAGCCCATCCAGCGTTTGCCCAGGATCGAGAAGGATACAATCGCCTTGATCGATCTGACGTTCAGCATCGTAATGACAAGGAAACAGAGAGCCGTGCTCCCGATGATGCCGTAAATGCCAAACAACGGAGCAAGCAGGAAGCTGGCAACAAGCTTGACCGCTATCCCGATCATCACGTGAACCATCGAGAGCTTGGCCTTGCCGATTCCAAGAAGAATGGAGTTCGTTGTCATCATCGTGATCTGAAAAATCGTACCGAATGTCAGGAACCCGATGATCCCGCTTCCGCCGAGGGAACTAAACAGCAATCCGTTGATGGAATAGGATGCAACGCAGAGCGCAATCACCATCGGCATACCCGTCAATATGGCAACTCGCATGGCCAGCGATACTTGCTGTTCCAAATGTTCCTGATCTTTCCTCGCAAAAGCGGCAGAGATGATCGGAATGAGCGAGGTGCTGAGGGCAATGGCTAGAATCGGCGGAATGCCCGCTACGCTTTGCGCTCGGTTTCCTAATACCGCGAGGGCTGCAGTAGCCTCTCCCAGACCAACCTGCCCGATCAACAGCGGCTTCACAATGGAGCTGTCAATGAAGTTGACCGCCGGAACAGCCAGGGAAGACAGCACAATCGGTATAGACAGCGTGAATATATCCCGGTATATCCCGCCAAGCGGAATCGAGCGGTCCGCCGCCGGCATTTTGAGCTCACGATCGTTTCGGCGAAGCTTCACCGTAAAATACAGCATGACCGCAAATGCCCCGATACTGCCGAGGACGCCCCCGAAGGAGGCACCTGCCGCGATCCAGGTATCGTCATATCCCAAACGCAGCAGCACATAGGCCAAGCCGATCGCTGTCAGAACCCGTGCAATCTGCTCGATAATTTGCGATATGCCGCCAGCCGTCATATTATTGCGCCCTTGGAAGTATCCCCGCATCATGGCGATGGCCGGAAACAGCAGCAGCGCCGGAGCGAGCGCTTGAATGGCAGCGGCGGCCTCCGGCTGCTTGGCTATATGAGTGGCATAAAAAGGAGCTCCGAAGTAAAGGAGCAGCGTCATGACAACGCCCGCTGCCCCGGCAAAAATAAGCGCAGCATGATAGACGCGCCGAGCCTCCGCAGGCTTGTTCAAAGCATGGCGCTCCGATACCATTTTACTGAGCGTGCTGGGAATGCCGGCCGTTGCTACCGTTAACAGCATTAGATATACGTTATTGGCGATCGTAAACGAGGCATCCCCGATATCATTCAGCATATGCTCCAGCGGCACCCGCTGAGCAAGGCCCAGCACCCGGGCTACCAGCGCAGCAGCGGCCAAGATGATGGTGCCTTTAATAAATGACTCTTTCTTAGACAAAACCGTACCCTTCTTTCTCCTCCAAAGCGCCTCTTACAGCGATTGCTATGCTCTATTAGAAAATCCAGATGAAGAAAATGATGATCATCGCAAGCTGCAATATAATCTTCACCACAATGCTGCTAAACAATCCAACTACCGATCCGAAGCCAACCTTCATGGATTTGCTTGCTCCCGAGCCTGCCAGCATTTCACCCAAAAATGCGCCGAGGAACGGTCCGATAATCAACCCGAAGGCCGGTATCACGAACGGTCCGATAATAAGTCCGATCGTGCTGCCCCAGATCGAGGCTTTGGAACCGCCGAGCTTCTTGACTCCCCAGGCATTAACCGCATAATCGGCAATGAAGAGCACCACCAGAATGATGGTCTGGATAATCCAGAACCATGCATTGTAATGCTCGAATGTAAAGAACCAGCCGTAAACGAACAACGCCAGGTAAATGGCGACAACCCCCGGCAGAATAGGGTATATCGCTCCGGCCATCCCAATGATAAACAGAGCGATGACGATAATCCAGCCCAATACGTCCATCAACATCTCACCCTTCGATCAAAATATGATCCCTGATGACTTCGACGATGCCGTCCTCATTGTTGCTGGAAACCACAAGATCCGCCTCATCCTTCACGGTCTGCTGGGCATTGCCCATGGCCACGCCGAGGCCGGCCTGCTGGATGACGGCCAGGTCGTTCAGGCTGTCTCCTACGGCTACAACCTCGGACATGCTGATACCGAGCAGCTCGCACACCTGTCCGATCCCGGTTGCTTTGTTGACGCCCTGCGGATTGATTTCCAGGTTGTCCGGCGAAGAGTTCGTGATCTCCAGTCCGCCCATATCCTGCAGTCGCATCATGATATTGTGGCGTACCTCATGATCATTCGTGTTATATCCGAATTTCAGCCACTCCTGATTCGCGACATCGTCGGTCCAGTTCTCAGAGTTATACAATCTATCTACTGAATACGCCCAGAACCACGATCCGGTTTCAACCGCGAGTGCATGCATTTGTTCCACGAGCTTGCTGTCGAGCAGCGCGCGGCGATGCAATTCATACGGCGCACGCCATACTTCGCCGCCGTTCACCGTTACCATCGGCGTCGTCAGTTCAAGCTGCTTGGCATACGGATAAGCATCCTGAAACGGCCGGCCCGTCGAGAGGCAGACGTGAATGCCGTGCCGCACCGCCTCCTTGATCCACTTCACCGTTTCCTCGGATACTTCATGGTCGTCCTGAAGCAGCGTACCGTCCATATCCAGTGCCAACAACCGATATTTATGTTTCATGGTATTAACCCCCTTACGAATCAAAGCAAACATAACGACATTTTACCACAAAAGGCCGGGCGTCAAAACATTCCCCTGAATGAGCAGCCCCTCGATGCATGCCAAACCAGGCAGAACCCGGCCTGACGCAAGATTTCCTCGAGGGTGCTCGAACAAACGACAAGCCCCTTGAAATAAATAAGCAATGTAAAAGAAAGAATACTCATTACGGTATGCTAGGATGAGTATGAAGACAACCCCGAAAGGAGTTATGCACCCCAATGACCAAGCTCAATCAGAATCCCGTCGTCACGGCAGAGATGTTGATTCGTAGACCCGTTTCAGAAGTTTTCGAGGCTTTCATCGACCCTGATATCACAACCAAGTTCTGGTTTACCAAAAGCAGCGGCAGACTTGAGAAGGGCCGGCATATCCGCTGGGATTGGGAAATGTATGGCGTGTTTGATGACTTGTATGTGCACGATATCGAGGAGAACCGCCGCATCGCCATCGAATCTTCCGATCAAACCAGGACCGAGTGGATATTCACCCCGCGGGGCGAACATGAGACCTTCGTTGCCATTACCCATTCCGGATTTACAGGAAATGATGATGAGATGTTGCATGGGGCCATTGATTCCATGGGAGGATACACCATGGTGCTCTGCGGCCTCAAAGCGCTGCTGGAGTTTGGCGTTGTTCTGAATCTCGTGGCGGACAAGGCCCCGGACGCCCATGTATGACAAAAAAACGGCAGCCAACCCTGCAGGGCTATTGGCTGCCGTTTGTCGATTATTCGTTCGTACTGCCGTCCTCATTCTCACCCTCGGTTTTTTTAGGGTGCGGCGTACCGTCCAGTCCGTAAATCTCGTCATAAGCGTCGAAAATTTTACGTGCAACCGGCGCGGCACTCTGAGAACCGAAGCCTGCTTCCGGAATGACTACGGCAACGGCCAGTTTCGGGTTTTGTCGCGGTGCAAAGGCGATGAACACCCCGTTTTCCACCCGGATCCGAGTGCCGTTTTTATAAATATCCTGCTCGGATGTTCCTGTTTTCCGCGCAAAATCATATTTGAAATCCTCGAAAGCCCGAAGTCCCTGCGTGTTCATCCCTGCAATGACTTCATTCCAGTACTGCTGCGGGAATTCCTCTTTATTCAATACTTCGCGCTTGAACTCCTTGATCACATTGCCGTCCTGATCCACAATCTTGCTGGCGAGCTGCGGACGGATGCGTTCTCCCCGATTGGCAAGCGTGCTGGCATACTGCGCCAATTGGAGCGTCGTATATTTGCCCGACTGTCCGAAGGAGGCGTACGCCATGGCAGCCAAATAACTTCCCGCCTGCTCGATGTTGGTATATTCGATGATGCCTTTATGCTCCTTTGGCAGACCGGATTCGGTGGATACCCCAAGCCCGAATTTCTTCATGTATCTATCCCATACCTCAACGGATTCGGAGCCATACTTGTTGTACAGCTTTTCCCCGATCCAATCAACCATAAAGGCATTGGAGGAATGCTCGATCGCTTTTCTTGCGTTCAGGGACCCGTAGGCTTTACCGCCGGAGTTCCGAACCCTCGTATTATCCTTACCGAAGAATGCCGCGCCGCCGTCATAATAGTAATCGTTCGGCCCGAACAAGTTTTCGTTAAGCCCGATCAGCACCGACAAAGGTTTCATCGTCGAGCCAAGCAGCACGACCGATTCCAGATTGTTGCCGGAGCGCCCGGAACTGTACGGAGAGATCGTACCGTTACCGTAATACTTCATGACGGATTCCCAATCGTCGGTTCCATTCTCCCATACATTGGGGTCATAATCTGGCATACTGGCCATGGCGACAATGTTGCCGGTATCCACTTCCATCGCTACCGCATAACCCGTGAGCGCATTCGGATGCGTTTTGCCGGAAACCGGATTGGCGTGCAGCCATTTCAGCTGATCGATGATCGCCTGCTGCGTAGCTTTTTGGATATCCTTATGAATCGTCGTATGGATGTTGTAACCCTTCTCCGGGGCAATCATGGTCGGTACCCCGTCCGCCATGTTCTGCGGATTAATCGGAATGCCGATATATCCGTTCTTGCCGCGCAGCTCATCTTGGAACATCATTTCGAGCCCGTCTACGCCGACCTTCTCCTGCTCCGTGTAGATGAGTCCCGGATCCTTTTGCTTCTTGTTCTGCTCATCAATCTCTTTATATTTGTCCAGTGTCTTAATGCCGCGGAACTCTTTCAAATATCCAATCGTTTGAACGGCGATTTTGTCCGGGTTGTATTGACGCTGGCTCTCTTCCACGACCTCGACTCCGGGATACTCGTTCTTATGCTCCATAAAGTAAGCCACTTCTTTAGTCGAGAGATCCGCTTTGATGCGTCTCGGCTCATAACCCGGCTGCTTGTTAAATTCCAGGTCCATCGCTTTGATTACATCATCCACCGTTAATTTCTCTGCTTTCGGATCACCGTATTGATCGAAGACCCTGACCATTTCCTCGGCCAGCTTTTCGATTTCCGGACGGTTCTTCTTCCCTCGTTCGGATGAACTGTAATCCTTTAACAGCGTTAAATACAGGGCTTGGGAGGGTGTCGAGTAGGCAATCGGCGTTCCGGAAGCATCGATGATGCTGCCCCGAATCGGCTGAAGCGGGAAATTTTTAACCTGCCCGCCGGTTTCGAGCTCTTTCAGCTCAGGACCTTCCACGAACTGCAGTATGGCAAGACGTATAATAATGACGCAGAATATAATAAACGTGCTGAAAAAAAATAGATTAACCCGCAAGTTAAACTGACTGCCGGCATCTTGTTCTTCTTGTTTGCGCTTGTCCGGCCTAAACCCTTTCACGTAAGCTTCTCCCCTTTATCCACAATCACATAAACCCATATTAACATAAACGCCCCCCCACTTCATCTGAAGGCACATCGGATAGGCAAGGGCGGACTTCCTTGCTAGAAAGCCGCCCCTGCCTCTATCACTCTATTAAAATACCTGCTCTTTAATATGCGTCTCATTAAATCGCGGCGGATTAAACCAGTTGCCGCTCTGTGCCCAGGTCGGGTCAAGAGGGATCCAGCGCTTCTCTTCGCTCAAGTAGACTTCATTCCATGCGTGCGGACCATAACCGCCTTGTCCGTTATATCCCCTGCCGGTAACCACTCTGACTTTAAGATCCTGCGACCTCGCCATCATGGCATACAACCGGGCGTAATCAATGCATACCCCTAACCTCGTATCGTAGGTATTCTGCGGCGTCTGCTCTTTCCATATCCGCTGCTCTTCATACAGCGTCACTTTGTCGTGGTCGTATGCGATCCGGCTGCCTACCCAATCATAAAGCTTTCGCGCTTTCTCTTCATCGGTTGATGCCCCCTTCACGACATGGGCAGCCGTCTGCTCGATGCCCTCGGGGATTTGATGGTCGATGACCTCGTACTTTCGCTGAATGATCCCATTCAATTCTTCCTGAACCGACTGGGTAAACACCGGCAGCTTTTCCTTGACGAGAGAACCCGACAAGGGCTCGATCACAGCCCGCGCCCCCTGCTGATAAACCGGAGAAGCCTCGACATACCGGCTGAAGCCGTGATCAGGATTCAGACTGACGAAGATGAATAAGATAGCAATCACAATAATGCTCCGCGCTGCGCCCATGACGACGCCGATTCCGGCACCGGTCAGCCGGCTCAGCAGCGATGCCGAGGTTTCTTTTTTCGTTCCGAAGAGTCCCAGCCCGCCTCCCATGATCAGGGAAACCAGCAGCCGCAGCATAAACACGATAACGGCATAACTCAGCATAAAGAGGACCGCAAACCGAAGCAGCGGGAAATCCGCCAGCGATTTTACGGCCGTATAATAAATCTGCTCCCAGAAGCGCAGCTCCCGATTCGGTAAACCGGAGACCGTGCCCAGCCAATCGCCTGCCTTAGGCGACAGCCATAATGTAAAAGGAACGGAGATCGCAAGCCCGACCAGGCGAAGCACCGCGTCCCCCAGAAAAAAAACAAGCTTCCCGGCTGAGCGGGAGGCTCCGCGACTCCATCCCTGAATGAGTGAAAAAGCCACAATCAGCAGCAGCAAGATGGTGATTCCGTTCCCATCCAGCACACTTTCCTTCCATGCCGACATCAAACGGTATCCCCTCCTATCCCATGATGTCTTGTCAACGGACGTAAGCTTAACCGCTCATGGACATGCTGCCAGCTTACATCCGCATCCGATTGCGTTCATCATTTGTTATTTCGATGCCGAATTGCTCTTGGCATCATCGATAAAGCTCTGAATCGTATCGTTGATGTCCCACTTCCCTACCGAAACACCGCGGAAGGTGACTTCCACCTCTTTCGAACCGGCGCTTCCTTTCAACTCGAGATTGGGCGCTTTAATGGAGTACGTGCCGTCTCCATTCGAAGTATATTGTGCTTCCTTCGCTTCCTTCATCATCATGTTCAGCGCTTCTTTTTTTATCGTATCCACCGTCTCTTCCTTGACCGTGGTTACAACCTCGCCGATTTTGTCCAGGGAAATTCCGCTGTACACCAACAATCCCCCGATGATGAGCACGGCAAGTGCCCACTTAATGACGGTTCTCACCACGTTCAGCACGATAAACAAGATGATTAAGGCGATGGCGATGACCAGCCAATTTTGTTTAAGAAATTCAATCCAGACCTGAGTATCCAATTCGTTTTCACTCCCGTCAATCGTTTCAAAAGCGGCGGTTTATGGCCGTCTTGTTAATTATACATGATACCCCGCAAAGCTGTCAGCCAACCGGGTCTTTTCACAAAAAGGTCTAAGCTTGACCTTTCGTACGTACAAGTAGTAGTACCATATCAACTTTAGCCGGATAGGAGGGTGCCATATTGAAAACCGCTTTATGGCTCTATATGTTTTTGTTTCTGGCGTTTTTTGATTTGCATGCTCAGTATCCTGTACTGACGCCCTTTGCCATTTCACTTGGAGCAGCCCCTACGTTTATCGGCTGGATGATGGGCATTTATGCTCTAACCCATCTGCCCGGCAACCTGCTTGCGGGCAGTCTGATCGATCGTCACGGCAGCAGACGCTACATTATTTTCAGCCTAACCGCCGCCGGTATCATTCTGCTTCTTCAGGCCCATGTCCAATTGCCCTGGCAGCTGCTCGTGCTCCGCTCGATCAGCGGCTTCGTGCTGGCCTTTCTGTCACCGGCCTGCCTGGCGCTGCTGGCGTCGCTCTCCCGGGATCCCGTTACGCAGGGCAAATATATGTCCGGTCATGGCGTGATCCACACCCTTGCCTCTGTCTTGTCGCCGGCTGCAGGAGCTTTCATCGTCGCCAATGCGGGATTTTCCGGCACATTCCAGAGTCTGGGCTGGCTTTTGATTTTCACAGGCTTGATGGCGTTTCTCAGTCTCCCGAAGCCGATGTCGGCCGCTGCTAAACATAAGGATCAGCAGGCTGAACCGATCAACAACGAGAAGCCGGCACGGCTTCCGTTTAGCTTGCGCTTATATTTGATTCCTTTTGCGATCGCTTGCTCTCAGGGAATCCTGTTCTTTGAAATACCGCTTCGGGAAAGCGGGCTGGCAAGCATTATGTCCACCGGGCTTCTCTTCTCCGTCATTAGCCTTGGAGCCCTGGTCACGCTAAGCATGCTGTTCCTCAACCGTTATGCGCCTCATATCAGGGTGACCATCGGCGTATTCGGGCTGGCCATATGCTTCTACGCCCTCGCTGCAGCAGACCATGTACCGATTATGATTATCCTGTTTACGCTCGGACTTGCCAAAGGTTTGCTATTCCCGGCTTTATCCTCTTTGTTCATTCAGCTCAGCGGCGGAGGCAGGCTTGGCAAAGTGTTCTCATTTCAGTCCATCGCCATGTCGCTGGGATCCTTTGTCGGCCCGATCGCGGCTGGACAACTGCGCACGGTGATATCCCCTTATTTTGTTGCGTTTCTTATGCTGATGACGGTCCTGCTGCTGCTCCCCAAACGCAATCGTGAAGCACCTTTGACAGCCATCTCGCCCGAAACCCCAATCTCAACCGTCTGATGAATTTGTACCATGCTAAAAACAGCGCCCAAATCAACGCGGATGGGCCAATACACAGTCCATATGGGTAAACCCACATAAGATACAGTGTGGCAAATGACCACGAACATTTAACCAAGGGGTGAAGTAATCATGAGTCATGTTCATCATAAACATTGCCATGGGGGCCATGGAAATTCCGTAGGAATGATTCTTGTATTGTACATTCTGCTCGTCATCATTCTAAGCTGTTTCTAACTAGAATACATGGATTAATCTTATTGCGGCCATCCACTGGATGGCCGTTTATTATGCCTCCTTTTGCATGATCGGCAGAAAACAAGTTACACTATACCTACATCATTCGACGGCAGATCAACATTTCCCGGGGAATGCTGCCAAGGATCTCCGTATCATGACAGAGGTGATAAAAAGATGCCGATATTTCTTATTGTAGAGGGCAAGAACGACCGGAGCCGGCTGCGTCGGCTGCTGACTTCGGATATAACCATCCTGTGCACATTCGGAACGTTAAACACCGCCAAGCTTGAGAGTCTGCATAAACAGGTGAAGGATCAAGAGGTGTACCTTTTTATGGATAACGACAGCTCCGGCAAAAAAATTCGCGGGGCTCTGCGCGACGTCTTTCCAGATGCCGAACAAATCTATACCCGCCGGGGATATGCCGGCGTTGAAGGAACTCCCGACGAATACTTGATTGCCCAGCTGGAGAAGGCAGGGCTGGAGGAATTCATCATCTACCCGCCCCCTGACGTATTTTGATGAACCGTGTCTATTGTCAAGGATCACAAGAGCATCTTGAATGGCTTCAATTTTCGCTATTTAAATAAAAAGGCGTCCTCCATCTTTAACGATAGAGCGCGCCTTTTGGTTTTACCTGCAATTTATTCCTTAATCAAAGCCTTGATGTCCTTCACGATATCCTCGGTCTTCACTTCGGATGGATCCGCAGCATTATAGGTCTTCCGGATATTATTGTCCCGGTCCACCAAGGCAATGGAATTGCCATGCGTGAAATTCGTCGAATTGTTGCCCAGCAGCGGAATTTTGAAAGACTCCTGCATCAGCTTCCGCGTTTCCTCCTGGTCTCCACGCAGGAAGTACCAGCCGCTGTAATCGGCATAGAATCGGTCTCCGAACTCCTTAATCTTCTCTTTCGTATCGGTCTCCGGATCAAAGGAGATGGACACAAAGTTAACTTCTTTACCGAATAAACCTTCTTTTTTCAAGTCCTCCTGGATCTGAGACAGAACCAGCGTCGTAATCGGGCACACATCCGGGCAGCTGGTGAAATAGAAGTACATAAGCTTCACCTTGCCTTTGGTATCCTCCGACGTGATCGTTTTCCCATCTACATTCTCCATGGAATAGGCAGCAACCTCACGAACGATCGGAAACTTCTCCTTTCCGAATCCAAGCGAGTTGTATACCAGGTAGATGGCTGCTATTACGCATATAGCGAGCAGTACCCAAGTCCATTTGTAACGTTTGAATGCATTCATGACCTTCCCCGTTCTCCCTTCGTCTCAGGCAATCCCTGTTCTATCAGGTTTTAGTGTATCGCTAAAAGCCCAGCCACCTGTTAAAAGGTGGTATTGAGTATGAGAACGATCAGGCTCAAGGTCAAGTAGTTGATGGAGATAATGAATACTTTTTTGGACCAAGCTTCATCGTCCTTGGCACGGAAACCTTGGAGTGCGGCGTAGAGCCACCAAATAGCCAGAAGGAGTCCGATGACCAGAAAGAATATACCGGCATATCCGTATGCATACATCAGGATGGGGATCGGTATGAGAAGCACCAGGTAAGGAATCATCTGATACTTCGTGCGTTTAATTCCTTTGACAACCGGCAACAAAGGGAATCCCGCTGCACGGTATTCTTCCACCCGGCGAATGCCCAGCGCCCAGAAATGCGGCGGCTGCCAGAGAAACAGCAGGGCGAAGAGCAGGACGGCTGCCATATCTACGCTTCCGGTTACGGCCACATAGCCGATTACCGGAGGCATGGCACCGGAGATCGCTCCGACCGACGTGCTCCATGTAGAAGAACGTTTAAGCCAGAGAGTGTACACCACAACGTAAACGAACATTCCGACGGCTCCGAATAGGCCTGCCAGCACGCCTGAGAACAGGAACAGCACGGCTAGTCCCACGACCCCCAGAATGACGGCATACCAAAGAACAACCTTGGGTGTCAAACGCCCGGTTGGAAGGGAGCGATTCCGGGTACGCTCCATCTTCATGTCGAGCTCCCGGTCGAAATAGTTATTGAAAACACAGGACGAAGCCATGACAAGCACAGTTCCGAGAAGTGTCATAATCATCAATCCAAATTGGATATCCCAACGCGATGCCAGCCAAAATCCGGCAAAAGCCGCTATCAAATTTGACCGGATGATTCCGGGTTTCGTCACCGTGATAAAATCTTTCCAAGTCCCCGCCTTATCGGGAGGTGCAGGCGCTGCCGAGGCCAGTGCTGCGGATTCTGAAGGAGCCTGGTATCTCAAGTGATTATCCACGTGTTAACGTTCCTCCTTGTATCTGTCGTTATGGAGGAAGTACTGCCTCCGCTATAAAGTTTATCATATCATTAGTAAAAAGTGTTTAGCAATCCTTCGGAATTCATTCCATCTATATGACAATTCAGTGACATTTGGAAGGGATATCACCTTGACGTTTCGCCGTTGTTTAAGGCACAATTTGTCTATGTAGCAGGATGCCTGTCGGGCCCCTGATATGAATACAAAGCCCGGAGCGCTGACATAGCGCTCCGGGCTTCCATACTCACGTTATGAGAGAGAAATTACAGCGTGCGGCCAGACCCCGAAAGAGCCTGTTCAGCTTGCTGTACCAAACGTTTAGTAATGTATCCGCCCAGGGATCCTGTTTCACGGGAAGTATAGTTACCATAGTAACCGTCCTGAGGAATCGTTACGCCTAGTTCTTGAGCAGCCTCGAGTTTCAAACGTTGTAATGCTGCAGTAGCTTGAGGTACAACCAAATTGTTGCTGCGACGTGCCATATTAAAAATCTCCCTTCACTGAATGTCTGTTATTCCAGTGCAAGCTTGCAAACTTATTATGGCTCCTTCTTGCAACGTTATACGTATTTTTAAAATTTTAATCTTTGGAGGTTTTTTTCATAATGAGTAAAGGCTTATCCCTATGGTTTGCGGTCTCTTCCATCGTCCTGTTGACCGCCTCCGCCATATCCATCAGCTACAACGGATTTCTGGCCGTCGGTCTGGCGCTGCTCTCCATCCTCAACATAGGCTGGGGATTCATTATTAAATCCAAGCGCAAGCCTTCCTAGAAGACCCTTGTTTATTTAGGAGCCAGAAATCCCATCTTGTCCTTCACGCCATCGAGTATTTGGGCAGCGGTCTTCTGCGCCTGCTCGGCTCCCTTGGCGAGAATGTCATGAATTTCACCGGTTTGGCGAATTTCGTGGTATCTGTTCTGAAGCGGCTCCAGAGCGGCTACGACAACTTCGCCAAGCTCCTTCTTGAATGCCCCGTACATCTTTCCTTCGAAACGAGACTGCACTTCCTGCAAAGACACCCCAGCACACTCCGAATAGATGCTCATCAGATTGCTCACCTCAGGCTTAGCGGAAGGATCATACACCACTTCGGCTCCGGAGTCGGTTGTAGCCCGGCTGATTTTCTTGCGAATTTGATCCGGCGTATCCAGCATCGCGATATAACTGCCCTCAACCGGATTGCTCTTGCTCATCTTTTTGGAGGCGTCGTCCAGCGACATGATTCGCGCACCGACTTCAGGGATGAACGGCTCCGGAATATTGAAATACGGACCGAACCGATGATTGAAGCGTGCAGCCAAATCGCGCGTGATTTCCAAATGCTGCTTCTGGTCGTCTCCCACCGGCACAAGATTTGCATTATACAGCAAAATGTCTGCGGCCATGAGCGCAGGATAAACGAACAAGCCGGCCCCAACCGATTCCTTGCCTTCCGATTTGTCCTTGAACTGGGTCATCCGTTCCAGCTCGCCCATATTCACCAGGGTGGTCATGATCCATCCCAGCTCGGCGTGTTGAGGAACATGGGACTGCAAAAAGATATTGGCGCGGTTCGGGTCGATTCCGGCGGCAACGTACAGGGCCGCGACCGATTCCGAGCGATCCCGCAGCGAGCTAGGCTCCTGCGGTACCGTTATTGCGTGCAGATCGACCACCATAAAATAACAGTCATGCTCGTTTTGCAGCTTCACAAAATTTTTAATGGCTCCGATGTAGTTGCCGAGCGTTAGATTACCGCTTGGCTGAATTCCCGATAATACGGTTTTCATGACTAGCCCTCCATTTATTTATATTGTCATTTAATCCAAGTCTGCCCCGTCCTGCGGGAGCATATAGGAACGCAAAAAAGCCTCACATCCGCAAGGGACGTGAGACCGTGGTGCCACCCTTATTCGCTGCAAGCATCATCCTACGCAGGCTGCAGCCTTCCATTCTTGTAACGGAGAATACCCGGCCGGCATATTAAGGAATAACAGCATTATCCCGTTCAGCCCGGCACTCGAAGGGCCATTCAGCAAAGCGGATCCGCCGGTTCGCATCAACCACCGGCTTTCTGAAGGATGGGCCGCACCTGCTTACTTGTCCTTGTCATCGTGTTTCAATCATCATGGATCACTATTACATGCAATGATAAAACTCTTGCTCTGCCTTGTCAATTCCAATTTGGAATCAAGATGTCCGGGCCTATTTGAAGCATTTCTTTTACCCTTTCCACAAAAATCTGTTATGATGTGGTTAATCGTCCAGACCATGATTTCTGTTAGTAAAGGAGCATCGATATGAATCAAGTGACCAAAGGCCAGTGGAATGGTTACGACACCTATATTTTAAACAGCGGCCGTCTTGAAGTGACTCTCCTTCCTCGTCTAGGTAATAACGTCATTGGGATTAAAGACAATGAAAACTCACGCGAAATCCTCCGAAAACCAGATGAAAGCGAGCTTGCATTCTATCTACAGAAGCCTTACCACTTCGGCATTCCGATGCTCATACCGCCAGGCCGGATTTCCAAGGGCCATTTCGAATATGGCGGAACGTCGTATCAATTTGACCAAAATACCGCGAACGACAATCATATCCACGGCCTCCACCGATCACAGGCTTGGTGTGTCAGCGACATAGAGGAGGAGGATGACGGCTGCGCCGTTTCGACCGAGTTCATCTCATCGGATGATCCGAAATGGATTGCCCAATTTCCTGTGCCGCTGAAGCTGGAGATGACCTTCCGTCTTCAGGGGACACGCTTAACGCAGAGCCTTCGCGTAACGAATCTTGGCGCTAGCCCCATTCCGTTCGGCATGGGTTACCATACGTGGTTCCTGCTGGACGGCGAACCGCATCGCTGGACGCTGGATCTGCCAGTTGAAGGCATTTATACTTTGAATAACGAACTGATCCCGACCGGCGATCTTTCACCTCTCGGCCATTTGGAACAACTGAATTCGGGACTAAACCTGAAGGATGCCGACCTGGATACGATATTAAAGATCCCTGAGGGCAAACCTGCCGAGGCCTTGCTGAAGCGGGACGATGGTTACCAAATTCATTATTCGGCAGACCGTGCCTTCTTCAAGCATTGGGTGCTCTATACCAAAGGTGTTGCCGAGCAGTTCCTCTGCATCGAACCGTACACCTGGCTTCCCAACGCACCCAATTTGAATCTCCCGAACGAAGAAACCGGGCTGATTCATTTGGAACCGGGACAGACCGTGAATCTGACGACCAAGATCAGCATTCAGAATACGTCACCGGAGGCAGAGCAAGACTAAGCCAGTGTCTCCATTGACACATAACATCCTCATATACTTAACTTTTCAGCAAGAGCAGCCCTTTGAATATCAAAGGGCTGCTTTTATTTGATCTATGAACAATGCCTACGGGTAATTTTACCAGCAGACGATCTGCCTCCTGCACGAATGAGATCCCTATCAATCAGGTCATAATATCCTCATACAACACCAAAGGAGGTGACATGACATGGCTCAAGGTCGTTCTTCTAACAATCTTGTCGTACCTCAAGCAACTGCAGCTCTTCAACAATTGAAGATGGAAGCTGCTCAAGAACTGGGCGTAACGATTCCACAAGACGGTTACTACGGAAACTATACTTCCCGTGAAACCGGTTCTTTGGGAGGTTACATCACCAAACGTCTGGTACAATTGGCTGAGCAGCAATTATCGGGTCGTTCGAACCTGTAATTAGCATCTCTTCCCTCCAGCCGTAAATAGAAAGAGGCGATCTTCTCCCCAAAGATCGCCTCTTTCGTTATATGTTCTATATAATAAATGATTTCAGGATTCCGAAGCAGCTTCGGCATATGTATTACGAGGGTACCGTATCATCAAGTTGGCCATGTTATAGTTGGATTCAAGCACAGCATCCACAACGACGATGCCTTGTCGTACCATAAATTCATAACTGATTTCGCCATGTGTCCAATGGCGTTTATGTTTCAGACTTTCAAGCGCCATCGAACGAAAAGAGAATTGTTGAGCCTCACTTAGCCCCTCCTCTTGCGGAGCTATGATCCCGTTACGCCCAGACAATGGATTATGCCGTATGCCAAATTTACCAATTACATTGTTTCGTATTTGTACAAAAACCGTCCCCGAGCTTAGACCTCCCAACTCTTCTTCCAGCTCTTTAAACACGATGTCCAGCTGCCTAGCCAGTGATAATTGATCTAGTTTTACCATCCCTTCTCCCCTCCTTTATTAGTAAATCTTCCCTATTATTAGGGCTTATGACTCATTATAGGGGATAGAAATCATTGGATCAACAATATTCAACACATTTGGGTATTTATTACTAAAATTGCACAAATATTTTAGTTTTCCGCTCCTTTATTGCGTCAACTTTCTTTCTTTTACGACAAAAAAAGAAGCCCCGAAGGAGCTTCTTTCGAATATGGGAGTAAATCTGCAGTCGGAGATCAAACGCCATAACAGAAACTGCATTTTTAACTGTTTTTTCGAGGATAACCAACAATTTATGCTAAATGCTCTGTCATTTGTAAGAACTGCTTAATATCGCTTACGCAGGAGTCCGCCGCGCTTTGCCAGAAGTCGCGCTGGGTCAGATCTACATTCAGATGTTTCTTTGCCAGGTTCTCCACGGACATTACGCCTGTGTCTCGAAGCAAAGCATCATATTTGTCCGCAAAGGTCGGACCTTCTTCCAATGCCCGAACATAGAGGCCCGTACTGAACATATAACCGAAGGTATACGGGAAGTTATAGAACGGGGTGCCCGTGATATAGAAATGAAGCTTGGATGCCCAGAAATGCGGATGGTACGATGTCAGGGCATCACAGTATGCTTCCTTCTGTGCCTCCACCATCAAATCGGAGATCTCCTCGCTGCTCAGCAGACCGTTCTTCCGCTTGTCATAGAAGCGGGTTTCGAACAAGAAACGTGCATGAATGTTCATAAAGAAGGCCACGCTGTTCTGAATTTTCTCTTCCAACAGAGCCAGCTTCTCCTCTTCGCTGCCTGCCCCCTTCACCATCGCATCAAAAACAATCATCTCGGCGAAGGTGGATGCCGTCTCGGCGACATTCATCGCATACTTTTGGTTAAGCACCGGAATTCCGCCCATCAGATGCTGATGATAGGCATGACCCAGCTCATGAGCCAGGGTCGAGACGTTCGAGGCCGTTCCGCCAAACGTCATGAAAATCCGCGTCTGGCCGCTTGCCGGGAAGGAGGTGCAGAAACCGCCAGGTCGCTTCCCGGATCGGTCCTCGACCTCAATCCAGCTCTTGTCGAACGCCATCTGCGAAAAATCAGCCAATCTCGGGCTAAACTTACGGAATTGCTCCACGATGTTAACAGCGGCATCGTCATACGAGATCTTGGTTGCCGAAGTACGGAGTGGAGCATCCACATCGGTCCAGGACAACCCGTCCAGACCGAGCAGCTTCGCTTTGCGGTTCAAGTACTCCACAAGCACCGACTTCGTATCCTGGATGACGGCCCACATCGTGTCCAACGTCTCGCGGCTCATCCGGCCAATCGCCAGCGGTTCTTTCAGGACATCGTTCCAGCCGCGGTTCTCGTACAGTTTCAGGCGGTAGCCGGATAGATGGTTCAAGGTATCCGCGCAGTAATCAGCGGAATCTCCCCAAGCCTTCTCCCACTTCTCAAACATGGATTGGCGCACTTCCCGGCGTGGATCATGCATTTTATTGAATGCTTGCCCTGCCGACAGCATGACCGTCTCTCCGTCTTCCTCATACGGAATTTGGATTTTCTTCACGATGGTGTCGTAGAACTCCCCCCATCCGTGATAACCGTCTACCCCCAGCGAAAGAGCCAGGCTTTCCAGCTCGGGACTCATCTTATCCTTCGCGAGATTGCGGCTTTCGTTCAGTACGAATTCCAGCTCGGACACCTTATCCGTACCGGTCCATGCGGTCCAGAGCTCATCGTTCATTCCGCGAAGCACGTTATCGAACTGGTTCTTCACCGACTGCAGGGCCGCAGACAGCGTAGTTACCCGCCCGGACAATTGAACCGCCTTCTTGTCATTCACGTTCTGTGCGGTCAGGCAGCCTACGAAGGCAGAAACCTCGCGGATCCTTGCATAGGCGCTCTGGAACTGCTCAAGGAAGCGCTCCAGACTGGATGCGCTCTCGATGGTCTCTGGAACAGCCAATGCCTTGACGTCTTGCTGAAGCTTATGTACATCCTGCTCCAAAGCCTCAATAAAGCTCCCGAGCTGCGGCGAGGAGGAGCCTCCTGGAAATATCGATTCCAAATCCCAAGTTTGTTGAAGTGCCATCGAACATTCATCACCTTTCGAGATAAAATATGAATTCAAACGGAATACCATTTGTGTGGACTTAGGGAAAAGTGTATAACTATATATAACTAAAATACTGTTTTCCCTCTTGATCAAACAAATTACTGCTGGAGGAGCTAGAAGCCATGAGACCTTTGCAAATTTCACCGGAGACGGCGGTTACACTGTCCAAGCAGCTGGGCGTTCCGCTGGAACAGCTGATGCATATGCCTCAGCATATATTAATGCAGAAGATTGCCGAGCTTGCCAAGAATGAGGAAGCGAAAGCAACCCCGAAAGACGATGAGTCCCATTCATCGGAGAACTCATGATTCCTTTTTCGAATACGTGGCCTTATGATGTCGTTGGCAACGACGTATATGTACACAGCTGCCCCTTCTGCGCGACAGACAATGTCTTGCTTCCCATGAAGCCTAAGGAGCTTGTGAGCGTTAGGGAAGGGAAAAAGAAGCTGCTCATCTTCCCCTGCTGCCACAACAAAGTTACCGTGCTGGACAGCGACATCGACTATTTGCTCACGGATCAGCGATTGCGCTGACTCTATCTTAAAGCAAGCCATCGCTGCAAATTGCAAATCAACAGCCTGCTGGCCCACCGTTCAGCGGGCTGTTTGCATTTAAGACTCCGCCGGAATCGCCGCGTTCTTCTGCTCCCGGATCTGTTCGGCTATCAGCTTCCACTGCTCTCTGGAGGCTCGGATCATGGCAGCATCCATGATCTTCTCGTCCTGGACCACTCTGGAGAACCACTGGACCGCCTCCTGGAACTGTCCCAGCCTGCGATGAATCTCTCCGATCAGGTACAGCAGACGGGCATCATTCGCCCCTACCCCTTCCAGCTCAAACACCCGGATATAAGATTCCAGGCTGTAGCTCAAAAACCGCTTCTCTTGATCCTCGTTGCCCTGATACCGGTACAGCCATGCGATATGGTGCAGCAGGCTGGCCACGATGCGGTCCCGCTCCCCGATCACCTGGGCGCAGAGGAGAGCCAGCTTGTACGACTCCAGGGCATCCTCCAGATTGCGGGGACCTCCCATATCCCTCTTCTCCCAGCGGCATCCAACCTGGTCATAGAAGAGCGTCTTCTGCCGTTCATTCAATTTCAGGGTCGAGTGTTCCGTCGAAGCAAATCCGCATTCGGGACAGACCCGCACCACGTAAAAATCGGGGTTCTCCGATTTGTAGTAAGCGCAGAAATCCGTATCCGTACGGAATGCTTTCTTAAAGCTTGGTCTCACCCTGGACGTTAAGTATTCATGCTCACAGTGCGCACAAGCCACCTTGATGGAATACAAGGGTTCCAATTTCACGCCATTCGCCATCCCTTCATTCGCGTCTAATTCCTGTCCGTTTCTAGATCTAAGGCACTACGGAGTATTCACGAAATGGTGGGCGGGACCCGAAAGACGCTGCAGCACAAAATCACGTAAATCATCCTCCACGCCGATTTCGATTAAGGCTCCGGCCATGCAGCCAAGCCATTCTTCGGCATGACGGTCGGTAATCGGGAATTTCATGTGCCTGGCCCGCATCATCGGATGTCCGAACGCTTCCGAGAACAAGGCCGGCCCCCCGAAAAACTGGCTCAAAAACATATATTGCTTCTCCATCACCGGCAAGATATCTTCCGGAAACAATGGCGAAAGCAGCTCATTTTGCTGCACTCTCGGATAAAAAGCTTCGACGAGCGATCGTACACCCTCGGCACCCCCGAGGTTATCATAGATGCTTAAGTTCGGATTCATATCCGCTAATTCTCCCATCTGTTTATGATTCGCTTTCGATTGGATGTACCTGTCCATTATAGCAAAAAACAACAAAAAAAGGCGCTAAGCGATGGTTAGCACCTTTTAGAACTTATTAATAACTGCGCCAGTCCTCTTCACTCTGGACGAGAGAAGCACGTATAACATAAACGAAGGCGCATACCAGGATACCTGCGACTATGCTCATGATCATCACTCCATCCAAACATAATACGAAAGATGTGCTTTGATGGTTTTTATTATAGCACAATATCCCCGAAAATAAAGCACAAATGTAACCGCTTTCTCATGTTTTTTATACTGTTTGTCCTATATGCTGCATAGATTTTAAATATCGGACCATATTCTATCATTCACAACGATGCCAGGGGGCGTATTCCTTATATGACCATGAAAAAAATGGGCTGGCTCATGCTCGTATCGGCTCTGATCAGCGTGATTGTCCTGATGGCTTTGTTTCCCGAAGCGGCGCTCCAATCCGCACTCCGCGGCCTGGCGATATGGTGGGACGTGCTGTTTCCATCCCTGTTCCCGTTCTTTGTCATTTCAGAGGTGCTGTTGGGGTTTGGCGTGGTGCATCTGATCGGCACGCTCCTGGACCCCATGATGCGACCGTTGTTCCGAATTCCGGGCGCAGGGGGATTCGTGGCCGCGATGGGATATGTTTCAGGTTACCCCGTCGGTGCCAAATTAACCGCCAAATTGTGGGAGCAAAAAATGGTAAATCGGGAGGAAGGTGAACGACTTGTTGCCTTTACCACCTCCTCGGATCCCATATTTCTGATAGGAGCGGTATCCATCGGCTTCTTTCACGATCCCAAAATAGGTCTCATTCTGGCCCTGGCCCACTATGGCGGAGGATTCCTCGTAGGACTGTTAATGAGATTTCATGGCAAGCGCGAGTCCAATACATCAACCGATTCGCTCCTCCTGTCCCAAACGAAGACAAGCCGGCTCAAGTCCGCCTTTCAGGCCATGCATGCTGCGCGGGAGCAGGACGGCCGTGATCTCGGCACGCTGCTGAGACAAGCGATTCAATCATCGCTTCAGCTGATTATCGTTGTCGGCGGTCTTGTGGTTTTCTTCTCCGTGTTTCTTGAACTCTGGACCCGGGCCGGCGTCATGCCCGCGCTAACGGAGGTCATCAGCTTGCTGTTATCCCTCGTTGGCATGCCCGAATCCTTATCCACTGCCATTGTGGGGGGACTGTTTGAAGTGACGCTGGGCGCACGCTATGCCGGGGAAGCGGGTGCCGCTATTCCTCTGCCATACAAAGCGGCCGCGGCAGCCTTTATCTTGTCTTGGGGCGGCCTGTCCGTTCATGCCCAGATCATCAGCATCCTGAACTCTACCAACCTTAGGTATTTTCCGTTTGTCGTAGCCAGGCTGATCCACGGCATTATTGCGGCCACCGCCGTGTTGCTGTTGTGGAGAAGCGTCATGGGGTCTTCGATACCGACGCTGGCGGTGCCGTCTGTTTCGGATTCCGCCCTAAACGGGTATACCCATATTATGGCGGCTTTCTGCATCCTGCTCGGTTTCCTGATTGCAGTTGCGTTGTTTATTCAGATCCTTCGAGGACTGCAGCAGAAATTCCGCTAATTCCCAAGGTGAACATTGTGTTCTTCTCCAAGATTGATTATCATCTTTATATAACCTTACAAAGGAGCTTATCAACTTGAGATATTATGTTCTGGACCGCGGTGACCCATTGTCTGTCGAGCTGACCCAGCAGTTTCACAAGCTGGCGGAACAGCGGGGGTTTGTGCTGGATGCAGAATCTCCGGAGATTGTGGTCTCGATCGGTGGAGACGGCACGATGCTGCACGCCTTCCATACGTTTATAGACCGTATTCCCGACCTCGCCTTCGTCGGCGTCCATACGGGCCACTTGGGATTCTATGCTGACTGGAAGGCGGATGAACTGACGGAGCTAATTGATCATATGAGCGGAGAAGGCGAACACGGCAACGTGAAGCCGCGCCTCGTCAAGTATCCCCTGGTTCAACTGGAAATCCATAAGAAATCAGGAACGTCCTCTTACATTGCCTTAAACGAATTTACGCTTAAAGGCGTTGACGGTACCGTTGTCGCGCAAATTGACATCAACGACGTGACCTTTGAGATGTTCAGGGGAGACGGCATTTGCGTATCCACGCCGTCCGGCAGCACGGCGTATAACAAGAGTGTCGGCGGCGCGATGGTTCATCCCTCGATCGATGCGCTTCAGATTGCGGAAATCGCCTCGATTAACAACCGGATTTTCCGTACGCTGGGCTCGCCGCTGCTTCTGCCCAAGCATCATCATTGTGATATATTCTCGCGAAAAGAACAGCGTTTGCTGCTTACCATCGATCACGTTAATATCTCGATTGACGACCTCGTATCCGTGCGCTGTCAGGTGGCAGAGCAGCAGGTCAGTTTCGCACGTTATCGGCCGTTTCCGTTCTGGAACCGCGTCCGCGATGCATTCCTTGGTTAATATGAAGAGGACCTCTTTCTTACATTTACCAGGAGGGCCAACGCTTCACGAAGTCTTTCCTTTACCAATACCCGAAAAAAAAGAACGGTCTACCTGCCAAAATACAGGTGACCGTTCTTTGGTTATTGCGGCTGCTCTGAAGGGACATGAGACTCCTTGGAAGGCTTTGCTTCCTTCTCCTTGGGGGCCTTGGCTTCTCGAGGCTCGCGTCTTGAATCCTTGCCTTCGCGCCGCTCACGCTGGTCCTTGTGCTCCTTGCCCGGTTTTGAACCCTCTTGGGGTTCCTTGCTTCCCTGTGCTTCCCCCTCAGCCCGGTTATCCTTAGGGGATGTTTCTCGAACCTCTACAGGCTCTTTCGTATTGGAGGCATGCTCTTTCGTTTCCTTCTGCTCCTTCGTTTTCTGAAGCACAAAGTGAGCACAGCCAAAATTGCAATATTCGTTAATGTAATCGGACATGCTGGAAAAGGTTGAATCCTTGGCAGCCTTGGGATGATTGTCCCGATAGAAGCCTTTAAGCCGAAGCTGATTGTAACCCCAGTCTCCCACGATGTAATCATAGCGGTCCAGCACCTCGCTGTACCGCTCCCGGAAAGCTTCCAGATTCCAGCCGTTTCGATGGTCCTTTAACACTTCATAGCTTTTGTTTCCGATAACGATCATTGAAAGCTTCCCCTGCCTTTCCAATAGGTTAAGACTGCACCGTCTCTTCCTTGTTGCGTTCCGCAGACTTCACTTGCTCGTGTGCATGATAGGAGCTGCGCACAAGAGGACCGGACTCCACGTGGCTGAATCCGCGCTTCATTCCTTCTTCCTTCAAGATCGCAAACTCTTCCGGCGTGTAGTATTTTTCAACATTCAGATGTTTCGGCGAAGGCTGCAGGTATTGGCCGATCGTCATGATGTCGCATCCCACCGAACGCAAGTCGTCCATCGCCTCCAGAATTTCATGCCATTGTTCGCCGACGCCCAGCATGATGCTGGATTTGGTCGGAATGTCAGGCTGCATCGCCTTGGCATTCTTCAGCAGCTGCAATGAGCGGGAATACTTGGCTTTGGCACGTACGCGATCGGACATACGCTCCACCGTCTCAATGTTGTGGTTCAGAATATCCGGCTTTACGTCCATCACGATTTTCAGCGATTCTTCGTCTCCCATGAAATCCGGGATCAGCACTTCCACCGAGCACAGCGGCAGGCGTCGGCGAATGGCTTTGACGGTTTCGGCGAATATGTAGGCACCGCCATCCTTCAGATCATCCCGTGCCACACTTGTTACCACGCAGTGGCGCAGGTTCATTTGCTCGGCTGCCTCCGCTACCCGTTCCGGTTCCTGCAGGTCCAGCTCCGTTGGAAGCCCCGTATTCACGGCGCAGAATCGGCAAGCGCGGGTACAAATGTCACCCAGAATCATGAAGGTTGCCGTACGGTTAGCCCAGCATTCGTAAATATTTGGACAGCGAGCCTCTTCACACACCGTATGAAGTGTTTTGGATCGCATCATGCTTTTGATTTCTTTATAATTATCGCCAGTAGTCAGCTTGATTCGAATCCAGTCAGGTTTTGGCTGTTTGGTTTTAGACAAAGAAAAAACCTTCTTTCGAATGTAATGATGTAACTCAAGACATACCCCATCGTTTGCTGTCCCATATTATATCATGAAAACCATCATATTACTTGTTTCGCATCGATATGAGATTAATCTAGTTGCGGCATGGATAAAAATCCTTGTTTCGATTCACCCTACAGGTAGGCATGACTGTCCGTCCTTAATTACGACTATCGAAAAAGGGAGGAGAAGGACAATATGAGGATTTTACAACCATTGCGCGCAAGGGGCATCATGTATCGGTCCACGGCTGCAGTCATGGCGGCCTTGATGGCTGCCTGCTGCATATGCGGGCCTGCGTCCGCATCCGCCTCCATGGCAGTCAGCGCGGCTGACGATGCGGCTAAAGCAACGGATGCTGCAGCGAATTTTGCGGACCGGAAATCTTTATACGATCAGGTTTCCACCGTTACCCAAATTCCTTGGCACCGCCTAGCGGCCATTGACCAGTATGAACGAACGCTGACCCGGGTTCATCCCAAGGATCGAATGCATCCGGACCGCACCCTCGGTATCTTTATCCCTTCCACCCGATGGGCTGGCCCGTTGAATCCCAATCAGGAAGACGTGAATCCCACGTCGATCAGCGTGTTCTCCGGGATCGGGCTCGATGGGGACGGGGATGGCAAGGCAGACCCTAATAATGATATCGACCTGCTCTACACCATTGCGACAAGACTTTCCCCTTATGGGCATGCCGCTGATGATTTCAGCATCGGCCTATGGTCATACTACCAGAACACGCGGGCCGTACAGCGCATCATGCAGTATGCCAAACTGTACGAGACCTTCGGGAAGCTGGACCTGTTCGACCATGCGTTTCCCCTTCCCGTCAAGAGCAACTATTCCTACCGAAGCACCTTTGGCATGGGACGCAACTGGGGAGGCAAAAGGGTTCACGAAGGAACGGATTTGTTTGCTTCATACGGAGTCCCCGTTCGAAGCACCTGTTACGGCGTCGTCGAAATTAAAGGCTGGAATAAATACGGCGGCTGGCGCATCGGCATCCGGGATTTAAACAATCATTACCATTATTACGCCCATCTGCAGGGCTTTGATAAAGGGATTTCGCTCGGGGATGTCGTTACGCCGGGTCAAACTCTCGGCTGGGTCGGCAGTTCGGGCTACGGCAAGCCCGGAACCCAGGGCAAATTCCCTCCGCACCTCCATTACGGCATCTACCGGGACACCGGGTTGACCGAATGGGCTTTCGATCCTTACCCGCTGCTAAAGCACTGGGAACTGGAAGAAAAACGCTCGAAGAAAAAAACGCGCTCCTGAATTCAAATCAGGGGCGCGTTTTTCCTTTAAGGACATACCCTCATGACACATAACGGCCAATCCATGCTGCAGTACACGATACGGTTTCAGAATGGGCGAAAATGAGCGTCCTACTCGCCTGTTCCGCTTCCCTCCGTATGCCCTGACATGTCGGCACCGCCCGGCGTAGGCACAAGAGGCGTCGTCGTTCCCTGAGCAGGAGGGTCTGGTGTCGTTGCGGGCGGAATCTCCTGGTGCGCGTCATGGGTGTTCTCATCCGTTACCGGTGGCGGTATCGCGATGCTCGGTGCGCTTGCCTTATTCTCGCCGACCGCCTTTCCTTGGCCGTCGTAATAATACATCGGCACATCGCCTACCACGAGCAGATACGAGATCGGAATATCGGTTTCCACGATTTGCGGCTCCATGTCAAAAGGAACGACAACCGCTACCTCCGTCACGATGTGGACGAACACCTCCACCAGGATCATATTGATGCCGGCCCCCTGCTGCCTCGTATCCAGCTGAACCTTTACAGCTCCCTGGGGTTCGATCTTTAAAGGGATTTGCGGACCGAATGAAGCGATGATCGGGCTTTTTAACACCTGTCCCAGCGGAATTTGCTCTTTGTGCTTATGGATTTCGTCCAGCGTGCTCTGCACGACCTGCGTCGTATGGGACGTGATTTTTAAATGCTCGGCATAATTCAGCATGAATCCGGTCACTTTGCCCGAGCTGTCCGTTTTCCAGTTGACCAGATTATCAAAATCCTTGCCCTGCGTCACCTGGGAGGTGATCGCTTTATTGATGGCTTCGGTAGCGATCTGCTTAACCCGGATTTGGGCTAAATGCATGATCGGCGGCCGCAGATTCTGCTCGATATACATAAAAAACTCAACGATCCCAAACACAAGGAGCAGAGCGCCGATCAGCCACCATTTTTTTGTGCTTCGCCGTTTGGCAGTCTGAGGACGCCCCCGGCTCTGCGGTACGGGCCGAAAGCCTCTGCGCGGTGGTTTGTAAGCTCTCCTTGGTTTAGGCCACGACAGCGACGGAAAGGCCAAACGCCTGCTTCCCCATCTCTTTCGTCTCATGCTTGGTCCCCCCTATTTGCGCCCCGAGGAGCATGTTTACCATGGCAAGCTCTCCTGTATAGAAGGTATGCGGACAAACGGCAAAAAAGAAGAGCAAGGATGGCTTATCCTCGCTCTTCTTCCTTTGCGTTCTTTGGATCGTCCTCTTGATCTTCCACGTAGTATTTCAGCATCGACAGTTTGTTCTCCCAGAAGCGGTCGAAATAAGACAGCCAATCCTTCAATTCCTTAAGCGGCTCTGCTTGCAGGCGATAGCGGGTCTCGCGTCCAACCTTGCGGTCCTGCACCAGACCCGCTTCCTCCAAAATTCGGAGATGCTTGGACACGGCGGTTCGCGTCATGGAGAAATGTCCCGTAATTTCCTTAACCGGCATTTCCTTATCGCTTAACAAGCCGAGCAGCTTACGGCGAGTCGGATCTGCGATGGCTTGGTAGACATCATGCTTCGGAGCGGCCTGCGACATCGGTTACGCCTCGACGTATCCTGCAAGCTTCTGGACAATGCCAGCCCAGCCGTTGTTCATGCGGCCTCGAACGATGTCATGCGCTTCCCCGAACTCGGTTACTTGATCCGCTGTCCATCCGCCGTGGATGAGCGTGAATTCCGTATGGTCTCCCTGCTCCACCAGTTCGAACGTAACGCTCCAATCCTTGCCCCAGTTAAAAGACAGACGGTTAGGCTCGTCAATGAGCGTGACCTTGCATGGAGAATTCCCCCATGGGCCTGCATTCAATTGAAACTCAAAGCCTTCCACCGGCTCAAAATTGTTGGGCATGAACCAGGCTGAAATCCCTTCAGCCGTGGCTACGGCTTTCCACACCTTCTCGATGGGCGCTTTCAGCACAAGAGTATGACGAATATCCGGCAGCTTGCCGTTTGTTGCGTTGTCCATATCAGATTGATCCCTCGCTTAAACTTAAATTATGAAACCATTTGGTTTCCCTTCATGCATTATAGGACACCAAATGGTTTTACGTCAAACCCTAATATTCACCTGTTCGTCATCACCCTTAGGTCAATCAGCCGACTAATCGGCTCAAAACAGAGACCTTGCCGGCACACCGCACTTAACTCAACCTCACGTTAGGGTTGATCCGGGTAAGTCTTTTTCAGGAACGCGATCGATTCTCGAATCAGCTGCTTCAGCACCTCAACTTCAATGTCCGCCACTTTATTAATGTACACGCAGCCTTTCCCTGCCGTATGCTTGCCGAAACTCGTCAGCAGCTCCTCCCGCTGATCATCGCCTGGCGCAAAATACAGGCTGATCTTCGCTTTTCGCGGCGAGAATCCTACAAACGGCGCATCTCCCTCATGGCCGGAAGCGTAACGGTAATGGTAGGAGCCGAAACCAATGATGCTGGGTCCCCACATTTTGGCCGCAAAACCGCTCGTTTCTTCAAAAATCTCCAGCAAACGATAGGCATCCTCCCGTTTTTTGGGCGAATCCACTTGCTCGATAAACTCCACCACGCTGTGATCCGTTTCTTTGGTTTTTTGCTTGTACACGGGTTTAACTCCTTTCGAACACGCTTGTTATTATGACCATCCCTGTCAAAAATAAAAAAAAAGGCCGGTTATGATCAGCAACGTTATCTAATCATTCCCCGCCTAATCTTGCCATTTCTGTCTTTATAGTTCAGCAGCGTACTCCCTCTGCCTTAAAGCCTCGTACATCAATACGGAAGCGGCCATTGCCGCATTCAGCGATTCGGCACGCCCCGGCATGGGGATACGGATGGCATCGTCCACGAGTGCCGCGACCTCAGGCGAGACGCCGCGTCCTTCGCTGCCGATGACGATCCAGCTTGTCCCTTTGAAGTCGTACTCGAAGCATGAGCGCTGTCCTTCCAGCATAGTGGTCACTAATCTGGCTCCCCGTTCCCTGGCTTCCGGCAGGATGCTCGGCAGATCACCCTCCAGCACCGGCAGATGAAACAGGGATCCCATGGTGGAGCGAAGTGTCTTAGGATTGTACAAATCCGCACAGCCTCGCCCCAGGACCACGCCGGCAGCCCCTACGGCATCGGCGCTTCTTATGATGGTTCCCACATTGCCCGGATCCTGGAGACCGTCGAGAACAACGACCAAACCGTTCTCGCGCAGGATCAGGTCCTGCCATTGCCGCGCTTCCTTGCGAATGACGGCAAACACCTGCTGCGGCGACGGCGTATCGCTGACCTTCGATATAACGGCATGGGATACGCCGATCCATTCGGCACCTTGTCCTGTATCCGTAATATGACGAAGCTCTTGGGGGATGCCCTTGTCCACGTCATAAGCCACGCACTCGATGTCCGCGCCGGATGACAGGGCTTCCTGTACGAGATGGATGCCTTCCACCACATACTTGTTCTGCTTGTCCCGGTGTTTTTTCTCCTGCAGCTGTGCCCAGCCCTTCACTCTGGCATTCTGCGGCGATAATATCTCCATTGTTAATCCATCCGTTCTTTTACATATATACTCATCAGAGCCCGGGTTCGGCCCGGTATCCGAAGCTGACGGCTTTATTTGGGATAAGCAAGCTCCAGCTTCGTTAAGTCATTCTTATGTCCCACGATGACAAGCACATCGCCTTCCTCGATCCGGTCATCCGGACTCGGCGAAATGTTCATGTCCGCATCGCTTCGAATCGCCATGACATTGCACCCGAATCGTGCGCGAATATCCAGCTCTCTCAAATTGTGGCCAATCAGCTCGCCTGTAGCCAGCATCTCCATAATGCTGTAATCGTCCGACAAATCGATATAGTCCAGAATATTCGGCGAGACCAGATGGTGGGCAACCCGAAGCCCCATGTCCCGCTCTGGGAAAATCACCTTGTCCGCCCCGATTTTGTTAAGCACTTTTCCGTGCAGCTCATTCTTCGCTTTAACGATAATAGCCGGTACGCCAAGATCCTTCAGAATCAGCGTTGTCAAAATGCTGGATTGAATATCCTCCCCGATAGCCACGACAACCACATCAAAATTCCGAATGCCGAGCGCCCGGAGCGCCTCTTCATCGGTCGAATCCGCCGAAACGGCATGCGTGACCATGCTGGCAGTTTCCTGAATACGCTGTTCGCTCGCATCAACGGCTAATACGTCAAATCCCATGCTGCTCAATTCCTTGGCAACGCTTGTGCCAAAACGCCCCATACCGATTACTGCGTACTGCTTCTTAGCCATTTATATGTCCCCCCACGAGCCTAGGTCGATCCTTAATCATCAATGATAACAGTATATCATACTGTCCAGAATACTTGAATGTAACTCCCCTGGAACGGGCACATTACACAATGACCCTTATATAACAAGGAGGAACATTTCGATGTCCATATTGTTAGATCTAAGGCAAGCCGTCATTCATAAAGTCCACAATCAGGACGAAGAAGAGCTGCGCTCCATGATCGAGGGTTCCGTTGACGGGCCTGAAGCCGCCCTGCCGGGACTCGGCGTGATGTTTGAAATGATGTGGAAAGACATGGATGCTGCCCAGCAGAACACCCTCGTCTCTTCCCTTCACGACCATTTGAAAACCGTTACGCCTGGCAATCTTCAGGGATAATCCCGCGCTCAACAAAAAAGAACAATCCCCTTAGCCCTTAAAGCTGAGGGGATTGTTCTTTATATTGCATATTTATGCCATCGCTTACGGAGCGGTCTCAAGAAACTTGGCGGTTGGGTTCTTGTCTATGGCGGTTCTCATCGCATACTCATTTTCGAAGAGAACGACATAATTATCCTTCTTGTCTTTCACCAGGGTCGAGTTAATCCGGAACTTGGACGGATCAATGTTGTCGTCCACGAGCCAGCGGGCGAACTGATACGGCATTCGTTGCAGCTGGACATCGACGCCGTACTCCCCTTTCATCCGATACTCGAAGACTTCGAACTGGAGCTGGCCGACCACCCCGAGAATGGTCTCGTCGAAGCTAACGGTTCGGAATACCTGGATGGTCCCTTCTTCCGTCAATTGGTCAATCCCCTTCTGATATTGCTTATGCTTCAGCGCATTCTTCACGGTTACTTTGGCAAAGATCTCCGGGGAAAACGTCGGAAGCTCGTCGAATACAACCTCGCGTCCTTGGCTGAGGGAATCCCCGATCCGGAAAATCCCCGGGTCAAACAGACCGATAATATCGCCAGGGTATGCCTCCTGCACAATATCTCGATCCTGCGCCAAAAATTGCTGCGGCTGCGCCAGCTTGATTTCCTTGCCTACCCGCACATGCTTCACGCTCATACCGCGTTCGAACTTGCCCGATACGATTCGAAGGAAAGCGATGCGGTCCCGGTGAGCCGGATTCATGTTGGCTTGGATCTTAAATACGTAACCGGAGAATTTCTCATCGGTCGGTTCCACTACGCCTTCCGTGCTGCGGCGCGGCTCGGGCTTCGGCGCAAGCTGGAGGAAGTTTTCAAGAAAGGTCTGGACGCCGAAATTGTTGATCGCACTGCCGAAAAATACAGGCGTTAACTGACCCTGCATCACTTTCTCCAGATCAAACGGGTCGCCGGCAACATCCAGCAGCTCCAGATCTTGACATAACTGGTCATGCAGATAGTCGCCAGCCATCTCGCGGATGAGCGAATCTTCATACCCTTCGACCTTCTGCACTTTAATCGTGGAATGGTCGTCCCCTTGGAACAATTCCACCTGATTCTTCACCCGGTCGTACACGCCGCACAGGTCGCGGCCGGAACCGATCGGCCAATTCATCGGTACGGAGCGGATGCCCAGCACCTGCTCAAGTTCCTCCATCAGGTCAAACGGACTGCGTCCTTCGCGGTCGAGTTTGTTGATGAAGGTGAAAATCGGAATACCCCGCTTCGCGCAGACCTGAAACAGCTTGATGGTCTGGGCCTCGACCCCTTTGGCTACGTCAATCAACATGACGGCGCTGTCGGCAGCCGTCAACGTACGATAGGTATCCTCACTGAAGTCTTGGTGACCCGGCGTATCCAATATATTAATCCGATGCCCTAAATAATCAAATTGCATCACGGACGACGTGACGGAGATTCCCCGCTGCTTCTCGATCTCCATCCAGTCACTCGTTGCATGCTTGCTCGCTTTACGAGCTTTTACCGATCCGGCCAGACGAATGGCGCCCCCGAACAATAGGAGCTTCTCGGTCAGCGTCGTCTTACCGGCGTCAGGGTGGGAAATAATCGCGAACGTGCGACGCTTATCCACTTCCTGCTGCAGTTCATCTATTAGCTTTGCCATTTCACTTATCCCTTCGTAACTAAAGTCATGTATATCATTGTACCACAATTCATACGCAAATCATCCCCATGCGCCGTGCGCATGAGGATGATTTTTATCGCATAAATTTTAGCTAATCTTCTATTTTTTCAACCACACTACGTTATCCTCAAGCTGACCGTTAACCGGCCACCAGTGGAAGCCGTCTTCCTTCAGCAGCTCATCCGCTTTGTCAGGTCCCCAGGATCCGGCAGGATACGATTCCAGCTCGCCCTGGTTCTCTCTCCAAGCGCTAGCGATGCGATCCACGAAGGACCAAGCGGAAGCCACTTCGTCCCAACGCGTAAAGTAGGTGGAATCCCCGCGGGCAGCATCATGCAGCAGACGCTCATACGCTTCAGGAGAGTTGATGCCCACGATGCAGCTTTGGCAGAAGTCCATCGCAACCGGAGCGATCTCGGACTCGGAGCCCGGCTTCTTCGCGTTGATCTTTACGTAGATGCCTTCCATCGGGTTAACCCGGATAACGAGCAGGTTAGGCTCCAGGGAATGCTTTTGGCCCAAGTATACGTTGGTTGGCATCCGTTTGAACTCTACGACCACCTCGGTCGTCTTAACCGGAAGGCGCTTGCCCGTGCGGATATAGAACGGTACGCCCGCCCAGCGGAAATTATCCACGAAGACTCTGGCCGCAAAATAGGTTTCCGTATTGGATTCCGGATTCACCTTATCCTCTTCACGGTAAGCCGGCAGATCTTTGCCGCCTGCGGAACCGCTCGTATACTGACCGCGAACCACGTTGTTCTTGACTTCTTCGTTTGAGGCATATGGACGCAGGGAGCGAAGCACCTTCACCTTCTCATCGCGAATATCTTCTGCGAGCAGACGGCTAGGCGGCTCCATGGCAATCATGGTCAGCAGCTGCAGCATATGGTTTTGGCCCATATCCCTGAGTGCCCCCGCATGGTCGTAATAACCCCCGCGCTCCTCGACGCCAACCGTTTCACCAAGCGTAATTTGGATGTTGGCAATATGCTTATTGTTCCACAGAGGCTCGAAGAAAGCATTCGCAAAACGGATAACCTCGATGTTCTGCACCATTTCCTTCCCGAGGTAATGGTCGATCCGATAGATCTCCTCTTCCTTGAACACTTTACGGATCTCTTCGTTCAGCTTGGCAGCGGACTCCAGATCGTAGCCGAACGGCTTCTCGATCACAAGACGGTTCCAGCCCTCTCCGTCAAGCATGCCGCCCTTCATCAGGTTGAACGATACGCTGCCGAACAATTCCGGTGCAAGCGCGAGATAGAACAAGCGGTTGCCCGGTATATTAAATTTCGTTTCCAATTGCTCCGTTTGTTCGCGGAGCTCACGGAAACCGTCAATATTGTTGATATCTAAAGATTTATATTCAAAATGCTGTGCAAATGCATTCCATTCACTATCCTGTTCCGAACTATATCGGCAGAATTCCTGAATCGAACGATACACGTCCTCCCGAAACTCCTCTTGGGTGCGCGGACGCCGCGCCACGCCGATTACAGCAAAATCCTCATCCAGTTTTCCTTCACGATAAAGACTGTAGATCGCCGGAAACAACTTACGTCTTGCCAAATCACCAGTCGCTCCAAAGATGAAAAATACAGCTCCCGGTGTCTTCATTGTATCTAGATTTTGATTTTCAGCCATGGCTCCTCATTCTTTCTATGAATTATAGTGTATTTTTATGCATCGGCACTTAACTCGATGTGATGACATTTTAGCATATTCATTTCAAGTATGCTATCTCATTCCGTATTTTTTCATCGGAGTTTCAGATATTATTTTCAATATTCTATTGTAATGACGGGAAATCCGATCGTTATTCTACTTCTTTTCTTCACCGAATCTTCATGCACCGCGATCTGCATATGAATCGGCGTGTCGCCGCTCTTCACAAAAGTCCCCAGCGAAGGCGCCTCATAGGATCGGCTGATCGTTGTAACATCCGCATAATCCTCAACGGAACGAAGCGGAAGCTTTCGGGCTATAGCCTTTTCTACTTGGGCCATCGTTCCATCCACGCCGCCTGACTTCGTTGCATATCCTTGAATGGACGCATTCCACGTATTCGGTATGCCTGCTTGCTCCATCCGTTCTTGAACATGCTCCTGAAGGCTCACCATTTCCCGGGCATGCGCTGCCGCCTCTCCGACAAGCATGACTCTGACATAACTATGGCCTTGCTTCGTGAGGGCCCAATCCAAATTCACGGAGACGCCCGATCGATCGCCTTCCGCTTGGAAAACGTCATTTCCTTGAAGCTCGTTTGAGGTAATGCCGGAAAGCCCTATTGCGCGAGCCAATTCTTCGGCTGCTGTCTTAGCTTGATCCTTAGAAATCGAATTTATCATTTCGCCTTGAATTTTTACCGTGAGGAGCGCGGAAGGATCCATATGTTCCTGTCCAAGGGCTGTAAGAAGCTCCATATTGCTTTCGGCTGTAGTCCCTGCTTCTGATGCTCCATTCGCCGTTCCCTTCCAAGCTGACGCCTCTGCCGTTTGCGGAACCGATTCCTCCCCATTGCGTTCCGTTGTTCCCGCAAAACCCGCCATCATCCCTGCTGCCCCGCACAGCAACAACATCATCACAATCAGCTGTAAACGTATCTTCCGCATCGTCAGCCACGCCTCCTCGTACGAATCTATCAATCTAGTAAAAGGATGGCCGCCTCACTGCAGATTTATACATCGCCATATAAAATGATCCTGCTATTACCGTTTTAAAAATCTCTCTTCCCCTTAAATAAATAAAAAAAGCCTCCCGATTGGGGAGTCTTTAAGCCTGCCTATCATTGTTTACATGGATATGTTGATACCCGACGCGTCGCATCACGGATCTGTTTAGAACCGCGCTCAGCATCTCAAAACTGTTTATTTCACGTTCATAAGCATAAAAAAAGAGCCGGCACTCCTTACTCAGCCAGCCCATTTTTATAAGCGTAGATGGCAGCTTGGGTCCGATCCTCTACCCCCAGCTTGCCCAAAATATTAGTCACGTGAAACTTCACGGTTTTGATGCCTATAATCAAATCATCGGCAATGTCCTGATTGGATTTGCCCTGTGCCAGCAATCGCAGCACTTCCATCTCCCGGTCCGTCAGGTCATTATGCGCGGGCGCTTCATTTTGCGGATGGCGGAAACGATTCATCATCTTCGAAGCGACCTGGGACTCCAGAACCGACTGGCCCCGTGCGGCGGCACGTATAGCATCGGCGACCTCGGAAGCCCGGGAGGTCTTCAGCAGATAACTGAATGCGCCTGCTTCAATGACCGGATACATCTTCTCATCGTCCAGATAGCTGGTCAGTACGATCACCTTAAGATTCGGAAATTGCTTCATCAGCTCCCGCGTGGTCTCAATGCCGTCCATCCCATCCATGACCAGATCCATCAGCACCACGTCAGGATGATATTCCTGCGCCAGGCGTATGCCTTCCTCGCCGCTGCCCGCTTCGCCTACCACCTCAATGCCGTCTTCTGTGCCAAGCACGGCAGCCAAGCCGATCCGCACCATCTCATGATCATCCACCAGCAGTACCTTAATCGGTGCTTCCATCTCCATCCCCCCGTTTGCGTTCTTCGTTTATGAGCGGCACGATAATCTCAATCCGCGTCCCTTTACCCGGGGCCGTGATGAATTGTAACGAGCCGCCGATTTCCGTCACCCGTTCCTGCATGGTCGAAAGACCGTAGGAAGTCTGTTTCTTGTCGTCCAGTTCGAACCCGACCCCGTCATCTCGCAGCATTACCCGAACGGTGTTCTGCCTGCGATGAATCCGGATGTCCATTTTTTCCGCCTTCGAGTGCCGAAGCGTATTCGACATGGCCTCCTGAATAATGCGGAACAGATGATTTTCAATCCCTTTAAGCAAATGTATGTCATCGTCCATCTCAAACGTAATTTCCATAGGCACTTTGATCCGCAATTCCGTGATCAAATCCCGCAGCCCCTGTTCCAGTGCTTTTCCTTCGAGATATACCGGCCGCAGATGAAGGAGTAGCGCCCTCATCTCGGACTGTGCCACAGCCGACATTTCCTCAATCAGAGCCACCTGGCGCTGCGCTTTGTCAAAATCCTTATCCAGCGTCCTGCCCACAGCTGTTGCCGTCATCGAGATGGCAAACAGCTGCTGAGAAACCGCATCATGGAGCTCGCGCGCCAGACGCTGTCTCTCTTCCACGATCGCCGTAACCCTGGCCTGCTCGGCTAGCTGGGCATTGTTCGTGGATAACCGCTGCAGGGAAGACACCTGATCCTCCCAGCGCTTGCTGATCTTCACCAGCTGTTCTCCAAGCCGGCCCACTTCGTCTTCGCCGATGTCCGGCATGACGTCCGTCAGACTCCCTTTTTCCCAGTTCACGAGTGTTTCCCTAACGAGATCGACCCGCCGTTTTACCCGGTATCCCTGGAAGAAGCCATAAATCGCTCCCAGCCCGATCGGCAGCAATACCAGGGTTATGCCTGCCTCGATCCGGTTCTTCCACGTCTCAAACGGTTGAAGATAACCATATGTATATAATAAATAAAGGACAACGAGCATGACAACCAATCCCAGAAGGGTCCCCTCACGCATACTTCGGGTAATGATATTTGCTTTCTTTTCCGTTTCCACGGGGCAACCCTCCTGAATGGTTTACACAAAACAATACGTTTATTATGTCATTCTTATATTCAAATCTCCGCCTAAATAAGAAACGATAAATTTCACTTTATATTCGCTGGTCTCATAATTGGGCGATTGATATTTCACTCGGTTCAATATGCCGGTTTCCTTCCGGTCGTCCATATGAATCGATCCGAACAAGATGAATGCTTCGATCTCCACCCCGTAATAGTCCGGGATCATCAGATCGATATCACCGAGCATTCCGTGGAACATGAGCACCGTTTGGCGTTCCTCGGGAAGCGCCAGGGACAGATCCACATCCGCTTCCCCGAGCACATGCCACACGCTCAAGCTGCGCATCACCCAGGGTGCACGGTCCCAGTCAAAGTTGGACATAAAGTTCTGCTTCTGAATATATCTGGTCGTGGTATGGGCCCGTTTGGACTTGCCGTAGAAAATACCCAGCGATATCAAACTGACGCCAATAATCAACATAAGATGCTCGAGCAGCAGCAGCACGGCTCCGACGCCGAGCAGAATGTACCCCTTCTTCACATGGCCTTGCCTGATCTGAAGGACGCCCGCGAAGATGAGCAATAGGGCGACAATGGTGAAGAAACCAAACCATCGGCCGAAAAGCATAATAAAACCCAAGCTGATTAAACCTACTGCTATCCAGCGGTTTCTGTCCATGTCGCACCTCCTTGATGACCAAGATATAAGCTCGGAAAAGCCATATCAGTGAGATGTTCCCCACTGTATGGCTTTGCCTGTACTATACGACAATCTCATTCGTATAGCATATCATATGAACACGGTATTCGAATACGCTTTGTTCTTATTTTGCTGACTTGCTGAGGAATTACTCGGATTTCGAGGATTTCCCCATTTTGTTTTTCAACGCTTGCAGCTGCTCATCCACCTTCAGTTGCTTCTCAGCATCCACTGGACTTGTGTATGCTGCGTTGTTAGGGCGGTATGGTGCGCGAAGCACATCAGCTTCAGCTTCCATTTGCATGATTTTTTCTTCCATGCGGTGGAAGCCCATCGAAGCACTGCCGCTTTCAATGGTATGCAGGCTGCTCACTTGAGACATTTGCTTCTTCGCTTTCGCCATTTGAGCGCGAGCTACAAGCTCATTGCGCTTGTTGCGCATTTTGTAGAACTCGTCTTTCATTTCATGCAGCTGAGCAACAAGCTCTTTCGCTTGAGCCTCGGATTGCAGGTGCAGTTCCACGTACTCGGTTTCTTTTTGATCGAAATAGATCTTTTCTTCAAGCAGCTTGCGAGCCACTTCTTCTTGACCGTTTTTCAGAGCCAATTCCGCCTGAGCTTCACGTTGTGCCGCCATCTTCACAGCCTCATCGACGCGCTGCTTCATGCGACGCTCATTTGCCATTTGCTTCGCGACCGTTACCTCTGCTTCATGAATTTCTGCCTCCATGTCGCGCAGGTACTGGTTCAGCATTACGATCGGATCCTCCACTTTATCCAGCAGCTCGTTCACCGATGCTTTCGTCATATCCTTAATTCTTTTAAATACTCCCATGTTATTTATCTCCCTTCTCATAGTTCGAAAGTTTTTTCTTCAATTCTTCGATTTCTTTTTGCATGGCTTTTCTTTCAATATCCTTCATCATCGCATCCAGATCGGAATCGGTGGACGCGTTCGTTCTTGTGCCGTTGGGACGGTCATATTTGGGACCAAAGCTTCCATGCTCATTAGGGTTAGGATAGCCTTGATGACGTCCATAAGCATCATTGTAGCTGTTGTAGCCTGGCCCCGGGCCCGGATGGTCGTTGTAACGGTATCCGCCGCCATGTCTTCCTTGCGGTCCGTACGGATCGTGATAATACGGCTCTTTAGGAACGACGAGGGTTGCAATCAGATAGATCAACAGCGTTGTACCGCCTGTGAAAAAGATACTGACTACAAATATGATTCTAAGTAGGGTAGATTCGACTCCGAAATGATCGGATATACCGCCGATCAACCCTGTGAACATCTTGTCTCGGGTGGAACGGTACAATCTTGTCATGGTTACTCCTTTCCGCTGTTATTCAGCTTTTGCTTCAAGCGGGCAAGTTCCTTTTCCAATACCGTGGAGACGGATTCTCCAGCCTGATCCATGTATTCCTGCCCCATGCGGCGTAAATCGCGAAGGCTTCTGGCTTCCAGTTCCCAGTCGCTGATACGGTCCTCGAGGCGATTGAACATCTTCGGTACATCATGCCCCCCGCCATAGGACCCCGTACGTTCATTCATTTTTTGCTGAAGACGAAGGGTTTCCACTCGGGCAACATAATACTGGCGTTTGCTGTAGACCGTCTGATATTCCATCCGCAGCTCACCGAGCTGCTCCTCGATTTCTTTCAACGACTCCAGGCTTGAGGATAACAGGCCTTGATACTGTTCAATCTTTTCCTCATAAATCAGCTTCTCCTGCAATGCCAGCTTGGCAAGATGCTCTTCGCCGGCCTTCAAGGCAAGCAGTGCCTGCTCTTCGCGTTTAAATCGCATGGTTTCCGCTTGATCCACCTGCTGTTTCAGCTGTCTGGAATGTACTTGGCATTGCTGCTGCAGCTTCTCGGCCTCAGCAATGTCCTGTCTGGTTGAATGTAGGAACTGGTCAATCAATCGAACCGGATCCTGGCTCTGCTCGAGCTTTTCATTCAATGTTGCTACGGTTATGTCTCTTATCCGCCGGAAAACACTCATATCGGCTTAGCCCTCCTCATCTATCATGATCTGATCTGTTGTTTATGCAGGTTATATAATGTAGTGGTTCCTTATCAATAACGGGGTCTTCCATTCTTCAATCGGGACACTCCGTAGATGATTAAGATGACACCAAGGATCGGACCGATCAGCCAAGACAGTTTACCCATCAACCAGATGATCCCGATACCGAGAATGATCCATCCCATCAAGGTATTGCCTCTTCGAATTCCGTAATATCCCAAAGCAACCATCAGTATCGGAATTAGAAGACTGAACAACCATCCAAGCAGAGGACCGAATACTCCCAGAAGAACCAAGATCCCTAAACCAATCAACAGGATACTCATTCCATTGCCTTTTGAATTCCTCATTTATACACCGCCTTTCTGTTGTTTGATCGTTGTTTCATTTGTTCAACCTTATGACTCTATTCTAGGTAATTTCGAGTTTGACTAAAACGGCCTGTGGACGGTTTTTGGACCTAGACCTAAGGCGGGGCTTCCTATAGACCTACGTCCAACCCCTGCACTGGTCTGCAGTTTTTGCGTTACATCCGTGAACGAACACACTCTTGTTACCGTATCACTTATTGAAGGAACATCGATCTACAGGAGAACGACTTCAGCAGCTGCGATTGGGAGTGGACTTGTCGTGTGGATGCATCGATGGAGAGACAACAAAAAAAGGAATGCAGACGTTGATCGTCTACATTCCTTTTGATTGATGCCGGTGAAGGGACTCGAACCCCCACGGTTTCCCTCACGATTTTGAGTCGCGCGCGTCTGCCAATTCCGCCACACCGGCTTACACAATGGCGTGCCCTAAGAGATTCGAACTCCTGACCTTTTGATTCGTAGTCAAACGCTCTATCCAGCTGAGCTAAGGGCACATATGTTTGTTATGGAGGCGCCACCCAGATTCGAACTGGGGATAAAGCTTTTGCAGAGCTGTGCCTTACCACTTGGCTATGGCGCCAGAAATAAAAATGGAGCGGACGACGGGAATCGAACCCGCGACCCTCGCCTTGGCAAGGCGATGCTCTACCGCTGAGCCACGTCCGCAAACATAAAATCAATGGCTGGGGATATAGGATTCGAACCTATGCATGACGGAGTCAAAGTCCGTTGCCTTACCGCTTGGCTAATCCCCAATATGATTTTGTAATATGGGGCGATCGAGGGGAATTGAACCCCCGAGTGCCGGAGCCACAATCCGGTGCGTTAACCACTTCGCCACGACCGCCATATTGTACTATAAATTGATTCGATTGGCAGGGGCAGCAGGAATTGAACCCACACTAACGGTTTTGGAGACCGCTGTTCTACCTTTAAACTATGCCCCTAAAAACTGGTGGAGGATGATGGATTCGAACCACCGAACTCGAAGAGAGCAGATTTACAGTCTGCCGTGTTTAGCCACTTCACTAATCCTCCAGAATGGTGCCGGCGAGAGGACTTGAACCCCCAACCTACTGATTACAAGTCAGTTGCTCTACCAATTGAGCTACACCGGCGTATAAAATTATAAAAGGTACATGGTGGCTCGGGACGGAATCGAACCGCCGACACGAGGATTTTCAGTCCTCTGCTCTACCGACTGAGCTACCGAGCCATAGAGCTCATTTCGGACTTTGACGAATCCCATATCGGATACGCATCTCATCCCAAAGTCATCTATGAAACTTGTAAAAATGGCGGAACTGACGGGATTCGAACCCGCGATCTCCTGCGTGACAGGCAGGCATGTTAGGCCTCTACACCACAGTTCCACGAGGCACTATCGCTATTGCGATATAAATTGGTTGCGGGGGCAGGATTTGAACCTACGACCTTCGGGTTATGAGCCCGACGAGCTACCGAACTGCTCCACCCCGCGTCATTAAAAGGGTTGCTGCAATGGTGAAAAATCATGGTGGAGGCTGAGGGGATCGAACCCCCGACCCTCTGCTTGTAAGGCAGATGCTCTCCCAGCTGAGCTAAGCCTCCGTAACAAAGCGACTTTTATCATACCAAAATCTGATATAAGAAGCAAGTGTTTTTTAAAGAAAGTGGTGACCCGTAGGGGATTCGAACCCCTGTTACCTCCGTGAAAGGGAGGTGTCTTAACCCCTTGACCAACGGGCCTTGCTTAAAATAATAGTGGCGGAGAGAGAGGGATTCGAACCCTCGAGACGCTTTTGGCGCCTACACGATTTCCAATCGTGCTCCTTCGGCCAACTCGGACACCTCTCCATAAATGGCTCCCCGAACAGGACTCGAACCTGTGACAACTCGATTAACAGTCGAGTGCTCTACCAACTGAGCTATCAGGGAACAATATTCAATTCAAGTGATTGATCACCTGAAAACTAGATACGAAACGAATTTGCAGCACATTAGACTCCGTAGCATTCACCCGATGTGGTATCGGGGTCCCCGAAAAGTATTCGGCATCTGCTTCAAAGCTTTGCTTCACTTTTTGGGGTGTTTTTTGGATAAGCCCTCGACCGATTAGTATTGGTCAGCTCCATGCATTGCTGCACTTCCACCTCCAACCTATCTACCTCGTCGTCTTCAAGGGGTCTTACTAATTGGGAAATCTCATCTTGAGGGGGGCTTCACGCTTAGATGCTTTCAGCGCTTATCCCGTCCGTACGTAGCTACCCAGCCATGCTCCTGGCGGAACAACTGGTGCACCAGCGGTACGTCCATCCCGGTCCTCTCGTACTAAGGACAGCTCCTCTCAAATTTCCTACGCCCACGACAGATAGGGACCGAACTGTCTCACGACGTTCTGAACCCAGCTCGCGTACCGCTTTAATGGGCGAACAGCCCAACCCTTGGGACCTACTTCAGCCCCAGGATGCGATGAGCCGACATCGAGGTGCCAAACCTCCCCGTCGATGTGGACTCTTGGGGGAGATAAGCCTGTTATCCCCAGGGTAGCTTTTATCCGTTGAGCGATGGCCCTTCCATGCGGTACCACCGGATCACTAAGCCCGACTTTCGTCCCTGCTCGACTTGTAGGTCTCGCAGTCAAGCTCCCTTATGCCTTTGCACTCTTCGAATGATTTCCAACCATTCTGAGGGAACCTTGGGGCGCCTCCGTTACTCTTTAGGAGGCGACCGCCCCAGTCAAACTGCCCGCCTGACACTGTCCCCGTACCGGATTACGGTACCAGGTTAGAACCTAGATACGATCAGGGTGGTATCCCAACGTCGCCTCCACACAAGCTGGCGCTCATGCTTCTTAGGCTCCCACCTATCCTGTACAGATCGTACCCAAATCCAATATCAAGCTGCAGTAAAGCTCCATGGGGTCTTTCCGTCTTGTCGCGGGTAACCTGCATCTTCACAG